>CP192606.1:0-251945 GCA_050632425.1 Pseudanabaena sp. BL-A-41 | reverse complement strand
GCCCTGCATCCGTAACCCGTTGGATTGCACGAGAAACAAAATCATCCCAAATTCCCGTCACTCCTTAATTAGTTAATTATGGCAAACAATCGCAGAGAAAATGTTCCCTTCAATCCTTATCATTTTCAGAAATTGTTAGGACAAGGAATTGCGTATTCAATTAAGGATACTTTTCAAAATATCTATAGAACTAATCATTGGAGTGGTAAAGATTCAATCTCAGGAGGCGGAGCCAGTACAACGCAAACGCAACAAATTCAGACGGAATTACCACCGTTATTGCAAAGATTACAAATCAGCACATTTTTAGATCTGCCCTGTGGAGATTTTAGTTGGATGCAGTTTGTTAACCTTGCTGGTGTGAGTTATATTGGTGCTGATATTGTTCCTGAGATTATTAGCCAAAACCAAGAAAAGTATGGACAATTGAATAGAAAATTCATGTCGTTAGATATCACCCAAGATGATTTAATTTCGGCTGATTTACTCTTTTGTCACGATTGTTTGGTGCATTTTTCTTTTGCAGATATTCATCGAACAATTATTAACATCAAGCGCAATAAGTTTGTCTATCTACTAACAACTACTTTCCCAAATTGTGAACTAAATAAGGATATTATAACGGGTGATTGGCGCTTATTAAACTTTACACTGCCACCCTTTAATTTTCCGCCGCCACTGTATCTAATTAACGAACAATGCAGTGAGGGGAATGGAGAATTTCAAGACAAGAGTTTGGGGCTTTGGCTAGTGGAATCAATTCCGTAAAAAGTAACTATTAATTAATCTTATGTCGAATTTAGAACTTGTGATTTTTGATTGTGATGGTGTACTGGTTGATAGTGAAATCATCGTCAATCGTGTTTTTGCAGAAACTTTGACGGAAGCTGGTTTTGCGATTACCTATGAAGAAGTCAGTCAAAAATTTGTAGGACTGTCCTATGCAAGCTGTCTGGAGATAATTGAGCAAAGCAATGGCAGACCCGTTCCTGCTAAATGGCTAGAAATATCTAAGGAAAGAGAAGCTGCTGCCTTAAAACAAGAATTGCAAGCTACTGTGGGAATTGTCGATGTGTTAAAGGAACTTAGCCTACCAAAATGTGTTGCCTCCAATAGTAGCCCTCGGCATATCAACTTAGTTTTAGGATTAACAGGATTGTTAGATCATTTCAATGGAAAACTCTATAGCTGTCATCATGTCGATCGCCCGAAGCCTTTTCCTGATGTCTATCTCTATGCTGCAAGTCAGATGGGCTATGCGCCAGAAAATTGTGTGGTGATTGAGGATTCGGTAGCGGGTGTAAAGGCGGGATCTGCCGCAGGGATGCGGGTGTTGGGTTATGCACCAAGCGATCGCCACTCTTCCCATCATGAAGCACTAATTACCGCAGGTGCAAAGTTAGTTTTTGATGATATGCGTCAATTGCTAGATTTGTTGGAAGCTTAGAACTCATGAGCAAAATTGCGATCGCTTGTCAATTATTTGTCTTTGCATCGGGAAGCATCCTGAAAGAAATCGCCAATGACTTCTCGGAGCTTAACAACGAAGTTAACTCAGATCTTGCACCATTCCCAAAAGAGTTAAGTGGGAATAGGTTTGAGAACAATAACAAAGCCATAACGAGCAGCAATATCGGCACTAACTTGGATATATTTGAGCAGCTTCAACCAAAGAACAGAAGGGAATAAAACCGAAAGGGTTAACTCAGAGGCAGCTTTCCAGTCCAAGACAGGAGGAAGCGACCATTGCGTGCTCCAGTGAGCCAAAAGATAAGCAATCAGAGCTAGAATCAGCCAACGAAAAACACCAAGTTTTGTAGACTGCCCAAAACAATGCAAACCAAAGCGATGTTTGATGGTTTTGAAGAAAGCCTCAATCGCCCAACGCTTACGACCTAACATGACCAGATAAGCACCAGAATAAGGATGAGAAGAGACCACAAAGCGTAACTCCCGTTTACTATCGGCTCTTTTGAGCCAGAACCAAGAGATTGTCAAAGGCATACTTAGCCCTTCCAGTAAAATTTGTTGTCCACGTTTGCCATGGCGATAAAGCTGTTTGACGGTACGTCCATCTTGAAGTTTACGATTGTTGCGTACACCAACAACGATGCGCCAAGACTTGGCGCGGACAGCATTGAAAAACTTCACCGTACTAAACTCAGTATCAGCAAGGACAATCACAGTCTTGCCTTGGGTTATTTGCTTGGGTACTGTCCCCAATAACTTACAGGCTAAGTCAGAGGGACTGGGGTATCCTTTGCCACGCCATACTCTAAAACTCCATGGTACTCGCCACTCTCCATAGACTAGATACAGTACAACCAGATGTAGTCCTCGCTTGCCGTTTAGTATTCTCACCCATGGGTCAGGTTCGTCTTTGGTGGGATTGCTCAAATGTAAAAACTTGCCGCTTTTTTCTAGGGTCGTCAGGTCTATCAGTATCTTTAATGGCACTTGTTTCGATGGACAATGCTTAGCAATTTGTCCCAAAGGTGCCGCTTATCTTTTGGCTTCATCCATTGACGCAGTTGTTCTTGTATCTGAAGATATAGTTGGGGCATAGAAAGATCTTTTGTTGGGGAACTTGAGTATCTCATCTCTTGCCCCTTTGATCCCCTTTGTCTCATTTTAAGACTCTATACTTGTCAACCCTTTCAGGCTTTTTCTGCACCACTAAGGGACAAGCATTAAATCTGCGATCGCTTCGACAATTTCTGGTTTCTGTGAGTGGCTTTCTGAATCTAGTGTAACGCTTTCGCGAAATAGGCTTATGATTTGCATGAGGTTTGACCAATATTCAAGTTTAGTGATGATGTCTGGTGGCAAGGTTAAAAATCTACTATTGGATGATAGCGATCGCTACTACCGTGAGTCGTGATTTCTAGGCGATTACACCAAAATCCATATTCTAAGGGAGATCGCCTCAACAATCTATCTCCTAAAGGCGATCGCTATTACTGTGAGTCGTGATTTTTAGGCGATCGCATCAACAATCTATTTCTTAAAAGCGATCGCTATTACCGTGAGTCTTGATTTCTAGGCGATCGCCTCAATTATCTATCTGCTAAATCCTACATTCAGCAGGTTATTTAAGACAAAAAATAATATTTACGAGAAGAGGTCCCGAGAAACTGCAAAATTAGATTTTGTTTATCAGTAAGCTTAATCTGATATTTAACATGGTCAAGAAAGACCAAATGAACAGAGAGAAAGCACTGAAGTATCCAACGTAAAGTAGGACGAGGAGAGGGCTTACCTTTTTGATCGGGAAGAGTCGTATTGGCTTTCTCTAAAGCAAGTCTGAGTTGTCTTTGCCCCAAACTATAGACCATGAGAGCAAGAGTCATGATCATCGCCAAAGCCATGATCCGTTTCGTATTTTTGAGAAAAACACTGGAAGCAAAGAATAGAGGGTCTTTGAGAAAGCGAAATCCCCGTTCCGTAGGTTGCTGTCCCTTATATTCCCGTAGGATTTCGCATTCAGTCCATTTTTCAGAATCCAGCGAATTGGTGACAAGAATAAAACGCCCAACTTATTGACGATGAGCAGCAATGATTACAGGGTTCTCGACTAAAGTGGCAAGAACGTGAAAGGAATGATGAGTTGCTTCAGTATTGGGACGACCTCTTTGCGAATAATGCGTGAGACTGTCAAGAAAAATGTGTAAAGTCTAGAAGCTATATGTGGAGACGATCCTCGAAGAGGATGGCAAAGCGATTGAGAGCAGGTTTCCAATCGCGAATCGAGCCTCGTCCACTTCTTCGAGATATTCCGCATTGCCAGATAAACTAAGTAGCTAGGCATAAGAAAACTCAAAATAGGAAGTATCAAAGCCAAAAGAATCATAACGGGAAAGAAGAGCATCTTCGATACCCCACATTAAATAATCTTCAGAGTCAAACATTTGTCCAGAAAGATGGTCACGCTTTAAATGCAACCACTCCAACTCAATGGGATTCATCTCAGAACAGTAGGGAGGCAACTGAAATAAAAATAAGCCTTTACGCTCCCACTCAGTAATTTTTAGTTGTACCGCCTTAGAGGTATGGGTAGAGCTATTGTCTTGCCCAATGACGGTGATTACACGGTTAAGCAGAAATAAGTCCGCAGCTAAATCAGCCTGTCTCTCCATGATTTCAATATATTCTTTGCTGGTGATACTACCGATGCGATAAGCAGCGTCAAAACTTACTTCAGGTTCCAACACACCAATTAAACTGACGCGCTTACCCCGCAATTATGTTTGTTCAAGGCGTTTACTCTGCCCTTGCCGAATCTAACCATACTGCACAGGTGACCAACAACTAAATCCCGTCTCATCGGCACTGGTCAGCTAATGGGGGATGCGTTCTGAAACGCCCATTTCATGTCAACGAAAAAGGCACAAATACGTCGATCACGCTTTAGCTGACCAGTGCCAAGGCTTTTTTGCCTAGCTACTTAGTGAATTAAATACCTCTACGAATGTAGGGTGGTCGTTTTCTATCTTGTATTTTGTTTGCCCTCATACAATTACAGTTTGTTGAAGCTTGGTGTATTACAGAGAAATTTTTAAAAGCACGGCGAAGCCGCGCTTTTAAAAATTTCTCTGGGTTTTAATTCAGCGCAACGCGCTGTAGTAACCACTAAACTTAAGATACAAAGCTATACCTAGTTTAGCTTTGTATCTTAGTTAATTACACCGTCTAAAAATAATTCACAAATTAAGGCCAAACCATTCCAGTTGTGCAATTTTCAACAAAAATCACACTGTTGCGACTATCATTCGGTATATATACCTGATTGACTGGTGATGCTGGCAACAATAGCTTAGGATCGGCGCATTGTGCACTTTGTCCAGGTCCCACCACGATATTAGTGTCAACTTTGATGGTACAAGAACTGACAATATTTAACGGACTCCATTCTGGGCAGATGGCATTCTCTCTAGCATACTGTTCGCGAGGTCCCTTGGGGACTGAAAACGACCACCAGCGACCATTCAAGGTATACGCTTTACTTGCATCATAGACGCGATAAACAGTAATAGGTTGAGTTACCTTAAATACTTTCCCTGTGCACAATGCTCCCTTAGTTGGCAAACCAATGGCAGATGTTAGTAAAGCATCATCTTTGACTTCCACTAATCCCTTGGGCACATCACTGACAGTACCTTTGCATTCCTGAGATTGGGCAATGGAAACACTACCAAAGAAGGCAATTAGAACAACTTGAAGACCAAACACCCCGCGATTAAATACAGTGGTCATTGTATAGACTCTCTATTAGATATTTCAACAGAATAACTCAAGTTGCTACCTATACCTAATACATTCAAAAAAATTAAGCAGATAGTTATAAACAAACCAAAAACCGAGAAGGTTATTTTGCTATCGTAGTGGGCAAAGCAACTATGCCCTTAGGCTTTAGTTAATTTGTGCTAGTTACCTAAATATTGACTTAAAAATGACTGCGTTTAGTTATTGATCAGGATGTCTTTGAAGCATTTTTTATAGAGAGTAAATTGGATTAAATTTGGATTAGATTTGAGCTAAATTTGGATTAGATCATGTAATAAATTACGAAACAAAATTCTGTAGTCGTTTGATGGTCAGCCTTTGATTATTTCTTATGAATTGATCGGCTATCTCACTTCCAGAAAGAGTATGATCCGACTGTGAAGCAAGCCAATCAATAAACTCTACTCTTGTATGAAATAGAAAGTGCTGCATATGTGACATTGATCCACTTTGGTGATTATCTTGCAAGTTGTCAAGCTTTGGCAAATAACCATCCTGCACTTCCGCATACATAAACACTCCATCAATATATTGCAAGCCCATACCGCAGTAATCTCGATGATTGAACGCAAGCACAAGCCCTTGCTCTAGCTGATTAGCAACGGCTTGTGCCAATGCTAATCCGACAATGCCAGAAGAATTGGTCATAGAGATACTTATGTCCTAATCATCAAAATAACTGGTTAAATACTCTGTCTTTCTAAAACGGTTTTATGTTAATTGAGATGTGAATACTTCTAAAAAAATAAGTTGCGAGTTTTGGAAGTCCCCGTCACAGAGCTTTGGGAGTCGATGTCAAGACGAAAACCTATCCAGAAGTCCATTATTGAGTACATCTCTTTTTAAGATTTTGCCAAATTGTCAAAGATCATGAATAAAATTTTATTTATTACCGTTGAAGGATCGCATTAGATGATCGCCATCTCTATCCTCAATTAGTGTTCAAAAGCATGATCGCGTGGTCTTCAGTTCTCCGAGAAGGGATAATATCAATCCCATGAGTTGTGCCAAAGCTCAAAATGGTGTAGCCATTTTGAGCTTTGAAACCGATAAACCCAAGTTAGTTGACAAGCTTATTCATGTTTTTCGCCACTCCAGCGATATAAGCATCCATATTGTGATCGTTGATGCCATCGGTTCCCTTTTCCCCTAAAGCTTCGATCCTGCCATGAACGCCATCTAATAAGCGTTTCCAAATTGATAAATCATCATGAAGGACTTGAGATTTATCAAGGTACATAAAATACCCACAGTCAGCGTAACCCAGTGGCGCACGGGGAGGCACACGGGGGACAACATCATTATTATTGACAAATCGAAAATAACGTTTTGCCATTTCCTTATTCATCGTATCGGCAAACTTTTTGTCACCAACTCGCGGCTGACCAAAGTTATATAAACCCGATACTGGATAGGCGGACTCCAACATTTTGGCAACACCAAGGGTAGCTAAGGCAGCACCCAGACTATGACCTGTAAACCAAATAGTTTGATTGTTGTCTTGAAACTGGCGAATGATTGTAATAATTTCTCGCCAAGCAGAGTCGAGTGATCGAATGAATCCCCCGTGAACATTGCCTAGAGCATGATAAACCTGCACTAGTTTAATGTCTGATAGAATATCTTGTAGTTTACTAGGCTCAGTACCACGAAAGGAAACAATGATTTTATGACTGTCGCCAGCTACAAAAGCCTGAGTTCCACTTGACTTAATATCCACAAATTGAAACTTGCTGGTTTGCAATTGTTTGCTGACTTCAGCCTTAGCCATCGGGGCATCTAAATAAGCCCACTTTGCACAATAGGCAAGTGCTAGCGCATTGTTAGGACTATATTTAATGGAATCATGATCGAAAGATAATGTCGTCATTGTCTTTAGATTAGGATTAAAGTGTTTAGATTAGGAAGTATATTTGAGTTTTCATTTTACCTACGGCAAAATGAAAACTCAAAACCCTTATTACGATTAGTATTGCGGTTTTCAAATGAGTGCGTACTCATTTGAAAACCGCAATAGTTTATTCAAAAGACAAGGTGTGTTGGGGCGATCGCTTCAATTCTATGATAGAAGCAATCAAAGGTACGGGGAAAACTAGAACGCTATAAAAATTTGCTAGCGATCTGAAAAATTCTCGCTGACCACTATTGTTGACTAAATCTAAAATGGGATGCCCTAAAGCACTAGCAAGCCCAATTCCCACATACGAAACCGTAACAACGAATAGCAATACTAAATAGCCTACAGCAATGATTGCATTGTTTTTGAAGGGTAATGCTTTCACAGCATAGAAGTAGAGGATATTCTCAAAGGCGACTAAGAATAGTAATACCTGAAGGCCAATATAGGGAATGTAATGGTTTAGGAAGTTTACTTCTGGACTCCACACAAATATAATCCGAACCCAGACTGTTAGCAAAAGTTCAATAGGTAATAGAACTGCGGCAAGAATGTAAGTATATTGGGGTACTTTCTTTTCGCGGTAAGCATCCTGAATTCGCAAAAAGTTGAAAATTACATAAAAGACAAAGGGAACTTCCCAAAGGGGAAACAACATCGCCGAGACAGTTCGACTTGGTTCATGATCTAATGCATTACAAGCATGATTAAAACCAAATAGCTTATAAATCGCTGTGGTATGTGGATCCATAGTAACGAACTTTTCCGTCAAAATATTTCCCACCACTAGAATAAGAATTAGTGCGACATAGGAAATAATTCTTAGGATTTCTGGATTGAATGTCAGCTTGAAAGAGTAATTAGGAGTTGTAGAATTAGCATTCATAATGTTCAAAGTCAATAAAGATCTACGGTTACAAGACCTGCTCAAACCAGTGAAAACGGAGAACATCAATTAATAGAAATTAAATTCTAGATAGCTTGTAGTAATCCACCCCGTATTAGGGTAAGTTTTCACAAACCCCAAAAGTCTATAAACAATCTATCTATAATTAAGGATAGTAATTTTGTATATCCTTGTAAGAAATATATATTTATTTGCTTTGGGAGTCAAGCTTATTACAAAAGAGACTGTCAAGAAAAATGTGTAAAGTCTAGAAGCTATATGTGGAGGCGATCCTCGAAGAGGATGGCAAAGCGATTGAGTGCAGGTTTCCAATCGCGAATCGAGCCTCGTCCATTTTTTCGAGATATTCCGCATTGCCAAGTAAACCAGCTTGAAAGCAGCGTCATCGGAAGGAAAAATCTGTTGAGACTTAATCACTTTCCGCAAACTGCTATTCATCGACTCAATTGCATTGGTGGTATAAATCGCTCTACGAATCTCAGGTGGGAAAGCAAAGAAGGGGATAATATTCGCCCAATGACTGCGCCAAGACTTAGAGATCGAGGGATATTGTTTGTCCCATTTTTCAGCAAAGAGTTCAAGGTTAAACTCCGCCTCCGATTCCGTTGCCGCAGCATAAATCGCCTTGAGGTCAGCACAAACTTGCTTGCGCTGTTGCCAAGGGACAAAAGCGCAAGCAAGTTTGTGACCATGTGGACAATGCATAATTGCACCTGCGTTTTGGGAAATACAGTTTCAATAGCATGAGGAAACCCAGTCAAGCCATCGACGCAAGCAATCAAAATATCCTTGACCCCACGGTTATGAATTTCAGTGAGTACCGATAGCCAGAACTTTGCACCCTCATTAGGAGATATCCACATACCCAATAATGACTTATTTCTGCTTAACCGTGAAATTACCGTCATTGGGCAAGACAATAGCTCTACCCATACCTCTAAGGCGGTACAACTAAAAATTACTGAGTGGGAGCGTAAAGGCTTATTTTTATTTCAGTTGCCTCCCTACTGTTCTGAGATGAATCCCATTGAGTTGGAGTGGTTGCATTTAAAGCGTGACCATCTTTCTGGACAAATGTTTGACTCTGAAGATTATTTAATGTGGGGTATCGAAGATGCTCTTCTTTCCCGTTATGATTCTTTTGGCTTTGATACTTCCTATTTTGAGTTTTCTTATGCCTAGCTACTTATCAACTTAAACGAGGATATTCCAGCAGACTTGCTACTGCTGCGTCTACGCCCGAATCGATGCTTATACAAAGCACCTGAACCCTATAGTGGCTCTGTTCGTCCTCGCAAGCTTGGGGATAAATTTCAACTTGCTAATGCTGATAGTTTGGGAGACTCATCGGCAACTTTTAGCTTAGAAGATGAGACAGTCGGACAGGTGCAAATCCAGCTATGGTCTAACTTACACTTTAAAAAATCAGCCCAGCAACATTTCCAAGTTATTCGCGTCACCCATCCCTATTGCTCTGGTTTGTGGTTAGCTTGGGTGGGTGAACAGATGCCATCTTTAGTCCAGCTTTGGCGCTTGTACTTACGACTTTTGCCATCGACCATTAGAATCGCTTTGCCAAACAACGTTTACATTGGACTCTGCCACAATTACTGACTCCTCAACAGGCTTTGCGCTGGAGTGACCTGAGGCACGTTACTCTCTTGGCAGTTATGGCTGGCGCGTCAACTGGTTATTGATAGTCTTTTGCCTTGGCAGAAACCTTAAACCAATCTCTCCTGCTTGTTCTCCTAAACCTCGCGGTAAGTCTCTTGGTTGGGAATCTGGACGCAAGCGAGATCCTTTTCCTCGCTTTCCCATCATCAAAAAACGCGCTTCTCGTCCAAAAAAGGTCAACAAAGAAATCCCTAAATATTCTCCTTTTCATCCTCTTGGGTTTGCCCAGTTATCCATTCTCTGGGTTAGTTTTTTCTGCTCTTTTTCTCGTTTTCTTAATCAACTTAGTCTAAACTCCAGTCAACTTACCATCTGAAGAGAATTTATCCCCAAAATTTCCGATAATCATTACCTAGCAAAGGGACAGGAACACCTATACTAAATCTATCAACTCATTGCAAAACTTTAAAATATAACAATGCCTAGTAGAGAAACAGACCCCATTAGAGAACATCGGATTGACTATGAAATAGTAGTCGATGCCTACGACGAAGGAGAAAGAGCAATGGGTTGGTACTACTATCTCCAAGATAAAATCACTTTCCCATTCTCTGCCAAATGGAAGAAAAAAGCTAAAAAAACAGGTTTGATTACCGAAAAAGAAGTTGAAGTATTAGGCATGGCTTCAGAAGAAGACTGTGAAAGCAATATGTATGTCGAAGTAGCCTACATTGGCGAAAACGATGATACCTTTACCGCAAAACTATCAGACATAGAAGCCATAAACCCAGCCCCAAATACCGAAGAAGCATTAGCAGACTGGCAATATTGGATAGACATGAATTATGGATTTTAGATCTAGCAAGTAAGTAGCGATTTCAACTTTTGGGAGACTTGAGAACCGTTAACAAAAGAATCCACCAAGGTACTCGTAAATAAATACCATCTTTTTGCCTTACTTATTCTTCAGCCTACCAATGTTATTATACGCTCCAACAAATGTGACACATTACCCAATTAGGCTCTCGTTGGCGGTATTCTGGTTTTAGTTTCATTTCATCTCTATGACCCTGCTCAATCTCAATCAAGCTGATTTGTCCGACATTCGTTTAATTGCTTCCGATGTTGATGGCACTCTGACCCAAGATGGAAAATTCTCTTCTGATTTCATCTCAACTCTTATCGATTTACAATCAGCAGAAATCACAGTCCTATTAGTGACTGGTCGCTCGGCGGGTTGGGTCAGTGCTTTGGTGAATTATTTACCTGTCGCAGGAGCGATCGCGGAAAATGGTGGTTTGTTTTTGCAGCCCAATGGTCAACAAGATTTGCTCTCTTCAATTCCTAATCTATCTAGACATCGCATTCTCCTAGAAAATACTTTCCATCATATTAAGCAGCTATTTCCTAACCTTCAGCCTTCCACTGATAACCAGTTCCGTATTACCGATTGGACTTTTGATGTTGATGATTTATCGGCTGACGATCTTCAAGCTATCTCTTCCCAATGTCGGCAAATGGGTTGGAGTTTTACTTACAGCAACGTCCAATGTCATATCAAACCACCACACCAAGATAAAGCAACTGGCTTAGATACAGTACTCAAAAATCATTTCCCTGAACTCGTTTCACAGCAGGTGCTAACTATTGGTGATAGTCCCAATGATGAGGCGATGTTTAATCCCGATCTATTCCCCATCTCGGTCGGCGTGGCAAATGTTCGTCATTATCAGGACAAAATGCTGTATTTACCCAAATATGTTACTCATGCTTCTGAGTTTGCTGGCTTCCAAGAGTTAGGGCTATTGCTCAAAAATAGTGTCATAGATGACATTATGTAAGCGAGATAATCATATTGAGCCTGAGATCTATAAAATTTTGATCTTTTTTGATCTTTTATGGATCAGATCTATAGCGATCGCTGTATGCTTAAATTGCAGTTTTTTATCTAGAGGAGATTACTTAACCCGTTTTTCCCCTTTAACAACAAAAAAGCCAGTGACTGCAAACCACTAGCTTTCTTGTAAACCCGAAGGTTTTTAAATTTAATATCCGAAAATGGACAGATGTTGCTTTGAAGACGCAATTTTGTTCAGTGCTTCTCTATATCTTAACGCAAGATATAAGTTTAGCAATAGTTTTTGCTGCGAATTTTTTAAATTTTTTGCAAAAACCAATAATTGATTATTGAACTGAATTCAAAAAGTCTGTCTGTTTTCTGATTGAAGTCGCTACAACCCTTACAATCAGGACAATCTACATGTTTTTAATTTTGCAACCCTTGCGGGAGCAGATCTTTGTTGAGATCTATCTTCGCAAGCTTATGGGAGGTCAAAACCAATGACCTCCTTAAATAATCAGTATTCTGCTCGTAAGTTTTCACCCGCTAAGGCAAATAATCCCTGCCCCATCTGCGATGACATTAAAGGTAAATGTCGAATTGCTTCGGATAATCAGGATTTTGTTTTGTGCATGACCCATCCCAGTGATGTCGGTTTGCCTGATTGGAAATATCTTGGTGAAACCAATGGCAGTTACTTTGCGGGTAAGTATGTCCGCAAACGCGCTGAGTCTGAATCTGAACGCCAAGAGCGTCGAGATCGCAATTTAAAACTGCGACTAGCTCAACAAAAAGCAAAGCGCGATGGTCTGGCTAAGTTGCCTGATAATGCCCAACGCGATCGCCTGTATCAAGGTTATTTACAAAAACTCGATTTAGATAGTTTAGATAAAGCCGATTTAGTTAACCGTGGTTTGTCTGAGCTTGAGATTGAGTATTTAGGTGCTAAATCAACTAATTTTGGCTATATTCTGCCCATTAAGAATCCATTGGGTCAGATTCTCGGTTTTCAAATCCGTTTACGTGATGCTAGCTCTGGGCGCTATCGCTGGCATAAACCTTTTGGCATCTCAGCGCAGCAACAAAATGGGGAGTTGCCCCTTGCTTTTCATGGTGATATTCAGGTTGATTGTCAACGTGTGGTCTTGGTTGAGGGTACGGGTGTTAAGCCTTATCTTGCAGCTAAACTTCGTGGTTGTGTGGCGATTGGTGCTTCGGGTGGCCAGATTGTAGCAAGTAAGGAAACTTTACAAAGTTACTTTGACTCGATTGGTGCTAAGCCTGACTTGACTCGTTTGGAATATGCGATCGATGCGGGTGATATTGCGAACTCGTCAGTAATGCGCCGACATGAGAAAAATCTCGATTTCTTGACTGAGCTAGATTTTGCAGTGGATGTTCTCTGGTGGGGTCAAGTTGCTAAAACCGACGATGATATTGACGAGTTATCTGGTGAGGTAGCGATTCAGCTTTTGACGGTTGAGCAGTTTTTCCAGATTGCTAATTATCAGCCTAAGCCCAAGTTTTCACCGTTCCAATGGTTGAAAGATAAACTTTTTCCCAAGAAGATTACAAAAGGTTTTACTAATAAAACAAATAAAGTTGAGAGATCGCCTCAATCGGTCTTACCCCAATTTGAATATGTGTCGGGGACAAGGTTAGCAACTTGGCGCGACTCATTACTTGCTCAAAAACATATCCTTGATGCTTCGGCGACGGGTACGGGCAAAAGTTATGATGCAGGGCGCTTGCGTCCTGAAATGTTTGATGATGTTGAAAGAATCATCTATATATCTAATGATTCGCGTAATGTCACGACTTCCTCTTTGCAGGATTGGGCGATTCTGCCTGCGCGTCATAATGGTCTAGTTGCTAAGTCAGGTAAGTTACGCCGTGCTAAATCGGGTGATGAGTTAGCGACTATGGCGAATTGCTCTCGGACTGGGGCGATTTCGGCTTTAAGGGATAAGGCAATTTCCGATACTCAGGTCATTTGTGAGACTTGCCCTTTGCTCAATGCTTGCCGTGCTAGTTCGGGTGATGGGTTTGGCTTTCGTCATCAACGGGCGATCGCTTTTAATTCTAAAATCTTGCGTTCTCATCCTGCGAGTTTGCCTAGTCCTTCTGAGTTTGATTATTCCAAGACTTTACTCGTTTGGGAGGAAGTATCGGAAAGTTTAACCACTATGCGTCAGGTTTCGGTTGGTCGTGAGGATGTGGATCGGGCGATCGCTGTTATCTCTAGATTTAATCTTGACCATAAGCAGCAAATCATTGATGTGCTGAATAAGTTACATGGGTTGTTAGCTGATAAGTCCTATCATGGTCTAGATTTTCATCAAATCAAGGCGACTATTCCTGAAATTATTGATACAGCTTTGCTGGCGGATTTGCTGAAGCCTGATCTTTCGATTCTGGATACGGTTGATGGGGTTGCGGATTCGGAGTTTGAAAATGTTAAGGGTAAGGATAAGCGGGAGTTGGCTAGGGTTAATTCTTTGCTGAAGCAGATGACGACTCTTAATAGTTATGAGATTGAGAAGAGGATTGACCATGAGGTGTTGAAGCAGTGGTTGGTGGAGTTTTTGGATATTCTTTCTGGCGTGATCGCTCATGGAGATTTGCATATTCAGTATGAGAAATTAACGGTTTCTCTCTTGGATGAGCGGCTACGGGATATTGCTCACAGGTCGAAGGCTAATCTTTATCTGGATGCGACGATTGATGTGAGGGATCTGGAGATGCGGCTTAATGCTTCTGTGCATAGGATTAAGCAATCTGGTGAACTGGTGATGCCTCAGGTTTTTCAGGTGCATAATCTGGGACGTTTGGGTTTGCAGCGTAGTGATGCTCAGTTGGCTAAGGTTGAGGCGATTGTTAATCATCTTTTAAATCTTGATCCGACTACTAGGGTGATTGATTTTAAGAAGTTTGCTAATTCTGAGGCTCATGGTTTCTGGTTCCGTGATTCCCGTGGTTCTAATGATTTTAAGGATGCAAAGACTTTTGTGATTGTGGGTACTCCTTGTGCCAATATTGCGATGCTTCGTGCTGATTTTGTGGCGATGATGGGTTTACATCCCACTGAGCATGATTCTGCTTTTGCGGAGTTTGTCGATCGCCATATTTTGGCTACGATTCAGCAGTGTTTTGGGCGGAAGGCTGGCGATCGCTTTCGGAATGGGGACAAGATTTATTTTTTGTCTGATTTTGATTTGGGTGATCTTCCCCATACGCTCATTAAGTCTGGGGATATTACTCCTGAGGCAATGTCTAATTTGGAGCTTTTACAATTCAAGGTGGCTAAGGTGATTAATGCTGTTACGGATGGTGGATTTGATTTGCTGAATGCTTCTCAACGCCAGCTATGTCATTATTTTGGTGTTTCCCGTGGGGCTTTGTTGCATCATTGGGATTGGATCAACTCGTTATTAGTTTCTCTTTATAACCAATTGATCCATTGTTTTAATGAAAGTCTTGTGCCTCTTTCTGATTCTCAGGATCTAGCAATTGTTGACCTTTGGGCTGGTACTACTGAGTTGTTTTTGAATGAAGATATACCGATAAAAGATACTTTGGCTGGTATTTTTGAGTTTTTCTCAGAGCATATCCCGAACTATTTGCATAGTCATGTTCTGGTAAGGCTTTCGGCTGATGCTCGTCAGAAATTGTTCTCAACTCTGGCTCTTTTGGCGATCAATGAGTAATTATTGCTGCTGAACTTTCCCAATTTACTGTTTTGTTCAATAGTTTACTGGTCAGTAATTGTTGCGCGATCGCTATTTTATTAAATCTAAAATAGATTCAATTTCTTCTAGTTTCTGCTGAAAAAGTGTGCGTAGATCTTTTATCTGTTCTGGATTTATGTTGGCAATATTTTCCCTAGACAATTTCTCTACACTTCGCTGTATCGCTATGACTTGTTTTGACGGACTATGCTCTGACTTAATGTATTTAGTCTTAATTTGAGTAACAAGTTCTCTGGTCTTAGCTACATTTAATTCTTGGGATAATACTTGCTCTGTGGCTTTGATACGTTCTTTAGATGCCGTCTTTCCCGAAGTTTCTAAGGCTTTTGCTGATAGGACTGAAAGTGCTAAGGCATGAGCACCCTTGAGTCCTTTTTCTCTAATTGCTTGCTTTAAGTCATTAGGTAGGGAGAGCATCGGCATCAGATTAGCTTTGACTGATGTGGGATTGAGAGCTAACCCTAGCAACACTAATAGTAATTTTTCTTCAACTTCATTAACACCTAAACTTTGAAGCCCTAATCTTTGTTCTTCGGTGGTAACAGTGACAAGACTGGTGAGTTGACTCGTTTGTTTTTGTCTTTCTAAACGTCTTAATACCGTTGCCAGAACTGTCAATATCTCCTCACTACTCATACTGGTAACATCTGCAACTTCTTTAAAGATTGCTTCTGCTTTGTCCAGAGGGTTAAGATCCTCATGGTGAATAAATGTCAGTAATGCTTTCCGATGTAAGTCATCGGGCATGACAGCGATGACTGATCTCAATGTTTGCCATCCTAAGATTTTTGCAGCTTCCCAACGGCGTTGGCCATCTAATAGGAGATAGTGGTCATCTTGCGGAATCACTATTAATGGGGTAATTTGTCCATCTTTTTCGAGACTTCTGGCAATGGTTTGGATACTTTCATTGGTGATAGTCTGACGCGGTTGGTGAGGATTTGCTTGAATCTTGCTTACCTCAATATCTTTTTCCCCCGACTGTTCTTGTAGCTGGGATCTGAGAGTTTCAATTTGTTGTTCGAGAACGGGAGACTGAGAAGATCTCAGCTTTTCTACTTCGGCTTGTAGTTCACTGATACGTTGTGCTTGATCTGTTGCTTGGATTGCACCCGTAAATCTTTGTGAAATTGATGGAATTTTGCCCATTAGATATGTCCTGTTTTGGATTGCTTGCTTTACTAGACTTATGATGTTCTGCGCTTGGCGCTGACTATACTAAACTAACCTTTCGATAATTTGATGATGTCTTTGGCAATTGCCTGAAAATCACTACAAGCAGGATGATTTGGGCGATATTTTTGTAATGGCAAACCATTAGCACTAGAGTTCTTAAATTCAGATGAGTCTCGAATATAAGGATATAGTTTGATCCTTAACTGCTCAGTTATTTCTGGCAACTGTTGTAAATATTGTCGATGGATCGCACGGCTACTGTCATAGAGGCTTGGGACTAGTCCAAGTATTTGAGGGGAAGGATCGAGTTTGAGATCTTCGGTGATGGCGATCGCCCATTCCACTAAATCTGCGACTCCAGAGATGGACTTCATTTCTAGCTGGATCGGTACAAGTAAGCCTGTACTAGCTGCGATCGCATTTTCGCAAATGATGCCCATTGTGGCGGGACAGTCTAAGATCACGACATCATGACGGAGGGGATGACTTTTTAAGCGATCGGCAAGAGCATATTCGCCTCGGCGGCGAATTACCAGATCGTCTGCTAGTCTTGCCATGCTGGGATGACCTTGACAGACTTCGATGTTAGGAATATCCCATGCAGGAACCAATGTCCAATCACCTGTAAATTCTTTAGACAAAGCGCCAACTATGGATGTTTCTGGGGTGGCGGGAGGAAGTCCACAGAAAACATCTAGGGCGCGTTGTGGATCAAGATCGATTAATGCAACAGATATTTTATGCTTACTCAATTCATAGGCGAGGTGGACAGCGAGCGTTGATTTCCCCACTCCGCCTGCATTTGCAACGATTCCAATGATTATTTGTCTTTTGCTCATGTCATTGCCAGCGATGTCGTATTTTAATATACGACATAAAGCCCCCCCAAAGTTATGGTGTATGCGAAGCATACACCATAACTTTGGGGGGCGAACGTTAGATTGTTTGTTGTTGGATGTCGTATTTTAAAATACGACATCCTATGTTTTACTTTATTGTAGATTTTTGGATGTGTTTAACCATATAAACTTCCAATAGCACCCAGTTAAAATATTGTTTCGGTAGTTACCTGCCGCGATCGCCAGTGGGGAGTTTTACCGTCAGATCATTCGCTCATTTCAGTAGAGAGACTGCAATGAATAATAGCTTTTGATTGTAGTAGTCAATCGCCATTTCCCTCACGTAAAAATCGCATTATTTATTGGCTCAATAGGAGTTTCGGGGAGGTGAGGCAAAGGAATAAATTGATAAAATTGTAGCGAAATCTAGAAGCAGCGAACAGTATGCTGAGTGTGAATTTAAGCCATCTCATTGATGATGAAAAATGTTGCGAAACAGTGAGACAGATGAGATGGGCGACAGGAATATGCTGTCCAAAATGTCAAAGCTCAGAGGTGATCAAGCGAGGGAAAGATGAAACACAACCTGCCCGCCAAAGATACCAATGTAAAACTTGCAACATCAACTTTGATGATCTAACGGACACAATATTCGCAGGACACCATCAACCACTACGAATGTGGATATTGTGTCTGTACTTAATGGGATTAAATCTCTCGAATCGACAAATTGCCCAAGAACTAGACCTAGATAAGGACGTGGTGCAAGATATGACCACGCAATTGCGAGAAGGTATTGACCAAAGCAAGCCAGAAGTAAATTTATCTGGTGCAGTTGAGTGCGATGAAGTCTATGTGACAGCAGGACATAAGGGCAAACCTGAAGAAGTAAAAAAAGGCGCGAAGGAAGGCGTAATCGCCTCAAGGGGATTCGGGGTCAGGGGACACTCGAAAAAGAAAAACCACCCATCTTCGGCATGATTCAGCGCGGTGGTGAAGTGGTAATTCGCATGATGGAAAACGTGCAACAACGAACTATTGAGCCTCTGATTAAAGCAACAATTGCTCTGGGTACGATGGTTTACACTGACGAATATGCTATCTACAACCCTTTACAAGCTTGGGGCTATGCTCACAAAACTGTTTGTCATGGTGCGGGAGAGTATGCAAGAGATGAAGATGGTGATGGCTTTTGTGAGGTTCATATCAACACAATGGAAGGTTTTTGGTCGCTTTTGCGCTCTTGGCTACGTCCTCATCGTGGTATTTCTCAAGAAAAGTTACCTTTATATTTGAGCTTCTTTGAGTTTGTTCATAATGCTAAGAAACGGGGTAAAGCTTTGCTCAGTGCTTTGCTTCAATCTCTCCTTCCCTCACCTCCCCGAATTACCTATTGAGCCAAGATTTGAATAGCATTCTGAACTGTAGTCGAATAGAGATGATCGGCTGGTAAGCCAATCGCAGAAACTTTAAGGCTTGGTAGAACCCACTTAGCATTAAGACTGGCAAGGGCTTCGACGGCGCGGATACTACGAATAGTGGGGTCAAGCTGTAGGGCGAGGAAGGTTTCAACCCATTGCCGATCGCACCCTCTCACCGTAGCAATTAAACTGGTATCAAATGGTTGATCATCGTCAAAGAAAGCATCACGAACTTTTGCACGAAAGTTATCAGGAGCAGTCTGGATGTAAATGAGTCCAAGATCATTGGGATGGATTCCAGCAACAAGTTTTCTGAAAATCTCTTTTGCATCCCAAGCTGCCTGCTGCCAAAGGGGCTCTAGATCTGCCATTAGCCGCATATTAAGTGTTTTCAAAGGGCTTTCGAGAATCGTGTGACCTGCTTGGTCTTGCGTCATGGGGATTAACCCGTAGCGCTCAATGAGACTATCGAGAGCCTGCGATCGCACCAATCCATCAGGATCTTCTAATGCTTGGATTAACATTTGCTCTACTCCTTCGCCCTCAGTGGTAGCTAGTTCCATAACTGCTCCAAAGCGAATCGCAAAATTGCCCGAAATTACATCCTCTGTCAATCCCTCTGAGCTTCCTCCCAATCGTGACAAAGCTCGATGGGCTGCAAAACGAACCCACGGAGATGAATTTTGGGTTTGTGCTTGTACCGTTTCCGCCGCCCGCCCCACTCCCAGATATCCTAATGTTACTAATGCCCGTGCGTCCCCTTGCACCGCTGCTCTTATCAGAGCATCCTCAGCTTGGGTTTGCTCATCCAATGATAAACTCGACCAGAGAGATATATCATAGCTATCTTCAAATACTTCAAAGTGCGTCAAAGAATCGAGAAACTTGCTTAGTGTAAACTGGCTCATATTATTTAATCTGGATCATAAATGATTAGAATTGGTGAGAAATTGACCATAGGGCTTTCTTAGACTACTATGGACTACTTGCAGGTGGAACACTTGTAGTCGAAATACTTTCAGGTAGAGTTGCATAGTTAGCATTCACAGTATCGAGCGCGGTATCCCAACTATGTCCAGAGTACCAAGTCCCTGGTAAATCTCCCCCTTTAACTGACCAATCAGGCTGCCGTTGAGTCTTGGACTTGGCTGCTACTGCATGGAAGGTCACTGCTTCTTCAAGGGTTTTACCAATCGAGGCTGCTCCTTTCTCCAGAGCCTTTGATTCAACAGCTCCAAAGATATTGTTTTTTGCTGTCTCCCCTCCAATGCAAACATGGACACTTTTATCCTTGTGTCGCATTTCTTGAGCAACTGCCTGCCCAAAGGCACGGGAGAGAGACCCCCACAACTGGACATCCCAGCCATTTGCATGGGCATTCAGAGAAGGCATTCCATCAAACAACGCCCCAAGACCCGATGTTTCTAATGTCAGATCGCACTTTTCCTCTGCGAAAGCCCTACCCTCTGATTTCGACCAAAAGCCAAAACTTTTAGCCTTCACAAATTGCGACTTAGTTGCTTGCTTTAGCGTTGCCATTACCCCATCAAATTCACTTAAAGCTCTCAGATAGCCTGGAGATTCTAGATCGACATAGCCTTTGTCCGAATTGAGATAGGTTGTATTATCTGTCCGACGCTCTAGTTCAGGATTTGATGCATCTATTCCTTGGCAAATTTGCATCCAAATATTACGTGTGAGCAACTTAATATCAAGACCGGGAGGTGCAGGAAATTCACTAAACAAACCGTTAATACGAGCCTTAAACGTGCTGTACATCGGGTGATTTGTAGCCAGATCTGCCGCTCCAGACGTGATATCTTTTGTTTTCGCCTTGTCTGCATCTGACACCTGATTATCTTTAGCAACAGTAGTTTGGGCATCAGAATGTTTCAAGGTATCATCCCGCTGGATCAGGGGAGTGATGGAGGAAACTAAGGTTTTGGTTTGGATTTCTGGAGATCGCTGCACGGCTCCTCCATTCTGCTGCACCACATGGGTCAACTCATGGGCGATCAACTCTTGCCCACCTTGACTACTCGGCTCATACGCCCCCTGTCGAAAGAACACATCTTGCCCTGTCGTAAAGGCTTTAGCCTGAATTGATTGATTTAATTGATCGGATTGCGAATCTGTATGTATCTTTACGCCGCTAAAGTCTGCTCCCATCGCCTGTCCCATAGACCGTTGTAGGTTTGCGGCTAGGGGCTGACCGCCACCTCTGGCTCTTTGAATTGACGACTCCAACTCCGTTGATGCATCACCTCCACCTACATTTTCGCGCCTTTGTAGCGGCTTCTTTTGCAGTTTATAGCCCTGTGGCAATGCTTCTCGTTGGATAGATTGGTTTTGGATCGGCGTATTAATTTGTTGAACGACTTTTGAAGCAGTATCATCAGCTTCTTTTTCGTATTTATCGTTTGGTTCGCCGATCGCTAATTTTGCTTGGATTGAAAGATTTTGCGCGATCGCTTTCAATCGATTCTCAGGCTTCCTTTGTACAGAGGCTGATGGCTCTGGTGGGGATGAATTGATTAGTCTTTCTAATATATTTGGAGAATGTTTTTGTTTATGCTCACTCTTTTCTGTTTTTTCCATTGAGGTAGATTCAGTCGAGACTGCTTCAATGGGAGCGAATGGTCTGGTTTGAAGATTTAGAGTTGTAGGTGCTACAGAACTGGCAGTTTTAGGAGAGTTTTCGGGCTTATATTTCATATCAAAATAGCTCTTCTACTATTCAATAATAGTGAGTATGTAAACAAATATATTTGTTGAATCTCGATATAGATAAAGTCAGCTAAGGATGTCTCGTTTTTATATAGCTGTACTAAATTATTTATAGACATTTATAGATTTTGAGTTTGTAGAAGTGCACTCCTTCGAGGTGTATTTCTACAAATTATTTAGGATTGCTATAAATGTATTACAGTAGATTGCTGAAATGAAATGTAGGATGCATTGTTACAAAGTAATGCACTTTGCTTTACTAGAATTTTAATGTGCTAGAAATAGTAGATGGCATTCCTTATGAATAGCCATCTACTAGGGGGTATTAAGAACGATGGAATTTATACTATACTTAAAAAGACAAGTACCAAGAGAATAAAACTACAGAAATCTATTACTAGATTAGATGCGTCTCCTATTCACTGAATACTTCCTATTCCCTATGTTTATAGTAACATATAAAATTCAAATTATGATTCATTTTCTGATCAATTATTTTTGAAGTAAAGCTGTTGAATTGTTGTAAAAAGTAGTTTTAATTTAATCGGTTTACTTATGTATTCATCTGCTCCTACGGCGAGACATTTTCCGCGATCGCATTCCATCGCTAAAGCAGTAATAGCAATAATTAGTTTGTCAAACCCATTGCTGCGGATATATTTAATTGCCTCAAGTCCATTCATTTCTGGCATTTGAATATCCATCAATATTAAGTCTGGTGATTCCTTTTGCACTAGATCGATCGCCTCTAGTCCATTTCTCGCAATTCTCACCCGAAAGCCTCTCGCTTCTAAATATGAAGAAATTACTAAGATGCTAGCTTCGTTATCTTCTGCTAACAAAACTAGAGGAATTTCGTGATCACTTTCAATAGCCGCACTTGGGTCTGTCGTAGTATTTACTAGCTGCTGAGGTAAATGAGCTATATTCCCTGAATAGGGAAGTGCGATCGCAAAACGACTACCTACACCGAATTCACTTGTTGCCCTCACATATCCACCATGCAATTCGACTATTTTTTTGACTAAGGCTAATCCTAGACCAGTACCATCATATTGGCGATTGAGAGGGCTATCAATTTGGACAAAAGGTTGAAATAGCTTTTGTAAGTTATCAGAAGTAATACCGATACCTGTATCTATTACAGCTAAAGATATCCAAGCTTGGGGACTATTTTCATTGGGGACACTCTCTCTATCGAGAGAATATTCTAGGGTGATTTTGCCTCCCGATGGGGTGAATTTGATGGCATTACTGAGTAGATTAATTAATACTTGACGGATACGGCGCTCATCAAGGGATGTTTCTAGTTCAAATGGCGTACCCTTCAAGTCTAGCTGCAAATTTTTTTGGATTGCCATCTGTCGGACAAACATCAAACTAGATTGGCAAATATTTTTAATATTAGATGCTTGACAGTCTAAAGTCATTTCATCGGCTTCGATTTTGGCAAGATCGAGGATGTCATTAATTAACTCCAGTAGATGATTGCCACTGTTTTCGACGACCTGCAACATACTCTTTTGTTTTTCTTGGAGAGGTCCAAAGACTTCTTCAGATAAACTTTCTGTAATACCGAGGATGGCATTAAGCGGAGTACGAAGCTCATGACTCATATTCGCGAGAAACTCATCTTTGAGCATTGTCGCTCTTAGTAGTTCCTGATTTGTAGCTTTTAGTAGAGCTTCGGCTTTTTTGCGATCGCTAATATCTTTACCAACACTTAAAAAACCAATAATTTGATCCTTCTCATCCCTAAGAGCCGTAGTTGACAGCAAGATGGGAAAACGAGAGCCATCCTTACGGATATTTGTCAGTTCTTCCTCACAAACAATACCTAGAGACGCTTTGACTGTTAATGCAACAAACCCGTTAGGAATGTCTTGACCTAATTCCGCAGTGAGATTTATCGCCAGTTCCGCTAGTTCTTGAGCATCACAAAAGATGGCAGGTGTAGCCCGTCCAACAATTTCTCCCATGCTGTAACCCAACATTTGTTCAGCACCATGATTAAAAACCTGAATGATGCCATTGATATCGGTGGTAATAATCGAGTAATCAGTACTATCAAGGATGGTACGTTGTAGTTTGTTGACTTGCCAAAGTTCGTTGGTACGTTGTTCAATTTTTGCTTCCAAGGATTGATTGAGTTCTTGAAGTGCTTGCTGCGCTTGTTTGCGATCACTAATATCTCGAATCAACCATTGTAGAGTCGGGCTGTTATCGGTTAATCTACAAGTCTCAGAGACCGAAACTTCTACTGGGCAGTAATTACCATTAGATAATTGGAGGGACATTTCCCAAGTTCGTTTGGTGCAATCACGAAAACCTTGGTGGAGATTGTTGTAAAATAATAGATGATCCGATGGATCAACATATACAGCCAATAGTTTACCACACAAACTCTCTGGCGATGTTGATAGAAAATCGCAAACCGCTAGATTGGCTGATAGGACTACCCCTAAATGATCGGTAACTAAATAGCCATCGGGGGCAAAATCAAATAAATCTTGATATTTAAGCTGTGAGTTTTCTAGTTCAATATTCTGAAGTTGTAATTCTTCTTCAATAGCCTTTAACTCTTCAATATGTAGCTCTAATTGTTCATTGGTGTCTAACAGTAAAGAAAGGCATGACTCATCTTGGACTTGGATGTTTTCAAGATTTAAAGAATTTTGCGATATCTTATACCTGCTGGACTGGCTTTCTAAAACCTTCTCCGCCAACAGGTCGATTAAGTCATTTTGAGTTAATACTCCGATTAAGCGATCGCCATCTAGTACAGGTAAACGATTAATTTGATAAGAATAGAGCAATACTAGGGCAGACCTCAGATCTGTTAGTTCTGATTCTTGGATCGTAATCACAGGACTAAACATCTCATCTTGTACCAACAACTGGTCAAAGGTGCGACCCTCTAGGCTAATTCGGATAATATCTTCTCTAGTGAGAATACCGAGCAAGTCACTTCCTGAATCAATCTCATCACTCGCCATAACCAAGACATAGCCAGAATCTGCCTCACGCATTTTGGCGATCGCTTCTAAAACAGTTGTATTAGGATTAACTACTAGAGGATGTCTATTCTTAATATGCGAATTTATTTGTACTTCTTCAAAAATAAAGTCTGCTGCCATAGTTACACCTAAATTGCAAATAAGATAAGTTATTTAACTATTAGGGACTTACGCAAAATGGTGCACCGTAATGGCAATTCATGAATTGCCATTACGGTGCGATGCAGGTGTTAAGTCTTTTGTGCGTAAGTCCTAGACATTATCTCTTCCCTTTATTGTTAACGTTCATTCAACTACAGCGCTTTGCGCCGACCTGAGACCCAGAGAGATTTTTGAAAGTGTGGCGAAGCCGCGCTTTCAAAAATCTCTCTGCACTACTTTCTTTAAGCCTCAACAGGCTGTAAGAGGATAAATACTCCACCGTTTTGCGGTGTGAGTATATTCTAGTGAAAAAGGAATTTGATACCCCGTCCGTTTATGGAGCTGTGATTGATTAAGGAAGAGCTAGAGTTAGGATAGCACTAAAATTACCAATGATCTGACATGAAATCTTGACTTTCATTCATAAACTCAATTAGTTTCACAGCAAAAATTCTACCAATAAGCCTTGAAAGCCTCTTTTTGCAGAGATTCTTGGAACTTATAAAGTCAAACACAAATATTTTGTCCTATAAATAATTAAGTTCAATAATCTAGATATTGCGAAGAATTACAGCGCTTTGCGCTGGCTTGAAACCCAGAGAGATTTTGAAAAGTGTGGCGAAGCCACACTTTTCAAAATCTCTCTGTACTCCTTTAAGCTTCAATAGGCTGTAGATCCCCTCAATCCCCCTTAAAAAGCTGCCGTGTTACACACAAGTCTAACTGTCTACGTTTTGATTTATCTAAGCCCTCTAAATCCCCCAATTCTGGGGGACTTTGAAAGAATTTTATTTTCTTGTTCCCCCAGAATTGGGGGCTAGGGGGCGATTAATTGTTGACTTGACTGGGTTTTATGACTTGTGTGTACACCGTAGCCCAAAGGGCGAGGGGGATGGGGGGGAGGGCAATCTTCATTCCACGTAACATCAGTTAAGTAGGTAGGCGTAATTAAGCTATAGAGTACAAACGGGACTCCGTAATCTCTGGTATCTATCCTCTGGCATCCATCCATTAGTTGTATTGTTTAACCATTTGACATCTGATGGATATTCAGCCGTAGCGCGATCGCCTCCAGTCACATTGATCATCACTACATCATTTTTAGGGAAATTGTCATTGCGAGCCATTTTTATAATTCCTGCGATCGCAGATGAAGCAGAAAAACATGGAGAAATACCTTCATATTCCTCTACTGCTTGACGTGCTTCTCGAATTTCAGCTTCACTCACAGCCACGAAAGCACCATTACTTTCCATCACAATGCGTCTGATATGAGGATAAGCTCTCGTAGGATCTCCTCGCAAAATTGCTGAGGCAATCCCCTTTGGTTTTTTTACTATATATTCTGGTGTAATCGTCTCACTATTATTAGCATGGGCATGAACCATTGGTGCACAGGTATCTTGTTGAACGCACAGTAGTTTGGGTAGCTGGTTGATCCGTTTAAGTTGATAAAGTTCTTTGGCTCCTTTATAGTTTCCATACACTCCCATCGCACTCGATACCGCCTGTACATACCAATCTATAGGCTGGGGAATTTGCTCGCTTGCCTCTAGAAAGGTCATTTTCAATCCCTCTCGGCGACCAACATTAAAAAAGCCTCGTTCAGAAACTAGATTGTTTTCGCGAGCATAAACCCCAGCATATTCAAAGGCCTCAACGAAACTAGCATCACGCATCCCAAAATGAGTTACTTGTGAATGTTCTGCATGTTGAACGCGGGATACAAAATTTTCGGCAGTAAATAGATAAAGATGCATATCGGGATGTGACTGAATCCCGTAGGCATACGCAGTTGAGCTATTGCCAGTAGAAGATGTACAAAACGAACGAACTCCTCGCTCATGGAGATATGCAAGTGATACCGCCGCCATCCGATCCTTCGTTGAGCTAGTCGGTAACACCGTTTCATTCTTTAGATAAAGTGAAGGCATTCCTAGTTTTTGCCCAAGTCGGGTGGCATGAATTACAGGAGTAAATCTTGAGTCAGGTAAGCGATCGTGTAAATTTTCAATCGGTAGTAGCTCCGCAAAGCGAATAAAAGGATTAGGCGAGTCATGTAGATGTACTTTCTCTAAAGGATATTTGACATCGATCATGCCTCCACAATCACAAAACGGATGGAATCCTGTAGTGATCTCATTTTTGCATCTAACGCATAAGTGTTTCATTGAAATCTCTTAAATAATTAAATTAAAGATGGCAAGCTTTTAACGCAAGGATGGTCGGTGTAAGAAGCCGTTTTTCCTTGTCCTAATAGAAATGATTTAACAGACAACTTTGTCTGTCCATCGACCAACAAATCTCGAATTACTTGAGCTATTCCCGCGCTCAGTAATACCCCTTTACTCCCACCTCCATTAGCAAGATAGGCATTTTGCCATTTACTTACACGACCCACGATCGGTAATCCCGAACTCGTCATTGGACGTAAGCCAACCACATGTTCGAGCAATCTCGCTTCTCGAATTTCGGGAATAATCTGTGCTGCTTGATTGAGCATAGATTCTCTGTTTTTGAGCGATGGAGTCATATCAAAACTACAGCGTTCAAAAGTCCCCCCCACCCATACTTCGTTTTTGCGTCTTTTATAAAGACAACTTAATCCCCAAGTCAAGTCATAGTCCAATGGTCGTCCAGATAATTGCATGAGCAAAAGTTCGCCTCTGACTGGCTCTATATCAATATCAATCTCTAGACAAGCTTGAGTCTCCCCTACCCATGGGCCAGTTGCGAAGATGATCTCATCACAGGCAAATGTACCTTGCGGAGTTTGTACTGCTGTAATGCGATCGCCTTTCTTGACAACTCCTAAAACTGAGTCATAAATATATTTAGCGCCAAGACGTTCCGCTCCTTGAGCTAATGACATCGTTAGGAGATAGCTGTCTACGGCGAGACTGCCTTTAGTGAGAATGCCAAAACGAAAATCCTTACTCAGTCGAGGTTCTAAATGATGAAGAGCATCAAAATCCAACTCTTCAGCAGAGAAACCCTCAGTATTAGCAAATAAATTAGTAGATTTTTCTAATGATTTACTTTTAGACGCATCTAATTCCAGTAGAACGCGATGCGAAGGGAGCAAGTTATAATGTGCGCTTTTTAGCTCTGCCAATCCTACAGCGATCGCTTGATGCAGACGGAATGATTCTAATGCAAATGGGAGTAGGGCTGATGGTGTTCCATGGAGGGGATTTAAGTTACCCGCGTTTTTACTGGATGCATGTGCTCCAATCGAAGTACCTTCAAATAATGTGACATCAAACCCATCACGAGTCAGCACATAGGCGATCGCCGTTCCGAAGATCCCACCGCCCACAATCGCAATTTTGCGTTTTGAAAATCCAGTCATGTATTTCGCCCTAGCAACATAGATAGCAAACGTTAGCCACAATCAATCTACTTATTTAACAATCCATTGTCTTTTAGCCTTTTAAAAGCAAAGGCTTGTACGGAAGTGCGATCGGTCTTTCCACTGGGGAATTTCTTGATGTACTCAGCCGTAATATAGTATTTAGGTCGTTTTTCAGGAGTTAGTTTTTCATTGCAATGGTCAATCAATGTTTGTATTTGAAATCCTTCCTTAGCAACGAAGACGACGACAGGATAGCTCAGCGATTCATCGTTATCGATTGGTATACCAACCACGATCGCTTCTTTGAGCAAAGGCAGCGTCATAATGATGGTTTCGATTTCAAAGGGGTGAATTTCGATCCCATGATGCCGAATTAAATCGGATTCTCTTCCTTTTAAATGAATGTAGCCATCACTATCAAAGCTAGCCATATCGCCTGGATAGTACCAATCATCGCGAAATAGCTCAGTAGGTGATGCTGTAAGCTCTGGTGCATTAAAGAAGCCCTCTGATTTTGATAGACCACGACAGCGAATATGTCCAATACTATCTACAGGAACCTTCTCACCCAAGGAGTTCACAATTTCGACATCAGCAACGGGTAAACCAACACTTTCAGCCTTAGTAACTATTTCCTGCGGACGCAGTCCCGATATCAGCCCAAATCCTGAAGCGCCATAACTTTCATAAAAGTTAGGCGTGATATATTCCAAAACAGCTCTTTTTTCTGCTGGCATTAATGGTTGCCCTCCCGATATCAGAGCTTGAATATTTGGGAACAAAGGCTTCTCAGTTCCGAGACTTCCCAAAAAGGCGCGACACATATTCGCCACGACAAAGCAAACAGCATTGTCATAGGAACCAAGTACGCGCATAAATTGGTTAGGAAGCGCATATTTAGGCAAAATGTGAATAGGACCACCAAACATGATTTGATCAATAAAAAATTGGTGTGGTCCCGCAAAACTAATATTGTTGAAGATTAAGGCATTCCCCGTTTTTGAAGGCGACCATCTATCTTGCAAGAGCATGGCATGAGAACGTACTCGTTCTATTCTTTGGCGATGGGTACTGACGATACTTTTGGGTTTGCCAGATGTGCCAGATGTCAGCATTACCAATCGATTGTCTTCAGCTTTTTTGTTGCTGCGAAGGTCGCCACTTCTTTGCTGGATGTGATCGCGCCAATGTAAGCCCATTTGTACAAAAATAGGACAACTTTTAGCAGCGGGAGAGTCTGACTCCACAAAAACTGCGGCAAGCTTGAGATTCTGAATTAATTCATTTTGTACTTCAACGGGAGCTTCAGCATAAATCTCGATCGCTGTAGCGCCGATTCGCATTAAGGCAAAGGCAAGAATTACATGGTCTGTGTGATTATTGAGAATAATCCCTACGCGATCGTCTTCTTTGATCCCTAGCTCTTGTAAATAAAGACAAGTAGAGCCGACTAGAGAGGCTAGCTCTTCGTAAGTTAAAGACTTTGGCGCTTCTACAACCGCAAGAGCATTTGGGTGAGTCTTTGCGTAGTGAAATATAGCGTCAGAAAGATTGTCCCAGTTGAGTTCCACTATTTTTTATGACAGATTGATTAAAACAAAACTTGATTATTTGTATCGCGGCTTCGCCGCGATACAAATATGCGAGGTGTAAATTCTATAAAGGCTGTACAGCCCACATAGTGGGCTGCATAGGATTTAGAATCTATAGCTAGTGCTGAAATAGAGAGCAGCATCTTGGAGATTGCTGCCGCGTCCTTGCACATTTACAAAGGGTAATGCAGCATCAAGACGAATAACGAGATTTTGGATCGGTTCAAGAATCACACCCAACCCAGCCGCCGCAAGGAAAGTCTGAGGCGGTAGAGGTGTAGGGTTATTACTGTTATTCCAAACCGCTCCAAGATCGATGAAAGGAGCTAATTGTAAAATAGAGCGATTAGTCTGTTCATCACGCCAAGTAGTCAGGCGAGTCTCAAGACTCAACTTAAAGCCATTGTCTCCAGAGAGAGAATTTTGACGATATCCGCGTAATGACTGTCCGCCACCAATCGTAAATTGTTGCGATGGCAACAGGGCATTAGCCGATAGTTGGGAACTCAAGGACGCAATGAGGATGGCATCAGAACCGAGAATTTGCACCCGTTGAGCTTGTCCCGACCAGCTAAAGAAACCAGCATTTGGAGTGGTTACATAGGTTGCGTCAAAAAGTCCAGTTCCAAGATTAAACTGCGATTGTAACGCCCATACACCTTCAGGATCGCGGAGAGTATAGTCTTGACCAAAGCGGAAAACACTAGTAGTACTGATGCCATTAGCATCAGGACCGATCCCAAAGGGAATGGCGAGATTTTCAAATAGAAAAGTTTGTCCAGTTTGATAGGCAAAACCTAAAGATAAGGCAAACTCTTCGCGGGGTGTCCGAGTTAACGGTTGGCGATAGGCAATGTCATAGAGGCTACTTGCACCACGAATATTGAGAGCCGCAAAAGCAGGATCGGTAATCCGATAATTGTTTGGAGCATAGCGAAATGCAATGGTTCCATTCATCGGATTGACGGGAATGGTGTAGTTAAAATCGTAGAGATTGGAGCCGCCTGTCGTACTGCGATAGTAAGATGCCGCTAGAAAGTCGCCTGAGCCTGTAAGGTTGCGATAGTTGAGTGATGCTCCCATCCGCTCAGAACCAACAGATACAGGAGAGTAGTTGTCAAAGCTGACGGAACCAGTTAACTGATTAGCCTCTTCGACCTTTACGACTAGTAAGCTGTTACCAGCAGTAGTTGCAGGTTTGAGGTTTGAGGTGACTTTAGAGAATAGAGGATCGGAGCGCAGGAGGCGCAATTGATCTTCAATGCGGCTAGCATTGAAAACGTTGCTGCTGCCTATTAGCAATCGCGATCGCACATAGTCGGGATTGGTCTGCACCGTGCCGAGAATGTCAATTTTTTCTAATTGCCCCTCGATCGCTTTAATTGATGCAACACCATTGACGATGCTATCGGATGGGTCAAACTTAGCGAGGGAAGTGACATAGCCCTTGCTGATATAAAGCTTGGTAATCTCTTCAGCAGTAGCTTGAACCTTTTCTGGCGTTAAGGATTTATCTTCGAGGGGCTGAAGAATTGGAGCAAGATCTTCATCTGTCAGGACAGTATTACCAACCAAGACAACTTTCTTAATGGATTGCACTTCAGAAGAGAGCGTAGGCTTGACTGATTTATCAATCTCTTCTTTTTCCCCGACTAGGGCGATCGCAGGTTTTGCAGACTTAGTTACTTTTTCTGCTTTACTTTCTTGGCTCAAAGCTTCTACAGGCTTGGCGATCTCAGCGCTCACCTCTTCTGTTTTGAGATCGAGAATAGTTTCAGCATAGCTAGGCAGGTTGCCAACAAAGTAACCTGAGCTAATGACCATCCCCCATAATAAACTGTCTAGCGAAATCTTAGTTTGTCTATTCATTTGTCTATTTCTAGTCCCACACCGTTTGTATTTGCCAATGCTGTTTTGTCAATGCTGTTTTGTTTTCCAGATGAGCATTGGCTCATCTGGAAAACGCAATAAGTTTCTGTTTAGGAGCTTATTGCCGAAGGGTTAAGCTAGTTCTTGAGCTTGGCTGCTGTAGTAGACTTGCTCACCGTAACCACCGCTGTCGTTTTGCCATCTTTAGTTTGGAATTTAATATCCACTAAACCAACAAACTGCTCACCAATTGACTTGCTAATTGAATCAGCGATCGCCGCTTTGATCACAAGTTGATTGGCTGGAGTACTGGCATCTAGACCACTGGCAAACTCATCAGCATTGAGCGTAAAAGTTCCTCCATTTTGGTTCATCAAGTCCACTACCTTAGTGAGAGCATTTTCAAATGGTTGAATGTTAATGCTGCCTGCGGATGCAAAGGCAACTGGCGTAGATGGCAAGATGACTGGAGGCTGTTCCACATTCTGATTGATCGTAATTTGGTTAGGATTGATCGGTGTGGCAATTACTTCTGGCTCTGGTAATGGTGGGCATTCACCAGCAAGACATTCAAACGCGCCGATATCGCGAATACCTACAGCATTATTGCCGCGTTGGTCGGATGACGTTGCATTACTTCCACTAGCATTGATTGCGATACTGCCTGAGGCGAGCTTCAGGGTTTGTGTAGGACCGCCGTTATCAGCAAGGGTAGTTTCAATTACTGTATTGGCTGCGCCAGTGGGAACGAGTGGGGTGACACCGACATAGCCTTCGCCATAGATACCAGTATTTCCAAATGTGCCAACGATATTTGCGCCAACAAAGCTGAGATTGGAAGCACCAGAGCCATTGTAGATTTCATTACCTGCACCCGTAGCATTATTGCCGACGATGATGCTGTTGGAAATTGCTACATCGTAACCATAAGCGACGTGAATCGCGCCGCCATCGGTTGCGCTATTGCCGTAGAAGGTGCTGTTGGCAATCACCGTAGGGTCGTAAGGTGCAGTAGCGTATTCGTTATAAACAGCACCACCATTGCCATCGGCGGTATTGCCATAGAACGTGCTATTGGTAATCGACATCGCACTGTAGTTGTCGATCGCACCACCATTGCCTGCGGCGGTATTGCTGTCGAAGGTGCTATTAAAGATCGTTTCAGTACCACCATCGTTATAAATTGCGCCACCATCGCCGTCAACAATATTGCCAGTGAAGGTGCTATTGGTGATCGTGTCAGTACCATCAGAGTTATAAATCGCACCGCCGTAGCCAGCACTATTGGCAGTGAAGGTGCTATTGGTAATAGCGATCAGACCATCTTCGTTATACAGCGCACCACCGTAGTCACTAGGCGCAGCAGCGTTGCTAGTGAAAGTAGTGTTATCAATGGAAATCGTGCCACCATCGTTATAAATTGCACCGCCTTCACTAGCAGTATTGCTGTCGAAGGTGCTATCAGTGATCGCTATATCACCTCCATAGCTATAAATCGCACCACCATTGTAATTAGCAGTATTTGTTGTGAAGGTGCTGTTATCGATGGAAGACGTCCCACCATCGTTATAAATTGCACCACCATAATCAGCCGTATTGCTAGTGAAGGTGCTATTAGCGATCGCTATATCACCACAGTTATAAATCGCACCACCAGAGTCATTAGCAGTATTACTAGTGAAGGTGCTATCAGTGATCGCTATATCACCATAGCTATAAATCGCACCACCATTGTAATTAGCAGTATTTGTTGTGAAGGTGCTGTTATCGATGGAAGCCGTACCACCATCGATATAAATTGCACCACCATAATCAGCAGTATTGCTGTCGAAGGTGCTATTAGCGATCGCTATATCACCACAGCTATAAATCGCACCACCAGAGTCATTAGCAGTATTTGTTGTGAAGGTGGTGCTATCAATGGAAACAATACCACCATCGTTATAAATTGCACCACCATAATCAGCAGTATTGCTGTCGAAGGTGCTATTAGCGATCGCTATATCACCATAGCTATAAATTGCACCACCATAATCAGCAGTATTGCTGTCGAAGATGCTGTTAGCGATCGCTATATCACCATAGCTATAAATCGCACCACCATTGTAATTAGCAGTATTTGTTGTGAAGGTGCTGTTATCGATGGAAGCCGTACCACCATCGATATAAATTGCACCACCATAATCAGCAGTATTGCTGTCGAAGATGCTGTTAGCGATCGCTATATCACCACAGCTATAAATCGCACCACCAGAGTCATTAGCAGTATTTGTTGTGAAGATGGTGTTATCAATGAAAACAATACCACCGTCATTATAAATCGCACCGCCATCATCATTAGTAGCAGTATTGCTGTTGAAGATGCTGTTAGCGATCGCTATATCACCATAGTTATAAATCGCACCGCCAGAGTACGTAGCAGTATTGCTGTCGAAGATGCTGTTAGCGATCGCTATATCACCATAGCTATAAATCGCACCACCATTGTAATTAGCAGTATTTGTTGTGAAGGTGCTGTTATCGATGGAAGCCGTACCACCATCGATATAAATTGCACCACCATAATCAGCAGTATTGCTGTCGAAGATGCTGTTAGCGATCGCTATATCACCACAGCTATAAATTGCACCACCATAATCAGCAGTATTGCTGTCGAAGGTGCTATTAGCGATCGCTATATCACCATAGTTATAAATCGCACCACCAGAGACATTAGCAGTATTACTAGTAAAGGTGCTGTTATCAATGGAAGCCGTACCACCATCGTTATAAATTGCACCACCATAATCAGCAGTATTGCTGTCGAAGATGCTGTTAGCGATCGCTATATCACCACAGCTATAAATCGCACCACCAGAGTCATTAGCAGTATTTGTTGTGAAGGTGGTGTTATCAATGGAAACAATACCACCGTCATTATAAATCGCACCGCCATCATCATTAGTAGCAGTATTGCTGTCGAAGGTGCTATCAGCGATCGCTATATCACCGCAGCTATAAATCGCACCGCCAGAGTACGTAGCAGTATTTGTTGTGAAGGTGGTGTTATCAATGGAAACAATACCACCATCGTTATAAATTGCACCACCATAATCAGCAGTATTGCTGTCGAAGGTGCTATTAGCGATCGCTATATCACCACAGTTATAAATCGCACCACCAGAGTCATTAGCAGTATTTGTTGTGAAGGTGGTGTTATCAATGGAAACTGTACCACCATCGTTATAAATTGCACCACCATAATCAGCAGTATTTGTTGTGAAGGTGCTGTTAGCAATGGAAACATTACCTTCACTGGCGTAAATCGCGCCGCCATTAGCAGCAGTATTGCCAGTGAAAGTGCTATCAGTTACAGAGAGAGTCTTGGAGCCGCTATAGCTGTACAGGTAAGCATTAATCGCACCACCATCGGAGCCAGCCGTATTGCCAGTAAAAGTGCTATTTGCGATCGCTATATCACCACAGCTATAAATCGCACCACCATCGTAATTAGCAGTATTTGTTGTGAAGGTGGTGTTATCAATGGAAACCGTACCACCATCGTTATAAATTGCACCACCATAGTTAGCAGTATTGCTAGTGAAGATGCTACCAGTTACGGTGAGATTGGTTGAACCTTCGCTATAAATCGCACCGCCATTGTCATTAGCAGTATTTGTCGTGAAGGTGGTGTTATCAATGGAAACAGTACTGGCATAGTTGTAAATCGCACCGCCATAGTTAGCAGTATTGCTAGTGAAGGTGCTGTTAGCAATGGAAACATTACCTTCACTGGCGTAAATCGCGCCGCCATCGGCAGCAGTATTGCCAGTGAAAGTGCTATCAGTTACAGAGAGAGTCTTGGAGCCACTATAGTTGTACAGGTAAGCATTAATCGCACCACCATCGGAGCCAGCCGTATTGCCAGTAAAAGTGCTATTGGCGATCGCTATATCACCATAGCTATAAATTGCACCACCATCGTAATTAGCAGTATTTGTCGTGAAGGTGCTGTTAGCGATCGCTATACCACCATCGTTATAAATCGCACCGCCAGATTCATTAGCAGTATTGCCAGTGAATGTGCTATCAGCGATCGCTATATCACCACAGCTATAAATCGCACCACCATCGTAATTAGCCGTATTACTAGTGAAGGTGCTGTTAGCAATGGAAACATTACCTTCACTGGCGTAAATCGCACCACCATCGGAGCCAGCCGTATTGCCAGTAAAAGTGCTATCAGTTACAGAGAGAGTCTTGGAGCCACTATAGTTGTACAGGTAAGCACTAATCGCACCACCATCGTAGCCAGTCGTATTGCCAGTGAATGTGCTATTAGCGATCGCTATATCACCATAGCTATAAATTGCACCACCATCGTAATTAGCAGTATTTGTCGTGAAGGTGCTGTTAGCGATCGCTATACCACCATCGTTATAAATCGCACCGCCAGATTCATTAGCAGTATTGCCAGTGAATGTGCTATCAGCGATCGCTATATCACCACAGCTATAAATCGCACCACCATCGTAATTAGCCGTATTACTAGTGAAGGTGCTGTTAGCAATGGAAACATTACCTTCACTGGCGTAAATCGCACCACCATCGGAGCCAGCCGTATTGCCAGTAAAAGTGCTATCAGTTACAGAGAGAGTCTTGGAGCCACTATAGTTGTACAGGTAAGCATTAATCGCACCACCATCGTAGCCAGCCGTATTGCCAGTGAACGTGCTGTTAGCGATCGCTATATCACCGCAGCTATAAATCGCACCGCCAGATTCATTAGCAGTATTACTAGTGAAGGTGCTGTTAGCAATGGAAGCCGTACCACTCTCGTTATAAATCGCACCACCACGGTAATAAGCAGTATTGTTAGTGAAGGTACTGTTAGCAATGGAAACAGTACCACCATCGTTATAAATCGCACCACCGTAATCAGCACTATTGTTAGTGAAGGTAGTGTTAGCAATGTTAACAGTACTGCCATTGTTGTAAATCGCACCGCCAATGTAAGCACTACCAGCATTTACAAGAGCCAAATCGTTAATATTGACCGTATTGCCACTGTCAATATAAAAAAGACGAGTTGTCGAATTTCCATCAACGGTAGTTGTAGCGCCGCCAGAAACGTTACCATTCAACGTTAAGTCTTTATTGATATAAACTTGGCTAGATAGCGTGTAGGTTGTTGGAGCCAGATTTACGGTTCCGCCTGAAGCAGACACATCAACACCATTTTGGATGGTTCCATTAGCGCCCACATTGGTAGTAGTCGCAGTACCAGACAGAATACTGCCACTAGATAGAGTGATTGGCGCATTGAGATTGGCTATATTTGTAGACAGAGACAGATTACCAACAGAAGCATTACTACTACTATCGATCGCATTACTCACAGTAATCGAAGTAGTAGCTTGTAGGTTAACGTCAGCACTATTAAGATTTGATACGATCGTTGAGGGAGTGATGTCACCACCTGAAGTCGCTACGTTCAAATTCGTTGGATCGAGTAACCAAGTTCCCCTTACACCATTAGGTGCAGAAGCATTCACCTGTGCATTATTACCAACCACGAGATTAGCTTTTCCAGAGGTCTCAGTCAGACCACCATTACCACTCTGCGTGCCAGCCTTCACCGAGATCTTGCCATCAAAGCGCGTATTGCCATCCGACCATACAACCACCTTGCCGCCATTACCCAGAGTCAACGCATTAGCATTAATCGTGCTGCCGCTATCGACTGTCGTAGACTGTGACTTAGGAGTTGTGCCAGTACCCTGATAATCACCACCAATCAACACCGTACCGCCACCATTGACACCCGATGCATTGATATTGGCATTAACTAGATTGACATCATTACCCAATACCTGAACCTTGCCACCTTGATTACCCGATACATCTAAATTGCCCGAAGCAATCACCGTGCCTGCGGTCTTACCTGTGAGCAAAGTCGGTAAATCTACACCTCTTAAGACTGGTGCATTGCCAATGGCTTGCTGATCGGCGATCGGCAAATCAAAGCTCAGGACACTACCTTCATTAGTGATCGTAATAAACTTATTGTCTGGAGTCGCTGCGATCGTGATTTTCCCTTCAGGAGTTGCGATCGTACCTGTATTGACCACCATGCCACCTACGAGCGTGACACTTTTACCAGTGTTAACACTGAGGTTCCCTTGATTTAAAATTACGCCCGAGGGAGATGCTCCAGTAGTCGATCCCAAATTTGGCAAAGTACTGTTAAAGGCGTATCCTGTTAGGTTTCCACTCAGGTTGCGAACCTGATCGACGCTACTATTCATTCCGAACCAACCATTCCCAACTTGCATTGCCGAGGCAGTAGAAGCAGAGAAATTAGCAGGTACATTCAAGCTTGCATTAGCACCAAATACAATTCCCGCAGGATTCATAATGAAGAGATTAGAATTCCCGCCCGTCACTTGGATTAATCCATTAATTAGTGAGGCTTCACCACCCGTCACACGGGTAAGAATATTTTGGACACTAGGATTGCTAAGGAAGTTAGCAATCTCTCCTGCGGACAAACCTAACTTCTGCAAACTATAAAATAAGTTTGCGCCTGCTTGAGTCCCACCACTGATGTTATATTGATTGCCTGTTTGGGTAACATTAGTATTGAGGTTATTAACAGTCGAGGGAGTCACATTTTGAGCAGATGCTCCACTCGTAGAAGCTAGAATACATGTAGCTATTAAATAGCTAAAAGATGTTTTTTTAATCAACATTTATTTGTCCATAGGAGTATGTTACCTGAACATCACACCTGTTCAGATCTTTTGCAATTTTTGAATGAATAAATCCAGAGCTACAGCACAACTTAAAAATAAGTATGCAGTAACTTTTTACCTGCTGGTTAGCTGGAAATTGAAAACACCTTAAAGTGTTGCCAAGCAACAGTTTAAGATGTCTATTATGTTTTTATGTTTTGATTAGATAGCAAAGCAAAACAAATAGCTTATGCATAAAATGCATAAAGAAGAGATTGGTTAGCCTATAAACTAGGTTTACCTTTCCGTTATACCCACCCGTGTTTCCTTGAAGAAAATCCTTAAATTGTTGCAAAGTAACAAATCAAGAATTTATTGAAATACAATAAATTTATACATAAAATGTATAAAAGTAAGTATTGATGAAACTCTAAATTTAGATTTGTTTTTCGGGTTTCCCCCCCGTGTTTCCCTAAGGGAAATCCTTAAATCATTGCAAAGCAACAAATTAAGAATTTATTTGGCTTTTATAAAGAGAATAAAACAAGAAAGTAATAGTAATTTGCAATAAAATGCTGACTACCTCTCAAGTAACTGAGATTATTTTCTTGTATAGTTCTTATTTGCCAATCCCTCTCGTTATTCCTATGCTAACTATAGAGTAAGATACCGCAAATATAACACAGATTCCGAAAATAACAACTACTTAGTTTGTTTCAATCACTTCTTATTAATTGATATTATGTGGAACTCCCAGATCGCGCTCCCTTGATAGGAGAGGAGGAGTAAAGCCAATTTATTGTTCCCATCTCGCAAAAGGTAGATGGGCTAGGGATGAGAGGCTTGCGAGTTTCCATACAATTCAATTATGAGGGAATAATGTTGTAAGGGGTGGAGACCTCCTAAAGGATATGCGAAATAATAAGGAACTGATTTTTTTGGCGCGGCTTCGCCGCGCCAAAAAAATCGGTTCCTTATTCCTAATTACGTATTTGCAGTCATTCCAATATTGAAAGCAATGCTAATTCGAGATTCTTCACTCATATTGGTCTCTACTCCATGCATAAGCCAACTGGGAAAAAGCAGCATAGAACCAATCCGAGGCTTATAGATAACTTTGGAATAGGTCAATGGGTTGAATTCTTCAACAGGGGGGACTAACATCAAAGCTGCTGGACGGGGATCGGCAAAGTATATAGCGCCACTATTCTCAGGAACTTTGAGATAATACGCGCCACTTAGTATTGAATTTGCATGGTGATGCATAAAGTTTGATGAAAATTTGCCATTGACGTTCGCCCAGCAGGTGGTAATCGTCAAAGAAAACTGTCGTAAATCCCAACGCAATTCCTTTGCAACCTCAAGTACATTCCTGTGGATATTTTGGGTAAAGCCTGAGAAGCGATCGCGTTGGTGTAAAGTATTGACGCTATGCCATCCGAGGTTATTGGAGATGCTCATGCCTTGGCGATCGCGTTGCTGCTCTTCCTCGATCTCTGACAACAGCGTGGCATTTAACTGCTGATAGTTATCAACTGTAAAGTCCCAAATCGGCGTGGGAAACCAATCTTTTCGAGAGTGAACCATAATTATATTTTGTTTATATTACGAATATAGAAAGATCTGTAGACTTACCTTACGCAGAAGGTTATAAGACCCTCCCCCCTAGCCCCTCTCCCAAAGGGCAGGGCTATTTCAAGAATGAGAAAAAAGGCTAAAGAAGAATACATAAGCACAAAGAAATGATTAAAGCGATAATTTAAGTTTAATGTAACTAAAAGAGGTGGAAAATGAGCAAAAGCTTAATAGATTATCTTAAAGAAGTACCAGATCCACGAGGAGCGCAAGGGAGTCGAGACGATTTGTGGCAAATCTTGCTAATTATCATCATGGGAATTATGAGTGGACAGCATGGTTATCAAGGATTAGGAAGATTTGTAGAAAGACATAGGCGTAGTCTGATCAAAATCCTAGGACTTAAACAAGGAACAGCACCATCATATTCAACACTTAGACGCATCATGCTGGACGTAGACTATGCCAAGCTGAATGAAGCATTTAATAACTGGGCGCAATCACAAGCAATGGCAAGAGGAGAAGCTATCGCAGGAGATGGTAAAAGTCTGCGAAATACGGTAAGTAATGCGGACAATAATCGGCAGAACTTTATTAGCATGGTATCGCTATTCTCACAGCAACAAGGCGTAGTGGTAGCAACCGCAATTATGGAGAACAAGAAAGAGAGTGAAATCTGTGTGATTCAACAATTGTTGTCACAGCTTAAGTTAGAAAATCATGTATTTACGATGGACGCATTACATTGCCAGAAGAAGACAGTGGCAACGATTGTTGAGAGCAACAATGACTACATCATCAAAGTAAAAAAAAATCAACCAAAATTGCAAGAAGCAATCAGAGTTAAGAGCGAGCAAGAAACAGGGCTTCAAGTTAAGGTTGAGGAGGAACAAACAAAAGGACGCAAAATCCAGAGATTAGTAGAAGTATTTGCACCACCAGCAGACATTGATTTAAGTTGGCAAGGTGTACAGTCAGTGATACGGGTAACTCGTTCTGGCGAACGTGATGGGAATCCATACAACACCTTGAGCTATTATCTTAGTTCTTTACCACCAAAGGCTGAACGGCTTGCCAAAGCGATTCGAGGGCATTGGCAGATTGAAAATCGCCTACATTGGGTAAAAGATGTCATTTTCGATGAAGATAAGAGTCCCCAAAGAGCAGGAAATGCAGCGATTAATTTGTCACTCATCAAGACTTGGGTACTTTCTGTATTTAGAATTCATGGTTTTGATTCAATAAAAGCTGCAATTGACTATTTTTCTCATAATATATCTGCTATGTGGTCTTTGCTTGTTTAAGCTCTCTCTTAAATATTCTTGAAATAGCCCTGCTCCCAAAGGGGGAGAGGGGAAAAGAAAAATTCAAAACCACCTCTTGCTCCCCTTCTCCCGTTCTGGGAGAAGGGGTTGGGGGATGAGGGCGGATTTTCTATCTGCGTAAGGTGAGATGTAGATAGACAGTTCTATGAAATCCCCACCCATTGACGTAGTTGTTTTTGTAGTCGAAGATATGGTTAGGGGCGGATTGGTATTAGTAATCTCGAAAAAAATGAATCCACAAAATTCGGAAAACCTTAGCTTCAATTCTCTAGAAATATTAAAAGACTATCTTAATCAAAATTACGACCTTGTCTCTGAGAGACTGATTTATATTTTAGAACATTTTGAAAAAACTACTTATTTAGAACTTGCACCAGATGCACAGCTCTTTATCAATGCTTTTGTCAAAAACTTCTTATATATCTTTACTCAGCCCGACTATTGTTTGAGCGATCGCCATGCGGTTAGATTCATTCAACTAAACTTGACGATATCTAATCTAGTAGCAATTTCCTACTTCAAAACTACAGACTCCCATCTGGAGCTATTAACATCACAGCCTCAAAACCTTGCCAAAATTCTGATCCTATGCTCCGCTAGAAATAGTTGGCAATGCGATCGCCAAGCACTTTTTGATGCTAATCCAGAACTAGCTAGCCTATGGTATTCCCATTATTTAGAAATTTATCGCTCAGGTTTAGTAAATGCGATCGCCTACAAAAATCTCCGCGAACATATTCTCTATGAAGACGATCGCCTGACGGGTTTCTATAAAATTGATGATGTCTACTTTGGCGCAACCTACATTGATGGCGATGATGATCGCTTACTCAAAGCCAGAATTAACAAATTAGTTCAAAATAGCCAACTGGTTAAAGATATCACTATTGTCAATCAGCCCAATCCCAAAAAAATCGCTATCATTTCGGGCTTCTGGTATCCCCAACATTCTATTTATCGGATTTTGTCTGAATGTGTGGCAGCGCTCAAGGATAGCTATGAGTTGACCTTAATCCACATAGGCGATCGGAAATTAGCGATCGATACGCAATACTTTAAAGAAGTTAAATATTTGCGCTTTGAAAACGAGCAATCCGACCTTAGTATCATCAAGCAAAATGAATTCGCCGCCATCTACTATCCAGATGTAGGCATGATGAGCGAAAGCATTATATTGTCAAACCTACGGATTGCTCCCATCCAAATTTGCGGGCTAGGGCATCCCGTCAGCACCTTTGGTAGTGAGATTGATTATTTTATTAGTGGAGCCGATGCCGAGGTCAGTCGCCATGCTGAAGACAACTATTCCGAACGCTTAGTTTTATTATCTGGATTAGGGGCTGTTAATAATCACCCCGACTATCAGTTACGCAAGGATGTTAAATCTGACGATGCTGAACCAAACCTAATCCCCAAAAAAGATAAATTCATTATTAATTGTCCTTGGTACGGTCAGAAAGTCAATTATCCATTATTGCTGACACTCAAAAAAATCATTAAAAATGCTAAATTACCCGTTCTTTTTCGTCTTTTTGCGGGTGGAGCCTTAACTCGCAAAAATGATTTTCTCCCCTTCGCCAAAGATGTCGAAGAAGTTTTAGGCTCCGAGCATGTTCATATCTACCCATATATGCCCTATGCCGAATATATGGCAATTATGGAAGAAGGTGATATCTGTCTTGATTCCTATCATTTTGGTGGCTTTAATGTACTTATCGAAGGTTTGTACCTCCAAAAGCCCTCGATAGTCTTTGAAGGGAAACGCTGGTATAGTCGCTCAGGTGCGGCTCTGATGAAGAAATTGGGGCTGGGTGAGCTTGTCGTCAAAACGCCAACGGAATATTCTCAATTAACGCTCAAGCTCATTGGCGATCGCCATTTTTATGAGTCAATGCAGGACAAGGTGCGGCAAATCGATTTGCAAAATATCGCTTTTCAGCCAATGAACGGTCAATATTTTAAAAAAGCGATCGACTTTCTCATCCAAAATCACGATCGCCTAAAATCAGAATCCTCTAACAAAGCAATTCGGATTTCTTAGCGATCGCTCACAACGTAAAATGTAGTATCTAGATATAAGAATCCACTTCCTTCTCCATCAACAGCACCTCCAGACAATTCAAATAAAAACTACAGCTTCGACTTCGCTCAGCTAACTTACACTGAGGGCTGAGCGAAGTCGAAGCCCATCCGTAAGTTCTTTAAAACAACTATAACTCTAAAATCTAAATAGATTTTCAAAACTCTTGCCAAATTGGATTAATTGAAGTATATATATTGTTGGGAATAGGAAATAAGTTTAGTGCACTATTAATTTACGCACTTTTGGGTTTGGTTTTTGATACTTTTTTTTCCAAATTAGCAAAGCTATCTTTGTGCTTACATTGGGTTGCTTTGCTTTTTTTTAATAAAAAGTCTCAAATAAATTCCAATAAAAAAGAAGATTACATTGTAAACTCCTTTACGATCAAAGCATTTAAAGATATATATCTAATTAATACTCTTGCAAGGTATCAATTTTTCCAAAACAGAGATTACTCATCTTTTCAAAAATTTAATTTATAGATCTTAAAACCAATTGAATCTTTTTCAAAGATTCAATTGGTTTTAAATAAAGAATTGAATATGTTGCTTGTTGCTAATTAATTACCAACAAAAGCGATCTGAATGTAAAAAAGCTCACAGACAGATTTAGTTAACTTATCAATTCATGAAGATAACAACTTTAAAGAAAAATCCCGTACAAAATCTAAAATCCAAAAAACCTTTTCAGGAGAAACTAATTATCCAGTTTCTTCTTGCTTCAACTCTTCTTGCAATTGGAGATTTCAAGGTTGTTCCTTTATTAGTTCTATCACAAAGTATTCCTCATGATTTTGTAAAAACTAAGAGTATTCAAATAGTTTCAACTACAGCTACCTATGAAGATGCTGAGCACCCAAATATAAAAATCAATACTACCTCTAATGATCTCCCAAATAAAAATTTGACAACCAATGATAACGATCTACTTTCTATAATAGATGACCTATTAGAAGTGGAACTTTTAGAAATAGATTCAGATTTTTATGACTTCATGAAGATTGATTTATAACTATAAGTTTCTAGATATATTTTATTGACTTAATCTCGATTTGTGCGAAAGATGATTTAAGGAATCAAAGAAATATCCTGAATATCAATATATGAATTTTAAAAGCCATACTATATTGCTTATTGAATAATATGTTTAACAAAAACTTGTTTACTATAGAGGTGGAATACGACAATAAAAATTCGTCGATTGACATCTACAATTCAATAATTAAAACTATTTCCGAACTTAATGGATTCCGACTAGTCCTTATTACTGGAGATGACAAAACCCATACAAAAGAAAGAAATATGACAGATTTTGAACTATCTATATCATATGTATTGAGTTGTCAGAATCGCGTTTCTAAATTGATAGCGGCTGGTGAATATAGCTCGGCATTTCTCTCCTTATGGTTATTTGCAGAGCATTTGATGGAAAGACTAACAAGACAAACATTGATACCAACTGAAAGCGTGTCAAGTATCTTGATGCTCCATCATCTCTATCAACAGTCAATAATCTCTCAGGAACAATTTGAAATAGCACTTCACCTAAATGCTCTTCATGACAGATTATCTCAAAACTATTTTAAGGATCTAGATATAAAACAAGAGATAGACCGACTATGGGAGCTAGTCGATGATTTTATTGCTTTAGAAGTTCGCGGATACCCCCTAAAGGTATAACATCCCAAATGATAGGCAAGGAGGATCTATCCACATAATTAACTATCCACTCACAGACTTTCAAAAGCATCTTATTTCAGATGAAATTAGGCTTGCTAGATCAAATTCATAGACACTAATTTTTTAAAGGTAACTGTATTATGTTTCGCAATCGCAATCGGTTTATAGTCATCGCTATTATATCGGCAACCATTTCTGGGGCAGCCATTATCCCTAATGTGATCTCTGCTCAATCTTCTTCTAGTCCCAAGACATCCCCCGTCATTGCATCACAAAATCAAAAGGCAGAACAGAATCCTCTTAATCTCACCGATGCCCAAAAGCAACAATTCAAGTCGTTGAATGAAAAGACTTCACAACTGATTCAAGCTGTACTGACACCTGAACAACGGACCACGTTTGCTGCGGAATTGAAAAAGGGCGATCGCAATGCTGCTTGGAAAGCGATAAACCTCACGGATGTCCAAAAGCAAAAAATTCGCGAAATCAATCAGAGTGCTGGTGAACAAAGCTTAGCTATTCTGACTGCCGAGCAACGCAGTCAAGCGGAAAAAAATCGCAAGTCACTCCAGAATCCTCTTAATCTCACCGATGCCCAAAAGCAACAATTCAAGACCTTGAATGAAAAGACTTCGCAACTGATTCAAGCTGTACTGACACCAGAACAACAATCTACATTTGTTGCAGAATTGAAAAAGGGCGATCGCAGTGCTGCGTGGAGAGCGATAACCCTTACAAAGGAGCAAAGGGAAAAAATCATTGCCATCAACAAGAGTGCTAGTGAAGAAAGAGCGAAAATTTTGACGGCTGAACAGCGCAGTCAATTGGAAAAAAGAAGTGCACCTGTTAGCAGTAAATAATTCTTACGGAACCAGTGCCCCCAAGGTTAATATAAAAAATGATAGTGGTGAAAAGATCACTATAGCGCTTACCAACCTAGTAAAGTACGGTTTTGTTTCCCCGCCTTCGGCGGGGAAACAAAACTAATTACCTCGCTTGCTTGAAAAGCGCTATCATTTTTTTATTCTCTAAATATAACTTCCATTACTATAGCAAAGCAAGTTTTTGCTTACGACATAAGAGAATTGCGGCGCGAAGCGCCGCAATTCTCTTATGTCGTAATGCAATTGGCAACAGCTATATGATTATGTTTTGGCAATTTAATGGAAACGATTGTCTGGTTCCAAAGTTTAGATGTAATGAAAAGTTCACCTCTATACAATTTCACAATTTGTTTGACAATGATCAAACCTAATCCATTGCCTTGCCGATTATAATATTCTTGATCGAACTGCATAAATGCACCAATATCAGCTACTTGTGCATTGGTCATTCCTCTGCCGCGATCGCTAATATATAGATAAAAGAAACGTTCATCGTCCATGTTCGCTAAGTAGACAAGATCGCCTGCATGAGAAAACTTAAAAGCATTGTCAACAATTTCTGTAACAACTTTCGATAAATGAGTTGGTGAAATATTAATATTCACCTCTTGTAAATTCATTCCCAAATCAATGATTCTATTTGCTTTTTTTGCACAGGTCTCAGCAGCAGAACTAATAATATTTTTAACCGCGATCTGCTCAAATTTTCCTTGCCATGTCTGAGAATGAGAATCAATTGTAGCTAGCTCAGAGAATAGAATAAAATTTTGTGCTAATCGATATATGCGATTGCCATGGTCATTAATATTCAAAATTAAAGTCAAAATCTCATCAGATGATAAAGATTCATAACTCTCAATTAAGCATCCTGATGTACCTAAAATCCCAATAATTGGAGTCAAAAGTTCATGCGGTAGAGAGCTAGTTATATTACGTCGCAGTACTTCTAATTTTGTAGTACTTTCTTTCTTAATTATCTCTTGATTTTCTAAACGGGTAGCGATCAGCTTTAGCAAGTCTGAAGATCCAGATCTAAAAGGCATAATAAATAACCATAATAATCACTTGTGGGCATAGCAGTGAGTAGAATTAGAGGAATATTAGAAGTTAAACTATTTCGGAGTAACGATTTCAAAATATCAAATTTCTCCGACTTTTACATTGTCATATCAAACAGGATGAAATCAGGACATTATTCTTGGGATAAGTCCAACCATATTGATCATAGCCATCCTCTATCAGTATATTCTGCCATTCCCCTCCCATCAGATATATATAGTACTTTATTAGTTACTAGACTAGATTCCATCAGCCATTTCTAGGACTTTTCAAAACTAATGCTAGTTGTTCTTTAACTCGAATTAATTCAATTTCTGCTCTTTTGCTATCGCTAATATCTTCAGCGAGCTTACTTACACAGTCAACTTTTCCTCTACTATTTTTGATTGGGAAAGCACGCTCATAAATCCATCGAATTTTTCCATCAGGTCGGACAATGCGGTACTCATTAGAGGTTGAATTTCCTAATCTTATCTGCCTATAGGAATCTAAAATTATTGGCAAATATTCTGGGTGAATAGACCGTATAAAAGAATATGAATCGTCATATAGACTTTGACAGGACTTACCCCAAATATTTTCATAACTAGGACTAATATAGAGAGTTGCATATATTAGAGGATTGGGATTAATTGCTGAATCGATTATCTCAGTCTGACTCAAAGGAGTATTCTGACTTAAAGAAGTATTAGGAAGAATGCTCATAGAATTAAGTAGTCAATTTGTCAATAACAGAAATATGTCGATCAATCTTGAAACGCTCAGTACCTTGACATCTCAAACTGGAAATGTTTTATAGTTAAAATATAGTGGTTTTAATCAGATCATATTCTAAAACAAGAGATATTGGAAATGGATTAATAGAATCGTCCCAAATATCTAATTAAATTAACACCAAAAAGACTATTGATTGTTAAATATGTAACTATAATCGTAAATATACAGAGAGAAAAATTTATTATAATAATCAATATAGATAGCAACGTGATATCTATAAATTTGACAGATAAATTGCCAAACTTATTGGCATTAATATTTTTAAAAAAAGACGAATTCATTATTCTAGTCCTATCTTTTTTGACTAATATTACAAACCAGTAACGAGAAAAAATCAAATTAATCCCTAATCTATATTCAGTAAACACTAAAATTAAATCCTCATAGTAAACTAAATTTCATTTATATATAAATCAATAACAACCACGATCTAATGAATTACTAAATAAGGTACTTAAATCTCTTGTTTAGTAATTCACTAGCACAATGACTAAATAGAATTAATTTGAAACAAGAATTACCCCTGGAAATGTTGTAATAAGGCGATCGCGTTCACGAAGGGCATTCCCTATATCTTTATAGGAACGAATCTGAAGGTAAGATCGTCCTCTAACTGTTTTTGGGAAAGCATCAGAAGTAATATTGCTAGCTTGTTTCAGATTTTTATTGTTATCCATTGGAATGAGCAACTGATAAACCTTTCGGGTATTTGTAGAAGTCTGAGAAATTGAGAAATTAGACAAGACTTGATTAGGATTTACTGGTTTATTAATTGGAGCAGAATCTGAAATCCAGACAGCACCTACTGATTGAGCAGCAAAGCCTTGACTGCGTAAATTATTAGCAAGGATATTTGCGGTCTGTTGACTAGATAATGGTGCAGATAAAATCACAGGACGATTATTGAATGTTGCCCAAAAAGATGGTTTCCCAGTTAGCATTCTCACTTGTTGAATTGCTAAGTCTGGATTGAGCGGTACTTCTATCAGTAAAGCAGCAGCTCGAAGATGTTGAGCACTATCATTATTTTTATCCGTGAAAGAATGTACAACCGCATCTAGACCTATTTGTCGAATTTGACTAGCGCGATAAATAGATGCATTTACATTCTCAAAACTGCCCAGAAATGTCATTGAAGCCGTAAAGTAGCGACAGGGTAAAACTGAAATTGCAAGATTCTCTGGCAATTGTGGCAATTGATTGACAGGTCTATCAATAATGACTGCGTAGCGTCCGTTAGCTAGTTGCTGACAGGTTTGAGTGGGGAAGATTTCATTAGTTATCGCCTGAGCAAGTTCTGGCGATCGCATGTTCATGAAGACAAAACTGAGTATAAATAACCATTTAAGTTTCAATGCGCTCGCGCCATAATTCTGTCTAGGGCTTATCAGTCTCATATTGATTAACCTGTAGTATCTAATTGTTTCGTTACCAAGTCTAGAATGCAACATATGAGTAATCTTCTGAAGGATTGCTCATATGTTGCATTCCAGCACTGACAAATTTGAACATATTCATCAGCAGTAATATTGAGTTCTAAAATTGAGTTCTAAAAATGACAGCACCGTTTTCAGAACTGCCATAAGAAAAATTAACGTAATGGAAGTAACGTTAAATGTAAGATCTAATATGAATATCAAATCTAGGACTTTGCGATCGACAAGCAAGGCTCTAAAGAGATGAATCAATACGAGTCTTGTGTACTCACAAACCTTGGATATAATATTAAAAATTCTATAGCGATACATACTCTAAAAAAAAAGTTAGAGCAAAATATCCTAAAAAGACTTACATACAATTATTTGATGAATCTTCAACCATACTGACGAATGACTGAAATCAACTTAATCAATGTACTTATCTCTTCTTTAATTGAATTTATGCTTGGAAGTTTGCATCCTAACAAATAGTTTTTTAGGATATTCCTAGCTTTTTATTCCTATTCCCTTAATTCATAATATATCATACAGTTCAAGAGAAATAGCAATACCTTTGCTTAATTAAGCTAAAAAACGATGCTAATCAGAGAAAATAGACAATAAATACGGTTTTAGTGATTTCCTTCTTGTTAGGATAGAAAAGTCAGAACACAGTCTTGTTGAGGATTCTCGCGATTGTGACCCTAGTATTTAACCTTTGAGAGAATGAAAGTCCTTCAATTATCTTAACTCCAGCATGGAAAGCGCTTAAATTCCCTCTCAAACCTACTGCTGTAGCGGATGTATTTTAGCCATAAATATTCTTGATTTACGGCTGATAAAGCTTTACATGAACAGCATATTTATTTGTTATTAACTCACCTTACGCAGAAGGTTATAAGACCCTCACCCCTAGCCCCTCTCCCAAAGGCTGCCGTATACACACAAGTCAACTGTCTACGTTTTGATTTATCTAAGCCCCCTAAATCCCCCAATTCTGGGGGACTTTAAAAGAATTTTATTTTCTTGTTTCCCCAGAATTGGGGGCTAGGGGGCGATTAATTGTTGACTTGACTGGGTTTTATGACTTGTGTGTACACCGTAGCTCCCAAAGGCAGGGTGGTTTCATTTTCGGAAAGTGATAGAGGGAAGGGATTACAGAAAAACAAAAAGCCAAAATAGTAAAAGCTGAGCAACGACAGCATTATTTGATTGCCCTTAAAAATAATCAGCCTAATCTGGTCAAGTCTTTGAATAATTTACATCAAACTACGGCAGCACTTAGCTATGCCGAAGAGTTTGACAAATCTCACAGTCGTCAAGTCCGTCGTCGCGTTTGGGTCTATCCTGCCCCAAATCACTTACGCAAACATTGGTCGTCTCTACAGTCTTTGACTTATGTCGAACGTGAGGGCTGACGTGATGACAAGCCTTTTTTTGAAGTCCTTGGTTATATTTCTGACTTGGCTCTCAATGCATACCAGCGGGCTGGGGACAAAAGTAAATTTGGTGGTCTTCAAATATTTCCAAAAATCGATTCCATAATTTACAACATTCACATTTATTCGAGTTACCTTTTTTATCTAGCACTATACAAATCAAGGGAAATGCCATACCGTGATTCTCTACTCCCAAGGTCGAGGTTAGATATAACCTTGCTCAATATTATCTTTTAAGATTTTGCCCATTTTTTGATACTCTCGTCGAATTGCTTGGATGATATGTCGTCTCTCAATTCTATTGCTTTCTCTCACTGCAAAAAAGGCAGATCTTAAAGCAATATTACGAATATTTGCTCCTGTTAATTCAAAATTATGTGATAGGAAACTAAATCCTAAATCATCCTCACGGGGGGTATCTTTTGGGAATGCTTTTTGCCAAATTTGGTATCGTTGCTTTTCATTAGGTAATGAAAAATCAATAATAAACTGTAGCCTTCTTGTAAAAGCTTCATCCATATTGTTACGAAGATTTGTGGTTAAGATTGCTAACCCCTCATATTCTTCCATTTTCTGGAGGAGATAGCTTACTTCAAGGTTAGCATAGCGATCATGAGCGTCTTTGACATTACTCCGTTTTCCAAATAAAGCATCTGCTTCGTCAAAGAGTAAAATAGCATTTGCATCAGTCGCGGCAGTAAAAATCTGATTGAGATTCTTTTCTGTTTCACCAATATATTTATTGACAATTTGAGATAGATCGATTTTGTATAAATCGAGTTGTAATTCTTGGGCAATGATTTCGGCTGACATCGTTTTACCTGTGCCAGATATACCAGAGAATAGTACATTTAAGCCCTTGCCTAATGACTGCTTTTTGTTAAATCCCCATGTATTCCAAACTAAGTTTTGGTATTTGATTTGATCACAAATCTCTCTAAGCTGAACTTCTTGATGATTGGCTAAAACAATATCATCCCAGACATATTTCGGCTGAATTTGCTTCGAGAGAGATTTAAGATTCTGACTAGATAAGCTTCGGGCGGCAGTAAAGAGGTGACTGACTTGTATTCTTTCAGTGGATGGTGCAGATTCTAAATTTTGCCATTGTTGATGATTTGTGGCGATCGCAACAGCATTGGCTATTTGATCGGAAGTTAGGCATAGGCGATCGCTCAGGTCAATTAGATCATCACTATCTAAATGAATTTGAGCAGATTGGAGATATTTTTCCCAAAAATGCTGACGCTGTTCAACATTGAGCATGGGGAAAGAAATATTAACTACGCCTTGAAGTTGAGTATTTATATTTTTCCATGCAGTAGTTCCACTTAAGATCGTTACTCTATTTTGATTAGCTAATAGATTAAGGATATCTTGATAGCAACTTTCATGATCTGGCTGTTGTAATCGATCTAATCCATCTATATAAAGTAATATATTATGAAATTGAGCTTGCCTTAAAAGAATATTAAATGTTGATGATAAAGCTGATTTTATATCTGAAATATTGTTCAGATTAGCAATTATAATTGGTACACTTAGTGCATAAGCGATCGCTTCGGCTACGTCTTGTTTAATTGATTGATCTGCACCATGAAAATAAATTGTTAATGGAGTTTGAGCCTCCCAATGATGCTGGACAAGTTGGGGCAATATGTGCTTAATTTTATCGGCTAATGGTAAATGCTGTCCATTCTGTTTCGGTATAATTAACTTACAAAAATGACTCAGTCGTTCATCTAAACTATGTTGTCCTAATAGTAAATTAACTACTAAAGGATCAAGCTTAATACTATGGGCTAGTAGTGAAGGTAAGGATTGATAAGGATCAGGAATTAGCTGAATTAAACCATAATGAATAAGTGGTGAATCTGGACTAAAATGAACCCGTCTCTCAAGTTTTTCTAAAGCAGAACCGCTCAATAAATTGAGGCTTAAATCAACAGTTGGGCGTTTTGCACGTACATCATCTTGGAGGTAAGCATATAGACGTTCATAGCGACGATCAAGTTCGGGGGCTAGAGCGATCGCTAAGACTCCGAGATCAAAACTATCTAGCCCAAATTGCTCCTGTAGCCAAACAAACTTAGAAGTCTCCGCAGTTCCAGAGACTTCTAAATGTAGATTATTTTGGACTGATGGTGAAACTGATGACGGAAAAAGTGGTTCAGACGGAGTTTGTTTTAACAAACGTTCTACTTCTTGTTCTCCGATCTGAATACCACGGTACGGATCGGCATCTATCCCCCCAGCAAACAATGTTTGGGCAGTCTTAACTGCTGCCTCTAAGCACTGATCCAACTGATGCAAGAAATGAATCAAATCATCCATTAGGTATTGTTTCTTTGGTTAATTAGTATTATTCAGGTGTTGATTCAATGGTGGCGATCGCCTCTTTGGGAGAGATCTCAGTAAAGAGAACCTGTAGAATTCCTGATAAATACCGATCAAATATCGCTATATTTAATGATAAACATTCCCCAATCATTGGGGCAAAGTCAAATTCTCCAGCAAATTGAACACTCGTTTTAAAGCGAATCTCACCATCGTTATAGTCAAATTCAAAATTCCCAAATTTTAATCCGAAGTTGGCGCGAGTCAAAAACTCTTGAACTTCAGAAAACTTTGTTTCAGGAGTTTTATTTGGACAAATAGAATAAACAAGTAATTGTTGATACTCATCAATACATTTTATCAATGTAATCCACCTTGCCGACTGTCCATTCACATCAATGCGGATAGATGAGTCCTCAAGGTGAGAAAATTGCCATTCTTGTTCCTTTAAAATGGATTCGGCGATCTGTAAAAGCATTAGTAATTAGCTCAGTTTATTATGTCTAAATTTATTGTACTCAAAACTCTTGAATTATTTTGAATTACTTTATTGAGAAAAGTAAAAACATATTTTTTAAGCTATTCTAAAGCCTTTTTAGCCGCCTCTTCAAGGTCATCTATTTGCTTTATAAAATCATCATCAAGCTTAACATCATCCTTGCTTAATTCCTCTTTAACATTCTTAAGTGCCTTTTCTTGCTCTGTCATGTCGGTAAGCTTGTTCATGTTTGTACCCTCTTCTAGTTGTTGAAGATTAGTGATCGCTGTCTCTACATCTTTTAAGACTTTCTCTGCTTTAGCTTTAGCTTCTACAGCAGTATTTAGGAAGTTAGAATGCAACTCATATTTTTTAGAGTATTTGAGTTGTAATTCTGTCAACTCTCCAATACGGTTGACAAAGCTTTGTGAGTTTTTGATGCCAAGCTCTGTCAATTTAATCAAAGTCTTTTCTTTGATACTTCCCTTGATATCAGCTTTTAACCTAGATGCTTTCTGAGTTAAGGTTGAAGCTTTAGATTGCATTGTTGAAGCCTTGTCTGCAATCTTAGGAAAACTTTCTACTGCTTTATTCTTTAAAGAGGCAAAAGACTTTTTCTTTTGTTTTTTCAAACTGTCATATTTTATTCTCATTTCATTTCTCTTGTCATCAATGGCTTTTTTAGCTTCTTTTTTCTTCTCTTTATATTTCGCTTCAACCTTATGGTACTTTTTACGTAGTCCATCTGGAATCAACTTGTCTTTTAGAATTTCTTTGCCTTCTCCTACAAATTTAGCAGCATTTTTCAACTTGCTTAAAATTCCATGCTTATTCTCTGATTTTTCTTTGTGATTCTTATCTTCATCTACTAGTGTTTCGATTTCATGATCCAATTCTTTATTTAATTTAGCCTCTTCGTTTTCTAATTCCTTATTTAGCTCGATCTCTTGACTATCTAATGAATCTTCTTCTTGTTCAATTTTTTTGGCAAGCTCAATTAAGTCATGATAGCGAGATAGTTTTATGTCAATCTTACCTAAGTTCTTAATATACTTTTGACTTTTTTCAGTTTCTGTATGGATCACGTCTTTGGTTTCACTAAGTGATCTGATATACCCAGCTTTAACTGCGTTAATAATCTTTTTGCGCTCTTCCCCACTGCCAGAAATCTTCTGTGCTGCATCTCGTAAAATTGCATCAGCCTTTTCTGGGGCAATTAATTCGTAGGATTGTTCCTCTAATTTGATAGAAGTCTTATCCAATTTTCCCGCAATTACACCACTAAACTTAGGCTTTCCTATGTGGAATTTACCATCTTGATCAAATTCTAACTTCCCTTCTATCTTTCCACCCCCTAAGCTACATTTTGCACGAATTCGATATAGATCCTTGGTGAAGAAGTAGAGAGCTTGAGCTTGGACTCCTGCGGAAACTTCTGCCTTAAACTCAGCATTTGCGTAATATTCTGATAGTAATTTACTTGCATCAACTGCTTTCGTTTCCTCATCATATTTCAATGAGCCATTCAGTTTTAAGCCGCCACTAAAATCAGCTTTACATCCACCCGCAACAAATGCTTGAATTGCAGCAATATAAGCACTGCCCACACCAGCTTTTGCCTTTAACCCAACTTCTAAAAATCCATTTATCTCTGGATTAATACCCAAATTCCAATCCTGTGCAACTTGTTTGGCGATTGAACCTTGCAAACTAGCGCCAATACCACCTTTAATCGCTAGTTCAATCCCTGCTTCGACCCCAGGTACAATTGGATAATCGATGCTGATATTTGGCCAAGGGAAAGACTCTCCAGGAAGTGTAATACCTCCCTTAACTTCAAGACTAGCCTCTTCAACTAGAATTTTTCCTTTGCTATTACCTTTGCTGCGATCGAGCTTGATCTTACCGCTACCTTCAGCATTTAGATATTCTCCAAAATGTAACCCTATACCACCACTTGCTGTCGTACTGTAGCCACTATCTTTTCCTTCAACAGTAAGAGCAGGCTGTTTAATTGATAAAACTTTCCCTAGAGAAATATCACCTATTTGAACTTTTATTGTGTCCCAATCAAGCCCATCCTTATTGATCTTTGTATTCGTGACAGTAGCTGTAGCATTATTCAGTTTAGGGATAGAGACACTGGATGTGGCAATGGAGAACTCTTTGTTGTCGTAGTCATACTGAATACCCGAAGCCTTCAAGTTGAGGACGTTAGCAATTGAGCCTTCGAGTATGACATCCTCCTGCGTACTGCCCCATTTCCCTGCTTGGTAGGTAACTGTGAGATTTCCACTACCCTTAATAGCAGCCAAATCTGGTTGTCCAAATTCAACGTTAAAACCACCCTTAAAACTGGAATTAAAACCAGACTTTGGTCCACCAATATTCGCTGTAGGGTTAGTGATCTTGACATAACTGCCTAAGGAAATCGCAGTGGCACTAATGGTTGCGTTTTTCCAATCTAGTCCATCTTTATCAATAGTCGCACCCGTGACTATGGCAGATGTATCATTCAGTTTTGGAATTGTGATGCCTAATTCTGCAATTTCAACTGTGTATGGCGTTGATTTTCCATCAACGCTTGCCGCAACTTTGGTGATCTTGGCATAATCACCTAAAGCAATATCTTTAGCATTGAGAGTAGCTTTGTCCCATGTGAGTCCGTCACTATTGATCTTTGTATTCGTGACAGTAGCAGTAGCATCCTTAAGTAAAGTTGGGATAGAGACACTGGATGTGGCAATGGAGAACTCTTTGTTGTCGTAGTCATACTGAATACCCGAAGCCTTCAAGTTGAGGACGTTAGCAATTGAGCCTTCGAGTATGACATTCTCCTGCGTACTGCCCCATTTCCCTGCTTGGTAGGTAACTGTGAGATTTCCACTACCCTTAATAGCAGCCAAATCTGGTTGTCCAAATTCAACGTTAAAACCACCCTTAAAACTGGAATTAAAACCAGACTTTGGTCCACCAATATTCGCTGTAGGGTTAGTGATCTTGACATAACTGCCTAAGGAAATCGCAGTGGCACTAATGGTTGCGTTTTTCCAATCTAGTCCATCTTTATCAATAGTCGCACCCGTGACTATGGCAGATGTATCATTCAGTTTTGGAATTGTGATGCCTAATTCTGCAATTTCAACTGTGTATGGCGCTGATTTTCCATCAACGCTTGCCGCAACTTTGGTGATCTTGGCATAATCACCTAAAGCAATATCTTTAGCATTGAGAGTAGCTTTGTCCCATGTGAGTCCGTCACTATTGATCTTTGTATTCGTGACAGTAGCAGTAGCATCCTTAAGTAAAGTTGGGATAGAGACACTGGATGTGGCAATGGAGAACTCTTTGTTGTCGTAGTCATACTGAATACCCGAAGCCTTCAAGTTGAGGACGTTAGCAATTGAGCCTTCGAGTATGACATCCTCCTGCGTACTGCCCCATTTCCCTGCTTGGTAGGTAACTGTGAGATTTCCACTACCCTTAATAGCAGCCAAATCTGGTTGTCCAAATTCAACGTTAAAACCACCCTTAAAACTGGAATTAAAACCAGACTTTGGTCCACCAATATTCGCTGTAGGGTTAGTGATCTTGACATAACTGCCTAAGGAAATCGCAGTGGCACTAATGGTTGCGTTTTTCCAATCTAGTCCATCTTTATCAATAGTCGCACCCGTGACTATGGCAGATGTATCATTCAGTTTTGGAATTGTGATGCCTAATTCTGCAATTTCAACTGTGTATGGCGTTGATTTTCCATCAACGCTTGCCGCAACTTTGGTGATCTTGGCATAATCACCTAAAGCAATATCTTTAGCATTGAGAGTAGCTTTGTCCCATGTGAGTCCGTCACTATTGATCTTTGTATTCGTGACAGTAGCAGTAGCATCCTTAAGTAAAGTTGGGATAGAGACACTGGATGTGGCAATGGAGAACTCTTTGTTGTCGTAGTCATACTGAATACCCGAAGCCTTCAAGTTGAGGACGTTAGCAATTGAGCCTTCGAGTATGACATTCTCCTGCGTACTGCCCCATTTCCCTGCTTGGTAGGTAACTGTGAGATTTCCACTACCCTTAATAGCAGCCAAATCTGGTTGTCCAAATTCAACGTTAAAACCACCCTTAAAACTGGAATTAAAACCAGACTTTGGTCCACCAATATTCGCTGTAGGGTTAGTGATCTTGACATAACTGCCTAAGGAAATCGCAGTGGCACTAATGGTTGCGTTTTTCCAATCTAGTCCATCTTTATCAATAGTCGCACCCGTGACTATGGCAGATGTATCATTCAGTTTTGGAATTGTGATGCCTAATTCTGCAATTTCAACTGTGTATGGCGCTGATTTTCCATCAACGCTTGCCGCAACTTTGGTGATCTTGGCATAATCACCTAAAGCAATATCTTTAGCATTGAGAGTAGCTTTGTCCCATGTGAGTCCGTCACTATTGATCTTTGTATTCGTGACAGTAGCAGTAGCATCCTTAAGTAAAGTTGGGATAGAGACACTGGATGTGGCAATGGAGAACTCTTTGTTGTCGTAGTCATACTGAATACCCGAAGCCTTCAAGTTGAGGACGTTAGCAATTGAGCCTTCGAGTATGACATCCTCCTGCGTACTGCCCCATTTCCCTGCTTGGTAGGTAACTGTGAGATTTCCACTACCCTTAATAGCAGCCAAATCTGGTTGTCCAAATTCAACGTTAAAACCACCCTTAAAACTGGAATTAAAACCAGACTTTGGTCCACCAATATTCGCTGTAGGGTTAGTGATCTTGACATAACTGCCTAAGGAAATCGCAGTGGCACTAATGGTTGCGTTTTTCCAATCTAGTCCATCTTTATCAATAGTCGCACCCGTGACTATGGCAGATGTATCATTCAGTTTTGGAATTGTGATGCCTAATTCTGCAATTTCAACTGTGTATGGCGCTGATTTTCCATCAACGCTTGCCGCAACTTTGGTGATCTTGGCATAATCACCTAAAGCAATATCTTTAGCATTGAGAGTAGCTTTGTCCCATGTGAGTCCGTCACTATTGATCTTTGTATTCGTGACAGTAGCAGTAGCATCCTTAAGTAAAGTTGGGATAGAGACACTGGATGTGGCAATGGAGAACTCTTTGTTGTCGTAGTCATACTGAATACCCGAAGCCTTCAAGTTGAGGACGTTAGCAATTGAGCCTTCGAGTATGACATCCTCCTGCGTACTGCCCCATTTCCCTGCTTGGTAGGTAACTGTGAGATTTCCACTACCCTTAATAGCAGCCAAATCTGGTTGTCCAAATTCAACGTTAAAACCACCCTTAAAACTGGAATTAAAACCAGACTTTGGTCCACCAATATTCGCTGTAGGGTTAGTGATCTTGACATAACTGCCTAAGGAAATCGCAGTGGCACTAATGGTTGCGTTTTTCCAATCTAGTCCATCTTTATCAATAGTCGCACCCGTGACTATGGCAGATGTATCATTCAGTTTTGGAATTGTGATGCCTAATTCTGCAATTTCAACTGTGTATGGCGTTGATTTTCCATCAACGCTTGCCGCAACTTTGGTGATCTTGGCATAATCACCTAAAGCAATATCTTTAGCATTGAGAGTAGCTTTGTCCCATGTGAGTCCGTCACTATTGATCTTTGTATTCGTGACAGTAGCAGTAGCATCCTTAAGTAAAGTTGGGATAGAGACACTGGCTGTGTCCATGGAGAACTCTTTGTTGTCGTAGTCATACTGAATACCCGAAGCCTTCAAGTTGAGGACGTTAGCAATTGAGCCTTCGAGTATGACATTCTCCTGCGTACTGCCCCATTTCCCTGCTTGGTAGGTAACTGTGAGATTTCCACTACCCTTAATAGCAGCCAAATCTGGTTGTCCAAATTCAACGTTAAAACCACCCTTAAAACTGGAATTAAAACCAGACTTTGGTCCACCAATATTCGCTGTAGGGTTAGTGATCTTGACATAACTGCCTAAGGAAATCGCAGTGGCACTAATGGTTGCGTTTTTCCAATCTAGTCCATCTTTATCAATAGTCGCACCCGTGACTATGGCAGCTGTATCATTCAGTTTTGGAATTGTGATGCCTAATTCTGCAATTTCAACTGTGTATGGCGCTGATTTTCCATCAACGCTTGCCGCAACTTTGGTGATCTTGGCATAATCACCTAAAGCAATATCTTTAGCATTGAGAGTAGCTTTGTCCCATGTGAGTCCGTCACTATTGATCTTTGTATTCGTGACAGTAGCTGTAGCATTATTCAGCTTAGGAATAGTGAGATCTGCATTTTCGATTTTGAGAGCTTTGCTGGCACGATCATATTGGAGATTATTTGCCTTGAACTGGAGAATCTCGGAAACCGTGACCTCTACACCAACATTTTCACTCTTGTAATCCCATTTTTTGGATTGGCTTTGGTAATTGATTTTGAAGCCTCCCTTCGGCTGGATAGTACCAAAATCAGAGCCAAAATTCAGTTTTAATTCCCCTTGAATATCTAGACTGCAATTATCTGTTGTTTGCTCCAACTTGATACTTGGCTTGACGAGCTTAAACCAAGGAAATATTTCGATTTCTGATGGAGGCGAATTTAGCCATGTATCTGAAAATGATTGGATTTCTTGAGTAACATCCTGAACAAAGGTTGCAATTTCTGGAAATGGTTCATTACTAAATTGGATTTGCCCTGCCCCTTTGCGTTGAACGGCAGTTTTTTGAGAATTTTGCTGAACTACATGGGTCAATTCATGGGCGAGAAGTTCTTGACCTTGACGACTGCGCGGCTGGTATGCACCCTGCTTAAAAAAGATGTCGGTTCCTGTAGTAAAAGCGATCGCCTGAATCGAGTGACTTAACTGATGAGATTTTTCATTAGTATGGATACGCACATGTCTGAAATCAGCATGAAATGCTTCTTCAAGTGGTTCACGCACATCCTCTGGAATTGCTTGCCCCTGACCCCTTTGCTGCTGGATCATGGTCTCGAATTGTGGAGTTACAGCCGTGCCTGTGGGTGCAGATGTTGGAGCAACTGCTTTCGGCATAATGCGTTTGCTATCTATCGGCTCAGCTTTGCGGATGAGATCTGTGTTAATGCGTTTAACAACCTGAGCCGCTACCCGATCCGCTTGCTGTTCATGGCGATCGCCTGCCTTAGTCAGCTTCAACTTGGGTTGCACTACTAGCCCCTGTGAGCCTCCCCGTGCCAACTCCTGTGATAAACCTCGAAAGCCAGATGATGAATGTAGACTCTGCCTCTGTATCCTATCCATTGGCATAGAGGATATCTGTGGCAATTTCCTCTGAGCTTGCAAAACACGCCCCAAAGCCTGATTAGTCAAAAGTTCCTGCGGTTCTTCACGCAGCATAGCAGACTCTTGCTTACTAGCTGTATTTGTTGAAGAAGCTGCTTTTACTGTTTGATGTTGACCTTGTCGCGAATTGCCCATGATTATTTCATCCTTAACTTTCTGAAGTTTGGGTCAACATCAAATCAATACACTAATTGCCCGAATAGAACTTTGATGTTGAACTTATTATCTGTAATTTATGTACCTTTAACTCGCATATTTGTAGTCATAAAAGTACCAGTACCCGAATATTGCGGCGTAGCGTCAGGAACTGGCCCCGCAGGTGTCGGCTGCTGAGCTGGCACAAGAACTTGAAACTTAGCATTAAACGTTCCACCCTTCAGTAAAACTGGCTTATTGTTCGATTTTGTGCGTAGAGCTTTTTGATTCGGTGCTAGGGAAGCAATACTGAGCATACCGACACCAGGAATAGGGTGCGATGCAGTGATATAGGGACAACCAGGAACCATAACTGTTTTTTCATCTCCATCAATACAAGCCATTTTTTTATTAATCATCATTTTTCCTGTTCCCATTAAATTGCCTGGGATCACCGTGACGATCGCCGCCCCAAAGGCAGGATTAAACATCGCTAAATCACCCGTTGTTAAAATAAAATCCGCCATAACTGTGGAACCTCAAATATTTAGCAAACCTATCTTTTCGGGGATTCAAATTAATCAATTTAATCAATCCAGTCATCTTCTTGGATATTCGCTCGGAGCATTGCGGGAGTGACTCGACCAAGAATGGTGTTTCCACCCATTGTGCCATCGGTATTTTGATGACAAATTTCTAAGGCATGAACCCTTGGACTTAGTTCAAAATTCTCCACCAGAATAACCAAAGAAGTAGGTCGCTGGTTGAGATTGAAGTTAATCCGAATCGTCACTGTCCCCGTCACAGTCTGATTATTGAGATTCTGGAGAACTATATAAAATCCCTGAATATTCTTGAGAAACCGCTCATAGGGCATATGGTGAGTAACCCGAATGCCCTGATCTACAAACTCCAATTCAGGAGTATAGGGCGGTAAAGCGGCGGTTTGCGACTGCATTCGGACTACTAAAAGATGACTGATTTTTTGCAATTCCTCTGGACTGATAGCTTGTGGCTCGATCAAAGCTTCAATTTCGATTCGACGTTTATCGGGCGGATCAAAGAGATGAAATCGATAAATTCGTTCTAGCCATTGGGAATTGGGAACAATACGTAATGTATCGCCGATCTCTGAACCTAACAATGTATTGCCGATTTTGTACTCGGCGCGACGGGTATAAACCTGAAGCGTCAAATTTTCTAGATCGATAGGCAATTGCATGGTTTGATCGGCACTGGAACCAAGGCGTGTACTGCCCTGCATCTGATCCCATCGGGTTCTGGGTTTATAGATACGAAGCCTTGCATCATGGACAAGGCGCATAGTCTGACCTCGGCGCGTTCCAAGGTGCGTATTCCCATCAATGTAATGGGTTTGGGACTGGTCGAGGCGCAGGGGAGGTTCGCTCTGTAGTCTTAGAGTAGTCTGAGGATCATCGGTGAGGCGACTACTGCCAGACATCTCCTCGACTGGTCGCCAAGGTCGATAGATTCTGAGGTTTGGTTCTAGACGAAAGGGCGCAGTTAAGAGGACGACAGAGACACGTTGATGATTTAGGTTGAAGTTGAGTTGGACGGTCATAGTACCGCTGAGATGGCGATCGCTTAAATTTGCCAAAGCCACAAAATAACCATTGGGATTCGCCAACATCTTTTCATAGAAAACTGTCTGCCTTACCACTGGTCCCATTTGACTACCGTTCGGCTCTAACACCTCCGTTTTGCCCTGAATGCGGATTAAAATTTGTTCCGCTAATGCTGGTTCAAATAGTGTCGGATCAAGGTCAACAGACACTTCTACCTGTACCTTCTGACCTGACGGGGCTTCAAACATTGCAAAAGGATAACAACAACCCCAAGTTTGGGTCAGTTGCATCGTCAACGTTAAAATGCGGAGCGCATAGAAAGTATGGGCAGGTTTCTCTTCGTTGATGATCGCCTGAGCTGCGCGGCATTCTCGCCAGTAGCGATCGGGCTGAATCACCTGATTACTGGGCAAGGCTAATTGCACTTGAAAATAATGGGGGCGATCAGCAAACTCAAAGACGGAAATCGTTCGTTCGGGATAGCTCAACCCAGAATTTTCTAGGTAGATCGTGAGCATTTTTTTGAGTCCGAGAATAGTTCCCCGAAAGCGATACAGGGGCACAATCTTGCTAATAAACTGTCGTTTTACCCCCTCATCCCAATCTTCCCGCAAGCTCAGAGCCACCCAACCCGCCAACCAAGGCAAAAAGTCCGCAGGTGTTTGTTGAGGATCGAGATAGGTATGGATCTGAGAAATAACAGTTTCGAGACCCACGGGGGATTCGGATTCTGAAGTCAGAATATGAGGTCGAAATGGGACTGGCTCAAGGGAAGGAATCCCACTCAACCCCTGCTCAAAGGCAAGTAGAAACCGACCCAAAAATGGATCGCTTTGCAGATAGGCTGGGAGATATTCTAAATAACTGCTTAGATGTTTGGTTTCCATGTTGTTCCGAACCGTTGCAAGGTTTGAATTGTGCCAATCTGGATCTGCACTAATTCGTGCTCGCGAATTGACAGCCCAATTAGTTGATTTTGCTCATTGAATTTTTGGCGATCGCCTTCAACACCAGTCAATTCTATGGCTTCCACATAGTCAACTCCCGCCAGCCCATCGAGGAGTTGATATAATTCTGAAAGGTAGATGTCATTGCCGAAGGGGTAGCCTTGTCCATCCCAAAATTCATGGGAATCGAGGCGAGCAAAAAAATGTTGAATCCGTTGTTTTGCTTGATCTTGCACAATCCTGAAGTTGGCGCTGTCTTCTAGATAGAGCGTGGCGGACAATGTGACATTAACGTAATGGGGTTCAACAATATGCAGGTGCGTGGTGATCAAGCGGCGTTGGTTCAGGAAACGCTTGAGGGTGTGCCTTAGCAGAGTGGTATCCTCTTGGGGATGACGGGGCAGCACTACGAGGCTGATGTGAGCTTCGACAACCTGATCGATGTCGGCATTGTCTAAATCTCGTTCAGGAAGACAATGGACACGGGCAATTTCAGCGTTTGCCCCAAATTCCCGTGGAGCAGTTTTAGTTTGTAGCCAGTCGTGGAGAATCAGTTGCGTAAAATCGGCGGAAGTGACAGCGCGGTAAGGTTGGCGCAGTTGGGCAAGGGTCGTTTGGATTTCGCTCTGGAGCAAGTTAGCTTGGGCGGTAGTGGAGAGTCCACTGGGAATTGTCCAAGGTTTACCCTTGAGCAGGGAAAGAAAGATGGCTTGGTTGGAATTAGGAATTTGGTTGAGGCGGTATAGAACCATTTCGGTCAACCAAGCCAATAGTTCAATGAGCACAATCCCCGTATCGGCAGGATTGTAATCTGTCCATTCGGGAGCTTCGAGGGGGATGCGCCCGATCGCCTCTTCCACAAGGTCAGCGTAGGTGCGATCGTCTAGATTAGAAAGAGGGATAGGCATAGCTTAGGTACTAATTTCAGGTAGTTTTAGCTCAATCTGGTGGGTTCCCGAATAGATCAAGGTTTGCTGATCGACGATCGCATCGGCGGGCTGAATTTCGAGGGCATGGACATAGCGCACACCAGAGACAGCTTCGATGACGGCATAGACATCAGAATGGTGGGGGCGACGACCAAATTGCCAACCACTGCCCTGTTGTCCACCTGTCAAAGGATGGAAAAAACTTTGGAGAGCTTTCAGCACATCAGCTTTAACAGTTCCAGCATTAGCGACGTTCTGGGGAACAATCTCGGTATTAACACGGATTTCCTGCCATTTAGGTCCAGAAACGCGGAGTTTAAGTGTAGGAACATAGCGTGCCTTGAGGAATTGGGAAACACGGTTAAGGAGAGCAAGATTGGGCGTTGGTTGACGGTCGGTGCTGTGGGGGACAATGATCACTTGAACCCAACCAGCCTTGAGTTCATTGTTGAAAACTTTGAAGACATCGATCTCGTTGCCAGCGATCGCCTGATGGTTGGGGTCAGGATGAGGATCAATCCAGAGTTCTTCAAGGAGGGGACTAAAGTCGGGAGCCATCATGTCAGGGGTGATCACCTGCACACGAGCAATGTCAACGGAGGCTTCATAGGTGAGATCAGCGAAGTCTTGGGCAGTCACAGATCGATCGCCATGACGGAGACGTTGTGGCGATCGTACCTTCAAGCGCTCAAGGGATTCTTGGTTACTGCCCCCTTGGGAGGCTTCCCAATTGATCACTTGGGCGATATAGGGAATCGTTGTCTTCAGTTCCGTGATGGTTTGAGCATCTCGATTGCCTCGGATGCCACCACCCATGCAATAAGTATTTAGGCGAATATTATTGCGTCCACGGGGTGGGATCTTTCCTGCTTGACCATCCCCAAACCGAATTTTCCCCAATTGCCGATCAATTACATAATGGCGATCATTAGGAGCAGAGCTATGAAAATCTGGTACTTCTTGCCAACGTACCCAGACAGTTTCAAGGCGACCTGTTTCATCATAGTGGGTGGCGATCGCCTCATCGCCAAAGTGCTGGCGTAAATATCGTTGTTCCGACTCCGATGGCAAGCGTCCCTCTTCAACTACTAAGAATTCCCCCCACAAAATTGGAAACTGACTTACATTTAGCACCTGATTTGGCTCATGGTTACTCGATCCTAGTATTTCTCCATTCAGAGTGATGGATTGATTTGCCCAAGTCGTATTTGTTCGTACTGCACAGAGACGGGGTGGTACAGGAAAATCCCCTGCGCGAGCCACCCAACGACCAAAGTAACGCATCATGCTATAGAGATTATATAGTTCATAGGAGATAGCCCACCGCCATAGATAAAACAAAACTATAGGCAAAGATTGCCAATCTAACGGCTGTTGGCGTACCCGTAACCAATAGCATTGCTGCCCAAAATGGGGTGAAGTAATCCAATCAGTGGGGCCGACAAACTGGATCAACCCCTTTTCTAAAAATCCCTGAGTCTCGTCCGCTACGGTCAAGGGTAGCCACCCCTTGGGACTGGGATATTCCCATACTAAGCGCTGGGTATTACTAAGCTGAACGGTCTGATTTGCTTTTGGAGCAACACTTTCAGGGTTCGGAGGTTGGATTTGCAGATAGAGCGTATTGGCTCGGTTGGGGAAAGGGCGGTTAAACCCAAGATAAAGAGAAGAATCTCGATGGATCTGGGGAGTAAGCGGATGGAACGATCGCATTACCCTTGTAGCATTGAGGTGATCGTAATCTAAGGGTTTAACTAAAATCACCTGTTGGCGATCGCGATCGATCAGTTCAATCTGACCCTGCTCGACCGTTTGCCCCGTAAACTTGATAATTTCCCCAACCGCCAACGCACTGACATCGTTTAACTCTACGATCCTTTCTCCCGCAAAAGCAGAACGATGGAGAAACAACTCTAGGGCATCGCCATCTGCAAAAATAAAATCGTTGTAAGACTTGATCTTGGCTGTTTGTTCTAGAAAACAGCGATAGGTCAGAGTAATCGATTGCAGAATTGGCGGCTCAAATATATCTGATGTTTGCTCAGTGATAGCAAACTTACTGAGGATACGACTGCCCGCAGTGTAAGCGTTACGTGTGGCACGGTTTAAGACGACAACGGATGTGGCAGGACGAATGGCAACGATTTTGGCTTCCTCTTGGCGAGTCGGTTCCATTCCTGACTGAAGACGAATTGTATCCTCGACAGCCAAAGCATCAATGTTATCCACCACAATCTCAGTTTGACCGATCGCGATCGCTGTCGAAAGCATGGTCACATCGTTATACATCACATATTGACGGGTACGCCCTCGGCTTCCATATATTCCCTGCACAATCCGCGCCCTTAGCCAATAGCTTTCCTCACCCATCGGCAATGGTGGTAAGGTGGCAGGAAATTGAAATGTTCCTGTCACACTTCCTTCGACTAACCGCAATGGAGCCGCATCCGACAGCCACCGAAATTTTTCGGCATCTTCGGTACTTTCAATGGTCTGCCATTGCTGTCCACAGCCTACTTCCCAAAGCAGTTCTAAATCATCTGTATAACGAGGCACTTGGCTCAATTGCGCCTGTATTTCGATCGCCATGCTCGGTTGAATTAGACGCTGATCTAACGCCATCACAAACGTGTCGTTATACTGCGGCGTTGTGCCAAAGGGATAGAAATCTTTACTGAGATCTAGCCTAATTGTATTAAAAAAGCATTCTTTTGGGAGAGCCGTTTGATCAATATTGGTGGTCACAAGGCTGGGCAACAGTTCAGGTAAATTTTGCCGATGATGGGGACTCAAACTCACCCGTAACCATTTTGCTGAAACCCCATCTACCTCAACCTCTTTCAGTTTCGGTAATTGCGTGAGAGTCACTAGTACCTGCGATCGCTTCGATTCACTTCCACACTCACATTCCACAGCCGTCAAGGGTTGCCAAGATTTTCCATCCCACGTCATCCAATCCCGTAACCGAAAGGCAAGCTGTGTGGCACTCTCTGGAGAATCCGTCTCAAAGGTCACGGTGATTGTCTCCAACTTCGGTAAGTCAAACAGATCCTTTCCATGCAAATAAAGATAATGCTCTACGGTCGTATCACCATGAAAGATAGGGAATGGCTCATGGACAGCATCAACAACTGTCGCAACATGGCGATCGCTATAGTAGTCACGATCCTCAATCACAAAAATTGAAGTAAGTTGGGTATTAGTGACCAGTAACTCCCGCTCTGTCTCGAACACAACTTCTTCATCTTTCCCCTCTGGAGGGGGAGCCGCAATTCTCGTCTGCTTTGGAACTAAGGCTTCAACTGGACTGCCAGCCGCTAAGTTAAACGTGACTGGAACCCGTGATGGTTGAGGTGGGATCAACTCTGTGCCAATCAGATTCATAAACGCGAGCTGATTGCGATTAGGAACCTGATTGAGGCGATCCTGCACCACAGTCATCATATGACCGAAAATTCGGATCAGGGCCAAACCCACGTCAGCAGATTGAGAAGATTGAGACTCTGGGGATCTCCAATCCGTGTAGGATTTCGCCAGCTTTAAACTATGCTGAACGATATCTTCATAAGTACGCTGATCTAGCTTTGGCGGTTCCAAGGACATATCTTTTACTAGAGATGATTTACTAGAGATGATTTACTGGAGATAAAAGGGATAAACAAGGTTAAACTCGTTAGTTGTCGTTCGGACTTGGTAATTAATCGAAATTTGTAATAAGTTTGGGTGGGTAAATTGCGGTAATAAATCAATATCTAAAATATCAATACGGGGTTCCCATTCAATTAAGGCTGCCCGTACATCACTAATAATTTGCCCTACCGTTCCTGCTGTATTCGGCGCAAAAATATGATCATGAATTCGACAACCAAACTCAGGACGCATCAGCCTTTCTCCTCGTGCAGTACTGAGTATTGCCCAAATTGATTGACGCACTGCCGCTTCATACTTTGCAGTCTGGATCTGCTGTGTTTGATCTAGTTGGATCGGTAGTGACCAACCAACTCCTAAAAAATCAATATCCATTACATCACCTCCAACGCCCCGTTATTTACCTTTACCCCCGCCGAACAGTTCAATTCAAGCCCAGATTTTGAACTAAACTCTCCCTTCATTTTTGCTTGAATATTACAATTAGAACCAGCATTGATTTTGATATCCTGTTCAGTTTTAAGCTCCAAATTTTTACACTCTATTACTATATCATCGTCACTACTTTTAATCGAAACTTTTCCCTTAGCCTTAATAATTAAATCCTTCTCAACTTCAATTTGCATTGAGTCATTTTCGCAATCAATCGTAATTTTATTTTTGCCACTTTTATCCTGAATAATAAATTTTTCTTTATCCTCAGTGTCATCGAAAACAATCATGTGACCACTGCGAGATTTAATAAACCGTTTATTATTTTCGCCATCATCATTTTTTTCAGGTGGTTTATCCTTACCATTCCATAAACTTCCTAAAATGTAAGGAAATGACATATCTCCATGCTCAAAGGCGACTAGCACTTCATCATCTACTTCGGGTAAAAAATAAAAGCCGCGATCATCTCCTGCCATCGGAGTCATCACTCGCGCCCAAGGACTTTCATCATCATCGGTTAACCAAGGGAATTTAACTTTTACACGACCTAAACCATCGTCATCCTTAATATTTGTAACTACAGCGATCGTGACACCATAAAATCGTGCCGTGCGATCGTCAGGAATTAATAAATCCAATCCCATCATGATGCGGTTCTCCTTGCGGTAAATGATGTTTGATAGCCAGATTTGTGACTATAGTGATGTTCCGTTGAAGTCACATAGTAGAGTCCACTAAAGCGTTTTCCTACCTCTTGAATATCGATTACTTTGGCAATTTGTAAGGTGGGATTTCCTGCACAACTTCCTTCGGCTGTAATATAGGCAAGAGCCATATCTTTGAACTGTCCCAGAGCAATTTGATCTGCTTCTGCTTTGGTTCTAATCGGTTGATGCACAATCGTAGCGATCGAAGAGCCAAAACTATCGACTACCTGCGGGCCAGTTTTTTTACCTGACATTGTACTACCCTCTTTCCCTGCTGCGGCTTTCCCTAAGGATTCCTTCTTATCATCTGGTAACCATCCCCTTACCTCAACCTTTTCAACTTGATTCATCGTACTTAAACGAGGGAAAAACTCGCTTAATCCTTCTTTGAATTTTAGGGTTAATACTTTTTGACTATCGATCTGAGGAGGTTGGAAAGAAATATTTTTTTTCTCAATAACTATTTCATAACCAATTCGTTCAGCCCGACTTTTTAAGAAATCCCAATCCGTCTGATTATGTTGCAAAACATAATCATGTTTAACTTCACTATCTTTAACTTTTGGCGTTAAATTTCGCGCTCTGGCAATATCACTGAAAATGTCACTATCTTTCATTTTGGTAAATGATTTAGTTTTCGATCCTCTTAAAAGTCGATGTCTTAGATCATGTCCTCTAACTACTAGTCTAGGCGTAGCTCCCTGACTAAACTCTGGCTCTAAACCTGTGATTTCACCAAAAATAATAGTTTTAAGTGTATTTTGATAACCCATTTTTATTTCGACTTCATTCCCAATATCAAATAAACTATCGTCAACCCATGTAAAGTTACTTTTTGCTAGATCCCAACTCAAAAATTCCAAAGTGAACATACTTGGAGCATCAATATCTTCAAATACTGTTAACTCTAAAAGATCAGCATCAGCTTTCGTCGATAATTTTTGTCCTTGAATTAGGACTTCGACATTAGGAGAGAGCGTTTTAACACCAGAATATTCAGACATTTATTACTATTATTGATTTATTGATTAATTAATATTAGTTTTGTAAGTAGGTAGGCGTAATTAAATATAAAACCCCAAGAAGCTAATTCTCCCGCGAAGCGGGAGAATTAGCTTCTTGGGGTTCTGTTTTTTATTATGCCAATGTACTTATAGATAAACTTTTTAATATGAGATCCTTAATGGCGGAATAGTTAAGACCAATCCTGCTGTTAAGGCGCGGGGATTTATTAGATTATTTTCATTGGCGATAATTCGCCATAATGCAGGATCACCATATTCTTCATTGGCAATACTGCTTAAGGTTTCACCTCGGCGGACAATGCGTACTGGATCATCAATTAGATTGGCTTCCTTTCTCCGTTTTTCTAAATCTGCCCACTCTCGAAAAGTACAGTTTAAGGTGGCTCGAACTGGCGTTCCATCTTCTAGAAAATGAGTTAAGGTCTTACTGACTCTTTCCAAAAATCCATCGGGCAATAGGACGCTGTCATTGCCGCCAATTTTCCCCCAACTCAACTTGCAACGAGGCGGACGTTTTGTATCTGTGCCAATTTTAGGATGAGTTAAATTAAAGATTTTCTTCGTATATTTTTGGACATTCTCTGGTGGAGATCCGCTCAGAGTTGTGTCAAAAAATAGATTAATTGTTAAAGTTGCTAGCTCATTTGCCGCGGTAGGGTAACCACTATCCAATCGCCAACCCGTTTTGTCAATTTGAAGCTGGTTAGGATTAAACAGTACTTCGATTTCTTCAGCAAAATCGCCTTCTTGATCCTTCTCAGCCTTAATTTTTAATTTCTCTAGAGCCATTTTCTTTTCCCTCTTCTTTCGCCTTCAACAATAAGACGTTGGATTATTTTTCGTTCCACTTTTGCTACTAGTAAATCAATGTTAATTTCGTTTGTTTCCCTCATTTCAGGATTATTTTGAGTTTTCATAAAAGCATTTGAATTTTGATTAGCATGATTAGCGATCGCAGGTGTTTGAGATGTGGATAATGCTGAAGAAGCGTTAGTCTGGTTTGATGAGGATGAGGTTGGGGAAGTAATCGTGCTGTCAGATCTGGTAATCACCTTTGAATTGGTGGGATAACTCTGATTTGGATGACTTCCCATAGTCTCTGATGCTGAATTGGTAGAGTTATGACGGGACAAAAGTAGAGGCTCAAAGGTCTGCTCAGAAGTTTCTAATATTGCTTGAACTGTGGGTAAAATGGGAGGCTGGGGAAGAGAGAAAGAATTAGAAGGAGAAACTTTTTCTCTAACTATTTGAGTGACTAAGGAAGAAGAGGTTATTTGTTTCTTAAGATCAGTGACTGGGGTTGAATTATTGGCTTTTATGGTCTTGGGATTAATGGAGGTAGTAACTATTTTATTTTCATTGACTGTAGTTGGATTCGATGGGGTCAATACCAACTCATCTTGGGATGAGTAGACCGTTTGAGCAAAAGTTTGCCGAACATTGTCACCTGTTGTGCTGACTATATTTTGGGTCGTAAAGTTAGGACGAACTATAGAGGGTTCTAGGTCTGTCTGCTCAAAGGGGTTAGACTCCTGAGTAATTCTTTGAACTAGAGAATCGGGCGAAATTTGAGAAGTCGGGGCATCGATCTTGCTAGCCTTAATCAGAAGTGGCGACTCCAAGGCAGAAACTTCAATACTTGTTACAGTTGACGATGGTAACGATGTAATGGGATCAGCATAAACTATTGGCATTGGGTTATGGGGATTTGCAGAGGATGCCCATGAAATTTCTGCAACTTCAGATGAGCTGTCTGACCATGACGCTCTAGCGATGGGATTATCTGGTAAGGTCGGATCTAGGTTTAGCAAATTTTCTAAAGGAGCGATCGCATCTAGCGCTAAAGGATAAGTCGGAGCATCAGTGACCGTAGATATCAAAGGTTGGACATTGATCATATTTGGAGCGGCATTATCATAACGAGCTTGAATGACACCTTCGCTAACAGGCTGAATAACCAAGGGTTGAGAGAGTTCAGGCTGAGCATCAGGAAGCACAGTTGTCTGAAGATGCTTAGTATTAACAGGATTAATTTGTTTGGCTTGTAATGAAGAGAGTTGGTGCTCTGATGTCTCTGATGTCTCTGAGGATATGTTTGAGGCAAAACTCAAAGGTTCCGACGGTAACGCAGATAGCGGATTGGAGATCGGAACGATCGCCGTCTGAGGTAGATCAGAAATTTGGGTTAAGGGCTGCTCAGTTTGTATGGCTTCTGTAGGTCTATCTGTACGCAAAATCGATGTTTTGGGTAAGGATGGTTCGGAAGTTATAGGCAACCCTTGATCTATCAGCGTCGAATCTAAGTTTTGTGGAAGCTGCACAAAGGATAGTTTTTGCTCTGAAGAGGCGATCGCCTTAATTGGCGTTACAGATGCTTCTACTGAGGCTATTGGGCTTGATGAAATTTCCTGTTGCACTATGGGCATTGCCTCTGATGTCGAATCAACCTCAGTAGCGATCGGCTTAACAGTCACATCCGTTATGAGATCTCCTAAGATAGAGCTTTCTGAAGTTTGCTTTTCTGTGGTCGAATGAAGAGTTGATGTTTGATTAATTGCTATCTCCGTATTTTTTACAGTATTTGGGGCAGGCGATCGCCTCTTGTTTTTAGTCTGTTTCGACTTGGCTGTGGTTAACTGTTTTTCTGATTCCTTACTTACCGTTGTCCCAGACTCTCGTTGTGCTTGAATTATCGGCATATCTACAGCACCTATCATGATGGGCGCAATGTCCTGTGCGATCGCCTTAATTGGTGTTACAGATGCATCTACTGAGGCTATTGGACTTGAAGAGATTTCCTGTTGCACTACGGGCATTACCTCTGATAGTGAGTCAAACTCAGTAGCGATCGCTTTAACAATTACATCCGTTGAGTCATTTGATACATGAATATTACTTGGAGCGGCATTATCATAACGAGCTTGAATGACACCTTCGCTAACAGGCTGAACAACCAAGGGTTGAGAAGATTCAGGCTGAAAAGTAGAAAGCAAAGTTATCTCAGGCTGCTCTGTATTAATAGAATTAATTTGTTCGGCTTGTAATGAAGAGAGTTGATATCCTGATGTCTCTGATGTCTCTGAGGATATGTTTGAGGCAAAACTCAAAGGCTCTGACGGTAACGCAGATGGTGGATTGGAGATCGGAACGATCGCAGTTTGAGGGAGATCAGAAATTTGGGTTAAGGGCTGCTCAGTTTGTATGGCTTCTGTAGGTCTATCTGTACGCAAAATCGATGTTTTGGGTAAGGATGATTCCGAAGGTATAGGCAAATCTTGATCTATCAGCGTCGAATCTAAATTTTGTGGAAGCTGCACAAAGGATAGTTTTTGCTCTGAAGATGCGATCGCGCTCACTGGCGTTACAGATGCTTCTACTGAGGCTATTGGGCTTGATGAAATTTCCTGTTGCACTATGGGCGTTACATCTGATGGCAAATCAACCTCAAGTGTCTCAGGAATTTTTACACTATTCGAGATCGGCGATCGCATCTCTTGTTTTGCCCCTACTAAAGCCCTCTGTAAATCATCTACTTCCTGATTATCCAATTCAGAACTTTGAGCATAGACAATGGGGACTTGTTCTGCATCCGATTCAACAATTGTTGACCATCGGCTCAATTGCTGATCCAATAACGGCAACCGATTTGCTAAAACTTGAAAACGCTCAAGCAAACCCTCAGACATCCGATGATTAGTCACACCTGGACGCTTTAAGGGTCGAGTTAAACGTTGTACAAGCCGAGGATCAAAATTCATACATTTATTGAGACCAATAAAAACACAAAACAGGACTGAAATTCTAGAATGCTAGGCTTTGTACACACCTCGATGGACTAATTCCATGCGTTCAAAAGCGACTTGTGTACCTGTTGCATTTAATTGCGGCCCTTCCCATGCCACAGGATATGCTTTTTTGAAATTCCAAGCGATCACTTTTGATTGCTTACTGTCTTTTAAGATGATCGTGCCATTTTGTAGACGGATTTTACCGCGAGTCACATCCTCATACCATTTCCAAAGATCATCCCTTTCTGTTAATCCTCGAACTAAGACTAAATTCGGATAATCCATTTGCTTAGGGAAGCGATGAATATGATGATTAACTCCACCTTCCACATAGGTCTCAAGCTCTAATTTGCCGCTTAAGCCAATCACCTCGGAAAATCCACCAACCGTTAAGCCTTCAATTTCAACTGCAAAATTAAAAGCCATATAGGGATCGCGAGGTTTTTCTTTTCCTCCTTTCTTTTGAGATTGTGCCATTTTCCTAGCCTCTATACAAACGGGAACAATAACAATCTGTAATCTAAACAAATCAATCTCAAATTTATGAACGACCGTGATTCGATTGTTTGTTAATTTGTTGATTAATCTGAGCAACTTGCGAAACCCATTGTTGACGCTCCCAATGCTCCATATTTAGCACGTTTTCGTAAGACCAATGAAAATGATAGGAAAGGTATGCTACCTCCTCTAGCAGACGCTTGTGGGGGTAGCATGTTACTCCCCCACTAGGTCTGTTTCTACCTCAAATTCACCGTTGCAATGGGGACAAGCAACCCGAAATCGCGTATGACCATTTCGATTAATCCGTTGGTAGAAATCCTGAAGATAAGCCAAATCTCCAGAGAACAACTCCTCAATAATTTTAGTGTTGAGTTGCTCGATCGTACCTAATCTAGTGATTACCCTTGCTAACAGAATAATCACTAGATACCCTGAATTTTTCTGTACTCTAGGATCGCGGAGTGGCGTAATTTCATCTGTAGCTCTGGAGAGTCGCATGACTCCCTCTCGATGCAAGCATCCTTCAGAGTCAATATAGCCATGCGGTAAAGTAAATGGAAATTCAGTTTGATACATTTTTTAATTCATTAACCAACAGTTACGCCTTCATGAACTAGTTCCAATGACTCGATCGCCACTTCACTACCAGTCGCATTAAACTCAGGTCCATTCCAATTAGTTGGCCAGCAGTTCTCCAAATTCCAACGAATTTTTTCCTCGCCTTTATCATCTGCCAAAATAATAGAGACATTTTTCCTTTCTGGTTCACCATCAAGCAGTTGGCGATGCCATTTCCACAACTCATCGTTATCAGTAAAGCCCCGTTTCAAGCTGATGTTGCCGAAGCTATTCAAACCCGGAAGTTGACGTTGAGCCAAGTTTTTATCTGTCCCTTCACGATAGGTACTAGCGGTTCGAGTTCCCGTTAACCCACTACATTCGCGAAATCCAGCATGGACAATACCATCCCATTCCACCCAAAAGTTATAACTGTTATAAGGATCGTGGGTATCTTTAATATTCGGCATGGAATCTATTCTCCCTTAGTAAAATCAAGTGAATAATTAGTAACAGTCTAGGCAAAGGTGATACCGCTACTTCCATGGATTAAGGAAATAACAATAAACTCTGCGGGGGTTGTGGGTGATAAACCCACCTCAGCCACCACTTGCCCTGCATTGCGAACCTCTAAAGGGTTTGTTTCTTCATCACATTTGACATAAAATGCTTCTTCGGGTTCTTGACCTTGAAGTGCGCCTTTTTGCCAAAGGAATTCACAGTAAACAGTCAGTTCTCGTGCGATACGAGTCCATAATGTTGTGTCATTGGGTTCAAAAACAATTCCCATCAGATTATGTTCAGCCCACCGTAAAACAGTAATAATTAAACGGCGAACATTCACGTATTGCCAGCCTGGAACCTGACTAACAGTTCTCGCTCCCCAAACACGAATACCTCTACTCTTAAAACTATGAATCCAGTTCACGCCAGCACCATGCTCGATATTAAGACGTTGCCAATCCGAAGCCGATAAGGCAAGACTAATGTCTAGAACACCTTTGATTACATAGTTGGCTGGAGCACGATGCACACCACTTTCTCGATCATTTTGGGCATAAATCCCAGCGATATGTCCACAGGGTGGAATAGGATAGGAAACTGTTTCAACCATAATCCAAGACCCGTAAATTGCGCCATTGTTGCCAATGAGCTGTTGTCGCTGTTGATTGATTTCCTCAAGATTAGCGGTGTTAAGGCTATCGAGAATGGCAAAGCGATCGCCCATGCGATCGCAGTGTTCAAGCACTAAGGCTTGTAACTGCATGATCTCGCGGATTGAAGTCAATTGCATGATGTCAGGCACACAAATGAGATCAATAGTATTCAGAGCTTCAATGGTTTGTAATCCTTGACCAAGGGTATCCATTGACAAAGTAAAAGAAGTATCGTCTTGGGAAACATTTGGCAGGAGTAGGACATAACATAAACGCCCCCCGTTTTCAAAAAAACCCCGTACCGCATGGGTTAAATAGTCACTCACTGGATAGTCTGCAAATTGCTGTAAGAACTGCGGCCAAAGAGTGAGCATTTTGGGGATTGAAAGCAATTCAAGCGGTTGATTGTCTTGAGATTGAGTAACTCCCAAAAATACTGGGACACCAGTTATTAAGCCATCTCTCGGAATTAAGGCAATATCCTGAAGGATGACTCCCGGTGCAGTTAATGTTGGATAAGGAGAATTAAAGAGACTCACTAGACAATTTTTCCCGTGATAATTGTGGGCGTTTTGTTTATCCTTAAGCTTTATCTTCTGTCACGATTTGTGTAATACGGAAAATCACAAATTCAGCAGGTTCAATCACAGCAACGCCAATTTCCGTCACCACCTGTCCCAATTTCCGCACGTCAATCGGGTTGGTTTCGGCATCACATTTAACAAAGAATGCTTCTTGGGGAGTTGTGCCAAATAAAGCGCCTTTACGCCATTCATTGGTTAAAAATGCAGAAATATTGCGACGAATTCTCGCCCAAAGTTCTGGGGTATTGGGTTCAAAGACTGTCCATTGTGTCCCTTCATCAATCGATTCACGGATATAGTTGAACTGTCTCCGAATATTGATGTATTTAAAGTCAGGATTGTCTTTGCCTGCTCCTAAGGTTCTTGCGCCCCAAATCCGAATGTTCCCATTAAGATTGCGGATGCAGTTAATCCCCATTTGGTTGAGGGGTTCTTGTTTAATCTTGCTAATTTCTTGCTTCAAGCCCACTGCACCCAATATAGGCTCATTAGCAGGAGCTTTGTGGACTCCACGATGATTATCAACGCGGGCATAAACCCCAGCGATATAACCACTAGGTGGGACAAATTTTGGAGCATTGCTGATAGGATCAAAAACTTGAATCCAAGGGAAGTATACTGCTGCGTAGTCAGAGTTACCTAATATTGTAGATTTTGATCCGCCTGGTTCGAGTTTCTCCTGATCTACTTCAATGTCTTCTCCTGTGTCCAAAATGGCAAAGCGATCGCCTAATAGCCGACAGTGAATGTCAATTTTACCAAGTGTCGATTTGTCCGTTACCCCCGGAGCCGCAACGATCGCAATTTCGTCAATTGCTTCAAATCGATCTAAGGCAACATCAATATCTTTTTCGGCTTTGACCCAAGTAACAAAACAGCGAGTTCCACCATTTCTAAAAAAGCCATAAACTGCATGGGCGAGGATATTTTGTCCAGGATCAGTAGAGAAATCCCCAAAATATTTCTTGAATTCACTGAAGTTTGTACAAAGCTGGACTTCACCCACCTTGATAGATGTGGCAAGGATAACAGCATCTTCAGCCTTCTTTTGGTCTTGGAGTACGACTGAATATTGGTCATCGCCAATAATAAAGTCGCCTTTTTTCGCAAGAGGATTTGGTTCAACTGTTGGTGGTGCAGTGGGTACTAGCTCATCACCAACAGGATCTTTCTTCGACTTTGTTTTAGTCGATGCAACAGGAGATAAAGCGGCAAGTGAAATAATTCCAATAAATCCTGCTGTGCTTGTTCCAACTCCTGCAATGGGAGCCAGTCCAGAAGCAACTTCTTCAACGTAGACACCTGGCGATAAATAGGTAGGCATTCTTATCTATTCCTTTACCTGAAATTGGTAATGATTGATTACATAAACTAAATCAACGATCACTGAGAAACTAACTGAAAATCGAGTTGTTTGATATCTCCTGTCTGTAAATAAACTTGGTGCTGTTGGGTTACATAGCCTTGAGCCGATACAGTTAAAGTTGTGAAAGGCTTATTTGGTTCTAACGCAACTAGACGATAATTCCACCCCCGTCCGTTTTGATTAACTGTTTTCGAGCTAATAGCATAGTCTTCATTTTCGCAAACTTTGACTTTTGCCATGTCAACTAATTCATTGGTTATTGAATCAATGACTTTTCCAAAAACTGTCGTTGGATTGAGTTTTAGAATTAGCTTTAGTCTATCAGAAAAAGGAGTATTTTGATCCGATTCAATATTACTTTTTATATCAGAAATTTCCACCTCAATTGTAGTATTTGCATAACGCATTCCAGCAATAGGAAGTGATGCTTCTAATCGATAAGAACCTGTTGGTAAATCAGTAAAATAGAACCATCCATCTAGGGTAGAATATGTTCGTTCTGAATATTCAGTATTTATGATTTTGTCAGATTGAAAATAATCCAAAAGATTCTGTAGTAATTGAAATTTTTGGCGATTGTTTAGAGATGGATCAGCTATTAGTGTTTTGAATAATTCTAGTTTCTCCTTATTATTTGTCTGGGGATTGGTCAGTCGTTCTTGAAACTCTTGAATTCTGGGTGATAAATATTCAAGAGAGGTGTTCAGAATTCTTGAATATGATTGCTTCATCCATAAACTGTCGGGTAACCCGAAGAGTTGGGCTTTGAAAATCACGACATCAATAAATTTATCTGGAGCCTGAACGATTTTGATCCTTGCCCCCGCGATCGCATCACCAGTGAGAGCATTGATGACTTGTCCTGCTAATGCAACTTGATGGCGGCGTTTTTGCTTTAACATCTGGGCTTAATGATTATTAAAATCATGAGCTAGGGTGAGATTAGGACAAACGTGAGAGTCGAGGTAGATTTTCCAAAACTAGCGGATATTCTCCAGTGTCTTTTTCAATCGGTACAGCAATGGTCACAGTGCAATGTAAAGAAACTTTAGCCTTCCCACCCATTACTTGCCAAAATTCGCTGGGACTTTGCAAATAGCCAGATTGCATTGCGGTTAAGACCACGGGCAACTCTTGGTCTTGTAAACTACCTTGCAACATTTCTGGGGGTATAACTGAATGGGATAACAACAATTTCATGATTTTGCTCAAGATATGGTGTTCTTGTTGCGGATCATCGGCATTTACCCAGACAGTAATTAGATAGGAACAATCCACCCTTGAAGGGGGTTGAGTTTTCACGGCTGTACCATTCCCACGACGCTGCATCGTCCATTCGCGACTCCGCAATTCTAAATTTTCTCGTACATCATAGAGAAAAAGATTAATGGCGGGTTTTTGTTGCATTCCTCCTTCTGTTGGCAGATCAAAACTAATGGAAACACTTGTTTCCGCTGAATTTTGTAAATCTGGCAGTTCATGAATCAGAAATTTTTTGAGGGTGCTATCCAAGTCGTCTAACATTTAGTTATTCCTCCTTGCCTAAGACTTCATCGGATTGCTCATTCCCGCTCTCAACCACGATCGCCAGTTCTTCCTCCAACACTTGAATGGCTCCACTAATCCGAATCAAAGTTTCGCGCAAGCCTGCTTTCTTGGCTTCTAAATTTGCCAAGACTTGCTGCCCCGCTTCATATTCAGCTTTTAGGGATTGGAGTCGTTTTTGCAATTGTTCTTGCATAGGAAAATACCTGACATAGTGAAAATCAAGCTGAAGCGATCAATTGGAAACTATTTAAGGTTGAGATCCCCCCAGCCCCCCTTGTAAAGCTGCCGTGTATACACAAGTCTAACTGTCTACGTTTTGATTTATCTAAGCCCCCTAAATCCCCTAATTCTGGTGGACTTTGAAAGAATTTTATTTTCTTGTTCCCCCAGAATTGGGGGCTAGGGGGCGATTAATTGTTGACTTGACTGGGTTTTATGACTTGTGTGTACACCATAGCTTGTAAAGGGGGGAGAATTTTTCCGCCCCCTTTTACAAGGGAGAGAATTTTCTTTTTCCCTTTTGCAAGGGGGAGAATTTTCTTCTTCCCCTTTGCAAGGGGGATTGAGGGGGATCTCTAAGAATTTTTGACAAGAGCAAGTAATTCTTAAATGGTTTCTTAGAGAAAATAGGGAAGCTCTAAATCGTGAGTACCAAGTTCTCGGAAATATAACCTATCCTCAAAACCTTTACCCTCACCTTGCTTGGTTAGATCGACCTTAATGCTGATCAGTTGGGTCATACGATCACTGGGGGTAGTAAGGTTTAAAGCCTTGTCTATCATATCGGCGGGAATACGCGCAGCAATATAACGGTTATAAAACTTACTATTCCAATGCCTTGAAAAAGGATTGTCATAGGTGGCAAGAAAGCGTTCAATCGGTTGGTAGCTGCCCCCAATCTTTATCGAAAGCCCTGTATGTAACACTCCATTCCACCAGTCGTTATGGTTAATCAAATATAACAACTTATCGCGACCAGAGGGAACAACGGGAATGCGAATTTCGTAACTTGCGAGATTATCGAAGTAAGCTAGAACATCGCCGTTCCATTCATCTTTTTCCCATCCAGAGGCATCTCCTTGGTTCACTTGATCTGTCCAGTGGTATGCTAATGCCGATTGACTTGCATGACCCCATGGATTCTGGCTAAAGGCAACTCCTGATAGGAGAAACCAAACACCATTAATATCAGCCTTATGAACTAGCTTCACTTGTCCCGACTTACCGACGGGAATTGGTAGCCATTGGTGATAGGGGCGAGATGAGTCGCCCAAAGAGCCATCTGGACAGTAGCAATTCCCATTTCTTTTGCCTGCCGACCAGTTACCCAAATCTCGGAATACTTTGCCATCTGCGGAAAACTGGGCATTCACAACATGCCACTCGTTGGCATTGGCAATTCTGATCCATACTGTGTCATAGCCAGAAGGCAGTGTAACGATTGCCCCTCCTTTATCTTCTTTGCCTTTGCCATAACAAATCCCTTCACGCCATGCATAGCTCTCTTTCGCACTCCAAGTTGTTCTGTCATAGGAGCTTTTAGGCAGATCGTCTGACTTAACGATCACGCCTGCCTTTTCAGCTTCAAAAATATCGTTATATATTGTCGGATTTTGGGGATCGGTAGAACCCGCAGGATACATCCGATGGCGCATGGGGTTGATTATCTCCAGATGTTTCGCTCGCAGCGTTTCATGGACGATTAATTTTCCAGTGTCACGTTCGACGGTCAAGCGAGGCTTTTCAACTCCATCATCCGAGGCGAGCAACCGTAGCAAAGAGGTTGGGTCTTTTGCTTCTTCTGAACCCTTGATCTTCCAACCCACCATCTTGCCATCTTTTTGATCGAGGCGCACCGCAGGAGCCTCTCCCGTAGGTTTACCCGCATTAGATAGCGCCGCCGCAATGTGATCTTTAACCGCCTTTTCAGAGGGGATCACGTTAGGGCGATCTATGGCAGGAATACTCTGAGAAATTTCTTCAATAAGAGTTTTGCCTAATTGCAATGCACCCGTAATTGTCAAATTACCTTGAATACTCAAATCCTGTCCATCGCTGCGGAGTTCGATATCTTGCGTAGTGCTAGGAAGACGTACTCCAGAATATTGCCGCACGCTTGAGACAACTATCACTTGCTCGTTTTCTAGAATCACCTTTGCCAAAGTAATTGTTATGGCATCGTTAGATTGAATTGCCTCTAAGGTGATGATGGGAGTCTCTTCAAAACGAGTATAACTGTCAGGGATTTCTGGCTGTTGTAATAGTTTTGGTTCTTGGTGATAACGAAGACATAACCAACCCAAGCTATTGATTTTTTTGGTTACTGCTTCGGTGAGGATGATTAAATTGCCTTCCCCGTCGATGGCGGTTCCCGACTTAATGATTACCTCAGGTTGACCTGCGATCGCCTCCACTTCAAGCCCTTCAACAATACCTGCTAAATGTAGACGGCTGTTGACATAGCGTTGGCGATCGCTGAGATAGCGATGGGCAAGCTCAAAGTCTTCATCAAGTAGGTACTGTCCAGGGAAGTAGTTAGGACGTTGTAACGCAAAATTAACCCAATCTTGTTTTGATGACATAATAAATTTCCCTAGCTTTGATTTTTGTGCAAAATCAAAGAGATCTAATACAGTTGGTATAGACGTATTTTTTCTGCCTTGAATAAAACAACACAGAAAGCTCTGAATGAGGAACTTAATAGTTAAGTAGAAAAGCTTATGTAGTATTCGTTATGCAAATTAAAGCATCAATTTGGCAGAGATAATAGGTTATCTCTCAACCATCCTATATAGCGTTCACCAACCTAGTGCAATACAAGCTGATTTCCCCGCCGAATGTGGGGAAATCAACCTGTACCTAGATTGCTTGAAAAGCGCTATATTTAATTCCCAAAAACTACTTAAGTAAATTTAAATAATTTTCCATTCCCAGTAATACTTATACTTTATGTTGGTACAATTTGACAAGGAATTTTAATTCCCAACTTTAAACATTTATTAACTGATGTTAAGTGCAAGGAATAGCCAGTTTTTTGGAAAAGAGAGAAACTAGCGTTAATAGCCTTGAAGTAAAGTTTAGCCTTGAGAGCAAAATGATTGAGTTTAGTCTTGATCCGAAGACGTTCTAACTTATAACAATGCGGTAACTTTTTTGTTTTATGTGACTGAGGTACTTGTACCTCAGCTAAACGATACGATGGTCGTCGTGATGGACAATCTCAATCTCCACTGTAGCGATGAGGTCAGAACTGCGATTGAGAATACTGGTGCTAAACTGATTTTCTTGTCCACTTAACTCATGTTACGCAGAAGTCTAAAAAGGTTTCAGGGAGTGCCATTTCAAGAAAGATTGCTGCAAAGCCTTGATATATAATTTAGATTTGAGAGCAAAATGATTGAGTTTAGAAGGGCGTGACCAAAATTTGATGTAGCAATTAGAGAGAGAAACCATAGCGATTTATTTTAGCCCAGAATTGCTGCCAACGCCCTTTGGTATAAGACAAAGTTCTAAGGCTCAAAACAACAGAAGCACCCCAATCTTTCCATTTCATGCCAGAACAACCTAAGCGAGCCTTGATAATTACTTTGCAAGCAGATTCGGTGATCCCCGAACCGATTGGTAAATTCGAGGAGATGGCTTCAACATAAAGCATTTGGTGATGATGATTGCGAAAATAAGTAATAGCATCTTGAAGCCCTTGGAGAATCGATTGAGAAACACGCTTGGGTTGAATAGTTTGCATTTCAGCAAGTAATCTAGAAGCCGCCCCGACTTGATGTTTAAGGCCGTGACAATGAGTATCCATCCAAGCTTTTTGAGCCTGTTCATCTCGTGGATAACTTGCCTTAGCGGCTTTGTCTAAGTACTGGGTGGCATGGTAAAAGTCTAATGTTTGGGTGTCGGTTACAGTATTGAGAAAAGCCCAATTTTCGGGTGAGCCATCGGCTAAACCTTGATAATGGGCGTTGGGATACAATTGCTTGACAGTCTCAACTTCCCGTTGCAGTCGTCCTAAAAAAGTCTCTCGTCTTTTGGGGTATGGTAAGTCCAGTCTTCTTCTTTGCTAAGGGCGATACTGCCAACTGCCTCGACTAGGGTTTGCACGAATGAACGATGTACATCTCTTCCATGATTCTCTCGTAAGTCTTCGACTAGTCTCACACTACTCATTTCTGCATATTTGTGGCTGATCTGCTTAGCTAATCTTGGCGTTGAGGTAATGATGATCCTTGCTTCTACTTCCAATGGACAGTATGTTGTCCCTCCTGTACTCCCTTGATAAACGTGGCGCTTTATGGCGATGCTGCCATAGGGCGTTTGATACGTTTTTGCCTGTTTTCCCTTACTCGTCAATATTTTCCCCTCTACCTCTATCGGCATTCCATCTGTATCCAACTGTTTTAATGCTTCACCACTTGCGATTGTTCCTGCTTCATTTAACACAGATTGGATGGTTGCTTCTGTTTCTAAGAAGGATTTGCTGTATGGTATCTTAATTTGCAGGGTTACAAATTTCTCATTACTCTCAACTATTGATGTATTCATACATTAATCTCTCTCTTGCCGATTCCCTAAACTCAATAACCTTATCAGCTTTTTTCTCTTACATCAAATTCTGGTCACACCCTAATTATTGCTGCTGAACTTTCCCAATTTACTGTTTTGTTCAATAGTTTACTGGTCAGTAATTGTTGAGCGATCGCGATTTCATCATCGGTGAGAAACTTGGTTAGATGGCTGGCATAGGATGGCTTTGTTTGAGACTTGCTAAACCAACGGTTTAATAAAGCCGTAGAAATCTGCATAGGCGTACTGATGCGTTCTACTTCTATTTCAACCCTTAAACCTCCTTTCTCAAAAGCTGATCGCAAATCATCGATATCCCAATTTGTCATCGGGTCATTAGGATTGGCATAGATATCTTCTTCCGCTTGTATCCAGCGATCGCCAAATTCCTTTGGTAAATCGATTAATCGATAAATACGTTGCGTGTGTTTGGGAATTGATTCATAGAGAGCGATTTTGCCATGAGGTTGTAAGAGATTTGCTAATTGTTGAATGCAATCTAATTTGTCTGGTTCGCGCATTAGAGTGTTATAGCCAATAATCGCTTCAAAACCCATAGAGGCGATCGCTTCAGGAAGTTCCGTTAAAGAACCATGTAGAACGATTGGGCGCAAAAGTTCGGGCAAACTTGCTGCTTGTTCTTGCAAAGCGATCGCTTCCGATTCTTGATAGTTCAGCGCATAGACTCCGCCTTCTGGAACCGAGCGCAATGCTTCCCATGTGAATAATCCTGTAGCAGCATTTAAGTTGAGAACTACATCATGACGTTGTAGTGATAATTTGGAGAATAGGCGATCGCGTATTTTTGCTAATCTTTCACCCGCCTGTCCGATGGTGCGTTGTAACCAGCGATCGCTTTTGGTATCTGTGGGGCTAAAGGTGAGTATTTCAGGCAATTCTATTACTATACCGCTTACCATTGCTGCCAATTGTGCCTCGCGGCGGCGTTCCACTTGTAACTTAATCGCGGCTTCTGCACCTTGATCTGATGGTTGATAGAATACCTGTCCTTGCAAACTGCTGGGTAAATATTGCTGTTCGATCCAATGGTCACGATAGGCGTGGGGATAGAGATAGCCAGCACCATGACCGAATCCTTTTTTATCACGATTGCCATCTTTGAGGGGATTGGGAACATCGGATTGACGTTCCTGCTCTATGGCGGCGATCGCGTCGAAGAATCCCATGAGACTATTTGATTTGGGAGCATTGGCAAGATATAGTGTAGCTTGGGCTAAATGATAGCGACCTTCGGGTAAACCAATACGGTCAAAGGCTTCAGCACAAGCATTCACGACTACCACCGCTTGCGGGTCGGCAAGTCCGATATCTTCGCTCGCTAAAATCAGTAATCGTCGCAAAATAAAACGGGAATCTTCTCCTGCATAGACCATTTTGGCTAACCAATAGAGGGCAGCATCAGGATCGGAACCACGCACACTCTTGATGAAGGCGCTAATTGTATCAAAGTGAGCATCGCCTTCTTTGTCGTAGAGAACTGCTCTTTGTTGAATTGATTCTTCGGCTACGGATAAAGTAATAGCGATCGCCCCATCTTGATCTGGTTCTGTAGTTTCTACTGCTAGTTCCAATGCGTTCAGCAACGATCTTGCATCACCGTTGGCAACATTGGCTAAATGAGTGATCGCTTCTTCGGCAATTTTTACATTGAGGTTGCCATAACCTCTTTGGCGATCGCTAATTGCTTGCTCTAATACGCGCCGCAAATCCGCTTCGGTTAATGGCTTTAATTGAAATAATCGAGATCGGCTGACTAATGCTTTATTCACTTCAAAGAAGGGATTCTCAGTAGTCGCACCGATAAGAATGATTGTGCCATTTTCTACCCAAGGCAGTAATGCGTCCTGTTGGGATTTGTTGAAGCGATGGACTTCATCGACAAAGAGGATTGTGCGTTGATTGTGATAGCCACGTTGAGTTTGGGCGGTTTCGATCGCTTTTCTGATTTCTTTTACACCTGCGAGGACAGCATTGATAGCGATGAAGTGGGCGTTGGTGGTATTGGCGATAATCCTTGCGAGGGTGGTTTTGCCTGTTCCGGGGGGACCATAAAAGATGAGGGATGATAAACGATCTGCTTGGATGGCGCGGCGGAGTAGTCTTCCTTGTCCGAGGATATGTTCTTGTCCAATGAATTCATCGAGGTTGCGTGGACGTAGGCGATCGGCTAGGGGTGCTTCTGATGCGGTGATTTGTTGGCGGTGGTTCTCGAATAGGTTCATGGATAATTTAAGGTTGGTAAATCCATTGTGCGCGATTGTTTAGCGATCGCTTGGCTAAAGATAGCATCCCCTCCAAAATTGGCTGACTGACATGAGTAGGAAATTCTTCTGGTAGGACTGTATTGACTTGAGCGACTATATCATCAACGTTTGTCAGCATCTCCTCTAGGATTGAGCTTGCCTTTGCTTCTGAAAAATTAACGGCTTTCGCTGTTGAGATAAAATGCCTTGGCTGAATTGAGTCCCAATTGTAATAATTGGTCTTCTCTCCTCTAAGTGACATGGACATCTTGACGTTACGTTTAGATAGAGACTTGTTTTTGATGAATGGATACACGGAAATTACATCATATAGAGGCGTTAATCTGTAGCTGCCGCTTTGATTAATGTAAATGGCATTGTTGCATAAAAAGGGGAAGAGGAGGTAAATTAGATAAAAATCAGGAGAGGGAGTCCCAGATAATGAAAGAGAAATATCAGGTACGCAACTGGGCAGAGTATAACGCAGGGCTAAAACAAAGAGGAAGCCTGACCTTCTGGATTAGCGAAGAAGTAATCGGAGGATGGTTAAATCAAACATTAAGTGGCAAACGGGGTGCTTCAAATGATTACAGTGATATAGCGATCGCGACATTTATCACTGTAAAAGCGGTATATCAGCAAGCAGGAAGACAAACGCAAGGAATGTTAGAGTCACTATTTACCTTGATGGGAATAGATTTGCCAGTGCCAGACCACAGCACCGTATCAAGACGGACAGCAAGTTTAAGTGTGCCCTTACCAGTAATCCCCAAGCAGGGAGCTGTGCATGTAGTAGTTGATTCGACAGGGATCAAAGTCTATGGTGAAGGTGAATGGAAAACACGGCAGCATGGGATTAGTAAGAGACGGACATGGCGCAAATTACACCTTGGAGCCGATGAATCAACGGGAGAAATACTGGCTGCGGTCGTCACTACGAATGATTGTCACGATGGTGAAGTACTCGCCGATATTCTCGATGGGATTGATGCTGAAATTGATCAAGTTTCCGCAGATGGAGCTTATGACCATCGTCATTGTTACGACGAGATTGCCCAACATGGAGCTAAAGCCGTGATTCCTCCCCGCAAAGATGCCAAAATCTGGCAGCATGGCAATGCCAATGCTCCTCCTCATCCCCGTGACCAAAACCTGCGCTATATCCGTAAACATGGGCGTAAAAAATGGAAACGTGACTCAGGTTATCATCGACGTTCTTTAGCAGAAACCACGATGTTTCGTTTCAAAAAAATCTTTGGTAGTACTTTATGTTCTCGTAAATTTGACAATCAGGCGGTTGAGTTGTTCATCAAATGTGCTGCTCTCAATCGCATGATTCAACTTGCTAAACCTCTCTCCTCTCCTGTTGCTAGTTAATTATCTATCCTAAGATCCTCCATCTTTTGGCTTCTTTTTATTCATACAACAAAGCCAATGTAAATACTAAAGTTTTTACTATGTCCATCAGTGGCGGCTAATAGCCAAAATAGAATTTGACTGCGAAAGAATTTCTCGCGATCGCCATTAGCATCTTCGGAACCGAGTAATATTTTCATGATTTCACTGATTCCTGCTCCACCTTGATTTTGATATTTCAAGTTTGGCGACATTCCTAATGCTTGACACATATCCTCTTGAGGAAGCCTGATCAACCATCGGCGATCTTGAGACCATCGGCGATCAAAGCGCTCTACAACTAGTACTTTGACATCATCGAAATGTTGAATTTGAGCTTCGGCTGTGGGTAATCCAAATGCCTTGGTGATTTGGAGACATAACCATTCATTCTCGCAGCTATCACTCATGTTTAACTTGTCATTAGAAATTATGCCAATGGGAAACTTGAAGATATGACTGGTGGGCGTAGTGCCGATAGGACGACACCATTTTCCTTGATGCCAAAGTAAGGCAGTTTTTTCTTGAGCGCCTGCGATCGATATACGGAAATCGTTGTTATTTTTGGTTGTTCCGATAGGGGTTGTTTTATATTCTTTCAAATATCTGGCAACTTCATCCGTTGACATTGCCTGTGCTTGGGTTGTCTCTATAGTTTGGGGAGTGCCTTCCTGACAAATTTGGATCGCTCCGACGCAGTCGGCTCCGATCGCTGTTAATAGGTCGAATGGCTGTGAGGTGGAGATGCTAAAGCGTTTTTGAATTCTTGCTCGAATTTCTCGACTATCTGGTAGCAAGTTATCGAAAAAGTTATAGACTAGATCTCCTTCATAGGGCTGTCTGCGTAAGGGCATTGATAAAGAGATGGGACGCGCTCCGTCAGTTTCTATCCATTCTTCTGCATACTGAAAGTTCATCGCGCTACTGGGTAAGTTTTGCCACTTCCCAACTAGATAGCCATTCATGAGGATATTGAGGCTATTAACACGCCTTGTTCTTACCATTCTTCTTTCCATCCTTGTCTAGGCTTACGAGCTTCTTCTTTGGGAATAATCTGTATTTCTAGATCTAGGGCGGAGAATAGTTTAAATAGAGTTTCTAATTTTGTGCCTTCGGGGTTGTTTTCAAAGGCGGAGATGGTGGCTTGTTTGATGCCTACCCGATCGCCTATTTCGGCTTGGCTTAATTTTTGTCTTTTGCGGCGATCGCGTAGATATTCAGCTAGTTCTTTGGAGGAGTGGATTAGCATGGTCTGATGCTTTTATCCTTTTTAGGGTATAAAACTAAGTTTATCCTTTATAGGCTATAAAATCAAATTTATCCTTTGTACGGGATAATATTTAAGCAGGCGATCGCACTTTTCAAAAGATATTCTGATAATATTCGGATAGCGACTTGTTATGAATCGAAAGCTAGAGATTAGAATTATTGTATTGAAAACCGACTCAACGTATTCACTATGCAAACATTAGCTGTTACTGAAGCTATCACGACGATCGCTGAAGCAGAGGGGAAATTTGGCTTGAGTCGTAGTGAATCGAAGGATTTTTTTACAGAGTGGTACGACCAGTTACCAGAGATCAATTCTAGCGATTGCGCCAATTTAGAGATTCTCTGGCGGCGTTATATTTATCATCGCTCTGGTGGACATTTGCTAGAAAGTACGGTGATGCTATTACTCGTCTCGCCATTGCTAACGATCGCTGGTTTATACGATCCTCCTTTTCGGATTAAGGCGGAGGAGTCAATTGCGATCGATGTTGCTGATAGTGAAGAAACTCTACAGGGGCGAATTGATGTATTGGTATTGCGCGATCGCTTGTGGATTATTGTTTTGGAGGGCTTTGTTGTATGAATAAAAAGAAGCCAAAAGATGGAGGATCTTAGGATAGATAATTAACTAGCAACAGGAGAGGAGAGAGGTTTAGCAAGTTGAATCATGCGATTGAGAGCAGCACATTTGATGAACAACTCAACCGCCTGATTGTCAAATTTACGAGAACATAAAGTACTACCAAAGATTTTTTTGAAACGAAACATCGTGGTTTCTGCTAAAGAACGTCGATGATAACCTGAGTCACGTTTCCATTTTTTACGCCCATGTTTACGGATATAGCGCAGGTTTTGGTCACGGGGATGAGGAGGAGCATTGGCATTGCCATGCTGCCAGATTTTGGCATCTTTGCGGGGAGGAATCACGGCTTTAGCTCCATGTTGGGCAATCTCGTCGTAACAATGACGATGGTCATAAGCTCCATCTGCGGAAACTTGATCAATTTCAGCATCAATCCCATCGAGAATATCGGCGAGTACTTCACCATCGTGACAATCATTCGTAGTGACGACCGCAGCCAGTATTTCTCCCGTTGATTCATCGGCTCCAAGGTGTAATTTGCGCCATGTCCGTCTCTTACTAATCCCATGCTGCCGTGTTTTCCATTCACCTTCACCATAGACTTTGATCCCTGTCGAATCAACTACTACATGCACAGCTCCCTGCTTGGGGATTACTGGTAAGGGCACACTTAAACTTGCTGTCCGTCTTGATACGGTGCTGTGGTCTGGCACTGGCAAATCTATTCCCATCAAGGTAAATAGTGACTCTAACATTCCTTGCGTTTGTCTTCCTGCTTGCTGATATACCGCTTTTACAGTGATAAATGTCGCGATCGCTATATCACTGTAATCATTTGAAGCACCCCGTTTGCCACTTAATGTTTGATTTAACCATCCTCCGATTACTTCTTCGCTAATCCAGAAGGTCAGGCTTCCTCTTTGTTTTAGCCCTGCGTTATACTCTGCCCAGTTGCGTACCTGATATTTCTCTTTCATTATCTGGGACTCCCTCTCCTGATTTTTATCTAATTTACCTCCTCTTCCCCTTTTTATGCAACAATGCCGTTTTGGAGTCAAATAAAACGATGCTTTCGGTTTGGTCTGCTTTGCCTCAAACTTTGGCTTATTTGATGGCTAGTCCAAATAGTGATCGCCCGACTTTTGCGATGTTGACGAATGATGCTGATATTGTGTTTGTGAAGCTAGAGGGTAAGCAATATGCGATGTCTCAGGTTTTGGCTCCTCTGGTTAATCGGGGTGATCTAGAGGTGGCATGGCAAGTTTTACGCAAGATTGCAGAAATAGAAGTTTGATGGTTATCGCTGGGTTACTCCAGCCGAGATCGCTAGGTGTTGGTACAATGCTTCTGGTGTTTGTAAAGTAACTGTTTCAGGCATGTTTTTATAAATTTATAAATGGGTTCTTTTCAGTAATTCTGGCATTTGATTTAGTTCAAGTTGAGAGTATATTTCAAGGCTGTATCAACATTTTGTGATGGAATTGAACCAATTAATCGATAAATTGCTAATGTGGCGATCGTTGCTAAGTTATCAGTCATGATTACAGAATCAACGAGTAGTCCTGACTGTTGTCCTTCTGGCGAGTTCCGCAAAATGGTAACTCGGCTAGGGTGTCCTGCTCGAAACATCTGGCTGGTAATCATGGCGACAATGATTTGAGGTAGTCCTGTTTGCAAATTGTCGGCTTGCACAATTATCGCGGGGCGAGTTTTAGCGGTTGTCAAGTCAGAATTTGGAAATAACACCAGAACTACATCGCCTCGTTTAAAGTTTGGCTTTGGCTGCGTCATAGTCATCATAAATACTCATTTCAGGGCTATTCCAATCTTCGGCAAAGGTGGCTAGACTTGTTCTCAAGGTTGCTGCTTGGGCTTTGTCGATGCCTTGAGAGGCTAGGTCAATTGTTTTAGTTTCTAGGAAAGTAACAATTACTCGCGTTCCTTCAAGTAAATTGTTTGGGTTTTCCACAAGTTCTACTTGTCCATTGCGATAGATTCCTTCAACAGTAGTTAACATTTTTCACCTCTTTATAAATTTAATTTTTTAATGTTTTAGCGATCTAGCGATCGCTGGGTTGCTCCTGCTGCGATCGCTAAGCGTTGGTACAATGCTTCTGGTATTTGTAAAATAACGGTTTCAGCCATATTTTTTCTCAATCTTTACTAAAATCATAACCCTTTACGGAAATTGATGCTCTCCTCAAATTGACTAACTTAACTTACTGAAATAAGTCCTTAATTATCTAATCTACAATTACTTAATAATGAGTACCTTAAATTTCTATGGAATTTGAATCAACTCTTGAACGAGAGATTCTGCTCCTTTATTCATTTGTTCCTCGTCTTTGCGCCTCAGAATAGAATAGATCCAATCAAAAATCAATGGACTGCGACGACGGTTATCATAAATTTGAGCTTGTAAATTGTATGACTCTATTTCAATATCTTGCTGTGTCAGTTTTTTATTAATAACTCTTTGTACCAATGTCTCTGCATTTTCTCTTAAACGATCAAGGCTTGTTGCAGCTTCATTATGTTCAGTGTATTGGCGCAACCCTAAAACAAAAGCAGGAGTTAAAGGAGCTAGAACTGCTAATAAAAATTTCTCAAGAGTTAGTCCACCAACTAAACCAATTAGAAAAACTATAATTGTTAGAGCGATCAAAATAATGATTATCCACTGTGAATAACGACGACGTAGTTTAGCATCCCACCAAATATTGCAACGTTGGCAAATAATTCTTGCTTGATAAATTGGTAATTGCCCAACGCTAATTGGATACCAATTTTGAAGAGCAGAGTAATCTAAATTTTTTCGCTTATATCTGTTAGAGGCATCAATTATTGACTCTGGATCAATACGAATTCCACAATTTAGATTTTCCCAATTAAATTGGAGAACTTCACAATCAAAAATTTGTTGAATCTTTGCAGCTTTTTGTTGAGCAGCTTTTTGCAAACTAGAAAAAACTAAAATCTCCAAAAATGTAGCAAAGATCCCCCAGCAGCCAGCATAAACTGCTAATTGAGGGAAAATAGCAACAAATATAGACCATACAACGACTAATGGAACTCCTATGATCAAACTAGTTATCTGCAAGTTTTTTGCGTCAGAATAAATTTGGCGTTGGGCTGCTAATAAATCTAATTTTCGTTGTGTATTTTGTTCTTGAACAATATTATTCATTGTATTTTTAGATTTTGGTTTTTAGTTGAAGTAATTGATTATCTATACATAAGTTGGGAATCTCATTCCAAATATCTCACCCCATTTTTCGATAGATAATTTATGTTCCCCTTTTCTCTCCAACTCCATAGCCTCCAAAGCCTTCACATAATCATAATATGCTCTCTTAGATATTTTGTCGCTATCTTCACTACTTAAGTTATTTATATTACCTTGAATCTCTTTGGGATCGTTGACCTGATAAAAGACAGCAATCTGAATATATTTCAATACTTCAGGGACTTCTAAATCTACAAACTTAGATGCTTTTGTGGAGTGTGTAGAGTAGAAATTTAGTATCATATTTTCAATTAAATACGACGACATTGATGGCATGGTTGGTCTTCTATTCCAATACTTCATTAATCTAATTACATTCAGTATATTGCCATCATGAATCTGATTGACATCGCGCACTCTTTGCCTGTCAATTCTTGGATCAGCCTTTTTCCAATGACCTTGACCGTCTGGAATAAGATAATAATCTTTATTTTGCCAGTTCTTGTGTGTAAAAAAACAAGGCACAATATCAAAAGTCCAATAATAGCTTTTTAGATTAAGAGTCACAGCCTCCATATTGCGCTTGATACCAGCCTTTTCATATTGAGGGACTTGATTAAGTAAGCTTATAAAGCTATTTATGACTTTCCGCGAATTGAGAGCGTTTGTATTGTCATGGCAAAGTGCTTTTAATCTATATGCAGATTCAGAAATATAAATCTCGACTCTATCATTTAGTTCGTGATAAGTACTTCCTTCGGCATTCAAAGCAATCATTATATCAATGTCATCAAGCTCTCGTTTTTTTGTGCGTCTAGCAAAGGAACCAAAGAAGATATCTCTTTCTGAGTATAAAATTGGAAATTTGTTGTCTTTGGCAGGGAAAGAGTGAATTTGAGATAAAAGCCAGTCTCGACTACTTCTAGCTAACCTAGTTGTATCTATATCTAGGTTGACATAATCTTTTAGAAAAACATCGAAAGCTTCATTAACGGTTTTAACCATTTTTTTAGATGATAACTCAGGTTACAGCTCTATATTTAGTATTAAAACTATGGTCAAAACAATTTTGAACACTAGATATAGATTTGATTTTATGTTAACCTCTTGTTTTTAATATGTGTATCATCTGAAAAGTAGGGATAACCGTACTGGTGAACTTTTCTATTTAACTAGATGACATCAAGATAGAGCATTTCATTTTCTTAAGGTATCCTGTAAAAGAGTTGATAACTTATCTTTACCTAACTCACTTTTGGATTTTTGAAGCGATCGCTTTTATCTATAAGGCTATTTTAGCGATCTCGCTTGATGATGGTAAAAGGCGATCGCCACTTTCTCTCTTACTCAACCTTTGATGTTTGAGGCGATCGCTAATTTTGAAAGCAATATGCGATTATAAAAATGATGATGACGGTTTTATAAACTGCCTAAGAAGTGCAAGAGGTGGCAAATGCTGGCGAGTTCATTAGACAGAGAATATATATTGAATGAGTTGCGTACCTTAAAGCCAGAATTAAGCGTTCGTTATAAAGTTACTAAGATTGGAGTCTTTGGCTCAGTTGCGAGAAATGAAGCAACTGAAGAAAGCGATATTGATATTGTGGTAGAGATGGAACCGAATATGTTAAAACGTATTGGACTTAAAAACGAACTAGAAGCAAAATTTGGTAAAGAAGTAGATGTAATTCGATATTGGTACGGGATGAACAAGTATTTAAAAGCAAGAATTGAACGAGAGGCTGTTTATGTATGATCGAACAATGCTTCTAGAGTTATTTCTTGAAATTGAGGAAGCAATTAGAAGAATTGAGAGAAGATTTTCAGGTATTAACTCACCTGACGACTTCCTGCGTGATGATAATGGACTTGACCGACTAGATGGAATTGCGATGATGTTAGTTGCAATTGGGGAGAACATTAATAAACTTGAAAAAATGATTAGCAAAAAAGCATTTGATCAGCATATTGATGTTGAGTGGGCAAATATCATGGGCTTGAGAAATATATTAGCTCATGACTATTTTAGTATTGATGCTTTCGAGGTGTATCAAATATGCTCTAGTGAAATAGGCTATCTTAAAGAGGCTATACAAAAAATTCGGAATGACGCTTTTTAGGAATAAGCCAATAAAAATTACCAAGGCATATTCGGCGATCGCGCTTAATGATGACAAAAGGCGATCGCTTAAAGTCCCTTGCGCTTAACTAATTCCATGAGCTTACGCTTACGGACATTTACCTCAACTAATTGATTGCGATAGCTGAGCCATTCCTTTTCTTTTTTAAGGGTTTGATAGCCATTGCGTACTTGTTCCAACCAAGCGATCGCCTGTTCATAATCATCGGATTTACCGCGAGCAATAATATCCTCCGCCAAAGATTGCGCTTTCGTGATCACCCATTGGGGATTATTCTTGATTACTGCTTGCATCACTCGTAATCTGGTGTGACTTGGGCAATAACTAGTATTAGCGATCGCGATCGCTTCATCAAATAGCTTTTCCTCTAAAAAGATATTGACCTTGGCTTCAGCAGCAGCAAAAGAATCGAATTGTAATAAATATTTGAGCAAAATATCTTTAGTTGTCTTCCATTTAGTCTTATTCAAGTCACGGATTTGGTGATAAGTAGCGAGGGAAGGTTTGAGTTTAAACGCAATGATCTTGGCGTTGAGCAAAATCCCTGTCTCTCCTAAACTTTTGGCTAAACGGGCTGTCCATTCCGCAAACTCCACCGTCTGATAGCGTTTAGCATCCTCCTCTTGTAATTGCAATCCCTTATTCGCAATATATAAAGCCTGCTTCTCAAAACCATGCTCTAGCAACTGCTGCGCGATCGCAAAAGCTTGATCTTCATCTTGGACATGCTCTGCTTCTGCGATTGCTTCATCATGCCGACCTAACTGGAGCAGCATATTTATATAGTTGGTAAATATGCCAGCATCTTTAGCCAGATTGAGGTATTCATCAAAACGCTCTTGGGTTTGCAAAATTCTGAGGCGAATTCCCACTAACTGATGGTGATTTATTTCGTGAACATAGACATTCCCTCCCTTTTGAAAAGTTGACCTTTTTCTTTTAAATTGCGTTGAGATTTTGGCAGATTGATGATCAAGGTTCTCTGGCTTTTCTTTCCCTTGTAGTACTGCTTGTAAATAGGGATCATCCCAACCCTGTATCAAGGCAGCAAGACTAAAATCAAGTTCTGCACATAGTGTATCCTGTGTGCCTTCGATTTCTGTCACCCACTTTTGCCGATCCTTTACTGAAAAATCTGTCCAGAGAATTGCTTCAGCCATCGCGAGATCGAGATGATCGGTTAAGTTCTCCATATCGCCCAAATAGTTTTCGATTTCTTCTGTGTAGTTACATAATTCTTCAGCGATCGCATATAGCATCACAAAAGCCCGAAAACTATCTCCTGCCTCTAGAAATACCTGCGTCTTTTCGATCTCTTCGTAAATGGTATCTGTAAAAGGATCATCTTCATCACTATAGCTATATTCATAATCGCGTATAGCCTTGCGTAATGCATAGGCTAATTGCCGACGAAAAGGCGAACGGTCAATTTCAGGATGTTGAGTTTCGGTTTTACTAGCTTTAGATTTTGATGAAGCCTTAGAAGATTTAGATTTACTTTCTTTAATGCTGTTTAAAAGTTGGATCTGAATATCAATGAGATCGACTAATTCAGGGGATTGAACCGTGAGGTTATGTAGTAGTTTGCGGGTTTGCTCTAGATCTAATTTTTCGAGCATTTGGGTTAGGCTAGGGCGCTCTTCTATCTTGGGTTGCTCCATACCCACTAATAAGACTGCCACAATATGCTTACACCAACCTCCAAAATCGTAGGGACAAGAACACTTTGCGGATTGAATACCGCGATCGCTAAAGCCAATGCTCACCTGATAGTATGTGCTACCTGCTACTGAGGCTTGCAGAGTTTGATCTCGCCAAAACAAATCACGCACTGATTGCGAGCGCGCATATTCTTGCCCATGCTGGAAAGATTTATCGCTGGCATTTTGGCGAATCACGGATTCATTAATCTTTAGTGTAGGCATATGCAACTTATTGTCTTTGTTATGGGGATTTTACTATGGGATTGGCGATCGCTCTTAACTCCTATTAACTAACTTAAACCCTCTGAATTTTTTGGGCTTTACTTCTATTCTTGATTTGATTTTAATTTGATTTTAAAGATGGATAATCAGGATGCATTTATCTTTGTCTTACCCAACTTTTGATTCTTAAGTCAACTGACGGATAACGTTACCCGTCAACTCAGAAATTGATGCCAAATGCTCATTAAGTCTAGTATCACTAGTTGCAAATTTATTTGAAATAATTAAATTGATTGTAAAAGCAGCTCAGTTTATCAAAAAATCTCAAACATAAGTTACACTGCTTAAGTGTTGTTTACCAAGATATCCTGTGACCAAGATTATTGCCCTGTTTAATCAGTCTGGTGGGGTTGGCAAAACCAGTCTAACCATGAATCTGGGATACCAACTCGCCCAACGCGATCGCAAAGTCCTTCTAGTCGATATGGACCCGCAATCATCATTAACATCATTTCTAGGACTTGATATTTATCAACTAGACAAGACAATTTATCAGTCGATTACTCAGTACGAAAGCTTACCAATCCATCACAATATTCATGGCATGGATTTAGTGCCGTCCAACATTCAGTTGAGTGCTGCCGAGATGGAATTGGTCTTAGCTGAGTTTCGAGAAGTGCGCCTCAAAGATGCGATCGCCACAGTCCAAGAGCAGTATGATTTCATCCTGATTGACTGTCCTCCTAGTCTTGCTATCCTTAGCTATATCAGTTTGATTGCGGCTACCCATGTGTTAGTACCGATTCAAACCCATTACAAAAGTCTAGTTGGATGTAACTTATTACTAGAAACCGTTGCGCGTGTCCGTCAAAGGGCTAACCGTAATCTTAAAGTTGCGGGTTTTATTCCCACCATGCACGAAGGACAAACCCTGCAAGCAAAAACCAGCCTAAGTACTATTCAGACTCAGTTATCATCAATTGCCCCCGTCTATCCCCCCATTCCAAGGACGATCGCCTTCCCCGACTCGGCGCAAATGCATGAACCTTTAGGATTACATTCTCCTAAACACCCAGTTATCGATATCTTAAATCAAATTACAGATTCATTGGAGATAATTTAATGGCTAGTAAGCGACCTTTACCCGCATATCAAATTAGTAATGTGCGCCTATTGGATGAACTGTCTCCAGCAACTAATCAGACAGTTAAAATGGATCTGATTCAATTGCCAATTAAGCAGCCGCGACGATATTTCGATCCGCAAAAGATGCAACAACTTGTGCAATCGATTCAAGAACATGGCATCTTAGAACCGCTATTAGTTCGACCTTTGGCAAATGGACAGTATGAATTAATTGCAGGGGAAAGAAGATTTCGGGCTGCTCAAATTCTTGGACTAGATACAGTACCGATCATCAGTAAAGATGTTACAGACAAAGAAGCGATTCAAATAGCCCTTGTCGAAAATTTGCAGCGTGAAGACTTAAACCCTGTCGAAGAAACCGAGGCTATTCTAGAGTTGTTATCCCTTGCTCTTGACGTTGAGATCAGTGATATTATCTCTACCTTAAACCAAGCCGCCAATGCTAAAAAACGTGGTTTAGAATTGACGGATAACGTTACCCGTCAACTTGAAGCGATTGAATCTTTGCTAGCTAATGTTGGCAGGTTTAATGCTGAATCCTTCCGCACAAACCGTTTGCCGCTATTAAATATGCCTGATGACGTGTTAGAAACTTTGCGTCAGGGCAAATTGGAATTTACTAAAGCGAGAGCGATCGCTCGTATCCGCGATGAAGTTCAACGTCAAGAATTACTTGAAGAGGCGATCGTACAAAATCTTTCTCTTGCTCAAATTAAAGCTAGGATTGCTGCCATTAACTCTGTTAAAGATACGACAGTAACAGAGCCTACTCTCAAAGATTTGATGAGTGACGCTTTCACCGCTATGAAAAAATCTAAAGTCTGGGATAATCCTAAAAAAACGAAAAAGCTTGCTAAGTTACTAGCAGAAATCGAGACTTTAATTCAGGATGAGTAACTGATTTAAAAAAGCAATATTTACAATATTGCTTTTTTGTAATCTAAAAGCTAAAAAATTTCTGATGTAGTGCTTCTATCTCCTAATTAGTTCGTCGAAGAAGTGACTGCTCATCCGCGAGGCGATACCGCAGTTCGATTAGCTGTATCGCCAAAGCTACCGTAACCAAATCAAATGACTGGTTCTCAAATGGGGTATGTTCCGCAGGAGGAACGCTGTAGTTGATCTTAGGATGTGCGATGCAGTTTTGAATTTGTTCGACACTAATATCAGTTGCTTCAATATGTGAAAAATTTTTTGCACAGGAAATGCTTGCTTGTCCATTTCCTGTTGCACAATCCTAGACGCGATCTCGATGTCCGCAAATTTCGCTCAAATATAAAAAAAGCTCATCGGGGTATTGAGGTCTATGTTTGGCATATTGTTCCGAATTGAGCGAAAAACTTTGAATTTTGTTCACTGTTACTCCGATAAAAGAACTGGAAGTCCAACTATATATTTAGTGCGATCGCTGACCTTGTAGGTTGGGTTAAGGAACGCAACCCAATTATGAGAAATGATAACCTCATTGTCGAGCTACTGCTCTCTCTTTCTGATGAAGTGAGAACTCCGATTTTATTAGCGAGGAAATATTAAGGTAAGAAATAAAGGCAATGTTGTCAATGTTGGGTTTCGTCACGGTTTCGTCACTTCAACTCAACCTAAAAGATCGGCGATCGCACTGGTAAGCTTGCTTAGCGATTGCTGTTATTGCCGAAATCTCCGCAAAGCTATACAAGTTTCTACTTCTTGGATCAAATCATCTGGTAGTTCAACAATAGCTGTAGCGCCTCCAAGCTTAGCTTTTTCCAAACGATCTTGATCGGGGGATAATGTATAAAATATAAACACTACATCAATTGATTTCCTGCGAATTGATTCTAAGAGAGCAAAACCATCTGAACCCGAATCTCGACCAATATCAGATACTATGAGATCAGGTTTTACTTGGTCAAATGCCAGCATAGCTTCATCGTTGTTAGAATAACACTCACAATGAATGCCTAACTTTGCCAGAGCAAGTCTTTCGTTAATGTTATTTGTTTGGTGATCATCTACCCAAAGAACAATTCCAGCCGGAAGCGAACTCAGTCTTGTAACAAATTTCTCTGCTTTAGCCTTAACTTTTGCATTGTTGGTGTGATTATTAGTGCCACGAGCAAGCTGAGCTTTCCGCAAGTATTCAAGGAATCCTGGGGTATCAAGTGTTAATTCATTAGGAGCTATTTTTACCTTGCCACCAACAATAGCAACAATAAATAGGATAAATAAAACTATAAGAAACAGTGTTCCTGCGTATTCCATTACATACTCCTAGGATTGAATTATTAATTGAGCTTTGTCAATCATTTTATCAAATTGCTGATGATCTTCTTCAAGCTTTATACGATAAGCATTAGCATCATCTTGAAGAGTGTGATCATCGCAATAGTTGAAGCAAAACTGGTTTCTTCTAATACCTACAATAGTTCCAAAAATAGACCGAGCAAGATTATCATTTACCCCAAGCTCTGCCGTGCTAGGGTGATCCCGATTGCTGTTTAGCATTACTACCTCAAGTACGTAAAGAGGTCTTCCTACAATTATTCCTTCTTCATAAAAATTTAGAACTTGAAAAAATGGTCCGCGTAGAAGAACCTCTTCTTCATATGGAAAATCAGATAACCCAGATACTGGCACTGCACAAATACTGCTAACTATACTCGTTGGAAATAAATTGCGGTAGACTCCAAGAAGGTTGTCATCTAAGCTAATGACATGTATCTTCCAGAGTAGCGGGATTCTCAATGAATCTTCCTTTAATCCACGCTCCATAAAGGATTCAGCTTGCAATCGATTTAGACTGGCAGAGTGGAATCCTAGTGGAATTGCAATATAGCGTTCTGATAATGGCTGCTGACAAACTCTTGAAAAGGCTTGGATCTCGCTGTCAGTAAGACACATCCCTCGGTAGACTACTCCGTTAAAGTCTTGGATTTCAGTATGTGGATTGTATCTGTAATTGTATAGGTCAATATTGATTAACTCTACCAAGAACACAACGCTGTTAACGATGTGTTCAAAGTCTGCTGATAGCTCGCTGCGGAATACAAGATTCATAAATGAATAAATTTGCTCGTAGCCTTTTGCAGATGTGTACAAGCGAACCGCATCATAATTATCTGCAACCCTCTCATCTGGGAGGAGTCGATCAATCCAGTTTCTTCGATTACCAAAAAGTCTGGATAACCTCTCGGTCAGTTCAGGATCATGTTCAGAACTGAGGCAATTCTTCTCTAACAGAACTCGTAAGTCGCCCATAAACTCATCAAACTTATTCCAATTGTGACGGATATTTACAATTGACTTGCGAACCTGATTCATTCTTTCGCGAACATTATCGCCTTCAAAGAAAGGGCGACTACTTCCGAGTTTCCCACTTTGAAATAGATCTTTGTAGTTTTTCCAGTCACCATATCGATCTATTCTGCTAGAAAGCATAATAACCTCAGTTTACATTTAACCTCTAGTTCAATTTTACCCACTAACAGAAAAGGTTATTAGTGACTTAAATACACCTCAACCTAAATCTGCTAGCTAACTATAAATACTTAGACAGAAAATCTCTGTCTAGTACAACTATAAGCGATATAGGCTGAAAGTCAAATTTCTGCATAATCACCAGACAAGGTGAATTATACAGAAATTTTCAGCGCAATCATCTAAATAGGTAGATTGACAGAATTTTTTGGGCGATATTCATTTAAAAAAAAGCAAAAAATATTTTTATTTACATATATCAACGCGATCGCTTGGTTACACATCACGTTAAAAATAGAATCAGAAAGAATCGGAAATAAGAAAACCATGAAACTGTATGGCGATCGCACTTAATGACAGCAAAAGGCGATCGCTTATTTCGTTGAGATCTAACGCTTTAAAGCAATGGTCAAACCATCAGAGACAGGCAATAGCGATAGAGAAATCCGTTGATCTTGATGTAACTTCTCATTGAGGGCACGAATTGCTAAAGTGTCAGCATCTTGAAACTCTGGATCGATTACTCGTCCGTTCCACAAGACATTATCGATCGCAATTAAGCCACCTTTCCTCACCAACTGTAGCGATCGCTCGTAGTAGCCATCATAATTCTCTTTATCCGCATCAATGAAGACAAAATCAAAGGTGCTTGCTTGACCATCGGCAAGTAAGCGATCAAGAGTCTGAATTGCAGGCGCGATATGTAAATCAATTTTATGAGCAACTTCTGCCTTTTCCCAATAGCGTCTAGCAATACTGGTATATTCTTCGCTCACATCACAGGCAATTACTTTTCCATCCTCAGGTAATGCAAGGGCAACGGAAAGAGAACTATAACCCGTAAATACGCCTACCTCTAAGGTCTTCTTAGCCCCAATCAGTTGAATCAATAAAGCCATTAACTGACCCTGCTCTGGAGCAATCTGCATATTGCCTCTAGCATGGCTCGCAGTTTCGTGGCGTAGTTCCTTGAGGAGAGGATGCTCTCTTAAGGTAACAGACAAAAGATAGTTATGCAGGCGATCGTTTAAAGGGGTAAATTTCATGATTAGAGAACTGTACAACGAAAATATTTGAATGTACTAATACTCTATCAATTTACCGTAGTTTACTGAGCAAAACCCTAAAATCCAAATGGCGGCGCGAAGCGCCGCCATTTGGATTTTAGGGTTTTGCTATAGTTCCGATATTGGCGACAATTCTACATCTTCATAAATTAGCGATAAGGGACATTGAAAATCAATACTAGTTAACTCAAAAATATCAGGATTAGATGTTTCCGCAAAATCCTCTGGATAGCTAGTTAATTCCCATTTACCCGCATTCCCCCGCCGATAAACATCAACGTTAATTTTCTCAGCATCAATCAAGACATATTCTAACAAGCTAGGAAAACGGCGGTAATACTTAAACTTATCACCGCGATCGAAGCCTGCGGTACTTGGTGATAAAACTTCGGTAATTAGTTTTGGGAAGAAGATTGCTTCACGCGATCGCCGATCTTGCTCATTACAACTGACTACTATATCTGGATAGAAATACGGTCCTTTTTCTGAAATCTTGACCTTGGCATCAGACATTCTCACTTTGCAGCCTTTTTCGCGTAAGAATGGCTTCAAAATGGTTGTTAAGTTTACAGCAATATCATTATGGGGCAAAGTTCCGCCAGTCATTGCATAAACTTCACCATCAATATATTCATGGCGAACTTGCTGTTCTGCTTCCCATGCCAGATATTCTTCAGGTGTAAAGAACTGCTTTTGAAGATTCGCAATCATCAATTTTTTCCTGTAACCTTTACTTAAAAATAGCACATTGATTTAATTCTCTATCTAGGTTAGGGGTATAGCAATCGCTAAGACATCTTGTAGGAATAACATAGACAGGCAAGGGGCTTAAGCCCCTTGTTAATACTGTTGACTATTGAGGATTGCCTAGAGAAGATGTGCTTACTTCAGTCGATGGAACCTGCTGACTTGCTGATTGATTTACTGAGAATCTGGCAATCAATCGAATTACCACAAACAACGATAAACTCGTCACCACAATTACACTGATAATCGCAGGATCTTCAAAGTTTGTACCAGCAACGATTAATGCTCCTGCAATATTACGTTGAGCCGTGCCTACGCCAAGGGTTAACCTTGTGTCGATATTCGGTCCACCGAGCAGATATCCTACGGCAAAGGCGACGATGATAAAAATAGCGATCGCTAAGACGATACCGCTTTGGGCTAAGACGATCAGACTATTAAATTGCAAGGCGAGAGATGAAGTTAAACCCAATATAAGCGCAAAGCTATTGACTCGACGCAGAAATGGAATAACGCTGATGGCGATCGCCTCAAAGCGCCATCTAATCAACAGCCCGATCGCTAAGGGAGGTAATAGGGACACAAATAGGGGTTTCGCAACTTGCCAAGGGCTAATCTGCACACCATCTAAAACTAGTGGTAAGACAATTGGCATGAAGATTGCGGAGGCAAGCATCAAGACCATCATCAACCCTGCGGCAAAGGCAAGGTTCCCATTTACCATTTGTGCTAACTTCGGTAACACAGGGGGACCAGCCGCCACTGCAAGGATTGTAAAGCCAATCTTAATCGGTTCACTCACGGGGACAAAGTGCAGTAATCCTAAAACTAAAATCGGTACAATTACAAGGTTTGCTATGAGAGAGCGAATGACTAGCCGCCAATTGCGAAGAGGCTCGATAATCTGCGGTACAGTGAGACTTAATCCTGTAGCTAGTAACATTGCTAGAATAAATAGCAAAAAGGAAAGTCGATTCAGGAAGATAAAGTCAATTTTGTGGAAGTAGAAGTCTAGTTGTTGGAGCAGATTAGGATTGAGACGAGATAATAATTCATTCATAGAGAATTAAAAAATTGATGATTTGAGTGGAATCAATGGAAGAATTTCTGGGGGGGAATTAGCAATAGCATCAGCACCATGACTGTTTAACTCTTCTATAGAGCCATAGCCATAGGTGATGCCGATCGCAAAGACTTGATTTTGCTTCGCGCCAATCACATCATGAGAGCGATCGCCAATCATCACCGTTGCTTTCGCATCAAGGTTTTCTCTGAGCAAAATGTGCTGAATCAACTCACCTTTAATGCTGCGTGTACCGTCTAATTCACTGCCATAGATGCCGTCAAAGAGAGCAGACAATCCAAAATGCTCGACAATCCGTTTCGCATATACATGGGGTTTAGAGGTGGCTACATAGGTTTGATAGCCTTCTGCACGAATAGATGCAATAGCCTCAGGGATTTCGGGATAAAGCTCATTTTCAAATAAGCCGACGGTTGAGAAGCGATCTCGATACAAAGAAATTGCTTGATTAATCAAAACCCGATCCTCGGTTTCTAAAAGTTTCGCAAAACTTACGCTCAATGGTGGCCCAATACACCATAGCAATTCATCGATGGTTGGTGGTTGACCGCCAAGTTCAGCGATCGCATATTGAATACAGGTCGTAATCCCAATCTTCGGATCGGTGAGAGTCCCATCGAGATCGAATAAAATTGCTGCCATTAGATTTTAAACTGCTCATCGACGGGAATTTGATAGCCAGTAGCGAGGCGATTAGTGGAATTTGCGGTCGCAACGATCGCGAGTAATTCACCGCGAATTTTTTCGGTTAATCCTTTAGCACGGGCGGCAGCGGTATGGGATGCGATACAGTATTCACAGCTATTAGTGACGCTAACGGCGATGTAAATCAATTCCCTTGTCAGGGGATCAATATCGCCTTCACCGCCCATGACTTCCTTGAGGGTTTCCCATGTGCGACGGAGGGTGGGGGGATGATTGGCAAGAGCTTTCCAGAAATTGTTGATATATTCAGTTTGGCGAGTGGTGCGAATATCGTCATAAACTGCGCGTACTTCGTCACTAGCGGATTCGTATTCGATTAGGTTAGTCATAGTAATAAATATGAATTAGGGAATGAGCTTTGCTCATTCCCTAATTTAGTGGTTTTGGTTACAATAAATCGACCTTAAGCTGCTCTAAATTGCCAGTGAATTTAAAGGGGACTTGATAGCTATCTACCACAGGCGTACCCGTATCTTGACCAATATCAAAGGTATCATCAATACCAAAACGCGCCGCTACGGTTTTCTCAATCCGACCTTCCGCAACCTGTTTATCATTGATAAAGATCTTGCCAGTGCCACCAGCACCGATCGCACTACCATCGGCGGTGAAATCAAAGCGGATCTTGGACTTGCCGATCGCGATCGGTTGCGAGGCCTGAATCGTGGTGCGATCGCTATTGAGATAGTTATACACAAAAGTCGGCTTATTATCTTTCAAGAACAAACTCCAACCTGCAAACCGTCCACCTTGGGTGGCTAACACACCCTCAGCACCAGCTTTTGCGGTATCCACATCGGCAGTGATGCTAAAGGAACGATTTTTAATATTGGGAGCGCTGGTTTCAGGAATGCCAACCACGGCTGTGTAGTAGGTAAAGCTATTGCGTCCATCATTGATATTGGGGCGATGTTCCACATCAAAACGTTGATAGAGGCGATCGTCTAGGGGAAACACCTTATGCTTCTTTGCTTCCTTTTGGAAGAGACTTTGGAGTTCTGCTAACTTCGCAGGATTCTCTTGGGCTAAATCCTTGGATTCACTGAAGTCACTTGCCACATTGTAGAGTTCCCATTTATCTTCATCGAAACTGGTTTTAGAAACAAGCTCCCAAGGTAAGCGTCCGTGACGCGCCGCCGCAACCCAGCCATTGTCATAAATGGCGCGATTGCCTAGCATTTCAAAATATTGCGTCTTGTGATGAGAGGGAACCGCAGGATCGTCAAAAGAATAAACTAGACTAGTTCCTTCGATGGGCTGTTGCTTTGCGCCATTGACCACCTCAGGAGTCTCAATACCCGCCGCCTCGATAATTGTCGGTGCAATATCGATAACATGATGGAATTGGCTACGAATACCACCTTTATCCTTAATACGATCGCCCCAAGCGACAACTAACCCGTTACGAGTACCGCCAAAGTGTGAGGCGATTTGCTTTGTCCATTGGAAGGGACTGTCACCTGCCCAAGCCCAAGCTGCATGGTAATGATTGAAGGTTTTGGGACTGCCCAAATCATCGAGAGCCGCTAAAAACTCCTCAGTGGTTTCCTTCACGCCATTGAAGGTCTTGATTTGGTTCAATTCACCTGTCAAACCACCTTCAGCACTTGCGCCATTATCGCCAGCGATGAAAAAGACTAAGGTATTGTCCAATTCACCTAACTGGGCGATCGCCTCAATCACGCGCCCAACCTGAGCATCGGTGTGGCTGAGGAAACCTGCAAATACTTCCGCTTGACGGGCATAGACTTTCTGCTCCGTTGGCGTGAGCGAATCCCAAGCAGGAATTTCCGCAGGACGAGGTGTGAGCTTCGTGTCAGGAGGAATAATGCCATTGGCAATCTGCCGCGCAAAAACTTCTTCGCGAATTTTATCCCAACCTTGATCGAATTTGCCCTTATACTTATCAATCCATTCCTTCGGTGCATGGTGGGGCGCATGGGTTGCACCTGTGGCAAAGTAAGTGAAGAAGGGCTTATCAGGAGCGATCGATTGCTGGGTGCGAATCCAGTTAATCGCATGGTCGGCAAGGTCATTGGTGATGTGATAATCAACGCGATCGCGAGATTTCTCCACATACTTAGTATTCTCAACCACCGATGTATTCCATCCCACATTCCGCTCCCAAAAAGAAGGCAAAAATAATTAGAATAGGAAAAAAGCAAGGATAGAAACAGGAGGGAGATATCAGAAACGAGATAACAGTGCAAAACCTAGACCATCTAGGAATCGTAGCAGGAATAATTGATGAGATCGGGATAGAGGAGATCATCAACGAAAGACTGGGCAAAAACAGTCGAGAGAAAGTAAGCGCAGGGGTAATCGTAAAAGCAATGCTGATCAACGGATTAGGATTTGTATCCGCGCCGTTGTATATGTTTGAGAAATTCTATGAAGGGATTGCCATAGAACATTTATTAGGAGCAGGAGTGAAAGCGGAATACTTAAACGATGACCGACTAGGGCAAGTCATGGATGATATATATGCCGAAAACGTTAGTGATATATTCATGACAATAAGCCTAGCGGCCGTAAAGAAATTTGGCATAGAAGTAGCAACAGGACATCTGGACTCAAGCTCATTTCATGTAGATGGTAAGTATGAAGGGGAAGCAACGGAAGCAGTAGAAATTACATACGGATATTCACGAGACCATCGCCCAGACTTGAAACAATTTGTGATGAATCTGCTATGTGTGGGAGATGGGGATATCCCAGTCATGCTGGAAATGGGTAACGGCAATCAGTCAGATAAAGAGAGATTTGCAGAATTATTCCAAAAGTTCAAACAGCAATGGACATTTGAAGGGATTTGCATAGCTGATGCAGCACTATACAGTGCTGATAATATAGCCGCAATGGCAGGGCTAAAATGGTTAACACGAGTACCGTTAAGCATCAAGGAAGCAGCAGAGCTAGTTGAGTCAAATATTCAGTTAGCCTCAAGCAATTTGAAAGGATATCGCACCAGCGAAACTGTCAGTGAATATGGTGAGGTCAATCAGAGGTGGATATTAGTTGAGAGCCAAGAAAGACGCAAATCTGACCTTGAAAAATTGGACAAGAAACTAGAGCAATTCCGCCATAAATGTCACCAAGATTTACAGACCCTCTCAGGACAAGACTTCGCTTGTGCTGCTGATGCGATCGCTGCCGCCCAACATCTTTCAAATAAGATGTCATGGCATCAGCTCAGTGATATTCAGGTAGTTGAAAAACGACATTATCAAAAAGCTGGTAAACCTAGCAAAAATGACCTCCCCAGTCATATGACGTATCGGGTTACCGCGACTATCACCCCTATAGAATCCCAAATCTCGGCACAACGCAGACGCTGTGGCAGATTTGTGCTGGCGACGAATGTTCTTGATGCTGACAATTTCACGACTGAGATGACCCTAAAAGAATACAAGGCTCAGCAAGGTCCTGAACGTGGTTTTCGCTTCCTCAAAGATCCTCTATTCTTTGCTTCTAGCGTTTTCCTGAAATCTCGTCGTCGCATTCAGGTTTTGGGCATGATTATGGCGCTTTGCTTACTCGTCTATAATTTGGGGCAACGGCAACTTAGACTGGCTCTAGCTCAAAATCAAGCTACCATTCCCAACCAGTTGGGTAAACCCACAAATTCTCCTACGTTACGCTGGATTTTTCAATGCTTTTTAGCCGTTCATCTCGTTGTTGTCTATGATGTTAAGCAAATTGTTAACTTGAACTCATCTCGTCTTCACATCTTACAGTTCTTTCCCTCTGCTTGTCGTCGCTATTATCTTCTCCCTCTACCTATTTCCTAATTGTTTTTTACTTCTTTTGAGAGCGGAATGTGGGTTCCATTGATCGGCTTCACCACCTAAGAATCCATAGAAGTAATCAAATCCTAAATGTGTTGGCCAGCGATCGAAGGGACCTACAGCGCTAGTTTCATTGGCAGGCGTATTATGCCATTTCCCAAAAGCGGCGGTATTATAGCCATTGCTGCGTAATACTTCGGCGATCGTTGCCGCGCTACGGGGGAGAATCGCGGTATATCCGGGATAGCCCGTGGCAATTTCGGTGACTACGCCCGTACTTACGGAATGATGATTGCGTCCTGTCAGTAAAGCGGCTCTAGTGGGAGAGCAGAGCGCTGTAGTGTGGAACTGGTTATAACGCAATCCCTGCGAAGCTAATCGGTCTAAATTGGGAGTGTCAATTAGTCCACCAAAGGTGCTTGTCTGTCCAAACCCAACATCATCAAGAATTACTAACAGCACATTGGGAGCTTTGGCAGGGGCTTTAAAGGGTTTAGGAAAGTCGGGTTGAGATTCCTTGTAAGTTGTGCCAATTTTGCCCTTGAAAGGTGGTTGCGGTAATGGCAGGGTATCGCCATAGTCAGCAAAAGCTGCTAATGGGGCAAGGCTGGAAAACATCAAAGCGATCGCCGTTAAAAAACTGATTTGTTTGGCGATCGCTTTTTTAGTTTCCCATTGCAAAATAAACCTGAGAGGTCTTTTCCAAAAATCTCTCTTTGAAGAATTTGTAACTTTTGTCATTATTGTCCAAATTAAAGACCAATAGTTACTGTTATCACGAGGTTTTAGAAAAAGTCGGTCGTCGAGAAGACATCATTGATAAACTAGCGATCACTGAAATCCGTTCAGCAGAGCGCTGTAATTGAATTCGTCTAGACTTTGAGGCAAGGTAATTGTAAATTTTGTGCCGATGCCAACCTCACTTTTGCAAAGAATATTGCCCTTGAGATTTTGGGTTACGAGGTTATAGATAATATGTAGGCCTAAGCCACTACCTCCAGAATTCCTAGCCGTTGTAAAAAAAGGATCAAAAATTTTAGGTAAGCTTTCTGGAGGAATACCTTTGCCGTCATCGGAGTAAATAATTATTACTTTGTCATTTTGCTGCTCCACTTCAAATTGCAAATGCCCTACTTTGTCCAATCCATCATAAGCATGGGTCAGAGAATTCATTATTAAATTAGTAACGATCTGCGACAATGCCCCCGGATAGCTTTGGATAACTATCTCTGCATCACCTTGGACAACTACTTGGTGGGGCGTGTATTTGATCTGCGGAGCTAAGCTGATCAGAATCTTTTCGATATAGTCTGTTACAGAAAAGCTACGTTGCTCTAGGCTAGATTGATCGACGGCAACCTGCTTGAAGTTTTGGATCAGTTCGGCAGCTCTTTGTAAATTCGACAAGAGAATTTCACTACTGATTTTAGCTTTATCTAAATATGCTTGTAAGCTCGATTTTTTCAGTTCGCCACGACTGAAGGCTGCATCAAATTGCTGGGTCGCGTGCTCCAAAATTGAAGCTGCCATGAGACTATTGCCAACGGGGGTATTCACTTCATGGGCAATTCCTGCCACCATGCTACCGAGGGAGGCATATTTCTCTGATTCGACCAGTTGCTTTTGGGTGGTTTTGAGTTTCTCTAAGGTGTTAGCTAGTTCCGCATTTTTGTTATAAATAGCTAGCTCGGCTTGTTTGCGATCGCTAATATTGCGGATCATAAACAGGACTTCATTAACGCCATTGACAACGATGCGGACTTCTTCATCTTGGCAATTCCCATCGATGCAGATTTGTTGCTCGTATACTTGCACTTTGCCCGTGCTTAAGGCTTGCTGAATATGAAACAGATGGCGATCGCAAATTTCGGGTGGTAGGATTTGCGAGAGATGCTTACCAATATTTTCAAAGTCGGGATAGAGCAACTCAATATCGCTATCGTAGTTAATCTGTCCTAGATAAATGCCATCAACGCTGACATTAAACATTAGATCAGGAATGACCGAGAGGATGGCTCGTCTACGGGTTTCATTGGCACTGAGGGCAATGTAGCCTGTGACAACTGTCGATGAACTAAATAGCGAGAGCAATGCAGGAACGATTGGAATCCACCATCCCCATAGAAAAGCCAAATAGCTGGCGATAAAAAGGCTTCCCCCTAGACTAGCGATCGCGAGAGTAACCCAAGGAATACGGAATGCAAATTTTGATTGGGAGATGGGTCGATAATTGTAACGCTTCCAGCATAACAAACCACTAAAAAATGCCCAGATAGCAATCCAGATTGACTCTATCGTTTTTGACCAGACTCGTAAGACAGGTCTACCATCTAGGGATTGGGCGATTAATTGACTGGCGATATTGGCATGGAGGGTTACACCACTGGTAACTGGAAAAGAATTGCCTAAAATGTTGCTGTTGTAGGGGGTAATAAAATAATCGGTGTTACTTTCGGCAGTAACGCCAATCAAAATCAAGCGATCGCGAAAGATGTCCTGAGGAATATCACCTTTTAAAATTTGGGTTAAGGAGACGGAGCGGAATCCATCTTGGAAATTGCGAAAGTTCGATAGTATCTGATAACCGCCTAACTGCTGCTGTACATAACCGCCATCATTTTCTTGCATAGGCACAAAGAGCGCTTTACCTAATTTATATTTCTGGGCTTTGGGGTCAAGCACTTCCAGTTTAATATTTTCTTTTTGGAGATATTGCAGTGCAAGGGCTGCGCTCAAACTGGTGACGGTTTTGCCCTGTTGATCTTTGAGGGATAGCAGCACTCGCCGAATTTTACCGTCGTTATCGGGTGGGAAATCATTAGCAGCTACTTGGTTGCGCTGTTCTAGAATTGGTGAGGCGGCAACGCCACTACCTTCACGATTAGCGATCACTTTGCGAATGCCAATCAGATTGGGGGTGGATTCAAATACTTTGACGAGTTCTTGATAGGTCGCACCATAGGTTTTCGGTACTGGTAAGTCGCGATAGATATCTAATCCAATTACCCGTGGTTGCTGCTGTTTGATTGAATTGAGAAGCTTGGTGAGGGTCTCATCAGAGATAGGATAACCAAGATTTTGAATGTCAGATTCAGAGATCGCCACAATTACGATGCGGTCATCTACGGGTTCAGGTGGTCGCCATTGAAAGAATAAGTCATAAAAAGCTAGCTCTAGGGGTTGAAGTAGCCCCATAAAGCGAATTCCTAGCAAAATTCCTGTAGTTACAGGAATAATTACAAAAAATTCCTTACACTTCCAAATCCTTTTTTTGAGGTTTCTCCACATGAATAAATCTTAAAATGGATTGGTCAATATTGAGAAATAAATCCCATTTTCCTGCAAAGTCTTTTTCTCGGCAAAAATGCGGCTCAAGGGAATGCCAAGATCAAGACGGATGGTCAAGCGATCGCTCATTTGAAAGCGCAATCCCATACCTAATGAAGCAAGGGTACTTGGATCAGGGTTTGTTTCAGTCTGATGATTCCAGACTGTCCCAAAATCCCAAAAGGGAACCACTTGAAGAAGTCCACTAATTTCAGGTATTCGTAACACAGGAATCCGCATTTCAGCAGATAGTAGTAAACCATTATCACTAAGTAAAGCATCTTGGCGATATCCTCTCAAGTTATCTTGACCACCAAAACTAATCTGTTCCTGCGATAACAATGGGCGATCGCTAAGTTGCAGATCGGTTCGCAATAATAGCAGAGTTTCGGGAGCTAATAGTCTTACATATTGGGCCTGTCCTCGCCAAGATACAAACTGACTATCTGGAGCGATCAAGTTAATGGTTGCGCCGAAAGCATTAAGCCCTAAGCTAATTTGCGATCGCGCTGCAAATACCTCTTCCGCACTGCGTTGGACATATTCTTGAAAAAAGCGCAGCGCTGTCACCCTCGTTTGACCATCCGCATCCGCCCCAAGGGAAGGAAAAGGAATCAACCCACTTAGTAAGGATGCTGAGCTTTGGCGATGACTCAAGGACAAGCCGAGGGCAAGATCTTGGATCGTATTTTGGAGGATAGGCTGGCGCAATGTTAGTTCGTAATTGCGGGAGTTAGAGGTAATATCGAGAATATTAAAAGGAGGCTCGATGACATTGCTCGATGAAGTGCCAAAGCTCAAGACAATCGTGCCATTATAGGGATTGAAGGGGATGGTATAACTCACATCAAAAGCGTTGCTGCCATTGGTATTACTATAGGAGAGACTCAAGCGATCGCCTAGTCCCGTTAAATTAGCTTCGTTCAGTTGGATTTGACGACGCTCAGACCCAACGCTGGGAGTCCGACTGTTATCAAAGGTAATTGGTAGACTAAAGGTGGGAGCCTCTGTCACCTTGACTTCTAAGTCATTTAACCCCGCTTGGAGACTTGGCGATAAATTAGCAGATATATTCTCAATGAGTGGATTGATTTGCAGTAGTTGCAAGGCTTCGAGGAGACGATGGCGATTTAGGGGTTTACCAGTGGCGATCGCGAGACGAGATTTGATGTAGTCTTCATTCAGTCTGGTCAATCCCGTGACTTTAATTTCCGCAAGTCCCCCTTCAACAACTTGGATTTTGACAATTCCCTTCTGTAAGTCCTGCTCTGGTAAATATGCACCAGAGGTAATGTAACCCCGATCTACATAAAGTTCTGTAATCTTAGTTCTAATTTGCAATAATTCCACAATCGAAATTGGCTGATTGAGATAGGGTTTAGTAATTGTTTCTAGTTCGCGATCGCTAAAAACACTACTGCCAATTACCTCAAATTTTTTAACTATGATTAATTCTGAATTGTTATTGAGAGGAAATTGAGGAGATGGCGAGGTTGGTGCTTTTTGAGGAGGCAATAGGCGATCGGGAGGTGGAAGCTTAGCAGGTTCCGTGGGGACTTTCGGTGTGATTTTGGGCGCGAGATCGTTAGGAATGCCTAATTTGGGTGGAGGTGGCGCAGCTTGAGTAGCGATCGCATGTGCATAGAAATTCACAGCGATCGCTAAAATAAACAGATATATTCCTGCCTCTTGTACTTTAGAAACACGCCTATAAACCACTTTCACGATAACCACTCCCCGCTTTCGTCAAAAAACTATAAATAGGGCGAATAGGGTTGTATTTTATTACTTATTCTCCCTTTTGGATAAAGCAGTTTTATAATCCTTTTATAGCAATCCTAAATGGTTTGTGAAAGCGCACCACTTTGGGGGGTACTTTCACAAAACAAAAAAATCTATAAATGATTTAGGGCTGCTATATAGCAAAGCAAGTTTTGCTTAGGACATAAAATCAGAAGATGAGTTGCGGTGCGAAGTGCCGCAACTCATCTTCTTAGGTTTTGGTTTGTACTAGCTAACTCTTTTTTTGCTATAGATTTAAATCTAGATTTAAATCTATGTGATGTTTTACTAAAATATTGCTATTAAAAACCTCACTGCTTCTTTGATTACAAAATTATTACGATAAAGTTGATAAATATATCAAAAACTAATATTCAAAAACTCATATAACGTATACCAATCTAGTGAAGTACAGGGTTATGTCCCCGCCTTCGGCGGGGACATAACCCTCTTCACCTCGCTTGATTGAAAAGCGCTATATATTCAGCATTATTTATAACTCTTGGATATCTGCCTTGGATTTCTTAAATAGCTACTAAGATGGATGGAAGTTATGCAACTTACTCTGCGCGATATCTGTATTTCTGGGATCGCCTTTATAGGGTGGAACACCGCGATATTTTCTGCTAATGCTCAGATTATTCCTGATAAAACTCTACCAATCAACTCGGTAGTAACTAAAAGTGGATTAACACATACAATTACTGGTGGGACAACTAGAGGAGTAAACCTCTATCACAGTTTTCAAGAATTCTCAGTTCCGATTAATAATACCGCTTATTTTAATAACGCTTCTAATACTCAAAATATTGTGACGCGAGTAACAGGGAACTCCGCTTCCAGTATTGATGGGCTGATTAAAGCAAATGGTAATGCTAATTTATTTCTTCTAAATCCCCACGGGATTACATTCGGGACAAAGGCAAAATTAGAGATTGGCGGTACTTTTGTGGGTAGTACTGCCAGTAATTTCAAGTTAACCGATGGTAGTGAATTTAGTGCCACCAATCCCCAAGCACCACCTTTGCTCACAACCAGCATTACCTTCGGATTACAGTATGGTAGGAGTAATGTGGGAGCTACGATTACTAATCAGGGGAATCTCTCAACGGGACAAGATTTAATCCTCAATGCCGACAAACTGAATTTACAGGGACAGTTGCAAGCAGGACGAGATTTAATTTTAAAGGCGCAAGATACCGTCCAAATTCGCGATCGCATTAGTAATCCTTTTTGGGGAATTGCGGGTAGGGATCTCACGATACAGGGCAATCAATTAGTCGATATTTTCACCCTCAACCATCCAAGTAGTGGCTTTTGGTCAGGTAGCAATATGATCCTGCGATCGCCCAATCCGATCATCGGTGATGCCCATTTCTATGCTGGAAAAAACTTAAAGATTGAGAAGTTAGATCGCACTCTCGGTAACTTAATCAGCCCCAACGATCCCGTAATCCTAGCAAGTGGGAATGTGACTCTAGGCAGCTATACGGGCGCATCACTTCATATCTTGGCAGGTGGTAGCGTGACTCTCGGCGATGTGACGATCACGGGGATAGGAAGCACTAGCACGACAATCAATCCTAGTAATACCAGCCTATTTAATGCCACGAAAAGCTATGCCGATCTAGCCACATTCTTTTTGCCCGACTATCAAGCTCTCAAAAATAGCGATGGGACAGTACAGGATGTTGTTGCTGTCAAAATTCCAATTACCATTGATGGGAGCCAGCAAGCAACTTTAGATGTGCGATCGGGGGTGGATTGGGTGCAGTTGGGAGGTTTGCCAAGTAGCCCTCTAGGTTTAGGTACTGTTAATCCTAGTCCTACCTATAGTAGTCCTCCTACTAATGCCAATATCACCGTGAATGGGAATATTCTCGTAAATCAGCCTAGTGGATTAGTTTTATTAACCAATCAATTCTCTCCCAATAACGTCCAAGGGATAATCTCAACGCAAGTAATTGATACTGGTACAAGTATTGTTGGGGCGAATGCTGGCAATATCCACATCTATGGACGCGACGATATTGTCCTAAATTCGGACTTAATAGCATATGCAGAGACAGCTTTGGGCAAGGCAGGAAATGGTGGCTCAATCGCAGTTTCCACTTATTCTGGCAAGATTACGACAGGTGCTAATTTATACACTGACTCTTTTACCCCTTCAGGCAATACAAGCAATAGCGGCAAGATTTCCTTGTCTTCCTATTCAGGCAATATCATCCTCGATAATATATACTTTGAAGCTTCCTCGTTTGCTTCCTCTGGCAACTCGGCAAATGCAGGAGATATTTCGCTCACTTCTTATTCTGGCAATATTACGGTTACGCGCCCACTCTGGAAAACCCCTTCAGTAGCTGTAGCATCAGGTTCTTCTGGGAATGGTGGAGATGTTTCTTTTGCTACTTACTCTGGCAATATCACTATTCAAGATGCTCGGAGTTACTTCGGAGATACTGGTACTTATTTAGATACGGGGACTTACTCAGGCTCCAAGTCCTCTGGGAATGGCGGCGATTTTTCTTTAGCTTCCAATTCTGGCAATATTTTACTATCTAAAGCACCATTAAACTCTTCCACGGCTTCCTATGCATTTTCAAAATCAGAATCTGCTGGTAATGGGGGCAAAATTTCCTTGGCTACTACTTCGGGAGATATTACACTGAATGACTTGACTCTGTACTCCTACTCCTTCGCCCAATCTACAAATGCTCGCAATGGGGGAGCCATTTCTCTATATTCTAGGTCTGGCAATATTTACCTGAGCAATTCGACTTTGTCCGCTTACTCATTGGCTCCCTTAGCAGGTTCCCAGAATGGCGGTACAGTATCAATATCTACTCCCAATGGCAATATCATCAGTGACTTAACCAGTTATATATTATCCTTCTCTATTTCTAAGCTAGGTGCGAGTAGTGGTAATGGTGGTGACATTAACTTAGCTGCCAAAAGTCAAATTAGTAACCTTGGTCTTTTTACATCATCAGCTTTTGGGCAAGCAGGAGCGGTCAATATTAATGGCATAGATGATTTGACGATCGCGAGTCTTCAGATGATTACGAGCAAAACCGTTAACTTCCCTAAACGTGACTATGATATTAACGATCCGAATACCTTCATCACCACAATTTTTGGTACAGGGCAATCTGGGCGATCGGGAGATGTCACCGTTACAGGCGCAAAGGATTTACTATTTGACAATACGCTGATCTTGAGTACCACCCAAGGGATTGACCCTGCGGGGAATATTTTGATTTCTAGTCCTGCCTCTATTACCTTTCAGAATAATAGTCAAATCCTCAGTAATACCAGTAGCAAAGGCAATGCAGGCAATATCGCTGTTACCGCAGGACAGAATATCACCTTCAAAAATAATAGTCAGATTACGGCTCAAACTAGTAGTGATGGAAAAGCTGGCAATATCGATCTGAAAGCGGGTAATTCTATTCTTTTTACTGCGGGGACTGGCTTATTTGCCAATACAACTAAAGGTTCTAAGGGGGATGGCGGTAACATTACCATCGATCCACAGTCTGTAATTCTCCAAGATGGAGCAACAATTGCTGTCGGTAGCCTTGGCTCTGGGATTGGCGGCAATATTAGCATCTTGGCAAATTATCTTTCGCTTTTCAATGGTTCTTCTATTACTGCTTCAACCGCTAATACAAATGGAGGTAATATCAACTTAAATGTTCCATCAATACTGCTTTTGCGCTATGCCAGTAATATCACCACCACCGCAGGGACAGCAAATGCAGGGGGCAATGGTGGCAACATCAATATCAAAGCAGGATTTATCATTGGGGTGAAGGGAGAAAATAGTGATATCTTTGCGAATGCTTTTACTGGAAACGGTGGCAATATCAACATCAATACCAATGCCATTTATGGGCTTGAGTTCCGTCCGCAATTGACCTCCTTTAGCGATATTACCGCTAGTTCCCAATTTGGCTTGCAGGGAACTGTGGTTGTTTCGACTCCATCCCTCGATCCTAGTCATGGGCTGACCACTTTACCTTTCAATCTCAGCGATCCATCAAGGCAGATTAGTCAAAGTTGTGGAGTTGGGGGTAAGTTATCTAGCCGCGATAGTAGCTTTACCATTTTGGGACGAGGAGGTTTACCCAAGAGTCCCAGTGATGAGCTTTCTAGCACACAACCTTTAGTGGAATTATCTGAACTAGTACCAAGTAGCAATAATCAAAATAACAATCAGAATTTAGGATTAGCAGCAAAATCAGAATCAAAACAAGAAGTAAATCAAGTAGTCCCAAAAGTGATTGTGGAGGCAAATGCGATCGCTAGAGATAGTCGCGGCATCCTCCGCTTAATGTCCGATACTCGTCCTCTCAGTCCCACGATACCTGAGCTTTCCTGTGCAAAATAAAGGCAAATGCTAATCCTCACCCTGAAAAACTCTATGCTGTCTTGGGATGCTTTGTTTAATTTCAAAAATTTCAAATCCAAAAGTAGTAAATCCCTACGTTATATCGGGATTGGCATCTGTACGACTTTCATCACCCTATGCTTAGGAATGAACTCGCAACCTAGTATCGCCAGTTCTATAAGAGGTTTCACTAATTCCACTGCTCCAGAGATTCAACAATCGATTACGAATGATCCTGTAAAGCTGGTTCAGGCAGGAAAACAATATTACCAAGCAGGGCAATATGCTCAAGCGATCGCCTCTTGGCAACAAGCGTCTGATATCTATGCAAAACAAGGCGATCGCCTCAATCAAGCCGTTGTTGCCCAAAATCTTGCCTTAGCCCATCAAAAGCTCGGTCATTGGCAAGAATCAGAGCAATTAATTTTGCTCAGTTTAGAGATTTTACGATCGCATCCTCAACAACCTCAATTACTTGCCCAAGCCCTCAACATCCAAGGCAGTCTCCAAATTGCTCAGGGTCAATCTCAAGAAGCATTAACCACTTGGCAAAAAGCCGAACAAATTTATGAACAGGCGGGAGATAAAGATGGAGTCACACGCAGCAAAATCAATCAAAGTCAGGCTATGCGATCGCTTGGTCTCTATCCCAAAGCCAAGGCTACACTTCAACAGGTGCAATCGTCTCTAAAAGAACTTCCCAACTCGGCTCTAAAACTTTCGAGTCTGATCAATCTCGGTGATACCCTGCGGCTGAATGGTGACTTTATCGAAGCCACAGTCATATTGAAAGACAGTCTGGCGATCGCACAACAGCTTAATGATGTCCCCACGATCGCCGACATCCTGCTTAGCTTAGGTAACATTGCCTCCAGCCAGCAACAAGCTGCCAGCACAGGAGATATCACCTACCGTAAGCAAAAAAGTGTGGAGGCGATCGCCTATTACCAACAAGCTACTCAAATCGCAACTCGTCCGATTACTAAGGTAAAAGCTCAACTCAACCAATTGCGTCTAGAAATTGATTTAAAAAAAGTTGAGTCAGCCAAAAGCCTATTAACAAAGATTCAAACTCAGTTACCCGACCTTCCCCCTAGCCGCGCCGCAGTATATGCAAGTGTGAATTTTGCCCAGAGTTTAATCAAACTAACGCTGAGCGATCGCCAAGACGCGGCTCAATTACTCGCTAAGGCTGCCCAACAGGCGCAAGCAATGGGCGATCCAAGAGCTGAATCCTATGCGATCGGCTACCTCGGCGAACTCTACGAACAGTCGCAACAACTACCAGAAGCACAGGATCTAACCGAAAAAGCCCTGATGCTTGCTCAAACTCATAATGCTGCTGATATCGCCTATCGCTGGCAGTGGCAACTGGGACGCATCCTCAAAGCGCAAGGCAAACATTCCCAAGCGATCGCTGCCTATAACGAAGCTGTGCATACCCTCACTTCCATTCGTGGCGACCTTGTTTCGAGTAATACCGATATTCAGTTTTCCTTTCGCGATAGTGTCGAACCTGTCTATCGTGAGTTGGTCGGATTATTGCTGAGCCATGAACAGGGCAAAGCCATCAGCCAAGAAAATCTCATCGCTGCCCGTAAAGCGATCGAATCGCTGCAACTAGCAGAACTCGATAACTTTTTTAAAGAAGCTTGTCTTACGGGTCGAGCTACTCAAGTTGACGAGGTCGATCCCCAAGCTGCGGTAATCTACCCCATTGTTTTGCCTGATAGATTAGAAGTAATTGTTTCTCTGCCAAATCGTTCTCTTTTTCACCATACGAGTAAAATTTCGCAAGATCAACTCGACCAGCTTTTGAGTGAACTATGGCGATCGCTAAGGCGGACATCCCTTGAGACAGATATTCAAACAATCTCAGAAAAAGTCTACAACCTCCTGATTAGCAAAGAAATTGCAGATATCCTCGTCGCCAATAAAATCCAAACTTTAGTATTTGTGCTTGATGGTTATCTACGGAACTTACCTATGGCAGTTCTCTATGATGGAAAGCAATATCTAATGGAGAAATACAATCTTGCGCTCACTCCGGGATTGCAACTTCTCGATCCACGCCCCCTCAAACGTCAGCAGTTAGAAGTATTTATCGGTGGCTTAAGCAAGGAAACTCAAAACTTTAGAGCATTACCTAATGTCGAAAGAGAAATCCAGAAAATTGCCACAATGGTATCAACTGCAACACCATTACTTAATGAAACCTTTATCAGTGAATCGATCCAAAAACAAATTAGTAAAATTCCCTTTAGGGTAGTACATTTGGCAACTCATGGTGAATTTAGTTCTAATGCTGAAAAAACTTTTATTTTGACTTGGAATAATCGTCTGGGAGTCAAACAATTAGGAGAATTACTGCAAACTAGGGATCAAGATCAACGCATTCCCATTGAGCTATTGGTGCTCAGTGCCTGCAAAACCGCCAAAGGTGATAATCGTGCCACCTTAGGACTAGCAGGCATAGCAGTGCGATCGGGGGCAAGGAGTACGATCGCCAGTTTATGGTCAGTTGAGGATAGTGCTACCGCCACATTTATGGAGAATTTCTATCAAGAACTCGCAGTACTGGGAACGACAAAAGCTGATGCTTTACGCAAAGCGCAACTCCATCTTTTCAAGAACCCACAATTTACTCATCCTTTTTACTGGGCTCCATTTGTATTAGTTGGGAATTGGCTATAATTATAGGACTTACGCAAATCAACCAAGAACTCAAGTTCTTGGCTCAAAGCTAAAGTCAGTTAAAACTGACTAAAGAAAGCCTCAAATTAACCTGTTTCAACAGGTTTAAGCTTTTAGCCCGCAATTTATTGCAGGGCAAGTGCGTAAGTCCTATACTTAAAAAATTTGCTATTGCTGGATAGGCAAAGATGAGCGGTGCTTTGTGCCGCCCCTAATTATCTTGATTGTTAAACGCTATAGTTCCATCTGTTGCTTGAGATAGTTTAAAATTTTACGCAGTTGACAACCCCTGAGTAAAGTCATTATTTCTTCTGTGAAATGTTTTAAGCGAGGATCAAATTCTACTAAATCTCTAACACGCTCTTGTAGACCACCCACATCTCCTGTTTCTACTAGTTCCAATAACTCCATAATGATGTGATGATCAGGAACGAAATTCGCGATCGCAGAAGTTTTTGCAAATTCAGGGGATAGAGTGTTATCAGGTGTTGCATCATGATATGTGTCCTCTAGCCCTAAGCTAATAGGCGTTAAACTAACATACGTTGGTAAATTAATCTCTAACCAGAAATTACTACCCTTGCCTAAGGTACTGGTGACATTTAGTTCTCCTCCCATCAGGGCTACCAATTTTTGACTGATAGATAAGCCTAGCCCTGTTCCTGATTGCATATCGGCAGGATTACCCACCTGTTCAAAGGATTGAAATATCTTGGATAAGTTTTCGGAAGCAATACCGATACCACTATCGATAATATCAAAGCGAATTTTGTCATTGCTCATCTTCTGGACAGTTAATGATACAACTCCTTTTTTGGTGAACTTAATGGCATTGCCCATGAGGTTAAAAATAACTTGGCGCAGTCGTTTCGCGTCTCCATAGACTAATTTGGGAATTGTGCCAACTGACTGATAGACAATTTGTACTCCCTGTTTGCTTGCTTGTACCTTAAATGTATCAATGAGATTACTGAGCAGACCTTCTAAATGGAATGGCTCATGATCAAGCTCTAATTTGCCAGCTTCAATTTTAGACAGATCAAGAATGTCATTAATCAAAGAAAGTAAATGATTGCCACTGCGTTGAATGATGTCTAATCCCTTTTCACGCTTAATGGGGTCATCACTTTTCTTGAGTACCTGTGCGTAACCGAGAATTCCATTAAGAGGGGTTCTCAGTTCATGTGTCATATTCCTAAGAAATTGACTCTTAGCACTATTAGCTCGCTCAGCTTCATCTTTGGCAATTTTGAGTTCAACTGTTCTTTCTTTGACGAGTTCTTCTAAATTTTGATTGAACTCTTGAAGCTGCGCGTTCAGTTGAGCTAGCTTTTGCTGACTTTCGGCAAGACTGATAATTGTACTGTAGGCTCTTAAGCTGGAAACTAAAGTGGTAAATAGTTTTTGGGCCGTGAGTTCGGTTTTAGATTTGTAGTCATTGATGTCATAGTTCAGAATGACCGAAGATTCAGGGAATTCTGCGGGCTGCCCTGTTCTGAGAATAATTCGTACTAATGGATTTTGTAAAACATCACGGATATATTTGACTGCTTGCAATCCTGCATCGTTCGTTTCCATAATCACATCTTGCAGGATAACGGCAATGTCGGGATGTTTCTCAACAATTTTGATGCCTTCAGCACCCGAAAAAGCAGAAAGAATCTCTAGTTCTCTACCTGCAAACTTAAATCCATCTAGAGCTAATTTAGTTACTGTATGCACGGAAATATCATCGTCACAAATTAAAATTTTCCATACAGAGCGATGTTGTAGGGCGATTACTTCATGGATTGTTGGGGATTCGTTGTACTGGCTAGTGTTGATGGGGTGATCGTTTGGTTCTTTATCTACATGAGATACCTCTTCGTCTTCTTCTAAGAAAATTAGTTCATCGGGATCTGTAGACATTGCGCTTGTTTGTGAATAATTTGGGATCACTAATGGGAATTAGGGTTTGAGAGGGATATGGGCTAAAGGTTCGAGACTAGAAGACTTGAGTAGGTTCAACCAATTGCTTTTTAGGTCTGTGCTATTTGGCTGAGAGCGTCGTAAAGCTGCGAGTTCGGCGATCGCTTCATGCCAGATACCAAGTTTGGCATATAGATATACTTTATCGATCGCTGTTGCTTGTCCCAATTTTGTGAGTATATTCTGCTCTGGTTTGATGCGACGAATAATGCCTTCGGCGAACAGGTCTTCAGGGTCGCCAGTTTCACATACTACGGAAACTAGCCATTTATAATCTTTGCCAATTTCTAGGGGATGTTGATCAAACTGAACAGTCACAATGCTGGGTGTCTTTGTTAGTGCTAATCTCTTACGAGCAATGCCTTTACCTTGTTGGTTTTCAAGGGTAAACTCAACCGCGATCGCCTTGGTTTTGGGAATATAGGCAAAAAATTGCGGATGTGATGCGATCGTTAATCCAAACTTGTTGGGGGGGAGTAGGAGCGTAATCTCTTGCTCTACCGAATGTTTTTTCTCTTTGGTATCTCTCTGTAGATCTCGATCTGTTAGGCATTGTCCATCATTTCCTCGTCTGCCACCACCAATGGTTGTTTTCGGTGCAGGAGCGCTTACAGGCGGCTCGAATGTTTGGGCGTTAGCACCTGTTATGAAAGTATTAAATGTAGTGACTTCCCAGATTGTGGCACTCACCAAAAGCGCATAGGGAAAGCAAAGTGATTTGTGAAGCATATCCTTATTCCTGATATTTATAACTGACAAAATGTGATTGTCAAAACAGAAAGACGAGAATTAAACGAAAAAGATGGGGTGTTTTTTAAACCTAAAAATATTAAATATTTAATATTTTACTATTTTTTTATGATGGCGGCAAAAATGTTCTAGATATGATTGCTTTAGTATCGATCATCCCAATGGCGATCGCAGGTGGTTGGCTGCGGAAAGCAACAAACAAACGACAAATGTAATCGACAAATGCAAACCGCATAAGGTTTAGCGGCTTCCTTTGGGGCGTGGTAGACGAATATCATTGTAGTGAGCAGAGTAGTGAGCAAAATTTTTGATTACAGGCTGTTCTACCAACTGCGACACATTCATATCACGATCGCGAGGTTGGGAATTTATTGCGATCGCTTCCAAAGGATGAATAGCGCAAATACCAAATGTAGAAGCGATTAATGTAACTGTAATTAGTCCATTGGCTGAAAATAGCTGCATATTCTTTTTCCTTAACTGTTGTTTACCAGATTGCCGAAAAAGTTGAATTCAGAAGGCTCATTTACAGACTCAGTTTTTGACTCACCCTAAGAATTCACTTTATGCACTTGTCAGTTTCCATCTCATTCTCTACGCAGATATTTACATAAGTTTACAATTTTAGGTTTTGTGAATATAGTTGTTTTAACTCACCTTACGCAGAAGGTTATAAGACCCTCACCCCTAGCCCCTCTCCCAAAGGGGTAGAGGGGAAAAGAAAAATTCAAAAACACCTCTTGCTCCCCTTCTCCCGTTCTGGGAGAAGGGGTTGGGGGATGAGGGCGGATTTTCTATTTGCGTAAGGTGAGGTTTTAAATAACTTGTAGACGGGCTTCGACTTCGCTCAGCTAGCTCACACCGCTAGCTGAGCGAAGTCGAAGCTTTAGTTTTTCTTTGAATTATCGGCTTTGTTGTATGAATAAAAAGAAGCCAAAAGATGGAGGATCTTAGGATAGATAATTAACTAGCAACAGGAGAGGAGAGAGGTTTAGCAAGTTGAATCATGCGATTGAGAGCAGCACATTTGATGAACAACTCAACCGCCTGATTGTCAAATTTACGAGAACATAAAGTACTACCAAAGATTTTTTTGAAACGAAACATCGTGGTTTCTGCTAAAGAACGTCGATGATAACCTGAGTCACGTTTCCATTTTTTACGCCCATGTTTACGGATATAGCGCAGGTTTTGGTCACGGGGATGAGGAGGAGCATTGGCATTGCCATGCTGCCAGATTTTGGCATCTTTGCGGGGAGGAATCACGGCTTTAGCTCCATGTTGGGCAATCTCGTCGTAACAATGACGATGGTCATAAGCTCCATCTGCGGAAACTTGATCAATTTCAGCATCAATCCCATCGAGAATATCGGCGAGTACTTCACCATCGTGACAATCATTCGTAGTGACGACCGCAGCCAGTATTTCTCCCGTTGATTCATCGGCTCCAAGGTGTAATTTGCGCCATGTCCGTCTCTTACTAATCCCATGCTGCCGTGTTTTCCATTCACCTTCACCATAGACTTTGATCCCTGTCGAATCAACTACTACATGCACAGCTCCCTGCTTGGGGATTACTGGTAAGGGCACACTTAAACTTGCTGTCCGTCTTGATACGGTGCTGTGGTCTGGCACTGGCAAATCTATTCCCATCAAGGTAAATAGTGACTCTAACATTCCTTGCGTTTGTCTTCCTGCTTGCTGATATACCGCTTTTACAGTGATAAATGTCGCGATCGCTATATCACTGTAATCATTTGAAGCACCCCGTTTGCCACTTAATGTTTGATTTAACCATCCTCCGATTACTTCTTCGCTAATCCAGAAGGTCAGGCTTCCTCTTTGTTTTAGCCCTGCGTTATACTCTGCCCAGTTGCGTACCTGATATTTCTCTTTCATTATCTGGGACTCCCTCTCCTGATTTTTATCTAATTTACCTCCTCTTCCCCTTTTTATGCAACAATGCCTGAATTATCTATAGTTCGATGCGGCTTTTGCTAGTCCTGCTCCATTCCATCGCAGATGTTGCTGCAACTTTTTTCGGAATAGGCTAATTTCTTTCATCGGGGTTTTATGGAGAGCATCTCACTTTTGAATATTTGGTAAAGGCAAGGGGCTTAAGCTCCTTGTTCTAGGCTTGGTAAAATTGAGACTGCGCCAAAGTGAAATACTTCTAATATAAGCTTTGCTTACATTGCTATATAATAGCTACAAGCTTTTTTAGAACGAAACATAAAGAACCCCATAGATAAATGTGCTAAACACAATACTTAGAGGGCATTACAAGATTATTAAACACCTTGGTGGTGGCGGTTTTGGTCAAACATATCTGGCTGAAGATATTGACCTACCAAAATCTCCTATCTGTGTGGTTAAGCAACTTAAACCGACATCAAAAGAATCTTTTGTTTTAGAAACTGCTAAACGTCTCTTCGATCAAGAAGCAGAAGTCCTGTACTCGCTAGGTTCCCACGATCGCATTCCCCGTTTACTCGCTCACTTTCAAGAAAGCGAAGAATTTTATCTAGTCCAAGAGTTTGCCGATGGTCGCGATCTCACCCATGAGATTGGTAAAGGGATCAGATTACCAGAGAGCTTTGTGATTGACTTGCTCAAAGAGGTTTTAGAAATATTAGTGTTTGTGCATGAGCGAGGGGTAGTACATCGCGATATCAAACCTGCAAATTTGATTCGACGCAAAGCCGATCGCAAAATTGTCCTGATTGATTTTGGCGCAGTCAAAGAAATTGGTAGTCTCGCAGTTGATTCTAAAGGAAACACTAATTTAACGATCGCGATTGGTTCCCCTGGCTATATGCCGACTGAGCAAATTCATGGCAAGCCTCGCTTTAGTAGTGACATCTATGCGGTGGGAATGATGGCAATTCAAGCGATTACAGGTGCGGAACCAAGGCGCTTTGCGGAACATCCTGAAACCGCAGAACTAATCTGGCGCGATCGCGTACCGCCCGATATCTATTCGCCCAAGTTTCTCGATGTTCTCGACAAGATGGTGCGTTATGATTTTCGCCAACGCTATCAGACGGCTTCAGAAGTACTAGAAGCGATCGCCTTACTACCGATAGATACTAGTGAGTTACAAACTCTAATTAATAACGAGACCAAACAGCAGGCTGTTTTATCAACTACCGCACAACCAAATAAATCAAATCTTCCTTGGGCAAAGTTTGCGATCGGGGGAGGCTGTGCGGTTATTGTCTCAATCATTGCTGCGATCGCGATATTTCATAAACCACCTGTTGCGAATCAAGCTACCAATAGTTCTGTCCAACCAACTCCCAAATCTAGCGCAGTTTCGTCGCCTTCACCTTCTATTTCAGCTACGGCTTCTCCGACTAAATCTGTGGAGGATGATTATATTGAAACTTCTAAATTTTATTATCGTAATAACAAGTTCCCTGAAGCTTTGACTAACATAGACCAAGCCTTAAAGTTAGCTCCTAATAGCGCTATTGCTTGGGAGCGGCGGGGCATGACTCTAGAGAAATTGGGGAAATATAAAGAAGCTTACGATTCCTATAGTAAAGCTGTTGAAATTAAACCTGATTCTCAATCTGCCAAGAGAAAAATGGACGTTCTTGCCCGTGTTTTGAAGTTAGCTAAACCCAACATATAGGAATAACTGATGTTACGTGGAAGGCTTTACAGCCTTCCACGTAACATCAGTTACTAACAAAACTGCTAAGGTGTACATACAATTCAAACCTAGCTAAGCCAACTATTAATCGCCCCCTAGCCTCCAATTCTGGGGGAACAAGAATTTTTCTAAGTCCACCAGAATTGGGGGACTTAGAGGGCTTAATAAATCAAAACGAAGATAGAGAGGCTTGTGTGTACATCAAAGTTTCTACAGAAGATCGGTTCAAATCTCGTTGATTGTTAAGAAACGTGTGCGGTTGTCCTAAATGAAACTCCCAGGGCAACCGCATAAAAAATCAAAGGGAAAGGAGATGTTCAAGATAAGCCAGATCCCAAGCCGCCTTATGACGTTTAGCTCGCATACTGGACTTAGAAGACTTATCACGGCTTAAGAGATTAAGAGCAAAGTGCCGCAACATCGCCATATTTTCAGGAGAATTATCTTTGCGAATACGAGAAGCATCTTCGTGAAAAGAGACATCTAAAACCCAATGCAATGAATTTTCAATCGACCAATGGGTACGAACCGCGTTATTCATGACAGAAGCATTAGAAGGCAAGCTCGAAATGTAGTAGCGATTCTCGGTGGAGACTTTACCATTGATGCGGCGCTCACTTTGGACTAGGGCAATGGTTTGTAAACCAGCCCATAAAGGCAGTTGTGTAAGGTAATCCAAGTTAGATAAAGTCCAACAACGTCGAATTTCTAAACGTCCATGTCCTTTGTCTATAGACTGGCAAAAGTCATGGTCTACATCTGCAAAATTAGTGGTGATAGCTTGCTCAAACAACCACTGCACATCCTCAAATAGACTTCCCTGATTACCTTTAAGTGCTAAAACGTAATCCCCTCCCTGTTGAACGATTTGACTAGCTATTTCTTTCTGGCATCCCATTGCGTCAATTGTCACAATACAACCAGTAATTTCTAATAGCTTTAACAATTCTGGTATTGCGGTGATTTCGTTGGATTTATCATCGACTTTGCGCTGCCCTAATACCAATCGATTTGCGCTTGCCCATGCACTCACCATATGGATTGCACCTTTGTCTGCTCCTTGGTCGTAGGATTGTCTCAAGGTTTTACCGTCTATAGCTACTATCTCTCCCTTCAGCACATGACTTATCGATTTCACCCATCTGATGAAGCTATTTTGCATTTGTTGCGGGTCTAATCTCGCAAACACTCTGGCAAATGTGTCATCACAGGGTATCCCATTCGGTAGTTCAAGAAATGTCCCCAGCCATTCTTGTTTTGATTTGCCAAATAGCTCGATGTCTTCCCAGTTTTCTCCCCCACTTATCACGGCGCAGATCCCTATCACGATTATGTCTAGCAATTTATGCTCTTTCCCTCGGTTATCTCGTGGATCTTCTACTCCCTCAAAGTGGCTCACTAAACTAACTGTGATAGGGCTATTCATTACGGCTTGACTTCTTTATTGTCTCCTTATTTTATTCACTTTTTTATGCGGTTGCCCTGATGAAACTCCTTATTTCTCAACATAGCGATCGGCGATCATGCATAATTGTTAACTACTCAGAAATATTAAGTTGATATATAGAGCTTTTCAAGAAAGAAAGGCACAAAGGTTTGTTTACCCAGCGAAGACGTAAGCAAACCTCTGTACCTCGCTTGCCTGAAAAGTGCTATATAACAGTCTGCGTTAGTTTAAGAGTTATAGGCATGATGATCCCTCTAGATCAACAATTAAAGCATCTAGTGACAGAGACCTGTCGGCATCCCCATGGCAGCATTGAGCGACAAAAGGGATTAACTTCGTTAGTACGATTAATTAACCGATCGCAAAAGTTGTGGCGTGATAGTTCCCCATATTACGAAGATGCTTTGCAACTGACATGGCTATATTTTTGCCGAAATCTATGTGAGGCGAGTACTGCAAAATCTGCCTATGACACTGACAAAAGTAATGTGATTACTTGGCTAAATGCTTACCTTAAAAGGCGATTGCAAGATATGTATATCGAAAGTCAACAGCAACAGCAATCTCTCTCTATAGAAAAAGAAGATAGTAATAGTGTGGAAATAGGGCAAGCGATTGATCGCGTCGCCGCACCTCCACAACCATCAAATTTACTAGAGCAAGTTAGACTCTGGGCTGAGATGGATCAGACCAAGGTTTTGCGGCGTACCTATATCCGCGATCGCCCAGATGTAAATGCTCAGGTTCTAATTCTTAAGCGTTTACCGCCTGAGACTAATTGGCAACTATTGTCCCAAGAATATACATTACCAATCTCAACCTTGAGCAGCTTTTATCAACGAAAATGTATTCCTTTATTAAAAGAATTCTATGAACAGCAAAGAGTTGCTTAATTGAAACTAATGGCAATATCTCAATATCTATAGATATACATAAATACGCATCGGGTAGATGTGGCGCGGGTGAAGCCCACGCCACATCTACCCAAAACCTAGTAAATTCGTTAGCATTGCGTAAGTTCTAATAAATATAAAGAATGAGCATAAATGAACATTGAAGATAGTTTGTTATTTCTACCAATTTCTACTAAATCGCGAAAACTGGCGCAATCTTTTGCCGCCCAGCATTCCATCCCATCTTTGGTGGAGAGAGTAAAGCGAAACACCTTAGCAGTCCTTATAATCCATGATTACCTAGAAATGATGGGAGTTACTACTAATTTAGAAGCGAGTGATTGCTGGAATCCTGTGGTGCAGATATGTGCAGATATTGCTGATCTAGAAATTGAAGGGATAGGCAAGCTAGAATGTAGATCGCTATTGTCAGGGGAATCAATATGTTATGTACCTGCGGAAGTATGGGTAGATCGGATTGGTTATGTTGTTGTCCAGTTTGACACAGATTGGCGATCTGCATCCCTACTCGGATTTGTACCACAAGTATTGACAGAATCTATTGCTATAGAATGCCTAGAGCCTATTGAAAATTTGTTAGTAGCCATCAAGGATAAAAGAGAATCTACAATATTTTCTACATTACAAAATGTGGAAAATAATTTGGCGATCGCTAACCTTAGTAATTGGTTCCAGAATCTATTTGAGTCAGGTTGGCAAGAGTTAGAAACTTTATTAAGCGGAACCCAACCACAGCTTGCTTGGCGTACCAGACAATTATCAAGTCATATCTATAATGATTTATCAAATCAAAATGAAGTGCGACGGGGAAAGCTACTTGACCTTGGATTCCAGCTATCCAGTTCTGTATTAGCCCTGTTAATTACTATTTCGCCAATTGATGAAACTGAAATAAATATTCGGCTAACTATCCATTCAATTGCGGATATGTTCTTACCAGAATTTCTTAAATTAGTTGTCATAGATGATAATGGAAACATTTTCCTTACAGCCGAAGCTAGAAGTATTGATAATTATATCCAGCTTCAATTTAGTGGCAGTATTGGCGAACAGTTTAGCGTTCAAGTCTCTCTTGGTGATTTTTCCCTCATAGAAAATTTTATAATCTAAGGATTCAAGGATTCCTCACTGACAGGACTGGTAAGCCCTTCTTGAAGTTTAGTTTCCAATCTTTTTAACCATTGTTCCATCCCACATTCCGCTCCCAAAAAGAAGGCAAAAATAATTAGAATAGGAAAAAAGCAAGGATAGAAACAGGAGGGAGATATCAGAAACGAGATAACAGTGCAAAACCTAGACCATCTAGGAATCGTAGCAGGAATAATTGATGAGATCGGGATAGAGGAGATCATCAACGAAAGACTGGGCAAAAACAGTCGAGAGAAAGTAAGCGCAGGGGTAATCGTAAAAGCAATGCTGATCAACGGATTAGGATTTGTATCCGCGCCGTTGTATATGTTTGAGAAATTCTATGAAGGGATTGCCATAGAACATTTATTAGGAGCAGGAGTGAAAGCGGAATACTTAAACGATGACCGACTAGGGCAAGTCATGGATGATATATATGCCGAAAACGTTAGTGATATATTCATGACAATAAGCCTAGCAGCCGTAAAGAAATTTGGCATAGAAGTAGCAACAGGACATCTGGACTCAAGCTCATTTCATGTAGATGGTAAGTATGAAGGGGAAGCAACGGAAGCAGTAGAAATTACATACGGATATTCACGAGACCATCGCCCAGACTTGAAACAATTTGTGATGAATCTGCTATGTGTGGGAGATGGGGATATCCCAGTCATGCTGGAAATGGGTAACGGCAATCAGTCAGATAAAGAGAGATTTGCAGAATTATTCCAAAAGTTCAAACAGCAATGGACATTTGAAGGGATTTGCATAGCTGATGCAGCACTATACAGTGCTGATAATATAGCCGCAATGGCAGGGCTAAAATGGTTAACACGAGTACCGTTAAGCATCAAGGAAGCAGCAGAGCTAGTTGAGTCAAATATTCAGTTAGCCTCAAGCAATTTGAAAGGATATCGCACCAGCGAAACTGTCAGTGAATATGGTGAGGTCAATCAGAGGTGGATATTAGTTGAGAGCCAAGAAAGACGCAAATCTGACCTTGAAAAATTGGACAAGAAACTAGAGCAATTCCGCCATAAATGTCACCAAGATTTACAGACCCTCTCAGGACAAGACTTCGCTTGTGCTGCTGATGCGATCGCTGCCGCCCAACATCTTTCAAATAAGATGTCATGGCATCAGCTCAGTGATATTCAGGTAGTTGAAAAACGACATTATCAAAAAGCTGGTAAACCTAGCAAAAATGACCTCCCCAGTCATATGACGTATCGGGTTACCGCGACTATCACCCCTATAGAATCCCAAATCTCGGCACAACGCAGACGCTGTGGCAGATTTGTGCTGGCGACGAATGTTCTTGATGCTGACAATTTCACGACTGAGATGACCCTAAAAGAATACAAGGCTCAGCAAGGTCCTGAACGGAGACTGTCAAGAAAAATGTGTAAAGTCTAGGAACTAGATGTGGAGACGATCCTCGAAGAGGATGGCAAAGCGATTAAGTGCAGGTTTCCAATCACGGATCGAGCCTCGTCCATTTCTTAGAAATATGCCGCATCGCCAAATAAACCAGCTTGAAAGCAGCCTCATCGGAGGGGAAAATCTGTTGAGATTTAATCACCTTCCGCAAACTGCTATTCATTGACTCAATCGCATTAGTGGTATAAATTGCCCTGCGAATCTCAGGAGGGAAAGCAAAGAAGGGGATAATATTCGCCCAATGACTGCGCCAAGACTTGGAGATCGACGGATATTGCTTATCCCATTTTTCGGCAAACAACTCAAGGTTAAACTCCGCTTCTGATTCCGTCGCAGCAGCATAAATTGCCTTGAGGTCAGCACAAACTTGCTTGCGCTGTTGCCAAGGGACAAAAGCAACCGAGTTACGCACCATATGGACAATGCACAACTGTACCTGTGTCTTGGGAAATACGGTTTCAATGGCATTAGGAAAACCAGTCAAGCCATCGACACAAGCAATCAAAATATCTTTGACCCCACGGTTGTGGATCTCAGTCAATACCGATAACCAGAATTTTGCACCCTCATTGGGGGAAATCCACATACCCAATAGTTCCTTGTATCCGTCCATATTTACTGCCAAGGCAAAGTACAAAGATTTATTGATTACTCGTCCGTTGTCTCGGACTTTGATAACCAAACAGTCCAGAAATACAATCGGATAGACTGCATCAAGGGGACGATTTTGCCATTGTTTTACCTCATCGATCACTGCATCAGTGACATTGGAAATGAGGGTTGGTGATACTTCGACACCATACATTTCTTGCAACTGAGCTTGAATATCCCTGACACTCATCCCTCTGGCATACAAGGCAATCATCTTTTCGTCTAGTCCTGACAAGCGACTTTGTCCTTTCTTTACCATCTGCGGTTCAAACTCACCACTGCGATCTCGTGGTACGGCAATTTCTGCTACGCCAAAGTCCCCTTGGACTTTTTTCTGGCTATAGCCATTGCGACTGTTGGTTTGTCCTTCTGGTTTGGGTTCATGCTTTCCATAGCCCAGATGCGTGCATAGTTCTGCTTCCAATGCTCGCTCCACTAATGCGGTCGTCAGTTGCTTCAGGATTCCTCCTTCTCCGAATAGGTCGGGTGGTGTTTTACATTCTTGGAGTAATTCATCAAGCAGTTCTTTGCGTATATTCATTGGTTTTGGTGTTAGTAATTGTGTGTCTTGATTATCTCTCTGTATACTTCCTAGACTTTACACATCTCACTTTACACTCTCCCTGAACGTGGTTTTCGCTTCCTCAAAGATCCTCTATTCTTTGCTTCTAGCGTTTTCCTGAAATCTCGTCGTCGCATTCAGGTTTTGGGCATGATTATGGCGCTTTGCTTACTCGTCTATAATTTGGGGCAACGGCAACTTAGACTGGCTCTAGCTCAAAATCAAGCTACCATTCCCAACCAGTTGGGTAAACCCACAAATTCTCCTACGTTACGCTGGATTTTTCAATGCTTTTTAGCCGTTCATCTCGTTGTTGTCTATGATGTTAAGCAAATTGTTAACTTGAACTCATCTCGTCTTCACATCTTACAGTTCTTTCCCTCTGCTTGTCGTCGCTATTATCTTCTCCCTCTACCTATTTCCTAATTGTTTTTTACTTCTTTTGAGAGCGGAATGTGGGTTATTGGGGACAGTACCCAAGCAAATAACCCAAGGCAAGACTGTGATTGTCCTTGCTGATACTGAGTTTAGTACGGTGAAGTTTTTCAATGCTGTCCGCGCCAAGTCTTGGCGCATCGTTGTTGGTGTACGCAACAATCGTAAACTTCAAGATGGACGTACCGTCAAACAGCTTTATCGCCATGGCAAACGTGGACAACAAATTTTACTGGAAGGGCTAAGTATGCCTTTGACAATCTCTTGGTTCTGGCTCAAAAGAGCCGATAGTAAACGGGAGTTACGCTTTGTGGTCTCTTCTCATCCTTATTCTGGTGCTTATCTGGTCATGTTAGGTCGTAAGCGTTGGGCGATTGAGGCTTTCTTCAAAACCATCAAACATCGCTTTGGTTTGCATTGTTTTGGGCAGTCTACAAAACTTGGTGTTTTTCGTTGGCTGATTCTAGCTCTGATTGCTTATCTTTTGGCTCTCTGGAGCACGCAATGGTCGCTTCCTCCTGTCTTGGACTGGAAAGCTGCCTCTGAGTTAACCCTTTCGGTTTTATTCCCTTCTGTTCTTTGGTTGAAGCTGCTCAAATATATCCAAGTTAGTGCCGATATTGCTGCTCGTTATGGCTTTGTTATTGTTCTCAAACCTATTCCCACTTAACTCTTTTGGGAATGGTGCAAGATCTGAGTTAGCGCTCGTAATTCTTTAAAAGGCATCGTCAAGACAGTTACTATTGGTGCTGTCAATGCAGAAATCTCAATTGAGATTTCCGATGGAGTAGAAATTACTTCCATTATCACCAAATCTTCTGCTGAAGCACTTGGATTGAAAGAAGGCAGCGAAGCCTATGCTGTGATTAAGGCTTCAGATGTAATTTTAGCGATCGAGTAAGTAGACAGTCGTAAGTAAAATTAAGATCCCCGACTTTTTCTTTGGCAGAGACGATCACCTGTATCAAGCACACAAAAAGTCGGGGATCTCTGCATTTATAGGTTTCTTTTGCTTACTTATTTAGAGGTTCTCATGAATAAAAAAAGAATTATCACTTTTCTCTCTCTGATCGTTGTCACGCTATGCGCGATCGCAGGATGTAGCTTCTTCTCTCCAACAATTGAACAGGGGAATACACCTACTAAAGTGAATGTACCCAATGTTAAGCAAGAGAACATCCAATTAACAGTTTCAGCAGCAGCAAGTCTCAAGGAAACATTAGGCGAAATTACACCTTTGTATAGCAAGGCAAAATCCAATGTTGCCATTCGCAATAACTTTGGAAGTTCAGGTGATTTGCAACAACAAATCATTAATGGCGCTCCCGTTGATGTGTTCATTTCCGCCGCCGCCAAGCAAATGGATGAATTGCAAAAAAAGGACTTAATCGTTGCTGATACCCGCCGTAATTTATTGAGCAATCGGTTAGTACTCATCGTTCCTGCGGACAAAGGCGATGCTAAGGAATTAAAAGATTTAACTAATGCTAGTATCGAACGCATTGCGATTGGCGATCCTCGTAGTGTTCCCGTAGGTCAATATGCCGAGCAAGCTTTGACTAAATTAGAACTATTGCAAGATGTACAATCAAAATTTGTCCTAGGAAATAACGTGCGTCAAGTACTGCAATTTGTTGAGTCAGGCAATGCTCAAGCAGGAATTGTCTATGCAACCGATGCGAAAACTTCTACTAAGGTTAAAGTAGTACAGGTCATTGATGCTAAACTTCATAAACCGATTGTCTATCCGATCGCTGTTTTACAAAAAAGCACCAACCAACCGAGTGCCAAATCCTATCTAGAATTTCTATCCAGCGAACCAGCCAAGACTATTTTCGAGAAATATGGATTCAGTACTCTTTGATTTCTCTCCATTTTGGATATCTTTAAAGGTGGCAACTACTGCCATCTTTTTTACGTTCTTTTTAGGAATTACGGCAGCCTATAGTCTCCTTGAATATCGTGGCAGATGGAAAGCAGTACTTGATAGCATTTTCCTCGCACCTCTGGTGCTACCGCCCACTGTCGTAGGTTTTCTCTTACTCCAATTATTTGGACAATATGGCTGGATGGGAAAGTTTTTACAACTCTTCCGTTTTAATATTATTTTCACTTGGTATGCAGGGGTAGTCGCAGCAGTAGTAGTTACTTTCCCGTTGATGTATAAAACTGCTCAGGGAGCCTTCGAGCAAGTGGACGGCAATTTACTCCGTGCCGCAAAAACTCTTGGCGCTTCTGAATTTCGAGTCTTCTGGCAAATAGCTCTACCTCTTGCCTTCCCCGAAGTTTTAGCAGGGGCGATGCTTGCCTTTGCTAGAGGTTTAGGCGAATTTGGCGCAACCTTGATGCTCGCAGGAAATATCCCCAAACAGACCACCACAATTCCCCTCGCCATTTATGCCGCCGTAGAAGCAGGCGCAAATCAAGAAGCTTGGCTATGGACAGCCATCATTTTATCGATGTCTTTTTCCGCGATCGCTACTGCACATCTCTGGTCAAACAAGAGAGAGCAAAGTAAGGAAAAAGGAAGAAGGAAAAAGGAAAAAGTTCAATCAAATTACGAATTACGAATTACGAATTATCAAGAGGGATTGGTAATCGATATCAAAAAACAACTACCTGAGTTTGATTTGCAAATTGCTTTGCACTGTGTCGATCGATCCATCGGTATTTTAGGCGCATCAGGTACAGGCAAAAGTATGCTACTTAAGTGTATTGCGGGGATGGAAACTCCATCAAGTGGGCGAATTGTCATCAATGGCAAGGTTTTATTTGATAGTGATCAGAAAATTAATTTACCTAGTCGCGATCGCCATATTGGTTTCCTATTTCAAAACTATGCACTGTTTCCGCATCTGACGGTCTCGCAAAATATTGCCTTTGGCTTACCCAAAGAATTAACAGCCCTACAAATCAAGCAAAAAGTCTCTGAGCAATTACATAGTATTGAGCTACAGGGATTTGGCGATCGCTATCCGCATCAACTTTCTGGCGGTCAGCAGCAGCGCGTTGCCCTCGCGAGAGCCTTGGTCAGTCAGCCCGATATTCTCTTGCTTGATGAACCATTTTCGGCATTAGATACCCACCTGCGTAGCCAAATGGAACGGGAGCTAATTTCTGTACTTAGCAACTATCAAGGGATGACGCTATTCGTCACCCACAATATTGAGGAAGCCTATCGCATCTGTACAAATCTGCTGATTTTAGATCATGGTCATGTCATGAGATATGGCGAGAAGTCTGATGTTCTAGAAAATCCTGCTAATCTAGAAACGGCAAGGCTGACGGGCTGTAAAAACTTTTCACGGATTGAGGCGATCGCTCCCGATCTAATTGAAGCTTTAGATTGGGAATGTAAGCTACAGGTTAACTACTCAAATCCTAAATTGCTAACTCATATCGGCATTCGCGCTCACCATATCACTTTTCTAGAGAATTCAGTCAAGAATGATTTACCAAATATAATTCCCTGTTGGTTAGTTCGCACTACAGAAACTCCGCACCGTATGACTTTATACATCAAGTTAAATAATCCTCCCAACCATGATTGGGACTACCATCTCCAAGCAGAAGTATTTAAAGAAAAGTGGCTTTTGCTTAAGCAATATGCTCAGCCTTTGCAAGTCTATCTAGATCCTGACCAATTATTTTTAGTTAGTAGTGACCTAGAGTTTAACGTCAGTTCAGGTTAAACTTATAGCCCACATTCCGCTCTCAAAAGAAGTAAAAAACAATTAGGAAATAGGTAGAGGGAGAAGATAATAGCGACGACAAGCAGAGGGAAAGAACTGTAAGATGTGAAGACGAGATGAGTTCAAGTTAACAATTTGCTTAACATCATAGACAACAACGAGATGAACGGCTAAAAAGCATTGAAAAATCCAGCGTAACGTAGGAGAATTTGTGGGTTTACCCAACTGGTTGGGAATGGTAGCTTGATTTTGAGCTAGAGCCAGTCTAAGTTGCCGTTGCCCCAAATTATAGACGAGTAAGCAAAGCGCCATAATCATGCCCAAAACCTGAATGCGACGACGAGATTTCAGGAAAACGCTAGAAGCAAAGAATAGAGGATCTTTGAGGAAGCGAAAACCACGTTCAGGACCTTGCTGAGCCTTGTATTCTTTTAGGGTCATCTCAGTCGTGAAATTGTCAGCATCAAGAACATTCGTCGCCAGCACAAATCTGCCACAGCGTCTGCGTTGTGCCGAGATTTGGGATTCTATAGGGGTGATAGTCGCGGTAACCCGATACGTCATATGACTGGGGAGGTCATTTTTGCTAGGTTTACCAGCTTTTTGATAATGTCGTTTTTCAACTACCTGAATATCACTGAGCTGATGCCATGACATCTTATTTGAAAGATGTTGGGCGGCAGCGATCGCATCAGCAGCACAAGCGAAGTCTTGTCCTGAGAGGGTCTGTAAAGAGACTGTCAAGAAAAATGTGTAAAGTCTAGGAACTAGATGTGGAGACGATCCTCGAAGAGGATGGCAAAGCGATTAAGAGCAGGCTTCCAATCACGAATCGAGCCTCGTCCATTTCTTAGAAATATGCCGCATCGCCAAATAAACCAGCTTGAAAGCAGCCTCATCGGAGGGGAAAATCTGTTGAGATTTAATCACCTTCCGCAAACTGCTATTCATTGACTCAATCGCATTAGTGGTATAAATTGCCCTGCGAATCTCAGGAGGGAAAGCAAAGAAGGGGATAATATTCGCCCAATGACTGCGCCAAGACTTGGAGATCGACGGATATTGCTTATCCCATTTTTCGGCAAACAACTCAAGGTTAAACTCCGCTTCTGATTCCGTCGCAGCAGCATAAATTGCCTTGAGGTCAGCACAAACTTGCTTGCGCTGTTGCCAAGGGACAAAAGCAACCGAGTTACGCACCATATGGACAATGCACAACTGTACCTGTGTCTTGGGAAATACGGTTTCAATGGCATTAGGAAAACCAGTCAAGCCATCGACACAAGCAATCAAAATATCTTTGACCCCACGGTTGTGGATCTCAGTCAATACCGATAACCAGAATTTTGCACCCTCATTGGGGGAAATCCACATACCCAATAGTTCCTTGTATCCGTCCATATTTACTGCCAAGGCAAAGTACAAAGATTTATTGATTACTCGTCCGTTGTCTCGGACTTTGATAACCAAACAGTCCAGAAATACAATCGGATAGACTGCATCAAGGGGACGATTTTGCCATTGTTTTACCTCATCGATCACTGCATCAGTGACATTGGAAATGAGGGTTGGTGATACTTCGACACCATACATTTCTTGCAACTGAGCTTGAATATCCCTGACACTCATCCCTCTGGCATACAAGGCAATCATCTTTTCGTCTAGTCCTGACAAGCGACTTTGTCCTTTCTTTACCATCTGCGGTTCAAACTCACCACTGCGATCTCGTGGTACGGCAATTTCTGCTACGCCAAAGTCCCCTTGGACTTTTTTCTGGCTATAGCCATTGCGACTGTTGGTTTGTCCTTCTGGTTTGGGTTCATGCTTTCCATAGCCCAGATGCGTGCATAGTTCTGCTTCCAATGCTCGCTCCACTAATGCGGTCGTCAGTTGCTTCAGGATTCCTCCTTCTCCGAATAGGTCGGGTGGTGTTTTACATTCTTGGAGCAATTCATCTAGCAGTTCTTTGCGTATATTCATTGGTTTTGGTGTTAGTAATTGTGTGTCTTGATTATCTCTCTGTATACCTCCTAGACTTTACACATCTCACTTTACACTCTCGGCTAACGGTTCATGGGCTGTCCTTACTGATATTTACCCTTCATTACAGACTTTTGCTCTCTATGGCAAACGCTTTGGTGGTATTGAACCTCATTTTAAGGATTACAAGTCATCGGCTTTTAATGTGCTTAAAGCACATCTCCGTGATGCTCAAGCTCTTACCTGTTTGTTTATGCTACTTGCTACTGCTTCCTTGATTGCCATAATTCTTGGCTTAATGTTGGTGCGTTTGGGACAAAGGGCTTCCATTGATTGGCACGACCATCGCGGCTTGAGTTTTCTGCAACTCGGTCTCCGTCACCTTCATACCCTTCTTTATCAACAACGAACTCTTCCTCCTTTGCAGATTTTGCCTAAAACTAATCCTCCTCCTGCCTGTGCTTCTGCTACCAAACGCCTAAAGTTAGATTTTTACATCGAATTTTCTCGTGTTACTGTTGTCTCATCTTGAGACTCCCCTGAGTTTTCTGCACCACTAAGCTCTGTCCCATTTTGTCCGTAGTATTGTTCTTAAGTATTTGTACCAAATGTGGCTACTTGGTATAAAATACGGTAATTACACGACTATACCGTAGATTTATGACAAGTCAGCCAGTCACCAAAACTATAGAAATTTCTGAAAACCTATGTATAAAGAACTCAGAGAGCGCAACTCTTACACTAGACTGTTCTCCACAAATTACTGAAAACGCTACTAGGAACCAATTAAACAACGGTATTAAAACGGGGATTCTCCAAAAGCTCAAGGGGGGAATTCTGTTGGTGGTGGGTTATCTACTGTCACCACTTTGCTGGTGGAATGACTTGATCATTAATTTGCCGATCGCCTATGGATTTGGCTATGTAGTTTCACTTTGGAGATCGGAATGGTTCTTTGGTGCAGCGATCGCAGGTTATTGGTTATCAAATCTGGTTGGTATAGTTCTGATACAGATGGGGACAAAGGATATTTTGCAAACTACGGCAAAGAAGCGGAGTTTCAGACAAGAAATTTTTTCTGGAGTGCTGACATCGACTGCATACACGGCAGTTATCGTAGCGCTAGTTTATTTTCATGTTCTCGACCTCAGCGCAATTTTACCGATTGAGGTTCAGCTATGAATTATCTTTTGCTTACGGGATTTAGTTTTATCGTTGGGACAGTCGTGGGTTTAACGGGGATTGGTGGTGCTTCATTGATTACGCCAATGTTGATCTTTGTGTTTAATGTCCCTGCGGCGATCGCTGTTGGTTCGGATATTGTCGCCGCAACGATGATGAAGGCTGTGGCAAGTATCAGCCATTGGCGGCAAGAAAGCGTAGATTTATCGGTGGTGAAATGGTTAGCTACTGGCAGCGTTCCAGGTGCTTTATTGGGAGTATTCATTTTGCATTTACTCCAATCCTATGGATGGAGTTTAGATAGTTTTCTTTTACCTTCCATCGGCACGATGATTTTATTTGTCACCGTTGCGGGTTTCGCCCAGTTACTACTCGCCAACTTTGCTCCAGATTTATCATTGCCAAGTTTGCCTACCGTTGATTTGGAAACTGTAAATGGCAAGATCAAAACTGTAGTGGTCGGTTTTGTATTGGGTTGTATGGTCGGCTTAACCAGTGTTTCGTCAGGCTCTTTATTTGCTCTAGTGTTAATGACTTTCTTTAAACTGGATGCAAGAAAGCTGGTGGGAACTGATATTACTCAAGCCGCAATTTTGTTGGGCTTTACATCCCTCGGACATCTTAGCCTTGGTACTGTCGATTGGCATATTGTAATTCCAATTTGGATTGGTTCCGTTCCGGGGGTATTGCTTGGCTCAAAACTGTGCCAACACGCTCCTCAACGAGCCTTACGCTATTTAATCTTTGTGATATTGATTACGGTTAGCTGGAAACTAATCCATTCTGCTTAACAAGTTTTCTGCACTAGGTAGAACTTTCAAAAAAAATTTAATTCACTACATCTTTTATATCTAAGTATCTACCACTACCTATAATAATGTAAGTTTTGCTTAGGGCATAAAACTCAAGTAAGTGAAGGAGGCACTTCGTGCCTCCTTCACTTACTTGAGTTTTGATTTGTCCTAGCTATCTCTTACATTGCTATAGAACTAGATCAAATTGTGATCGTCTTGATCAAAACTGCTAGAGATATAGCCATCACTGCCATTACTTCTTTACTGAGTATTGGTTTAGTCTGGTGAAAACAATGGCGATTAATTTAGTTAGGCATGGGTGGAGTTTGGTTGGCTGAATGCTCAAGTTTTATCGCAATAAAATTTGATAAAAATAACAATCATTCATCTGGAGAAAATTACTACTGAAATAGAGGAATAATAAGGAAAGTTTTACTTTCATACATAATATACAAACCCAATACAATCAACACAAAGGGGACAAGGATATGACTATAACGAGTAATTATTTTTGTCACTAAAGGATGAGAACTAATCAAATACGCGGCATAACACCAAACCGCAATCATTAACAAGAAACTGGTAACTATAATCGACAAAGAAACTGCATTAGTATTCGCAAATAGGGGAATGTAAATACCGATATTATCGCCGCCATTGGCGAAGGTAACTGCGGCAACATGATAAGTTTGGGGCGAGATAATTGGGGCTTTATTTAATAATTTTTGATTAGCGATCGCACAGGTTTGAACATTTATTTCAGCATCATCTTGATTAGAAATTAATTGCTTAAGCCCGATCGCGATCGGTAATAGTCCTAATAAGCCTAACCATTTATGGTCAATAACTAAACCACCTAAATACCCTGGTAAACTTGCTAAGAGAATTAGTCCAAAACCTAAATACTGACCAATCAGAATATGATGCGGACGGAATTTATCATCGACTTGAGCAAAGAAAATGGTGAGAATGAGAATGTCATCGATATTTGTGGCAGTAAAAGCAGTAACTGCGATCACCACCGTACCGATAATCCATTCCATATTTTTTCTCAAGCTAATAGTGAGTAGAAGTATAGCAAAAAGAGGGTTACACCGCTTAACGGTGTATTCAGAGAATTTTGAAAGCGCGGCTCTGCCGCGCTTTCAAAATTCTCTGGGTTTTAATCTATTTACGGTTAATCAGCGTTGTTTGAGAGTGATGTAAGATGCTTTTCACTAACTTTTGATGCTCAAACAAGATTGAATGACGCTCGAACAATTACGGATTTTTTTAGCAGTTGCAGAACATTTGCACTTTACTCGCGCCGCCGAAGAACTATACATCACTCAACCTGCCGTCAGCGCGGCTGTGCAGAGCTTAGAGACGTATTTTGGTGTGAAATTATTTCATCGCATCGGTCGCCATATTGAAATTACCGATGCAGGAATTTTGCTGCAAACAGAAGCTAAGGACCTTCTTGATCGCGTGAAATTAATGGAAAGAGGATTGCGAGAGTTAAATGATTTGCAAAGGGGTGAATTAAAACTAGGCTCTAGCCTCACTATAGGTAACTATTGGCTCCCTGCAAAAATCAGTCAATTTCAAGAACAATATCCGAATATTTCGATCAAATGCACCTTAGCAAATACTGAAGAAATTTGTGATGGAACTGCCGCAGGTTTGTTTGATTTGGGACTGATCGAAGCCGATGTAAAGCCCTCTCTGCAAAAGGTGCTCAAATCCGAGGAGATTGGCAGCGATCGCTTGGTGATTGTCGTTGGCAAATTACATCCTTGGTATGAGCAACCTGAAATCACCCTTGCACAACTGTACGAAACCGCTTGGATAATGCGTGAATCAGGTTCAGGGACACAACAGGTATTTGAGCAAGCCCTATTGGATTGGGGGGTTGATCCATCGCAATTGGAAATTATGTTGGTGCTAAGTAGCGGCGAAATGGTGAAGGCAGCCTTAGAGAGCAGTGTCCGAGCCGCCGCGATTTCGGAGTTGATGGTAGAGAAAGAATTTCAGTTGGATATATTACGCAAAGTTACCGTTATTAAACCTATTGTTGAAGGTGTACAGGAAACTGAAACCCAAAGAGATCGCTTTCAGCAGTTAGAAATCAAGCGTCCATTTTTGAAACTAACGCACAATCAGCGCTTTCAAACCAAAATTGCAAGGGTATTTGGCGAAATTTTATACCGAAATGTCTCCTAGATAATTTGACTTTCAGTGACCAACCAAACTAATCTACGATAAATACGTCAACATAAAGTAAATTAAAGCTTTGCCAACACTGAGGTTGTTTAGCAATGCGATTGTGGCGAATTAACGGTAATCCACAGATAACAGCTATCTCTGTCATTCCATTACTCAGGAATAATATAATTCAGTTGCTCTAAGGGAGCAGCAAATACATAGAAAATTACCCCTGCGCCAATCAGAGTAATTGCTAAACTAAATAAAACTACCCAGCGATCGGGTGGATCAAATGTGTCGGCATCAATGTCATTCCGCACTGCGAAGTAATGATAGGTCGATAGCCATACAGTCAACATCCCAATCACTGCAAAAGCTAAGCCCAACTTCCATCCATTACCAACTGAGGGCATCATTGGCGGTTTTAAAATTCGTAACCGCACCACGATTACACCTACACCTAAAAGAGCGATCGCCATTCTCATCCATGACAAATAGGTTCTTTCGTTAGCTAAATGGTCACGAATTCGGTTAGGATTTTGCTTACCTAGAAGCACTTGTTCTTTAGTCGGTTGTTTCGGTTTGAACAGTGAAATCATTATGTAGCTGCTGAATCTTTAACATAATATTATATAGGAACAGCAAGAAAAAATCTCCTATATTCCAATACCTGAGATCCTTATATAGATTAGATTTTCAAGATTTAATTGCCGTTTAGAAACAGTCATTTCCTTCAACGATAGACAATACCGAGCGCTATCTATTGTTGAAGGAAATAGTTTAATCTAAAGGATCTTGGAGAATTTGCAAAGTTGCCAATAATTCGGCATTTTCAGGGATATTCCAATTCACTTCACCTTGTTTAAAAAGTTTAGCAACAGGAATATTTAGTGCCACTGCTCCAGTTTCAGGATTAGATTTAGCCACTAGTTGCGTCCCTGTAACAATCTTAGCAGCGACAGGTATACCGTCATTGTCTAATCCATTGCTGCGATATACACCTTGACAGTTCCAATCCTCATTGGTAGTTTTACCAGCAGGAAGCATGTAAAGAGCATTGTCAAAGGTAGAAGTGTCGAGCTTTGACTTTTTACCATAGACGATTAAAGGATTTGCCGTTAAATTAACGCGAGTTCGGAATAATTTGAAACTGGCTTTGAGAGAGGGTTTGCTAAGCAAACCCTCTCTCAAAGCCCAAAAGTAAAAGCCTTGCTACGCAAGGCTTTTACTTTTGGGCTTTTAAAATTTGCCAGTTTAACCCGAACAGACGTTAAATTACGACATTCTGCAAAGGATTCACCCATTTCAATGATGTATTTTTCAAATTGGAGCTTGGCAATTTCTTCGGGATCAGTGGCGGCAGTTAGTTCTTTAGTTATGGCGATATAGTCAGGCTTGCTAGTAACGGGTGGCTTATTTGCCCAAGCTGGCTGCGCGATCGCTAAACTACATACCAACATCAAAGTGATTACGAGATTCTTTAAAAAGTTTCATTGATTTTCTCCTAGAAATATATAATCCGAAAACTCTATAGACAAATGGCTTAATTCCCTTGTTCAAAATTATCTAATCCAATTGGACTTCATTAGCTCTCAATCCATTTTCTAGAGTATTAATACTTCCTTCCCATTCTAAAAATAGGCATTAAAAACCAAGAATTAGCGTTGCGGCGCTTCGCGCCACAACGTCTAATCTTTCACTGATAAGGGAGTAGTATTAAGTTCTGAAATATTCCGTCCCAGATTGAGAACTACCAAACCACCAATAACTAAGCTCAATACCGCTAGTCCTCGATTCTCTAGCGTATGGCTGTCAATCATTATCAAAATACCTAAACCAATTAGCACAAAGGGGACAAGGTAATTACCATAACGACTTAATGAATCAGCAATCGTAGGGACTTGGATCAATCTATAGGCGGCATAACACCAACCACCAACCATAGAGAAGAACACACCCAAAATTACTAATAAACTTTCCCATGAAGCACTTGCAAACATAGGAACATAAATCCCCACATTGTCACCACCATTGGCAAAGGTCACAGCCGCTACGCTATAGACCTGCGGTGAGAGCAAATTAGATAACCAAGAATCACTGTTCTCAACTACCTCTTCTTCTTGCTCAAATTCGTCCGTATCAGGGATAAATAATCGATGCAACCCAATAGAAATTGGCAATATACCTAACATTCCAATCCAATCACGGGGCATTAACAGACCACCAAAGTATCCCGATAGACTTGCTAATACCAACGCTCCGAAGCCGAGATATTGACCAATGACAATATGTTTCTTTTGGAAGGCGGTATTCACTTGGGAAAAGAATAGCAACAAAATCAAAACATCATCTAAATTGGTGGCAGTAAAAGCCGTAATTGCGGTAGGAATTGCGGTAAATAGATCATTCATGTTTTTTCTTTAGCTAACCATATTGGTTATTAATTAACGGAATTCTTGCGTAATAACTGTAGAATTTTCTCCGTGAAAATATTTGATTTGTGGATGACCTAAATATAGCGATCGCAATCAATAAAATCAAATATTGTTTCTTGTTGAAGTGATAGATTTAAGTAATCAAATAGCCCTAATCCTAATTCCTAAGACTGGATAACCTGCATTCTTTTTTAGGAATTTACTATGCATAAACTGTTGTTATCGTTTTAACAACAAACAATATTTGTTTCTATCGATCAAAGCCGATATTATCAACTCAAGTTAAGAAAAACCTGAAACAAAATATTCAGAATTAAAAATTTTAAAGTTGTCATAAAGATTGTTAGGAGAAAGAAGAAATGAGCTGGTTAGAAGGAACGATCGCGACAGGGGCTGCCGTTGCATTAGCAACTACCTTTGATGACAATATTTATTTAACTTCCTTCTTCAGCAAAGTTAGTCGCACTTTCCGACCCCGTCATGTTGTGATTGGAGAATTCCTCGGATTTACAACCCTTGTCAGTATCAGTCTGATAGGCTTCTTGGGTGGTTTAATCGTTTCTGATATGTGGCTAGGGCTGCTCGGCATAATACCAATCATGATTGGTATTCATCAACTCATGAGTAAAGATGATGACAATAGCGAAGATATCATCCATGAAGTTGAACAGGTATATACAGAGGTTGGTAGACCTCGAATCAAACAGTCCCTGTGGTCAACAATTAAAGATCCTAAAACCCATCGCGTATCGGCTGTAACCATCTCCAACGGCGGGAATAACGTGGGTATTTACATTCCTCTATTCGCCAGCAGCACTTTACCGAGTCTCAGCATCATTTTGAGCGTCTGTTACATGACTATTGGTTTCTGGTGCTTTTGCTCCTATAACCTCACCCGTTTCCCTGGTATTTCTGCTTTAGTCGCTCGCTACGGTCGAAAGATTGCTCCCTTTGTAATCATTTGGCTAGGTCTATCAATCATCATTAAAAATGAATCCTATCGTCTAATTCTGCCTACCTGAATGCAAGATAAACCCAGATTTTCTTGATTCGATTAAGAAGGCATCATGACCATGGATAGAATCAAATTCAACTATCCTTGCTTGGGGAATAAACTTAGCAAGTTCTTGTTGTTCTTCTGGATAATAAGTAGGTGGGCATAATTATAGCAATGTAAGTTTACGCGATGTGCAACAAAGAGTTAAGAACTCACCTTACGCTGAAGATTATAAGACCCTCACCCCTAGCCCACAATTCTGGGGGAACAAAAATTTTTAAAGTCCCCCAGAATTGTGGGATTTAGGGGGCTTAATAAATCAAAACGAAGATAGAGAGGCTTGTGTGTACATCGAAGTTCCTACAGAAGATTCAGTTCTAAAACAAATCGGCTCCCTTGCGGGAGCCGATTTGTTTTGCGTTGCTATTTAATCCCCTTTACGATCGCCTCTTTTCTGATTACTATTTTTGTGTGGCGCGATCGCTTGAATTAGTTTGGTCATAGCATTGATTGTTTGGGCGGTATGCTTGAGAAGCATTGTAGTTGCTAAAATCCATGCTAGTGGATTACTGGTATCGATCGCGAAGTGAGAGAAATCAAGGTTTGGATGCGTGGGCTGTGCAGGGTCGATGGTTTGGATTGCCTTGCCTTGTGTGTGATTCATCATGATTGAGTTACCTCGTTTTGTTTGATGAATCAAGCTTATGGCTGCTAACTTGGGCGGAGATCCCCTGAAAGTTGCGCGAGGTAGAAAAATTAGTAGATACTATGTAGAACTTTAGTAGATAGCCCACTGCTGGATGGATTGGAAACCTTTTCTTGAAGATATGAGCGATCGCCTACGCCTGACTCCAGAGCAGCGTAGGGTCTTTTTAGAGCGACTAGATGATGAAAACTTTGAAAAGAGTGATGTGAAGATTGCGGCTCAACTCAACATTGGTATAGCTGCTCTCAAGAAGCATATGAGCGAAATTTACGATCGCACAGGTCAAGAGTTTCCATCATTAGCAAAGATTTCGGGTCGGGGAAAGCTAAAAGAGCTAAGGGCTTGTCTGAAGGAATCCTGCAAAGAAAGTGGTTCAAAACAAAAGCTGAAGCAGGAAATCAATGCTCAAATTCCGCCAGAGTTAGAAAGCTTAGAGAGCAAGAGCAGTCTGCAACCTGCCCCAAAATCACCACTCAAAGCAGGTGCGCCATTCCCAAGGGTGCGGTTGCCTGATAATTTTGTCGAGCGACCAGATGCCTTGAACAGGGCAACCGCATAAAAAAGTGAATAAAATAAGGAGACAATAAAGAAGTCAAGCCGTAATGAATAGCCCTATCACAGTTAGTTTAGTGAGCCACTTTGAGGGAGTAGAAGATCCACGAGATAACCGAGGGAAAGAGCATAAATTGCTAGACATAATCGTGATAGGGATCTGCGCCGTGATAAGTGGGGGAGAAAACTGGGAAGACATCGAGCTATTTGGCAAATCAAAACAAGAATGGCTGGGGACATTTCTGGAATTACCGAATGGGATACCCTGTGATGACACATTTGCCAGAGTGTTTGCGAGATTAGACCCACAACAAATGCAAAACAGCTTCATCAGATGGGTGAAATCGATAAGTCAAGTGCTGAAAGGGGAGGTGATAGCCATAGACGGCAAAACCTTGAGACAATCCTACGACCAAGGAGCAGACAAAGGTGCAATCCATATGGTGAGTGCATGGGCAAGCGCAAATCGATTGGTATTAGGGCAGCGCAAAGTCGATGATAAATCCAACGAAATCACCGCAATACCAGAATTGTTAAAGCTATTGCAGTTTTCATATGAATACGGTACGAGCTTCAGTCTCAAGGAAATAGCCAAGAAGGTCTTTCTGCTGAAGAGAAGCAATGAAAGTAGAAACAGCAGCATCTAAATCCGCTCTATTTCTAGGCTTAAGTTTGCGTAAAAAAGCCTTTAGTTTTGACCAAAGCATTTCAATAGGATTTAAGTCTGGAGAATAGGTAGGCAAAAACAAGACCTTTGCGCCAACCGACTCAATCGCCTCTATAACTAATTGATTAGTATGAACATTGAGGTTGTCCATGACGACAACAGCCCCTTTCCATAGAGTAGGAACAAGAATTTCGCGAACAAAAAATAGAAAAGTCTCTGTATTTGTCCCACCCTCAAACATCAGGCTCGCAATTACACCAGTGATGCACATTGCCCCAATCAAGAGGGTTTACAACGAGCAGTCACGGTACAGCGCTTAATTCACAATTGGGTACGACCTCATGTGGGCTTGGGTAAGAATAAGACTCCTGCTATGGCAATCGGACTTTTGCATCGTCCCGTTTCTATGCTGGAATTACTATCCTCAAGGGGCTTTCATTCCCTCACTAATTAACTGACCAGTGCCAACAAGTGATTACTTCCTTAAAAGGACAGTCAGCTTCTTTCATAATGGATGCCTTACACTGCCTGTTGTGGAGCAGTCTAAAAATTCAAATACAACGGACAGACTGAGATACACTCTCCTGCTTTGTTTATCTTTGACTGCTAATGCTTTGAATCGTTATACCAAAACCAAAAAGCTCGACAAAATTATCTGTTTCTCGCCAAGACTTTACCCTTAAAAATGATTTACTTCATAGATGAGTTCCGAGAGATTATTGGTGATCGACAAGATTAAGAATGGATAAGCGATCGCCAAAAAATTACGACTCACAGTAATAGCAATCTTCAATATCGTAACGTCTGTACTTTTAGTTTGTTGGCAATTAATCTGTTTTTTGTCCAGTGGTCGGAACTAATCTCAAAATTCGAGCTGACATATTTGCCTATCGATTCTTCCCAATTTTTCTCTGTAAAAGAGCTTGCTAACCTAACTACAAAACCTTCAGTATTTTGGTCTGCTTCTACATGTTTTATTAATTCATTTGCTAATCGCTCTGTCCAAACTCCCTCATAGAGCAAAGGCACTGTATGCAGTCCAATTAACTCAACTGTATTTCTAACATCTTCCCAAGATAACCATAGGGATGGAAAGATATGGATGTTAAAAACCATAAAGTAGGAGTTGAGATTGCTGTATGCAATACTGTGCTTTGCGTAAAGGTTCTCGCCATATATAATCATGTTTTCTGGTATCTGAGACTTTACTTTGGCATGTAGTTGCTTTACCCAACTGCGAGAAGGGTGGTGTGCTGAGTCTAAAGAGCGAGCATGGATATAGTCTGAATACATTGCGGTACATTCGCCATCCATTTTCTCTAGAACTACGACTTCTTTTCCTAATAAATAGTCCTTTTTAGCGATCGCATCTTCTTCTGAAATTGATCGACTATATGGCAAGTGGGGGGTTCTAGGATACTTCCTCATTAGCGTAATTCTGTTGATTAATGGCATTTCTGCTTAGATCTATATTACTGGAAACAATAACAAAGTGAACTAATCGTGCTGGTTTATGTCGTCTAAGCCTTGAGTTAAAATCAATGCCCCTTGAATCGCGATCGCCTATAAATTACGACTCACGGTAATAGCGATCGCCTTTAGGAAATAGATTGTTGGTGCGATCGCCTAGAAATCACGACTTGCAGTAATAGCAATCGCCTTTAGGAAATAGATTGTTGGTGCGATCGCGATCAGTGTAGATTGCGATATATTAAATATTAAATTTTCAGTAAAATCACTTAATGTCAGACACTTTACATCCTCAATTTGCTGAAGTTCTTACCCTCATCAAAACTGCTCAGCAAAAGGTCATCGCCACTGCTAACCAAGAACTCATCAAACTATACTGGAGCATCGGTAAGTACATCAGCGATCGCCTATCGACTAGCGAATGGGGACAAAAAACGATCGAACAACTGGCAACCTTTATCCAAATCCAAGACCCCAGTCTCAAGGGATTTGAAAAGCGCAACCTTTATAGAATGCGCCAATTTTATGAAACCTATCCAAATCCCGAAATTGTGTCGTCACTGCTGACACAATTAAGCTGGACTCATCATTCTATCCTTATCTCACGCTGTAAGACTGAAGCAGAGCGACTTTTCTATCTTCAACTCGCTGCTGCCGAACGCTACAGCACCCGCGAACTCGATCGTCAAATCAATAGCGGCATCTTTGAGCGTACAAGTCTCGCTGATACTAAACTTTCGCAAACAGTTCACCCTAAATCGCTCTCTGGAGTCTTTCGCGATACCTACGTCCTTGATTTTCTCAATCTACCATCCAACCACTCCGAAAACGAACTAAAAACAGCACTTGTCGCCTATCTCAAAGAATTTATTCTAGAACTTGGGCGAGACTTCACTTTTCTGGGAGAAGAATATCGCCTTCAAGTTGGCAATAGTGACTTCTTCATCGATCTCCTCTTCTATCACCGCGAACTCCAAAGCCTCGTTGCCTTTGAACTTAAAATCGATAAATTTCGACCTGAATATCTTGGACAGCTTGAGTTTTACCTCGAAGCACTCGATCGCGACATCAAAAAACCTCACGAAAATCCTAGTATTGGTGTTCTGCTTTGTCGAGATAAAGATGATGAAGTTGTCGAATATGCAATCAGCCGATCGCTCAGTCCTACGGTTGTTGCAGAATACGAAATCAAACTCATTCCAAAAGCCCTTTTGAGAAGAAAACTGAATGAGTTCTATGAATTACTCGCAACCAAAGAAGAATAGTGCGATCGCCAATATTGTCGGGCGATCGCCTAAAAATTACGACTCACTGTAATAGCGATCGCCTTTAGGAGATAGATTGTTGAATAGTGATTGTTGTATGTTTTGTATTGACAACGTAAATACGTTTTGACTAAAATACAAAATATGGATGTGTATTTTTTGCTAAACGGTATTAACTTCGTTTGGAATGACGAGAAGGCTCGAATTAATCCTGCTAATCATGATGGAGTGACATTTCAGCAAGCTACCGAAGCTTTTTTGATCCATTTTTAGTAGTAGTTGACGCAACCAGAAATGATGAGGAACGAGAGGCTGTCATTGGTTTAGATAAACGATGGAATCTTCTTTACGTTGTTTATGTTGAGCGAGAAAATGATGTGATTCGGATTATTTCAGCAAGAAAGGCAACGCGCAAGGAACGTGAATATTATGAAAACTGAAGCTTTAAAAAAACGGTTAGATCGAAATCGTCCGATGACGACGGTAACAATCCGTATTCCTGAAGATGTAATTGAAGATTTAAAAAAAGTCGCGCCATTATTAGGTTTTTCGGGATATCAGCCTTTAGTTCGGGCTTACATTGGTCAGGGACTGCGTAACGATCTTGAGAGATTGGATGCAGATACTGTTTCTATATTTATCGAGAGTCTAAAACGTCATGGGGTAAGTGACGAAGTAATTCATGAGGCTTTAAGTGAGGTTGCTTAGTTATATTTTTCGTGGTTGACTCATATCGCGATCGCCTAGAAATTACGACTCAAAGTATTAGCGATCGCCTTTAGAAGATAGACTGTTGAAGCGATCGCCTAAAACCCACGACTCACAGCAATAGAGATCGCGCCTTACAAATTTGAGAAGATGATTGTTGAGGCGATCGCACATACTCATAGCTGCACTTTTATTGGCGTTGCTGCTTTAGGTATGAATCGCCGATTGCTCAAATTTTAAAAACCAGATTTGGCGCTTTCCTCAACTTATGGCTAAGAGCATATTTCATACTGCATTCCGCAACGCCTTTTATTTCTTGTAATTGGACTATAGTAGTTATCTAAAGAAAGAATTTTGAAAAACTATGCCCTTAGGTTCAAAGCCTCCATTAGATGCACTTGCGACTGGTCTTAATCCCGTTCTCTTTCGTCAGTTTGTTCGAGATTTACTAGGAGAGATTGGGTTTCGAGAAATGAGAGATTTCGACGGTTGTGGAGACGGTGGGAGAGATTTAGAAGCATTAGATCCCCAAGGCAATCCTTGTATCATCCAGCTTAAATATCGTGAAGATCCAAACAAGACTACTTCAGCAACAGAATTTGCAGAACTTCCCATGGCTTTGTTAAAATTTGGTCGTAAAAGAGGCTTGTTTATTACTAATGGGCGAATAACAGCACCTGCCAAACGTGACGCAGCTAATTCATATCCTGACTTTACGCTCACATTCATGGAAGGACTTGACTTACTCGATGTCCTAAACTCTTCTGCGCCACTTACTTCATCACTTTGGATGGATGGAACTGAGATCCGTTACATTCAAAGACGCGCTCGATTCGGTATTATCTGTAGATCCTTTCCTCAAGATAAAAGTTTTTTTCTTGATCAGCTAAAACAAATAGTGAACTCGCCTAACTGGAGTGAATTAATAGGAGAAAATGCTGTTACTGTAACAACAATTGCACGATCAACTTTTGAATATCATGACTTTGAGCCATTTCGACCACCAAATCTTCTCACAATGAGCGAGGGATTCTTTGGAAGTTTGACTGCTACCGAAATTAATATTCATGGTGGCTGGAGTATTGATCAGTTACCACAAATTCAGAAGCTTATCGGATTGAATATAGCATTACAATGGTCATCGGCTGAAACTGGATCTGAGATATGTGCAGTTCGTGTATCACGCCCAAGTATTTCCGTAAATGCCAATTTAGAAACAGTTAGGGGTGAGCTAGAACCATTCACTATGGTTGGGCGAAATGGAGAGACGTTTCCAGAAAGTGAATTAGTTTTACGTGATCTTGGGGTGTGGGAAAAGCCAAGCTGGATCCAGAGTTACCAAGAAGGTTGTGGACTCTATTACTTACTATGGTCTGATGCGAACTTGTTGTGCAGTCTGAGTTATGAGACTATGATTTCTCGCACTGAACTTGGAATAGCACTTTCAAGACGTGTACACTTTGATCGATGGTGGGATCGCTCCATATTCTGCTATGTCAAGCAGCCAATGCTTACTGACCGTGAAACCTCAGATCCGTTTGCGCCTCATTTTTGTTATCCATGGTACGACAAGCAATGGATTGTTACTTGGCTTCATCCTCGTTTACAAGGCGGTATAGAAAGAGGGTTATTCGGAGATGAAAGAGATGATAACTATGATCCTCTCAAAGAAACGCCTTCTGAAATAGCATATTTACAAATGATTTTAAATCTAGTCAAATCAATGCGTCTAAAAAGATTGGAGCCTAGCGCAGCGTATCATGCTAATTGTTTTGCTGCTGATGGTGAAGCAGCACCCTCAGTGGTAAGACGGACTTACAGCACTGGAAAACTATTAGAATATACAAGTGAGGTGCCATCTCCCATTGATTTTTTTGATATTCAGCCTTGTTATGCTGCTGTTTATATTTTTGAAGATTCTATAAAAGCAGAGGCGGCAACGCGATGTGTGAATAATTGGAAGGATATACACTGGAAAGTAAATGCTGAATATAATCCAGCATTAGAGGATGATTATGAAAGCATAAAGTTCTTAGGCGGAAGCCTTGATCGTAGTTTTGACAATCGAGTTGTTTTGATAAATGTTAGGCGTGAAGATCACACTCGTTTACTTCTGCCACATCAACTAAAAAGTGATTCCGATGAATTACCCGATTTATTTGCTCGAATAGAGAAAGAAGCAAATCTCCAGAGTTGCATGAGACAGAGTAGACAGTGGTTACGTCAAAGATGGAGAGTATATTACAAACCTGAATATCCATCTCCAGATAATGAGCAAGTATTTGGTGGTTGGTGATTAGTCATCACTTATTTTTAAGGAGAATACTAATGGTTTGTATAACTAACGATTAAAAATTTCACAAGATATTACTTCAGTATAATTTTATAAATCATTTGAGAACATTTATTGATGAGTGAAATAGCGATTGCCCTTTACAAAACTGAAAAGCTGACTGTTGAGGCGATCGCCTAGCATTCACGACTCACTGTAATAGCGATCGCCTTCAGAAGATAGACTGTTGATGCGATCACCTAGCATTCACGACTCATAGTAATAGCGATCGCCTTTAGGAGATAGATTATTGGTGCGATCGCCTAGAAATTATGACTCATGGTAATAGCGATCGCCTTCAGCAAACCATTAGCCCTCAATCAATCCATCTTGCACAAAAATCTTTCGCTTAGTTTGGGCGGCGATATCTGGCTCGTGGGTGACGATGACAATTGTGATGTCTTGAGTATTGAGATCGCTAAACAAATTCATTACCTCCAGCGAAGTTTGCGAATCTAGCGCACCTGTTGGCTCATCGGCTAAAAGAAGAGCAGGTTGATTGACCAACGCACGGGCGATCGCAACTCGTTGTTGTTGTCCGCCAGAAAGTTGATTGGGGCGATTAGATAGGCGATCGCCTAAACCCACTTTTACTAAGGCTTCTTCAGCACGCGATCGCCTTTCGGTCTTAGAAACTCCTGCATAAACCATTGGCAACATCACATTTTCTAGAGCCGTAGCTCGCGATAAGAGATTGAACTGCTGAAACACAAAGCCAATGCGTTGATTGCGAATGTAGGCTAACTCGTTTTTATCTAAAGTCGTGAGGTTTTGTTCCTCAAGATAATATTCGCCACCCGTAGGGCGATCGAGGCAACCAATGATATTCATTAATGTGGATTTGCCCGAACCCGATGCGCCCATAATCGAGACATATTCGCCCGCATCGATATGGAGATTAATTCCTTTAAGAATTGGCACATCAACCTCACCAAGTCGATAGCTTTTGGTGATATTTTCCATTGTAATCATCGTAATCGCACCCTATTCACTTCGCAAAGCTGTAATTGGATCGAGCTTCGCGGCATTTCTGGCAGGAATCACACCAGCGACCAAACCGACAGAAGTAGATAAACCAAATCCTAGTAATACCGAAGTAGTAGAAATAATAAAGGGAAACTTAAAAGCAGTTGCCGCCGCAAAGGTAATCCCCACCCCGATCGCAATACCAACCGAGCCACCGACGATGGAAATCACCACTGACTCGGTAAGAAATTGACTCAAAATAGCATTGTCAGTCGCGCCTAAAGCTTTACGCACACCGATTTCGCGAGTACGCTCGACTACGGAAACTAGCATAATATTGGCGATGCCGATGCCGCCGACAATGAGGGAGATTCCTGCGATCGCTACCATCATCAGTGTAAATAGACTCAAGATCGTATTGAAGGTTTTGAGGATATCCGCTTGATTGGTAATCCGAAAATCATCATTTTCGGGAACATCGATATTGTGCCGCAATCGCAAAATATTCGCGATTTGGAACTTGATAATCTCTAATTTTGATTCATCTTTTCCTTTGATATAGATGCCACTCACAGAAATTCCCATCAAGGAGTTATTGCCAATAATACGGGCTGACATCGTAGTTAAAGGAATATAGACCGCATCATCGCGATCTTGGGGTCCTTGCGAACCTTTGACTTCCATCACTCCAATCACATCATAAATCTCGCCTTGAATCCTAATTTTTTGACCAATGGGATTGACATTACTCGGAAATATATTTTTCCTGACTGTGGGCGCGATGACAGCGACCGATGCCGAGGACTCTAACTCCTCATTGTTAAAATATCGACCTTCCGCAGGAAAAGTATTCCTAGCACTGGGATAACTTAAATCAGTTCCATATACTGTCGTGGAAGTATTTTTGTCAGCAAATACTACTTGTGTATTGCGTTGTAAATAAGCCGAGACGACAGTTGCAGAAGGTGCTTGAGTAGCGATCGCTTGAGCATCATCCCAAGTGAGTGTCGTCACCGATCCCATGCCCTGACTAACGCCGCCATTTTGGACGGCTCCCGCCATTACTTGCAAAACATCAGTTCCTAATCCGCGAATGGATTCTTCGGTAGATTTCTGCACGCCTTGTCCGATGGATGAGATGCCAATTACCGAAGAAATTCCGATAATTACGCCCAACATAGTCAAGCCGCTACGCAGTTTGTTGCCCCAGAGTGTGGCGATCGCCATCTCAGCAACTTCCAAGTATGAAATCTTATGAGGGCGCAAAGACATCAGATTTATCCTCTCACCAGCTTAAATTTTTCGCGAAGACATTGGCGGATTGGTAGATCGGAGCCTTCAAGATTGTTGTAGGCAGATAGAACTTGACCTTTACCGTTTAAAATCAACAACACCGCTCGATCGTTTAAATTCAACTTTGAGAACAATCTCTCCGAAGCTTCGATAATCGGTTGAATGGATTTGCCATCAAAATCGGGACTGAAGGTAGTTTTTGATGAGGTCTGAGGCTTCCTTTTATCCATTTCGCCTGCAAGCATTCCTCTCATCGCACTCATAGCTCTCAGATCCATGAGTACAACCTGTCGAAATTTCTTGTTGTACTGAAATTCCAGATCGATGATTTTCGCCGTCTCTTGCGCTGTCTCCATCGAACCCATTGATGCTAAAACTACCACCTGAATTCCCGAAAAGCTGCCAAGATCGATCGCATCGCCATTTAGTGAATTGATTTGCGATTTAATAAAAACATCGCCATTTGATGGACATACTGAGTTTTGAGCTTTTAAGTTTTGCGCGTCCGCGATCGCAACAAATCCAAGGCTAGAAATTGTCATCAGACAACCAAACATCGTCCCTTTAAAGGTTTGGGGAAACATCGTAATTACCTCAAAAATTAAAATTGCATCAATGAAACTCTCGAACTAGAAGTTATAGCCAATTCCCACAGCCAGACCGAGATCGGTTTTACCAGTATTGGGAAACCCTGCTTCTAGACGAATGGTTCCTGTAAAAGCCTTGCTCAGTGGTACATCTAAACCACCAACTACCATTGGATTGACATAAAGATTGCCGTCATTCCGTACTTGAGCGCCTGCTCCTAGAAAGGGAGAAATCACAATTTCTTGAGAGCTAGCATCTCGGATTGGTAAGTTTAAAGTGAGTGCCATCGAGCCTGAAGATGTCGCCGATCCAAACACGACGGTATTTCCATGAACCGACAATAAATCGTTCAGAACATGTCTGGTAAGAATGGAAAATCCCCCTGTACCGAGAGAGGTGGTATCGCCACTTAAACCAAGAGTGCCACCAATACCGAGATAGCTTTTCGCCGATGGGAGCGGCTTTTGTTTGGAGTTCTCATCTTTTACAGAATCCTGAGAGTCTGGATTGGCTTGTGCGTGACACCTATCTGAATTACACGATCCACCAATAGCGATCGCTGAAGTAGTTAGGAAAATGGCGGTAAATTGAATCAATAGAGAAGAACTTGGATACATCTTGGTTACCTTAGTAGTTGAATCGGAAAATCGAGAAAGTGTCTGCGGATAGCAAAGGCAAATTGCTATAACCGATCGAGGATCAGGGGTTTGCTTTGGGTGGAAAACCTACAGAAGAATTTGCCTCTTTTTTATTGGGGGGACTGACAAGAACTTGCTCATTGCCCTTGAGTCCAGTTTTGATTTCCGTAAACCCGCCCATAGTTGTTCCCGTTTGGATAGTTTGAAATACTGGTTGGCGATCGCTACCCAAAATATAAACGCCTGTTCCATCCGCTTGTTTAACTACTGCCGCATTAGGAACTAAAAGAGCATTTTCCAAATTCCCAACTGCAAACTGAGCCTCAACATTCATACCAGATCTTAATTTTGAGACTTCAGGTGAAGTGATGCTTACGCGCACCTCAAAGCTGGTCACATTTTGAGAAACCGTTGCTTGCGGCGCAATCTGCTCGACCTTGCCATTAAATTGCTCGTTAGGAAAAGCATCAACCTTAATTTTTACCGATTGACCGAGTTTTATCTTGGCAATCTGTGATTCCGAAAGATTAACCACCACCTGTAGGCGATCGCTTGCTAGGGTGATAATTGATGACGAGGAAGCAGATGCACCACTACCCGCCATTGATGGACTCACAAACGCGCCAACATCAGCATATTTTTTGATTGCGACACCATCAAAGGGAGCCACAACCTGTGTATCTTCAATTTGGTTCTGAATCGTTTGTAAGCTACCTAAAGCCGATTCCACTCTTGCCTTTGCTTCGGAAATATCCTCTTGGCGAGAGCCTGCTTGGGCTAGAGCTAGCGTTTGCTGTGCTTGCAAAACATTTGATTGAGCAGTATCACGAGCTGTAACCGATTTTTGATAGGTTTGGCGAGAAATTGCGCCTGAGTCATACAGCGATTTATTGCTGCCGAGATCTGCTTCGGCTTGGCGCAATTCCGCTTGAGCGCTATTTAACTGAAACTGAACTTTGGAGATATCTTCAGGGCGATTGCCAGCAATTAGCCTTTGCAGGGATGCTTTCTGTTGACCAACTTGAGCCTCCATTTGGATCGCCTGTCCTCGCAATCCTGAATCATCCATTACCGCAATTAATTGACCCTGCCGCACGCGATCGCCCTCTTTGACTAGCAAAGATTTGATAATGCCTGCTGACTTCGGACTGAGATTAATCGAGCGATCAGGAGCGATCGTACCATTAGCAGTAATCGTGACTGGTAAAGTTTTTCGTTCTACAGATTGGGTAATCAGAGCGATTTGGGAACTATTGGCAGATGTGGAAGTGATGGAATTGAGAAGTTGCAGTCCTACACCGCTAGAACCTAGTAAAACCAGAATCGGTGGCAAAATAAATTGCAACCAACTCCAACGAAATACTATTTTTTTCTGTGGCTTTATATTTGCTTTCTCCTCTGGAACTTCAATTATTCGGGAAGCCTTAGCTTCAATGTCGATAGACATAACCTTCCTCCAAAAGCAACAGAACAGATTGATTTAAATGTAAGCACTTACTTATTAATTCATCAAAAAAAAGCTGGATTTAACGATTTGCCGACCAATTCTTCTTGCCAAATCTAGGCAAATTAGCCGTACCAGCGATTGCGTTGCCATCGACAACGCCTTCAAACTTGCCTGTTCCACCCATCGGGAAGTCAACGCTAAAACTTACTTGCCGATCGCTAGAGACAGTCCCCTTGAGAGGCAAATCTCCTCTTGGACTGGTAATACTGCCACTAATATTATTTCCATCTTGAACGAGTTGCAGCTTAGCGGACATTTCACCTCCTAGCGATACATTCCAAGTGCCATCGATATTTGGTGTCTCAGCAAAAGCGGCGATCGCCCAAAAAGTTGACATGGCAGCACTCAGAAATGTACCAGAAATTACTTGAGAAAATTTTGACATCAGTTTAATCCTTTCTTTTTGAGTTGCTTATGAATAATCATCTGAAGCCTTAAAGTCTCAAAAATCAACTATCTGGAGCAATTCCGTTCCATATAGTCGCAATCAGATTTTCTATAAAAATAGATGGTTCAATCTGCTTTGGTTGCAAAAATGAAATTGGGAATGGCATCTTACTAGCAATGTTGCCAATCACAACATAATTAGTAATCGAACCCGTAATCATGTAAGCAATGGTCATCCCATCGCACGATCGCAAATAACCCTTCGCGATCGCCCGCTCCAAAAAAGCTCCTAATAGCTGACTATCCCTTATTGGTGGTGGTGGAGCAGGTGGAGGAATTGGTAAATTTCCGCGACTCATCATCATAAACACTCTGGGCATAATCACCTGATAGAGAGCTAGCATTTGCTTGCAGATTTCGGTGAGTTCTGACTTAATGTCGGCTGTGGGTTGCTGATTGGATAATTTTTTAACCCATTGCGGAGTATCAAAAACGCCCATCGCTTCCATAAACAAGCTTTCTTTAGTCCCAAATCGTTTAAAGATCGATGCTTCCGAAATACCTGCTTTTTCCGCGATCGCCAACGTCGATGCTCCAAATCCTTCTTCTAAAAAGACTTGCCGCGCCGCAGACAGAATTTCTTCATTAGTAATTTTTGGAGGTCGAGCCATGAATAAGTAAGTGCTTACTTTTTAATAGTATATTTGACTATAGTTGATTGTCAAGCTGTCTGAAAATACTGACCCATAGATATAAGATTGGCTGGCAATAGCTTTTAGGCTTTCGCGGTGATCTCTAGGTCAGTTTTTCACCTAGTTGGGTGAGGTTGATGGCATATCTAACCGTAACCCACATCAGCGATCACCTAGAAATCACGACTCATAGTATTAGCGATCGCCCACAACAAAGCCTTTGGCGGACGGATAATTTAGGCGAACTAATTATACATAGAGCGTTCGCGGTGAAACTAATAAGGTGTTGATATGTCGCCGCACGAGATATTTTTGCTGTTCTGGTGAAAACTGCTCAGGAAAGATGACAATTCCCGAACCAATGCCATCGACAAGTGCGATGAGGGAATTGGCTTCAAGGGTTAAATCAAGCTCAGGGCGAATCAGCTTAGCTGTTTGTAAGGCTGCTAACTCTTGATAAATAACCTGCCGTAACAAGTCATAGCGTTTTCGATGTTCCTTAACTAAGTGTTCGCGACCTACTGAATAGCCCAAGAAAGCTAACCAAACTTTCCAATCCTCTCCATCTGTTGTATCCAAAGGTAAACCCGCAAAAATCATCTGTTCTAATCCATCAACTCCATTCTGCGACTCAACACATGCCTGCATAATTTCTATGACATTTTTAAATACTTGTTCTAGAGCAAACAGAATGAGTTCTTCTTTATCTCGAAAGTAGTGGGTAACAACCCCAGTAGAAGAGCCAAGTTCTTGCGCGATCGCCCGCATACTGGTGCGATCCAATCCTTCTCGAACAATTACCTGCCATGCTGCTTTAGCGACTTCAATGCGACGATCTTCATAACTCATAACACTTCTCTGTTTACAGCAACATAAAATAATTGTCTTGACATTTTATCATAACAGTTGTTATGATTATATTATGATAACTGTTGTGATGTAAACAGGATGTACGATGATTAGACTAATTACACAAGATGACACAACCGCTTTGATCGCTTTAGCAGAGGCGCTAGATCTATTCGAGCCAAGCGAAATAGAGTATCTCTCTCACATGCTTCTTGACCATTTCAACTATAAAGCTAAAGCTCAAGACTTCTGGTTCACTGACTATGATAACGAGCCAGTAAGTGTTGCATATGTTGCTCCAGAACGAATGACTGAGGGAACATGGAATTTATATTTGATCGCTGTGCATCCTCTTCATCAGAAACAAGGTCGCGGTAAGTTGATGCTGCAATATGTTGAGAAGATATTAACGGAAAGAGGTGAACGTTTATTGCTGGTGGAAACTTCTGGAACGAATGATTTTGAGTACGTTAGGGAGTTCTATCGCAAGAGTGGGTATGAGGAAGAAGCGCGAATCCGAGAGTTTTATGCGGCTGGAGTTGACAAAATCGTTTTCCGTAAAAAGCTGAACTAGCTTAGAGCGATCGCCTAAAATCACGAATCACAACAGTACTAGCGATCGCCTCTAGAAGATGGATTGTTGGTGTGATCGCCTAGAAATCATGACTCACAGTAATAGCGATCACAACATACTTTCTGCCTAATCACCCAAAACAGCATATTAGGTAAAAATTTTCTGTATAATTTTGCGTATAGTCAGAAACTCAACCTTCAGCCGATATGGTATAAACTTTCCGTTTAATAACTGGTTAGGGTTTTCGTTTTCAATCAAACTTTCATACTATGCAAGAACTACTTGACACGTTAAGAGCGCTGAAGAATGAACTAAGGGGCTTGGGAAGAAATAAGATACCAAATATTATAGAAATAGGGATATAAAATTCTTGTATTCAATTTATAGTAGGACAAAAAGAGTGATTTTCAGCGATGAAATCAAAGCCACAGTTAAACCCACATTCCGCTCCCAAAAAGAAGGCAAAAATAATTAGAATAGGAAAAAAGCAAGGATAGAAACAGGAGGGAGATATCAGAAACGAGATAACAGTGCAAAACCTAGACCATCTAGGAATCGTAGCAGGAATAATTGATGAGATCGGGATAGAGGAGATCATCAACGAAAGACTGGGCAAAAACAGTCGAGAGAAAGTAAGCGCAGGGGTAATCGTAAAAGCAATGCTGATCAACGGATTAGGATTTGTATCCGCGCCGTTGTATATGTTTGAGAAATTCTATGAAGGGATTGCCATAGAACATTTATTAGGAGCAGGAGTGAAAGCGGAATACTTAAACGATGACCGACTAGGGCAAGTCATGGATGATATATATGCCGAAAACGTTAGTGATATATTCATGACAATAAGCCTAGCAGCCGTAAAGAAATTTGGCATAGAAGTAGCAACAGGACATCTGGACTCAAGCTCATTTCATGTAGATGGTAAGTATGAAGGGGAAGCAACGGAAGCAGTAGAAATTACATACGGATATTCACGAGACCATCGCCCAGACTTGAAACAATTTGTGATGAATCTGCTATGTGTGGGAGATGGGGATATCCCAGTCATGCTGGAAATGGGTAACGGCAATCAGTCAGATAAAGAGAGATTTGCAGAATTATTCCAAAAGTTCAAACAGCAATGGACATTTGAAGGGATTTGCATAGCTGATGCAGCACTATACAGTGCTGATAATATAGCCGCAATGGCAGGGCTAAAATGGTTAACACGAGTACCGTTAAGCATCAAGGAAGCAGCAGAGCTAGTTGAGTCAAATATTCAGTTAGCCTCAAGCAATTTGAAAGGATATCGCACCAGCGAAACTGTCAGTGAATATGGTGAGGTCAATCAGAGGTGGATATTAGTTGAGAGCCAAGAAAGACGCAAATCTGACCTTGAAAAATTGGACAAGAAACTAGAGCAATTCCGCCATAAATGTCACCAAGATTTACAGACCCTCTCAGGACAAGACTTCGCTTGTGCTGCTGATGCGATCGCTGCCGCCCAACATCTTTCAAATAAGATGTCATGGCATCAGCTCAGTGATATTCAGGTAGTTGAAAAACGACATTATCAAAAAGCTGGTAAACCTAGCAAAAATGACCTCCCCAGTCATATGACGTATCGGGTTACCGCGACTATCACCCCTATAGAATCCCAAATCTCGGCACAACGCAGACGCTGTGGCAGATTTGTGCTGGCGACGAATGTTCTTGATGCTGACAATTTCACGACTGAGATGACCCTAAAAAAATACAAGGCTCAGCAAGGTCCTGAACGTGGTTTTCGCTTCCTCAAAGATCCTCTATTCTTTGCTTCTAGCGTTTTCCTGAAATCTCGTCGTCGCATTCAGGTTTTGGGCATGATTATGGCGCTTTGCTTACTCGTCTATAATTTGGGGCAACGGCAACTTAGACTGGCTCTAGCTCAAAATCAAGCTACCATTCCCAACCAGTTGGGTAAACCCACAAATTCTCCTACGTTACGCTGGATTTTTCAATGCTTTTTAGCCGTTCATCTCGTTGTTGTCTATGATGTTAAGCAAATTGTTAACTTGAACTCATCTCGTCTTCACATCTTACAGTTCTTTCCCTCTGCTTGTCGTCGCTATTATCTTCTCCCTCTACCTATTTCCTAATTGTTTTTTACTTCTTTTGAGAGCGGAATGTGGGGTTAAAGATGCAGCACAAAAACTAACAGGGTATCGAAAACGAGACTTCATGGCTAAGGTAGCCGAGGATTACTTTGCAGGCTCAGCGCGTAAAGCCGAAACAGTTTTTGGATGGAGTCGGAAGAGCGTGCAACTAGGACTGCATGAACGGCGTACAGGGTTAAGATGTCTGGATAATTATGGAGCAAGAGGAAGACATAAAAGCGAAATAATATTGCCGAATTTAACAGAAGATATAAGCGCAATGGTAGATATACAATCCCAAGCAGATCCGAAATTTCAATCAACATTTTTGTATGCACGTGTCAGTGCAAGAGCAGTAAGAGAGGAGTTGGTGAAAACAAAGGGTTACGATGAAGCCAAGTTACCGTCACGGGAAACAATTGGTGCGGTGCTAAATCGGATGGGATATCGCCTAAAAAAACACAAAAGACAAAACCCCTAAAAAAGATTCCTGAAACCGATGCAATTTTTGCGAATGTGTTTGAGCTAAACCAAGCATCAGCAGATAATCCAAGGTCTTTGCGAATTTCGATTGATAGCAAAGCAAAAGTGAAGATTGGTAATCTTTCACGGGGTGGCAAAGCCCGCACGTTAGAGCCTCAAAAAGCTGACGATCATGATACCGAATGGTCATCAGTTTTAGTTCCCTTTGGTATCCTCAATACCAATAATGACCAATTGACAATCTATATGGGGCAGTCTGCGGAAACCAGCGATTTTATCGTTGACTGCTTGAGCGATTGGTGGCAAAAGAATCAATTACGAGATTCAGCCTTTGACGAATGGGTGATTAACCTTGATGGCGGTTCTGCAACCCGCAGTAATCGCACTCAATTTATCAAACGCATGGTCGAGTTATCACAGAAGATTGACTTGAAAATTCGTCTGGTTTACTATCCCCCTTATCACAGCAAATATAATCCTATTGAACGCTGTTGGGCTGCACTAGAAAATTATTGGCATGGTACGATTCTAGATTCTGTTGATGCGGCTGTAAGGTGGGCGAGTAACATGACTTGGAAAGGGATTTCTCCAATTGTCCATTTAGTGGAAACAGTCTATGAGAAGAGCGTAAAAGTTCCACCAGAAGACTTGAAACAGTATTTTTCATCTTGGCAATGTTCTGATACCCTACCCAAATGGGATATAACCATTGTTCCTAATTGATTGGTATCTTATTTTCCCCCATCTCCCTAACCAGAATTTTGCACCCTCATTGGGGGAAATCCACATACCCAATAGTTCCTTGTATCCGTCCATATTTACTGCCAAGGCAAAGTACAAAGATTTATTGATTACTCGTCCGTTGTCTCGGACTTTGATAACCAAACAGTCCAGAAATACAATCGGATAGACTGCATCAAGGGGACGATTTTGCCATTGTTTTACCTCATCGATCACTGCATCAGTGACATTGGAAATGAGGGTTGGTGATACTTCGACACCATACATTTCTTGCAACTGCGCTTGGATATCTCTGACACTCATCCCTCTGGCATACAAGGCAATCATCTTTTCGTCTAGTCCTGACAAGCGACTTTGTCCTTTCTTTACCATCTGCGGTTCAAACTCCCCTTGCCGCCAATCGAGGGACAGTGATCTCTGCTACACCAAAGTCTCCTTGGACTTTTTTCTGGCTATAGCCATTGCGACTGTTGGTTTGTCCTTCTGGTTTGGGTTCATGCTTTCCATAGCCCAGATGGGTCGATAATTCTGCTTCCAACGCTCGCTCCACCAACGCGGTCGTCAGTTGCTTCAGGATTCCTCCTTCTCCGAATAGGTCGGGTGGTGTTTTACATTCTTGTAGCAATTCATCTAGCAATTCTTTGCGTATATTCATCGGTTTTGGTGTTAGTAATTGTGTGTCTTGATTATCTCTCTGTATACTTCCTAGACTTTACACATCTCACTTTACACTCTCTTGTCTCGGACTTTGATCACCAGACAGTCCAGAAATACAATCGGATAGACCGCATCTAGGGGACGATTTTGCCATTGCTTTACCTCATCAATCACTGCATCAGTGACATTGGAGATCAGGGTCGGTGACCTCGACACCATACATTTCCTGCAACTGCGCTTGGATATCTCTGACACTCATCCCTCTGGCATACAAGGCAATCATCTTTTCGTCTAGTCCTGACAAGCGACTTTGTCCTTTCTTTACCATCTGCGGTTCAAACTCCCCTTGCCGCCAATCGAGGGACAGTGATCTCTGCTACACCAAAGTCTCCTTGGACTTTTTTCTGGCTATAGCCATTGCGACTGTTGGTTTGTCCTTCTGGTTTGGGTTCATGCTTTCCATAGCCCAGATGCGTAGATAGTTCTGCTTCCAACGCTCGCTCCACCAACGCGGTCGTCAGTTGCTTCAGGATTCCTCCTTCTCCGAATAGGTCGGGTGGTGTTTTACATTCTTGTAGCAATTCATCTAGCAATTCTTTGCGTATATTCATCTTTTTGGTGTTAGTTATTGTGTGTCTTGATTATCTCTCTGTATACTTCCCAGACTTTACACATCTCACTTTACACTCTCTGCGATTGGTCTTAATGGCTTGTTGACTCAAGTTAGTATCTTAGGGGCTACTGATAGTCTTACCTTTGAAGCTTTTATTGCCACTAAACTGGTCCCTAAGCTTTGGGCTGGTGCTTATGTGTTTATGGATAATTGCTCCATCCACAAGGGCGAAAATATCTCAACTTTGATTGCGGCGGCTGGCGCTACCCTTATCTATCTGCCTCCCTATTCTCCTGACTTTTCGCCTATTGAGAATTGTTGGTCAAAAATTAAGAGTATTCTCCGTTCTATTGCTGCAAGAAGTTATCCTGATTTGCTCAAATCTCTTGATGATGCTTTTAATAGTCTTTCTCCTTCTGATTTTCGTTCTTGGTTTACTCATTCTTGTTACTGTACCTCACTAGACTGATATTTGCTATATGCTGTGGCGGTTGATTTAGATTGTAGGTAGGAGGTTTTAGTTCGTCGGGAAGCCAGAAATCCGCTGCATCTCGCCATGCTGTTAAAATTAGCTGTTCTGCTTTCTCAGGTTCATCGGGGAAAGTTGATCCTACCTCTGCTGATACCATTACCGATGTATATTCACCACTCGTCGTTAATTCCTGCGCGAGGGTTAACATTGCTGTGGTTTTACCAGTCTGTCTCGGCGCATGAATTACAAAATAGTTTTCCTGAGCAATTAGCTGTTTGATTTCAGACAAGCGGTCAGTAGCTGACAGCATGTAGTGAATGTCAGGCTTACAAGGACTAGCAGTATTAAACCATTTTGGCATGACGACAACTAACTAACGGGCAGCAGATACCCCTTCAATATATTGCAACGTGCCAAGCAAACCCCGCAAACCTTGAAAACACATTAGAAATACTAAGCATAAATACTTATTTATATAAGATTTACAACAAATAAATGCTCATAATCATAAATCGTAAAATTGAGATCTAAACCCTAATTTGCCACAGAGTAATCTTACAGCAAATAATTGTCACTTATTTGTTATTAAAATAAAACGAATGAGCATTTATTTGTTATTAAAATAAAACGACCAAGTATAAATACCCATTGCTATCAACGTAGATTCTAGGTTTGAGGACTTTGCTTGGCACGTTGCGATATATTGAAGGGGTATCTCTGCCCGTTAGTTAGTTGTCGTCATGCCAAAATGGTTTAATACTGCTGGTCCCTGTAAGTCTGACATTCACTACATGTTGTCAGCTACAGAGCGCTTGCCTGAAATCAAACAACTAATTGCTCAGGAAAACTATTTCGTAATTCATGCGCCAAGGCAAGTGGGTAAAACTACAGCAATGCTGGCACTTGCCCAAGAACTAACGGCTAGTGGTCAATATACGGCGGTGATGCTTTCCTTAGAGGTGGGAGCAGTTTTTTCGGATGAGCCTGATTTAGCGGAAAAAGCAATTTTAGATGAGTGGAAAGACTCGGCACAATTTCGCTTGCCTCCTGAGTTGCAGCCACCAGATTGGACTACGGGAGAAGCTGGTCGTCAGATTGGCTCGTTTTTGAGTACATGGACGAGAAAGTCATTACGCCCTTTAGTGGTATTTTTAGACGAGATTGATGCCCTCAGTGATAAGACTTTAGTTTCTGTGCTGCGCCAGATTCGCTCAGGCTTTCCCAATCGTCCACAGGGATTTCCGCAGTCAGTTGCCTTGGTAGGGATGCGTGATGTGCGGGATTATAAGTATGCTTCGGGAGGAAGCGATCGCCTGAATACTTCAAGTCCTTTCAATATCAAAGTGCGTTCTTTTACGCTTAGTAATTTTACTCTTGAGGACGTGAGAAAGCTCTATCAGCAACATACAGATGCGACGGGACAAGTATTTACGCCAGAAGCTGTTGATTTAGCTTTTCACTTAACACAGGGTCAGCCTTGGTTGGTCAATGCGATCGCTAAGGAAATTGTGGAATACATTACGAAAGATCCTGCAATTCCGATTACTCCTGAGTTAGTGAATCAAGCAAAGGAAATACTGATTAAGAGGCAGGATACGCATTTAGATAGTCTTGCAGAGAGGCTGAGAGAAGATAGAGTCAGAGCCATAATTCAACCAATTTTGTCTGGCTTAGAGTTAGGAGATACTCCCGATGACGATCGCCGCTATTTGTTGGACTTGGGTTTAGTGGTGCGGAGCCAAGAAGGGGGCTTAAAGATTGCGAATCCTATCTATCAAGAAGTGATTCCCAGAGTTTTATCTCAGGGTGTGCAGGATAGTCTGCCGATGATTCAACCTAGTTGGTTAAATCCTGATGGAAGTATCAATGCTCAAGTCCTTCTTGATGCTTTTCTCAAATTCTGGCGACAACATGGTAAGCCATTATTCAAGAGTGCTAATTATCCTGAAATTGCGCCCCATCTGGTGATGATGGCGTTTTTACATCGGGTAGTTAATGGTAACGGCACGTTGGAAAGGGAATATGCGATTGGTTCGGGTAAGATGGATATTTGTTTGCGCTATGGTAAGCAAACTATGGCAATGGAATTGAAGGTATGGGCTGATAAAAGACCCGATCCGCTTAAGGAAGGTTTGCCACAGATCGATAAGTATTTATCGGGGTTGAGTTTGGATACGGGTTGGTTGGTGATATTCGATCGCCGTTCTGGGTTGCCGCCAATTAGCGATCGCACTACTACTGAAAATGTCATAAGTCCCGCAGGCAGAGAGATTATCGTGATTCGGGGATAGATAAGTAAGAAGAAGACTTCAGTACAACGACATTTTAGTTTATGATGATTATCTGAAATGGATTGCAAATTTTGGATATATCTATGTCAGAGGATAAATCGGCTTCTCAATTTTTGTCGGATTATCGATCAGCACTTGAGTGCTTGAAATCTAGTGAGAAAGACCAATTATCCGATCGTGTTATTGATGTATTAGTGAAGCGAGACTCTCTACAGAGGATACTCTCCGATCCTTCTAAGTTAACAGCTAGTGAATTGAAAGAGATAGAAAGTTTTGATAGGTCGCTAAAAGCACAAAAAGATCTCATTCTGCGAACTCCTAATCTTGCTGAATTACGATCGCTAATCAATCCACCTGAGTCAAATTGGTGGTGGTATTTTTCTTCACGGTGGGACAATTGGGATTGGTTGTGGAATGGTTTGACGATCGCCGCTTTGACTGTGTCACTGAGTTTGGTTGTGAATACTTCATCGAGGATATTAAGTGGTGGGGCAAATTCGGAGAATACTTTGTATGTGGTGGGGCAGAGTGTTTTGACTTTAATGGCGGGTGGTGGGGCGCTGACGCAGGTAGGGCAGAAGTCTTATGAAAAAATTCTCATTCAGTTGCATATCCCTAAGGAATTTTGGCAAGAAACTAGCTGTGGTTTATCTTGGTTGTTAATGGTTTCTTTGTTGGGAATTAATGCTGCTTTGCCATCATGGGCGCATAAGGTTAATCGGAATGGGCTTGAGAATTTTGATAATAAGCGCATAGAAAGTGCTAAGGCGGATTTTGAGAGGGCGATCGCGATGCGTCCAAACTATGGAGAGGCTTATTACAATCTCGGTTGGTTGTACGAAGAGATAAACGATTTGGATAAGGCGAAGGCGCAGTATGAAGTAGCTGTACAAAGCGATCCGCAAAGGTTTGATAGCGCGATTACCTATGTTAAGGCGTTGAATAATTTGGGACGCTTATACATTCTCAAAAAAGAATATGGAACGGCAGTACATTTATTGCGAAAAGGATTTGACCGTTTCAACGATCTGGGGCTGCAAGATCGGGATGGTAAGAATATGTCTAAAGAACAGAGAGATGTTTATTATAGTTTGTACAAAAATTTAGGTTGGGCGCGATTGATGCAGGAGAGCTATGATGTTTCCACAGAAAAGCTCAAGAGAGCAATTAAGATTGACCCCGATCGCAGTTCGGCGCATTGTTTATTAGCACAAGTTGTGGATGCAAAATTTCCGCAGGAACCTACACAGTCTTTAGATTTATGGAGGACATGTATTGCGGTAGTCACTCCCAGTGATTTGGCAAAGCCTGAAGAGGATGAATGGTCTGCCTTGGCAAATAAACGGATAGAGAAGATTTTATCTGGTAAAGAAGTGAAGAATGAGTAGAATGGGTGGCGATTTAGCCGATCGCCATAGGTCTTGTTAGTAAGGATTAATCAGATTGAGCAGGATGAGAGGATGTCAAGAAAAATGAAGAATAGTCAGTTATTTGGTTTGGGCTTTGGTTTGACTGTGCTTGGATTAGTAACTTTGCCTCAAGTTAGTTTAGCTAATGTGATGATTATATCCCCGAATCCTAGAGCGGTTGTGCTACGTGAAGGTTCTAGCAATCCGAAACCAGCGATATATTTGATGTGGCTGAATAATGGCGATCTTGTCAAACCTGATAGTGAGACAGCATTGGAAGTGATTTGTGATGATGGGAAAGTGAGAACAGTAGAAAGTGGGGAGTTTGTGGGATTGCCTACGATTTGTCCGCGAGCGGTGAGAAATACTGGATCTACTTTTGATTCGAGGGGCGAGGATGATTTCTTGAAATATCTCGATCTACGTTTTTATACGGTGACTTTGCTGGATGGGTCGCAGGTGATTCGTTGGCAGGAGGTGAATGGAGCGACGGGATATCGGGTGCAATTGGGAACGCGGCAAGAGATATTGCTCGATCGCCAAGTGGATTGTCCTAAGGTTAGCTATGGAGGGAGTCAGCCTTTAAAGTTTGGTGTTGATTATAATTTTCTGGTTAAGGCGTTGGGAGGTAATAATTCTGAGTTTCGGTTACGGTTTAAGGTTTTGACAGAGAAGGAGAGTCAAGAGTTAAACAAGAGAATTGCGGTGATTCAGTCAAATCAAGGGTTGCCAGAGATTGCGAAAGCGATCGCTTTCGCGGATATTTACAATGAGTATGGCTTGGCGGAACAGGCGATCGCGGTGTTAGAGAAGGCGAATCTGTCGGGGCAGTCGGTGGCGATCGCGGAGCGGATGTTGGGTAATTTCTATTTGCAGGTTGGGTTGCGGGATGTGGCGGAGTTGCATTATCGCAGGGCGTTGGAGTTGGCGCTGTCGGAGCAGAATTTGGAGGTTTTGGCGGAGGCGCAGATTGGTTTGGCGAAGGTGTTTGTGGTGAATGGGAAGAAGCAAGAAGCGCGGAAGTATTTACAGCTTGCTTTGGCTAACTATGCGAGTTTGGAGAATAGTGCAAAGAAACAGCAGATGAATGAATGGTTAGGTAAAATATCTGAATAACTTTTTCTTCAAACTACCCACGTTTTTTACAAGATAAAAATTTTTTGCGAGGTTTCATGATATATCTTAAGTCACATCTGTCCCTAGTTCTTTTGTCGAAACGAGGCTGAAGTTGTATATGTATAGTAAGCTACCTTTCTTGAAGATCGCAGTTCTTACTACAATCATATTTTGTGTGTGTAGTTCACCTGTTTATTCATCATCCACTTCAAGTCCTCAAGTAACTTCAAGAGCAGTCGAAATAAATCAGAAAAAGCAAGCAGATGCCATTTACAACGAGGGTCGTCAGCTTTTTGATAAGGGGCGGTGGCGACTTTCTATGGAAAAGTATAAGCAAGCTTTGTGGATATATAGGGCAATTGGCGACAAGGCTGCCATGGCAGAAACTTTGATACAGCTTGGAGTAGCCGAGAACTATTTGAAACTTCCTGTGTTATCTAAAACTCGAGTTGGAGTATATGTCAAGCAAGCAGTGGCAACTCGCAACGAGATTCTAGAAAAGCTGGGATTGAAGGATGTAGGGGATGGGCGTGAATTTTTTCTAGAGGCATTGAGGATTCGGAGAGAATTAAAAGACCGTGTTGGTGAATCAGTAGCTCTGGTCAAACTTGGTGAAACATATATTCAAGTAAACGGACTTGATAACTCTTATAGAATTGCAGAAAAACGGCAATATGCCCTAGGGAAAGCATCAGAATTCTATAAACAAGCTATTGGCATTTACCAGGGCAACCGCATAAAAAATCAAAGGGAAAGGAGATGTTCAAGATAAGCCAGATCCCAAGCCGCCTTATGACGTTTAGCTCGCATACTGGACTTAGAAGACTTATCACGGCTTAAGAGATTAAGAGCAAAGTGCCGCAACATCGCCATATTTTCAGGAGAATTATCTTTGCGAATACGAGAAGCATCTTCGTGAAAAGAGACATCTAAAACCCAATGCAATGAATTTTCAATCGACCAATGGGTACGAACCGCGTTATTCATGACAGAAGCATTAGAAGGCAAGCTCGAAATGTAGTAGCGATTCTCGGTGGAGACTTTACCATTGATGCGGCGCTCACTTTGGACTAGGGCAATGGTTTGTAAACCAGCCCATAAAGGCAGTTGTGTAAGGTAATCCAAGTTAGATAAAGTCCAACAACGTCGAATTTCTAAACGTCCATGTCCTTTGTCTATAGACTGGCAAAAGTCATGGTCTACATCTGCAAAATTAGTGGTGATAGCTTGCTCAAACAACCACTGCACATCCTCAAATAGACTTCCCTGATTACCTTTAAGTGCTAAAACGTAATCCCCTCCCTGTTGAACGATTTGACTAGCTATTTCTTTCTGGCATCCCATTGCGTCAATTGTCACAATACAACCAGTAATTTCTAATAGCTTTAACAATTCTGGTATTGCGGTGATTTCGTTGGATTTATCATCGACTTTGCGCTGCCCTAATACCAATCGATTTGCGCTTGCCCATGCACTCACCATATGGATTGCACCTTTGTCTGCTCCTTGGTCGTAGGATTGTCTCAAGGTTTTACCGTCTATAGCTACTATCTCTCCCTTCAGCACATGACTTATCGATTTCACCCATCTGATGAAGCTATTTTGCATTTGTTGCGGGTCTAATCTCGCAAACACTCTGGCAAATGTGTCATCACAGGGTATCCCATTCGGTAGTTCAAGAAATGTCCCCAGCCATTCTTGTTTTGATTTGCCAAATAGCTCGATGTCTTCCCAGTTTTCTCCCCCACTTATCACGGCGCAGATCCCTATCACGATTATGTCTAGCAATTTATGCTCTTTCCCTCGGTTATCTCGTGGATCTTCTACTCCCTCAAAGTGGCTCACTAAACTAACTGTGATAGGGCTATTCATTACGGCTTGACTTCTTTATTGTCTCCTTATTTTATTCACTTTTTTATGCGGTTGCCCTGTGGCATTTACAAGGAATTGGGAGACAAATACAATCAACGAGATATACTAATCAGACTGGGAAAATTACTTCAAGAAAATAATGGGGATGAATCACCAGATGCCATAAAAGTATTTGAACAAGCCTTATCTATTCACAAAGAAAATAGTAAGGAAAGAGCAGAAACTTTAATGCTTTTGGCAGAAGATAGGTCGGGTTACTGTTTAAGTCTTCAAACAATGAAATTTTGTCGAAAATCTCTGAAGATTTACCGTGTGTTGAAAGACAAACAGGGGGATCAAGATGTTCTAGAAAAAATTATAACATTAGAGTGGATATTATCTAATCGTGAAAACCCTGATTCATCAATTGGGCAAGTGAATGCTTTGTATCAGATTAAAAAGGATAAAGATCAAGCACGAGATCTTTTACTGACACTTTTTAGATCAAAGTCTAATACAAAGTTTTTAGATCGAGCCATCAGTATTTATGAAAATAGTGGAGATCGAAAAGGATTGTTAGAAACCTTGTTAATAATTGTTGAATTGATGAACAGAAATGATTCAATATCGACTTTAAATAAAGCATTGATAGTTTCAAGAGAGCTAAGAGACAGAGAAAAAGAGGCTAAAGTTTTGTATCTAATGAGTAACTTGTGCGACTCTTTATCATGTAAACCTGAAAAGGTATTAGATTTATTAAATCAATCATTGCAGATTTACAGACAACTGGGTAATCGTTTAGAAGAAGCTAACATTCTTTCGGAAATTGCATACAGAAATTATGATATGAACAATCTTTTGTTTGATAGGGGGGCTACCAATAGATATCAGGCATTAAATGTATATCAGTCCCTGAATATGTATCAACAGGCTTTAAATATTTATACATCCATCAATGACGAATCTGGAAAGCAGTTTGCTCTATACAACATTGGAGCTATCTTTCTGAGTTTGGATCGTCTTGACCAAGCAAGAGAGTCTTTCCACAAAGCTTTAACAATTGGTGGAAATCCTAATCTTGAGAGAGAAATTGTTTGCCTTTTATCAAATACACGAGAAAGGTTAAATATTGAAGAGATATATAGCTTGAACGCATATTTTCCTCTAAGCGATAATTACTTACAATTTCAGGGACAACAACTTTGCCCAGGAGGAGATGCAGGGAGAGCGAGCAATGCGCGATCACGACCGACGGTACAAGTTGTTCGCAAGAAAGATCTTTTACGTAGAGAGAATTAGCTTAAACGAGTTTAATAGGAATTGCAGTCTGTCAAAACTCTAGGGCGGACAGTTTAGTATCTTTTTGAATGCTAGATTGCACATTGAAGATTTCCTTGTAACATCAACCTTAATGTGAACATTTGTTTTATAAGGATTAGTTGAGGAGTTATGGAGCGATTTTTCTATCATTTTTTGTTTGCATTAATTCTAGCATTTTGTATATTGGCAGAATCAGTTATTCCATCCGATAGAAAACTCTTTGCCACAGCAGCGACACTTACCGAAGTGCAGGAGCAAACATCACAGGCAGCCATATTTATCCGTGATGGCAATGCTTATGAAGAGAAGAAACAATATCAAGAATCGCTCAAAAATTATCAAAATGCCTTAGCTATCTATCGAAAATTATCGGATCGGATAAATGAAGCCGAATTACTACAGCTTATTGCTAAGGTTTATGAAAAACTAGGTAAATTTACTGATGCTCTATATATTTATCACCAGACACTAACAATTTATCGTCAAATTGGAACCCCTTCTCAACAGGCATCTGCCTTAGTTGATATTGGAGTAATGTATGATCTAACTGGGCAATACACTCAAGCCTTAGAATTTTACCAACAAGCATTAGTTATTCGCCAAACCATTGGCGATATGCAATCAGAAGCTGGCATAGTTGATAACATTGGTATTATTTACTATCAACAGGGGAAGTTAAGCCAAGCATTAGAGACTTATGAACGGGCGTTATCTTTAAGAAAAAAGGTCGGTGATCGAGTTGGTGAGGGAAATACACTTATTAATTTAGGAGTAACTTATAACGATCTGGGAGAATATATAAAAGCTCTCGCTCTCCATCAGCAATCACTCTCAATCTTTCGCCAACAGAATGAATTATCAGGAGTTGGCGCAGCCTTAAACAATTTGGGATTAGTTCACACCAACCTAGGACAATACGATTTGGCATTAACCTCTTATCAAGAAGCATTAACTACTTGGAAAGGATTAGATAATCGGACTGAACAAAGCAATGTCTTGCTCAATATAGGACAAGTTTATATTAGGACGCAGCAATATACTAAAGCCATTGAAATTAGTCAGAGTGCGCTAAAAATATTTCAATATTTAAAAGATCGGGCTGGAGAAGCGACAACACTAAACAATCTGGGTTACACCTATAGTAAATTAGGGCAGCAAAAGAAAGCCAAAGAAACGCTACAGATTGCTCTGGGGCTATATCAAACATTAGGAGATCGCAAAGGTGAGGCAAATACGCTCGACAGTTTAGGAACCACTTATAGGGACGCTAAAATATTCCCAATCGCTTTTAACTACTACCAAAAAGCTGTAATTACATTTCGTGAAACAGGCGATCGCGCAGGGGAAGCGTTAGCTCTCAGCAATCAAGGTGAACTATTTAAGTCTTGGAATCAGCCAGAATTGGCAATTCTCTTTTATAAGCAATCTATCAACATTACTGAAGCAATTCGAGAAGAGCTAAAAGGTTTATCTATTGCCGATCAGAAGTTATATGATAAAACTATTGAAAGTCGTTATCGCAACCTCGCCGACTTACTTCTCAAACAAGACCGCATCCTCGAAGCCCAACAAGTTCTCGACCTCCTTAAAGTCGAAGAACTTAGCGAATATCTTCGCAACGTGCGCGGCAACAGCGACACCGCCAAAGGCACAGACCTGCAAAAGCCCGAACAGAACATTATCGCCCTCAGCAACGAACTCGCCGAACTTCAAAAACTAGCCCTCGAAGGTAAACTTGCCCCGCAACAACAACCGCGCCTCACCTTCCTGACCAACAACGAAAAAGAATATAACAAACAATTCAACGCCTTCTTGGAAATTCCTGCCGTCCAAAAAGAAATTCAAGAACTACGCCGTACCCAAAGCGCCCAAAATGTCGATATTCAGAAATACAACCGCCTACGGGGCAACCTCAGTAAACTCCAAAACGCCGCCCTCTTCTATCCCCTTATTCTAGAAGATCGCCTCGAACTGATCCTGATTATCGCCAATGCGCCACCAATCCGCAAAACCGTCAACCTCAAACGCACAGACCTTAACCAAGCCATAGCATCATTTCTAAGCAACCTACGTAACCCCAACTCCGAAGTCAAACCCGATGCTCAAAAGTTCTATAACTGGCTAATCCAACCCTTCGAGAAAGAACTCCAACAAGCCAACATCCAAACCATCGTCTATGCCCCCGATGAAGGATTGCGCTACATTCCCCTCGCCGCCCTCTATAATGGCAAAAAATGGCTAGTCGAACGCTATCGCATCAACAACATCACTGCCGCATCCCTCACCGACTTCACTCCTCGCCCCGCATCATCAATCCGCGTCCTCGCCGCCGCGTCATCAGCCAAGCATGATGTCAAAATAGGCGATCGCACGCTTTCCTTCTCACCCCTTCCCGCCACTAAACTAGAAGTAGACAACATCGCCACTAAAATCAATACCACGAAACTAGTCGATCGCGACTTCACCGAATCCGCACTCACAGGTAAACTCAACACCCATAACATCATCCATCTCGCCACCCACGGACATTTTGAAGTGGGACAACCCGAACAGTCCTTTATCCTGCTCGGTGATGGCAAGATATCCACGATTAGCGATATCGGTAGCTGGACGCTAACCAATGTGAGTTTGGTCGTTCTCAGTGCCTGTGAAACCGCGATCGGTGGTCAGGGCGGCAAGGGTAAAGGGATTGAGATTTTTGGTTTGGGCTATCAAATTCATAATGCAGGTGCAAGTGCAGCGATCGCTACGCTTTGGAAGGTATCGGATGGCGGTACGGAGAGACTCATGGATGCTTTTTATACGGCGGTAAAGACAGGTAATGTCTCGAATACGGAGGCATTGCGACAGGCACAGGTGGCGATGATTACGGGTAGTTCTGATGGTTTAGGTGATGCGCGAGGCATAGTGTCTATTGAGGCACGCCCAAGAACAACCTCAACTGTTCCTGCTAAAATCAGCCATCCCTACTACTGGGGAGCATTTATTCTCATTGGCAATGGAATGTAGGGATTTGTGTAACCATAGTGGAAGAGAAAGGTGATAAGGATGAGATAAGTTAGATTTAGTGAGGATTTAGGAATTGTGTTTGCACTTGCTGGTAGCAAATAAATGACTGAATGAGAAGAAATATTACAAGCTAGAAATTAATCATAGTATTTGTAGACAAATTCTAGTTATAGCTTTAGATTACTAATATATAGATACAGATCAATAAAATCTAGATTATAAATCGATATGGCATCTAAGAAAAAGACAACTAGCAAGTTGCAAGAAATAGAAGATTTGTTTGTACAAGGAGATAAAGATAGCCTTAAAGCCATTGAAAATCTCGAAAAATCTCTAGCAGAATACAAAAAAATTGGAGATAGTGTCAAAGTTGCAGATACTCTATTTGAAATAGGTAGAACATATGCTAATTTAGGCAGAAGATTCTATTGGGAAGCAATTTTTAAGGGAGGAATAGATGATCCATCTTTACCTGATGGTTCGCCACCTCTGGAGATTGTAGGACCAGATGATGATCCATCCGTGCCTGATGTTCCTGATACCTCTAGGACGATTGTAGGACCAGATGATGATCCATCTTTACCTACCAGCTAATAAAAAGCCGTGAAAGATAATGATTTCAATACAAAGAATATTGATTTTCACATTTTTGTTTTTGAACTTATCTCAAGCTAGTAATGTGGCTTTAGAATCTAAGAATATTGAAATTATTCATCTACAAGACAAAAAAGGGAGAGAGCTAGAAGCTAGGGATTTATATCAAAAAGCTCTAGATATTTATAAGCTTGGTAACTATAAAGAATCAATAATACTTTTTAAGAGATCATTGGAAATTTGGAAAGCTCTCCAGAATCAAATCAAGATAGGTGAATCTCTAAAATATATTGGTTTTTCCTATTATAGGAATGGAGAATATAAACTAGCTCTCTCATATCAAAATAGTGCTTTAAAAATTTATCAGTCTCTCAAAGATGAAGCTCAAGAAGCTCAAGTCTTATACACTATTGCTGTAATTTATAATGATTTAGGTGAATCACTTAAAGCACTTTCTATATATTCAAAATCCTTATATACATTTGAGAAACTTAGGGATAACTTGAATAGAGTTAGAGTTTTAAATAATATGATTATTGCTTATAGAAGAACTGGGCAATATTTAAGGTCAATAGAACAATATCAATTAGCTACTTCCATCATAAAAAATCTAGATAATTTATCAGAATTAGAATTAATAGAATTAGTAAAACTCAACAACAATATTGGTATTGTATATAGTTTTATCGGTCAATATTCTACAGCTATAGATTATCATCAAAAAGCTATTAATCTTCTACCTAAAAATAGCAACAAGCAAAACTTAGTTAGTAAAAGTAGATATCTTAATAACATAGGTTTTGCATTAACTTTACAAAAAAAATATGATTTGGCTTTGCAGACATATCAGCAATCTCTAGTTATTAGTCAATCATTAGAACAGTATCTAGATCAAGCAAAAATAAGTAGTAATATCGGTTTTATTAATATTAAAATAGGCAATAATAATATTGGCATCAAGCAATTATTTACTGCTTTGAAGGTTATCAGAGAATATGGAGACAAGGATTTCGAGGCGAGAATACTGGATAGTTTGGGAGATGCTTATAAGCAATTAGGGAAGTATAGTGAAGCACTAAATTTTTATCGTGATGGATTAGTTGTTGCGAAGGAAAGCGGCGATCGCACGACTGAAGCGGTTATTCTTAGTAACTTAGGCGATTTATTTGCAAAGCAGGGTAATACAGCAGGGGCGATTGCATTTTATAAACAATCCGTCAAAGTCATAGAGACGATTCGACAAAATTTAACTAGTCTACCGATTGAACAACAAAAATCCTATGTGGATACAGTTGCTTATACCTATCGGGCTTTAGCAGATTTGTTGCTCTCACAGGGTCGGATATCGGAAGCGATCGCGGTATTAGAATTGCTAAAGGTACAAGAATTACAGAACTATACCCGTGATGATCGCCGTTCTGTGACAGATGCAAATGGAGTTACTTTTTTAGACAAAGAACAAGAGATTTTAAAAAAATTTGATGACCTTGTTAACTTCAGACAGAGTTATTTAGAATGTGAACGAACTAACTGCCCTGATCTAGCGAAATTTAAAAACGAGCGTGAGACCTTAGCCACGCAATTTACACAAGCCCTAGCAAACCTCAAAACATATATTAAGAATCGCATCATCAAGGAAGAATCAGTACTCGACCCTGAAAAGGTTCGTAATAACAAAAGTATCCGCGATCTACTCATCAAAGAAGAAGGGGCAATCTTAATCTATCCTTTAGTGGTCGAAAATCGAATTTGGATTACATTGGCGATCGCTTCTGATGATGTAGTTATAGTGTCAACCAGATACAAGGAGATTGATCGAAAAGAACTGACTAACTTAATTACTCAATATTTAGAATTGCTTAAAGATCCAAACTCAGACTTGGCTACACTAAAAGCTAAAAGTAAAACTCTCTACGAGATATTGCTATCCCCGATCGCCAAGGAAATCCAGAATAAAAATATCAAACATTTAATCTTTTCCCTTGATCGTATTATTCGCTATGTACCGATGGCTTCTCTCCACAATGGCAATAATTATTTAGTAGAAAACTATAAAATATCAACAATTTTATCAGCAGACTTAACGAGAGTTGGTCAACCTCTGTTAGGCTCAGAAAAATTGCGTATCCTCGCAGGAGGATTGTCAAATCGGGTAGCAGGTTTTAATCCATTGCCGAATGTGGTTACTGAGCTAGATGAAATCGTCAAAGAGGATCAGAAAAACGATATTAGAGGTATATTTACGGGGAAACAAATTTTGAATGAAGAGTTTACCTATGCGGGTATTCGCGATCGTCTCAAGGGAAATAATTTCTTGCATATTGCTACCCACGGCAAATTTGTCACAGGCGATCGTGAAAACTCTTTTTTGATGATGGGAGATGGCACTAAACTCTTCCTGCCAAGTATCCAGACCCTGACGGATTATATTGGTGATGTGCAGATGGTAGTTCTATCCGCTTGTGAGACTGCTTTAGGTGGTACTGATCCTGATGGAATTGAGATTGCAGGGATGGGTTACTATTTCTTGGCAGGTGGAGTAGAGACGGTGATCGCTTCCCTGTGGGCGGTGAGCGATCGCAGTACTAGTATCCTAATGCAAAGGTTCTATCAAAATTTAGCAGGAGTAAATGGTAAAAAGCTACAGGGAAGAGCAGAAGCTTTGCAACAGGCGCAGTTAAGTATATTGCGTAGTGAAGGTGAGGCTGAAACATCTAAGAATAAAAGTGGACAAATAGTTATCGAGCCGAGACAAAGAGCTAATGCCCAAACTAGATCAAAGAATAATTTTGCTCATCCTTATTACTGGGCACCTTTTATTCTGATTGGGAATGGGTTGTAAATATGCTGACTGTAAGCGTGTGATATAATCCCGATAAATTATCAGCCCCAGAGCGTTATGGTAGCCATTACCGAAGAGCGATCGCAACCCAAAGCAGATAAACAGGAACAGGCGATCGCATCAGCCACCAATTCGGCAACCTCAGAAATCATCTATCCCAGTTCCGACGGAGAACCTTTGGCAGAAACTCAACAGCATGTTCTGGCAATTCTGATGGCTCTCGCGCTCTTGCGGCTATATTTGCAGGAGCAGCAAGCAGTAGTCTTTGCAGATCAATACCTCTATTACATTGAAGGCAATCCCAGAGCTAGGGTTGCACCTGATGTGATGGTCGTGTTTGATATCGAAAAACGCCTCTATGCCAATTACAAAATTTGGGAAGGAAAACAAACACCAGTAATTATTTTTGAGGTGACATCGGCAGGGACAAAGGAAACTGATTGGAACTTTAAGAAGACGCTATACGAGCAGTTGGGAGTAACTGAATACTGGCTATTCGATCCCTATGGCGAATGGATTGCAGAACAGTTGCAAGGCTATCGACTGAATGAGGATGGCGTGTATAAGCCTATTCGTGATAATTGCAGCGAAGTATTGCAACTCAAGTTACAGGCTGAGGAGTATCTGATTGGGTTTTATCGTCTGGATAATGGAGAGAAGTTGCTCACGCCAGAGGAGTTATATAGTGCGAATTTGGTGGCTAATCAACGGGCAGATCAGGAAAAGGCAAGGGCAGATCGTCTTACCGAAAAACTAAGAAAATTAGGCATTGATTTGGGAGAATAGAGTTAACTATTAATTAATGTGAGTCATGAGAGGTTGGTGATGCGGTATCAGGTGTTTGGTTTAGCGGTAATCGCAGCTTTGTGGGTTGGTTTACCTTTGTTTGGTAGTGTGGAATCTGTGCAGGCTCAGACGGTGCAGGATCGCAAAGCTCAGGCAGATCGATTAAGAAAGCAAGGGGCTGAGTTATATCAAACCAGTCGCTATCGAGAAGCGATTCCAGTACTTGAGTCGGCTCTTATAATCTATCGCGAGATCAAAGATCGCGAGGGGGAAGCAATATCTATAAATAATCTGGGTGCTGCATACAAAAATCTCGGACAATTCCAGAAAGCGATTGACTTCTTTCAGCAATCCTTAGTCATCACAAAGCAAATCGGCGATCGTAAGAGGGAGGCAACATCTATCAATAATCTGGGTAATACATACAGTAGTTTCGGACAGTACCAGAAGGCGATTGATTTCTTTCAGCAATCCTTAGCCATCCAACAGCAAATCAGTGATCGCGAGGGGGAAGCAGTATCTATCAATAATCTGGGGGCTGCATACAAAGATCTCGGGCAGTACCAGAAAGCGATTGATTTCTATTTGCAATCTTTAGCCATTCGTCGGCAAATCAGTGATCGCGAAGGGGAAGCAACATCTCTCAATAATTTGGGACTTGCATACAACTATCTCGGTCAGTACCAGAAAGCAATTGATTTCTATCGGCAATCTTTAGTCATCAAAATGCAAATCGGCGATCGCGAGGGGGAAGCACCTTCTCTCAATAATTTGGGACTTGCATACGTAAATCTCGGACAGTACTTGATGGCGATTGATTTCTTTCAGCAATCCTTAGCCATCCAACAGCAAATCGAAGATCGTGAGGGTGAAGCAACGTCTCTCAATAATCTGGGTGGTGCATATAAAAGTCTTGGACAATTCCAGAAAGCGATTGACTTCTTTCAGAAATCCTTAGCCATCCAACAGCAAATTGGCGATCGCAAAGGTGAAGCAGCCTCTCTCAATAATCTGGGTAAAGTATATAACAATCTCGGACAGTACCAGAAAGCTATTGATTTCTATCAGCAATCCTTAGTCATCACAAAGCAAATCGGTGATCGCAATGGTGAAGCAACCTCTCTGAATAATCTGGGTGCTGCATACGACAATCTCGGACAGTACCAGAAAGGAATTGAATTCTCTCAGCAATCTTTAGCCATCCGAAGACAAATCGGTGATCGCAATGGTGAGGCAACCTCTCTGAATAATCTGGGTGATGCATACAACAATCTCGGACAATATCAAAAAGCGATTGATTTCTATCAGCAATCTTTAGCCATCCAACAACAAATCGGCGATCAAGATGGGGAAGCAAGGTCTCTCAATAATCTGGGTTCTGCATACAAAAGTCTTGGACAGTACCAAAAAGCAATTGATTTCTATCAGCAATCCTTAGCCATCCGAAGACAAATCGGTGCTCGCAATGGTGAAGCAGCATCTCTCAATAATCTGGGTTCTGCATACATCAATCTCGGACAGTACCAAAAGGCGATTGATTTCTTTCAGCAATCCATAGCAATCTTGAATCAATTCGGCAATCGCTATGGGGAAGCAGGGTCTCTCATTAATCTGGGTGTCGCATACAGAAATCTCGGTCAGTACCAAAAAGCTATTGATTTCTTTCAGCAATCCTTAACTATCACAAAGCAAATCGGCAATCGCGATGGAGAAGCAAAGTCTTTTAATAATCTGGGATTTTCTTTTAAAGATTTAGAACAACCGACTCACGCGATCATTTTCTACAAACAAGCCATCAATACCTACGAAACTATTCGCCAAGACATACGTACACTTAGCAAAGAAGAACAACTGTCTTATCGAAATACGGTAATAGATGTATATCGTCGTCTAGCAGATCTCCTCCTCCAACAAAATCGAGTAATGGAAGCATTACAAGTCCTAGATCTGCTAAAAGTCCAAGATCTACAAGATTTCCTAAAAGATGTAAAAGGGAACGATCGCACTGCCCTCGGAGTAGAAATGCTCCCCCAAGAACAAAAATTCCTAGATGAATACAACACCATCCAAGATCGCGCTGTCAAACTAGGCGGCGAACTCACCGAACTGCGAAAACTGCAAACCCTCACCCCCAGTCAACAACAACGCCTCAATGAAATCGAACAAATCCAACAACAAGTTAACCAACAACTCATCGCCCACCTGCAAAGCGACAGCACCAAAACCCTAATCGCCCAACTCCAACAAACCGCCACCAAACAAAATATTAATCTCAATGCTTACAAAGACCTCAGTGCCAGAGTCCAACGCCTCGGACAAGGAACTGCTCTCTTCTATCCATTGATCCTCGATAACCGCATCGAACTCGTACTCTTCATCCCCAACCAACCACCGATCCATCGCAGCGTTAATATCAAACAAACCGAACTCCAAGCCGAAATCAAAACCTTCCGCCAACAACTCGAAGCCCAAAGCCCCAATATTGAAACCACCGCCAATGAACTATACAAAAGACTAATCGCTCCCATCGAACCCGACCTCAAAGCTGCCAAAATCCAAACGATCGTCTACGCTCCCGATGGACAAATGCGCTATGTCCCCCTCGCCGCCCTCCATGATGGCAAACAATGGCTAGTCCAACGCTACCTCATCAACAACGTCACCGCCGTCAGCCTCACCAACCTCGACCCCAACCCCAACCAGCAATCCCAAGTCCTCGCAGGAGCCTTTGAGAAAGGAAAATATAGCTTCACTGTCAACGATAAAAGCTATAGCTTCGCAGGACTTCCATTTGCAGGGAAAGAAGTCACCGACCTCGCTCAAACCATTCCCAATACCGTCAAACTCGTAGACAACGAATTCAGTCGGGCGAAAGTCTTGCCCAATATGAAAACCAGCAACATCATCCATCTCGCTACCCATGCCGCCTTTGTCGAAGGTTCACCCGACAACTCATTCATCCTGCTCGGCAACGGCGATCGCATTAATCTCCGCGAAGTATCCGAATGGGACTTACCCAATGTAACCCTCGTAGTCCTCAGCGCTTGCCAAACCGCCCTCGGTGGCAACCTCGGTAACGGGATTGAAATCTTAGGCTTTGGCTATCAGTTACAACGGGCAAAGGTCAGAGCCGCGATCGCCTCATTATGGACGGTCTCCGATGGTGGCACACAACAATTAATGAGCGCCTTTTACACCGCTATCAAAACAGGCAAAGTCTCCCATGCTGAAGCACTGCGGCAGGCACAGGTGGCACTGATTACTGGCGATTACGAAGCATTAGGCGAACCAAGGGGCGAGTTCGTATCCATTGAACCCCGTCCCCGTGACAAGCCAAGTTCTGCTCCCACAAAGCTCACCCATCCCTACTACTGGGCCCCTTTTATTATGATTGGTAATGGTTTGTAACAAGGACGGAAAAAATCGGGGATCTCAAAGTTGCACTAGTATAATATTGATCGCCAATATACAATCAAACAACTGCTTCTTAAACTTTTTCCTTTTTCCTTGGATATTGTTATGGCTTCACGGTTTTATGCGTTGATGTTTGTGGCTTTAACTGGGGTTTTGGGCATGGTGTCGCCGCCTGACATGGCTTTGATGACGGTTCAGGCACAAACAACTCAAGACCGAAAGGCAGAGGCAAATAGTCTTATGATGAAAGGCTCTACACAACTTGGAGGACCAGAAGATTCCGAAGACTCCACCAATCCTGAGAAAGCATTACAGTCATTTCAGCAAGCGTTGACTATCTATCGAGAAATCAAAGACAAAGAGCGTGAGTTTAATGCCCTTAACTTCTTGGGCTATGCTTACATTGCCCTTGGTAAATATGATAAGGTCATTGAATACGCTCTTCCAGCCTTGACTATTGCTCAAGAAATTAAAGACAAAGGGGAGGAGGGCAATGCACTTCGTAATCTGAGCGTCGCTTATACCAACCTCAGTCAATATGACAAAGCTATTGAGTACTCAATGAAAGCTTTGGAGATTGCGCGGGAAATTAATAAAGTTAACGAAGGCAACAAGAGAGCATTTAAATATCTGGATGCAAAGCCATCGAATAATCTGGCTACAGTTTACGAAGCCCTTGGCAAATATGACAAAGCTATTGAATTTGGATTGCAAGCTCTAGCGATCGCGCAGGAAATAAATGAACACCATGTACAAGGATGGGATAAATCGAGAGAGGAAGGAGATGCACTAAATCATTTAGGTAGTGCATACCTCGCACTTGGTAACTATAAAAAGTCGATTGATTATGGACTTCAATCTTTGGAGTTCGCGCGTGAAAAAGGGGAAGATCAGCTAGAAGGTAATCGCATCAAAGGTCGAGCATTGGGCATTCTAAGTGAAGCTTACAGAAAACTCGGTAACTCTGACAAAGCTGTTGAATACGAAAATCTTGCAACCGCAACTCCCAAGAAGGAATTATATTATTTATTACGGCTAGGGAAAAATAGCAGTTATTTATCAGCGATTCATTCATTTCAGCAAGTATTAAGTATCTCTCGTAAGACTAAATACAGGATAGGTGAACTGGATGCTTTAATCAATCTGGGGAATGTTTACTATGAACACGCTGAATATGGCAAAGCCATAGATTCTCATCAGCAAACTTTAGCGATTGCGCTGGAACTAAAAAACAAAAATGCTGAAGAAATTGCTCTAGATGGGTTAGGTAAAACTTACCAAGCTCTCGGCAAATATGACAAAGCAATCGAGTACTTAACGAAAGCTTTGGAGATAGCACAGAAAATCAATAGGAAATATGGTATTTACTCAAATTTAAATAGTTTAGGAATCGCTTACTATTCTATCGGTAAATATGAAAAAGCCATAGAATACTATCAGCAAGCTCTCAAGATCGCGAAGCAAGGAGATGGTGTTGAACTTGGACTTTGGAATGAGGTCGAGGCACAAGAGAATATTGTAAAAGTTTATCTTGCTCTTGGCAAATATGACAAAGCGATCGATTACGCAGCAAAAGACTTAGATATTTCGTGGGCTGGACAGTTTCCAATTGGAAAAATGACTGCTCTCTTTAATTTAGGTAAAGCATACAAAGCGCTGAATCGAGATCGAGAAGCTGTAATCTCTTTTCAAAAAGCAGTGATAATTGCTAGGGAACAAATTTCTCCCAGTATGGAAAGCTCTGCACTTAAAAATATAGGAGAATTATTAGCTAAATCCAATCAAACTGAACTCGCTATTTTTTATTACAAGCTATCGATCAATGTAACAGAATCCATCCGCAAAAATATAAGTAACCTTAAAAAAGATGTACAAAATTCTTATGTAGAAACCGTCTCTGATGGCTATAAGAATCTCGCCGATCTCTTACTCAAACAAGATCGCATCATCGAAGCATTACAGGCAAAAGTGTTGAAGCAAACGCGAAGAAATACTAAAAACGGATACACTACACCTGTCAAAACAGTGATTTTAGCTTAAAATCACTGTTTTCCTAAACCAATGTAGATAGCTAATATTCTCACACATAAAAGCTTGTAAATATCGCAGCTTATCTAACATCTTACAACCAAACTCTTTTGGTATTTCTACTAGCTCTAGTAAAATATAAGCAATTAAGCAAGTATAAATTTGAATAGTAATTCCATTGACATTTTTAGTAATCAATCGATCTAATTTTAAATGCATTTTTAAAAATTTCCAAAATAGCTCAATTTGCCATCGCTTTTTATAAATCTCTGCTACTTCATCATTACTTACTTCTTGATCTGCCGCCTCTGATAAGTTTGTGGCAAGTCGGAATTCACTACGGGTTTCTAAGTCTGAAAAGGAAACTACTCTTACTTCTACTTTATCCTTACCTGTCCCTAATATCGCTTTTCCATTTTCTAGCAATTCTAGGTTCATATTGTTCTTAACTCTGATCACAAAATAGCGCTTTTGTAATTGCATGAGATTTTTGATGCGATTGAGTTTGGCAAACCCTCTATCCATTATTCCGACTGATTCTTTTGGTATTGCTTCTATAGTTGTTTCCCCGTATTTACTGTCATGCCCATTGCCAAAATGTATCAATATTCCATCAGGTTCATTAGTGCAGTTATTGATCCCACTAAACAGCTTTACTTGTCCGTATCCTTGGCTCCACATTAGTTTACTTGTTAGCGTAACTATGGTGGAGTCTAGGGGAAATAATACTAAATTTTCTCTACTTACTTCTTTCTCTTTCTTCAATTCCTTTCTTAATTCCTCAAATAAATTACAAAAAATATCTGAGTTTCTTTTCTTGCTCGCTTTAGAAAATGTTGATTTATCTATGTCTATCCCTCGCATATTCAATCTTTGGAATAAACTTGTCATACTTGTTTGACTCTGGTCTAGTACATAACTAAGCCAGCAAGATACAAACGCAAATGTGCTAAGTTTTGGATAATCGTCTTGTGGTAATTTCTTGAGGAATTGTTTGACAACTTTAGGAAAGTTAGATAGCATTTCTAATATTATTTTTTATTTGTTCGCATCTAATTTATCAAATTAGATGCGCTTTTTTCTAACTTTTTTCTATCGTTCAACGCTTCTGCATTACAGGTTATTGACTTACTCAAAGTTCAAGAACTTGAAGACTATCTCAAAAACATCAAAGGTAATGATAGAAAATCTCAAGATATAAAACTCTTAGAACCAGAAAAAACACTTACAAATCTATTTATTAGCCCCAACTCAGAATGGATTCCTGAATTCGCCAACCACCCAGAAATCGTAGCTTTAAGCTACGCAAATATTCCCGAATTTAATCGTTATATATCAACCCAAATTCAGCAGATTCCAAAATTGGAAATCAACAAAGTTCCTGAATACCTGCAACAACTACCACAGGGAAGCGTGCTTATTTATCCATTAATTCTCAATGACCGACTCGAAATCGTCATCTTCGCTCCCAATAACCCCGCCATCCATCGCACCGTCAACATCAAAAAGATAGAACTAGAAAACCTCATATCCGCCTTTCGTAAAAACCTGACAGATCACAGCTTTGACGCTAGAGATTCCAGCAAAAAACTCTACGATGTTCTCATCAAACCCATCGAAGAAGACCTCAAACAAACCAAAGCCAATACCATCCTCTATGCCCCTGACGGACAATTGCGCTATATCCCCCTCGCCGCCCTCTATGACGGTAAACAATGGCTAATCGAGAAGTATCGCATCAATAACCTCATCGCCTATATCCTCTTCGAGCAAAATAGCAAAACCCAAACCAATCCCACCATCTTTGCAGGAGCCTACGGCAATAGCAATCAAAAACTAGTATCTGGCTTTAATCAACTACCCGCCACCATTCCCGAAGTCGAGAGAATTAAAACTACTTTCGCCAATACCACCGCAATTACCGAGCAAAACTTCACTGCCGATGCAAGTAAAAGTAAAGTTGTTGGTAATGCCATTGTCCACCTCGCCACCCATGCCAGTTTTCAATCGGGCAGTCCTCTCGATTCCTACGTGCTGTTTGGCGATGGCAGCAAAGCAACTATCTTCGACATTAGCGAATGGAATCTCAAAGATGTAAACTTGTTTGTACTCAGTGCCTGTCAAACAGGATTAGGTACTTCTGCGAATGGAACAGAAATACTTGGTTTTGGCTATCAAGTCCAAAGAGCAGGAGCAAAAGCATCGATCGCCTCATTATGGGCAGTCTCCGATGGTGGCACACAGCAATTAATGAGCGCCTTTTACACCGCTATCAAAACGGGCAAGGTTTCCTATGCTGAGGCCCTGCGACAAGCACAGGTAGCGCTGATTACTGGCAATTACGAAGCATTAGGCGAACCAAGGGGCGATCTCGTATCCATTGAATACCGTCCCCGTGCCAAGCCAAGTTCTGCTCCAACAAAGCTCACCCATCCCTACTACTGGGCACCTTTTATCCTGATTGGTAACGGTTTATAACAAAAGAGGATTTATCCATGTCACACGATCGCCGCCAGTTCCTCAAGTTCAGCAGTTCCTTTCTCGCCACCCTTGGCATATCCACATTGCCGATATGGCAACAAAGCGATCGCTATGCAAGGGCGTTGTCTAGCACCAAGGGGCGAAAACTAGCGCTTTTAGTGGGAATTAATGCTTATCCAATTCCCAGCTATGCCGATCTCAAGGGTTGTACTACCGATGTGGAACTGCAAAAAGCATTACTGGTGAATCGATTTGGATTTAATCCTAATGACGTACTGACCCTCACCAATGACACAACCGATAAGCCAACCCGCCAGAATATTTTGACCGCCTTTGAAGAGCATCTAATTAAACAAGCGAAACCTGACGATGTGGTGGTATTTCACTTTTCAGGACATGGCGATCGCGTTACCGATCCCGATCCGATTAGGGCAGCGAATGGCGCAACCATCGATCTGAATACTTCCTTTGTCACCTATGACCCACTCGAAAGTTCGGGAATTATGGGGCGATCGCTATTTTTATTACTATCAGCATTAAAAACAGATAACGTAACGGCAGTGCTAGATAGTTGCTATTCAGGCGGTGGTACTCGCGGTAATGTTCGCATTCGTTCAGTAGAAGAGACTCGCGCAGGTCTAGGAGGCTTCGATCCAGCACCAATCGCAGCGGAATTAGAATTTCAAGAACAATGGATGCGTAAATTGAACTTAACTCGCGATCGCTTGGCGCAGCTACGCAGTCAAGGTGTGGCGAAAGGAATTGTGATTGCAGCAGCACAGGCACAACAAAAGGCGATCGATTATTCCTTTGACGAATTTCATGCGGGGCTATTTACCTATCTACTGACCCAATCGCTATGGCATCAGACAGAGGATAAGCCTATCGAAACCAATCGCGCGATCGCTAATCTGATTCCTAGTATTAACTCAATTACATCTAATCAAGTGCCATTTGCGGACTTTCAAAAATCAGGAGATCTCCAAAAGCAACCGATTTATTTCTTACCTCCTGCTTTACCAACTGCCGAAGCGGTGATTACGAAAGTAAATGGCGATCAAGTAGAGTTTTGGTTGGGAGGAGTGGAACGCGATTGTCTGAAAAAAGGTGTGAGTTTTCAATTTGATGTATGGGATGCGAGTAATAAGATAGCTGGCAACGTGAAAATGTCATCACGGCAAGGATTGCAGGCTAAGGGAATACTAAATGGCACTGCTCAAGTAGGCGATCGCTTGCGGGAAACGTTGCGGACTTTGCCTGTAAATTGGCAATTAGCGATCGGACTCGATCCATCCTTGGGTAAGGATCTGGGAATTGCAGAAGCGGCGATTCAGAAGAGTAAGCGGATAGTGTCGGTAAGCTATCAATCGCCGCAGGTGCTTTATGGGATGGAGGTGCAGTATATTATCAGTCGGATGACTTCTGCCTATCGCAGTCAATTAGAAAAAATCGCCAAAACCAGTAAAAAACCTCGCAAGATTCCCCCTGTTGATAGTATTGGTTTATTTACGCCGAGTATTGATGAGATTATTCCTGACTCCTTTGGGAAGGTGGGGGAGTCGTTGAAGGAAGCAAGCGATCGCCTAATTCCCAAGTTACAGTCTTTGTTAGCTGCAAGGCTGATGAAGTTAACTTTGAATGCGCGGCAGTCAGAGCTTAGTTTTGCGGCGAAGATGCAGATTGAGGGACAGTCGGATGCCCTAGTGGGACAAGCGTTTACGATTCGCGGTAATACGGCGGCGGAACCAAAAAGCGATCGGGCAATTCCCCTAGGTTCTGCGTTTCAGTTTCAGGTGACAAATTCAGGAACTGAGGATTTATATCTGGCGATTTTGGTGATTGATTCTTCTGGTGACATCACTAATCTATATCCAGCCCCTAGTGCATTAGAGGATTCCATCAAGTTAAGAGCAGGAATGACGAAGCTAATTCCCGATCCTGCAACGGATGATTTTGTCTATCGAACCAAAGCAAAGGGAACTGGTGAAGCCCTAGTTGTTGCAAGCAAATCACCTCTCAGAAATGCGATTAAAATAGTTTCTGAGCGCTCTGGTGTTCCAGTGTTGGAGAGTGTGGATGCCTTGTTAACGGATCTCACGGATGTAAAATCATCACGGACAAAGCAGACTCAGGGGAAACAGGTGTATACTTCAGAAATTGCGGCTTTGTCGATAACATTTCAAGTTGTTTAGATTTTTAAGTAGCTCAGATGCCCATATTAGACCAACTAACAAACCCGATCGCCTATTGTCCTCAATCTGAGGATACGAGCTTGGCTATGGATATCTTTGAGTTTCAGCAATTGAGACAGCGATCGAATGTTGAGCGTTTACGGATTGCGGCGGTATTAACGAAGAGAGCTAGACAGATATCTTTGCGCGGATTGAAGTTAAGGTTTAGTTCTTTATCTCAAGATAATTTTGCTCGTAAGGTTGCTCAGGCTTGGTTACAAGAGGATTGCCCTCCAGATTTTATGCCATCAGGTTCTGAAAGTATGTGGATACAAGACCCGTTAGAAATTGCTGTGCAGTTGCACAATTTGTTAATGCCGTTGCAAATTGACTATTACATTACGGGGGGTGCTTCGGCGGTGATGTATGGGGAGCCGCGCACGACTAGGGATATTGATCTGGTGTTGGCTATTTCTTTGCCACAAATTGATAGTTTAGTAATGGAACTAGAGAAGGCTGGATTTTATATTGCGGGTTTGGATGAGGTGCGGTCGGGTGAGTCAAAGATTTTACAGGTTATTCAAATGGAGTCGATCGCCCGTGCGGATTTGATGATTGCGGGGGAGAGTGCGTTTGATTTGATTCAGTTTGAAAGAAAACAGGCGATCGAGGTATGGGATGGTCAGGTGTTATTTTATGCTTCGGCGGAGGATGTGGTTTTAAATAAGCTGAAGTGGAGGTTGCAAAGTGGTTCTGAGAAGCAATGGCGTGATGTGTTGGGGATTTTGAAGGTGCAGGGGGATTTGTTGGATGTTGGTTATTTGCGGGAGTGGGCAAGTGTTTTGGGAGTTCTTGAGGATCTGAATTTAGCGATGGAACAGGTGAAAATCTGATATGAATGCTTGATAATGCAGTTAAACCTATGAGATTTGTAAATACCCAGATCCCCGACTACCAAATTTTTCCTTTTTCCCTTTTCCTTCTTATGCGTCCTTTGCAAAAATCACTAAATCTGACACACTTTTTCCTTTTCCCTTTTTCCCTTTTCCTTGTCAGTTTGCCTGTGCATGTGGTGATGGGCGAGGTGGTGCAGGCGCAGGTAGCACAAAGTCGTAAAGGTGAGGCAGATCGGTTATTAAATCAAGGCATTCAATTATTTCAAGTTAGTCGCTATCGAGAGGGTTTACAAGCATGGGAACAATCTCTCCAAATTTATCGAGAAATCGGTGATCGCAATGGTGAAGGAAATGTGCTCGGCAATCTTGGTAATGCCTACGGGAGCCTCGGAGAATACAAAAGGGGGATACATTTTCAGCAGCAGTCCTTAGCAATCTTTAAGCAAATCGGCAATCGTAATGGTGAAGGATCTTTGTTGATTGGTCTGGGTACTAACTACCGAAGCCTCGGAGAATATCAAAAGGCGATAGATTATTATCACCAGTCCTTAGTAATCCTTAAGCAAATCGGCAATCGTAATGGTGAAGGATCTTCGCTTGGCAGTCTGGGCAGTGTTTACTACAGCATTGGAGAATACCAAAAGTCGATAGATTATTATCACCAGTCCTTAGCAATCTTTAAGCAAATCGGCAATCGTAATGGTGAAGGATCTTCGCTCGTTGGTCTGGGTAATGCGTACTACAGCATTGGAGAATACCAAAAGTCGATAGATTATTATCACCAGTCCTTAGCAATCCAAAAGCAAATCGGTCATCGCAATGGGGAATACCTTTCGCTTGTTGGTCTGGGCAATGTCTATAACAGCATTGGAGAATACCAAAAGTCGATAGATTATTATCACCAGTCCTTAGAGATTGCAAAACAAATCGGAGATCGCAATGGAGAAGGAAATTCGCTCAATAACATTGGCAATGTGTACTACAGACGCGCAGAATACCAAAAGGCGATAGACTATTATCACCAGTCTTTAGCAATCTTTAAGCAAATTGGCAATCGTAATGGTGAGGGATCTTCGATTGGTAATCTGGGCAATGCGTACAACAGCCTCGGCGAATATCAAAAGGCGATAGATTTTTTTCAGCAGTCTATAGCAATCTTTAAGCAAATCATCGATCGCTATGGAGAAGCAACGTCACTCGATAATTTGGGATTAGCTTATAACAATATTGGGCAGTACCACAAAGCAATAGAATTTTATCAGCAAGCCTTAGCAATCCAAAGGCAAATCGACGATCGTAGTGGTGAAGGTTCGTCTATCATTGGTCTGGGCAGTACCTACGGAAGCCTTGGAGAACACCAAAAGGCGGTAGATTTTTTTCAGCAGTCCTTAGCAATCCGAAAGCAAATCGGAGATCGTAGTGGTGAAGGAGATTCGCTCACTAGTCTGGGCAGTGCCTACGGGAACCTCGGAGAACACCAAAAGGCGATAAATTTTTTTCAGCAGTCCTTAGCAATCAAAAAGCAAATCGGCGATCGCAGTGGTGAAGGAAATTCGCTCAACAAGCTGGGTGTTGCATTCAAAACCTTAAAACAACCCGCACTAGCGATCATCTTCTACAAACAAGCCGTCAACACCTACGAAACCATTCGCAAAGACATTCGTGGACTTCCAAAAGAACTACAAAACTCCTACAAAGAAACTGTTGCAGGTTCTTATCGCCAACTTGCCGATCTTCTCCTTCAACAAAACCGCGTCCTCGAAGCCCAACGAGTCCTCGACCTCCTCAAAGTTCAAGAACTCGATGAATTTTTGCGCGGCGTGCGCGGCAACACCAACACCCAACGCGGCATCGAAAACCTCCCACCCGAACAGCAAATCAACCAAAGCTATCAAAAACTCATCGACCAAGCCGTAGCCATCGGCAAAGAACTCACCGAACTCCGCCGCATCAAACCCAAAGAACGCACGATCGCCCAAGACCAACGCATTGCCCAACTCGACACACAGGAAACCGAACTCGTCAAAGAATTTACCAAATTTATAGACAGCAACGAAGTAAAAACACTGCTGAAAAAACTAGAAGCGATCGCCTTCAACCAACAAGACCTACTAGGAAGACTCAGCGAATTCAACGCCCTGCAAGACAACCTTCGCAACCTCCAACAAGAGGCAGTCCTCCTCTATCCATTAATCCTCGAAAACCGCCTCGAACTAGTCCTCGTCACCCCCTACTCACCCCCGATCCGCCGCACTGTCAATGTCACCAGCAAAGAACTCAACCAAACCATAGTTGAATTCCGTTCTGCCCTCGAAAATCCCCGCACTGACGCAACCAAATCCGCCCAAAGACTCTATGACTGGCTGATTAAACCCATCGAAAAAGACCTCGATACCGTCAACACCAAAACCATCATCTATGCCCCCGATGGACAACTGCGCTACATTCCCCTCGCTGCCCTCCATGATGGCAAAAAATGGCTAGTCGAACGCTATCGCGTTAACAACATTACCTCTGTCAGCCTCAACGACCTCAACACCAAACCCCAACGCGAGCTATCCGTCCTCGCTGGAGCCTATACCACCTCTGGCAAAAAACATAACTTTGCAATCGGTGACGAGCAGTTCAACTTTGCAGGTTTATCCTACGCCGAAATGGAAGTAACCAAACTTGCGGAGACTATTCCTGAAACCACCCAACTTCGCGATGAAGGCTTTAGCTTCATCGCGACTAAACCACAAATGAATAACTATCCAATCGTGCATTTCGCTACCCATGCCGCATTCCTCAAAGGTCAACCCGAAAAATCATTCATTCTCTTTGGCAATGGCGATCGCATTTCCTTGACCGATATTGAAAAGGGCGCATTTGGTTCCCTCACAAATGTAGATCTTTTTGTTCTCAGTGCTTGCGAGACAGGTGTAGGCGGTAACTTCGGCACAGGTGTAGAAATCCTCGGTTTCGGCTACTTGATGCAAACCGCAGGCGCAAGAGCCGCGATCGCCTCCCTCTGGAAAGTTAATGACAGTGGTACACAAGCCCTGATGAACACCTTCTATGCCACTCTCGCCAATAACGCCATCACCAAAGCCGAAGCCCTCCGCCAAGCTCAAATAGCCTTGATTACAGGAGATTACAAAAACGTTGCTGGTAGTAGAGGGCAGATGGTAGCGATCGAGCAACGTATTCGCCAAGGAATTCCCAGTGATGTCGCCAATAACCTCAGCCATCCCTACTACTGGGCTTCTTTTATCTTGATTGGCAATGGCTTGTAAGTTCAAGAGGCGATCGCTTGGAGTAGGCGAGTATATTCTGTGATCATGTAGCCTGTAAGGCTAGTTTGGTAGATTTTGAGGAGTTCTTGGTAGAACCATAGAGATTGATTGTGATCGCCTTAATCTCAATTGCTTACATGTTTTATTAGGAACTCCATATTCTCGCGTGCAGCTAATTGGAGGATAGATTACTGTGATATTATCTTGAGGCAAGGCTAAAATCGCCATACTAACTATGTTGGATGTTGCTCTTAAGTTTCTAACCTCTGAATTGAATACTTACTTATCTACTCAGATGACTATTCTTCCTCGTGATGGAGAATTTGTAAAGATAAGTAGGTTAGTTAAAGACGATGGCAAGTATGCTGTTGATAATTTTATTGCCGCTTCTATCATCAATATAGAAGAAGATCGCGTTTTTAAGGCTCAAACTCCCGATTACATCTACAGAAATGGACAACATGTTGTATTGGAGCCTGAATTAAAACTTAACTTACATGTAATATTCGCTGCCAACTTTGCTCCCCCATCTTCTGGCAATGATGATAGCTATAGCAAGTCTCTGAAATATATTTCTCATGTGTTGACGTATTTTCAATCCCACCCTGCGTTCACTTCGGGAGAATATCCCGCCCTCGATCCAAGTATTGAAAAGCTGACAATAGAACTACAATCGCTCAGTTACGAGCAATTAAGTCAAGTATGGGCTTTTATCGGAGCAAAACAACTGCCATCCGTTATTTATAAGGTACGTATGGTATCTCTACAAGCGGTGGTTCCAACAGTTATTCAGCCTCCTATTACGAAAGTCAACACAAATCTTTACAGCCAATAATCATAATAATTGCGTAGGATGACTCATAATAAACTCAGTCAGTTGTCTGGTTAATATCGTCGAGTCTATAAGACTCTAAACGACCATGCAGTTTCATCAATTATTTACGCTTAGTATATCCCATACATACTATAGCTCGAAGATTTGCAAGGATTTCGGTTTTGTTATTCCTGCTGACAGCACCCAACTACTCAAAAACGGTAAACTGATAGCCAAAATATACGAAGGTAAATTGTATGTTTTATTTCAACAAGATGAAACTGGTCAGGCTTTGGTTTCACTTACAGGAAAAACGCTTCGTTTCGGTCTGAAACTGCTCAATCCTTTCTTCAGTAACTTTACCGACTTCAATTTATCCTATCCGCTCTACAGAAATATCACTAGGGCTGACGTATTAGATTCGGCTCAAGCAATTACTTTTGTAGGGAATCTATTCAGCTATGAACTGAAAAAAACTCCAAGACCTATAACAGTTAATCTCAAAGATCGTAATGATCAGATTCTCCAAACAGATATCGTTACTGTTGAGAACGATCGCTCGACTGTTTCCTATGACTTTAAACGCACAAATCAAGCTGTAGGTCTCTATCGCATTGAAGAGTCTGATACTAGCAATAATATCAAAACGACTGATTATTATTTCGATCCCGAATTGCAGCAAGATCTTTTTGGTGTGATTGAAATTACGATCGCAGATAGCTTCTATACTACACCTCCTGAATTTGCGATCGCCTTTACCGCCAAACAAGAGACGCTGAAATACTATGTAATCGGTCAAAATTACTCCGATGCGGACATCGCGCAATTGTCTATTGTCGATACTGGAGAATCGCCGATTGGCTTTACCAAATTTCTGCCCAATGCCTTTACTGCTAACGATATCCCATCCAGTCTACTAGGTGATAGTGATGCCAAAATTGCCCTATTTAGTTCGCCAATTGACGTTGTGAAACGCCAAGAAAAGGCTCGACAGAAAATTGAGTTACATAAAAACGGGACTACATTGATTTCCCATTTACCGCAACCGCGTCCCGATAACCCAACCGCCAATCTGATCGTTCAACTTTCTAAACCCAAACCATAGAGACTTAAACCGATGCCAACTTATAAAACTCCAGATGTATATATTGAAGAAATTTCCGTCTTTCCTCCTTCTGTAGCAGAAGTGGAAACCGCGATCCCTGCTTTTATTGGCTACACTGAGGTTGCCAAAAAGAATGCTGTTAATGATCTAATTCTCAAACCAACCAAAATTTATTCACTCAAAGAATACGAGCAGTATTACGGATATCCTGAAGACGATGCGATCGCCATTACAGTCACTAATGATAGTGCGGGTGGGTTTACGGTCAGCGCATTTACCGAACCACCGATCAAATATTTGCTGTATTACAGCGTCAAAATGTTTTTTGACAATGGTGGTGGACAATGTTACATCATAGCTGTTGGAACCTACCAATCGACACCAGCTATCGATCTGACTGGAGATGCAACTTCTTTTGGCTTACAAGATGGATTAGATGCTTTAGCGCTGGAAGATGAACCAACACTAATTGTTATTCCTGAAGCTGTAAAACTAACCTCAACTGATTATCAGACTTTAGTTCAGGCTGTACTACTTCAATGCAATAAATTGCGCGATCGCTTCGCAATTTTCGATATCTATGATGGAGCGACCAGTTTAGATGCGACTCAACTTAACACTAACCGAACTTATTTTGGCAACAATTATCTAAAATATGGCGCAGCCTATTATCCGTTTCTCAAAACCACGCTTAACTTTTATGTAAACGATGGCGAAACTAATGTCGATGTAACCTATGGTGCTAATCCCGCAGCAGATCTAACCACCTTCAAAACATCGAACACTGCACTTTACAACTTTGTGAAGAGCGCACTCAAAGAACGCTTTATTACTTTGCCTCCAAGTGGTGCGATCGCAGGAATCTATGCCGCGACTGATAGTAATCGTGGCGTGTGGAAAGCCCCCGCTAACGTCAGTCTTGCCAATGTGATTGAGCCAGTGATCAAACTCGACAATGACAAACAGGATAACCTCAACGTCGATGCGACTACGGGTAAATCGATCAACGCGATTCGTGCCTTTATGGGTAAAGGAACACTGGTATGGGGAGCGCGGACATTGGCGGGTAACGACAATGAATGGCGCTATGTCCCTGTGCGGAGGTTCTTTAGCGTAGTCGAAGAATCAGTCAAGAAATCAACTTACTGGGCGGTATTTGAGCCAAATGATGCCAACACTTGGGTCAAAGTGCGCGGCATGATCGAGAACTACCTCACCCAAAAATGGCGTGAAGGTGCACTAGCAGGGGCAACTCCTAAAGAAGCATTTTTTGTCAAATGCGGGCTTGGGATTACGATGACTGCGATCGATATTCTCGAAGGCAGGATGAATGTGGAAATTGGCATGGCAGTTGTCCGTCCTGCGGAGTTTATCATTCTCAAGTTTTCTCACAAATTACAAACTTCTTGATTATCGCCTGTCAATTAATCCGTAACTAACTCAAATTCAAAAGAGATAAGCATCATGGCTGATAAACTATATCCCTTACCAGTTTTTCACTTTAGTGTTGATTTCGGTGGCGAAAAGCTGGGCTTCACCGAAGTGTCAGGACTGACTCAAGAAAATCAAGCGATCGAATATCGGTCGGGTGATTTTCCTGAGTATTCTTCGATCAAAATGCCAGGTTTGCGGAAGTTCAACAACGTCACGCTCAAGCGCGGCATCATGAAAAGTGATAATAAATTCTTTGTGTGGCTGAATACTTGCATGAAGCTGAGCCAAGTAGACCGAAAAGATCTCACGATCAGCCTGTTGAACGAAAAGCACGAACCTGTCATGAGTTGGAAAATCAGCAGAGCTTTTCCTGTGAAATTGGAAGGACCACAGTTGAAAGCGATGGGTAACGAAGTTGCGATCGAATCAATTGAAATTGCCCACGAAGGACTAGTAGTGGAGAATCTCTAATGGCAGAAACCTACTATCCACCAGTCGGGTTTCATTTTAAAGTTGAGGTGCAAGATCTAAAAGTCAACGCCAATGACGTTTGCTTTACTGATGTTAGTGGGCTATCGGTAGAAATGGGTACTGAAGAAGTCGCCGAAGGTGGCGAAAACCGATTTATCCAGAAATACCCCACGCGCACTAAATACACAGAGTTAGTCTTGAAACGCGGATTACTAGTGAACTCTGAGATTCTCGATTGGATTCGCAAATGTCTGGAAGATTACCAGATTGAACCCAAGGACATGTTCATTAAACTCTTAAATGAAAAACATCAACCTTTGTTGACGTGGAACGTGGTCAAAGCTTATCCCACCAAATGGTCAGTAAGCGATCTCAGTGCTTCTAATAATGCTGTGGTAATTGAAAGCATCCAGTTGTTCTATCAATATTTCACTCTAGTCAAGTCATAAATCATGCCAATAGTTGTCGATGAAGTCATAATTTCCGTAGAAGTCTCTAATCAAGCGTCTGGTGGTGCAACCTCTGCACCTGATGCTACACAGGACAAACAAACCATCATCAGCGAATGTGTGGAAAGGGTACTCGACATTTTGAAACAAAAGGAAGAGCGTTAAACCATGAATGCTCAGGGAATGCTAGAAAAAATAACGATCAAGGCTTTTGATAAGCCTGATTATGCTGGGCAACCGATTGGCGAGTTCTCGGCTTATGTCAATCCGAGTGAAATTACTTTGTCCTATGAGGTCGAATACGATAGCACCCAAGCATCTGGCACGACTAACAGTCGGATGAACTTCAAGAAAGCAAAGCCTGGTGATCTGTCACTTGTTTTCTTTATTGACGGTACAGGGGCAAATGGCAACCTGATCGACGTGCAAAAGAAGATAGAGGAATTCCAGAATGTCACAGGCTACAGTGGCAACATTCATAGAACTAGTTATCTAAAGGTAACTTGGGGTAACCTGCAAGTAAAACGCTGTGTATTGAAAAGTGCCTCGATCGCTTACAAGCTTTTCAAGCCCAATGGCATTCCGTTACGAGCCGTGATTACAGCAGTTTTCATCGATAATTCCGATGATAAGACCCGTCAGGCGATCGCTCAAGATCAATCACCAGATCTCACACACATGCATTTAGTTAAAGCGGGAGACACTTTACCTAGTTTATGCGATCGCATTTATGGCGATCCCAATTACTATCTGGAGGTTGCCCGCGTGAACCAGATTGACAATTTCCGCAGCCTCACCATTGGCAGCAAACTTTTCTTCCCCCCCTTGCAGAAGTAGTGATGCCTGAAACCAGAACTTTGTCCATTCCTGCCGAACATCGTGAATTCACCATTAAGGTTAATGGCAATGTTTTGTCACGCGAGCATCAGTTATTGGGTGTTTATGTTGTTAAAACAGTAAATAAGATCGCGGCGGCACGCTTAATATATTTAGATGGCTCTGCGTCGGCAAGTGATTTTCCCTTGAGTAATACAGATCTGCTTATTCCAGGCAAATCTGTCGAAATCTTAGCTGGTACTGGCAACGATCCAGTCTCCTTGTTTAAAGGTACTCTCATTCGGCAGCAGATCAAAATACGCGATCATATTGCTCCTCAGTTAATCGTTGAATGTCGCCATAAAGCCGTAAAGCTAACAGTAGGTCGTAAGAACGCTTATTTTTTCGATCAATCTGACAGCGATATCATCAGCGCTTTGTTGGACAAAGCGGGAGTTGGTGCGGATGTAGATAATACCTCAGTAATCCACAAACAGCAGGTGCAATATAACAGTACTGATTGGGATTTTCTATTGACAAGAGCTGAAGCGAACGGCAAGTTAGTATTTACTGATGGCGATCGCGTAAAAGTAAAAGCACCTATCTTTACTACCGATCCAGTCTGTACGCTCCAGTTTGGTGCGACGATTCTGGAACTGGATGCAGAAATCGAGGCTCGTATCCAATATAGTGCTGTCAAAAGCTTGACTTGGGATGCCGCTCAACAAAGTGTGCTGGAGAAAGAGGCGACAGAACCCAACATCAACACATCTGGCAACTTGAGTAGTGACGATCTGGCGGCAGTGGTGGGATTGGACTACTATCGGCTGCAACATATTGCAGTCAGCGAAGAAGAAGCACAGGCTTGGGCGGATGCCCAATGGCTAAAATCCCAAATGAGCAAGGTGAGTGGTCGGGTCAAATGCGAAGGCATTGCCACGGTCAATCTGGGCGATATTGTCACCTTGAGCGGAGTGGGCGATCGCTACAATGGCAAGGTATTTGTGACGGGAGTTCGTCACGACTTTGACCTAGTCCAAGGTTGGAAAACCCACATTCAGTTTGGCAATGTAGAGAAATGGCTAGCGGAAGAACATCCTATTTCTGCGCCATCAGCTTCGGCTCTCTTGCCTAGCGTAAATGGTTTACAGATCGGTGTGGTGGTTAGTAATGAAGACCCAGATGGCGAACATCGAGTGCGCGTAAAAATGCCCCTAGTGGATGCAGGGGAAGATGGAACTTGGGCGCGGGTGGCGGCAGTCGATGCGGGTAATGAGCGAGGCTTCTTTTTTCGTCCCGAGGTAGGAGATGAGGTGTTGCTGGGCTTTTTAAATGACGATCCTCGTCAGGCGGTGATGTTGGGAATGCTCCATAGCAGTGCCAATGCTGCCCCACTACAAGGCTCGGATGACAATCATCAAAAGGTGTATCAAAGCCGCTCGAAAATGAAACTTTTTTTCGATGATGAGAAGAAAGTAATCCAGTTGGAAACCCCAGCAGGCAACAAACTTACCTTAAGTGAGGAGGACAAAGCGATCAAACTTGAAGACCAAAATGGCAACAAAATTACGATGGACTCAGACGGTATCAAAATCGAAAGTAGTAAAGCGATCGCTATCAAAGCAGGAACGGAGTTAACGATCGAGTCGGGTACATCGCTGAGTGTCAAGGGTGGATCTAGTATGAAATTAGAAAGTAATACCATTGACATCAACTAAATAAATCTTATCCATAGGGAGTATCAAAGGTCATGTCAACGCTAGCTTATACATCATTTTTAGGAACTGGCTGGAGCTTTCCGCCCGAATTTTTGCGGGCAACGGGCGAGGTGGTGATGACTGCGGATGAAGAAGATATTCAATCTAGTCTAAAAATCTTGTTTGGGACGGCGATCGGCGAGCGTGTTTTTAATCCCAAATATGGGCTTGATATGCAAGAAATACTGTTTGAGCCTTTAAGTACCTCGCTCAAAACAGATTTGACGGATCGAGTGAAAATTGCAATTTTGATCTACGAGCCTCGAATCGAACTGTTGTCCCTAGAGTTGGATACAACGGCTGAGAATGAAGGCAAAATCAGCATCGTGATGGAGTACAAAGTGCGTGCAACCAACTCACGCTACAACCTCGTTTATCCATTTAACACTAGTAAAAACTCTTAAAGATTTGAAAAGCGACGCAAATCTTTACCTTCCCTAAAAATGTGGCAACGTAACATGGCTGAACAAGATATCATCCAGAATCTCATCTATCAACTAGGACAAAGCCAAGGAGATCGCTTGCCCAAAGAGTTGCAATTTCCGTTTGTCGATCTAGATGAGCGGACAAAGACAGATCTATTGGAGTTTACGAAAGCATTTGCGGAATTCGTTAATTTTTATGACAATAGTTCTTCAACGCCATCTGGAAATTGGAGCAATTTTTTCCCTGAACAATCCGCAATTGAGAAGTTACTAAAAAGTGAGAGTGGCGATACTTCGCCGCATTTAGCGCTGTTTTTGGCATTTCTAGAGCTTTACCAGTATCCGCAGAGCGTTATTAATAAAATTACGGCGCGACACTTAGATTTTTATTATCGAGATGTATTGCGGCTGACCAAGAAAAATGCGATCGCTGACAAAGTACATTTGCTGCTCGAGCTCAAAAAAAATGTTGCACCGATTGAAATTCAGCCCGAAAATTTATTCTCAGCAGGTAAAGATACGACCAATGTTGAACTAATCTATGCACCAACGCGGAAAACCGTGATTAATGCGGCTAAAGTGGAATCTTTGCGATCGCTATTTTTCGATCAGGAGAAAAACACGATTTGCTCTGCGCCGATCGCCAATTCCTCAGATGGCTTAGGCGGTAAACGCGCTGAAAAAGCGCCGCAGTGGTTTGGGTTTGGCAATCCGAATTTATCTCCAGCAGAGGTAGGCTTTGCGATCGCCTCTCCTGTCTTGCGAATGCAGGAGGGAACACGCAAAATAACTGTATCCCTCCACTTAAATAGCGTCAACTCATCGCTAAATAACAATTTACTCAAGGGAGCCTTTGATGTATTTATCACGGGTGAAAAAAATTGGTTGGGCCCTTTTAATGTCTCGCCAGAATTGAGTGCTGGAAACAACCTAATCGAGCTAACATTCAATTTTATCGTATCAGCAACAGAGAAGGCGATCGTTGACTATAACGCCGCGATTCATGGCTACTCCTATAGCGCCAAAGCACCAATCATTCAGGTTTTATTAAAAGCAAATATCGGCTACAACGCTCTGAAAAATGTCACGATCCAAGCAGCAAAAATTTCCATTGATGTATCGGGAATCACTTCACTGCAATTAGAAAGCGATAATGGCAGGCTCAATCCTAAAAAAGCCTTTTTGCCCTTCGGTTTTGAGCCAACTGTCGGTTCGCGCTTTCTGGTGGGATATGCCGAAGCCTTAGCAAAAAAACTGTCAGAAATATCTCTGGAAGTGCAGTGGAAAGATGCACCAACTAACTTCTCAACTCATTATAGTAATTATGGAGTCACGGTCAATAATAGTTCCTTTACCGCAGATATATCCTTTCACGATGGTGGCAATTGGGAATATAAAAGTTCTGTGGAACTATTTAAATCTACTAATGCTGCCTCAATACATACCTTGAAGTTTCCGCCTAGTTCCTTTGCACCTGTTTCTGCGTCTTCTAGGGTGACAGATGGTATGAAAATCTATGCAATGGCTAATATGAGTAGTATTTGGACGTTAAATTTTGCAAGAACCTTAATATTGCAGAATCCCGTCTTCTCCTCCTATCAAACCGTGGCTCCCGAACCTCAGACGGGCTTTATCACTTTCGCACTAAAACAAGATTTTCTCCATGCGACTTACCGCAAAAAATATGTGGCAGACCTGATGTTCTATAGTAAACAAGAAAAGCCCACTGCACCACCAAATATTTTAAATGAACCATATACACCAACAATTCAAAGTATTTCACTGAATTACATAGCTTATTCCGACACAGTGAATATCTCCTCGACTTCGATTGATGATTTTACTAATCCTGACCTTGATTTTTTCCATATCAGCTATTTTGGGCAGATGCGAGAGCATGGCTATCAGAGGCAACAGATCGAGACAAAAATCAGGGCAGGACTGAATATCATAGTTCCGCTTTTACCTAGATATGACAATGCAGGCGAATTGTTGATTGGATTTAGCCAATTAAATCCAGAGGATAGTATAAGCGTACTATTTCAAGTTACCGAAGGGAGCGCTAATCCTGATTTATCCGCAGAAAAACTCTCTTGGTTTGTATTATGTGACAACTATTGGAAACCAATGAGTCGGGCTGAGGTAGTCTTAGATACCACAAATCAACTGCTCACTAGTGGTATCATCCAGTTCGTAATTCCACCAGAAGCAACGACTCAGAACACAATATTGCCAAACGGATTAATCTGGATCAAAGCAGCGATCCCAATTAATCCTGAGATCAAAAATAATGTAACTGCTGTTTGTCAACTTATCGATGTCGCTGCCAATGCTGTGGAAGTACAGTTTAGCGATCACAACAACGATCCTCAACACCTGCTGACCGCCCTAGAGCCAAATAAAATCACCAAGCTCAAAAACGGATTATCAGCAATCAAAGCTGTAAAACAGCCCTATGCCTCCTTTGATGGTAGCGCTGTGGAAACTGATAGTACATTTTACACGCGCGTGTCCGAGCGATTGCGCCACAAAAATCGTTGTTTCACTGCTTGGGACTATGAGCGGATTATTTTGGAAGCTTTTCCCAAAGTACATCAAGTAAAATGTATTCCCCATGCGAAAGAGAATGGATGGCTTGCTCCTGGACATGTTCTGATTGTGGTCATTCCTGATCTCAAAAACAAAAATGTGGCAAATCCCCTTGAGCCAAAAGTCGATACTGATACAATTAGCCGTATCACCGATTATGTAAATAAGCGATCAGGGATGCAGGTCAGGATTAAGGTTAAAAATCCTGCCTATCAGAAGGTTAGAGTTGATTTTAAAGTCAAGTTCCATCTTGGCTACGAATTTAACTACTACAAAACTCAACTAAATCGAGCAATTATTGAGTTTCTCTCTCCTTGGGCTTATCACAACGATCGCCATCTATCCTTCGGTGGCAAAATTTATAAATCTGTTCTGTTGGATTTTGTCGAAGAGTTACCATACGTCGATTATGTAATCGATTTTAAAATGTATAGCGCGATCGCCAAAACAACTAACTATAATGATATTAATGAGGTGCAGCCCTTCACGCCCGATGCCATTCTCGTTTCAGATACTACACATACAATTACGCTCGCACCCTAATCTTCCCATCATTTCGCACCTCAATCAATTCTATCTAGGTAAGTAGCTATGCCCTCTCAAATAACTATTCCAAAGAAGAATACTCAAGCATTGCCAATGGATCGCGAGCAGTTATATGCGAAAGGTCTGGAGCATATCCAGAAATTATCTAGCCAAATTTGGACAGATTACAACGTCCATGATCCAGGCGTTACAACCCTTGAATTGTTATGTTACGCTCTGACCGATTTAAGTTATCGAGCCTCATTTCCGATCGCAGATTTACTGGCAACGGCGATCGGCAATACTGAGAACATGAAGAAGCAATTCTTCACAGCAAGGAAGATCTTGCCTAGTCGAGCGCTGACGCTTTTAGATTACCGCAAGCTATTAATTGATCTCGAAGGCGTGAAAAATGCTTGGTTGCGACCTGCGGCTCTGTCTTACTACGCAGATACCGCTCAAGGAAAACTATTTCAAGAGCAATCTATTGCTGCCGACCGCAAAAAGGTTGATCTTGCGGGACTATATCAGGTCAGGATTGAGTATAGCGATCGCATTAATACTGATGAAGCTAAACAGAATGTGATGCAAACTGTGCAGCAAAAATTACAGGCGAATCGAAATCTCTGCGAAGACTTTGTGGATTTTAATCAAGTCGAAACGCAGTCTTTCTTACTCTGTGCGGAACTGGAGTTAGCGCCCGATGCGGATGTGACTAAGGTAAATGCAGAAGTGCGATCGCAAGTGCAGCAATATCTATCACCATCGGTGAAATTTTATTCGCTCAGTGAAATGTTGACACGTTATCCTGTTGATCATATTTTTGATGGACCCGCACTTGACAATGGCTTCATTGATGACGACGAGCTAGAAAAAGCCGATTTACAGATAGAAATTCGTCTGTCAGATATCATCAGTATCATCATGGATATTGCAGGAGTACAAGCGGTTCGCGATATTGTAATTAATCCCGAAGGCAGTAAAGTTGCTTTAGCCAATAAATGGGTGATTCCAGTTGAGACTGGTAAGCAAGCAAAATTGTCACAAGTATCGCGCTTAGTCTTCTACAAGCGAAATATACCTGTAGTTGCTGGGGCTTTAGCAGATGCGTCAATAAACGATCAATCTACAACTGAAATAAATGATTTGGAAATTCCTTTAGGAACATACCGAGAGTTAGCTGATTACTATTCATTTCAGAATCATTTTCCTGCAATTTATGGGCTGAGCGAAGTTGGTTTAAGCAGTAATGCCGATGAAAAACATCAAGCATTAGCTTATCAATTAAAAGCCTATTTGCTGTTCTTCGATCAGATCATGGCAAATTATTTAGCGCAACTTAGCCAAGTAAAAGAATTATTCTCAACGAATCCAGAACTTACGCAAACCTATTCCTATCAAGCTGTTAACTCATTTATTGAATACAACAAAATCTACTCGGCAAGTGATGTCGCCGTCACTTTACAATCTCAGAATAACGATCGCGAAATAGCAACAGGTTACGATCGCCGCAATCGGTTGCTCGATCATTTAATTGCTCGATTTGCCGAACGGTTTCATGATTTTGCGAACACGATGTATTCGTTATTTGGTGAGAGTCCTGAGAACATGATTCGCTATAAGTGCGAATTTCTAGAGGGTTATCCAGCCATCAGCCAAGAGCGATCCCTAGCCTATAACTACAGCCTCACTCAAGATCAAGACTTGTGGGATACCGATAATGTCTCTGGCTTAGAAAAGCGGTTAACCAAGCTATTAGGAATTCGCAATCATCAACGTCGAAACCTAAGTGATAGCAGTGAAGGGATGTATTTAATTGAGAACATTCTGCTGCGACCAGAGCAAAATACCGATCCATTTCTTCCGATTTGTCCCGCGCCAGACTGTAACGATTGTGCGGAAGTAGACCCTTATTCCTACCGTATTCATGTGATTTTACCCGCCTATAGCGATCGCTTTAGAAATATGAACTTCAGGCGATTTGTCGAGGAGGTAATTAGAGAGGAAACTCCAGCCCATATCTTGCCTAAAGTTTGCTGGATCAGTCAAGAAAATATGACTGAACTAGAAAAGCTCTATCGAGATTGGATCTATCTTAAAGCAGGTGTAGAGATAGAAGAGCGAGAAGCAAAGCTGAGCAATTTCATCAACAAACTATATCAGGTCAAAAATGTTTATGAACCACAGAAACTAAGCGAGTGCGATAGTGACGAAAATCAGCCTAAATTTATTCTTGGGCGCACAGCTTTAGGAACAGAGCCGACGATTAAGACGGAATAGACTGTTTTGAGGAGCGCGACGCATCACAAACAATCACTTAACTTGATTTGATTGAATTTAATTTAAAAGGAGAAAAGCCATGACAACTTCATTCAGAATCCTCCAAGACCTCACGACAGGTTACAGCATTTTTGAAAAAGATCAGGTGTTAACAGAAAGCCAACTGAATAGCATCACCAACTATCTCAACGATCAGAATCGCCTGCACTCTATCTATTTATTGGGTGTGGGAATTGTTTCAGGATTACGTGTCTCACTGTCTGAAAAGTCAATCAGAGTGACTAAAGGTGTTGGGATTACCACCGATGGCGATTTGCTTTATTTAAGTAATGATACCTTGTGCGATCGCTACATCCAGTATGACAAATCCTATCCGAAGTATGCTCCATTTTACCTGAGAAGTGAAAGTGGCGAGGAGGAGATGATTTCGGTATATGAATTAATTCCTGAAGGCGTAGCTGATTCTCGAAGCACTACTTCCTTGAGCGAATTTAGCACCCAAACCAGCAAAAACTTGGCGAATATGGTGGCAATTTTGTTGATGGAAAGCTATGTGAATGATCCCGACCTCTGTACGGGAACTGATTGTGACAATTTAGGGCAAGATTGCATCAATACACCTAGATTATTGCTGGTAGAGAAAGATGCGATTAATTCATTGCTAAAACCTGTGATTGCAACACCCGATCAAGCTTTTAGAAATCTCAATGAAGTCATCGCCGAGCGCCCTTTGATCAGTTCATCGATTAGTTCTGTCAGTGCTTTGATCGGAGTTTATCAGAGCGTCTGCTCAAACATTTACAACAACTTAGCATCTGAGCTTTCTAAGGTTTATCCGAACTGTGCGTTTTTTCTCACCGATGTGTTTCCAACCGATCCCACTGAAAGATGGTTAGCTCAGCTTACAGAAATACTGAATAAATTTCCTGCTAACAATTTAGGCGTTCTATTCGGCTTTCAATATTATTATGATTTCTTCAAAGATATCGTCGAGACTTACAACCAATTTCGGGATTTACTGTTTGGTGATATAACTTGGTGCTGTCCTGATATCAACTGGTTTCCCAAACACCTGCTACTCGGAAATCTAGTTTCAGATTCTGATCCTGAAGAAAATCGCACCGTTTTTTATCCTTCACCTGCGATCAGCCAAACTACCGAATCTCTTAATCATGCTAAATTTCTAATCCGCAAACTCGACACGTTGCTCCAAACTAAGATTTTTCGTGTTCCCGAAATTCCTGAAGTTCGTAAGGCTCCTGACTCAATTCGGATCACACCCAGTGTATTTGAAGATCAGCTTTTAGAAGAACGGGCAATCCCTTATTACTATCAGGTCAATCCCGAACAAGTCAATTCCATTCATAAAAGATGGAACTATCAGCTTAGTCAGCGTCGCATGGATAATCGCAATTACTCATACAACGCACCTAGCTACGGAGCGCAGGGTGCGGCAGCTAATCCCCTTGCTACCCAAATCGGTAAATTCTCTTTTTTCCGTATTGAAGGACACCTAGGGCAAAATGTGGAAAATGTTCTTACAAAAGTCGAAAGCGAAATCAAGTCCAAAAATTTGCCCTTTACAGTTCGAGCTATTTTCTTAGGGAAAGATAGAACAAGAGTCGTCAAGACACTTGACATTCGTTATTCGGATTTACACCGCTTCCACTATCTGTTACGTCAAGACATCTATCATCAATTAAGTGAAGTGATTCAGTTTAGTGACAAATTTAAGCAAGAAGTAAATCGGAATGTAACTGGAGAGATTAATGCCACTGCCTTGCTGAGAGATGCTGAGCAACGGAATACAATTGTGACTCAAAAAGCAAGATCTGTAGGGAGCAAATTAAACCGCAGCTATACTGAGTATAAAGCTGATTTATCTTGGCAACCTGACTTAGAGACAACGGTTACAGCAGCTAGCCAATTTAAATTCAACATTGGTGATGTCGTTAAGACAGAATTCACAACCCCTTTTGATACACTGATCGGCAGTACTCACACTCAATGGCTCAATTGGCTAGATGAAATTATCAAAAAAAAGGATGATGCAGAAGATGAGAAGCTCCTGTTTCCTAACTTTATTTCCCAAAACCCCAGCATAGAGCATTTTGCTGGAGTAGTACGAGGCGGCACTTTTGTACTGGTTTATGACAGCAATAACACTGTGGTAGCTGATTTTATGCTTTCCTATTACTGTGAAAATAAAGTCGAAGTTGTCCCCGAAGAACCAGTTCTTCCAAAACCGCCTATAAGACCAACTTTTGTTATAGATCAAGGTATTCGAGTTCTTCCTTCCTTCAATAGGCAGCTAAACGATTACCGAGGCATTCTAGTGTCGGAAATTGACAAAAAGATCAATCTGCAAAATGATTATGCGGAGATCTACAAAGGTTACATTAGTTCTCTTAGTCAGTTAACTAAGAGCGGCTTAACCTCTGTCAATCCAGTACTTACCACTAATCCAGTACTTACCACCTCCAATCCAGTACTTACCACCTCCAATCCAGTACTTACCACCTCCAATCCAGTACTTACCACCTCCAATCCAGTACTTACCACCTCCAATCCAGTACTTACCACCTCCAATCCAGTACTTACCACTAATCCAGTACTTACCACCTCCAATCCAGTACTTACCACTAATCCAGTACTTACCACTAATCCAGTACTTACCACTAATCCAGTACTTACCACTAATCCAAGGATCACCAATCCTCTTAATCTGGACATTAACCCGAATATCAAACCAAAATAATTCAGCTTTTAACAACCATTTAAGAAGTCATATTTTAACTTAAAATACTCAGGGATTAGAAATAGGCTGGTTCGACAAGCTAATTATGTCAAACTTCTGTCATCGAATTCGTAGACTACACTGTTTGGTTTCGACAAGAAGCCAAGCGGATGCTTTTGCGATTCGCCAAAGTTTGCACGATCGCTGGCAAGACACTCTATTACCCGCCTTTGAAAGCACCTTTGATGAAATTGCTGGTAGCGATCGCGTTATCCATATCCCTAAGTTAGAACTCCACTTAAAAGTCACTTCTGAGCAAGAGTTACTGGATGTGTTACCTGAGTTAATCCAACAACAACTCAACGAACAGTTGCAGTCGATCGATTTGCCGTCAATCTCGACAACACCAACCCAATCTAGCGAAGTTTGGCGAGAAACAACAGCCCAACAAAATCAATTCGAGATCTTAAAGCATTACTTGCAGACAGGCTCATTACCTTGGCAAGTATCCTATGCTTCAGCATCGGAAATCGCGGTTGACTTAAAAGAAACTTGCCACCAACAGCGATCGCAACTTATAAATCACTTATCCACAAGAGCAGAGACAACAGATTTTTATGTTCGGTTACTGCAACTACTGACGCGATCGGAAGCCCTCGCGATTATAGACCCACTATTAGATAGACTTTCAGCAGAGTGGAAAATCACAATAATTGAAGTAATTGGATTTGTGAGTGAGTCAACCCAAATTCAGCTAAATCAACCAAGGCGATCGCAACTAGTCGCCGCTATTTTATCGAGAGTTTCTTCAGAACAGATGCCCAGTAATGAGTTTAGCAGGAGCCTAGATAGGATATTAACTCAAGTAGGAATCGATCGCCAAGTTTTAGTTAACGCATTGCCATCAGTTGCAGCAACCTTGTTTCAAACCCAACCAAACTTCGAGCCTCCACGACCCAATCCCAATTTGCCAGCCGTTGAGAACCCAGAAATCAATTTTTCAAATTACGAAGCATTGCGATCGCCACTTAGTAACGAATTTAATCTGGATTCCACAAATTTATTGGAGAAAGATCTTGCCAATCAGGATCGCGAGTTTGAGACTGACTTTTCCGATGATGTAGTAAATCCTGTCGTGGACTTTACTGAGCAGAACGATGGATTTGCTCTTTTTGTCAACTATGCAGGATTAGTTTTGATTCATCCCTTTATTAGCCCACTGTTTGAGGCAACGGGGATTAAAGAAACTAATAGCCACACGATCGCTGATGCTCAAATACCACGCGCCGCCGCCCTACTCCACTTTTTGGCAACAGGGCAGGAGGAAATCTATGAATATGAATTAGGTTTAATCAAAATATTGTTAGGGCTAGAACCCGAAACACCGCTCTTAGTTGGAGCAGGATTAATACAAGATAGCGATCGCGAAGAAGCCGAAACATTACTGCAATCCGCCATTAGTTACTGGACTGTCTTAGGAAATACATCAACTGATGGAATCCGCTCCTCATTTCTGCAACGATCAGGGTTGTTGCGTAGGACAGAGGATAGCTGGAGCCTCAACGTAGAACATCAATCATTCGATATGTTACTCGAACATCTACCTTGGACTATCAGCATCGTCAAACTATCATGGATGAAATATCCCCTCTACACCGAATGGCAGACATTTTAAGCGAAAATGCCGCAGATCTGGAGCGCGAACTGAGTTGGTTTGCTGAAGTTCTGGCTGCGCGGCTGAATTTGTACTTCCAATCAGAAAATGCAGACGAAAATCTAGTTTCGTCTATTTTTGACATTCCATCTCCCGATCTCAGTAGTAGTCATTCCTATTACGCTCAATTAATTCGTCAGCACGAGTTTTCCAGTGGCGAACGTTTAACGCTCTTGCTAGCCATGATTCCCCATATTCGCCCTCAATTGCTGGATGTACTTTGGACTAAAAATGAAGCGATCGATCGCGGCTTTACCGAATTTGGAGGATTGCAAGGGACAACCCACGGTGGTTTCATCCCTACTGGAGAAACCGTTGCTTTTCTACTCGCTAGCGACGATCTATCCACGCGCTTCAAGCTCATGCGCCTATTTGAAGGAAGCCATGCTTTTGCCCGTTACAATATCCTCTATCTCACTTCGGTCAGTGCTGGTGAGCCTCTACTCAGTGGCGCATTGACTCTATCACGGGAGTATCTCTACCGATTAAGCACTGGTATCGAACGCAAACCAAACTTCAATAGTGAATTTCCTGCTCGATTGATTGAGACTAAACTCGATTGGGAAGATCTAGTGCTACCTTTTGCGACTTTAGAGCAGCTAAATGAAATTAAACATTGGATCGCCCATGGGCATACCTTGCTGCAAGACTGGGGAATGCATTACAAACTGCAACCAGGATTTACTAGTCTGTTTTATGGCTCTCCAGGAACAGGGAAAACCTTTTCAGTTTGTTTGCTAGGCAAGCACTGCGGCTGCGATGTGTACAAGATCGACCTGAGTATGATTGTCTCCAAATATATTGGCGAAACCGAGAAGAATTTAGCAAAAATCTTTGACATGGCTGAACATAAACGATGGATTCTCTTTTTTGATGAAGCCGATGCCTTGTTTGGCAAGCGCACTAAAGTTGACGATTCGCACGATCGCTATGCCAATCAGGAAATTAGTTTTTTGCTTCAGCGTATCGAAGAATTTAACGGAGTTACGATCTTGGCTTCAAATCTGAAAACAAATATTGATGATGCCTTTATGCGACGATTTCATTCAGTTGTATATTTCCCAATACCTAAGGCGGCTGAACGTCTTCGCATCTGGGAAAAAGCATTTTCTGCGAAAGCCGTATTGGAGGAGAAAATCGATCTGAGCAGAATTGCCGAAAAATACGATCTTTCTGGTGGTATTATCATGAACGTAGTACGATACTCCTCGCTAAAAGCCTTGAGTCGCAACGAAAATATTATTTTAATTGAAGATATCGAAGAAGGAATCCGCAGAGAATTTCTCAAAGAAGGAAGAGACATATAAGTTAGCCCCAGCTAATGCCCGTCGAGCAAGGATCGCAAGCAACTAACCCGCATCACGTTAGGAGACACCTACCTTGGAAGCCGTCAAAAACAAGACCGTGAATCGCGCGGCGATCGTGCAGAAGCCAGCCGCCGCAGTCAAGCAGGTGCAACGACAGGTGGTGACTAACAGAAGTTCGATGCAGGTACAAGCATCTACCAAGGTTTCCTCGCCTAATGACGCTGCGGAAAAAGAAGCTGATACTACTTCCAAAAAGATTATGCGGATGGCGATGCCTGAAAGCTCGATCGCCTATGTGAAGACTGATAGTGGTGGGCTATTTCGGCAGGTAAAACAGGAGGAAAAGGAAAAGAAAATCCAGACTAAGTTGCGATCGCCCTACATTAGTCGTTTTGCCAATTCGGGTATTTTCACTCAACGTAAACCAGAGGAAACAATTCACCGCAAAGCGGATGGACAGTCCACCATTGCCCCAAGCGTCTCCGCCGATATCCAAAACAGTATGTCGAGCGGATCGCCTTTGCCGATGGGTGTGCGGCGATTTATGGAGCCACGCTTTCGGGCTGACTTTAGCAAGGTCAAAATTCACACAGGCGATCAAGCCGCCAAGCTGAATAGGCAGGTGAATGCCCAAGCATTTGCGATGGGTAATCATGTATTTTTTGGTAAGGATAAATTCCAACCTGACAGCCATGAAGGCAAAGAACTGATTGCCCATGAGTTAACGCACACGATCCAGCAGGGAGAGGTGGTGCAGCGCCGTGAAGATGTGGCGATCGTGCAACAGTCGCCAACCCAAATCCAAAGACTGGGACTCAGTAGTGCGCTCGACTATTTCGCCGATAAAGCTAACCTAATTCCTGGGTTTCGGATGTTCACGATTGTTTTGGGCGTAAATCCAATCAATATGAATCCCGTCGATCGTAGTGCTGCGAATATTATGCGGGCGATCGTGGAATTTATCCCTGGTGGCGGATTTATCACTCAAGCCCTAGACAATCATGGCATTTTTGAAAAAGTCGGTAACTGGGTCGAGCAGCAGATTAAAACCCTCGGCATGGTTGGCAGCGCTATTAAGCAAGCTGTTACTCAGTTTCTTGATTCCCTTGGTTGGCGGGACATTGGCGACCTTAGTGGAGTCTGGAACCGTGCTAAGAGCATCTTTACCGATCCGATTAACCGCATTATCAGTTTTGCCAAAGGACTAATCACTGGCATTCTCAAGTTCGTCAAGGACGCGATTTTGAAGCCACTGGCGGCGCTTGCCCAAGGTACACGCGGCTATGACCTACTTAAAGCGATTCTCGGTGAAGATCCTGTCACAGGTGAAGCAGTACCACGCAATGCTGACACCTTGATCGGCGGGTTCATGAAGCTGATCGGGCAGGAAGAAGTTTGGGAAAACATCAAAAAAGGTAAAGCTATTGAACGAGCTTGGGCTTGGTTCCAAGGTGCATTGGCTGGTTTGATGGGAATGGTGCGTGCCGTTCCACCAAAGATTATTAGCACGATTACTTCTCTGTCAATTCAGGACATCGTGACGGTTGCGGGTGCGTTCGCTAAAATTGTCAGCGCCTTTGCAAATATCGCCATCGACTTTATCAGTTGGGGTCTCAAGCAGGTAATCAGCCTCCTAGAAATCCTGTTCTCGGTCGTAGCACCAGGAGTCATGCCGTACATCAAGAAAGCCCAAGCCACTTTCATGACGATCGTCAAAAATCCGATCGCATTTGTCGGCAATTTGGTAAAAGCTGGCAAACAAGGATTCCAGATGTTTGCCAGCAATATTCTCGACCATTTGAAGGAAGCTTTAATTAAATGGATCACAGGACCATTGGGCGAAGCTGGTGTCTATATTCCTCAATCATTTAGCTTGATCGAAATTGTCAAATTGGTACTCTCAGTACTAGGACTAACTTGGCAAAATATCCGTAGCAAGCTTGTGAAAATCATTCCCGAACCTGTGTTGGTCGGGCTAGAAAAAACTGCTGGTATTTTGGTCACATTAGTTAAAGATGGTCCTGCCGCCGCTTGGGAGCAAATCAAATCGGAATTGAGCGAGTTAAAAGATCAAATGATCGCTCAGGTTACGGAAATGATCTCGACTGAGGTGGTCAAAGCGGCGATCGTGAAGTTGGTGAGTATGCTGAACCCTGCGGGTGCTGTCATCCAAGCAATCATTGCAACTTACAACACTGTCACCTTCTTTATCGAAAAAATCAACCAAATCGCCGCCGTGGTCGCCGCCTTTATCGATTCGATTTCAGCGATCGCCAATGGTGATGTGGGCAATGCGGCGAAAAAAGTTGAAACGACAATGGCAAATACCCTAACGATTGTCATTGCGTTTTTGGCTAAGTTTGCTGGCTTAGGCAACATTCCCAACAAGGTAGTCGGAATTATCAATAAAATCCGCGCACCCATCGATAAGGGACTGGATAAGATTGTGGGTTGGTTGGGGAATATGCTGAAGAAACTGCTTGGGAAAGATAAAGACAAAAAAGACTCACAGTTAGAGGCTGGATTAGCAGCCTTGGATAACTTAAGCAAAATTTATGAACAACAAGAACCAGATAAAGAAAAGCTAACAACAGATGTTGCCGATGTTAAGTCTAAACATCCCGTTTTCAAAACTCTCAAGGTTGAGGAAGATAAAACCGAGTTTGTGTATGACTACACCGCCAGCCCTCGCAGGAAAAAGAAGGGGCCCGTAGTTGGAGAAAATTGGTCTGTAGGTCTTCACACAGTAAAAAAACCGAAGTCTGCCAGAGGGTCGGGTGAATCACACCATGTACCAGCTAAAGTTCTCAAACAATGGATTGCAAATGTGTTATTGATAGCAGCCAGAATATGGTCAAGACCTGATCTAAAAACAATTGCACAAGAATATAAATCAGACCCAGAAGGTAAAGATTTGTCAGCAATCTGGTTGAGTGAAAAGGCGCATAAAGCAGCTCACGCTCCCGCGAAACCTAGTCAAATTGTAGCTATTGAAGGTGAAATTGAGAGTGATATTGTAGTCCGAACTCAAGAAGACCTCCCTTCTGCCAAACCAGTTCAAAAGACTCTGACAAACTCCATATATGAAGAAATAGTAACCTCAGAAACAACCACAGCTCAAAAATCCCAGATCAAGCTCAGGGAAATTATTGAGGCAAAAGGAAGTAAGCTAGGAGGTGTATTCCGAAATGCTTTTGAAAGTTTACTGGGAGCAGGAATTGGGTTTATAGCTCGTGCAAAATCAAAAATGAAACCTCAAAGTAGGTGGCAAGATGCTCTCCGCTCTTTGGCAAAATCTACATGGAATAAGTTCTTAACAGTTCCCAAAAAATAGCGTGGTCACTGATATTGTAGTGCGATCACACTAACCTAAAGTCTAATTCATGATTTCGGCAAGAAGTGCGATCGCTTCTTCTTGGTATTAGCGATCGCTGATTGCAAAAATTGGAAAATGCGATCAAGCTATCAAATTAGCGATCGCCCTAACCTCAAATCTAGTTCATGATTTTGGTAAGGAGTGCGATCGTTTCTTCTCAATATTAGCGATCGCCGATTGTGAAAACTGGAAACTGCGATCGTCTGTAAAAAAGGAAATGCGATCGCCCTAACCTCAAATCTAACTCATGATTTTGGAAAGGAGTGCGATCGCTTCTTCTCGATATTAGCGATCGCTGGTTGCGAAAACTGGAAACTGCGATCGGCTGTAAAAAGGAAATGCGATCGCTCAGTCTTCATCATTTTCTGCAAATAGAGCCTCCAGATCGCGATAGCCACCCACTACCCGCATCACTTCAATTCCCTCTGGAACTAAACGATAAAAGATCAGGTAATCCTCCAATGGCACACTCCGCAAGCCGAGATACAACTCATCTCGCCCTCGTCCTATTTTTGGGAACTTGACTAGTAGCTTAAACTTCGCGTTTATCTTCTCCAGAAAAGACTCTGCCGTCTCAAAACTTACATTCTCAGCAAGATAATCCATAATATTCTCGATATCTCGACTTGCTGTTCGCGTGATTCTACAAAAATTGCTCATCGATCACTCTGAACGCGGCGCTGTTGTAATTTCTCTTGCAGTCCAGTTATTACCGCCTCCGCATCTAATAATTCACCTCGCTCAGCTTCCTCAACCCCAACCATAACTTCACGGCGCAACTCTTCAAATCGCCCTTGATAAAGGCGTTCTCGTTGCTCTAATAGCTTAATACCCGCCAAGAACACCTCGTCAACAGAAGCATACTTGCCTCTAGCAACCTGACTTTGGATAAACTGCTCTAGTTCTGGTGGCAATGTAATTGGCATTATACAATCACCTTCGGATTAACGTATTCCTATTTTAGCACCGAGATCGTCGCACAAATTAATCAGTACAGTATCACTTCGATCGCTAAAAAAATGCGATCGCCCTAACCTCAAATCCAATCCATAATTTTGGCAAGGAGCGCGATCGCTTCTTCTCGATATTAGCGATCGCTGGTTGCGAAAACTGGAAAATGCGATCGTCTGTAAAAAGGAGGCTCAGTAGTTGAAATGGGAAGGTAAAGAAAGAAGAGATTCCAACAAAGCACTCAACAAAGCTTTACCCCTCCTCTTAGCATTATGAACAAACTCAAAGAAGCTTAAATGTAAAGGTAACTTTTCTTGATAAACACCACGATGAGTTCTTAACCAAGACCGCAAAAGTGACCAAAATGCAAAAACCCTACAAATTTTTTCCTTTGTTAGAGTCGAGGGAGACTCTCCTTTCTATTCATGCAACAAAGCAGATAATTTTTGCAATATCACTATCTATCAATATTTACATTGTAAGTCTTTTGAGACTTATCAATATTGCCGCCAGCGTAGTCACCACCACCTGTATTGATATTGTTAACATTACCAAAGTGTTGGTTAACTGAACCAGAAGGACGGTTTATAAAGCCTTGAGCGCCTTCAGCATGAATGACATCTCCTTCATGCTTTGTACTCTGATCAATCGTAAGGTTATTAATATCTCTACCTGCGGCAAGGTTGATTTCACCATTGAGGATTTGATGGAGTGTTTGTTGACTTTCAGAAGGTTCGACTTCGCGGACTGCTCCACCGAGAGAAGAGGGTCGATCGCTATTTGATAGCTCTCCTTCAGGAGTCTTACCACGATGCAGGGCGATCGCCATTACACCTACACCTTTGAGAATGGTTAATTCTGGTTCTTGGACTGCACCAAACTTACCAAAGCGTTGCTCTACTTTTTGTTTGACTTCGGTATAGATATGCTCGTAGAGATCAAAGGCGCTGATATAGCCTTTACGGGAATCGATACCGCGACCTCGTAATCCTTCAGATAGGATATCGGCAAAGATGGTTAAATCTTCTTTGGGGGAAAAGTAGGATTTTTGGGTTTCGCGACAGGCGGTAATTACGACACGTCCTTCGCCAGTGCCGAGTAATGCTGTGGATAAGCGATCGGGAATATTGGAACCTGTGTTTTCTTCTGCTTCGTCATTGCTTAGCGATCGCGGTGAGATTTCTCCTGAGTGGCAAGCGTTGAAAAATAGGAAGGTGCGTTTGGCTTTGATGGCGCGAAGTTTTTCTAGTAGTTCTTTTTCGCTGATGCCTGTGCCAGTGACAACTTTTTTGTTTTCAAGTTGAGTGTCGTGGGTGGTGAGGTAGTAGCCATCAGTGCCGTATTCGCCATGTCCACTGTAGAAGAGGAAAAATGTATCACTGTCGCTGACTTTTTGGGCGATCGCGTCAAGCTCTTGGAGAATGCGATCGCGGGTTGCATTAGCATCATTTAATAGGGTGACTTGTTGGGCGGGATAGCCACATTTACTTTGATCTTTGAGGACATCAGCGATTTCTTTGGCATCTTGCGCGGTAATGGGGACGTTGAGTTTGGGGGTGTTGGCGTATGTACCAATACCGATGACGAGGGCAAATCCGTTTGTGAATGTCATAGTGGTTTAAATAGGCTAGAACTTGAGGTTGAGAATTTGGCTGGCTTTATTCAAGCTGTCTTGAATGCTGGTTTCGTCGTCAAAGGAACCGAGATCGAGTTCGTCTGAGCCTAAAGCTCCTATCTCTTTGATCATACGGAAAGCTTCTCTGACTTCTTCAACATAACTTTTGCTTAGTTGCATAGCTTGTGATGGTGTGAGGTCTGGACTAAGCGCTAGTGTTTGGTGCAGAGACATCAAATTAGCTTTGGCTCTTTCCCAACTCTTATCGTCGCCTTGGAGTGCGGCTTCTTTGGCTCGCTCGAATAATGGATAGAAGGGTAGGGTAGTGATGTCGTTGCGATCGCTGGTTTGGACGATGCTGTAGAGGACAAAATCGGCTTCTCGGAAGGGTTTTGCTTCGGCTAGGTTTGCGCCATAGACGAGTTGGTTATCGCGTACCCAGAGTTGTTCGGTTTTAAGTTCTGATTCGGGTTTGTCGATGAGGACAAAGTAGCTGGGTTCGAGGTTGTCGCCTGCGTTGGGGTCAAATTCTTTGCGGATGGCGATGACGGGTTCGGTGTCGCCTAGTCCAAAGAGGGTTTCGATGCCTGTGAGGAGTACGCCTGCGACTTTGGTATAGGATCTAAGAGCAGTGGAGAAGTCTATGGCTGAGGATACGCTTTCGATTAGTTTTAGTAGTCCTTGGGCGTAGTCTTTGCGTTTTATTCGATAGAGAACGATGGATAGGGTGAGTCTGCCGCCGCGATAGGGATGGAGTCCTGCGACGCGGGTATTGGAGAAGATGGTGCTGCCGCCTGTGGGTGCTTTTTGTCCGTTTTTTTCGATTAATGAGGGACCGACGACAAAGGGAACGGTTTCGGCTTTTTTGTCGTAGATGAATTCGGTGGCGGCGAAGACGAGGGGATCGTATTCGCTAAACCATTTGCGGCTGGTTGATAGGTATAGTTCGTTGATTCTGATTTGGAAGTATTGTTGGTTGGGTTGAAAGGGTTGGGTGGTGGTTTGGCGATGATCGTTGCGGTTGTTGGGGATTTTGATGCGGGTGGGGGTTTTGGTGGAACTTTTTTGGATTTGTTCCCAGAGGTTTTTGATGGTCATAGTTTTTGTGTTTTTAAAGGGTCGTTGGTCGTTGGGTAGCGATTGATTGATGGAAATACTAGCAGCACGGATATTTCATCAAGCGATCGAGATTACATTCTAAGATTACAGCTATTGCTTATTTGGGATAATACAAACTAGCTTTATCAAGCAGATACTTATTTCAGACTAAATTATTCGTCAGGAGAGCTTAAGCTATCTGTGAACATTTGTGCTGCCTTAATAGCTGATTCTAATTCTTCGCGGTTGTTTGCACTAATTTTCATCTTTACACCATTTGCTTCAACTTCAAAAGAAATTTGCCTATTACCCATACGATCACTTAAAAACCCAATAACTTTCTTGAGATTTCCAACATTGACTTCTGCTTTCAACAATCCACTCAAAAATCCACCAATGCTCTTATTGCCTTCTGGCAAATCGACAACAGGAACTCTTTCAACTGTTTCAATATCATCGCTATCTCTTAGCTCTTCAAGTATTTGTACCGTGTTTAGATTTAGTTCTGCATCATCTAATTCAGGGTCGTCAAACCTAATGCCTAACGGTATCTTAATGTTATTAATAACCCGATTCTTAACTTCTTTAATATCTTCATCGCTTAAATTCAGATGCTTTTCATGGTCTTGTAACTCTGTCTGTGCTACTTCACTTAAAGGGAACTCTTCAGCGATCGCAGCGAGTAAATATTGTTCGTACTCTTCAAGCTTTCTTATATATCCACTATAAGGACGCAAAACTTCATTAATAATCGTTTGAGATTCTATAGGAATAAGCCCTAACTCTTTCTGCCGTTGCGCTAATAAGGCTTTTGAAACAGAAGAAATTTTGCCATTATTGCGACTAATAACTTTTTCCACTTCTCTCCTAAACTTGAGTTTTGAATCAGCTTTTGCCTTTGCTAATACAATTCTATACCCTTCTTTTACTGGATAAAAACTTGGTGACATATGATCGTTTGCAATTCTGAGTTTATCCTGCACATACTCATGTAGTTCACCAACCGATACATACCCATCCTCATCCAAATCCGCTATCCCTGTTCTTAGTCCTTCTACGAAAAAATGTGTATATAGAGATAAATCAAACCCTTCCTGCTCAAATGTATATTGACTCGACTCAGAAGCAGTCATAATAGCCCGTCCCTCACCACCTAATTTAGGCAGCACATTCACCGTGTCAATAGATTTTGCTAACATCCCTTTTGAAAATGCTCCACTAAAGCAGCAGTCTAAAACCACCACCTGATGCCTAGACCTACTATCATTTATTGCACGATGCACATAGCCAGATGAAACTGCTGTAGGTCGTAGAGCATTCTTGCGAGTTGAAAGACTTGTAAGATAAAAATCACCTCGGCTATCGACTACACCATGACCTGAGAAATAGAATAACAGCAGGTCATCTTTCTTACGGTTACTAAATAACTGATGTATAGCCGTTTCGATTGCTCCTTTCTTTGCATCCATTAAAACTGTTACATCTGAATCTAAAAAACCTCCAATATCAGGATCGATCAAAACTTGTCGTAGCGCTTCCACATCTCTTACAGCACTAGGTAATGGATTAAGATCCGATGTGTAATTACTAATCCCAATCAATAGTGCGTATCGTCCTCCCTGTATTTGAGCTGGAATTTCTTTTGCGCTATCAGTTGCTGTTTTCTCATACTCGCGAGATTCTAATTTTAGCGTATTCTGTAATGCTTTTGCCAAAATGATTCGATGTCCTTCCTTTATGGGATAAAAACTTGGTGACATTGAAGGTTTTATGATTTTGATTTTATCTCGTACATATTCATGCAGTTCATAAACAGATATATAGCCATCTTTATTAATGTCTGCCATCCCAGTTCTTAGTCCTTCTACCAAAAAATGTGTGTATAGAGACAAATTAGATCCTTCATGGTTGAAGGCTTTTTGAATAGAACTTGAAGAGGTCAAAATCACTCCACCTTGACCATTCAATGTCATTCTCTCTGCAAATGCACCACTATAGCTACAGTCCAAAATTACAACTTGATTTTTAGACCTGCTCTCACTCATCTCAAGATGTACATAGTCTGCAAATACTGCTGTTGGTGGGATGGCATCCTTTCTTGATGAAACACCTAGAAGATAAAAATCATCACGATCATCTACCACAGCATGTCCAGAAAAATAGAATAGTAATAGATCATCATTTTTACGGTTGGTAAATAGGTCGTATATGGCAGTTTCAATCGACTCTTTTTCTGCATCTATCAACACTGTTACATTCGATTCAGCAAAATTCCCAATATTAGGATCGGTCAACACTTGGTATATTGATTGTACATCTTGCTCCGAACTAGGTATTGAGTTGAGATCCGTGTAGTTATTAATTCCAACCAACAGTGCATATTTCCCCCGTTGTTCTTGCTCAATCTCCATTTGTTTAGACTCCTCAACAGGGGGATTATTTTCTACTTCTTCAATTGCTCTTTCCACTTCCTCAGCAAATCTCACATACTCACCCCCCAAACGCTTTAAAATCTTTGCTGTCAAAATTGCAAAAGGTACAGTTTGGCTAAGAATCTCAGTATTCTGAACCTGTCGTGGATTACGAATAACCGCAGCAAACTCTTCTAAAGAAACCCCTAAACGCTCCGCAATATATTCCGAAACCTCAGCCACAACATTAACAATTTCTGAACTTGGAACCGAATCCAACAACAAATCGCGCACACCCTCAATAAAGTCATACTGCACATAATTAGGATTCGTCTTCGCCGTGATTTCCGACAAAGGCTTCAGCAAACCACCCAGAAACACCTCAGCCACATGAACAGGTTGCGATTGAGTCAAAACCTTAGACTGCAAAATCCGCACAATCGGCAAACTAATCACAGGCGCAGCCGCCAACAACCCCGCCAACCGCCTCGCGATCGGCGAAGCCGTCAACCGAAAACTCTGCACCCGATCCTCAGCATCCAACTCACTCGCGCCATCAAACTCGATCGCCACCTCTTGCCCAGCAAACAACTCAGGCTCAAACACAATCCCCGCCGACCATGCGCCACCCTTACCCGCCAACATCTCCGCCCAAGCCGTAAACTTATCAGGCTCTAGCGTCACCACAGGAATCTTGATACTAGTCGCCAAATCGATGTCATACCAAGTAGAAACCGTCGTAGTCGTTAGCTGATAATTGGGAATCCCTGCTGCCAAAGCACTAAACTGCGCCGCCACACCCCGCCCCAAAGCCGTCCTCGCCCATAACCAATCGGGCAACATTTGCAAGATCGCCACCATCCCACTGCGCGACCAAATTTGCAAGGCAGTCGCGATCGCCCCATTTCGCCAGATCGGCGCAATGCAATCACTAACCACCAACACCAAACCACGACCATTAGCCTCGATCAACTCGCTAGGACTGCGCGGCGAACCATTGCGATCGCTTGCCGTAGCACCCGCATAAATGCACACCTTCTCAGTCTTATCCGTTCCCAATCGCCAAACCCGCACATCCCGAAATACACCATAACTCGATAGGAAATGCTGTAACTCCGCGATCGTATGCCGCCACATCAACATCGAAGCGCTATCATCAATTACCAAAGCCAAATCTAGCCAAGGTTCCAAAGCAGGACGCAACACAGGACACCAAATCTTTTCTTCCGCAATCCTGCGTACAGTTGCCTCCTCATCCAGCAAAGTATTCACCTGTGAAGGCACACGCCGCATTAACGGACGCAGCGATCGCGCTAACTCTAGAGGTTCTTGCAGCGATCGGGCATCAGGAATCTTCAGTTGCAACTCATCAGAACGCCGAGTCGAGCGATCGTCATTTTGGGCATTTTTAGAATGCACTTCAAAGTTCTGCTCGTCTTTTTTATTCTCATCTTGCCGATCGCGATCGGCATCCCTTAAAGGTTGCGCTGGTTGTTTTGGACTTTCTCGATTAGAACCTGAATTTTCTAAAGCCTCGTTGCGATCGCCCTGCTCAGAGATTACCCCATCACCAAACTGCTGCATCTGCACCGCTAACCACAGCACATCCGCAATCTCTTCATCGGTGAGATTTAATCCTAAACCCAGAGCCGCCACAACATTGTCGATCATCGATCCTCCGCACTCGATAGATACTTCAAGAGTACATCAGTCAATTTTTCGCGATCGCCCACTGCCGTACTAGGATCGCGAGTGAGCAGATAAACCGCATTTAACAACTGATCTGGCGCTAGATCGCCATTTTCGCGTTTTTTGAGAAACTCCGCAATCAGTGGCTCCGCTTGAGCGATTACCTCATCTCCCAAATGCGATCGGACAATATCAGTCAAAGCTTCCTTATCAGGATCTTTCATATTCAGACGCAAGCACCGTCGCAAAAAGGCAGGCGGAAAATCCCGTTCGCCATTGCTGGTTAAGATGATGAACGGAAAAGCATGACATTGTACCCTTCCTTCCTGAATTGGCACATCCATCCCGTCATAACTACGCACCGTCACCTCTTTAGCCTGTTTCGCCAGCCGCGCCAGCTCAGGAATCTCAAATTCTCCTTCTTCAAATAGATTCAAGAGATCGTTAGGTAAATTAATGTCACTCTTATCGACTTCATCAATCAAAAGCACGCGAGGACGCTTGTAAGGCAATAAAGCTGAACCGACAGCCCCCAGTTGAATATATCGCCCAATATCCTTTGCTAATTCTTCCTGACTACTATCTTTGACTTCTTGCAAACGGGCGATCGCATCATAGCGATATAACCCTTCTTGGAGCGTAGAACGGGTAGAGATCGGCCATAACAAAACTGGTCCTAACTGTAATTCATAGGCAACGGCATAAGCCAAAGATGTTTTGCCCGTGCCTGGTTTACCCGTAATTAACAAAGGACGACGCAAATACAAGGCAGCATTAACAATACTTGCCAGATCGGTGTCATTGGGAGGAACCTTAAAAGTCTTACCGCGCTCCTTAGTTTTCTCGGCATTTGCACTATTTTGGACAGCCTCAGTTAACTCCACAAACGACTTTTCATCGATCCGCGCAAACTTGCGCCAGTTTGGAGGTGGCGGCAAGCGATCGATATCGCCGTGAGGAGTAGCATTACCTTTGAAAATTTTCCAGTCGCCCATTTTTACCAAACTCCTAAGTAGTTATAAGTTATTGCCCTGTGGGTAAAAGTCTTGCCATGACATCAGGAGTCAGGCGATTAGGATCTTCCCATAATAAAACTAAATGATTACCAAAATGTTCTTCAGGATCATCACATATATAAGCCTCTTCACGCTCCTTACGAATATATTCTGGTAGCGTTTCCAAATTTCCACTCGTAAGTAAGCAGTCTAATTTAGATTCGCGATCGCATTCCCGAATATCTTTTCGCATCCAAACCGCGATCGGAATAGCCGATTTTAAGATTGCCTTAAATATATTCTTGCGTTCTAGCTCTGGCGGTACACATGTGATCTTGATACCCAGCTTTGCTTTCAAATCTATTGTCAGTTTCTTCCAATTACAACTATTAACCGTAGTAAAAGGTTCAAAGGAATCTAAGCTGGGAACTAGTTTGAAGTTTATATCTGCTCGATTCCAGTTGTTTTTCCATTGCTGAAAGTTATGCAACAAATAGGTGTTTTCAAGCCGCTCGTATGAACGTACTACAACCTTATATTGAATACCCAAAGGATTAAACTCATCACAGTCTAGTGGATCGGGAATTACTTCCAATCGATCTACTTCAGTAGACAAATAGTCAATTGGCAAGAAAAACTCAATTGTAAGCTCATAATCTTTTCCAAATAAATGTTGAAGACTCTGATCGAGTAAACTTCTGACAACAGATGGAATATCATTCAGAGAACAGACTACGCCTTTTTTCTCTTCATTTATATCTAACGAACTAAACCTAGACGAGCTTTTCACTGAGTCATCAGGAATCAGCCACGCATTAACGCAAAACTTAAGATTAGGCTCTGGACGCAATACAACTATCAGATAGGATCTCAGTCTTTTTTTGCTTGTAGTTTCTGCGCGATCGCCATTTGTTTTGCCATCTGATGCACTAATAATTTTCTGCAACTCCGCACGAGTTGACTCAGACACAGTGCGATCGTTAGCAAGAATTTCAATAAACTTATGCAACACTCTCCTATCCGCTAACTCTGAAATCTTATCATCAGCCTGAACAGGATGAAGACTCGCATCGGTCGGCAAAGCACTTTGATATGCCGAAGCGATCGCCGCCTCTAAATCAATCCCATTACCCAAAATTTTTGATACTTCTGCGGTTAAGTGGCTTTGTGCTTGGGGACTAGAAGAGCCAGTAATTATATTGATCGTGATATTACGCTTATCAATATCGCGCTGAGCAACATCACCACCGCCAGCATTTATATCAGTGCGATCGCCAAATTGCTGTTTTACAGTTCCTTGAGGATTATTAACTAAACCTTGAGATTCTTGAGCCTCAAACTTGTCATCACTCATAAGCTTTTAGAACTATCCAGTAATCCATATCTTCATTTAAAAGCATTCCCAAGCCATAAGTCTAGCTTGACAATTATATATTGATTAAATTGATGCAATTAATATTAATACTCTACCTTTACTAAGTTAATAATAGTCTCAAATTTTCAATTTATTCTACTTATTTCGTGCTGACTTTAGTAATCTTTTTACAGCACAGCCAATCCCTTACGACTGGGTTCCAGATGGAACTCCCCGTCAGGAAGCGGCTATCCAACCGCCGAATAATTCGGAATTTCATTTGAGTTAACTTTAGTCATAAGTCATACATGAGCAATAATCCTAGCTCTCAGCCATTGAATCTCCTAGAATATGAATCGTTAGCATCGCAACATCTCTCTCAAATAGCGTTTGATTACTATGCCAGTGGGGCATGGGATGAAGTGACTTTGAGAGATAATCGAGCCGCTTTTGATCGGTTTCGTCTTCGTCCTAAAATGCTGGTTGATGTAAGTAAGCGAGATCTGTCAACCACAATCTTTGGGCATATTCTGCAATTCCCTCTTTTAATTGCTCCGATGGCTTTTCAATGTTTAGCCAATCCTGAAGGAGAACTTGCCACGGCTAGAGCTGCCGCTAAAGCAGGAGTTGGCATGATTCTCAGTACTTTAGCAACCAAAAGTATTGAGGATGTTGCCCAAGCTAGCCTTAACTCCTTCTCCTCTTCTCTTAACTGGTTCCAATTGTATATCCATCGCGATCGGGGTTTAACTCAGGCACTAATCGAACGTGCGTACTCTGCTGGCTACAAAGCCCTTTGCCTAACGGTTGACGCTCCACTTTTGGGTCGCCGAGAGCGAGATCAGCGCAACCATTTTTCCCTACCATCAGGGATGCAACTGGCGAATATTTCCTCTCTTTCAGGTTTGGGTATTTCGCACAGTGATACAGATTCAGACTTGTTTACCTATTTTGCCCACCAACTTGATCCCTCCATTACGTGGAAAGATCTTGAGTGGGTTCAGTCAATATCGCCACTCCCCCTCGTACTTAAGGGTATCTTACGAGCAGATGATGCTGTAAGGGCTGTAGAAGCTGGTGCTAAGGCAATTATTGTCTCGAATCACGGAGGAAGACAACTTGATGGAGCGATCGCTTCTTTGAATGCTCTCCCTGAGATCGTTGATGCTGTGTCTGGTTCCGTAGATGTGCTTGTTGACGGGGGGATTCGTCGAGGTACTGATGTGATTAAGGCTTTAGCCTTGGGAGCAAAAGCAGTTTTATTGGGTCGTCCTATCCTGTGGGGGCTTGCGATGGCAGGTGAAGAAGGCGTTTCTCATGTACTGCAATTGCTTCGTGACGAAATAGATGTCTCAATGGCTCTCTGTGGTTGTAGAGAGCTACAAGATATTGATTCTTCTCTGTTAGTACAGCCTTAAACTTTGGAAGCTCAATAGATATTTCAAGGCAGTGAAACATGATCAACCGCTCAAAGTTTTTAACCACCTATTGAGCTTATTTAGTTACTTTTTTGACGAAGTAGTTCGACTTCCTCTTTGGTTAAAGACCAACCTAACGCTCCAGCATTTTGTGTAGCTTGACTAGCATTCTTTGCCCCAGGGATAGGAATGACATTTCCTTGAGATATTAACCAATTCAAAGAAATTTGTGCAGGGGTTTTGTCGTACTTTTCAGAAAGGTTTTTTAAGGTTGAGAATAGAGGCTCAAGCTTATGTAAACCTTGAGGACTAAATCGAGCATCAAGACGACGCGCACCTTGCAAGTTCTTCAGGGTCTCGGGCGTATATTTACCAGTAAGTAAACCTTGAGCAAGGGGACTATAGGCGAGAATCGTTACGCCCAATTGTTGCGACTTTGCGAGAACTCCATTTTGTTCAATTTGTTTATTTAAGAGAGAATAGGGAACTTGATTTACAGCGAGAGGAATTCCCTTTTCAGATAGATACTGATGGGCAAGAGCCATCTGTGCTGCGGAGTAATTACTTACACCTACCGATTGAATACGTCCTTTTTTAACTTCATCGGCTAAGACTTCCATAAAGTCTTTGGTCTTGAGGATAAATTCTAAAGGCCAGTGGATTTGATAAAGACTAATTTGTGAAGTCTGTAAACGCTCTAGGCTAGAAGTCAGAGCATCAACTATTGATGATCGACTCCAACGCCAAGGCAATGGAAAATACTTAGTCGCGATCTGGATTGGTTGCGAAGTTTGCTTACTAAACTTACCAATCAAACGTTCTGATTCACCTAAACCATAAACTTCAGCAGTATCAAAAAAGGTGACTCCTGCATCCACCGAAGCTTGAAAAGCTGTTTCTACATCCTTTGCCCCAAAATCCTTGCCATAAGCCCAAAAAAGCGTATCTCCCCAGGCCCATGTTCCTACACCTAGCGCTGTTACAGTTGGTCCATTGGAACCTAGTTTAATGGTTTGCATTGTTTTGGCTAAATTTTTCTCAACCATTATAGCTATACTTTATCGTGATCGGGTATGACCACAATACGTGTTTAGCACTAACCCCAATATTATGACCGCAGAGCTTTGGCATCACGAAACGATTGATACGAATGGCATAAAATTGCACTATGTCACCGAGGGTGAAAGTGCATTGATGTTGATGCTGCATGGATTTCCAGAATTCTGGTATTCGTGGCGGCATCAAATCCCAGAATTTGCGAAAGATCATAAAGTTGTTGCTGTCGATCTGCGCGGTTATAACGATAGTGATAAGCCTCAGGCTAAATCTGCTTATGTGATGTCCGAGTTTGTGGAAGATATTAGAGGAGTGATATCAGGTTTGGGCTATGAAAGCTGTGTCCTTGTTGGTCATGATTGGGGAGGAGCGATCGCATGGTCATTTGCCTATGCCTATCCCGAGTTAGTGAGCCGTTTGATTGTGATGAATTTACCGCATCCTGCCAAGTTTGCGGCAGGGCTAAAGACTCCGCAGCAGATGCTCAAGAGTTGGTATATTGCGTTCTTTCAAATTCCATTTTTGCCTGAGTTCTTGATTCAGCTAGATGACTATCGGCTCATTGAAGAGGCATTTCGGGGGATGGCGATCGATCAGAGTGCTTTTACGGATGAGGATATTGAGCAGTATAAAAATGCTTTTGCTAAACGGGGGGGTAATTGCTCAAGCTATAGCAAACAAGGATTTGGCGGGGTTCAAAGCGATGATAATGGACTCAAAAGCGGAAAAGCCTTGTCTTTTTCCAGTATTGACAATGGAGCGAACAGCCGCAAATAAGTCACGTCCCCAATCAGAGCGAAACCCATTCGTAACTTTTCTAAAAATGACACTCCAACGCAAAGCCTGTTCGCTAGAGTTATTAGTCGGTGGGATGGTGGGGTCATCCAAAAACAGGAATAAGTTATCTCGTAACTCCAGATAACGCTTCTTTAATCTCAGCCCATCTTCTTGAGTCGGTAACAGAGCCAGAATACTGTCAAGGTCTCGATACAATCGACATCGGTATTGATAACGGGTAGAGTCAGCTAAATCCGACCATCGCCTTCGCAGCACAAAAGCTCGTAGCAGTAGCTTTTTCATCCTGCCAGAGAAAATATGGTCTCCTGCATCAATACCATACTGACAATCTCTGAGTTGATGGGCAAGGCAGACTTGCCATTCTGTGGCTGGATTGTTTTTTTGAGCGCTAAATAAATCTGATACCCATACCTCTGGTTGATGTTCTGCCATCACTTCGGTGATGACATCTGCACCTCTAGAAGGTCGGATGATATGAAAACATACTTGCTCGTTCTGGAATACCCATTCCCATTGATTTTGACCGTTTACCCTTGCACTGGTTTCGTCACTGCATACTAGGCGAGATGTCTTTAGGGCTTGGAGTATTCCTGTGACCTCCGACTCTAGTTGTCCTTTCACCCTTGTTAATAAGTTGGCGATACCTCCTTCTGATATCTCTAAGCCAAACACTTCACTCAGCATTTGCTGCATTCTTCCATAGCTTATTCCGTGACTGTATCTCATCGTTGTTACTAGCGCAGCTATTCGATCTCCAAAGGGACTTCCTACTTCAAAGCCTACGGGTACTGCTGCGATTTGTTCCTGTCCGCAATGCTCACACTTGCATCCATATCTTTCGATTCTAGTCACGATGGGCTTGATTGGTGGTATGTCGATCTTGTCGTATCTTTCCAGTAGTACTTGTATTGACTCGCTAATCTCTTTCCCGCATTCTGTACAGCTTTTTACGGTTGCTTTGATTGTTTGGTCTGGGTTTTCACTCAGATGACGACCTCCTCCCTCTCTCCCTATGCTTCCTGCTCGTTTGCCTTCTGTTGCTTCTGGATTATTGATCGCCGCTTTAAATCCTTTGGCTGGTGGCAAACTTGAGTTCTTTGCGGTCTTCTTTGGTTTCTTTTCTAGCTGTTTTTGTAGTTTTTGTAGTTCTTCCCATAGCTTAACTATCAAGGCTTCTTTTGCCTCGTCTGTTAGGTCTTTTAGGTTGGGTAGTTCCTTCATTTCTCTAATTTATCAGCTTTTGCCTTTTTGTCAATTTTCCTGCGTTGAGCTATTACACGGGGGGCTTTGACAGGCGCGATTAATTACTATCGCAATCTACCTACCTATTTATCCCAAAAGAAAGTGTGGGAGATTCTCAAAATTCCGACCTTGATGATTTGGGGTGAGGAAGATCGATATTTAGGTAAGGAATTAACCTATGGTACGGAGGAGTATGTGCAGGATTTACGGATTCGCTATATTCCTAATTGTAGTCATTGGGTGCAGCAGGAGCAACCGATGGTAGTTAATCAAATGATGCGTGAGTTTTTGGATGAGTTGAGGTGATTGGATATTGCATATGGTGTGAGAGTGATATATCTATGTATAAGCAACTCATGTTACGCAGAAGTCTAAAAAGGTTTCAGGGAGTGCCATTCCAAGAAAGATTGCTGCAAAGCCTTGATATATAATTTGGATTTGAGAGCAAAATGATTGAGTTTAGAATTAAGTTTGAGAACCTCCAATTTCACATATCCCCACAAAGCAGCAAAGAAGTGATTGGCTTGACTATCAACTGTTTTGGTGATGGTGGTCTGGGGTTACCTGCGGCGATGAAAAAATGTTTCCCAATCGCTCAACAACAGCGTTGTATCACTCACAAGGTTAGGGGGATTGAGCGTCATCTTAGTTACTCAGATTTGCCCCAATCTAATCCTATAGACCAGATACTTACAGTTTCTGAGGCTAAACGACAGCGCCGTTTCCAAATCATTGCTGATGCTTATGCAATTTACGATGCTGACCTTGAATCTGATGCTCAACTACGCTTGCAAGACTTTCAAGAAAAGTGGCAATTGCTTGAACCTGATGCAGTTCGTACTTTTATTAAGGATATTCAGTTGACTTTCTCTTTCTATCTGTTTGATTCTGATTTACATCACCATATTCGTACAACTAACCATTTGGAACGGCTGTTTCGTGAATTTCGTACTAAGTAGTTCAACATAATTAAAAACCAAAACCAGAGCGTGGGTCGCCCGCGTAGCGGGCGACCCACGCTTCTTGGTTTTAAGGTTACTTATGCTTAGCTACTTAAATCTGATGAGATTGGCGCTTTTCCTAACGAAACTAGTTGTTTAACTCTTTTTTGGCTTGTTGTCGAGCATGATCATGCTAAACATGACCGAAAAGCTTCCGCGAATAATTCATGACACTAACAGAAATCCACATACCCGAATGTGAGGTGATATTTCTGCCTCCCTATTCTCCTGCCTTAAACAAGATTGAGAAATTTTGGGCTAGGTTAAAACGGCATGTTAAGTAGCTCGGTATAGTTACAAACTAAACCCAGATTGCTGTGCCGCCCGCTACGCGGGCGGCACAGCAATCTGGGTTTTTAGTTTATTTATGCTTAACTGCTTAGTAGGATTATCGGACAATGTGAAAGTTTATGGAATGCTGTACAACAAGCCTTCTGTTACTTGTCCTAACTTTCCCTTTCTTTGCTATAAATTAATAATTATCTTTGTAATTTAATAAATAAAACAGTAATTCGTCATTTGTTTAATGGAAATGAAAACATTTAGATGTCTTTCAAATCAGCAAAATGACTGAAACCCTAATTCCTTCTAGGTTGAACAATTAAAAAACTGATAAACTCAACTTAAGATCGTACTCAAATATATAGCCCAAGAGGATTTGACATTGTTGCAACCCGAATTTTTATATCGCTTTCTGAAAGTTGCTGCGGTCAATGTGGTGTCGAATATCACCATACCGCTATCGGGGGCAATCAGCGTGGCTTTCCTAGGGCATTTGTCAAGTATTAGCTATTTAGCAGGTGTAGCACTAGGGGCGATTATCTTTGACTTTCTCTATGAGAGTTGCTCCTTTATCAAGTCTGGCACAACCGCGATTACTTCTCAAGCTGTTGGACGAGACGATCGCGAGGCAATACTGCTAGCGGGACTGCAAAATGCTTTAATTGCTTTAGGCTTAGGGCTACTTTTTTTGCTGTTGCAATATCCTTTAAGCAAGATCGGGTTTATGTTGTTGAACGCTGCTCCCGATGTCCAACTTGCAGGGATTAGCTATTTCAATAGTCGGATTTGGGGTGCGCCTGCGGCTTTTGTCAACCTAGTCTTAATTGGCTGGCTGTTAGGACAGGAGCAGAACCGTAAAGTTCTTGTACTCACTATTATTGGTAATGTGGCAAATGTGGTCTTGAACTATCTTTATATTATCGTTTGGAACTGGGCAAGTATGGGAGCGGGGTTATCACAGGCAATTAGTCAATATATAACCCTACTGGTCGCACTGGTGATGATTGGGCGCGAAGTTTCTTTTAAAGAAATAGGAGATTTAACAGGCAAAATTCTCAATTGGTCAGCACTGAAGGCGGCGTTTGTGTTGAATGGCAATCTATCAGTTCGCTCCATTGTAATCGTATGCATATTCATTCTTTTTAATGCTTTTAGCTCCACTTTGGGAACTGAAGTGCTGGCAGCAAATATTTTACTGTTGCAAATGGTGGCTCTGAGTATGTATATGTGTGATGGCGTAGAATATGCGACGGCGACTTTCATTGGTCAATTTCAGGGTCAGGGAGCAAAGGATAAATTTGTGCCGCTTTTACAGATCGCTTTAGGCACTAATTTGGTGATTGGTGTGGTGGTTGGATTGGTGGCTGTTGTTGGGGTCGATCCCCTGTTGCATCTATTCACTAGTCATGGCGAATTAATTGAAGCTGCTAAAGTTTATATTGATTGGACACCGCTTGTGGTTGTGGGCGCAGGATTTGCTTATATTCTGGATGGATATTTTGCGGGTTTGAGTGAAGGTGGGGCTGTACGCAATACTTACTTGGTGAGTGGTTTTCTGGGGATTACTTCTCTATGTTTAGCAACCTTTTATTTTCATAGCAATCATTTTTTATGGTTTGCTTTATCTTTATTTATGATATCTTGCACGTTAATTTTGGGATTGCAGATACCGATGACTCTACAATCAATTGAAGAATCAAATGTAGAAAAAGAGGCGGTTGTGAATCTATGAAATATCGAAAATTGGGTAAGAGTGATTTGTTAGTTTCGGAAATTAGTCTTGGTTCTTGGGGGATCAATGAAGGTGTAGAAAGGCAAAATGCCGAGGCTTGTATTCGTAAAGCCTTTGACTTAGGTATTAATTTTATAGATACCTCTAATTCCTATGCGGCGGGTGGTGCGGAGTCATTTCTAGGAGAAGTATTACAGGGGATTGAGCGATCGCAATATCTTCTCGCCACCAAAGTATTCTTCCCAATGTCACCAACTGATAAAGGACTATCCGCACCTCAGATTCGCAAACAAATTGATGCTTCCTTGAGTCGATTGCGTACCGATTATGTCGATCTCTATCAATGCCATCGCTACGATCCAGATACGCCCTTAGAGGAAACGATGATGGCTCTCACGGAAGTAGTGCGTCAGGGTAAGGCGCGTTACATTGGCTTTAGTGAATGGAGTCCCGCACAAATTGAAGCAGCCTTTAGTTTTGCTGATACAGAACACTTTGTTTCTAGTCAGCCGCAGTATTCGATGCTATGGCGCAATCCTGAAGCGGAAGTATTTCCTCTATGTGCAGCAAATGGAGTTGGTCAAATTGTCTGGTCGCCTTTGGCTCAAGGTATCTTGACTGGTAAATATCAGCCCAAACAATCTCCACCGAAGGATTCGCGGGCAGCTAATGATCAGATGAATTGGTATTTGTTAGAGGAGTTATTTAGCGATCTCATTCTCACCGCCGTACAGCAACTAAAACCGATCGCCCAAGAAGTAGGCGTGAGTATGTCCCAGATGGCTTTGGCTTGGGTATTGCGCTCTGAGTATGTAGTTTCAGCGATTATCGGTGCTAGTCGTCCCGAACAAATTGTCGATAATGCGGCTGCGTCAGGGCTAAAACTAAGCAATGAGGTACTGGCAGCAATTGATCAAGTTTTAGAATCGGTCATTCGCAAACACTAAACTGTGCAGGGTTCCATCGTTTCTAGATGGCTCACATCATTCCAGACGACAAGACTCCAGCGTTCCTTTACATATTCAAAGGCGCAAAAATTGGCATTATCTAGTTTGAACCGCCAAGTATTTCCCGATCGCAGATCGAGTACCATTTCAAAAAATCCCATGAGGACACAACCATGAGTCACCACAACTACGGTTTCATCACCTGTTTCATCGAGGTTTTCATTGGAGTGGCGTTCAGCGATCGCATTTAGAATACGAAAACCTCTAGCTCTGCACTGGTCTAAACTTTCGCCCTTAGGTATAATATATTCATCGCCAATCTGTTCGTAGTCTTGGCGTTCTTGGGGAAATTTTTCGTGCATTTCAGAGACAGTTAATCCCTCAAATATTCCCATATTCCATTCTCGTAATTCTGCATCAAAAATGATTTGCTTTCCACATATTTCCGCAATTATATTCGCAGTTTGCACCGCACGCCCCAAGTCACTGCTATAAAGGCTGGTGAATTTCAGACGACGTAGGCGATCAGCAATGGCTTTAGCCTGTTGGATACCCTTGGAGGTTAAGGGACTATCGAGTTGTCCTATTACCTTATGTTGTACATTCCACTCAGTTTCACCATGACGAACAATGACCAATTTCATATATCACCAATGATATTTAACTAAATATTCTAATCCTAAGCGGGAAGAAAACATTAAGCCACAAGGTTCTTTTTTTTCGGGTAACAATCCATATTCTAAGAGAGTTTGAGCTTCAGTTTTATTGCCAATCCGAACTAAAGAAGAATGTTCTTCCCAATATCCCGATCGCTCTCCTGATTCAAAATGGCGATCGCCTATTTCCGTTTGTACCACAAAGACTAAATCAACTTCGCCCGTGATGGGATGACCAGAGATACCGACAAAACGAGTATTACTCTTATTTAAAGTCATGGCAATTTTCATTTCTTCCCATAACTCCTGTTGAGCATCTCGATAAAAATTGATGTCTTGAGATATCGCCGAAAATGTCGCCCAGCCGCCCACAAAGTTGAGAACACCTGTATAGTCCGATGCATTCAGGCGCTTACCAATATAAACATTGCCATCTCTAGTTAAAGGAACTACCGCCACTCCAATGCCCCTAGCAAAATAGGCGTAGGGATCTTGGTAATTTGTCAAACCTCGCAGCATCAACTTTAATGATTCTAAAGGACTTCGAGTTATGTCTAGATGACATTGAGGGTAACTAGTCGGTCCAACTTCTAGGATGAAGGTGTCTTGACTACACTCCCAAAAACCAGCTACGCCTGCCCCAGACCAGCGCACTTTGCGATCGTCGTAACTTCCCGATTTGGTGCGATCACTTAGCAAACCACTCTCAATCTGCGGATTAATCACGGTTTCCAAATAAGCCTGAAACTGGGTGTTAAGCGGCTCATCATTGAGATCTTGAGAGCCATGTCCCTCTCGCACCTGAATTTGGGTGACACCTGCCACTTGATCAGGATTAACAAAATGCAGAAAGTCACGACCAGAAGCGATCGCCTCAGATAATAAATTACCTTGAGGTAGATCGGCTAGAGCCGTAATTACTTTTTCGCGGTAGTACAAATAGTCGGCGGGTTTGGAAAGTGGTAATTCCATTTGCGATCGCTCCTATAACGCTGATAGAACTGTTAATAGAATTACTGACTTATCTTACGCAGATGAAAGATTAGCCCTCACCCCCCAGCCCCCTCGCCTTGCGGGCGAGGGGGAGGAAGATTTTATTGTTTTCTTGTTCCCCTCTCCTGCGGGAGAGGGTCTAGGGGTGATGGCTTTACTAAACTTCTGCGTAACATGAATTACTGATAGAACCGATGAATTTCAGTGATCACTAAATCTAGTTCTTGTTCAGTCAGACTATAGGAGGATGGCAACGAAATACCGCGCTCATAGGCTGATGTACTAACGGAATAGTCCATACGCGAATCACCCCAGCCTTCATAGCAAGGTTGCAGATGCAGAGGACAGAAAAACAGTCGGGTTTGAATTCCCTGTTTCGCTAAATAGTCCGCTAGTTCATGGCGATTCTCAGCATAAAAAGAAGTAAACCAATGCACAGGCTTACAGCGTGAATCGATGAAAAGAGGCTTTAACTGCGGTATATCAGCTAGCCTTGAGATATAAGCTGCATGGATTTGCTGTTTGCGCTCAATGATGGCAGGTAGCTTTCTCACTTGAGCAACACCAACGGCTGCTTGCATTTCCGTCATTGCGAAATTAAAGCCAATCTGTTCATGGATAAAAGTACCACGGCGCGATCGCCCATGATTCTTCAGCCGCCGACAGGTTGACGCGATCGCATCATTGTCGGTGAAAATAACCCCACCCTCACCACAGGTAATCGTTTTGTTACCATAGAAGGAAATCGCCCCCGCGTCTCCATAATAACCAACATGGCGATCGTTAAACTCCACGCCGATCGCCTGAGCAGCATCTTCAACTACTTTCAAATCAAAGCGCTTCGCAAATTCGAGTACTGCATCCATATCGGCACTCTGACCATACAAATGCACAGGCATAATCGCCTTAGTCTTGCCATTGACCATAATTGCTGCTGCATCAACATCAATGCAGAGCGTATCGGCTCTAACTGGGCAGAAAACAGGTTTTGCACCTGCCATAATCACCGCATTCGAGGAAGCCACAAAGGTCATATCAGGGACAATCACTTCATCGCCATCGCCAATATTTAGAGCTTTGAGAATACAATACAAAGCCGCAGTCCCATTGCAGACAGCGATTACGTGTTCTGCCCCCGTTACGGCTCTAATGTTAGCTTCAAACTCCTCGGTTACTTTATTCTCAGTTAAGTAGGTGGAGTCCATCACCCGCTTAACTTCCTGCCATTCACTGTCATCAATCCAAGGTTGAATCTGAGGGATCATGGTAATGTATTTTGTTTGTTTTTTCTTTGTCTCGTAACTTTTGTGCTGTGATCGTTAGTGATTTAAGCTAACCTAGTCTATAACATCTAGTATTATTAGTAATAAAAAATGTCTCAATATCCTACCAACAAAGAAATTCTCACATATTTCTTTAATATTTATAACAACAAAAATTATGAAGATCTCCATGATTACTTTGCAGCCGATTACTATGATCATGGCTTGCCTCAAGTGAGAAGTGTAGAAGATGCGATCGCTATCCTCAAACTAACCCACACCGCCTTTCCTGACATTCAAGTAGTGATTAATGACCTCATTGAAGAAGGCGAAAAAATTGCCTTTCGCGGTCACTTTACAGCTACTCATCTAGGTGAATTTGTCGGAATTCCTGCTAGTGGAGCAAGAGTTGAATTTGAAGCTTTAGAAATCTTCAAATTTGAAAACCATAAAGTTACGGAATCATGGGGATACTGGCCGATGACTGATATTTTGAGTCAAATTCAACAACATACAGAACAGAAATAAACCCTAAATATGGAAAATGCTGCGGATCTCATCGTAAGCTTGTTTCTGGATCTCCAGAGCAAGCCAAGCTAATAGCTAACCAGTGCTAGAGTTGATAATTTTGACTAACACTTTGGGACAATGAACCTAAAATGAAGTATGGGGGTAAACTTAAAATGAAGTATGGGGGTAAACTTAAAATGAAGTATGGGGGTAAACTTAATGCATTTAGAACAGAAAACACAGGAACAAAGATATATACACCTAGACATTGTTAAGTTTATTCTGGTTTTTTCATTTATGCTTTCCCACTTTTACCCGCCAGCATTGGGTACGCTGGGTGTGTACTGGAATACTGGTGGGTTCATTCTAATGTCAGGATATATTACTGGTATTCTCTTGCCAAGCAGACCACTTAGCTTCAAGTATGGAATGATAAAATTTCTAAAAATTAACCTATGGATAGGGTTATATTTTTTGCTTGTTTTCATCATTTGTGCCTTCACTGGAGGGACAAATAGTATTGACCAAATAACTAGATCTTACATGTCTGTTCTTGAATATTCTTACATGTCTGTTCTTGAATATATTGCGTTGTTCTATTTGTTTGTTCCGCTTCTGAGTTTATTCACACATAAAAGTTTTGTATCGTTGTTTGTTATTTTGACAACTATTATTTTTAACTACGTTTTGGTATATACTGATATATTGCAAGACAACCAAGTCGCCAACATAATCAGGCTGCTTTTTATTGGTAACAGTTCCATATATGTATATCCTTTGTTGAGTTTCATGAACATAGGAATCATCGGATTTTATTACAGTATGGTAGAAAACATCATACCTCTAAGAAAATTTATCATGATTATTATTATAATCATTTGCAGCTTTGTTTATGGCTTAAATGAGGCTGCAATTATAACTATTTCGACTGATAGGTATCCTCCGCTATTATTTTATATCATTTTTTCACTAGCCGTATTTTCTATTTTATTAGATGGAGCGCTCCTAATAAGCAAATTCATAACAAATGAATTCGTAATGAAAATGATAACGAACAGTGCTAAATATTCCATAATCATATTCGTTATTTATCAGCCAGTCATAATGATTATTAACAAACTCAATATTGATTCACTAATGCTCGGAGAGTATTTGCCAGATTTAGTAGAATCTGTCGTTATCATTGCAATGCTCAATATCTTTTTGTGCTACATCATTGACAATACTATAGGTCGTCTTCCGAATCGAATAATCAAGAATTTATTGTAAATTTAGTATTGTTAGTTGCTTTTGTCACGACAAAACAGCCTTTCCTGATATTCAAGTAGTGATTAATGACCTCATTGAAGAAAACTAAACCCTAAATATGGAAAATGCTGCGGATCTCATCGTAAGCTTGTTTCTGAATCCCCAGAGCCAGCCAAGTTACATGGACAAAATAGGCAGATAAATTATCATGATTTAGGGGATTATTGTCATAAGTATGGGTATAACAGAACTTAAAATTACTATCAATATCCATATTTAATAAATTCATATCAGAGTTCTCTAACATAAATCGCGAAATCACCCGTTGATCGTTCTGTCGGCTATCCATCATATATTTATCCACAAAATTATCAACTATATAGTTGAGCATCCGCAGATAAGCCCATTTGTAGCCAATGATAAATCCACTGTTAAGATATTTCGCCTTCTGTCCAGAATAGTTATTCAGAAAGAAGGGAAGCGTATCAGAATTATGGTGACAAAATATAGTTTCTGCGCCAATAATCAGATCTTTCCCTGTATTTTTGAAGTCCGTTACTAACCCATTAGGATCATAACGAATACATAGCACATCATAGGCATCCGTAAACACGATGATGGAATTGTCCACAATGTCAGTATCAGCAACCAAAAATTCGCGAACTTTGAAAATCTTCGAGAGCAGCCCTAAGTGCGGACTGTAAGTTTCAATAATTCGTAAGTTCCCCCGTAGTGATGAATATAGTGGTTGGACAAGTGGGCTATTAGCATCGCACAGGGTAATAAAAACTGTTTCTTCAATCGGTTGCATCAGCTTCAACTCTCTTTGTTTTTTAATTCTCAATTAAGAGAGAATGTAGCTCAAGATTTATACATCCATTTTACCTTATATACTACTTGAGCAATTTATATTTCTGAGTTTCATAATCACCCCAAGTAATACTGTTTGATCCTTGGCTGTATGATGAGTTCGAGAAAAGCAGATAATAATATCGTGATACAAAGCCAAATCATTAAACCTAGTGAGCAACTAAAAACCGTTCCCTGCCAAGGAAAGTATTTGTTATTTTCGGAATCTGTGTTATATTTGCGGTATCTTATTCTATAGTTAAATATAGGAATAACGGGAGGGATTGGTAAATAAGAATTATACAAGAAAGTAATCTCAGTTACTTGAGGGGTGTTCAGCATTTTATTGCAAATTACGATTACTTTCTTGTTTTATATTCTTTATAAAAACCAAATTAATTCTTAATTTATTGCTTTGCAATGATTCAAGGATTTCTCTTAGGGAAACACGGGTGGATATCACGGAAAGGTGAACCTAGTTTATAGGATAACCAATCTCTTCTTTATGCGTTTGTAGTTATGTTGATTTATTTTGTAAAAATGAAGTTGATTGTGATGTTTGATACTGATTTATCTTCGGTTTTAGGTCAAGTGAGTACTGTTTTATCTTTGTCACTTCTGTCTGAAAATTTACTCTGGGTAGGACTGGGTTTGCTCGTTGTAGTTGTTAGTATTCTGTATTTTTTTAATCAAAACAAAGTCAAGCTTCCTCAAAATATTACAGAACAAGCCAAAAATTTTACCGATAAAATTCAAGAAGAAACGGGAGAGCTAGCTGATGTAGCTCAAGACAAAATCGACTTGGTTATTAGCGAATATAAACGGCTTCTTCCTTATGTAGAAGAATTAGGTTTAACAGTTCAGGGTTTTAGCATTGAAGCTGGACTATTACCACAAGTTAAAACTACTTTGATCGGTTCTATAGATAAGATCAAACCAGAAGCGATTGAACGTATCAAAAAAGAAAATGAAAACAACAAATTATTAGTTGCTATTCTTAATGCTGTACTTATGGCTAAAAAGTGCCATCAACAACTTGAATCTGTTTATATTTCAATTTTGAAAGATATTGTTGTTGACATTAAATTGGGTATTCCACCTAGTATTTCAATTCGCTTTCAGTAAATATTTGTAATACCAAGATTACACCTCAGGACCTGATTGCAATAGAACGTGCTGCATAATCTGCGTTGCATCATCAAGAGATGACTTAACACCATAGCTCTGGGCTGTTAACGAGTGATCGAGTTGACATTAAATGGGCATTTCAGCACCTATCCCCAATTAGCTGACCAATGCCTTATCCACACAAACTAGAATATGAGTAAAATCATAATAAACTGCGACTTTTAGTTCTAATTCAATAGAATGAAAACTTTTCAAACAGTCTTTAGGGAAAAGCTAAATGCAATGTATAATCACTAAAGCTTTGTAAATCCGATTTTGCCTAACTATTCCTAAACTTTTATTACTTCTATGACTACTGAACGAACAATTGTTTTCTCTACCAAGCATCAAGTGAAAATGATCGATCCAGTTACGCCAGATATTGATAAGGATTCCGTATTCATGGATTTATATCAACAGGTCATGCCCTACACAATGACTAGTAAAGAGGCGGTTTTTGCCCTTTACACATCAGTTAATTATGTTCTGGATCGAAATATTCCTGGCGATATTGTCGAATGCGGAGTTTGGCGTGGTGGTAGCTCTTTACTGGCGGCGCTGATTCTGAAGTCACGCAACATTAGCGATCGCAAACTATATCTGTATGACACATTTAAGGGAATGCCCACCCCTACCGAATTTGACATTGACAAACGCGGAAACACAGGCTTTGAAATGATCGACAAATATGGAGATGATATTGGTTGGTGTTACGCTTTATTGGATGACGTAAAAGCAGCTTTCTCAACCTATGATTTTGATTTTGAAATTCATTTTATTGAAGGAGATGTCATTGAAACCTTACCAAAAACCAAGCCAGAAACTATTTCCGTCTTGCGTTTAGATACTGATTGGTATGAATCCACCGCCGCCGAATTTGACATTCTCTATCCTCGCCTCTCTACAGGAGGGGTTCTGATCATTGACGACTATGGATGTTGGGCGGGTTCACGGAAAGCCACTGATGACTATTTCGCTAAGGAACCGAAAATTATACTTACACGCATTGATAAGGAAGTGCGTTTGGGAATCAAGATTTAGTCATTAAACTATTGGGGGGAGTGAAATTTATGACAACGATTCGTGTAAAATTTTATCACGGCAGACTTAAAAGCATTATATAGCAATACTTTCAGCGATTGATTTGAGAAAGGCGCTTGAACAATTTTACATTTAATCCTTTAATTGCCGAATTATCAAAAAGATTATAAAATGCAATGCTCGAACAAGTTAATTACCAAAATCAACTACTCGCAATCATTCTATCGCACCGTTTTCAAGGAACAGGTATTCATTTCTTTACTCCAAATGAATTGTCTCAACAACTTGCCTATATGCATCACCCTATAGGCAAAATTATTGAACCTCATGTTCATAATCCTGTTCTCAGAGAGGTGACTTATACCCAAGAAGTGTTATTTATCAAAAAAGGTAAACTACGAGTTGATTTTTATAATGATCATCAACAATATCTAGAAAGCCGCATCCTTGAATCTGGTGACGTGATTTTGTTAGTTACTGGCGGACATGGATTTGAAGTGTTAGAAGAAATTGAAATGATCGAAGTCAAACAAGGTCCTTATGTTGGGGAACGAGATAAAACTAGATTTGTAGGTGTATCATCGAATCAAGCAAAGATCAAACTCTGATATCTTTTTTGTCCCAAAGCAATACCAAATTAAAAAACAGGATCATGATTGGGGTCAACAATATGTATCAAACTCTTCCACCGCGAAAGTTTACCAACCATGTACGACTTACCCAATGAACACCCAGAAGAGATTGGTTTGCCAGACGAATTTCATCTACTCCAACCAGAATTACTGCGCCAAACCTTTCGGTCCCCCGTCTACAAAGCTGAAAATATTTTCACAGCCAGTGACTTGAACCTCCATTTATGATCTGTGCCATCCTCAATGAAATTGGCTTGCTGTATTAGGTGTTTCTCGTTTTTATAGTGAAAGAGAACTACGCTTGATTTATGTTGTCTGGCAAGAGGATGTTTATCCTTTTGTCGCCATTAAATTACTATCCCCATGCACAGAAAAAGAAGATTTGAAAATTTGCGCTAAGTTAGTCAACATCCCGATAAATGGACAGTCTATGAGCAGATCTTAAGGACTCCCTACTACACGCGATGTGCAACTAACTAAAGCAAAGACTCACAGCCCAGAGTGTTAGGAAATAGGACTAACGCTATTAGTCCAAAATAATTATGATTACTTAATACGTTCGATGATCAGACCTTCGTTTTCTCGCAACTCAACGATTTCCCTCAATTTCCCTCCTCGGCGATCCATAAGGGTAGAGAGGATAACTGTTGACTGGTTACGAAATTCTATCGGTAATATCCATTCTTGGTATTCAGAACTGAAATTCAAAGCGATAAGAATGTCTGATGCCTCGTTAAAGCGTCGGTAGCAGAAAAGTTGAGGCGGTGAGTATAAAGAAATATAATCACCAAATTGTAGGGCGGATTGGTGCTGACGTAAATGTAAAAGCGATCGCGTTAAAGAAAGAAAAGAGCGAGAGTTCTGTTTTTGTGCCTTGACACTAAGACTATTGTAGTCATGGGTAATTGGTAGCCAAGGTTGGACTGATTCAGCACAGAAACCCCCATTAGGGGAGTCATCCCAAAGCATCGGAGTGCGTTCAGGATCGCGACCAACACCAATACCAGGAGCTTTTATTTCCCAAGGATCTTGGATATGCTCAGCAGGAATCCAGCCATCCTCCATCCCCAGTTCATCTCCATAATAGATTGTGGGTGTTCCGCGAAGGGTGAGCAATAGCATCATGGCAATTTTTGCTTGAGAAATTCCAATTCTGCTGGCGAGGCGATGCTTGTCATGATTACTTAATGACCAATTCGGCCAAGCCTTTTCAGGAAGTAATCGCTCATAGCGATCAACCACTTCTCTGACGCTCTCGGCATTCCATTGACAGCTCGATGACATTAATTCCGAATTGAGCGGTAAATGTAGCTCGTCATCGGCTCCGTAATGCTTGACAATTTCTTCTAGGGATTTGTAGAGTTCTCCTTGCAAAAGGCGATCGCCATACTGATCAACCAGCGTTCGGAGCATCCGATTATAATCGTGAATTTCTGGTATGTTTTTACTAAAAACTTCAATCAGGCGATCGGATGGTTCCATTCCCATATGCCAGTTGGGATTGACAGGATTATCTCGAAACTGTAAATCTTTATAGGCGCGATAGGCGGCATCAACGCGAATGCCATCCACACCTCGCTGCAACCAGAAATGAAGTACATTCAACATTGCTTCTTTTGCCTCAGGACTACGCCAATTAACATCTGGCTGTTCTTTGAGAAACGAATGTAGATAATACTGCTCTGTTTTGTGATCCCATTCCCAAGCCGAAAGCCCGTCAAAACGTCCTAACCAATTATTAGGCAAGCCACCATCAGCACTAGGATCTTTCCAGATATACCAGTCGCGTTTAGGATTTGTTCGCGAACTGCGCGATTCTTTAAACCAAGAATGTTGATCGGAGGTATGGGCGGCAACAAAGTCAATGACAATCTTAAGATGGCGATCGTGGCAAGCTGCGATCAAGGTATCTAATTCTGAAAGGTCACCAAAGATAGGATCGACATTAGTATGATCGCTAACATCATAACCAAAATCCGCCATAGGCGAAGGATAGAATGGTGTGACCCAAAGAGCTTCAACCCCTAGCCACTTTAAATAATCAAGTCGCTGAATAATCCCTAATATATCGCCAATACCATCTCCATTGGAATCTTGAAAACTGCGTATATAAATCTGATAAACAACGGAAGATTTCCACCAAGGAGAATGAGCCATTTTGAATTTAGGTAGTAGGTAACTGGAATTAATGCAAAAAAAATTATCTCACGGGATTTCATTGTTACATATTCGGCTGTACCTCTTCTGATAAAATTTGAAAAGACCCATAAATTGCTTTTCAAAAATAACTACTTGAGTAGCAAGAATGACAACACCAGAGAAGTTGAATTTACCCGTAAAAGTTACCTACATCTTTACTCATCCCATTCGTTGGGTTCCCTTTGAGTTAGTTGCTAAATATATTGACAAGAGTAAATTTGCAATTGATTATGTAATCCTCAATGAAAGCGATCCCATGATTGCTTGTTTGCAAGATCTACATATCCCTTACATAGTTACTTCCTATCCAGACTATAGCAACACTCCAGAAATGGTCAAATTCCTCTATGACCACTTAGTGAAAAATCAGACTGATGTTGTTCACACCCATTGGTTTGCAGGAAGTTTGGCAGGAATGCAAGCAGCCTATTATGCAAAGGTTCCAGTAAGAATTTTCACAAGGGAACATCCTTCCATCAAATACTATTCCCGCCATGCTGCCAGTAAACATAGGTTAATTTGGGAATGTGCGACTAATGTGATTGGAGTGACCAATAAAAGTAAAGAAGGCATGATCGAAGATGGTATTCCTGAGCATAAGATTACACTGATACCAACAGGATTTGATGTTAGTGAATATGAGAATGTAGAAACATCACGCATTGAGAAATTGCGAGCTAAATATTTGGGAAATCATCAAGGTCCCGTTATCGGAGTGGCGGCAAGATATGTCCGATGGAAAGGTGTGGAATATGTTATTGAAGCCTATAAAAAGGTTCTCAATGTTTATCCGAATGCTCTCTTAGTCCTTGCGGGAACAGGGATCGATCGCACAGATTTGGAAAAGAAAATCCGTAAGGCGAGTAAGGAAGATATTGTTGCTCCTCAATACGATGATATTCTTAGCATTAGCGAAAAGTTATCGCAATTACCGCAGCAGAGTTATATCGAAATCCCGTTTGAAGCCGATCTGTTTGCGCTATTTAAGCTATTTACTGTTTTTGTCCATGTACCGACAGATTCTATTCAAGAAACCTTCGGGCAGGTGTATGTAGATGCGATGCTTTCGCGAGTTCCCTCAGTAATTACCCTTGGTGGAAGTGCAGCGGATCATGCTGTTCACCGAGAAAATGCTTGGGTGGTTGATTATAAGAATAGCAATCAAATTGCTGAGGGAATATTAGCACTCTTAAGTGATACGCACCTTCGAGAAAAAATCATTAATAATGCTTTTCTTTGCGCTCAACAATATGACATTAAGAATCATATCCAACGACTTGAGCAATTTTATATTTCTGAGCTTCAAAAACGCAGGAATTAGCTTTGCCAGGGTGTAACCAAAATCTGATGTTCGACTTATTGCAGTTTTCATATGAATACGGTACGAGCTTCAGTCTCAATGGGATTTAAGTCTGGAGAATAGGTAGGCAAAAACAAGACCTTTGCGCCAACCGACTCAATCGCGAAGATCAAGGTTCTAGTCATACCATAGGTTTTTTAAAAAATAGGTCTTTGCGAAGACATCTAAAGCGATCGCAGGTCTATTAATATAGTTAGTTATACTAATTGTTAGCAAGTCATATTTGAACAGGTTGCATGAAAAATTGGAATGGTCAAAGCGATCGCATAATCAGCATTCTTTATCATTATTTACCTGCGATGCGTTGGCAGAACTTTCGCCTATTTTTTGGCGGACAGTTGCTATCGATGTCTGGGACTTTTATGACCCAGCAGTTAACGATTCCTTGGCTGGTTTATGATTTGACCAAATCAGCATGGATGTTAGGGGTAGCAGGATTTGTACAGTTTTTGCCCACATTAATCGTGATTCCCTTTTCGGGCGTATTAAGCGATCGCTGGAGTCGGCGTGATTTATTAATGTTCGTGCAGATCGTGGGAATTGCTGTATCTCTTGCTTTAACGATTCTGACTTTTACAAATCTAATTACCTTCCCAATCCTGTTAGTTTTGAGTGTTCTCAACGGCATGATTAAAGGGCTAGATATGCCCGTGCGCCATACGATTGTGACGGAAACCGTAGACGATCGCGCTGATAGTAGTAATGCGATCGCCTTAAATTCGGTGATGTTAAGTTCTTCTCTTGTACTAGGACCCGCAGTAGGTGGGATTTTGGTGGCGACATTAGGCGTGAAATATTGTTTTCTCTACGACACAATTAGCTATATTCCTGCAATTTTGACTCTGCAAGCAATGCGGCTTCCTGCGATCCATGCCAATATCCGTACTAGCTTAGGAGAGACTTTTCAGAAATTACGAGAAGGGTTTGTATATGTTTCCCAAACACAGCCGATCCGTGCAATCCTGTTGATGATTGCCTTAAAAGGGCTAGTGGGAATGGCGCATATTGCCCTCATGCCTGTGTTTGCTGCCGAGATTTTAAATGGAAATGCGACAACAATGGCGCATCTTAGTACTTCTGCTCCCATTGGTTCCCTATTTGCCTGTCTATATCTCAGTGTTAGACGTGGAATCGCAGGGCTAGAGCGTTTGATTGTAGTAGCTCAAGTTGCGATCGGTATCAGTTTGATTTCCTTCTCTCTGTCGCGACAGGTTTGGCTATCAATTGTGATTCTCGTCTTTATGGGTGGATTCACGATTCTCCAAATCACTAGCAGTAATATGATTATCCAAACCCTAGTTGCGGAGGATAAGCGCGGAAGGGTGATGAGTTTTTATGCTCTAGCGATGGTGGGAATGATGCCTTTTGGGAATCTATTTGCAGGTACGTTAGCTAATAGCTTTGGTGCAACTAATGCTTTGATTATTTGCGGTATTTTGAGCATTTTCGGTGCAGTCTGGTTTTCGGCACAGTTACCATCCGTAACCAGGGCAACCGCATAAAAAAGTGAATAAAATAAGGAGACAATAAAGAAGTCAAGCCGTAATGAATAGCCCTATCACAGTTAGTTTAGTGAGCCACTTTGAGGGAGTAGAAGATCCACGAGATAACCGAGGGAAAGAGCATAAATTGCTAGACATAATCGTGATAGGGATCTGCGCCGTGATAAGTGGGGGAGAAAACTGGGAAGACATCGAGCTATTTGGCAAATCAAAACAAGAATGGCTGGGGACATTTCTTGAACTACCGAATGGGATACCCTGTGATGACACATTTGCCAGAGTGTTTGCGAGATTAGACCCGCAACAAATGCAAAATAGCTTCATCAGATGGGTGAAATCGATAAGTCATGTGCTGAAGGGAGAGATAGTAGCTATAGACGGTAAAACCTTGAGACAATCCTACGACCAAGGAGCAGACAAAGGTGCAATCCATATGGTGAGTGCATGGGCAAGCGCAAATCGATTGGTATTAGGGCAGCGCAAAGTCGATGATAAATCCAACGAAATCACCGCAATACCAGAATTGTTAAAGCTATTAGAAATTACTGGTTGTATTGTGACAATTGACGCAATGGGATGCCAGAAAGAAATAGCTAGTCAAATCGTTCAACAGGGAGGGGATTACGTTTTAGCACTTAAAGGTAATCAGGGAAGTCTATTTGAGGATGTGCAGTGGTTGTTTGAGCAAGCTATCACCACTAATTTTGCAGATGTAGACCATGACTTTTGCCAGTCTATAGACAAAGGACATGGACGTTTAGAAATTCGACGTTGTTGGACTTTATCTAACTTGGATTACCTTACACAACTGCCTTTATGGGCTGGTTTACAAACCATTGCCCTAGTCCAAAGTGAGCGCCGCATCAATGGTAAAGTCTCCACCGAGAATCGCTACTACATTTCGAGCTTGCCTTCTAATGCTTCTGTCATGAATAACGCGGTTCGTACCCATTGGTCGATTGAAAATTCATTGCATTGGGTTTTAGATGTCTCTTTTCACGAAGATGCTTCTCGTATTCGCAAAGATAATTCTCCTGAAAATATGGCGATGTTGCGGCACTTTGCTCTTAATCTCTTAAGCCGTGATAAGTCTTCTAAGTCCAGTATGCGAGCTAAACGTCATAAGGCGGCTTGGGATCTGGCTTATCTTGAACATCTCCTTTCCCTTTGATTTTTTATGCGGTT
>CP192605.1:0-231456 GCA_050632425.1 Pseudanabaena sp. BL-A-41 | reverse complement strand
CCTATGTCTTAAGTATTATTTTTAAGTGGCAATTCTATGCCAATTGAGTGATAATTCTATACGGGTTATTTCCCAAAACTGTACCTTTTATCGTTCCAAAATGATTCCAAAGTTTTACTAAAATGATTCCAAAGTTGTACGGATCGATGACGCGGCTACAACGATTTTGCGTCGTTTGATGGGTATGCGTCGCGTGTAGCAAGCTATGTTGCTCGTCGGACAAGAAATCGCGCTATCGCTTGATTTTTGTTCGACGGCAACATTACGCTTGCCAAAGGGGAGTACCCCCTTTGGAATCCCCCAAGCCAAATGATAAAATGCAAAGAAATTTAGAAAAAACAAACTAGATAGAGAATTAACACTTTAAAATCTAAGTGTGTGTAGGAAAATAGGAATTGCAAAAATAACTGATAGCTACGGCTTATCAGACTCTTTGTGATTTGCAGATATTTTTGACAACAATTAAGCAGGATAAACTTTAGGAATAACAGCAATGACTTTATCCGTTAGATTTACTGTGCGAATGACTGAAGAGGAGAAAGTAATCCTAGATGAAAAAGCAAGTCAATTGAATGTGAAAGCCAGTGAAATTGTGAGATGTGCAACGTTTAAATACGACCTGCCGACATCTAAGGTACAAGTTGTAAACATAGATTGGGATCTTTATCACCTGTTGGGAGAAGTCAAGTATGAATTAAATAAAATCGGTACAAATATCAACCAACTAGCCCATGATGCCAACTTGAGTCTAATAATGGGTAGCCCAATGCAACTACAACTGGAGGAACTCAATGAAATATCGCGCCGTATCGATCAATCAATTGGTTCAATATCTGAATTAAGAACTCTGATTACGGAGAGTACAGGTATAAAGCCCAAATTAGGAGAAGAGGATGATCGGTAAAATTATTAAGGGCAAGAGCTTTCAAGGCTGCTTATCCTATGTCATGGGAAAAACTGGTGCGGCAGTCGTAGGTATGAATATGGATGGCAAAGATCCATATAGTTTGGCAAATGAATTTTCTTTGTCTTGGCAATTGCGCCCTAAATTAAATTACAAAGTTTGCCATGTAATTCTCAGCCTTAGTCCTGAAGAGCATCTTAACAATGATGCTTGGCAGATAGCGATCGCCCAATATCTCAAAGAGATGGGATTTACCAATAATCAGTATGTGGCTGTAAAGCATACTGACAAAGAAAATCACGAACACATACATCTCGTGACCAGTCGAGTGCGGATGGATGGCTCAGTGGTTTCTGACAGTTGGGATTGGACACGCAGCCAAGATGTGATCCGCAAACTAGAGCAGGACTTTGGACTAGCGGCTGTACCATCTAGTTGGCAGAGCGATCGCCAAGAGCAAACCAAAAGTCAGATTGATAAGGAATTAGAAACAGGCAAAGTTACTGTAAAGCGTCAACTTGCGGACAAGATAGATGCAACTTTGGTAAGTACCACTTCACTGCCAGATTTTATTGAGCAGCTAAATCTTGAAGGGATTGCAGTTAGGGTTGACCGAGATCGCAAGGGAAAACTGAAAGGAATTGCTTACAAACTTGATGGAGTGAGCATGGCAGGCTCCAGTGTGGGCAAAGCTTATTCCTTGCCCCGTATCCTGAAGCGGATAGAAAGTGTCTCTGAGCAGGGAATACATCCTAATATTTCCTCTATGGGATCTCACATATCACAGGTCATCAGAGAGCAAGTAAAGGCAGGAATGACCATGCCCCAGTTGATTGAGCAATTGAAACATTCAGGAATAGATGCTTATGTCAAATACACGCGCACCAAAAAGATTAAAGGGATTTCCTACAGTTTGGGAAGTAACAGCATTCAAGGTAATGAGCTAGGTAAAGAGTTTAGCTGGGGAGGACTTCAAAAATATTTACAGGTCAGTTACGAGCCAGCACGCGATCGCTCGATTATTTTAGAGATGCAAAGTGCTAACCTAAAGGCTGTAAGTCAACCCGTAGAGCATCGTAATGATCTACCAGATAGTTTCTTAAATGAGCTTGTGATTGAGTTAGAAAAACAGCGATCGCTTAAAGTACCTAAATCAAGTCAATCTGAAGATACTGCTAAATCAGAGATCCCCATTAACCCAGAGCAGAGCCGAAACGATCGCGCTCAGATGATTGCCGCAATTTGCCATCAACTCCTCAATGAGCTAGGGGCTGATAGATTTGGAGAAGTGGGCAAGAATTCTTACGGTATCCAACGAAGCAGAGATACTCTGACAGTTGAGAAATTACGAGGCGATCGCCAGATCATCTTGCAAGTTAAAGGTCAAGTGATGGTGTTTGACAGTTTGAGCGAATTGGATATCCAACAATTTGAGCAGGCTTGGCAACTTCAAAAAGAGTTAAAAAAAGAGTATTGGAGAGATAAGTAAAAGCGTTTTCTTGATGTCCCTCTTTAGAGATTAAGACTGGAGATCTGCCAATTTTGCTAAACGTTCCGCAAGGTAAGTATATCTATTCCGATCGCTGACTTGTTTGACCGCCAGCCCGATCGCTTTCGACTCTCCGACAATAATGGCAAGCTTTCGCGCACGAGTCAGCCCAGTGTAGAACAGATTACGAGAAAGCATCAGAAAATGCTGCATGAATAGAGGCATGATCACCACAGGATATTCACTCCCCTGTGCTTTATGAATCGTCGTCGCTCTAGCAAGAGCAATCTCATTAAGATCGGCATAATCATAGGTCACTTGCCGATCGCAAAATACAACAGTGACTTCTCTCTCCTCCAAATCAACACCCGTAATCGTACCAATATCACCATTGAAAACCTCTCGGTTATAGTCATTCACCTGCTGCATAATGCGATCGCCTAAGCGGAAGATTGTATTTCCATACTTAATTTCGGGCTTAATCGCATCAGGAGGATTAAGAAGTTGTTGCAAGACAGTATTGAGAGTGCGCGTACCAACATCACCTCTAGTCATCGGACAGAGAACCTGCATATCTTGCTGAGGGTCAAAGCCTAGACTGGGTAACAACTCCGTAATAATGTCGCAAATCCCATGCTGACCCGCTTCAGCATCGGGCATCTCTAACCAGAGGCAATCGGATTGAGGCTGATTAGAGACTTTTTCCATCTGCGGGAACTTACCCGTATTGATACGGTGAGCATTCTGGATAATTTGACTTGCCTGCGCTTGACGAAATACCTCAGTGAGCGTGATTACAGGGACTTGCTGAGAATCAATCAAATCTTTAAGAACATTACCCGCGCCGACACCGGGAAGTTGATCGGTATCGCCAACAAGAAGTAATTGAGCGCCCAAGGGAATCGCCTTCACCAGAGAAAAAGCTAGAAACAGATCCAGCATCGATGCTTCATCAATACCGATCGCCTGAGCCGTCAGAGGATATTCCTGATTGCGTTTGAAGCCCATTGATTTTGGGTCAAACTCTAGAAAACGGTGAATTGTCTTAGCTTCACAGCCTGTGACTTCCTGTAATCGTTGAGCCGCCCGACCCGTCGGCGAAGCGAGCGCAATCTCCTTACCCATCGCTTTCCATAGTGCGACAATCGTGCGAGTAGTGGTAGTTTTACCTGTCCCCGGTCCACCTGTGAGGATAAGCACCGAGGAAGTTGCTGCCATCTCCACGGCTTCCCGTTGTTTGGGCGAGAGTTGGATATTTCTTTGGGTAGTGTAGCGATCAATCCAAGCGCTAATACGCTGAGGATCTGGATGATGTTTGTGTTGCAATAGTTGATAAATCCGTTCAGCAAGATTTTGTTCAGTATGGAAGTAAGTAGGTTTATAACAGATAAACTCTCCTTCTAAGCCCTGCATCACTAAGCGATCATTGATGGAGAGATGGAGAACAATTTTAGAGATGGTTTCAGGATCTGGTTGATAGTCTTCAAGAGCAAGCAGTTTGATAGCTTTCTCTTCTAGTTCCTTGCGCGGTAGATAGCAATGTCCTTCTTCGGCGGCTTCCCCTAAACAGTGGAAGATACCCGCAATGCTGCGAAACTCAGAACTAACTTCGATGCCAATATTCCGAGCGATCTGATCGGCAGTAAAGAAACCAATACCATAGATATCCGTCGCCAGTTGATAGGGATTTTCGGAAACGGTCTGAATGGAATCATTACCATAATGTTTAAAAATCTTCACTGCATAGGTGGTGGATACTCCATGACCTTGCAGGAATACCATGACCTCTTTAATCGCCTTTTGCGTTTCCCAAGCAGTCTTAATCATCTTCACCCGTTTCTTGGCAATGCCAGGAACTTCAATCAGACGGTCAATCTCATTCTCAATGATGTCAAGGGTATCCAAGCCAAAATGAGCGACAATGCGTTTAGCGGTGACTGGACCTACGCCTTTAATCAAACCACTGCCAAGATATTTCTCAATTCCTGTAATTGTGGCGGGTTTAGTTTCACGGTATTGAGTGACTTGAAATTGGTCGCCAAATTTAGGATGCGATCGCCATGTGCCTTCTAGGGCAAGGGTCTGTCCTGCTTGGATATTGGCAAAGTTCCCGACTACGGTAATTAGGTCTTGAGCCTTGGGTACTTTTAGCCGCGCTACGGTATAGCCTGTCTCTTCGGAGTGAAAAGTCAGGCGTTCCACAATGCCTTGCAGATAGTCGATGTTGTCAGGCATAAGCCATAAGGACGGATAAGTGTAGCGATCGCTTTACCATTTATATAGCAATTTTGATTTTGTTGTGGGTAAATAGCGATCTCCCCTAATCCCACGACTTCACATATGGCTGCGAATATTAGTCAAAACATTGTTTGATAACCGCCTGATTAATCGCCACTTCTTGTTCCTTAACCGCAGTCTCGCGCAGATTTAGCACAATGGAGACAGTTGTCATAGATTAGGTATTCCAAAACTTTTACTTGTTTAGATGGTATTGAATTTGAGCAATAGATGCTTCCCAAAATTCGGCAGGAAAGAACCCTGGAGACAAGGAGATCGCAATATTAGAAATCTTATCTATCAACTTTTTCCGATCTAGAGAGTCAAACATAGAACTAATTGACAATGCTATTTCTTGGTATGAAGGATCATAGTGCTTTCTATGCATTAGCCAATCAGAGTCACCATTGAATCGATTATTAAAATAGTCCATGTCTATGTGTAATAAGATTGGAATGTCTGTTGGTAAGTCTTTCAACCATTCATCTAAATTAGCAGTTACTCTGTATGTACTGTTATTTGTAGTTACTGAAGATAGATTTTGGCAGAGTTGCAACTTAGTAGCAATACGTTTATTTTTTGTATTAAGAAGATTATCTTGGACATGATTAGAAGTCAGTGAATACAACCCTTTCCTTGTAACACTGTAGGTTGTTGCACATAAGTGACGTATTTGAACTCTTTGTATAGAATGAAGTAGAGGTACTATAAAACTGCCAATTCCAATAGCTCCACTCTTAATTGCTTTAGCAATAGAGTTCGGCTTCAGTAGACTTACATTTTCCCCAGTAATTGCATCATTCCATCCAAATTTTCCGTCCCAAATTCTTGGACTCATTAGGTCATCATGATCATCAACATGGAGTATGATAATTTCATTGGGAAATCCCATTCTCTCAACATAAGTTGATAGCCATTGACTCCAAGCTAATAATGTCCAAGAGTCATTAAGGGATAATTGAAAATCCTGATTTGTTTTAACTGCAAAGGGAATCTCAGAAATTGTTAAATCACTTTTCCACCAAGCAATACCTTCCATAATATGGGGGTCAATATAGTACTCAGGAAAATCGGGAAATTGGAGATCAACAGACCAAAGGTCTCCAATTAAATTACTTGACACACAATGTTCGGTAAAATAATCTTGCAGTAGTTGTAATCGCGTTGGTGTATCTTTTGGAAGGGTATCAAATGGTAGAAAAATCATAGTCACCTTAAGTTTTCAAACTTGGATTCACAGACTTGCATTAAAAATTGATTCAAGTCTATCAACTAAATCAAATCCTAATTTTGTTAGAGCAGTTGTTCTAAGTGTTGTAAACCCTTCCGATAGAAGAGATTGAATAACCTCTACTTGTCTGTTTGCTTTATCCTGAATTATTAAATTGTTTTGTTTAGATAGATAAAGCCAAAACTCTAAAAGATGTGTAAAGACAAAAACAGCATGAAATAGTCCACTTGGAGGTCTTAGATCTTCTCTCCATGGAGATGAAACTAAAGGAGTATCATGAATAACTAAAGGAATTAAGCGTTGTAAAAGATAAAGCTTCTGGTGACGATGTTCATGAATGAGAGAATCTGCTAGATCATAAGCGTCAACAAAATTTTCTCCCTGTTTGATAGAAATGTACAATGTTCCAGGTACTGAGTTATCACTGAATGAGACAATTTTATCTGGATGAGCCGTAAGATCCCTTACAAACTGAACTTCTGGACTAATTAAGTTCATTTCTTGGGCTAAAGTTGGTCGCCAAGACTCGATAATTGCTAAACTTTCCTGAAGAATCTTTTGCCCTTGTTTTGCAGTTTGATCATCCTCAAACAGTATTTTCTTGCCAAATGGTAGACGCAAAAATGAATCGCTACGATGAACTAAAGGGCTTGTTGCACTTGAATGATTGCAAGTTTGCAGTAGGTGTAAAATTTGTTTAGGGTAATTAACCTCTGGAACAATCAAATCACCATCAATTGAGCAAAGTTTTACGCCTAGCATTCTATGCTTTACTACAGAAGTCCACATTACAACAGATGGATAGATAGCAATCCGAGAACCAATCAGAATACTAGATTGAATTTTCTTAACTACTTCTATCTGTTCAGGGTTTTCGGAGCAAGACCATTTCAGGGCATCTTGAAGATCTTGATTTGCCTCATCTAACCATGCTTTTAAAAGAAATTGAATAATTAGTTTGGATGTTTCAGGCTGTTCAAATGTCAACACATCAAAATCAATATTTTGTGGTGTTACATGAGTAACTATTTTTTTGTTTCCTATTTCAAGATCTACTTGTTGCTGCAATCGTGTACGCGCATGATTAATCAGTGTCATCATTTCGTGACAGTAAACTGTTGGATTATTAAATCCATCTACTGCATAACGATGTGGAACAGAGCCACCGCCACAAATATCAACAACCGAACATTCTTGACATTTTAAAGCTAATCCCTCACGAGTTAATAGTTTTCTGTGATTTTTGATCTGCGAAGCTGAAACTATTGTCTTGATATCACATTCTGCAAGTGTCTTGCCTAGAGAGCTAAGTTCATTGGCGGTAATTTTAAAAACATCAAGATCATGATATGAACCATCTGTTTCAATCGTTAAAAGACTAACATCCCCAAATCCAAACGAGTCAGTATTGCTTTCTAATCCAGCTAGGCTACTTAAAATTGCATCAAAAGTTCTGACAGGAATATGCGGGTATTGATCAAACCAAATATCAAAAGCTTTAACAAGCCATGAAGCATACAAATCAGGATTACTATCACGCCCTAGAGGTAAACGGTGATAATTTGCATCGGGCAGTAAAAAATCAAGCTGTGGAGGTTGAAAAAGATCAAAAAACCTGAATAGATCTTTCGGATGGATTACTGGATCAATCACAGCGATTAAACCGTTATATATTTTGGGGTAATCCTTAAGTAATTTCAGTGATCTCTCAACCGCATCAAAGGAAGAGTTTCCTTTGTGGTCAAGTCGGTGACGATCATGTGCTTCTCTATATCCATCAATACTTAAAGATACTCCTACTTTTAGCTGTTCTAGTTGAGCTAATATAGATTGATTTAAAAGAACACCATTTGATTGTATTGAGAACCCGACTTTACACCATGATGGTACTTCTGCTCGAATCAATTTTACTGTTTCAGTAATTGTCTCTATCCCTGCAAGAAGTGGTTCTCCCCCATGAAGTACAACTGCAATCTCTTGTAATTTCTGGATTTTAACGTACTCAGATATCCGAAATGCTAATAATTGACGGTGATGTAATGACATCAAGAGGGGTTGCTTCTGCCAACTTTGATCTGCATGGTGATACATATAACAGTAATCACAAGCTAAGTTGCAACGAGAGGCAATTTTGATAAGGAAACAGGTGATTTGAGCTTCATTTTGCACGATAATTACCTAAAAACAGAAGTCTCCAACCAGACTCAAAAAAAGAGTCAACTACACAACTGTAGAAATGTTGGAGACTATTGGAAACTGAACGAACTATGAACGATTATGGCGATGATGCATTCTGTCATAACTAGTAATCCGCGATTCTACTCCTGGCTCTATCCCTTTCAAAGAACTTAATCGTATACGAACGCGACTTAATGCAGGATGATCGATGTTTGTAGAAGTCAACAAATTAGCTATATCTTCTTTTGTAGGTGCTTGGGCAACGACTACAGTCTGATTTGGAGATGTATTTTGAAGCATGAGAATGCTCTTTTTTGAGTTTTCAATTTCATGTTAGCACAACTTTTATTATTTAAAATAAAATTCTTACCTAGCAAAGGTTTCAAGTTTTTAGCAAAAATTAATAAATTGCTAAAACTGCTGCACAGAGCTATTTTGAGACTCAATAACTATTAAGCTTATTTTCTATTTTACAAATGCTAAGAGAGAGTACCCATCTGGTCACCGCGATCTGGTTCAACTCCTCAATCAGCTAGGAATTGATAGTTTTGGTGACACAGAAAAGAATTCTTGCAATATTTGGTAAAGTGAAGATAATCTGACAGTTGAGAATTTACAGTTGTGTATCCTTAATTTCCTGAAAACTAAAATAGGGATTATTAGCTAAAATTCTATTTTAATCAAGTGTCGAATTTTGTACGGTGATCGCCTAATTCTCAATTCAAAAAACAGCCCAACCACTCAATTAAGAAATGCACCTGCTTATCCCCAGGGAGAAGAGCCAGACTCGTGATCTTAATTTTGCCCTTCTCAAAAGAGAAACGATAATAGAACTCAATCGGAATCTTTGCATGAAGCAACTCCCAAAGCGAATCCGTAAGCTTCGATTCCAGAAACAGATCGCGCCCATCCTCTGAAGCATAAATGCGAAACACCCCAACCTTACGCGCCACCAACTTCAGTTCCATCACCCTAAGCAATACCTGCGTTTCTTCAGGCAAAGCCCCATACAGCCCCTCCCAAACCGCCGCCAACTTGAGAATCTCCTCCTTTGACTTCACCTTCGCCAAAGTCAAATAAGCATTAATCTTCGTCTCATTGTCTTCGATATAACTATCAGGAATAAAAGCCACCAAACGCGGCAACTGAAGCTCAGTATCCGCAACCTCAGGCAAAATCTTCCCGCGTAACTCATGGAGATATTCCTGAAGCAAATCCATATACAACGCAAAGCCAATCACATCAGCCTGACCCGACTGCTCCTCACCCAACAAATCCCCCAACCCACGAATTTCCATATCACGCATCGCCAGTTGATAGCCCGAACCAAGCTGACTAAACTCCTGAATCGCATCCAATCTCCTCTTCGCTGAATCCGTCAATTCAAGATTAGGCGGATACAGCAAATAAGCATGAGCCTGAATCCCCGCCCGACCAACCCGACCACGTAATTGATAAAGTTGCGCTAAACCCAACTTATGAGCATCCTCAATCACAATCGTATTCACACGCGGAATATCCAAACCCGACTCAATAATTGTGGTACAGAGGAGAATATCCGCCTCATTGTTATTAAAAGCGACCATCGCCGCCTCTAACTCCGACTCCTGCATCTGTCCATGGGCGATCGCCAATCTCACATTCGGTAACATCGCTTGCAAAGAAACAGCGATCGCCTCAATCCCCTCAATGCGCGGCACAACATAAAACACCTGACCACCTCGGTCTAACTCATGCCGAATCGCCGTTTTCACCAGTGACGCATCGTAAGCAGACAAATGGGTTTGAATCGATCGCCTTGAAGGAGGAGGAGTGGCAATCACACTCATTTCCCGCACCCCAGAAAGCGCCGCATAGAGAGTGCGCGGAATCGGCGTTGCACTCAAAGTCAATAAATCCACATCCCCCTTCATCGCCTTGATTTTCTCCTTCTGCAAAGTCCCAAAGCGTTGTTCTTCATCAATCACCAGCAAACCTAAATCGTAAAACTCCACATCCTTAGACAAAAGCTGATGTGTACCGACAATGATTTGCACTTTACCATCCGCAACCAGTTGTAAAACCTGCTTGCGCTCCTTCGCAGGGCGAAACCGATTTACGATCTCCACTGTGAAAGGATAAGCCGCAAAGCGAGTTTGGAGTGTATGAAAATGCTGTTGCGCCAGAATCGTCGTCGGTGCTAACAGAGCCACTTGCTTACCCGCACAAACTGCCTTAAAAATAGCCCTCACCGCCACCTCTGTTTTACCAAAGCCGACATCACCACAAACCAGCCGATCCATTGGGCGATCGCTTTCCATGTCTTGCTTCACATCTTGAACAGCTTTGACCTGATCGGGTGTCAGTTGATAGGGGAAAGAATCTTCCATCTCCTGTTGCCAATCGGTATCAGGTGGAAAAGCATAGCCGACTAAATTGGCGCGGCGGACATAGAGTTGCAGTAAATCCCTTGCTAACTTGTAAATCTCCTTTTGGCATTTACTAAGAGCGTTATCCCAAGCCTTTGTATTGGCGATGCTACTTAACTTGGGAGGCTTATTAGAAGTACTGCGATATCGGGAGAGGATCTTCTCACTTTTTGGCGCGATCGCTACAGCAGTTTTACCATCAGCAAACTCAACGATGTAATGCGGTTGTTTTTCTCCCTTCACTTCAATGGTTTCAAAGCGCGTAAATTTCCCAATCCCATACTTACGATGCACGACATAATCACCCACATTTAGTTCATCAGGATTAACTGACTTAGCCGTATTCATCCGTGAAGGATGCACAAAAGTTGGTGATGCTAATAATTGCTGTCCAAATAATTCGCGATCGGTCAATAGGGCAAGCTTGCAACTAGGCAAAACAAAGCCTTGCATCTCCGTCAGTCCTGAATATTTCAAAATCACTGGTTTTCCAGCTTTCTGAATCCGCGCAATTGACTGTAAATCATCAGGATTACTAACAAAGTTAGCAATGCAGTCATACTCCTTAAGCAAGGTCGCTACGCGCAAAGGTTGAGCTGAAATCAGCGTGACTTGATATTCCGAATCGAGATATTCACGAATAAGAGAAGTAATCTGGTCAAACTGATGAGGAACTATGGGAATAGAAGCACTGGCAAAATCAAAAATATTGGCTTTAGGTTTAAGTGGTTGTTCGCTAAGTTGAAGTATCTGAAACTTCTTCGCCTCAGCCATGCACTTAGCAAAGTCCCAATGCAGTTTGGGACTATCTGCGTGAGGATATTGATTTTGATAAAGCTCTTCCACAGCTTCGTACCAGCGATCGCTGTAGCTCTGACATTGTTCGGGTTCATCAATGGCGACAATAAAGTTCTTGGGTAAGTAATTCAGTAATGGTGCCTTGTGAGATGAGTTAAACTCGTGCAAATCGATAGGAGCGATCACTATGCTGGATCGGTCAGTGAAGCTTTTGGGATTAGTGGGGTCAAATTCTCTGATTTTCTCGACAGTACCGCGATTGCAGCTTAGGCGCACGGGTTGATTTCGATTAACTGGAAAAACTTCAAAACTAAATCCTTTACGACTCCATTGTTTTGATTCTTTGACTTCTTTGACTTCTACATACCCTAATCTTGCCAAAGCCACAGCAAGTAATTTAACTGATTGCGAATCGCCGATATTGAGATAGATGCTATGCTTTTGGAAGACTTGAGTTGATGGTAGATGGGGCTGTAGCGCGTTAATGGTGGTGGCGATCGCTAAGTTATACTGTGGTTTGGCAAGCAGTTCCGCTAATATTTCAATCCTTGTCCAAGCGGTTTCTAAATCTATTTGGGCTGATTCGTAGGGAAATGTATCAAGGGGTGGATATAGATAGACGCGCCATGACATTGACTGGAGTTGCAAAGCCCATCGGGTTGCTTCTTCGACGGTGGCGGTGACGATGAGTAATGGTTTGGTTTGTTGTTGGCATAGGTGGGTGCTAACTAGTCCTTTGCCTAAACGGGATAGTCCTGATAGGGATATACTTTTGGCTGTTTTTGGTTTCTCGCCTATTTTTGTGGCGATTTGCGATCGGGCTATATTCTCTAGGACTGCTGTGAAGGTCATGGGTTGGGATTAACTTAGTCCTGTGTTTGTAGTTATTTTATGCTTTTTGCGAGTGGCTATTGGGATAAATGGCGCAATTACCATATGTTGAGATTTCCTTTTAACTTGATTGAAAAACTACACGCTTGCAATAAATTATGCACTTTTTTGTAAATTATGTTAAACTGATATCAGTGTTTCACCCTAGAGCCGAATGTGTAGTATACAGACTGTCTTAAATTACTTCGGTCTTCTGGAGTAGTGAAGTGCGTTTTCGCTTTAAAGACAAAAAACTTGAAGCTCTCTATACCGAAGAGAAAAATGCCCATAAATACCCGAATGTAGTTGATGACTTCTTTGAGGTCATGGCAATAATTGCTGCTGTTCTTAGTGAAAGAGATCTTTATGCTAACAAGGGACTGCGTTTTGAAAAGCTTGTTGGGCAACGAGGCAAACAAGGACAGCGATCGCTACGTCTGAATAAACAGTGGCGATTAATTGTCACATTAGAAGAAGATAAGGAAGGTTTTTACCTTCAGATTCTTGGTATTGAAGATTATCATTGATTTTAGACATTGAATTAAAAGTAGTGGAGAGGTAACTATGAGTCAATCATTAGCACCTGCAAGGGTTCCAACCCCAGGACGTATTTTGAGTCGTGAGTTAGAAGCTCGTGGTTGGACACAGAAAGATTTGGCAGATATTACAGGTCGTCCACCACAGACCATTAATGAAATCATTCAAGCTAAGAAGCAAATTACTCCTGAGACTGCGCTAGATTTTGCTGGAGCTTTTGGTACTTCTGCTGAGTTTTGGACAAATCTAGAAACGAATTATCGATTACATCTTGCAAGAAAGGAAAATCAATCCCAAGAGATTACGCGCAAAAGTCAAATTTATAATCTAGCTCCTATTGCAGAACTGACTAAGCGCGGCTGGATTCAACCTACTGATTCAGTGGAAGAGTTAGAAAGGCAAGTTTGCGATTTTTACGGTATTAGTTCTATTGATGAGACCCCGAAGTTAACAATTAATTTTCGCTGTTCTCAAGAACGTAACCCTGAAGCGATCGCTCAATTAGCATGGGCAAAGCAAGTTGAAAATATTGCCAGACAGCAAAGGGTTGGTAAGTTCGATCTCGCACAATTGAAAGCTGCCATTCCCACAATTTTGACGTTTGCGAAGAAAGTGGAGGATGTAAAGCAAATTCCTGAATTGCTTTTATCATTGGGTGTTCATTTTGTGGTTGTGCCACATTTGAGTAAGACTTACTTGGATGGTGCGGCATTTTATCTTGCTGAGCATCCAGTTGTGGCGTTGACCTTGAGATATGACCGAATTGATGCGTTTTGGTTTACGCTCATGCATGAGTTGGGGCATATTGTGGCGGGACATCAAGGTAGCTATCTTGATGATTTGGGCAATCTTGACGTAAACGATGAGGAGTCTGAGGCTAACCATTTGGCTGCTAATTGGCTAATCGATCCATTGGCTCTTCAGGATTTTGTGGTTAAGCATAAGCCGACTTTTTCTCGTAAGGCGATTGAGGAGTTTGCTCATAGTCAAAAGAGACATTCTGGGATTATTTTGGGACGTTTGCATAATGAGCAATTGGTTCCTCATAAAAACTTGAGAGCTTTGCTTGTTAAAGTTAGCCATTTTTTAAGAAAAAGGTGTTATACCAAAACACAAAGTAAAGACGACAGATGGTTATTAAAAAATGCTCGTAAACCCAAACCAATATTTAGAGTGTGAAAATCACATCTGTCGCCTTATCTAAGTGATTTGGTATTAAATGCTATAAACTGAGACTTACTACCACTCTGTATGCCCTAACAGTTAGTCCACTATTAAATGTGGTTTATCTCTAAAAATAGCTGTGTTTTCAATAGGGTAAAGCTAAAAAACGTTGACTTGCTGTCATAATTCTCAATAATTTTAAATTAATAGAGATGTCATATAGTTAGTTATATTAAATTTCGTTTTTTGAAGTATCTAAATTTAAGCTTGAAATGAACAATATAAAATCTTTTTCAGTTTATGGGTTTCTAGGAACAGACGATGTAGAAATTATCTTTAATGAAGATAAGAGTATAAAAATTCTTATAGGAGAAAATGGAACTGGTAAAACACAATTATTAAATATTTTTTATTATACACTTACAACTAACTTTATCAGACTTAGTGAGTTTCTTTTTGATGAAATTAAGTTGGTTTTCGATCAAGAGGAAATAGTAATTACTAGAGATGAAGTTGATAAATATATTCAAAAAGATATTCAGGACAATCACAGACATCCGATTGTAAAAGAAATTATTGATTTAATCGGTGCATCTCAATTTAATAGACTGCGAAAGGAAATCACAGTCAGTAGAAGCTTAAAAAGAGCTACTATTAGCATTGACTCTGCTTACCCTAACTTAAGAGAAATTGCACCTATAGAATATATAGTTGACATATTAAAAAGTGATACGGATAGACTATCAAGAAAAAATATAAAACTTACTCAAAGCCTCTCAAATTATGCCAAGAGAATAAAAAATAATTTATCTCAAACTGATGTTCTATATTTCCCCACCTTTAGAAGAGTTGAGGGGGAATTGCATGATTTTGGATATCATGAAGAAGAGATTTTCTTGAGCAACGAAGATTCTCAGCTTATTCATTTTGGAATGAATGATGTGCAGAAACAATTCAGTAATATTCAAAATACAATTGATCAACTTTTAAAACAAGGATTTTCAGATATATCCTCTGAAATCCTAAGTCAACTTCTAGTAGAAGAGCAGGATATAACAGATCAAGATTTTTGGGAAAATCTTGATGAGAATGACGTTGAAACTTTACTATCACGTGTAGGAAGTAGAATTTCTGATACACAGAAGCAGGGGATTAGAGAAATACTTGTGAGTAAAGAATTAAAACCAAGAGATGCATATTTGAACTTGTTTTTAAAAAAATTAGTTCAAATTTATTCTGCTCAAAAAGAACTCGATAACTCTGTAAAACAATTTAGAGAAGTTTGTAATAGGTACTTAATAAATAAACAGGTGTTTTATGACGAAAGTGCTATCAAAATATTTGTAAGATCAGATAAAACTCTATCTAAAATTCCTCTTAGCAAGCTTTCTTCGGGCGAGAAGCAAATTATTTCAATGTTTTCTAAAATCTACCTGTTTAAAAGTGATAAACGCTTTATAGTGCTTTTTGATGAACCAGAGTTGTCTCTTTCCATTGTTTGGCAACGGAGTTTATTACCTGATATTATAAATTCAGGGAAATGTGACTTTCTTTTGGCTGTTACTCATTCACCATTTATTTTCGAGAATGAACTAGATAAATATGCTGTTGGATTAAGTGAGTATGTTAAGCCCTCAAAACCTTAGAGATAGTAGAGATAAAGCTCAAGTCACTTACCATCTTTTTTCACTTTCCACAAGAAAGTTTCCAGATGGTTTGTTCTGTTTCTTTGAAGGAGATAGAGGAGGTGATAATGCTTATTATGTTCCTAGAATAAAATTATTTACTGATGATTATCATCCCTTCAGATGTAGTGGTAGAGAAAAGGTATTAAAGGTTTGGGATTTAATAGCTACACGCCCAGAATATAATAAATATAAAAAAGCATTTTTCATTGACAGAGATTTTAATGCTCCGTTGTTACCTTGTGATCCACCAATTTTTGAAACACCTTGTTATTCTATTGAAAATCTCTATGTTTCAATAAATGTCTTGAAAGATATTCTTAAAAACCAATTTGACATATCAGAATCTACTCAAGAATTTGAAGATTGCATTAATCTTTTTATAGATAGACAACGAGAATTTCTTCATGCAACATCTTTATTTAATGCTTGGTATGCTTGTTTAATAGAGATTAGAAATGAAACTGGTAGAAAAACTGGTGTAAATTTAGAAGATCAGTTGCCAAAAGATTTTATAGATTTTAACTTGCAATCAGTTTCTCAGAATTATAATCTTGAAAAAATTAGGCTAACTTTTCAAAATGCTGTAGCAATTTCAGAAGAAGCTTTACAACAAAAGCTAACTGAATTTTCTATGTGCGATCAAAATAAAACATTTAGAGGTAAATATCAGCTCTGGTTTCTTTTAGTATTTTTAAAACTGATTCTAATAGATTCTAATAAAGATAGATTGGTTATAAAAAGGCAATTAAAGTTTAAATTTAATAATGATTGTACAAATACAAAACCAATACTTAATATTGAACAAGCCCTTGAGATATTTAGTCCCTATGCCGAAACTCCTAATAGTTTGAAAGATTATTTAAGCGAAGTAGTTAAGTAAGAAAAAATCAAATTATTTATGAGATTAATTTAACCTTTACTTATTTTTTATTCTTTTAGCCTTATCTATCAAGACAACTTTTTAGGACTAGGCTTAGCCACTTTACCCGCCTGTTTCGGTTTCCCTTGAGAAATTTTCTTCTCCTTCCCCGTAGCAACCTTACCCAAATTCGGCTTAGCCGCCTCATCCAGATCACCAAACTTCTTCGACCACCACCTCTCCTGAGAAGACCAGAAAAAGACCACATCCGCATGATCCTTGCGTTGCCGCGCCTGAGCATCCCCACACTTCAACATCACCTTATCCACTCCATCCTTCGCATAGGGAAACTTAGCCAAAGCCTTGCCACAGACAGGACAAGCAAAACTAGTCACCTCCGCCGTCACTGCATTCTCATCCTTCGGTTGAGGAATCTCCCACTGATTACGGCGATCGCTCCAAAACATGACCAGATTCTCACAGCCATGCTCGCACTTGAGAAAATGCCCACCACTCACTTTTTTAGAAGGAATCTTACTGAGAGGATGACTACAAGTAGGACAAGCCACATCCGAAAGCTCATTTTGACGATTACTTGGCTGTAAATCCGCACCGAGATTCGTATAGGCTCGTGCCAACATCGGCTGAAAATAGGACTGATTCCAACCAATCAAATAGCTTTGCCACTCCAACTTACCCACCGAGATTTCATCCAAAGTCGTCTCCATCCCTGCGGTAAAATCGGCTCTGAGCAAATCGGGGAAAGTTTTATGCAACACATCATCCGTAGACATTCCCAAAGCCGAAGGTTCGAGAACTTTACCCTTGAGTAACACATAGGTGCGCTCCTTCAGCGTCTTCACGATCGCCGCAAACGTACTCGGTCTACCCACACCCTGCCGCTCCAGCACCTGTACCAACTTTGCCTCGCTATATCTTGCAGGAGGTTGAGTTTGTTTCTGCGTAAAACCCGCATTTGCTAAAGCCAAGGTCTGACCGCTCGTTAACGCAGGAATATGTTTATCCTTACTCAAATCATTCCAATAGCGCGTATAACCCGCAAAGGTGAGAATACTGCCCCTAGTCTGCCAAAGCGTCGAACCCGCCTGAATAATCACCCGACTTTTCTGAATCAAAGCATTCGCACATTGAGAAGCCACGGCTCTACGCCAGATTAACTCATAGAGTTGATGCTGTTTCGCACTGAGATGATCTCTAACCGTTTTCGGAGTAATACTCAAATAGGTAGGACGAATCGCTTCATGGGCGGATTGAGCATTCGCCTGTTCGCGATGACGAGTAGTTTTCTTAGGGACATTATCAGGATCGTGCTTTGATAGCCATTCCTTCACCTCAGCACAAAACTCAGGAGCGAGACTGGTGCTATCCGTGCGGTGATAGGTAATCAAACCCTTACGTCCGTTCGGCAAATCGACACCCTCAAACAACTCCTGAGCTACCTTCATCGTCTCTTCAGGCGATAGTCCTAATCTCACAGAAGCTGCTTGCTGGAGCGAACTGGTGATGAAAGGCGGCAACGGTGATTTCTGAGCAGTGACACCCGTAGCTTCGCGAACGACATGGGGATGATTACGGGCTACTTGAATAATTCGGTTCGCTTCCGCTTCCGACAATACCCGTTTTGACTCCACCGTAGATTCTGCATTCACTTCTGCTGCATCGTCAGTGACATCCTGATCGTCAAGCACAGGTTCAATCTCGCTACTACCCGCATAGAAAGCCGTGAAGCCTTCCGCATATTCTGTCCATACCGACCAGTAAGTAATCGGAACAAATGTATTAATCTCGCGTTCACGCTGACAGACAATATGCAAAGCCACCGACTGCACCCGACCAGCCGAGCTACCGCCACTTGTACGACGCACAAGAGGCGAAACTTTAAATCCAATCAACCGATCCAAACATTGTCTCGCTCTCTGAGCCGAAATCAGGTTCAAATCTAACTGATGAGCATTAGCGATCGCCGCCTTAACTGCTGTAGGTGTAATCTGGTTATAGACAGCGCGTTTGGGATTACGCAACTTGAGTTGCTGTTGTAAATGCCATGCAATCCCTTCACCCTCGCGATCGCCATCGGTAGCAAGCACCACCTCTGAAGCATTCTTCACCGCCGCCCGAAGTTTAGCGACGACCTGTTGTCCCTTACCTTCAGTTAATTGATAGCGACATTCAATTTTGTTGGTATCTTTGTGCATGGTAAAGCCCAAGCTATCTTCACCATCTTTGGCAAGTTCTGTAAAGTGACCAAAGGAAGCTTCTACTTGCCATTCACTGCCAAGGATGGCTTGGATGGTTTTGCACTTGGATGGAGATTCAACGAGTAATAGCTTTTTCATGTTTTTGTACCTCTGTAAACTTTATCGCTAAATGGAACTATTTCTGATTTTCAAGAGGTTTAGACTGCTGTGCGTTTAACATTTCTATGGCTCTAGCAATATTTGCAGCATCAAGATCGGTAACATGGGACTCAAGGACTATCCCCTGCGATTCAACCAGAATCGGATTGATAGGACGATCTTTGGCATTCAATGTCATTGTATCCGAATCTTTCTTTAAACTAAACTTGTAATTCCCCTTGCCATCAGGACGCTCAAAGATAATATTATTGCCATCATCTCTGCCTTTTACTTGCAACAGTTCGCGACAATCCTGCGCCAGTTTCAGATCCCTCTCTGCATCAGTAATTTGACTAGGAGAACTGGGAATAGCAGCAGTTTCAACATTTTCAGATTTACTCTCGGAATTATTCTTACGCAGATTACTCAAACCATCAAACATTGATAGAGCCAGGTTCTGAATTTGCGTTGCATAATTGCTCTGGTTCTGTTCTTGAGTAACAGCATTCACCTGTTGAGCATCAGCATCACCCGAATTAGGATCGCTATCTTTGCTCCGCATCTGGGATGGTTGCCATGCTTCATCAAATACATCATCTTTATCGATCATCGTTAAATCCCTCAAAGTAACAGAAGACATTTCTCGCTCAGCGATCGCTAAGATATGGACGCTATGCAGTTCCACAACTTGGTTAAACACCGCCATGAACTGAGCCATATCAAGCTCTGGGTTCGCAATCATTGCCTTTACCTAACGCTCTAAATCTGGACTAGATTGCTCTAGCATGGGCTGAGGTGAATTCATCCGTTGGAATGCTTGTTGGAAGTTATTTAAATCAGTCGGGGTCATCGCATTAAGAGAGATTTGACCTTGAGTAGTCCGCAAAATATCTTCACCAGTATGGTTGTTGACGATGGCGATATCACCATCTTGATTTCTATGAAAATCGTAATACCCACCCTTGAAAGACTCCTGACCAGTCTCATTAAGGACGCTTTCAACGACCACCACACCCCTAGCCCCAGCAGGAGCTAGATCTCCCAGCTTATCTACTGCCGCGAGATAACCCTGATTTTGAGTCAAACTAGCAATATCCACAGTGGTTGTTCTAAAAGCAGTTTTAGTAAAGTCAATCTGTTGATTAACAGTAGTCAGATCTTGAGTAAACACAGCCCGATCGCTGTGCAATTCAAACTTAGCGATCGCCTCACCATCCAGATTAGCAATCTCATAGAAATTGTCCTGAGATTGAATGCGATAGTTTTCCGCCTCATACTTGCCATCGACACCCAATTTCGCAACTAGGGCGACCGACACCGCCGCCATCACCTGCTGTCGGAAGTCATCAAACGTCAGAGGATTGGAATGTCCCAACTCATCGCGATCGCTGATGCCATCGTCATCGGTATCGATACTGCGAGGGTTGAGTCCCATCCGCAGTTCATCGACATCAGTAATCCCATCCCCATCCAAATCGCGACGCAGTAGCTCTGCTAACTCTATTTTCGGGAGTTCTCGCCAATCCACATCGATATAGTTCTGCTCAACAGGAACTAGTAAGGTTGACTGCGAGGATTGAGGCAGTGGCGGTTGATTACCACCAGATAAAGGCGATGGCTGAATGGGTGTGTTTGGTAACATCGCAAAATCTGGATCGCCTTTATCACGAGGATTACTCAAGGTCACAGTTAAAGCCTGTGAAGACTCAGGATCTGTAGCACGATTCGGTGCAGCCTGATATCTGCGCCACCAATCATCCATGATGTCCCGATCCCATTGCTGAGATACCCGATCCCACTCCGCATCACTGAATCCCGAAGACTCAGGCTGTTGTCTGTTTCCATCCTTCTCTTGCAATTGCTCTTCTTGCTTGCCTAGCAATTGTCTAAGCAATTCCGCCAAAGCTTCAATCGTAGTTTGCGCGATCGCCAATTGTTGAGCATTAGCTTGAGACGCTTCCGATGACTGCATAAAAACCATAATTTACCTCTATAACCCTTCAGCCCAAGCAGGGACAGTGGACTTGGGCGCATTGGTCACATCTTTTGCGGGTAAAGGAAAATGCTCTTGAAAGTAATCCTTACGGGAAGCGATCGCCGCATCCGTAATTGGTACTTGACTACCAGATTTAGCTAATCTAGCTTTTAGAGACTCCCATTTAAATTTGCTCCTATCAGCTCTCTCTGCGTCAACTTTTGGGATTTTAATATGGCAACGCCGAGGCACATTCGCTTCCTTCTTAGAGCTATAGCCAGGGGAAATTAGAATACAATTACCTTGCGGTAACTTGAGAAAATCCTCTGGAGCAAATAGTTTGCGCGTGCGCTCCTGATCCGAGGTACTAGTGCTAGTCCTACCACCACCCGAACTACGGGATTTAGACTTGTACTTCAAATGTTCATCGCCAAGATAGTCGGAGAAAATCTTCGCTGATTCAGGCTCAAGGGGATTGAAAATCGCCTTAGTCGCACAGCCGCCAAAGATTGCTCTTGATACTTCCTTGCCATAGGTTTCTTCGAGTTGTACGAGATTCTGGAAACCCAACATACAGGACAAGCCATCCTCGCGGTGAACGTTCAACCATTGGACAAGGCTCGGCAAATAAAGCGTTGGCAACTCATCGATCGCTACTAGCAGGGGATCTTCTCGTTTAGTTGACACAACATTACGGGTAACAATCATATGTAAAACCGTCGCCAACAATGGTGCAACCACATCCTGCTTTTCCCGCTTCATGCCGATAATCAGCAATTGCTTACCTTTCAACTGCAAGGGAATCGTCGTCTTGCCACAGAACACGCTGAGGATATCAGGGGACATGAAACGGCTAAAGAGAATACTCGCCGTCGAGATTACCGAAGCAACAGTTTTCTCAGAATCCGCCATCGAAATCAACTGCCCAAAGCTGGTTTCCACCCAAGTTGGTAGATTAGCATTCTGGACTCGAGCGGGCAGATTATTTGCGCCCAACGCTTTGGCACAGAAAATAATATCAGGATAGGGAGTGGTCTTTGCTAGCAGCAGCACTGCCTGAATCAACTGGTCGCCACTGTTAGTAAAGAAAGGATCTTCACTACCTTTGCCACCTGATTTGAAGTTACGATTCAGGACGATCGCTACCTGTCGCGCCATATCTACATCCGCAGCATCACGAATGAAATCGAGGGGATTACAGATGCCACTTTCAGGAAAACTTGGAGCAAAGATGCTGACTTGATAACCTGCCGCCGCCGCCACGCCCACAATCCGTGAGGATTGTTCAGCATATTTGTAATCGTAGAGAATAATCGGAAACCCCTGATCGATCGCACTGCGAATCGCAGGATCGATCACGCCATAGGTTTTACCAGACCCCGTACCACCCAGCACGGCAATGCCACGATTAGCATCAGGGAGCCAGATCGTCCGATCCGCTTGCGATACCTGAATAACTTTAGGCTTTTGTCCTGCAACAGGTAGTTCATGATTGGGTGTAGCCACCCCTGGGCGAGAAACCAGTTCAGGCGGAAAAACTAATTTGGGCTTAACGATAAACAGAGACAGCTTATTTCTTTCACGGCGATTAATCTGTTCCTTTGCCTTTTTCCGCGCCGCCGCTATCTCCGCACCATTCGCCCAATGAGCATTAGCCAACTTATTTTTGCTATTGCCGCCACCATTCATGCCCAAGAACACCATACCGATCGCACAGGCAGCAATAATTCCGCCTGTGGGTGTGAATAGCTGATGGGCAATGGAAGCAAGTTCGGGAGGCAAGCCATTGGCTGTAGACTTTTTCTCTACTGCGGTTGCAGAACTGTCAATCTCCTGTGAATGCGCCATCTCTACAGGAACGAGACAAGCGATCGAAACCGCGATCGCCAGCAAAAATAGTTTCTTATGGAGTTTCTTTTGGCTAAACCAAAGCATCAAAAAATTCATGGCAATCTATTTGCTGAAAGGTTTGCTAGTGGAAATCGGCGTGTTGACCGTCGCATTACTGGGAACGGCATAGGGAATGGCGCTTTTTTCTTGGAGAACAACCAAGGGCAAGGGCGGCGTAATGTAGGGAGTACAACCTAAATTCACAAACCACGATCGCTGACACCAACGAAACCGCAGACCGAGGGTAATTGTGCCTGAAGCCTCATCCAGAGATTCAATGGTGACGCGAAAAGCATCACCAAAGGGATGATTGCCTGCGGGACCGCGATTGCCAAACAGACCACCTAAAAACCCGTAACCATCGGGTACTTGCTGCGATGCGGTCATCCATTGCTTGCCAGTATAGTAACCACCCGCAAAGTCCGTAACCTCAATATGCGGACAATCAGTATTACCATCGCAACCCACAGCTTGAAATCCAGACTCGGTAACGCCACCACTAATCGGATTAATCCGATTCTTCTCCCTATTGCCAAGGGCAATATCCACCATACCAAACCTGACATTGGGCAGTAATGCAGGTGCATTGGGAAATTGGGAAAGACTGAGTTTCCCCAACCCTGTAGCATTCAAATCCGATAAAACCACGCCCGACGCACCTTGGATATTGCCTAAAGGCAACTGAACAAATCCTGCAATCGATTCGAGGCTATAGCTATTCAGCCGATCGCCAAGACTGCTCAAGGATAAATTGCCAAGATCGGGAAAAGTATTGACTAACTGCCCCACAGTAAGAGCGGACATTTCACCACTCAGATTGGCAGATCCAGATTTCTGAGTAACCAGATCGAGAATGGGTTGGACCTGGCTCAAAGACCGATCGCGCAGTTCTGGCAGTGCCTGTAACAAACTATTAATCGTCTGCTGGGAGGTCAGTTCGCCCAGTTGACCAAGACTGACATTGCTCAGGGAAACCCCAGCACGACTAGCGATCACCTGTAAGCTCATTTGCTCCAGACCTAGAGACTGAAGCGAACCCACCGTCAGATAGCGATCTGGGCTAACAAAACTACCGATTGCCAGATTGGTTAATGCCGATGGAGAAAGTAGTTGCGATAGCTGTTGTTGTAATTTTGCCGTAACTTGAATTTTTGGTAAATTCTCGAAACTGATTTTCGTAAAATCAGGAATCATCACCGATTGAGCATTCCCAATCGTCTGCGTGGACATGGGCAAAGACTGAGCAGTAGCAAAATCAGTATTGAAAATAGCGATCGCCGCAGAGGAGATCGCTAACGCCGTTATTTGGATGATACGTTTATACAACATAATTAGAAATCCAACGAGGTTTTATTCGTTTGAGCAGGGGCATTCGGTGTAAGCGGAGCAAGGCGAGGAATTTGAGCATCAGGAACGACTTCCAAAATGCTGTAGGCAGGAGTCGGGACATTCAGGACTAGTTGAAACTGATAGAGATTTCTCAGTCCCCCTGCGCCCGTAGTGATCACAGTTAAGGAAGTGAGATTGCCTTTTGCTGAGGCAGGTAAATTCATATCCAAATCAATCGGTTGGGCAAGTTGCCGCAGGTTAATTACCGTTGCCCCACAACTGCTATCTTTTGCACCGTCCTTGCAAAGGGGACTGTCGTAATCCATCACCACCTTAGAAGGATTGCCCAACCACACCTTTTTGATAATTTCGCCTGTCTTGATGAAGCTAATATTGAGAGACTGCATAGGCGATAGGTTAACTACCGAAGTCACGCCGCTTACACCCATCGCCTGACTGACACCAATCTGCCGCTTGGCAGGAAAGATCGGATCGGCATGAGCGATCGCGGGTAGAGACAAGACGAGAACAGCGACTATCCCTGAGATGGCATATTTTCGACATGGCAAAAAGTTCATAACCATAGAACTGGATTGTTAATAGAAGATTGGTATGGTATTAGCTAGAAAGTCACAGTTTGATTGACAAACACTTGCAGTTCCTTTCCTGCGGGGATAAAGAAGACATTGGGACGGGTTTTGATTTCCTCGATCGCCTGTTGACTGCGACGATTCAAAGTCTCCGAGAGAATGCCAAAGCCACCACTGATCGCTGCACCCAGATAGTTAGGCGGCGGCGCAACACTGACCGTGGCACTACCGCCAATGGAAGAGATACTGCTGGTAGTTGTGGGACTATTGGTAAGTTTGCCAACTTCCGCTAATGCCGAAGTAATGAAGCTCGCCACATCCATCCCGCTAATTTCTGACCCGCGATCGAAGTACTTGTCCGCGACTAAAGGTGAACCCTCCGCACCACGAATGGAGATGGCATTGGATGGTGGTATCAACTCTCGCCCAGCGATCGCTATGCCAACTACATCCAATTCAGCAAGTCCAGACTTAGCATCAAGAGGACGAGCGGTAACGATTAACACCGCATCCGCAGGAATCACAGGCTTGCCATCCGCTGTCGTGATTGGCTCTTGGAGAGTGACAATAAACTTGGGAATTACTCCCGGGGCGCTACCCATAATCCGACTGCCATCGGTGGAAAACACGACCGATGTTTTCAAGGCGGCTTTGGCAGTCGTCCCAACCAGCAAAGTATTCGCAGGTGTGGCGCTTGGCAAGGATTTTTCTGCTTGAGCGAGATAGCTGGTGAGCGAATTTAAGGGTGGTTTCTCAATCGTGGGAATTGAGGAATTGGGATTGTTTTCTTTATTCGTGACAACTGGACTGACAGCGATCGCTTTCGGTATTTCCGCAGGTGCAGCCAGATTGCCATAACTGCCAATACTTGCCAAGCGCTGCCATTCATCGGCGGGATTTTTAGCTTCAGGTGGACTAGCAGCAAAGTTCCGTGGCGGCAGCATCACAGGAGTGGGCGGTGACATCACCTGTCGCATCGGTATTGGCTCAAGGGGTGGAGCCGATAGATTCCTTACGGGAGAAACGGGTGGGAGATCGACAGACTGGACAGGATTGGCTTCTAACTTGTCTTTGGAATCACCTTTAGAAGCCAATGCATCTGACTTTGGTGGATTTGCTGGACGCAGTGTTTTTGGTTTACCCGCAGAAAGCTGACTGCCTAAAGCTAAATCCGTCTTGAACTTGGCAATTTCGGCATCCTTCGGATCGGTGGTCGAAGTCAGGGCAAGCTTTTCATCGCTGGATTTAGCCGTTAATTGCTTGGCACTAGATGGCGACATAATGCTATTCATGAATAGCCCCATCAGCAAAAATCCTAGAGAACCGACCCCACCAACTAAAGCCATCTTAGAAAAAGGACTGCCAACAATACCCCTAATTGTCCGATGTTGTTCTGGATCTGGGTCTTCACTAAAATCATCTATTCCCAAGCCCGCATCATTGACGACATCGGGTTGAAACCCAGTTAACTGAGCAAAGTCAATTTCATCAGTTACGCTTGCTGATTGTGGTTCTTGAACTTCGGTAATCATCACAACTCCTTGAAGTATCGACAAAAATAGAAAAAGTTATTTCAAATCATTGCGGGTTAAATCCCGCATGGCATAAATTTCTAGCCCAGAGGATCTAACTTTGAAAATGGCTTGCTCCAGAGGTGAAGCATCGGCTTTGAGATTCGGCACATCGATCGCCTGAATAAAGATTTCCTTATTAAAGGGAACCGATTCGCCAACTTGATTAAGGGGACTGAAAGTAACCAGATTTGCCACGAGATTAACTTTCCATTTCCCTTTCTCAATCTCCTCAGGAGCCGTAATCGTCTGCGGCACTAGAATTACCTTGCTGCCACCTGAGAATACTTCTATGGGAGTGAGTTCCGCGATTGACGAGAGCAATCCCTTACGGAAGTCTTCAGAAAAAGCAAAGCTGGCTTGCCATGCGGTGGTAGTAATTTTCTTTTTCAAGCCCTTGTCTGAGGCAACTTCCACGCCAGTATCTAAAAGTGGCTTCCCATTTTGACTAGCATCAGAGGGTAACTCCCCCGTCCATGTCATTAGCGCCATCACCTGCTGGGTGACAAACTGCTTCACCACTTCAGGAGATCTGGTTTTATTCTCGCTGGCGATCGCTGTAATCGCTTTCCCGCCCGACAACTGTACGAGCGTTGGCGGCTTTTGCGAAGCAAGGGAAGCATAGGCTCCAATCAGAGCGATCAGCCCTAAACTATTGAGCGCCGATAAGCCAAGTATGCCGAACAAAATCGATACCACCAATACGTCTTTAGGAGTTTTGGCTTTACCACGGTGGGATAGACCAGCAGGAATAAAGCGATGGAAAGCATTAGTTTCATCTGTTTCTGGTTTTGGTTCAGTATTCACTTCTGAATTTGGATATGAGTTCATGGGAATTACCTAGAAATGCGTAGACCGATATTTAAACCTGTGGAAGCAGCAGCACTTGCTGCCGAAAGGATGGCGCTAAATATTGCCATGCCACCACCCGCCGATAGTGACAGCGCCAGAATTGGTGCAAGTAGTCCGAGAGTGATGGCAATGGAGAGCGTATCAAGTTGTGCGGAAGCGGCGATCGCTGTCGCCGCCAGTCCCGTGACAATGTTCAAGCTCAGCTTTGCCATTCCTAATGACCAGAATCCCGTCATCCATGCATAGAGAGGCTTAGCGCCAATCGGCAGTAAAGAAGCACCAACTGCAAGAGGACCGAGTAGACCTGTAAGCAGAAACCCGACCTCAATCAAAGCCTGAAACGCCGACTGCATTGCCACCATAAAAGTCTCGATCGCCGCCAGCATGATTGACCTTGAAATCACTGTGCCAGGAAAGAGATTGGTAACAGCTTCGAGAGGGTTTTCACTTGCCTTCGCAATTTGTTTTTGTAACTTGCCAACCAGAGCCGCAGCAACCGCACCATAGTTAGATTGATAATTACCGAGCAAAGCCTGAGCTTTGGTATTTACCTCTTGCAAGCAAACCTGCATCTCCTCATTTTTGGTAAGCCCATTACATTGCTGACGGTAGGCAATGATTTGCTCTTGAGTTACCGAGAAATCAGCTAGGGCTGATAGGGTTTTCTCTAGTTGGGCGGTGGAGGTAATTGCGCCTAGGACTGAATTATTGGCATTGTTAATCACCGTCCGCATCCCATTGGTGAGTCCGATCAGGTTTTGACCACCATTGGTGAGCAACACAATTACAATTACTGGCCAGATTAATTCACCAAACTGCCGATAGCTCTGGTCATCAATCAGGTTTTTAGTGAATTGGATGATCCATAGCAACAGTGAAGCCACGGCAACAATCAATCCCAGATTGGTGAGCGCTTGGTAGAGCGTGCCATTGAACGCTAGTTCCCAAGTGTTCTGCCATGCCCCTTGTACCGCTAGCGACACCTCTTCGGAATTATTGACAATCGCTTGAGCAATCAGCATCGGTTATCTCGCTATCTTAAAAAGGTATAGGGCATCCGTTGTTGCACGGTGGAGTTACGCTCGATCAGCCGATCTTGGCGATCGCCCTTGAGTGAGGCGTTAATCTGGTCGAGATTGAGCAGAGATGTTGCTCCCTGTTGGGTTTGTTGCACTTGCAGCGCTAATTGCTGAGCATCGATCTGAGCGCGTTGGCTATTCTGTTCGGCTACCTGTGAATTCTGCTCAGATAGCAACCCCAGTTGATTAGCGACATTACCGACCTGACTGGCATTGTTACCAAACTGGGAAGCAATATTGGCAAGGATTGCCGAATTACCCGCATTTTGTTGCGCCACAATCTTGAGGACATCCTGTGTCGATAGGGCAGCTTGCGCTTGCTGCGACAATCCATCCACCTGTTGAGAACGGGATAATGAATTTTGAGCAAAGGTGACAGAGTTCGCCGCAATTTGTTGGGAGACATCAGCGATCGCCGTGCTGTTGGCTGCGCCTGTCGCCGTATTCAAAGATAACTGCCCGATATTCTGAGCATTGACGAGCATATCTTCAAGGGTTTTCTTCAGCCTTGCTTGTCCTTCTTCTCCCAATACATTTTGGATCGAGGTATTCGTGATTGCCGAGGTGACCACACCTTGATTGATCGATGTGTCATTTAGCCCCGCACTGTTAAAGGCTCCCTCGATCTGGGCAAGGACTGTGGCTTCGGCTTTACTGGGATCTGGTAATCCCAGTTGCCCGATTGACTGAGTAACGGCAGCCTGTACCTGCGGTAAGTACTGCCCCAATAGCTTGTCCATCTGCGCTTTTAAGAAATCGCCAGAATTAATCGAGGTAATCAGTTGATTGACCTGTTGGATTAATCCTGTGAGTTCGGGTGGTAATGGTACTTGAGCATCCGCAGGATGGGGACTCAGGAGCAAGAGCGAACAGGTTGCGAGGCTGATGACTGAAATCTGACGGTTTTTTGATTTGTTCATGGCGGTGTGAGGAGTTTCTAGAGGTGAAAAATTAAGCAGCTAGTTCAGGTAATTTCAGCTTGCGCCCATCCCTCAAGGCACTTGCCATCTCGCGTGAGAATGCAGCCAGTCCTTTGTAGGGATCTGCCATCGCCAGCATGTAAGCGGTACGAGTCTCTTGCTCGTCGGGATTGTTTGCCACAACGCCCAGTTGGATATAGCTAGGGAAAAAGCGCACGAAAGTGTAAATACCCGCATCATCTAACAACCATTGCGAATAGATCGCCTCGCGTTTCGGGAAAAATCGCTCTTCTGCATTCTGGGCAATCACCTCTCTGGGATATTTGAGGATGCTCACAAAGCTATCTACCGCCGAAGGTTGGATGCGACCGATCAATCTGGTGGATAGGTTTTGCAGGATTTTCGGAGCCGAGGGCGATCTCGCGATCGTGTCAGGGTCTTGGGCGGAAATAATTACCTTGATTCCTGCTTTGGCTCCATTGGCACAGAGCCGCGCCACCATTTCCGAGATCGTCGGATATTCAAATAGAATTGGCGCTTCATCAATGAACAGGATGCTGGCGGGTGATGATAAAGCGCGTCGCAGAGCAGCCGAATATGCCGATAAAGCTAAAATCGCAGCATCCTCAGCTTCTGATAGGTTTCGCAGTGCAAATACTAACAGTCTCGCATCACTGCGAAAAGTGGATGGACGGGAAATGGCACGACCGATTCGGGAATTAAGCCAGAATCGTAGTTGGATCACAATTTGATTTGTCGCCTGATCGATCTGTTCGCTATCAGCAACATCGGAGGTAATATCCGCTTTGCCCTCCGTCAAAAAGTAATCGAGAAAGTCCGACAGCGTGGGCATGTTGCTCCATGCCTCTGTACCGAAGCCATCTGCGATCGCCTTGTCATATCTGGCTTTAATTTGCTCATCGTCAAAAAAGGCATTGACCACAGGCACTAACAAAGCCCTGATCAATTGCCGCAGTTGCCTTTCTGATGAGGAGAGGTCATGCTGACTTGCCCCAAATACCATTGTCATCAGTGCTGATTCCACAAAGGATTTGAAATCCCGTAGCCGTTCTTCTGCTTGTTCGGGGTCAAAGGCTCGCAAATCTGGCAGTTCCAGCAGATTGGATGACTCTTTGCTGATGTCGAAATAAGCTCCCAGTTCACCTATGAAATGGGTATAGTCCGTAAACGTACTCGTCCCATCGGGCTTAGGAAAATCTAGCGCCACAATTTGCTGTTCGTGACACAGGGCTTGGGACAAAACCGCCGATACCAATACCGACTTACCCGCACGAGTGGTCGCGAAGATGCCGATATTGCGATGCTTTCGCACATCGATATATAGAGGCATCCCGCCTTCTTCCGTAATCAGTTCAAAGCCAGTCTCATCGACCGATCTGGGCATCACACAACCTGTAAAGGCAACTGCTTCATCGGATAGATAAACATGGCGACGGGGGAAGGGTTGAGCCAACAGATTACCCACTGTCACTGGTAGGGTCTGTTTCCACATTAGCCACGCATACTCAGTTTCGCGTTCTACCCAAGCAGGACGCTGGAAACAACTACAAAAATAACGACAAGCATCATCAAGGGCAATCAAGTTAGGACGACGAATCAATACCGCCACAGCCACATTAATTGGCATAGCTCCCTCATATAGAGCTTCCTGTGCCTTGACTGCTTTTTGCTGTTTCAGTGACGCATTAACATTAATGTTATTCAAGGAAGCGGATTGCTCTTGCGAGACAATGCTTTGTTTGGTAACACGCTGCATATTCGCTTTGACAATGGTTTCATTTGCCCTTGTGAACTGACAAAAAACTTCCGTATTTGCCACAGCGTCACGGGCGATCGCCTCCCAGAGGTATCGCATCTGTTTACCCTTCGATACCCAGCCCCCTGGTTTATCCATAAAGGTGAGTACACCGATATATTCACCCTTGAGATGAACGAAGCCATTGTCAGCAAAGGGAATTGAATCGGGACGCTCTAGCAATAATGTTTTCAGATGCACCTGCGTATTGATGCGCTCTTCGACACCACGCTCGGACATCACCAACAACTGCGGAATCGCAGGTGGGATGCTGCTATTAAATTGCCGCCAGAGGTGTTCCCATAGTTCATACTCAGTCAAGGGTCGCAGGTCTAAACCCATGCGATTAACCAGAATCTGTTCCCAGTTCAAGAAGCCATCGGTAAATGCTTTGGCAAAAGCAATCTCATGACGCTCCTGCTCGATTTCCTTTTCCTGTCCCATCAATTGCTGCGATAGCTTCTGTACCCACACCAGTGCTTTTTCAAGAGCATCATTACCTTCAGCAGTGGAACCACGCAGGGTATAAGTGGCATAAAGTCTCAGGAATTTAGGTTTGCGTAGTCCCGCCTTTGCTAACTCCTGCACCCTTTGCTTTTCACCCATCACCAGAAACCTGAGCTGCGGCGTATCCGCTTGTTCGTATAGTTCTTGGAGTTGCTGTTGGCGATCGCTGTCGGAGCTAACTGAACCGAAATGTACCGTCAGCTTTTCGCGATCAGGAATATCCTTCAATCCCGACTGAATCGCCTCAAATAATGACTCTTCCTGCTCCGATGAGAGGGTGGTATGAATCCCCTTTGACTCCCAGCCAAATACGAACTGCAATGACTCTAGCGACGATTGCCCTTGCTTAAGGACAAAACAACTGACGGCGCGACCGCGTAGCTCAAACTTGAGCAGACATTCTACGGCTAGCTCTTTTTCAAAATGACGATACCGCTTCTGATTAACGCTCTGCATATTTTCTTACCTCCTGCTTACGCATCCCCCTGTACTGATAAACACCTCTTGTCCATCGCGGCACAGGGATAAATTTTGATAAAAACCGATAGGGTTTTGAACCTGTCAAGATCCACCATGTCGCATCACCCCAAGCCACTATCAGCAGTACCCATAACCACGGCAGATTCAGAACCACGTAGCAAATCATGAACAGGGTAAAGCTGATGATTGCCCAAGGAATGATTAACTCAGTGGGAAATGGTCCAATCTTCGGACTTGCTCCCAGAATGGCATTGACTTTACGGAATTTGTACTCTTCAGCCATAGCTTTAGGTTGCACCCGTGATAATGCCTGCCAAAATGTCGCCCATTGTCACGGTCACCACCAGAATCAACGGTGTCCTTGCCATTTGCTGCCAGTCATCATCGTTTCTAGCTGATTGAATTACCTTCACCAGCCCAATCCCCAGATAGATCACAAACAAGGCTCGCAACACATTGAAAATCAGCGCAACAAGTCCTGTATCGATACCAGGGATTGCACCTGTCATCCATGTCTGAGTCTTATTGAAAAACTGGGCTTGGGCTGGCTCTACTGTAAAAATCAACAGCAAACCAATCAGGAAGCCAATGGCTATGCCCATTAATAAAACGGGACTGTACTTAGAATGCCGAATCAGTTGCTCGAATTTGCCATAGAGCATCAGCAATACTTTGGGGAAGGCTAACAGCAAGCCAATCAAGGCGAGTAGCGCCGTGAGATACATCCCTTTAGCGCAAGTAAAGGTGATGATGATTCCCACAATCCCAGTAGTCAAAGCGGCTAACTGAGGATTTTGGATTTTGTTGAGAAAGTTGCTGCGGTAGGGACTATGGGTAATTCTCATAGGATTAATTGGATAGGTTTTCATAGTGTTTCGCTAGGAAAAATTTGAGATGTGATACATAGATAGGCAGAAGCCACAGACGGCAATGCGATCTCCTTGCCCTTGAAGCTCTGCTTTTGAAGAGCATTCTGATCGATAGTTCTTTTCTCGTCAATAACCAAACGTCATACGCACAGGCAATTGAGGCTGTATTTGAAACATTATGATCTTCTCCGTCGATCTGCTAAAGCATCATTTAATCCACCTTGCAGATATTGCTTCCGCAACCGCCAGAGACGGGTTCTTTTAACCCGCAACACTCGCATTACTTCTGAGATATCCGCACCGTCATGCAATGCTAGTAATACCTGTGCGCGATTGATGGTTGACGCATGACCATTACCTCTTAGGGATAGGGTTAGACATTGACGATAATCGGCTGTGGTGAGGGTAATTTTTAGTCTTTCCATGTTTCAAATAACATTTTGTAAAGTTTGGCTCAAAGTCTACTTGTTTAGCTGATATCAACTTATCCAAGTCGAGGGTTTTGGTGTTCTAAACCACTATTCATTGTTTTGTCGGACAATTATTGGTTAATTCCTTTGACTATAGTGTTTGGTGTAAATATGCCCTTCAATCATGAATCGATCATTCTCAAAGGATATATTGGGAACTTGCTATCAATCTATTTCTTACCATCTTCTCAATCTCCAACTTCGATCATTTGACTTTATTGGTAACTTCTATCAGCATAATGTTCTCAATTAAGTTCTGGAAATATTTCTTAGGGAAGATTCAGGCTGTCTTGTAGCTATTGTAGAAGAGTAAGATTGCGAAAAATTAAAAGATACTAAAGATTGGTCATACCGATCGCCCATTCATCGGTAAGCGATACTTGTAAAGTAGTTCGTAAAACAGAGATGATTTTTCATGTCAGGAAATTTGAAAGGTAAAGTTGCCTTGGTAACAGGAGCGTCAAGGGGAATTGGTAAAGGTATTGCCATTGCTTTGGGTGAAGCAGGTGCGCTGGTTTATATCACTGGGCGCAGTGTTCAAGTTGATGATTCTACAGATTCTATTTCGGGTAGTTTATTAGAGACTAAATCCGCAGTGGAAAAAGCAGGTGGGATTTGTATTGCCGTGACCGTTGACCACAGTGATGATGGACAGATTAAATCTCTATTTGAGCAAATCGATCGCGAACAAAATAGACAATTGGATTTATTGGTGAATAATGCTTATGGGGGTGTGCGATCGCTAATTGATACAAAGGGTAAATCATTTTGGGAAGCAGATCTTAGTCTTTGGGATGCTTGTAATCAAGTCGGTTTGCGAAGTCACTATGTGGCAAGTCATTTTGCAGCGAAGATGATGACCCAGCGCAAACAAGGTTTGATCGTGACGATTTCTTCTTGGGGTGGATTAGCTCCTATCTTTGGTGTTGCCTATGGTACTGGTAAATCTGCTTGCGATCGCCTTGCGGCTGAGATGGCTGTCGAACTAAAGCCTTTTAATGTTGCTTCGATTTCGCTTTGGCCGGGGATTGTTGGCACTGAGCAGTTTCATCAGTTGGCGGACGGCAACCTTGAGGATAATGATAGTAATCTTGGTGTGGCAGCGATCTCGGATAAGTTTAATTGGGAAACTCCGTTATTTGTGGGTAGGGTAATTGCTGCGCTATGTAATGATCAAGACCTGATACGGCGAACTGGTAAGGTTCAGATTGCGGCGGAACTGGCGGCGCGTTATGGAATAGTTGATGAGTATGAGCAGCGTCCTGTTTCTTTACGCTCTCTCAGATTTTTATTGGCGCAAGGTTTACCCACTCTTAAAAGCAAGGCTAAGTTCATTCCCGATCTGCGAGTACCTTGGTGGATTTTGCTTTTAGCAATTCTCAAGTCTCCGAAAATTTGAATATAATCCTAAATCATGGAATTAGCTTTTGACTTCACGATATAAATTGAGGCTTGATTTTAGATCGGCAGTAAAACAGTTTAAGACCTCTGTGTAAATCAATCTCTGAAAGCACTGTTATGCTATTGGAGATTGATTCTCAAAACTCAAAAAACTAGCTCTTCTTTCCACTTAATATTAGTTATTATCACTTGATGATAATTAATTAATTAATTTTATCAACAATCATCAAACTCCATCTTGAATTTCAAAGTAAATAGTTCAAACCAATAGACTTACAATGAAAAAGTTATTAACCCAATGGATAGATCGAATTTTAGCTGCACCAGAAACAAATTTATTTTTATTCGCCTTTTTACTGCACTTTGTTTATGAAGTTTGGGAATCACCTTACTTTGATTTCTAAGCGATGCCTTCTTTGTCAGATAAGGTAAACTACATTACTCACTGCACTATAGGAGATGGAGTAATTACTGTAATTAGCGGATGGATTGTAGCTAGGTTATGTCGATCGCGCAAATGGATACTCAGAAATACTTGGAAATCAACATTGCTATTTACGGCTCTAGGGTGGATATATACCCTCATTTCAGAAATTTACCGCATTCGTATTGCTAAGCTTTACGGCGTTTCCATGCTAATTGTGCCAGTTATTAATATTAGCTGGCTGCCACTTCTACAATGGGTAATCCTGCCACCTCTAATTTTGTATATGGCTAAACGTCATATTTTGGGCTATGGACAAGAGAGATAAATAGTATTTATCTTCAAATACCTTCGTTGTATCAGGAAATTACAAAACAAAATTGACTTTTTTTATGCAATTTCATCATGGCTTCATTTTCTTAATTTATTGTCAAACTATTAGCTAAATAGTCAAAAGCAAATATAGACTGAGTTAGGATAACTGAATCTTGCATCAACACATTAAAAAACCAATATTCTCCCTAGAATGCTTGGCGATAGCAGCTTTTATTGGGATTAGCACTAGTATGACATTTTCCTTATTCTGGGTAAGAGAAATTACTGCTGAGCCTTCGATAACTAATTCCCCATTACCTCCTAAAAGCTCTGACGGTCAGGGATATCTAGAGCCAATTAAGCTAGATCAGAAAGCCGATCCCTTACAGTTACCAACAAAGCCTGAAGAAGTCAAGCTACAAGTTGTACAGCCAATTACCTTAGAACAAGCAATCCAAATAGCCCAAGAACATAACCGTGATTTACAGATTGCTGAACGTACCTTTCAACGTAGTGAAGCTGCATTAAGGCAAGTTCAAGCAACTCAACTTCCTACTCTTAATTTAGAAACAGAATTTGCAAACGAACGAGATGCGAAAGATACTCTTGATGAGTTGAAAAAAGGTGAAGTTGAGCAAACAGGAAACCTGCTTACAGGTAAGCTTGAATTAAGCTATGACCTATTTAATGGTGGAAGACGATCTGCAAAGATTTCTGCCGCAGAAGCAGTAGTGCGCTCTGACCAATTAGAAGTAACCCGACTAAAAGAGCAAGTTCGACTAGAGATATCTAATGCTTACTACGATCTACAGGAAGCTTCAGAGCAAGTACGCATTACCCAAGCAGCAACCCAAAATGCTCAAAAAAGTCTTGTTGACGCTGAAGCATTAGAAAAAGGAGGCAGGGTTTCAAAATACGACATTCTAAAATCAAGAGTTCAACTAGCTAATGCTGAGCAAGAATTTGTTCAAGCACAGAGCGCTTTAGAAATTGCACGTCGTCAATTATTGCCATTACTTGGTTTAGTACAATCTATTGATTTCACAGCCTCTGATCCAGTGCAGCCACAAGAACAATGGCAACATTCCCTTGAAGAGAGCATTATTCTTGCTTTTAAAAATCGCCCCGAATTAGAGCAACAACTTTCACAACGTCAAATTAGCGAGCAGCAACGCATTATTTCCCTCAGCGAAACACAGCCACAAATTGGTCTATTTGCCAACTATCAAGTGCGAGACAACTTAAGAGATCGCTTCAATACAGTAGATGGCTATGCTGTTGGCATTAGATTGCGTTGGAACTTATTTGATGGTGGAGCAGCTTTAGCAGGAGCGCAACAAGAAGAAGCAAATAAGGCGATCACTGAAACTCGTTTTGTTGATACCCGAAATCAGATTCGCTTTCAAGTAGAGCGAGCTTACAAAACATTACAAGCAAATACTAAAAATATTAAGACATCAGAATTCGCATTAAAACAGGCAAAAGAAGGACTAGAAATTGCTCGTTTACAGTTTAAGGCAGAAGTAGCCACTCAGCTTGATGTAGTCGTTGCTGAAAATGAACTTACTCGTGCAGAAGTCAATCGTATCAAATCCATTCTTAATTACAACCGTGCTCTAGCTGCTTTACAGCGTGCAGTAAGTAATAGAAACTCATCCAAAGAGGTTTCCAAATGATAATTAAAATTTCTTAATCTCCAAATTGTCTGGATTAATCCTCCACAGCGATCGCGCCGTGAAACATACCCATGCCACAGCTAAACTGAAACATTCCTACGGTCTGAGGCGTAAACTCTACAGGTGTAGTCTGATTGAGAATCAAATCTTGAGCAATATGGAAATCAGGAAATAGAACTTTTTCTAAGCAACTACTAGGATCACGACGATCAAAGTGCAATCGTACAGGCTGACCGCGTTTAACTGTTACCAGTGAAGGGACATAGCCACCATCGACGGTAATTGTGACTTCCTGAGTGCCTTCATTAACTTCTGCTTGTTGGGATTTGGGCTTACTGCCTAGAAACCACCATAATTGAGCAACCATTAGAGATAGACCACCTACAGCGATCGCAATTTTAAGAGCTATCGGCTGTTCAATTGGTTGAAATCTTTCAGTCGATGAATTATGTTTACTCATTTCTTCTGCCGACATAGTAGAAACTATGCCAAAAGATAAACCAATACTTATTAGAATACTGACCACTTGATGTTTTTTCATGGTTGTTTCTCTCAGTTAGTTGAAGAAGGGCGAAAATTTCTCAGCCTTAGAGCATTTGTGACCACAGAGAAAGAGCTAAGTGCCATTGCTGCACCCGCAACAATTGGATTAAGCAACCAACCCCAAAATGGATAGAGAATACCTGCGGCGATGGGAATACCTGCTACGTTGTAGATAAAGGCAAAGAAGAGATTTTGTTGAATATTCCTAATCGTGGCGCGACTGAGTTGAATTGCGGTCACAATTCCTTGTAGATCGCCTGAGATTAGAGTGATATCACTTGCCGCGATCGCGACATCTGTTCCTGTGCCGATCGCTAAACCAACATCGGCTTGAGCTAGGGCAGGAGCGTCATTAATGCCATCGCCAACCATCGCTACAACTTTACTTTCAGCTTGCAACTCTCTAATTTTGGCAACTTTCTGATCTGGGCGAACTCCCGCAAATACGCGCTTAATGCCAACTTCACGAGCGATCGCTTCAGCCGTTGATTGATTGTCTCCAGTCAACATTACTACTTCTATTTTCATCCTTTGTAAAGCTGCAACCGCCACTTGCGATGAAGGCTTAAGCTTGTCCGCAATGCCAATTAAGCCACGGGCAGCATTGTCAACGGAAATTAAAACCACAGTTTTTCCGCCTGTTTCCCATGAGTCTTGGTATTGATGAAGCTCACTGGTATCAATCTTCAACTCATCCATCCATCGCCTTGTTCCAACTTGCACTAATGAGTTATTTACTTTTCCTTGCACACCGCTACCTGCGATCGCCAGAAACTCAGTCACTTCAGGAATAGTAATATTTTTTTGTTTGGTATGATTAACGACCGCTTCAGCTAAGGGATGTTCAGAATTACGCTCAATCGCAGTGACAAGCTTTAATAATTCATCATCATTCTTATTGATAGAAAAAATATCTGTAACAACAGGTTTACCTTCAGTCAAAGTTCCCGTTTTATCTAAAACGATAGTTTGAATTTTATGGGCAAGCTCCAAACTACCTGCATCTTTAATTAAAATTCCGTTCTCTGCACCTTTACCAGTTCCAACCATGATCGAAGTTGGAGCTGCTAGCCCTAGCGCACAAGGACAGGCAATAATCAGTACACCCACAGCAGAAATTGTGGCTAGGGTGATGTTGCCCATGATCTCAAACCAAATGATGAATGTAACGATCGCAATAGAAATTACGACTGGCACAAACCAACCTGTCACTTGGTCTGCAAGTCTTTGAATTGGCGCTTTAGAACCCTGAGCATCTTTTACTAGCTGGACAATTTGCGAGAGAACTGAATCTTTGCCGATGTGACTAGCTTTGATTTGCAGACTACCAGATTTGTTCATGGTTGCGCCAATTACACGATCGCCGACCTTTTTCTCAATGGGAATACTTTCACCAGTCACCATTGACTCATCGACAGTGGAGTTACCTGCGATCGCTTCACCATCGACTGGAATTTTTTCACCTGGGCGCACCAGCACAATGTCGTTTATCTGCACATCTTCAATAGGAATGTCTGATTCTTTGCCATCGCGCAAGACCCGCGCTGTCTTTGCTTGCAATCCTATTAGCTTGCGAATTGCCTCTGAAGTTTCACCCTTTGCGCGATTCTCGAATAATTTACCCAAGAGAATCAGGGTAATTACAACTACTGACACTTCATAGTAAACTTCAGCCTGCAAGCCCTGAGAGATAAAGAAACTAGGATTGAAGGTGACAGTAACTGAGTAAGAGAAAGCTGCGAGTGTACCTAATGCAATCAGTGTATCCATCGTAGCTGTGTGATTCTTAAAGGCTTTCCAAGCACCCGTATAAAAAGAACTACCACACCAAAACTGAACGGGAAGCGCAAGAGAAAACTGTAGCCAAGGATTATGCAACCAATCGGGAATCAAAGGGATCTGTATCCCTGTCATCATGGATAGCACACCAGTTACTAGAACTACGCTAATCACCCCACCTACCCACACTTTACGGGTTAAGTCTTGATTTTCAGTCAGTCTAGCTTTCTTGTCAGAGTCTCCATCTACTTGATCTGGCAGAATCGCTTCATAGCCAATATCCTTAATCACTTTCTGAATAGCAGAAGCAGAGGTTTTTTTCTCATCGAATTCAACCACTGCTTCTTCAGTAGCAAAATTAACGTTACTACTAGCAACACCAGCTATAGAACGAGTCGCTGATTGAATACTATTAGCACAAGAAGCGCAGTGCATTCCGCGTAAGTTAAGTGTAACTTTACTCATGATTAATTATCCCTAGCTTAGTATTTTCCAAGTTTTGCCAGCATCTTGAGACTGAAAAATCTGATTCTTTTCGTTGGCAGCATAAAGAATTTGGGAATTGCTAGGAGCCACTGCTAGTTTGACAATCACTCCATCTGTTTCTGACCAAAGTTTCTCCCAATTTTTCCCATCATCATTGCTACGATAGATACCTGGAACAGAGTTATCAAAACGGTATCCATACATGATCGTGCGATCGCCTTGCTTAACTAAATTCAAAGCTAGAATTGGCGCAGTTTGAGTTTCGCCGATCGCCGTCCAGTCATCACCACGATTTACGCTCTCAAATATACCTGAACGAGTGGTCGCAAAGACGCGATTGGGTTTCTCAGGATCGACAACTAGATCAAAAGGAGCATCAGTTAGCCCTGTCATCTTGGGTTGTGTCCAAGTTTTGCCGCTATCGGAACTGACAAACAAACCTTTTGCCCCTGAACTAGCCCACCCATAAAGAACTTTGGGATTACTTGGAGAAATACCTAAAGCATGAAAATCCACTCCTTCCATTGAGATAAATTGCCAGTCTTCACCTCCATTCTCACTAATACGGAAGCCAAGATTGCCACCACTTGAAGGGTGTCCACTAGAGTAAAAGCGTTGACCGTTAGTGCGATCACCCGTAAAGCCCATGTAATCTGATCGGTCTTTACCAACCCAAAACCATTTTCCTGATTCAGCACGTTGCAACAGTCCATTATGGCTAGCAATATAGATAATATTTGGGTTTTCAGGATTAATAGTTAAACCATGAATGTGGTTATCGGCTTGCCAATTTTGGGCAGGAGTTAGCGTGACATTGTTAGCTAACTTTGGCGATGTTGGGGGGGGACTTGGCTGGCTAGTTGGCTGAGTGCTAGTTGTTTGTTGATTAGAGCGTCCTAGCCACCAGCCTAAACCACCTCCTGTAAAGAAGATCAAAGCGATCGGAATAGTACAACAGGCGATCATCATCGCCATCATCATTTTCATCCCAGACATATTGGAATCTTTTGATTCTTGTGATTTTCCGCTTTCCTGATGATTTGGCTTTTGATCATTCATTACTTACATCCTCTAGGTTTAGTGCAAGATTATTTTTTATACCAATCCTGCTTCCATTGATGCATTTGCTTGATTTCTGTTTGCTGAGAAGAAATAATATCTTGTGCAAGCTTCTTGATTTCGGGACGAGTTGACTTAGCTAAAGCATCTTTCGCCATTGTCACCGCGCTCTCATGATGAGGAATCATTGCATTGATAAAGCGTAAATCAAATTCGGCATCCTTGGCTCCTAAGTCTTGGCTCATCATCATACCTTTCATTTGTTCATCGCTCATCTCCATCATATGTCCCATTTGGGCATTGTGTGCCATTGGCTTATTGCTAGCTTTGGGATACCATTGCTTACGCCAAGTCTGTAGTTCAGTAATTTCTTTGGCTTGAGCAGTAATAATCTCATCGGCTAGTTTTTGAATTTCAGGACGCTGTGATTTTTGTTGAGCTTCTTTTGCCATTTCAACTGCACCTTTGTGATGCGGAATCATAGCATCAATAAATCGGAGGTCAAAATTAGCATCGGCTGGTCCCAAATCCATTGTCATATGCATATTGCTCATATTATGCGTATTGTCCATGCTAGGCATTGCCGTCTTAGCCGCAGGTGTAGAGCTAGGTTTAATTGCAACAGTAGAAGTAGAAGCAGATGTTTCTGGAGTCGTTGTGGAACAAGCCGCTAAAGCTCCAGTTGCAATCGAGATAATTGTTACTAGCCCCAAACTGTGAGATAGGATGTTTAATTTAGTGAAATTCATAGAACTCAAATTTCTTATTTACTGAATAGTTTAAAGCCAGATAATGAAATCAAGATGAAATCAAACTGTTTTCTAGGTAGCTCTATTTGAAATAACAAGAATGTAGAAGGGGAAAGATGTTTCCCCCTGCCAGATCTCTGTTTTTAGAAGAAAGTGATTACAGCTTAAAGTTAAACCGCCCGTTTACCTTTTCACCTTTAATATCTGACAAAATCGCGACCTTATACTCACCTGTTGCTTTACTTGGCAGCGCAACTGTGTAGTGCTTTGCAGGAGAATCGTATGTTAGATCCAGATTCTTTTGAGTACCATCAGGCAATTGTACCTGTGCAGTTACCTTAGCATCAGGAATTGCTTCGTGATTGTCACCCTTTTGCAAAAAGAAATCAAGATGGATAGCATTCTCTTCAGGCTCTGGAACTAACTCTAAATGATAGATTCCTGATTCAATCACCTGTCCTCCTTTCTTAGAATTATCACTCTTAGTTTCAGATTTTGTCATGCTAGGAGAAGAACTAGCTTTAGGTGTCTCAACGGACTTAGCTAACGTAGTTGCAGGTGTTGAACTTGTAGTTGGGGTACTGTTACTACAGGCTGCTAGTACAGCTAAACTAGCCAAACTCAGACTGAGAAGAATCGGTTGAAATAATCGCATAGATTTCCTTAGGAGATAGAGTCTTGGATAGACAGCACTTCAACCTGTCTATCCAAATTAGATTTAGGAATGATGTATTTCCCAAACTGGGAATACAAAGCTGGTAAAACCAGCAAGGTGAGAGCTGTCGAAGTAAACAACCCGCCTAAAACTACAACCGCTAACGGTTGTAGAATCTCTTTGCCTGCACCAGTGCCAATAACTAGAGGAACCATGCCCAAAGCTGAAGAGAGGGCGGTCATCAAGATAGCAACAAGGCGCTCTAGGGAACCTTCCACTAACACCGTTTGCAAGGGCATTCCCTTCGCTAATTTCGTGTTGTAGTTGTCCACTAATAGCAATCCATTTCTGGTCGCAACTCCAAAAAGGGTAATAAATCCTACCATCGAAGCGACTGAGATAATGCCACCGCCCAGAGCTACAGAAATGACACCACCCACTAGCGCCAGTGGCAGATTAATCATAATCATGAACGTGGCGGGAATAGATTTAACTGCGAAGTAAATCAAGATGGTGATGGCAACAAATGCGATCGCCCCTGCAAATAGTAGAGTCTCAGTAGCGCGTTCTTGAGATTCAAACTGACCACCGTATTGGATGTAATAACCAGATGGCAACTGTACTTGAGTCTTGATGCGATCGCGAATATCTTTAATCACCGAGCCTAAATCTCGACCATTCACATTTGCAGATACGACAATCAGACGCGAAACGTTCTCTCGATTAATCGTGTTAGGTCCCTCACCAAAAGAAACTTTAGCAACTTGTGAAAGTGGCACTTTCTTGCCATCAGGCACATCTACTAATAAATTACTGATTGTTTCCAAATTATTGCGAGAATCTTCTTTTAGCCACACCAGTAAATCAAATACCTGCTGTTGCTCTAAAACCTGAGAAACAATATTACCATTCAGAGCCGTTTCAATAGTTTCTGCCAAATCTCCGACCTGCAATCCATAACGAGCAGCAGCAGCGCGATCAAAGCGAATCTGTAGTTGTTTAATTGGTACTTGTGGTTCCACTTGTAAGTCCACAACACCGCCGACATTGCTCATAGCAGTTTGTACCTGTTGACCAATGGTTCGCAATTGCTCTAAGTCAGCTCCAAAAATCTTAACAGCGATCGCGCTTCTTACACCTGATAAAACTTCATCAAGTCGATGGGAAATAAATCCACCAATATTTACCGCTACTCCTGGGATTTTAGTAAACTCTTTGCGAAGAATTTCGACACTTTCCTCACGTTTCTTTACGCCTTCTTCACTCAGTTCCACATCTAGCTCTGCGAAGTTTACGCCGCCGACATCACTATCGCCAGGTGCGCGTCCCGATCGCAGTTGTAAAGCATTAAAATGTTTATCATTTTTAAGCTTCTCTTGAACGACAAAGCTGACTTGATTAGTGGTTTCTAAAGAAACACCAGGGTAGAGAACAGTCGAAATAACTAGCGATCGCTCTTGAAATTCGGGTAAAAACACTCGACCGAGAGATGGCAAGATAATCATGGAAGCAATCAAAGCAGCGATCGCTACTCCCAAAACAATAGTAGGGCGACGAATGGCAAAGACTAAAGCAGGACGATAAACTTGTTGAGATTTGTGAGCAAGCCATGTTTCATCGGGTGGTAAGGGGCGATTTATCAAAAGCAAGGCACAAAGGGCAGGCGTTAGGGTTAAAGCAACTAATGTGGAAGCAACAATCGAGAGCAAATAGGCTACACCCATCGGCGTAAAAATTCGACCTTCCACTCCAGATAGAGCAAAAATTGGCGCAAATACTACAGCAATAATCACCGTAGAAAAGAGAACGCTAACGCGGACTTCCACTGAGCCGTTAAACACCACTTCCAATGGTGGAACTGGTGTTCCTGCTAATTGATTCTCTCGCAAACGGCGATAGACATTTTCCATGTCCACGATCGCATCATCTACCACCGAACCGATCGCTACAGCTAATCCTCCCAATGTCATCGTGTTGATGCCTTGTCCTGTCCATGACAACACCATCATCCCTAACAATAACGAAATTGGAATAGCACTTAAGGAAATTATGGCAGTGCGCCAATTCATCAAAAATAGAATCAAAACGACAGATACAATAATCGTGCCATCCCGCAAGGATTCCTCGACATTTTTAAGGGATGCCTCGATAAATTCTTCTTGACGAAAGGTAGTTTCGACTTTGACATCACTTGGTAGTCCTTGCTTAATTTCAGTGATCGCTATTTCTAAGGCTTTTGTGACAGAAGGAGTATCGGCAGTGGGCTGTTTGTTTACAATTACCACAACGGATTTTTTTCCATTGAGGATGCCATCACCTCGCTTCAGTTCCGCGCCAATTTTGACATCAGCAACTTGACTGAGCAATACTGGTACTCCCTTTTGAGATTTAATTACCGATTGCTGTAGTTGCTCTGCTGTTTCAATTCTTCCAATACCTCGGATTAAAAGTTCCCGATCTGGACTAGTCAAAAATCCACCCGCCGCGTTCACATTTGCTTTGCGTGCAGCTTCGGTAACTTCTGATAAGGTCACATCATACTGTTGTAATTTAGCTGGATCGACTAATACCTGAAACTGGCGAATATCTCCTCCAAATATGACGACCTGCGTTACTCCTGGAACTGCCAATAGCCGATTTTTTACCTGCCAATCCACAATTCGCCGCACTTCCATTAGGTCAGTCTTTCCACCATCTTCTACGGTAAATGCATATTTTGCGATCGCCCCAATCGGAGAGCTAACAGGAGAAATCTGTGGTATACCTACACCTTTAGGTAACTGGCTCTGGGCTTGTTGTAATCGCTCTGTAACTAACTGTCTCGCCCGATAGATATCTGTATCCCATGTAAAAATTACTTTTACAACTGAAATGCCCACTGCCGAAGATGAACGTACCTTTTCTACACCAGGGGTTCCATTAATGGCGCTCTCAATCGGTCGCGTCACCAAAGATTCTACTTCTTCAGGTGCTAGCCCTGTCGCCTCAGTTTGAATCTCTACTTGCGGTGGTGCAAAGTTAGGAAATACATCCAGAGGCATCTGAGTTAGTACCCGAAATCCCCATAGTAAGATTAAGATTGAGGCAATCACTACTAGCCAACGCTGCGCGATCGACCATTTGACAATGGCATTGAGCATGGATCAAATATGTGATGAACTGATAATCTAATCATTGTTTCATAGGATTATGAAACCAGAATGAAATTAGTTGAATTAGAAATTTACTAAGGTTTGTAAGCAAACAAGAGATTTCATCCTGATTTCATTGTGCCAAGGCAAACTAGAGATAAAAGTAATGGCTCATAGTCGGAATATATATGAATTCCATTAATCGACGTAAGTTTCTCTCTCTTAGTGCTGGTGCTACTGGATCTGTACTATTAACTCAATGCAGTTGGGCTAGTACCTCAATGCCACTTACTCAAAAAACTAATGGCGATGAAGTATTTACAACTAATCCCAATGGTTTATTAGATGTGGCTTTAGAAGCACGTCCCAATCTCATCAAATTGGGACAACAACAGGGCAACTTATTGACCTATAACGGGCAAATCCCAGGGCCAAGATTAGAAGCAAAAGCTGGAGACTCTGTACGCATCCGTTTCACTAACAAGCTATCCCAAGCCACAAACCTTCATTATCACGGGCTGCACATTCCACCAACAGGAAAAGCCGATAATATCTTTCTTGCAATTCAGTCTGGTGAAACTGAAACTTATGAATTTACTCTGCCAAAAAATCATCCAGAGGGAACATTTTTCTATCATCCTCATATACATGAAACGGTTGCAGAACAAGTCTTTGGTGGATTAGGAGGCATCTTTATTGTGCGTGGTGCATTGGATGATATTCCCGAAATTCGAGCCGCTAAAGAAGAATTTTTATTTTTGAAAGATTTTGCACTTGATGCGAATGGCAAAATTCCTAGTCCTAATCATATGGACGTTATGCGCGGCCGAGAGGGAGCGATTCTTACTGTAAACGGACAAGTAAATCCCGCATTTTCTTTAGCCTCTGGCGGTTTGTTGCGCTTGCGGATTATCAATGCTTCAACATCTCGTTTTTATCGGCTCAGTCTCGAAGATCATCCGTTTTATTTGATTGCTACTGATGGTGGTGCGATCACCGAACCTGTCGAGCTAAAAGAGCTACTGTTATCGCCTGGTGAACGCGCAGAAGTATTAGTTCGGGGTGATCGCAATCCCAAACAATATCGATTGCTAAATTTGCCTTATGATCGCGGTGGATTAGCAATGATGGGCGGAATGAATAACGGTGGAATGATGATGGGCAACTCATTACCTCAACAGTCTACCGAAACCCAAGTTCTCGCTACCATAACCTATAAAACTACTCTTTCAAAACCACTTCTCTTACCACAAAAACTCATTCCAGTTGAAGTTTTACCTCAACCGATTAAAACACGCCGTATCGAAATGTCTATGACAATGGGAATGCAGACAAAATTTTTATTTAATGGCAAAACATTTGATATGAATCGAGTGGATGAAACAGTCAAATTAGGAACTACTGAAGATTGGGAGATCACAAACGTAGATCCTGATGCCATGGAACACCCATTTCATTTACACATAAATCCTTTCCAAGTCATTGATCGCAATGGCAAACCTGATCCCTACCAATCATGGAAAGATACCCTACGAGTTGGTGGCAAGGAAACAGTGCGGATTCGGATTCCGTTCCGTGATTTTGTGGGCAAAACTGTATATCACTGTCATGTACTCGATCATGAAGATCTGGGCATGATGGGGATTGTAGATATACAAGCATAGCTTAAGGATAAAATAAGGCTCAAAGTAAAAATAAGGCTCTGGTAAGATTAAAGTTGAAAATGATTATCAATTTTTATTGCCATGCCAGCCAAATCGAAAACACAGTCTATAAAAACTGATGATGCACCAAACTGTGAGATTCATCTGGTGCATTTAGATAAGGTGGTTGCTTGTCAGTCTGAGATATTTTCGCCTGAACAAGCACAACAGATGGCAGATTTCTTTGCAGTGCTGTCTGATCCTCACCGATTGCGTCTCATATCTGCTCTCTCTGGGCAAGAATTATGTGTTTGTGATTTGGCTGTAGCCATGAAAATGAGTGATTCTGCGGTGTCTCATCAACTACGAATTTTGCGATCGGCAAGATTGGTAACTTACCGTAAAGAAGGGCGTAATGTTTACTACAGCCTTGCAGACGAGCATATTGTCAACCTCTATCGAGAAGTTGCCGAGCATTTGCAAGAAGTCGGTTTGTAGAGGGTGTGGTGTGCGGCGCTCTGCGCCGCACACCACACCCTCTTGATCATTACTTAGTTTTTTGCTAATCTATTGAATAGTTGTTCAATTATTCAGAGATATGTATGGCAAAAAGTTGTTGCGGTGATAATGAACCTAAAAGTTCTAAGCAACATGACCATGATCATAGCCACAATCATGATCATGATCACAATGGTGCTGATTCTTCAGGGCTTAAGGGTGAGGTAATTACAATTGCGGCGACAGTTGTACTATTCACTGTTGGTCTTATTTGTGAAGAAATCCTACATCACATGAACTACTGGCTTGTAGATCACGCGATATTTACAGTTGCCTACTTGTTGAGTGGATGGAGCGTTCTCAAAATTGCGGGAAGGAATATTTTGCGTGGACGATTCTTTGATGAGAATTTCTTAATGACAATCGCTACACTGGGAGCATTTGCCATTCACAAATTACCTGAAGCAGTTGCCGTCATGCTGTTTTACAAAATCGGTGAATTGTTTCAAGACATGGCGATCGGCAATTCGCGGCGATCAATCAAATCTCTTTTAGAAGTCCGTCCCGATGTCGCTTTTCGTCAAACCGAGTCAGGTGTGGAGCAGATTTCTCCAGAATCTGTATCTGTCGGTGAAGTCATCATCGTTAAAGCAGGAGAGAAAATCCCCCTTGATGGTGAAGTTATTGCAGGTAATGCTCAACTAAACACGGCGGCGCTGACAGGGGAATCCGTTCCTCGTGCTGTTGGTATTGGCGATACGGTTTTATCAGGCATGATCAATGAGACTGGATATCTCACTGTTCGTGTGACTAAGGTTTATGGTGAGTCTTCAATCGCCAAGATTCTCGATTTAGTCGAAAATGCTAGTAGTCAGAAGGCAGAAACCGAGAAATTTATCACGCAGTTTGCTCGAATCTATACACCGATTGTGGTGTTTATCTCTTTAGCTGTAGCAACGATTCCACCATTGGTAATTCAAGGGGCAACTCAAGCCGAATGGTTTTATCGAGCCTTAGTTATTTTGGTAATTTCCTGTCCTTGTGGTTTGGTGATTAGCATTCCATTAGGATATTTCGGTGGTGTCGGTGGTGCAGCGAAGCGTGGCATTTTGGTTAAGGGTTCAACCTTTCTAGATACCTTAGCAGCGGTGAAAGTAGTTGCTTTTGATAAAACAGGAACTTTAACTCAAGGTAACTTTAAGGTGGCTAAGATTGCGCCTAGTAATGGATTTGCAGAATCAGAATTATTAGAGATTGCCGCAAAAGTCGAAGCTAGATCAAATCATCCTGTTGCTAAATCGATTCTGGAAGCTTATGGGAAAGATCCTGATCTGTCTGACATGGGAGAGTTTGAAGAAATTGCTGGTCATGGTGTGCGATCGCAAATTAACAATCAAACTGTCTTTGCGGGTAATGAACGCCTTTTACAACGCGAAAAAATTGCTTACACAATTCCTTCCAATCAAGGCACGATCGTACATCTAGCAATTGACCATGTTTATGCTGGCTATATTCAGATTGCTGACGAACTCAAAGATGATGCAGATCAGGCAATCCGATCGCTAAAACAACAGGGCATTTATACAGTCATGCTCACAGGCGATCGCGACAGTGTGGCAAAGATTATTGCCGAACGTTTGGACGTAAACAGCTACTATGCCGATCTCTTGCCTGAAGGGAAAGTTGATGTCCTCAACAAACTCTTAAAAAATGTCAAAAAGGGAGAGAAAGTTGCCTTTGTTGGTGATGGTATCAATGATGCACCTGTTCTCGCGAGATCTGATGTCGGGATTGCGATGGGCGGATTAGGCTCAGATGCGGCGATTGAGACTGCGGATGTGGTGCTGATGACTGATGCTCCTTCTAAGGTGTCGGAAGCGATCGCGATCGGACAAAAAACGCACCGTATAGTCCTCCAAAATATCTACCTAGCTATGGGAATCAAGGGGGTATTCATTATCCTTGGCTCCTTTGGTGTGGCAAATATGTGGGAAGCAATTTTTGCCGATGTCGGTATGGCTTTGTTGGCGATCGCAAATGCGTCCAGAGTTTTGAAATAGTGCCTATTACTCTCGTATTAGCCAATTGATGTTTGTTAAAAACCACTTTTAGATAAAGGTAAAACCTATGTTATGTCCAGTGTGTAATGTTGATATGAGATTGTCAGATCGACAAGGTGTTGAGATCGATTACTGTCCCCAATGTCGCGGCGTGTGGTTAGACCGAGGCGAATTGGAGAAAATCATTGAGCGCTCAACAGTATCGGTCGATGAAAATCAAGGATATAGAAGTAGGAGTAGTCATGGGCAGAAGGATCATGGCAATAAGCACGGAGATAGAAGCAGTCATGGTCAGGAGAATCGCAGCAATATTCGAGGAGACAGCAATCGTAGCGATCGGAAGCGAGGTTTTCTGGAAGATTTGTTTGATTTCTAGAGTTAGACACAATGTTGAGTCATTTAGCTAAATTGGGTGAACTAGAGCGAGCTAAGGGCTGTTCAACAACATGCTATCAAAATGCTACTTGTAGTACTCCTAAATCATCTCTACATTTGAAGATAGATAAGGGACACAGGACGAGTTTTCCCGTTATGGTTTTATAAACTTTCTATTAAAAATGTTAACTTCTCTTTGGCACATCTACTTATTACCTAAAGTTCTCAAATAAATTCCATCTAATTTATGTTCAAAAAGATATTCATTACTTTCTTGGCGTTTTTCATCTCTGAGAATACAGCAGCATTTTCCCATGTAATCTCGCCATCAGACAAAACTAAGCCTAGTGTTACAGATTTAGTCAAACATGGTAAAGAGTTGTGGCATAAAAAGGACATAGTCAGTGCATTAGCTGACTATCAACTAGCCGCCACCATCGAATCTAAAAACGCCAAAATTCAAGCAAGTATTGGCTTTCTGTTTACCCAACAAAGTAAATTCCCAGAGGCGATCGCTGCATTTCAACAAGCTATCCGTTTAGATAGTAAAGATGTAAAATCTCTAATTGGTCTAGGTTTCATATACACTCAGCAGAAAAACTTTACAGAGGCATTGGGATTTTATCAACGAGTGATCGCCATCGATCCTAAAAATATTGATGCTTATCAAAGTATTGGCTATATTTTCGATAGTCAAAATGATCTTGCAAATGCAGCTAGAGCATATCAACAACTGATTACCATTGCTCCAAGCAATGTAAAAGCATATCTTGATCTAGGTCATGTTTTTGAAAAGCAACAGAACATCCAAGCTGCCTCAGATATCTATGCCAAAGCTGTCCGCCTTGCCCCCACAAATCCAGATGTTCTATTTACTAGCGTAAGTTTAGACCGCGCAAAAATTACCACAGAAGAAGCGATCGCAAGGTATCAGCAGATTCTTAAAATTAATCCGCGTCATCTTGAAACAAATTTAATGATTGCCCAAGCTCTAACTACACAAGGCAAATTGGATGAAGCTATTGGTTTTTATCGGACTGCTGCCAAACTTAAACCCAATCCACTTATACAACAAGTAATCGCTACTTTATATATTGAGCAAAATAGACTTTCTATGGCAATCATTACCTACCGTGAAATCATCAAAAACAATCCTGAAGATGCCCTTGCCCACTTTAATATGGGTAAAATCTTGGCACAACAAAAGCGTAAACAAGAGGCTTTGCAGTCATTGCAACGGGCAGAAGAACTATATACCCGCCTAGGTGATCTTAAAGCTATAAATGAAGTCCAAGCAGCCATTAAAGATCTCAAATAGTCAATTTATCAATCAAGTCTGAATTAAAAATCATGAACGAAAATATTCCTGAAGAGACCATCTCATCCACTGCTCAAAAAGTGAAGGAACTTCGCAAGCAACAACGATCGCATACTTGGTTACAACGATATCAACGTCCGATCATGGCTGGTATTTCCACATTAGGAGTGGTTATTACTGCCTATCTAACCTTTGTCAGTTTTTCCCAATCATCAGTGGCTTGTCCAACTAATGCTTGTGATGTTGTGCTTACGTCTCCCTATGCCAAACTTTTCGGGTTGCCCCTATCGCTATTTGGCTGTTTCGGATATGTCAGTATGACTGTTTTTGCGATTGCGCCCTTGTTGGTCAAGCAAGAACAAAAAGAATTTCGCACTAAGCTAGATGACTGGACAGGATTACTCCTCTTTATGGGTGGTACTGCGATGATGGTATTTAGCGGCTACTTGATTTATTTATTGGTTACTGTAATTCAGGCTGCTTGTATTTACTGCATCGCTTCTGCACTTCTTTCCACCAGTCTATTTGTATTCTCCATCATCGGTCGCAAATGGGAAGATATCGGAAAATTATTTTTCATAGGTGCAATTATTGCCATGCTTACAATTGTTGGAACTCTGGTTATTTATGAAAGTGTTAATAAACCAGCCACTACCGTCAATCTACCGATTGATGCTGTCACAGGTAAACAAATCATCCAATCACCAACCACTAGACCTAAACCTACTATAGGTTGGGAAGTTACTACAACTTCAGGAAGTGCCGAAATTGCTCTAGCTAAGCATCTCAAACAAATCAATGCAAAAATGTATGTTCTTTATACCTGTCCCCATTGCTACAAACAAAAGCAATTATTTGGCAAAGAAGCTTTAGCTGAGTTGAATTGGATTGAATGTCTACCTGATGGCAAGAATGCTCAACCTCAACTCTGTGAAGCAGCCAAAATTCAAACAGTACCTACATGGGATATTAATGGCAAGTTTTATCAGGGTGAGCAATCGCTCCAAAAGCTTGCAGATTTGTCAGGCTATCAAGGCGATCGTAACTTTCTTTATATGTTGCCTGATCATTAACTACCTAAAATGTTGTTTACAGCATTTTGTTTTTGAATAGGTTCTTGTTTCAACTTCACACAACATAATTCCTAATGCTTAACTTCTTACCATTTGCATTTGAGTTTACATCTCCAGGTCCGATCGCCTTTGGAATCGGACCACTTTCGATCCGTTGGTACGGAATGTTGATTGCCTCCGCAGTTGTTATCGGCACACTATTAGCTCAGAAACTTGCGAAAAAACGTGGTGTTGATCCAGATTTGGTTGGCAATCTAGCGATTTGGTTAGTGGTTGGCGCTATTCCCTGCGCTCGTCTATATTATGTTTTATTTGAATGGCAACGTTTCCAAAATCAACCTTATAAGGCTTTTGCAATTTGGGAAGGCGGCATCGCGATTCATGGCGCAATCATTGGCGGTTCAGTTGCCACGATTATTTTTTGCCAGCGCCAAAGAATCTCCGCATGGCTAATGGCAGATATTGTTATGCCTTCGCTGATTTTAGGTCAGGCGATCGGGCGTTGGGGCAATTTCTTTAATTCTGAGGCTTTTGGTAGACCCACAGATCTGCCTTGGAAATTATTTATTCCTGCCGATCGCCGTCCAGCCGAATTTGTAAACGAGTCATACTTTCATCCTACATTTCTATATGAATCAGTCTGGAATATTGGTGTATTCGCGATCTTAATGTTTCTATTCTTCAGATTTCCCAAAATCAGAACTGGGACGTTAACCATGACTTATGCAATTACATATAGTCTAGGACGCTTTTGGATTGAAGGTTTGCGGACAGATAGCCTAATGGTTGGATCGCTGCGTACTGCCCAAATCATCAGTCTTGTGGCGATCGCATTAGGTATTTTGGGTTTAGTTTGGCTATACGGATTGCGGCGGCGTTTACCTGACACATATACCTTGACACAGCATTAAGTTTTCTCCTCCTACAAGATACTCACTACTCATGCTGGTATAGTTTGAAATGCTTATCAGTTCTAGTAAAGAACAGTCACTAGAAAAGACGGGGAAAGTTTGGCGAAAATCCAACGCTGTCCCGCAACTGTAATAAAAGCAGTCAGCTTTTTAAGTCAGAATACCCGCTCGTGAGCCATCTCAAACTCTTATTTCATTTGCGAGGTACAAAATGAAAAATTCCGTTCAAACAATATGGTGGCGAACTGAGCAGTTCGTTATGTCAGTGCAAGTACAAGCAGCTTTATATGTTGTCTTGTGGGCGCTCATAATTTGGTCGGTTTACTTTACAACATATCCTGCGGTACATGACTCGGTTCATTCACTGCGACATCACACACTTGGTGTGAGTTGTCATTAATGTTCGAGTTCAGTACTTATAGGAGTTTTTAATTGTGTTATCAAAGTTTAGATTATCAACATTCTTGATGGGCTTCACCTGCTTCATCATTATCACAAGTACCGCATTCATTGGAGTTTCTCAATCATCCCCCCCCCTCTGTGCAATTAGTGACCACGCCGCCGATCGCGCAAGTGACTCCATTAGAAGCGGAAGCCACAGAATACTTAGGCTCAGGAAAATATGATTCACCTGTCCAGTTAAAGTTACAGGCGAGAGATGCCGCAGGTCAAGCATTACAGAATGCAAAGTTTCATCTACAAATCCTCGCTCCTGCACCAACACCTTGGTTTACCACAGACTTTCCAATTGTGGAGGGGACAAAACTTTTGGACATTGTTGGAGATGCTCCTACAGGTGAGTTTTTGTTGCAGCAGGTTTTCCCAATTCGTGGCAACTATCAGATTAAAGTCGATGTGACTCCGACTGTGGCTAATGCGTTTGCGCCAATTGAGCAGACACTTAATCTGACTGTTCCTGAAAACCCCTTGAAGCTTACTTACTTTCCTTTTGTGCTAGCAGTATTATTAGCGATCGGGTTTGGTGGTGGTTGGATTATTGGCAGTGGTCAACAGATTAAAGCTGGAGAGGTTGCCCCGCGTCCAGTTCGACTACTTCTTAGTGGCGTGACTGTTTTAGCGATCGCCTCTCTATTATTCTTTAACATCAGTGCTGAATTAGTTAAGGCCCAATCAGGAATGGAGTCAGCGACACTTGCTACTAACAATTCTGGTTTAGTGGAGTCTCAAGGATTGAAACTAGAACTAACTGGAGATAAATCTACTGCGGTAGGACAAATGGCGACTTTTCAAGCAAAACTCACTGATATCAAGACTAATCAGCCTGTGAGTGATGTTATGGTTGCGATTAAATCCACTCAACTAGAAAATAACTGGGTAGCTTTTGGATATCAAGGTGTTGCCAATTCTCTAGGATTGCTAACATGGCAAGAGCAATTTTTTGATGGTGCGCCACATAAAGTTGAAGTCGAAGTATCTCCTAACCCAATTAGTAGTCGCCAATTCCAGCCATTTAAGGCATCTCAAGAAATTGATGTGGAAGGTATCGCCCCTCCAATGTCAGTGAGATTTATTGGATTATTTTACTTCACCACAGTTTTGGTATTTGGGCTAATTGTAGGATTTTGGTTACAGCGCCGCCGTTTGCAGCAAATTTAGCCAAAGTAGTTCGTTTTCACTCATTACGAGGGGCAAAATTCTGAAGCCACTTGTTGAATCTTTTAGATATTTCTATCTTGAAAATCCATACTGGCTCTAGTTTTTAATCCACAAAAGTGTTGTCACACTTTTGTGGATTAATTTTTTTATGAAACGATTATGAAAGCTACTCATGGCTGTGATACTATGAATAATGAAACGATTATGAAAACTGTTTGGAGCTTAAGGTTGCTACACCGTAGTATTTTTTATGGAACCCAATCTAATTCGACGATCGCTCCTTGGAGCAGGCTTGCTAGGGGCTGGAACTCTTTTCGGTAAGTTATTCCCTGACAATGCTTTTGCTCAATCCCCTGACCTATCAAAGGGCAATCAGCAAGCGATGGATATGTCCCAGTCGGGCATGGTGCATGGCGGTAACATGATGGTCGGAGATGTAGATTCGACTAAAAATGGATTTGATCCGCGCAAAATGTTAACCGATTGGGATGGAGGGAAAGTCTCGCAATTGTCTAATGGTCAAACACTACGGGAATACAACATTGTCGTAAAAGAAAAAGAAATTGAAATCGCCCCTGGCATAAAGTATCCAGCTTGGACATACAACGGGCGAGTACCTGGACCAACAATCCGAGTTACAGAGGGCGATCGCGTGCGGATCAGTTTTAAGAATTCTGGATCTCATCCACACACAATTCACTTTCACGGCATTCATTCAGCACGTCAAGATGGAATTGCTGGAACACTTGAAGCATTCCCTGAGATGGAAGTCACCTATGAGTTTGAGGCAAAACCATTTGGTTGCCATTTATATCACTGCCACTCGGTTCCATTTAAACGCCATATGCATAAGGGAATGTATGGAGCATTTATTGTTGACCCCGATCCTCAAAAGCATCTCGAACAGGAAGCGGTGGCGAAATCTCGGCAACTAGGAACGACTGAAAATGCTAAGTGGCAGGAATTTGTCATGGTGATGAATGCTTTTGACACTAATTTTGACGAGAAGAATGAAGTCTATGCGATTAATACGATTCCCTTCGAGTTTATGAAGCGTCCAATTCAGGTTGAACGCGATCGCCCGATTCGGATTTACCTGATCAATGTGGTTGAATTTGACCCGATCAATTCTTTTCATCTTCATGCTAATTTCTTTGATTTCTACGACCATGGCACAACGCTCATTCCGACCCATCGCATAATTGATACGGTATCAATGATCCAAGCCCAGCGAGGCATTTTAGAGTTTTCTTTTCAAGATTTTGAGGCTGGAAAGTATATGTTCCATGCCCATCAGTCTGAATTTCTTGAATTAGGTTGGATGGCTGCTTTTGAGGTAATGGTATGAATGAGCAAAAACTACAAAAACAAATTACTTGGCTTTGGGTGATTTTTCCCCTAGTTTTGATTACTGCATTAATTGGCATTTTCTTAACGACAAATCCACTAGCACTGTTGAAGAGTGCTGCACCACCTGTAGAAAAACTCACTGTAGAACAGACAATTTTAGATGAGACAGGCATTTCCCTTTCGGTTCGTGCCGATGGTTCACAACCAATGCGAATTGCTCAAGTGCAAATCGATGGAGCATATTGGCAATTTACGCAAGATCCAGCAGGTGAGTTACCTCGGCTTTCGAGTGCTTGGATTCGACTGCCTTATCAATGGGTCGAGGGAGAATCTCATCATATTAGTTTGTTGACGAATACAGGCGTGGCGTTTGAACATAAAATTGAAGTCGCTGTGCAAACTCCCACGGTTTCGGGTAATCGCTTGTTGAGCTTTGCTTTATTAGGGTTGTATGTCGGTATTGTACCTGTTGGTTTGGGAATGATGTTCTACCCAGCTTTAAAAGCGCTGAGTGGTCAGGGCATGAAATTTCTATTGGCGCTGACTCTGGGTATGCTGGGTTTCTTGTTTGTGGATACTCTTCTAGAAGCAATCGAGAAAGCAGCGAAAGTTGCGACAGTTTTTTCAGGCGGTACACTGGTTTGGTTGATTACTGCGGCTAGCTTCTTAACAGTCTTTATGATTGGTAGAAGGGCTGGTAAAGCGCCAGAAGGAACTAAGTTATCCACATACATGGCTTTAGGCATTGGTATTCATAACTTAGGTGAAGGATTAGCGATCGGGGCTGCTTTTGCAGTGGGAGAAGCAGCTCTGGGATCTCTGCTTGTCATCGGTTTTACGCTCCACAATATTACAGAAGGAATTGGCATTGCGGCTCCACTCATCGATCTCCGCCCCAAACTTAGAACTCTGATTGGTTTAGTCGCTTTAGCAGGTCTACCTGCGGTGATCGGCACTTGGATTGGAGCATTCGCGTTTATGCCAATTTTTGCCGTGCTATTTTTGAGTATTGGCGCAGGAGCCGTGTTACAAGTAATTGTTGAGGTTGGGTCATATCTAACTCGCACTGCACAAAAGCAGAATAGTTCGTGGTTATCTAAATCGAGTTTGGCGGGATTTGGTCTGGGGCTAGCCGTGATGTATGCAACAGCGCTGTTGGTGAGTGCTTAAAACATGGTAAGTGAATTATGAACAAACTACCTTGACTGCGATCACTGTCTGCCATTTGCCCTCATTTAGTGCTTTTTCAGCTTTGGCGATCGCCGCATCATTTTTCTTGACATCCAACTGCTACTGAGATATAGATTTATCCGCTTTTAGGCGCACGCGACTATTGGGTGGAATTGTTTGCAGAATTGCCTTTACTTCTTTTAATTTCTCCATACTTTCACGATGATTTCGAGCAGTTTTTTCTATCTTACTTCTCCTGACCGAATTTATGGAGAGCATTATAATTTCAGTAGTTACCCATTATCCAAAAGCTCCAGAATATTATAGAAATCTACTTGGTGATATCACATCGCTTTGTCATATTCTCGTAGAAGTTAATTAATGTCATGATCAAGTCCATGTATAGTCATAGTAGTAATCGCCAATGCGACTAGAGTTCTAAGATAATTTTGTAGTTATATTTTGTTCGATGCCTAAACGTAACCTGTGGCGATTGGGATTAGTCTTAGAGTATCTGACCCTAGCATGGAATGCGATCGGCTTTCCAATTACTATGTATGCAGGTTCGCAAGCTGGCTCGATCGCTCTAATCGGCTTCTCGCTTGATTCAGTGATTGAGATTGGTGCATCGACAATTGTAATCTGGCAGCTAAACGACAGTGACAACAAGCAAAGAGAACGATTGGCTTTACGTTTGATTGGCGGTGCATTTTTGCTGCAAGCCGTTTATGTCATGCTCCAATCTATAATCGTTCTATTCTCTCGATCTATTCCACAAAGTTCTACGGTTGGAATTATTTGGCAGACTTTAACATTTATAGTTATGCTGTCTCTAGCGGCTGGCAAAGCATACACAGGCAAAAAGCTGAGAAATATCACCCTTAAGACCGAAGCCCAAGTCACCCTAATTGATGCCTATTTAGCCGCTTCCGTACTGATAGGATTGCTCTTAAATTCTCTCTTAGGATGGTGGTGGGCTGACCCATTTGCAGGGTTTGTAATTGTGTTTTATGGATTTAAGGAAGGATGGCACGCTTGGGTTGAAAGTCGTAAATAAATCATGAAATTAAATCCACAAAAACACCTGAAATACTTAAAGCGAGAGGCTGACACTCTTTATTTTGCCTGTGACGCGCCAATGCGACCAGAGTTCTCAAATAATCTCCTTTATTGAATTCAAGCAATGTCTAATTTTCCGCTTTTGCAAAGCTTAAGAAATACAACTTTTGCCCAACTCTATATTGCTCAAACCATCAGCTTATTTGGTGACGTTCTAACATGGTTAGGAATGGCTTTACTCACTTTTGAACTAGCAGGAAAAGATAATGCCGTAGTTCTTTCTGTAGCTCTGACCTTGAGAGTTACAGCTTTTGTGATTCTCTCACCAATCGCAGGGGCGATCGCCGATCGTTTAGATCGCAAACTAATTCTCGGCATCACTCATATTGCGCGAATGGTAATTGTGGGAACTATGCCATTTGTCAATGCAGTTTGGCAGATTTATGTTCTAGTCTTTGCGCTGAACGTATTCAATGCCTTCTTTACACCTACCTATCAAGCCACGATTCCCTTAGTCACAGGTAAAAGTGAATATGCTCAGGCGATCGCCCTTTCTGCATTGATGATCGCCACAATCAGCAGACTAAATATAAGGTAAAAGTGAATATGCTCAGGCGATCGCCCTTTCTGCTGCGACTTATCAATTGTTAGGCGTTTTAGGTCCTGGAATTGCTGGCAGTGTATCAGCATGGATTGGGGCAAGACAGATATTTTTTCTGGATGCAATTTCTTTCTTAATTGCCGCAGTTTTAATTTTCACACTTCCAAATCAACTTAGAGTAAAGCAGAACGAAAATATAGAAGAATCTCAAAAGGGAGCGATCGCTAAAATTATTGGTGATGTCAAAGAAGGAACAACCCGCTTATTTGCTAATGCTTTTATTCGCTATGCGCTCCTTCTCCAACTTGTAGCATCGATTGCAGGAGCGCAGATTTTAGTAAATACCATAGGCTACATAAAAGGAACTCTCAAACTGAGCAGTTTAGAATATGGCTGGGTAATGGCTGCTTTTGGCATTGGCGCAACTATAGCGGCGGTAACTGTAGGAGCAATCAATCAAAAGTGGGAACGCACAGTTGTAGTTCTGTTTGGCGCAGTTTTGATTACTTCAGCAATTTTACCCGCGAATTATGTTGGTTTAACGCCACTAATGCTACTTTGGGCGATCGCAGGAATGGGACAAGTTTTCGTGAATCTACCTACCCAGACTCTGATTGCCGATCAGATTCCATCTAACCTTCAGGGGCGAGTTTATGGCGCACATTTTGCTTGGAGTCATCTCTGGTGGGCGATCGCCTATCCCCTCGCAGGTTGGTTGGGCAGTCATGGTAATATCTCTTTCCTTTACGGCAGCTTTATAGGATTTGCTCTTCTCGCAGGAGTCCAAATATTGCTATCTCCTAAAACTCATGAACATCAGCATGAATATATCTGGCATGAACATGAGCATACTCACGATGAGCATCATCAACACGACCATCCTGAAGGTGTATTATTAACTGAACCGCATACTCACTCCCATGAGCATCTACCCATGCACCATCGTCATGCTCACTACAAGGATATTCATCACCTACATAGTCATTAGAAGTTTTAGGCTTCTTGTAAAAACAACTTGAATAGGCAAGGGGCTTAAGCCCCTTGTTAAGACTAGTGAGAACCTTCCAAGATGCTTAACTTATTTTTTCAAGCTGCCTTAGCCATGTCAATCGAATCAAAAGTTAAAAATCAATATGATCAATTTGCTGAGATTTATGATCACCGATGGAGCAGCTATGTTAGCAATACACTTAATTTCCTGATCGACTATTTACAAAGATCAAAACAAATTTCAGGCAATGAGCATATTTTAGATATTGCTTGTGGGACTGGAGAACTAGAAAAAAGGCTTCTTAATTTACATCCTGATCTAAACGTTATTGGTGTTGATATTTCCGAAAAGATGCTAGATATGGCACGATTAAAACTTCCTAACCTAGAATTTGTCAAAGCTAGTGCAAGATCCTTACCATTTCCAGATCACAAATTTGACATGGTAGTTACTGTCAGTGCCTTCCATTACTTTGAGCAGCCTCTAGATACCTTAAAAGAAATACGCCGCATTCTTCAACCTCAAGGCAAGCTAATCATTATGGATTGGTGTCGAGATTATTGGCTTTGCCAAGCCTTAGATCTATTTCTGAAAATATTTGATCCTGCTCATAAGATTTGTTATACCCAGAAAGAGTTAAGCGATCTTCTAACTACTTCTGGATTTGATGTCATAGAAGCAAGGAAACAGAAGCTAGGAACTTTATGGGGAATTATGGTTGCTACAGGTGTCCATAGTTAGAAGTCCAGAAGCTAGAGGCGAATTTTAAACTATGGGCTAAACATTATATTCAAGTAGGGCTAATGTCAGTTTTACAATCACTATTCTATTTCTTGATAGCCGGACTGTGTGAAATAGGCGGTGGCTACCTATTTTGGCTGTGGCTGAAAGAGGGTAAAAGCATCTGGTTAGGAGCATTGGGAATTTTGCTACTAGTTATTTATGCTGTAATCCCAACTTTACAGCCATCAAATTTTGGGCGCGTCTATGCTGCCTATGGAGGTATATTCATCGTTCTATCCTTACTTTGGGGATGGCAAGTAGATAAAGTTGTGCCAGATAAGTTTGATATGCTAGGCGGCTGGATTGCACTCATGGGAGTTTTAGTAATTATGTATGCACCTAGAAAATAGTGGCTTATCTATCAATGCGATCGCTTGTACTTAAAGGCTCACGCAAAATCACCATTTTTGTACCCGATCGCCTTCCTAGCCAAAAAGCAGCCGCAACAATACCTCCGCCGCCAATACCTCCTGCTAAGATAATTGCCCACCACGCAATCTGTCCATTTGCAGAATTAGGTGCAGATGCCACTGGATCAACTTTCGCATCTTTAGGTTTACTGTCACCACGTAGAGATTGGGCATATAGTTGACTAGCGCGTTGAGTAACAATGCGATCGCCTTCAAATAATCCGCTTGTAACTTCCACTAACTCCCCCGAAGTCCTTCCTAACGTCACATCAATAGGTTGATAAGACTTACCATTTTTTACAAATACTAACTGCTTGCCATTTGCTTCTACTACTGACGCAGCAGGAATTGCTAAGGTTGGCACAGCAACACTATCGGTGAGGATTTCGATATTGGTAAACATCCCCGCCTTTAACTGCCCCTTAACATTGCCAATCTCAGCTTTTACTGGAACAATACGGCTTTGTCCTTCCACAGTAGTACCAATCACCGTCACCTTGCCTTGAAAAACTGTAGTCGAGGGCTGTCCTGCAATTTTCACCTGTACGGGTTGACCAATCCGAATTTTACTTATATCTTTTTCGTAAATATTCGCACTGGCTAGAACCCTTTGATCATTGACGATGGTCATCAAAGGCTTGCCTGCTGCATCAACTGACTCTCCAATTGTTGCTTCGCGATCGCTTATAACCCCATCAATTGGTGCAGTGATTGTAATCGTGCCATTAGAGTTTGCGCTAGCATCTAGCTGATTTAATCGAGCTGAGTAAGCGGCTGTACTGAGATCTACTCTAATCGAAGATACTTGTACCTCAGCTTCTGCTCTTTCTAGTTGTGCTTGTGCTTCTAGCAAAGGTAAGCGGCTTTCTGCCTTGGCTAGAGAGGCTCTTGCAGAAGCAAGTTTTGCTTCTGACTCTTGTAATTGTCGTCTGGCGATCGCCCCTTTTTCTAATAATTCTTTATCGCGCTCATAACGCTCTTTGTCTAGATTTAATTCAGTTTGAGCCTGACGGATATCTGCATCCACAAGTAGCTTCTGACGTTCGAGATTTTGTCGAGCTAAACGTAAATTCGACTCAGAAGTTAGCACATTTCCACTTGCATCTGCTTTTTTCTCTAGCGCACTAACTCGTAAATCTGCTAGTTCTGGACTAGATAGAATTGCCACAGGTTGACCTGCTTGAACTAAAGCTCCTGGCTCTACTAGCAAATTAATAATCGTTCCCTTGATCGGAGTGGTCACTTTTACTTGTTGGTTCGGTAAAGGCTCAATCTGACCTGTGGTTTGAATACCAAATTTTAGGGGCTGTTGCTTTACAGTTTCTACTTTGATTCCCAGCGATTTAGCAACTTCATCCTCTACAGTTATTCCTGTGATCTGAGTTGTGTTATTTCCCTTAAATTCATCTCCATGTCCAGCATGAGCTAGTGCGATCGCAGGATTAGAAAGCAAAATCAAACTAAGAAGTACTTTAACAATAGGAGCGTGAAGTTTTTGGGAGATTCTCATTTGCTTAATCTAGCTTTTATACTCAAAAGTTATTGCAATTGCTGTTATATCAAGCATCTCATAACAAAATGAAATAGGAATGAAATCTTAATATTTCAATTTTGTCAAAGATAAGGCGGCAAAAGCTTTGCTTTTGTCGCCTTATCTCACAAGTTGGTGTGAGATAATCCGTTACTTGCCGTAGGTTTGAATGCGAACAAGTCCAAGTGGAATATCTGCATCTAAATTTGCGAATTTTGCAGAAACAGGAATTAGATGAATCAAGTCTTTTTTGTTCCAAGCAATTGATACATTACGCATATAAAAATTCAGAGTTGTACCAGTGGCGACTGGCTGAGCAAAAGAGACGGTAGCTTTGTTACCCTGTGGCGTAACCGTTGCTCCTACAGAACGATTGAGTTGATCGACTACATCAATAGTGCCACCAACCTTAATCTCTTCAGGTAAATCAATGGTCACGCTCGAAAGAGTATGTCCTTGGACATGAACTTGGAAGAAATAGGTAGAACTTGATGCACCTTTGTTATTGGGTATTGCCTCAGTTGCATCAATGTGAGGTGCGGATAGATTAGGCAGTCTAGGAGTAGCAAAAGTAGCGGACACAGATGCAAATGTTGCTGCTAACACTGTGCCGAGAAACATTAATTTTTTCATGATTGACTCTATTAACTTGAATGTTTAAATGCTTACATTTCAACTATGACGGATTGTTATGAAATGATGATGAAATATTCCAACAAAAACAGAAAGAATTTTAATTGTGAATGTACTACCCTGTCCCAACCTACTCTTGATTTGAATAGAGATGTCAAGGGATTTAGCGATCGCTGCTTTGATCACCAAATCCAAAACCGATCTAGCTTTTCTCAAAAAATCAATCTATTAGTTGTCATAGGTTTGAATACGAACAAGTCCAAGCGGAATATTTGCATCCAAATTTGCGAATTTTCCAGAAACAGGAATTAGATGAGTAAAGTTTGTGCGTTGTCTATCAATATTCATGTCACGCATAGAAAATTTTAGAGTTGTGCCAATGGCAACTGGCTGAGCAAAGGAGATTACAGATTTATTACCTTGTGAAGTAATCGTTGCTCCTAATGAACGATTAAGTTGATCGACTACATCAATAGTTCCACCAACCTTAATTCCTTCAGGCAAGTCAATGGTCACGCTCGAAAGAGTATGTCCTTGGACATGAACTTTAAATAAATAGGTGGGTTTTAAGGCACTTGCATTATCAGGCATCGCTTCAGTTGCATCAATGTGCGGTGCAGGTAGATCAGGCAAAGAAGGAGTAGCAAAAGTAGCGGACACAGACACAAATGTTGCTGCTAATGCTGTGCCGAGAAACATTAATTTTTTCATACTTGACTCTTTAATTCAAATGCTTACATTTCAAATATGACAGAGCGGAATGAAATGGGAATGAAATACAAAATCTATTCTGATATTCCTAAATAGGCAGCGCGAAGCACCACCTATTTAGGCTAAAGGGAGCTTGATCGTAAATGTACTACCTTCTCCAAGCTCACTCTTAGCTTGAATATCACCACTATGAGATTTGGCGATCGCCATGGCGATCGCCAATCCTAGTCCCGATCCACCTTTTTTGCGAGAGCGATCATTACTTACTCGATAGAAGCGATCAAAGATGTTGGGTAAATCGCTGGAACTTATGCCAATTCCATTATCCTGAATTTGGATAATCGCATGGTGATCGATTTGATCAAGAGATATTTCAACTTTGCCATGTTCAGGAGTGTAATAAATCGCATTGATCAGAATATTAAGAATCAGTCGATAGAGTTGATCTTCGTTACCATTGACATAAATTGCAGATTCATTAGCAACTTTCAGTTCTAGATCGATATCTGACTGGATGGCAAGTGCCGAAACTTCTTCAACTAAATCACTAACAATTTCATTCAAACAACAAGTCTGCTTTTGTAAAGTAATTAGTTGTAAGTCCATCCGCGAAAGGAGAAGTAAATCTTGAACCAATTCTGAAAGCCGCACCGTTTGGCGATTAATTGTCTGTAAAATATCTCTTGATTCTAGTTCGGAAATTGCATCACTACTAAGAGTAGATTCAACTGTGGCTCGAATTGCTGCAAGCGGAGTCCGCAGTTCATGGGCAGCATCAGCCGTAAATTGCTGGATTTGACGATAAGAGAAATAAACTGGTTTCATCGCCATACCTGCTAAATACCAACTTGCTATGCTCACAATCAGAAATGCGATCGGCAAACTCACTATCAATATCAGTTTTGATTGCTCAAGATGATGCTCATAGTCAGCCAGCGATCGCCCTACTTGCAGATATCCCCATGATTTCCCGCGATTGTTTTTAAGTAAAAGTGAGATTTGATGATAGCGATTTCCCTCTCGATCCTCAATTGTTTGCCAAGCATTTTGTTCAGTCTGAGGGAAAATTCCCATAGGTGGTTTTCCGACAGTGGCAATCAAGGTTCCCGAACGAGTCAGAAATAATACATAGAAGCTATCTTGTTGGATCGCGCCTATAATATGCCTTGTGGAAGATTCTTGCTCACATTTCTCACCGATGACGCAAAGGTTAGGAAGAATTTGTTGTAAGCTCGGATCGATGCGATCGCTTTGTTGTAGTAGAGGTTCTAAACTATCATGCAATGTCCCCGCTACGGACTCCAACTCGCGATCGACTGCTTGCCAATGGGCATGAGCCATCACCTGATAAATACCGACTCCTGATAGAGTCAAAATGATTCCCATCACTCCTGCATACCAACCTGCAAGATGTAACCGCGCTCCAAAAAAGATTTTATTGTGATTCATGAATTCAAGCGATATCCCCAACCATAGATTGTCTCAATCCCAATATCACAACTATATTCTGCTAATTTCTTTCTCAACAGACGAATCTGGGCTGCTACGACATTACTAGCAGGTTCGGATTGAAATTCCCATAGTCGATTCATAATCTGGTCACGAGTCAGAATCTGATTAGGATGCTGCATAAAGTATTCCAATAATTGAAATTCTTTAGTTGTCAGCATGAGACCTTCAGCGATCGCACTTTGATTAGCGATCGCAATTGTTGACTTCCCATAGTCAAGAATCAAATTTCCCACCTGTAAGATTTGCGGCTGAACTTGAGTCGGTCTCCGTAGTAACGCTCTCAACCGCGCCATTAGTTCAACCATCCCAAATGGCTTAACAAGATAATCATCCGCCCCTGAATCCAAACCCATCACCCGATCTTCAAGCTGATCTTTCGCTGTCAACATTAACACTGGCAGCGAATTACCCTGTGCTCTCAAGCGCTTACATATTTCCAAACCCGATAAACTTGGCAACATCCAATCGACAATTGCCAACACATAATCTACTTCAGGACTTGAAAGATATCTCCATGCTTCTGCACCGTCCTGTACCCAATCAACAACATATTTTTCTTGCTTCAAGCTCCGTTGTAGAGCCTTACCAAGATCCTCTTCATCTTCAACCAGTAGAATTCTCATATGATTTTCAATCTTAAGGATGAGCAGTGCTTCGTTCTGCATCCTACAACTCTAATTTTATGCGGATGTTAAATAAGTCATACTGATATTAAAGCTAATGCAAACACGCTCTTCATCGCTGAGATTTGGTTCCACACCATGATTTAACCAACTTGGAAAAATTATCATTTTACCTTCTGTTGCTTTGTAGGTAATCTTTTGGAGCGTCCAAGGAGTCAGTTCGGTAAGTGCTGGCATAAACATATGAGCAACATCACGAGAGTCTTTAAAGAAAATACCACCGCAGTTTTCAGCAGCTTTCACATAATAGACTCCACTAAGTACTGAGTTTGGATGATTATGGATAAAGTTAAAGGCAAACTTGGGATTTACAACTGCCCAACAATTCCCAAGAATCATGGTGAACCTTTTTAGGTCAAAGCCAATTTCTTCTCCAGACTCTAGTGAATTAGTTACGATGATTTGAGCAATGTCTTGGAATTCTAGGCGTTGATGTAAATAGTCTTTACTATGCCATCCTATTCCATTTGACCAACTGACTCCTTGATTATCTTTTTGTTTTTCAAGATAAATTGCCTGAAGTAATTTTTTGTTTAGCTGCTCATAATTTGGAATATCAAAGTGCCAAATCGGAGTAGGAAACCAGTCATCTCTCTGCGTTGTCATTGTTTATACAAGTCTCACATCCATTCGATTTATCTACCTTGCGTTTGATTAGTATTTTCTCTAATATGGGTTTTTAAATTGATGCTTACATTCTAAATCAAGAAAATGAAATCAGGATGAAATGCAATACTGTGCAGTTTCACATATAAAAGTTGTGGCTCAAGCATAAAGCTAGCAGTATCTATCGAAAAACTAATTACAGCAATGCAAGTTTTGCTTAGGGCATCAAAACCCAAAAGAGTAATGGCGGCGCTTCGCGCCGCCATTACTCTTTTGGGTTTTGTTTTATCCTATGTTGACAATCAATCCAATACAGCAAAGCTAATTTTCATTATGAGATAATAAATTACACTTTAGGATTGAGATACAAGTAATCACCCACAAAAATCCGACCAAATAACCTGCAATCACATCTGTCAACCAGTGAACTCCCAAATATAGACGGCTTAAACCAATCAATAAAATTAATCCAGTCATTACAGCATAAATTAATTGAGAAGATCGAGTGAATTCCGTTGCTAATAGATATGCTAAAAATCCATATACAACCATTGATCCAAGAGCATGACCACTTGGGAAACTAGAAGATGTCTCTACAATTAGTTGATGCCATAATTGGGGGCGTGGTTTAGCAAAAAAGAGTTTCAATCCCACATTAAGAGCTAACCCTCCGATACAGGCGATTGCAAATACTTTTATTTGTAAATATTTGCGCTTTCTCCACAGCCAGAATACAGTACCAAAGAAGATTGCAGCCACCATTGGTGGATCTGCTAAACCTGTAATATTGAGCATTATTGAATCTAAAATTGGGGTTGCTGATTGATGAATCCACAGTAAAATATTAGTGTCAAAACTAAAGGCTTCTTTCTCCCAAACCTCTTGACACAACCACCCCAAGACCATTAATAGTGCAAGACAACCAACAAAACTAACTACACCAATACTAGAGCCGCGAAAACTGCTCCAAGAATTTAAGCGATTAATCCATACTTTAACTAATTGCTGCATAGAAAATATTTAGACTGATTATTTGATAGTAAAAATGACTGGAAAGTAATATTTCTCAAACTCTATAATTCAGAAAAATACTATGAATTTTGCTTCTTTTAGTGTAACCCAAGGACTTTTTATAGAGATTTCTCAAAACCAACACTGATGACTTCAGGGAATCGAAATACGTCCATAAAAAATTGCTTGGCATTTGCTTCCTGCTCAAAGAAAAATGATTGATATAAGCCATATTCACGAACTTGATCCCTATAGCAATAGCCTCCTAGAGTCTCTGCTAATTGATCAATTTCAGTATTAGATGTTTCCATATGTACTGAAATATTTCTACGCACTAAGTTGCTTCGACTGCACACAGTTAAATTCACCCGTTTTAATAAAATCTTTTTACAGGAAATCTTGATTATTCCGATAGGCTACTAGACATTGCATATCCTATGGATTTTATATACATCTCAGCGAAGGAAACCCATTACTGAACCAATCAATAAAAATAATCCCATTACTAGGCGATACCAAACAAAGAACCAAGTACTTCGCTTCTCTAAGTATCGAAGCAGTCCAAAAATAGCCAGAAATGCGGAAATGCTAGCAGAGGTCAAACCTGCCCCAAGAATTAACCAGCCATTTAGATCTAATCCTGCCTTAGTTAGAGCATGTAACTCTACTGCTCCTGCCAGAATAATTGCAGGTAATCCTAACAGAAACGAGAATCGCGCCGCAGTTTCTCTTTCCATATTCAGAAATAATCCCGCCGTTAAGGTAGAACCAGAACGAGATACGCCAGGGATTAAGGCAAAGGCTTGAGCAATTCCTACCCATAGTCCATCGAAAAGTATAAGTTTCTCAAAATTCCTTTCTCTTTTACCACGTAGCTCAGCGATCGCTAGTAATAAAGCCATAAAAATAGATGCACAGCCAATAACTATAAGACTACGCAAAGGAGAATTAGAAGCATTTAGGGTCTTTTTTAGTAATAGTCCTGCGATACCAATGGGAACAGTGCCGATCAATAGTCCTAAAGTTAAGCGAAAAGATTTGGATTGATAATCTTGATGCGCGATCGCTCTTATCGAACTGCCCGCTAGACTTTTGATATCTTGCCAAAAGTAAACTAAAACAGCACCTAAACTCGCAAGCTGCATAGCTGCGGAAAACACGGAACCAGGGTCTTGCCATCCAAGTAAACTAGGGGCAATGCGAAGATGAGCAGTGCTACTAATGGGTAATAGTTCGGTAATTCCCTGCACAATTCCCAAGAAAATTACTTTAAGCAAACCTAATTGTACAAATCCAAGGTCTACAGACTCAGAAGAAACTAGCGCAGTCGATAACATAATCTTTAAAGAGAATATTTAATAAGTAAAAAAGCATTAGGTGTCAACATTAACCGAATCGGACTCAGTATCTATGGTGTCCCCCAATTAGGACAAATCCAGAGGATATAAAACCATCCAGTTCATAAGTAAGTTACTACTGTCCTTTATGGAATTGAATTGTTCAGAACTCAGTGTTTTTGTTTGGCTGGTTTCTGCGGAAAGATAAAGATACACGCCACAATCAACACGAGAAGCGTGGCTGACGCTGTGAAGCGGCTTAACTCCAAACCGCCCTTGCTTATAGGTTTGTCTAGAAAGTCACCAACAACCGCGCCAAGTGGTCTAGTAAGGATGAATCCTGCCCAAAACAACATGGTTCGAGATATATTTGTTCGGTAATACATGATCGCGATCGCAACCAGCATTGTCCCAAACAATATTGCTCCACCGCTATACCCAAGCCCTGCTGTATCTGCTGTCCAATCACCAAGCGCAGTACCTAATGTCTGGGAAAACATGATTGTGACCCAATAGAATATTTCAGATTTAGGCGTACTTACAGTATCGACAGCGATCGAACCAAGCGTGCGATACCAAATAAATAACGAGCTAAAAAGCAAGATAAGCAATATTGTCGTCCCGCCCGCATAGCCAATACCAAGAGAACGATCCACGAAATCCGCTAATGTCGTTCCCACAGTTGTTGTTGCAATAATCGTTACCCAGTAAAGGATAGGATGGAATTTTTTTGCAAAAACCTGAGCGATTACCGCAACAACAAATATGGCTGTAAAGATGACCGTACTGACAAGATAGCCAAGATTCATTGACATAGACACTAAATCTCCGCCAGTTTCGCCAAGGGTTGTAGCAAGAATCTTGATGATCCAGAAGATTAAGATTACTTCTGGTACCTTGCTGATAATATCTTTTTGCTTTTTATTCATTGTTCTTTCATGTTTTGTCTCGTCTAGAGCCATTACTCATCAAAATTGAACCTCACATTGTGTGATAAGACAGACTATAGAGATAAATAATCAAGAACTTAGAAAGAGTCCCATATTTATTGATTTCATTGCATAGCTTAGCAATCACTATTCCAATCAAGATATTTCCTTTTTGCATTTTGAATACGACCTTTCAAACTTCTTGATTATTTATCTCTATAGTTTGAAACGTAAACCAATAAATCAAGGTTACTTGTGATGAAAACTTCGACAAAGGCAATTCTAGTTGCGACTCTAGTCGGATTAGTCGGTATTGGTGGTTTGGCAAAATCTGCTCGTGCTATTCCCATGTCAACCGCCAAACCAGCAGCTATAGAAGTTGCCGAACGCGAAATGTCTGAAACTCGCGAGACTGGTGAATCGAGAGACGATCTAATCGATGCAACTCAGTCAACCAAACTCCGCGCTTTGGCAAAAATCACACCTCAGCAAGCACAACAAGCCGCAGAAGCTGCTGTTGCTGGTAAGGCAACTTCTGTGAATTTAGAAAATGAGGATGGCAGTCTTGTCTATTCTGTCGCGATCGCGCAGAAGGAAGTTAAAGTCGATGCGGGTAACGGTCGTGTCCTGTATACCGATAGCCTGAATAATGAGGGCAATGAAAGCAATCACGTTCGCAGTAGCATTCAAGTTTCCGAAACTGGAATGGGCGATGGTGATGGCGAAACCAATGATGATGGCATGGCTAGGTAAAAAACTAGACTAACACTTCTCAAATCTAGACCAACTGGTTGAATGTTAGAATAACTTACTAACGTTACATAGAGACGTTAGTAAGTTATTCTCCCTGATTTGAAACATAAGTTGAAGTCTTAAAACCCTCTTCATAAGATGGTTACCTTATTATGATTTAGTGAATCATTTAGGAATTTAATTTTGCTCACTACCTTACGAAGACTGCCTCCTAATGTGTGGCTAATCGGATTAATCAGCCTTCTGAACGACACCGCCAGCGATATGCTCTATCCACTGATTCCTGTGTATTTGGCATCTGTATTCATGGTTGGTCCAAAATCTTTGGGGGTTATTGAGGGTATTGCAGAAGCTACCAGTAGCTTTCTAAAGCTGTTGTCTGGAATAATTATGGATGTCACCAATTCTGCCAAGCCTTGGATAGTCATCGGCTATAGCTTAGCTGGTTTTAGCCGCCCATTGGTCTTAATTGCCAACAGTTGGGTAGGAGTCTTATTTATTCGCATGATTGACCGTGTGGGCAAAGGTTTACGAAGTTCTCCAAGAGATGCCATGTTAGCGGCAAGTGTGTCTCCAGAAACCCGTGGTTTAGCCTTTGGTCTGCATCGTGGGATGGATAATGCGGGAGCCGTAATCGGTCCAATCTTAGCTGCTTTACTTCTAGGATTTGGATACAAAATTAAAGACCTATTTTTGATTTCGATTATCCCAGCCACACTCTGTCTCGGAATGTCTCTACTGATTCAAGAGCCTCAGGAAATAGTAACTCAAGCGGGAAATAAAAGATTTAGTTGGAACTTTAAAGAATTACCAGTTGACTTTAAACGCTATCTTTTAGCTGTGACAATCTTCACTCTTGGTAACTCATCTAATATGTTTTTACTTCTTAGAGCTAAAGAGTTAGGCTTATCAGAAGTGCAAGTACCTTTGGCTTGGGCAACTATTTCGGCAATTGCCGCCGTATTTTCCACACCGCTTTCAGCACTATCTGATCGATTTGGTCGTATTCGCTTAGTTACGATGGGATGGTTATCTTATGGCTTATTTTACATTTGCTTAGGACTATTAAGTTTATCTACTCCCATAGTAATTTTTGGATTATTTGCATTTTATGGAATATTTATGGCAGCTACTGAAGGTGTGGAAAAAGCATTAGTAGCGGATCTAGCTCCTACATCATTGTTGGGAACAGCTTATGGTTGGTTTAATTTAGTGAGTGGTTTAATGCTGTTACCAGCTTCGATTATCTTTGGTTGGCTCTATGAGAGATTTGGCGCTACAAGTGCCTTTGGTTTCTCTTCTAGTTGCTCTCTAATAGCAACGTTTCTATTACTCTGGGCAAGTAAAAAGTTTGCAATTTAAATTTCACTGGGGGTAAATAAGAAATTACTCTATTTATTCCTAATTAAAACTCAATACTTAGGCAATTTTAAAAATCAACCAGAAAAAATATTATGATTATGCAAAAAGTGTTAAACAGGGTTCCAGAGGTTACAGTTGCTTTCTGGATTATTAAGATTTTGGCAACTACAGTAGGTGAAACTGCGGCTGATTATTTGAATGTAGAGTTGAAGATGGGTCTAGTCAATACATCTTATATTATGAGCGGTATATTACTAATGTTGCTTTTAAATCAGTTTCGGCTTAAACGCTATATACCATTAAGCTATTGGATTGTAGTCGTTTTCATGAGCGTGACTGGTACGTTAATTACAGATAGCTTGATAGATATCTTTAGCATTAGTTTAGTGACAACTACGATCGCATTTAGTATTGTCCTATTAAGTATTTTTGGGTTCTGGTATTTAACCGAAAAGACTTTAGCTATGCATTCTATCAACACAGCTAAAAGAGAGCTTTTCTACTGGGCAGCTATTTTATTTACATTTGCCTTGGGTACGGCAACAGGAGATCTTCTTGCCGAGACTTTAAAGCTAGGCTATACCCAAGCAGCACTAATATTTGGTACTGCAATTGCCATCATCACCATCAGTTATAAATACTTCCGAATGAATGGAATCTTAGCATTTTGGCTAGCTTACATTTTGACCCGTCCACTCGGAGCATCTGTGGGTGATCTACTGTCTCAACCTACTGCAAATGGTGGCTTTGGTTTAGGTACGGTCGTGACTAGTATTCTTTTTCTGGTTGTAATTGTGGCTTTTGTAACTTTGTTAACCCTTAACCAAAAGCGGCAGAGAAACGGTAAAGCAACTACCAATTCCTAGTTCGCTGGTGACAGTGATTTCCCCATCATGCTGATTAGCGATCGCTTGGGCGATCGTTAATCCCAATCCAAAACTACCCGCATGATAAGTTCGTGAGCATTCTGATCGCCAAAAGCGCTCAAAAACTTTATCAACCTGATCTAGCGCAATTCCAATTCCACTATCGTGAACTGAAGTTAATACTCGCTGTCCAGTTATTTGACAATCTAGTTCGATCCTACCATCCGCTAATGTGTACTGAATAGCGTTTGCGATCAAATTAGCAAACAATCTTCGCAACTGTGCGCGATCGCCAAAAGTATAAATCGGCTTATCTACTAAAAACTGTAATTTAATTGATTTGGCTTCAGCTTGAGGGCTATAAAATTGGATAAGTTCAGCTAATAACTCACTTAAATTCACATCCTGATACTGCTCTTTAAGTAAATTGTCAGTTCTCGCCAGTAGTAATAAATCTTCTGTTAAACGAGTCATTTGTTTGGTTGCATCTGCGATCGCCTCAAACTTCGCGATATCTCCTGTACGGATACCCTCTGGGTATCGCAAAGCCACCTGAGCATTACTAGAAATGACCATCAATGGACTGCGTAACTCATGGGATGCATCGGCGGTAAACTGCTTTAAAAGCTCAAAATTGCGCTCAATGGGCTGCATAAATTGTCGAGTTAACCATAGTCCCCCAATACCACTTAACAAAAGGGCTACAACCGCACCACCTGACATCCCCCAGTCTAGATGTCGCACTGCTTCATCAAATTCTACTAACGACTGACTAGCACGCACATATCCAATTAGCATCCCATCATCATTGCTAATCACAGGCAAAGTTACCGATTGAACGCGAGGACTCCCTGATTGGATTTGTACTGTATTTTTACCAGCAAATGGAAGAGTTATAATTAATTGGCCCTGATGAGAAATCGGTTTTCCTTGAATATCAAACCATTCTAATGCTTGATCTTTAGCTAAGAGGGCTTGCTGAGGAAAGTCACTTTTAAATTTAACTTGACCATTCTCTGACTCCAGACTGCTAGAAGCTCCATGTCCCAATGTAGTAAGTTTTTCAGTCGCCTGCTGACTTAAGCTATGCACAAACAGAAATCGCACAACTACACCAAGCGAAGTTAATATTGCCATCAATACAAGCAGGAAAGACAGCAGTAATCGGTAACGAATCTTTGTAAACATAATTAGTCCCGATCTACAGATGTAAGTCGATACCCAACCCCATAAACAGTTTCAATAAATGTGTCTAAACTCCCAGCCGCTTTCAATTTACGTCGCAAATTAGTAATATGTGTCCTAATCGTATCTTCACCTGACTGTTTGTCAAATTCCCATATCCTATCCATTAAAGCAGTTCGCGTAAATACTTGAGTCGGATTTCGTAACAAGTAGTCTAAAATCATGAACTCTTTTGATGTGAGCGAGAGAGGCTGTCCACCGCAACTAACAATTTGACTACCAGAATCAAGACTTAATGCTCCATAGTGGAAGATTTCAGGCTTGATATCTGGACTGCGACGTGCCAATGCTCTCATACGCGCTGACAGTTCTTCTAAATCAAATGGCTTAACTAAATAGTCATCAGCACCAGCATCTAAGCCTACAACCTTATCAGAAATACTGTCACGAGCAGTAAGCATCAATATCTGCGCTTTGCAGCCATGAGAACGTAACTGCCGACAAAGGCTAATTCCGTCTAGCTTCGGCAACATCACGTCAAGTAGAATTAGGTCATAGACGATCAACTGCGCCCACTCCCAACCTTCTAAACCATCTTTAGCATAGTCGATGCTATGCTTTTGCGCTCGTAGATCTTCAATTAAAGGTCGAGCAATGCGATCATCATCTTCTACTAGTAAAATTTTCATAGTAAGTCAATTCAGCAAAATAAAATCGTGACATATCTACTGTTGTATTTCACAAACTTCAATAAATCTTTCCTTTTTAATCAAATTTTTTGGATGCTTTTAGAAAGGCACGTTTCGCCGCAATTTTATTCTTACGATTGGTATAACGCCGAAAACTCCTTACATCCCGATGCCGCGTCAACTCCATCGCCAAAGATGGATCTAACTCATACTTCACAATCAAATTCGTCGCAAATGTATGCCGCCCTCGATGGGAATGCAAATCAATCCCTGTCTTCTCCGCCAAGTCATCCATCACATGCCGAATCCCCCAATAGGTCAACCGATTGCCCTGACTACGATTAGAACAAGACACAAGCAAAGCACTATCAGGCAACAACTCTCCTTCTTGCTCCCTCCTCCAATCCAAATAAGCATCCAAATCCTGAATACCCAGTTTAGTTAATGGTACTTCTCCCTTACTATCCCATTTCGCCTCCTTAATCACCAATTCTCCATTCACATAATCCTCAACATTCAAACGACAAACCTCTTCCGCCCGCAACCCATGCAACAATACCGAAAACAAAGCCCGATCGCGCAACATCATCTTACTTAAGGCGATCGCCTCATAAATCCGCAATACCTCCTCATCTTCCAAATCCTTAGCCACAGGATCTGGCAATCGCTCTTGCTGAATCCCAATCGTCGGATCAGCGACCACATATTCTGAAAGCAACATCCATCGATAAAAAGATTTCAGAGTTCGCAGCACTCGATTCACCGAACTCAGTGCGAGTTCGCGTTCCTTCAACAAAAAAGTTTTAAACTGCGTCACCTTGCGCCGACTCACATCCACCCAAGCCAGTTCGCACCAATCCATAAATATCCGCAAGTCCGCTTGATAAGCTTTACGACTCTTCGGCTGCAAAGATCTTGACGCTAAAAATTCATCAACTCTTACTTGGCGCAGGTGGGGTAGCTACAGGATACGTGTAAAAACCTGCAAGATCGGCTTAAAAGCGTTACTGAGAGGGGCTTTAAGAAAACGCTACAGACTTATATGAAGTACCGCAAAAAGGACAGAAGCGATGCTTAAGCGAAGAAATGGATTGTTGGCAATGAGAACACCGATCGCCAAGTTTCCCCCCACATAGAAAGCAAAAATTAGCTCTGACATCCATCCACATCGGATCAGCAGGATTGCCAGGAGTCCAGCAAGACGGACAGAACTTAAGCGTAGAAACAGGCTCAATGGCAGTACCACGAGAGAGAGCCTCTAAATATTCCACAGGAACATGCAAAGCAGAAGCCAAACCAGCTTTACTATGAGAACTCAGCTTAGCCGTCAGTCCCCGCTCAATCTTGCCCAAACTCTGCAAATGAATTGTCGCCATCGCCGCCAACTCCCTCTGATTGAAACCGAGGGAAAGTCGGATACGTTTAATATAAGCACCCAAAGTTTCACCAAAGTTAGGCGATTTATCACCCTGTAAAATATTCACAAAACAGTGTTTAAAAGTATGTTTATAGAAAACTATACTATCAACAACATTCCCTAACCTATCGCTTCAACTAGCTGATAAATTGACTATCACATTAGCTACAGTCACCACTGAATTTCTAGAGCGTACAGGACTAGCCAAAAGTACTGTGCAATCCTACGAACTGAGCCTAATGCCACTACTCAAAGAATATGGCAGTTATCCCATTGAAATCTTGAGTCGAGCAAACTTAACAAAATACCTAGAAGGTTTAACCCATCTAGCCTATACAACCCATCACCGCCATCAAGCGATCGTCCAAGCCCTATTCAACTTTGCCGTAGAGCAAGATTACCTAAAAGCTAACCCCATAGCCCGACTTCAGCGCCGCAAACCAAACCTAGAGAAAGGAGAACATCATGCCGATCAGGTAATTCGATACCTATCTCCCGAACAAATCACCCGACTCCACCAAGCCGTAGAACATGACAGCCGCATGAAAGCATTGGTGTACTTGCTACATCGTACAGGAGCAAGAATAGCCGAAATCCTGAGCTTGAAATTAGCAGAAGTTAACCTCAAAGAACGTAAATTTCAAGTAATCGGTAAAGGCAATAAAACCCGATGGTGTTTCTACAGCGAAGATGCTGCAACAGCATTAGAAAAATATCTAAAATACTATCGACACACAGAATCACCATCCTTATTCACCGCGCGACAACCTGTGACGGGAAAAGTTACCCCCTTGAGTTATCGAACAGCCCATCGAGACTGGACAAACTTAACTAAGCATGACCCAAAGTTGCAAGGCATCAGAATGCACGACCTACGACACACCTTCGCCACCGAGAGAGTTGGCTTAATGGGTATCGAAGAACTACGTGCCTTGATGGGACATACAAATATCCACACTACCTTACGCTATCAAAAAGTTACTTCCGAGCGAGCAGAAATAACTGCACATAAAGCTTTAAATCAACTGCTCCAAAATTCAGACAACAGCCAAACTTAAATATTGATTAAATCCCATTCAATAGATTATTTGAAAGGGTGTTTATTCCGAACTGATAGAGTATTGTCTATACTCTGTCTATGCAAACTGAGGGTTCCTCTAGCCTGCTCTAGCTTACTCGTCCTCTAAACGGCTCTATGACTGCTATTGAACGCACGGCTTATCCTCGATTTAAATCTCAAGCAACGACGAAAGAACTTGCTGAACTATATACTCCATCAGCATCTGAGATAAATCTAGCTAAGGGAAAGGTCAAAAGTAAGCGGGGTTTACTGCGTTTTTTAGTCATGCTCAAGTCATTTCAGCGATTGGGATATTTCCCACTGTCATCCGATGTACCGCCCACAGTGATCGGTCATATTCGGGCTTGCTTAAACCTCAGTGCTAATATCTGTGCTATCCCGCCCGAACGTTCTCGTTACTACTATGCAGAAGCGATTCGAGCTTATTTGAGCGTTAATCCTTTCGACCGCAAGGCGCAAACTGCGATCGCTACTGTCATTGCTACATCGGCGGAGATCATGGAATATCCTGCTGATTTAATCAATGTTGCTGTTGAAGAGTTGGTGAAAGCGCGTTATGAATTACCTGCTTTTAGTACGCTGGATCGTTTGGTCGGTCATATCCGTACTATTGTGAATAACCGCTTGTTTCAGCGTATTGCTAAGGCGATGAGTCCAAATCAGCAAGCCTTTGTGGATGAATTGGTATCTAATTCAACGCCAGAATCGGAATTAACTTTTAGCTTATTGAGAGCAGCACCGAAAAGTGCTCGCCTCTCTCATATTCAGGCTTTACAAACTAAGTTTGACCAAATACTTACTTTTGGTGATGCAAGGCAGTTGCTGATGAAAATTGCCCCCGCTAAGGTCAAATCTTTTGCGGCTCAAGCAAAAGCCTTGGCGATGACAGATCTCCGAGAACTAAATCTAGCGAAACGTCGCGCTCTGTTAGTCTGCTTGCTTTATCGTGTGCAAGTTAAAACCCGGAACCATTTAGTAGAGATGTTTCTCAAGCGCGTTCAGAAAATGCATCAATGTGCCAAAGATAAATTGGTGGAGTTACGAGAACAGAATTTGACCAAAACTGAATCGATGTTGGCAGTGCTAACCGAGATTTTACAAACATCAACTGGTGAGACTGATGCGGCGAGTTTGGGTGGACGGGTGCAATCTGTTTTGGAAACCTATGGGGGAGCTGCCGCTTTACTGGCGCAGTGCGAGGAGATTATTGCCTACAATAGCGATAACTATTTGCCTTTAATATGGCGATTTTATAGTCGCTATCGTTCGGTTTTGTTTCCCTTGGTGCGCGGGTTAGAAATCCAGTCTACTAGCCAAGATCTTTCCTTGATAGCAGCTTTGACTCTGGTTCTAGCTCATGAAAACCGTCGCTCTAAATGGTTGCTTGCGGATGATCTCGATTTGAGCTTTATGAGCGATCGCTGGCGACAATTAGTGGTGATTGAATCTGATGGCATTTCAAAATTAGTCCGTCAGCAATTCGAGGTCTGTATCTTTACCTATTTGGCAGCCGAGTTAAAAAGCGGGGATGCTTGTGTGGTGGGTTCGGAAAACTATGCTGACTTCCGCGAGCAGTTATTGTCTTGGGATGAGTGTCAGCCAAAATTGGCTGATTACTGCCAGCAAACAGGTATGGCTCTTACAGCTCCAAAATTTGTTGAACAACTTCAATCTTGGTTGACTCAAACTGCTATTGCTGTAGACCAAATCTGTAAAGATGGTACACAAGTAACGATTAGTGATGCTGCTGTACCTGTACTCAAAAGGATTTCTTCGGAGCCGCCTCCATCGGGTGCGATAGAGTTGGAGTCGGCAATTTTACAACGGCTCCCTGAACGTAGTGTTTTGGATATTCTCTGTAATGTGGAACATTGGCTCAATTGGGTGCGCCACTTTGGTCATGTTTCTGGTTCTGAGCCAAAGATTGATAATCCGTCTGAACGTTACATTTTAACGGTGTTTGGCTATGGTTGTAATCTTGGTCCTAATCAAACTGCTCGTCATACTCGCGGACAGGTCAGTTCAAGGATGTTGGCTTATGTGAATCGTCAACATATTTCGACTCATCAACTTGAGGCGGCGATGCGAGATTTGATTAATGCTTATAATCGCTTGGAGTTACCGAAGTATTGGGGGACTGGCAAACGGGCGGCGGCTGATGGTAGTAAGTTTCAGCTTTATGAGAGTAATTTGATGTCTGAGTATCACATTCGATATGGTGGCTATGGGGGCATTGCTTACCATCATGTTTCTGATACTTATATTGCTCTGTTTACCCATTTCATTAACTGTGGAGTTTGGGAAGCAGTTTATATTCTTGATGGATTACTCAAGAATACTTCCGATATCCAACCTGATACTTTGCACGCTGATACCCAAGGACAGTCTACTACTGTGTTTGGGTTATCTTATCTGTTGGGAATTAAACTCATGCCTCGGATTCGTAACTGGCAGGACTGTAAATTCTTTCGTCCTAGTCTGGACTCTGTTTATGAATATATTGACCCCTTGTATAAAGATGTCGTTGATTGGTCATTAATTCTTACTCATTGGCAGGATTTGATACGGGTTGTTTTATCAATTCAATCTGGTAAGTTGTTGCCTTCGACGCTGTTGCGAAAGCTCGGTAGTTACAGTCGTAAAAATCGTCTCTATCAGGCTTTCAGGGAGTTAGGACGGGTTGTTCGCACGGTATTTCTACTGGAATATATTTCTGACCGTGGTTTGCGTCGTGAGATTACGGCTTGTACGAATGTGGTGGAGGGCTACAATCATTTCCTTGATTGGATATTTTTTGGTAAGGAGGGTGTTATTACGGAAAATGATCCTGAAGAGCAGGAGAAGCGTCTCAAATATCTCGATCTGGTTGCTAATGCGGTCATTCTTCATAATGCTGTTGAGCTTTCTCTCGTGATTCAGCAACTCAAGGCGGAGGGTTTCAAGTTTGATCGGTCGATGTTGGCGACTCTCAGCCCTTACTTGACACGGCATTTGAAGCGCTATGGCGATTTTGTGATTGATTTGCAATCTATTCCCTTTCCCCTGGAAGGTGCTATCTCAATTCCTCTTGATTCTGAGTGACTGAAATGTATGTCTGGTCTATGTTTAAAGGCTATCTTGCAGGTTTTTACACGTATCCTGTAGCTACCCCCAGGTCTGTAGAGGCGATCCCTTTGGGCTGTTCGCTGTAAATGACTAAAAGTGGTTCTGGAATCGACATCTCTGTATCAATTGATTAGTTATCTATCCACGAATCACGATAATCTCTCGCCCTGCGGGACTAATGACATTCTCAGTCGTAGTCCGATCGCTTAGTGGCGGCAAACCAGAACGGCGATCAAAAATCACCAACCAACCTGTATCCAAACTCAACCCCGATAAATACTTATCGATCTGTGGCAAACCTTCCTTAAGCGGATCGGGTCTTTTATCAGCCCATACCTTCAATTCCATTGCCATAGTTTGCTTACCATAGCGTAAACAAATATCCATCTTGCCCGAACCAATGGCATATTCCCTTTCCAATGTGCCACTACCATTTACGACTCGATGCAGAAATGCCATCATTACCAGATGTGGCGCAATTTCTGGATAGTTAGCGCTATTGAATAATGGCTCACCATGTTGTCGCCAAAAAACTAAAAAAGCATCAAGTAGGACTTCAGCATTGAGACTTCCATCAGCATTCAGCCAACTAGGTTGAATCATCGGCAGACTATCCTGCACGCCTTGAGACAAAACTCTGGGAATCACTTCTTGATAAATTGGATTCGCAATCTTCAAGCCACCTTCCTGACTCCGCACTACTAGACCCAAATCCAACAAATAGCGCCGATCGTCATCTGGGGTATCTCCTAACTCTAATCCAGATAAAATCGGTTGAATTATCGCCCTGACTCTATCTTCTCTTAATCTCTCAGCAAGGCTATCCAGATGCGTATCCTGTCTCTTAATGAGTATTTCCTTCGCTTGATTTACTAACTCAGGAGTAATGGGAATAGATGGATCTTTCGTGATATATTCCACAATTTCCTTAGCGATCGCATTCACCAACCATGGCTGTCCCTGTGTCAAATGAAAGGCTAAATCAATCGCTTCAGGAGTAAATATTTGTCCTGTCGCTTCTGTATGCTGATGATAGAGATTTCTCACATCCTCAAAGGTAAAATTGCTTAACGTAAAGGAACGCACTTTGATATTAAAAGGACTAGAAGTATTTAGGCGATCGCTCCCACCAGCAGCATACTTATAATCCCGCACATCACGCATCCCCACCAGGGCAACTGACTGCGGAAATCCCTGCGGACGATTGGGAAAGCCTGAGCGAATCTGGCGCAGCACAGAAATTAAAGCCTTATCACTGAGCGCATCAATCTCGTCTAAAAACACCACTAAAGGGCGTAATGACTTTCTCGCCCATGTACTCAAAAACGAGCCAATCTGACGACCAGCTTCTCCCGTAGTCCAAGCTGGTGGCTGTAACTCAGGAGGTAAGCGAAATTGTGCCGAGTCTTTCCACTCATCTAAAATTGCTTTTTCCGCTAAATCAGGCTCATCTGAAAAAACTGCTCCCACCTCTAAGGAAAGCATCACCGCCGTATATTGACCGCTAAACGTTAACTCTTGGGCAAGTGCCAACATCGCTGTAGTCTTACCCACCTGCCTTGGCGCATGGATCACAAAATAGTTTTCCTGAGCAATTAGTTGTTTAATTTCAGGCAAGCGCTCTGTAGCTGACAGCATGTAGTGAATGTCAGGCTTACAAGGACCAGCAGTATTAAACCATTTTTGCATAACGACAGCTAACTAACGAGCAGATACCCTTTCAATATATCGCAACGCGCCAAGCAAAGCCCTAAAACCTCGAAAACACGTTAACAGCAATAAGTATAAATACTTATTCATATAAATTTGATGGCAAATAAGTGACAATTATTTGCTCTAAGATGTTTCTGTGACAAGTTAGGGTTTCGATCTTGATTTTACGATTTAAGCTTGACACCATAAGTTTGCCACAGCGGCAAACTTATGGTCATAATCTGGAGGAATGGAATCTGACACATAGCCAATCTACTTTTTGAGAAAATGGGCGCGTGTCCACAAATCTCATCTCTTTAAGCCATTTATCTAAGTCCCAAGCAGAATTTACGTAGGGTTGGAGTGGTCAAACCAGTATGGGCGACGAATCAACCCTAATATTGGCAAGTTTATAGTGTTACTAGTGGCAAATTTATGATCATAATCAAATTTTTCACGTTGACTTACACTCATCAGAAATAGGGCTTCGATAAAGTCTAAGCTTCATATATTCTTTAAAGGTGACTGCACAGCCATAGCAACTCGAAATTTGGACAAATATTGCCAGTCAGGGTTTAGTCGTTAGCCCTGAGAGGATGGAGTGTGTTTGTCACGGTATGCTCTACTAGGTTATAGAGCCATGCTTGAACCTGTTGGAGTTTATGCCCATCTTCATGAATGCCAGCAGCGATACGAGCGCGTGTAGCTGTGGTAAGTTGGTTGGAGATCTTGGGGTTGAGTTTTTCTTAAATTTGTTTGTCCATTCCTTGAGCTAGGGCACGGAGTTGTTTAGCTTTGGTATTTATATTTGTGAGTGTTGGCATTGTTCAACTCCACTCACATGGGCGCTAGTGCTCAGCATAATTGAATTACACTTGTAATAAAAAGTGTTTAGACTTGTATATTAATAATTAATATACCTTGCAAAATTCTTAGCAATTAGTAGGAACTGATCAATGAGCTTATCTCCCTATGAAGCTAATATTCTCGATTTTGTTAATCTTGTCGATAAACAACCCGATCTCCTATCTGACAAGGATTATAACAATCTAGTTGAACTCCTAAAAACACTACCAGATGATGTTGAAGAAATTTCTGATGCACTAGCTCTTTGGTATGATGACCGCCCTAAGATGCTAAATGCTATCCTCGAAATGACTCCTAGTGATGATGGTGTACGTGCTCCTGGAGGACGTGACACTCGTTTAACTGCTGCTGAAGTTAAGGAACTATTAAAAAATGTTGTTCGCCAAAGCTCACTACCTACTTCTCTCCCCCTAGCTCCACCATCTAATCCATGAATCATGCTAATTTACAACTAGAGAATCCGAGTCTCACTCTCTATGCTTTCCATCTACGCAATCGACTTGGACAAGTCCGCGAAGAGGTGACCCCTGATGCTGAAAAAATTTGGCAGGAGATGGTGAAATTAGGGCAGAGCCTTCGCATTGACAAATTGGAGGCATTACCTCAATCTTTGATTTGCTATCAGCGTGGTGAATATTCTCCATCAGCGGAAAACCGTTATTGGGCACAATCAAGTAGGTTATCTCTCTTGAGTTCTGGAAATAACTTAGATTTTCAGTATATCTCCCAAGACTCTGATCTAGAAATGAAAGGGACAATCACACCTTTCTGTGTACATGACACTTATCTAATCGACCTGACGTTCAGTTCTCAAAATCTAGTTTCTCTTAACCAAATTCATCAACTTAACCCCAAAGGTTTTGATAGCATCAAGACATCTTTGGGGCAAACATTTATATTTTATGCAGAACTTCCTGATGGTGAGAAATCCTGCAATCTCTTCTTAGCAGATCAATGTGTTAAGCGACTCATGCCTGCCAGTACATCCCTTAAATTTGTTGCTCAAGACTTACTTTTGGACAATCCTATCTTTGAATATGACAATGGGGAGACTGACCCTGCTCAACGCCAGCAGATTTTGCTATGGTTTAACTGTAATCATCTGCCTCTTGATGGCAAATTTGATAAAGCAGTAGAACATCTTGTTTTACTATTATGGGGACAAAAAAAAATTCTCTATGCCTACACACAGGCAAATTATTGTGTTGAGCAAGGACTATCTTTTTACTCAAATGTTGAACAAAATACACAGAATTTTCCTCAAATTGCTAATGAAAGCGATCGCCTAGATAAATTTAAAAAAATCCTCATCGAATTACCTCAAAAATCCGTGAATTATGCTGTGCAACTCAGAGACCTTAAAGATCACAAACAAACGATTGAAATTAATATCCAAAACTACCAGCGACAACTTGAAAAACTACAAATCTTATCCAGTAGTAATTTGCAATTCTTAGAACAATTCCCAAGTGGTAAGTTCTGTCATCAAGTACAGGTAGAACAGAATCACTTAGAGGTTGGCTATGCACTCTACGAGAAATTAATTGAGAGTATTCGGAGTATTGTAGCAATTGATCAAGTGGAGAGCGACCAGCGCCATGAAGCAAAAGAGAAACAAGGCGAGCTAAACCTACAACTTACCTTAGCTGGGTTTGGTGCGGGTTTTGCAGTTAGTGGTATCTCCTCCCAAGTATTAAATACTCCATTGGAAAAACTTCAGGGGCAAGAACTACCGAAAGCACCACCAATAGAGGTAATTAAATCTACTAGTGCTAATGTTCTGATACATATTGGGATAGGACTAACAGCAGGTTTAATTGCTGTTATGCTAGTTCTGTTGATAAACTGGTTATTGCGATCGCTCAAGCCTAAATAAAAACGCTCAAGCCTAAATAAAAAGTATTTATCCAAAGGGGGAAATTATTCTAACGGTAGGATATAAGGATTTATCATTCAGCCTAACATTACTTGATCAGATACCGAAGACAAGTCTCAAGCACAGGCTGAATCAAACACGGGATAAAGATATTCTTTTAAATTCGCCATTTTATTGGGCAGTGGAAAACGCTTCAGGTTAGTTATGAATCCTAAAGTTCCCTCTAATCCCGATGACTATCTCAAATTTCTCCAGTTAATTTTAAAAACTGTGCAACAGAGCGATCTCAACCCCCAGATCGTCTACTCCCTACTGCAAGCCAATCTGGATAAATTGGATAACACTTTAATTAAAATATTGCGTGATTGGGCAATAACTACTTGGTCTGGAGTACAGCCAATAGAAGCATTAATCTATGCAGAAGCAATTGTTAATTTTAGTAATCTAATTCGGAGTTTTCCCCACGGGAACGTCGCTACCAATTTGGAGATTGCGATCGCAGGCTGTGAGATTGTCGCCCCAATTTTAAACTGTGAGGCATTTCCAGAGTTTTGGGCAACAACTCAAAATATGCTAGGTGCAGTTTACCGCATTCGGCTCGCAGGCAATCGCGCCCAAAACATAGAACAGGCGATCGTTTGCTATCAGAATGCCTTACAAGTCCGTACCCAACAGAATTTACCCGAACAATGGGCAGAAACCCAAAATAATCTCGGAAATGCGTATAATGACCGAATACTTGGGGAGCGAGCAAAGAACGTAGAAGCAGCGATTACTTGCTTCCAAGCAGCGCTAAAGGTTCGCAGCCGCACTGCATTTCCGGTGGAATGGGCAACAACCCAGAATAATTTGGGGATTGGTTACTACAATCGACTCAAAGGCGATCGCGCCCAAAATCTAGAGCAAGCAATTATTTGTTATCAGAACGCCTTACAAATTCGTACTCAGACGGATTTTCCCGAAAAATGGGCAGAAACCCAAAATAACCTTGCCAACGCCTACGGTGAAAGGATAAAGGGCGACAGAGCAGAAAATATTGAAGCTGCAATTACCGCCTTTCAAGCAGCGGTACAAATCTACACTCGCTCTAGCTTTCCCCAAGATTGGGCGATGATACAAAACAACCTGGGCGAAGCTTACCGCGAGCGAATTAATAGCATCTCCACAGAAAATTTGTTAAAAGCTATTTCTGCCTATGAAGCCGCTTTGCAAGTTTATACTCGTCAAGAGTTTCCTGAAAAGTGGGCTATTGTGCAAAACAACCTGGGGATTGCCTATCAAAGCCTGCAACAGGACAATCGCGCCGAGAACTTAGAGCGGGCGATTTCTTGTTATCATAAGGCATTACAAGTTCGCACTCAAACAGATTTTCCCGAACAATGGGCAGATACCCAAAATAACCTTGGTAATACTTACAGCGATAGAATGTATGGTAGCCGAGAAGAAAATCTAGACTTAGCAAGCCGTGCCTATCAATTAGTCTTCCAAGTCTATAATCGGGAAGATTTTTCAGCAAAATGGGCAAAAACCCACAATAATTTAGGGCTAGTTTACCGCGATCTAGGACAGAGTTTCGAGGCAATTAGATGTTTTCAATCAGCTTTGGAAGTTTACACTCCCACGGCCTTTCCAGTTGAATGTCTTGTTTCCGGACGCAACTTGGGCAATACAGCTTATACAATTAAAGACTGGGATAAAGCGATCGCAGGTTATAGTGCTGCTATTGAGGCTGTAGAACAAAGTCGCAGTTGGGCAAACACCGACAAACGCAGGCAGGAAATTTTATCGGCGGCGATCGATGTTTATGCCAAGATGGTACAAGTGTGCATCAATACCGACCGAAGCGATCGCGCGTTGGAATATGTTGAACGCAGCAAAGCCCGAAATTTAGTCGAACTTCTAGCTGCACGCGATATCTATCCCAAAGGTAACTTCCCACAAACTGTTATCGAGGAATTGGATCGGTTGCGGCGAGAGCTTGTTACGGAACAACGTCGGATTGAAATGCGATCGGGAGTCGGTGAGATAGCCAATCTGGAGACGTTACCCGATCTAGCTGCGTTTCAGGATTCTCGCACCTACCTGAACCAACTCCAACAAGAACTGGATGAATTGATTCGGCGGGACATCCAACCCTACGATCCCACCTTCAGACTGACTCAAAGAGTTGAACCTATCACCTTTGAGCAGATGCGAAATTTGCTCCCCAATTCCCAAACGGCACTAATTGAGTGGTATATCGCTGAGGAGGTATTTCTTGCTTTTATTGTCGCGCCGCACAGTCAAACTCCCTTCGTCTGGCAGTCATCAACCCAAGACTACCAAGCACTGATGGCGTGGATTAGCACTTATCTTACGACCTACTACGATAACAAGCAGCACTGGCAAAGCACTCTAGATGAGGAACTTCAGCAACTTGCTATCATTCTGCACTTGGATTATCTCCTCTCTGTTATCCCCTCGGACTGTTCTCAACTGATTCTCATCCCCCACCGATTTTTGCATCTGTTTCCGCTTCATGCCCTGCCTGTGGGCGAGGGGCGATCGCCAGTGGTAAGCGGAAAGCAACCTTCTGAAACTCTCTGCTTGCTTGATAAGTTTCCCGACGGCGTGCGCTATGCTCCCAGTTGTCAGCTATTGCAGTTAACCCAAAGTTGGAACCGCACCAACTTCAGCCATCTATTTGGGGTGCAAAACCCAACCCTAGATTTGGCTTACAGTGATATCGAGATGGCAATTGTCCGACAGGCTTTTCATCCCCACGCGGAGATTTTGGTGAAAGCAGAGGCGCGGAAAGAGGAGATCGGCAATCAGCGTTTGCAAGCGGCTCACTGCGTCCACTTTGCTTGTCACGGCATTTTCGATCTAGAATCTCCATTACGCTCTGCCTTGGTGCTGGCAGGTGTGGATCTGAAGGCTCTTGAGTTAGAAAGTTGTCTGACGCTGGGGGAAATTTTTGGACTAAATCTGAGTCAGTGCCGTTTGGTGGTTCTCTCTGCCTGCGAGACAGGTTTGACCGATCCAACTTCTCTCAGCGATGAGTACGTTGGTTTACCCAGCGGGTTTCTGTATGCAGGGAGTCCCAGCGTCGTCAGTTCGCTGTGGACGATTAGCGATATATCTACAACATTCTTGGTAGCCAAGTTTTACCAGAATTTGCAACAGGGGTCATCTGTGGCAGTAGCACTCAATCAGGCTCAACGCTGGTTGCGAGATGCTACTTGCGATGAGTTACAACAGTGGATGGAGGAACAACAGTTGCCGTTGGCTCCAACGCTGAAGATTTCACTGGCACGACGGTTCCGACAGAATCGACAGCCGTTTCAGTCTCCTTTTTATTGGGCAGCGTTTTGTGCAGTAGGAAAGTGATGAGCAATCAATAGATGATCGGTGAAGAAAGCCACAATTTTTCTCCTCTAAAAGCTCAAAATCATATTGTATAGCTACAGTCACTTGTCCTAAGACAAGTGACTGTAGCTATAATAATCCTACTTTTCCCGTTATCTTTTTGTTCTAGCATAACCGCCAACATCCCTAACTCTACAAGCCTTATTCCACCGTTACATATTGTCATTAAGTAAGCCTTGTTGCGAATATGGCTAATACCAGAATCCTTGCCTAGAAAGAGTTTCAGGGATAAAATGAAAAGTAAGATAATAATGAGTTATCAAACATATTGAATATGATGAATACACAACGGCAAGAAGCGTATATAAATTTAATTCTTACACTGCTCGATTGTTCTAGTGGAGAGGAAGTGAAAGTTTTATCTGCGAACCAACGATTAGTAGATGCTGGTTTAGTGCAGACAATGCTCAGGGTGGCAAACGAGCAGATAACTCTGGGCAAACTAGATGCTGCTAATTTCTTAATGAATCTTGCAGGGCAGTTGTTGGGAGCTTATAGTAATACGCCTTTACATACGTCATCGATTAGTACTTCTTCTTCAGTTTCACAGTCTGAGTCCCAACGTCGTTTTCTCTTGCGGTTATTGCAGGCAACTGACAAAAGCAAAGGCAATCCCCAAGTCGTGTACCCATTGCTGCAAGGGGATCTAGACTTACTAGATGATAACTTTGCTCAAGTTCTAAAAAACTGGGCAACTGATACTCTTTCAACGGTAAAGTTAGATACAGCACGTGCTACCGCAGTAGCTATTTTGAGTTTTAGTAACTTGATTGGGCAGTTTCCACTAGGGAAACGGATGATAAATTTGGAGATTGCGATCGCTGGTTACGAGGCAATTATCCTGTTTTTTACCAATGGGGCTTTTCCTTTTGAATTGGCACTTACTCAAATGAATTTGGGGAATGTTTATATTGATAGAATTAGGGGAGAGAAAGCCGAGAATATCGAACGGACAATTCAATGCTATCAACAAGCTTTATTGGTTTTTACCCGCGAAGTTTTTCCAACTAATTGGGCAGAAACTCAAACTAATTTGGGATGTGCTTATAGCAACAGGATCGTAGGAAAGAAGGCTGACAATTTTGAACAAGCAATTCGCTGCCACCAGCAAGCTTTATCAGTTCTCACCCGCGAAGCATTCCCCATCGGTTGGGCAAGGACTCAAAATAATTTGGGTCTTGCTTACCGCGAAAGAATTAGAGGAGATAAAGCTGAAAATCTCGAAGAGGCAATTAACAGCCATCAGCAGACTTTATCAGTTCTTACCCGTGAAGCGTTTCCCGCAGATTGGGCAGGGATTCAAATGAATTTGGCAAGTGCTTATCGCGAAAGAATAAAGGGAGAGAAAGCTGAGAATCTCGAACGCTCAATTCAGGCTTACCAAGAGGTTTTATTAGTTCTTACCCGTGAAGCGTTCCCTATGGATTGGGCAGGGGGTCAAATGAATTTGGTAGGCGCTTACAGCAATAGAATAAGGGGGGAGAAAGCTGAGAACATTGAACGGGCAATTCAAGCCTGCCAGCAGGCTTTATCGGTATTCACCCGCGAAGCATCTCCCACAAATTGGGCAATGACTCAAACTAATTTGGGAAGTGCTTACAGCGGCAGAATAAGGGGAGAGAAAGTTGAGAATATCGAACTGGCAATTCAATGCTATCAGCAAGCTTTATCAGTATTCACCCGCGAAGCATTTCCCTTTAACTGGGCAGAGATTCAAGATAATTTGGGAATCGCTTACTTACAAAGAAGAAGAGGAGAGAAAGCTGAGAATATTGAACTGGCAATTCAAGCCTGCCAGCAGGCTTTATCGGTATTCACCCGTGAGTCATTTCCCACTGACTGGGCAATGACTCAAATAAATTTGGGAAGTGCTTACAGCGGCAGAATAAGGGGAGAGAAAGCTGAGAATATCGAACTGGCAATTCAAGTTCACCAACTGGCTTTATCGGTGTTTACCCGTGAAGCGTTTCCCACTGATTGGGCAAGGAATCAAAATAATTTGGGACTTGCTTACCTCCAAAGAATCGGGGGGGGAAAAGCCAAGAATCTTGAACGGGCAATTCAAGCTTACCAACAGGCTTTATCAGTTCGTACCCGCGATGCTTTTCCTCAGAACAATGTCCAAACTTTATTTAATCTCGGAATAGCTTATCAAACCTCTAATCAATTACAACTAGCCTATGACACCTTTGAGTCAGGCATTGAAACCTTAGAATTACTGCGAGACGATATTCATTCTGGCGATGATATTAAACAGAAGCTAGCTGAAGAATGGACTGGGTTGTATCACAGGATAGTAGCAGTTTGCTTGGGAATGAGCCGTGAAACGGAAGCGATAGAATACGTCGAGCGCAGCAAAACTCGCAACCTCGTAGAACTTATTCTCACCCGAGATCGCCACACTATTTTCTCCGCAGAAGTAGTAACTCAACTAGATATACTTCGAGACGAAATCGCCAGCGGTCAGTACGAACTTCAAAATGCCACAGCAGAAGATCCAACTGCACTAGCTCAACATCTCCAACAGCTTCGACAGCAGCGCAACAAATTACAAGATCGATATCTGCCTATCGGTTCTGGTTTTCAGTTTGAGCAATTCCGATCAACTTTGAGCGATCGCACTGCAATTGTTGAGTTTTACATTACAACTGATAAGCTACTCGTTTTCATTATTACCAAGCAAACCCAACAACCAATTGTTTTATCACCAGATTTGATAGACCTGAACAAATTAGCAAATTGGGCAAACAGCTATCTGAAAGCCTATAGTAACAAAAAAGCTCACTGGCAGCGTCGTTTAACTACCCGCCTACATCTGCTGGCAAAAATTCTGCACATTGATGAGATTATTGAGCAAATTCCAACAGAGTGCGACAAGTTAATTTTAATTCCGCATCGCTACTTACATTTGCTGCCACTTCATGCTTTGCCACTGGCGGGAGACAGTCTTTTTGATAGATTTCCTGAAGGAGTCAGCTATGCCCCTAGCTGCCAACTGTTGCAACTTGCCCAAAACCGACAACGCCCCGAATTTACTCGCCTGTTTGCCGTTCAAAACCCCACTGGCGACCTTTCTTACACTGATATTGAAGTCGAAACTATCCAAAGCTATTTCAGCACCACTAATCTTCTCAAACAGAAAATAGCAACTAAAGAAGCTGTTGAGGATACTTCTCTTAATACTGTTCACTGCGCTCACTTTAGCTGTCACGGCTACTTTAACGGAACCGAACCTCGCAAATCTGCCCTCATTCTAGCCAATGCCCAGCTAAATTCTGCACCGACACAACCCGATACAGAAAACTATCTCAGTTTGGGAAATGGTGGTGTACTTGACCTCAATAAATGTCTTACTTTAGATAGCATTTTCACTCTGAATTTAGAACAATGTCGCCTCGTCACTCTATCCGCTTGTGAAACCGGATTGATTGATTTTCACAATACCAGCGATGAATATATTGGGTTGCCCAGTGGTTTCCTTTATGCAGGGGCTTCTAGTGTTGTTAGTTCTCTATGGACAGTAAATGATTTTTCGACTGCTTTTTTGATGATTTGGTTTTATCAAAACCTTCAAAAGGGGCTGGCTGTGGGTTTAGCTCTCAATCAGGCTCAAATCTGGTTAAAGGATTTGACTAAGGGGGCTTTGGAAACATGGATTGAAGAAAACCAGTTACAATTGAAACCAGCAGTTAGGATGAACTTGCGTCGTCGTCTTTATAAGTTGGAGGAGGATGCTAAACCATTTGAATCGCCTTTTTACTGGGCAGCATTTTCTGCGCTCGGTCAGTAATTTTAGCAATGTCATATAATGGATGAAGAACGCCAAAAAGCTTATTTAACTCTAATTAATTCCTTGCTCAACTCCCCCAGTAGCAAGGCAAATTCAATTTTGAATGCTAACCAGGTGTTAGTTGATGCTGGTCTAGTACAAACAATGGAACAGGTAGCATCTTTAATGGCAGAGCAAGGCTACCTGTACGCTGCCAATTTTTTAATGGATGTTGCTTGTCAACTGCCTGAAATAATTAATTCGTCAAGAAATGTTACCAATATGGCAGTGGGTCAAGGCGAGTCGTTAGCAAAAACTCAACAGGAAGAATACCTGATTTTTCTAGATAAGGTATATGAGGCAACTGCACAAAGCAATAGTAACCCACAAGTGGTTTACCCATTGCTTGCAGAGAATCTGGAGAAGCTGAACGATGATTTTGCTGTGCTGTTACGTCAAGTTATAATCGACACCCTATCGCAAGTGAACCCAGAACAAGCCCAGAGCATTGCAGCAGTCATTGGAAATTTCAGCGATCTGATGCGTGAGTTCCCCCAAGGCGACAGAGCTAGCAATTTGGAGATTGCTATTGCTGGTGCTGAGGTTGCAGCCACAATTTTTACTCGCGCTCGTTTCCCAAACGATTGGGCAACGAACCGCAATAATCTGGCAGCCGCATATACTAAAAGGGTGCAGGGCGATCGTGAAGAAAATCTAGAACGAGCAATTGCAGCTTACGAAGAAGCTTTGCAAGTCTACACTCAAAGCAAGTTTCCTCAAGAATGGGCTAAAACCAAAAGCAATCTGGGTAATGCTTACAGCGACCGCATACGCAGCGATCAAAAAGAGAATTTAGAGCAAGCCATTCGCTGTTACTTAGCAGCTTTGCAAGTCCGCATTCAAAAAGCATTTCCCTACGAATGGGCTACAACCCAAAATAATTTAGGTGCTGCCTATTGGAATAGAATTGAGGGCGAACGGGCACAAAACTTAGAGTTAGCGATTGCTGCTTTTCAATCGGCGCTACAGGTTTACACCCAACAAGCCTTTCCTGAAGATTTGGCTAGAACCCAAAACAACTTGGGCGTAGTCTATCGGGATAGAATTCAGGGCAACCGACGGACAAACTTAGAAGAAGCGATTTCTCATTTTCGGGCAGCTTTACAAGTTTATACCCAAACAGCTTTTCCCCAATACTGGGCAACGATTCAAAATAATCTGGGTGCAGTTTACTTGGAATTGGAACAAATTTCGGCAGCAATTAGTTCTTTCCGATCAGCTTTAGAAGTTTACACGCCTACCGCTTTCCCCTTAGAGTGTTTTGGCACTGGACAAAACTTTGGCAATACTGCCAGAGTATCTCAACAGTGGGCAGATGCTATTGAAGGCTATCACTTTGCTATTGAAGCTGTCGAACAAAGTCGCTCTTGGACTATTAGCGATACTAGGCGGCAAGAGATTCTGTCAGGAGCAATTGATGTTTACGCCAACATAGTGGAAGCTTACATCAAAACCAACAACCCATATCGGGCACTTGAATACGTTGAACGCAGCAAAGCTCGAAACTTAGTTGACATACTCTCCACCCGTGACATATACCCTAAAGGCAATATTTCAGAACCTATTATCAATGAACTGAGGCGATTAAGGCGAGAAACGGTGACAGAACAGCGTCGTTTGGAAATTGTAGATCAAAATCGCTCGACTGGTATACTTTATAACGCAAGTGAATTAAGCACCGATACAACTGCTTGGCTAAAAGACCGCGATCGCCTAAATCAATTGCTTCAACAACTAGATAATCTCATTATCACCGAAATAGATCCTATAGACCCTAGTTTTAGAGCTACCCAACAAGTTAAACCCATCTCCTATATCGAGATTCAAAACCTTGTGGATGATCGTACCGCTATTGTTGAGTGGTATATCACCGATGATAACTTTTACACTTTCATTATCACTCACAAATCTCAGCATCCTCAAGTCTGGTTCACCTCAGCAGAGGAGCAACAAGCTTTTTTAGATTGGCAAGAGGAATATTTGCAAGACTACCAGCAAAACCGAAAACAATGGATTGAGAAACTCTCAGAACGCCTCAACCGCCTCTCAGAAACCCTGCATATTGAGGAAATTATTAATAGCCTCCCCAGTAACTACGACCAAATCATCTTAATTCCCCATCGCTTTTTGCACCTAATACCCCTCCATGCTTTACCTCTATCTGAAGGGGATTACCTTCTAGATCGCTTCCCTAGAGGTGTACATTATGCCCCCTCCTGTCAGCTACTGCAACTCACTCAAAACCAAGAACGGACTAATTTTGAGCGCTTCTTAGCTATTCAAAATCCTACCAAAGACTTAGGTTATACAACTGTTGAAGTTGGAACTATCCAGCATTATTTTTCCCACGCTGATGTTTTTGTGGAAAATGCGGTCCAAAAAGCCACTCTTGTAAAAGTCAAGACTAAAGATGATGGGACGAGAGAGGTTATCCAAAATCCCCAACTCAGTTTGGCAAACTGCGCTCACTTTTCCTGTCATGGCGAGTTTAATTTTGAATCCCCTTTAGCATCAGCACTGCTATTAGCAGATGGAGAACGTCTAACCCTTGGCGAAATGTTTGACCTAGACCTTCCACAATGTCGTCTGGTTACTCTTTCAGCCTGCGAAACAGGGCTAACTAATTACAAAATCCTCAGTGATGAATACGTTGGGATTCCCAGTAGCTTTCTCTATGCAGGAAGTCCTAGTGTTGTCAGTAGTTTATGGCAGGTTCAGGATATCTCAACAGCTTTTTTAATGATTAAATTCTACCAAAATCTGCTGTCGTATGAAACGGTAGCGATCGCACTCAACCAAGCTCAACTTTGGCTCCGAAACTTGACCAAAAAGAACCTGCAAGAATGGATTTCCGAAAATAAAATCTCTCTATCTCTAGATGCAACTCTCAACATTAGTTTGCGTCGCAGGCTACATAAAATATCAGATAACGAGCAACCTTTTAAATCACCATTTCACTGGGCGGCTTTTTGCGCTATAGGTCAATGATAAACAAACAACGTCAAGAAGCTTATCTGAATCTGATTCAATCGCTGCTAAGTTGTCCCAGTGGCGAGGAATCGCAAATTTTGAAAGCCCACTCAGATTTAATAGATCGCGAATTGTTACAGGCGATCGTTCAGGTGATTGAGGTATTGAAAGAGGACGGAGAGCAAAATGCAGCCGATTTTTTAAGCAGCCTGGCTAATGAACTAACAGGAGTATTAGGATTGTCCGCATTAGATTTGACTTCCAATCACGATGACGATACTCGATTTGCTTTACTGATGCAGGTATTGCAGGCAACTGCAGACGGGGACTCACAAACCTTTTATCAACGGCTGCAAGAGAATCTAGACAAACTGGACAATAAATTTGTAGCGGTTCTACGAGAATGGGCAGAAACTACTCTATCAGACATTGAGAAAGGTTTGGAAATTGCCCCTGTTTTAGGAAATTTCAGCAGCTTGATATCGCAGTTCCCACTTGGTAATCGAAGTATCAACCAAGAAATTGCTTTGGTAGGATATCAAGCGCTTACCCAAGTTTTTACACGCGATGTTTTACCTGAATATTGGGCTATGAATCAAGGAAATTTGGGTAATGCTTGCTATTATCGAATTTGTGGGAATAGAGCCGACAACTTAGAGAGGGCAATTCAATATTATGAGGCTGCGTTAGAAGTTTATACTCGGCAAGATTTCCCTCAAGAATGGGCAAACATTCAAAGCAACTTGGGAGATGCTTACCGCAACCGAATTGAGGGAGAAAAAACTGATAATTTAGAGGTAGCTATTCGCTGCGGAAAGTCAGCGTTGGAAGTGCGTACTTATAGAGATTTTCCCGAACAGTGGGCAGCGACGCAAAATAATCTAGGACTTGCTTATTGGGAGCGCATTTGGGGCGAGAAAGCAGAAAACTTAGAGGTAGCGATTTCTTGTTATCAAGTCGCCCTTAAAGCACGCACGCGAGAAGAATATCCCCAACACTGGGCAGATACCCAGAATAACATGGGATTGATTTACAGCGAGCGTATTCGAGGAGAACAGGAGGAAAACTTAGAGACAGCTATCCGTTGTTATCAAGCAGCACTAGAAATTCGTACCCTCGAAGCATCTCCCTTTGCTTGGGCAGAAACCCAAAATAATTTGGGAATTGCTTATTATCGTTGTCAGAACGAATGGGCTGACAATTTAGATAAGGCTATCCGATGCTACAGAGAAGCGTTGCGAGTTTATACTCGTGAAACTTTGCCCGAACAGTGGGCAATGGTTCAGAACAATCTGGGGGAAGCATATCGAAATCGGATTTATGGGGACAAAGCTGAAAACATCGAAGAAGCGAGATCATATTTTTCAGAGGCTTTGAAAGTCTACACCCGCGAAGCTTTTCCTAAAGACTGGGCAATGGTTCAAAACGGTTTAGGAATTGCTTACTTAAATCGGCTTCGTGGAGAAGAATTAGAAAATTTACATCTAGCTATTGACCATCTTGCAAAGGCGTTGGAAATTCATACCCGCGAAGCTTTTCCTCAAGACTATTTGGTGACGCAATTCAATTTGGGAGTTGCCTATCAGGATGTCCAGCAACTTCCGCAAGCTCTTGATACTTTTGTAGCAGCGATCAATACAGTAGAGTTTCTGCGGGGTGAAATTTTCTCTGGTGTAGGCATAGAAATTGATAAAACTAAACTAGCTGAATCGTGGAATGACCTTTACCGCCGCACCGTAGAGGTTTGCTTAAGATTGGGTTACAACGACAAAGCCCTGGAATATGTAGAATGCAGCAAAACTCGCAATTTAGTAGAACTAATCTTTAGTCGCGACTTTAATAGCCTATTTCCTTCACAAATTGCTACTCAACTCCAGCAGCTTCAGCAAGAGATTACCAGCAGTCAATCTCGTCTGCAAACTGGGACTGCCGATGAACCAACTGTTTTGGTACAGCGACTCCAGCATTTGAGACAGCAACAGAAAGCACTACAGGATATTTATTTTCCCATTGGTGCTGGGTTTAAGCTTGAACCGTTTAGGCAAACGCTTGGGGAGACTACCGCGATTATCCAGTGGTACTTCACCAGTGAGGGATTTCAAACATTTATTATCACCTGCCACAGTAGCCAACCGATTGTTTTGTCCTACGATGCGATGGCTATGGAGCATTTAGAAAAGTGGGCGAAAGCTTATTTGCGGCTTTACAATCGGCAAAATAGTCAGTGGTGGCGTATTCAACTCCAAAGTCGCCTTCAAAAACTGACTGAGATTTTGCGTTTCGATGACATTCTAACTAAGTTGCCCCATAATTGTGATGAATTGATCTTGGTTCCTCATCAGGCATTGCATCTATTGCCACTTCACGCCTTACCAGTAAGGGGACAATCTTGCCTGCTGGATTGCTTTTCTAAAGGGATACGTTACACTCCCAGTTGTCAATTACTGCAACTGGCTCAGGCGCGACAGCGCAACGATTTTACTCATCTGTTTGCAGTACAAAATCCGACAAACGACCTTAGTTATTCAAATGTGGAGATAGATGCAATTAGAGGTTATTTTGAAACGGCTGACGTTTTGAAGCAAACAGCAGCAACTAAAGTATCATTGCTGGAAAGTTCTCTTAAAAAATCTCACTGCATTCACTTCTCTTGTCACGGCTATTTTGATTTGGACAATCCACTGGAGTCTGGGTTAAAGTTAACGGATGCACCGATGACTTTGGGGGAAATCTTACAACTAGACTTAGGGCAATGTCGTCTAGTGACACTCTCTGCTTGCGAAACAGGGTTTATAGATTTTACTAGCCTTAGCGATGAGTACATTGGTTTGCCCAATGGCTTTTTGTATGCTGGTAGTCCCAGCGTAGTTAGCAGTCTTTGGATGGTGAACGACCTATCTACCGCTTTTTTAATGATTAAGTTTTACCAGAATCTGCAAAGCGTTCATTCAGTTGTAGTTGCTCTCAATCAAGCTCAACTCTGGCTGAGAGATATCACAAAGGCTGAATTAAAAGCACTGATAACATCTAGTTCGCTACCACTCGACCCTACAATGCGGCAGAATCTCAATAAAAGGCTGCACAAGTTGCAAGATGACCAAAAACCCTTTCAAGACCCGATTCATTGGGCGGCGTTTTGCGCGATCGGTAAGTAGTAAATTAGAGCATCTTAATAGGTGTTTCGGGGAGTTACTTTAACTCTGAGGATAATTTGATTTGGGGCATAGAAGATGATCTTCATCCCGCTACGATTCCCTTGGCTTTGGTACTTCTTATTTTGAGTTTTCTTATGCCTAGCTAGGGCTTGCTGAAAAAGAGACTAAGCGGAAAGTAGTAGGTAAAGAGGAAGCTTACTTTTCCCGTTAAGTGTGAGTTTGAGCAAGAAGCCAACCTTGGCAAAGTTCACGTAGATTAGACCAACCACGCCAGAGGACTTGAATGCCAATGGAAGATTTACGACGATGTTCAAGATATCCGCCAAGGAAAGCAATCGACTCGATAGCCCAAGCAACGGTTAAAACAGGAGGAGATTTGGGGAATCTAGCTTGTAAGACCTGAATTTGGACAGGAGAAAGAATCTCAACGGCAGGAGCATCAGGTTGATTGCGATGAAGATAAGTAACCTGTAAAAGCTCGACCGCACAGACACTTAAAAAGCCGAGCAAAGTCTTCATCCCTTCAGCAGCAAGCCGATAGCGTTCACACTGACAGCCAGACTTAAAGATTTTATGAAAATCTTCCACACGCCAACGGTAAGTATACCAACGTAAAATCTTAAGAGCGGTTTCTAGCTCTTCTACGACTTCAGTGGTCAGGAGCATCCATTCCAAAGGGGTTTCACCTTCAGGACAATCGATTTCCATTGCATAAACAGCATAAACTGGTAATGGGTCACGATTGTCAAAACGATAGGGAACCCGTAGTAGAACCTTAGAGAATCGTACTGCTAATTTGGCAATACGGGCTTTACGTTTACCAGTTTCTGGTACTTTGATTTCCTGTTCAAATCTTACAGGTTGCGACTCCAGTTTTTGCCATAGACGTTCGCTATTTTGGTCTAAGCTACGGTCATGGGCTGCTCGTACTAATACGCCTGTATGTTGCAGTTGTCGTACTTGGTCGAAGACTTCAGTAATATCTCCTTCACGGTCGAAAATATGAATTACATGGGTGCTACTACTGACTTGATGCTCGACTTCGGTCATCGCTTCTACCCATCGATAAGATTCTTTATCTTTGAATAACCTTTGTCGGGCTGCTTTTCGGGCAAGCGCCTGTCGCTGTTTTTTTGCTTCTGCGGTTTCATCTTGCGGTGGCTTTGCTTTCGGTTCGCGGTTCCACAGTTTCTGCCATAACAACCCGATTACTTGTCCTTGTTCGGGGGCGATCGCTAAGGCACTATGCAAAATTAATCCATTCCCACCGTTTCCTGTTGGTCCATAACCTTCCCGTTTCGCTTTAATCTTGCCATAATCATCTAGATACGTTGTATCTCCTACGCATAAGACCAATTCTTGTTCTTCCACGGCTTCACTGGTCATTTCACAGTGCGGTTTTATGATCTTGCTAAATTCTGTTTTGCGATTGGCGAAAACTCATAAGCTCTTTTTAACTCAGAACCACTTTTGAATATCTCGGACAACGCTTTCCCAAATCCTTCACTTATTTTTTTGCCGATTGAGTACGCTCTGTCGCTTAGTCTCTCATCCCCTAATTCACAACTTGCAAAATTCTTGTCCCACCAGTTCATCATTTTTCTTTCCTCCTTTTACTTGATTTTTTATACTGTAACCTCATCTGTAACCTTTCCTCGAAAGGCTCTTCTGTTATACCTTTCAAAGATACCGTGAAAAGTAAGAAAGAGGAAGAGAGTAACACTTTGACTGTCTACTAGGAAATAGCCAAGAAAGAGAACTAAAGCTAAAGAGTTGTTTCCCAGAAGGAAGAACCAAGAGTTGCCAGCAAAACATAAGCAAAGAAAAACAGAAAAAAACAAGCCGCTTGAGCAGCGATTCCAAATTCATCACCAAGTATCAAGTGACAATGGAATAGGTGGGTCAAACAACACAATTGTCGGATTTTCCTAGATTTAAGCTGCGGGCAATCCAACCGGGAAGTGAGAAAAAAAAGGTTGCCAGTAGCCCACAAAAAAATGACACTAATAAATCTCCAAAATCAAAGAGAAAAACTAGTGTCAAGAAAAGCAATCCATATATACCAGAGCAAAGCCTATATGAAAGCAAGAGAAATTGGCTTGCCCCAATCGAAAGCGGCTTATATTGCCGAAATATCAGAACGAACGGGTCAACGAATCGAATCAGGAGAACACCAACCGAATCGAGGGAAAGTGAATGAAAACAACAGCAAAGCCCCATTAGGAGGGATCTGGGAAAAAGAGCTGGAGCCAATGCTGAAAAAGGAACCACGCTTAAAGCCAATGACCTTGTTCGAGTATATTCAAGATACCTACCCAGGTAAATACCCAAATGTACTCCGCACGATCCAGAGACGGGTGCAGACGTGGAAAGCATTGTATGGACCGAGTCCAGAAGTAATGTTCGAGTTACGGCATGAACCAGGGATGATGGGGCTTTCAGACTTTACCGAGCTAAAAGGAATGACGGTAACAATTGCAGGGAAAGCATTTGAACATTTGTTATACCATTATCGCCTCGCCTACAGTGGTTGGCAATATGCCCAGATCATTCGAGGAGGAGAAAGCTTCATCGGCTTATCAGAGGGGCTACAGAACGCGCTAGCCGCCTGTGGTGGAGTACCAAAACAACATCGTACCGATAGTTTGAGTGCAGCCTATAAGAATTTGGGAGGGAATAAAGCCTTAACTAGTTTGTATGACGAACTTTACGACCATTATCGATTGCAGCCAACTCGCAATAATACTGGGATTGCTCACGAAAATGGTGCAATAGAATCGCCCCATGGTCATCTTAAAAATCGGATCGAACAAGCGATCTATCTGAGAGGGAGCAACGATTTCGGGAGTCTGGAAGAATATCGATTGTTGATTGAAGCCGTCGTCGCCAAATTAAATCAGCAATGCCAAGCAAAATTTGAAGAGGAGAAAAAACATCTTCAACCACTACCAAAATACCGTGTCCCCGACTATGAAATGCTCACCGCTCGTGTCAGCCGCCATAGCACTGTAGAAGTCCGATGTGTCCTTTATACAGTACCATCTAGACTGATTGGTCGTCAATTAGAATTACGCCTTTATCATGACCGCATATTAGGCTATTTGGGTAATCATCAAGTTGTAGAGCCGCCCCGTGTGCGGGTCACAGACCCAGATAAACGGCGGGGTCGTTGTATCAACTACAGACATGTGATTGAAGGTTTACGGCGCAAACCCAGAGCCTTTATTTATTGTACTTGGCAGGAAGATTTACTCCCCACTACTCACTTTCGGGAGTTGTGGGTGAAATTAAAAGCTCAGTTTGACCTAGATACAGCCGCTGTATTGATCGTGGAAGCCTTGTATATTGCTGCTACCCAGAACCTAGAAGAGCCGATCGCTGAATATCTCGAACGAGAACTAATCGCTCAAACCCTAAGTCTCAAAAGACTTAAACAACAATTTGTTCGGGACTGCTCCCAAAGTTTTCCTCCACTAACTATTGAACAACACGCTCTCGCAAGCTATGACCAACTCTTTGAATCTAGCTCCATCAGCCACGATAGCCCTGAGTCCTTACCAGAATCTCAGTCAGCATCTGAAGCAACTCCGCCTGTCCCATATTCTCACCCAATGGGAATCTATAGAACACCAAACGCTACAGGAGCAATGGTCTTACTCCAGATTTTTATTAACATTATGCGAGCTGGAAGCGATTCAACGCCACGATCTCCGACTGAGACGAGCTCTCACCGAGACTCAACTTCCCACCGCAAAAAGTTTTTCCAACTTTGACTTTGAAGCTCGATCGCTTTGACTTACTGATTCTTGATGATTTGGGCTATGTCAAAAAGTCTGACGCTGAAACCTCGGTCCTGTTTGAGTTGATTGCTTATCGCTATGAGCGTAAAAGTCTACTCATTACTGCTAATCAGCCTTTCAGTCAATGGGATTCCATCTTTTCTGACTCAATGATGACGGTTGCGGCTGTCGATAGACTTGTTCATCACGCTGTGATCCTCGAAATCAAGTCTGATAGCTATCGTCGTCAGGTTGCTTCTACTCGCGCTCAGGCAACTTAACTTTCCATTTTTGTGTCTCTCTCTCAGCGATCTGTTCTTGTCGTTGCGATCTGTTCTTGGCACGAATTAATGTTTGCGATCTGAACTGCTCTTTCGCGTCAACTACCCGACTTTATTCTGTCGCGTCACGACAAAACCCGGTTCTTCCGAGCTTTTGGTGAAAGTGGACAATTGATTGATCGAGGGGACAAGACCAGCTACTGAGCCAAAATAAAACGTTTAGTGAGTAACTCTAGTCCAGCACGTCCGTACATCTGTCGCTTCAGCATTTTCAAGCGATTATTCAAACCTTCAACTGGAGCATTGCTCACGGTTGTCATCATACTGGCGAGTACCGCAGCGTAGTCCTCAAACAGACCTTCGGCAAACTGCACAAAGGGCTTAAGCGAACTTTTAAGAGCCTTCATTAACCAATCATCAAAATCCTCAGCTCGTTGCTGCCGCAGTAGCTGTAAAAACTCATCTGCCAACTCGACTGCTAACGCCAGGGCTGAGTGCTGTGCAACGATCTGAGTGAGGAGTTTGGTATCGTCAGAGTCTCGATTCTCCACCCGCTTCACAATCAAATAGGCAGCCCGACTTTTAGTTAAAGGCGGGGATTGAGGATCGCTCACTTGAGCTAAACCAGGAATGGGCTTCACCCGTGTTGGTGGTAAGCCTTGAGCTGCTCTTACCGCGCTCAGATAGCGAGTCAGAGTGCGCGCACTGCCCGTGTATCCTTTCTGCTGCAATAGGATCATCAGCACCTGTGGCTGTCGGATCTGTGCATTCCACCACTCTAAAAGTGACTGTTTGTAAGGCTCTAGTAGACTTCGACCCAACGAGCCGTTTAGCGAAGCTGTCTCTGGCAAGTCAGGCACACTGAGAAGACGTTGTACGGTTCGCACACTGACACCGACTGCTTGGGCGATCGCAATCTGAGACCATTGTTGCTGACTGAGCTTTCTGATTTCTTGCTGTTGTTGAACTCGGTGTTGATAGTTCACGAGTTTTTGAGCTTGTAGCTCCGCTGTCGTAGTTGGTTTGGAAATTACGACTACGGTCTCGGTTGTAACTGAAATCTGACGTTGCTGTTGCTCGACTGCTTTCAGCTCATTGCCATAGTTGCTGAGAACTTTTTCTAAGGTTTCTTCCAAGTTTTGCACCAGATGAAATCGATCGGCTACTTGGATGGCTGCTGGTGCCCCTTTATCCATCCCACTTTTGTAAGTCTTGGAGCGATCGCGTGAGAGTATTTCTACTCCAGGATGTTGCATTAACCAATCTGTTAGAGTCTCCGCTTTCCGGTCTGCAAGTAAGGCAATCGGTTGATTTCGCTCCAAATCGACTAAGATCGTGCCGTATCGCTGACCCTTGCAAAAAGCAAAATCATCCACTCCCAGAATTTTGGGTATCGTGAATTCAGGCAAGGATAACTTTTTAAGGTGATTCAAGAGCGTACTTCCACAAGCCACAATACCGATTTGATGACAGAGGAGAGCACCTGCTGCACCACCTAATGCTAATCCAATCTTCTGTAATCGCTGACCTAATCTTTCCGTCTTTCTTGCCCAAGGCTTGCTCACTTCAGGTATCCTCTCTGTGAAAACCCGCCGAATACATTCGGTATTATCACAAAAGAACTTGCTTACTTGCATCACCAATGTCAAGCTATAGTTGGCGCAGGGCAAATCTAAAAGCGTTCGTTCGTAACGGCTGTGGATGCGTGTTGTTGGATTAGCACAAATCGGGCACTGCACTAATGTTTGGGTTGAGGATACATTCAAAGTGAGGTGATAGTTATCTGTGTCGATTTCCTCGTGTTCCAACCGCAGTAGGTTGAAACCAGGGAGTAGGTATTGGAGAAAACGCGATGTGCAACTAAGAATTAAGAAACAACCAAGTCTTCAAACTGTAAAGGATGAAGAGAATGGCGGTTGAGCCAAAAACACATAGTATGAGCAAGGATTTTACGATTAAGACGACTAGAAAGATGCCAGATGTCCCTAGCCCACACCTTATCAAGATGAAAACGCCCCACTAACTGACCAATGACAGTCTCAATTAATCGACGCACCTTGATAATCAAACGCACCCACCAACGAGGACGAGAATCATGCATATTCGAGCGCAGAGACGTTTGTAAATCAACAGCAAAGGTCTGTAAATCTTGCTTGAGGGATTGACTGAGATAGCCTTTGTCCCCAATCAGGAAGCCATGAATATTCGAGACTAAATCCCAAAGAGTTTCCCGTTCATCGCCATTAGCAGAAGTAAGGGCAAACTGGGTAATTACACCACTACCACTAAGGAGAACATGACCATGAAAGCCATAGTAATGCATGTCCTTAGCGGCACAGTAGCCATAGTCAGCCATATCTTTAAAGCTCCGACAACGGGATGCACGGCAGAGGTAACACAGAGGTATTGGTACTCCATCAATCAGATGTACATCATCATCTAAAGCACCCAACTGAGCGGCTAGTTTTTCTTGCAGCATCGCTTTGTACTGCCATAGATTGGCGGCTTGTCGGACGAAAGTGGTGCGACTTTTTAAGGCGGGGAACCATTCTTGCCAATGCTCGCGAAAATATTGCCAGATCCCTACATCGGTGGCTATTCCTCGATACTCGGCGACGATTTCCATCGTTATCACTTCACTATCGCTTAAGGCTGGCTCAAACCCTTTGGTTCTCACTTTCTGACTCTCAGTTATTTCTTTGAGCAGTTCATCGATCTTACAAAATACCGCAATGATAAAATATTCTATAGGAAACATAATGCTCACCGCTAATGGCGTTAGTCCTATTTTCTAACACTCTCTGCTGTGAGTTTTTTTTGCAGTTTCTTAGTTGCACATCGCGTTATTGGAGAAATTGTATAGTCATCTTACTCACAGCATAATCTCTTTCCTAGATTCCGATCTGTGGTGAAACTTCTCCCCTCGATCAATCAATTGTCCACTTTCACCAAAAGCTCGGAAGAACCCAAAACCCTTGACATTTAATAGACAGTAAATGACTTATCAACAGCTATATTAATGATTAAGTTTTATCAAAATCTACGTGCAGGTGTTTCAGTAGCGGTTAGTTTAAATCAAGCTCAGTGCTGGCTGCGAGATGTGACTAAAATACAGTTAGAGGAGTGGATTGCAGAGCATCAGTTAAGGTTGGATTTGACACTCAAGATGCAGCTACGCCGTTTGTCTTATCAAAAGCCTGATGGCTTTCAACCATTTCAATCGCCTTTCTATTGGGCAGCATTTTGTGCAATAGGTTACTAATTATATTTTTATGCTTATTTATCTGAAAATGACTGTTGAAGAAATATGGGAATACTAAATTGGTTACAAAGTATTAGCAGCAAATTACGTCCATTGATAGATGAATCAAAATCATGTTCAAGTTATGAATATTTCCTCGCTACTATTATAGAAGTAGTGGTAGATAATGACAATAACCAAAAAATAGTTTATTCACTGTTGAAAAAAAACCTTGATAAACTAGACGATAATTTTGCTATCCTCTTACAAAATTTAGCAATAAATACCACTAATGTGGATTCAGATGACTCACAGGGTGTTGCTGCGGCGCTCACTTGTTTTAGTCTTCAGCTTCAACAGTTTCCTCTAGGCAGTAAAGATAATAACCTAGAAATTGCAATTATTGGTTATCAAAAAGCCCTAGAGTTTTTTACTCGCAAAGATTTCCCAAATCAGTGGGCAGATATCTACAATAACCTTTCAGTAGCTTTGTGGGAGCGTATTAGAGGAGATAGAGCAGAGAATCTAGAATTTGCAATTATCTGCTGTGAAAATGCTCTGCTAGTCTACACTCCTGAAGTAGATCCAGAGGGGTGGGCATTGGCACAAAGTAACTTGGCAAATGCTTACAGCCAACGCATTCAAGGAGATAAAGCCGAAAATTTGGAAAAAGCCATTATCTGCTGTGAAAATGCCTTGCAAGTCTATAGCCCCCAATCCCATCCCACAGATTGGTCTAGGACACAAATCAATTTAGCAAATGCTTACCTTTATCGTCTGCAAGGAGAGCAAGCCGAAAATTTAGAAAAAGTGATCACTCACTACCAAAATGCCCTACAGGTTATCGATCGCAAATCTTTTCCTGAACAGTGGGCATTGATTCAACATAATTTAGTAGGTGCTTACATAGAGCGCATCTTCGGTAATCGAGCTGAAAATATTGAATTAGCAATCGCATGTGGTAAAAATGCTCTACAGGTATATCAGCCTCAAATATTCCCAGAGAGGTGGGCAACAATACACAATGAGTTGGCAATTAGTTACAGCAAACGCATTTTAGGAAATCATCATCAGAATCTCAAAACAGCAATTAAACTTTTTAAAAAAGCCTTAAATATCCTTAACCCTGAAGCATTTCCACAAAGATATATTGGAACATTGACAAATTTGGGTTTTAGTTATCAAGGGCTAGGACAAGAACTTAATGCTTATAATGCATTTGCATCTGCAATTGATACTGTAGAATCTCTGCGGATTGATATTAGTTCTGGGGATGAAGCTAAACGAAAACTAGCTGAGGAATACAATAGACTTTACCAAAGTATGGTGGAAGTCTGCGTTGCACTTGCTTGTGATGAACCTAGCTATGGTAGAAAAGCTGTTGAATATGTCGAGCGAAGCAAAGCTCGTAACTTGGTTGAACTATTGGCTGACCGCGATCGCTATCCTAAAGGCATAACCCCAGAAGTTAGAAAACAACTCGATCGACTGCGGCACGACATTAGAATAGAACAACAAAGATTAGATATTGAAGAAAAAAAACGCTCACTAGTTAGTACACTATCCTCTAGTGAGGAGTACGTTAATCTAAGCAGTTTGTTTACACCTAAAATTCCAAGTCGTAGCCATCTGACTGAATTACAACAAAAGTTAGATCAGCTAATTACAAATGAGATCCAACCATTAGACTCCAGCTTCACTCTTACTCAAAAAGTTAAGCCGATTGCATTTCAAGAAATACCAAAATTACTACCTGATGCACAAACCACCTTGATAGAGTGGTATATATTGGATGAAGTCTTTCTTACTTTTATCATCACTGCACAATCAGTTCTTTATATATGGGTATCCGACCCCAATGACTTACAAGCACTATTAGATTGGAACACAGAATATCTCAATTATTATTATAATCAAAACTCGCAATGGAAATCAAATCTAACATCTCAATTGGAAAGCCTAGCTAAAATTTTACACCTAAATGAGATTCTCAGTTATGTACCAGTAGAGTGCGATCGCTTAATTCTGATTCCCCATCGATTTCTGCATCTGTTTCCTCTCCATGCATTACCTTTGGTTAATGGTGATATCTTACTAGACCGTTTCGAGCGAGGCATTAGCTATGCTCCTAGCTGCCAACTACTGCAACTGACTCGAAAACAAACATCTCTCAATTTCAGCCGCTTTTTTGCAATTCAAAATCCCACAAGCGACCTGCCTTATAGCAATGTTGAAGTGGAAACTGTCTCCTCATTTTTCCCCTCAGTTGATGTTTTAGTAAAGCAAACAGCAACTAAAGCGGCTCTTAATGCAAGTATTAACTTGTCATTGACATCCTGCTATCATTTCTCTTGTCATGGTGAATTTAACCTCAGTTTTCCTCTCAAATCAGCACTGATTTTGGCAAACAATGAACGTCTCACTTTAGGGGAAATTTTTGAAATTAATCTCAATCAATGTAGCCTTGTTACTTTATCTGCTTGCGAAACAGGATTAACTGACTCCAGCAGCCTCAGTGATGAATATGTTGGTTTACATAGCGGTTTCCTTTATGCAGGCAGTCCTAATATTGTCAGTTCGCTGTGGACAGTAGATGACTTATCTACAGCATTTTTGATGATTAAGTTTTATCAGAATTTACACAAGGGTTTGGCTGTGGCTTTGGCGCTCAATCAAGCTCAACTCTGGTTAAAGGATTTGACCAAGGGGGATTTGGAAAAATGGATTGAACAAAACCAGTTACCATTACAACCAGCAGTTAGGATGGGTTTGCGTCGTCGTCTTTATAAGTTGGCAGAGGATGTTAAGCCTTTTAAATCGCCTTTCTACTGGGGAGCATTTTGTGCGATTGGTCAGTAATTTTAGCTATGAAGCCACGAGTTGAAATTTTCAAGCTAGAGTATTAAATAAAAATCCAACAGAATTGGTTTGAGAGACTGTTTGAAAAGGTTTTCCTCTATCGAATATCACCTAAGGATCATGATTTGTTGTGATTTTAATCATATTCTAGTTCAGGTCGATAAACTCAATTACTACCATAGGGTTAAATACACTACTTTCAGCCCTATGATGACACAGGAAAAAAGACAAAAAACATAAAAAAATTTGATTGTTGTCCGAGTCTGGATATGCCCAAAACTTTTCAAACAGTCTCTGAGGGGTTATGCTTAATGGATGAAAGTCGTCTTAAAGGCTATCTTAACCTAATTCAATCACTACTTGACTGTAAAAGTGGCGAGGAGTTGGCGCTGTTACAAAATAATCAAGAGTTGATTGACATTGATTTTATTCAAGTGATGGAACAGGTTGCAACTCAGGCTGAAGAAGAAGGACAACAAAAAGCGGCAGATTTTTTACAGACTTTAGTTAAGCAATTAAAAAAAGCTTTTGCAGTAGCAGAATCAACATATAATTCTCAAGAGCAAGGTGAAAATAATCAAGCTTATCACAACTTAATAGAAGCACTATTGTCTTGTCCTAATAGTCAAAAAGGGCAAATTTTGAAGGATAATTTTGATTTGCTTGATTTAGGCCTGTCAGAGACGATGAAGCAGGTTGCAGAAACCCTCATGGAAGAGGGTGAGGAAGATACATCTGAGTGGTTACTAAATGTTGCTTCTCAAGTGAGGGTTGTTGTAGCAGCTCGCCTATTCGATAAAGGTAATCAATATTACCATCTTAACAATTTTGCAGCAGCCGAGCAATCATGGCAAGAGGCTCTAGCTTTATATCAGGAAATTGGCGATCGCCAAAGGGAAGCAGAATTGTTAAATAGCCTTGGTATTGCTTGTTACTTTATGGGACGATATCAGACTGCTATTGATTACTGCCAGCAATCACTTAAAATTCAAAAGGATATTGGCGATTCTCCAGAGGAGAGGCTTCGCCAACGCACAGGAGAAGCAGGTTCTCTGATCAATATTGGTAATGCTCTTTACTCTTCAGGCAAATATGATGTAGCTATCGATTACTATCAGCAGTCACTTGCAATTAAAAGGGAGATAGGGGAGCGTAGAGGGGAAGCGACTGCGTTAATGAATATAGGTAATGCTTTGTACTCAACTGCAAAATACGATTTAGCTATAGACTATTATCAAAAGTCACTGGCAATTCAAGAGGAAATAGACGATCGCAAAGAAGAGGCGAAATCTAGGGGTAATTTAGGTGCGGCTTATATTGCTCTGGGACAGTACAAAAAAGCAATCGACTTTTATGAACAACAACTAGCGATTGCACGAGAAATAGGAGATCGTCTTGGAGAGGCTAACGCACTAAATAATTTAGGTACTCTGTATGACGCATTAGGTCAATATGAGTTGGATATTAAATACCAAAAGCAGTCACTAGCAATTTACCAGGAGATAAAATATCGCCATGGGGAAGCTTGCTCTCTTGGAAACTTAAGTTGTGCTTATCGTGCATTAGGTCAGTACAATTTGGATATTGATTATCAGCAGCAATCACTAGCTATAACACGAGAACTTGGCGACTTGCAAGGAGAAGCAACATCTCTTGGTAGTTTGGGTAATACTTACTTATTGCTGGGGGAGTATGATGCTGCTGTTGACTATTATCAGCAGTGGCTGAAAACTTCTCAAGAAATCGGCGATCGCAGAGGAGAAGCCAAATCAATGGCGGGTTTAGGTATTGCTTATGATTATTTAGAAAAATACCAGCAAGCTATTGACTATCATCGGAATTCACTTAAAGTTGCTGAAGAGATTGGTGATTTTGATAGCCAAGGAACCGCATTGAATAATTTAGGGTACTCTCTTTTTAAATCAGATCAAATAGAAGAAGCCGAAACAAAACTTCAAGAGGGAATAAAAATTAGAGAATCTTTACGTTTAGATCTAAAAGACTCTGATAAAATATCAATTTTTGAAGACCAAGCTCGTACTTATCGGCTGTTGCAAGAAGTGTTAATTTATCAAAATAAATTTTCAGAAGCTTTAGAAATTTCCGAGCGCGGTCGTACTCGTGCATTTGTAGATTTGTTAGCTGAACGTTTATTTAAACAAACCAATACACAAAACCTCGCTAATCCCATAACCTATCTTCAGGTTCAACAAGTTGCTCAATTACAAAATTCAATCCTAGTCGAATACTCAATTATTGATGAAAATAAACTATTGTTTATTTGGGTTATTAAACCAACAGGCGAAATAAATTTTTCTCAAGTAGACCTGAGATTTCTCAAACAAGAATACACATCACTATCTAACTTAATTACACAAGCTCGTGCATCTTTAGGTATTTTAGAAAGTAAAAGTGATATATCAAATCATACAGTTTTTGAAGATTGTAATAAATTCATTGAGTTAAAGCAACTTTATAAAATTCTTATTCAACCAATCTCTCACCTACTACCAACTGACCCTAAAATTCCTGTTTTCTTCATTCCGCAAGATACCCTTTTCTTAATTCTCTTCCCTGCGCTGCAAGACGCAGAAGGCAAATTCCTTATAGAAAAACACACTATTGTTACTGCTCTTTCCATTCAAATACTGGAGTTAACCCAAAAACGAAGTGTAGAAGTACCAGAAACTTCTTTAGAAGCTCTGGTTGTGGGAAATCCGAAAATGCCAACTATTCCCTTAACTGATCCACCTGCACAGTTATCGGATTTAGCTTGGGCAAAAATTGAAGCGCAAGCGATCGCACCCCTTCTTAATACCCAAGCCATCATGGGTGCAAATGCAACCAAAGCACATATAACACAGCTTTTTCCCAAAGCGCGATTGATACACTTCGCAACTCACGGATTATTAGATGATATCCGACAACTGGGCATACCTGGGGCGATCGCTCTTGCTCCCAGCGATGGTGATCATGGTTTTCTCACGGCTGGCGAAATCTACGACATGAAACTAAATGCCGAACTGGTTGTGCTGAGTGCTTGCAATACAGGACAGGGTAAAATTACTGGCGATGGCGTGATTGGACTATCCCGTTGTTTGATAGCTGCTGGGGTAAAAAGTGTAATTGTGTCTCTGTGGTCGGTAGAGGATTTATCCACTACCTTATTGATGGTGAAATTTTACCAAATTTTCCAACAGGGAGTAACGTCTACCGTCGCTCTTAACGATGCTCAACGCTGGTTGTTGGGAGTTACGAAAACAGAATTAGAAGTTTGGCTAAAAACTAACGAGAGATTTTTTAATGCTACGTTAAAAATTAACCTGCGCCGCAGGTTGCATCAGTTAGATGATAACGCCAAACTATTTCAACACCCCCGATATTGGGCGGCATTTTGTGCGATCGGTCAGTAATAAACATTGTTCTTGATCGCAAAAGTAAGCAACATCTTCGACTCAATAGCCCCGCATCATCATAGCAAATTAACCCACGATCAGCGATGAATTCCCCATCCAGTCAAGCACAATTGAAATTAATTATACAACTCCTTGCGTGTCCTAGTGGGCAAGAACCAGAACTGCTGGCTGCGAATATAACGTTAGTAAATACCGATTTGGTTGAGATGATGATGCAGATAGCTGGGAATTTGCCGCAGCAGGCTGGGAAAAAAGATGCTGAATGGTTGGTTGATTTAGCACGAAAATTAGCAGAATTTCCCAGCCTTATGTCGCAAGAAGATACAGGGTCTGCCGATTCATCAAACTGGACAGATCGACATCGATTTTTCATGCAAGTCTTGGAAGCAATTATTGAAAGTAGAGGCAATTTACAGGATATCTATCCTTTAATAGAACATAACTTACATCTAGTTGACATTAATTGGATTGATTTGTTGCAGAACTGGCTCTCTAGTATTATCCAACAGAATAAGATTGAGAAAAATGCTACTGGTCGGGCTGAAATCGTTGCGGCAGTTCTTTACAATATGGGGAATTTATTCTTAGATTTTCCACAAGGTTCTCTGTCTCTTAATCTGGAAATTGCCATTGCAAGTTATCAGTTGGCTTTGGATATCTATCGTCAATTAGGACTGCAACAGAACTTGTTTCAGACTCTCACTAATTTAGGGAGTGTCTACAGTAAAAAAGCAGAAACGGGAATTTATCCCCCTGCCAATTTGCAAGCAATTGAATGCTATATAGAGGCCAGCCAAATTTTACGTGCATTAGGTTTGCCGGAAAGTTTATCACTCACTCTAACTAACTTAGGAATTGCATATTGCGATCGCGCAGATTTCGGAATCGATCCAGCCACTAACTTAGAGCAGGCGATCACATCTCACTTAGAAGCAGTCGAAATTCGTCGTCAACTTGGTTTGTCATTGGATTTATCAGTAACTTTCACAAATTTGGGGAATGCTTATCTTGCTCAAGCAGAATTAGGTATTGAACCTGTTAATAATCTCAAAAAAACGATAGATGCTTATCTAGAGTCTATCAAGATTCGCCGAAAATTGAAACTAGAAAAAAGTTTATCTGCACCCCTCATTAACTTAGGAAATGCTTACCGCACCCAAGCTCAAATGGGAATTGAGCCTGTTCTCAATCTGCAACGAGCGATCGAGACTTATAAAGAAGCTGTTTCTATCCTGCGTCAACATAGACAAGAACGAGATTTATCCACAGTTCTCAACAGTTTAGCTAATACCTACCGAACTCAAGCAGAGTTAGGAATTGAGCCTGTTCTCAATCTGCAACGGGCGATCAAGACCTATACAGAAGCCACTCAAATCCTCTCTCAATCAGAACTGCAACGAGACTTGTGTCAAACTTTGAATAATTTAGGTATTGCTTATCGTACTCAAGCTAATTTAGGAATCGATCCTGTTATAAATCTGAACAAAGCTATTCGCACTTATCAAGAAGCCGCCCAAGTTCTTCGTCAACTGGGGCTTCAACGAGATTTGTCTGCGACACTCAATAATCTAGGTATTGCTTATCGTACTCAAGCTGAATTGGGGATAGAACCTGCTGCAAATTTGCAATGGGCGATCAACACCTATACAGAAGCAGCCAAAATTTTCCAGCAATTAAAATTGGATCGCGAGTTAAGTCATACCCTCAATAATTTGGGAGGTGCTTACTACATGAAAGCCGAATTTGGGATAGAACCTGCTGTTAGTTTACTGGAGGCGATCAATACCTATATCAAAGCAGTTGCAATCCGTCGTCATCTTGGATGGGAACGGGATCTATCCCAAACCCTGAATAATCTGGGAACGGCATACCTTACCCAAGCTCAACTACAAATCGATCCAGTTATTAATCTACAACGAGCGATCAGTACCTATACAGAAGCCGCGCAAATTCTTCAGTCAGATCTGGAATGGGAATTGTCCACAATTTTAGACAACTTAGGAACAACTTATCGCACCCAAGCCCAACAGCAAATAGAGCCTGACATCAATCTACAACGAGCGATTGAAGCCTACACCCAAGCCGTCCAAATTCGTCGCAGGGCTGGGTTTGAGCGAGGTTTATCTCAAACACTTAACAACTTAGCCACGGCTTACCGCACTCAAGTTGAATTAGGGATCGACCCCGATGTAAATCGTCAGTCCGCAGTTGTGGCGTATCGAGAGGCTTTACAGACTTTTGACCCTCAAGTTTTGCCAGTGGATTGTCTCAGAACAGGGCGTAATTTGGGTAATTTTGCTTTATCTCAAGAATGGTGGGAAATCGCGATCGAAGGCTACACTCCCGCCATTAATGCTGTCGAGCAAACTCGTTTTTCGTCGCTCTCTGAATCTCGGAAAAAAGAAGTAACAGAAGGAGCGATTCAGGTCTATCGCAACATCGTTCAAACGTATATCCAACTTCAGCAATACGATAAAGCCCTAGAATATGTCGATCGCAGCAAAACCCGCAACCTCGTCGAACTCCTTACCACACGCGATCTTACACCTAAAGGAGACATTCCCTCCGACACGCTCCATCATCTGCAAACTCTACGGCAAGAACTCCTAATTGCAGAACGCCGCCTCAATCCCGATCTAGAACGACTCAATACTTTACGTCAGGAACTGGATACTTACATTCAAACATATATCCAGCCGATCGACCCCAGTTTCTCACTCACCCAAAAAGTCAACCCGATCAACTTTGCTACCATGCGAGAAACACTAACTGACTATCGCTCTGCACTTGTAGCTTGGTATGTTATGGGTGATCGCATACTCACCTTTATTGTCACCCGTCAAACGTATCGACCTCATCTCATTGAATTGGCAAAAGATTCACGCCAAGCCTTGATCGAGCTGGCAAACCAATATCTCAACTGTTATACCAAAGATAAAACAGCTTGGAAAACCCAATTACCCAATTTTTTGCAAGAAATTGCCACTTTACTCAATCTTTCATCTGTACTTCAGCATATCCCCGATACGTGCGATCAGCTCATTCTAGTTCCTCATCTATTTCTGCATTTGTTGCCCCTCCATGCCTTGCCTATTGAAGAGGAGCGAGGGAAATCTTACTTGCTCGATCGCTTTCCTCATGGCCTTCACTATGCTCCCAGCATTCAATTACTACAACTGAGCCAAACCTGGAGCCGCCCATCATTCCAACGTTTTTTCGGTGTGCAGAATCCCACAGAAGATCTCAGTTTTACCGATCTAGAAGTAGCAACTATCCGCACCAGCTTTCATCCTTACGACGAAGTATTAGAGCGACACCAAGCCCAGAAAGAATCTCTAACCTCAGAACGTCTTGCCCAAACCAATATCGCTCATTTCTCCTGTCATGGTTATTTTAACCTTGAAACACCCAGTCAGTCTGCTCTGCTTTTGGCAGGAAGCAACACCAGATCTGCGACGATTTCTAACGATCAAACGCACTTTTGGGCGAGTCGCGATGGAGGTGAAATTGACCTAGAAAAATGCCTTACTCTCGGTGATATCTTTGCCTTAGATCTGCGCCAATGTCGCCTCACTACCCTTTCTGCCTGTGAAACAGGTCTGACGGATTTTAAATCTCTCAGTGATGAATATATTGGTTTACCCAGTGGTTTTCTCTATGCAGGCAGCCCCAGTGTAGTCAGCAGTCTTTGGACAGTTAACGATCTATCGACAGCTTTTTTGATGATTAAGTTTTATCAAAATATACAAGCTGTTCATTCAGTTGCAGTTGCCCTCAATCAAGCTCAACTTTGGCTGAGAGATATAACAAAGATTGAATTAAAAGCATGGATAACAGCTAAGTCACTTCCGCTTGATCCGACCATGCGACAGAACCTTGCAAAAAGACTACACAAGTTGCAAGATGACCAAAAACCCTTTCAAACCCCGTTTCATTGGGCGGCATTTTGCGCGATCGGGAAGTAGTAAATTAGAGCGTCTAAATAGGTGATTCAGGGAGTTACTTTAACCAATACTTCGGACACTTTTTTAATGCGCCTATAAGGCTTGCAGGGTAATAATTTGATTGAATTGACTGCCAGCTAAAACGGGCACTGGTCAGCTAAATCGGGATCGACGTATTTGCGTCTTTTTTGTCGGCATGAAATGGACGTTTCAGAACCCATCCCACATTAGCCGACCAGTGCCGCCTAAAGTTATCGACAAATACGAATTTGTGGAATAACAACAAACCAATCTTGCAAGATTTCACCAGTTACGGGATCGGTTTGTATGTGTCTGTAAATGCCTCTTATCGTTGTTTCCCCATCTTTAAATACAAAGCTATTAGGGCTAATACCTTTTTTTTGTATTAACTCTTGACTTTTGCTTCTAGATAAAGCTCCAATTTTTATATTGTCTGTAGTACGGATATCCCAGCTATTACCCCAATTAGACACCTTGAGCAATAAGCGATCGCCTTCATGGAGATTTTTAATAATTTCTTGTTTATTTTGAGTGTCTAGATCACCTAAGTTAATATCTCTTGGGGTCATGTCTGCATAATAAATAAATTGAGGTAAATCGATAGTTGGAAGCCTCATGGGATAGGGCGTAGCTTCAGCCTCCCTCACAAATTGACTATCCGAAGTCCTAGTTATGATTAGTTTCTCTTTAGCGCGAGTCATGCCAACATAGAATAGTCTTCGCTCTGACTCAATTTGGTCTCTACGCTCAGAGAAACCATCGGCAATTAAGATGACATAGCGAAACTCAAGCCCTTTTGCTCCATGACATGTGGTAACTAATATTTCATCATGTTCGATCGAAACATCAGGGCTTTCATTGAATTCGTAAATTGAGGTAATAATCTCACTAATCATAATTGGAGTAGATAAATCTTCAAAGCCGTATCCTCTTTCCTTATCAATATCCTCAGCAATTTTAATTAGTGTCTTAACAGTTGGCTCGAATAAATTTCGGCTAGTCTTTTCAAAGAATTGAACAAAGTAAGATTGTACCGACTCTTGCTTAGAAAGGACATGATGCGAGTTTTCTTCTAGGTAAGTAATTAAAAGTTGAGTTGATAGATTGCGAATTAATTTTATCCCAACGCTTTTAAGAGAATAAGTAGGTATTCCAGCATTAAGATCTAGTAAGACTCTTACTTCATTGAGGTTGTCCCAGTTTCTGGCTAAAATGGCAATTTCGTTGTATTGGATGCCTAAATCTAGCCATTTTTTCACTTGTAGCATGATGTATTTGGCTTGATGGGCAACACTGTCAAATCTTAGATCTTGTGGTTCTAGTTCGCTTTGTACTACTCGGTCATTGTCAATTCTGACCTGTTGATCTTCACCACTTTTTAGGCGATCGCTATTATGTAGAATTAATCGATTTGATGCAGCAATAATCGGCTCAGTAGAGCGGTAGTTCTCGGTGAGTAAAAACTGCTTAGCTTGATATTCGGCTTGGAAAGATCGGATATATCTATTGCTAGTGCCGCGCCATTCATAGATGTTTTGATCGTCATCGCCAATTACACAAATATTAGTTTGGACTGAGCGAGATTGCTCTTCAGCGCTTTGATTTTGCAATCCCGCAATTAGTTTTACCAAGCGATATTCTTGCTCGGCAACATCTTGATATTCATCTACAAAGAGATACTCGGTACAGCCTAGAAGCTTGATAATCTGTAATTGTCGATCTTCATCTTCTATATCTTCCTCAATTAAATCGCATGCATCTTTTATTAGATTGGCGAATAGACCATTTGAATCTTGTGAAGAAATGCTCGTTGGATCGACGGTACGACCGAGAATAGCTAAGGCTAGTCCATGAAAAGTATTAACCCTAAGTCGAGAAGCTGCGGCTCCTATCAGTGTCTGCAAACGCATTCTTAGCTCTCGAACAGCGTTTCGGTTATAAGCTAAAGCAATAATACGAGCGGGATCTACTCTTTTGACTTTAACTAGATAGGCTATACGGTGGACGATGGTGCGAGTTTTACCAGAGCCTGGTCCTGCGATGACCGATATTGCTGGAGCTTCAGACAAGACTATTTCATGCTGAACGGGATTGAGTGGACTGACAATAAGATCGTAATCTTGCTGGGTAACTGGTCGCTTAGCGGCATCGTCATCGGTGTTGGGATAAGTGGTAGTAAATTCCAAACGTGAGAGAGAAAAATATTTCTCTATATACTCCTGTGGGTCGCAATCTTTTTGTTTGTGCCGTTCGCCATAGTCAAGCATGATGTGAGTTCGGCGGACTTGCTCTTCGTAATGAAGCTTGACCGTTCTTGGATATTCTCTTTCGATTTTTGTTACCTTAGCAGTCTTAATTACTCTAACTTTCATAGATTGCTGAAACAGGTTTAAGCCATCGGCAATTCTTACGATTCTATGGCGATGCATCCAAGCTAAGGCTTTTTCTAAATCCTGTAATTCCCATACTATAGGACTAGAAAGCTGATTTACTGCTGAAAGCAATTGAACTAGATCTTGTCTTAGATGAAGCTTAGATCCACTAAGTTCGCCAAGGGATGAATATATGACCTCGATTATCTTTTCAATAAAAATTCTATGGGTATCTAAATGTTCGGGTACAGAAAAATTATTTAGTATTACCACATCGCGATTAAACTGTTTTAAATCTAGCCATTTTAGGGATTTCCACCCCTCTAAAATTTCCAGAATTTTCCCCGCACTCAATTTTTGATTATGAGATGGATCTAGTCTTGTAGCCAGTCCTTTACAGTTGATTTGCCTTTGTTCGCGATCGCCTATGAGATTTACGATCTCTTCAACGATCTGCTCTTCTAAAGTTTTATGCTTTTCGTAAATGTTTTTGGCATCATTCTTCCTATTTCCTCTATCAATTTTAGTGATGAGTAGAGTGATTGGGATCTTTGATGTGCATACATTTGCAATGTCCAATTCTTTAATATACTTCTTTAAGACTTTGATATTGATACCTGCGCGTTCGCTCAACTGTTCTAGGGGATAAGGTGCAGTTTTATCTTGGCAGTAAGCTTTAGCGATGTGCATAGCTGAAATCAATCTGTGAAATTCTTCTGTGCGTTCCTTGGGTAAATTATTAGCACGAGCATAGAGATCGAATACTTTATGAGAATCTTCAGGAGATTGTTGAAGAAGTTCAAATTCTACGAAAGTAGACTGGTTTTCTGCCCGTTCGACCATGCCGAAGGCTTCGAGATATTGTAGTGCTACTTTGATTTTTGTATCTTTCTGCTCGTATTCTAAAGCGAATTCTTCGTCGAGATCGCTACTTTGGAATATTTCATTTACCGACACCCAGAAATAATCTTCTGAAACCTTCCCAGTTTGAATGCTATCGCGGAGAGAACGAACGGCAATAAATAAGTTACGCAAATCGGTTTCTGATAGCTGATTTAGGCTCTGAAGAAAGAAAGTCGTGTCAGCATCTTGAGGGTCAAATAGTAAGGTGCAGATAGCTGGGTGCTCGTCTCGCCCTGCCCTTCCTGCTTCTTGGACGTATGACTCTAAATTACCAGATATACTGTGATGAATAACCGATCTCACATCTGGGCGATCGATTCCCATACCAAAAGCACAAGTCGCCACAATTACATTTACTTCTTTGGCTTTAAACTTTTCTAAAATTTCTTGCTTATCTTCTCTTGAGATTTTGCCGTGATAAAATCTTGCATCAATTTGATTTTCGTTGAGCAAACCTGCTATTTTCTCAGTGTTTTTACGAGTTGCTGTATAGACTAGAATCGCTCCATCCTGTGAGAGCGCACTTCTAACTTGTTCGATGGCTAATCTATCTTTATCTTGCTTATTAGCAGATACAATCCGATATTTTAGATTTTTCCGAATGCTGCTTGAGGATATTTCGGTAATCTTGATGTCATATTTTTCAAATAGTTTTTTGATATCTGACCTTACATCAAGTGTAGCAGTTGCGGTCAAAAATGCCATTAGAGGTAGATCGCGCTTTTGCTCTTGATAGAGTTCGACAATAAATTTAGGAGCATAACGATAATCTGGTCTAAAATCATGTCCCCACTGGCTGATACAGTGTGCCTCGTCAAACACGATTAGGGATGGCAAACGCTCTTCAAGCAAAGATCTGATGCTAAGCGATCGCAATTGTTCGGGGCTGATAAAGAGTAGATCTTTTCCTCCATTCCGTAATTCATCTAATCTCTCTCGTCTTTCAGACGCTGTAATATTCCCATTGATAAAGGTAGAAAAAATAAACCCTTTTTCTTCGAGTCCTTTTACTTGGTCTTCCATTAATGCCTGAAGAGGCGAGATAACGATAGTAAAGCCTTTTTGCCTCTGAGATAGCATCCAAGCAGGAAGCTGATAGCAAAGGGATTTGCCGCCGCCAGTTGCCATCAAGATTAGAGGGTTTTTACCTGCAAGAATATCTTGTATGGCTTTTTCTTGGATAGAACGAAAGCTTGAAACCTTAAAGTCTTTTAAATATGGTTGATAAGTAAATTCTCGTGGAAATTTAACTGGGCGTAACTGGTTGAAAATAGAAGGGAAATCTGGGAGTCGGCTTATCCATCCTCCTAACGGCTGTTTTGTTTTAGTGATGTTAGATTATAATTCCAAGCAAGTATTCCAGCTACACATAACTTTTGGTCAAAACTGAGTGTGGTTGCTTGATCAATAAAGCTAATGAAGTTTTCGATATCTAGCTCGGCGATCACCTCTGGTGGTAGCTCATTGGTATTAGGTAACAAGCATTTATCTATACCAAAAAATTGACGATATGCCTCACTTGCTGAGTCTTCTCCGCAACTGAACAAATAAGCGTATATATCCAAAAGTTTTGCTGGCTTAGTCTTCAGAGCATTTAAAATTGCCTCTAATAGGCTTCTAGTCGCGAGAGCATCTTCAAGGGGATTATTGGTTGCATATTCGCTGAGCTTGTAGTCTTTGTTGAGTTTGTGCGATCGTTCTAAGGGAAATGCGATGATCGATAGCTCTAAAGTGTCGATAATTACCCAAGGATCGAGCGTCGGAAACTGAGTAATTAGATATTTATAATCAAAGCGACGAAAATTATGCCCACAAATATGTAAGCCTTGTTCGCGTAAAGACTCTAGGCTTGTTTGAGCAGATTTAATTACTTTAAAGTCTTGCTCCAGAATTAAAGATGCTAAACCTATTCGATGAATTTCTTCTTTTAGATCTACTTCAAGATCGATATAAGCGTATTCTCTGAGGATCTTATCTATACTGCTACCAAGAAAAATCTTATCTGGAATAGAACTATCGCTAGGTAAAATGTCGATCATGTCATTTAAGTGATTATCTAAATTTGGAAAAATATGGCGTTGCACATATTCATAATGGTTATTCAAACACATTAGGCTAAAATCTATGGCCAGCAGGCTTTTAAGCGTAATTCTTGGGCTGTTGATACTTGATCATTATGAATATATGCAAGACCATAAATTATCAACCAATTATTTACAGCAAGAATCTTTCTGATATCTTTCCAATAATTTCTGTGCAGCTTCCTTATGGACTTGAACTAACTTACTGGGAGCCATAACTTGAGCGTAGTTCATATGACGAAATACCCAAAGACTAAACTCTTTAAAAGATCTTTCTGGTAGCTTGATAATATAATCGACATAAGTTGGCTGACCTGTTCTCTTATCTTTATATCCTTTAATAATTTTGTGCTTAGCATGGCGGCGATCACCTTCCATAATAAAATCTATTGCTGGCGGGAAAAATCTTACTTTCACGGTTTCAAATATAGACTTGCCTACTAATTCTTGTTGTTGCTCTTCAACTGATCCTAGATATAATCCCCATCCATTTTCGCGCAATTTATGAGCATCTTGAAGTCTCTTGTGTTGTTCATTTATAGTGCGGGTTTTGCTGCTTAGAACTTTACAATAATTTGTAAATCTATTAACTCTTCTAATCGCTAAATGATTATTGTCGCAGTATTCGTAAATAATATACCAAGCGATATCGTAATAAATTAATTGCAATGGGAAAACCTGTAAGTAGCCAATTCGACCAGTGCCATAGGAGTCTTTAGTGCGATGTATTTCAATAGCGTGCCCATTCATGATTGCGGCTTCCACTGTTTCTATTTTGTGAAAAAGATTGTTCTGGTTCTCACCCAGTCTAATCATCTCTTCTGGATCTGTATGACCAACTGAACGATTGAGTGTTTGCCTAATTGGATAGAGAAATTTACCTTGGTTTTCTAGGTCTATGCCCTTTAATCTCTTGGTTACAGTTTCATAAATACGTCTAGATTGAGCATCTCCTTGATATTGAGCTTGTGAGGATAACGCATTGAGAGCTGATTGGAGTTCATCTAAGCTCATAACTCCTGTGCCAACATAATAGCCCCAACGATACATTCGTTTATCTAAGATACCGCGTTGCCTTAAATATTCCAGATCCTTACGGATAGTTGGTAATGATGGATAACCTTCAGGCAAAGAGATGTGATGAGATTTTGCTGTTTCCCAAAATTTTATTTGCAATTCTTTAATCGCATTATGATGTTCTTTTTTCTCAGATTCAAATGAATCTGGGGCAGAATATCCCACTCCTGGATTGTGTATCAGAGTAGCGATCAGTAAAATCAATCGATCAAATGCTTGGCGATCACTATAGGGAAAGTTAGTATCTTTTTTGATCATAATGTGATGTCAAGCAAAAGAAAATATTATGTTTAAATAATTTTAAGCCTAAAAAGCTATTCAAACAAAACAATTTAGTATTTGTTGATTTATATATCATATTTTCTTTTTGTGGAATATTAAAGTATTTTTTGTTAATATTTAGAGATACAAATTATTTAAGTAATCAATAACATAGCCACAAGCAAAGAAAAATTACTGGGGGTAATATGGATTTTACAAGTTCTAGAGATACATGCGCTTTATGGGAGGAAATGATATTACCGTTCTGGAGGCACAGAAATCGCTGCATTGGACAAAGATTTTTAGGTAGCTTGATAATTGATCAAGAGAACTCCCAACGTATGTTAAATATTGTTGGTGCTAATTTAAGAGCGCATCTTGATCGTGGGAATAGAATGACGTATCTCTCACTCACTCGAAAATTTGAGACAAGAAAAAATTGGATCAAGATTTTAACTGCTGCTTTTTCTGAATATGCCTACTATTACTCAACTTCTAAACAGGGATTTTGGCAAGGTTTTTGCAATCAGGAGTTGATTGGAATTCCTTATGATCCAAGAACAGAAATTGCTTTTCGAGAAATTATTAGAGAAGGAATTGAACTATTAGGGTTAGTTAAAGCTAGACAAGGTCATACTTTTGTGTCAACTTTATGGCTACAAAGTGGCATTCCACAGAGAAATCTTGCACAGTTTGCAGAACTTGTACAGGGAATAGCTAGTGAGTATGGTTGGTGGGAATTAGCTCACACCGATGAGAAGCTTTTATCTCAAGAACTACTAGAATTTTGCCAAGAAAAATATGGATTATGGAATATATTGATTAATTTTCTAAAAGTCAGTTGTTCCGATACTGACGACGTAGAACCAATTTCGGGTCAATTAGTTCAAGGTATAGCTGCGGTAGCACTTGAACTTGAGCGTAATAACCAAGAGCCAGATATTTTAAAAGATGAAAATCAAAGAGAAAATATTCTAAGAAATTATGATTTGCCCAAACATTTTTTTCTTAGAGATTGGGGGGATTTAGTTCAAGTCTTAAAGAAAACAAAACGTCAAGGGAGATATAGTGGCAAAACTATTAAACCTCGTAAAAAGTCTCTGTCATTGACCTTAGATATCTTTGGCTCTGGAAATATTCAGCTTGCGTTACCCCAACAAAATCTTCGAGAACCAAATTGGTCAAGGCTACTAGGCTGTTATTGTCACATTTCAGTATCATCACACACTATATGGGAGGGAAATATACCTCGCTCTAATTCAGAATTTTTAGAAGTTCCTGAACAGATTATTGATATTAAAAGTGCAGAAAAACAATGGAGTTTACGATTGTTGGCTCATGATAAGAGCGAATTAGTCACTTGGCATCAAGAAGGAATTACAGATACATTGCCCTGCCTGATATTTGATGCAAATATAGGTACAAACATTTCTCTAGATGCTGCTAATCCAGTAATTTCTAAAACTAATGAAATAATTTGTTTTATTCCAAAAGATATCAAGCTAAAACTGAATAATGAGATAGATATATTGAGTAGCTATGTTCCATGTAGTATTTCTGGTTGGTATGGTCAACATATTCAATTACTGAGTCATAATTCTGAAATAGCACTCATTCAGTCAGAGTTAAGGCAAAACTCTCCAATCTTGATCGCATGGCAGATTTCTGATAGTCAGCAGGCAGTTTTGCGTGGACTAATGATCAAAGGGAAAAAGGAAGTTTACCTAGAAGCCCCGACCTTGTGGCATCCCCCCGCATCTCAAAATCTATCATTTAATATTTCGGTTGAAAATCTTACTATTCAGGAAATAACTGCTAGAACGTCGATAGAGATTTTGGCAAGTGATCGCTGGCAGAGTATTTCACTGCAACAGATGATTTCAACTTCAGGCAAGTATCTAGTTCGTTTTTGGGATGAAAATCTACGATATTCATATCAGTTTGAACTAAAATCTCAACATCTAATTTCTGAAGTATCAAATCTTAATACTTTACAAGTTTTTAAAGGAAATAGAGATATTATTGAGAGTTTGCCAATTCAATGCGATCGCTTAGAGCAATTTTGGGCAGAGACTATCACGATACAAGGACTTTGGACTCTCGAAAAGGTCACGCTTACCCTATCTAATGGAAAAGGTCAAATTTCTTATGTGATTTATGCTGACAAGTCTGGGACTGTCATGATTAGTCTAGCGACTCTACATGGAAAACTATCTGATTCGGATTGGTATGCTCTAAACTTTCAGCGTTCAGGGATGGAAACGCAAAGGTTGGTTGAGTTAGTTTCGAGCCAGCCAATCAGTTGCACATGGGATAGTCAAGCTATTTATCTTTCAGGACTTCAATCAAATCAAAATTATTCATTGATTTGTTGGAATCTTTTAACACCTCATCAGGAACCTAAAAGAATTAGATTACAAAATCTAGAGCAAGACACGATCACTTTTCCCTTAAGTTTAAATGCTGGAATTTATCATATTCAGATTCAAGGGCGATCTCTTCAAGATTTAGGATGTTGGTGTAGTAGCGATCAAAATGATTTGCCTAGCTTAGCTAATGAAGATGAGGATTTAGCGAATTACTGCTACACCATTCTTGGTAATGAGTCTACACAAAGTTTTATAGCGGCCAGCCAAAAACTACCAATCAATTGTCAAAGAATCAAGTCAATGCTTTCTAGTCTGCAAGTAAATCCTTATATTTTCCCTAACTGGCTAAATCCAATATCTTTGCAGGAAAAGTTAGAAGCGTTTCTAAAAAGCTCATCTCCACCTGAACTTATTTCAGAGCCAACGCCGCCACCACCACTACCGACTCCAATAGTTGAGAATTGGTATCTAATTCATGTAGCTCCTTACAGAAGAGAGACTTTTCATACACTTCTCAAAAGCAGACTTAGTTCTAACGAGTTTACAGTTTTAATTTTGGAAATTGGAGTTCCTCAAGATTCTGTTTACCGAGATCTTATGCTCGTTAGATCTCCTAGTTTTAAAAATGTAAGGAATATTCTTAGCCAAATTGCTGGTTTTCAAAAAATCGAACCTAAACCAATTACGACGGATCAAGTAAATAGAATGTTGGGGCGTAAATAGATATGAAAGACACAATTATTTTGCTACTTAGTCAACATCGACAGCCTACAAATTCATCTCTGCCTTTGGCTTTAACTATTAGCCAAATTACCTCCTTGCTTAAATCAACGATCGCGCCCGATCGCAATCTAAATACTGAGACTCTTAGGCAAGACTTAAATGAACTAGAAGCAATGGGTGAAATCTTGGCAGGAGATCGCAATCAATACTGTATAGCTCCACCCACGCTACTAGCACTTGATGAAGACAACTTGACTAGTTTGCTATTTACAGGTGATCGCACTTATTTGTCGTTAGTTCATCAAACTCTTGAAAGCGATCCAACAGATCTTGATAATTTGCGAATTCGCCCTAAGAAACAGAATCTTTCATGGATTAGATCTCATATAGAACAAATTGGTGTGAGGCTATGGACTGTTGCAGATAGCTTGGCAATCTTGCCAATTCCACAAAAGCCCGATCGAGTAGTTCTGCGATCGCCTTTGACTCGCAATCCATTTGAGAACGACAATTGGAGAACAGATCAAGACATTTTACAATATCTACCTCGTCCCAATTTGTCGTTACAAACAGCGCGATGGCAACCAGCCAACTATGTCCAAATCTTGACTCAAAACTTATCTCCATTAATACGATTTCCAACGGGAGAGTATATCTGGATGGATGGCACAGAATTTTATGAAATCGAGCCAGATGTAGCCATGCTCACGATGTTTGCTTTGGATACAGAAGCAAATGCAAATCTCAAAATTATTTGGGATGAACCACAGGGCAGATTGAATTTGCAAGGAATAAATCTCCCCAGTGACTATGCGAGATGGTTGTGGCGAGTTTCAGAACCAGTTGACGATATGTATCGCACTCGATACTTTGAGCCACTCAAACGCCCACTCATGAAAAAAGCTTTAAATAAATTAGGATGTGAACTCGTATGAAATACCTCGACCCCATTAAGGCAATTACTAACCCTCGTGAAGACTTTATTCGCTACTTACTTACGGCTTATCCACTACGCGATCGCAACCTCCGCGAAAAGCTAAAAGAAAAACTCCAAGAACCAGGAATTGTCTGGCAACAGCCTTATCTTGAGGGTTCACAACCTTATCAATCTGCTGGTAGTGTTAGAAATTTAGTTGAACAATCGATTTTGCATCCTCGGATGACAGAACTATCTGTACCAAGCGATCGCCGTCTTTATGAGCATCAGCAAAGGGCAATTGAAGCAGTCAATAATGGCGAAAATATCATCGTAGCGACAGGAACTGGTTCTGGCAAAACAGAATGCTTTCTAATTCCCATGTTGGATATATTGCTGAAAGAGGGAAATGATTTACGCGATCGCGGAGTTAGGGCGTTAATCCTTTACCCAATGAATGCTCTGGTAAACGATCAGGTGAAACGCTTACGTCAGTTACTTTGCCGTCAAAATCCACAGCAGCCATTGATTAAGTTTGGTTTCTATACTAGCCGTACTGAAACTGAGCATGAAGACGCAGAAGAATCATTGCGGAAGGAACTAGAGACTTATGAGAGTTCAGAATTACAAGATTTGTTTACAAGCCTTGACAAGATAAATCTGAGTACCCGCGATCGCTTGATTGAAGAAGCAGTCAAGAAGATCCAGACAATTCAAGCCATTTCCCGCGAAGATATTTGGGAAAGTCCGCCACATATTCTCGTTACCAACTACTCAATGCTTGAGCATATGTTGATTCGTCCTACTGAGCGAAAACAGGTGTTTGAAGCTTCGAGTGCAAAATTTAAAATGTTAGTTCTGGATGAAGCTCATACTTACAATGGCTCTACAGGGTCAGAAGTATCTATGCTCCTCAAACGTTTGAAAGCATCTATGTCAATATCTGATGGCACTATTCGTTGCATTGCCACCAGTGCCAGTTTAGGAGAGGCGGCGATCGATGGGCAGGTCATGACTTTTGCTGGGGAGCTTTTTGGCGAAACATTTAGTCAAGTCATTCGTGGTAATCGCGTTACGGCTTTAGAGCGTTTAGGTACTCCCTACGATTTGGCTCCCGATCACAGTGATGCTGACGTTTTGGAATATCTGAGTACGATGGAGTTACCTGAAACTGAGGCGATCTCTGACTGGCGTGATCGACTACTCTTAGTTGTACCAACAAACCACCTTGAGATCGCTGAATCTCAAGCACAGAATGATTTTCATCGCTTACTTTGGTTTGCGCTTAAGGGACATCCACTTATCCATCGCTTGATCAATATTCTCAGAAATGCACCTCAACCTTGGGATGACATTGCCAAATCAGCACATCTATGGAATATAGATCTACCCACTTCATTAGATGGAAGCCTTGACGTAAATATTGTAGAAAAAGCTAAAAAAGCTCTAGCTCGTCTTTTGCAACTGGGTACATTAGCGCGTGAAAATACTGATGATTTGCCATTACTTCCAGTAAGATTACATTTGCTGTTCCGTAGTCTAGAAGGAATTTATAGCTGTATTAATCCAACTTGTCGCAAACTCTATTTAAACGAAAAGCAAATTTGCGATGACTGCCAATCACCTGTTTTGGAGTTGGGTAGCTGCTCTCAGTGCGGTCAAGATTACGCTTTTACACAACTAAATAGAAATACTAGACAGTTAGAACCCTTACCTCGCTCTAATCAAGCGGTAAAAGAAAATACTAAAATCTACACCTTAACTCTCAATCCTCTGTTCAGTAACACTGAGGATGAAGACAATAATGAAGAAGATGAAGATCAAAATTCTGATCTGATGAGTTCGTTAAGCTTTTCGCTAAATCAAACTCATGGATGGATTGGTAATCCCTCAAGCAATCCTCTTGGAGCAATCTCCACACCTCCTAATTCATCTTCAGAGAGAACTTTTCAACTTCAATGGCATAGAGCTAGAGGACAAAACAATCAAGAAGGATGCTATTTACCTAAATGTGCTGCCTGTGGTGCTAGACCAAACCGATCGCTTGCCATTAACCGCTTTGTTGCCTATACAGATGCGCCTCTAGAGGCAATGGTAGATAGCTTGTTTGATTTACTGCCCGAACCTATGCGATCGGATGAAAGTTTATCAAAACGAAAACTCTTGACATTCTCAGATGGTCGTCAAGATGCAGCTTTCTTTGCTTCTGACTATCAACGCACTCATACAGAGATGCTCTATCGTCAGATGGTTTGGCAAGCATTTCAATCAGCTAATGAAAATGATGGTGGTATTGCTAATGTAAATCAAATTACTGATCACTTGCAGCAAATTTTCTTAGAGCGATCTATTCCTCATCCTGATAGAGACTCTGAAAGAAACTACAGAAGCTATTGTCCTCAAGATCCTATTGATGGAAGACAGGCACAAAGCAGTTGTGAAGTTTGGGCTAAAAAGAGAGCTAAAGAACTTTTACTTAGAGAATTTGCAATCCCCTTTGCTCGTCGTTCTTCTTTAGAAGCTTTTGCTATACTCGCTTGTCACATAGAACTATCGGAAACTGATCCTTTACTTGATGGGATTGCAGAACTGTTTGGCGTAACAAATTCTGAAGCATATATTTTCTTGATTGGACTTACAGATATTATTCGCCGTACTGGAATTGTCAGTATTTCTGGAGCATCAAATTATTTCCCAGAAACAGGTGGAGTTGAAGGCGCTCGTCCTGAGATGGTGGATGCACAAGGCAGATCAAAGAACTATCTATTTTTAGAACAAAGTCCGCAAGAAGCTAGAAGATTTCCCGATTCTCCTTCTTTTTTGCCAAGATGGACTAATTCAGGTCAAGTTAGCCAACGTCTAAATCGTCTGGGTTGGTTTTATGCTCAAATGTTTGGGGATAATTTCCCGACCCGCGAAAGTTTTATATCACTATTTCATCAGCTTGAAAGATCTGGGCTTCTCGTAAAGGCGCAGTATGGTCATCAACTAAATTGGGATTTGCTCAATGTGATGGAAACAGCAGATAACTGGCATCAGTGCGATCGCTGTCAGCAAGTTGTTCATGTCCCAAATTTGAATGAGCTTAGAGCTACAACTCCTAACCCTAGTTTAAATGTCTATTCTTGTCGTGCTTTCAAATGTAAAGGAACACTACACCCATACGAACCAGAACAACTACAACAAGCAGAATCTGAACACTATCAACAGTATTTGATTAAAAATCGAGAGCCATTGGCATTGCGATCGCAAGAACATACTGCCCAACTTGGTACAGAAGAACTAGCAAAGCGGGAAAATGGCTTTCGGCGCGGACAGATTAACCTGCTCAGTTGTTCGACAACCCTAGAAATGGGTGTAGATATCGGTGAATTGCAAGCAGTAGTTCTCCGTAATTTTCCCCCTCATGTGAGCAACTATCAACAACGAGCAGGACGAGCAGGACGACGTACCGATGGTGTAGCGATTACGCTGATGTATGGACAACGCCGCCCTCACGATCACTTTTATTTTGAGCAACCCGATAAACTGATCGCGGGTTCTAATCAAATTCCAAGAGTAGATGCTGGCAACTGGCAAATCCAACAGCGACATATTCGTGCTGAGTTATTGGCTGAATTTCTGAGTGGCTATCCTCAAGGTAATAATCAAGGGGCTGAAAAAGTTAAGATTCAAGACTTTTTAGAATTGCCTGATCCTCTTACCTTTTCTGTATTCACTACACCAGCAACAGCAATGGTTTGCACTTTACAACAATGGCTAAACAATAATAGGGCTAACGAGTTAGCGCAAGGTTGGATTGATCGATTAAATGCCTCTGGAACTGCTAGAAGTCTGTTAGATGATTTCTGTCAAAAAATTGATGAGTTTCAGCAAGAGCAATGTCAAGACTGGAACGATCTAGCGTTACCTCTATCAGAAATCAATTCGGATATTGTTACTGCTTTAAGCAATCCTCAAAATGGAGGTAACGTAAATAGTTTAATTAATAGAAGAACAAGAATCCAGTCTGAACTACAAAAAGTTGCATCCCGCAAACTTCATGATGAGCTAGTGCAAGCAAGTATCCTGCCTATCTATGGATTCCCCATTGATGTTGTTCGCTTGCTCACAGGCGAAAGCAACGAGCGTAACTCCTCACAAGGTAAACATCGACTAGAACGCGATCGCCGTCTAGCATTGGGCGAATACGCCCCTGGTCAAGATGTGGTGGTTGATGATCGTGTTTATCGAAGCGTAGGTATTAATCGCCCAAGAGATCCTGAGAGAAATTACTACTGGGTCTGTAAAAATTGCAATTATTTTGAGGCATTTAGCACTCGAAACAATCAAGTCGAAGAATGTCGTAAATGTAAGCACAAACCAACATTAGCAGTTGATAAAGCAATTAACGAGTATTGGGTTCCCAAAGCATTTGTAACAGATTGGGCAGCAACGGCAAAGGTCACGCCTTATCTCAAACCAATTCGCCAACTCACATCACAAGTTTTTCTAGCACATTCAGGAGATCCCAAACAAGATCTATCAGTAGAAAATATTTGCCAACTTACGGTAAGTCAAAACGGAACTTTTTTCTTGGCAAATAAAGGACAGAGAAGCTTCACTAATCAAGGCTTCTACATCTGTGAGAGTTGTGGATTAGACATGAGTGAGAAAGTTCGTAAATGGCAAGAAGCTTCAAGAACTCCTAGGTCAGGGAGAAGATCTAATACCACACCGCCCGCTAGACCTACGCATAATCATCCTCTTAATGGAAAAAATTGCACAGGATCTTGGTCACAGAACCCCATTCATTTAGGACATGAATTTAAAACTGACTTTCTCAAAATCCAATTTGATCGCGCCACCAACCCATCACGATTATTCGTTACTGATGCTGTCACTCATACGGTTGAAGATAGAGTAATCGCCTCAGATGCAGAGACTTCAAATAATCGTGTTGATTTTTGGCGATCGCTCACCTATGCCTTACTTGCCGCCGCCGCTCAAGTGATTGATGTGCGCCGAGAAGAACTTGATGGCTTATTCAGACCATTAGAAAATGGACAAGCAGAAATAGTCATTTACGATAATGTTCCAGGTGGAGCAGGCTATAGCCAACGCATTGCCGATGATTTTCAGGAAATCCTGATTGAAGCTTATCGGTTAACTGATTCTTGTAGCTGCGAAAGTAGTTGCTACGACTGCCTGAGAACCTATTCTAATCAAATATTTCACCACGAACTAGATCGAAAAGAGGTTGTCAGGTTTCTACGTCCAATTATCGAAATTGTGGAACCTGACGAAGTATTACAGAATTTTGCCCCTAGTTCTAGTCGGGTGCGGTTAGAGATAGTCGCTAATGACTTAGCCTCTCATTGTCGCATGGCTACAACTGGCAGCATGATTTACTTGCCAACCCTAAGCGATCGCTTTCGTCTAGATCGTGGTGAGCCAATGTCTTGGCTAAAGAAAATTACCGAAATGGTCAAAAAATGTGAGCCTTTAACTATTATTTTGCATGAACTACCTCAGCCTAATTGCGACCAAAATCTAGTTTTACGCAAGCGCCTATCACAATGGATCGATCAAGGATCGGTCAATCTCTATCAAACCGATGTAGATAAGTTGCCAATTTTCTATTTCCAAACCTCACCCCAAAATCGTATCGCCCTTGGATTACATCGAGAACCTGACAACCAAATGGTATGGCTCCAAACTCGCAGCGCAGAAGGTGTTCAAACTATTCAAGCAAGGTTAAATGATTTGGTGTCGAATGCTAGAGAAGTAGAAGCGATTGAATTAGAAGATCCAAATACTCAGGTGATAGAACCCGATCCATCTTGGGGCAGTCTCAGCTTGGCAGAGTTACGCCAAAGACTAGGACTAGAGACAGTTTTGATGGGTAGCCCAGTTGCAAAGGTTACTTATCGCGATCGCTATCTCAATTTTGCAGGAGCAAGACATCTAGTTGACCTATTGCAAGGAGATTGGTTACAAGGCGCTGAGGTTATTGTAAATATCCTTGAAGATCCTGATAAACCAGACCGTTTAGAGGAAATTAAAGAACGATTCGCCACAATTTCAGGTCATGTTGTCCAACAAGCCTATAGATCGGGTGTAAGTTCTAGCGATCGCTTTATCCATGCGCGTTCCTTAGAAATTCAAAAACAAGATGGACAACGCTTTAGAATTCTATTTGATAAAGGGATGGACTTTATAAGTAAGTCAGTGGATCAAACTTATAAAATTAATGAGGCAACCTATGTTGTTATTACACGCTAAGTGACTGAACTAGAGATTCTCCTCTAGAAAGATCGGACGATCTCAGTTCTATGACTTGCCACGGAGGATTAGAATTGCGAAGCCGATCGCGGATAAAGCGATCACGTCTAAGATTAATACCTTTATGGAAAGATGCACCATCAATGTAAATAGCTAATCGTTTTTCAGGTATTGCAAAGTCAGCGACTGAAATAGGGGTATTGCTATCACTAGGCATAATAGGAACTTGTTTCTGAGGATTAAATCCATACTTTTCAAATAGTTTCAAGAATTTAAGTTCTAGAGGTGAACCGACACCAGCTTCATAAGCTTCAAGCCAAGGCGTGGGATCGTTAAGATCGCCAATTTGCTGAGTGCTAGGTTGAGGAGAATTTTGAACAATTTCTTCAAGGGTTGGTACAACAGATAACCAGTTAAGGTGTTCATGGTAGCGCTGGTTTTGATAGGTTTTGAGACATCTATAGCAAGCAGTTTCACAATTTGGATGATCTAGATGCTCAAGCGCACGTTTGGCAACCAAATCAAATTGTGAGGCAATTCGTTGCAGATAACCGCTTCCACCAAGGCTAGGATCGATGAATGTTAAAGAGACCAGTCGATATTGTCTACCTTCATGATCAACTTTCCAAGACCCCTCAAATTCAAACTCAATTTCGGAACCATCGAGCATATAGTAATGTTGCATTCCCATCTTTAGCGCATAGCCGAGGGATAGTCCCCATGACATGATTTGAGTGTCTTGCGTATCATGAGGTACGGGTAGCATCAATCTTAAAGTTTCTGCTTTTTCTGCTGTCACGATCGCTAGCGGAATTGGTGGTTGACTGGCGAGATGACAGTCAAGGCTATGTCCGTAGACATTCTGGCTGCTATTATTTCTAGTCGTCCGCCTACCGCGATTGTTTTTAGAATTGCTTTGAGATTCAATATTGGGATCTTTTAGCATCCTGCCACAGGAACTACAGATTGGATAGCCTTTTGCTTTGTTATGTAGGATAGGGATACCTGACTGCATCTCGGTACTAGTCGGGGGTAAACCTTCGTTTAGCCAACGGACTTCTTCATCTTGGCGCAAAACTAAAGACCATCCAGTTGCGACAGTCCATCGTCCAGTAACTAGACCATCCCACTGTGGTTGAATACTTACTAAGTTGCGTGCAGCATAGCGCTCTTCTTCATCCAGAATTGGGCTTTCGTCAGGTTGAGCTAGAAAGCCAGCAAATTCAGAAGCAGGAAGAGATTTACCTATTTCATCAGACTTGCAGCGCGGACAAGCAGGGTGATCGGCATCAAATTTCAGATTGCAGGTACGACATATTCTGTAGTTCCAGCTAGGGGAATCAGATTTTGGATTCCAAGGCGAAGCATTATCTAAACCAATAACTTTCCATCGCTTTGTGCGTGCATAAACATTGGCATTAGGACGGAATTGGTTAATGCCTAATCTTCTAGCAACAGTTACTGGATCATCTTCATGGCGATCGCCTAATAGTCTTAAACTAGATGGCTGGGTAGGAAACTCATATCCTGGTAAGATTCCGAATTCGGCAAAGCGCCTTAATGGATATCCTGCGGAGCGATCGTCTGATTCAGTCTGATTGTTTTGTTTATTATTTGGTATGCCTAGTATCCTTGCGACCAAATCGGCGGCACGGGTTGCAGGATACTTACCGATTAATTCTTGGTAATAAGATTCCAGAGCCTTCCGCAATTCGATGACTTGTCTGGCTGTGCGATCGATGATGTCTTGAATCTTAGCGGGTAACTTTGCTAAGGAATCTCTAAGTTCTATTTCACCAATATGTGCTTCTACCAATACATGAGATTCCCAAGCAGCTAATGCTAGGGATATTGCCCGATCGCTTTGAGCGTTAATTCCTGCAATCAGGGCATCAACTGCTTCTTGTTTAATTTCTCCATTTGCGGAAACATAATCTAGCATTTTTCCTGCTAAACCAGTCTCGGATAAGCCGAAGGCGATCGCATTGAGATGTCTAAAAATTACATCACGATTACCTAGAGCGAGAAAAGGGGCAGGAACTTCCCCAGAAATCATTTCTGTAGGCTTATCGTAGAAGTATTGATCGTGGGGAGTACTGCGGGCATACCCAACGACTAAGCCAACGCGAGTACGCCGTCCCGCCCGTCCACCTCTTTGGGCATAGTTATCAGGGCGTGGCGGGACATTGCGTAAAATCACCGCATCTAGCCCACCAACGTCAATCCCCATCTCTAAGGTGGGTGAGCAGGCAAGCAGATTAATTTTAGACCCAACCGTAGATGCTTTAAAGTCTTCTTCAATCTGAATACGTTCGTCGTTAGGGATTTGGGCAGTGTGTTCCTTCGCTTCAAGGGGAATCACTTCATCTAACATGATGCGCTTTACAGTGCGGTTGTTGTCAATATCGATATCGTGCCAACGGATGGTTTCCCCATGACATTGAGGACAAGGAAAACCAATTTTTGCGCCTGAAAGTGGCGTTACACAAACTCCACATTTCAATCGATGGTCTTGTTGTACTAGCTTTAGCCGCACGATCTCATGATTGACTTGCAAAAGTTTGGTTTTATCACTAGCACCGTATAAATCTGAAGCAACTAAATACTTCCCAGGTTCAATGAGAAACTCCAGCAAGTCAATCATCATCTCTTCATTCATGTGATTCACGTCATTCACGCCACCCATGCGACTGATTAGATGTTTGAGAATGCGCTCTAAGCTAGGACTGCGCCCCCCTGCTTTGGGTTTGCGCCAAGCGTTATTGTTTCTAATCCCATGCGCGATCGCTGCTTGGTCTAGATTAGCTAGCGGTTGTCCGTCTTTAGAAGCGGCATAACCACTTGGTTGTTTCATTCTGCGTTCCCAATCAGCCGCACGGATATAGTCTGGACAACTGGGATGGGAAGGGTGATAGCGCAACAGATCGCGAGAAAGACAGCCTCTAGTACGGATTTCATCTAATAGGCATCGGCTGATATACGCTAACTGCTCTAAACTTATGCCAAGTTGCTTGGCGATCGCACCGCCACACTGTTGCACATACTCATCTAGTCGCTCATATTCGATCGCTACTAGCCCCAAATTAACTAGCGTCGCTCGATATCCCGCATTAACGGAAATTTCGTCAAGAAGGGGTGCTTCTTCCCAAGCTTGGACTCTTTTTCGTACTTCGTCAGTTAACCATGAGTTCCCTGCTTTTCCTTGATACCGAGGATTGTCATTTTCCTTTACACCAATTTCTCCTAACAGTTCCACGGCTCGTTGAATCGTCAATGAGTTTTCCTGTTGGAGTAGCTTGAGCAGTCTGCGCCGCAAGCGATCGTAACGACTAGCAAATATGATAAATCTGGCTTGGTGAGCAGCATCCTGACGGCTATCACTAAAGACTAGTAGGCGTTCCTTCCCATCGTGATTTGGTTGATTTTTATGGGCTTTGGCAAGAGTTTCGACTAATCCTTCACTCAATACTTTGATTGCCGCCGATGTCCCCAGCGCTACGGGCGTAATCACACTCCGACTACCTGCTGTTCCTCCACAGCAAAGACAGCGATTTCGTGCAGGTGCAAGGGTTACGCGAAGGGGGTAATCGGATTCTGTGGCACTAAAGGTTAAATTTCTTGGCTCGAAAGAACCCGTCACGATCGGACGACCGCGCATTTGCTTGGTACTTTTGCGATTTTTACCGCTTGCATCTACGTCTAGACTTTCATCGTCATCTTCGTCAATGTTATTTGTAGCCTCAAATCTACTAGGGTCATAAAGCATCCATTCATGTTCATCAGCATGATCGCTACTGGGACGGAGAATTCCTTCACTCGGATCGACAGGATTTTCGCCAACAAAACGTAGATAGTGAGCGCCACAATTACGGCAAAGGTAGAGAGGTGCTGTTTTGCAACCACATTCACATTGCTCTTCGCCCATAGGATAGAGCTTGCCACAGGTCGGACTAACACAACGATGAAACTGCCAACCACCTCTAATCAAACAATGGGCGCGTAGACGTAAGGCTCCCTTAGCATCATCAGTATCGTCTGGTAATGCTGCACCTGCAATGAGGGTAGCTTTAACTTCTCTTTCGATCGCATTATGATCAAATTGCTGACGCTCTGGTACTTCAAAACGCACGCGATCGACGATTTGACTAATCGACATAGGAGCGCGAATTAACCAACGATTGAGATCCCACAATAATTTGTGGCGATGGATTGGATTAGGAAGTGGTTTATGGTCAGGATGTAGCGGATATTTGGCTTCAGGAGGTATTTGGATCTCGGCAAGCTGTTCGCCAATCACATGAATAGTCTTGGGGTCTGCACCTGTGAGCTTGCTAAAAAAGTCTTGGACAGCGAGATCGCGTTGACGAATCTGTTCATCATGGCTAATGGATTCTGATGTGACACTTTTAATCGTGGCGGAAGTACCAACGGGAATGAGTTGACGATAGCGCCGATCGCGAATTGTCTCTACAGGATCGGCGAACCAATCTTGACGGGCATTGGCTAAATGGGCTTGAAGGCGGCGAATTAGGAGAGCTATATTGCTGCCTAATGTCCCGCGATAGGTATGCACCTCATCAAGGACTAGAAAGCGACAGCGATGGTTAGCAAATATATTTTCGCGATCGGCAGGACGCACCAATAAATATTCCAACATCATGTAGTTGGTGAGGAGAATATGGGGCGGATTTTCGCGTAGTTGCTGCCGTTCGGCTTGTTTGGTGCTGCGATCGTACTTGTCAACGGTAACTGTGCCTGCCCAGCCCGATTCTGTAAGATATTCTTTGATCCGAATTAGCTGATCGTTGGCTAAGGCATTCATGGGATAAATCAATATTGCTGTCAATCCAGATTTTTTAAACTGAATGGCATCTTCGATCGCATTTTGAATGACTGGAAGAAGAAAGGTCTCCGTTTTGCCGCTACCTGTGCCTGTGGTGACTACTAGAGGTGAAGCATCAGCTCCTAACAGATGGGCGATCGCTTCTGATTGATGCAAATAGGCTTGGTTGTTGCTAGAGCGCTTTTGCATGACTCTGGCTAATTTGGGCTCAATGGGTAAGTCTCGCCATTTTCTTCCTAATTTAAAGGGGCGATGGGCTTGGTAAAAGGGTTCTTGAGCTAAAAATAATGGTCTTTCTAGAGCAGTTTCGAGGTCGGCTTTTAGTAGGGGATCTTTAGCTCGAAATTCTGTCAGCAAATAGTCTTTATACTCATCAATGACATCTTGAAGTACTTGAATAGGATTCAAGGTATTAAGACCTTCACCTTTCCTGCTGAGAGATAGAGAATTGCCTCCTAAATCCCCCAATTCTGGCGGACTTGAAGATTCTGTTCCCCCCCAACTTGGGGGGCTAGGGGGTCTTGAGTCTAGCTTTGAAGCTTTGCCCCCTAAATCCCCCAATTCTGGGGGACTTTGAGAGACTGCCCGATCGCCTATCCAGTTGAGTAATTGCGTACCAAAACTAAAGGTGAGAGTGGGGGAGTCAATTACTTTCCCTAACTCAACAAAATCCCATGTGTCAGGAATTTTAGAAAGCAATAGATTCAGTTGGGCTGGGGCGATCGCTTCGACACCTGTACAGTCGAGAATTGCCATGCGCTGACTGAGAAAAATGCTGGCGGCGGCGATCGCTTCGTCACCTTTGGCTAATAATTCTGAGAGTTTGAGGACGGTCATAGGATTTCTTGTCTTTGCCAGAGGGGTTCAATGAGTGAAGTGAGAAACTGGGATGGTTGCGACCTAGAAGCGCATACCATGAGCGATCGCATGGCACGGGTACAGCCCACATAAAAAAGCCGAAGCTGTTCATCAATGATAGTCGGAATCTCTTCTTCAGGCACTCCGTTTTCGATCGCGGGAAATATCCCTTCCTGTAAGCCCATAACTACGACAAAGGGAAATTCTAAACCCTTAGCAGAGTGGAGAGTCAAAACATTGATATAGGGACTGTTAATATCGATTTTTTTGCCGATCGCAAACTTTGCTTGCAGTCCTGCATCCGATAATAGCTTAGCGATCGCCCTTCCCATTTGTTGAGTAGGACAGAGGATCGCGCCTGCATGAACGGGTAGGCGAAATTGTTTGGCAGAGTCATGCAGGAAGTCACAAATTGCCGATACTTCTCGATCAGGCTCGCAATACAATATTTTGGGCGGATTACCTATAAAAGGCGATGGTTGCTGATCGAGACATTCGCGATCGCCTGCGTTAGTATTTTGGAGAATACTGGCACTAGCAGCACTGATCTGTTGAGTATTGCGGTAGTTGCGTTTGAGCAAAATAGTCCGCCCTGCAACCTTGAGATCGCTGTGAATTTGTTTCCAACTAAATCCGCGTTGGTAGAGCGATTGAGAAGCATCGGCGGTGAGATATACACCTTGAAACGATGGCACGAGCGCTAATAAAAACCGTAGGGTAACGGGTGAAAGATCTTGAGCTTCGTCAATGACGATCGCTTGATAGGGTTTACTGGGCAATTTCAGGACAATTTCGAGGGCGCGGCGGCGCATTTGCTCCCATGTCACATATTTGTTGGCGGTCATAATCTGTTGCCATTGCTGATACACCGCCCAGATTGCTTCGCGGATTGGTGCTTTGAGCGGAAGTCCGCGTCCGCGTCTTTCCAGTTGCAGGTATTCATCGAGGGAGTTAATGCCCCATGCTTCAATGACTGAGAGTATTTCTTGAAGTAAGTAAGACTGACCTAATTTTTCTAGGGTTTGGCGACGAACTTGTTGGTCAAAAGGGTTAGTGGCAGGAATATCAGTGGTTTGGATGGCAGTGGCAAGACATTCTAAGCATTCTTCATTGCTGGCGGGATCGACTTTGCCATAGGTGCGAACATAGTAAAAAAATACCAGTCCATCAATGGTCGAGACTTTGACACCGAGGCTTTTGGGTGGTTGTCCGAGCAGTTGCTCTAGTAGTTGCTCAGAATAGGCGACGAGAGCGCTGGTGTAGGTGGTAAATAGGATTGAGGTATAGTCTTTTTCGATTAGTTGTTTGACTCGGTGAATGGCGAGGGTAGATTTGCCTGTACCTGCGCCACCTTTGACAAGTACGGGACCATCGCTTCTAAAGTTGAGTAGGTTTTCTTGTTCGGTATCAAGTTTGAGTAGAAAGTCGGTGAGACTGCCTTCAGTAAAGCGTTCTAGGTCATCAATATTTTTAAGTAAATACTGTGGCTGGGCTTCGATTTCACTAAGGGGACGAGGATAGAGGTTATCAAGGATGCGACTAAGATATTTATCAGGGATGATTAGTCCTAAGAGTGATTCGGCGTTAGTTATTTCTAGCAATTCTTGCCAGTATTGTTGAGGGATCTGCCATTGTTGCAAAATCTCGGTGGTAAGTGCATAGGGAAGAGGAGTAAATATACTTTGAGAGATGCCCCCTAAATCCCCCAATTCTGGGGGACTTGAAGATTCAGGAAATTTTGTTGCTTCCAAATTTTGAGGACTTGCTTCGAGGATGGCGCGATCGCTTAGGGGTGATGTGGGTGTGTCAAAATTTGGAGTCTCAGTTTCGTAGGTTCTTTCATCCCGTTTGCGGACACTGAGCAGTTTGAGCCAATTTGTACCGATGGTATAAATCAAGCGATAATCGCCAATACGGACACGATATTGGTTAGCGGTTCCTTTGATCTTTTTACAGTCCCCGTTGGCTGAGTAAGGATCGCTTTCTAATATTGCTAATTTCTTGAGGACTTGTTTGCTGATCTGTTTAGGTAGGTTCAGCAGTTCGTTAAGAAATGTACTAGTGGGAGAGAGTGTCCAAGTGGTCATTGCCAATCCGCAATCTGATTTTATTTAGAATCTATGGTAGCTGTTACGCGAAATTTTTAGTAACTATCTTGTATAAATGTTTGATTGAAGGCTGAAGGTATCTGCCCCCTAAATCCCCAATTCTGGGGGACTTGAAGATTCAGAAACTCTTGTTCCCCCCAGAATTGGGGGCTAGGGGGGCGATTAACTATATCTACTAAAAGCGATCTTCCCCCTAAATCCCCCAATTCTGGGGGACTTAAAGACTCAAAAACTCTTGTTCCCCCCAGAATTGGGGGGCTAGGGGGGCTTAGATCCATTAAAACGTAGTCAAAACAATGTAGGTATAATATGTCATTGCTTCTAGATTGAAGAGCGTTATGGAAAGGGAGAAAGACTCTAATAGAATTCGAGGTAGTACAAAGGAAATTGAAGCTGCCGCCCGTCGTTTACGGCAACAGTTAACGGTTGCTGAAACAATCTTGTGGCAAGCATTACGAGGTCGTCAACTGGGCGGACTTAAATTTCGCTGCCAGCATCCTGTGGGAAGATTTATTGTTGATTTTTATTGTCCCAGTTCCAAACTGGTTATAGAAGTTGATGGCGATATTCATAATCAACAACAGGAATACGATCAAGTAAGAACAGAACAATTGCAAGCATTTGGTTATACAGTTTTAAGATTTACCAATGATGAAGTGATTCAAGATTTGCCTTCTGTTTTAAGCCGAATTGAGAGTTTATCAAAAGTTGGATTCTTGCCCCCCTAGCCCCCCAATTCTGGGGGGAACAAGATAAGGGAAGTGTTTCAAAGCCCCCCAGAATTGGGGGATTTAGGGGGCTAGGCTATTTTTTTGATTTGCGTTTTTTGGGTTTGACTTCGTTGATGTGTTGGCTGGTGTCGAAGAGTTCGGAATCTTGGGGTGAGGTGATGGGGATGGGTAGGTCAATTACTGGCTGGGGTAGGTTTTCGTTGAGGGGGATATCCCAATAGGGGTCATATTTGCGGGTGAAGGTTTCTAAGCCGATCGCCTGTAATTCATCGAAGTAATTGAGGCAGAGGTGAGGGGCTTGAAGATAGCTTTTGTGGCTGAAGGTGGAGAGGACATGGGCATATTGGGCGCGGGTGAGTCCATAGGCGGCGGCAACTACAGCGTCTATAGCAGATCTGATTTGCCAACGTTGGTCTTCTGTTTCTAATACTGGATAGGTAAACGCTTCGCGGTTTGGTTCTCTCCATTCTGTGCCTAGTTGTTCATGCCAGAGGGAGGCGTAGCCTGAGTGGTTGCAAATAAGACGTAACGTTGAATGTCCTAATAACGTAGAAGAATCTATCATTAAATCTGGAAAAGGCATCCGATAAACTATAAAAAGACTGACATCAGTTTGCACCATCGAACGGAGTAAATAATCGAAAGTAAAACTATTGAAGACACTACAAAGTAATAGTGAGTCAGAAATGGGATGTAAATCTGCTGTTATATCTGAAGCAGCTTTACGAGTATTAACACATGGAGGCGGGACAATTGTAGCAATACCTGTTCTCTCATTAGTAGAACTCGAAATCGCACGATATAAAAAACGATAATATCGAAAAAGATTTAGCCATCTAGGTCGATCTTTTAGTCCATCTAATTTCACTACATATCGAGGTTTTTCTGACCAATAATCTGTAAATTGATGAAAAGTTTTGCCTTCATGTAAGGGAACAAAACCTTTATTTAAAAGCTGTTGAGCAACTTCAGGAAATCTGACATCAGTATCATTAATAATACTATTCGCAGGAAAAAAGACATCTTCTCCAAGCATCGGAAGCTCAGAGGTATTAGGTGTGATAGATGTCCGTGAGCAGTAAGAACTTAGTGTTTCTCTAGTGCTAAAAGCTATTTCAAAAGGTTCAAGGTCATAAATAGTTTGTAATTCAACAAAAGTTAAATAATCTCCTCCTGTTTTCTGAATGAAATCGTAGGAATAAATTAAGAGTTCTTTTTTCCCAAAATTTTCAAACAACCATTGATCATCATGAAGATAGAAAGCACAGGGAAACTCAACAGTAATTTGACCTTTTTGGGCAACGACGGCAGCAAATTTAAAACTCAAGTGAATTTCAAATAACTTTTTGCGATTCTCAAAGGAATAACAACATTTCAGCGCCATGTTTTCTAAATAAAGCTGTCTAACACCCGTAGCACCTTCATTAGCATGAAATGCAGAAGGAACAATAACTCCTGTTAATCCTGAACTCTTTAAAACTTGGGCGTTACGTTCCATAAAAACGCGGAAAGCATCTAACTGCCTTCCTGCCAAATCTCCATCAATGCGGACTTTCTGGTATTCATACAAAAGATCATTACAGCGTTTTAGTTCTTCAAATTCTTCTTTATACTGCTCAAACAAATCTGAACATTGAGAATTATTCATCAATATCTTTTCAATTTTTTCTCGTTCTCTCTTAGTCGGTGCATCAAGAATTTCAAAATCAAATGCAGCTAAAAATTCCTTAGATTTAAACTGAATTGCGTCCCAAGGCGGATTACCTAAAACAACATCAAACCCTTGGCGATTCTGCAAATTACCATCAGGATAAAACACCTCCGCAAAAGTCAGATCATAGGGAAACGCAGGCACACATACACCCGAAGTCAACAGCGCCAACAACTCCTCACGACTAGCAGAAACCTCCGCCACACCCAAACCCTTCGCAATCATCTTCAATAACTTCGGCTGATCCGCCAAACTCTCAGGCAAATCGCCCGAACTCCCCACCACCTGCGCCAACCGCGAATAAGCAAGATCATCACAACCCTCCTTCCCCAACATCACCCCACCCGACCAAGCCGCCGCCACCACCTTAAACGGTGCAAACGCCCGATCTAAACTCGCCTTAGCCGCCTCCTTCTTGATCAGGTCAGACAAACTAATCCCCACACTCGCCTCCAGATCCTGCACATAGCGCAAAGCCTCCGACATCGTATGGCGAAACTGTTGATTGATATCTTGATATAGCAACTTCTGCACATCATCCTGAGACAAAGGCTCCTTTAACAAATGCGAAAAGAAAGCCCCCGTCAGCGAATCTCCCAAAACCAAACGATGATCCAAAAAAGTCAAAGGCAAACCCTCGGCATGGGACTCAATCCATAAAGACAACTTCGCCAACTCCACCGCCAAAGGATTTTTGTCCACCCCATACAAACAATGCACCGCCACCAACCGCCGACACAAAGCCAAAGCCTCCGTTTGCGAATAGCCAGACTCCAAACCCTCAGGAGCCGAACTCGGTAAATATTTCACCAACTTGTCATCAGGATCGGGCAGATCGATCACACGCTGACGATATAACCGCGCCTCCGCCAAAGCCGCCTCCCTTGCTTCAGGTTGAGCCGCCCTTTCTGCCAGTTGTTCCGCCGCGATCGCGCGATCGTCACACAACCGACAAGCCTCATACAACTTCTCGCCCAAAAAACGACAGGCTTCCACTAAGAAATGTCCGCTACCCATCGCAGGATCTAACACCTTCAGCTTCAAAATCGCACAGGGATCGGGATTATCTTGGGGACTACGTTCTGTGACCAAAGCCCCCAGAGTCTCCTGCACCAAAAACCGCACAAAGGAATGTGGCGTATAGTAAGAGCCAGAAGCCTTTCGCCCCAAACCGACCCGCAAATAAAAGCGATCGGGCGGAATTTCTTCAATCCATTCCACCTTAGTCTTTTTGCCCTTAGTAGTTGCTTCCTCTTCAGTCTCTTCTTCCTCAAGTTCTTCTTCGGGTAAGCCCCCTAAGTCCCCCAATTCTGGGGGACTTTCCAACTCCTGCTCTCTTGTTCCCCCCAAGTTTGGGGGGCTAGGGGGGCGATACTTCAAACCCTGCGCCACAGGAACCACCACCTCTAACTTTTGCCTCCGTAGCCGACACATCGGCTCAGTGCTAATCCCCGGCTCTAACTCCAACAAAGCCTCATAAACACGCCCCAAATCTTCCACATTGAGGGGGCCATAATGTACCCGTTCCCTCGCGTTCGCGCCACGCTGCTTACTCGTCCATAGCAAGCGATCGAGCAAAACCGCGATCGCCCGCTCTCCCCATTGCAACTCCGACAGCACAGGCGTAGCATCTGCCCCAAACAACGCACCACCCAGAGGCTTCACATTTAGCTCCGTACATTGCACCCCCTCCGTAAACATCCGAAACACACCTCGCAATCCATTTTCCAATAGATGACCCGTCTCGGCTCCCTCATCTAAAACCTTTCTGACATACCATGTCAATTTGCCACTAGGGGAATAGGTATTGCGCCATAGGCTAGTCGAAGCAAAACTAAAGGACTGAGCAGGATCATCGCTGGACTCTAGCTTGAGAATAAATAGCAACCGATAAATAATAATCAGTCCCTCGCGCCACAAAGCCTTGGCTAATTGTTGGCGATCGCGATATTTTGCCAGTAATTCACGATTGTCTGGGCGATCAAGTACCTCTTGCACAAACTGCTCCACCGCTTGCCGTGCCTGTACCCGCAGATCCTTCGTCACCCGCGCCTGTTGCAATCTCGCCTTGTCAACAAGGCTAGTCAGTGCCTTAACCCCAGAAGGTGAAGCTAAAGCCAATACCAACAAATAGGAAGCAGGCACATTGCGACTGCGTTTCCAGTGAGGATCGATCGCGATCGTTACCTGTGAATCAGGTCGAGCAGGATCGGAAATCAATAGCCGTAGCTCTGCACCATTGGTCAGCAGTCCCAACCTTTCACCACTTGCCAATAAAACCCGTTGAGCAATGCGTAAATGGCTATAGCGATAGGCAGAACCACGCTTAGCAGGTGCATCAAGGTCAATATTCATGTCAGTACACCAGACTCGCAACTTCGTACTGAGATCGCTGGTATACATCAAATATCCGCCCGATTCCCTTCCCTCCCGCGTTTCCACATCCTCGGTCGTTTCTAAAGAGGCATAGCCCAAGCGATCGCGCAAAGGCTCAATCACTTGATTTCGCACCCGCAACGCCCCACCAATAGAAGCCAACTCGCGTAATTTACGGCGATAGATATTCCAACTTTCTTGGAGTGCTTCTCCTTCTTTCCCAACAGTCTTAGGCAAAAGATTCGCCTTGATCAATTCCTTCTCTAGTTCAAACTGCACAAATGGCTCAGGCAATGCTGACCCCGTAAACGAGCAATGTTCTAGAAATTCAAGTGCCATAATGCGATCAACTATTTGATGAAAGAACTAAAAATATAATTGCCCCCTAGCCCCCAATTCTGGGGGAACAAGAAAATAAAACTCTTTCAAAGTCCCCCAGAATTGGGGGATTTAGGGGGCTTAGATCAATGGATGACTTATCCTTGAAAATTAAAGGGATCGAGGAGAAGAACGTCACACCCTTGAAAATCTTTAATATTGCGGGTTACAAGTGTAAGTTGATGGATTTTAGCAGTAGCAGCAATCAGCATATCTGCTTGAGTGCGCGGTTTACCTTCAGTTTGCAATTTACCCCGCATCTCTCCCGCTAGTTTCGCGATCGCTTCAGTCACAGGCAGCACAACACAATGACTAGAAATAAATATTTCAAACCATGCACGAATTCTCGGATTTGGTTTTGCAGTCAGCCCATAAAAAACTTCATCCACCGTAATTGCACTGAGAGCAATTTGTGATAACCCCGCTGTAAAAGCTAAAACTGATGGTTGAGGTTGAGGACGAGCTAATTCGCTCAAAATATTCGTATCAAAAAGAAAGCTCATTTATGTATTTATGCCAAATCTATACAAAATTCATGCAAAAGCGTTACTACGGTCTTGTCGTTGAGGAGCAATCAGAGTGTAACTATCTTCTTCGCATAACTTTTGCAATTCTTGTAAAGCCTCAGCCATAGTCGTCTGGCGCTGACTTTCTCGCCACGCTAGAAACTGTTGATAGTCATCCGCTTCAATGACTACCGCAACTAAGCGATCGCGGTTGTAAATCAACTGCGGTTCCTTTGCTGTCGAGTGAATTAACTCTGAGAATTTCTGTTTTGCTTCTGCAATTTTCCAGTTCATAACGATCACTAATCTTTTTGCAAAAATTCTGGACACTGCACCCCAATTATAGACAATAAGTTAGACATAATTTATGTCCAACTTATTAAAAAGAGTGGCGGCGCTTTGCGCCGCCACTCTTTTTAGTCAAGATACGGGAATGATCATCAAAACCCCTAGAGGCAAAATATCAGCCTTGCCCATTGCCATCTGACGATTAAGCATTTCCATGCGTTGCTGATAAATCCGCAATACGCCATCAGCTTCACTGCGATCGCGTGCTGGCTGAGTCCGATCTGTCGCAAAAGCAGAAAGCCGTTGTAGAGGATCGGTAAATGCCATCCAGTCAGCACTATAGGAAAGTTCGCTTGCAGAACTAGAAATGCGATCGCCATCTCCTAAATTAAATAAGCTAGTTTGCTCAAATCTTTGGATCTGCTCTCCCGTAATTTCCGTAGCCCGATCCTTGAGCCATTCTGACTGTCGGTTGCCTTCTGCCACCAACTCACGGCGACGACTTTCTATAAAAGCCTCCGCGATCGGTTGAAATCCCATTTCTGCCTTTGGCTTTGCTAAACCTTGAGCATCACTACCCCAAGCAACAAAATGTTTTTGCCAAACACCTGTAGTTTTAATTGCACGTTTACGGTCTGCTAGATACAGCCACTGGTCAGCGCGATCATAAAAACCGATCAAATCATCACGGAAATTATCCCTCGTTACTTTCACAGCCAGTACTCGCTCTAGCTCACGCCCTGCCCCACTAGAAACCTGTCCTAAATAGGTAAACAGTAGCGTCGGACTAGAGACATCACCAGTCACCGCACTGACACGAATATCCTGCCCCAACTGAGCCGAGCCGCCAAAGGATAAATTCCGCACCCGATCTAAGGCTCGTCGCACCAACGGATGCGCTCTACCTAAATAACCAACTGGACGATCTAGGCGATCGCGAGTTACCTCCAGATTTTTAGTCAGTCGTAATACTCGCAACTCAGGATCGTAACCAGCGAGATCTTGCAGTCCATAATTCCAAGCAGGTGGTAAGGAGAGCGTAAAAACATCAGTCTCATCGATCTCCGAAACCTCACCGCCATCAAGCAACACTGCATCCTGTACAAAAGTTGCCAGATCTACATAGCCCACCTTTTCCCCTAAACTACGGGCTTGACCCACTTCAGTTAATAATTGATTTTCGGCATTCATCCCCATCTCACCTAACCAAGAATGGGTAACAGCCGCTTGTTGAAATCCTTTAAGCGATCGATCCACTTCTTCTAAGAGTTCCCTTGTTGCCTCATCCGAACCCTCATTTTCATCAGCAGTATTAAAGTCAAAAGCCGTACCATCTTGAAATAGCTTGCTATCTTCTTCAATTAACCCTTTGAGTAACTTTTGAGCAGTTGCATCCGTAGATGCCGTCAAACCCAGTGTATTTGGCACAAAAGTCAACATTTTGCGCTGCCTTTCATACTTAGCAATCAAACGCAGCAAAATCCGCTCTTCAAACGTCCCCTGCAAATAGAGATAGCGCACCACAGGATCAAATGGTTGACCATAGCGATCAATTCTGCCATTGCGCTGCTCAAGGCGATTGGGATTAAAAGGCAGTTCCAAATGAATTAAATGATGGCAACGCTGCTGTAAATTCAAACCCTCGGCTGCCGTATCGGTACTGATTAAGATCATTTTGCTTTGAGTTTGAAAGCGATCGGTAATTCCTTTACGAATTTTTTCTGAATCTTCACCATTCATCGTTACGACATCACCGACCGCCGCATCTCGCAACGCCCTTGCCGCAACTTGCTGACTGGTCGTGTACTCCGTAAATATTAAAATACTGGCTTCAGGAAATTCAGCACGAATTGCTCGAACTTCCAGCACTAGCTGCTCTAACTTGGGGTCGAGATCGGCAGCAATAGTAGCCAAATCGATTAGTTCATCTAATGCCTCAACAATATTGCCACCTCTACTGATTGACACCGATCCAGAACGAATTTCTCTCTGAAGATTTGCTAGTTGCTGTGCCAAATCTTCAGCCTCTAACAGAGCTTGCTCTTGTTCTTCCTCACTGCTAATCGTGCCAAATCGCTCTAGTTTACGGTGATAATCCCGTAGCGATCGCAAGCGTTGACGCTTACTTTCTTGTGTCTCCGATTCTGTAGTCAGAATTTGTTGAAACCTCTGAGCCACAACTGAGAGCGTAACTTTGCAAGCTTCCACGGTAGAAACACTACGTTTCAGTAAGGCAATAAATGCCAATACATCGCTATACCTCTTGTTCCTAAATGCTCTGCGTAGCTCTGGAGCAAGTAATTCTAGTAATTTACGCTGTAGCTCTATAAATTTTGAATGCTGAGTTTCTAAGGCAATCACAGGACAAGGCTGGACAATTCGGGTTTTAAATCGTTGCTCTTTGGTAATCGCATCAACAATGTGATGTTTCAATCGCCTCACCACATGAGCGCGGTAGCGATCGCCTCGCAATACACCTTTGCCATTCACTAACGAAGGATCGAGTAATTCACATAATGAGGCAAAAGAGCGATCGTTGCCATCATGGGGTGTTGCCGTGAGTAATAACAATGTATCGCTACGGCGAGCCAACACCTCAGCCAAGTGACGGCGCTGTGAATCTTCGCGCTCCTGTGCTGTCCCTAAATCCATACAGTGATGTGCTTCATCAAGTATTACTACGTCATACCCAGCACGTTCTAGCAAATCAATAACTTTTTCTTGCTTCAGAAAATCAATCGATACCAGCCCCAAAGGAATATGATCGAAGGGATTTGAGCCTAATTCCGTACTACGTCTGATTTCTTCTAGCTTGGCGCGATCAATAATCTCTAGTCTCAATCCAAATCGTTCCGACATTTCTAAATGCCATTGCATCAACAAAGGTCCCGCAGGTGAAACAATTAAAATTCGATGCGCTACCCGCCTCGCCATCAACTCTGTCAAAATTAGCCCAGCCTGAATAGTTTTACCCAAACCGACCCCATCTGCTAAAAGTAATCGCACCCGACTCATACGAATAGCTCTCAGTACAGGGACTAACTGATATGGTTCAATGCTAAGCCTTCCAGGTTGTACGGCAAGTAATGCATCCCCCCCTAACGATTGCTCTAGCAAAAAAGCTTGATGATAAACCAACAGATTTCTTAAAGGAGCAGCCCGATCTGGTCTAAATTCATGAACAATAGGCTCAATTTTCTCAAATGGATCAAGGAGATCCAACTCCTTGCCCCGCAGTTCTCCTTCAACACAACGCAAACGATAGAGTGTCTGTAATCCCAACTGTTCCGAGTTAACGACTTCCCACCGTAACCCTCGTGCATTTACTTCTGTTCCTGGCAACAAACTAGTCATAGCTAACCGCTTTATCTTTGCTTTCTATACTAAACTTTCTCACCTATTTCCAGTAGGAGGATAGGCGACGCTTCGCACCACTCAGCTTACTACTAGATCCCTACCTTCACAGGAATAGAATAACATCGCTGACAAGAATAAGAACTAGACTGTGAAGAATTGCCACAACTTCCACAATTGGAACAAATATAGAATTGCAAATTACAATCATCAAAACAAGGCATAGCTAAAACATCACGTCCAAATACGCGATCGCCCCAACCAACAGAGCGATCGCTGATTTCAGGACTAGCCCCGCCAAGTTTGATGTATGGATAGTTAGTTTGACATTGCCCACATCTTTGTAAGCCCCAATCAGTCTCACATTGTTGACAATGCGCCGTAAAGCATTCGTTTCCTATATTCTCAAAACTAATATTAAAGTTAGTTGCTGAATACTTGGCTTGACAAGTAGGGCAGGTTAAGAGTGACTCAAATTCTTGAGCAATATTTTCTGGCAAATTTTCCAGTTGACGAAGTTTAATAACTTCTCCCTTACTAGAATTACCTTTAGCCTCTTCTCTCTTGATCATGCTATGCAGATTACTATTGAATGTATTGCGATCGCTAAAAGAAAGAGGACGCATAAATAGAAGTTGATGGTTTGCAGAATATTGACCTATCACTGCCGATCGCTGAAGTTGTTGCAGTAATTGATCGGGCAATCGCAAGTCTTTCTTGATGGGATAAGCGCTGTACTTTTGCGAATAGATCCACCATTGAACTGCTCTCGCAATTCTCTCTGTACTCAAAATATCAAAGGGGCTAACAGGCAACAAAGCCAATTTGCGATCGCTTTTGAAATCAGAATTCAGTAAATCATTACCAATAGTATTAAAATATCGTCGCAACTTAGGCGATATTTTGGACACATCCTGAGCAGTCCCAAAATAGAGAATAATTGTCCGATACGGCTGTGAATTAGCTTGATCAATTACACTCTCAAATAATTTCAATATCTGTTCGCTTGTTTGTTCGTCAGGAGATTCTACTAATTGTGCGACTAAAGGAATAAATTTCAAAATTCCTAATTTCTCAGATTCCAGTTGAATTGAGCCATCCTCTAGCCATTGGAAATTTAGAGATTCAGATTCTTTAGCCGAATCTTGATACAAAGAATACGATTGACCGCATTCGGGTAAAACTGAATCTGATGAGTAACCAAATCCGCGATCGCGTTCAGTTTTTATCAACACTTTAGAGCAAAGCAAACAGCAAAAAGCATCAAAGCCATTCATGGTCTGCTGATAAAAATCAAAAAGTTGCTGTGCAGTTTTACTTCTTTTGCTGCGCCACCTGCTCCACTCTCTCCACAATTTAGCAATCTCACGATAATGGCGATCCCCTATTAGGATGTTGGTATTTCTGAGCGTACCTTCCACCTCCGCACTACGAGGAATTGCTTTATAGAGGTCTGTATCGGTCAAAGTCAAAAGCTTTTGTTTGATTTGCAGCAAAAAATTTAGCGTTACTTCTGCTTCTTTTAACTGTGGAGCTGCATCAAAGTTTTCACCCCAGAGATGACAAATTCTTTCGCGATTGCGCCAATGAATTGACTGCGATACTTCTGAAAAGTTCAGTACTTGCTCTAGTTCATTTTTGAGCTTCTCAACATCAAGAATTCTTCGTCTCAGATAATCTAAAACATGGTCAATTAGCCTCACTGTAACCCGATTTTCATAAATATCGAGCAGTTCTTCACGCACAAGGCTCAACACATTTTTAGGTCGGACTCCTCGAAAAGTCTTACATTCCCAATCTTCAGTATGACTGGTTAAATAGGCAATCGCGTGGGGAGCCATACGCTGAACTCTTGCCACAGGCAGTTTTTCAGTTTCCATTTTGAGATAAGAACGTGGGCGATGACAAATTTCCTCTAGATGGGGAATTGCCTCTTTAATACTTCTCTCTAATGGCTGTATCTGAATAGCGCTAGCAATTTCAGGAACTAGGGAAGAAAGACTTGCCCAATCTTGCCAAGTGTTTTGCTTTGAAAGCATTTGTTGATGTTGTTTTGCAAAAAATCCCAGACTATCGGCAGCACTATCTACAGGAATTTGCCAAGCAGGAAATTTGCTAGTCAATGTCGCCTTACTATCTTGCAGAGTCCAGCGTTTAGTTGCATCAGGGACAAGATAATTACGAGTATTTTTCTGAATGTGAATACCATTAATTTTTGTCCCATCATCATCAGATTTTACCTGCAATTGCCCTAGTAAAGCATCTGGAATCGATTCTTTAGATGTTGAGGGAATCCGCACAAATTTTTGCTGTAGTCGATCCCAAATTTTCATGACAGCTCTCCTCCCGATAAGCGATGAATTTCTTCTTGCAAAATATTTAGAGACTGGACTGGATTAGATGATTGGTCGAGAAGTTGCCAATTTTTGACAATATAGGTTTGTAGCTGTTTGAGATCGTCAATAGGAGTGTCGTGGCGATCGCGAAGTTTACGGAGAACTTTAGTAGCAAAAATATGATCGGTAGCTTCTCCTACTGTGCCACCTGCGGCAATGACTACAGGCACAAAACTATCAATTTGCCGCTTCAGTCGATTCCCCCAGCCTAATCTAAATCGTTTTAGTAAATCGCGAAGTTTAGACTCATTGATAAAGTCCCAAGATTCGTCAGCTTTATTAAGGTGATTCTTTTTAGCTATGTTAAAGGCATTAGTTAAAGCACTGTAAGAAACAGGATGACGTGATTCTATTTTACCGATATCAAAAGGCTTTGCTTGCTGATGTAATTCCATCACGTGGGCACGATCATAGGTCTTATCGGCAAATTCCAAGGTTGTTTCATCTTGGTTCGCAGTGCCAATAAACCAAACATTTGGAGGTAAAAGTAAGTCTTTGTCTTGAAATAATCTAGGGAAATGTTTCTCTAGATCTGATTGTAATTTTAGGGGTGGAGTTTCACCTGATTCAATATCCTCAAGCTTCGAGAGAAAATCAGCAAAATATTGCTCTGGTCGAGAAAGGTTCATTTCATCTAATAAAACGATATAAACTTGATCTTGGCATCGGGGAGTTTGAGCTTTATAGATTGCTCTTAGAAAATCATTTTCGACAAACCGCCCCTCAAAAGCATTAAAATAGCCAATCAAATCTTGGCGATCTCGCCATCCTGCCTGTACCTCTATTTTTGTGTAATTATCAACTCCCATTGCATGGGCAAAAGCACGAGGCAAACTAGTTTTACCAGTGCCACTGATCCCTTGCAAGATATGCAAACGACTCATTGCTAAACCGCCAAGGAAAGCCCGAATATCCTGATTTGAGTAATAAAGTTCTTTTCCTTTTCCTTGAGACAAAGCGATGCGATCTCGCAAATCTTTAGCAAATGCACGCAGATCAGTAATTTCTTTGTAGAGTTGTGAAGTTTTTTGCAAAAGTGTATTCTGATCCATAGCAGCACAATGTTCAAATTGACTACGTTTCTGATCATCAGCAATAGAGAGTGCTAAGTCACCGCGAAGATCTTCGAGAGCTTTACGAAGACGTGAATTACTTGCCTCCATTGCTTCTTTTTCATTACGCAATGTTTCAAGATTAGAGACTTCAACACGACTCAAAGACAAGGCACGTTCTTGTTCTTGGACTCTAGTTTTAAGCTGCAACCGTTCGCTTTCCCAAGTTTCCTGTAAAGTTTCTAGCTGCTGCAACCGCTCCAAACTGGCTTGACTGGGTAATTCAGAAATTTGTTGTCGCAAAGCTTGATTTTCTTCCCCAAGACTAGTTAATTCTGCCATTACTTGATCTGGTGTGCGATCTCCAAAGCGGCGATCAGCTTCAGTTCTTTGGAGTAATTTCTGCTCAAAGCTTTGTCTTAGAGAGTTTGACTGTTTAAGTCGCTCTTCTAAAATCTGGATTTTTACATTAAATTTTTCAGTAGAGGAAGATGATAAACGCTGAACTTTTAAATCAATCGATTCTTGATCTTCTAGCAGTAGTTCACGTTCTAATTTCAGATTTTTCTGCTCTCGTCGTATCTCTTTACGTAAAATCAGCAATTCTTGTTGCTGAGCATCAAGTTCTACTTGTCTTGCTGCAAAATCATTTTCATACTGGTGCCTTTTAGCATCCAGTTCTTGAGCTAATCTATCTTGTTGTTGAGCAATTTCAGAATCCAGACTGCGGCGGCGTTCAGCTATTTCTTGATAAAGGCGATCGCGCTCTTGACGCAAATTTTCTGTAGCTTCATCTAGGGCTTTGAGAGCAGCCTGATTTTGCGCCATAAATCCTGCTTCAGCATTCGTCTCCAGTTCTTTGAGTTGACGTTCTTTAGTAGATAGCTCCAAAACCTGATTATTGAAAGATTGGCGCTCTTGTTTAAGAGCATTCTGTTCTTGCTCAAAGCCCTGTTTAGCTTGCTGTAAGCTAGTTTTCTCCAACTTAATAGCTGCTTCTTTTTTCTCCAAATCAGCAACTTGAGATTCTAACTGTTTAGTTGTCTCATCCAAGCGTTGACGATCTGCTTCAATATTTTTAATTGCAGTCTCAAAAAGCTGAGCTTTTAACCAACAGTCTTGCGGGTTAAAGTCTTCAGGTGGTGATGTAGTCGTAACTTGCTCAAACTGTTGTTCCGTGACGGAATCAAATGCTTTATTAGCAAGAGTTTCTAATTTTTCCTGATTGAGTTGACCTTCATTATTAGGTTTAGGCTCTGATTTAGCAGGTGTTTGACTTCTTTGTGTAGAAGCTGCGTTATTTCGTCTTTTTGATGCCATGAGAGTATTTAATCAGGAGAGTAAGAAAGATGGAGGATATTGGAAACTAGATAATATACAGTCTCGATACAGCGATCGACTTCAGTGAGATTGGGAGAAGCACGAGTAGAAGCATGGCTACTAGAATCTCTTAGAGTTGCTAACTGATCTAATTTGCTCAAAATATCTGGGTGTTTTTTAGCAAGATTACGCAGGGGATGATCGGCAAAAATGCGTGTTGCTAAGAGTGCAGCAAGAATATGAGGACGTAAGGACTGACTACCATATTCGGCAGCATTGCGGACTTTTCCTTGTTTCACATCGGTCAAAGTGGCAGGTAATGGTACTGTAAATCCAAGTTGTTTAGCTAAATCATTAATAAATTTTCGGTTGCCATTTTTGTCATTATTTGATAATTGTCTCCATTCATTATTGGGTGAATACTTAGGAGAGATATATTTAAATATTTGCTCACCGACTTTCTGACATTGAATTAAACAGGACTCAATTAGAGGATCTTGTTGCTTAGCTGCATCTAAGGCTTTAATCTGAGCGCGATCGCTCTCCATCCTAACTAGAGAAGCATAAATGTCGTCATAACGTCTAATTGCCACAGTGAGCTTAACTTCTACTCGTTGCTTTGCATCCGAGAGATACATTTCCATTAGCTCTGACAATGTACCTTGATCATCTCGTGCTTCACTCATACCAAGAATACGTCTTTGCAATTCTCGAAAATTGTCTTTCTCAAACTGCTTGTTAATCGCTTTACGCAACCAAGGGCTATCACCTAAGCCAAAGGGATCACAAACTAACCAGTCAGGATCGTCATTAGGAAGATAAAGAAAAGTTGCTAACCAGATTGCCGTAGGTTCCTCTTCAATAAATGAGATGCGCTTGAGAGAGAGAATTTGAGAATCATGCAAAGACTCTTCAGGCATATCATCATCAAGGTCTGAAATATTGCTTGCTAATTTGCCTAATGCTTTACTATGACTGCGAACTGCCTTAAGAATATCTTTGGAATTAGGAGTTTGGGGAATAAGATCACAGACTTTTGGCATAACTAGAGGCTGATAATTTGGTTGCCCGACATCACCTAAATTTAATTCAGGAAATCCTGAAGAGTTCAGTCGCGAATCTGCCCGTTCTTCTGTATCGATAAAACGAGGCATAAGCTCATTTGTCCAAACATCTTGAAAGATATAACCCGCTATAGGTTCTTCAGTGGTAAAAATTTCATCCCGTAACAGTCGCTTACCTTGCTCAGTGGGAATACCATAGTTATTGATTAAGTTGCGATCGCTTAATTCTGAAAGGATTAGAGCCGCCAAATCTTGGTGAATTTCTAGATGTTTACCGATCTGCTCGGCTGACTGTACTCCAGCATTAGCTAGTCCCAGAACTGCTTTTTCGAGGATATTTAGCTTGTTATAACTTGTACGCGGCGCTACTACACGGTACATCCAAGCAGGATAAAGAAAAAAGCGGCGATCGCGCCATTTTTCCCTAGATTTTGGATCGTAATAAAGTATCGGAGCATCTTTGGTAAATGTCATAATCTAAAGCCTCCTAATCACACCATGTTCACTCTGGCAGAGTTGATAAAAATCAATAAATTCACGCATGGCAAGTCTTTCAGTCTCAGGTTTCTGAGCCTCACTCTTCACCATTCCTAAATCTCCCACAACGATCAATAGCCTTTGCTGACGACTCATGGCAACACAGAGACGGTTTTCAAGGAGCAGAAAACCATATTTTTGTTGATATTGCTTAGGTTCTTTAGCAACGATGTCATTACTACGGGTCATAGACAGAAACACCACGTCAAACTCTTTACCCTGAAAAGAGTCCACTGTCCCAATGCGTAAACGTTCGATCAGCTTTCCTGAGTCTGCCCTTCCCTCTTCCCACTGGCGCGAGACTTGATAATTTCCTTCGTCATTACGTTCAGCAACTCCTTCTTTACAGAGCGCTTCCCAAATTTCTGTCACTTGGGCGCGATAAAAAGTAATCACCCCGAATGTCAGATTTTGCGAGGATTCCATCGCCAAACGTAACTCATGGGCGAGATGCTCTGCCTCAATGGGACGGGACTTACTTTGCCCCGCTTTTTCACTACCCCGTTGCAAAGGCACATCAAGCCAAGCGACAACCTTACCCTCATATTTTGGAATATTATGCACAAAATCGGAGTCAGGTCTGCCAGTATTAATCTTCGATTCACCATGATATTCATAAAAAGTACGGCTCACAAAATCGCCCAGAATTCGATGCATTCGGTATTGTGTATCAAGGGTAATCGTGCGCTTAATGCCATCTTCGGCTTCTCTGGCTCTAAGTTGTTGAAACAGTCTCTCAAATAAACTTAGCTTCAGGACATCACGAGTTTGCTCATTAGATGCTGCTAACTTACGTTCCACTTCTTCTTCCAGCATATGCGGCAACTGACGGTGATCGCCCACCAAAATAATCCGCTTTTCTGCCTTTGCCATCGGAATAAACAAGTCTAATGGGTTGGCGCGAGCAGCTTCATCAATAATTACAGTTTCAAAAATGCTATCAGGACTGCCTGTAATCATTGCCATATCCTTACCTGCAACCTGCTGACAAGTTGATGCGAGTACCGCCGTATACTGTCGCACCATCTTATTAACCCCACTGGGATCATTTTTGAGATCATAGAGATATTCTTCAAGGACATCACGCACACCGATATCCTTTTGACGGACATACTGATAAAAGGCTTCCCGAACTTGTCGCAAGAGGCTCTCTATTTCTGGATTAGTAATACTGACGATCGCCTGTGGTGCATTGGTAGGGGTTAGGCAATCAAGCAAACGTTCCTGTAAAGCTGCCAAATCTGACAGAAAAGATGGGGAATCTTCTCCATGATCTTCTGGTTCCCAATCAGCAGCCGTTTCAAGTAATTGGCGATCGCTAGGTTTTAAATTTAATTTATTTTGTAAGTTATCTGGCAACTTATATAGACGGTCTAAAACTTTTCCTGCTTGCAGAGCACCATCATCAGCGAAACTGATCGGATCGACACTTAGAGAGCGCACCGCTTTAATTACTAACTCCAATTCAGGGTGATCGCTGTCCATACCATTAATTACACTGCTTTCTGGTCGAACGTAAATTTGCTTCTGCTCTAACAGTAAATCGCTGAGTTCGCTAGAAATTTTTCCTAATGTGAGTTGGTAAATTTCAGCCAGCATTTTTGATGTTTGCAAGCGATCGCTGGGAGTCAGTAAATAACTAAAGATTAAATTTTGTACTCGCTTTAGCTCTGAATATTCGGCAGTTTCAGGCATTTGAGCTAGTTTAATCTCAAGTGTTTCGATCAATTCGCGCCGCCAGCGATCGGTATCATTGACAGCATCAACTTGATTCTGTTTACCGCCAATCCGCGCCACAGGCAAACCATAGACAAAAGTGCGACTTGCAGCATTATCCACCGCATCGTGTTGATAGCTGGTCAGCAAGATTTTCTTAGCAACCGATTCCTGATTTTGCTCCGCGATCTCGGCTAGTCTAGTTTGCAAAGCGGCGATCGTGCCTGTTTTGCCTGTTCCAGGGGGACCTTGAATCAAGGCAATATCAGGAGTATTGATCGCAATGTCAAGGGCTTCTTTTTGTCGAGCCGTAGGTTTACCGCCAAATCTATCAATGGTAGCGGGAGAAGTTGGTTTGAATTTTTGCGATCGCCTGATTTGCACAGCACGGTTTTCCAGAATCTTGCCTAACTGTGGCATCGGACACTTAGCTTGTTGAATCCGTTCAGCAGCTTCTAATCTCCTTGTAAGACGGATACGATCGCCTTGGGTGGAAATAAACAAAAAGCCAGATTTGGGAGGTTCAATCCCTTCTTCAGGATTATTAGGACGTAAATCTATGGATAAATTATTGAGCCTAGAAAGATCGATGCGTTCAACTTGACCAAAGAAACTTTTATTTTGAGAATTTTGTCCAGACTTTTTCCCAGAAGATTTACGTTGAGTGGCAAACCCAGACAAATCAGGTTCGATCTCACTAGCTTCTAGCGCAAAATCACTAATTTCTCGGATCGCAATTAACTGATCTTGCCCATCCGAGCGTACTAAAAAGCGATAAACTCCATTGGCTAGCTGCTTACAACTTTCATAACGTATCCAGCCAAATTCTTGAGCCTTAGCAAGAATATTTGCACTTTCAATTTTGTTATATTCTTTCCATAGACGTAGATAACTATCAGCACTCTTAACCAATAAGTCTAAATCGGTACGCACAGTATCACGCATTGCCCCTGCGATCGTGAAGTCGCAGAAGTCAATATCACCAAGCATCAAAATAAATGGGCGAGTTTCTAAATTATTACGTTGTTTTCTAGCTTTAGTAATCCTCTCGATCCTCAGTTTACCCTCGGGAGTTTGCTTGACATCTACTGTAATTTCCTTACCTCTGATTTGAAAAGAAGTTTCGGAAACATCTGTAACCTCCTGTCCCGCTTGCACAAGCATACGCTGGCAAGGTTTAGCAGTTGAATTAGGGTTTACAAAGGGTTGAATTAATAAATTGCTCTTTAACCACTCAATAATTTCTTCTACAGGTTTACTTGAATGTAAGTGTTTGGCACGAATATCTTCAACTATTTTTTCGTCAACACCAATCTCAAACTCACCAATACGCCACTCCTGCACAAATTCATGAACTTGAATCGTTAACTTGTCAGGATTGTTTTGCTTAGGATTTGTGGCTAATACCCAACTAAGAACAGAAAGGTTACGCTCAAGTAGCTTTTCTAATTCTGTTTGAGATCTTTGATCAGTCCCACAAACCGTCCAGATATTAGTTCCATGTTGCAGCAACAGAGCATTATCCGCTGTTGAACGTGACAGCCTAATTTCATCTTTAATGCTAATAACAGCATCGCCACCTGCAAAGGGAGATCCATCAGTTCGCTCTAAATCTAGAGTAGAAATCTTGCCACCTTGTAAATCACTGACTCTCATGACACACCTCCCTTAACTAGATTAAATTTGGCAACTCGATGAGGACGATCTAATGCACCAAAATGTAAAAACCAAGAGCCGAAACGTTGCGGATCAATCGGAAATCGTTTAGGGCGCTCGCCAAATTCCACCTCTAGTTTTTCTCTGCCATCAGAGGTTAACCAGTAGCTTTGACCATCAAGACTTTGCACAGTTATAAGAATGCCTGTGGCTTCTTGTTTTGCCTCTAAACTAATACAAGCCTGATCTTGCTGATATTCGACCCAACCCCTAGTAATACGGCGTGTTAACTCCCTTGGTTGATTAACTTGTAAGGCGATCGCCTGTAATATCGGCGACATTGCCCCATATTGAGGCTCCCACTGAGAAATAGCTAATTGGACAAATGAAGATCTAGGCGCATCACACCAAGGACATAGTTTGTTTGTCGCATAAAACGGACTCTCGCAATCCTGACAATGGAGGATATAATCGGCTGCTGAATGTAATGTTTCCACCCATTGATTAACACTCGGTCTCACCGATGGATTTGTCAAACCTTCCCCAAAGGTTTTAGCACAAAGTCTTTGCAGTCTGGGCGATAAAACCATATCACGAGGAAATCCAAAACTTGAACGATTGCGATCATCGTTAGGAGCATCAACCCAAGGCAACTTACCTTGCACAGCCTGATTGATTATTTCAGGCTCACCATTTTCCACCAAATCACCCATGAGAGGATGAACAAAGCTCAATGTTTTAAAGGCAATTACTGCAAAAGCATGAGCATCAGTTAATGTATTTGCCCCTGATATACCCAACTCGATCTCTGGTGCTGCGTAGGGTGTAGTCCGCAGTCTACTCGCGATCGCGGAGTCTTCAGAGCGCAAATTATCAGAATCAATTAACCAGACTTCTTCCGAATTATTACTTGATGAAATAAAGATATTGTTAGGGGATGGATCGCCGTACACCAAACCCTTAGCGTGTAATTTAGAGAAAATCTCAGCACATTTTGCCAGCAATTTTAATCGACGACCTAGACCGCCTCCTTGGAGATACCACTCCACTAGATTGTCAATTTCTCTAAACTGAAGAGGGGTGGGAATTAAGTTGCTAAGAGGTTCCATACCCGTTAGTAATTCCATCACATAACCTAATCTTGGTTCTTTTAATAAAGCGATCGGACGAGCAATATTTAATCCCTTTAAATCTAATTGTGTTAAACGTTGTACTGACCTGATTTGACGGCGCAATCCTTCTCTCTGTGACTGATTAGCCTGTTGTAAAACTTTGATGGCATAGCGACCATTCTTAACAGAGTAAACTTTTCCCTGTCCACCCTCGCCTAACTTGAGATCGAGTTCATAGACTGTGCCATGTTCATCAGTAACGCATTTTCTGTTGTTGCTTATGTTGATATTATTCATGACTGCCTCCAAAGCATAGCAAGGGTTTTATCATCTAAATGATTTGGGACAGGAAATTCGCGTAGTTCTCGACACAAAGCTTGCCAGCGTTGATAGGGCGGCATTGACGCAAAATCTGTTAAGAGCATGGCAATAAAATCACTTAGGCGATCGCTTTGTAAATCCTCAGAAATACCATCCGTAGCCAATAAAATTGCATCACCAATTTCTAACATAGGTAAAGTTAGTATTTGCCAATCTTGAGTAGACCGTGAGATCCCTAAACCTATTGTTTGATTACTAAATCCTGTCCTCTCAAAATTAAGCCGATGTAAAGTACCATCAGCTTTACGCATTGCTACTAAACCATCCCCAAGCTGAGCCATCACCAACTTTCCCTCAGATGAAATAACGGCAAACAAGCAGGTAGTCGCACTATCATTTTCACTGGCTGGTAAAACATATAAGTTCCAAAGAATATGAATTAAGCGCAATAAGAGCGTTGGTGAAGCATCGACACTATTTCCCCAATAGCGCAACGCATCTTTAACCGCACGGCAAGCCATCTTTGCCCCTTGGCGAGCATTTGGCTTTGATCCTAATCCGTCACTGATGGCGATAAATGTGCCAAATTTACTCTGACCTCCCATCCATGCATCTTCATTAGGGCGGCGATCGCGCTTGTGCTGTGAGCCAGTGACCGAAGCACCGAAAGAAATTAATTTGTTTCTGGATATTTCCGTCATTAGAAATCAATGTCATCCAAATCAAGAGTATTAGGATCAACTAGTTGCTGTAACTGACTAGGATCAGCACTGCGAGATCGCGTTGCCACAGAAAATGTCACCCAACGAAAGAATCTCTGGATATTGGTTTCATCAGCCGCAAAAACAGGAATTTGCGTACTTTGATTAGCAACAAAGGCATTGAGAACATCTCGATCAATATCTTCACCAATTCCCATTGCAAACCTTACAGCCTTACTTGCTCGGTCTGATGTTAGTAATTTATTCAGGGATTCTTTCCAGTTTTTACTAGCTTTTCCTTTGTCGTCAGTAGGCACACCATCGGAAACCAAAATTAAATTCGGGTAGTATGAACGGTTGGGAATAGTATCACGATCCTCAATCAATTGATTGACAAGATCAAAGGCTGCTGCCATAGGAGTCGTCCCCTCTGCCTTCATGTCCTCCCATTGAATCTTAGAAGCAGGAGTTAGGGGAATGTGGAGTACTGCGCCACCTTTGCCGAAACTAATCACCGCAACATGAATATCGGCAAGCGCAAAGTTATCGTCCTTGAACTCTTGAATCATAGAAGCGATCGCCCGATTCAGAATGGCTATTTTGCCTTGCTTAGTCATACTCCCACTAACATCTGCCAAAATGATCACAGGCATCATCCGCGCCGTCGGTACTGTAAAACTCTTAAATTTACTACTCATAGAAATGCCCCCGATGATCAATATTTAAAATTCACTGGTTTCTAGATTTACTACTTGCTATAGGGCAAGGACTAATGATGTCTGCTTAGCTGTAATACAAGGTTTATCAAGTGTTATAGGCACTGTATCAGATGTTATTCACTTTTTTGATGACAAAAAAGCAATGTTTACGAAATCATATTTTTTAAGTTGAATGTACACGCAGAGAGAAAATTAGGATAATTTGCAGCTCCCTTAAAAATATTCTGATTCATCACTAATAGATTGGAGCAAGAACAAACCTAAAGCTTTATTCAATGCTTGATTATCCTGTGGACAACGCGCATCCGTGAGACATCTTGGACAACCATATTGACAATTACAAGCCTCAACTAATTGAGCAGCCCGAACAGCAAACGCTTCAAAGCGATCAAATAATTCCTCGCAAGTGCCATTACCGCCATCGGTCGTATCAAAAAAATAGGCAATCGTCTTTAATGTATTGACGCGATTTTTCTCAGTTTCACAGTAGCTATTCAAATCTTGGCGATCGCTCAGCACTAATAAAGGGACGGAAATCCCAATCTGATGACAAATTGAATGCAAGGCTAGATCGGCAGGCTCTGTTTGAAATAGAGGGGTAAGTTCTGAAGGAATTTCATTGCCAAATTGATTTTCTATCTGTTGTTTGAGTTTATTGGCATATTCTTGTAATGGCTCCGCTAACTCCAAGTTCATCTCAATCCTCAATACTGGGACTTGATACTGAGTCGTATAAGCTACATCAAATAGATTTTCTTCTTCGACTTCTGTAATTTCTGCTAATCTAGTTGGTTTGCTACAGGCAGTACAAATATCAGATGGCATTGGTTGATGGTAGCGTGAACAACGGGGATGGCTACAGGTAATTGTTCTCACTTTGCTGATCAAGTTATAGCCCGTTACATGATTCGTAATTTCAGCCCAGCTAAGGGTCAAGCGTAATTTATCCCATTAAGTACAGACACAATATCCACATCCGTAGTGGTTGATGGTGTCCTGCGAATATTGTGTCGGTTAGATCGTCAAAGTTGGCGTTGCAAGTTTTACATTGGTATCTTTGACGGGCAGGTTGTGTTTCATCTTTCCCTCGCTTGATCACCTCTGAGCTTTGACATTTTGGACAGCATACTCCTGTCGCCCATCTCATCTGTCTGACTGTTTCGTAACATTTTTCATCATCAATGAGATGGCTTAAATTCACACTCAGCATACTGTTCGCTGCTTCTAGATTTCGCTACAATTTTATCAATTTATTCCTTTGCCTCTCCTCCCCGAAACTCCTATTGAGCCTATTTTTTTATCAAACTTTGATTAGCTAGGGTAAAAATTGCCTATGCACAGCTAGATAAGTACAGAGAGTTCGACACTTTATGTTCAACACGATGTTTTAGCAATGGGCAAATCATCTCCAGCTTTTAGTGTTAATCTCGCATCTACAGTAGAGAGAAATTCAGTTTTGCCTTGAAGTAAAATCAGCCATTCATGAAGTTATTGGTCATCCTATCGTTAAGATTTAGTATTTTGTCTTGGAGAAAGAATGTGTTCAATCTGGATATTTTTACCAGCAATAATTTGCTCAATTTTTTCTAGCTGATATACTTATTTCTTGAGAAAGTTCATATATACTCGACGCAACTTTTGGGTTTTAGGATTTAAAAAATGATTTAACTACACCAAGGTTGTTGACACAAAAGGCTTTAGGGATTTTCAGTAGCAACTTATATTTCTGGTTACAACGTTGTAACCAGAAATATAAACCAGAATAATCCACTCAAAAAGTTGCAAGTTCCAAAAAATGTTGTATTGTAAAACAGCTTTGTCAAAACTGCCCAAAAGCTATGACTAAAATTATTGCATTATTTAATCAAGCTGGCGGAGTTGGTAAGTCTACAGTTACCCAAAACTTGGGCTATCACCTTGCTTTAAGAGATCATCGAGTCCTATTAGTAGACATGGACCCGCAAGCTTCATTAACTATTTTCATGGGGATTGATATTACAAATTTACAGGACACAATCTACGATGCACTTATCGCAGAGGAACCAGAAAACGAGAATGACCGAGTTGCCATATCGATCTACCCAGAACAGTTACACAAAATGAGTTTGGCTCCCTCATCAGTTGCTTTGGCAAATGCCGAGATCCGCCTAGCCACAGCTATACAGCGTGAATTTCGACTTAAAGAAATTTTAGAACCTATTCTTGATGACTATGACTTTATTCTGATTGATTGTCCACCTAGCCTAGGGCTGTTAAGTATCAATTGTTTAGTAGCTGCAACTCATATGTTAGTGCCAATTGAAACTCAGTACAAAGCTTTAATGGGTACTGATATGTTACTGGGAACATTCCGAACAATTCGCCGTAAGCTGAATAAAAGCTTAGCGATCGCAGGTTTTTTGCCAACGAGATATTGGTCTAGTAACTCCATGGATCGTCATACTCTTGAGTCTATTAATTCACAATTATCCCAGATCGGAACTGTATTCTCTCCTTTACCTCGTGCTACTGCTGTATCTGAAGCATCTCAATATGGTAAGCCTTTTATGGAATACATTAAGAAGAAAAGCGAAAACCACTTAGCGGTTTTAGCAGTTTTTGATGAACTATCGTTAGCAATGGAGGCACTGTAATGCAGAAAAATTTAAATTCTGAGAGAACAAAGTTAAAAAATTTAGCTCCACTCCTGCTTGATGAAGATGAAGATTTTGGATTAAATCGAGAGATTGAAATCAACAAAATTGCTCTCCCCCCTCACCAGCCCCGACGCTACTTTGATCCTGAAAAAATGCAGGAATTAGTTGCTTCGATCAAGCAGCATGGTGTTTTAGAGCCAATTTTATTACGTTCAATAAAATCGGATCAGTACTCTGATCATTATGAGCTAGTTGCTGGAGAAAGACGCTTTAGAGCATGTAAAGGAATTGGACTTTCAAAAATTCCTGCCATTGTCAAAGAGTTATCAGATGAAGAAGCCAGTTTAATTCGATTGGTTGAAAACTTGCATCGAGAGAACCTTAATCCTGTCGAAGAAACCGAAGCTATTTTACAGATTTTGGCTCTGAAGTTAGGAATTTCTCAAGAACAAGCGATCGCTATTTTATATAGGATGCGTCATGAAGTTCGTGGTGAGGTTGACAAGAATACTGTAAGCGATTCAGAAGTTGAAATTATCAAATCAACCTTTGAAGGTTTTGGCTTAATCAAATGGGAAACTTTTATATCCCATCGGTTACCTTTACTAAATTTACCGATGGAAGTGCTAGAAGCACTACGTCAAGGACAAATCGAATACACCAAAGCAACAGCGATCGCTACGGTTAAAGATGCCACTCTGCGACAATCATTATTAAATGAAACTATTAACGAGAGTCTACCACTAGCACAGATCAAGGATAAAATTCGCGATATCAAGGCAGGTCAAATTATTGAAAAACCCGTCACACTCAAGTCTAGGTTTACAAGCTCTATTCAAAAGCTCAAAAAATCACCAGTTTGGAATGACAAGAAAAAGCAAAAGTCCCTAGAAAAACTTATAGCTCAGATTGAAGCTTTAATCGGGCAGGAAGAACCGTCATAAGCTAATAAATCCAAGGAATTAACTTTTTCACAGAAGTACGATAGTTGGCATAGGCAGAAAATTTTTCTGTGAGCCAAACTTCTTCTTTTGTCGCTTTAGCATCAAAGAAAATGAATAGAGCGATCGCACCTAGAAAATGTACCCAACTTATTTGCCAACTCGCATAAGTAAAGGCAAGTAAGATAACACCACTATATAAAGGATGACGCACCAAACCATAAATACCCGTTTGCAGTAACTGCCCATCATCTCTAGGATGCGGTAATGGAGTCAGATTTTGACCAAGATCGACAAGAGAACGCCCTAACAAAATCATTGCCCCAATACCAAACCCAGCAGTTAGCCCTAAACTTGCATAGGGCACAACAGGTGAATCTATATTGATAAAACTAGGTTGAACATTCGGTAAAATTACAAAGCCGAGCAATAAAACACCCTGAGCAACTACCCAATATTCACCACGCAATCCGCGCCACCAATCACTAGTGATACCCCAATCTGACAATAGTTTCATAAGTCAATTACCAGAATATTCTCAGTCTAACCAAGTCTATGCTACCAACAACCGATCCCCAATATTGGGAACAACGCTATCAAGAAAATACCGCCAAGTGGGATATCGGCATGGCAGCCCCTCCTTTTACAAGTTTATTAACATCAAGGGAAGCGCCGATCGCAGGAAAGACCGCAGTAATAGGCTGTGGTCAAGGACATGATGCAATTTTATTTGCCAAACATGGCTTTGAGACGATTGGTTTTGACTTTGCACCAAGCGCGATCGCCCTCGGACAAAAGCTTAGTCAAACCATGGGAATATCCATGCAATTTCTACAAAGAGATATTTTTGCATTACCCCAAGAATTGCCCGCCAGTTTTGACTATGAGATCGAACATACGTGTTTCTGCGCGATCCGTCCCGAACAACGCCCTGATTACGTGAAAATGGTGCGGTCAATTTTAAAACCAACGGGAGAATTAATTGCCTTATTCTGGGCGCACAATCGACCTGATGGTCCACCATTTGGTACAACACTGGAGGAAATCCAAGATTTATTCGCATCTAGTTTTGACACATCCAATATCTCATCAGTCAGTAACTCAATCGCCTCACGCAGTGGAGAAGAATATCTGGCTAGATTTAGGGTTTTAAGATGAGTTCAAGCATAGTCAGCTAGAGAGCCAAGAGAACCAAAGATGAGAACAACTTCTGACGAGCATGATTAGAAAGCCTCGCCAGAACATGGCTATGTAAATAGGTTGGAATATGTTCGGCAAAGAACTCAAAAATGCCAGCCAAAGACTCCTTTATCGGTATATCTTCATTTAAGAACAACTCAGTAGAACCAGACCAAAGGTCAACCATTGCCAGATTCTGAGAATCATTAATAGGAGCTAGATTTTCATTAAAACAATGGATCAATTGGTTATAAAGAGAAACTAATAACGAATTGATCCAATCCCAATGATGCAACAAAGCACCACGGGAAATACCAAAATACTGACATAGCTGACGCTGAGAAGCATTGAGCAAATCAAACCCACCATCGGTAACAGAACTAATCACCTGAGACACCCTGAGTTGTAAAAGCTCCAAATTAGACATCGCCTCAGGAGTGATATCGCCAGACTTAATTAGAGTATGAGGAAGATCACCCAAGTTAAAATCAGACAAAAAATAAATCTTGTCACCCTCGTTAAAGCGATCGCCCGCCTTCCTACCAAAACACTGCTGGACAGTAGCTAAAATATGGCGATCGACAAACGCCGCAAAAGCAGGATCTTTCTCAACAGGGTGTAACCCCATCATCGCCACAAAATCAGCACGCAGCATTGCAATATTGGCACAAGGAGTACCCACAATTACCAAGGTTTTCGCTGATTTAAAATCATTAGAACCACGAGAATCACGGAACCAGAAACCATGAGCATCCGACCGCGCAAACTTTTTAAAATCAATCACCCTAGTAGTCGGATCAAGATTTAAAAGATGATTAATAATCGCCTCAACCTTAGTCAACTGAGCATCACTACGCTGCAACCCCAAACGCCCCAGATTATGCACCTGAAAAACCTCAGGCATCACCAATTCACCCGACTCCTTAATCCTATGCACAGAAGCATTAAGCCGCATCTCCAGATCCCTCACATCAATCGTCGCATCCAGATAAAGATTAGCCGCCGACCTATGAGTAATATCTCGCAAGCGCTCATCCAAAAGAGACACCGTTAACTGCTCATATTGGATATGCAAATCTCCATGAGCGATCGCTCCAGAAAGAATATCCAAAAACTCCACCAACCACTGCTTCAACACCTCACGGTCAATCCTCTTCTCAATCTCATAACTATTAAGAGTAGTCGCTTGCTTCAGTAAAGAATTAACCCTAGCCAACTCCCGCTTATCCCGACCCTTAACATTTTCAAACTCCGAATCCGCAACTCCATCAACCGTATCCAATATTGAAAGATCTGGTTTCAGCAAATCCGCCAGCAAAGTCGTGTCAATAATTTCAGGAATCGCAGACTTAATCTCATGAAAATCTAACCCGTGATAAGACTTATCACCCAACAACCCATGCAACTTATTCAGCACATCAATGATTTGCTGCTTATGGACAAGACCAGAACGAGAAATCACAGCGATCGCCCGATCCACATCCTCACGACCAACCGAAACCTGACGCATCGTCGTTAAACTTTCCGATACCTCCTCCCAAACGAGTAAAGTCTTTGAATAATCAAACTCATTAGGACTAGGTAAACTCGCAGGATGAGAACGCAAAATTTTAGAATTAAAAGCGATCGCCCTTTGATGACGAAAGCCAAAACCATCACCCGAACTAGCACGGCAAGCATTAAGCAAAGGACAAGTTTCACAAATGACCTTAGTATCGGAAATTGCCTTGTCGCGCAAAGCCGAAATCGCCCCAGTCCGAGAGCAATTCGCCATAGTCGCTAACTCATCACCCGATTTAGCACGACGTAACTTACCTGACTTAGCAACTAGACCATTATGACGAGCAGGCAGAATCGCCCAATCCTGCAAAGTGGAAGTCGTGACATTACGCGAATCATTGGATATGTAGATGATGCGTTCAACACCATCAAACATTTCAGGACGCAAGCGCCCCGCATCATAACTTTTACCCGTACCCGTCGCCGACGCATCAAGGACATGTTTGTGAGTTAGTAATGAATCACGCCAAGATTCTAATCTTGTTCCCGACTCATATTCAAATTGGGGTAAGACCGATTGAGGCGATCGGTCAACCTTATTAGTAAAACCTTTAGCTTTATCTTTTGGGAAAAGCTTATCTTTCAACCATTGAAACGGTGAAAACTTGGGTTTGGGTTGATAATTAGCAATCTGGAAAAACTGCTCAACCGTCAAAAGCTGAATAGCTGCATCACCAGATAGCTCATCAATATCATCATCAGTTTTCGCAACCTGACCCCACCAGAGAACATCAACTGCAAAATCTAGCGCAGCCAGAAAATCGAGATTTTTCTCATGGCGGCGCATTACGGACGGATTCGCATTATCACCCGCATCGATCGCATATTCCAAACGAGTTAAATCAGGCTTAGCTCCAATTGCGTCAAAGTAACTCTGTAAAGTTTCCTTACTCGCCACAAACTGACCACCCGAAGCGCCGATTGCCACACAATCACGAAGTTTAGCTGCAAGATAAGGCTTAACGCCAGTACCCTCAACTAAAACTACACGTTGACAATTAACTTGAATATCACCATGAAAAGCTAAAGGTAACTCTCCATTTTGTTGTTGTGCCGAGATGCCAAAAGGTTTATGCCAACGATAGCGACCAGAATTCGCATCACGTAAACGGATTTGAAAACCGAGAATCTGACCCAATGGATTCTTAATGGGCAGAATATAGCCAGAATTAGTTGATTTAGCACCTAAATACTCAATCTCAAGCTCAGACAAACCACGGCTAGCTAAATCGGCTTTATCTAAACTATTTAAATTAAGCTTTTGTAAATAACCTTGATAAAGGCGATCGCGTTGAGATGCATCAGGCAACTTAGCCAAACCATCGCGCTTCGCCTTTTGTTGCGCTAGCCGCAGTCTTAAATTGCGATCTCGACGTTCTTGGCGATCCGACTCAGATTCAGCACGTTTGCGGACATACTTACCTGCAAAGTAACTGCCATTAGTCTCACCCAGATATTTCCAATCAGGCAGACCAACATCACTGGGATGGGTCATGCACAAAACAAAATCCTGATTATCCGAAGCAATTCGACACTTACCCTTGATGTCATCGCAGATAGGACAAGGATTATTTGACTTAGTCGGTGAAAACTTACGAGAAGAATACTGATTATTGAAAGAGGTCATTAGTCTTGACCTCCCATGAGCTTGCGAAGATAGATCTCAACAAAGATCTGCTCCCGCAAGGGTTGCAAAATTAAAAACATGTAGATTGTCCTGATTGTAAGGGTTGTAGAGACTTCAATCAGAAAACAGACAGACTTTTTGAATTCAGTTCAATAATCAATTATTGGTTTTTGCAAAAAATTTAAAAAATTCGCAGCAAAAACTATTGCTAAACTTATATCTTGCGTTAAGATATAAGAAAGCACTGAACAAAATTGCGTCCTCAAAGCAACATCTGTCCATTTTCGGATATTAAATTTAATAGATACCTTTAGGTAGTCAAAGAGCTAGTGGTTCCAAGCACTGGCTTTTTTGATGTCTAAAGGTAGAAAACTAAGTAAGTAATCTCCTATAGATGAAAACGGTGATTAAATCATACAGCGATCGCTCTAGATCTGATCTATAAAAGATCAAAAAAAGATCAAAATTTCATAGATATCAGTCTGAATAGGCTTGTCTCGCTTACATACTGTCATCTGTGACACTATTTGGGAGCAGTAGCTGGGCTAATTCTTGGAAGCCAGCAAACTCAGAAGCTTGAGTAATGTATTGGGGTAAATGCAGCATCATGTCCTGATAATGGCGAACATTTGCCACACCAAAGGAAATGGGGAATAGATCGGGATTAAACATCGCCTCATCGTTGGGACTATCGCCAACAGTTAGCACCTGCTGTGAAATGAGGTCAGAAAAATGATTTTTGAGTACTGTATCTAAGCCAGTTGCTTTATCTTGGTGCGGTGGTTTGATATGACATTGGACATTGCTGTATGTAAAACTCCAACCCATTTGCCGACATTGGGAAGAGATAGCTTGAAGATCGTCAGTCGATAAATCATCAACATCAAAAGTCCAATCAGTAATACGAAACTGATTATCAGTAGAAGGACGAAGATGAGGAAATAGCTGCCTAATGTGATGGAAAGTATTTTCTAAAAGAATGCGATGTCTAGATATATTAGGAATTGAAGAAAGCAAATTTTGTTGACCATTGGGCTGCAAAAACAAACCACCATTTTCCGCGATCGCTCCTGCGACAGGTAAATAATTCACTAAAGCACTGATCCAACCCGCCGAGCGACCAGTCATTAATAGGACTGTGATTCCTGCCGATTGCAAATTGAGCAGAGTTGAGATGAAATCAGAAGAGAATTTCCCATTGTGGGTAAGAGTGCCATCAACATCGGAAGCAATTAAACGAATGTCGGACAAATCAGCTTGATTGAGATTGAGCAGGGTCATAGAGAAGAAATGAAACTAGAATCAGAATACAGCCAACGAGGGACTAATGGAAAATCTAGCGATAAGCTGTTGAAGAATAAATAGTATGAACGGAGGATTGACAATCCCAGAAATTGTACGAACAATATTCTCAAACATCGAATCCAGAGAAATTGATAAAATATACTCTCTAGATTGTCAATTTCTCCAATCCACTGGATTCAATCCTAAGAACCTAAAGAGAAACTAATGAGAAATAATATCCAATCCAAGATTGACTCAGGCTATACCTATGATGAACTGTTGAGTGAAGGACTAGCCAGCTTTGATGACATCGCCCGCTATGAATCCCAGTATTCCCTGTATGACGAAGATGGCGAACCAAAGCGCAAAAGGGTAAAAGTGAAGCCAAAAACTCAAAAAAACAAACCAAATAAAGAAGCAAACATTGATTTGGAATTCTAGCGAGAAAACATGACATGGAATTTAGACAGATTGACCTGAAGACAGGGCAAGAGTTACCCTTGCCGCCAAAAAACGTTGAGCATAGTTACCTCGAACTGAAGATTGGTAAAGACATCGAACCGAGTAAGCTTGCCGTTGGCAAGATGTACGACGGGATCACTGAAAAAGACATTGAGAGACTGCAAGAGCAAGATCTGTATCTAATTCTTTCCAATGGTCGAAGTGCTTACTTTGGCGATCGCCAGATTGCAGAAAAGGTAAGCCAAGAAATCTTCACCAATCACAGCGATGCCGTCGCCTATGGTAGCTTGCCCGTCTCCGAAGCCAAGACATCAATATTCAAAGAGCAAGCCAGAGTCCTAATCGTCGATGATGAAACCCTGAAGCAAGATTCAGATACAGGAACCTACCAAGCGGATTGGGGAAAGCAACCCATCACCCTCAGTAACGGGATTACCATCAGCGATAAAGCAATGGGGCTAATCGCCAGCAAACTAGGCGACTGCTATAGCCTGATTTCTCCTGAACTCGCAACCCAACTGCAAGCTGAACCAAACCGTCCATTTCAATATCGAGCTGCCGTACCTGAATGGCAGGGTGTAATCAAAGGCACATGTCGCACCAGTCTACTCTGCCAAGCCCTAGAAGTTGATGGCATTATCGCCAAATCGAGCATCAAAGGCGACAACAAAACTACCACCACAGGAATCCATGAGATTAGCCTATTCTGGTCAAGGAAAGAAGATGCTAGATTCACCGAACAGAAACTAGGAACCCAAGCTCTTGTATTCTTCCCTGAAGGAGTCCAAGCAGACGTATTGCCTAAGCTGAAAATCAAAGCTGAACGCCTTGCTGAAGCCCAATCCGACCCGCGTAAGATAGCGCAACTGTATATAGAGCGCCACGAAAAGCGCCAACAGCAGAGACAAGAAGAAATAGGTGATCGTGCTAACATTACCCAAATCATCGAGCCAGAACTAGCACAGGAACTGGGATTAAGCCCACAAGAAAACACAATAGCCAATGAAATTGAACAAGAGCCATTAAACTCACCTAACGAAGAATACCAAGATTGGCTGTATGACATCCTCAAAACCGACCTGATTGAAGGTGGTCATTGTCAGATACTAGAAATGGAAGACATCGCCAAACGCCTGCGAGAATTCCTGCAAAGTGAATGGCAAGAAGTTGCCACAGGAGGCGTTTACGTCCCCAGTGGTATCGCTCAACCGCACAACCAACTGCAAGAAGGCGAAGTCAGTTTTACAGGACTACCCGATGGAGCCGAAGTTGCCATCTATCGCAGTCCCGTCGCTAATGCTGCCAACTTTGACGTATTCACGAATAATCTCACAGTTCTGCGGGAATTAGATCCCGAAGCCTATCGGCAGAAAGGAGTCTGCTACCTCAATCCCAACGATGCAAAACGACTGGTGATCGACTTTGACGGCGATCGCGTAGGGATAATTCCTAGTCAACTAACCGCTTACCAACAAGCCAGTTCCCAAAAAACTATCGAGCAGTATCCAACCCTAATCCAAGAAATCATTGACAAGAATCTGCCAGAGAACAAACCGATTCAAGTCGAGAAAGAGAAGAAGATTCCTCGAGATGTTGCCAATGGATTTGTAACCCTAGCTAGTGCAGCCGTGAACGCTGCCGATAATCCCACAGGAAGGGTTGCGAATCTAGGCATGAGGTTAGAAGCCTTGCGATGGGAAACCCAATATATTCCAGAAGCTGAGAGCAGCAAATACTTGCAAGACATTGGCAAACACTTCCAAAAGCTACTCGCAGAAGACAAAGATCCTAAGAAACCCTTTCACATTCTCAATGACGCATGGCGCGACCAAATTACCGAGATTAGCCAAATCGCCAGTAACATACCTAAACTACCCGAACCAGAACAAACAACTGCTGTAACCCAAGGTTTAGCCAAAACCGAGAGACTGTTGTGGCAGTTAGAAAGCCTCGCAGCCGTGAACTTACAGCGTGCTGTGGACACTCCCAAAAGTGCCAGAAAAGTCAATGAAGATGAATTTCAATTCTGTCAGAAAGTCGCCAAATACAAACAGGTCGAATGGATAAAAGACAAAGACAATAGCTATGCCTATATCGGTGCTGAAGGCATCAAAACCAACACCCAAGACCCCGTAGGCTGGATGGTGGAACAAGCCAATCAAATTTATAAGGAACATAGTTTGATTGGCGATCGCAACTACAACCGCTTCGACCATATCTTCCCAAAAGATAGCCACACCACCGCAGATAGCGAATGGGCAAAGGGAATTGCCACGCACTACAACAAGCTCATCTCTGAAGCCGCTGCCAGTCGTAGTCGCCTAGAGCATGAAGAAGGCATCGCTCTGACGGCAACCTCGGCAAAAGGTAACAAAATCGAAATCGTCAGCGCGATCAGCACCGATCCCGATGGTGAGTCGCCAATCTGGGAAATCGCCCGCAAAGGAGAAACCGTCGATATCCAGATGGCAAAAAATAAAGACTGGAAGACCGAAAAACAATATCCTTACAAGGCTGTCGCTCTAATTGACCAAAGCAAAATTGATGTGGGATTAATCTCACCAGCCACCTTAGCCACCTATGGGAAAACCATCGAAAAGGACAAAATCTTCGGCAATCTGAAGTTAGAATTCCAACTAGGAATCTCCAAAAATGACGTTGACGACAAATTTGCTGCCGCCGAGAAATATCTGGAAACTCAACGAGATGCAATTCCAGAAACCGAACGCGATCGCCGCGCCGCCGCACTCTGGCATAACAACAACCGCGCGATCGCAAGCAAGATGTTTACCCAAGTCGTAGCCAATCGACTCCAAGAACTACAGGTAGCAAAAATCAAAGTAATTGGCTTGCAGTATGAAACCAACGAACTTAAAGATCGACAATGGCAACCCCACGAATCCCTAAATTGCAGGATGGCGATCGAAGCCAATCCCCAAAGTCCCATCTATGACAAGAGGGTAATTCAGGTACACACAGGCGACCAATGGAAAAATATGGGTGTTGTCCATAATGACGCAGCCTATATGCCCATTGGCAGCCAGTTTGTTGCAAACATAAATTTATCAGCCAGCAAGAAAGACGCAGACTTAGACATCGATAGAAGTACACTCAAACTGCCTGAAATATGGCATGGACTATCACCAGAGCGAGTCAAAGAAGCAGTCAACCTCGATGCCATTGTGCCGCAATTAAAAGAGGCGATCGCCAAAGCTGCTGTAAACCAACCGACAATGACCGAATTTGTGGCAAAGCTTGCTGATGAGAATGTGGGACTAAAAGCACAAGTACAGTCAGGAGGAAGAATTAACGGGATTACCTATCTCTACGAAGGGCAAGCAATAAAAGCAAGTTTAATTGAAATGTCTTGGAAAAATCTTGCCGCGATGGGAGTAAAGTACGAGCCAGAGCGAGATCGAGAAGCACTTACTACTCCTACTAATACAGTCCAGACAGAAACTAATCCTCAAGCTGAAAGCCATATGGAGAAGCAGAAAAACAGCACTCATGCAAATCCCCTTGAAAAGATAGAATCACGATTGAGTGAATCAGTGCGTAGTCATTTTGGTAAAGATAAGGCAATGGCAGAAATCGCCACCCAATTTATCGGTAAAGCTGCTACTACAGAAACAGTTTATTCCAGTACAAGATTATACGAACAAGCATGGGGAGAACTGGCGAATACAGGCAAGTATAAATCTGAAGATGTGATCATGGTTAGTGGCTCGGGACCTTGGCGAAGAGAAGGAGACGAACGCACCAAACCACAGATTGAGCAAGATCTGTATCAAGTATTTACCAGCCATTACCAACCATTACTAGATCAAGCGATCGCCGCAGGTAGCCAAATCCTAGTGGGCAAGGCAAAAGGAACAGATCAGTTAGTAGTGGCATATTTGCAAGAAAAAGGCTATGCGCTCAACTGGCAGCCCCAAGGCTATTACCAAGGTTCAACCCCACAGCAAGAAAAGCCCACACAGATTGAACAGCCAGTGACCATCACAGGCAAACCCGTCAAGATGGTTTATCCCCTCAAGATGTATGGAGAAGTGAATCCCTTGCCAGTTGATAGCTGTATCGAAGCCATGCGTGGATATGGCAGATGTCATACGACGCGGAGATATGAACCCTATGCCGCCTATGGATTTAAGGAAGGCGACATAGCGATCGCGATCGCAGGAGAGCAGAAAGTCGCCTTTAAAGTAGGTAAACAGTACAAAATCACCCCAGAAATGCTGAATGATGCAGCCTATCAGCAGCAATGGTCACAAATGGAAAAACATAGCGCCAAGGAACTGACCACCTTTCAAGGACATAGCAACACATGGGGAATGCACTTTCAGCCCTTGGGCGACTATGTGGATGGCAAGATCGTGCCATTCCCGACAGAACCTATCAAAGCCGATAACGGCATTGTTACCGATATTCAGCAACTAATGGAATGGAGTCGTACCGCCGAATATTTGGGCAAGAGCGAGAAATATATAGACCGAATTCAAGATCTGATAGCAGGCGAAAGTATCACCGAAAAAGCACAGCAAGCAATGCACAAGGATCATGACACATTAAGCCAGCACGTCGCGTCGCAATGGCGAGAAATCTTGTCAATCAAAAGTGACTATGTAGAATCACAGGATGGCAACCTCGTATTTGAGCGCAAGGGCAACGAAGGTAAATATCGAGCCACATGGGAACAGGCTACCGATACATTGACATTGGATAGTAAAGTCGTGAATCAAGGTAAATTCCAATATTTACCATTGTTGGTACAGCAGGGATTAGAGATCTCGCACAGCCAAGTAACCGTGAGAGATGCAAAAAACTGCGATCGCGCCCTACAGTTAATTGCAGAGAGTCAAAAGGTATATCAGGAATCTCGATAACACAGAGATCATACCCAGATTCATAGTTTATTTAAAAGCAATAAGAGCGCTTACGCTTGAAGTCCATGACGATTGATGAATTAGGAAGAACAATCTTATGGAAGTAGCAATAAGTTCATTGACAGGCAGAACACAGGCGCAGGTATTCAGATCGAAATCGCGCTGCCTGAAGACAACCAAGCAGCTAATTGACTTAGCTAAATCGATGAATGCAAGAATTACCGATTTAACAGACGGCACAAAAATATTGACCTTTAGAGATGGCACAAAGCGGACAATCCAAATCAAAGACCTGCTTCTCGACGCAGTACAAGCAAGCGTACAGGAACTAGGAGAATACCTCGCTCAACATCCAGACCAAATCTCCAAAGTAGATCCGAGCATCGTAGAAATGCTGACCTATGCCGAGTACTTCGTCAAAGCCGCCATGAACGAATACACCACAGACCCGCAACATTGCCGCGAAGTAGCGACAAGACATCTAGAAACCCTGTCCGAAGACTATCCCCAGATCTTCTCTAAAAAAAACGTAACGGAATCGCATTAAACATCAATCTAGCGATCGTGCTGAAATTCGATTGGAATCGCAAAGATCGCTAGAAACATTTACCAGCAACAGTAACAAGCACTAGTACCTATCAGGAAAACCATGAAAACACAACCATTAATCAAGACCGCAATCGAAGCCATCATCACCATCAGTCTGATTGTGTTATTGGGACTATTGACCGCCCTCATCTACGCCCTACTATCATTGCTAGAGACTGAACCCACTCCACAATCCCTGCTAACTTCTCAGATAGAAGCACCAGAAACTACAGTCCAGAAACCAGCCACTATCAAAGTACGACCAGAAACAACAGCAGCTTTACCCTCAGCAAAAGCAGCCCCAAAACTAGATGCAGTCACAGAAGCAAAGACAGAGATCATTGCAAGAGCTACTACTAAACCTCTCACAAAAATGACCGTTCAAGAACTCAGACCCTTAGCCAAAGAACGCAACATACCCAACTGGCGAAAACTGAAGAAGAAAGAACTACTTCTCTACCTAACCACCTAATTTCAAAGAGCAAACCCGTCAATGCAGATATCTATCAAAGAATGAAATCTGCATTGACAAGCAAAAGAACCAAGAAAAACGCTAGCGCGTGAAGTCCGTGACCGATTGACCACAAAAAATAAAGCCAGGAGACTAAAACCATGTCCCGTCAACTAAGATTCGACACCCCAGAAGAACTAGCCACAAAAATCATTGACAAACTGAATCCAGAAGAACTGCACGTAACCACCAGAGCCTTGATCGTCCATATCAACGAGCAGATTCCCGGCAAGGAACTGGAAAAGACAGTCGCAGCCAGCAATGCAGTAGTTGAAACCAGCCGCAAGTCCAAAGCCCGTAAACCACAAGTCAGCACAGACAAGATGTGGCTGTATCAAGCGAAGAAGGGCTGGGCTTTGACCAACCTCAGTATGCCAATTGAGAAAGTGAGCCAACGCTTGCAGAATCATTATGGCTGCAAGATTCTGGCAACCAAAGAAGGCAAGATCAACTTTCTACCATCAAAGCCCACCACGATTGACGAACTGCAAAAGAATGGATTTGTCGTTTATCGCCAAGACTTGAACAAGAAAGCAGCCTAGTCCATCAACACCTAACAACCAAAAGCGACTAGCTCCAACGATTGGGATCTAGTCGCTAAATTACTTTGAGAACATAAATAAAATGCTAACGATCGCCAAGACCAACCTCGCCACAGGCGAGATCGTCGATAACGAGATCCAATTTCGGGACACCCTCCTTGAAGCCCTGCATCCAGACATCAACCTCAGCATCGGCAATATTTCCAGCTACTTACAAAAGATCGCCAAAGCCGAAAGCATCACCAAAACCAGCAAATCCGCCAGCAAGCGCAGCACCGCCGCCAAAAGCATCGTACCCCTCAAGAAACAAGCGATCGCCGCCCTAACCAAAGGAATAGGCAAATACCAACTAGCAGGAGCATCAGGAGCCAGAAAACATGGAGACTTCTTCTTCAGCCAAGGACTAAACCCCTTCGTTACCTATTTCCCCAGTGCGATGGGACAAATCAACTACGGCTCCATCCTCATGACCGAATGCCTGAAGATCTATAGCATCGAACGCGTAAACATCCTGATAGTCCAAGACAAAGAACATGGCACCGATGACTGTCACGGCAAAATCAGCCATGAAATGCTAAACCAACTGCGCCAAAGCCAAGACTTTGTGATTCCAGCCAACACCCCATTCCAGTTTCGAGCAGGAATCGCCAATCAATGGGTAGCCAAAGGAACCTTACAACTCAGCCTAAATTGTCCCAAAGGAATTGACCTAATCCTGCCCCTATCCTGCTTCAAAGGACATAAACCCGAACTAGGTATCCACAAACTCGCCAATCTGAAACTAGGAATCGTCAACTTCGCCCAAAAGCGCAGAGTCAAGACCTCTTACACCGTCTGGCAATGGTTCAGCCCACAAGCGATCGCCCAAGATGTCTTACCCACCACCCAGCAGAAAGCCGAAACCCTAGTTGCCGCCCAGAGAGACATCAAACAACTCTGTCAACTCGTACAAACAGAGCAATGGGTCAAAATCGACGACCCCGAAGCCGAACCCAACGAAGAAGAAGCCGACGGCAAAGTCCTCGCAGAAATCCTCAAACACGACATCCACGGACAACTGCTAGAACATCCCTATGTGGTGCGAAAGATTGAAGACTTAGTAAGAAGAAGATGGTTAACCCTCGCCACTAGCGGCGGCATCAACTTCTCCAGTTTCATGGCACAACCCTGCCCCGAACTAGGAGAGCTAGAAATGAGCATCCCCGAAATTCCCGAAGGCGAATATGTCGGATTCCGCTATCCCATCCGCGATCGCAATGACTTGCAGATCTGGACAAACAAACACATTAAAGGCTTAAACCAACAGGGAACCATGTATGTCAACCCAGATATCGCCCGTGACTATTGCGGCATGGACTTTGATGGAGATACTTTCTGCGTGAAATCGGTTGAGAAACTGCCTAAAATCGCCGAAGAAATCCGTCAATATCACATCAAGCCAACCACCTATAAACCCGACAAAGTACCCGTCCAAGGCACATTAGCAGAAGTTGCTCTGAGATCTACTGAAAACCAAATTGGACTGATTACCTATTATCTAGCTACCGCATGGGCAACAGGACAGCATCAGTACATCGCAGGACTAGCCCAAGAAGTCCAAGTCGCCGTAGATCGGCTCAAATCCGACCTCAGCCACGACCAAACCTTTCTCGATGAAGTCGGCAAAAGCCTACCCAAACTAGATTGGCTGATCGACCGCAAACAGCAAGGAGTCTATGGTAGCTACTACGACCCAAAGCAGAGATGCAAAATGCCCGCAAGACCAATGCAAGCAAGTGGAGAATACCAAGATGCCATCTCATTCCTGATTCAAGCTGTAAATGCCATCTGGCAACCCGTAGATTTGCACGAGCGCACCCTGCTCGAATTCCGCGAACTATTTCCCAAACCAAGCGAAACCATCTACAAAAGAGCGATCGCGCGTCGCGATGAATATACCAGCAAGATCCGAGAAGCGATGAAACTATCAAGCGAGAAAGAATCCCGCAAGAAAATCCTCAGAGCCGCAGTGCAATGGGCAAAAGGACTAGGCGAGAAACTACGCAACAAAAGCGAGAAAAACGCTCAAACTTGCGCCGCCGCCATGTGGCAAGCTAGTCACAACGGCGATCATGGAACCGCTAGCGTTGTGTTCAATATGTTCTTACCAGAGATCTGCGATCGCCTCCATGACAACCAACTGATGCGACTGCAAATAGTGGGAGCGCAGTATGGAGAACTCGCATCAACCAAATGGACGGGAAATGGAGAACATGCCTGTATTCCCATCCTTGTATCACAACGCCAAGAAGATGGCAGATATCAGATAGAAGTCATCCGTAAAAGCAGGAAAAAGCCATACCTGTTGGGACTCGTCGCCAAAGACTCCGCCAAAGTCTTGGTCGGAGAATACACAGCTTCGCTGAAAACCTATCAAAAGATCATAGTTTGCGAACTGGTCGCTGCTTAGATAATGGGAGAATAGAAAAAATTTTCTATTCTCCCATTATCTATAGGACTTACGCATTGTCAGATTGCCATAAATGTAAATCAACGAGAATACGTCGTTTGCAGCTATCTCTAAAGGTCATGCAGTTAATGATTTTTTAGACAATACTTTTATAGCTTAGTCGAAAAGTATTTCTTGATACTAAATTTATCCAACGCACAAGATGAGATTTTGTCGATGCATAAGTCCTAATCTAATTAGAAAACTTTGAGATCTATCTAGTCTGATATATTAAATCACCTGTGTATCTGCAATCGTTAGAAAGTTATCACAAGTTACATATTGGACTTTGGGAAAAGTTGAAGCAAAAATGGCTGAACGTTACATTAAGAGAGGAGTAAATATTGGGTATCTCAGATCTTGCACCATTCGTGAAAGCGTTAAGTGGGAATAGGTTTGAGAACAATTACAAAGCCATGACAAGCAGCAATATCGGCACTAATTTGGATATATTTGAGAAGTTTCAACCAAAGAACAGAAGGGAATAAAACCGAAAGGGTTAAATCAGAGGCAGCTTTCCAGTCCAAGACAGGAGATGACGACCATAGAGTGCTCCAGTGAGCCAAAAGATAAGCAATCAGAGAGAGGATAAGCCAACGAAAAACGCCAAGTTTTGTAGATTGCCCAAAACAATGCAAACCAAAGCGATGTTTGATGGTTTTGAAGAAACCCTCAATCGCCCAACGCTTACGTCCTAACATCACCAGATAAACGCCAGAATAAGGATGAGAAGAGACCACAAAGCGTAACTCCCGTTTACTATCGGCTCTTTTGAGCCAGAACCAAGAGATTGTCAAAGGCGTACTTAGCCCTTCCAGTAAAATTTGTTGTCCGCGTTTGCCATGGCGATAAAGCTGTTTGACGGTACGTCCATCTTGAAGTTTACGATTGTTGCGTACACCGACAACGATGCGCCAAGACTTGGCACGGACAGCTTTGAAAAACTTCACCGTACTAAACTCAGTATCAGCAAGGACAATCACTGTCTTCCCTTGGGTTAGTTGCTTGGGTACTGTCCCCAATAACTTACAAGCTAAGTCAGAGGGACTGGGGTATCCTTTACCTCGCCATACTCTCAAACTCCATGGTACGCGCCACTCTCCATAGACTAGATACAGTACAACCAGATGTAGTCCTCGCTTGCCATTGAGTATTCTCACCCATGGGTCTGGCTCGTTTTGGGTGGGATTGCTTAAATGTAAAAACTTGCCGCTTTTTTCTAGAGTGGTCAAGTCTATCAGTATCTTTAATGGCACTTGTTTCGATGGACAATGCTTAGCGATTTGTCCCAAAATCGACTGCCTTGTTGCTCGAATTATTCCTCTTGTTGACCAGTTATAGTGATTGAGAAATCGACTTAGCGCACTCGCTGATTTTACCTCTGTATGTTCTGGATAGGGATGTCCTTGTGCTTCCAGAAATATTCCTAGTATTGCATTGAGACTTGCTTTTTGATACACACTTGGCATCAGACAAATTAGGCTATACACTAACCCTTGGGCGTACTTAACGATGCTTTCCATAATCGTTATTTTATTTACTACTACGCCCTTTTTTTCATACTTTTACTCTCTTTGCAACTCCTTTCTAGAATGGTGCAAGATCTCAGGTATCTAAAATCGACAAATCGAAGCACTCGTGATTTAGGAGTAATCGATAAAAGAGACTCAACTACGTCGATCACGATTTAGCTGACCAGTGCCTCGTTTTCTTTTTTCCCCTCCCACCTATTTACCTATTTTCCCTTCTTGCTCATAACAAAAATAGAAATCCCACAATAACTAATAAGCTAAAAATAATTTGATTGAACATTGGTTGTGGAATCCATTGATTCACTTTGCCACCAATGTAAACCCCTAAAAAAATACTTGGTAAAGACCATAAAAATAAATTCCAAACTGTGGGAGTCCATAGCCCGACGATACCATGCCCTGCAATTGTGGCAACCCCTGAAAACAGAAAATAGCATTGCATCGTTGCTCGAAAATAGTCAGGTCGCCAACGGCGCAAAGTTCCATAGATGGCTATTGGGGGACCATTAGTGTTGTATGCACCACCGAGAATACCTGCGATAAATCCAAAGATAAAGGCATATTTTTCATTCTGAAGGCGTGGCATTCTTGGTGTAACGAGGTTACCTATACCATAAAGGATTAGCAGTAACCCAAGAATTACTTTAACTAATCGTTCAGGAGCATAATTGAGAAGTAATAGTCCAAAGGGAACGCCGATAATCGTTGCAATAATCAACCTCCAAGCTGACTTAAAGTCAACGGATTTAGGATCACTGATCAGGATAGTAAGACTAATCATAAATCCCATAAAAGCAACTATAGGCGAAGCAGTCTGGAGGCTCATAATTAGCCCCAGTAGAGGCATAGCAAGTAAAGCATCGCCAAACCCTACAGCGGAGCGAACAAACGTGCAAGCAAAGAGAATGAAGGCTGTTAGAATTGTCAGGGTTGGTGATGACATGGATTCACTATTCTTTAATAAGTGATGCTCAAGAAGTAATCAATAATGTCGGTTGCGAAGAATCACGCATTATTGATCTTTAATAAAACATCTTGACTAATCCATAGCTCACTATAGAGATAAACAACCAAGAACCTGCACCTAAATATAAAGGTTTAAGTCCAGTTTCACGAAGCTGTTGTAACTTTGTTTCTAAACCCATTGCTGCCATTGAGATTGTCAATAAGAACTTATTGATTTGCTCGATCGCACTTTTAAACTCAGTTGGAAAAATATTTAGGCTGTTGAGGATAATCAATAGAATGAAGTAAAAAATAAACCAAGGAATTGCGATCGCAGTTGGTGATAGGTGATTATAGTTTTGCTTACGCTGGGAATATAGATAACTAATGCCAAGAATGACAGGTGCTAACCACAATACTCGTGACAACTTAGTAATACTCGCTAGTTCACCACTAATTGGACTTACTTGGTAAGCCGCCGCCAAAACTTGAGCCACCTCATGGATTGAAGCTCCACACCAAATTCCAAATGTTTCAGGGGTGAGGTTGATCAATGTTGGTAATAATGGATAAAGGATCATTGATAGGGTTCCAAATATGGTGACGATTGCCACGGCATAGGTCGTATCGCGATCGGAACTATGAGTAGCGCTACTAGTGGCAACCACGGCGGAAGCCCCACAAATGGAAGTGCCTGATGCGATCAAATAGGTCAAGCTTTTGCTAACTCCTAGTTTTCGTCCTAACCAATAGGTAAAGCCAAAGGTGCTAAACAGAGTCAAGATAATTAGAAGTACCCCTTTGACACCAATTGCCAAGACTTGTATAAGGCTAAGTTGCATTCCTAAAAGAATAATTGCAAATCGCAAAATACGCTTCATGGAGAAAGTTACGCCCACTTGGCAATAACCTGGCATTCCGATAATGTTGCGGAATAGAATGCCAAGCATAATCGCGATAATCAATGGACTAAACAGAGCAAATATTGGTAGATTTCGCAATAAATAGGCTATTGCCGCTAAAGCGATTGTCAGATACAGTCCATAGATATTTTGAGACAACCATTTCCAAACTTGAGAAGGTGAAGATATGTTCATCATTTTTCTCGAAAATATTGATGCGGTTGCTGGAATTGACATATTCCATTCCAGCAATCAAAAAATCTTAAATATTTCAATTAAATCAATCAATTTAAGAGCAATTCATGAATTGCTCTTAAATTGCAATAAGAGTTTTAGAGCGTGTTTGAGAAGTTTTGCTTTAGCCCAAATTTATATGCATTATCCTCTCATTTGGTCAAAATGAAAGTAGCTAGAGGTAATGACAAATATAATTTAGGAAAACTGCACAATTTCAAGAAGGTGTTTTATGGGCTTGCGTTCTGCAAAACTATTGTCAAGTGCGATCGCAATTTTGGTGAATACCTCTGCGACTGCCGAATGCGGATCGCTAAGGGTAAGCGGAGTACCGATATCACCACCTGTACAGATTTTGGCATCAATGGGAACCTGTCCTAACAAAGGTGCTTGTAGTTCATCGGCAAGTTGCTGACCACCGCCACTGCCAAAAATTGGATTTGGCGTTCCACAATGTCCACAGAGTAGGTAACTCATATTTTCAATGATGCCGAGGACGGGAATGCCAACTCGACGGAACATGTGAATGCTGCGACGGACATCGGCAACAGCGACTTGCTGCGGAGTCGTGACCAAAATCACGCCACAGATCGGAGTCTCTTGGACGATAGTAATTTGAGCATCACCTGTGCCGGGGGGCAAATCAATCAAGAGATAGTCCAAGTCTCCCCATTCCACTTCTTGAATGAATTGGGTAATGATCTTATGGAGAACTGGCCCCCGCCATGCAAGGGGATGATCGGGCGCGGCAAGTAACCCCACTGACATTACCTTAATCCCATGCGCTTCAAGAGGGATAAAGCGTTGACCTGTGGGTGTGTCCATCACCTTAACATCTTCTTGGGCTAGCCCCAGCATCTGCGGCACGTTTGGCCCATAGACATCAGCATCTAGTAAACCCACTTTGTTGCCTTGCGATCGCAAAGCGGCGGCTAAATTTACCGCTGTTGTTGATTTGCCCACACCACCCTTACCACTAGATACGGCGATCGTGGTGCGAACTCCTGAGATCGTGCAAACTTCCACATAGGACTTTTTGCACCAGTCGAGGGATGATGACAAAAGCTCTATGATTTGCGCTTTGATGGCAAATTGATGTTTACCCACATAGAGGCGCAGATACACATAGTCATCAACAATTCGCAGATTTCGCACCATGCCCAAACTGACAATATCCATATTCAGAATTGGTTCGATCACAGTTTTGAGCAGAGATTTTACTGCTAGCTCCTTTACCTCAACTTGGGGATCGGTCGGTGGTGGTACAGGGTGTTCTGCTCTTTGGAATGGGGAGGTATGACTAGGCATTGGAAGTCTCTTGAATGCTATCTTGAATGCTTTGAATGGCGCGTTGGGCAAAGATACACACATCGCGATCGGGATCATCAAGAGCTTGCTGTAAGGGTGTGAGCGCTATAGGATTGTTTAAAATCCGCAACGCAATTACACCTTCACGGCGCACATCCGAATATTCATCGGTTAGAGCTTTGATAAATAAAGGCAAAGTGCGATCAGCAGCGATTTTTTGTAAAGCTTGAAGGCTAAACTTGCGAACTTGCCAATGCTGATCTTCGGCGGACTTTTCCAAAGCGGCGATCGCATCGGGATTAGCATGGGAAGTGAGAGACTTTGCCGCATTGCGGCGTACTTCCCAATCTGGATCATCGGTAACAGCTTTGCAGAGAATGGGTACAACTTCGGCATCCGCTAAATGCCCAAGGGTTAGAGCCGCCGCCCGACGGACTGTTGCTTCAGGATCGGACATCAAAGCGAGGGCAGGTTCGCAGCGCTCCACCTGATTTAAGTATCTGAGGGTGGTGATTGCCGCTTCCCGTAATTCTTGTAATGGCGATTCAAAGAATGGCATCACATAGGGTAAGCATTGGACATCATGAATCTTCCGCAACAGAAAGAGAATATTCAATTGCATATTGATGTCATCGCGCAGTAGCGCATCTAGCAATAGCAAAAGATGATCTGGAGCAACCAATTCCCCTAAAGCGGATTTTGCTTCTTCGCGAATATCTTCCACTGGTGAGGCAAGACATTCGACCAACGCAGGTACAGCCGCAGGGTTAGCGAGTTCCCAAAGAGTAGTAACTGCCAACTTTTGGACTAAAGGGCTTTCATCCTTGATGGCTTCTAGTAACGGCGCGAAGATTTCTTCATCACCAATATGTTGCAAACTTTTAACTGCTACGAGGCGATCATCCACATTCGGTGATCGCAACATTTCTAACCATTGATCCATTTCACTATCCATGATGCGTGCCTCCCTTAGCGTAGTAAGAATGGAATTTGGACGGTGATCGCATTGGTTGGACATTCCTTTTCGCAAGGAAGACAAAACCAGCACTCATCGTATTTCATGTAGGCTTTACCCGTCTCAGGGTTTTTTGCCAATACATCAAGGGGGCAAACTTCAATACAAGCCACACACTTTTCTAAGCATTTAGACTCATCGACGATTACAGGTACGTCAACTCGTTGAGTGGTTAAAGCCATAATGATTTCTGGTACTCCAAACTTTATATATTGTGAACAAACCTTTGCGGATAAGGCTTAGATGGGATTTCAATTAACGTACAGCCACGTCATAGACTTCCGTTTCAACATTCACATCCACAATGTAAGGCTCAATCGGACGCTTGAATAGCACCATCTGATCGGATTCATCCTTTTTGAGATGCACATGGCAAAACCATTCTTCATTGTTTTTTTCAGGATAATCGACGCGATAGTGATAGAGACCCCAACGGCTTTCTTTGCGATAGAGTGACGCTCTCGCTGCCATTTCTGCACAATCACGAATAAAGTGAACCTCCATGCAACGCATCAGTTCATGGGGATCTTGTGCGCCCATTTGATCGAGGCTAGCGTGGTAATTAACGAAGTTGCTCAAGCCAATTTCCATACGATTAGCCGACTTGGGGGGTTGGAGATAGTCATTGACCAAGCGGCGTAACTTGTACTCAACTTGAGTATGGGGAATGCCATTGGGGCGATCGAGGGGCGCATAGATACGGGCTTTCTCATTTGCCACAAATTCAGGATCGGGATCGAGATGCTCTAAGCCTTGGACATATTCCACGGCATTCTCACCAGCGATGCGCCCAAACACAAAGGCTCCGATCATGTAGTTATGGGGAACACTTGCCATGTCACCCGCAGCATAAAGCCCTTTAACGGAAGTTTCCGCTTTCTCATTGACCCATACGCCCGATGCGCTGTGACCACTACAGAGACCTATTTCGGAAATGTTCATTTCCACGCCCTTGGTGCGATAGTTCTCGCCGCGTCCTTGGTGGAATCTACCACGGCTAGGACGTTCATTTGCCCAGAGAATTGATTCGATTTCCGCGATCGTATTCTCATCCAAGTGAGTCATTTTAAGCTGAATTGGACCTTTGCCAGAGTTGAGTTCTTTCCAAACCTCTAGCATCATTTGTCCACTCCAATAGTCGCAGCTAATGAAGCGGTTACCTTCTGCGTTGGCGGTGTAGCCACCAAACGGACTAGCCACATAGGCACAGGCGGGACCGTTGTAATCCTTCATCAAAGGATTGATTTGGAAGCACTCAATATTGCTCAGTTCTGCACCTGCATGGTATGCCATCGAGTAGCCATCACCTGCATTGGTGGGGTTTTCGTAGGTTCCATAGAGATAACCAGAGGCGGGTAGTCCCAATCTGCCACAGGCTCCTGTACAGAGAATTACGGCTTTGGCTTGGATGACTACAAAATCACCATTGCGAACGTCAAAGCCAATTGCGCCGATCGCTCGACCGTCTTGCACCAATACACGGGTTGCCATGACGCGATTGGTCACTCTTGCCTTGTGGCGTTTGACCTGACGCGCCAAAATCGTTTTGAGATCCTTACCCTCTGGCATTGGCAATACATACTTACCAACTCGGTGTACCTGTTTGAGATCGTAATCCCCCTGTGTATCCTTCTGAAACTTTACGCCCCATTGCTCAAGTTCTTGAATCACCGAGAAGCCCAGTTTACCAGTTTGATAGACAGCATTTTGGTTGAGAATCCCATCATTAGCGATCGTAATTTCGCGAACGTACTGCTCTGGCGTGGAATTTCCGGGGATAACAGCCGTATTGACACCATCCATACCCATGGCGATCGCACCGCTACGACGAATATTGGCTTTCTCTAGCACTAGCACATCTCCATCTGGATTGGCTTGCTTCGCTTTGATGGCTGCCATCGTTCCTGCTGTACCACCGCCAATCACCAAAACATCGGTTTTGAGCCATTGAGTATTCAATTTGAAATCCTCCTCGTTTCTAAAGAAAGTCGAACCTAAATTATGGGAAAAATCACTTGAATATTTGTTCGTAAAATGTTGCTAACAATACAGACAAAATGACTGCAAGCGAATTTTAGAGAACTATGTTCATTGAGATCTATTTAATCCCTTTGAGAAATGCAACAATACATTTTGTGTTACGTTTCTTGCTTTCATTATGCAATGGATTTCAGGTTTAGTTTATCGAGGTATTTTATAGACTGATAAATTCATTGAATCAATAGAATGTACCATTAGATAAAATCATTACAGATAGCTCATCCTACTCTTGTTGTAACTACCATGGAAGTTTATCAAATCCGCGTATTTCTTGAGGTGGCTCGACATTTAAGTTTTACGGAGGCATCTGATGTCTTGAACCTTACCCAGCCAGCAGTAAGCGCTAAAATCAAGTCGCTAGAAACGGAGTTGGGGACTCCATTATTTCATCGACTTGGGCGTAAAATTCAGCTTACAGATGTGGGCGAATTCCTTCTTGAAAATGGTCCCAAACTAATTGATCTAGAAAACGATTTATTACAGGAAATTGAGCATATAAAAAAGGGTAAATCGGGCTTAATCAAAATTGGTTGTACTTCAGAAATAGGAAATGGTTGGCTGCCAACAAAACTATTTGCGTACCGACAAAAGTATCCAAATTTACAAACTCAATGTAATGTTTTTGATTCTGTGGAATTGTTATATCGGAGCATCATCAATAATGAGATTGATATTGGCTTCTCAGATATTAATTTTGCCGATGTTGCCGAAATTTTCTCGATCGCAATTGCATCGATTCGCTATTCGTTGTTTGTGTCTGCTAATCATCCACTCGCACAGAAAAAGTGGCTTAGCCTCAGCGATTTAAAGCATCATCCTTGGGTGTTAATGAATTCTGAAGCCCCTAGCCGCAAGGTTTTGGAGTCACGCTTAGCCGAAATTGGGTTATCTCTTGGCGATTTTTCTGATGTGGAAACTGTAGACACATCCAGTCTCATGCGAACCTATATCATCCAAGGGTCATATTTGGGCTTTGCTTCTAATTTTGAATTTCAGTTGGAATGTCAAGCGGGAAACTTAGTCGCGATTTCTTTGCAGGAATTTGCTTTGTCAGGCAGTATCTTTTTACTGACTCCCAAGGGAATTAATGAGATTGATGACTTAAATGATCATAAATCATCTAAATCGTCACGGGGGGCTGTAGATCTCACGCCTACGCAGAAATTAGTGAAATTATTACAGGAAAATCAACATCAGCAAGTAGATATTAATAATAATGCTAATAATGCGATGCATATGCGATCTCCTAGTTTTGCACTGCGTGCCGCTAATAGCAATCGACCCGAAACGCTCACCCTCTCGATTGGTATTCAAAATGGCACAATTCCCTCGGTGACCGCAGGATTAATTATTCAGCGTTTGCAGTTGCTATCTAATTTTTTACCCAAGGATGGACGCTACAGTGGCATCCAGTTTCAGATTGAATGGCAAAATTTTGCGACGGGTTCACCAATTGTGACGGGGCTAGATTCGGGCAATTTGAATATTGGCATTTTGGGGGACTATCCATTACTACTGAGTGCTTTGCCTAATCCTGAGACAGCTCAGTACAACACTCGTTTAGTCAGCTTTGTGTCTAGTAATCCCGATGGTTCTGGCAATGCCTTCATCGTGCCACATCAATCAAAAGTAGAAACAATCGCCGATCTGCGGGGGCAAAATATTGCTGTGCCATTACGGTCTTCGGCACATGGCATGGTGATGCGATCGCTTCAAGCGGCTAACCTTCTAGATCAAGTGGAACTAATCTCCCTTGAGCATATTCAAGCGATTCGTGGCTTTAACTTTCCCTTACATTTAGCCGATAGCTATGCCCATTTCGCGCCTTTCCATGATGTCGCTTGCCGTTGTGGAAAATTTCGCTATCTCGCCGATGGCAATCTTGATATTCTGCCATCTTTTTATGGTGTCGTGGTCAATCATGACCTCGCCGATCGCTATCCTGAAGTGGTGATTGCCTATTTACAATCTCTCAAAGCCGCCCAATATTGGTATGACAATACACCATCTGCGCCTGCTCAGGTTGCCCAATGGACTCGTTTGGATCTAGATTTAGTAACTGAAATTCTCAATGGTTCTTACCATCCCGAACAAACAGCACGATTCTTTTCCGAAACCGTAATCCGTCCCGACTGGCTGAAGCTGCACATTGATCACCTCAGCAGGATCCCTGATAATGAGCATCTAATTAAGATTAATCTCGATCACTGGATTCAGCCAGAATTTCTCAAGCAAACCTACAACACTTCACGGTAATCAAACCCAGAATTGAGTGGCGGCGCAAAGCGCCGCCACTCAATTCTGGGTTTGTCCTTAGATTAGCCAATTAATCCTCAAATGCCATACTTTTTAAAGTTTCTTCGCGAATCAGATCGAACACATAACGATTGAGTTGCATAAATTCGGGAGTAAGCATTAGATCGACATGGCGGGGACGTTCTAGATCAATGTTCACCATTGTTTTAATATGACCAGGGTTAACGCCCATCACAAAAATGCGATCGCTTAAAAATACAGCTTCCTCAATATCATGGGTCACAAACACCACCGTTGATTTTAAATCTTGCCAAATATCTAGCAATAGCTCCTGCATCATGTGACGGGTTTGGGCATCTAGGGCCGCAAAAGGCTCATCCATCAGCAATACCGAAGGCGAATTGACTAAGGCGCGAATGATACTTGCGCGCTGCTGCATACCTCCTGACATCTGATAGGGAAAGGCATGGCGATATTTGTACAAGCCCACTCGATTTAAATAGTAATCAACAAGTTCTTTGCGTTCATTCTTCGGTACACCCCGTACCTTCAGCCCAAATTCCACATTTTGGAAGGTTGTTTTCCAAGGTAGGAGCGAATATTGCTGAAATACAAAACCGCGATCAGCCCCCGGTTTAGTAATCCTTTGGTAATCAACCAACACATTACCGACAGAAGGTTTAATAAATCCTGCGATCGTATTCAAGATCGTTGATTTACCACAGCCAGAAGGACCTAGCAGACAAATAAATTCCCCGGGTTGAATCGTAAAGTTGACGTTGTCTAAAACTGAAGTAAATACTCCCTTGCGGCGAAAACCTACCGATAGATTCTCAACCTCTACTAATCCTTTAACCTGCGATCGCAGATTATTTTCGAGCAACTTTGCCATCGACATAAATCCTTGCTAAATATCAGTTACAACAAAATCCAGAACAAAACCAAAACTCAAATTAAAAGTTAAATCCTTAATATTAAGCAGTCTTCTTTTTGGTAACGCGCCAAGGCATCAGCAAATGAATTAAACGCTCAACTAAGCAAGAACTGAGAGAACCCATCAAACCAATTATCAACATGCCCATCACAATTGGTGGATAGTTGGAAGTAACATAGGACTCCCAAGTGATATAACCGATGCCATAACGACCTGCCAAAATCTCCGCCGTTACCAAGCAAAACCAGCAGTTCCCCATGCCGATTACTAAACCACTGGCAATACTAGGCATCGCTCCTGGCACAACAATATCTTTGAACACATACCACTGTCCAGCACCTAAACATTGACCAACCCGTAACAGCAGCATATCAACACCTTCTACTCCCTTGATTGTGCTAATTAAAATTGGAAAAAATGCTCCGATAAATGTAATGTAAATCATGCCCGACTCAGCGTTGGGAAACATGAGAATGGCTAAAGGAATCCATGCAACAGCAGGAATCGGTCGTAGTAACTCCAATGGCAAAAATACGAGATCGTCTAACTGCTGAAACCAACCAATCAAAATCCCTAAACCCACTCCTAAAATAGTGGCAAAGAAATAACCAGCCAAGACCCGAATCACACTGGATTGAATATGAATCATGGCATTGGTCGAGAAAAACTTGACCGTCGCTTCTGATACTTCTATAGGTGACGGTAAGAAGGAAAAGTTAATCCAGAAATTAAACTTCACCATACATAGGATTTGCCAAATGCCAAAAAACAAGACTATGGATAGTATTCTTCTCAATAGTTGATTACGCTTGCGTGCCGAGAATGGCTCTTTCGCCATATCTGATGAGCGTCCGAACAAAGTTTTGATGGACATGCTAAAACTATTCCAAAATTCGATAGGGAGCGATTGCTCGGAAGGTATGTTAGACATCGATCATCTCCAAAAGATAGTTATAGAGATGAGTATGTAACGCGCTTTGCGTGGTACATACTCATAGATTTAGAAGCAAGCCTAATATAAACATCACCAAGTTTCTGTTCTGCATTAGCAGATTATTAGAGCGCGTTAAAGGTGAGAACTTGAGCGCCCCCTTGACTTGCTGCATAGACTTGAGCATCCTTTTCGGTCAGGAATGCAGCGATATCATCACCTTTACGCACAAAGAAGGAATTTGTTGCTAATAATTTCCAGCCTTTGTTGAAATCATGGACAAATACAGTGCTTCCAGCTTGCTTACCTTCGGACTTCAGCTTTGATACTGCTGTTACCATATTTTTAATAGAAGCAAAGTTCCTGATCTTCTCTTCACCATTGACCCAAACCTGTGCGGCAAGTTTTGGATCGGTAATTGTTTGCTTAGTTTCCGCATCTTCACCAGAAATTGGGAACTTTTCCGCCTTGGCAATCATTTCGTCATAGTTCCAACCCATTTCTTTGACGGCAAGTTTCAAGTAGCTGTCATCAGCGAGTTTAGTAATTTCCGCAGCGTCAACCTTGGCATCTAATCTACCTAATTGCTTGAGAGTATTGACACTGTTGGTCAAGGCTTCTAAATGGATAGGAAGAATAGCTGGGCTGATTTTCTGTAAACCATTGGGACCAATGAACATGTAGACAGCTTCTTTTTCCACACTTGTCCACTTTTCCATTTTTGCAGCGATCACTTCAGGTTGTTCACGTACCATTTGATTAGCTTCCAAGAGTGCCTTTAAGTAGGCAACAACTAGTTCAGGATGTTCTTTAGCAAAATCAGAACGTACGACTACACCATGAAATGTAGGTACTCCTAACTCAGCACCATCAAAAATCTTTCTTGCAAAACCGCGTAAAGGAAATAGCTCACCAAAGGGAACAAAGTCTGCATGAGCATCAATTTGATTAGTCTTCAAGCTTGTACCACCAACTTCGGGAGATTGGTTGATGAGTTTTACTTCAGTATCAGGATTAATCCCTTCCTTCTTTAAAGCTCCCAACAACATACCATGGGCAGCCGAACCGAAGGGAACTGAGACTTGTTTGCCTCTTAAGTCCGCAATATTCTTGATCGGACTATCCTTTGGAACCATAACTGCATTGCCTGCTCCAGTTGAGCCATAGGATAGGGTAGCAATATAAATACTATTGACTCCAGCACCTTTATCTCTGAATGTATTTATATTGATGGTTAAAGGAAAGTCTCCCATCATGCCAATATCAACTTGATTAGCTAACATCTTGTTGTTGATTGGTGGTCCTGATGTATGACTCGACCATTCAATCTTATATTCTACATCCTGATATTTACCTGTCTTTGGTAAATACTTTTCTAGAAGCTTTTCTTCACGAATAATTGAACCACCCGTTGCTGTATTAATCGTTTGATCTTGAGTTGCAATGGCAATCCGAATTACTTTTTTGTTGCCTGAAGAACTAGATTTATCAGCAGGATTACCAACAACACTACTGCTACAAGCAGTGATTAAACTCAAAGAGAACAATGATATAGAAAATAAAAATCTTCTACGAGAGGGTAGCTTTATATTCATGACAAACACTCTTGTATTTCTTTCTTCTCTATTAATTCAGTATGATCATGCCCTATCTGTAAATGTAGATACAAATCCTATCCTACAGGGCTTTTGACACATAAGAGAATTCATTTGACTCATAAAATAAATTTGTGAGTTGCTCAAATTTTTATCTTAATTACTAAATTAGATACTGTCGCCTATTGTTTTTATAGTCTTGGTTATCAAGGTAGATTGTCATAGTTTTATGGCTAACTAGTTTTGACTTCTCTTTGCTCAAGCTACCTATGTGGTCATGTTAATGATTCGACAAGCTTCGAGTGATCCGCTTACGTTCTGGCTTAAATGTGCAGATCATGTCCAAGTCTTGGTTAATTGGCTACTGGTAAAAGGGCACTCATTTCTTTCTTTTTACTAAATAATTCCGTCTCGTTTCTCACTATTTATATTTATCTGAGTTTGATTTCTCTGTTTTTTGATTGGTGTTGACCTTTCATCGGATTACACTGGATTTTGTGCTTCTAATTCCTTTTTTTGCCATTAATTATTATTTCTGATTCTTTTTTATTTCTAATTGATAGAAATCTCTCTATTCTCTTTGAATTTAGTTTCTCTTTTCTCTTTCGTGAATGATTCAGGCTAGCGCTTGTTCGCAAGAACAAAAACTAGGGAAAAAGCCAACCATGTACCAATCCATATTTGAAATTACGCCAGAAATTGAGCAGCATTTTGATAGCTCCCTGCGAGTAAAAGCAGAAGCAACCGTCGAAGCGATCGCCCTCAGTAAATCAATATCATCGGCAACAGCAGAACAACAGGTAGAACTCGCCAAAGCATCGGGATGGGGAACTCTCACTGATATCTGGGTAAAAGCCAATCATCAAGGCAACACATGGCAGCACCGATGTCACGAACAACTGAGCCAACTATTGACCCAAACCGAAATCCAAGCCGCAAAATCTGCAACCGCAACTGCTTACCAAACGAGCTTTGAAGTCATCCGTGCTATGTGGGATCTTATCAGTGATATCGGCTTTACAGGTGGAGCGATCGTCGAACCAGCTTGTAACACACTCTCCTTTATGGGATGTCAGCCCGCGCTGATGAGGGAGCGATCTCAATGGGTTGGTATAGAACTAGACCCAATCTTTGCTCAAATTACGAGATTGCTATACCCAGAAGCACTGATTTACGCTCAAGGATTTGAGACAGTGAGCTTATCTGATAACAGTTTTGACCTAGCGATCGGCAATGTCCCCTTTGGCACTTACAAACTCTACGATCCGCGCTATGCCCATCTGAACCTCAGTATCCACAATTACTTTCTAGCCAAATGTGCTGACCTCGTGCGAGAAAATGGATTGATCGCCCTGATTACCAGTTGCTTTACCCTTGATGGTTCTAATACCAGCTTTCGGAGATATCTAGCGAGTAAGTTAGAGCTAGTGACCGCTATTAGATTACCAGACATCGCTTTTAAGAAATTTGCCAACACGGAAGTGGTTGCCGATATCCTGATTTTTCGCAAGCTTACAGAAACAGAACAGAGAGCCACAAATCAGAAAAATTATAAATATCCTGATTGGATAAAGATAGTTCCATCGGGTAAACACACAGTCAATCAGGAGCCAATCATGATTAACCAATGGTTTGTAGAGGCAGCCTAGCGGAGGAGCTAGAGAGTAACCATACCATACCAAAACTAATGAGCGAGTCAATTCTTAATAGGATTGACTCGCTTGGTAGTTGAGAACAAATCTATGGCTACTTACACATCAAAATTGTAGATTCAGAACATCTGTTCAAGCTGCTTTCCCCTAATTGTATGACTCTTTCCCCATTTGAGTGTGAGACGATAAAAAGTGAGGTAAGTATCACTTGTATAGGAGGAATGTACCTTGATTAACCCAAAGACTGTCAAACTTCTGGGGCAGCAAGTTCGACTAATCGACCTCAGTCGTCCACTTGAACCAACAGCAAGCGAACCCACTCCTCCCCGCATACAGCACATCTCCCATAAAGATTGTGCCGAGATGTGGGAATTTATGTTTGGCATACCATCAACTGCCCTTCCTAATGGACTAGGTTTTGCAGGTGAAATTGTAGAAGCCTCAACTCATGCCAGTACTCACTTAGATGCACCGTGGCATTACGCTCCAACCTCGGAGGGACAACCCGCTTGGACAATTGATGAAATTCCACTGGATTGGTTCGCTGGGCAAGCTATCGTTTTGGACGTATCGGATCTACCCACAGGCTATTTGATCGAACCCGAAGACATAGAGAAGCGCTTAGAGAAATTAAGCCACACCATTACCCCTGGCGAGATAGTGCTTTTTTGTACAGGAGCAGATGCAGTATGGGGTACAGAAGAATTTTTTGGCTATGGGTGTGGATTAGGAGAGCAAGCAGTTCTTTATCTTGTAGACCTTGGTGTACGAGTGATTGGCACTGATGCATGGAGTTTGGATCGACCCTACCCAATTATTGGCAATGAGTGGACAACTTTTCAAGACCCAAAACGTTTATGGTCGGCTCATTTTGCAGGGATAAAGCGAAAATACTGCCAAATCGAGAAATTAACCAACTTGAGCCAACTGCCACCAGTTGGTAGCACAATCCTGTGCTTTCCAATCAAAGTTAAGGGCGGCAGCGGCGCATGGTCAAGAGTTATTGGGTTAGTACCAGCAGGATAACAAAGGTGGTTAGCTCAAGGACAACCATCTTTTACGATCTGTTTCATACGATCTGTTTCAATTGATGCTACATATCTCCAAGTTCTTGCACTTGAATGCTTTTGGCAATCCTTGAGGAATAGACTGGGATACCTAATATCTGGATCATCCCATAAAACTTTTAAAGGATCTGCTTAGTTTCCAAGAGATGAATCGGTTCGCGTTGGAAGCTACCCTTGTCATCAAGCATCCAGCTTTGCAGATCGTCTGTTTGCCCTTGAAAAACAGAAACGATCGCATAGGAGTACAGTGGCCAAGCGATCGCCTCGTCGAAGGCAGAAGGTACTGCTCTATTGCAGTTTTCAGATGAATACGGTACGAGCTTCAGTCTCAAGGAAATAGCCAAGAAGGTCTTTCTGCTGAAGAGAAGCAATGAAAGTAGAAACAGCAGCATCTAAATCCGCTCTAGTTCTAGGCTTAAGTTTGCGTAAAAAAGCCTTTAGTTTTGACCAAAGCATTTCAATAGGATTTAACTCAGGAGAATAGGTAGGCAGAAACAAGACCTTTGCGCCAACAGACTCAATAGACTCTATAACTAATAGATTAGTATGAACATTGAGATTATCCATGACGACAACCGCCCCCTTCCATAAAGTAGGAACAAGAATTTCGCGAACGAAAAAAAGAAAAGTCTCTGTATTTGTCCCACCCTCAAACATCAGACTCGCAATTACGCCAGTCATGCACATTGCCCCAATCAAAGTGACAATTTTACCTTTGGGCTTGGGACGTTGACCATGACATCTCTTGCCTCGCTCTGAACGACCATGTGTACGAGTAAAGTTAAGACGCATTCCAGTTTCATCCAAGAAAACTAGATTCTTAGTTACGATTTCCCAAAAGGCTAGTTGATAGTTTTTCCTCTGCTCCTGTACTGCAACAGATTCTTGTTTGGGGTCATGAAAAGTTTTTTTTACGGGTTAATCCCAGTCTCTCTAAGCGCCGATGAATGCTTGTTACACTTACTTTTAGCCCTGTTTCTGTTTCTAACTGTTCGCTCAATTCTGATAATGTTGCATCATTAGTTGATTCGACTATTTGCCGCAATTTCTGCAAATGTTCTGCGTCTAGTTTTGGGTTTACTCCTCCTGCGTGCGGTAATGGACTTACACTTCCTGTCTTACGCCATTGTTGGATTAGATCGTTTACAAAGGTTTTACCTACTTGAAATTGTTTAGCTATTTCTCGTATTGAACCCAATTCCCCTTCGTATGCTCTAACTACTCGGATTCGTAAATCCTCGGAATATGGTTTTGCCATTCTGTTTTTTCTCTTTTTTTTCCATTATATCCTGTCCGCTTTGCTCCGAAAACTGCAATAGCATCTGGATGGGAGTGATAAATGTCAATAATCTCCAAACTGCATTCCCGTGCCTTTTGTTGAACGTCGAGCATTTCTTTAGGATCGATACTGTAGCGGTCTATCTTACTGACACCATGCCCTTCTTGGGAACTAGGATGAGAACCTGAAGGCAATTGAAAATTAAGAGCCGATTCTTTGTTCCAGATATTACGCATCGCACGAACTTCACTAACAATCTTGATAGGAGGATCTGAGTATTGAATCTGACCCAAAAGCAAACCGCAGCATTCCTCTGGATAAGCTGCTTCGGCGTGGGTTTGTATAGCGAGTTGATGTTCAGAGGATAGATAAATAGCCATACTTTAGAAAATATTAGTTATTTCAACAGTCCCAGCCTATTAGAACTAGGAAGCTATAACAGGCTACTTCAAACGTTTAGCCTTATAAACCTTATCAATAAGTTGATCGCCAGATAAACTTACCAAAAAAAGCGATCGCTTTTGCGGTAGCGTCGCTTCAAAATGTGATGGGGATTCGTTGGTTTTTCTATTTACCCAGTAAGGCATTTAGATCTATATCAATATCACTTAGATTTGAAGCCATATGCAAGTTTGTTGTCAAACCTTTATCTATGCTTGAGATCTCCGTTGCCTTAAGTAGCCTAGCGGCAGATCTACGGAGTATTACCCCACAAAAGTCACAAAGCACCTCATTCCTTTTAAGGAATGAGGTGCTTTTTTATTTAAAGAAAAGCATATGACTACGCCACAAATGAAATTTCGCAATATCCTAGGAGAACTAACTGTCTCAAAACTATACGGCGGAGAGCATTTAGGAGTAACTGCCCCAGCCAACCTTGACCTAAGAGCAGAGATTGGCAAGATTGGGAAAACTCTCAGTAAATTCTATGAACCAGCAGTAACACAAACCAAAGTAATTCAGATCCCACCACAGTTACAAAAAGTACTACCCAACGCCTTCTGCGAACACGAAGGACAAATCTATCGTCGCACTGATTATCAACTGGAATTGGTGGCAAACCAACAACAACGCATTCGATCTGCCATGTCCGTCGCCAAGATCCTCGACCTAGTGCTGAGAATGCAGCAGTACGAAGATGAAAAGGAATTAGCCAAACTACGCCAAATTCTCAATCAAAAATATGATGAGTTCGCAATTAGATTCGGACATTTCACCAGCAAAGAGAACCTCAGCATCTTCCAAGAAGACCCCAACTACTATCGATTGAGAGCATTAGAAATTGATCGCGGTAAAGGCAAAAGTCCCGCTAAAGCCCCAATCTTCTATCAAAGAACCGTCAGGGCAACACCCAGATATCGTGCCGACAATGCCAAAGATGCCCTAGCGCAATGCCTAGATGCCAAAAGCTATATCGACCTAGACTGGATCGCCAACCTCATCGACAAAAGCATCAGCACAGTCATCACTGAACTAGAAGGCGATATCTTCTATAACGGTACAGTCCCACCAGCAACAGTCCAAGAAACCGTTAATTCTGAATGGATCACCAGAGAAGAATTCATTAGTGGCAACGTCGTCAACCGACTCAACAAAATCATTGCATGGCAAGAAAACGGAGTCTCCAACTGGCTGAACATCGACAAATACCATCAAACCATCAGCAGCAATCAACCCGTCCCCTGTTTGCCCGAAACCCCAGACGTAGATATCAAAGTACGCTGCGCTATCAAGCTAGGTATTAACGTCAATGCCATGACCCCAGAAGAACTAAACCTAATCCTACGCAATACTATCCGCGTCAGACTAGGAACGACATGGCTGCCCGAAGAGGCGATCAAAGAATTTAGCGAACAACTCCTGAGCCATGCAGGAACTAGCACCGTCAAATTCCATCCCGACCCTGCCAATATTTGGGTAATCAAAGGCGACAGCAAACTAACCAACTCCCCCCAAAACAAAACCGAATGGGGAACCAGCAACTACACTGCCCTCGAACTTATTGATTGTGCGCTTAACCAAAAAGATCCCAAAGTCTATGAATACATCAAAGACAAGCATGGCAACATCACCGCCATCCTCAATGTAGAAGCCACCTCAGCATCGAGGACAATGCAAGACAGAATCCAAACTGCTTTCAAAGCATGGATCTGGAGTGAAGGAGATCGCGCCGAAAGATTATGCCTGCATTACAACCAATACCACAACCTCTATCGCGACACCGTATATGACGGTTCACACCTAACCTTCCCCAACATGGCTCCCGACTTTCAGATGCGAAGTCATCAGCGCAACTTTGTGCGTCGAGTCGAACGGCAAAAAGCATCCTTTGCCGCCCATCGGGTGGGCTATGGTAAAACCGCCACGATGATCGCCGCAGGCATGGAACTAAAACGCAAAGGCATGGCTCACAAGGTCATGCACGTAACCATGAAATCGATCTTGCCAGGATACAGCAAAGAATTTCGACGACTGTACCCAGAAGCCAAAATTCTTGTGCCAAACACCCAAGACTTTACCAAAGATCGCCGCCGCGTCCTGCTGAGTCAAATCGCTACCCATAACTACGATGCGATTATTCTCACCTACGAACAATTCTTCAACCTGCAAATCAGCGAATCAACTGAACTTATGTTTCTCGAGGAGCAAATGTCCGCAATTAGCTCTATCTGTGAAGCAACCAACAAAGAAGAATCCAAACAAGTCTTCCGCAACTTAGAAGCCATGCGAAAGAAAATCTCATTACGGATTCAAGAAATCGAAAACAGCGATCGCAAAGACCGCGTGATTTACTTCGAGCAACTAGGCATAGATGCCCTCTTCCTAGACGAAGTACAGCAAATCAAACGACTGCAAATTCTCACTACCCAGCACAATGTCGCAGGCATTCCCACAGGCTATAGCCAACGCGCCCATGACTCCTTCATGAAAGTGCGGTATCTGCTTACCAACGGTAAAAGAGTCATCTTTGCCACAGGCACTCCCCTGAGTAACACGATGGCAGAAATGGACATCTGGATGCGCTATCTGCAACTAGACCTACTGCAACAGCAAGGAATAACCCATTTTGATAGCTTCTGCTCAAGATTCTGTGAAACCAGCACCGCTCTAGAAATCAGTCCCACAGGCAAACTCAAATCGAAAACACGCCTACGTGAATTCGTGAACATGCCCGAACTGATGGCAATGTGGTGTCAAGTCACCGATATCCAGACCGCAGCCCTTGCCGAAGTGAAAACCCCTAAACCCCATTACCATGTGATGTCCTGCAAACCATCGCCAGAGCAAATCGCCTATATGGACAAACTCTGCGATCGCGCCGAAGCCGTCGCCAAACGTAAAGTCAAACCTGAAATTGACAACATGTTAAAAATAACAGGTGATGGAGCCAAAGCTTGTATGCATACCAAATTGGTATCGCCTAATGCTAGTGAATGGATAAACAACAAACTGCTCGCCTGTGCGTGGAACGTCTGGCAAATCTGGACAATTACCGCGATCGCCAAAGGCACACAAGCAATCTTCTGCGATCGCAACGCACCAAAGAAAGACAGGTGGAATAGCTACAGCTATATCCGTGACACCTTAGTATTGCTAGGTATACCCACCGACCAGATTGCCTTTATCCACGATTACGACACGGATACCAAGAAGGCAAAACTGTTTGAAGCCATCAACGAAGGCAAAATTAGAATTGTCTTTGGTTCCACATCAAAACTGGGAACAGGCGTGAACATGCAAAGTAAACTCATCGCCTTGCATCATATCGATTGTCCTTGGCGACCATCGGATCTAGAACAGCGAGAAGGCAGAGGGGTCAGACAGGGTAATGAATGGAGCGATGTCTTCATCTTCCGCTATGTCACCGAAGGTAGAAACAACCAAGCAGGATTTGATTCATTCCTCTGGCAAGCGATTGAGAATAAGCAACGGATGATTTCACAGGTGATGTCTGGCGATCGCACCCATCGCACCATCGAAGACATCGATGAGACAGTCCTCAACGCTGCCCAAATGAAAGCGATCGCATCAGGAGATCCGCTAATCATGGAACGAGCCACCCTCGAAGCCGAATTGCAAGGACTGGGAATGCAGTTGCAAGCCTATAACGACAGGCAATTCAGAGACAAATCCAAGATTCAGTACCTCACTGACATGGTAAATACCAACCATCCTGCCCAAATTCAGCGCATTCAATCTGACCTAGCCACAGTATCCCAAGCCAATCTGAAACAATTCATCAGCGATCGCGGCGTGATACTGGATAAGGCGGTGCTCATCGACCATCACATTACCGAACAAGTGCAAAGGCTCAAAGAAAGCTATCGATTGACCCAAATCCAAATCGGACAATTTGCAGGACTGAACGTATTTCTGAGTAGATTTGGCTCAGAGGTGAATGGGTATATAGGCATGAGCATCAATTCAGGCTATGAATTTAATGCAGAATGTCAGCAGCCCCATAGTTCACTCTTGCATGTAGTGAGAAATGCGATCGCCGCCAAGCTAACCACAGCGCAAGAAAATCTCGAACGAGACAGACAAGAACTACCAATTCTCCAAAATCGAGTCAGTCAATCCTTTGAAAAAGCAGAGGAATACGAGCAGAAATCAAATCGGTTAGGATTCCTGAAGGAAGTGTTTGATGCGATCACCCATGAATCTCCTGTGGATGATAGCGAAACTGACTATGGATTAGAGGGAGAAGAACTAGAAGAATCGCGAGAAATCTTCTGGGAACCAGACTCAAGTGCGGCTTTGTTAGAAATGCCATCAATGGCGATCGTTGAGGCATTGAGACAAAGGCAGTTTGAGGATTGGGTAGATCAAGACGTAGAAAACTGGCTTGAGCAAATCGCGCAGCTTGTGGGCAATTTAGAAATGTCGATGATTAACGTTCTAACAGCAGGTTGGCAATCATTCCCATCAATGGCTGACTATATCTTAAGAAACCAACAACTGGTGATTCCATCAAAGAATGCAAATGAACAAAGAGAGCAATTAACCCTGTTCTAACAATTACAGCTTCTAGATAGGAATTCTTCATGAAGTGAAGAATTCCTATCTAGAAAAACTTTGCTATTTCGGCATCCACCATCTAACAGGTCAAGGTTGCCAATTACAGATAGGACAAGTCCAATCAGTCCGATTACTCCAATCATTCCAATTATTGATTGAATCATAGATATGCCTACATTGAGGACACTCACCTCTAAAGATTGGATGGGTATCGAGAATCTGCCATTGTTCTTCCCTCTTAAGTTTAGGCGCAAATTCTATTCCATACTTCAGTCGAAAATCTAGACAATCATCACCATGAATACCGTGAGGATGAACAGGACATGGATTACGAGCAAATTTACAACTTGAGCATTTCGGTAAATTCATACTGATTTTGAGTAATCCCCTAACTCAGAGGATACTGATGCTAGAAACGAGAAAATTGATTTGTTAAACGAGTCTGGTGAAACTAAAAAAGCCCAATGATTGCCATCGACTTGGCAAATCTGGAGATTTGGGCAGTAAGTTTTATAGGGTTTAAGTTGCCATTGAGCTTTGTTTATTCCTTGTTGTAGTTGGACAAAAAGAGTTGGAAACGTAATAGCTTGGCGTAGCCCATCAATTTCTATCAGCTAGACTTCACACAAAATGCTTACCAATTTCATGGGCGATGCCTGGAAGCACCAAAAATATGTAAATGATCAACCAAATGATATCAGTCGGATGGATCTGGTTTATGGAACTTCTATTTAGATACCGCTTAAAAACGGATAGAAAAGTAAAACTTTCTCTGAGCTTTGCTTTTGTTTCTCAACAGATCTAGTAATTCGGTGTGCAGTTTTAAACAAATATTTTAGTGAGAATTTAATGATTCTTAGAGATTATGTCAAAAAAATTAGCAATTTCAGATAGTACAACGCCTGTACAACAGCAAATCCTCGATAGTGGCATTTTGACATCGGGATTTAGTTGTATTTTGCAAATGCCCACAGGTAGCGGCAAAACATGGCTAGCCGAACAGGCGATCGCCTACACGATCGCTAGAGGCAAAAGGGCAATCTACCTTGCTCCGCTCAAAGCTTTGGCATCAGAACTAACGACAAAATGGCAAACCACCTTTGCGCCTCATCTTGTTGGCGTATTTACAGGAGACTATGAAAACAGTAACTATCCCGTGCCTTACGAAAAAGCGCAACTGATGGTAATGACACCCGAAAAGTTTGACGCTTGCACCCGCAACTGGCGATCGCACTGGGCTTGGATTCCTGATGTAGATCTGGTAGTGGTAGATGAGTTTCACTTACTAGGAGATCGCCATCGTGGGGCGAAGTTAGAAGCTGCCTTAATGCGAGTTTTGCGTTTAAACCCCTTTGTTAGGATTGTGGGATTGTCGGCAACCTTAGGCAATCGCAGGGAACTTGCCGACTGGTTAAATGGGGTCGAGTTTTACGCTAGCGATCGCCCCATTCCCCTAACTTGGAAAATCGCCCATTACAAACGCGCCCAAGACAAACCAGAGCTACTAGTTCGCGAACTTGAGCGCAATTTGGCAGTGGGCGGAAAAAGTCTAGTTTTTGTCCAGAGTCGTCGTCGTGCCGAGTTCCTATCGAAACTATTGCAAGAACGCGATTGGCAAGTTGCCCATCACCACGCAGGAATAGAAAAGCAAGAACGCAAAGCGATCGAGCAAAATTTTCGGAATGGCAAATTAGAAGTTCTGGTGGCAACAGCAACCTTAGAAATGGGACTTAACCTGCCTGCTAGACAGGTAATTCTCTATGATCTGCAAGGGTTTGACGGAATCGACTTTGTGCCGCTACAGGTGAATAGTGTGTGGCAGAGAGCAGGACGGGCAGGAAGACTAGGACTCGATCGCGAAGGTGAAGTCGTATTGTTAAGCCCCTCTTGGGATAGTCATGCCGATCAGTATCCCAAAGGCAAATTTGAGCCGATTAAGTCTGGCTTAGCAAATGTGAATGCTCTCGCAGAACAGGTAATTACAGAAGTTGCCAGTGGCTTATGTCGCACGGTGACACAACTGCAAGGCGTATTTGGGCGATCGCTTGCGGCAAAACAAGGGACTTTGCCCTCGGTCGAGAAAGTCGTGAGAGATATGCTAAAAGCCAGAATGCTGGAGGAATGGAAATCCGATGAACGCACCTATCTCAAAGCCACCAAACTAGGCTATGTGGCGATGCGCCATCTCCTATCGCCACAGACAGTTTTGCTATGGGTGCGAGTCTTGCGATCGCCTTTGCAGTTAAACTTTTTCGATCTGATCTTGCTAGTGGCAAGTTGTCCCGACTATCAGCCGCTTATCCCTGTCGATTACGAACAGCTTGAAGATCTAGGCGAAGCTCTCTCCAAAGAACCATCGGTTTTGCTGGGATGGGAACGCTCAAAATTGCGATCGCTTTTGGGGATTGACGGCAAACAACTTTTAGCAGCAATTCATACGGCTCTAATTGCAAGGGACTGGACGCGATCGGGTGATCCAGTAGCGATTGCTGAAGCAAGAGGTTGCTATGCCTTTGAGGTGGAATGTGTTCGCGCCGCAATGCAGAGATTGTTATTAGCAATGGCGAATATCTGTGCGACGATCCAATCTCCAGATTCTGAAGATCCAGAAGTAATCCCTTTGGCAGAAAAAGTCAAAGTACTAGAGCGCATGATCTCTGGTGGCTTAGATGAAAGCACTGTAACTCTGACATCAATTTCAGGTATTGGCGTAAAATTTGCTAAACGTCTCAAGGAATTGGGTATTCACGACCTTGAAGATTTAGCACTTACTGAGTCCTCGGAAGTTATCACTGAGGGTATATCTCAGAAACGCTTACAGAAGTGGATTGATGCGGCGAATGAGATGGTAGGCGATCGCTTTTCTGCTTTTCGCTATCGAGAAGAAAGTACAACTAATACGATTGTCTCTAATACTTTCCCTGATGAGATCGATCCTTACCGCTTACGACGAGCCTTAGAATTGCGGGTTACGGGTAATGAAGGTAATGTTTATCGGGTGGTTGGTGGTCTAGATCCACATCTGGTCACTTGTCACCAAAGTATTTATGACTGCGATTGTTCTGATGCTGCTAAGGGAAATGTTTGTAAGCATACTCTAGCAGTAAGAATATATCGAAAAGATCGAGAGGTCACACAATTTGTTCAAGTACTCACTGAAACCATCACCACAAAGCTCGATCTATTGCAATTGTGGATGAATTCTAAGGAGGTCTCTCTATGACAGTTACTGAAAAATCTACAATAATCCCCAGATGTCTCGTAACCCGTAAAGGCGAGATCGCATTTCCTGCCTATATTCCTGTCACAACTTTTGGGCAGAAATATCCGCTCGACAACTTAATTCGTCCCTATTTGCCGAGACTCGCTCCCGCAGTGATGGTCAGCCATTACTATGCTAAACAAATGACTGCGGCTCAGTTGCCTAACTTACCGATGTTAGTTGATTCGGGAGGATTTGCGGCTTTATTTGAGAATGCCAAGATCGTCAAACGCGATCGATTAGGCATACTAGAGATCAAAAATGTTGAAACTGATGAAATAGAGGTGATCCACCCAAAAGCCGTATTGGAATTTCAAGAACAAGTTGCCGATGTTGCCTTTACCCTCGATTTTCCCATTCCGTCTAAGTTAGACAAAAAGGAAGCGAAACGAAGACAGGAGTTAACGATCGCTAATGCACTATGGGCAATTAATAACCGTCGTCGGCGCGATCTGCCTCTTTATGCTTGCGTGCAGGGTTGGGATATCAAGTCGGCTCGAACCTGTGCTAATGCTTATGTCGGGCAAGGATTTGAGGGCATTGCCATCGGTGGGCTAGTGCCGCGATTGCAGGATTTGCCCTTAGTTTTAGCGATCGCAGAAGCGGTTCGAGAAGAGATTGGGGACTTGCCTCTCCATGTTTTTGGATTAGGTAAACCTGAACTAGTTAAGGAACTTTTTCGAGTCGGTGTGGATTCGGTGGATAGTAGTTCCTATGTGAAGTATGCTGCCGATGGGAAGTTGTGGAGCAATCCTAGCTTGACTCTGGTTGAACCGACTCCCACCGATAGATTGCATTTAGCACTTCATAACTTAGCAACGGCAACGGGAGCTACTTTACCTTTAGCCGCATCTGAGCAGTTGTTAAGCTTGTTTCGTTCTTTTAGATAGGGTTGCACTACTTGGCACTGGTTCCGCACTATGGGGGAAACCTCTGAAACCCTTCTGGAATTTGGGTTTCGACAATTTGACCTTAAAATGACTAAAACTCTTATTTGACAAGGGCTTTAGCCGAATAATCTTATGCGATGGAACTAGTGCCGAAATAGGTGTAAGGGGGAAAAAGAAGGCGACACAGAAAGTCAAAATCAATTCAATGGAGATTTTAAGCCCACTAAAATATACTTACATAGAGATGCAAATATAACTATGTCGCACAGGTTGTCGAAAATCCTTAGCAGGAGATTTGGAGAAAATTAATTTGAGGAGAAAGCCCAAAACAATGAGCCTGAAATACGACATATCCGACCTCCCCAGTGGCAGTGAATCGCGGCAAAGCCATGTAGAATTTATTCGCGTGAACCTCGAACTACTGCTAGCAGTAGCATGGCATGGCTACGAAAATGAAGGCAGAGGAGCAATCATCATCGATGTGAGTAAATCCAAAGAATCACAAATCGGCATCAGTCCCTATCAAAAATGGCTGAACTCCGAAAGCTATGGTTGCTACCTGAGCCAAGCTACAGCAGATCGCATCGCCGTTGCATCAGGACAACCAAACCCATTTCAAAAGGAGGAGAAGAGACAGATTCGAGACTATAAACCCGAAGACCAAGTCGTAGTCTGCTTTATCCGTACCGATGGCGGCTTTAGCTCTTATGTCATCGCGCATCCATTCCTTACCGCCAAACAAGCCTACGAAGCCAACAAAACCAGACTGTGTGCCGAATTTGGCGTAGATCGACCCGACTAACTCCAACCCCAATATTCAACCCCAAAAAGCCTCCCGATGTAAATCAGGAGGCTAATTTGTTAAGGAGTCAAATATGACTATCCAAAGATACAAAAGCGTATTGTGTGGACTATTGCTATTAGCGATCGCTATCCATCCAGAACAGCATCACGTAGAAGAAAAGCATCCCAAAATCGTCCATATCCAAACCCGTCGCCAGCGTAAATATTGGCGAAAGAAGCAGAAGAGTATCAGTGCGTAGAAGCAAATCGCAAATAGCTTTTGACTAAGCGCTAACAGCTATTTGCGAGGTTTAAAAAATATGACAACAAACCAATTTGATGAATCTTTTAATCGCGCAAAGATTGAACCAGAAATCCAAACAACAAAAAAGCTAATCGCTTTTCTAAAATCCAAGATCGATAGCAATATCGGAAAAAGAAGCCTTTCATCGAACTACAAATAGCTAAAAACCATTTGCAGATACTATCGCGCGATTGTGAAATAGCAACAAACGTGAAGCCAATTATCAAGGAGTAAAGCTTGAATGAAAAACATCAAAGGCAACATCCATCAAATCAAAACCATGCTGAAGATTTGCAGCAAATATCATTGGGAATTGAAAAAAAGTGATTAGCTCTCGGAACAAAGAAGGCTCTTATCTATTTGTAGGAGATATTCGAGCAGAATTCAAATGCCATCATGATCGACCAGCTCACGCCAAATTTGACCCATCATTGACAATTCGCAGTGACGGTACGGTAGATCTCAACGAAAACCTGTTTAAAAACGATCCCTATACAGAAGAGATCAAGAAACTGCTAGAAGCAGCCCATGTAAGTACAGAACCCACCAGAAAACTAGGGACGGGAATCAAGTAAATAGAGGTCAAGCAGATCCATCCTAAGCCCTAGGCCCAAGTCTCAAGACAACCACTACCAAATTTACCACTACCAAATAATCGCCTAACGGACTGCAAAAGGCGATCGCTCATCTATACCTAAATTAGAGGATAAAAGCCATGAACACAGCAGCAATGATCGCCACCCAGCAAGCATTGATCGACAAAGGAGCCGAATACTTAGGCGACCTAATCGCATGGTCAATTAATGCCGAGACCAGACTAAGCGAAGCCACCTTAAAACGAGCCGCCGAGCAAGTCAACCTCAACTTCAGCTACCTCCCCGAAAGCCCAAACAAACTGAGCGCATTCAAAAATGCGAAAACGAAAACTCACACCCAACTGAGCAACCACAATCTCCTCATCCGCCAAATCTCCAATAACGGCGTACTAGTCTATGGATTTGTCCTAGAGAACAAGAACGAGAAAGACAAAAAGCTGCGCTATAACCAACTCGCCTCCTATAGCTTCGATAAAAGCAACGAAACCACCAATTGGAACCGAGAAGACTGGAGCCAAGAAAATGAATCCCTAATCGACATCGCCAGAACCACCTTCGACAAATGGTACGCATGGAGCCAAGAAATCACCAGCAAAGAAATCCGCGCCATGCTGACCGAGTTCGTCACAAAAGCAGGCGTACCATTTCGAGAACGAGGCGGCACATACTTTGTTGCGCGTAGTTATCGACTAGAACTAACCGCCTTCCGAGAACTACTACCCCTGATCCACCGAGAAAACAACATTCGCTGGATGCCGATCGCAGGCATCGGCGACATGGACATCATCGCAAGGCAATCCCTAGAAAAAGAAGTGCAATCGATGTCCAGTTACCTAGACGAACTGCTAGATCCTCAGAAAGTATCAGAGACAAAGTGCCGCACCCTGAAAAACCAACTCAAGGTATATCGGGAAGTAGAAGACAAAACCAAAATGCTATCCGAGCTATTGCAATTCCGTTCCGATGCACTAACCGCCAAACTCGCCAAACTACGTCAACGTTGCCTGAACGTACTGGATGAAATCGCAACCAGCACAACCGAAACACCAGAAGAACAGCCCCATCAAACAGAAGAACCCATCTCTGTACCAACCATCTCCGAACCAGTAGAAACAGCAGAAGCCGAGATCGACGACAACCTATTCGACCTTGGCTTCTAGCGAAGAATCGCGGGAGTAGCGCTTTGGCTACTCCCATTTAATCATCAAGAAATGAGAGGAACATAGAAATGCTCGCCACCGAAATCGTGCAAACAAATGGACATTTAACAGCATTGACCGTAACCCCAAAATCTGCCTTCACCAAACTCCAACAACTGCGAGAAGAATTGAAGAATGTCTACCTAGACCGCAGCGAAGCGATCGACCTAATCTTGGTAGGACTGCTCGCGAAAATGCATATTTTCCTAGGAGGCAAACCCGGTACAGGCAAAACCGAACTCGCCAAAGCTGTCTCCGACGCAATCACAGGAACCACCTTCTTCCATTACCTGATGACCAAAACCACCGTCGCTGAAGAAGTATTAGGAGCACCCGACCTAGCCGAACTCCAAAAAGGTAAATTCGTCCGCGACACCGCAGCCATGTTACCCGAAGCGCACCTCGCCCTCATGGACGAAATCGGTAAAGCCAATAGCATTGTCCGCAACTCCGCATTAGGACTGATGAACGAACGGGAATTCCTCAACGGCAAAACCAAACTCCAGTCGCCATTAATTACCATGATTGGCTGCTCCAACGAACTACTAGATGGAGAAGAAGACGGAGCATTCTGGGATCGGCTGAGCCTGCGTTACATGGTTGATTATCTAGGCGATGAAGACCTGAGAACCCTACTGCTTCGCAAGACCAGCAACATCGCCGCACCGCAGATTACCACCATGCTCAGCCTAACCGAACTAGAGCAAATGCAAACCGCCGTAAAAAATGTAGCCTTCCCTGCCCCAGTCATCGACTCCCTGATTGACCTGCAACGGGAACTGAAGAAAGAAAACTTCATCGTCAGCACCAGAAAATACGTGCAGATCGTCACCATCCTCAAAGCCTATGCCTATTTGCAAGAAGAAACCGAAGTCAGCGAAGACAGTTTCGAGATTCTCAACCATGTAATCTGGAACCATCCCAAAGAGCAGACCCAGATCAGGAAAATCATCGCCAAAGTCGGTAACCCCGTGAATATCCAAGCCCAAGAAATCCTTGCTGCGGTTACCGAAAAGCTATCAGAATTAGGAACCTGTCCCACCTATGGCACAAAGAAACAGCAAGACGAATGGGCAACTGAAGGCTCAGGATTATTATCCGATATCCGAAATCAGATCGACAAACTCCAAAGCCTAATTACTCAACATCCCCACAAGTCAAAGAAAGCGCAGCAAGTACTAGCTGAAATCGAAGCCAAGAAGAAACCCTTACTAGCCAAAGTCAGTGAAATCATGTTCGGTGCATAGCATCCAATTACATCAACCAAAAGAGAGCAGATTATCTGCTCTCTAATTTTATGGAAAACTAAAATGCAAGAACCATTAGTGTATCTAATTCCTAAATGGACAGAACTATGTATCAGCGACTTCAAAGAAAAATCAACCAGACTGAGTGAAGTCATCGAAGAAGGCGAAAGCAAAATCTACAACTTTGAAACCTTTGTCAGCGAAACCTATCATCGCCTGTACGATCGCCAACCCAACCGACTTCAAGACAATGCCATCAAACCTGAAAACAAAATCTGGATTGCCATCCACCAACAGATGAGCGAACTAGAGGTATTCCAACAATTTAGCAACCGCTTGAACGGAGATGAATTCCTCTCAGGTATTGGCACAACCGCCCTATGCATTGCGATCGTCGAAATGTTGCCAGAACCAGCCGAGCCATTAGAAGACCCAGAAGTAATCAGAAAACAATTGCGGGGAATCTTTGAGGCTTTGCAAGGACAAACACCCAATGCTGGGCTGATGCAAAAGATTCAACAGTTAAAACAGCAAGGACTAGAAGTCCGACTTGCTTGTGAAGCCTACGCCGACTCAATTAGCAATGCCGAAATCGAAACCGCATTAATCGCAGGAATTAGAAAAGCCGAAGCCGAAATGCAAGCCATTGCCGAGAGCTTATCAGCCTTCAGTGGAGGCAACAATTATAGCAACGAAACCCAACTAAAAATTGCCGACAAAATCCAATTAGCCCAGAGAATTCAAGCATCACCAAAACTGCAAGTAATCGCCGAACTCGCAGGCAAGAAAATCGCGATCGCCGCCAAGATGCAACGAAGTAGAGTCAAAGAAGGACGCACCGAAATCATCGGCGTAACCACAGGCAACGACCTAACCCGCCTACTGCCCTGCGAACTAGTCAAACTCACCGAACCCGCACTATTCCCCATATTCGCCCAAGGCTATATCGAGCGATCGCTACTGCAACGCGAACTAATCAGTCGCGAACCCCTAGCCAAAGGACCGATCGTTATTTGTCTAGATTCCAGTGGGTCAATGCAAGGGCAACCAGAAATCTGGAGCAAAGCGATCGCCCTAGCCCTATTGAGTATTGCCGTCAGTCAAAAGCGCCATTGCCGCATCCTGCACTTCACAGGAAAAGTAGAACGAATCGACGACTTTACAGGGGAAATCCCCGATCCCAATCGAGTGATTGACTGCATCGAAAAGTTCTACAACGGCAGCAGCACCAGCTTCACCGCCGCTCTAACAGGAGCCTTAGCCTCCATCCAACAGCACGAACAAACCAAGAAAGCTGATGTCATCCTCATCACCGACGGACTCGACAGCCCATCCACCCAATTTATCGAGCAATGGCAAATAGACAGAAAAAAGTATGAATTTAGCTGCTACGGCATCCTGATTACCAGTGGCAACCTTGGTAACTACAAAGGCACGATTAGCAAACTCTGCGATCGCTATGTAGCAATAGAAGAACTCACCGAGGACAGCGCAGTATCCGACTGTCTATACAGCATCTAAAAAAACTTGTAGCCAGAAAAGGCGGCGCATCGCGCCGCCTTTTCTGGCTTTTCCTCTAGCGAGGTTCGCAAGGAAAAATTCCCAGTATTTACCAAACTCATTTACTCAACAAGGAGAAAGACCAATGACTTACTCATTTCAGCAGGCAACCAAAGAAAACATCAAACTCCGCATGGCACTGTATGGTCCCCCGGGCTGTGGCAAAACCTACACCGCTCTGCAACTGGCAACCATCTTGGGCAAAAAGATTGGACTAATCGACACCGAATATGGCTCCAGCCGCAAATATGCCAACCTGTTCAACTTTAAAGTACTCGAACTAACCAAATTTGGGCCTAGCCAATATTACAACGCCATTGAAAGTGCTGAAGAATCAGGATTTGACTACCTGATCATCGACTCCCTATCCCACGCATGGTATGCCGAATTGGATTCAGTCGGTAGCGACGTAAGGAACTGGGCAAAAATCCGTCCAATTGAACGGCAACTATGGGACAAAATCATTAGTTCCAGTTGCAACATCATTGCCACCATGAGATCCAAGATTGAGTATGACTATGGCGCGACCGAAGTTAACGGCAAGCAGAAAATCACCAGCGTCCGCAAGATAGGCACTGCCCCAATTCAAAAAGAAGGTAGTGAATACGAACTAGACATTTGCGGCTTACTTGATGACCAAAACACCCTAACCATCTCCAAGAGCAGATGTCCCGAAATCAGCAATGGCATCTTCCCCAAACCAGGAAAGAAATTCGCTGAAATGATACAAACATGGCTAAGTGATGAAGCCCCAGCCTCCAGACATACCTTTGTCCCCGTCATCAATGTCCCAGTCAATCCCGCCGCCCAGCAACCACAGGTACAAGAACTAGCAGCGATCGCCAGCAGTAACGGTCATATCCCCCAGAAGGCAAGTACCAATGGTCATCTAGCTACAGCCATTGAGACACAGCCAACTATTGCCAACACTCAACCCAGTAACAGCAAACCCGACAACCCAGCCAAAGCAGCATTCAAAGCATTATTGGCTATCACCCAACAAAACATCAGCAAAGTGATTGAGACCAGCATTGACCTGTATGGAGCCGATGAAAGTGGTACAAAGCCCAAATTCAACAGTGAAAACATGACCGCCAAGCAAATCAAAGCTGTCTGTGAAGCCCTGATGAAAGAATGGCTAGGACTAAAAGGATACACCGCCGAACTAGCCCAGAATCTAATCGACATATCAACATCTAGATATCCAGGGCAATATGCCGAGATTGCCAAAGACATCGCCAATCAACTGGAATTCTAGCAAGAGCCAACTTAGCTACCAATAAGTAACACAATCGATGATTGCCTCACAATCATTGGTTGTGTCGTGGGTATTGCGAAAAACAACCCAAGAAGAACATGTATAACCACATCTCAACCAGAGCCGATATCAAGGTAGGAGAACGCTTTGTGGTATGGCACATTGGCGGCGAACCCGAAACCAGCATCCGCGAAGTCACCCAAGTTGGTTTTGGCTCAAACGAAACAGCCTTTTTCCTAGAAGGGATAGCAGGACATTTCCACTTCGACTACGCAATAGGCAGAATCAGACATAACCTTGAACTTCAGATTGAAATCTATGTGTTATTCGACTCAATGGAACAACTAAAGCTAGAGCAACACCGCCGCAAATTGGCGTACTACATCAGACAAGCCGCCAAAAAACTCTATGGATTACCCACAATGCCCTACAGCACGCGCCAACTGGAAGCGATCGCCAAAGCATTAGAATTGAAGATACGCTAATCAAAAAAATGGCTAGTGCAGCCTATCTTTACCTGTTCAGTCTCAAGATTTTTTGAAGAAACGCTATCGCGTAGAAGTCCGTGACCTGATTCCTAAATAGAAGGAAAAAACTCATGTGTAATTCAACAAATCTCGTAGTCCTCTCTGGATATGTCGGCAACGTTTCCGAAGTACGTCAAACCAAAACCAGTGGCAAAGATGTCCTAGACTTCAGCCTTGCCGTGCAGCCCAAGCCTCGCCGAGACAAAGAAGGTAATTGGATCAACCAAGAACCGCTTTGGGTAAAAGTCGTCTGCTGGAATGGCACTGCGGAATATGCCGAAGAACGCGCCGAATCTGGCAAGTTTGTCGAAGTGACGGGAGTATTGACACAGCCTGAAGAATACAAGTCCAAGAAAGACAAGAAACACCATGCGCGTACCGTGATTCATGCTCAAAGCTTGAACTTCATCGATGTGGTGAGAAAGGCTGCTGAAGACGAAGAGTATGAAGCTTCAAACGTTTACGACGATGACTTCTAATTGAAAAAACAGAGCGAATATTGATAGATGTCTATCAGTACTCGCTCTGTTTTATTTTTTAGTCGCTATCGCTCAAGGCTATTGACCAGCTAAGAAAGAGAGAAAGTAACCATGATTTACACTCACAAAGGCTATCAATGCGTGCTATCGACAAGAACCACCCATCAAGGAATCGAATGGTTAGCCCAAGCCAAGAAATATGCGCTCAGCATCGAGCAGAAAGTATTCGCCCAATGGCTTGGACGCGAATTGATTACCAGTCTTGACAAAGAACAGACCAAACAAAACTTTGTTGAAACAGTGGAATTATTCCTGCAAGAACATGAGGATATCTTCCCACTGTATCCACGCCCCGAACTGCCTGATGCGACCATCGAAGCAATTCTAGATGAGCGAGTATACCTGACGCTCAACAATAGTGGCAGACATCAGACGGCCAAGTTTCGGGTATTTCCAGAAGAACGCCTGCGAGTATTCCCAGCACGTATTCCGATTCCAGTTGGCATCAAACCCAACGTGAAACCAAGATACAGGCAACTTGTTGCTTAATCGGCAATCTCTACAAAAAGTAAAACCTTCCTTGTGAAGGTTTTACTTTTTTGTCAAATCTATCTATTCAGTCAGGATGTAACCTGTCTTTTTGATGTCTGTTATTGAGTTGTTGGCTTTAGATAATGCATTCCGATGATAGGCGATCGCACTTCGGTGGAGGTTGTTATCATAGTATTTCCTTTCTTTTTTTACATTATGTTTTGATTATTCTGGAGTTCTTTTAGCATTGACACAGAGAGAGGTAGCCCCTGCTTTAACAGAATTTCTAAGTATTCATTGCTAGTTTTGGGTTTCTTTTTTAAGCGTTGCCTGCAAGTTTCAACTGCTGCCATAACTTTGAAAGGACTTGAGCCAATCAAATCGGCAATAAAATCATCTGGATGCTTTGCTGTGATTCCATACTGACTGATATTCAGATCGGGAAAATCTTTTAGATTAAAGGTGACAATAACATCAGCTTCAGCCACAATTGCTGCCGCCAGAATATGACGATCGTTAGGATCGGGTAATGTTAAGGATGGAATTAGCTGTTCAAAATCAGTAACTAAACTGTCTCTAACTTGGCTATTCATCAAATCTTTGACATAATTTAGTTTTTCCCTTGGTAAATCAGGACGATTTTCGATGAGATTGCGAATCCATTCGTCATGAATTAAGTTAGTCCATTTAGCTCTAAAGAGATCGGCGATCGCTAATTGAATGAGAATATCTCTAAGATAGTTAGGATAAAGGACACAAGCATCGTATATTACTGTAAACTTGCTAGTCATATAGTCCTAGCTCTTCAGATATTGCCACCATCTCATCTAAAACTTTGCTTCTGGCGGCATCAATATTTGTTTTATATTCCATTAAGTCAGTAAAGCGAACTCGGCGATGTTTGCCGACTTTGTGATAGGGAATTAAGCCTTCTTCGAGTTGTTTGATTAGGAAAGGACGCGAGACATTGATTAAATCTGCGGCTTCTTGGGTAGTGAGTTCGGCATGAATGGGGATGATAGTTACGGCATTGCCTTGGGACATCTGGGTCAAAATGTCTATAAATAGGCGATAGGCTGCGGCAGGGATTGTGGCTGTTTCTTCACTGCCATCAGCTTCTACGATTTTGAGATGACGGACACCATCGCTAATATGTGAGGCGAGAATACGGCAACTTTCTTTAGAAATTTCGGATTCTTCTTCGGTAGGAATGTGTAGAGACTGGTTTAGGGCAACCATCGGGCAACCTCAGATAGATTTGTATTTAGATTGCTTGACTTTTGCTCAAAGTCTAACATATTAAACGCAATAAACGAAATGATGATTACCATGCAAGGCGATCGCACCATTTTTACAAGTTGCAGTTAAGACAATCATAATTTTACACTCCCAAAAAAGTTAGTAAAAACTTTAAGCGATCGCTAATTCGGGATGAATGCTTGCAAGCAAAATGGTGTTTTCAGACTTGTGAAGGTCAAGATAAATCGACTGGAACTAAACCATGGCTAGCGCCCATGCTGATGTAGAAAAACATAATTCCATTAGCGAAAAAGCCATGACCAATCCAGCAATTGATCTAGACAAAGACAGACTAAAGCTGTGTATAGAAATATTACCAGAAGCTGAATCAACCGAGAGAATGGTGATCATCTCCATTTGCCGAGAGCAGGGAATGCCATTGATTCGGACGATTAGCTTGAACGAACTAATACCAATTCCATTACCACTAGCAGAAATCATTCAAGCCTACGCTGCTAGTGAATTGGTGAGTCAAATCCCAACAGTAACAGTTGAAGAAAGACCAGAACCGATCGCTATCACCAAAAGATCCTTAGTCACCAAATCAGAACAGATGGCATTACTATGAGCAAAGCAGCAGTGAACTATAACATCAAGATTGAAGGACAGACCATTCCCGTACCACCAGAAATCGGGAGTAGTGACGAACAAATTAGAGCAACCCTCAGCCTATATTTTGAAGGCATCAAGAACTCGAAAATCGAAAGAACCGTGCAAGCCAATGGCGATATCCTCGTGGATGTCTGCAAAGTAGCAGGACCAAAAGGGACAACATGAGCGAGACAGCGATCGCCTATTTAATCACCGCACCCGAAGAAATCAATCCCCTACTCGAAATCCTCTGGAAAATCGAACAGTATCAGCAACAAGGCAATCCCTTAATTGAACTAACTGCAATCGGACTCGAAGACTTTAGCGAAGTAACCGCCCAATCGCAAAAACAAAGCCTATCCATCCAAAGGACATTAGACAGTTTAAAAAGAGCTAGCCCGATCGCCGCACCGATGACAATCCGAGGATTCTGAGATGGACAAAACCAAATTCGAGTGGCTAGCAGCACGCAACGCCGACAAAGCCGTAGAGTATCTCGAAGCAATCCAGCAAAGAGCAACCATGCTGCAACTGTATCAACATTACTATCCCGAAGAATACCAACAGTCCAAGGCTAGTATTCAAGTTACTAGCCTTGAAACCTACAGCGAAAAAGAACTAGAGTTTCTGACCTTACTAGACGCACAATTCTTCCCATTGCCCCTATTGCTAGCAGAAGCAGAGCGTATATCCTATATACCAGTCGAACCCCTAGGCACTTCATGGTACTACGACAACTTTGAAGAACTAGGCGCAACCGAGAAATTCTTGATGAGCCTAATTCATGGATTAGATAACGAACCATGGAATGACCTAGAGGAAGAACTAGGACAAGACTTACCCCCTGCGGTGAGTTACATCAACTACCAGAAGCTAAGCCAAGCCGTCAAAAAAGTAAGAGGGAAAATCACCCTCTTACCCACAGCAATCGACATGCTCACCCAATCCACAGGCAATCTATGGCTGGACATCTCCTATGAAAACGACATCATAGACGCACATTGGACAGTAGAAGTAATAGACACCTTAAGAGAAGCCTATAGCGAAGCCCAAGAGATCATGCAAAAGTATCGAGAATTTATCGAATGGCTAGAGCAAGACACCGCCAAATGTATCAAAGTGGTCAAGCTCTGGAACCGATGTAAAGAACCAAATCCCGAAAATTACCACTATCTAGCAGCATGAGGAAACAGCAATGCTAACCCTAGATCCACTGCAAGATGCCTTAAAGCCCGATGGCTATCCCTTAATCGAAGCGGAAGCAAAACTCCTATTTCTCAAAGGAGGACATTACTGCTTTCAATATCGACAGGGAGAGAAAGAAACCTATAAATTTCTCTCCCCAGAAACAGTGAGAGCCGCCTTTCAGCATGAACGCATCGACACAGGCTGGATACCTGACGGCGTAAAACGGATGGGAATTTGTCGTCAAGGACAATGGTATGTGCAGTTTATGCCACCAGCAAAGCGGACATTCACGTTCACCAACATAGATAGCAGTGGAGATCCAATCTCCCTAACCATTCCCATAATGGGGATAGTGTTTATGCTATGCGGCGATACCTGCTATATCTGGGCAACCAAACAGAAAACCTTTGCTGCCGAAGCACCCATCTACCATGTGCCATTACCAAACATTTATGGAGATGGCAGAATCTGCATGGGAGTTGAGAACAACCTCAGCAACTATGCAGAAGGAATCGAGCGACTAGCGAAAGCATGGGAGATGTTTATGACAGCCCCATTTAACAATCATCTCATGAACGGCAAATCCCATACCCATCCCGAAGACATCCGAGAAAAACTGATCCAATTGCAGAACAGCAACCGCTACCCCATCAACGATCTCGTCCCCCACGACAGTTCTGTGCAGGTAGCGATCAACATGGTAATCAACCAATGAAATTACTAGAACACGTCCAAAAACACGTAGCAACCACGAATCCATTATCAACAGCAGCGATCGCCCAGAATCCTCCCCTAATTCAGCACATCATCGCCACCAATCAAAGCCTGCCCGAAATTGCCCCAACCTCAATGTATGAGTATGTCTATGGCAGCAACGGCACATTTGTGAGAGCCAAGAGACAAGGATTAGAAGCGATCGCCCCCGTGTCCTATTACAAAGCCAAAGGACTAAGAGCAATATCCGCATCCGTGCAAATGACCTATCCCGCAGTTCCCCTATTTCTAGTAGAGCAAATGCTCGAAGCCTCACGACTTGCCTGTGATGCCAACAATCACCCCGTAGAGATTGTATTTCACCTATATTTTGAAAAAGGCAATTGGCAGCTCGCAATACCAGATCAAGACCAAACAGCCACTTCCTGTAAACCCTTGGACAACAGCGCGAACAGCACCTACAGCAAAGCCATTATCGAAATCCATTCCCATCATGGCATGAGAGCCTACTTCTCAGACACAGACAACCGCGATGAGACAGGCTTTCGGATCTATGGAGTATTAGGCGAAATCTTCTCCAACCCACAGATCAGGATGCGAGTAGGGATTTACGGACATTTCTACGAAACCCAAACCACAGGAATCTTGGAATTACCAGCACAACTAACAGATTGCCTAGTGGAGGATTGGTAATGTCTAACCTATCATTACCATTTGCCGAAGCCGTCCCCATCCTGCTCCCAGCCTATGAAGAACTAGATTTAATTCTCATCGGCTGTGGCGGCACAGGCGGATGGCTAGCCGTGAACTTGCCACGCATCGCCTATTTACAGAAACAATCTGGGAAAAAAGTCTCAGTCACTTTTATCGATCCAGATCTAGTAGAAGCAACCAATATCCCGCGCCAAAACTTTATTCCCAGTGACCTTGGATTACCCAAAGTATCAGTTCTAGCGGCAAGATACGGACTGCAATGGGGCATTGAAATCAGCGCCATTACCTCATCCTTTAGAGCAGACATGGCAATATCCCGATGGAAACACCTGACAATTTGTATTGGAGCCGTGGATAATCCCGAAGCTAGAGCAGAAATAGCCAAAGTTTTAGAAAATGGAAAAACAACATTCTGGTTGGACTGTGGCAATCACTACGAATCTGGGCAAGTCCTCCTCGGCTCTAGAGGTACAGTGGAAAGTATGAAAGGAGCCTTTCATGTCCCCACATTTTGTACGGCTCTGCCATCACCAGTCCTACAACATCCAGATTTACTGGTGAAGCAAGAGTCAATTCAGCAAGTACTATCCTGTGAAGAATCAGCGATCTCCAATGCTCAGTCCATGTCGATCAATCACCGTATAGCCGATGAAGCATTGGACATGCTCCTACGCTTACTAAGCGGAACCCTGACCCGATTTGCCACCTATGTAAACTGCAAACATGGAACCGCATGGTCTAGATTCAACACCCCTGAAGAAATAGCAGCAGTGATTGGTAAGCCCAAACAATACCTGAAAGCGAATCCCGAATAGAGAATTAAGGAGTCCGAACTAATCCGATTAACGGTAGTGCGGACTCCTTGTTTCTTTTCTGGGCAAGAAAAGCTAGCCAAAGCAAGGAATTTCATCTAACCAAGGAATACTGCATAGCTTCAGAACGACATCAGCGCTAGCATATTGCACGAGTACATCCCAGTTCTCGCAAGCAATGATGCGATGGCGGTTGAATTTGAAACTTAGAGGAGGTCTGACAACTCTTACTGATACAGGAATACGTTTTTTACGAGCTGCCACAATCACTTGACTAGTGCAGGGGAAGCAAATATCACAAAGGATGGGATAGTGAGGATCTAAACAGAGAAAATCAATAATTTCGATGACAATATCCTGACTGATACTAACGATTAAAGAATCTTCATCAGCGAATAAATCCCGTACAAGATTAGCTGAGCGAGGCGCAACCCCACCTAGAAGTTGAATATTGTTAAACTTAACGACTTCGCTAATAGCCGTAGCGACGAAAGCTTGAGCATCAGCACGATGTTGCTTGAGAAACTGAGCCGTGACATTGATATCGATAGGTTTAGAAAGATGAGAGTCAAGAAAAGTAGTAAAAGGTTTGAGTTGCCTTTGCTTAATGGCAAACCGATCTTGATGATACTTATAAAAAATTCGCGGAAAGTTTTCACGCAGAAAATCAAATCGTTGCTCTTTTTGAGCAACGAAAATATCGGTCAATGTACCCATATAGGACTCCGTCATAAAATTTCTAAACAAGGATTGCCCCACCTCAAACCTTAGAGATGATAAATCTCCCTAAAATGACTGATTTTTATATGATAGCTTTCCGCAAAAGTATCTGGGTTACTCGATAATTATGAAATTACGGGATGACCTCAGAGCGAGTCAAGAATAATCTTGGGGCGAACATAGCTTGGAAGTTATAAAACAAGACTGATAGCTGGCTTTTGAGCTTATAGAGAGGATGCCTAGAAGAAATATCCGATGTCAGTAAATGTCGTAGATAAGTAACCGTGGCAATCAGCCTAGTCCAAACGGCAAACTGACAGTTAGCGATCGCCCCCTCACAGTTATTTGTTATAAAGGGGGGGCGATCGCAAGAAACGGGTTGAGCCGCCACCTGTTGTCGAGATGCCGAGCGTCTTTCGAGAATAGCCTGCAACTGATGCCAAGCATCAGCATCAAGCCAGCAAACATTAATCATGCCCTCATCGCCATGAATGCGCTTAGAGCAGATTTTGACCCCAAGCTGATTGCAGAGAATGCGAAAAATCCAAATATTGGTAGCATCTTGGGGAACATTGAAGCCCAAGTACCTTTTGATGTCCGCAGCAAAATGCCGACAAATGCTACCTAAATCCTCCAGATCTGCATCAGTGTATTGAACATCAGGATTGAGTAACTCCTTCAACCCCAAACCCGTTCTGATATAGCGCCCCAATTCATGACAAGGCTGATCTGGCAGGAAAATACCCATACCAAACTTCGCTTGACGCGCAAAAGCATGAACATCAGCATCAACAGCAAGCTCCGCTTCAAACAAAGCTTCCAATTTGAGAATTTCCGATCGACGTTGCCCATTGCGATCGTATTCCACCAATTCAGGAGAAACCCGATCGAGACAATAAAACTTAGCGATCGCCGTTTTTTCCAGATCCAGTAAATCTTGATACGACTGAGACTCATTTGAGACTAATTTTTTCTGTTCAGAGGGAGATAGAATTTTTGCCCTAGAGACAGCTTGGTAACGCTCTTGCCTTGTCTGAGCTAGAGCCTCCTTAATCGACTTTCCAGAATCATCATTACCGATGGTCACGACCGTAACCTGATTACCCTCGAACACAAGGCGTTCAAGTAAATAGTCTCGCAAAGCCCACATCGCTGCATTGGTTTTAGCCTCAACACTTGCCCAAAGGTCGATGTGTGGATTGTCCAAAGAAACACTATCTATGGGCAAATTAAAATCCCCTAAGCCTGCCCGAATGAGACTAACCTCCCGATCCCAGCGATTCCTGAGAGTATTTTTGAGATGCATCGGCGAAGAAGAACGGTCTATTTTGCAGAAATTAATGCCACGTTCGGCACACCAAACAGTACGGGGAACATTATCCCTGACCCGAGACAAAGCCTGACTCGCATCCGCATCTGTGACCGTACCATAGAACAAACCATAGACCTTATGAAAGCGCTTGACCTCAATGGAAACACCCGTACTCATTGAAGGCGTGGCAATGATCACATCGTAATTGAACACCCGCTTATTGATATTGCTCATAAAATCCGTTTCATGCCGACCGCCACTGGTATCAGAATTAAAAAGCAAGACCCTAATCTTGGGACGAATCGCCCTAATTTTTTCAACTAACTTAGCGATCGCCTTACTACTAGACTTGCTATCCGTCGCCACAAAAACACGATTGCCTTTGGTCACATCTGCTAATAGTTCCTGAATAATCGGCGCATCGTTACTCGCCACAATAAAGCGAGCGGGATAACCTTCGGGTTGAAATTCATTCTTAATCAAAAAAACATCAGCACCATCACCACGTAAAGCTTGAAGATAGTTCAAACTAATATCGGAGAGATCCGCGTCAGCAACAATTACCCGTCTGGCGACTTTCACTAAAATATGCAAACGGGCAAGCAGAGCAGGGCGTTTACCATCCTTATTACAGGTTGAACCTGAAATCAAATGCCTGAGTACCTGCTCCACCTCATCGATGACGAGATCGCAATCCACAAACTGACGGGGATCGAAAGCAAGCAAGCTATCGACACAGGCTCCAACACGAGCCGAATATGCTGAATCAGTAATAAACTGCCCATCAGCCATATCGATATCGCCTTTAAAATCCGCATTCATCACCTTACAGAGATTACGAACCAAACTGACCCGATGACCGAGCAAAGCCAACTTATCAGTCCCCGCCACGATCGCCGCAATCGCCTTAGTCTTACCAGTCCCTTTAGCCGATTGCAGCGCCACAATCCCAGTCTTGGGAATGTAATCGGGGATTTCATATCGATCCAATTGAAACATCACATTCATCGATAAACTCTTAAACGGCTTAAACGTAAGCTGGCTATCTTGTTGATGTTCCCAAGCATAGGTATTGAGAGAGATAGCAGCTAAGTAAACCTGATGAAAAGCATCAATACCACGCTCAACGATAAAATCATCAACCCCAGTTTTATCAGTACCTTCCAGCAAAGGAAGCTCAACTACCTTAACGAGACAATCAGCATCCGCAAATAGCTTGCCCGTCTTGACCGTAGCAAGAAAAACATCATGCTTAGTTTTCTCCTTAGTTTCAGCATCAAAGCAGAATAAGACCTGACGCTTGGGAGTAGCGAACATAGCCAGATAGGGTTGCAGAGCCAACTTACCATCTGCCCCCTGTATCCGCCCCATCGTAATCCCACTCAAAGCGATCGCCACATAACCCTGAGACAACAAGCAGCAAGCCTTTTTCATGCCCTCACAAATGAAAATCGGAATTTCAGGATGGGACACTACCCAAGCCCAAAAATTAACAGAATCAGGTAAAGCCGAGAAATCAACCTCAACTCCATAGTGATCGGCTACCTTTTGCCAAATTGAATTAGGAACTAAAGCCAATCCACCGACCTGACCGCGTTTAGCAGGATTCTCATACTTACGGGGTTTCCCCTTTTTCCGATCGATTAGAGGGTTGCTAAGCTTGACTTGGAATACTTCAGACTTGCCGAGAATGGGATTCCAAGAATGAATGAGCGCTCCAAACAGCTCTGGACGTTGTTGCTTCCCAGATTGCCAGACAGTACGCCACTTAGCAGGATTCCAATTCAGAGCCTCATGAATGGGGTAATTGACTTCACCACCACTTTCAATAATTTCATCTGCTATAATTTCCACATTAGCAGCAAAAAGTTCAGGCGCAATCGCACTGCCATCAATCCATTCACGGTAAACTAAATCAGAGAAAGAACGTAGATCTATGGCTGTTAATTGCATATTTAATATTAAGTAAATAACTACAGTTTTGTTAAAAAATATTCAGTTTAACGTTTTACGAGATAAGAAATTGGATCGACCGCAACACCCGATAGGGGGATAATTTCAACAGAAGTAGCGATCGCCGCTGCACCAACCTGATACATCTGAGTTAGACTATAGAGACTATCTCCCGTTTGGAATAAGTGTAACTTAACACCAACATTGGAGAAGCTTTTTAGACTAACATCCGATAGTGATGTCAGATTGAGAATTGCCTCAGCTTTTACAGGGGATAAAGCTTGAAAACTATATTCAGTAATAATTCCAGTAATTCCGATAGCTCTAAAAGCACAGTCTAAAAATGTTGTGTTTTGCACAAATATTTTTCTAAAATGTGAGATCATAATAGCGCCGATAGATTTTGTCTAAATTTGCATGTATAGCTGTTTCGGACACGATCAATTTAATAGAGCTTAGTAGAAAAAGCTGTTTTGGGGAATACTTTTACCTAATTTTAACCTTTTATATATATTCTCCATATGCCGTAGATATGGTCAAACAACAAAAAACGTACTTGAATCTTGAATATTGAGAGTCAGTTTATGAAAAAGCAAAAAGCAGACAAAAAGAAAAGCCCAAAAGCGAAGGCTTCAAAGGTGAAGACTCCTAGAGTTATGCCCGATGTATCGGAGTATATCAGGCTGTACAAAGAACAAAACTACCCGATTCGAGATATAGCAAAACACTATCAGGTATCGGTTTCGACGGTATATAACGCGATGGTTGCGGCAGGGTTTAGTGAATTTAGACCCAAACATGCGCGACTGAGCCATACAAGGATGTCAAAAGAAGAACAGGCGATCGCCCTATACCAAACAGGAGTGACAAGAACAGCCGTAGTCCAGAAGCTCAATATCTCAGCTAAGACCCTCAACCAAATCCTAGAAAAGCATGGCATCCCCATCCGCCGAGGGATCGATTTAGTCACCTCTGCCAATCGCGCCGCCCAATATCACAAAGCCTATAACGATCACCACTTAACCCTAAGAGAAACCGCAGAACTATTTGGAGTCTCCCACCCAATAATCCTGCGAGAACTAAAGCGCAATGGCTATCCAATTAGGCAGAGCGTAGACTCCAAAAATCGTCCCACCTTTAAGCTAAAACATAAACTCGGAGGCATAGCAGGCTTACCCACACCAAAACTAACACCCAAACAAAAAGAACGCCGCCAGATCTTGATGCGAATTAGACAGAGGCGCGAAGATAACCAAAAGCTCAAGCGCCTCAAAAACTACAACCGCGCTAAAGAATATTGGCAACTGATAAACGAAGGTGGGTTAGACTTTGAGGAGGTGGGTAAGCTATTTGACCTGACAGGCAAAACCATCGAAAGAGTCATTGTCCAAGCAGGGATCGACATTTCTGAAATAGCGAGAAGAGCAAAAGCCGCCGCCTTCAAAGAAGAACAAGCGATCGCCCAGAAATATTGGGAGCTATATAGCAAACCCATGAGCCTAGACGAAGTGGGAGCAGTCTTTGGACTGAGCGATTCCACGGTTAGAGCCGTGTTAATTAGACATGGATATGAAATCAGGAAGCGAGGCAGGATTGAGAACAGCGATCGCAATCAATCCAAACCGAGGCAGGCTAAACCCAAAAAAAATAAGCAGCCAGCTACCATCCCAGCCGAAAATATGGAAGCAACGGGACAAGCATTAGACCTATTAATTTCAAATACAAAGGTTAAGTAATCCGCACTGTAACTTAGCTTGACGGTAAATGTTACTTGTTTACAAAAACATATTAATCAGATTATTGAACATAGTGTTTTTTTGATTAATGATATGCGTAACCAAAATCAACGCTGATCTTCATATACCCTCTGGGTTTCAGCACCATACCCAGAGAGGTCACTAACATTTAGGGTATCTCTATATTATTGACAATGACAACGATAAATCAAGGGCTTCAACCTTGCATTATTGAGAATAAAGCTATTTTTAGAGAGGCACTTCAGTTGATTAAAAAACACTATAACCAATTCATTGGCTATAGTGTTTTTTCGATTAATGATCAGCGTAATAAAATCAACGCCGATCTTCATATACTCTCTGGTTTTCAGGTAAAACCCAAAGAGCGCACAAACCTTTAGTAACGTACTTACCATTGAGAATAATCAAAGCATCCTTAAGGTTTTGTTGGTCTTGCAAACAAGTTTTCAAAATATCTCGATTCCAGTCCACGAGATTCTTAGCAAGCTTGCCATCATCACTAGCTAACCAGTCCAAATCCTTTGTAGTCTGGGGATTGAGACTAGGTTGAGGAGACAATACTTTAGCGATCGCCAAGCCCGAAACTAGACCTGCCGCTAAGCCAATCATCAACATCCCTGCACAGAAACCAATGAAAGGCAAGCTAATCGCCCGCCAATAACCTTGGGATTCCTGATGCTGTTTATTTTTGATGATATTCGCGATCGCCTGACTAATCGCCACCTCCTGCTCCTTAACCGCAGTCTCGCGCAGCGTCGCTAGAAAGTCACGAAATTTTTGAATGCCAACATCAAAGCCCTTGGCTAAGGCACTTTGGAGCAAGTTCGGCGCAGTGGCAACTGTCGCCGCAACTTGGGCATTGGATAGAAAAATCGCAATGTAAGGATCGTTCTGGGGAATGCCAGACTTAGCCACAATCTCATAAATTTTGGCTTTGACAGTGGGATCGTAGTCATGGACGGCAATATCCAGATAGGTTTTGGGTTGAGGATCGCTATTCATACTAGGATTTTGCTTCTTTTTTCTGGACGTTTTGAGGCAAGAGATTGGTGGACTCAAAGGCTTTGTAAGCATCTCTGAGGAAGGTTTTGATTTGATTCCTGCCAATGATGCCAAATTCGGAGTAGTTAGAAGCCTCCTCAAAAGTCAGGCGTTTAGCATTGATTTCAATGCGCCTACCATCTCCCAACTTCGGAAAATCAATCACAGCTACACCATATTCGGCGATCGCCTTCTGGATTGCTTCATGCTCGTGGAAATAGCCCCATTCATCACAACGACCCCAGTTTTTGATAAACACATGGGTGATGTAGCCTTGGTAATGTTCCAAGGACTCAATGAATAGCTCAATTGAATCACTTTCACCATCACTGACGAACCACTTGATGAAAGACACACCATGCTCCTTGCCCAAGTCTAGTAAGCCTTTGGTGTTAATCCATTGGGATACAGCGCGATGGGCTTGAGCGGGTAAATTGACAACGACAGTTTTCTTGAGCGCATAGTCAAAAATAGAATCAGGCACATCAGCCATTTTCTCGTTCTCAGAGAAAAAAGCAGCCTTGCTGTCTTTGTAAATATTGAGGACAGTGGGATTGCTACGATCCGCTTCAATGCCAGCCAACGGGATGGCACGATCCTTGAGGTATTGGAGCATGGTACGAGCAACCCAGCTTTTACCCACACCACCTTTTTCACCATCGATCAGGTTAATAATTGCCATAAGGTTGCCTCCTAATAACGATTGTAGTGTTTCAAGATTTTCTGTTGTGCTAAGTAGTCATCATCGTCGTCATCATCTACAGGGAGAGACTTGGGGACAATGCTTTTGGTCTTGTCGGACTCAACCTGACTAGTCTGTTTTAAGTCCGAATTCATTCTGGTGTTTGTAGGGTGAACGTCCTTAGTTAAGCCAATAACATTCTGATTAATAGGCGGTGAACTAGGATAATCATCCGAAAACTTTGCGGGTTCTGAAGGCAAAACTGACAGAGCAGGAATGTCTAAAACTTTTGCGGCTTTAGTAGCATCACGTTTGGCTTTCGCCGCCGCCTTTTTATTTTCCACATCGATCTTCTGTAAATACTTTCGTACTATCTGTCCAGAGATGCTGATGTGTAGTTCATCGGCAAGTTTGTTGCTGACTTCTTCATAGGTGTATCCCAAAGTGATTAGAGATCTAATCCCACTTTCCAAAGTTCGGATGATGTCGAGTTTGGTTTTGGGGTTGTTTTTCTTCTGAGGTTCATTGACCCAACGCTCTGATAAAGCTACCAACTTATCCGTATCTAAGTCCGCTAACGATGAACGTGAGGGATCTTCAGTCATTTTTTTAGCTGTTGTTTAGTGGATGTAAATTCCTAAATTGTTATCAAAAAATCCCTCAACATGGAAATCTTTGACCCAGATTAATTTCTATATTGGTTTGAATACCTCCCAGTTTATTGCTTTTTCAATCATAACCATTGCTAAAGAAAATTGGGTTGCTTTGCTTAATAAGATTTTTACAATTTGTTAACAACCAAGTAATTCCTATCAATATCTGGCATCTTAGAGTTTGGTTTACGAAGAAAGTATTAAGTCAATTCTTGTCTTAGATTATTTTTATACTCAGACCATAGTTTCTATGTCTTGGCACTGGTCAGTTAAGGCGTGAGGGAAGTAAAGCCCCTTAATGATAGCAACTCCAACATCGAAATCGGACGATGATATAGCCCCATCGCCATAACTGGAGTCTTGTTCTTGCCTAAGCCCCCATGAGGTCTTACCCAGTTGTGCACTAATCTTTGCACAGTGACTGCACGTTGTAATCCTTCAGTATTCTTCGCATACAGGTTTTGCCTACGGCGATAAGCGCTACACCTCCTTCTCAAAGCACTGTTGTTTGCTTCATTGTGATTAGCATGAACTTCACGCTTGTCGCTAATCGCCGTATAGGGATGCTCAGGTTTTACCCATTCGACCCGACGATTTCCCTGTGAGCCTTTGATTTTGATCGCCACTTCTAATCCATATCGCCATACTTTCCGATGTCCATACTCACGGCTTACTTCGGTAGCTTTGAGGTAGACACTTGCCATTTGCCACAGTTGTTGGGCATATCTCTTTTCCCCGTCGCTAAACCAGCGGATATATTGGCTCATTTTTGACCATTGCCATGCTGTTTGCGTTGCTTTCGCAAATAGCTCGGTATTTTTCTGTCCTGCCTTTGCTTCAATCCAATAGCGACTGTTGCGTTCGATAAATATTACTGTCCATCCTTTTGATTCACTGGGGGGGGAGGTTCTCGCCTACGCGAGTATAAATTTCATCTCCTTCGATGGTTACCTCTCCTCCTGATGGCGCATCTGGACTCCATTGCTGGGCTTGATTTGCTAATTTTTGCTCCCATCTCATGATGCTGGTGTGCGATTTTTCTAGTACTCTCCCACTCGCTCTGATTCCCATCCCCTCTGTCCTCATTTTCAGGGCATAGGACACGATACTTGCTGGGGTTCTTAGCCTTGACATGGCTGTTCCTGTCCGTTCGTTGAATCTTTTGCCACATCCTTTGCATAAGTAATTCTGGATTGCTTTGCCATCTTGGTGGTAATCTTTGCCATTCTTGACTACTTTTTCGCTTTGGCAGTGCGGACATTCCATGTTTTCTTCCAACTCTACCTCTTTATTTTACTCCTCACCCCTTTACTGACCAGTGCCTATG
>CP192604.1:0-158680 GCA_050632425.1 Pseudanabaena sp. BL-A-41 | reverse complement strand
CTCCCTCTAGTTCTTATTTGAATTTACTATAACTTCAACTCTCGATCCTAAGGATGCCGAAATTGCCAAGTTTAAAACGGATTTGGCGTTAGGTAGTCAGCTTTCTGCGAGTAAATCGAAACCGCCGAGTCCAGCAAATCTACCCAAGTCGGATGTATTGGCTTCTAAAGCTGATTCCAAAGACAAGTTAGAAGCCAATCCCATACAGTCAGCCGATCTCCCACCCGTTGCCCCCGTAAGGAACCTATCGGCTCCGCCCCTTGAGCCAATACCGATGCGACAGGTAATGTCACAGCCTACTCCTGTAATGCTTCCTCCACGGAACTTTTCCGCGAGTCCCACTGAAGCTAAAGATCCCGCCGATGAATGGCAGCGCTTGGCAAGCATCGGCAGTTATGGCAATCTGGCTGCACCTTCGGAAATACCGAAAGCGATCGCGATCGCTCCCGTTGCTACGAATAAGGAAAACAATCCCAATTCTGCAAGCCTTCCGATTGAGAAACCACCCTTAAATTCACTCACCAGCTATCTTGCCCAAGCAGAAAAATCCTTGCCAAGCGCCACACCTGCGAATACTTTGCTAGTTGGGACAACTGCTAAAGCCGCTTTAAAAACATCGGTCGTGTTCTCCACCGATGGTAGTCGGATTATGGGTAGCGCCCTTGGACTTATTCCTAAATTCATCGTCACCCTTCAAGAACCAATCACGACAGCAGATGGCAAGCCTGTGATTCCTGCGGATTCAGTGTTAATCGTCACCGCCCGTCCCCTTGATGCCAAGTCTGGACTAGCGGAATTGGATGTGGTGGGTATAGCAATTGATGGGCGCGAGTTGATACCACCATCCAATGCGATTACCTTGCGTGGTGCGGAGGGTGCGCCTTTAGTTGCGGACAAGTACTTTGATCGCGGGTCAGAAATTAGCGGTATGGATGCGGCGAGCTTCATTACTTCGGCACTAGCCGAAGTTGGCAAACTTACCAACAGTCCCACAACTACCAGCAGCATCTCATCCATTGGCGGTAGTGCCACGGTCAGTGTTGCGCCGCCGCCTAACTATCTTGGTGCAGCGATCAGTGGTGGCTTTGGCATTCTCTCGGAAACTTTGAATCGTCGCAGTCAACAGGCGATTGAGGAGATTAAAACCCGTCCCAATGTCTTCTTTATCCCCGCAGGTAAGGAATTGCAAGTGTTTGTCAATCAAACTGTGACTTTCTAACTAATACCAATCTTCTATCAACGATCTAGTTATATGGTTATGAACCTTTTGCCATGTCGAAAATATGCCATCTCAGCGATAGTCGCTGTTTTAGTCTTGTCTCTACCAGTGATCGCTCAAGCCGAGCCGATCTTTCCTGCCAAACGGCAGATTGGTGTCAGTCAGGCGATGGGTGTAAGCGGCGTAACCTCGGTCGTTAGCCTATCGCCAATGCAGTCGTTAAATATTAGCTTCATCAAGACGGGCGAGATTATCAAAAAGGTGTGGTTGGGCAATCCTTCTAAGGTGGTGATGGACTATGACAGTCCCCTTTGTAAGGACGGGGCAAGAGACAACAATTGTGGAGCAACGGTAATTAACCTGCGGCAACTTGCCCAACCAATTGATTTGGATATGAACTTACCTGATTCCGCTAGAGGCAATCTCACCTCCCTAACTGTAATCACCACAGGATCTGTGGGATTGAGAAATCTCTACCAGTTTCAACTAGTCCTGAATGTCCCCACTCCTGCCTACAGCATTTTGGAAGTCGTCCCCGATGCTCAAATCCCTCGCCTTGCTCCGCTTACACCGAATACTCCTGCTCAAACGAATAAAACCTCGTTGGATTTCTAAATCATGCTGTATCAACGTATCATCCAAATAACGGCATTAGCGATCTCCTCTGGGGCGATCGCTATTTTCAATCCTAATTTTGCTACGGCTCAGTCTTTACCCATGTCCACACAGCCGATTGGGAATGCTCAATCGGTGATGATTCCTGATTTTACGAGAATCAGTTTCGAGAATTTACCGAAAATCCAAGTTACAGACCAATTGCAGCAACAGCTATCGCAATTACTTTCTCCATCGGCATTAACCAATTTGGCGATCGGTAGTTATGTCAGCCCAGATCGCTACCTGACCGTGGGTTCGCTTCAGTCTCTAGGTCTGGAGCAAATGAGCTTACAGGCGATCTCTAGTCGTGCTGGTGTTTCCCTCAGCAATGTCAGTCTCGGTCAACTGGGCGAACTCACCTCACAGTTGACGATTAATAGTTTGTTGCAGTCGCTGCCAGATCTGCTTAATCAGCCTTTGAGACAAGTTATGCCCATTCTCGATCTGGTTACTCAGAAATCTGGATCTGCCAATCTCGCCAATCTGAGTGGTGAAATGTCTGATATGACTGTGGGGCAGTTAGTCAATACTTTTCCAGATCTTGGCAATTTATCCTTGGGCAGTCTTGGCGATCGGCTGAATAGCTATAGTCTCGAATCAATTGCGGGATTTGCTCAGTTGCCTTTAGGCAATATTCAAGGTGCATCGGGTGTAATTTTATCGGATTTGAATGCTACGGGTTTAGGTAAACTCAGTCTTTCCCAATTTCCCAATGCTCCCGCATTACTGCCCAATGTCAGGTTTGGCATGGTGGATATTGCCCTTGGCAATAGGGAGAAGAATCGGATTAATCCGATTAGCGGTGGCGTTACTGAGTCAGGATTTCAAGCGGTGGGTTGCGATGGTAATACTGCTTGCCCTCATATTGAGGTTACAGACTTTGCGGGTGGTTACTATACTGGCAAGCAATGGATGACCGCATCGCAGCAAGTACCTGATGGTTACGGCTTTTTAGGTGGTCTATTTGGTAATCGCGGACCCGCAGGCAATCATCCCTTTGGTGATGCTTTTCGCGTCACTATTGAATCCCTAGATGAGGCTTCAGGCACAATTACCCTCGGTCTGCGGTTTCGTTGGTGTCAGCGATCGTGGTTTGTGGATTTAGGCTGTACTCCCTACATTACGCCACCCTTACCCTTAGTTGTTCTCCAAGAAAAAAGTGCGATTCCCTATGCCGTTCCTAGTAATGCGGCGGTTAATTCATCTATTTCCATTAGCAAACCTTTCAGCAAATAGATTGCCATGAATTTTTTGATGTTTTGGTTTAGCCAAAAGAATCTCTCCAAGAAAATCCCCAAGAAAATATTTTTGCTGGCGATCGCTATTTTGATTACTTGCCTAGTTCCAGTAGAGATAGCGCATTCTCAAGAGATTGACAGTTCCACAATCTCGACAGAGAAGAAGTCTTCAGGCAATGATTTGCCTCCTGAACTTGCTTCTATTGCTCATCAGCTATTCACACCCACAGGCGGAATTATTGCGGCTTGTGCGATCGGTATGGTGTTCTTGAGCATGAACGGTGGCAGCAATAATAAAAATAAGTTGGCTAATGCTCACTGGGCAAATGGTGCGGAGATTGCGGCGGCGCGGAAAAAGGCGAAGGAACAGATTAATCGCCGCGAACGTAATAAGCTGTCTCTGTTTATCGTTAAGCCTAAATTGATTTTTCCACCTGAATTGATTTCTCGTCCAGGGGTGGCTACACCTAACCATGAAATTCCTGTTGCGGGACAGAAGCCCAAAGTGATTCAGGTATCGCAAGCGGATCGGACGATTTGGCTCCCCGATGCTAATCGTGGCATTGCGGTACTGGGTGGGACTGGTTCGGGTAAAACCTATGGGGTGATCGATCCTGCGATTCGCAGTGCGATCGACCAAGGATTTCCGATTATTCTCTACGATTACAAATATGCTGAGCAGTCCTCACGGATTGCGGGCGTGGCATCGGTGGCAGGCTATCAGGTCAGTATCTTTGCTCCAAGTTTTCCTGAAAGTGGTATCTGTAATCCCCTCGATTTCATTCGTGATGCTGCGGATGTGGATATGGCGCGACAGGTAGCGATCGTGCTGAATCGTAACTTTAAGTCTGGCGGCAAAGGTAGTGAAGATCCTTTCTTTACCAACAGTGGCGACCAATTGATTCAAGCGGTGCTGTTACTAGCCAAGACTACTCCCTATCCTGATATTATTTTCTGTGCCAAAGCTTTGGGTGCAAATAATCTCCCTGCTCGAGTCCAGAATGCTCACTTACCAACTTGGGTAGAAACTAGCTTTGGGCAGTTGATTTCCATGGCGGATTCTGAGAAAACTGTTGCTTCTGTCATTTCAACGGCAAGTATTCTCTTTAGCCGTTTCATGTCACCTGATATCCTCAGCGTGTTCTGTGGCAAGACGACGATTCCTTTGCAGTTGAAAGGCAAGCAATTGCTGATTATCGGCATGAAGCGCGAAAAGCAGGATGTGGTTGCACCATTATTGGCGACGGTGTTGCATATGATCGTCACCCGTAATGTGGTGTCTACTAAACGGGAAGATCCGTTACTGGTGGCGATCGATGAGTTACCAACTTTGTATCTGCCGAGCCTTGTCCAATGGCTGAACGTTCACCGTGAGGATGGCTTGTCCTGTATGTTGGGTTTTCAGAATTTAGTGCAGCTCGAAGAAACCTATGGCAAGGAGGTATCGAGAGCGATATTTGGTGGTTGTGCGACTAAGGCGATTTTCAATCCACTGGAGCCTGAATCAGCGAAGATTTTCTCTGATTATCTCGGTGATGAGCATTTGAAGTACAAGTCTAAATCCCGTAGTTCGGGTGGTGGTAGGACTAGCACCAGTACCTCGGATCAGGAGCGTACGCGCAAGCTATTTGCTCCAGAGGATTTTCTCAAGTTACCGCAAGGTAATTGTATTCTCATCTCCCCTGGCTATAGCTCTAAAAAGGAAGCGAATGTGCCTCGGCGTTGCCATATCAAAATCCCCAAAGTTGATGCGGAGAGGGCTGATAAGAGCAAGTCCAAATGGGAGACGCTGAAACTTAAATTAGTGCAGCAAGGACATCAAGTACCGATTACAGACGCGGCGATCGCTTCCCGTAAGGATTACTTTCAAGAGCATTTTCCTTTACCTGCGAAAGATGCTCCCAATGCTCCTAAGTCCACTGTTCCTGCTTGGGCTGAAGGTTTATAGAGGTAAATTATGGTTTTTATTCAGTCATCGGAAGCATCTCAGGCTAATGCTCAACAATTGGCGATCGCGCAAACAACGATTGAAGCTCTGGCGGAACTGCTGAAGCGATTGTTAAGCAAGCAAGACGAGCTATTGCAAGAGAAAGATGAAAACACGCAACAGCCTGATGTTCCATCATCGGGATTCAGTGATGCGGAGTGGGATCGGGTATCTCAGCAATGGGATCAGGACATCATGGATGATTGGTGGCGCAGATATCAGGCTACACCAGATCGCTCTACTGCTCCTGAAACTTCACAAGCTTTGACTGTCATCTCGAGTAATCCTCGTGATAAAGGCGATCCAGATTTTGCGATGTTACCAAACTCGCCCATTCAGCCATCGCCTTTGTCTGGTAGTAATCTACTGCCACTGCCGCAATCCTCGCAGGCAACCTTATCAATTCCTGCGGAACAGAACTATATCGATGTGGACTGGCGAGAACTCCCGAAAATAGAGTTGGCAGAGCTACTGCGTCGTGATTTGGATGGTGATGGGATTACTGATGTGGATGAACTGCGGATGGGACTCAATCTTCGCAGCATTGATACTGATGGCGATGGTATGAGCGATCGCGATGAGTTGGGAAGTTCTAATCCTCTAGCGTTTGATGACTTCCGACAACAGGTGATGGCGGCGGTGTCCGTTGCCCTAGTTACCAAATTGGGTGTTGATGGCAAATACGAGGCGGAAAACTATCGCATTCAGTCTCAGAACAATTTCTATGAGATTTCTAATCTTGATGGTGAGGCGATCGCTAAGTTTGAATTACAAAGCGATCGGGCTGTGTTTGTTGAGGATCGGACTACGGTTGACCAACAAATTGACTTTACTAAAACTGCCTTTAGAACAACCACTGTGGATATTGCTAGTTTGACTCAAAATCAGGGTTATCTCGCGGCAGTAGATAAGCTGGGAGATTTGGCTCCTGCTGGCGCTAGGGGTGTGGTAGTGGTTGAAAGCGTCCTTACTGAAATTGGTCAGGAGTCTTTTAGAGGTGGGTATTACGATTTTCAAAGGAGTCAAGATGGTGATATCACCATTGTCAATAACCATACTGGCGAAGATATTTTGAGAACTACGCAAGGGCAAATCTCTCTGAATGCCATGACTCCGACTGATCTAAATAACTTTCAGCAAGTGTTTCAACGGATGAATTCGCCTCAGCCAAAGCTAGAGCATTACAGCCCAGATTTAGAGCGTTAGGTGAAGGCGATGATTACTGCGAATCCAGAATTTGACATGGCTCAGTTCATGGCGGTGTTTAATCAAGTTGTGGAACTGCATAGCGTCCATATTGTAGCGATCGCTGAACGAGAAATGTCTTCTAGTAATTTGATGGATTTAACGATGATTGATAAAGATGATGTATTTGACGAAGAATGGCAACCTTCTCAGTTGCGAAACAAAGGTAGCGATCCTAATTCGGGTGCTAATTATGCTCAACAGGTGAATGCTGTTACTCCAGAGCAGAACCAGCCCAATTATGCAACCCAGATTCAGAATTTGGCTCTATCAATGTTTGATGGTTTGAGTAGTCTGCGTAAAGATAACTCTGATAGTAAATCTAAAGATATTGAAACTGCTGCTATTCCTAGTTCTCCTCATCAAATTACTGATGCAGAGCGAGATCTGAAACTGGCACAGGATTGTCGCGAACTGTTGCAAGTAAAAGGCAGAGATGATGGTAATCATCTTATCTTTGAGCGTCCTGATGGGAAGGGGAATTACAAGTTCAGTTTAGAGAAAGCTTCGGATACAATGACATTGAATGCAAAGGATCGTCTTGTTAATCCGATTCTGGTTGAGTCGCAGGGGACAGTCATAGAGTCCCATGTTACCGACCTTGATGCGGCAAATATTGCTAGGGCAGTGGAGATGTTAAATGCTCAGCAGTCCAAACCTCTTGAAAATCAGAAATAGCAATGTTTACTAAATTTCAATTACCCACTGAGGCTTGTATCATTTACAACACAAGTTAATCAGAGCGATCGCTTTCATCCAAAAGCCTCCTTAGCTCCTGCTTTAAAGCCTCGGCATCGGGCAGATAAAGCTGATATCTCGATACAAAAAGCTGATTGGAAATTCCTCCCGTGGCATACTCCACTAAAATATCATCCTTATCTCGATCTCGCGCCAACACAATTCCAATCGGTTCATTATCGTCTTCCATATTCTCTTCGGCGCGAAAATAGTTTAGATACATGTTCATCTGTCCTATATCTTCGTGACGTACTGCCCTTGTTTTTAAGTCAATTAAGACAAAACATTTCAAAATACGGTGATAGAACACTAAATCCACATAAAAATGCGTATTGTTTAACGTAATTCGGTACTGTTGCCCAATAAATGCAAATCCTTTCCCCAGTTCTAGTAAGAACTTCTCTAACTGAACGATCAACCGATTTTCTAATTCACTCTCATGGTAATTGCGATCTGGCAAATCCAAAAACTCAAATACATAGGGATCTTTCACCACATCCTGTGCTGACTCGATAATCTGTCCTTGCTGAGCCAAGGCAAGAATCTCTGCTCGATCCTTACTCAGGGCAACTCGTTCAAACAAAGCCGAATCCTTCTGGCGCTTTAATTCCCTCACACTCCAGCGATCGCGTATGCATTGCTGCTCGTAAAACGATCTCGCTAAATCATCCGAAATCGCCAAAAGCTCCGCGTAATGCGACAACTCAATTTGCCAGACAGTGTTTGGCAATTCTTATAGGACAAGTAAAATAGACGCATATACTGCAAATTAGAACGACTAAACCCTTTACCATAAGCTGTTTTCAAATCCCGTGACAATTGAGTTAACAGCCTTGAGCCATATTCCGCTCTCTCATTCCCCTTCTGCTCAAACTCCACGATGTACTGCCCAATTTGCCAATAAGTTTCTACCAAAAGCGTATTAACCTGCTAAAAGGCTCGTTGCTGCCCCTGTACCAAGCATTCACCAATGAGATCAATTAATTGCTGATAGGAATCGATTAGATCACTCATAAATTAGCGGTTAGTCTGGGATGACAGTATAACCCAATCCTAGAAATGAAAGTTAAGTCAGATTCAAGATAAAGTTTACACAGGTATAAAAATATGAAGAAGCTATTACTCGTTGAATCTCCATCCAAGTGCAAAACCATTCAAGCAATCCTTGGTAGTGAATGGCAGGTGGAAGCTTCCTTTGGTCACTTTACGGAACTTGCCAAAGATGGTGAAGATAGCTTGGGCTTTACCATGCATTCAGATACCAACAAAATTGAATGTCGCTATCAATTGACCGAAGGTAAGGGTCAACAGGTGGTTACTAAACTTCGGGCGGCTGTGAAGAATGCTTCAGAAGTTGTGCTTGCTACCGATGGCGATCGCGAGGGTGAGGGGATTGCATGGCATTTACAACAGCAACTCCATCTCCGTAATCCTAAACGCGCTGTCTATAACCAGATTACGCCTACGGCGGTTAAGGCAGCGATCGCTAATGCTCATCAGTTAGATTTAAACCTGATTTCGGCTCAGAGAGCGAGACAGTGCTTGGACAGGTTGATTGGGTTTAAGGTTTCGCCTTTGGTGCGTCGTACTAGTGGCGGTAGCTCGGCGGGTCGGGTGCAGTCGGTGGCTTTGCATATTGTGTGTCAGAGGGAACGGGAGATTAATACCTTTGTGCCGATTACATACTGGTCGGTGTGGACTGAATATGCTGAAGGCTTCACCGCTTTCTATGCGGGTAGTAGTGAGATTGAGCCTGTACTTGACGATCAGGATGTCACCGATGATGCGGCGGAAATGAATGCAGAATCTACAGTGGAGTCAAAACGGGTATTGTCGGAAGCGGAAGCTACAAGAATTATTCAAGTAGCCCGTAATCATCCCCATGTAGTTCGCGAAGCTACAGGTGTCACTGCCCAGAAATCACCATTACCGCCTTTCATCACCAGTTCGCTCCAGCAAGCTGCCTCGGTAAGATTGGGACTATCGCCTGAAGAGACAATGAAGGTAGCTCAAGAGTTGTTTGAGGGTGTTGATTTGCCCCAAGGTCGCAAGGGTTTGATTACCTATCACCGCACTGATAGCACTAGTCTCGCTCCTGAGTTTTGTGCTGAGGTGAAGGAATGGCTATCAAAACATGATCCTGATAACGTCCCTAAGAAAACTACTCGTCATCGCGAACAGGCGACTGCTCAATCCGCCCATGAAGCGATTCGTCCCACCTATTTGAGTATTACTCCAAAAACGGTGAGAGATCATCTCAGTGCGAGACAGCATCAACTGTATGAGTTAATCTGGCGTAGAGCCGTTGCTTCTCAATGTGCGAATGCTTTGATTCAGAAAAGTCGGGTGATTATTCAAGCGGGTTCGACGCTTTGGCAGACTAGAGGCAGTATTCTCACCTTTGCGGGTTATACGCGCTATTGGAATGATTTGAGTAAGGATAAACATATTCCTGCGTTAACGAGTGGTCAGACCTTGGCTTTAGCAAATGCGGGTTTTACGCAGAAACAAATTCAACCTCCTGCAAGATATAGCGAGGCAAAGTTGGTACAGGTGCTAGAGCGTCAGGGTGTGGGTAGACCGAGTACGTTTGCGGCGATTGTCAAGACGCTGAAGGATCGCACCTATGTGTTACTCAAGGGTAAGGTTCTCGAACCTTCGGCTTTGGGAATGTCTACGGATGATGTGTTGCATAAAACTTTTCCCGATCTGCTCAGAGCCGATTTTACCGCAGAGATGGAGACGACTTTGGATGAAATCTCGGTGGGTAAGTTGGAGTGGCAAAGTTATTTGATTGGTTGGCATCAGTCCTATTTTCAGCCAATGTTGGCGCGAGCTTACACGAATCTCGGTGCGGATTTACAGCCCAGTAATCGTAAAAATGAGCTTTCGGATGTGGCTTGTCCTGCTTGTAGTCATCCACTCAGTAAGATTCCTTCTAAGAAGGTGAGTGGTGGGCATTTTCTCAAGTGTGAGCATGGCTGTGAGAATCTGGTGATGTTTTGGAGCGATCGCCGTAATCAGTGGGAGATTCCTCAACCCAAGGGTGAGAATGCAGTGACGGCGGAGGTGACTAGTTTTGCTTGTCCTGTCTGTGGTAAGCCTTTGGCTAAGTTTCCCTATGCTAAGGATGGGGTGGATAAGGTGATGTTGAAGTGTGCGGATGTTCAGGCGCGGCAACGCAAGGATCATGCGGATGTGGTCTTTTTCTGGTCTTCTCAGGAGAAGTGGTGGTCGAAGAAGTTTGGCGATCTGGATGAGGCGGCGAAGCCGAATTTGGGTAAAGCTTCAAAGGGTAAGGAGAAGAAATCTGCTCAGGGGAAGCCTAAACAGGCGGGTAAAGTGGCTAAGCCCAGTCCTAAGCAGTAATCATGAACTGCTAGCTACTCATGACTACTTTAACTTCAAGCAATATTTGAATAAGTGTATTATGACTTTGACACATCAGTTTTTCGCAAGGCATTGGTTATGGCATTGCGAGTTGCCTCTGCGCCAAATCCCCAAGCAATGAGCGCAAAATAATCTTTGATGCCATTGGAGCCAAAGGTGGGGCTTTCTAGATAAAGTTGATTGAAGCCTGTCCCTGCCAAAAAAGTGATCGTGGTTAGATAACCTGCTATAGAAAATACTTGTAGTCGTTGATTCGGGTTACGAATTAGGATAGCAATAACTTTCAAAATAAAATTATCATCTGTTTGGGGAGATGAGATTTCAGGGACAGACAAAATTGGAACTCCAGTAGCTGCATCTTTCACAGATTTACTTTCTCCTATTTCTAATTCGGGGATATTGACAGTTGGCGGATCATTTTCGACTTTATTGTTATCTTTTAGTGTTTTGAACGTGACAAAAGCTTGATTGATTTCTGTTGCGATCGCTTTCAGTTCAGTATTTTCTTCTTGATTAGAAGGAAGAAGATCTCCTAATTGGTGATTGAGTTTAGTAACTTGCTCTTTCAATGCCTGTAATTTGTCGCGATCGCCATCTTCTGTATTAGTTAGCTTAAATCTATCAAGATCTTTCTGTAAACTCAGACATTGATGGTGAATAGATCGATAAGTATCTTGTTGCTGAGAGAGTTGATTGATTTTTTGACCTAATTCGCTTGGATTGGGACTATCGGCGATGGTTAAGATGATGTTGGTTAAATCTTTTTGAATTGCCTGAATATAAAGGGTTTGTGCATCTTGTACAGGGAGTTTTGTTAGATTATCTTTGAGGATATTACCTACTCTTAAAACTTCTAGCCAGTCTGCTCGTTGGCGAATCCATTTATTCCAGAAGTTTCTGGCTTCGGTAACTGATTTTTGGGCGGAGTCTATTTGTTTTGCGTCCTTGGCAAATTCGGCATCTATGAGATGCGTTGAGATACGTGATGCAAAAGATGGTGGAATATCTATATCACTGTTTAACTGGGTGCGTAGGCTCTCTATGCTAACGGCAATTTCATCAGCGACTCGCCCCGAACGGCTGTAGCTAGAGACTGTTGTGCCTAAAAGCACTCCAAACACTAGTAGTGTAAAGGGCAAATACCAAGGGTCTTTAACTCGAACAATGACGGGAACTGAGACTTCGCTACCATCGTAACTGATTAAGATTTCACCTTGAAATTCTCCACTAGGGGAGTTCTGTAAGTTGAATTCAACAGGGAAAGTTTCTAGGCTCTCATTGTTAACGAGCTTGACCTGAGAAGGAACTGTAATTAGGCTTTTGGGGAAGACACGATCGCGGTCGCTGTTGTATAGGTCAAAGGCATAAATACGAATATTGTTAACAGGGTCAGTCGATCGCAGGGTTAGGATGCGCGTCTCTTTTATAGATACACTACGAATCCCTGTAACAGTTAGGGCATCTGGTTTGGCAAGTACTTTTGTTTGTGCGATCGCGGCGTTGCTGGTAAGACATCCCAGTGTGAATAGGGTCAAGCTCAATAGGCTGGAGCAGAAAATCTTAGTCATTGTTGGGCGATCTCTGTACTGAAACCATTTATTTGTTATTGAGTTTAGCGAGAAATTTGGTCGTGATGTAACAATCACAAAGTTTTGTTGATAATTTGTTGATAAAAAGCTGTTTTTTTCTTTCTGGGATGACATAATAGCGCTTATGTTGCCAGTTTTTGCGAAAGGATGGCTAAATGAGCGATCTGTTTGAGCAGGGTCATGCTTGTGTGATTGGTGTCGGTGGCGATCTGCCTAGTACGATAGATGATGCAAAGGGATTTGCCAAAATTCTGAAAGATCCTGAGCGCTGTGCTTATCCTGAGAGTCAAGTGCAGGTGCTGACGGGTGAGCAAGCAAATAGAGCTAATATAATTAATGCGTTGGAGGCTTTGGCAAGTACAACTAATACTGAGTCAACGGTGTTGGTTTATTTCTCGGGGCATGGGCATCAGTTATCTGGGGCAATTAAGTCATATTTTTTGATGCCTCATGGATATGACTCAAAGGATTTATCAGAAACTGCAATTAGTGGTAGTGAGTTTGTTGGTTTGCTTAAGGATATTCCTGCTCAGAAGCTTTTGGTGTTGTTGGATTGTTGCCATGCAGGTGGTTTAAGTGATTTGGATGGGTTTCAGGTTGCGAAGGCTCCTTTGCCTCCTGAAGCGACTAAGTTGTTTGCTAAGGGTGGAGGGAAGATGATTATTGGCTCGTCGATGCCTGACGAGCTATCTTTTGCTGCTAAACCTTATAGTGTGTTTACCTATGCGTTGATTAAGGGGCTTTGCGGTGAGGGGGCAGTTAAGAAAGATGGATATGTGAGGGCTAATGATTTAGCAATGTATGCAAGTAGGATTGTGCCGTCACTAACGGGTGATAAGCAGCATCCAGTTTTAAACACTGAAAATATGAGTGAATTTGTCTTAGCCTATTATGCTGGTGGTGATTTGCCGCCCAAGGGCTTACCAAAAGAATTAGAGCAGCCACTTGATGTTGAGTCTGAACCAGGATCGTTCAATGGATATGTGAAAAATACTATAGTCACTGCCTCTGGAGATCGTGCAGTTGCAGTTAAGAATGCTAATGGCTCAATTATTATTACAGGAGATAGAAATACTTTGAAAAAAATTTGATAAAGACAGAAAATATAACTATATTAATCTTAAATATCTCAACAAAATCAATTAATTAGGTATTGAGCATGTCGGATAATCTAACAGAAATCATTGAGCGAATTAAATCAAGCAATCATGATGAGGAAGATATTCGATTAATTGGTGAAGCTTTCCAATGCGGGAATCTAATACTAGTCAGTGGAGATAGGGCAGTTGGAGTCAGTCGAGATGTAATCAACTCCCAGATTGTAACTGGAGATGGAAATCTAGTAATTACTGGCACTGACGCAGAGGTAATTCAAAGTATTTTATCTTCCCTAAATCTCGTCAAGCAACCTATTAACAAACCCAATAAATTACCACGTAGTGGAATTATCAAGTTTGTTGGTCGCGATAAAGAATTAGATGTTATTCACAACCAACTTCAACAGAGTGAAATGTCGGCAATCGTCGGGATGGGAGGTGTTGGTAAAACAGAGTTAGCTATTCAATATGCCATAAAGTTTCAAGAGCTTTACCAAGGTGGGGTTTGTTGCTTTGAGTTGCGTAAAAATCTAGATTTAGGTATTCAAATAGTTGAGTACGCTAGATCCCTAAATCTAAATCCTCCAGAAAATCTAGATTTGATTGGTAAAGTTGCATATTGTTGGCATCAGTGGTCTACAGGGAAGCTTTTGGTCATTCTTGATGATGTTATTGACTACAGCTCCATTAGACCTTATCTTCCTCCAGTTCATTCGTATTTTAAGGTGCTACTTACAAGTCGTAGTCGTCTTGGGAAATCCATACCTCAATTGTTGGTTGATGTATTGGATGAAACATCCGCATTATCTTTATTAGAAGATCTTATGGGAGAAGAAGAGAGGCTAAAAAAAGAGCCTGAAAACGCAAAAGCTTTATGCAATTGGTTAGGATATTTACCTCTAGGCTTAGAAACAGTAGGGCGATATTTAGGGCAGAAGCTAGATTTATCTCTAGAAAAAATGCTCCGACTATTAAATAGTAAACGTTTAGCAGCTAAAGCCCTTTGCAAGAATGAAGGTGATGAAGATATGACAGCAACCTTAGGTGTTGCAGCCGCATTTGAACTAAGTTGGGATGAGGTAGGAGCAGCCAAAAGGTTGGGATGTCTACTAGGGCTATTTGCGCCTGCTCCTATTCCATGGTCTTTAGTTGTACTATGCGAGTCAGATAAAGATCTAGAAGAGTTAGACGACTTTAGAGATGTAAAATTACTCCGTTTTAATCTTCTCCAACGGATTGCTGCTGAGACTTACCGGTTGCATCCACTAATGAGAGAATTTTTTCAAATGAAATTGGCTGAGAGTGATCTAAGTGAGGATTTAAAAACTCGATACTGTCAAGTCATGGTCAATATTGCGGAAGAAATTCCAGAATCTGCGACCCAAACTCTCGTTGTGCAAATGCAACCCAAGATTCCTCACATAGCTGAAGCAGCAACCTCTTGGAGTGATTATCTAAGTGATGAGCAATTAATTAAGCCATTCCAAGGATTAGGTAGATTCTATCAAGAGCAGGGATTTTATGAAGAAGCAGAGCACTGGTGGAAACATTGTTATAAAATTGTCCAGATTCGTCTCGGCTCGGAACATTTAGATGCTGCTATGAGTTTGAGTAATCTAGCATATGCTTATAGAAGTCAGGGAAAATACGTAGAAGCAGAAAATCTAAATAATAATGCTTTAAATATGAGAAGAAAACTTTTGGGTGAAGAGCATCCTGATGTAGCAGATAGTCTTAATAATCTGGCATTAGCCCATTATGATAATGGCAAGTATGATGATGCCGAAACTTTATTCATAAAAGCTCTAGAAATGAGAAGGAAATTATTAAATTCTGAACATGTTGATATAGCAGATAGCCTGAATAATCTTGCGATGCTTTATGATGCTCAAGGTAACTATAAAGAGTCTGAACGGTTACATTGCCAGGCATATGAAATGAATCTTCATTTGCTTGGAGTTGAACATCCCCGAATTGCTATCAATTTAAACAATTTGGCATCTTGTTATTACTCTCAAGAGCGATATTCTGAAGCAGAAGATCAGTATAAAAAATCTTTAGAGATATCTAGGAAATTATTAGGATGTCAACATCTTGATGTAGCTACATCTCTGAATAATCTAGCTCAAGTATATTCTAAACTCAAGAAATATATAGAAGCAGAACCTCTTTTTTTAGAAGCTCAAAAAATCCAGAAACGTATTTTAGGAGAAAAGCATCCTGATATAGCTACTGGACTTAATAACTTAGCAGGTCTTTATGAAGATCTAGGGCATTTAGAAAAAGTAGAGGCTTATTATTTGGAATCATTAAAAATGCGAAAGGAAATATTAGGTAACGAACATATTACAGTAGGAATAACCTCTAACAATTTGGCAAAATTCTACTTCAATCAGAATCGCTACGTGGAAGCAAAATCTTTGTACCTAGATGCCTTAAAAATCTTGTCTGTTATATTGCCGCCAGACCACTCTATCCTTCAAAAGGTTGAGGCGAATTTACTGGAAATAGAATTAGCTTCTACTAACTCTAAAAGCTCTTAGGAAGATATTCACTACCTCCTTGATACATCAAGCACGATAAATCCAGCCCAATTAATCGGATCAGAATATCTTGGCTTACTTTTCACTTTCAGCATTGCCTGGCGTAATGCTTTGGCTTCATCAATTTCTTTTCTTTCTAAATCCTGAATATTCATAGCAGAATAAAACTCAATCATCAAATCTTTTGTAGGAATATCAGGTACTGACCAAAGAGATACAACTACGCGATGAACACCTGCTAGACTTAGTGACAAAGGGATTCCTAGTAAAGTTTCCTCAGTTGCTATACCCTTTGCTGTATTGCAAGCACTTAGAACAACTAGATCCGCATTAAGTTTTAAATTTAGCATGTTTTGAGAAGTAAACCAACTGTTAGTTAGCGCAACGGCTCCTGGCAACGAGCCATTAGTTCGTATAACATGCCATATGCCTTTTCCATCATTTGTAGGCCATAAGCTATAAAAAACTCTATTTTCCCTATTGTTAGGGCTAGCAATTCCCTTAATATATTGGACAAATGAACTCTCAGCTCCTTGCCTAATCAGTAGCATGATATCTTGCGGAGGTGGAACAATATTGTAAACTCCATGCGTTGCAAAATGTAAAACTTTTGCATTACCTATAAATTGCGAAACTGCTTGAGGTGTAGCTTGATTTCTTGTCAAAGGAAAACTATTTGTTAGCCGCCCAAGGAAGTTGGCTTCTTGTTCTGCTCCAGGTAACGGCAATACATTTTCAGTTGTAGGATTACCGACAATCAGAATTTCCTGTCCTTTAGGGAATTTCTTGAGAAAATTATGTCCATAAGCCAAACTCTGTAAATTAGGCGCAACACGAATAGTATGACGATCAATTAAATATTTACCTGAACTATCTAAAAGCGCGGGGAAGGGAGTTAAGAGTAATGAGCTTTGAGGTATAAAAACTACGTGATCATCTGGGTTTGTTGGAAGTAAATCGTTGACAGGATTAATCAGGACTTTATGAAGAGTTTGGAGCTTCTCTCTTTGGTCAGATTCACTTATTAAATATCTTTTACGAATTTTTTCTTCTGTATCTTCAAACAAGGTATTCGATCTCAGATTCCGAACATCTAGAATTAGAGATTTAGCCTGTTGTCCTCTATCTATGAATGATGCAGTCGCCCTAAGTGTAGAATTTATAGTCTCAACTAAAGTCGAGTTTTCTATGTCAACTTTGATTTTCCTGACATTCATTTCGCCATTAGGTTTAATCACCCAGGCTAATGCTTCTTTGTCAGAAACCATTGAATAGTAAACAAGTGTGGCATTGCTTCTTTCCGCAATTCCTTTAATGTCTCCAATACTTTGCTTGTCTGGAGGTGTAAAATCTCGCAGCCCCTCATTGGTAAGTTTACCTTGCTGAACTGCAAAATTTAAAGCATAGGCAATAGCTGGTGAAATTCTTAATAGCTCAAGATTTCGAGCTGATTCTGCAAATTCCAGTGCCTGTTCTGTTTTAGAATCCTGATTTTGAGCTACGAGGGATTGCTGCAGGAACTGAAGAATTTTTAACTCTATGTTATGAATATCCTTAATATTTTGAATTTTCTCTTTAGATAGACTAGTATAAGTTTTTGGGTTCCTTACTCTGGGCTTTGATTCACTGGTTTGACCCAAAATTGATCGGAGTTCATCAATACTCTGAGAAATAATCTGAGAGTATATTAAGTCTGGATCTTTTCCAAGAGCAAGACTACTAATTGTTGCTTCATAAATTTCATCTAAAGGCTTCGGAATCTCAATTTTTGAGAAACTAGGACTAGAAGTTCTTTGATCTTTATATACAAATATTCCAAAAATATCGATTGAAGTACCATAAGTTCGTGTTTTTGGATTCTGGAATATAGAATGAGATTGTTCGCTATTTAATAAATCAAGAGCATTTCTAAGTGTTTCCTCGGCATCAGAATACTTTCCACTTTGATATTGCTGTTTACCTGTCAGGAGGAGTTGCTGAGCTTTTTCCAGTCTACCTAATGAAGACAGAGGTGGCATATTACTTTCTGTATTTTGAGAAAGTGTATTATAAGGTAGAGGATCTGCTGAAGCATGAGTGAGAGCAGTAAACCTCAGATTAGAGATTGCTGCATCGTTACATAGAAAACTTAGCAATACTAATAGAGAGCCTTTTACTAGATTCACTTTATTCTCGACAACTCAATATGCATGTAATTTTACTATTATGAATTTTATCTAGAAAATATTTGTAATAAATCTTATGGCAATTAACATTCAGCAGATTATAAGTCGAGTCTTAGCAGGTCAAGCTACTGAAACGGATCTGCAAAAATTAATAGCCGCTATTCAGTCAAGGCAGCTAGTGCTAGCGACAGGAGAGGGTGCAATCTCTATCAATGGCGATGCTTCAGATTCAGTTAATGTAACGGGAGACAATAACCATGTAGTTATTGTGAAAGGCTCTGAGTCTAAAGTTATCGAACAAATTTTACTGAGTTATGTTCGCATAGATGGTTGTCGCGATCGCAAAGCCCTAGAACAATACTTCAAAAACACACTAGCAAAATTAAAACAAAAAGGATGTTTAGACATTATCCAAAATGTCACACACAGCAGCATTCAATTTAACTACATCGCCAAAATCAAAGACTTTGGAGCAGGATTAGGAATGCGAGGAGAAGCCTTCTTCTTATTCTCTGAATTCACAGACCTAAAAATGCCAACCTTACAGCAATTCTCATCTCAAGCAATGGTGTGGGCAAGAAAGTCAGTCAGTCCAGATGCAGCAGGACAAGCTTTCTTTAATTTTAGAATGCCAACCCATTTGTGTTTTTCGATCGCGATCGTTGATGAGCTAGATCCAGAAACCAGAATTTCTATCCAAACAACAAATCCCTTTGACCTCCGCGTAGATATGCTCTGGTACGAAATCCCAGTAGTTTATGAACTGAGACAACAAAAGCTCTATTTCTATGATCAGCCCACCAACTTTTTTGAGCAATTTAAAGGAGAAATTGTCTGGAAACAACTCCGAATAATTATCCAGCAGATTTTAGATGGTTGCCCATAAAGCTTCGCCAATTCAAGGATGAAATGCAACACCTAGAGATCTTTGCGTAAAGGGACTCATAAGGATAATCTGATGATAATCACAACAATCAGGAAATCCTCATGAGCTTCACCCATCTTACCACCGCAGAAAGAAGTGAACTGTATAAACTGCGAGTAATTGAGCAATTATCCATAACAGAGATAGGTCGTCACCTGAATCGGAACAAAAGTACAATATCCAGAGAGCTATCACGGAACACAGATGAGCGCCAGATTGGCTATTTGCCAGATACGGCAGTTGCTCTGATGAAAGCACGACGGCAACAAGCCAAGGTCAAATTCCAGAGTGTCAGAGCCGAGACGATCACCGAAGTAAAACAAAGATTAGAGCAACATCATAGTCCAGAACAACTTGCAGGCAGAATGAAACGTGAGGGATTGGGTAAAATCAGCTATGAAACGATTTATCTGATGATCTATGCCAACTATCAAGAGATGGGAATATATCAACAATACCTAAGGCAAAAGCAGAAACAACGACGACGCAAAAGTCGTAACCAGAAGCGAGGTGGAATCCCTAATCGGGTAGGAATTGAACACCGTCCCAAGATTGCTGATTTAAAGATAGAGATTGGACATTGGGAAAGTGATACTGTAATTGGCTGCAATCACATGGGTGTAGTCGTTACACATGTTGACAAAGCCTCGAAGTACTTACTTGCTGGGCTAGCTAAAGACAAGACAATAGCAGAAATAAATAGAGTGACAATCAATCTGTTTAAGCCTCTGAAATCAACATTCCGAAAGACAATGACCTTTGATAATGGAAGAGAGTTCTGTGGGCATGAACAGCTATCTCAAAGTCTACAAATAGAGACTTTCTTCGCAAATCCATATCATTCATGGGAACGTGGATTGAATGAACATACTAATGGATTGATTAGAGAGTTCTATCCCAAAAGTACAAACTTTAAAATCGTGAAAGAAGAGAACTTTCAGAAAATGGTAAATTTGATCAATCACAGGCCGAGAAAATCTCTTGACTATCTTACTCCTTACGAAGTATTCTTTGCTTCATCAGATGTCGTTGCATTTCATCCTTGAATTGGCGCTTTTGATACAATGAAGATAATTCCCATGCCTATAGGAGTATCAATACAAATCATCCTAGAAGTCAGCGATCGCCTCAGTGAAAAACTACAGGACGATCAAAGAAAATTTCCCTAACAGTCAACATCTAATGCAAACCAGAAAAATATGCTAGCTATATCTCAAGAACTATCCAGAATGTCCATAAAAGAATATCTTGAATGGGAACCCCAGCAAGATCTCCGTCATGAATATATCAACGGTGAAGTATTCGCCATGACAGGCGGCACACTCGCCCATAATGACATCACACTCAACCTCTACAGAACCCTATATCCCCAAGTGCGATCGCGAGGCTGTCGCATCAATGTCGCTGATGTCAAAGTGCAAGTTACGACCAATAGCCCCTATTACTATCCTGATGTTGTTGTCAGTTGCGATCCTCAAGATCTCAACGCCCGTAAATTCATCCAAAGTCCGACCATAATTGCCGAAGTTCTCTCTCCTGGAACCAGTGCTAGAGATCGCGGCGAGAAATTTACCAACTATCTCACCATCCCTAGCTTACAAGAGTATCTACTCATCAACTCCGATAAAATATCAGTGGAGCGCTACGCACGCGGCGAAGGCAGAATGTGGCTGTACTACCCCTATATTGCGGGCGATACGATTACCCTATCAAGTCTTGAATTTGAGTTTGCGATCGAGCTTCTCTATGAAGGGATTGTATTTTAACTAGAATAGAGAACCCTTAGTCCCAACCCATGACCTTCACAGCAGTCCTAGAGAATATCGCCCGATCGCCGATCGCCACAAAAATAGGCGAGAAACTCAAAACAGCCAAAAGCATATCCCTATCAGGACTATCACGCTTAGGCAAAGGACTGGTCAGCACCCACCTAAGCCAACAACAAACCAAACCATTACTCATCGTCACTGCCACCGTCGAAGAAGCAACCCGATGGGCTTTACAACTCCAGTCCATGTCATGGCGCGTCTACCTATATCAACCCCTTGATACATTTCCCTACGAATCAGCCCAAATCGATTTAGAAACCGCTTGGACAAGGATTGAGATATTAGCAGAACTACTTGCCAAACCACAGCCTAACCTAGCGATCGCTACCACCATTAACGCGCTACAACCCCATCTACCATCCACTCAAGTCTTCCAAAAACATAGCCTCTATCTCAATATCGGCGATTCGCAATCAGTTAAATTACTTGCCGAGGCTCTGGCAAGATTGGGATATGAAGAAGTCAAAGAAGTAAGAGAATCAAAACAATGGAGCCGCAAAGGATTTAGTTTTGAAGTGTTTCCAGTTAATCGAAATCAACCCGTGCGCCTAAGTTGCAATCGCGGCACTGTCGAGAAAATCAGAGAATTTGACCCCACTAATCCCAAAAGCTTCACTGACCTATCCAGCATAGCGATCGCCCCTGTCGATTTGCATGAGTTTGTTGCTGCTCACAAAGCCACATTGCTAAATTATTTACCCAAAAACTTTATTGTCGCCCTTGATGAACCCGAACAATGTCAGAGCTATAGCGATCGCTGGTACGAAGCAGCCGATGAACTTTATCGAAATCAATCGCAAGCCGATACACCGAAACTGCATTGGGACTTTGCTAAGTGCATAACTGAGGCGAAGAAGTTTCAGATGCTTCAACTTAGCGAGCGATCGCTTAAACCCAAAGCCAATATTTTTGATTTTGCGAGTGCCTCTATTCCCATAGTTCCCCATCAGTTTGACCAGATTGCAGCGCTGATTCGTGAATATCTCAAATCGGAATATCAAGTCACCCTGATTTCGGCTCAACCTTTGCGTGTGGCAACTCTACTCAAGGAATATGACTGCATTGCTAACTTTGTCAGTGATCCTGATGATTTACAGTCCATTGCGCGGATTCAGAAAGCTGGTAAGCCAGTCATTTTGAAATATTCGGGACTGATGGAGATGCAAGGGTTTGTTTTGCCTAGTTGTAATCTAGCTCTCTTGACCGATCGCGAATTATTTGGACAGCAATTATTAGCATCACCATCTTTTGTCCATCCCTCACGCATGAATACGGCTAAGTCAGTTAATCCTGACGAGCTAAATGTGGGTGATTATGTCGTGCATCGTAAGTATGGGATTGGCAAGTTTACGCGCTTTGAAACCATTGAAGTGAAGGGAGAAAAGCAACCGCATTACATCGTTGAGTTTGCTGATGGTAAGACTGCTGTGGCAAGCACACCAGAAAATGAGAAGATTCTCTCCCGCTATCGCAGTGCTTCTAATAAGCCGCCTAAGTTAAACAGCATCACCAATACCAAGGCGTGGGATAACGCTCTCAGCAAATGCCAAAAGGAGATTTACAAGTTAGCAAGGGATTTACTGCAACTCTATGTCCGCCGCGCCAATTTAGTTGGCTATGCTTTTCCACCTGATACCGATTGGCAACAGGAGATGGAGGATTCTTTTCCCTATCAACTCACACCAGATCAGGTCAAAGCTGTTCAAGATGTGAAGCAAGATATGGAAAGCGATCGCCCAATGGATCGGCTGGTTTGTGGTGATGTTGGCTTTGGGAAAACTGAGGTGGCGGTGCGGGCAATCTTTAAGGCGGTATGTGCGGGTAAACAAGTGGCTCTGTTAGCTCCGACGACGATTCTGGCGCAGCAGCATTTCCATACGCTCCAAACTCGGTTTGCGGCTTATCCTTTCACAGTAGAGATCGTGAATCGGTTTCGCCCTGCGAAGGAGCGCAAGCAGGTTTTAGAAAGGGTTGCGGATGGTGAAGTTCAAGTCATTGTCGGTACGCATCAACTGTTGTCTAAGGATGTTGAGTTTTACGATCTGGGCTTATTAGTCATTGATGAGGAGCAACGCTTTGGCACTTTGCAGAAAGAGAAAATTAAGACGATGAAGGGGGATGTAGATTTATTGACTTTAAGCGCAACGCCGATTCCCCGTACTCTCTATGCGGCACTTTCTGGGGTGCGGGAAATGAGTGTGATTGCCACTCCTCCTCCCTCAAGGCGATCGATTCAAACCCATTTGTCTGCCTATGATGCGTCACTAGTAAAAACGGCAATTCGCCATGAGTTAGACCGTGGTGGTCAGGTATTTTATGTTGTGCCGCGTATTGAGGGGATTGATGCGATCGCTGTTTCTTTGCAAGCGATGTTACCGAATGTGAGATTGGCGATCGCGCATGGACAGATGCAGGAGTCGGAGTTAGAGGCGGCGATGGTTGCTTTTAATAACAATGAGGCGGATATTCTCCTCTGTACCACGATTATTGAGTCGGGTTTGGATATTCCGCGTGTGAATACGATTGTGATTGAGGATGCTCATAAGTTGGGTTTGGCGCAACTTTATCAATTACGCGGTCGCGTTGGGCGGGCAGGGATTCAGGCTCATGCCTATTTGCTGTATCCACCTAACCTTGAATTGACGGATTCAGCGAAGAGGAGATTGGATGCAATTCAGGAGTTTAGTCAGCTTGGTTCAGGCTATCAACTGGCGATGCGTGATATGGAGATTCGTGGGTTGGGGGATCTCTTGGGTGAGGAGCAGTCGGGTCAGGCGGATGTGATTGGCTTTGCGCTCTATATGGATTTGCTTCAGGAATATATTAATGAGTTACGTGGGAAGATTTTGCCTGAAGTTGCGGATACGGAGCTTCAGTTGCCGCGTTTGGTGGCTTTTATTCCTGATACTTATATGTCGGATAGTGAGACGAAGATTAATGCTTATTTAACCTTGGCGAAGGTGAAGTCGAAGGAGGAGATTCTCAAGTTGGCGGCGGTTTGGGAGGGGCTGTATGGGGCTTTGCCTGAAGAAACTCAGGTTTTGCTTAGGGTTATGGAATTAAAGCTAGTGGCGCGTAAGGTTGGAGTGTTTCGCATTTATGCGTCAGAGAATGGGCGCGATCTGTTTCTGGAATCGAAACTTACGGATTCGCTTTGGGAATTGCTTCACGCGAAGATCCCGATTGAGTTCTATTATCGTTTCTCTTTCGAGAAGGGGAGAATTAAGATCACGAGTCTGGCTCTTCTGCCTGGGGATAAGCAGGTGCATTTCTTGATTGAGTGGTTAGGCTGTTTTTTGAGTTGAATATCAAACGACAGCGACATTGGCGAGTGGCGACAGCGATCAACTCTGTCATTTTTACTGATCGCAAGCTGTCGCGACAACTAGATATCGATCGTCAAATCTATAGCTGGATGAGCGTCTAGCTGCCTCACCAATAGCTGTCATCTGGTAAACGGCAGCATATTTAACCCCAGAGTTGATCGTTGTCGCCCCGCCAATTGCCGTGTTATTCACTACCTCACAATTTTTGTTTCAATGGGCGCGCGTGTAGAAAACTGACATATTTTCTCAAAGATATCTGGACGTAAGATTAAATCATAGCCTTGTAGAATTGGCGTTTGTTCATACAGTTCGTCTCCCAAAGGTCTGACATTCCACCAACGGAAAAGAACAGCAGATTTTCCTTGGCTATCTACTAGCTCTAAATGACCTGGATACCTTCCTGGATATAAACCGCAGCGAATAGATAAATTAGGATGTAATACTAAAATTGGGCGACATCCTAAATAATCTCGTGTACACGCAAAACCAACCAAAGGTCCGTAAAAGGAGTTCAAATAGATCTGCGTTCCTCCCTTTTCCTCCCAGAACCAACCCTGTTCAGCGTTACCAAATCCAAAGGGTATCTGATTGGATCTTAGTAAAGATTGATCCGAAAACTCAATGCCAGCATATATCTTAATTTCACACTTTAAATCAGGAAGTGTTTCGCGCTCAAGAATTAATTCACGCTCGTAATAACCGCAACGATACCAACCGTTATATGAATCCTCACCTGAAATGGCTACAACATGAGAAATAGAGGACTTTTGAGCATTTGGTAATGGTAAAGATGGTCTTATAGATCGGCTATTCCACCTCGCTACTTGTGTTTTAATACTTGGTAGAATATGTTCTGCAATTTCCTGAATCGCATTGAGTGACCACTCCCCTTTATTCCATAATTGAATGTCAATACCATTAAGTATTTCGTGAAAAACGCTCTCAAATATCTCTTGTTCCCACGTCAAGATTTCGGTGCTAGGTAAGTTTCGTTTGCTGAAACCACTTGATGCACGATATCGGCTATTCGCTCGCTCACTATAAAGTTCTGAGCCTTGCCATAGTTGATCAAATCGAGCGGCTATTAGCGTAGGAAACTCATTCCATATTGATGTCAGTTGCTCAACACGTTCACCCCAATCTAGGGAAATAATAGCCTTGTGTTTATTTGAATCAACTGGCGGAGCGGTAAATTCACAACTTCTATAAAGTGTATCCAATTTAACTCCAATTCTTTGAAGAAGTGTTTGTGCTAGTACTCGAATTCCAAAAATTTTACTCTGGGTAAGCTGTTTAAGTTCATCTTGTAAAGCTGTTGATAAAGTATAGGGGACTAACTCACTGCACTGTAGTATTCCCAGCACTGACAAAACGGTTGTGATAGGAATATCACGTTTGAAAAATTCCCTTAGTGGCGCGATAATTAAATTAGGAATCGAACAAACTAAAGTAGCCAGTCCTGAAAGAGCAGCCATTTTTCGCTCTAGTTCTGGGTGTGTCACACGAGCTAATAGTAATAGCACTAATCCTTCATCCAATGACCACGCAGGAACCTCATCAGGTAAGTATGGGAGAAAAAGACCAATTGTTGTCTCATGACTTGGGAGGCGGTGCTGAATAACCTGAAAAGCTGCATCCCATGCTCTGAAAGCAAGTTCTACTTCACCTTGTACAGCACAAACTTCAATTAGGTGACGTGCGATGCCTGCAACGTAAGTTGACTCATATAGGAAATGAGCAACTCTGCCAGTCAAGCAGTGTAGTGTTTCTTCTCGGTCAAGTTTCAAAGCATGAATTAACCAGGATTCATATTTGGAACCTCCCAACTTCAACCATCCGCCACCACCTCGGGAGCAACAATATGCCAAGGTAAAGGCGATCGCAGCTACACGATGAAAGCCACTCAGCTCTAGACCTTGTCCTAACTCAGCTAATAAGCTTGCATCTTCATATGTGTAATATTCATTTGCTAAATAGCGGATGAGCTGGATAGCTTCATTTTCAGCATCTGATTCGATTAGCTCAATTAAACGATAGCCGAATGCGTTCACAAAGCAATTATTGGAGTCTTTATTGAAGCGAGTCTTTTGACAAAATTCACGTACCCCTTTCATTATTTCTAGAGGTGTTGAATTAGGTTGGAACGTAGGAATTACTACATTAATTTGAGGATGCGCTACTTTGCTACCCTTATGAGTTGATTGATCTTCATTTTTTTCTAAGCCAACTACACATTGACCTGAAGCAAGTTCAAGGTTATTAACGTCTGCGAAATCTTCCAAGCATTGCCATGCAACGAGAGAAAACTTCTCAGAGTCTCCTTGTACTTGAGCAGTTAATAAACGGAAGTGGAATTCACCTAAAACTGGATCGACTTCTATTAGCCTTTTGACAACGTCTAGACGACTCTTGGCTGAATTTCCTGATCCATCAAAGGGATATGCTCCAAACAGAAAACTGAGAACCAGTGGATTACCTGTAAGTCTTACTGAGTTCAAAGCCTCATTGACTGCATTCTCAAGTCTCCAATTAAGAGCCCCCCCATCAAGAGTTAAGGATTGAGCTAGTAGAATCAGCCCTGCAACAATATCTGCTTCACATAGAGCTTCATACCAACTATTGTGCGAATGTTTAGTCCCTTTGCCATCTGTATGCACTAAAACTGCATCAACAAGGGGCTGAACTTTTTTGATTGCTGCACGAGTGTTTTGTAAATTTACCCTCTTTAAAGCTGGTAAGCTATCAAGCAATTCATCGATGGTGCCATCTTTACGAGATCCATAAGCACATAAGTACTTGCCAACATTTTTCCAGCAATTACGGGCAAGATCAACGTTTCCTCCTCTAAATAAAGCAAGAATTTTGTCCATTTCATATTCAGCATGCAATCCATAAAGCTGACCACTTTGCTCGACTTGTACCACCAATTGACTTATTATTTCAAAAGTAGAATCATATAGTGATGGTTCTGAAGTATAAGGTAAAAGCAAGCTTATTAGAGCGTAATGGACAAGAGGTCCAACAGGAGTTCGCTGAAGATCAGTAGTTGTTTCATTTGTAACTTTGACAAGGCACTCTAGAGCATCTTTCCACTGTGTTGATGTTTTTAATAAATCTAAAGCACGGGCAATAGATTTATGGATAGTTGCTTCTAGGCTATAAAGGTCGCAGGTACGAGGTTCTCCCTTAAAGGGTTGTGTATCACTAGCTAAACATTCAATAGCTTCTATTAAATCTGTTTGTGCAGAAGTTAAATTTTGCTTTGCTTTAACTTCTGCCTCTGCCAAGACTACCGTGAAATACAACCAGTTTTGATACCAATTTCCTCCCTTAAATCGTTTTTTTAGATCGATTAGCTGTTCGGGTACAGTCACTGCGACAATTCTTAAAGCGGCAATCCACTGACGTAAAGGTTCATCTTCAAGAGTATGGTCAAAACCAGTAATAATTTCAGTAAGATTTGAAAAACTCTTGGCTACTTCATCAGATTCCACTCCTAATTCAAGACAGTCAACAGCTAATTCTATAGAAGTTGTTTCCTGTAACGCATGGCTTGCAATTTCTTGTGCTTTTTTAGAGTTGCCAAGGTTAGAAATGTATTTTGCCAGCTCAACTTTAATTATACTAGCGATCTCACCTGTGATGTTCGTTTGATCCATTAAATAGTTGAATGACTCAATTCCGCCAATCTGAAGAAGCTTGCTAAGAATACCTTGCAAGTATTTTAAAGAAAGTTCCTCAGCTTCTGCCAACCAGTCTAAGAGACTATCGCACATTGTCTCAGATCCTTTAAGTCGAAGCAGTCCGTGAAATTGAGCGATCGCAACTGGTATCCACTCTGAATCGCTACTATTCTCCTCTGGTTCTTTTTTCTCAAGTTCTAGGTATTCACTCCAAGGGGGCATATGTCCAGCATCATCACAAAGAGAACACAGAATGAGCCCTGGTTTTGCAGGTATAGTTGGTCGTCCATCAAAAAGTAACCGCTCTACTAAAGCATCCATACCAAATAATTCTGCAAATGTTTGACCATAGAGCTTAAAAAGATCTAGATCTCTCAACTTCTCGTCATAGCATGTATAAATAGAGCGATGTAACTCAGAGAAGCGCACCAAAGAAACCCAATCTAGTTCCTCTGCTGCCATCTCAATAGCAAGTATTAAGTTTGCTTGAAGTGCAGAACGTGGATGTCCAGATTCAATACTGCGAGAAACGAAATCGAACTCAATTAGATGAAGAATCTCCTGCTTCCGCCCCGCACGACGTAAACATGGCAGCAAAAAACGATATGCTTTTGAGTCCTTGTAAAAACCACGATGTTCTAACCACTGAATAACAGGGGCAACAACGTCAGCAATTGAGCAATCCTGTGATTTTAGTCGCTCAACAATGAAGCGCCTGAAACTTTCATGATAGATTCTGATGCCGCCTTGATTTGTTACTTGCTTAAGAATGGGGTTTAGGCGATCAATGGCTGATGAAATACGATGCTTAAGTAGCGGTGGTAATATTTCCTGCAACTCTTGCAGGGTCAACCCAAAATCTATTAGCCCTAGAACATCAGCCACACTTCCTGCTCCGTTTAACTCCACATCAGCCAGAAGGTAGTCGTAATATCGAGAGAGATTTCCTTCCAAAGCAGGAGCTACTTGTAAAAAAGCTAGGGGGGCAATTGCAATACCAGAGTCAAGCCTAAAAATAAATTCTCTGCACAGAAAGGTCGCATACAAAGGATTTCCTTCCGACTTTTCATGCAGTAATGCTGCGAAATCATTCTCTAAATTATCAAATCCAGCTTTTCTAAGTGTTTCAAAAGTTCCCAAACGTTGGGCTAGGCAATTTGTTTCCTGCAAATTCCAGTCAGTTATAGAAACAGTTTTTCCAGTTGCATCAAAAGGAGCTAAATGATTGCCTGGTTGCGAACCAATCACTAGACAAATACCGTCGGGCAAGTCAAGTGTGGCAAGCTGTTGAATAATATTAGTGTCTTCTGGTGCAATAGAATGAGCTTCAGGTAGAATTCGTGAAATATGATCAATACCATCGACAACTAAAACGATCAATCCATTACTGCGTATAGCCACAGCTTCTCGAAGAATGTTCTCTAGCTCTCTCGGACCTGACGAATAAACTGGTTGATTTTTCTCTTTCAGTGCTGGTTCAGCACTAATTATTTCATAAAGTAGGTTGGCGAAAAGCACATCAGTTGTAATACGTCTCTGAATTTCTGGATCGCCTGGCTCCAAATAGCAGTAATGTTTAGCCACCAAATGTCCTGAAGCTATTAGCTTTTCTGTAAGGCGAGTAAGAGTCCATGACTTGCCAGCACCTGGAGCACCTGTTAAGACAACTATTTTCCCATTCTCAATCTCGTGAGTGAGGTCATCCAGTAAATTTGAGCGCTCTACAAGTATTGCTTTGTCGAGTGGAAATTGTTGAGCAACTCTACCGTAGTCTGTTCTGAGTCGAAGACTCGAGATTATTTCAGGTGGAGTCAACGTCTTCCCCTCAGCGCGAGCTTGAGAAGCAAGGTATACGATAGTAGCAGCTACATCTACAGGATTCCTTTCTCGATTTGGGTATTGACCTACTCCAATACTGTTGGTCAGTAAATTCAATAATAATCTTTCCAGCGTTCCAGGATTATTCAGGTCGCTAGAAAAAGGCGGGCATTGCAACTCAATTACAAAGTGGTCAACAAATTCAAGAAAATTTTCACGAGAAATACTAAGAGGTTTAATACGGGGTTTCCATGCAAAGGAAGCACCTTTAGACCAAATCAAGTCTCCACGCAATCGGTAACATCTTGTTGAATGTCCTGAGAAAGAGGGTTCAGTAGAAATAGGCTCCAATAAAGCAGTAAATTCAGTGTCTATTGGGAGAGCCCAAGTTGTGCATACTCGATATTCATCTGCTTTTGTTGCTCCAGCGTCAATATAGTATTGAACAAGCTTATCAATTCGCAAATCTTTACGATCTGTCTTTAAGTCTTCTAGTTCAAAAATACGATTTGTATCATCTCCATACTTGAACTGCCGACGAATAGTTCGGTCATCGATAAGGATTTCTAGATCGTCGAAGCGATCATTCTCGTCCCTCTTACGATCAACTGTGATTTCTTTAAACCCGCTGACTATGCTCTGTAATAAAAAGTATGCAGTTGCTAAATCCTGATACTGATATCCTCGATGTGCTGAATTGAGACTCATAGTCATTTACCAAGACCAAAGTAAAGTTTGAATACAGCCTGATATTTTATTTGCTAAATCTTATTTAAGACCCTAATTATAATTCTACTCAATTCGCTTCTTGCATTACTACCTCAAAATTTAGGTATTGCCTAGCGCTCATTCTTAGTTTTTGTGATTCTTAAATTGCTAGCTTTGTGATCACTGGCACAAATTGGGGTCGCATAATAAAGTTGGGATATTTACAGAAAATGTATGGAGTTGAAGTGTCGCTTACTTTAATCTCAAATGTACCAATGCCATGATTGATGAAGTGAAGCAATAGCAAATCCATCCTCTTGATAAGGTCTATCCACTTGTATCTCTGGACTGTCTGGTATTCAAAATCCGAGGGCTTTGCACATATTCAGAATAATCGAGAGTCAACAGGGAAAAAGGTTATCCTGAAAATCCTTCTGGTTGAGGATCTCAGTCCACAACATTATGAACATGTGCAACTCACAATTCAGGAAATTATATATGTCATGGGACAATAGTTCACTCTTTACATCCATATGAATATTACCGCAAAGTTAATGATTTCGTGATGACTTGCCCCACTTTTACCGAACTTCTTGATTCAATAAGTCTGAAACATTAGCAATACTTCGTTGCTGTGCTTGAGACAACTGCTGCCAAGCCTGCTCAAATTGTCGGATATCAAATTCGCTCAAATTGTCAAACACCGTCTCTTGTCCCTTAACCTGCAAAATGATCTGGCGATCGCCTCGTAATCTCTCAACTGTCAGAGTATCTCCGCTTCGTTGGATACCGTAAGCATTCTTGCCCATGGCTCCAAATCTATCAGTACCTAGTTCATTGAGGAGTTGATGGCAGATTGCTGCAACCATCTGAATGATATCGTTTCTGCTCTGCTCTGGGTTAATCGGGATTTCTGATTTGGTAATATTTTCAGATTGCGTTGGGTTGGGTGCTTTAAGCGATCGCTGTTTTTCTAACTCCACCACAAGCTCATTTAGAAAACTATCTGATAGACCATTGAGATTATCCATAGGCTGACTTACCGCATTTCGGTCAGCACTTTGCATCTCTAAAATAATTGAGCGATCGCGTGCTGGATCGTAACTGATCTGTAAATACTTCTGAAGCCCTCCCCAACTAAACTCTTTGCCTAGCTCATTACCTTGAATGCTGTTACTTCCCAAACTGTAGGAAATACCTTTAATTTTCTTGGTACGGGTGTATTTGACATGAGCATCTATTCCTGAATGTCTCAACTGCTCAATCAACTGGGGCATGGTCATTCCTGCTTTTACTTGCTCTCTAATGACTTGCGATATGTGAGATACCATCGCAGGACTATTAGGAGATGTCCCTTGCTCAGAGACACTTGCTATCCGCTTCAAGATACGCGGTAAAGAATAAGCCTTGCCCACACTGGAGCCTGCCATGCTCACTCCATCAAGTTTGTAAGCAATCCCTTTTGGTTTTCCCTTGCGATCTCGGTCAATCCTAACTTCAATCCCTTCAAGATTTAGCTGCTCAATAAAATCTGGTAGTGATGTGGTATTTACCAAAGCTGCATCGATCTTGTCTGCGAGTTGCCGCTTCACAGTGGCTTTACCCGTTTCTAATTCCTTGTCAATCTGACTTTTGGTTTGCTCTTGGCGATCGCTCTCCCAACTAGATGGTACAGCCGCTAGTCCAAAGTTTTGCTCTAGTTTGCGGATCACATCTTGGCTGCGCGTCCAATCCCAACTGTCAGAAACTACTGAGCCGTCCATTCGCACCCGACTGGTCACGAGATGAATGTGTTCATGATTTTCTTTGTCAGTATGCTTTACAGCCACATATTGATTATTGGTAAATCCCATCTCTTTGAGATATTGGGCGATCGCTGTCTGCCAAGAATCATTGTTAAGATGCTCTTCAGGACGAAGGCTAAGTGCTACATGACAAACTACTTGATTCAGCTTTGGGCGCAGTTGGCGAGATATTGCAAATTCATTTGCTAGACTGCGTGGACTGTCTCCATCCATATTCGTATCAATTATTTCTGCCCCAGTTCTGCCCAGTACATAGTATAGACATCCCCGAAAGCCACTGCCTTTGCTAATTTTCCCAATCATCCTCTTTTTCTGCTTTATAGGTTAAGCCTGCTATCTCTATAATTTGAGACCTCACACCAAATATCAAACCAATAGCTTGATTGATACGGTTAGATAAATCAGTTAGTTCATCAAGTTGGGGTTGCATTGGACTCCCCATCAACAAACTTAGATTTGCATCATGGGCTAACTGGTTAATGTTTGTCCCAATTTTATTCAACTCAAATTTAAGTTCCCCAAGCAGATGATATGTGTCCCAATCAACTTTGGGCTGTTGAACTGGTAGTGTTTGTGGATCGTAATTATCAGTTGCAAATCGAACAAATTCACTTGGATTAACCTTCAGTTTACTTGCCTTCTGGTCTAATGAAGCTTTCGCATCTTTAGTCATTCGCACTGTTAGTTTAACGGATAAAGTCATTGCTGTTATTCCTAAAGTTTATCCTGCTTAATTGTTGTCAAAAATTCATACAAACTACAAACAGCCTGATACGCCGTAGCTATCAGTTGCTCTTAAAGTTAATCTTATCCTACACACACTTTGATTTTAAAGAGTTAATTCTATATCTAGTTTGTTTTTCTAAATTTCTTTGCATTTTGTCATTTGGCTTGGGGGATTCCAAAGGGGTCACTCCCCTTTGGCAAGCGTAATGTTGCCGTCGAACAAAAATTGAGCGATAGCGATTTTTTTGTCCGACATGCAACATAGCTTGCGAGCTGTTTTGGACATACCTCAAAGCACGAAAAATCGTTGTAGGGATAGTATCGATTAGTACAACTGTGGAACGATTTTAGTACAACTGTGGAATGACTTTAGTACAGAAAAGGTAAAATTTAGGCAACAAATAGTACAAAACTTTTACTAAAAAAATAATACTTTAGACATAGAAAATTCAATTCGAGTACAAAATCGAGCTAATATAGGGATTAAATTTATACTTTCTTGATAAGCTAAAATTCCAGTCGTTAGACATTAACAGTAATTATGCAGTCGCTAACAAACTGTAAAAAAATTATCAAGAAAGTACCCTAGTACTATTGAGCAATGGTTATGATTGAAAAAAGTAATAAACTGGGAGGTACTAGAACCAATATAAAAATTAATCTGGAGCAAATATTTCCATAGTGAAGGATTTATTGACAACGGTTTAGGAATTTGCATCCACCAGACAACAGCAAAAAAAATGACTGAAGCTTCCTCTCGTTCATCATTAGCGGACGTAGATACAGATAAACTGGTAGCCTTGTCAGAACGATGGGTCAATGAATCTCAGAAGCGCAATAACCCAAAAACCAAACTCGACATCATCCGAACTTTGGAAAGCGGGATTAGGGCTTTAATCACTTCGGGATACACCTATGAAGAAGTCAGCCATAAACTGACAGATGAATTACACATTGCCATCTCTGCACAGATAGTACGAAAGTATTTACAGAAAATCGATGCGGAAAATAAAAAAGCAGAGACAAAAGCCAAGCGTGATGCGACTAAAGCAGCAAAAGCTTTAGGCATTCCTGCTCTGTCAGTTTTGCCGTCAGAACCCGCAAAGTTTTCGGATGATTATCCTAGTTCACCGCCTATTAATCAGAATGTTATTGGCTTAACCAAAGACATTCAACCTACAACTACCAGAATAAATTCGGACTTAAAACAGACTAATCAGGTTGAGTCTAGCAAGCCAAAAAGTATCGTCCCTAAGTCTGTCCCTGTAGACGATGATGACGATGATGACTATTTGGCACAACAGAAAATCTTGAAACACTACAATCGTTATTAGGAGACAAACTTATGGCAATTATTAACCTGATCGATGGTGAAAAAGGTGGGGTGGGCAAAAGTTGGGTTGCTCGAACCATGCTCCAATATCTTAAGGATCGCGCCATACCGTTAGCTGGCATTGAAGCGGATCGTAGTAATCCCACTGTCCTCAATATTTACAAAGATAGTAAGGCTGCTTTTTTCTCCGAAAATGAAAAAATGGCTGATGTCCCTGATTCTATTTTTGACTATGCACTCAAGAAAACTGTCGTGGTCAATTTACCCGCTCAAGCTCATCGGGCTGTATCCCAATGGATTAACACCAAAGGTTTACTAGACTTAGGCAAGGAGCATGGTGTGTCTTTCATTAAGTGGTTCGTCAGTGATGGGGAAAGTGATTCAATTGAGCTGTTCATTGAGTCTCTGGAACATTACCAAGGCTACATCACCCATGTGTTTATCAAAAACTGGGGTCGTTGTGATGAATGGGGCTATTTCCATGAGCATGAAGCAATCCAGAAGGCGATCGCCGAATATGGTGTAGCTGTGATTGATTTTCCGAAGTTAGGAGATGGCAGGCGCATTGAAATTAATGCTAAACGCCTCACTTTTGAGGAGGCTTCTAACTACTCTGAGTTTGGTATCATTGGCAGGAATCAAATCAAAACCTTCCTCAGAGATGCTTACAAAGCCTTTGAGTCCACGAATCTCTTGCCTCAAAACGTCCAGAAAAAAGAAGCAAAATCCTAGTATGAATAGCGATCCTCAACCTAAAACCTATCTGGATATTGCCATCCATGACTACGATCCCACGGTCAAAGCCAAGATTTACGAGATTGTGGCTAAGTCTGGCATTCCTCAAAACGATCCTTACATTGCGATTTTCTTGTCCAATGCTCAAGTTGCAGCCACGGTCGCCACTGCACCCAACCTGCTCCAAAGTGCTTTAGCCAAGGGATTTGATGTTGGTATTCAGAAGTTCCGTGACTTTCTGGCTACTCTACGTGAGACTGCGGTTAAGGAGCAGGAGGTGGCGATTAGTCAGGCGATCGCGAATATCATCAAAAACAAACAGCATCAGGAATCTCAAGGATATTGGCGGGCGATTAGCTTGCCCTTCATTGGTTTCTGTGCGGGGATGTTGATGATTGGCTTAGCGGCAGGTCTGGTTTCGGGCTTGGCGATCGCTAAGGTTGTATCTCCTCAGCCTAGTCTCAATCCCTGGACAGCAAAGGATTTAGAATGGTTAGCTAGTGATGAGGGCAAAATGGCAAGGAATCTCATGGACTGGAATCACGACATTTTAAAGACTTGTCTTCAAGACCAGCAAAACCTTAAGGATGCTTTGATTATTCTCAATGGTAAATACGTTACTAAAGGTTTGTGCGCTCTTTGGGTTTTACCTGAAAACCAGAGAGTATATGAAGATCGGCGTTGATTTTATTACGCCGATCTTTAATCGAAAAAACACTATAGCCAATGCATTAGCTATAGTGTTTTTTCGATTAAAGAGTCTCTCTAAAAACAACTGTGTTCTCAATAATGCAAGGTTGAAACCCTTGATCTATCGTTGCTACTGTCAATAGTATAGAGACACCCTAAATGTTAGTGATATCTCTGGGTATGGTGCTGAAATCCAGAGGGTATATGAAGATCAGCGTTGATTTTGGTTACAAATATCATTAATCGAAAAAACACTATGTTCAATAATCTGATTAATATGTTTTTGTAATTCAGTAACATTTACAGAAAAAGCTATTCATAATGCAGATTACTTAACCTTTGTATTTGAAATTAGCAGATCTAATGCTTTTCCCGTTGCTTCCATATTTTCGGCTGGGATGATGGATTGCTGCTTATTTTTTTTCGGTTTCGTCTGCCTTGGTTTCATCTGGTTGCGATCGCTGTTCTCAATCCTGCCTCGCTTCCTGATTTCATATCCATGTCTAATTAACACGGCTCGAACCGTGGAATCGCTCAGTCCAAAGACTGCGCCCACTTCGTCTAGGCTCATCGGTTTGCTATATAGCTCCCAATATTTCTGGGCGATCGCTTGTTCTTCTTTGAAGGCGGCAGCTTTTTCTCTGCGGGCTACTTCGGAAATGTCGATCCCTGCTTGGACAATTACCCGTTCTATGGTTTTACCTGACAGGTCAAATAGCTTACCCACTTCCTCAAAGTCTAACCCGCCTTCATTTATCAGTTGCCAATATTCTTTGGCACGGTTGTAGTTTTTGAGGCGCTTGAGCTTTTGGTTATCTTCGCGTCTCTGTCTGATTCGCATCAAGATCTGGCGACGCTCTTTTTGTTTGGGTGTCAGTTTTGGTGTGGGTAATCCTACTATGCCTCCCAGTTTGTGTTTTAGCTTAAAGGTGGGACGATTTTTGGAGTCTACGCTTTGCCTAATTGGGTAGCCATTGCGCTTTAGTTCTCGCAGGATAATTGGGTGGGACACTCCAAATAGTTCTGCGGTTTCTCTTAGGGTTAAGTGGTGATCGTTATAGGCTTTGTGATACTGGGCGGCGCGATTGGCTGATGTGACTAAATCAATACCTCGACGGATGGGGATGCCATGCTTTTCTAGGACTTGGTTGAGGGTCTTAGCTGAGATATTGAGCTTCTGGACTACGGCTGTCCTTGTTAGTCCTGATTGATACAGGGCGATCGCCTGTTCTTCTTTAGACATTCTTGTATGGCTCATGCGCGCGTGTTTGGGTCTAAATTCACTAAACCCTGATGCAACCATCGCGTTATATACCGTCGAAACTGATACCTGATAGTGTTTTGCTATGTCTCGGATCGGGTAGTTTTTTTCTTTGTACAGATTAATGTACTCGGATACATCGGGCATAACTCTAGGAGTCTTCACCTTTGCAGTCTTTGCTTTGGGACTTTTCTTCTTATCTGCTTTTTGCTTTTTCATGAACTAGCTCTCAATATTCAAGTGCATTTTTTGATGTTTTACGATATCTACGGAATATGGAGAATATACATACAAGGTTAAAATTAGGTAAAAGTATTCCCAAAAACAGTTTTTTCTACTATGCTCTATTAAATTAATTTTGTCCGAAATAGCAATAGATGCAAATTTAGACAGAATCTATCGGCGCTATTATGATCTCACATTTTATAAAAACATTTGTGCAAAACACAACATTTTTAGACTGTGTTTTTAGAGCTGTAGGAATTACTGGAATTATTACTGGATATAGTTTTGAAGCTTTATCCCCTGTAAAAGCTGAGGCAATTCCCAATCTGATATCACTATCGGATGTTAGTCTGAAAGGCTCCCCCAATGTTGGTGTTAAGTTACACCTAGTCCAAACGGGAGATACTCTGTATAGTCTAACTCGGATGTATCAGGTTGATGCGGCGGCGATCGCTACTTCTAATGGTCTTAGTGCTGCGACTCCTTTGCCGATCGGCACTCAACTTGTCATTCCTCCTGTTGACAGCATTATCTACAAAGTCCATCCTAACGATACCCTCAGTCAGGTGGCAAGCTTGTATCAAGTGCCACAGGATCAGATCGCCAAGGCTTCAGGGCTGTTGACTCCAGATGATCTAAGGATTGAGCAACCTTTGGTCATCCCTGGAGATGTCAAAAGTCTGCTCACACACCGAGAAGAAAAAACCATACAGGATCTCACTCTCAAGCGAGATCTCCTCCGTCAAAGGCTTCAACGGATTGATAGCTCTCTTCCTATTTTAAACGGTGCAAATACTGTGCCACCAATCTTGATTGCTAACAGTTGGTCATCGAGATTTCATTTTCAAGCAGATAATATCCCTGCCGAGCTAGCGATACTCCCTCAATCAGAGGCTCGCATGACTACGGTAGAACTATTTCAACTGACTAGAGATTTGGAAACCCTTGATAGTTGGCTCGATCGTCATGAACAGGTAGTTACCTCAACCAAGCTTCAGGAAGTACCAGTCAATCCACCAGTTAATGTATCTTTAAGCATCCCTAATTCTTCTGATAATTCATCGGTGATGATTTGGCCCACTGAAGGAACCATTTCTTCTGGTTTCGGTTGGCGTTGGGGTAGAGTCCATAAGGGTATTGATATTGCCGCGCCTGTTGGGACTCCTGTCTGGGCAACAGGATCTGGTGTTGTTGAGTTTGCGGGTTGGGATGATAGTGGCTATGGCAATATGATTGATATCCGTCATCACAACGGTTTCCTTACTCGTTATGCTCATCTCAGCGATATCTATGCTCAACAAGGATCTGTAGTCAATCAGTCCCAAGTGATTGGTGCTGTCGGCACTACAGGTAACAGTACGGGTCCTCATCTACATTTTGAAATTATCCCCCTATCGGGTGTTGCGGTCGATCCGATTTCTTATCTCACAAAACGTTAAACTGAACATTTTTTAACAAAACTGTAGTTATTTTACTTAATATTAAAGATGAAATCAACAACTTTAGATCTACATTCTTTCTCTGATTTAGTTTACCGTGAATGGATTGATGGCAGTGCGATTGCGCCTGAACTTTTTACTGCTAATGTGGAAATTATAGCAGATGAAATTATTGAAAGTGGTGGTGAAGTCAATTACCCCATTCATGAGGCTCTGAATTGGAATCCCTCTAAGTGGCGTACTGTCTGGCAATCTGGTAAACAACAACGTCCAGAGATGTTTGGAGCGCTCATTCATTCTTGGAATCCCATTCTCGAAAAGTCTGAAGTATTCCAAGTCAAGCTTAGCAACCCTTTAATCGATCAGAAAAAGGGGAAACCTCGTAAGTATGAGAATCCTGCTAAACGCGGTCAGGTTGGTGGGTTTGCTTTAGTCCCTCAGTCAATTTGGCAAAAGGTAGCCGATCGCTATGGAGTTGAGGTTGATTTCGCAGCTTTACCTGATTCTGTTAATTTTTGGTCTTGGATAGCTGCTCATCCTCAAATTCCGATCTTCATCTGTGAGGGTATGAAAAAGGCTTGCTGCTTATTATCTCAGGGTTATGTGGCGATCGCTTTGAGTGGGATTACGATGGGACGGACTAAAGGTGCGGATGGTAAGTTGGCTCTGCAACCCTATCTAGCTATGTTCGCGACTCCTAAGCGTCAGGTCTGTTTCTGCTTTGATGCTGAAACTAAGGAGAAAACTAAGCATGATGTTTTTCTTGCTACGGTCAAGACTGGCAAGCTATTTGCGGATTCTGATTGTCTCGTTAAGGTAGTTGAGCTTCCTTTGCTTGAGGGTACTGATAAAACTGGGGTTGATGATTTCATCGTTGAGCGCGGTATTGATGCTTTTCATCAGGTTTACTTGGCAGCGATCTCCCTCAATACCTATGCTTGGGAACATCAGCAAGATAGCCAGCTTACTTTTAAACCTTCTAGAAATCTATCCATGGACGTTTTATTTCAATTAGATCGATATGAAATCCCCGATTACATTCCCAAGACTGGGATTGTGGCGCTGCAATCGGCTAAGGGTACTGGTAAGACTAAGGCAATTGCGGCGATCGTGGCGGGGACGGATAAGTTGGCTTTGCTTGGTCATCGGGTCAGTCTGGTTCGCAATCTCTGTAAGGTGATGAATGCGGATTTCAAAGGCGATCTCGATATGGCTGATGGGCAGTTTATTACGGATTCGGCTTATTCTGCTCGTGTTGGAGCCTGTGTCGATAGCTTGCTGGCTTTTGATCCCCGTCAATTTGTGGATTGCGATCTCGTCATTGATGAGGTGGAGCAGGTACTTAGACATTTGATTTCAGGTTCAACCTGTAATAAGGATGGTAAACGCCCTGCTCTGCTTGCTCGTTTGCATATTTTGGTAAAAGTCGCCAGACGGGTAATTGTTGCTGATGCCGATCTCTCCGATATTAGCTTGAACTATCTCCAAGCTTTGCGTGGTGATGGTTCTGATGTCTTTTTGATTAAGAATGAATTTCAACCCGAAGGCTATCCCGCTCGGTTTATTGTAGCAAATAACGATGTGCCGATTATTCAGGAATTATTAGCAGATGTGACCAAGGGCAATCGTGTTTTTGTGGCGACGGATAGCAAGTCTAGTAGTAAGGCGATCGCTAAGTTGGTTGAGAAAATTAGGGCGATTCGTCCCAAGATTAGGGTCTTGCTTTTTAATTCTGATACCAGTGGCGGTCGCCATGAAACAGACTTTATGAGCAATATCAATAAGCGGGTGTTCAACTACGATGTGATCATTGCCACGCCTTCAATGAGTACGGGTGTTTCGATTGAGGTCAAGCGCTTTCATAAGGTCTATGGTTTGTTCTATGGTACGGTCACGGATGCGGATGCGAGTCAGGCTTTGTCGCGGGTCAGGGATAATGTTCCGCGCACGGTTTGGTGTGCCGAACGTGGTATTAATTTCTGCAAAATCGATCGTTCTTCTTCGCCGATTCATCTCAAAAATACTCTCAGGAATCGCTGGGATCGCGAGGTTAGTCTGATTCGGGCAGGATTAGGGGATTTTAATTTGCCCATAGATAGTGTTTCTTTGGACAATCCTCACATCGATCTTTGGGCAAGTGTTGAAGCGAGAACCAATGCGGCGATGTGGGCTTTGCGAGACTATTTGCTCGAACGCCTTGTGTTTGAGGGCAATAAAGTTACGGTCGTGACGATCGGTAATGATGATTCTGGCAAGTCGATTAAAGAAGCTCTATCTCAGACGAGACAAGAGCGTTATCAAGCTATCTCTAGGGCAAAAATCCTATCTCCCTCTGAACAAAAAAAATTAATCTCAAATGAGTCTCAGTCGTATCAGGATTTATTGGATCTAGAAAAAACTGCGATCGCCAAATTTTATTGTCTCGATCAGGTTTCTTCTGAATTAGTGGAATACGATCGCGAGGGGCAACGTCGCTCGGAGATTCTCAAATTGGAGGCTTTGTTTCAGTCAGATCTTGCCATTGATGCTGATGTTCATGCTTTTGCTCGTCAAGCTAAGTTTGGTATGGGTATTTTCCTCCCAGATCAGCCTTGTCATGAATTGGGACGCTATATCAGATCAGGTTTGGGGTTGAAGGAGCTACTGAATCCCGATGTTCAATACACTGATTCAGATCTGGAGGATTTAGGTAGTCTTTGTCGGCAGTTTGCTACGGATATCAAAAGGTACTTGGGCTTCAATGTCCCTCAAGATGCTACCAATATTTGGATTTTTCGCATTCTCTGCAATCAACTTGGTGTCAAAATCTGCTCTAAGCGCATTCATGGCGATGAGGGCATGATTAATGTTTGTTGGCTTGATGTTGAGGCTTGGCATCAGTTGCAGGCTATTCTCGAAAGACGCTCCCTCTCTCGGCAGCAGTTGACGGCTACTCAACCAGTTTCTTGCGATCGCCCCCCCCTTATAACAAATGATTGTGAGGGGGCGATCGCAAGAAACTGCAAGTTTGCGATTTGGACTAGGCTGATTGCTACAGTCACTTATCTACGCCATTTACTCACATCTGATATTTCCCCTTATCACCCTCTGTACAAGCTCAAAAAACAGCTATCAGTCTTGTTTTTCAACTTCCAAGTCATGCTCAATTCAAAATTATTCTTGACTTGCTCTCAGGTCATCCCGTAATTTCAGAATTATCGAGTAACCCAGATGTTTTCACGGAAAGCTATCATATAAAAATCAGTCATTTTAGGGAGATATATCATCTCTAAGGTTTGAGGTGGGGCAATCCTTGTTTAGAAATTTTATGACGGAGTCCTATATGGGTACATTGACCGATATTTTCGTTGCTCAAAAAGAGCAACGATTTGATTTTCTGCGTGAAAACTTTCCGCGAATTTTTTATAAGTATCATCACGATCGGTTTGCCATTAAGCAAAGGCAACTCAAACCTTTTACTACTTTTCTTGACTCTCATCTTTCTAAACCTATCGATATCAATGTCACGGCTCGGTTTCTTAAGCAACATCGTGCTGATGCTCAATCTTTCGTCGCTACGGCTATTAACGAAGTCGTTAAATTTAACAATGTTCAACTTCTAGGTGGGGTTGCGCCTCATTCAGCTAATCTTGTACGGGATTTATTCGCTGATGAAGATTCTTTAATCGTTAGTATCAGTCAGGATATTGTGATCGAAATTATTGATTTTCTCTGTTTAGATCCTCACTATCCCATCCTTTGTGATATTTGCTTCCCCTGCACTAGTCAAGTGATTGTGGCGGCTCGTAAAAAACGAATTCCTGTATCAGTAAGAGTTATCAGACCTCCTCTAAGTTTCAAATCCAACCGCCATCGCATCATTGCTTGCGAGAACTGGGATGTAATCGTGCAGTATGCTAGTGCTGATGTTGTTCTGAAGCTATGCAGTATTCCTTGGTTAGATGAAATTCCTTGTTTCGACTAGATTGGCTCGATCAGGAAAGAGATAAGCAGTCCGCGCTGCTCTTTTTTATCGGATTAGCTCGGACTGCTTGTTTTATTGTTGAGGCTTAGCTTTCATGTATTGTTTTGGCTTGCCAATCAATGCTGCTACTTCCTCAGGGGTGTTGAATCTAGACCATGCATTGCCATGTTTGCAGTTTACATAGGTAGCAAAACGGGTCAGGGTTCCGCTTAGTAAGCGTAGTAGCATATCTAATGCTTCATCGGCTATGCGGTGATTGATCGACATCGACTGAGCATTGGCGATCGCTGATTCTTCACAGGATAGTACTTGCTGCATTGACTCTTGCTTCACCAGTAAATCTGGATGTTGTAGGACTGGTGATGGCAGAGCCGTACAAAATGTGGGGACATGAAAGGCTCCTTTCATACTTTCCACTGTATTTCTAGAGCCGAGGAGTACTTGCCCAGATTCGTAGTGATTGCCACAGTCTAACCAGAATGTTGTTTTTCCATTTTCTAAAACTTTGGCTATTTCTGCTCTAGCTTCGGGATTGTCCACGGCTCCAATACAAATTGTCAGGTGTTTCCATCGCGATGTTGCCATGTCTGCTCTAAAGGATGAGGTAATGGCACTGATTTCAATGCCCCATTGCAGTCCATATCTGGCGGCGAGGACGGCTGCTTTTGGTAAGCCGAGGTCACTGGGAATAAAGTTTTGGCGCGGAATATTGGTTGCTTCTACCCGATCTGGATCGATGAATGTAACTGATACTTTTTTGCCTGCTTGTTTCTGTAAATAGGCGATGCGTGGCAAGTTCACGGCTAACCATCCGCCTGTGCCGCCACAGCCGATGAGAATTAGGTCTAGTTCTTCATAAGCGGGGAGCAGGATCGGGACGGCTTCGGCAAAGGGTAATGATAGATGTGACATTACCAATCCTCCACTAAGCAATCGGTCAATTGTGCTGGTAACTCTAAGATCCCTGTGGTTGGGGTTTCGTAGAAATGTCCGTACATCCCTACTCGCATCCTAATCTGTGGGTTGGAGAAGATTTCGCCTAGTACTCCATAGATCCGAAATCCTGTCTCATCTCGATTATCGGTGTCTGAGAAGTAGGCTCTCATGCCATGATGGGAATGGATTTCGATGATGGCTTTGCTGTAACTGCTGTTCACACCACTGTCCAAGGGCTTACAGGATGTGGCTGTTTGCTCTTGATCTGGAATTGCCAGTTGCCAATTACCATTGTCAAAATATAGGTGGAATACGATCTCTACTGGTTTATTGTCAGCATCACAAGCAATGCGAGAGGCTTCGAGCATTTGTTCTACTAACAGTAGGGGAACTGCGGGATAGGTCATCTGCACGGATGCTGAAAGCACTCTTAGTCCTTTGGCTTTGTAATAGGACACAGGTGCGATCGCTTCTAATCCTTGTCTCTTGGCTCTCACAAATGTGCCGTTGCTGCCATAGACATACTCATACATTGAGGTGGCGGCGATTGCTGGTAGGTTTTGACTGGTGGCGATGATGTGCTGAATTAATGGGGGATTGTGGGCGGCTGGCAATACTGGGTTTATCGTTGCTACGTGCTTCTGCACATGTTCTAGTAGTTTCATCGGTTGATTACCATGTTGATCGCTACCTGCACGGAACTGCCACATTGGACGAGATCGTTGATGGGGTAGCGGTTGCTTTTCTGCAATTGGATCAGTTTTTCGCGGATGTCTTCTGGATGGGTATTCGATTTCCCGTTCACGAGATGATTGTTGAATGGTGCTGTCACGAACATCTCCCATGCTTTGGCTAGTCGCTCGATTCCTTCTGCATAGTTGCTGAGGTTATTCTCAACTCCCATACAGATCCTGCCATCTCCATAGATATTTGGTAATGGAACATGGTAGATGGTTGCTTCGGCGGCAAAGTTTTTTTGCTTGGTTGCCCAGATATAGCAAGTGTCACCGCACAGCATAAATACTAGGCTCATCATGGGAATGGTAAGAGAAATGGGTTCGCCATCTTCGCTTAAGTTGATGAAGGTAAACGTCCGTTTTGCGGGTGGCATAAACTGCACGTACCATTGTCCTTGACGGCAGATACCTAGTCGTTTTACGCCATTGGGTATCCAGCCTGTGTCGATACGTTCGTGCTGAAAGGCGGCTCTTACTGTGTCAGGTGATAGAAATTTATAGGTTTCTTTCTCTCCCTGTCGATATTGAAAGCAGTAATGTCCTCCTTTCAGAAATAGGAGTTTTGCCTCTGCTTCGATTAATGGATAACCATCGGGCTTCAGGGTATCTTGGAGCGGGTCTAGGGTTAGCATTTCTTTTTCCTCATGCTGCTAGATAGTGGTTGTGGGTTTCTGGGTTAGGTTCTTTACATCTGTTCCAGAGCTTAACCACTTTGATACAGTTGGCGGTGTCTTGATCTAGCCATTCGATAAATTCTCGATACTTTTGCATAATTGTTTGTGCTTCTATATATGATTCTCTTAAGGTGTCTATTACCTCTACTGTCCAATGAGCATCTACGATGTCATTTTCATAGGAGATATCTAGCCATAGATTGCCTGTGGACTGGGTTAGCATATCCAGCGATATAGGTAAAAGGGTGATTGTTCCTCTTACCTTTTTGGCTTCTTGACTTAATTTTGGGTAATTGATATAACTCGCAGCAGGTGGCAAGTCTTGTCCCAGTTCTCCTTCTAGATCATTCCATGTGTCATTGTCTAATCCATGAATTAGGCTCATCAAGAATTTCTCGGTTGCGCCTAATTCTTCAAAGTTATCGTAATACCATGAAGTGCCAAGTGGCTCTACAGGTATATAGGATATACGTTCTGATTCTGCTAGCAATAATGGCAATGGGAAAAATTGCTCATCTAATAAGGTCAGAAATTCTAGCTCTTTCTCACTATAGGTTTCAAGGCTAGCAACTTTAACACTAGCCTTGGATTGCTGATATTCATCAGGATAGTAATGTTGATACAGTTGCAGCATGGTTGCTCGTTGCTGGATTGCTTCGAGATACTCCACTGCTTTATCGACGGTGCGTGCTGCTAACCACTCGAATTTGGTTTTGTCCATCTCAGAATCCTCGGATTGTCATCGGGGCTGCGATTGGGCTAGCTCTTTTCAGGTTGTCTAATGTCCTTTGGATAGACAAGCTATGTTTTTGGGTTTGGGCAGTTGCTTCGCTAAAGTCTTCTAGCCCGATCTCTCTTAGCTCGATTAATGGATTGCCTTGCTGTTGGTACTGCTCGATTTCCCAGAGGATTTCGAGCAGGGGGTTAGTTTCTTCGAGAGCATTTATTAAAGTAGCAATCGCTGTCTCATTCATATTCTGCCTTTTGTCCCAGCCAGTTTGCAGACATCCACGAGGATATCTCCATTGGCTTGCACAGTTCTCTCAATTTTTGAGTTCTTGATCCCTTCAAAATATAGGCTGAGAGTCGCTCTAATCTGTTCATCACTACTCCCGATTTCAGGTGGGACGGGAATTGTCTGTCCTTCAATCTTGATGTTATAGTTCATTGCTGTTTCGCTCATAGTAAGGTCATCTGTTCTGGTTTTGAGGATACTAAAGATCTCTTGGTGATGGCGATCGGTTCTAGGTTTTCTTCTTCAATGGTCGGGATTTGATTTGCTAACTCACTGGCGGCATAGGCTTGAATTACCTCGGCTAAAGGTAATGGGATTGGTGCTAGTTCATTCAAACTTATCGTCCGAATTAGAGGCATCCCCTGCTCTCGGCAAATGGATATTATGACCATTCTCTCGGTTGAGTCGGCTTCTGGCAATATTTCAATGCACAGCTTTAGTCGGTCTTTGTCTAGATCAATCGCTGGGTTGGTCATGGCTTTTTTACTAATGAAATTATGGCTATCTTCGTTAGCACTGGCGCTAGCCGCTTTTAATAAGCATTAATTGAATTAAAAAAAAAGCAAAATCCTCATAGTTGAGGATTTTGCTGTTAGTTTTCTCGATCAGGCGGCAAGTTGTCTGTACCTTGGCTTCGCGTTAGACTTGATGCCAACTGGAATCGGGATACGCGCTGGGAATACTCGCAGACGTTTTTCTGTAAACACTCGAAACTTGGCGGTGTGATGTCTACCGCTATTGTTGACTGTCAGGTATACTCGCTCGTCCAGAATTGCTTCTATGGTCGCGTCTGGTAATTCTGGTCGGGGATACAGTGGAAATATATCCGCATGGTCTTGCAAGAATAATTCCACAATCTCAACAAAGTATCGTTTGGTCTGTTCCTTGTCAAAACTAGTAATCAATTCTGTTCCAAGCCATTGGGCGAATACTTTCTGCTCAATGCTGACTGAATATTTCTTAGCTTGAGCTACCCATTCAGTCCCTTGATTGGTGTTTCGAGTTGATAGCAAACATTGATAGCCTTTGTGAGTGTAAATCATGGTTACTTTCTCTCTTTCTTAGCTGGGCAGGAGCCTTAAGCGATAGCGATTAAAAAATAAATAGAGAGAAGTATCGATAGACATCTATCGATACTTCTCTCTATTTATTTAACTAAAAGTCATCATCGTAAACGGTTGATTCTTCATACTCTTCGTCTTCAGCAGACTTCCTCACAACATCAATGAAGTTGAGAGATTGAGCATGAATTACAGTACGCGCATGGTGCTTCTTATCTTTCTTGGACTTGTATTCTTCGGGATGAGTGAGAACTCCCGTAACTTCGACAAACCGTCCAGATTGTGCTCTCTCTTCGGCATATTCCGCAGTTCCATTCCAGCAGACTACTTTTACCCAGAGGGGTTCTTGGTTGATCCAATTGCCATCTTTGTCTCGGCGAGGTTTGGGCTGTACGGCGAGGCTGAAGTCTAGTACGTCTTTGCCACTAGTTTTGGTTTGACGCACTTCAGATACTTTACCGACATAACCAGAGACAACTATGAGATTAGTAGAATTACACATGAGTTTTTCCTTCTATTTAGGAATCAGGTCATGGACTTCTACGCGATAGCGTATCTTCAAAAAATCTTAGGACTCAACAGGTAAGGATAGGCTGCGCTAACTATTCAGCTTTGCTTTGAATTCAGGATCAATGTATTGAGTATTTAAGATCATTTTTCGTTCTCTTCTTAGCCATTAGCGTATCCTCAGTTCTAATGCTCTGGCGAGCGCCTCAAGCTGACGAGTGCTGTAGGGCAAGGTGGGCGATCTATAGATTCGCTTGGCAGTTTGCCTAATGTGGTACGCCAATTTGCGTCGGCGTTGTTCTAGCCTAAGTTGTTCCATTGAATCGAATAAAACATAAATTTCGATCTGGAGTTCAAGGTCATGTCTGATTCTGCCCAGTGAGTAGTCGAAGTGGAAACGACCTGATATCCCTTCTAGTGAAAAGGCGGAATCGGTTGAGCCAAAGCCAACTTTGGTGACTTCGCGTATACTGGTTTCGGGTTCGCCGCCGATGTGCCATACCACAAAGCGCTCTCCCACTTTGACATCGGCTCTGGTTGAGATGTGGTTGTACATATTCTTCTTGGGTTGTTTTTAGCAATACCTACAACAAAACCAATGATTGTGAGGTAATCATCGATTTTGTTGCTTATTGTTAGTTAAACTGGCTCTTGCTAGAATTCCAGTTGACTGGCGATGTCTTTGGCAATTTCTGCATATTGACTTGGATAGCGCGAAGTCGATATCTCAATCAGATTTTGGGCTAGTTCGGATGTATATCCTTTTAGTCCTAACCATTCCTTCATCAGTGCTTCACAGACATCTTTGATTTGATCGGCGGTCATGTTTTCACTGTTGAATTTGGGCTTTGTGCCACTTGGATCAGATCCATAGAGATCAATGCTAGTCTCAATCACTTTGCTGATTGGTTGCTGGGTGATGGCTAATAATGCTTTGAAGGCGGCTTTGGCTGGATTATCGGTTTTACTGGAGTTGGGCTGTGTATTAATGGTTGGTTTTGTCTCTACGGCTGTGGCTAGATGTCCATTAGTGCTGGCAAGTTCGGCTGTATGACCATTACGACTGGCGATTGCTGCTAGTTCTGGCTGTAACTGTGGTTGCTGGACAACGGGATTAACAGGGACATTGATCACTGGAACAAAATTATGGCTGGGCGCTGGGGTGTCATCACTGAGCCATGTTTGAATCATTTCTGCAAACTTCTTTCCTGGTTTTGGAAAAATACCGTTGCTGATTTCAGGACATCTGCTTTTAGAGATCGTCAGTGTATTTTGGTCATCTAGTAAGCCACAGATGTCTAGTTCAAATTCGCTGCCTTCTTTTTGGATTGGGGCTGTGCCAATCTTGCGGACACTGGTGATTTTCTGCTTGCCGCCAACTTCGACTGTGTTGTAGTCGTACTCGATTTTGGATCTCATTGTGGCAATGATGTGGCAACTGGAACTGATGATTTTGTCCCATAGTTGCCGTTCGATGGGACGTACTCTTGCCCAGTTCCTCACGTCACTGCCTACTGCGTCTAGTTCGGCATACCAAGCATGGGATAGGGAGTCGATGATTAGGTAATCAAATCCTGATTCTTCGGCGCTTTCAATAGCGTTGTAATATTGGCTTGGTCCAAATTTGGTTAGTTCTAGCACTTTAAAGTTAAACAGGTTGGCATATTTACGGCTAGAGCCATATTCAGTGTCAATCAGTCCAATCTTTTTGCCCAGTATTGTTGCTAGTTGCAGAGCGGTGTAGGTTTTGCCACAGCCTGGGGGGCCATACAGTGCCATGCGGAGTTTGATGTTTTCTTTGGTTGCTTGCTGAAATGAGTAGGTCATAGATATTGCTCCTTGTTGAGTAAGTGGGTTTGATAAATACTTGGAATTTTTCCTTGCGAACCTCGCTAGAGGAAAAGCCATAGATAGGCGGCGCGATGCGCCGCCTATCTATGGCTGCAAATGTTTTTTAGATGCTGTATAAACAGTCGGATACTTCACTGTCATCTGTGAGGTCGTCTATTTCCACATAGCGATCGCACAGCTTGCCGATCGTGCTTTCGTAGTTGCTTAGGTTGCCACAGGTAATCAAGATGCCATAGCAGCTAAATTCATACTTTTTTCTGTCTGCTTGCCATTGCTCCATGAATCTGGATGAGGGGTTATCTAGTCCATCGGTGATTAGCACGACATCGGCTTTCTTGGTTTGTTTGTGCTGTTGGATGGATGTTAAGGCTCCCGTTAGCGCGGCTGTAAAACTAGTGCTGCCTCCGTTGTAGAACTTTTCGATGCAGTCAATCACACGATTGGTATCGGGAATTTCGCCTGCAAAGTCGTCGATCCGCTCCACTACATCTGTGAAGTGCAGAATGCGGCAATGGCGCTTTTGACTCACAGCGATACTCAATAGGGCTAGGGCGATCGCTTTGCTCCAGATTTCTGGTTGACCTTGCATCGATCCGCTCGAATCTAAACAAATGATGATTGGACCTCTGGCTAAAGGTTCGCGGCTGATTAGCTCTCGTTGCAGTAGCGATCGCTCGATATACCCTTGGGCAAATATAGGGAATAACTCTGGGGTTGTTAGCTTCAGTAGCTCGCAGGGCAATATCTGAGTCAAGTCATTACCTGTAGTCACACCTACCATTTCGGTGCGTCCTTCTTTGACTTTTGTGCGTTGCATCTTGGCTGCGATCGCGATTTTCTTTCCTGCGAGTTCGGCGATCGCTTGCAGTTTTGGGGATGCTTGGATTCTTTGGGCTAGTTGGATTTTATCGGCGATTTTTAGTTGGGTTTCGTTGCCGTAATTGCTACCTCCGCTAAAGGCTGCTAGGCTTTCGGCGATTGCTTGCATTTCGGCTTCGGCTTTGGTAATGCCGACCAGCAGTGCGTTTTCAATTTCCGAGGGGCTAATTGAGTCGGCATAAGCTTCACAGGCAAGTCGGGCTTCTAGTCCTTGTTGTTTTAACTGTTGAATCTTTTGCATCAGTCCCGCACTGGGCGTTTGCTCTTGAATAGCCTCAAAGATGCCTCGCAGTTGTTTTCGGATTACTTCTGGGTCTTCTAGTGGCTCGGCTAATTCTGGTAACATTTCGACGATCGCAATACATAGGGCAGTTGTGCCTATACCTGAGAGGAATTCGTCTCCGTTCAGGCGGTTGCTAAATTGTTGGAATGCTGTTAATTCGCTCATCTGTTGGTGGATGGCGATCCAGATTTTGTTTTCTGGTTTAATAGCACTGTCTTCTAATCGGTTGGGCTGGCGATCATACAGCCGATGGTAGGTTTCGCTGACAAAGGTTTCAAAGTTGTAGATTTTGCGATCGCCTTCTTCGATAACATCATCCAGTCTGGATGACTTTTCTTTAAAATCATCTATACACAACTCTGTCCATTTGGGGATTACATACACTAATGGTTCTTGCATTTTGAGTCTCTATTAGGTTGAGAAAGTTGAGAGAGCAGATAGTCTGCTCTCTTTTGGTTGGGGCTATGCTCCGTACATGATTTCGCTGACTTTCGCTAGTAATGGTTTCTTCTTGGATTCGATTTCGGCGATCGCTTGTTGAGCTTTCTTTGCCTTGTGAGGATGTTGGGCAATCAGGCTTTGCAGTCTGTCGATCATGTTTCGCATATCGGACAATACGCCAGAGCCTTCCGTTGCCCAATCGTCTTGCTGTTTCTTTGTGCCATAGGTGGGACAGTTGCCCAAGTCTGATAGCTTTTCGGTGATAGCGGCAAGGATTTCTTGGGCTTGGATGTTCACGGGATTGCCCACTTTGGCGACAATTTTTCTGATCTGCGCTTGCTCTCTGGGATGATTCCAGATCACATGGTTGAGAATTTCAAAGCTGTCTTCGCTGACTTCGGTTTCTGCTTGTAAATATGCCTGGGCTTTGAGGATGGTGACGATCTGCACGTATTTTCTGGTACTGACGATGAAGTTTTCTTTCTTCAGTTCTCGTTGCAGGTCGATTAGAGAGTCAATGACAGGGGCAGGGAATGCCACGTTTTTCACGGCTGTTTGCATTTGCTCTAGTTCGGCTAGGCTCAGCATGGTGGTGATCTGTGGGGCGGTGGTGTTGTTTGTCTTGCGTAAAAGTAAGGTTCGCAGGTCTTCATCGCCTAGATAATCGACCATGTACCGCAGGCTTAGCCGATCCCAAAATGCTCCGTCTTCTTCTCCATCTAGGAGTTCGTTGGAGCAGCCAATCATGGTGATTAATGGTGACTGGAGTTTGGTTTTTCCGTTTAGAAATTCCCGTTCGTTCATCAGTCCTAAGGCGGAGTTGCGGACAATGCTATTTGCTTTGCCAATTTCGTCAATGAGGGCGAGGTGCGCTTCGGGTAACATGGCTTCGGTGTCGCGCACGAATTTGCCTTTTTGGAGTTCGGCGAGGTCGGGTGCTCCTAGTACTTCTTCGGCGACGGTGGTTTTGGTCATCAGGTAGTGGAAGAAGGTGGTTCCTGTGATTGCGTCTGAGACTGCTTTCGCCAGTTCGGTTTTGCCTGTGCCTGGTTTGCCTCCTAAGAAAACGTGCATTTTCGATAGCAGTCCTACCAAGATTAGGTCGATCGCTTCGCTGCGGTCTAGGTACACAGTTTTCAATTGTTCTCGCAGTTGCTGCAATTTCTCCATTGAGGATTTATTAGTTACGGTCAATGCAGTTACATGTCCATTTGTCTGGGCGATTTCGGGTGTCATCATTGTTGAGTTCCTCTTAATCTTTAATGTTTTGATGGGGAGTAGCCAACGCGCTACTCCCGAGATCCTTCGCTAGAAGCCGAGATCGAATAGGTTGTCTTCGGTAACTTCTTCTGTTGTTTCTACTGGTTCACAGATGGTTCCTTCTGGTACAGAGATGATGTGTTCTATTTGATGGGGCTGTTCTTCTGGTGTTTCGGTTGCGCTGGTTGCGATTTCGTCCAATACATTCAGGCAACGTTGGCGCAGTTTGGCGAGTTTGTCGGTCAGTGCATCGGAGCGAAATTGCAATAGCTCGGATAGCATTTTGGTTTTGTCTTCTACTTCCCGATACACCTTGAGTTGGTTTTTCAGGGTGCTGCCTTTTGTCTCTGATACTTTCTCTGGATCTAGCAGTTCGTCTAGGTAACTGGACATCGATTGCACTTCTTTTTCCAGAGATTGCCTTGCAATGATGTCCATATCGCCGATGCCTGCGATCGGCATCCAGCGAATGTTGTTTTCTTTGTGGATTAGGGGTAGTAGTTCGCGGAAGGCGGTTAGTTCTAATCGATAACTACGTGCAACAAAGTATGTGCCGCCTCGTTCTCGAAATGGCACTCCTGCTTTTTTGACAAATTCGGTCAGCATGGCGCGGATTTCTTTGCTGGTGATTTCTTGGCTCCATGCGTACCATTTGTCGAAGGTGGTTCTTGCCATGTCAATCAGCGATTCATTTTCTTGGCTCCAATCTTCTCGATTCCAATTGGTGGTTTCGTTACTTTTATCGAAGCTATAAGATGCGAGTTGGTAATAGCGCAGCTTTTTGTCTTTCTCGTTCTTGTTCTCTAGTACAAATCCATAGACTAGTACTCCGTTATTAGAGATTTGACGGATGAGGAGATTGTGGTTGCTCAGTTGGGTCTGGGCTTTTGTTCTCGCATTTTTGAATGCACTTAGTTTGTTGGGGCTTTCTGGTAGGTAGCTGAAGTCGAGGTTAACTTGCTCGGCGGCTCGTTTCAAGGTGGCTTCGCTTAGTCTGGTTTCGGCATTGATTGACCATGCGATTAGGTCGCCTAAGTATTCGGCTCCTTTGTCGATCAATGCTTGCTGGGTCGCGATCATTGCTGCTGTATTCATGGCTTTTATCTTCCAATTTAGGTATAGATGAGCGATATCGCCTTTTGCAGTCCGCTAGGCGATTGTTTGGTAGTAGTGAATTCGGTAGCGATTGCTTTGGGGCTTGGGATGGCTCTGCTTGACTTCTGTTTACTTGATTCCCGACCCTAGTTTTCTGGTTGGTTCGGTACTCACATGGGCTGCTTCTAGCAGTTTCTTGATCTCTTGTGTATAGGGAGAATCTTTAAACAGGTTTTCATTGAGATCTACCGTACCGTCACTGCGAATTGTCAATGATGGGTCAAATTTGGCGTGAGTTGGTCGATCGTGATGGCATTTGAATTCTGCTCGAATATCTCCTACAAATAGGTAAGAGCCTTCTTTGCTCCGAGAGCTAATAATCTTTTTCAATTCCCAATGATATTTGCTGCAAATCTTCAGCATGGTTTTGATTTGATGGATGTTGCCTTTGATATTTTTCATTCAAGCTTTGCTCCTTGATAATTGGCTTTACGTTTGTTGCTATTTCACAATCGCGTAATAGTATCTGCAAATGGTTTTTAGCTATTTGTAGATCGATAGAGGTCTTCTTTTTTCTGATACTCTTGCCGAGTTTGGATTGTAGAGAAACAATCAGCTTTTTTGTTTTTTGGATTTCTGGTTCAATCTTTGCGAGATTAAAAGATTCACCGAATTGGTAACTATTTGTCATATTTTTGGATCTCACAAATAGCTGTTAGCTTTTGGCTAATCGCTAACAGCTATTTGCTTCTAAGCACTGATACTCTTCTGCTTCTTTCGCCAATATTTGCGCTGGCGACGGGTTTGGATGTGGATGATTCTTGGTTGCTTTTCTTCTACGTGATGCTGTTCTGGATGGATGGTGATCGCTAGTAGCAATAGTCCACACAATACGCTTTTGTATCTTTTTGCAGTCATATTTGACTCCATAACAAATTAGCCTCCCAATCTACATCGGGAGGCTTTTGAAGGTTGAATATTGGAGTTGGGGTTAGTTGGGTTTGTCTACGGCAAACTCGGCTTGCAGTCTAGCTTTATTAGCTTCATAGGCTTGTTTCGCAGTCAAGAATGGATGAGCGATTACATAGGAACTAAAGCCGCCATCGGTGCGGATAAAGCAGACTACGACTTGATTCTCAGGCTTATAGTCTCGAATCTGTCTTTTCTCATCCTTTTGAAATGGGTTTGGCTGTCCTGATTCGATGGCGATACGATCTGCTGTGGCTTGACTCAGGTAGCAACCATAGCTTTCGGAGTTCAGCCATTTTTGATAGGGACTGATCCCAATTTGCGATTCTTTGGATTTGCTGACATCAATGATGACCGCTCCTCTGCCTTCACTTTCGTAGCCATGCCATGCTACGGCTAGCAGTAGCTCAAGGTTTACGCGAATGAATTCTACGTGGCTCTGTCTTGATTCACTTCCAGTTGGTAAATCCGACAGATTGTATTTCAAGCTCATTGGTTCAATCCTTTTCCTCAAATTAATTTTCAATAAAACTCCTGCTAAGGAATTTTCATAAATCCTCGTTATTAGCTACAAAAAATCGAGGTTCTTTGTAGCTAATAACGAGTAATCAAAAAACAATGAAGCTAACCAATTTGCAGTAAATTTTGAAGATTGTTCAAAACAATGTAAATCACGCTAAGTTTTCACAAGATTCGAGCAACCTAGCGGCATATGCATCTGCTGCGTTCTTTACCCAATCAGGATTGATCCATCGAAACCAAGCAGTACATAAAAAGATATTCACCACTAAAAAAGCAAGTGTTAGGGGAGCGCAGTTGGAAAATTGTAAGTTTAGAAACGTTTGGATCGAGTTACCTCTTTGCCATGTCGTAATCAAGTTAGGTAAACCAATTGCAAAGGCACATTGTGCTCCAAGAAAAAGTATTCCAACAGATGAGGTGATTATTCCAAGAGGTTTCATTCCAAATAAATTACGTCGATATCCATAATTGCAGTTCTCTTCATAGAGTAAGGAAAATTTGCTATGGTCGCGCGTCTTAGCAAGAAGAAATTTGACGCAGGTCTCGTAAGTTTGGTCTGCTAAATCTGGATCGTCTAATTCTTCGCTTAGAGTTGGCATTGGTTGACTTGTTAACTCATTTAGTTTGCGATGCAAACGAGCTAACTCTACTTTATTTTGAGTAGTTCGATGACGTAGGGCATATGTTGTAGGCTTACCACCCCAAGAGCTATATAACTCTTCCTCTTTAGACTTGCCCATATCGCGGGCAAGTTGTGCTAAAAATCTCAATACTCCAAACCAAGCCAACAATCCGAGTCCCCCTCCCCAAGACCAGACATTATCTGGGAAGATTGCAATAGCAGCTAATGCAATAGGCAAGCTTACAAATAATGCGGGAGTTAAACGTGCTTTACGGTTGTAGTCATCAAAATTCTTCTCGATAAATTCTATAACCATATTCTTATTCCTGTATTGACCATGTTTCCTTATTTTCACCAACAATAAGCATTACGCCTGGAAGTCCATCACTTATGAGTGTTTCTGCAAGGTAGTTTAAAAGTTTGATATCTTGACTGCTTGGTTTCGATGAGATTCCTGGTGGATGCGAGTGCCATTCACCGATGTAGGACACAATATTAGCTGTTGATGTTTGTGCTGTTTGAATCTGTTTCTCAAGCCCCTGAAATCCGCGTGTAAAACTACTTGAGTCACTTAAGCTGTCCAAGGGAGCGGAAAGGATATCGACAACAAAGATTGAATGCAGTTTCTGATCGATATAGCCAAGTAAAACTCCCCCTGTTTCATTTGGGAGTTTAGCAGAACGAATTTGTCTAGCCTTATCCTGTAATCGTTCATTCCATACTATTTGCCAATTATTTACGCCAACGGTTAAGGTTGCAGAGGGAGATACTGTGTTTACGCTGATAGCCCCAGATTGCGGATCGACATGCCATATAGAGATTACAGCCTCTGCGCTATCTCGTCTGAGCCTGATTTGCCTTGCAAGCGTCGCAGCATGAAGCTGAAGAAGCTCAACAGATATCACTCTTGATACATCACGACATCCTGCACCAACCCAAAGGTGTCCTTGATGTCCAGTTAGGTGTTGTTCACCCCAAGAATTGTTTAGGATTTCTCCATAATATTGTGCTTCTAGTCCATCTAATCGCACTTTGCGTTCAGAATCTTCGAGAAGTAAAACAGAGCCGTATCCAGAAGGGGTTAGAAAAACAGATGCTGCTCGTTTAATATTGGCGATCGCTAAATCACGAGGTACTGTAAGCGTGGTTGTCGCATCGATTAATATATCCGCACTTTCAATGGCAGTTTTCAAGTTAGTATTCGACCAGTTAGTTACGCTATCAACAATGGCAGAAGCCTTTGCATAGCTGTCAAAATAGGTTTCCTCCACTATTTGTTTGACTGCATTTACTTTAAATTGACCAACCTGAAAATGTTTAGCAGTGTGCCGAGCTAAATTGTGCGGCTTGATATAATCAGGATCAACAAATGTCCATGTTCCCCATGCCTCCCGATACCAGATTTCTGCAAGAGAGCTGCCGAGTGCTCCAACACCAGCAAGCACACCAGAAAACTCAGCAGTGTCAGCATTTATTCCAGAAGCCTGCCGTGCGACTGAATGAGTTAGAGAGAATGCAACTTCGATTGGATCAATACCAATACATCTCCAAGAATTGGATATATTTAAAGACCCATCAAATGAATAGATTTTATAATACTTCCCATCTTTGCCATCCACTAGTACACCACAGGCTTCACCCAACTGCCCAAGATTAATGTCGAGACAAAAAGCTTTATGTTCTATTTGCTCCACAACATTGCTATCATTCCTTTGAATGGGTATATGGAGGATAAGAAGTATTTTGTCGCTCGCTGTTTTAGAGACCCCCTCTCCGTTCACAAGACGCTTAATCTCAGCACAAAGCAGTTTAAACAAAGTTGCTCCTCGTGATGCAAATTGTCCGTCAAGTGATCCTAGATCGTATGGTAAATGCTCAACAGCACCATGAATTAATGGCTGGAGATTGAGAACAATACAAGTTAGATCTATTTGAACATTTTTTGCCTGAGAAACCTCCAAAAAGTTCCCTAAAAACACCCTTTCTTCTACTCGTACCAAAGTTAAAACAAGGTTGTCTTGTCGGATTTTTTTGTCAAAATCTGGTGGCAAAATGATTTCAAAAGGGCTGTGAAAGTAAAACTGTTCAACAGGCTGATCTTCACGATGTAATGTCCCTTTAGCTGTTTCAGTAAGCCACCAGAGTAATCGATTAAGATGACTTTGAGATGTCCAAGAACGTTCAACTACTTCCCAGGGCTGAAAGTATAGACATAGCGATGCAGGTTCAGCCTTTTTTACATTGTTTCGGTGCAGAGTTATAGGGAAATCTTCTCGCAATGCCAGCACTTCTGGCATTCTGCTCTCTTCAGAGTAAAAGACTAAGCTAAGTCTTTCGCGGTAAAGGATACCAATTTCATTTTTTGTTGGGACACCGTCATTAGTGCAATCAACAACAAGCATTTCTGCTATTCGCGCATCTTTTTGAACTATACATCTTAGTTCTACAAGCTCAAAGAATTTGTTTTGCGAACAAATTCTGAACATACAGCGTGAGGCTGGTATTACCAAAGAATCTTCAGCAAGTCTGAGAATAGGTTCACCAAAATCAATGTATTTGTTTAGCATCTAACCTGCCCTCGGTGCTGGAGAAGACACAATAAGGTTGACACCATAGTTTGTAGAAGTCTTCAAATCCACTCCTGCACTAGTAATTTGGAATTCTAGGGGTTGTGGTTTTTGAAGACTTGGTTCTTCCATAGTCACTATAAATCTACGTCCACCAATTTGCTCTAAATACCGTTTGTAGCAATTTTTTGCTTGGATATGGGGCGGCTGCTTCTGTTGGTATGCCTCTATAGTATTGTTAATTGGTTTACTTGAACTTACCAAATAGCATTCTGGTTGACCATGTAGGAGAAGTTCTTCTACTAGAGGTACAGGAATTGTCTCCTTCTCACCTTTTTCTGAATTGAGTGCATGATGACTGCAATGATGAGGAATATTGAACAAATCCCATTTCAGCCGATCTTCATTGTTATGCCACTTGGTAGTACGCACAATATCTTCAAGTACATCACTAGTTGAGTCGCCTACTGCCAGATAGTTAGTTTGAACACCCATAACTTCAAAGCGGACTTGAAAAATAAGCGATGCATCATTACGCAAATCATCACCCTCATCAACGTGTTTGACGAATGGAGAATGACAGAAGAACTCAACTCCGTCGCTAGCAAGCGAAAAGCTAGGAACTATCTTTCCAGCATCAGTAATTAGATGCTGACGTGACTCAAGCGACAGCCCATTATCTTCAAGCCAAGTTTTCAACATTGCTGGCTTGGAGAAAACCCGAATGTCTTTACCTTCACGCAGTCGATATTGTGCCTCACGCCGCCAAATGACAAACTCTGCGCTCCTTTGGTCAATAGTAGATGATTCCAGTAGAATGGCGGCAGGAACCCATAACTCATTGATTTTGATTCGCCCATTCCCTTGATATTTAGCAGCATGACGCAATTCAAAAAATTCAGTGCTATATGAGATGTGGTCTAGATCCCCGTGAGTAAGAGCCAAAACATCAAAATAATCGCGATTTGCTTCTGCAAGTTCCGATTCTAGTTGGCTTTTGAGATTGATAGCAGGTTCATCTTCATTTTCACCAATTTTTAGGTGTCGAAAATCAAACAATAGACGTTTACCATTACTCAGAATGATTTGACTCGTATCACCATTTTGTACTGGATAGAAAATAATTTTATGCATTACTGTCTCGTTAAATAATTGAAATTTTGGGTGTAGTTTTGGACTTCATAACTATCTCTTCCTGTGCAGTAACAATTGACCCCTAGTAGAATCTCTACTTTTTCAATATAGCATATACAAAAATATTTTGTTAACCCTAAAGGTAAATAGCTAACCTATAAGGTTAATTATTTAAAAATCAAAAATCCCTTAAATTAGACTATAGGCAAGGGATTTACTCTTTGCGACGACGTAATAAAGCTTGCCAGTAAATAACGTCAGTTCGGGTTAAGCTGGCAAATTTTAAAAGCCCAAAAGTAAAAGCCTTGCTAAGCAAGGCTTTTACTTTTGGGCTTTGAGAGAGGGTTTGCTACGCAAACCCTCTCTCAAAGCCCATTTCAAATTATCCCGAACTCACGTTAAATACGAAGTCTAGCTATTTAGCAAAAAAAGGAAGTAAGTAGATGTACGAATTTATTTACACGCCTAATTTATGCTTAATCAATGCTTTCCACATTATTTTCTGCGTAATTAATCCTGTCCAACTACTTATGAATCAATGATTCTAGAGGCTTTGCCATTTTACTATCTCAATTCATTTCATCCCAGTCAAATCTTCGTTTCAAGTCATTACATTGACTGTAAAGCAGAAATACATCACGCTGGAGCCTGCCAACAACAATTCCAGGAGCAATACCAATTTCTGAAGCAAACAACTCTATCGCTTCGTCATCCAGCTTTTTCCTTGCTAAGAATTGCTGTAGGGCTAATTCGGGAATTAGGAGGTTAGCAGCAAAGGTGTTTGCATCTTGCTCCATCAAGTCATTTGGATCATAGTCCTGTTTCTTGTCGGTTTCGATGAAAATGTCTCGCTTTTTCTCTTGCAGGACGTGACGTGCTTCGTGAAAGAAAGTGAACCAGAAATGATCGTTTTGCCTATAACGCAAACTGAGTTGAATAAGTGCTTTAGTTGGTGTCAACCAGCGCGTTACCCCACTGGCCCTAACACCTTTTAGAGAAGGCACTAACACAACTACCACACCTGCTGCTGCACAGAGTTGTTTAACTTTAGAGATCGCTTCCTTGGGATTCTCCACCGTAAGACCACGAATCTTCTCCAAGGATCGTTTGAATTTTTCAGCATCATAGGGAGCGCAATCGATCTTTTGGGCATCGAGTTCACCTTTCCTTAGCCAAGCATTTGTTGCAATGCGATCGCTTTCAAAAGCTACTGACTTCCGAAAAGCCAACGCTCTCGAATCCCAATAAACATCACACTGCTCTGGAGAAACTACGCCAAAATAATTCAGCACGATTTGTAGTTGCTCAACTTTCTGCTTGGATTTCTCAATCCAGCCCACTTTTACCATTTCCTTGACAGGAACTTTATCTAGCCATGCAATCTGCTCCTGTAATCGTGACTGTTCTTGCTGACTCGCCAAAAATGCTCGATATTTCTGTTCGCGACTATTCCAAAAACTTGCAGGAATACCCAAAACTCGCTCTAGCTGCAAAGCTGTATCAGGCGTAATAGCAGATTTGCCATTGATAATTTCGCTAATCGTTTTCTTTGGTCGTCCTGTTCGCTCAGCCAAGTCTGCTTGGCTCATACCTATTTCCTCAAGTACCTCAAGTAAAGTCTCTCCAGGCGGAGAAACATAATCTGGCAAATATTGATTGTGAATTTTGCTACTCATGGGTGTTGTCTACTCCAATAATCCGCACTGCGGTTATTTGCGTCCAATCTATCCCCCCATCTGGCTTTTTTGGGATTGGATAGTTGGCAATTTCAAAGATAAGTCGGTAGGGGTGATCTAGATCCAGAGATAACTGACCTGCGCGATCGCCCGCCAATTCATGACATCGACCTGATATATTTCGCATATCAGAAAGAACAGAGACTGCATCCAAGTCATCCAATCGTCGTCGAATCCGTTTAGCTCTATCCGAGCCATACTTTTTTATTAGCAATTGGTGATTGTTACACCATTGAGCAAGTTTTTTATCTTTGAATACAATGTCCATTATAGCAGGACTTTTTAGTTTTATTAACCTTTGAGGTTAACATGTTTTTGGAGATGGCTGTAACTTTTAGAAAATTATACTGCATGTAGCGTTTAAGTATTAAAAGGATTTAAGCTATATACTACATATAGAAAAACAACTAACATATTTTTACTAAAAACAATATTAAGTAGCTTTGTATTGGTATCATAGATTTGGACTGTATAAGACAAAGATTTAGGATCGGTTCTAAAATCTAGGCTAATTTTATGCTTGGCCAATATACACTGGAATTAAATAGATTCGGCTAGGACTAAAAGTCCTGAATCCGTACCTTCGTTCAAACTCTTGCTAGCTTTCCTAGTTTGGTAAGGTGACTGTTCCAATAATGCCGTGTTTTACTCTTACTTAAAGTCTTGCACAGTAATCATAGTAACTACTTTAGAAGTGTGTAATAACTAAAGCCTTGCACTTTCAGCGAATAGTTTTGACTAGCACTTTTAGAGTTCTTCTTTTGATTTTTTATCCTGTAATTAGGAAGACATCACAAAAGAGAAAATCTTCGCAGAGCTAAGACTTTCTCTTTTGAAACAAAGGTTTTAGAACAGTTTTAACTGTTCTCTCTGTTCATTTACATCCTTGTGTGGAATCACAAGTTGCTTACTACCTCCTCTTTCTAAAAGCGTTAATTCAGACAATGCCTTAAATACAATCGAATCTGGTGGCTTCACACTACTCACAGGCAGATCAAGATCCCTCACAATCTGCGCGATTTGCTCAAGCCAATTCTCAGATTCATTGGCTACCCAATCCTCAAGCTGTCTCTGACTCAGTACTTCCACGATCGCTGTTGATGGTGGCTCTAGTTGAGATGCACTGGAGTCTCTTTCCCAGAAGATTTCTCTTGATACTTCTGACTCTTCAACCTCTTCACAGTTATCTGATTCACAGTCATCGACAGGGACTTCATGGGCGATCGCGTCAAACATCTCCTTCAGGAATCCTAGCCGATTTGATTTCTGCTCGTATTCCTGCGCTTGCTCAAAGGGTTGACTGACTCGATTTTGCAGTATTGGCAATTCTTGTCTGTCTCGTTCGAGATTTTCTTGGGCTGTGGTTAGCTTGGCAGCGATCGCATTTCTCACTACATGCAAGAGCGAACTATAGGGTTGCTGGCACTCTGCATTAAATTCATAGCCTGAATTGATGCTCGTGCCAATATACCCGTTGACTTCTGAGCCAAATCTACTCAGATATACGTTCAGCCCTGCAAATTGTCCAATTTGAATTTGGCTCAATCGATAGCTTTCTTTGAGTCGTTGGACTTGTTCGGTAATGTGATGGTCGATTAGCACGGCTTTATCTAGCATCACGCCGCGATCGCTGATGAATTGTTTCAGGTTTGCTTGGGAGACTATGGCTAAGTCTGATTGAATGCGCTGAATTTGGGCGGGATGGTTGGTATTTACCATGTCAGTTAGGTACTGAATCTTGGATTTGTCTCTGAAGTGCCTGTCGTTATAGGCTTGCAATTGCATTCCTAGTCCTTGCAATTCGGCTTCGAGGGTTGCCCGTTCCATGATTAATGGATCTCCAGAGGCGATCGCTTTCATCTGGGCGGCGTTGAGAACTGTCTCGTCAATGTCTTCGATAGTGCGATGAGTCCGATCGCCCGACATTACTTGCGAAATCATCCTCTGCTTGTTCTCAATCGCTTGCCATAAGAACGAGTCAAACCCTGCTTGGTTATTGCGACCTTCGGTGACATAGCGGAAGATGAACACATCACTCCATTCGTTACCCTGTCTCACACCTCTGCCTTCTCGCTGTTCGAGATCTGATGGTCGCCAAGGACAATCGATATGGTGCAAGGCAATTAGTTTGCTTTGCATATTTACTCCCGTTCCCAACTTTGATGTGGAACCGAAGACAATCCTGATTTTGCCTTCGTTGATGGCTTCAAACAGTTTTGCCTTCTTGGTATCCGTGTCGTAATCGTGGATAAAGGCGATTTGGTCGGCGGGTATCCCCAGCATCACTAAGGTATCGCGGATATAGCAATAGCTATTCCACCTGTCTTTCTTCGGCGCATTGCGATCGCAGAAGATCGCTTGAGTTCCTTTGGCGATCGCGGTGATTGTCCAAATTTGCCAGACATTCCACGCACAGGCGAGGAGTTTGTTGTTAATCCATTCACTTGCATTAGGCGATACTAATTTGGTATGCATACAAGCTTTGGCTCCATCGCCTGTGATTTTTAACATGTTGTCAATTTCGGGTTTGACTTTACGTTTTGCGACTGCCTCGGCGCGATCGCAGAGTTTGTCCATATAGGCGATTTGCTCTGGCGATGGTTTACAGGACATCACATGGTAATGGGGTTTCGGGGTTTTCACTTCGGCTAGAGGTGCGGTTTGGATGTCGGTGACTTGACACCACATTGCCATTAGTTCGGGCATGTTCACGAATTCACGGAGGCGCGTTTTCGATTTCAGTTTGCCTGTGGGACTGATTTCTAAGGCGGTGCTGGTTTCACAGAATCTTGAGCAGAAACTATCGAAGTGGGTTAGTCCTTGCTGTTGCAACAGGTCTAATTGCAGATAGCGCATCCACACGTCCATCTCTGCCATCGTGTTGCTCAGGGGCGTGCCTGTGGCAAAGATGACTCTTTTGCCGTTGGTGAGTAGGTATCGCACTTTCATGAAGGAATCATGGGCGCGTTGGCTGTAGCCTGTGGGAATGCCCGCTACATTGTGCTGGGTGGTCAGGATTTGCAGGCGTTTGATTTGCTGTACTTCGTCTAGGAAGAGGGCATCAATACCCAGTTGCTCGAAGTAAATCACGCGGTCTTTGCGATCGCTGTTTTCGATTTCTTGGATGCGTAATGAGATCTTCTTCCGCATCGCTTCAAGACTTCGGAATACTTGTCTGGATTCTTCTTTGTTGGTTGCTTCGCAAATGGAACTAATCACCGACATTTGCTCCTCTAAAAACATCAGTTCGGTTGATTCGCTGATTTGCAGGTTGAAGAATTGTTCATAGGTAAGGATGATTGCATCGTAGTTGTGGGTGGCGATTTGACTCAGTAGGACGCGGCGGCAATCTTTGGCGAATTCTTGGGTATTCGGTACGAGGATTTTGGCTTCGGGGTACAGTCGTCGAAATTCTTTGCTGTATCCTGGCAGGATCGATTTCATGGTTACATGCATGACTTTGTGTGCCATGCCTTTGCGTTTTAGTTCCATGCCTGCGGCGATCATCGTGGCGGTTTTACCGTAACCGACTCGATGGGCAGCGAAAGATGCTCTTTGCCGTTCAACCCGTCGCACGAAGTTGCGCTGGTGACTTCGCATCTCGAAGTCGGGAGCCATGTTGGGGAAGGTTAGGTGTGCGCCGTCATATACTGTGTCGCGGTAGAGGTTGTGGTATTGGTTGTAGTGCAGACATAGTTGTTCGGCGCGATCGCCATCATTCCAGATCCATGCTTTAAAAGCAGTTTGGATTTTGTCTTGCATTGTCCGCGATGCGGTGGTGGCTTCTACATTCAGGATGGCGGTGATGTTGCCATATTTGTCTTTGATGTATTCATAGACTTTGGGATCTTTCTGGTTGAGCGCACAATCGATTAGTTCGAGAGCGGTATAGTTGGTGGTTCCCCATTCAGTTTTGTTTTGGGGTGAGTTAGTCAGTTTGCTGTCGCCTTTGATTACCCAAATATTGGCAGGGTCGGGATGGAATTTGACAGTGCTGGTTCCTGCTTGGCTCAGTAGTTGTTCGCTAAATTCTTTGATGACATCTTCGGGCAACCATGTTGTGCCTAGTCTGACGCGGATGGTGTTGTGTAATAGCAGTTTTAGCTCGTCTGGTGTCATGGCATTGACGTTAATACCTAACTTCACTGCACAGCATACTTTGATATCTACGTCTGGGGTTTCGGGTAAACAGGGAACGGGTTGATTGCTGCTGATGGTTTCATGGTATTTGTCGATGTTCAGCCAGTTGGGAACTCCGCTTTCCTGCCATGCGATGATTTTGTTGAGTCTGGCGACTACATTGCCACTGATGAATTCTTCTCTGGTTATCCATTCAGCATTGGTGGTTTCTTGTACTGTTGCTGGTGGAATTGTGCCGTTGTAGAAGATATCGCCTTCTAGTTCGCTGATGACGGTGCTGATGCTTTTGTCGATGAGATTGGCAATCCAGTCTAGGTCGATATAGCTTTTAGCATCTAGGCATTGGGCTAGGGCATCTTTGGCATTGTCGGCACGATATCGGGGTGTTGCCCTGACTGTCCTTTGATAGAAGATGGGGGCTTTGGTTGGGCTTTTGCCTTTGCCTCGGTCAATTTCTAATGCTCTTAATCGATAGTAGTTGGGGTCTTCTTGGAAGATGCTCAGGTTCTCTTTGCTGGTGAAATGTCCGAATCTAATTGCGAACTCATCATATTTTTGATTGAGAATTTGGCGCAGTTTGGCTAGTTCTTTTTCGTCTTCGTACTGCTGCATTCTCAGCACTAAGTCTAGGATCTTGGCGACAGACATGGCGGCGCGAATGCGTTGTTGTTGGCTTGCAACTAGTTCTAGCTGATAGTCGGTGCGGCGATAGATTTGTCCTTCATGTTCACAAAAGGCGTTGGGTAGAACTTTTTGTAACTGTGGTGGAATTTGAATTACTTTGGTTTGAGTTGTGGCTGGTTCATAGAATTTGTTCAGAGCTTTACCGATTTTTGCAATCTCGGCTCTCAGGTCAAGGTTTGCTGGGGCGGTTACGCCTAGATGCTCGCCGCCATATAGTTTTGAGACGGTCAGTTCTCCGAGGATATTGCGGAATTTTATTGGGCTTATAGACATGGATTTGTTCTCAATTAAAAAAGCAACTCAATCTAATTAAAGATTAAGTTGCTTGGTAGGTTTGGTGTGGTTACTCTCTAGCTCCGCCGCTAGGCTGCCTCTATAAACCATTGGTTAATCATGATTGGCTCCTGATTGACTGTGTGTTTACCCGATGGAACTATCTTTACCCAATCAGGATATTGATAATTTTTGTGATTCGTGGCTCTCTGTTCAGTTTCTGTGAGTTTACGGAAAACTAAAATGTCAGCAACTACTTCCGTGTTGGCAAATTTCTTAAAAGCAATGTCTGGTAATCTAATGGCGGTTACTAGCTCTAACTTACTCGCTAAATATCTCCGAAAGCTGGTATTAGAAGCATCAAGGGTAAAACAACTGGTAATCAAGCATATCAGTCCATTTTCTCGCACGAGGTCAGTACATTTGGTTAGGAAATAGTTGTGGATGCTGAGATTCAAGTGGGCATAACGCGGATCGTAGAGTTTGTAATTGCCAAAGGGAACATTACCGATCGCTAGATCAAAACTGTTATCACTTAGGCTCACTGTTTCAAATCCCTGAGCATAAATCAGGGCTTCTGGGTATAGCAATCTTGCAATTTGAGCAAAGATTGGGTCTAGTTCTATACCTACCCATTGCGATCGCTCTCGCATCAACGTGGGCTGACATCCCATAAACGCTAGGGTGTTGCACGCTGGTTCGACGATCGCTCCTCCTGTAAAGCCGATATCGCTGAGAATATCCCACATAGCGTGGATTACTTCAAAGCTTGTTTGGTAGGCAGTTGCAGTTGCGGATTTGGCGGTCTGGATTTCGGCTTGAGTCAATAGTTGGCTCAGTTTGTCATGGCATTGATACTGCCAAGTGTTACCTTGATGATTGGCTTTTACCCAGATATCGGTGAGTGTTCCCCATCCCGATGCTTTGGCGAGTTCTACCTGTTGTTCTGCTGTTGCTGATGATATTGATTTACTGAGGGTGATCGCTGAGACGGTTGCTTCTGCTTTGATTCGCAAGGAGCTATCAAAATGCTGTTCGATTTCTGGCGTAATCTCAAATATGGATTGGTACATTTTTGGCTTTTTCCCTAGTTTTTGTTCTTGCGAACAAGCGCTAGCCATAGATATAAAAAAGGAAAAAAGGACACAACTAAAGCTGTCGTGTCCCTTTTCAGATATTTGGTTTGAAAATCGTTGCCTTTGCCTTTTATGGCTCGATCTTTAAGCAGCGACTAGTTCGCAAACTATCGTCTTTTGCTGTGTTTTCAGCGAAGCTGTGTATTCGCCAACCAATACTTTGGCGGAGTCTTTGGCGACGAGTCCTAGCAGGTATGGCTTTTTCCTGCTTTTACGGATGACTTCTATCTGATATCTACCATCTTCTTGGCGTTGAGATACAACAATGGGAATACAGGCGTGTTCTCCATTTCCTGTCCATTTGGTTGATGCGAGTTCTCCATACTGTGCGCCTACTACTTGCAAGCGCATCAGTTGGTTGTCATGGAGCCGATCGCAGATCTCTGGCAGGAACATATTGAAGACTACACTTGCGGTTCCATGATCGCCGTTGTGACTGGCTTGCCACATGGCGGCGGCACAGGTTTGGGCGGTTGTCTCACTTTTCTCCCGTAGTTTCTCACCTAGTCCTTTCGCCCATTGCACTGCTGCTCTCAGGATTTTCTTGCGTGATTCCCGATCGCTTGATAGTTTCATTGCTTCCCTGATCTTGCTGGTATATTCATCACGACGGGCGATCGCTCTTTTGTAAAGCGTTTCGTTCGGTTTGATGAATAGTTCGCGGAATTCGAGCAGGGTGCGCTCGTGCAAATCGACGGGTTGCCAGATGGCATTCACTGACTGAATCAATAAAGAAATTGCGTCGTTATATTCGCCGTTGGCTTCCATTGTTCGGGCGGGCTGTTTGCATCTTTGCTTAGGATCGTAGTAGCTGCCATAGACTCCTTGCTGCTTGCGGTCGATCAACCAGTCTAACTTTGGTAGGCTTTTGCCGACTTGATCGAGAAAGGCTTGGTCGTGGCTAAGGTCAGACTTGAGCCGATCTACGGCGACTTGGACTTCTTGGGCTAAGCCTGCGATGTATTGATGCTGTCCTGTTGCCCATGCGGTGGCTAGGTAATAGGTAATCAGTCCAATTTGGTTTTCTGTGGATCTGAGGGCTACTTCGGCTAATGTGCCCTGCACTGCTACTTTGTCAGGTTTGTAGGTGGTGGGTTTGATGTGGTGCTGACGGATTTCTTTGGCGATTGCTGGTAATTTCTGGACAGATTTCACGCAAAAGGTGTCTCCGTCAAAGTCCATGCCGCAATAGTCTCGGGCAATGTCTGGGTTGACATACATGGTTCCCTGTTGGTTGAGTCCTTTGATATGTGTGTTTTTCCAAATCTGCAAGTCATTACGATCGCGGATGGGATAGCGGAATCCGACATATTCGCCTTCGGGCATTTCGGGGATGCACATTTCGAGTTCTCCTAGTTCGGGACAGGGTTGAGCCATGAAGCTGGAGAAGTTGATGCCGCCGCTAGTGGCTAGGGTTAACCACCTTCTTTTTACAAGGTCTTCGATCTTTCGCACCACATAGGGATGTTCTAGCAGTTGTCCGTGTATGTCGTGTTTGAGGATTTCCGCGAGGATTTTGCCATCGGCTTCTTCTTCGTTGGGTTCAGTTTCTGGATCGTCTACTTTGACCCATTGCTCTGTTTGCACGAGTTGGCAGAGTTGTTTGATGTCTCTCTGGGCGGCAACTAGGGTTTCCGCTTTCTGTTGCGTGGTGGGTAAGACATCTTGGGCGATCGCTTGTTGGCTAAACCACTGCCAGACAGTATAGGAGGTTTTGACTCTGCGCTTTTGGGCGAAGTTGACGATTCCTAGTTTCAGATTGGCTAGTTTGTGGATACCAAGTTCAGGTTTATGTCCTTTGAAGCAAGATAGGGGCAGGATTAGGTCGATGCCTTTGGGACAGTTTAGGCTGAGTTGTAAGGTTCCTTTAGCGACCCATTGATGAGCAATTCCTGCTCGAAACTGGAATGGCGTATTGGCTGGGATTACAAAGTCTTCGCTTTGGCGCAGTTGGTTCAGAAATTCGTGGCTGATTTTACCGTGACAGTCATCGGTGCGATGCTCTTTGTCTTGGACGATGAGGATGGTTACTCGCTCGATGCTATAGATTTTCAGGCATTCGGTCATCAAGATTGAGCCGTAGTTGATTTGTCCCATTGCTGTAGGGAAATAGGTGGCAAAGGGGTTTAGTCCTTGGCTGAAGAAGAAGTCTCCGTGTTTTCTCGCTCCTGATGCTCCTGCTAGTTGATATTTGCCTAGCCCTTTGCTTAAGGCGGCGATCGCTTGTTTATTCAAGGGTGCGATGCTTTTGGCGGCGGTGCTGCGTTTGCTGGCAGATTTGCTGGTTTTGGCGATGGTTTCGGCTTTGGCAATCTTTTGTAAGTAGCTGGAAATGTTGCCGATGCTGAGGTTGATGTCTGGATGGAGGGCTTCGAGCAGGGTATCTCGAAATTGGATCTCGTTATCGACGATCTCGCCTGTGGCGAGGTTGGTCTTGGCGATCGTTAGCATCTGTTTATGCTCTCAAAGTAATTTCGCGACTAGATCCAAATCGTTGGATCTAGTCGCTTTTGGTAGTTGTTGATGGACTAGGCTGCTTTCTTGTTCAGGTCTTGGCGATAAACGACAAATCCATTCTTTTGCAGTTCGTCAATGGTTGTGGGCTTTGATGGCAGAAAGTTGATCTTGCCTTCTTTGGTTGCCAGAATCTTGCAGCCATAATGGTTTTGCAAGCGTTGGATCACCTTCTCAATCGGCAGGTTGATGTTCGCCAAAGCCCATCCTTTCTTCGCTTGGTACAGCCACATCTTGTCTGTGCTGACTTGTGGCTTACGGGCTTTGGGTTTGCGGCTGGTTTCAACCACCGTATTGCTGGCTGCTACTGTCTTTTCCAGTTCCTTGACGGGAATCTGTTCGTTGATGTGGACGATCAAGGCTCTGGTGGTTACGTGCAGTTCTGCTTGACTCAGTTTGTCAATAATTTTATCGGCAAGTTCTTCAGGGGTATCGAATCTTAGTTGACGCGCCATGTTTTTAGTCTCCTGACTTTATTTTTTTGTGGACAATCGCTCACGGACTTCACGCGCTAGCGTTCTTCTTGGCTCTCTTGCTTGTCAATGCAGATTTCTTTTTGATGGATATCTGCATTGACAAGCTTGCTCTTTTTGATTAGGCGGTTAAGTAGAAGATCAATTCCTTCTTCTTCAGTTTTCGCCAGTTAGGGATTTTGCGTTCTTTGGCTAAGGGTCTGAGTTCTTGGACTGTCATTTTCGTGAGTGGCTTGGTAGCTACTACCTCCATGATTTCAGTCTTTGCTTCCTTTACCTCTGCTTTCAGTTTCGGGGCTGCTTTTGCTGAGGGTAAAGTTGCTGTTGCATCTGGAGGCACTGGGTTTGGGGCTGTTAGATTCTTGACTGTAACTTCAGATATTTCTATCTGAGAAGTTAGCAGTGGTTGAGCCATGGGTTCAGTCCCTAGAAATGATAGTAGGGCATAGGTTAGTGCGGTCAATAATCCCAATAATGCAATCAGGCTCACGGTCACAAGTGCTTCGATGGCGATCTTGAAAATTGATGGGGTCTTCATATTTTTTCCTGATATTTGTTGATTTTTTCAATGCTGGTCGTGGAGTTGGTAAGTGCGATCTTTGTCAATTCACTCGAATTTAAGCGAGATCGCTAAACTGATTTTTAGTTCAATTCTCTTGCTGCGTTTTTTTTAGAGAAGATTTGTGGATAGTCTTCGGACAAGGTTTCCAGATGTCTTGTCGCAACTTCGCGGCAATGTTGCGGATCTGTGGTGTATTCGTTCATTGCAGCTTTGACGAAATACTCGGCATAGGTCAGCATTTCCAAGATGCTCTGATCTACTTTTGAGATTTGGTCTGGATGTTGAGCAAGGTATTCTCCTAATTCCTGAACACTTTCTTGTACTGCGTCTAAGAGCAAATCCTTGCTTTGGATTGTCCGCTTGGAGCCATCACTAAAGGTCAGCAGTTTTGTGCCGTTGCCAAAATCTGTTACTTTTGCTTGCATCGATTTGGCAAGATCGATTTGCTGTCTTGTGGTCTTTAATCCTCTTGCTCTTGAACGATATACCTGTACCTGTGTCTTGCCTGTCATCGCGCCTATTGCTATTTTCACGGTAGTTATTCCTACTACGTCATTGGTCGCGGACTTTAAGCGTAAGCGCTCTTACTGCTTTTAAATAAACAATGAAGCTGGTCATAATATCTGTGTTATCGAGACTCCTGATATCCCTTTTGACTCTCTGCGATTAACTGAAGAGCGCGATCGCAGTTTTTGGCATCTCTCACGGTTACTTGGCTATGGGCGATCTCTAATCCTTGCTGTACCAACAGTGGTGAATATTGGAATTTATCTTGATTCATGACTTTAGTGTCCAATGTCAATGTATCTGTGTCCTGTTCCCATTTGGCTCGATATTTACCTTCGTTGCCCTTGCGCTCAAATACGAGGTTGCCATCCTGTGATTCTACATAGTCACTATTGATTGCCAAGATCTCCCGCCATTGCGTGGCGACGTGCTGGCTCAATGACTGATGATCCTTGTGCATTGCTTGCTGGGCTTTTTCAGTGATGCTCTCGCCTGCTATCAGCTCTTGAATGCGGTCTATGTATTTCTCGCTTTTGCCCAAATATTCGGCAGTGCGACTCCATTCCATTAGTTGCTGAATATCGCTAACGATGGTGTGATCGGATTTGATCGGTTCTGTCGGGAATGGCACGATCTTTCCATCCACATAGTCTCCCAAGGGCTGAAAGTGCATTCCCCATGTGTTGCTATGTCCTTGAAATGTGGTCAGTTCCTTGGCGCTATGCTTTTCCATCTGCGCCCATTGTTGTTGATAGGCAACATCTTTCAGCATTTCTGGGGTGATTTTGTACTGTTTGCCCACTTTAAAGGCGACTTTCTGCACTCCTGCGATCGCGATCGCTATGTCGCCTTCCTTAAATCCATAGGCGGCATAGGGTTCATATCTCCTCGTCGTGTGACATCTGCCATGTCCACGCATGGCTTCGATACAGGTGTTGACTGGCAAGGGATTCACTTCTCCATACATTTTGAGGGGATAAACCATCTTGACGGGTTTTCCTGTAATTTTTACTGGCTGTTCTAAATCAAAATGACTACGCACTGATTCCCTCAATTGCGATTCTATCTTTTCAAGGGGATTTGCATGAATGCTGCTTTTCTGCGTCTCCATGAGGCTTTCAGCTTGAGTATTAGTTTCTGTCTGGACTGTATTAGTGGGGGTAGTAAGTGCCTCTTGATCTCGCTCTGGCTCGTACTTTACTCCCATCGCGGCGAGATTTTTCCAAGACATTTCAATTAAACTTGCTTTTATTGCCTGACCTTCGTAGAGATAGGTAATTCCGTTAATTCTTCCTCCTGACTGTACTTGTGCTTTTAGTCCCACGTTCTCATCGGCAAGCTTTGCCACAAATTCGGTCATTGTCGGTTGGTTTGCCGCAGCTTTGGCGATCGCCTCTTTTAATTGCGGCACAATGGCATCGAGGTTGACTGCTTCTTTAACTCGCTCTGGTGATAGTCCATGCCATATTTCAGGTAGTTTGAGTGTATTTTTATCAATCGCTAAGTCTGCGTCTTTCTTGCTGGCTGAAATGTGGATATTTGCGGTGAATTGACTACCAATGGGCATATAGGCTGCGTCATTGTGGACAACGCCCATGTTTTTCCATTGGTCGCCTATCTGGACTTGAATTACTCTCTTGTCACAGATGGGACTGTGGGGATTGGCTTCGATTGCCATTCGGCAATTTAGGGATTCATGGGGGTGCCATTGGCGATCTTTGAGTTCGTTAGTTTCATACTGCAAGCCAATTACTTTGATTTGCTCTACCTGTAGTTCTTGCAGTCGCTTGGCTACAACTTCCATAAACATCTTGCCTGCGATCGCGCGGTTGTTGTTATGCCATAGGGCAGCCGCTCGGCGATCTCGTTCGGTTTCTGGAATTGCATACCTCTGGGTTTCCAGATATTTCTCGGCGGCAGCAAATTTGTCGTCAACGTCATTTTTGGAGATTCCCAGTTGGAATTCTAGTTTCAGGTTGCCGAAGATTTTGTCCTTTTCGATGGTTTTACCATAGGCGGCTAGGGTAGCTGGCGAGATTAATCCCACATCAATTTTGTCTTGGTCGATTAGGGCGACGGCTTTGTAGGGATATTGTTTTTCGGTCTTCCAGTCCTTATTCTTTGCCATCTGGATATCGACGGTTTCTCCTTTGCGGGCGATTTCCCAGATTGGCGACTCGCCATCGGGGTCGGTGCTAATTACGCTGACAATTTCGATTTTGTTGCCTTTTGACGAGGTTGCCGTCAGAGCTATGCCTTCTTCATGTTCCAGACGGCTACGACTGGCGGCGGCTTCGGAGATGAGCTTGTTGTAGTGTGTGGCGATTCCCTTTGCCCATTCGCTATCTGCGGCGGTATGGCTGTCTTTTGGGAAGATATGGTCAAAGCGGTTGTAGTTGCGATCGCCAATCAAACTATGTTCTTTGTAAATTTGATTGGCTTGTTCCACCATCCAGCCTACGGGGTCTTGGGTGTTAGTTTTGATGCCTTCAGTTCCGATATAGGCATAGCTGTTGTCTTTGTCTTTAATCCATTCGACTTGCTTGTATTTGGCAACTTTCTGACAGAATTGAAATTCGTCTTCATTGATTTTTCTGGCACTTTTGGGTGTATCGACAGCACGTTGTAAGTTCACGGCGGCTAGGCTTTCTAACTGCCACAGCAGTCTCTCGGTTTTGGCTAAACCTTGGGTTACAACAGTTGCTTTTTCTGGTTCTGGGAGTTTGGGAATGGTACTGGCGATTTGGCTAATCTCGGCAATCTGATTTCGCCATGCGTCATTGAGAATGCGAAATGGTTTCTTATCCTCTCTGTCCTCGACAAGTAGCTTTTGGAAGTGTTTGCCAATGTCTTGTAAGTATTCGCTTCTTTCGGCTTCTGGAATATATTGCGTTTCCCATCGCAAGGCTTCTAACCTCATACCGAGATTGGCAACTCTGCCTGTGGGATTATCGGCGGCATTCACGGATGCACTAGCTAGGGTGGCAAATCCATTGGCAGCATCGCGGGGAATCTTCTTTTCTTTTTCAACTTGAATTGGTTTGTTCTCTGGCAGATTCTTGTCGATAATCTCTTGGATTAGGGTTGGATACTGCTCAACGATTTTCTGAGAACTGGCTTGTTGTTCGGGGGATAATTGACTAGGAATTATCCCTACGCGATCACCGTCAAAGTCGATCACCAGTCGTTTCGCATCGTTGGGGTTGAGGTAGCAAACTCCTCTCTGCCGATAAGCTTCGGGATCTAGTTCACGCAGAACTGTGAGGTTATTGGTGAATACATCAAAGTTGGCGGCATTGGCGACGGGACTGCGATAGATGGCTACTTCAGCTCCATCGGGTAATCCTGTAAAACTGACTTCACCTTCTTGCAGTTGGTTGTGCGGCTGAGCGAGGCAACTGGGGACGTAAACGCCTCCTGTAGCGACTTCTTGCCATTCACTCTGTAGGAATTCTCGCAGGCGTTTGGCGATGTCTTCCATTTCTAAGATCTGGCAATGACCGCCTTCAATCAGGTCAATTTTGAGGATGTCATACAGCCAATCTTGGTATTCTTCGTTAGGGGAAGTTAATGGCTCTCGGTCAATTTCATTGGCTATTGTGTTTTCTTGTGGGCTTAATCCCAGTTCCTGCGCTAGTTCTGGCTCTATAATTTGGGTAATGTTAGCGTGTTCTAATTCCGCCTCTTGTCTCTGCTGTTGGCGCTTTTCATGGCGTTCGATATACAGTTGGGCTACCTTGCGCGGATCGGATTGGGCTTCGGCGAGGCGTTCGGCTTTGATTTTCAGTTTGGGTAGTACATCTGCTTGCACTCCTTCGGGGAAAAAGACGAGAGCTTGAGTTCCTAGTTTCTGTTCGGTGAATCTTGCATCTTCTTTTCTTGACCAGAATAGGCTAACTTCATGGATTCCTGTGGTGGTAGTTTTGTTGTCGCCTTTGATGCTTGATTTAGCGATAATTCCATCGACTTCTAGGGCTTGACATAGTAAGCTTGCTCGACAGGTTCCTTTGATTACACCCTGCCATTCAGGTACGGCAGCTCGATATTGAAATGGGCGATTTGGTTCGGCTTGCAGTTGGTTTGCGAGTTCAGGAGAAATCAGGCTATAGCAGTCGCCCAGTTTACTAGCTATTAGCCCCATTGCTTTCTCGCTGATGGTAATCCCGTTGTTCAGGGTGATGGGTTCCTTTCCCCAATCGGCTTGGTAGGTTCCTGTATCTGGATCTTTATTTAGGGTTTCATCATCAATGATCAGGATTCTGGCGCTTTCTTTATAGATTGAGGTTTTTGCTTCTGATACAGGTAAACTGCCATAGGCGACAGCATCGCTATGATTGGTGAAGATTTCTTGGCTTACTTTTTCGGCGATGGCGCGATCGCCAAAGTAAGCAGTTCTTCCATTGGCAAGAATTAGGTATAGGTCTTGCTCTTGCAGTCTCTCGATGTCTTTTTCGGTTATGCCATCGTACATCTTGCCGACAGCGAGTTTACTCGGTTCGATGTCTTTCCCAATTTTCAGTTCGAGGTAGCTATGCTCTACGGTTTTCGCGGGCAAGGGTAACTCTTGCCCTGTCTTCAGGTCGATCTGTCTAAATTCCATGTCATGTTTTCTCGCTAGAATTCCAAATCAATGTTTGCTTCTTTATTTGGTTTATTTCCTTGTGTTTTCGGTTTGGCTTTTGCCTTTTTGGGCTTTGGTTCTGCATCTTCGTCATATAGTGAATACTGCGATTCATAGCGGGCGATGTCATCAAAGCTGGCTAGTCCTTCGCTCAGTAGTTCGTCATAGGTATAGCCTGCGTCAATCTTGGACTGGATATTGTTTCTCATTGGTTCCTCTTTAAGTGCTTAGGATTGAATACAACGGGTTAGGGAAATCGATGATTGAGAGATTACATTCTATCAATTTCTCTAAATTGATGATTGAGAATATTGTTCGTACAAATTCTAGAATTGTCAATACTCCGTTGATGGTAGTTTTATCTTCACTAGCGAATCGCTAGATTTTCCAATAGTCTCACGTTAGCTGTATTCTGGTTTTAGTTTCATTTCTTCTTTATGTCTCTGCTCAATCTCAATCAAGCTGATTTGTCCGACATTCATTTAATTGCTTCCGATGTTGATGGTACTCTTACCCAAAATGGAAGATTTTCTTCCGATTTCATCTCGACTCTTCTTGCTTTACAATCGGCAGGAATTAAAGTCCTATTGGTGACTGGTCGCTCGGCGGGTTGGGTTAGTGCTTTGGTGAATTATTTACCTGTCTTTGGGGCGATCGCTGAGAATGGCGGTTTGTTTGTAAAGCCTGATGGTCAACAAGATTTGCTTTCTTCTGTTTCTAATCTATCCAGACATCGCATCCTGCTAGAAAATACTTTCCATCACATTAAGCAGAAATTTCCTCGTCTACATACTTCCACATACTTCCACTGATAATCAGTTCCGTATTACCGATTGGACTTTTGATGTCGATAATTTATCGACTTATGATCTTCAAGCAATCTCCACTCAATGCGATCTCATGGGTTGGAGTTTTACCTACAGCAATGTCCAATGTCACATCAAACCACCGCACCAAGATAAGGCTACTGGTTTGCTTTCGGTTCTAAGCAAACATTTCCCTAAACTCAACTCGCAGCAAATGCTAACTGTTGGCGATAGTCCTAATGATGAAGCGATGTTTGATACTACAAAATTTCCTATCTCCGTCGGTGTGGCAAATATTTGCCATTATCACGACAAAATGCTGCATTTACCCAAGTACGTTACTCATGCTTCTGAGTTTGCTGGTTTTTCTGAGTTGGCAAAAGTATTACTGCAAACGTAAAAAGCGGCGCATCGCGCCGCTTTTTATCTGGGGGAGAGGACTGACAATTTAGCGATCGCCTCTAATCAATAACAATTGCACCAATTGCAAGGCTGCATAGATTGCTGTCGCTACATACGTCCAAGCCGCCGCATTCAACACACTCCGAGCGCCACGATTTTCTTCACCTTGTAAAATTCCTAGCTCGTCAATTAGCTTCAAGGCGCGGCTTGAAGCGTCAAACTCAACGGGTAAGGTGACGATGTGAAATAGGATCGCTCCTGCAAACAAAATAATGCCAATGTTGATAAAAACTGTACTCAAACTACCCAATGAAGTCAGAAATAGTCCTGCCATCACCATCAGGGGACCAAAGTTTGCACCGATATTTGCCACTGGTACTAACGATGCACGAATATTCATGAATTGATAGCCACGTACATCTTGCAATACGTGACCACATTCATGGGCAGCGATCGCGGCGGCGGCTAGGGATGACGATGCGTACACCGACTCCGATAATCGGACTGCTTTAGCGGATGGGTCGTAATGATCGGTCAGTTGTCCTTCGACTTGCTCAACGGTAACATCATGAATACCCATACGCTGCAAGATGGTCTTGGCAACTTGTGCGCCTGTCATCCCTAAACTCGATTGAATTTCGGCATATTTTTCATAGGTTGCTTTGACCCGATGTTGCGCCCAAAACATCAAGATCATCCCTGGAATTAGGATTAAGTAGGACGAGTGAAAGTACATAAATTTTTTCCTTTAGTCACTTCTATGTCTCATTATCCCCTTGCTACATGAGCCTCTAACGGTAGTGAAAACACTACTGCACTTGTGCTTAAACATTATCAAGCTGTTGTAATCGGAAAAATGGTGAAAACTAGAAATACGATGAATACTGAAATCACGCATTGCTGCAAAATAGTGTCACAGATGACAGTATGCCGACCCCAAGCCAAAATTGAGTACTACTTCAAGCAAATTTTGATCTTTTATAGATCAGATCTAGAGCGATCGCTGTATGATTTGATCGAGGTTTTTTATCTACAGGAGATTACTTAACTTGTTTTCCCCCTTCAACACCAAAAAAGCCAGTGCCTGAGAAACACTAGCTCTTTGATGACCCGAAGGTTTTTAAATTTAATATCGGGAAACGGACAGACGTTGCTTGGCGGCAATTTTGTTCAATGCTTTTTTATATCTTAACGCAAGATATAAGTTTAGCAATAGTTTTTTATGCAAATTTTTAAAATTCACTAAAAAACTATAATTGAAGCGTTGAAATATACTCAAAAAGTCTGTTCGTTTCCTGATTGAAATCGCTACAACCCTTACAATCAGGACAACTTAGATGTTTTTAAAGTCACAAGACTTGTTGAAGAAGATCTATCGAAAGATCTCCCTTAACAAACTCATTGGAGGTCAAACATAATGACCTCCTTAAATAGCCAATATTCTTCCAGAAAGTTTTTACAAACTAAATCAAATAACCCTTGTCCAATTTGCGATGACATCAAAGGTAAATGCCGAATTGCCTCTGACAATCAAGATTTCGTCCTGTGCATGACGCATCCCAGTGATGCAGATCTCGCAGATTGGAAATATCTGGGCGAAACCAATGGCGGTTACTATGCTGGTAAATATGTAAGAAAGCGCCCCGAATCTGAGGCGGATCACCAAGAGCGTCGTGCTAAAAATCTGAAACTACAGATTGCTCAACAAAAGGCAAAGAGGGGCAATCTCGCTAAATTACCTGATGATGTCCAACGCGATCGCCTTTATCAAAGCTATTTGCAGAAGCTTGATTTAGATAGTTTCGATAAAGCTGATTTAGTAAGTCGTGGTTTGTCTGAATCAGAGATTAGACATTTAGATGCTAAATCAACTAGTTCTGGCTATATTCTGCCAATTAACAATCCTGACGGCAAAATTCTTGGCTTTCAAATCCGTTTACGCGATACTGCGTCAGGTCGCTATCGTTGGCATAAACCTTTTGGGATCTCAGCTCAACAACAAAATGGTGAGTTGCCTCTTGCTTTTCATGGTGATATTCAGGTTGATTGTCAACGTGTAGTTTTAGTTGAGGGTACTGGTGTTAAGCCCTATCTTGCTGCTAAGTTGCGTGGTTGTGTAGCGATCGGCGCTTCGGGTGGTCAGTTTGTCGCTAGTAAAGAAACTTTACAAAGTTACTTTGACGCGATTGGGGCAAAGTCCGAGTTGACTCGTTTGGAATATGCGATCGATGCAGGTGATGTGGCTAATCCGTCCGTAATGCGCCGCCATGAGAAAAATCTTGATTTTCTAGCTGAGCTAGATTTTGCAATTGACATTCTCTGGTGGGGTCAGGTTGCCAAAACTGATAATGATATTGATGAGTTATCTAGTGATACAGCTATTCAGCTTTTGACGGTTGAGCAGTTTTTCCAGATTGCTAATTACCAGCCTAAGCCTAAGTTTTCGCCACTCCAATGGTTGAAAGATAAATTTTTCCCGAAAAAGACCGCTAAGGGTTTTACGAATAAGTCTCAAGTTAGGCGATCGCCTCAACCAACTTTACCCAAATTTGTATATGAGGCTGGGGCAAGACTTGAAACTTGGCGGGATTCATTATTAAATCACAAACATATCCTTGATACTTCGGCGACTGGTACAGGCAAAAGCTATGATGCGGGGCGTTTACGTACTGAGTTATTAGATGGTGTTGATCGGATCATCTATATATCTAATGATTCTCGTAATGTTACGACTGAGACTTTGCAAGATTGGGAGATTCTGCCTGCACGTCACAATGGTTTGACTCATAAAGCTGGTAAATTACGCCGTGCTAAGTTGGGTGAGTCTTTGGATACTAAGGCGAATTGCTCTCGGACTGGAGCTATTTCCGCTTTGCGCGATAAGGCAATTTCTGATACGAAAATCATTTGTGAAACTTGCCCTTTGCTCAATGCTTGCCGTGGTAGTTCGGGTGATGGCTTTGGCTTTCGACATCAAAGGGCGATCTCTTTTAATTCTAAAATCTTGCGATCGCATCCTGCGAGTTTACCTAGTCCTGATGAGTTTGATTATTCCAAAACTTTGCTGATCTGGGAGGAGGTGTCGGAGAGCTTGACAACGATGCGTCAAATTTCGGTTGGTCGGGAGGATGTGGATCGGGCGATCGCCGTTATCTCTCGTTTTCATCTTGACCATAAGCAGCAGATTATTGATGTCTTGAATAAGTTGCATGGGTTGCTGGGTGATAAGTCTTATCATGGTCTAGATTTCCATGGGATTAAGTTGGCGATTCCTGAAGTTATTGATACAACTTTGTTAGCGAATTTGCTGAAACCTGATCTCTCAATTCTGGATACGGTTGATAGCATTGCGAATTCTGAGTTTGAAAATGCTAAGGGTAAGGATAAGCGCGAGTTGGCTAGAGTTAATTCTTTGCTGAAGCACGCAACTACTCTTAATAGTCATGAGATTGAAAAGAAGATTGACCAAGAGGTTTTGAAACAGTGGTTGGTGGAGTTTTTGGATATTCTCTCTGGGGCTATTTCCCACGGTAGTTTGCATATTCAATATGAAAGGTTGACAGTTTCTCTGAGGGATTCTCGGTTGCGGGATATTGCTCACAGGTCGGCTGCTAATCTTTATCTAGATGCCACGATTGATGTGACGGATCTAGAAATGCGCCTAAATGCTCCTGTCCATACGATTAAGCAATCTGGTGAATTGGTGATGCCACCGATTTTGCAGGTTAATAATCTGGGGCGTTTGGGAATGCAGCGTAGTGATGGTCAGACGGCTAAGGTTGAGGCAATCATTGCTCATTTAACTAATCTTGATCCCACAACTAGGGTGATTGATTTTAAAAAGTTTGCCAAAAATCAGGATGGCTTGTGGTTCCGTGATTCCCGTGGTTCTAATGATTTTAAAGATGCCAAAACCTTTGTAATTGTCGGGACTCCTTGCGCCAATATTGCCATGCTTCGAGCGGATTATGTGGCGATGACAGGTTTACATCCAATTGATAAAGATCCTGATTTTGCGGCGTTTGTTGATCGCCATATTTTGGCTACGGTGATGCAATGTTTTGGTAGGAAGACGGGCGATCGCTTTCAGGATGATGACCAGATTTATTTTTTGTCAGATTTTGACCTTGGTGATATTCCTCATACGCTTATTAAATCTGGTGATATCACATCTGAGGCTATGTCTAATTTGGAGCTTTTACAACTCAAGGTAGCTCAGGTAATTAATTCTGTTGCTGATGGTGGTTTTGATTTGCTGAATGCGTCAGAACGTCAGTTATGTCACTATTTTGGGATTAAGCGTGGGATGCTGCGTTACCATTTTGATTGGATCAAACCGTTATTAGATACTCTATATAACCAATTGATCCAATGTCCTAAAGAAAATCTGGTGTTCCTTACTGATTCTGTAGATCTAGAAATTGTTGACCTTTGGTCTAGCGTAACTGAGTTGTTTTTAACTCAAGATTTGGCTATAAAAGATACTTTAGCTGGGATTTTTGAGTTTTTTACCGAACATATCCCTCTTTATTTGCATAGTTACGTGCTTACAAGGCTTTCATCTTCAGCTCGTTATAAGTTGTTCTCATCTCTTTCCGTTTTGTCTATTTATGTTGTATAGAAGCTATTGGTCTGATAGATGATTGCTTGACTCATCTTATAAGTAAATAACTCAATGACTTATAGATTCATATATGTCGCTATTGCTTTATTTATATAATGGTGTAATTATATGTTGATTAATTTAGTAATGACACCAAAAGCTAATCACATCATTATATGATTACATTAACAATATGTTCATTAGCTGGTGGGCAGGGTAAGACAAGCTGCGCTTACTTTGTAGCTCGGATGCTGGCAGCCAAGTACAAGGTTTTGTTAGTAGATGGCGATCCACAAAGCTCTTTAACACTTTACTCAAGACATCAAACCAAGCAAGATGAGCCGAGCTTATTTGAAGTTCTAAAGGGAGTCGTAAAACCCATTGAAGCTGTCTATCAGTTAGAAGCGCCCAATATATTTTTGATACCTAGCGATGATGGTTTAGATAAAATTCAGCAACATTTGGCTGACTCTGGCATGGGTGGTCTCATGCTTCGTAAGTACCTTAAACCGCTCAATGATCTATTTGACTTCTGTATCATTGACTCACCTCCTCAGCGATCTCAATTGTGTATTTCTTGTATGGGGGCAGCTAATAAACTGCTTATCTCCTGCGAGTGCACGATCAAAGGAGTTCAATCCCTACTACGAACTATTGACACAATTGCTGAGTTGAAGGACATTGAATTGCTCAATGGCGATATTTTAGGCGTACTACCTTTTAAAGATGTGTGGGTTGGGGCAAACCAAACAACTACGAGCAAGAAAGCAACGACTCTCATCAAAGCTACTGCTATCGAAGAAGAACTCAGAGTCTTTTCATCAATTTTGCAGTCTGAACGACATAAACAAGCGATGGATAACGGTAAAACACTTTCTGAAATTGGATATAGAGATTTGGAACACCCCTTTATTCAGGTAGTTGAGGACTTAGAACTATGTGTGCCGCAGAAATAGAAGATTTTTTGAGACGTAGTAAACGTCCTAAAGTGCATCGAGATACCTCAATTGGTAGTGAGGTTAATAATATTATTAACAATCAGGAATTTATTGAGGTTCAGGAAACCCAGCCGATTACAGACCCTGAAGAACAAAAAGTAGCCTCTACTGTTAGACTGCGAAAATCAATCAGTAAAGCATTAAATAACTTGAAATCAGAGCAAGGTATTACTAAGGATGCTTTTATAGAAGCAGCTTGGGAAATTTGTCAACAAAACGAAGAAGTAATGAAATTGATTTCTCAGCAAGCAACTGCAATCAATGATCATAGACGTAAGCAAGGCATCTTATTACGAGCTGAAAGTGCGATTAAAAATTTAAAAGGTTAACCTAATTAAGTCTTGGTGTCATTACATATTTATATCAAGAATTAGTTATATGTTTAACTTATTATATAAATGCTCTCTGAATTTACTAACTTTTAGTGTCTTGACTTTTTCTGAGGTGCTACCTTCATCCAATACCTTCTAAAATTAACAAAAACTTTATCTAGTATACCTTTCATCGAATTCACTCAAGGATTATGACCTGAATTAACAAAAGCCAGAATGTTTAGGCGGTAGTGGTCTATCAAATAGAGGTCGCCCCCTTTCTGTGAATCTTATAAATACACTAAGGCTTCATTATATCTTGGTGTATTTATGTGATGACTACAAGACATAATTATATCTTGTAGTCATCACATAAATAATTGTGATTGAGACTGAACAACATTGTTGGAGTGTTGGCAATTCTCCTAAATCAGATCTGGTAGATAGATGTCAGATGTGAGCGTGATGTAAGCACATATTTGATGAGAAGATTTTGACTAAAAAGCTTAAAAAAATAATCATATAATTACATCTTGGTGTCATCATATAATGATTACAAGATATAATTTAGCCAATCCAAATTTCGGTTGAATTATAGAAAGCGCCTTTTTGCTCCAGTTTGAAATTTCCTAAAAGTAAACCTAGCCAAATCTCGACGATGGGCAATTGCAAACTATCGTGTAAAGCCAGTAAACGCATAGGTGAAGCATTGATCTTTAGCGAATAAGAGATCGCCTCAATCCAAGCCGAAACATCTTCAGCATGAGCCGTACTAATCGCTCGCTCAAATTCCTCCTCAAAACTAAGCAAACTTTCCTGCTCCAAAGATTGAATCAAAACCTCCTTATCAATTTCACCAACTATCGAATTACCATTTTTCCTTTGTTCGGAAATCTTTCTAGGTAAACTCTGCAAGGGTTCAATAAACTGCTCAAAATCAACCACCATAGACCGCCGTACATAGCGATCAAAAGCATCATCAGCCATAATTGGCTCACCATTAGCTGTACGAGAATGTAACTCCTCAAATAAAAAACTAGAGCGATCACAAAACAAATAAGCAATCTGACATACCGCTTCTCCTGCTACTCGCAACTGTGATCGCGTATCAAGATCAACCAAAGTCAGATCCAAAAGCTGAAACACCATTGGCAGATTTGCATCTTTAGGAGTTTGTCTCGCAGCCGAAATGACATCCCATAAATCCAACTCAAGCTGTTTAAATTTCATAGCTTGTCCAGAAACGAAATTGTGAGCGCTTCGCGCTCATAAACCTATTAGTTTGAATGACATGGACATGGGCGCAAAGGACAAAGCCAAGGATCGAGACGTTCTTGGCTAGCAAATTTCTTAATCCCATAGTTTGATTCTAGTAAAACCAATACTTTCTGCACATAAATATGCACTTGTGTCGCAACCATTCCCGCACAATGGATTGGTGGAACCGCCGCAAACTTTTCTTGACCTTTCCAAACCTGAACAGCGATTGCATGAATCGGCGTATCCGTTCCCGACTGCCGATAAACCACAAGCACCGCCCAAAACACTGACGCAAATTCATTAATATTCACAACTAAATTTTGATCGGCATCAACTCGTTGACGAGAGCGAATCAGATTGCGGCGATCGCGATGACGGGCATAGGAACGGCGACTATAGCAAACATTAGGATTCCAACAGCGATCGCCATCATTGCCATGAAGCTCTTGAGCCTGAGTCGCCGAAAGCATTGCACACTTCTTACATTTCTCTGGAATACTTTTAGTCATATTTAGGACAGAAATAACCTAATAGAAATCACTAAGGTTTCTTCAGAGGTGAGGGTTAAGCTCTGGTAGCGTATGCTAGGAATCAAATGTGTTATGAATACATATTGTTATATACAGCTAAAAGCTTACCAATCGTTAACTATAAAAATCTTGCACTACCGAATCTATGCTCCGATCTATTTTTGAAACCTGTGTACCACGCGATGAGGTGCTTGGCGGTAACTTATCAGAGGATGTATTTGCTGCGAAATTAAAGCAAGTTGTGGATGGTAATGCGCCTTTAGTTTATCAAGATCCAAATACATTTTTTGCGAATACTTTTCCGACAAATGGACTCAAGACTCTAATATCGGAAGTATTTGGGCGTTTAACAGGTGCGGATACTGGTTCGCCTGTAATTCGCTTAGAAACCAGTTTTGGAGGAGGTAAGACCCACGATGAAATCGCGATTTGGCATATTGCGAAAAATGGAAGACTAATAAGTGGGTTAGATAGATTTGTAAATGACATTACAATTATTCCAGATCGTCCAATTCAAGTAGCGGCGATCGCATGTCAAGACCTTGACCCAGTAAATGGTGTTTTGCATGAAGAATCGGGCATAAGAGTACATACACTTTGGGGTGAAATCGCTTATCAAATTGGCGGGGTAGAAGGCTATAGCTTGCTTAGAGGTTCGGATGAGCAGAAAGTTAGTCCAGGAACAGTTGTCATCGAAAAGCTGACCAAAAGAGAACCGACGGTAATCATTCTTGATGAAATTGCTCAATATTTGCGACGTGCTAAAGCGATCGCCGTGGGAAAAAGCGATCTCTCTGAACAAGTCGTTGCATTTCTATTTACACTGATGGACTTAACGGCTGCTTGTAGCAACATTGTATTTGTCTACACTCTAGCCTCGATATCCGATACCTTTGGTGCAGAAACCTTCGACTTAAAGGAAGCATTGCAAACGTCGGCTCGGCAAGAAAGGGTACTTAGTCCGAGTACGGATATAGAAATTTACAACATTGTTAAGCAGAGGATTTTTCAAAGTATTAACGATAAAGCTGCTGATATTGCGGCAAAGGATTATTTAAGCGTTTATAAATCTAGTCGGCTAAATCTACCTGATGGGTGCAAAGATGCGAACCATGCTCAAGTATTGCAGTCCAGCTATCCATTTTCGCCAGAATTGTTTGACTTATTAACCAAAAAAATTGCATCTATTCCCAATTTCCAGCGTACAAGAGGGGCATTGAGACTACTTGCGATGGTGGTAAGACATCTCTGGCAAGATATGTCGGTATGGATACCAATGATTCATCCACACCATATTCCTATTGGTTTAGATGAAGGTGTGACCAGTGAATTTACGTCACGATTAGAGCGTCCATTGATGCGAAGCCCAATTCAGGCAGATATTTTTAATACTGATGGGAAACTTGCCCATGCTCAAATACACGATCAAGAATGGGAGGCAGCAGGCAAGTCGCCCTTTGCGACATGGGTAGCTAGAACTATCTTCTTACATTCCATTAATCAAGGTACATCCGCAGGTATCCGCCGAGCTGAGCTAAATTTAGCTTTGCTGATGCCCACAGTTGAGATTAGTTATATTGAACCTGTGTTAGATCGATTAACTTCTGTAGCATGGTATTTGGATATCGATCCGATTACGACGATCGCACGTTTTAAAGAAGAACCATCGATCAATAAAATTATTGCGGAAGAGAAAGATCAGATTGGTAATCTCACAGCGAAAGACCATCTGCGATCGCGTCGCGATAGTATCTTTGCCAACAAAGTATTCACCTTAGTTGCTAGTCCTGAAAGTTCGGGCGATGTTGACGATAAGCCTGATGATATTGCGCTTTGTGTAATTGATTTTGACCAAGGAACCGTGAATGCTTCAACCGATGTTGCACCGAATCTAGTTGAGCAAATTTTTAATAATACTGGTGAGTCTGGTAAGTTCCGCACATTTCGGAATCGATTGCTTTTTTTGGTGGCAAATAAGCAGGAACTAGATCGGGCGATCGACATTACTAAGGAGCATCTTGCCATTCAAAACATTGTGAAGTCACCAAATCGCCAAGAGGACTTATCAGAAAATCAGCGTAAGCAATTGCGTGAAAGAGGTGGAATCAAAGACCTAGATGTAAGAGTTGCCTTAACAAATACCTATCGCCATCTTTTTTATCCAACTAACGATCCAGTCAAAGCACCGAAAGGATTGCTCCATTTCACTTTACCTGCGGAGTCATCAAGTGATGTCAAAGGCAATAAAAACCAACAGGATGTGATTCTCAAGTCTTTAAAGGATTGTCAAAAAATTCGTTTAGAAGATGCGGGAGCATTTGCACCTGCTTACATTCTGCAAAAGGTTTGGTTAGCAGGAATAGAGCATTGGACAACAAGAGCCTTAAAAGAAGAATTTGCCAAAAATCTAGGATTACAGATGTTGCTTGATGCGGATATTCCCAAACTAAGAGAAACTGTCCGTAAAGGTATACAGGAAGGTCAATGGGATTTAAAAGTTGGTGCTAAGGTCTATATTCGTGGTGATGATGGTAAGTTGCCAAGTCTACCAGACACAATTGAATTTTCCGATCGCATGGAATTATATCGGCGTGGTATTCTCAAGCCACCTGAGCCGCGTGTGATCGAGTTGTCTGCTCAGGTGATGCCCAGTAGTGAATTAGCAAAAACTGTTAATTTACGGTGGCGATCGCAAGGTGCTTTATCAGTAAGGATTTATCAAGATGGGATACCGATCGCTGGTGAATTTTTACCATCGGACAATCATCAGGTGCAAATTAGTCAAACCACGAATTTTAAAATTGTGGCTGACTATGGCAATGGGGAAACCGCAGAGCAGGAAACTAGAGCCGCGATCGTTTCCTATGAAACTCCAACTGGCAAGGGTTCAGCGACAAATGGACATGATGCACCTTCAATTTTTGAAGTAAAGCCTGAAACGATTGATCTGTCTGGAACTGTCAATGCTGCGTTTGCAGGATTTAGCGATCGCTGTTCTGATTACAAAGTTAAAAACATTCAGAGTATCGAAATTACGGTTGATCAAGTGATGGACTATCGCAAGATTACGACATCTTTCCCGTTGCTCGGTAAACTTACATTTGAGATTGACCAGAAGGCAACGATTCAGATGGACAAGCAGTTTGTGCGTTTAGATTATCAAGGTGGATTGCGTGGTTTTCAAGGTTTCTTGAATCCTGTTAATGCTCTTTTAAATACTGAGGGAGTTAGAGCTAATGTGAGTCTCAAGCTAACATTTACCTTTGAACCTGCGATCGCCACTGATGGTAATGAGTTGGTAATCTTACAACAAGCTTTACTTCGTAATCCTGTTGATCGCCTATCTCTAACCGCGAGGGTAAGCTACTAATGCAAGAGTTTCAATTAAGGGTTGTTCCCACAGATAACAATAATTTTGCTTTGGAGCTATACCAATGTGCTTATAAGCAAGCAGGTGAGAAAAAGCGCCCTGCGGCAAAGCGAATCGGTAAGCTCAAGGGTAATGCGTTGGTACTGACCAGACAGGCGATCTATGCTGCATTGAAAGCAAATAAGTACGATCCAAAAACTTTGAAATGCGATCGCCAAGCGCCTTATATCCTTGATGAACAATCAGGGGTAAGTTTGGCTTTGTTATTTCAGACGGTGCAGCCACTCTCGAAGGAGGAGAGGATCGCGAATATTGCCAATGGCGTAACGGCGATGAGTAATGAGGAGGCGCATTACTGGTTTGCGAAGGTGTCTAATGGGTCTAAAAGAAATGCTCTAAAGGCAATTCGGGTATTACTGGGTGATTAAATAATACATTTTCCTTAACGTGTTAATGGTAAGTGAAGTTTTTCAAACAGAACATTATTACGTTTCTTTGCATCAGAAACAAGCTTGTCAAACGAGATGATTTCTATATAAGTGTTGAGATTTGGATTGAAATTAAAGTATCCCATTTGGTCAGGAGCTACAGTAAAACCAGCATATTTTGCAAGATCTCTAATCTTTGGTGTCAAATCACAAATAATATAAGCATAGAAAGGAATATTCTTTGAGATCGGAATTAATCTTCCTTCTTTATCTGTAGTATTACCTTCTTGAATCTTATTGATGTATCCAAGAACTTGATTGATTGGGTTTTCATCCTCACTATATCCCTTACGCATAGGGCGCTTAAATTCGATGATCACGACAGATGAATAGGGAGTTTCACCCTCTACAAAAGCAAAAGGATGATTAAATACTACAAGATCTGGGCGATCGTTACTCTCTATTGACATCCCCTCTAAATTACTAAGTGGAACATCTGATGCAAGGTATTTATGATACGCAAGTTTCTCATCTATAATCCATAAGTTTTGTCGATCAAAATCAACATTATCTGAAGTTGTTTTAATTGGAAAGATCAGCTCATGAATATGTTTCTCCAGCTTATAATTACCTTCCTCATCACGGTTTAAGTGACTATCTAGAAGATCTAAAAGAGTTTTTCTATGAACAATATATTGAGCGAGGTTTGCTTTGCCAAAGTCATTGAATTGTTCGATAAACTTGTTATATTGTTGAGAATAGTCAGGATAATTATTAAAATCATCAACAGTTGCAGTAAGAAAAGTTTGACTAAGCTCTTTGATTTCAAGTGTAACTTTTGCATTGAGCTTATATAAGGCAAGGTCAAGTTTATCCTCAGATAAACCTGCTTCGATATTATCTAGAAGTGCAGGGTGATGTCTCAATAGTGACCGATACTGAGGAGCCTTAGTTGTAACAAATCTCTGTACCTCTAAAAATTTATTGTCTTTAATACCTTCTAGCCAGGGAGCCAAGTAGTTTTTTACTTGAGAAATTGTTTCCTTTTTGAGTTCATCTAAGGTAATCTCATCTGGAAAGTCAATCTCGGAAGAACTGGTCATATTAAAGTTAGTTCGCTCAGGGTTTACTCGCTCGTCAAGATAGGCTCCTGTGACATAAGCCAAATATGTGAAAGGATTCTCTTGATCGTCTTTTAATCGTTTGTTTAAGTCAGAAATGTAGCTGCTAAGCTTCTCATTTATTACTTCTCTATCTTGACCACAAAAATATATCCTGTGTTCAGATTCTTCGCTACCATATAGTTTTAAGCTTTTAATCTTGAATTCTTTTGCTTTTAGAGTAAATATTTCTTCTCTAGAGTTTGCCTCAACTGTTTTGGAGAAAAGACTATTTAATTCAAATGTCTCATCGCCATCATGGACGTAAATTTTGGGACATGATTGTGACAAAAAGAAGACTAAGCAATGCTCAATAATTCTTTTAGATATAGTCTCAGCCTTTTGAGGACAATGCTTACGATAGCTATCTTTGAAACCCAGCAAATTAACTTCGGTTCTCAGACTATCAGTTTTTGCTGCGACCTCTTCTACCAAATCTGTAACTGCTTCATGTTGGAGCGAAAATCTAAATTCTCGCCTATATGGCTTATTGTCAGACTTGTATATGCTTTTAATAAAAACTGAGTTAAATACTTTTAGCCATAGGAATCGTCCAATACCTTTCGCTCCTTTTTCAATTTTCCGAGCAGAATCTGAAGTGAGAAATGATTCAAAATTATCATTATTGAATCCTATTCCGTTATCAGCAATCTTGAAACCTGTGATTGGATAGATGTTTCGTGAATTGTCTACTAGGTTTCCTTGGGATTCGTTGCGTTCAATAGTAATCCGAATCCAGCCATCCAAGATACCTGCTTCCTCAATTGAATGGATGGAATTTACAATAGCCTCATAAAGTGGCATCAATGCTTTGCTAGTTGGTAGGGTCATATTTTTAACCCTACCAACTAAGTTTACTTTCATGTTTGCTTGAGCCATATTCATACACTCACTTCACAATTTTAAGGTCACTAATCGTTTCTTCTAGATGCTCTTGAATGACAAGTTCTTCGCGTTCGAGAATTGCTCTTTTGGCTGCATCTTGGGCTACTCGTACAGTTTGTGCTGCCGAAAAGCCTTTCATTCTTTCAATAATGAGATGCCAATTAATCGTTCCTAAACTCATTGTAGCAAGCGTTTTCTTGAGTAAAGATTCTAATTCTTTTTCACTAGGCTTGGGGACTTCGATCGCATCATCAAAGCGTCTCCAAACTGCTGTATCCAATGAGCTATCTAGATTGGTTGCGGCTACTAGCAATCCTGAAGAGGGATTGTATTCGTCTAGTACTTGCAAAAATGTATTGACGATGCGCTTAACCTCACCAACCTCATTGTCATCTTGTCGAGACTTAGTGATCGCATCGCATTCATCTAGAAGTAGTAAACAGGGGCTTTTTGATGCCATTTCAAATACCTGTCTGAGATTGCTTGCAGTTTCTCCAAGGTATGAAGAAACCATTGCATCAAAATGTACTTTTAATAATGGTAGACCTGTATTCCAAGCTAACCTTTCAGCCCCAAGGGTTTTACCACAACCAGGAGAACCATATAGCAATATTTTTTGTCTATATTGAAATCCGTGATGGGCTAATCGATCGCGGGCAGCATACTCTCGTTCTATGCGCTGAAACCGCTTTTCAACGGAATCTGTCAACACCATATGATGTCTGAGATGTTCTCTAGGTATAGCTGTCACTAGCGGAATATTTAGACGTTTGCTAGTTGGCAATTCGCTAAGAGACTGCAATGGTTGCTCATTTTGCCGATTCTTAGTTTTAGTTTGTCTAGACTCACTAACCTTTTGCTTGGAAATATTTTCTAGCTGTTCAGCAAGCAGGGTATGACCTTTGTGCCTTTCTTCTTCGACAATTGTACCCAAAAGCTTTTCGACCGCTACTTCATCATCAGTAGCGATCGCCCTAAACATTCTTTTGAGTAGATCAGCTTTCACAGAGTAAAACGTTTGGTAACACAGGTATATACGCTCAGTTTAGCTGATAATGTCAATAGATTCTGTCAAAAGTATGATTATCGTAACTAATATCCATGCCTGATACCGAGCCAAAACGCAAACCAGTTTTTATCGAAAAGATTATGCCTGTAAAGCTGTTGAATGAGCAGGTTTATTATGAAAACGGGGGCAATCCCTTTAAGGGTTTGCATCGGTGGTATTCGCGGAAGCCGTTGTCGTTTAGTCGGGCGAGTGTGTTGGGTTCGCTGTTGCCTGCGGATATTAGCATGGAGGAGTTTGAGTATTTGCTAGGCTTAGATATGGCTAGGGACAATGAAAATGAGGCGGAGAAGAATAATCGCCACCAGCGCACAAGGTTATATAAAACGCCGCCAACTCTTGAGCGGGTGAAGCGGGTGCAGGAGCTTTGTGAGCAGATGTGGGGAGATAAGACTCCTGCGGTGTTGGATGCGTTTGCGGGTGGTGGTTCGATTCCTTTTGAGGCGGCGCGGTATGGGTTGCGGGTGTTTGCGTCTGACTTGAATCCTGTGGCGGTGGTGACGATGAAGGCGGCGATCGCTTTTCCGTTGCAGTTTGGGGCGGCGTTGCAGGAGGATATTGATAAATGGGTGAAGTGGGTTGGTGATGAGGCGGAGAAGCGGCTAAGTGAGTTTTTCCCGTCTCAGGATGGGGAGAAGGTGCAAAATTATCTCTGGGCGCATACTGTGGTTTGTCCGAGTTGTCAGTCAACTGTACCTCTTAGTCCGAATTGGTGGCTTTATAAACGTCCTGAGAAAGTTAATTTACATAGATGGTGTGCAGTTAAGCCAATTCCTAATCTCGCAGAAAAACGGGTTGATTTTGAGTTGATTAAGGGTAAAAAAAGTAAAGGTAGTTCTATTCAAACTTCTGACGGCGACTATGAGCCTGATGATTTTTCTACAATTGCTAGAGGGGTTGGTAAATGTCCAAATTGCGACTCAGTTATTGAGGATCAAATCATAAAAAACCAAGCCCAAAATGGCGGCTTAGATCATCAGCTTTATGCCGTTGCCTTTAAAAAAGGCAACGGAAATTTGGAGTTTAGAATCCCAAATGAAACAGATTTAGATGGATGGAATTTAGCACAAGAAGCCATTAAAAATAAAATTGATAATGCTCAAAATCAACTAATTCCATTTGAAAATATAGTTAATGATCATGGACAAATTCTAAATTACTGTACAGAATGGAAAGATGTTTTTAATCCTCGGCAGCTTTTAACGTTGGTGACTCATGTTGAGATTATTAATGAGGCGAAGGCAAAAATTAGGATTGAATTAGGCGAGGAAAAAGCTCAAGCAATTACAACCTATTTAAGTCTTTCATTAGATAGATGTGTTGATATGAATAGTAGACTTTCTGTGTGGAAGGCTAGTGTTGGAGTATCAGGGAGAGCAACAGAACAACATGCATTAAATATAATGTGGAATTATGGCGAGCCGTGTGGAATAAATTGGTTGTGGGAATGGTGTAACTTAACTGTCGCTAACAGCTACTATAAACTTTGTGAGTTACTTGGTACGAAAAACAATTCATCTAGTTTGCAAGGTATAGAAAACCATACCGAAAAAACCTTTCAAATTGATTCCGCTTCCGCCGATAGCCTGTTTCATTTAGCCGATCAAAGCATTGATGTCATTATTACCGATCCGCCCTATTACAGTACAATTCCCTATGCCGATTTATCAGACTTTTTCTATGTTTGGCAAAAGAGAATCTTAGGCGATATATTTCCCGAACTCTACTACACCGAACTCACCGACAAAGATAGAGAAGCCGTCGCCAATCCCTCTCGCTTTCGAGATATGGGAATTAGCCCCAAAGAACTCGCCGATCGCGACTATGAAGCCAAAATGCAAAGCGCCTTCGGTGAATATTACCGAGTTCTCAAAGACAACGGCGTAATGACCGTGCAGTTTAATCACAAAGACTCTGGCGCATGGGATGTCCTCGCCCAATCCTTAATCGTTGCAGGGTTTGAAATCACCGCAAGTTGGGCAGTCAGCACCGAAAATCCGCAAAACCTGCACCAAGCACAGAAAAATAGCGTTTCTAGTACCGTCCTGCTCATTTGCCGCAAACGCGACCCCAACGCAGGACAAGCATGGTGGGATGACCTCCGCCCCGAAGTCGCCAACCTTGTCGAACAGCGCGCCCCCGAATTTGAAGCCAACGAAATCCAAGGCATTGACCTTTACCTCAGCGCCTTTGGTCCCGCCCTCAATGTCTTCTCTCGCAACTATCCCATCCTCGACAGCACAGGTGAAGAAGTTCGCCCCGAAGTTGCCTTTGCCGAAGCCCGAAAAGCTGTAGCCAATTACCGCTTCCGTAAACTTGCCCAAACCGACACCGCAGGATTTGACCCACTGACACAATGGTATTTCCTCGCTTGGGATGCCTTCCAAGCCCGTGAATTTCCCTTTGATGATGCCCGACAGCTTGCCCTCGCCGTTGGCGGTTTCAATGTTGCCGACCTCGGCAAAAACTACAAACTCCTCGATATCAAAAGCGGTACTTGCAAACTCCTCAGCCCCGATCAACGCTACAAAAAACACGCCTTCTCCCTCGTTGACAATGAGTTTTCGGCACGTTATCTCATCGATGGACTGCACGCGATTATCGCTATCTACCTCGAAGAACAAACCATCGAACCCGTCCGCCGCTTCATGAAAGCCACAGGCTTACTCAGCAACGAGATGTTTATGCGAGCATGGGAAGTAGCCCTGCGCGTCATCCCTCACATCAGCGATCCGCGCAAACGCATACCTGAAGAAAAAGCCCTTGCTGACCTATGGCTTGCTATGGATGAGATTAAAGCCCAAGTTAGTTATGTGCAGCCAGAAATTGACTTTACAGGTGGTCAGATGGGGTTAGATTTTGATACAACAGAATTACAGGAGGACTAGATTATGGCAACAGTTAAAATTCCAAAATCCAAAAAGAAAAATTTTTCTAGTTTTAGTGTTGGTGAAGCCTATAAACAGTTAGGAATTATTACATTGCTCCCTTGGGAATTTGAAAGTCAACCACTCCCAATAACTGATTTTTTCAAAAAAAGACTAGAGCGATTACAGAAGCGTTTTGACCTCCGCAGCTACGAAGAATCGAAAAAATTGCTGATCGATGCCTTCTGTGAAGAAGCAATGGATGATTTCGACCAGCTTAAGATTTGGAAAGGCGGCAGGTTAGAAAGTGACGTATTGATTGGTAATGCTGACTATTTGATCGCTCAGAAAAAAGACTATTTAGAAGCTCCATTTGTTTGTATTGTCGAAGCAAAAAAAGACGACTTTGAACAGGGACTAGCACAATGTTTAGTAGAAATGCAGGCTTGCCAATGGCAAAATAAACAATCAGGGAAGTTTATTGAAGTATTGGGAATAGTGACTAATGCAAGGGAATGGATGTTTTATAAACTTGACCTGTCAGGTAAAGTTTATGAGAGTAGAGGCTATATTGCAGACGATGCAGCCCTAACCTTGGGAGCATTGCACTACATTTTCCAAGAGTGCGAGAAAAACCTAGCCCTATGAGTAAAAAACTAAGCGATCGCCATTGGAAAATCGGCTATGGCAGCGATGAAGACAACCTAATTACAGACTTCTATATTCCTGCCCTTGAATGCGCTCTGCAATACGATCGCAAAGCAGGATTTTTTAATAGCAGCATTCTCAGCCGTGTAGCCAGAGGCATCGGTGCATTACTGGAAAATCAAGGCAGAATGCGCCTCATCATGGGCTGTCAATTTTCCCCCGAAGACCTCCAAGCAGTCCAACAAGGTTACGCCTTGCGAGATGCTTTGACTAGTCGCCTAGATACCGACCTCACCCCACCGAGCAACTTTGCCCAACTGAAACATTTTGAAATCCTTAGCTGGTTAATTGCCAATCAATATCTGGACATCCGTATTGCCATTCCCCTCAAACCAAGCGGCTTACCCGAATCCAGCGATCGCGTTCTCGATCCCCAACATCTGTTTCATGAAAAAGTGGGCATTATCACCGATGCTAATGGCGATCGCCTTGCCTTCAATGGCTCTAACAATGAATCAATTGGCGGCTGGCAAGCCAATCGCGAATCATTTCACGTTTTCTTTTCATGGGATGGCGGCAGAGATTTAGAACGGGTACACCATGAATGCGATCGCTTTGAACGTCTATGGAAAGATGAACTTCCTAACGTGCGAGTGTTTGAAATTCCCACGGCTGTCAAACAAAAGCTATTGCGCTATGCACCAACCCAAAAACCAGACTGGAATCGACAAGCTGAGTTTGATGACCGTCCGATCGCACCAAAGCCAGAAATATTAGAACTGCCTACTGAAGAACCTACACCACCTCAAGTAGAAATCCAAATCTCTAAGGAAGAACTACAAGCGGAACGTGAGCAATTCGCCCAACTTGCGAATATTCATAACCATGCAGGTTGTCTAGACTTTTCCGTTAAGTCCATTCCCGTCAAACCTTGGGCGCACCAAATGAAAATCTTGCGTAGGATGGCAGCCGAGTTTCCGCGCAATGCCTTAATTGCCGATGAAGTTGGTTTAGGCAAAACCATTGAGACTGGTTTGGTATTGCGTTATTTGTTGCTATCTAAAAAAGTAAAGCGAGTTTTAATCTTGGCTCCTGCCAGTGTCCAACCGCAATGGCAAGAAGAAATGCGGGAAAAATTTAACTTGCATTTCTGGGCGTATGGCAAAAACGAACTTATCGATCCTTACAAACAATCAGTCACAGTTACGGGTAATCCTTGGAATCAGCAAAACCTACTCCTTGCCTCTAGTCATTTGGTGCGTCGCAAAGAGCGAATGCAGGAGTTACTCGAAGCCGAACCTTGGGACTTAGTAGTATTAGATGAAGCCCACCATGCAAGGCGCAAAAGCCCACAAAACCGCAAAGACACCCCTAACCGCTTATTAGAACTCATGGATCGGCTGCGGGCAATTACCCAAGCCCTCCTGTTACTATCAGCGACACCAATGCAAATCGATGCGATCGAAATGTTTGACCTACTCAAGCTAATCGGTCTAGAGGGACTTTGGCGATCGCCTGATGCCTTCTGTGATTATTTTGCCACCCTTGCCGAACCAGCCGATCAGCACAATCTCAACTTTTGGCAAACCATGTCTGTCGATTACTTTGCTACAGGTGGTCAGCCTTGTCACAAAGTTCAGAGATCCTTAGAAAGTAGCGATCGCTTATTGGCTTGTCAAATTGAAGATGTATGGCAGAGTGGTCAAAAGATTACCTCACCGCAAAAATATCTAGCTGACGATAATTTCATCAATGCTTCTAAACAGTTTCTAGGGGCAAATACCCCGATCAAAGACCTGATGTTTCGCCATACCCGCGACACCCTCCGCGAATATTACAAACGCGGCTTTTTGGATAAAGATGTTCCTACCAGAGAAGTTTTTGATAATGCGATCGTCCTAGAACCAAATCGTGAAGTTTTGCTATATCAAGAGGTGAGTAATTACGTCCGTCATTTTTATCGCCTTGCTCAAAAGGAAAACCGCAAAGCCTTGGGCTTCTTGATGACCCTATATCGCAAGCGTCTCACCAGTTCCTTCTATGCGATCGAGAAATCATTACAGCGCAGGCTAGATTGTCTGCTTACCCAACAGGGAAACCTATTAGCCGATGATGACTACAGCGATTTAGATGATGCCGATGACGCAATCATTGAAGGTTTAGAATCCTTTATGGAACCTGTCGATCCTAAAGAAATTGAATATCTGCAAGAATTACTCACACAATTTGAAAATACAGGAGAAGATACCAAACGCTCAGAATTTATTAAAAAGCTTCGTCAAGAATCCTTAGAGCGCGATAGTGCGATCGTCTTTACGCAATACACTGACACGATGGACTATTTACGGGATACCTTGCGTCAGTTGTACGGCTCACAAGTTGCTTGCTATTCAGGACGCGGCGGCGAACTATATCGAGAAAATGCTTGGCAGATTGTCCCTAAAGAAGAAATCAAACGACGGTTTCGCGACGGTGAAATTAAACTCTTGCTTTGCACCGAGTCAGCTAGTGAAGGGCTGAACCTTCAAACCTGTGGCGTTCTATTTAACTACGATATGCCTTGGAATCCCATGCGTGTAGAACAACGCATCGGACGTATTGATCGCATCGGACAAAAATTCTCACAGGTGAGAATCCATAATTTTTACTACGATGGCACGGTAGAAGCAAAGGTCTATCTTAAATTACGCGATCGCATTAAAGCCTTTACCACCGTTGTCGGCAATCTCCAGCCCATCCTTGCCCGTGTCCCCACATTTATCGAACGAGCTGTGATGAGTGCCGATCCTCTTGAAGAAGATGTCTTACTCTCTGAATTTGACCAGACCTTAGATATATCTCCCTTGCAGCCCAAAATCAATGAAGCCGTAGCAATGGATGTCGATGCTGACCTTGCCGAATTGCGTAAACCGATTCCTCCATCTCCCTTTGATGCCGATGCGATCGAGCAAATGTTTACGCGATCGCTTCTACTACAAAAATCTGGAATCACCTTTAAGGATGCAGGAGATAAGGTTTGGACAATGCAATTACAGCAAAAGTCTTATCAAGTTACCTTTTATCCTGATACCTTTGACGAGCATCCATCTTTACGATTGATGACATTTGGCGATCCATTATTTGAACTACTTCTATTCAACTCTTTAGAGGTTAGATAGCAGAGTTGCAAGTAGTTTTAGAATATTTAGAAGATGGGTAAGGAGATTGTACCTATCTAAATTCTAAAATAAAAATAGCGATTGCCAATTTAAAATCAACACCAATCAACTTTGCCAGATCTAATCCAGAAATGACTTCTACAACCATCCAGTCTTCTAACTGATGGAGATATACTTGGTCTTCCTAGCCGATCTAGTGATACTTGCCATCTTGGACTGCGAGATGAACTAAGTGATAGCAGAATTATTTCTTCGCAGCCACATGGACAGCGCAGACGACCCCACTTCATCAATTTCCTATCCCGAATAATCCAAATTTGACCATTTTTCACAGCATCATTAGAAGGATGAGATGAAACAAACTTGGTTGAAAAGCCTTGTTTAGGAATGATGCGTAGCCATCCCAATAGAAAGCTTAAAAAGTTCATAAGACCTCCAAAAACAGATCTCTATCTCCAAGCCCCCAGATATCTTGATTTACACAAATGGGACAATTCGGATTATAAGTTGCTCCTTGGTTTCGATCTGTTGTCAAGGTAAACTTGCGTACACGATTAGCGATCGCGTTATTTTCTCCCCGCCATCCTTGCAATCTATGTAAAAACTCTTCGATAGCCATAATTGCCACACTAGTAGTAAAAGTTACTACCGCAGGGCTTGGATTACCTTCCCCAAGTACATAAGCCTCTTTCTTACGTCGCTCAAACTCATCAGGATCAATGCGTTTAAGATTTTCGTCCCGCGCTTGCACAAGATCGATCACTCCATGACATAAGAGACAACTATGTTTAGGCATTAAGACAGTAACGCGCCCATCTGCACAAGCAAACCTTAGAGACCCAACATCATTAGCAACCTCTAGCGCAAGCCCTAGATCGATAACAGGTGTAGCATAGTAGTAAGCAAAGCGATTTAGCAGTAATCGACCTGAATGATCATCCGTACAGCCAAAAATAATGTCACACGACTTTAATGCCTCATGACAGATATCTTCATTAATCCATTCCTGAAAAGTCTGAACTTCAACATCTAAACCCAAGAGTGAACGAGCAATTGCTTGAACTTTTGGAAGCTTTTGCTTAACATCATCATGGAAAGCACCATGTAGACGATTCAGATTTGATTCCTCCACAACATCCTTGTCAAAGAGAGCTATATGACCAACACCTAATCGTCCTAAAAGCATAGCCACAGCACTCCCAGTGCCACCACAGCCAACTATACCAACTCGCAGTAAGGACAGGTCTTGATTAAGTGATTCACCAAAAGCTAAGGCCTGCCGTTGTAGGATTGACGAAGGTATCCCTTTACCTCTATCTGGATAATGGAGTCGAATAGCATTACCAACAATACGAATTAGGATAAGTGGAATATTTTTGTTTCGGGATACCCACAGTCTGCCAATAATCTCACCTGAAGGCATTAAAATCAGGCTTAATAAATTGGTATCTAAACCATTTCGATTCTTGGCAAGATCTACTAAATCAGGTTCATTGAGATCATCTTGCTCGGAAAAAGCTAAAAGATCCTTATGACTATGGACGATTGCTACCGTTAGACCTCTGATCTTTGCTTGTTTTAATGTTTTGACAAAAGAATCCGTCTTCCAAGTAATGTGTAATTGAGATTGCGAGACTATATCTTCATCTGGAACTTTTTCAATTCCATAGGAAATAAATTTGTGATGTTCTTGTCCATCCCAAGGATCAGATGCGATAAAGGAATTACCACATAGTAAATAAGCTGCACCCTCTGTTCCATCATCATGCAGTAAAAGCTCTTGTAGAAGCTCATAATGATGTTCCTGTAATGTCAAACTAGCCTTCATCATTTTGCCTCCTTTAAAGCTGTTGTCATCCTAATTAATGTGGTATGGATGCCATCAATTCCAACCCTCCACTCGTTATTGTGCCGAGACCACCTTTGCCAACTTTTGTCATCAAACTGGAAAGGCTGATCGGCTGCCTTGGGGTACTTTGCTGCTTGTGCCAAAGTGACCCAAGGGAATAAATAGAACATATCAGTGGGAACGTCAGGATAACCTGGAGGCAACAAAATCAAAATGTCAGCCTTTGGTATGTTGTATAAGCCAATTGGCAGGGTAAAGTCAGACAAAACAATACCCTTATGCTTTCCATTCGTTGATTCTCTATAGTTCACAGCATGTTGATTGAGATATAGACGATCTCGTTCGGGTAAAAAACTCATAGCTTAACCCTCTGTAGTTGTCTGCTTACCAGTAAAAAAGCTTTCAACACCTGCTTCAGTCAAGTCTACAAGTTCACAATTTTCAATTTTGCGATCTTCTGGGCTTTTGGTTTCTTGCCAAACACCATAAGTATTGGGATCGACATTCGCAAGCTTTTTAAGCTGAAAACCAGTAATAAAACTTGCCCCCCATTGGAAACGGCGACCGTCAATTGTAAAGAAGAATGAGCGATCGCTACGAAAAGTGATGAATTTTTCAATTCCCTGTTTCTGTAGATTTGTCGTCTCGTCAAGTCGAATCTCTTCAAGTTGACCATTACTAAGCATCTCAAAAATCAAGAACTCCCTTGTAGGAAGCTTGTTTGCAAGATCGAGTAGCTGCTGTCCTGTTACTACAGAATCGTTTATAGAGTGGACAATATCATCAATGCGAACCTTGTAATTAGCAGTCATAGGATTAACCTCTATGTAAAAGTGCTTTGACACTAGATTACATATCCCATTCTAAAAAGTCAACTATATTTGACTAAAAATCTTTTTTGGGATCGTAAATAGTCAAATTGATTTGACAAAAGCTGATCGCTTTTGTCATAATAGTCAAAAACCTAATTTAAAAATAAATCAGCGAATAGGAGGCATCCATGAAAGATGTTATCGCTGGCAATATGATTCTTTACCGTAAAGCATTACGGCTGTCTCAAGAGCGACTAGCAGAAATGGCAGGGGTCACTCGCCAGAGCATTAATAATTACGAAAAGGGTAAAACTTTACCTGATAGTAAAACTCTCTCAGATTTAGCTTATGTTTTGGGAGTTGGGATAGATGATTTATTACGCACGAAAGATGATGATCAACTCCAATTTCGTTTTCGCGCTCGAGAGTCTTTTGGAAAATCACCACAGTTTGCTGCTCACGTGCGCCAACTCTTAACCACCTATACTCAACTTGAAAAGTCTGTTGGACTTCACCCTTATGCTCCAGAAAGTACTCCCTGCGATAAAGTACAGGGTAATGAAGCATATATTAAAGAAATTGCCTCTCAGTTTCGGCATCGAATTGGTTTAGGTGATGCCCCAATTTCAAATCTATTTGAAGCGGTAGAAGGTGTAGGACTTAAGGTTTTACGACTTCCTGTATTAGCAGAAGGCTTTTTTGGATTAGGTGCTTGTAGTTCAGATTCAGGTGCATTTGTTTTAATTAATTCCAATGTCACTATTGAACGTCAAATCTTTACTCTGGCTCATGAAATTGGGCATTTAATATTTCATCGAGGAGAGTATCAAGATACATTAAAGGAAGATGGAACAAAAGAAGAAGAGAAATTTCGTGAAGAAGTAGCTAATAATTTTGCTAGCCATTTACTAGTATGTCAGACTGAATTTGAACGAGTGTATAGGTTTACAAAAGATATCTTAAAACTTAAAGCTCACTTTAGAGTCAGTTATCAAACTATTTTACGTCGCATGAACGACATGAAGTTAATTGACTATGGAAAAGAGATTGCAAGAATTCGTGGTATTTACAAAAATCGACACGGAGTTACTTTAAAAAATTCTGAGGAACTGGAACCATGCTTAAATCCAAAAGAATTTCCTGAAAATGTGCGTTTTAATATTTTAGTGTGGCAAGCACTAGAATTGGAAGAAATTACAGAAACCACAGCTGCTGAACTTTTAGGCATGAGTCTGGAAGAATTGGGTAAAGAACGAATCAATCGTCATAGCCAAGATTCTGAGGTCTATGCAATTAACTAAGTCTATGTCTATGATTTTGGATGCTAATGCCCTAATTGATTTTCACTGGTTGAATGAATGGGCATGGCTCCAAGACAACTATAGTCCTCTTTTTGTATCTGAAGATATTCTTGGTATTGGTAAGTTAGACGAGAGAACTAAAGAATCTGCCGTTAAATATCTTCAGCCGTTGCCTCTTAATACAGAAGAGATATATAGCCTTTACAGAAAGTTTAGACAAGAGTTCTATCCTATTGCTACTGCTGACTGTTCAACATTAGCGATCGCCAAGCAATCAAAACTTATTTGTGGCACAGATGATGGAAAAATGCTCAAAATATGTAACAACTATCAAATCAATTACATTCGGACTCTGCAACTGTTAAAAGAAATGTCTGATACAGGATATAGAACTATTGCTCAAGTATTAGAGATGAAAAGAATTCTTATAGAAGATAGAGGGAAATGGATTGCTCCTGATGTTTTACTAGATTGGGAGCAAAGTCTATAACTGAGGTATTGCAACATTCACAAAAAAGGGTGTATGGAAAAAGCAGAAATGTGAAAGAGGCATATTAGTAATTTGAATAATAATCATAGAAACTATCGTTACTAATATCCAAGGGCTAGCATGTAGCCTAATGTGTCTGAGGCAAAGTGTGTATCAAAAAGCCAGTCTCAATGCAATATTAGATCTATTTCTTGAAGAGTGTGGCGCGGTAAGGGAGATATCCGAGTCCATTTGATTTAGCTGATAAGTTGTAAGTTGTTGGTGACATTACTAAAGTAATTAACGCAAAGAACGACAGTGATTGTTTTTACTAGGGTTGGGTTACAGGACTTAAGTAGGTGGGATTTTGCGGATTGCGGACACGAACCATTTTTCCTGAAATCTAGACTAGCTATACGTTAGAGTCTCTTTCCTTGGATTATGACTATAAGTTTAATGTTGCGGCAAACTTATAGTCATAATCACAACGACACAAGTAAACCTAACACAAATGCTCAACTTGTCATGGAAACATCTTAGAGCAAATAATTGTCACTTATTTGCTATTAAAATAAAACGAATAAATATAAATGCTCATTACTATCAACGCAGATTCTAGGTTTGAGGACTTTGCTTGGCACGTTGCGATATATTGAAGGGGTATCTGCCCGTTAGTTTAGTTGTCATCATGCCCAAATGGTTTAATACTGCTGGTCCTTGTCAAGCTGATATTCATTACATGCTGCCATCTACGGATCGGCTGCCTGAAATAGTGAATTTGATTGCCCAGCGAAACTATTTCGTAATTCATGCGCCAAGGCAGGTGGGTAAAACGACGGCGATGTTGTCTCTTGCTCAGGAATTAACTGCAAGTGGTCAATATACGGCAGTGATGTTGTCTCTGGAAGTAGGAGCTGCTTTTTCTGATGATTTGGGAGCAGCCGAACTAGCTATTTTGGGGGAGTGGAAGCAATCGATACGGTTTCGTTTGCCAAAAGATTTGCAACCTCAAGAGTGGGGAGATGCTGAAGCAGGTGCAAGAATTGGCACAACCTTGAGTCGCTGGGCTGAGTTATCTTCTCGTCCTTTGGTGGTGTTTTTGGATGAGATTGATGCCTTGAGTAATGAAACGCTAATTTCGGTACTTCGACAGATTCGCTCTGGTTTTCCCAATCGTCCACAGGGATTTCCGCAGTCAGTTGCTTTGGTGGGGATGCGCGATGTGCGGGATTATAAGTATGCTGCTGGTGGGAGCGATCGCCTGAATACTTCTAGTCCTTTTAATATCAAAGTCCGTTCTTTCACTCTGAGTAACTTTACCCTTGAGGATGTCAGAAATCTCTATCAGCAACATACGGAAGCGACTGGTCAAGTATTTACTCCTGAAGCTGTTGATCTAGCCTTTCATTTGACACAGGGGCAACCTTGGTTAGTCAATGCGATCGCTAAGGAAATTGTGGAATATATTACGAAAGATCCTTCAATTCCCATTACTCCTAATTTGGTGAATCAAGCAAAGGAAATTCTGATTAAGAGACAGGATACGCATTTGGATAGTCTTGCCGAAAGATTGAGGGAAGATCGAGTTAGAGCCATAATTCAACCCATTTTATCTGGATTAGAGCTAGGAGATACTCCAGATGATGATCGGCGCTATTTGTTGGATTTAGGACTAGTCGTGCGAAGTCAGGAAGGTGGCTTAAAAATTGCGAATCCCATTTATCAAGAAGTAATTCCCAGAGTTTTATCTCAAGGCGTGCAGGATAGTCTGCCGATGATTCAACCTAGCTGGCTAAATCCTGATGGAAGTCTCAATGCTCAAGTTCTTCTTGATGCTTTTCTCAGATTCTGGCGACAACATGGTGAGCCATTGTTCAAGAGTGCTAATTATCCAGAAATTGCTCCCCATCTGGTGATGATGGCATTTTTACATCGGGTGGTTAATGGCAATGGTACGTTGGAAAGAGAATATGCGATCGGTTCGGGAAAGATGGATATTTGTTTGCGCTATGGCAAGCAAACTATGGCGATGGAGTTGAAGGTATGGGCTGATAAAAGACCTGATCCGCTTAAGGAAGGTTTGCCACAGATCGATAAGTATTTATCGGGGTTGAGTTTGGATACAGGTTGGCTGGTGATATTTGATCGCCGTAAAGGTTTGCCACCGCTAAGCGATCGCACTACGACTGAGAATGTCATTAGTCCCGCAGGACGAGATATTATTGTGATTCGGGGATAGATAATGCAGTTGATACTTCTAACTTCTTCTAGAGCTAACTTTCACTAATTTTTACACTCAAAATATTATGACCGCAGAGCTTTGGCATCACGATACGATTGATACGAATGGCGAAAACTGCACTATGTCACGCAGGGCGAAGGTGCGCTGATGTTGTTTCTGCATGGATTCCCAGAATTCTGGTATTCATGGCGGCATCAAATTCCAGAATTTGCGAAAGATCATAAAGTTGTGGCTGTTGATTTGCGGGGATATAACGATAGTGATAAGCCACAGGCTCAATCTGCTTATGTGATGCCAGAATTTGTGGAAGATGTCAAAGGTGTAATTGAGGGATTGGGCTATGAGAGTTGCATTCTTGTAGGACATGATTGGGGAGGGGCGATCGCATGGTCATTTGCCTATGCCTATCCTGAATTAGTGAGTCGTTTGATTGTGATGAATTTACCGCATCCTGCTAAATTTGCGGCTGGGCTAAGGACTCCGCAGCAGATGCTCAAGAGTTGGTATATTGCGTTTTTTTAAATTCCATTTTTGCTTGAGTTCTTGATTCAGTTGGATGATTATCGGCTGATTGGGGAGGCTTTTCGAGGGATGGCGATCAATCAGAGTGCTTTTACGGATGAGGATATTGAGCAGTATAAGAATGCTTTTGCTAAACGGGGTGCTTTGACAGGCGCGATTAATTACTATCGCAATCTACCTACCTATTTGTCCCAAAAGAAGGTGTGGGGTATTCTCAAAATTCCGACCCTGATGATTTGGGGTGAGGAGGATCGATATTTAGGTAAGGAATTAACCTATGGTACGGATGAGTATGTGCAGGATTTGCGGATTCGCTACATTCCTAATTGCAGTCATTGGGTGCAACAGGAACAACCAATGTTGGTGAATCAAATGATGCGTGAGTTTTTGGATGAGGAGTGAAGGTAATTCTATCTTGCAGTGCAAAGTATTACAAAAAGAACCAAGAGAAATCAGATGGTCTAATTGATGGCGATGATTATACAATTGATGCTTATTGCTGTAGCCAGATTGCGCCATGCCACGGAAACAATTCGTAGATATTATTGCCACGATTCAACAAGCGCTTGAAACGCAAACCGTTGACAATTTAAAAAAGTTTTGTGCGCTGTTGTCTACCAATCACAAATTGACTCGCAAAGCTGATCTTGTGACTGCAATTTTGCCGCAACTTGAGGGAGTAAATCTCCAGAAAATTTGGCGGCAGCTAGACGAATTGCAGAAAGCCGCCGTTGCTGAAGTTGTCCATTCATCGGGAAATGATTACCGTGCAGACGCATTTGTAGCTAAATATGGACAGAATCCCAATTTTGGTAAAGGCGATCGCTATAGTTATGCATATCAGCCATCGCTATTGAGCTTATTTTTCTATCAAGGCTTGATGCCATCGGATCTCAAGCAAAACCTAAAAGCCTTTGTCCCCAAACCTAAAGCAACCCGGTTAACCGAAGTCAGGGATACAATTCCTGACACATTTCTGGTACTTCAACAAAAGTATTGGAATGATCAAGAGTATGAAGTGCCTTTGACAGTATGTGAAATGGAGCAGGTAGCTCAAAAAGATTTGCTGTCGGTTTTGCGCTTGATTCAATCGGGCAAAGTGTCTGTCAGTGATAAAACATCTTTACCCAGTAGCACGACAGTGAAAGCGATCGCGACGATTTTATTGGGTGGTGATTTTTATGATGATCAACAACGCAAAGTGGAGGCACAGTATACTTACACATCACCTGAAGATGATATTGGCGGTATCAAAGCCTTTGCATGGACAGCCTTGTTGCAGGTGGGAAATATGGCGGAACTTGCTGGTAAAAAGCTGGTTCTGACTAAAGCTGGACTAAAGGCTCTGCAAGACCCACCAGCGAAAACTTTACAAACATTATGGAAGCGCTGGTTAAAAAATACAACCTTTGATGAATTTCGGCGCATTGATGAGATTAAGGGGCAAACTGGTAAAGGCGCAAGGGGAATGACGGCAGCAGCAGGGCGGCGCGAAGTGATTGCTAACGCTTTGAATGAATGTCCCATAGGTAAATGGATACAGTTCAGTGCTTTTAGCAAATACATGGTAGCTACTGGACAGTTGTTTGAAGTCACCCGCGATCCTTACAATCTCTACATCTGTGAATTTGGTTATGGGAATTTAGGATATGACGGTAGCCATGATTGGCATATCCTGCAAGAGCGATATATGCGCTGTCTCTTGTTTGAATATGCGGCGACCCTTGGTTTGATTGATGTTAGCTATGTTGATCCTGGGGTGAATTGGCGTGATTTTGGCGATCTCTGGGGGACTGACGATTTAAACTTTCTCAGTCGTTATGATGGCTTGATTTATTTTCGCTTAAACGCTTTGGGGGCTTACTGTTTAGGCTTGACCGATCAATATCAACCCACAGCGATCGAGAATAGTCAGATTTTGCGGGTATTACCAAATCTAGAAATTGTGGCTTTAGGCTCTGGGCTGAATATTTCCGACGCTTTAGTTCTCGATCTTTATGCTCAAAGGATTACTGATACAAGCTGGCGCTTAGATTCAGATAGACTTTTAACAGCGATCGAGGATGGACATCAGGTTGCAGAATTAAAGCAAGTTCTGGAGCGGAATAGTAATGAACCTTTACCTGAATCTGTGCAGGAGTTTCTGAATATGGCTTCAGAAAAAGCGAGTAGTTTGAGGGATTTAGGAGAAGCGAAGTTAATTGAATGCGCTAGTTCTCATTTAGCTGCGTTGATTTCTAACGATCCGCTTACCAAGAAGTACTGTCAGCTAGTGGGTAGTCGTGCTTTGGTGGTTTTAGCTATTCATGAAGGGAAATTTCGCAAATCTCTACATCAAATCGGTTATGCTTTACCGCCAGTGAGGTAATCAAATTAGGAAGTGGTTAATTCATGACGACTATTGTTACTTTTTTGGGCGATCGCGGTTTATTTGAAACCAAATATAGCTTTGGTGATCGCACTCAATTCTATACGGGCGGTGTATTTGCCGAGGCACTTGTGCAGTTTTGTGAATTCGATCGCATGATTGTTTGTGTGACGGAGAAGGCAAAACTAAACACATGGTCAAAATTAGTAAATTTCCACAGCGATCCAAGGATTCAGGCTCTAGATATTCCTACAGGAATTGATACGGGGGAGATGTGGCAAACTTTTGAGATTATTGCAGCGGAGATTCCTGAAGGGGAAAGTGTTATTTTTGACATTACTCATGGATTGAGATCGCTACCTTTTCTAGTGTTTTTATTTGCGGCTTATTTCAAGGCGGCGAAGAATGTAACGATTAAGTCCATTTACTATGGGGCGTTGGAGTTAAGGGCAGAGGAGATTGCGCCTGTGATTGATTTGTCTGAATTTATTTCGATGATTGATTGGATTACGGCGACTACAAGGTTTACGGAGATGGGGAATGGTCAGGCTTTGGCGGATCTGTTGAGGAATGAGATGCCGACTAATGGAGAATTGCAAGATCGCCCTGATTGGTCGGATTTGAGTGTGTCTTTAGAAAATACTGCTAGTGCTATTGAAACGATTTCTTTAGCGTTGAGTATTACGAGACCGATTGAGGTGATGGCTTCGGCGGCGAAGTTAGAAGCAACGCTAAAACGCAGTGCCGATGCTTTTGGGCAGAGGGCGAGACCTTTTCAGTTGCTGAGCGATCGCGTTGTGGCGGAATATGGGCAGTTTGCGTTAGAGCGTCCTATTCAAAAAGATGCAATTCGTCAAAACCTTGAAATTCAGAGGGAAACTATTGAGTGGTACATTGAGCGCAATTATATTGTGCAAGCTTTGACTCTGGCGAGGGAGTGGCTGGTGTCGGTTGTCGCCTATTGGTTTGATTTGGATATTTTGGACTATAGAGGAAGTCGCGAACCGATTGAGGCTGCGCTGAATCGGCTTAGACATAAGTTTTATGGGCGTGGACGGAGATTTGAATCAAAGGAAAGTGACTATTTTGATGAGTTGGCGGATCTTCCTAATGCTAGGGAGATCGCTACGTTATGGAAAGACTTGGCTAATTTGCGGAATGATCTTGCTCATTGTGGGATGAATAAAAAACCGATGTTGGCGACAAAGATGCGTGAGTGTGCGATGGGGATTGGGCGATCGCTGATTGATATCGAAAGGGCACTTGTAAATAAGATCGAAGAATGAAGATCGAAGAGGGAAGAAAAATATAAAATGCTAAAATCTTTTCAATCGCATAAAACCACGTTCATAATTTCTCCCCTTCCTTCTTCGACCTTCCGTATTCCGCCTTTATCCTCCTCCTCTAATGCAGAATTTTAGAGAGAAATTTCTCAGTCCAGAAAACTTTCAACTCGCATGGGAACTGGTTGCGACAAAAAATGGATGTGCGGGTGTCGATCGCGAAACGGTGGCTCATTTTGCTAATAATACTGAAGCATATTTAAGCCAACTAAGGCGATCGCTTGCTTCTGGAGATTATCATCCTCTACCGCTACGACAAATATTTATTCCCAAGAAAAATGGAGAATGGCGCGAGCTAGGTGTACCGACAGTTCGCGATCGCATTGTGCAACACGCTCTATTAAATATTCTGCATCCTTTGCTAGAGCCGCAGTTTGAGGCTTGTAGTTTTGCCTATCGTCCTGGGCGATCGCATTTGATGGCAGTTAGGCAGATCGCCCAGTGGCGCGATCGCGGCTATGAATGGGTACTTGATGCTGATATTGTGCATTATTTCGAGAATATTCTATGGCAGAGATTGCTAGTGGAGGTAGCAGAGAGGCTCAATGCGCCTGAAGTTCTATCTATCATTGCTGATTGGTTATCAGTGGGGGTGTTGACAAAAGAGGGATTGGTGTTTTCGCAAAAGGGAATAGCTCAGGGTTCCGTAATATCGCCGATATTGGCGAATGTTTATCTTGATGATTTTGATGAAATCGTTACGGCAACTGGTTTAAAGCTGGTGCGCTATGCTGATGATTTTGTGGTGATGTCGCGCAGTCAGAAACGGATTGTTAAGGCGAAAGATGAAATTACTGAATTAATGAATGGGATGGGTTTACAATTGCATCCCGATAAAACCCGAATTGTGGATTTTGATCGCGGGTTTCGCTTTTTGGGTCACGCTTTTGCAGGTGATTTGATCGTTAAGATGGAAGGCGGAAAGCGGAAGATTGAAGAGGATATGCAGGGGGCGATCGATCCGCTTCCAGATCGGCAATTGGTTTATAGCGATCCGCAGATCAAGCCAACTCAGATGCAGAAGGCGATGTTGGAGGCGCTCAAAAATTCGGCTCAGCCGATTCCGCCGCCGCTATTTGTTGTTTTGGGATACAGTCTACGTGAGGTAAAATCTGTCAAAATTGAGTCAGATGAGGCGATCTGGACAACAGGAATGTCAACACTTTATCTCGTACATCAAGGTGCAACGCTGCGGAAGGAGCAGGGACGTTTTTTGGTGCAGCCGCTTAAAGAGCCTGTGGTGGAGATCCCGATCGCTGAAGTGGAATTAGTCCTAGTATTTGGCAATATTCAGCTAACTACCTCGGCGATCGCTGCTTGTTTAGATGCGAAGATTCCTGTGATCTTTTTGACACAGATGGGGGAATATAAAGGACAGTTATGGAATTCGGAGTTTTGCGATCTGCCTTCGGAGGAGGCGCAGTGGCAAAAGCGTTTGGATGTTGCTTTTCAACTAGAGACGGCTAGGGCGATCGTTTGGGGGAAGTTGATGAACTCGAAGCAGTTGTTGTTGCGGCTAAATCGCAAGCGGCAGTTGGAGGATGCGGCGACAGCGATCGGGGGGATTACGTCCGATCTTGAGTCTGTGGAGACGACTGAAACTTTGGAAAGTTTGCGGGGCTATGAGGGGATTGCGGCAAATCGTTATTTTGCGGCGTTGGGGCTGTTGATTACGAATGAGGGTTTTAGTTTGACGGGGAGAACGCGCCGTCCGCCGAAAGATCCTGTTAATTCATTGCTGAGTTTTGGTTATACGTTGCTTTATAACAATGTGTTGAGTTTGATTTTGGCGGAGGGGTTGAACCCATATCTAGGAAATTTGCATCGTAGCGATCGCAAGGAGACGCATTTGGCTTTTGATCTGATGGAGGAGTTTAGATCGCCTGTGGTTGATACGTTGGTAATGACTTTGGTAAATAAGCAAACCCTCAAGCCCACTGACTTTACTTGGTTTGATAAGGATGGGGGAGTATATCTGACCGATATGCCAAGACGTATATTTCTCAAAGCTTTTGAGGATCGGATCAATGAGTTGGTTTCTCACCCTGATGTGCAAGCAAAGGTGTCCTATCGACGAGCGATCCAGTTACAAATTCGGCGTTATAAAAAATGTTTGCTTGGCGAAATCCCCTATGAGGCTTTTTTACGTGCTGTCTAAAAAATGACATGTCTCGCTTCGTGAGACATGTCATCACAAAACCTTATTTAGATTATTTTTATGCTTGTACTAGTGGTTTACGATATTGCTGATGATAAACGTCGCCTCAAGTTGTCAAATTTTCTAGAAGGTTATGGGCGTAGGGTTCAGGAAAGTGTGTTTGAGTGCTTTATTAGTCTAGATCAGATGAAAAAGCTTTATGAGCAGGTGAAAAAACGAGTAAAACCACAGGAAGATAATGTGCGGTTTTATTGGATACCGTCTGATGCTTTGCCAAAGGCTTTAGCGATCGGTAGTGCGTTGCCAAAACCGCCCCCAAATGTTTACATTATTTAGATTGACTTTTTTGTTTTTAGCCTTTAGTCTGATTTGTATAGTCAAATCGACGCACCTCCAACGAACCTTGAAAACCGCATAATTACGTTGACATGTGTCGATGCTTTTCCCAGCAAGGGTTACAAGATGTCCGTTTTCTTAAAACCTTGTCAATAAGGTGTTCTTATTGAGACTAAAATGAGGTGTGTAGATTGCCCCTCTTGAAAGGTTGTCTGGGCATAGCTCAAAAATTACAAGGGTTTCAAACCCATTACCCCGCAAGGGGACGGAAACTATCTCTTCTAGGGTTGGTTCAAAAGCGAGATCAAAATTGCTATGTTTCAAACCCATTACCCCGCAAGGGGACGGAAACATTTCTTGGACAACGTTGTCAGTGAAGTTGAATGCCAACTCCGTTTCAAACCCATTACCCCGCAAGGGGACGGAAACTTAGCTTGAAGTTGGATCGCTCAATCGCCGCGAGGTTTCAAACCCATTACCCCGCAAGGGGACGGAAACTCGGGCATATTATTTGCGATCGCGTAAACCCATCTGACAGGCGGTTTCAAACCCATTACCCCGCAAGGGGACGGAAACGAAGAAAGGCTTGTTAGGCATTCTTAGCAAATAGGCTCGTTTCAAACCCATTACCCCGCAAGGGGACGGAAACTCAAATCTAGAGCCTCAAACATCTTTGGGGAAACCATAAAATGTTTCAAACCCATTACCCCGCAAGGGGACGGAAACTCGCTACGTCGCTGATATACTGCGAGAACACGCGCTCAGTTTCAAACCCATTACCCCGCAAGGGGACGGAAACGTGGGGTTTGCTCAACAGTTTGTAATGCAGTTTGTAAAGCAGTTTCAAACCCATTACCCCGCAAGGGGACGGAAACTACTGAGTTGAGGCTTCAAACCCCGACCTGTGAACATCATTGTTTCAAACCCATTACCCCGCAAGGGGACGGAAACATTACTCGTTGGTAGTTGTGCATAGCTCTCCTCCGTGGTTTCAAACCCATTACCCCGCAAGGGGACGGAAACTTGAGGAGTAAGAGGTTCAAGATTGAATTCATTATTTTTGTTTCAAACCCATTACCCCGCAAGGGGACGGAAACAATTCATATCCGTTTCGAGTCAGTCAATCAACTCGAAAGCGTTTCAAACCCATTACCCCGCAAGGGGACGGAAACATACAGAAGCTAATTTGGCCTAGTATAAATTCAAATCTAGTTTCAAACCCATTACCCCGCAAGGGGACGGAAACCGTAAAGTCTTTGGATGTGGGGATAGATCTCGGTAACTTCTGTTTCAAACCCATTACCCCGCAAGGGGACGGAAACCGTTGTGATCGTATTCCAACACATCTTTTGTAAATGTTTCAAACCCATTACCCCGCAAGGGGACGGAAACACCTGTTGTTGTTGCAGAGTGTTTGCAGCAACACAAAAAGCAGGTTTCAAACCCATTACCCCGCAAGGGGACGGAAACGTATCGATAACACTACAATTGATCACGATCACTTGCTTTTTTGTTTCAAACCCATTACCCCGCAAGGGGACGGAAACTCAGGGTGGAAAAACGGAAACGCTGTATGTCCTTGTTCGTGTTTCAAACCCATTACCCCGCAAGGGGACGGAAACTATTATATCAGCGTCATCAGGGAGTTGGGGGGGGGTATAAGTTTCAAACCCATTACCCCGCAAGGGGACGGAAACGGAAACATGGTGCAGTTTGCGAGTATTTTTGCGGTTCCAGTTTCAAACCCATTACCCCGCAAGGGGACGGAAACAGTAGCCATCTTTAATGTCATCGCCTTTGTCTTCACTGAGAGTTTCAAACCCATTACCCCGCAAGGGGACGGAAACTTCCGTGTAGACACTGAGGACTGCCTCTTTAAGGGCTTCGTAAGTAAATGTTTCAAACCCATTACCCCGCAAGGGGACGGAAACCGAAGATACCGTCATCGTTTTTTTGTAGTGTTACGACGTTTCAAACCCATTACCCCGCAAGGGGACGGAAACATAAACATTTGCCAAATTATTTAGCTGTGCAGCGGAAGCTTGTTTCAAACCCATTACCCCGCAAGGGGACGGAAACAAGATGGTTATTCTTCCAATTGGAAAATTTCACCAGGGAGATGTTTCAAACCCATTACCCCGCAAGGGGACGGAAACTGCTCCTGTTGCTACAACAGGAGCAGAAGATAAAAAAAAGCCGTTCAATGGAGTTTCAAACCCATTACCCCGCAAGGGGACGGAAACGAAAATTTGACTACTGCGGAAAATGCGGTGCGAACATTTGAGTTTCAAACCCATTACCCCGCAAGGGGATGGAAACCAGCCTGTGCGATTCCGGGGGTTTGCCCACAAACATTGGAGCGGTTTCAAACCCATTACCCCGCAAGGGGACGGAAACCAATATATCAAGCCCTAGTGTGGGCATTGTTAAATCAATCAGTTTCAAACCCATTACCCCGCAAGGGGACGGAAACTAAATCTTATTTAGCATCGTAACGATTTCCCTTTCATAATTGGTTTCAAACCCATTACCCCGCAAGGGGACGGAAACCGCAGACTCTTGAATATTTAGAATAGCCTCGCATTTGTTTCAAACCCATTACCCCGCAAGGGGACGGAAACCATAGTTCAGGAAATTTCCAGCTTTGTCATGGATGTTTCAAACCCATTACCCCGCAAGGGGACGGAAACCAGCTTCTGTCTTTGCTTGAGCTTCTTTGACGGTTGCGTTTCAAACCCATTACCCCGCAAGGGGACGGAAACTTTAATTGCGTTTTTGGCAATTGCAAGCCGAGTGTTTCAAACCCATTACCCCGCAAGGGGACGGAAACATTAGACCAACAACTCCACCACCAACATATTGTGGTTGATAGGTTTCAAACCCATTACCCCGCAAGGGGACGGAAACTAAACTCATGAGATTTTGACTCCTTCTTCCGTTATAAATGTTTCAAACCCATTACCCCGCAAGGGGACGGAAACTTAGTGAGTGATGCCAACCGTCTGGACCATCTCCAAATTGTTTCAAACCCATTACCCCGCAAGGGGACGGAAACTTATTCCTACAGATGGAATAGTGTTAATATCACTTATAACTTGTTTCAAACCCATTACCCCGCAAGGGGACGGAAACTTGACACACTCAACAGAGTATGCCGTGGTTAGCCAAAACTTACTGTTTCAAACCCATTACCCCGCAAGGGGACGGAAACTTACTTTCCGGATTACCATCGAGATTAGTGTTCGGATGTTTCAAACCCATTACCCCGCAAGGGGACGGAAACAATTAAGCCTGCAAGTGCACCATGAGCCAATGCAATCAAGTTTCAAACCCATTACCCCGCAAGGGGACGGAAACCTTTCAGCCTCGCTTTCCGCAACTTTGCGATCAGAAGTAGTTTCAAACCCATTACCCCGCAAGGGGACGGAAACAAAATTCCAAGCGGTGTCATCATAGAGTATCGGTTTGCCATGTTTCAAACCCATTACCCCGCAAGGGGACGGAAACATCTAAATCAGCTCCTAAAGAACCTAAGTCACACACATCAAAGTTTCAAACCCATTACCCCGCAAGGGGACGGAAACCTTTTTGAGTATTCGTGAAACTCTGAAGCTACCCATGTTGTTTCAAACCCATTACCCCGCAAGGGGACGGAAACAAAAGAAGAGATCCAGCGATTAGTTTGTATATCACTTATTGTTTCAAACCCATACCCCGCAAGGGGACGGAAACTCACGGCTGCCAGGTATAGTCCGCAACAAGCTATATCCAGAGGTTTCAAACCCATTACCCCGCAAGGGGACGGAAACGTGAAGGAAAGATGGAAAAATGAAGATCGAAGAAGGAAGAAAAGAAAAATGATGAAAATGATATGTTTATATTGACTGCAAATATTTTCATTCTTCAATCTTCCCTCTTCCGCCTTTAAATCCCCCTCTTCTGCCTATCCTCACATTAGCTGACTCAGACACGAATCGTTGTCATACATCTACTCGATCCCCTTATTGAGCAGTAGAAGGTGGTGGTGTAGGAGTAACGAAAAGCGTGGGTGTGGGAGCAATATAAGGAGTTGGTGTAACATAAGGGGTTGGTGTAGATGCAGTATCAATTGCTGTACTTTTTCCACAAATACTACTCAAATCTAAAACTCGACCACCTGACATTTCAATGTAACAAATTGGCTCATATTTAAGAGATGTATTAATTTCTGGATATGGATAACGAGCCAATGATGGATGTGTAAAAGCATTTAAGCTAATTAAACTAAATAATCCAATCATTGATAAATATTTTGCATTTTTCATGATTTGAAGCAAGATAAGTCGAGATTAAATGGAATTTTAAAGAAAGAAATAATAAGCTGTTTTTAATTGATGGCTAAACAAATAGAACTCCCAAAGAGCTTATTTATCATGAATAATCGAATTGAAAACAGCTTATTAATTTGATGAATCATCTTAATGACTCAGACAGAACAAAGCATTTGGGATTACCAAAATCCTATTTGATAGAAAATCCCATATCTTTCAGAACAGCTATAGTGAACTTCAAATCGCTATCTGAATAATCCTCAAGTGTAGCTGCACTCATCAAGTCACGTTGGAGCTTAGAGTCTCCTTCCGCAAAGTGTTCAAACCCATCTGTGCGACTAGAAATTCGACTGACATTCACATTTCCCTGTAATGGAACTAAAGTAGAACCATAGACCGCAGTGATATTGTTACCTGTTAAATAACAATTTGTCAGATTTGCACCACATCTCACATTATTGAAATATTGAGAGGAACGTTGTTGTCCAAATCCCATAGAATGTACCAACTCATGCATCAGAACCTTCTTCTGTCGAGCGGCGCTCAATCCAAAAAACCAATCAGGATTAATTCTCAGCGTTGCAACACCATTTTGAGCATAGTCAGCAGCAGCATAGATCTGATAACCAATTGTCCTGTCCTCAATAACATTCACAGTGAGACCATTTTGAACAGGACTACCCAGAGGACCACTCTGAATCTTTGACATCCATGTATTTACTGCATCGGCAGTAGCAGAACGACCAAGAGCAGACTTGGAACTGTTAGAGAGATAGTTCCAAGTAATAACGAAAGTAGAATTAGTAGACCACTTTTGAGCATTTGTTCCATTACAACTATAAATTTGTATAGGAGTGCCAATAGTACTAATCCACCCATTTCTGACATCCAAACATTTCTGACTCACAGGATTGCGAATTTCACCTGAACTGTTAATTGTCCACCTCTGAGCGTTTGTGCCATTACAGTCGTATATCCATACAGGTTGTCCATCCGTGAAGATTTGTCCAGACTGAATATCTAGGCACTTCCCAGCAGCATTTCTAATTGTTTCCCCAGAAACTTGCCATTGTTGTGCTGTAGTACCATTACATTCCCAAATCTGTGTAGCTGTGCCATTGGTATAAACATAGCCATTTTGAACATCCAAACATTTCCCGCCAACGTTTTTGATGGCATTATTAGAAGTCTGAGCTTCTACCAGTGAAGGAGAAATCATCCCCAATACTGAGCCAAAAACTGAGAGTACACTCAATGCAGATAATGGAACGAGGGAAAGGCGGGATTGTTTCTTGTGTGATTGCATTAGTTTGAAATCCTTAGTTATAAAAATTGTCAATCGAGACTTGAACATGATGAGGATGCATAGAAGAATTACAAGCAAAGTTGCTCAAAGCTCAACTGGCATTGAGCAACTTAATGTTGTTGTGAAGTTCTTTAGGCAAATTCCGCTTAGCGAGAGCCGATCGCGGCAGCACCCGCAAAACCTCTGAGATCGTGGTAATTCCAGACATAACCTTCGCGATCGCCGCTTGGCGGAAAGACTGGAAATCACTGCTATGGAGATAGCGCGTCAGTTGCGTCATCGACCCCTCGTAAATAATTTGCCGAATAGAATCATCAACTTCCAGCAATTCAATAATTGCTTCCCGCCCTAAATAGCCCGTATCAAAACATTTGGGACAGCCCTTACCCTTACGAAAGTTTTGATGACTCACCTCACCACGCACCAAACCGATCGCCTCAAGCTCATGGTCAGATGGCACATAGGCACTAGAGCAATGGGGGCAAACACGACGCACAAGGCGTTGAGCCACCACACCAAGCAAAGCATCGCTCACCAAACTGGGATCGAGTCCCATATCCCTAATGCGAGGAATCGCACTAGGAGCATCATTAGTGTGCATTGTTGTCAGCACTAAGTGACCAGTTAGAGCAGCCCGAATCGCCGTTTCCGCCGTTTCGGCATCGCGGATTTCACCAACCATAATGATGTCTGGGTCTTGACGAAGAATCGCCCGTAAACCAGAGGCAAAGGTCATGCCCGCTAACTCATTAACTTGAGTTTGCGTAATGTTAGAAAGGACATACTCCACAGGATCTTCCACCGTTGTGACATTGACATTTTCCGTAGCGATCGCCTGTAAGCTCGTATAGAGAGTGCTAGTTTTACCAGAACCCGTTGGGCCAGTAAAAATAATCATTCCTTGCGGTTGACTGAGCCAGTTTTGATAGGTATGGCGAGCCTTTTCCGTAAAGCCCAGATCGGCAATGGTTGTGAAAGGATTTTCTTGAGGCAGGAGCCGAATGACGATTTTCTCACCATTGACACAAGGCAAAGTACTTACCCGCAGATCTAAGTCTTTCGCGATGTTATCTTCAGCAGTGTACTGCTCACCAATGCGACCATCCTGAGGGCGACGACTATCGGCAATATCCATTTCTGCCATGACCTTCAGCGCCACGATTACTTTGCGGCTAATGTCTAGCGGTAAAGTTTTGATATCACGGAGAATGCCATCAATACGGAACCGAATCCGCAAACCCTTATCTGTAGGCTCTAAGTGGATGTCACTAGCCCGACATTGCAAGGCGCTTGCGAGAATTGCTTTGATTCGCCCGATTTGGTCAGTAGCTTTAGCTAACTTTAACTCTGCGGTTTCCGCGATCGCCATCGGTTCAAGATCATCACCAAAGGGTACATTCCCTTCACCAATAGAAATATCAGAAACACTACCAATACGAATATTTTGTTTGCGGAACCAATCACGATAACTCTTTTTGCTAATCGCAATTATTTCCACATTCATACCTAATCGCGAACTCAGACTCTTAATATCTTGAACAGATAATTCCTCTGGAGAACCTAGGAAAAAACGCCCTTGCCATAGCAATAAAGGAATAATCGCAGGTAGTCCCGTTTGATTACCAATCTTTTGAAAAAAGCGATCGCTAACTTCAGGATCGAGTAGATTAACGGCAACCGTACCATCAGAAAATACCAGTTGGGCAAGGGCCTCCTCACAGGAGATTTTGCCAGATTTCATCAATTGCCAAGGACTGGTGGGCGTAGCAAAGGGAATTGCTGAATTAATAGTTGGAGAATTCATATTAACCTTGGAATTTAACCTTGAAAGTCGGGGTTAGCATCGGGTAACCCTGCGGGTTGTTGATTGCAAGTACCCATTTGTTCACATCGTTGATTTTTTTTGCAGAAGTCTGAAAGCAATCGGGTCTTTTCGGATGCTTCTCCTAGTTCCACATTACAAATATTCGGACTGCGGAACCCACAGATAGAAGTTAGGTCTAGCGCCTGATTAGTAGAGATTTGAGCAAAACAGATCGGCGGATTACTATTGAGAGAAGCAGGCTTAATATTGGGGAATCGTGTTAATAGTGGTTCAGCAAAGCTTGGACTTACGAATAGAAGCGAGACAAATGAGGCGATCGCCACTTTATGAAAAAGTTGTGTAACCATGAAAACCTACAAATCAAAAAAACTTTAAATATAAGTGCGGCGCTAAGCGCCGCACTTATATCTGCTAGCAGCTATGGCATTGGACGAGAGCCAGGGGCATTGCCATAGACGACAGCACTGGAAACCCACTCATTTGTGCCTGAGATCCGATACCAACGAGCATCAGGTGTCCCCAACCACAAATCTCTTTCAGTACTGCCATATTGCCAAGCATCGAAATAAACTCGTTGATTACCTGCAACTCGTCTAGTAATGCCAAAATTCGTACCAGGACCAGAACGAGCATTGACACCGCTAGAAGCACTGGTTGCAGAGAAACTGACGTAACGGATCGGATTGGTTGTGGAAGTGTTCCCTTTTACCCAATAAGAGACATCAGAACGTCCGTTCACAGGAGTTGCAAAATCTACTATGGCGACATTAGTGCAGTTAGACTCTGTAAACCATTTTCCACCTTGATTTGCCCCCCGCACAGTCAGATAAGTATTGCCATTACGGACTGAAGTACTCTCGACAATTCCTACATGTCCATTGGTAGCATCAGCACCACGAAAACTTGGTTGCATCACCACGATTGCTCCAGGTTGAGGATTGCTGATACGGGTAAATCCAAGATTGGGCAAGCTATAGATCATATCTTTGGCATTGCCTACAGCAGTAGTAATACCAAAGCGGTTCTTAACGTAACCAACACATTCACAAGTGCTAGCAGCTTCACTAGAGCTAGCGAATGTTTGGGAAAGAGCGACGCTACTAGGAACTGCGGCAGCTAAGCTGAGAAGTGCAGAAACTGCGGTCTTTTTGAAGGAAGGATTGATCTTTGTAAGTACGGTCATTGCTTTGTTCGCTTGTGTTTGAAGTTGTTTAATCTTTTGAACACTGCGATTCTGCCCTAGAGGTGGGAAGGGGGCTTTCCATTTGTCCCCAAAGAGAAAAGGCGATGCATTGCATCGCCTTTTCTTTATTCTGTCCTTGGACAATTATTGTTCGTACATCTTCCAAAGTTCATTGATATCTTCACGCATCTGTTGGCGTAAATCCCAAGGTGACAGCACCTCTACCTGCTGTCCCCAAGCCCGTAAACGCATAATTGCAGTACGATCGCCAACATGATATTCCACTCGACAATAGACATCTTTGTGGGGACGAGATCGCAGGATTAGTAAAAGTTGTTCATTCTGTTCAGGAGTGTTTGCACTCGTATTCTTCAGCAAGCGTTCAGCATCATCGTAGGAGATCGTTTTAAATAGAGCTGTGCGCTCAGTCCGTTCGATATAATTGCCATGAAAATACTGATTAAATCTGAGCAGCATCGTTTGTTTGGGACGGAAAAAGTCAAAACCTAGCGCTCTCCCTATCTCCGCATTGACATCATCAATCGTTGGTAAGGTTCCCCGATCGCGTTTTTGCTTGAGGGCAATCGGGATCTGGCGATCGCTCCATGAGAGAGTTGTAATTGACTCAATGCGATCTAAGCGATAGTCATACCAGTCTAGAGGCGTAATATCTGAAGGAGAAAGATCTTCATGGGGGGCTTGACCATAGGCATAGAGATAGGGAGCGCGTTGGTGGTAGCGAATGCAGACTGGATAAACAATTAAATCCAGTTGGGCATCAAATAAACGAGCGCTAGTATAGTTAATTTGAATCGGGGGAATATCGGCTGATTCCCAACAGGTTTTGAGTTGTTGTTGCAACTCTTCTAGGCGATCGCTAAGTTGCCTTGGTACAATATATTCCACATCAAGGAAAAAGCGCTGCACGCCATTGATTTCCTGTCCTAAGGTTTCTGCTAGAGAGACGATCTCCTCAATGGGAATAAAATTACTAGGGGCGATCGCCTCTGGTTCTTCTACACTTAGCAATTCAGGAAAAGTAGTCACTTTTTGATATTCCTTGCCTTTTTTAACAGTTTGACTAGGTACTTCCACTAGCCAGCCACTTTTTGCTAAGGATTCAAAATCATTCTGGAGAGTCTTGCCTGTGACGACAAATAGACGGCCTTCGATTAAGGGACTTTTTTTATAAGCAGAACCATAGAGTAATATTTGCTCGACTTCCTGTGGATCGGCGATCCCACATTCCTTCGCAAATTCAGACTTCCATTGTTGCGGCTCGATGCCATAGTAAGGATCGAATAACCAATCAGCAACCGTTTTCGCACAGGGACAATTAGGATCGTGATGGATTGGAGTCGCCTTGTCGCGATCGCAATGATAGTCTTGGGTATTGGTAAAAAACTGTTGGCTCCATGCTCTCACTGAAAAGCTATGATCGAGGCTAACCGTCTGCTCTGAAGCTACATCCCCATATAGCGATCGCAGGATTACCCAGAGGCGCACCGCTTTCTGAAAACTATTGTGTAGATAACTCCCGTTTCCCAATAATTCTTGTAAAAGCTTGACTGTGGGTGCGTAATCAAACAGGGTTTCATTCATAATCTATATCTGTGTTTATAATTGACGGTGCGTTACACCGAGCCTTTCAGCATTAACTATGAGTACTTACTTAACCAAATTAGATGGCAAAATCCTTCAGGTTGGTTTTGGTCAACCTGCGGATAATGATCGCATTGTACGTGATGCAACGGATCAGATCGATCTCCTGATTGCGAATGGGGAAATGACGGGTGGGGAGATTCTCTGTATCAATGGACGTGCTTCAATGCCAGTATGCTTTGCGATCGCTGCGAAGGTTGGTCATATTTTTGGGGCGATCGCTGTGTCCGATCCGAAGCTGGGCAAAGATACCTTTGTGGTGGCAATTACCCATAGCCCTACTTATCAAATCGGTGACTTGCTACGCCTTGATGCTGAGGCTGAACAAAATACCCAATCTTTAGCTAAAGTGAGCTTAGAAGATTTAGAAGATTCAGAAGCTTTAGAGAATAGCCCTAGTTTCTTTGTCAAGCTGGAAGGCGACGTTTTGCTAGTGGATTTTAATCGGTTACAGGAAGTTAGTAACGATCGCTTGGTCAAAGATGCTAGCGCGGAACTCGATCGCCTTGTAGCTTCAGGTGAGTTGCGCGGTGGCGACCTACTGAAAATTAATGGGCCGATTTCTGCTCCTGTGAGTTATGTAATTTCGCATCGGGTATCTCATCTTTATAAGGCGATCGCCATGTTTGACCCGAAAATGTCGCGCTATGTGGTGACCAGTAGCCATGATTCTCAATACCGTCTGGGCGATACAATTTTCTTTGATGAGTTGACTAATCCTGCAAGGGTGCGGGTGGTGCTATGTGGGGCGGCAAATTCGGGTAAGTCCTGTTTGCGCGAAGGCTTAAAGCAAGCCCTATGGAATTTCAAATCAAATATCTATCCCTATGTGATCACGGCGCAACCCGATGGTGATGGATGCTTTACCTTTGAAACCTATCGCTATGATGAGATCTATGCCTCCGAACTGAAGCAAACTCTCAAGTCTCAGTCTCAGGGTTTTAAGCCAGAGTTTGTGCATTTAGTGGCAGGGTGGGTACGCAATGCTTCTTTGCCGCTAACTTTGGTAGATGTGGGCGGACAGATATCGTCTGAAAACAAACTAATTATGAATGAGGCAACCCATGCAATTATTTTGTCGAAGACTCAAGCGGAAATTGATGAATGGCGAGCCTTTTGTCAGTCTTTCAAGCCCCGCAATTTAGAAGTCATTGCTGAGCTTCACAGCACTTTAGATGGCGATGGCGATCGCTTTGATGAGATAGATCGTTTATTAACGGGTGAGATCTGCGGTATTAATCGCGGAGTCGATCTGTCCGATCGCGCCATTGTCAAGGCTCTGGCTTTGCGGTTGGTGGCGTTGGTGCGATCGATGGAAGGGGGGATTTCTTGATCTGTTTATGCTATTAGCGATCCATAGATATTTCCATATCGAAATTTAGGTTATGTTTCCCGCTAATCGCTACGGCTATTTTTTCCGCTTCACTTGTAAGGTGATGGCTTTTGCTTTCTTTTTTGCGGTGGGTTTGCTGTTTGCCTATATGTTTTCGGTGAGCTTGGGTGGTGTGGAGATTGCAGTTTTCATCGGTGCGATCGTGCAGCAGTCAATTTTGCCGATTTCAGCTTTTTTATTGGCTTGGTTGTTTGTGGCGGTTTCGGTCGAGGCTTTGCGTTAAGACGACAAACCTAAGAGAGAGTTGCGCCGCAACTCTCTCTTAGGTTTGTCGTTAGCTGTAGCTAGATCAGCCTATTGACGGATGGTTTCAGATAATTTACACTAGCGTCAACGCTGACCAGTTCTAGGGGCCAGCCAGTACCTTGAAAACCGCATAACTTCGTCAACCCCAAGAACTCGCTCTCCCAGTAAGGGTTTGAGCCTGTTTTGAAAGAGCTTTATTGACATATATTCTCAATAATTTGACAATTTTCTTACCCCCAAGAATTTTCGTGTTGTCAAATGCGCTCTAGGCAAGCCCTCCAGAAGCCGAGGGTTTCAAATTTTTTACCCCGCAAGGGGACGGAAACGTGACATTGGCTACTATGTCCGTAGCTGATGGTTTCAAATTTTTTACCCCGCAAGGGGACGGAAACACTTAAAATTACCTGTATGGAATCTTCACTGGTTTCAAATTTTTTACCCCGCAAGGGGACGGAAACACTCCCACCGCTCGTTTTTATCAGCCAGTGTTTTCAATGTTTCAAATTTTTTACCCCGCAAGGGGACGGAAACTGGCTCTCCTTCTTTAGGCACAGGGTCGTATGATAGAAGTTTCAAATTTTTTACCCCGCAAGGGGACGGAAACTTTTAGTTTAATTCCTCTAAATATTGACCTTAGCATTGTTTCAAATTTTTTACCCCGCAAGGGGACGGAAACAACCATACTTGGTCTGAGTCGGATTCATTACATGTTTCAAATTTTTTACCCCGCAAGGGGACGGAAACTTTAGTTAGTTTAGGAACTTATGGTAGAGTTAGAGGGTTTCAAATTTTTTACCCCGCAAGGGGACGGAAACTTTAGAGAAACTCTAGAACGTTGGTGGCTTGAAGGGGTTTCAAATTTTTTACCCCGCAAGGGGACGGAAACCCTGTAGATTTCGGAACATATAAAACATCTTCCACTTGTTTCAAATTTTTTACCCCGCAAGGGGACGGAAACAAGATTTTTTAACTGATATCCGCAAAGACCAATCGCAAGAGGTTTCAAATTTTTTACCCCGCAAGGGGACGGAAACCTTTCTTTGAGGGGCTGGATTGAGTTAATCGACACAATGTTTCAAATTTTTTACCCCGCAAGGGGACGGAAACTTTGCTTGTTCATCAAACTGGGCAGTATCTCTATTGGTTTCAAATTTTTTACCCCGCAAGGGGACGGAAACCCTGACTTCCACACTGGCTTGTCGTTTACGTAAGTTTCAAATTTTTTACCCCGCAAGGGGACGGAAACCGTGATCGGTATGCTTGGGATAGCCAGGACCAAAATGTTTCAAATTTTTTACCCCGCAAGGGGACGGAAACTATTGCTGATAAAACAATTGCAAACGGGATGTAGGTTTCAAATTTTTTACCCCGCAAGGGGACGGAAACTTAGGGGAAAGACGGAAGAAAGAAGATCGAAGAGGGAAGAAAAGGCGAAGAAACAAGAAAAATATTAGTGACAATAAACGAAAACAAAAGACGATAATTTACCGAAAACTTAGAGCCAAATTCGATCTTCAGTCTTCCCTCTTCCGCCTTTCAGTCTTCCCTCTTCCGCCTTCATTTTTTCCGCCTTGGAACGCCCCCTTTCCACATATCCTGTTATACTACTGGAAATTTTAGACAAATTGCCGATTATGGACTTTGGGTTGCCTGAGAACGATATTTACCAAATTGCATTACAAATACATCAACGAGCGATCGCTACTCTACTTGGGGACAAATTGCCCAATGAATATCAAACTATCAGCGAATCAGAACCAGTAAAACGGGTTAAGCAATTGTTGGGACTAAATAATCAAAAAATTGATATATTGTCACTCCTATTCGATCTTATTAAATTACCAGAAGGCAAAGGACAAATAAATAGTCATTACGTTGGCTTACAAGAAATTACCTGTAAGTCTAGCGAATATCCAGATCTACCCTATCCAATAGCCGAAAAACCTAGCCAAGCTCAATTAGAAAACTATAAATCTACAATTGCTGAAGAAATTAAACGACACCTCAACGGCGATCAATGGAACACTCTGAACTTCCTTAGTTTCATCTTAGAAAAGTATGGATCGACAATTAGCTACGGGGATACTCACGTTGCATTAGTTGATGCAACCAAAATGACCGCCGCCGTTGCAGCCTCACTAGCTCAAAATAGTGAAGCTAATTTAAAAACAGTACATTTAATCGCAGGTAGCCTATCAGGAATTCAAAACTTTATCTATACAATCTCCTCAGATGGAGCTTTAAAATCTTTAAGGGCAAGGAGCTTTTATCTAGAACTTGTCGCCGAAGAAATCGTTCAACAAATTTTAGAGCAATTACAACTACCTCGAACTAACATTATCTATGCAGGTGGGGGCAACTTATTTATCCTTACAGGCGAAGATGAAACCCTACTCAAATCAAAGTTAAAGGCTTTACAAAATGAGATCAATGAATGGCTAGAGAAAAATTTTCAAGGCAAAATCTTCTTCTCGCTAGATTATGGCTCCTGCAATCTTAATGATATTAAACCTGCACTATTTCGAGACTGTTGGAATCAAGCGATCGCCAAGGTTTCACAACATAAAAACCAGAAATTTCGGCATCAAATCGAGAACGAAAAATTACTAGCAGTTCGTGATAGCTATCAACCCTGCAAAGTCTGCCATCGCGACGATACTGAAGATTTAAAGCCTTTAAATCGACATGAACCTGATTCGACTCTTGCTTGTAAAACTTGTCGTGATATGTTTCAGCTAGGCGACGAGATCCCTGATACATTAGCCATATTGCGAAGCAAGCGATCGCCAGCAGATGCGAAGTTAGGAGCTAAATATTGGATAGAAATCAATGGCTCATATTACTATTTATTCGAGAATAGTCAAAAAGTTATTTTTAGCGTTAATCCAGAAACCGATACTGTCTATTGCATTAATAACTGGGAGATTGAAAATTACACTTCAGGGCTAACCGTGCCGATGTTAATGGGCAGATATTATCAAATTACTGAGGATGGCAAGTTTATCAGTGCTGAAGAATTAGCAGAAACCTCTCAAGGTATTAATCGCGTTGGTTATTTACGAATGGATGTGGATCGCTTAGGTCAAATCTTTGCCAAAGGGCTAGAAGATCAAAACTATTCATTACCAAGGGTTGCTAGCCTATCCCGACAGATGAGCTATTTCTTTAAGGTCTATCTAAATAGTTTGGCAAGCGATCGCTCAAATAATTTGGCTAGCCAAGCTGTGAAGCTAACTGAAAGCGATCACCCAAACCTAATGTTTATTTATGCAGGAGGTGACGACCTATTTATTAGTGGTGCATGGGATGAAGTTGTCGAGTTTGCCTTTGATGTCTATCAATCCTTTCGAGCTTATACAGGTAACCACCCTGATATCACGCTCTCAGGTGGCATTAGCATTGATGATGCTAAGTTTCCCCTTTATCAATCTGCAAGTTCCTCTGGTGAAGCTGAGGATAAAGCTAAAGGTAATGGTCGAGATAGTCTGGGATTATTCGGTACTGCCTTAAAATGGGACGAATGGCTAGGGAATAATCCTGAGATGATCATTAAAGCAATTAAAGAACGTGATGGTAAAGATAAATACTGGCAGCAGGAAAAAAATATTCCAGTTTTAGCAGGAGTCTTGCCATTCGTTAATATCTTAATTGATCAAGGATTTGGTTCTGGATATTCTCGTGCGTTTGTGCGGAACTTGCTCAAAGCTGCTCAATTGCAAGAGCAAAAACTAGAGGAGTTACGCCGCAAGCAGAAAAGTCTAGATTCTGATGAAGCAAGGGATTTGCGATATTACTTACATCTACCGCAAATTGCCTACACTATCTCGCGTTTACCGAAGGAGGTGAAATTAAGTGATGAGTTTCGGCGATCGCTTTTGAGTCCATACAATGCACCATATTTCAGGGCGATCGCCACATGGATCGAGTTACTAAATCGAGGAGGAACAAGCCAATGATTGCAATTGCCAGCAAGTCTAGTCTTAGTTTTGAGGAATATCTCAAATACAACGATGGTACTGATAACCGTTATGAGCTATTTGATGGAGAGTTAATCCTAATGAATCCGCCCACTGGGTTACACGCTTTGATCATCTTTGGTATTAGCGAAATTCTAATGACAGAAATTCGTCGCCAAAATTTACCGTGGATTGCGCTGCAAATGTTTGGGGTGCGGACTGCATGGCGGCGATCGCGTTTGCCAGACTTATGCGTAACTACTCTCGCAAGAGCCAACGAGTTGCGCGAAGTTTCGGCAGTTCTAGATTCTGGAGCTTTGCTAGTGGTGGAAGTGGTCAGCCCTGATTCTGTCAAAACAGACTATCGTTTCAAGCGCACCGAATACGCCGCCGCAGGAATCCCTGAATATTGGATTATCGATCCAATATTGAATAAAGTTTCAATTTTGCAATTAGTGGAGGGTCTATACGAAGAAACCGAATATCAAGGTGGAGAAGTCCTGCGATCGCCTTTGTTCCCAGAGCTACCTATCACCGCCAATCAAATTTTAAATGTTTGAGATTATCCATGATTGTACATACCCTAAACTTAAAATGACACAGGCAAGAGCACCTATAACCCAATTAATTATTGATAGTATTAGCAAACTAGAGTCTCTCCAATACTATCCAATTCGAGACTTAGTAACTCATGCAGAGACATTTGGTAGAGAACTTCGAGAGCAGCGACTAGAGACAAACCAGATTCGCAAGTTTCTAGATGCTATTAATCGACTAAAGTCGAAGTTAATAGGAAGCCAATTTTCTGAAATCGAATCAGAAATTGTTTTGTTGAAACCTAAACTTGCTTATGCTGCTGCTCGTCAAAATGTAGTCAAGCCTTTAAATAAAGTTATGTCTGCTGCTATTGACAAAGTAAAAAGCAAAGCAGATTTTGAACGTCTAGTTAATCTTGTCGAATCAATTATTGCTTATCACAAAGAAGCAGGTGGAAAATAACTATGCCAACAGCAACCGAACAAAAACCTTTACTTGGTAAACTTCGCCTCACCAGTAACCTTAGAGTAGTTACTGGTTTACACATTGGCGCAGGTGGTGAAAATTTGGACATTGGGGGATTGGACAAATCAGTAATGCGAGATCCACTCACTAAGCATCCATACTTACCAGGATCATCTATCAAGGGGAAAATGCGTTCTATTTTAGAGCGATTTCTAAACAAGCCCGTAAATCGTCCAGGTGGTAGCGGTACATTTCGTTATGAGAGTGATGATTTAGAATCAGGTTATTCCACCAATGACATTGAGTTTGAGGGCGCAAATACCTGCGAAGTTAGCCGTGTATTCGGTTCAACAGGGACTAACTGCTGGCTGCCTGAAAGCATAGTGCGATCGCAAGGCTTAGAGACTGTTGGCAAGGATGAGAAAATATTTAAGGGGGTTAAATATCTCAAAGCCAAAGGTCGCAACTCTCCTGCACGGCTAATTGTGCGCGATTGTCATTTAACTCCTGATTCAGCCGTCCTTCTCAAGTCCATTGACACAGGGCTATACATGACTGAATGGAAATTTGAGAATGGCATCGATCGCATCACCGCCGCCGCTAATCCTCGTCAACTAGAGCGTGTACCTGCGGGAGCAGTATTTGAGTTTGAGATAGTTTATACCGTTGAGAATCCCGAACAAGCGGTTAAGGACTTACAAAATTTAGCGATCGCCCTTGCAATTCTTGAAGATGACGCGCTCGGTGGACATGGTTCTCGCGGTTACGGCAAAGTTGCCTTTGAGAATTTTCAACTCTACTATCGTGATTTGGAATACTACAAAACCATTGGTACTGCCAATCACATTTCTCAAGTACCGCTCAACAGCGCCGATAACACTGAGCAATTGTTAAACAACTTCGATCAAGTGACTAATGCTGTGGAGAGACAATTGCCATCAGGGAAGAGTTAGCCATGAGCAAATGGAAATTAGTCAAGCTAGATTTCAAAAATAATCCCGCTCATTTTGGTGAATTGGGCATTGGCATGGAAGAAACTAGCGAACGAGTACGGTCAGATACACTCTTTAGTGCGATCGCGATCACCTATGCCAGATTAGGCAAAAACCTAGATACACTACTAGATATTTTTCAAAAAGAATCTCCCCCATTTAGGCTAAGTTCTAGTTTTATCTATCGTCAAACAGGTAGTGAAGTTACTTATTACTTACCTCGTCCCAAGCAACCACCAACACATTATCCAATTGGTAACGATCTCCAAATTGCCAAGGATTATAAAAAGTTAAACTTCTTGGATATCAAGACGTGGAAAAGTTGGTATCAGGATGGTAGCTTTGATAACACTAGCTTGCCTAAGAACTCGTATAGTCAATGTTTCGAGATTGAGAAACATCCCAAGATCGCTATTGATCGAATTACTCGGTCAACCAATCTCTATCACACTGCTTTTGTCCGCTATCGTTCAGAACCTAACGACAAATCTGGTTTGTATTTCTTAGTTGAATTCACCGATCAAAGCCTAGAAGATGATCTTAAATCTGTGTTAGAGCTTTTAGGAGAAGAAGGACTAGGCGGAGAGAGATCGAGTGGTGCTGGAAGATTTGAACCTTCATGGCATGAATTAGATAAGCAGTGGACAGATCTTCTATCTTTTGATGGCAGCAATTCCCAAAGTCTAATAAGTCTTTATTGGGATAATCCACCAATCTCGTTAGATGAATCTAGCTATGAGCTACAGGAACGCGGTGGCTGGATTACTTCGGCGGCTAAAAACCAAAGACGCAAAAAAGTCACGATGTTTGCTGAAGGTTCTGTATTTCAACAAGCTCCTATCGGTAAGCTTGCTGATGTTACGCCCCATCAATTTGCTCAGCATAAGATATATCGTAGTGGAATTGCTCTCAGTCTGCCGATCAAAATCAGCTTAAAGGAAGCTTTATGAATCAAATCACGACATTTCCCGATCACTCTGAAATCAGGGAACAACGAAAACTAGAAGTGAAGAAATTTCAACTTTATAGCCCAATGCTACATATTGGCTCAGAGGTTTCTAAACTTAATCCCTTTGAATATGTGGCAACTGGTAATCGGGTTTATTTACCCGATTGTGATGCTCTAGCCCAAGCACTGCGAGAAGAAGGCAAGTTGCAAGAATATGTCAATCGCATTGAAGATAGGCAAGAGATTACATCCCTCTTAAAAAATGCTTTTGGAGATCGCTGGTATAACATCGAAACCTATGACGGTAAGCGGATTTTCCCTGATTACAGATCTAGCAAACGCTTAACCGAGCAAAAAATCACAGAGCTGCGTCCGATGATTCGCAATGGTATGGGGAAACTTTACGTTCCTGGAAGCTCAATTAAGGGTGCAATTAGAACTGCGATCGCCTATTACTTACTTAAACACGAAGAGCAATTTAGAGTATCACAACAAAATAGAATCAGTAGCATTGAAAGTCAGCTAAGAAAGAGCTTAGGTGAACTCAAACACAGAGCTAAATTTGTTGATGATCGCTTATTCATGGATGAGTTATTTGCAAACTATGGACTGACCTATCAAGATCGCAATGCACCCGTTCAGGATCGTCCTAATCCGAATACTGACATTATGAGAGCTATTCACGTTTCTGATACTGAACCGATTGAAGAATTTAAAAAGCTCAATAAGCAAGGGCAAACTGTAACTTACAATCAGCCATTAGTTGCTGAAGTATTGGTCTCAAGTCATTTTAACGATGGCAAGGCAAAATATCGTGCTTCTCTTTACGCTGAGATGGTTTCTAATTTGCAAGTTCCTTTCGAGATTACTCTAGATTTAGAAATGCTGTCGTGGTTTCGCCATCGGAATAAAATGATTCTTCCTTTTCAGTCCATTGACGATATTATCAAAATTTGCAAAGGTTTTGCTCAAGAGCAATGGGACTTTGAACATGACTATTGGCAAGGTGTTAAAAATAACATCAATGCTAGAGACACCAATGGACAAACCATTAATCTTGACTACGATCGCATTCATAAACTGTATGAAAAAGAGACTTGTCCCTATGCCCTCAGAATTGGTTGGGGAAGTGGTATGACGGGAACAACAGTTGGAACTTTGTTAGAAGATGGGTTACGCGCTCAAATCCGTGATACTTGCGGAATCAAAGCGCCCAATTTTGAAGCACCCAAGTCACGGCGTACAGTGGCAAACGCTAAAAGAGAAATTCAATTTGTGTTAGGATGGTCAATGTTTAAATCTATAAATTAAAATTAAAGAGTTAAATTCATGGTAGTACACATCACTAGAGTTAAAGCAATTGGAGTTCATGAACGCTTTGATTTTGATGAAGAGTTCCATGAAGGTGTGAACATCATTTATGGCTTAAACGGTGTTGGGAAAACTACATTTCTACAAATTATTGCTAATATTCTTAATAGTGATTTTGAGAGATTTCAGCATATTACATTTAAATATATTGAAGTTACCTACAGTGATGGTGATATTCTTAAATTAGATTATCATACGCAAAAAGATACTTTTAGAATTTCTAAGAATAGTCTTCGCAAAACGTTTGAAATTCGCAAAGATCTTGACAATAGAGTTTTTAAAAATTCTAAAATAGTCTATCCAGATGGGTTTGAACCTTTAGTCAAATCAATATATATTCCTGCATTTAGACTAATAGTTGATGCATGGTTTTATTCTAAAACCAACGTTCTACGCAACTATGAAGAAATAAGTCAAGAAAAAACTTTATATGCAAGGCAAGTATTTGGTGAATTTGTACCTGTAATTGATTATCCATCAGTTACAGAAGTAATTGATAACTTAGCTGAAGAACTGAAACAAGCTAGACTACAATCAGCAAATTCTGAACGAGATTTATTTCTAAGATACCTGAGTAACTTTTATATTTCAAATCTTGATCATAGAAATGAAAATTTAGGCACTGATAAACCACTTCAGTTTAAATATGAAGACATCAGAAAAACTGTGTCAGAGTTAAAAAGCAATCAGTTCCAAGATAAAGTCGAATCTCTAAATCAATTCATGACACAAATTGATAACTTGCTCTTACAAGTTAATCATTCCATGGAAACAGATCAGAAAAGTAAGAATATAATTTTAGATACATATCATAAATTTTTTAAGGATTTACTTAAGATCCAAGAAAAATATTACAAAGGTGTAGAATCCTATCTAAATGCTGTAAATAGATTTTTAATCAATAAGAAATTAGTCTTTGAAAAAGAAAATGATGATTCTATAGAGCCTACCTTTTGTTTCAAATACACTAATGATCCTCAAGATGAAGATGCCCAAGATAGATTGCTACCTAATGGTGTACAAAGTTTATCATCAGGTGAGCGTCAAATTCTTGCATTTATTCACGCTTGTTATTTTGCTAAAGGTGAAATCATTTTAATAGATGAGCCTGAAACATCTTTACATATCGATTGGCAAAGAGACTTATTGGATAGTATAAATCAGTACTCACATCAGTTCATTATATGTACACATTCACCATCAGTTCCTGCCGATTACAGCGACTACCTTAAAAAGTTAAATGTTAGTCGTACTGATGATTCTGTATGGGATGATAACTATATTGATTCTCTAGAGAATAATGAAAATTTAAATCTTGCTGACGGGAGTGAATATATGGAGGATATTGAAGTTGCAATATAATCTTCAAGACTATCTTAATTCAGTTCAAATGAGCGGACGCAAGCACTTACTTGTTGAAGGAAAGTATGACAGGCAATTCTTTCGTATTTTCCTAAATACATTCATCTCACACATAAAAGTTGATATAGATACTGCTGAAAGTTTAAGTAGTCCAGAAATAGTAGGAGGTAATCGTCAAAAAGTTGAAAAAGTTACTGAAATTGTAAACTTTAAAGAGTATGCTTCAAGATTTGTAGGATTTGTTGATCGAGAATACGATGAGTTTGACCTTGAAGAAATAGCAGATAACCTTAAATGTCACAATCAAATATCACGATTAGTATGGTCAAGGGGACATTCTATCGAAAATTATTTTTTTGATTACCAAATTATCCATGAGTCGTTGTTAGGACTGTCTTCTGTGGAATGTTTTGATAGAGCAATCAAAAATTTTGCAACCTGTTTTGAAAAAACTATTCAAATTGCCTGTGCTTTTGGGCTTACTGGTCGTGAAATGAGCAAAATTGAGATTATAAGAAGCTCTATTCACTCAGATTTATTTAATATTCGGAATTCAGAAATAGTTTTACAAGTGGAAAAGTGGGAGAATGCTTTAAGAAAAAGAAAGTTCACCGAAGAAGAGGTTTTGCAGACATTAAATAGTTTTCAAAGTTGGCTAGAAAAACTAGCTAATATAAATTTTGAAACTGTGCGATGGCTTTGTGACGGTCATTCTGGAATAGAAATTATTTGGGCTATTTTTCATCGCTGTGTATTTACTAACGCATCAGAAAACTCCAAAAATGAGGCAGATAAGATATATAAAGTTCCTGAAGATGCAAGATTCCAGACTCTTACTAGTTGGGTAGTAAGAAAAGCTAAAATCAATGAATCTATCTATCCTTGTGAAGTTCTGAACTTATTGGAGGGGTAATTTATGTTGATTCGTTCCACATGGCAGCTTAGTGTTCCTGAACCTGTGGCATTGCCTCGATCGCACCATCTGAGTTTAGCCAAAGACTTACATAATCGCCTTGATATTCGCATGGGTGAAGAACAAATTCCTAGTACTACTTTCTCTGGCATTCTAGGGATTTGTGATCGCAGTGGTGACTTTATAACTTTTCTGCCAGATCAGGTTTATACACTTACTCTAAGCGGTTTACAAGAGTCATCTTCTAAATCGATCGCCGATTTAAATTTGGGTGAAGCGATTGAGTTTTTTGGTGCAAGATTTGAAATTAGCGATCGCCAAGATGAAATCACTACTTACGAAAATCTCTATACAGAACTAGTTGCGAATGAACCTGAAGCAATTAGAAAATTTGAACTCAATTTTCTCACGCCTACTGCCTTTGCTCAAAGTCGCACCCATTTACCTCTGCCGATTCCCCAACTAATGTTTCGTAGTTGGCTAGAACGTTGGAATCATTTTGCGTCTGTATATTTGGGCAGTGACGATCTGATTGCTTATCTGACCAATTATTTCACGATCACTCGTCATCACATCAGGACTAGCACTGTCCAGATTCATCAAGGGCAATGTACTGGGTTTACGGGGCAGGTGACAATACAGGCGATCGGTAGAGTCGATCCTTTACTAATCAATGTGGCTAATTTGTTGGTTAATTATGCTGCCTTTTCGGGCACGGGCATCAAAACTAGACTTAGTATGGGATATACCAAGTATTGACGGATGGTTTTAGATAATTTACACTAGCGTCAACGCTGATCAGTTCTAGGGGTCAGCCAGTACCTTGAAAACCGCATAACTTCGTCAACCCCAAGAAATCGCTCTCCCAGTAAGGGTTTGAGCCTGTTTTGAAAGAGCCTTAATGATAGCTATTCTCAATAATTTGACAATTTTCTTACCCCCAAGAATTTTCGTGTTGTCAAGTGCGCTCTAGACAAGCCCTCCAGAAGCCGAGGGTTTCAAAATATTTACCCCGCAAGGGGACGGAAACCCTCCACCTTGGTTGGTGGGGTATGGGAGAGCCAGTTTCAAAATATTTACCCCGCAAGGGGACGGAAACTTAGACACTGAATGTGCTTGAAAAGATGACCAATAGTATAGTTTCAAAATATTTACCCCGCAAGGGGACGGAAACAAAAAATCTGTTTATTGATATCTTTTATTGAAAGTTTCAAAATATTTACCCCGCAAGGGGACGGAAACGAAAGACTGTCAGATCCAGCTGCTTCTACAGTGGTTTCAAAATATTTACCCCGCAAGGGGACGGAAACGATTGTTCCTCGAAATATAGTTGCCGACTCACAGGTTTCAAAATATTTACCCCGCAAGGGGACGGAAACGGGAGAGAAAGGTCGAAGAACGAAGATTGAAGAGGGAAGAAAAGATGAAAAGCAAGCAAACTGTAATGATGAGAAATTAGAAATAATGATTCACCAAAAGATTCAATCCAAGTTCGATCTTCAGCCTTCCATCTTCCGTCTTTAACTCGCGGGGACGGAAACGGAGGAGAAAGTCGGAATAATGAAGATCGAAGAGGGAAGAAAAGACGAAGAAGTAAAAAACATTGGTGACAAAGAACAGAATAATAAATAACAATTTACCGAAATCTTAAAACCAAATTCGATCTTCCGTCTTCCCTCTTCCGCCTTTAATTTCAGTCTTCCCTCTTCAGTTTCCCCCCTTTATACCCCTCTAACCTCCAACACCACATTTTCCACCTCTTGACTACACCAATCACTCAAAGCGATCGCATCTAGAAGCGGCGATGACACACCCTCAACACGACGAATAGTTTTAATCACCGCAAAAATTGACCGCCACCATTGACGTTCGGCAAGGATGGGACAATCTTGAGCCACAATTTCACCAAGCAAATCAGGATAGAGCCTTTGGACAGCACTAAGTAGATCGATAGACTCAGACTCACTGTGAGAGATTTTGATCAAATTAATTGACTTCAGAAAATAACGAGTCTGTGAGGCTATTTTCTCGCGCTGGATTTTAGGCGATTCAGTTTGAGCGATCGCCTTCAGAGCAGAGATATAAACCCGCGCCAAACCACCATCAAAATTTTGATCAACCCTTCGCGGCAAATCACCAATCGCCTCAAATGCCGAGTCAGGTAACTGGCGATAACGCTGCACCCACGCCGCCACAATCTCGCATAAATTACAAGCAACGGCCTGATTATCCTCTCGTAAAAGCACCCCGCAAATAGCAGCCAGATCCGACGCAGTGAGATTGCGCCCCTTATCGTAGTGGGCAAAGAGAGCCTTCAGCACATTCACCCTTACACCGATAAATCGACTCTTGAGCAAAGGAATCAGGCGATCGCTGGTGAGCATTGGCAAATTACTAAAATCCTGACTAGCAGAAACTGCAATATCTTTGAATTTAGAAAGACAGGCTTCCAGTAGCTTGGCGATCGCCTCTTGATTACTGGGTGCGTTACTTGCAGCTTGTTGCCGATAGAAAGCTAATAAAACTGACTGCGTTGATTTGTCAAGAGTCAAGAAATGGGGATGATTAGCAATTGGCTCAAAACGCAGTAACCGCACCTGTTCATTTTGGCGATCGCGCTCTGGCAATTGGGAAATAAGCTGACGCAGTAGCGATCGCGCGGTAAGAGAAGCATTAGCCAAGGTGTCCACTGCAAAAAGCAAATCTCGCATTGGGATTTCATCTTGAGGAAGTTGGCTTAACCAACCTGCTAATAGTTCTTGACTAGCAGATGGAAATTTATCGCCCAATTTGTTGATAAAGGCAACTAAGGGCTTAAGACATGCAGGAGCAAGCGTTAAGGGATCTTTTTGAGTGAGCCATAGCGCAATTTGTTCTCCTGCACCTTGCTCAAGGGCGGCGGCGATCGCAATGTAATTACGTCGCAAGCGATCGATATTATGAGCAATAATATCTTCCAAAATACCTGACAGTACATGCTGATTTTCAGACGCATAGCAGCCAATCGCTGAAGCTTGAATGGCATCCCATCCCTTTGCATATTCCAAATAGAGAGCATCTTGCCAAGTTTGCCATAGAGAAAAGTTTTTAACCGATAGAGACTCATGGATAACTTTGGTAACAAACTTGACAGTAGCAACTTCCAAAGCTTGAAAATTGCCAATAGGTAATTTCAGTAAATCGATCAGCCATTGCCTACGGATTTCTGCTGATATTGTCGGTCGTGAATGTAAATCAAGTATGGCAATGCGCGTATCATGACCAAAAAATTGATAATGTTCGCGAATTGATTGGAGCAATTTAGGTTTAGGATTCTCAGCTAATAATGGTAAACAATGTTGTAATAACCAACCATAGACAATCGCTCGATCTTCTTTACCAGCATAAATTTGATGATTAGTGCTGCCATCGCGCCTTGCTACAGACAAGATCGCTTCAGGTAGGCGATCGCTGAGGGTGTACCACCATTGAGCAATCAGGAGACTGATTGTCTTCGCTGTGTTGATCGCAGGAGTATGACCACTACACTCTAGCAAACTTAACAACAGATCCCACACATATTCAATCAATTGACGTGGAGCGATTTCTAAAGCTTGCCTTAAACGCTTTTGGTAGACTTCACCAAGTTCTAGCGCTGTTGGTAATAATTCCTGTAACGCATCGGGACGATCGCGTGAAGCTGCTGCAAAGGCGATCGCGCTAAAGACAGCTAAGTTCCGACGATCAAGCCGTTCTAGAGCCTCATGCCATTCGGTCTCTTCTACCAAAATGGTGAGGTGTTGACGCAAAACAGGATACCAATAGGTACTGGTGGCATCAGCATTATGTAATTGATTGAACCATGCTATTCGTTGAGGCTTAATGGTTTGACGGGTTAACCAATAGGCGATCGCATATTCTAAAAGGGTTTGGTGAAAGAAATGTACTCGCATTGATGGTAAATGTTCGATCACTCCTTCACTCAACAGATCGTCATAGGCTGCGGTCAAATTCGCATCAAAGCCAATATCAATTTCATCGCGATAAAGCGATTCCTGTAGCTTGCTTTGAGACAATCCAAACAGAGAACGGGCGATCGCTAAACATAGTCTTTCTTTATCCATTGCCAAGAGAGAAGTCCGACTGCGATCGCTGCGACTATAGGTAACTTTCTCTTGCCAATAGCGTTGATACAGCTTACTTACCGTCAAATCGGATGGAACATTACCATCTCTGGCAAACAAATCACACAGCAAGGCTAATAGTAAGGGATTTTCGATAATCTCTCTTAACGAACGACTATCTGCTGATAGAGTCAGAATTTGTTTAGCAAAGGTTTCTCCCTGTTGCTTTAAGTGGGTTTCTTGTCTAGCAAAAAAAGTAGCAGCAGCTTGGCTGATTTCAGATTGGTTAAAGACTGGAACCGTATGCCGATCGAGCAATTGGGTAATGCTAGACATCCGTTCGCGAATTGGTTCGAGGATTTCGTTATAGTCTTGGTCGCGGCAAGTAAATACAACCGTTGTCCCTGTCTCAAGGATTTGTCGTAATAAACGATCAAAAACTAGGACAAAGGCGTTACTCGCCACTAAGTCCACGGTATCGATGAGCATCACTCCTCGGTTACAACTTTGGTGCATTTCTTCACAGACAGAGACAATAGAAAGGGATTGCCCTGTGAGACTTTCACCAAAGGCGATCGCTAAATCCTGTAACGATGGACGCACCTCTAATGAAAGGGATGCACATAAAACCAAGCCAACCCAACCTGATTTCTCGCGGCTAAGTTCATCGTATAAATTGCCAAGAATCGTACTTTTACCATATCCTGCACCACCCACAATCGCCACAACACGCTGAAAGCCTTCTTTTGTGCCTCGATGAATGGCGGGCAAATATTTTTTCTCCACGACTTCGCGGGGAATCCGTTCGAGAATGCGTGGTGTTAGAGACTGCCTCGCGAGTGCTGATTGTTGACGGACTAATTGACCAGTTTTGCTTTGCTGAGTCTCTGGATTTTGCCGATCATCTAAATCCTGAAAACCATCAACAATGCTTTCCCATTGTAGATCGAGAAAATGGCAAATTTCGATAAATGGAAACCGATCGATGGGTTTGCTATTAAAAAACTTATTTACCGTTGACCATGAGGCAATTCCTACATTTGCGATCGCTTTTTGAGTAATCCCCTTACGTTTCAAAGCTTGCCTTGCCCTTATCAATCCCTCCGCAGAGACACATAGCGATCGCCCCGACATACCAATTACTCCGCTTTTAATAACTCATATACCGAAGTCATATAACTCATATACACCATATCAGTAACTCATATAGCCATTCTCGACAATAAAAGTCATAAGTAAACCCAACAACCAAATCAAACGATATGAAAATTGCTATCGAAGAATTGGCGATCGCTTGGAATCTTGTCCAGAAGGGCAGTCGTTCCGCAGGGATTGATGGGATCACCGTTGATTTATTTGCGGGAATTGCTGCTGAGCAACTTCAGACGATCCAACAACATATCCACCAAGAGCGGTATGTGTTTAGTCCTGCTAAGGGCTTTTATTTACCCAAAAAAGATGGTGGTCAAAGACTAGTCGGCATTCCTACGGTGCGAGATCGCGTAGTCCAACGCTTTATGTTGCAAAGGGCTTATCCCAAGCTCGATCGCGCCATTAGCAAAGCAGCCTTTGCCTATCGTCCTAGTTACGGAACTCTAGATGCGATCGAACGAGTGGCGGAAGCCTATCACCATCAACCTGCATGGGTAGTTAAAGCTGATATCCAAAGCTTTTTCGATAACCTATCTTGGACATTACTTTGCGATCGCATTGAGAAGCTCAAACTTGCAGCAATGTTGCATCAGTTAATGATCCAGCAACTCAAGTCAGGAATTGTGATTAACGGATACTTTACCCGTCCTAATAAAGGGATTTTACAAGGGGGCATTCTCTCTGGCGCATTGGCAAATCTCTACCTCAGTCAATTCGATCGCCAATGTTTGAATGCTGGCATCAATCTCGTGCGCTATGGCGATGACTGTCTGGCAGTCTGTCACAGTCCCATACAGGCAAATCGCACGATTTCGCTGATGGCGGAGTGGCTAGAAGCAATTTACTTACGGCTTCATCCAGAGAAAACCCATATATTTGCGCCCGATCAGGAGTTTACGTTTTTGGGATATCGCTTTTGTGGCGGTGAAATCTATCCTCCCGAACGCAAGTCCTCCACCGAGGCTAAGCCAAAACCATCGCCGCAGCCAAGTGCTGTCCGTCCGCTCATCTGTGGCATCGTCAAGGGCGATCGCCAATCTAACAGTAAATCTAATCAAGAATATTGGAAAGAAGGTATGTCTACACTCTATGTCAGCGATCAAGGTGCTTATCTCAAAGTGCAACAGCAACAGTTTCAAGTCTTTCACCAGCAGCAATTGCGTTGTAATGTGCCGATTAATCGGGTCAGTCATGTAGTTTTATTTGGTAGCTGCACGATGTCTCATGGAGCCGTGAGTCTGGCTTTGCAACATCGAATTCCTGTGATGTATTTGTCTAGCAATGGTCGCTATTTTGGAAGATTGCAAACCGCAAATCAGGCAAAAGTTGAGTATCTATCCCAACAGGTTTTGCATTCCCACGATCCTATTTTTGTACTCACTCAGGCAAAAAGTATTGTGGCAGGCAAAATCCATAATTCACGGATTGTCTTACAGCGTCTCAATCGTAAACGCAAGACAGAGGTGGCAACCCATGCCATCAGTGAATTGGCAGAGTCAATCCAAAACATCCCGACTATCGAATCAGTGGAATCTTTACTTGGGGTTGAAGGTCATGCGGCAAATTTGTATTTTCAAGCTTTTGCATCGCTACTCAGTGGCAAGTTTGAATTTGAAAAGCGGACTCGTCGCCCACCCACCGATCCCATTAATAGCCTCTTGAGTTTGGGCTATACGCTGCTTTCCCAAAATGTGCATTCGATGATTGAAGCGATCGGTTTGCATACGCACTTTGGTAATTTGCATACGCCTCGCCCAAATTTACCTGCGTTAGTTTGTGACTTGATGGAGGAGTTTCGCGCTCCTGTGGTTGATTCGTTTGTGGCTTATTTGATCAATTCCAATATCTTCTCGCCAGAAGATTTTACGCCTCCCGATGCGCGGGGTGGTGTGTATCTACATCCCGATGGACTGAAGCGTTTCTTGAAACATTGGGAAGAGAAACTGGCGACGGAAGTTGTGCATTTGCATACGGGTTATAAGGTCAGTTATCGCCGTTGTATGGAGTTACAGGTTTGGGAATATGTTGCTTGCTTGAGTGGTGAGCAAGCAGTGTACCGTCCGATGAAGTGGGATAAATAGGATGTTTTATCTAGTTTGCTACGACATCGTTAATAATCGCCGTCGTACTAAAGTATCGAACTTGTTGCAGGGCTATGGCTTGAGGGTGCAGAAGTCGGTATTTGAGTGTGTGCTGTCTCCCGACCAATACAAAACGGTGCAAAAACGTCTTCACAAGCTGATTAAGGAGCAAGAAGACCAGATTCGTTTTTATCCCATGTCCCCTCGCCATCGACAGTTAGTAAAGATTGTGGGGATGCAACCCGATTTTCAGGTTGACGATGTGGCTTTTATTGTCTGAAAAAGTAATGAAGTGCCTCGCTCCGCGAGGCACTTCATTAATCCAAAAAATACAAGTTGAGGTGGTTATGTCACGAGATTTTATTACTAAGTATCAAGAATTGCGGGTATATCAATTGGCGTTCGAGGCGGCGATGTCTTTGCGGGAATTGGAATATGAGTTGCCAGAGCGTGAGAAAACTTTGCTGGCTGAACCGATGTTGCTTGCTGCAAGGTTAGTTTTCATTCATGTGGCGGCGGCTTGGCACAAACGCTATGCTTATCGCGCTTTTATTACTGGTATCAGTGAGGCGGCGGCGCAGGCGGCTAAAGCTCAGTCATGGATTGAGTTTGCTGTGACCTGTGGCTATTTCGATGCAGAAAAAGGGCAGGAGATCTATCGTCAATATGATGAGATTATTACGGCTCTAGGGCGGATGTCTGAGAATGCCAGTGCATGGCTGGTGCGAGGTAAATAATGATGCTGCAACGCTCTCAGTTGAAAATAGCGATTGTTGGTGGGCATCCGAGTATTTATCGTGAGGTCAGTCAAGCTTTGCGGGAAAGTTACGGTTTATGTCATTGGGTTGAGTTGCCTTCGTTTAGCAAGCTCGGTATTGGTGGTAGCAAAATCAAGGCAAAGATCCTGTACTGCGATCTCATTTTTATCTTGACGGGCTATATGCGTCACGGTCAAACTGATGCGGTTGCGGCGCTAAAGCGATCAGGTGCAATCTCAGGTAAGGTGATTTTGCTTTGCTGTCGGGGCAGAACTGGTGTGATGCGGGCTATTTTGCATCATGTTGACCTTTTGTGTGAGGTGGCATAGACTATATTTCATCGCCCCAGTTCTAGGGGTCAGCCAGTACCTTGAAAACCGCATAACTTCGTCAACCCCAAGAACTCGCTCTCCCAGTAAGGGTTTGAGCCTGTTTTGAAAGAGCCTTATTGAAAGCTATTCTCAATAATTTGACAATTTTCTTACCCCCAAGAATTTTCGTGTTGTCAAATGCGCTCTAGGTAAGCCCTCCAGAAGCCGAGGGTTTCAATTTTTTTACCCCGCAAGGGGACGGAAACAATTATTTAGTGATGTCTTCAAGGTACACTCTGTTTCAATTTTTTTACCCCGCAAGGGGACGGAAACAGTTGATGTTACTGGAGTTGTCCCAAACTTAAGAGTTTCAATTTTTTTACCCCGCAAGGGGACGGAAACATTAGAAAGCATGTTAGATTTACCTCTAGTTTCAATTTTTTTACCCCGCAAGGGGACGGAAACTGTTACTTCCACTTCTTGGCAATCTCTACCAGATGTTTCAATTTTTTTACCCCGCAAGGGGACGGAAACTAGATTACTTTTTTTTCTTTTGTACTAAAGAATTAGTTTCAATTTTTTTACCCCGCAAGGGGACGGAAACTAATTTGTGGGGTCATTGATTTTTACTAAGTTGTTTCAATTTTTTTACCCCGCAAGGGGACGGAAACCATTTACCCACTGAGTCCCGTCCCATCTTGTATCAAATGTTTCAATTTTTTTACCCCGCAAGGGGACGGAAACGTTTGCACTGAGCTGACTTTGGGTTTGCCTTACAAGTTTCAATTTTTTTACCCCGCAAGGGGACGGAAACACTCCATGTGACTAACTTAAGTCCTTTGTAACACTGGGTTTCAATTTTTTTACCCTGCAAGGGGACGGAAACACGCGCCTTGGCCGCATCTATAGTGGCAGTATGGGATGGTTTCAATTTTTTTACCCCGCAAGGGGACGGAAACGACCGTGTAACACCAACATCACCGCATACCACAGGTTTCAATTTTTTTACCCCGCAAGGGGACGGAAACATATATCTCCCGCGTCTAGGAGAATAATCAATCTGTTTCAATTTTTTTACCCCGCAAGGGGACGGAAACGATCACCTACGACGTTGCTTGGTCGGTTCTACATAATGTTTCAATTTTTTTACCCCGCAAGGGGACGGAAACCCTTCGTAGTTCATGACTCCTGAGCCAAGATCGATGGTTTCAATTTTTTTACCCCGCAAGGGGACGGAAACTCGGAGACTCATCAAATCCTTCTATTTTGTTACCCGTTTCAATTTTTTTACCCCGCAAGGGGACGGAAACTCAGCATCTGATGCACAAGTTGCACTGATATACAAAAGTTTCAATTTTTTTACCCCGCAAGGGGACGGAAACAAAACCCCGGCTGCAATTCCGATGATCCCAAATGGTTTCAATTTTTTTACCCCGCAAGGGGACGGAAACCTTAGATGGTGATTCCAAGTTGGAAGAAAATACAACAGTTTCAATTTTTTTACCCCGCAAGGGGACGGAAACTGGACCCAATTTTAACCCATGTGAGTTTATGCTTGTTTCAATTTTTTTACCCCGCAAGGGGACGGAAACCAGATGTGTAACTTCGTTGAAACACACCAGTAGTTTCAATTTTTTTACCCCGCAAGGGGACGGAAACATGGGAGTGTTGGATAAATGATATTTCCAAAAGGGTTTCAATTTTTTTACCCCGCAAGGGGACGGAAACGGGAGAGAAAGGCGGAAGAATGAAGATCGAAGAGGGAAGAAAAGGCGAAGAAACAAGAAAATTACCGTAATCAAATACAATTACTTTCTTAATTTTCATTCTTCATTCTTCGATTTTCCGTCTTTAATTCAACTATCTCCAAAAACGTTGAAGCAGAAACTACCCTCGTATTTTGCAAATCAGGAATCTCATCAAAATCGAGATCGCCAGTAACTAAATAGTCCGCATTAGAAGCGATCGCACATTCCAAAAACTTAGCATCTTTAGGATCTCTAGGAAAATCAACGGCACTGGTCAGTAAAGGGGTGAGGAGTAAAATAAAGAGGTAGAGTTGGAAGAAAACATGGAATGTCCGCACTGCCAAAGCGAAAAAGTAGTCAAGAATGGCAAAGATTACCACCAAGATGGCAAAGCAATCCAGAATTACTTATGCAAAGGATGTGGCAAAAGATTCAACGAACGGACAGGAACAGCCATGTCAAGGCTAAGAACCCCAGCAAGTATCGTGTCCTATGCCCTGAAAATGAGGACAGAGGGGATGGGAATCAGAGCGAGTGGGAGAGTACTAGAAAAATCGCACACCAGCATCATGAGATGGGAGCAAAAATTAGCAAATCAAGCCCAGCAATGGAGTCCAGATGCGCCATCAGGAGGAGAGGTAACCATCGAAGGAGATGAAATTTATACTCGCGTAGGCGAGAACCTCCCCCCCCAGTGAATCAAAAGGATGGACAGTAATATTTATCGAACGCAACAGTCGCTATTGGATTGAAGCAAAGGCAGGACAGAAAAATACCGAGCTATTTGCGAAAGCAACGCAAACAGCATGGCAATGGTCAAAAATGAGCCAATATATCCGCTGGTTTAGCGACGGGGAAAAGAGATATGCCCAACAACTGTGGCAAATGGCAAGTGTCTACCTCAAAGCTACCGAAGTAAGCCGTGAGTATGGACATCGGAAAGTATGGCGATATGGATTAGAAGTGGCGATCAAAATCAAAGGCTCACAGGGAAATCGTCGGGTCGAATGGGTAAAACCTGAGCATCCCTATACGGCGATTAGCGACAAGCGTGAAGTTCATGCTAATCACAATGAAGCAAACAACAGTGCTTTGAGAAGGAGGTGTAGCGCTTATCGCCGTAGGCAAAACCTGTATGCGAAGAATACTGAAGGATTACAACGTGCAGTCACTGTACAAAGATTAGTGCACAACTGGGTAAGACCTCATGGGGGCTTAGGCAAGAACAAGACTCCAGTTATGGCGATGGGGCTATATCATCGTCCGATTTCGATGTTGGAGTTGCTATCATTAAGGGGCTTTACCTCCCTCACGCCTTAACTGACCAGTGCCAAATCAACAGAAATATTGACATCAATAGTCGTTGTAAAAGCATCAATGATTTTTAACCATCTTTGTTGCTGATCTGCGGATAGTTTTAATTTTTTACGCATTAAAACTGCTTTATACTCAGCCAGAATTTCTTCGGATACAACCCACATCAAATCTGGATTAGATACCAAAGACAAAATAACAGCCTCTGGATGTCGTCCTGTCAGTGAAGCTGAAATCAGAATATTAGTGTCAACAATAATTTTAATCATTCGCCTCTACGGTAAGCGGCAATTTCTTCAGCAATTTCTTCTTCTGTTATTGGATTATCTGCGTGAATAGCCTGAGTCTCTTTTAGTAACTGCTTGAGATCTTCAACTAGAGGTATTCTCTCTTCTATTGTCTTAGGTTTTGACTGATTGCGCTGTTGATAAAGCAAAAAATTCACAAAATCAATTACAGAATTTAATTTGTCTGCTTCAAGGTCATCTAATTTTTTATCAAGGCGATCGCGTAACATACTATCAGCAGTCATAGCTCATATTCATCATAAACATATTAATAACTATACAAAAGATTTCTTGATCGGTAAATGATGACGGAATACTCCCTTTACCTAAAGCTTGTAAAATTTAAGCCTAAAGATCGCTTTCTCTAATTATTCCTTGGTAAAGCAATGCGTAAAACTATCGACTCCCTCGCCAAGCCCAATAAATACCCCATCATCTTTTTTGTCTTCACCCTAGCTCTCAGCATTGCCGCCAACGGATTATCGACACTGCTCCTTGACACCCTCGGCACATGGTTAGAGACAAAATATGGCTTGAGCAAAATCTTTTGGCAAATTGTAGTAGTAGGCATCCTCTCGATCATTCTATTCCTATCAATTTCCAACATCAAACGTATCATCTCCAATATCTTTGGCGATCGTAGTCTGATCAGTGAAACTCCCGAAGAACTAAATGCCACATTTAGAGGGTTGATTATTTTTGCCAGTCTTAAGGAAGACTCACCAGCAAAAATCGCTATAGAACATCACTGGAAAGAAAGCAAAGGGGACTTAGAGCATTGCTGGGTTATCTGTGGAGGAGATAAAGCTCAGATGGCTACAAAAGAGATCATTAAGAGCTTGGGTATACCTGAGAAGATTTTTCACTTTGATAGCAGCTACAAAATACCCGATCCTGAAAATCCCAAAAAACCACTCTCCCTCGTACTCAAACCCGAAGATGCTAACGATCCTAATCAGATTCGTAAAATTGTTGAAGCCATCTATCAAGATGCGAAGGAAAATTATGATCTGTATGACTCAGACATCATCGCCGACTATACAGGTGGCACAAAATCCATGACCGCAGGACTAGTACTCGCCTGTGCCAGTCCAGATCGTCGATTACAATATGTACTGAGCGACTATATTGATAATAAACCAGTCAATCCCAAAGTGATGGAGATCAAACTCTCCTATAGCCTTAAACCAGTCAAGACATACTAAGCATTCCATGCCAAGACTCAAGAAACCAGCGATCGCCCCATGGACAGACGACACCGAAATCGTCAGCATCACTCTCACCTTAAGAGCGATCGCTGACGTTTCCCTATCTGCCAACTACACCACCTCATTCCATGCATGGTTTCTGCATCAAGTCCGCGACAGCGATCCACAACTTTCAGCATATCTCCATGATGGACAATCCGAAAAAGCCTTTACCATATCCCCTCTCAATGGCAAACTCGAACCCATCGTCAATACATTCCTTGCTAAAGCAGATAGTACCTATACTTGGACAATCTCCGCCCTATCCAATTCTCTATGTGCATGGTTGCAAACTTGGTACATTAATCATCCAGAGACTATTAATCTTTACAATGGCAACTTTGCGATCGTCGATATCAACATTAACCAACCCGCCACCACCTATAACAATCTCTGGTCAGCCTCTTCAAATCCAGAACCAAGGTTTACACTCGCTTTCTTAACTCCTACTTGCTTTCGCAGCAAAAATCATCACTTACCTTTACCGATTCCCTCCAATATCTTTCATAGCTACCTCCGCCGATGGAACGATTTTGCGCCCGAAGCTTTTCCTCAAGAAGAGTTTTTAGCATGGATTGAACAGGTGGTTTATATAACTAGCTACGATCTTGTCTGTACTAAAGTTGCTGTTGCCAAACAAGGTTATGTAACTGGATTTACTGGTACTGTCGAATTTGCGATCGATCTTAAAGCCTCTCGCAATTCTGATTTTGAAAGGTTGCTCTCGGCACTAATTAAACTCGCAGCTTATTGCGGCACAGGGCATAAAACAACCTTTGGGCTGGGACAAACGAGACAGCTCGGTAAGAGTGAAGTCGGAAGTACGAAGAATGAAAAAGAAGCAATTACAGCCACTCCAATTCAAGAGCATTTAGTTAAGAGAATTGCTGAACTAACAGAGCTATTTCTACAAACAAAAAAAAGGCAAGGCGGCGATCGCGCTCAGAACACCGCTACTGTCTGGGCAACCATCTTAGCTCGTCGCGAACTGGGCGAAAGCTTGAAGGCGATCGCGATCGACCTCAATATGCCCTATGAAACAGTTAAAAAATATGCTCAAGCCGCACGTAAGGCTATCAGTGCTTTTGAAAAAGTTCCATAAATCCTATTCTTTGGAAGGATCTTCAAATTTTGGGAGACTTGAGAACCGTTAACAAGAGAATCCACCAAGGTACTCGCAGATCGGGAACAAACTTAGCTCTGCTCTTAAGCATCGATAAACCTTGCGCCAATAAGAACCTGAGAGAGCGTAACGAAACAGGACGCTGCTCATATTCATCAACTATTCCATAGTTCGCAGCTAGTTCCGCCACAATCTGAACTTTGCCAGTTCCCCGCATCAGTTCTGGATCATTACATAGAGCAGCAATTACTCTACCGACAAACAAAGGAGTTTCCCAATTAAATTTATCCGCGATCGCACTAACACCAAGATTACTCTCAGTGCCCTCAAGGCTTTCATAAGCCAACTGATGAAACTGCTCAGTGCCAACAATCCCCGGCCAGAGTGAAATCGAAGCAACATTAAAAGGCTTGAGTTCGACAGCCATATCCAATGCAAGGCGATCGCAAGCCGATTTACCAGTACCATAGGCAACACCAAAGATCGGAGCTAATCCACCCCAAGAAGAAATCGTCACGATCAACCCTTGTTGTCGTTGAGTCATCATCTTCGCAGCAAAATGACTGGATACATAGTGACTTCGCAAACCGACTTGATTACAAGCATCCCAAAGACTCAGATCCGATTCCCAAAATGGTTTACCTTTAGCATCGATTAGCGATCGCACACCACCATAGGCATTATTCACCAATAGATCCAATTGTCCATTTTGTTCGCGATCAATTTGTTCAAATAGAGATTTAATCTGTTCATCATCTCTGTGGTCAATAGAAACTGCAATACAAATCCCACCTGCTTGTTCTACTGCGGATTTGGTATCTAGTAAACTACCCGAAATAGAATCTGTAGAATTATCTGCCTTAACATTACGCCCAGTAATATAAACCAGCGCACCCGCTTCACCCAAAGCAATAGCAATACCTTTACCAATTCCCCTTGATGCTCCTGTTACTAAAGCAACTTTCCCTTTCAAATTTCCTGACATGAAATATTATCTCCATTTTGCGAACTACCTTACAAGTATCGCTTACATATGAATGGGCGATCGGCATCACTAACTTTTAGAATTTTTTAACTTTTTCTTAGCCCCAATTCTATTAATAGCTATGGGAAAATCAGAGTAGTTCCGATGAAATACTTTAATCATCTAATTGAGAACGTTATACAAATTGAAGTTAAGAAGATGATAGGTAATGGATTGGTGAAAGTTCTCAAACATTCTTGAGAATGATTTACTCGTTGTCAAAAGACATAATTACATAAAACATTCCAGTCAAAGGAATTAACAAATAATTGTCCGACAAAGCAATGAATAGTATCCCAGAACACCCATAACCTTGACTTGGATACATTGGTATCAGCTAAACAAGTAGACTTTGAGCCAAACTTTACAAAATTTCATTTGAAACATGGAAAGACTAAAAATCACCCTCACCAAAGCCGATTATCGTCAATGTGTAACCCTATGTCTAAGAGGGCATAGCCATGCCTCAACCATTAATCGCGCACAGGTATTACTAGCACTGCATGACGGTGCGGATATCTCAGAAGTAATGCGAGTGCTGCGGGTCAAAAGAACCCGTCTCTGGCGATTGCGGAAGCAATATCTGCAAGGTGGCTTAAATGATGCCTTAGCAGATCGGCGGCGGCGATCGTGATGTTTCAAATACAGCCTGAAATGCCTGTGGGTATAGGGTTCGGGTATTGACGAGAAAAGAATTAGAGATCAGAATGCTCTTCAAAAGCAAAGCTTCAAAGGCAAGGAGATCGCCTTATTGCCTATGGCTTCTGTAGCGAAACACTATGAAAACCTATCTAAGTAATCCTATGAGAATTACCCATAGTCCCCACCGCAGCAACTTCCTCAACCAAATCCAAAATCCCCAGTTAGCCGCATTGACCGCCGCGATTGTGGGAATTGTCATCACCTTTACTTGCTCTAAAGGGATGTATCTCACGGCTTTACTCGCCTTGATAGGATTGCTCTTAGCCTTCCCGAAAGTATTGCTAATGCTTTATGGCAAATTTGAGCAATTGATTCGGCATTACAAGTACAGTCCCGTTTTATTACTGGGCATAGCGATCGGCTTCCTGATTGGTTTACTGCTTATTTTTACAGTGGAGCCAGCCCAAGCCCAGTTTTTCAATAAGACTCAGACATGGATGACAGGTGCAATTCCTGGCATCAATACAGGACTGGTTGCTTTAATCTTCAATGTATTGCGAGCCTTATTTGTAATCTATCTAGGGATTGGACTGGTGAAGGTAATTCAATCAGCCAGAAACGATGATGATTGGCAGCAAATGGCTAGAACTCCGCTAATTCTGGTTGTAACAGTAACAATGGGAGACATTTTGGCAGGCATCATCACGGGTGCAGCCTAACACTATGACCGAAGAGTACAAATTTCGTAAGGTCAATGCCATTCTGGGGGCTAGTCCCAAGATTGGACCTTTTCCCACTGAGTTAATTATTCCTTGGGCAATTATCAGCTTTACCCTGTTCATAATTTGCTACGTGGTTCTGAATCTGCCTTGGTTGTGGGTCTTGCTGATTGTGGCTTGGGGTGATGCGACATGGTGGATCTTGACAGGTTCAAAGCCCTATCGATTTTTATCAAAATTTATCCCTGTGCCGCGATGGACGCGAGGTGTTTATCAGTACAGGGGGATGCGTAAGCAGGAGGTAAGGAAATATGCAGAGCGTTAAGCAGAAAAGATATCGCCATTTTGAAAAAGAGCTTGCCGTAGAATGTCTGCTCAAGTTCGAGCTACGTGGTCGCGCCGTCAGTTGCTTTGTCCTCAAGCAAGGTCAATCATCGCTTGAATCATTGCAGTTTGTATTTGGCTGGGAGTCAAAGGGGATTCATACCACCCTCTCAACTGAGCAGGAAGAATCACTATTTGAGGCGATTCAATCGGGTTTGAAAGATATTCCCGATCGCGAAAAGCTGACGGTACATTTTGGTTCGGTTAGCTCCGACAGCGATCGCCAACAGCAACTCCAAGAACTCTACGAACAAGCCGATACACCGCAACTCAAGTTTCTGGTGATGGGTGAAAAGCAGAGGGTTCAGGAATTAGCCAAATCAGGGCTACGCAAACCAAAATTCCTGAGACTCTATGCCACCTATACCCTGCGTGGCTCGACGGCTGGAGGTAATGATGTGCTGGAAAAAGCACTGGCTTGGATACAGAGGCTATCGCAGCAACTGATGGGTCAGGAAAAGGAAATCGAGCAGGAGCGTCATGAGATTGCTTTTGCCAAAGCCTTTACCGATGGCTTCTTGAACTGGGAGCAGATTCTGGTTAATCGCATGGGTTTAGACCTGCGCCCACTGACTGAGCAGGAACTATGGGAGCATCTCTGGGGGCAATTTAATAGCAGTACGCCACCTGCAATTCCCCAATTACTGGTGATGTCCGAGCGAGGTGTGGAAGAGCGGGTCAATACGCAGGTGCATCTGAAAACATTACTGCTAGAGCGTCCTGATTCAATTCCCTTTGCTGACAATGGCTTCGTGCATCTCAAGGGTGAATATATCAGTGTACTCACCTTCATGGATAAACCAGGGGGCTGGGTATCTAAGGGTAAGCAAATGCGTTATCTCTGGGAAGCGATCGCCCGTGACTCGGTGGCAAATACGGAAGTGTTTTGTCAATTCACGAGAGCCAATGAAACCATTGTCAAAGCGAATATGCAACGGGTGACGAAGCAGAGCATCGTCTCGCAAGAGCAATCTGCTTCCTTGAATAACATCAACGTCAATGCGTCACTGAAACAGCAAAAAGCAGTTAAGGCTCAAGAAGCTCTCTATGAGGGCGCAATGCCCATTAACGTAGCCGTTGCAATCTTAATCCGTCGTCCGAATTTAATTGCCCTCAATGATGCCTGTCGTTATTTTTGCAGTTGTTTCCAGCGTCCTGCTTGGGTAGAACGCGAAACTGAGTATGCGTGGCTAATGTGGAAACAGACCCTGCCAGTGACAGTGGGTAATCTACTGGCTCAACCCTTCCCCCGTCGCCATGTTTATTTATCTGATGAAGCAGTCGCGTTTACAGGTTGTGTAATGCCTAGATCTGTCGATGAGACTGGCTTTGAACTGATTACGGAAGAAGGTGGAATGCCTTTATATATCGATGTGCGTAAGCATCGCAATATTGGCATTTTCGCGACTACTCGTGCGGGTAAGTCGGTATTAGTATCGGCGGTTTTATCCCAAGCCCTCTGCCATAATCAGCAAATTGTGGCGCTAGATTTCCCCAAGCCCGATGGTACGAGTACATTCACAGACTACACCCATTTCATTGGGGAACTGGGAGCCTATTTTGACATTAGCAAAGAGTCATCGAATTTGCTGGAATTACCAGATTTACGTGCCTTTGACTCCGAGCAAGCAGAAGAACGGCTACGGGATTTCAAATCCTTTGTGGAATCGGCACTGATGACAATGGTGTTCGGGGCAAGTCAGCATGACCTGTCCTCATCGGAAAGGCAACTGCGGCAATTGATTAGAGCTTTGTTAGTACCTGTGGTCAATGCCTTTTTTGACGATCAGCAAATTAAAGCCAGATACGATCAGGCGATCGCTGATGGATTCGGTACAGAAGCATGGAGCAATATGCCCACGCTGTCGGACTTTTTAGATTACTTTTTGACGGACGGCAAAGCGGATATTACATCCGATGTTGCTGATAGCGAACAGATCGATCAAGCCACCAATCAAATAGTGATTCAACTACGATTCTGGCTTAATTCCAGAATCGGTCGCGCCATTTCCCGTCCATCGACTTTTCGCAGTGATGCCAGACTATTGGTGTTTGCCCTGCGAAACCTATCGGAAGCAGAGGATGCGGCGATTTTAGCTTTATCGGCATATTCGGCAGCCCTACGACGCGCTTTATCATCACCCGCAAGTATCTTGTTCATTGATGAAGCACCGATTCTATTTGAATATCCCACCATTTCAGAAATGGTGGCAAGGCTCTGTGCCAATGGAGCCAAGGCCGGAATCAAGGTAATTATTTCCGCCCAAGATCCTGACACGATCGCTAGATCTCCCTCGGCTCCGAAAATTCTCCAAAACCTATCAACGAGATTGATTGGTCGCATCCAACCTTCGGCGGTAGATAGCTTTGTCAGCATCCTCAAATATCCCAGAGAAGTGATTGCTCAGAATGCAGAAGAGCGCTTCTTCCCCAAACGCGAGGCAATCTATTCGCAATGGTTGCTAGATGATGCGGGTATTTATACCTTCGTGCGCTTTTTCCCTAGCTATATCCAACTGGGCGTAGTGGCAAACAATCCCGACGAGCAAGAAGCGCGTACCGCTTACATGCTGGCGATGGCAGATCCCTACAAAGGACTGGCTGCTTTCTCACGCGAGATGGCAAGTGCTTTGAGGGATGGACGCAAGCTGAAATTGCCCGAATTGGCTGCTTAATTTCAAATCACTAGAAACTACTCCCCCCAATGCCATGAACAAGCCAAACACTCATCAAATTGCAGTCATCAGCCTCGCAACCTGTTCGCTTGTGCTATTTAGTCCCCACCCTGCGGCTGCTCAAGTACCATTGCCGCCCGAACTCGCAGGATTAATCCAACAGGTCAATCAACTGATTACCTCGATTAATTCTGGCGATTTCTTAAAAGCGCAGATGGACAAGCTCTTGGGGCAGTACTTACCACAGGTACAAGCCGCCGTTACTCAATCAATCGGACAACTGGGATTACCAGATCCCAGCAAAGCCGAAGCCACAGTTCTCGCCCAGATCGAGGGAGCATTTAATAGTGCGGGGCTTAATGGCACATTGATCAATCAAGGTGTCGTCACCTCGGCAATTACGAATACCTCTATCCAAAATGTATTGGGAGAAGAGGGACAAGCAAGGCTGAAGAAAACCCTTGAAGATATGCTCGTCAATGCCCAGAATGTTGGGCAGCTATCTTTGAATACGGGGACAGGTGCAGAAAATAGTACAGCGATCGCGGATGTCTCCCAACAGATTGCGGCAAACTCGGTCACCTTTGCTCAGAACTCATTGTCCCGTTCCCAACAGGTAGATGGATTGTCGCAGCAGGCTCAAGCAGCTATATCGACACAGGATGTCTTGAAGATCGTGGCACAACAGAATGCGGGTAATTCGGCAATCCTTGCCAATATTGCCTCTCAGTTTGGTAACAATGCCAATCAGGTGGGTAATGTCGCTAGTCAACTGGGGTTGCTATCGGAGCAGAATTCACAGGTTGCCGAACAGAATAGCCAACGCGCTCAGATTGATGCTCAGCAATTAGCGCTGCAAGTGCAACAAACCCAACAGGGAGCGACATCATTGCTCAATCTCGACCAGATTAATGCCTCACTCAAAGGCGATCGGCAAGATCGGCTGATCGAGCGTAACTCCACCGTGCAACAACGGATGCCCTATACCTTTCTAAGATAGCGAGATAACCGATGCTGATTGCTCAAGCAATTGTTAACAATTCCGAAGAGGTGTCGCTAGCGGTTCAAGGCGCATGGCAGAACACTTGGGAACTAGCGTTCAATGGCACTCTTTATCAATCACTCACCAATCTGGGATTGATCGTTGCCGTGGCTTCGCTGTTGCTATGGATCATCCAATTCACTAAAAACCTGATTGATGACCAGAGCTATCGTCAATTTGGCGAGTTAATCTGGCCCGTCATTGTAATTGTGTTGCTTACCAATGGTGGTCAAAACCTGATCGGACTCACCAACGGGATGCGGACGGTGATTAACAATGCCAATAACTCGGTCTTAGGCGCAATTACTTCAACAGCCCAATTGGAGAAAACCCTATCAGCCCTAGCAGACTTCTCGGTAACTCAAGAACAAATTATTGCCTACCGTCAGCAATGTAATGGGCTTACCAAGAATGAAGAGATGCAGGTCTGCTTGCAAGAGGTGAATACCAAAGCTCAAGCTTTGCTCGGTAATTATCAATCTAACTATGGCGCAGTTGCTGCGGCTCTGGTTGGCAAGTTACAAAAACAAATCCAGAAGGCAAGTGAAAATCCTCTCGAAGCGGTTAGCAATCTCTTCCCTGGCACGGTGATTTCAAGGTCAATCATGCTGGCGGCGATCGAGACTTTTATGGTGGCGATGCAGTCGGCGTTTCAGGCTTTGATTGAGGTCGGATTTTTGCTTACAGGTCTACTCGGTCCTCTTGCGGTTGGTGCTTCCTTACTGCCGATTGGGGCAAAGCCACTCTATGCATGGATGACAGGATTTTGGTCGTTAGGGATGGCTAAGCTGAGCTTGAACATCGTCACAGGACTAGCGGCAACAGCGATCGCCGCTTCAGCCCAAATGGATACGCTTTCGATTGCAATTGTTTTAGGACTACTTGCACCAATTCTGGCGCTATCCCTATCGGCGGGTGGTGGCATGGCAATCTTTAGCGCCATCCTTTCGGCAGCAAGTGCTGCCGCTTCCGCAGGTTTAAATATCGGTCTACGCATCTCTAGGTAATTCCCATGAACTCACACACCAATCCAGAAGTGAATACTGAACTAAAACCAGAAATAGATGAAACTAATGCTTTCCATCGCTTTATTCCTGATGGTCTATCCCACCGTGGTAAAGCCAAAACTCCTAAAGACGTACTGGTGGTATCGATTTTGTGCGGCATACTTGGCTTATCGGCGCTCAACAGTTTAGGACTGATCGCTCTGATTGGTGCTTATGCCTCCCTTGCTTCCCAGAAACCGCCTACGCTCGTCCAGTTGTCGGGCGGAAAAGCGATTACGGCGATCGCCAGTGAGAATAAGGCTAGATCTCCTGAAGTGGTAAAGCAGTTTGTCACGCAGCAGGTGATGGCGCTAATGACATGGACGGGGGAACTGCCCTCTGATACTAGTCAAAATGGCAAGCTGCTTTTAGATACTGGCGTGGAAGTGACGGCGGACAAGGGATTGAAAAAGAAAATCACGACTACCGCATGGCAAGCCAGCTTTGCTTTTTCCGAAGACTTCCGTAAGGGTTTGCTCTCATCAATCGCGGAACTCACACCAATCGAAGTATTCTCAGGTGGCAGCAAAGTAATTCTAGTGCCGCAGACGATTACGGCTCCTGAAGAGATTGAGAAAGGTAAATGGAAAGTAAATCTGGTGGCAAATCTGGTTACTTTCAGTCCCCTCAATCAAGTTGGCGAGTCAGTTCCCTTCAATAAGGAAATCTTTATTCAGACGATCGATGTACCCAATCTTAAACCTGATGCTTCGCCGTTGGAGCAAGCTATTTTCAAAGTTAGATCCTCTGGACTAGAAATCTATGCCATGCGGGATCTCACCAGAAATGATTTGAAATAACCTTTCCCATTTTGTCGATACTTCAAGGAGTTGTGATGATTACAGAAGTTCAAGAACCACAATCAGCAAGCGTAACTGATGAAATTGACTTTGCTCGGTTAACGGGGTTTCAACCCGATATCAACCATGATGCGGGTTTGGGAATAAATGATTTTAGTGAAGACCCAGATCCAGAGAGACATCGAACGATACGCGGTATCGTTGGTAGTCCCTTTTCTAAGATGGCTTTAGTTGGTGGGGTTGGTTCTCTAGGATTTTTGCTGGTGGGGCTATTCATGAATAGTATTATGTCGCCATCTAGTGCCAAGCAATTAACGGCTAAATCCAGTGATGAAAAGCTTGTTCTATAGTAAATTCAAATAAGAACTAGAGGGTACGACTAGCATAAAGTGAAACTAGAGAATCTAAAGATGTATCTTTATTAGCATTAGCTCTTCTCTTTTTGAGGGCAGCAAAGTCATGCTCAATCTTGTTAAAGTCGGGAGAATATTTCGGTAGGAACAAAACTGTATGCCCCGCAGCAGTAACCAAACTTTGAATGACATTTTTGCGATGAAAGGGTGCATTATCCATAATGAGGGTGGAGTCCTTCTCCAATGCTGGGAGCAACCATGAAGATAACCACAGCTCAAAACATTGAGCATTGATACTACCTTCGATAATCATCGGAGCTAACATTTGATTACGACGACGGGCGGCAATCAGGTTTTGCCTTACTGCTCGTTTTCCTGTGATTTCACCATAGATTTTTTGTCCTCTTTTTGTCCAACCATAAACACTGTTGACCCGATTATCAAATCCAGATTCATCAATGTATATGATATTTTCTGCCCCTTTCTCTAAGATAGTTTTACGCAATCTTCTTAGATACAACTGTCTTTCTTGATGGTTTCTTTCTACATACTTTTGCTGTTTTTTTTCTCGTAATTTGCAACTCTTTTAAGGCATACCAGATGGCACTTGCATTTACTCCGAACACTTTGGCTCGGTCTTTGAGGGTAGCTTCAGGATGCTGGCGCACATGAGTTTCTAGGGCTTGCCAGTCTATTTTGCGTTTTCGACGGGTGACTACTGTTGGTTCCAGATTTTCTCGCTTTAGCCATATATAGACCGTTGCTTCACTGACTTCGTATCGTCTTGCTGCTTCTGCTTTGCTTCCTCCTCCTCTAACATACTTAACTACTCTTTCTCTTAAGTCCACACTGTATGCCATTTCTTTTCTAGTACTCCGCCAATTCAAGGATGAAATGCAACGACATCTGATGAAGCAAAGAATACTTCGTAAGGAGTAAGATAGTCAAGAGATTTTCTCGGCCTGTGATTGATCAAATTTACCATTTTCTGAAAGTTCTCTTCTTTCACGATTTTAAAGTTTGTACTTTTGGGATAGAACTCTCTAATCAATCCATTAGTATGTTCATTCAATCCACGTTCCCATGAATGATATGGATTTGCGAAGAAAGTCTCTATTTGTAGACTTTGAGATAGCTGTTCATGCCCACAGAACTCTCTTCCATTATCAAAGGTCATTGTCTTTCGGAATGTTGATTTCAGAGGCTTAAACAGATTGATTGTCACTCTATTTATTTCTGCTATTGTCTTGTCTTTAGCTAGCCCAGCAAGTAAGTACTTCGAGGCTTTGTCAACATGTGTAACGACTACACCCATGTGATTGCAGCCAATTACAGTATCACTTTCCCAATGTCCAATCTCTATCTTTAAATCAGCAATCTTGGGACGGTGTTCAATTCCTACCCGATTAGGGATTCCACCTCGCTTCTGGTTACGACTTTTGCGTCGTCGTTGTTTCTGCTTTTGCCTTAGGTATTGTTGATATATTCCCATCTCTTGATAGTTGGCATAGATCATCAGATAAATCGTTTCATAGCTGATTTTACCCAATCCCTCACGTTTCATTCTGCCTGCAAGTTGTTCTGGACTATGATGTTGCTCTAATCTTTGTTTTACTTCGGTGATCGTCTCGGCTCTGACACTCTGGAATTTGACCTTGGCTTGTTGCCGTCGTGCTTTCATCAGAGCAACTGCCGTATCTGGCAAATAGCCAATCTGGCGCTCATCTGTGTTCCGTGATAGCTCTCTGGATATTGTACTTTTGTTCCGATTCAGGTGACGACCTATCTCTGTTATGGATAATTGCTCAATTACTCGCAGTTTATACAGTTCACTTCTTTCTGCGGTGGTAAGATGGGTGAAGCTCATGAGGATTTCCTGATTGTTGTGATTATCATCAGATTATCCTTATGAGTCCCTTTACGCAAAGATCTCTAGGTGTTGCATTTCATCCTTGAATTGGCGCTCCCTCTAGTT
>CP192607.1:4855000-5003371 GCA_050632425.1 Pseudanabaena sp. BL-A-41 | reverse complement strand
AATTGGTGCAGGTATTGGTGGACTCACAGCAGGAATTGCTCTGCGTCAGGTGGGCTATGAGGTAGAAATTTATGATCGCGTCCGTGAGCTACGCCCCGTTGGTGCGGGGATTTCCCTTTGGTCTAATGGAGTCAAGATCCTCAATCGGCTCTGTTTAGGGGATAAGTTAGCCGCGATCGGTGGACAGATGAATCGCATGGAGTATCGTCATCTATCGGGAACTTTGCTAAATGAGATTTCGCTCCAACCTTTAATTACAGAAGTTGGGCAAAGACCTTATCCAGTGGCTCGGCGCGATTTGCAAAATATTTTGTTAGAAGCCTTTACAGCGTCGGGGGGCAAATTAACCCTTGGTACAAAATGTATTGATGTCATAGAAAGCGATCGCGATATTACGGCGAAATTTGAAGATGGGAGTATAGCTACTGGTGATTTCTTGGTAGCAGCCGATGGGGTGCATTCTATTTTGAGAGAATATGTCCTCGGCGAAAAAATAGAACCAAAGTATGGGGGCTATGTCAACTGGAATGGCTTAGTACCTATAAGTGAAGACCTTGCCCCTGCGGATATGTGGGCGATCTATGTGGGTGAATATAAGCGCGCTTCGATGATGCCTGTTGCAGGCGATCGCTTTTATTTCTTTTTTGATGTGCCCTTAGACAAGGGCACATCTAGCGATCGCGCTAATTATCGTAAGGAGCTTAAGGAATATTTTCAGGGTTGGGCGGAGCCTGTGCAATTGCTAATCGATCGCCTTGATCCTGAAACCGTTGCACGTGTGGAAATTCATGATGTAGGCCCCATCTCCAGCATGGTCAAGGGGCGAGTCGCTTTACTGGGGGACTCGGCTCATGCCACCTGTCCCGATCTAGGACAGGGTGGATGTCAAGCAATGGAGGATGGTTGGGTATTAGCCAATTATCTGGCATCGACGAATTTGGGTGTTACGGATGCGCTGATGCGTTATGAAAAGGAGCGCAAAGTCAGGACTACGGAAATTGTGAATAAGGCTCGCAATCGTGCTGAAACTATTCATGGTAAAGATCCTGAAATATCACAGCAGTGGTACGCGCAACTTGAAACGGAAAGCCCACTAGATGTCACAAGTGCGATCGCTAAAACTATTAGTGGAGGTCCTTTACATTGAGTTTTCCAGCAAGTTATGTGATCGCCACGCTCAATCAGATGAGTCAATCAGAATTTACGGAAGCACTTGGTTCTATCTTCGAGCATACTCCAGAGATTGCGGGTCAATCTTGGCAAGAACGCCCTTTTGATGATGTTACCAAGCTGCATCAGGTCATGGCGGCGATTGTCGAAAATATGAGTGAATCAGATCAACTAAGGCTGATTTCTGCTCATCCTGATCTTGGTAGTAAATTTAAAATGGCGGAAGCATCTGTGCAGGAACAGTCTACAGTTGGATTAGATCAACTTTCTAGCAACGAATATAGCCGCTTCCAGCAACTGAATGATGCTTACAAGCAGAAGTTTGGATTTCCTTTTATTATTGCTGTCCGCAACCATACAAAAGATAGTATTCTCACTGCTTTTGAGCAGAGATTAGAAAATACGATCGCATTAGAAAGAAAACAGGCGATCGCGGAAATTATCGAAATTGCTAGATGGCGTTTGTTTTTGGCAATTAGCTCTTAGCCATTAGCTTTTAGAGAAAAATTCACTTAGATTAAATCCTATGACCTACCCCAGAGACATGATTGGCTATGGGAGAACTACTCCCGATCCGCAATGGCAAGATCAAGCGCGAATTGCTGTTCAGTTTGTGATTAATTACGAAGAAGGTGGTGAGACTTGCATATTACATGGAGATACCACTTCGGAAACTTTTCTATCGGAAATTGTGGGAGCTTTGCCCATTGATGGATTGCGCCATATGAATATGGAGTCCTGTTATGAATATGGTAGTCGTTCAGGGTTTTGGCGCTTATATCGCATGTTTAGAGATCGCCATATTCCTGTAACGATCTATGGAATTGCAATGGCATTAGAGCGTAATCCTGAAGCGGTTGCGGCGATGCTCGAAGCCAATTGGGAAATAGCAAGTCATGGCTATCGTTGGATTGATTACAAATATTTTTCGCCTGAACAGGAGCGTGAACATTTACAAAAGGCGATCGCTATTCATACGCAAGTTACAGGCGATCGTCCATTGGGTTGGTATACGGGACGTACTAGCCCCCATACGCGCCGATTGGTAGTTGAAGAGGGTGGTTTTCTCTATGATTCTGATAGTTATGCCGATGACCTTCCCTACTGGAATTATGACTATGGCAAGCCCCATCTAGTTATTCCCTATACCCTCGACAATAACGATATGCGCTTTGCCACAACGCAGGGATTCAATTCTGGCGATCAGTTTTTTACTTACTTACGCGATGCGTTTGATGTTTTATACGCTGAGGGAGAAACATCTCCAAAAATGATGAGCATCGGCTTGCATTGTCGTTTAGCGGGAAGACCGGGCAGGGCGGCGGCTCTAGCAAGATTTCTAGATTATGTGCAGAGTCATGAGCGCGTGTGGCTATGTCGTCGTCTTGATATTGCCCATCACTGGCATCAAAACCATAAACCTGAGAGTTGAAACTTGTCGCGAGTAACACGATGGGGAGATTCAGCGATCGCATATTAAAATTTTTAAATTTCAGGCTATACTTGGGCTATACATTTTTGCGATAATAATTGTCAAAAGTTATGTTAGTCAAAGTCCAAAAATGGGGTAATAGCCAAGGAATTCGGCTCAGTAAAGAAGTTTTAGCTGAGGCTAATATTTTGGTTGGTGATGAGCTAGAGATCCTCACCACGAAAGAGGAAATTGTGATCAAGCCTGTTCGTAAAATCCGAGGTAAGCATGATCTAAAGGATCTAATTGCTCAAATTCCCTCTAACTATAAGGTTCAAGAAGAGGATTGGGGTTCGCCTTTAGGTTTAGAAGCTTGGTAAATGGCTAGTTATATTCCACAAAAGGGTGATTTAATTATCCTCACTTTCGATCCGCAGTCTGGACATGAGCAGAAAGGGCGGCGACCTGCTTTAGTGGTGAGTAATACTCTGTTCAATCAGCATACGGGTTTAGCAATTGTCTGTCCGATCACAAATACGAAGCGTGATTTTCCCTTTCATGTAGCGATCGCTGGTAATAAAAAGCTAACTGGTTATGTGATGGTGGAACAGGTGAAGTCTATTGATTACAAGTCAAGAAAGGTGAAGTTGATAGATTCTGCTTCGGATGAACTTTTGGCTGAGGTTTTAAGTATTTTGGATGCTTGTATTTATTGAATATCAATCAAATCCTCAATTACAGCGCAAAGTGCTGACTTGAAACCCAGAGAAAACTTTGAAAGCGCGGCGAAGCCGCGCTTTCAAAGTTTTCTCTGTACTACTTTAAGCCTCAACAGGCTGTATCTAATCACTCTGTAAAAAATAAACTCAGTAAGGATTTTAAAAACACAAAATGGCAACGCCATTTTGTGTTTTGGGGTTAGACGGTGACAAGAGAATTTTTGTAAGCGATCCAACTGCCGAAGTGAGATATATCGACCCAATTAAACTTTTCGATTAATTCTTGAGGATAGAAAAAGGCTGTCGCAACATCGCCATCTTCTAGATAAACATCTGTCGGGTACATATGTGGCGGTTCATTGTTAGCGAGATAATCAAACTCGGAACTTTGCATTTCATAGACTTCGCCAACTATGGAAATCCCACCCGTTTCTACTTCGTAAATTGCAGGATGCCAAGCCTCGCCTGCGGCATGAAGTCGGTAGCGGGGTTGAGTACTTGCAGCCCGAATAAACTTAGCTCCTTGCAGGTTGCCATGATCGGGTTGTCCTCTTAGCGCTGAACCACAAATAAATACTTGTCTTGTCCCATTAGGTAATGTCATAGATGTATGGAAAGGATTAACTTGATGCCATTATATTTATAAGTTTAGTGTATACAGTATGCAGACAAGATGCAATATTGTTAAGAGATAGCATTTAGCGATGAACATTACGAGAAAATTATGGCTGGAAAACTTTCAACTCATGTTCTTGATACGGTACATGGATGTCCTGCCCCAAATATGCAGATCGAATTGTGGGCGATCGCTAAGGATGAGCAAAAAACTTTAATCAAAACCCTTTACACAAATCAAGATGGTAGAACCGATGAACTATTACTCAATGGTGATGAGATCAAAGTAGGCATATATGAACTTTGGTTTTATGTCAGTGACTATTTCGCCAGTTTAGGGACAAACCAAACTGAACCTGCTTTTCTGAGTAAAGTGCCTATTCGTTTTGGTATTGCCAACGTTAATTCTAACTACCACGTTCCTTTACTAGTATCACCTTGGGCTTATAGCACCTATCGTGGTAGTTAGAAAGATATAGATAATTCAAATAAAAACTACAGCTTCGACTTCGCTCAGCTAGCTTACACCGAGGGCTGAGCGAAGTCGAAGCCCGTCTACAAGTTATTTAAAACAACTATATTCTACGTTGATCAATACAGATTGGGCTTCAGTTCTGTAGCGGCGAGTTCAAGATAAATCTTTCGAGTTCGAGAATCACGCGATTTTGACTGGCAGTGAGATGCTCACGGATCGCGGTTAAGGCTTGTTCAGAATTACGTTGCGCGATCGCTGTATATATTTGCCGATGTTCAGCGCGAATTTCTAAAACTTGGAGATTTTGTTGGATGGTTTGGATTCTTAATAGCGCCATCTTGTCGAATAGTTGATCGAGCAGCAAGGCTAGCCAAGGGTTACCCGAACATTCGGCGATCGCGCGATGAAATTGATAATCGATGTGGAGGAGTTGATAACTAGTCAGTTGATTGGGTTGTTGCGCGATCGCTTTTTCTGCTTGTTGGATGATTAATTCGATTTTGGCTAACTGCTCCGTCGTAGCATATTGACAAGCCTCTAAAACCGATTCCTGCTCTAGTGCTAAGCGACAGCGATATAAATGTCTAGCATCCTCAGGAGAAAAACTAATTACCCGCAAATTACCATTTTTATCAGTAACTATCAGTTGTTCTTTTTGTAACTGTTGTAATGCTTCACGAATGGGAGTGCGACTAACTTGTAACTTTTCAGCAATTTGCGTTTCCACTAAACGTGAGCCAGCCCCCATTTCCCCCGACAAGATTGATGCGCGCAATAGTTGGTAAGTTTGCTCGCGCAAAGACTGTGGGCGCTGAATTGGAGCAGAGGAAGAAAACATTAGTTACAAAACTCCTGACAAAGCATGATAAAGCAAGGATTTAGATGGTAAGGATGAGTAGTGTTTTACACCGCCTATCCATATTTGGTACTACCATAGAGTATGCCTATGTATACAGTATATTGTATGCATAATATTCATAAGTGGCTGGACGCAATTAAATATAAAAATTCACAACTTACAGCACAGGCTGTGCTTGCGCCGCAGTTTGTGGCTCTAGTTTTTAATTATGTCCCGTTACTTAGGTTGTAATACAGCCAAAATCGTCCAAAGGAAAAATCTGAGCCATGATCGTAGCACCTCCAAGACTATCAATAAATAGCGATCGCCTTGATCGCCATCTTGCTGAACTTGCCGAAATCGGGAAACTCCCAAATGGAGGGGTATGTCGGCTTGCCTTTTCCGATAAGGATATTCAGGCGCGATCGCTGATCAAAACTTGGATGCTAGAAGCGGGAATGTCGGTGCGAGTTGATGCAGCAGGAAATATCATTGGCACTTATGCAGGCACGGAGTCAGGTTTAGGTGCATTAGCAACGGGGTCACACATTGATACAGTACCCGTAGGCGGTCGCTACGATGGCTGTCTAGGCGTTCTAGCAGGGCTTGAAGTAGCACGAGTATTTCAAGAAAATCAATTCCGATTGCGTCATCCTTTTGAAGTAATTGTTTTTTCCGATGAAGAAAATAGCGTGATTGGTTGTAAAGCGATCGCAGGTAACGCCTCTCTCAATCCCGAACTCTATCGCCGCAAAGATGGCACATCGATTCAGTCCTGTTTAGCCAAAGTTGGTGGTAACTGGGAAGCTCTGTCTACAGCTAAGCGCGATCGCTCTGAAATAGCAACTTTTCTAGAATTGCATGTGGAACAGGGTGGCGTATTAGAAGCTCTCAATAAACAAATCGGTGTAGTCACAGGCATTGTTGGACAATATCGCTTTATGGTAAAGATTGTCGGTCGCCCAAATCATGCGGGTACAACACCAATGCATATGCGAAAAGATGCCCTTGTTGCCGCTTCGCAACTAGTTCTGGCGATCAATCGTTTAGGAAGTTCCCATAGTGGCGATCAAGTGGCGACAGTGGGACATCTGACAGTTGCACCCAATGCGACTAATGTTGTACCTGCTCTGGTTGATTTGAGTATTGATTTGCGTGACTTATCAGAAGAGAATTTACAGTTTCTCATTGCTCAGATTGAAAAAGAAAGTCAAGAAATCTCTAAGCAGACGGGGACAGAAATTACGATCGCGCAGAAGCTACATGTTTTACCAACTCTATCTAAACCCGAATTAATGGAAGCGATCGCTAAAGTTTGTCAAGAATTGGAACTCAGCTACGATTATCTGCCTAGTCGGGCTGGTCACGATGCTCAAGAGATTGGGCGCATCACTGATATGGGAATGATTTTTGTACCAAGTCGTGCAGGGATCAGTCATTCTGAGGATGAATATACTTCGCCTGAACAATGCGCTCAAGGAGCAAATGTTTTATTACACACATTGCTAGCGATCGATCATCTAAAAAGATAAGTGGTGGTACGAAGTACCACCACTTACAGAGCTTTACACTCAAAATCAAACCAAGATATTTTTTAAAAGGCTTGCAAAGCAAGCCTTTTAAAAAATATCTTATGGTTCGTTTGATCGAAAATTGCTGTATCTTTTAGGCTCTATAGTCTAGGAGGAACTGGATCAGTAATTTCTGGTGGCTTCGCTTGATTCATATTGTGCAGCGTGACGGGATCTGACGCACGAAATCCAATTAGGCGATATTTTTTAGTATAAGTGGGTGCAATTTCTGGAGCTTCTACCCATTCATTGGTAACAATAAAGTCTTGAGAGGAACTTCCACTTAAGCCCGTTCCTACGGCAGTACCACGATTTTCACTAACACTCGATTTCGCCGCCTCATCCTTGGATGGTGATGGGGCAGAAGCGGAAGCTGGAGACTCTTGACTTCTCGATATTTTATCTTGTGCGATCGCCGCCCGTCGCTTAATAGGAACAAATTTTACTTCGATTAAACCGAGGTCAGGGTTATTAACTCCTCCATCGCGATCTAAGCCTGGATTACCTTCTTCTAAAACAATAAATTGCTTAGCGATCGCATAGGGTCTTTCTAAGGTAACGGAGCGATCGCAGATTAATCCATCAATAATGGGTACTCCATCTATTTTTACGCTCACTGCACTAGTATAGCTAGGAGAGTAAATTTCAATTTTGTAGGTTTCACGAATACCGACATTAATATAGCCTCTAGGATCGGCTCGGCGAATATTGCCATTTTGATTAATTGCGATCGATGCCAACGAGGTTTGAGAATTATAATTTCTGGGTGGGACTGAGGCTAAGGTTGCGGTATTGCCTGATTTAGGATGATCGTCAACTTGCTCATCACTTAGACGATTAGGAATCACTGATGAATATCCCCAACGAGGATAGCCTACGAGCATGAAGCCACCAACTAATACCGAACCAATTAACAAAAGCCGCAGAGTTGATGAGGTAAACATATGAGAAGCCTCAAATTTCGATTACCCTCACTTTACGCCAAGTATCTTAGCAATCTTGCGTGGTTACAAATTTAGTAACGAACTGAGCTAGGCGGTCTCCACGTTAACGCATTAATTGAGTAACAATAACCACAAGAAACTTATTGAAAGTGTTGCTTTGCAACACTTTCAATAAGTTTCTTGGTTTGGTTTTGAGCACAAAGCGCTGTAAATTACACATCACGATTAATTTAGATCTCGTAATGCCATTGGTTATCACTATCAGCGAGGAAGAGTAATTTCCGACCTTTGCGTGATAGAAAACCTGCCTTTTCTAGATCATTAATAATGCGTGTGACGGTAACACGGGTCGAGCCAATCAACTCCGCTAACTCTTGATGGGTTAATTGCAAACCAATTAATCGCCCATGACGATCTTCCTCACCGAAACGACTTGTTAGCCAACCTAGTAATTGTCGCAAGGCATCATCCTTAGCACGGCAATGGGAAATTTTTAACAAAAATTCATTAGTTTGATTATGGCGAATAATTGCACTTACATACTCGCCCCACTGCGATCGCGGAATTTCAATTAATTGCACATCAGTTAAGCACTCCATTTCGTAGGGATGTAAGTTGGATAGCGCTGTACCAATTACATCACCCTCTGCCCATATCCCTGAGCAGATCACCTGTCCATCCTCTGTCCAAGTTAGCGATCGCACCACCCCAGATTCAATTTTCCAGAGCAAATTGTCACGGTGAGGCAGCATTTCACGACGCTTGTAAACACGAGAAGATATTGTTTCAAGATAAATCATCACATACTCTGTCGGTAAACCGTAGATTTTGTTTGTATTGCATAGAAAAGTATTGTATCTTACTAAGTACGGTATCTTGGTAGGAATACCGTACTTAGTATTTCTGATTTTTTACTATTCCTAGATCCCTATGAAAATTGCTCAAAGCATTACTCAGTTAGTTGGCGGCACACCTCTTGTGGCTCTAAATAATATTCCACAGAGAGATGGCTCCTTTGCCAAAATTGTTGTCAAACTAGAAAGCTCTAACCCTACTTCTTCAGTGAAGGATCGGATTGGGCTAGCGATGATTGAAGATGCAGAAAATCAAGGCTTAATTAGTCCTGCCAAGACAATTTTGGTAGAACCAACTTCTGGAAATACAGGTATTGCTTTAGCAATGGTTTCAGCCGCTAAGGGATATCGTTTAATTCTGACGATGCCTGAAACGATGAGTTTAGAACGTCGAGCAATGCTCAGGGCTTTTGGAGCAGAGTTGGAGCTAACTCCTGCCAGTGAGGGAATGCGTGGTGCAATTCGGCGGGCGGGCGAAATTACAGCTTCTACCCCCAATGCCTATATGCTTCAACAGTTTAAGAATTTGGCAAATCCTGCGGTACATCGTCGAACTACGGCAGAGGAGATCTGGAATGATACCGATGGTCAGGTGGATATTGTCGTTGCAGGTGTGGGTACTGGTGGCACGATTACAGGTGTGGCTGAGATCATTAAGCAACGTAAACCTAGTTTTAAGGTAGTCGCCGTAGAACCTTTGAATAGTCCTGTACTCGCGGGTGGCGTTCCCGGAGCCCATAAGATTCAGGGTATTGGTGCTGGGTTTATCCCCGAAGTGTTACGTCAAGATCTCATTGATGAAGTAATAGGTATCTCTGACGAACAGGCAATGATCTACAGTCGTCGTCTTGCCCGTGAGGAAGGGCTACTGTCAGGAATTTCTTCAGGGGCAGCATTGGCGGCGGCAATTGCGCTCGGAAAGCGTGAAGAAAATCGCGATCGCTTGATTGTCGTGATTCAACCTAGCTTTGGTGAGCGTTATCTCAGTACCCCGCTATTTCAAGATGCCGAATTAATCACTCCCACTACTGCCTAAGCTCATTAAATATTCATTCATTAAGTGATCGCCTCCAGCTTTTGCTTCCCACCCCTCATGCCCATATTTTTCACTGCTATTACCTACATTTATGTGGAATACCATTGTCACCGACTTTCAAATTATCTTTGAGCGTGATCCCGCAGCTCGTAACTGGTTAGAGGTCTTCCTCTGCTATCCCGGTTGGCACGCCTTAGTTTTTCATCGGATTGCCCATCGCATCCAACAAATCAAAATTCCCTTCTTGCCGTGCTTGATTTCTAATCTTGCCCGTTTGTTTACAGGGGTTGAAATTCATCCCAGCGCTCAAATTGGGAGAGGGGTATTTATCGATCATGGCATGGGTGTAGTCATTGGTGAGACTGCTGTCGTTGGTGAATATGCCACGATTTACCAAGGAGTTACCCTTGGTGGGACAGGCAAAGAAACAGGGAAAAGGCATCCTACACTCGGTCGAGAGATTGTCGTGGGAGCAGGGGCAAAAATTTTGGGAAATATATCCATTGGCGATCGCGTCAATGTTGGGGCTGGCTCAATTGTGTTACGAGATGTCCCCGATGACTGCACGGTTGTAGGCATTCCCGCAAGAATTGTGCGTCATCGTGGTCAATCTATCAAAGCTACAGAACAACCCACTAATCGAGAACATTTACCTGATCCTGAGGCAGAAGCAATTAAAGCTCTATTTGAAAGGATTAAATCCTTAGAAGATGAAATCACCAAAATTAGACATGGTGTCAATGTCTATGAGCCGCTAACCCAATCGATTCATTTGTCTGAAAGATCTAATGCTGACTCTCATATTCATCTCCAAGATTTAGAACGGCACAACTTGATTGACTCTTCAAATTATCTCATTCAAGAATTTCTCGATGGAGCAGGTATTTAATGGAATTATCATGTAAGGTTGACTATGCTTGTATTGCCTTGTTAGAGCTTGCTATGCGACATAAGCAAGGCAAACCTACTTCTGTTAGTGAAATTGCCATTAGCCAAAGTATTCCCATTCGCTATCTCGATCAAGTGATGTCTATGCTCCGACGAGCAGGCATAATTAAAAGTCAACGTGGGGCAAAAGGCGGCTACCACCTTGCTCTAGAGCCTTGGCAAATAAAAATAATAGATATTGTCATTGCTTTGGAGGGAGAAAATAGTCAGGAGAAACCTAATCCTGAATCTCTCACCGCCGAAAAAGCGACTGTAATTGATATCTGGGAGACTGCGAAGGTAGCTTCTTTTGAAATCTTACATCGACATACCCTTGAGGATATGGTGAGAAAATGCGAGGAGAAAAAACAATCATCTGATGTGATGTTCTATATTTAATCTCTTCTTTCTTTCTCAATATTTATAAATACAGATTATCTGATTTTTATTTCACTTTTAGGGGCTTTGCCTCAAGTTTTCTTTCCCTCAAACTGCTTAGGATAATTGTCATCAAAAAAAGATAACTAATGTCTCACAGTATACTTACATTTCTAACGTCCTTCTTGCTACTGTTAATGGAAGTCGATTACTAATCGCTCCAGTGTGAGGGAAAGAAATTTATATGTCTAAATTGAATAGAAAACAAGCAAGAGAAAATAGTTCTCTTGTACCAGTAGTGATTACTGCAACGTTTGCTGCGTCTACTTTTGCTTCTACTCTATTGAGTACTGTTGCTAATGCTCAAACAAAGGGAGTTGATCTGCCAAGCGATCGCTCAGTAACAAGTTCTGATGTTGTTCGCTCTGAAAACAGCTCTAAAGTAGTGATGCCAAAGAAAAGTTAATACTTTTACCTAGTGAAGCTACAGCAATAAGTGGTTAGGCGAATACCTAAAAAATTTGGGCTTCTTATCTTCAGTTTACTTATGCTTGCCTACTTAGTTTGGGATAGTTTATCAAATACAGGTAATATCACTTCTAGGGTGTCTGTAATAATTAGGACTTACGCAAGAGTCATAGGGATAGAAGGAAACTTGAGTTGAGTCCGCAAATAATCAGACAAAAGCCCAGATTTAAGTTTGTAGATAGTGTTACCAGATTGAAAAGCTAACCGCTTGAGATGATGCCACACGAGCATGGCACAGGCGATATGATTACGCTGAATTCTAGACTTACGACACTGGCAAGACTGAATACCAGTCAATTGTTTGAGTTCACGATGAAATTCCTCAATATTCCACCTGATGGAGCAAATAGCTTGTACTTCAGGGGTGTAGTCTTGAGTTAAGTCGTTAGTCACGACATATTCTGTCCTGCTGGAAGAAACAGTAACCCAGAATAGTTTCACCTTTTTGTCTTTGGGGAATTTAGAGACTGTCAAGAAAAATGTGTAAAGTCTAGGAACTAGATGTGGAGACGATCCTCGAAGAGGATGGCAAAGCGATTAAGAGCAGGCTTCCAATCACGAATCGAGCCTCGTCCATTTCTTAGAAATATGCCGCATCGCCAAATAAACCAGCTTGAAAGCAGCGTCATCGGAGGGGAAAATCTGTTGAGATTTAATCACCTTCCGCAAACTGCTATTCATTGACTCAATCGCATTAGTGGTATAAATTGCCCTGCGAATCTCAGGAGGGAAAGCAAAGAAGGGGATAATATTCGCCCAATGACTGCGCCAAGACTTGGAGATCGACGGATATTGCTTATCCCATTTTTCGGCAAACAACTCAAGGTTAAACTCCGCTTCTGATTCCGTCGCAGCAGCATAAATTGCCTTGAGGTCAGCACAAACTTGCTTGCGCTGTTGCCAAGGGACAAAAGCAACCGAGTTACGCACCATATGGACAATGCACAACTGTACCTGTGTCTTGGGAAATACGGTTTCAATGGCATTAGGAAAACCAGTCAAGCCATCGACACAAGCAATCAAAATATCTTTGACCCCACGGTTGTGGATCTCAGTCAATACCGATAACCAGAATTTTGCACCCTCATTGGGGGAAATCCACATACCCAATAGTTCCTTGTATCCGTCCATATTTACTGCCAAGGCAAAGTACAAAGATTTATTGATTACTCGTCCGTTGTCTCGGACTTTGACAACCAAACAGTCCAGAAATACAATCGGATAGACTGCATCAAGGGGACGATTTTGCCATTGTTTTACCTCATCGATCACTGCATCAGTGACATTGGAAATGAGGGTTGGTGATACTTCGACACCATACATTTCTTGCAACTGAGCTTGAATATCCCTGACACTCATCCCTCTGGCATACAAGGCAATCATCTTTTCGTCTAGTCCTGACAAGCGACTTTGTCCTTTCTTTACCATCTGCGGTTCAAACTCACCACTGCGATCTCGTGGTACGGCAATTTCTGCTACGCCAAAGTCCCCTTGGACTTTTTTCTGGCTATAGCCATTGCGACTGTTGGTTTGTCCTTCTGGTTTGGGTTCATGCTTTCCATAGCCCAGATGCGTGCATAGTTCTGCTTCCAATGCTCGCTCCACTAATGCGGTCGTCAGTTGCTTCAGGATTCCTCCTTCTCCGAATAGGTCGGGTGGTGTTTTACATTCTTGCAGTAATTCATCTAGCAGTTCTTTGCGTATATTCATTGGTTTTGGTGTTAGTAATTGTGTGTCTTGATTATCTCTCTGTATACTTCCTAGACTTTACACATCTCACTTTACACTCTCTTTGAGGCGTTGATTCAACCACTCAATATTCGCTTCGATATCTTCACGAGCTTTCCCGCGAATAGATGCTAAACGGTTGCGCTCCGCTGTCAGCATCTCCACAATTTGGCGGCGACGAGTAACTAGATCGTTTAACTGACGAGTCTCTTCCGCTGCCATTGTCCTTACTTCAGGGCGTAAGGCTTCGCCAAAAAAGGCAAGAATCTTGGCATCCACTTTGTCTGTTTTTGCCAGTTGATTCGTAGCTTTGGCAAAGTTGCGTGATTGCCTCGGATTGATTACAACTACAGGAAATCCTGCTTGATGTAATGTCAATGCCGATGTCAATTCCATCCCTCCTGTTGCTTCAAGAATTACTCGTCCGACCTCTGTGTGGTCAGGTAGTTGGCTGATTAACTCTTTCGCTCCTGCCTCGGTATTCGGCAATCGATATATCCTTTGTTCGGGTCGAATATGCACGTCTAACCATGCTTTACTAACATCTATACCTACCCATATTTGACTCATGTTTTTTCTCCACCTATTTTGTGTATGATCGAAAAATCTCTTCCTTGCCTGATGCGAGATTTATATCCCTGGCGATTGTTCGAGTTATTTTCCATCATTGTTTATGTGTGGCGACCCTTGCTAAATCTCGATCTTTTTGACCTTAGGGGGATCGGTCTACCACTTCTCTAAGATACAAGGGGGCTTAGATAAATCAAAACGTAGACAGTTAGACTTGTGTGTACACGGCAGCTCCCAAAGGGGGAGAGGGGAAAAGAAAAATTCAAAACCACCTCTTGCTCCCCTTCTCCCGTTCTGGGAGAAGGGGTTGGGGGATGAGGGCAGATTTTCTATCTGCGTAAGGGGAGTAAGTGATTAGTGACGTGCGAAGCACGTCACTAATCACCTCTATGGATCAGATCAATCAGACTATCTACTAATCTTTCAGAGGAGAGAGGCATAATCTCCTTGCCATGCATAATTTCCTGCACGACGACAAAGGAAACTAAGGAACCGAAGAAAATATGGGCGGCGGCTTCGGAATCTTGAATTCCTAATTCGGGATGAGCGTCAAAGTATTGACTCAATAGCTGTCGTCCGCGCTGAATTACAGTCTGATAATAGAGCTTTGCCATTTCGGGAAAGCGCGAAGATTCGGCAATAATCACTTTTAAGAGACTGAGATATTGTTGATCCTCGGCAACTTTGAGCAAATAGGTTTCGGCGACATGCCTGAGCAGTTGGTCGGGTTCTCCCTGCAACTGCCCTGACTCGAAAAGATGATGAAATCGAGCGATCGTAATTTGTTCAACTAGAGCTTTGAAGAGACTCTCTTTGTCATGGAAATGGCTGTAAATGGTTTGTTTGGAAACCCCTGCCTCACTGGCAACGCGATCCATACTTGTCCCTGCGTAGCCATCGCGAAAAAACAATTGCATCGCGCCTTGTAATATTTTTTCTCGTAATATCTTTTCGCGTTTATGTTTTCCTAAGATGGCGGGGTTTACCGTAAGAGTCATGACAGAAATTTAAGTTTATTAACTTTGTTGCTGTTTTATTCATACTAGACTGTCTAGTATGATATGTAAATCTATAAACCTATAGTCTTGATGGCGATCGCGAAACTATGTCACAGGCTGCCCCTAATCCCTCAGAAGTTTCTCTGCAACAACCTGAATCGCAAAAGTCAGAACCCAATGGCGATTCCGCAAATACACCACATCAATCGAAGAAGTTTAATCCGCGCCTCATCATTCCTCTAGCCTTGGTAGTTGGTGCGATTGGTTATGGAATCTGGACAATCTTGCCAAAACCTGCGGAAACAGTTCTCCATGTGAGTGGGCGTTTGGAATCCGATGAAACGGACATTGGCGCAAAGACAGCAGGACGCTTGGCAAACATTTTGGTACGTGAGGGGGATGCGGTCAAAAAGGGGCAGGTGGTGATTGAGATGGAAGATGAAGAAATTCCTGCTCAACTCAGTGGCTTAAATGCTCAAATCGAAGCAGCACAACAGGAAGAGATCCAAGCAAAGGAAGAAATTGCCGTCGCCGAGAGTCGCATTCGTGAGGCAACTTTAAATGTGCAACAGTCACAGGGGGATGCGGTCGGACGGATCGATCAAGCGCAGTTTACAGTCTCAGCAACAGCCTCGGATTTACGACAGGCGGAAGCATTGGTGAAGCAGTCAGAAGCTCAATTGCAACAGTCAAAAGCAGAATTAAAGTTGGCAAGAATAGAACGCGATCGCTATGCTGAACTGGTGAAAGAAGGTGCGGTCAATCAACAGCAGTTCGATCAAAAGCAAACTGTCCTCGATACTTCCCTTGCGAATGTAAATACGGCTGAGGCAAAATTGGTGGCGAGTCAGGCTTCGGTAAGAGCTTTTCGCGATCGCTTGCTAGCGGCTCAGGGAAATTCTGTACAGGTGCAGGCAACGGGATTAAATCCAGATATTCGTAATGCTCAGCTTGATACCTATTATTTACAAAGGAATCAGGCTCAGGCGAAATTACTAGCAGCACAGGCAAAGGTCAAAAATGCTCAAGCTGCCCGTGATCAGATTCAGCGTCGGCTGGATTCCTTTAAAGTCAAAAGTCCCATTGATGGCATTGTCCAGAGTCGTCCGCTTGAGTCGGGAGCCGTGGTTGCTACGGGCAAAACCTTGCTCACGGTTCTCGATCCTAATGCTGTATATCTGCGGTGCTACATTCCCGAAGGTGAGATTGGCAAAATTCGTGTAGGACAAGCCGCCAAGGTATTCCTTGATTCCAGCCCCAATAAGCCATTTGTCGCCCATGTCTCCCAAATTGATACGAAGGCTTCCTTTACTCCTGAAAATATCTACTTCAAACAGGATCGGGTCAAGCAAGTATTCGGGGTGAAGTTGGCGATCGATCAGCCTGAAGGCTTTGCCAAATCAGGTATGCCTGCTGATGCGGAAATTGAGCTGAAGTAATATTCATTTTGCCGTAGGCAAAATGAATATTACTCTCAAGCTGAGTAAGTTTTTTGTAATTAAAAAATGGCATTGCCATTTTTTAACTTGGTATTAGGAGACAACTATGACCAGTATTTCACCCGTATCTTCAGAACGAGCAGCGATCGCTAAATCCCATCGCTCACCAGTAATTTCTGTGCAGAATTTGCGTAAGCAATATGGCAATTTTACGGCGGTGAAAGGGATTGATTTTGCAGTGCAGCAGGGGGAAATCTTTGGCTTAATTGGCCCCGATGGCGCAGGGAAAACTACTTGCTTTCATATCTTAGGCGGCGTGATGGAATCCTCTGGTGGTGAAGTCTTGGTATTAGGAGAAGCTCCGCGCACTGCTCGCTTAAATATTGGCTATCTCACCCAGCAATTTTCGCTCTATTTGGATTTGAGTATTGATGAGAACTTACGCTACAGTGCAGGACTGCGCCAAGTTCCTAGCGATCAATTTGAACAGAGGCGGGATAAGTATTTGCGATTGATGAACCTTGAACGCATTGGCGATCGCCTTGCGGGACAGTTATCGGGTGGAATGAAACAAAAGCTTGCCCTCTGTTGCGCCTTAGTATCACAGCCGCGATTGCTCCTACTCGATGAACCGACTACAGGGGTTGATCCTGTCTCACGGCGGGAGTTTTGGGATGTGCTAGCTGCCCTCGCCGATGATGGGATGACGATTGTGGTGGCAACGCCTTACCTTGATGAAGCCGAGCGCTGTAACCGAATTGCCTTAATGTATGAGGGGCAAATCAGTGAAATTGGCACATTACCGCAATTACGGGCTAATCTGGGCTTACAAAGGTTAGAGGTGCGAACTTCAGCTTTGGCGGAGGCGGAGGCAGTGCTATTGGAAACTGCGAGGGGACGTGCGAGTATTGCCGATGTGCAGACCTTTGGCGATCGCCTAGATGTGTTAGTTGAGAATGTCACAACCGATGAAAGAGCCGTGAGACAGGCTTTTAGCGATAGTCTCGTACCGTTTGATAGTATTCAAGCCAGTGAGGCAACCCTTGAGAATGTGTTTGTGACCCGATTACGACAACAAGGTTCCGATCCTTTATTTCTGCCTTTCCCGCGATCTAAGCCCCAGAGTATGAGTAATTCCCAGCTTGATCGTATGGCGATCGCTGCCCGCAATTTACAAAAGACCTTCGGTAAGTTTCGTGCTGTCAAAGATGTCAATCTTGAAATCCGCTATGGTGAGATTTACGGACTGCTAGGTGCAAATGGGGCGGGCAAAACGACAACGATCAAAATGCTCTGTGGATTGCTCGAAGCTACCAGTGGCAAAATGACCTTAGCAGGACAGAGCGATAATTTGCGAAGTAGTGCTTTGCGGAAACGTATTGGTTATATGAGTCAAAAGTTTACGCTCTATGACGATCTCAGCATTCTCCAAAATCTTGAATTCTACTGTGGTGTTTACGAAGTGCCGCAACACTTGCGTCGCGAAAAGATTACTTGGGTTTTGGAAACCTGTGGACTAGTGGGTAGAGAAAATATGCTGACAGGAAAGCTCCCAGGGGGATGGAAGCAGAGGGTTTCCTTTGGCGCTTCGGTGATGCATGAGCCAGAAATTCTCTTTTTAGATGAACCGACTTCAGGAGTCGATCCCCTTGCAAGGCGACAGTTTTGGCGCACAATTAATGACTTTGCGCGACAGGGCACAGCGATTCTGGTGACAACTCACTATTTAGAGGAAGCAGAACAATGCAATCGTATGGGATTTATGGTGGCGGGAGAGGTGGTGTTGCAGGGTTCGCCCAGTGAGGTAAAGGCAGCCCAACCTGGCCAGTTAATTGAACTCAAGGTGGATCGCAATCAGCAGGCTGCCAATTTCTTGAAAACGCGCTGGGAACCTTGGCGGATTTCTATTTTTGGCGATCGCCTCCATGTGGTGCTCGATCATCCCGATACGGAGTTGCCACTGATGCGATCGCATCTTACCGAAAATAATATTCAACTCTATAGCGATCGCCCCGTTCCTTTCTCCTTAGAAGATGCTTTTATCGGCACGGTGCAACGGTCTGAGGCAGGCATTGCCCACTTAGCAGAATAATCCTTAATTTGAAGCATCTCCTAGTGACCAAGATATGAAAAGAATTCTCTCGCAATGTAGCAAAGAACTATCGCAATTTCGGCGCGATCGCTTAACTTTAGCTTTAGCCTTCTTACTACCCTTGATGACCCTATTTATTTTCGGCTTTGCGATTCGTCTGGAAGCAAAAAATATTCCAATTGTGATTCAGGATTACGATCGCAGCCAAATCAGTCAGCGCTATATCGCCAGACTATTTGCCACTAATCAATTTATCTTCATTCCTTGGACAAATGACAAATCCGTAGAAATTGCCCTCGATCAGGCGATCGCCAAAGCAGGTGTGATTATTCCTCCCAATTTCCAGCGGCAACTTGCCGCAGGTAAAATCGCCGATGTCCAAGTACTGGTCGATGGTACAGATGCCAACAATGCGAGGGTGATTAAAAACAGTATTAAGGCAACTACCAATGATTTTATGCAGGCTGAAAGTTTAATTCCTGATACTAACTTGCTGACCACGCGATCGCGGCTATGGTTTAACCCCGGACGACAGGAATCGCTGTATATTGTGCCGGGAGTCTATGCGGTGGTGCTGTGGATTTTTCCATCATTACTATCGGCGATCGCGATGGTGCGAGAAAAGGAGCGACAGACGATTTTGCAGGTTTATGCTTCCAGTATGAGCGCCACTGAACTGATTCTTGGTAAAGGGTTAGCCTACCTGATCGTCAGTCTGGGTATCGCTTTAGTCGTTATGGGTATCGGAGCGATCGTGTTTGGATTGAGGCTAGCAGGCGATCCTACTCCATTACTGGTGGCGACTCCCATCTATCTATGGGCAAGTGTGATGTTTGGTACGATGTTAGGAACGCGCACTAATAACCAAAATGCTGCTGTGCAAGGCGTTGCCCTTGTGGGATTTCTCACGGCACTACTTCTATCAGGCTTTATCTATCCCTTAAGCAATATTCCCTTTCCCCTTTCATTATTACCAAATATCATCCCTGCCCGTTACTTCATCGAGATTACCCGCGATGCCTATGTCCGTGGCACAGGCTGGATCGGAGTCTGGTTTGCGGAGATCATGATTTTTGCGATCGGTATGGTGTTCTTTAATATTTCTCGAAAGGTTTTGAGCAGAATGCAGTTAACCGATTGATAGATGGAAACGGAGACAGAGAGATTGTGTAAACGTTAGTCATCCTTACTAACTGATCTAGAGATTAAGCCGCGCAAAGCGCCGCCCATCCTTACTAATTGAAATGACAATGGGAAGTAAAAATGTTGAACTGGTTCTTAGCAAGTCGCTTTTGGGCACTGGTACGCAAGGAAATTAATCAAATCCTGCGAAATCGCCAACTAATTATTTTGTTGATTTTTCCGCCGACATTGCAGTTACTAGTCTATGGATTTGCGCTCAATCCCGATGTGCATTACTTGAAAATGGGCGTTGTCGATTATGCGCGATCGCATGAAAGCCGCGAGTTAATTTCTGCCTTCACCGAAAATCGAATTTTTACCCTCGAAAAAGTTCTATCCAGTGAAAAGGAATTAGGACAACAGGTTGAACAGGGTAAACTCACCGTCGGTATTGTCATTCCGCCTGAATTAAATCGCAATTTGGCAAAGGATCAGTCCTCAGATATTCAAGTATTAATTGATGGCGTGGATGCAAATACCGCAGGAATTACCAATGGTTATGTTAGTCAAATCGTGCGCCAATATAGCTTGAAACTGACGGGGCAGTCCCTCTCTCCTCCCATTGAAACCCATGTCACCTTTCTCTATAATCCAGGATTAGCGAGCAGTTGGTTCTTTGTACCGGGGGTAATTGGCTTGGTACTGACCTTGATTGGTTCGATTGTCTCATCGATCACGCTAGTGCGCGAAAAGGATACAGGTACACTCGAACAACTGTTGATGACCCCGTCGGAGCCTTGGGAAATTCTCGTTTCTAAAATTGTGCCCTTATTCGTATTACTAATGGGCGATGTCTTTCTCGCTTTAAGCTTAGGGAGATTTGTATTTGGGATTCCCTTTCAGGGGAGTTTCCTGCTTTTCCTTGCCCTCTCTAGTCTCTATCTCTTTGTTGGCATTGGCGTTGGCATCATGCTTGCCACAGTTTGCCAGTCACAGCAACAAGTTGTGCTTACCACCTTTTTTATCAATCTACCGATGGTACAGCTTTCAGGAGCGATCGCGCCCGTGGAAACGATGCCCGAATTCTTTTATTACCTCTCTTGGTTAAATCCCTTACGACATTATGTAGCGATCGTGCGGGGCATCTTATTAAAAGGAGTAGGACTGGAGGCTCTATGGCTCCATGTGGTTTCTCTAGCTATTTTTGCAGTTATCTTACTAACGATTAGCGTCAAAAAATTCCGTAGTCAATTAAGCTAAGCTTCTCTCCATATAAAATAGAGGTTGCTGCCCAAAGGGCAGCAACCTCTATTTTATATACCTTCAATATCGGGAGCTGCCATGATTTTGTAGACTAGGCTTACCTTTGATTGCGAATAGGCAGGCATCTGTAAGCGCCAATTACAAAAACCATTGGTATCAGGCTGAAGGCGATCGCGAGTTTCTTCCTGCAATACCTCGATCTTTACCTTCTCTAGTTCTGACACAGGAACCCTTTCCGTTAGAGCAATTGTACGCTCCTCTTCTCCAATATTTGAGAGAAAAACATGGATCGTATTCGTAATTGTATTCCATTGGGTCAGATGATTTTTCTCGCGCTTTTGAGCTTCAGTGCGCTGTACCCGCATATTCGCATCAGTTCCCCAACCTAGCGCAAATTTTTCATTGGGGGCAATAAATCCAACTGTGGTACGACCGATATATTCCGTAGCTCTGACCAGATCGACAGGTCCCTCCAAAATAGGATAGGTTGCTTGATTGGTTTGTTCGCTTTTGCGTACAACTTGCAAGGCAACTTCAGGCATGAGGATATGCTCAATTGTGGCAGGAGATTGAAATTGGAATAGAGGAATACGGTAGGGATTGCCATCGGAGGGTACATTAGCTTTATGGAGCGAGCGAATTGTGCGAACTTCACCGCCATCATCTACCCCTGGTAAATCAATAGTTGGCGATCGCTGTTCTGTGCCTAAACCAGTAGTTTTGACATTCTGATCTCGCAATTCGACGGCAATCCGTTTAGACTTTTCGCGAATATTCAGCAAGTCGTCCGATAGTAACGGTGGTTCTGTTCCAAGGGAAGCGCGAGCAGTCGAAAATACCAAATCCACATTTAGCCAGTCTTCGCCCGTATTTTGCCAAACACAGCCATCGGTACGGAATGTTAGCTGGGGACTGTCGCCGAGTTGCAATTGCGCTTGGTGATAGGGTCGCCATAGGGCATTGGGAACTACATAATCAAAGGCAAGGCTATATTCTCCTGTTTGCAAAATTTCTAGATCTGCTTCGAGATGGGCGGTATAGATGCTGTCAGGTCTTGCTTCGGTGTAGATGCGGGTGACTAGTCGCACGATCGCTTCTTGAAGTTGGGCTTGAGCATGGTAAGTATTCAAAATGTCGCTGCGAATATCCCGCAAGCGTTGAAAGATTGGCTGCAATTGCGATCGCCATGCCATTGGATCGACCTGCCCCCAAGCCGCATCAACGGGCAACTCCTGCAAAGCCTTCACTAAAATTGTGCCAATTTGCTCAAATTGCGCTTCGAGTTGGTGACGATCTTCGGTGAGGACATGGTAATTCTCATATTGCGATCGCCATTCAGTTTTTAACTGCTCCACCAATCCTGAGCGATCGGCTTCCTTAATTAACATCCTGCGATGGACGCGCACATCATTTACCCTTGCTCCTGCTGATGTGCCGATAAACTCGGCACGGAGAGATTTATCCGACAATACGGGTGCAACCTGCGCTACCTGCACCCGCCATAGTCCTGCGGTTAATAGCTCTTTGCCAAGGCGTTGGACTTGGGCGCGATCTTCGAGCAAAGTGACCGTACTAACGGGAGCCTCTAGAGTCAAGGTTTGAATTTCTGCTGCTAACATCTGCTATTCCTCTCTCCGATTACCGTTAACTAATTCATTGTCCACAAAGATCTTGATCGTGTAATCGACATTTAACTCCGTCTCACTACCTGCGGCAACATTGATCTGCCAGCGATAACCACCTTTAATCGGCGCATTGCGCTCATGCTGTTCGTACTTTTCCCATGCGGGAGTGACTTGGGTGACGGTCACATCAACCTTTGCATCGGTTTGTGGTTGAGGAATGCGTTCGCGGACTTCGATTTTGGCAACTCTTCCTAATCGATTGGCGATCGCAATTTGAATGTGGTGACGGAGTTCATTAAAGGCAACTAAACTCATGCCCGATCGCATTTCCTTAAAGGAAGTATTCCGCGCCACCTTGATCGCTTGCTCAACTCCCAGAGCTAATTCCATTTGTCCCTTGGGTGGCACTGTGGAGATTTTGGTCGAGAGAATATATTCGCCATCAACATAGATGTCGGCAGCACCAGCTAGCAGGGGCGCACGCAGAGGATTTCGCAATTGAGCAATACGGAATACATTAGTATCTTCGCGAGGTACGACGATGTAACGTAGGTCAATCTCCGCACTTTCTTGGAGTAAGGCAACTGAATGGAACTGTCCATCGGCAGGAATATCTACTCGGCCATTACCTAGATAGGCAAAGTCAAACGCCCCTGCGGTCTGTCTGACATTAATTCCGCCATCGGGCAATCTAGTTTCGCGGCAAGTGGCGCGATCAAGAGCAATTTGGAGGATTCTCTCAATTTCAAAATTAACCGTAATTTGCCTACGCTGAAGGGACTCCAAATAGAGCGTTTTCGTATCAGGAAGATTGAGCTTGCCTCTTAGATTTAGGTTACTTGGTTCCGCTAAGCGCATCAGTCCATAATTCTTAATCTCTTCTCGCGGATCAAAAATTGCTGCCGAAATTAAGGTATCTTCCCTACGGTCACTGATGGAAGCATAGCTCTGGAGACTTAGTTCTTGCTTACTCATACTTCTAGATCGTTCTACCGACTGTGGAGCCGCAGATCTCACTGCCTTTGTTGGTACTGGCATAGAAGCTGGCACAGAAACTGGCATTTGGATACTGGAAGGCGCATCAAAGCTACTAAAATCTGCCCTCAAAACATCTGATGATTCTGCGCCCAAAAATTCTGGAGTGGGACTGTCCTGTAATATTTGATCTAATTCATACTGAGACTGCCATTCTAAATTTTCTAAATGTTCTACTTGCTGAGCAAAGGTCGATTGCTGAATATCTCTTAAGGGTTTTACTTGGGGAATATCTAAATTGGGTAAGTAGAAATTAGCACCTATGGCATTACGCGCATTTTGCTTTTGATAATCGTAGTCTGCAAAGAGAAGCTCAGATCCTTGTGGGGGATTGCGCCAAGCTTTTTGCGGACTATAGGTTTGCGATCGCCCCAACCTTAACGAAGGTAATTCAGGCAATTCACACCATCCTGTTGGTGTCGCTGTGGACAGTTCGAGTCTTACTCCTGCCCAATCCTCACCTGTACGCTGACAAATCAAAGCACGTACTGCGATCGCTGCTCGATTGGTCGCACTATCGAGGCGGCAAACATAGCTGGGTGTCCATCTTGCCCCATTCACAAAATATTCCACCACGAGTTGCAGGTTAGTGAGGGATGCGATGGATTGGCGATCGCTAAAATGAAGATGCGCGATGATCGTCTTGCGGAGTTCATGCTCCTTGGCAACATGGGCATTCGAGGCGATCGCTTGTTTTCCTTGTAAGTCCGCCAGATTTTCCTGCGCTTGACGGAGCTTTTGCGCTAATTCTCGGTTTTCTTGGAGACGTAACTTTTGCTGCTCGTCCTTAAAGTTTGCTAATGCTAGTCTTGCACCTGTGGGGGAGGTTGGTGGGGCTTTGCCCTCTTCTCCCATCGGACGATTGGGAACATATAGTTTCTGCAAAATCTGCATTTCGATGCCCAGCGTATTTCGCAAGTCCTCTAAGCGATTGACTTCAGCTTTAGCTTCTTGGATTTCAGCTTCTAGGGATGACTGGGTGACTGGCGGCGGCGGTGGCACACTCAAACCTACCCGCACATCGGTAACGATTATGCTTTGGTCAACTAGGCGATCGCTTGATTCGCTAGTTTCTACGCGCACCCGCACCGTAGCATCATCGAGAGCAAGTGGTAAGCCAACAATCTCGACTGCGATTTTATGGCGTTCGGGATTGCGATCGGGAGCATTATTTACACTTTGCTCGGAAATTTGCTCGCTAATCTGGGCTAGGTTTGCCAAGCGCGTGACTGTTGAGCCTACTGCATAGACCTTGACCTTATCAATCTTGGAATTAATTTGGACAATTGACATAATTTTTTTAGGCAGTTTTATGGATTGTACAAATTTTTTTCGTCTTAACTAGCAGTTGTTAACTATATTTTGCAATGTCATTTTTGCAATGTCGCAACCTATGGTGCACAAGCCGCGATCGCTATAATTTCCAAGTAAACGCAGCAATAAATTTTTGAAAGGGTTGCTTTGCAACCCTTTCAAAAATTTATTGCTGCGGGTTGAGCGCAAAGCGCTGTAGGAAAAGCGATCGCTTAGCGTAGATAGAAGCGAACAGGTAAAATCAAGGCATGGATATTATTCTTTGTCATGCAACCGCAGATTTTGACACCCTTGGCGCAGCAGTGGGAGCCGCACGTCTATATCAGGGGGCGCGGATCGTCCTCACAGGTGGTATGCAAATGCCCGTGCGCGAATTTCTCTCATTGCATCGGGATGAATACCCATTAATTGAAATGCGATCGGTACATCCCGATGCGATTCGGCGATTGATTTTGGTAGATACTCAATTTCCGAGTTACTTAGGCAATGCTGCTAAATGGTTAGAGCTACCTAATATCGAAATCCATGTTTACGATCATCATCCCACAAATATCAAACCAAGCTTTCAACCGACATTGTGGTGCGTAGAAGCGGTTGGTTCTACCTGCACTTTAATTATTGAACGTCTGCAAGCCCAAGAGATCGCACTCACACCCTTTGAAGTCACAGCCCTAGCGTTAGGACTGCATGTGGATACAGGTTCCCTGACCTTTGAGCATACAACCGCTAGAGATGCGATCGCTTTAGCATGGTTGATGCAACAGGGAGTAAATTTGCGAGTTCTCTCCACTTATATCGACTATGCAATGTCTCCACCGATGCAGGAAGTTCTATCCCGCGCATTAGCCGAACTTCCTGACCATACAGAAACTATCGAAGGCTATCGCATTGCTGTGTGGTCACTACATTACGATCAATTTCTCATGGGTCTCTCCAATGTGGTTGAGCATCTCATGGAATTGATCGAAGTCGATGTTTTGATGGTGGTAGCTTGGCAGGTTGATCGGATTAGCTTGATCGGGCGATCGCGCCATGAATTTGCTCAATTACATACGCTTATGCAGCGCTATGGCGGTGGTGGTCATGCATGGGCAGCTTCGGCATCCTTAAAGGTAGTTGATGAGAACTTTGATCTTGCAGGGTTAATCGCTGACATCAAACAGATATTGCGCGATCGCCTTCCTAAGATCGTCACTGCCGCCGCGCTGATGTCATCGCCTGTGCGGACAATTCGTCCCGAGGCAACGATTAACGATGCTCAGCGTGTTTTGCTGCGATATGGACATTCAGGGCTATCGGTGGTGAATGAACAGGATCAATTGGTGGGGATAATTTCCCGCCGCGATCTCGATATTGCCCTCCACCATGGCTTTGGTCATGCCCCTGTCAAAGGCTATATGGCAACTACCGTCAGAGCGATCACCCCCGAAACATCGCTATCGGAAATTCAAGACTTGATGCTGAAGTGGGATATTGGGCGCTTGCCCGTTGTTAATCGCAGCAATCTGGTGGGCATTGTCACCCGTACCGATGTGTTGCGCTATTTGCATCAACTTACCCCTGAAGCACCACAAATCGCCCAAGTTCGCGATCGCCTACAGGTACAACTCCAAAAATTACTCACACCCCGTTACTGGGATATTTTGCAGCAAGCCGCTAAGGTTGCCGATGCCTTGAATTTAGAGCTATATCTCGTGGGCGGCACGGTACGCGACTTTCTGTTAAATCTTACCACTGATGATCTCGATTTGGTCGTTGATGGCAATCATCCTCTCGTCACCGATGGCACAGAGCCTGAAGGCTGGGGGGTGAAATTAGCGCGATCGCTACAGGCGATCTATCCTGATACGAAACTGGAAGTTCACGGGAAATTCCAAACGGCGGCGCTGACTTGGGCAGATGGTCTTTGGATTGATATTGCTACGGCGCGTACTGAGTTCTATCCCTATCCTGCCGCCTTGCCTGAAGTCGCAGCTAGTTCCATTCAACAGGATCTCTATCGCCGTGATTTTACGATTAATGCCCTTGCCTTACATCTCAATGGCGCTCAAGCAGGACAGATCCTCGATTTCTTTGGTGGTTTGGAAGATTTAGAGCAGCGCACCATTCGCGTCTTACATCCCAATAGCTTTATCGAAGATCCGACAAGGATTATCCGTGCCGTCAGATTTGCCGTGCGTTTGGGCTTTCACATCGATCTAAGAACAAGGGAATATGCTCAATTGGCGAGCCATTTAGTCCAAGGCTATAGTAGCAAGGGCATTTGGTCATATCAAAACACGCGCCTCAAACAGGAATTCCATTATGTACTCACCGCTAATTATTGGGTGCAAGCTCTCTATCAATTGAATGAATTGGGAGCATTGCATTATTTACATCCCAGTTTGACGATTAGCCCCAATCTGATCCAACAATTACAACGGGTAGGCGCATGGCTGTACCACTTCGCGAGGTTCTATCCTGAAATCGATCGCCATCATATCTGGCAAGTGCGCCTTGAACTGATGCTGTCTCCCTATGCCGAGGCCGTAGAGATTGCGGAGCGCTTACATTTCAATCAAGTGGGATTGCGTCGCCTCGCCAATTTCTCAACTTTAAGCGATCGCCTATTGCAAGCGCTCAATCCTGAACTAGCGGCAAGTCAGGTGGTGCGACTATTAGAGCATCAGAGCATTGTGGAAATAATTATGGTGGCAGCGATCGCCCCTTCTCCGATCCGCAAAGTGCTATATCGCTATCTCCGTGACTGGAATTTAATGAAAATGCCCCTCGGTGGTGCGGAACTAAAGCTGATGGGCTACAAACCAAGTAAGCAGTATCAGGTCATGCTTGGGGCTTTACGCGATCGGGTTTTAGATGGTGAAATTAAGACTATTGATGAAGCCAAAGCCTTCATCAAGCAAAAGTTTCCTCTAGAAGAGTGACGGTGCTTTGCACCGTCACTCTTTACGGCTATTTCAAAGCGCTGTGATCAACTTGCCTCAACGGGAATTTCATTTGCTAAGGCTTGAATATCCTTTGCCTTTTTTTGAAAGACCTGCACAATCGGATCTTCTAAGATGAAACCAGTATTAGTCGCTTCGCCCATTTTGCCAGAGATTTCCGCAGTCCAATGACCGTATTTAGCCGTACCCTCTTCTAACCTTTTGAATACCTTTGGTCGCACAGAAATATTAACTATACGCTCATCACACTTGATCCTAAAGGACTTCCAACCATTTTGATGGGTAATGACATTGGTTGGCACTTGATCAATTTTGATAGTTAATTCTAGGTTTCCTGAAATAAGCATATTGAAATCAGAATGAAATAGGCAAAATCTAAAATATCAAATCTATCGCTTCATTGATAAGCCAATTCGTTTTAAGGATTCATTTACCTCCAAAACCCGCACTTTAACCACCTGACCAACTTTAACGATCTGCTTTGGATCGCTGACAAAGCGATCGGCTAATTGCGAAATATGGATTAATCCATCCTGATGCACCCCAATATCCACGAATGCACCAAAGTTTGCCACATTAGTAATAATACCTTCTATCTCCATACCAATTTTCAAATCAGAGATTTTTTGGATCGCGTCACTAAAGGTGGCATATTTAAACTCGGCACGAGGGTCACGACCTGGTTTTTCGAGTTCGCGGAGAATATCCCGCAGGGTTGGCTCACCGATCGCATCTGTGACATATTCCTTGAGGTTAACCTTTTTCAGCTTGTTTGCTGCTTGGGCAATTTCTGATAGGGGGACATTGAGATCGTGGGCGATCGCCTGTACGACTGGATAGCTTTCAGGATGCACCGCCGTATTGTCGAGAGGGTTGTCGCCATCGCGAATTCGTAAAAATCCTGCTGCTTGCTCAAAGGCTTTTGCACCGAGTTTGGGGACTTTCAACAGATGGCGGCGATCGCGAAAAGCGCCATTTTGATTGCGGTAGGTGATGATGTTGTTGGCAACCGTGGGACTCAATCCTGAAACAAATGTCAGCAGTTCTTTAGAAGCAGTATTGAGGTCTACGCCGACAAAATTTACGCAGCTTTCGACGGTTTCTTCTAGTTTCTTTTTCAGCAATTTTTGATCGACATCATGTTGATACTGACCTACGCCGATGGACTTCGGATCGATCTTGACGAGTTCAGCAAGGGGATCTTGCAAGCGTCTACCAATGCTGATCGCGCCGCGCACGGTGAGATCTAAGTCGGGAAATTCGGCGATCGCGACAGGACTGGCGGAATAAATCGAGGCTCCTGATTCATTAACCATCACTTTGATCGGTGCTTTCTCTAGCCCTTGGATTACTTCCATTACAAAGCTATCGGTTTCACGTCCAGCCGTACCGTTGCCAATAGCAATTAGTTGAATGTGATACTTCTCAATGAGATTTCTCAAGGTACGCGCAGCTTGTTCTCGTTGTGCGGCGGCTTGATGGGGAAAGATGGTTTGATATTCGAGAAATTTACCTGTCTCACTAATGACAACGGTCTTGCAACCTGTACGGAACCCAGGGTCGATCGCGAGGGTGGGCTTCATACCTGCGGGAGCCGCTAGTAATAAATCCCGTAGGTTAGCTTCAAAGGTTTTGATCGATTCTTCGTCTGCCCAAGCCTTTTTGTCGGTGATTACCGAGGCGATCGCGGAGGCTTTCATGAGGCGATTAAAGGCATCCTTGAGCATATCTTGATAAAACTCTCTGATCGCTGGAGTTTTTGCCCGAATTTGCTGTGACTCTAGGTAATGCAATAGATGGTCTTCATCAAAATCTAGATTAAGGGTGAGGATCTCTTCGGTTTCACCACGGAGCAGGGCAAGGAGATTATGGGGGGCGATCGCTTTGACTTTGGCTTGATAGTCGCGATACATCTCAAATTTGGTGGTTCCCACGGGATATGTGGATTTAATCTGTGAGACAAATAGCCCTGAATGGGTTAAGTAGTCGCGGATGTAGGCTCGATATTCGGCATTTTCGGCAACTTCTTCCGCCAGAATATCCGATGCACCCTTAAGAGCTTCGGCGACGGTTTTTACTTGCTCGGTTAAATATTTGGCGGCTTCTTCAGGTAGTGAGGCGTTGTTGATATTAGGACGATTGTAGGACTTAATTGCTTCGGCAAGGGGTTCTAGTCCTTTTTCCCTAGCGATCGCAGCTCTGGTACGTCGTTTAGGTCGATAGGGTAAATATAGGTCTTCGAGTTCTGTTTTTTGGGTGCAGGCTTCAATTTTGGCTTTGAGGGTATCGGTGAGTTTGCCTTGATCGGCGATCGCTTGAATGATGATCGCTTGGCGATCGCGTAGCTCGGTGAGATAGGTGTAACGATCTTGCAAGTCCCTGAGTTGAATTTCGTTCATTTCCCCTGTGCGTTCTTTGCGATAACGAGCTACGAAGGGAATAGTCGCTCCTTCAGCAAAAAGCTCTAGGGCATTTTTGACCTGTTCGGTTCGTAGTGATAGTTCTTGGGCAATCAGTTGTTCAAGGTTCTGCATTAGTTGTATTAGCGTTCGGATGTTTCTGTAAGTAAGTTGTTGGATTAAAAAGAGCCGCTCTTAATTTTTATTGTGCTCCATTATACGAAAGTTGAAGAAATTTAAAAGAGAATCAAAAAAGTTTGAATCATTGTCCTACGCTTAAAGTTTTCAAACTCTTGCTTATTCTATTTTTCAGTAAAGAGTTCGAGATTAAACCCCGCTTCCGATTCCAATACAGTATCAGTCACCAGCTAATCGGCAATCACGATTATTCAACTTGCCATCGGACATGATCGTGCGACAAAAAATACTCTTTTGAGAATTAGAATCCTTCAAGAGAGCTGCATTAAATTTAGCTCCCCTTAAATCTGCGCCTCGAAAATCCACATTCTCTAGATCCGCATTAGTAAAGTTTGCCCAGCGCAGGTTTGCATCCTGAAAGCTGGCATCTTTTAAGTACGCTCCGATCAAGTTTGCCCCAATTAAGTTAGCCTTCCGCAAATTTGCTGCTCGCATTTGCGCCAAACTCAGATTTGCGCCATTAAGGTTTGCCTCAACCAGATTGGCGTTACTTAACTCACATTCTGAGCAGGCTCTAGTCTCAAGCAACTGATCGACAGGATTAGCGATCGCTGCTTGAGCAATTACTAGAGATGAGGATAAGGCGATCACGCTAAATAAGCAGCTAGAATACAACATAAAAATTAAAACTAAATAAGAGACTGTCAAAAATCTTGTATAAACTTAGGCTAAAATAATTGATTTTTCTTTGAATCTGCAAACTTAGACACTAAAAATTTGATAGTCTCCTATGCTGGATTTTCTTTCACTACAGAGCTTTCACTCCCTCTTGATTTAACTGACCATTGCTATAGAAAGAGAATAGCAAGATTTAGATTTAGCAAAACATGGCACTGGAACGTTAAAGTACGATTGACGCATTTACATCTTTTGTATTGTCATGAAATCTCTTTAACCAAAGACACCAGTTACTGCGTTCGCAATCGGAGCAGTGGGACTCTGGCTCCAGACAGCATGCCAAGTTTGAGTGGGCTTGCTCGCTGGACCGTACATGGCAAAGTAAAAAATATTATCGTTATCCACTAACGCTGGATCTTCGCCACTGCGCGCATAGTTTTCTAATGTTACTTTGTCACCTCCAGATTCGGCAACTACTGCACCCGCGTGGTTACCCCACCCTGTGCGTCGCATACCACCTCGAACAGTCGGATCTGGTGTCATGCGTTTGGTTCTAGTGTTACCTGTTGGGTCTTGAAGCCAGTTGACAATCCCTCCTCCTGGCGCTCCTACAGATTCACTTATAAAGGCTTGCCCAACTTTAGGATCAGCAAATTCATTAACTTTCAGCTTCTTTGCTAGCTTCAAGGCAGCAGCTGGATTGTTATTTAAAAATAAACCATAAGCCTGAGCAACCACAGTCTCGTTAAGAACTCCGTGTTTGCGTTTTCCTTGCTTAGTTATCGCATCGGCTATGGCTGTACCCCATGCAATTTGCTCTGTAGAAGTGAGCAACCCAAGTTTTTTCATCTTCACGGATAGAAGTTTTGCAGTAGTTCCATATGATTTGCCCATGATTGCCTCTGCAACCGCAACGCAAGTTGCATCAACAGTTAAGCCTAAACCGTGATTCTGAGTAGCAAGTCTTCCTGCTACTTTCTTGGGCGAACTAGCTTTTCCCACGTCTGGGTTCTTCACTCCTTCTATTTCATCTAGAGCATGGCTTTTACCATTCTGATCAGTTACTGTAATTGCGTTGGCTTGAGCCACTTGTAGTAGATATGCTGATCCACGCTTTGTTAGCTCCTTATTGCTTTTTGAAATTATTGAACCTTCAGCGAAGAATACCTTTGCTTGCCTGTTACTATTAACATTCTCAATAGCCATTTTGCCTTTCTCACTGATTTTCAAAGGTGTTAACCCCGCAGTCGGATCATTACCTGACGTAGCAATTTGGGTATGTGTAGCATCGAGTGGGTCACGAAAGCTATTGTCAGCTTGTCGGTCTTGACCGCTTAAAACTGTGGCACTCGATGAAGCAGTAGCAGCCCCCAAGAAGTATCGCTGAGGAACAACAGCCTGTGAGGTTAAATGTAGATTGCTTAATTTGAGTGCGTAAGGCACAGATTTAGATAGAATGCGCTGGTCTCCTTTGGGTGATAAATGAGATCGCATAACCGTCTCCCCATTTTGCTGCACGACATGAGTCAACTCATGAGCTATCAATTCTTGACCACTTCGGCTGCTTGGTTCATAAGCTCCCTGACGAAAGAACAGATCTTGCCCCGTCGTAAAAGCCTTAGCCTGTATCGATTTATTTAATTGGTCGGATTGGAAATCTGTATGTACTTTGACACCACTAAAGTCAGCCCCCATCGCTTGACCCATTTTTTCTTGTAGATCAACGTCTAGCGATTGACCATTTCCTCTCATCCTCTGAATTGATGACTCTAAATCAGTTGATTCTTTTCCCCCAATAATGTTTTCTCGTCTCTGTCCAAAAGACTTCATTCGCAATTTATCCTCTTCTTCCATCAACTCTTCTCGTTGGATTGAAGAAATTGGCTTTATTGGCAATTCATTTTCTTCTTCCATCAATTCTTGCTTTTGGACAGATTTATACTGTGATGCTGTTGAATTTGTCTGTTGAACAACTTTAGAGGCAGTATCATCTGCTTCTTGCTCATACTTATCGTTTGGCGCACCTATACTAAGCTTAGCTTGGATCATCCCCATCCGCTCAGATTTATCAGCCCTCAAGCGTTTCATTGGCTTGGCTCGGACTATTGGCTCAGACGAATCATTACCATGCTGATTAATTATTTTTTCCAGAAAATTCTCAGTGTGCATAGATGATCGAAGGATAGCATCTTCATCTATATCAGTCTGAAGTGGTGCAAAGGCTCTAGTTTGTAAAAATGAAGATGTCGGTTTGAATAAAGCAGTGGATTGGAAAGTTTTTCTTTTGTAATCGTAAGTACCCTTCATATCACTAAACCACTAAATTTATTTACGGAGACCCCGTATATATTTGTTGCATATTCTCGCACAACCAAAAACATTTAACGGCAATTTCGATCATTTACTGCCCCATCTTGTGGAGTCGTGTTACATAACTTCGTATTTATTAAAGTTGTATTAATTAATGAACTATTTTCGAGATGGACATCAACCAAACTTCCTTTTTCGACATCTGAACATTGGAGAAAGTAGTTTGATTGGAAATTAACGCTCGCATTGCATTAAAGTTTTATTGACTTTGGCTTTGATTCTTTGACTCAAGCTGAATCAACAACAACCTCACTAAATCGCATTAATATTTAATAAACGTTCGCCATCCCGCCATAACCAATCAAGCCAAACTTTAAGTATTTTGCTTCCTTCAGAGTTTTCACAAGTATCGAGAACTTTTATTGCCAAATCTCGATGATCAAGAGCTAAATCCAAAAGATATCTCCGAATATTCATCTCATCAAGTAAAGTACATATCTTTAATCTTTTGTAGGATTCTTCATTAAGCATATCTTGCAATAATCTTGAATTTGGATGTTCAAAACTTAAGCCTAAAAGGACAGGAAGGGTTATCTTCTCAATTTCACGATAACTCTCTAGCTCTGGAAACCAAAGAGCCTCAATATCATCTAGTATTTGTGCCATCCAGCCAAGATGAATACCACAATCTGAACATAGTGAGATTGCATTGCTATCAGATGTGATAACGCGAGCTCCAACGGAAGCTGCGAACTCATAAGCTGCTACAGTTTTCAGTTTGACTAGTTCTTCATATTCAGACAGTGTTTTAACACGTTTTTGTATATCGTCATCTTGCCCATGACATACTTGTAGAAATGAATAGCAGTAATTATTAAAAATAGATACCAATCGTTCAGGTGAAAGTCCCAAATATAAGAGATGGCGAACTACAGTAGTATTGAGAGCCATTGCACAATTGATAGCTCGTCCTATACCAATTGATTGATAAAGTGCGTCTAAGTCATCTTGATCAGCGCAATCATCAGCAATTCGTAATGCTACATCCGTAAGAATTACAGTAGCAGCAATTGGAATCAGATCAGCAACTTCTCCTCCCACAGCAATCCCAGTTGCAATGGGAAGTACTGCTATTGGGTTCAGAGGATTAGGAAGAATATCATCAACTAATTCACCTAATTCATCCCATCCACTCTTAGCTATTATCAAAGCCTGTCTACGGATTTCAGATAATACTGTTACATAATCCATTCGTAACGGACTCCTTAGTATGATGCATCTATTTCAGGTTAATTGTCTGTCAACGCTTCATTGCTATTAATGACCGTCATAAATTCAGGTAGATATTTATCTACAAGAGCGACATTAGTAAAAACTAATGACTTCACCAGTGCTGTGGATAAGCGATCATTTGTAACATCAATACTAGTTTTACAGCGTACTTCTCCGTCATTTAGATCCAGTTCAAAATTGCCAATAATTAAACCATAGTTAAGCTTACTAATGAGAGCTGCTATTGCCATTTGCTTATTCCCTGATACTCTAGTTGGTAGAATAGAATAAAAGACAAACTGCTGTTGTGCTTCTCTAATTCTTGCATAACAATCCCATTTACCATGACTCCCTGAAAAAGGGATTTTCCAAGCATTTTCACTTTCAAGTTCGATAATATTCCATCCATTATCTTTAAAGAAGTTGATCACAGTATCTTGCAATTTAGTCATAATTTTTTACGAGGTTATTTGATTTTTTATCAGGTCTAACTATACTAACTTTCATTGAATTGACTAAGTTCAAACCTCTTTCTGAATAGTTGATTGAAAATTACACTACTCAATAGTAGTCTGCCACTACTTATAAATGCTTTTGCTGTAGTGATTGCTATTCATATGCATCACAGAAATCTTTTGCCTTTTTATATGTTTTATTAAATCTAGAATCAGGATTATCTTCTGGTATGCCACTAATTTTTAATCCGAAACTAGATAAAGATAATCCTCTTGAACTAAATTCTTGCATGGCTTGATACATTTGGGGTGCGCCAGGATGATAGTGACCGCTCTTATTAGTTACCATTTTCAGGCTTCCTTTGTTGACTTGTAATTCACCCGCCGCCGCTGTTGGTAGTCCTGCTAAGAAACTGGAGTGATGGAATAATCCAGGTTTATGCTCATTAGCATAGAGTTGACCACCTGGACTCATTACAAAGATACTGTAACCTGCACCCGCACCGCTACTAAACATATTACCAGTATCAAAATTATTACCGTTCTGCTTTAATTTACCTCCCGAAACAGATAGTTCATACCTTGAACGTTCATCACCATCAAGATATGCTACTTTTGGAGTTGCATTATCAAAGAAATAGGTTTGTATATCTTCATTGGTATATGATGGTATCATTCTTTTGATGTGACCTTTTATATCTTCATCGTTCATCCCCCCTTTACGCAATTGCTCTACTCCTTTTCGACCATCAGCAATCATTGGATTGTGCGAAGCATCTACTTCTTCTCCTTCATAGTGGTCATGTCTAGCTTTTAATTCGGTATACTTGACGACCTCCTCGTTATCTAATTCAAACCCTCCAAGATCATCTGCACCCATATCAGTATTCTTGGCTTTCTTGCCACTACCGCATTTGAATTGTCTAACAGAACCACTTGATAGAGATTGTTGCGTTGTTTTAAGTGGTTGTCCAAACTCTTTGCCACTTTGTTCTGATTGTATAGCTGAAGGTAGACGAGACTCAAGAGAAGCTAATTTTGAAGCCTTAGACCCCATTTCATCCGCTTCTTTTTCCATACGAGAATCCAGACTTACATTTATTCCTTTCATTTGAATAGATGACTGCACTCTCCCTTGCTTCTGCTGTACTACATGCCAAGCTTCGTGTGGCAAATGTTCATCTTGTCCAGAAGCAACATGAATATCAGATCCCTCTGCATAGGCATGGGCTTGCAATTGTGCTGGTTTATTAGAGTTATAATGCACCTTTACATCATCCATCGAATAACCAGAGAGATTTTCAATGCCTGTTTTGAGAGCAGTGGGTAACCCAGTTTTGTTGGGATGAGACTTATCTGATGTATCCTGCTTATCGTTTGATATTTCTTCTTTTGCCTGAATTATAGGCTTGTCAAACGATTTAGATAGAACTTCGACATTAGGATTAGGGTATTTCTTTTTGGGCTGCACCAATCGCTGCACCGTACTACCTTTCTGCTGAACCACGTGAGTTAACTCATGGGCAATTAACTCCTGTCCACCTAGACTATTTGGCTCATAAGCTCCCTGCCGAAAGAAAACGTCATGACCTGTTGTAAATGCTTTTGCCTGAATAGATTTATTTAATTGATCTGACTGTGAATCTGTATGTACTTTTACATCGCTAAAGTCTGCACCCATTGCTTGTCCCATCTTTTCTTGTAGATTGGGATCTAGAGACTGCCCACTACCTCGCGCACTTTGAATCGATGATTCTAAATCATTTGATGCTTCTCCGCCTCCTACATTTTCTCGCTTTTGTACTAGAGACTTCATTTGTAACTCTTCGTCTTCATCTTCCATCGACTCTTCTCGTTGGATTTTAGAGATTACGGGCTTCATTTGAATCTCATCTTGCTCCATTGAGTCTTGTCGTTGTACAGATTGATCCTGTGGCGATGAATTGATTTGCTGAACTACTTTAGCCGCAGTTGCATCTGCTTCTTTCTCATACTTGTCATTAGGTTCACCAATATTCAGCTTTGCTTGAATTGGGAAGCGGTGTAATGATTTCCTTTGAATTGGATGATCAGCAGAATCTGAAGGAGTAGAAATTAGCTTTCCTAGTAAATTTTCTGATGACGAACTGGAAGATTGCTCTAGAGCATCTTCAGGTTTTCGGTTAACTTGATAGGAATCTGATGACGTTGGTGCAAAAGCTCTAGTTTGCAAATTTAGGGTTGTGGGTTTGGGAGAAGTCACAGGTTGAGAAGACTTTTCGTGAGTGCGCTTCATAGCTTTAACCTCTAAATTTGCTTACAGCCAAGCTGTATATATCCAGTGCTAGATATTCTCGCATACTTACAATTAGGATGCATATGTAAAGCACAGATATTTGACGAATTTATTGATAATTTTTTTAACGACAATCTTGGCTATTAACTGAGCCATCTTGCAGAGTGGTGTTACATAACTTTGCATTCTTCAAATTTGTGTTTATTAATGACGAATTTTCGATATTCGCATCCACTAAATTAGCTTCGCTCAGATTTGCACTTTCGAGATTGGCAAATCCTAACTTGGCGTTAGTGAGATTCGCTTTGAGTAGATTTGCTCCTTCGAGGTTCACGAATTGCTTTACCAAACTAAAAGCATCAACATTGCCATCCCCATAGCTATCAGTCAAATTGGCTTCTTGGAGATTACTTTGGAGGAAGGAAGCCTCTAATAAATGGGTATTGCTGAGATTTGCGCCTTGTAAATTGGCTTTGGTAAAGTTAGTGAGGCGAAGATCGGCATAGCTCAGATCGGCTTGCGTGAGTACTGCTTCTTGTAAATTCGCACCTCTAAGATCGACACTACGAAGATTTGCACCTTGCAAATTTGCTTTGTTAAGATTTGCACCAATGAGTTTAAGTCCACTCAAATCTGTATTTTGTAAGTTGCAGCCCTGACAGCGATTAGTTTCGATGAGGCGTTGACGATTGGCGGCTTGGAGCCGATCGCTACTAGGGGCAGCTAACGATGGTAAAGCGGTGGCGATCGCTATAATCGTTAAGATTCCCGAAAATAAGGGCTTGGAAAGATTTAGCATAATAGATTAATCTTGACTTGATGTTGTGATTTTAACCAAGCTTTGCTTAATTAAAATCAGCATAATCCTTGTGGTTGCGGTGTAGAAATTGGGAGTGCCTGTGATTCTGCGTTCTTTATTTAAGTCAGTCAAGCGAGGCAAGCGATTAGGGGTGATCCTGATGGTGCTGCTCAATCTGCCTGTACCGATGGCGATCGCCCAAGAAAAGTTACAGGATTTTGACTATTGGGCCTCGCTCTGTAGTTCTTTGGTGAAGTCGCGTAAATATAAAGATGCAGTTGAGGCTTGCAATCAAGCGATTACTTTAAATACCAACGAGCCGATCGCATGGTTAGAACGGGGAGATGCGATGGTGGGCTTATCGATGTATACCGAAGCGGTGGTTTCCTACGATCGCTTTATCAAGTTGCAGCCGAATAATTCGGGAGCTTTAGCTAAACGCTGTGGAGCCTTGAATGAATTGGAGCGTTATGAAGATGCGATCGCTTCCTGTGAGTTGGCACTGAGATTGGATCAAAATTGGGATGATGCTAGTCCTGCAATGGTTTGGTATATCCAAGGGCTGTTACTGAAACGGGCCGGGAAACTAGCGGAGGCGTTAGAGTCCCTAGGTTTAGCAATTCGCTCAAATCCTAATTATTCCCTCGCTTTAAGTGAGCGTTGTGAAATTTTCATCAGTCTTGATCGCGCCGCCGATGCCTTGCAAGATTGCGATCGCGCGATCAAGGTGAATGCTAATTGGGGCAAAGCAACTCCAGCACTAGCATGGAAAAATAAGGGCAAAGTCCAGAACCAGCTCCAACGTTTTGATGATGCCCTGTTTGCCTATGACAAGGCTGTGGCGATCGAGCCGACTAACGCTCAGGCTTGGGCTGAGCAGGGGATGATTCTCTGGCGATTGGGTCGCTATGCGGAGGCTCTAGCTTCTCAGGAATGGGCACTAAAGGCAAAGGAGAAATATTCCCTCGCATTAGCAAATTCCTGTGCAGCCTTAAATCAGTTGCGGCAATATAAAGAAGCTCTAGCAGCTTGTAATGCTGCCATCCAAGAAGGGGATCAACAGTGGGATTATTTGGGCCCAGCATGGGCATGGGATCAACGGGCTAATGCTCTAACGGGCTTGGGTAAATATGAAGAGGCTCTAGCTTCCGCAAATCGGGCGATCGCGCTCAAACCCGATCAGGCAAGTTTTTGGGGCAATCGCGCCGCCACACTTTGGGCTTTGGGGCGGTTTGATTTAGCACTTTCTTCGACTAATCAGGCGATCGCGCTTAGACAAAACTCATCAAGCGCATGGTTCAATCATGGACGTATTCTGACTTCACTGGGGCGTACCGAAGAGGCTCTCAAAGCCTATGACAATGCGATCGCTGGTGATGCCAATGTGGGAAATCAAATCTTTTTAGCAGATATTTGGACGAATAAATCCGCCCTCCTATGGCGACTCAATCGGTTTCGCGAATCGATCGCGGCTAGTCAACAGGCGATCGGCATTAATCCTAAATCCGATACGGCTTGGTTTAATCTGGGCTTAGCGCTGATGTCCCTTGATCGCTATGCTGAGGCAGCTACGGCGTATAGTCGCGCGATCGCGATCGATGTCAAAAATGCTGACTATTGGACGGGGCGAGGCTTAGCTTTATTAGCCCTCAATAGTAATGCTGATGCGCTCGTTGCTTTTGAGCAAGCCCTGAAACTCAATCCTAATCAAACTCAAGCGCTACTAAATAAACCCATTGCGATCGAGCGTCTGAAACCGAAACCAGCCAAATAAAAAGATGACGCGCTACGTCATCTTTTTATTTGGCTGGTTTGAAGAGTAATAGCATCGCTGTGCGCCGCCATTACTCTTGGCTATACTAAATACCAGGAATTTCTGAAAGATCACACTTTAATTCTTCGACGGCAAAGTTGGTCATTTGCTTCCATTCTTCGATCGTGAAATCGTATCCCTCAGCCTGTGCTAGTTTGACAAAACTTTCGAGATCGGGCGCTTCATTTAGTTTTGCCTTGAGGAGGGAATTAGATTGGGCTGCCCGATAAAGGCGCGCCACTTGCTCTCTTGCCATAGCATTAATTAGGAGGTTTAGGAGTAAAGTGGTGGGGTGTGATTTAAACAAGAATGTTTAAACAAAATAAACCTTGTGGGAAATAACACCTGCATAATTGATAATAGTCTAACAAAAAACATTCTTTTGATTATTAAAGATAATTAAAGTCAAAGACAGCATCAAGCTGAGTCTCAAGTTATATAGGCAGTTTTACAGAATCAGGCAAGCTATTTATGGCAAGAAAGGCTCCAAATGTTTGGCAAAAGCTGTGGAAACGGATTACTGATGTTTGGGGGCAGTTTATTGGTTCAATCGATGCCCTCATCGGCAATCGATTTGTTGAATTTCTAGACAAGGTAGTTCCTACACCCTTACGCTTTCTGATTCCTTTTCTCAAGGATGATTTAGGAATTCAGCCACCTTCGATATCTTCTTTTAAAGGTATTGTTGTCCCCGAAAAGAATGAGACCAAGGAAGTTCTTAAAGAAATTACAGTTGAGGAGCGCGTAGGCACAATTTGGCAGATCAAGCCCCAATTTCTACGCTATCAATGCCAAGAATCTAATCCCTTTCGCTGTGAATTCCCTCTAGAAACCGTTGCGGATAATCCTAATAATAAATACTGTAAAAAATGTCAGTTTCCTGCAACTTTACCCCCTGAAGTGAAAGTGCGTGGTAGACGTGGTGTATATCAAGTAGATAGTTATATTGGTATTCGCGGTACAGGAAGGCTCTACAATGCGACGAACTTATCCGATGGAGAATCATTTCTATTTAAGGAATATGTGATCCCTAAAAAATATTTTAATGATAAAGAAACGAGAGAGAGTAAGCAGAACTTTGAGTCTTCTTCAGAGATAAAGCTTTTGGATGGAAGAGTTCAAGACTCACGCCTAGTTACCCCCATAGAAGCGATCGCTGATAGTCGGGAGGAAAGGTGTTATGTGATCTTGCCCCATACTGAAAACACCATGACCCTTGCGGACTATTTAGCAACCTATGGAGCAATGAACAGTTGGCAGGTGAAGTCTTTTCTCAATCAAGTATTACAAACTCTAGAATCATTACATTCACAGAAATATCGACTGCGTTCGGGTGTAGTTGCCTCAGGTTTACCCCATGGTAACTTAACCTTTTATAGCATTGCCATTAGAGAGAACTTTCAAGGATTTACAGTCTATTTAAATGATTTAGCCTTGTGGGAAGATCGCTTTTATCCACCAGACAGTCAGACTCATACCTATTCCATTGGTCGCGATCTCGAAGACTTAGGCTATATTGCTTTCTATCTCTTGCATGGAGGAGTAATTGATTTAGACAAGCGCTCATACATCAATCCCAGCGATGTCGATCACTGGGTTGCTAAGGTGAACATAGGGCTAAAAAAGTTCATCCAAAATTTGCTTGGATTTGGTGAGACTAGGTACGCGAGTGCCGAAATTGCGCGTCGTGCTTTGCTACGTTTACCGATTGAACGGGAAGCACTAATCGAGTTTGCAGAGCAACAGGAAGAAGTTCCAGCAGAGAAAAAGAATAAATGGGCATGGCTCACCAAGAAAGTAATTGCTATTTTAGTTGGTGTGATTCTTTTACTCGGTCTACTCCTTTTACTCTATTGGTGGTTTACCCAGCCACCGAAGCCTGCTAATCTCAATTTACCTTGCTGCATCAGTCAAATATCTGATATTCCAGAAGGTAAATTTACTTATGCTGCGAATAAAAATGGCACATGGACTTACACGCTATTACAGAAAAATCTAATTGCTAAGGGAAGAACTCTTGAGGATAAATTACAAGAGAGTCAGCCCAAATTACAACTGAGCTATCAACCCATCGATGATGATCAACTAGTCAGCGATAAATTGCGCTCTAGTAAAGTAGATTTTGCAATTTCCAGTGTGATTACTAATTCTGGGGGAGATTTTATTACACAGGATATTGCCTATGATGGGTTAACTGTTTTTGTTGCCTTTAGCTATGCCCAACGGAATAACAGTCTCCCCACGGCTTTGCAGGGCAGGTTAACCTTTGAGCAACTGCGCCAAATCTACACAGGGGAAATTATCAACTGGCGACAGTTAGGGGGACCTAATTTACCCGTTAAGCTCTATATGCCTCTAGATAAGGAATCTATCCAGATTTTTGAAAAGCGTGTACTGAAAACTGCAACAGCGATCGCTGCTTTCCAAAATCTTGCTCAAGATGGCAACAATAGCATCACGAAACTATCAACCTTTGATTCCTTGAGACAGTTGATTCAAGACTTTGAAGATCGCAATGTCGGGAGCATTTCCTTTGGTTCTATCAGTCAGGTATTCGGGCAATGCTCAGTTTATCCATTAACTCTTGCTGATGATCGTCAATCTTTCGTTTCACCCTTAGTAATGCAAATGGGCAAAGCCGTTACACCTGATGTCGATCTATGTAATGAAAAGGGAAATTATGTCCAAAATTACAGCGCCTTTATTAATAAGAGCTACCCACTCTCCTATCCAATTTCTGTCGTCTACCTCCGTGATAACCGCCGCACTCCAATTGCGGAAAGGTTTGTATCTATCATGCGAACCGAGGAAGCACAAGGTTTACTAAAACAGACGGGCTTAATTCCTTTGAAATATCCCATCAAACGCTTAAATGCTGAAAAATAGCGATCGCTTAAACCATTTCCCTACCTTCGAGGAGAAATGCTTTAGCAAATCTTTACAAATCACGAAGAAGCGATCACAGATAAATATTAGCGTTAATATATTTTCTAATCCCTTGAATAAAGCTTTGATCCAAAGGCTTATGCCCAAACATTTTAATGAAGCAACAGATGAATCTCGCAAAGCCGAATTAGCTAAATTTGTGGCTCAGGTTTTACAAGAACCTCTCCAAATGAGATTACTAAGCGATCGGGTGTATGAATTGCTCACAGATGAATTAAAACAGCAAAAAGAACGTCTTGGCAGAAATTATGAGGGTAGATTATGACTAACACCAGCAAGTTTGCAAGGGCGGAATCCTATGTTACCACTAATCACTTTTATGTAGAAATGCTGCCAACAGCAACTATTGTGGCGGGTTTTACCGAATGCTCAGGCTTAAGTGCCAAGGTTGAGTACGACACGTATTTTGAGGGAGGCGTTAACGACCAACAGCGCATACTTCTTAAGCATACTTCTTTTTCTGAAGTTACCCTGAAGCATGGTGTGACTAATGATTTGAGCTTTTGGAGGTGGTTTACTGCTACAACTAACCGCCGCCGCAACATTCGCATTTTACTTTTTAATCAAGCTGGTGATATTAGGCAATGTTGGACATTGATAGGTGCAGTGCCCGTGGGCTGGACAGCGCCATCGATGCAAGCTGATGGTAATGCAGTCGCCATTGAAGAGCTAAGATTAGCGATCGAAGGTTTGACTGTATCCCTAGAAAATGGTGGACTTGCCACAGTCGTAACCAGAGATTCATCAAGCGGTTCTTTCCCTAGTTCTTAAACTATGTCTGAAAATCCTCAAACTTCTTCACTCGCCGATGATGATTTGCCTGATGATATTCCCCTCGGCAACTCTGATCCACTGCTCGTGCCAACACCATTAGGACAGTCATTTTTACAGCCAAAGTTTATCTACCCTTTGGGCGCAGTGTCGATCATCAACCCTGACAGCCTCAACACTGAGAGTGATTTTGAACCTCTTAGTGATTCTTTTAACGATTCTCCATTTTTTGATCATCCATTCCAAAGCAATGAGTCAGGTGCTCCATCTGTAGCCGCCAGTCAACCAACTCTGCAAACTAAATCAATAAAAGCTTCGCCAAATTTGTCATCGACGCGATCGCCTCAAATCTCGCCTCAAAATACATCTATCCCCAGAAATTCAGCCACTTCTTCTCCATTAATTATTCCTTCTAAATCGCCTATTTCTAGTAGCTTTTCAGAAGATACACCTATTCAAAGATTTACTGGTGTTCCTTCTAGTTCTGATGATGTAACACCTGTTATTGGTGATAGTACTGCAAGTGCGGCTAATATTGAAAGTTCTATTTCCCAAGAAGTTCAAAACAATCAGAGTTCTTCTCAGTTGATACAGAGAGAGCGCGATAATTTTGCTCCTGACAGTAGTGATACTATTTTTGCTGACAATTCACCTGCCACAACATCATTACAAGAATCAAAACCTAATACGGAAGATATAGATAGCACAGATAATAGCGACATCCCCAACATACAAAGTAAATCCGCATCTCAAGTTAATGATCGTAGCAATATCTCTAAAACTACATCAAAAGATATTAGTTTAAATAACAATTCTCCATTTATACAAAGAACTTCTGAATTAAGTCGCGGTAGTCAAGAGGTTTCAAATCAGGATTATAGACAGAATACTCAGCCAAGTATTCCCAACTCAGATATCCCTGGCTCGGTAAATACATCACTTGATAACGATGTTAATAGTGGATTTAAGACAGATATCTCTAGTTCAATACAGAGAGAATTAGAAATATATAATAGTGAAAGTTCTAATGATTCAACTAATACTTTTTCAATAGCCAAATCAGATTCCAGTAATCATGAATCTCAATCAGAGCAAAGTTTAGATATTACAGATACAATCAACAATAATTCACCTGAGAGTATTCAAAGAGATGTAGTGCTACCAGCAAATATAAGTTCTACTAATTTAGAAAATCCACTCGAAGGGGAACCTAATCAGAGCAATATTAATGAGAATATATCTAATCAGACAAGTAAAAGTAATTTAGTAGATACTACAAATCGAACTTCTAATCAAATATTAGAATCAGACTCTAAATCAGTTTCTAATAATGAACAGATTAAAACGTCTAAAATACAAAGAAGTTCAGATGAATTGTCTGGAGTTAATAGTCTCAATATTGTTACACCTACAATCGATCAAAATATTGATCTTCCAAATACCATTATAAATGCTCCTAGTATAGATAGTTCTGAGCAGCAACTCCAGAGAAAGTCTGATGAGACTTCTGATGATACAAGTACTAGCCAAACTATTTCACAATCATTACAAGATACTTCCAATCAATCAGATTTAAATTTTTCTAGCACCTTAAATACTGATACTAAGACACAAAATAATTATAGTAATCCAGAATCATCTAATACATCTACTAGCAATAGTTCTTCTATAATCAATGATATACCTACTCAAATTCAAACTAAATCTGACTTAGAAGACATCCCAAATCATAGTAGTTTACCAAGTGATGTGCAAAGCGATCGCACGTTAGAATTACTCCCAACCAAAGAGATGCCTGTTCCTGATATCAACCCTGATATTATTGCCAATGAATCATCTCAAAGTAGTATTAATCCATCTGATTCCGAGAGTCATACAATACAACGAAGTATAAATAATCAAGAATTAAATAATACTAATAATAAGATCTCAAGTAGCAGTTTTAATGAGCAACCATCTCAAAATAATTTTGCTAATGAACCTTCACAGTTAATCCAAAGAGAGAATGATGTAACTAGTACAAACTCTATATCTGATACTAATGTTAGTAATACATCAATAGAACAGTCACAGAGAAGTAACTCCAACCTAGATATTTCAAGTAATTCATCAGATGTTCCAATAACTAGTAATTCAGGAACTCCTTTAAACATCCAAAGTAAGGCTAATGAGTCTAATCAAGATATTTCTATTGATTATCAAGACGAGCAATTTAGTAATAATGCTGTCTTGCAAAATAATACCTCTTTTTCAAATACTGTCAATAATTTACTTTCAAGAAACCTTGATCTAGGTTCAGATGTTTCTACAAATGATAGCAATTCTTATATTGAAGATATTAGTGAGATTAGCAGCACTAAAACTGAGTCTACAGAAGATACTTCCAGTAATATAAGTCAATCTAATCCAGATATTAACAATCTGGGCAATAATTTCAATGATGCTTTTACATCAACTGTACAGCTTAATCTCCAAAGAGACATCTCAGATATTAGTAATCTAGAAAATATAGAAACCGATTCAATCCAAAGAGATTCTGAGTCTTTAGCATCTAATAACATAGATATAAATGTTTATGAAACTTCTGTAAGTGTTGAAAATACAGACAATTCTAATAATAATATTAATACTCAGATTGATATTATTACAGATAACAATGCAGATAGTGACATAGAAAAATCATATCATCCAGATAATATTTCTAATACAGAAAATCAGAATGTCCAAAGACAAGTAGATAATGCTTATAAATCTAATGAAACTTTAATAGCAAATATTCAAAATGATATCCAAACAGATACATCAAATATCAGCAATTCAGAAAACATAGAAGCTACTCAAGTTCAAAGAAATTTAATCTCTAATAATATAGACTTAGTTAATACTCTTAATACTCATAATCAACCAAGTTTAATTAATCAAGATATTGTTAGCAATTCCTCTTCAATTGACGCAAATAGTTCTTACAATAATGAAGACACTAATTATGTTAGAAATATAGATAGTAAAATAGAACAAGCAAATAATCCAAACGCTTTAAGCGATGCTTTTAGAGTAGAGAATCAAAACATTCAAAGACAATCAGATCCTATTACTATTAACGATTCAGTAATTTATTCTACGAGTATCTCGCCAGAACTTGATATCCAAAGGAACTTATTAAATGAATCTCTCCCAAATACATCATCTACTTTATTAGATACTTCTATTAGTAATAATGAGAATAGGAATATTCAGCTAGAAACATCTATTGATTCTACTAGTATTTCTGAGTTAACAAATGCTCAAGATCAACCGATCACTAATCCGATAGCTTCTAATAGAGATGATATTATTGCGCCAAGCGATCGCTTGAATAACCAAGTTCAAAGACAAACTGAATTACCAGATGGAGATAATACAAATCTTTCGACAGATATTGAAGAGACAGATCCTATAGGGATGACTCCTGTTATACTAGATGATTTACTACAAACGTCGCAACAAACATCGCCAGATATATCTACAACTGCTAAGTTAGATACATCTAATACAGATAGTAGTTATCCTAATCTTCAAACTCAGATTGATGATTCTAGTTTAAGTCTTTCTGCTATTTCTGATAGTAATTTATCTAACACGACTGAAGATATTAATCGCAACATTGTACAAAGTGATTTCATTACATTAGCTACAGATAATATCATCAATAGAAAAATTGAGCGGCTTGATGCGATAGATAATAACAATGTTAATGTTGAATGGCAAGATAATAATAACTTTGAGCAAGTTAATCAGTCATTGACGATTCAACCTAAGCTAGATATCGTTCCATCAGATAGCTATTTTGATAGAGATTTACCGAGTTTACAAGAGTCGGAAGATCGTAATGTTGCTGAGGTTACACAAAGTAATTCTTTACAAGAAATACCACAAAATAGTCTAGACAATATATCTAATGAGCAAATCCAACGCACTTACGAATCTAGTTCTATTCCATCTAGTGAAGTAGCAAAATCTACTTCTAGCCTACAATCTTATAGCGAATCAAGTTTAAGTCCTACAAATTTAGAAGTATCAGATAGTGATGTAGAAAGTAATACAAGTAGCAATAGTAATGCGACGATTGATTTAGAAAATAGCTTGGGAAGTAGCGAGCAAAATATCCATAGAAAATCTGATATAGCTAATAATATAGATAGCGATCGCAACTTAGATGTGCAAGATGCGATCGACTTATTTGGCGTAAACGACCGTGGTGCAGTAGTTCCCGATCTTCCAATCGCTCAAGCTAGCTCAAGTCCACCTCTTCAAAGAAAGATTGACTCTAGTATAGATTTCAATGAGATTGGTAGCACTAATACAAAAGATGCAGACCTCAGCAGCAGTTCTCATATTGAAAATATTTCAGCAGATATTGCTAAGAATACTCAAAACATTCAAAGAGAGGATGATATTTCTACTGATGCTTCTATAAATAAAATAGATAGTACAGAGAATATTGAAGAAACTAGCAAACATCCATCTATTACTTCTAGCCAAGACCTAGTACAAACATCTGATACATCACTTATAAACAGAAAACTAGATAGTAGCGCTCAAAGTTTAGTATCTCAGGATCTACAACAAATCTCTACAGATAATATTACAGACAGCTCATTACAAAGTAATTCTATACAGTCTCGCAATTTAAATGCTCCACAATCAAATGAATCTAATTCTTCTAACGCTTCCATCAAAGTATCAGAGAAAACATTAGATCATAATTTAAATACCTCTTCCCAAGTACTGCCGTTAAATTCAGTAGAAGATGATAAGTTAGTACAAACTCAACGATCACTACAAGAAAATAATTCAGTTGTAGATCCCGCAAATACATCTCCTGATGTTGCTCAAACAATTCAACCTAAACTAGATGTTGCGGCATCAGATAGCTATTTGGATAGAGATTTACCCAGTTTACGAGATTCGGAACATTACAATATTGCAGAGGCTACTCAAAGTAATTCTTTAGAAGAGATATCACAAAATAGGCTAAATGATGTCTCTAGTGATCAAATCCAACGTAGTTATGAGCCTAGTTCTATTCCATCTAATGATGTAGCGAAATCTACTGCTAGCTTACAACCTTCTAGTGAATCCAGTTTACTTAATGAATATAATTTAAGTTCTACAAATTCAGAAGTATCTAATAGTTATATAGAGAGTAATACGAATAATAATAGTAATGCGACGATTGATTTAGAGAATGGCTTAGAAAACAGAGAGCAAAATATCCAGAGAAAAAATGATGTTTCAAGTTTAGAGCTAGATAATGCAATCCAGAGACAAGTTGATTTAGATAATGGTCGCGCAGATGTAGATATAGCGAGTAATACAGATAGCGATCGCAACTTCAATAGGCAAGATGTGATCGACTCATTTAGCATGAATGATCATGTCGTAGAAAACCCTGATTTTACCAGTAAAATAACTGAAACAAATCAAGCTATTCAAAGAGCAGTCGATATTCCTCAACCTATTAATGCAAAATTCGAGGGAGGGACTCAAGAAGATACTCAAGACAATTTAGGTACATTCAATAGTAATAGTAATGACATTTTCGATATCAGTTCTAGAGATACAACTCAAAAAGATATTACTTCTAGTCAAAATCTAATACAAACATCTGATACATCACTTATAAATAGAAAACTAGATAGTAGTGCTCAAAGTTTAGAATCTCAAGATCTGCAACCAATTTCTAGCATAGATAACAATGAAACTATTCTAAATGATGTCAATTCTCAAACTGAGAACACCATACACAATACTCCACCTATTGTAGCTAATTATTCACAAGACATTCAAACACCTAATAATTCTGACTCTAAAAGTATTGATACAAACAATCAATTTTTAACAAATAATATCTCTGCTGACAATAACTCACAAGCAATTCAAGCAAAGCTAGATATACCAAGTCCAGATCTAGAGTTAGATAGTAATATAGACAATAATTTAGAGAGGAGTGATGACAATAATCTTTCTAGTATATCCAATAATGATTTAGTTCAAAAATCACCTATTAGTTCTAAAGTAAACTTAGAAGAATCTTCTTCTGTAGATACTAATGTATTAGATAGTCATCCTGCAAATTTACAACTATCATCACAAGCATCACAAGAAAATATTCAAAAAGCATTAGATGAGTCAATACCATCTAATGCTTCATCTAAGTCTATAGATATTAGCAATCAAGAAATAGAAACTATTGATACATCAACTAGCTTGAACACTATTCAAAAAGATGAAATAGATGCTAATAGTCAGTTAATCCAGAGAAAGTCTGAAAGTATTAAAGCTGCAAGTACACCCCTAGAAAATCTAGAAAGCGTAGTACAAGCGAAAACAGAAAATGCGATCGCAACCAGAAATAATCAGAGTGATCAGACTGTTATCCAAAGGCTATCAGATCAGGAAAATAATGATGATTTGACTCTACCGACAGTTTTACAAAATCTAGGGCAAACGGAGTCTTTAAGCAACTTTACACCACTTACCAATAACCAATTCAATAATCAAGTCACTGCTCAATCTACTTCAACTCATCCATCCCAATTACTGCAAGCAAAAAATAATAGTTCAACTTTCGGCAATGCTATAAGCGATTCTGGAAGTAATTCTAATTCGATAAATGCTCTATCACCTACACCTACTAAGATTCAGCCCAAAGCTGATTCAACTAATCAAGGTAGTAGTCCGCAAGAGACTCATGCTGGTTGGTCAAACATCGCCGAACTATTAGCCAATTTGCCCCCTCCTAAAGTTTCTAGTAATCTATCAACAAGTTCATTAAACAAAAAGTCAGTTAGTTCTAGCGATCGCAGTTCTTTGGCTAGTAACCCCAAACCTAGTCCATCTGCCTCCAGTCAAACTACATCTAGTCAAGCAATAATTCAGCGATCGCCTGATGATAGTGCTGACGATGGAGATCTCTACATTACCCCAGCAGGCTTACAGCGCGGTAATCCCAATCAACTTGCCAATAGTCAATCTCATACCATCCAGCGAAAGCAAATGCCCTCAGCAGATGCAAATTTGCCTGAGGCAACAGTTAAAGTGGACTCTCGTGATGACAGTGGCAATGATGCCAATTTTGAGGAAAATCTCAATGCATTAGCCCAAGAAATTTACGTTTTGTTAAGACAACGACTCGAAATCGAAAAAGAGAGACAAGGATCTAGATATCAAGGCAGATTGCCTTGGTAATCTTAGGATAGTGCTACCAAGCGCGAATATCCTAACGCTTTAAAACTAGTAAGGGATCAAGCATGACAGGACAACTTGTAAAGGCTATGCTCACCACTACCGATGCAGGGGCGGCAGCGATAAATTTTCAGTTTAATCCTACTGAACTCCAATTTCAGCGATCGGTCAGCCTCAATCGGTCAGCAGGCGCACGTACAGCCTCAGGACTACCCAAAGTTACCTTTGCCTATCCTGAGCCAGTTAGTTTGTCACTGAGCAATTTAGTCTTTGATACTTACGAATCAGGTACAAGCGTCCTTACTTTAATCGAGCCGATTATTAAGGCTACTGACTTTACAGGACAGCTAGAGCGTCCACCCGTATATGTTTTTGCTTGGGGGCAAACCCAATATCTCAAATGCTTTGTTAAACAAGTTAGTTATAAACTAACAATGTTTTTGGCAGATGGTACACCTGTAAGAGCAACTGTTGATATGTCACTAGAAGAAGTGGACAGTACCCAACTCTAAAAAATTAAGATTAATGAATAAAGTTGCTTCGTAACGTTATTCATATCCTTAGCGATCGCTCCAACTTTAAACTAATACCAGTTGACAATGCCCAAATACATACCAGCACCCTTACTGCAAATTGATGGAACGGCCGCTTCCGCAGATTTACTTAATGATATTTTGCAAATATCAGTAGAAGAGAGTCTACATCTACCTGGAATGTTTACCCTAATCATCAATAATGATTATTTTCCAGGCAATGGTGACACTACATGGAAACATCAAGCATCATTTGCGATCGGGAAGAAAATTAAAATCGGCTTTACCTCCAGCACCACTGAGGATGCTGATTTTTCTACTGAGGAAACTGGATATGTCATAGACGGTGAAATTACTGCGATCGAAACAGAATTCAACGAAAAATCACAAGCTCCAATTATTATTCGCGGTTACGATATCTCACATCGCCTACATAGAGGTCGCTATAATCGTTCTTTCCAAGATGTTACCGATAGCGATGTAGTTTCTAAAATAATCGGTGAAGCTGGCATTTCTTCTGGAACTGTAACCACAACTACAACTACCCATGAATATCTTTTTCAAGAAAACCAGACCAACATGGAGTTTTTGCGGGAAAGAGCGGCTCGTGTCGGCTTTGAACTCTATGTCCAAAATGGCAAGCTCAACTTCCGTCAACCCACTCAAGACCAAGAATTAACCCTAAAGTGGTTAGAGGATATTCATAGCTTTAGAGTGCGTGTTTCTAGTGCAGAGCAGGTTAGTTCTGTAGAAGTAAGAGGTTGGGACTATGCAACTAAGAAAGCCATTGTCTCTACAGCATCAACAGAACAAGTCATTACTACGACTGACAGCGGAAAAGGCAGTGCAGCCAGTACCAAATTTACGGTTAGTCCCAAAATGATTGTCGTTGATCAGCCAGTATTCAGTACAGCCGAAGCTCAGAAAATAGCGCAATCATTATGCAATGAATTGGGTGGCGAATTTGTAAATGCTGATGCCAAAGGAGAAGGCAATCCTAGCATTAGAACTGGCCGAGTCGTGAAGTTAACAGACATGGGTAAATATAGTGGTAGTTACTATGTTACAGAAACTCACCATTTGTTTCATGAGCGCAAATATATTACTCAATTTAGTGTTAGAGGTTTAAGAAGTAGTGGCGATATCGTTTCTATATTGTCAGCAAAACCACATCTAGAACCTGGGCAAACCATGCTGGTCGGCATAGTAAGTAACAACAAAGATCCCAAAGGTTGGGGAAGGGTGCGGGTGAAGTTTCCTACACTTACAGAGGAGCATGAAAGTAATTGGGCAAGAGTTGTCAGCGTTGGCGCAGGTCCAACAAGAGGGTTTGACTGCTTACCTGAAGTTAATGATGAAGTGTTAGTAGCCTTTGAGCATGGGGATATCCATCGTCCCTATGTAATTGGTGGCGTATGGAATGGAACCGACGCACCACCTGAAACAGTTGATAATACTGTTGTCGATGGGAAAGTCCGCTTACGCACTTTTAAAACTCGTGTTGGACATAAGCTCCAGTTTGTCGAAGAGGATAAAGACACAAAAAAAGGAGTGTATCTTAATACGATAGGTGGTCATAATCTGCGGCTGAACGATAGCGATAAATTTGCAGAACTAGAAACTACGGGAGGACATAAGTTCCGTGCTGATGATAGTAGCAAAGAAATTAGCTTAACTTCTACAGGAAACATTACCGTAAAAACTGGTACAAGTGGTTCGACAAAGGATCTCACGATCAATGCGGCAAATATTACATTAACTGCCACTACCAACATTACGCTCAAAGTTGGTAGTAATAAAATCGTAATTTCTAATTCTGGAATTGATATTGAAGGAATCAAAGTCCAAATAAAAGCTTCAGCAACAGTGAATGTTGAAGCGACGGCAACTAATACAATTAAAGGTACTGTCGTTAATGTTGATGGCAGTGGAATGGCGGTAATTAAAGGCGGTTTAGTTAAAATTAATTAGGACTTACGCCTCATCTACCCAAAACCCAGTAAATTCGTTAGCATTGCATAAGTCCTACTGCTATAAACTTCAAGGCTAGAGGAGAAATAAGTATGGGTCAACAAGTAGTAATGGGAGCAATGTTGCAATGCAGTTTTGGTGCTGCTCCAAGTTCATTGATCGTCATTCCTAAGGGACCACCGACAATGGCGGGAGGACCTTTAGCCGCAACGATCATGGACTTCGCACCGATCGCTAATATTCCACCATTCGGCATGTGTAGCTCTATTGCTAATCCTATGGTGGCTGCGGCTACTGCTGCGGCTTTTGGAGTATTAACGCCTATGCCTTGTATCCCTGTAACCGTTGCTCCTTGGGTTGTCGGCGCACCAACTGTATTGATCAATAATTTTCCTGCTCTCAACAATTCCGCGAAATGTATGTGTACTTGGGGTGGTGTAATTTCGATTAATATGCCCGGCCAATTTACAGTACAAGTTCCATAACTATCCGTCAGTAACTATCAAATTATGAGCAATCCAGATCAATCAGGTCAAGACTATATTGGCAGAGGAATTTCGTTCCCCTTAAGAGTGAGCATTCAGGGTGGACTGAAAATTGATGGGGGCGATCGCAATTTAGAGGAATCGATCGCCACAATTTTGAATACGAAATTAGGTGAGCGGGTATATCGTCCTAACTTTGGTAGTCGTTTAGCAGATTTGACCTTTGCGCCGATGAATCCACAGACGATTTTGTTGGCGAGGGTCTATGTGGAGGAAGCTCTGAATCGATGGGAGCCAAGGATTAAAGTGACGGGAGTTTATGCTGAACCCGATCCGATTAAAGGTCGTCTCGATCTCAAAATTTTATATCGTCTCAAAGATGGGCATGATACCCGCAGTATGGTTTATCCATTTTATTTGCTACCTCCTAGTGAAAAATAATACTTATTTGCTCACCTTACGCAGAAGGTTATAAGACCCTCACCCCTAGCCCCTCTCCCAAAGGGGGAGAGGGGAAAAGAAAAATTCAAAAACACCTCTTGCTCCCCTTCTCCCGTTCTGGGAGAAGGGGAGAAGGGGATGAGGGCAGATTTTCTATCTGCGTAATAATACTTATTTGGTTAAGGCGGTGCTTCGCAACGCCTTAACCAAATAAGTATTATTACTGGTGATCTTGGGGGTGAAAAGTGCCGATTGTGAAAGTTAAGCCAGTTAGGTTTAAGCTTTTTTAAATAATTTGGTAGTTCATCGTTAAATGCTGCTCTAGCTAGTAAAATTCGGCAAGGCATAATTCACTAGAGAGCTTTGTGTAATGACCAGAGAGTTTGATTTTCTCCCTAATTTGCCCAAATCCGATCTTGACGATCGCACTTTTGCGGAGTTAGTGAATGAATGTCTGCTGCGAATTCCCCGCTATTGTCCTGAGTGGACAAATTATAATCCTAGCGATCCGGGGATAACGCTCATTGAGTTATTTGCTTGGTTAACCGATCAAATGTTGATGCGGTTTAACCAAGTGCCGCGCCGTAACTACGTTGCTTTCTTAGAACTCTTAGGGATTCGGTTACAACCACCAGCTCCTGCTCAAACTGAAGTTACCTTTTATTTGAGTGCATCTTTGCCTGAGCCATATACGATTCCTGCGGGGAGTGAAGTGGCAACAGTACGCACAGATGAAGAAGACGCGATTATTTTTAGCACCGATCAACCTCTGGTGATTGCCAAGCCCCGCATTTCCTATCTCCTCGCAGCATCAACGATTGAAGAAAAGCCTGAATCTCTGCGGGATCTCATGCAGGATGTCTGGTCGGAAGATAATGAGGAAGAATGGTCAGGACAAGAAATCGCTTTATTTGGCGATCCACCTCAGCCGAACAATTGTTTTTATGTAGTTTTTGATGAAGAACAGCCAATTGATGGGAATGTAATTGCGCTCAAATTTAAAGGGGAATCCGCGACCACTACAGGCATCAATCCCAATAATCCTCCAAGGTATTGGGAGGCATGGGATGGCTATGTATGGCAGCCAGTATTGCTTAAAGATAGTGACGATCGCACCAAGGGGTTTAGCTTTAGTGAGTTAGCTAATGAGGGGACAAATCCTTTACAAGGAGCCGAGATAATCTTCCATCTACCGCTAACTTGGAATGTGTCGCAGTTTTCGACCTATCGCGGACGCTGGTTGCGCTGTAGCTATGTGGAGCCGACGAACAATCAATCAGGATACAGCCGATCGCCACATATTATCGGTATGAGTGCCCGTGCGATCGGGGGGACAGTGAACGTGACGCAATGCTATGCGATCGCTAATGAAGTAATCGGCGAAAGTAATGGTAAATCAGGTCAGGTGTTTTATTTACTAAATAAGCCTGTGTTACCCCGTCATGAGGATGAATATCTCTTAGTTAGTCCACCTGTGGGCTTACCGCAAATATGGCGAGAAGTGAGCAACTTTTCGGAGTCGGGAGCCAATGATTTACATTATGTGATTGACTCTACTTCTGGCATGATTCAATTTGGCCCTTTTGTGCAAACTCCCAATTATCAGAGTCAGCACACGTTGCAACGCATGAGGCTACAAGGGGAGCCAATGCAAAGGGTCATACCTGATGGGACTAATGCGATCGCCCTCAATCCCGAAGCAGCAACGATCGCTTCCCGTTCTAGTGGCATCCAATATGGCGCGGTTCCGCCCAAAGGCTCGATCATTCAAATGGTGAAATATCGCACGGGTGGTGGCTTTCGAGGCAATGTCCAGCGCGGTAGTATTCAAATCGCTAAAAATGCGATCCCCTATGTGGCAAGCCTCACCAATCATCTCTCAGCATGTAATGGTGCAGATGCCGAGTCCCTTGATGATGTTGCTATCCGTGTCCCCAAGATGTTAAAGACTCGAGATCGCGCTGTTAACCAAGAGGACTTTGAATATCTCACTATGCTTGCGGGGGAAGGGACGGTAGCAAGAGTTCTCTGTACACCTGCAAAGAAAAAGGAAGATGCAGGGATTGTCAAACTGTTAATTGTGCCGCGAGTGCGTACTGTAGGGATCGATCAGGGAGAGGGAATTGCGCCTGAGCAGTTTGTATTAACTCCCCAATTAAGCGATCGCATCTTGAACTATCTCGATGAACGCAAAATGTTAGGAGTACAGATTCAGCTTGAATCACCGAAATATGTAGGTGTATGCGTTCAAACAGAAATCTCCCTAGAAACAGCCTATAGTAATCCTCAAGTACAGCAGGATATCATTCGTCAATTGAAGGTGATGCTATATCGCTTTCTCAATCCAATTACGGGAGGTGTACAGGGACAAGGTTGGGAATTTGGTCGCCCCGTCTATCCCTCTGATATTGTCAAGTTATTGCAAAATGTTCAAGGGGTAAGATTTTTGGGGACAGTTCAGCTATTTGAACTGCGCTATGAAAATGGAGAATGGGTAAGGCGACTCTCACCACAGCCAATTATTGATCCAAGTCCCACGGGTTTAATTTGTTCTTGGCGCAGTCCAAGATTCCGCTCTAGCCACGTCATTAATATCTTATAACCACGCGGTCTACAGAAACATCATGATACCAACTCTCAAACTTTACCGATAAATACCAATCAATTTTCTATGCCTCCCAAAAGTAAGCTGCAAGCGCTCAGTGTCCACCTCATTTCCATGAAAACTCCCGATGCTACGGAGGAGTCTCTGGCTAGCGCCGATCTCAATATTCAGCAACAAGGTGAGTCAAAGTTAAATGAAGTGCGATCGCCCAAGCCTTGCAAATTACTGATCCATCCTAATGAGCCTAGTGAAATTGTCGTTAAGCTCAAAAATTCTAGTAATCGATCGCTCCTAACTGATTTACGGGTCGAGGGGAATTTCCCTGAGGGATGGTGTCAAATTGGCATGGAAGGGAATGAACTGCCCCCCCATGCGGAAATGGAAGCGGTGCTCTATTTCCAAATACCTGCGGATTTCTTTGAGAGACAAGATGCGATCGCGCCAACGCAAACGTTAACCATTAACTATCACGGAATCCTACAGGTTTATGGTGGCTATGCCCAAAGTACAGATACTAATGAGGAGGGAGAAACATCATCAGCGCTAGTTTCTCGTCTAGAACTATTTGATATTGAATCCTTCCGCCTCTATGTCCGACCGACTAGCCTTTATCTAGATTTCCTGCCTGATGTCTATCGCGAAGTCGATTTTGTAGGGCGAATGCTCAAAATTTTTGAAGAATGCCTTGAGCCTGATGTCCAGATTTCCGATGCTCTGTGGGCTTACCTTGACCCCATGCTTTCCCCAGAGACGATGTTACCATTTTTAGCCCATTGGATAGGTTGGGAACTAACGCCAGCGATCGATATGCAGCGTCAACGCTATCTGATCAAACAAGCAATGCAAATTTACCGTTGGCGAGGAACCCGTCGTGGACTACGTTTTTATATCCATTTATTCACGGGACTACCTCTTGACGAGCACTTACCAGAACAGGAAAAACATATTAGCGTTTTTGAAGTGACAGGACGAGGCTTTGTACTAGGAGCAGCACAACTAGGACTCAATACATCGGCGGGTGGACGTAGACCTTTTCATTTCATTGTGAGGATTCGTAACGATTTACAAAATAGGCTCGATTTAGCCCTAATTCATCAGATCATCGAACGAGAGAAACCCGCATTCTGTACCTACGACTTAGAAATTATATGAATGACTTTCCCTATCCCAAAATTCAGTCCTTTGAACGCTTACAGGTATCCGATGGGCTAATGATTAATAGTGAGCGCTGGCGATTAGCTCATGAATATCATCATCAACGTCAAAACGTCCAGTTTCAATCCCTATTTCTCCCCGGAATTATCTGTGGCTTAGGGGTTGTGCCGATTGAGGCTCCTGCGGACTTACCTGCAAAATTTCGAGATGGACGTTGGGTACAGATTCAAGCTGGCATAGCGATCGATTTCAATGGCAACTTTATCGTTGTACCCACACCATTAGATTTTCGGATTTCCACATCAGCCTTTGAGCAAGAGATTGAAACGGTATATCTCGTACTGAGCTATGTTGATCCAAACAAGCTCAAGAGAGCAAATGCTAATGAAGTGATTGTGGAGACTTTTCGAGTTAACGAGAAATCCACTTCCCTTGCAGATACTGATATCGAAATTTGTCGAATTGCGATCGCACAGGAAACATTAGAAATCAAAAAGCCTGCGGATTTATTTACACCTACTATATCTGAGTTAGATCTGCGCTATCGTCTACAAGCTAAATTACGCCCACAAAATACGATTCATTTTGCTTGTTTTAGTGCAGGTGCTAACTCAGCCACGGAGACCAAGCAAAACTTCAAATTTCTAGGACAAGCCCTAACTAGCTTAGCTCCTAGCCTTGGGATGATAGAAACAATCCCCGAACTAAATATCCAATCAGAATTTACAACCGATCAGATACTTCCCTATCACTTAATTTATTTACATAGTTCTCACGTCAATGCTTTAAACGAAACCACTCAACTATCGTTACGAGAATATGTCACTAATGGAGGCTCGATTTTACTCGAGATCCCTATTCAAGCTACAAAGCTAGAGGATTTACTCGCAATTCAGTCGGAACTCCAAAATGCGAAAGCAAAACTGAAAAAGAATTTACCTCCACAAATCACTCCTAGATTTACTGATGCCTCTGAGCCTTCTTTGCATTCAGAGTTACAGGAAGAGCTAGATGCGATCACGATCGAAATTCGCTCTCAAACCGATGAGTTATTAAACTCTTTGAAAAGCAACTTACCCATAGAAAGCCCGTTACTAAATTTTGTCGAACTAGAGCGCAGTCACCCCCTACGCAGTCAACCATTCCTATTCTCAAGCTTACCGATAATCCTTGAATATCCCATTCAAATCCTAGCAGGTGAAGGCATCATCGCTGTATTTGGCTCTCTCTCATCGCTTTTCGGAGGAATGATTGATGCTCAGGCAATTTCTAGAGAAGACATTCGCAATTTCCAAGAACTAGGTATTAATATCCTGAACTATGCAACTCAACGCTATGCTATGTCTAGAGCAATGCAAATCAATCCTCAATCCCGCAGTGATATAACTCCACCAAGTGATCAACGACGTACTACCAATATGTTGCTCTAGCCTCTCTAACATCAACACTCTAACATCAGCTTATGACTGACTTATGACTGATTTTTTAAGCTTATTTAAGGTATCTAACTATGTCATCTATTCGTCACGTTGTTCCAATTGTTATCAGCATCCAAGTTATAGTTGCTGTGGGAATTACGAATATAATTTCCTTCTATAGTAGTGAACATACAGTCCAAAAATTAACTAAAAATCTTTGTGACAATTTAAGCCATCGTGTCGAACAGAATATTAATTCCTATCTTAAAGATTCAGTACAAATCAACCAAGCCTTAGCTACTGCTTTGAGTAATGGAATTGTCAATCCTAATGACATCAACCAAGTGCAAAGAGAGATATTCAATAAATCTAGGGAATTTAGCACCCAAAACATTCTCTTTTTTGGTAATGAAAAAGGCTCAATGGTCGGGATTGAACGCCAAGCACCATCAAGTTCAAAATTCCTCTTGCGAATTCGGGATGAGAGCACGATCCCCAATCGACCAACCTATGAACTCAGCAGTAATGGTGAACGGGGCAAATTAGTCACGAATGAAGTGTATGACCATCGAAATAGACCTTGGTATGTAGCAGCCAAGCAATCGGGAAAAGCCGTCTGGAGTTCTATTTTTGTCAGTACTACTGATAGTGAACTCACTACGACCTATGCGACACCAATCTATAATTCTGATGGAGTTTTGCAGGGGGTAGCAGGTATTAATATTTCCCTCAAGCAGATTAAGCAACATATGCTAGAAATCCGTCCGACGGATCAATGGCAGGTGTTTTTAGTAGAAGAGAATGGCAACTTAGTCGCATCAACATCTGAGGAACCAATCTTTAGCAAACAAGGTAATAGTGTCGAGCGCTTTGAGATATCCCAAAGCAAGAATCCCAAGCTGCAAAAAGCAGGTTTATCTGTCAAAGAAAATTTAGGAGGATTTAGATCTAAAAAAACTCAAGACACTCAAGAATCTCAAGTGCTCGAATTTGAGGTTAATGGCGAGAAATATATTGTTAGCACCCATAAATTATCCAAAGATTCACAGCTAGATTGGACTGTGGGCATAATTGTGCCTAAATCGATCTTTATGAAAGAAATTGACGATAACAATCGTGTCACATTGATTATTATCATCATTATGCTAGGTGTAAATATTTTGATCGGTTTAGTGATCGCCTCGTGGCTACTACGACCCATTAAAAACCTGATGATTGCCGCTAAAGAAATCGAAGAAGATTCCTTTAATCCTGAAGGTTTGGCAGCAATTACTACACGCAAGGACGAACTGGGGCAAATGGCAAGGGTATTTCAAGAAATGGGCAGTACGATCGCTGAACGCAACCACGGACTGAAAACTCAACTAAACAAATTACGCGAAGACAATGATGAAGCGAAGAAAGCAGCAATGAATTCATCAGTGGGAAGCCAAAATTCATTAAAATCAATTTTGAGCCGTTCTAGAGCCGCTCGCAGCAAATAGGAGAATATATCAATGTCAGCAAATCAAATTGGCTTAGAGATCCCTCAAAAAGAATTAAGTTTTAAAATTGGCTCTGAAAAGAATTCTTTTTCTGTAGTTGTCATCAATAACAGCGATCAATTTGCCAGTTTTCAACTTGAACTCATTGCAGCAGGAGCAGATGTCCAAACGGTTGGATATGAGTGGTATAAAATCTCCCCAGATGTAAGCGTCAAAATCCCTCCCGGAGATTTAGTAGAGTTTGTCGTTTCGATCATAGAAACTCCAATCCCAGGGTTTATGGGGATTATGAATGTGACCGTGCAAGCGGTTTCGATGGAGTTGCGTGAAGAAAATCGCGAAATCATCCGCATTAATCTACAAGCAGGCGGTACGCGATCGCAATTAAAAGTAGAAATTCCTTCACAAAAGCTGCAAGTTACACCTCTAGAAAGTGTGGAAATTCCAATCGTAATTGGAAACACAACGCAACAGAGTACAAATGTTACTTTGAATTGTACAGGACTGCCTGAATCATGGTTTCCGAAGGGACATATTCAACAATTTGCCATTAAGCCTGGGGGAATATTTAAAACATCATTTTTATGTACCTTACCCTTCGATCACGAGGCAATCTCCCAAATTTATCCCTTCGCTATTGATGTCATCCATACCAATGGCTTGCCGTCTCACTCTGAATGTAGTTTAGAAGTACTGCCGAAAGGTTCGTTAGAATTTATCTGCTCTGAAAAAGTCCTCACTATTCCTCCTAAGTCATCATGGAAAGAATGGAAATCATGGTGGAAATTTTGGCAATCTCCCCCCGCTATATTTCCTCTAAGCGCCAAAAATGTTAGCAACATTGCCCACAAAGTTAATTTCGATATCGAAAATATTGCTACCAATGAAGACTTTTCCTATGAAGTCTCTCCTAATGAAGCGGTAGTTGAACCATTTAGTGAGATTGATTTCAATCTACAAATTGATAAATCTCGACCTTGGTTTGGCAAATCTAAGAAGTTAAATCTATTAGTTAAAGCGAATTGGCAAGATCCTAGAGTTAATACTAACGACGAAATTCAGCCCATTGAATTATTAATCAAACCCATCATTCCCTTTATATTCATCATAATCCTAACTGGATTAACGTTATTTGTTTCTTGGTTTTTTTCTGTTCTCAATCCTTACAACCCATTTCCTCCCCATAAAGCCCCTGTTACCTCTGTCCAATATGATGGTAAGGGGACGTTTGCAGTTAGTAGCTCTAACGATCGCACTCTACGGAAATGGTTTATAGAAGGATTTTATAACCCTTTACTCAATCAAGAAATGGGAGTCATCGCCAATCCTAAAAAGGCAGTTCGGATTGCGCGTTTCCGTCCTGTCCATAACGATCTTGTAGCGGCTGGACTAGAAAATGGAGAAATTCAGATTTGGGATGCAAATAATGAGGTAAATCGACCTCTAGCAACTTTTAGCAATCAAGCTGACGATCGCGTATTTGGATTAGCCTATACCCTCGATTCAAGAACTCTCTTTAGCGGGCATGGCAGTGGCACTTTACTCAGATGGGATCTCCAAGATCTATTTACAAGTCCACCAACGCAACCTACCCAAGCCAAGAAGTTTGATTTTGCAATCTCTTCGATCGCCTTAGTTGGTCAAGATGATAATGTTTTAGCGATCGCGGGACGTTATAACCAGCTATTGCTATGGAACTGGGTTAAAGATTCTGTTAAAACCCTTACCTATCCTCAGTTAGGTGGTCAGGATGATTACATTCAAAGTATTTCCGTCCCAGATCGCAAACGCAATTTACTGGCAACTGCTGACAATCAAGGTGCTATTGCCGTCTGGGATCTAAGTGCCTGTTTGCAGAGTAATAGCCCATGTCAAGTGATAGACAGTTGGACTGCTCATAGCGGCAAACCTGTACGCTCAGTTGCATTTAGTCTAGAGGGTTGTTATTTGGTCAGTGGTGGTGACGATGGACTTGCAAAGCTATGGACTTTAACTCCAAATGGCAAAAGAACTGGCGATGTTAATGGCAAGGTTATAGAAACTCGTCCTATCCCCATCGGTGCTGTGGATATCCATCTAACTTCTAAGGAAGTTTTGACTCTGACTGGCACAAATGCAGGAAGGGTATTGGGTCAAAAAACAGATCGGATTTTTAATTTAGGCTGTGATAAACCCTAAAAATCTCAATAGTATTTCCACAAAGATGATTACCAATACTTCGCGTCGCTATTCATTGCCTCGGCATGGTCAATTGGTTTAGCTTGGATCACTAGTTTTCTGTTTTACCAAGGAGCAAGACTTTTAGGGCTTTAAAATACTCTCTTTCTCTTGCCTTAATTTCAACAAAATCTCTTCATGCTTAGTCTTAGTAATCGGATAAAGATAAGTAAGAATTAGACCACCGATGAGAATGACCGCAGGTAATAGAGACATCATCAAACGAATAGTCCAAAGCGTAGAATCGGGTTGAATCGGTAAAGGTTGGTTTGCATTTGTAGCGATAAATCCTGACCAGTCGAGGGACTTACCCACTAGAAATAGAGTAATCGCAACACCTATTTTCGTTAGCTGTACCACAAATCCGTAAAAGATTCCCTCTCGCCTTTGACCAGTATGTAACTCATCAAGGTCAATCACATCAGGGAGCATTGCCCAAGGCGCAAGATAGGCAACGGAAACGCCTATTCCTGCTAGTACTGCCATTAAATACATAAAGCTAACCTGTTTGGGCTGAAGGATTAACAAACCAATTTGGGCAATAATCCATAGCGGAATGCCCATAAAATATATTGCTCTTTTGCCAATGCTTTTACTTAGGGAGTTCCAAACTATCATCATCAACATGGCAGAAACCTGCACAGCGATCGCAGCTTGAGTAAAATCTTGATCTGGTAAACCCATCCAGTTAACCACGTAATAGGGTAAAACCGTTGCGGTCACATTGACTGCTAGCCAAGAACAGAGATAGATTCCCATTAATAGTACAAAGGGTTGGTTGCTGAAGACAATGCGAATTTGCGATCGCAAGGGTATCAATGCTGACGGCTCTATCTGAGGTGATCGATCTGGAGATGCTACGCGATGACGAGTTCCCCAGACGGAGAGGTAAATAGCCACAATTGAGAGCGAGGCGCAGACTCCACCTAAAACGGTATATTTGAGAGTAGGCTCGGAAACTTTAGAAAAAACTATCTGAGCAAGTAGCAATTCCAAAATTCCTCCACCTAAGGAAAAAGAGGATTTAAAACTAATCAAGCTGGTGCGATCGCTATAGTCTTGAGTTAGTTCTGGTGCAAGTGCTGCTAGGGGGAGCGTGACTGCGGTAAAGGCGGTGTCGAAAAGTAGGGCAATAATCACGTAGTACCAAAACAGGAGGTTAGGCTCTGTAGTGGGCACAATCCATTGTAGAAAGAAAAATAAACCGAAGGGAATTGCACCATAGATCATCCAAGAATGTCGTCTGCCCCATCGCGAAATTGTGCGATCGCTGAGCCATCCAATTACAGGATCGATGAAGATATCCCAAATTCTCCCGATTAACAGCACAATTCCTGCTGTAGTGCCACTCATGCCTGCAATGTTAGTGAGAAAGAACAGTAGAAAAAATGTGCGAATATTTCCCGCCATAGAGGGAGCTATTTCTCCGACTCCATAGGCAAGCTTGGTAAGCAAGCTAAGTCTTCCCTGTTTATCAGTAGGCAAAGTTGAAGATGACATGAAGACCTCTAAAGTTAGTCAACGTGGTTGATTAGAAAGAATTTGCGATCGCCCGTAAAAGTGTGATTGTTTCTAACCTTATTTCACTAGTTAAGGGCTTCTCTGCGGCGCTAGTTTTGACTATAACCACCTGATGCTTGGGATTGATGTAGAGAAACTGTCCCCTATGACCTAATGCGACAAAATCTCCATCGGTATCGGGTGGAATCCACCATTGATATTGATAGCCAAATCCAGCATATTCCTGATAATCTGTAGCTCCAGCTTGCATATCTGGGCGATCAGGTAAAACAGACTCCTTGACCCAACTTTGAGGAATAATCTGTTTGCCATTAAGTTTACCTTCATGGAGATAGAGGAGTCCAAATTTTGCGTAATCTCGTAGAGTTGCATTGAGACCACAAAAAGTAACTTCAGTACCATACAGATCAGTTAACCATGAAGCATCAGATTCGGCTCCGAGAGGTTGCCATAGCTTTTCTTGGAAGAAATCGGCAATGTTTCTTCCTGTAGCACGTCTGAGTAATAATCCCAATACGTGGGAATCCAAACTCATGTAGTGAAATTCTTTGCCAGAAGCTTTTTCTGATGGGAAATCAAATATGGCTCGATCCATCGGACGGGCATAGAGAAACAACTTAGGAAGGAGTTCATTAATATCAGACTTAGGATTGGAATAACCTTCATCAAAGCGAACACCTGAAGACATCTGGAGAATATGCTTAATGGGAACATTGTTATAGCTAGAATTAACTAGTTCGGGGACATATTTAGTGATCGGATCATTGATACTATTGATTTTGCCTTCAGCGATCGCAATACCGACCAGTGCGGATATAAATGATTTTGCTATCGACCAAGATGTATTCCGTGCGATCGCTGAGTTGCCTCGAAAGTATTGCTCATAAACGATTACATCATTTTTAACGACTAAAATACCCGTGGTGAAAGTGCGATCGAGCAGATCGGGCATTGCGTAGTTTTTGCCACCAAATTTGTAGGAAACATTTAATTCGCGAATGTTTTCTTGTAGTTTGTATGGTTGAGTAGATTTTGCGATCATTCTACTAGGAAAGATACTTTCCATCGAACGGAAGTTCTCTGCTATTTTCCCTGACTGAAATAAAGTTTGTTTTGGATAGAGATAGAGTCTCCACCAACAAAATCCAGCCGCAGCTAGCAGTAGAACTACAAGACTAGAAATCAGTTGCCATTTTTTTATAAACATATTTATAATCTCAAGATAAGTTGCTAAGCGGAAGAGAACTCAAAAAGTACAGGTTAAGATCCCCGACTTTTTTTGTAAATTTGTAAATTGTCTTTACTTGCGTAGAAAAAGTCGGGGATCTGTGTATTTAAAGGTTCCTTTTGATGACCTAATTAATTTAGGTTCTGACTAAAGAAATCGGAGACCTTTCTAATGTAAGCTTTGGGATTTGTGTTGTAGCTTTCAGCATGTTTAGTCGCTGATGTTTCCCTATAAACTGATAGAGGATTTGCCGATTTCAAAGCATATGCTTGATTTACGGGAGTGAAGGGGTCAGATCGACTATGAATAATCAAAACAGGACGAGGGGCAATATTTCCAATTTCCTTAACTGGCTTAGACTGGATGAGATCGTAACCAGTGAGCCAACTTCCAAACATCATTGTTGATGGTAAAAAAATATTGGGAAGCCCTGAAACCTTACTCCAATTCTGTTGCATGACTGGGTAGACTTCGGCGTAGGCACTATCTGTAACTAAGGCTCCAATATCAGAGTCTTCTACTGTTGCGCCGATCGCAGTTGATGCTCCCATAGATACGCCAAGCACGCCAATTGCCTTCGGCTGATAGCCTCTACGTTTTAACCAATTTACCGCCGCAATCACATCTCGTCTTTCGGTTATCCCAAAGGTAAATCTCGCATTGCCACTTTGTCCGTGACCACGTAAGTCAATCATCAAAATCGTAAAGCCCTCACGATTCAATCCCGCCGCAAATTCTGGGAAACGACCACCCATTTCTGCTGTACGACTGGAATTCATTCCATGCACAAGGATGATCGCCTTTTTATTAAGTTTTGAAGGAAGAAACCATCCTGCTATTTCCACTCTGTCAGAAGTGAAGAAATGAACTTCTTCTGGAGGTTTATTAAAGGCTGAGACTGCTTTGGGATCAAAGATTCTTATAGGAGTTGAGAGGAGATTTGCGGCAATTACAGAGATTCCTATGTATATTGTCAATAGAGATGCGGAGATGCCAATCGTAATCTTGACAAGATTCTTTTGAAACACATTATTAATTTAGGCTTCATCAAATTTGAATAGTTTTGAATAGTTTTTTCTGGAACCTTATTTACCAATGCCAGCGCATTGCATTGGCTAGGTCGGCAATTGAGTAGGAATAAGCAGGTACGTCAGGATTAGCATTGGCTTTGCGATCGCTAAAGTTTTGTGCCATAACTACGACTGGTAAGGCTAACGATAGCGAGATGATGATTGCTTTAACTTGAAAACCCTTGAGCCAAAAATTCTTGTTCATGTCTAACTCCGATTAGCTATGTATAACGCTTGTCTAATAGGATGCCTGAGTTAATTTGGGCGAAAGACTCACTTTTAGGATCAGTTGCAGGATCATGAATAGGATCGGTATTTTGCGATCGCGATTGCCGCGATCTGTAAAATAGGGCTAGCAAAGAGTGTTAGCCCTTCAGAACTACGGCGAAAAAATATGGCGAAAGCGTCTAAACGAGGACAGCAAATACTCAAGGATAAATTGCGTCAGCTTGGACTGTCCCAAACTGCTAGCCAAGTCTTGGAAAGGGCTGGATCGATTGGTGTGGCTAAGCGTTTTTTTCAGGGGGATGATATTCGCCAAGCGACCTTCATGGAGATCTGTGAATTTTTGGGCGTGGATTGGCAAGAGACGATCGCCAAGACTCCACAAGTCGATTTAAAGGAGGCACAGCAAGTTCGTAATTTCTATGGACGTACTGCTGAACTGCAACAGTTAGAGCAATGGGTAATTAGCGATCGCTATCAAATTGTCACCATTTTGGGCATGGGCGGTATGGGCAAAACGACCTTAGCATCACAACTCACCCATCAGTTAAAAGAAGAATTTGAATTTACGATCTGGCGATCGCTCCGTAATGCCCCATCATTTGAGAGCATCCTCACCGATATTTTGCAATTTCTTTCTCATCCGCAACCGCTTGAGCTACCTGATAATTTCTCCGCACAACTTGACCTACTGATGCGCTATTTAGATGCGCGGCGATGTTTGCTCGTAATTGATAACTGGGAATCGATTCTGAGCGATCGCTCTGGCTATCTCTCTGGCTATCGCTCTGGTTTTGAAGGCTATGGCGATTTGATTAGATATATCGGCGAGCGTAGCCATCAAAGCTGTTTGGTGATGACCAGTCGCGAAGCACCGCCAGAACTATCGCGATTGATCGGTGACAAAGTGCGATCACTACCTTTATCGGGCTTGTCTCAACAGGATGGATTGCAGATATTCGAGCAAGAATCGATCGCGGCAAACGAGGCGGAATGGAAAGAAATCATCACCCACTATGCAGGAAATCCCCTTGCTCTCAAAATTGTCGCCGCAGGGATTCGCGACTTACTGGGTGGTGATGTTGCCCAAATGCTAGCCTTAATGCGGGAAGGGGGGCTTACCTTTGGTGATATTCAGGATTTGTTGCATCGGCAATTTCTGAGACTATCGGAAGCGGAGCGGGAGGTGATGTATTGGCTAGCGATCGCTCGCGAACCGATTTCGGCTATCAATCTCAGGGAGAGTTTACTATCGCTAGAATCCAAGAAAAATCTGTTCGCAACATTGGAATTATTGAAAAAGCGATCGCTAATCGAAGTTACGACTAATGGCTTCACTCTCCAACCCGTCGTGATGGAATATATCAATTATCAATTCATCGAAAAGATTTGTCAGGAGATTAACGACGCTGAACAGAAACTGAATTTGCTCCATAGTCATGCTCTCATCGAAGCCACCGCCAAAGATTATATTCGTGATGCTCAGACGCGCTTTATCCTTCAGTCTGTTGCGGATAAGGTGGGCTATCAAGCGATCGCGGCGGCGTTAACGAGACTAAAGACAGAAATTCCACCAAAGCAAGGATATGCAGGGGGCAATTTGTTGAATCTCCTCTGCTATCTGCATATCGATCTAACGGATTACGATTTCTCTAATTTATCGATTTGGCAAGCTGACCTTAGAGCAGTGGAACTACATCGAGTAGACTTCTCTAACTGCGATCTTGCTAAATCCGCTTTTCGAGTCACCTTTAGCAGTGTGATGGCAACTGCCTTTAGTCCTGATGGCAAGATTTTAGCTACTAGCGATGTCAGGGGCTGGATTTATTTCTGGCTGGTAACAGATGGCAGTCAACTCTTTAAAACTCAAGCCCATAGCGAATTTATATTTGCGCTTGCCTTCAGTCATGATGGTCAGATGATGGCAAGTGGTAGCCTCGATCGCATGATTAAGCTATGGAACGTGCAAACTGGTGAATGTCTGCTGGCGATGGAAGCCCATGCCCTTGGGGTTGCGAGTCTAGCCTTTAGTCCTGATGATCGCCTGATTGCTAGTTGTGGAGGCGATCGCACCGTCAAACTTATTGAAGTCAAGACGGGCAAATGCTTGCTGACCTTAGAGGGACATGAGCAGATCGTGCGATCAGTTGCTTTTAGCCCTGATGGTCAAATGGTTGCTAGTTGCGGATTGGATCGCACCATTAAGCTATGGAACGTGCAAACTGGCGAATGTCTGCGAACAATTATTGATTCCAGTGCGGTCTACTGCCTGGCCTTTGCGCCCCAAATCGATGCTCATAGCTCAGATGGACAGCTTGCTAGTGCTGGTGAAGATGGTCTGATCAAGATTTGGGATATCAATACGGGGCAAATTGTGAGTGCGATCGCAGGGCATCAGAAACAGATTTGGGCGATCGCTTTCAGTGCGGATGGGCAGATACTAGCGAGTGCGGGTGATGATGAGACGGTGAAGCTGTGGTCAATGATTACGGGTGAAGTAATTAGAACTCTGTATGGACACAAAAATCGTATTTGGTCGGTTGCCTTTAGTCCTGACGCGAAGGCATTGGTGAGTGGTAGCGATGATCGGATTGTGAAGTTATGGGATGTGGAGATGGGGCAATGTATTAGAACAATTCAGGGCTATCACAAAGCTACTAAGCCTGTTGCCTTTAGTCATGATAGCAATACTCTTTTCTCATTTAGTTATGAAGAACAGAGTGTCAGGGTTTGGGATGTCGAGACTGCCAAATGTTTGAGAAACTTCGATCTGGGTACATCGGGAGTGATGCAGGTTGCCTTTAGCCCTAACCAGCAAACCTTTGCCTGTGGTAATTACGACCATACGATCAAGATTTTTGATACTAAAAATGGAACCTGTTCCCAAACCCTCCTAGGACATTCGACTTGGGTGAGATTTGTGATTTTCTCTCCTAATGGCGAGATATTGATTTCAGGAAGTGGCGATCGCACGATTAAGATCTGGCATTTGCCAACGGGAGAATGCTTGAATACTCTATGCGGTCATACCAGCCCAATCCAATCTCTAGCCATTGATACCAATGGTGAAACCTTTGCTAGTGGCAGTTGGGATGGCACGATTAAAATTTGGGATCTGCGATCGCCTGAATGTCTAATGACTTTAGCGGGACATAGCGATCGCATCGAAAGTTTAGCGTTTAGTCAAGATGGAATGTTAATTAGTGGTAGTGTAGATCGCAACATCAAGTTCTGGGATCTCGCAACAGGGATTTGTGTAAGAACAATCCAAAGCCAGTTTCCCATCTGGACAATTGCTTTAAGTTCAACTTCTCCAATCCTCGCATTTTGTGGATATGCTTCAGAGGTAAAGCTTTGGTGTTTAAGAACTCATAAGTTGTTGAACAATTTGGAAGGAAATTTTGGCATCGGTTATATGGGTGATGTGATTTTCAGCGCTGATGGAAAGCTTTTAGCCAGTGGCGGCGAGGATGGGACAAATCGGCTTTGGAATGTGCAAACTGGAAAGAGTTTCAAGTTATTGAAAATTCCCAAGCCCTATGAGGAGATGAATATTGATGGGGTTAAGGGTTTGACTGAGGCGCAAAAGTCTACACTAAAAGCATTAGGAGCATTTTTTGAATAATTTCAAGATTTTGATAACTTTATCTAATCTTTAGGTCATATTGCGATCGCTTTGGGTGGTGAGGGCGATCGCCAATGGGGAAAAGATTTTGGTGCAAGTAATAAAAGTCAAGCGGTGTATGAGTTGGCGGCGTGGTTGGATAGTTTTGGGCTAAAGCTGACGGTGACGGTTAAACCGAGTTAGCTAAATTTCTTGTAAAATGTTTGCAGTATGTTTTTCGGGTGATTCACATGGAAGCTATTGCTGAAGATCTCTATACTGTGCAGAAAATTGAGGCGATTTTGAAAAGGCTTTCACCTGAGAGGTTACGGGTGGCGGCGGATTTTTTGTCTTATCTCGATGAAAGAGAAAGCAATGATGCAACGGAGGAGTTGTTGAGTATTCCTAATTTTAAGGAAGATTTTCAAGAGGCTTTGCAAGATTTTGAAAACGGTGAGGCTTTGTTGTATGAATAAAAAGAAGCCAAAAGATGGAGGATCTTAGGATAGATAATTAACTAGCAACAGGAGAGGAGAGAGGTTTAGCAAGTTGAATCATGCGATTGAGAGCAGCACATTTGATGAACAACTCAACCGCCTGATTGTCAAATTTACGAGAACATAAAGTACTACCAAAGATTTTTTTGAAACGAAACATCGTGGTTTCTGCTAAAGAACGTCGATGATAACCTGAGTCACGTTTCCATTTTTTACGCCCATGTTTACGGATATAGCGCAGGTTTTGGTCACGGGGATGAGGAGGAGCATTGGCATTGCCATGCTGCCAGATTTTGGCATCTTTGCGGGGAGGAATCACGGCTTTAGCTCCATGTTGGGCAATCTCGTCGTAACAATGACGATGGTCATAAGCTCCATCTGCGGAAACTTGATCAATTTCAGCATCAATCCCATCGAGAATATCGGCGAGTACTTCACCATCGTGACAATCATTCGTAGTGACGACCGCAGCCAGTATTTCTCCCGTTGATTCATCGGCTCCAAGGTGTAATTTGCGCCATGTCCGTCTCTTACTAATCCCATGCTGCCGTGTTTTCCATTCACCTTCACCATAGACTTTGATCCCTGTCGAATCAACTACTACATGCACAGCTCCCTGCTTGGGGATTACTGGTAAGGGCACACTTAAACTTGCTGTCCGTCTTGATACGGTGCTGTGGTCTGGCACTGGCAAATCTATTCCCATCAAGGTAAATAGTGACTCTAACATTCCTTGCGTTTGTCTTCCTGCTTGCTGATATACCGCTTTTACAGTGATAAATGTCGCGATCGCTATATCACTGTAATCATTTGAAGCACCCCGTTTGCCACTTAATGTTTGATTTAACCATCCTCCGATTACTTCTTCGCTAATCCAGAAGGTCAGGCTTCCTCTTTGTTTTAGCCCTGCGTTATACTCTGCCCAGTTGCGTACCTGATATTTCTCTTTCATTATCTGGGACTCCCTCTCCTGATTTTTATCTAATTTACCTCCTCTTCCCCTTTTTATGCAACAATGCCAAACGGTGATGTAGTTTCTTTTAAGGGCATTCGCTGTCATAGATGAAAAGCCGCTGAGTGGATTCAGCATTTTTTGTTATGATAAAAGCTGTCTAGGATAGGAAATTGGGAAAGTAGGTAAATGGCATCTTCAACATCAATTGTTCAGGGAACCAATAGCAAGCCAGTCTCAAGTCGTGCTTTAGTAAACTTCTTCTCTTCTCTAAAAGATGGAGATGGAGAGTTATTTATTGGCTATCCCATTATTGCTAGTCCTGACGGTAGTTTTCCTGTTGATGCTGTATGGGTGTCACCTAGTAAAGGAATAGTTATTTTCGACCTCATTGAAGGCTTAGATCCTTCAGGATTTGAAGAACGTCAAGATGATTTGGCTAATAAACTTGAATCTCGTCTCAAAAACTACAAAGAATTAATGAACCGAAGAGATCTTGTGGTAAAGATACACACCATTTCTTTTGCTCCAGGATTAGCTTCAACAGATTACTCGTCTGAATCTGAATATGTTCTTGTAAATTCAGATTCTCTTTCTACAGCATTAGAAGAATTTAGTTGGGATAAAGGCGATCTTACATATTACAGATCAACGCTTTCTGCATTGCAGAATATATCCACGATTCGTAGAGGTAAAGTCCGCAGATCTATCACTAAGCCAGATTCCCGTGGTGCTAAATTAAAGAAACTAGAGGATTCGATCTCGACACTAGACAATTTACAAAACAAAGCAGTTATTGAAACTGTTGATGGTGTTCAACGTATAAGAGGACTAGCCGGCTCAGGGAAAACAATTGTACTTGCCTTGAAAGCGGCATATTTACACTCCCAACATCCAGAGTGGCGAATAGCAGTTACTTTCAATACAAGGGCTTTGAAAGGACAACTAAAAAGGCTAATTGATACGTTTTTACTCCAAACTGGTAGAGAACCTGATTGGGAACAAATAAAAGTTTTAAATGCTTGGGGAGCGCCTGGTGGTGGAGAACGTGACGGAATTTATCATCAGTTTTGTCGATCCATAGATGCTCCATATTTAGATTTCCCTTCTGCCAAAAGAAATTTCAATAGTGACAATGTATTTGATGCTGTATGTAAAAATGCTCTAACACACTCTCATAAAGCTAAGAAATTATATGATGTAATTCTTGTGGATGAGGCGCAAGATTTCCCACCTTCATTCTTGCGTCTATGTTATGAGATTCTTGACGATCCTAAAAGGCTTGTCTATGCCTATGACGAGTTACAGAATCTTTCAGGAACTTCAGTCGCAACTCCTGAGGAAATATTTGGTAATCACCCTGACGGAACACCTCGCGTTACTTTTCCCGCCCCAACACCTGATAAACCTAGAAGTGACATCATTCTTGAAAAATGCTACCGCAATTCTCGTCCTGTGTTAGTCACTGCTCATGCACTAGGCTTTGGAATCTATCGTCAGCCACCCACAAACCGAAAAACAGGATTGGTGCAAATGTTTGGGGAATCTCGGCTATGGCGAGAAATTGGGTATGAAGTTAAGGAAGGTAACTTGCAAGATGGATCTAACGTAGCTCTCCAGCGAGTACCTGCGGCAAGTCCAGAATTTTTGGAGGAGCATTCTCCAATCAATGATTTAATTCAATTTATTCTTTTTAAAAATGAAGAAGAACAGAGTAATTGGGTTGTCAATGAAATAAAGAAAAATTTACAGCAAGAAGAACTTTCGTACGATGATATTGTTGTCATTAATCCAGATCCATTAACAACTAGAGAAAGAGTTGGATCAATCCGCAAAAAATTGTTAGAAAGTGAAATAAATTCACATCTAGCTGGAGTAGATACCGATCCAGATATATTCTTTAAGTCTGATACACCATCGATTACATTTACAGGAATCTATCGCGCTAAGGGAAATGAGGCAGGAATGGTCTATATTATCAATTCCCAAGACTGTCATTCAACCTCTGCAAATCTTGCAACTCTTCGGAATCGACTGTTCACAGCAATTACACGGAGCAAAGCATGGGTTAGAGTTCTTGGGGTAGGTGCAGGTATGCAAAGTTTAATAGATGAATATAAGGCTTTGCAAAGTGAAAAGTATGAATTGCATTTTCGATATCCAACACAAGCAGAACGAGAGCAGATGAGTATTGTTCATCGTGATATATCCCCAGCCGAACGTAGTCAACGTAATAGTAAAGGTAAAAAAGTTGCAGAAGTTATTGAAGCTCTTGAAGCTATAAAATCAGTAGAACTAGATGAAGAAAATATTGCTGCTATTGAAGCTGCCTTCAAAAAATCTTTAGGAATAGAGATTAATGCTTAGCCCGCAAGAGGTTTGTACACATATTAAGCAGTTACTTGGCTACTTGGTTGAAGTTGGCTTATCAAGTGATCAAAACGGCTTTGTTGTATGAATAAAAAGAAGCCAAAAGATGGAGGATCTTAGGATAGATAATTAACTAGCAACAGGAGAGGAGAGAGGTTTAGCAAGTTGAATCATGCGATTGAGAGCAGCACATTTGATGAACAACTCAACCGCCTGATTGTCAAATTTACGAGAACATAAAGTACTACCAAAGATTTTTTTGAAACGAAACATCGTGGTTTCTGCTAAAGAACGTCGATGATAACCTGAGTCACGTTTCCATTTTTTACGCCCATGTTTACGGATATAGCGCAGGTTTTGGTCACGGGGATGAGGAGGAGCATTGGCATTGCCATGCTGCCAGATTTTGGCATCTTTGCGGGGAGGAATCACGGCTTTAGCTCCATGTTGGGCAATCTCGTCGTAACAATGACGATGGTCATAAGCTCCATCTGCGGAAACTTGATCAATTTCAGCATCAATCCCATCGAGAATATCGGCGAGTACTTCACCATCGTGACAATCATTCGTAGTGACGACCGCAGCCAGTATTTCTCCCGTTGATTCATCGGCTCCAAGGTGTAATTTGCGCCATGTCCGTCTCTTACTAATCCCATGCTGCCGTGTTTTCCATTCACCTTCACCATAGACTTTGATCCCTGTCGAATCAACTACTACATGCACAGCTCCCTGCTTGGGGATTACTGGTAAGGGCACACTTAAACTTGCTGTCCGTCTTGATACGGTGCTGTGGTCTGGCACTGGCAAATCTATTCCCATCAAGGTAAATAGTGACTCTAACATTCCTTGCGTTTGTCTTCCTGCTTGCTGATATACCGCTTTTACAGTGATAAATGTCGCGATCGCTATATCACTGTAATCATTTGAAGCACCCCGTTTGCCACTTAATGTTTGATTTAACCATCCTCCGATTACTTCTTCGCTAATCCAGAAGGTCAGGCTTCCTCTTTGTTTTAGCCCTGCGTTATACTCTGCCCAGTTGCGTACCTGATATTTCTCTTTCATTATCTGGGACTCCCTCTCCTGATTTTTATCTAATTTACCTCCTCTTCCCCTTTTTATGCAACAATGCCGATCAAAACTATCCCTTTGTGAGAAAGGGGAACAATAATGTAGTAGAGGTTACTTTTCCTCAATCGGAGTATTTATCAATCGCGCTAAAAAATTATAGTTATGCAGAAATTTATGAAAATCTTGCCTCTGAGAGAGCTTATATTACAAAGCTGCCAGATGGAGCTTTAGTCACAATGCGTTACCTGTACAATGCCAAAGGGTTAGAACGTCATTCTCTTGGTTTTTATCCATCACCTAATCTAGAAGAGTTTCAAAATTCTCCCGATATATATCTAGAAGATATTGTGTATGCTGATGTTATTGCACGAAATATTGTACCATTTCCGATTCGTTTCGATTTTGATTGTCGCGAAAATGTTTTTGTCCCAGTCGATCATCCAAAATCCCATTTGACTTTGGGACAGTACCAAAATTGTAGAATACCGATAGCTGCGCCTTTGACACCTTACTGTTTCATTTCTTTTTTACTGAGAAATTTCTACAATACAGCTTTTAAGAAGTACTCAGATCAACTACCATTCTTTTCTGAAGAGTTTGAAAATTCAATTCATCCAGAAGAGTTAAAAATTGCACATTTTCAGGTTCCAGTAAAGAGGTTATCTGCTCCAAATACTCAGTAGTTTAGCGATCGCCCTTTATGGCAAAAGTGCTAATGAGGCGATCAATCAACTCTGCCAAAGCCTAACAGAGTCAATCCAAATATGTCCATTCACAGGAGAAAAAAGCACCCAAGAACTAATCATTCAAATCAAAGCTTGGCTATCTGAAATGTAAGACAGGAGAAATCAAATGAACACCTCAACAATTGCCCCACTTACCACATTACCCAAAAATCTCCCCCTTGATGGCGCATAACACTACAAGACGGAGTAATGATCTTTCGAGCATCGCAAAATATCCAACAGCGCATCGAGAACCTACTCGACAAACGCGCAGAAACTCCACTCACCGAAACAGAAGAACAAGAACTAGATGATTTTGAGGCGATCGATGACTATCTCAGTTTCGTCAATCGCATGATTCGCAATATGCCTGTCGGCACAATCTCTATCGAAACAAACCAAGAATGAATATATCTAAACATGAAGCTATGGAAAACTCGGAAAACTAGAAAAAAGAGCAAGCAAATTTATGAGGTCTAGCTGATTTTCAGATCGTCTTGATAGCTGAAACTTTTCCTGAATAATCTGCGAACTCATAGAAGGTTTGCAAACAGCCATGCCTACAATTTTATTACCATCGGCACTAATAGTTCCATTTAAAGTGATTGTGGCTACTAAGAAGGTTTGAATAGTTGAAAATTGACTAAAGACAATTCTATCTTTGGTTACAGATCCTGAGCTGAAAACATTAAGGTAGATATTAGGGCTAAATTGGGATGTCAGTTTTACTTGAGGTGATATCAAAGAATTCCCTTTTTGAATTATAAATAATGAATTACCATCAACAATTTTTCCATTTGGATAGGTCGCTTCTATCTGATTAGCCTTAAGTCGGTTGCTGACTGTACAGGAATAAGGAGTAATTTCAAAAACAAGCGAGTAGTCATCTGTCCAAACGCCTGTTAAACCTTGATTATTCTTAACATAATTTTCCCCGCCAACTTCTTTACCAAAGAAAAATATAAGCAGACTAAATACTATAGTGAAAATTGATAGGGAATTGAACTTTGATAAAGAATAAGAACATAATGATTTCATAGGGATACTCCTAATAGTGCTGACATTTCTGCTATTTGCGATGAAAAAAGGTAATTGCTTGGCAACCTAATTTCTTGTATTGCTAGTCAGCACTTAGCTATGCAAAAATCTTGCTATTTCCCCTACATTTCCAGATGAGCACAAGAGTTTAGGTAGACAATAAACGATCGCACCAATTGCAGGAAAGACAATCGGCAAAAGTAACCCACCTGAAATATAAATTTCGATACTCGCTAAGGTATATAGGCTAAGGGTTATAGTCAGCACAAGATAAACCTGTCGATGCGATCGCGGATGCCAAAAGCTGACGAGAATAGCCCCAGACGCTAGAAATAAAATCATCATCCACACATCGGGGACAGGGATTACATAGCGATCGCGTAGAAAATGATGGATTGCATAGGCTTGCACCTCTCCACCTGTATAGCTTTCCCTCTGTTTAGTTAATGACGATTGCTGGAGCCAATAACGAATTGCCGATGGCTGTGCGAAGGAGTCCTCACCCTGCTTAAATACTCCCGCTTCGGAATAGTTGGCGGAAATGAGAACGATTTGCGAGTCGGAGATTTTAGGAGGTTCCTGTAATAACTGCCATGCAGGAATCGTTTGATAAATGCGATCGGGGGGAATCGAAAAATCAACAATTGGATGGAACCATGCTTGACTGAATTTATCTTGAGCAAAATCTGTGATTGGCAACATTTGCGCTTTAGAATCGAGCAAACTGCGGAAAGTCTTGCCTTGTAAACGTAAAGCGTCGGATATTTGCGTGAATAGATTATCGTTTTGATTTAAAGGCGATCTTTGCGATGCTCTCACTCGATGGAGACCTGCCAATAGGTAGGAAAAGGGTAATTTAGGAACATCAGCTTGCACTAGGGGCAAATACTGCACCGACATATGAATATGACCATCGATGCTGCCATTTTTGCTAGCAATTTCGGGCAAAGTCTCTAGCCAATTACCTTCACTATAGACAGAAGCCAAAACAAACCAAGTTCCATTTTTGCTATTTTTTTGTGCATCTACAGCATTTTGGATCGCCTGCCCTAAAATACGATCGCTAGTGCGATCGCTTTGTCCATCATCTTTGCCGTCCTTGCGATTGCGATGGGAGCGATCGAGCAAATAGTCAATGCCAATAATCTGAGCATTTTGACTAGCTAGGCGATCGACTAGTTGGGCTAGATAATACCGATCCATGGGATGCGGATCGGCGATCGCAGCTTTTTGTAAAGATGCCTCATCGATTTGCACTAAAAGGACGGGAGGAGATTCCTGCGGAATGCGTTGGGTTTGTTGGCGATAGATTGCCTGTAGCCAGACACGCCGATCTAGCATCCATTCCTGTAAGGAGGGAATGAGGCTAGCTGCTATCAAAGTACTAAGGGCGATCGCCTGTAATGGTGTTGGCAAAACTCGTCTAATCAAGCCCTTGATCCCTTTAGGAGGAATTTTAAATAAAGGCGCATCAGGATGGCGAAATAGGGAAGGAATGAGGTAAACGGAAGGAAAGGTTAAGCGTTCCTCTTGTAAATAACGACAGGCTTCAAACATTGATGTATGAGCATCTTTGTGTTGCGCGAGATTTTGGAGAAACTGGACTAAAAAGCTCTGGGCAGCCTGATTATGAATGGGTTCGCGCATGGCGATCGCTTGGGGTATTCCCACTTTAGAGATCAGCCATGTAGCGATCGCAGTGCCATTACAGGAGTTGAAAATTGCAATTTGTAATCCGCGTTCTTTGGCTTGCAATAGATAGGGATCTAAATCGCTCATGGTCAGAGAACTATGGGGCGCAACCAGTAACTTTCCGCCCGTTAAATTAGTTTGGTCGCTATGCCCTGCAAAAAAGAGAATATCCCAACCCTGTGGATCGGCGATCGCATTACAGATTTTTTGCTTGGGATTGAGGCGATCGGAGGTTGCAGCATCCCAACAAATAGTCTGGATTTCCGCTAATGCCGAGAGAATCTGCATTGCTTCGCGATCGTTTTGAAAATCTAAACCTGTCTCATCACCAAAAATCGCCAGCACCCTTGGACGGCGACGCGATTGAGGCGGCAAAATTTCGGTACTGGCATAAACGGCTCTAGCAATGCGTACCGTATCTAGTGGCGCAAATTCATCCTGTAGTTTCCATGCTTCCCAAGGCAAGCACAGCAAATCTTCGGAACAAGTAATCAGTAAATCAATATGTGTTGTGTCTAAATTTGATGATTGAGATTGAGTAGAGATGAGACGAGATGAGCGCTTCACCTCTTCCCATAGTTCATAAAGCTCTGGACTCCGCAACCAAAAGTTTAACTCTCGAATTAATTTTTCCTCGGCTTCGCGCAGCTTCTCATACCAATCAACATTCGAGAGCGAAAAACTACCACTCCCCTGTACTCTTCCCCGCAAAGAGCTTTCTATGGTTACATGACGATAGTAGTTGAGATAGGTAGTCTGCCATTCGCGATAGCTGTGAGCCAGTTTGTCAGGATAGGCGATCGCTACTACAGGCAAGCGCTGACTTTTCCCCCATTTCAGCAGAAATCGGCATTGGCTTTCGATCTTCTCAACTTCTAGGTAGTAAGTCGGCATTTAAAGCGCGTTTGGATGAAATGCAAAGGCTGGTAAGGTTAACATAACACCACTGGGCAAAGAAATCGATACGGAAAATGTTTCAGTGCGATCGCCAGTGACACAGGCATAGAGATAGAGATCTTGGCTCTTTCTGTCTAACTGCCGATCGATTAACACCTTCTGTTGATCGCGAACCCGCATTCTTACGCCATAGGGAATTTCGCCGATCGCTTGACAACCAAGGACAAGTAGCAATGACCATTCAGGATTTGCTTCAAGATTTGTGGAAAAATTACCTTCAGCCCATACGGTTGCATAAAGGCGTAAATGGCGATCGCCTAATTGAAAATCCTGATAAGCAGCCTTAGCAGCAGGGGGAACCTGCACATTCAAATGTGTCAATTCATTAATTATGGTTTCTAACTCCATTTCCGAAGAACGTAACCCTAAAGAACGCATCCCTAATCCATAATTAGTTTGCCAAGTCGGTAACAGATGCCAAGCCAAGTTTTGGGCGATGTCATCTAATTGCTCTTGAAACCATAATCCCGTATTCAGGATTAGCTCCGTGATATTAACAGGGGGCAATTCCGTAACGGTTGCTATTGGAGATGTCTTGATTGGCTCTAAATTTTGGAGATACAACAGCAATCGTTCAGGTTCATTAGTAAATAGGGATAGCGGTAATTGATAAGTATCATCGAGGCGATCGCGCTTTAGATCAACCATGCGATCAGCAAGATGTTTGACTAATTGCAAATGGCGACTAAATCCTAAAATTAACGCCTGTTCAATCTCTTCATAGATTTCGATAATAACAATAAAAGTATTGCTCAAATTATGGTCATTTCCACTCACAGGACTTTGTAGCTGCAAAATATCAGCAGGTATTTCCACCATATCCCCCGATGCTGGCGTTGTTCCGAAAACATAAAGCGTAAAGCCATTCACTTCTAGATAATGAAGATTTGCTTGGCGATTAGTGATGTCTCCTGAATCGAGATTTGGAGATCGCTCGTGTAACCATTCACATATCGTCAAATAGGCGATCGCATCTAGATATGTCTGCCATTGGTTAGTAGCATTTTGGGATAGGGCGATCGCTTGCTGCATAATTTCAGGGGATAAAGCGATCGCTTCAATAGGTATCGTTTCAAATTCACTAAGCATTCTCTTTCCCCCTGTATTGAGTAAATTGAGTGTCATCATTATGGTATTTATCTATTTTAATTTGTTGTCTATTCATAGTGCTAGTGTGTTGATAGTTATGCAAAAAGGAAATACTTAACTAACTGACGTTATGTGAAAGTTGCTAGAGTAGGGGCGGGTTTAGTTGATAATTCTGTACTAAAGCAAGAGCTATATACAAAACCCGCCCCTACCGAAGTTGAAACCTTAACATTGATGGACTTGCTGTAAATACTGACAAAGCTTAATGGCAAAGCGACTGCGGAGCGGAATTCCCTTACTCTTGATACTTTCAGCCTCAGCACGTTCCATTTCCTCGGCTACTAGTTCTTCCAAAATAGCTTCTAACTTTTGATCTAATTGATCCAACTTAGCAGGATCGGTATAGAACTTAACTAATTCCATCACTTGCTCGCGTAAACCTCCTAAAATCTCTCGACGAATATCCGCCCGCAACTCCTTTAATTTTAACAAGCGCGTCACCTGATATTGCGCCTCTAAACCAATCGCAGTAGCAATTTCTGACATCGTTTGTCCATGACAATGGAATAGACTTAATCCCGTTAGAAAATTGTGATTATTTTCAGGCGATCGCTGCTGGATTTTGCTAGAGCGTAGGTTAATCACTTTAGCGATCGCTTGTTCTAGACTTTGCTCAAACTGTTGACGATAGGCGTTTAAGAAAGTAAACGCATCATTTTCTTCTTCAGATTGGGCTAATAAACGTTCAGGTTTAATGGTTAAATTCGGCTGATCTAAGGAAACTTGCGTGGGTTTACCACCCCTAGCCTGAATCCGATATTGGCGGAGATTGCTTGCCATTTCCTGCAATTTATTTAAAACTTTGGCTGGTGCTAAATATTCATGATGATTCCCCAGATACTCACTCATCCTCTGTAATTGTTCAGCAGTTGGTGGAGGACATTGCCCCTTACTTCCATTCGATCGAGTATTTAATCGAGACTGCAACCGATCTAATCGATAGACTGCATGGTAGGCTTCCAATAAATTTTTTGCCTGTTGAATCAAGTATTGAGCAGTTTGATAGAACTCTGTGTAAATGCGCTCTAATTGCTTTGGACTCGTATCATTGAGAATTGCCCAATCGCTGACTAGATAAACGCCATGCTCTAGCAAGAAAGCATTTAATTCACGATTTTGCTTAACTTTTCGATGCGTCCAAGTCGCAAGATTACTCAGTTCAGGATCAAAACTATCGAGAATTTCGCGAGCGACAGAGATGAATGTACTTTGGTTTGGTTGGCGATCGCGTTGACTTGCAATTACATCATTCAACACAAAAACTAAGAGATCGTTATATTTAAATCCATGCTCAGTTCCAAACTGATTTGCGATTTGATAACAGGTTTGTTCGATTTGATTGGAAATAAAGCATCGCAAGCAGAGTTCAGCATTTAGGGTCTCATAGCGATCGTCACTTTGCCGCGATCGCCACAACTGTTTCTGCACTTGCAAGTCCGTTAAATCAGCATCACCATCATCTATGGCTAGAAATTGTGCCAACAAAAATTCTCTAGCCTCAATGCTAGTTTCACGGATACATAGCCCTGTCGCCTTTAACTTTACAAATTGCCAATAATGGCTTGCTTTCATAACGATTTATGTACCTATTTCAGTCTCTTCCTATTACTTCTCAACGACTTTGACCTATGCAAAGTTAGGATAAACGACGCTTCACGTCCCCATCTTTACTTTTGCATTTGCAAGCATTTTACTCAATCTTTTGTTACACTGCTCTCATCTTTGTTCATGCGCTTATCTCCCTATTATTGATGTCTAGCACACTGAAAGCTTCAAAACAAGGACTTGAAATAGTCGATCGCGCAAGGCGGCGACGAGGTTGGACTAAGACTCGAACATTAGCATGGTGGCAAGGCGCACATACTTCACAGGCGACTCTCAGGCGATTTTGGCGAAGTATTGCCATTGATGGCGATGCCTTTGTTGCCATTTGTTTGATTGTGGGAATAACCGATTGGCAGGCGATCGCCGAAAATACCTTCTTAGCGGATGAGAATTTACTGTCGATAAAGCAAACAAATCCTCTCGGTCAGCAAGATTGGAGTCAATCCCCTGATCTGATTGATTTTTATGGACGTGAATCGGAATTAGCGTTGCTGGAAACTTGGTTGGTCAGCGATCGCTGTAAAGTCGTATCAGTTTTGGGAATAGGTGGTATTGGTAAAACCTCCCTAGCTGTAGCTTGTGCCGATCGCTTGCAAGATAAATTTGACTATTTAATTTGGCGATCGCTACAATCCATACCCACGCCCATCGAGTTTTTGCAGAATTTACTGCAATTCTTTGATAGCGATCGCCAATCAGTACAAATTGATAGCTTGCAACAGGGAATTAATCTCCTTCTCGACTATTGCCAGAAATATCATTGCTTATTGATTATTGATGGTTTAGAAGCAATATTTCTGAGTAGTGAGGGGAAAATCAAACCACAAATAGGCTTCTACCAGAAAGGCTATGAGGGTTACGGAGAAATTATCCATAGATTAATCAGCGATCGCCACCAGAGTTGTTTGTTAGTGACTAGTCGTGAAAAAGCTGCCGAAGTTGCCATGTTTGAGGGTGAATCTAGTTCTTTACAAAACCTAGTTCTGCGAGGTTTAGAACTTCCTGAAGTCACTGAATTATTTGAGGCAAAGGGTTGTCATGGTAGTGAGAGAGAATTGCAAGAAATCACATCTCTCTACGGTGGCAATCCCCTTGCTCTAAAAATCATTGCTACTATGATTAGTGAGGTGTTTAGAAACAATGTAAGAGCCTTTTTACAGGAAAATACGATCGTCATTGGCGATCGCCTAAAGTCTTTATTAAAACAGCAAACAGATCGCCTATCTGAATTAGAGAAAGAAATTCTCTACTGGTTAATGCTCGAATGTAGCCCAATGAGTCTATCAAGCTTACGCAGTAATTTATTAATACCACCAACTTTTTCGCAGACTCTGGACATTCTGTCTGCACTGGAAAAGCGATCGCTAATTGAGAAAATTGTCGATGAGGTTGAGGTCTGTTTTACACTTCAACCCTTTTTGATGAAATACTTACAAGAGGAACTTGCGGAGCAAATTCTAGATGAGTTTTGTGAAGCGATCGCAGATCAGGATATTGACTGTTTAGGGTTATTTCGCACTTGTAGATTAGTAAGCGATCATCAAACTCGCCTACTTCTACGCCTCAAAAATGAAATCTTCCGAACCTATCGCAGTGAGAAGAAAATTCAATTGATTTTCGATTTCTTTATTCCTCAATTAGAACATAAACCTGATTTGACTGTGGGCTATACAGGTAGTAACTTTCTAGCGTTGGTCAAAGTGTTTGAATTAGATAGCGATCGCTATAATTGGCAGAATATTACTCTAAGGTGACTTAGTTATGGAAACTTCTGCAAAATAGCCATTCATTGCCACATAGCCAATCAGTTTGTAATTGTTGACCTTTAAATACTCATAGATTTTACTTGAACTGGGATTAGTCAAGTCAAAGCCATGCATTTCAATCACAATCAGTTTAGGTCGATAGATATTGAGGTCTAGAGATGTCAAAACCTCATAATCATGTCCTTCTACATCAATATTCAGTAAATCAAAATTAGATGGAACTCCGCAATCATCTAAGATACTATTCAAAGATACAGTTTTAACAACTCTCTGCTCTTTGATCTTTCGGCTTTTCATCCATTCACTTACATGTTCTGTATCTAGTGATGAGACTAATGAATCTTCAAAGTCCGTGAAAACTACTTTCTGTTCTTTGTCTGAAATGACCGCACAAAAACTGCGATCGCGCTTTCTCAGTTTTTGATGCTCTTCAATTAGCTCTTGATTTGCATCAATGGTAATACCAGTCCAGCCTTTTTTATAAAGTGAAAAGGTATTAGAATAATATTGAGGATGATTACAGCCCACATCAATATAAAACCCAGATTCACCCGCTAGTAAATATTCAAGTATACGATCTTCTCCTGTTTGTGAATAACTAGTTATTTTGTAAGGATCGAAGATTTTACGATTGATTTCGGCATAGAGATAGCGAATAGCATTGAATATTCCAAATTGATGGAATAGAGTTTTGATTTTGGCAAATTTCATTAGAGTTATTTCAACTATGAGTTAGCCCGTTAATTTAGATAAAAGCAAAAAATTTAGAACAGTCTTTACTTTTAAAGTGCTTAACTTGCTATTGGGTAACTCTACTTATCTCTATAACCTAATTAGCTATGCAAAAAAATCTATTCTTCTTCTAGTTTCAGTTTTTGTCTTTCTACAAAGTCTTGAATTTCTTCAACTAACCATTGTTTTTCTTCTTCTGAAAGGAATGACGCAAAGCGAATATTGCGGCATTTAATTGTTAGATTACATACTGTAATTGGATAACCTCGTTTTATTGATAGCAACATTTTTTTGAGACTTACCTGTAATATTTCTCCAATATTTCCTTTAACTCTAATGCTTTGGATTCCACAAGCAAAGATTTCACGCCTAAAAGCAATAGAATTTGTATTAATTCCTATATATATCTTGGATAAGCATGATATTAAAAACAAAATAATTATCCATACATCTATAAACACAAAAAAAACAATAAAATTGAATCCACTAGTAGATATGACAATATTAATAATATTAGTGACATCAATTGCTTGAAAAATTATTAATAACAGGAAAATATTCCAACTCACTAGAATAAATAGCAAAAAATCACTATAATTTCTGCTTAGAAGAGCTGGACAAATAGACATAACTTTTTTATTTTTAATAGCTAAAGTAAGTAAAAACAAAAGAATTATCCATATATCTATAAGCACAAGAAATGCAAGAAAATTAAATGTACTAAGAGGAATACTATTGACAATATGAGTGATATATGTAAAATTAATTGTTTTAGAAAATATCCATAGATAGAATAATAGAAAAATGTTCCAAATTATTATGGCAGACAGAAAGAATCTACTATGGCTACTTCTTAGCAAGACTTGAGGAATGTAAATATTTAATTTATTGCCAATTTCTTTGATAACAATCTTGCTTATCTCAGGACGAGATTTTCTTTGACTATTGTAAGTTGTATAAACTTTTTCTCCTCGTAGAATAGCTAACGCTTCCTCCGCAGATCTAAATCTTTCCTCAATCACTGGTTCTATCATGCTATCTAACCAAGTTGCAAAATGTTTGTCGAGTTTGCCTTGTTTAACTTGAGATCTCCAGTCAATTTTTAGTTTCTTTTGTGGCAACTCGGCTGGATGCTGATGAGTTAACAGGAAAATTAAGGTTACCCCAAGTCCATATAGATCCGTACTTAAATTAGATTGACCTCGAAACTGTTCTGGAGCCATATAGCCATAAGTACCAACAATTGTGCTCCCCCCCGTAAGCGAATCATGGTAGGTGTCTTGTACTGCGCCAAAATCTACTAGAAAAAGATTACCCTTATCTTGAAAATTAAGGGCTAAATTATAAATAATGTTCTGGGGCTTAATATCTCTATGAATGACAGGTGGAACTAGTTGTTGAAGATAACTTAAGGTCTCTAAAAGTCTCTCCGCAATCTGCTGTACTTCATTTTCATTAGGATTCCATCCTTCTTTAATGAGGTCATCAAAATTTTCACCCTCAGCTAACTGTTGAACAATATAAAAAAGGCGATGCGTTGGTCTATCAATTTGGAAATAGTCAATATACTTTGGAATGTTAGGATGATCAATCTGGGATAAAGTTTTTGCCTCTCTCTCGAAAAGTTCTAAAATCTTAAAGTTGTCAACATACTGTAAAGAAATAACTTTAATAGCAACTTTTTGTATCCCTCCAATAATTTCCGCTCCATATGTTATTCCAACTCCTCCTTTTCCAATTATCTTAGTAATATAGTACTTTGCCCTAATGACATCTCCGATACTGTGAATTAATTTCATAATTTCTGTGATATATTATTTAGCACCTTTTGACTTTAAAAAGATTGTAACTTCTTTATTTTTTGAAAAATAAAGTGGTGTTTTGCCACGATAACTGGTTGCATTAATATACGCATTATTGCTAACCAAAAATTTAACTATTTGTAAGTCTTTATTACTCATGACAGCAAGATGTAAAGCTGTATGACCATCACGGTCAACTGCATTAATATCAGCATTATTATCAATCAAAAATTTGATTATTTTTAAATCATTAGTCCCACTAATAGCAAGATGTAAAGCTGTACGACCATCTTGATCAATTGCATTAATATCAGCATTATTAGCAAGCAACAATTTGATTGCGCTAAAATCTCCATAAGATGAAGCAAGGTGTAAAAGAGTATAGCCACCTGCAGACTTAGTATCAATATTTAGCCCTTTTTCTATTAAGTAGGACATTCTACTTAGATCGTTGATTATTATATGAAAATAACGATTGGAAAATGTTTCTACTTTTTTTTGATTATTAGGATTAAATCCTTTTAATATTAGCCAATTTAACGCAATTTCTGAACCTCGCTCTGATGAGAAATTATAGTTAATTTCAACTCCTCTTTGAATAAGAACATCTAGTATCTCCACATTCAGATGGTTATTTATGCATTTGTCTATATTGCTAGATGCATTGTATGTAAGATTTTTGGGTAGTTTTTTACTCTGTTTAACAAAGTCTGTTAACTCTTGTATATTTCTATCAAGTTCATCTCTATCAAATCCATCAAATTTATTAAATTCTTTAGATTCACATATTTTGGGATATATTTCGTAAAGCTCTAAAATAGCCCATTTATTAGTGTTGATAAAGGTTATGATAATACTTCCTACACTAGCGATCGCTAACCAAACTTGCCAAGAAAGTTTTCTTTGAGGAAACCAGACAATTTGTTTCTTTTGTAAAGTCGCAAGAGATTCCCTCGCAGAAGCAAACCTAGTTTCTATCTCAGGCTCTACCATCTTCTGTAACCAATCAGAAAACTGTTCCGATACTTGAATCTTTGAACGGAAGTTATAGCGCAAACGCTCCTGTGGCAACTCTGAAGGAGAGCGATGAGTTAATAGAAATAGAATCGTTGCCCCTAAAGCATATAAATCCGTTGCTGGTACTGCCTGACCGCGAAACTGTTCGGGAGCCATATAACCAAACGTACCAATCACCGTACTTCCCCTCGCCATCGTACTGCGATAAGTATCCTGCACCGCTCCAAAATCAACTAACGACACTTTGCCATCATTGCCGTAAATCAAGTTATGCGGCTTAATATCGCGATGAACTACAGGAGGTTTCAGACTATGCAAATAAATCAAAATATTTAAAACTTGCTCAATGATTTTTCTTACTCCCTTCTCATTAGTGCGCCATCCTGCCTCAACTAGTTTTGCCAGATTTTGTCCCTGCGCCAACTCCTGCACAATATAAAAAGCACGGTCTTCATCTGTATCAATCGTAAAATAATCAAAATACTTCGGAATTGCAGGATGATCGAGTTGAGACAATACCTTTGCTTCCCTTTCAAAAAGCTCAATCTGCTTCCAATCATCCATATGACGCAGCGATAGAGCCTTAATTGCAACCTTTGTATGTTGCTGTAGATCCTCAGCAGCATAGGTAATGCCATTACCACCTTGACCTAAAACCTCTAAGATTCGATAGCGATCGCGAATTACATCACCAGTCTGATGTAAACCATCCTTTGTCTCTTCCTCCTCATCTTCTAAAGCCAAAGATAGGTCGAGCTTGGGTAATGGCTGAGGATACGCCACATCAAACTCCGCTTCCCACGCAAAATCCTTTTGATGCTCCCGCCTAGCCCTTATCTGCACTTTAGTAATACTACGGGCTTCCAGAGCAGTTAATTCTTGACGCACTAGTTCTACTACAGTTTCGCGATCGCCAAAACTCTTGAATACGATCACCAATACCAAATATTCCTCATTACGCTTAGCTTGGGTTGTCAGGTTGCGATCGCTCAACTTGTCATTGAGGTATATTGCGATCGCATCAGGCTCGCCCTGCTGGGCTAAATAAAAGCTGTCATCATTCATAGCTTCAAGTATGCATCCTGTTTTTAGTATGTATCTCTATCCATTAATTAGGTATGCATTAAAGCTCTCAGTTCCCTAACTTTTTTAGCTGCGATGACGTTCCACTCTTAAAGAGACACGTCATACTTATCTGGGCTACCCTAAAGCTTTGATATTGCAACAATCCATTGAATGCCATTGATCAAATAAAATCCTCCCATTAGGATTAAGCCAGCGCTGCCAATTCGCGTAATTATTTCAGAATATTGCATTAGCGATCGCGCCTGCTTTGCTAAACCCGTAAATAAGCTTGCCAAGAAAATGATCGTGGTGTAGCCCAATGCATAACTGACCATCGCTAAAACACTATAAAGCTGAGAACCCGACGTAGCGGCAGCAGCCAATATAGAAAATAAAATTGGACTTGTACAAGGAGAACTTAACAAAGCAAAAGTTAGTCCAATTCCATAACAACCTAAAGCAGGAAATCTAAAACTCTTTTGTGGTAAAGGCAAACGAAAAACACCCCATAAACTCAAGCCCATTAAAAGGATTAAAGTTCCAACTACTGTATGAATATATCCTTGATATTTGATCGCGATCAAACTGGCAATGGAAGAGAAAAGTCCAAGGATACTAAGAACAGTTACCACTCCCAATACAAAAGTACTTGCCTTAATCAAGGCTTCTCTTTTGGATGTGATTTCGCGAGTTCCAATATAGCTAAGATTGACTGGTAGTAACGCCAATACGCAGGGAGAGATACTAGCAACCAGTCCACCTAGAAATGCAAGTGGGAGTAATAAAAATGGATTAGTGATTGATTGTTGGCTGAACCAATTGTGATATTTATCATCTGTCTCAAAGACAAAGTTTTGAAATGGTTGAAACAGTGATGTCCAGTTAACTCGACTCAAGCTAAAGGCTGTAATTATAGTAGCAATACATAGTAAAAATGGAATAAGAAATCTACCAAAATAGGTCTTTGATGAAACCTGTATGAACTTCTTAATGCGTGACATAGTTCTGATTCTCTCTAGTTGCGAGAACTTTGGTAGCCTGATATCTCAGCTAGAGATCTTAGATCGTAACTACCTGTATAAGCCTTGCCTTTAATTTGCCAAGTAGGATAACGATGAACTCCAAAGCTATTACAGAGGTCGGGTCGGGGATTACTGCCTCTAGGATCACACTCAACATATTGAATCTCACTAATCGCATCTCCAAAAGCCTGTTTTTGTCTATCACAGTATGGACACCAATAAGTACCGTATAAAACCGCTCCAATCTTTTTGAGATGTCGAGCAAGTAGCATTTCTTCACTTTCAGGAGTTATCTTTATAGCAGACTGATTTGGTAAGGGATTAGGAGTTATAGGCTTCGGTTCTGGTGCTGGCTGGCATGATTGCATTGCCTTATCTATCACAGGAGGAATCTTGCCCCCTGTTTTAAAAGCTTCTCCAGCCTTATCAAATTCATCTGGGGTTAGTGCTACCTTAATTTTGCCAATAAAGCAATTACAGTATTCATTTGTACCACCAGATGCTTGACAACCATTAATATATGCTTTGACAAGTTCAGGGGTGAAGGTTCGTTTAGGTTGATTTTGGCTAGTATTTGCTACAGGGGAAGCAGTTGGTGCGGGAGGTGGGATATTTGCTGTTGTCTTTGCTTGAGATACTGACTGACTGCATCCCGACACATTAGCTAATGTAAAGCATGTGAGTAAATAAGCGATCGCTAAATTATGCTTCTCTATAAATCTCATAATCTTTTGGATAAATATTAATCAACTATCAAGACATATATCTGGAAATTAAACAGATATGCAAGAATTATTTTTTATTTTTAACTTAGCTCTAGCTTAGGATAATTTCACGTTTATAGTTAAATAAGATTGAACCTACAGTAATTACCGATCAAAAGAACCACAAGAATAATGGAGGAAGCGTTGCGAGGCAACGCTTCCTCCATTATTCTTGGTTTGGGTTTGAGCGCAAAGCACTGTCAATTAATTGCCTAAAGGCTACTTATAGTAGTAACTGGACGCAGTAAATAACAATCACTTGGAGATTTTGGGGTTTTCAAGTAAATCGATGAGAGGATGATTTTCAGTAATAACCTTATCGGTGATGATTGCATCAATGAGTGCTTGGCGTTTTCTCGCTTCATGATTATCGCGAATGGTCTTAGTCAGAGAAACACTTGCACTGATGGAAAATACATAGCTAATCCCCAGTTGACTCCTAACGACATTATCCATAGGCAGTAAATAGAGGCTAGCAGCAAAAGATCCAGTAGAGATGACAAAAGCCGCATAAACCTGAAAAATCCAAGCGGTCGTATCTTTTTGATTCAGCATGGGATCGATTGAATTCAAACGCATAGTAGCCTCCAATTTATTATGTAGATTTACTGACAAAGAGTTCGCTCAATAGATGTGTATTTTGAAATCAAACACACCAAGTTTAGTCTATGTATTTCTAGTCAGCAAAAAACTATGCGACAAGGTTTAAGTTTTGTTAATTACTGCGTAAATTAGCCATTGAAGCCTGATGAGTAGGTAAATGGTTGAATTTGGACTGCATAACTTGGCGATCGCTAGCGCTATTTGTATGTAGTCAAGCAACAATTTTTAATTTGCTTTTTATCTTTTCATAGGTGATTTAATGACAAATCTAAATAAAATGTGCATGATGGGTCTGTAGATATTTTTGATGGAGCGATCGCCATTATGGGGAAGCTAGTAACCCTTAAATTTAATGACGGTAATTTCGAGCAGGGTTTCGCAGTAACAATTCAGATTGGTGAAGAAGGGGCACTTCCATCATCAGAAATTGCTGCAAATTTACCTCCATCAAAAGAGTTGCCTTTGCTATATGACGCATGGCAATCTTTCTATCTGAAAATAGGCGTAACCACGAGACTATCAGCAGATGCTAACGCTGTTACTAACGTTTCCTTTCTCGAAGATTGTTATAATGCTGCCGAAAAGCTCTCAGAACATCTCAATCAATGGTTGCGATCGCAGTCTTTTCTGCCTGCGAGGGAATTAGTCTCCGATAATATCTACAGAACTGATGAAGTGCGCGTACTGCTGCAATCGGGAAATCCCTATTTACAGAAAATGCCTTGGCACTTGTGGGATTTATTCGATCGCCGCTTTACCAAATCAGAAATTGCGATCGCTGCTCCTGCGTATTCCAGTATCGCTCCCACTAAAAAACATTCTGATAAGATTCGTATTCTTGTAATTCTCGGCAATAGTGACGGTATTGATATCGATGCTGATCGCTCCATGCTAGAGCAATTACCCAATGCAGAGGTGACGCTGTTAGTAGAACCGAAGCGCCAACAACTTAATGATGAGCTATGGCAACAGCAATGGGATATTCTCTTTTTTGCAGGGCATAGCTCTACTCAAGAGGATATTGGTCGCATCTATATCAATGAAACCGAAAGCCTACGAATGGAACAGTTGCGCTATGCCCTGAGAACTGCGGTATCCAACGGTTTGAGGTTAGCGATTTTTAACTCTTGCGATGGTTTGGGATTGGCGCGATCGCTATTTGATCTGCATATCCCTCAAGTGATCGTGATGCGCGAACCGATCCCCGATGAAGTAGCCCAGAAATTTCTCCGTTACTTTCTCGAAGATTTCTCAAGTGGAACATCTTGCTATTTATCAGTCCGTCGAGCGAGAGAGCGCTTGCAAGGTATTGAAGATCGCTTCCCCTGTGCGACTTGGCTACCGATCATCTGTCAAAATCCCGCAGAAATGCCTTTGCAATGGTTGTTTTCTAGGGTTGAACAAGTAACTACTAAAGAAATGAATCCTAATTTTATACAACCAGTGGGTAGGCTCCAATACGGTGCAGGACTCGACACTATCATCTCTAACTCAATACCGACTGAACCGAGAGCGGTAGTAACACCTCCTAATGGTAAGCATCCTATGAAAAGGACAAAACTATTCCAATTACCACAAACCTATATGCTTTTAGCAGGAACAGCTTTGGGTTTGGCTTGCTTTGTGGCGGTACTGCGTCCGCGTCCGATTGTGATTGCGAGTGGTGGTGCGATCGCGGCGATCATCTGTGGTGCGTGGTCATGGCAAGTTAAGAAAGAATTTGCTTGGCTGAATGAAAATAATTTTCTCGATCGCTATGTATTTGCTTCAAAACTGGATGGATTAGAACGAAAGTCTCTCGCTACTGGGATGCAGTGGCGGAGGGCAAAGGCATGGGCGAGGGAGATTCATGCTTATGCCGAAAAGATAGTTGAGAAGGAACCAGATATGACGGTGGATATCTTAGAGACTTTGATCACTGTTTTGGATTTAGCGGGACAGGTTGCTGATGCGATCGCTACTATCGGTCAGGTGAAGTCTGAGAACTATCGTGTGGTTGCCCAGCGACGTTTACAAGCCAGTTACGATCGCCTCCAAGCTACTCACGAGCTTTTACAAAATCTACAGGATCAAGTTTTGTTACTTTCGCTAGATCGCAATAGTTCTAATCTCAAAATGGAGCTTCCTGCTCAGTTGAGATTAGCGATCGATACAAACAAAATCACTTTGCAAGCAAATGAAAATTAAGAGTAAGTAAGAAAATCATGAATAGTCAACCTGCAAACAAGCTTATCTTTCTAAATACGTCAATAGTCAGTATTTTAGCCATGATACTTAGCTTGCCTCTTATATTTTTTGTGCTATACATTCTGCTATATGCTACATTTGGAAACTTAATTTTCTCTCTTGGTCAATTGCATAAAGCAAGCTTAAATTGTATTCGCTATAAAAGTGAAATATTATGCTCACTTACTGGTACAAATTCGTATGGCAATATTGAGCAAGCTCTATCTCCCAGACACGAGCAATTAATTGGAATAAGGACAGAGATTTCTAATCAAGATTATCTAACGAATGCTTTGATAATTTTGGTAACAAATAAAAAAGAAATCTTTTTGTTAACACCCAAAACTATGATTAAAGATCAAACAGATCTATTAAATAGTTTCTTAGATAACCCTGCACAGAATTCAGTAAAGATAGAGACAAAGAAATCAGATGAACTAAATATTTTATCAGCGTCATTTTTTGGCTTGGTTTATTTCAACTTAGTTTTTGGATCGGTTACCATATCATTTCTAGTGTCAATTTTCAAAAATATAGTCGATTTTAAAAAATATATTTTTGACAAAGAAAGCAATAAGATTTTAATTAAGAGAATTTTTAGAAAGGATTTATTAATTGAGTTTGACTTTGAAAAAATTAACCAAGTACATTTGATTCGTTTAATCAAAAATGATGAATTCAAAGGTGAAAAAATATTTCTTATTGGTAACTATGGTTCTATTTTACTATCAATAAATCTATATGGGATATCTGGTTCTGAAGTTTCTGATTTAATATGTTCTTTCTTAAAACTTGAACCTTATCAAATGATAGTTCCACCTTAATATTTCTCAAGCAGTTTATAGGATGTTATATTTTTCAAGAAAAATCAATTTAAAAACTAATGAGAATAATATTATGTCTACAAACGCACCTTCTTCTTCTAAATTTATTAAAAACGAAGAAAGTAAACTTACTATTAAAGTTTATTTTCCTCGCCTATTTGTCATAGCTATAATTATTTTATTGACTATTCTTGATATATTTTACGGAGCAAATTTGCCAATCTCTTTAACTTTTTTCATTGCAGAAGAGATCTCAATGTTACCACAAGCTTTAAATTCTTCAAAATTAAACTGTAATAGAATAGAAAATGAAATCACATGTTCTTTATCTGGGAATACTCTATTTGGTAATATAGAAAAAGTGTTCAATTCAAAAAATCATAGAAAATTAATTAAAGTTTCGAGAAAAGATAACATCTTTCGTGTGACACTATATAGAAATGATTTATTAATACTTATCACTGAAACAGAAAAAATCCCTATTTATACTTCAGAAAGTTTAATAGAAGGCCAATTTTCTAGATTAAACAAATTTCTAGAAGATAAAGCAGAATCTAAAGTGTTTATTCAAACACAAAGATCTTCTCAATCGCAAAGGAAATCAGATTTTTTAATAGAGGAATTAAGTTATACTCGTCTTATTTTTTTCTCAACAAGTTTTTATTTGTTAATATTTGTCGTTTTAGTAGCTTCTAAAAAATATACTTTTGACAAGGAGATTAATAGAATTACGATCAAAGGAATTTTAGAAGAAGACTTATCCATTGAGATTGAATTTATTAAAATTAAAAGAGTTCACTTGGTGCGTTGGAGAATAGGTAATTTAATTCAGCTTGAGGAAATACGTCTCATTGACAATGACGATTCTATTTTGCTGACTATATACCTTAACGAGGTAACTGGCTCTGAAATTGCTGATTCAATTTGCTCATTTTTACAGTTAGAACCTTATCAAACGATAGAAATTCCACCTTAAATATTTTTTTAAAATCTTACGGAATTTTTTGTAAAAAAGATTTGTTTATAGACTGATGAGAGTAACAGCAAACATGTTAAACAAAAGATTAAGAGAATTAAATTTTCACCTATTCAAAAATCTCAAAACGCTAAGATCGCTTTGGTTTTTGATCGGGCTTAACCTGACACTACTTGTCGCTTGTGGAACGATCAAAATCGACTCTTTTGAGACAGCCAGCAAAGCAATTCAAAATGATTTTCTGCCCAAGATTAAAATTGAACAAGCCTTAGTTTCTGATGCGGCGGCGGCGCGATATTCTACGGATAACATTAAAGAACCACTGCCCAAGATTGAAGACTTCCCTCTGTATGCTGCTCAGCCAACTAATGATGCAAAACAAGTCTATGTTGAGATTTATAGCTCAGCGGAAAAAGCTAATGCTCAGAAACAAGATGAGCGATGGATTGTCGATGTTGCTGAAGCATTTAATGCCAAAAATGTTACGACTAGTTCAGGGCAAATCATTCGAGTTGGAATCAGAAATATACCATCAGGATTAGGAGAACGTTTAATCGCCTCTAAAACAGTGAAGCCTGCCGCCTTTAGCCCGTCTAGCGATCTGTGGATTGAAATCCTTAAAAGCGATGGAATTTCCCCCACCTCAATTACATCAGTACTACAGCCTAATGGCACAGGTTTTGCCCTGAGAGGAGATACCTATCAGGAACTAGCCAAAGGTGGAGAAGTAAACTTCGAGAGATTGCTAGATGCCATCACCACAGGCAAAGTCTCGATTGGCTATCCTAATCCCTATTCCAGTTCGACCGCTTTAAATCTTCTCTATACAATTCTCTGGCGAGCCGCAGGACACGATCGCGATAAGCAACCCCTCACAGTCCAAGACTTAAAGGTTCCCCAAGTTAGTTCTGTATTTGATGCTTTCCAAAAGCAAGTGATCGTCACATCAGTAACAACCTTAGAACTAAAAGATATATTTGTCCGCGATCAGCAAAAGATGCAAGCCTTTCCCCTTGATGGCGTTGCGTTTACAGCTCTGAAAAAGCTTCCGGGGTTTGAGCAGGTTGCCTATGTTCCCTTTGGTTTACCCCATAATGCGCCCCTAGTTGGTTTCGAGTGGAATAGTCCTGAACAGCAGGAAGCATTAAAAAAATTCGCTGAATTTGCCACTACCGAACCAATGCAAAAACTAGCTTTTGCGACACCTGAAATTTTGGAGCATCTCAAACGAAAAGATCTGCCTGTCCCTCCTTCAGGAGAAGTACTCAAAACCGCACTCACTTTCTGGAAACAGCGTAAAGATGGTGGTCGTACTGTTTATATGATGATGGTGATTGATACCAGTGGTTCAATGGCTGGCGATCGCATCAAAGCTGTTAAAGAAGGCTTACGCATTGCTACTAAAGAAATCAATGCAGGCAATCAAGTTGGTTTGATCACTTTTAGCGATCGCGTCAAGAATGTGGTTAATCTATCTCCCTTCGATGCTCTGCAACATAAGCGTTTACTCGCAGCGATCGATGCCCTCGAAGCGGATGGAAACACTGCTCTCTATGATGGCGCGATCGCAGGTTTAGCCCCTCTCATGGAACGCCGCAAAGCCGATCCTACGGGTGTATTTCGCTTACTATTACTAACCGATGGCGAAGTAACCACAGGATTGAAGTTTGAAGAGGTCAAGGATTTGATGAAGTTCAGCGATGTGCGAATTTATCCGATCGCCTATGGCGAAGTCAATCAGCAAGAATTAAAAGCGATCGCCGCTTTACGCGAGTCTACGGTTCAAGTTGGTACGCCCCAAAATGTGCAAAACCTACTCAAAGAAATCTTTCAAACAAATCTTTAGTGAAGCAAGTTATTGCTATCCAATATTGATTTTGAGTATTGGATAGCGATAAGAAAAATCTATCTTCAAATCTTTTGATTTAAGAAAAGTAAGAGGTTTAACAGATGCTAAATAGGATAGTCATAAAGAAAAAATTAGAAAATAGCTTTAAATTTTCTTGCTTTGTCCAGACTTTGAACCGAAAAATATGGATTTGGTTTATTTGTGGTTTTTGTCTTAGTGTACTTGTAGCCTGTGGAGTGACAAAAATTGATTCTACAGAATCAGCCTACAAAGCTATTCAAGACTATTACCTCCCTAAGATTAAAGTTGAACAAGCACTAATATCTGATGAACTGGCATCCAAAATTGAGATTGGACAAATTCAAGAACCTCCTCCCAAAGTTGAAAATTTTTCTCTCTATGGAGCACAACCATCAAACGATCCCAATATTTCTTACATTGAGATTTTTAGTTCCGCCGAAAAAGCAAGTGGCGATCGCCCTGATGAGCGCTGGCTAGTTGATGTTGCTGAAGCATTCAATGCCAAGAAAATGAAGTTAGCATCTGGGAAAGTCATTCAAGTTGGGATACGGAATATCCCCTCTGGATTAGGTGAAAAAATAATTGCTTCTAGAACTGTAAAACCTTCTGGCTATACACCAACAACAAACCTATGGCTTGAGTTACTTAAAAATGAAGGGATTCAACCCAAAGTAATCTCGCCAATGTTGGTTCCTAACCATGCTGTCTTAGTGTTACAACCACAGATTTATCAAGGTTTGGCTGTCAATGGAGAAGTCAATTTTGATGTTGTTTTAGATGCCATTCTCGCAGGAAAACTGACGGTTGGTTATGCTAATCCTTACGCTGGGTCTCCTGCACTCAATCTTCTTTATTCCTTATTTTGGCGAGCATCGGGACATGCAAAAGATAAAAATCCTTTAACGATCGCTGACCTGCAATCTCCTCAAGTAAGTTCCGTCTTCGATACCTTTCAAAAGCAGGTTTCTCTAACTACACTGACCTACTTAGATCTCAAACAAATTTTTATTCGTGATCCTCAGTCTTCCAAACTAGGCGCATTCATCATGGAATATCAAAGCTATGCCACTTTAAAGCGTTTATCGGGCTTTGAAAATCTAGCTTATGTGCCTTTTGGCGTTCCTCATAGTAGTCCACTGGTCGGGTTTGACTGGAACAGTCCTGAACAGGAGGAAGCATTAGGAGAGTTTGCCAAATTCGCAACATCCGAAGCAATGCAAACTTTAGCTCAGCAAAAAGGTTTTGAGACAACAAACTATCTGAAAGCTAAAGATTTTCCACCTGTTCCCAATGGCGAAGTTTTGAAATATGCGCTCTCGTTTTGGAAGCAAAGAAAAGATGGTAAACGTACTGTCTATATGGAGATCGTGATTGATACGAGCGGTTCAATGAGTGGAGAACGTATCAAAGCTGTTAAAGAAGGCTTGCGAATTGCTGCTAATGAAATTAACGCAGGTAATCAAGTTGGTCTGATCACTTTTAGTAATCGCGTTAAGAATGTGGTCAATCTTGCCCCCTTCGACACTTTGCAGCATAAGCGTCTACTAGCAGCGATCGAAGATCTCCAAGCTGACGGTGAGACTGCCTTGTATGATGCTGTCATTGTTGGTTTGGGACAGCTTGCTGACCGCTACAAATCCGACAATTCAGGTATTTTTCGTTTACTACTACTGACTGACGGAGAAGCAAATATCGGCTTGAAATTTGATGAGGTCAAAGACTTAATGCGTTATAGCAATGTGAGGATTTATCCGATCGCTTATGGCGAAGTCAATCAAAAAGAACTGGCGGCGATCGCGTCTTTGCGAGAATCTACAGTACAAACTGGAACGCCTAAAAATGTCCAAAATATTCTGAAGGAAATCTTTCAAACTAATCTGTAAACCGAAGCATAGACGGCGCTTCGCGCCGCCTATGCTTCCAATATTGTAAAAATCTATGAATAAACTTAATCGTAAACTTGTAACTACTCTTGGTTTGGGATGGTTAGGATTTGGAATTGTGGGTGGTGCGATCGCCTTCGCCTTACCACCTACACAAATTACCATTCTCATCGATCGCAGTTTTTGTCCTCAAGATAAATGGCAAGCGATCGCCTCTGCCTACAACGATCTTTATCAACAACATCAAAATCGCGATCTCCAAATTAAGGAAGTGATCACCTTTAGCGATATTGGACAAGAAATTTTATCGACAATTCCTAATCCCGATGCTGTGCGATCGCTTAATACCTATGGGCGATCGAATCAAGAGCGTCTAAAACAACTGCAATCTACTTACCCACAAGCAAAACTTCTCTCTTGTCAATCGCAGTAGTGTGAGATCGCGCGAATCATCTAATCTCCTAAATGATGAACTGCTGCATAACAAGATGATTAGGAGAAATATAAGTATTCAGTCAGTTGAAATATTTTGAGTTGGGTTTGGAGAAATTTCAATATGTATAGACAACTATCTCGCGCTCTTTTTGCTCCGATCCTAGCAACAATTTTAATATCATCCTGTGGCTTGATGGATCAACTTATGAAAGGTAAGGAGATTGCTGAAAATGCAGTTGTAGAATTCCACAATCGTCTTAATGCTCAACAATGTAATGAAATCTATGAACAAGCAGATAATCGCTTCAAACAAAAACATGGAAAAAATGATGCAATCAATGCTTGCAAAACTATCCACAAACAATTTGGACAAGTAAAAAGCTCTAGCTTATTAGAATATAACGTCAATTCTACCCCCACCGAAACTTTAGCAACGCTAAAATATACCACTGAATTTTCTCAAGTCAGTGTCTCCGAAGAATTTGTGTTTATCATCGAAGGTAATCAAGCAAGAATCGTGGAATATAGTCTTATTCAATAGTTATCTCGATCTCAATAGTTTGCAGAATAGAACTTGTGCCCAAAAATAAAGTTCTGTAACAAAATGCATATTTCATTTTATTTGCCGTGAGAAGTCATTAGAAAAACATTAACTCAGAAATATTGGAGGCGATCGTGTCTAACACTAAATTTGGCGAAATCCTTGGGTCGTTGAATAAAAAGCGCTATTGGTTTGGAGGTATAGTTTTTGTGGCTTTGACTGTAATTCTTTCCAACTCCTTTGCAGTGATTAATACAGGAGAGCGTGGCATTCTTGTAACCTTTAACAAGACTCAAGAAGTTCTCTTAAACGAAGGTACTCACCCTATTATGCCTTTTGTATCATCAGTAAGAGTTGTAAATATCCGTGTTCAACGAACAGATGTTGAAGGAACTGCACGTACTAAGGATTTACAGAAAATTACTACCAAAGTAGCCCTCAATTGGCAAATTTCACCAGATAAAATTCAACAAGTCTATCAACAATTTGGAAATAATGAAGAGTTAGTATCGCGCATCATTGCTCCTGTCCTAGAAGAAATTGTAAAGGCGAGTATTCCAGCAAGGAGTCTTGAAAAGAATTTGATCGAACGCGCAGAACTAAAGCAGGAACTGGAAACAAAGGCTAAACAGCGATTAGAGTCCTATGGCATTGTGATAACTGATCTATCAGTTTTGAACGTCACAGCGTCTGATGAATTCACTAAGGCAACAGAAGAAAAACAAATCGCTGAGCAGAAGGCAATTTCGGCAAAAATTGTCGCAGAACAGGAACTGCAAAAGGCTGACTATGAGTCGAAAAAAGCGGCAAAAGAAGCAGAAGCGATGATCGCTCGTGCGAGAGGGCAAGCAGAAGCTCAAAAGTTGTTACAGACATCTTTGAGTCCAGAAATCTTACAGAAACAAGCGATCGAGAAATGGGATGGTAAATTTCCAGTAGTGATGTCTAGTAATGGAGCTTTACCCTTTATTAATGTCAATGCTCCCACTAGCAATCCCGCACCAAATAAATAGTTTCGGTAAGTTCCTCAATTCCTAATCCCGATGCTGTGCGATCGCTTAATACCTATTGGCGATCAAATCAAGAGCTTCTAAAACAACTGCAATCTACTCACCCACAAGCAAAACTTCTCTCTTGTCAATCTCAGTAGTATGCGATCGCGCAAATCATCTAATCACCCAAATGATGCTTTGCAACAATGCTTGCAAAACTATCCACAAACAATTTGGACAAGTAAAAAGCTCTAGCTTATTAGAATATAACGTCAATTCTACCCCTACCAAAACTTTAGCAACGCTAAAATATACCACTGAGTTTTCTCAAGTCAGTGTCTCCGAAGAATTTGTGTTTATCATCGAAGGCAATCAGGCAAGAATCGTAGGATACAGCCCTATTCAATAGTCTATAACAAAGAATAAATATTATGAAAATACTAGAGAATAGTTCTAGAAGTCTAGTCATCTATAGCCGACCAATAGAGTTATGGCTAGCTTCTGCATTATTTCCTATACTTGGGATTGTAATAGGAAGTCATTTTCTAGAAATCACTTCTTTTAAGTGCAAACAAAATGAACCATATATCGGTTTTTGTCAAACATTTGCAATTCAAACAAAACGCACTCAGCTAATTGGCATTGAGGTCAAAAAAAATGAGGGAATATATAAAGTTGAATTCATTACGACTGATCAATATTCAGAGTTTTTCGTTTTAGGGTTTTTCTTTTTGTGGATAAATTTTAGTTTGTATTCTTTTTTCTTTAAAGTAGCTCAGACTAGAACTTGTAAATTTGATAAGAACATTAATCAATTAATAATTGAAACCAAAGGATTATTAGGGAAGAAAATTGCTGAATATCCTCTCAACGAAATTTCAGATGTTGTTATATTTTATGGCATCAATACAGAACCAGTGTATTTAATTCTAAATTCAGGTAAAAGATTACCAGTTTATGTAGCTTTAGATTCTAGTATTTGGCATCAAAAAGCTCAAGATACTGTTGATTTAATTAAAATCTTTCTAGGTTTTCCTACTAAAGTTGATGGCATCGAAAAGTTTCAGATTAACAGCTCTGGTAGGACTTCTAGACTTTGTAGAATTATCTATAAATCTCAATTTTTTGGTGGTAATTATATCACTTCCATTGATAATATGCCCGTCAAATATGATTTCTGGGGACGTATCATTTCTATTGGTGAAATAATTGTCAAATATAGTAGTAGTTTTTGGGCACATGAACATATCACTTCTATTGGCGATATTTCTATCAAATATGATTTTTGGGAACGCATTATTTTTATCGGTGAAATGCCTGTCAAATACAGCAGTAGTTTTTTGATGTGCTTACACATTATTTCTATTGGTGATATGATTGTCAAATACGATCTTGAGGGGAATATAGCTGCTATTGGTGATATCTCTATTCAGTGTAATTCGTATGGTCAATTAACTGAAATTTACAGCAGTACTAGCTTTAGTATCAAACAATTAACAGTTTTATTTTTATTAGCTAAATTAAGGATATATCGTAGTGATGGTTAGATATCTGTGCTTAAATTTTTAAGCAAAGATAGCGATCGCAGTTTTTGTCCTCAAGATAAAATGAGTTGTGATTAAGCAGTTTGATAAATGCTCATTTCTGTAATTTATGCCTAATATTTACAACTTACCTTCAGATTTACAGTCAGCAGAAATATTTGAAGCGATCGCCTCTAGTCCAGACGTGCTGATCGAACGCATTATTTCTACAGGACAAACCACACCAATCGGACAATGGTATGACCAAGACCGTGATGAATGGGTGATTTTATTGCAAGGTGAAGCAGAGATTACCTATATCGATGGCTCAAGGATTAAACTAAAATCGGGCGATTACTTAATGATTCCTGCACATCAACAGCACCGTGTTGATTACACCAGTAGTGAACCTCCATGCATCTGGCTAGCAGTACATGGCAAGTTGACCTAGCTAATCCAAATTTCCCTAGACTCATAAAATCCACCGCGTTGCTCTAAACAAAAGCCTCCAAGGAGCAACCCCAACCAGACTTCGACCATTGGTAATTTGAGAGCCTGCTGTAATCTGGTTAAGCGTATTGGTGATTCATGGTCTGACAGATAAGCCGCGATCGCCTCAACCCATTCAGACACACTTTCTCCATGAGCAGTACTAATTACCTGCTCCAACTCTTCCTCTAAACTCAGTAACTTGACTGGTTCAATATTATCTTTTAAATCTTGTTCTAACGCCTGAAGTAAAACTTCCTTATCCACATCTCCCGCTAGAGAATTACTCTCTTGATATCGCTCTGACACTTTGCGCGGTAAAGGTTGCAGTGGTTCCAGAAATTGGTCTAGATCTACCACCATTGATTGACGGACATAACGATCAAAAGCGTCATTTGGCATAATCGGTCCCTCATCTGTGGATTTAGCTTGTAACTCCGCAAACAGAATATTCGTGCGATCGCAAAATAAATCAGCAATTTGACAAACAGCATCTCCTGAAATGCGTAACTGTGAGTAAGTATCCAGATCTACTAAAGTCTGATCTAATACATTAAACATCATCACTAAATTTGCTTCCTCAGGAGCCTGTCGCGCCGAAGAAATCACATTCCACAAATCTAACTCAAGCTGCTGAACTGTCACGGATAATTCCTCTATGGGAAACTAGGACGACAAGAGCATGGGCTGAGAGGGCAGAGCCAAGGATCAAGTCTTTCTTGGCTCGCAAATTTTTTAATCGCATAATTTGATTCTAGCAATACCAGCATTTTCTGGACATAGGCATGTACCTGTGAAGCAGTCATACCTGCACAATGAATCGGAGGAATTGCCGCAAATTTTTCCTGCCCTTTCCAAACCTCTGAGGCGATCGCATGAATGGGGGTATCAGTTCCTGAACGTCGATAAACCACTAACACTGCCCAAAAAATATCCGTAAATTCAGTAAGATCGACCTTTAGCTCAGGATTAACTGGATTACGATTACGAGAACGAATGAGCTTACGGCGATCGCGATGGCGAGCATAGGATCTGCGACTATAGCAAACTTGGGGATTCCAGCAACCATCACCATGGGTTCCATGTAATTCCTGAGCTTGCTCTGCCGAAAGCATTGCACATCGCTTACATTTTTCGGGAATTGCCCTAGCCATACATCAACCGATATTTATAATTTCGTTATATATCTGATCAAAAATCTTTCGCAAAATAATTTTTTCTGCCTCGAATACATTAGGCTCCGTATCAATCTCATCTAAAGAATTGCTATCTAGCAATAGACAACTCTCGCCATCGTCCATTAGCCACTCCATTTGCAGCAATTCGTCGCGATCGCCCAACTCACTATGAATCGCCTCGCGAAATTCGAGAACTACGTCGGATGCATAGCCGTCAACAGGAATATATCCAATCAGTTTCGTCCGATAGCGAGGATTAGAGTCAACATCATAACCAAGCTTGATTAACGCCTTTTCTACCTGCAAATAAGTAGCCATACTTCAAAATATCTACATAACTATCCTTAAAATCATACCTTGTCACACATATACCTTACAGCAGATAATTGTCATTTATTTGTCATAGGACTACTCTATAATAATTTGAGGTTTCGATCTTGAAAATGATCGCTTTTTTCGTGTCTTCTAACTTTTAGGACTTACGCAAAATCCTAATATAAATAGAATTCTAAAAATAATCCTTAAATGATTCAAGAAATTATTGTAGCTTTTACTACTCATTAACTAGAAAAGAAACAACATAATGCAGAATTCATTAGACGGTTAAAAGAGTTGATATGTACTTAACTCCCAGAGAGGTTGAACGGCTGACTGTTTTTACAGCAGCCGAAATCGCCCGTCGTCGCAAAGAGAAAGGGCTCAAGCTGAATGTACCTGAAGCGATCGCTTATATTATTGATGCCATGATCGAAGGCGCACGCGAAGATAAATCTGTGGCGCAGCTGATGTCTGAAGGTGCGACTTTATTGACGACCGAGGATGTTTTGCCTGGCGTAACAGAGCTAATTCCGCTGATTCAGGTCGAAGCTCATTTTGCCGATGGTACGAAGCTGATCAGTATTCACAACCCAATTCGTAGCCCTGGAACCTGAAACTGATATGACAAACCTTCCAACTTCAAACTCTCACAACTCCTTTCCAGGTGAAGTGCTCTGCGAATCTGGCTCATTGCAACTGAATGCTGGTCGAGAGACTAAAACTCTCACAGTAGCGAATTTAGGCGATCGCCCGATCCAAATTGGTTCCCATTACCACTTTCTAGAAGTGAATCGGGCTTTGCAGTTTGATCGCGCCCAAGCTTATGGATTTCGGTTGGACATTCCTGCTGGTACGGCAATTAGATTTGAGCCAGGAGATACTAAAACTGTTTCATTAGTAGCGATCGGTGGCACAAGACATATCCAGGGCCTGAATAGCTTGGTAAATCAGGCGTTAGATGCTCCCAACGCCAAAGAAATGGCGATGGAGCGGGTGCAAAGATTGGGCTACAGCACAATAGAAGAGGAAAGTCATGGAAATTAGTCGGGAGCGTTATGCGGAGCTATTTGGTCCCACCACAGGCGATCGGATTCGGTTAGGAGACACCTCTTTAATTGCAGAAGTACAGAGAGATACCACTGTCTATGGTGATGAGTGTGTATTTGGCGGTGGTAAAACCCTGAGAGACGGTTTGGGACTAGCTTCTGGGGTCACAGCAGCAGAGGGAGCACTGGATCTGGTGATTACAAATGTTGTGCTGATCGACCCCGTACAGGGGATTGTCAAGACAGACATTGGCATCAAGGATGGCAGGATTGTGGGCATTGGTAAAGCTGGCAATCCTGGTGTGATGGATGGAGTCCAACCCAACCTAATTATTAGTGCCAATACCGATGTGCGATCGGCTGAAGGCTTAATCGCTACCCCCGGTGGAATTGATTGTCACGTTCATTTTGATAGTGCGGGTCTCTGTGCCGAGGCACTTTCTAGCGGATTAACGACGATGATTGGGGGTGGGTTGGGGCCAGTTACTGTGGGCATCTGTTCAGGTGGAGCCTATAATATGGGCTTAATGTTGCAAGCCTCCGAGGGGTTTGCGATTAACTTTGGCTTTTTGGGTAAAGGAAGTTCGAGCCTCCCAGCAAGTCTCGTCGAACAAATAGAAGGCGGTGCAATCGGGCTAAAAATTCATGAGGATTGGGGCGCAATGCCTGCTCTGATTGACACCTGTCTTTCTGTTGCCGATCTGCACGACTTTCAAGTCCAAATTCATACTGATACGCTCAATGAGTCGGGCTATGTGGAAGATACGCTTGCAGCAATTCGTGGTCGGACGATCCACATGTACCATACTGAAGGTGCTGGCGGTGGACATGCCCCAGACATCATTAAGGTTGCTTCCTATTCTCACTGTCTGCCTTCTTCTACAAATCCCACTAATCCCTATACAGTTAACACTTTTGATGAACATTTAGATATGGTTATGGTCTGCCATCACCTCAATCCAAAAGTTCCTGAAGATGTTGCCTTTGCGGAATCTCGTATTCGTGCTGAAACTATTGCGGCGGAAGATATTTTGCATGATATGGGGGCAATCAGCATGATGGGCTCTGATAGTCAAGGTATGGGCAGGATTGGCGAAGTCATCTGTCGCACTTGGCAATTGGCTTCCAAGATGAAAGACCAACGGGGCGCACTTCCTGAAGATAGCGATCGCCATGATAATCAACGGATTTTGAGGTACATCGCAAAGTACACAATTAATCCTGCCAAAACCTGTGGAATTGATTCCCATGTGGGTTCGATTGAGGCAGGTAAAATCGCGGACATTGTGCTGTGGCATCCTGGTTATTTTGGGGTCAAACCAGAGCTAGTAATTAAGGGAGGCTTTATCGCTTGGTCGCCTATGGGAGAATCAAACGCTTCGCTCATGACTTGTGAGCCAATCCTGTATCGTCCGCAATGGGGTAGCTATGGCAGTGCCAAGCAATCTACTTCTTTTTGCTTTGTGACTCAGACTGCTTTAGATTGCGGCTTAGCCGATAAGCTGAAACTTCGCAAGCAACTTTTGCCCGTCAAAAATACTAGAGCTTTGAGCAAAGCAGATATGTTACATAACAATGCCTGTCCTGAAATCGAAGTCGATCCCGATACTTTTCAGGTGCGGGTTAATGGTGAAATTGCCACCTGCGATCCAGTTTCGCGTGTTCCTCTCGGTCGGCTGTATATCTTTAGATAAAAATGAAAAAATCAGTGGCGCGTTTGGGTGTCGGTGGACCAGTAGGCAGTGGCAAAACTGCTCTACTGGAAAGGTTATTACCATTACTAATGCAGCAAGGGATCGAAGTAGCTGTGGTCACAAATGATTTGTTGACGCAAGAAGATGCCGATCGCCTTAAGCGTCAAGGAGTCTTACCTGCCAATCGAATTGTGGGTGTGGAAACTGGTAGTTGTCCTCATACAGCGATTCGCGAAGATCCGACAATGAACTTGTTGGCAATCCGCAATCTAGAGAGGGCTTTTCCTGAACTCGATCTGGTGTTTGTCGAAAGCGGTGGCGACAATTTGGCATCGACATTTAGCTATGACTTAATTGATGCTTATATTTTTGTGTTGGACGTGGGCGCAGGCGATGATATTCCTCGCAAAAATGGACCTGGGTTTATGCAAGCAGATCTGGTAGTAATTAACAAAATTGATATTGCGCCCTATGTGGGAGCTGACCTGAACATCATCGATCGCGATGCTACGGAACGTCGAAAAGGTAAACCGATCGCCTATACCAACTGTAAAACTGGTGAAGGATTAGATCGGGTGATGCAGTTCATCTTTGACAAATTACTATTTCAGTCCGTTCGAGAACTAGCTTATACCAATTCACAAAAGTGTGGTGACACTTTTGTGAATTAAAAACCAAACCCCATAAGGGTTTTAAAAACACAAAATGGCTATGCCATTTTGTGTTTTGGGATTAATCAACTCGATTGCGAACTTATTGAGAACACAATTTAAGAATATGAGCAAACGATAGATATGTTAGCTGAACTCATCGCTCCACCTATAACTAAGCTAGACCCTCCAGTTTCCCCGCAACAACTCACCTTAGAGATTGGACTCGATCAATTTGGTCGATCATTTGTGTATCGTCAGTATGCAACCTATCCTTTTCGGCTGTCCCGCCCGTTAAGGCTCGACCCCACCGATGCCCATCGCGCTTATCTATACATTATGAATTCCTCCCCTGGGCTGTTGGCAGGCGATCGCTTTCAGATCGGGGCAAAATTACGCGATCGCACAAGTCTGTATCTCACCGATCAGTCAGCATCAAAAGTCCATCTGATGCCATTTGGTCAGGTTGCTCGTATCCGTTATGACTTTGAGATTGGCTCAGGGGCAAGTTTAGAGTTTGTTCCTGAACCACTAATTCTCTATCGCGAGGCAAATCTGGAGCAAACTATCCAAGTAGCGATCGCCCCAACTGGGAACCTGTTTCTGAGCGAAATCATGATTCCTGGGCGGTTAGCAAGGGGAGAATGCTTCCATTTTAGTCAGTATTTCAGTCGTTTAAAAGTCTGTACCACTGACGGAGAATTGGTCTTTACCGATACAATGCGGTTGCTGGGGAAAGCTGAACCGCTTACTAACAACCCAATTTTTACATCTCAACCAATTCTTGCCAGCATAATTTTAGTTGCGCCAGAGGGCAATTTGCAATCTTTGGAACGGGATTTAGAAGGGTTTGTCCAAATCTATCCAGAGTTAACTGCTGCCTGTTCGCCCTTGCCCAACTGTAACGGTTTGCTTATGCGTGCGATGTCTTCAAACGTACAGAGACTTAAAGCCTATATCAACTATGCATTGACCAGAATGCGGCATCTAAATGCTCAACCACCTTTACCTGAGATCTACAAATGACAGTCCTAACCGAAACCTATTTAGGTAATCAAGAAACCGATCCATCTCTACAGCAGCAAGTATTGCAAGCTCAACAAGCAGGAATCTTGCTAGAGGTCTATTTGCAACCAGAAGATAGTGGCAAAGGTCGTATTCATGCTTTTTCAACAACGGGCATTGAGCTAGGCATCATTAAGAGCCGAGAGCAGTCGCTCGGAACAGGCGATTTATTCGCGATGCAATCTGGACAATTACTGTTAGTCAATCTCACTGACCAAACTGTGATGACTCTAAGTGTTAGTGGAGATGTCTCAAAACATGCGATTGACCTAATCTATTTAGGACATGTCCTTGGTAACCATCACTGGCCGATTTTAGTACAGGGCGATCGCATTTATGTAGAAATGGTAGCCGATCGTACCGTAATGGAAACCACCGTAAGAAACGTCAATATTCCGAACTTATGTATTGACTACGAAGTTCGCTCTTCCGCTACTCAGATTCAATTTTCTTCCCATTCTCATCACTAATTATCACTAATCGATGGCTATGATTGATTCCCGTCTTGCTCTGATGCAATTGTCTGATTCTTTTTTTCCATCGGGTTCCTTCACGCTTTCCCATGGTTTGGAAGCAATGGTGCAAACTAATCAGATTCGTAATCCTCAGGATATAGAAACATTTCTCCATTTGTTGTTACATAACAAAGTGGGTAGTTCAGATTTAATTGCTCTTATCCATGCCCATCGTGCCAGCACCAACAATGATCTAAAGGAAGTGCTGCGAGCAGATGCATATTTGTACGCCCAGATGTTAATTCAGACGACCCGTGAAGCGCAGCAGCGAAGCGGACAGGCTCTATTACTTGTGGCGCGATCGACTTGGAATGATCCTCAACTGGAAGCATTGCAGGAAGAAGTTGATATCAACAAAACGCCAGGTTTACATCCAATCGTATTTGCGATCGTTGGTCGTGCAGTGCATCTGAGTGAACGCGATACAAGTTTTGCATTCCTGCACAATTTCATGACTGGGATTGTCAGTGCGGCAATTCGTTTGGGCATTTTGGGGCATTTGGGGGCACAGAGCATTCTATGCAAGATGGCAACAGAGATCGACGCGATTGTCTCTCAATCAATGTCACGCTCCTTGGATGACATGTGGTCTTGTACACCTGCGATCGATATTGCACAAATGTCCCACCATCGACTGACTAGCAAACAGTTCTCAACATAATATTAGGACTGATGTTACGTGGAACGCAGATGATGAATCTCTTGCTGCTAACGTGGTAGGTCAACCACGGGGGGATTGCCCCTACATTTTCTATGCTAGACTCAACTACCTGGAGTTTAGACTAAGTTGATTAAGAAAACGAGAAAAAGAGCAGAAAAAAGTAACCCAGAGAATGGATAACTGGGCAAACCCAAGAGAATGAAAAGGAGAATATTTAGGGTTAGGAGTTAGGGATTTCTTTGTTGACCTTTTTTGGACGAGAAGCGCGTTTTTTGATGATGGGAAAGCGAGGAAAAGGATCTCGCTTGCGTCCAGATTCCCAACCAAGAGACTTACCGCGAGGGTTAGGAGAACAAGCGGGAGAGATTGGTTTAAGGTTTCTGCCAAGGCAAAGGACTATCAATAACCAGTTGACGCGCCAGCCATAACTGCCAAGAGAGTAACGTGCCTCAGGTCACTCCAGCGCAAAGCCTGTTGAGGAGTCAGTAATTGTGGCAGAGTCCAATGTAAACGTTGTTTGGCAAAGCGATTCCAATGGTCGATGGCAAAAGTCGTAAGTACAAGCGCCAAAGCTGGACTAAAGATGGCATCTGTTCACCCACCCAAGCTAACCACAAACCAGAGCAATGGGGATGGGTGACGCGAATAACTTGGAAATGTCGCTGGGCTGCTTTTTTAAAGTGTAAGTTAGACCATAGCTGGATTTGCACCTGTCCGACTGTCTCACCTTCTAAGCTAAAAGTTGCCGATGAGTCTGCCCAACTATCAGCATTAGCAAGTTGAAATTTATCCCCAAGCTTGCGGGGACGAACAGAGCCACTATAGGGTTCAGGTGCTTTGTATAAGCATCGATTCGGGCGTAGACGCAGTAGCAAGTCTGCTGGAATATCCTCGGTTAAGTTGATAAAAGCGGCCCTGCCATATTCGCTGTCATAAGCGGCGATCGGTCTTGCTGACAAATCTCGACATACTTGTCTCAGTTGGAATGTAGCTCTTTGCGCTGCTGTCTCAGTTACGGCGGCAAATGTCAATGACCGCAAGGGCGCAACTATGATTTTGGAAAAGCTTAACCAAATACGTGACCGATTTCCTCGTCTATCAACGATTTGGGTGGATCGTGGTTATGAAGGCAAAGCTTTCATTCTGGCGATTCTGCATACTTTTTACTGGTGTTTACAGATTGTTCTTTCTCCTGTGGGGCAAAAGGGCTTTGTTCTCCCAAAGAAGCGTTGGGTGGTGAACGTACTTTCACTTGGTTTTCTCGCTTTCGGAGTTTGACCAGAGAGTACGAACTTTTACCTGAATCTTCTGAGGCTTTTTTCTATGTTGGCATGATTCACATTCTCCTCAAGCGTCTTGCTTAACTTCTCAAACACGCTCTTAACATCACCGAGTTTAAGGCGATCGCATTACTACAGTCAGCACGATCATCTACATTTTTCATGTAGTGTGTTTGATTACGACTTACTAATAATTAGTTTAGCTAAATATATTATAGTGCAAGCAATAATTGATCTGTGCTAGGTATCACTTAGAGCTTCACCGTAAGACAAGGAACCGATTTCAGATTAAACAACAACTGTGGTGCTCGCTGCGCGAGCACCACAGTTGTTGTTTAATTATGCCTAACTACTTAGCAATCTATTGGACTACCTGATACCACGTATCAGCGATCGCTTGAAAATGGTGTCATATATAACAAGTAGGCAATACTAAAGCAAAATTCAGCTTAAGATCCATAAAATTTTGAATTTTATGGATCAAATCTCAAGAGATCACTGTATGCTTGATCTGAGATTTCTTATCTACTAGGAGGACTGCATCACCAGTTTTTACCTTTAAACAAAAAAGCCAGTGACGGCAAACCACTAGCTTTCTTGTAACCCGAAGGTTTTTTAAATTAAATATCCAGAAACGGACAGATGTTGCTTTGGAAGGGCAAATTTGTTTGATGCTTTCTTATATCTTAACGCAAGATATGAGTTTAGCAATAGTTTTTCATGCAAATTTTTTTGAATTCAGCAAAATTTATTTCTGAATCTATCAAAAGATATCTTTCCGTTTCCTGGTTGAAATCGCTACAACCCTTGCAATCAGGACTACTCAAGTGTTTTATAGTTATTTATCACATTCTCAAAAAAACAAATTAAATCTATCCTTTGGCTACGGATTTAGAAATGTACTGGGAGGTCAAAAATAATGACCTCACTAAATAATCAGTATTCTGCTCATAAATTTTCACCTGCCAAGTCCCATAATCCCTGCCCGATCTGCGATGACATCAAGGGAAAATGTCGCATCGCTTCTGAAAATCTCGATTTTGTGCTGTGCATGACCCATCCTAGTGATGTCGGGCTGGCGGATTGGAAATATCTCGGCGAAACCAATGGCAGCTACTATGCAGGTAAGTATGTACGTCTGCGTCCCGAATCTGAGAATGATCGCCAAGCCCGTCGTGCTAGAAATTTGCAGCTACGCATGGCGCACCAAAAGTCGCAACGAGAGGGACTAGCTAAGTTACCTGATGCGGATCAACGCGATCGCCTTTATCAAGGATATTTACAGAAGCTTAGTTTAAATAATGTAGATAAGGCTGATTTAGTAAGCCGTGGTTTATCTGAAGCAGAGATCAGGAATTTAGGAGCAAAATCAACTAATTCTGGCTATATTTTGCCAATTTATAATCCTATATCTCAAATCCTTGGTTTTCAAATCCGTTTACGTAATGCAGATTCAGGTCGCTATCGTTGGCACAAACCTTTTGGGATCGCCGCTCAACAACAAAATGGGGAATTGCCTTTAGCTTTTCATGGTAGCCAGATTGATTCTCAGCGTATAGTCTTGGTTGAGGGAACAGGTGTAAAGCCCTACCTTGCATCTAAGCTACGTGGTTGCTCTGCGATCGGTGCTTCGGGCGGTCAGTTTGTAGCTAGTAAATTGACTTTACAAACCTATCTAGACATGATTGGGGCAAAGCCTGAATTGGCAAGACTAGAATATGCTATTGATGCAGGAGATGTCGCCAACCCATCGGTAATGAGCCGCCATGAAAAAAATCTCGATTTTCTGACTAACCTTGGCTATGGGATTGATGTCCTGTGGTGGGGACAGTTTGCAAAAACCGATGATGATATTGATGAGTTAGTGAATGCTTCATCAATTGAGCTATTAACAATTGAGCAGTTTTTCCAAATTGCCAATTATCAACCTAAGCCTAAGGTTTCTCACCTTTCTTGGCTACGTGATAAGCTTTTTCCCAAGTCTAAGGTACAGGGTTTTAATAGAGATAATCGATCACATAGCTTTGAGAGATCTGACAGCTCTGAGCGATCGCCCAAATCTAAGCCCAGTCATCTCGAATATGCCTCAGGTGAAAGACTAGAGGCATGGCGTGATTTATTAATAACTCATAAACATATCCTTGATGCTTCAGCGACAGGTACAGGCAAAAGCTATGATGCGGGGCGTTTGCGACCAGATCTATTTGATGATCGTATTGAAAAGATTATCTATATATCTAATGATTCCCGCAATGTGACTACGCCAACTTTGCAGGATTGGCAACTTTTGCCTGCACGTCATCAAGGCTTAACGCAGAAATCGGGTAAGTTACGTCGTGCAAAGCAGGGTGAAGGGTTACAAGTTCATGCAAATTGTTCTCGGACTGGGGCGATCGCAGCTTTGCGTGATAAAGCAATTACAGACACTAAGGTGATCTGCGAGTCTTGTCCTTTGCTCAATGCTTGTCGTGGTGCGTCAGGAGATGGTTTTGGCTTTAAGCATGAACGGGCGATCGCCTTTAAATCTAATATCCTGCGATCGCATCCTGCAAGTTTGCCTAGTCCTGATGAGTATGACTATTCCAAAACTTTGCTGATCTGGGAGGAGGTATCCGAGAGCCTATCAACGATGCGTCAGATTTCAGTTAGCCGTGATGATGTAGATCGTGCGATCGCTGTGATTTCTCGTTCTAGCCTTGACCAAAAGCAGCAGGTGATTGATGTACTGAATAAGTTACATGGGCTATTGGGTAACAAGTCCTATTATGGTCTCGATTTTCATGGAATTAAGGCGGCAATTCCTGATCTGATCAATACTTCTTTACTATCAGATCTGCTCAAGCCCGATCTATCAATTCTCGATACGGTCGATGGGATTGCCAATGCTGAGTTTGAAAATATTTCGGGTAAGGATAGGCGCGAGTTGGCTAGGGTTAATACTTTACTGAAGCAAGCGACTACTCTTAATAGTTATGAGATTGAAAAGAGGATTGACCGTGAGGTTTTAAAACAATGGTTAGTAGAATTTTTGGACATTCTCTCTGGGGCAATTTCCCACGGTGATCTGCATATTCAGTACGAGCGCTTAACGATTTCTTTAGCAGATTCTCGATTGCGGGATATTGCCCATCGTGCTGCGGCTAATCTTTATCTAGATGCAACGATAGATGTAAATGATTTAGCAATGCGTCTCAATACATCTGTGCATCCTATCAAGCAGTCGGGGAAATTAACAATGCCGCCGATTTTGCAGGTCAATAATTTGGGTCGTTTAGGAATACAACGTCGTGAAGATCAGATTAATCGGGTAAATGCCATTATTGCTCATCTGAAAAATCTCGATCCTTCAACGCAGTTTATTGATTTTAAGAAGTTTACGAAATTGGAGACTTTACCTTGTTCTGATTATGGGGTTTGGTTCCGTGATTCTCGTGGATCTAATGATTTTAAAAATGCTAAAACCTTAATTATCGTGGGGACTCCCTGTGCCAATATTGCGATGCTTCGGGCAGAATATGTCGCATTAACAGGTTTACATCCCCAAGATAAAGATCCTGATTTTGCAGATTTTATTAATCGTCATATTTTGGCAACTGTTCAGCAATGTTTAGGCAGGAAGGCAGGCGATCGCTTTAATCAGGGTGACAGGATTTATTTTCTATCGGATTTTGATCTTGGTGATATTCCTCATACGACGATCAAAGCTGGAGATATTACTCCTGATGCAATGACTAGTTTAGAGTTATTGCAGGCTCAAGTGAATCAGGTCATCAATAGTGTTCAGGATGGGGGCTTTGATTTGCTAACCGCTTCTCAACGCCAACTGTGCCAGTATTTCAATATTTCGCGTGGTTCTTTGCTACATCATTTTGATTGGATCAATCCGCTACTAGTTAGTTTATATAACCAATTGATCCAAAATTTTAATGAAAATCCGACTTTGCTTACTGATCATTCAGATCTGGAATTGATCGATCTTTGGTCTAGGACGACAGAGCTATTTTTAGCTGAGCATCTAACGATGAGAGAGACTTTGGCTGGTATTTTTGAATTCTTTACTGAACATATCCCGCAATATTTGCATAGTTATGTTTTGACAAGCCTTTCCCATTCATCACGACATAAGTTGTTTTCGACTTTGGCTGTTTTGGCGATTAATGAATGATTGTTACTGCGATCGCTTAAATTACCTTGCACTTAAACTAATTCTATGAGCTTACACTTACATCCATTCACCTCAACTAATTGGTGTAATTTTAGATCTGGTCAAAACGTTTTGACCAGATCTAAAATTACTTCTCATCTGCCTCTCGTCAAAATTGGCATAACCCATTATGCTGCTTCTAAAATGTCTTAGTCTTAAACCCTAAAAACATCTGTAGAAATATCTTAAATAGTTACCTATGACTCATGTAATTGCATTCTTCAATCAATCAGGGGGCGTTGGTAAAACAACAGTCACTCAGAATATTGGGTATCAACTTGCTTCTAAAGGGCATCGTGTTCTTCTGCTTGATATGGACCCTCAAGCCTCTTTGACAACATTCATGGGACTTGATGTTACACAATTAGACAAGACTATTTACGACGCATTGGTATCTGATACTGATGAACCAATTTTCATCTTGCATGACTTGCATAAAATGGATTTATCTCCATCAAATATTATTCTCGCTAATGCTGAGCAAGAGTTAGTACTTGCCGATCAACGGGAGCTGAGACTAAAAATGCCACTCTCTCAAGTTCTCGATAATTATGACTTTGTATTGATCGATTGTCCTCCTAGTCTTGGCATCTTGAGTCAAATTAGCCTCGTCGCTGCTACTGAAATTATTGTGCCAATCCAAACTCAATTTAAAGCATTAATGGGAACAGATTTTTTACTTAGTACCGTCAAAAAAGTGCAACGTAGACTGAATAAAGACTTGAAAATTGCAGGTTTTATCCCTACTATGTTCTCCTCTGCAAATGCCCTTGACCAACGTACCCTTGAAACGATTGTTGAGCAGCTATCACCGATCGCTCAAGTGTTTTCCCCGATTCCCCGTGCCACTGCCCTTGCCGAGGCATCAGAATATGGCAAACCTTTGGCAACTTCACCTAAGAGAAATTCTGCCATTATAGACATTTTTGATGAGATTACTACTGCTTTGGAGAAACTATGAAACCTCAACCCAATCCCGCAAGACTCAAATTAAAAAATGTTGTGCTATTTGATGAGAATGACTCAGTATCAAATCCAACTACTCCCAACACGATCGCGATTTCCAAGATTGTTTTACCAGACCAGCAACCACGACGCTATTTTGATCCTGAAAAAATGTCAGCCTTGGTTGATTCCATAAAGCAACATGGCATCCTTGAACCTATTCTTTTGCGATCGCTAGATCATGACACCTATGAGCTTGTAGCAGGTGAACGTCGATATCGTGCGGCTAAAGAGGTTGGTTTAGAGCAAATCCCCGCAGTTGTGCGACAAATGACTGGCGATGAAGCTCTGCAAATTGCTCTCATCGAAAACCTCCAGCGCGAAGATATCAACCCTATTGAAGAAACTGAAGCAATTTTACAGTTATTGGTTTTAAAGTTAAATTTGACCGTTGACGAAGTTACTGCCCAGCTATATCGAATGCGTCATATTGCTCGCGGTGAAGTTGGTCAAAACGTTTTGACCAGTTCCGAATATGAGGAGTCAATCGTTTCTGTATTTAGCTCTCTAGGCTTTAAGTGGGAGTCTTTTATTACCTCTCGACTGCCACTCTTAAAGCTACCATCAGAGATTTTAAATGCTTTGCGCCAAGGCAGAATTGAATATACTAAAGCTCAAGCGATCGCTAAAGTAAAAGATGAAATAGCGCGTCAGGAATTGATCGATCAGGCGATCGACCAAGGTTTATCTTTAGTCCAGATCCGTGAGCTAATTGCTGCCTTACCTCAACCACACTCAGCTAAACAGGAACAAAACAAGCTGAAGGTTCAAGTGGATACAACATTGCGAGCCTTGAAAAAATCTAATATCTGGAATGATGCTAAAAAGCAAAAGCGCCTTGAAAAGTTAATGCAGCAAATAGAATCTCTAATGTCTGATACCTAATAAATACAGCGCTTTGCCCCTTTGTAAAAAACGGCAAAACCTTCAAAAAGATTGCTTTGTAATCTTTTTGAAGGTTTTGCTGGACTATAGTAATGTAAGTATAAACCCCAAAAGATGAGTGGCAGCGCTTCGCGCTGCCACTCATCTTTTGGGGTCTACTATACTAGGATATCTAGCTGATTTGGTTATAGGGTAACTTGGCTAATAAGTTAGCCATCGGGCATGTATTGGAAACACCAGAGAAAACTAGTCCTGCTCCAGCTAAACCACTAACTATGAGAAATAACGGTGATACAAGCGCTCCTAGAATAGTTGTAATCACAATAATTGAACCAGTAATAATTTGTACTTGCCGAGGCATACTAATTGGGGCATTTCGATTCACGCGCACTGGATATCCCTGCTGTTTCCAAGAGTTAAGTCCTCCGTCTAAATGAGTAACTGATGCTATTCCTGAAGCTAACAGTTGCTGGGCGACCTGTGCAGAACGATTTCCAGTTTGACATTGAAGAACGATATCTTTGTCTTGATCAAGAGGGAGTTGATTGATATCAAACCTAGACAAGGGGAATAATTTAGCTCCATCAATTCTTTCGGCTGCATATTCTGAAGGTTCGCGGACATCGATCAATATCACTTGATTGTGGTCTAACCACTGTTTGAGTGTGACAGCATCGACTGTTTGTAGGCGAGAATTAGAAATTTGGTTGCTCATAATATTGTAAACCTCTTCACTGTTGGGCTAGAAAGTAGGGCTATTTTGCAGAAAGATGTTTATTGGACTGTAATGGTAGAGCAAAAGGAGCGATATTTTCGTAAGCTTTTGCTGCTTGCAATACTAATGCATCATTATATTTAGCCGCGACAATTTGTAGACCCACAGGTAATCCATCCTTGGTAAAACCAATGGGAATAGAAGCCGCAGGTTGTTGCGTGAGATTAAAAATATAGGTAAAAGGCGACCATTCTCTTTGCGGATCAGTAACATTTGCGGGAATTGTGGGTGGTCTGTTTAGTCCTACGGGGAAGGCGGCGATCGCTAAAGTGGGTGTCAACAACAAATCATAATTTTGGTGGAATCTTTGCAAATGTCTTCCTAAAGCTTCCCGATTATCTTGAGCTTTCAGATATTCCGTGAGAGTGAGGCGATCGCCTGCTGCTGCTGTCGCTCGTAAGCCTTCCTCAACTACAGCACGTTGTTCTGGGGTGAAGCTCCGTAATAATTTAGCTGCACCTGCTTGCCATAGGGTTTGAGAAATCTTACGCGGATTTGGAAAATTTGGATCAACCTCTTCGACGATCGCTCCTAACTGAGCAAATACTGCCACAGCTTTTTTTACTAAATCGGCAACATCAGGATCAACATTGGCATAGCCCAAATTAGCGCTAAAAGCAATGCGTAACCCTGCGATGTTCCGATCTAAATTTGCGGTATAGTCCAAATTGTGATCGGGTAAAGCATACCAGTCGCGCACATCAGGATGGGCGATCGCATTTAAGGTCAGCGCTGCATCCGCAACGGTGCGGGTAAGCACACCGACATGAAAAACTGTTCCCGTATGGGCAATGGGATAACCAGCAACTCGGCCAAAAGTTGGTTTAATTCCCAATACCCCTGTTAAGGATGCAGGCGCTCTCACTGAGCCACCACCATCGGTTCCCAAATGGAGAATTCCAAATCCTAAAGCTGCCGCCACTGCTGCACCGCCACTACTTCCGCCTGGAGTGAGGTTGATATTCCAAGGATTGCGGGTAATTCCTGTTAGGGGGCTATCGGTGACACCTTTGTAGCCAAATTCGGAAGTCGTAGTTTTACCGAGGAGGATCGCGCCCTGTTCACGGAGTCGCGCCACTGCGGGGGCATCTTCATCCCATGCTTGATTGGGTTTAACCGCCTTACTCCCTCGACGAGTGGGTAATCCTTTCGTTAAGAGTAAGTCTTTAGCTGTGAAGGGAATTCCATCTAATTTGCCAAGGGGATTACCTTCGCGCCAACGCTGCTCGGAGGCTTGCGCTTCCGCAAGAGCGATTTCGGGATCAACAGCGATCGCAAAGGCATTCACCAAATCGTTGTAGTCCTCAATCCGTTGCAGGGTTGCTTTCGTGACTTCTAGAGGTGACAGATCCCCTTGTCGATATCGCGATCCAATCTCTGCTGCTGATAAATCTGTTATTTCTGACATATAAAGTGATGATTGGGAAAGTAATTCCCCTCTCCTGCGGGAGAGGGGCTAGGGGTGAGGGGCGATAAACTCTAAATTGTGACCTTAGTTCCATCAAACTTAGTGAATGTGAAACCACCAAACTTCTCACGGAAAGTTAACCTTTCATCTCTGAGAATAGCGATCGCCACCGCCTCACCCAACGCTAAGGAAGCCGAAGCATCAGTACGCCAGTGAATACCTGCACTATTGCGACCTAAGCCAATATTTGCGGCAAGTTTATTCAACTCGCCCTCTACGGTTAGCGGTGCGCCTTCATAGGGAATCAATTTCGTGGGATCTTTGGGATCGGGAATCACGGGATTAGGAATCACATAGCTACCATCAAATAGAGCTTTCAAGATCGTCACACTTGCCCCTGCTGTCACCGAGGCTCCCCCAGGATAAGAGGAATGGGTTGGAGAGCCTTCGGGGAAAAACTGAGGCAATAGATAGCTCTTATTATTGCTATAGAGGCGATCGAGGATTTCGGAATTGAATACATCAGGATGAATTGGATAGTCAGTCTTCTTCACTTTATTATTGTGAACCAAACCACCAAAGGCTTCCGATCGCAGACGACGATGGACATAATATTTCTGCCAATAAGCCGCCCGAATTGCATGGGCACTCACCGCAGCAATTAAGCCCTGAGCATAACCAGGACCAAAGGTTCCTGAACCACCCACTTGAGTTTTCGATTTATTGTAGGGATTGCTAGGGTTGTAAGGAGCGCCCACACCACCTGCTAGAGGATTATCCTTAACTGCTTTACCCAACAAAATTAGAGCAGCATTAGTATATACAGGTGGGGGATTATGGGAAATTTCCCCTTGATCGCGTCCATTAATAAAGTAGCGGCGCACGGGGTCAAATTTGATGGCACGTCCAGAATTGCCTCCATTCTGGACAAGTAGCCACTCATCATAATTAACTTGGAAGCTATTTTCAGGAGTAGCGAGAGGAACACGATGAAGCTGAGCATAGGACTGAGTTCCTGCGGGAATAGGACGCAATAGGAACTGGGACACATAGGGCCCAGTATCGGCTCCTGACAGCGTGAAGTAAATAGTCCGTCCATTACCATCAGTATAGAAAGCGGAACCTCTAAATAAAAGTTCGGGTGTAATTCGACCATTTTCCTTAGGACCTTTAAATCCAGACAGGCGATTGAGATCCTGAACTGCTGCCAAAATTAGAGGGTTATTTGTGTCGTTGCGATATTCACTAAAGGGAACATCCTGCAATAGCCCCTGCCAAGCAATTTCCACATATTCGGCGGCTTGTTCGGCACTATCGAGGGTGGGAGGAATCGGAATTGGGAATAGCGCAGGATTCAGCCCAGTCAAACTGACCGCTAAAGGGGTTAATGGTTGTACTAATTTGCGACCACCACCAAGAATGATCTGCTCATATTTGTCTGGGTCACCCGATCGCAAAGCATCGATAAGAGATTGATAAGCCTTGAGATCAACTTCACCTAATTCATTGTGCGGCAAGCCTCTAGTATCGGTAGCGATTTTGTTAGGATACTTGGCTTCATCGCCATTGGTGGGATGGTTGGGGATGGGTTGCTTGAGACTTTCTGCGGCTTTAATCCTTACTTGATAAGCCCTAGCAGGGAAGTCATTACCTGTAAATTTAGAAATTGGCTCGGCTTGAGCAGTATTCTCTTGATTTTTGAATAGAGATGGTGTAACCACTCCTGCGACGGCTGTGGAAGCGGTGAATAGTCCGACGCGACCGAGAAATTTGCGTCTACTCGCACCAAGGCGCTCCTTTGGCGATCGCACTTTTTTTATTGATTCTGGATTGGATTCTGGGTTGAATTCGGGAACATAATCAGATGGTAGCGACGAATCTTGAGGATCAACCGACATAAATATCTCCTAAATGGCTCCTAAACTGATGAAAAAGAGGCAAAGCAAATCTAATCTACGGTAACTCGATAGGTTTTTAGTAGTTTTGTGCATAGGCAAAACTATCTCATGAAGTAACCAAAAAAATTGGTATTCCACGATTCCAAAATCAATGATTTAAGACCATCACCCCTAGTCCCTCTCCCTTTTTGGGAAGAGAGAACAAGACAACCCACAAAAAATCTCTTCTATTAGCCCTGAAAAAATTGGTTAGGAGGTCGGGAAAGTCCCAGATTTTCGCGAAGGGTTTTGCCCTCGTACTCCTTCCGAAAAATTCCCCGTCGTTGCAGTTCAGGAACTACCTTTTCCACAAAATCATTGAGTCCTTCAGGCACAAACGGAAACATGATATTAAAACCATCCGAACCCTCTTCAAATAGCCATTGCTCCATTTGATCGGCGATCGCTTCGGCAGTACCGACAAAGGCTAAGTCTGAGACATCTACTAGAAAGCTTATAGTTTGACTCAAAAACCAACTATAGCTGGAGTCTTGTTCTTCCCCAAGTCTACATTTTGCTGGTTAATATCGGTAAATCTTGGGAGAGCTTTAAAAAAGTCGAACTTCCTCAAGATTTATTTTTGTGAAATGATTTGCTCTCTTAAGCAGCGATCGCGTTTGGCTCAGGAGCGATCAGAGGAACATTAGGCACTTTTACCCATGTAAATACTAATCGTGATCTTTTGGCGCGGCTTAATTGTCGTAATAGCGTCATTAATTCGGTCATGTTCTTGGTGATTTGGAAGTTGTGTTAGGTTGGTTGCATTATATTTTTTAAAATTGCGAAATCAATCTGAAAAATAAGGAGTAAAAAACATGTCATTTAGTCACTACAAAAGTTTAGGCGCGACTCTTAAGGAATTAGAAATTTCCTTTGTAGAAGAAAACTTTATGCAAGAAGTTCCTTTTGATATTCGTGATTATTTTTTGACGGATCTTGAGTTTATGTTAAACGAGGGAGTTGTGGATAACTCTGAATATGCCATTTGTGAGAATTTGATCTATCCTATTTTGAAGGAAGTTTGGAAACCTCTTGCCAAAAAGTTTACGCTGTGGAGTCATCAATATCTTAACTACACTGAGAACTTAACTGGCTTTCCTGAGTACATTTTGGCAAAGCGATCGCCTCTTGGTAAAGTGGTATTTGATAAGCCCTATTTTTTACTGATCGAAGCTAAACAGGATAATTTTGATGCGGCTTGGGGTCAATTTTTAGCAGAAATGTATGCCGCTCAAAAGTTGAATAATCTAGCAGCGTTAACTGTTTTTGGGATTACTTCTAATGGTAAATTTTGGCAGTTTGGGAAACTCGAACGCACTACTTTTACTCGCAATAAAATCTTTTATAGCAAATATCAGTCTAGTGAGGTACAGTAACAAGAATGAGTAAACCAAGAACGAAAATCAGAAGGAGAAAGACTATTAAAAGCATCATCAAGAGATGTGAGCAAATCAGGATAACTTCTAGCAGCAATAGAACGGAGAATACTCTTAATTTTTGACCAACAATTCTCAATAGGTGAAAAGTCAGGAGAATAGGGAGGCAGATAGATAAGGGTAGCGCCAGCCGCCGCAATCAAAGTCGAGATATTTTCGCCCTTGTGGATGGAGCAATTATCCATAAACACATAAGCACCAGCCCAAAGCTTAGGAACCAGTTTAGTGGCAATAAAAGCTTCAAAGGTAAGACTATCAGTAGCCCCTAAGATACTAACTTGAGTCAACAAGCCATTAAGACCAATCGCACCAATCACAGAAACAGAGAGTGTAAAGTGAGATGTGTAAAGTCTAGGAAGTATACAGAGAGATAATCAAGACACACAATTACTAACACCAAAACCAATGAATATACGCAAAGAACTGCTAGATGAATTACTGCAAGAATGTAAAACACCACCCGACCTATTCGGAGAAGGAGGAATCCTGAAGCAACTGACGACCGCATTAGTGGAGCGAGCATTGGAAGCAGAACTATGCACGCATCTGGGCTATGGAAAGCATGAACCCAAACCAGAAGGACAAACCAACAGTCGCAATGGCTATAGCCAGAAAAAAGTCCAAGGGGACTTTGGCGTAGCAGAAATTGCCGTACCACGAGATCGCAGTGGTGAGTTTGAACCGCAGATGGTAAAGAAAGGACAAAGTCGCTTGTCAGGACTAGACGAAAAGATGATTGCCTTGTATGCCAGAGGGATGAGTGTCAGGGATATTCAAGCTCAGTTGCAAGAAATGTATGGTGTCGAAGTATCACCAACCCTCATTTCCAATGTCACTGATGCAGTGATCGATGAGGTAAAACAATGGCAAAATCGTCCCCTTGATGCAGTCTATCCGATTGTATTTCTGGACTGTTTGGTTGTCAAAGTCCGAGACAACGGACGAGTAATCAATAAATCTTTGTACTTTGCCTTGGCAGTAAATATGGACGGATACAAGGAACTATTGGGTATGTGGATTTCCCCCAATGAGGGTGCAAAATTCTGGTTATCGGTATTGACTGAGATCCACAACCGTGGGGTCAAAGATATTTTGATTGCTTGTGTCGATGGCTTGACTGGTTTTCCTAATGCCATTGAAACCGTATTTCCCAAGACACAGGTACAGTTGTGCATTGTCCATATGGTGCGTAACTCGGTTGCTTTTGTCCCTTGGCAACAGCGCAAGCAAGTTTGTGCTGACCTCAAGGCAATTTATGCTGCTGCGACGGAATCAGAAGCGGAGTTTAACCTTGAGTTGTTTGCCGAAAAATGGGATAAGCAATATCCGTCGATCTCCAAGTCTTGGCGCAGTCATTGGGCGAATATTATCCCCTTCTTTGCTTTCCCTCCTGAGATTCGCAGGGCAATTTATACCACTAATGCGATTGAGTCAATGAATAGCAGTTTGCGGAAGGTGATTAAATCTCAACAGATTTTCCCCTCCGATGACGCTGCTTTCAAGCTGGTTTATTTGGCGATGCGGCATATTTCTAAGAAATGGACGAGGCTCGATTCGTGATTGGAAGCCTGCTCTTAATCGCTTTGCCATCCTCTTCGAGGATCGTCTCCACATCTAGTTCCTAGACTTTACACATTTTTCTTGACAGTCTCCAGAAACATTTTTACCGCGTTTGAGGGGTTTTGAGCCTCGTGCTCTTGTTCCTTTGACAGAACGGGCAAACAATCTGGTTAGAGCTAAATTTATGCCTGACTCATCTATAAAAATCATGTCCTTGGCAAGGATTCCTCGCACTGATTGCCAGAAATCATATCGTTGTTGCTGCACTCTTTCGGTTTCTTTTTCGGTTGGATGCAACGTTTTTTTTTGAAGGTTAAATTTAGCTTCTTGAGCATCCGACCTACTGTGACTCGACTAATCAGTTTCCCAGTACACTCATGCAACATTTGACTTAACTCATCTAGCCCACATTCCGCTCCCAAAAAGAAGGCAAAAATAATTAGAATAGGAAAAAAGCAAGGATAGAAACAGGAGGGAGATATCAGAAACGAGATAACAGTGCAAAACCTAGACCATCTAGGAATCGTAGCAGGAATAATTGATGAGATCGGGATAGAGGAGATCATCAACGAAAGACTGGGCAAAAACAGTCGAGAGAAAGTAAGCGCAGGGGTAATCGTAAAAGCAATGCTGATCAACGGATTAGGATTTGTATCCGCGCCGTTGTATATGTTTGAGAAATTCTATGAAGGGATTGCCATAGAACATTTATTAGGAGCAGGAGTGAAAGCGGAATACTTAAACGATGACCGACTAGGGCAAGTCATGGATGATATATATGCCGAAAACGTTAGTGATATATTCATGACAATAAGCCTAGCGGCCGTAAAGAAATTTGGCATAGAAGTAGCAACAGGACATCTGGACTCAAGCTCATTTCATGTAGATGGTAAGTATGAAGGGGAAGCAACGGAAGCAGTAGAAATTACATACGGATATTCACGAGACCATCGCCCAGACTTGAAACAATTTGTGATGAATCTGCTATGTGTGGGAGATGGGGATATCCCAGTCATGCTGGAAATGGGTAACGGCAATCAGTCAGATAAAGAGAGATTTGCAGAATTATTCCAAAAGTTCAAACAGCAATGGACATTTGAAGGGATTTGCATAGCTGATGCAGCACTATACAGTGCTGATAATATAGCCGCAATGGCAGGGCTAAAATGGTTAACACGAGTACCGTTAAGCATCAAGGAAGCAGCAGAGCTAGTTGAGTCAAATATTCAGTTAGCCTCAAGCAATTTGAAAGGATATCGCACCAGCGAAACTGTCAGTGAATATGGTGAGGTCAATCAGAGGTGGATATTAGTTGAGAGCCAAGAAAGACGCAAATCTGACCTTGAAAAATTGGACAAGAAACTAGAGCAATTCCGCCATAAATGTCACCAAGATTTACAGACCCTCTCAGGACAAGACTTCGCTTGTGCTGCTGATGCGTTCCGCCATAAATGTCACCAAGATTTACAGACCCTCTCAGGACAAGACTTCGCTTGTGCTGCTGATGCGATCGCTGCCGCCCAACATCTTTCAAATAAGATGTCATGGCATCAGCTTAGTGATATTCAGGTAGTTGAAAAACGACATTATCAAAAAGCTGGTAAACCTAGCAAAAATGACCTCCCCAGTCATATGACGTATCGGGTTACCGCGACTATCACCCCTATAGAATCCCAAATCTCGGCACAACGCAGACGCTGTGGCAGATTTGTGCTGGCGACGAATGTTCTTGATGCTGACAATTTCACGACTGAGATGACCCTAAAAGAATACAAGGCTCAGCAAGGTCCTGAACGTGGTTTTCGCTTCCTCAAAGATCCTCTATTCTTTGCTTCTAGCGTTTTCCTGAAATCTCGTCGTCGCATTCAGGTTTTGGGCATGATTATGGCGCTTTGCTTACTCGTCTATAATTTGGGGCAACGGCAACTTAGACTGGCTCTAGCTCAAAATCAAGCTACCATTCCCAACCAGTTGGGTAAACCCACAAATTCTCCTACGTTACGCTGGATTTTTCAATGCTTTTTAGCCGTTCATCTCGTTGTTGTCTATGATGTTAAGCAAATTGTTAACTTGAACTCATCTCGTCTTCACATCTTACAGTTCTTTCCCTCTGCTTGTCGTCGCTATTATCTTCTCCCTCTACCTATTTCCTAATTGTTTTTTACTTCTTTTGAGAGCGGAATGTGGGATTTAAGTCCCCCAGAATTAGGGGATTTAGGGGGCTATACTGCTAGAATTTAGACGAAATTTTATGTGTCATGCAATTCTTAAATGGTTTCTGATGCTGCTCTATTGAAGGATGCTAATTCTCAAAAGAGTATCTTTTGTCGCACGATCATGTCCGATCGCAAGCTGAATAATCGTGACTGCCGATTGGCTGGTGACTAAGCCTAGCGTAAACGCATAATTTCATTGACCCAACGAAGGCGTTCGGCATGGGTGAGGTTGAGTATATCTTCCCTTGACCAATGGAAGTAAAAAGCGATGAAGGCTACCTCCTCATATAACCTCTCGGAGGGGTAGCCTATGATTCCCCCGATGGATCTAGGTTTTGCGGTTGCAGTTGGCTAAAGAGACTTTGGAAATATAGAAAGTCGGGGAGAAAGAGTTGCTCTAGTTGTTGTGGCATAACTTTGGTCAGGCTACCTAATTGCGCGATCGCCTGAGCTAAGACGCAGAAAACGACATCGATGTTGGGATGACGATTAGCCAAGTCCTGTATGACCAATTCATCCTTCGCAGTTAGGAGCTTGATTTTGCCCTGTTGGTGTAATTCTCCATCGAGATATAACCCTTTGGGTAACATGAATTTAAATTCTGTTTGAAGCATGATCAACTAAATTTCACTGGTCTATTTAACTTAGATCTTACGGAAACAAGGGGCTTAAGCCCCTTGTTTCCGTAAGATGCACATCTTACTTTTGGCTAGGAGGAACTTCTGACGGGCTGAGAGTGCCTCCTGATCGCTGATTTGGTGGTGTGGGGATGAGAGGAGAGTCGATCGCAGGGACATCAGGGGGTAATGCGATCGGTGGTGTTTCTTCAGGTTTTGGTGCTGGGGGAGGCGCGATCGTTTGGACAATGAAGGAACGCATAATGATTTGTCCATCGGGATTAGTAACTTTTAGGGTATAGGTTACTTCGGCGGATTTAGGACTAAGGGGAAGCGCTAATTGTCCAACGGCGGCGACATTTCCGGGGGCAGGCAAGAGATCGATTTTGGCGGCGGCTGAGGCTTCTACTTTCCAAGATAGGGTGAGAATGGTGGGAATATCAGGATTGAGATTAAAGGAATATTGGGGCAATGCATCCTGTCCATTGACCTTGAGTTCGAGAATCTTGGCGGGGTAAGGAGCAACTTTGACAATCTCCGTTTTCCGCATCACAGGAACTGCTTTGGGATCGACAGGAGGTTTACGCGGAACGATCGCTAATTCAAAAATGTAATTGCCTGAAGCTCTTGCTTCGGTAGGCACATTTTTGCAAAGCATCTCATCGTTAGAAATGGTGCAATAGGGACGTAGCGATCGCGGAACTCCTTCGGTGAGCAAGTACTTTAATGGTGGGCTTTTGATTTCACCTTCAGGCGATCGCCCAACGAGGGTTAATTCTCGAATTTGGCTAACATTCGATAATCGCCAATTCAAACGTACTTCATTATCCAGATCGGGTTTCGGCTTGATCAGTCCCAACTTAGTCGGACTTTCGGCAATGCCTAAGGCTGTAAAGAAGACTCGCTTCTCTAAGACTTCAGGGATAAAGACTGTTTCCTTCGCTTTAGCGGCAACTACCTCAGGGGATGGGCTATTTACGGAACTAGCGGGATTACTTGATGCTTCCGTAGAAGTGGACTGATTATTTGTGGTATTAGATTCTGCTTTCGGAGCATTATCTGCTTGTTGACCAGTCTTGGCGACGGGTGCAGGCACGATGGTTGGTAAAACAGGTTTAGATTCGGTATAGAGAGGCTTGTTGGAGGCAAACTCTAAAATCTGCGCTTGGGGGACAGGCTCGACAATAATCTTCGTCGTTTTTGCTAATGGCAAGATGCCCGTTTTGGGATTCTTGGATGCCAAGTTCATTTGGAAAATATATTGACTAGGCTTGCGCGCATCGGTGGGCACATTCTGACAAAGTAATTCGCGATCGATTACGCAATATTCTTTTAACTCAGCAGGAATGCCCGCGCTAAAGTTATAGACTACAGGCTGGCTCAGAGTCGTTTGCTCTTCACCTAATCCTTCTACTTTAATTTCTTTAATTAGATCAGGATTAGTCACTCGCCACCGTAAGCGAATTGATTCATTGGCAACTTCACGGTAGTTGGGTGATTCGGAAGTAAATTCAACGACGACAGGAACTTCAGGTGGGCGGAAAAAGAACCACCAGATCAAAAAGATAATTGTGCCAATGATGCCAATGATGCCGATGATTACTAGTACCAATTGCCACCAAGGACGGGCGGGGACAATCAAATTGCCTAAGTAGCGATCGCTAACTAAAGCAACTCCCTGCTTATCTTCCACTTCAACAATGAAACTGAGGTATCGCTCACTTAAAAACTTAGGTTTACACTTTTTCGTGGTTTGTACTTCTAGATTAATTCGGGAATTGCCATAGGGAGAAATTCGCGTTTCTTCACTGCTAAAGCTGTAGGTTAGGAGTCCATCCTGTTCAGGACTACTCGCACGCACGATTAATTCACGGGCAATATTACTACTGCTCTTAAAGCGCATTTCGTAAAGAGATGGCTGATTCTCAACTCTGGTGAGCAAGGTTACTAGTTGAATATCCAGTTGATAGACTGGCAGAATTTCAAAGTAAACAATGTCTAACAGCGCTAAGTCAGGATTATTGGTCGAGTGGACACGAATAGTTGGTGAGTAAATACCTGCCCAAGCATCCATAGGTGGCTTGAAAATTAAAGTGATTTGTCCTTGAGTATCAGGATTGAGGGGTAAACCTTCCGCCGCCTCCACAACCCCCACTAAAGCTAAGCCTTCAGGATAGTAAATGGATACCCATTTGGAATCGAGATCGGGGATAGTGACCCGAAAGCGATCGACTCGCTCCGAACGATTATTTACTGAAATTAAGATTTGCCAAATTTCGCCCCCGCGCATTTGGTGGGGACTGGCGGAGGTGGTGCGAGGAATTGTGGCAAAGGTCGGATCATTTACCCTGACTACTTCTTGGATCGAAGGGGTGACAATCACCCGTCCCTTGTATTGAATGGGTGTATCTTCGGGATAATGCTCAGGGGCATCGATGATTAGTGTATAGCCATATTCCTTGGGAGGCGTAGTTGGCGGTACTTGAATCGGAAACACTACTTCACAGCTTTGCCCCACACTGAGGGCAAGGCGCTCGGAAGGGAAGGCGCACCAAGAATAGATCGAGCTAGAGTCTTGATCGATCGCTACACTGATGACGGCACTGCGATTGCCCTGATTAGTGACCGTTACACATAGCTCAAATTTCTCCCCTGTCGCAATGGAAACTGTCCCCGATGGATTGAGAATGATCGATAGGGGACGAATCGCCACCGATGCATTGGGCATCGCATCAAGATTGTTAATACTTTGCTGGCGACGAAAATCGATCGCGTAATAATTTCCCCCTTGGTTGGCAATTAATTCGAGAAATCCTTGACTAATTAAAGCTTCAATTTCGAGCAAAGTATTTTCTGGAGTTGTGCCAATACCATTCGCGATCGCCTCAAGGGTAGACTCGCGATGCCGCATAATCCAATTAATAATTTGTTGCTGCTGTGTGGATAATGTCAGAATATCCACCATGCTCAATCCTGCATTTTGCTCGATATCGTTACTATTGTCGCTATTTGAAGCAAATATGGTGGTGTCACTCCTCATAGTAAGCAGGATTTTTGAGATTTAACTTGATCGGATTTAACTTGGTCTATGGTGTCCCATGGTTAGTACTAAGCACTAGCCATACTAACTTTACAACTCAGTGCCTTGTAAAAAGTTTAAGTAATCACAAATTAGCAAACTTTATAGTAAATAATAGGCTGAAATCATACAGCAATTTGCAATTAGATAAAGTCACAATTTACATGGCAATATCATAGAAAAAATTCATTAAAGCTAGGATTAACAAGAATGAATGACAAAGACCTTCGGCATCAACTTGACCTCGAAGTAGAAACGATGAGCATTAATAAGCTTACCGAAGTTGGGAATATGGCAGTATCAATGGGTTTGATAGCGGGGCATGGATTTCGGGGTGGCAAATATGAAATTTTGCAAAAGGGTGAAGCGATCTTGCTATCAGAGCATGAGGCGATCGCCTATCTGGATCGGTTAATCCAAAGTGTAAGGGAGTCATGACCATATCACCCCCCTCTCGCCCCACAGTCAATGCTCGTAAGCTCAATCAAAATGCTCTATTTAGCGAAATCGCGAAAATGCGCCAAACCTTAGAGCAAAAAGTTGCTGAGCGCACAGGAGAAACTCTAGACAAGCAAGCTGGATTACATTCCCCTGCACAGGACTCAGGCAGTCACCTACAACAATTATGTGAAAGTTTTAATCTGTCCCAATTTGAGAAAGAAGTCTTAATCCTTTGTATCGGAATGGAACTTGATGCAGGATGGGCGAACCTCTGTGCCTCAATTACCAATGATCCGAAGCAAAACTATCCCACCTTTAGCCTAGCAATGTCGGTGCTAGAGCATCCTAATTGGTCAGCCCTATCGCCTGCTGCCCCATTGCGACGCTGGCAATTAGTGGAAATCGGTGCAGGTAATGCGCTAACCGCTAGTCCTTTGCGGATTAATGAACGGATTTTGCATTATGTCATGGGAGAGCAGGATTTAGACGAGCGTTTACTCCATTTGTTAGAACCCTTAGTAACGGATGCCGTCACCATTGACTCCCATCAACAAATCGTCGATCAAGCGATCGCGACATGGCTACATGCAGCCAATCAAGATCAATCGGAGCTACTTCCCGTATTACAGATTTGTGGTGAAGATATCGCTAGCAAAATAGCGATCGCTGCCAATGTTTGCCGCAATCTCGACCTCAAACTTTATAAAATATCGGCGAATATTCTGCCCCAAGATTTAACAAATTTACAGTCCATTGCCTTGCTCTGCGATCGCGAATATACGCTCAACAATATCGCCATTTTGCTCGACTGCGATCGCGATGAAGCAACAAATCCTAGCCAAGATATGGCGATCGGCTATCTGATCGAGATCCTCAAATGTCCGATGCTGATTAGTAGCCAAACCCGTCGCCGCCAACATCAACGCACGATCATCACCTTTGAGGTGCGATCGCCTTCTGTAAATGAGCAGCAAACCCTCTGGGAAGATGCCCTCAGCGATTTAGACGAGCATCTCCATAGTTCCCTCAACGGTTCCATTACTAAACTCGTTTCCTATTTCAATCTCTCGCCAACCCATATCTACAATGCGGCGCTCAAGGCGAAGAGTCTGCATCAACAGGAAACTGAGCATTCCTTTGAGCATTCACTATGGAACGCTTGCCGTTCCCAATCCCGTCCGCGACTGGATGAACTAGCCCAAGGCGTAGAAACAACGGCAAATTGGGAAGATCTGATTTTGCCATCGAAAGAAAAATTCGTGCTCCATGACATCGCTGCCCATGTGCGCCAACGATTGACCGTCTATGAAACATGGGGCTTTGCAGGAAGGAGTCGGCGCGGCTTAGGGATTAGCGCTCTGTTTGCAGGCGCAAGTGGTACAGGTAAAACGATGGCAGCCGAGGTTTTAGGCAATGAGCTACAGCTTGATGTCTATCGCATTGATTTGAGTTCCGTCATCGATAAGTACATTGGCGAAACGGAGAAAAATCTCAAGCGAATTTTTGATGCCGCCGAAGGTGGAGGTGTAATTTTACTCTTTGATGAAGCGGATGCCCTCTTTGGCAAACGCACCGAGGTTAAAGACAGCCACGATCGCCATGCCAATGTTGGCGTAAGCTATCTCTTGCAAAGAATGGAAGCCTATCGCGGACTCGCCGTATTAACCACTAACCTCAAAAATTCCCTTGACCAAGCCTTCCTCCGACGCTTACGCTTTGTGGTGCAATTCCCATTCCCAGATTCTGAGCAACGGGCGGAAATCTGGCGACGCGCTTTTCCGAAGCAAACACCTACTCTCAATCTAGACTATCTCAAACTTGCTAAACTCAGTGTGGCGGGTGGTAATATTCGCAATATTGCCCTCAATTCTGCCTTTATTGCGGCGGATCACAATGAACCCGTACAAATGAAACATATCCTGCAAGCGGCAAAAATTGAATATATTAAACTCGAAAAACCAATGATGGATACGGAAGTAAAAGGATGGGTATAGGCAAAGGGGCGATCAAAAAAGCGATCAAAGAGGCGATCGCTATTTCCACAATTATCGCCATTACTACGGCAACCTCAGTACTAGCGGCAAATCAAAGCCATGTCGATCAACTCATCAAAACCAAGGAATGCTCGGAGTGCGATCTGCCTGATGCTCGCCTAGCAGGAGCCGATTTGATCGGTGCGAATGTCAGGGATGCCGATCTCCGTAAAGCCGATCTGCGTGGGGCAAAGCTCGATGGTGCAAAATTTATGCGATCGAATATGCTGGGAGCCGATCTCCGCTTTGCGCTGCTATCGGGAGCAGATTTTTTAAATGCCAATTTACTCGAAGCAAAGCTTGAAGGGGCAAATCTATTTCGAGCCAATCTCAAATATGCAAATCTCGAACGCGCCAACCTCAGCCAAGCTTCCTTAAAAAATGCCGATCTCCAATTTGCCAAGTTAAATGGAGCGAAAATAGATAATGCTAATCTCGAACGTGCAAATCTAGGGCTTGCGGAATTAGAAAAAGCTGACTTCACCAACTCCCGCTTAAAAAGAGCGAATTTACGCCGTGCTAACTTTAGTGAAGTGAATCTCACCAGAGCCAATCTAGAGGGGGCAAGTCTAGAAGGAACCACCTTTGCGGGGGCAAATTTATTTCATACTGATTTGCGATCGAGCAAAATCGATAGTGATACTTTCTTTGATCCAAAATGGTTTCTCGTTTGGAAAGTCGTGAATCAGCGTCTCGATGGTCAAACCCTCGTGGCGGCAGATTTATCGGGCGGAAACTTTGAGAAAGCTAATCTAGCTGGGGTTAATATGGAAGATGCGAACTTCACCCAAGCCTATCTCTTTATCACTAATCTCCGCCGCAGCAACCTTGCCCGTGTCAAGTTCAATGATGCAAATTTACGCTATGCCGATTTGATGAAGGCGAATCTCACGGAAGCAGATTTTGCAGGAGCGCAGTTGTCCGATGCTAATTTGGAAGGAGCGAATCTCCGCCTAGCAAATCTACGCGAAAGTATTATTAACGAGGAGACAGTACTCGATCGCAAGTGGCGGATCGTCTGGGATATTGTCAATCGTGGCGGCGAAGATCGCAATCTCAGGGGTGAAGACTTAGCGGGAGCAAATTTACGCTTGGCGCGTTTGCGAGGGGCGCGACTATTGGACGCAAATCTCAGTCAGTCTGACCTGCGGGGTGCAGATTTTGTGGGCGCAAATTTACAACGGGCAAATCTCTCAGGGGCAAATCTCACGGGTGCGAATTTGCGGGGTGCAGTACTGCAAGGAGCAAATTTTTGTGGAGCGACGATGCCCGATGGAACTGTAGAAAAATGCAAGTAATGGAAGCTTGATCGCTGAGCTTAATCTATATTCACTGTATTTGGTTAAACCTTAAGCCAAGCAAAAATGTCGCTGGCATTAATCTGCCAAGTTTCTAGCCCCGTCTCAGGATTCAGGACTATTTCAAGAATAGATAAAGGAAAGATTAAACAAGCAAACACCACATAGCGGATATATTATGAGAAAAATTTGTTAAAAATTTCCCATTGCTGTGCTGAGGATGATGCCTTGCGACAATTACTAGGTTGGCTAACAAGTCGTTTCGGTGAGGAAGATCGTCATGGGCGATTAATTGGTTTGCAATTATTGCAGTTTTCGGAGTAAAGCGGACAGGATATAATGGTAGGGAAAGAGGAAAAACAGAATGGCAAAACCATATTCCGAGGATTTACGAATCCGAGTAGTTAGAGCATATGAAGAGAAAGTGGGTTCAATACGAGAAATAGCCAAACAATTTCAAGTAGGTAAAACCTTTGTAAACGATCTTATTCAACAATGGCGTAAGACAGGAAGTGTAAGTCCATTACCGCACGCAGGAGGAGTAAATCCAAAGCTAGACGCAGAACATTTACAGAAATTGCAGCAAATCGTCGAATCAACTAATGATGCAACATTATCCGAATTAAGCGAACAGTTAGAAATAGAAACAGGGTTAAAAGTAAGTGTACCGACTATTCATCGGGGTATAGAGAGACTGGGATTAACTCGTAAAAAAACTTTTCGGCTCAATAGGTAAATCGGGGAGGTGAGGAAAGGAGAGATTGAAGCAAAGCACTGAGCAAAGCTTTACCCCGTTTCTTAGCATTATGAACAAACTCAAAGAAGCTCAAATATAAAGGTAACTTTTCTTGAGAAATACCACGATGAGGACGTAGCCAAGAGCGCAAAAGCGACCAAAAACCTTCCATCGAGAGTGTAAAGTGAGATGTGTAAAGTCTAGGAAGTATACAGAGAGATAATCAAGACACACAATTACTAACACCAAAACCAATGAATATACGCAAAGAACTGCTAGATGAATTGCTCCAAGAATGTAAAACACCACCCGACCTATTCGGAGAAGGAGGAATCCTGAAGCAACTGACGACCGCATTAGTGGAGCGAGCATTGGAAGCAGAACTATGCACGCATCTGGGCTATGGAAAGCATGAACCCAAACCAGAAGGACAAACCAACAGTCGCAATGGCTATAGCCAGAAAAAAGTCCAAGGGGACTTTGGCGTAGCAGAAATTGCCGTACCACGAGATCGCAGTGGTGAGTTTGAACCGCAGATGGTAAAGAAAGGACAAAGTCGCTTGTCAGGACTAGACGAAAAGATGATTGCCTTGTATGCCAGAGGGATGAGTGTCAGGGATATTCAAGCTCAGTTGCAAGAAATGTATGGTGTCGAAGTATCACCAACCCTCATTTCCAATGTCACTGATGCAGTGATCGATGAGGTAAAACAATGGCAAAATCGTCCCCTTGATGCAGTCTATCCGATTGTATTTCTGGACTGTTTGGTTATCAAAGTCCGAGACAACGGACGAGTAATCAATAAATCTTTGTACTTTGCCTTGGCAGTAAATATGGACGGATACAAGGAACTATTGGGTATGTGGATTTCCCCCAATGAGGGTGCAAAATTCTGGTTATCGGTATTGACTGAGATCCACAACCGTGGGGTCAAAGATATTTTGATTGCTTGTGTCGATGGCTTGACTGGTTTTCCTAATGCCATTGAAACCGTATTTCCCAAGACACAGGTACAGTTGTGCATTGTCCATATGGTGCGTAACTCGGTTGCTTTTGTCCCTTGGCAACAGCGCAAGCAAGTTTGTGCTGACCTCAAGGCAATTTATGCTGCTGCGACGGAATCAGAAGCGGAGTTTAACCTTGAGTTGTTTGCCGAAAAATGGGATAAGCAATATCCGTCGATCTCCAAGTCTTGGCGCAGTCATTGGGCGAATATTATCCCCTTCTTTGCTTTCCCTCCTGAGATTCGCAGGGCAATTTATACCACTAATGCGATTGAGTCAATGAATAGCAGTTTGCGGAAGGTGATTAAATCTCAACAGATTTTCCCCTCCGATGAGGCTGCTTTCAAGCTGGTTTATTTGGCGATGCGGCATATTTCTAAGAAATGGACGAGGCTCGATTCGTGATTGGAAGCCTGCTCTTAATCGCTTTGCCATCCTCTTCGAGGATCGTCTCCACATCTAGTTCCTAGACTTTACACATTTTTCTTGACAGTCTCGCCTCAAAGGAATTGACGAACAAATTGCCCAGCAGATAAAAGAATCTACTCTTTGGACTGAACAACAGGCAATTTTGACCAGTGTAGCTGGGGTTGGACTCGTCGTGGCAAGCACACTGTTATCTTCTTTGCCTGAGCTAGGAACCCTTACCCCAAAACAAATTTCTAGTTTGGTTGGACTGGCTCCGATGAATTGTGATAGCGGACAGATGCGTGGTAAGCGGAGAATTACTGGCGGCAGAGCCTCAGTTCGAGCGGTTCTATATATGGCTGCTCTGGTTGCGGTTCGGTATAATCCTGTGATTCGTGCGTTTTACGATCGCCTGATTGCAAGGGGCAAGCTTAAAAAAGTTGCTCTGACTGCATGTATGCACAAGCTATTGATTATTCTCAATGCCATGCTCAAACAAAAAACTGCGTGGCGTGAGACTGTTGTTGTGACTACCTAGATAGAGGATAGATTTAAACTTTTTTAGACCTGTCTATGGTCTTGCTTTAGCGTGAGTAATTTTGGATTCATTTTTTCCTCAATGAAATGAACTTATGCCTTGACATTTAAGACAATCGCTAAATCCCCCAATTCTGGGGGACTTTAAAAGAATTTTATTTTCTTGTTCCCCCAGAATTGGGGGCTAGGGGGCGATTAATTGTTGACTTGACTGGGTTTTATGACTTGTGTGTACACCGTAGCTCCCAAAGGGGGAGAGGGGCTAGGGGTGAGGGTCTTATAACCTTCTACGTAAGTTGAGTCACTTAATGATATTTGTGCCGCGCGAAGTGCGGCACAAATATCATTAAGTTTAGGAAATCGCAATTTTAGGACTGTTATACCAGTTATAGGTCGGACTATCAGGATTATCATCTACACCCAGCTTGCTCTCTGCACCATCAATCCTGATTCGCACAATATACTCACCTGCCTTGACATTAGTAATCGGAATCTCAATCGTGGAACTAGCACTTGGTAGAGGAGGTCGATCAAACATATAGATACTAGGAGATTCTATCGTCCATTCATTCAGGGCTATGACTACTTTCTGTTTCTCACGCACCAAAACATCTAACTGCACGACAACCACTGCCGATCGCAAATTATCTTCCACCTCTTCTATATTTCGTACCGATAGATTGATAATTGTCGGGCAAAGAACAAAGGGTAATACATTAGAAGTGATCGCATTGGTCATTAAAGGTGAAGTACTCTCAAGACGATGTACTACTTGTAAACTCTGTACTCCAGCTTGGAGCATCGGAAAAGGAGTATTCCTTAACGAAAACGTAATTTCGCGCTCCTTAACTTCCATCGGCGTAATCACCAAATCGCCAATATGAATTTCCACAGTTTGGCTTTGGAGATTTCTTCCCCGAATCGTCAGTACACTACTGATCGCGATCGGTTCAAAGCGACTACCCTGAACCATCACCTGCTCAAGATGGGGAGAAGCAGGGAAAGGCACAATACCTGCGGGCGAACTATCACGCACAGGTAGCGATCGCAGAAAGTTTTCTCGACCTTCGACAATCACTAGACAAGCCCGATAGGCAACCGATAGCACATAGGGCACTTGATAAAACACTGACCAAGCCTTGGATAGATCCTCTAGGGAAATATCTACGGGCGCGACTGTCACCTGCTGGATCTGATCTGCTAAATCCGATTCTGCTAAAAATGGAAAAGTGGGATCATTGCAAGTAGAACGAATTAAATCAGATGTCAATATTCGCTTATCAGTGAGAGTACTAATTACACTACCTAAAACCCTCTGGGGTTGTAGTTCCGCATCACTACCATAGCAACTCATCATGTAATAGAGATCGATCGCCACTTGACGATTGAGGGGATTTCCCTTAGCTCGATTGGGCGCAGAGTCATAATTAGCCAGTGCAGGATTACTCGTCACTTGATATAGGAAAATATTGACCCCAACCTCTGGCGCACCTGTGGAAATCCCCCCAGGGGGTAAAGTCGTGGCTCTAGCACCCTCAATATCTTGCTGGATTACCGATTGCAAAATCCTTTGTAATGTAGCCGTAACCGTAGCGATCGCTAAATAATTACTCATCAGTACCTACCAAACCTAACTTTAAAGCTTTAACAATTGCTTGCGTGCGACTAGTCACCCCTAACTTTTCAAATATACTCGTGAGATGCGCCTTGACTGTGGCGATCGTGACATGCAAATAGCGAGAGATCTCCTCATTCGATGCCCCCTTAATCAACCAGTTCAATACCTCCTGTTCGCGATCGGTTAAGTGGATCGTGCAATGTCCCTGTAGCGATCGCCCTGCATAGAAATGAAAAATCCGAAAGAAACTGGTAGCAATATCAGGGGGTAAAAAAATTTCGTCATTCATCACCGTGGAAATTGCATCATACAACTGACTGCCAATGCGGTCTTTTGCCACATAGCCTCTTGCACCTAACTGCATCGCTCGAAATACCAACTCATCCTCTCGATGTGCTGACAAAATCAAAGCCTTGCCATGATAATCCAATTTCTTTAAATCCATGAGTACTTTCAGTCCACTGTCTTCAGGTAATTCCAAAGCTAACTTCACATCCAAAAGTATCAGTGCGGGTTTTTGCTCGATTACCAGCTTGATTGCTTGCTCGCTAGAGGTAGCCTCCCCCACAATCTGAAATTGGAGATAGCAATCATCACTATAAAAGCTCAGTAGTGTATGTAACCCTCTACGGAAAATAGAGTCATTTTCTACTAATAAAACTGATACCACCTGAGCCGTTGTTGTCATATATCATTCTTTTGATTTCTTATCAGTAAAAATAAAAACTTATTCAAGCAACTTAAGTAGGTAAATAAGCTTAGTCAGGCAATCTGCTAAAACAAAAATTAAATGAAAACTAACGCTAAAGCCCAAATTCTAAAGAAATATTGCTGGAATCAATACTTTGTTAGAAATACCTACAAGGGCTATTCCCAATAATCTCAAGCATGAAATAAAACGTAATAGAGATTAAATTCCATCTGAAAGCATTTATTAATCCTTAGCAATTGTTAACAGAACTTTTATTATTTCTTAGTAATTAAATTTGGTTTAACCCCAAGAACTTTTGAGCCATCTCATTTTAGTAAAAGTATAGACTAAAGTCTAATAACCCTTAATTTTAATCCTGCCTACTGTATACCTCTATAGACATAGTTAAAGGGTGGCATATGGCACTAGACTACTTCGCCCCGGGCGTATACGTCGAAGAGGTTGATAAAGGCAGTCGTCCGATTGAAGGGATCAGCCTGAGTGTGGCGGGATTTATAGGATTTACAGAAGATGTGCGCGGTGATGCGGAACTGTTCAAACCGATGATGGTGACATCATGGGATCAATACCGTGAATATTTCGCTGCCCCCGGTTCCGACGGATTTACTGACTTTGATGCCTACTTACCCTTCGCCGTTAGTGGCTGGTTCGTCAATGGTGGCGGACGCTGTTGGGTAACGAGCATCGGTACAAAATTACCCGGCTCCACTCCTCCACCTCCAGAAGCAACGGCTCTACGGATCGGCACATCCAACAATAAACCCGCGCTGATGTTTAACATCAAGCCTGCCGATGCCTCCGAAAGTCAACTAGCTTTGCCATCCTCAGGCGATCGCCTCAAGGTAATCATCCAAGAAAGTGCGCCCAAGCCCTTACCTGCTGATGCACCTGCCGATGCTGAGCCACCCTTAAATACTGGTGAATTTTTCAATGTTGTTGTCGTTCGTGGTGGACAGGAACTCGAAAGATTCGAGAATGTCTCCATGAATCCACAGGTCGCCCCCGATGTTGCTGACTATGTTGTCACAGCGATCGCCGATTCCGAATACATCACCATCGCTGATATCTCCACCAGTGGACAGCCCCTCTCCCGCCGTCCTGCCAACGGAGCTTACGAAATTGCCCCTCCTCCTTACATCTCCTCAATTGATCGCTTTGCTCGCGACCTCCTAGGACAAAGGGACGATCGCACTGGCATCCAAGGCATGTTTGAAATCGATGAAACAGCGATGATCGCTTGCCCTGACCTGATGCGTGTTTACGAAGCAGGACTAATCGATATCGATCAAGTCCACGGTGTCATGGAAATGATGCTTAGCATGTGCGAAAACTCCTTCCCAGGTCCCGCCTTCCGCATGGCTGTCATTGATCCCCCACCGATCAAGCCCTCCAAGGGCATGGAAGCAGTTCCCCCCGATCGCCAAAAGCCTCAAGATGTAGCCCAATGGTTGAGCATGTTCAACCGTCGATCCATGTTTGGCGCACTCTACTACCCTTGGATCAAGGTTGCCAACCCCCGCAAAGGTGGCAAACCCTCCTACGTTCCTCCCTGTGGTCACATCATGGGTCTCTGGTGTCGCACTGACCAATCACGCGGCATCTTCAAAGCTCCTGCTAACGACACCCCCAGAGGCGTACTTGGCTTAGCCTATGAAACCAATATGCGTGAGCAAGAACTCTTGAACCCCATTGGCATCAACTGTATCCGCAACTTTGCTAGCTACAATCGTGGTTTCAAGGTTTGGGGCGCACGTACCTTGGTCGAGCCAGACAATATTCAATGGCGCTATATCAGTGTCCGCCGCTTGATCAGCTACATCGAGAAATCGATCGAGATCGGTACACAATGGGTTGTCTTTGAACCCAATGACACTGACCTCTGGGCAAGAGTCTCTCGCACAGTCAGCAACTTCCTCGAAGGACTCTGGCGTAATGGCGCATTGTTTGGCGGCGCAGCATCGGAAGCGTTTTACGTTAAATGCGATGCCTCGATCAATACCAACGAAACGATGATGATGGGTCGTCTATTTATCGAAGTTGGCATCTGTCCCGTCCGACCTGCTGAGTTTGTGATCTTCCGAGTCAGCCAGTGGTCGCCTAATAGCTAAGTTTGCCGAAAAGAGAACCACTATGGTTCTCTTTTCTACAAATAATGTGACTAAATTTATCGCTTTCTTAAGATTTATGCTGTGATTCTCTGGAAGTCATAGTTTTAGATTTTAAAATGATTAGTCAGAGATTAGGTAGATATTTGGCGATCGCTAAATATCTACCTAATCATTCAAATCAACCGCCTAGATATTCAATAACTCAGCAATCATTCAGCGCAGTAACACCCAATAACACAAAGTTCAAGGAGGAAGAATGGCTGATCTTATACCAATTCCTACTAGTCGATACTATGTAGAATTTGATGGATTGACGGACAAGTTAATTAAAAGCGTTTCTGAAGTAACTTTTACAGGACAGACCGCAGGGCATGAAAAGCCTCTTGCTTCCACCAAAGGTGGTAAGACCCTCTGGCAGAGTACTTCGTCAGGATTTGAAGAGAACCCTAACGTTACCGTTGAAGTCTATGTCACTGAAGGGGACATGGATTTTTACAATTGGATGTTGAACACCATGCCTAAGAGTGAAGGTGGTCAAGGGAAATGGTCATCAAATCGTAAAAATGGCTCAATTGTTGCCTATGACAGCGAAGACACAGAAGTAATTCGTTGGAATCTCATCAACTGTTGGATCAAATCCTACAAAGTGAGTGATTTTAACTCTGAAAGCAAGGACTTAGCAGTTGAAACCTACGAAATTATTGCTGAACAGATCAACCGTATCAAATAGAGCAAAGGTCATCTGACTGAAATAAGCTCGATGACACAGACTATAAATTTTTGAGGTCAAGAAACTATGGCAAAAGGTGAAGTTTTAGCTTGCTCTAAGTACAGTTTTGAGCTGGGTAAGTACCCAGACTTAGTGATCAAAAGCGTGAGTGGTATCAGTTCTACTTTGCAAACTGCTGGGGATTCTAAGTCCTATGGAGTCACCAAAGGGGCTAAATCAGTGATCCAAGCAACCGTAACAGGTGTAACTAATAGCAAAGTTACCGTTGAGTTTGTCTGTACAGTGGGGGACGATCGCCTCATCAAATGGTACAGTGCATCCCATACCGAACCTCTCGGTGGGGGTGGTTCAGAGACTAAAGGGGTAAGGGACACAGCAACAATTACTCTTTACAATCAAGGTGGTGAAGCAGCCGCAGTTTGGGAACTGAAAGGAGTTATGCCTGCAAGTTACAAATCCATTAAGCTAGAAGCAGGTGCAGAAGGTTTAGCTACAGAAACGATTGAATTTGTATATGAATCTTTACATCGCACTAAATAATGCATTAAATAATATGGTTAATCAATGACTTGGGTTTGCCCATTAGCAAACGCTAATGGACAAACTATTACATTTAATGGTGAGATTTCATGGCAGGAGCAGATGCTAGCGCTCAAGATCAGCAGGTCGAATTTCTAGCTAGTTCTAGGTTCTATGTGGAAATTACTTTACAGGGTAGTCTCGAAAAAATTGATGGCTACTTTATGGAATGTAGTGGTTTATCCCGTAGCCAAGAAGTGATCGAGATTGTAGAAGTGACACCCCAAGTATGGGGAAAGAATTCCTCTAGTAAGGGTCGAGTTGTCCGCACTAAACTTCCTGGTAATGTTAAGAGCGATAATATTATTCTCAAGCAAGGGTTAACTATTTCCATGACCATGTGGAAATGGCTTAAGTCCGTTGAGGATGGGAATTGGACGCAACAGCTTCGAGATGGTGATATCACTGTTTACGATCAGTCGGCAATCGAGAAAGCCAGATTTCGCTTTAATGGGGCTTGGCCAGTGCGCTATAAAATTTCTGACTTTAAAGCAGATAGTGGTGAGTTTGCAGTGGCTGAGGTAGAGTTAAGCGTGAACGACTTTTTAAGGATTAGTTAAAAATCAATGATTCAAACAGAGTTTGAATTTACGCTTCCCAAGGGCTATGTCGATAGTGATGGAAACTTGCATCGAAAAGGTGTGATGCGTCTATCAAGAGCGATCGATGAGATTACCCCAATGCGCGATCCGCGTGTAAGGAGTAATCCTGCTTACGCTACGGTGATTATTCTGGCAAGAGTAATTACTAAATTAGGGGGATTAGAAGAAATTACGACAACGGTAATCGAAAATTTATTTGCTAGTGATTTGAGCTATTTACAAAAGTTCTACCGTCAAATTAATGGATTGGAAGATACGGAATGGACAAATTTTGTCGAGGAACCTGCAACCTCTGATCAGAACGAATGAACTTAAGAGTGTTGTGTAGCAACACTCTTAAGTTCATTCGTTCTTTTATTGCAATACAAGGTTACTGCAATTTTTCGGCTGCTCTTAGGAAAGCACGTTTTGCCGCTAATTTATTTTTGCGATTGGTATAGCGTTTAAAACTGCGGATGTCGCGATGGCGTGTTAATTCCATTGCTAAAGAGGGATCTAACTCATATTTCACGATCAAATTTGTGGCAAAGGTATGTCTTCCTCGATGGGAATGGAGAGGAATGCCTGTCTTCTCGGCTAAGTCATCCATCACATGCCGAATGCCCCAATAGGTCAGGCGCTTGCCCTGACTGCGATTGGAACAGGAAACAAATAAAGGACTTTCAGCTAATAAATCATCTTCTTTTTCTTTACGCCAATCTAAATAGGCATCTAAATCCTGTATCCCCAACTTAGTGAGAGGTACTTCTCCTTTACTATCCCATTTTGCCTCTTTAATTACTAATTCTCCATTGCAATAGTCCTCAATATTCAAGCGACATACCTCTTCGGCTCTCAACCCATGCAAAAGTACTGAGAACAAAGCGCGATCGCGTAAAACTACTTTGCTTAAATTAATTGCCTCATAAATTCGCATTACCTCCTCATCTTCCAAATCCTGAGAATCAGGCTCAGGCAAACGTTCTTGTTGAATGCCAATGGTGGGATCGGCGGTGATATATTCCGATAGCAACATCCAACGATAAAAGGACTTGAGCGTACACAGAACTCGATTGAGGGAACTGAGAGCCAATCCGCGTTCCTTGAGTAAAAAAGTTTTAAACTGAGTTACCTTGCGACGACTGATATCAGCCCAAGGTAGATCACACCAGTCCATAAAAATTTTCAGATCCGCTTGATACGCCTTGCGACTTTTGGGTTGCAGAGATCTCGAATCCAAAAATTCATCTACCCGTGATTGACGTACATCGGTAGCGATCGCTTTAGGTTGCGGCTGATTATAAAAAATAAGAATTGGTTCAGACATAGCTGCTTATTCACCTTCGATCATAAACAGTATATAAAAATAAATACTCCCAAAAAGAAATAGAGAGATGGTAGATAGCCTACTTTCTCTCTATTTCTTTACTTTTATTTAAAAATGAGCTTGGCATCGAGCTATTTTCCCGTAGGGCTACCCCTAAAGTATCTTCACCGTGACAGCGTTTCACAACTGAGTTCGGGATGGGTCAGAGTGGTACCACCGCACCATAGACACCAAGCAAACCTGTAAGGTCTACCTGATAAGTTAGAACCTTGAAAGCTGCACAGTAATCAAGTAACAAAATGATTAATTATGATTAATCATAATTAACAAGTAGAAGAAGTAGAGTGTTTATTGAGGACAAGCCCTCGGTCTATTAGTATTTCTCGGCTACACATATTACTACGTTTCCACCTGAAACCTATCAAACAGGTAATCTTCCTGTGACCTTACTGGGTTATCCCATGAGAATACTCATCTTGAGGTGGGCTTCCCACTTAGATGCTTTCAGCGGTTATCCTCTCCGCACATAGCTACCCAGCGTTTACCGTTGGCACGATAACTGGTACACCAGCGGTGCGTTCCTCCCGGTCCTCTCGTACTAAGGAGGAGTCCTCTCAATATTCTTGCGCTTGCACCGGATATGGACCGAACTGTCTCACGACGTTCTGAACCCAGCTCACGTACCGCTTTAATGGGCGAACAGCCCAACCCTTGGCACGTACTTCCGCACCAGGTTGCGATGAGCCGACATCGAGGTGCCAAACCTCCCCGTCGATGTGAACTCTTGGGGGAGATCAGCCTGTTATCCCTAGAGTAACTTTTATCCGTTGAGCGACGGCCATTCCACGCTGTGCCGTCGGATCACTAAAGCCGACTTTCGTCCCTGCTTGACTTGTTGGTCTTGCAGTCAAGCTCCCTTATGCTTTTACACTCTTTGGCTGATTTCCGACCAGCCTGAGGGAACCTTTGCGCGCCTCCGTTACCTTTTAGGAGGCGACCGCCCCAGTCAAACTACCCGCCTGAAACTGTTCCTCGCCCGGCTTACGGGTCAAGGTTAGAATTCTAGCCTCTCCAGAGTGGTATCTCACCGTTGGCTCCTTTGTCCCCACAAGGACAATCTCTTAGCCTCCCACCTATCCTGCGCAAGAGAAGCCCGAACCCAATTCCAAGTTATAGTAAAGCTTCATAGGGTCTTTCTGTCCGGGTGCAAGTAGTCCGTATCTTCACAGACATTCCTATTTCGCCGAGTCTCTCTCCGAGACAGCATCCAAATCGTTACGCCTTTCGTGCGGGTCGGAACTTACCCGACAAGGAATTTCGCTACCTTAGGACCGTTATAGTTACGGCCGCCGTTCACCGGGGCTTCGGTCGTTAGCTTCACTTTCGCTGACCAACTTCCTTAACCTTCCGGCACTGGGCAGGCGTCAGCCCCTATACGTCGTCTTTCGACTTTGCAGAGACCTGTGTTTTTGGTAAACAGTCGCTTGGATCATTTCACTGCGGCCATCTTGCGATGGCACCCCTTCTCCCGAAGTTACGGGGCCATTTTGCCGAGTTCCTTAGAGAGAGTTATCTCGCGCCCCTTAGTATACTCAACCTACCCACCTGTGTCGGTTTAGGGTACGGGTACTATATCTTCATCATATATACAGCTTTTCTTGGCACTACCATTCATCACTCGGACTCCGTAGAGTCCTCCCAATCCAATTAGGGCGTGACTATCTCTCATGCGTCATGTATATACTCCAATATAATAGTCAGGGAATGTTGACCCTGTGTCCATCGACTACGCCTTTCGACCTCGCCTTAGGTCCCGACTAACTCTACGTGGACGAGCCTTGCGTAGAAAACCTTGGGTTTTTGGGGTATATGATTCTCACATATATTTGCGCTACTCAAGCCGACATTCTCACTTCTGCTTCGTCCACATCTGCTTACGCTAATGCTTCTACCTACTACAGAACGCTCCCCTACCGATTAATATATTAATCCCACAGCTTCGGTGCATCGCTTAGCCCCGTTCATTTTCGGCGCAGGGACACTTGACCAGTGAGCTATTACGCACTCTTTCAAGGGTGGCTGCTTCTAAGCAAACCTCCTGGTTGTCTCTGTATCCCCACCTCCTTTATCACTTAGCGATGGCTTTGGGACCTTAACTGGTGATCTGGGCTGTTTCCCTCTTGACCATGGAGCTTATCCCCCACAGTCTGACTGGTATTGTGTGCATCTGGTATTCAGAGTTTGATTCGATTTGGTACCGGTCTCCCAGCCCGCACCGATTCAGTGCTTTACCCCCAGACTATAATCAATACCGCTATGCCTCAACATATTTCGGGGAGAACCAGCTAGCTCCGGGTTCGATTGGCATTTCACCCCTAACCACAGGTCATCCGCTGATTTTTCAACATCAGTCGGTTCGGACCTCCACTTGGTGTTACCCAAGCTTCATCCTGCCCATGGTTAGATCACCCGGGTTCGGGTCTATATACAGTGACTATCGCCCTCTTCAGACTCGCTTTCGCTTTGGCTTCGGGATTTTCCCCTTAACCTGCCACTGCATATAAGTCGCCGGCTCATTCTTCAACAGGCACACGGTCAGTCGTTGAATCGACCTCCCATTGCTTGTAAGCTTACGGTTTCATGTTCTATTTCACTCCCCTTCCGGGGTTCTTTTCACCTTTCCCTCGCGGTACTGGTTCACTATCGGTCACAAGTGAGTATTTAGCCTTACCGGGTAGTCACCGGCGAATTCACACGGAATTTCTCGTGTACCGTGCTACTCAGGATCCAGCTTGCCAACTTTGATTTTTAATTACGAGGCTTTCACTCTCTCTGGCGTGTCATTCCAAACACTTCTTCTAATCTCTGTTGTACAGTGTTGCTGTCCTATAACCCCAATCAGTCTTGCCGATTGGTTTGGGCTCTTTCCCGTTCGCTCGCCGCTACTTAGGAAATCATTGTTTATTTTCTCTTCCTTCAGCTACTAAGATGTTTCAATTCGCTGAGTTCGCTCTTTCCCGTCTATTTTATTCAACGGGCAGTATTTAGGGTTGCCCCATTCGGAAACCTGCGGATCTCGGCTTGCTTCCAGCTCCTCGCAGTGTATCGTCGGTAACCACGTCCTTCGTCGCCTTCTTGTGCCTAGGTATCCACCGTAAGCCCTTTGTAGCTTGACCTCTGTATCTCTACTTCGGTACTACTTGCTTCTTTGTTACTTTTTTACTATGCAGTTTTCAAGGTTCTTTCTAAATTCTTTGCTTTCGCTAGAATTTAGCAGTCTCTCTAGTTGTTTGTCTTTTATGACATGACTAGATGAGTTGCTAAACTCTTGCTCTCGCTTTTGTTGGTCTTGTTAGTAGTTTGGTGGAGATAAGGAGATTCGAACTCCTGACTTCCTGCGTGCAAAGCAGGCGCTCTACCAACTGAGCTATATCCCCAGAGTTAACTATCACTTTTGGCTTTTGCCTCTAGATCTTAGCTTCTCAAGTGGGCCATACTGGACACGAA
>CP192607.1:3185000-4852500 GCA_050632425.1 Pseudanabaena sp. BL-A-41 | reverse complement strand
TAATCAGTTGAAAACAAAAAATTCCCCATACGGTTGGGGTCTTATTTTGCCTGTTGCAAAATAAAACCCCTCTATAACTCAGTGAGAGAGCATACTTCATGCAGTTTTACCTTTATTGGTAACATAGATTAAGAAATATATTGAAATAACTCATGGCGATCGCATTTAGTAAATATCACGGCTTAGGTAATGACTTTGTATTGATTGATAACCGTCATAGCGCTGAACCAATCCTCACACCAGAGCAAGCAGAGAAATGGTGCGATCGCAATTTTGGTATTGGTGCAGATGGTGTAATCTTCTTGCTAAATGCTAATAATGGCGAACATCGGATGCGAATCTATAACTCCGATGGTTCCGAACCAGAAATGTGCGGTAATGGAATTCGCTGTTTAGCAAAGTTCATGCAGGATTTGGGAATTCCTACCATTGACGGCAAATATCCGATCCACACGGGCGCAGGCTTGATCGTTCCCCAAATGGATGCGGACGGGTTAGTAACCGTCGATATGGGCAAGCCATTTTTGACTGCTGCCGAGATTCCCACTACTTTAGGCGAAAGCGATCGCAAAGTAGTGAATGTTCCTCTCGAAGTTGGTGGTAAAACTTGGAATGTGACTACTGTGAGCATGGGAAATCCTCACTGCATGACCTTTGTGGATGATGTCGATAGTATTCCCTTAGCTGAAATCGGCGTTCTCTTTGAACATCATCCCGTATTTCCTAAGCGTACAAATACCGAATTTGTGGAAGTTGTCAATCGTGGCTATGTAAAAATGCGCGTATGGGAACGCGGTGCTGGGGCAACTTTGGCTTGTGGAACAGGAGCCTGTGCCACAGTCGTTGCTGGTGTCTTAAATGACCTATGCGATCGCACCTGTACTGTTAATCTCCCCGGAGGCGATCTGAAAATTACTTGGTCAGCCGAAAGCGATCGCATTTTGATGACTGGCCCCGCAAAACTAGTATTTACAGGCTCAGTTGTTAACGAATTGTAAATGAGAGAGGGTGCTAAGCGCCCTCTCTCATTTTTGGGTTCGCTTTGTGTCACCATAGCAAAAATGATTTTAGAGTTTGAAGATGAGTGACACTATTTTTAGCAAAATCATTAAGCGGGAAATTCCTGCCACGATTTTGTATGAAGATGAGCTTTCCCTTGCTTTTCGTGATGTCAATCCGCAAGCACCTGTCCATTTCCTAGTAATCCCGAAAAAGCCGATTGTGAAACTTTCAGAAGCAACTGCTGAAGATCAATCCTTGCTAGGACATTTGCTACTTGTGGCGAGTAAAGTTGCAGATCAAGAAGGCTTAACTGGTTTTCGTCTAGTCACCAACAATGGTGCAGAAGCAGGGCAAACCGTTTTTCATCTGCATATTCATGTCTTAGGTGGTCGTTCCTTAGACTGGCCCCCGGTTAATGCCCGACAACCGTGCAAAGCACGGTTGTCAGATCTTTGGCACTCATGATCCTGTATCGTTTATTATTAAATTTTTAATAAACCTCTATATCAAGCGATCGCAATGCCTCAAGCATATGTACTGGGACTGGGACAGTCGGGAATTTCTGCTGCTAAGCTACTCAAGGCTGATGGTTGGCAGGTGACAGTTAGTGATAGTAATGCCAGTCCTAGCCTCGAACAGCGCAAGCTTGATTTAGAGTCTGAGGGCATTGCTGTTGAACTTGGGGGATTTCCCGACTTTGAGAATTTAATTAAAACGAGCCAATCTGTAGATTTAGTAGCCGTAAGTCCGGGTGTGCCTTGGGATCGTCCTGAGGTTGAGCAAGCGCGATCGCTAGGTTTAGATACCATCGGCGAGATTGAGTTGGCATGGCGCTATCTCAAGCATATTCCTTGGGTGGGGATCACAGGAACCAATGGCAAAACTACGGTTACATCCTTAACCGCAGCCATTTTTCAGTCGGCAGGGCTGAAGGCGATCGCCTGTGGCAATATCGGTCTACCTGCTTGTGAGATTGCGCTACAAGTATTACATCAACAAATTCAGCCTGACTGGATCATTGCGGAACTAAGCAGCTATCAGATTGAGTCATCCCAAAGTGTCAAACCCCAAATAGGGATCTGGACAACCTTTACCCCCGATCACCTCAATCGCCACTATACCCTTGAGAACTATCGAGATATCAAGGCAAAGTTGATTGATCCCTCTAGTCACATCGTCCTCAATGGTAACGATCCCTTTTTGCTTGATTTTGGGGCGGCGATGTGGCCAAAAGCAATATGGACGAGCCTTGATGATCAAGTGGTAGAAGCGATCGCTGATGGAGCTTGTATCCATGATGGTTGGGTCAAGTTTCGCGGTGAACCCGTTTTTCCAATTTCCCATTGGCATCTATTGGGTAGCCATAATCGCCAGAATTTATTAATGTCTGTCGCGGCGGCAAAATTAGCAGGCATTGCTTCAGAGCATATCGATCACGCTATCTCTGAATTTCCAGGTGTCCCCCATCGATTGGAGCATATTCGCTTTTATGAGGGGATCGCTTTCATCAATGACAGCAAGGCAACAAATTATGATGCGGCGGAGGTGGGCTTACGCGCCGTGAAACCACCTGTGGTCTTGATTGCGGGTGGTCAGCCAAAGCAGGGTGAGGCAAGTGCATGGCTAGAGCAAATTCGCCAAAGAGCGATCGCTGTCTTATTAATTGGTGAAGCTGCACCTTTATTTGCGGAAATGCTCAAGGATGCAGGGTTTAAAAATTATGAGATTGTAGAAACCCTCGAACGTGCCGTCAAGCAAGCCGCTCATATTGCCCACACCCGCGCCCATAATCACCCTAGTCAGCCTTTGCCAACTGTGCTATTCTCGCCTGCATGTGCAAGCTTCGACCAGTTTGCTAACTTTGAGCAACGCGGCGATCGCTTCCGCCAACTTTGTCAAGAACTTTCATGACTCCATCTTTTCTTCCCAAGGATCTCGCCACCATTAATCTTTTCAAGCGCCGCACGGTTCTCATTTGGATCATTTTGGCGCTAGCGATGCTTGGCTTAATTGTGCGCCTCGTCTATTTGCAGGTAATTACCTCGCCCGACCTGTTAGACAAGGCTCGTAGGCAGCAAATGTTTACGCTGCGTCCCTTTATTCCTCGGCGCATGATTACCGATCGCAAAGGGACAGTTTTAGCGATTGATCGTCCTGTCTATACCCTCTTTGCCTATCCCCATCTTTACGAAAAAAACAATAGGGATACGGGCAAAGATGTCAAGAAGAAAAGCTTTGAAGAACTAACTACAGAAATTGCTGAGAAACTTGCCCCCATCCTCAAAAAGTCACCAGAAAAATTAGCTAGTATTCTCAGTCGCGATACTACTTCGATTCAAGTTGAATATTGGCTATCAGAGGAAACAGCCGATCGCATTTATGCTTTACAAATTGAGGGGATAGAGCTAATTCAACAGCGTCATCGCCTCTATCCACAGCAAGACCTTGCCGCAGAACTAATTGGGTATGTCAATGTTGATCATCGCGGTCAAGCAGGTATCGAGCTTAGTCAAGAGAAATTATTAGAGCGCACCGATCAAACTCCTGCGGTTGCTAAGGATGGTAATGGCAATTTTATTCCTAACCGTATACCTGCGGGGATGATCAGTAGCGATCGCACTAGTTTGCAAATGACCATTGACTCGAGGATTCAGCGCACGGCACGGCAAGTCCTCAAGCAGCAAATGGTCAAGTTTAATGCGAAGCGTGGGTCAGTCATTGTCATGGATGCGCGGGATGGCGGTTTATTGACTCTAGTTACAGAGCCAACCTACGACCCTAATCGCTACTATGACGCTGATGTCAAACTATTTAAGAATTGGGCAGTTTCCGATCTTTATGAACCGGGTTCTACCTTTAAACCCATTAATGTGGCGATCGCCCTCGAAGCAGGAGCAATTCAACCCGACACCGTATTTAATGATGAAGGAGCCTTAACTATTGGTGGATGGCCTGTAGCCAACTTTGACTATGAACAAGTCGGCGCAGTTGGACCACTCAGCATTAGTCAAATCCTAGAGCGATCGAGCAATGTGGGTATGGTGCATATCATCCAACGCATGAAGCCATCGGTTTACTATGGTTGGCTAGAACGGATCGGATTAGGTGATATTTCGGGTGTAGATTTACCATCGGAAACCCCAAGTACCCTCAAGCCTCAAGAACAATTTAATGAGTATGTAATTGAGCCTGCAACGGCTGCCTTTGGTCAAGGATTTTCGCTTACGCCAATTCAAATGGTGCAGTTGCATGGCATTTTGGCTAGTGGCGGTAAATTACTCACCCCCCATGTGGTCAAGGGTTTGATCAATGAAGAGGGCGAGGAGTACTATCAGACAAAATTGCCGACTCCTCGCCAAATTGTATCGCCAGCCACTGCCCAGCGAGTAATCGAGATGATGACTAACGTAGTGGAAAAAGGCACAGGGCTACCTGCGCGCATCCCCGGTTATCGGATTGCAGGTAAAACGGGTACTGCCCAAAAAGCCTCAACTACTGGTGGTGGTTATGCCAATGCCAAGATCACGAGCTTTGTTGGTACTTTTCCCGCCAAAGATCCTCGCTATGTGGTGCTTGCTGTAGTTGATGAACCCATTGGATCTGATGCCTTCGGCTCTACCGTAGCTGCTCCAATTGTGAAGACAGTGATCGAAGATATTATTGTCACGGAAGGCATTCCTCCTAGCCATCCCGAAGAAGTAATTTCTAAGATTCCCACGTTACCTGAGCCACAGCCTACAGTTACACCTTCAGCATCAGCTTCTCCTTCGCCACAAAGTCCGACAACTGCCCCAACACCATCGACATTACCTTCTGCTAGTCCTAAACCATCACGCGATCGCCAATAATGTCCCACCACAGTTATCTAGCTTCGACTTCGCTCAGCTAACGTTGGCTGAGCGGAGTCGAAGCCACAGGTACTTTAAATTATCCAGAACTTGCGTTATTTAATCACAAATTTTTTGAGCATTAAGATTTGTTAAAGTATTGTAGGAAACAAACCTGTACCTCGCTTGCTTGAAAAGCGCTATATAAATCTAAAAAATCCTAAAAAACAGTTATGGCAAAAGTTGAAATCTATACATGGCGGATGTGTCCCTTTTGCATCAGAGCAAAACACTTGCTCGATAAGAAAGGTGTAGAGTATATCGAATATGCGATCGATGGTGATGAAACTGCGCGATCGCAAATGGTAGCTAGAGGTTCTGATGGGAAGCGTTCCGTACCTCAGATTTTTATTAATGATCAGCATATTGGCGGCTGTGATGCCATTCATGATCTAGAGCGCCAAGGCAAACTCGATCCATTACTGGCAGCATAGATGAGCGGGCTGGGCTACCTACCAGCCCCAAATCCATATTCTCGCCATTCTCGCGAGAAGGGGATCTATTCTATTAATGGCAATTCCAAATTAACCGTAGTCTCTTGTCCATAAACACTGGAAATTGAGAATTTCCCCCCATAGTTTTCCACAATCTTAGTCACAATTTTTAGCCCTAATCCTGACCCTTGCTGCTCATGCATCTTGCGCTCAAACTGCATAAATGCGCCTATTTTAGAAATTTGATCCTCTGTCATGCCCCAACCATGATCAGCGATCGCCAAATGTAGGCGATTATTAACTACCTTACTGCTTAATTTCACCTCAGTCCCAACTTTAGAAAACTTAAAAGCATTCTCCAAGAGTTCGCATAGGATACTTCGCATATCTTGGTTACTTACAGCGACAACTACCTCATCTAGATCACATAGTAAATCCGCAGACCGATGATCCCTTTTCGCTTGATCCTGAGCAATATTGGTAATAAGCTTAGCATCCGAGCCTTTCTCTCGCTGAATTTGACTAGCTCTAGAACTTGGGGATTTATAGGGGGATAGCTCTAGATACACATAGGTCAAAAACTTACGGGTCAATTTCTCTAGCCTTGTAGATGACTCTTGAGCTAATAGTAAAAACTCTTTGATCTCTTCTGGAGGCATAGTTTCATATTCTTCGAGTAAGATGCCTATCGCCCCCACAATTCCATTTAGTGGTGTATTTAGTTCATGGGGCAAACTAGATGCTAAATTACCACTGAGTTCTTTTAAGCCATTTTGCAATACATCAATCGTTTGTGATTGCAAATTAGATAGGTTTTTGATGCTGTCATACTGCTGTTTGATTCGCATCATTGAGTTCACTCTAGCGCGTAGTTCTGTACTATTAACAGGCTTACCAATAAAGTCATCAGCCCCTGCATTCAGACATCGTGCTAAATCTTCCTTGCCAGTGAGAGCTGTCACCATAATGATTGGCACGCTTTCCCATTCTGGCATTGCCTTAATGCGCTGACATACTTCCATTCCATCAATTCCCGGCATCATTACATCCAATAGGATGAGATCAGGTTTGACGGTTTCTAAAATACTGAGTGCCGAATCTCCACTAGAGGCGTAATATAATTGATAATCTTGTTCTGATAGAAATGTTTCAATTACATCAAAGTTATTTGGTTCATCGTCCACAACAAGGACATTTGGTATTGTTTGATTCATAGTTTTACTTAAGAATTTAAAAATCTTTTAATCATTTCAACTAGCTGTTTGAGTTTCACGGGTTTTGCAAGATATTCATTTGCACCTGCGGCTAGGCATTTATCACGATCGCCTGTCATCGCTAAAGCTGTCAACGCAATAATCGGAATGTGATCAAAGGCGCGATCGCTACGAATTTGGCGAATTGCTGTCATCCCGTCAACAACAGGCATTTGAATGTCCATTAGAATTACGTCGGGAGTATATAATTTAGTAATATTAACCGCTTCCTGCCCATTATGGGCAAAGATTAAGCGATATCCTTTTGCCTCTAGATAACAGGAAATAGTTCCAATATTAGCTTCATTATCTTCTGCCAATAAAATTAAGGGTGAATCGGATGGCGATGGCGTATTAGTTTCTATTGCTTCTATAGGGATATTATAAAGCAGTTCAGCATTGGAGTCAGGACTTATACTGTCTCTAGAGTTATGAAAAGGTAGGGCAATCATAAAGCAACTTCCATGCCCAATTTTGCTCGTTACGCCGACCATTCCACCATGTAGCTCGATCATTTGCTTAACGATCGCGAGTCCTAAACCTGTACCCATATATTGTCGGTTGAGCGCACTATCAATTTGCACAAAGGGTTTAAAGAGTCGCCGAATATTTTCTGGGGAAATGCCAATTCCTGTATCAGTAATGGCAATTTGCAAATAATTGGAGCATTGATTGATTGGTTCTAGAGATATTTCTAGCGATTGAGTATCATCAGGGGGGGTGAGAATTGCTTCAGGAATTTTATCTGTCAATGGAAGTCCTTTAAAAAAATTTTGGCAAGTAACTTCTAGTCTAATCTGACCGCCTTCCGGGGTGAATTTGACGGCATTGTTTAGCAAATTGATTAATACTTGACGAATGCGCCGCTCATCTAACATCAATTGAGGAAGGTTATCAGGAATATTAACTTTAAGTTCAATCCGTTTTTGATGAGCAAGTTGTTTGATCAAAGCAATACTCGATTGGCATAGACTTTCAACAGAAATAAGGGTATATTCTAGTTTCAATTGACCAGATTCAATCTTAGCGACATCGAGAATATCATTAATTAATGCTAAAAGATGTGTACCACTACGCTCAATAGTGTTTAATGCATTGAGTTGGCGATCGTTCACTTCTCCAAACACCTCTTCTTGCATCGCTTCCGTCATTCCCAAAATAGCGTTAAGAGGAGTGCGGAGTTCATGACTCATGTTGGCGAGAAATTCATCCTTCAGTCTAGTAGCACGTATCAATTCCTCATTAGTTTTCTGTAATTGTGCTTCTGCCTGTTTGCGATCGCTAATATCACGGATAAAAAAGACCACCTCGTCATTACCACAGGGAGCAACCCGCACTTCTTCATAGTGCAGACAATCATCAATCAGAATTTGTTGTTCATAGGTCTGTAAGGTCTTGTTATCCAGCGCTTTCTGCATCGCCTGATATTCTTTAGCCCAAGTTTCTGCGGGCAGGCAATCAGCTAAGCGCTTACCAATTACTCGCTGAGGATCGACAATATTGCCAACATTAGGCGATGCTAAAAAATCTACATATTCTCCTGTGCGATTGACGCGAAAGACGAGATCTGGCAATGCTAATAATGTTGCCCGAGCGCGTTCTTCACTAAGTTTTAAAGCTTCCTGCATAGCTTTGCGATCGCTAATATCCATAGCAATACCAAATAATCGCGTAGCGTGACCTGTAACATCACACAAGAGTTCTGCTTTAGCAAAGATATAACCTAAAGAACCATCAGATCGAATAATTTGAAAATCGGTCGCATAGGATTCTGAGAATTGAATAGCACGTTCAATGAGATCGTTGAAGCGAATACGTTCATCGGGTGGGAAATATTGTAACAGTTGCTCATAGGTCGGTTCCTTTTGACTAGCATCAATTCCAAAAATATTAAAGATTTCCCTTGACCAAATAATCTCTTTTGTTTGCACATCCAATTCCCAACTACCAAGACGGGCAATCTGTTGGGCTTCGATGAGCTTCGCTTCACTTTGACGCAGGGCATTCGTACGTTGCGCCACACGCATTTCTAGATTGTGATTTAGGTTAGCTAAAGCCTGAGCCGCCTGATCGCGCTCGATCGCAATTTTGGCAATATCCGTCGCTAAATTTATAAGCTCTAGCTCTTGGAGAATGGGATGATGAATATGTTGATGATAAACAGCAAAGGTAGCAAGTACCTCACCATCGGTGGCTATCACAGGCGTAGACCAACAAGCTTGTAGGTTATGGGATAGAGCAAGTCCCTTAAAATCTTTCCAGAGCGGGTCAGTATTAATATCAGTAACGATAACGGTTTTCCTCCGAAACGCTGCTGTACCACAAGAACCTACACCTTCACCTATTGAAACTCCTTCGATCGCTTGATTATACGCTTCTGGCAAATGAGGAGCGGCACTACAATGTAATTTCCCTTCCTGATCGCATAACAAAATTGAACATATAGCTCCCTCTAATTGTTCTTCGATGTTGCATACCAGTGCTTCTAAGATTTTGGGCAAGGGTTCAGCCTTAGCGATACGTTCTAGAATTGCACTCTGAAGCGATAAGCGTAACTCCGCCTGTTTGCGATCGCTAATATCTAAATGTGTCCCCGTCATTCTTAAGGGTTTACCTTGGGCATCCCATTCTGTTACCTTGCCCCGACATAAGATCCACACCCAATGCCCTAATTTATGGCGCATTCGCAGTTCATCTTCGTAGGCAGGAATTTCATGATGAAAGTGCTTTTCTAGTAATTTGAGAGTTCTTTTAACATCACCACTATGAGCATGGTCGTGCCAAACTGCAAAACTGAGAGGTTCCAATTCTAGAGATGTATAGCCGAGCATTTCAGCCCATCTTTCATTGATCGTCAATTCCCCTGTTGGGATCACCCAATCCCAAAGCCCGATCGCAGATCCCTCAAGTGCAAGCTGTAAACGTTGTTTGGTTAATTCCAATTCGAGGGATGCTTGTTGTCGATCCAGTCGCATCTTAAATTCGCGGATCTCACGTCTTACGGCTTCAGATAACCGCGCAAGACTTCCTTTCATCAAATAGTCATTCGCCCCTGCACGCATGAGATCAACAGCTAATGTTTCGCCAATCGTCCCAGAAACTACGATAAAAGGCAGATCGAGTTGACTTTGTTTGACAATTTCTAAGGCATTCGGTGCATTCATCTTGGGCAAATTGTAATCAGAAATAATCACATCCCAAGTACGCTTTGTGAGCGCTTGACGTAGCTCTTCTACTGTTTGTACTCTTTCCCAAGTGAGGACAAATCCCCCCTGACGCAGCGATCGCACAATTAAAATAGCATCGTCTTCTGAGTCTTCAATGATGAGGACATTGATAGTATCACTCATAACTTATAAACCTTTGGGTAAGGGTTCATTAACTAGGGCCCAATACAATCCCAGTTGGCGGACGGCTTCGGTAAAGCGATCAAATTCTACGGGCTTACGTACATAGCTATTTGCCCCAAGACTATAGCTTTCGACAATATCGCGATCTTCACTTGATGAGGTTAAGACCACTACTGGCAACAAATGTGTACGCTCATTAGCACGAATCCGCCGCAAGACCTCTAATCCATCGATTTTGGGAAGCTTTAAATCTAAAAGTACGACACAGGGCAAAGGATCGGCATTTAACACCATATTTAAAGCTTCTTCCCCATTACGAGCTACTTTTATCTCATTAGCAATTTGCCCCTTTCGCAAAGCACGAATAGTCAATCGCTCATCATCAGGATTATCTTCAACTATGCAAACGATAGGTAAATTGTTCATGATTGAGAATTTTTGTAGTTGTTTTAAATACTAAGCACAAGTCAAGCCAATCCCCGTCTATACAATTCTAAGACTAAAATAACCTCTAGCTCTTTTGATTTTCCTATAATTTTATCAGTTATTCATTTAAATAGGAATAGTTAGCGATCGCATCATAAACAAAACTTTGAATATCATTGTCCGTAAATTTTGCAGCAAAGTAGGAAATCATCCATATTGAGTTATGATTTTGCCTTCGCTAAAAAGAAAAAAAAGAAGCAATTCTTAATGATGCTTTGCATTATCAAGAATTGCTTCTTTTTTTAAGAAACCATTTAAGCATTTTAATCTTAGCCCCCCTAACCCCCAATTCTGGGGGAACCATATTTAAGTCCCCCAGAATTAGGGGATTTAGGGGGGCTATACTGCTAGAATTTAGACGAAATTTTATATGTCATATAATTCTTAAATTGTTTCTAAGTACAGGACAAATTTTTAAAAGAGTGGCGAAGTAACCCTTTCAAAAATTTATCTGGTTTGCAATTTAGCGCAACGCACTGAATTATGCTTACTACTCAGATTGCGAGAAATAAATCACTTTATCAATTAACGTTAATAGGTGATTTTCACTATGTTCAATTACTTGTAAAATTTTTCTCTGTTTATCATTAAGATCGCCATATACTCCCTCTTGCAAACATTCAATTGAACCTAAAACTGCATTGAGAGAAGTACGAAGCTCATGACTAATATCCGTCAGAAATTCCTTTTTCTGTTGTGCTGCTCGAATTAACTCTTGATTCATTGCCGCTAAAGCTTCGTTAGACTCATTAAGTCTTGTTTCTACGAGTTTACGCTCTCTAATTGCATAGGCAAGGGAAATGCGATCGCTAATATCTCGTGAAATACCTTGAATAGCAATCACATCTCTTTGATGATTTTTTACAGCAGTCATATGTGTAGACACCCACACGTAACTACCATCTTTTTGTAAATGCCGAATCTCGACGGGCATCTCTGATTTGCCAGCAGATGCTAGGACATTTTGAACACTGTCTGTAAAGCGAGGGCGATCGCCTTGATGCACAAGGTCAATGATCGATCGCCCAATCCATTCATTAGATTCCCAATCAAATAATTCCTTAAATTGTGGGGATAGATAAATAAACTTCCCTTCTAAGTCGATTGACCAAATTACATTGTCAGAACATTGTACTAAGCAAAGAAATTTCTCCTCATTCTCCAACTTAATAGCTTCAGCCCGTTTTCGCAAATTCACCACATCAGAGACATTACTAAGTAACTGCATACGCTCTAATAGATTATCTAGCGATCGCATTAATCTCTCTGGGGTTAAATGTTCTTTCACCAAATAGTCTTGGATACCACTCTTAGTTGATTGAGCCGCAATATGTTCATCTTTTTGATTGACTAGTAACAGGGTTGGAATGAGAGATATTTGTCCCTGTTGCTTCATCCAGTCCAGAAACTCTAATCCATTACCATCAGGAAATTGCCAACTCAACAAAATCAGATCAGGCTTTTTTTGTTCACATAGCTCCTTAGCCTTTGTAATAGTATCTGCTTCTATGATCAGATAATTACAAGGGCGATCGCTAGTTAAATAGCAATCATATTTGCGCCGTTTTATATCAGACGCATCAATCATTAAGAGAGTAGTGGTCATGGTCTTATCCGATGCATTTATAGAAAGGAGCGACTTGGGAGAAGAAGCTCGGAATTTGATGAGATAGATATTTCTCTAGATTCTGACAAATCTTTAAATTTAGAAAATTATGAGGTAGTGCTAAAGATGGCAGAATTTCAGAGATTAAGATGGGCTGAACATCGAGCCGCCCATCCTAATCTCTGGAGCAATACTAATTGGGTTTAGGTAATAGTAGATAATGTGGATAGCAAGTTGTGTGGCTATCCTGTGATTTTTGGGGTAATTTCAGGAGAGTACAGACGAGGTTTTTCTCTCTATTCCATAATAGAGATCAGCCAGCCTTAATCATCTACTTTATATTTTATATTCGATATTTGTAGATATTTATAGAATACCCACATATGATCTGAATTTTGAACCCAATTTAAAAACTACAAGTACTTTTCAAGAGTATTCTTGAAATCATCATAGTTTTTTACACCAATCATCGTTTCGACTAATTCCCCCTGTTTAAAAAATAGCACAGCAGGAATACTCTTCAAACCGAATTGTTTTGCCAAAGGTTTATTGGCATCAATATCAATTTTCATTACTTTAGCGCGATCGCTATAGGCTTCCGCCAATTGATCGATGAAGGGGGCAATCACCTTACAAGGTCCACACCAAGTAGCAGTGCAATCTACGACGAGTAGATCTGTGCTTTCACGAAGTAGTTCAAATTCAGGTTGGTCTTGAATAAAATTAGCTGCACTCATGTTGTTTTAGATATTTAGGTGATATGATAATCAACGGGGGGTTTCAAATAAGTACATAACCCATTTAAAACTATTTACTACTATTAAAAGTTGTGGGGGCAAGAATGCTATTCAAAAAGTCTGGGCAGTTTTTGTATTGGTTAAGGATTTCTACATTAATTTATATGAATTTCTACGCCAATTTTTATAAAAACCTCAACAATCAGCAATTTCAAAGTAAAATAAATTTATTGGTTACTGAGTTGTGATAGCCATGACAGAAAGCAATTCCGAAAATCTTTCTGTTTGGGAAAGACTAGAACAGGGTAGACGAGCTAAAGCTGCATTAGGGGGATATGCAGGTTATGGTTCTCCTGCTTTTGGTCAGCGATCGCTAGATGGCGAACTGGTGGAAGATCCCGAAGAAGTTCAAGTTGTAGAACTAATTCGTCGTCACCACAAGTCTGGTAAATCTTTGCAGAAAATCGCCGATTGGCTTAATCAGCAGGGATACAGTACTAAGCGCGGACAAAAATGGAAACGCATTTCTGTTAAGCGTGTATTAGATCGTCTCTATGGAAAAACACCAAGAATTTCGGAAGTTACACAACCAACTGACACCTCTACTGACTAATTAGAACAATTTTTCATTTACAGATAACCATCTTATAGGGAGAAGCAAAACAGCTTAAAGTCCCGCAGGCATGGCTACTAAATTCATTTTCTGTTGCTGTGAATGAAGCTGTAAATGAAAGAACAACAGCTATATTTAGCCCTAGATATTCGGATTAACCATTATAAGCATATAAATCATGCAAAGCAATGATTTTATATGTCTAAATGTAACATCTGTCGTATACTACACCTAAATACGGTCAAAATCAATATCATTTTTAAGTTTTACGCTTTAAAGTGTAACATTTGTGGTGCAAACTGCTGCGTGAACTTACTACATCAATTATTTCTATCCATTCCATTCCATTGCGCGTAATTTGACTATGCAATTCGACAATCCTCTTGATTGGATTCCTGATTTAACGAGTGTTATCGAGTATTCTCCTTTGATCGTTTCACCAGAAACACCTCTGTTGGAAGCGATCACCATGATTAGTCAGGCGCACTATCCTAGCTGTTTGTTAAATAAACTGGATCGTGTAGATACTACCACAGATATAGCTAATGAGAATTTATTAGATTCAGCAAATGAATCACCACAACTTGAAGTCAGAAATAGCTGTGTATTAGTAAAACAAGATCAAGATTTAGTTGGGATTTTAACCGCACGCGATGTAGTACGCATCACTGCCCAAGAAGTTGATTTTCGTCAAGCCAAGGTCTCCGACTTCATGACATCGCCAATTATCACCATGCCGCAGCGATCGATTGAAGATATCTTTGCAGCTTTATTTCTATTCCGACGTTATCAGATTCGCCACTTGCCCTTGGTTGACGAAGAAAGCGAACTCATCGGTGTCATCTCCCATGAAAGTATTCGCCATATCTTACGTCCTGCTAATCTTTTGCGATTTCGCCGTGTGGCTGATGTCATGACCACACAGGTAATTCACGCTCCTTTGGATACTCCTGTTCTCCACCTAGCACAGTTAATGTCAGACAACCGTGTTAGCTGTGTGGTAATTACGGAAACTGATCAAAATGATAATATGCGTCCTGTGGGAATTGTAACTGAGCGCGATATTGTGCAGTTTCATGCTTTTCAGATTGATCTGGCAACAACAGAGGCTCAAACCGTGATGAGTACCCCACTCTTTTTGCTAAACCCTGAAGATTCACTATGGACAGCCCATGAGGAAATGAAAAGATTGCGCGTTGGACGCATGGTGGTTTCATGGAATTGGGGACAAGGATTAGGAATTATCACGCAAACTAGCTTGTTACGCATCTTCGATCCAATGGAAATGTATGGCGTAATTGAGAATATGCAACAAACTATTCAACAGATCAACCCTGAACCATCAAGAGTTAAGGCGAATTATCTAAAAAGTGCTTCGTCATCTTCGTCTTCTCAAGAATTGGCAAGACAGACAGATAGCCCAAATTCGATCCTCCTCAGTATCTATACAACAATTAAATATTTAATTGATAACTTAGATTTATCCAAAGAAGAAAGGCGTTCCTATCTCCAGTCAGCGCTAGATCATCTTCAGACTTTGATATAGATTGTAGAGCAGATTCGCCACTCTACAGTCACGTCATTAGCTTGAAAAATAATGCGGTCAAGCCAATCATTAGAAATAAATGGGGCAGGCTACTCAGTAGCGATCGCGCTTGGTAATTCGTAGTAACGGATAGTGGGCTTAAAGCAAGAGCTATATGCAAAACCCGCCCCTACTCTGTACACAATTGCCTTACTGAGTGATGGTTACACGTAACATCAGTTACATGACAACACAGAAATGGAATAAATCCCCTTCTGCCTCAATCTTCTCAACCTTGGATATGCAATCATCTAAGTCTTCGAGCAACTCTTCAGAGAGCTGCTCTTTGCCTTGCTCCAAAAGACTGGCAAGCTCCGACTCATTACTCGCCATATATTCGCGCAAAGCCCTCAACATTGGCAAAGCTTCTGAGGGATTAAACCACGATGCTCTATCTATTAATGCTTCCTCATCGGGAAATTCCTCATCCTCATCTTCGGACATATTTAAATCAAAATCCGTCCAGTCGAGAAATGTAGAGAGCTTTGCTAATCCTAGGCGATCGCATATAGGATCAAGCTTCTCCACAGCATAAAACAGTGCCGAATGATCCCAGTCATCACCTTCCGTTGTCTTGTTCTTACTTAAAACCCAGATTGTCGTTCCCATTAATTTACTGTCCAGTCACAAGCATCATCATTACCAAAGGAATCAACAGCCCAAGTTCCCATAAGTTTCAACTCATTGTTTGTAAAAATATCAAGCAATTTCCCAGAGCTTGCTTAAAGTCAGATAAGGAAATATCTAAAGTTTGTTCGGTTTCGGAAAACTCATTCCAGATCGTCACTCTGTTAGACGTAATTTTCAGCCCATAGGCATTACCTACACCTTCTAGTTCAGTGCGATCGCCTGTTTCAATTTCTTGGATTGTTTCTAAAAGATCTGCACAGACTCCGATAACACCTTGCACTTCCGTCTCAAAGTATTGTCCGAGCAGTAGATACTGTGCGTCAGTATCAGCCTTGAAGTAGCCGTCTTCGTCTCGATAAAAATGAATGTTAATCATCAGGTAATCCTAATTTGTATTGTAAGGATTGGCGGCGCGAAGCGCCGCCAATCCTTACCTATTTAGCACTACCAATCATCGGCGATAGATGGGATAGGCAGTGGTAATTGTATTTGTCGTTTTGTTGTAGTAACCCTCGATTTTGAGTCCACTGGGAGAAGCGCCTTGCCAAGGTTCCTTAGTTTTATTTGCTGAAGCAAAGGCTCCCTGAATTTCTGCCAAAACTTGTGCCTGAGACCAGCGATCGGGGAAAAAGCTGGAACTGGATAATTTACTGACCCATTTACCCGTATTTAGATTGCGAATTTCAACGCGACCTGTGTAAACGCCTTGAGTATTCGGCATACCTGTGAGTTTGACCATTCTCGCATTAGCAGCATCCTTACCATTAGGTCGATGGTGATATCCCACTGCTAATCCCTTGCCATTGATTTCCCCTTCAAAAATGTGCTTTTGATTAATCGTGAGTGGCTTCGCGACTGGGACTTTGGCAATGGTCGTAGAGTTTGAAGGCTGGACAATCACTGCCGCAGGCTTGGTTGGTGGCTCGGCGACTTGAGGGCTGAGGAAACCTGAGCTAAATATTGCCCCTAGTGATGCGAAGCCAACGGCTAATTTAGAGATCAAGGGATTTGCCATAGTTTTGAAGCTACTCTAAAAAATGGGGTGAAAAATTGAGATAATCAATGGCGCAATTTACTTAGGTTTTATGATAAGTCATAGAACCTTAACCATTCAATACAAATCCAATACAAATAAGGAAAATTTTAAACTGTGGCGATCGCAAACCAATATGGCTATTACACCGAAGATTATCGGGAATTTGTGATTACAAATCCGCGCACCCCGCGCCCTTGGTTTAACTATATGTGGAATAGCCAGTATGCAGGGCTAATTTCCCATACAGGTGGCGGCTTTAGCTTTTTGGAATCGCCACGGGATAATCGCATCAGTCGAATGCGCTATAACTGTCTCCCTTGGGATCGCCCCGGACGTTATGTAATGGTTAAGGACAGCGCAACGGGGAAATATTGGTCGCTGAGTTGGGCTCCCACGATTGATTTAAACTATGACTTCTATGAATGTCGGCATGGGCAAGGCTACACGAAGATTACCACCGAGATTAATGGAATTCGTGGTGAAATTACTTACTTCGTTCCTACTGAAACTAATGCGGAAGTTTGGCGCGTAAAGTTAACGGAATTATCTGGGCAAGCGCGAGATTTAGAAGTTTATTCATTCTTGGAATTATTGATGGGCAATGCTCTCAATGATCAAATTAATCAGCCTAATGACAAGCATTTTACGGATATACATTTTGAGCAAGATTTGCAAGCTTTAGTCGCCACGCGCCGCTATTGGGTTCTGAATAAAGGCGTTTCCGTTAAGCAACCAAATATTGATTGGAAGTATCAGATTTATTTCTCGCAAAGTTTGCCAATTTCAGGCTTTGATAGCAGTCTGGATACCTTTATCGGTAGATGGCGATCGGAATCTAATCCTGTGGCGGTAGAAACAGGGGTGATGCAGAATACGGAGATTACGGCGGGCGATCCTGTGGTGGCTTTGCAGTCGAAGATTTCTTTGTCAGCAAATGGTTCAGTGGATTTTGCGGTGACTTTGGAGATTGCGCCGAAAGGTGAAAGTCCTGCCCTCACCCCTAGCCCCTCTCCCAAGGGGGGAGAGGGGGACAAGATTATTGAAATAGTTGATAGCTATTTCAATAATTTGAGGCAAAAATGGGATGCTCATTTGTCCTGTGTGCAGGTGCAAACACCCGATGCAGCCTTTAACGCGATGATCAATGTCTGGAATCAGTATCAGGCGGCGGTAACTTTCGATATGGCGCGAAATTCGGGCTATTATCATGGCGGATTGCTGTTTGGTACGGGAATGCGCGATCGCTTTCAAGATATTCTTGGCGTAGTCATGGTCGATCCTGCGCGAGTGAGAGAGAGATTGATTAAAGCGCTGAACTTCCAATTTAAGGATGGTTCTACTTTACATAATTATTTTGTCCTGACGAATACAGGCGAACGTACTAACCATTCTGATACACCGTTGTGGATTCCCTTTGGCATTGTCGAATATCTCAAGGAAACGGGTGATTTTTCGATTTTAGAAGAAGTTGTTCCCTACCATGATGAGACTTCAGGTACAGTTTATGAGCATTTGGTGAGAGCGCTGGACTTTGCGATCGCTAATACAGGCGAACGCGGAATGCCCCGCATTTTCACAGGTGATTGGAATGACACCCTCGACCATGTTGGTTCACAGGGCAAGGGCGAAACCACTTGGGGCGCATTTTTTCTAGGTTATGTATTGAAAAAATCTTTATCAGTTTGCGAGCAACAAGGCGATCGCCAAGCATTAGATCGATTCCAAAACTTCTATGAGCATCTGCGCCAAGTGACCAATGATGTCTGTTGGGATGGCGAATGGTATTTACGAGCCTTCCGTGACAATGGCGAACCCATTGGCGTATCGAGTGCATCTCAAGGCAAAATCTTCCTCAACGCCCAATCATGGGCGGTGATTTCCGAACTTGCTCCAAGCGATCGCGCTGATAAAGCAATGGCTAGTAGTCGTGAATATTTAGCGACACCCTTTGGAATGCAAATCGTCGCGCCATCCTTTACGGAAATTGATGATACCGTCGGGCTAATCAGTCGTTGCGTTCCCGGAAAGAAAGAAAATGGCGCAGTGTTTAATCATGCCTCTTCATGGTTTGTGCTAGCTTCTATCCTCAATGGTGATACGGAATTTGCTTGGGAAATCTATCGCCGCATGATGCCGATTAATTCCTCGCAGGCGACTGATGCGAAATGCGATCGCTTTGAGACTGAGCCATACGTCTATCCTGAATATGTGACCAGTCCCGATCACGAAACCCAAGGTCAGGCAAGCCATTCATGGCTCACAGGTACAGCCGTATGGATGCTCCGCATTGGCATTGATTACATCTTAGGATTCCAATCCACTTTTACAGGAATGATCATCGATCCCAAAATTCCGAGTGAATGGTCTGGATTTACTGCTAAGCGTAAGTTCCGAGGTAAGACGCTCTCGCTCACAGTGACTAATCATAGTGCTGTTAAACAGATGTTAGTCAATGGTCAGATTGTGGAAGGGAAGTTTATTAACCCTGCGAAGTATGAAGGAGAGGAGATAGAGATCGCAGTAAATCTCTAAATTCTGTCAATAATTTGGCGATCGCTCAAAATTTGATTTTGAGCGATCGCTACCGCACAAGCCTTTAACTCTGGTTGCTTGGAGTCGGGACAGGCTTCGGGATGGGTGAGGGCGTTCGCTTCGGCATTGTCTGCCCAGAGCGTTCCCCAATGCATTGGCACGAATAACACACCTCGTGCGATCGCCTCTGTCACTAGCGCAGGAAATTGAGAAGAACCGCGACGCGATTTAACTTCTACGAGATCGCCATTATGAATGCCGAACTTAGCGGCATCTTTCGGATGGATTTCAATGAAGGGATTAGGATACATTTGCCGAATCTTATCGATGCGTCCTGTGCGGGTTTGGGTGTGCCAATGTCCATATAGTCTACCAGTGGTGAGAATGAATGGATATTGCTCATCGGGAACTTCAAAGACCCCTTGGGAATGATAGCTGCCAAATCTGGCTTTGCGATCGCTAGTATGAAATTGCCGATCAGTGTAGAGCCGCTTGTTATGCTTGCGATCCAGTTCAGGGGCATGGTCAGGATTCGGCCATTGGATTACGCCAAGTTCAGAGAGCTTTGCGTGGCTAAGCCCTGTGATATCGCAGGGGCGATCGCGAGTAATCTGGGCAAATTCTGCATAGACCTCGGCAGAATTTTGGAATGGAAATTTATCGGCAAAACCTAGTCTCCGTCCAACTTCCGCAAATATTTCCCAGTCTGCACGGGAATCACCGAGGGGCGGCTGAAAAGCTTGACAGAGGGTGACACAGCGTTCGGAATTAGTCATTGTGCCAGTCTTCTCGCTCCATTGCGTGGCGGGAAGGAGAACATGGGCAAAGGCGGAGGTCTCTGTAGGGTAATAGGCATCTTGATAGACGGTGAAAGGCGATCGCCTTAAAGCCGCTTTGGTTCGCACCAGATCGGGAAAGCTCACAGCAGGATTTGTCGCCGCAATCCAGAGTAAATCTACTTCATTAGCTTCTAAGCCACGAATCATATCCCATGCTGTGCGTCCAACCTTTGGCGAAATCTTTCCAGAGGGCAACTGCCAAAATGCTTCTAGTTCGGCGCGATGTTCAGGGTTAGTAACGGATCGATAACCAGGGAGTAAATGGGCTAAACCGCCTGCTTCTCTTCCCCCCATAGCGTTAGGTTGTCCAGTCAGTGAAAAAGGTCCTGAACCTTCTTTCCCAATTTGAGCAGTGAGTAAATGCAGATTGATAATACATTGGACTTTGGCTGTGCCTTGAGTGGATTGGTTGACACCCATTGACCAAATGGAGAGAACTCGTTGCGATTCTGCCCAATATTTAGCGGCAAGTTCCAAATCTTCGATGCTAATGCCACAGCGACGTGAGACAAATTCGGGCGTATAGAGTTGAGTGATTTCTGCGAATTCGGCAAAACCTGTGGTGTGATTTTCGATGAATTGGCGATTGCATTTATCCCAGAGTAATAGCAAATGGGCGATGCCATTTAATAAATCGATATCTGTCCCCGGTTGGATCGCTAGATGGAGGTCGGCAACTTCGGCGGTTTGGGTACGGCGCGGATCGACGACAATTAGTTTGACATGGGGATTTTTTTTATGATGGCGGCGAAAGCGATTGAAGATAATCGGATGGCATTCGGCGGTATTTGTACCGATCGCAAATAAACAATCCGTTAAATCCAAATCTTCGTAGCAGCAAGGAGGCCCATCGGAACCAAGGCTTTTGACATAGCCTGAGACTGCGGATGACATACAGAGTCTAGAGTTGGCATCAAAATTATTGGTTCCTAAACAGCCTTTAAATAATTTTTGGGCAATGTAATAGTCTTCAGTCTGGAATTGACCTGAACCATACATACAGAGAGCATCTGCGCCTTTGGTAGCTAGCACCTGCTGAATCTGATTAGTAATCGCATCAAGAGCTTCATCCCAACTGACTTGGCGAAATTCTTGATCAAGGCGATCGCGCATCATTGGGTGTAGCAGTCGATCCTTTTGAATCGATTCGGCAATGGTTGCCCCCTTAACGCAGACCATACCTTGACTAGAGGGATGACTGCGATCGCCTCGCACCTTGAAGCGATCGGGAAATTTGAGTGTGGGTTCTTTGCCAGTCTCCACGACTTCTAAACCGCAGCCGACACCACAATAGGGACAGAGGGTTTTGGCGATTTGTGGTGTGGCATTGGCATTAGAAGGAGTAGTTGCAGACATAGATGATATTGAGCTATTGACGAACAGCTACTTTTTTGGTGGCGAAACCTTTTACGGGATCAAAGTAGCTAGCTTCAGTAAATCGTGAATATGGCATGGATTGCAATGCTGCGATCGGATCATTAGGGTCAAACACAGAGCCATCGGCTAAGGCAATGGGTGAGCGATCCTCATCAGCGATCGCTATTTCTAACTCCTTAGCGGCCTGTTGATAGACATTGGTTGCTAGCAAGTTATAGATCACTTCCGCATAGTTTTCTGGGAAATTGACCAAGCCCCAACGCGCCATTTGCGTTAATACCCAGAGATGCTCTTTGCGAGAAGGCATATTGCCCACACCAAACTGGCAGAAGTCTTGATCGTATTTCGCTGCCATCGTACTGACGCGATAGGGACCTGCAAATCCGGGGCGGATATAGGTCGGATCAAGATTGAGATACTGTGGTTGTGATAACGTCAGTACTACTTCATCGCGATTTTCCAAGGGCTCACAGAACTGAGATGCTTCTAGTAATGCCTTGACTACAGCAAGATGGGTATTGGGATATTGCTCCGCCCAATCCTTGCGGACTCCTAATACTTTTTCGGGATGTCCACGCCAGATATCAAGGTCAGTCGCTACGACAAAGCCGACGTTATCATGTACTGCCCGCACGTTCCAAGGTTCGCCTACGCAGTAACCAATAATATTGTTTGCCATCAGGTTAGAAACCATCTGCGGTGGTGGAATCACGATTACATCCACATCCTTGTCTGGTTCCATGCCACCACTGGCTAACCAATGCCTTAGCAATAGGTTGTGCATGGATGCATGATGCACCATGCCCATCGCAGGGTTATATGCCTCATCTTGGAATTTATCAATATAAGCTTTCAATGAAGCGAGATCATGTACCCCTTCATCTTGAAGTCTCTTGCTGAGAGTGATGGCATTACCATTTCGACTCATGGTTAAGGATGTCACTACTGGCACAGGAATTTTATTACCCATACCAAGAGTAATTGCGAGGGGCATTCCTGTTACCATTTGGGCTGCATCGAGACGACCTTCACGAATTCCTTCCGCAAGATCATTCCAGCTTGTTTCTTTGGAGAGAGTGACATCTAAGCCATATTTGGCAAATAATCCTTTTTCCTGAGCGATCGCAAAGGGAGCGCAGTCGGTAAGGGGAATGTAGCCAATGGTGAGATTGGTTTTCTCGATATTGCCAAGACTGATCGCCGCATTGCTCTTGTTCTTAGCCCGTTCAATTTTGATTTGTTTCTGGCGATCGAGGAAGTTAACGACTTCACCTCTAAGACGGTAATAGTTGGGATGATTGACAGCTTCAAGTTTTTTGCGAGGATGGGGCAGATCAACGGTGAGGACTTGACCAATTTTCGCTTCGGGCCCGTTAGTCATCATCACAATGCGATCGCTCAGCAACAGCGCTTCATCCACATCATGGGTAATCATTACCGCCGAGATTTTATGCTCATCGCAAATCTGCATTAATTTTTCTTGTAATCGCCCTCTAGTTAAGGCATCCAATGCGCCAAATGGTTCATCTAATAGCAAAATTTTCGGCTTAATTGACAGCGCACGGGCAATACCCACCCGTTGCTTCATCCCACCTGAAATTTCTCTGGGGTACTTATCCGCAGCATGACTTAAGCCCACTAAGTCAATATTTTCCTGAATAATGCGGCGGCGTTCCTCTTTTGGCAAATCCCTTAACACCCGATTTACCGCCAAGCCAATATTCTGACGTACCGTTAGCCAAGGCAATAGTGAGTGGTTTTGGAATACCAACATGCGATCGGGGCCGGGTTCACGCACTTCACGTCCTTCTAGAACAATGCCCCCTTCACTAGCTCGATCTAATCCAGAGAGGATATTCAGCACTGTCGATTTACCACAGCCTGAATGTCCAATAATTGAGACAAATTCACCTTCCTTCATCTCAAAGTAAACATCTTTGACCGCAACATAGGGTTGCCCTTTGTTGGTTTTAAAAACACGACTAACGTGATCGATTTCTAGGAATTTGGACATAATCAATTACGAATTTAGAATTACGAATTTAGGATCTAGCATGTACAAATTACGACTTACGAATTAGAAAGGAATATCTAAGAATTTCTTAATTTGTAATTCGTAATTCGTAATTAATTACTCAGCCTCATCAGCTAAGGCAAAGCGACTATAGAGAAATTCAAGGATGTAGTTGCGGAGACTGTAGTATCGAGGATCGTCGGCGATCGCTTTGCGATCGCGTGGACGCGCAAATGGCACATCGATAATTTCGGCAATATGGGCGGCGGGACCATTGCTCATCATCACAATGCGATCGGCAAGGAAGAGAGCTTCATCAATTTCATGGGTAATCATCAGAGCCGTAACCCGATTTTTGCGCCAAATTGCTAATAGTTCTTCCTGCAATTCTTCACGGGTCATCACGTCCAAGGCTCCAAAGGGTTCATCAAGGATCAGCACTTCAGGACGGATAGATAATGCACGGGCGATCGATACGCGCTGGCGCATACCACCAGACAGCTCCTTGGGCTTTTTGTGCATTGCTTCGGTTAGACCCACTAGCTCCAGAGATTCCTTAGCAATTTTGATCTTTTCTTCTTTGGATTTCTCTTTATAAACCTGCTTCACCGCAAGATAGACATTTTCAAAGGCAGTCATCCAAGGTAAGAGCGAGTAGTTTTGGAACACCACCATGCGATCGGGACCTGGGCGGACGATTGGCTTCGATCGCAAACAAATTTCACCAGAGGTCGGTTTATTAAAACCAGCCACCATATTTAAAAGTGTCGATTTACCGCAGCCAGAGTGACCAATGACACAGATAAACTCGCCTTCATAGACTGTCAAATTAACATCTTCGAGAACAGTATAAGGACCTCTAGGTGTGGGATAGACCTTAGAAACTCCATCCATGACTAGAAATGGATCTCTATTTATTTTCTGATTATTATCTGTAAGATCAAGAGTCTGCATAGGAGAAGATTAAGGGAAAGAGTTAAGGTGTTGGGGAGGGCTAATCAAAACTAAGCATCTGACTGAGCAACTAATTTGCTGAGGTAGTAAACGACTTTATCGAGGATGAAGCCAACTAAACCGATGTAAACCAGAGCTAAAATCAGTTCGCTACTCTTTTGACTGTTGTAGCTATCCCAGATAAAGAAGCCGATACCAACCCCACCAGTCAACATTTCCGCCGCCACGATCGCTAACCACGACAGACCAACGGCAATCCGTAAACCAGTGAAAATGTAAGGTGCTGCTGAGGGCATCAGGATCGTGATGAAATAATCAAACTTGCTGAGGCGCAATACTCGCGAAACGTTGCGATAGTCTTGGGGAACTTGCTGTACGCCCACAGCCGTATTCATTAAGATTGGCCAGATCGAAGTGATGAAGATTACGAATAATGCGGCGGCTTCGGTAACATCTAAACCAACAGATTTCAAGGATTCGTTGACACCTTGGAAGGCGGACATAGCGATCGGTAGCCATGCGAGGGGAGGAATTGTCCGTAAAACTTGGAAGATAGGGTCAAAGGCGCGATAAAGAAATACGTTTGTGCCGATCGCAATGCCAAAGGAAATACCAATAATCGCGGAAGCGGTATAGCCGATCGCCACACGTCGTAAGCTGACCATGGTCTTAACACCTAAGCCCTGCTCAATGGTGAGCTTTTCCTTCAGGGCTTGGCGGGCAGGGCTATCAGTTTTCTCAGATGCACTGACATCAAAATAGTTGCGATCGAAGAAAGGATTCCAAATATATTCTTGGGTTTCTTGCCAGACTTTGCTTGGAGGTGGCAGTGGAGGTGTTTTACCTGAGCAAAGTATTTGCCAAGTTCCTAAAATAAAGAACAAAGCTATCACAGGGGGAACGATAAACCGAGCCTGTTTCTGAAACCAGTCGCCTATGTTATTAAACGTAAATCTTGACTTTAAGCTTCCCGCCGCCATTTTTTATATCTCCTATTTTGCTTGCTTTAGAAAAGACGATGACAAGGGGCTTAAGCCCCTTGTTTAAGAATTTAGATAAAGTCAGAAATTAAGCCTTCTTAATCTTCAAACCTTTGAGATATTCGCTGGGATTCTCTGGATCGAACTTGACTCCATCAAAGAAAGTTTCGATACCGCGAGAAGTACTCTTAGGAATGTCAGCTTCTTTACCAATCATCTTCGCTGCTTCTTTCCATATATCTTCACGATTGACCTTATCGACAAGCTTCTTCGCATCGGTGTCAGCATCAAAATAGCCCCAACGCATATCTTCAGTTACAAACCAAAGATCATGGCTCTTGAACGGATAGGAAGCATTATCTTTCCAGAACTTCATGGATAGATCGAGATTATCTAAAGTGCGCCCATCACCGTAGTCAACCTTACCTTGCTGTCTACCTAAAATCTCAGCAGGAGGAACTTTAAACCATTTATCTGCTCCAACAATCTTACACATCTCCTCTTTATTCTCTGCTTGTTCGCACCACACCTGAGCTTCAAGAACGGCTGCTAGCAAAGCCTTAGCCGCTTTAGGGTTTTTATCAACCCAATCTGCACGCATAGAGAATGCCTTTTCAGGATGATCTTTCCATAATTCGCCTGTGATTAAAGCAGTATAGCCAGAGTTTTGAGCAACCAATCGAGCGTTCCAAGGTTCGCCTACACAGAATGCTTGCATGTTGCCAGCTTTCATGTTGGCAACCATTTGTGGTGGTGGTACGACGATTGTGTTTACATCCTTGTCTGGATCGATTCCATTAGCTGACAACCAATAGCGCATCCACAGATCATGGGTTCCACCGGGGAAGGTTACAGCACACTTGATTTCTTTACCACCAGCCTTGATCTTGGCGAAACTTTCTTTAAGAGAATCACTCTTGAGAGCAATTTTGAGGTCTTTAAAGTCATTAGCAATAGAAATGGCTTGTCCATTGGTATTCAGTCTCGCCAAGATATACATTGGCACTTTTTTGCCATTGGTAATCTTGCCTTCATTCAATAGGTAAGGAATAGGAGACAAAATATGTGCGCCATCAATACCACCAGCATCAGATCCAAGGGAAATGTTATCGCGAGTGGTTCCCCAAGAAGCTTGTTTGAGAACCTCGACATCCTTCATGCCATATTTGGCAAACATCCCCTTTTCCTTAGCGATGATTAGGGGAGCCGCATCGGTCAGAGCGATAAATCCTAGCTTTGCCTTGGTTACTTCAGGAGCATCGGCGGCACTAACTTTGGGCGATGCAGTAGTCTTAGCGTCAGAGGTGGCTTTAGGTTCGGTTTTCGGAGCTTCGCCGCCGCCTGTACAGGCATTTAAAGCGATCGCGCTAACAGTAGAAAGTCCTGCGGTGGTTAAAAACTTGCGACGAGAGAATGTACTCATAAATTTCCTTGACTTTAATAACTGATTGAGGTTTAAGAATCTAATTTTGAGGATTTTTAGCCAACTGCGACTAATTCTGCTGAAGGTTCAGCGATCGCCTGTTGTTTGGGGACTGCGCCAAAGTGCTCGACTAAAAGCTTGCCGACAACTTCGCGCAAATCCTCACAGGGGATTTTTTCCATCACGCATTTACCGAGATGGGCATCCTTGCCGACCGTGCCACCCATATAAATGTCAACACCATCGACAACCTTGCCATCCTTGCGAGTTTTGCAACCCGTAAAGCCAATATCGGCAACCTGTGGCTGGGCACAGGAGTTGGGACACCCACTCCAATGAATCCGCACAACTTTAGGAAGATGGTAATCTTCGCTCAGTTGCTTGGTAAGTGCGAGGGAACGATTTTTAGTTTCCACGATCGCCACAGGACAGAATTGATTGCCTGTGCAGGAAACTAAGCCCCGCATAAGGTTGTCGGGATTCACTGGGAACTTCTGAAGTAGAGGTTCTTGCAAGAGTGCAAGTACTTGCTCATCACTGACATTAGTAATCAGTAAATTTTGCTCGACGGTCAGGCGCATATCGCCATTACCGTAGGTATCTGCAAGTCTTGCAAACTCATACATATCAGGGGCATACATCCGTCCTACAGGAATTTGCAGCCCTACATAATTCAATCCCGCTTGCTTTTGAGGATGAACGCCAATGTGGTCGCGCTTTTCCCATGCAATTTCATCTTTAGCGGCAGCAGTTGCCAATGATTTACCGAGTTGCTTCTCAACTTCAGCACGGAATTTTTCAATTCCCCATTCGTCAATTAAGAACATTAATCGTGATTTAGCACGGTTCTCGCGCAGTCCATGATCGCGATAGACAATTAGTAAAGCTTCACAGAGAGCAACAACATCTTCAGGGGGAACCCAGACATTGAGAGGAATTGCAGCTTCCACACGCTTTGCCGAGAAAAATCCGCCGACAAGCACATTGAAGCCAAAGGTTTCTTTAGCTCCTTCTTTAAAGGCAGGTACAAAGGCTAAATCATTGATTTCGGCATGGGTGGAGTTATCCCGACAACCTGCGATCGCAATATTAAATTTGCGAGGCAAGTTAGTAAAAGCAGGATTCCCTTCGCCATTATTAGTGAGTAAATTCTGAACTTGCATCGCTAGTTCGCGAGTATCGTAAAGCTCATCGGCATCAAGCCCTGCAACGGGTGAACCTGTAATATTTCGGACGTTATCGATCGCTGATTGCACACTAGTCAAACCGACAGAACGGAACTTTGCGAACATTTCAGGCACATCTTCAATGAGAATGCCGCGCATTTGAATATTTTGACGAGTGGTAATATCAGCAACGCCATGCTCACCACACTTCTCAACTACTGAGGCGAGGACACGCATCTGATCACTATTGAGCAAACCATTGGGAATTCGCATCCGTACCATGAAACGTCCGGGGGTACTTTTACGAAAGAAGATGCCGAGCCACTTTAAACGATGTTGCAAGTCGTCATCGTCGATCGCTTCCCAACCTATTGCGGCGAAGCGATCAATTTCGGCTTTGAGGGCAAGACCATCTTTGGCTGTTTTCAGGTCTTCAATTTTGTTTGCCATGCTACTTATCCTTGGCTCATGCTAGAGATGAATAAATAGATAAAGGCGATCGCAACTTATATAGATGTGTATATAAATTCGCAAAATCCCAAATATCTAACTCTCAAGCGCTATTTCAACTTTGTATATGGTTTACACTACTTAACGTTTCGATCCCGATGCGTATAAACAAATACATATTTTTAACCATTATTTAATAATTGCAATATCTAAATGCAGTAACCGCATAGTTGCTTGCACTGTGTAAATATAGAGAACAAGGGGCTTAAATCCCTTGTTCTCTATTGCCTATTGCTTCTCATGCTCGATCGCCTCCAAAAAATCCTCTCTCGCCATGGCATCGCCTCCCGTCGTGACGCAGAACAGATCATCCTGTCAGGTCGAGTCTGGGTAAATGGCAGACAAGTTAAGGAATTAGGAACTAAGGCTGATCCCGATCACGATCGCATTGAAGTAGATGGGAAATTACTCCAAACGCAGGCTCCCGAATTTGTATACCTATTACTTAACAAACCAACGGGCGTAGTATGTACCTGTGATGATCCCCAAGGTCGGAGGACAGTTCTGGATCTATTACCAGCTCAATATCGCCATGTTTATCCCGTTGGCAGATTGGACTACAACAGCAGTGGCGCGTTAATTTTGACTAATGACGGTGAATTTGCCAACTATCTGATGCACCCTCGTCATCATGTCGCCAAAACCTATGAAGTATGGGTTAAGGATATTCCTAGTCAACAAACTCTAAAGCAATGGCAAGAGGGGATCATCCTTGAAGGTAAACGCACCTTACCTGCGATTGTCAGCATTCAACAGGTTGAAGAGAATACAGCTCAAAAATCACGGCAAAATTCGCGCACAAAATTACAGATTGTCTTGTCAGAAGGGCGTAACCGTCAGATCAGAAAAGTTGCTGAACTATTAGGGCATCCTGTTTTGGCATTACATCGAGCAGCGATCGCTTCAATATCACTGGCTTCGCTGAGAGTAGGAGCCTATCGACTATTGAGTAAACAAGAAATTCAAAACCTATTAAGTAGCTAGATAACTTGGGTGGGACGCTTTTTATCCGCAATTCCCTAACCATAAAGTCGGTTCAGGTTAAACTGGCAAATTTTAAAAGCCCAAAAGTAAAAGCCTTGCTAAGCAAGGCTTTTACTTTTGGGCTTTGAGATATGGTTTGTGTAGCAAACCCCATCTCAAAGCCAGTTTTAAGTCATTCTAAACTCGCATTAGTTATGACTTGGCGATCGCAAAGTCAAGAGCAATATCTTGCACAAAAGATATTAAAATTAGTTCATAGCATAGCAAAGCCATACTCTCTGAAGATTCTGGGGGGATATTGACAGTAGAGTAAGTGAGCATTAGAGCAAAAAATTACGCCCTATATGTTCTTGATTTACTTTCAAAACTTTGCAAAATGTTATATTAGTTGAGTGTAAGTGATCTATCAAGCATAGGTTATTGCAAGGATAAACAACACTCTATATAGAACTTGTGGCTATTTAAGGTGTGACTCACAGTCAGATTTTACAAGCCAGTCAGTCCAATCTCTTCATATACGTCGTGAGTATTGTGAACATTACAACCTCCAAGCAAGCAGAGAAGTTAGCAGAAATCGGAGCGCAATTCAAGCGCATTCGACAAGATAAAGATCTATCAATTCCTCATCTCACTGCGACTACATTAATTTCTGAACGCTATTTGCGAGCAATCGAAGATGGGGAAATAGATTCTTTGCCTGAACCTGTTTATGTACGTGGTTTTATCCGTAAGTATGGTACAGCACTAGGTGCTGGTGATCTATCGGAGGATTTTCCTCTTAATCCTGTGTTGCCTGAGCAAAAATGGGCAGGTAGTGCAGCCGCAGAATTACGCCCTCTGCATTTATACGCCCTCTATGTCGGAGTCATTGCTGGGGCTGTCAGTCTATTGGCAACCTTTTTGAATTCACCAGATGTCAATAAAATTAACGATAGCCAAACTATTTTTGGTAATGCCGCTCAAATCGTTGCACCGAAGAGTAATACACCAGCCGCAACAGATAGCGTATTACCAAAAGTTGGTGGTTTAGAAGTTTTAAGACAGACAGTAATTGATCCTTCAGTAATGGCATCTACTGTCAATGCATCTACTGCTAATACTTCTACCAATAGTTCTAAGGTTGCTGCATTACCAACAACCAACGATAAGGCTGCCGCTAAGTCTTCACCCAATAAACCCCAGTCTGAAGCAGCTTTGGGAGAAGTTAGTTCTAGCCTCAACAATGCCGTTAAATCTTGGACTAATAATATTAGTTTCCAAAATGGGGCAACAACTAATGCTGACATTGGTGCTAAGGGCAATTTCGAGTTTGCAGGCAATAAGCCCGTTAATATTGGGATTGTGATGAAGGGACAGTCTTGGTTACGCATTACCGTTGATGGGAAGACTGAGTTTGAGGGTGTTCTTGATGAAGGGAAAAAGCTAACTTGGTCAGGCGATCGCCAAATCTCTATCCGCGCAGGCAATGCTTCATCCGTGGGACTGAGCTATAACAATCAGCAAATTAAGATCCTTGGTAAAGAGGGTGAAGTTGCGGAAAGATTATTTGGACTTAATCAGCCTAATACCGTTGAAAATAATGAATTAGAGGTGCGAGGATTTGTAGAGTCCATGTCTAATAGTGAAATCCCCTAAATATCTTGTTCTTCATTAAAAAAGAGTTGGTGCTTTGCACCAACTCTTTTTTAATTGCTCTCTAGTCCGCTTTTTTTGACTAATTCCTCTGGTGTGAGTTTTGATAAAAATTCACGGAAAGCTCTTCTTTCCGCTTCATCGGCATCTTGATCTACAGGAATTGAAGCTTCGAGAATGACTTCCTCCATTACCCAAATCGGACATTTTGCCCGTACTGCGATCGCGATCGCATCGCTCGGACGCGCGTCAATTTCCTTTTTAATATCCCCTTGTGAAACTGTAATCACTGCGTAGAAAGTACTATTTTTGAGAGCATGGACGACGACACGCTCCACAGTGATCCCCCATGCGTCTAGGAAATTAATCATTAAATCATGGGTCATTGGACGTTCTAGAGGTCTGCCATCTAAAGCGCCAATGATTGCCTTGGCTTCGGCTTCACCGATCCAAATCGGTAAGGCTCTCCGTTCTAAAGTATCTCGCAGTAGGACGATAGGATTACGGCTGACTGCATCAATCGCAATTCCAGCCACCTTCATTTCGATCATTATTGCCGCCTTCCTCAAGAAATGAGTGAAAGTACCCCTCATCAATCAAAACTTTTGATGTGATATTGATAATTAAAGACGATCAATATCTAACTAGCAAGGGTTTTAGAAATTGAGAGGCTTTTGCAGGTTATTATATCACCGTCACGATAGGGAATCTGGCTTCCCGTCTTGTTTTTAAGGATACTATTCACAATATGCAATCAGACTTAAAAAATATTACGATTATTGGCGCTGGTGCTTGGGGATCGGCGTTGGCAAGTCTGGTAAAAACAAACGATCATCATGTCAAGATTTGGTCGCGCCAAAGTCCTCAACCCCTTTCCGAATTAGTTAAGGACAGCGATGCGATTATTTCCGCAGTATCAATCAAGGGGGTGAGATCGATCGCCGAACAATTAAAAATTGCTCAACAAAATGGGCAATTATTACCCCATGCGGTGATCGTTAGTGCGACTAAGGGTTTAGAACCAACTACGCGACAAACACCATCGCAAATTTGGCGATCGCTCCTGCCTACATATCCCCTTGTGGTTTTATCGGGACCAAATCTCTCCGCCGAAATTGTGGCAGGTCAACCTGCGGCGACAGTGGTAGCGAGTAACGATGAGGCGGCGGCTCAGTTCATTCAAACGATTTTTGCATCAAGAAATTTCAGGGTCTACACAAATTCTGATCCCATTGGTGTGGAATTAGGTGGCACATTAAAAAATGTCATTGCGATCGCCGTAGGTGCTTGCGATGGTCTCAATTTGGGTACAAATGCCAAGTCAGCATTAATTACGCGATCGCTAATTGAGATTATTCGGGTTGGTGTTTACTTTGGGGCGCAACCTGAAACCTTTTGGGGCTTGTCTGGTTTGGGTGATTTGCTCGCAACTTGCAATAGTAATCTCAGCCGCAATTATCAAATTGGCTATGCGATCGCACAGGGCAAAAGTCTGGAAGAAGCGATCGCCAATGTGCATGGCACAGCAGAGGGGGTCAATACTGCCAATGTCTTAATAGAAATCAGCGATCGCGAGAAAATTAGCGTACCTGTATCGCGATATGTATATCGCTTACTGAAGGGCGAGATTACATTGCAACAAGCCGTCGAAGGGCTGATGGAGCGAGACCTCAAACCAGAAAATTAGAAGATTTCACAAAATATAATCGACGGCACGAAGTGCCGCCGATCAGCGAAACTAGGAACCCAAATACGCCTCTAAAACTTTAGGATCGCTTTGAATCTCGGCAGGAGAGCCATCGGCAAGATTATGACCTTCAGCTAAAACCCAAACGCGATCGCACAGTGACATAATCACATCCATATTGTGCTCGATGATCAAAAAGCTTAATCCTTGTTGATTCAGCTTATGGATTAGGCTACAAATCTCTTCAATCAAAGCAGGATTAACACCCGCCGCAGGCTCATCCAGCAAAATTAATTTGGGATCAGTCATCAAAGCACGAGCAATTTCTAATAACTTGCGCTGACCACCCGATAGAGACCCCGCATAGTTATCCGCCATCCTGATTAAGCCGACAGATTCGAGAATAGATCTTGCTTTTTCACGATTTTCCCGTTCCTGATTAGCAATTTTTTGACCTTGAAACCAAGTATTCCAAAACTTTTCACCTGCTTGATCTTGAGCCGCCAGTAGCATATTTTCAAGTACTGATAGACGCGACAAGACGCGAGGTACTTGAAAGGTGCGAATCATACCTAGTTTGGCGATCGCATGGGGCGGTTTCCCTTGAATTGGCATTCCGTCAAACTGCACAGTGCCATGATCTGGTCTAAGGAAATTGGAGAGCAACCCAAAAAAAGTAGTTTTCCCTGCCCCATTCGGTCCAATTAAACCTGTAATGCTTCCCGCAGGTACTTCAATACGCGCATTACTAACGGCATGAATCCCACCAAAGGATTTTGATATATTTTCAGCTTTGAGGATTGGGGCGATCGACATATATTTGGCGAGTTAACAGTTGGACATTAAGGGGTCTGCGATTTAATAAGGAACCGATTTTTTGTGGCGCGGCGAAGCAGTGCCACAAAAAATCGGTTCCTTATTTTCCTACATGTCCCTAAGTAAATAAATTAACAAAGTCTGTGGCTGTAGCGATCAGAATATAGAATTTCCCAGACTATTATTTCTGGGGAAATAATAGTCTGGGAAATTGCTTGCTCTACATACGAGCAAGTGCTGATATTTTAGCGATTTTGTCAGAAGTCAATCCCTCTAATTCATTGAGACTCAACCAGCCATCTTTGACCAACCCCGCAAATACAAACACTAGCATTGGCAATCGATAGTCATATTTCCCATCAACTTCATGACGCTTTGCGCTCAAAAAATCATGCAAATTCCACATATCTTCCATTTCCACGAGAGAAATTGCTTTGTGTTTTACCGAATCGATCAAGTCGCTAATTTCTCGTTTATAGGCAATTTCAAAAGCTTTTCTCGCAATATCTTCCTCTGTTTCAGTCCATTCAGCGTTTGTTAACTGCATTATTAAAATTAAAAAAATATATTTATGTACTTATATTAACAATAGTAACTAAAATTTTGGTTTGGGGGATCATCACTAATTTTCTTTATTTTCTTGGCAATATTCCTGAATAAGTCACGAAAAAATAGATCTAAAAATCAGACATAATAAAGGCTATCTCTGATTTTAAATTTGGAGCGATCGCCAATGCCGTCAGCCCCCTTGAAATATTTGCGCCTCGACATCCCAATTGATGTTCCCCATAACATTGTTTTGGAGGGATTGGAAGCTTGGTTTAATCTAGAACTAATCTCAGAAATAGATTTCCAATGGCGTAATAGTAATCGATCAGTAAATCGGTTAAAGATTGTCGCAATTCAGAATGATGCAATTTTGGATGGACTGAACCTATGGCTAGAGATGGGTTTAATTAATGATGATCAAGTCAGACTAATTGCGAGAACGCGCTTTGTGTCTGAGATTGCAGTGGCATCCCCAGAACCAGAGATTCCCCGCAGGAATGAACCCATTCCTAGCCGCAATCGACCTGCTGCGAACTTATCAGGTTCTCGTTTAGCGCGATCGCCTCAAGCGCCACCAAGACCAATTCCTCCTAAAGTCACTCAACCACCGAGTAAAGTCGCGCAAACTGTGCGATCGCTAATTTCGGAATTCAGTACGATGTGGCTGCTGTTTTTGGGTGTATTTCTGGTGGTAGTCTCATCGGGATTACTTGCTGCGAGTCAGTGGAATAATTTTGATGCTCAGGGACAATATGTACTGCTATTTACCTATACGTTAGGATTTTTTGGTGTTAGTTTCTGGACAAGCAAAAATGATCATCTGCGCTTGACCACTCGCGCTTTGCAATTAGTGACCTTGCTATTAGTTCCTGCAAACTTTTGGGCAATGGATGGCTTAAAGGTAGTAACTAACCCTGCGGGAGTGGGGCTAGGGTTGATTGCGGGTTGTTTGCTCTCAGGGATTGCCATCTTTCTCTTACAAACATCTTTTCTATATCGTGAATCACAGGAAATTACCGCAGATTCGCAAAAACGGAAGCGCACAAGGCGACAACTTAGCCAACTTTCGATCACCACAATTCTAATTCTTTCTTGGTTACATTTGGGATGGCTGATATCTCCCTACTATCCATTAATTGCGGTTTATTTAGGTATTGGCGCGATCGCTACTTCCACTTTCCTCAATCGCGATCAGGGTTTAAATACTGCCGATAGTTCCACATTTCCGCTAGCCCTGATTACTGGCGCTTACAGCACGGTGTTATTAGTCAGTCGAGCGCTCTTATTTGCGAATGTTTCCGTTTTTAAGTTGGGATTAGCCTTTGGAATCTGTGGCTGGGTATTGGTGCAAATTACCAATAAAACGGAAAGATTGGCTTCGGCTTCGCTCAGCCAGCAATCTGTAGGCAATAAATCAGTATTATCATTTCAGAAAAATCTTGGGCAGATTTTATTAGGTTTGGGTTGGCTGGTATCGATTTGGGATCAATATCCTTGGCAAGCTTTTACGGTTAGTTTACTGATTACATGGATCTTGTGCGATCGCCTATTCAAACATGAAGAACCTAACGATTTAACTTATTTATTTGTCTGGGGTTTGCAACTGCTTTGGCTAGGCAAAAGATTGATTCCCGAAGCGTGGGGTGGACAAACTCTGAAATATTTGCAGACGCTATTTCAAACTACTTCAGAAATAAACCTATTAGGAGTTTTGCTATTTCCCTATGCAATTTTGTTTTTAGTGATTGCCGCAATTTATCGCGATCGCCAAAAGCCGAGTTTAGCCCTGCGTGGCGAATTATTAGCCCTAGGATTTGGAGTACTGCTCAATAGCTTAAGCTTTCCCAATTTGTATACCATATCCGCAAATTTAACTCTGTCGGCAATTACCCTCTTAGCTGTCCAAGCCAAGCGATCGCCTACTAGCAAAGACTTGAGCAGTCTGGTCTATTGCGCTCATATTGTGAGTTTGATCGCCATTAGCTTAGGGATCTATTTGGTCACTCGGATTAATTCGATCTTTGTCTGGAGCGGATTCTTGTTAGGGGTCATGTTGCTAGAATGGATTCTCGTTTTAGCGATCGGGAAATTTAAACTTCAAGCGGTTTCTCTTGCTGATGAGTCTAGCCCTCAGCCCCAACCCATCGCCCAGAGGGAGAGGGGAGAGAATCCTCATTTACAAGCATGGCGGGATAGTGCTTGGCATATTGGTGCGAGTTTAGCAGCGCTAAGCTATATTTTGCTATGGAATGCTGCGATTGAGGGTCGAAGAATCGGTGCTAGTAGCGAACTTCTATTTAGTAGTTATTGGGGTGTAGCTTGGTTATCCGTGCCGTTATCCCTAACATTTCTGGGAACTTGGCGCGAATTTGCCGATCGCGATTTGGCGATTAAACTCAGCATTGCAGGACTAGCGATCGCCCAATTTCTGACATGGACAGATGATAGTTCACGCTTGATTGGCTTAGGTGTTGCCTTTGCCCTGATGTTAGTGAATACTCGCCGTAGTAAATCACTTTTAACCACCTTTAACACCGTTGGCTATGGATTGCTATTTATTGCGGCGATGCTATGGCGATTTAAAGTTGGTGATGGTCAGATTGCCCAATTTACCTTTGGGATCACGGGTTTAATCGTTAGCGTTTTGCTGCTCTATGTTCTCAATCATTGGCTCAAATACCGCCGAGATCGCCATGTCGCCGATCTCAATCTACCCTTAAACCAATCCTATGCACAAGCCTTTGATATCTGGTCAGCAATACTTTCCGCAGGCTTACTTATTCTGCAATCCTTCTTAGCCATTAATGTCTTTGCCTTTAATGAAGATGAGCAATTATTTATCAATCTTTTACCCAGTACGATTCTAGTTACCCTTGGCTTAATTTATCGCGTCTGGCAATCCCTCGGACAAGCCTCATCAAAACAATCTCCTCCCTTTTGGACAGAATGGGGAATCGCATGGAGCATCGAGCTACTCACTTCAGGGGCGATCGCCGTTTTTAATGGTTCCGTAATTGAGCTGGCGATCGCCAATATAGCTCTCGGATTTATCACCCAGCTACTAGGTGATTGGTGGATACAACGCACAGGCGATGGTACAAGGGACGAATATCCGCGTAGTTGGGATATAGTTCCCTTAATTTATGGGGCAATGGGTTCACTATTTCGGATCGGTAGTTTTAGTGGCTTAACAGGACTATTTTCCCTAAGCACATCTCTGATTGGCATTGGCATTGGACGTAGAGCTTCACAATCAAATCCTGTATTCAAAGCTTTGACCTATCTATCGATGGTAGTCGCCACCTTCTCCGCCTATGAGTTACTGTTCTATCAAATGGTAGCCAATTCCCAAGGAGGTAATCTTGGTGATGGCTTGGTGATTTTGGCGACGCTTGCCTGTGCGATCGCCTATGCCTATCAGCTTTTCACCGATTGGATCGTGCCATATTTACGCCTTTCTGTCCGTGAAGTTAGCATTTCCGCCCATTTACATTGGACTGCCAGCCTAATTTTCCTATTTTTAGGTATTTTCTGGAATCCTTCACCAACGGGAGGTGTAATCGGTGGTGGTTTAGCAATCGCTTTGGCAGCCTATGCAATTACCCATGGACGAGCCGCCAAGTGGGGGACAGAGCAAGGGGCACTTTATAGAGAAGATTCAGAAGGATCAGATCTCTGGATTTATACAGGTATCACTACTGCCATTGGTGCGATCGCCTATTTTCTATTCTTTGCTTTCCCCAATCCTTGGCTAATTGCCAATGTGCTCCAACCCTATGGGGCAGCGATCGCCTGTATATTTGCGGCAATTCTCTATTTACCCCCTTGGGAAGAATGGGGCTGGTCAGAACGACCTTGGCATAACACCGCTTTCTCTTTACCTCTGATATTTACTCTATTTCCCAATAATGTAGCCCTTAGTCTAGTCATCGTTGGAATTTTCTATGCTATCTATGCCAAATTACAAGACCAAATCCGCGCCTCTTATCTCACAGTTCTTCTATGGGATTGGGCAATCTTCCAAAACTTGGGAACTGCCAATTTTGGAAGGCTCAATTTCCTAAGCTATGTTCTTGTAATTGGTCTATCGGGACTATATTTCGCGCAAGTGGAACCAAGCTTGCGATCGCACAATAGCAAAGCTCTGCGTCATGCCTTGCGAAGTCTACTTACAGGCTCAATGGGATTAATCGCTTTTCTCTATTCTTTTAATGATCCGAGTATTGCTTTTGCGACTTGGGGCTTAAGTTTTGCCTTTATCATCTTGGGGCTTGCCCTCCGTATCCGCGCCTATCTCTTTATGGGAACGCTGACCTTCATTTTGCTAGTCCTCACCCAAGCCGTGATTTTAGTCACCCAATATTCATTTCTGATGTGGGCGCTGGGTATCTTTGCAGGGATTGGATTTATTTTAGTTGCAGCAAACTTTGAAGTACGTCGCGATCGCATTCTGGCGTTATTTCGCGGTTTAGCGATCGAGTTGGAGTCATGGGAATAGAGAGATTGGTGTAACGCCCGCTACGCGGGCGTTACACCAATCTGGGTTAGCCGAACGAAATAATCAGATAGGAATCCTGAAACTTTGCACCTGTAGCTTGTTTACCAGCAAGCTCAGGGGGTAAGAAAATATTGCGCCGTTGATCACCAGCTTCGATGGTCACTTCAGGTCCTAGCTGAATCAATTTGACCTGCTTCTTATTGAAACTTGGCAAAAATAACTTAACTTGTTTCGTGACAGTATTGATCTCAATTGGCTTTGGTGCGAGGCTCGCATCTAAGCGATCGGGAATAATCAACTCACTAGCCTGCTCAGGAATTGAGAAGATCGCCAGTGGAGAAAACTCCTCTTCAGGGATTGCCTCCCGTGCAAATATACCGCCAACGGTTAAGCCCACCTGTTGAGCGCTGCCCCAGAGATATTTTGCCGTAGCGATCGCATAGGGATCTCCTGTCGTGACGAGGTAAGCAGCGACATGGCTCGGATCGTTAACTGCTCTCTGACCGCGAGTTAATACCGATGACATTTCTCCTGCCTGTTGGGAAATATCATCGGTGCTGGAAACTTGGAGAATACTTCTTAAAATTGGCTCGACAAAGGGAGAAATCGCTTGCCCGATCGCTGAACCCGTTAATACCTGTTTAAAGCGACGCAGATACCAACCAAGAATCTCTGGCATCCCCAACATCCGTAGGGTTTCTAGATCGCCAACGCCATCGTAAATAATTACATCATACTTACCTTCAGCATCACGCTCACGCAGGAAACTTAAGCCAAGAGCCGCATCCATTCCAGGTAAAATGCCTAGCTCCTGACCATAAACTTCTTTAAAAAAAGGAGTACGCAAATATTGGGTTTCCAAGCCTTTCATCTTGTCCCAATATCTCTCGAGTAAAACCGTAGCTTGTAAATGTACTGCCGAGAAATTGGGCGCAACCAGTTGCGGGTCACTATTAAGCGCAACTCCTAATCTGATGCTGAGGCTATCTCCCGCTTGTTGACCGACGTATAAAACCTGTTTATTTTGGGCGGCAAAAGCACGAGCAACCGCGATCGCGGTTGTCGTCTTGCCAACACCACCTTTACCGAGAAATGTCAGAATTAGGCTCATTGGACTTTTGCACCAGCTTTTTTAGATGAGGACTGGGGGTGAAATGGGGAACTATAACTTCGGGAATCGTAATAGGCTGATGGGTGCGAGGATGACTTCCCGAACGGGCGCGACGATGGCGTACCCCAAACTTACCAAAATCACTCAACATTATCGATTGGTGGTTGGCTAGAGCTTGGGTGAGGCAGGTAATTACTGCCTCAAGACTTGCTGAAGCCATACTGTAGCTCAGTCCATCAACTTCCGCCATCATGCCCCGAATGATATCTTGACGGTTAATATCTGCCATAGGGCTGTTGTAATTATGATGATCACTTCCTCTAGCAAGGATGCAGACTCCGTTAAAGAAGAGCATTATCCTTGCTTATAAGGAGCGATATCATAACTCATTTAGGCGGACTCTAGCTCATCTGCAAAAAACCAAGACTTGGTGCTGTCATCAAATTTGACGACATAGCCCCATTTGCTGCCATCCATAATCTTTTCTTCTTTGATTACGCCGATCGCACCAACTTTGCTAGCGATCGCCTTGCCACTACCGTCTTTGAAACCACGAACACGAACTCTTTGTCCAACTTGCATAATGTTTGCTTCTCGTACCGAACTCAATTAACCTTTTGTGTTTGCTTTAAAAAGTTTACATTAGATGTTAGCCCTATTAATTTTTTGATGGATATGGCAATCCTAAATGTTTTAAGAATTTTGGCTTTGCCATAGGTAAAATCAAAATTCCAAAAACAAGCAGGGATTGATTTTTGTTTTACAAGTGCGGGCATATGCATTTGTAAAACCTATAACTTACGAGGAACGCAACGATGCCAGTGACGATCGCCCAATTGCAAAAATGGAAACAGCAAAAAAAGCCCATTGCGGCTCTAACGGCAAGTGACTATGCGATCGCCAAATTGCTAGATCAAGCAGGCATAGATATGCTTTTGGTGGGTGATTCCCTTGCGATGGTTGCCCTAGGACATAAAACGACACTCCCCGTTACCCTTGAGGCAATGATCCACCATGCCCAAGCGGTAGGTCGTGGCGTAGAGAATGCGTTACTCATTGTCGATATGCCATTTCTGAGCTATCAAGTGAGCGCGGAAGAGGCTCTACGATCGGCGGGACGCATTTTTAAGGAAACCGATGCGCGGGGTATTAAGCTAGAGGGGGGCTATCCCGATATGGTTGAAACGATTCGGAAATTAGTGCAGGCGGGAATGCCCGTCATGGGTCATGTGGGTCTAACACCGCAATCGGTACATCGGATTGGTTATCGAGTTCAAGGGGGCACTCCCGACACTGCCGAAGAAATTTTGCATCAGTCTAAAGCTTTAGTCGAGGCGGGAATTTTTGCACTGTTGTTAGAAAATATTCCTGCGGAATTAGCCGCCAAAATTACGGATTTAATTCCTGTGCCTACGATTGGCATTGGTGCTGGCAAGGAATGTGATGGACAGATTTTAGTGACCCACGATGTGCTGGGTTTATCCGATTGGCAGCCCCCCTTCGCCAAAAAATATGCCAATTTACAAGAGACAATTACAGAAGCGGTCAAGCAATATTGCCAAGATGTTAAAAATAAATAAGCGGCGCAATGCGCCGCTTATTTATCAAAGTTATTGCAAGGTGTATAGGCGCGATCGCGATAGGCGATCTAGCCAAGGTGCAAGGAATTTGTCGTTAGCTTTTTTCTCTTTGGGATCTTGAGTTTCAAAGGGATGAGGTGCTAAACCACGCAAAGCTGCTGTCGTTACGCAAAACATCGACTTTTGGAACGAAAGACAAATTTGTACCAGTAAATCTTCTTCACCGCGATCGCTGTTTCTATAAAAATCCAACAAATACTCAGGCAAATAGTGACGCATATCCTGCATCAGTAATGTGGGCGGAATGCCTGCACCGCCGACGGGTAAGGGATCGGCATACAGTACACCATAATTGAAGTGCGAAATTTCAGGAGAGATTTGCTGCGCCTGTGCGTTGTAGGAGACTGTGCCACGGAAAGGGAAAGAACGGAAAAATACAGCTTCCACATAGGGGACAGCCGTATCCATCAAAAATGACAAATTTGCTGATTTCGGCACAATATCGTAATCGCTGCCATTGATGTTTACTTTATAGACATAAGGGACGGCGGCAGCAGCAACTAGACCATCTTGAACATGTTTCACGACATCAGGAATGCTCTTAATTTCGCCCCGATCATAGCGATCGCTGAGGTCTAAAAATAACGGCGACATGAACGACCAAAAATATCCCAAAGCGCTGTAATAGGTCATCAAGCGCACTTGCTCTGGCAAAAAGTCAGGAAACAATAAATGCAAAATTGCCATGAGCGGATTGCTTTTACTTTTTGCGGCAATCGCGGCTCTAGCACGTTGTTGAAATTCCTCTGAGTCCAAATATTTATCTAAGCCACCACCACCATGCCAAAACATTGCCTTCATGCAATATTCTGCAAATTCAAAATTAATGCGATCGTGCCACCAGTGACGACCTAGCTTAGTTAGCGATAAATTACCGTTAAAAAATTTAAAAAATGGCAAAAATACTAAAAACTGATGCTCAGAGATATAGGTGAGATTTCGGTAATATTCTCCCAATACGACACCATAGCTTTTGAGGATGCCAACAACTTCCAGCAAATTATCGGAACTGTCGGGAAGTAATGCACCACCCTCTTCTAAGCGTTGCTTTACCGCCGCAAGGGCAGGTTCGATGGGTTTATTTTTGGTCGATACACTCATATGCAAATTTATACAACGCTTAATATATGCCTAATATATAGTTAAACATCTATAGTTAACGCGAATACGGGATAATTTAAAACGGGCTTTTAGAGAGGGTTTGCGTAGCAAACCCTCTCTAAAAGCCCGTTTTAAATTTTGCACGCTTAACTCGAACTGGCGTTAAGTAAACAGTTTTTTGCATTGTTTGAGAAATTTGCGCTGAGCGATCGCGATCGGAAAAATCTTCTTGATCAATGGTGAACTAATCTGCAAACTTGCCTCACCCCAAGCATTGCGATGGCGAACAAAAATCTCACTTTGACAAGCTGCATATTTTAAAACATGACTTAAGCGTAAAGGCATCGCCCAATAATAGTGATAAAGCTCATTAGGATCATCAAAAAATGGGCAATCCTGAAAAACTTCTGCTTCCTGCTGTGTAGGTGAATTACTAAAAGTAAGGAATACATGATCTAAGGCATCGCGCAATAGTTTTGGGGATGTGGTAAGCGGGAAATCAACAGGCGATCGCTCCACAAGATGACGCACAAAAGCAAGTACTGTCGTTTGAAATGACTTCAATCCCCAATCTAGGGCAGGTTGATTAGCCTGATGTTTTAGAACTGGTATGACACTTCCATCCAATTGCAGAGCATAATCTAGGGTAGTTCCCTCACAACCAGCACAGAATACCTCCATTGCTGGAACATAGCGAGAATCAAGATAGTGACGATGACCAAGAGAAGTATTTAAGTTAAAGAAGAACGCAAGTACTTCTCCTTTATGTTTAAGTCCTCCTGTAGGCTTATCTAAGGCGAAATAAAAACCAACAGGATTTCTTGTGCCAAATATCTCAAAGGCATTTTCTAGGGAAATTTGTAAGCTGCCACGCCAACCGACATCGACCAAGCCAAACGCTTTGCCATCTAACATTTTCTCCTGTTGCAAATAGGCTCTTAAAACCTCACGCTTCTGCGCGGCTACTTGGAGTACTAACTGATGCAAGGCTTGATGTTGTTCCAATTTTGCGCGTAGTGCTAGCCGCTCTGGTCTAGTGAGGTTTTGCTGCCAGCGATCGCATGGATATCCTAAAGCCTCAAAAATTGGTTGGGCAACCTGCTGGTCAAGACACATCCGCTTGAGCAAGCTCGCAACTGTCAAAACATCTGTATCATCAAACATCCATTCCCAAAAAGCTTGATTAATTTGAGTCACCCCCGGCATCCTCAGAGCTTGGCGACTCACATATAGATAACGTAGTTCTAATTCTGGATAGATTTTCGGAGCCAGTTCCTTCGCTATTTGTAGTAAGATTTCGCCATCCCTTGCTAAGAAATAAATACGCGCAAGTTGACGCTCCTTTGCCTGCTGCAAAATCCAGATAGTATAGGCTGTTAAAATTGGTGCAGCGACAGAAGCGGCTATATCACTAATTATTGATTCTTTCGGTGTTTGAGAAGCTTTATGGAGACGGGTATAGCGGCAGATCCCTGCCCAAAGAGAAGTGATGCCATGAGTATTATGAACATATTTTTGGAGGATTGATTCATAACGATTAGGATTCGCATCATTGAAATGGCTCGCTTGAATACCCAGTGATTTCGGCTTGTCTACATCTGAAGATAAATTATTGCCAATATGTGTAAGCTCGTGAGGTTGTAATCCCATCTCCTCAATTACTTGCAAAAACAGCTTTCCATCACCCTTAGATTTTCGCAAATTTGAGGATACATATAGGCGATCGCCATCCTGCCAAAAGCCAAAATGTTTAAGCCTCTCTTCTAAAAAGTCAACAGGTAAGTACATATCTGACAGGAAGAGCACATGAGGATGCGATCGCCTTGCTTCTGAAACCATTTGATAAGCTTTTGGTACAGGAAAGAGAAATTCTCTTTCCACTTCAAGTTCGAGATCCTTGAGTTTATGTATCAGTTCTTGGCTTATACCAAAGGTATCAGCAATTTCGTCATAAATTTCATCAAGTGTATTTTCACCTCCTTCGATAAACAAACGGGATCTATCCCTTGCATTCACACGAGCAATATGAAATACTTGAGGCGGAACTGTTAGCCATCCATTGTGCAAAGCTCTAGCGCCACAAACACGAAAGATTTCGGAAGGGTCTAACGTAGACCTAGTTAAAATAGTGTCAAAAATATCGAAACTACATATATTCATATTGAACTATACAACCAGTCTAATTATGTTGTTGAGGTAACTAAATGGATTAAAGTCAATCGTCAAATGATTCAATCAGAATCAAGATAATTTTACATGAGATGAAGTTCATCTCATGTAAAATTATCTGTTAAGAATACTCAAACAAGTGTAAATACTAATTTCACTCATGCCTGTAATCTCTGCTCTTAATGATAAGACGCATTAAATTTAAAAGCAAAAATCATAATAAACATCATCTTTCTGAGCATCAATCTTAAGGCTCTTCAGAAATCCCTACAATATAGATTATAGTTATAGATTTTGAATAATATATGTGAATTACTATCACTCACGCTAAACAGAAATTGCAAGCAACAAATTTCAGAAAACAAATTTCTTATCAGTAAGAACAAAAGAAAAATGAAAACCATCCTATGCATTTCCCATGTTTTTCCACCTAAGATTAATCCATTAGCAAATCGTGTCAAGAAATTATTAGATCAATTCAAAAAAGATTATAAAGTAATTGCTTTAACGAGCACAAAAAACGCATATTTAGACAAAGACACTCAGATTAAAGTCGTTAGGGATATCTATCCACAAAAGATAGTTAATTTGATATCAAAATTAAAATTAAACAAATTCTTAGAATTATTTATTTGGCCAGACAAGGCTATTTTTTGGACTTTACCAGCACTACTAAATGGTTATCAATTAGTTAAACAATATAAGCCCCATGTAATATTAACATTTATGATGCCTTATTCATCTAGCTTTATAGGTATCATATTGAAATGGCTAACAGGTATACCCCTAGTATTAACCTTGGATGATTCAATTAGTTGTACAGATATGCACTCAACATCACCTAGTTTAATACATCATCACTTAGATTTATGTCTAGAAAAATTCTACATAAATCATGCCGATGCTATAGTTTACGTCTCACAGATTAATTTAGATTTGGCAAAGAATAATCAAAGTATCTCTCAGCAGTCTAAGTTTCATCTAATTCGCTGTGGTGCTGAGATGATCGACGAATTAAGAATTGATGAGGAATCCAAGAATGAACTTTTTAATAATGAAAAGTTTGAGATTATATACACAGGAGGAATGAACGGATGGCCATGGTTTTTAAAATCTTTTCAAGAAAGTGAAGTGAGCTTTCTTAAAAAGATGTATGGATTTTGGATGAATTTGGGTCGCTATAAAAGAGTGCAAATTAATTATCAGACTTCTAGTCCTATTTTTATTGGAAAAGCGGTACAGCAGTTGATTGAGCAAAAACCTGATTTAAAAGATAAAATTCATATCAAAATATATGGCAATCAGTTCCCAGAATCCTTAGTTCAAGAGGTTTTAAAATCACAAGGACTAGAAAGTATCGTATCAGTATTTGCTCCTATACCCCACTCTGAAGTTATGAGAATATCTAAGACTGCGGATCTTTTATTTATCACTTTACCTGATCGTCCTGATGGTTCTGAAGGTGGTCGTATTTCCTGCAAAACCTATGAGTACCTCACAACTAATATTCCAATCCTTGCAGCAGTACCAAAAGGTGAAAACTGGAATTATTTACAAGATAAAATAGGAACTTGGCTAGTGCATCCAACTGATGTTGCAACAATGACTAAAGTAATTGACTATATTGTATCTGCTAAATTGTCTGGGACAGCATTACGATATGATCGTAGCTATCTTCAGCAAGAACTTAGCTATGTAAATCTAGCCAAAGAATATCTGAGAATTTTTGAAAAAGTTTATTCAAATATTCCTTAGTGAAACAGCATTTAGCCAAAATTTATGTCTCACATCATTGACATAGTGCCTCATCGCAATCTGTTTGCTGGCAAACTGATCGGGATAAATAAACTGATCGTCAACATTCATAATATATTTATTGCGATCAAGCGCGATGCCATGATTGCGCTTGATCGTTAAATTCACAATTGTTTGCTCAGAAAAATAGTTGGGAGGTTCCGATAGTTGAGACAGCCTCTGGACAGTAGCACTCCAATCTAATGCTTTCTTAAACAAAATAAATCCTGCATTAATTGGTTCTTGGCTTTCCACTTCTTCGTAAATAAGCCGACTATCTAAAGAATTTTTGCAGTCAGGTAAATAATAGGTATTCGTATCATTCAATGTAGCTAAATCTGCTAAATCAGAAGCACCCTGAAAGAAAAGAATATCTGAATCAGTATATAGAGTAGCGCTATCAATGGGAATAGACATCAAGGCAGCCAGTTTCTTACCCATTGCTTGCTGAGATGCATATTCATAAACTGATGCAGGTAAATCATTTCGTTGAAACTTAGTAAGAAGTTGCACATCAACACAGGGATGAATTTTACGCAGTAGCTCAATACTTTTTTGGGTATAACTTCCATCAGACATAATCGTAAATGCTTCTGGAATACCGACGTAGCGGAGAAAAGAGCGCAAACTTGCCACCTGTTCTGGCAAATCACGTTCACAGGATAGGGCATAAACCTTGATGGGTACTTGACGATTTTGCTTAATCGGGAAACTAACTAGAGTGGAAAGACTAGTTTTATAAACGGAGCGGAGAAAGTTTCCTTGAATTTTTGCTGAATGATAGCCAATATTGACCATTGGTTGTTCCGTAAACTAGATTAATTATAGTGCGTGCCACGCCCATGATCCACAAGGTTAATGTTCCCAAAGTCTTGTGTTACTCATCTTCTATGACGCTTAGAGGATGGATAAAGCCAGAAGCTAAGTATTTGGGTGAGGTATGGCATAACTGGATAAGTTAGCAATGCAGAAACAAAGATGACAGAGATAAATAAACCTAACAGATCTGGAAGCCCTTGTAGAAATGGATTGACAACTAATTTTGCTAATAGAATTAGAGGATATACAGTGATCACACCAACGATCACTTGTTTGTAATATGCAGGTTGGGGTGGACTTGTTAAAGATGAACTTTTAGGTAAGGTAAACCATAGCTCTAGTCCACTAGGGAGATGTTGTTGCGATCGCTTAGCGATAAATTCTTTAGACTTCAGCATCCAATTGTGATAAATCGATGAAGTCAGCCAATCTTTGCAATGCTCGTAATTATCGAATTTAACGATTAACACATATTCAGGATATTGATGATCGCGTGGTCGGATGACATCAACTCCGATAAAGCCCTCAAACTGCTGCGCGGCATGATTGATTCCTTTTGTCCAAGCTTCATATTCGTCTATGCGATTTGGTTCGACAACTTCGGAGATAACTAGAGTAATTGGGTCAGATTGCTGTCCAAAGGTCTGCATAGATTTACCAGTAAATTGGTTCTAGCCAATAATTATACTGTGGTCTTCATAGCATAATTATCGTCACTTGTGCAAAACCCAAGAGGAGAAAGGCGGCGCTTCGCGCCGCCTTTCTCCTCTTGGGTTTTATGTCCTGATACACTTGGCGAAATCTATATTTCTGTCATCTATGATCTTTGGTCGTGGGAAAGAAATTAAGATGGGCGGAGCTTTGCGCCACCCATCTTAGTTTCTTGAATTTTTAGCTTCGACTAGAAGCCATATTCTCAAATTTAGTTAAGCGCGGCTCAAATAATAGTTTGACCGTGCCAACAGGTCCATTACGATGCTTAGCAATAATGATCTCGGCAACTCCGCGATCAGGGGTGTCAGGATTGTAATATTCATCACGATATAGATTGATTACCAAGTCGGCATCTTGCTCAATGCTGTTATGGACATAAAATCCATTCGCAGCGAAGTTAGACAAGCTCGGTACAGTTAAGTCATATACCATTTCCTCTTCTCGTAAATCAATGGCTTCTACTTTGTCCCAATAGACATCATTATCATTAGTTGCAGAATTTAAAATATCATCATCTACTATTGTTTGTAATTCTGGACAAGGAATTTGACGGGGTGTGGCAATACGATCGCCTATTTGGATTTCATCAAGTCTTTTCCAGCCCTGAATAGTCAAAAATTTATGATTGGCTGTAGCTTTGAGCGATCGCCCTAATTGAGTTTTTAGTTGATATACAGGTTTAGAGCCAGTGCAAAAAGCATTGCTCACGATCGCTCGTTCCATTTTGAAGGTTTGGGGATTGACTGCCCAGATTGCAAAATTGGATTTACCAACTAGATCGCGAATGGGAATTTCAGTTCCTGTATCTGCCATTGTGATCAAAGAATCTCCACTCAGACAGCCAGATTCTCTTAAGTCTGATAGCATCGGACGCTTATTAGTTCTCGCTTCTACACCGCGACTTAACTGAGATAAAGCAATTACAGGCACATTCAACTCACGGGCTAGAGCTTTAAGCGATCGCGTAATTCTCGAAATCTCTTGTACACGATTATCAGAACCAGATCCTTCCATCAACTGCAAGTAATCAATCAGAATTAGCCCAAGTACACCTCCCTTTTCCGATTGCAGACGGCGAGCTTTGGAACGCAATTCCGTAATCGGAGGATTAGGAGTATCGTCGATAAATAGTGGAAGTTCGGAAAGTCCACTGATTGCCATTGCTACGGTTCCCCATTCATTTTCGCTAATCTGTCCAGTGCGGAGACGATTGCTATCGATGCCCATGTCACTAGAGCGCACTTTGGACTGACTAGCTAGGAGACGATAAACCAATTGCTCCTTAGACATTTCCAAACTAAAGATCGCCACAGGTAATCTATGGATTTCCGCCATTTTACGAGCAAGCTCGAGACCGAAAGCTGTGTTATGGACACAAATATCATTGGCAACAAAATTATGAGTTTCGGGAATTGTCAAGTCATAAACTTGCTTCTCACCGACGAACTTGATCGCTGTAATTTTGTCCCAATAAATATCGCTAGTAGCAAGATTTTGTAATGATAGGCAATTAATGGCTGTAGCTAGTTTTAGTAATCTCTCCCTAGTAGGAGCGCGTTTACCCACATGGATATTAGAACCATTAATACCTACGGTTTCTGCTAGGTTCTTCCAAGATTGATCACCTTTAGCGATCGCCAAATCATGCCAAACTTCAACAGGTATTAAATCGGTATTAGTTTGATATCTCCTAGCGCGTAAAGCTAACTTTGCCTTACTAATCGCATCCTCTTTACCAAAAATGCCAATTTCATCAATTAGAATTCGCAATGACAAAGCATCAGTAATATCTAATTGCCAACAGTAGCGAATTTCTTGTTTGTATTTAACAGACTTGTGTTTAAGTTTCGCAATAATGCCAAAGCGTAATAATAAATGTTGGACTTGACGGGCTAACTTTTCGCTGACAGAGGCATAACCTGATTGAACTTGACCACTACTTAAAACTGACATCCAGCCATCAGTAGCTAGTAATCGATTTAAGAATAAAGCAATTAAAGACTTTTCTAAACGAAAAATAAAATCTGGAATTGTTTTGGAAATTGTCACCTTTAAACTAGGAGAAAATTGCGCTACTGCACCAATAAAATCATCTTGAATTTTGGGATTGATATTCGTAAATCGAGGACTGGTTTCAGTTAAGCAACCATCGCCTAAGAGATAGGCTAAAAGTTTAATTTCACAGGCAGGGCGTACTTCTTTCCCAAAAACTGAGATCTTACGTGGGAGAGCAATCTTATCTCCTACAGATAATTTACCTAGTTGCTGCCAGCCTGTAATCGTTAGAAATGGATGGGTTAAAGTAGTTTCAATCTGTCGTCCTAACGCAGTTGTGACGCGGAATACAGGCTTAATTCCATCATCGATAAAAGCTAATGGTTGAGTCAAATTAAATCGCCAATTCTCTCCTAATGTTAAAAGATTCGGTTTGGTTTGATGCTGTTGATATTGCTGATAGATTGCTTCGATAGTACTGATACTGCCATCGGCTAAAACCAATTCGCTATCAAAGGCTAAACATTTACCCATTGAAGGACGACCTGCGAGGATGATCAGATCCGATCGCTGCAAGCCATTGGTCATCGCATCAAAATCATAAAATCCTGTAATTAAACCCGTCGCCGTGGAATTACCCGTACCAAGGGAATTAAAACGATTTTCTAATTCGTAAAAGGTTTTCGTGAGAATGTCCGCAGCAGGAACTAGCCCCTGTTGAGCACGCGATTGGGTCACTGCAAAAATTTTCTGTTCAGATTGATCAAGCAGTTGAGGTAGTTCAATTTCGTTACTGTAACTAATTTCAACCACACCTCTAGCGGCTTCCGCTAATTTCCGACGGGCATATTTATCGGCAACCAGTTGAGCATAGAAATCAATATTAACGGCGCTAACGGTGCGATCGCAAAGTTGAGCAATTTTTGATTGACCGCCAATTTTTTCCAGCAGATCGCGATCGCTGAGCCATGTGGTCAAGCTCATCATGTCCGTAGGATTAGACTGGTTATGCAGCATCAGGCAAGCTCGAAAAATTTCCTGATGGGCTGCCACATAAAACATTTCAGGACGCAAAGTATCTAAAACTCGCGAAACTGCCTCTGGATCGATCAAGATCCCGCCTAAGACTGCCTCCTCTGCTTCAATATTCTGAGGAGGTAAGCGATCGCTGATAGATTCAAATTCTTTGCTCATACTGACTTTGGGCTAGGAAAACCAGAAATTTTAGAGGCTGGGTTCGAGTGCATCCATAATTCTATAGCTATAGCCACATAAAACCCAAAAGAGAGTTAAGGACGCAAAGCGTCCTTAACTCTCTTTGTGATCAGCCAGAAGGGCATCTCTTCTACAGAACATTGAGGAATACACTTTTCAATCAAGCGAGGTATAGAGGTTTGTTTCACCGCCAAGGGCGGTGAAACAAACCCTTACTTCACTAGACGGGGAAACGCTATATAGTTCAGTTAGTCATGAGTAACTTGGTATGGGATTTGAGGAAATATTTGTTTTTGTAATGATTGGTTGTGTGGCGAGCTACTACCAGCGATCGCAGTTCCCATCACTGAGCAAAGCAAAAATCGTATTTTTATGGATATGGTCAATTGCTTTGCCTTGCTTAGCGATCGCATGGATCACATTTACACAAACATCCTTGCCTTTGACTTTGGCAATGACTGGATATTTATTGGGGATATGGATTTATCGTAACTGGCAACCCACTGCTGCTGAAATATTAAGCCTCACCCCTAGCGAAGAAAAACAACTCAAAGAATGTTTCTTACCAACGATCTATCACCTCAAAGATTTAGAATATCGCCCTCATGAAATTTATTGTCGTGGCAGTCTGCGATCGCAAAATTACAAATATGCCTACGACATCATTAGTCAAAATATCCAAAAAATATTTGGCGATCGCTTTCTTTGCTATTTACAAGAAAACCCTATCGAAAATCTAGGCAGAGGGTTTGGGGCATTACCAAACGATCAGCAGTCCACCAACTATTGCTTTTATCTAATTCCTACTCAAAACATTGCTCAATTTGAGCAATCAAGGCTGGGCAAACAACTTCATCGCTTCACTTGGATAGTGAGCATGATGAGCATTCTCTTTACAGCCTTTACAGTCCTCTTAGTGGGAGCAAGAATCCAGCATCTTGAAGACTTAACCCTTAACAACCTACAAACAGGCTTCCCCTATTTAATCGGTATAGCTAGCATATTTATCGCAAAGGCGATCGCACAGTATTACATCGCCTCAAAACACAAGCTGAGACTTGATCCCCCGATCCTATTACCCTGCTTTGGTGGATTTGGGCTGTTGGGGCATCTCAATCATCAAATATCTCCAAGCCCCACCAATCAACGCCACATCCTATTTGATATAGCAGTAATTCCTACTATTGCGAGTTTCGCTATTTCTGGGATCTTATTAGTTTTAGGTAATTGGCTGTTAGTCCCCACAGAAAGCGCTACTTCTCCGCTCCCTACATCTCTATTGATGCCAAATCTCCACAGCTTCGATTTTAAAAATTCAATTTTTGTAACTTTATTACAAGCTATTTTGACTGTCGGGAAAGCAATATCTACTTCTACTCCCGAAATGATCCCCAATCTATCGCCATTGACCTTAGCTGGTTGGACAGGTTTAGCTATAACTGCTTTACAATTACTGCCCTTTCGCTTCCTTGATGGTGGCAATTTAGCGATCGCTATGTTTGGCTATCGTCAAACTACGCAGATAGCGCGGCTTGCCCGAATTGTCCTGCTCGCGATCGCCCTACTTGCTCAGCCTTGGTTGCGAATTTATAGTTTGTTATTATTTCTATTGCCTATGCCCCAACCCTTAGTAGTCAACGAAAGCATAGAAATTGACAAAACTCGTGATCTCATCGGCATAGGGTTAATGGCGATCGCCTTACTAATTATTTTGCCAATGGCTAAGCCTTTCCTATAAAAATTGCTAAGTAGGTGGACGCAATTAAATATAAAATCCCAAAACCTGTGGCGCACGCGCAGCGTGCGCCACAGGTTTTGGCTCTGGTTTTTAATTATGCACACCTACTTATGGAAATACAGTAATTACAGCACGTTGCGCTGTAGTGAAACACAGAGAAATTTTTGAAAGCGCGGCGAAGCCGCGCTTTCAAAAATTTCTCTGTTCTACTTTAAGCCTCAATAGGCTGTAATAATTAATACTATTAGGGGCAATCATATCTTAGAGTCAACTTATGCCATCCTATCTAGATTTACACCAACCTTTAGCCTCTATTCGGGTTAAGCTGGGAAATTTTACAAGCCCAGAAGTAAAAGCCTTACTTATCAAAGCTTTTACCTCCGAGCTTTGAGCGAGGATTTGCTACGCAAACCATCGCTCAAAACTCGTTTTAAATTATCCCGAACTTACGTTAATTTATGGGTTTAACTAAATTTCAAGGTGTAAATGTAATTTTGGGATTATTATTAACTTTGGCATTAGGTAGCCACGCTTTGTTGCTACTGGTAACATCAGTTAAGTCAACAGTAGACACATGTTCATCCTGAAGCGCCATGACGTTGAAATCGTCAACGTCCAAAACCCACAAAATAAAGATCAACAAATACCGATTTTGCAGTATCAGGGGCAGACATTTCGGTTACTCAACATGTTTGGCGATAATCGAGATGAAGCTTTAGCGCTTTGGCGTGACTTAACTGATAACAAAGGCAAAGCTTGCGTGTTATTAGAAGAGCCTCAACGTTTTAGTGTTTGGGGTAGGGTCAAGCTAGACCAAATCCATACAGCATCTACTGATAGTTCTTCTGCGGGTACTTATTTAGTCCAAGGTTGTCTACTCATATTGCAAGCGGTATACCTTGAAGTTGAAGATATCCTTGGCACTAGACAAGCAGGCTCATTTAAGCAAGACCTACTCAAGTTTATGCAACAGGGTAAGTTTGCCCAGAGTGAATCCATCAGCGCACTGGAAACGGTTTTATCAATTAACCCATTGAATAGTGTGCAAATACCCAACTGGGATGAAAGCAAATTGCAATTGCTTTTAGGTGAGCTACATCGACTCGCCTCCTCCTATTTGGGTAATGATAGCTTTGTCGATAGTGCGATCGATGGTTTAAATGAGTTACCTGAATCAGCTTCAGTGATTGCTTGGCTGCAAAAAACTCCTAAAGGTAAGCTGTGGCAGTAATTATTAATAACTAATTAATAAATAATTGTTAATAAATAATTGTCTAATTTCTAGGTTTACTTTGAGAAGTTATCGCTTCTGTCGTACTATTTTTTATTTTTAGTTCTTTAACACTGCATTTCTTATGGTTGTAGCCAAGGTTCAAGATACATGAGTAGAGCCAAATCTCCTTCCCCAACAGGGATTCCCACACAATCTATTATTTGGGCAGCGATCGGATGGGCAACCTTAGCCTTAATGTTTTATCTATTTCTTAGCGCACCTACCGACGGGCCCCACATCATTAAGCCCGAAGAATGTAACAAAGTAGTTAAAGACTTAATCGTAAGACCAAATTGGTATCGGTACGGAACATATCTGTTCCAAACGGTAGCGATCGCCTTTTCGGGAATATTATGCTTGCGTAACTGGCGCAGTCCCAAAATTATTAGCGGTCGTAACGTTTGGCTAGGGTTAGGACTAGGTATCCTATCTTGGGGCATTGGAAACTTAATTTTTGGATACTTAGATTTTCAATATCAAAGTGGATTAATCGCAGGTGGAGCCAAGGGTGCGGCTAATCTCGTTAAAACATTTCCCTCGATCGCCGATGTTTTCTTTACCGCAACCTATGTATTTTTATCATGGGGCATGGCAATGTCTGTGATTGGTCGGAGACTCAATCTATATCCCAAGCAATGGGGGATTGTTGGGGCAGTTGGCTTTGTTGGGATCGGACTTGCAGCTTATGTGACCTTTGGTGCAGGTGGTGGCTTCACCCTAGACACAGGCAAAATCCTGAATATTGTTTATGCCTTAGGAGACATCTGGTTATTGATTGTAGCTACCATCCTTCTACTCGCTTTCTGGGGTGGGAAGGCAGCACAGTCTTGGCGTTTACTTGGTAGTGCTGGCATTGCGATGTTCTTTAGTGATTTGTGGTTTAACTACAGCATTAACATTAGCGATATTTGCAAGGCTAAGCCCTATCAAAGTGGAGAACCTGCGGAATTCTTCTGGATTCTTGCTTTTATCCTCTGGGGAATGGCCGCGGCTTTAGAATTTGATTTATCTTCACGTCCGACGGGGCGCAGCCGCCGCAGCTAAAAACAAAAAAGCAAAAAAAAGAGGGTCGCTAGCGACCCTCTTTTTTTAATATGCACCATTTCCTTTAGGGAAAATCACCACCAATATCGTTTTAAAAATCAACTTGACATCTAGCCAAAAACTCATCAGGCGGACATAGCTCGCATCAATTTGGACTCGTCTAGAGTAAGGAATATCATTGCGTCCTGAGACTTGCCATAGTCCCGCAATTCCCGGACGGACACTGAGTACTTTATCGATCGCTGAACCATATTTAATTAATTCTGCTTTCACCAATGGTCTAGGACCAACAACACTCATGTCACCCACCAGTACATTCCAAAATTGGGGCAATTCATCTAAACTAGTTGTTCTCAAAAACTTGCCAATCTTGGTAATGCGAGGATCATGCTTAAGCTTAAAGGATTCCTCATATTCAGCACGGCTGATTGGACAAGAATTCAAATAATTCTCTAGAACTTGGTCAGCGCCATTAATCATGGTTCTAAATTTAATGCACTTAAACTCTTGCCCATGCAAACCAACGCGAGGATGAATATACAACACAGAGCCGCGAGAACTCATGAAAACTAGGATCGCGATCGCTAGATAAAGTGGCGAAAATACAGTTAGAACAATTGATGCAAATACAATATCAAAGATTCTTTTTCCCCAAGTTGCATAATGATCTGTACGATTTGTAACTGATTTCGTAACTAATTTCTTTGTACGGAGGCTCGCTTGACTATTTTCTTTGCTTCTAGTAATCATCAAATCTCTACACCACACCACATAGTTGAACTAATCATACAATGCCTGTCTACTTTTATTGGGGCGATGACGACTACCAAATTTCTCAAGCAGTCAAAAAGTTGATTGATACCCATGTCGATCCAATGTGGCGTGATTTTAACTATGTAAAAATCCATGCTACGGCAGATCTTGAGGTAATGGATGGACTAAACCAAGCCGTAACTTCACCCTTTGGAATGGGGAATCGATTGACTTGGCTAGCGGATACTGCGATCGCCCAAAGATGTTCGGAATCATTGCTAGCAGAGCTAGAGAGAACTTTTAATCATTTACCTGTAGACTCCTATATCTTGTTTACCGCATCAAACAAACCTGACGGGAGAGCCAAATCTACCAAATTATTGCAGAAGTATGCCCAAATCTTAGAGTTTTCTTTAATACCGCCTTGGAAAACTGACGCGATCGCTCAATTAGTTAAACAAGCAGCGACAGAAATTGACTTAAAATTGTCTTCAGATGCCGTTGATTTACTAGTTGATGCGATTGGTAATGATACGCGTCGCTTGACAATGGAACTGCAAAAGTTACAACTATCTCATTATGGTCAAACTAAGCCTTTGACTGCCAAAGAAATTGCGCCACTTGTCCAAGCATCTGCCCATAATAGTCTCCAATTAGCTAGTGCGATTCGGACATCTAATGTTAGCCAAGCGCTTACTCTAGTTTCCGAGTTACTGAGAAATAATGAGGTGGGTTTGCGAATTTGTGCAACCTTGGTGGGACAGTTTCGCACATGGCTCTGGATTAAGCTCATGCAGGAATCTGGAGAGCGCGATGACAAGGCGATCGCGGAGGCTGCCGAAATTGGTAATCCCAAACGAGTTTATTTTCTAAAGCAAGAGGTTCAAGGTTTAAATAGCCAAAAATTGATGCGATCGCTGAGCATTTTGTTACGACTAGAAGCCGATCTCAAACATGGCAAGGATGAAACTGCCACTCTGCAAACTGCGATCATCGAGTTATGTCAAGCAATGGCTAAGTAGCAAAAAGCATCACCTCATGATGCTTTTTGCTGTTGGATTAAGATGGGAAACATGATCGCTGCTACCATGAGAACTAGATCATTTACCTAGAAATATGTCCGAAAATTCCGCAACAGTTACAGTTGCACTTAGTAGCGATAATCAACCTAATCGCAGTTATGACATTGCGATCGCTGCCCATAGCCTCAAAAATTTGGGCGCAAAATTAGTAGAAATTGGCTTAGGCAAAAAAAGCAAAAAGATTCTAATTGTCTCTAATCCTGTCATTTATAAGCATTATGGCGAGACGGTACAAACTTCTTTAAGCAATGCAGGTTTTGATGTTGCTCACTTAATTCTGCCCGCAGGTGAACGATTTAAAACTGCCAACTCGCTTCAGAAAATCTATGATGCCGCCCTTGAGCATCGCCTCGAACGTTCATCGGCAATAGTTGCTCTTGGTGGTGGGGTAATTGGTGATATGTCAGGCTATGCCGCCGCAACATGGCTACGCGGTATCGATCTAGTACAAGTACCGACCACACTTTTGGCAATGGTGGATTCGGCGATCGGTGGCAAGACGGGGATCAATCATCCACAGGGCAAAAACCTCATCGGTGCTTTCTATCAACCCCGCTTAGTCTGGATTGATCCTGAAGTTTTAAAAACCTTACCTGCCCGTGAATTCCGCTCAGCAATGGCCGAGGTGATTAAATATGGTGTGATCTGGGATCGGGAATTATTTGATTTATTAGCTAAATGCGATCGCCTCGATCAATTGCGCTATATTTCCGATGAGCTTTTGCAAACTATCCTCTATCGTTGTGCTAAAGCCAAGGCTGAAGTAGTATCCAAGGATGAGAAAGAAGGTAATCTTCGCGCCATTCTAAACTATGGTCACACCGTAGGTCATGCGATCGAATCTGTCACTAACTATCGCCTCTACAATCATGGAGAAGCCGTTGGTTTAGGGATGGTTATCGCTGGAGCGATCGCAGTTGATCTCGGTCTCTGGGCTGCGGAAGATCAAGCGCAACAGGTTGCTCTCATTGCCAAAACTCGCTTACCACAAACCCTACCTGCGGATATTGATCAAGAAGCGATCGTCAAGTCCCTATCTACCGATAAAAAGGTTGAAGCAGGCAAGGTTCGGTTCATTTTGCCCACAGCGATCGGTCATGTCACCCTAAGCGATCGCGTGACTGGCGATCTAGTTAAACAAAATTTACGTCAAATTTTGACATAATCACTTGACACATGAAAGGGTAGTTCGTACTATACTTAAACGTTTATGTCAAGCAAAAAATTTGCTAAGCTTAGGCATACATTTGTAAACCATTAGTAATTCACCCCATACCCAAAGAGTCTAGACAACAGAGATTTCATGACTAAAAAGCCAATTAAAGACCTCCCCCAAATCAACGAACGCATCAGATATCCAAAAATTCGAGTCATTGATATGGAGGGGGAGCAGCTCGGCATCCTGACCCCAAAAGAAGCCTTGAAAATGGCTGAAGAAAAAGAGCTAGATCTTGTATTAGTCAGCGACAAAGCCGATCCTCCTGTTTGTCGGATCATGGACTATGGCAAATTCAAGTTTGAGCAAGAAAAAAAGGCAAGGGAAGCTCGTAAAAAGCAACATACTTCAGATGTCAAGGAAGTAAAGATGCGTTACAAGATTGAAGAGCATGACTATAAAGTGCGAATCAACCATGCCGAGCGTTTCTTGAAAGAAGGAGACAAGGTTAAGGCAACTGTAATGTTCCGTGGTCGTGAGATCCAACACGTTGATCTTGCTGAAGTTCTGCTCAATCGGATGGCTAGCGACCTTGAAGCTGTTGCTGAGATTCAGCAATATCCAAAGCGCGAAGGTAGAAATATCACCATGTTGATGGCTCCCAAGAAATAATCAAGAAACAAAAAAGCCTCGCTTACGCGAGGCTTTTTTGTTTCTTAGGGTTATCGAGGAGTAGGCATGGCAAGTGGAGTAGGTGTAGGTTGTGGACTCGCAGACTGACTTGTATCTGTGGATGATGCAACTACAGGTGCGCCTACAGCGCGCAAGATCTCAATTCCATTTTGTTGAAGAACTACAATTGGTGGCTCGGAGTTTGTGTCAATTCTCTTGACCAAAACCCTACCATTAGAAATCATTTGCCCAGCTCTGACATTACGAGGAGTTGGCTCATCAGTTGCTTGGATGATGGCATAGATAGTACCACCAATCTCGACCGTACCTGTTACAACAGTACCTTCTGCTGCCTTCGTATCAGGTGGCGCTATTTTCGTGCGTGTAGATGTTCTAACCACGATCGCTGCTCTTAAATTTGGTGGCTCCTTAGGCTTAGCCAAAAGAGCTTCTAATTTTGGCACTGGATTGATGACTGTACTGGTAAAAGGATCGCGAGCCTGCTTAGAGTCAATACCGATTTTCTTCTCTAGTTCCTGCACTCTAGCTTGTTTATCCGTAGTGGCAATTAGCTCTTGACTCTTCTGTCCAGCTACAAATGGTGTTTTAAAAGCTTCTTGGGCTGGAGTTGCCGCCGCCTTGGGCGCAGTATTTGTAGTGGTTGCCTCAGCAATTGTGGGCAATGGCTTACCTTCTTCAGCAAGCTTTCTCATGGCTTCGCAATCAGTCCCTGGGGCAAATTTTCCAGTTTTAGTAACACCTTGCTTTAGCTCTCTTGCTGTGCTGATCGTACATTCGGTTGGTGTGCTCTCACCGCAAGCACTAAGGATTGTAGTAATGCTAAGAATCACGCCAGCTAGGTAATAGATACGCATAAAAAAGTTCCTCTGCTGCCTACTTGTTTGTTCGGTACAGCGTCATCCGATGTTGTCGATTTTGACTGCAAGATAGTAAAGCATTATGGTCATTTTGGCAATCATTAACAAGAGATAACATTAAGTTTTACCAATAAAACTCCAGAAGAGTTTGGCGGCGCGCCGCCAAACTCTTCTGGAGTTTTGATTTTTTTCTAACACAAACGGCGACAGCTATACTTTTAGTAATAGCCATTGACGGAGAAATTTGTGGAAATTACATCTGAAGTTTATCAAGGTCAGTTTGGTGAGTTTACGATTAACAAGAGCGATCGCCTTAGCGTAATTGTCTATCGCAGTGCCTTGGCGATCGCGGCGGTATGTTTTAGCATAGGAGCGCTATTAGTCCTACTACAGCCAAATAATCCTCAAATCCTAAATTGGTTAACTTGGCTATATTGGGGATTCTTACTAGGTTTAGGTGTCGCACTTTGGACGATCCATATTTATCTAGAATTACTTCATCGGGTGTTGCAGCTATTTTGGGCAATTGGCACGATCGCTTCGGTCGGCATCGCTTTTTATTTTCCAGATCCTTTGGCGATCGCAATTTACGAGAATCCGATCGCTTTAATTGGTGTAGGTTTTGGTTTTGCCGCTTTAACTGGGATTTTCTTTAAAGAATCTTTTTGTTTTAATCGCTTTGAAACTAAATTTTTAGTTCCATTATTACCAGTGCTGATTCTTGGTCATTTAGTGAATCTTTTGCCTATAGCGATCGAGCAAAGTTTATTAGGTACTTGGGCAGTTTTATTTATGATTTTTGCAATTCGTAAATTAAACCAAGAAATCCCCTCAGACATTGGCGATAAATCAGTGTTTGCTTATCTCAAAGCCCAAAAGCAACAAGCAGCTTAATACCGATTTCCGCTTTTCAGGAATATTTGTTAATCGATCAGGATAAAACCCATGTAGAGCGATATATTAAATAATCGGAACATTAGTGGTTATTTATCGAGTATGACAACTTAGATGCAAGATTTACGCTGTCGATTGGCATTGAATTTTGAGACAAAATTATGGTAGTTCGTGCGATTTTAGAATGGGATGAGGAAGTACAGGCTTATTCTGCGACCTGTCCAGAGTTAAATTTTGTATCTTCTTTTGGCGATAGTCGAGAAGAAGCAATATCTAATCTTAAGGATGCTATTTCTCTAATGCTAGAGCCATTACCAGATCATTTATTAGTTAAAAAACCTCGCTCTGAAATGGTTGAATTGGCTCTGTGAATTCTTATGATTGATTGCCAAAAAACGACCTCTGCTTTATTTTGCGGAAAGTTGAGTTAGCTATGTAAGTTTTTATGCCTAAATCACCGCGATTAACTGCAATCCAAGTCATTAAACAACTTAAAGCAGCAGGATTTTCAGAAGTGTCTCAAAATGGATCTCACCTCAAGTTATTTAATTCTGAGAATAGACGGACTGTAATCGTACCTATTCATAGCAACAAGATGATTCCAATAGGAACATTAAAGGCGATCGAGAAACAGTCTGGCATTAATTTTTCATAGATACTTAAATGAATAAAGCTTTTACTTCTCAAGCAGATGAATGGACAGAGGCGATCGCTCCCGTACAGCAGCGCTACGATCGCGAATATCGGAATGAAGCCTTTGACTTACCCGCAGAGGTGGAGTCGATGCCACTATTTCGAGAATGGGTGAGCCATACGCTAGCGGGTAAAATTGCCTCGCCTTTTTGGGAACTGGCACAATTTCAAAAAAATCAACGATGTTTAGATATTGGCTGTGGGGTGAGCTTTTTAATCTATCCTTGGCGCGACTGGGAAGTATATTTTTATGGGCAAGAAGTTAGCTTTGTGGCAAAGGATGCCCTGAATTCTAGGGGTTCACAGCTTAACTCGAAATTATTTAAAGGCGTGCAACTGGGAGCCGCCCACAAATTAAATTATGAGAATGCTACTTTCGATCGCGTAATTGCTACGGGCTTTAGTTGCTATTACCCTCTGGACTATTGGAAATTGGTTTTGCGCGAGGCAAAAAGGGTATTAAAGCCCAATGGCATATTGATTTTTGATGCGATCGCCCCCGACTTAGAATTTGCTGAAAATTGGGCAATTTTAGAAACCTATTTAGGCTCAGAGGTTTTTCTCACACCGCTTAGCGAATTTACCGAGCTGGTGCAGTCGATGGGTGGCAAAATTACCGCTAAAAAAGATGGGTTGCTATTTTCGATGTATCGCGTTCAGTGGTAGTTTGGTGAAACTTGCATAGCAAGTCACCGCAAATTTTACAGGTTAGATTATGTCTGATAATTCTTCAACAACGGGTGCTGATGCGATTGATGTGGCGATCGCTCAAGGTATTGATTTTGATGGCACACCCATCGACCCTAAAAAGCTTGATTTATACAACAGTGTGATGGCTCTAGAGGCTGGTCGCCAGCGTAGTGGCGTAACTAATACCATGAGATCGCGCATTGTCCGTATTGGCGCAAAACATATCCCTCAAGATGAGCTGAATCAAAAATTGTTGGATGCAGGCTTTGCCCCACTTAAAGATAAGGATATTGCTTACTTTTACAATAAGTAAATGTTGTGTGAGCGCAAAGCTCTCATACAGACAGTTCTACAATTTACAGCGCGTTGCGTTGTAAATTGTAGAACTTTAGCAATACAAGTTTTTGTCAGATTTAATCAGATTTTGGGCATAATTGTTAACACGCAACCTTGACGCTCAAAATGATTAAGTATTGGCAAGCTATACCCAAAGTTTTTATCACAGCGCTATTGCTGCTGGGGCTAGGAGAATGGATTCATCTAGATGTCGTAAGCGCCCAATCCCGCAGTAATTACGTCAGCAACCGTAGTATTCAAAATTTAAAGCGATCGGGTCAACGATGGATTGAGATTAATCGGCGTAGTCAGACTCTGATCGCATGGCAAGGAAATCGAGCCATATATTCGGTGATTGTCTCTACGGGTAAATCTGAGACCCCCACGCCTGCGGGTGTGTTTAAAATTCAGGCAAAGTATCCTACCGCCAGAATGCAAGGGGAAAATTACAACGTTCCCGATGTGCCCCATGTGATGTACTACAGTGGCAACTACGCCATTCATGGGGCATATTGGCATCGAAGTTTTGGTATCCCGATCAGTCATGGCTGCACCAATGTTGCCCCAGATCATGCTGCATGGCTCTATAGCTGGGCTTCTGTAGGTACAACCGTAGTTGTACGCTAGCAAAGCCAAAGCAGGGAGGGGTGGCGCATCGCGGCTACTCTCTACTTTGGCTTTGGGATAGCTATATCAGCAAAATAGGATGCAATGCATCCTATTTTGCTAAATAAAACTTAACGCATTAGAAATAGACAGAGGCGATCGCCTCACAGTAACCTAGAGACGATATCTGTAATCATTTTATTTTCAAATTACAGTCTTTAGGAATAAGGATAAACCTATGGCAGTTCAACGCGGTTCTAAGGTTCGCATTTTGCGTAAAGAGTCCTACTGGTATCGTGAAGTCGGTACTGTAGCTTCTGTTGATAAGAGCGGCATCATCTACCCAGTGATCGTTCGTTTCGACAGCGTCAACTACTCCAACGTCGCAACCAACAACTTTGCGATCGATGAAGTCGAAGAAGTCGCTTAGACTCTACTAAAAAGGGTAAAATCTCTGCTAAGCAGAGATTTTACCCTTTTTAGTATGCCCGAATTACCAGAAGTTGAGACAGTTCGGATTGGTTTAAATGAAAGTACGCTAGGTTGGCAGATTGAAGGTGGTGAAGTGTTGCTGCCCCGTGCGATCGCCTATCCTGAAAATCCACAAGCTTTTTTGGATGCTCTGACGGGTGCAGAGTTTGTTAAGTGGCAGCGACGGGGAAAATATTTAATTGCGAAGTTGTCCCAAGGTAATCAACTGGGCGTACATTTGCGAATGACGGGGAGTTTACTCTGGTGCGATCGCGATACGGCCGTGGGGAAGCATACGCGAGTACGTCTGTTTTTAAAGGAAAAAGGAAAAGGGGAAAAGGGGAAAAATTCAGGTCAAAAAGAATTGCGGTTTGACGATCAGCGTACCTTTGGTAAAGTGTGGTGGGTTCCGCCTGATCACGCGACCGAATCAATTATTACGGGATTACAGAAGCTCGGTTTAGAACCTTTTGACCCAGAGTTTACGCCTGAACATTTAGCCGCAAAACTTAGCCGTAGTGGTCGCCCAATTAAAACGGTACTGCTCGATCAAGAGACTGTGGCAGGTATTGGCAATATTTACGCGGATGAGTCGTTATTTCTTGGCAAAATTCATCCTCAAAAAGCCGCAAATTCTCTTAGTGCAGAACAGGTCAAGGCTTTGCATCAAGGCATTATCCGATCGCTTAGTGATGGGATTGCTAAGGGTGGGACAACTTTTAGCTCTTTTCAGAATGTGGCGGGCCTAAAGGGCAATTACATCGATACGGCTTGGGTATTTCGGCGCACGGGGCAGCCTTGTAATGTTTGCGGGACACTAATTTCTCGAATTAAGCTCGGTGGGCGCTCGACGCATTTTTGCGCCCAATGCCAAAGCCTATAGATAAGTGTCACTTTGCGCCACTTATCTTGCTTATGGCAAAAGATGATTTTGGGTAGCGATCGCGATCGCCTGTTTGCGATCGGCTACTTCTAGTTTGTGCAAAATCGTATGAATATGCACCCGCACTGTGCCTGAGGAAATGTATAGCAGATCAGCAATTTCTTGATTAGTTTTATGTTCTGACATCAACATCAGGATTTCTTTCTCGCGCCGAGTCAGCGTATTAACCTTTGCTTCAGAGGATGGATCATCCATTAGTTCAGGAGAATGATTCTGAAAAGTATGCTGAATTTCCGCAGTTGCAGTGGCATCCCACCAAGAAGCCCCAGCAATTACCGATCGCATCGCCAAAATTAAGGTCTCGGCGGCAACACCCTTCATGCAGTAGCCCTGTGCGCCTGCGGTCACTAAGCGGGAAATAAGGGTGCGTTCATTGCGTGAAGTTAAGACCAAAATCGGTAGGTTTGGATGGTTCTGTTTGAGTTGACGACAGGTTTCCATGCCGCCAAGTCCCGGTAAGCCAATATCAAGTAAGACAAGATCGAAGGTTTGCAGTTTTGCCAAAGCGATCGCTGTTTCTCCATCGCTTGCCTCTGCTAAAACGGCAATGTTTGTTTCCTGCTGCAAGCGCACCTGCAAACCAAGGCGAAATAACTCATCGTCTTCAACTAACAATATTTTGCGATTATCTAAGGTCATAATTTCGGATTGCCCTACCAGAATATTTTTAAATTCTTGCTTCGCAAGAATTTAAAAATATTCTGGTTATGATGATGAGTACGGCAGGGCTGGCAAACGAAAGCCAAAAGCTGCGCCCTGAGGATGTCGATTCTCTGCCCAAATTGTACCGCCATGCGCTTCGATAATTTGGCGAGATAGATATAGCCCTAGTCCCGAACCAGTCGCAAGGCGATCGCTTTGTCCTTGATAAAACCTTTCAAATAGGTAGGGCTTTTCATCGGCTCTAATCCCTGCACCACTATCCAGCACCTGCACTACCTGATAAGCAGATTGAGTTTCTAGCACTACTTCGACTTTTGCGCCACGGGGGGAATGATTAATGGCATTGGTCAGCAAATTTGTAAAAACTCGTCTTAACTGGAAATCATCGCCATTCACCCACAGGAATTTGCGAAAGTCCGACTCGCCATAGTGCAAATTGAGATAAACACTACGATTGGTAGATAGACTCAATAGGGAAGTTGCCACATCCTCTGCAAGTACTGCTAAATTGATTGGTACTAATTGCAGTTGCAAACCTTCCGTTTCGTTGCGATAGACATCAAGGAGAGTTTCTACTAGTCGCAAGCTATTCTGATGACTACGGATCATCGTGGCTAATACTGTCTTTTGAGTGGATTGAATCGTTCCAAAATGTCCTCGATCAAATGCTTGAAGAGTTTCGATCGCACCGAGTAAAGGAGTCCGTAAATCATGAGCCAAAGTGGAAGCAAAATCCTCCCGCACATTCATGATTTTCTCTTGGGTTTGGAGCTTTACCTGTTGCTGAACTAGAGCCTGTTGGGTTTGACGATAGCGATCGCTTAAAATTCCAGTTAAGATCAAAGCAAAGACTGTCACCAAACGATTTACGACCATTGAAGCGTGAATTTCTTCGTTGGCGGGAAACCAAATATTTAATAAAGTCAAAATTACCGCAGCGAAGATGATTTGAAATATCGCACCACGACTCAATCGAGAATTAGCAATCAAAATCGGGCTGACGTAGAGATAACTCATCACATAGTCTGGTGGTGTGGAAAATTCTAAAACAAAGACTATCCCGAACAGTCCCACAACTAGCCAAAAAAAGGGCGATCGCCAAGATGATTCTGCTTGTTGTTTTGGCATGATGGGTTCCTCTGTGATTGAGCGTTCGGGATTAAAAATTACAAATTACGATTTTCTTAATTACGAATTACATATAGCAATCCTAAATGGTTTGTGGAAGCGCACCCCAAAGGGGTGCGCTTCCACAAAAAACAAAAGCTACAAATGATTTAGGGCTGCTATAGCAAAAAAAGAGTTAGCTAGAAACCTAAGAAGGTGAGTTGCGGCGCTTCGCGCCGCAACTCACCTTCTGGTTTTATATCCTAAGCAAAACTAGCTTTGCTATATATATAATTTTGTCTTAGTAAAATCATTAAAATATCAGCAATCGCAAGTATGCAGAGTGAAAGTAAGGATCAACAGCTATTTGTATTATCTATCCTCACACTTAAACAGAATCGATAGTGCTTTGCACTTCCTACTCCGTTGTATAGATTGTTAGGGGATCTCTATCTTTAGAGGTTTTGAATCGGTTACAACAATGTGAGTAGATATTAGTGAAAGAAATCAATATGCACAAAAACAATAACTTAATTAATTTAATCAATTAATTACGCGCTTATTGTTTTGATTTCTCAGAATTAATTATTCTAACTATGCAGTAATTGCAGATTCCGTAATTACTTATATGCGATAACTGATTCGCCTATAACTGCTGGAATTGAGGTTCTACGAACTTAATTCCAGATTTGTTTCGACGGTTTATGCTCTTGTGCGGACTTAAATCTCTTCAGTCAACCCCTAAAACAACTCATATGACATATACCGTTTCCACTGCAAGAAATATTTTCCCTAACACCTTGGCTGCTGACGTTGTACCAGCAACCACAGCAAGATTCAATCAACTTAGTACCGAAGATCAACTCGCTTGGATTTGGTTTACATACCTTGAGATGGGTAAAACTGTAACGATCGCAGCTCCGGGAGCAGCAAGTATGCAGCTAGCCGAATTGACTCTAAATGAAATCAAGAAAATGAGTTTTCAGCAACAAACTCAGGTCATGTGTGACCTAGCTAATCGTGCTGATACTCCTATCTGTCGTACCTACGCTATTTGGTCGCAAAATATCAAGCTAGGCTTTTGGTATCAACTTGGGAAATGGATGGAAGAAGGAATTGTTGCGCCTATCCCTGAAGGATACAAGCTTTCCGCTAATGCTTCCGCAGTTCTTGCCACATTAATTAGTTTAGAACCCGGTCAACAAATTACAATTCTCCGCAACTCAGTTGTGGATATGGGTTATGACCCTAATAAACTGGATGGAGTGAAACGTATCACTGAGCCAGTATTGCCTCCCCAAGAACTATCAAAGCGCACTCAAGTTAAGATCGAAGGAATTGACAATCCCACAGTATTGTCTTACATGGATAACTTGAATGCCAATGATTTCGATGCTTTGATTGCGCTATTCCTTCCCGATGGTGCTCTACAACCTCCCTTCCAAAGACCAATCGTTGGTAAAGAAGCGATTTCGCGCTTCTTTATAGAAGAATGTCAAAATCTCGTGCTTGTTCCTGAAAGAGGTGTTTCTGAAGCCGCAGATGGTGGCTACACCCAGATCAAAATCACTGGTAAGGTGCAAACACCTTGGTTTGGCTCTGGTGTAGGTATGAATATCTCTTGGCGCTTTTTGCTCGATCCTAGCAATAAGATTTTCTTTGTAGCGATCGATTTACTCGCTTCTCCTAAAGAGTTATTGAACTTGATTCGTTAAAAAATTACAGCGCTTTGCGCTTCAAACTAAGAAATCCTTAAAAAGTGTTGCAAAGCAACACTTTTTAAGGATTTCTTGTAATTCATTAATTGCCTCTTGAGAAATGCAAATGCTTAGCCTGCAAAAAAAGGCGCTTAAAACTGATAACTGGATGGGCGCAATCATAACCTTTGTTATAGCCAGTTTGTGGATTGCTAGTCTAGTTGGCTCTTTTCAGATTTTCGTACCAGATAGTTCTTGGATATGGCTAATTTGTTCAATCTTAGTCCGCACATATTTGCACACTGGTCTATTTATTCTTGCCCATGAATCGATGCATGGGAATTTAATTCCGCAGAACCAGCGCTTAAATAAGATAGTTGGACGCTTGATGCTAAGCATCTATGGACTTTTGCCCTACGATCGCTGTTTTGTAAATCACATTAATCATCATCGCTATCCTTCTCAAAGTGGCGATCCTGATTTTCACGGTGATGAGGCAAATCCAATCCATTGGTATTGCAAATTTATGGGCGAATATTTCCCATTGCGATCGCTAATTACTTTCATTACGAGCATGATCGTGATTATTGCGATCTTGATGATCGCTTTCAAGGTTTCTCTAATAAATTTAATGCTCTTTTGGCTTTTACCCCTGATCCTCAGTTCACTACAGCTATTTTTCTTTGGCACATATCTTCCCCATCGCCAAGTTGATGACAATTTAAACTTTTCGCCACGTTTGCATAGCGATCGCTATTCGGTGCTATGGTCATTTTTGAGTTGTTACAATTTCGGTCATTACCATTGGGAACACCACGAATATCCCCATGTTCCCTGGTACAAGTTACCTACAGCACTTCGCGCCCAAACTTAAAGAGATCTTTTGAAACTGTTACGGTTTCTAAAACTACTATTATGGCGATCGCGCAGTTGTTCATGGTTTCATCTAAAACGCCTATCAATCCATCTAATTGCCTCATCAATTTCTAAAAATAGTTGCAAAAGATTTACTCGTTCACGTATAAATAGTCTCTCTATCGATTTCTGATTTTAGATAAGGATTCATGCTCGTACGATAGCGAATAACATCAACTTCATTGTTGAATAACTTTTCTAATTCTTGTTTAAGCCCAACTCGCTTTAAAATGTTTGGCTCCATCTCTACCACAATATCAATATCGCTTTCTTCAGTTACTTCGTTTCTTACCACTGAGCCAAAGACCCCGCACCAACTTTTCCAGAAGACCCAGTTTCTCCTGCTTCGTCCAAGAGTCATCAACCTGAGCATAATAGATCTTCGCTTTTGTTATATATTTTCTGGTTTCAATCCTGTTTTTTTTGCTATACGAGCAAGCATTTTTACCCCTATTTCATCGCTGTCTCGAAAAGCAAAAACATAATCTTCCCAGCCGTCGCGTTCTAGAATCTTGTGCGATCCAGTTTGACGCTTAACATTCCATCCAATTTTTTCTAGTGCGGCTAATACTTTTCTTGCTTTTGCAGACGACCATTGACTCATGATGATAAATTCCTACGCTGCCACAAAGTCAAAACTAGTCAAACCCAAAGCCATTTCCCCATGCTCCAATTTGTCAGCAATGACCCGTAATGCTAAGGCTTGAACATGAGCGATCGCCTGTTGTTGACTATTTCCGTATACTAAAGCGCCCGAAATTTCAAGAATCTCCGCAATCCATCGCCCATCTTCTTCTTGTTCCGTTTCGATTGTGAAATGATTAGAAATATGTTTTGTCATATTGATTTCCTTAAAATTTGAGTCATTAGATGTTTGGAAAAGTAACTTTCTCTTTCCGCAAAAATTTATCGTCTCTTTGACGGTTTGCTGACTCAACCTCTAGCGCTTTCTAATGAATATATTAACACTTACCCCAACTTGAATATTTGTTTCGGTAGTCCTAAACAAATATTCAAGAATGGTTATTTAGTAATAATTAGGTTCGGGCAATCGCCCAAATTTCAATTTTGTCGGTGCAGCGATCGCAAAATAGGTATAGATCAAGCAAGTGATAAACTATCAAAATATTGAGAAATAGCATTTATACTTTGGACATCTTTTGAGTTTATAGAGATGAGTGCAGATAGACAGGCTACTCTGAAACTGCTATTACGGGCGATCGCACTTTCGGTCGGTGATTTTGCTTTGCTGTTGGCACGTTGTAATTCGATAGAGGTACGCGATCTCCTTGTGGCAGATTTAAAAGCGCAATTGGGATCTGGGCTTTACGATCGCCATGTCACAGACGCGGATGGGGTGGTGAATCTTGTCGATATTTTGGATGAGGTAGATGAGGGAACGCAGGTAATTAGTATCACGGGGTTGGAAGCTTCGCCGCACTTGCATGACATTTTGGCGTTGGCGAACAATGCACGGGAGGAATTTCGGAAGCGGTTTAAGTTTCCCTTGGTGCTATGGGTGACGGATGAGGTGGAGGCTGAACTACGCAGGCGATCGCCTGATTTGGCAAGTTGGGCTGCGCCTCCCTTTGACTTTGCTTTAGATCGTGCAGAATTGCAAGCAATGCTGGAGCGTGAGACTGCGGATGTTTTGGATTGGGCATTTGCGCGGGAGGGTAAACGCGGGATTGGGCAGGAGTTACAGTGGGCATGGCAGGAATGGCAGCGACTTGAGGAAAACCGATCGCCTGAGTTAGCGGCAAAGGTTGCATTGGCGTTTGGGATTGAGGCGGGGAGTGGTGATGCTGCAAGGGAGCATTTTGAGAATTGTCTGGCGCAGGTGAGTACGGGGAGTTTGGCGGCGGCGGCGCGTTATCGATTGGGGTTGTGGTGGCAACTGCGGGGCAAGCAGGAGCGCGTAAATTTTTTGGTGAATTGCGATCGCGCCCGTGAGCAGTTACAGATGGCTTGGCAGGAGCCAGAGGGTAAACAAGCATCGGTAGCCTTGGCTTTAGGTGAGATTTTGTTAGCTTTAGCTTTGCCTGAAACTGGTAATGCAACACTGGCTCAAACTGGATGGCAAGCATTAGCAAATTTTGCGAATGCGTTGGTGATTTTGCCAGACTGGGCGGCGGGGTTACGGGCTGAGGTGGCGATCGCCCGTCAAGATTGGCTAGTTGCTAAGACTGAAGCGGAGAAAGCTTTACAGGGACAGGAGCGCCAAGGTTTTTATTTGTTATCCTTGGGGCGATCGCTGATGGGTATGGATCGGGCTAAGGAGGCGATCGCACCTTTAGAACAGGCGAAAGCTTTGGTGTTGCCAGAGGTCGATCCCGATCTGCATATTCGGATTTTGCAAGCGTTGCATCGGGCTTATACGGTGGTGGGAAATTATCGTGATGCGTTTACGGTGAAGTGCGATCGCGAGTCGGTGGAAACTAGCTATGGTTTTCGGGCGTTTATTGGGGCGGGAAGGTTGCAACCACAGCGACGGGTGGGGGCGATCGGTGAGGATGAGATGGAGGAGGTTGCGGCTTCGGGACGACAGGCGGATATTGAGGCGTTGGTGGATCGGGTTAAACGCAGTGATTGTCGGTTAACGGTGGTGCATGGTCCCTCAGGTGTGGGTAAGAGTTCGCTGTTGCAGTCGGGGTTAGTGCCAGCCTTACGGAAGGTTATTCATCAAACGAGATCGGTTCAGCCTGTGGTGATTGAGCATTATGAAGATTGGCAAGGGGAATTGGCAAATAAAATCAAAGTATCTGATGAATTAACCGACAAGTCGGTTAATTCATCAGATACTTTGATTTCTCAATTACGCGATCGCGATCGCCAGAATCTAATTACTGTTCTCATCTTCGATCAGTTTGAGGAGTTCTTTTTTAAGCATACGGATGTACCCGATCGCCGCAAGTTATATGATTTTTTGCGCGAATGTCTAGCTGTGCCTTATGTATGGGTAATTTTGTCGTTGCGGGAGGATTATATTCACTATTTGTTGGAGTGCGATCGCCTTGCCAATTTAGAAATAATCTACAATGACATTCTCAATAAGAATGTGCGCTATTACCTTGGTAATTTCTCGAAGGAGAGGGCGAAGGCGGTAATTAAGGAGTTGACGGAGCGATCGCCCTATCGGTTGGAGGAGGCGTTGGTGGATCGGTTGGTGGCGGATCTGGCGGCGGAGTTTGGGGAGGTGCGTCCGATTGAGTTGCAGGTGGTGGGGGCGCAGATGTTGCATGGGGAGGTGAAGATTACGACTTTGGCGGCGTATGAGGGGTTGGGGAGTAATCCGAAACGGGCGCTAGTGGAGGGGTGGTTGATGCAGGTGGTGCGGGATTGTGGGCAGGAGAATGAGGAGTTGGCGCAGAGGGTGTTGTATGCGTTGACGGAGGAGCCAGAGAAGCGTCCTGCGAAGACTAGGACGGAGTTGCAGAGGGATGTGCGGTTGTTGACTCCTGCGCTATCGCCTGAAGAAAGGGAATTGGCGGTGCGTGGTGATTTGGATTTTGTGTTGAAGGTTCCGATTGGGGCAGGATTGGCGTTTGAGATTCCTGCTAGTCCAGAGGTTTGTTATCAGTTGATTCATGATTATCTTGTGCCGCCGATTCGTCAGCAGTTTGGGGTGAAGTTGACACAGCAGTTAGAGGAGGAACGTCGGGAGAGAAAGAAGGCGGAATCTAATTTACAGAAGCGGAATAAGTGGTTATTGCAGGGCAGTTTGTTCGCAGCTTTGCTATTCTTATGTTTGAGTATAGTGATAGGTGTTTTTGCATTGGAGTCGAATAAGCAAGAACAAATTGCTCGTCAAAAAACGGAGATTGCTAATAATACAGCCCGTGAGGCTAAAATCACAGCAGATATTCTTATTTGGAATGGACTGCTCAATGCAGATGCTCTGACAATAGAAGATCAGGTTGAAGCGATCGAAAAAGTCAAGAATGGAATATCTAAGCCTGAAACTCTCCGTAGCAATTACCGTCGTCCAATTGGTGTTTTACGTCCTGCTATCAATGTTTTTCGTGAGAAAAATAGTTTCCTAGGACACCAATCCTCTGTTACTAGCATCGCCTTTGCGCCCGATGGCAAGAGCATTGTTACTGGAAGTGGGGATAACACTGCGAAATTGTGGAACATTGACGGACAATTGCTGCAAACCTTCCAAGGACACCAATCCTCTGTCTCTAGCATCGCCTTTGCGCCCGACGGTAAGAGCATTGTCACTGGGAGTTTGGATAAAACAGCGAAATTGTGGAGCATTGACGGGCGCTTGCTGCAAACTTTCCAAGGACACCAAGAGTATGTATTAAGCGTCGCCTTTGCGCCCGATGGCAAGAGCATTGTTACTGGAAGTGGGGATAACACTGCGAAATTGTGGAACATTGACGGACAATTGCTGCAAACCTTCCAAGGACACCAATCCTCTGTCTCTAGTGTTGCCTTTGCGCCCGATGGAAAGAGCATTGTCACTGGGAGTGGGGATAAAACGGCGAAGTTGTGGAGCATTGACGGACAATTGCTACAAACCTTTCAAGGACACCAATACCTTGTTAATAGCGTTGCCTTTGCGCCCGATGGCATGAGCATTCTTACTGGGAGTTGGGATAACACGGCGAAGTTGTGGAGCATTGACGGGCGCTTGCTGCAAACCTTCCAAGGACACCAAAATTTTGTCTATAGTGTTGCCTTTGCGCCCGATGGCATGAGCATTCTTACTGGGAGTTGGGATAACACGGCGAAGTTGTGGAGCATTGACGGGCGCTTGCTGCAAACCTTTCAAGGACACCAAGATAAGGTCTATAGTATTGCCTTTGCGCCCAATGGCATGAGCATTGTTACTGGCAGTGGGGATAAAACGGCGAAGTTGTGGAGCATTGACGGGCGCTTGCTGCAAACCTTCCAAGGACACCAAAATTTTGTCTATAGTGTCGCCTTTGCGCCTGATGGCAAGAGCATTGTCACTGGGAGTTGGGATAAAACGGCGAAGTTGTGGAGCATTGACGGGCGCTTGCTACAAACCTTCCAAGGACTCCAATTCTCTGTCTTTAGTGTTGCCTTTGCGCCCGATGGCAAGAGCATTGTTACTGGCAGTGGGGATAAAACGGCGAAGTTGTGGAGCATTGACGGGCGCTTGCTGCAAACCTTTCAAGGACACCAATACCCTGTCTTTAGTGTTGCCTTTGCGCCCGATGGCAAGAGCATTGTTACTGGCAGTGGGGATAAAACGGCGAAGTTGTGGAGCATTGACGGACAATTGCTACAAACCTTCCAAGGACTCCAATCTGATCTCTCTAGCGTCGCCTTTGCGCCCGATGGCAAGAGCATTGTTACTGGCAGTGGGGATAAAACGGCGAAGTTGTGGAGCATTGACGGGCGCTTGCTGCAAACCTTTCAAGGACACCAATACCCTGTTAATAGCGTTGCCTTTGCGCCCGATGGCAAGAGCATTGTTACTGGCAGTGGGGATAAAACGGCGAAGTTGTGGAGCATTGACGGACAATTGCTACAAACCTTCCAAGGACACCAATCCTCTGTCTTTAGTGTCGCCTTTGCGCCCGATGGCAAGAGCATTGTCACTGGGAGTTGGGATAACACTGCAAAGTTGTGGAGCATTGACGGGCGCTTGCTGCAAACCTTCCAAGGACACCAATCCTCTGTCTCTAGTGTTGCCTTTGCGCCCGATGGCAAGAGCATTGTCACTGGGAGTGGGGATCAAACGGCGCAGCTATGGAATATCGATCTAGATTTCTCATTGGCACGAAGTTGTAACTACTTGCAAGATTTTATTTCTCTAAAGTCCGATACTAAACTCTCAGAAGATATTTTCAACCTAAGACAACGAGCCAAAATAGCGTGTAAAGGAATTCCACCACCTAAGACTTCCCTAAATTTGCTAAAAAATGGAACCCCAACCTTTCTTCCCTCCATTTTCATAAATACGCCGTAACTCACCATAAATCTATAAAATTCACAAACCCATGAATCTCAACTCCATTAAATTCTTTAAGGCTTGCAATCCCAGCAAAAACCTCATCGTCTCCAGCGAATTAGACCGTAGCTATTATATCGATTTCACCGCAGCCAGAAGCGGCAAACGCAAGAACAGCCTCATTGCCGAACTCTATCGCACCATTACTCTTAGCGACGATCGCAGCCATCAACTCTTTACAGGTCACATCGGCTGCGGCAAATCCACCGAACTCGGCAAGCTCAAATACGAACTTGAAAGCGAAGGCTTTCATGTCGTCTATCTCGACTCCAGCGAAGATCTGGTCATGACCGACGTAGATATATCTGACATCCTGCTTGCTGTCGCTCGCCAAATCAGCAAAAGCCTCGCCGATGCCAAAATCAAACTAGATCCCACAGGCTTTAAGGGACTCCTCCAAAAAACTTGGAACGTCCTCCAAAGCGATGTCAGTGTCTCAGGTGAAGTCAACACTCCTGTCGGCAAATTCGGTGCTAGTAACGCAGGCGAAGTCTCCGCCGACCTCCTTGGCATCGGCAAATTTAGCGTCAAACTAAAAAGTAACCACGACGCACGCGCCCGACTGCGCCAACATCTCGAACCCCAAACCGATAACTTACTAGAACTAATCAACAAAGAACTCCTCGAACCCGCTAACAAGGCACTCCAAGAACGCGGACAAAAAGGGCTAGTTGCGATCGTCGATAGCCTTGATAAGCTCGAAAGTACAAAAGAACGCAACCAAGCCGAATATATCTTTGTCACACGCGGCGAAAAACTCCGTCAATTCCATTGCCACATCATCTATACCACCCCCCTGATCCTCAGCTTCTCCAACTCTATTGGTACTATCACCAGTTACTTCGGAGGCGCACCCAAAGTCCTACCTATGGTGCGCGTCAAAAATCGCGACAACCAACTCCACACCGAAGGCATCCATCTATTACGCGACATGGTTCTCGCCCGTGCCTTTCCCGATCTCCCCTCAGAAGAACGCGCCCAATATCTCGATCAAGTATTTGAGAATCAAGAAACATGCGATCGGCTTTGCACCGTCAGTGGTGGTCACGTTCGCAACCTTCTCGTTCTCCTCTACGGCTGCCTCCAAAAACAAGACCCACCAATTGATCGCGACACCCTCGAAGAAGTAATCGCCACCCAACGCGATTCCCTCATCAGAGCGATCACCGCCAATGAATGGGAACTTCTGCAACAAGTCAAAGCGCAAAAAGCCGTAGTCGGCGAAGAAGGCTATCAAACCCTCCTCCGCAGCCTCTTTGTCTTTGAATATCTCGACGAACTCGGCACATGGTTCGGACTCAACCCCATCCTCGCCGAAGCCGAACAATTGAAATAGCGTCAGAAACCTCCCCCAGCAGGAGTTTCAATCACAAATGTATCTCCAGTCTCCATTTGGACTGTAGCAGTACTAGTTAAATCGGTAATCGTGCCATCATGCCTAACCACATAATTGCGACCAGTTGCGCCCGCTTCCCCACCATTTAAGCCAAAGGGAGGAATCACGCGACTACTCGACAAAATCGCCGCAGTCATCGGTTCCAGAAACTTGATCCGCCGCGTTACACCATTACCACCTCTGTGTTTGCCCTTGCCGCCACTATTTGCCCTGATGGAGAACTCTTCCAAAAGCACAGGAAAGCGCCATTCCAGAATTTCGGGATCGGTGAGTCGCGAATTGGTCATATGAGTTTGAATCGCATCAGTGCCATCAAAATCCATCCCTGCGCCCGATCCACCGCAAATAGTTTCGTAGTATTGATAGCGATCGCTACCAAAGGTAAAGTTATTCATCGTTCCCTGTGAAGCTGCCATCACACCGAGCGCACCATACAAAGCATTCGCGATCGCCTGTGAAGTCTCCACATTTCCCGCCACTACCGCCGCAGGATAAACAGGATTAAGCATCGAGCCTTCAGGAACAATAATTTCCAAAGGTTCCAAACATCCCCCGTTGAGAGGGATATCATCATCAACGAGAGTACGGAACACATACAACACAACTGCCTTGCAAACCGCAAGCGGCGCATTAAAGTTATTCCCTAATTGTGCCGAAGTTCCCGTAAAGTCAATCTTTGCCGTTCTCTCAATGGGATCTAAACTTACCGATACTACAATCTGACTGCCATTATCAATAGGATAAACAAACCTCCGTTCGGCTTTTTCCTTGGCTAAATTTGCGATCGCCTTCCGAATGGCATCTTCCGCATTGTCGCGTACAAAGCTCATATAGGCTTGAACTGTCGCCGCACTGTAGTGATTTACCATGCGCTGAAGTTCCTTTGCGCCACATTCATTAGCGGCAATCTGGGCTTGTAGATCGGCAATATTTTGAGCAGGATTACGGGCTGGATATAAACTAGAAGTTAACAAAGCGAGGGTTTCCCCTTCGCAAAACCTACCATTTTTCACAAGCTGGAAATTATCAAAGAGAATTCCTTCTTCTTCGATACTCGTACTATTAGAAGGCATGGAACCGGGGGTAATCCCACCAATATCCGCATGATGTCCGCGAGAAGCAACATAGAAAATGGGCTGTTCGGAATCAATAAATACAGGCGTAATCACTGTGATATCAGGTAAATGCGTTCCGCCGTTATAGGGATTATTAGTCGCAAACACATCACCAAAATGGATATTCGCAGTTCCTTTCTCTTTAATTAAAGCTTTGACGCTTTCACCCATCGAGCCAAGATGGACAGGGATATGCGGCGCATTGGCAACCAATTCACCTTCGCGATCAAAAATCGCACAGGAAAAATCCAAGCGCTCGCGGATATTCACACTTGCGCTCGTATTTTGCAAGGTAAATCCCATCTGCTCAGCAATGGATTGAAAGAGATTATTAAAAATTTCTAATTTAATCGGATCAGGAAGAGATCCCCCTAAATCCCCCTTAATAAGGGGGACTTCAATTTCTTCTCCCCCAGACATTTGATACTTCGCCGATCGCCGAAGTATCAAACAATCATCCTCATTTAACTCTGCCTCCCAATTAGGCTCGATCGCATTAGTACCCGTCGCATCAATAATCAATGCTGCCCCCACAATGCGATCGCCTACCCGCAAATCCTCTCGCCGAAATATAGGTGTTTCGCGCCATGCACCTGCCATGTAGACTTGGGCTGTTTGGCTATTAGCTGTTAGCTGTTGGCTTTTAGCTTTTTTACTTTTTACTTTCTCCTTTTTCCTTGACACGATGGTTTCGACTGCGATCGCTTCAACCACTAGCAACTTATCTGCAAAAATAAAGCCATAGCGCTCTTTATGCAAAGCCTCAAAACTAGTTCGCAAATAATCAAAGGTTTCTTGGGAAGAGAAACTGAGAGAATTGGGAATTGCTACCGTTAGCGATGAATCCGTACCAGAGTAACGCAGTCGCAAACTGGTTTCAATCTGTAAATCACCATCAGGATTACCGTGCAAAATTTCGGCTTTGCCCTCTTCGCTTAGATTCTCGGCAATCGTTTCTAGTTCCGCAAGTAGTTCTAAATTTAGCTCTGACTCCACCGAGCGATCGCGTATTGTGCGAATATCCGCTAAACCAATGCCATAGGCGGATAACACCCCTGCGTAGGGATGGATAAATACCTGCGTCATGCCTAATACGTCAGCGATCGCACAGGCGTGCTGACCACCCGCACCACCAAAACAACAGAGGACATATTCCGAGACATCATAGCCTCGCTGTACGGATATTTTCTTGATTGCCATCGCCATTTTCTCGACCGCAATTTCTAGGAAACCTTGGGCGACAACTTCAGGCTTAACTGTTTGTCCTGTGGTTTGACTAATGGTTTGTGCTAATTCTGTAAACTTCTCAACTACAACTTCGCGATCAAGCGGCAAATTCCCATCTTTACCAAATACTTTTGGGAAGAAATCGGGCTGTAACTTCCCTAACATCACATTGCAATCGGTTACAGCTAAATTACCGCCATTGCGATAACAGGCGGGTCCAGGGAATGCGCCTGCCGATTCAGGACCTACGCGATACCTTGCGCCATCAAAAAATAATAATGAGCCACCACCCGCCGCCACCGTATGGATAGCCATCATTGGTGTACTCAGCCTCACCCCAGCAACTTCCGTAGCTAGCGATCGCTCATAACTCCCCGCATAATGTGCCACATCGGTGGAAGTTCCACCCATATCAAAGCTAATGATTTTCTCAAAACCTTCTTGCAAACAGGTCTGCACAGCACCCACAATCCCCCCTGCGGGGCCCGAAAGAATACTGTTTTTCCCTTGAAAAGTTTTCGCTTCCGTTAGTCCTCCATTGGACTGCATAAACATTAATTTCACAGTCTCATTCCCCTCTCCCTCTTTGGGAGAGGGGCTAGGGGTGAGGGTCTGCTCCCCCTCTCCCTCTTTGGGAGAGGAGCTAGGGGTGAGGGTCTGATTAAGTTCAGAACTAACGCGATCGACATAGCGTTTGAGAATTGGCGATAGATAGGCATCAACAACCGTCGTATCACCACGAGTCACAAATTTAATCAGTGAGCTAATCTCATGGGATACAGAAACTTGCGTGAAGCCAATTTGCTTGGCTAATTCGGCTAATCTCTGCTCATGGCAAGGATAACGATAACTATGCATTAAGGCGATCGCGCAAGCCCTAATTCCTGAATCATAAGCTTTTTGTAAATCTCTAATTGCCAAATCTTCATTTAAAGAAATCAGAACTTCCCCATGAGCGCTATAACGTTCTTCTATTTCAATTACCTGTTCATAGAGCATTTCAGGTAACACGATATGTCTAGCAAAAATATTTGGGCGATGCTGATAGCCGATGCGTAAAGCATCCCGAAAACCCTTAGTAATTAACAAAACAGTGCGATCGCCTTTTCGTTCTAACAAAGCATTAGTCGCCACCGTCGTTCCCATTTTAATTGCTGCAATTTGCTCAATGGGAATTGCTTCATCAGTCAAAAGTCCTAAAATATCGCGAATCCCTTGAATCGGCGCATCGGTGTAGCGATCGGGATTCTCCGAAAGTAATTTATGCAGCACAATCTCGCCATCGGGACACTGGGCGACAATATCCGTAAATGTGCCACCGCGATCGATCCAGAACTGCCATTTAGAATTTATGTTACTTTTGCTAACCTTTTCCGAATTAGAACTCATGGCAAATGATGTTATTGGGCGACTGCTATATATTTTTGATGATAGGCGATCGCAGCGAAAGTTATATCCAATAGCAGCAAATCACTATACAATCCTAGTTAATCAAACTATTAACTTAAGCCAAAATCAACCAAAATGACTACACATTTTATTACCGCGGAAATTGAGATTAATGAGAACCAAGAAGCGATCGCGAAAACCGTTGAGCAGGAGCTAGCCAAACATGGAGAACCATTGCGTTGGGCGATCGCTGCCGTCGATAGTAAAGTTGACGCTGACACCAATGTTAAAACTCAGACTGCTCATGTTGAGGCAGTAGTCACTCGGAAATAACTGATAGATTTTGCCCCAAAGGGGCAAAATCTATCAAATTAATCTATCAAATTAGAGAGAACGATATATTTGCATAGCGGTCTCTTTGATCTGCTGGGAAAGATTTTCTGATTGTAAGTCAAGCAGTATTTGCCGAAATCTCTGTTGTGAATCCGTTAACTCTTGAACCTGCTGCTGAAGCATTTCCACTTCATCTAGCTTTTGTTGTAGCGATTCAGTTAGTTCTTGGACTCTTTGTTGCAAATATTCAACTTTGTCTTGAGTCGTATTGTGATGGATATCCTCTAGGACATCCTCTAGGGTTAATGATTCCACATCAACATCATCAAAGTCCATAGAACCATCATGTTGAACAGAAGCATTTTCCCTTTTCCAGTCTAGCCTCTGCATGGCAAGATTAATAGCTTGATTAATGGAACTTTGACTACCCTTAAAATTGATTCTATCCAGAATTTCATTATCTTCATCATCAGAGAGCAAAAAATTACCAGACACCGCTATTTCTGTCGGAATCTCTTCAGAATCTTGATATAGCTCTACTCTTTTCACCACCAAGTCTTCTTGATCATCTAAGTTATCATTACCTACATATTGCTCATCTGCAAAAAATAACTTAGAAAAGGCAGGCGATCGCAAACGTAGTTGCCAATATTGCAAGCATTGACTTAAAACTTGCGACATCTTGAATAAAAATTCAGCTTCTTGGTCTTTCCATACTCTTACGCGATCGCATTGTTGGACAACTGCTAGTCCCCAAAGTTGATTGATTGAGGTTGATTCATCTAATAGGATGGGAGCTGACATCATGGCTTTGATCTGTGTCCTTTGCCAATATTGATGGACAGTCCAAGTTTCGGTAATTTGAGCAACATCTGACAGAATCACAGGTCGATCGCAAGGATAGTTTCGCGTTGAATCTACACCAAAGTAATTGATGGGATAGATATGATTTTTGATGCTTGGACAATTAGGTGAAACTGCTTCGACTAGAATCTTCCCCTCATTTTGATCAATGAATTGGTAAATAGCAACACGATTAGTAGCGAGTTTCTCTCCCAAACTCGTTAGAAATATTTTTAATAATGCTTCTGGGCTAGTACTAGAGAACATTGCCGTGGCAATTGATTCAACCCCCATCGCTTCCCCAGAATCCCAAGATGAAAAGACTTCGTCCATAAGTTACAAAGTATAAGCAGTTGCCACAGTACCCCGATGTAAGATTTTCAGGTTTGGATCTGTCGGTGCTAACAGCCCCAAACTAGTTTTGAGATGAGAATTGCTGACATAATTAAGTTTAGCTTGTTGATTTACTAGAAAGAAGCGATAAGGTGTCCTCTTTTCCGTAAATTGCTAATTATTTTGCTAAATTTTGGTTTTCAAGTTTTATGGGTACAGGTCGGTTAATCATCCAGTTAGGCATTGCCGCCTATATTTTATTTACTTTACTCCCCGATAGTAGTACGCAGATGGTAGCTTTCCCTTGGGTATTGCTATGGCAAGTAGGATTACTCTGCTTGGCGATCGCAGGTTTGTTAAATCTATGGCGTAAGGATAAACCATTTTACTTATTGGGCAATGGCTTTGACTGGGTGGTTGGTTCTGGATTTGTGACACTATGCCTATCGACGATGTTTTCGCAGTTCCCAAATCAGTCGATGTGGTACAGCTTGACTGCCTTTGGCTATCTGATTGCATTGTATGTCACCAATAATTTTTTGCATAATCGCGAAGACAATAGCTCCTCATCTAGAATCTTATCAATTTTGCAATTTCAGGGATGCTTAGGAATAGCCGTAATTGTAGAAAGCCTGTGGTTATGGACTACACAAACATGGCTGCCCCAATTGAATCAACTAGGCAAGCTCAACCAATGGGGATTAAATCTCTCCTACGATTTTTCCGATTTGCAGTCCCGTAACTGGGCTCCTATGGGACATCAGAATTATGTGGCGGGATTTTTGATGTTAGTTTTACCGATTTTTGTGAGTTTAGCGATCGCCCAAAGGGGACTATGGCGATCGCTGTGGTTAACAGGAATTGGTTTAGGGCTGATTGATTTATATACCACTAGCTCACGGGGAGGTTTTTTAGGGCTAGGCGCAATCGTTGTCTATGGAATTATCGTGGCAATATTTCGCAGCAAGATGAGTCGCTGGTTTGTCATATTGGGCGGGAGTGGGGCGATCACTTTATTAGGATTTCTGATTGCGGCTAATAATCGTTTGCGATCGCTGATCTTGGGATTAGCGACGAGTTTTACAAATCCCACCCAAGGATCTGGCGAGTTACTATTTAGAACCATTGCCGCCGATGTCGGTTGGCGCATGGGGCTGGAGCATTGGCTATTTGGGGCAGGGGCAGGTTCGGCGGTGATGTTGTATCAGCAATATCGTCCCCAATGGGCAGGTCGCGAAGCGGAGATTTTATTTCAACTGCATAGTACGCCTGTGCATCTCTGGGCAGAACTGGGAATCGGGGCAATCATTACATTTGTCTTTTTATTAGTTGCGATCGCTAGTCTTTTCATTCGATTACATCAATCTCCCAGTTGGCAAGCCCATCCGCAGGATCAGGTGCTCTCCTATGGATTATTGGCAAGTGTGCTGGGCTATGCCATGTTGGCAATTACGGACTATCAGCTTGATGTACCTGCGATTAGTGGCAGCTTAGTCATTGTCTTTGCGAGCTTGGCTTATCTGGGACAAGTGCATAACCATGAATTGATTGCCCTTAGCTACAAACAACCCCGTCAATGGTTAGCACTGATTGCGACGGTTTATCTAGGAGCCGCGATCGTTTGGCTAGTGCCTGTGAATACGGCTTGGCAAGCATCGAGTGTGGGATTTATTTACTTAGCAAGAGCAAAGTCCGAATTAGCCAATGCGAAACAGGAGGATCTGCCTGAAGCGATCGCCACCGTTGATAAATTCCAAGATCGCCTGAAGCTAGCCAATCAACTGACACCTTGGGAACCTTACTATCCCTATCAATTAGGCTGGAACTTAGCTGACCTTGCCCTTAACTATCCGAATTTACCGCAGTCGAAAACTTGGCAAAAAGACGGATTAGCATGGATCAAAACCGCGATCGCCACGAATCCCCATAACGAAGCTACCTATAATGCGGCAGCATGGCTGAGTCTACAACAGGACGGAACTAATGCGGCGCAAGAGGCAGAAACCTATTTCCGTAAAGGCTTAGAGCTAGTTCCCACTAAGAAATCACTCAATTTCGGGTTAGGGGTGAGTTTATTGCGCCAAGGCAAAACTACGGAAGCGATCGCTGCCATCACTACGGAAATCGTTAACGATCCGATGTTTGTTACTAGCCCAATTTGGACAGACGCAGCGTTACAACCGCTCTATCCGCAAGTAGTGGCAAATCTAGAGCGCACCTATCGCAGTAATCCCAATCAAGCTGTAAATCTTGTCGCCCTCAGATGGTGGACGGGGCAACCTAAAGCGGTGGAGGAGCTTCAGCAAAGTGGTCATCCCACAGCCGTACTATTAGCCAAGGCAATTACGAATGATGGGGATGCCTTGCAAGGGGTGAAGCAAAATCCCAAAACACCTTTAGAAATGGTGGTTTCCGCTTGGCTCAATCCTAATTTGCGGGATAAATTACTGGAACGCGCCTATGTATTTGCTTCCAGCAGCTTGCCCGATGAACGCTCAGCCGCCATCGTCAACGCCATGAGCGATCGCATGAAGCAAGCCCCTAATTTTGATGCATGGTTGCGTCAACCCTTACCCCCAAATAGTCCTCTGGTGATTAACTATCGCCGAGCGAGACTAGGTTTTAATGTGGTGAGTCGTCATGTGGATGGCGTAGTACCAATGGACTTTTTCAATGTTAGCGATCGCGCTGAGATCTCGCTCTTTTTGAAGGATCTATTTTCATAAAATGGTCAGAGCAAAGCGCTAAAAGAGCCAAAATTTTTGTGGCGCGGCTTCGCCGCGCCACAAAAATTTTAAGAAGCTAATTTCCAAATTTTGATTTTGCCATCGAGGCTGCCACTAACTAAAAACTTCTGATCATTACTAAATTCCACGGAGGCGACACCGCGCTCATGATCCGCTAACACCTGCGGTGATCGCTTCTCTTTTAAATGCCAAATTCGCACGGTTTTATCGGCACTACCACTTGCCAACAAGCGATCGTCTTTACTGAAATCGAGGGTATGGACTTCACCAGTATGACCAGTCAGCACTTCCTTGAGTTGACCTGTAGCTGCATCCCATAAACGGACTGTATTGTCTTCCATGGCCGTAGCAATCAGTTTGCCATTATTGCTATAGGAAATGGATCTGACAGAACTACCGCTTTCCGCTAGGGTTTTGACAATTTTGCCCGTTTCCACATTCCAAAGATGAATCGCCCCATCCTTGCAAGCACTCGCTAAAAGTTTGCCATCGGGGGTAAAGGAGACATCATATACCCAAGATTTTTCTTGAAAAATATTAATCGGTTTACCTGTATCAGCATTCCAGAGACGAATGGTGCGATCGGCTCCAGAACTGGCAATTATTTTGCCATCGGGACTAAAAATCGTGGTGTATACCCGTTCTTGATGCCCTTCGAGGGTACGCAAAATTTTGCTGTTTTTTACATCCCAAATAATTACTTTGCGATCGTCACTAGCATTCACAAGCTTCTTGCCATCGGGACTAAAATAAATGTCATAAACCCGTCCCGTATTGCCTTTTAAGCTCTGGAGTTTCTTGCCTGTGAGCAAATCCCAGAGATCAATACTGCGCTCAGAACTTGCCCCCGCAAGGGTTTTACCATCAGGACTAATCGCTACACCATAAATTGCATCACTAGTGGCGAATTCCTTGAATAGAGTAATGGTGGAGCCTGTATTAACTGAATTACTCGGAGATGCAGTTAAAGCTTGAGGATTCGGACTGCTGATATTAACTTCATCAGCTTCATTAGTGCGGATCGGCTTTGGTGGAACGGCTACCAGTAAGACAATGGTTGTCAGCGCGATCGCACCGAGAGTTGTTAGTCCGACAACCCAATGCCAAGGCTGAATATGCTGCAAAATGGCTAGCTTCTTAGATTTGGGTTGTTGTGCTGAGTGGAGATCATGCACTTCATCACTGGTGAGTCCATCACTGAGACGAATTGTTGGCAAACTGTGATTCACATTCGAGATCGGATAGCGATCGCGAAATTCTTTGAGCGCTTCATAGGCAATATGAGCGTTAGCATAGCGCTGTCGAAAATCAAACCGCACCATTTGCGAGAGAATATCCGCGAATTCGGAATAGAGCTTAGGAGCATAGGTGCGCCACACAATTTCGAGATTGTCATCCTTTTCTAAATGGCTAGGCGGAATCCCTGTCAAAGCTTGGATGCCAATCATCCCGATCGCATAGAGATCGCTGGCAAACTTCGGCTCTCCATGCGCCTGCTCACTGGGCATATATCCGGGCGTGCCAATTCCCACCGTATAGGCAGCTTGATCATCCTGCCCATTCAAAACCATTGTCGGCGTAGCAATTTGCTTAACTACACCAAAATCAATTAGAAAAAGCTGTCCATCGCGCCGCCGAATGATATTTTCGGGTTTAATATCACGATGAATTACATTATGTTGATGCACAAAGCTCAATACCGTCAGCAGATTTTGCAATAAATCGACAACGGCAAACTGCTCCCAAATTTTGCCTCGGATCAGTTCATGGCTAAGGTCTTTACCGTCAATATATTCTTGAACCAGATAAAATTCTGATAATTCTTCAAAGTGAGCAAACAGTTGCGGAATCTGAGGATGGGCCCCCAGTCGGTATAGTACCTGAGCTTCAGTTTCAAATAGTCGCCGCGAAAGCTGCAACATATTCGGGTCTTGATTGCGTGGGCATAATCTTTTGATTACCCGTGATGGGCGATCGGGCAAATGCAAGTCCCGTGAGAGATAGGTCTCGCCAAATCCGCCACCACCTAAACGTGTCATAACTTCGTAATGTCCGCCGACTAGCTGCCCTGCTGTAAGACTCATAAGCTATTTAAGTTATTTCTGGGGATGTCTCAGATTTGCTAATCATCTTGACATATTGCCAATCAATTTTATAGCCGTCGCTATTCTTATTACGACATTATTATGAGGTGGCGCGAAGCACTGCCCCACAATCTTTGATTTAGTTAGGGTTCTGCGATTTAATAAAGAACCAAATTTTTTGTGGCGCGGCAAAGCCGCGCCACAAAAAATCGGTTCCTTATTTTCCTGCATGTCCCTTACGTGAAAACCGACGCTTAATTTGGTTGGTCAGTGCGTTGATCTCAGGGATTTTCATTTGTACGGCGATCGCTCCAAATATCCCTAAACCGACAGCACTAGCGATCGCTAAACCACCGACCTCTGCACCAAACCTCATGACCACACTCATACTGGCAAAGTTTTGGCTCAAGACATAGTAAATGCCCCAACTGACCCCACCTGCGATCGCACTAGCAATAGTCAGCCCCAAAATCGTTATGCTCCAACTTTTAAGCGGCATTCCATTCAAGCGGCGATCGAGGACATACATCATCACAATCATGGAAATGACATTCACGGCTACCGTTGCGAGGACTAATCCTGGTGCACCAAATCTTTGGACGAGAAAGTAATCAAATAATCCATTTAGAAAAATATTAACAACGCTAATTTTAAAAGGGGTATCGCCATCTCCAAGCGCATAAAACACCCGCACCAACACATCACGCCCCAAATATACAAACATCCCCACAGAGTAGGCCATCAATACGGCAGCGGTTAGTTGTGAAGCCTCTGTATCAAAAGCATAACGTTCATAGACGACCTGAGAGATGGGTAAAGCTAGAGCCACCATTAAAGCGCTCAAGGGTAACATCGTTAAAGCCGTGAGCATTAACCCCTGACGAATCCGTTGTTTCAGTTCATCCCAATTTTCGGGATCGGTTAATTTCGATAAAACGGGAAACAGTGGTACAAGAATCACATTCGACAAAATGCCCAGAGGTGTTTGCACCAGTAGTCCTGCATAGCCCATTGCTGAAACTGCCGCCGCCGCATTGGGAATAAAGGAAGCAAAAAATAAATCCGTCCAGACATTAATCTGCAACATCCCTGATGAAAAAGTGGCAGGAACCATGATTTTCATCACTTCTTTGACTTCGGGACGCTGAAAGTCAAACCTTAGCTTAAAGCCACCCATACCCGATTTGATCTGCACAGGTAATTGCACTAGCCATTGCAGCACTGCACCTGCCAGCGTTGACCAAGCGAGGACTGCACCACCTAACATCGCATTTTCAGGCAGCAAAATTTTGTCTCCCAAAGTCCACACTAAGCCACCGATGCCAATCAATACAGTCAAGCTAGAAAAGATGGGACTAACTGAAGGCAACCAGTAAGTATCCGAGGCATTAAGTGCGCCAAAACCAATGCCCACTAGTCCAGCTAAGACTGCCATCGGAGCCATGATCTGAAACTGCTGGATGGCAATATCCTTAGTAATCTTGAGATTTTGAATCGTTTCGAGAGAAATACCCTTAGCTAGTAAATCTGCCTCTGGTATAAATAACCCCGGGGCAACTAGATGCATTAAGGGTTCAGCAAAAATCACTAAAGCGATCGTCACCAATAGCAAAATGCCTGTAACGATCGTGGTGATGCTATCGATGATCGTAGCAACTTCACGGCGATCGCGTTTAGCAAGGACACTGACGATCGCACTGTGAAATGGACCATTAATGCCACCGAGGAGAATTAATAAAAATCCGGGAATTACATAGGCAAAGTTATATGCACCATAAGCAGTGCCGTTACCAAAGGCGGCGGCGATCGCCACTTGGCGCAGTAGACCAAATATTTTGCTCAATAAGGTGGCAACTGCCACAATCGTCGCGATATTGAGAAGTGATCGCTTAGTAGATTGTGGTGGTTGGGTTTCGATGACGATATCTTCTTCTTCGTTGCCAGACAAAATTGGTGCTGCCCCTTACAATTTGGACTCTGAAAAATGTAACACCAAATTACAACGTTACAGCGCGTTGCGCTGAATTAAAAACTAGAGAAATTTTTGAAAGTGTTGCCTAGCAACACTTTCAAAAATTTCTCTGTGATCCAAAAAGCTTATATAGCAATGTAAGAGTAGCTAGATGAGTGGCAGCGCGAAGCGCTGCCACTCATCTTTTGGGTTTTATGTCCTAAGCAAAACTTATATTGCTATAGCAATTCGCCCAGATGCTTATTGTGTAGGCTCTGCCATCAAAAAAGCGCCGAGCACTAAATTTAGTTAGCGATCGGCGCTTTCGTAATATCTACGAGAATTTACACAGATAATTTACGCAAAGAATTCACTTAGTAAAGCTCTTCTTCTTTGTGGGTCTCAATGGTGACATCAGAGGTTGGCTTAGCGACACAGGTCAACACATATCCAGCTTCGATCTGATCATCATCCAAGAAGGACTGATCTTCTTGATTAACAGTGCCGCTGACGACTTTACCTGCACAGGAAGAGCAAGCACCAGCACGACAGGAGTAAGGAAGATCTAGACCTTCAGCTTCTGCAACATCAAGAATGTAATCGTCATCAGATACATTGATGGTTTTAGAATCACCGTCGGTAATAAGCGTTACTTTGTATGTAGCCATGTTTTCTGTAATAAACCTGTTAAGGATTGCAGCCCCAATCATAAGTTATATCCGAACCCTAAACAAGAGAGAAACAATGAATCGAGCTACATTTATCTTGTCAAAGTCTCCCCCAACTCCAATTGGGTAAGAATTACAGCAAACAATTACTTTTATAATTTTTGATCTTGAACAAACGCGAATATTAATAATGCTTAGTGTCGCTGATTGTCATCTGAAAGCATATATAAGTTTTTGAGATGAGTAGACAGGTATATACCACAGATATACTTATATCAAATGATTAGAGACTACTATATTTTTTTCGCATTTTAGTTTCTTATATATAGCTACAGCTAATTATTTTGGAATCCAAAATATATAGCAAAAAAAGAGTTATCTAGTACAAACTAAAACCTAAGAAGATGAGTTGAGGCGCGGAGCACTGCAAACTCATCTTCTGGTTTTATATCCTAAGCAAAACTTGCTTTGCTATAAATCAGAAGAGAATTTTGTCACAAATATCTCATTGCATTCTATAGATCAAAAAAGCTCCGTGCGCTAAACATATAGCAATCCTAAATGGTTTGTGGAAGCTTACCCCTTCGGGGTAAGCTTCCACAAATCTACAAATGATTTAGGACTGCTATATCAGTTAGTGATTGGAGCTTTCAGAATATTTCTAATTTTTTAAAGAAGTGATTAGTAGAGAGCTTCTTCTTGGTGGGTCAATACTTCGAGGTCAGATTGAGGATAGGTTACACAAAGTAGGGCATATCCAGCTTCGATTTGCTCATCATCCAAGAAGGACTGGTCACCTTGATCAATATCACCCTTGAGAATTTTACCAGCACAGGAAGAGCAAGCTCCAGCGCGGCAGGAATAAGGAAGATCAATGCCTTGAGCTTCTGCAACATCAAGAATGTACTCATCCGAAGGAACATCAATAGTTTGAGAGTTACCTTCGTTATCAATAAGTTTTACTTTGTAGGTAGTAGCCATGAATGTAATAAACCTCTTAAAGATTGCAACCAAATTAATAAACGAGGGCTTGAAGTTGTACCAAAGTATAGGCACTCAGCCAAGTTCTGTTTATCTCCATCACCCACAGGGGCACTAAAACGCATCATATCGCTCTTAGCATCACGACGAACAGTTAGGTTTTTATTTCTACCATTGGTTATAGGTGATAGTTATAGATTGCTTTTAGCATATCTAAATCAGTCGAATTCTTCTCTAGTCAATGGTTTTAGATGTTTTGATAGGTCTATAAAATGATGAGTTTTCGTTTGAATTCAAAAATATTCGATAAGTTTTTGTTAACTTATCTGTGATCCTAATTTATAGATTAGGTTTTAATAGGAAAATCCAATCAATATATAGCGCTTTTCAAGCAATCTAAGTAATTGTTGCCCTGCCGAAGGCAGGGCAACAATTACTTAAGTATGGCGCTAAAGTTGGCTAGCTGACGACTGTAGTTACGGATAATACCAAGGAGATTGAGGCGGTTTTGGCGCACTTGAGGCTCATCTGCCATCACCAGTACATCATCAAAGAACTTGGCTAGTAAAGGCGCGATCGCTTTAATCCCTTCCATTAACTGCTCATCACTGGGTTGACTGGGTAAAGCGGCGATCGCCTGATAAAGTTCCTGTTCCGCAGCATCGGTCAAGGTAGATGGATCAACTACCGACTTGACATCAACGGTGACGCTATCTAGATCACCCTGTACTGCAAGGCGAGAAGCTCTCACAATTGGTTCATAGATTGCACCAAGGGTGGCATCTTCGCGAGATTGTTGCAGGAAGTGAGCGCGTTCTTTGATACGAGTGAGATTGCTCAAACCTTGCAGGGTATAGGCAAGATCATCAGTCCCCGTAACCGCATCAACAAGGTCGTAATCAATCCCCTGCTCAGACAAAATCGTATCGCAGCGTTGCTTAAACCATTTATAGAGATTTTCCAATACAGTTTCCGCAGGTTTCGCCAGCAAATTCTTGTCGGCATAAATGGCGATCGCGGATTGCAGCAGTTTCGGCAAATCCAACGCAAATCCGTTTTCCCATGCAATCTGCACAACACCAGTAGCCGCACGCCTCAGGGCAAAAGGATCTGACGAACCTGTAGGGATAATGCCTAAACCGAAAATACCGACAAGGCTATCGATACGATCAGCGATCGCTACAATCTTGCCTGTTAAAGAGGTAGGCAAGGCATCCCCTGCACCTTTGGGTTGATAATGCTCACGAATACCTGTAGCAACCGCAACGGGTTCCTTACTAGCGAGGGCATAGTAATAACCCATTTGACCTTGCAGTTCAGGAAATTCCTTGACCATCTGCGTCACCAGATCGGCTTTAGCAAGTTGGGCGGTGCGATCAATTAATACTTGATCGACTTCAGGGATTTCTAAACTCGTAATCGAGTCAACCACTAATTTCGAGATCGCTCTAATTCTTTCCACCTTTTCGGCAACCGATCCAAGCTGGGCTTGGAAAGTAACTTTTTCTAAAAGTGGTAAGAAGGTTTCTAAATGTACAGCGCGATCGCTGTCGTAGAAAAATTTGCCATCGGAAAGACGTGCCCGAATTACCCGTCCATTACCTGCGGCAATCAGCCGCGACTTGTCAGGATTACCATTGGAAATCGTAATAAAGCGCGGCAATAGTTGATCGGGATTGGTGGCGGAATGTACAGGGAAATAGCGCTGATGGCTAACCATTTCCGTTTTAATCACGGGCTGAGGCAATTCCAAAAACTCACGTTCAAACTCACCGATCACTGCTGTGGGAAATTCCACTAAATAGGTAACTTCTTCGAGTAAATCCTCAGGAATTTCTGCATTTCCATTAAATAGCTCCACAATACTATTAATTTGGGTGAGGATATGATGCTGGCGTTCTTTGCCATCAACAATGACAAAGGCTTCGCGCAAAGTCGCCACATAATCCTTGGCAGTGTCGATAACAACTGAGCGGGGATGTAAGACGCGATGCCCTTGACTCAGGCGATCGCTCTGCACATTTTCTAAAGCGATCGGTAAAATCTTTGAATTGAATAGGGCAACTAACCAACGAATCGGACGGGGAAACTTGAGATCGCCATTACCCCAACGCATCAAGCGCTTACCTTCGAGTCCTGTAATCCAAGATGGGGCTAGCTCTTGCAAAATATCCACAGTCTGACGACCAACAATTTGCTGATTAGCAAAGACAAATGCACCTTTGTCAGTCTCTTTAATAAAAATATCTTTTAGATCAATACCCTTTGATTTGGCAAAACCTAACAAAGCTTTAGTTGGTTCGCCTTGAGGATCACCCTTCACAAAAGCAGAACCTACCGCAGGACCTTTTAGCTCAACACTGCGATCGCTTTGTTGCACAGGTAAGCCATCAATTAGCACAGCAAGACGACGGGGCGTACCATAGACACTGACCTTGCTCGTAGTTAGTTGGTGTTCATCTAAAATTTTAGGGATGCGCTCTTGCCATTGACGCAAAGCATCGACGATAAAACTAGCGGGTAATTCTTCAGTACCAACTTCTAACAGAAAACTTGCCATAACCACGAGTTGAGGGACAATCTTCAGTTTAGCGCCTTGACGCGCAATAAAGAAAGGGTAAGTCACTTGCAGCAAATACTCTGCGTCTGACTAAAATTTATTGGCAGCACCCTAAAAATACTTAGAAGATATAGCTATAAAAGCCAAAAGAGGGTTGTGGGGCAAAGCCCCACAACCCTCTTTTGGCTTTTAATTTTATTGCACAGTGCCACTTAGCATAAAATAGCTAGAGATTAACTTTTATTGAGCAGGGATACTGAAAGAGGCAAAACATGGGGCAAACACTCGAAGCTGTAGCGATTACTGATCAAATCAATTATCAGACTGAACAATATCGCGATGCCTACAGCCGAATCAATGCGATCGTCATTGAGGGCGAAGCTGAAGCATACAGCAACTATCTCCAACTAGCGGAGCTACTGCCCGAAGCTAAAAATGATCTGATTAAACTTGCCAAGATGGAGGAGCGTCACAAGAAGGGATTTACTGCCTGCGGTAAAAACCTTAACGTCACCCCAGACATGGACTTTGCTGAGAAATTCTTTGCCGAATTGCATAGCAATTTCCAAAAAGCCTTTGCAACTAAAGATATTGTTACTTGCTTGTTGATCCAATCACTGATTATTGAGTGTTTTGCGATCGCCGCTTATAACATTTATATTCCCGTCGCCGATCCCTTCGCCCGCAAAATTACTGAGGGCGTAGTCAAAGATGAATATCTGCATCTTAACTTTGGCGAAGAATGGTTGCAAGAGCATTTTGAACAATCCAAAGCAAATTTAGAGCAAGCCAATCGTCAAAACCTGCCGATCGTCTGGAAAATGCTCAACCAAGTTGAAACCGATGCCAAAGTCCTCGGCATGGAAAAGGAAGCTTTAGTAGAAGACTTCATGATCCAATATGGAGAAAGTCTTGGCAAAATTGGCTTCAGCACCCGTGACATTATGAAGATGTCGGCAATGGGCTTGGTAGCCGCTTAATCACCGTTTAAACGCGCCAATGGCGCGTTTAAACCAAAATATTTTCGTTGACAACTGTAACTGGTAACCGCAATCGATGTTTGGTCTCATTGGGCATTTGACAAGTCTTGAACACGCTCAGTCTGTAGCAAGGGAATTAGGCTATCCCGAATATGCCGATCAAGGTTTGGAATTTTGGTGTAGCGCCCCACCCCAAATCGTCGATCGCATCAAAGTTACGAGTGCCACAGGTCAGCAGATCGAAGGGCTATATGTAGAATCATGTTTTTTACCTGAAATGTTGGCAGGTAGCAAGATTAAAACCGCCATTCGCAAAATCCTTAACGCGATGGCTCATGCACAGAAGCATGATATCGATATCACAGCTTTGGGGGGATTTTCCTCGATTATTTTCGAGAATTTTAACTTGAGCCAAATGTCGAGCGTGCGAAATATTCAGCTAGATTTTAATCGCTTCACCACAGGCAATACCCATACGGCCTATATCATTTGTCGCCAAATCGAAGAGGCTAGTCGTAAATTTGGGATTGATTTAGCCAAGGCTACGGTTACAGTTTGCGGAGCCACGGGAGATATCGGTAGTGCGGTATGTCGTTGGCTGGATGCACGTACTAATATCAAAGATTTGTTGTTGGTTGCCCGTAATCAAGAACGTTTGCAAGAACTTCAAGCCCAACTCGGTCGCGGTAAAGTGCTGAGTATCGAAGAAGCATTGCCCCAGTCCGACATTATTGTGTGGGTAGCAAGCATGGCAAAGGGTATGGCGATCGATTCCACCACCCTCAAGCGTCCCTGCATCCTCATCGATGGCGGCTATCCCAAAAATATGTCTACCCTTGTTCAAGAAGAAGGAATTCATGTAATCGATGGTGGCATCGTTGAGCATAGCCTCGATATTGATTGGAAGATCATGAAAATCGTGAATATGACCGCCCCAGCCCGCCAGCTTTTCGCCTGTTTTGCTGAGGCGATGCTCCTAGAGTTTGAAGGTTGGCATACCAATTTCTCATGGGGACGCAATCAAATCTCCATTGAGAATATGGACAAAATTGGTGAAGTTTCGATTAAGCACGGATTTAGACCACTAATTAATTAAAGTGTGAATGGCGGCGCTTTGCGCCGCCATTCACGTTATGGTCGACAAAGTATCACAACCCTTTAAAAATTGTTACAACTACATTATGTAGTTTTGTATACTGGTAGGTTGAATGGGATATAAAAAAGGTATTTAACAGCGTGAGTCAGCATCCCCTAGAAGAGCTAAATCGCTACGATGCCAAAGCCAATGCCGAATATTACGGTCGTCGTCCTTGGCTAGCGATTAGTCGCATTTTAAAAATCATTTATTTTGCTTTCAGTTTTGGCTTAGCCTTTGGCTGGGATGTCTTGACTGGCAACACTGTAAGTCAACCCAAACTTGCCGAACAGTTACGACGCATCATCACAGCGCTTGGTCCCACCTATATCAAAGTTGGCCAGGCTTTATCGACACGTCCCGATTTAGTACGTGTGGATTTCTTAGAGGAGTTAACAAAACTTCAAGATCAATTGCCGCCATTTTCTAATGAGCAAGCCTTTGGAATTATTGAATCCGAATTAGGCAAGCCCGTTAATACTATTTATCGCACGATTTCCGAAGATCCGATCGCAGCGGCAAGTTTAGGTCAGGTTTACAAAGCCACCCTCTATTCTGGCGAAGAAGTTGCAGTCAAGGTTCAGCGTCCTGAACTCATCCCCACCTTAACCCTTGACTTATTTATTCTGCGTTGGTTTGCAGGTTGGTTAGGGCCGATTTTGCCACTCAATCTTGGCAACAGCTTAGAAGCGATCGTCGATGAATTCGGTTTGAAATTATTTGAAGAGATTGACTACGCCCACGAAGCCACCAATGCCGAAAGGTTTGCAGGCTATTTCAGAAACGATCCTCATGTCAAAGTTCCCTCGATTTATCGTCAGTACAGTACTCATAAAGTTCTGACTTTAGAGTGGATTAATGGCATTAAGCTCAATGAAATTGACCAAATTAAATCCGCAGGATTAGATACTGACTCCCTTGTCAGGATTGGAGTAATGTCTGGCTTACGTCAACTTCTAGAATTTGGCTTTTTCCATGCTGATCCTCACCCCGGAAATCTCTTTGCTACCTACGATGGCAAGATGGCATATATCGATTTCGGGATGATGGATCAATTGGATCTGCAAACAAAAGAGCAATTAGTCGATTCCGTCGTGCATTTGCTCAATAAAGACTATGACGAGCTGGGACAGGACTATGTGCGTCTGGGATTCCTGCAACCAGATATCGAGATGAAGCCCATCGTAAATGCTCTCGAATCAGTCCTTGGCGATATCATGTCCGAGAAAGTGAAGGATTTCAACTTCAAGGTTGTGACCGATCGCTTCTCGAAAGTAATGTACGACTATCCCTTCTGCTTGCCTGCGAAGTTTGCGCTGATCATTCGCTCGGTGATTACGCAAGAAGGGGTTGCCCTCAGCCTCAATCCTGAATTTCGGATTGTGCAGGTTGCCTATCCCTATGTAGCGCGTCGCTTACTTACTGATGAGTCGGAAAGTTTGCGGTCAAGATTATTGGAAGTACTTTTTAAAGATGATAAGTTCCAATGGTCGAGGCTAGAAAATTTATTAGCGATCGCTAAATCCGATGGTCAATTTGACATCATTCCTACAGCAAGTATGGGCTTAAAATTCCTCACTTCTAAAGATGGTGAATATATTCGTCGTCGGATTTTACTAGCTCTTACCGAAGACAATCGCTTACATACTGAAGAGTTAATGCGAATCTGGAATATGCTCAGCGCCGATATCGAACCCGCCAAGCTATGGGATATGGCATTGAAAACCGTAACTGGAGCAATGCCTAAAGCGATCGCCGCCGCCCTTCCCTTCGCCGCCTTCCAAAATCTCAACTAATAGGCTAATAATTTAGCCAACAATTAAGGGTTGTGGAGCTAAGCTCCACAACCCTTAATTGTTGGATGCCTCCAAAATGGCGCGATCGCGAATGCGACAAGAATCACAAACACCGCAGGGCGTTTCTCCCCCTTGATAACATGACCATGTCAGATCAATTGGCACACCTAAACGTCTTGCCCGTCGGACAATATCTACCTTAGAATCCAGCACCAAGGGGGCAATTAATTGTGGCGCATGACCTTCTACGCCGACTTTAGAAGAAAGTGTTGCCAATTGCTGAAAAGCTGCTAAATAATCGGGACGACAATCAGGATAGCCCGAATAATCAACAGCATTAATTCCTAAATAGATTGCCTCGGCTCCCTTAGATTCAGCTAGAGATAGGGCGATCGCAATAAATACAGTGTTTCGACCTGGAACATAGGTAATTGGAATTTCCCCTGTTTGTACTCCCTCCGTTGGTACTGCCAGATTTTCATCGGTTAGTGCTGAGCCTCCCCACTGCGCCAAATTCACATCGACAACAAAATGCTCCTGAATTTTTAATGCCGCCGCAACTTGTCGCGCTGCCAATAACTCCCGTTCATGTCTTTGTCCATAGCGAAAGGACAAGGCGATCGCTTCATATCCATCGGCGATCGCTTGAGCCGCTGCCGTTGCCGAATCTAATCCACCCGACAGCAGGATCACCGCTTTTTTAGAACTTGGAGAACCTGTGATTGCGGTCATCTATCTCACTCCTAATAACTTATGGGTTTGAATACTCACACGCCAATCCGCATGATCTAACACATATTGCATCACTAAATCCTTACTACTATTCGTCTCCCACTCAGCCTGTAAGTATTTGACCACATTTGCAGGGACTCTTGCCGCATTCTGTTCCGCCCAAATCAAATCCGATGCATCTTTAATGACAACCTTGAGTTCACTCACTTGTGGATAAATGCTGTCATGGGGCGATTTGAATTGTTTGGGCGAAAAAGTTACCCAGTCAAACTGACCACTAAAGGGATGAGAACCAGAGGTTTCGAGATGAACCCGTAAACCTTGTTCCTTGAGCTGTCGAGTTAACTCGGTTAAATCATGCATTAATGGCTCGCCACCAGTAATGATCACGATCGCAGGATGAGCCGTGACTGCTTCCATGACCAAATCCGCGATCGCAATTTGAGGATGTCTTTTGATATTCCAAGAAATTTTGGTATCACACCAAGGACAACCGACATCACAACCTGCTACGCGGATAAAGAAAGCATTTGTGCCCATCCATGTACCTTCTCCCTGTACAGAATGGAAAGTCTCAACTATGGGTAAATGAGTTAGATAATTGATTGGAATCATTGCCTATATTCATAATGAATAGTGGTGCTTCGCACCACTATTCATCTTTGGGATTTATGTCTTGCAAAACTTGCATTGCTATAGATTACCAGTAATCAAAAAGTCTGTGCCGATTTGCTGTAACTGTGGTCTCACGAGATGCAGAGCCTCCGTCATCAGGTTTAGCCCCAAATCATCAATAGGACTAGGAGCGGTAAAACCACCAATTAATTTAGGAGCGATAAAAGCATAGATCTTTTGTACCATCCGCGCTTTAATTGCCGCCGCACCGAGCCTACCACCACATTCCCATAAAACCTGATTACAACCACGCTGAGCGAGTTCTTGCATCACAATTTGCGGTGATAAGTCTTCCAGTTCGAGAATTTCCACATGGCGATCGCTAAGCTTTTGCTTCAGTTGGGCATTTTGATGGGGCAATGTGATCACAAGGGTTCTCTCGGTATCGGTCACATTCCATAAATTGGCTTCTTCGGGAAGATCAAAACTTTTGGTAACGACCACACGTAAAGGACAATGCTGGCTTAAGCCATGAGTTGTTAAGTGCGGATTATCGAGTCTGACTGTATTTCCCCCAGTAATAATCGCATCACAACCCAAACGTAAATCATGGACGAGCTTTCGTGATTCCTGTCCTGTAATCCAATAGCTATGCCCTGAAGTTGTCGCGATTTTGCCATCGAGGGTCATGGCATACTTAAAAATGCCGAAGGGCAAACTAGTTTTCACTCGATGAAAAAAGGCCCCATTTAGTTCTAGGCATTGCTGCTCCAAAATACCTGTAGTGACTTCAATACCTGCGGCTCTAAGGCGATCGCATCCAGTGCCTGAGACCCTTGGATCGACATCGATCGCACCGACCACAACATGACCAATTCCCGCTTGAACAATTGCCTCAGAGCAGGGAGGCGTGCGCCCATAATGATTGCAAGGCTCAAGATTGACATATAGCGTGGCATCCCTTAAATCTACACCTGTTTTTTTTGCGGCGCGAATGGCAAATACCTCTGCATGGGGTTCTCCTGCCTTGGGATGAAATCCCTCACCTAAGACCTGTCCATTTTTGATAATGACACTACCCACCATAGGATTAGGAGCAGTTCTCCCTCGACCTTGTTTTGCCAAATCAATACATCTTTGCATCCAGCGATCGTGTCCAGATGTAAAGCCTTCTTTTTCTATATTTTCTATCATTAACTATAAAATTCGGTATCTTCTAAATGGCTCTCTCAAAACTCGAAATCAAAAGCCTTGCTAAGCAAGGCTTTTGATTTCGGACTTATAAAATTTGCAAGCTTAACACGAACTAAAGTTACTATGAAGATGCCGATGGCAAAACAACTGTAAACTTCGTCCCCATATTGACTTCACTTTCTACTGAGATCTTCCCGCTATGGGCATCTACGGCCTGCTTAGCAATATATAAACCCATGCCTAAGCCCTTGACACTACCAACATTTTCCGCTCTGAGAAATGGCAAGAATAAACTGTTTAAATATTCTTCAGGTATGCCAATCCCATGATCAGTAATACTTAAAATCAACTTCTGTGATTCACAAGTTAAATCCACATCAACAGTACCACCTTCATAGGAATATTTAATAGCATTAGAAACTAAGTTCATCACTATATGCCATAGTAATTTTTTATCGACTTTGAGTTTATGACATTTACCATGACCTTGAAATTTAAGACGACATTTACAGTTTTGATCCTCTGTCTCAAAACTTTCAACTAGCTGCTGACAATAGGCTTTGACATCCACATTTTCAGGGTGAAATGGAAATTTGCCAGACTCTGAACAGGAGATCAATTTAATTTCTTCCAGTAACCAGTTAATGTCTTTAATTGCCGATTGAATAGACGAAAGATTTTTCGCTCTACTCTCCTTAGTTAGTTGTTCTTCAAAGTTCTGTAATTTCCAAATTAACAACCTAATTACTGACATTGGTGTCGAAAATTCATGGGAAGCCATTGCCAGTAAGCGATTTTTTAAAGAATGCAGTTCCTTTTCTTTATCTAAAGCTTCTTGGAGCAGTTTATCCTCATGATGTTTTTTGAGGGCAAGCATAATCGCCATATTTACTTCAGCATATCGGAGCGGCTTAGTGAGATATCCGTAGGGTGAAGTCGCAATTGCTTGCGCTAGAATTTCAGGATCACTAAAGGCTGTGAGATAAATGACAGGGATCGATGCGATCTTATGGATTGCATTAACCGCAGTAATGCCGCTGTCAGCACCTCTTAATTTAATATCCATCAGAATAATGTCTGGTACTTGGCGATGAATCGAAGCGATCGCCTCGTCACTACTATCAACTATTTCTAAAACTCTATAACCTAAGTCCGATAACACATCCGAAAGTGCATTTGCGGTAACAAGTTCATCTTCCACAATTAAGACATTTGCTATCGTATTAGTCTGCACCGTCATGCTTTTCACTGCGTCTTGCTTGTAATTGGAATAAACTGCGTCTAGCACTGTTTATATTTTAATTATATGATTAACAGATAAAATTCAGGGCAGAAATTTTGAGGAATTAGGTCAGTAAAGTATGGCTTACCTTTCACTCTAGATTACTACCAAACACGAACATTTTCCTTGAAAGTATTATTAAACAGTATTTTTAACGAAAATGTATTTTTTTACTTGAGATTAGGGGTGTTGTAGTTGCCTTAACACGATACAATAATAAATCCTTGCTTCTAGTATCTAAGTTAATAGAAGCCGATTTACTTGCCCGTAAGGAAATAACTAAATGACTGTCAAGCGTTTGTACGAAACTATGTATATCCTGCGCCCTGATCTGCCCGATCAGGATGCTGATGCCGCGATCGCCAAATACCAAGACTTCTTAGTACAACAAGAAGCAGAAGAAATTACCATCCAACATCGTGGTAGACGTAGATTAGCCTACGACATTAAGGGACATCGTGAGGGTATTTATATCCAAGTTAATTACTCTGCAACTCCTAAAACTATTGAAACCTTAGAAAGAACATTCCGCCTTGGCGATGATGTGATTCGTTATCTAACGATTAAGCTTGAGCCAGAAGCTGCTGAAGATGGTATTGATGCAATTCCTGATGCTGAAGCTCCTGTAGAAGAAGTAGCTGCTGCTGAATAAATAAAACGGGGACAGTGAAATTCACTGCCCCCGTTTTATTTATAAAAAAAGAGACTGTGCAATGCACAGTCTCTTTTTTTATAGACTTAAATAATTCCAAAAAAATGTAGTACGCCTTGACCGCTAATTAATTCGATCGCTAGTGCTGATACAAAACCAATCATGGCTAAACGTCCATTCCAATTTTCAGCCCCAGTATTAAATCCAAAACTCCATACATTACGGTTTTCGTCAGACATAATCGATTTACCTTATGAATTAATTGCTCTACATTACGAAATGTAACAGATATTAATGGCGTTTGCAATCTTTCTTTACACTTTCTGCCTTTCGACAGAAGGAAGCAATTTTTTAGAGCGGCAAAGCCGCTCTAAAAAATTGCTTCCTTCGTAAATTGCCGTCGCAATGCTTATAAAATCAGTAACTTTGATGGTGATTTTGGTGCGATCGTGAATGGATTGGGTAAAATCCAAAAGACATTACAATCAATAATCCACGCAAGGACAGAATTAATTATGCGAAAAATATGGATTAGGCTTCTAGCGGGCTGTTTAGCTGTGCTAATCAATTTGACAACTACTAGCGCAGTATGGGCAGCTACTCCTAAGAAGACAGGCGATCCAAAATTTCAGGGCATACCATTACAATGCTATGTGTCTCTAGCAGATGTAGGAACATCCCCTGAAGCTAAGGTCGCCGCCTATACTGAAATCGCAGGTCAATATCTAGAATTCCAAAGTCCTGATCGGGCAAAAAAAGTTTTAGAAAAGAGTATTGCCAATGCTAAGGATATTGTTAATCCATCTCTAAAAGCTTTTGCTCTATTGGATACCGCAGGTCGTTTAACTAAAGCCGCAGATCTCAAATTAGCCACAGATACCCTCGATAGCGCTGTAACGGTCGCTAAAGATTTGCCTGATCCTGTAGATAGAGTTTTTGCATATATCAAAATTGCCCAAGCCTATGGTGAAGCTGGGAAGAAGGAAAAAGCTCAAAATTTACTAGATACCACGATTAAAGCGACACCTGAAGTCATTGATCCCTATGCCCGATCGCGAGCCTTTGCAGCGATCGCTAATGTCTATACCGAGCTAGGTGATGACTTCAAATCCGAGTCAGCGATTTCGGAAGCTACCGAGCTATTGTCGATGATTGAAAATCGGAATATCAAAAATAGAGCACAGGTTGAGATTGCAGGCAGCTATGCTCAAGCTGGCAATCACGCTCAAGCCGTTGCATCTTTATCGAAGGTTTTCCAAGAGTTTGATGCTATCCGTGATACCGCGATCGCTGCCGCCAAAGACGCAGCAAAAAATGCTAAAACTGCAAAGAAATCATCTCCCAAAGTAGCGACTAAGACTCTCAAAAAAGAGGATGCTCCAGAAGAAAAGGCTGCTCCTCCCGATCCTCAAGTTGTCGAACAGACAGAAACCGCTAATGCCGAAATTTTGAAAACACGCTCTCTATTTCTTGTCGCCAGTCAATACTTAGTGGGTAAGCAATATGACAAGGCGTTAGAAGTAATTGCTAATCTTGATGCAAAATCAATGGAGAAAAATATTGGTGTTGCCAATGTAGCGATCGCCTATGCGAAGGAAAAGAAGACCGACGAAGCGATCAAATTACTAGCCCAAAGTCTCCAAGGATTAGATGCATTTCCCCCTTCAATTGATGGCTTTAATTTACTAATCGAGGTTGGTCGTCAATATCAAACACTCAAAAAGACTGATGAGGCAACCAAAACTTGGGCAAAGGCTTTAGACATAGCCCAAAAATTGACTCAACCCGCACAACGCCTCCTTGCTCTCAACATTATGGCAAGTACCTATGGTGAATTCGGATTAGTGGATCAAGTTGAGCCAATTCTGCAAGATAGCTTTGCTCTCACCAAAACTGCTCCTGATCCTAATATTCGTTCAAGAGCTTTCTCGGATATTAGCAGTGCCTATTGGGCGATCGGTCAGCGCGATAAAGCCAAGGAAATCGCCAAGGAAATCGAAAATCCCAAAGAACAAGAACAATTAGGCAAGTTATTTACTTGCGCTAGTTAACGCAAACTGAGGAAGGGGTTGCTACGCAACCCCTTCCTCAGAAACAAAAAGCCTCGCATTGCGAGGCTTTTTGTTTAACTAGTAAATGCTATGCACAGCATTTGCTTGTTATTCAGATAACTGTAATGAACTAAGAGCAGCCCAACGCTTGTCTATAGAAGCTTCAGAATTACTAGGACGCGAATCACTTAACTCCAGAGCAGGCGCATCAGGTGCGATTTTCGGGTAGGGAATAGCTAAAGTTAGCTGTTCGTACAGCCATTCCTCAGGATCGAAATAGCCATTAGGAGACAAGGACTCAACTAAATCGCCAGACTCTACTTCTCTCTCTTTAGGATACTCACCTTCGGGCAATGGCTCAGCTAACCAAATCGTCTCTAAAGTATCGATCGCTAAACGATAGTTAAACTGTACCAATGTGCGATCGCAGGTCAAAGTAATAATTGTCGAAGCATTCGCACTGACTTCTAAAAATGAACCAACATGGTGCACAGAGACAAATCCTTGAACAGGTGTGAGCGTTTCTAACCCTTTGATAAATTCTTTAAATTCAAAGGACTCAGTTGCTTCAACGGCTCTGGCAATTTGGGGGATATATAGCTTTTCCATTAACTCTGCACCAATTTAACAATTAAGTGACGATTTGGCTCTTTACCCTGACTATGGGTTTCGATATCAGGAAAACTTTCTAAAAGCTGATGAATGTATCGGCGATCGGCAGATGAAAGGTGTTTAAGGGCAAATTCGGCTTGGGTTTCACGCACTTGTTGCACAGCTTGTTCTGCTAATTCATGCAAGCTGGCTAGATGTTTAGAGCGATAACCATTTAATTCGACAGTATAGAAATTATGGTTTTGGCGATGAATTTCTGATTGGTTGGGAGCGGATGGGATATGACTATTGAGGAGGGTATTTGCTAAATATTGCAGAGAATCAATTACCGCACCATCTTGACCAATTAACCTTTGAATTTGCTGCTCTTGCAAACCATCAGTACTTATTTCTAGCCAATAATTTTGAGAGTTACTAGCAACTTGGGTGGGAGATGCTTCCATAAGACTAGTATTTACCGAAGCTGTATACCCCATTAAGCCTAAAAGCTCTTGAAGCCAATTCGCACTTGCGGAAGCATCTTCCATAAACAGTAGTTACCTAATCAATGTCTTACTAGATATTTATAAATATAAGCGACACAAAGTGCCGCTTATATTTTTGTAGTCTTATTTGCAATAGAGACTTGGCTAATTTAGCTCTTTTTCTTTTTCTTAGAAGAGTTGGAATTAGGCTCAAAGGGTAAAGCTGATTTAGTTGGAGGCTTGTCACCTTTGTCTTTGTCATCAACTACAGTTGTTTTTTTAGCCTTAGCATCAAAGGGGATCTTGCTAGATTCTGACTTGCTAGGATTAATTGCTTTTGTGTCAGTTTTTGCCTTGCTAGCAGGAGCAGCATTTGCCGAAACAGTGACTAGCTTTTGGAGATTTTCTGGCAATGGCTCTTTAGCAACGATAAATGCTTGTAATGTCTGGAAAATATTGGCAATCAACATATAGAGCATTACTCCCGATGGCAAGGGGAAGAACAAAAACATACCAGAGAAAATAATTGGTGTGAGTTTATTCATCGTGTCTTGCTGAGCAGTCTCTGGGGATGGACTGTCATTTTTGGGAGTAGATCCACTGGAGATTGCTTGGTTAGCATATAAGCTAATCCCAAAACCTAACACCATGACTACGATATCCCAGTTAATGCTGCCATCAGCATTGGTTACACCAGTTTTACCAAGAGCCTTGATAAAGAGGAAACCTTTGTTAGATGCTAATCCGGGGACAGTTGCTTGAACGGTGACTTCACCAGCTTGCTTAGCAACTACGGTTCCATCATCTAAAACCTCAACTAGCTCTTGTCCCTTAGTAACTTTCCACTTAGGAGTTAGTTCTACGTCTGGGTATTCAGCAGCTAAAGCTTTAAAATCTTGACCTTGAGCAGTTTGCAAAATAATTTTCGACTGCTCACCGATCGCTAAATTTGTACCATTTACCGCAGTGGCAAGGACTGGATAATGCACGCGATCGGCAAAGTAAACATTTTGACTAGGCGAAGTGAAAGCCTGATGGATGATTTGCGCCTGATTTTCCGCAGGGGAGATCTGGAAGTTTAGAGAATAGTTAATATCTGCGAAGGGCGATCCTCTAAGAGTCGCAAACAAAGCAAAGAGAATTGGTAGTTGTACCAGTGCAGGTAGGCATCCTGAAAGAGGATTACCAAATTCTTTGAAGTTTGCCGAGTTTACTTTGGCTAGCTCCTCTTGCTGTTTGGCAGGATCGCTCTTGTAACGCTCTTGCACTTCTTTGATTCTTTGTTGCATCACGGGGTTAGCGATTTTCATGCGACGCATACTGCGAAGCTGATTAGCACTAACGGGAAACAACGCAAAACGTACAACCAACGTCAATGCAATAATTGCCAGTCCATAGCTCGGCACGATGCCGTAGAAAAAATCTAGGAAAGGCAACATTATGTTGTTGGAAAGAAAACCTACACCGAAATCCATTTTCTACTTTACTGTTGAGTTTGCATCTAAATGATTATTGATCACTTATTAAAATTAGGATCGCCTAAGAGTTGAGCTTCTAGGGCGATCCTGAAATATTTTAGGCTTTGCTACCGATCGCACCGCTTCTGTCTTGTGCTTTCAGGCTTAGCTTTGATTCGATATATTCGTATGTTTCACGAAATTTTGGTAAAGACTTTAATTCAAGGCGAGAGCCATCTTTTAGGGTCAGTACCATGTCACCCCAACTGCCTAAACCACGGGGAACCGTGACGATTTTGGCAATTTCTGCGTACACAACATCTGTGCGAGTTTGACCTCTCCAGCCACCTGTGACGGTAATGCGTCGATTGGTGATGCGATAACGTACCCATAAAGCTCTTGCGATCGCAGCAATGCCAAAGGGAATTGTGATCACAAAAATACTCATCAGCAAGCTAATAATTAGATCGCCGATGTGAGGTGCGCCTTCGTAATAAACTTCCTCATTAACTGCCATGCAAAACCTTCGCCTTTGCTAATAAATTCCTGAGATCATCCCAAAGTTGTTGGTGGGTTGGTTTGCTTTGAGTAGCAATAACTGTCACAACAATTTGTAATCCACTTTTCAATTGTGACAGAAGTTGTCGAAAAATGGCGCGAAGTTGACGCTTAAATCGATTACGGCTTACCGCCAACTTGCTGACTTTTTTGCTAACAACAATGCCTATCTTGGTGAATTCAGCATTACTATCAACAAGAATTCTCATATGTAAGTAAGTGCCTCTGTAGCGATCGCCATTGGCATATACCTTTGCGAAGTCCTCTCGCCGTCGCAGACGGTTTTGATTGGGGAGCACTAGAAAATTAACAAGTACAAGTTAAGTACGAATAGGTTTGCGAATTAAATCTGAATAGTTATACGGTTGTCAAGCGAACTCTGCCTCTGCTGCGGCGAGCTTTGATGACGCGGCGACCTGTGGGGGATTCCATTCTGGCGCGAAATCCAGAGGTGCGTTTCTTTTTGCGGACACTACCGCGTAGAGTACGTTTTGTCATAACCGTTACTTACTTATTTAGTTTCAAAGGGTGTCAATTTTTTCACAGGCTTTTAATTATAACACTTGTACTTAGCCTATGTATATATTCAGAGAAGAGTTGGAGTAATTTTCATATCGACCAAAGGTAGCGATGGATTAGTTGTTGATGTAATGTGTCTGGTAAGCGTAGGGTTAATCGGCTCATGGTAAAGTTCCTCTAAGCTAGAGAGGCAAGTATTGGATATGATTAGTAAAGTCTTCCAAATCGCTAACTTTGGCAATTATTTCTAAATCCCTTACACAAACGCCTATACTCGCAATTTGTTGTGCAGCGTAAATAATGCCGATGAAGTTAGTCCCTTCTTGCAGGAGTTGATTAGCGATCACTAAAAAATCATCATCTCTGGTGAATAAAACTCTTTGTAACTTATTGGCTCTTGCCAAAACTTGAGGATCTGGATCTCCTTGATCGCTGATCTTCTTGAACGGAAAGTACATCTACTCCTCTCAGACGCAATCCAAGTAAAATTTGGCGCGGTACGTTTTCATCCATGTATAGTGCGATCGCCATAGCTTAATGTCTTGTTTGCAGTTTGGCTTGCAATGGTGAAATAGGGGCGTTTAAGCGCATTTGTTCGGCATAGTCGAGGCGGCGCTGGATGTCGTTATCAAGTTCTTGTTTGTGATCCCAGTAGTAGGCGAGAGCAGAATAGATTTTGCTGAGGGCGGTGGATATTGAAAATGTAATTCTTCAGGACTCCAGCCATGAGAGTGTAAAGTAAAGTGTGTAAAGTCTAGGAGGTATACAGAGAGATAATCAAGACACACAATTACTAACACCAAAACCAATGAATATACGCAAAGAACTGCTTGATGAATTACTGCAAGAATGTAAAACACCACCCGACCTATTCGGAGAAGGAGGAATCCTGAAGCAACTGACGACCGCATTAGTGGAGCGAGCATTGGAAGCAGAACTATGCACGCATCTGGGCTACGGCAAGCATGAACCGAGACCAGAAGGACAAACCAACAGTCGCAATGGCTATAGCCAGAAAAAAGTCCAAGGGGACTTTGGCGTAGCAGAAATTGCCGTACCACGAGATCGCAGTGGTGAGTTTGAACCGCAGATGGTGAAGAAAGGACAAAGTCGCTTGTCAGGACTAGATGAAAAGATCATTGCCCTCTACGCACGAGGCATGAGTGTCAGGGATATTCAAGCTCAGTTGCAAGAAATGTATGGTGTCGAAGTATCACCAACCCTCATTTCCAATGTCACTGATGCAGTGATCGATGAGGTAAAACAATGGCAAAATCGTCCCCTTGATGCAGTCTATCCGATTGTATTTCTGGACTGTTTGGTTATCAAAGTCCGAGACAACGGACGAGTAATCAATAAATCTTTGTACTTTGCCTTGGCAGTAAATATGGACGGATACAAGGAACTATTGGGTATGTGGATTTCCCCCAATGAGGGTGCAAAATTCTGGTTATCGGTATTGACTGAGATCCACAACCGTGGGGTCAAAGATATTTTGATTGCTTGTGTCGATGGCTTGACTGGTTTTCCTAATGCCATTGAAACCGTATTTCCCAAGACACAGGTACAGTTGTGCATTGTCCATATGGTGCGTAACTCGGTTGCTTTTGTCCCTTGGCAACAGCGCAAGCAAGTTTGTGCTGACCTCAAGGCAATTTATGCTGCTGCGACGGAATCAGAAGCGGAGTTTAACCTTGAGTTGTTTGCCGAAAAATGGGATAAGCAATATCCGTCGATCTCCAAGTCTTGGCGCAGTCATTGGGCGAATATTATCCCCTTCTTTGCTTTCCCTCCTGAGATTCGCAGGGCAATTTATACCACTAATGCGATTGAGTCAATGAATAGCAGTTTGCGGAAGGTGATTAAATCTCAACAGATTTTCCCCTCCGATGACGCTGCTTTCAAGCTGGTTTATTTGGCGATGCGGCATATTTCTAAGAAATGGACGAGGCTCGATTCGTGATTGGAAGCCTGCTCTTAATCGCTTTGCCATCCTCTTCGAGGATCGTCTCCACATCTAGTTTCTAGACTTTACACATTTTGCTTGACAGTCTCTCAACGATTTGGGTGGATCGTGGTTATGAAGGCAAAGCTTTCATTCTGGCGATTCTGCATACTTTTTACTGGTGTTTACAGGTTGTTGTTCCTCCTGTGGGGCAAAAGGGCTTTGTTGTCCAAAAGAAGCGTTGGGTGGTTGAACGTACTTTCGCTTGGTTTTCTCGCTTTCGACGTTTGACCAGAGAGTACGAACTTTTACCTGAATCTTCTGAGGCTTTTTTCTATGTCGGCATGATTCACATTCTCCTCAAGCGTCTTGCTTAACTTCTCAAACACGCTCTAAGATAGTTTTACGCAATCTTCTCAGGTACAACTGTCTTTCTTGATGGTTTCTTTCCACATACTTTTGCTGTTTTTTTTCTCGTAATTTGCAACTCTTTTAAGGCATACCAGATGGCACTTGCATTTACTCCGAACAGTTTGGCTCGGTCTTTGAGCGTAGCTTCTGGATACTGGCGCACATGAGTTTCTAGGGCTTGCCAGTCTATTTTGCGTTTTCGACGAGTGACTACTGTTGGCTCCAGATTTTCTCGTTTTAGCCATACATAGACCGTTGCTTCACTGACTTCGTATCGTCTGGCTGCTTCGGCTTTGCTTCCTCCTCCTCTAACATACTTCACTACTCTTTCTCTTAAGTCCACACTGTATGCCATTTCTTTTCTAGTACTCCCTCTAGTTCTTATTTGAATTTACTATAAATATAAAACCCCAAAACCTGTGGCGCACGCGCAGCGTGCGCCACAGGTTTTGGCTCTTTAGTTAGATACAAGACGCTACAGGTTCTACTAATAATCCTAATAAGACATTATGTAAAAGGTTGGTTTGCTCTAGCATTGCCATATGACCGCAATTGGGAAGTTCAACAACATTCTCTCCATAGCCGTTAAAAGAATGATGAAAACTAGCAAGATGGCGCACATATTTAGGTTCCATAATTGTGTCATCTGCTCCTGCCACAAAATAGACAGGTTGGCTTAACTGCGAGACAATTTGAGGTAATTTATGAACCTCTTCTTCGCTAGTGGAATCTAGCAATGTTCCTCTTGCCGCCGCATATTTCGCTGATACAAAATCGATCGCTCTTTGTTTTCCCCAATAGATATCTAAGGGATTTTGTACACTATCCTTAGCAAATTGAGCATGAACTAAGGGAAGATTCTGTAACCATTGGGGGCGGAGTTTGAGGATGATTTTGCCTGCGGTACGAAATTTCTCAAATTCTTCCTTGATATAAATGCCTCCACCCGCATTGAGACATACCACTCCTAAAATCCGATCGCTGAGTAAATTAGCTGCCCAAAGCGCGATCGCACCACCGAGGGAATGCCCCACTAGCCAAACTTGTTTAATCTCTAAATGATCGAGCAATGCTTCTAAATCTCTGGCATAGCTGATGAGGGAATAATCATCCCGATCGCCAATTTCCGAGTTGCCAAACCCGCGTAAATCGTAAGACAAACACTGAAAATCTGACTGCAACTGATTAATCAAGGGCTGCCAATAGTTTTGGCTCAGCATCCAACCATGCAAAAATACGATGGGAAAAGATGCTTTGGCTCCTGATTGTGGAGGGGGGGTAAGACTATAGCTGTGTTTTGCTCCTTGGATGATGACACTAGACATATAGAGAAAAGCCTATGGTTAGAAACACAATGCGATCGCTAATTCGATCATATCGTAAGACCGTAAAGGGCTGTACTTAAGTACAACCACTTTATGAAATCCACTTTATGAAATCCAACTTTTGACAAAAAAGTACAAGGTCATAGCTGTACCAACCCCAACAACAAAACGCCTTACCAGAATTGGCGCAATTTTTTGGGCATAGTGAGCGCTGATGTAGCCACCAATTGCTGCCCCAAGTGCTGCGATCGCGCCTTGTTGCCAGAGAATTGCCCCTGCAATTACAAAGGGAATCACCGTAATGGCATTAATACAACTGGTGAGCAAGGTTTTATAGGCATTCATCCGATGAATATTAGTCATTCCCATTAATGCAAAGGATGCAAGAAATAAAATTCCCATACCGCCACCAAAAAAGCCTCCATAAACCGCGACGACCAATTGCAAAAGCGTAATTAATAATGATCGCATGGCTTTAAGATGCGCGAATTGTTCCTGCTTTTTCTCAACCCAAGCAGTTAATTGTTTACTAAAGGCAAAGGCTAAAGTTGCCGTTAGCAATAGATAGGGCAGAATCCGCAAAAAAACTATGGGTGGGGTTTTTAATAATAAAATTGCGCCGATGAGTCCGCCGATCGCCCCCAAAACACATAACTGAATTAGCGATCGCTTATTTTTGGTAAATTCATTGCGATAGGCTCCTGCGCTAGCTAACGTCCCTGGTAAAAGGGCGATCGAGTTAGTCGCATTTGCAGGAATAGGGGGGATGCCTGCGAACATTAGCGCGGGAAATAAGATAAAACTCCCCCCTCCAGCAATTCCATTTAGCCCACCAGCCAACAAAGCCGCCACAAAAATTAGCAAGTATTGCTCAATCATCATAAGTAAAGCTCTGGTTTTGTCAGCAATTCCTATTATGAAACCAATTTTGGAGTTTCCAGCCCCCAAGGCACTGGAAACTCCAAAATTGCTGTTATAGCTACCGCCCCTCTCTCCTTGGTAACAAGACGAGTGGCGGCGCTTCGCGCCGCCACTCGTCTTCTAGAGTAATGAGAATTGCTATGTTTTTATAAGTAGGTGGACGCAATTAAATATAAAACCAAAACCTGTGGCGCACGCTGCGCGTGCGCCACAGGTTTTTTAATTATGACCAGCTACTTAGATGCTTTTGTAGATGACTTATTTTGCCCTAAGATTAATGATGTAAGCAATTATTGTGGTCTTAGTGTGTCTAGGTTACGCCAAACCTTGCGTTTCTTAAGTGCGTTTAAAGCTTAAAACGTAGTCGCAACCCTTCCGCTATAGGCACTGGTACATATTTTAATAGTTATGCCCAAAGTTCTCGTTTCTGACCCCATCGATCAAGTTGGTATCGATATCCTTTCTCAAGTTGCCACCGTTGACGTAAAAACTACTCTCAGCCCTGAAGAGCTAATCCAAGTTCTTCCAGAATATGATGCGATCATGATTCGCTCTGGTACAAAACTCACCAAGGAAGCGATCGAAGCTGGCAAAAATCTCAAAATTATTGGTCGTGCTGGCGTTGGGGTCGATAACGTAGACGTTCCCACCGCTACTCGCATGGGTATTGTGGTTGTCAACTCCCCCGAAGGTAACACGATCGCTGCTGCTGAGCATACCCTCGCAATGATGATGTCTCTATCGCGGTTTATTCCTGCTGCTAATGCATCACTCAAGGGTGGTAAGTGGGATCGCAAGAGCTTTACTGGGGTTGAAGTTTATAAGAAAACCCTTGGTATTCTTGGCTTAGGTAAAATTGGTTCCCATGTGGCGACTGTAGCAAAATCCTTGGGAATGCGAATTCTGGCGTACGATCCATTCTTAACAACGGAACGTGCAGAAAAGCTCGGCGTACATCTTGTAGAACTCGAAATTTTGTTACGCGAAGCGGATTACATTACGCTGCACTTGCCTAAAACTAAGGATACGGCTCATTTGATCAATGCCGATCGCATTGCCATCATGAAAGATGGTGTCAGAATCATCAACTGTGCTAGAGGTGGGATCATTGATGAAGTTGCCGTTGCTGAAGCCATCAAGAGCGGCAAAATTGCAGGTATTGCCCTTGATGTATTTGAAAATGAACCCCTTGAAGCTGATTCTGGTTTGCGTGAACTCGGCGCAAATGTCATCCTGACTCCTCACCTTGGCGCATCTACAGAAGAAGCCCAAACCAACGTCGCTGTTGATGTTGCCGAACAAATTCGTGATGTATTGCTAGGTTTACCAGCGCGATCGGCAGTCAATATCCCCGGTCTGCGTCCCGATGTTTGGCAAAAACTCAAGCCCTACCTCCAACTCGCTGAAATGTTGGGCAACTTGGTTGGACAATTGGCAGGTGGTCGGGTGGATAACCTAGATGTCAAACTTCAAGGTGAAATCGCTAACAGTGAAAGTCAACCCATCGTTGTAGCAGCTCTCAAAGGTTTGCTATCTCCTGCATTGCGTGAACGCGTTAACTTTGTCAACGCTAGCATTGAAGCTAAGGAACGTGGCATCCGCGTCACCGAAACTCGCGATCCTTCCGTTGAAGATTACAGTGGCTCAATCCACTTGACTGCTCATGGTAGCCAAGGTCAGCAGTCGGTAACAGGAGCCTTGCTCGGTAAGTCCGAAATTCGCATCACCAGCATTAATGAATTCCCCATTAACGTTGCACCTACACACTATATGTTGCTGACCCTCCACCGCGATATGCCCGGTATCATCGGTCGCATCGGTACATTGCTTGGCAACTTTAATGTCAATATTGCCAGTATGCAGGTAGGTCGTCGCATGGTACGCGGCGAAGCTGTAATGGTTCTCAGCATTGATGATCCATTGCCTAGCGGTTTACTTGACGAAATTGTGCATATTCAAGGCGTAACCGATGCTTTTGTCGTCAAGCTATAAATACCCGCCTCAGTCCCCGAGTGGAATAGGGAAAGCCTAAATCTAAATTTCTCCCCCTTGAAAGCTGCCGTGTACACACAAGTCTAACTGTCTACGTTTTGATTTATCTAAGCCCCCTAAATCCCCCAATTCTGGGGGACTTTAAAAGAATTTTATTTTCTTGTTCCCCCAGAATTGGGGGCTAGGGGGCGATTAATTGTTGACTTGACTGGGTTTTATGACTTGTGTGTACACCGTAGCCCTTTCGAGGGGGAGTTAGAGGGGGTAAAAATCCCTCTTTCATTTACAATAGGCTCAATTTAGTGGGTATGTATTATGTCAACTTCAAAACAATATATTCCTTCGGAAAAATATCGCCAAATGTTGGTACGTGATGGCGATCGCCGTTTTCAAGAATGGCATAATCGCTTTCTGAGTTACCAACAGGCTTATCTCGAAGACATGAACAAGCGCAAAAAATAAACAAAAGGCTCGCAATGCGAGCCTTTTGTTTGGGAGGATAAATTATGAATTTCTGGGAATGGTACGATCGCCAAATTAGCGCGGCAAAGCAGCATGACGTGCCCATATATGAATTAGAGTGGCTAGTCCTACGTTTAACTAATTTGGATAAATTAGATCTAAGATTGCGATCGCCAAATATCGCGCAAAAAATTACGCCTGAATTATTGACTAAGCTAGATCAACTCTGGCAAAAAAGATTAAGCGATCGCCTACCTGTGCAGTATTTGGCAGGCTCAGTCACATGGCGCGATTTAGAGTTACAAGTTACTCCAGCAGTCTTAATTCCCCGTCCCGAAACGGAATTAATGATTGATATTATTGCCGAGCATTGCCAAGATGCGATTTATCACAATGGCATTTGGGTAGATTTAGGAACTGGTAGTGGTGCGATCGCGATCGCCTTAGCTCAGCATTTCCCACAAGCCCAAATTCATGCAGTTGATTTTAGTGAATCTGCTTTAGAGATTGCCCAGATTAATGCCAATATAAATACGCAGAAAATTCAATTTCATCATGGCAGTTGGTTTGAGCCATTAGCGAAATTAAATCTGCAAAAACAATTAGCAGGAATTGTTTCTAATCCTCCCTATATTCCTAGTAATGAAGTTTTAAATTTGCAGCCAGAAGTAACTAATCATGAGCCACACTCAGCCCTTGATGGTGGTCAAGATGGACTTGATGACATTCGAGAATTAGTAGATACTGCGCCAGCATATTTGATTTCTGGCGGATTTTGGATTATTGAGATGATGAAAGGTCAAGCAGAAATTGTGCGATCGCTTTTACAAACAAATGGCAAATATAAAAATATTCAAATACATCGAGATTACTCAGGTATTGAAAGATTTATATCGGCTCAGATTAATTAGCGTATTTGCGAATAGCCAACATCAGAAATCACAGGAATCTTATCAGCATACTTGCCTCGTATACATTCAAAAATGCCATATATAGAAGCGGCTGTGATCCCTAAGAATGTGACACTAGCAATGATCTGAAGCATGAAGGGAAAAAAGGCTAGCTTCCCTAAAATCAGGGATAAAAGCTCAGTTAAGGCTCCCACAAGAGCAACAATAATATCTAGCAATAATGCCTGCATTGCATTAAAGCGGATAAAGTGATTTACTTTATAGCTTCTAACTACAAATATAAATACACAAAACCAAGCAACAAAGCGAATTGAAATAAAATCAATAATTGAAATTGATAGAATCCTATATAAATAGAAAACAGGCGTAAAAATAGTTGCTAATGGGGGAAACTGCTCGAACAAAAATGCCCCAAATAATACCACAGCAGTAATTGGTAATATGTAAGGCAAACTGGCATAGAGCCTATCTAAATAATCGACCGAACTACGTCGTACCATTTTTACACCTCGCTCTGAAATGATGCAGCTTCCGAAAGTGTAGGAATATCAGAATATTCACCTTTAATACTTTGATAAATTGCATATCCAGTTAATAGCATCACACCAATGAACATTGTGTTAGCAAAAATTGCACTAATTACCGAGGGCAATGCTTCATTGGATAGTTGTTCAAGGAATTGGAAGAGAATTTGACCGATAAACAAGACAATTTGCATTAACAATGCTTGCATCGTATTAAAGCGAATAAACCGAGGCACACGGGCATCTCTGACTACTAAAAAATATAAGCCCATAAACAAGAAAAACTCGCCTGTTAATCCCAGAAAAGGCACTAGTGGGAATGACAGCACATTGCTATAGAGCCAAATGAAAGGAATAAAGGGAAAGATAAGCAAGGGGAACTGTTGAAATAAAACGGCTCCATAAATCACCCCTGCCGACATCGGCAAGAGATAGGGCAAGCAACTATAAAAGCGATGTAAGGGTGTTGCAGCTTGCGGCCAATTCATAAAGATTTCCTTTGAGTTCAGGGCATTTACTGGCATTATAGCGATCACAGACTCACAAATGAGAGACTGCAACATATAAGATATTTAAAAAGTAATTTAAAAAATGTTTACATTTTGCCGTCATTAAGCTTAAGAAATGTAACGAAATGTAAACAAATCAATTTCAAATTATTGCATTTATTGCCCAAAATCAACCACGGCAATGGTTGTCTGGTATTAAATAGTGAATAGGTATAAATCTTTAATTGCAAATTGTTGCACCATGTAACAGTTTGAGCAACATATTAACCAAACGCAATATATAAAATCCCCAAAAAATCAGGACAGTAATTTAAGGAGACTGCATGTTCACTTCTGTGCCACCGATCGCAACATTATCTAGTAGACGTATCATTCCCGAAAATCTACAGGGTCGGGTCTTAATGAAGTTGGTCTATGTAGTGCTTGAACCTCAATATCAGAGCGCTATGTCGGCGGCTGTAAAGTCCATTAACAAAAACAACCCCAACCTAGCGATCGAGGTAAGTGGTTATTTAATCGAGGAGCTTCGTAGTCCAGAAAATTACGAGGTTTTTAAAGAAGATATTGCTGAGGCGGATATTTTTATCGCGTCTTTGATTTTTATTGATGATCTTGCTACGAAAATTGCTCAAGCAGTTGCGCCCCATCGCGATCGCCTCTCCGCTTGTGTAGTATTCCCCTCCATGCCTGAAGTGATGCGCCTCAATAAAATGGGCAGCTTTAGTATGGAAAATCTGGGTCAGTCCAAGAGTGCGATCGCCCAGTTCATGCGGAAGCGTAAAGAGAAATCGGGCAGTTCTTTCCAAGACAGTATGCTCAAGGTCGTGCAGACCCTGCCCAAGATCCTGAAATACATGCCAATGGATCGAGCACAGGATGCGCGTAACTTTATGCTGAGCTTCCAATATTGGCTAGGTGGCTCTACCGAAAATATTGAAAATTTCCTCTTGATGTTGGCGCAAAACTACTTGCCTAGCGTGAAGGCAAGATCAAAGGAAAATGGTACGGCTCCATTAGTAATTAAAGATCCTGTTACCTATTTGGATATGGGCTTATGGCATCCGCTTGCGCCCAAAATGTTTGAAACAACTGCTGAATATCTGGATTGGTATAATGCCCGTACCGATATTCCCGATGACATGAAAGATCCCCTCGCACCTTGTGTGGGTCTGCTGATGGCGCGTACTCACCTCGTTACTGGTGATGACGCGCATTATGTTGCGATGGTGCAGGAATTGGAATCCCTCGGTGCTAGAGTGATTTCCGTATTCAATGGGGGCTTAGATTTCTCGAAGGCAGTAGAAGAATATTTCTATGATCCTAAGCAAAAGGATCGGGCGATCGTGGATAGCGTTGTCTCTCTCACAGGTTTTGCTCTCGTTGGTGGCCCCGCTAAGCAAGATCATCCCAAAGCGATCGAAGCTCTCGAAAAGCTAAACCGTCCCTATATGGTGGCGCTTCCCCTCGTATTCCAAACCACTGAGGAATGGCAAGATAGCGATCTCGGCTTGCATCCTGTGCAAGTAGCATTACAAGTTGCTTTACCAGAACTTGATGGCGGACTTGATCCGATTGTACTTTCGGGTCGCGATAGCATGACTGGTCGTTCCCATGCTTTAGGCGATCGCCTCGAAACCATCGCTAACCGTGCGATCAAATGGGCGAACCTCCGCCGCAAGCCTCGCCATGAGAAGAAACTCGCGATTACGATCTTCAGCTTCCCTCCTGATAAGGGCAACATTGGAACCGCCGCTTATTTGGATGTATTCTCTTCCATTCATAAAGTCGTAGAAGCTCTCGGTAACAATGGCTATGACGTTCAGGGATTACCCAAGACATCCCACGACATGATGTCGGAAATTCTGCATAACCCTGAAGCGATGGTTGGCAGTCCTGAACTGAATGTTGCCTATAAGATGTCTGTACCTGAGTATGAAGCACATACTCCCTACGTCGATCGCATTATCGATCAATGGGGACCTGCTCCCGGACATCTCAATTCCGATGGTCAGAACTTGATCATTTACGGTAAGCAATATGGAAATATCTTCGTAGGCGTGCAGCCCACCTTTGGCTATGAAGGCGACCCCATGCGCTTGCTCTTTAGCAAATCCGCATCGCCTCATCATGGCTTCGTTGCTTACTACACCTACCTCAATCATATCTGGGGAGCCGATGCCGTCCTCCACTTCGGAACGCATGGTTCAATGGAATTCATGCCCGGTAAGCAAGTGGGTATGTCGGGTGATTGCTATCCTGATAGTTTGATTGGAGCTTTACCCAACATCTATTACTACGCGGTAAACAACCCCTCAGAAGCCACGATCGCTAAGCGTCGCGGTTATGCCACGATCATCAGCTACATCACCCCTGCGCCCGAAAATGCAGGCTTGAGCCGTAACTTGCAAGAACTGAGCGAATTGATTGCGTCCTACAAGGATTTACGTCTCGGTGGTCGTGGTGTGCAAATCACCAATACGATCATGGACAAGGTGCGCTTAGTCAATCTCGATAAGGATGTGGAACTTCCTGAACAAGATGCTAAGGATATGTCTCTTGAGGAACGTGATAATGTCATCGGTCAGGTTTACAACAAGCTGATGGAAATCGAGTCCCGCGTTCTCCCTTGCGGTCTGCACGTTGTTGGTGAACCTCCCAAAGTAGAAGATGTCACCGATGTGTTGACCAGCATCGCCAGTTTCGATCGCCCCGAAGACAACATGAAGTCTCTGTTGCGAATCATCTGCGAAGCGATCGGACGTGATATCGAACAGCTTTACAAATCAAGCGATAAAGGTATTTACGCCGATGTGGAACTCTTGGCAAACATTCGCAAAGTTGCTAATCAAGCCGTAGGTGCATTGGTCAAAGCCAAGGCTGATGATGACGGCAGAGTTTCCAAACTATCCGTTCTCAACTTCTTTAGAATGGGCAAAACCGAACCTTGGATCGAAGTTCTCCAAGAAGCTGGCTATCCCAATATCAACAAAGATGACATCAAGCCTCTCTTTGAATTCCTAGAGTTCTGTCTCAAACAAATCGTTGCGGATAACGAACTCGGCGGATTGATCAAAGCCCTCGAAGGCGATTACATTACCCCCAGCCCAGGTGGCGACCCCATCCGTAATCCCTTGGTGCTGCCCACTGGCAAGAATATGCACGCCCTCGACCCTAACTCGATTCCGACGAGTGCGGCAGTCCAAGCAGCGAAAACCGTAGTCGATCGCCTCTTGGAGCGTCAGCGTCAAGATAACAATGGAGTTTATCCCGAAACGATCGCGGTCGTCCTCTGGGGAACCGACAACATCAAGACCTACGGAGAATCCCTCGCTCAAGTTCTCTGCATGATCGGCGTAAAGCCCATGCCCGATGCCCTCGGTCGTGTCAATCGTTTGGAATTGATTCCCCTCGAAGAGTTAGGTCGTCCTCGCGTTGATGTGGTCGTTAACTGCTCTGGCGTATTCCGCGATCTATTCGTCAACCAAATGGACTTGATTGATCGCGCTGTGAGAATGGCAGCCGAAGCCGATGAGCCTTTGGAAATGAACTTTGTCCGCAAACACGCGATCTCCCAAGCCGAAGAGTTTGGCTTAACCATTAACCAAGCCGCAACTCGCGTCTTCAGTAACTCATCGGGTTCCTATTCCTCTAATGTCAACCTTGCTGTAGAAAACAGCACATGGGAAAACGAAGAAGAACTACAACAGATGTATCTATCGCGCAAGTCCTTCGCCTTTGGTGGCAATGTCAGCAACACTCAACAGCGTCAGCTTTACGAAGCCTCACTGAAGACCGTTGACATGACCTTCCAAAACTTGGATTCCTCAGAAATTAGTCTCACTGATGTCTCCCACTACTTCGACTCTGACCCCACTAAGCTCGTTGGCAGTCTCCGTAAAGATGGCAAAAAACCTGCTTCCTTTATCGCTGACACCACCACCGCTAATGCTCAAGTCCGTACCCTCACCGAGACCGTCCGCCTAGATACCCGCACCAAGATTCTCAATCCCAAATGGTATGAGGGAATGCTCAAGAGTGGTTATGAAGGTGTGCGCGAAATCTCCAAGCGCCTTGTGAACACAATGGGTTGGTCGGCAACGGCTGGAGCAGTGGACAACTGGGTTTATGAAGATGTCAATGATGTCTATGTGAACGATAAAGAGATGTGCGATCGGCTCAAAAATCTCAACCCCAATTCGTTCCGTAAGATTGTTGGCACTCTGCTAGAAGTCAATGGTCGCGGCTATTGGGAAACCAGTGAAGAGAATCTTGATAGATTGCGTGAGCTATATCAAGAACTCGAAGACCGCATTGAAGGTGTAGAGTAAAACTAAAAAAGGCGGCGCTTGCGTCGCCTTTTTTATAGGGAAAATTACTGTTGGTATAATGTGAAAAAGACTGTATCAAACTCAGTTTAGTTATGTTTATATTTCATGAATACATTAGACAAATTAGAGCTACTTAGGGCATTGTTGCATAAAAAGGGGAAGAGGAGGTAAATTAGATAAAAATCAGGAGAGGGAGTCCCAGATAATGAAAGAGAAATATCAGGTACGCAACTGGGCAGAGTATAACGCAGGGCTAAAACAAAGAGGAAGCCTGACCTTCTGGATTAGCGAAGAAGTAATCGGAGGATGGTTAAATCAAACATTAAGTGGCAAACGGGGTGCTTCAAATGATTACAGTGATATAGCGATCGCGACATTTATCACTGTAAAAGCGGTATATCAGCAAGCAGGAAGACAAACGCAAGGAATGTTAGAGTCACTATTTACCTTGATGGGAATAGATTTGCCAGTGCCAGACCACAGCACCGTATCAAGACGGACAGCAAGTTTAAGTGTGCCCTTACCAGTAATCCCCAAGCAGGGAGCTGTGCATGTAGTAGTTGATTCGACAGGGATCAAAGTCTATGGTGAAGGTGAATGGAAAACACGGCAGCATGGGATTAGTAAGAGACGGACATGGCGCAAATTACACCTTGGAGCCGATGAATCAACGGGAGAAATACTGGCTGCGGTCGTCACTACGAATGATTGTCACGATGGTGAAGTACTCGCCGATATTCTCGATGGGATTGATGCTGAAATTGATCAAGTTTCCGCAGATGGAGCTTATGACCATCGTCATTGTTACGACGAGATTGCCCAACATGGAGCTAAAGCCGTGATTCCTCCCCGCAAAGATGCCAAAATCTGGCAGCATGGCAATGCCAATGCTCCTCCTCATCCCCGTGACCAAAACCTGCGCTATATCCGTAAACATGGGCGTAAAAAATGGAAACGTGACTCAGGTTATCATCGACGTTCTTTAGCAGAAACCACGATGTTTCGTTTCAAAAAAATCTTTGGTAGTACTTTATGTTCTCGTAAATTTGACAATCAGGCGGTTGAGTTGTTCATCAAATGTGCTGCTCTCAATCGCATGATTCAACTTGCTAAACCTCTCTCCTCTCCTGTTGCTAGTTAATTATCTATCCTAAGATCCTCCATCTTTTGGCTTCTTTTTATTCATACAACAAAGCCGCTACTTAGTGCAAATTGCAGCGATCGCAACGAGTTAGATCGGATTCTCAGTCAATTATTGAGTGTAATGTTAAATCGTCATCGACAAAAATTAGCTGTTTATGACCGTGATATTAGTAAGTTTGAACAGAACTATAAGCTTGATTCTCATCAGTTTCAAGAACAATTTGAATCAGGAGCATTAGGGGATGAGATGGATCTGTTTGAGTGGTTTAGTTTATGTGAGTTGCGAAAGGATCTCTTAGTTAAAATTAGTAAGCTAGAGCAAGCTTTGTGATGATTGCCGAAGATTATCTAGCTTTGATAAAGCCGTTGATTGCTCTTTGCCGTTTCAGCCAACTTATTAGACTATGGGAACAGCGATCATGGCTAAATTGGGTTAGCAAAAAAATGGTATACCTGAAAATGAAAATTTTGATACACTGAAAACAGCAATCCATAGAGGTTTGAGCTTGAACATTCTTATCGACACTATCAGAATCGCAGGTTTTCGGGGCATCAAAAATCTTGAGATGTCATTGCCTCGTGTCACTTTGTTAATTGGCATGAATAATTCAGGAAAAACGTCTGTACTAAAAGCACTTCAATTAGCTTTGGGAGATTACTCACGCTATTTATCTGAAGAAGATTTTTATATTGGTAGTGATGATAAGCGTGCATCTGAAATAGTCGTAGACGTTAGGATAGTGCCTGTAGATGAACAAGGTGATCGCATAGATAAATTTGATGATGATTGGCAGGCTGAATTTGGAGGTGGTAGAATCCAGTCTGAGGCTAACTCTCGCCAATATGTGGCACTTAGGACTCGCAGTAAACCAGATGGAGTTCAAGGTGGTTTTGATACATCGTACTCAGTACTAAGGCAATGGACAAATTATAGTAATTGGCTGACTGAGAGAGTTGAAATTGGTCAAAGTTTTTCCCGTCTTACAAGTATATTATTTATTCCAATTGATGCTCAAAGGGATCTGCATCAAGAAATTGGAGAGAAATCTTCATTGGTTAGAAAGGTTCTATCAAATATTAAGTATAGTAAAACTGAAGTTGATGCTTTAGAAAAGTTGATCAATGAGTTGAATGATCAGGCGATCACTAACAGTACGGAACTTGTAACCCTTAAGACAAATTTAGAAAATCTTAATCAGTCATTTGAAAGTTCTGGCAAAGCAGAAATCACTCCTTTTCCACGAAAGATTAGAGATCTTTCCAAATACTTCTCAGCACACTTTGGTGAAGATGAAAGTAGCACCTTTTCTTTGGAATATCACGGTATGGGTACAAGAAGTTGGGCATCTATGTTGATCGTAAATGCTTTTGTTGAGTTAAAAAAGAAAGAATATTCCAAAGAAGAAAAACTTCTCTTTCCTATTCTCGCTGCCGAAGAACCCGAAGCACATTTGCATCCAAATGCTCAGAAAACATTATATCAACAACTTGAGAAGTTTGAGGGACAAGTAATTATCAGTACTCACTCGCCTTATGTCGCGGCAATGGCTAAACAAACAGAGTTGAGATACTTAAGGAGAACTTCTGAGGGTATTGCTGTTAGATGCCTAAGTCTCGACCTTGATCAAGAAGAATGTCGCAGATTACAGCGAGAGGTTATTCATTCTAGAGGTGAAATCCTCTTTTCTAAGGCTCTTGTTCTATCTGAAGGTGAAACTGAAGAACAAGCACTCCCTTTGCTATTCAAAAAATATTGTGGTAGTGAAGCTTTTGTTAAGGGAGTAAGTTTTATTGGTGTGGGAGGAAAAGGGAAAAAGTACTTTCCTTTTTTGCAATTTGCTAAAGATTTTGATATACCTGTATTTATTTTTAGTGATGGTGAAACGGAAGCAGTTGATCAGCTAACGAAAATCTACAATAAAGTGCATGGTGAGACAGACGTTTCAGCATCTTCAAATATTACAATCCTTGATAATGAAGACTTTGAGGGATATCTTGTATCATGTGGATATACTGAAATTATTCAATCTGTGATATGCAAACAAGAAGGTGATGATGCTATTGAAGTTTGGATGAGAAAGAATCAAGGTCAAAATGATAAAAAGAATAAACCACCGAAGGACTATACGGGAATTGATGGTCATCAGAAAGCTCTCAAAGAAATTCTTGATAAAGGAAAAGCAAAATATGCACCCTTAATTGCAGAAAAGCTGTGTGAGCTTGAGAAAAAGCAGTTACCTCCAAAAATTTTTGAATTTTTTCAAAAGCTTGAAAATGGAGGCATAATATGATTGATTTATCTCCAGATAAAAGAAGTATAGTTTACGCTCCAACGGATCGAGCAATACAGGTACTAGCTTCCGCTGGGTCGGGAAAGACTCGTGTTTTGACAGAGCGCGTAAGGCATATCATTAACAGCACTAAAAAAGATGGAGTTATAGCATTAACCTTCACAAATAAAGCTGCTGAAGAGATGCTAAATCGTCTAGAAGACCTTGAGGGTGTTAATGAAAGATGCTGGATAGCGACAATTCATTCTATAGCTCAACGCATACTTGATCAGTATGGACATACCCTTAAAGATGTTGCGTTGCCTTCTGAATTGCATATTTATGATCGTGATGAAGATCGCAAAACTATTTTTATTCAATCTCTCCGAAATGAAGGCATAGATATTGATAAATTTCTTGATGTGTCTGACAGTAAAACAAAAAGAGAGCGAGAAGCTAAAATTCAAACTCGATTGGGACAGTTTGCTACTGTAAAAAGAGAGTTATTAGATGAACAAGAAATAATTAATAAATATTCTGAAAATATCAAATTTTTGTCAATCTATCGTTCTTACCAAAAAGCTCTATTTGAAAGTGGGGGTATTGATTTTGATGATATCCTTGTTTATGCTCATAAAATACTTCTTGACAACTCTTGGTGCGGTGATATCTATCGTGCAAAATACAAGCATATTTGCGTTGATGAAGCCCAAGATCTGAATAAAGCTCAATATGAGTTCATAAAAGTTTTATGTGGAGAAAAGATAAAGAGCGTTATGATGGTTGGCGATCCCAATCAGATGATTTATGGTTTTAATGGCTCATCAAACAGATATCTTCTTCAAAATTTTCTTGAAGACTTTAGTCCGATTCAGTATGCTCTTAATAAGAATTTTCGTAGCTCAAAAGCTGTTGTGAATCTAGCTAATAAAATCAAACAAGGTTCTCAATCAGAATATGATTTTGCCCTTGAAGGACGTAGCGAAATTCAAATACTAGAAGATGAAAACTCTGAAGCAGTTTGGATCTGTAATAAAATTAATGAATTAATCCAAGAAAAATCGAGTCATGAGATTGAAGGCGATATTTCACTAGACAAAATGGTGGTTATTGCCAGAAATCGCTTTGTCTTTAAGACTCTTGAAGAACATCTTAAAGAGAGAGGAATTAATCCTTTATTTAATAGGGGAGAACGACAAGTAGAACCATCTTCAACTTTTGGCAAGGTCTTAGATCTTGCAATTCGTGTGCGCTTGAATAAAAAAGATTGGGTAGACGGCAAAAAACTTTGTGCAGTTTTAAAGATTAACAGTCCTGCTGTATGGGGTGATGAGGATATTTTAATCAGGTTTGCTGAAAGTGTTCCAAAAACAGATATTCCTATGCCTGATATTCAGTCTAAACTCTTACTTGAGATTCAAAATTTAGATATAAACGAGCCAAATATACCTAAACTCTGTAAACATTTTGCCCAGCTAATTGAAGAGCGCAAAAATGAGACATTGAGCGAGTTTGATAATGATGAACTTGAACGGTCTTGGAAAGAGCTTCAGGAATTTAAAGAATGCTGGCAAAAATCTAAAATTTTAGGACTAGGCTCTCTGTCCTCTTTTCGCAATGCAATGGCATTAGGACAGTTAAATGGAAATAATAGTAAGACTGGACTAACTTTGAGTACAGTGCATACTATGAAAGGATTAGAGAAAGACATTGTTTTTTTAATGGGAATGTGTGAAGGTATTTTCCCAGACTACCGCGCTCGTAGTGAACAAGAACTTGAAGAAGAACGAAATAATGCTTTTGTTGCTGTCACTAGAGCTAAAAGATGGATTTACATAACATCCCCTCGGTTGCGAAAAATGCCTTGGGGTGATATCAAAGTGCAGCAACCATCTAGGTTTATTCGGGATATGCAAGAATAGCTTCTAGGAAATTTTAGGTGATCGCTGTTTGACTTTGAGATTTAGGCGATCGGGTTTTGTGGGTGTTGAGAGGCGATCGCTGTTTGATTTGAAGATATAGACGATCGGTTTTTGAGTATTGTGGGGGGCGATCGCTGTTTGGTATGGGGAAAAGGCGATCGGGTTTTGTGGGTGATGAAGGGGCGATCGCTGGTTGATGGAGAAATAGGCGATCGGGTGTGATGGATGGTGAGGGGCGATCAGTTATAATTATGATTAATCAAGTAAGTTGTACTGACTGCTATGACTAACGCATTACAATACATCTGTGATTCAGAAGGACAAACAGTTTCTGTAGTTGTCCCCATTGCCTTCTGGCAAGAACTAATGGCAGAAAGAGAAACAGCATATTTACTTAGCAGTCCAGCAATGAAAGAAAGACTGCTTAAAGCCAGAAAACGACAAGATGGAATCTCTTTGGAATCTGCCTGTGAAAAACTTGGAATTTGATGCAGATGCTTTTGAGGACTTAGCTTGGTGGATTGAAAATGATCGTAAAAAAGCTTTAAAAATCATCAAACTGATTCGTGAAGTCCAACGTAATCCATTTGAAGGTACAGGACAACCTGAAGCGCTAAAACATGATCTGTCTGGCTGCTGGTCACGCCGTATTGATCAAGAACATCGTCTAGTTTATGAAGTTCTAGATGATAAAATTAGAATTCTCGCCTGCCGCTTTCACTACTAAATTATTGTTGGTTGATGTGGGAAATAGGCGATCAGGGTTTTATGGGTGTTGAGGGGCGATCGCTTTTTGATATTGAAAAATAGGTGATCGGCTTTTGGGTGATGACGGGGCGATCACTGTTTTAGGACTTACGCAAGAATCATAGGGATAGAAGGATGCTTGAGTTGGGATCTTAAATATAGGACTTACGCAATGCTAATGAATTTACTGTTTTTTGGGTAGATGTGGCGCTGTCGAAACCCGCACCCACATCTACCCGATGCGTAAGTCCTACCTAAATTTCATTGTTACAGAATTGCAAATTATTTCTGTCGGGTAATGACATAAAAAAGCGGCGCTAAGCGCCGCTTTTTTATCTACATTTTGGCAAGTTCGAGCATCGTCTTTAAGACAGAATCTGGGTTGAGACTGATCGAATCAATACCTTGCTCAACGAGGAACTTCGCAAATTCGGGATAATCGCTCGGAGCTTGACCACAAATACCGATCTTGCGATGGTTTGCTTTTGCCTTTTGAATCACCGTGCGAACCATTGACTTAACTGCTTCATTGCGTTCATCAAAGATATGGGCAACGAGGGAAGAATCTCGATCTAAGCCGAGAGTCAACTGGGTGAGGTCATTGGAGCCAATCGAGAAGCCATCAAAGACCTGTGAGAACTCATCCGCCAAGATGACATTACTGGGGATTTCGCACATCACATAGACTTCCAAACCATTTTCACCACGCTTCAAGCCATGTTTTTCCATTTCCGCAAGTACCTTACGACCTTCTTCAGGAGTACGACAGAAAGGAATCATCGGAATCACGTTGGTTAAGCCCATGTCATCACGGACGCGCTTCAGGGCTTGACATTCCAAGCCATAGGCTTCGCGATATTTAGGGTCGTAGTAGCGGGATGCACCACGCCAACCGATCATCGGATTTTCTTCGTTAGGTTCAAAGGCACGACCACCAAGTAAGTTGGCGTACTCGTTGCTCTTGAAGTCGGACATCCGCACAACAACGGGTTTGGGATAAAATGCGGCGGCGATCGTGCCGATGCCGTGAGCCAGCTTGTCTACAAAGAAGTCAGCTTTGTTTTCATACCTTGCTGTCAGTTGCGAGATTTCCCATTTTGCAGCCTTGTCTTCGAGGGTGTCGAAGTTCATCAATGCGAGAGGATGTGCCTTGATGTGGTTAGCAATGATGAATTCCATACGGGCTAAACCAACACCATCGCAGGGGATGGAGGATAAGCCAAAGGCTTCTTCGGGATTGCCCACGTTCATCAAGATCTTGGTGGAGAGTATAGGCAAATTATCGAGGGAAGTTTCGATCACTTCAAAGGGAACTAGCCCTTCGTAAACCTTGCCTTCTTCACCTTCAGCGCAGGAAATCGTGACTTCTTGCCCTGTTTTGAGAACGCCTGTGGCATTGCCACAACCCACGATCGCAGGAATACCCATTTCCCGCGCAATGATGGCGGCGTGGCAGGTTCGTCCACCTTGGTTAGTGACGATCGCACTAGCCTTTTTCATGATGGGTTCCCAGTCGGGGTCAGTCTTGTTGGTGACTAGTACTTGCCCTGCTTGGAAATCTTCGATGTTGTGGACTTCCAAAATCACATTGGCGCTTCCTTGACCGATCATCTCGCCCACAGCGCGACCTGTAATCAGCACATCACTGGAACCTTTCAATTTATAGTTCCTGAGAATGTTACCTGACTTTTGCGACTGCACGGTTTCAGGTCTTGCCTGCACGATGAACAATTCCCCTGTGCGTCCATCCTTCGCCCATTCAATATCCATCGGTGACAGCTTGCCCCGTACTTCTGAATAGTGATCTTCGATAATGCAAGCCCATTCTGCGAGTTTGAGAATCTCGTCATCGGTAATTGCGAACTTCACTCGTTCGGAAACGGGGACAGGAATATTCTTGGTCAGTTTGCCACCACCAAGGTCATAGACCATCTTGATTTCTTTTGTACCGAGGCGTTTTTCGAGAATTGGACGGAAGCCTTGTTTGAGAGTAGGTTTGAAAACGAAATACTCATCGGGATTGACTGCACCCTGCACCACGTTTTCACCTAAGCCATAGGCGGCGGTAATTAACGCTGCGTTTTTAAATCCTGTCTCGGTGTCGATGGAGAACATCACCCCAGAGGAGGCGAGATCGGAACGTACCATCTTCTGCACGCCGACGGAGAGGGCAATATCGAAATGGTCGAAGCCGTTAATGGTGCGGTAGGAAATGGCGCGATCGGTGAATAGTGAGGCAAAGCAGCGATGGCAAGCATCGACAACTTCGTTTGCACCATAGACATTCAGATAGGTTTCCTGCTGTCCTGCGAAACTGGCATCGGGCAAGTCTTCGGCTGTGGCGCTAGAACGTACCGCTACATCAGCTTCTTTACCACAGGACAACTCGCAGTCACAGAGCCTTTGATAGGACATAGCGATCGCCATTTGCAGATCGTCGGGGAATGGCGTGCTCAGGACTAAAGCCCTTGCCATGCGACCGCGATCGCGCAGGTTGTTCATATCCTCAATGTCTAGATCGGCAAAGAGTTCACGCAATTTTGCTTCGAGTCCAGCTTTCTCAATGAAATGACGAAAAGCATAGGCAGTGGTCGCAAACCCATTGGGAACATTTACGCCCTTAGGCTGAAGTTGACGAATCATTTCGCCAAGAGAAGCATTTTTCCCACCCACAAGCGGAATATCAACAATTCCCACTTCTTCAAACCAAAGGACTAATGCTTGTTCTTTGGGAACATTTCTAGATGTTTCTGAGGCAAAAGTCGAGCTAGTCATAATGATTTAACTCCCTAATCAAATTAATGATTAGATCAATTCTTGTATCAATAAGGATTAAGTTTGAAGCCTTAAATATTAATTAAGAAACCTAATCAAGAAACTTTTGATAAATAACTCATTGGTTAAGTTCTGCAATCAATACCTTATACTTGGTATAGGCACTATTGAAGCCTTCGATACCTTTTAATTATATCTACTAAGGAAGTATCAAATTTACTCAGTATTACATTTGTTCACCAAGCTTTGCAAAGATTGACATTGGAGGTGTCTTGCTTTGGCTCAGTCCCAATTTGTAAAGCCTATAACAAGGGGCTTAAGCCCCTTGCCTTTGCCAAATATTTCAAAATGAAATGCTCTCGTTGACATTAGGTTAGTGGTTCTAAAATAAATAGAGATTAATTATTGATTTTTCTAGATATTTTTAATAGCTTAGATCTCTTTTTAACTAATGATTTAATAATGATAATAGTAATATTTATCGCTAATTCTTGTCACGAATCCATTAAGCTTCATGTGGTAAGTAGGTTGTTAGAACTGATGATGGGTTAGCGATCGCGTAACCCATCATCAGTTCTAATTAGTTGCGAAATCCATATTCGAGGACAAAAAACTGAGCGTTGAAAGGGGCTAATGGTTCTCGTAATTTCGCTAGCTCTGCTTCACATCCATGAATTTCTAAACGAAAAAGCTCAGCAACTTGAAGAGCTTCCTGCAAAATACTATCGACATTTTGCAGATGAAACAATAGAGCCTCAGCATCTACATAGGCTTCACGGCAATGGGCTATATTTTCGTAAAAGCTAAAACCGTAATACAGACATTTGGGTTCGGTTTTGGTCTGAGCCGTAAAGCGATCGCAGATTGCCTTAAACTCTTCTAGCTTACCTTCAGGAATCTTGAAATAGGGCGCAATGGAGCAACCTGTATCTTGAGTTGACATGGTTGATTTTTCCTAAGTAATTTTGAGGGATTTTAGAAGTAGATCTTGCCTGATCTGGAGACTAAAGACTGTAACGATTTGTGGCAAAGACTTATAGCAATGATGATGAAATATTTTGAGGCATGGCTTCGCCACGCCTCAAAATATTTCATCAATAAGGTTTATTGAAACAATTGGGTTTTGTAATGCTTGCTAGTTCCCAACTGTCAGTAAACTAGAAACAACAGTCTAGAATTTTGGAGACCGCGATCGTGACTACAACTAAACCCCGCGATGTACAGGTGATTTACATTGCTGATGAAACCTATGCACTGCGATCGCGCAGTTGGAATCGCCTACGATTTGAAATCGAATATGCACTGGAAAAAGGAACTACAGCCAATTCCTTCTTAATTCAAGGGAATTTACAAGCGCTGATCGATCCCCCCGGAGGCACATTTACAGAGATTTATCTAGATGAGTTGCGAAAGCGAATTAATATTCTCGATATCAGTTATGTAGTTCTCGGTCACGTTAACCAAAACCGCATCGAAACTCTTAAGGCTTTACTAGCAATTAATAATCGTCTCACCTTTGTCTGTACGAATCCGGGAGCGATCGCCTTGCGTCAGAGTCTAGAGGAAACCTACGGGGACAAGCTCAAAATTCAGGTGGTGCGCGGCGAAGAAGTCCTCGATCTTGGGAAAGGACATGTTCTCAAATTTATTCCCACCTCCACACCACGCTATCCTGACGAGCTTTGCACCTACGATACCAAAACGCAGATTTTATATACTGACAAATTTTTTGCGGCCCATGTCTGTGGCGATCAGGTCTTTGATGAAGGTTGGAGTCAACTCTTAGGCGATCGCCGCTATTACTTTGACAGCACGATGGCAAACCAAGTCCGTCAGGTGGAAGCAGCCCTCGATAAACTCACTGATATACCCGTTAGTTTTTATGCACCTGCCCATGGTCCCATGCTGCGGTATGGCTCCCATGAGTTAGTTAATCTCTATCGGCAATGGAGCGAAAATCAAAAGCAACAAAATATTTCCGTGGCACTACTATTTGCCTCAGCCTATGGCAACACTACGACGATCGCTAATGCTCTAGCAAGAGGTATTACCAAGGCAGGGGTTGCTGTTGAGTTGATTAACTGCGAAAGTGCGGAACCAGAGGAAATTAAGGCAGCGATCGAAAAATCATCGGGCTTCTTGATTGGTTCACCGACCTTAGGTGGACATTTGCCCACCCAAGTCCAAACTGCTCTCGGTATCGTTCTATCGACGGCTACTAAAAGCTATCAGGCAGGGGTGTTTGGCTCCTATGGTTGGAGTGGTGAAGCAGTAGATATTATTGCTGGCAAACTTAAGGACGCAGGCTATACCCTTGCCTTTGAGCCAATTCGGATCAAGTTCACCCCTACCGAAGCTACTTTACAAGTTTGCGAAGAAACAGGTACGGATTTTGCTCAAGCCCTAAAGCGAGCCAAAAAAGTTCGCACTACCCTAAATCCCGGAAGTACGGTTGAGCAAGCAGTTGGTCGTATTGTCGGTTCCCTCTGTGTATTGACGGTCAAACGTGGGGAAATTTCTACAGCCATGCTTGCTTCATGGGTATCTCAGGCAACGTTTAATCCTCCCGGAATTACCGTTGCTGTGGCGAAGGATCGGGCGATCGAGTCCTACATGTACGAAGGCGATCACTTTGTCTTGAATATCCTTGAGCAGGGTAAACAACTGCGTAAACACTTCATGAAAAAGTTTGCCCCCGGAGAAGATCGTTTTGCAGATGTCCAAGTGGAAACAACGGAAGGTGGTCTGATTCTGCCCGATGGCTTGGCATATCTGGAATGCCGTGTTACTCAGAGAATGGAATGTGGCGATCACTGGTTAGTCTATGCGATCGTTGAAAATGGCAAGCTGTTGCAATCTAACGGTTTAACCGCGATCCATCACCGCAAAACAGCTAGTAATTACTAACTGATGTTACGTGGGTGGAACTATCACTCCCTATCACTCAGGCGATTTCGTACACTGTAGGGGCGGGTTTAGTTGATGATTCTGTGCTGAAGAAAGATCTATATGCAAAACCCGCCCCTACGTTAGAACCTTCCACGTAAAGTAAATTACTAAAAAAATTCCCACCGAACGGTGGGAATTTTTTTAGATAATTGGTAACAGGACTTCAAACTCAGTGCCTATGGTGACATCACCTTGGTGATTAAGATAGGGCGATCGCAACACGATTTTGCCATTATGTTGCTGAGTAATGATTTGATGGCAGATAGCTAGCCCCAAGCCAGTGCCTTTACTTTGACCTTTAGTTGTAAAGAAATTATCAAAGATGCGATCTTGAATCTCATGGGGAATACCCATTCCATTATCCGCAATCTTAACTGATATCCATTTATGATTATCGAGGTCAGCGATCGCCGCAGAAATCATAACCAATGGTTGCCATGCAACATCAGATACAGTCTGAACTTGACCTAACCGATTGTCCCTATTTTCCTCTTTATGTAAAACTTGACTACGCTTCTGGATTAAATCAGGTTGCGATCGCAAATCCATCAAAGCATCAATAGCGTTACTGAGCAAATTCATAAACACTTGGATTAAGCGATCAGTATATCCATTAATTTTGGGAAGATTGATGTAGTTTTTGATAATCTGCACATTTCTAGCTCTACCACTGAGAATCGTTAAGCTACTATCTACACATTCCAGTAAATCAATTGGTTCTGGACTAGCTTGATCTTCCATATGGGAAAGGCTTTGTAATGTGTCCACCAAGCGACGCAGATATTTTGAACCAGATTGAATACTTCGCACGACCTGCGGTAAATCAGAACGAACAAAATCCCAATCCACTTGTTCTAGAGTTTTGCTGATGATTGGAGATGAAGTTCCATACTCTGATTCATAAGCCTTCAAAATCTGCATCACACCTTCGACATAGGTCAAGAGACATTCAGTATTTCCATAAATCGCTGATACAGGATTGCGAATATCATGGGAAACCTCGGCAACAATCTGACCTAAACTTGCCATCTTTTCCGTTTGAAACATCGTTGCCTGTGTCTGTTCACGTAATAGCTTAGTCGCTAGTTCATGAATATGGGACTGTGCTTGCAATAAATCGTGAATATCGAGCACGGAATAAACTTCACCATCTTGATGCACAACCACAGGTTCATAAATATCTCCACTAGCACGACTGAGAGCTTGTTGAGATGCCATTACAATAGGGATATTTCCCTGCAATCGAAGAATCTTAGTTTCTGCTTGCTCATAGAGAACACGCAATGGTCTTTTTAAAAACAATTCCAGAGCATAGGGACGACTCAAGCATTCTAAAAACCTACGTCGAGATAGCATCCCCACAAAAAATTCTTTTTCGTAAATTATCAGTCCAGGCAAAAGGGGATCATCCTGAAACAGTTTTTGGGCAGCACCGCCAACTTCATCTAAATCAATTTTAGCCCTATAGAGCTTTAATTCTGAGATGGTGGCATCCAGTGCTAGCTGCTGTTGAGCACTTTGTGAGGAATCGCTTGATTTTGCTTCAGGCTCACTTGCCATGATCATCAGAGGAATCATTGCCATTTTTCTGGCTAACTCCTCAGTTGCAGTTTGGCGAATATTTTTACCCTGTAATGCACCGCGATCGGGCTGATTCTGTCTTAACTTCAGCGCACTAATTACAGCTTTCAATACCTCTGACTTAACTTCTATCCCTATCGCTTTTGCGGCAATCACAAATGATGAACTAAGGTTATGGATAGAAATCTTAGGTAAGAGATCGATCGCTCCACGACGAATTGCCCAACGCTTCTCTACTTCTTTAATTTGAGATTGTCGCGGATTAATCAGCAAAATCTTTACCTGAGGCGCATTATCTGTGCACCACTTACAAAGTTCTGTTGCTAATAACGATGTTCCACCCTCATGTCTAACACCAATATCAGAAATAATTAGCTCAGGCAAAGGTTGCTTAGCTTTTAACTTTTGAGTGAGCAGTTTTAGTAGATCTTGGGACTCAGGTGCTGCCCAGACTTCAAGTTGATGTGATGACAAAGCTTTATGCCAAATCATCGCTTGCTCTTCTGACAATTGAGCAAGTAAGACAGATTTAACCACACGATCCCCAACTAACAGAGTGCTTAGTGAATAGTAAGGGCTGAAAATCTCTTCATACAAGCAAAAAACGATAACCTAAATTTAACCAGAAGTTAATTTTTAAAGGTATATAGCGCTTTTCAAGCAAGCGAGGTACATAGGTGGGGAAACAAACCCATACTTCACTAGGTTGGTAAACGCTATATTTCGGAGATCATATAAAATGGGAAAATCGAATTGGATTTTTTCATGACACGAATTTGTATTCTTGGTGGTGGTTTTGGCGGTTTGTATACTGCGCTTAATCTCGCACGGCTACCTTGGGCGGTCATGCCTGAAATTATCCTGATTGATAAAAGCGATCGCTTCTTGTTTACACCATTTCTCTATGAGCTAGTCACAGCCGAAATGCAAGAATGGGAAATCGCGCCCACATTTACAGAATTACTTGCCGATACAGGAATTCAGTTTATTCAAGGGCTTGTAACTAATATTAATTTTGAAGCGAAGCAAGTAGAAGTTAATATCGGTCAACCGAATGTATTGGCATACGATCACCTAGTTTTAGCGATCGGTGGCGAAACACCGATGAACTATGTCGCTGGAGCTTCGGAATATGCCATTCCCTTTCGGAATCTCAATGATTTTTATCGCCTTAATAGCAAACTGGAATTGTTAGAAGCTTCTAATCGTGACAAGATTCGTGTATGTATTGCAGGTGCTGGTAGTAGCGGGGTTGAGCTTGCTTGTAAAATTGCCGATCGCCTCAAAGATCGTGGTCGGGTGCGCCTAGTTGATCGCAATGCCAAAATTTTAGCTAATTCCACAGAGGCAAATCGATCGATCGCTGAACTTGCCCTGTCCCAACGTGGTGTATGGACAGATCTAAATACCAGAGTTTCCCAAGTAACTGAAGATGAAGTCACTCTAGACTATGCCGATGGCAGTGATACCTTGCCCGTTGATATTGTGCTTTGGACAGTGGGAAGCACTTTTTCTAAAGTGATTCAAAATTTATCGATTGCCCATAATCGCCAAGGTGCGATCGCTACTGAGCCAACTTTACAAGTAAAGGGATATGCCGATGTCTTTGCGATCGGTGATTTAGCGGCGCTAGAGTCAAATGGTGAGCCTTTGCCAGCCACAGCACAGGTTGCCTTCCAGCAATCCCAATACTGTGCATGGAATATCTGGGCAAGCCTCAATCAAAAATCTCTAGTCAAATTTAACTACATTCCCCTCGGTGAATTTATTAGTTTAGGAGTTGATGGGGCAACTGCTTCTATTTTCGGTAAATTTAGCATTGATGGATTACCCGCCACCGCCATGCGAAGATTAGCCTATTTACTAAGAATGCCAACCCTCCAACATCAATGGAAGATTGGCACTCATTGGCTCACTAAACCCTTAATTGAAATGTTTAGAAAGTCTGTATAGCAGTTTTAAATCATTTATAGATTTTGGGTTTTGTGGAAGCACACCCCAAAGGTGTGCTGTATGAGGATCAATAACAGAGATGGGACAAAGTCCCATCTCTGTTATTGATCTTCGGAATCCAAAGAATCATTTTCAAAGGTTGGTGCACTGGCAACATCAGCCAAACTAGTTGCGGACTTAGAGACTTTTTTCTTGCGACGTTGATTAGTTCTTGTCCACTTCGTTTGATTCCAAATGCCAAATAGGACGAACGCCGAAACTATCGCTTCAAAGTACCATTTAAGCGCTTGCTTAACGAGCTGACGAAATGTCTTATTTTTGCCATCCTCAATATTTTGCCTAATCGCATTCTCATTCTTGGCGATCTCTGCCTCCAATTGATTTCTCAACTGCGTGGGATTATTTTTATCCAATTTGATATTTGGCGATCGCTTTTCAATAAATTCTGCGGCTTTCTTTAAATTGGCATCATTAGTATTTTTGATATTTTCTTTGATGGCATTAAATTGAGCAATTTGTTGGGAGGCAATAGCACTAGCTTGAGTATTATTGTCTCCATTAATCCGAATTGCTGCGCTAATACCAATAAAGAGCATGATCACAAAGAAAATGCTTAATAGTAACGATAACCATGACAAAAACTTGAGGATGTTTTTACCAAAAGCAGAACGCGCTGTTGATTCACCATAAAATACTAAAACTAATCCAATAATTGGAACAGGAGAAGTACCAACTAGCTTGCCTAATGTGGTGAATTCCCATGTAGGATCTTGCACAAACTTTGGTGGTAATAATGCATCCGCAAAATTAGAAAATGCTAGTAATAAAAGTCCATAACCTGCGAGACGAAGTAGGTTAGCGGTAATTACCTCAGTGGAATTTGAATTAGGATTACTCATGTTTTGTAAATTAAAAGTTACATTAATCAATCACAGCAAAAGCTTGGATATTTTGATTACGCCTATAGCAAAATGCAAATTGATATAGTGATGTTAAGGCTGGGGAAAGTTTGTTTTCCACCATTCATACCACGAAATCCAAATTTTCTCTAATTTTTGATTAGTAGCAGCGCTATCCTGATCTGCTGTTAATGGTGTAGACATTAATGTCCATAGACAACGCCGATCGCGTAGATCTTTCTGTCCTAATAACCAACTAATGATCACATCCCGATCCATAGCGCGATCGCTAGCATTATCATCAAATTGTTCCTTGGTGACGGTCGATATCCCCCTTGGATTAATGCAGGCTGTTAAATAAGCCTGATTTTGATAAGTAAACATTGCATAGTAGCCAATGGGATCTTTGCGAATAATTTTTTGGCGAATCTCATCCTCACCTATATCAATATTAATCAGTTCTTTAAGGAAATTAGGAAGATCACCCTCCGTTCCTACGGCATAGCGTAGAGCGACATTTATGGGCTGATTATCTATTAAAAACTTATAATTTTGTCCTGATAAATATTTAGGTCGAAAATAGAATTCTTTAGTATCAATAATTGCTTCTGATTGAACAGTTTTTGCTGAGGCGAGTTCGATTTTCTCAGGAAAAGCAAAAGGTGTAGGTTTACCAATATTACTATCAATAAGCGATCGCAAAAGAATCAACAAACTCCCAGCCATTAAAATAGCAAGCAATCCTAAGCGCAATTTTTGATTCTTATGATTGTAATTTTGCTGGGGTAATTGATTAACTAAATCTGACTGTTGATCTAATTGATCTAACTGCTTCACTCCGTCAGCTTGCTCTAATCCATTGATTAGATGCATAGTGTCATCAATAGAAGCAATCTGTGACTGGTCAGGATTAACCGTATCAATCGGATGTACTTGTGGAGAGTTTGATTGCTCCTCTGCGTTTTCCATAGAAATTTTTGATAATGCTTGGACTTTGCTAGTTCTTAGAGTAATTTTGTAACTATTCTTTAACTATTGAACAGGATAACTACTCATAGAGTTTTGTTCTGACTATCATAAAATCTAATCGCACCTGATCGATTAGCGATCGCCGAAAACGACCTATGAACAACTCGCCAATGAATTCTCCCAAAGCAATATCTTGGCTCGATCGCGTTGGTAATTGGAATCCTCAATTATTACGAGAGATTCGTGGCAAGCTCAAGTTAAAGAATCTCATAGTCGCGATCAGCATATCACTACTATTTCAACTCCTATTACTTCTGTTCTATAGCCAACGCATACCCAGCGAAGATTGCTACGCCCAAATCCGAGGATTTGGCTGTGCTAGCTCTTGGTCAGATTGGTGGTTAGAGCAATTTCGCTTTATTACTTGGACTGAGCCGTTTGTTTTATTTCTAGCAGGTGTTTATAGTCTTATCTCAGACATTTCCCTTGAAGACTATAAGGGTACACTCAACTTTATTCGGATCAGTCCGCGATCGAGCATTAGTATTCTCATGGGCAAAATCATGGGTGTGCCATTGCTTGCCTATATTGGTCTGGGATTAATCATCCCCTACCACTTGCTAGCCGCCATTAATGCCAATGTGCCGATCGCTTTTTTATTGAGTTTTTATGTACTACTGATTGGTACAGCCTTTCTTTTGTTTAGTGGGGCGATCTTGCTTGCCTTACTTAGCGGTTGGCAAGCAAAATTTGGCGGACAAGTCACCGCAGGAGCCTTAGTTTTTTCGTTTGTTACCTTTGTTTGGATTGTGCCCGCATTTATGTGGTGGAATATTTTCACCGCATGGAGCAGTTTCAGTAAGGTTTTAGTTGGCGGACGCATTAACGCTATCCAAGCAGAATGGTGGTATTTGCCAATTACATCCAATATTTGGACTTCACATATTTTTACAATTGTGAATCTAGTGATTTTAAGCTTAGCGATCTGGCGCATTTTAGAAAGACGCTTTCACAATCCCACCGCAACGATCGTCAGCAAAGGGCAAAGCTATTTGGTGACGCTGTATCTGGAAATCTTGATGTTAGGGTTTTGTGTCCAATCTGGCTTTGCTGATAAGGGATTTTATGGCGAATTTCAGTTTCTGCTGATGTTGTTTATTTACATTGCTAACTTCTTTGTGTTTTTAGCCGCGATCACGGCTCTCACACCCCAGAGACAATCACTGCTGGATTGGGTAAGATTTGGGGCATTGTCCACCACTGAGGAGCATCCATCGGGTTTTGGCTATATTTTGCGAGATTTGATTTGGTCAGATAAAAGTCCTGCCCCGATCGCGATCGCGATCAACCTCATAATTACCCAGTTACCAATTCTGATTTGGATAAATTCATGGAATAACGCCGAAATTCGTAGCAGAGCCTTAATTGTTATAGCCTCTTTTGCGATCTCGGTCTTGATCATCTCTCTAGTTATCCAGTTAATTTTATTTCTCAAAAACCGTAACCCTTCGGCATGGGCTACAGGTACGGTCTCGGCATTGATTTTTCTGCCAGTGCTGATCATGCTCAGTCTGTCGATCACCCCTGAACGCTATGCAGGAGTCTGGTTATTTTTTGGATTCCCTTGGGTTGTGGTCGCAAATATCAAACTTTCTGATATCATTCTTGCCTTCGGAGGACAAATTTCCGTAATAATTGCCTTGTCATTACAACTCATTTATCAGCTACAACGCGCTAAAATGCGAGAGACTTAGTGACTGGAATTTTGATTAATTTAGTAGACGCTTGAACAACAACATGGCACAGTCAACCACTGCTAAACAGTTCGCCACTTCCACAGGTACAGTTCCCGATGTTGAACTCCAACGAGTTTTTAAAATGTTTGGAAGCAATACCGTTGTCCAAGGTGTTGATCTGCAAGTTCAAAGAGGTGAACTTTTTAGTATTCTCGGTCCCTCAGGTTGTGGTAAAACAACGCTACTAAGACTAGTTGCAGGTTTTGAGGAACCATCAGCAGGGGAAGTGTTGATTCAAGGCAATCCGATGACCTACATTCCTGCTTATAAACGACCTGTAAATACCGTGTTCCAAAGCTATGCTCTTTTTGGGCATATGACCATTTTTAATAATGTCGCCTTTGGGCTGTCGGTCAAGGGAGTAGCCAAGCCAGAAATTCAACAACGGGTTAAAGAGGCTCTCAAGCAAGTTCGGCTTGACCATTTAAGCGATCGCTATCCCAATCAAATCTCAGGTGGTCAGCAACAACGGGTAGCACTGGCAAGAGCGCTAGTTAATCGTCCCAAGGTAATTTTGCTAGATGAACCCCTCGCCGCACTAGACTTCAAGCTGCGTAAGGAAATGCAGGTAGAACTTTCAAACTTGCAATATGACCTAGGTATTTCCTTCATCATGGTTACTCACGACCAAGGTGAAGCCCTTGCGATCTCCTCTAGAATTGCGGTGATGAATCAAGGCAGGATCGAGCAGATCGGCACACCTGCGGAGGTTTATGATCGCCCATCCTCAGCCTTTGTTGCTGATTTTGTGGGCGAAACCAATCTATTTGAATGTCGGGTAATTGAGCAGGATGGGGCTTTTGTGGAGTTGCGATCGTCCACTGGTTTAGCGATCGTCGCCGCCAAACCAAGACATTGGCTACCCATTCCTGAAGCCGTAGTAAGTGTCCGTCCTGAAAAGATCAAGCTCTCTACCGAATATCCCAATCAACCCTACAACACCTATCGCGGCATCCTCAATAATGTGCTTTATCTAGGCGATCACTCTCAGTTTGTAGTCGATCTCCATGCCAGTGAAAATGTACCACCAGTTCGAGTCACCCTCGTGCGTTCCAATCATCAAGGTGAAAAGACTCCTCCTTTTAATAGTCAAGTCTATGTTTCATGGATGCCTGAAGATTGTGTTGCGCTCCCCAAAACTACTGTTGCGACCTAATAATGTCAAACTCTATGAGTATCTCTCGGCGTAAATTTCTTAGGCAGACTGCCTATGTCACATCTGCTCTTGCTGGTGCATCTAGCCTCTCCGCTTGCGGCATTTTTGATAAAGATCCGCAAGGCAATGAGTCAGCCAAAGAAGATGTCCCACGTCCCGTTACTCAAGACAAACAAACTTTATACATCTATGGTTGGTCTACCTACATCAATAACCAAGAGGTTTTAGAGGGATTCACCAAAGAGACAGGCATTAAAGTTGTGGGTGATGCCTATGATTCTAACGAGGTGATGTTGGCTAAGCTAGAAGCTTCAGGGGGGCGATCGGGCTATAGCATCATTTATCCTAGCGACTATATGGTGACGCAGATGCGGGACAAGAAATTGCTTGCCCCACTTAATAAAAAATTACTGCCTAACATTAGTAATATTGCCAGTAATTATTTAGATTTGCCCCACGATCGCGGCGCAGTATTTAGCATTCCCGTCAGTTTAGGCACAACAGGGCTTGCCTATAATGTCAAAGCAGTTAACTCGATCATTGGGGAAGAGCCAATGGACTGGAGTTATCTATGGGAATACAAGAGTAAGTTGCGAATTACCTTGGTTAACGATCCTCGCGAAGTGATGGGGATGGCTCTACATACTTTGAATTACTCCTACAACACCAAAGAGACAGATAAGATCGAAAAAGCTTTTCAGAAGTTACGCGAACTCATGCCTGCGATCGCCAATTTCACTACCGATGCTTGGAGAGATCCCTTAGCTTCAGGGGATTTGATGATGTGTATGGCTTTCTCAGGAGATGCGATTAGCTTGGCAAGGCAAGATCCGAATATTAAGTATATTTTGCCTAATAGTGGGACATCGATCTGGACAGATACGATGGCGATCCCCAGAGGTGCGTCTAACATTGAAGGCGCTCATGCTTGGATCAATTATGTAATGAAGCCCGAAGTTGCGGCAAAAATCAGTGATGCTAATAGTTTTGGGACAACGAATAAACTTGCTAAATCGATGATTCCTGATGATCTCAAAGCAATTAAAGCCTTAGAACCGACAGAAGGCATGATTAAATTGAGCGATCGCATTACCAAACTTGATCCTGAAGTGTTGCAGATTTATGAAGGTTTTTGGACTCGTTTAACTACTGGTTTAGGATAAAAAACTAGGTACAGGAGACGCATTTCAAAAGTTTAAAAAATATATCTAACATATAAATTATTTCTGAATGCCCTATGACATCACAAAATCCCAGTGCCTTAAATGGCAAGACCTCCATCAGTAACCATCCATTCATTTGGGGAAATATCGCTTTTCTCGCTGGTGTGCCTTGGTTATTGACGTTAAGCATGGCAGGTTTAGCGGTGGGCGATCCTGTATTTCCCACATGGTTAGAGATATCTTTACTGGGATTTCCTGCGATCGCCGCAGTTGTGTGGCTCCAGTGGCAGCAACCTTTTTCGCCATTTAGTCTCTGGTTTTTAGTGAAGCCATCCGAGAGCTTGAGCGAAGATGAACGTCGTGTATTGACTCTAGTTAAGCAACAACGCAATGGTTGGTATGTCACAGGCTGGTTAGCGATCGCAGTTGCTTTTGTGATCAGTGCAATTTTTTGTAAGCTCTATATTGCTGCACCACTAGCTCAAGCGATCGCGCCATTTCCTGCGGGACTACGTTTGTTTGGGATTATCTGGGCTGAGATTTGCTTTTTATTAAGTAACGTTTTATTGCAATCTGGGATTTCGGCACTACGAATCAAGCTCACGGCTGAGTCAGAGATAAACAGCCTGCAACCCTTTGCAATTGAGAAAATCAGAAATAACTTTACTAATATCGGTTGGCAAGTACCTCAGCTATTAAAGTTTTTTGAAGAAGCGCTAATTCCTGAAATTGTTGAAGAAAAAGATGTACCTCAAGAATCAATAACTGAACAAACTCAAGATGTTGTAGAGCAATCTCAAGATGTAGAAATTAGCGATGCTGCTGAAGAAACTGTAACTGAACCAAGCCAAGAAGTTGTTGAATCTGTAGATGAAGATTTTGAGGTTAACAACTTTACTGAAGAAGTAGTTGCTGAGGAAGTTGAGATTACCCCAGAAGTAGAGATTCAAGGGGAATCTAACCCTGAGTTAAGTTTAGAAATTGCTGAGCCTATTTCTGAAAAATTGGTAGCTGAAGATGATGCGATCGCAGTTCAAGAAGAATCAAACATCTCAGAGTTTGAAGTCGATGCTCTTGTAGAATTAACCACAGAAGCTGAAGTAAATCTTGGCGAAGAATTAATAGTTGAGGAGTCTGAGCAACCTTCATCTGAAGTAGTTGCAGATATTCATGATGATACTCTCGCAGAAGTAGCCGAAGCAATTGTTAATGAAGCACCCGAAGAATCAGTAAATGGTGCTTCCATAGATCAACTAGAGGCAACCTCAGAATTTGATGAATCTACTCATGAATCTATAGAAGAGAGCGAGGTAATCTCAGAAGTCATTGATGAAGTCATTGATAATGATGCTGATTTAGGTTTAGAGGAATTATCAGAAGCTTTTGCTTCTCAAGAAGTTGCTAATAACATTGTTGAAGAGATTACAGAAGCTTCTGAAGAATTAGAGATTGACGAAGATATTTCAGATGCTAGTGAAGCTTTAGATCTTAATGAAGTAGTTGTCGAGTCTGAGTTGGAAATATCTGAAGATTTAGACGGTGATGCTTTTACAGATCCTACTCCCGAAGAGGCTACACAAGAAGAGTTTAACGAACCTGATTCTGAGGTAATTCTAGATATTACTGAAGATATTTCAAAGTCTGAATCTCAAGATATCGCAGAAGATACTTTTGATACTAGCTCTGATATCTCTGATATCAAGTTAGACACTCAAGAAACTGCTAACGATGTGACTGAAGATAGTAGTCTAGATTTGCCTGTTATTGATAATGCAGCTGAACTAGAGATTGATGAATCTGACGATTCCGCAGATGAGGAAACCCTTGAGGTAAATCTGGATAATCCATTCACAGATATCACTGAAGAATTAGCAGTTGATAATTTTGATGTAGATACCAATGAAGAGATTACTGATCTTTCGGATGAAGCATTAGAAATTGTAGAGCCTGATCTTGAAGCGATCGCTTCATTTACTGATAAACCCAACGCAGAAACTTCGGAAATTGTTGAAGAATCATCTATCAGTGAGATTGCTGATGAATCTGATGATGCAATAGCTTTAGAGCCTGTTGATGTTGCTACAGATGGATCAGTCGAAGATACTGAAGAGTTTGCAATCAATGAGGTTGGAGATTTGCTTTCTGAATTATCTGACGATGTTTCCGCCGAAAGTGCTGTTGGGACAAATCTAGAAATTAACGCTAATCTGCTAGATACCCAAAGTATAGAAGATCAGATTTCTGAAACTAATACTCTAGAGATTAATGAGCCTAGTCAAGGCTCAGAAAGTGATGAGATTATAGATTTTGTGGATAATCCTGTAGATTCAGATCTTGACGGAATTGCTGAATCTGATGAAGGAAAGATTGATACGCTTGAGACAGTTGATGATGCCATTATCGAAACGAATAATTCTATTGAAACTGATTCCACTACGGAGGCAAAGTCTCAAAAATCAAAAAAGTCTATAGACCTGTTTAGAAAGTCTCGAAAAAAGGGCTTCTCACAGAAAAATTATGGGTTTGGTAGATCGGCAAAGACCATTACTACCAATGAAACTGCTACTGATCAGGTAGAAGCTAGTGTTGAAGATGATGAGCTAGAAGTCGGTGACATTGTTTCTAAAGAATCTGTAGAGTCTAGATTTGACATTGCAGATGCGAATCTAGAAACAGAAGAAATTGTAGAAGAAGTAACTAATGCTTTAGTCCCAGAAATTGAACTAGAAGCTGAACTGGAAATAGATGTAGAGGCGATCGCTAGTAGTGCAGCAGTTGAACCAGCAGTTGAACTAGATATGCAAGTTAGTTTACCGCTTGAGCAGGTAGAAACTCCAGAAAATAAATCCTCAGATTTTGATGAAGAATTAGATGAGCTAATTGCCTTCAATGCTTATGTAGAGAATATTCTTGCAGAATATCTAGGCGACTCTAACGAAGAAATTGATGATGAAAATCAAGAAGTTGAAGACATTATTGAAATATCCTCTGTATCAGAACAAGCAACCGAGATTGCTGAAGAGGTTTTAATAGCCGAGGAGATTTTGGAAACAGCTATCCCTGAGTTGATTGAGCCTCCAGCAACGATTGAGACAACAGAAGCGATCGCTCAAGATTCACAGGAAACCACACTAGAAAATAATCCAGAGCATAAAGATCCCAAGTATCTAGTGCAAGAGTTTCTCGTAGATAAGTTTTTAGCTAAGCTCGAAGAGTTAAATAATGCTGATAAGGCAAATAAGCCTAATACTGAAAATACGGAACTAATTACAGAAACTCCCTCTGAAAGTAATTCTAATAATCAGTCTAATTCTGTATTAGATGAATTTGCCGATCTTGAAGCCCTCTTAAATAGAAAGCCCCTATCTGATAATCCAGAATAGATAAGACATTGGTGTACTAGGCGATCGCAATCCCTGACCATTGCACATGTGGCGCTCTTGGTTGGGGATTTGGATTATTCAGAAAATAGCGACGATAGGAAAAGAAAATTTCCTCATGCTGCAATGTGCAGTAAGGCGCGATCGCCACATTTTCTGAGGGCATTCCTAATTCCTGAAGCTGCTGTACCTGCACTTGGCGCAAATCTAGCTTCACTCGTTCAGGATGCTCATCGGGATGGATACCCACTGATTGATTAATTGTTGCTGTCACCTGCTGAGCAACATCCTGTGACACTTGATACACCTGTCCAGAAATCGCGGGACCAAGAGCAACTCGTAAATCCTTTAACTCGCTGCCTTGTTCGCATAATGTCGCGATCGCCTTGGTCACAATTCCTGAAGCTGTGCCGCGCCAACCTGCATGAACGGCAGCAACCGAGCCTAATTTGCGATCGCCAATCAACACAGGTACACAATCAGCCGTACATACCCATACCGAGCGATTACTGTTAATGCTATTAGTATTTTGGCGATCGCGTGTTGCCCATACGCCATCGGCTTCAGGTAAGACGGAATCGGGAATAGTTTCAATTTCATTAGCATGAATCAAGCGATTACCATGCACTTGCTTAGCACGATAGGCTTTACCTGATTCAGCAAGATGATTATGGAGATCATTAGGTAATTTAGGAGCGTGCGATCGCGTAAAAAAACCATGGGGCCAGTCAGACAATAATTCACAAGTTAGTACGCCGTCTCGCCATTGCCATTGATTTGCATTCATGGTTTTTCAGTTCACAATTTCAAAAATTAACGATGTTTTAATGATGCTCATTTAGCGCGATCGCTAGCCCTATCAGTAGACAATGCGATCGATCTAAAGAGGGATTCTGAGGTCAGTTAGACAGATTCTAGACTGCTTGCGTTAAGATTAGTTAATAAAATCATCCGTTCTTGGCAAAATCAACTAAGAACCCCTCTATTGATGGAGCAGTAGTAGTGAAAAGCAATAATAAAAACGACAATAATAATAAAAAGTGGAAAAATTTTGGTTTATACGCACTGCTTGGCATTGTCGTCATTACCTTAGGGACAACCCTGCTCGATAGTCAGCCCGCCACTCAAGGGGAATGGCGCTATAGCAAACTGATCGAAGAAGTCAGAAAGAAACCCGCAGGCGTTTCTAGAGTTACCCTCAGCCCCGATCGCACCTTTGCCGAAGCAACCGTACCAGGGGGACCTGAAGGTAAGCGCAAAGTTCGCGTCAACTTGCCTAACGACCCTGAATTCATCAAAACCCTCAGAGAAAACAATGTTGAATTAGATGTGGCTCCTCGTCGTACCGATGGCGCATTGATTCAAACCTTGAGTAGCTTGATTTTGCCAATTTTGCTTTTAGTCGGCTTATTTTTCCTACTACGTCGCGCCCAAGCAGGTCCTGGCAACCAAGCCATGAACTTTGGTAAGTCACGCGCTCGCGTACAGATGGAGCCTCAAACTCAAGTTACCTTCACCGATGTCGCAGGTATTGAGCAAGCCAAGTTTGAACTTACTGAAGTTGTAGACTTCCTCAAAAATCCCGATCGCTTTACGGCTGTCGGCGCAAAGATTCCTAAAGGCGTACTCCTCGTTGGACCTCCCGGAACTGGTAAGACCTTACTAGCCCGTGCTGTTGCGGGTGAAGCTGGCGTACCTTTCTTCAGCATTTCTGGTTCAGAATTCGTCGAAATGTTCGTTGGTGTTGGTGCGTCCCGTGTACGTGACCTATTTGAGCAAGCCAAAGCCAATGCCCCTTGTATTGTATTTATCGATGAAATTGATGCCGTCGGTCGTCAGCGTGGCGCTGGTCTTGGTGGTGGTAACGATGAGCGCGAACAAACCTTGAACCAACTGCTTACCGAAATGGATGGGTTTGAAGGCAACACAGGCATCATCATCGTTGCTGCAACCAACCGTCCTGATGTATTAGATGCAGCATTACTACGTCCTGGTCGTTTCGATCGCCAAGTAGTTGTTGATCGTCCCGACTTCGCAGGTCGTCTGGAAATTCTCGGAGTCCATGCACGCGGCAAGACTCTATCTAAGGACGTTGATCTGGAAAAGATTGCCCGTCGTACTCCCGGATTCACAGGTGCGGATCTTTCTAACCTATTAAATGAAGCTGCCATCCTTGCTGCTCGTCGTAACTTGACTGAAATCTCGATGGATGAAATCAATGATGCTGTCGATCGCGTCTTAGTGGGGCCCGAAAAGAAAGATCGCGTCATGAGCGAAAAGCGCAAAGAATTAGTTGCTTACCATGAAGCAGGTCATGCTCTAGTTGGTGCTTTGATGCCTGACTATGACGCAATCCAAAAGGTAACGATCATTCCTCGTGGTCGTGCTGGTGGTTTGACATGGTTCTTGCCTACCGAAGAAAGAATGCAAAGCCGTGCTTACTTACAAAACCAGATGGCAGTAGCTCTCGGTGGACGTATCGCTGAAGAAATCGTCTTTGGTGAAGAAGAAGTTACCACAGGTGCATCCAGTGACCTCCAACAAGTTGCTGCGATCGCCCGTCAAATGGTGATGCGTTTCGGCATGAGTGAGAAGCTTGGACCTGTTGCCCTTGGTCGTTCTAATGGCAATATGTTCCTTGGTCGTGACATTGCTGCCGAGCGTGACTTCTCGGAAGAAACTGCGGCAACTATTGATGAAGAAGTTGGCATTTTGGTTGCTGACGCTTATCGCCGTGCCAAGCAACTGCTCGTTGATAACCGTCACGTTCTCGATAAGATTGCGAAGGATCTAGTTGAGCGTGAAACCGTTGATGCGGAAGAGCTTCAACAAATTTTAGAAACCAATGAGTTGAAGTTAGCTGCTGCTCTCTAAGAAGCAATAACAAGCTCATAAAATAAGGGTGGCACAGACGCGCCACCCTTATTTTATGAGTTAAAAATCATGATGATCCTAGATAATATCGTTCCTTTTGGGCGTTCAAAAGCAGAATATGAGTTGATGTTTGCTCTTACTGAAAGCGATCGCGCAAAAAAAATAATTGGCATTGGCGATGGACCTGCAAGCTTTAATGCTGAGATGACTGCCGCAGAGTATCAAGTCACATCCATTGATCCGATTTATCAATTTACAGGAAGGGAAATCAAAAGCCGCTTTGATGCTTGCGTTGATAGCATCATTGAGCAGGTGCGTAATACCCCTAATAACTGGATATGGAACTATCATAAATCGCCAGAAGATTTACGGGCTAATCGAGAACAGGCGATCGCTATATTTCTCAAAGATTATGATCGCGGCAAAATTGAAGGTAGATATCTCAATGCCGAACTACCCAAACTAGATTTTCAAGACAAGCAATTTCAGCTTGCATTATGCTCACATTTTTTATTTCTCTATTCAGCACATCTTAGTCTTGAGTTTCATATAGATTCAATTCGTGAGCTTTGTCGCATCGCTGAAGAGGTCAGAATTTTTCCGATATTGACTTTAACTCAAGAGCGATCGCCATATCTAGATAGCGTCAGAGACGATTTAGCCAAGGAAGGAATCATTTCAGAAATTATCCAAGTTCCCTATGAACTACAAAAAGGTGGTAATCAAATGATTGTTTTTAAAAATCATCAAAGCTAATACATTGCTGCAAAGCAGCAACTTATTAGCTTTGATGATTTTTTTAAGTCCCACGATCGCCACTAGCGAAATGTCTTTCCTGCACATTTTCCGCGAGATAAGCCGCACTAAAAAACACAAAGGTTACTCTTGCTGCATTCCATTGCAGATGTTGCTGCAACATTTCCCGCAATAGGTTAATCTCTTTCATGGGGGTTTTATTTGTGATGTGGTTATCTTTTATAAAACCCCTTCTGCTTACTTTGGCAACTTTTTGCCCTGTACTAAGAGTTTTAGGTAAAACCATGTCTCAACCTTCGGAAACTGATATCCAACAGATTTTCGATCGCATTGCCCCAGTTTACGATCGCTTTAATGATCTCCTCAGTTTAGGTCAGCATCGCATCTGGAAAAAAATGGCCTTGCTTTGGTGTGAGCCGAAGCAGGGAGAAACATGGCTTGATCTCTGTTGTGGTTCTGGAGATATGACGGCTTTACTTGCCCAAAAGGTCGCCCCAACTGGTCAAGCGATCGGTGTGGATTTTTCTAAGGAACTTTTAGCGATCGCATCGGACAAGGCGCGTAACTATTTGCCAAAAATTCAAAAAAGTTTGACATGGCAAGAGGGCAATGTCTTGAGCTTGCCTTTTAGCGACAATAGCTTTGATGGAGCGACTCTAGCCTATGGGTTACGCAATGTAAACAATATTCCTCAGTGTCTATCGGAGCTACGTCGTGTTTTAAAGGATGGCGCAAAGGCGGCGATTTTAGATTTTCATCGTCCTAGCGATCGCTTGATGCAAGCTTTTCAAAATTTTTATCTTGATCGCATCGTTGTCCCCCTAGCTGATCGCTTTGCCATGACTGCGGAGTATGCCTATATTGCGCCAAGTTTAGCCAGATTTCCGATTGGCGCAGAGCAGGTGAAACTCGCTAAAGCCGCAGGGTTTTCTAGTGCCACCCATTATGCGATCGCCAATGGCATGATGGGAATATTAGTTTTGCAAAAGTAGCAGCATATGATCGTAAAAGGTTTAGAACTGCCAAATTGGGAAAATATCAAACGGGAATGGCGCGATGCCGATCCTATGTTGTTGTTGTTTCCAATTTTATTGACAGTTTTAGGTGGTATCGCCATCTACAGTTCCGACTATAGCGCTAAGCGCACGGAATGGTGGCAGCATTGGGTAACAGGTGTGGTCGGTTTAACAGCAATGTTTTCGATCGCGCGGTTTCATTACGATCGCCTGTTACGGTTGCATTGGATTACCTATGCCATTACCAATATTTCTTTGATTTTAGTACTAGCGATCGGGACGACTGCCCTTGGTGCAGAGCGATGGATTACCATCGGTGGGTTTAATATCCAGCCTTCGGAATTTGCCAAGGTGGGGATTATTATTTCCCTCGCTGCTGTCATGCACGATCGCCCCATCCAAAATCCCATCGATGCCTTTAAGGTTGCTTGGGTAACATTGCCACCTTGGATTTTGATCTTTTTGCAACCCAATTTAGGAACTGCCCTCGTATTTGCTGCCATTACAATTGGAATGCTTTACTGGGCAGGGGCAAGTGGTGGCTGGCTAGCACTGATATTTTCGCCAATTGTTTCAGCGGTATTATTTTCCCTCTATTTACCCGCATGGATTGTTTGGGTCATTCTCATGGGTGTTGCCGCATGGGTTTCTCTGCCTTGGTTTCGAGTTGTCAGTACCGTAGTTGCGGTAGTGGTCAATCTTGTTGCAGGGCAGGCGGGACTGCTGCTCTGGAATATTCTGCATGACTATCAAAAAAGACGCTTGTTACTTTTTATCGATCCCAACCAAGATCCATTGGGTGCAGGCTATCACGTTATTCAGTCACGGATTGCGATCGGTGCAGGTAAGCTCTGGGGGCAGGGTTGGCTCAAGGGTACGCAGACCCAGTTAAATTTTATTCCTGAGCAACATACTGATTTTATTTTTTCGGCGATCGGTGAGGAATTTGGTTTTATTGGCTGCATTTGTGTCCTGTTGCTATTTGTCGGCATTTGCTGGCGTTTGTTGGTCATTGCGGTGAATGCGAGGGATAATTTTGGTTCCCTATTAGCGATCGGCGTATTTTCCTTTGTGCTGTTTCAAACCTTTGTGAATATTGGGATGAACATCAATGTCGCACCTGTAACGGGTATTCCTCTACCTTGGCTCAGTTATGGACGATCAGCATTAATTGCAAATTTTATGGCGATCGGTCTCGTTGAGTCCGTTGCAGCCCATCGCCGCACGATCAAGTTTTAAGACATGCCTTACAAGCTTGTCGCAAAAATCATTTGGAAAATTCTATGTTGACCTTGCCATTGCCAAATATGCGATCGCCTAAAGTTTGTATCATCGGAGCTGGCAATGTTGGCGGAACCCTTGCCCATCGGCTTGTGGAAAATGATTTAGCAGATGTTGTGCTGTATGACATTGTGCAGGGTAAACCACAGGGCATTGCCCTAGACCTAATGCAAGCAAGAGCGATCGCAAATCACGATCGCCAAATCATCGGCACAAATGACTTTGGCGATACAAAGGATGCGGATATCATCGTCCTCACCGCAGGCTTACCGCGCAAAGAGGGCATGAGTAGAGATGATTTATTGCGGATTAATGCCTCTATTGTTAAAGATGTCATTCCCAAAGCGATCGCCCAATCCCCTGACGCAATATTGATTGTGGTGACTAATCCCCTTGATGTCATGACCTATTTAGCGTGGCAGGTAAGTGGTTTGGCTCCGCATCGAGTTATGGGCATGGCGGGAGTCTTGGACGCAGCAAGATTTCAGACTTTTATTGGTATGGAGCTAGGGCTCTCTGATGCGGATATCAGAGCTACGGTTTTAGGAGGACATGGAGATACGATGGTTCCATTACCAAGATTTTCGACGGTGAATGGTGTGCCAATTACGGAGTTAATGAGTCAGAATGCGATCGCCAGCATCGTTCAAAGAACTCAACATGGTGGAGCAGAGGTGGTCAAATTAATGCAAACTAGCGCTTATTTTGCCCCATCAGCAGCAGCCTGTGCCATGATAAGGGCAATACTATATGATCAGCATCGGCTCATGTTTACAGCAGCATATCTTACGGGTAAATATGGGTTAACCGATTTGTTTATTGGTGTACCCGTACAGTTAGGAAGAAATGGAATTGAAAAAGTAATTGAACTACAATTAACATCTCACGAAACTAGCGCATTGCATAATTCAGCTACATCAATTCGAGAAAGCATTAACCTACTCCCACAAATATCATAATAATTGTGAGGCTGTTGTGAGGCTGAGATATCAAATTATTTCTATGGAAAAATATATTTTTTGAAAGACGGAAAAATCTAATCCTTAAAACGTATTTTTGATAGTCCTGAAAAGGAAATGATTACAGCACTTTGCTCTACTATAGAAACCAGAGAAATTCTTGAAATTGTCGCGAATTGGCAATTTCAAGAATTTCTCTGGTTCTTAGCCACAAGCTTTAGTCTCACGATTAATGACAATTTCTAACTCTTTAAGTAGCTAGGTGCAATTAAATATAAAACCCCCAAAAGCTGTGGCGCACGCTGCGCGTGCGCCACAGCTTTTGGGTCTGATTTTTAATTATGTCTATCTATTTAGGAAAATCTTAAAGAATATCAAAGTCGCATATAAGAATTAAGTGATTTACACTATTAATCACTTTCGGCTATTGATCTGCATTAATACAATAGGATATAGATAACTTCTAGCTTTAAAGCAGCTTTAATCAACTTGCGATCGCTGTGCCATTCCTAAAGTTACTACTCAGATAAACTTTCAGCCCATCCCAGACACCAACCATGACCAATGCGAAGGTAATCCTTGCAGGAAGATATCAAATAGTTAAACCACTTGGTGGTGGTGGCTTTGGGCAGACGTTTTTAGCGATTGATCTCCAACTCCCAAACTTCCCCAAATGTGTAGTCAAACAACTCAAACCACAGTTTAGTAAGCCCCAAGAATTAGCGATCGCAAAGCGATTATTTGATAATGAGGCAAATACTTTACATGATTTAGGAGTTCACGATCAGATTCCTCGACTATTTGCCCATTTTGAACAAAATGGTGAGTTTTATTTAGTTCAAGAATTTGTTGAAGGTCATACCTTAGATCGCGAGATTAGCATTGGACAACAATGGTCACAAAAGAAGCTGGTTTCTGGCTTGCGAGATATTCTCAGGGTGCTTGCCTTTGTGCATAGCTGCCAAGTCATCCATCGCGACATCAAACCCACGAACTTGATCCGCCGTCAAAGCGATCGCAAAATCGTGCTCATTGACTTTGGTGCAGTCAAAGCTCTGAGTAGTGATTCGTTAGAACAAATGATGACCGATAGCAATCCGACCCGTAGCATTGTCGTGGGTTCTCTCGTGTATATGCCCAATGAGCAATTAGCGGGACAGCCCAGATTTTGTAGTGATATCTATGCTTTGGGGATCATGTGCTTGCAAGCTTTCACAGGAATACCATTTAAGGAATTACCCAAAGATCCAGAAACCAATGAATATAGTTGTGCCTTAGCAAGTGCTAAAGCTAATGTCAAAATCCATGCAAGGCTAGCAGCAATTATTGACAAAATGGTGCGCTATGACTATCGTCAAAGATTTGTAGATGCAACCGAAGCGTTACAAGCCCTCGAACGCCTTCTTAGCAACTCCAATGCAGTCACAACTATTTCCACGCAAACTTCTGCCGCCTTAATACCAAAACAGCAGCAAATCCAACTGGAAGAACCTGAGGGACAAGTGGAATTAGGTTCTCGCTTTTATATTCAACGTCCCCCCATCGAAAAAGATAGCTGTGAAACAGTCCTCAAACCTGGGGCTTTGATTCGGATTAAAGCTCCCAGACAAATGGGCAAATCATCTTTACTATCACGAACTCTTGCCTATGCCAAATATAAAGGCAATCAAGTTGCACACCTATACTTCCAAGAAGCCGATAGTGACGTATTTAGTGAACTAGATTCTTTTTTGCAATGGTTTTGTGCCAGCATCGCTTCCGAACTCAATCTAAATGATAATTTGGCTGAATATTGGCAAGGAGTATTGGGCAGTAAAAACAAATGTACTAAATATTTTCAGAGGTATTTACTAACGGCGATAGAAGCTCCTTTAGTATTAGGACTCGATGAAGTTGATTTGATTTTTCAATATCCTAAAATTGCTTCCGATTTTTTCGGACTATTACGCGCTTGGCATGAAAAGGCAAAAAATGAAGATATTTGGAAAAAGCTCAGATTGGTAATTGTGCATTCCAAGGAAGTCTATATTCCCTTAAATATTAATCAATCTCCCTTTAACGTCGGATTACCGATTGAATTACCTGAATTAACGCTGGCGCAAATTTCTGATTTAGTCAATCGCCATCAACTAGACTGGCAACCTCAGAATGTAGAAAAGTTAATGGCACTAACAGGTGGACATCCTTATTTAGTAAGGCAAGCTCTCTATCAAATTGCCCGTGGTCGCATTGATTTAGATAAGCTAATCGAATTAGCCCCCACCGAAGAAGGAATTTATGGCGATCATCTGCGACGACAGCTCGGTTATTTACGAGAAGATTCCGAAATGATGGAAGCTTTTAAAGATTTAGTGGCTAGCGATCGCCCTTTGCATGTGGAGAGTCATTTAGCTTTTAAGTTGCGTAGTTTGGGTTTAGTTAAGTTACAAGGAAATCAGATCATCCCGATGTGCAGTCTGTATTATCAATATTTTCGGGAATGTATTTAGGAATAGATAACGCCAATAAACATCAACTAGAGTCAGATAGCCAAACTTAGAGCCAAATAATTCACATCATACAAAAATGATGAATGTCGAACAGAAAACCACGTATCTCTATCAAGTTGGCGGCAGTCTATCCATAGATGCACCTACCTATGTGGAAAGACAGGCGGACAGCGATCTGTATGAAAGCTTAAAGGCAGGTGAGTTTTGCTATATCCTCAACTCTCGACAAATGGGGAAGTCAAGTTTGCGAGTGCGGACAATGCAACGCTTACAACATGAAAACTTCACCTGTGCGGCGATTGATATTACCGCGATCGGTACATCTGACATTAATCCCGAACAATGGTATGCAGGACTGATTGACAGCATTATTAGTAGTCTTGATCTATACGAAACCTTCGATTTGGAAGAATGGTGGGAGCGCAACCGCTTACTATCTCCTGTGCAACGCTTTGGTAAATTCCTTGATGAAGGTTTACTCAAAAAAATCTCTTCGCCAATCATTCTATTTGTCGATGAAATTGATAGCATCCTCAGTTTGAATTTTCCTGTCGATGATTTTTTTGCCTTAATTCGCGAATTATTCAATCGTCGCGCCGATCGCATTGCCTATAATCGCTTAACCTTTGCCCTATTTGGAGTGGCGACACCTGCGGATCTGATTCGGGATAAGCAACGCACTCCTTTTAATATTGGTCGAGCGATCGAACTAAAGGGCTTTCAACTCAAAGAAGCTAAACCATTAATGCGTGGCTTAGTGTCTAAGTCGCAAAATCCCGTTGCTGTCCTTAAGGCAATCATCTCTTATACAGGTGGACAACCCTTTCTCACCCAGAAAATTTGTCAACTGATTATCAATTCAGAGGAGACAATTCCTGCCCAGCATGAACTCGTTTGGGTCAGCAATTTAGTGCGATCGCAATTAATCTCTAACTGGGAAATCCACGATCAGCCAGAACATTTCAAAACAATTCGCGATCGCATTCTCTGGAGTAGCGAGAATCGTCAAGGAAAGCTGCTGGGCTTATACCAACAGATCCTAGCCTCCGAGCCATCTTTAAAAAAGAATCTAGAGGGTGGGATTATTGCGGATGATAGTCCTGAACAAACGGAATTACGCATTACGGGCTTAGTAGTCAAGCGCGAAGGTAAGTTGCGGGTTTATAATCCCATCTATGCCGCTATCTTTAATCAAAATTGGGTAAATCAAGCCCTCGCTAATTTACGTCCCTACGGGGAAGCCTTTAAAGCTTGGGTCGATTCTAATTACCAAGATGAGTCGCGATTACTACGCGGACAGGCTCTACAGGACGCTCTAGCATGGTCGGCTGATAAGAATTTAAGTAATCGTGATTATCAATTCTTTTCAGCAAGCCAAGAACTAGAAAAACGTGAAGTAGAAACCGCGCTCATTGCTCAAGCGGAAGCCAATCAAATTCTTTCGGCTGCCAAGCGTCGGTTAGAACAGACCCTAGTTGCTGAACAAGAAGCAAAAATCAGACTAGTTGAAATGCAACAGAGATTGCAAGCCAGCTTAACAGAAGCCGAAGTCGTTCTCAAAAGTGCGTCAGCAAAAGCGACATTTATTCTCAATCAACAATTTGAAGCTTTGCTTGAGGCAATGGAAGCTGCTAACCAATTATATGACTTAGAGACTTCTATATCTGAAAAAGTGGGTTTGCGAATGCATGGCATTACTGCCTTACATCAAGCTATCTACAATGTGCAGGAATATAATCATCTGGATGCCCATTTAGATATTGTCACCTGTATTACGATCCAAGTGAATGATCGCTTAATTGCCTCAGGAAGTAGCGATCGCACGATTAAAATCTGGGATAACAAAGGTAACTTACTGCAAACCCTTGTTGGGCATACCAATTGGATTACCAGCCTCAGTTTTAGCAATGATGGTAAATATCTAGCCTCAGCGAGCCGTGATGGGACAATCCGCCTCTGGAAAATGGATCACTCCAAAAAATTCTATTTGGACAATCCAATTCAAATTATTAAAGATCATCAAGCTCCCGTTTTAGCAGTTAGATTCAGTCCCACATCTGCCATCTTTGCCTCCTGTGGAGAAGATGCCAAAGTTAGGCTATGGCGTAATGATGGAGTTCCTTTTAATACTTTTGGCAGTGGACATCACAAATGGATTACCTGTCTTTGTTTTAGTCCTGATGGAGAACGAATAGTTACAGGGAGCGCCGATCGCACATTAATTATCTGGAATATTGATGGTACTCTGATCAGAACTATTAAAGCCCATGATAGCTTTATCGAGGATGTTGATATCTCACCATCAGGCAGACTGATTGCCTCAGCAGCCCGTGGTCGTGACATCAAAATTTGGAATATGGAAGGAAGCCTCCTTGCCATTCTCGAAGGACATTCTGATAAGGTTTTGGGAGTCCGTTTTCATCCTCATGGTCAATCCCTTGCCTCGATCAGTAGCGATCGCACCATTAGAATGTGGGATATTAAAGGTAATTTACTCAAAACTTTCTATGGACATAAGGGAGCGATCCATAGCATTACATTTAATAGTACTGGTCAGAAGATGCTTACAGGGAGCCAAGATACGACGATCAAGTTTTGGTGGTCTCAAGGCAATTTCTTGCCACAGTTAGTTGGACATTCAGATGAAGTTAATTGCGTTGTCTATAGTTCCGATAGTCGCTTTATCGCATCGGCTAGTAGTGATTTGAAAGTGAAAGTCTGGATGGCGATTTCTACCAAGATGCTAACTTCCTTAGAAGGCCATAAAGAGAGCATTAATAGTATTTGCTTTAGTCCCGACAATCGTTTGCTCGTATCAGTTAGTAGCGATCGCGCAATTAAAATTTGGAATTCTAGAGGGAATTTACTCAAAACCATTTACAACGAGCATGGAGCAACAATTTATAGTGTTGCCTATCGTAGTGATGGGGAATTATTTGCCACTGCGAGTGGAGATAGTACAGTCAAACTATGGAATAAGGAAGGGGACTGGATACATACCTTAGTTGGTCATGCCAATGCTGTTTATCAGGTTTGTTTTAGTCCTGATGGGAATATGATTGCTACCGCTAGTCAAGATAAAACTGTAAAAATATGGCATTGGGATGGAACTTTGCTCAATACCTTTGTTGGACATACAGGAGAGGTTTATAGCGTGTGCTTTAGCCCCGACAACAATACTGTGGCTAGCAGCAGCAAAGATGGCAGCATTAAACTCTGGAATATTGAAGGTAAATTATTACGTACTCTCAATGAACATAATGCGGAAGTTAGAAGTGTTTGCTTCAGTCCCGATGGCAACAATTTAGCATCGGGTGGTAGCGATCGCTTAGTAAAAATATGGAGTATTGATGGTAAAGAACTTCTAACTTTGCAAGGACATCAAGCAACTGTAAAGTCTGTTTGCTTCAGCCCTGATGGTGACAATCTCGTTTCGGGAAGTGTTAATGGACGGATTATTTTATGGGATTTTAATTTAGGTAATCTTCTGCAATTAGGGAATAACTGGATTAAGGACTATTTGGAAACCCATGAGCCTATGAGCTAATACCAAAACTAAAAATAGCGTAGCCATTTTTAGTTTTAAAACCCCTTACTGGTTTTAATTTTTAATTCACAAAAGTATTGTCACACTTTCGTGAATTGGTATAATCGCCACAGCCAAAGCTGTTGCCACACTTCCCTACTTTCTGCCCATTTCTCTTTGCCGTTTTGCCTCGTAAAGTAGTAATGATGCACAAATAGCAACATTTAAGGATTCGACCCGATCGCTTTGGGGAATAGCTACCGCTTCATCGGCAAGTTCAATTAATTCCTGAGATAAGCCATTGCCTTCATTTCCCAACAAAATCAGAGTTGGCTGCGTAAAGTCATAGTCCCAATAGGTTTGCTTTGCATTTGCCAGAGTCGCGATCGCCTTAACACCTTTAGCTTGCAAGTTACGAATATCATCGGCAATATGAGCAGAAGTTTGCATGGGACAGCGAAACCATTGTCCTGCGGTAGCCCGAATAATTTTAGGATTCGTTAAATCGACACTATCGCTACTCACTAACATGCCATCAATTCCCACAGCCACAGCAGAGCGGATCATTGCCCCGATATTACCGGGATCTTGAATTGTTTCCAATGCTAGACCTAAGCTATGGATTGGCGCAACTTCACGGGATGGTAAAAAGGCGGCGGCAATTACTCCATCGGGATTTTTAGTAGTAGCGATCGCTTGTAGTACTTCTTCTGAAACAATTTCTATACGTTCGATTTCATCTACAGATGCTTCAATTTGCTGATATAAATCAGGATTAGCTGCCATCCATTTCTCAGTACAGCAGACTATCGAGAGGGGATAAGCCGTAGCGATCGCCTCAGTCAATGCATGAGTTCCTTCCACCAAAAAAAGTCCCTGTTCTTTGCGATTTTTCGCACTCTCTCCCAGTGATTTCAATTGTTTAACTAATGGATTTCTAGTACTTGTGAGCAATTTGTAACTCCTTCGGGATGCTTAAGCATTATTTAAGTTAAGACTTCGCAACCTAATCAGTCTTGTTGGGATTGGCATATTAGTATAGATAGTATAAGGTCTTATGGAAGACCTCAGGAGCACAAAGATTATGCATAAAAACTTCTGGAATTCTTTATTAATCGCTGCCGTTGTTCCCACAATGGCGATAGGGGGACTAGAAGCCGCAGCACAAAGCTATGGCGCGATTGCCCGCTCTCCCTCAACTCAAGATAAAGGTTACTCTTGGAATTACCGTTCACGGAGTGCTGCCGAAAACAGAGCAATAAGTGAATGTGAAGGCATTTCTGGTGCGGGAGACTGCGAAGTATTGATATGGGCTAGAAATGCTTGTATGTCACTATCGGAAAGTAGTAATGGGGCAGCAGGTAGTGGTTGGTCAACCGATGAAAGTCAAGCGGAAAGAACTGCTCGTAGAGTTTGCCGTGACTACGGTGGTACAAATTGTTATATAACACGCACAATTTGTTTGCCATACTAGATTCAGACATCAAATTACCTAGCTTCGCTAGGTAATTTGATTGCCAAATACTAGATTTTTAAAATTTCTTTGTTATTCATCGAATCCCTTTTTTTACAAATTTTAGCGATCGCGATCGGAGCTTGTATTGGTAGCTTCTTGAACGTGGTGATTTATCGTGTGCCTGCGGGACTATCAATTCTGCATCCACCCTCACGTTGTCCCCACTGTCTGCGCCAACTTGCACCACGCGATAATATTCCGATTATTGGTTGGTTTTTAATCAGAGGTAAATGTCGTTATTGCCATACACCAGTATCTTGGCGCTATCCTGCGATCGAGGCATTCACAGCATTCTTGTTCTGGTGTGTGGCAGCTTATTTTGGAACTTCACAACCACCTCTAATTTTAGGATTCTATGCCTTGTTTCTCAGTTGGTTATTGGCATTGTCAATGATCGACTTCGATACGATGACTTTACCGAACTCCTTAACTCAGTCAGGGCTTGTACTAGGGTTGGTCTATCAAGGCAGTTTAGCGTTTGCCAATAGTAGCGATCGCACTAGTTTTGCCGCACATTTACTATTGGGAATTGGCGGTGCTGTGCTTGGCATTTGGCTACTCGACATCATGCGAATTGCGGGCAGAATTTTCCTGCAAAAGGAAGCGATGGGTGGCGGCGATCCCAAACTTGCAGCCATGATTGGTATGTGGTTGGGATGGCAACAGGTTTTGCTCACAATTTTACTTGCCTCAGTGATCGGCACTTGCGTGGGAGCGATCGCTGTAATCATCAGTAAATTGGGCAAACAGCAACCAATTCCCTTTGGACCTTTTCTAGCGATCGGCGGCGCAATTTCCCTGTTTTTTGGCAAATCGATTCTGACAACCTATCTTGGCTGGTTTGGACTTGCCTAGTCCGAATAAAAAATCACTTCGTGTTTTTTTATTCAACATCAGTTCGAGTTAAGCTGGCAAATTTTAAAAGCCTAAAAGTAAAAGCCTTGCTACGCAAGGCTTTTACTTTTGGGCTGTGAGAGAGGGTTTGCGTAGCAAACCCTCTCTCACAGCCCGTTTCAAATTATCCCGAACTCGCGTTATTCAACGCCCTCATAGCGCCAAGCCACAGGATTGATCGCTTCGCCATTCACATAAAGTCCCCAATGCAGATGGGGACCCGTTGCCGCACCCGTTGCCCCGACTGCACCTATCGCTTGTCCCGCCTTTACAAAATCTCCCTCTTTTACATAAATTTCACTGAGATGGAGAAATATACTCTCTACGCCTTGCCCGTGATCGACTCCAACCGTATTGCCATGCAAACGAAAGCCCTGCGAAACTGTTCCGACTAAGCGCACATAGCCAGCCGCAGGTGCAATCACGGGTGAGCCATAGCCACCCGCATAGTCAATACCGCGATGGTAATAGTCATTGGCAAACTCTCCATTGTAATAGCGGCGCACCCCAAAGCCTGTAGTAATTTCGCCTTCATTAGGTTTTAAAAATGCCCCATTCCAGAACTTTTGGGGTGTTACTAATTTCTTAAATGCCGATACCTTGTCCCATTCGTAATCCGTTGGCTCTAAATCACTACCAGAACCACTCAGCCAAATACTCTGAGTGGGAAAGTCGCGATCGCCTAATTGCATCGGCAAAGTTTGCTTCAAACCGTCGCCTGTGACTACCACCTGCTTGAGTCCCACTTGATCGAGGGGAGTCGTAGGAATAAAGGCACGCCAGCGATTGGCTGACATTTGAAAAGCAGGAAACTGCTTGCGATCAACTGATACCGTTGGTGGCACGCCTGTTTTTTGATCGGTGGCAATCCATACCGATACCGTATCACCCAGTACAGGTGGATTTGGTTTCAGCATTACCTGTAAAGCATCTGCCTTGGATACACCAAATATCACCGCCGCGATCGCCGACAGTAAGCTCAAACCAATCAGTAAAGGAAATTTAAAAGGACGCATAACCATAACAACAGGTAATAAAGGAATATAAGTTAAGAAGCGTGACACCCGATTTGCTTCAGATTTAGGGAATCAATGGAATATTTTGGCTCCGCGTAAATTGGTCATAGGCTGAGATCAAGGTTAGGCTATATAAACTTTGAAATTTGTAGTCTTTGTAAGCATCGGGCACTTTAGCAAATTTCTCTAGAACTTGCTCCTTAGTCAAATTTTGCGCTTTCCATTGAAATGCTAAATTTTCTAACCAACTAAAGTAAGTTTGCTGATCTTTTACCGCAGTCACATCCGTAACTTCTCCTTCTCCGGGCACAACTTTAGCATTGGGGAAATTCGTAATTAAGCGAGCTAAGCTAGCTTGCCACTTACGCAGATCGCTGTCCCCAGTGTAGGGAATTCGCTGATGAAAAACCATATCCCCAGCAAATAAAACCTTAGCATCAGGTACATAAACAACCAAATCAGTACCAGAGGCATGACCCTCTACAGGTTCAATTTTGACTTGGCGATCGCCTAACCAAAGATCGAGGGTGACTTGATTATTGAGGACTACATTAGGAGGCGTGAAGCCTGTTGTCCCATCTTTACCCATGCGAATATATTCACGGATTGCTCCACGTCCAAGCACAGGAATCCCTAACTTGATAAAAGTAGCATTGCCCCCTGTTCTTGCAAAATGATAATGCGTATTTACAACATATTTAATGGGTTTATCTGTAAGTGATTTCACTGTTGTGATCATCAATTCAGCCAACTGAGGTGAATGAAAAGGATCAATTACCAAAACACTATCACTACCAATGACAATGCCCCCGTTACAAATTGCCACCGTCGGCAATACAGGTGGAATGTCCCCACTCGCGACTAAAGCATAAACTCCTTGCCCCACCTTTTGCAATTTTAATCCAGCATCTTGTAAGCTAATTTTTTTAACTACTGGCAAGGGTTTATTTTTAGGTGTTGGTTTAGATGTTTGCGTAGGTGCTGGTTTAGGTACTTGTTTTTGCGGCTGAGCTTGAGATGTATCAGGAAACAAACCATAACCGATCGACATCATGATGACAGCGATCGCTGTTAAGTAGCTGGGCATAATTAAAACCCAGAACCAAAAACTGTGGCGCACGCGCAGCGTGCGCCACAGTTTTTGGGGTTTTATATTTAATTGCGTCCAGTTACTTAGTAAAGCTATATAGCTTGTTTTTTTGAAATTTTTTAGCATAATGCTTCCTTAGAACTAGATTGTGAAGCTGCTAGCAAAACAATAAAGAGCATCCCTTAGGGACGCTCTTTATTAGTTTAAGGAATCAAGGGAATAGTCTTGCTACGAGTAAATTGCTCATAGGCGGACTCTAAATTTAGAGGATAGATCCCTTTAAATTTGTAGTCTTTGTAAGCATCAGGGACTCTGGCAAATTTTTCTAGTACTTGCTCCTTGGTTAAAATCTGAGCCTTCCATTCCAAAGCTGTACGCTCTAACCAACTGAAATAAGCCTGCTGAGCTTGTAAACCAGTGACATCAGTGACATCACCATGTCCGGGGACAACCTTTGCCTCAGGGAAAGTGGCAATCAAGCGGTACAAGCTGCCTTGCCATTGACGAATATCGCTATCGCCAGTGTAGGGAATCCGCTTATTGAAAACCATATCGCCTGTAAATAGGACTTTGGCATCGGGAACATAGGCAACCAGATCAGTACCCGCCGAATGTCCATCGACACGTTCAATGCGGACTTGGCGATCGCCTAACCAAATATCAGTTTGGCTATTGACAATCACCGTTGGTGGAGTAATGCCATTAGTATTATTTTTTCCGCTCTGGATATATTCACGAATTACACCACGTCCGATCACAGGAATATTTTGCTTTACAAAGGCAACGTTACCGCCTGTATGGTCAAAGTGATAATGGGTATTCAAAACATACTTGATCGGCTTATCTGTCAGGGATTTTACTGTCGCAATCAATAGCTCAGCTAAATCTGAGGTTTGAAATGGGTCAATCACCAACACACTCTCGCTACCGATGACAATCCCGCCATTAGCGATCGCGACCGCAGGACTCGCAGGTGGAAAATCAGTACTAGCAATCAGTGCATATACACCTTGAGCAACTTCTTGCAACTGTAAACCTGCATTTTGCAAGCTAATAGTTTGAAGGGGAACTTCCGTAGGTTTTTGGGCTTGCTTTTGAACTTGATTTTGTGACTGATTCTGAGCTACCACAGGCTCCCAACTTTGCCCAATTGTCATGGACATGATGGCAGCGATCGCCGCAAGGGCAAAGGCAAGAAGGTGATTAAGCTTGAGCTTTTTCAGCATTTTTATTCCGTATATATTTCACTAATATTTACTAATAACCAGAAAACCAGAAACTTCCTGCTTAAGTATAGGAAAACGGCTCTTTTTCCATTACAAATAAAAACATATTTGTGACGAAATATAAGTTCTACAAATGACAGGGAGATGTCACGGCGAAGCAACGACATCAAAAACAGGTTCTTTAATCAGAGCCAAAACCCTCAGTGCAGAATGCATTACAGGTTTTGAGGTTTTATATTTAATTGCGCCCAGTGACTTAATTAGCAAGCAATAAAATAAGGGAGGTGTAATACGCCTCCCTTATTTTATCGTTTTGATCAGAAAAACCCAGAGTTATGAAAGCAATACTTGAATACTTCCATAATTCTGGGCTTTTCTTGAAGGTTGAACTTTAGAGTTTTACTTCGATATCGACACCAGCAGCAAGATCGAGCTTCATGAGAGCATCGATGGTTTTTGCTGAGGGTTGGTAAATGTCGATAATCCGACTATGGGTACGAGTTTCAAAATGTTCGCGAGAGTCCTTATCTACGTGGGGCGATCTGAGAACGCAGTAGATACGACGACGGGTTGGCAGAGGAATAGGGCCAACGGCAGCCGCGTTTGTACGATTAGCAGTTTCGACGATTTTTTCGCAGGAAGAATCTAGCAGGCGATGATCGAAAGCTTTGAGACGAATCCGAATCTTTTGTTGTTGAGGTGCCACAGTCTTAGGGATGTATTCGGGTAAAATTTTCAGCGTTTCTTATGTTAGCACCCTAACAAATTAAAATCAAACACAAATTTTGTAGTAGCTGAGCAGTCCTAAATCCATTTGTAGATTTTTGGGTTTGTGTAAGCGCACCCAAAGGTGCGCTTACACAAACCATTTAGGATTGCGATAGATCCTGTGCAATCAAAAAATAGAGATAGCGCAAAGCGCTATCTCTATTTTTTGATTGCGCGATTACTATACTGTTACAATCTATTAACAGATACATCTACACATACCTGTATAGAAATATGTCGTTTCTTCTCTCTGCCCCAATACTTGCCGCAATTGTGTATGCCGCGATCGCAGGTACATATTTACTTGTACTGCCTTTGCTCATTTTGTTTTATTTCAAGGCGCGTTGGTACAAAACTGGTTCTCTTGAAAGAGTATTCATTTGTTTCTTAGCCTTTTTCTTCTTCCCCGGTTTGTTATTACTATCACCCTTCTTTAACTTCCGCCCCGAAGCACGCACTATTTAAAAATGCCTTTAAATCAGCGCTAAGCGCTGATTTAAACAAATATTTGAGAGATTGAAGATTATGCGCCGCATTGATGCCATAGCAATTATGGTTGCTTTTTTCGGATTTGGTGGAGTTGCCTTTTGGGCGTTTCGCGCCTATGGCTTCGATACAACCAATGCAGGCGTTTGGAGTCAGGTTGTCCTTGTAGGTGTATTGTTAGCTTGGATTTCTACCTATGTCTTTCGAGCAGTAACTCAAACAATGACTTACAATCAACAACTTGATGATTACAAAAAGGCAGTTTTGGCAAAGCAACTTGAAGAAATGTCACCTGAAGATCGCGAAAGGTTGCTTGCTGAGGTAGAGGCAGAAAAGAAACTAACTCAAAATGCCGTCAAAGATGAATGAATCAGCGATCGCCCTATTATTCTCTGTTTCATCCTAAGCCGCTCGCGAGGCGGGTTAGTTCCTTTGGCTTTCCGAGAGACTTGGGCGATCGCTTTCAAATTATTCAACGGTGGTTATGCTTTGCCAATGATGGTGAACCGTCGAATCTAATTGCCGAAGCGCAGTTTTTACACGATATTTTTGTTGATATTTTGGGATATAAATCCCCCTTCGAGACGGCAGGGGGGGCTTGGGAGCTAGAGCTACATCCCAAGCCTGCCGTAGGTTTTTTTACAGAAACTTCAGTTAATGTCATTGCCGAAATCATTGTCAATGCTGCCGAAGAAGGGGCGATCGTCAAGCCTGAGCCGCAGCATGAGACGACGGAATGGATGATCGTGCTGGACTATCGTGAGATCTGCCTTTATCATCGCGATGTTTCAGGACTATTTTGCCAAAGGTTTGCGTGGGAATCGCTAGCGGATTTAGAACAACTTAAGGCTTTTTATTTTTTGCTATCGCGGCGGACACTTTTGCGGGGCATAGCTAACAGTGAGGAGCGATCGCGTACCACCCAGCTATTAGAGGAGTCACACCAACTTGAAGCCGAAGTCCTCAAAAATTTTCACAGTCACTATTACAAAATTCGCAGTCAGTTAATTAAAGATTTTCGCTATCGATTACTACTGCTTGCTCAAGCTCGTAATACGGGCAATTTGGACACGCATCCGCAAATTAATATCGAAGATGTCATTGCGATCGCGATTTATCAAGCCCAGAAATTATTGAACCGCATCTTATTTGTGGCTTGTTGCGAAGATCGTGGTTTGCTGCCCGCACATCTGATTAAAGATGCTTATGAATTTATCAATCCCTATGTAGAGCAACATATTTGGGAAAATTACAAGGCGATTTTTCGTTGGGTGCAAAAGGGAAATCCTAATTATCACAGTCCGATTGAGGCTCATCCATCGGGTTTATTTGAGAGCGATCGCATTTTGGATGGTGCGTTGTTTGTGGGGGATGAGCTATGTCGGCAGATTAAAGAGATTGCGCGATTTGACTTTGGTGAAGATATTACGCGCCATATTCTGACCGCACTTTTTGACGATTCCATTAAAGAATTGTCGCAATATCGCAAAGATCTGGGCAATCTCAGCAAAAGACGTACTCCCAAGTTGCCTTGCAAAGCGATTCTCCACAGTGAGTCCGTTATTCGCACTTTACAGCAACATTTGTCTCTAGGAAATAAAGATGACGATGGCGATCGCCAGTTTGCTCAAGACACCTTGGCATATTGCAAGGCGTATCAAGAGCGTTTACTCAATATCAAAATTGTGCATCCCAAATGCGGTGCAGGCGTATTTCTGACTACGGCGCTAGAGTTTTTAATTTCCGAACATGAGCGTATCCATCATCTATTAACCAAATTCTCTCCCCATCCTGAAGCCCTTGTGCATCGGAATCCCACGGAAGTAATCGCGCATATTTTGCAGCATAATCTCTTTGGCTGTGATGTGGTCGAGGAATCCATCGAAATCACCCGTCTGTCTCTATGTTTGCGATCGCTCGAAATCAATCCCGCTATTCCCAATTTTGAGCAGAATATTCAACTAGGGGAATTAGCAAATTGTGATTTTGGTGAAGAGTTTCGGCAAGCAAGCGATCGCGATGAGATCGTAATTCTCAAATAAGGAAAGGACGGTACTTCGCGCCACCCTTTCCTTTTAAGGTAAAATATTCACTCTTACCGTGATTTTGGAATAGTTGAAGGGCTTATGCTGGCGAAACGGATTTTGCCTTGTCTTGATGTAAAAGCAGGTCGAGTCGTCAAAGGTGTGAACTTTGTCGATCTCAAGGATGCTGGCGATCCCGTAGAACTAGCACAGGCTTATAACCAAGCAGGAGCCGATGAACTGGTATTCCTCGATATTACCGCCACCCATGAAGATCGCGGCACGATTTTAGATGTGGTCTATCGCACTGCTGAACAGGTTTTTATTCCCCTCACCGTTGGTGGTGGTGTTCGCAATCTTGACAATATTCGCGAACTACTACGGGCTGGAGCCGATAAGGTCAGCATGAATTCCGCCGCCGTTCACGATCCTGACTTAATTAATCGCAGTAGCGATCGCTTTGGTAATCAGTGCATCGTCGTGGCGATCGATGCCCGTCGCAGAAACGATCCGCAAAATTTAGGCTGGGATGTCTATGTACGCGGTGGACGCGAGAATACGAGCCTTGATGCGCTCTGGTGGGCGCAGGAAGTTGTTAAGCGCGGTGCAGGTGAAATTTTGCTGACCAGTATGGATGCTGATGGAACCAAGGCTGGTTACGATCTTGAACTTACGCGCCAAGTTGCCGATTTGGTGGAAGTACCTGTAATTGCTTCAGGTGGGGCAGGTAATTGCGAGCATATTCTCCAAGCGGTAACTGAGGGTAGAGCCGAAGCAGCATTGCTAGCCTCATTACTGCACTATGGCGAATTGACCATTTCTGAAATTAAAGAATATCTCAGCGCTCATCAAGTGCCAGTGCGAGGGATTTAGAAAAATTCTGCGGCGCAGAATTTTTTAAGGGGTAACTTTACTGGCGATCGGCATTCTCCATCCAGAGCCAAAGGCGCGATCGGTAATTTTTAAACCAGGGGCAGCTTGGCGGCGTTTGAATTCGGCAATTTTGACCAGACGGACTACGCGATCAACCGTTGCTTGCTCATGTCCTGAGGCAACAATCTCGGCTGCCGATAAATGCTGATTGATTAACTTATGCAAAATATCATCGAGAATATCGTAGGGTGGCAGTGAATCCTGATCGACTTGATCGGGCTTTAGCTCGGCACTAGGGGGCTTCGTGATGATATTTACAGGAATAACTTCAGCAACATCTTGCTTAATTGCTAGCGGCGAGTTAGTGCGATTGAGCCATTCGCAAATCGAAAATACTCGCGTTTTCGGGACATCAGCGATCGCCGCCAGACCACCATTCATATCCCCATAGAGAGTGCAGTAGCCCACGGACACCTCGGATTTATTTCCCGTAGAAATTAGCAAATGTCCAAATTTATTGGAGATCGCCATGAGCAAGCTCCCCCGAATCCGCGATTGCAAATTCTCCTCGGCGACATCACTAGCACGTCCCGCAAATAGATTCGCCAAACTATGATCAAAAGCCGACATCATTGGCTGAATGGGAATTGTTTCTGTCGTAATTCCTAAATTTTGGGCAAGGGCGATCGCATCGCTAATCGAATGATCGGAACTATAGGGAGAAGGCATTAGCACACCCAAGACATTCTCTTTACCGATCGCTTCTGTAGCGATCGCTGCAACTAGCGCCGAGTCAATTCCACCGCTTAAGCCAATGACGACCTTCCGAAAGCGACATTTCTGCACATAGTCCCGCACACCGAGAACCAAAGCCGCAAAGATTTCTGCATCGTCACTTTCATAGCTAGATAAAGTCGGACTTGGAGCAACTTGCTCAAAATCAATTACCAGCAAATCTTCATCAAAACCCTTGCCCCGCGCCACAATTTCCCCATCGCGATTAAACGCCATACTGCGCCCATCAAAAATCAGATCGTCATTTGCACCGACTTGATTGGCATAGAGCAAGGGTAAGTTATGCACGATCGCACTATGACTGAGCATAGCTTCTCGTAACTTCTGCTTACCGACCGCATAGGGAGAAGCAGATAAATTAACCAGCAAATCTACTTCTTTTTGCGCCAGTTCCGCGACGGGATCATCAGCATAGTTCCGTTTCCCCCAAAACTTCTCATCATTCCAAATATCCTCGCAAATAGTCACGCCCACTCGCAAGGACGCTCGATCTGGCAGCTTTAATGTAAAAACTTGACTCCCCTCGCCCACCTCAAAATAACGATCTTCATCAAATACGTCATAGGTCGGCAACAATCGCTTATGGAAAATTTGCTGTACTTTCCCGCATTGTAGCAAAGCGGCACTATTAAACAGAGGCTTGCCCCCCACCTGACTTGCCTGAGGATTTATGGAAACTGTCCCCACTAGCACCGCCACATCATGGGGAAGTTTCTGAGCTAAATCGGCGATCGCTGAGTCCATATCGCGTACAAACTGATGATGCATCAATAGGTCACGAGGCGGATAGCCACAAACTGAGAGTTCAGGAGTCAGGACTAGCTGCACACCTTGCGCCGCTAATTTTTGGACAGCAGACAACAGGCGATCGCAATTACCCACCAAATCACCAATGATCGGATTAAGCTGTGCGATCCCAAATTTCACAGGGGAGGAGGTCATGTTTGATTAACGCAAGAAACAAGCATGGAGCCACATGACTAACAAAATAATTGCCATTTGGATGGGGCTAGGGAAAAATCCATCGCTTACCAAACGGGACAATACCAAAACTTGGTTAGTCAAAGCCGCAAGCACTACCCCCACAGTGATCCCCGATAAGGAAATCAACAGAGCGCGTCCAAAGCGATTTTCTTTGCGTGTGAGTAAATAGACACTAACAATCAAGCCAAACGATAGCCAAGTGGTGGTGGCGGTTGGTACAAAAAAGCTGATTGCCCCAAGTCCAGTAAAAATCCCCAGAGAAATGTAAATGTCTTTTTGACTAGGACTGTCTAATAATCTTGATAACCAAGAGGGAGCGCGACGTTGGGGATTATTTTGTAAAGCCGCAGGAATCGCTGTCGATAGGCGTTCAGGATAGCGAATACGATCAGGAACAGCTATCTTGCCTTCTTTACGGGCGCGTAAACGATCCATAAGGATGGCATCGTAGGCAACCTCGATTACTTCTTGTTGAGACTCATCCCCCTCATATTCGCGCAATAGGCGATCGCGTGCATCACGCACTTCTTCAAAGGAGGCTTCGTCATGGACTCCTAGTTTTTCGTAGGGAGTTGGTTCGCTCATTTTTCCAACTGTAATTTCTAACTTTAAGTGTTTGTAGAATTCACTATGGAATTCACGCAAAAGACAGCCTAGCAACTAATCAGAAAATAGTATGCAGCCTATATCTAACCATAGTATAACGCCTGATTTAAAATCCTTATGTGAATTTTTAGATATATAGCGGTTGGGATTGTTTCCCTGTCTTTAGCAGGGAAACAATCCCAACCGCTATATATCAGCTTGAAAGGCGCTAACTAGCGATCGCTATATTTCTATAAAAGTCATGCCCAAATAGTATATCTACTGCGCTTCGCGCAGTAGATATATAAACTAGCGATCGCTATATTTTTGTAAAAGCCATGCCCCAACTTCAGATTGAGATTTTTCGCGGCTGAGTCTTAGGACAAATTCGAGATCGGCGATCGCTAAACCACCTAACAACTTCGATTCTGCAATCTGACGACTGCCTCCATCGATCATTTCAAAGGCAATAATTTTTACTTCTTGGACATCAATGACCCAATATTCGCTAGTCCCCAATTTCTCATAAAGTAATCTCTTTTCGCCAAGGTCATCACTAAGAGTAGAGCTAGATATTTCAATTACCAAATTTGGTGCAGCAACTTCATCTAAATTTACGATAGATTTACTACGTGGTGTTAGGTTCGCTTTCTCGCCTATGTAGCAAGACAAATCAGGTTGACAACCTTTCAAACCAGTTTTAATAAAACTGGCATTAATCAAACCTTGGAAAAAGATATTTTTTAATGTGCAGTACAAAAAGAGGACGGAGTAGATAATTCCGTTATCTAAAGCGTGTTCTGAGCCAACAGGCATAGTTTCGATCCTCATTTGCCTAAATTGATTTTTGTCGTAATAGCATCGTGAGTCGGCATATAGGGGATTTTCGAGAATCTGCACAAACTCGTCCCATGTTGCACTAATCCATTGATCGGTAACGAGTGTCTGGGATATTGGCTCTTGATTTTTGAGAGGGGGAGTAGCGATCGCTGTCATCTTGATAATCTCCCAAAGATAATACTTTGCTTAATGCTATCAAAAAAGTAAAAAACTATAGCGCACGCAGCGTGTGCGCCATAGTTTTTGGAATGGTTTGTGTGGTTGTGTTGCTCATAACCCATTTCCGATTGCGATCGCCATACAATTCTGTAGACTGACATCAGGTATTAATTATTTAAAAAATTACTTCTGCACAATTTGTTTCTAAAAAAATCTTTTACTTATACATGGATCTGTCCACATGGATTTAGACCTAATTGTTTCTAATGTTCTCAATCCGCCGATTTTGTTCTTTTTCTTGGGCATGATGGCGGTATTGATTAAGTCGGATTTAGAAATTCCGCCGCCAATTCCGAAATTATTCTCACTATATTTACTTCTAGCGATCGGCTTTAAGGGTGGGGTCGAGCTTGTTAAAAGTGGGATTAGCCAAGAAGTAGTACTGACAATGGTTGCGGCAATCCTCATGGCGTGCATTGTCCCCGTTTATTCGTTTTTCCTTCTCAGGATCAAGCTTGATGCCTATAATGCTGCTGCGATCGCGGCAACCTATGGCTCGATTAGCGCTGTTACCTTCATCACCGCTAGCTCATTTTTGGGACAGTTAAATATTCCCTTTGATGGCTATATGGTTGCAGCTCTTGCCCTAATGGAGTCTCCAGCAATTATTGTCGGATTGATCCTCGTCAGTTTATTTACCGCCGCCGAGAAAGCTGAAAAAGGCGAAGAACGAGAATTGGCGTGGGGTGAAGTTCTCCGAGAAGCTTTTCTGAACAGCTCCGTATTCTTGTTAGTTGGTAGCTTAATTATTGGTTGCCTCACAGGTGAGAGAGGTTGGCATGTCCTGTCACCCTTCACCCAAGATATGTTTTATGGTGTGTTGACTTTCTTTTTAATGGATATGGGATTAGTCGCCGCAAAACGTATTAAAGATTTACAAAAAACAGGTGTATTTCTAATTGCCTTTGCGATTTTGATGCCAATCTTAAATTCGGGTATAGGGATTGCGATCGCTAAATTAATTTCGATGTCGCAGGGAGATGCCCTTTTGTTTGCAGTGCTATGTGCTAGCGCATCTTATATCGCTGTACCTGCCGCGATGCGTCTGACTGTGCCAGAAGCAAATCCTAGCCTCTATGTCTCGACTGCCCTAGCCGTCACATTCCCATTCAACATTATTGTCGGAATTCCTTTATATTTATATGTAATCAATTTATTTTGGGTCTAGACTCAAAATAATCTTCTAAATACCTATTGATATAGCGCTTTTCAAGCAAGCGAGGTACAGAGATGTGTTTCCTCCTCTAAAGGCAAGGAAACAAACCCTTACTTCACTAGACTGGGAAATGCTATATCTGCCAGTAAGGTGATTTCCTAAAAAGCTTGCAAAACAAGTCTTTGGAGAAATCATTAGGGTTTCTATTAGTACAAAGCAATGTAAACAGTCTTGCCATGCAAGGCTGTTTTTTTTTACCAAATGTTAACTAGTCCGAACTTACGTTAAATAAAATGCAAAATCTCCCACCTTACGAATAAAAGCACCCATAATTTGAGTAGATCTCCATATTTAGAATCGATAGCGTCAAGCGTTAGTCATTCTAGAATTCATTATTTTTAGTCGAGATAAAACTATGCACGCGGTGAAACGGATCGAAATTGTATCTGATTCTGTCGAATCCCATAAAATCATCAAGGTCTTAGAAACCGTTGGGGTTTTGAACTATACAGTTATCCGCAATGTGATCGGTAAGGGTGTCAGTGGCACTAATTCGGGCGATTTGGATATGAGTATGTTGGAAAACGACTATGTAATTGCCTTTTTCTTAGCTGATAAGACTAAGCCTCTGGTCGAACAACTAAGACCGATCATCAATAAATTTGGTGGTGCTTGTTATATTTCCGATGCTATGGAAATTAAATCGATTCAATGTGTTGCCTCCCTTTAAAAACAAAAGGCTTCTCTCAGAGAAGCCTTTTGTTTAAAGAGTTCAAGGCGCTATAGTAATAAGCAAATGTAATTTGAGCAGCTATGACTCCATTACCAAAATATCGACCGAAACAGTTATCGCTTGGTCCCTTAGAGTCGGAACTCCTCAATATTATTTGGGATAGCACAAGTATTAGTGCGACGGATATTCACGATCGCATTCTTGCCGATCCCGATCGCGAGTTAGCCTATGGCTCAGTGATGACCGTATTGCGCCGCCTCGAACAAAAGGGTTGGATCGCCTGCGATAAAGAGGGACGTACTTTCTATTGGCGCACCTTGATTTCCCGCGAGGAAGCGCAAGCCTTAACTGCTTATCATCAACTCAATCGTTTCTTAGAAGTGGGTGATGCAGACATTGTGGCAGCCTTTGCCAATGACCTTGATCGCGCCAGTATGGACAAGCTCGAAGCGATCGCCACACGCCTCAAAACTATTCGCCAATCTAGAGAACAGTCACAGGAAGGTTAGCCATGCCATTTTTCTCGATGCATTCTGTGATGCTTTTGGGTTCTCTGGGCTTAGCGTGGGGTTTGCGTTACGGTTGGCAGAGTAGCCATAATTCATCAGTAACTTGGCAAATGCGTTGGCATAGAGCCTTATTTTGCTTTGTACTGCCACCGATGCTAGTCGTGACGACCGCGATCGCCGTGCTATGTATGGGAGCCGAAGGTCAAATGATCGGTTTGCAAGCTGGCTATGTCAGCTATATGATCGCCCTAGTGTTTTTGATTTATAGCATCTTCCGCAGTGGTCAACTTGCTTTGATGGGCTGGCAATCCTTACAAAAATTGCAAAAGTTGGTCATCAATAGCGAAGTTGCAAATGGCTCAGATTCCATGCAGTTGCTGAATATCCCAATGTTGTTTGCCGCGCAAATAGGCTTTTGGAAATCCAAGCTTTTTGTAAGCCAAGGTTTGCTCGATACCCTTGATGCCGAACATCTCGAAGCGGTTTTGTTGCATGAACGCGCCCATGCCCATTACCACGATACATTCTGGTTTTTCTGGCTAGGCTGTCTCCGTCAAATCATGCCTTGGTTGCCCAACACCCAAGAGCTTTGGGAAGAGTTGCTCCTATTACGTGAACTACGCGCCGATCGCTGGGCAGCTCAATATTTAGATGGCTTATTACTTGCTGAATCACTATTAGAAATGGTCAGCTATAATATGCTCCCGTCCGAGACTTTTGCCGCCGCTTTTGGTTCAACCAATACAAGCGATCGCCTAGAAGAACGGATTAACTTTTTATTGGCTGAGCCTGAGCCACTGCCCAAATTTTCTTGGCGATCGCTCTTTTGGCTAGGATTTTCGCTATTACCGCTTGCAGTACTCCCGTTACATTCTTAAACATAAAAAAATAGAGGCGGTGCATTGCGCTGTCTTTATTTTTTGGGTTTAGCGTTAAAGTATGTAATAGATTATCTGAGCAAAATGACAATTTAGCTATGCTCAAGGCGAGTAACTATGAATCAACTGCCCAAGGAGCAAAAACTCCAGTTTATCCGCATTGATCGAGGCATTAGTCAGTTTAACCATGACTATTACGCGGCTTTGGGCTTACCTATTATCACTAGTCCCATTTATATTCGTCATGTTTATCTGAGTATTGTCCGCATACTGCATCCTGATGTTTATGGCTTTTCCCCACAAGAAAAGTTAGTTGCTACTCAGTATCTTGCGAAATTGGTCAATCCTGCCTATGACACCTTAATGCAAGAGCAAGAACGCCAAGCCTATCAAGGGATCTTTAAATTACTGGCGAAACGACTCATGCAAAAATCACGCAATGTTCCGATTTATTCGGCAATTGCCTGTGAGTTACTCTTCGCTCCCAATGATGGTTTATACGAGCGCTCTGTTTCCGCGATCGCAAAAAAACAATATGAGTCCCTCAGCACGATCCTGAAATATACAGCCCAAATCAGTGAACTAAATCTAGTCTACATTCTCTACAAAGAGGGGTATGTATATGGCGCACCGAATATGCCGCCAGTCCTTGAACCGAAGGTGCAGCCTAAAAATGCCTATTTCCCACCTGCCTATCCCACACCTGCAACCTATCCCACCCCAACGGCTAAGCCTACTTACGGAAATTCTAACCATGCAAATCCCAACTATGCAAACGTAAGAGCTACATATTCAACTTATCAACCAAGCAATAACAAAAATGACGATGATGCAACTGTATTTCAGAGCAGCAGTGATGTACGTGATAATGGTGCGATCGCCGCTCGGTTGAAAGCTTGTGAAGTATATATGAGTCAAAACGATTGGAAAACTGCTCTTAAGGAACTACGCGAGATTTCGCAAATCGATCAAGACAATAGTAAATGTCTGGCAATGCTCGGCGTGGTTTACAAAAATATCAATCAGCCGCAGATGGCGAAAATTAGTTTGCAGCGATCGCTTCAGATCAACCCTCAAGAACCATTGGCGCTAAAACATATTAAGGATCTCACTAACCCGAATCCTGATCAAAAAAACGATTCCAAACCCAAGCCTTCCACTACCCAGAAAAAAGCACTCCCACCACCGCAACAACGTGGCTGGTTATCCAATCTCCTCGGATGGGCTTCCCAAAATGATCCTAAATAAATGATGGGTGGTACTTTACTTTGTATCACCCATCATTTATTTGCACCTGATAAAATATTCAGTAAGCGATCACCCCCCTTTAGATTATGTCCAAAATCAATTTAGCAACGATTACTTTAATAGTTAGTTCTTTGATTGGGATTAGTGAGTTATTTGTCAACCAATCTAACCTTGTTAATCACGCAAATGCTCAAACTTCAGATTGCTTCATGGTTAATTCTAAAGGGCGGCGTATTGATCTCAGTGGTTTATGTAATGGGAACCAAAATGAAACAGTCAGAATTCCCATCAAGAGACGTATGCGTGGTATTCCCATTGTTGAAGTAACTTTTAATGGTAATCGTATCTATGAAATGATGTTGGATACTGGAGCAAGTAGAACTTTAATTACTGCCGAAATGGCGCAAACGCTGAATGTTGTACCCGACACTTCAGAGGAGTTTGATATTGCTGACGGAAGTAAAGTGAGCTTTCCGATCGGTAAAGTAAAATCAATTTCATTGGGTTCTCTCAAAGTCCAAATGATGCCTGTACCGATCGCCACGAAAGCGAATATGGGATTGTTAGGTCATGATTTCTTCGGTAATCTCGATATCAAAATCGGACAGAATATGATTGAGTTATCTCCTCGTAGATTCTTTTGAAATTGCTAAGAAAAACCAGAGCCAAAACCTGTGGCGCACGCTGCGCGTGCGCCACAGGTTTTGGGGTTTTATATTTAATTGCGCTCACCTACTTAACGTGAGTTCGGGATAATTGGAAACGCGCTTTGAGAGAGGGGTTGCTACGCAACCCCTCTCTCAAAGACCAAAAGTAAAAGCCTTGCTTAGCAAGGCTTTTACTTTTGGTCTCTTAAAATTTTCCCGCTTAACCCGAAATGACGTTGAATAAGTGAAGCGCTATGTCCCTGCCTAAGGCAGGGACACAGCGCTCTGTACCTCGATCGCTATAAAGGATAGATTTTAATTGGCAGAAGTCGCATGAGGGCTTGTCCTAAGCGATAGGCTTGAGTGTCATACATGGGAAGCTCGATCGCCGCAGGTAGTTTTTGCATAAAGCGACGGGCAAGATCAAGATCGCACCCTGAAATATTTTTGAGTTGATTCCCCGCATCAAGCAACACGCTGGCATTAAGAGGTGGTTTAGCTCGTAACTGCCAAAGCTTCGGAGTATGGAGATTACCTAATTCAATGCGGCGTAGTCCTGAAATAGAAGCTAATACCGTTAAGCGATCGCCTATCTGCATCACATCATCATCTGATGGCATAAAGAACTCACTAATTCCATTAACTTTTGGCTCGCTAGTTTTTAAGTAAATGGGAACAACGGTATAGCCATAGGCAATTTGCGACAAATTTTTGCCCACTAAAGTATCATTTTCTGCAATTAGATATTCAGCAACTAAAACTGTGCGTTGATTCAGCCGAAATAAACTTAACATGTTTTCGCCAAAGGCTGCTCCTGCAAATGCTTCTGCTGAGAGCGCATAGGCACAAAAGGATTGGGATTTTGGCAATAGCTCGGCTAAGTTTTCGCTAAAGTAGCGATCGTAAGTACGAATAGCTAAATTGATCTCGCGGCTCACCTTTTTGGCAACATCACGAGCTAATAGAGCTACTTCGAGGTTTAGCATTTGATCGTCAGTAACTGTGAGAATACTCTTAGCTTGCGCGAGGTTGGTTTTGGATAATTCTTCAATGATATTGCCAGTGAACCAAGGGACTTTGTCGGCAAGGTCGCAATCATAAGCATGTTCGCTGACGATGACAAGGGGAATTTGCAGTTTAAATAGCAGGTCAGCAATACGCTGTCCGAGTCTGCCAAACCCGATCAGGACAATATGATCGTGAGTTGGTAAGGGTAGCGATCGCTTAAAAAATTCAAATTTAGAACTGAGAATACTATCGGCAATTAGTCCAATTACTCCCAAAACGAATAGTAAACTGATGAGCGTAATGGCGATACAAAAAAGCATTAACCATAGGGGAACTTGGTCTTCTCCGCCCAATCCACCAAACACATCACCATAGCCGCCTAAAAGTAAGATCACGCTGGTGGAGATCGCTTTTTGCAAAGAGATATTAGGTACGTTGAAATACAAGATTGTAGAACTCAGCCCTAATAGAATGATGGCGGTGATGATTCCCCATAGCACTAAACTTCGCGATCGCTTTGCTTGAATCCAAGTAAAAATCTGCTTCCATTTGGATTTGTAGATGGATATCAAAAAAGAAGGATAGAGCAATCTTTGAACTAATTGATAAATTCGTTGGATGGTAGAAAAGTGATTACGTTCTAACTCAGAATTAGGATTTACATTGTCAAGAAAATTAGAGGCAAAGTTATGCTCAACATATTCAATAATTGTCACCTTATCGCCAACTTGCACAAGCTGGTCTGGTTGCCATTGAAAAAATAAGCGCTCGGGATTAAGTTCTGCAATACTCAAAAGCCGCGATTGTTTTTTATGCAATAGATAGGCAGGAGTTCTCACAAGACGATAGTCATCGGGATTAACGATGGATTCCACTACACGCAATTTACGATCGCCGATTTGAAATAAGCCTAATGTCCCCTTGCCTAAACCCGCTACAGCAAAGGAGGCGGCAGGCAAATCAACGGGATCGAGAGCAACAAAATTTCCTAATTGCTCTTTTAAGAGTTGATTGAGATTTTGGCGGGATGAGCGTACTACGATATGCACATTGGGATTGAGGCGACGAGCAGCGATCGCTGCTTCAATATTGACATTCTCATTACTAGTAACTAGTAAGATTGCACGGCAATTATGGATACCAGCCTTGATTAAGATTTCGGAACGACGGCAATCCCCTAAAATTAATGGTTCATCAAGTAGTTCTGAGAAATGATCAAGTTCCATTATTTCTGGTTGCAGTTTTTCGATCGCACAGATTTTGACTTCATATTCACCATAGGCAAATTTCTTGAGGTTAAACACTGAATATTGTCCTAAGCTACCCAAACCACAGACAATAAAGCGATCGCATAAAATCGTCCCAGTCAGTGCTTCCACTGCATCTAAGTTTCTATTAGAATCTAAAGCTTCCTTTTGAACTACAGTTTCTTTCCCTTTTTCTTTCTCTTCACAAGCAATATTTTCAAATTTATGATGGTTTAACTTAAATTTTTCTGACCATATCGGCAATGGCTGACCGAATAAAAATGCATAAACTTTAGCTACTTCTAAATAATCATCAAGATCGTCAAAACATTTAGAAATTTCGGCTAATAAAGTGGTGCGATCGCCAAAGTAGGTAGACTCTAGCAAAATATGTATTTCTTGACGCTTTTGCCTAACCGTGACATTTACTTTAATTCCTAAATCAAGCAGATGATTTTTGATGAGAGTAGCAAGCGATCGCATTATTTATGTTTAAAAATTTGGATGAAAGGCTGATCATAGACTATCAATATTAATAGAAGGTTATAAGTAGGTGGGCACAATTAAATATAAAACCAAAACCTGTGGCGCACGCTGCGCGTGCGCCACAGGTTTTGGTTTTATATTATGCCCAGATACTTATGGCAATCCTAAATCATTTATAAAAATAGGGCTTCGACTTATTGCGGTTTGCTAGACAGTATTTCCCATTTGATAAGAATATAGAACTCCAAAGAAGTAATGAAGTACCTTGCAGAGCAAGGTACTTCATTACTTCTTTGGGATCGTCTTGCTATATGATCGATCTCATAGTCCCGCGATAAAATCTATGGTGGTCTGCTCCCCCATTCACTATTCAGCATGAAGTATCAAGCCCGTATATTTGTTACCTTACGTCCATCGGTTCTCGATCCCGCAGGCACTGCTGTACAGTCTGCTCTCAAACAAATGGATTATCACGTTGACTCAGTTCGCATCGGTAAGTATGTGGAAATAGTCCTAGATGCCGCCAACGAAACCGAAGCATCCCAAAAGCTAGATGAAGCTGCGGACAAGCTGTTGGCAAATCCTGTCATCGAAAATTACCGCGTTGAATTAACCCCGATCGCCTAGGAATTAAAAATAGGAATTGACAATATGAAATTTGGTATTCTCGTATTCCCCGGTTCCAACTGCGATCGCGATGTTGCCACGGTTACTAGCGGAATTCTGCAACAGCCCACGAGATTAATCTGGCATAGTGACACCGATATTAGCGATTGTGATGTGATTGTTGTACCAGGGGGATTTAGCTATGGTGATTACTTACGCTGTGGAGCGATCGCGAGGTTTGCGCCTGTAATGAAATCTTTGCAAGAACATGCCGCCAAAGGTAAATATGTACTTGGGATTTGTAATGGATTCCAGATCTTGACTGAATCATGCTTATTGCAAGGCGCATTAGTCAGAAATCGCGATTTACACTTTATTTGCGATCGCGCCCCTTTACGAGTTGAGCGCAATGATTTAGCTTTCACCAAGAAATATCAAAAGCAACAGGTAATCTCTTTACCGATCGCTCATGGTGAAGGATGCTATTTTGCGGATGCTGATACGCTCAAGGAACTCGAAGACAATCATCAAGTGGTATTCCGTTATAGTAATGCGATCGGCAATATCACCGATGATGCTAATCCTAACGGCTCAGTATCTAACATTGCAGGTATTTGCAACAAGCAAGGTAACATTCTGGGGATGATGCCTCATCCTGAACGTGCTGCTGAAGGAATTTTGGGCGGTACTGATGGTAAGGCTTTATTTGAAGGATTGCTTGAAGGGTTGTTAGTCAATGCCTAGTCTCTATTTAATTCGACATGGCATTGCTGAAGATCGCGAGAATTATGAGGATGATACTTTGCGTCCTCTCACCGATGAGGGGCGAAAGAAAACCAAGCAAGTTGCGAAGCGTCTCTATGATTTAGGCTTGCGCTTTGATTTGTTGCAAACTAGCCCCCTAGTTCGCGCTCAGCAAACCGCCGAGATATTTACGAATATCTTTGATAGTCCTGTGCAGCAATCCTCTGAACTTGCCCCCGAAGGAAGTTTTGAAGCATGGCTCCAGTGGGCTACAGAATGGCTCAGTCAACATCCCCACCCTGCGAGGGCATCTCTAGGGATAATTGGTCATGAACCTGACCTGACCACATGGGCAGAAACTTTGCTCTGGGGGGAATCTAAAGGAGCCTTGGTATTAAAAAAGGCTGGCATTATTGGTTTAGTGCTACCAGAAGCTCAACCTTGGACTGCTAACGGAATTCTCTTTTTATCGATTCCACCCAAGTTACTCATATAAAAAAGAAGCGGTGCAATGCACCGCTTCTTTTTTATAAAAGCCATTAAAAGTGTTGCGAAGCAACACTTTTAATGGCTTTTATGGTTTGAATTTATGCTGTTACCAACTCAGGGCGCTTGCTGTTGCGAATACCATCGATCGCTTTTGCATAGTCAGGGGCATTAAATACCGCCGAACCCGCAACGATCGCATTAGCACCAGCTTCTAGAACCTGCCAAGTGTTATTTGCCTTCAGCCCACCATCAACTTCGATCCAAGGATCAAGTCCGCGATCGTCACACATTTGACGCAACTTCGCAATCTTAGGAATGACGTTAGGAATAAAGCTCTGACCACCAAATCCGGGGTTAACGCTCATGATCAACACCAAATCACACAAGTCGAGAACATACTCAATGAAGCTCAAAGGTGTGGAAGGATTGAGGGATACACCAGCTAGTTTACCAAGTTCTTTGATTTGGCAAAGATTGCGATGTAAATGAGGGCAAGCGGTATGCTCAGCATGAACGGTGATGATATCTGCACCAGCTTTAGCAAAATCAGGTACATATCTCTCTGGCTCAGCAATCATCAAATGCACATCTAAAATTTTGGTGGTTACAGGACGGATTGCTGACACAACCAATGGACCAATGGTGATATTTGGAACGAAACGACCATCCATCACATCAACGTGAATCCAATCCGCACCCGCCGCATCAACTGCACGAATGTCGTCACCCAAACGGCTAAAGTCAGCAGAAAGGATCGAGGGAGAAATAACTGTGGACTTCTTAGGCATATGATTTACGGGGGGCTTAGCTTTACAAAGATCTAAAAAACAGCAGAAAAGTGTAGTTTTGACTACATCCTTATGTTAATTATTAATTAAATTTAGCAGTTTCGAGCGTAAGTAGCACAGTAATATTTGCCAGTATTGACTTAAGGTTAGGGGCAAAGCATTGCCGATCTAAAAATGCAATGAAATGAAGATGTTAATTAATCAGTCTAAAGAGTCTGTCAGTCTTTTCAACATATCAAGCCTTTCCAACATATCAAGCGCCCATTTCCCTGACTCTTCAGGAGTCGTATTATATGGCAAACTATTTTTTTCACCCTTATATATAAGTGCATTACTTTTGCTGAGTTCAAACTTTATATTGCGAGCATTAACCCAATCTTCGACTTCTTTGTGGTTTTCCCTTTCCGGATGATTAGAGAATTGTAAATACCAACCTTTGGGAGTTAGCCTTACATCTAATTGTATTGACAAGGAATCACTTATGTGAAATCTGTACCAATATCCAGCTACCAAACGAGTTGAAGGTGAAGGAAACCAAGATCCAGATTTGATGATCTTATAAGGGAGTTTATCTATATCGGAAAAGTCTGGATCGGAAAGAACAACTTCATTTAATTCCTTTACTTTCTTTTTCATATCCTTTTGCATCTCAATCACTTCAGCAAATAGTGTTGAAATACTTTGATGGTTATCAGCAAAGTATAGTAATCGTTGTTCATCCATAGAAGTTGCCTCTTGTAAATTTTGTATAGTTTGGATAAAGTCACGCAAAAATATTGTGTGTGGCTCACGACCAGTCAGAAAATAAGAGCCAATATTCGCGATCACTTTCTCAAATAGTAATTGATAAGTAATAGGCTTAAATCCATATAATTTAACCTTTGATGTATCTATAGGGAAAACCGATAATAATACCTTATAAACTTGGCGATCTTTCCGCAAGTACTTATTAAGATGTTCTGCATACTTATCGAACCGATTATAAGCATCAGCAAAAATCTTGTTTTCTATCCCCAAAAGAAAATCGTCTGATTCGATTATTAGATCAATACGTTTACCATCAGAGGTAGATTCTTCACGTCGCACATCAATATTTTGACCATTAATTACTACCTTTTCATTGATGAGCGTAAACAGCGAATCTAACAAAAGTGAACCAAATCCATGTTCGTTAGATGGTTGAAGATAAAACTGAAGTATATTGCTACAAACATTCTCGAAGTGTGGATATCCCGCAATCTCCATAAATGTCTGTTCTTGCTTTCGTAAAGGCGGTAAGCTTTTTAAGCCATTGAGGAGATCCGTTATTTGATCTACAGATAAAGTCACAATTTTGTTTAATCAGGGTCTATTAGTATTCAAGAAAATCAGATTAACATAAAATATATAAATCACACAATGTAATTACATAAGCTATCCAGACAGATTAGAAACCTATAAAGATGATAAAATGATAGATCAAAAATAATTGAACAAAAATTTACCTGTGATAGAGAACTTGCTTGCGATCGCTACTGATATAAATAGTAATTTCGCTTCGGATTCTGGCAACTATATAAGTAATAATCCAAGAGAATATGTGCTGAATCCCAACAAAATACAACTTGGTAAAGTCAATAACCAAGCTAATAAGAGATTTTTTAAAGTATCCATTTGCACACCAGAACGGTTGGCAACCATCGAGCCAGCAATACCTGAGGAAAGTATATGCGTAGTACTCACAGGCAATCCGAAATAATCGGCTGCACTAATTGTCGTCATCGTGATTAGCTCTGCGGATGCTCCTTGGGCATAATTCAGATGCTCTTTGCCAATTTTCTCGCCCACGGTAACGACTACTCGCTTCCAGCCAATCATTGTTCCTAAACCGAGAGCCAGAGCAATTGTGATTTTGATCCAATAGGGAATAAATTTGGTGAGATGATCCAATTGATTACGATAGTTAGTGATTATTTCTGGATGCTCAAAATTAGCCAATAGTTGTTGTTTTTCTAGTTTGCTAATAGCACTGGCGACAAGATAAATATCATCTCTAACTTGGCGACGATCGCTTTCGGCAATGTCCAACAAATTGTTATTAATTGATAACTTCTCAGCAATGATTTGACTCTCAGCAACCAGCGATCGCCAAATATTTTCATTTACCTGACCCTGTGGTTTGAGAAATTGACTAAGCTCATCGCGACTATTTGTAAAAGAGGGCTCTGGATTAGTATTGACAATAAATTGCGAAGATAAGATGGGAATTGCGGAATTTGATGAGGCGACTAATTGGGCGATCGCTTGAGGACTTGTATGCAAATTTAAAGAAAAAAAGCTAGGTAAAATCGCTACCAAAATTAGCATCATTAGTCCCATGCCTTTTTGTCCATCATTAGAGCCGTGGGCAAAACTCACTCCCGAACAGGTCAAAACTAATATGGCACGAATACATAGAGAAGGAACATTCTCTTCTGGTGCAGTATAAAGTTCCTCTTGGCGGATTAAATATTTAGCAATTAGAAATAGAATTGCTGCGCCACAAAATCCCAGCAATGGCGAAATCACCAGCGAAATCAAGATTTCCTGCATCTTCAGCCAATTAATACCATCCCACCAATACCTATTTGTCGAAGAGAAAGAATTTATTACAGAATTAGCAATCCCAATTCCAGTAATTGAGCCAATCAAGGTATGGGTACTGGATACAGGCAATCCTAAATACCAAGTTCCTAAATTCCATATAATTGCCGATAGGAGTAAAGCGATCGCCATTACTAAGCTTTGCGATGTCGAACTATTCACCACTAGATCTACAGGCAACAGGGCAATAATCGCAAAGGCAACTGTCCCGCTTGAAGTGAGTACTCCCAGCAAATTACAAATTCCCGATAGAACAACTGCATAGGTTGGCTTTAGCGTATTTGTATAAATAACAGTAGCCACAGCATTAGCCGTGTCATGAAACCCATTCACAAACTCAAAGCCAATGACTAAAGCGATCGCTAAACCAAAAAATAGATATTCCATCTGTTTATTCTAAAAGCTGTGCAAAGCAAAGCTTTTAATCTTCTTGTCTTTGTGATGATGGTCACCAACGCATTATTTATTCTAAAAACTGTGCTTTATTTTTAATCTTCTTGTCTTTGTGATAATCGCCACCAACGCATTATTCTAAAAACTGTGCAAGGCACTGTTTTTAATCTTCTTGCCTGTCCATAGATCGCCACCAACGGCTAAGCGGGAAATAAATCACTGGCGACCATAAGCTGCTTAAAATTGCGGAACTTAGGGCAATTCTTTGCTGCAAAATCCATACATTAGCCATTTTTGCGCCCATCATAGTTAGCTGGACTGCGTGCATCGTCTCCACAATTACCGCCATCCCAAACACAATTAAGGCGATCGAAATGAAATCTTCCTGCACATAGCGTTGCTTTTGCAAGAGCGATGTAATCCCGCCAGCGATCGCTAAACCTAGAACATGGGTCGGTGCAACGCGTACATCCGCAAAGGTCATGCCATCTTGTACCATACCTAGGGCAATCCCAACCATCACCGCTAGAAAAACAGGACGATTCACACTCCAAGCTACTAACCAGATGAGTAACCAGTTAGGCGCAATTCCCATCAAAGTCATTCCGGGAAATCTGGTATACATCGCTAAGATACACAATAACAATGAACCAAGGGTTATTCCCCAGTTCAAAAGCTTTTTAGATAAAGACGTATTGCGATCGAGCATTTAGCGCTTGTCTTGAAAAGGATAGACTTTTACATATTCTAGTAAGCCAAGAGGACTCGAAAACTCAACGATCGCTTCAGGTGAGGGTTGTTTATCCAGGTTAATAGATTTAATGCGACCTACGGGCACATTCTCAGGAAATAGCGTACTAAACTGTGAAGTTTGGACAATATCGCCCACCTTAACATCAGGATCTCGCTCAAAAAACTCTAAGATCGCTGTGTTTTGGCTTTGTCCCTTCAGCATTCCACTAAAACGACTACGGCTAACGATTACACCAACTTGGCTATTAGGATCGCTGACCAGCAAGATTTGACTACTATTAGGCGCAACATGGGTCACTCGTCCCACTAATCCCCCAGGGGCAACCACAACTGCCCCTGCTTTAATGCCATCATTACTGCCTTTATCAATCAAGATTTGATTCCACCAAGAATCAGCTCCACGACCAATTACCGTCGCCCAAACACCAACATCTGTAGAACTAGCCTTGACTTTGAGCAGTTCTTTCATCCGTTGATTTTGTGACTCTAGTTCAGTCAATCGATATTTCAACTCTCGTACTTGGGCATCTTGCAATAGCTCTTGCTTAGATACAGATGACTGGAAAGGCTTGCTGAGAAACTGATAGGTTTCCATAATCGCCACTCCTTGCGTTTGGCGAATCACCCAAGCTAAACCAATGCCAACAGTAACAATGGCAGTCTGAAAGCTATAGCGCTCCCACCAACTCCGAATTGAATCCATGAAAAAGTTACCTATAAACTTTTCAAACGGCTGGTTAATACACGACCAAGATTCTTATAATCTTCGAGTACACGACCAGCGCCAATGACTACACAGTTAAGCGGAGCTGGGGCAATATGCGTCACAATTCCAGTTTCGTGGCTGATGAGAGTGTCAATGCCATTGAGCAATGCTCCACCACCAGCTAACATGATGCCGCGATCGATAATATCGGCAGCAAGTTCAGGAGGTGTGCGTTCGAGCGTACGCTTAACCGCTTCGATAATGACTGAGAGTGGCTCACTCATGCTTTCACGGATTTCCGAAGACTTGACGGTGACGGTACGAGGTAAACCTGACAATAGGTGTAAACCTCTTACTTCCATCGAAGTTTCTTCTTTAATGGGATAAGCAGAGCCAATTTTGATTTTGATTTCTTCGGAAGTACGTTCCCCGACAACGAGGTTATGCACAGTTTTCATGTACTTCATGATCGCTTCGCTGAGTTCATCCCCTGCAACGCGCACAGATTCGCTCAAGACGATCCCTTGCAAACTCATTACGGCAACTTCAGTAGTACCACCACCGATATCAATGATCATGTTACCTGTAGCTTCAGTTACAGGTAGACCTGCTCCGATCGCTGCGGCAATGGGTTCATCAATGGGGTAGACTTCACTAGCTCCAGCGCGACGGGCCGCATCCATGACTGCGCGCCATTCCACCCCTGTAACCCCGCTAGGAATACCGATCGCAATGCGCGGATTGAAAACACCTTTTTTGACCTTTTGGATGAAGGCTCGTAACATTAGCTCCGCAGAGTCAAAATCGGCAATTACACCGTCTTTGAGAGGACGCACGGCAATGATGTCACCTGGTGTGCGCCCGATCATTTTGTTTGCTTCATCTCCAACTGCATAGGCAGTCTTGTCTCGTTGATCGATCGCAACAACTGATGGCTCTTGCAACACGATACCTTCCCCAGACACATATATAAGTGTGTTGGCAGTACCGAGGTCAATGCCGATGTCTTTTGTAAAATGGCGTAATAAACCCACAGTAAACTCTTCCAGTGGTCAAACTAGCTATATCGTCTTAACATTTTATTACGATTGATGTCACTTAGTCTAGTCTTATGACTATTCCCTAAGCGGTACATTCAATCCCAAATAATTTATAAGAGTGTGCCCCATCGAGGCACACTCTTATAAATTATTTGGGGAGTACATACTTCGAGGGCGCTCCTCTGCAAACGGGTTTGCGATATGATTGGTATAGATAACAATTATTAACAATTAACTATTATCCAATGAGTGACTGGCTAGAACATACCGTCCAAACTGAAGTAACTATTCCCGTGGAATATGCGTGGTCGTTATGGTCAGACTTAAGCGCAATGCCCCGTTGGATGAAGTGGATCGACTCCGTAGTCATAACAGATGATCCTGAAATATCGGCTTGGAAACTTGGCACAAATGGTTTCACCTTTACTTGGAAATCTCGGATTCTTAAACAAATTCCCAATCAAATTATGCAGTGGGAATCGATTGGTGGATTGCCTAACCGTGGTGCAGTGCGCTTTTACGGTCGCCCCAATAATGTAACAATTGTTAAGCTAAGTATTTCCTATGCCATACCTGCGATCGGGCAGCTTATGGATAATTTATTTTTAGGGCAGTTAGTAGAATCTACTCTACAAGACGACTTAGAGAGATTTCGCGTTTATGCCCAAGAAGACTTTGCTAAACAAAATCAAGCAGCAGCTAGTTAGAAATTATTTAAATATTTAAAAAATTGAGCGTTGCCCCTCTGGGCTGACACCAATAATTGTCAATTGACAATCTAAAACTGAGAAACCATATTTGTCGGCAACTTTTTTGCTAATGGTGAGGATTTGGTCATTTTTAAACTCGATCACACGGTTAGTTTTGACACAAACTAAATGGTGATGGTGATGCGGTTTAGGCTGATTAATTTCGTAGTGCTTATGGTCTTCAGTAAGCTCCAATTCACGCAAAATCCCCATGCGTGCCATCATTTTGACCGTGCGATAGATTGTGGAAAGGCTAATATTTTCACCTTGAGTTTTTAAGCGCTCATAGAGATCTTCGGCGCTAAGATGTTCCCCTTCGGGTAGGGTTTGGAATGTATTGAGGATCACCTCGCGCTGGGGTGTCATCCGACAACCTTTTGAGTTGAGTTCAGCCTTGAGGGCTTCAGGTGAATAGGTGGTCTCCACAGAAGTCATAGCATTATCAATAACGATAGCTTCTTGAGAATAGCATAATTAAAAGCAGCGCTTAGCAATGCTTTTATAGCTGTTACCATTCTTGAGGACATAAAGACAAATATTGTTAGGCGGCGCTTCGCGCCGCCTAACAATATTTGTCTTTTGCGCGCGCGCCACGGCTATGGGAGTGTGCTATGGTTAAAAACCTGTGTAAATTAAAGTAATTAGCCATGACATCGTTGCCCCGTGCGATTATTCATCGTAAAAAAGTCGATGCGGTTCAGCGTTTTCATCCTTGGATATTTTCAGGTGCGATCGCTAAACTCCAAGGTGAAGTCCATGATGGTGATTTGGTCGAAGCCTATAGCGAGGATGGCAGATTTTTAGCGATCGGCTTGTGGGGCATGGGTAGCATTGCGATTAAGGTGCTATCGTTTCAGCCTGTGGAGTCGATGCAAAGTTTATTGCGCGATCGCCTGAAGCAAGCATTTAGTTTGAGAAAGCAATTAGGTTTAATTGATAATCCAGAAACTAATTGCTATCGGTTAATCAATTCGGAAGGGGATGGCTTAGCAGGATTAATTATTGATGTTTATAGTGATACGGCGGTTTTGCAGTGCCACTCGTTAGGAACCTATCGCTATCGTCAAGATATTGCAGAAATCTTGAAGGATATATATGGCGATCGCTTGCAGGCAGTTTATGACAAAAGCTCGGCGACGCTTTCGCGTAAATCGCAAACCCAGTCTCAGGATGGTTTATTGATTGGCGAAAAATCTGCTGATAGTGCTGAAGTTTTGGAATATGGACATCGCTTTATTGTCGATTGGGAAAAAGGTCAGAAAACAGGCTTTTTCTTAGATCAAAGAGAAAATCGGCGGATGTTTGGTAAGTATGCCACTGGTAAAAAGGTTTTAAATACTTTCTGCTATTCAGGCGGTTTCTCGGTTTATGCAGTGGCGGCGGGCGCAAAGGAAGTACATTCGATCGATAGTTCTGCCAAGGCGATGGAATGGACAGATCGGAATATTGCCGCAAATTTTGATCGCGATCGCCAAGCGATTCATCAATCCTTTACAGGGGATGTCTTTGATTTTCTAAAGCAATGCGACTCTGATTATGAGGTGATCGTGCTTGATCCGCCTGCTTTTGCCAAGAGTCTATCCGCAAGGCATTCAGCGATGCAGGCATACAAGCGCTTGAATTTACAGGCGATGTCAAAACTAAAAAGTGGTGGATTGCTATTTACTTTTTCCTGCTCGCAGGTAGTGAATGTGGAGAATTTCACAGGTGCAGTCACGGCAGCGGCGATCGAGTCAGGTCGGACTATTCGTATTTTGGATCATCTCAATCATCCCGCCGATCATCCCACAAGTATTTTTCATCCTGAAGGTGCTTATCTTAAGGGCTTAGTTTTGAGCGTAACTTAATGAGTAGCGGCGCAAAGCGCCGCCACTCATTAGATTTAAGCCGCCATAATTTGCTCGACGGTGAGATTTAATTCTGGAAATGTTGCCGAAATTAGGCGATCGCTATTTTGAAATCTGGTCATTTGATATTTCCCTTCTGTATCTAAGGTAAATATCAGCACAGAAGGAAGTTTTGGTTCTCCCAAATAGTTACGCGAACCGATCGCTAAATAATCCACAATCCAATATTCAGGGATGCCTAAACGCTCGTATTCATCAAGCTTGTCAATATAGTCATCTTCCCAATTAGTTGACACCACCTCAACCGCAAGCTGAATTGGTTCGCGGATACCCCGATGATCAAGGCGATCGCTACGCCATACATCGCGATTAATTACGCTGACATCTGGATGTCTGCCCTGTTCTTTACCTTTCTTATTTGTGGTTAAAACTGCTGCTACGTCATTAATCACGTAGTTTAAATTTAGTCGCTCGATCTCGTCCCTCATTGAGTGCATGACTAAGCCAGCAACATCGTAATGAAGTCTTGTTACTGGTATTTTTAGCATTTTGCCATCCACTAATTCATAGCGACTATCTTCAGGACATTGCGCCAAAAATTGGTCGAAATTTAGCTCTAGATTCTTCTCTTGGTATATTTCTGAATCAGAGCTTGGCTGTGTGAGTGTAATCATAGATTTCCTCAAAATGCTTAGGCTAAATTATACCAAAGCCTTATTACATGGATGAGTAGCACTTCGCGCTACTCACCCATGTGAGTTATGTCATAAAAAGTCAGAAAACTTCTAGAAAAAACTGCTTTTATGTCGCTACAATATGTCCACCTTATTGGTGAGGATGTAGGGATATGTATAGAAAGCGTCAGAAAATGTCGGTTGCTAACATTGGGGCGACGATTTTGGCAGCCTTTGTCGGGGCGATCGTCGTGCCAATGCCAATGCAGTCACAACAAGTAACGATCAATCCCGAAAATCGGGCGGTACGAGATGAAGCCGATCGCTTGCTAGATGTTGGCTATACGCAACTCAAGGATGGCAGACCCCGTGAAGCAATTAAAACTTGGCTCTATGCGATCGGTTATTATCGGCGCGTTAATGATCAAGCTGCCATTTCCTATACTCTGGCGCGAGTGAGTGATGCCTACGAATTACTGGGGGCAAGCAATGCGGCTCAAGATACAAGTCGTCAGCGAATCGGCTATGCCAATACTTTGCGAGATAATGGAGCAAAGCTCGAAAGCTCGAATAACTTAGTAAGTTTTGAGATTGCTCAAGGCAAGCTAGAATCTGCCTCAAAACTCAACAAGGCAACCCTTGATCTATCTACCCAAAATGAGCAAGGGCGGAATACAGCGATCGCCTTGAATAACAAAGGTTTAATTGCAGAACGTTATGGCGATCATTTAGCGGCTCTCAAACAATATTACGCATCGATTAAAGTGCATCCCGTCCGTGAAGCGATCGGAGAAGGCTATACATACATCAATAGTGGCGATAGTTTGATGGCTTTGGACAACTACAAAGCTGCCATCACCGACTATGGCATGGCACTAACGATTGCGCGTCAACATCGCAATTACAAACTGATGTCAGTAGCTAGCGATCGCATTATTGCTGCTTATCTCGAAGTGCCTAACTTCTATCGCATTGAAGATCTATTGCAAAACCGATCCAGCTTGGCTTTGGTCATGGGCGATCAAGAAACTGCCGCGATCGTGCAGCGATATCTAGGTGATTTGTACCTATCTTTTGGAAATATGCCAAAAGCACGCGCTGCTTACCAAGAGTCCTATGATTTTGCTGCTATGCTAGGAGATAATACAAGCTTGCCCCTGCGAGAAGCTTATTACAAATTGCAGGAACTAGAAAGATTGTAAATATCGAACGATTTTGCCTCGCAAATTCTGTCGATGTGTATTTTTTTTAATTCAGCTAACAAGAACTTGATTTGAGGAGGTTGTAACAACACCTCCCTAAATTGGTATAACTTTAAATTAGTATCAGGATGGACGGCACTTAGTGTCGCCCATCCTGATACTAAAAACCTGATATAAAAAACTTAATTTCGCTCAATTCTGCTTTTTATTTAAAAAATTTAGTAAAACCCTAATTTTGCCATGCCAGCGATCGTCGTTCCGCGTCGGTTAGATGTAGCTGTGACCGATCATGCACTCAATGATCTAGCTACTAGAGCGCAACTATCTGCGCCTACTCAATATGTTCTGCCCAATGGAATTAAGATTATTGCCGAACAGATTCCTGTGGATGCAGTCAACCTGAGTATTTGGGTTGATGTTGGCTCTGCCGTGGAGAGCGATGACATTAACGGGATGGCACATTTCCTTGAACATATGGTTTTCAAGGGTAGCGATCGCCTTGCTTTGGGAGAATTTGAACAGGCGATCGAGTCACACGGTGGTAATACCAATGCGGCAACCAGTCAGGATTACACGCATTTTTATATCAATGTTGCGCCTAAAGATTTCGCAAAACTTGCGCCTTTACAACTAGATATCGTGCTAAAGGCTAGCATTCCTGACGAAGAGTTTCAGCGTGAACGTCATGTGGTACTAGAGGAAATTCGCCGCAGTGAAGACAATCCCGATCGCCGCATTTATCGCCACATTTCCGAATTGGTATACGAGCAGTTGCCCTATCGCCGCGCGGTGTTGGGCCCCGTCGAGGTGATTGAGAATGTCACCTCTGAGCAGATGCGCTCGTTTCATCGTCAATGGTATGCGCCGCAAAACATGACGATCGCTGTGGTTGGCAATTTACCCGTCAGCGAGATGATCGGTGTGATCGCTAATTACTTTGAAGGAGATGCGATCACTGATAAACCTCAGCCTAAGACTTTCACTCCCGAAAAGCCCTTTACAGAAATTGTACGGCGTGAAGTAACCGATACCAGCCTTAAGCAAGCCCGATTGAGCATGACATGGCGCGTTTCTGGCTTGACCGAGCTATCAGAAACCTATCCTCTAAGTATTCTGGCAAATATTCTCGGTAGTGGACGTACTTCGCGGATGGTGCAGGACTTGCGCGAAAATCGGCGCATCGTCGATCGCATTTCCGTCAGTAATTCGGCGATGCGTTGGCAGGGTAATTTCCAAGTATTTGCCAAATTAAATGTGGAGGATGTAGCGATCGTCGAAGAAGCGATTCGTGAGCATATTCGCCAACTGCATGAAGTTCCTGTCACCGATGAGGAACTAGCGAAGATTCGCACTCAAGTCAGTAATCGCTTTATCTTCGGCAATGAGTCTCCCAAGGAACGTGCAGGTATCTACGGCTATTACGATCGCATTGTCGGTTCGCTAGAGCCTGCCTTAAATTATCCCGATTTAATCAAATCCATCACCAAAGAGGATATCCAATCCGCCGTTCGCAAATATCTCAATCCTGATGCTTACGGTATTTTGATTGTCAAACCCTAAGTGTGAAATTGTGCGATCGCTATGCTTAAACACATCAGCATTAAAGGCTTTAAATCAATTAAAGAACTAGAATTAGATTTATCTCCCATCAACGTTTTAATCGGCGCGAATGGTTCAGGTAAATCTAATTTTATTTCTTTTTTTAAGCTATTAAGTTGGATGATGCGATCGCCCGGACAACTACAGCTTTTCGTCGGGCAATCAGGAGGAGCAAATTCTTTCCTGTTTGACGGAGCGGCATTGACAAAAACAATACAAACCAATCTACATTTTGAGTCTACTTCAGGTCAATATAGTTATTCGTTTGACTTAGATTATGCTGCATCAGATACATTTATATTCTCTCAAGAAAAATTTGATGATTTGTCAAGTGCTTTCTCGGAAAATGTGGATTTGAAAAATTTAAAAGCTACACAAGAATATAACAATACACAATTGCTAAATGATAGTTCTCTAAATCTTAGAATGATCAATTCAGACTTAGTTAGAGAAAGATTGAGACTTTCTGGTCATAGAGAGTCTAAAGCAATTGAATTAGCAACTTCAGGGAATCATGTAGCTAGAAACATATTCTTATTAATGCAAGGTTTTGTTAGTTATCAATTTCACAACACTTCACAAACTGCACGCTTTAAGCAGAGATGTAATATTTATGACCACCACCATTTACAAGAAGATGCAGGTAACTTAGCAGCATTTCTACTAAAAATCAGAGATTATCAACCTCGTTATTATCAAAGGATAATAGAAACTATTAGACAAATCGCCCCATTCTTTGCAGACTTCGTATTAGAGCCTATTAATAATACGATTTTGTTGCAATGGCGGGAAATAGGAACTGATTTGATATTTAGCCCACATCAAGCATCGGATGGAACATTAAGAGCAATGGCTTTAGTAACGCTTTTACTACAACCTCCTGATAGCTTGCCCGATGTTTTGATTTTAGATGAGCCAGAACTAGGATTACATCCCTATGCTATTGATATCATCGGCAGTCTAATTAATGGTGTTTCTAATCGTTGCCAAGTAATTTTAGCAACTCAATCACCATCATTAGTTGATTGTTTTGACCCCGAAGAAATCATTGTTGTTGAAAGAAACAATCGTGCGTCTTCCTTTAAAAGATTGATTCAAGCAGATTTAGAAGATTGGCTAGAAGAATATTCATTGTCTGAGTTATGGAATAAGAATGTAATTGGTGGGAGACCATAACTAATGTTGATTCTAAATATTCTTGTGGAAGGTACAACAGAGGAAAAGTTTGTAAAAGAGATTTTAAAACCACATTTAAATTCCAAAGGGATTTATCCTAAACATCGTTTAGTAACAACTGATAAATCTCAAAACATAGGCGGTGGTTCAGCGAATTATGCAAAGATAAAAAATGAGATTAATCGTTTATGGAAAGAGAAAAATAGTCAACCAGTAATACTTACTACGATGTTCGATCTGTACAAATTGCCAAATTGCTTTCCAAACTTTGATCAGGCAAGCAAATTATTAGATCCTTATCTTAAGGTTAAATCTTTAGAAGATTCTTTTGCAAGTGATATTGATGATAGTCGTTTTATTCCATACATTCAATTACATGAATTTGAAGCTTTAATATTTACTGATCTGGAAGAGTTGTATAAAGACTTTCCTGACAATGATCAATATAAGAAAGGCATTGATCGTCTATTAGTAGAATGTAGAAGGTATTCCTCCCCAGAATTAATTAACCAAGATATAACTACTGCTCCTTCTAAAAGACTTGAAAAAGTCATTCCAAAATACAAAAAACTAAAAACTAGCCTAGCGCCTCAAGTAGTTCAAAAGATTGGATTAGCAAAAATCAGAGAAAAATGTCCACATTTTCATCAATGGATTACGCAGCTAGAAAGCCTACGAGTCTGATCCAAATCACGATATATGCCAAAATGAGAACACTGAAGATATTGATTTAGCCATGCAGCAGTTACTTTACATCGAGATCCCTACACCTCAGGTTGCAGCCGTGAAAACATGGCTCCAGTCTGAGTACCAACCTCCCTTTGGGAAAAAATCCGTTGCTAAGCATGGCTTTATCCTCGATCGCCAAAATCGTTCAGGTGCGATCGCGCAATTATCAGTATTTATCTGGACATTGCAGCGCACGACTTACCTCAAAATATTTCGCTGGTCGGATGAGGTCATGGATGGTGAAAAGGAATTTCTTGAGCATTTTACTAAAGCGGTGCGACTTGCCTTTCCATACGAATTTAAACAACCACCTGCGATCGCTCCGAATCAATCCATTTTTGAAGCCTTAGCTAAAGAGTATCCGCTTACGGTGAAATTCTTTCAACGCATTCCCAATGGCGAATATGATCTCAATCGCGTCTACTGGTGGGAAAAGCGTTGGCGGGAAAGTGTGAAAAATCCTGAAACTCCCAAGCAAGTAATTTTTGAGGATTCACAAGCTAATTCTGCGAAACCAGAAGTGATCTATGACATCGTTTATCTGGGTGGAGCGTTGGGGGCAATCCATGCGGCGATGATGGCAAAGTTAGGCTATCGCGTTTGCTTGGTGGAACGCATTCCCTTTGGGCGGATGAATCGGGAATGGAATATTTCCCGCGCCGAATTTCAGAATCTGATCGACTTTGGACTCTTCACCAAAGAAGAATTTGAAGCGATGATTACGGCGGAATATGTGGATGGCTTTAATAAGTTTTTTGATAGCAATAATCCTCCCCATCTCAAGGCGAAGGTGCTACATACGCCTACGGTGCTGAATATTGCGATCGATACTAATCGTTTATTGGAAATCTGTAGTAAGAAATTACATCAATATGGTGCAGTGATTTGCGATCGCACCGAATTCCAGAAAGTAGTAATTAACGATAATGGCGCAACTATTTTCGCTAAGAATCTAGAAACCGATGTCGAGGTAATTCTCAATTCGCGCTTGGTGATTGATGCGATGGGATCGGCTTCAGCGATCGCGCAACAAATTAATGCAGGTCAAGCCTTTGATAGCGTCTGTCCAACTGTGGGCGCTGTGTTAGAAGGTTTTGATAAGCACGTTTGGGATTCTCAGTATGGAGATGTTCTCTTCAGTCATGGCGATATTTCGCGAGGACGGCAATTAATTTGGGAACTCTTTCCCGCAGAAAAAGATGAATTAACGATTTATCTGTTCCATTATCACCAAGTCCATCCTGAAAATCCGGGGTCATTACTGGAAATGTATGAGGACTTCTTCACGATTTTGCCTGAATATCGCCGTTGTGATATGGAGAAGCTGACTTGGAAGAAGGCGACCTTTGGCTATATCACGGGACATTACAGCCTCAATGAGGATTCTAAAAAATGTGCTTTTGATCGGATTTTAGCGATCGGTGATGCTGCTTCTCTGCAATCTCCTCTGGTATTTACAGGCTTTGGTTCCCTCGTTCGCAATTTGCCCCGTTTGGCGACTTTGCTTGATACGGCTCTCAAACATGATTTGCTCAGAGCCGATGATCTGAGCCAGATTAATGCCTATCAAAGTAATATTGCGGTCACATGGCTATTTTCTAAGGGAATGATGGTTCCTACGGGAATGCACTTGCCCCCCGAACGAGTGAACTCGATGCTAAATACTTTCTTTGGACTTCTTGCCGATGAGCCGCAACCCGTTAGCGATCGCTTTATCAAAGATCGTCTCAATTGGTTAATGTTTAACCGCCTTGCCCTTATTGCTGCCTTTAAAAATCCGAAATTAGTGCTTTGGATTTTGGAAATGGCTGGGATACAGGACTTACTGAAATGGCTATCTAGCTATGGAGCCTTTACCCGTAATTCCTTTGCTAATGCGATCTTGGGCGGATGGATGCCTCCGCTAATCCGCAGTTGTCAAGCATGGCTAGAACCTACTAATCCTCGTCTATGGCTGCGGTTGCTCAGTTGGAGTTATGCCATTAACTATTCCGTGGGTAAACCTCGCTAGAGTTTCTACTTAGCATTTATTACTGTTATCTCTCAGCGTGACAGTGAATCCATCCCCTAACTTAACAGCAATGACCTGATAAAAGTAGTTAGAGTTTATGGGATAATTAATCGTCTCATCTAAGGTATGCCCTGTTTCTACTACATCAGCTAATTGCTGAAATAGCTCTGGTTTAACTCGCTCAAGAAATTTTCTGAGCACTAATTTACCGATTAAATCTTCGCGACTGCGATCGAATAGTTTGGCGATTACAGGATTAACAACAAGACATCGAAAATCCACAATGTCGCCCGTGGTCGGATCGCGAACTGCTTGCACGGCAGCGATCCCATCGAGCACACTATTGAGAACACTCGTAAGTAAAGCCCGCGACTGATACAACATTTCTTCGGTTTCTTTACGCCGCGAAATCTCATCCTGTAAGGCTTGTTTTTGCCTTTGAATTGTTAATTGATTTTCGAGACGAACGACAACTTCTTCGCTCTGAAAAGGCTTAGCAATATAATCAACTCCCCCTGACCAAAAAGCCTTCACTTTGTCAAAAACATCATCGAGGGCACTGATAAAAATCACAGGGATGTCACGTAAATCTTCGTCAGCTTTAAAGGCTTGACATACTTGATAGCCATCCATATCTGGCATCTTAATATCTAAAAGAATTAAATCAGGGCGTTTTACCTTCGCCGTTTTAAGAGCCATACGTCCACTAGTTACACTTCGCACACTGTAGCCTAGGGTTGTTAATAAATCACTGAGGAGTTGCAAATTTTCGGGTAGATCATCTACCAAGAGAATATTACCTGTGATTTCAAGCGAAGGATTGTAGCTCATGAATTAGTAGGTTTAAGATAGTAGAGGTTCAACTAAATCGATTAATTTCTCAAATTGGAAATTACGAACAAGTTTGGTTAGCGATCGCACTAAAATGGTTTCTGTTTCTGAAATTTCTCCAATTAGTTTCAATACTAGATCTTTATCAGCTTCAAGAGATGCTTCGTATAATTGGTTTAGCCATTTATTGGGCATTATTTTAAAATTATCAGATGTTAGGGTTATTTCTGCGGAAATATCCAGTTCATTCTCATAATTGGGGTTGGTTTCGTATATATATTCCACCCCAAGATGTTTAGCAAGTGTATCAAAAATTATTTGTTCATTAAATGGTTTCCGCAGAAAATCATCACATCCCGTTGATAGCACCACTGCTTTTTCCTCCTCTAAAACACTAGCAGTAAGGGCAATGACGGCTGTCGCATTACCTTTGGTTGTAGATTTAATATACTTAGTTGCCTCATAGCCATCCATTACAGGCATTCGCATATCCATCCAGATCAGGTGTGGTTCCCACGTATCCCAAATAGCGATCGCTTCTTGTCCGTTGCTCGCTTCTTTGACCTCAAAACCCATTGGACGTAGTAACTTAGTGAGCAATTGACAATTAACAGGTTTATCATCCACTACTAAAATTTTGTAAGTAGTTTGGTTAGGGGCAAGAGCCAATGCGCGCCTTTTGCCGACCTGCTCATTGGTCAATTCTTGACCTAGTTTCGCCTGAATTTCAAATTGGAAAGTAGTGCCTTTTCCCACTGTACTAGTTACGTTAATATCTCCACCCATGAGCTGCACAAATTTACGACTGATCGCCAAACCTAAACCTGTGCCTTCCTGTTTTTCTCGCCCCGCTTGAGCCTGAGCAAAAGAAACAAATAATTCGGATAATTCTGTTGTCGCGATCCCAACACCTGTATCACGGACACTAAATCTTAGTATACAATCACTATTCGCTAATTTAACATTAGTTATGTGAATAAAAACTCCGCCTACCTTAGTGAATTTGATAGCATTTCCGATTAAATTAATTAATACCTGACGCAACTTAATGGCATCTGTATAAATATAACGTGGAACATCATGATCTCGCTCAAATACAAAGTTTAAACCAGCATTAGATGCGCGTAGCTGGAGCATATCTTCGATATCATCTAATAAGAGATATAAATCGAAATTTTGAGGGTTAAGGGTTGATTTGCCTGCCTCAATTTTTGACAGGTCTAAAATATTATTAATTAATGTCAATAAATAATCGCCACTGCGATAAATAATACTGGCATTTTCATAGTGTTCTGTGGGCAAATCCTTAGTTCTTAGCATTAACTGTGAAAAACCAATTACTGCATTTAGGGGCGATCGCAATTCATGGCTCATGTTAGCAATAAAAGCGCTTTTAGCTTGATTTGCCGCTTCGGCTTTAGCCGCAAGTTGTCTTGATTTTGCTTCACTTAGTTGAAGTTCTTGAGTTCGCTCGATTACTCTCTGTTCTAGGTCAATGTTGGTTCTCTGTAAACGTAGATTGGCTTGATCGTTTTCCGCCACAATCGCAAGCACGGACATTGTGGTAATTGCCATCACACCCATAAATATTTGCAGTAATAAAACTGAGTTGCCATTGACTTGCGGCTTATAAAAAACCCCAATAGAATTTGCCGTGGCAATCGTGGCTGTCATGGAGACAATCATCACTATCGTGGTAGTGAATTTAGAGCCAAAGCGAAAGGCTGACCAGAGTAAGGGAGGCAAAAGTAAATATTCAATTGGCTGGCTCTCGTAAAAGGCGAGATAGGCAATAATAGCCAAGCTAGATAAAACTGCGAATACTTCCCAACTTAGCCAAGATTTGAGCTTGGAATTGTTGGGCGATCGCAGCCAAGTAAAAACTAGTGGCGCAAAAAGTAAAATACTAATGGCATCACCAACCCACCAATTAAAAAAAACGCTCGGTAAATCACTCCACGCTTTATTCATGTAAGAAACATAGGAAAGAATACCGATACTTGCCTGAAATATAACGCCAGTAAATATAGCACATAGGGAAAAAATGACAACATGACGAACTTGGCGGATGGGATATTTCGTGCGGGTAAATTTTAAAATCAGCGAGACCGTAATCAAGGCTCCAATCGTTGAACCAATACTTGCACCTAAAGGAGGCAGGATGATTGTAAATCCTCGCCTATGCAGGTTATAAATAAACGTCGCCAGAAAAACACCAAACCATCGCGATCGCCCCCAGACCAGTAATAGCCCGACAATAATTCCTGCTCCAGGCCAGAGAGGAGAAGGGGTAACAGGATTTTTGGGTATGCCATTAACCACGCCCCAAGATATTGCAAAATAGACCACAATAATGACGATAATTTCGAGCCACCACCGAGGATTATTGAATTCTAGTCCTATTCTCGCTAGATTTCGGTTTAATTTAGCTGTCATGGGGTTATGGATCATGGCAAATTGATGACTAAATACGTTCGGCAAGTTCTAGCCAACGCTCGGTGGATTGATCGATCGCCTCGGTGAGTTCGGCTAAACGGCTAGCGAGTTTCTGAACTTCTGTATGTCCGCTAGGAGGATTGTGATAAAGTTTCTTTTCAACTTGCAGTTTTTCCACTTCCATTTGGGGGATTTTCAATTCTAGATCTTCATACTCTCGCTTCTCTTTGTAAGACAGTTTCGAGACTTTGCGAGGATCAGGTTTTGGCGTAGCGATTTCCGTGGGTGTAACCTTTACAGGAATGGACTTTTGATCTTTCGGAGAACTAACCTGTTTCTCTTCTTCATCTTTTTTATAATCTAAGTAAACGGAATAGTTGCCGGGGTATAAACGCACTTCGCCGTGAGCCTCAAAGGAGAAAACCATATCAACAGTGCGATCGAGAAAATAGCGATCGTGGGAAACCACGATCACACAACCGTTAAAGTCTTCGAGATATTCCTCTAAAACAGCAAGGGTTTGGACATCAAGATCGTTAGTCGGTTCATCAAGGATTAAGACATTGGGCGCTTCCATTAAAACTTTGAGTAGAAATAAGCGCCGCTTTTCGCCACCAGAGAGTTTGTTAATCGGTGCATATTGCTGATTGGGAGGGAAGAGAAATCGCTCTAGCATTTGCGAAGCGGTAATAATGCTTCCATCAGAGGTTTTGACCAGTTCCGATACATCCTTTAGGTAGTCGATCACACGCTGATTACCATGCTCTAATAAATCATCGGAATGTTGATCGAAATAGCCAAAATGAATTGTTGTGCCGATTTCTACCGTTCCTGCATCGGGCTGTAATCGCCCTGTGATCATATTCATCAATGTGGATTTACCAGCGCCATTGCTGCCGATGATGCCGATGCGGTCTTCGGGTGTGAAGTTATAGGAGAAATCTTTGATGAGAGTGCGATCGCCATAGGACTTACTAATGCGATCGAGTTCCACCACCTTTTTGCCAATGCGTCGTCCAGATGTTGTGATATCAACCTTGGCATTGACTTGTTTAAATTCTGTCGCTTGCAAGGCATGGGCGCGATCAATGCGAGCCTTCTGTTTGGTACTCCGCGCCTTTGGCCCTTTTTTCAGCCATTCTAGTTCTCGACGCAGGAGTCCCGCATGTTTGCGCTGTGTACTGAGAGCCGACTCCTCTGCTTCCGCTTTTTTCTCTAAATAGTAGGAATAATTGCCTGAATAGGAATATAGATCGCCACGATCAATTTCGATAATGCGATTGGTGACTTTATCGAGAAAATAGCGATCGTGGGTAATCAGCAGTAACGCACCACGATAACGATTGAGATAGCTCTGTAGCCATTCCACAGAAAGAGCATCAAGATGGTTAGTTGGCTCGTCCATTAATAAAACATCGGGAGCAGAAAGTAGTGCAGATGCGATCGCAATACGTTTGCGATATCCACCCGAAAGGCTACCAATTTTTGCTTCTAAATCATCGATACCCAACTTCGTTAAAACGATTTTGGCATTGGTTTCCAGATCCCAAGCACCAGTTTGATCCATGCGTTCTGACACGCTCGATAACTGCGCTAATAACCGATCTTGATCCCCATGTCCGTGGGATAACTTATCGGAAATTTCTTCATATTCCTTGACTAATGCCATTTGTTCGCCACTATCGGCAAACACTTGTTCTAAAACCGTCAGTTCTTCATTCAAGTCTGGCTGCTGTGGTAAATAGATGATCTTGGCGCTGGAATTTACCCATAGCTCACCACCATCACTATGCTCTAGTCCCGCAATCATTTTCAGTAATGTGGATTTGCCAGAACCATTTGTGCCGATCAATCCGACTTTGTCACCTTCATCAAGGCTAAAGCTAGCATCTTTAAGGATTTCCTTAATGCCAAAATCTTTTCGGAGCGATCGCAATGTAAAAAGTGCCATGCCTTGTAACTGGTGAACTTAAATCGATGAACTGATAGCGGTTTTCACTTCGTCGTAGGTGAAACGAAAACCGCTATAGAATCTAGTTTAGCGTTATTGTCGCCGCCTCCAAAGTATCAACATTAAAGCGCCTCCTGAAAGAACGCCGTAAATTGTACCGACAAGCAATATCAAGAAATATCCCAATTTATCCATCAGCAAACTGCCAACTAAGACACCGATATACCAACTCACGGCGGAAGCAACTATCCACCAATCGGCAAACTTACTATGTCTTCGCAAAATTATCCATTGCGCGATTCCCGTTGTTAGTCCCCGCAAACATCCATAGATTACCAACAGATCTACTGCACTACCATAGGTAAATGCGATCTGAAAACTCGCCCAAGAACTAAATGCACCTCCTAAAGTACCACCTACCCATGTTGTCCAGAGCCAACCAGTGCCCATGATTTTGGTTCTGATCGCGAGCCACTGAGTTAAGCCAAGTACTGCGCTAATTACCGCAAAGCTGAGAAATAGTCCCCATCCACCCCCTACTATTCTGACAACGGCTCCACTAAGTAATCCTCCGCCTGCATAACCGATCGCAGTTGCTATAGTCCAGAGCAGGAGAAAACCTCCATGAGAGTTTCTTATGATTTGCCCTTTTGTCCTAAACTGCTTTAACAAAGACTTTATCCTGCTAATTTAATTAGCCTTTATGCGCTCTCCCTATGAGAAAACTGTACTTTTTATTGCCAGGAACCACAAATAAATTTGCCTGTGGGGGATTGTGGGCAGAATTGAAAACCTTAAAGCTAGCTCAGCAAATTTGTGCGGCGGAAGTAGTTACCTATCGGCAACGGGAACCAGAGCATTTATGGCTAAATGATTTACTCAGTAATGATGATACATTTCGAGCCTTAGATGATGTAATTTTCGTGATGAGTTGGGGATTTGATGTGGTTAAGCTTGCCCCTAAGTTAAAGCATCTCAATGTAATTTATCATGCTCACAGTGCAGGCTATGGCTTTAATCTCCCTGCGAGTGTGCCAATTATTACGGTCAGTCGCAATACTCTCGGTTATTGGGGACAGCGATCGCCCCACGCCCTCATTTACTATTTACCCAATGAGATTTCTGATCAATTTCAAAACTGGCATGGCGATCGCGATATTGATGTCTTAGTCCAAGCTCGAAAATCTTCTAATTACTTAATGAATCAATTAATTCCAGCTTTGCAAAAACAATGTCATGTGGAAGTAATTAATTCTTATGTAGAAAATTTAGAGGGATTATTTAATCGTGCTAAGGTCTATTTGTATGATTCTGCCGAATATTGGGAGATACAGGGCGTAACCGAAGGATTTGGACTGCAACCTATGGAAGCTCTAGCCTGTGGATGCCAAGTTTTTTCCAGTGTCAATCATGGGTTATCCGATTATTTAGATCCTGCTTTTAATTGCTATAAAATTGCTGGCTATTCTCAAGAATTTGATGTCCAAAGAATACTCAAAACTATTCACAATCAACCAAAGTTATCTTTAGCAGCATCAGTATTAGCAGAATATCGTTCTGAGAATATTATTCAACGCTTAACCATAATTTTGGAAGATCTCAATGAATTTTTTGATCACAAACAGCAATATCGGGGGAATATTCCTGAACTAAGCTATTGGTACATCACAAAGCTGCGATCACAAAGAATATTAGCTAAGCTCAAAAAGAAATTTAGGTAGTGCTAAATAGGTAAGGATGGGCGGCGCGAAGCGCCGCCCATCCTTACCATATAAATCCTTTCCTTTTTAGGACTACCGAAATTTAAGCTTTAAGGAAATCCAGTTTTGATGATTGGAGATCGTGGGCTAAAATTATAAATTATTAAGGGGGTTTTAAACCTAAAACACATAGATATATAGCGCTTTTCAAGCAAGCGAGGTACAGAGGTTTGTTTCCCTGCCAAAGGCAGGGAAACAAACCCTAGGTAAATGCTATATCAAGCCTATGGCACATAGAATGATCCTCAATGGCAAGTTAGATCATGAGTGAAGTAGATATCTTGCAATTAAAAATTACGGAGCTAGAAGCGAAAAATCTCTCTTTAAGGGAGCAATTAGCGCAAATTTCTGCTGAACGGCTAAGGAAGTATAAGGCTGAGTTTTTAATTGCAAATCTTGCTCAAAAACTAGTTGACAATATCCAAACGGGCATCATTGTCCATGACGCTGACACGAAGATTCTATTTGCCAATCCTGCGGCGGCAGATATCTTGGGTCTCATTCAAAGCGAAATGTCAGGTAAGGATGCGACTGATCCGAACTGGCGTTTTTATCACGGGGATGGTCGGATCATGCATCTGGATGATTTTCCTGTGAATAAGATCCTGCGTGAAAAGCAAATCTTGAAAAACTATGAGATGGGTTTGTATCGTTCCGCAACCAATGACATAGTTTGGGCTTTAATTAATGCCTATCCTGAGTTTGATCAAGCAGGGGAGATCACACGCATAGTCATTACATTTGTAGAGGTGACTGATTTCAAAAGAACCGCGATCGCCTTACAAGAAAGTGAACAACGCTATGCCTCAATAGCGAGTGAATTGGAAACTACGCGCAATTTTTTGCAAAATATTATCGATCATTTGCCTGTGGCTGTATTTGTCAAGGATGGTAGACCCCAAAACTTTGGCAAAATGTTGCTCTGGAATCGCACCAGTGAAAATATGTTTGGTGTAACAGTCCAAGATGCGATCGGTAAAACCGTCTATGAGCATTTCCCAAAGGAGCAAGCGGATTTTTTTACCCAAAAAGACATTGAAGCTTTTGTGAGTGGTTCTCCTGAAGATATCCCCGAAGAGCCGATTGATAGTTATAGCCTAGGACGGCGGATTCTCCATACTGTCAAAATCCCCCTCTACGATCGCAATTTATATCCTCAATACCTGCTCTGTTTTGCTGAAGATATTACTGAGCGCAAGCAAGCAGAAACAGCCTTAAGGGAAAGCGAAGAGAGATTTCGTCAAATGGCAGAAAATATCCACGAGATCTTCTGGATGGTTAATGCCGATTTCACGCAGTTTATCTATATCAATCCTGCCTATGAAAAAATTTCAGGGTTCCCCTGTGAAGAGATCTATGAGAATTCTCAAGCATTTATCAAGGTAATTTATGAGGAAGATCGGGCGAAAGTACTCGCTACGCATCAACAGCATCTCAATACAGGATGGAGTCTGGAATATCGGATGGTGCAGCCTAGTGGAGAAATTCGCTGGTTATTTGAAAGAGCCGTACCAGTGCGTAATGAATTAGGCGCAATCCAAAGTATCGTCGGTATTGGGCAAGACATTACCGATCGCAAATATAGTGAAGATAAACTCGTTTATCAGGCTTTTCACGATAGTTTGACGGGCTTACCCAATCGCACATTGTTTACCGATCGCCTCGAAATGGTGCTCAAAAAATCTAAGCGGATGGTAGAGCATCGTTTTGCCATTCTATTTATTGATTTAGACCGATTTAAAGTCATCAATGACAGTCTGGGGCATTTAGTAGGCGATCGCCTCTTAATTAAGATTGCCGAAATCCTCGAAAGATCTGTGCGTTCCTTTGATACGGTGGCGAGGCTAGGTGGCGATGAATTTACGATTCTTGTAGATGATATTGACAGTTCTCAGGATGCGATCGAAGTGGCGGAGCGGATTCATGCAAGGCTACAAAATGAAATTGAGATTGATAGCAATCAAATTCTGACGAGCGCTAGTATTGGTATCGTCTTTGGTTCCCATGATTATGACAATGCGAGTGACCTCCTTCGAGATGCGGATATCGCGATGTATCGAGCCAAGGATCAAGGTCGCGCCTGTTATGAAATCTTTGATCATGCGATGTATGACTTAGTGCTCAGTCGTCTCCAACTCGAAAATGAACTACGGCAGGCGATCGCACGGGAGGAATTTCTGGTTTATTACGAACCGATTGTCTGTTTAAAAACTATGCATCTATGCGGTTTTGAAGCCTTAGTCCGTTGGCAACATCCCACAAGAGGCTTCATCACCGCAGGGGAATTCATTCCCATTGCTGAGGAAACTGGCTTAATTGTGAGTTTGGGGAAATGGGTCTTACAAACAGCCTGCCGTCAAATTAAGTTGTGGTTAGAGCAATATCCATCCCTCAAGTCTCTAACTATTAATGTCAATCTCTCTGGCAAGCAATTAAAAGATCCGCAGATCATTGCCACAATTGACGATATTCTCCGCGAGACGGGAATTCCTCAAAGCAGTTTAAATCTAGAAATTACGGAAACAATTCTCATTGAGAATACGGAAATTGCGGTGCGAGTTTTTCAGCAACTACGGGCGCGTAATATTCACTTGAGTCTTGATGATTTCGGTACAGGTTTTTCATCCCTGAGCTATCTCCAGAGGTTTCCTGTCAATATCATTAAGATTGATCGCTCTTTTATCAGTCAAATCCATTCAGGCGATCGCAATGTTGAGATTGTCAAAGCGATTATTGCTCTTGCCCATGCCATGAATATTAAGGTAATTGCTGAGGGCATAGAGCTACGGGAGCAAATAAATCAACTGCAAGCATGGGATTGTGATTTTGCACAGGGTTATTATTTTGCGCGATCGCTAAGTGCCGCCGCCGCTTCCGACTTACTAGAAAAAACGATGCATTGTGCGGTCTTTACCTAATTTTGATGGTGTGGCTTCGCCACACCATCAAAAAAATTGCTTAATTGATTAGTCCCGTTAAGGGAGAACTAGCACTAGCATAGGCTTTGACAGGAATTCTGCCAGATAGATAGGCAGCGCGACCCGCTTCGCAAGCCATCCCCATCGCCCGACCCATTGCCACAGGATTATTCGCACAGGCGATCGCGGTATTAATCAACAAGGCATCTGCACCTAGCTCCATTGCCGCCGCCGCTTCACTGGGCACACCGATTCCTGCATCGACAACTACAGGCACTTTCGCCTCTTCGACAATGATCCGAATATTGGCGGCATTATTAATTCCCTGACCTGAACCAATGGGCGAACCAAGGGGCATCACGGTGACACAACCGATTTCTTCAAGGGTTTTCGCCAATCTGGGGTCAGCGTTGATATAGGGTAATACCGCAAAGCCTTCTTTCACCAATTGCTCAGCAGCTTTACAAGTGCCAAGGGGATCTGGCAGCAAGTATTTAAGATCGGGGATAACTTCGAGCTTGACAAAATTATTATCTTCTTGCCCCAAGATCTTTGCCATCTCGCGCCCTAGTCTGGCGACCCGTACAGCTTCTTCGGCAGTTTGACAGCCTGCGGTATTAGGTAATAGCCAATATTTGCTCCAGTCGATCGCTTCCGCAAGCCCTTCATGCCCCGCCGCATTAGTTTGCACGCGCCGTACTGCTACGGTGACGATCTCGCAGCCACTCGCCTCTAGTGCCTGACGCATGATCTCAAAATTGGTATATTTTCCTGAGCCAGTCATTAGACGTGATCGGAATTTACGCCCCGCAATTTCGAGTAAATCATCTGATGGCTCAGCAGGATTAGAAATTTGGTTATTTATTGTGAAAGAAGGTGAAGAAGCGACCATATCAAAGGATTAAGAGATTATTTATGGATTTGTGACATTTAGATTCATTAACGTGCATCTAAATGTCACAGGAATCAATTTCAAGGATATACAACAGTTTGCAGTTTGAAGGTGCAATTTTTTATTAAGATAATCAAGATACTTTAGTGTCTTTTGTAATATCCCCAATTTTCCATAGTATTCCCATAGCAAGTAGCAATTTAGTTTCATGGCTAACCTCAAATCCATCCGCGATCGCATCGGCACTGTTAAGAATACTCGCAAGATCACTGAAGCAATGCGTCTTGTCGCCGCCGCAAAGGTCAGACGCGCTCAGCAGCAAGTTTTAGCAACACGTCCTTTTGCCGATCGCTTAGCTCAAGTCCTATACCGCCTCCAGCAGCGCATCGCTTTCGAGGATGTCAGTCTGCCCCTACTCGATAAGCGTCCTGTAAAAACCGTTGGTCTACTGGTAATTTCAGGCGATCGCGGTCTTTGTGGTGGCTATAACTCAACGATTATTCGTCGTGCCGAAGCTCGCGCTAAGGAATTAAAAGAACAAGGTATTAATTACACCTTTATTTTGGTCGGTCGTAAGGCTGCTCAATACTTTGCCCGTCGCGATCAACCTATCGCCGCAAAGTTCACCAACTTAAACCAAATTCCTAACGCTGCTGAAGCCAATGCGATCGAAGATGAAATTACCTCAGCATTTTTGGCTGGTGTAATCGATCGCGTTGAGTTGATCTACACCCGCTTTGTCTCCTTGATTAGCTCTCGTCCAGTAGTCCAAACCCTACTACCCCTTGAGCCACAAGGTTTAGAACCCCAAGACGATGAGATTTTCCGTCTGATCACCCGTGGCGGCAAATTCCAAGTCGAGCGTGAAAAGCGCGAAATTACCGTCAAGGAATTGCCTAAGGAATTGATCTTTGAACAAAATCCTGAGCAAATCCTTGATGCATTGTTGCCTCTCTACCTCAGCAACCAAATCCTACGTGCATTACAAGAATCCGTAGCTAGCGAACTCGCAGCTCGGATGACTGCTATGAACAACGCTAGCGAAAACGCAGTTGACCTCATCAAAAATCTTACCTTGCAGTACAACAAAGCTCGTCAAGCTGCAATTACTCAAGAAATTCTTGAAGTGGTCGGTGGCGCAGCCGCTTTGACTTAAATTTGAAAAGGCGGCGCGATGCGCCGCCTTTTTTGTATCAAAAATTGGGGCTATCCGCTAGCGGATAGCCCCAATTTTTACGTTTAACTTTGACGCTGAAGCTCCTGTAATAACCATTCATCGACGGGTTGACCATCTTTGCGAAGGAGTTCTATCTCTACATTCATCGAAGAAGCGGAACCAACGGGAGCCATTTTTTGATGAAAGCGAATTATGTAATCCTTAGGATTATGATTGCGTTCCTTGAGCCAGTCTTGGACTTTGAGTTCAGCAAAGAGGGATTGCCCCTGCTCAAACATCCGCGTAATTTGCATTCTGATCGTAAAAGGATTATTAATTGGCATATCTAAAAATCGCTTAGGGGATTGCACCAGATTTGTGGTGCAAAATTTTTACTTTAGTACAAGATAGTACAATTCACCGTCACCCTTAATTAGCCCAGCCCTTTGTTTAGCGCGATCGCCTGTTCCCATAAAAATATCAACGCGCCCCGCACCACGAATTGCTCCACCCGTATCTTGATCAAGCACAAATCTCTGAACTTGATGTAATTCCAGCTTGCCAGTTTTTGGATTTTCAAAGGGGATCTCGGTACGAATAAGACCAATACCAGCAGAGGGGAATATTTTTTTATCTGTAGCGATCGAGCGCTCAGCCGTCACAGGTAAACCAAGGCTACCCGTTGCAGGTTTGCCGTTAGTTTCGCGGAAAAAGACAAAACTGGGATTACGGTTAAGGTAAGTATTTAAGTCTTGGGGATTTTTTTTGAAATATTCGATGAGGGTTTGTAGAGTCACATCTTCGAGACGCATTTTGCCATCCCTAACTAGCTCTGCACCCACTGAACGATAGGGCTGATCGGTTTTGCCTGCATAGCCAACGGTCAATAATTTGCCATCGGGTAACTCAAACCTTGCCGAGCCTTGGACATGAACCAAAAAGGCTTGAAAGCGATCGCTGAGCCATGCAATTTCTAGACCTGCTAACTGCTTACTCCCCTCCAACATGGCACGAGTCGGATGGGGCGATCGCCATTGATCAAAGTCTGACGGTAAACGATAGAGGGGATATTTAAACTCCTCGGTACGGGTACGACTTGCCTTATATACCGCTTCGTAGTAACCCGTAAACTGTACTGCCCCAGTACCATCACGCCCAACCGACCGATAGAGATCAAACTCACGATTGACAGCCTGTTGGAGATCTTTAGCAGTGCGGGAAACTTGTACAAGGCGGCGAAATCTCACAAGACTCCGCTCCATGCGATCGCGACTAATTCCTGCTACGGGGTAACGACGCTCGGCGGAAGGGGTGCGAATGTATTGAAGACTATTGTCGATCGCTTGCAACAGATTAGGGCGATCGCTCTCTAAGAGATCATCGGTCAGATCAAGGCTGAGCGGATTAACCGCACGCGGTGAAATTGGTGCGATCACTTGAGCGAGTTTTAATTCCGCCGCTTCAACTGGCGCTTGAAATTCTGTCTGCATATAGCAGGGTGGCACGGCACAAATTAAACCCACCCAAGTTGCAAATAAAACATCCCCACCACGATATAACCATGATTGCCATGAATTGGATCGCCCTTTCCCCGATTTTAGATTTGCCGATTTCTGATAGTTTGGCGATCGCTGTAATCGGTCATAGGCATGAATGTAATTATGGTTAGAGCCTGTCACCCTTAAGAACTCCTCGTTAAAGTTTTTCTGGAATTAATTGCAAACTGTATTATGGCAGCCAATCAAGGGATTGGACAATTTTTGTTAATTCATTGGGAGTCATATAGGCCCTAGAACTACAGAAAATTGGTTTGTCATGACGCATTCTCTTGCCTTCAATAGTGGCAACTTGATAAAACGGAGATGTACCTGCGGGGAAAGTCCACATATTCGTTTGAGGTGATTTACCCATTGCCTCCGAAATTGGTTGACTACGTTCTCCTCTGGAAATATCAATATTGAGATCCACCTCACCTAAAATTTGGCTATTGACCTTGCGGTAATATTTCCCATCAGGTCCTCCAATGCCACCACCGATCGCATTTACCTCAAAGCAGTTGTTTTGAAAATTGCGATAGACAATCGTATAGCTAGGACCAAATCGACATACCCCTTTCGCATTGCGCTGAGCATTGGCAGGACATGGTGTGGTCTGCACATCCGCTACCCGAAATCCTTTGGGCACATAACTCGGTACGGCGATCGCAATTCCCAAGGACTTGAGTAATAATTTTTGCTGGCTATTCAAACCGCCATAATTTGTTTGGCTGTTAGTTGGGGTATTTACTTGGGCATTGGCAAATGGTGTCCCTAAGGACAAAGCCCCTAAAGTGCCGAACATTAGGAATGATCGAAATAGATTGCTGCTGCTTGGAGATTTACTTATCATGTCTAGCCTCTAAACTCTCTTAATACTTGACGTTAATACTAGATTTTTGTTCATACAACCGATTGAGCCATTGGGGATCGATGTTGAAGTGATAACAGATTTTCAGCAATTGATTGAGCATAGCGTGCTGATAAATGCCTCTTTGCTGAAATCTACGCGCTGAGGTCGTCACTTTGCCTTTGGCTATAACTGGTTGAGACAATCGACGAAGGCGATCGCTCAATACCGTATCTTCAAAAATATCAAGATCGGGGACATTACCAACTGACGCTAAAAATTGGCGATCGGCAAATGGACAGTGATCAAAATAGACAATTCCTTTTTGTTTAACCCGCACATTATCGGAATACCAAGAGGTAAAGCGCAGTAGCCAGTGGGAAACATCGAAACTATGCTGAAATGCTCCCCATTGATAACCTGAACCTAACACCTCCTCAATTAGCTGTAAGGCAATGCCCTTTGGTAATAGTGTGGCAGGATGATGTAATAAAATAACCTCACCCCGACTGATTGCAATTCCCTCATTGAGCCTCTGAGCACGATTTCGAGCTAGCGATCGCAGGACTTGGATTTCGGCAAACCGCGACGCATATTCCTCTAAGACTCGATCAGTTCCATCATCACTAGTACTGACAACGGCAATAATTTCTTTTTCCCCATTTTGTGAAACTAAATTACTGAGAATAGGTTCTAGATAACCATGCCGAATTTCATTGAGACATGGAAGAATTACCGAAAACTGCATAGACTTACCAAATTTGATATGAAATAGTTTGAGAGAGTATGTCCCTTCGGGACATACTCTCTCAAACTATTTAGGATTGCTATATTATTTTAGAAACATCCAAAAACTTTGGCTATGAATAATCTAGATCTCAATCAAGATTTTAATCAGGAATCACAACAAATACAAAAGGGGGAAGAGGAAAAAGCAATAAATACTTCTTCAATACTCATTGTTGATGACACCCTTTATAATATTCAGCTGTTATCCCTAATGCTCATCAGACAAGGTTATGTGGTTGAACAAGCAACAAATGGTCAAGAAGCCTTAGAAAAAGCAAATCAACTCTTACCTGACATAATTTTGCTTGATATTCGGATGCCTGATATTGATGGTTACGAAGTTTGTAAAATCCTCAAAGCTAATCCTACAACCCAAGGAATCCCAATCATTTTCATTAGTTCCATTGAAGAACCATCGGAAAAGGTAGAAGCATTTTCTGTAGGAGGTGTGGACTATATTAGTAAGCCATTTCAATTAATCGAAGTCCTAGCCAGAATTGAAACCCATCTGCGATTATGTTCTCTCCAAAAGAAATTGCAAGAACAAAATGAACAGTTACAATTATCGGCTTCAGTATTGGCGCGATCGCTAAAACAAGAGCGAGAACTCAGTGAAATGAAAACCAACTTTATCTCAGTTGTCTCCCATGAGTTCCGCACTCCCCTGACTACGATTCAGAGTGCCGCCGAGCTACTAGAACACTATGAATGGACAAAAGAAGAAAAAACTGAACAATTGCATCAAATCCAATCGGAAGTGAAGCATATGACCGAATTAATGGAAGATGTATTATTCCTCAGTCGGACTAATGCCAACAAGGCAAAGCTAAATATAACTGAATTTGATCTTTTAAAATTTTGCAAGCAATTACTACGCCAAATCCAAAGAACATTTGGTAAAAACTATAACCTCCATTCATCATTCCATCATTCAGTGAATGATATATCAATTGATAATCCTCATCTACAACAGGATATTCCTCAATTTACAGTGCAGATGGATGAGAAACTCTTACGTCAAATCCTCTCCAATCTAATCACCAATGCAATTAAGTATTCCCCTGAAAATAAAGATATTGATTTTCAAATGATTATTGATCAGGAGAAGGCAATCTTCATCATCAGTGATCACGGGATCGGTATTCCTGAAGAAGACTTAATCCATTTATTTAGCGCATTTCATCGAGGTAAAAATGTTGGTATATTACCTGGTACGGGCTTAGGTTTATCAATTGTGAAAAACTGTGTAGATATTCACAATGGTTTGATATCTGTCAAGAGTCAATTAAATATAGGAACAGAATTTAGAGTTACCTTACCAATTGATAATCATCTAACAACCTAGAGAAATTTTTGACATAGCTACAAAGCAAGCCTGTCAAAAATTTCTCTAGATCTACTATTTATGCAAGATGCTGTATGTCTAATTTTGAGTAACGATCTCTATCGGTATAATGTTTTTAAGGATACTGCAAGGCTAGCATGAAAAAAATTCTCCTAATCGAAGATAATCCCAACGTTTTGCAAAATACATCAAGAATGCTGCAAGCTGAGGGCTATATGGTAATCACGGCAAATAATGGTCGCCAAGGTCTAGATATGGCTCAGCAGCATATTCCTAGCTTGATCATTTGCGATATTATGATGCCAGAGATTGATGGCTATGGAGTTATTAGCGCATTACGGAATAATCCTGCAACCACGGCAATTCCTTTTATATTTCTCAGTGCTAAGTCTGATAAAACTGACTTTCGTCAAGGCATGGAACTTGGTTCCGATGACTACCTGACTAAGCCATTTACCAGAGATGAGTTACTTGGTGCGATTAATGCTCAGTTTAAAAAGCAAGAGATTATCAATAGTTATTACAAGCAAGAATTAGATAATTTACGCGGCAATATCTCTAAGTCATTACCCCATCAGTTGCTGTTCCCTGCGATCGAGGTGATGGGTTTAGCGGATATCTTGGTTAAAAATTATCATGCGATGGAAGCTCATGAAGTGCCCGATATCGGTAAGCGAATTCGGAAAGCGGGGCGAAATATGCATGAGATGGTGAAAAAATTTCTGCTGTATGCTGAGTTAGAGTCAACCGAAAACAATACCGAGTGGATGAGCCAGATCCGCAATAGTAAGACAACTTTTGTCGATATTGAGATCTCCAGTTGTGCTCGAAAAATCGCAGAACATTATAATCGCGCCTCGGATTTAGTTGTTGAGATTAAGGATGAAACTATTCAAATCTCAGATTCTTATTTGAATGTAATCGCTAAGGAAATCATTGATAACGGATTTAAGTTTTCTCCTGAAGGCACAACTGTCAGCGTATCGGGGAGCAGCAATCAAACAGAATATTGTCTATGTGTTACCGATCGCGGTCAGGGGATCGAGCCTGAACAGATTGCGAGTTTTGGCGCTTACATGAAGTTTGAGAAGAAACTATATATTCAACAGGGTACGGGTTTAGGTTTAGCGATCGCCACAAGACTGATTGAACTACATGGTGGACGCTTAGAAATTGAGAGTATTCCCTACGAACTAACTCATGTAAAAGTGTTTTTACCAATCATAAAAACAGCATAAGGAACCGATTTTTGTGGCGCGGCTTTGCCGCGCCACAAAAATCAGTTCCTTAGAACCCTACAGCAATTTCCGATCAAACGAACCACAAGAAAAATTTTGAAAACGTTGCGAAGCAACGTTTTCAAAATTTTTCTTGGTTTGGATTTGAGCGCAAAGCGCTGTAAGTAGTCCAAAAGCTTTAAGAATTTTCGGAAAGTACGGCTTCGCCACACTTTCCGAAAATTCTTGATGAGCAACAAGCACTGGTGATTTGCGTCACTCCCATCGCTTAGTTTGGTCACGGATGCGGGCTGCGATAGTCACCAGTAGCATTAGTTGGGGATCACTGTGGATAGAAGAGAATTGTTAGAACATAGGAATTATGCAGATCGCCCTATGTTAATCCAAAGTTATGATTATTCTATCTTCCTCTGAAATTCAGCCGATCAATTTGCTAACACCTTGGGGTGATGAAAAAGGAATTTATTATTTGGGTAAAACTTTTTTACCGATTAATATTCATCCCAACCAAGAGGAAGCGATCGCAGCTTGTCGTCGTGATTTAGATGAAGGGATGCTCTCCATCGTTGTCGATGAGGGGGATCGGGTTTCTCTATGGTGGTATTTTTCTGAATATACGGGTTTCTGAAACAATATGAAAAAAATATTGTTCTAGGCTTAAGCTTGGAGACATTAAGAATATGTAATTTGACCGCGTAAAAAAGTGACAGCCTCACCTTTGAGCAAAACTCGATCGCCGCGATCGCTCACCTCAAGATTACCTGTCCTCTGGGATAATTGTTTGGCTTTGAGACTCCCCTTACCGAGACGTTTTGACCAATAGGGAGTCAGGCTACAATGGGCTGAACCAGTGACGGGATCTTCGGGAATTCCCGCTTTGGGGGCAAAAAAGCGTGAGACAAAATCATAGTCATAACCTGCATCGGCGATCGCTGTAATAATAAATCCGAATCCATCTAACTGCGCGATGAGATCATAGGGGGGATCAAAATCTTGAACGGCTGACTCAGAATCTAAAACTACAGCCAGATAATCTGCACTTTGTCCAAGACATATATAGGAACGATCGCCAAAAATCTGTTTGAGCACCTGTTGCGATCGCTCTGAGCAATTCTCATAGAAAGCCGCAGGAAAATCCATCACGATCAAACTATCTTCAAAGCTAATTTGGAGATCGCCGCTCAGGGTTGAAAAAATAAGTGGGGTATCGGTTGCGATCACCGCAATTTCACGGAGATAATGCGCCATCGCAAGGGTGGCATGACCACAGAGCGGAACCTCTTGCTTTGGCGTAAACCACCGTAACTGAAAATGATTTTTACATAAAGGTTTAACAAAGGCGGTTTCCGATAGATTCATTTCTGCGGCAATTTGCTGCATTTGAGTATCTTCAGGAAACTCATTCACCAAGGCTGTTGCCGCAGGGTTGCCCCGAAATACTTGATTGGTAAATGCGTCAATAATTGCGATCGCCAGTTGCATAGATAGTTTTTGAATATTTAAGTGAATGCAAGCCCTCACTTCAGGAATGCACAGTAAAACAAGGAACCGATTTTTTGTAGCGCAACTTCACCACGCTACAAAAATCTAGTTCTTTATCAAAAATTTCCGATCAACCGAACCAATAATTTTTAAAAGTGTTGCAGAGCAACACTTTTAAAAATTATTGGTTCGGTTTTGAGCGCAAAGCGCTGTAAGTGGGACTCGTTCTCCAGATTAGGGAGTTGCAGGAATTGCGACGGTGGGATCGACTTTGTAGCTATTGACGACACGATCAAAGGAATCTTTTAAAGCAGGAATTTGATCGGCAACACCACCAGTAGTAATTAGGGAAATCTTGTCACCACTGCGGCTGATGAAACTATTGCCCTGCACTTTTGCCGTGATATTTTTGATGGATTCATCATAGCTCCACACAATTTGGACACTGCCATCTTTTTGTTGGATGGGCTTTTCGGATGAAAATCCTGCTCTAGAGCCAAAAGTTGATTTGAGGAAGGTTTCCAAAAGTGAGGTCAACTGCTCAGGTGTTGTTTCTGTGGGAGCTTTAAATACGTCTACTGATAACAAAGCATTTTTGCTGGGATCAAACCATAAAACAATTACCTCGTTAGGCTTCTTGTTTTCTTGAGGCTTCCAACCTTTAGGCACATCAAGTTGGAATAGTCCAGAGGGATGTTTGTATGGTTCTAAACCATCGATTTTGACTTTGATGATACGTGCATCGGACTTTGGTGCAGTATCAGGATTAGTAGCTACACTTTTGGCATCTGGAGTCTTTGCAGCACTAGATGCACTAGGACTAGCCGATGCACTAGGTTTGGTTTCAGGGGTATTAGGTGTGCAACTTCCAAGCAAACTGCCAAAGAAGGCGATCGCGCCAAGAGATGTCACTATAAAATTAGTTTTTCGCATTTCACTCCTCACTTTAGAGATTAATTTGAGATTTTAAGTCGTGAACTTTTAAGGAATAGCCAAACTCGCATTCACCGTTTGACTGTTGGATATTTTAGCGAAGGAATCTTTCATTTCTGTAAATTTGGGTTCGATCGCGCCAAAAGTTAAAATAGCAAACTTGTTATTCACCCGTTGCATTTTACTATTGGCTTGGAATTTCAGTTTTTTATTGCCAATTGTTACAGTTGATGTCCATTCGATCACAATATTTCCCGCCGATTCCACCACTGGCGATCGCATCTCGAAATCAGGCTGATTGCCATACATTCCTTTAACAATTATTTCAAAGACATCACTCAGACGATTTTCAGGAATTTCACTGGGTGGCACAAAAATATTCGAGGAAATAGTAGCCCGTCCTGCTTTCTCATTCCAAGTAACAAGAATTTCGCTGGGTTGGCTGTTATCCACAACTTGCCAATCCTTGGGTACACTAATTTCCAAAATGCCCGAACGATGCTTATACAGTTCAAGTTCGCCAATCTCTAGTTCAGGGAGCTTGCTAAAGTCAATTGTCGGACTAGGTGTAGGTGATTTAGAGGGGCTAGCAACTTGATTGGCTGTATTGGTAGGATTGGCGCTGGGATTGTTTTTGGTATTGGTTGGAGTTGGCGAAACCTTTGTGGTATCAGTAGCTGGCATAGACACATTACTCTTGCCACCAGTATTGGAGTTACTACAGGCTGTAAATAGCAGCATCGCGATCGCTGCTAAGGGTAGTAACATCGATACCCTCATCGACAACTTTTGATAAAGAAACATAAATGTTGAGTGTGCGTTCTAGTCAAACCCAGATAATTAAAAGCCTTGCATTGCAAGGCTTTTAATTTTTTAAGTCTATGTAGTTCATTGTGTCGTTAATCTAGCCAAACTGCAAGGCTTGACCTCGCACATCGGCATTGACTTTACCATTAGTAAATACCACCTGACCACCGACAATTGTAGTCACTGCCCAACCTGTAAGCTCCCATCCCGCAAAGGAACTCCATCCACATTTAGTCAACAAATCTTCATTTTGGACAGGTTTATAGTTATTCAAATCGACTAACACCAAGTCAGCATCCCAACCGATGCGAATCTCGCCTTTATTCGCAATTTTGTAAGCTTTCGCAACATTTCTACTCATCCATTGGCTAACCTGATGGACTGTGCAACGTCCCTTTGCTGCTTGGGTCAACATCAAAGGCAGTGAAGTTTCTACCCCCGGCATTCCCGATGGTACATTGGCTGGCTCTAGCAGAACGGTGTCCTTAGAAGATTTTTCGGATTGGGGAGTTTGCTGATCTTCGCTAGCAGCAAAGCCTTTCTCTGCCAAAGTATGAGGCGCATGGTCAGTAGCAATAAAGTCAATCACGCCATCGAGCAAAGCTTGCCAAAGGATTTCTTGATCACGAGGCGATCGCAATGGTGGGTTCATCTGTGCGAGGGAACCGATTTTTTCGTAAGCCCCAATATTCATCAATAAATGCTGTGGTGTGACCTCGGCTGTCACCCATTCAGGCTTATCTTGGCGTAAAAATTCTGCTTCTTCACCCGTAGACATATGCAAAATATGCAAACGTCTTTGATATTTTTTAGAAAGCTTGACTGCGAGTTGGGTTGCATTGAGCGCTGCTTGATTGTCTTGAATAATTGAGTGCAGGGCAGGCTCTTTGCTGCCAGCAAATTCCTTGCGACGTTGAGCGATTCTAGCCTGATCCTCAGCATGAACTGCGATAAGGCGATCGCCTTGCGAAAAAATCCGATCCAAAATTTCCTCTTGATCAACCAATAAAGCCCCATGCATCGATCCCATAAATATCTTGATGCCACAGGTAGGATTCGCTGTTAGTAAATCAGGCAAAATCTCCGCCGTTGCCCCAATAAAAAAGCCGTAATTCACCACACATTTACTAGCCGCTCGACTGAGCTTGTCATCTAATGCTGCTTGAGTAATCGTCAATGGGCGAGTATTGGGCATTTCTAAAAAACTAGTCACACCACCCTTCGCGCAAGCATGACTCGCCGATCGCAAATCCTCTTTATGTTCTAGTCCCGGTTCCCGAAAATGCACTTGGGGATCAATCACTCCCGCTAGCAAAGTTAAACCTGTGGCTTCAATAATTTCTAATGGTTGATCATCAGCACTTAGCTCATCGGGATTCAGGGTTGGGGCGATCGCCGCAATTTTGCCATGTTGAATATAAACATCACCAATCAAAGTTTCGCGATCGGGCAAAATAATCGTGCTTTGTCTAATTAATATGCTCAAAATAAAATTCCTATTCGTTAATTATTAAAATTGATATTGATGTCAGGATGGGTGGCGCAAAGCGCCACCCATCCTGACATCAATATCCTAAAGTCAAGTGATATTGATCGAATAAGAAATTAAGTACGATCAAACTTTATAAGAACTGCCTCTTTCATTAGCTCTTTGCAAAGGTTTATTTTTAGCCTTACTTTCAATTACTTCCCAATCAGCATTTTCTAGCACAGCATCCAATACATCAGATAGATTACAACGCTGCTCATAGGCAATGCGCCTTAAAATATCGTGATGTTCTGGCAAAACATATACAGGCTTCCTCTGTGTTTGCGCCATTTTTAACTTAGCAATAAATTAATAATCTTCATGGTATCACAGCTAAGTATATAATTTGACAATTGGCTAATTAGCTGATTTAATTAGGTGATAAATTAGTAAGAGTAAAAATCTCTCGTAAAGGTATCTGAAATCAAATGAGCAAATCAGTTATAGCTCTATTCTCAGGTTGTGGAGGTCTGGATTTAGGTTTTCGCCGAGCAGGCTTTAATGTCACATGGGCTAATGAGTATGACAAAGACATTTGGGAAACTTACGAGAGAAATCATGTAGATACTGTGCTGGATCGTCGCGATATCCGCAAAATTGCTTCAGAAGAAATTCCCGATTGTTTAGGAATTATTGGTGGACCACCTTGCCAAAGTTGGAGCGAAGGAGGCACACAAAGAGGAATTGATGATGCTCGTGGTCAGTTGTTTCTAGACTATATTCGTATTCTTAGAGATAAACAGCCTCAATTTTTTTTAGCTGAAAATGTATCAGGAATGATGCATAAAAAACATCAGCAAGCTTTTGGTAATATCATCGCCTCTCTTGAAGAGGCTGGATATGTAGTTTCTTTTGCTTTATTAAATGCTAAAAATTACAATGTTCCCCAAGAAAGAAAACGTGTAATTTTTATTGGCTACCATATCGATCTAAATAAACGTTTTGATTTTAATTTAGTCCAGAAATCGCGGCACATTCCTACATTAAAAGATGCTATTTGGGATTTACGAGAATCGGCACTTCCTGCTTTACCAACTTGCAAGACAAATGGTGAAAATTGCTTAGTTAGTAACCATGAATATATGACAGGTGGCTTTTCAAGTATATTTATGTCTCGCAATCGAGTTCATAATTGGGACGAGCCATCATTCACAATTCAAGCAGGAGGCCGTCACGCACCAATTCATCCTCAAGCTAATAAAATGATTTGGATTGGTAAGGATGAATGGATGTTTGATCCTAATTCTCCCAATCCTTATAGACGATTGTCTGTTAGAGAATGCGCCAGAGTTCAAACTTTTCCTGATGATTTTACTTTTTATTATAAGAACTTAGCACAGGGATACAAGATGATTGGTAATGCTGTTCCTGTAAATCTCGGCTACGCTTTAGCTAAAGCAATCAATTTACAACTTACTGAACCAATAAATATTATAAAAACTCAAAAGACTAATCAACTAAGTCTCTCTCTCTGAGTAAAATTGCCATTTTCTTGTTGGATTGGGTCTTAGTGGTATGCGAATTTTGTAATCAGCTTGTAGGGTATCAAGGATATGGTTATGATTAAGTCCGTTAGGAAAAACCTCAGTAAACTTTCCTAGTTTCATTAAATCCTTAATCGTTGTTATATCTGTAATTTCACTCAGTGATTGATCTGGTTGAAATTTGGTATAGACATTTTTTCCTCTATTGCTGGCTTCTGTAAACGGATTGATCGGTCGAAAAATCACTCTAATATCTTCGCTAAGTTCCTGTATCTTTCCAAGGTTAATTGGCGCAAGCATCTCTAGGATGTCCTCAATTGACTTAGGATGATCATCAGAAACATATAGACAATTCGCAGCATTATCATTATCACCAACACCACAAACTATCTTTTTTAGATCTTCAAGATTATCAAAAATATCTAAAAATGGAATAAATGTGTCACCAGTTCTCTCTCCAAAGCTAACACTTACGCCAACAAACAGACTATTAGTTTTATTAGCCCATTCGTTTGCCCATAGAGATGTTTTTGTAGTTAACTTATCGAATACTTTACGCCCAAATTCACTTATAAATCTTTCGTGTCCGTACCAATTACCAAAATAACCTGCATTACTAAGTTTTGCAGAAATTTTGAGCGGTTTGGATTTCTGAAACTTTATCAAGACATCTGTTTTATTATTTGGACTATTATTCCCAACTTTTGTCGATTCAGTAATTACATCTTCTGCTAGTATCCCCATTTTTTGCATCCACTCAGGTATGTTTTGAGGTAAGCAACTACCAACTTTTGCTGCTTTTGTGATCGCTTTCTCTAAATCCTGAGATGCTTTTGACATAGTAAGTTTTAATGAATTTTAGTGTTTTTTATAACACAAGATAAAATTAATCAGCTCATATATATTACATATAAGCATTAACATGAATATTTGGCGAACCTAAATCAATTTAGTTAAATCATCGATTTCAAAGTATTGATGAAATTTTGCCGTTACTTGTAGCACAGACGATCGCCCACCATCTGCCTGTCTTTTCTTTTTCACAAAGCCTTGCTCGACAAGTTCTTGCACATGTTGATAGGCTCCCGCCCCACGTAGCTCGATCAATTCTGACTGCACAATATTTTTTTTCAAAGCGATCGCTGCCAAAGTCCGTAACGCCCCACGCCCCAAATCCACAGGAATCAATTTATGAACCAAATCCTCAAACTCCGATCGCAGTCTAAGCGAAAAACCTATATCGGTTTCTACAATTTCTAAAGCACTGTCACGATGGGCATATTCTGAGATTAAATCGATCAGCCCCATTTCGGCATCCTCGATCTCGCAACTCAAAGCCGCCGCGATCGCTGCCAAATTCATCGGTTGCCCCTTGAGATATAAAACTGCCTCTACTTTTTGTTTAAGTGATTGTGCGATCGGTAATTCTGGTTGTTCATACAAGTCCATTGATAAAGCAAATGCTTCTTCTTGTTCAACAGGCTCAACAAAATCAACAGCATCTTCAACCTCAGAAGACACTTCAGGCTCTAGCTCAATTGGCTCTATGGGTTGTTCAAAAGGCACTTCATTCGTCATGCTAAAATTTTACACACAGACGACACTTCCCAAAAAATTTACAATATTCTGAGAACCGATATGCCAAGCAGCATGATGTACTACGAAGACACTTATGTGGTGCTGCCTCCCGATATGCAGGAAAAGTTTGTCACTCAGCCAGAATTAGAACAAATTTTGCATGATTTATTAGTAGATATGCAAGATGACCTACCTCGCGATTTACAAAACCTCACCACGATCCCCGAACAGGTACAACGCCTCATTAAAACTGCCTGCGATCTCGATTGTGGAAATCGCGGCACATGGCAATGGTACGTCGTCCGCCTTGATAAATAATATTTTTAAAGCCGATTACGAACTAGTTCTCGAAAGGCACGTACAGCAGTTCTCTGTCCTTCTGCTTGACTACGCTCTAGCAACATAGGAAATTCAGCGATTGGAAATAGGGGAAAGATCAAACTTGTTGCAACGCGATCATATTTACCATTTTGCAAACCATAAACCGCGATCACATTATTTTGAATACGCCATAGCTCAGGTACACCTAAGGCAGCATATAGCGACAATTTATTAATCGAGGAATTTGTATAGTCTGACTCGATCGCTAAATCTGGTGGTGGATTTTCAGGTAAGGAAATAGTGCGTAAATTGCGAACGACAGACTCATTTTGAATATAAAAGCAAGTATCTGGCTCGATCGCTTTCGCCAAATCCTCACGATCAAGGCGCAAAGAACCTGCATTTAAGATCTCCAGTTCCAATTCATCGGCGATCGCCTCGATTAGACTAGCCAGAAACCGATTGGGGACTTCATGCTCAAATTTCGGCATACTGATTTCTAAGCTGCCACAATCATACGCAATGCGCCAGTGGCGATCGCTACCAGCATCCTCAAGGATATTCTCATAGGTTGACCAGCGAATCCCTTCAATAGTGATGCGATTGTCAGTGGATTCATGATTTTTTTGGATAGGCGAAGCAATGAGCATGGACATATCTCCAATTAAATTAGGATGATATATTGAGCAATGATTCTAGCGTAATCAAATTACAGTTTGTCTCTACAAAAACAATTTAGGATCAACATGAAAGAATTTGCCAAGTGCTTGTGCTTGATTTTTGCTGATTTGACGCTTACCGTTGACAACTTCTGACACAACACCGCTTGAGCCAATCACATTCACTAGATCGACTTGCTTTAAATTATTAGATTCCATGAGATGCAAGAGAATATCCAAAGGTGAAGCATCATTCATTGGATAATGCTCATCTTCGTATTTTTCAACCAAAGTCAGAAGCAATTGCAAAATTCTTTCTTCTTCGGCTGTAGGTTGGGGAATTGCTAGCAACTTTTCAATATTTTGTAGAGCAATTTCATTTTCAGCATCATTTGTAATTACTTGAGGCTGAATTTCTGCTAGTAAATCCCCATAGGCTTTTTTATTAATAGTAAGGGTCATTTTTCCACCTACCTGAGTCATACTCAGCGTGAGTTAGGACATATTTGATATAGATAACTTGTCTTTCATAATCAATGCTGACGATTAGGCGATATTTATTACCTTTGATATTGAAAATAGTGAATCGTCCCGCCGCATCAGCAGATGAGTAAGACTTTTTAACATCTTGGATGCTTTTCCATGATGCAGATTTTGCAACTTGATGCCAGCTATTTAAAGCAGTAACTACATCAGCATGAGTTTTCCCAAACTCATCAAGGGTTTTCTTGGAATAAATTCGCATATTTTATGTCTTTTGATAATTTTTATATTCATGTCTATAAACACCCACTTTTTTCGTTGTTGCATAATCCTGACATTATCCTCTCAAAATGAGAGGATAATGTCAAGCAAAAATAAAAAGGGACGCTTTGCGTCCCTTTTTATTTTTGCTTGACATCACTATTAGCTTCTTTACAACATAAACGTACGTGCATCATTAGTCACATCTGTATTCACGACATTATCTGATTCGAGATTGCCGTCCACTAAGTTGATAATGCGATCGGCTACATCAAGGATACGGTTATCGTGAGTCACCATCAAAATTGTGATGTTTTCCTCCTTCGCCATTTTTTGCATCAAGGTCACCACATCACGCCCCGATTTTTTATCTAAAGCCGCCGTTGGCTCATCCGCCAGAATTAGCTTTGGGCGATTTACTAAAGCACGGGCGATCGCTACTCGCTGCTTTTGCCCACCCGATAGCGCATGGGGCTTATAGTCAACCCTTTCCCCTAAACCTAGTTGTCCGAGAATATCAGCAGCCCGACTCGCAGGGGCAACATTATAAAAATCACTGGGATATAGATCCGTTGACATCATTACATTCTGTCTAGCAGTCAAAGAATGAAAAAGATTATGAGCTTGAAAAATAAAACCAATGTTTTTGCGAATTTGCACCAATTTCTTAGGATTCAAACTCCTCAATTCCTGCCCCAAAACCTTTAGACTGCCATCTTGAATCGTGCGTAAAGCTCCTATCAAAGTTAATAATGTCGTTTTACCTGAGCCAGAAGGTCCTGTCAAAATCACAATTTGTCCAGGATAGACATCCAAATTGATATCAAACAAAACCTGCTTAAATAAATCACCCTCACCATAGTGAAAATTTAAATTGCGAATTTGAATCGATGGTTCCATAGATTGATTCAAAGGAACTGGCGCAGGAGCAGAAAAAGTTTCGAGCATAGTCTTAAGTAACCTATGGACAAAATCAAGTAAGGGTTTAGCAGGTTTAATAAAGAACCAGAGTTTTTGTGGTGTGACTCTGCCACACTACAAAAATCGGAGCCTTATTTTCTTTCTCGTATCTAAACAGCAAAGTAAAAAATTTATTCAGATTATTTATGAAGCTCTCAGACTATATTAGCTATGATAGGTGTACTTATTGCCTGTCTACAGTAATCCAACTTAAGCATTTATTAAAGGTTCAAACTTATGGCATCACGAACCTTAGTCAAAAATTATCTTGCCCAATGGATGCAAATGGGTAAAACAGTGAGTTTGTCTACGCAAAACAAACCAGTCCATATCCATAAAATCCTACAGGGCGAGAGGTATTCAACACCTTTTAACAGTCTCTGGTCTGAAATTAGCACGAATAAAGCGCAAGAAGCCTACTTAAGTGGTACTAGCCAAACCATCAGTGACCTGCTGAGCAACCAATGGGAAATCATTGCTTGTGCTCGTTGTAACTTACTTGTACCAACCCTAGGTGTTGGGCCCCGCACACCCGTTTGTTGCCCATGTGATGATTTACCCAATCATCCCAATCTTGATTTGGTTTCACCCCATGTCCCAGTCAAGTTGGCTACGCATATGGATGCCCTATGCGATCGCCTCGCTAAAACTTCAACAGAGCAAGAAGATCAAGATTTTAATGTCGTTCCACCCGACGCAACCTACAGTTCTGAGGAAGAAGATGCACAGACAATCCACAACCTCCGAGACTCAGTACTAAAACTGGTCAAATCTTCCTCAGAAATATAAACTTCAAAGCATAATAGCCGTTTTATATATTATTCATATATAGCTGATGAACGTTTCGTTAAAAAGCGATCGCTAGTTTGCTACTATTTTCCTGATAGTACAGCCCTACCGAAGGGCAATGTAAATAAATATTAAGATGTCTGACGTTGTAATTCGAGTCGAAAACTTAAGTAAGAAGTATATTATTGGACATCAACAGCAAGAGCGCTATACCTCGTTACGGGATGTCGTTTCCAACGGGGCAAAGTCTTTGTGGCAAAGCTTATCTCGCAAGCAAAGTACAAATTCGAGGGATATCAGTGAAGAGTTTTGGGCACTTAAGGACGTTTCTTTTGAGGTGAAACGGGGCGATCGCATTGGCATTATTGGACGCAACGGTGCGGGCAAATCTACTCTATTAAAAATCCTCAGCCGCATCACAGAACCGACATCTGGCAAAATTGCGATCAAAGGTAGAGTTTCTAGCCTCCTAGAAGTTGGTACTGGATTCCATCCTGAACTAACAGGTAGAGAAAATATCTATCTCAATGGTGCAATTTTGGGAATGGATAGGGTAGAAATCAAAAGAAACTTTGATGAGATTGTTGCATTTGCTGAAGTTGAAAAGTTTTTAGATACACCAGTAAAGCATTATTCGTCAGGTATGTATGTACGGCTAGCCTTTGCCGTAGCTGCTCATCTAGAACCAGAGATTTTAATTGTTGATGAAGTCCTAGCAGTAGGTGACGCTCAATTTCAAAAAAAATGCTTAGGAAAAATGAAAGATGTTAGTGGGGAAGGTCGGACTGTATTATTTGTTAGCCACAGTATGCCCACAATTACGTCTCTTTGCTCAAATGTAATTCTGTTAGATAAAGGCAAAATCATCAAAAGAGGTAATGCATCAGAAGTAATCATGCAGTACTACACAAATGGTATATCTTCACCAGCATTTATTGTTTTCTCGGAAGAAGACAAAGTTGTTGGAGATGAATATGTACAAATGATATCAGGCTGTATTAAAAATAGCTTTGATGAAATCAGTCCTGAAATATCAATTAATGAGAATGCGTTTATTACATTGAAATACAGAATTCTTAAAGAATGCAACTATAAGTTTATTCCTAATTTTCATTTTTATACAGCCGATGGTGCATGTGCTTTCGTCACTTCAGACAAGCAAAGCTCAATTTTACCTGTTGGTGAATATGAAGCGCAATGTGTACTCCCAAGGAACTTTCTGAATGAAGGAGCCTATTTTGTCGGATTAGCTATTAGCTCTTTTGAATCAGGTGTTAAAGTTCATTTTTTTGAGCAGAATATTCTTTCTTTTAATATTAAAGATCCGCTAACGGATAGCGTTGGTAGACAGCATGGATATACAGGTTTAGTACCTGGAGTAGTTAGACCGCAATTAGAATGGAAATTGGTACAAACTAAATGAAAGCAGTAATTTTGGCAGGTGGTCTAGGGACAAGACTGAGTGAAGAAACTCACCTTAAGCCAAAACCAATGGTCGAAATTGGTGGCAAGCCGATTTTGTGGCACATTATGAAAACTTACTCTGCCTATGGAGTCAATGATTTTATTATTTGTTGTGGCTATAAAGGCTATGTGATTAAAGAATATTTTGCTAATTATTTCTTACATATGTCCGATGTTACTTTTGATATGCAATCTAATCAGATGGAAGTTCATCACAAGAAAGCAGAACCTTGGCGAGTTACTTTAGTTGACACTGGTGATGAAACGCTTACAGGAGGGAGATTGGCAAGAGTTAAAAACTATGTTGGTAATGAAACCTTTTGTTTTACCTATGGAGATGGTGTTAGCAACGTTAATATTCGCGAATTAATTACCTTGCATCAACAACAAAATCATCTTGCTACGGTTACAGCAGTGCAGCCACCTGGTCGTTATGGCAATGTCAATATCGATCAAGGTTTAGTTTTGAATTTTCAGGAAAAGCCTCAAGGTGACGGTGGCTGGATTAATGGGGGATATTTTGTTTTAGAGCCCGCAGTGTTTGACTTTTTAGAAGGGGATCAAACTAGTTGGGAGGGGCAAACCCTGCCAACCATTGCTCAAAAACAAGAATTGGCAGCTTTTAATCACTACGGTTTTTGGCAAGCAATGGATACATTGCGCGATAAAAACTACCTAGAAGAATTATGGAACTCAGGTAATGCTCCGTGGAAGGTGTGGTAATGACTCAAGAGTTTTGGCAAGGCAAGAAAGTTTTTATCACTGGACATACGGGTTTTAAAGGCAGTTGGCTTTCACTATGGCTACAAACACTTGGAAGTGAGGTAATTGGCTATAGTTTGCCTGCTCCTACTAATCCATGTTTATTTGATTTGGCAAAAGTAGGCGATCGCATGATTTCCATAGTTGGAAATATCCGCGATCTTGATCATCTTGCACAAGTAATGGCGACCTACCAGCCTGATATTGTCATCCACATGGCGGCGCAAGCCTTAGTTCGTGAGTCCTATAAAAATCCTGTAGATACCTATGCCATTAATGTCATGGGAACTGTAAATATGTTAGAGGCAGCCCGTCAAGCTAATAGTATTAAATCAATCGTCAATGTGACTTCTGATAAGTGCTATGACAATCAAGAATGGGTTTGGGGATACCGTGAGTCAGAAGCTATGGGTGGTTACGATCCCTACAGCAGTAGTAAAGGCTGCTCAGAATTAGTCACTACGGCTTATCGTAATTCCTTTTTTCATCCTAAAGACTATGCTCAGCATGGCGTTGGCATCGCGACTGCTCGTGCTGGTAATGTGATTGGTGGTGGTGACTGGGCAAGAGATCGCCTCATTCCTGATATCTTGAGAGCTTGGCAATCTGGACAAAAAGTTGTAATGAGATATCCACAAGCAATTCGCCCTTGGCAACATGTCCTCGAACCTTTGTCTGGCTATCTCACCTTGGCAGAGCATCTGTATAGCGATGGGATAACCTATAGTGGGGCTTGGAATTTTGGACCAAATGAATCTGATGCCCAAACCGTCGGGTGGATTGTAGAACAGATGGCGGATTTATGGGGAGGTGAAGCTGGTTGGTCAAGGGAAAATGCGGCACAGCCCCATGAATCACATTACTTAAAGTTGGATTGTTCAAAAGCACACAGTCTACTAAGATGGCATCCAAGATTAGATGTGAATACTGCTTTGACTTGGGTTATAAATTGGACTAAAGCTTTACAAGTTGGTACTGATATGCGTGATTTCACAGTTGAGCAAATCAAGCAGTTCATGATTTTATAATCATCTGAAAGTTAGCTTGTAGTAAATATTTGCATAAATCAAAAAACTAAAAATTAGATTGTCATGATAGAAGCGCAGTGTAGATTTTGTAAAACTGGTTTAGAGCATACTTTTGTGGACTTGGGTATGTCACCTTTGTCTAACTCTTATCTCAAAGCAGAGCAACTCAACCAATCGGAAAGTTTTTATCCTTTACATACTTATATATGCCCAAAGTGTCTATTAGTCCAATTACAAGAGTTTGAATCTCCTGATCATATTTTTAGTGATTATGCTTATTTCTCTTCTTATTCAGATACTTGGTTAAATCATGCTAAAAAATATACCGACCTGATGATCGAAAGATTTAAGTTCTCATCAGCAAGTCAGGTAATTGAGATCGCTAGTAACGATGGTTATCTTTTACAGTTTTTTCAGTCGCAAAATATCCCTGTTTTAGGTATTGAGCCAGCGGCAAATGTCGCACAGGTTGCTAAATCAAAAAATATACCAACTTTAATTAAATTTTTTGGTGTTGCAACAGCTAGAGAACTTGTAGCTCAAAATCAAAAAGCTGATTTGCTATTAGGTAATAATGTTTTGGCTCATGTTCCCGATATTAATGATTTTGTTGCGGGAATGAAGATAATCCTGAATCAGCATGGGGTAATCACAATGGAATTTCCCCATTTATTGCAATTAATTAATCAAAATCAGTTTGATACTATTTATCATGAACATTTTTCGTACTTGTCTTTAACAACAGTAGAACAAATCTTTGCCCATCATGGATTAACTTTGTTTGATGTCGAAGAATTGTCTACTCATGGCGGTTCTCTGCGTATATATGCTAAACACCAAGATAATCAAGAAATAGAAATTAGCGATCGCTTGCCATTACTAAGAGAAAAAGAAAAACAAGCAGGATTAGATCAGGTTGAAACTTATCTGCAATTCAATGCTCATGTCATGGAAACAAAGCGTAAGTTACTTAGTTTTTTGATTCAAATTAAAAATGCAGGAAAATCCATTGTTGGTTACGGTGCACCAGCCAAAGGTAATACTTTATTAAACTATTGTGGTATTCGGACAGATTTTATTGACTATACTTGCGATCGCAGCCCATATAAACAAGGGTTATTTCTCCCTGGCACACATATCCCTATTTATAGTCCAAATCAGATAAAAGTAACTAAGCCTGACTATGTGCTGATTTTGCCTTGGAATCTCAAGGATGAAATTAAAGAACAGCTTAGCTATATTTATGAATGGGGAGGTAAGTTTATTGTGCCGATTCCTGAGGTTGAGGTTATAGGATGAAATTTCTGGAAACTAATCTCAAGGGAGCCTATGTCATAGAAATTGAGCCAATTTCCGATCATCGCGGTTTTTTTGCAAGATCTTGGTGTGAGCAGGAATTTCGCGATCGCGGCTTAAATTCTAATTTAGTGCAATGTAATATTTCTTTTAATCTTAAAAAAGGTACTTTACGGGGGATGCATTATCAAGCAAAACCCTATGAGGAAGCTAAATTAGTTAGGTGTACTCAAGGTGCAATTTATGACGTAATTATTGATATTCGCCCTGATTCACCAACTTTTAAAAAATGGTTTGCAGTTGAGCTAAGTGCTGCTAACCATCATATGCTCTATATTCCTGAAAGTTTTGCCCATGGGTTCCAGACCCTAGAAGACAACACAGAAGTCTTTTATCAGATGTCAGAGTTTTATCATCCATCAGCAGCCCGCGGCATTCGCTGGGATGAACCAGAGTTTCATCTAGAATGGCGACTAGAAGATAAAATCATCTCAGAGCGCGATTTGTCCTATCCCTTTTGGCAAAATAATTAACATGGAGGCTATAAGTTATGGCGACTTTGTACGAACAGGATTTTGCCCTATGGTCAGAAAGGATGGCTGATTTGATTGCCAGTAAGCGTTTTGATGAGTTAGATATTACTAACCTAGTGGAGGAAGTTAGAGATTTGTCGAAACGTGAGCGAGATCGTTTATTGAGTAGTATGCGTTTAATATTGCATCATCTGCTGAAATGGGACTACCAAGCTGAATTGCGATCGCGAAGTTGGTTGGGGACAATTCAGAGAGAGAGATCAAATATTGAGGATTACTTAGCAGATAGTCCTAGCCTAAAAAAATATATGACAGATGAATATTTATATAAGATATACCCAAAAGCTCGTTTAGATGCGATCTCTGAAACAGGTGTCGAGATGCCAGAAACTTGCTGCTATACACTCAATGATCTTATTAGTCGTAGCCTCACTCTGCCCTAAACTGTAACGCTCTATATTAAGAAACATCAACATCCCATGACAAAACCTCATATTTATTACACTAAGCCTTCGATAACTGAGCTAGAAGTTGAATATGCCACGGATGCTGCTCGTAATGGTTGGGGCGATCGCTGTTATGAGTATATTCATCTCTTTGAAGAAGCTTTTAAAAATCATCTTGGCGTAGAGTACGCGATCGCTACTTCAAGTTGTACAGGTGCTTTGCATATGGGGATGTCAGCCTTGGGCATTGGTGCAGGTGATGAGGTGATCATGGCTGATACTAACTGGATTGCAACTGCTGCACCAATAGTACATTTAGGAGCAAAACCTATATTTGTGGATATACTGCCAGATAGTTGGTGTATAGATCCTGACTTAGCGGAAGCAGCAATTACACCACGAACTAAGGCAATTGTTGCAGTTCATTTGTATGGCAATTTATGCGATATGAATCGATTGCTGGCGATTGGAGAAAAGTATGGCATTCCAATTATTGAGGATGCTGCTGAGGCGATCGGCTCTGTCTATCATGGCAAACGAGCAGGTAGCATGGGGAAGTTTGGCAGTTTTTCTTTTCATGGGACGAAAACATTGACTACTGGTGAGGGGGGGATGTTTGTTACCAATGATGCTGATCTGTATGAAACGGTTCTAACTCTTTCTAATCATGGACGAGCTAGGGGGCAAACCAAACAGTTTTGGGCAGATATGGTCGGCTTTAAGTATAAAATGTCTAATATTCAAGCAGCGATTGGTTATGCTCAGATGCAGCGCATTGATGAATTGATCGATAGTAAGCGTGAAATCCTAAGATACTATCAGGATAATTTAAAGTTTTTTTCTGGACTTTACATGAATCCTGAGCCTTTGGGCACTATCAATGGAGCTTGGATGCCTACAGTTGTTTTTAGTAGAGAAACAGGAGTTACCCGCGAAAAACTACAGGAAGTTTTTAAATCTGAGAATATAGACGCTAGGGTATTTTTTCATCCATTATCGAGTTTAGATATGTTTGAAGATCAAAAGTTAAATGTGAACTCGTGGAGCATTCCTTTAAGAGCAATTAATCTTCCTAGTTACCACGATTTGGATAAAGTTTCCGTTGAAAGAATAATTAGAGTAATGATAAATCAGTTAGATCTACAAAAAACTTTTGTAGATGGATAAATTAATAAGCATGGAATTAATTAAGGTACAAATGTGGAACTAATTAAGGTAATGATTGCTGGTATTGGTGGGGCTTCTCTTGGTACTGAAATTTATAAATGTCTTAAATTAGAAAATATATATGAACTATATGGATGTGATATATCCCCTAAGGCTTATGGAATGTATGATTTAGGCTTTACAAAAACTTATCATATCTCTCCTAATGATGACTATATCACGACTGTCTTAAATGTTTGTAATGATGCTGGTATAAAATGGCTGGTTCCCGGGGGGGAGCAACCTATGACAATATTGGGGCGGTCAGCCTCAATATTTGCTGATGCTGGCATCCATGTAGTTACTAATAATCCTCAAGTAATAAGTATTTGCTCAGATAAACAGCAAACATTTAGTCATTTAGCAAAATTAGGAGTATCAATTCCCAAAACAAGACCAATAGTAAGCAAAGCAGACATTGAAGAAATTGGTTTGCCGTGTGTCGTTAAACCTGCGACTGGAACTGGTGGAAGTGTTGCAGTTTTTTTTGCTGTAAGCATTGACGAAGCTATGATTTATGCTGAGTTTATCAAACGTAATGGCAGTCATCCGATAGCTCAAGAATATATCGATATTGCTGAAGGTGAATTTACAATTGGTGTATTATCCTTACCTACCCAAAGGATTATTGGTTCGATAGCCTTAAAGCGTGAGCTAAGTTCTAAGCTATCTGTAGCTTATCGAGGTAGGGGTGGGATTATATCTAGTGGATATTCTCAAGGCTATATAGGAGAATATCCCGAGTTATGTAAACAGGCGGAAACTATTGCTAAAGCAATTGGTAGTACTGGACCAGTTAATATTCAAGCAAGAGTGAGAAATGGTCAGCTTATGCCATTTGAAATTAATCCTCGATTCTCTGCATCTACATACTTACGGGCTATGGCTGGTTTTAATGAGGTTGATATAACACTCCGATACTTAGCTCTACAAATAGAGCCACAAAAACCATTGATTCAGACTGGTTGGTACTTGAGAAGTTTGACTGAGCAGTATGTACCAGAGGAGTATATAAAATGACAATACGGTGGATTACATCATTGCTTGGAACTGCGGCTTTCGATGCTGTTCAAAATCTTAGTGATATTGAAGTTGTTGATGTTCGAGATTTAGTTGATAAAGCTGGTAATGATAGTAGTGAAGTTTTAAATAAAATTAGACAAGGTATTGATCTAGTTGCTCAGGGTAGGCGTACTGTTATTTGTTGTGATTATGGTATGTCTCGAAGTAACTCTATAGCCGTTGGAATCTTATCCTCTTTAGAGAAACTTTCTTTTGAGGCTGCATTACGCAAGGTACAAGAGGCTACTGGTGAAACCGAGATCAAACTTGAGCCTCTAAGTGCAGTGCGTCAAGCTTTGGGCTTAACTAGCAAAAAGGAAAAACATCGTAAATATCGCTCTATTCTTGTTACAGGTGGACAGGGTTTTATCGGTAGTGAATTACTAAAATCACTTGGTAATAGTGAGCTTAAAATAATAGCGCCAACCCGTGAACAGATTGATATAAGTATTGGTAGTACTCAGCTTGATTTGTTGGCAAGTGAAGAAGATATAGATTGTATTGTCCATTTGGCAAATCCCAGAATTTACACGTCCAATGTTGCAATGGGTCAATCTCTTACGATGCTTCGTAATGTTATAGATGTTTGTATCGATAGAGATATTCCCCTTATCTATCCATCAAGTTGGGAAATTTATTCTGGATATTCTGGTCAAATTTATGCTAGTGAATATACTCCAGCTTTACCCCGTGGTTCCTATGGCGAAGCGAAATATTTGTCGGAAATTTTGATAGAACATTACAGGTGTACACGTGGATTAAACTGTGCATTACTGAGATCTGGATTGATTTATGGGTTGCAAATTAGTAAGCCTAAATTTATATTTAACTTTTCTCACAAGGCTAAGCAAGGAAACAAAATTATTACCCACTGTTATAGAAATGGCTTCCCAAGACTAGACTTAATTCATATCAATGATTTTATATCATTGTTAATAGCTACTATCAAATTGAGCTTTATTGGAACTCTCAATATAGGAAGTGGACATTTGATTTCAACCCTATATATTGCTGAAGTGATTAACGATTATTTTGGCAATTTAAGCTCTATTGAGCAGATCAATATTAATATGGATTTTGCATCTATTTTAATGGATTATAGACGTGCTAGTTTTGAATTAAATTGGCAACCAACTATAACTATTGAGCAAGGATTGCGATCTCTACTACCCCAAATTTGCTAATAATTGAGAAAATATATGGACACAAATAACGAAAAAGAGCTACAGGAAACGTTTACATGGGCTAGATCTAAAATGTTTGCTGATTACAACGGTATTCTAGGTTACTATCAAGCCAAAGCTTGCCTAGAACATGCTCGTGGTACAAGTTTATTAGATATGCCGTGCGGTGATGGGACTTTAACTTCACTTTTAGCACCAGCTTTTAAGATAGTTGTAGGTTTAGATGCATCAAGTCAACACCTTACTCTAGCTAAAAAAAATATTCCTAAAGCTGAATTGCATGAATCTCTAATTGAAGATTTTGAAACTAACCAACGTTTTGATACTATCACTATGCTTAATGTTCTTGAACATGTTATTGATCCTATCTCGGTACTTCGCAAAGCTGCTAGTTTACTTAGCAAAAATGGTGTTCTACTAGTACATGTGCCTAATGCACTAGCCGTGAATCGTAGGCTTGCTGTATTAATGGGAACATTAACGCATTGTGAAGAACTTTCACCTTTTGATATTCAAATTGCAGGTCATCGTCGTTCTTATTCAATGTCAACACTTTGTTCTGATATTGAAAAGGCTGGACTAAAAATTAATGCAACTGGTGGTGTTTTTTACAAATCTCTTTCTACTCCTCAAATGAATTGGTTCTTAGAAAATGGTTTATGGGAAGAAGGTGGTTTTGGGTGGGGAAGAGTTGGTGGAGAACAAAAAGATTGGAAAGCTGAATTTTGTCGGGCATCCTACGAACTAGGCAAACAGCATCCTGAGGACTGTAATATTATCTATGCTTGTATTACCAAGTAATCAATTCTATCTAAAAGAGAAATCAGTGAATCCATTAGAAACTTTTACCTCTCAAGTTGAAGCAAATATCAAAGGTCTTAGTAACGACAAAGATATTCAAGCATTGTCTCGTATTTGGTCAAGGGAGACTAATCGCAATGGTTATACATACAATTATTCGTGGTTAGGTCGCCCCATTATTCAATATCCACAGGATATACTGGCAATGCAGGAGCTAATTTGGAAAGTGCAGCCTGATTTAATTATTGAGACTGGTATTGCCCATGGTGGATCTCTGATTTTCTCAGCTTCGATGTTAGAACTTAATGCAATTTGTGGTGGTTGCCAAGATGCTGAGGTGTTGGGCTTAGATATTGATATTCGTTCTCATAATAGAGAAGCTATTGAAGCACATCCAATGTCTAAGAGAATTTCGATGATTCAAGGATCGAGCATTGCTAGTGAAGTTATTGAACAAGTTAAGGCAAAGGCTGCTAATAAGCAAAAAATTTTAGTATGCCTAGATAGTAATCATACTCACGATCATGTTCTTTCTGAGCTAGAAGCCTATGCTCCCCTAACTTCTGTAGGTAGCTATTGTGTAGTGTTTGATACTTTGATAGAAGATTTGCCTGATAGTATGTTTAGCGATCGCCCTTGGGGAGTTGGTAATAACCCCAAAACAGCAGTCTGGGAATATCTCAAAAAACATCCAGAATTTGCAATTGACAGGAATATTCAAAATAAACTGTTAATCACCGTTGCTCCTGATGGATACTTAAAAAGAATACTTTAAGAATATGCTTAAAAATATCATAGATACAAAAGATAGTTTTAAGTTAAACAATGAACACAGTAATGACTCATTTTGAACATCCAAAGCTTGTAATAGGGATTCCAGTATTTAATGAAGAAAAGTTTATTGGTGAAACATTATCTTCTGTTATAAATCAAACTTACAAGGATTTTACAGTAATAATATCTGATAATGCTTCTACAGATAATACCTCAACTATTTGTAAAGAAGTATGTCTTAAAGATCATCGTTTTCATTATATTCAACAATCAAGTAATATTGGTGCAAGTGGTAATTTTCGCTATCTTTACGAAAACTCTACTAGTCCTTACTTTATGTGGTTGGGTGCACATGATATGATTGATTCATCATTTATTTCTACTCACATATCCGCACTAGAGAAAGATGATAAATGTGTGTTGTCTTATTCTCTAACTCAATGGATTGATGAAAATAGTGAATGTCTTTATGTGACTGGGGGGAGCGATTTGGATACTATTAATGGCTTACCTATAATCAGATATTTGAAATCAATAACTCTACTTAAAGAATGTACAGCTATCAATCAAGTAATCAGAAGAAAAGCTTTAGAAGGATTAAACTTTGACAATACCAATGTTATTGCAGGAGATCTAATATTACTGTCTAGATTGATATATTCAGGCAAGGTGAATAAAGTAGACACATGTTTTTATAAAAGAAGAGAGATATTATCACGCGATTCAACTCCCATGCAGAGAATAACTGGCTTGCTAAATACAAAAGCTAACTATCAAGATTTAATCAAAGCTTATTTAAAAGATTTTGACTCATTGAAAGGATCTTATTTAACTAGGAAATTATTTAGATTAGTGGTTTATTGGTTTTTAATAGATAAATTTATAGGGGGTAATTCAAAATTAGCAAGTAAAATAGTTCAGCTATGTAAATCAACCTTTAAGCTTAAAAATCCTTGACAATAAGAACAAATCATATTAGTTTAACAACCAAAAAAAGATGTTTTTACTGGCACAAAAATATCTTTTTTGGTTGTTAAACTAATACGATAGATATATACTAGCGTGAGAATATTCTAGTAAAAACATTGATTCCATGTCTACTTTATTGGAATAGTTAAAAGATAACAACAAAAATCAAAACTATTTTTTCATATTTTTGATTGTAATGTCTATTAAAATCAAAAATATGAAAAAATAGTTTTTAATGTTATCTATAAATAAATTAAGTCCTAGAATTATATAGGTATGAATTGCTTGACATAACTCTTGTATGTTGAATAAAAACTTTGTAGAATATCATGGCTATAGCGTTTGTTAATCTAGTGAATTAGATGTTTATTTCTCAAAGGTAGGAAATAAACATCTGTATCTCTCCTGCTTGAAAAGCTAAATAGATTAAAAAAATATAAAAACACGACAAAGAAATGGGATCTACTAAATCCCCCTTTGAGAAAGAATATATTAACTCATCAATATTTGAATTTCAATTTCCAATGAAAATAGTAATATTAACGCCTTGGTATGCTGAAAATATGGGGTATGCTGAAAACTTCCTCCCAAAAGCAATAGCAGCTTTAGGTTATGAAGTACATGTTGTCACCTCCAATGTTAAGCCTTATTTTAATAATCCTTTGTATGAAGAAAACTATAAAAGGTTTTTAGGGGATAAAATTGTTAAATGTGAAGTTACACAAATTGACGGTTATACATTGCATCGATTACATTATTCTTTAAAACGACAACAAGTATATATCCCAACATTATTCTGGAAGTTGAATGAAATAAAACCTGATATTGTTCAATCTTTAGATTGCTTTGACATATTAACTCAGCAAGCTTTGTTTGCCAAAACTATTCTAGGTTATAAATTATTTCTTGAATGTCATGTTCATGCATCAGTTTTCCCATTCCCTGAATTACAGTCAAGAAAGAAAAAATCTATAAAATCACAAATTAAGTCTGTGATTAATTTCCCTGTTTTCTTTTACGATTTAGTATACGATTTAGCAGTAAAGCGTTTTCTTAGCTATTCAATAGAAAAGTGCTATGCAATCAGTACAGACTCGGCTGATATTGCAATTAGATTTGCAGGGATTGATAGCCAAAAAGTTTTTGTTTCTCCTCTTGGAGTTGACATGGATACATTTGGAATTCCCTCTAATACTAGTAAGTATAAAGATATAAGACAAAACTTTCGGCATCAACTAGGCTTTTCAGATTCTGATGTAGTATGTATATATACTGGGAGATTCTCAGAGGATAAACAACCATTATATTTAGCTAAAGCCATAGATACTCTATCTAGGCAAGGGAAAAAGTTTCGAGCACTGTTTGTTGGTGATGGTTCTCAAGATATAGTATATGCAATAAATTCATGCTTGGGTTGTCTTACCCATTCATTTGTACCAGTTCAGGATCTGGCTAAGTTCTACTACGCCTCGGATATAGGTGTTTGGCCTAAGCAAGAATCTACAAGTCAACTTGATGCTATGGCTTGTAGTTTGCCGTTAATTCTTAGTGATAAAGTACAAGTCTATGAACGACTTGATGGCAATGGATTAACTTATGAAGAGGGTAATATTACTGATTTAGCTAATAAAATAGAATCGCTTTCGGATATAAATATTAGGCAAGAAATGGGTAGAATTGGATTTCAAAGAATTAAAGATAAGTTTAGTTGGCAACAAATTGCACAGGAACGTATGCTTGACTACATTACATCCCTAGGATAAATATAACAAGTAATATCAACTAAGGCTTTTAATCAACTCTAAGACTATGACAATTCAAAAGACGGTATGTGTAATTGGTTTAGGCTACATAGGATTACCTATAGCTAGTATACTTGCGACAAAAGGATTGAAAGTTTATGGCGTGGATACAAATCCTAAAGTATTAGAAAAACTTAATCAGGGTGAAGTTCATATTTATGAGCCAGGACTTAATACTATCGTCAAATCTGCTTTGTTAAGCACAAACTTACAGGTGTACGATAGTCCTAAACCTAGTGATATATTTATTATCGCGGTACCTACACCTCTGGCAGATGGTAACAATCCTGATATTTCTTATATCAAATCTGCTGTTTTTTCTTTAGCGCCTCATTTATCTCTAGGCAACTTAATAATTATTGAATCAACTATACCAGTAGGAACTACTGAACAGGTTGCAATTTGGTTAAAAAATCTACGACCTGATCTTTATTTAAATAAAAATATTGATAAATCTAACTCAGTAGATATATTTGATATAAATAGTAAAACTCCAGTTTTTATTGCTCATTGTCCTGAAAGAGTACTGCCTGGGAAAACTGTCGAAGAACTAATTACTAATGATAGAGTTATTGGTGGCATTGATCCAGAATCTGCTCAAGAAGCAAAATCACTTTACCAATTTTTTGTAAGTGGGGCAATACTTACTACTGATGCGCGTACTGCTGAATTATGTAAGCTTGCAGAAAATGCTTTTCGTGATGTTAATATTGCATTTGCTAATGAGCTTTCTATGATTTGTGAAGAGCTTAATGTTGATGTTTGGAGTTTAATTAAGTTAGCTAATCGCCATCCTAGGGTTAACATACTACAACCAGGACCAGGTGTAGGAGGACATTGTATTGCTGTTGATCCTTGGTTTATAGTTTCTTCCTGTCCTAGTCAATCAAATCTTATTAAGATAGCCCGACAAGTCAATAATAGTAAAACAGAATATGTAATAGAGCAAGTGCATAAACAAGTAGCTAATTTGAATAATCCAGTAATTGCATGTTTGGGATTAACTTTTAAGGCGAATATTGATGACTTGCGTGAAAGTCCTTCAACAAAAATAGTAAAGTATCTTGCTTCATCTAATTTAGGGGAAATTATAGTAGTTGATCCTTATGTAAACCATTTACCAGATCAACTAATCAATTATGGTGTTAAACTTACTTCTCTAAATGAGGCTATAAATCAATCAAACTTAATTCTAGTTTTAGTTAATCACAACCAGTTTTATGATATTTCCCAAGAAATGCTAATTGGGAAAGTAGTCATAGATACAAGAGGTGTTTTCTCATAACATAGTAAAATATCTTCAATATTGTCAAAGGCTGATCTTTTTATAAAAATATAAAAATAAGTTACTATTTAAATAAATGCTAATGAATAGCAAAATTTACATATTACTTCCTGTATATAACAGAAAAGATATAACAGCTAACTTTATTGAGTGTTTACAATGTCAAACGTATGATAACTATCACTTAGTTCTAATTGACGACGGATCAACAGATGGAACTGCAGAATTAGTGAAATCTACAATCTCATCATTAACTGTTATTCAAGGCTTAGGAAAGTGGTGGTGGGCAGGAAGTTTGCAACAAGCATACAATTGGCTAAAGATACAATGTACTAACTCACAAGATGTTGTACTTATAATTAATGATGATACAACTTTTAGATGCGACTTTTTAGAAACAGCTATTAAAATCTTGCAAAGAAGCTCTAATACACTTCTTCTATCACAATGTTATAGCCAACATACGCAGAAGCTTTTGGATATAGGTGTTCATGTCGATTGGGCAAATCTTAAGTTTGAAAGTGCTAACAATCCTGAAAATATAAACTGTCTATCGACAAGAGGTTTGTTTCTGTATGTCAAAGATTTCTTTGCAATAGGAGGGTTTTATCCTAGATTTCTACCTCACTATACTTCAGATTATGAGTTTACAATGCGTGCATATAGAAAAGGCTATAATCTCACTTCGGAGCCATTATTAAAGCTTTGGCTGAATGAAAGTACTACTGGTCATCATCAAATAAACTACAATGTCAGCCTGTATATGTTTTTAAAACAGATATTTTCCATTAAGTCATCAAGCAATCCTTTAGTGTTCAGTATTTTTGTTGTTGCTGCTTGCCCATTACGCTGGAAACTGTTAAATTTGTTCAGAATATGGCGAAGTTTTTATCATCAATGTTATATTTTTATTTTGAAAAATTTTGATATATGTATTGATTCAAAGACTAAAAAATATTGATGTCAAATCAGTTGGTGTCAAATGGCACTGGACTGTTAAAGAGGTATGAAGCGCTCAAAGTATTTCTGGTCAAGCTTTTTACGGGTTTGCATTCAATCGTTATAAATCCTTGCTAGATAAGCTTTACAACCATTTATCACTTCTTTAGAAATCAGTCCCGTGTCAAATCACTATTCTTTTCTAAAATTGTTCTGTTAAATCTCATTAATATATGCGCCTAGCTCGTATAACTACTAACTATCCTGCTTATTTAAAAAGTTTCTATAGTAAGAACCGTCATTTAATAAATGCTAATTATAATCTACAGCACCAATCAATAATGAAGGATGGGTTTGGCTGGGCAAACTTTTGGGATCTAGCATTAGAAAATATTGGATATGTATCTACAAATTACATTGCTAATGCGGAAATTATGCAGAAAAAATGGGCAATGGAAAATGGTTTAAGGTTTACAAAGAACTGGTTTGATGAAATAATACATGCCCAAATTAACAAATTTCAACCTGATGTACTTTTTGTTGATGACTATATCTCCTTTAGTAAAGATTTTTTGAGGTATTTGAGAATAAGCTGTCCATCAATTAAATTGATTTTAGGATGGTGTGGTGCTCCTTTTAGTTCTTCATCAGATGTCTTCTCAGCCTACGATATTGTACTATCTAATATTCCTGAACTAGTTTTGTATTTTCAACAAAATGGACATCAAGCAATTTACATAAGACATGCTTTCTCTCCTAGTATTTTAAACAATATTGATTTAAACACAACTAAAAGTATCGACTGCTCTTTTGTTGGATCTATTATGACTGGTGGAGTATCACATAATCAAAGAGCGGATTTAATAAAGTATATGATAAATAATACAAATATAGACATATTTGGTCTCATTCCACCCCATGGTTATCTAGATAGATTGTTTGCAATTTTAAAAGATATAGCTTACATAAATATTAAAAATTTTTCTAGGTTTGAAAATCTTCATAATATTATGAAGCGAATTCCAAAAGTAAAAAAATATATTGATCTTGATGTTTCACCAAATCCTTTAAAAAGAATTGATTCGGCTATATTAGATAAGATTAAGCCACCTTTGTTTGGATTAGAGATGTTTCAAATTTTAGTAAACTCAAAAGTATCTTTAAATAATCATATAGATGTTTCTCGTAGCTCGGCTTCAAATATGCGTTTGTTTGAAGTTACAGGTGTTTCTTCTTGTCTGTTGACTGATTGGAAACCAAATTTACAAGAAATGTTTGATATAGATAGAGAAATTGTAACTTATAGTTCTATTGAAGAATGTGCAGAAAAAGTTAAATGGTTAATAGAAAATCCAAAGGAAAGAGATATGATTGCTAAGTCAGGGCAAGCTAGAACCTTAAGAGATCATACATTTGATAATCGAGCAGTAATACTAGATGAAATCATTCAAGATTTTTTTAAAAATATTTGATACTGAGAGAAAAAGTAGGTGAGATACTTTGTAACTTTATTTGATAGCAATTACTTAACTCGTGGATTAATCTTATATCGATCGCTAATGCGATATGCAGGTAAGTTTCATCTCTGGATTGTTTGCTTTGACAATTTAGCTCATGAATTATTAACCAAACTTAATCTTGATAACGTTACGTTAGTATCTCTATTAGAATTTGAAGATGCAGAACTTTTAAAGGTCAAAACGCAACGGACGAGAGCAGAATATTGCTGGACTTGTACCCCATCTACAGCTTTGTATGTACTTAATCAATTTCCTTATGTTGATACTATTACTTACCTAGATGCAGATCTCATGTTTTTCTCATCACCAGAACCTATTTTTGCAGAGGCTGGAGATGCATCAATTTTGCTTACTGAGCATCGATATCTACCTGAATATGATAAGTCTGTCACCAATGGGATCTACAATGTGCAATTTATGATGTTTCGTCGCAATTATGATGGACTTATGGCATTAAATTGGTGGCGCGATCGCTGTTTGGAATGGTGTTTTGCAAAGTGTGAAGATAACAAATTTGGAGATCAAAAATATCTTGATGATTGGACTAAAAGGTTTAATAATGTCCATGTTCTGGGACATTTGGGAGGAGGGTTAGCTCCTTGGAATGCAACTAGATATAAATTAAAAAATCGAAATGGAGCTGTATATGTTGAGTCAGATATATTGATCTTTTACCACTTTCATCAATTGGCTATTCATCCTTTTAATATAGTTCATTTAGGCTTCTATCCTATTAATCAAAATTTAATTGATTGGGTCTATTCTCCATATCTAAAAGAACTCAATTGTTCTTATAGAACACTTAGAAAGATTCAATCTAAGTCTAATCTTGGTGTTGTGGGATTTCTTAAGCTACCCCCATCCTTAATTGATATTGTTAGATTTGTCAGAAATATTTTTAGAGACTGGAAAAGAGGAAAATACCGTAAATATGCTTGAGATATATCAAGGTAAAAAAGTACTCATCACAGGAGGTCTAGGGTTTATTGGTAGTAATCTTGCCATTAAACTTGTGGAGATTGGTGCTGATGTTACTCTTGTGGACTCGATGATTCCTGATTATGGAGGTAATTTATTTAATATTGAGCCAATTAAAAGTCGCGTAAAAATAAATTTTTCTGATGTTCGAGATCCTCATAGCATGGAGTACTTGGTCAAAGATCATGATTATTTATTTAACTTAGCTGGTCAGGTTAGTCATATTGATAGTATGACTGATCCTCTAACAGACTTAGATATAAATACTAGAGCACAAGTATTTATTCTTGAGGCATGCCGTAAGTACAACCCATCAATGCCTATTGTTTTTGCGGGTACTAGGCAAATCTATGGTAAACCCCAATATTTACCAGTTAATGAATTGCATCCGATTTACCCCACGGATGTCAATGGAATAAATAATCTCGCTGGAGAGTGGTATCACATTCTGTATCACAATGTTTATGACATGAATACAGTGTCACTTCGCTTGACTAATACTTATGGTCCGCGACAACTAATTAAGCATAATCGTCAAGGGTTTATAGCTGTCTTTATTCGTCAAATCATCCAAGGTGAGAGGATTCGTATATTTGGAGATGGCCTACAAATTCGCGATATGAACTATGTGGACGATGTTGTCAATGCTTTACTCATGTCAGGGGGGAATTCAGATTGCTATGGACAAGTTTTTAATTTAGGTGGTAATGAGCCAATTAATTTGCTTAACTTAATTAAGCTGTTGATTGAAATTAATGGCAGTGGTGATTTTGAAGTAGTTGCTTTTCCTGAGGAGAAAAAAAGAATTGATATTGGCGATTATTATGGAGATTTTCACAAATTTGCTGATATCACTGGCTGGCAACCTACCACATCCCTGAGAGAGGGGTTTACCAAAATGATTGCCTACTACAAACAAAACCTATCTCAATATCTCTCATCAAACCCCTAATATATAACTTATTATTTATGCAAATTCCCTTTGGTGATCTTAAGCGTCAGTATCAGAATCTCCGTGAACCAATTGATGCAGCAACCCGTGAGGTCTATGAAAGTGGTTGGTTTGTGCTTGGTCAGCATGTGAAAAAATTTGAGGACGAGTTTGCAAGATACTGTGGTGCAAAATATGGTGTAGGGGTTGGTTCAGGAACTGAAGCTTTACATCTTGCGCTCCTAGCTTGCGATATTCGACCGTGCGATGAGGTTATTACAGTTTCTAATACTTGTGTACCAACGCTCTCTGCAATTTCCTTTGCAGGCGCAATACCTGTACTTGTAGACATTGACCCCAAAACTTTTACCATTAATCCTAATTTGATTGAGGAAAGGATTACATCCAAGACCAAAGCAATTATGCCTGTACATTTGTATGGTCAATGTGCTGATATGGATGCAATTTTAACCATTGCCAAAAAATACAATCTATTTGTTATTGAAGACTGCGCTCAAGCTCATGGCTCAATGTATAAGGGTAAAATGGCGGGAACAATGGGGCATGTAGGAGCATTCAGTTTTTATCCGAGTAAAAACTTGGGAGCTTTGGGTGATGGAGGTTTAGTTTTAACTAATGATGAATCTTTAGCGCAAAAGGTGTACAAATTACGTAACTATGGACAGGAAAAGCGCTATTACCATAGTATCAAGGGATTTAACAGTCGTCTGGATGAGTTACAAGCAGCCATCTTGACAACAAAATTACCCTATCTAGATACTTGGAATCAGCGTAGACGGGAGATTGCCAATCTATATAAAAATGCCTTTGAGCCATTAGGTATTATTTGTCCTTTAGAAATAGTTGAAAACTTAGGCGATCGCTTTCACATTTATCATCTTTATGTAATTAGAGTTCCCCAACGAGATAAATTTCAGCACTTATTGTCAACGGCAGGTATAAGTACAATGATCCATTATCCGGTACCAATTCATTTACAAGAATCCTATCAAGAACTTCGTGAACAAAGCAGTTACTTACCTATTACCGAAAAAACTGCTAATGAAATAGTTAGTCTACCTATTTATCCTGAATTAACTGATCTAGAAGTAGATTATATTATTAATACAGTTATAAAGGTTTATGGAGAGCTACATTAATCGTGAAACAAATTATTCGTGACTTAGTCCCTCCAATAATATGGAGGTCTTTAAAGAAAATATACTTGTTATTGACATCTAAAAAAAATTCAATATTAAGCGATATTGAATGGGAGTATATGCCTCAGGGATGGTTATCTGAGAAAATAGATCCAAATATTAAAGGATGGAATGAGGAAACAATTTTAGAAGCTTATAAAGCAAATTGGCAGGTTTTTCTGAGCAATCTGGAAGGTACATCTCCATTTGGTATTTCACCAGAATCTGATTCTAACCAACGAAATAATCTAATATTTCACAATATTATGATGACATATGCCTATGCATTGACATTAGCTGCAAGACACCAGAATTTTATGTCAATGCTAGATTGGGGAGGCGGGATCGGACATTACTATCTAATTAGTAAGAAACTAGTACCAGAAATTAATATAGATTATCACTGTAAAGATGTTCCTGTATTAACTAAATATGGGAAAGAAGTTTTTCCTGAAGCTAGTTTTTATACTGATGAAAGTTGCCTTCAGAAGAAATATGACTTTGTTTTGGCTAGCACATCTTTGCAATACTCTCAAGATTGGGGTAGAACACTTAAAGGCTTAGCAAAATCTACAATAGGCTATTTATTTATTACCCGTTTACCAATTGTCCAAAATGAAGATTCTTTCGTCATAGTTCAGCGCCCATATCGATATGGGTATAACACTGAATATTTGGGTTGGTGCTTAAATCGCCAAGAATTTTTAAATGTAGCTTTAGCACATCAACTACAATTAATTAGAGAATTTGTAGTTGAACCTTTACCCCCAATTTATAAAGCTCCTGAGCAACCAGAACATTGGGGATTTCTATTTAAAAAATTAATAGTTAATTATGAATAACGTTATTAGTAATCTGTTATCGGATTTGAATATTTGCCCAGTTTTATTGGATGTAGGTGCGTCTGGCAAACCGCCAAAAATTTGGCAAGATATCGCTAAGTATTCTGTGTATGTTGGCTTTGATCCTGATTTAAGGGAGATGTATGAGTCCAATAGTAATGGTTTTTACAAATCAGTAGTTGTTAATAAAGCTATCACTAACGAGATTACCAAAAATGAAGTTGTGTTTTATTTAACTAAATCACCATTTTGCTCAAGTACGCTTAAGCCAGATTTACAATCTTTAGATGCCTATTTATTCTCGGATTTATTTCAAATTGAGAGAGAAGTTTCTGTAGAGGCTGTTACTTTAGATGATGTGGTAAAGCAATTGTCTTTAAAAGGAATTAATTGGTTTAAAACTGATTCTCAGGGGACTGATTTACGTATATTTAATAGTCTGAGTGATGAAATTCGTAGTCAGGTGTTAGCTGTTGATGTCGAGCCTGGGCTAATAAATGCATATATAGGTGAAGATCTATTTATTGATGCCCATCGTAACTTAATGAATCAAGGATTTTGGTTGTCTGATTTAAATGTATGTGGCACAGTTCGTTTAAAAAGAGAAACGATATCAGCAATTCATAATATTGAGCCCAGAATTGATATCGATCGAATGACTCAATATGTTAAGAATAGCCCAGGTTGGTGTGAATCACGGTACTTAAGGACTATTGATTGGCTCAGGCAATCTAATGCAAGTAAAAAAGAGTATGTCCTTTTATGGATTTTTTCAGTGATTGATAGACAATATGGATTTGCGATTGATGTTGCGATTGATTATGAACAAACATTTGGGGCAGATCAATTTTCTAAAATGATGGTTAATGAGCCTATCTCTATATTAAAAAGACTATCTTACCGTCAGCCAAATTTAAGAGGTACAGTGTCAAAGCTGTTACCTAAAAAAATCAAGAAATTTCTGAAACGTTTTATATAGACTCTAACATTAACCGCCAGAAATGTATTCAAATGAAATTAAAAATGAAATTCAAGAAAGATTATGAGATTCAATTAAATTGTAATCATACTCCTTTAAATTCTTACATGTCTTAAGATAATTCCATTTGTGAGTCATCCCCAACCATCAAATGTATTGCTTGTGGACGTTTTGGCGCAACATTCATTAACACTCTTTGCCCTATCATACTATCAATAATGCGCTGACGAATATTGGTAATCTTGGCATCATTGAGAATAACGCTATGCTCAAGATCACAATCAATAATTGTGACGCGATCATTAATGCTTGTGTAAGGACCAATATAAGCACGTTCTAAGTAGCAATTTTCGCCAATGATAACTGGCCCTCGAATTTTACAATTAACTATTTGGCTGCCTTTACCAACTTTTACCCTACCGCCGATATTACTTTGAGAATCTATTTCGCCTAAATTCTCAGAGTTAAGGTAGGCATCCAGAATAATTTGATTAGCAGTTAGAATATCGTCTTTTCTTCCTGTATCTAACCACCAACCCTGAAGCTGAGAAAATTCAACTTTTTGATTAGTATTAATGAGATATTGGATTGCATCGGTAATTTCTAGTTCACCTCTATCTGAGGGATGAATTGATGCAATTGCCTGATGAATTGATGCACTGAAGAAATAAACACCAACTAAAGCTAAATTTGATGGTGGGTTTTTAGGCTTTTCTACCATCTGAACAAGCTTGCCATTGTCATCGATTTTAGCTACTCCGAAGGCTCTAGGGTCAGCAACTTCGCATAACAATAATAAAGAATCAAGTTGTTGCTTCTGAAATTTGGTTAGTAATGGCTCCAAGGGATCTTCAAGCAGTGTGTCACCAAGAAATAGCAAGAAAGATGAGTCTTGGAGAAAGTCTTTGGCAGTTGCTACTGCATGGGCAAGCCCTAAAGGTTGTGATTGTAAAATGTAGTGAATATTTGCACCAAAGCGATCGCCATTTCCTGTTTTGTTTTTGACCTCTTCGCCAGTTTCGGGACTAATCACAATGCCAATGTCAGTAATTCCTGCTGCTACAATGCTTTCGATGCCGTACCAGAGGATTGGTTTGTTCGCTACAGGTACAAGTTGCTTTGCCCCTGTGTAGGTTAATGGTCGTAGTCTTGTCCCTTTGCCACCTGACAAAATTAATGCTTTCATGTGTTGTACCACTGAGTATAGTGTTCTTGAAATACCTTTTTCGCCTTTACAGCTTGCCACCATTCAGGATTATGTTGATACCAAGATACTGTTTGTGTCATCCCACTCTGAAAGTCCCACTTTTTTTCCCAACCTAACGCTTCCGCAGCACTAGGATCGACAGAGTATCGATAGTCATGTCCAGGGCGATCACGGACGTATTGCATTAATGATTCAGGGCGATCCAATAACTTTAAAATAGTTTGTGCTACTTCTAAGCCTGATATTTCCAAGCCTGCCCCAAGGTTATATACAGTACCACACACACCATTATGCAGTACTGTATCAATGCCTGCGCAATGATCCTCAACGTAAAGATAATCTCGCACAGCTGAGCCATTACCATAAATTGGTAAAGACCTATATTCTAATGCATTAGTAATAAAGAGAGGAATGATTTTTTCAGGGTATTGATATAGCCCGTAAGTATTTGATCCGCGTGTTATGACCACATCTAAACCGTAGCTTATGCCATAGGAAAATACTAAATGCTCTGCTCCAGCCTTAGATGCAGCATAGGGACTGCGAGGAGCAAGAGTATCACTTTCAAGGGAATGGTGAGCACTTCCTGCCAAATCACCATAAACTTCATCTGTAGACACATGTAGAAATCGAGAGACCTGATATTTTCGAGATGCCTCTAAGAGCAACAATGTACCTTCGATATTCGTGTTAATAAAAGGTCGGGGATCACGCAAGCTTCGATCAACATGACTTTCGGCCGCGAAATTGAGAACGCAGTCTACACCATTTACGGCTCTTGCAATGTCTTCAGGATTGGTGATGTCACCTTGGATAAAAGTGATGCGATCCCTAATATCTTTAAGATTATCCAAATTTCCTGCATAGGTAAGCTTATCTAACACCACAATTTCCCAGTCAGGATGATGAGTCAGAGAATAATGTACATAATTAGAGCCGATGAAACCTGCTCCACCTGTTATCAGAACTTTACGAAATGTTTTTTTAAGCATCCTTATTTAAATATTTTGCGTTTTGCCTAAATCAATCACGAAACTTATTCAATCCAGATAAGTTTTTAAAAGAGAAACTTTGCTAGACTTTCAAAAATTCTCTAAACTACTTAAAGTCTATACATGCTACATGTAAAGCTTTTCAAACAAGCACGTTGCGAGAGATAGTTTTCCGACATTCGACATCTCGTAACCCACTAATATTGAGAAATGTCATATAGCAATTTGACTTCCACCTAGCGGAAACATTCACAGCTAGGCTGACTGAGACTTTTAATAGCATAGTTGTTTTAGTTGCCATTGCGCTGTCAACAAAATGCTAACTCAAAAACAAACGAGATTAGTAACACTTGATTTCAGTTCGGTAAACCACACTATAGACATTGCAACCCTTTCGGTTAAATTAGCACTCAGTCACCTAGAGTGCTAAACCACTCTAGACAAAGCCTCAAAACGCTAGTCCAATGAGTGAATACCTATGGCAACAACCACATTAAACGTAACAACTGTAAAGCCTTTAGCCGATCGCGTATTTATCAAAGTAAGCGCTAAGGAAGAAAAAACCGCAGGTGGTATTTTCCTACCTGAGACCGCAAAAGAAAAGCCCCAAGTTGGCGAAATCGCAGCAGTAGGTCTTGGCAAACTTGATGACAAAGGTGTTCGCCAAGCCCTCGAAGTTAAAGTTGGAGACAAAGTTCTTTACTCCAAATATGCTGGCACTGACATCAAACTCGGCTCTGATGAGTATGTATTGCTAGCCGAAAAAGATATTTTAGCGATCGTTTCATAGTTGATTTTGGAGAGTGCTTCGCACTCTCCAAAATCAAGATATTTACCCATTAACCATTACCAAAAAAATTATGTCTAAGAAAATCATTTACAACGAAGATGCACGTCGCGCCCTTGAGCGTGGTATGGATATTTTGGCGGAGTCCGTTGCTGTGACTCTTGGTCCTAAGGGGCGTAACGTGGTTCTTGAGAAGAAATTTGGTTCTCCTCAAATCGTTAATGATGGTGTAACCATTGCTAAAGAAATTGAACTAGAAGATAACGTCGAAAATACTGGCGTAGCTTTGATTCGTCAAGCTGCTTCTAAGACTAACGATGCTGCTGGTGATGGAACCACTACTGCAACCGTATTGGCTCACGCCATTGTTAAGGAAGGGCTGCGTAACGTAGCGGCTGGTGCTAACTCGATCGCTCTTAAGCGTGGTATCGACAAGGCTACTACTTTCTTGGTTGGCAAGATCAAAGAACATGCTAAGCCCATCGAAGATTCTAAGGCGATCGCTCAAGTTGGAACCATCTCTGCTGGTAACGACGAAGAAGTCGGCGCAATGATCGCTCAAGCGATGGACAAGGTTGGTAAAGAAGGTGTGATTTCCCTTGAAGAAGGTAAGTCCATGGTTACCGAATTGGAAATTACCGAAGGTATGCGCTTTGATAAGGGCTATATCTCTCCTTACTTCGTTACCGATGCTGAGCGCATGGAAGCTTCCTTTGAAGAACCTTTGCTCTTGATCACCGACAAGAAGATTGCCCTCGTACAAGAACTAGTACCTGTACTTGAGCAAGTTGCTCGTGCTGGTCGTCCTCTGATCATCATTGCTGAAGATATCGAGAAAGAAGCTCTTGCGACCCTCGTAGTTAACCGTCTCCGTGGTGTGCTTAACGTTGCTGCTATCAAGGCTCCTGGATTTGGCGATCGCCGCAAGGCAATGCTCGAAGACTTAGCAATCCTCACAGGCGCTCAAGTGATCACCGAAGATGCTGGTCTCCGTCTTGATGCAGTCAAGATTGATCAACTCGGTAAGTCTCGCCGCGTAATCATCACCAAGGACAGCACCACCATTGTTGCTGATGGTAACGAAGACGCAGTTAAGACCCGTGTTGAGCAAATCCGTCGTCAAATCGAAGATACCGAATCTTCCTACGACAAGGAAAAACTCCAAGAACGTTTGGCTAAGCTCTCTGGTGGCGTAGCAGTGATCAAAGTTGGTGCTGCAACTGAAACCGAAATGAAGGATCGTAAGCTCCGCCTTGAAGATGCAATCAACGCGACTAAGGCTGCTGTAGAAGAAGGCATTGTCCCCGGTGGCGGTACAACCTATGCTCATCTTGCTCCTGAGTTGTTTACTTGGGCAAATGCTAACTTGACTGGCGAAGAGTTGACTGGTGCAATTATCGTATCCAAGTCTTTGTCTGCTCCTGTAAAGCGCATTGCTCAAAACGCAGGCTTTAATGGTGCTGTAATTGCAGAAAATGTGCGTGAAAAAGACTTCAATACTGGCTTCAATGCTGCTACTGGCGAATTTGAAGATATGTTTGCGGCTGGTATTGTTGATCCTGCGAAGGTAACTCGTTCTGCGCTACAAAACGCAGCATCGATCGCTGGCATGATCCTGACCACCGAATGTATCATCGTTGATAAGCCTGAAGATAAGGGTGCTGGTGCTGGTGGCGCAATGGGCGCTGGCGGCGACTTCGACTACTAATCATCAATCTTTGTAAAAGTAAAGGGAGCGCGTTGCGCTCCCTTTACTTTTTTGGGTTAGTATTTCATGGCAAAGTAGGTCTTCATTGTGCATATAAAACTAAGAAAAATTAAACCCGCAAAGAGAGTTGTGGTGCTTTGCACCACAACTCTCTTTGCGGGTTTATATCATAAATTATGGGGGTAATAGATGTTTTGGAAACCGACTGAAGAAAAAGAATTGCGTCTGGAGTGGAAATGGCTACAAAGTATTGCAATTTTCTTGCCAATTAGTAATGTATTTATGCCATTTTTAGCAGCATTATTGGCTTTATTTGTTTCATTTCGTTATGGTTGGAAAGCGATCGCGACACCTGTCAATCGTGCATATTTTGGTTTATCAGTATGGATGATCTTGACGACGATTATTGCTTTTAATATTGGTACTGCTGCGGGTGGACTAGCCAATTTTTTGCCTTATTTCCTATTAGCAGCTTCCACTAGCTATATTGTCCGCACCCCTAAGCAATTTATGCATTTTTTGTGGCTGTTAGTATTTAGCTCTCTTTTTGTAAGTAGCTTTGGGATTTTGCAAGCAATTATCAATCGACCTGATTGGATCTTTCCTAAGGTGATTTTTGATAGCTATCCGATCCCGATGGGCTTTAGTCCCGATCGCCGCATTCAGTCATTTTTTGGACATTTTAATGAAACAGCTGTTTATTTATTAACGATCATTCCGATCACTTTTCATTTTGCTGTTGGTAAAGTCAAGAGTATTTCTAAGCCTCAAAAGTGGATTGCCCTAATTGCGCTTGCTTTGGCGATCTGTGTCCTGATTCTCACGAGTTCGCGTAATGCTTGGGTCTTAGCGATTTTAGGATTTGTGGCGATCGCGTTATATTATCGCCAGTGGAAACTGGTGGGGGGATTTGGCTTAATGATGTTGTTGATTGCTTGGGCTGTATTTGGACAGAAATTTGGGTTGGGTGGGGAAGCGTTGCGATCGCTATTGCCAGAAGGATTTGTCAATCGTTTGACTAGCACCGTCGATCCCAAATTAGGCGACTACGCATCGACAGCCGATCGCCTGAATGCTTGGCAGTTTGCACTTTCATTAATTTCTCAGCATCCGATTCAAGGTTGGGGTTTACGAAATTTCCCATTGATCGCACAGTCGATGGGCTATGATTTGCGCGGCTTGCCCCATGAGCATAATTTTTTCATGGCGATCGCCGTGGGATCTGGGATTCCCGCTTTACTGGGGTTTGTGACGATTATTATCTGGACAATCTGGACATCGCTGAGATCGGTATTTGCTCAACAAACTGAAGGAACGATGGTCATTGTTGCTATCAGCATTATTTTGTGTTTACTATCGGGCTGGTTAGACATAGTATTTTATGAGCCGCGCATTAGTATATTGCTGTGGTTATTACTCGGCAGTATGTATGGATTAGCAAAATCATCACAACTTATTCAAATAGATGAAGTTTCAAGGTCAAATCCCCAATCATGACGAAGCATTTTATACTAACTTTATTTTGCCAATCGTCTGGTTAAAAAGGGGTTTAGAATCTATTCAAAAATATATTAATAATGTAATTTGGTCAGAACTAATTGCGGGGGAAACCTTAGATAATGACTTTTTAAATTTAATTCTTTTTATTGTATTTTGTCTCTTATCGATCGCAACTTATCGGTTTCAGCATTACCACATCCAAATTATTTTTGTCTGTAGCATTATCTGGTATCTAGATAAGATTTTCACTCAACAAAGATATTTTAATTCCAAAAAGAAAACGATTACTACGCTTGTTCACACCAAGGACGGCAATGTATCTTGGTCAATGACATCACCACATGGGGAAACTAGACAACTAAAATTTCATGAGAATAACATTAATTATATTCAGATTAAGTCTATTGTTTTTGTGGGGGGAGCATTCAAAGAACCCATTGCTAATGCATGGCAAGTTGCAGTTTGTCTGAATGATGAACAAAAGCTATTAATGTATGAAGAGTTCAGTTCCATTGATGCAATTAATCAGGCGATCGCCCTAGCCGATCACTTTAATATTCATCTAGGATTTGCTAATAGTGAAGGTTCTACTAATTATGCCGAAGAAGATATTAATACTATTGTCAATAACAAAAATAAATTAGGTGAAAAACAAAAGTGTTGAAGCAAACGCGAAGAAATACTAAAAACGGATACACTACACCTGTCAAAACAGTGATTTTAGCTTAAAATCACTGTTTTCCTAAACCAATGTAGATAGCTAATATTCTCACACATAAAAGCTTGTAAATATCGCAGCTTATCTAACATCTTACAACCAAACTCTTTTGGTATTTCTACTAGCTCTAGTAAAATATAAGCAATTAAGCAAGTATAAATTTGAATAGTAATTCCATTGACATTTTTAGTAATCAATCGATCTAATTTTAAATGCATTTTTAAAAATTTCCAAAATAGCTCAATTTGCCATCGCTTTTTATAAATCTCTGCTACTTCATCATTACTTACTTCTTGATCTGCCGCCTCTGATAAGTTTGTGGCAAGTCGGAATTCACTACGGGTTTCTAAGTCTGAAAAGGAAACTACTCTTACTTCTACTTTATCCTTACCTGTCCCTAATATCGCTTTTCCATTTTCTAGCAATTCTAGGTTCATATTGTTCTTAACTCTGATCACAAAATAGCGCTTTTGTAATTGCATGAGATTTTTGATGCGATTGAGTTTGGCAAACCCTCTATCCATTATTCCGACTGATTCTTTTGGTATTGCTTCTATAGTTGTTTCCCCGTATTTACTGTCATGCCCATTGCCAAAATGTATCAATATTCCATCAGGTTCATTAGTGCAGTTATTGATCCCACTAAACAGCTTTACTTGTCCGTATCCTTGGCTCCACATTAGTTTACTTGTTAGCGTAACTATGGTGGAGTCTAGGGGAAATAATACTAAATTTTCTCTACTTACTTCTTTCTCTTTCTTCAATTCCTTTCTTAATTCCTCAAATAAATTACAAAAAATATCTGAGTTTCTTTTCTTGCTCGCTTTAGAAAATGTTGATTTATCTATGTCTATCCCTCGCATATTCAATCTTTGGAATAAACTTGTCATACTTGTTTGACTCTGGTCTAGTACATAACTAAGCCAGCAAGATACAAACGCAAATGTGCTAAGTTTTGGATAATCGTCTTGTGGTAATTTCTTGAGGAATTGTTTGACAACTTTAGGAAAGTTAGATAGCATTTCTAATATTATTTTTTATTTGTTCGCATCTAATTTATCAAATTAGATGCGCTTTTTTCTAACTTTTTTCTATCGTTCAACGCTTCTGGTACTTATCATCTCTAGATTTATGTCGCGTTTTGGGGAAATGCTCGATAAGATGATTACTTATTACAAGGCAGAGCAAGTAATTTATTTGGACTTTAACGGCATTTTAGGTGTTTTTACAAATCCCCAATTATCGGTTAATGATTGGCTGGGAATAATTAGTGCGATCGCCTTAATTATTGTTCGAGGTGCTCAAATTAGCCAATCTAAACATATTTATATCGACAAACACCAACTCAAGGGGATTGTCAATAAATTGCGATTACCGATCATGACTACGGTTAAAGCTAAAGAAGTCCATCATTTTAATCTCCATGACATTAAAGGGGTTGTCTTTATTAAGCAACCCGAGCCATTATTTCTGATCTACGATCGCAAGCAAGCCTTAGAGATAAGCGATTTGTTCCAAGAAAAAGATTACAGAAGTCTGCTAAATAATACTGAAGATGCGATCGCTTACTTTAAAAGCAAATAGGGATTATTACAATGGAAAATGAATTTGATCCCTCAGCGACTGCTCATGTCGATCTTCAGCTAGAAGAAGTATTTCCAGCGATACGTTTGGAAGCGGATAAGTTTGAGTTATGGTTTCAACCTGTCTATGAGCTAGCAACAGGGAAGGTTTTACATAATGAGGTGTTAGTGCGTTGGCGGGATGCTCAAGGAAATCTGCGGCAACCCCAAGAATTATTAATGGCGCTTCAAAACACCCAATTGCTCTACCAGTTAGATCGGATTGTGGTTAAAAAATCCATTCAAGTATTAGCCCAACAACCCAAAGTGACAGTTTCAATCAATCTCTCTGATGAAATTTTTACCGATCATAAATTTCCGTCTCGCCTTCATCAATGGCTTAGTAAATATGATGTTGCTGCCAAACGCCTTAGTTTTGAACTTGGGGAATCAATGCTTTGTGAACTGCAACCACAGGCGATCGCTTTTATCACAGAAATAAAAATGATTGGTTGCTCGATTGTAATTGACGACTTTACTGGCAGATATTTTTCCTTATTACAACTTCAAGAGCTACCTATCTCGATGATTAAGTTAGATCGTAGCTTTGCTCGACAGCCTTTAGAGCCAGAACAGTATAAACGAGCTAAGGCGATCGCCTACATCAGCAAAGTTTTTCAAAAACCTTGCATTGTCAAAGGTATTGATGACAAATACTCTTTGAAATTTGCTAATGATTTGGGGGTAAAGGGTGTGCAAGGCTATTCCCTCAGTCAACCGCAAGATAATCCCAAAACCATTGGCTCGATTGGCTTGCTGATCTCTAGAATTGTTGCTAGTGCGATCGCCCTCTTAATTTTGTTATACATTTTCAAAAGCCTCATGGGGATCGACCTTTTCAAGGATCGTCACGCATGGGAAGTGATCTCAGATTTTTTTGAATCCATCTTTGGCGGTAAGTAAATCATCAATGGTCATTTGCGACTCTTGAGTTACATCTCTCCTAGATTTTGATGAAGTTTTGAAGGATTTGTCACCAGATTTATTTGATATTTTCTCAGAACCGCCCGATCGCAAACCCGTAGCAATATGGCTATTCTTGGCAATTTGTTCTAACACCTGTTTAGCGCGACTAATCACACTGGGCGGTAAACCTGCCAAACGCCCCACTTCGATACCGTAGGATCGATCTGCCCCACCCTCTTGAACTTGGTGCAGGAAAATAATTTCATCTTCCAATTCCTTAACCGTGACTTGGAAATTCGCCACATTCGGGAGCAGACTCGCCAGTTCGTTCAGTTCGTGATAATGGGTAGCGAATATGCCCCTAGCCTTGATTTTATTGGCGATATATTCAGCAACTGACCATGCGATCGCCATACCATCGAAGGTGGAAGTACCGCGCCCAATTTCATCGAGCAGTACGAGGGAATTCTCTTTAGCATGGTTGAGAATATTCGCCGTTTCATTCATTTCCACCATAAATGTGGATTGTCCTGTGGCGAGGTCATCGACTGCACCGACACGGGTAAAAATGCGATCGCATATACCCAAAGTCGCCGCCTCCGCAGGGACAAAGCTTCCCACCTGCGCCATCAGTTGAATCAGTCCCACTTGGCGCAAATAAATACTTTTACCACTCATATTGGGACCCGTTAGCACGATCAGATCGGGACAATCGGGAGATTTTTCGTCATGACCAAGATAGGTGGAATTAGGAACGAAAAAGCCTGCGGGTAGGGACTGCTCAACGACTGGATGACGACCGTTTTGGATAGAGAGTGAGCGATCGCTCTTTAATTCAGGACGGCAATAGTTATAGGTGACGGCAACTTCGGCGAGGCTACATAGCACATCGGCGGCGGCGAGGGCAGTTGCGAGGGTTCGCATCGGTTCGATATGTTTGGCGGCAAGCGATCGTAATTCCACAAAAATATCATATTCCAATTGCTTCAATTCATTATCCGCATTGAGAATCCGTGTTTCCCGTTCCTTTAGCTCAGGGGTAATATAACGCTCTTCATTAGTCAGAGTTTGCTTGCGAATATAGTCGGCAGGAGCTTGATCGCTTTTGCCGCGAGAAATACTGATGTAATAGCCAAAAGCCTTATTAAAGCCAACTTTGAGCGTATTAATACCCGTGCGTTCCTTTTCCTGTTTCTCAAAGGCGGCTAACCATTCCACATCATCACGACTCTGTTGGCGCAGATGATCTAACTGCTCATTCACTCCCGACCGAATGATATTTCCTTCCGTAATATAAATCGGCGGTTCTTCCACTAGCGTTTTTTGCAACTGTGCGCCCAATTGGAGTAGTTCTATTGGTATGGACTGCAAAGCCTTTAAATAGCGAGAGTTGGACTTTGCGACAACATCGGCAACATCACGCATCCGATCCAAGGATACGGCTACAGCGATGAGATCGCGTCCGTTTGCTGTGCCTGCACCGATGCGACTGCATAGCCTCTCAATGTCATAAATCTGACTCAGACAACTTCTCAGATTCTTACGGAGAGAATGTTGTTTATATAATTCGGCAATCGTGTCGAGCCTTTCGTTAATTGCGGCAATGTCCTTGAGGGGCTGCAATAGCCAACGTCGCAAAGCTCGACTACCCATACCTGTCGTCGTTTTATCTAAAGCCCAAAGTAGGGAACTGTAGAAAGTGCCATCGCGCACGGTTTGAGTGATTTCCAAATTGCGGCGCGTTTGGTTATCGAGAATTAAATAATCGGCGATCGCATAGGTGGAAATCCCTTGCAAAGGCATCTTGACGCTTTTTTGAGTAGATTCTAAATATTCTAAAATCCCCCCTGCGGCGCGGATCGCTAAGGGCAAAGATTGACAGCCAAATCCCTCCAGCGATCGCACTCTGAAGGTATCGAGAATCCGTTGTTTGGCTTCGGCAAGCGCAAAAGAGGATTGCGATCGCGGCGTATAGCAAAAACTTTCAGGCAAAGCGCTAAAGGGTTCAGGCAAAGATGATTGTTTTTTCTGCGAAATTCCTTCCCAAAAGTCAGTGGCTTTTTCAGCTTTAGAACCACGAAATAATTGCGGATTCGGGACATCAATGGGAATGAGAACTTCCGCAGGTTGTAAGCGCAAGAGTTCTTGAATTAAATGCTCAGTGCTATTTAGCTGCGTGACCGCAAACTCACCTGTGGAAATATCGCTATAGGCTAAGCCCCAGTTATCGCCACCATTAGCGATCGCTACCAAAAAATTATTTTTCTTCGTTGCCAGCATCCCCTCTTCGATCACGGTTCCGGGGGTAATTACTCGCGTGACTTCGCGGCGCACTAGTCCCTGTGCCTCGGAAGCCGATTCCATTTGATCGCAGACAGCGATCGAGTAGCCCTTTTCGACTAACTGATTAGCATAGCGATCGAGAGCATGGTGGGGAATCCCTGCCATCGCAATTCGTCCGATCGCTTTCCCCCCATCGCGCCCCGTCAGGACTAATTCTAATTCCCTTGCAATTAGATCCGCATCCTCAAAAAATGCCTCAAAGAAATCTCCTAATCGATACAGCATTACCGCATGGGGATACTGCTCCTTCATTTCGATATAGTGCTGCATCATTGGTGTGAGGGCAGCGCGATTAATTTGAGCCGAGGACAGAACTAATTCAGCCATTAAATTTCAGACATAAAACAACATGGTAAAACCCATTGTAAACGCCATATTGTATTATTTAAGTGCCTGAGCTTAGTTGTAAATCAAACCCAGATTGCTGAGATGCGTGCTATGCGGGCGGTACAGCAATCTGGGTTTTGAGTAACTGCTTAATATGTCCAATATGTCCAAACGGACATATAGTGTTGTGATGAAATCGAACAATTTGGTCTGGAAGGTTCTGGCTGTAATCTACTTGAGCGTATTTACGCTGATCATTGTCCTTGCCTATAACCATGCTTTACCCGAATATCTGACCCAAAATGATAAAGCTGGTCATATATTTCTGTATGGGTTAGCGACTTTTTTAGGACAGATGGCTGGCAATCATCGTACTTTCAAGTTAGCAGCTTGGAAATTACCACTGTTTCCATTCGTGTTTAGTGTATTCACGCTTATCGAAGAATTGTGCCAATCACTTTCTCCCAATCGAACTTTTGATATTGGCGATTTGGTTGCAAGTTGTGTTGGGATTTTAATTGGCTATGGTCTAGCGGAAATAGGCAAACCATCATCTGAGTAGGAATTGAGTAAGAATAAAGGGAAATTAGTACTGCTGCAAAATATTTATGCTACCTAGCGATCTCTTGATGCACCGACTGAATGGCGAAACTGTCATTCCTAAAAGATTAAAATTGGATGATCAGCATCAAGCGATCGCTACGGAATTAATCGCTATTTTTGAAAGTTGTAAGGGGCAGCCCCAGAGTGAACTCGATCGCCAATTGCAAGAACTAGAAGGTGATACGCCCGATTATCGGGTAAAGCGGGGATTAGCGCATATTCTCAAATCTAGCTTTAGCGCCTTTGAAATTATTAGTCCATTAGAACCGCAGGAATTGCGCCGCCGCGTCTTTGAACTTTCGGCTCAAGTTATTCCTAGTCAACAAGCTACTAGCGAAACCTTAGAAAAACTTGCGGATAAGCTCACTCAAGAACTCAGTCGTGAAGTGTTGCCTTCCCAAATTATTCAAGGGCTTTATGCTGACCTGATGGAAAATCGGATTCTGACGCAGTTTGATACGCCAACTACTGAAGACTTAATCCATCGCTATAATCTCTCGCAAGTCCAAGGCATTTTCTATCGCGCCAGTCACATGACGCTGAATGTGCATCGCAATGATCCGGGGGAATATAAGCTGCTCTTTCGTTATCTCAAACTCTTTCAATTAATGTCCTATATCGAAGGGGATGTTGATTATGGCTTTACGATTACCGTTGATGGCGCGACTAGTTTATTTGGCACAAGTACACGCTATGGACTAGCGATCGCTAAACTACTACCTGCTTTACTCCATGTCACGAAATGGAGTCTGCAAGCTACGCTCGTTGAAAAAGACACGTATTCTAAACAAAAGCGCAAGGGCTTATTTACCCTTGACTCGGAATGTGGGTTAGTCAGTCATTATCCTGCTGGTAAAATGTATGACAGTGCGCTTGAGGCTTCCTTTGCGGAGAAATGGGCGGATTTAAAAACGGAATGGAAATTAGAAAGAGAAGTGGATTTAATTCCGATTCCCGGAAGCGTGATGATTCCTGATTTTCGGTTAGTGCATCCTGACGGACGTAGTTATTTATTAGAGATCGTGGGCTATTGGCGACCTGAATATTTACGCAAAAAGTTTTCTCAGGTACGACAGGCTAATTGTGAAAATTTAATCTTGGCGATTTCCGAGCGGCTAAATCTCGAAAAAGCGGGTGTAAAGGTAAGCGATACCCCAGCATTAACAGTTTGGTTTAAAGACAAGCTGTTACCAAAGTCAGTTTTACAAGTAATTCCATCAGAAACCTAGCTTAAATCAAAGAAAACATTTTTTTGCTAGATTTTGCCTATTTCTAGTCATAAATGACAGGTGACAGATCTCTTTGATAAATGTACATTATTCAAAGAGTTTTTTGGTTTTGACTATGACTCATGTTTCTGATGCTTCCGATCCCATTTTGTTGCTGTCAGCATCTAAGGCTCGCTCGTTTGGTATTGCCGCCCATAGCGAAGGCGATCGCCAAAATTATTCCGAATTTTTTACCGTTTGGTTGATGCTCTGTTCAAGGCTTGATGCTCTGAGCCACGATTGGAAAGTGAGTTTTTCTGACCCTGTGGCGGTGTCGGACTACATTACAATGCGTTGTTCGTTGACGATTGATCGCGTTACCCGTGAGGCGACAGGCAGTGATAAAGGCTGTTTGATTCAGGTAGGTGAGGCAACCATCGGAGTCCATGCGCCCGAACGCGCAATGCTTAACTCGTTTTGCAATGCTGCTGCTCAATTTGGGGTGCTGCTGCCCTTTGCAAGGCTCCGCACCAAGAAACCTCCAGACAACCGTGAAGATTTGATGGAAGTGGTCAAGATCCTGCGTCAGATGCAGCGCAAGCACAAAAGCTTTATGGTGTTTGGCTGGAACTTGCAACCCTTTGCAAAAAATTCAGCTAACACCTCAGCGAATGGCTCTGCAAAGTCTCAACGCGATCGTCAAGCATAATTGGTTTGGCTGTAACGCCTTTGGCGTTACAGCCAAACACTAGCCTGAGAAACGCTATAGCTATAATTACTGTTATTACTCTCTTCTCCCAAGAATTAGCGTTGCGGCGCAATACTAATTCTTGGGAGAAGAAAGTATATTGCGATATTATGCAAGTCTCATATAGATAAAAATATGGAAGAACTTTTGGCATTAAAAGACTTTTTGCTTAAAGGCGATATACATGGAGCTTTGGGAATTGTTGATGAACTAGAAGAAATGAGCCGAGATGACAAAATCAACAATATTCGCAGCTATGCTGTAATTCTGCTCATGCATCTCATCAAGCAGAAAGTGGAAAATCGCACCACCAGATCTTGGGAGCTATCAATCCGTAATTCTATACGTGGTATCCAAACCAAAAATCAACGCCGTAAAGCTGGTGGGACATACCTTAATACTGAGGAATTACGCCTAGCAATTTCTGAAGCTTATCCCGAAGCCGTTGATCGCGCATCCGCAGAGGTTGAGGAAGGTCGCTATGAACCTAAAGAGTTAGCGCAATTAGTCAACCGTCAGGGAATATGCGATCGCGCCATGATCCTTATCTCCTCAAATCTAGAAATTTAGGTATTGCGACATCAATATCTGCTTCACCGAAAACGTTTGTGATGGCGCAGCTATGCTGCGCCATCACAAACGTTTTATAGTGTAAGGGCTATTATTTTTAAAAAAATCATAGCATTCAATCTATAATATGGCTTGTATAAACCAATAACAAACTCATTGACTAATTGAAAGCTTCTTGGAAGCTGCAAAACCTTGATACTCGTTGACTTTCTTTACTCCAGAGAGTGGAAATAAGAAATTAAAGGGGCTTCAAGTTTTGCTATACAATTGCCATAGCAACAACACATGAATTAAGTATGGATACAGCAAGTCTCAATGCTCTACTCAATAGTGGCGCGATCTTGCCAGAACTCATTGTCATTGGGACATTGGTACTCGTGCTAGTCGTCGATCTGATTGCATCAGGGCGCAAGTCGGCAAATGTTCTCCCTAATATTGCGATCGCAGGTTTAGTCGCATCCACGGCGGCCCTTGTGTGGCAATGGACAGGCTTAGAAAATCCGATCGCCTTTTTGGGCAGTTTTAATAGTGACAAACTCAGCATTATTTTTCGCGCCATTATTGCCCTATCGGCTCTATTTACGATCCTCGTTTCGATCCGTTATCTAGAGCAGTCAGGCGTAGTAGTTGGCGAGTATCTAGTCATTTTGCTCAGTGCTACCCTCGGCGGCATGTTCCTCACTGGCTCCGACGAAATGGTGATGGTATTTGTCTCCCTTGAAACCCTGAGTATTTCGTCTTACTTGCTGTCGGGTTATACAAAACGCGATCCGCGCTCCAATGAAGCGGCTCTCAAATATTTATTAGTCGGTGCGGCAAGCTCGGCGATTTTTCTTTACGGGATGTCCTTGCTCTATGGACTTTCGGGCGGCGAAACTTCTCTATCAGCGATCGCCTCAAAGATTACCGTTAGCAACACAGCCCTAATCATCTCGATGGTATTTGTAATTGCGGGGATTTCCTTTAAGCTCTCGGCAGTACCTTTCCACCAATGGACACCTGACGTTTACGAAGGTTCACCTACGCCTGTAGTTGCCTTTTTGTCGATTGGCTCTAAGGTGGCTGGTTTTGGTCTTGCTCTCAGATTTTTGATTACTGCGTTTCCTCTGGCTTCTCTGCAATGGCATTACGTGTTTGTCGTATTGACCGTTTTGAGCATGGTCTTGGGCAATGTGGTGGCGATCGCGCAAACCAGTATGAAGCGGATGTTGGCTTATTCCTCCATCGGTCAAGCAGGTTTTGTGATGCTCGGTATGGCGATCGACTCCGAAGCAGGTTATGCCAGCATGGTGTTTTACTTGATCCTGTATCTGTTCATGAACATGGGTGCTTTCGCCTGTGTGATCCTGTTTGCCTCCCGCACAGGAACCGATCAAATCAGTGAATACAGTGGTCTCTACCAAAAAGATCCTTTGCTAACCCTCGCTTTGAGTGTATGCCTGCTCTCGCTTGGTGGTATTCCTCCTCTCGCTGGTTTCTTTGGTAAGCTCTACATTTTTTGGGCAGGTTGGCAAGCTCAAGCTTACGGTTTGGTCTTACTAGCGCTAGTCATGAGTGTGGTTTCTCTCTATTACTACATCCGCGTCGTCAAGATGATGGTAGTTAAGGAGCCTCAAGAAATGTCTGCTTCAATCAAGAATTATCCAGCAATTACTTGGACTCAAGTAGGTATGAAGCCTCTCCAAGCGGCGATCGTCTTTACGCTGATCTTCACAGCGATCGCTGGTATTGCTTCTAATCCTCTCTTCTCCCTATCCAATCAAGCTGTAAAAGAAACCCAGTTTCTCCAAGCTAAAGCACCAAATGCAAAATCAGTAGCAGTCTTACCAACAACTGCACAGTAAAGAAAAAAAGGGGCGCAATGCGCCCCTTTTTTATGATTTTTAACAGAGTACTGACTGTTGAGGCTTCAAAAATTTCTCTGTGTTTCGCTACGGCGCAACGCGCTGTAGCGAAACAAGATCACGTAGGAAAGCAAAACACCAACATCAAGCGAGAGTGAGCAAAGTAAAATATTATGCGCGTCCCTAATTTGAGGGTTGCGATATCAGCACAATCGCTGAGCGAATTTATCGCCGAGATTTTTGTCCTCGTGCGACAATAGTAAACAATAGGTTCATTGTCGGCAGCAAAATTTTGCCTAACTATGCAAAAACTTTGGTTTAAAAGCAAGCGATCGCAACCATTGCTACCAGAAGAAGATATCCATAGATCTTCTCCAGTAACAGAGGATTCTCAACAGGCATCCACCAATCCTGTCCTCAGTAATTCCGAAACAGTAGGTCAAGAGCCTGAGAAATTTACATTGACGAGACAGGGAATTTTAAAATATTTTTCCCAAATTCCCCAAAAATCTCCAGAATGGCAAATTTCACCTACTTGGGTGATTTTGGCATTGGGCGTAGGTGGAATCGCCATAGTTACAATGATCGGAATGCAGTATCTGACTGCTCCTGAAGCAACACCTGATAGCACCCTTACCTGTAGATCAAAAATCAGTGGCGATTGGCAAACCCCTATTGGCAAGTTAACTTTGCAAGAGGAACGTGGGGATGTGATTGCAGGCAAATATGAATATACCAACTTTGATCGCGGCAAGATTATCGGTGAGTTTACGGGCAAATTGAACAACAATGTGATTAATTTTGATTGGCAGGAAACTCCCAAGCAGCAACCCAAACAACAAGGAAAGGGGATTCTTATTTTTGGTGAAGGCTGCAAAGAATTTTATGGCAGTTATGGGACTGGTGACAGTACTAGTAACTTTGGTAATTGGCAAGGCTCGCGTATGTCAAAATAAAAGCCAACACATTGATCATGCATATCAGGTTGATTTCCCGCCGAAGGCAGGGAAATCAACCTGAAAGTTACTATATGCAGCAATTTGCCAAGGAAGTAATTTTGTACTTAAGGCTAGTCAAAATCTAAGTCGTAAGGCAAAATTAATCTTCAAGAATAGTTCATTGTGTGATGGGATTTGCTCACTCTCTGAAGGCGATATGTCACTAGTCCTAGCTTTTGATGCAGTCTCCCCATTTAGCCAACACCAAATCAATCCTCACTAATTATTCATCCATTATTCAATTGTTGATTAACAAACAATTACAACTAGATTAAGTAGTTAGTAAATCTCCTCATCAAACCGATAACATAGAGTTAAGTTGTTTCAGATCCAAATTTATAGTTCAGTTCCTCTTTGGGCGAGTTACGCTAAATTGACCACCCAATATTTTCATATCTCGCAAAAAAATGGGTTTTCGCCTGTGTCAGAAATATTTATCGACCTCAGTCAACCTCATCGTATTTGAGGAAATATTCCCTTTTAGAAATTTAGAAAAAGACACTGTTGACAGATAGGGACGGAAACTATGGAAATTGGCGACACCAAATCAGAATCATTTGCCTTGATCGAAAAGCTAAATGAAATTGGGATTGCGCTATCGGCGGAAAAAAATACGCCTAAGCTGCTGGAGATGATTCTGAGGGGTGCAAAAACAATTTTAAATGCTGATGCTGGGACGCTTTATCTGGCGACTGAGGATAAGAGGTATCTGCAATTTGAAATCATGATGAACGACTCCCTTGGTACGATCCTCGTATCTAAGCCCAATGAGCCGATTCCTTTTCCTGCCTTGCCTCTCTATGATGATGAGGGAAACCCCAACGAGACAATGGTGGCAGCCCGTGCCGCGCTTTACAAAAAAACGATTAATATTCCTGATGCCTATGTCGCTGAGGGTTTTGACTTTGCAGGTACTAGAGCCTTTGATACGAAAACAGGCTATCGATCGCAGTCATTCCTCACGCTGCCAATGCTCAATCATGAAAATGAACTGATTGGGGTATTGCAGTTAATTAATGCGAAAGATCCAGAGACAAATAAGATCATTGAGTTTTCGCAGATCTCCCAACGCATTGCGGAATCCTTAGCATCCCAAGCAGCGATCGCTTTGACTAATAACAAGCTGATCGGGCAATTCCGCGAGCTATTTGAATCGTTTATTAATCTCATGTCTGAGGCGATCGATAAAAAATCGCCCTACAATGGCGCTCACTGTCGCCGCGTCCCTAATTTAACAATGATGATCGCCGATGCAGCTTGTAAGGCTGACTATGGCATTTTTAAAGACTTTGCCTTGGATGAAGACGAACGCTACGAACTGCGAATTGCTGGATTGCTCCACGATTGCGGTAAGGTGACGACTCCTGTCCATGTGATTGATAAGGCAACAAAATTAGAGACTATTTTCGATCGCATTCATTTGGTAAATACACGCTTTGAAGTGCTCAAGCGGGATGCGGAAATTAGTTTTCTCAACCAAAAAATTGCAGCGATCGAATCAGGCAATCTCAGCATCATTCCCGATCTCGAAGCGGCTTTACAACAAAAACTAGTCCAATATTCTAGCGATCAGGATTTCTTACGGATCTGCAATATTGGTGGAGAGTTCATGCGCGATGAGTACAAGGAACGTCTCCAGCAAATTGCTAAATATCGCTGGATTGATCCCCAAGGTGTAGAGACAAATTTCCTCACTGACAATGAAGTTTACAACCTGAATATTTCGAGGGGAACTCTAACTGCGGAAGAGCGCAAAATCATTAACGATCACATTGTTGTTACGATCGAGATGCTGGAGCAATTGCCTTACCCCCGTAATCTCCGTCGCGTGCCTGAGTTTGCGGGTGGTCACCATGAGCGCATGGATGGCAAGGGCTATCCTAAAGGTTTAACCCGCGAGCAAATGTCTCTGCCCGCCAGAATGATGGGAATTGCTGATATCTTTGAAGCCCTTAGTGCAAAAGATCGTCCCTACAAGAAGGGTAAAACCTTGACCGAATGTCTCCATATCCTCGGTAAGATGAAGATGGACAATCACATCGATCCCGATCTATTCGATCTATTTGTCAGCGAAAAGGTTTATTTACGCTATGCCCATGAATATCTCGATCCCGATCAGATCGATGAGGTAGATGAAAATAATATCCCCGGGTATACACCACCTTTTGCTTATTTTTTCGGCACTAGCTAAGGGAGGTGCAGTAAATCGCAGAAACCTAACTTTTTTGCCCTAAAAATGAGACGATGGAATGCTCTTTGCGTGGTGTATTGTTACCCCAAAGAATTGTTGCTCAAAATTTTTCAAGAATTTGATTTTGTACTTACTTATGTTCGCTCAGTTTCGCTCTCAATATCCACAGGGGCGCATCCAGACTGAGATGCTCCCTAAAATTGATGGTCTTCATGCTTTTAGGGCGATCGTGTCTCAAGGTGATGCGATCATGGGCACGGCTACGGCGGTTGATAGCGATCTGGAGATAGCGGAAGATCGGGCCGTGAAGCGTGCTTTAACGATCGCAGGGATTGCCTTTGATAATGGGTTTGATAGTAACTATGGCAACTATGCAGGGCGATCGCCTATTTTGACACAGGTTTCCCGTGAGCCTGCGTCGGTCAATTCGTTACCCTCCGCAAATTTAAATAATCTAGGCAGTTTAGGGGCAGGACACCACACGACAACGCATACGATTCAATCGGAACCAGCCCTAGAATATGCCAATGAATATGGGGCGAATGACTATACAGATGAGAGTTTGCAATATGCGTCGATCGAGCCGCCTAGATCCCACGAAGAAATCGTAACTCGACCTACGGAACCTGTCCCTACGCCCAGTAAATCGTCCGCCCCGACGATCGCACCAGAACCAATCGATCTATCTGATGCAATTTCTAAAATTGATGTGGAGATGGATCGACTTAATTGGACAAAGACACAGGGGCGCGATTATTTAGTCCGTACCTTTGATAAAAAATCTCGGCAGCAATTAACTAATGATGAGTTATTGCAATTTCTCAGTCATCTCAAATCCTTGCCAACCCCCTATCGCCAACCAGCCAATAATGACGATTTCTTCTAAAATTGGAGCTTCAAATAAATAGACGGGCATAATTATCTATAGGATGTAAAGCAATAAATTTTGAGAAAGTGTCATAAAACAACACTTTCTCAAAATTTATTGGGTTTTACTGAAGCGCAAAGCACTGTATGCTTTGCGTATTTTGATTAATCCCAGACATTCCGCCATAATGAAATCTCTTAATTTTCAAGAAGAACTGAGCTTACTCATCCGTGCCAAATGCCCGATTATTTATGTCGTGACATGGGAAGAAGAACGTGCGGAGAGGGCGATCGCCCAAGTTGCTCAAGAATGTAGCCCACCACGGCAAATGCTCTATTACGATTTGGTGCGGGGGTTTGAGCATAATCAGGAGGGTAAAAATAATTTATTACAAGCTTTGCAGGTTGTAGAAAATGGCGATCGCCAAACGGCTAGTATTTATGTCTTTCGGGATCTGCATCGTCGCTTAGCCTCACAGCGCCTTGATGAAATTTTTGTGCGTCAACTGCGAAATCTCTATCGCAGCTTTCGCAATACTCGCAAGACTTTGATTTTACTCAGTCCACTTCTGGAAATGCCCTCTGAGCTAGAAGAACAGGTGTCTGTCCTCTATTTCCCTTTACCCGAAAATAAAGAAATTCGTAATATTATCGAGCAGATGATTCCTGCGGAACAGTTGCGCTTGGCAGGGAATAGCCTCGACCAACTGGTGAAAGCTTGCATGGGGATGACACGCGATCGCATTTGTCACACATTATCTAAATCCATCGTCCAGAAGCATTATTTGAATGAATCCGATATTGATCGCGTTTTGCTTGAAAAACAAAAGCGGATTCGCCAAACGGAATTTTTAGAATTTTTTACGCCCAATGAAACCTTAGATAGTATCGGCGGTTTAGATAATTTCAAGCTGTGGCTAATGCAACGTCAGCTAGCCTTTTCCGATGAAGCAAGAGCCTATGGCTTACCAAATCCAAGGGGGGTTTTGTTATTAGGAATTCAAGGGACGGGGAAAAGTCTCTGTGCTAAGGCGATCGCTAATCTTTGGCGTTTACCATTGTTGCGGCTAGACGTGGGGCGCTTGTTTGGTAGCTTGGTGGGACAGTCTGAAAGCCGAACCCGTCAAACGATTCAGCTAGCTGAAGCCCTTGCGCCTTGTATTCTCTGGATTGATGAGATTGATAAGGCGTTTGGGGGAATTGCTAATAGTATGGGAGATTCGGGAACCAGTCAACGTGTATTGGGAACCCTGTTAACTTGGATGCAGGAGAAATCTAGCCCTGTATTTGTCGTCGCCACGGCAAATAATATCCATGCGCTACCCCCTGAACTCTTGCGAAAAGGCAGGTTTGATGAATTGTTCTTTATCAATTTACCAACCTATGAGGAACGTAAGGAAATTTTTCAACTCCATTTGAAACGATTTCGTCCCATGGAATTGCGGAACTTTGATATTGATAAAATGGCTTCTATCTCTAAGGAATTTAGTGGAGCGGAAATTGAACAGGCGATCGTCGAAGGAATGTATCGCGCCTTCCATGAACAGAGAGATGTCACTACTGAAGATATTATCGGCGCAATTAAAGAAACCTATCCCTTGGCTAGTACGGCAAGGGAACAGATTAGCTTTATGCAGGCATGGGCAACTCAAGGAAGGGCGAGAAGCGCTTCGCGAGGTGAAAATAATTCGCGAGGCGAAAGAGTTAATCAGGGGAATAATAATTCCAATAGCTCTAGCAATAGTGCCACTAATAGCTCAAGAGATATTAGTGTGATTAAGCAGGCAACTAAAGCCGCGATCGAGAAGTCAATTGACTTGTCCATGGCGAAAACCAGCGATCTGGCAACCGCCAAGCGTCGTCCTCTCCCACCTCCACCTCTGCCTCAAATTAAATCAAGCTCAGACTCATGACTCCCCATTCCGCCACATCCTTTGATAACCCAGACTTGCCACAATTGCAGGCAATTAAGGCGCATTTGGATTTAGTGTTGCTTGCCTTGGAGGCGTTGACGGGTTTGGGTTCCGATGAGATGTTGGCGGTTGCCGAAAAGCTCGGTTTAGAGGAGATTCTGAGCGATCGCATTACCCTTTGGCGGTTGCGACAGGCTAGCCCCCTTCGCAAGGGTAAGGGACGGAAAAAGCTAGATGTTGATGAAGCGAGAGCAATGACTCTGATCAGTTGTACCTTAGCTGCCCAGCAACAATTTGCTATTCGTAATGCCGTAGCCCAGTTAGAAAAATGCACTGCGCTCAAACGTCCTCCCTATCGCGAACCCATCCTCGGCGACTATCTTGATCGCTTTAATACGTTGTATCAAGAACGGATGGCGGAGGAGGAGCAAGCAAAACCTGACGCAATTCAGAAATTAGCGTTAAAATTATTGATAGATCTGCTGTTTTACAGTTCCCAAATTGGTTCACGCCGCCTTTGGGTTGCCCTATTTGAGCGCAGTCAGATTGGTTAGTATTATGAGTTACTCCTCGTCAGAATCAAATATCTTCAGTCGTCGCTATGAACTGCCAACCTGCTTACTAGAGGTCTGGACAGAGCGATCGCCTTTATCTGACTGGCAAGCACAAATTGTGGCTCAGAATTTACGCTTTCGGTTGCAGCTCGCGAATAGTCGCAAAGTGATTAAGGGCAATCAACAGCAAATTGTTAATCTGATCGAGGCAGTGACTAGCTACTGTGATCGCTGGTTAGCGCAGGATGATTTTGAAACCCTCGATCATGTGATTGAAGTTCCGAAATTATCAAAACTAAAGCTAACAACTTTACAATTATTTGATCTTTATGAAAGTATCGAACTCTGTGCCAATGAGTTTGTAATTTTGCCGAATGTGTTGCTAGAGGTACGTCGCCTCAATCTCAATTGGCTCAAGATTATGGCAGGGGCGATCGCCATTGTGGGAGTTAGTATTGGTGCAATCCGTCTGATCTCTCCTCCCTTTGGCGAACAACCTAGTTATCAAATTGCCTCTACCCCCAATGCGGCTCCCCCTGAGCAAGCTGCTGCACCACCTGCCGTTAGCTCAGACAATAAATTAGATAAAGCAGAAAGTTCTGCTAAAGTTGCGGCTTCATCAAAGTCGGCAAATCCTACAACTCCGAACTCAGCGATCGCACCTGTTGCTCCGAACGCTCCTAAGTCTGCACAGGAAATAAATCCTGTGGCAAAACCTCGTGAGAGAACTGATAAAGTAGCGATCGCTCCTGAACCGATGAATAGCCCGATTGGGAATGTAGATCGTTATCGTCAAGGAAACACTTCAGGTTCTTCTGCAATCAATGATGGTATGACCGCAGCCAAGGCTGCACCACAAGGACGATTGGAACTACCCAACAAAGATACCTTGCAAGCTCCAGTTAGTGCTGAGGCTGCAAAGCCTGCTCCTTCACCATCATCTACTAAACTGTCAGTTCCTGCGACTGCATCCCGTGCTGCTAATAGTGATATGGCTACAACCGCTAATATCAACATTTTGCAAATTAAATCTGAAGTCCCTAGTGACATAACTACGGATCTAGTACGTTACTTACAATCCCAACGTATTACCATAACGACATCTGGAACAATCTCTCTCAACCTTGAGATTAATGGCGATCGCATCAGCAATATATCAACCGATAGCCAAAACTCGACATTAAAAGATGGTAATGCGATCGCTGAATTAGAAAATGTTATTCGCAAATGGCGATCGCCTAGTTATATGACAGGAAAAGTCAATTTAATCTTACAGATACAGAATTAGTAAGCGCTCTTTTGGGAAGCGTTTGTTAACCATCGATAATTTTGCATGGTATTGATATATCTTCATTCTGTTTATAGACAGCATCCCTTCTATTAGGTAAGCGGTTCTGTCAGTAATGATCGCAATGATTTTCGGAATTTAGAAGATAGATAGTGTGCCTGTAGAGGATGCCAATTTTGCCAAAATATAGCAAAGAAAGGGAAAGTTAGGACAAGTAACAGAAGGCTTGTTGTACAGCATTCCATAAACTTTCACATTGTCCGATAATCTTACTAACATGCCGTTTTAACCTAGCCCAAAATTTCTCAATCTTGTTTAAGTCAGGAGAATAGGGAGGCAGAAATATCACCTCACATCCTGATTGTGCGATTAATTGCTTAATTCTTTCCTGAGGATGAAAACTAGCATTTCTGTCGCGATAATCTGACGTGATGTTACAGGAATTGCTCGTTCTATCAGGTCGGCGTTACCTTGGATGAAGTTGAAGGAACGCTGGAATTGCCGACGATAGCTACGTTCTGATATTTGACTATATCGACTTAGGTTAGTAAAGTTCACTTTCCCGCACACAAACAATATTGTCGAAAACAACGTTATCAGAAACTTTTGTTGCGGTTTACTCAGTACACTGGGTAGTATGAAATTTATGCTATTCATTTGGTGCTGGTGTTCAATATCTGCACCTTATACGATGAATAGCTTTTTTCTCTATTTTCTAAAAACGTCCGAAGTATTGTTAAATATAAACCCCAAAAACCTGTGGCGTACGCGCAGCGTGCCCCACAGGTTTTGGCTCTGGTTTTTAATTACTCCTAGCTACTTATAAAAATTGCTAAAGCGGAGAATCAAGAATTAAGTTGGAAAATAAAACTAACCTTATCTCCTTTGCCTAGGGAAATGCGATCGCCTGCTCTGAGCTTATGGCGATTGCCAGCAGGTAGGGGCAAATTATTGATATAAGTCCCATTCGAGCTACCTGTATCTTCAAAATAAAAAGAGCCGCCCTCGGTGCGAATATCTGCATGAATCCGCGAAACGATATCGGAATCAGGAAAGCCTGAGACATCGATATCAGGTGGAATTACCGTATTAGGCTTGCCGATATGCACTACAGGTAAATGGGGCGGAATTTCGATAGTCTGGTTGGTCTGAACATGGAGCAACGAAGCAGCAAATTGCTGTAACTGAGTTTTGGGGCTTAAAGATGCAGGAATATTTGCAGGAGCAGTACTTGGCTCAACAGCTACAAATAGTTCTTCCTCGTGGATATTGGGAGCAGTTTGTACCTCTTGGCTATTTGCGGCTAAGTTTGCCGCAGCATTGCCTTCAGTTGTCTCGTCAGGTAGAGAATTAGACATAGCGCTTGAAGTGGGGATTACAGGGAAAATTTCAGTTGACAGATTGATGGATGGCGCTGGATCAGTTGTGCCGCTTCCTAAATTAACTTCTGGCGGATGACTCCCAACCTTAGCTGTGCTCAGATTAAATCCACAATGACCACAAAACTTTGCATCCGATAATACGGTTGCATTACAGCTAGGACATTGAACGCTTTTGACAATGGGTAATGGAGTAAAGCAGGCTTCACAGTTTACCGCTCCGTCAGGATTGGAATGAGCACAATTAGGGCAGGTGATCATAAGAGCAACTTAATAAATAAAACTTGAAGGAAAACTGACAACAGGAATGAAACAGAAATTTCTATAGCAATTCCTATGTATTAGGCTCAGTTGGTGTTTGCAGTACAGTTTTGGAAGCAATACGGGTCTTTTTGCGATCGGCTTCACTGAGGAATGTACCTGATTGTAGACGGGTAGCGTTATTCTGCAAGATTGTCGAGGCATTAAGATCACCCATTTGCAATGCGGTTTTTGCCGCTGACTGCAACATTGTTGCTGCACCAGTACGATCGCCTTCTTGCAGTTTTTGTTCCGCAAGTTGGGTCTGTCGGTACTTTGCTAGAGCCAATACATAATTTTGTACCTCTGGATCGAGCTGTGGGCTGAGGTCTTGAACTAGATTGGCGGCGATCGCCACAGATGGTGACAATGTATTAACTTGTCCTTGCGAGGGTATGTCATAACGGACTTGGGCAGACAAAATCGGAATTTCTGAGCTATCTGGATAACTCGTAATATAGCTAGCAGGGCTGATGTAGAGATTAAATAACACCACTCGTTCCACATCAGTCATTAAATCTCCTAGCCTCACAATAATGGCATCACCTTCAGTTTGATAGGATAGCTCGATGGTGTCTGGGGCAACTTGGGCGATCGGCTTTAATTCGGCAAGTCTGACATGGGGCGCAAGTTGCAAAATTAGATGGGCATTAGTCAAACCGATCGCTTGAACGCGCCTTAATAATTTCTGAAATTCTGCCCCTGCCGCTTCAGGGGATGGAATGTATGCCATCGCACCACCACCAGCATCGGCAATACGTTCTAGTACATCCTGATTCCAGCTATCGCCAAAACCGAGACTATGCAAGGTCATGTTGTATTCTGTGGCTAAGCGGGAAAACTGAAAACATCGTTCATTATCTCCATGTTCATTTTCGCCATCTGTTAGCACGAATAGCTGACTAACAGTGCCATCCTTGCCCTTACTGGTTTCCTGCAAACCCAGTTTAATCCCGTCATCAATGCAAGTTCCCCCTGATGCTTTGAGGGATTGAATCTTTTCTTTGATGGAAGCGATCCGCTCGACTAGCTGATTTTCCACTACGACCTTAGCCTTATGGTCAAAGCCAATTACGCTAATGCGATCCTGCGGATACATTTGATCGACTAGATCTTGGGCGGCGCGTTTAACCGTCTCTAGTGGCTGTCCCCCCATGGAACCACTATGATCTAATACAAGACACAGGTTTAAAGGAGCATTACTGCTATTACTAGAGGAGCTAGCGGATACAGCGATCGCTAATTGGCGCTGACTACTGCCTTGATGGCTATCGAGATGGCGATCGCTTAACTTACAGGTCAGATTTACGCTCATTTAAGCTTCTATTCCTAGAATTTCACAGGACTTTTCTAAAATTTCATCAGGGTCAAAGGGTTTAGTCATATAAATATCTGCCCCAACATCCTTACCCCGATCGCGATCGAACTCTTGCCCCTTAGCCGTCAGCATAATAATGTAGACATCGCTTAAGCTGGCATCACTTTTGACGGTTTGACATACTTCATACCCATTCATCTTAGGCATCATGACATCTAAGAATACTAGGTTTGGTTTTTCCCTCTGAATTACCTCTAGTGCTTCTACACCATTGGTTGCGGTTAGTAGCTCTACGTCATAATCCTCCAACTCTTCCAAGGTTTGCTCTAATAGCAAACGAATGTGAGGCTCATCATCAACGATTAATAGCTTCTTAGACATTTTAAAGACTTTGAGGTTTCTCAAAACTAATGTATCACTTACAGCGCTTTGCGCTCAAAAATAATAAGTACTCAGTATCTGGGTGCAATTAAATATATAAAACCCCAAAACCTGTGGCGCACGCGCAGCGTGCGCCACAGGTTTTGGTTCTGTTTTTTTTATTATGCATAGCAACTTAGTAAATAACTTCAAAAATTTCTACTAGATTCTTTTTACCTTTGACGGGTAAAGTTCCAAACTCGCGAAATTGAAAACTAGCCTGCGTTGCCTCATAAACACTACGAGTCACTAAAATTTGTCCTCCTTGTGCCAATCCTTGCAAACGTGAAGCAATATTCATCTCATCACCGATCGCTGTGTAGTCCATATGTTGTGGTGAGCCAATATTACCCACAATCACATCTCCAGTGCTAATGCCAATCCCTGTAATAAAGTTTGCCCGAATCCAATCAATCGGCAGTTCTTTGATGCGCTTTTGCATATTAATTGCGGCAGCGATCGCCCAATATTCCCGATCCGCGATCGCCGAAGGTGCACCAAACATCGCGACGATCATATCGCCTACAAACTTATTGACTGTTCCCTGATTCGTAAAAATCACATCCACCATTTGAGTGAAATACTCATTCAAGTATGCAACTAATTGCTCTGGCTCTAGTTCTTCACATTTTGTAGTGAAATTGCGAATATCGGAAAACAACATAGCAATTCTTCGTTTACTCGTAGTAAGGGATACTTCCCCTGCATCATTGATGACAGCTTGAGCAACCTGAGGCGATAGGTATCTCTCTAAATTGTTTTTGATTCTCTCTTCTTGTAATTTGCTTTCATGGAGTAAGGCATTCTCAATGGCTCCAGAAGCTTGAGTGACTAATGCTGTAAATAACTTAAGATCTTGAGATGTATAACTAATAGGCTCGGAATTACTGATATTGACGACACCTAAAATGCGATCTTTAGTGAGAATTGGTACACAAATTAACGCATAGGAGTGATTCTCATTAACGATATAGCGTGGGTCTTTAGTAGCATCATTCACTAATTCTGGTTTGCCAGTGGTAAAGACATACCCTGCAATTCCTTTATCAACTGCAAATTTTAAACTTCCTATCCGTTCAGCAGTACCTTTAGCGGCAATGATCTCTAGTGAATTATCTTGTTGATTATGGAGCATGACCGATGCACTAGTACATCTGATTAGCCGACTTGCTTCCTCTATGACTAGAGTCCCAATTTCCTTAACATCTAGACAGCTAGACATTTTGCTAGCGATCGTATAGAGCAGACTAATCTCTCGATATTTATCCAGAGCATCTGCTGCAAGAGTTTTCCTTTCAAATTCGCGCTTAACTATATAGTTTAAAAAATCAGCAACCTGCTGAGTCTGTTCAGTTCCAATCACCCAACCTAATACTTCTTCATCCAGTAAAATTGGAACCTTAGAGACATTACTTGGATAGTCATAAGCGTAATTAAATTCAGCTTGTGAAGACTTATTTACTTCTATGCCAAGGTCTGCAACTAGGACTTCCCCTTTGTGATTTTGAATCATGATTGGGGAGGTAAGCGTTGTAATTAATCCTCTCAATAGGGACAATACTTCTCCTTTTAGAAGAATCTTGCTGAGATTGATGGATGGCATAGGTTAAGAATTGTATAGTTATGACGTTTAAAACTAGTGCTGCTTGGTGCTGCCTGTCCTACTATCATCATAATAACTAACAAAATAGAATCAATCGCCATAATGCTGAGAAAGCAGAGGCTTGTGCATTTTCATTTTGTCTACGGCACACAACCAACTCTGGAAACATACCCCTTTCGGGTTATGTTTCCAGAGTTGGTTGTGAATAGATTGCTTAGGATAAATAGCTGAATTTTGATTGGGAAAAGGTTTATTGAGCTTACCTTTGCTAGACTGAGGTTAACTCTTGAGACATAAATAAATTAAGGAATCGGGTAAGTTTAATATGCCTTACTCAGCAGAGATCAGTCGTCGCCAACCTAGTTGTTTTCTTTTTCTAATCGATCAATCAGGATCGATGGCAGACGCATTTTCGAGTGAAAGTGCAAGTAAGGGAACAGCCAAAGGCGCAAATGAAAGCTTGCACAAAACTAGTGAATCGGTCCAAAAAGCACAGGCAGTTGCTGATGCAGTCAATCGTTTGCTTGACTCTTTAGGACAACGCTGTGTTAAAGGTAATGAGATTTACGATTATTTTGATGTGGGTGTCATTGGTTATAACAGTGAAGTTGCCTCGGCACTCAATGGTATTGCTGGCGATCAAGTGATCGCGCCCATTGGTAAAATCTACGAAAATCCAGCCGAATTGGAAAAACGCGCTCAGAAATTACCCGATGGGATGGGTGGTTTGGTCGAAGTGTATAACGATTTTCCGATTTGGTTTAAGCCTGTGGCAAGTGGCGGTACAGCGATGTGCAGTGTATTCGCGATGGCACGTCTACTTTTAGAGGAATGGATTGAAAAACATCCGAATAGCTATCCACCAACGATTATCAACATTACCGATGGCGAATCAACGGATGGTAATCCTACGGAAGAAGCGATACATCTCAAAAAATTGGGTACTTCCGATGGTTCTGTTCTGCTATATAACATTCATCTGTCCGCCGAATATACTCAGCCAGTTTCTTTTCCTAATACGGTAGAAGTATTGAGCGATCCCTATGCTCGTTTAATGTTTGAACTATCAAGTCCTCTTCCCTATGCTGCCCAAAAAGCTGCCGAAAAGGAAGGATATAAAATTGCTCCTGATGCCAGAGCTTTTATGTTTAATGCTGATCCTGTCAAGTTAATTCAATTTCTCGATATTGGTACACGTACCGAAAATCTCAGATAAAAAAGCGGCGCAATGCGCCGTTTTTATCTCTTATCTCAATTATCTCAATGGTGCAAGTATTGTTGCTGTAATCGGTACAACGCCAACTTCATCGCTATTCAGTGCGATCGCTGCGGCATGGGATAAATCGAGACTGCGATCGCCCACGTAGGGACCGCGATCGTTGATTCTCACGACTACTGATCTACCATTTTGGTGATTGGTAACTTTGAGGTAAGTGTCAAAAGGCAAGCTGGGGTGAGCAGCCGTAAAATCCTGTTGTTCAAACTGTTCTCCTGAAGCGGTCTGTCTACCTTGAAAATAAGGACCATACCAAGAAGCAATACCATCAATTTTTTCGTTAGTAGCTGTTAATTGATACATTTGCTTTTGGGCTTCAACGAGAGTCATGGGTTCTGCCCCAGCCGCAACTCTGAGATTATTAATCCATTGGGTCAAACTCAACGAAGGATTGACCACCTCGGATTTAGGGATTCTAAACAGGATTGTATTTTTATATTTACCAAGGTATTCGCCATTCACTACCAATGGCTCAAGTTGACTGGGATCAAAGTTAGGTGTGTTGAGAATAACCGCAAGTTTAGCTGTAGCGATCGCCGCACTAGGCAAGTCTTTAACCTCAAATGTAGGCTGCTGATTGACCGTAATTATCCATTCATTAGCGGTCTTTGCCTGAAATTCGATGATGTATTTGGGCTTGGCATCATTTGAGGATTTTTGCCCCGATTGTTTATTTATCAAGGATTGCTCTGGCGGAATTTGATTGAGATCATAGTTGATTTTATTGTCAGCTAGATCTGCTGCAAATATTGGGGATGTGATGCTGGAAGCTAATGAAATTAAGGATATTGCCCATAATTTAGATAAACTAGACATAGATTTTAAATATTATTAAGCAAAGATGTTCGTTGAGAAAAAATAGACTTTAGGTAATAAGAAAACATTTATTTTGAATTTTCCAAATAATCACTTTGGGATAACAATTAGGAACAAATTAAATGATCTCTCTTTTGAAAAAATTGCATCTAAAGCCAGAAAAATGTTTAAGTATAATTACCGTTGTTTTAACCTACGATATTAGCGGGGATCATAAATCATCCTTTAGAAAGATATAAAAATTGGATTATTCTAATTACTGCAATACTTCAGTTAAAACTTGTTAAACATCCCTTTCGTTATCGTATTTAACTGCTTAATAAGTAGCTGGGCGCAATTAAATATAAAATCCCAAAAGCTGTAGCACACACGCAGCGTGCGCCACAGCTTTTGGGATTTTATTATTGATATAGAATGCTTGAAATCTATATTTATTGGTCGTTTAAGGCTTTGACATTTCTATAATTTACGGCTGCTAAACGAATCCATCATCTACATCAAACCCACAACATTAAATTTGTCTTAAATTTCTAGTCAGCTTATACAAAAAATGTGAGTTGTTTGCATGGTTAAAGTTTTTGACAAGAGCATCTCAATCTTTTGTACATGATTTCGCGATCGCTGCAAATTAATGTTTTTACAGCAAGTCAAGCAATTTTGCGGATGTATAGTCGATTTTTTGTTGATAGTCTGTTGTAATGTCTCGGATAATTCCTCTATAGCGTGGATTGCTAACTCAAACTTGGCAATACCCGCTATTTTTGTTTAGCACTGAATTTCAAACAACAGAAGATGTTGCTGCCACGCTTATGGCATGTAGAGAGAGCCATTGGGCATTGTTGCGCCTTTGAGCTTAACGTTAGTTAGCTTGACCATTATTTTTTCGCCAAAACCCACCTTTGCACCAGTCAAGTTCGCGCCGCTTAAATCTGCACCACTTAGGTCTGCACCAATTAAGTTAGCTCCACGTAGATCCGCATTTTGGAGATTAGCTTGGAATAGATTAGCTCTAAATAGATTTGCCCCTTGCAGATTTGCCCCTTGAAAGTTGACACGGTGGAGAAATGCATCGGTTAAGTCAGCATTACTGAGATTGGCATAGCTGAGATTCCTACCTTCAAGATATTTTTCGCGTAAATTTGCCCCACGGAAATCTGCCCCAGCGAGATCCGTCGTTTTAGGACGCTGCTGTGGCTCTGATGATGGATTATGTTGGGTCGTCTCAGGCTGGGTGTGTTTACTAGTTTGTTGACGTGATTGGTAAGACTGATAGGTTTGATAGGACTGAGATTGCGATCGCGATTGATAGGAGTAATAACGTTCCGAAGTGCGTTCCGAAGTGCGATCTGAATTACGGTCTGCTGCTTTTTGTTGAGCATAACCTTGAGAAGCACTCTGGTATTTACTGTGATACTTAGTTTGGTGTTGATGAGTTTGTTTATTTTGATGCGAATATCTTTGGGAACCAGATACTTGCTGTTCAGCAGCTTTTCGCAAGCTATCCCTTGCATGGTTAATTTCTTTGAGCTTTTCCTGTGCTTGTAGTTGCAGTTGCACATTCTCTCTGGGGATGCGATCGGGATGCCATTGCATAGCCAGCGCTTTATAAGCCTTGTTGACATCTTCTAAGGTCGCGTTAGATGTCAAACCGAAGAGTTTGTAGCATTGATCGATTTCCATAGTTTGTCGATTCCACAGCGACAGAGATTTTGATTTTACGCTGGCGATCGATCCCAAGTGTATCAAAACAGGCAAGTCATAAATGACTCGGCAAATTTAATTCGTTAGATAGAGATACAACTTGGGATTTCTTAATTTAGTAGGAATTACGCAATGCTAACGAATTTACTGGATTTTGGGTAGATGTGGCGCGGGCTTCGCCCGCGCCACATCTACCTGATGCGTAAGTCCTATTTAGGCGAAATAATCCAAAATCGCCTGATTAATTGTTTCTTCTCCATGCATATCTAGCTGTTTTGCTTCTGCTAAATCTGGAGGGAGGAAGGTCGCATTGAGAAATGACCAATCACCTTCATAAAACTCTTGGGGCGAAATAATTAGATGTTCCGAGTAGTTTTTGACTCCAGCTATTAGGGTCTCAGCCTCTAAAAATCCTTCACGGGTGAGACAAACAACGGGAACCCCAACGCGCAAAGCTTCCGCTAATGTGCCATACCCCGGTTTCGTGACAACGCGATCGCATACCACCATCAGATCCACAGGACGCAGGCGATCGCAATTGGCTTTAGTCAAATTTGGTAAGTCAGGAGCGCCTCGATCAAAGGTGATAAATTGCCATTCGGGAAACTTGGCGAGATTTTGATAGGGAATCGATTGCAAACTCAACCCCCCAAAGGTGAGCAGAGCTGTGGGGCGATCACTGTCCAAATTAAATTTTTCACGTAAATATTCAGAGGAATGGTTCGGCTTTGCGCCAGTTAGTCCCACATCTTGAATATTTGGGAAACTGGTCATGGGTTCCGCAAAGGGTAAGCGAAATAGGCGATCGCAATAGCTGTAGGTTTCCGATAGGCGATCGGCAAGTTCGGCATACTTACCACCCCAATCGCGATAGATAAAGTCCCAGCCAAAGTTGCCTGCCATCCAGCAAGGAATCTTTGCTGCTTTGGCTATTTCCGTGAGCATGGGAGGAATATCCCCAAAAATTAAATCAACTTTGTTCTCTTGCAAAAATTTCACTTCTTCGGAGATTAAGTCGACCTGCTGCTCATAAATTTTTTGCCAGGCCGCAAAGGTTGCTTCTTGATCAGTCACTAAACTATCAATCTGGATTACGCCCACATCAAACACTCGTTGATGATAAATAAAATCACCTGCGATATATTCCTCCAATAACCAACGCGGAGCCGTCGTCGCAATGATTAACTTAATATCAGGCGATCGCTGTTGCAGATCAGCAAGGACAGCCGCAGTGCGCGTCGCATGACCAAAGCCATGATTGGTAATTGCAGTATATAAAGTGGGCATGAATTTAGTTGAGCTGATTATTTTTAATGATTTGAATGTGATGATTTACCGTTACTTAAACTGCGATCTCAAAGCGGTTGCGCCCATTCTGTTTAGCGTGATAGAGAGAGGCATCCGCACGTTTAAACAATGAGTCAGTTGTATCATCTGGTCTTGATGTTGCAATACCAATACTAAACGTCACATGACCCACTTTTTCGTAAACCCATTCAGAATTTCGTTCGTATAGACGTTCAGCTAGATGACGGGCTGTTTGCAATTCTGTTTGCGGTAATATCACGATAAATTCTTCTCCTCCCCAACGCCCTAAAATATCCGTATTACGAAGATTCTGACGTAGAAAATCAGCAAGATCGATCAACACGCGATCGCCAATATCATGACCGAATGAGTCATTAACTTTTTTAAAATGATCAATATCTAGTACAAATATTGTTAAATGAAAATTTTCTATTTTTGCTAATTCCAGTAAATGATCGAGGGACTGAGTAGCAAATCTTCTATTTGTAATACCTGTGAGGTAGTCGGTTGTTGCCGCAACTGACATGTTTTCAGCTTGAGTCTTTATTTGCACAAGTTGCTCTTTTAAAAGAGCTATTCCTAAAAGCATTAAGATGTAAATTGGATGAGCAAAACAGACCACCATTACTGTTAGATATATTTTGGTTGATGCTAAATCAGGAGCATACTGAATGAATCTATAGGCAATAATGGGGAAGACTAAGGATGCATAAAACAAGCTTGAAGCGATAATAGCATTGCGAATTTCCAGCATAATAAATGCTGATATATAGACCATCGGTAGCCATTGTAAGAACGTGGCGACGCTATATAGATCGGCAATAAACCAAGGTAGACCAAAAAGCATTGCTTGAAAATTAACAAAGCAGTAGCTAGCAAAAGTAGTAAAGGTAATATACTCAACTTTTCTTAGGCTTTTGGGCTTTAGATGCAACCAGAATGCACTGATACCAAATACGGCAATCATGATTGGGTAAGCAATACGATCTATCGGATTTATATGTGATTCCAATGCTTCTATCCACCATGTTCCTACGATCGCTAAAACGGCAAAGGTTAAAAATACCTTCATCAAAATAGCCTTGAGCTCGTAAAGCGATCGCAGATATTTAGAGGTGATTCGATTCATGGAAATCACAAAAAGTATCAGTTTAAGAAACTGCTTAAAATTCTCAAATATATCAAGATGAGATACTTTAATTAAAATAAAAAAATATATTGTGTTGAAGATGCTGCTTTTCTAAACTTTCAACAAAAATATAGTGATTACAGGCTTTTGAGGCTCAAAGTAGCACAAATCCCTTTTTGAAGGCACGGCTTCGCCGTGCCTTCAAAAAGGGATTTATGCCATGCACCGCATGGCACTGATGGCGGAAAACGGTAAGAAATGCCAAGCACTTCTTACCGTTTTCCGCGTTCATCAAATTGACGCTCATTGATTAGGGATTCATTTACAGGTTGCTGCAAAATTGGCAAAGCTGAACTAACTGCCACTTGCTCAGCCGCAGTTAAAATTTTAGCTTCCGTCATTGTTTCAGATTCGGAATTTGCTTCACTGCTATCTGATTCTGAGCCACGTATACTGACAAGATAAATACTCGTTAGCGTCAAAATCACCCCAATCCATTGCACTAAAGTCAAGTTTTCACCGAGAAAGAGACTGCTAAACATCAGTGCAAATACTGGTGTCGAGAAGGTTAGGGCGCTCAAGGTGGTCAAACTTCCTGATGAAGCAAAAAAGAAAAATAATCCATAGGCGATCGCACTACCCATAATCGCCATATAAGCCATGCCTAGCCATCCCCAAGCAGTTACATCCTGCCATTGATTCTGCTCGATCTGGTTAGAAATGAGTAATAAAGGTAAACCACCAATCACCATATGCCAACCTGTCGCCATGACTGGATCGGCATAACGCACTACAGGTCTAATTAAAATTGTGCCGATCGCCATTGATAGTGATGCACCGAGCATAAACCATTCGCCAAGGGTAAATACTCCTGCTTCTAAAACTGTGGTGAAATCTCCACTTAATAAAGCAGTCATTAGTTCCGATGGCAAACCAATTAAGCCAATGCCAGTTACTCCTACAAATAAACCAAGGGTTGCACCGATACCAATTTTTTCCTTATACAAAACTGCTGCTAGTATGGCAACTGCCAGAGGTTGCGAGTCAATTAGCAATGATCCAAGCCCTGCATTAGTTCTGACTAATCCCTGTGCTAAGAATCCCTGAAACATAGTGCCATCGACTAATGCAAACAAACTAATCCATAACCATGCTTGCCAACTTTTGGGCTGACTTCTGCCAAAATAAGCTGCTCCAAGAATTAGTAATAAACCTGCGGGAATTAACCTAACTGCCGCCATAAACATGGGACTAGTTTGGGGTAATAAAGCCTTCATCACGACCATCGCCGTTCCCCAGAGGAAAAATGGCGCAATTATGAGGGGAGACTGACGGGTTAGCTCATTGGTACTAGATGGCGTGGATGAATGCATATATGGTAAATGGAATGCAAAGTTTGATTGCGAAGATACTAAGTATGTGGGCTTAATTAAAAAACAGAGCCAAAACCTGTAGCGCACGCGCAGCGTGCGCTACAGGTTTTTGGGGTTTATATTTAATTGCGCCCACATACTTAAGAAGTATTAACAATACTATCTTGATCAAAACCTAGAATTTTGAATCATAACCAACAAAGTGATGAGAATCCATCCAAAAGAGTACAACAAGGTTGCTAGTAACGCTGGGGCAAGCTAGCAGGATTCAGCGATTTATCATAAAAATTTGAACTTTTGTGAAGTGCTTACCCTGTCTAGGTTACACTGATTTATGATCTTGCTTAATTCTTAAAAAGCTCTCTGGGAGAGGGTTTGACGGATTTGATCAAGAATTGCGGCAATAAGTAATTAGAAAAAACTGCTCAAATCCCTATAAATTAACCGTTGTGTATATACACAAGTGGCAAGTTGCTATTAGAATGATCAAACAGAAGTCATAGTCAGTGCGGCTTTCATCAAAAGCGATCGCACAAATATTTCTTTGACATTAAACTCATACTCACAAATCATCTATATATTAAGGGGAAACCTATGAACAAAGGTGAACTAGTTGATGCTATTGCTAAGAAAGCTGCTGAGAAGGGCTTGTCAGTCAACAAAAAGACTGCCGATGAAGTTCTCTCAGCAACCCTTGAAGTAATCATCGATACTGTAGCTAGCGGAGACAAAGTAACTTTGGTTGGCTTCGGTTCTTTTGAAGCTCGCGATCGCAAGGCCCGCGAAGGTCGCAACCCTAAGACTGGCGAAAAGATGGAAATCCCCGCCACCAAGGTTCCAGCCTTCTCTGCTGGTAAGTCTTTCAAAGAACAAGTCAGTCCTCCTTCTGACTAATTCTTTCCAAAAAGAGGATGTGCTAAGCACATCCTCTTTTTGGTTTTTTTAATGGCTATAAATCATGCTATATTAATGTTACAACTCCCTAGAGAAATCTAGTTGGGTAGCCTAAATGGCTATCTACAAAAAATTAAAATTTTAGAAGCCATCTCAATTTATTTTGAGGTGGCTTTAAGCTAATAATCGCAAAAATACAGTTGGTAAAAAGAAGCATAATTTATATTGATGGGTTTAATTTTTATTATGGGGCGTTAAAAGATAGTCCTTACAAGTGGTTAAACCTTCAAACTTATTTTGAGCGTCTCAGACAAGACGATGATGTTCAAAAAATTTGGTATTTCACAGCACGTGTTAGTGGCGCAGCATCTTCTCGTCAAAGTCCATATTTAGAAGCTCTTTTGACCTTACCCAAAATAGAGATCAAGTATGGACTTTTCAAGGATAAAACCCAGAAATGTAGAGTTATTGGATGTAGCTTACCTGCATCACAAAAGAAATATAAAGTGCCTGAAGAAAAAGGAACTGATGTCAATATAGCTCTGCAAATGATAGATGATGCTTATCAAGGGCTTTGCGATCGCATTATTCTTGTTTCAGGTGATTCAGACTTAGTGCCTGCTATTGAATTAGTAAAAAAAGGCATCCTGATGAAAGTTGTGAACTTGTAAGGAACCATGACTACTCTACTGTCCAATCGGTATAAAGTTCTCCGAGTGCTTGGCTCAGGTGGATTTGGTCAGACTTTTTTGGCGGAAGATACACAAATGCCATCGCGACGGATTTGTGTGATCAAGCAACTCAAAGCGATCGCAGATAATCCTGACATATATAAACTGGTGCGCGATCGCTTCCAACGCGAAGCGGCAACATTAGAAGCTTTGGGCAAAGATAATTGCTTAGTGCCAGAGCTTTATGCGTCGTTTTGTGAAAATGATGAGTTTTATCTGGTGCAAGAATGGATTGACGGCAAGGATCTGAGCGATATTATTCAAACTGAGGGATGTTTGACAGAGATTCAGGTCAAGAAGCTTTTGCTGGATTTGTTGCCAACCTTAGAACATATTCACGATCGCGGTCTTATTCATCGTGATATTAAACCTGAAAATATTATTTTAAGAACTAGCGATCGCTTGCCAGTACTAATTGACTTTGGGGCAGTCAAGGCGACATTGGCGACAGCGATGACTGCTCAGGGCGATGTGACTTGCTCAGTGGTGATCGGTACGCCTAGCTTTATGCCGTCCGAACAGGCGATTGGTCGAGTGGGTTTTGCCAGTGATTTGTATAGTTTGGGCTTGACTGCAATTTATTTATTAACAGGGAAAATCAGTTCTGAACTCGATACCGATCCACAGACTGGGGAGCTATCGTGGCAGCGCTATGCAGGTAATTTTCAACCTAGCTTTGTGAAATTTTTAGATAAAGCGATTAGGTTAAATTTTCGCGATCGCTATGCCACTGCGAACGAGATGTTAGTTGCTTTGCGAAAGATTCTTGACGAATCCACAACGATTGTGACCATACCGAAGCAAGCATCATCGGCTCGTGATGATCATGCGATCGCTTTGGAATCAACGGAAGGACAGGTTGCCATTAATTCACCCTTTTATATTGCTTCTGGTTATGAGCAACGCTGTTATGAGGAGATCAAAAAAGCAGGATCGCTATTAAGGATTAAGTCACCGCATCGCATGGGTAAGTCTTCGCTGATGGCAAGGGTGATTAATCATGCGGAGAGTCTGGGCGATCGCACAGTAGTTTTAAATCTAGAGCAAACCAATCAAAAAATCTTCGCCGATCCTGAAAAATTTATGCAGTGGTTCTGTGCTTCTGTTGGTAAAGCTTTGGGCGTGCGGGTTAAGACTGAGGAATATTGGGATGATATTTTTGGCGCGAATGATAACTGCACGGACTATTTCGAGAAATATTTATTAGAAGGTAACGATCGCCCACTCATAATTGCCATTGATAACTTCGATCGCGTATTTAGCTATCCCGAAATCGAGACGGATTTTTGTGGTTTGTTGCGTGGCTGGTATGAGCGATCTCGTAGTCATCCCCTATGGGGCAAATTACGGTTGATTATCGTCCATTCTCAAGAACCATACGCCCAAAGAGATATTAATCAATCACCTTTTAATGTTGGCTTTCCTGTGGAACTGCGCGAATTTAGCACTGACCAAGTAAGAGAACTAGTCAAGCGACATCAATTAATTTGGTCAGAGGACGAACTGAATCAATTTATAGAACTGATTGGCGGACATCCCTATTTGGTGAGATCGGCGCTCTATCGGATTGCCTCGCGAGATATTACCTTAGAGGAGTTTTTGCGAACTGCACCTACGGAAGCAGGGATTTACAGCAGTTACCTGATGGGACATCTCAAAACCCTTGAAGACTATCCCGAACTGGGTGAAGCGATGCAAAAGGTGGTTTCAGCAGATGCACCTGTGCGGTTGCGATCGGAGATTAGTTTTAAGCTCGACAGTCAGGGCTTAATATCGCGCATTGATAACGATGTCATGCCGCGATGTTTGCTGTATAAGTTATACTTTCGCGATCGCTTGGGAGGTAGTTAAATGTCTAGCAATTTCCAATATCAAGTTGGCGGTAGTTTGCCGATTGACAACAGTTCCTATGTGGAACGACAGTGTGATCGCGAATTATTAGAACATCTCAAAAATGGCGAATATTGCTTTGTGTTTAACTCGCGACAGATGGGCAAGTCGAGTTTGCGGGTGCGGACGATGCAAAGGTTACAGCAAGAAGGCTTTGTCTGTGCGGTGATTGATCCGCAAAAAAAGGGGACGACATTACGAGAGGATCAGTGGTACGCAGGAACAATTAGGGATCTGATTCGCGATTTAAATTTAGGGGCAGCGATCAATTTTAAACAATGGTGGAAGGATCTTGATGAGCAGTCATTTTCGCTGATAGAGAGATTTTATGAATTTATCAATCGCGTCTTGTTGCCGAATATTCCTCAAAAAATCGCTATCTTTGTCGAAGAGATCGATACGTTGCTCAGTCTAAACTCGTTTGACTCCGATGGATTTTTTCTGTTGATTCGGTCTTTGTATGAGCAACGTGCCGAAAAGCCAGAATATCAGCGTTTGACCTTTGCTTTTTTGGGGGTGGCGACACCTGCGGATTTGATTAAGAACAAAGAGCGATCGTCGTTTAATGTGGGCTATGCGGTGGCGATGAGTGGATTCCAGTTACATGAAACAGAATCTTTGGCGAGAGGTTTAGCAGGAAAGGTTAGCGATCCACAGGCTTGTTTGGCGGCGGTGTTGCATTGGACAGGTGGTCAGCCTTTTCTGACGCAGAAAATATTGACTTTTATTGCAGCAAAATCAGATTTTGAGCAAGGTTCGATTGATGAGATCGTAAGTGCGATCGTGCATGAGAAGGTGATTGAGAATTGGGAATCTCAAGATAATCCTGCACATTTGAAGACGATCAGGGATCGGATTTTGCAGAGTGATGAGAGGGGAAGGGGGCGGTTATTGGGTTTGTATCAGCAGATTTTGGATGGTGATGGTATTTCTGCGGATGAGAGTTATGACCAGATGCTGTTGCGGTTGACGGGGTTGGTGGTGAAGCGCGATGGAAGGTTGATGGTTTACAATCCGATTTATGGGGCGGTGTTTAATCAGTCTTGGGTGAGTCGAGCTTTGGCGGATATGCGTCCGAATTTTTATGCAGAGGCGTTGCGGGTGTGGCAGGAGACGGAAGAGGGGTTGAGGGATTCTTTTTTGTTGCGGGGTCAGGCGTTGGAGGAGATAGAGGCATGGGCAAAGGGGAAGCGGCTCAGCGATGAAGATGATCGCTTTTTGCAGTCTAGTCGTGAGGTGGAGAAACAGGCGATCGCTATGTCGTTAGAGGCGGAGAGGTTGACGAATGAGAGGTTGAATGAGGCGAATGAAACTCTGAATCGGGCAAATGAGACGGCTAAGCGGAGGGTGAGAATTGGTTCAATTGTTTTGGTGGGGACTTTGGCGGCGGCGTTTGTGGCGGCGGTAGTTGCTGCTGTGTCAGTGAATGAGACAAATTTGAGGGCTGCTAAGACTGAAGAACAAGCTAGGAAGAAGACAGATAAGGCTGAGCAAAATGTTTTGTCAGCGCGTGAAGAGGTAGAGGGGATAAAGAAACAGGCTGAGATTGAGAGGGAAAAGGCAAAGAACGCTGAGTCTAAACAAAAAGATGCAGTTCGCAATGTTGAGAAAGCGAAACAAGATCTTAATATGGCTAAGGCTGAGTTAGAAAATATATCGCAACAATCAGAGGAAAAGGTGGCGGCGGCACAGACAAAAATTGCAGTTGCAGAAAGAGCGCTAAAAAAAGCATTAGATATAAAGAAAATGGCAGATATAGATATTAAACTTGCGGATGTAAGGCTTAAAAGCCTAGATGCTAAAGCTGATTTTCAAAGTAATCGGGACTTTCTCGGATTGTTAGAAGCAGTCAGGGCTGGACAAAAACTGAAGACATTAGATCGAGAAGTTTGGGAGAGAGATAATACACAAATGATCGTCGCGTCAAATTTATCTAAACTTGTGTATGGTATTAAGCAATCAAATCAAATACAAATTGGTAGTCGTATCAGTAGTAATCTTGCTTTTAGTCCTGATTGGAAAATGATTGCCACTGGCTTTGAAGACGGGACTGTGAAGTTGTGGAGTATAGATGGGAGAGAAATACAAACTCTCAAAGATCATAGCTCTACTGTTAGAAGTCTTACTTTTAGCCCAGACAAGAAGATAATCTCCGCTATATATGAAGATGGCATTGCTCTTTTCTGGAACGTGGAAGATAATCAAACACAAACACTTAACTATACTAATAAGGTTGCTTTTAGTCCAGACGGGAAGACTATGGCTGCCAGCGATAATTTTTCCGTTAGTTTGTGGAGATTAGACGGAGAGAAGATGCAAAGGTTGTGGGACTTAGGAAGAGAACAACTGCAATCTCCAAAAAATCGTGATCGCAATTTTTCTCTAGATGAGGTGGTCTTTAATCCAGATGGGAAGACTATTGCTATTGGAACTGGTGACACCGTTAAGTTGTGGAGCTTGGACGGAAAAGAACTACAAATATTCAACGGTAATAGCGTAGTATTTAGTCCAGATGGGAAGACTATTGCTATCGGAACTGGTGACACCGTTAAGTTGTGGAGCTTGGACGGAAAAGAACTACAAATATTCAACGGTAATAGCGTGACTTTCAGTCCAGATGGGAAGACTATTTCCACTAGCATTGATAAAAATATAGTGAAATTATGGGGTTTGGATGGCAAAGAATTACAAACTTTCAATGGTAATGGCTTGATCTTTAGTCCAGATGGCAAAACTATTGCCATTAGTAGTGGTGGCAAAGTGAAATTATGGAGTTTGGATGGTAAAGAACTGGAAACCCTAGAAGGTTCTGGTCAACGAACATTTCTCCCTGATTGGGCAAAAGGAGAGGAGGTGATAACTCAAGAAGGTTATGCAGCAATAACATTTAGTCAAGATGGGAAGACTATTGCCATTAGCAGTCGTGATAGTGATCAAGTTAAATTATGGAATTTGAAAGGCAGAGAATTGCGTGCTTTTAAAGGAGATATCAATGTTGTCGGTAATTTAGCCTTTAGTCCCGATGGCAAGATGATTGCAAGTGGTAGTGGGATAAAGTCTACTCCACATCATGATTTTCATGATGGTGCGGCAAAGCTATGGAATACGGATGGAGAAGAGTTGCAAACGTTTAAAGAAGATGGCGGTTTTTTGGGTGTAGCCTTTAGTCCTGATAGCAAGATGATTGTAACTAGTGGTGGTAAACGCGACGTATCAAAAGGTGAGCGGGGCGGCAGTGTAAAGTTGTGGAGCATAGATGGCAAGGAATTGATGGCATTCAAAGTAACAGATTTTGTTTCTAGTGTTGCCTTTAGTCCCGATGGCAAGATGGTTGCTACCGCCAACGGGAAGCTGTGGAACTTGGAGGGAAAAGAATTACAAACCTTCAATGGTGATTTTACCAGTGTCGCTTTTAGTCCAGATGGAAAAACAATTGTGACAGGAAGTCGGGATCAAAAGGTAAAATTATGGAATCTAGATGGGAAAGAACTGCAAACCTTCAACGGTCATACTGATTGTATTTCTAGTGTTGCCTTTAGCCCAGACGGAAAAACAATTGTAACAGGAAGTTGGGATAGAACAATAAAATTATGGAGTCTAGATGGAAAAGAGCTACAAACCTTCAATGGTCATAGTGCTGAGGTTTATAGTGTCGTCTTTAGCCCTAATGGACAGACAATTGCGTCAGGGAGTGGAGATAGAACTGTGAAATTGTGGAGTCTAGATGGGAAAGAACTGCAATCCTTCAACGGTCATAACTATACTGTCTATAGCGTTGCTTTTAGTCCAGATGGAAAAACTCTTGCTTCTGGAGGGGAAAAAATAGTTCTCTGGAATTTAGATTTTGATGATCTCATGGTAAAAGGCTGTGATTGGCTGCGTGACTATCTCACCAACAACCCAAATGCCAGTAACGAAGATCGTCAGATTTGCGGTATTCCCCCTCGTCCAGCGCAAGTGGTTATGCCGAATCAGCAAGTAATCATACAGCTACAGACAACAAGTGGCTATGTACAACCCCAATCAAGAATGGCTATGTACAGCCACAGCAAGTAATCATACAACCACAGCCATACAGCCCCAACAAGTGACTATTTTATGAGTTTAGATATTAATGATTTCATAGCGAATGGCTGCAATAAACTCCACGACTATCTCTCCGCCAACCTCAATGCCACAGACAGCGACAGACAAATGTGTGGCATTGAGCTAAGGAAAAAGTAAAAAGAAAAACCTTGTAGGGGTTTTGCATTTGCGCGACCATTTCCCAACACCTCACATAAACCTCCATTTGCAAATGCAAAACCCTCTTCGCTTTCACCGCTAAATTGTCCCCGCGTTGTCAAGTCTTGGGCAGAGCATTCCCATATCGAGAGAACCTGAGAATTTAGAAATTGTCGCGGGAATGCTCAGCCCCTATGGATGTTTACAATATTTACGGCACAGCTATCTATCCACCCTAGATTCAGCAGGTTAAATTTGAAATAAGGTATCTTTAATAAAGAGCAATCAAAATAGCCAAATGCCAGAGATAGACGTACAAGACATAGACCATCTGGGTATTATTGCAGGGATAGTAGATGAAATCGGGATAGTCGAAATCATAGATCGGGAACTAGGAAGCCATCCTCAAGAGAAAGTAAGCGCGGGTCAAGTGGTGAAAGCGATGATATTAAACTGCATGGGTTTCTTGACAGCCCCATTATATTTATTCAGTGACTTTTTTTAGGCAAGGCGACCGAACATCTAATTGGAGCAGGAGTAAAAGCAGAATATTTGAACGATAGTCGCTTGGGGAGGGTGATGGATCAACTATACGCATATGGCATCACGCTAATATTTGTGAAGATAGCGACAGAGATGAGTAAACGATTTGGAGTAAGCGTCAAGAATACGCATCTTGACGGCACAAGTATGTCAGTGCATGGGAAGTATCAAACAACGGAATCAGGAGAGGAAAAATTAGTCGAAGAAGACGCAGCCGAGCCAGTAGCGATCGCAATTACGCAAGGATACTCACGAGACCATCGCCCAGACTTGAAGCAATTTACATGGCATTTACTGACCAGTGAAGAAGAATGAATCCCGATATTCATGAATGTTGCAGATGGGAACAAAACAGACCAGAGCGTTTTTCCAGAGGTAATCAAAGCATTTCAGGCAGAATGGGAAGGAGAACAACCAGACTTGTACGTAATGGATGCAGCTTTCTATAGTGAAGCAAATCTAAGGGAATTTGGTCATAGCATCAATTGGATTAGCCGAGTACCCGCAACGATAAAAGCTGCACAGGAATTAATCCAAACTATATTGTCCGAACAATTCAGTGAGCAGAAAGACCACAAAGGTTAACTGAGATCTTGCAGCATTCTGGAAAGGGGTTGCAAAAAGAGTAAAGATGTGAAAAAAAGGGCGTAGTAGTAAATAAAATAACGATTATGGAAAGCATCGTTAAGTACGCCCAAGGGTTAGTGTATAGCCTAATTTGTCTGATGCCAAGGGAGTTACGCTTTGTGGTCTCTTCTCATCCTTATTCTGGTGCTTATCTGGTCATGTTAGGTCGTAAGCGTTGGGCGATTGAGGCTTTCTTCAAAACCATCAAACATCGCTTTGGTTTGCATTGTTTTGGGCAGTCTACAAAACTTGGTGTTTTTCGTTGGCTGATTCTAGCTCTGATTGCTTATCTTTTGGCTCACTGGAGCACGCAATGGTCGCTTCCTCCTGTCTTGGACTGGAAAGCTGCCTCTGAGTTAACCCTTTCGGTTTTATTCCCTTCTGTTCTTTGGTTGAAGCTGCTCAAATATATCCAAGTTAGTGCCGATATTGCTGCTCGTTATGGCTTTGTTATTGTTCTCAAACCTATTCCCACTTAACTCTTTTGGGAATGGTGCAAGATCTGAGTTAGCCTACATTACTTAATGTGAGATTAGTTATTACTATTTACGAGTACTTCGCATTACTTTGAGCTTTCATTGAACTGACGTTTATTTTAGGAACGCTATATTTCTTTGTATTTATATATACAGAAACTTCCTTTTCACTAACCTTAAATAGAAGATAGTCTTGTATACAGTATACATATTTATCCTTGCAGAGCAATAATGCGTCATATTTTTCAGAAGCAACTAAACAGAATTTTACTTATTGCCGCCTCGACTACGATTCTTGTCGCTTGTAATTCTGCTCCTCCTAGCACCACAAGCACTAATGCAGTTTCTGGAGACAAGACTTCAGCACCAGCTACCTCTCAAGCACCTACGAGTCCTGACAAGAAAGGTAAGCAAGCTATTCGAGTACAACTGCCTTTTTTGAAACAAAGCCTTGATGCACCGCTAATTGTAGCGATCGAAAAGGGATACTTTGCGGAAGAAGGTTTAGATGTTAGCTACGAACGTGGTTTTGGCAATGCTGACACGATTAGCAAACTCGGTACTGGAAAGTATGATTTAGCGTTTAGCGATATGTATAACGCGATGGAGTTCAACGACAAAAATCCTAATGACAAGATTATTGCCGTTGCCATTTATCAAAACAAAGCTCCTTTCTCAATTGTCACTTTTAAAGCAAATGGTATTAAAAGTCCTGCGGAATTAGTAGGTAAAAAACTAGGTGCTCCTGCTGGAGATGGTCCTCGCAAACTCTTTCCTCTTTTTGCTAAGGAAGTAAAAATTGCGCCCGATTCGGTAACTTGGGAAACAATGGAACCAAAACTGCGTGAAACTTTTTTACTCCAAGGTAAAGTGGATGCGGTGAGCGGATTTTATACTTCTGTTGTGCCTTCTTTAATTAAGGGAGGAAAAACGATGGATGATATTCAGATCTTCTTCTACGACGAGTTTGGTTTGGATTTCTATGGCAATGGTATTTTAGCGAAGAAAGACTTTGCTGATAAAAACCCTGAAGCAATTAAGTCATTTCTAAAAGCATACTTCCGTGGAATGCAGGAAGTTATTAAAGATCCTACTTCTGCATTAGATTTAGTTGTTTCTACAGATCAGAGCAAACTGATGGATCGCGAAGCAGAAAAGCTGCGCTTGAAACTAGCGATCGAAAGGATGTATGTTACCTCAGAAGTAGAAGCGGCTGGTTTTGGTGGTGCTGACATGAAGCGTTTAGAAAAGAGCATTAACCAGACTGTTGAAGGATTTAAATTGAAGCCTGTAACAGTTGCAGATATTTTTACCGATAAATTTTTGCCACCTAAAGACAAAAGATTGGTTCCTGCGGCTAGCGATCGCAAACCATTGCTCTAACTCCTTTGCTCCCCCAACGATAAAATGGTACAGCCTCTAACATCTAGTTCTACCGAAAGCATTTCGCCTTCTATGCCCTTGCTGGAATTTGACAAGATCGGTTTAGAATATCCATTTGGTGATTCGATTCGTCGAATTATTCAAGAAATCACTCTCAGTATCAAACCAGGTGAGTTTGTTTCATTTGTTGGTCCAAGCGGATGTGGTAAGACTTCGATTTTGCGAATGGTTTCAGGATTGAGTCCTACCAAAATTGGTGAGTTACGGTGTCATGGGCAACCTGTGACTAAGCCTCTCAAAAATGTAGGCATTGCCTTCCAAAATCCTGTGCTACTTCCTTGGCGACGCACTATAGATAATGTATTGCTGCCATTAGAGGTAGTGCATCCCTATAAGCGCGATTTTAAGGTTAATCATGCTCATTATGTGGACATGGCTCAAAAGTTGTTACAGGCTGTAGGTTTAAAAGATTTTCAGCAACAATTTCCTTGGCAATTGTCAGGAGGAATGCGTCAGAGAGCTTCCCTTTGTCGTTCTTTAATCCACCAGCCTGAGATCTTGTTGCTAGATGAGCCTTTTGGTGCTTTGGATGCTTTTACTCGCGAAGAAATGTGGGTGATGCTACAAGATTTGTGGATGCAAGCGAAATGCGTTGGTATATTGATTACCCATGATTTGCGAGAAGCCGTCTTTTTGTCAGACACAGTCTATGTTATGAGTCCACGTCCGAGTGAAATTGCCTTTGAGCTAAAGATTGATCTACCTCGTCCAAGAACGCTAGAGATGTGTCTCAGCGATGAATTTGCCCATCTAGCAGCAGAGCTACGTCGCCATATTCATAAGAATTAATCACTCATGGAATGTGCCACTTAACAAGTTAAGTGGCACATTCCATTTCAAAGAATTTTGAGAATTAGTATTTTTTATGTTGATGAGGATTGAATATGCAAGGGACTGTAGATAATGTGAGGCGATCGCCTAAAAAATTTGATTTTGATGCTTTTTTAAATACCAAAGCTGCGACTGTCATTTTGCCAACGATCGCTACGGTTGTATTATTTATAATCTGGGAAGCCGCAGTATGGATTTTTAAAATTCAGCCTTTTAATTTACCTGCTCCTTCTAAGATTCTTGAAGCCTATATCAAATTTGCTCCTCAACTTACCGAAAATTCTCTAAGAACAGTCTGGACAACCTTTGCAGGATTTTTGATTGCCAGTATTGTCGGAGTAGTGTTAGGTTTTTTGATAGGTTACTCGCGATTTATTTATCTTACGTTCTATCCGTTACTAGTTGCCTTCAATACCATTCCTAAGTCAGCGCTAGTACCATTGTTAGCAGTTTGGTTTGGAGCAAATGCCATTCCTGCGATCGTCACTGCTTTCTTACTAGCCTTTTTCCCGATCGCAGTTAATGTGGCTTTAGGCTTAGAGACAATTGAGCCAGAAATGAAAGATGTCTTATATGCTTTAGGGGCATCGGATTTTGAGATTTTCCAGAAAGTTGGATGGCCGCATACCTTGCCCTATGTATTTGCTTCTCTCAAGATTGCCGTTTCGTTTTCCTTTATCGGAGCTGTAATCGCTGAATCGATCGCCTCTAATGCAGGTTTAGGCTATTTGATTGTACAAGCAGCATCAGACTTTAATGTACCACTAGCCTTTGCTGCACTAATTACTCTGGCTATTTTAGGAGTAATGCTCTATTCATTATTCGTAGCCATAGAAAAGAAAGTAATCTATTGGGCAAGATAGAGATAAATCTAAATAAAAAAAGGCTCGCTAAGCGAGCCTTTTTTTATTTAGACTTAGGCGCAGGCAACCATGCCCAATGGCGATAGTTTTGATGGAGGTGTTCTTGAGGTTCATTACCTTTCAGTTCATCTTCAAATCTTTGGCGATCGCGATACTCGCTATTCCGTTGCTGTCTTTGAGTTTCACGAATAGTCTTCATCTTTTTTAGTTTCACAACTTAAGCTTTGTATTTGTATTATAAACTACAAATATTGTAGAAACGGCAAAAATATGTTGGCATTCGATGACAAAAGCAAGAGAGAGTTGGCAGTGCTTTGCACTGCCAACTCTCTCTTGCTTTTATGTCAGGTGGGATTAGACTTTTTCTGTTCCGACCAAACTCCCGTTTAATTTAGCGTCAGTTCGAGTTAAGCTTGCAAATTTGATTTCTGTCTTTGAGAGAGGGTTTGCGTAGCAAACCCTCTCTCAAAGACAGTTTTAAATTATCCCGAACTCACGTTAATTTAGAAGCTAAACTGAGTACGGAGGTTACCAACAAATACCGTTGGATTTGTTGAAAAACTATTGGGGTTAAAGATTGCATAAAAAGCAGGGACGATCGCAATGTTTTTACTGATTGGATAGTAGTAAGACATCTCCAAATCATATTGAGTTGCGCCATCGCCACCACCAGAAACAAGGAAATTGCGTCCACTAGAATAGCTGTGGGGTACGACAAAGGAAAGCACACCTAAAGCCCCTTCCTTAAATAAATCTGGGAATCCCAGTCCAAATTGGAAAGCATTCACATTAACACTTCCACCAGCGATCGCAGGATTGAGTGGTGAAATATTTGTACTACCGTAGGAGTAACGACCAAAGATACCAAAACCTTTAGAAATTAACCAATCAAAGTTCAAGATAATTGTGTCGGCAGTAGCATTGTTAATACCTCCACCTTGACCGTCATCAGCGATGCCATAGGGTAAAGGCTCAGCCGTCGCACCAGCAATGCGATTGTTGTTAGTCTTGATATTGGAACGAGTATACAAAAAGCGGATATTGGCATCGCGGCTGGGTGAATATACTAACTCCGCCGTTAGAGTATTTGTGCCACCAAATAAGCCTTGTTGAGGATTACTTGAAGTGTTGAAGTTAGGGTTAGCGGCAGATAGAAACTCTGTATTTTCGCCTAAATAGGCAGCAGTTAACTTAAATTGAGAATCGATTGTCCAAGTTACTACCGCTCCTGAACCGCGATCAACAGCATTGGAAAGAGTACTGCCATTGGAGTTAAAACTAGTAGCTCCTGTCAAAAAGTTAGTAAAGCGATTACCATCAAAATAACGATAGAAGTTCAAACGCGGACCAATCGCTATATTGACATTGCTAGCTACAGGGAAACTATAGAATAGTTCCCGAATGTTAAATACATTGGCTGTTGGTACACCTGTTTGATCAAGGAATGGCGTTCCCCAAGAATTGGTATATCCCGCCGATGCAAAGTTGTTAGCGGGAGAGTTCCCATTGCCTGTGACTAATTGAGTAACCAGCGCGTCTTTGCCCGTAAAGGAAGTTGTTAAATTTAGAAATAGATAATATCCAAAAGTAATATTAGGACGTTGAGTGACAACTCGTGAAGGCTGTCTAGTAACAGGATCACGAGTTGGTGTAGCGAGTATATTAGTTGCACTAACACGCTCAGCAATTATATCGCCTGAAGCAGCAGCGCCAGTGAGGTTAAAGAATGCTAAACCGCTCAATTTAGTGGTTGTTGAAAACTGCTGTGCTTCAAGAGTGGCAACTTTTTTGTCAAGGGTATCAATGCGTCCACGGAGAGTTGCAAGCTCAGCAGCAAACTCCTCTTGAAGTTTTCTCAATGTTGCGAGATCTTCTTTAGATACTTTATCGGCTAGACCTGCGGAGACAATTTCATTGATTTTATCCAAACAAGCGTTTAAGCCAGCAGCAAATTCATAGCGGGCTAGAGCTTTACCACCAACGAAAGTACTGTTTGGATAACCAGCAATACATCCATAACGTTCTACTAGAGATTGGAGAGCAGTGAATGCCCAGTCAGTAGGTCGAACATCCGATAATTGTGAAACGGAAGTGACTGAAGAGACTTGAGTCGGCTCAATCAGCTTATCTACTTCTAAATTGATAGTGGAAGATGATGCTGATGACAAATTATTTTGGAGCGTAACTGCTGCCTCTTGGCGATCGATTAGATTACTAATCGAGGTTGGAGCCAATGTTGAAGGATTACTTGATAAATTTGCTGTTGATAAATTAACAGAAGAATCGTTGGGTGAAATATTAGAAGTTTGAGGTGCAGCTTTTGCGGATGCATCAGAAAAAATAGACAGAGCGACAAACATCGCCAGACATGAAAGCGAACTATTGAAAGCCTTTGACATAACTCCTCAAACCAGTGACATAAGCGACAGACTAAAAATCGCAACAGCTTGGATGCTGTATACAGTATCCAAGCTGTTGCGATTAAACTTTAGATTTGAGATCAATTTCTGTATTCCAAATCACAAAGGCATCTAAGTTTCAGCTTGAACGGAAGTAAAATAATGTGTTTATCTGTCCCGTTCACAGCAAGGCACAGATAAACAAAAACGGGAAGAATTGCTAGCAATTCTTCCCGTTTTTGGCTTTAGTCGAACTGACGTTAATTAACGCAAGATGGTTTTGAAAAAGGTGTGATACGAAAACCATTTTTCAAAGCCCAAAAGTAAAAGCCTTGCTAAGCAAGGCTTTTACTTTTGGGCTTTGAAAATTAATCCGAACTGACTTTAGGCTCGTGAAATATTCGGAATACTAGCCCAAAGACGCAAAACGTCTCTTGGGGTTTAATTTGAGCGTAATTGTTCTAATTCAGAACGTAAACTTGCTAGCTGCTGTGTGAGTTCTGCAATCTCATCACGCATACTCGCTTTTACCTTTTGATCACCCTTTTCCGTGGACTGATCAACTCCATTGTCATCAACGGTTTTCGCAGTAGTAGTTACTGTGGTTAAACCTGTCGATTCCGAATCAGTGGCGGACTTACCGCTAACCTGTTGAGCAATAAAGCTATCCACATAGCTACGTGCTTCTGCCTCTGTGGTCACACCTTTCTCTGCAAGTGCTTGTGTAACTTCATCAAAATTACGCCCCAACAATCTCAAGTTTTCTTCGCGTTTGATGGGGTCTTGGATTACCTCAATTAATGATGATGTTGCACCTAGTGTGACGTAGTAGCCCCTTTGCAAAAGCTTTTCTAAGTCGATGGTATCCATAAAACTCCTGCGAATGTGTAGTTTTGTAATATATTCTAATCGATATTTTAGAAGTTCGTTCAAAGTGCTTTGCAAAGCAAAGCACTTTAAATTTAAGGCTTTAAAACATTGGCAGGAAACTGACCCAGTACATTTCCCGCAGGGCTGTAATGACAGACCACGTAGAAGGCGTTAAATCTTGTGCCATTAAGCGTTTTCGTTCCTTTTGCCGTACCACAGCCTAACTGGTTACTAGACTTCCACACCACCTGTGTGAAATGTCCTGTTGCGGAGGAAAATCCGGGGGCAGCATAATTGTATTGCTTCGCCTCGTTATACCAAGAATCTACGGCATTCTTAGCAAGAGCATCTGGAGCGATCGCCGATGCAGTTGTGTAGTAGACATATAGATTTTCACCAGCACCATTGCGCTGAGAAGACGAGCTATGGGTAAATGTCCCCGTTGTAGCTAGCTGATTTGCCCAATTTTGGGCTGTGCTATTGGTGGAATTGTTGAGAACCATAGCAGGACTGCGATGGGTACTCCGATAAGCATTGTGCTTCGACAATGCAGTATTGCGAAAAGTAGTCAAGCTAGTTGTTTGTGCAGATGCGATATCGCAATTCAGCACGGCTAGTGGCACAATGGCAGCTAGCCCTGTCAGAGTTAAACCGATGTATCGCTGCTGTTTGATTAACATTTCGTGAAAACACCAAATTCATTAGGTAGACATTCTAGCTTTTTTGTGAATATGGATGACTAAACCGCAAATCTCAATCTGAATCAAAACCAGATAATATGTTACAAGCCTTGATTTACAAGGTTTTTAATATTATTGTTATGAACACTATGAGTTCAACTGCTCAATTAGATCAGCAATTAGAAGAAAAAGTTATTTTAGTCGATACTAGCGATCGCCAGATTGGGACTGCCGAGAAATTGCAGGCACACCGTGATGGTCTATTGCATCGCGCCTTTTCAATTTTCGTGCTGAATTCCCAAGGACAGCTTTTGTTGCAAAGACGCGCCCAGCATAAATATCATTCAGGTGGACTCTGGACAAATACCTGTTGTAGTCATCCTCGCGATGAGGAGCCAACTTTGCTCGCCGCCCATCGTCGTTTGCAAGAGGAAATGGGCTTTGATTGTGGATTGCAGGAGTTATTTAGTTTTGTTTATCGTGCTGAGTTAGATCATGATTTGATTGAGTATGAGTTTGATCATGTGTTTGTTGGATATAGCGATCGCGAACCAGTTCTCAATCCTGATGAAGCCGAGGATTGGAAATGGATAGATTTACAGGTTTTGCAAGCGGATATTCAAGAACATCCCGAAGCCTATACCTATTGGCTCCGCGATTGCTGCGATCGCTTCATTGCTGCCCTATAGCAGTTTTTATTTTGCTGTAGGCAAAATAAAAACTCCAAAACCTTACTGTGATTGATTTTTGGTTTTCAAACGAGTATGTACTTATTTGAAAACCGCTATAACTGTAGAATGCGTTAGTGTAACGTAACGCATAAAGCAAGCCACATTTTAAGTTTACTTGCACCAACTGACTATGGAGGCAAATTATGGATACTTATTCCGAAGAACAGGTTGATCAGATTCTCCGCTATGCTCTCGCAAAGAGAACTAATGGTCAAAATCTCACTAAACAGCAAATATATGAAATTGCCTCAGATATGGGTGTGAGTGAAGCGGATTTCCTCGCCGCAGTACAGGAATGGCAATCTACGCAAGCTGTACGCAAGGAACAAGTGGAGTTTGATAAATATAAAAAGAAGTCTTTTAAATCAAATGTACTGAAATTTGCGATCGTCAATTCTTTTTTAGTGGCGTTAAACTTATTAACCTCTGGCAGAATTGGTTGGGCAATTTATCCACTCATATTTTGGGGCTTAGCAGTGGCGCTAGACGCATGGGTGACCTATCAAACCGATAGCGAAGAATATGAAAAACAATTTCAAAAATGGATGCAAAAACAAAAACGCGATCGCTTAACTGCTCAGATTACAGGCAAATTAACGACTAGCCTCGAAGAATGGCTGAAATAATTTAAGGAAGCAGTGCGAGGCACTGCTTCCTTAAATATAGACAGCAACGGGAACACGCTTAAAAGCAGGTGTGCCGCAACGTTCATCAATAGGAGCGCTAAAAATTGCATTAACTTCGGGATAAAACATTAAAGCCGAACCTTCGCGAATCTGACCATAGATGATTTCTACATTTGTCATTTCACCTGCATTACCTCTGACCGTTACGCGCTGATGTTCCTGAAAACCTGCGCGATCGCCATCGACTTTACTCATTAAAATGCAGTTACGGTGAGGCATTCCGCGATAGTAGTCACCATCCTTGTATACAACCGTATTATGCTGCGAATAGCTGCGCCCTGTGCCGAGAATAAGCGCGATCGCTTTTGTATGTTCAGGCAAATTAAAACTCGCAAGGGTTGGTAATTCTAGCTTTGGTAAAGGAGTGACAAACATCTTGGCTCTGCCCGATCGCGTTGGGAAGTTGGGCGTATGGAAAACACGATTTGGGATCGTAAATTCTTGATTGGTATCGTCGATTTCGCCGATTTTGGCATAGTCGGGAATGGTTTTAGCAATGAGTTGGCGGATGTATTTGGGATCTTGCAGCGATCGCCAATTAATGACATCGTGACCATGCAAGCGATCGGCAAGCTCCGAGAGAAACTCTACTTCGGAAATTAAATCTGTACCTTCACGTTGATGGAGATGCGATGTCCCTTCATCATTGAGACGCACAAAGTTATTGCCAGACTCGGTTGTGGTTTTATGGGGATTCTCAAAACGGGCAAAGACAGGCAGGATTAAAGTATTCTCTTTCGCGAGTCCATGAAAATGTCCGAGATTGGGCTTGGTGGAAATATAGATAATCGTTTCGATATTACCAAGAGCGCGTTTAGCTTGGGTGAGATCGGGATTTGCTGCATAGATATTGCCACCCAGACAGAGCAAAGTATCAATTTCATGGCGATCGCTTGCCTCGATCAGAGCGCGAGTGTCATAGCCTTGCACCCGACTCAGCGATCGCTGCAATAATTTCTCTAAAGCCTGCATGATCTCTTCCTTGAGGCGAATCGTTACCCCCATCGAGCCGAAGCCCTGCACATTGGAATGTCCGCGAATTGGCATCGTTCCTGCGCCTTCTTTGCCTGCATTACCCGTTAATAGTGCAGTATTAGCAATACTAAAAATATTATCCACTGCATTAGATTGCTGCGTGATGCCCATCGCCCAGCCAAAGACTACCCGTTGCGAAGTGCCAATCATCTCGGCAGCGATTTCCAATTCTTCGCGGGAGACTCCGCAAGTACTGACAATATCTAACCAATCTAGCGATCGCACCTGCTCAATGACTGCTTCCCACCCTTCGGTATGCTGCTGAAGGAATTCATAATTAATCCAATTATTCTCCAGCAAAGATTTTTGAATGCCTAAGAAAACCGCAGTGTCACTTCCTGAAATTGGCTGAATGTAATGGGAAGATATTTCTGAACCTTTGAGAAAGGATTTGATCGGATAGGCAGGTGAAGCAAATTTGACTAAACCCACTTCAATCAAGGGATTGATCACGATGACTTTACCACCGCGATCGCGCAGTTTAATTAGTTCATTCATCAAGCGCGGATGATTCGCAGGTGCATTAGAACCAATCAAGACAATGCAATCGCTTTGGTGCAAATCCGCAAGGCTGACCATTGAGGTTCCTGAACCAAATACTTTCTTTAGTCCTACCGTTGAAGCCGAATGACAGAGATCTGAGCAGTCCGCAAGATTATTAGAACCAAGCGATCGCATAAGCAATTGCAAAAGGTACGCTGCCTCATTGGATGAACGTCCTGAGCTGTAGGAAGAGAGGCGCTCTGGTGTTTTTTGAAAGGCTTTTGTAACAATTTCATAGACCTCATTCCATGAGATGCGTTCGTAGCGATCGCTATTAGCGCGTTTAATTACTGGAAAACTCAAACGACCTAAGCGATCAGCTTCCATAGAATTTAGTTTTTGCAGTTCAGGAATTGAATATTGCTCAAAGAAATGTTGCGAAATCGGTTCCATTAACTCTGAGGCGATCGCTTCTACACTCTTGGCACAGCGCTGCAAGTTTTCCTCATCCTCATTCTGAAATCCTCCCTTTTGTCCACCTGTTCCCCATGCACAGGACAGACAGGCACTCTTATGCAGCAATGTCTTCCAGAGCATTCCTCCTTTGATATCCAAGGTCTTTTCTGCCCAGTAGTTAATTACAGGTATTCCTCCACCCATCGTAGGTTTACTATTATCTAGAGTAGGATTCTTCTCAGAGTTAGAAAGATTAGTCATAGCTTTAGATGAGTTCTACTACAGAAACTATCAATATAGGAACACAAGGCTTATGTGCTTAGTCTACATCGGTGGAGCAAAAATTATGTAAATTGCTATTACAATTTCACGAAATTCTATAGATAAACTATTTTTGCGCTAAATTACTACCATCCCAATCTTGAAATTTATCCAAAATCTATATGCCATTTTTCTCAGTTCTTCTTGCCTTACTTAGCGATCGCGATCAGTTCATCAAAGAAATTTATGATGGCGTTAAAATTAACACCAAAATAGTTGGCTTATTAATATGTAGTTCTATATTTTTAGCAATTTATGGTGGTTTAATTGGCGCAATTAGCTCTTGGATGCAGATCGTCTCTTCTGCCGCAAAGCTACCATTCCTATTTCTAATTACATTAGCAATTTGCTTGCCAGCACTCTATTTCTTTAATGTTTATTTCGGCTCAAAAACTACCCTGAGCCAATATGCAGCAATTTTGCTTTGTGCAGTCACAATTACTAGTACGTTACTATTTGGCTTTGCACCAGTTACTTTGTTTTTCTTGATTACTGCCGACAATTATTCATTTTTTCTGTTATTAAATGTTGCCATCTTTACACTGACAGGCATTATTGGTGTTTACTTTCTCTATCAGGTTTTACTACCCAAAACCGAAGCTATTATTGCTGATAAAGATTTAGACATTGACGATACAGCCATTGATAAAAATCGCAAAATCCGCATCTCTATTCTCAAGTTCTGGCTAGGACTCTATGCTTTTGTTGGTAGTCAGATGGCTTGGACTTTGAGACCATTTTTTGGTTCCTTTGGTTCTAAATTTGATATTTTCCGTCCCCGTGAAGGGAATTTCTACCTTGCCGTATGGAATGCGCTTAAGAACTTGTTTTTTACATAAATCCGAGACTGCCTAACAACTATGCAAACAGATATTAGGAATTTGCAGATTACTGAACAGGATCTCGAAAGGGTCACAGGTAGAGAAATCACTCATTTATTTATAGGCAGTGTATATCGGATTTCTCTATTAAATAACCCTAAATATTTAGTTCCTTTTTTGACAAGTGAGGCGATCGCTTTATTTTTGATTGCGATATTTAGTTTGCCAATTAGCATTCTTCTATTTCAAGCTCTTGGCAAGTCCATCGATACTCGTCAAGAGCAGATCGGGTTTGCTATTTTTGTATTTCTGCTTGTACTAATTCTGTTTGCAGGTTGGAATTGTATTGCTTGGATTCGTGCAAAAAAGATGTCTTGTTTGTCCCATCTGTTAGATGAGGTCGATAAATATAATCAGGTGATTGCGGCGGTAGATCTGTGCGATCGCCTGAAGTCTGTCGGCAATCAATCAGCAAATCTTAATCATCGTGAGGATATATTACAAGCGCTGGAGTTAACAAGAGATAGTCTCATTTGTGGTCTGACTACCGAAAAAATCCTACGAGAGCATCGTCGTTTCCTCAGTGGTCAGCGAGAACTTTTTCTTAATATCGAGCAGAACTTGATCGCGTTAAAGTCCTTAGATATGCAAAATCAGGCTGATCAATATAGTTCTCTACTTAGTGATGCGTTAGTGATTGGGATGAATGTGCAAACGGAGATGATGAAGTTGCAGACAAGGGAAGTTGTATAGATATAGCGATCGCTTGATTATGAAAGTTGGTGATCGCCTAAACAAGTGTCAGAAATTTAGCGGTTTAATACTTCAGTGTCTTAAACTACTGCAAACTCTGTAAAATGCCGTAAGTTAGGGGCTTGGTAGGCTAACACGATATTTTGTTTTGGGATACCTTTGTCTACTAGTAAATTAGCGATACCTACTTCTGTACCATCGCTTTGAATCCAGATTTTATCGCCCTTAAGATCGATATGAATTAGGGAACCATAAATACGGCGTTTTTTATTCCAGCCAGTACAAACTAATTGATAGCGATCGCGATCATGATCAAAAATCAATTCCATCTCTACATCACCATAGGCAGGTTTATGAGTACTGTATTCTGTAAGGATCTGCTGTACTATATCTCGATAGGTTACTAGGGATACCATTGCACAATAACCTCCTCATAGGTATTTTGCCATAGCAGAGTCAACAACTCAAAATGGTTTGTTTTTAGCTGTAGGATTTTTCGCATATTATCAGCGATCGCCTAAACATTTGTCAGTAATTTAGCAACTTGGTTGATGGTGGTCTTAGGGATTGCCATCTATGTGATTTCAATAATTTGTTGTAATAAACTTTGCAATGCCTGTATATCTAAGGCTTCTAACTTGCCCAGTTTTTTAATGACAAGTTGTTTCTCAAGGGTGGTAATGATTGGCTTAATCACTGAAGGTTTTAATAGTCCTGCGTTTGACCACTCAGTTATAAGTATTTCACCAAACTGCAAGGGCGTTTTTACTTGGCTGGTAACTGCTATCAGGAGTATGTCTAGTTTTGACTGGTTGTAGTTGTCTGAGCTAATAACAATTGTCGGACGTTTTTTTGTGGTGGTTTGATCGGTAAAGGGAAATGGGACTAAAAGTATATCTCCAAAGTTATAGGTTGTCATATTCTGCATCTTCTGGGTTGTCCCATACTTTTGAGAAACTGGGTTCTGAAACTTTGGTAGCTGCAATGGTCAGTTTTTGGTCAGTTTCGGTCTGACGTTGATATAGAAAGTCGATAAAATCTTCTACCTCTATAATTTTGTCAGAGGTCAGTTTGCGAATTTTATCTACTAATCTTTGTTCATCTATAATTGTGGTACTCATTGGTGTTACCTCATTTTTAAAATTGGCTATATATATCGATTTAGAGGAGATCAAACTATAACAGTATAATTATAGATAATGATGAAAATCAACTTCTGAATTGTTAAAAATCTAACCTCATGAGCCTAGAAATTGGAGATGTGATAAACAGTCGCTACAAAATTGTAGAAGAATTAGGGAAAGGAGGATTTGGTAAAACTTTTCTTGCTGAAGATTGCTTAAGGTTTGATACTTCCTGCGTAGTGAAGCAGTTTATATATGAACGTTCAGAGAATAATCAAGAAGCAAGAGAGCTATTTCGAGAAGAAGCAAAAATCCTTTTAAATCTTGAAAATTATTCACAGACACCAAATCTATTTGCCTATGTTCATGAAAAAGATTGTTTAGTTCAAGAATTTATACAAGGTCAGACTCTTGAAGTAGAATTTAAAGAGCAAGGAACATTTAGCGAACAAAAAATTTTAGAACTACTTGCTGAAATGTTACCTGTACTTAAGTTTGTTCATGAGCGAGGTATTATTCATAAAGATATAAAGCCAGCTAATGTTATACGCAAAAAATCTAATAGCAAACTAGTTTTACTTGATTTTGGTATTTCTAAGCGGCTAAATGAGACAAGCCCAATTCATGTAAATAACCTTAATATTTCAATAAATGAACAATTTAGCTTTCCTAGTGGAACTATAGGTTTTCAAGCTCCAGATAGTCATGCTTCCCCCTCAAGCGATCTTTATTCTTTGGGAGCTACTTGCATTCAACTTTTTACTGGATATTCACCGAAGGATCTAGAAATCAATTTTGGAGATCAATGGATCAATAAGTGGCAAACTTGCACAGATGAGGAAATCACAGATTCGACCTATGTACTTATCAAAAAGTTATTATCTACCCACGCAATAAATCGCTTTCAATCAGCAGAAGATGCTCTCCAAAAGCTTGAATCTATTGAGTATATCAGACGTAAAAATGACATTGAACTTTCAACATCATTACTATCTTCGTCCGTAAATCATTATAAGGCTCACGCAATTAATGCTCTAGCCAATTTTGGGCAAGATGCTCGTATAGCCATTCCACGCCTTATTGAGCTATTAAAGTCGCAAGATGATCAAATAAGTTCAAGTGCTTGGAATGCCTTGGTGCAAATTGGATCTGAAGCAGCGATCCCTCTTGTAGATTTGCTTAAAAATGACAGAGTAGAAATACGCAGAAAAGCTGTTAGTGCATTAGAGCTACTTGGAATAGATGCTTCAGCAGCCACGCCTCACTTGATTTTAGCCCTTGAAGATTCAGAGGATGATATTCGTTGGTATGCCACTATTGCAATAGGCAAAATAGGAGTGTCAGCTAAAGAAGCAATTCCCTCTTTAATCGAAAGACTCAGAGATGAAAAATCTGGTATTCGATCATACGCATCATGGGCTTTAGGCAAAATGGGCTTAGAAGCTAAAAATGCAATTCCAGTATTGCTTGAGACTCTTAGAGACGAGAATAATGGAGATGCTTTTCTAGCTGGTTTAGAAGCACTTGAAGTGATTGGCTACGATATAAGCACGATTAACATTAATTTTGATAATGGAACTACTAGCAATGCAAAAGAGCATATTACCTTTCAAAGAGAGGAACAAGCTAAAGCGTTAGAATCCCAGCGAAACAGTAGCGGTGGTAGTGGTAATAAAGGAATCTTCTATCTCGAATGGAGACGACCACTAAGTGCAAATACTCCACCACAAGTTTAATTTAAAGGAAACTCTTTTGGTATGTTAAGTGAACGTATTTACTACAGCATAGAGATCTATATCTTTACCAAACAAACTTAGTCTATCAAGCCATGTAACATATACCTTAATTTTATGAAACCCACCGTTATATATCTTTACCAAGAAACCGAACAAATCCTTGAGCAACTATCAACACAAGGAGGAAAAACACCTTCTGAAATCATTCAAGAAGCGATCCAACTTTATTTTGTTTAGCCTCCTTGTAAAACTTGAGCAGCAGTTAACTTGAAATCAGCAAACACTGGAGAAACAATCTCGCGATCGCCTTCATATACCTGCTCCTCATAGAAACCATCCACCCATTCCAACACCGTCACCCGTCCCAATATCGGATCAACGATCCAATATTCAGCAATGCCCCTCGCTGCATACTCAGAGCGCTTGTAGCGATAATCACGACTGCTCTGATTGGGACTTACCACCTCAACCACTAATAACGGAGATGGCATTTCCGATAGAACCGTAGATCTTGTCGCTCCCTCCATAGCGATCGCCAAGTCCTCAGAAAACACTACTAAGTCTGGAACTCGCAACCGTGAGCCAGTAGTGACAATTTCCGTTTTCATCGACAATCGATAGGCTGGAATACCCTGCTGCACAAAGCAAACCAGAATAAACATGGCAATACGCCGATTAAGCTCGCTCTCAGCCGTCATTAAAATCAACTCTCCATCTTCAAACTCATACAAGGCATCAGTCCCATCGTCATAACTCAAGAACTCTGTAAGAGTCATCGTCTGAGAAGCTGCTTTATCTAATGTGATTGCCATAAGAGCCTTCTAGATCTCATTAATCAATTGTAGCAACGCATCGGTGGAAACCTTACCACTCATATCTGTACCTTCCAACAGGCTATCGGCAAGATCGCGCTTATGGTGGTGCAGATCGACGATTTTCTCTTCGATCGTTCCCTTGGCGACGAGACGATAAATTGTGACAGGGCGCTTTTGTCCAATGCGATGGGCGCGATCGCTTGCTTGATCTTCCACCGCAGGATTCCACCAAGGGTCCATATGGATTACATAGTCGGCAGCGGTGAGATTTAACCCTGTACCGCCAGCCTTGAGACTGATCAAGAAGATATCACCTTCACCTGCTTGGAAAGCTTCTACACGCTTTTTGCGATCTTTAGCGGGAGTACTGCCATCAAGGTATTGATAGCTAATTTTTTGGGAATCGAGATAATCGCGGATGATATGCAGATGATCGACAAATTGGCTAAATACTAGCGCTTTATGCTTGTTATCTAGCAATTCGCTGACGACTTCACCAAAAAGTTGCAGTTTAGAACTGGGTAAGGGAATATCGGGGCGTACTAGTTTGGTATTGCAGCAAGCGCGACGCAATTTCATGATTTCCGCGAGTACCTGTAAATGCTTTTGTCCTGCATTGGCTGGGGTATCGGCAAGTTTAGCGATCGCCTCACGACGTAGCGCTTCATAAAAAGCAAGTTCTTCTTTGCTGAGTTCCACTTGTAATGTGACCTCAGTACGCGATGGTAACTCTTGCAATACTTGGTTCTTAGTCCGACGGAGAATGAAGGGTTGAATCAGCTTTTTCAATTGATTACGCGCTTCTCGATCCTGCGATCGCTCGATGGGGTTGGCATAGTTGGTATTGAAATTATCAAGGGAGCCAAGTAGTCCGGGGTTAATAAAGCGGAACAGATTCCATAACTCGCCGAGGTGGTTTTCGATGGGTGTACCTGTGGTGATTAACTTGAAGCCACTTTGCAAATTCATCGCCGCTTGCGATCGCTTAGTTGCCGTATTTTTAATTGCCTGTGCTTCATCGAGAACAACGGTTTGCCATTCTACTTTTGCTAGCATTTCACCGACTTCCTCTTGCTGCATCAAGCCATAGCTACAGATCACCATGTCAAAGGGCTGGAGATTATCAAGCACCTTTTGGCGATCGCCTGTACCAAATACGATCACATTCAGAGTTGGTGCAAATTTGGCGGCTTCCCCAATCCAATTCATACAGACGGAAGTAGGAGCAACAATCAGGGTGGCTCCGTGAGGGGCGCGGGTGAGGATTAGAGCTAAAGATTGCAGGGTTTTGCCTAAGCCCATGTCATCGGCAAGGCAAGCACCCACACCCCAATGGGCTAATCGCGCTAACCATTGAAAACCTTCGATCTGATAATCGCGGAGATCGGCTTGGAGTGTCGAGGGCAACTGCGGCTCAAAGTTCCGCATTTCCTTGATTCTTTTAACATGGGCTTTCCAATGTTTATCGACTTTGAGGTCATCAATTTCATCGACAAAATCTTCAAGGGCTAAAGCCGCTAAGGGATGGAATCTTGTGCCTTTGCCATGCTTCTCTGATAGGCGACGGAACTCATCTAAGCGTTTGCGAAACTGTTGAGTTAAGGCGATAAACTGACCATCACCGAGGGGAATGAAGCGGCTAGGCGTTTTGTCCAGCAATTCCAATAGGCGTTGCATATCAATAACTTGGTCATCACCGAGGCGTAACTCACCTTCGGCAGCAAACCAATCACGGCTTTGATTGATCGACATACGGAAATCACCAAAACCAGCACGATGACTGATTCGCATCTTTTCGCCTTCTGGCCATTCCAAAACAATGCGATCGCCTAAGGCTTGCAGTTCTAGTAATAGCTCTAAGCAAAACTCAGGATCATCAATGACCCATTCACTTTCCGCTTCTTCAAAATTGCTGAGGGTGGGACAGGCAACGATCGCTTCATTAGCAAGTTTTTTCTCTTCTTTTAAATTCCTTGTCGCTTGCAAACGTTTACCATCGATTTCGGCAAGTACGGTTGCACCACCAGTCCCCGGACGATAATAAGACCCAGCATTAGCAAAGGGACGCGCTAGTATGGCAATCTTTAGCCCATCGCCTGATGGCAAAATATGAACATGGGGCTTGCTGTCCGATGGCACTTCCTCAGCATCGCTAACGCCACCACCGATATCAGAATGCACCGTCACAATCGAAGAGATCGAATGAATCGCTTCGAGAACTTTATCTTTTGCCGCAACGGGAATTTCGAGACGATTTTTGCGCCCAATAATTTCGGTGATGCGACGGTGGGATTCATTCACCTGTGTAACTTTGAGGCGCGTAGGGCTTTCCTTTGTGACGACAAAACTCTGACCATCCTTTAACTCTGGCGAAAATTCTAAAAATAGGCGATCGCCTTTTCCTGCCTTAACCAATAGTTCTGGTTCACCCTTGACGATATCCACACGAGTTGTGGGTGAGTCTTCCCAAAATATGAGCGGATGTCCAATTAAGGCACAGATTGTCTCTTCATCAAATTCATATTGCGACTGTCCATAATAGCCATAGGAGGAATAGGCTTGGATATGGGAGCAGGCAATAATATCCTGTGGTGTTAAATAGGGAAACTCATGACTATTTTCTTTGAGGCGTTTGAGCGCAATATTCCGTCCCGTACTCCAAACCCCTTTAGCATTAATCTTCTGTTCCTTCGGCTGCACGGTATAGCCCCCCTTAACAAAGCTAATCAGCCATACTAGACGTTGGGGTGAATTATTAGCTGCCTTACTTGTCTCCTGCGGCGATTTGGTGAGATTGAGTAACGCATTAAGGCTAAGTTCCCAAGTTTCCCTTGGACGGATAAGGTTCACAATTGTGGGGATTTGAGTTTCTTGGCGTAACTTTTGGGCATGTTTTTGATGGATGGAATTAGGGGATAGTTCTCCTAAAAGTTCAGCAGTTTCCATCGAGAGCCAATGGTAGCCAGCGTTTACTGATTGCTTGAGTAATGGTTGCAGAACCCTTGATAAATCCACTCGCGCTTTTTCAGGGTTGACCCAATAGAGACAAAGCGCACTAAAAAATACTTCTAGACAATGGCTTTGGGTATGATCATGGAGATATTCATTACTGAGCAGATCCTTTTGAGGAATATCCCCCAGTTGAAATTTCAAAACCTTTTGCAGTCTGCTATAGGTGGTCTGCAACCAATGGTGAGTTTGCTTCACCATCAGGGCGGCATAGCCTTCAGCTTCACGCATACTCTCGGCTGTTCCCTCCTGAATCAGCGCTAGGATAAAAAACAATCCCGGTTCACCACTGAAATAGATTTGACGTTTACCTGTAGCTTTTCGGATAGATTTTAGAGATAGTCGAAATTGGGTAATCGCTAAGGCGCGATCGCCTTTCAGGAAATGTAGCCAAGCAAGTAAGGCATTGCCTGCCTCTTTATAGTCATTGGACAGGTGATCGTAGGCAGCTTGAGCCGTTTTTAAATCCGCACGCAATAGGCTTTGCTCGATTAATACCAATAGCAAGGGATCGGTGCAGCGATCGCTATTTTCTTGAAAACTTTTTTGTAATAGGGCTAAAGCCTGATCGGTGTTTTTTAACTTCAGCATTCCATTGCTAAGAATGGTGCTTAAGCCGACCTCATAAAAAGTTGAATCTAGGGTTTGAAACCAGTCTGGATCAAAGGGATTGTTACAGATTTGGAATAGAATTGTATCTAGGGTGATTTTCTGTTGAGAATATCCAAATCGATAGAAGTCGTCAAATTGCTTAGCAACAAAATCTACATCCTGCTGATAAATCCCAATCCTGACTTCGCGAACAAACTGTGATTCACTCCTGAAAGTACGTGAACCCATTTTGCCGTAGGATGGTACTGGAATTTTTGCTTGGATTACTTCGACAATTGCTTCAAACTTTCCTTTCTGAATGGCATCACGGACAGCAATATCGACCAACAGCGAATTGCATTGCACACCTTGAGAACGATCTTGGTTGAGTAGTTTTAGCTTTAAGAGGCGATCAATATATCCTTTTAAAGCAATGGGCGATAGAGGCTTATCCTTATCCTTAACTCCAAGGTAGATCAAGCAGTCCAGAATTACAGTACGATTAGCTGGCTCATAGGCGATCGCACAAGTGCGGATGATCTGTTGCTCTAACGCTGACAATTTATGATACAGAGATGCTAAGGTCTCGTAGAGTTTGGCAGAATCAACTTGGAAATCAGGCATATCTAAAAGTTTGTATTGTGATTAGAGAAAGTTGCGATCATTAATTCTTGGAGATAGATCTTGGAGATAGATACTTAGGATATGTGGTTATTCTTGGTGCATAGCGACTCAATTAGTTATGGTGTTTAATTATGGTGTTTTTATATTACGAAATATTAACAGCAACAAATATCTAGATTTCATCATAGTTCAAGATAGTTCAAGGTATGGCAAGCTGATTTAAGTATTTTCCTGCAAGGGGCGCACAGTCAAATAAGAAGCTGATGTTTGGTGGTATGGCGAAAACAAAAAATCTGGTTCTTGTTTAAATCTATGTTCTACAGGGTTCTACAGATTGTTGAAGCTTGAAGTAGTTTTGAAAGCACTACTTCGCCAAGCTTTCAAAAATTTCTCTGGTTTTTAATTCAGTGTAACGCGCTGTAGTGTCTATTTAATGCGTACAATACTAGATCTAGTATTTAACCAAGCATTACAAGATTTCGACTCATGGAAGATAAGTTGATGTTAATGATCCCAGGTCCAACACCTGTGCCTGAACAGGCGCTGTTGGCTCTGGCAAAAGCTCCGATCGGACACCGTAGCGGCGATTTTAGCAAGATCATGGCAGATGTGACTGCTAAGCTCAAATGGCTGCACCAAACCACCAATGATGTATTGATTCTCACCACAAGCGGAACTGGGGCAATCGAAGCTGGCATCATTAATTTTCTAAGCAAAGGCGATCGCGTCCTTGTTGGTGATAATGGCAAGTTTGGCGAACGCTGGGTCGAAGTTGCTCAAGCCTATGGACTAAATGTTGAAGTAATCAAAGCGGAATGGGGCAAACCACTTAATCCCGAAGATTTCCGTGTCAAGCTAGAGGCAGATACCAATAAGGAAATCAAAGCTGTAGTTATTACTCATAGCGAAACCTCTACAGGCGTTCTCAATGATCTCGTCACCATTAACAAATATGTGAAAGCCCATGAAAAGGCTCTGATTATTGTTGATGCTGTCACCAGTTTGGGCGCAATGAATGTTCCCATTGATGAATTAGGTTTGGATGTGGTCGGTTCTGGTTCGCAAAAGGGCTATATGATCCCCCCCGGATTAGGATTTGTGTCTGTCAGTCCTAAAGCATGGGAAGCTTACAAAACCGCAGATTTACCGAAGTACTATCTAGACTTGGGCAAGGCTCGCAAAGATGCCGCCAAAAATTCCACGCCTTTCACCACCTCGGTAAATATGGTGATCGCCTTGCAAGCTTCCTTAGAAATCATGCAGCGTGAAGGTTTAGAAAATATCTTTGCGCGTCACCTCCGCCATCGTGATGCAACCGGGCCGCAGTTAAGGCTCTGAATCTGGGCTTGTTAGCTCCTGATGATGCAGCTAGTGCCTCGATTACTTCTGTTGTACCTCCCGAAGGGCTAGAAGCGGAAAAGATTCGCGCCACGATCAAGAAGAAGTTCGATATTGTCATGGCTGGTGGACAGGATCACCTCAATGGCAAGATTTTCCGCATTGGTCACTTGGGCTTTGTGAGCGATCGCGATGTTCTCACCGCAATTGCGGCCCTCGAAGCATCCATTGCGGCTCTTGGTTACACCAATTTCACCTATGGTGCTGGTGTCAAAGCTGCGATCGAAGTTTTAAACGGCTAATTTATAAAAAACATGAGTGGTAGCGCTTCGCACTGCCACTCATGTTTTTTGATGTAAAAATGACTCTACTAATTTGACATTTTCTGAACTGCCAATAATCAATGGTGTGCGACTATGTAATTTCTTAGGAATTACATCCAAAATCTCTTGAGTACCCGTAGTCGCTCTTCCACCTGCTTGCTCAACCAAAAATGCTAATGGTGCGGACTCATAAAGTAGACGCAACTTTCCATCGGGATGACCGACTGTACCGGGGTAGAGAAATACCCCACCTTGAAAGAGAATTCGATGGATATCGGCAACTAGCGCCCCTGAATAACGTGCCGAATATCCCTCTTGACGATGAATATAATTGATATATTCACGCATCGGCACTTCCCATTGCCCAAAATTTCCTTCATTTACACTATAAGTGGAACCCTGTGCAGGAATATGAATATTGTCTTGAGATAGAATAAATTCTCCAATACTAGGATCAAGTGTGAACGCATGGACACCAATGCCAAGGGAATAAACTAACATGGTACTCGTGCCATAGAGAATATAACCTGCACCAATTTGTTTGCGTCCTGACTGGAGCAGATCTAAAGCTTCTCCCGATTCGTCATTACCTTCCTGTTGGCGGATCGCAAAAATTGAGCCGATCGCTAAATTCACGTCAATATTGCTCGAACCATCAATAGGGTCATAGAGCAAGGTATAGCGACCAATGGGACAATTTTCAGGAATATAGTAAGGCTTTTCCATTTCCTCAGAGGCAAGCCGACAAACTAAGCCACTTTGCTCAAATGCTCTCAAAAATACTCGATTGGCATAACGATCCATATTCTTGACCGCTTCACCTTGGACATTGACCTCCCCTGTGACTCCCAATACATTTTCCATTAAACCTGCACGGCTAAGATGGCGAGCGATCGTTTTACCTGCTAAGCCAATTCGCCCCATCAAAGCGCTCAGATCATACGACTCAGGGGAAAATGTGCCACACTGAGAAAGGACATGTTGCGAGAGTGTCATAAAGTCACGACCAAGAGTAATCTCTTGAGCAGGGTTGAGTCTGGTAGAATCGGTCATGGGGGCGATTACCTTAATGCTTTTCCCCATTATGAAGCCAATTTTTAACTATTGTGCCAATCTAGACATAACTTATGAGTACCTGTCCTAGTTGCAACGCCATTAATCCCGATAATTATCAATTTTGTCAATTTTGTGGTTCTAAGCTTACTCATGAATTTGTCAGTCAGGTCTCGGAGGATTTTGAAATTGCTCCACCGATGTCCCTAGATCTTGATTCTGAAATATCGGAAGTAAATGAATCACCCATAGAAAATTATCTGGATGATGTGGAGCGTCAGCGTCAAGGAATAGACAATGAATTCGATGAATTTATAGATAATGCGATCGCTATTACGATCCCAGTTAATATTCCCGCAGAGGTTCTGGAACGAGAGGATCTTAAAGCACAGGAATCGGAACCTGTAAATAACTCCTTATCTTCTTTGTCGAATGATGTATCTGATCAAGTAATAAATGTAGATCCATCTTTACAAAGTACTCTGATCATACCGAGTAAGAATTTACAAAATGTCCAGTATGCTGGCAAAACTGATGTCGGTAGAGATCGCAATCGCAATGAGGATGATTTCGCTACAATCTTTCAAACTCGTAGTATCCAAGGCAAGAGTCAAATAAGAGATTGCAGTCATCGCGGTTTATTTGCGTTATGTGATGGCATGGGTGGACATGAGGGGGGATCTGAGGCAAGCAAGATGGCAGTAAATTCCATTATTGATCAGTTTCTTCCATTTTGGGTAGATACTTTACCTGGGGAAAAGAAATTAAATGAGATTATTACCAATGCCAATCAAGCTATCTTCACTAAGAATGAAGATGAGCAAAGGCTTGCCTTAGGAAGAATGGGAACCACTCTAGTAATGTTGGCATTACATGACTTAAATGTCGTAATTGCCCATGTAGGGGACAGTCGGATTTATCAAGTATCAAATTCCCAATTAGTACAACTAACACGCGATCATGAAGTCTGCAATCAATTAATGGATCTCGGTATGGATCGCGAATCGGCGATGGCGCGACCTGATGCCCATCAATTAACTCAAGCCTTAGGTCCCAATCCTAGCGATCGCCTTGAGCCTGCTATTAAATTCTTTAGCTTAACTGAACCAACTCTATTTTTATTATGTTCTGATGGTTTGTGTGATAACAATGCGATCGAGCAGCATTGGCAAACATATCTATTACCGATATTAAACAAAGAGATTGACCTTGAGACTGGCTTAGATTATCTCATTGAGTTAGGTAATAACGTGAATGGACATGACAATATCACAGCCATTTTGGTGATGTGCGATCTATAACCAGATAGTAATGGTGCAAAGCACCGTTACTATCTTTTTTGGGGGCTAGGCATAAGAAAAATCCAAAAGCATAGGTTAAAATCTCCAACTTTTTTGTGAATACTCAAATAGTCTTTGCTTGCTTAGAAAAAGTCGGAGATCTGTGCACTTACAGGTTTCTTTTGATGAACTACTTATAGCAATGTAAGTTTTGAGCCAAGAACCTAATTTCTTCGTTTAGCTGTACGTAAGTTCTCATCATATTTGGACGACTCAAGAAGGTTTGAGGCTATCAAAGTTGCCGCAATTGGGAATAGCGTACATCTTAACTGGGGATAATCCTTCCAAATCAAGGAACTTAATTAACGCCTATAAAAGCAGTTTTCCTGAAAAGTGATATAGGTCTATAACCTTATAGTCTCTATAAGACTTTTATGAATATGATAATTTTTTTTATTTTAACAAAAAATCATATTTATAAATATCAAGAAAAAAGTTATATGTAAGTGGCACTTTTTAGATAACTTTTAATAACTATTGAATAACAAAAAACTAACTTTTAAATAACTTTTGCCATTACAAATAACTTTTAAGTAACTTTTAAATAACCTGCAAATAACTTTTATATATCCCTAAAATCCTTATTTAGCAAGGGTTTTATAATTAAACAAATAATTAAATTTTTAGTTTTTTGATGTAATTAGTACTCACAACAATTATTTATTCAACTTCATTATTTTTTTATAGATAAGAGTGGATTATTTTAAATAATTGAAACTTTACTTGGGTCATTTGATCTTGACATAACAGAAATAGAGACTTATGTTAATGGAAAGCTAGATCGATTTAATTCACGGGATTAAGTCGGGTAATTGAGGAGTAGATACTTTAATTACTTTGGTTATTCAAATATTTTTTGCTCTGAATATCGACGGAGACAAATTTAGGCATTTTCTTGTTCTTGCCTGATTTTGTGCTTGATTTCATGTGGGCTTTTTGCCTTTTTTCTAATACTTTTGTTTGACTCTTTGAAACAATAGGGACGTAATATTATGTTGGCTTCAATTTTTGGCGATCTTTCTCCTGCTTTAGCTATGTCTGTTTCTGCTTCATTAACTGAGGCAATTCAATCTGTCTATGGTTTCTTGACTGAGTTTGCGAAGCGGGAGGACTTTTTTGATAAGAGTGAGTTTGTGTTTGGTCAAACGTTGGATCGTGATGTTTTGGGTGCTTTGCGCGACCAATGGATTGCTGGTGATTTCTCGAAGTTGCCTGATTTGAAGTTGTTGTCTGCTTCGGATTTACAAGGGGCTAATGCGGCTTTTGCTGGGTCTACTGGGGAGATCTATCTTTCTACAGGGTTCTTGTATCAATATGTGGGTAATCCGCAGGTTTTGGCGGCGGTGTTGTTGGAGGAGGTTGGGCATTCGGTGGATTGGAAGGTGAATGCTGTGGATACGGTTGGGGATGAGGGGGAGTTGTTTTCGGCGGTTTTGCGTGGGGTGGATTTGAGTGCTGCTCAGGTGCAGCAGATGAAGCAGGAGAATGATTCTGTTGTTTTGAATTTAGATGGAAATTCATTTGATATTGAGAAAAGCGACAATGATCAGCAAGGATATATTTATATTGAATCAAGACCTGTTAAAGAGCTATGGTTTAATCTTGAAACTCGAGCAGAGCATTTATATTTGGTTTATAAAGACAACACAGGAAAAGAATTTGTAATTCGTGGAGGTCCAGCAAACGATAATATGTTCAACTGGGGTAACATTATTACGATATCTGGAGATCAGGAATTATCTCAATCAAGAGATAACCGAAATGGAAAAAGTCCATCTGAACGAAATCAAAGACTAATTGACTTGGGGGGGAGGAGTGCGGCTGATGTATGGAATATAATGAGTCAACAATCCCAACTAATTCACAATTCCAATTTAGACTACAATGCTGCACTCAATATATTTGAAACAGATCCAAGTGATCAACAAGCACAGAATAGCAATTCTGTTGTTGCTTCAGTTCTAAATACAGTTGGATTAAGTATCTATGATTGGTTCCCTACTGGCACAGAAGAATATGATGGATTAGTTGCTAATTTTCCAGGGATAGGTAACCTTTTAACGTTTGATCGTACTTTATATGGTACAAATTCAAACGATATTATTTGGGGACATAATGGGAATGATACTTTGTATGGTGATGGAGGCAATGATAACTTAAGCGGATGGGGCGGTAATGATGAGCTTCAAGGTCAAGATGGGAATGATGAACTTTGGGGATTTACAGGAGATGATACTCTTGTCGGTGGGGCAGGCGAAGATAAACTCTATGGTCAGCACAATACTGATAAGCTTTATGGAGGTGATGGGAATGACCTGCTAGATGGAGGTAATGAAGATAATGCCAAAGATTATCTCTATGGTGGAGAAGGTGATGATACCTTGAAAGGCTGGGATGGTGATGATGAACTTTATGGCGGCAACGATCAAGATGTTCTCTATGGAATGGCAGGAAGCGACTTGATTAAAGGGGGAGGGGGCAATGATTTTGTCGATGGAGGTTGGGAAGATGCTTCTGCCGATGAGCTTTATGGAGATGGAGGCAATGATGAATTGTACGGATGGGGTGGTCGCGATAAATTAGAAGGAGGTTCTGGAGATGATGTCCTGATGGGTTTTGGTTGGGATTCATCAAAGCCAATAGGTAATGATTCGGATATTTTGGATGGTGAATCTGGCAATGATATCCTCTACGGTCAATATGGTGCTGATTCCTTATATGGTGGAGATGGTAACGATACGTTAGACGGTGGGAGTGAAGATAATTCCCGAGATTATCTGTATGGTCAGAGAGGAGAAGATCGTTTATATGGTTGGGGAGGGAACGATTTTCTAGATGGCGGTTGGGAAGACACCGCTAGAGACTATCTGTATGGTCAGACTGGTAATGACGAGTTGTACGGATGGGGAGGTCGTGATGAATTATATGGTGGTTCTGGAGATGATGTCCTGATGGGTTTTGGTTGGGATTCATCAAAGCCAATAGGAGATGATTCAGACATTCTATATGGCAATGGCGGAAGTGATCACTTGTTTGGGCAATATGGCAATGACTTGCTTGATGGCGGTAGCGAAGATAATGCTACTGATTATCTTTATGGCGGTTCAGGTAATGATACCCTGAGAGGTTGGGGTGGTGATGATGACTTACGAGGTGAAGGAGATGACGATTTAATCTATGGAGGTAATGGTCAAGACACCATCTATGGAGGTGATGGTGCAGATAATATAGATGGAGAGGCTGGTCAAGATACCATCTATGGAGAAAATGGAAATGATTTTATTCATGGAGGTGATGGAGACGACACTATTTGGGGTGGTCAAGGGAATGACATCATTCATGGAGATAGTGGATATGGTAATGACACTATTTATGGTGAAGAAGGAGAAGATGAACTCTATGGAGAAGGTGGAAACGACTGGATTAGCGGTGGTTCACATAATGACAAAATCTACGGTCGAGCCGATAATGACATACTCTATGGGGATGATGGTTCTGACTATATCGAAGGCAACGAAGGAACTGACACGATCAGTGGTGGTAAAGACAATGACCTAATTTCTGGTGGTGACGACAACGACACCATCTATGGCGACGCAGGCAGCGACACCATTCTTGGCGACGCAGGCGATGACACCATTCTTGGCGGTGAAGCCAACGACAACATCTTTGGTGGTACTGGCAACGACAATATCCAAGGTGACGCAGGCGATGACACCATTCTCGGCGGTGAAGCCAACGACATCATCCAAGGCAACGAAGGCAACGACAAAATCTCTGGCGATAACGGCAATGACAACGTTTTCGGCGGTAATGGCAACGACAATATCCAAGGCAACGAAGGCAACGACAAACTCTATGGCGATGCTGGTAATGACCTCATGGAAGGCAACAACGGCGATGACTTCCTCGCAGGTGGTGATGGCAATGACACCATGAAAGGCGGCGATGGTGCGGACTTCCTCAACGGTCAGACAGGCAATGACCTAATCTATGGCGATGCTGGTAACGACATCCTCTATGGCGAAGCAGGAGACGACAAAATCTATGGTGGAGATGGTGATGACTACATGATCGGCGGTGAAGGAGGTGACATCCTTGACGGCGGCGCAGGCAATGACACCATCTCCTACTACACATCAGCCACAGGAGTAAGGATTTTGTTGCAATCAGGGCAATCCTTTGGTGGTGATGCCGAAGGCGATCGCATTTATGGCACAGAAAACGTTGAAGGTTCCAACTTTGACGATCAAATCAGTGGCGACAATGGCGATAACAAACTGATTGGTTTAGCAGGTGACGACAGACTTGAAGGTAAAGTCGGCAATGATGAGCTTTACGGTGGTAAAGGTAATGACTTCCTCGATGGTGGAGAAGGTAATGACATTCTGTTAGGAGGCGATGGCAACGATAACCTTGACGGTAGTTCGGGCGATGACATTCTCGGCGGCGGTGCAGGGGATGATACTCTCTTCGGTGGGCGATCGGGCGATGATATCCTCTCTGGTGGTGATGGTAACGACACCATCGATGGCAGTGCTGGTAATGACCTAATTTTTGGCGGCAACGGCAACGATCGCATTGACGCAGGTTCCCATAATGACCTTGTAGATGGTGGTGCTGGTGATGACATCATTTATGCAGGTACGGGCGATGATGTGATCCTCGGTGGTGATGGCAATGACATCATCTATGGTGATACTGGCAACGATATATTGGTCGGTGGTTTAGGTAACGATATTCTCTATGGCAGTAAAGGAAATGGTCAAGGATATAACACCTTTGTGCTGTCACTCAACAGTGGTACTGACACAATTTTTAGCTTCCAATCAACCCAAGATGTCATCGGCTTATTTGGTGGACTAACCGCCAACCAAATCACTTGGACAAAATCGGCTCAAGATACCATCCTTAGTGCTCAAGGACAAACATTAGCCATTCTCAAGGGAGTGCAATTTGGAGCTAAGCAAACGCCAATCTTCTCATTGATTAATTCTTTACCTGCTGCCCTAGCGATCGATCCTGTACTAGCCCTCAAAGAGCCAACTCCCCCTCCTGCTGTCGGCGGTAGTGACATTTTCCCAGGTACAGGCTATCAAACTCCTACGCCTACGTTGCCCACACTAGGGATTACGCTGACTGATACATCAGGCGTGAATGGTAGTGGCGATTCCATTCTCGATGGTACGAGTGGCAATGACTTTCTATTCGGGTTTGCTGGCAATGATTACCTCAGTGGTAATGATGGTGATGACTTGCTAGTTGGTGGTCTAGGTCAAGATATTTTAGTTGGAGGCAATGGGGCGGATACCTTCCGTTTCGATAGCTTATCTGATTCTCTAGCCAGTGCCGCCGATCAAATCTCAGGCTTCAATCAAGCTGAAGGCGATCGCTTCCAATTCCTATTTAATCCAGCTAGCGTTTTCAATGCTGGTGATATCAATGGAGTTAGTCTAGTGGTTGCCGCCAGCAATGCCTACCAAAATAAGGATCGCACAGGTGGTAGTTTGAATGCTAACGAAGCTGTGTTCTTCAATTGGAATAACACTACTTACTTGGGAGTAAACGATAATAACGCTAGTTTTGATGCTAATAACGATGCGATCGTTCAAGTTTCACAAATGGCTTTTGCGGCTAATGATGCTCAACTTGGTGTACTCAATGCTGCTAAATATTTTGTTTAATTTGACTATATAGCAAAGTAAGAGTATAGCTAGGAGAAATCAAAACCCAACAGATGAGTGGCGGCACTTCGCGCCGCCACTCTATTAGGATTCTCTTAATCAAAAAAGGCAACGCGAGAAGCGTTGCCTTTTTTGATTAAGAGCGCCTTTTGAGAATATCCTTTGCCATATTTAAGAAATAATCAGGATTGGATAAACCTTCGCGATTCTTCCCATTCTGGGAACTAGAAGAAGTGGAATCACTGGTCTTTTGAGCAAGATCGAGATCAGAAAGTACTACTGGTGTGATATCAAGGGTATTTGGTGGCAATACTTCAAATTGAGCAGGGGGTAAAGTTTTGGGTGTATATAGCAAGTAGACAATGCGATCGCCTTTTTCCCAAGTCATATCCGCCGAGACGATTTGTAATTGTCCTTTACGCTCAAATAGCAATGGCAGTAACATTCCTACATTAAACAGAGTATTAAAGCGATTTAATTGATCTTCAATTTCTTCCGATGTGAGCAGAAATTCTCCCACTCTCACTTCCCGTTGCAAAATATATTGATTCCAAGTTTTAATCGGTACACGGGCGCTAAAGGCTTGCTGAACTTCAGGCTGATTGCGATCGCTTTCGGCATCTTTGACATAAATAGCAAATACTTTCGGGGGATTAAATTCTTTAATCGCTAGTTGAGCAATCACGATATTCACATCGGTATTAATCGTCAGAGCCACAAAGGTTCCCACAGAATCAAGCCCCGCTTCGGCGAGGGATTTCGCATCTAGTCCGTTACTGACAAAGGCAGGAATATCATATTCCGCAGCTTGTTTACAAAGTTCCGCATTGGTATCGATCAGCGAGACTCTCTGACCATTGGCTTGAAATAGACGCGCTACGAGAATGCCAATCGGATTACTTCCGACAATTACTAAACCTGAGATATCACCTTGCGTAAGCCCCAACAACTTCGCTACTAATTTAGCAGACAATCCCTGTAAAAATACGGTCATTGCGATCGTCAGAAAGACTAGTGCTTTAATCGATTCCCCCCCATTGACTCCTCGTTCCGTTAATAAAATCGAAAATAGCGAAGCAACGGAAGCCGCCACAATTCCTCTCGGCGCACACCATGCTAAAAATGCTTTTTGTCGCCATGTGAAACTACTATTCCATGTGCTGACGATGACATTGATCGGGCGCACAATCAACATCATAAAGAGTACTGTCTGCACGCCGCCCCAACCGAGCGCAAAAATACTGGGAATGGAAAGATTTGCGGAAAGAAGAATAAATAGAACTGATACAATCAGCGCTACTAACTGACTTTTGAACTTCAGCAAAGCGCGACTATTCGGAATTTCCGAAGCACGGAGAATGATGCCCATGACTACGACTGCCGTTAGTCCAGATTCACTCTGAATTTCTTGGGCAAGCCCAAAGAGAGCTAGTACTGCTGCTACGACTACCGCACTTTTGGTATCCTCTGCCAAAAATGTTGCCCGTTGCAAAAACTTACCGAGTAGCCATCCTGCGATCGCACCGACGGCACTACCGACACCTAGACGCAAGCCCAGATCGCTGACCACCTCAAAGGCTCCTGCCGCAGGATTTAAGGCAACATCTAAAACCACGACTGCTAACACTGAGCCGATCGCATCAATGAGGACTCCCTCTCCCTCCAGAATGGTGGCAAGGCGGCGATCGAGTCCCACTTCCTCAACAATGGGATTAATTACCGTAGGTCCCGTAACGACGACTAGGGCGGCATATAAAAAAGCGATCGTCCAAGGAAATTCGCTCAACCAATAGGCAGCAATACCACCACCTATCAAGGTGATGAGTGTACCAATGGTAATCAAATTGCGTAAACTTGCGGAAACCTTACCCAGTTCTTGCAGTTTGAGATTTAGTCCCCCATCGAAGAGAATGAGCGCAACCGAAATAGAAACGATCGCTTCTAAGCCATCACCTAATAGCCTTGGTTGCACTAAGTTAAATCCATTTCCCCCTAGAGCCACCCCAAACAGCAATAAAAAGACAATACTTGGCACACGGAAAAAGTTCGCAATGACACGAGCAGAAATCCCTGCGGCGATCGCGATAATAATGATTAAAGAAAGAGAACCTTCCATGACCTAGCTCTTATAGCAGTTTGCGTTTTGTCGTAGGCAAAATGCAAACTAAAAACTCTTACTGGGATTGATTTTTTGTTTTCAAATGATTACGCACCCATTTGACAGCCGCTATAGTAGATTAGCTGATTACGAAGTTCTAACTCAATCTAATCTAATGATACTGACAGCGTAACGTTAAACTGCGTTTCAAAGGGTTGTTTTTTATAATCGAGGCTCCAAAGCTCTAGAGTACAGGGATCATGATGTTGTTGGGGGGTGAGATGCAATGAGCAAGCACGGGTTCGAGGATTACAAACCACACGAATGGATGCGATCGCCCCAATTTGACGACGATCTAAAGCTGTTGCCAGTCGCAAAAAGGTACTGGCTTGGCGAATAAATAACTTCAAGCGTTCACTTCCTAAACGTTGGAAATTATCATGTTTCTTCTTGGGTTCACTTTTGCGATGATAGCGAGCGAGATTAGCAATTACTTCAATTTCGGACTCGGTATAGCCCAATAATTCCCCATTGCGAATTAGGTAATAGGAATGCTTGTGGTGAGCGTCATGGCTGATGTGGTGTCCCGAATTATGCAACATCGCCGCCGCCCAGAGCAAATGTCGCTCATTGTCACTCCATTCGTGGAATATGCCTTTAGTTTGATCGAAAATGCTCAGAGCATGATCGGCAACCTGTTTAGCATATTTAGTATCAATGCCATATTTATCAGCAAGTTTGAGAATGCTGCGATCGCGCACCGTACTTTGATAGCGCCAACCATCTTCGATATAGCCATGCCGAATCATCCAATCGACGACTAAACCTTCACGCAAGGCACTTTGGCAAAGGGTAATTTTGGGAATTCCCATTAACCGCATTGTTTCTAAGAGAATTAAGGCTCCCGCTAAAATGATTTCTGCTCTCTTTTGGCGTACCATCGCTGTACGTTCATCCAAATTCGCCCGACGTAATCGCCAAACAATATTCTCTAAATCAGCGAAGGGAATCTCATAGCCCTGTAAAGGACTAGGAACTAAGCCTGTCTTTTCCTTGGAATGCAAAATTGCTAGCGTTTCAATCGTGCCCGATGTGCCGATCGCATTGATGGATTTGATATTTTTTTCCTGCAAGAGCGATCGCAAATCATCCGTAGGTCGCTCAATCGAACCGAGAATATATCCCAATAGGCGATCGTATTCCGTTTGAGAAACTGGATCGGTACTAATAAATAAATCCGTTAGCCTTACTGCCCCAATCTTGGTACTACTCAGATATTTCGGATCTCTTCCATCCCCCAAAATCATCTCTGTGGAACCACCCCCAATATCAATTAATAAATGTGGCTCATCCTTGAGTTCCATTGCCGAAATCACACCCAAATAGATGCGGCGGGCTTCCTCTTGTCCAGAAATTACTTCAACATATAGTCCCAATTCTTCGCGAATGCGGCGAATAAACTCTGCCCCATTGGGAGCCTCGCGGGTGGCACTGGTTGCTACTGCTACGATTTCTTCCACTTTTTGAGTACGACAGATCTCCTGACATCGTTTTAAAGCTTCTAGCGATCGCTGCATAGCATCTTCAGTCAAATTTCCCGTTTGAGCACAACGTTCTCCTAGTCTGACGGTTGCTTTTTCCGACTCAATCACAGTGAAACTAGGAATCGAAGTCTTAATTTGCACAATTACCATATGAATGGAATTTGTACCCACATCGATCGCTGCTAGAGTTTTGACATCTGAGGTCATGATCTGTTTCCGCGAAATATCTCAAGTCATGGTAAATGAAAATCTGTAAGAATAAAAGCAGTCAGTTAATTTCTAGGATTGTAGAAAGTTAATTTAGGTACAGCACTTTGCACTAACATGAAAGTCCAGCAAACTTTTTGAAGCCAGCGCTTTGCCATACTTTCAAAAATTTCACAAAGTGAATTAGTCACATAAGTAGCTGGGTGCAATTAAATATAAAAAACCAAAACCTGTGGCGCACGCTGCGCGTGCGCCACAGGTTTTGGTTATGTTTTTTTTAATTACGCCTAGCTACTTAGCAAAATCTTTATCCTTATATTTAGATACAATCCTCTAGACTTACATATAAGTTAGTTAAGTCAGTCTCTAGTAGAAGTTAGACGATATTTCGTGCCTCCTAACTTTGAGTACAAGCAACATGGGCAACCAACCAGTAGTTTTAGTTATAGATGATGAACCAGCAAATTTTGATGTAATTGAAATTTTGCTGTTTAAAGAAGGATACGAGCTTTACTATAAAGACAACGGTGCAGAAGCGCTCGACAGTATTTTAGAAATCAAACCCGACATTATTTTGTTAGATGTCATGATGCCTGATATGGACGGGATTGAAGTCTGTCAGCATCTTAAAAAAAATCCAAAATTTCAGCATATTCCGATCATTATTGTCACAGCCCTATCAGATAAAGAAGACCTTGCCCGTTGCCTCGATGCTGGAGCCGATGATTTTATCAGCAAGCCTATTAACAGTATGGAACTACGCGCCCGCGTGCGATCGATGCTACGGATCAAAAGCCAATACGATCGCATTCAAGCCACCATGCATTTACGCGAAGAAATGATGCAAACCATAGTGCATGATCTTCGCAATCCCTTAATTGGGATCATGCTGGGCTGTGACTCCCTCAAATCATTAGACATGACTGATCGCGCCCAAAAAAGGCTCGATCAAATTGGCAAAACCATTGAGCAGATGCGCCTCCTCATTGATGATATTTTGACGATTGGACGGATCGAATCGAAGAAACTTTTCCTTAATCTCAGCAAAGTCGATATCATCGCAATGGCAAAATCAGTAATTGATGATTTTGAGCCATTGACCATAAGTAAGCAAATCACCGTTTTAGGTAAGTTCCCTCAGGAATCAGCTTATATTTCCGCCGATAAGAATTTAATTCGCCGAGTGTTAGATAATTTGATGGATAATGCAATCAAATTTTCTCCTCAGCAAAGTTTTATTACTCTGCAAATCGAATGTTTGCCTAAAAATCCTGATCGTCCAGATCTAATTAAAATCCAAGTAATTGATAGTGGCGTTGGTATTAGCCCAGAGCAAAAACAAGTCATTTTTGAAAAGTATGAGGTGGGTAATATTGTAACGGGAGTCGCTCAAATTGGACTAGGGCTTTCGTTCTGTAAAATGACTGTGGAAGCCCATCAGGGAGAGATTTCAGCAACTAATAACCAATCCAAAGGCGCAACATTTACAATTTTGCTTAATCGCGCAGAACCTGATAAATAGATTAAGTAGCTAGACCAGAACCAAAACCTGTGGCGCACAGCTTGCACCACAGGTTTTGGGAGTTTCTATTTAATTGCATCCAGCTACTTAATAATAATTACAGATAATAATTACAGACTGTATATCGAGATTATGTGTCTTTAGACGCTTACTTTCTTAAATTATTTAGGATTACAGTAACAGTACTTTATGAGGCTAATTGATCGCTGTATCTGGGTAACATAATTATAAAAACAATTGAAAAAATCATGGCACGAATATTAGTCATCGAAGATGAAGACTTAATTCGAGATTCTCTTGAAGATTTACTCTTAGTTGAAGGGTTTGAAGTGATTACTGCCGAAAATGGGGAAAAAGGCGTATATCTAGCAAGTCAAAGACAACCTGACTTGATCTTATGTGATGTCATGATGCCGATACTCAATGGCTATGAAGTTCTAGAACAGGTGCGTCAAGATAAGGATCTTAGTACAGTTCCTTTTTTATTTTTGACCTCTATGGTCGATCGCCATAGTAATCGTAAGGGCATGTCACTGGGAGCCGATGATTATCTCGAAAAGCCTTGTACTAAGGATGAATTGCTGGCGGCGATCTCTGTGCGTTTGGGGAAACAAAAAGTGATCGAGGAACGCATTGAGGAAAAGATGAATGCCTTGCGTAGTAGCATTACGTTATCTTTACCCCATGAGTTACAGACTCCACTTTCAGGAATTATGGGACTATCCGAACTCCTGATGATGCAAAGTGAAGAAGTTACTGCCTCGGAGGTTTATGACTATGCTAACGGTATTCATCGTTCTGCTGAGCGTCTCTATCGTCTGATCCAAAACTATTTGCTCTATAGCAAGTTATTGCTGTTGCGATCGCAGGGGCAGCCCAGATTCACTTCTCAGTATCCCTGCAACAGCTTTGTCGTCTTTAGCAATATTGGCGAACGTAAGGCTAGAGAATATGAGCGCCTAGGTGACTTAGAGCTAAATATTACTGAAGCTGATTTAAAAATGTCATCCGAAGATTTAATCAAAATTGCCGATGAATTAATTGACAATGCATTTAAATATTCCTCCCAAGGTACTAAGGTCTGCTTGAGCAGTTATGTCACTGATGCACATTGGGTATTGACAATCAAAGATCAAGGGCGGGGGATGACCAAAGTACAAATTGCGAATATTGGTGCATATATCCAGTTTGAACGTCGATTTTACGAACAACAGGGGATGGGATTAGGTTTGGTCTTAGCGAAAACTTTAGTAGAGTTTTATGGCGGCAATATCAATATTCACAGCGAAGAAGGTTTAGGAACCAGTATCTGCATTGCCATACCCCTTTAAAGGCATGTGGCGCGAGTCCTATCAAACCGCAAATAAGTGAAGGCGGCACGGAGTGTCGCCTTCACTTATTTAAAAGTAAGAGATTGGAGTCGCATCGTGACTCCAATCTCTTGACTGATATGATCTACCTTAGATCCATATAGTAAGAATTAGCAAAATGTCGGTTGTCCCATCCCATCGCAAGGCAAAGGGTCTCGCAGATATCCAGCGTCGCCCCGCCAAAGAACTATGCAGTGAATGTGGTCTCTGTGATACCTATTACATTCATTACGTCAAAGAGGCTTGCGCGTTTATCACTCAACATATTGATGAACTGGAGACGCAATCCCATGGGCGATCGCGTGATCTTGATAACGAAAAAGAGCTTTATTTCGGTGTGCATCAAGAAATGATTGCCGCCCGCAAAACTGAACCCATCGAAGGAGCGCAATGGACAGGTATTGTGTCTACTTTAGCGATCGAGATGCTCGAAAAGGGTTTAGTCGAAGGTGTGGTCTGTGTGCAATCTAGTGCTAGCGATCGCTTTAAGCCCCAGCCCGTCATTGCCCGTACCCGTGAGGAAATTCTGGCGGCACGGGTCAATAAACCGACGCTTTCGCCCAATCTCTCAGTGTTAGAGCAGATCGAGCAGTCGGGGATCAAAAGACTTTTAGCGATCGGGGTTGGCTGCCAAATTCAAGCATTACGCACAGTCGAGAAAGAGTTAGGCTTAGAAAAGCTCTATGTATTAGGGACACCCTGCACCGATAATGTCACACGGGAAGGGTTGCAGAAATTTCTCGATACCACCAGCCGATCGCCTGAAACGGTAGTGCATTACGAGTTCATGCAGGACTTTAATGTGCATTTCAAGCATTCCGATGGTTCCACGGAGTTAGTGCCATTCTTTGGCTTAAATACCAAGGAACTCAAGGATGTATTTGCGCCATCCTGCATGACCTGCTTTGACTACACCAACGCTCTCGCTGATATCGTCGTGGGCTATATGGGCGCAACCTTTGGCTGGCAATGGATCGTGGTGCGGAACGAGACGGGCAAAGAGATGCTGGAGTTAATCAAGGATCAATTGCAAACTCAGCCTGTGATCTCTAGTGGTGATCGGCGATCGGCGGTACAGCAAGGTATCTCGGCATACGATCAGGCGGTAACTTTACCAATTTGGTTAGCTTGGATCATTAGCTTTGTGGTGAATAAGATTGGGCCGAAAGGCTTGGAATATGGCAGATTTTCCATCGATTCCCACTTTGTCCGCAATTATCTCTACGTGCGCCGCAACTATCCCAAGAAGCTAGAAGCCCACGTCCCCGAATTTGCCAAGCGAATTATTGCTCAGTACCAGTTACCAAAAGTATAAAAAGTATAAAAAGGCGGCGCATTGCGCCGCTTTTTTAAATACCTAACAACCTGTTAGGTGTTAGGTATTTAAAAAATTCAAAAATCCCTAACAGCCTGCAAGGTGACGATCGCCCTTTAAGCACCTAATCTAAGTACATCGAAACAAACAAGTTATTCATGACTTAATTAAAAAGCTTGATTAGTTCAGGGCAAAACTATGACTACCGCAGCACTCACGATCGAATCCGACATTCCCACTCAGTCGAGCATCACCACTCATAAGGTACGTGAGTTTTCGGCGGCAGACAAAACCACAACCCTCGAATTACTCAAGCAATATCGCAAAGCACCATCGGCATATCTACGCGATCGCATCGTGCGCTTAAATATTGGTCTCGTCAAAAAAGAAGTACATTTCTGGGCAGATCGTCACTCAGAGCTATATGACGATTTATTACAAGTGGGGGCGTTAGGTTTAATCGGCGCAGTTGATCGCTTTGAACTAAATCGCGGTTATGCCTTTAGCTCCTTTGCCGTGCGCTACATTCGCGGCGAAATTCAACATTATCTCCGTGACAAAAGCTCCGCAGTTCGTATTCCTCGCCGTTGGATGGATTTGCAACAGCAATCCGTAAGAGTAATGCAAAAACTACGCAATACCTTACAAAGAGAACCTTCCGCACAGGAAGTGGCTAATGCTCTAGGGATTACTCTCAATGAATGGCAAGAAGCGAAACTCGCCTGTCAGAATCGCGCCCCATTAAGTCTTGATGCTCCTATCCGTTCCGAAGAAGAAGATGCTGCTTCCATTGGCGATCTTGTCGCTGATCCTAAGAGCAATATGCAATTGCAGCAGGATGAGAAGTTCCGTTTACACCAAGCTCTCTCACTTTTAGAGCAACGTACTAGAGAGATTGTCGAGTTTGTCTTTATCGAAGATATGCCTCAAAGGGATGTGGCGAAGATGTTGGGGGTAAGTGCAGTCACAATTTCACGCCAACTCAAAAAGGGTTTATCAACTTTACGCTGTGTATTAGAAGCAGAGGCTTGCTAAAAGAGAAGGGGCGCAAAGCGCCCCTTCTCTTTTACTGATGTTATGTGGAACTATCACTCCCTCAGGCTGTCGTGTACAGAGTAGGGGCGGGTTTAGCATATAGCTCTTACTTTCAGCCCAGAATTATCAACGAAACCCGCCCCTACTTTAGAAACTTCCACGTAATATCACTTTATAATTAAATTTTAGTTGAACTGTTCGGCCCAATTGGAAATCCAATTGAGGGTTTTATGCACGAGTTCGGGGGTTTCTGCTTCGCAATAGAGACGTAGCAAAGGCTCAGTACCACTAAAGCGCACTAATAGCCAACTGCGATCTTCTAAACGGAACTTAAACCCATCGGGGGCTTGAGCATCGACTACTTTACGCCCTGCAATTTCCGTTAAAGAGAACTGCTGAAGTGTTGCCACTAACTTCTCACGGGCTGCCATTCCTGAAAGCTTCTTATCGATGCGATCGTAATGAGAGAAGAAATTCGTTTGCTTTTGCAAGTCACTATAGAGAACGCTCAAGTCTTTTCCTGATTGCGCGATCGCTTCTAATACATATAGAGCCGATAGTAAGGCATCACGCTCAGGGATGTGATTGCCATAGCCAACACCGCCAGATTCTTCACCACCTAATAGACAAGGAACTCCCGACAGCATTCTCTCGGCAATATATTTGTAGCCAACAGGAGTTTCGTAAACTGGTAAATCAAAGAGAGCCGCAACTTTGGGCATCAAATCAGAACCACTGATGGTTTTAATCAGTTCGCCTTTAAAGCCACGATTTTTGGCGAGATGTTCTAAGAGAATCGGAATCAGAATTTGCGAACTTAGGAAATTTCCTTCGCTATCAGTTGCCGCAATGCGATCGGCATCACCATCAAAGACAAAACCTACTAAAGTTTTTTCAGGATAATCATGATGATAGGTTTTAACCTGACGGAAGAGATCGGCGATATATTTTGGTAATGGCTCAGGTGCACCGCCACCGAAAAGGGGATCGCGATCGCTATTGATTTCAATCAAATTAGTTTGGGCATCGGCTGGCAATTCTAAAATTCTTGCTAAACCACCTGCGGCGGCTCCATGCATCACGTCTGCAAAGATAGTCAACTTTCCCAGCGCGATCGCCTCTTTGATCGCCTCAATATTTACTTTTCCACGCAAGGCTTGGCAATAGCTTGCCCATGCATCAAAAGTCTCAATTTTGCCCTTTTGAGGAGTTTCATAAACAAAATCACCACGTTCCAAAATTTCTTCAACCTTTGCCGTAATATCTGGCGAAACCGATCCACCAAATGCACCTTTGATTTTTAATCCTGAATAATTCGCTGGATTATGGCTGGCGGTAATGACTAAAGCTCCTAAAGCCTTGCGATCGTAGGCTGCCCAACTAAAAGCGGGAGTAGGTGCAAAATCATCGGCAAGAAGTACGTCAAATCCAATCGCGGCTACTACTTCGGCAGTACGTTTGGCAAAAGCATCGGACATGAATCGGCGATCGTATCCAACAATGATTGTATTGCTGCCTGATTCACCAAAGGTTTCACGCAAAATATGGGCAGCGATTGGGGCAACTGCTGCTAAGCGATCGAAGGTAAAGTCGTCAGCAATGATACCTCTCCAACCGTCAGTGCCAAAGCGTATGGGGGGATACAATGGGAATTTGCCTTGCATAAGCCTTTTAAAATTTCTTCTAGCTAAAGTTTATCGTGAATTTCCATTAAGAACCCAGAATTTATGGCAATCCTAAATGTTTTATAGAAGCGCACCCCTTCGGGGTGCGCTTCTATAAAACCCAAAAATCTACAAATGATTTAGGACTGCTATAGCAATCCTAAATGGTTTGTGGAAGCGCACCCCAAAGGGTTACGCTTCCACAAACTCCAAAAACTACAAATGATTTAGGACTGCTATATAAGAAAAAAGAGAGTAAAATTGTAGCTTGCCAAATTGATGAACAAGCTGACGGCGCTGTGCGATCTGTATGCAATCTGACTATTTAGAACGAATCCTCAAAGCTCGCGTGTATGATGTCGCGCAAGAATCTCCCTTAGAATATGCTCCCAATTTATCAGCAAGGCTAAATAATCGTCTGTTGTTAAAAAGAGAAGATATGCAATCAGTGTTCTCTTTTAAATTGCGTGGTGCTTATAACAAAATGGCACAATTGCCACCCGATTTATTGGCTAATGGAGTGATTGCCGCTTCCGCAGGAAATCATGCACAGGGAGTTGCCCTCAGCGCTCGCGAACTTGGCACTAAAGCGATTATTGTCATGCCTGTGACTACACCACTGGTAAAAGTAAACGCGGTGAAAATGCGCGGTGGGGAAGTAGTCTTGCATGGTGATACCTACGATGATGCCTATGCCCATGCTCGTCAACTTGAAGCAGAAAAGAATTTAACCTTTATCCATCCCTTTGATGATCCTGATGTAATTGCAGGGCAGGGAACGATTGGGATGGAGATTTTGCGACAATGTCAGAAGCCAATTCATGCAATTTTTGTAGCGATCGGTGGTGGTGGCTTAATTTCAGGTGTGGCAGCCTATGTCAAGCGCTTACGACCTGAAATTAAAATTATTGGTGTAGAACCGAAAGATTCCGATGCGATGTCTCGATCTCTAGAAGCTGGACATCGTGTTCGCCTCGATCAAGTGGGACTATTCGCCGATGGTGTGGCAGTGCGTGAAGTTGGGCAAGAAACCTTTCGCCTTTGTCAGCAATATGTTGATGAGGTGTTATTAGTCGATACGGATAATACCTGTGCCGCAATTAAAGATGTTTTTGAGGATACGCGATCGATTTTGGAACCTGCTGGTGCTTTAGCGATCGCTGGAGCAAAGGCATATGTCGAACGTGAAGGCATCGAGGGGCAAACTCTCGTGGCGATCGCCTGTGGCGCAAATATGAACTTTGATCGTTTGCGCTTTGTTGCCGAACGGGCGGAACTCGGTGAGCATCGAGAAGCCATTTTTGCGGTGACAATTCCCGAACAGGCAGGCAGCTTGCGAAAATTCTGTGAACTTTTAGGCAAGCGCAACTTAACTGAATTTAGTTATCGCATCGCCGATCAAGAAATTGCTCATATTTTCACAGGTATTCAAATAGTCAATCGCGCTGATGCTGCCAATCTGGCTAAGACTTTTGCGGAAAATGGATTTACGGCGATCGAAATTACCGATGATGAACTAACGAAACTGCATTTGCGGCATATGGTCGGTGGGCGATCTCCTCTTGCCTACAATGAACTACTCTATCGCTTTGAGTTTCCTGAGCGTCCGGGCGCATTGATGAAGTTTGTCGGCTCGATGAGTCCCCATTGGAATATTAGCCTGTTCCATTATCGGAACAATGGCGCAGACTACGGTCGAATCGTTGTCGGTGTGCAGGTTCCCCCTACAGAAATGACAGAATGGCAAGCATTTCTCGATACCCTTGGCTATCGCTATTGGGACGAAAGCCAAAATCCTGTCTATAAGCTATTTTTAGGTTAACTTTAATAAAAAAGCACCACCTAAAGGTGGTGCTTTTTTTGGTAGTCCTAAAAAGGAAAGGATTTATTGAGGTAAGGATAGGCGGCGCTTCGCGCCGCCTATCCTTACCTATTTAGCACTACCTTTTTTTATTATGAAATACGCAATAGTTCCACATCAAAAATCAAGGTGGCATTAGGAGGAATAACTCCACCTGCTCCACGAGCGCCATAACCCAGATCGGGGGGAATAATCAAGGTACGGCGATCGCCAACGCGCATATCCGCCAAACCTTCATCCCATCCCTTAATTACTTGACCAACGCCAAGCTTGAATGAAAAAGGACTATTGCGATCGCGAGAACTATCAAACTTAGTCCCATCTTCAAGAGTACCTGTGTAATGCACAACTACGGTATCTCCCTTCTTAGGTGTTGCACCTGTACCAGCAGTGATTACTTGATATTTAAGCCCAGTGCCAGTTTCTTTGATTTCGGAATCACTCATATTAATTAAAGGTGCTTCTGCTATTTTTACTTCTGTTTGATTCGGTACGCCTGTAGAGGGTACACCTGTAGACACACTAGCAACTGCGGTCTGTGCGCCCGTAATTTGGGCAAATACAATGACCAATACAGCGACTGCCATAATGCCAAAGCTAATCAAAATTCCTTTCAAGGCTATATCTCCAATCAATTACGTGATGACTTCGCTTTTGGCATCTTATAACAATTACAGTGCTTTGCGCTGAAACCAGAACCAATAAATTTTTTGAAAGTGTTACAAAGTAACACTTTCAAAAAATTTATTGCGATTTTATGTAACGCGAGTTCGGCATAATTTCAAAAAGGCGTTGAGAGGGTTTGCCAGATTAACCCGAACTGACGTTACTTATAGCTATGTAGGTTTTGGTTAGGACATAAAGATGAGTGGCGGCGCTTCGCGCCGCCACTCATCTTTTGGGTTTTGATTTGTCCTAGCTATCTCGTACGTTGCTATAGTTCTCGAAAAATTAGCAAATAGCTCATAACAAAAAAGAGTTCGCGAAGCGAACTCTTTTTATAACTATGCCAGGAACGAGATTTGAACTCGTGACACGTGGATTTTCAGTCCACTGCTCTACCAACTGAGCTATCCCGGCTCGGCGCTTTTTTTAGCGCTTGATTAAGATAACACTATTTAGGATTTTCAAGCAATAGTTTTTTTAAAATTGTCTAGAAATTTGGATCATTTCCCCAAACAAGAAGCCAGACCTGAGGTCTGGCTTCTTGTTTATGAACCTGTAACTAGCCAAAACACCGATCGCAAACCATCGCGCAACGACTTCGCAGGATTTTCCGACTTAATCGTTGATGGAATGGTGACAGGGTACATCTCAATACCACGACTTCCCAGAACTATTTTGCCAATCACCAGAGCACGCGGCATATGAAAATCGGATGTAATCACATATACATCTGTAATATTACGTTTCTGAAGTTCCGATACCATAATCGTAAAGTTAGAAACAGTATCCACAGCCCGATAATCCAAATGGATGCGACTACGATCTACCCCTGCGCTATCAAACACATACTGAGCATATTCCTCTGGACTGCCTGATGACACAAAGATCGGCAATTTAGGATGTTGTAAGGCAAATTGAGCAGCAAACTTTTCGCGGGTAGGAGAACCGCCTAATACTAAGATTGCCTGTGGCTCTCTCGTAGATGCACTGGCAATGATTGGGGGTAAGCATGGCAAACCAAAGACCATGCACCCAGAACCAATTAACCCAGATAAGGCTGTCATAGAACTTCTGCTATGGAATGGGTTAATCATCATCATTCTTGTGTTGCAAACCAGCAAAATATTATCTGCATGATGGAACAATATGCAACAAGATATTTCTAGATTTTTGATAGCTACACCCTAAGGATGTAGCTATCAAAAATCTAGTTCACGTCTGCCCTCGATCGCTTTGGCGAGTGTTACCTCATCTGCATATTCTAAATCACCACCCATAGGAATGCCAAAGGCAATTCGCGTAACTTTTGTAAAGGGTTTTAATAATCCACCGACATATAAAGTAGTGGTTTCGCCTTCGACACTGGGTGCGATCGCCATAATTACCTCCGTGACTTTATTGCCACTGACGCGACGAACAAGGCTTTGAATATTTAGTTGATCGGGACTAATGCCATCCATTGGGGAAATGAGACCGCCGATGACATGGTATTTGCCGCGATATTCGCGAGTTTTCTCTAGAGCAATGAGATCACGAGAATCAGCGACTACACAAATAATCGAATTATCGCGACTAGGATGGGCGCAAATCTCACAGATTGGCTCCGCCGATAAATGTCCACATACAGTGCAACTGCCTACCTGTTGTTTGGCTTGCAGTAAAGCATGGGCAAGGGCTTCAATCTCTTCAGTGGGACGCTTGATAATGTGAAGCGATAAGCGTTGAGCAGTTTTTGCCCCCACTCCAGGGAGACGCTGCAATTGTTCGATGAGATTAGCGAGAGGTCGAGTATACAAAACAGCGAAGACATAAGGTAACGTTATTAATTTTAACGTTACAGCGCTTAGCGCCGACTTGAAACCAATAAAGATTTTTGAAAGCGCGGCAAAGCCACGCTTTCAAAAATCTTTATTGGTTGGTTTTGACAAAGCGACTTTGTAAATCGTAGGCTTCACGCTCCATGAGATTATTTTCGTACTTTTGCTTAGCGCGTTTATATTCCACAAAATATTGATAGCCGAATTGATCCAAGCCGCCATTCTGAGCGCATTGCCGCACATGTACCATTTCATGGGCAAGAATGGCTAACTGTTTGAGGTCTTCGGGTTGATAGGGCGCACGTAAATAAATGCGATCGCAATAGGTTTGGGCGATCGTCTCCACTTTGCCAAAATGAACTGCAACATTGCCCAAGATCCAGCGATCCATCATTTGCGCGTCGTAAATGACTGTCACCCGATCCAGATAATCAATGAAATATCGACGTAGATAACGTTTTTGCACATTATCTAGAGGTTTGCCTTCACCATTTTTAGATCGCATTGTTCTTGCCGCCGCTTGATAAGCGATCGAGCCAGCCTGTCCCCAAGCCTCCTCGGCTAGGGTCGATTTTGCCTCAGAATTAGCAAAAAAACTCACATCCGAAAGCCCTATCAGCGCAACTACTGATAGGGTTAACAAAATTAAAAAGCCAATTCTCCGCAGACTATTCATAGATTTCTAGATAACTAGACAAATAGAGGCGACGCAAAGCGAAACCTCTACCTATTATGAATTTTATGAATTTGGATTTAATTCGTTAGAAACAATCACTACAGTAATGTTGTCACGTCCGCCGCGTGTCTTGGCTGAATCAATCAAGGCTTCAGCAGCTTGCTGACAATTACGAATGCTTTTGAGTTGATGGGTAATGCGATCGTCGCTCAGTTCCTCGGTCAAGCCATCACTACAAATTAAGAAGCGATCGCCTGGTTGCCACTCAATTTCGCGAGCAGTGATTGATTTCAGATCTTCACGTCCTAGGCATTGCAGGAGCATATGTCGCCAAGGATGGCTTTTGGCATCATCAGCATTAACTACCCCAGTTTGAATAGCGCGGGCAATCCAAGTATGGTCATCGCTAATTTGTTCCAGCTTTGCGCCACGCAAGCGATACAAGCGCGAGTCACCGATATGACAAAACCAAGGCTGATCATCACGAAAGAGAAGTAAAACAACCGTTGTACCCATATCCGATCGCACAGGATTAGCCATTTGATCATTAATAATGGCTTGATTTGCCTTGTCGATCGCATCCTGCATTAACTTTTGAGGATCTGTCTCCGTATCCCAGAGAGAGTCTAGACAAGCGCGAATGGAATCTACAGCAATCTTACTAGCTACTTCGCCCCCTGCGTGTCCTCCCATGCCATCGGCAACTACAAAAAATCGCCCATCAGGATCGATATAGTAAGAATCTTGGTTAGCTGATCTCACACAGCCCGTATCAGTTGCTCCCGCAAATAGACGCTTCATGTTAGGTGGTTCGACTCGACGTATTGAATTGACCAATTCTGCTACCGCAGTCTTTAGTTTAACCCTCACAGGCAAAAACTACAGTAATATTCATAAACTATCATCAAAACCAAATTTTAGTATTGGCAAGCGTCTGAGCTTTGCTAATACTAAATTGGCTTTGTAAACCAATCATCGTTCAGGACGATCAATTCGCGATAACAATCGTAATAAAACTAATACAAAAACTATGGCAAAGATTGTTGCCACGATCGCAGGAACAAACCAGCCATTGACCAATAACAGGGTGGCACATAGCAGGCAAGTTGCACCTAACAGGGCATAAATTGCACCAATACCGACATTACTAAGGCGGCGTAGGAGGCGATCGGTTTCTTGAGATTTAATTCTGACGCGAATATCACCGCGATCGAGCTTGGCAAGGGTATCATCAATGCGCCGAGGTAAAGCGATCGCCGTATTACTTACCTGTGCCGCCTGTCTGCCTAGCTCACCGAAAAAAGCGGTGGATAAATTACCTGATTCCTTAGCACTACCATTTTCCATAAGATTTGTTGCGTAGGGTTTTGCGACTTCCATAAAGTTAAAACTAGGATCGAGTCCTTTACCTAGCCCTTCAAGGGTGGAGAGTGCCCTCATCACAAAGGTAAAGGTCGCAGGGAAACGAAATGGTTGGTCATAAGCAATATCGTACAAATCATCACTGATTGCGGCTACGGATTGCTTATCCATAGGTTGCCCCATAAAGTTGTCGAGCATATACTGCACCGATCGCCGAATTGGACCAATATCACCCTTGACTTCCAAAGCCCCTAGATCGATCAGCGAGTTCACTACTGCCTCTGCATCTTTTTGAGCGATCCCGAAGAATGTGCGAAGTAACTTGTCACGGGTAATCGTTTGGATCTGCCCCATCATCCCGAAATCATAGAAAATTAACTCGCCTTTACCAGTGACTGCTAAATTTCCCGGATGGGGATCGGCATGGAAAAAGCCATGATTGAGCAATTGTTCGAGATATGATTCTGCACCAATGCGAGCGATAATTTTGCGATCGATCCCTGCGGCTTCGAGAGCGTCATAGTTACTAACTTTGATCCCCGGCATATATTCCAGACTTAGTACGCGCCGAGAGGCATAGCGCCAATAAACGCGGGGAACCATAATGCGGCGATCGCCTCGGAAGTTGCGGCGAAAGGTATCAGCATTACGACCTTCATTGAGATAATCAGCTTCCTCATAAAGAATTTTGCGACATTCTTCATAGATGCCAACCCAGTCACGCCCCCGACCATATTTAGGATGATTTTGGAAATATTCCGCAATTTTCTTGAGAATCCCTAAATCGATCGCAAATAATTTTAATAATCCCGGACGCTGTACCTTGACAACGATTTCTTCGCCCGTATGCAGTTGTGCCTTATGTACTTGTCCTAGGCTTGCGGCGGCGAGGGGAATGGGATCAAAGTAAGCAAACATTTGCTCGACTGGCTTACCTAAGTCCGACTCAATAATTTGCTTGGCTTTTTCCGCAGTAAAGGCAGGAACCTTATCTTGTAACTTTGATAGCTCCTCGACGGACTCCGTTGGCAAAATATCAGCACGGGTGGAAAGCAATTGCCCTACTTTAATAAATGTGGGACCAAGTTGCAGCATCGATTCGCGTAGCCAGATTGCCCGTTGACGAGTGCGCTTTTTGACCTTGGCTTCAGTCTTGCCTCCGACATAGCTCCATTTTTTACCGTCAATCCAGATCATCCAAGAAAATGTCAGTACGGTGCGCCAGATGTCGATGGTGCGGGCGAGTTCAGAGTAGTTGTCACGACTCCAGCGATAATTGGGTTCAGAAGATAAAGCTGACACGGCTCACTAACGATGGAAGGACTGCTAAAACTTGTAACAAACCTTTACATCTTAACCTGAATATTTACACATTGTAATATTAGAAATAACTGTATATCTATCGAGAGAGTTTGTCCCTTTGGGGTACACGCTCTCGGTAGATGAGGCCTTACAGCAATTTTCGATCAAACGAACCACAAGATATTTTTTGAAAGGCTCGCTTTGCGAGCCTTTCAAAAAATATCTTGGTTTGGTTTTGAGCACAAAGCGCTGTAACTAAATTTGGTCAGACCCGACAGCGCGATCGCGTCCGAGTTCTTTTGCCTTATAGAGCGCCCGATCAGCCCTAATCAACAAGTCTAAGCTAGAACCATCTTCAACGGTCATCGTGGCAATTCCACAACTCAAGGTCACAATATTACTTGTCTTCGAGCTTTTGTGAGGGATATTTAACGCCCGCACATTCATGACAATTCTCTCAGCAACAGATAAGGCTGCCTCAAAATCAGCATCAGGAAGCACGACAGCAAACTCTTCACCCCCATATCTTCCCGCTAACTCACCACTTCGCACCGATTTTGCAATAGCACTGGCAACCTGTTTTAAACACAAATCCCCCGATTGGTGTCCATAGGTATCGTTGTAAAGCTTGAAATGGTCGATATCGCAGAGAATTACCGACAAGTCTTTTTTGGTATTGAAGTTTTTATGGAGAAAGCGATCGAAATAGCGACGATTGGCAATTTGGGTGAGTTCATCGATATTTGAGGCGTAGCGAAATTTTTCACTTAAATAAATGATAGAAATAACGCTACTGAATAGAAAGGAGAAGACGGTGGGCACTATAGGCAACCATAGGCTCAGCACAAAGGATAGGTAGCTAACTACTAACAGTCCAAAAACTGATATTGAGAGAAAAGTGATGATCCCAATAATGAATTGGCTTTTCCCCAGACTACCTAGTCGCAGAAAACTGGAAATCCCATTAACACCTACAAAAGAACTCAAGAGTACGAGAATGCCTTCTATCCATTTGGGGCTAGGCTGTAAGAATGGTCGTCCATTAATTGCTCCATTCACAATTTGCGATATCAAATTGGCATGAATATAAACTCCGGGAATCTTGCCATAGGGTGAGAGAAAGAAATCGCGTAGACTTTCAGCCGTTGAACCAATCAAAACGATGCGATTTTCAAACAAATTTTGAGGATATTTACCAGCTAAAACATCGGTCATCGAAATTGACTTAAAACACTCTGTCCGACAACGATAATTCATCAAGGTTTGATAGCCGCCATCGTCGGTAAATTCGTACCCCGATTGATAAGGCAAGATTTTGGCTTTGCCAAGAGTAACAGCGCGATCGCTACCTGTACTAATCTGAGGAAATATATTTTCAGCCTGTAAATATTGCAAGGCGATCTTGATTGCAAAACTATAAATTACATCCCCGCCGTCCTTTTCCACTGATAGCAAGCCCCGTCTTACTATCCCATCCTCATCAACCATCACATCCACAAACCCAACTTGCTGATCGTAATTAATGTAGTTAGGTGACGGCACGCTGGGTTGAACAAATTTCTCGGCAACAATCAGATTTGGAGTAGATTGCAAAACACTTTTTAGCTCCTCAAAGCCCGAATCTACAGGCAGATTGCGGTACATATCTAATCCAATGCTCCTAGGTTTGCCGTTCCGCACCTTAGTGAGCAGCTTTGCAACTACCTGATCAGAAAATGGCCATTTCCCAATTTTAGAAATATCCCCATCATCAAAGGTAATCATGACAATTCGCGCTTCCATTCCCTCAGAAGCGCGAATTTGAAAGAACTTATCTAATAAATTACATTCTAGTAATTCAAATATGCCCGTTGTCTGTGCTGCAAAGATAATGATGGCGATCAGTATAGCTAGTGCAAATATACTGCTTCTAAATCTATTAGCAGCACTGACAAACTTATTTAACACGCGCAATAGGTTCAACTGATTGAAGTCCTTGATCTTTTAGCAACTTTTCCCAAGCTTTCGTTATTGCTTGGGCATCAGGAGATTTCTCTCGACGCAATCTATTGAGATCGCTGACCATGTCATACCAGATACCATTTTCGCCATATAAGGCAACTTTCTCCAGAGGTGAAGATGATTGTAGTTTAGAAGCAAGAGTTGGTGATTTAGTAGTACGTTGAATCCAGCCTTCAATAGCAGGACTATCTGGTCTGAGAGATTTCCCACAGATAACTACCATTGTCCACTTATATGTTTTATTTGCAACTAATTCTGGTGCATCAGTAGGCATTTTAATAGCCACAATTCCTGTATCTGAGGGAAAAGCTAAGAAGGTTTGATAAACTAGCTCCCCATCATCACTTTTTAAGCTAAATAGCATTTGCTTCGCTGAAGTTTGCGCTTTATAGATCAGGAATTCAGGGCGGCTAGAGATTGTCAAACCAAAACTCGACTGTGGCAAGATTGCACCAGTTTGGACATCGGATTTTGAGAGGTCATTTAAACAGGTTCTCCCATCACGAGTTGCCGCACCAGTTGTCGTTTTAGGTGTGCCTTGCCTAGGCGGTTTAAAAGAAATGCTCTCTGATGTAGGTTTGGCGAAGCTATTCGGGTCTAAATTAGGGATGGAGACTACCGAAAGAGGTAGTAAAACAAATGATAGACAAGTCAGACATATTTTATGGTTCATAAGACAGATGTAACTTATTCAAGTATTATATTTTCAACTTTGATAGAAATCTAGAGATTAAGATTTATAGCAACTCAAGTACTATCGCCAAATCTAAATCTTTGCTATTTTTACTGATTTCTTAAAAGGTTTCTTGAAATTTATCAAGCATATTCTAAGTATCATAAATCATTTCCAATAGCTCAAATAATGAGCGAAATACGAAAAATGGTTGAATAATTTGCGACACTTCAGTACTTAAGTTAATTTGAAATTACATTCACCTTTTATAAAAACAATTATAGCTATTCAAAATAGATTGTATATATATAAAAGTTATACAAAAAGTATAGTTTAGTTATTTTGAATATTTGTTTAACCCCAAAGCTAATAGTATTTCTGGCTAATTGCAGTAAATATAGAAGATCATCTTACCCAGTTTGTTTATATATTTACGCACAGCAGTTTTCAACAAGGAAATTCCTAATTTAATCTTTAAAATATTGTATAAATAACCTCTGAATGATATCAACTATCATTATTTTCTCATGTTAATAGTATCACTCTCTTTGCATAGCATTCCTAGTTCATGATGGGAATAAAATCATCAGAAAGATGCATTGTAAATCAGGATTATTTTATTTATATAGCAGTCCTAAATCAGTTGTAAGAATCATTGGCTTCGACTTCGCTCAGCCATCGTTTTGTTTATGGTTAGCTGAGCGAAGTCGAAGCCACTCGCATCTCATTTAGGATTGCTATATAGCGCTTTTCAAGCAATCAAGGTACATAGGATTGTTTCCCCGCCGAAGGCGGGGAAACAATCCTGTAAATCACTAGGTAAACGCTATAGCCAGCTACCAATTAATACAAAAGCCGCCCAATAGTAGGGATGTTGGTATTGACGATCTTTGAGGATGGAGATTTGGGCTTGTTGTAGTGCTTCGGCTCTAGAGATATCGGCTTTCTTGAGGAGGATGTCATAAAAGTTGGACATGAGCATACTAGTCGAAAGATCATTCACAGCCCAAAGGCTGCCAATGGTGCTCCTTGCACCCGATCGCAAAGCTAATCCTGCTAGCCCTAAAGTTGCATTGGCATCACCTTCGGCAGTTTTACAAGCACTGAGAATAAGCAGTTCGAGGGGATGGCTACGATTGTTGGTGCGATCGCGCAAAAAATTATAGAAATCAGGAATGGTTAAGCGATCGTCCCAAGCCAAGAGAAATGTTGAGTCTGGGTTGGAGCTAAATTGACCATGGGTTGCCAGATGCACGATGGAGGTATCTTGCTTGGTTAGCCCTTGTTGGATCTTAGATTTAGTGAAGTTAACATCTAGCTCTGTTTTCGTCGGAATTTTGAGAGCAATTTGTGCGGCTTCAAACTTGACACCTTCAAGCCCGACAAAGCCTTGGCGACTTTCAGTCAAGCCACCTAGCCAGACACTCAGTTGATTGCGATCTAGAGGCTTTGCCCCCAACAACTGTAAGCCCGGAGTTAAAGCCATGCGATATTTCTCGATCGCATATTGTTTACCATCATGCAGGGCTGCCATCGGCAGATTGCGTAAGGAGCTATCGAGCACGAAGACCAGATTTTTGATTTGCTTTTCTACTAGGACAGGTTCCACAGGACGAATAATCCAATCGTAAAGTTTTTGAGAAACCTTTAAACGTTCGCGATCCGAAAATGCGGGGTTAAGGGATTGGAGATATTCGTTGGTAGTTTTTTCTAAGTCTGCCTGAGATACTTCTATGGCGTGATAGCGCAATGGGGCATTTGGGAAAGAGGTAATGATCGCTAAGCGATCGCTCAAAACTGTGGAATATAGAACTGCGGAACTCAAGTCAATGGCATCGATCTGTTGAGGTATAACATTCAAGCAAGCCGCCCGAAAGTAATTTTCCAATTCCACTACTTGCAAGGATTCTAGGGTCTGACGTGCTTGTTTAAGGTTCTCTTGGGTTGGATGTTCGCTGCGTAATAGTAAAGCAACGAGTTCGCGATAGATTGGTTCGATGCGATCGCGAAAGGCAAACTGAACTTCTGGTGCTGTGGTAATCAGTTCTCGCCTTAGGGTCTGGATACTCTGTACGGCTTGGACATAGGAGGCGATCGCGCGATCGTATTCACCTTGTTGCTTTAAGATCCTGCCCGAAAGCCATTGCCAACGATAAACGAGGTCATCCGCATTTGACTCTTGCGCCATTACCAGTGCACGCTGGGCAAGCTTATTCGCATCAACTAATTGGCGATTTTGCTCATAAAGTATGCCTAGCTGACCGATCGCAAAGGATTCGGAGCGGCGATCTTGCAGTTCCTGTGCTTGACGGATCGCAATGGTTAGCGAATCCGCAATTTGGGATGAACTAATAAATTGCAGGGTTTGAGTATTATTTTTAACTAATTTGCTGAGTTTAATTAAACTATCGGCAAGATTGACCCTTAGATAAATGCTGCGCCGACTGGTTTGCAGATTTGCGAGTTGTGGTTCGATCTGTTGCCACAAAGTTTGTACTTCAGCAAGGCGATCGCTTTCGATGAGCAGACTGAGCAGTACCGCTTGAGCTTCTAGCCGCAAGATATTGTTAGGAGCAAGTTTTGCGGCTTGGTCATAGTTTTTTAATGCCGATTCATAATCTTTGATGAGTCGAAAATTATTGCCTAAGTTAAGCAGAGTAGAACTACTTTCTAAAGAGTTGTTAAGTTGTTGAGAGATTTCTAAACTCTTTTCCAAAATCTTTTGTGACTGCGGCAGATCGCCAAGGGTCTGCAAAGTCGTGCCTAAGCTACGCAATACAACCGCTTTGAGGATAGAGTCAGGTTGTTTTTGCAAGCGCAGGGCGATCGCTTCTAACTGTTCACTTGCCTGACGAAATAAGCCTAAAGCTTGCAGGGCTTGAGCCTGATTGGTGAGACTACCTAATTGACCAATCTCGTCACCAATTTGAGTATATTGATCTACAGCCAGCTTCCAACTTTCGAGAGCTGCTTGGGGCTGTCCCTTGGCAAGTTGCAAGCTACCTTTATTGTTACTAATCCTTGCGGCTAGTTCGAGGCCTTCTTTGGTGGTTGATGACTGCTTGCGGAGTAAATCCAAACTTTGGGCGATCGCTATTTCCGCTTCTTGCCATGCTCCTAAATCCTGATAGGCAATTGAGAGATAGCTCAGGCAAGCAACTTCATTCAACTGATTTTGGGAACTGGGATCGGTACGTTGGCGATCGCGATAGATTTGGAGTGCCTGTTTCCATGCTGTCACTGCTTGCACCAGTTGACCTTCTGCATAGAAGCGATTGCCCTCCTCCATTAAGGTGTCAGCAGACTGTGCTAGAGGAGTCGTCATGACTTTGGCTGGATTGTCTTGACGATGCTGATTTGTAGCGATCGCAGGTTGATCAATGGCAATTACTAAGCAAACTGTGATCGCCATAAGCAAACCCAAACCTAGCTTATATTTTTTTCTTATGTTCCGCCAGAGATTTTGAGAAGCAGCGATCGTCAGTTTCATAAACTTTTAGATAGATGGTTTTGATAGAGAAATTTCGGGAATGCTTTTGAGAATGCCGATACCTTCACTTTATTTTGTGGGACATACAACAGGTAGCCGCCAAGCGGGAATTGATGATGTTGTCGCACTTGCTAGCAGCTTTAAATGCCCGTTGCGATCGCTTTCCCATCCCTGAGCCTCAATTTGAGGAAAGGGATTAATCGTATTAGAAATAGATGGTGAATTTACAGTCGGAATTTCGGAAGGAATATTCGCTGTTTTCGTTATGTTAGATGCTTGATGAGCCTGTAGCCTTGACCACCGCAAATCTCGCCAAATGGAATTACTAGCTAGAGGTTGCGTCGCATCATTAGGAACACCTCCACGCCCAGTCACAATAAATTCATTACCTCGAAACCTTTCACAGGATGCCGCAATCTGCTTGTCGGAGGTTAGGTCAGTAGGCAGCTTAACTAAGCCGCGACTCAGATTATTCTCAGGCGAGAGAATTTCCACAGTGCCATTAAATTGTGAACCTAGAGCCGAAGTCGCCGTGATATCACTTAGTGGTGTTAGGACATTACTTGTCTGAAATCCAATCACACCTTGGGCAGTGATAATAATCTTTCCCCCAAAGCTATTAGCAGCATTTGCCGTGATATCGCTGTTTTCCGTAGGCACTGCAACCAGAAAATTAGTATTAATCGTAATGTTACCGCCGATCGCAGAGCCTAAGGCGTTGGTAGAAACAAGGCTACCATTGCGGAGAACGATAATTTGCGAATTAAAGTTGATATTGCCACGGTTGCCACCTGCGGAATCGATATTGATGCGCCCATTATCAAGCAGAATTGATGGTGTATTAATGGTGATATTCCCCACTAACCCAGTTCCCGCAGGAGCACCAGCAACACTAGGAAAGTTGCTGGCACTGATAATGCCTCCATCGCGAACACTGAGGCGATCGCTATTGACGACAATATTGCCTCCATTGCCAGTATCAAAGATAGCGTTAGCAAATAAGCCACTACGTCCACGAGTCACCTGCCCAGCGATATCAATTGTCTTAGCAGTGACTATTAGGCTCCCTGCATTGCCACTACCAGCAGTGCCAACTGAAATCTGCGCCCCATTCAAGATTGATAAATTATCCGTTGCAATATTTAGGACACTGCCATTGCCTGTAGCACCAAACTGGACTGCATTGGCAATTCCTGTTGGAAAGAATGGTGTGCCGATGAGGTTAATATTTTTGGCGGTGATGTCAATTTTGCCTGTATTACCTATCCCAAAGGTAAGAGTTGTCAGTTGAGCGCCGCCAGAGATGTTCAGGTTATTCGTGTTGATTGTGATGTTGCCACTATTTCCTGTCACACCTGTATCAAGAACTTGAGAAAATATGCCACTGTTATAAGAAACTGAATTGGATATACCAGATAGCGAAATATCATTAGCATTAATTTTGACATTGCCTGCATTGCCAGTTCCTAGTACCCCAGCCGAAATCTGCGCCCCATTTGTTACCTCTAACCTGTTGGTAGCGATCGTGATATTGCTGCCACTGCCTGTAGAACTCGACCCTGTATCCGTAAATATCCCACTGGGAAAAGGAACGGTGGATTCTCCCGTTGCCGCGAGAAGTTCGATCGCACGGACAAATATCTCACCGCCATTAGCATTACCCAAGGTAGACGATAGAAGCGCTGAGCCATCATTCAAAGTTACTTGTCTGCCCTGTACTTGAATGCTTCCCCCTGCATTACCACTCACATCTGCCATCGCCGCTTGTTCTAGACGAATATTTCCAAGATTTGGCGCATTATCGTAGTTCAATAACCAGCCACTAGCAGTTTGAGTAATCCCTACAAAACCATTGCCCTGAACACTCCCCAGTTCGATGCGTCCACTATAGGCAGTCAAATTCGCGCCTGTCAGAGTTACATCACCACCAACTAGCGCCAAAGTACTACCACTCGACACATTTAGAGATGGATTGCCAGAGCGCAAAATCTCTAAAAAGGTAAAAGGATCAAAATCTAAGCCATTGCCAATGCCCTGTGCAGTGATCGCGCCATTCGTTAGTCCTGAGAATTGCAACCCTGATGGCACGCTGACGAGCAGTAGGGGCGAAGTAATTTGTGTACTAGCATTGGCTCTGAATTCATTACCATCAAGAAATCGCACACTATTAGCTGTAGTTCCTAAGAATGATCCCCCAATATTTAAGCTGGCATTTTGACCAAAAATAATTCCATTGGGATTAAGCAAAAATAAGTTCGCGGAGCCATTAGCTTTAATAATTCCATCAATATTGGAAATAGAACTGCCAGTAACCCGAACAAGAATATTTTGGATGGAGAGAGCATTGTCGAAAAAGGCTGTAGCCCCAGTAGGGACAGAAAACTGGCTAAAACTATGAAATAAATTATTATTTGCCGTTGTGCCTCCCGTAATTGTAAACAATGGATTGCCGACAACCACAGAAGGATTTGGTAATGTGGCATCTGGCGTAATTTGAGCAAAAGCATACTGAGGAATAAAAACAGCAGGGCTACTAGCAAAGAAAAAGGCAGCGATCGCACCTCTTAGCCGATTCCATTGCAAAGTTTTCATGTCTTCCTCACATACTTACAAAATAACTACTAGTAAATGTCACTTTTTGTCGCTATGATACAGCGCTTAAAGTCCAAAGTTGAAATTCAGTGATTCATCTTAATTAAAGAAGTGATGACTTGCCTTGTTGCTATGCGCGGCAAATCATCACATTAAAAACATTAAAGGGTATGAATTATTGGGGAATTGATTCTGTGAGCATAAGTCAAGCTGTATGAATGGAGATATTTCATAGATGCGGTTACCTTTGAAATCTATTGTTGTGAAACCTATTGTTGTTGGGGCGATCGCCCTATCAGGTTGGTGGGTTAGCATAACTCCCGTTCTCGCTCAATCGCTGAAGCCATCCGATTTAGTACCAACGACACCTACCTCCCCAGAAGTTCCCCCACAATTTCTGCCGCCTGTTGACGATCTATTAAAACCCAATAACCAACAAACGAATCCTTCCCTAGAAGCGCCCGATCCTAGCAAAACCTTTGTTGTCCGAGAGTTTCACGTAATCGATAGCACGGTGTTTTCTACCGATGAGTTGGCTGCGGTTGTTAAACCCTTTACCAATCGTCCGATTAGATTTGCAGACCTATTACAAGCTAGAGTCGCGATCGCTGATTTGTATATTCGTAATGGCTACATCACCTCAGGCGCTTTTATCCCTCCCCAAGAAACAAATAATGGCATAGTCACAATTCAAGTAATTGAAGGAAAATTAGAAGATATTCAGATAACAGGTACGAATCGACTTGATCCCAGCTATATCAGATCGCGGCTAGAAGTAGCAACTGGAGCACCATTAAATCGCGATCGCCTACTTAACGCCTTGCAACTATTGCAAATTGATCCTCTATTAGAATCCGTCTCAGCCGAACTAAAGGCGGGACAGAAATTAGGGACAAATGTATTAGCGATTAAAGTTACAGAGGCAAAATCATTTAGCGTAAGGACAAATCTAGATAATTCGGCTCCCGCCAGTGTCGGTCAATTACAACGCCAAGTAGAAGTCAATGAGCGAAATGTAAGTGGAGTAGGCGATCGGCTTGCCCTCATTTACGGCAATACCGATGGGCGCAATCAGTATAGCCTCAGCTATACCATTCCCATTAATCCTTACAATGGCTCTCTTAGCCTGAGTTTCAATAATGCCAATAGCAACATTATCACTCCAGAATTTAAGACCCTTGATATCTTTTCCAACTCAACGGTTTACGATTTAACCTTCCGTCAACCTCTGGTGCAGACACCTGCTCAAGAATTTGCACTGGGAGCGACACTTTCCCATAGCGAAAGCTTCACCACTCTACTTAAGCTGCCAATTCCAATTTCATCTGGATCTGACGATTTTGGTAGAACTAAGCTGACGACCTTTCGCTTTTTTCAAGACTATACACAGAGAAGTAGTCAGGATATTCTCGCCTTGCGATCGCAGATTAGTTTTGGCTTAGGTGGGGTACTAAATTCTACAATCAACGCCAATTTCCCCGACAGCCGTTTTGTGGCTTGGCGAGGACAGGCTCAATATATTAGACAGCTAGACGAAGATGCCTTACTAATTGTGAGTGGTGGCTTACAATTTGCAGATCGCCCCTTGCCTGCGATCGAACAGTTTAGTGTAGGCGGCAGCCTAACTGGGCGGGGATATCGACAAGATGCACTAGTTGGAGACAACGGTATGAACATTTCCATTGAAGCGCGTCTTCCTGTTTTGAGCTTTCGAGAAATTCGCGGCTTATTGCAGATTGCTCCCTTTATTGATGTTGGTACAGTTCAGAACCAAAACAGCTCAGATACTTCCACCAATACTTGGTTACTAGGAACGGGTTTAGGATTACGTTGGCAAATGGGCGATCGCCTAATTGCCAGATTTGACTATGGATTCCCGTTAATTCCCATTAAAGGAAGCCGTAACTCATGGCAAGAAAATGGTATTTATTTCTCGCTTTCCTATGGACTGTTTTAATTCAATTACAGAACTTTGCATTGATATAAAACGCTTTGTATCCCTATAAAGCTTGAAGATGCTTTACCACCAACAATAAATAGTAGTACAAATTTTTCCCACTGGTTCTTCAGGATCTGATACTCCAGCAATCTTTTGTGTGGATTGTGCGGATACCTTAGGAGCTTGTGATTCTAAATTTGAAGCTATATTTTTAGGCTGAGAAAGTGCCAAGGTCACAGTACTTAAAGTAATTAGGCTAGAAGTAGCGATCGCTGTAGCAGAGAAGAAAGAAGAAATTTTCATGACTAACCCCTAGGATTTTACAATTTGATTTCAAGGAAACTAATTTTAGAATCAAGTTAACAATTGTCTTGATTCTCCCACCCATGCACATAGATAAAAAATCAGAAAAACTTGTCTCAATATTCATAAAGAATGGATATTATAGACTAGTATAATCAGGCAAAGCTTCGTAGTAATTTAGCTGCAAAATCACTATATTCTATTGCAAGAGTTAATGTCTATACTGGAAAGTTATCAAAAAGTTATTACATCATTATCCCCATCAAAATAGCTAAACGAAAAACCTTATAAGCTTTATAAACTAAGATTTATAAGGCTTATAAGGTTTTTCGTTATTTAGATTTGAGCGCAGATTGCTATAAGTATGATGGCTAAATAAAATCTGAAAACAGATTAGGCTAACCCATTTGTAGATTCTCTAATTTGTTTTAATCCAAATACATTAGCTGAAAAAGTCCTCAATTATAATCCACCATCCACAAAGAGGATTTACCAAATTACAAATTTTACCTGCAATTTTGGGGTTAGCAGGTGCGGACATTTGAGAGGGCTTAGATTCTAGATTAGCAACATTTGTAGGTTGAGAAAAGGCTAAAGCAATGGCACTTAAGTTAGAAGCCGCGATCACAACCGCAACACCGATAGATGAAGGTTTCATAATTAACTCCTAAAAGTATAAGGTTTGAGTTCAAGTAAAATTTCAAATCAATTAAAAAATATTGATGATTGTATTAGTAGGAGGAGTTTATCCAAATACTGAACTAAATAGGTTTATTTGAATTGAAGAAGTATCTTGTGAAGAGATGAAATCAGACATAATTGATCAATTCCTTAATCTTTACTAAAGTATTTAATTGGGTTTCTCTCTCTTAAAATCTAGCTATATCATAATAATTTTACGGAAAATTTATCTATACATGATTATTAGATTGAGCTTTGATCTAATAACTCAATAATGGAATCATATAGCCGTTTGAATTTTTTGTCAGTAGTAAAAAGTTATATATAAGTGATAAATTTCACGAGATTAAGTAGCTAGGCGTAATTAAACAACAGAACCAAAGCCTGTGGCGCACGCGAAGCGTGCGCCACAGGCTTTGGGGTTTTATAGTTAAGTGCACTCAGCTACTTATACAAGATCATATTTGACACCCAAATATCACTCCAAAGAGAGTACTTAAATCGATCTTTTATATTAAGTTGAGATACTGTTTTTATGAATAGCTAATAACTGCTCGGCTTGACAAACTAAGTATTTGGACTCATCAATTAGCTCTGCAATGGACAACTTTACAGTCTTTTGCTCCATACACTCTGGTGAATGTGAAGATTTCTTATCAAGATAACAATGAACTGAATTGTTTGATTTATCCATTTGATATTTAACCGTTGAATTAGTATCAAGATCTTTGTCACACATGATGTTGATATTATTACCACATATTATTTATTCTTCCTGATAAACAACTAGTGGACAGCCCACAAAGATCCTTCGCTCAACCACCAAGGCGCAAAGGATCTCGAGTCATCTAACTTGAAATTGTCTGATGTGCTAGCAGCTACTTGCAAATTATCTTTATTACCAAAACTCACAATATTAGAAAGAACAGAGCTGATTGGTGCGATCGCAGTAATATCAAAGTCATTATTAAAAATTTGCTGAGCGATCGCTAGAGTGTCGTTATTCTGTGAATTGGAAGAAGCTGAGAAGAAATCTAAATTACCAGACTGAGGAACATTGCTTATAGAGAGCTGATACTTATCCAATGTTTCACCTACTAAGGCTTTTCCATCTTCTTTACCAGTTAGGGGATTGGTAGCTATATTGGAAACATCCTGACTTAGAGAAGGATTTTGCTCATCTATCCCATCATCTAAAGTTTCAAAAACGGACTGAGCTGAGAGGGTTTGACTAAACGTTTGCCACCAGTTAGTAGTACGGGCAAAGTATTCTTGCCACCATGTACCTGTCCGCGCAGAAGTTGTTCCTAGGGTTTCAGCTCCTGTAAGTTGAAGATAAACATCGCTACTATCAAGCATCAAGCCCACTGCACTAGCGAGGCTTCCTTTGGTTTTAGTGCTAGCAATTTGTTGAGCTTGTGTATATAACTGACCGTAGTTAATTACCGTGTTAGCGCCTTGAGAATTCACATCCCAACCGATCGCATCAAAGGAATTCAAATCCAACTGGGAAATATTAGCAACCGTTCCTTTCTTAATCTCTGCATTCATGATGCCACCCGTAGTCCAGTGGCTACCCTGTAAGCCATTGCCACCTAGGACAGTATTGCAGCCTGTTTGTAGATTTCCTAAAGCTGTCTTGCCATCTAAAGAGAAGAAAGGACTTGCCCCAGGAGATAGATCCACTTGGCTATTGCCTCCACGGGAGGAATAACGGAATAGATCGAGAGAAGTAGCAATATTGGCGCGATTACCAATACTTTGAGTATATAAATCGCGATTGACAGTCGGATCAATCCAAGGTTGATCGACACTACTTTGAAATCCTAAAATATGACCAATTTCATGCAGTGCAACACCGATAAAGTCAACAGTAGTTGTAGAACTGCCACTTGTACGACCGAAGTTGTAATCCCAAGATATACCTGTACCAGTTAGATCGCGCATGACGATATAACCATCAAGTACGCTTGCACCATTAGTAGGATTGAGATTCAGGGCTTTGGCATTCGCACTGTTTAACTCCATGTAGTTACCCATCTGTGTGCTATTGATGAGCGCCCCAGTTTGGTAGTTTACTGCCTGAAGGTCAGCCGCAAAGTTGCCACCTCTATTTGCCTTGGAGCCAACTGCCGCACAGTCAATGCTAGATTTCGTGTCAGCCTTGAGTGCGCTATCAAATGTTGTGTATAGGCTTTGATTGGCGCGAGCAACTGAACCTGCAATAACATTAGCGATCGGAAAACTAGATTGTAGGTCAACAGCAAGATTAACTGTAATGTTATCAGTCAAATACGAAGACCAAATTTTGCCAGCAAACTCAAATGCGGTAATTTGAGTTTGTGATACTCCTTGAGAATAGCTAAAGTTAAATTGCATTACTTGTTCACCCCGAAAAATTAAACGTATCTCCCCCTATTCAACAGTTATGTTTAGTCTTCGGTTATAATCATATTCCTCAAATTAGCTAAAAATCTAATTAGATTCATATGCATGATTCCGACTAAACTCAAGATCAAACAAAATAGTCATATAACAGTCATATAACTTTTTTATTTAACTCTTTAAAACAATCAAATCGCTTCAACCATATGACTATACAAGAGCTTGCAGATTTTAACAATCTCTAAAAGTTATCACTAAGTTATATATTTATGAATATTTGACAGGTGATTGATGGGCAATTTACTAATAGATATAAAGGGTTTCTAGCACATCATAAAAGCAGCATTTTTCTCTCATCAATAAACTCAAAAAACTATTTTCCTCACCAATATATAGCAATCCTAAATGTTTTGTGGAAGCGCACCCCTTCGGGGTGCGTTTCCACAAACTCCCAAAATCTACAAATGATTTAGCACTGCTATAGTGCAGCGCACTTAAACACCAGAGAAATTTTTGAAGGCGTAGGGTTCTTGATTTTACGGCACGTCCTGATAAAAACAGAACCGTGGCGCACGCGCAGCGTGCGCCACGGTTCTGTTTTTTAGACAAAGTGAACAGAATAGCAACCGTCATTGCTGCATAAGGATTGATTGCAGTAAAGTATGAACAAAAATTGTGCATACTCAGTTTTTGCCATAGGTTTATAGACTGTTTATGGATTTATTTGTACTGAAATGAGCACCGCAGGACATTTATTGCTAATCTTGCGTTAACTTAAAGCAAGATCTTGGAATCTTTAGAAACAACTATCGCGTAGGCGCGTTACCTGTCATTTTTATGGAAGCTTTCAATCCGATTCCTCCAGAGTGGGTCGAAAAGGCTACACATGCCCATAGTTTTTGTTGCCCTAAATGCGGGCAGCCACCGAGTAAAGCTGAGGCTGTGTGGATTAACCGTCGATCGCCTGTTTATACGGAAAACCATCAACGCAAGTGGCAAGAATTTTATCAATGTGAGTGCCAATCAGCTTGGTGGGCTTGGAGCAACGATCGCCCACCATCAGAATTTAGCGATCGCGCTCTGCGGAACAACTATGATGACAATTTGAATTGAGTAAATGAGGAGATCGCAAGTTGTCTTAGTTTTAGCTTTGTTTTTTGTGGCGGGGGCATATGCCAGCTTTTTGCCAGATTGGACAGGCTTTTATACGGTATTTGGCATCGGCTTTGGCTTGTCGCTGGTGGTTCCTGCTGTCTGGAGACTAGGACCTAAGCGCTGGGTATATCTATTAGCAACCTTGATTGCAGTTTTTGCTTGTTTCTATGTCAAACTTCGCACTCCCCAGCCTCAAGCAAATGACATTTCTAAATATGCGCCCCTCTCCAATGTGATCGTGCGAGGAACTGTGGTGGAAGCACCTAGTTTGACTCGTAGTGAGAGAGCTAAGTTTTTGTTAGAAGTTAAGGAAATTAATCCTTCTGGCAAGTTAAGTGTCAAAGATTCTAGGCAAAGCACTGAGAATCAGCCCAGCACCGCCAATGTGAAGCCTGATGAGGCAAATAAGTTTGTGGCAGTTTCAGGTAAGTTATATATCACTGTGCCATTAATTGAGGTGACGGGTTTACGGTCAGGACAAGCGATCGAACTTTCAGGAAGATTGTATTTGCCCAGTCGTGCCGATAATTTTGGAGCCTTTGATTTTAAATCCTATTTAGCACGTCAAGGTGTATTTGCGGGTTTGAGTGGGCGATCGCTAGTTTTGCAAGGCGAGCCACCAAGTTTTGGAGAATGGTGGTTTATCAGCAAGATTGTCCGCGCCCATGTGATGGGGGCAGGAGTGCCCGAAGGTTCGCTACTTAGCTCCTTAGTCTTGGGTAGTCGAGCAGTGGATTTACCCAGCGATTTAAAAGATGCCTTTATTCAAGCGGGATTAGCGGCAGTATTAGCAGCTTCAGGTTTTCAGGTGACGTTGGTACTCGGAGCTGCGATCGCAATCAGTCGTAATAGCTCACTGAAAATGCAATTTTTGATTGGGAGCCTCTGCTTAGGCGGATATTTATTACTGACAGGGGCTAGTCCGTCAATTTTACGAGCCGTTGTGATGGGCTTTGGGAGCTTGATCGGCTTGGTAGTCCAACGTCGTAGTCGTCCCGTGGTTGGATTAGTAATTACGGCGGTATTGCTATTACTCTATCAACCGCTCTGGATTTGGGATTTAGGCTTTCAGTTTAGTTTTCTGGCGACCTTTGGACTGCTCACTACCTCACGGTCGATTTCTGAGCGTTTAGAATGGCTACCACCTGCGATCGCCGAATTACTTTCTGTACCGATCGCCGCTTATATCTGGACATTACCATTACAACTATTGGTATTTGGCAAACTCACTCCCTATAGCCTGCTAGCTAATGTGATTACTACGCCCCTAGTATCCATATCGACATATGGCGGAATCATTAGTGGACTATTGGGTATTATCTTTTTGCCTATTGGTGCAGCGATCGCATGGTTGCTCTATCCTCTACTGCATTGGACAATTGACCTTGCTCAATGGATTAACACCCTACCTAACGCCAGTACAAATGTCGGCGCAATTCATCTTTGGCAAATGTTGCTTGCCTATATTTTATTTATGGCAATTTGGCTCGTACCTTGGTTTGGCAAAATGCAACGCTGGACGATCGCCTTTGTCCTTGCCTTTGTAGTGCTATTTGTCCCCAATGCGATCGCTCAATCAACCAGCTTTCAAGTGACATTACCAGCATTTAATGATGTGCCGATTATGTTTATTAGAAATCAAAATCAAACGGTACTAATTAATAGCGGTGATCAGCAATTTGCCACTTTCACCTTGCAGCCACTATTACAAAAGCTAGGGGTAAATCGCATCGATTGGGCAATTTCCACGGATACCCAACCTGATGTCAGTGATGGCTGGAATGCGCTAATTTCTAACTCAATGGCGATCGCCCAGTTTCGAGATATCAGCCTCGGTGTAACACCCAAGCCCTATCAAAATCTGCAACAAGCCCTTGCAACTGCAAAAACACCCTTAGCTTCGATCAAGGCAGGGGAAACGATCACAATTAATAATCAAGTGGAGGTGCAACTAGTTAATCAATCTCCCGATATCATCAAAATCAAAACTGGTGAGCTATCTTGGTTACTCCTTGCCAATATCGATCAAAAAGCGCAACAGGTACTTATTTCTCAAAAAGCCCTACTTCCAAAATTATCCGCTAATATTCTCTGGTGGACAGGTGGACAAATTGATCGCAAAATTTTGGACGCGATCGCTCCTAAAATTGCGATCGCCTCGGCAACCAGTGTTGGCGAAGAAATGGTGAATCAACTTTATGAAGCCAAAGTCCGCATTTTTTGGACAGGTCGCGATGGTTCCATCCAATGGAATCCCGACAAAGATTTTCATACTCTGCGTGATCAACAAGATTCGCGATCGCCGATTTGATTTACCAATTTGATTTGCCAATTTGATTTCAAGATGCATAGCCAATGGAATTGCTATTACAACAGCTAAAAAGAATTTTCCATCATCGCTCTTTTTGGATATTTGCAACTCTTAGTTGTTTAGCAACATTGCATCTTTATTTTGTTTGGCGCACCTCCGATAAAATCCCCTCATTGATTGATGCTTTGGGATGGCTTAGTATTGGATTCCTTTTATGGAAACGCAAATATAGTCTTAAGTTTCGTGGAAGTATTGCCGCATCAATTATTGGTCTAGTTTTAATTTTATGGATGGTACTTCGACATATATTAGGGCAATATTATCTGTCAAAAATTGATGTATTATACGGCTGCTTTCCTATCATTAGTTGTATTGGACTTTTACTGATAACTTCAGGATTTAGAAGGTTAATCACCTATAAGAATGAACTTCTGATTGCCGCCCTAATTTCATTACCCTATGCATCTCTATATAATCTCTTGAAACCAGTCATCAATCTTGATGCCCAACTACTGAATTTTATGCTGCACTATCTAGGATTTCAAACTACTAGACAGGGAGCAGTTGTATCTTTGGCGCATGGTTCAGTCGAAGTCATGGCGAGTTGCTCTAGTGTTGGACCAATATTAACCATGCTGCCATTTCTCGTCGTTTTACTAAGCATTTATCCTACGAGTAAAGCACAAACAGTTTTTATTCATATAAGTTCAATTGCTGCAATTATTTTAATCAACTGTATTCGACTATCTTTACTTGCCATCCTTTTAAATAGAGGTGATCTTGATAGCTTTAATTATTGGCACACAGGCGGAGGTGCAGGTATTTTCTCAAATCTAATTGTTTTTCTAATCGGTGGCATATCTTATAAAGTTTTAAACAACTCCTATGAATCAAAAATAGAGATGTTAGCTGTCAAAAATAAAACATAAAATCCATCATAAGCATATAAACTTTATGACTCAAACATATTTAAGCCAAACTTATGAAAATAGGAAATCAAGGCTTATATCTCTAAAAAAAATTAAAATACTTTGTTTGACGACTGTTTTTACTGCAAGCTGCATCGCTATCAGTATTTCACTATCGAATCCCTTGACTAAAAACAAATCAAAATTCCAACTTCCTAATCAGGTATCACTAAATACATGGAGGTTAAATTCTAGCAATAATTTACAACAAGCTTTACAAAATGGTGCCCTCTCCGCTAAACAATACTCATACAGTTCATCGGCACAATCTGGTTTAAGAGTTGATGCATTATATATTAATGGAGTTGTATCGATACCTAAATCTTTAGAAATCATAGGATTAAAATATCCTAGTCACAAGTTAAGGATTAGTTATTTAGAGAAAGTAGGATATTATGCTTTATTCTTGGATCAAGAAAGGCTTTATTTGTCATCATGTATTAACTCGCGTGGATTCACAACCGTGACTGAAGAGCAATTTATTTACCATCGTCCTCTTGACTTAAGTTTTCGCCACATCAGTGCCTATTTGATAGGGACTCGTGATTTGTTTAATAGCCACTGCCTATTGACAACCTTATCAATTCCACTGGACAAGAATAATATGGTCAATCCCCAGACGATTTATATGGATAAAAATGCTCAAACCTTAGAAAAAGCATGGATTGATTGGCATCAAAACTGGAAAGATCATTTCACCATCAACTAGATCAAATTTATCCAATAAAAATTTAGTTCGCCCAAACAAATAAATCTAGAGGTATATATGCAGGATATTCAAGTCCCAGCGATGGGAAGACAAACATTTAGTACTTTAAGAGGTATTGGCTATTTTCTACTGGCTTTGTTCTTCTTAGATTTTCTCACGATTATAATTCCTGCAAAATTTACTGATGCAGTTTGGGAGCTAAATACTTATGGTCAAATTGTTGAAAGAGTTCCTCTGTTACTTTTATCTTTTCCCCTAATATTTTTTGGGGAATATAGCGCACGTCTAAAATGGGAACAGCTCGCCACCAAAATTATTTCTTGGCTAGCCTTAATAATGGCAATATTTTTCTTGTTAGGTGTTCCCTTAGATATTGTCAATTCCTTTCGTGTCCAAAACCTTCGTCAAGGTGAAGTCATCGCTAAAGTCGCTCAACAAAATAGTCCGCTACAGGCGATCGCAGAACGTTTAGAGAAAGCTAAAACTGATAGTGAAGTTAAGGATGTTTTGAAATTGATTACGCCTCAACAGCAAGCCCTAGTAGCACGTATTCCTAAACCGCAGGAAGTCAAGAAAAAATTGCTCACTGAGATTACAACATCCATTAATAAAACTCAATCTCAGTCCGAAGATGTGAAAAGACGAATTAGTAATGCTCTGTGGAAAGACTCGATTAAATGGGCGATCGCAGCAACCTTATCAGGTCTATTTCTTGTCTATACTTGGATGCAATCTAAATGGGCAAGGGTAGGTATTAATTATTAGTTTCTATGCAAGATGGTGTTGCTTTGTAACACCATCTTGCATAGGCAGAAGTATATTTATTGAGATTTCTGTTTGGGATTGATTGCCTTTTTACCCAAGAATACTCCAGCCAATCCAATTCCAATAAAGGCAGTAGGTACGGGTACAGGTTTTGGATCTGTTGGATCAATGACGGCGATCGCGCTATCTGTGTCTGCTCTAAAACGGAGAAAGCTATTATTAGCCAAGCCACTAGCCCAATTAATAGTTAGCGCTGCATAGAGATCTCCTAAAGCAGGTTGACCAACAAGATTAACAATATTGCTGTAATTAAAAGAACTAGGAGCTACTCCACCAACTACGCTAAATTCCCAACCATCAGCAGAGTCTGGTGTGACCTCAATAACTGCGATGCGATCAAAAACGGTAGACCCTGTAATTGCGTTAATGAATAAAGAAGAAACTGATTTTGTAGAATTATTTCTAAATAACCAAGGAGAACTAAATGTGTTATCTGATTGAGATAGAGTCCAACCATCAGATGAAGCTGATCCAGAAATACCTGATGTTGACCATATCGCTGAGCTAGTTGTGTTGTCAGTAAAGGTTACTTTTACTTCCATGCCAGCAGATTCTCCACCATTAGTGGAAAACCCTGTCAAAGCCGATATAGTGGCTGCTTGAGTATTACTAGTAATTCCGAGAATAGCTGAAGCGATAAGAAATGTAGTAGCAGTTAATAACTTATTCATGTCTTCTTGTGATCTCCCAAGACTTTAGCCTAAGATTCTTAGTATTCCAAGAATGCAAATTTTCATCAAAGTTCCTGAAAGCTAAATAAAGCTTTGTAAAACCATATAGCCATTATAATTCGTTTAAAATATTTATATATTTCGTCTTTACCTTGATAATAAGATAAAAAAGTTCACTAAATGAAGTTTAATCCTGATGTGGTTCATTTAAAAAATTATATAACCTAGCATAAGTTCATATAAATTATAAAAATATGATTGACACTAAAAATTAGATCGCCTTTCACTTAATCGAATTACAGGGGTTTGTTTACCTAGTCAAGACAGTTAAACAAAGCTGTGGTTCACTAGACTGGGAAACGCTACATTTAGATGCTAATTATGAAAAAGAGATTTTTAATCATCCCTATATTCATTACGAACTTAATAGTTTCTAACTTACCTGCTCAGGCACAATATTCAGGCTTAGGTAAAGATAATCTCGATCCTGCAATTCTCAAGCGTTATGCACCACCCGCATTACCTGCTAATGTGACTAGACCGATTGAGTCCATTCTCGATGTGCGATCGCCAGGGTTAGGGATGGTCACACCCGATGGTAAGCGGATGTTTTTTACTTGGGGAATTACTGGAACGGTGCAGGTGTGGCGGCTCGATGGCGCACAAAAATTTCCTGTGCAGGTGACGGGAGGACAGGATGCCACGACGATCGCGGGAATTACTCCTGATGGAAAATATTTGATCCTATCTCGCGATCGCCAAGGCGAAGAAAACCTCGGACTATATTTGCAATCAACCAATGGCGGGGAGTTAGAAGTCATCCAGCACCTAGCAGGTGTTCGCACTTCACTGCAATATATTGGCAATGACTCCCGCACAATCTATTTCAGTTCTAATGATGTCAAACCTGACTCCAATACAATTTATCGCTACGATTTGCAAACCAAAAAGAAAGTGCCAATCTCTGGCGGTGATGGGATTTGGTGGATTGCTGATGTGTATGTGAATCCGAAAACAGGCGATCTCGAGAAATTTCTCTTTGCGAAGGCAACGGGTAGTCAATCGCAGGAATATTACGAATATGATGTCAAAACGAGAACCACTACCCCTCTCATTGGACAAAACGAGAAGGAAGACTACGGCATACAATATGGCGTAAACGCTGACGAATACTTGGTGCTAACTCCCAAATTTAGTGAGTTTCGTCGCCTTTACAGTTATAAAAACAAGCAATTTACGCCCATTACTCCAGAGCTAAAAGCAGATATCGCTAGCTTTGATATCGACGATCAACGCCAACGCATTCTCTACTCGATTAATGATGGTGGTTACGCAAGGGTTAAGGCGATCGCAACCAATAACTATGAGGCGATCGATCTGCCTGAATTTGCGAATGCTGATCATATCTATACAGGCAACACTACCCGTAATGGTCGCTTCACCACCATTGGTGTGGAAACTGCTAAAGCTCCCAGACTTAGCTATGTATATGATTGGCAGACTAAAAAACTAACGCAATGGGTCTTGCCTAGCACCCCCGAAATCGACACCAGTAAATTTACGGCTGCTAAGCTAGAAAACTACACAACGCGAGATGGGACAAAAATTCCTATGTTTGTCTATCGATCGCCCCAATGTGAAAATACTCCCCAAAATCCTCTGGAAAAGCCTTGCCCCGTAATTGTGCATTTTCATGGGGGGCCAGAGGGACAAAGTACCGCAGGTTTTAATCGCTATGCCCAGTTATTTGTAAATGCAGGCTTTGTATTTGCGGAGCCAAATGTGCGCGGTAGTGAGGGCTATGGCAAAACTTGGCTCAATGCTGATAATGGAAGCGATCGCCTCAAGGTAATCACCGACATTGATGACGCATCGATCTATATCCGCAAAAACTGGCAAGTCAATGGCATCACTCCTAAAGTTGGCATCGTTGGTGGCAGCTATGGTGGCTATTCAGCACTAATCGGGATGTCTAAATTTGCGGGTAGTTATGATGCAGGTGTTTCTATTGTCGGTATTAGCAATTTACTGACGTTTTTAAATAACACTGCTCCCTATCGCCGCATTTTACGAATTAGTGAATATGGCGACCCTGTTAAGGATCGGGATGCTTTAATTGAACTATCGCCTGTGACCTATAGCGATCGCATCAAATCCCCATTACTAATCATCCAAGGCGCAAACGATCCGCGTGTCCCCGTTGGTGAAGCAATTCAAATTCAAAAAATTCTCGAACACAAAAAAATCCCCTCACAACTAGTAATTTTCCCCGATGAAGGTCACGGCTCCAGCAAGCGCAGTAACCAAGTCCTAGAAATTGGCTACACCCTCGACTTCTTCAAAAAGCATTTACAGAACAATCATGAAAATAAATAGTTTTAGCTTCAACAGTAATAGCCGAAACCTAAATATTGAAGAAGTTTCCTTTGAAAACTTAAACCTATTAGTAGGTGCTTCTGGTGTTGGAAAAACGAGAATCCTTAAGGCACTTAATTTTATCTGTAATGTTGCCCAAGGAAAAGTTCAATTATTGGAAGATGTAAAGTGGTCTATTAACTTTTCTCACTTAGACAAAAACTATCATTGGAGTCTAGAAGCTGAAATCTCCAATTCTATTTATGATCCTTTTACAAGTGAACCAGAGCAAGCTGAAATTTTGGATGAAAAACTTATTGAATTTAATAACTCTAATGAGATAGAAATTTTACATCGTACTAGTAAAGTATCTAAATTAAATAATAGAAAGCTTCCTAAGCTCAAGAGGACTGAAAGTGCAATTACCATTCTTGCAGAAGAAGATTCTATTGCACCTATATCTGAAGCTTTTAAAAGATTTATTTTTAACGAAAATCCTCAAAGTGCTATTGTTTCTATGAAATCAGCCCCAAGCAATGTACAAACACCAGAATATTTGGACTTAGATGATTATGAATATCGTACTTATTTACAAAAACTTAAGGAAGACCTTGTTGATGCACCAACATTACTTAAAGCATATTATCTAAAATCACTTTTCCCAAGGACATTTGATGCAATCAAAGAAATTTATATTGAAATTTTTACTTCTGTAGAAGATATAAAGGTTGTTATTGAAAGTGAAGCTCATGATAGATATAACCTTCTTTTTGAGATCAAAGAAAATGACTCAGAGAAATGGATTTCACAGTTCCAAATATCTTCAGGTATGTATCGTGCATTAACTTATTTAGTGGAAATTATAGCTGCACCTGAAGAGTCTGTAATTATTATTGATGAATTTGAAAACAGTTTAGGTATTAATTGTATGCCTCAGCTAACAGAGTTAATTCTAGATAAGTCACCAGACTTACAATTTATACTCACTAGCCATCATCCATATATTATCAATAATATTCCTTGGAAAACTTGGCAATTAGTATCTAAAAACAATGGAATAATAAGATCTAGAAAAGCTACGGATATTCCTACACTTAACACAGCATCTAGCTTAGACAAGTTTACGCAACTAATTAACTTACTTGAAAATGAGGATATTGCTGCGTGAATCTCTTGTTTTTAGTTGAAGGAGGTAAGACAGAGCCTAGAGTATATAAAGCTTGGTTAACTCATTTTTTCTCTAATATTAACTTTGTAGAGAAGCCTGAAGACATGACAGATAACTCATGTCGGATAATTGCAGGAAATGGCTATCCAAACATGGTTAGTTCACCAAAAATCTATGGAGGTCAATCCTTATTAGAGCAATGTTTACTTGATATCAAAAACTACAATAATGTAGATCATTTTTTCATTTGTATAGATTCAGAAGATGACACTTATCAAGATCGATTTGCAGAGATTAAGGCGAAACTCGAAGAATTTACAACTAAACTTGGTATAAATGAAAATCAGTTAACACAGTTTCATATTATTATTCAGCATTGCTGTATTGAAACTTGGGCTTTAGGTAATGCAGATATTCCAAATCAATATGTATCTAAAGGTAATTCTGAATTTTTCTCAAATTTTCAACCTTATTACGATGTTCTTGTCAACGATCCAGAGGGGATGAATTATCCAACTAGTTATCCGACAAGGGCAAGATTTCATGAGAAATACTTAAAGCAATATTTACGAGAATTTGGATTGTCTTATAGAAAGGAAAAACCAAGAGCTATTGAAGATAAGAAATATTTTGATGCTTTGATAAAACGATGTGAATTAACCAATCATTTATTGAGCTTAAAGTATTTGTTAGATATATGGGAAGAAATATCTAAATCATAAAAATTAATCTAAGTTATTGATATGGCAAAACTGACAGAACATTACGGTGCTTTGCGCTGTATTGAAACATAGAGAAATTTTGAAAGCGAGGCTTTGCCTCGCTTTCAAAATTTCTCTGTACTACTTTAAGCCTTAACAGACGTGTCTAAATATTCATTAAAAAAGGAGGTCTTAAATTAATAAGACTCTCCTTTTTCAAAAGCTTTGCTTAGGGCTTAAGCGTTAACTTTTCCGTAGAATACGCCGCGAATGATTACTTCCTTAGGCTCAACACCACCGAGGTCATTGTCAGAGGTTTGTTCGGTCTCGAAAGTACCAGCGATTTCGCCAGTATCAGCATTCAACTTAGCAATTTGCAAGGATAGAGTACCCTTAGAGGTTGAGTCATCCTTAACGCTGCGGTTATCGAAAGAATTACGCTTTGCAGGTAAAGCTTCAGCAGCGTCATAACCGATCGCTAGACCACGACCCTTAGGATCGATAAAGCCAGAACCACGATAGGTAGGAACATCGGTTGAACCAACGAAGTCAACGGATGTAGTCAGACCATTAACACCAGGGTTTGTGGTTGCCTTATAACCCTTGATGGTGAACAAAATCGCTACCAATTCACCACCAGGCATTTTGACAGTGATCGGTTGATAATCTAGACCATCGGTTTCTACTAGGCTCAAGCTACCATCGCTATTACCAGTAACAGTTGCCTTTACGAAGTCAAGACTAGAAGTAGAGCGAGTCATTAACTTGCTAGCTACAAACTCAGGCTTTTTGCGCTTGTTGTTCGATTCTTCTTTTACATAGAAGGAGGTTGGCTCTAAGCAAAGGTCGGTAATTTCGACAGACTGACCTGCACCAACGGAAATAAAGTTACGACCACCGCGAGAAGCACCCAAAATGTCACCACATTTGTTTGCTAAACCAGTATTTACAATTTGGTCATAGGTCAAACCGGGGGGGACAGCCGCAAAAGTAGTGCTAGCAAATACACCACTAGCTACTAACATGCATAAACTGATACACAATGTAAAAATTGCTTTCGTAAAACTACGAAATTTCATAAATAACCTCTTTTTAATTTAACGGGTAACATTTTAGACTTCGGATATGCAGCGTTTTATACCGCATATTCTAGAATCTGTTAAAAAATACGATCTAAGTTTGGGATTTTAAATTGAGATCGTTAAGGAGTTGTTGGTGCTTTAGACTAGCCATAGAGGTTAGCTAACTAAAGACTTAATTTGTAAAATTCCAATCACCATATTATCGCGCACGAGGGTACTTAGCTTGGCACAAACAGAAATCCAATCACAGAACCAATCACAACAGGGGCAAACTGCTGATTTATCTGAGCTGGAAGCGCTCAGCGATCGCATTCTGCAAGTTTCTCAAGCTCATCAAGGTGATGCAGAGAGCCTTTTACAAATTTTGCGGATCTTAGAAGCACTCCATAAACGGATTCGGGATGATTTATTTCAACCTGCATTACCAATTAGTCGGCATGAGCTATTTAATCTCTTACGCGACATCGAGACTAATGGTGGCTGGCCGCATATTTACCGCATGAAAATTAATGAAATTTGTCGCTATTTAGAGCAACCTGAGGAAATAGAGTCCTAAAGGAAAAGAGGCGCAATGCGCCTCTTTTCCTTTGTGTTGCTAGACTCTACGGTATTGCTGATAAGCTGCAAAAAATAGTCCGCCAAGGGTGATGAAAATAAGACCGAGGCAAATGCCCGACAAAATTGGTTCTACCATAAAGATTTATTAAACTCACTAACCTCAATAGTTTACTTCAGTGACTCTCATTATGAAAACCTTTTATAACGATGAAAGTCTGGCTTAGGAAAAAACAGATGAGTTGCGGCGCGAAGCGCCGCAACTCATCTTTCGGGTTTTGAGATGTCTCGTTGCTATAAAAAGTAAAGTTCCTCACCTAGGTGAGGAACTTTACTTTACTGTCCTTGGACTCGCTGAAGTGTTTCCGACAGGCTGGCAGGTGCAGATGTTGGTTTGGGTGGTTCAGGTGTTGGTGTTGGTTGAGGGGTAGGGGATGGTTGGGGCGTGATATCACTATTTAGCGAAGTTGAGGCAGGCTGTACTGAAAATAGCTGCTCGATGCTGTCATACAACTTTTGCGCCACCTTATCATTAGCAGCCTCAGTGAGGTGAATGGGATCACTAAAGGCTTGTTGATTATTCGCTTGAAATAGCTGATAGAAACTAACGAACTTGGTGTTAGGAAATTTGCTACTGAGAGTTTTTTCCGCAACATTATAGGCATTGGTCACGCGATCGCTATAGTCATTTCCCAAGGATTTGACGATCGCTTCTTCCTCTTTAGTTAAAGCCTTTTGTTTACCCGTAATTTCAGGCTGAAGCACGATTAGCGTAGGGATATCGCCAGCTAATTTGATCATTTGCTGCGTATTGTAAACATAGCGATCGATCCTTTTTTGTAGCTCTTTGGGATCTTTGCTAAATTGCTCAGCACTAAAAACTTGATAATCGGAGCTAAATGTCGCGATATCGGCAGGAGCTACCCACTTTTGCCATGCTTTGACCAAATACAGCGAATTTAACCAGTTATTAAATTGTTGGCTTTGATGTTGGCGATATTGAGCAATAGGATCGCGCAACATTTGATCGACGTTACCAATCTCATGAGCAGGTTGATTGCTGGGCGATCGCAAGTCTTCATAGCCATCCAGAATAATTAAGGCATTGGGACTATAGGCACTGACCTTATGGGCAAGCAAGGCAAGTTCATTGCCAGAGGTATATCCGGGGACAGCCGCCGCAATGACCCGATAGCTACCATCACGAATGCGTGGGGGTAATGCACGCATTGACTCGATTTGATCGGCAAAATAGGGGGTTTCCTTAGGCTTAAATTTTTCAGGACTGCTATTTTGAGCACGGACGCGATCGTTGAGCAATTTCTCGACTTTAAAAGCCAATGCTTTTTGGTTCTTGTCCGCCATATTGCTAAAAGCAGTAGACCCGCCAACTAAAAATACGCGGATCTCACCAGCAGGTTTCTCGATCGGTACGGCAGAATCTTGACGGAACCCTTGATCATTAATTTGCCAATAATCACTACTTTGGCTAGGAATTAATTCATAACCCAATAGTGGGCTACGGCGCACTTGGAGACGGCCTGAATCTGGTAATCCGGGATAGCTATTGCCATTGGCATCCTGCAATTTGAATGCGTAGGATTGGGCGATCGCAACTGTCTTGTTCGGAGCAAGTTGGTTCGTACTACCTGTAGCCAAAAGTGCTCCTCGCGCAATTAGTTCTGCCAAAATTAATAGCAATGGCAAACCAATAAAAATGAGGAGCAAGGTATTTCGCAACCAAGATGATTTGCGCTTGGTATGCCAAGAGGGGGTATATCGGGTTCTACTACGCATGACGAGGCTACTGGTGTGCAGCTTTTTAGCTTATAACAATTTCTACCAAAAATAAGAGGGGGCGCTTTGTGCCCCCTCTTATTTTACTTAAGTTGAATTAATTCAATTTTGTAACCATCGGGATCTTCGACGAAGGCAATCTCCGTCGTACCATGCTTCATCGGACCAGGTTCGCGGGTGATTTTGCCACCTTTTTCACGAATTGCGTCACAGGCTGTATAGATATTTTCCATGCCTAGGGCAATATGACCATAGCCAGTACCAATTTCATAGGCAGCAGTATCCCAGTTATGGGTTAACTCGATGACGGCATTGCTCGATTCATCACCATAGCCGACAAAGGCAAGGGTAAAGCGTCCATCTGGGTAATCTTTGCGACGCAGTTCCTTCATACCGAGGACATTAGTATAAAAATCTAGCGATCGCTCTAAGTTACCAACCCGAACCATTGTATGTAAGACGCGCATTTGGATTTCCTCTAAGTTTTGTATTTCAAAGAAGTTTACAGAAGCGTACCCTCTCAGGGGGTACGCTTCTGTAAACTATTTATTGATCATAATCCTCATCATCGAGACTCTTGGGTTCAACCAACCAGTCAGAATTTTGTCCACCGATAATGACCTCTTCGATCGCCACATATTCTTTATCAAACTGACGCAAAGCATTAACTAAAGTATCGATCGCGATCGCATCGGTAGTTCCTAAGTCAACCCAACACCTTGCCCATTCGTTTTCGTACTCTAGGTCAGTCATGTTATGCATCACTGACATCATCTCGTCATCGGCAGCTTGGTTGTCGTAGTCAAAGTAACTCACATCGACACCAGATTCTAAAACCTGTAAGTTGCAAGCATTGAAACCGCCCAATTTACCAAGTAAAAACCAAGAATTAAATACTTCATCTAGCAATTGTTTTTCTTGCTGGGAAGGAGCTTCATTAAATTTTATCCAGATCCATAAGTCAAACCAATCACATTCTCGAAATCTAACTTCCATAACCAACTTGCAGATCTTTCAAAAATCTCGATAAGATACATTAATCAGCTTAATTTTAGTCTATAGCGATTACCAATCACTCTGCATCTATACCACTTCACAAAGTTGTTGTCACACTTTTGTGAATTAAAAAACAAAACCAGTAAGGATTTTCAAGACTAAAAATGGCTACGCATTTTTAGTCTTGGTATTAGCTCAGGCAAATTGAAGATGGCGAGGCTTACAGTATGATTGCCCAACCCCAAATTAATCGGCAAAGCGATCAATTAACCGATTTCCCGATTTTGTCAGCATCTGAATATCTCGAATGGGAATCAGAACAAGAGCTTAAGTATGAATATGAAAATGGGAAAATCATCGCGATGACGGGAGGAAACGTTCCCCATAGTCAAATTTCCGCCAATTTTGCAGCATTACTGATTCCTCACTTGCGCGGTAAAAGCTGTAAGGTTGCTATTAGTGATGCCAAAGTGCTGACTAAATCTGGGAAATACTACTATCCAGACTTGGTGGTTACTTGCGATGAACGCGATCGCTTTGCCCGTGATTTTTTGCAATATCCCTGTCTGATCGCTGAAGTACTATCTCCTGCTACCGAAGCACGCGATCGCGGTATCAAGCAGCAAAATTATATGCTTCTCGATACATTACAAACCTACATCCTGATTACGCCAGAGCGTCCCAGAATTGAGATCTACCAACGACGTGATGATCGAGCTTGGGAATATATGTCCATTGCGATCGATGGAATAGATTTTGAGATAAGTGATCCACTAATTCACATCGCCAACCTCGATTTACAATTTCCCTTGTCAATCATTTATGAAAACATTGATTTCAACGAATAATCCAAATATTTTTATTTAGTCAATGTTTTGATTTCTAATAATACTCAGTTCATCTTGAGGTGCTACATCTTGAGGTGCTACATCTTGAGGTAATTCATCTGGAATAAATTCAAGCTTGAGTTTTAGCTTTCCTTTTTGCCATTTCGGTTGATCTATTCTCATTAATCGACAAGTTAGCCCTGAAGTAAATAATCTTGCAACTCCAGCCTTTATTAAGCATTTATCGTAGATAAGAGATAGTAGGTTTTTGGGCAAGCAAATGTTTTTACCTTCTAGAAAATCTGTGTCTCCTCGACTGAGGGTAATTTCAATAACATCGTTATCTTGATTGAGATCTCTAATATCTATCGACATCGTGCAACACTCTCCACATTTTCTATCATCCTATCACTTACTTAATCTGAATTTACTTCAGAGTCAGGCTTTTGGACTTGTGGGAGTTGACGACGGCGGCGGCGTAGGAATAGGTAAATGGCTAGAGGGATTAGCCAATAAGGACAATAGACTAATAACCAGATCGCTAACTTTAATAGACCAATACTGACACCTACTAAGGAACTTGTTGCACTATTCCAAGTGTTTTGAATTTGCGTACCGAGATCGGATTGAGGTGGAATAGTAGCGATCGCAGAGGAAAGCGTGACTTGAATTGTGGAATAGGCGACTTGATTTTTTAAATTGGTTAACTGAGCATCAATTTGCTCGATCATTTCCCGCACACGACTAAGCTCTTGCGTCACCTTGAGGACATCGCCGACGGAGCCAGTTTGCTTGAGGATTTCCTGTAGCTGCAACTCAGTTTGACGCAAATTTTTGAGGCGGGCTTGCAAATCGACTAATTGATTGGAGACATCCTCAGCCTTAAGCGATCGTCCCTTGACAATACCCAATTGTGCGATCGTCTCTAATACCGCATCAAGGCGTTCTTGGGGAATTCTGAGTTTTAGAGAGACTGACTGAGCGATACCAGAATTGCCAGAGCGAAAGTCCTGTAGTTCTAAAATGTCGCCCTGTTGCTGTTTTACCAAATCTGATATGGCTTTAGTCGTGTCTTCGATGGATTTTACCTGTATCGAGATGTCAGCCGATTTAATCAGTTGCGGACGAGGTATAGCAGCTTTCGCAGGTGTTGCGGAGTCAGCAGAATTGGGAGCTTGTTCAGGTAAGGCGGCGAGGTTGGCTGGAGCAGAAGCTTTATTTGGTAATGAAGAAGCACAACTTGCTAGAGCGATCGCTGTTAGCATACTCAAGACCTTTAGAGATCTATTGGAAGATGGTTGACCTTTCAACGGTGTTACCTCTATGGTTAAGGACTCATGCCTCTATCTTAAAGCCAATTACCAATTGCTCTATATTTGCAAAAATGTAGTATCATCCGTCAAAATAATTTGATTTTAAAGGTTTTGCACTATAAGCTATTTAGTGATTTGTAACGATAAATTACGATACAGTGCTAAAGTTAAATTCAATTTAGTCTAAAAGTCTTAGGAACCCTGTGTAAAATTCCTGAGATAGATCGTAAAAGATCGCCAAAGATCATAATTAATAAAGTGTGTTGAGTCCCATCCTTGCTCATGGCTGGGCGATCGCTGAAGCAAATATTCAGTCGTGAGGAGTATTTCCTACCTGTGGCAACAAATCCCATCAATCTAGGACAAAAAACTGATTTGGCGCATAAGCCCAAAGCCAAGAAGAATTTCTTAAGTCACAAGTGGACACTATTTGTAGTGTTGTTTGTAGCGCTGATCTCTGGGGGACTAGGCGCAGGATTAGCATTTGTATTAAGTAGTCGCCCTTTTCAGCAGCGACAGCTATCAGCAGATGAAGCTGCTGTGTTTAACCGTAATTCCGATAGCATGACTTCAGCGATCGCTGGTGTCCCGACCCTAACCCGACCTGTAAATATTTTGGTCTTGGGCACGATCATGCTCACCTCTGATTTGCCTGATGCCCAGTCAAAGCCTAAGGGTAAGTATCTCGCTGAGGTCGATAACAACCTCAATGGCATGAGTGACGCGATGTTACTCATCCGTTTTGACCCCGCTACTCAAAAAGTTGCTGTCCTCTCGATTCCCCGTGACAGTCGCGTTAATATCCAAGGCGTAGGAACTACCAAGATTAACTTTGCCAACTATGCAGGTGGTGCTTCACTGTCAGCCCAAACCGTGAGCCAAGTCTTAGGCGATATTCCCATCGATCGCTATATTCGCTTTAACGTGAACGGATTTGGTAAATTAGTCGATGCCCTCGGCGGTATTGATATCTATGTGCCGAAAAAGCTGAAATATCAAGATGATAGCCAACACCTATATATCAATCTCAATGCAGGGCAGCAAAAGCTAAATGGTAATAAGGCAGTGCAGTATATGCGCTACCGCCATGATGATTTGGGTGATATTGGTCGGGTACAGCGTCAGCAAGCCTTTTTCCGCGCTTTTATCGATCAAAAGCTCAAGCCTGAGTCCATCACTAAGTTTCCAGAGATTCTCGCCATTCTTAAGGACAATATCGACACGAACCTGTCGGTCGAAGAAGTCCTTGCCCTTGCGAGCTACACCTCAAAAACCGATCGCAAGAGCATCCAGATGCATATGGCTCCTGGACGTTTTAGCAACCCTGGAGAATTTGACAATCTCAGCTATTGGATTTTGGACAATCGACTGCTCGCCAAGCTAATGTCTCAAAACTTTGGCGTGATGAAGTCTGCTGATGCAAGTACTGATAATAGCTCTCAGTCCTTGAGGGTTGCGATTCAAGACAGTATGTCTCAGCCTGAAGGCTCTAAAAAAGCTACCACTGTACTTTCTAAGGCAGGATATGCTCAAGTATTTGCTGCTAGCGATCGCTGGACAAAGCCAATTGCGAAGACTCAGATCATTGCTCAAAATGGCGATCGCGCCAGTGCCGAGAAATTACGTGATGCACTAGGAATTGGTGAGGTTTTAGTTGAGTCTACAGGTGATATCGAGTCAGACATCACGGTGCGCGTAGGTAAAGACTGGCTACAAGCCAATAACATTCCTCTCAAACCAGTTAAAACAACATCAAGCAACCAACGCTAAACAACTTTTTCTGAAGTGCTGTACAAAGTAAAGCACTTCAGAAAAAGTTCTATATCTAAATATTCGTGGTTTGGCGAATAAGCTTTGTAAATAGAAAATCGGGCAATAACTTACGGGCAAGTAATAACTGCTTAGCTAATGGATCGGCGGGATAGCGCAATTTCCATGAGTTATCAGTACTAGCTGTATAGATCGTTTTTGCCACAACATGAGGAGATGCTCCCGTTGTGCCAATTTGATTGAGTTTAGTCAATACCCGATCACTAAGGGCCTCATATTCAGGAAAATCAGGGTTACTAGTGCGTTCGGCAGAGCGATCGTAAAAGTCGGTTTTAATGGGGCCAGGCTCAATAATTTTGACGCGAATATTAAAAGCTAATAGTTCATGTTGCAAGGATTCGGAAAAGCCTTCCACCGCCCACTTTGTCGAGTGATAGAGGCTGTAGAGCGGGAATGCGACCCGTCCACCGACCGAGGCGACATTGACAATCACACCACTCTGGCGATCGCGGAAATGGGGAAGCACAGCGCGAGTGGTTTCCATCAAACCAAAAACATTGGTATTAAATTGGCGTTGGATTTGCTCAGGGGTCGATGTCTCAAAAGCGCCTAACATACCGTAGCCTGCATTATTCACCAAGACATCGATCGCCCCAAATTTTTCAATAGCTTCGGCAACCGCAGCCTTAATACTGTCACTATCGGTCACATCAAGCTTGAGGAAAGCTAGGCGATCAAGATTGGTTAAGCTATTCGCTCTACCTGCTTCTTTGCTGATTACTTGCTCAGGCGATCGCATCGTCGCCGCTACATTCCAACCACGTTTTTGGAAATATAGAGCCGTTGCCCTGCCAATGCCAGAGGAAGCACCAGTGATCAATACAGTTTTAGTCATATTTTTCCTAATTTTTAGGATGTCACACAGTGACATCCTAAGTGGTTATACAGTTGCAAATAATTCAGCAATTGGGCGATCGGGTGTATCGGCATTCACCACGATCTCAACAAGTTTATTCTTGGCATTATCTTCAAATAGAGCCTCTACCGTCACTTGCGCTACCTTAGTACGAGGAATGCTGCCTTCAAAGAGGGTGTCAGCACCAGACAGGACTAAACCGCCTTCTTTGTCGCGATTGAGCAGTCCACCCGGACGGACAATGGTGTAGGTTAAGCCGCTATCTTGCAAATATCTTTCGGCTTGCTTTTTCCAAAATAGCACTAGCCAAAATAGATTTAGGGGATGCAAAAACTTAGAGACGCAAAGGGATGAGACGATCGCAAAATGTTTGATATTTTTTGCTTTGGCTGCCTTGACTAAATTCTTTGTACCAATGTAATCGACTAGATATGGCTCAAGGGCATTCAGGCTTGGCTTGGCTCCTGTCGCGCATACCAAAACATCACAATCGGCGATCGCCTCTTGCAAAGTATCCGCGAATAGCACATTTCCTTGGACTAACTCTACTTCAGATGGTAAAACCTGCTTCGCTAGTTCTAAGTTACGAACCAAAGCTCTGACAGGAATATTACGTTTGATTAATTCGGCGACAATATGTCGTCCTGTTTGTCCTGTGGCTCCAGCTACAAATGCTTTCATATCTGAATTGCTTCTCAACTATTTACCCTAGTATAAGCGGCGCGAAGTCCTGCCTATACTAATTCAGTGCGCTCATTTCGGGTGAACTACTCTGATATAATCCACAAATAAAAATATATGTTTTTCAAACAAATCCATTAAGAAAAGTTAAGAAACATCAATGCAACTCACACATCGCCCTCGCCGCCTCCGTCGCAATCCTTCTATTCGTAGCCTTGTTAAAGAAAATCATTTATCCGTAGATGATTTTATCTATCCAATGTTTGTAATGGAAGGAGAGAATAATCGCGTTGAAGTTCCTTCAATGCCCGAAGCCTATCGCTTTACTCTCGATCTCTTGGTCAAAGAAGTAGAAGAGAACTATGCGTTAGGAATTAAGGCGATCGCCCTTTTCCCTGCGGTTCCCGAAGAGAAAAAGGATCTCACGGGTACGGAAAGCTTTAATCCTGAAGGATTGGCTCAGCGTGCGGTTAGAGCGATTAAGGCGGCAGTTCCCGATGTGATTATCTTTACGGATGTTGCCCTTGATCCTTTCACTACCCATGGACATGATGGCATCATTGATGACAATGGCGTGATTCTCAATGATGAGACCGTTGAAGTTTTAGTAAAAATGGCAGTTTCCCAAGCTGCCGCAGGTGCGGATTTTGTCTCTCCTTCGGACATGATGGATGGACGCATTGGGGCAATTCGTCAAGGCTTAGATGCTGCTGGTTTTGAGAATGTGGGTATCCTTGCCTATTCCGCTAAATATGCTTCCGCTTACTATGGTCCTTTCCGTGATGCGCTCGGTTCAGCTCCTAAATCTGGCGATAAGAAGACCTATCAAATGGACCCTGCTAATTCCCGTGAGGCAATTAAGGAAGTTTATTTAGATATTGCAGAAGGTGCAGATATTGTCATGGTGAAGCCTGCTTTAGCTTATTTGGATATCATTGCCAAGGTTAAGGATGCCACCAACGTACCTGTAGCTGCCTATAACGTCAGTGGCGAATACGCAATGATTAAGGCAGCCGCGCAACTAGGTTGGATCGATGAGAAGAAGGTGATGTTTGAAACTCTACTCAGCATGAAGCGTGCAGGAGCCGATCTGATTTTGACCTACCATGCGAAGTCGGTTGCTCAGCTTTTAGCTGCGGGCTATCGTCCCTAAAGCTTAGGGGAGTCAAGGCTTTGTCTTGACTCCCTTGATGTGGAAATATTCACTGTGCCATTAACTCAATGAACGCAAAAGAACTTCTCGAAAGTTATGCTCAGGGCGATCGCGACTTTAGTAAGCGATCGCTCATTGGCTTGATCTTAACTGGGGCAAACCTATCTGGGGCAAACTTTATCGAATCGGATCTTGAAGAAATTACACTCGACATTGCCAACTTAGAGGATGTGGAGCTAAATCTCGCGAATTTGGTCAGAGCAAATTTGAGTGGTTCGATTTTGATCCAAGCTAACCTCAATGGCACAATCTTAGAACAGGCTTCATTAATTGGGGCAAATCTTTCGGAAGCTTTCTTAATTGAAGCAGATTTAAGTGATGCCGTCCTCGTAGAAGCAAATTTTACTAACGCTTTCTTGACTAGTGCGAATCTAACGAGATCGCGTTTATGCCGAGCAAATCTAGCTAATGCCTTCTTAACAGGTGCTTATCTAAATGGTGCAGATCTGCGTGGAGCAAATCTCACTGGTGCAGATCTCAGCCGTGCTAACCTCACAGGCACAAATCTCGCAGGTGCAGATCTCAGTCGCGCTAATCTGACGAATGCCAAACTAAATTGGGCAAATCTTGCTAATGCTAAGTTAATTGGGGCAGATTTGACAGGAACCTATCTATCGACCTTAAAAAGTATTGAGGGCACTGATTTTACGGATGCACGTAATGCCCCGAACTCCGTCGAGCTTGTTAATATGGAAGAGGTAAACCCAACTCAATAGGAATTTGATAGTCAGCATGAGTCATCTAACTATCACAATTCATTCATTTAACTCAAAATCTTATGCCCTTGTTTCGTTCCGTATCTAGCCACACTAAAACTTTTGCCTACAGAATCTCTAATCTCGCTTTAATCATGACGATCGCAGGGGCGATCGCTCTCCCAGTTAATAATGCCTATGCTCAAGCCCAAAAGGATGCAGTGGAATGGATCAAGCAGGGACGACAACTTTGGCAGAGAAACGATATTTCGGGGGCGATCGCTGCCTATCAGCAAGCTGCTAAACTAGAGCCGAAAAATTCTAAAATTCTAACGAGTCTTGGCTTTCTGCTCACCCAACAAAATAATTATTCGGGGGCAATTTCGACCTTAGAGCGAGCAACGAGGTTAGATAACACGAATGCTAAGGCTTTTAGTGCCCTAGGTTTTGTCTATGTCAAAATTAAGGACTATCCCAACGCTATCACAGCCTATCGTCGAGCCATCTCTCTGGATCGTCAAAATATAGATGCCTATAACAGTGTCGGCTTTTTGTTGACCGAACAACAAAACTATGCTGAAGCCGCCAAGATCTATCGTCAAGCGATTTCCGCTTCCCCCAATGAGGTCAAAAGCTATCTCAATTTGGGCTATGTATTGAAGCTATCGGGTGATCGCAAAGGTGCTGTAGCCATCTATAACCAAGCCGATAAAATCGCGCCCTTTGATGCTGATGTCTTGGTCGCCATTGGAGGTTTATTTGCAGAACAAAATCAAAATGAGGAAGCGATCTCTAAATATAAACGCGCCTTAGAAGTTAATCCGCGTCATCCTCAAGCGAATTTAGCGATCGCAAGAGTCTTACAAAGTCAAGGCAATTATGCCGACGCTGTTACTTCTCTGCGTAGAGCCGCCGCCGCAAAAAATATCAATCCTAGTAATTTGATTGCCTTACAACGAGAGATTGCCAACCTCTATATCCAACAAGGTTCTCTATCAGGTGCGATCGTTGCCTATCGCGAAATCATCGAAGTAGAACCTGAGGAAGCCGAGACCTATCTCGCTTTAGGTAAATTATTAGTTACACAGCAACGGGTGACTGAAGCCCGCAAAACCCTCGAAACTGCCGAGCGGTTATTTAATCAACAGGGTAATATCGAAGGGCTAGCCCAAACTCGGAAAGTTCTATCTGAACTCAAATAACTAAAAAGCAGCACAAAGTGCTGCTTTTTAGTTTCAGAAAGGAATGAATGCAATTCGATTTACCCATTCTTCTGCCTCAGATGCTCCCCAGATTAGTAGTAAATTTACTTGATTCAAGTTTTGCGTAAAAATCAGCATTTTGATGATGAGATGATTGCTTTAGATATCCAATAAGCATGATTACGTTGTTCTACATACTGTTTAGTTAGGACTGTTAGTACAGCCATAAGACTATTACCAAATCTAAACCTATGCACTGGAACTTCATAATGTTTCAGGTTCCCTCATCTTTTATGAAATAAGGCTACAGATTAGATAAAGCTGTAGTCTACTAGAAGCAGCAATATGTCATAAAAATGCTGCTAAAACTGCAAAAGTAAAAAATGTAGCAGAACATATTTGCCCCCCCCTCTAATATCTTCTCAATCTGGTGATTGTACCTGAGTTTATGCGTGGCTCTGGCGTAGAACAGCCATCAGAGGAAAAAAGACAGAGTAGTGAGATTATAACGCTGTCCTACAACAGCGCCACCTTAACAACGGTCTGATTGAGTGACCCTTTCCATTTCTATCCACCCTTCTAATTTTATTTGTGAGATTCAAATGACTACTCAAACCTATGGTTCAATCCAACAAAAAGTTGCCAGCCGTATCCTCTCAGTACCAGTGCAATCAGGGCTTTATGTTTCTCTGATAGCCTTGACTCTGTGGACAGTTTACTTCACTACCCATCCTGCTATTCATGACAAAGTACATTCACTTCGCCACCACACGGCTTTGGTGAATTGCCACTAAGGTAAGTTTCCGCTCAGTTGTTTAGCAGTTGCAGGATAAGGCGATGTCAAAATTTAAGCGCTCAGCGCTGCTCGGTTTAATTTGTTTGGTTGGCGTGGTTTTGTGGGGATGGATAGGGTACGCCCAAGCCCCACAACCTTCAGTTCGCTTGACGACTAGCCCGATCGCCAGCCAGATACGACCGTTTGAAGCAGAAGCTATCCACCCCCAAAATCCCGTGCAATTGTCCCTACAAGCTCTGGATAGCGCAGGGCAGGCGCTCAAGAACGCTCAGATCCACTTGCAACTGCTAACCCCTCCTGCCACCCCTTGGTTTACAACCGATTTCCCGATCGTCGAAGGCACAACGTTGCTAGACATGACGGCTATAGCACCTGTCGGCAAGTTGGAATGGCAACAAATGCTACCGATTCGAGGCAACTATCAAATTCAGGTAGAGGTTACACCGACTATCCCCAACTCCTTTGCCCCGATTCAGCAAACGCTAACGCTAACAGTGCCAGAGAGCTGGGCAAAATATCGCAACCTCGGTATCTTGATGACCATTTTGCTAGTTGCAGGACTGGTCGGCGGGTGGATAATTGGCAGTGGTCAACCGATAAAATCTGGAGAAATCGCCCCGCAACGGGTGCGCTTATTACTAAATAGCGCGATTGTGTTTGCGATCGCGGCGCTCCTCTGGGTCAATATCAGTGCAGAATTGCCGCCCTCGCAGGGGGCAATCGTCGCATCTGCCCAGACAGAACATGTTCATGCCGATCACACTCATACTGAACACGCCCACACAACTTCTGAGCCGTCTACTAAGCAGTTCGCCCAATGGCAATCCCAAGGGTTGGAAATGAAACTTTCGGGAACTAAAACGACCATGGTCGGTCAACTTGCGAAACTCCAAGTAGATTTGATCGATACCAAAACCCAGCAACCTATAACCGATGTAACTTTGCAGATCAAAGCTAAGCCAAAAGAGGATGAATGGGTGGCGTTTACCTACCAAGGTATGCCCAACAGTGCTGGAAAATTTACTTGGCAGGAACAATTCTTTGATGGTGCGCCCCATATCGTAGAAGTTGAGGTGACCCCTCAAGTTGGTTCTAAACGGCAGTTCCAACCCTTCCAAGTAGCCCAAACTATTGATGTTGAAGGGGTTGCTCCACCTCTGTGGATTCGGTTGATTTCGCTTGCTTACCTGACTAGTTGTGTTGTGGTTGGTTTGCTAATTGGGCTATGGTTGCAGTGGCGACGGCAAGCGACCAAACGAAATTGGCAACGGGGCTTTTCCTAGAGGACTCAAAGCAAGCAATAGTCTAATGGATTAATCGAAAGATGGACAAGACCCTTTGACCATCATACTCACTTCAAGTCTAAAAATAGGCATTAAAAACCAAGAATTTAGCGTTGCGGCGCTTCGCGCCGCAACGTCTAATCTTTCACTGAGAAGGGAGTATGTAATCTAGATCGTGTTTGGTTTGAGATACTCCTAGCTAGGGTGATTTGGGATTGCAGACAAATCATTACAACCTCCAAAACACATGAATGATCGACATATCCTATTTGTTTGTACGAGCTGTGGTAGCAGCCATAAAACCAAACAGTACGTGGCTAAGAGTGATGGTGAGTGGCTGTTAGAGAAACTCCGAACGCTATATGATGACTGGGCGTTGCATGATAATTTCGCGATTCAGCCAGTTGAATGTATGGGCGTTTGCGACCAAGCTTGCGCGATCGCCTTCGTTTCTCCCCAAAAGCAAACCTATCTGTTTGGAGGTTTAATAGCTGACTTAGCCAATGTTGAAGCGACTGCTAAAGCTGTGTTGACCTGTGCTGGTCAGTATCACGCTAAGTCGGATGGGCTATTAACCTACGCCAATCGCCCCGAGCAATTAAGATCTGGCGCGATCGCCCGAATCCCCCCATACCCAAATAATACCGATTCACCAAAGTGTTGCGACAATTTGGTAAATTAAAAAACAAACCCAGTAAGGGTTTTAAAATCACAAAATGGCTGCGCCATTTTGTGATTTGGGATAAAGTTTTAGGAGGGGATTAAACAAATTCTTTTCACTGTTTATGAACCACCTCACCGAAGACCAAAGCACTTAGGAACTTGTAACGAAAACATCCCAATTGTGGCATATATTGCCACATAGGACAGTGCATCATCAGAGACTTTCTAGTATCTTATGATGCACTGATTTTTTGCAGAGTTAATTTGTTAGGGATATAGTTGTCAGATCTCGACACGTAGTTTGGAAAAATTGCAAGTACAAATATTTATGACCTAAGTTTTTGAGACTAAGAATTGCTCCAGCACGATGCTTAATCATCTGACATCTAGAACTTTAAATTTTCAGCTAAGTAGATGGGTGCAATTAAATATAAAATCCAAAAAGCTGTAGCGCACGCGCAGCGTGCGCTACAGCTTTTTGTTCTATTTTTTAATTATGCCTAGCTAATTAATACTGACTCTTAAACTCTCTTTGAAATGATGAAATGTATTTCATAGAGACAAATGGTATAGAAATTGAAATCACAAAATTCTTTAAATATTCTATTAAGTCACCATACTATAACTTCGCAATAATTGATGTGGAAATAGTAGCTTTCAAGACATAATACTTTTTTGTTTCTACTATGATAACCATATGATTTTTTAGATACATAAAACGCTTACAGAAAACAATTCATTGCTTCTTATCTTAATAAGATTTGGGTCTATATCAGCACTAACAAGAGTATTTCCTATTAGTGGAATGCTCCTGGTTTGATGTTCATCGCGCGTAAGTTTTTCTAGCCATTTCATCATCTAAAGAGATTGGAGATAGCACATCGTGAAAAGGCGACGGTTAATTCAATATGCCAGTTTGAGTGGTTTGGGCTTGGTCTGTAGCTTAGCGCCTCAGGGCATAGCAGCCACGTTAGGTCGGTCGGAGAGCCATTCCAAAAGCACGAAGGATCTCCTAAGCTCTTTTGAGTTTGAAGTGCCTATCGTTGACCGCCGTGGTCAGGAAGTTGATCGGCAAACTCGGCAAGCCCACTTTTTTATCACTGAGTTAGGGGAAACATCTAACCTAACCATGGTGGCGATTCCTGAAGGAAGATTTGTGATGGGGGAAACCTCAACTGGTCAAAAATCAGATCAGGAGTTACCAACTCACTGGGTCACACTGAAACCCTTTTTTATGTCTAGGTATCCAATCACCCAAGCTCAATGGCAGGCAGTTGCTCAACTGCCCCAAATCAATCGACCTTTGCTAGCCCAGCCTGCTCATTTTGTTGGAGATGATCGTCCAATCGAATCTGTTTCTTGGTTAGAGGCAGTGGAATTTTGCGATCGCCTGTCACATTACACCAATAAGACCTACCGCCTACCTAGCGAATCCGAATGGGAATATGCCTGCCGAGCGGGTATGAGCACACCTTTTGCGACAGGGCTTACGCTCACCTCTGAGCTAGCCAACTACAATACCCAATTTGCCTATGCTGCCGAACCCGCCGCAGCCTATCTACCTGAAACAACACCAGTCGGAAATTTCGCTCCTAATGCCTTTGGTTTAAACGACATGCACGGCAATGTATGGGAATGGTGCGCCGACCATTGGCATAGCGACTATAAAGGTGCTCCTGCCCAAGGTCAGGTATGGATCAAGGACGGACAATCGACTTTGCGATCTCTTCGGGGCGGGAGTTGGGCTGATACTCCTTCGCAGGCTCGATCGGCTAGTAGATCTGGCTATCCAGCGGATGGTTTAAATCGCATGATTGGATTTCGAGTTGTGCATGTGTAGTTTAAAGGAAGTTTGTCATGTCAGGATTACGTAAAATTCCCATAACGGTATTGACGGGATATCTTGGGGCTGGAAAAACCACACTACTGAATCATATTTTGACAGCTGATCATGGTCAGAAAGTTGCTGTGATTGTAAATGAATTTGGCGAAGTCGGAATTGATCACCAACTTGTGATTGGAACCGATGAGGAAATCTTTGAGATGAATAACGGATGCATTTGTTGCACCGTCAGAGGAGATTTAATCCGAATGATTGGCAAGCTGCTAGAACGTCGTGATCAGTTTGATGTTCTAGTAATCGAAACAACTGGATTAGCCGATCCCGCTCCCGTTATTCAGTCTTTCTTCGTCGATGAGGTACTTTATGCAGAAACAGTCCTAGATGCGGTAGTGACGGTAGTCGATGCTAAGCACATCTGGGATCACTGGGAAAGTAGTGAAGCTCAGGAGCAAATTGCATTTGCCGATGTCGTGATCTTAAATAAGATTGATTTGGTATCGCCAACCATTCTGGAAGAGTTAGAAAAACGCGTGCGTGGGATGAATGCGATTGCCAAACTATATAGAACTCTGAATTGTGACATTGACCTCGATCAATTACTCGGTTTAAAGGCCTTTGACCTCAAACAAGCACTGAGTATCGATCCACAGTTTTTGACAGAGGATGCCCATGTACATGATTCGTCAATATCGTCCGTCTCCATTACTACTACTGGTAGTTACAGCAGCACCCAAGTTAACAGATGGCTTTACCAACTCGTCCAAGAACAAGGTGCCGATATCTTCCGTATGAAGGGCATTTTGAATTTGGATAACGCAGATCGGCGTTTTGTCTTTCAAGGTGTCCACATGACTCTCGACGGTAGACCCGGTAAGCCGTGGAGAGCTGAGGAAGTACGTCAAAACGAACTGGTGTTCATTGGTCGTAATTTGGATGAACAGACCTTAAAAGCTGGTTTTCAGGCTTGTCGCCTAGAAGTACCGATTGAAGTTGGTGGCTAGGATCTAACTAAATCTCAATAAGTAGAAGAGGATAACTGAATGAAATTGCAGCATTATTTAGGAGGTATCGAGAATCTCGGTCCTGTGAGTGTTGAAAAGAAAGTATTTGTGGAGGAGTGGGAAAAGCGTATTTTTGGCATTCACGTCGCTATGATGGCGCTGAGTAATCACTTGGATCAGGCGATTCCCAAGTATCCAATTAAGCAGGTCCCCACCAAATTCAAGGACTTTTGGACTTGGGGTCACCTACGTACAGGAGCCGAAGGAATGCAACCTTTTGACTACTTTCGGCTACGCTATTACGAAAAATGGTTAGGTGGAATCTCTGGATTTTTTATCGAGAAGGGCTATGTTACCGAAGCCGAACTCGACGCTGCTACTGCTAGTTATCTATCTAGCCCAAATCCTACTAGCTTTACCCCACCTGCTGGGGGTAATCCAGCGATCGATACCCAAGTGATTCGCTACCTGCGGGAAGGTGATTCACCCAAGCGAGAACTGACTACCAAACCTAAATTTGCCGTTGGCAGCAAAGTCAAGGTCAAAGATCCGATTGTCGTGGATCATACTCGACTACCGGGTCATCTCCGAGGCAAAACGGGCACTGTTTACTTAGTCTATCCAGATGCCTACACTTATTTCTTTTCTACTGGTCCAGATGGAATCGGCGAACCGATGCCCGTATATCTTGTTGCCTTTAGTCCAGTGGATATTTGGGGATCCGCCAAGAGTGATCCAAATTCAACCTATTACGACGATCTGTTTGAAACCTATCTTGAATCCGTTTGAGGTTATCATTTTATGAGTGGATACGAGCATTTTAAGTACAGTACTGATCGAGAAGCCTACAGTGCTGCCCGCGTTCGCGCTTTAGAGGCGCTGTTGGTGAAGAAAGGAGTGATTACAGGTTCCACCGTCGATCAGGTTTTGAAGTACTTCAAAACAGAAATGGGACCGTTTAATGGAGCTAAGATTGTGGCGCGGGCTTGGGTTGATCCGAGCTTTAAAATGCGCTTGTTAAAAGACGCTAATGCCGCGATCGCCGAGATGAAATTCCCCCCCGGAATGTCTGGAGCTGAGGGCGAACACCTCAAGATTGTTGAAAATACGCCTACAGTCCATAACTTGATTGTCTGTACCCTATGTTCTTGCTACCCTTGGCCCACTTTGGGATTACCACCCTATTGGTTCAAAGATCCGACCTTCCGAGCCAGAGCCGTGCGCGAACCCCGTGCCGTTCTGAAAGAATTTGGCTTAGCGATCGATCCCGCAGTAGAAATCAAAGTGTGGGATAGTAGCGCCCAAATTCGTTGGTCGGTATTGCCAGAGAGACCAGCAGGTACAGCAGGAATGAGCGAAAGTCAGTTAGCGGCGATAGTTACGCCCGAATCAATGATGGGAGTCGGCAAAATTAAGGTGGCCTAACTCTAGCCTGACACCTATTTGATCGAATTTTATCCCACCCACAACACTCATCCCCCACAAGTCATTCACTTCCATTAAGAAGTAAGTGGATGACTTGTGTGATATGGCTAAGTATCTCAACGAAAGACTAACAGTTCATCTTTCAAGCCCTCAATTGCTTAAGGAGCAACCAATGCAAACTCAATTTGAGCATTTTGCTGCGACTAGTATGCTAGGCAGCAAGGACTCACCACCCCGCTGTGATGGCGAACTGTTTTTTGAAGATTCTTGGGAAGGTCGCGCTTTTGGAATTGCGATCGCCCTCTCCAAAAAAGGTCATTACGAATGGGAAGACTTTCGGCAGCAATTGATTACATCAATTGGAGAGTGGGAGTCCTCACATGCTCTAGATGACCCAAGCTGGAACTATTATCAGCGTTGGCTTTTGGCACTGGAGCGCGTGATGCTAGAAATCAACCTGATTGATCCAGCAGAACTTGAACAACAACTGGCAGAGTTGATGGCACAAGACAATCTATTGGAGTAAGGTTTTGTTTCATCACCTTCAGCGATGAAACAAAACCTCTTTACTGAAAACGCGCGATATAGTTACACATAATGTTGGGGTAAACTTATTAATTGGGTAATGTAGGACTTTCTAAACCTGTTGCTTTGCCTGCTTTGCGGAGGCGATCGCTTTCGGGTTCCATCCATGAATAGACAAAATGACTGAAGCAATTAATCTGTGGTTCTCTGGCTCGAATCGCTTGCATTTGCTTCTCAAAACTAGGATGTCCATCAAAACCCTGCCCCCAAGTTCCTGCCAAAACTGGACAGACTAAAGTTTCAGGCGATGATTGACGCACTACGTCGGAAACTTGCTCGGCAACACAACTACCATCATTACAAAGCGCATAGGTCATAGGATGGCGTTCCATATATTTCGGGAATCGATCCCAAGGCTGCATTCTTGCCTCATATCTACCTGATTCCGTGCGATTGCCATTGGGGAAGAACACCGTGCCAATGGGCAGATTACTTTGCTTGAGGGGAGCCGAAATTGTGGTGACAAAATTGATGACCCCTTGATAGGCATGATTGGTGGCAATATTCCACAGTAAACCTTCAGCGATCTCTGCCGTTTCCTTAGGATTTTTAATATTGTTCGGTTTGACTTTCGCCGCATCCGCTAGTTGCTTCTCGGTCTGGACAACATCATTGGCGGTGAGATTACCACTTTGGAGATAAAGCGCCATCAACTCTCTCACATTGCGATTGTCAATGCTATTGAGTAATGCTGTCCTTGATGATTTGCCATAAATCCATAGTTGTTTAACGCTATCGATTAATTCTCCTGTTCCATTTGTCGGATAGCGCACATAATCAAAGACCATACCATCTGGCTGGCGCTGCATTAGAGCCTTAACTGCTGCGATTAAATCATCTTTAGCAGTGCGATTATAGGGATCGACAAATAGATGATCGGCTTCATAGGCATCTTCATAAAAGGCTTTACCATCAGCGACCTGCTTGCGATCGAAATTGGTATTCGCAATACTATTTTCCCCATTGCCATTGATAGCAAATGTCCCCGATCGCCCTTTGACCTCACTATAGCCATAGCCAAAATTCATCGCAAAAGACCAACCGTAAACCTTAATGCCCCGTTCTTTACCGATCGCGATCGCCTGTTTCCACAGATCATAGTTCGCAGGCACTTCTCCCGCCTTGACTGCTTCCTCCATGACTGATTTCCAAGGTGTCGGATTATCGGCAACGGGTAGCAGTACACGCCCATCATAAAAAACTTCAACAAAAACTTGGTTATAGCCCCGATTAGCGATTCGATCAAAGACATCCTCTAGCACTCCCGCCTTGACATCATTGGGATAGAGTCTGATCCAAGTGGCTTGGGTTTGGGGAGCAGTGCGATCGCGACAGGCTTGTAGAGCCGTTTTATGTTTTTGGATAATTTCCCGATATTGGGTCTGCGATTTTTGATCCTGAGTATTGATCAGAGCCGCCTTTCGTAATTCATGTTTCCGCACAATTTCCGCCGCACTCACATCGCAGGTCGGATTGCCCCACAAAATTTTTTCAGGTAAAGGACCGGCGATCGCATTACCTGAAAAGGCAGTTGCTAAGCTCAGGCAAGTGCCAGAGGCAAGCAAGCCAAACATTGATTTATGTAAATGTTTATGTAAAATTTTGCGAGAGGTTGAGGATTTGATCGATTTCATAAAAATACAAAGATACCTTGATATTTACTTTGGGGCGTTGATCTAACGGTCAGGAGCGCCGCGTAACCTAACCCTCAAATTTGACCTTGATAGAAGCAATTTCCCTGACGAACTAGCCGTAACAATGTGGCACACTGACAAGTGTATTTCATGACTTGCTTCTCTATGCTGCACAACCCTGCCAGATTTAAGCCTAGTTCCATCGAAAATGACTCAGAAAATGAAGAAGAATTAGAATTTTACGATTTTAATGAACCCGAACCGGGGAGTCCACCGGGGACGCTAATCATTGGTGAAGATGCCAGTATTCCCAATATTTTCTTGATCGATTACCATGCCGAAGAAGCGATCGGCGTGCAATTAGCAACCCCTGAAGAATGTTTCCCCTACCTCGATAGTCAATCGGTCTCATGGGTAGATGTGCAGGGTTTAGGTTCGGAAGATGTCTTGAAACGCCTAGGCAAAGTGTTTAGCCTCCATGAGCTAGTACTTGAAGATATCGTCAATATTCCCCAAAGACCTAAGGTTGAGAGCTTTGAGGATCAGGAACTAATCATCTTACATATGGTTACTAGTCGTGAAGACGGGCGGGGTTTTTATGATGAGCAGGTAAGTTTGATTTTAGGAAAAAACTATGTGCTCACAGTGCAAGAAGAACCTGAAAATGATGTATTTGAGCCAATTCGGCAACGGATTCACCGCAATCGTGGCGTAATCCGATCGCAGAGAGCCGACTATCTTGCCTATGCCTTGATCGATGCGATCGTTGATGGCTTTTTCCCTGTGCTAGAGGACTATGGCGAGCGCCTCGAAGATCTCCAAGATGAAGTAGTAGATAAACCTACCCGTCAGACCCTCGATAAAATCCATAAAATCAAACGCGAATTATTGTTACTTCGTCGTGCCATTTGGCCGCAGCGAGATGCAATTAATTCGCTGATTCGTGAGGAAAGCCCTTTAATTGACCGCGAAGTAAGAGTATTCCTACGTGACTGTTATGACCACACCGTACAGGTAATCGATATGGTGGAAACCTATCGTGAGCTTGCTGCCAACTTAATGGATATTTATCTCTCGTCATTAAGCAATAGTACCAATGAGATCATGCGTTTTTTAACGGTGATTTCCACAGTATTTATTCCCCTAACCTTTCTTGCTGGGGTATATGGCATGAATTTTGACACAAGCGTACCGGGAAATTTACCTGAGCTAAAAATGCCGTTTGGTTATCCCCTATTTTGGTTAGCAATATTTACTATTTCTGGAAGTTTATTATTTTACTTTTGGAAAAAAGGCTGGCTATTTAGTCCAAAATAAATTATCCAAATGCACTTAGGAATATGCAGGCAAATAATAAACTAAATTTTTTGTGGCACGGCGAAGCCGTGCCACAAAAAATTTAGTTTATTAAATCGCAGAATCCTTAGCATCTTTTGATAATTATTTTGGAACAGTCTCGTGTTATTGCCTCAACCCATCTCTCAACCTAAAAAGCGCAGACTGCAAAGGGTGACATTACAAGAACACCAAATTGAAACAGTTTTAGAAATTAATAGCGCGATCGCCTTAACATCCGAGCAAAGACATTATTTATGTAATGTGTTGCGTCTAGAAATAGGTGCGGAATTTATTGCCCTCGATCGCCAAGGGGGCTGGTGGCTAGCGAAGTTATCTAATGAGGCGGATAATGCCCAAATCATCGACAAATTAGAAAATAATTCTGAGTTAGATACCCAAATTACTCTTGGTGTGGCGATGCCCAAAGGTAGCAATATCGAATCAGTAATTCGCCAATCTACGGAATTAGGCGTGCGCCAAATAGTGCCATTATTTAGCGATCGCACAATTATCAAATCAGGCACAGAAATCGGCAATCAAAAACGCGATCGCTGGCAACGCATCGCCGAAGAAGCCGCCGAGCTTTCCCTGCGTACCTATGTGCCTGAAATTAATGCGCCGCAATCCTTCAAAGCATGGCTAGGCGATCGTAACCCAGCATCGGCACAAATTCTAAAATATATTTGTGTTACCCATCCCGACGCGACCCATTTGCTAACGAGCTTACAAAGTGCATACGATGCTTTACCTGTGGGAGCGCAATTTGCTCAAATTATGATTGCTACGGGTTGCGAGGGAGGATGGACTACTAGAGAAGAAGAAATGGCGATCGCATCGGGATTTATACCTGTTTCCCTAGGCGATCGGGTATTGTCCGCCGTCACAGCCCCAGTGGTAGCATTGTCCATAGTTAGTGCATTTTTAGATACAAAATAAGTAAGGATTGGCGGCGCTTCGCGCCGCCAATCCTTACTTTAATCCTTGGAAATAGAGACAATTATTTATGATCGCCAACCAACAGCAAACAGTGCAATCTATGGTGCAGCAAACTATTGCCATCCGCACCAATGGTAAAAAACTGCACAATATCACCCGTCAAGTAGAAGCCATACTCTTTCAATCGGGTATAAAAATGGGACTATGTAATGTCTTTGTGCGGCATACATCAGCAAGCTTGATTATTCAAGAAAATGCCGACCCCGATGTATTGGCAGATTTAGAAACATTTTTTAGCAAACTCATTCCCGAAAATGCTAGTCAATATCGCCATATTTCCGAAGGCTTGGACGATATGCCATCGCATATTCGCAGCGCCCTGACCAAAACATCGGAAACAATTCCGATCGCTAATGGTAAACTTGCCCTCGGTACTTGGCAAGGAATCTTTGTTTGGGAACATCGCAATTTAGGGCATACCCGTGAAGTGTTGGTACATATTACAGGTTGTTAGAGCAGGTTGTTAGAACAGGGTGCTAAATCAGGATATTAAAACAGGAGCCTAGATGAAGTCCGCAAAAAAGCCACCAGCAAGTCGATATCGTCCAGCTACTAAACAGAGAAAGTGGCTGCGGGGATTTCAGTGGTTTTTACCCGGACTATTAGTCAAAAGATGGCTCTTAGTTAGCATCATCGGTATTGTCTTGATCGTTTTGGGGATAGCCATTTCAGCAAGATTAACACCCATTTTATTTATCTCACGCCTAATCGGGACAACGCTCGATACACTAGTGGCGATCTTGCCCCGTAATGTCAGTGGACCGATCGCCCTCGCCATTGGGCTTGGTTTGCTATGGTTAGGACAAAAACGCGCCCTTGGCTCGATTACTCAAGTTTTGATGCCCGATCAAGATAAGGAGTTATTAGAGTTACTGGTTTCTCACCGTAAGCTCAATCGCGGGCCCAAAATCGTCACCGTTGGCGGTGGCACAGGGATGTCTAATTTATTGCGTGGACTCAAGCAATATAGCGCCAATATTACAGCGATCGTCACCGTTGCCGATGACGGTGGTTCCTCTGGTCGCTTACGGCGCGAGCATGGAGTTTTACCTCCGGGGGATATTCGCAACTGCCTTGCGGCTCTAGCCGATGAAGAAAAATTAGTCACTGAGCTATTTCAATATCGCTTTAAAACTGGGGAAGGACTAGTCGGTCATAGCTTCGGTAATTTATTTCTCACAGCGATGAGTGAAGTTACGGGGGATCTCGAAAAGGCGATCGCCGCTAGTTCACAGGTATTAGCCGTGCGTGGGCGCGTATTACCTGCAACCCTTGAGCATATGGTGTTGTGGGCAGAACTTGAAGACGGGCGCTATGTGGAGGGAGAGTCAAATATTCCTGAAGCGAAGGGTAGAATTAAACATATTGGCTGTAAACCTACTAATCCCAAAGGTTTACCACAGGCAATTGAAGATATTAACGAAGCTGATTTAATTGTGATCGGGCCAGGCAGTCTATATACCAGTATTATTCCCAACCTACTCGTACCTGAAATTCTTCAAGCATTAATCAATCGCAATGTGCCATCGATCTATCTTTGTAATATCATGAGTCAAGTAGGTGAAACTGACGGCTATACTGTGTCTGATTATGTGCGAGTTTTAGACGAGTTAGCAGGGGTACGATTATTTGATGTAGTTTTGGTTCAAAAGCACCCGCCTTCAGAGCGATCGCTACAACACTACGCCTCATTTGGGTCTCACTTAACACATCTAGATCGCGAAAATCTTGCGACAATGGGGTGTCCAGTGTTAATTGCCAATGTTATGCGGGAAAAAGCAAACGGGACAGTATGCCATGATTCAGATAAACTTGCAGGTGTATTAATGCGTTGGTACAACCGCCAATAATACCGCCAATAATTTTTAGATTTCACTTAGCCCTATGCTGATGTAAAAACTAAAAATTTCTTTAGATCAAGGTTTTATGGTTTCTAGTTTGGTTAGGCAAATTAAAAACCACTATAAAATTCAAGCTCAAAACGCCAGATAAAATCATCAGTGTTACAGCATTACCACATCCAAGTTAACAGTGATATTTATGCTCTTGCCAACTTGCAAGAGTGGTTTCAGCAATTCCAAAATTTCTTGCCCAAAACAGTTTGGATGCAGTGCAATCTGGTCTTAGTTGAGGTATTTACTAATGTGGTTTCCTATGCCCATGCGGGGCTCGATGAGGAAACTCCTATTGATATCGAGTTAGATATCAATACAGACGAGAAATTTTTAGATTTGAAAATTTGGGACTATGGACGACCATTTGATCTACTAGCTGAAGTCGAAAGGCTATCTAAAGAAGCTCAAAAGAATAAGGATTTTGAGAATATTGAGGATATTCCTACAGGTGGTAGAGGTCTGATCATCGCCAAAACGATCGCGGACAATATTCACTATGAAAGTACGTCCGATGGGCGCAATTGCTTTGTAATGACCAAAAGATTTGAACGACAGATCTAAAAAAGGGTGCTTAGCGCCCTTTTTTAGGTTAACGCTTTAACCATAAAATCACTGCAAATACTGCTACGGGTATAGTAATTGCGGCAAAGGCAACTATATTCATTACATCGACACTTAATCCCTGTAAGACAGACCACTGGGGAACAATATATTTAATAAATGCCGAAGCGATCGCTGAATAAGCTAGCAATCGCAAAACAAATAGAAATTGAGAAAAAATTGGTAAGGGCATATAGCGGAATTGTGAACAACTTTCTAATGGCTAGGTTTTCTTTTTACCGCCTTCTTTTTCTTGAATTTCCGCAGGGACAGGGAATTGCTCAATGGGTTGACCTGCCAAGGCTCTTTCCATAAATTTACGCCAAATCGGGGTGACGTAAACACCACCCGTTACCCCATTTGCCATTGGTGAATAGTCATCATTTCCAATCCAAATAGCAACAGCTAACTGGGGCACATAGCCCACAAACCAAGCATCACGGAAATCGGAGGTTGTCCCTGTTTTACCTGCGACAGGACGACCATCACTCATTTGAGCTTCTGTTGCCGTGCCATTAGTAACGACCCCCCGTAGCGCATCGGTCAAATAAGAAACAGCGATCGGATCGAGAATTAACTCAGGCTTAGGGGTATTGTCCAGAATCAAATTACCGTTGCGATCGGTCACGCGGGCAATTAAGGTGGTTTTGGACTTATAGCCACCACTAGCAAATACCGCATAGGCTCCTGCTACTTCCATTGGTGTGACATCGGCTGCACCAAGAGGTAGAGAAACTACGGGCTTCATGGGGCTATTAATACCCAGTTTGCGACAGATGGCAATTACATTTTCATTACCAACTTCTAGTCCTAACTTCAATGCAGGAATATTTCGAGAAACTGCTATCGCCTGACGAATGCTAATCGGTCCCGAAAACTTATTGTCATAGTTGCGAGGTACATAGGGTTCATCCCCATCAGGAATAGTCATCGCGCTATCATCAATCACTGAGTCTGGGGTGTAGTTACCTGTAGCAAAGGCTGCATAGTAGACAAAAGGTTTAAAGGATGAACCCAACTGTCGCCTTGCTAAGACCGCACGGTTATATTGATTTTTGTCAAAGTCACCCACACCACCGACCAGAGCTTTCACGAACCCAGTACGTGGATCAACGGCGACTAGGGCTAATTGATCCGCATAGGCTCCGCGATTGACTAAATCTGTATGTCCTTCGGCAGCGACCTCCTCAGCAATGCGCTGTAGTTTCAAGTCAATGGTTGTCTGGACACGCAACCCACCCTGTAAAACGACATCCTTACCAAATTTTTCTTCTAACTCGGCAGTAACAGCCTGTGACACATAAGGAACACGACTCGCTTCGTAGGAAATTCCCTGTTTGCGAATAGTTATTTTCTGAGCTTTGGCGGCTTTAATCTCCGCAGGCGTTGCCCAATTAAGTTCTGCAAGGCGATCGAGTACTAAACCTTGGCGCTTTTTCGCTTCCGCAAAATTATCGACAGGATTGAATACTGAAGGTGCTTGAATCGTCCCTGCGAGCATCGCGGCTTCACCTAGGGTCAGGTCAGCCGCCGATTTACCAAAATAGTTTTGAGAAGCGGTTTCTGCACCATTAGTATTTTTTCCCCAAAATACTTGGTTAAGGTACATCTCAAGGATTTGCTCCTTAGTGAAAACCTGCTCTACCCGCATGGCTAAAACAGCTTCCGCAACCTTACGGTTTAGGCTACGCTCATTCGATAAAAATAAATTCTTGACTAACTGTTGAGTAAGTGTCGAACCACCCTCAACGGTTCCACCTGCACTAAAGTTAGCTAAAATGGCGCGACCAATACCACTAGGATCAATGCCTTTGTGGGTGTAGAAGTAGGCATCTTCCATGGCAAGAACCGATCGCTTTAAATGTGGTGAAATGCGATCGAGGGTAACGACTTCGCGGTTAACATCCCCATGCAAACGAGCGATCAACTCGCCATTAATATCATAAATATAGGTAGTTTCAACGGGAACATATCCCTTGAGGACTCTGACATCAGGGAGATCGCGAAAGCTGAGGGCTAAGCCCACAAGTCCACCCGCCATTGCTGCACCACCAATCATGATAATGCCCAGCAATGTGCCACCAACAGCTTTGAGAGTGCCTTTTAAAATACTGCCAGTCAGAGAACCAGAACGCTCTACACTATTCGATGCCACAGCAATCTACCCTTTGTAACTCATGAGTAATCTTACTGCATTAAGAAGTATTTCGAGCGCTTGAGTAAAAAAACTACCTAGTAGTTTTTTTACTCAGATTTAGCGACGTTGCGCTAGCTTGTCGTACACCAATTGCAGATCAACGCGATGATGAGCTAGTGCCACAAGGGTGTGGTAAAACAAATCGGCGACTTCACCAGCGATCGCATCAGGATCATCATCCTTACAAGCCATCACCACTTCAGCCGATTCTTCACCAATTTTTTTCAAAATCTTGTTATCTCCTCCTGCAAATAGTTTGCAAGTATATGAGCTTTCTTGGGGATGCTCACGGCGATCGACAATTACCGTAAATAATTCTGATAGAGGATCATTCATAAAATCAAAATACTTATACAAAATAATTGTGAGGTAATTTGCGCCTCACAATTTTAAATAACTGGTGTTACGTGGAAGTCTATAAATCCCTCACACCTAGCCCCTCTCCCAAAGGGCGAGGGTAACAAGAATTTTCTGGATTTTGCTCCCCCTCTCCTCTCTGGGAGGGGGCTGGGGGGTGAGGGCAATCTTCATTCCACGTAACATCAGTTAAATAATAAAGGCACGCTATGCGTGCCTTTATTGGTTTTGAATGTCTTGCAAAGCAAGACATTCAAAAAACTAAGTTTTGCCAACAATTACTTGATGGAAACCTTACCACCAGCTTCTTCGATTTGCTTCTTAGCAGCTTCAGCATCAGCCTTAGGTAGACCTTCCTTGATGGTCTTAGGAGTAGACTCAACCATGTCCTTGGCATCCTTAAGACCCAAACCAGTGATTTCGCGAACGATCTTCAGAACAGCGATCTTCTTATCAGCAGGAACTTCGTCAAGTACCAAGTCGAAGGAGGTCTTTTCTTCAACTTCTTCAACAGCAGCGCCACCAGCAGCAGCAGCAACTACTACACCACCAACAGGAGCAGCAGCCGAAACACCGAAGGTTTCTTCGATCGCTTTAACCAATTCAGAAGCTTCAAGAAGGCTCAAAGTTTTTAGTTCTTCAATAATGCTGTCGATTTTTGCGGACATAGGTTTTCTCTTTAGTTAATTCAGATATATGTTGACAATTGGTACTTAATAATTCGTAATTCGTAATTCGTAATTCGTAATTCGTAATTATCAATTTCTCTAAGCAGCTTCTTTTTCGGAAACAGCTTTGATAGCGCGTCCAAGAGATTGGGGAACCTCTTTGATACCGATCGCAATCTTGGCAGTGACGGCATTGATTGCACCAGCAATTTGCGAGATGAGTACTTCCTTAGAAGGTAGATCGGCGATCGCTTGTAAGTCTTTAGCACTCAAAGCGCGACCTTCTAAGACACCGCCACGAAGTTCGGTTTTCTTAGATTCCTTAAGGAAAGCTTGGTATGCCTTAACAGCACCACCAATGTCATCCTTCACAAATAGACAAGCAGAGGGACCAACTAGAAACTTTTCTAGAGGTTGCCATTCAGGAGTACCTGAAATCGCTTGCTTGAGCAGAGTGTTCTTAGTTGTTCTGCACACCGTACCAGTTGGACGGAGTGAACGGCGGAGCTTAGTAATTTCAGCTACCGACAATGTTGCATAGTCAATTACGAGTACCAGCTTAGTTCCGTCAAACTCTTGGCTGATTTCGTTAACTAGCGCCTTTTTTTGTTCTAGGGTCTTACCCATGTATTTTGCACCTCCTTGTGGTTTAGATTTCGGCAAACTTTTACTTCGTAAAAGTTTGCCGAATCTGATGAATCTTTAAAGTCATTAAAAAAGCCTCGTCTTTTCGCAGACCGAGGCTAAAAAGTCATTCCAGTTTGGAATTTCTTTCAAATCACCTCGGCAGGAAATTAAGCCATTAGCACCTGCTGTCTATGGAGCTATTTAGTTGTCGAAATTTCTTTCTAGGCTGATTACAACGATTAGACTTAGTTTTTTATAAACTGCTTTCCCATAGGAAAAGAAGTTTATTTTGAATGACTTTGAAAGGCTTTATTATGCTTCGGCAAGCTTGAGATCGCGCAACGCAGTAACATCAACTTCAATTGAAGGTCCCATTGTTGCCGATACATAGAGCGATCGCCAGTAGCGACCCTTTGCACCAGAAGGACGATTACGATCAATCGTTTCTTGTAAAGCCTTCAGGTTTAGCAATAGATCATCTGCGGTGAAAGCAGCTTTGCCAAACTGAATATGAACGATCCCTGTACGATCAGCACGGAATTCTAGCTTACCAGCTTTGAACTCATTAATCGCACCACCGAGGTCAGTAGTTACCGTACCACCTTTAGGTGAAGGCATCAAGCCTCTAGGTCCAAGCAATTTACCAAGCTTAGCTACTTGAGGCATCATATCAGGTGTCGCAATCAGCAGGTCGAAGTCCATTCTACCCTTGCTGATTTCATCGATTAGTTCTTCAGATCCCGCGATATCTGCACCAGCAGCAGTTGCTTCAGCGACCTTTTCGCCACGAGCAATGACTGCTACACGGATTGTTTGTCCTGTACCCTTGGGCAAAGTCACCGTAGTACGCAATTGTTGGTCAGCATACTTAGGATCAATACCAAGTCTTACGTGAGCTTCTACGGATTCAGGAAACTTTGCAGTTGCGGTTGCCTTGACAAGTTCCAAGGCTTCGATAGGTGCGTAAGGACGCTCTTCTACTTTGCTTCGAGCTTCCTTAAGACGCTTTGATACTTTTTTAGTCATTGTTACTCCTTTGGGGTGCGAGTGGAAAACCTTGTTTCCTCCCCCAATTCAGAAAATTTGTATTGAGAAAGAAATGAGATATTGAAATAGAGAGAATACTAGCCAGTAATGGTAACGCCCATGTTCTTGGCAGTACCTTCAATAATCTTCATTGCTGCATCGATATCGTTTGCATTGATATCAGGCATTTTGGTTTCTGCGATTTGACGGAGTTGATCTCTGGTAATAGAACCAACTTTCTTACGGTTAGGCTCAGCAGATCCAGAGGAAATACCAGCAGCTTTTTGGATTAAAACTGATGCAGGAGGTGTTTTGAGAATGAAGGTAAAACTTCTATCTTCGTAAACAGATATTTCTACAGGAATAACCATGCCTGCTTGGTCAGCAGTACGGGCGTTATATTCCTTACAAAACATCATGATGTTAACACCATGTTGACCCAAAGCAGGACCAACTGGTGGTGTTGGACTTGCCTTGCCAGCATTGAGTGCTAGCTTAATAATTGCTGTAACTTTTTTAGCCATTTGCTTTCTGAGCCACTTTAATAATAGCCGTTAAAAATCCGCTAGAAAATCCGCAAACCGATGTTTGAGTTAACTAGCTTTGTTTATGATTTAGTTTTGCTTTTGTACCTGATTGAACTCTAGTTCTACAGGAGTGTCTCTTCCAAAGATAGAGAGAAGTGCTTTGAGTTTACTGCGCTCTGGGCTAACCTCAACCACTTCACCTTCAAAGTCTTTGAAAGGTCCATTGAGCACTTTAATCTTGTCGCCTTGAGCCATATCAATTTTGAGAACTGGCTCTTGTTCGACGGTGACACGGAAGATTCTTTCGACTTCTTTCTCAGTCAATGGGCGAGGCTTAACGTGACCACGACCACGACCATAGTGACGTTTTTGTTCTGTACCAACGAAGTTAATTACATGGGGGGTGCTTTTGACGGCAAGCCATGCATCATCATCAACTTCTAGCTGTCCGATTTCATTTCTGACAGTTTTAATCTGGATCAGGACATACCCAGGGAAAATCTTTTCCTCAGATGTAAGCCTACTGCCATCTTTTCTAAGCTTGACGGTCGGTGTCTGCGGAATTTCAATTTGCTTGATCCGATCTTCGACATCAAGGGTTTTGATGCGTTGCTCTAGGCTTGACTTGACCTTTTTTTCGCAACCCGAAGCAATCTGTACGGCGTACCATTGGAATAGTACGTCTGATTCTTCTTGGCTAGATGAATGGTCGATGTCTTCGGTAAACATTATTGAAACACCTGCAATGCGATCGCTCTAAACAAAGCATCAATTAAATACACAAAAGTTGCAACCGCAACGATCATTAAAAGTACAGATGCAGATTCACTAATTAATTGTTGACGGGTCGGCCAAACAATTTTGCCGAATTCAGCCTTAGTCTCTGCAAAAAAGTTAGTCACATTAGCATTATCAGAGTTTTCTGATGTTGCTTTTGACGTTTCCTTAGGTTGCTCTTTTACTTCGTTTTTGGTCATAGCGGCAACTCGTGCGATCCTTTTGCAATCTTTGAAAATGCGATGTACTTAACTACAGTCTTGAGCAAACTTAAATTAATTTCGGGCTTGTGAAGATGGTGAAGCGCGCCCTGAGGGACTCGAACCCCCGACATCAGGTTTTGGAGACCTGCGTTCTACCAACTGAACTAAGGACGCACGTTATGAAAACAAAATTTTGATACGTTACCAGCTATATCTCAGGTATCAATTGCTATATCAAAATAGTATTTGACACCTAGTATAACCATAAATGGTTCTATAGTGGACGATCAAATCTTTGTTTAAGACGAGTTGCTTTACCAACGAGGTCGCGTAAGTAGTAGAGCTTAGCACGACGCACTTTGCCACGACGGATTACTTTGATGCTTTCAACTTGTGGAGAATGTAGCAAGAAGGCTCGCTCAACTCCTACTCCTTGAAATACACGACGAACGGTAATGACAGAGTTAATGCCAGAACCACGTCTTGAGATAATCACGCCTTCGTAAGGCTGAGTACGTTCTTTGCCGCCCTCTTTGATCCTTACTCCAACCTTTACAGTGTCTCCCACATAAAGCTGAGGGAGATCTGTTTTGATGTATTCCGCTTCAATTGAGCGTATGATTTCAACAGCGTTCATGAGGAATGCCAAAAAAGTCGCGATCATCTATGTTAGAGGATGATCGCTCCAATGTCTATATTTTTTGTAAAAAAAGTAAAGATCGGACAATAGGTTCTAATTTTGGGTCACATGGCTTTGCCACGCCACCCAAAATTATGTTGATGACTGTTTCTTACGAAGGCTAGAGCTTGCGGGAAGGTCACTTGTACTTTGTTCAGATTTACGCCTTTCAATAATTTCTGCGGCTGTGCTTTGTAAAGTGCGATCGCGATAGGGGATAGCCGCACGAGTCTTGAGAAAAGCCGCTTCAGTATCAGAGATGGGTGGTATTGCTGTGGGGGCAAAAGCGGCGATCGTACTGGGAGATTTGCGTCCGATGGGGGCGATCGCACCAATTTGTAAGCCCGCCATTAGCATGGCAGCACGAACGGCGGCGGATGAGGAGTAAGTAACGAGATAGCCGTCGGATTTGAGGCAGTTGGCTAAAAGTTGGATAAATTCAACTGTCCAGAGTTGGGGGCAATGGGGCGGCGAGAAGGGATCGAGAAAGATGGCATCTGCCCATTTTTGAGGGACTTGGCTAATGGTTTGACGCGCATCGCCAATCAACAGTTGTAAGGTTAAATTTTTAGTTTCGACAATTTGAGTTGCCGCAGCATTTGTCAGGACTTGAGCGATCGCAGGTTGCCAGATATTTACTAATCCTGTGGCGATCGCTTTTTGCGGTACTTCGAGATTATTTTCCAGCGCAATGATGTGGAGATTGGCGATGGGAGTTTGACTGGATTGTTTTAAATCAGAGATGCAGGCGATCGCGGCTGCCGAGTTGTAACCTAAGCCATAGCAAACATCGAGAATGTTGAGTTTAGTTTGAGTTTGAGCTTTTTCGGCAATCTTGGCAGGAATCACAAATTTTGCTTCGGCTTCGTGCTTTGCTCCATGAGAGCTATGAAAGGTTTCTTGAAAGGTTTCTGACCAGAAGGTAATGGAACCATCTTCGGTTGGGAAAAGGGAAAGTTTATCCATAACAGAATATCTAGAGCAAAGGGTTAATGGCGATCGCAAAAGGCTTGAGCACAGCATTAACGTTTGGCGATCGCGATGATATGCGTAAATGGTGGCAGTGATCTTGCTTATAAAATTCGCTAATATAAGCTAATGCGTACTGATACCATCTTTTTTCAGCTATTTCAAAGCTTTGACAGCTTGCTGTTTGAATTGGTGGGATTACCACCTGAAACAGCAGCAGACTATACATTTACTTCTGTGGAGATCAAAGAAAAAGCCTTTCGCTTTGATGGCATTTTTATTCCAGAATCGTTGGATAAAAATATTTGGTTTGTGGAAGTTCAGTTTCAAAAACGTGCCGAATTTTATTGGGAATTTATTGGTGAGATATTTCTGTATTTTAGTCAGTACAAACCAGTGCATGATTGGCAGGCAGTCGCCATTTTTGCCAAACAAAGTATTGAGCCTGAAATACCAAAGCAATTTAGGACTCTATTTGCAGGTGGACATATTGAGCGGATATATCTGGATAAGTTACCAGACTCTGAGTCACTGAGTTTGGGGCTTGTGAAGTTGATCGTTGCGCCCAAGAAGGAAACCATCGCCTTAGCACATCGATTGGCTGAACGAGTGGGGCAAACGGATCGTGAAAGAATGATAGAATTTATTGAAACAGTTTTGCTGTACAAGTTTCCCCAAATGAGTCGAGAGGAGGTTGAGGCAATGTTTACGTTAGGTGATCTCAAGAAAACAAGAGTATATCGCGAGGCGCTCCAAGAGGGTGAGCGACTTGGTGAACAACGTGGCAAACTTGAAGGAAAACTTGAAGGTAAGCTTGAGGGTGAAAAAATTGGGACACAGCGTGGTCAAGTTTTGGGGCGGCAGCAGGCGCTTAAGCAGGTTGCGGTGCGGTTATTAACGCGAAAGTTTGGTAAGGTGACGTTGAAGATGGCTAAGCGGTTAGATAAGCTATCGGCGGAGCGGTTGGAGGAGTTGGCGGAGGCGGTGTTGGATTTTGAGAAGGTTGCTGATTTGGAAGCATGGTTGAAAAGTAAAAAGTAGAATCGCATTACCGTTTGACGATCGCAGTGATATGGGGTGAATGATGCGCCCCTACGAAATTTCTTATTAAAAATTGCATATGGTCAGTATCTGGAAATGTAGATAAGATTTTAAGCACGCAGATCGGAAATATGGCTATGAATCTACATTCTCGCAAAGGTGGTGTGATGGCTTCGCGGTTCTATTCGTTGATGTTTGTGGCTCTGACTGGTTTTTTGGGCATAGTGTCGCCGCCCGATTTGGCTTTGATGACGGCTCAGGCACAGACAAATCAAGACCGCAAAGCAGAGGCAGATCGGTTGTTGGATCTGGGAATTAAAGCGAGACGTGCAAGTCAATACCAAAATGCAATTGAGTCCGATCTTAAGGCTCTTACTATTTGCCAAGGACTCAAAGATCGTGATTGTGAAGGTCGTGCTTATAATGGATTAGGGCTTGGATACTACAATTTAGGGCAATATGACAAAGCGATCGAGTTCCATCTGCAAAGTTTAGCAATTAAGCGGGAAATCAAAGACCGTCTCGGTGAGGGAAAGGCGTTAGGAAATCTGGGAATCGCTTACTATGCCCTCGGCAAATATGACAAAGCGATCGAGTTCCATCTGCAAAATTTAGTGATCGCGCGGGAAATCAAAGACCGCCGCGGTGAGGGGAATGCGCTGGGAAATCTCGGCATTGCTTACTATGACCTCGGCAAATATGGCAAAGCGATCGAATACCATCGGCAAGCTTTAGAAATCTTGCGAGAAACCCAAAATCGACAGGGTGAGGGGGCGGTCTTAGGAAATCTGGGAAACGCTTACGATTCCCTCGGACAATATGACAAGGCGATCGAATACTATCTGCAATTCTTAGCGATTACGAGGGAAATCAAAGACCGTCTCGGTGAGGGAATTGCGCTGGGAAATCTGGGCGTTGCTTACTATGACCTCGGCAAATATGACAAGGTGATCGAATACTATCGGCAAGCTTTAGAAATCTTGCGAGAAACCAAAAATCGACAGGGTGAGGCATCGGTTTTAGGAAATCTGGGAAACGCTTATGGTTCCCTCGGACAATATAACAAAGCGATCGAGTTCCAACGCCAAAGATTAGCGATCGCGTGGGAAATCAAAGACCGTAGTGGTGAAATGTATGGGCTGCATAGTTTAGGTTATGCCTATAGATCGCTAGATCGAGATCGAGAAGCAATGATTTCTTTTCAACAAGCCTTGACCATTGCTAGAGAAATTGGCGATAGAAATGTCGAAGGTTATGCTCTTGCAGATCTAGGAATTGTATTATCCAAAGCAAAACGCCCCGAACTGGCGATTCTCTTTTACAAACAATCGATCAACATCCGCGAAGCGATCCGCAAAGACATCAGCAAACTCGATAAAGACATCCAAAAATCCTATCTATCCACAGTCGAAGATACCTATCGCAACCTCGCCGACCTCCTGCTCAAACAAGATCGTATCCTTGAGGCACAGCAAGTCCTCGACCTTCTCAAAGTCGAAGAACTCAACGAATACCTCCGCACCCCCACCCGCAGCGAAAAAACCGAACAAGGAACAGAACTGCGAACTCCAGAAAAAAACTTCATCGCCCTTGCCCTTGAACTCGACGAACTACAAAAGCGCAAACTTGCCAATAACATCACCGCCGCCGAACAGGAACGGCTGAACAAACTTGTCAAATCCGAACAAGAACAACAAAATCAATTCATCGCCTTTCTCGATAGCGATCCTGTCCAAAAACTAGTCGATAAGCTGCGCCTGAATGAAAGACAACAAAACGTCGATATTACCAACAACTTTCAAAACCTCCGCACTGACATTCTCAGTAAATATCCCAACGCCGTTCTTCTCTATCCCTTAATCCTCGAAGACAGACTTGAGCTAATTCTCATCACCGCCAAAACCACCCCAATCCGACGCACCATAAACATCAAACGCGAAAAGCTCAATCAAGAAATTACGGATTTTCTAGCAGGACTCAGAGATCCAAGTTCACAGGATGTCAAAGCACCTGCACAGCAACTACATACATGGCTCATCAAACCCTTTGAAACAGAACTAGCAGAACTAAAAATCGATACGATTATCTATGCCCCCGATGGACAGTTACGCTATATTCCCCTCGCCGCCCTCTACGATGGCAAACAATGGCTCATCGAAAAATATCGAGTCAACAACATCACCGCAGCCTCTCTGACTAAATTTAATAAACCACCGATCGCCACACCCAAGATCTTTGCAGGAGCCTTTGGCAACGTTAATCAGCAAGGATTTTCAGGACTACCCGCTACTCTAACCGAAGTCAAAAAAATCGCCGATCGCTTTCCCAATACCACCACCTTCGTCGAAACAGCCTTCACCAAAGAACTAACCACCACCAACTCTAATTCCTACACCATTCTCCATCTCGCCACCCACGGACAGCTTTCTACAGGCGACCCAAAAGATTCTTTTATTCTTTTTGGCGATGGTGAAAAAGCGACAATCTCTGATATTCGCAAATGGGCGCTAACAAATGTCGATTTAGTAGTTTTGAGCGCCTGTCAGTCAGGGCTAGGAGCCAAGTTAGGCAATGGTGTCGAGATTCTGGGATTAGGATATCAAATGCAAGCCGCAGGAGCCAGAGTAGCGATCGCTTCACTGTGGAAAGTTGATGATTTGGGTACACAAGCACTCATGGAAGCATTTTATAGCGAACTCCAAAAAGGCGATGCTCCCATTACCGAAACATTACGCCGATCGCAGATTGCTCTGATCAAATCAACAAAATACAATCATCCCTATTATTGGTCAGCATTTTTTGCGATCGGTAATGGTTTGTAAATATCGAGCGATCGCGCCCAAATATCTGTGAGGATAACGGCAGATGAGTTGTTGAGATGGCGAAACAAGGACAATGAATAAGGGTTTAAGTATTGTAATTGCGACGTTATTAGTTAGTTTGTCCATACAGTTGCAGCTCAGCGAGTTTGCCCAAGCCCAATCAGCACAAGATCGAAAATCAGAAGCCGACAGATGGCTGGACTTAGGCAATCAGCAATATAACAAGAGCTACTATCAAGAATCCATTCAGTCATACCAATCCGCCTTAGATATCTACCGCGCTCTCAAAGATAGTAATAACGAAGGTAGCACCCTTAACAATTTAGGCAATGCCTACTACAGCCTCGGACAATATCAAAAAGCACTAGATTTTTATCAGCAGTCCTTAAGCATCTTGCAACAAACTGGCGATCGCAAAGGGGAAGGAACAGCTCTCAATAATCTCGGTGAAGCCTACAGAATGCTTGGGCAATTCCAGAAAGCGATTGATCTTTACCAGCAGTCTTTAGTTATCAAAAAGCAAATTGGCGATCGCAAAGGGGAAGGAACCTCGTTGGGCAATTTGGGGAATGCCTATAACAGTCTGGGACAGCATCAAAAAGCAATCGAATTTTTCCAGCAGTCTTTAGCCATCAAAAAGCAAATTGGCGATCGCGACGGTGAAGGAAGTTCGCTCAACAATCTAGGGCTTGCCGCTTACACATTGGGACAGTACCAACAAGCCAGCGACTTTTTCCAGCAATCCTTAGCATTAGCCAGACAAACAGGCGATTTGGACAGTCAAGGATATTCTCTGATTGGATTAGGCAATGTCTACAACAGTATCGGACAGTACCAACAAGCTAGCGTATTTTTCCAACAGGCTTTGACCATCTTTCATCAAACAGGCGATCGCAATGGTGAAGGCAACTCTCTCAATAATCTAGGACTTGTATCTAGCAATCAGGGGCAATACGAGCAAGCAATTGCTTCTTACCAAAAGTCATTAGGGATCTTTCGGCAAATTGGCGATCGCAATGGACAAGGAATTGCACTCAATAATTTGGGCGCAATATTTAACAAACTCAAACAGCCCGAACTTGCCATTCTCTTTTACAAGCAATCGGTGAATGTGAGGGAATCTATTCGCAAAGATATTCGCGGACTTGGGAAGGAAGAACAAAAATCCTATTTAGATACCATCGCAGGTTCCTACCGCAATCTTGCTGATTTGCTTTTAAGGCAAGACCGCATCCTCGAAGCGCAGCAAGTTCTCGACTTACTGAAAGTTCAAGAACTTAGCGATTACCTCCAGAATGTGCGGGGCAACTCTCAAACCGCCCAAGGGATTGATCTCCAAAATCCCGAACAAAATCTCATTGCTCTTGCTAATGAGTTGAATATCCTTCAGAGAAAAGATCGGGAAGGTAAACTCAATGAGACCGAGCAGCAACGCCTTACTCAACTGGTGCAATTGGAACGCGATCAAAACAAACAATTTAATGCCTTTCTCAATAGTCCCGAAGTACAAAAACTAATTACGGAACTACGTCGTACTGAACAACAGCAAAATATCAATCTCGCCAATTATCGCAAACTCCAAAAAGATGTACTCACGCAAATGCCTAATGCCGTGATGCTCTATCCGATGATCCTTGGAGATCGCCTTGAGTTAGTCCTGATCAATGCCAAGACACCACCACTGCACCGCACGGTCAAACTCAATCGGGAATTGCTCAACCAAGAGATTAGCAATTTTTTGTCTGGACTGAGAGATGCTAGTGCCGATGACGTTAAAGATTCCGCCCAAAAGTTTTATGGATGGCTGATCAAGCCCTTTGAAACAGAATTAGAACAACTCAAAATCGACACGATTATCTATGCTCCCGATGGGCAATTGCGCTATATCCCCCTGTCGGCTCTCTATGATGGCAAACAATGGCTAGCAGAGAAATATCGGGTTAATAACATCACCGCAGAATCCTTGACTTCCTTTATCCCCAAACCTCTTGCTCAACCGAAAATCCTCGCTGGTGCATTTGGTGGACAAGCTGGCGATCGCAAGAGGGCAGGATTTGAGGGACTACCCGCCACAATTACTGAGGTGCAAAAGATCGCTAGCCGCTTCCCCAATACAACTACGCTTACGGAAGATGCGTTTAGCAAAACCGCTACGGAAACTAGAGCTAACTCCCATACGATTCTCCATTTAGCAACGCATGGGGAGCTATCGGTAGGCACTCCTGAAGATTCTTTTATTCTCTTTGGCAATGGCGACAGGGCTACGATTAGCGAAATTAAGGAATGGTCATTGAGTAATGTTGATTTGGTGGTTCTCAGTGCTTGTCAGACTGGAATTGGCAATAAGTTAGGGAATGGTGTAGAGATTCTTGGCTTGGGCTATCAGATGCAATCCGCAGGTGCGAGAGTAGCGATCGCTTCACTCTGGAAGGTCGATGATGCGGGGACACAGGCTTTAATGGAAGCTTTTTATGGTGAACTAAAAAAAGGCGATATTCCTGTGGCTGAGGCATTACGCAAAGCACAGGTTTCTCTCATTCGCTCTGCAAAATATAAACATCCTAATTATTGGTCAGCATTTTTTGCGATCGGTAATGGGTTGTAGGCAGTATGCGATCGCGATTACTTTTTTGGCTTCTGAGACTTTTTATTCGATAGCTTTTGCAGTTTCTGCACTTGCTTAGCAGTCAGTCCAGTCAGTTGTGCTACGACATCTACAGACATGTTAGAACTCAGCATATTGAGGGCAATTTGATTTCTTTCCTCGGTCTTGCCCTTGACTAAACCTTCAGCTAAACCTTTAGCCTTACCTTCAGCTAAACCTTTAGCCTTACCTTCAGCTAAACCTTTAGCCTTACCCTCGGCTAGACCTTCGTGCAGTATTTCCTGATAAATTACTGATTCTTTCATGATGTCGCTCCTGAGTAATCTTTTGATGATTTCTTTGCTTAGGGCTATACCCGATATTATAGCGGTCGATGCGGCGACGTTGCTTTGTAATTGTTTATCTTGGATATTTTCAATTTGCTTTGCTATCTGTCTTAGCGTTTCTTCGGGGTCACTAGTTTTCGATAACGTTGCGAAGGGTAATAATCCTTGATATTGTTGAAATATGGCAGTGGGCTGTTCCCAAAGTCTAATTATCTCAAATTGATGGTTTAGTGAACCAATATTAAATGTGGTTTCACGGACTAATGGCAATTGGCTGGGATTGAGATAGATAACTACCTGCCGAACTTGCTTTTCAGGAAATTTGCGATATAGTCTCAGTCGATAGTCAGCCATGCGAAAGGGAATGTTTTTATTTGGCTCGGTCTGAAATTCGAGGTGCAGGATAATTTGTGAGGATTCCAGAAATATCACTGAATCAGCGCGGATTGGTTCGACTGATAGTTCTGAGGGTTCGAGTTTGGTGAGGATTATGGCTTCTCCCAATATCCAACTGGCAAAGTCGGTGGAGTAGCTTTCGGCAAGGAATTTACAGACGTTATCGATCATTGCGGGGTTCGATCATTTCCCAAGAATTAAGTAGCTAGGCATAAGAAAACTTAAAAAGCATAGGTTGAGATCCCCGACTTTTTTGTGAATTTGCAAATTGCCTTTGCTAGCTTAGAAAAAGTCGGGGATCTGTGCATTTACAGGTTTCTTTTGCGATCTACTTATATCACCTAGTAGATGGTTTCGATTTTGGGTTGGTTATGTTTTTTGTAACGATCGCCTATTTCTCGAAATATCGCTTTATGCTGGCTGGTAGGAAACCGAGGGTTTAGATATAAATGGGAGGATGTGGGCGATGAAGAAGGTTGTTGGGATTGCGATGTTGACTTTTTTGACTTGTGGGCAAGTGCAGATAGTGATGAGCGAAAGCATCCAAGCACAAACAACACAAGATCGTAAAGTGGAAGCAGATCGACTGTTTAATCAAGGGAATCAACAATTTCAAATTAGCCAGTTTGAAGCAGCATTTCAGTCATGGCAGCAAGCACTGACAATCTATCGAGAAATCAAGGATCGTCGCGGTGAGGGAGCTTCTCTGGGCAATCTGGGAAACGCATACCAAATCCTTAGTCAATATGACAAATCGATCAAGTATCATCTGCAAAGCTTAGTAATCGCACGGGAAATCAAAGACCGTCGCGGTGAGAGAGTTTCACTGGGGAATATGGGAAACGCTTACCAATCTCTTGGCAAATATGATAAAGCGATTGAGTCCTATCTGCAAAGCTTAGCAATCGCGCGAGAAATCAAAGACCGTCGCGGTGAGGGATCTTCGCTGGGAAATCTGGGAAACGCTTACTATCGCCTCGGCAAATATGACAAGGTGATTGATTTTCAACTGCAAAGCTTAGCAATCGCGCGGGAAATCAAAGACCGTCACGGTGAGGCACAGTCGCTGGGAAGTTTGGGAATCGTTTACCAAGCCATCGGCAAATATGATAAAGCGATCGAGTCCCATCTGCAATACTTAACAATCGCGCGAGAAATCAAAGACCGTCTTGGTGAGGGACAGTCACTGGGTAATTTGGGAACCTCTTACCAAGCCCTTGGCAAATATGACAAAGCGATCGAGTCCCATCTGCAAAGCTTGGCGATCTCGCGGGAAATTAAAGATCGTCACGGTGAGGGATCTTCGCTCGGAAGTCTAGGGATTGCGTACTATTTTCTCGGCAAATATGACAAAGCGATCGAGTTCTCTCTACAAAACTTAGTGATCGCGAGGCAAGTCAAAGATCGTCAAGGGGAGGGGAGTGCGATGGGAAATTTGGGAATCGCTTACGATGCCCTCGGTCAATATGACAAAGCGATCGAGTTCCAACTGCAAAGATTAGAGATTGCGCGGGAAATCAAAGACCGTCGTGGCGAAGGCTCCTCGTTGGGAAGTCTGGGGATTGCGTACTATTTTCTCGGCAAATATGATAAAGCGATCGAGTTCCAATTACAAAGCTTGGCGATCTCGAGAGAAATCAAAGACCGTCTCGGTGAAGGACAGTCACTAGGGAATCTGGGGAATGTTTACTATTCTCTCGGCAAATATGGCAAATCGATTGAGTTTCATCTGCAAGCGCTAGGAATCTTACGAGAAATTAAAGCTCTTAGTAGCGAAGCCGTTTTGCTCGGAAATCTGGGTGTTTCCCTTAATTATCTCAAACAACCCGAACTTGCAGTTCTCTTTTACAAACAATCGGTCAACTTACATGAAACCATCCGCAGAGACATCCGCAAACTTGATAAAGGCATCCAAAAATCCTATTTAGAAACTGTCTCTAGCAGCTATAAACATCTTGCCGAACTACTGATTAAACAAGATCGCATCATGGAAGCCCTACAAGTACTTGATCTCCTCAAAGTCCAAGAACTCGAAGACTATTTCAAAAACATCAAAGGCAGTGACAGATCGGCGCAAGGAGTCAGACTTTTAGAACCAGAGAAAGCGATTAGCGATAAGCGGTTAGCGGTTAGCTTTGACAATAGCCAAGAAATTAATAGTCAACTTGCCAATCAGATCCAACAACTTCCCAAATCAGAAATCAACAAAGTTCCTGAATATCTCCAAAAAATTCCTCAAGGAACAGCTTTACTTTATCCATTGATTTTAGGCGACAGACTCGAAATCATCCTCTTCTCACCCAACACCCTCCCCATTCACCGAACCGTCAACATCACCCAAGACAAACTACAATCACTCGTCACTGAATTCAAAGCAGGACTTATGGATGAAGGTTCTGAAGACTACAAGGAACCTGCTAAGGCAATGTATAACTTGTTGATTAAACCTATCGAAGCCGAACTTGCCCAAAACAAAACACAGACAATTCTTTACGCTCCTGATGGTATTTTGAGATATATCCCACTTGCAGCGCTCTATGACGGCAAACAATGGTTTGCGGAGAAATATCGCATTAGTAATCTCATTGCTTATACACTTACAGATTTTGCACCTCAACCTAAATCTCCACCAAATATTCTTGCAGGAGCATTTGGTGGTAAAGCTGGGGAAAGAAAATTCGGACAAATTGCCTTACCTGCCACGATTAAAGAAGTCCAAGCGATCGCCAATTCTTTCGATAATTCTTTGTCTTTACTCGAAGATGATTTTAGCCGTGCAACTACGGAATCAAAATTCAAAAACTACAATATCCTCCACTTTGCCACCCATGCTGAGTTTAATACGGGTACACCCGACAACTCTTTCATCATCTTTGGCAATGGCGACAAGATCCGATTGAGTGAACTGACTGATTGGCAAATCCCTAATGTGGAATTAATCGTACTCAGTGCTTGTCAGACTGGTTTAGGTACACTTGGCTCTGGTGTAGAAATTTTAGGCTTTGGTTATCAAGTCCAAAAGGCAGGGGCAAAACAGGCGATCGCTTCTCTCTGGTCTGTCAATGACGAAGGCACTCAAGCATTAATGGAAGCATTTTATGGGGAACTCAAAAAAGGCGATGTCACACCCACTGAAGCATTACATAGAGCACAAGTTTCTCTGATTAAATCACCAAAATACAATCATCCAAATTATTGGTCAGCATTTTTTGCGATCAGTAATGGCTTATAGATTATTGGCGATTGAAAACTTCTAAGGTTTGGCGGCAAAACTCGCGCAGATTTTCGGCTCCATCATCCTTAGGCAAAGTATCTCCCAAAAATTGCCAATTCTCCACTGTTGAGAAGCGCCAACGTTCGCCCTTGTAGTCATGCCCACTTGCCTCAATACCGATCGCACGCAAATCACCCTCCACAGGATCTTCATAGAGACGAATTTGGAAGAGAATGCTCCGCACTCTGAGCCGCCAACTTACCCCCGGAAAATGAAAGCCTAGATCAATCGAATCAGGATCAAGCAATCTGCGAGTATCCGAATTATTAACCCAAGGTTTTAGATCGGAACGAGCCGCAGGGTAAATGGTTTTAAACAAATTAACAACGGTAGCTATTTTAGTCGCGATGTCAACATTTCTAGCTTGTTCAGCAGCATTCATGGGCGCAATCCTCACATAACACCTACAAAACAAAGCTTTACCAGCCTTTGGTAGCTGATTTTAGCATTTGCATACCATAAATCGACTCATCCCGCGATCGCTGTAGCGATTGTTATCATTCCACATAAGTAGCTGTGCATAATTAAAAACCAGAGCCAAAACCTGTGGTGCACGCGCAGCGTGCACCACAGGTTTTGGGGTTTTATATTTAATTGCACCCAGCTACTTATAAAGGGGACACTCCTGCGCCTCTTTATAGGCGAGATAAAATTTTGAAAGCGCGGCTTCGCCGCGCTTTCAAAATTTTATGTGCTGTATGCAGCTACCTTAAATTAGCGTTTAACAATTAATAAATCGGGAGTATCGGCAAACTTGGGTAATACAGTGTCATCAAAGCTCAGACGGTCAAGTAACTTAGCAAATTCCTTACAACATTCCGTCGAGCTTTGCAAAATTTGCTCTTGGGCAAACTTGATAATAATCCAGCCTGAATCCACTAAAAACCTCTCTGCTAAATCATCGCGCATGATAATCGCAGCATTGTCTGAGGGGACGCTAATTTCGATCGCAATGTGTAAATTCAGGACAGGATCGATATATACCAAAGCAGGCGACCAATCATAATCAATACTGGGAATAAATAACTTTACGCCTTGATAGAGGGTTCCCGTTACATATTGCTGAAGGGTAATCCCAAAATAGTAAATTACACCCTCGATCGCTTGCTCATCGGTTGGTTGATTTTTGCCAAAGGGATTAGTGCTTTCCTTAATCGCGATCGCCTCCCCACTCGTCGATACCTTGGCAAAAAAATCACGATATTGTTGATGGCGAAACTCCATAATTCGCTCTGGAGCATGGGCGATCGCCAAGTCTCTTTGATACTTAATTTCTTGATGGGAATAGGCTTCAAACTTAGCTAAATAGTGCTGGAGCGTATCTTGATGCTTTTTATAGCGCTTTTTATAAGTCTGGAACTGATACCGAATCCGCAGGATAATTACCACCGTTCCCACGATCAGCAAGACTAGCCCTAATATCTTGGAAACCAGAGTCACAATCGCAACGACCACTACCAATCCGCAAGTTAGCCCCAAAGCTTCTTGAATATGAATTGGCTTAGGTTGACGAAAAGCAGGCACGCTAGGAATCTCAATATTAAACTCAGGAGCTTGAGGCTTAGACTGAGCAATGCGCTGTACTTCTGGCGGAATTAGAACAATGGGAAACTGGCGCATCATCAATGGGTACTGAATGGTCGATTAGATGTGATTTTTACAGTGCTTTGAGGATTTTGGCAAGTTTATAAACAAAAGGGGCGCAGAGCACCCCTTTTGTTTATGAGCTTTAAGCGTTTTCTAAACCAGGAATTGAGCGATAAAGCTGGACATACTTTTCGGCTGAGGTTTCCCAACTGAAGTTACTATTCATCCCGCGTTGTTGTAACAAACGCCAAGCATCGGTATAGCGATAGCTTTCCCATGCGCGTACCATGCAGGTATACATATCGAGTGGCTCATAGCGATCGAAGCTAAAGCCAGTACCTGTCTGGCCAATAGGATCATGGAAAGATACAGTATCGACTAAACCACCTGTACGGCGGACAATCGGCACAGAACCATAACGCAATGCCACTAGTTGACTAATGCCACAGGGTTCAAAACGGCTCGGCATCAAGAAAGCATCGGAGCCTGCATAAACACGATGGGATAGCGCCGAGTTAAATAAAATTTGCGCGGACATACGACCAGGGTAGCGAGCAGCAATTTGCCAGAGTTGCGATTCGTAATAGCGATCGCCTGTACCTAAGACAACAAACTGTGCGTCGGTGTAAGCCATAAACCGCTCAAGAATTTGCAGTAATAGATCAATACCTTTCTGCTCCACCAAACGCCCGACCATCCCGATTAAGAAAGTACTAGGATTAACAACTAGTCCTAATTCCTTTTGCAAAGCAATTTTGTTAGCAAGGCGATCGTCAAGGGTATCTACGGAATAGTTTTGAGCTAAGGCAGGGTCGGTGGCAGGGTTTTCTAGCTCAGTATCAACACCATTTAAAATGCCCCAAGGTTTGAGGAATGAGAGTATTCCTTCTAGCCCCTCCCCATAAGTCGGTGTACAAATTTGCTGGGCATAGGTCGGGGAAACAGTATTTACGCGATCGGCATATTTAATGCCAGCAGCCATGGTGTTATGGGCATCCATATACCAAGGAGTCCATGTAATCCGATCTAAGAACCATTTCCAAGGACCTTGATAAGCCAAGTTATGAATTGTGAAGACCGTACCGATATCCGAGATTTGGTGCATCCATACAGGAATCATGCCTGTGTGCCAATCGTGGCAGTGAATGAGGTTGGGTTTCCAATAGTTCCATGAAAACTCAGCGACGGCATTGGCAAACATGGTGAACCGCCAATCTTCATCTTCACCACCATAAATGCGGGCGGGAATAAAGGAGCCATGCCCCACTAAGTAAAGGGGAACATCAGTGCCTGGTAAAACTGTCTGAAAAATATCAAATTCCTGAAACATGGCATAGCCTTTCCAGATCCATTCAGGATTTTCCTTGAGCTTGTCTGGAATCACACCGTAGTAGGGCATGATAATCCGCACATCATGTCCCATCTTTTTGAGAATTGGGGGGAGTGCGCCCACCACATCTGCCATGCCGCCAACTTTGGCGAGAGGAGCAACTTCAGCCGCCGCAAATAAAATTTTCATTCGTTGATCATTACTCGTATTTCAGGCTATCTAAATTATTTTCAGGCATAGCGCGATCGCTACAGCAGTAATTTTTATAAGTGCCTCTTGGTTTGAGAAAAGACACCGCTCTGCGGTTTGCTTTTTTGGGGAGGCATAGCGCGATCGCTACAGCAGTAATTTTTATAAGTGTCTCTTGGTTTGAGAAAAAAGAACCGCTCTGCGGGTTACTTTTTTTGGGAGGCATAGCGCGATCGCTACAGCAGTAATTTTTACAAGTGCCTCAAGTTCAACAAACTCACTGCCAATAAAAAAGAAACCCGCAAAGCGGGTTTCTTTTTTACTATTCAGCGATCGCGACTTCTTCTTGTTTATTATCGTTGTCGTTGTCGTTGTCATTGGGCAGCTCTAAACAGTAACCCGCACCATAGACAGTTTTGATATATTTCGGATGACGAGGATCAGGTTCAAGTTTGGTACGCAAATGGCGAATATGCACACGGATTGTCTCAATATCATCATCAGGCTCATAGCCCCACACTTCTTTGAGGATCTCACTAGGCGATACTGTCTGTCCATGACGCTGCAACAAACAATGCAATAATTCAAACTCCAAATGCGTCAGCTTAACAGTTTTGTTAAACCAAATCGCTTCAAACCGCTCAGGTACAAGGGTTAAAGAGCCAAAAATTAGAATTTCACCATGTTTCGCCGTGTCAATAATGCGATTGGTACGACGCAATAAAGCTCGTACTCTTGCCAGCATTTCCTCAAGTTCAAATGGTTTGGTGAGATAGTCGTCAGCCCCCGCATTAAAACCCTCTACCTTATCTTGGGTTTGCCCCATCGCCGTGAGCATCATCACAGGAATTTCTCTGGTGCGCTCATCGCGACGCAATCTTTGGCAAACTGTAAAACCATCAACCCTTGGTAACATCAAGTCAAGGATGATCATGTCTGGCATCAACTGAATGGCAAGTGCTTGCCCTTTAATGCCATCACTAGCTTGAGTGACTTGATATCCAGCATTTTCGAGGTTGAGCGTGACCATTTCAGAGATTATGGGATCATCATCGATCAAGAGCAGCCTAGGCATCATTAGTCAAAGTTCCATCTATACGATTGGATTAATACGATTTGTTAAATAATATATCCTATACCAATTTTCAGTAAAGCTAACCCTTAAACATCAGATATTACGAGTAAAGCTTGGTGCTATCACCGCTATCTTGCGTTTATGGAGATCGCTAAAAAAATTTCTGGCTAAAGGAATAGTAGGTACAGATTATCAGCTATTTACAGGCATCTCTACCATAATCATTAATAAAACACCCTGAGTCTGTCTTCAACTCTTACAACATTACTCATACAATATATGAAGATATGTAAAAATTGATATAAAACTGGTTTATTCGCATGAGCCTTCCAACTACTTCTGTCACCGAACTTTTTGCACCAGTCAAGGATGACTTGCGTACTCTCACGGATAACCTGAAGCAGTTGGTAGGCGCAAGACATCCTATTCTCTACGCTGCTGCGGAACACCTCTTTGAAGCTAAGGGCAAGAGTATGCGTCCTGCCCTTGTACTGTTAGCTTCACGGGCAACGATGAGCGATCGCGATATTACCTCACGCCACCGCCGCCTCGCCGAAATCACGGAAATGATCCATACAGCGAGTCTGGTACATGACGATGTGATCGACTCCGCCGAACTCAGACGCGGGATGCCAACGGTAAACAATAGCTTCGGCAATCGCATTGCGGTACTCGCAGGGGATTTTCTTTTCGCCCAAGCATCTTGGTACTTAGCAAATTTAGATCACCTCGAAGTCGTTAAGCTCTTGTCCAAAGTGATCACTGATTTTGCCGAAGGTGAAATTCGTCAGAGCCTCACAGCCTTTGATAGCAGCTTGACCCTTGAGGATTATTTAGAAAAGAGTTTTTATAAGACTGCGTCACTGATGGCAGGTAGCGCTAAGGCAGCAGGTGTCTTAAGTGGTGTCAGTCAAGTACAGGCTGAGCAATTATTTAACTTTGGTAAGCATTTTGGCATCGCCTTCCAAGTGGTCGATGACATTCTCGATTTCACCAGTTCCACCGAGACTTTGGGTAAACCCGCAGGCTCTGACCTCAAGCAGGGTAATTTGACCGCACCAGTCCTATTTGCCCTAGAGGAACATCCACAATTGCGCGGCTTGATCGAGCGTGAGTTTAGTGAAGTGGGCGATCTAGATAAAGCTTTAGAGCTTGTTTATAGCAGTGAAGGTATTTCGCGATCGCGTGAATTAGCTAAGAGTCATGTGAAGTCCGCCTTAACTGCGATCGAATGGCTCCCATCCTCTGCTCCTAAGCAATCCCTCATTGGCTTAACTAACTACGTTTTAGATCGGTTGTATTAAAAACGGAGATAGCGCAAAGCGCTAATCTCCTTATTGCAAAAAAATAAAGCTGGTTTCCATAAAAAAAGAGGGGGCGCGATGCGCCCCCTCTTTTTTTATGGAAACTTAGGTTGCAGAACCTAGACCAACGTAGGAACCATAAAAGAATAGACCAACAACAACTAGTACACCAGTACCAGCAACGGTGGCTACTAACCAAAGTGGAATGCGTCCATCTTTAAACATGAATTGAGACCTCCAAAGAAAATAATTTTATGAAAAGAATTAAAAAATTGCGTGGATGCTGAGCATCTGTCTAAGCAAAAGCTTTCTCCATCTACAAAAATTTAGTACTTAGTTGAAGAAGTAGCTGGAAAATAGCAAAACAGTTACGAAAATGAGTAATAGTCCCAAGAAGAGAGAAGTACGATTCAACTCTACAGGTTGGCTATTTGGATTTTTAGGAGCCATAAGTAAATAGTTTTCTTGTATTTTGTTTCTAGATTACGTCTGGAATGAATAAGAACTAGCGGCTAATGAATTGCATTGCTGCGATCGCGCCAATAAAAAACACGGTAGGAACGCCTAAACCGTGAACTGCTAGCCAACGGAAGGTGAATACAGGATATTGAACGGGTTGGTTAGGATTGTTGCTTGCCATAGTGAATGAGTAAATTTTTGCAGTGGTTTAACGCGATAAACAGAATGAACTGAGTCTTGCAATATTTAGCAGAGAAATAGTTCGGAGTTATTTCCCAGTTGCGGAAATCTCAGCGTCAACATTGTAGCGCTCGATTACAATGGGCGCAGTTTGGCGATCTTGAGAGTAGTACTCGTTAGGGCGTGGTGTGCCAAATACGTCATAGGCTAAGCCTGTGCTTACAAACAACCAACCTGCCAAAAACAGTGCAGGAATGGTAAGGCTATGGATTAGCCAATAGCGAACGCTGGTAATAATGTCGGAAAATGGGCGCTCTCCAGTAGTACCTGCCATAACAGTCCTCTAAATGTGTAATGTCTAAAATCTTTATTTTAAATAATAATTTACTATTGTACCAAGTTGCGATCGCAGAGCCAAAACAATACCCTGCCCTTAGGCTGAAATCATAAATAATTCAGTATTAGTCGTTAGACTGCGAGAAAACCTCTAGCCATTTCCAGAAAAAATTATTGTTTTTCTAGTTTTTCTAGCTATATGCCAGCCAAAGATATTTTTCATAATACGGTCAAAATAGGGTTAGAGAAAGAAGGATGGGAAATTACCCACGATCCAATGTATTTAGACTTTGGTGGAATTGAAATATATATTGACTTAGGGGCAGAAAAATTAATTGCAGCAGAAAGAAAAGGGGGAAAAATTGCAGTTGAAGTTAAGAGCTTTATCAGTGGCTCAGCAATTTCTGAATTTCACAAAGCACTAGGACAATTTATTAACTATCGCACTGCACTGAGCCAAAAAGAGCCAGATCGCATAATGTATTTAGCAGTTCCCAATACTATTTATGAAACATTTTTTAAACTGGAATTAATCCAAATAATCATTAAAAATCAAAATATAAAATTGATTATTTACAACCCAAGCAGAGAGGAGATAGCACAATGGATAAATTAAACCAATATCGAGAAATTGTTAAAAGATTAATCAAAGAATATGCCCATGATGACTATAGAAGAAATGGTGTAGATCGCGAACTAGTTTTTGATATAGAGCATGATCATTACCAAATTATTAATGTTGGCTGGGAGAACGAGCATCGTATTTATGGTTGTATCCTGCACTTCGATATTAAACAAGGTAAAATCTGGTTGCAATACAACGGTACAGAAATTGATTTTGCGGAAGAGTTAGTGAAACAAGGTGTACCAAAGCAAGATATCGTCATCGGTTTTCACTCTCCTTTCATGCGTAAATTTACAGAGTATGCCGTAAGTTGATCATGAAAATCCGCAAGATTGATAAGAATGAACGTATTGAAATACTCAAGGGAGATTTGTATGCCTATTCGCGCTGGACTAATCAGGATTTGCCGCGATCGCACCTGACAGCGATTAATCCTGATGATGTATTGGCAGCAGAAGTCGATGGCAAAATTGTGGCGGCGTTGCAATGTTTTCGCTTTCAGCAGTCGGTACGGGGCGTGATTAAGTCAATGGGGGGAATTGGTGGAGTCTGGACATATCCTGAATATCGCAATCGTGGCTGTGTAAAAGCATTAATGAAGAGTGCTTTTTTAGAAATGCGGATGCAGGGGATTTGTGTGAGTATGCTCACGCCCTTTAAAGAGAGTTTTTATGAATCACTGGGCTATGCGATCGCTAATGCCACCAATGAAATCACGGTTCCGATTGCAGCTTTAAGCAATTACTTAAAAACGAATTACTTAAAACTGCCAAATCAAAATAACTGGTCATGTGATCGCTTTCCCGCAACGGAAGTTAGAGATATTTTGTCTAATTTCCTCTACGAAAATCTGCGATCGCAATCCCTATTACCCCATAGTCACGGTTTAGCGGTGACGAATTTTACCTATGACCAATGGTGGCATTTACATCGGCAAAAGCTTTGTGTGGTGGTGAAGCGCGATCGTCAACCTGTTGCCCTAGCGATTTATGGAATTGATAGCAGTGGCAATCTACCCATGAACGATCGCCAAATTGAAATTTCCTCGATATTTTGGGTGGATTTAGAATCACGCGATCGCCTGTTTGCCTTTTTTGCTAGCCATCGCGATCAAATCCATAGCTTGAAAATGCCCATCCCCCTAAATGCAAATGTACATTCATGGCTCAGCGATGCAGGAAAGTTGCAATCATCAATCACGGAGCCTTGGATGGTCAGAATTGTTGATGTTGTTGAAGCTTTGAATGGGTTGCCGATCGCCTGTGAACCATTTACCTTTGCCCTTAGTGATCCTCAATGCAGTTGGAATGAGAGTGTTTTTAGAGTCGATGGCGATCGCGGTAGTCTCACAGTCAAACGCTATAACGGTGATGTACAAAATATGGCGATCGACTTTCACGCCACCATTGCAGGTATCTCAGCTCTGATCTATGGCACTTGTGCGATCGGCGAACTCGTTCATAAACAATGGATTACTAATCTCAATCCAGTTACTTACGAATTATTAGAAAATGCCTTTACCCCATGCGTGATTTATAATCCTTTTAAGTTCTGACCTCCGTTGCATGAGCCTACAACTCAGTTACTGCAACACCTTAATAAAAGCATGAAAGAAAAACTCACTCGCAGTCAAGAACGAGTGCTACATCTCCTCCAACATCACGATCACGCGGTATCCGCGCAAGATATTCATTCGGAATTACGCAATAGTGAAAAAAGCGTGGGGTTGGCGACAGTATATCGATCGCTAGAAACGCTCAAGTTGCAAGGCTTTATCAAGGCTCTCACTTTACCTAATGGCGAAACGGTTTATAGTGTCACCCGTGCCGATCGCCATCATCTTAATTGTCTGAACTGCGGCAAATCCTTACCGATTGATAGCTGCCCCATTCATGATCTGGGTAATCAACTAGCCAAAAAACATAGCTTTCAAATTTATTATCACACTCTCGAATTTTTTGGACTGTGTAGTCAATGTCAACAGGGAACAGAATAGATGTTATGTCTCACCCCAAAAACATTCAAAGTGGAAATACTTGGCGAAAAGTCCTATTAGGGCTAGGGCATTTTCGCTCAGTGTTAGCCATCACTTTGTTTTCAATTCTGTTGTCGGCAGCGATCACTTTCGGAATCATGACACTATTGTGGTGGGAAGGACTGGATGTACTCCTCAAATCATTACTGGTTGCAGTCATTGTCCCCGCAGTTGTTGCGCCCTTAGCAAGCAGCTTTGTTGTTCAACTGTTATTTGAGCTTGAGGATCTACAAAAACAACTTTTAGAAATGGTTAACTGCGATCCCTTAACGAAGGTACATAGTCGTCGCTATATTGTAGATTGTCTTGAAATTGAATCAATGAGAGCCTTGCGCTCAAATGAGCCATTGTCGTTGTTGATGATTGATGCTGATAATTTTAAGTCGATTAATGATTGCTATGGACATGCAACTGGCGATATCGTTCTCCAACAGATTGCTCACACTTGTAAATCTACCCTACGCCCTTATGATGTAATAGCCCGTTTCGGTGGGGAGGAATTTGTGGTGCTGCTGCCGAATACAAACTTGCTAGAAGCCTGTGATGTTGCTGAGCGTATTCGAGAGAATGTGGCTGGGGCGACTATTAAATCAACTGATGGAGCAATGATTAGTGTCACGATTAGTATAGGCATTAGCCTTTTTACACCGCCAGATCTAAGGTGCATGAACTTACTATCCAACGCAGATCGAGGATTGTATGAAGCTAAGCATAATGGTCGCAATCAATGTGCGATCGCATTAGACTCAAAACAATAAGTAGCTAGGCATAATTAATTACAAACCAAAACCCGTAAAGTAGCGCCCCTTCGGGGCGCTACTTTACGGGTTTTGGTAATTTATTTTGCACAAGCACTTAGAATCTCCATCTAAATTGCAAAACCAATAAACATCATGACCAGAGTACTTATTCCCCTTTTTGAAGGCTTTGAAGAAATCGAAGCGGTTACGATTATTGATGTGTTGCGACGCGGCAATATTGAAGTAGTGACAGCCAGTCTTGCTGAGCAGACAGTGGTGGGCGCTCATGCGATCGCTATTATTGCCGACAAAATGCTTGATGAAGTTGATGCGAGTAAATTTGATGCGATCGTTCTTGCAGGTGGTGCAGGTACTTTCCGTTTGCGTGAAGACCATCGGATTGCATCAATACTTAAAGCACAAGCAGCAGCAAATAAACTCGTTGCGGCAATTTGTGCGGCTCCCACTGTCCTCTCTAATGCAGGATTACTGCGAGGTAAACAAGCTACATCCTTCCCCGCAGTCAAAGAACAACTAGAAGTGGGCGAATATCTAGAAGTTCCTGTGGTAGTTGATGGCAATGTGGTCACTAGTCGTGGCGCAGGCACAGCGATGGCATTTGCCCTCAAATTAGTGGCAATTTTGCAAAGTGAAGCGATCGCTAATAAATTATCCAAAGACATGATTGTCTAAAAAAGAAAGGGACGCGATGCGTCCCTTTCTTTTAGGTAAAGGCTAACAGACCAAAGTAGAGAAATACACCTAATATCGGGACAAAAAGTAATAGACCATAGAGAGATGATTTATTCAGGCTTGTTGGTATTGCAAAGAAGACAATTAAGCCAATCACAAAGTTAACAAGCGGAATAAAGAATAAAATTAGCCACCAACCGGGTTTACCCGCAGCACGTACCATGACCCAAATTTGCGCGATGGGAACCCATGATAGCCAACTATTAGGAATATCCAGCTTGTCGGCAATTTTCATCAAACAGAAGCTAGTGAAAAGATAAGCGGCAAGACCAAATGTTCCCGCAAAAAGCAGGATTTTATCAGCAAGGGCTTTTTGCTCTTCGGTTAGCGAATCATAATTAATAGTAGTTGGATCAGAACTTTGAGCGATAAGTTGATCGCCATTTTGAACAGAAGCTACAGCGATCGCACTAGATGTGGAGTTGTTAGGTAGCGAACTCGCCGCAGGGCTAGGAGCAGCTATGAGATGCTGTAAACTCACAACTGCAAATAAAGTAATCAAAAATAGAGCAACCCTACGCCAAGTTACACGCAGATATTGCAAGGGTAAATATTTCAACAAATTCACTGATAACACTCCTAAGACATTTTCAAGATAGGACGCGATGCTTTTAGCGATATCGTAAGCCTATAGGAATGTCGAGCTAGTTAATCTGGGAACTTTAGATTTCTTAATTCTTAAGCTAATAACTAAGCAATTTGTACCAAGGTTCAAGCAGAATTACAGAAAATAACTTGTGTTTTATATAAGCCTGATTTAACGTGAATTTCATTGTAATTTACCAATATAATCACGAATAACAGGTGTAAAAATCTTGACTACCTGTTGATAAACTTCTCTTTTAAACCTGACAATGGAGTCGAGAGTTTGCTCGATCGCCATAAACTGCACTACCCGAAATTCGCGATCGTGGACATCGAGTTTACACTCAGAGGCAGGATGATCCCAATAAAAGGCGTACCAACGCTGTCTTTGTCCGCAATAATTTGCCCACTTGCCTGTCAACTTTAGTGAAGGCGGAAAGTCGTAGTACAGCCATTCAGGATGAACATAGGCAAGCTCAGCATTATCAATACCAACTTCTTCATAAAGCTCTCGTAAAGCTGCCACCTGCGGATCTTCTCCCTCATCAATGCCACCCTGTGGGAATTGCCATGAATCAGGCACTCCCAGACGCTCGCCAACTAGCACTTCTCCCTTACGATTAAAAACGATCAGCCCGACATTTGGGCGGTAAGACTTTTCAGGTTTCATACTTTTTAATTTAACAAATCCAAAGCATAGCACCGTCGCTAATTATCATCAAAAAAGAATGCTGCACGCATAACGTACAGCATTCTTTAATATCTTGTTAAGAGTATTTTAAAGTAACGCCATCAATTGAGCTAAAAAATGTGGCGCACGCGCAGCGTGCGCCACATTTTGTTAAACAAGTTGAGCGGTACGTTCTAATTCAGAGGCAATTTCTTGTGCTTCTTTACTTAACTGCGATCGCTGAGGTGTTTGCAACCCGACCATCTGATCATTACTTGCACCAGGGGGAACCATCGGATAACAGTTTTCATCACGCTTGACGCGGAAGTCTGCAAAAACGGGACCATCGTAAGCCAAAATTTCGGCAACTGCGGATTGCAAATCACTTGGCTCAATTACCTTGACCCCTTTAATACCAAAGGCTTCAGCAAGTTTGACAAAATCAGGCATCCCCACTTCCATATTGGAAGAGGAGTAGCGCTCATTGTAGAAGCTCTCTTGCCACTGACGCACCATGCCTTGCCAGCCATTGTTAACTACAATCACCTTGATATTGATGCCATACTGCGCCAATGTGCCAAGCTCTTGAATATTCATCTGAATACTGGCATCACCACTAATGCAAATGACGGGATCATTTGGTAGAGCAACTTTCGCGCCCATGGCCGCAGGCATCCCATAGCCCATTGTGCCAAGCCCTGCACTAGAAATCCATTTACGGGGACCAGTCTTGATCAACTGTGCTGCCCACATTTGGTGTTGTCCCACATCAGTTGCAAAATAAGCGTCAGGAGCCTGTTTACCAAATTCGTGAATTACTTGTTGTGGTGAGAGCACACCTTCATAGGCAGGTACTTCAAGGGGATAATCTTCTTTCCACTCATCAAGCTGCTTCAACCAATCCTTAGTTTGAGTGGTTTCTTCATAGCTAGTAGCTTCGAGGATTGCTTGTAATACTTCCTTGACATCGCCAACAATAGGAACATCAGGCTTGCGATTTTTACCAACTTCCGCAGGATCGATATCAATGTGAATGACTTTCGCATCGGGAGCAAATTTGTCCAAACGACCCGTAACGCGATCGTCAAATCTTGCCCCAACTGCAATCAACAAATCACAACCCTGTACCGCAAAGTTTGCATAGGCAGTACCATGCATTCCCAACATACCAAGGGAAAGATCGTTATTTTCATCGTAAGTACCTTTACCCATCAGGGTTGTGGTTACAGGCAATTGGAATCTCTTCGCCAGTTCTGCAATTTCGGTATGGGCATCGGAAATTACAGCTCCACCACCTGCGTAGAGCAATGGGCGTTTAGATTGGCGAATTAAAGCGATCGCGGCAGCAATTTGATGTAGATAGCCCTTAACCCTAGCTTGGTATCCGGGGAGATCAATTTTGACTTCTTCAGGATTGTAGTCAAACTCCTGCTGACCAATGTCCTTAGGAATATCCACCAATACAGGACCGGGGCGACCAGTACCTGCAATATGAAAAGCCTCAGCAACGATGCGAGCAATATCTTCAGGTCGGCGAATCACGTAGGAATGCTTAACGATTGGCAAAGTAATGCCCCAAATATCCGTCTCTTGGAAAGCATCTGTACCGATCGCATATGAAGGGACTTGCCCCGTAATTACGACCATAGGGATGGAGTCCATTTGCGCGGTGGCGATACCTGTTACGAGGTTGGTTGCTCCAGGTCCTGAAGTTGCCACACATACTCCCACCTGTCCAGTTGCGCGGGCATATCCATCGGCAGCATGGACGGCTCCCTGCTCATGACGCACAAGATAATGTTTAATTTCACCTCTTGCCTCAGCCTTATAAATCTCGTCATACACTGGCAGAATTGCTCCACCGGGGTAGCCGAAAATATGTTTTACACCCTGTCTTCTCACACTGTCGATGAGAGCAAATGCACCCGTTGTTCGCAAAGTAGCCTCCTCTAGACTCTTATACTTAAAATTGTTCGCGATCCAATCAACCTACTGCTGAAGCCTCGGCAGATACCCTTTGCGCTCCATACTACGAACAAGTAGTTTGTAGCAAGTACCTTAAGTTTATAATTTGTAGCAATTGTATCGATAATAACATAGACAAGCTGACACAAAGCTGCTACACACACACTCTTCAAATCCAAAATTCATCCAAATTTGTAGGATTAAATTTTGATTATATAGGTGCAAAAAATATTAAAAATATTAATAAACATGTAATCTTTGCCCCATCAAAGAGATCTTTCTGCTACAGAATACCGACAAGTCGCATTTGAAAATATAATAACTGCGTGTTCTTCTGTCATATATCGACCACATAACGTCTCATGAGTGCAAATTCAGACAAAGATATTCCCGTTAATATCTACCGCCCCGCTAATCCATTTACGGCAAAATGTATCTCCAATGAAGTGCTGGTTAGACCCGGTGCTGCTGGTGATACCCGCCATGTCAAATTTGATATTTCGGGAGGCGATCTTCGCTATTTAGAAGGTCAAAGTATTGGTGTTGTCCCTCCTGGTGAAGACAAAAACGGCAAACCCCATAAACTTCGCCTTTATTCGATCGCCTCTACCCGCCTTGGTGATGACCTTGATAGCAAAACTCTATCCTTGAGTGTCAAACGCCTTGAGTACAAAAACGAAGCAGGCGAAACTGTTAAAGGTGTATGCTCTAACTTCTTGACCGACCTCAAACCCGGTGATGATGTCAAGCTGACAGGTCCCGTTGGTAAAGAAATGCTCTTGCCTGACGATCCTAATGCCACAATTATTATGATTGCGACAGGTACTGGTATTGCACCTTTCCGTGCGTTCTTGTGGCGGATGTTCAAAGAAAAGCACCCCGATTATAAATTCAATGGCTTAGCTTGGCTCTTCTTTGGTGTCCCTACCGACAGTGCAGTTTTGTACAAGCCTGATCTGGAATGGCTGGCTTACAGAAACAAGCGTAACTTCCGTTACGATGTTGCCATTAGCCGTGAACAGAAAAACGATAAAGGCGAAAAGATGTATATCCAAAACCGCATGGCTGAATATGCCGATGAGTTCTGGGAACTACTTCAAAAGCCTAGCACCCATACTTATATGTGTGGTTTGCGTGGTATGGAAGATGGTATCGCCGAATTCATGACTGCAACCGCAGAAAAGAGTGGTGTGGTTTGGAAAGATTTCGAGAAGCAAATGAAGAAAGACGGTCGTTGGCACGTTGAAACTTACTAAATTCTCATAAAAAGAGAGGGGTGCAAAGCACCCCTCTCTTTTTATGTTTAAGCAAATTGAGTTGTATATAATTTAGGTAACTATACCTGTTGCGGCATGAAACTGGAATTAATCTGGCTGCTTGTAGGAATTGTAATTGGAGCGATCGCTACTAGTTCTTGCTGGCTGAGTTGGCACTATGCCAAGAAAAGATGGAATCGCAAATTGCGGAAGCGATCGCAACATGTGTTTAAAGTTAGGTCAATCCGTAGTCTGAAATCTTGGGCAAAAAATATTCAACAAAACCTACAACAAGATCTGCAACACAGGTATGGAGATCAAAATGGTAATGATTTCATTGACGATGAATCTGAGCGACTATTGTGGGAAAACATCATCGAAGCTGCTCCCATTGGTTATATTCAAGTCGATCAAGATAACCACTTAAATATCGTTAATCAAAGAGCCGCAACGATGCTGGGGATTATGAACCCTCAGCAGGGACTACTTCGCAAGCCCTTTTTGTTGCAAGTAATCCGCTCCTATGAGTTGGATCATTTAATCGAGCAAACCCGATCGCAAAGTATGGGATTTCAAGTTGATTGGGTATTTCATCCTGCTATTCCCGATCCTGTTGATCCTGTACCGCAGCAAGGCCGACCAATTCGCGCCTACAGCATTTATCTAGAGCAGGGGCGAGTAGGAATTTTTTTGGAAGATCGCCAAGAAGCGATCGCTATTACTCAGCAGCGCGATCGCTGGACATCCGATGTTGCCCATGAGCTAAAAACTCCCCTAACGGCAATTCGACTAGTCGCCGAGACCCTTGAACCTCGTGTCGAGCCATCCGCCAGAATTTGGGTAGATAGGCTGCTCAGCGAAATTGAGCGCCTCACTAATCTCGTCAAGGATCTGCTCGATTTAGGTCAGATGGATGTGGGGATTGAACCGCATTTGCAAATTAGTGAAGTAAATTTAGCAGATCTAGTGCGATCGGTATGGACGACCTTAGAGCCATTAGCTAATCGCAAAAAAGTCAGCCTGCAATATATTGGCGACGCAACAATCACTTTAAGAATTGATGAATCGCGCATTTATCGACTATTGCTAAATTTATTGGACAACAGCATCAAGCATAGTCCCGCACTTCAGAGCATTACGATCAAGGCGAGCATTGTGGGTAGCCAAGTCCATATCGAAACCATTGATACTGGCGATGGGTTTCCTGAAGAGGCTCTATCACATATTTTTGAGCGATTTTATCGGATTGACTCATCACGCACGAGATCGGGGCTAGATCATGGCGGTAGTGGACTCGGCTTAGCGATCGCCTATCAGATCGTTTTATTACACAAGGGAACGATCGCTGCGAAAAATCATCCTGAGACTGGGGGAGCATGGATTACAATCGCGCTACCATATCAAAACCCTACAACATCAGAAAACTTGCAAACCTCTCAGCCGCTTCGTAAATAAAGCTTCTTAAATAAATCAGGTATCATGAGTGCAGAAAAACTTCTGAAAGAATATGCTGCTGGTCGGCGTGACTTTGCCAGTATCAATCTAGCTAATGCCAATCTCTTTAACAGTGATTTGATCGGCGCAAACTTAACCAAAGCCGATCTTCGACGGACTAATTTAGTCTTTGCTTATCTGAATAAAGTTACTTTTAACCATGCCAACTTAACTGGGGCAAGATTAGGTGGCGCAACCCTGAACCAAGCAATCATGATGAGTGCTAATCTCGCTGAGGCAGACCTGCATGGAGCAATGTTGCAACGGGTAAACTTATTTGGGGCAAATTTATCGCTCGCTAACTTGATGGATGCAAATCTAGGGGAAGCGGACTTACGCAGTGCAAATTTGCGGGGGGCAAATTTACGTTGTGCGATCTTAAGTGCAACGCTGATGCGAGAGGAGCGCGGCTATCCCCCAACCTCCATGAATGGGGCAAATTTACGCAAGGCTGATTTACGTGGGGCAAATCTGAGCGGAGCCGATCTGACTAGTGTTGATTTATCCGAAGCAAATCTGAGTGAAGCCACCCTTGCGAGGGTTAATTTACATGGTGCAAATCTGAGTGGTGTAATTGCTAATGGTACTAATTTTGCCGAAGCTAATCTTAGTAATGCAAATTTGACGGAAGCTAATCTCAAAAATGCCAACTTCATCAAGACCGATCTCAAAAATGCTAATCTCCGTCTAGCAAATTTATTTGGTGCAAATTTGAGCAAAGCTAATGTCAGTATGGCAACCCTTAGCAGTGCCTCACTAATTCAGGCAATTCTCACAGGAACCGATTTTTCGCGATCGCTACTCGACAAAGCCAATCTTAGCCAAGCGAGTCTCGTAGATGCTTATTTAGTGAGAGCAAATCTTGATGGTGCGGATCTGACTAGTGCAGTCCTCACGAGAGCGGAGCTAAGTGGCGCAAGTACTATCGGTACAATTTTCCATGATGCAACTATGCCCGATGGTAAAATCCATTCCTAAAATTTATACCTTCTCGCCTTGACGCAGATAGCCTTCATCAACCAAGATGACAACTGAACATCGCGTAACTCATACTATCTCTAGCCATATCAACTAAAAATCTATGGAAGATTTCAATCTTCTAGAGGAAGTTATAGATAGCTTGGAGCAAGACAGCAATGTACTTCGCATCAAACGACTTATCCTCTTTACTTGTAATGACACTTGGTCAAATGATGTCAACGAAGTCAAAGCGTTGCAGATGTACCAGCTTGTGCGGGGCTTGATGCTCAGGTTTCCTGATATCAATGTACTCAAGCAAAAATTAAATAGTCACGTCAAGCAACTGAGCAAACAGTCTGACTATCTTCTTGCTGCTGATAATATTATCGATGCGATCGGGTTTCTCTATACTTTGCGAGATGAAGGGAAACTCCCCCATAGTTTTTTAAATGTGGAAGAATTTGCTGAAAATGCTCCTGAGTCTGTAAATGGATTTGATAGCCAGTCAACTATTCCCCATCGGCATAATCTTAAATACTTAACTAACTTATTTGATCTACGGGCTGATATTTCACGCAATATTAGTCCACTCCATGCCAAGATCCTGCTATTTTCTAGTCTGCATTATCGATTTAGTCCGCAGGAACGGGATTGGTCTGCACTCTATACCTATGATCTCGATGATTTGATGCAGCTTATTTTTCAAACCTATGAGACTTTTGATGCGTTAGAACAACAACTTATTCAAGTCAGTCAAACCCTTGATCAGCCAGAGGATGCGAAACGGGCCTCGGCTGTGATTTTACAAGTACTAAGACCTTTCTATTAAAAGAGAGCAGCCCTTTGTATGCCTCTCTCTTTTATTGCGATTTTATATTGCGTATGTTGTGTCCCCCACCGAAGGTGGAGACACAACCCTCTTTACTTCGCTTACTTGAAAAACGCTATATTGCGATCGCATTGAGGTTTACCATAATTTCGCGGAAGCTGTCTAAACCTGCTTCGATGTTTTCGATGATTTCGTTGGCAAGAATGTCGGGATCGGGGAGATTATCGAGATCGGCAAGGCTTTTGTCCTTGAGCCAGAAGATATCGAGGTTGGTTTTGTCTCGCGCCATGATTTCGTCATAGCTAAATTTGCGCCAGCGTCCTTCGGGGGTTGCGTCTGACCATGTTTCGGTGCGGTGGTAGCGATCGCCTGATTTATAACAATCGATAAAAGGCTGGAGATCTTCAAGTTTGAGGGGATTTTTCTTGAGGGTATGTTGGACATTGGTACGGTAGTCATAGATCCAGACTTCCTTTGTCCAAGGCTCTTTGGCTGCGGGTTTGTTGTCAAAAAAGAGAACATTTGCCTTGACTCCTTGGGCATAAAAGATGCCTGTGGGCAGTCGCAAAATCGTATGTAAATCAGTGGTTTTCATTAACTCTTTGCGGACGGTTTCGCCTGCGCCACCCTCAAAGAGAACGTTGTCAGGAAGGACAACGGCGGCTTGCCCGTTGACTTTGAGTAGGGTGCGGATATGCTGCAAAAAGTTGAGTTGCTTGTTGGAAGTGGTTGCCCAAAAGTCTTGGCGGTTGTAGCTGAGGTCTTGGCGTTCCTGTTCGCCTTCTTGGTTGGTGATGGTGATACTGCTTTTTTTGCCGAAAGGGGGATTGGCGAGGACATAGTCAACGCGAATGCCTTCATCGGAAATGAGTGCGTCGTTGGTGGAGATAAAACTATCGCCATCGATTTCGCCGATGTTGTGCAAAAACATATTCATCAGGCAGAGGCGGCGGGTACTGGCGACGATTTCGTTTCCTGAGAAGGTGCGGTTTTTGAGAAAGATTTTCTGGTCTTTGTCGAGGCGATGGTGTTTGATGATGTGGTCATAGGCGGCGAGAAAGAATCCGCCTGTACCACAGGCGGGATCATGAATGGTTTTGCTGGGTTGCGGATTGACGCAGGCGACCATGGCTTTGATTAAGGCTCTGGGGGTGAAGTATTGCCCTGCGCCACTTTTGGTGTCTTCTGCGTTTTTCTCTAGCAGTCCTTCGTAAATGTTGCCTTTGACATCGGTTCCCACCATTGTCCATTGCTCTTTGGCGATCATGTCGATGATTTTGAGCAGTTTTGATGGGTCTTGGATTTTGTTTTGCGATTTGGTGAAGATTTGCCCTAATGTGCCTTTTTCGGTGGCAAGCGATCGCAACATTTGGTTGTAATAATTTTCGAGTTCTGCGCCGCGCTTGTTGTTGGTGAGGGTTGCCCAGTCACACTTTTCGCCGTTGGTGATTTCGTTGCCTTCTGCGTCTTTGATGTGGGGAAATTTGATGATTTTGCTGTAGGGCGGTTTGGACATTTCGTCTGCCATTTTGAGAAATAGCAGGTATGTAATTTGTTCGAGGTAGTCGCCATAGCTCACACCATCGTCACGCAGGACGTTGGCGAAGTTCCAAACTTTAGAGATTAGGCTTGATTCGTTACTCATTGGGGGGAATTCTTATAAAATGAAATGTGTATGCTTATCTAACAACAAATATGAATGCCTATAGCTTTGATACTGTTTTAGAAATAGTTGAGGAAATGTCGGATGATGAGCAGTTGACTTTGATCGATCTCATTAGAAAGCGTCAAACAGAAAAGCGTAGAGATGAAATAGCTCGAAATATTGTCCTTGCGAATGAGGATTATATTAAAGGTAATGTGTTTCGTGGGTCGGTTGATGACATCATGGCGGAGTTAACAAGATGAGAATTCTTGTATTAACTGCTTCTTTTAAACGTTCTTTTAAGGCTTTAATTCGCAGAGATCCTCAGATGGAGACTAAGATAGCTGAAAGGCTAAGATTATTAGTTAGCGATCCATTTAATCCTTCATTAAAAACACATAAATTAAAGGGCAAGTTGTCTGGTGCATGGTCTTGTAGCGTTGAGTATGGCTGTCGCATAATTTTTAACTTTAAAGAATCTTCAAATCCCGAACAAGAGGAAATTCTTTTGATCGATATTGGTAGTCATGATGATGTTTATTGATTGACTCGTTTTAATTAACAATTTAAGCTCCTTGTTTGGATTTGACGCGATAGCCAACTGAGATGATTACATCAAGGTTGTAGTATTTAGTGTTGTATTTTTTGCCGTCTGCGGCAGTATGTAAGAATTCCTTACTAACTGAAATTTCGTCTAGTTCACCTTCTTTAAAAATATTGCCGATGTGTTGTGTGATTGCTACCCTATTGCGTTGGAATAGTTCTGCCATTTGTGCTTGAGTGAGCCAAACTGTGTCGGTCTCAAATTTGACGTTTAGCTCGATTTGGTTGTCTTGGCTTTGATAAATTTCGATGTTGCTATTCATTTATTTTTCTTGTTTTTAACCATTTCCAATAGTTTAGCAGCAGGTTCCCAGTCGGGTTGTTGGCGACAGTTTTGGAGTTCGTCTTGGCTGAGGAGTTTGCCTTCAAAGGCTTTTTTGAGGATGCTTTGTCGCAATGCTTGGGCTTTTTCTAGGCTTTGATCGATCGCTTCGTTAAGTTTGTCGCAAACTGATAGACGGGTTTCAATTTCTTGGACAATTTGTTTTTGTTCTTCAATCGGAGGATTCATTAACAAAATTTTATAAAGCATTTTTCTATCTAATGTAGGTACAGCAGTACTTGCACTGTGAGATTTAAAGTCAAAAGAAAGAAAAAAGTAATACATGAATTTAGGATCATTTCCTAGAAAATCTTTGACATGTAAAACTGTATTGTGTGGCCAATAAAAATCACATTCTAAAAAGTGAATATTTCCAACACCTCCACTTCTACCCGTTACTAAAGCTGGACCTTTTGCTTTGTATTCATTATGATGACCAGCTAAACCACCAGATGATATAACTGGAAATTTACCATCTATTATGGTCTTTAGTGGCAAGTCATAGCCTCTTTGAAGCTTACAAAAATCATTAAAAATTACCCACTTCCAAGTTTCAGGCAAGTTGTCTGTACTGTGATTTTTTTGATTTACATGATTGCCATGATTTTTTGGTTGTTTTTCGCGCCATTCTTTTGTTAGTTTGCCTTCAAATGCTTGTTTTAGGATGGCTTGGCGATAGATTTCTAGTTTGGATTTGGCGGCTTTGAGGTTGGCTATGCCGTTGTCTAGTTCGCTGAATAGTTGCTCGATTTTTGTGGCGATCGCCCTTTGTTCAGGCAGTGGCGCAAGAGAAATTTTAGCTTTTCTTAAATCCTCTAAATGATAATTTTTTAGTAGCCCCCCTTTAATTTGTTTGTCTATATCTAGATGGTTAATATGATTTTCAATATTGTATAAACAGTACTTACTATCAATTACATGGTTATCAATTTTCAAAAGAGCAACGCTTACAAATAGACTAAATACAGCTTTTGGGACTATTGCCAATCTACCAATAGTCCCACTTTTTGTAATAAGAATATCTCCTTCTTCAGGATGACATCTTTTAATTAATTCATCATGCTCTTCTTGACTAATAAATTTTGTATTTGAGAAATCAATTTGTTGGTTTCTAATATCTTTGACAGAAACAAAAGGAATCCCATCATTAGTATATTTTGGTGTTTTATGAGTTCCATCTGTAATTTTTTTACAAATCCCCCCTAATTCAACCTCAATCCAATCTTCTCTCATCATCATTAACCCGATTTATCGCCCAAAATTCACGACAATTGCCTAAAGATTATAGATTACCAGCACCTTAGAGACAAAAGATTAAACAATTAAGCGTAAACCCTGTGAAAGCACAGATCCCCGACTTTTTTGGTGACAAGCACAAGAAATCTCTGGTTGCATAGAAAAAGTCGGGGATCTCAATCTCTGCAATTATCAGTAAACCTGTGAAAGCACAGATCCCCGACTTTTTGCGTGACAATCACAAGAAATCTTTGGTTGCATAGAAAAAGTCGGGGATCTTAATCTCTGCAATTATCAGTAATGCTTTGCCCAAAATCTCCAACATTCACCCAAAATCCCAACCCGCAGCAATAAGCGATCGGTTTACAGCGCAAAGGGTAGAGCATTTGCAAATCAAGATTTTTGTGAAGTGTTTAGAGATATTCGCGCAAATGCTCAACCCCTACAACTTTTAAACCAAATTATGGAAGGTATAGAATCTGAGATTTCCATTCTGTTTGTTCAGTTACATCAACAATCAATAACAAATCATCGATCACCTGCCTCACAGCCATGCGATCGCTAATTACAAACATTCCAGCCATGCTCTGATTTTTTGACAATCTTTCATAAGCAAAATCTGGCATCGTAGCGCGATCGTGAGTTAGCAAAATACGATTATTATTTGCCGCCCACTCTAAAATCTCTGGATCGTCAACATTCAGCAGATTAACATCTTGAACTCTTAGCAAATCTAGATTGGGTTGACGTAAAAACAGACCGCGTACAATATTGCCATTAAAGTTTTCATCGCTTAAAAGCCTTAACACAACTAAGCCTCTCGATTATCTTGTCTAGCCAATAAACGCGATCGCAATAAGCTCATATCAGTTTGAAAACCTTGTAACTTTTGCTTAACGGTTTGTGCCTGTTGTTCGCGTTGTTGTAGATAAATCTGCACAGTTTCTTGATGCCGCAAATAATAGGCGATCGCTGAATATGTATCAGAAAGCGTAAGCGTAGAATATTGCTGCACAATGCTTTCAGGAGAAGCACCATCTAAAAAAGCCCTGATTACCAACTCTAAAAGCACCCTAGTATTACCAACACGGATCGCCCCATTTTCATCCTGTCGAAAGGGTGGTGCTTCACGCTCTAAAACTATACTCATCGATTTAATTCCTAAATTGCTAATAGTGATTTTACAGGAAGTAACTAAGCCGCCAGCGCCTCATTTAACTCCTCGATAATCTCACCCATGCGATCGCCAAAAAGTTGATACATCTTACCGACACCACCTTCCGCATCAAAAGGCGTGTATTCCAAATCATCCACATCAATATGAAAACTTGAAGTGATATGTTCCTTCATCATCCGTAACCAGCGCATCTGCTCCTCCGTAAACTTCAAAGCACCCGCCTGCTTACCAAATACCCAATTCTGAAAATTGCGATCGATCGTCTTGTCATAGGGAGTCAGCGCATTATCAATTCCCGTCACCCGTCGAATCAGGGCAACTAGAGCCACCAACTCATTTTTAGGACTATCAACCCGCACATTTTCTAACTGATTGTACGCATCCCAAACATAGGTCGGCGCTAACATCGGACGATCTGCCTTTAACTTCTCTAACAAATCCTGCACCATCCGATAGGTTAACTCCCGTCGGCGATAGGGCTGATCGTAAAATAGGCTCAAAGCCACGATTTCATCGCGATTTGCGGCAATGTAATCCGTAAAGTCTTGAATCATCGCCTTTGCCTTATCGACCGAAAACGCATCAAACTCTGACTTCAAAATCTTGTCCTGATTGATCGTATCGATAATCTGCTCATGCACCTTCCGCACATTTTCAATGTAAGTATTCAACTCACCATTAAAATTTGCTGAGGCTAGATCCGCTAACTCTGACTGTGCTTGTTTAAGTGCCGACTCTTCTAAGGCAGGAGTGCGATCGCCTACAGCCATCTGATTTATCAAAGCCTCGGATCTTTCGGCGATCGCATCAGGATCGTAAGCAGTCAACAGATCCTTAACCACAGTATGAATATTCTTACCGCCTGTAAGCTCCGTGAATTTCACCTGCTCAGGTTCCGTCAGTTGTTTATCTAATCGCATTAACCGATTTGCCAAGGTCAAGAATAAATCCTCATCTTGCGCTCCCATCGTCACGGCTCCCAATAAATCCTTAAGCGGAACATTTGGCTTGCGCTCTAATGGACGACTATCGGTTTTCTTAGACTTCATCGCACCGACCGCATCGACGATCACAAAATGGGTTTTCGTATATTTCGCCGTGCTAGTCACCCTTTGCAAATCATCAAAGGCGATCGTTCTTGTGCCGCGCCCCTTCATCTGCTCAAAGTAATTGATACTCTTGACATCGCGCATAAATAGCAACACTTCCAAGGGCTTCACATCGGTTCCCGTAGCGATCATGTCCACGGTTACGGCGATGCGCGGATGGAAATCATTGCGAAAGCGATTTAGCACCGATTTGGGATCTTCCTTACTCTGATAAGTTACCTTTTTACAAAACTCATTTCCCTCGCCAAACTCCTCCCGCACGATCGCAATAATGTCCTCAGCATGGCTATCCGTCTTCGCAAAAATCAATGTTTTCGGTACTTCATACTCACCATTAGGCATAATGCGATCGCGAAAAATCTCCTCCTTCAGCGACCGTTTGAACTCACGAATAATTTCGCGAATTTGATTAGGATTCACCACATCGCGATCTAACTTATTCGCCTTATATTCAACGTCCTCATCTAACTGTTCCCAGCGTTTTTTGCGAGACAGCTTTTCGCGCTTGTCGATATATTCCTTCGCCTTCAGTTTCGCGCCATTCTTCGTGATTTCCGTCTCAATCGTATAGACGTTGTACGGCACATTCACCCCATCTGCGATCGACTCCTCATAGGTGTATTCGCTCACCACATTCTGATTAAAAAAGCCAAAGGTGCGCTTATCGGGCGTAGCCGTCAGCCCAATCAAAAACGCATCATAATATTCCAATACCTGCTTCCAAATGTTATAAATCGAGCGATGGCACTCATCAATGATGATGAAATCAAACTGCTCGATCGCATTTTTTAAGGAATAGCTCACGGGCAAAGGTTCCTTCTTCTGCCAACTCTAAGCCGACTCATTGGGGTTTTCCTGCTCCGCAGATTCATCTAATTCCTTACCCTGCAAAATTGAATAGAGCCTCTGAATCGTAGAAATGCACACCTGACTATCGGAAGCAATATAGCTAGAACTCAGCCGTTGCACATTATAAAGCTCCGTAAATTTGCGATTGTCATCCGTCGGCTGATACTTGAGAAACTCCTGTTCCGCCTGTTCTCCTAAATTCTTGGTATCCACTAAAAATAAAATTCGCTTGGCTCTGGCAAATTTCAACAACCGATAGACAAAGGTACAAGCCGTAAAAGTCTTGCCTGCCCCCGTCGCCATCTGAATCAGTGCCTTGGGACGATTAGCTTTAAATGATGCCTCCAAATTAGCGATCGCCTTAATCTGAGCTGGTCGCAATCCATCGGCTTTTAACTCAGGAATTTTATGCAGCCTAGCCCGTAATGTTTCCGCTTCCGCCATCCATTCTGCCAAGGTTTCAGGACGATGGAAATGAAAAACAGCTCTAGCTCTCGGCTTCGGATCGCGATAGTCCGTAAATCTAGTTAACGCGCCTGTGCTTTCATACACAAAGGGCAAAGGATCGTTTTTGAGATATTTCAGCTTGCTAACGGCATAATATTTCGACTGCTCCTCATGGGCGCTCAGTTTCTCCCCCTCTTCTTCACGCTTGGCTTCGATAATGCCCACAGGTTTCTTATCGACAAACAAAACATAGTCAGCAATCCCCGCATCGGTCTGATATTCCCGAACCGCCACGCCTCTACTAGCCGCCAGATTAATCTTGCTTTTGGATTGCACCACCCATCCCGCCGCAATCAACATAGCGTCGATTTTATCCCTTGCGATTTGTTCTGGATTTTGGTTTACCATTACATTTTTAGGTAAATAATACCTAAATTATAGCTGTCAATGATTTGCGCGTTCCACCAGCAAATCGACTAGAAAAATTAATTGGCGATCGCCAAGGTCAATATAGTATCCGTATCAACAATCAATGGCGGATTTGCTTTGTTTGGACAGAGCAAAATAATGCGGATCAAGTTGAAATCGTGGATTACCACTAGAAGGAGTCGAAAATATTATGGAAAATCAGCGTCTACCAAACATTCACCCCGGAGAGATTCTTCTATTAGAATTCCTCGAACCTCTAGAAATTACTCCCTATCGATTAAGTAAGGATATTGGAGTTGCTCAAACACGCATTAGTGAGATATTGGCGGAAAAACGTAGCATTACCGCAGATACTGCTTTACGTTTAGCACGTTATTTTGGTAATAGCGCTCAGTTCTGGCTAAATCTACAGACAACCTACGATTTGCGACAAGCACAAGAAAAGAATGCTGATATCTATAAGCATATTCCTCAACTTGCGACCAGCAATAACTAATACCAAACCACAAAATAGCTAAGCTATTTTGTGGTTTTAAAAACCTTACTGATTAGGATTTTTAATTCCCAAAAGTGTGACAACACTTTTGGGAATTAAAAATTAAGCCTCTCACTGTTGGAGTTTAAAGTACTTTACCGATGAGCGATCGCCCGATATAACTACTATTTTTTGATTGCGAGGCGATCGCTTTTGCTTCCACTAGCCATTCCCAGTTTGGATCGAAAAGAGTGGCAAGTTGAGGTTGAGCAAGTCCAAGGACTTTCGCAGGATTAATACTTAGAGCTTTCCATAATTCACTCGCAGTTAATAATCCTGTAGTCACTAAACTTTGCCAAAGTACAGGAATCGCAAATTCCAAACCGATCGCACCGACGGGAGCCACTTCAAAGGGAACCACTTTTTCCTCATAGGCGCAGGGTGTATGGTCGATCGCGATCGCGTCGATGGCTCCAGAACGAATACCTGCAATGAGCGCAAGGCGATCACCTTCGCTACCAAGGGGAGGCATCAAGCGCAAATTAGGATCGTAACTGGCTAAATCGCGATCGCAATGGCAGAGGTGGAGCCAAGTTGTACTAGCGGTTATGGGTAAGCCATCATTTTTAGCTTGAGTGATTAATTCCACACTTTGCGCTGTGGAAATTCGCATGAAATGCGTAGGAGCTTTGGTGAGGCGGACTAATTCGATCAGTGCGGCAAGGGCTGAAGTTTCGGCGGCGGCGGGATAGCCTGTCATCCCATATTGCAAAGACCATTTCCCCTCGCGGATGACACCACTACCAGCGAGATCGGGGTTTTGCGGAAAGAGGGCGATCGGCTTGCCCAAGGGTTTGATATATTCCATCGCTCGGCGCACTAACAGGAGATTGGCGATCGGTTTGCTATCGGTAAAGCCAATCACGGATTCGGCAAGTTCTGCCATGTCCGTTAGTTGTTTGCCTTCTAAACCTTTAGTAATTGCCCCCCAAGGTTGCAGGCGATCGCCATATTTTTGCTGCACATTGCGCCAAAATTCTAGCGCCGCAATGTCATCGATCGCAGGTTGAGTATTGGGCAAAATGCCCACGGTGCTAAAACCACCATTTTTCGAGGCTTGGACTAATTCAGCAATGGTTTCTCGCGATTCATGTCCCGGTTCACCGCTAGTACTGTACAGATCGATCGCCCCAGTTCCTAAAATTAATCCCGATCGCTCATCTACATTGGTATTTTCAGGAATTTGGTTAGGCTCAACATCCAGATAAATTTGGCGATCGCGATCGATGAATATATCTGCAAATTTATCAGTAGCATCTGCATCAAGAATGCGTACCTGTTTGAAGAGGATGGGATACGCAAGGGAATTTTCTAAAGGCATAACAAAACGATTTTCTTTTTACTGTATAGCGCGATGGGCTTAACGCAATAAGAAAAACAGCACAAAGTGCTGTTTTTCTTATTGCACAATATTGAGTGATTTTTGATTTTGGTAATAGCTGCGCCATTGCCATTTGCCCTGTGCATCAATATTTGGTGTGAGCACTCGCATATCAAGGGAATTTAAGCCGATTTCTTGGACAACAAGCTCAGGATAGCGATCGCCATTAATCTCCTGAATGCCATAGAGCGCATAACTACTCACGCTGTCATTGATATAGGAGAGCGCTCGCGTATGGGTCAAAATTGGTTCCGCGTTCCAATCATTGCCTGATTTGCGGAGCATCACTAACATGCTGTACTCTTGGCGCTCAAGGGCTGGGCGGGATAAAAAATCTTTCCAAACTTGGGGATCAAAGCCTGTTGGACGTTGTGAGTTATCGAGGCGCAAACCTGCAATGATTTCAGGTTGGTTATCTCCGTCAATATCCACACATACAAGGGAGGCGATCGCCACCTGCGAAGTGGCCGCTTGATTTGCCCCCAGTTTTAAAAATAAGTTGCGAGACTTATCTAATACAAGGGGTTGAATTTTACTGGGGCAGTTAAAGAAATAAGTGCGATCTTCCTTATTAACGAGGCGATCGCTTGCCACAATCGTTAAATTCGATTGCTTTAATACAGTGGGATCAAAGCCCTTGGCTGGTTGTTTTTTGTCATTAGGATTTGGCTCCTGCACTTTAAAACTCGCGATCGCACCAAAGGCATCGGAACCTCGCACCGCACTGACCTGAAACATCCCTAGAGGCTTGCCGAACTGCACCAAAGAAAATTTGCTGCCGACGGGGATCGATTGAATTACCCGATCTAAACTGCCTAGCTGTTCTACAAGATCCGACGGCACAATTCCCTCAATCGTCTTGCCATCAGGAGAAGCCTGAATAAACAAAAACATTGGTACGGAGGACTTAGTTTCTTCAGGCTTTTTGTCGTTATTTGGACTCACGCAAGCATTAATACCAATCGCAATTCCTAAAGTAATCAGAGATCCAAGTACCGTAAGGCGAAGTTTATAAGAGAATTGTCTAAATGGCATAATGGGCGATCGGTCTAGAAAGATATTTCCAAATAGAATGTTAGGTAATTGCTGAGCAACCACCTACATTCTATTTGGATTCCATCACTTCCGCTAAGGGTTCTGCGACTTAATAAAGAACCAATATTTTTTGTGGCGCGGTGAAGCCGCACTACAAAAAGCTGAAAAAAAGAGCCAATATTTTCTGTGGCGTGGGAAGCCGCGCCACAGAAAATCTGAAAACAGGTTTTAATTATCATGCTTTTGATTGCGTTTTGCCGATCGCTCTTCATTACTTTTAGTCCAAGGCAAAGCGATCGCCTGATGTCGATACAGCCGATACATCAAATACATACAGACCGCAAAATATCCTGAGCTTAAAGTTGCTTTGAATAATTCCGTGGTTACTTGAATTGATTGCCCATCAATAGGTACACCCCCCATCGCACTATAGGCGATCGCCCACATCACCATCAAAGCGATCGCTACTTGGCTGACATCACGCACCTTGCGACTAGTCCTTTGCCGCACCAAAGCGATCGCCGAGGGGATCAACCCAAATACGGGCATCAAGCAAAAAAACATCTCAATTCTTTCCTTCGTAGAATCTCGCGATATTTGCTCTGGGGTTTCAATTTGGCGATCGCGTTTAGGATAACGGCTCATAGATGTACCCTTACTCAGATTATTTGTAGAGTGGCAAAGCCACTCTACAAACTTATTTTACTGTGCGTTCCTAAGATCTCTCTGGGGCTTGTTTTAAGGAGAAAAACTATGGCACACGCGCAGCGAGTGCCATAGTTTTTAGTTGTACCTAGCTACTTATAAATATTAATAAACTCATAAACTCTGTAGTATTTTTCCCAGCATCGTTCAAAATCTATAGATGTTGATGTCAGTGAATATTGGCATCTATATTTTTCGTTAGTTAAGCTACCTTGGCAATCTGAATTTGATTTTTAAGGTTAGGCTGAGCAGTACAAAGTAATGTTCAAACTAACCTTAAAATCACGCCACCGTTAGCACCACTAAATTTCTTAATCAACAGGAGTATTTCTTTACAGTAATGGATCCAACGACACTTCAAAATGTTCTATCCACAAATTTAAACCTGCTGGCTGGTGCAGCATTTAAGGTAATTGCGGCGATCATCCTCTGGTTTATTGGGCGCAAACTCATTGATATTGCGATCAACATCACCTCACGCACCCTTAAAACTCAGCGAATTGATCCCACATTAATCAGCTACCTCAACTCTAGTCTTGCGGTGCTGTTAAATATCATTTTAGTAGTTGCCATTCTTGGTTACTTCGGCGTTGAAACCACCTCCTTTGCCGCACTGTTAGCGGCGGCTGGTGTCGCGATCGGAGCCGCATGGAGTGGATTGCTTGCCAATTTTGCCGCAGGTGCATTCCTGATCATCCTTCGCCCCTTCCAAGTTGGCGATTTTATTTCCGCCGCAGGTGTCACAGGTACAGTTGTCGAAATTGGTCTATTTGTCACTACCATCAACACTCCTGATAATGTCCGCACCATCATCGGCAACAACAAACTCTTCTCTGAAAATATTCAAAACTTCTCGGCTAATGACTACCGCCGTGTCGATATTAAGGTACAGCTAGATCACTCAGTTAATCCTAGTGAAGCGATACGTGTTATCCAAGAAAGAATTGTCAATATTCCTAACGTACTTAGCAATCCTGCTCCTGTAATCGAGATCATCGACTTCACTCCGATGGGTCCCGAACTAGCAGTACGTCCATTCTGCAACAACACTCACTATTGGCAAGTTTACTTTGACACCAATCGCATCATCCGCGAAAGCTTTAGTGAGTCAGGCTTCCCCACTCCTAAGCAACATTTCCAAATTCGCCAATCTTAAATTTTAAAAGCCCAAAAGTAAAAGCCTTGCTACGCAAGGCTTTTACTTTTGGGCTTTTGAGAGAGGGTTTGCTATGCAAACCCTCTCTCAAAAAACGTTTCAAACTATTCCGAACTCGCGTTAAGAACTAAAAAAGCCTCGCATTGCGGGGCTTTTTTCGCAGCGATCCTAAAGGAAAACATACGATATCCCTCGAACACTAGATGTATTGGCTAGAATCTAGCTAGCGTTCAACAACCGAGCCTGTGGTACAAATACTCGAAAATCCCTTACGGGTTGGTTTACAGCAAGAAAGAACCCCTGAACCATTGATCCTTGTGATCTTCGGCGCGTCAGGCGATTTAACCATCCGAAAGCTTGTTCCCGCAATCTACCATCTCAAACAGCAGCGTCGTCTTCCTCCTGAATTGACCATCGTTGGCGTAGCACGACGACCTTGGAGCCACGATTATTTTCGTGAGCAAATGCGCGAGGGTATCGAAAAGTTCTCAGTAGGCGTTGGGGCAGAAGCGATTTGGCAAGATTTTGCTGAAGGCTTGTACTATCAATCGCTGGATATGAGCAATCTTGATGATTATCGTAAGCTCGATGAATTGTTGGGAGAGATTGATAAAGAAAGAGGCACTCGCGGTAATCGAGTCTTTTATTTAGCTGTTTCACCTAATTACTTCACCGATGCGATCGAGAAGTTAGGGCAAGCGGGAATGATCAAAAATGCCCAGAAAACTCGCGTGGTTATTGAGAAACCCTTTGGTAGAGATTTATCTTCCTGTCAAGATCTCAACCGCGTTGTGCAGAAAGCTTGTGATGAAAAACAGATCTATCGGATTGACCATTATCTAGGCAAAGAAACGGTGCAGAATCTTTTGGTTTTGCGCTTTGCCAATGCTATTTTTGAGCCATTGTGGAATCGCCAATTTATCGATCATGTGCAAATTACAGTTGCTGAGACTGTTGGCGTGGAGGATCGGGCAGGCTATTACGAAAACTCTGGGGCGCTCAGAGATATGTTGCAAAACCATTTGATGCAGCTTTTCTGTCTAACGGCGATGGAGCCTCCTAACTCAATGGATGCCGATTCCTTACGCAATGAAAAGGTGAAAGTAATTCAAGCAACTCGTCTTGCTGATACCCGCAAATTAGAGCGATCGTGTGTTCGCGCTCAATATAGTGCGGGTTGGATGAAAGGCAAGCAGGTAGAGGGTTATCGCCATGAACCCAATGTTAATCCTGAATCCCTTGTCCCCACCTATGTTGCCATGAAATTTGAAGTCAATAATTGGCGCTGGCAGGGTGTGCCCTTCTATTTGCGAACTGGCAAGCGGATGCCGAAAAAGGTCAGTGAAATTGCGATTCAGTTCCGTGATGTGCCCTATTTACTATTTCAGTCAGCCGCGAAGCAGGTTTCTCCCAATGTCTTAACGTTGCGGATTCAACCTAACGAGGGGATCGCCTTGAAATTTGAGGCGAAAATGCCGGGGCGGATCTGCGATCGCGTTCTGTAGAAATGGATTTTGGCTATGGCAAAACCTTTGGTATCGAAGGCTCCGATGCCTACGATCGCCTGTTGCTAGACTGTATGTTAGGCGATCAAACCCTATTTACACGCGGCGACGAAGTTGAAGCTGCTTGGAAAGTAGTAACACCTGCGCTTACCGCTTGGGAGCAACCTAGTGATCCCAGCTTAGTTCCCCAATATGAAGCAGGTACTTGGGGACCAACGGAATCAGAACAGCTAATCGAGCGTGATGGGCGACAGTGGCGACGGCTTTGATCAATTACGAATTACGAATTACAAATTAATCATTCGTAATTCGTAATTCGTAATTCGCAATTTGTACTTCCTAATACCTAATACCTAATTCCTATGAGTACGCAAACAACTCCCGTCGTATCTTTGCAAGCTCCCAAAGATGTCTCGGTATCCCAAGTCGAAGCAGAGCTAAGCAAAATCTGGCAGTCCTATGGTGAGAACTCTGCGGCTCGGGCCACCACTTTTAACCTACTGGTATATGAGCCTGAAACCATTGGTGCAGCATCGCGGATTGCTTCAGTAGAATCTATCGCCTCTCAAAGCCCCTGTCGAGTCATCGATCTCGTAACAGTTGAGGGTGAGGATCAAGGTATCTCGGCACAGGTAGCTGCTTATTGCCCAATTCAAAAAAGCCGCAGTTCCTTAATTTGTGGAGAATACATTACACTCTCTGGGGCGAAACCTGCCTTTGAGCGGGTACATAGTATTCTTCCAGAATTACTGATCCCCGATTTGCCTGTATTTCTCTGGTGGAAGGATAGCCCTGCTCCCAATACCAGAATGTTTGAGAAGCTAGTGAACTTAAGCGATCGCTTAATTATGGACTCAGCAACTTTTAGTAATTCTGAAGCAGACTTGCTAAAGGTCAAAGCGATGATCCAAGCTAGTACCCAAATTGCCGATCTCAACTGGCAAAGGCTGGCTCCTTGGCAAGAACTCACTGCCCAAGCCTTTGACCAACCCGATCGCCGTGCCGCTGTTTGGGAAATCGATGGCATTACCATTGACTATGAACGCGGCAATAGTACCCAAGCCCTGATGTTTTTAGGCTGGATTGCTAGCCGTTTGGAATGGGAACCGATCGAGCGTACCAGTGAAGGTGGCGATTATGACATTCAACATATTATTTTTGAGGGACGACACAATCTCAGAATCAAAGCCGAACTTGCCGCGATCCCCGTTGGCGATCCCGGAGAAGTAATTGGTGATTTGATTGGCTTACGCCTAACTGCCTCTAATCAAAATACTGATGCTTGTAATGTGTTCTGCTCGGAGTCCACAGGCTGTATGCGGATGGAAGCTGGTGGCGGCGCACAGAACTATCGTGTGCATCAGGTGTCACCTTTATCTGATCAAAGTGCTGACACGCTTCTCGGTCAACAGTTACAGCGCTGGGGGCGAGAGGTGCTTTTCGAGGAAAGTCTAGCACTCGTAGCAAAAATATTAGCTCTATAAATAAAGGCTCGCTAAGCGAGCCTTTCTTATCTAAATCAAAAGGGGATGCAAACCATCCCCTTTTGATTAAAACTCTTCAATTTCTAGTTGCCCGATGATAAAGGCAACACAGCCAAAATCTAAATCAAAAGGGGATGCTCTGCATCCCCTTTTTGATTAAAACTCTTCAATTTCTAGTTGCCCGATGATAAAGGCGACACAGCCAAAATCTAAATCAAAAGGGGATGCAAACCATCCCCCTTTGATTAAAACTCTTCAATTTCTAGTTGCCTGATGATAAAGGCAACACAGCCAAAATCTAAATCAAAAGGGGATGCTCTGCATCCCCTTTTTGATTAAAACTCTTCAATTTCTAGTTGTCCGACGATAAAGGCGACACAGCCAAATGCACAGGTAATGGGTAGGGGATTTTTAAAGATAAAACTAAATATCGATGCAATACAGGAAATCGCGATCGCGGCGAATGTCCAGAATTTCTCATCATCACTCATCCCCTTAGCAGCTTTGATCTCTCGAAGGGTATCGTTAGGGATTGGCAGGGGCATGACAGAGCTTGGGGGGAAGGCCCAATAATTACAGCAGCGCTCTACAAATAGGTCAGTCCAACCATTTTCTTGACACCATTCGTCAATCCATTCATCCCGAAAACGCTTCATATGCACAAGTTGTCAGTGGGGCTATAAAAAGAGAAACATGAGTAGCATTTGCGCTGCTCATGTTTATTTTATTTAGATTAACAGAGTATCTATTGATTGGGGTATAAGTTACAAAAACTTAAAGTAATGGTTCTGCGATTTAATAAGGAAGCAAATTTTTTGTGGCGTGGCGGAGCCACGCCACAAAAAATCGGTTACTTTAGTAAAACCTCAGTATTTGCGTCGGCGATGACCTCAACCTCCTTGGTTATTGGTGGCTTAACACCGCGAATTGTGTCAAATGTGCCTTTGATAAAACCTGCGATCGGTACGGCTACTAACAAACCTAAAACCCCATTTAGCTTAAAGCCAATATCTAGAGAAATTAACATCCATACAGGGTTCAGTCCTGTTAACTCACCGACAATACGTGGACCTAATACATTTTCTACGACCTGAATAACCGCTACAGCTACCAATAAAACCTTTACTCCTAACCAAAAGTTTTGTAAGGCAAGCAATAGGCTAATCGTAATAATCGATGTGGAGCCACCAAGGGGAATCAAGCTTGCAATCCCAATCCCAAATCCAAACAGTTGGGCTAAGGGGACACCTAAAATTAGCAGGGCTGTGGTTTGGCATACGCCGAGGATCGTGGCTAAAGTTACTTGCCCAACAATAAAGCGCTCAAAATTGCGAGGTAGCAAATTACGCACTTGATCATTCCATTTCTGAGGCAACCAACTAAGTAACCCATTCCAAAGATCTTGCCCACGTAAAACTAGAAAAATGGAAAATACTAAGGTCAAAAAGACATTGACAATACTACCGATCGCTCCAAAAACGATGCTAAAAAGTTGACTAGTTAGCGATCGCAGAACACCTGTCAATTTTTCAATTAATTGATTAAAGGTACTACTAATATCAATCGGTAATTGCTGCGCGAGCGCCCAAGTCTCAAGGGTTTGTAGCTGCTGCTGACCTGACTTAATCCAATCAGGCAGACGGACAAGTAATTCATTTGCCTGTGCCAAAATTAGCGGCACGAGAAAAATGGCTAAAGTGCCAAGCAGCATGAAAAATATGAGGATCACTAATCCTGCGGCAATACCTCGCTTCACTTTCAATTTAATGAGAAAGCGAATTGGATAATCTAGCAAAAAGGAAATCACTGTTGCTGTGATGAGAATACTAACTAATGGCTGCAATTCTCTACCAAGCAATAGCAATAGCCACCCGTTCAGGAAAATTAACGGGAAGGTTAAGCCCAGTGAAAACCAACGAGGCAGCTTATTCAGGGTCTCAATCATACGAAACAATATGGTGCGCTAGGTATCTACTTAAAATTGTGCGTTAAAAGTGTTGGTTAAAACAGGAAATCCGAAAAAGTTTTTGACTAAGAGCGAGCATTGCCCCACTATCCTAAGTAAGCTTGACGGACTCTTTCGTCAATTAATAAATCAGAAGCTTGTCCTTCAATTGTAATGATTCCTGATTCCATCACATAGCCTCGGTTTGCATTTTGCAGAGCCAAGGTGGCGTTTTGCTCAACTAAGAGAATAGTTACACCCGATTTATTCAGTTCCACAATCGTTTTAAAAATTTCCCGTACAATTTGCGGTGCTAAGCCTAAGCTTGGTTCATCGAGCAATAATAATTTCGGACGACTCATCACCGCACGGGCGATCGCTAGCATTTGTTGTTCACCACCACTTAGGGTTCCAGCAAGTTGATCGCGGCGCTCACCGAGGCGTGGAAAAATCTGAAATTGCTTTTCGATATCGGCTTTAATCCCCCAGCGATCGCTCCGCAAAAAAGCACCGAGTTCTAAATTATCTAATACCGTTTGTCGAGCTAATACTCTGCGTCCTTCAGGACTATGGGCAATGCCAGCCTGCACTACTTGATCGGGTCTTAAGCTTGTAATATTTTTGCCGTTGTAGAGGATCTGTCCCGATCGTGGTGATACCAAGCGCGAAATAGTGCGTAAAGTGGTCGTTTTACCCGCACCATTTGCCCCGATTAAAGTGACAACTTCGCCCTCATTGACAGTCAAGCTCACATCTTGCAAAGCCTGAATTCCGCCATAGTTAACACTAAGGTTATTGATTTCTAACACCGATCCTCATCTCCCAAGTTCTTTAAGTGATAGGCGGCGCAATGCGCCGCCTATCACAGTGTTTTAGTTATACTAATGGAGTTAGTGGAAATAATTCAATTTTGTCAGGCGATAATGCTCTATTGCATCATGTCCCATTGATTTTAAAATATGGGATAAACGCACGGTTAATTGAGCATCAATAAGAAATTTCATACAAGAACCCTGTGGATGCGCTTTACTTGGCTAAGTTTAGTGGCATAGGCGAGGACTGCAAGAATATCATCTCGCTCTAGATCGTCATAGTCTTCTAGAATTTCTTCGGTGGTCATGCCAGAACTGAGGAGTTCTAAAATCATTTCAACGGGATAGCGTAAGCCTCTGATGCAGGGTTTGCCATGACAGATATTCCAATCTATGGTGATGCGTTGTAATAGCATATTTTAGATATTCCTTATTTACATTAGGTAATTCTCAAGTTCAGAATATTTAGAAAATAAGCTATCAACACTGGCAAGTTTTGCACCATATTCTAAGGCGGTGGCGATAATTAGGCGATCGAAGGGGTCTTTGTGGATGGGGGATAGGTTTACGGCTCTAACTGTAATTGCGGGAGTTAGTGGAAATAACTCGATTCCTGCGGGGGCTAGTGAATCAGTAAGCCAATCTGGAACAGGGATATGTATTTCTAATCTGCCTTTGTTATAGGCTAGAGCGATTTCATAGCAAGATATTGCTGAGACTGCAACTATGTCTGCTTGCCGAATTTGTTCTAGCCACTGTGCGGGAAAGCGCTCAAAACTCCCATTGATAAACCAGAACCAAATATGGGTATCAAGAATTACCATTTCAGACATTCCCAGTCCTCTTCATCTACGATTGGGCTGACAATATCGCCTAATGTTTTTCCTTTACCAATCAGATGGGCGGGTGTTGTGCGCTTTGGCTTTTTGTTAGGAATATCTTGGTTGGATACAATATCTTTTTGAGGTGGAATAGATATAGATTTTAGATATAAGCTAACGATCGCCTGTAGTGCTTGACGATGTTCTGGAGTTGCATTTTGGTATGCGTCTGCGATGGGGGCTTCGACTTCTAAGGTAATTTGTTTAATCATGGTTTTGTTAGGAGTTGAGAGTATTTTCAAATTCTTGTTTTTTGCTCTTAGATTAGAGAACGTAAGCGATCGTCTTCTTCCTAATGTTTCCTTTCATTAAGTTGATTATAGGTAATTTTAAGAAACAAATGCTAGTATAAATATTACCTAAAATTATGCAGTAATATTTCCAGATATGCCTCTAAGTTGGAATGAGATTAAGCAAAGAGCGATCGCCTTTTCTAAGGAGTGGGAAAGCGAGACTTCAGAGAAGTCAGAATCTCAATCTTTTTGGAATGAATTTTTTAATGTGTTTGGCATTTCACGGCGGCGGGTGGGGAGTTTTGAGCTACCAATTAAAAAAGCGGATAACAAACAAGGTTTTATCGATCTGCTGTGGAAGGGGACGATTTTGGTGGAGCATAAGTCTAGGGGCAAGGACTTAGACAAGGCGACACAACAGGCTAAGGATTATTTCCCAAATTTAAAGGAGCATGAGTTACCTAAGTATATTTTAGTGTCGGATTTCCAGAGATTCAGGCTCTATGATTTGGATACGGATGTTAGTCATGAGTTTGAGCTAAAGGATTTTGTGAACCATGTGCATCTATTCGGCTTTATGGCGGGATATGAGAAGCGGGTTTATAAGGATGAAGATCCTGTCAATATTGAAGCGGCGGAGTTGATGGGTAAGTTACACGATCGCCTTAAGGAGATTGGCTATACGGGGCATGACTTAGAGGTGTATCTGGTGCGGCTATTGTTTTGTATGTTTGCTGATGATACGGGGATTTTTAATAAGGGGATTTTTTGGGAATATATCGATCTCCATACTAAGGAAGATGGCAGTGATTTGGCGATGCACATTGCTTCGATTTTCCATGTGTTGAATACGCCTCCTGAGCGAAGGTTAAAGAATTTAGACGAGAATTTAGCGCAGTTTCCCTATGTGAATGGGAAGTTGTTTGAGGAGACTGTGCAACCTGCGGCGTTTGATCGGGAAATGCGGGTGATGTTGTTAGAGGCTTGTGCGTTTGATTGGGGTAAGATTTCGCCTGCTATTTTTGGGTCAATGTTTCAGGCGGTGATGAATCAGACGGAACGGCGGAATTTGGGGGCGCATTATACGTCTGAGAAGAATATTCAAAAGTTGATTAAGCCGCTTTTTTTGGATGATCTTTATACTGAGTTTGAGAAGGCTAAGGGTAGTAAGGGCAAATTAGAGGAGTTACATAAAAAGATAGCAAATTTACATTTCCTTGATCCTGCCTGTGGTTGCGGTAATTTCTTGATTATTACTTATCGAGAATTACGTGATTTAGAGATTTTGATTTTATTGGAATTGAATAAGAGTGGGCAGTTAGTGACGGATGTTAGCTCAATTATTCAAGTGGATGTGGATCAGTTTGCGGGGATTGAGTACGATGAGTTTGCGGTGCGGGTGGCTGAGGTGGCGATGTGGTTGATCGACCATCAGATGAATATCAAGGTTAGTAATGAGTTTGGGCAGTATTTTGTGCGTTTGCCTTTGAAGAAGGCAGCGAAGATTGTGCATGGTAATTCGTTGCGGATTGATTGGAAATCTTGTTCCCCTCCTTCAAAGGAGGGGTTAGGGGTGGTTCCAAAGGTATCTACAACTTTTTCTAGTTTTTCTGTGCAAGGAGAGAGATTAAAAACCTCCCCTAGCCCCTCCTTCAAAGGAGGGGGACAGGAGTTAGGCGAGCAAGTTCCTTACAAGGCGATTAGTAATCTTAGTAGCAAGAAAGAGTTTCGGCGAGAGTTACGGAATAACGCAACTCCTGCGGAGGTGGCTTTGTGGAAAGCTTTACAGGGTAAGCAGTTGGATGGATTTAAGTTTAGAAGACAGCATTCAATTGGTAATTACATTTTGGATTTCTTTTGTCCGAGTGCTAATTTGGCGATCAAGTTGGATGGTGGTCAGCATTTTACAAAGGAAGGTAAGGAATATGATGCAGTGAGGGATGAGTTTTTGTGGAGTGTTGGGATTACGGTGTTGCGGTATGCCAATAATTTGATTTTTGAGAATTTAGACGGGGTATTGGAGGATATTAGGGAGCATTTAAGAATCTCTTCTGGTGACTCCAGATTACAAACCTCCCCTAGCCACTCCTTTCAAGGAGGGGGACAAGAGGATAAGAAAGAGTCTTTCTCCCCTCCTTCCAAGGAGTGGCAGGGCAAGGTTTTTGACTATATTTTGGGTAACCCACCTTTTGTGGGTAAGCATTTACAAAGTGCTGAGCAGAAGTCGGATATGGAGATGATTTTTGCGGGGGTAAATGGGGCTGGTGTATTAGATTATGTTTGTGCTTGGTACTTGAAAGCGGCTCAATATCTAAACTCCTGTCCCACTCCTTTCAAGGAGGGGCTAGGGGAGGTCAAATGCGCTTTTGTTAGCACCAGTTCAATCTCGCAAGGTGAACAAGTCGGGATTCTCTGGCAGGAGCTTTACAACCGATATAAGATCAAGATTCATTTTGCTCATCGGACTTTTAGTTGGAGTAATGAGGCAAAAGGTAATGCGGCTGTACATTGTGTGATTATTGGTTTTGGGTTGCAGGATGTTGAAAATAAAAGGATTTTTGATTATGCAGATATTAAGGGTGAACCGACGGAAAAAAGAGTTAGAAACATTAATCCGTATCTAGCTGAGGGGAATGATTTAATCGTATTAAAGAGAACTAAGCCAATTAGCAATACCTCTGAGATGATATACGGAAGTAAACCAACAGATGGAGGGAATCTCTTAATGTCTGATGAAGAAAGAAATCAATACATCAGGCAAGAACCTAATGGAGCTAAGTTTATTAGACGTTTTTTAGGTTCTGAAGAATTTATCAATGACATATGTCGTTGGTGCTTCTGGCTAACAACTATTAAACCAGAAGAACTTAAAAAACTTCCTATCTTATTGAAAAAAATAGAATTAGTAAAAAAAATGAGATTGGCTAGTACAAAATCCTCAACAGTAAAATGGGCAGAATTTCCAACGTTATTTGCGGCTTTGTTGTATGAATAAAAAGAAGCCAAAAGATGGAGGATCTTAGGATAGATAATTAACTAGCAACAGGAGAGGAGAGAGGTTTAGCAAGTTGAATCATGCGATTGAGAGCAGCACATTTGATGAACAACTCAACCGCCTGATTGTCAAATTTACGAGAACATAAAGTACTACCAAAGATTTTTTTGAAACGAAACATCGTGGTTTCTGCTAAAGAACGTCGATGATAACCTGAGTCACGTTTCCATTTTTTACGCCCATGTTTACGGATATAGCGCAGGTTTTGGTCACGGGGATGAGGAGGAGCATTGGCATTGCCATGCTGCCAGATTTTGGCATCTTTGCGGGGAGGAATCACGGCTTTAGCTCCATGTTGGGCAATCTCGTCGTAACAATGACGATGGTCATAAGCTCCATCTGCGGAAACTTGATCAATTTCAGCATCAATCCCATCGAGAATATCGGCGAGTACTTCACCATCGTGACAATCATTCGTAGTGACGACCGCAGCCAGTATTTCTCCCGTTGATTCATCGGCTCCAAGGTGTAATTTGCGCCATGTCCGTCTCTTACTAATCCCATGCTGCCGTGTTTTCCATTCACCTTCACCATAGACTTTGATCCCTGTCGAATCAACTACTACATGCACAGCTCCCTGCTTGGGGATTACTGGTAAGGGCACACTTAAACTTGCTGTCCGTCTTGATACGGTGCTGTGGTCTGGCACTGGCAAATCTATTCCCATCAAGGTAAATAGTGACTCTAACATTCCTTGCGTTTGTCTTCCTGCTTGCTGATATACCGCTTTTACAGTGATAAATGTCGCGATCGCTATATCACTGTAATCATTTGAAGCACCCCGTTTGCCACTTAATGTTTGATTTAACCATCCTCCGATTACTTCTTCGCTAATCCAGAAGGTCAGGCTTCCTCTTTGTTTTAGCCCTGCGTTATACTCTGCCCAGTTGCGTACCTGATATTTCTCTTTCATTATCTGGGACTCCCTCTCCTGATTTTTATCTAATTTACCTCCTCTTCCCCTTTTTATGCAACAATGCCGTTATTTGCTGAAAATAGACAGCCTAATTCTGATTACTTATTAATTCCAAGTGTTTCTTCTGAAAATCGAAAATATATTCCAATAGGGTTTTTAAGTAAGGATACTATCGTTAGTAATCTTGCATTTGCTCTACCTAATGCAACTCTATATCTCTTTGGTGTCCTCACTTCAGAAATGCACATGACTTGGGTTCGGTATGTATGTGGAAGGTTAGAAAGTCGTTTTCGCTACTCCAATACAATCGTTTACAACAACTATCCATTCCCTGAAAACGTCAGCGACAAACAAAAGCAAAAAGTTGAAGATGCGGTGCGAGTGGTTTTGGCGGTGCGAGAGAAATACACCTCCCCTAGCCCCTCCTTTCAAGGAGGGGAACAAGAGAGAGAGTCTTTCAAAGGAGAGGAACAAGAAAGCGGGTCTTACTCCCCTCCTTTGAAGGAGGGGCAGGGGGAGGTCAAATCCAGTCTCGCCGATCTTTACGATCCTCTCACCATGCCGCCCGACTTGGTAAAAGCCCATCAAACTCTAGACAAAGCCGTAGACCTTTGCTATCGTCCCCAGCCCTTCGTTAGCGAACTCAACCGCATTGAGTATTTATTTAGTCTCTATGAAGCCCTAAGTGCGCCATTGCTCAAAGTCGAGAAGAAAAAACGGGTTAAGAAGAAGGAATAAAGTAAATTTTCCAGTAATCTAACAATCAAACAGAGTTAAATATATGCAAACACTACCCAAAATCGAAGAAACATTAATCGCAGTGATCAAAACATTACCTATTGAGAAACAGCAAGCACTATTAGAATTTGCTGAATTTTTGCAATCTAAAACAATACCTAAAGCCCCAAGTAAAAGTATCAAAGGTTTATGGGCAAATGCAGATATTAACCTCACCGAAGAAGAACTCTCCACAGCCAGAAAAGAAATGTGGGCAAACTTCCCCAAGGATATTGAACTATGAGCGTTGTAGCTGACACCCACACAATTATTTGGTATTTGCGAAGTCCAGAAAAATTATCAACAGATGCATTAACTTCCCTTGATAATGCCTTGAATAATGGCGAATCAATTTTTATATCTGCGATTTCTCTTGTGGAAATGAATTATTTAGTTGAGAAAAATCGGATTCCCACAAGTTCACTAGAGCAACTTTTACAACTCATAGACGATCCACTTGTGAACTTAGTTGTTGTTCCATTAGATACCCCAGTAGCCAAAGCTTTTACCCAAATCTCGCGTGAAATTGTTCCAGAAATGGGCGATCGCATTATCGCAGCAACCTCTCTATACCTCGGTCTGCCGCTAGTTACAAAAGACCATAAAATCAGAAATTTATCCAATATCCAGACAATTTGGTAGCTTTAAAAGCAGATGTAGTTAAGCGATCGTCTGATGTGGCGATCGCTAATTTATATCATTACTTCCTCTAAATAAAGAATCTAAATCTCTATACCCACTTACCACTCGGACAATCTCTATAGAGTTCTCATTCACTCGATAGAAGATGACATATCCACTCAAAGGAATACCACGCAAAGAAGACTCTATCTCATTGTAGGCGCGACCAATATGAGGGAAAGCAGCTAAATTACGACATTTCTTATTGAAATCATCAACAAATCTCTCGCCAGCATCAACACTAAACTCAGCAAAATAGTCAAAAATATCATCCAAATCTCGACTTGCTAATGGAGAAATTATGTAGCTTGTCATTGATGATTCTCACGAGCATTACGAACCCGTTCTTTTAATCTTGCCATCACACTCTCACCATCCAGTCCTTCACCCCGATCTAGTTGAGCTAGACCATCAGCCACCTTTTGGCGAGTATCTTGCAGCCATTGCTCATAATGCTGATCTCTTTCCTCAAGCAACCGAAATGCCTCAAAAATCACCTCATCAGCAGAGCTATACTTACCACTTTTTAGCTTTTTTTGAATAAACTGCTCTTGCTCAATTTTTAAGGCAATACTCATGATTTGCATCCTAAGTCATATAATTATCAGCAATTATAGCAAAAGCTTTAAAAGTAGATGTAGTTAAACAATCGTCTGATGTGGCGATCGCTAATCTATACCATTACTTTCAAGAAGGGAAATAAAGCAACTTATCTACTTACGACCTGAGTACGCGCCTGAGAACGCGATTTAGGCTTATCTTTTACCACAATTTCCACATCACGACCCAGAGAATTTAAAAACCTAAACAACCTCACAGTCGAGAAGCCTGATAACTTGCCATTGATCAAAGCCGACATCTTAGGCTGATCGATTCCCAATAGTTTAGCCGCCTCAACTTGAGTAATTCCTAACTTAGTAATGATACTGCTAATTTTGTAAGCAAGTTCTGCTTTGACCAGCAACTCATCAGAATTCTCTAATCCCAAATCTGCAAAAACATTACCACTACTTTTTTGCACCTTAATCTCTTCAGTCATTTAACACCTCCATTTATTTCTTGTTGTAATGCTCAGAGTAATGTTCTTTAGCCCGTTTTAGTCTTACTTCAATCAAATCCATATCTTGCTTTGGAGTAGCAATGCCCTGTTTAGATTTCTTTTGAAAGGAATGCAAAACATAAACCACATCAGCAAATTTGATTGTATAAACTGCCCGATAAGTGTCTCCATCAAAATCTTCTACTACTTCCACAACCCCAGCACCTTTAAACCCTTTAAGTGGCTTAGCAGAAGGATGTTTATCTCCACATTGAGCGATATACAAAGCATAACCCACAACTTGCTGAACCTCATCTGGGAAATCTTTTAAATCATCTAGGGAACTCCCAATCCACTCAACAGGTTTCAAAGTTAAAATACTCACATTACAAATATGCTAATACTAGCATATCGCATAAAATTAATATTGTGGCATAAAGCTTTAAAAGCAGATGTAGTTAAGCGATCGTTTGATATGGCGATCGCTAATTTATACCATTACTTCCAATTTTAGCTAAACAGAAACAGTAGTTTCCTTTACAACTGAAATATCAACACCATTTAATCTGTTACCTTCAGAAATCACATCGACAGATTGCAGATCTTTATCCACACCAATCATCAATCCCGCCATCACCAATAAACGATCCGACTGATGACGAGTATGCAACGACAAAAGCGATCGCGGCTCCACAGGAAAAACTTGCCACCACGCCAATAACTCCCTATGCATCATCGCTAGATCAAGCAAAAACTGCTGGGGAACATTTGGCACACACCAATCAATCGCTAAAGCCGCCTCACGCAGAGAAAGTTTAGTGAGTTCATCATAAGTAGGAGAATCTGCATAGCGTGAAATATTAGCAAGAGTTGAAGCGATATTGCCAATCTGCTGCTGCCAACTTAAAAGTTTAAATCTTTCATATAGACTTTGACGTTCCATTACATCACCTCCAAAAGATAACGAACTATTTTTTCAATTCTCGCTTTGAGTTGTAAATCCCTGACTTCCATTGCCATATTTTGTTGACGAGGACGAATGTTAATAATTGACTCAAACCCAACCTCTTTCGTTTGAGGATACCAATCCGCACCCCAGATATTCTCTTGTTGACTACCATCATCTAGCAATAACTGCTCACAATCAAAATGAAGTTCACCGCCACCAGCCAGAATTTCTCTTTTTACATCAACTGCAAGTTTAATTCTCAGCCCAAAGAATGGTTCTGCCATTTCTCTGATTTTTTCTGAAGTAGTAGGCTCTCGAACGATAATCATGAAAATGTCATTATCTTTGGTTAATTGATTGAATATTGCTTAGCCCTTAGAATTATAGCAAAAGCTTTAAAAGTAGATGTAGTTAAACAATCGTCTGATATGGCGATCGCTAATTTATACCATTACTTTCAAGAAGCATAAATAAGTGATCCTGACGCATAAAAAAGCACCTCTTACGAGGTGCTTTTTTATTAACCTTGCCAGCTAACCCAGTCTTGGGGTTTTAGGAAAGTTGTGTACAATTCAGCTTCAGGGGTATTAGGTTCAGGATGATAGTCGTAATCCCAACGTACTAGAGGAGGAAGTGACATCAAAATTGACTCAGTGCGTCCATTGGTTTGCAAACCGAAAATTGTGCCGCGATCGTAGACGAGGTTAAATTCGACATAGCGTCCACGACGGTAAAGTTGCCATTGCTTCTCGCGATCGCCAAATTCAGTATTGCGGCGACGGTTAGCGATCGGTGTATAGGCGGGCAAGAACGAATTACCAACGTCTTGCACAAAAGCAAAAATTTCTTCCCAAGTACGAGGGACATCACCAATCTCATCACTTAGTATTTGAGCATTGGTGGAGTCACTACTATTTTTGTACAACCCTTCTTCACCATTTTGGTAATCAAAGAAAATACCGCCGACACCGCGAGTCTCACCACGATGCTTCAGGAAGAAGTAATCATCACACCATTGTTTGAAGACAGGGTAGTAATAGGGATTGTGGCGATCGCAAGCCTTTTTAAGGACAATATGCAAATGCTTGGCATCTTCAGCAAAGCCATAGTAAGGGGTGAGGTCAAGTCCACCACCAAACCACCAAATGGGACCTGCTTCAAAATAACGGTAGTTGAGGTGAACTGTTGGTGCATAGGGATTCTTGGGATGCAGCACCATCGAAGTACCCGTTGCAAAGAATGTCTCGCCTGCAACTTCTGGATGATGGCGCAAAATGGTTGGGGGCAACTGGGAGCCAAACACCTCGGAAAAATTTACGCCACCCTTATCAAAGTAGTCACCATCGGTAATTACACGAGATCTACCGCCGCCGCCTTCAGGTCTTTCCCACTGATCTTGTTTAAATTTAGCTTTGCCGTCTAATTCCTCTAAACCTTGGCAAATGCTGTCTTGTAAGTTCTGCATGAACTGTTTCACGCGAGTCTTAGAATCAACAGGAACTTTTGGTAAAACCTTACTAGGAGCAACAGGGGCGATAGTCATAATCGTTTCTTTGTAATTACTAAATATTTCAGGAATTGGACTGAGGATTTGTTATAAGCGTTTATCACTAAATAAATACTTTACATTTAGTCTGTAATGCTAGGTGAAATGTAAAGCATTGTGTAGAAAATTTATAGAACTATCACCATGCTAGATCTACCAGAGCAATTTCTAACTTTACAAACACCAAGACTGACTCTTCGGAAAATAACCATTGAAGATGCCGAAGATATTTTTGCCTATGCCAGCGATCCACAAGTGACAAGATACACACTATGGGATCATCATCAATCCATTCAGGATACTTACGAGTATCTCAATAACATTGCCTTTAAAATGTATCGTTCTGGCAAGGGCATGAAGTGGGGAATTGTTGAGAAAGAAAGTGGTAAATTAATTGGAACTTGTAGCTTGCACACTGATTCAATCCATCGCCGTGCCGAATTGGGTTATGTGCTAGCAAGGGAATATTGGGGACAGGGATTAATGACGGAAGCAGCACAAGCAGCGATCGCTTTCGGGTTTCATGTGATGCACTTGCTCAGGATTCAGGCATATTGCGCTGTTGAAAATATTGGCTCAGCCAGAGTTTTAGAAAAATCGGGAATGCAGTTTGAAGGGATTCTGCATAGTTATGTATTCACCAAGAATCGTCCTTGGGATGTCAAAATGTACGCGATTACGCGATCGCCTGATTTTATACCCTAGAACGCTTTGCGCTCAAATCCAAACTAAGGAACCTTTTAAAATGCTGGCTTCGCCAGCATTTTAAAAGGTTCCTTGTAATTATTGTCTTAAGCAAAATGGATAGACATCCATTTTGCTTAGATCACTTTAGGCGCAGCCATGAGCAAGATCTTTTCCATTAGGAATGGAAAGAGCCGATGACACCAAACCGCGAGATGACTCTGCCAACCGACAAGGATTTCGGGAGCTTCGCGCTCTAGTCCAGAGATGAGAGCCTTAGCAACTTGCTTAGGAGTCATCAGTGAAACCCAGCGAAACCACTCCAAATCCTGCGCCATGTCCGTATCTGTGAGAGAGGGAAGTAAAGCTGACACCTTAATGTTGTAAGCAGCTAACTCTCCCCGCAGAGCTTGGGTAAAACCAACAATCGCAAACTTGGTCGCAGAATAGGTCGCCATCGTGGGTGCAGCAACTTTACCCATCAGGCTAGACACGTTGACGATACTTCCTCGGCGTTGCACAGCCATTCGTCGCGCCACCATTCGGGTGATGGCATACATCCCAAGTAGATTGATTTCGATTTCCGATTGCACATCTTGAAAGCGCGATCGCAAAAATGAGGATTGATGCGCCACACCAGCACAGTTAATCAAAATATCGATCGGTCCAAAATCACGCCATACTTGCGCGATCGCAATGTTCACTTCAATCGTTTGCGATAGGTCTAAAGGTAGACTTACGGCTTCTATCCCTAGCTCTTCTATTTCGGAAGCTAGAGAATTTAAGCGTTCATGATCGCGGGCTACCAGAATCAAGCACTTTGCACCCTGTTGTGCGAGTTCCAAGGCGATCGCTCGACCAATACCCCTCGAAGCTCCTGTAATCAGAGCCGTTTTTCCACGTACATTCATACAACCTCCAATGGTGAGGTCTCACTATTTTTTACTGTTTGGAGTTGATATGGATTCTCTAACCTATGCCGTTAGCACGAAACCATACAACGTAAATTTTGTGAGACAAAAAGTAATCCCGTTGCGAGTTTTGTTGCCAACAGATGACCAAACTTTTATATATGTTGACTTCTAAAAGGTTTGTTTAGCCATTGTGACAACAAAGTGCTTAAAGCACGATGAAGCCATTCATCAGTCTTGCAATTGCATACCTAGTTCTGTCATGACATTACCTCCATTAGTAATCATGATCTGGACAGTAGCGAAAAGGAAATTTATACCAACTTTTAACATAGCGCTAACATTACATCTATTTTATAATTATGTAAAGTATTGTTAAATACAGTTGCAATGTGCTTAGTTGATAGGGATTAAAAAATAATACTAAAGAATTATTTCTAAAGAGATAGTGCGATCGCAACAGACATAATACGATTCACTAGCCTGTATGTATGACTATTTTATGAGAGCTTGATATTTAACGAGTCGCGAATCTCATAGAGAGGCTTTTCCCAAAGTAGCTTCCAATCTATCCCAAATAGAGGTTGAGCTTGTTTTGCCAAAAGCCATCCCTGTGCGATCGCATCCATATATTCCGTAGAGCGATCAATATTATAGACAACAGATTTTAGAAGATTTTTGGTAACTAGAGCTAACCAGAAGCGACTGAAGGGAAATTGGGAAACATAAAAAGCTTCCAGTTTAATCTCGCCAGTAATACTGGTATCTGCATCGATAATCACATGCCAAATATCATGGGTTTCAGAGAGATGAGCGCTTAAAAACTCATAGTTATTGTTACTAGGCTTGATTTGCAATGGTTTGAGGTTGTTTTTGAGCATATGCTGAGCATAGGCATAACCAAAGGTATGACTCGGCAAAAGGGCAAGCTTTGCTAAATCAACTTCACCAATACGGGGATAATTCTCAAAAGCACTTTTGCCTTGGGGGTGGTTTGATAAAAACTGGATTAGCAACTGCAAACTCTCTAGATCGGCACTTGCTGCCCCAAGACGATCAAGTACGCCAAAATCTCCATCAGGCGATCGCACCATTTCTAAAAACGCCGATAACAGAGCTTCTTCTCTTTGTTGTTTAGCATCCAATGACTCAGTCATAGTTTTCAGTAATAATTAAGTAATAAGTAAATTAAGCCAGCAATTATCATTATGACTTTTGCCTTGTCCAAACCGTCAAATTGTCAACAAAGACATAGGCTTTTCATTGCTGGCTATTTCAACCCCTATTTTCTCCCTTTTGTCAATGCGTAACTCCTAGTTTCTAACCTTTGTTCCTCCTAATTAAGAAATAGAACTTGATATTAATGGAATGAATTAATCGCCTCATTGAGAATCTGGCTAGGACGCATCGCTTGACTAGCTTTATCAGGATCAGCGAAATAATAGCCACCGATATCGATAGATTGACCTTGAACAGCACTCAATTCTTGAATAATTTGGCTTTCTTTATCCGCCAAGATCTGTGTCAACTCAGCAAATTTTGACTTCAGTTCCAAATTCTGATCCTGTTCCGCGAGAGCCTGCGCCCAGTAAAGCGCGATATAAAAATGGCTACCACGATTATCGATGCCGCCAATCTTGCGGGAAGGTGATTTATCGTTATTGAGATAGAGGCTATTGGCTTGATCTAGGGCGATCGCCAAAATCTTTGCGTTCTCATTGTTGGTTTTGCGTCCGAGGTCTTCGAGGGTAACAGCGATCGCTAAAAACTCTCCGAGGGAATCCCAACGCAAATGTCCTTCTTCGAGAAACTGCTGAACGTGTTTAGGAGCCGAACCACCCGCACCCGTTTCAAATAGTCCACCACCAGCGAGCAATGGCACAATCGAGAGCATTTTGGCACTAGTGCCGAGTTCGAGAATTGGGAATAAATCCGTGAGATAGTCGCGCAATACGTTGCCAGTTACGGAAATCACATTTTTACCGACTTTAATTTGTTTGCAGGTAAATTTCATCGCCGCCACAGGTGACATGATCTGGATATCTAGCCCTGTGGTGTCATATTCTTGCAAATATGTCTTGACCTTAGTAATCAGATTCGCATCATGGGCACGATGTTCATCTAGCCAAAAAATCGTAGGATTACCTGTCGCTTTAGCGCGATTGACGGCAAGTTTTACCCAGTCTTGGATCGGTAAGTCCTTAGTTTGACACATCCGCCAGATATCACCCTTGGCGACAGAATGCTCAATCAGAACAGTTCCCGATTCATCACTAACGCGCACCACACCATCCGCAGGAATCTCAAAGGTCTTATCATGGGAGCCATATTCCTCAGCCTTCTGAGCCATCAAGCCCACATTGGCAACATTGCCCATCGTGGTGACATCAAAGGCTCCATTCTCTTGACAGAACTCAATACAGGCTTGATAAATGGTGGCATAACAGCGATCGGGAATCATCGCCTTAGTGTCATAAGCCTTACCGTCCGCACCCCACATCTTGCCAGAGGTACGGATGGTCGCCGCCATTGATGCGTCAATAATCACATCGCTAGGAACGTGGAGATTGGTAATTCCCTTATCGGAGTTGACCATCGCTAAACGCGGTTGCTTTTCATAAACCGCTTGCAAATCTGCGGCGATCGCTTCTTTCTGTTCGGTAGGTAAAGATTCAATCTTGGCGTAAACATCCCCCACACCATTATTCGGGTTGATTCCCAATTGCTTGAAAGTATCAGCATACTTCTCAAATACATCTTGATAATAGACCGTCACCGCATGACCAAATAGAATCGGGTCAGAGATCTTCATCATCGTTGCTTTGACATGGAGAGATAGCAGAATATCTTCTTCCTTCGCCTTGGCAATTTCCTGAGCGTAAAACTCCCGCAAAGCCTTGACACTCATCACCGAAGCATCAATTACTTCGCCTTCCAATACAGCAGTCTTCTCTTTGAGAACTTGAGTGGAACCATCGGCTGCGATCAATTCAATCTTGACTACACCCGCTTTGGGAATTACCACCGATTTCTCGCTACCGTAAAAATCACCCTCAGTCATGTGCGCCACATGGGATTTAGAATCCTTTGACCATGCACCAACGGAATGGGGATGCTTTTGAGCAAATTCTTTAACGGCGGCGGCGACACGGCGATCGCTATTACCTTCACGCAACACTGGATTAACCGCACTGCCCAACACCTTAGAATATTTAGCCTTAATCGCTTTCTCTTCCTCAGTTTGGGGATTGGCAGGATAGTTGGGAATGTTGTAACCCTTGGCTTGTAACTCAGCGATCGCCGCCGTTAACTGTGGCAGGGAAGCGCTAATATTCGGGAGCTTGACGATATAAGCTTCAGGAGTTTTAGCCAAGTCTCCCAGTTCCGCAAGGGCATCGGGTTGACGCTGAGATTCGGTTAAATATTCAGGAAAATTCGCAATAATCCGCCCTGCTAGAGAAATATCTTTGAGTTCAACCTCGATGTCGGCGGCTTTTGTAAAAGCTTGGACGATGGGCAGTAGGGAGTAAGTGGCTAGGGCTGGAGCTTCATCAGTAAAGGTATAGGTGATTTTTGAGATTTGATTGCTCATGTCAATGGGGCGGATTTTTTGCGGATCTATTACAGATTAAATGATACATGGCTTAGTTAACCCGATTCGTATCGGTTTTATCTAGAATTTAGCGATCGAGTTTCATCTAATTCCACCTAAAAAATGGATAAAATCACTGACTATTGGCTTTAAAACCACCAAAATTTGGAAACCTGTGTCTTTTAAGATTGTGTAAGTTATACAATTGTCAATATTTCTATCTAAACAGATATATGTCATCTAAAAAACTTGAAGAACTTCAGATTGAAATACATCAAAAAATTGGCAAAAACTTTTTGCTATTTCAAAAAATTGAAATACTTTTAAAGCACCTTGTTTCTATCAATAATACTTCTGGGGATCATAATGGTATAACTCAGATTGTACAAGACAAAAAACAGAAAGTATATAAGAATACAATGGGAGGACTAGTCACACAGTTCCAAAAAGATTACGATTCGGAGGTTGAAAATAACTATCATGATGGTTTAGGTGAATTATCAACAGTCCATCTTGCTTTTCAATTTAGAATTCGAGACATATCGCTCTACGATAATCTTATCCTAATTCGTGATGAGAGAAATAGATTAACTCATCATTTTCTGTCAGATTGGAACATGAGTACTATCGATCAATGTCAAAATGCCATAGAACATCTTAATCAGCAATACCAACTAGCCGAATCAGTCATGGATCAACTGATTGATTATGTTAAATTTATAGATGAAAGCAACAAGCTAATAGCAAATGTCATAATTGCTGAACTGATAAAGGCTTCCATGATTGAAAAATTAATAAATATCAATAAACAAAAAAATAAGAATGGATGGACTTCACTCACTTTTGCTGAACAATGCATTAATCAAGATATTCCCAAAGAAGATATAAACAAACTTAATTACACATACAATTGTGGAAATTTGCGAGACTTTATGTTAAAAACAAGTGTTTTTGATATTGATGACAAGAAAACAGCTAAGGGAACGAAAACGATATACAGAATAAAACCTGATATCAATCTTGATAACTTGTCTATACTAATGCCTGAGTTGGTTGTCGGTATAAACCAATTATACAAATTACAGCCAGATAATTGCTGAAGCAAAAATATATAACTTGTTAATGTTTTAGGTGTTGAGGGGGCGCTCGCTGTTTAATTTTTGTGGAATGGCGATCGTGATGTTGATGTGTTGAGGGGGCGATCGCTGTTTAATTTTTTGTGGAGTGGCGATTCAACTCAATGCTGATGATAATCCCCAAATGAGTACTTGCTTACAATGAGCAAAACCAGCATAATATATACTTAAGTTCAGATTGCAGAAATTTTACTCACAGTTTCTGCTGTACAAGCCTCATTCCATGAAATAACTTTTACAAAATCTACTAAAACAGAAATTCTTGACTACTGCGAGAAAATTCTAACTTTAATTAGAGAAAAAAATATGTTTAGCCAATATGCCAAAACTAGACTTCATTCACTTTGCAGTCAAAAATGCATTAATTAAAGACGGATGGCAGGTTACAGACGATCCCTACATCATTGAGTACATGAAAACTAGGCTCTATGCCGATCTTGGTGCAGAACGCCCCATAGCGGCTGAGAGAGGTGGACAGAAAATTGTGATTGAAGTCAAGAGCTTTTTAGGAACATCTAAGTTTCAAGATCTCAAAGAAGCTCTCGGTCAATACGACATATACCGTTACTTACTTGAGGAAACTGCACCAGAACGAAAACTTTATGTAGCTATTAGCAATGAAGCATATCAAAACTTTTTCAGTCAGACTGTCATTCAACTAATTTTGGATAAGCATCAACTTCCCCTAATCATTGTAGATATCGAAATAGAGGAAATAGTCAAATGGATAAACTAGATTACCCAGCACTGCTTAAAAACATCTTATCGAGGCACGTTGAACTATGTAATCGCCGTCCTAATCAAGATGTTGAAAACTTTTTAGTTATTGACGAGAACAGCCATAATTACATCTGGATGAACGTTGGCTGGCAAAAAAGCGATCGCATTAATGGCTTTACAGTCTATGTGCGAATTCGGGATGGTAAATTTTGGATTGAAGAAGATTGGACAGAAGAAGGAATTGCCAATGAGCTAATTAATGCAGGAGTTCCCAAACAAGATATTGTCTTAGCATTTCATAGTCCGAAAATGCGATCGCACATCGATTTTGCGGTTGCATAGGCAGATTGCTATGTTTTTGGTGATGAAATGGGCGATCGCAGCATCAAAACAAAAAAGTGGGCTTCTAAAAGTTGCGGCACATTGCGTAAAAAGTTGCCAGCAAAGCTTAAGAAGAATTAGAAGCTTGGTTCTGGGCTGATCCAGAGGTTATCAAATTTATTGGTCGCGGGAAAGTGAAAGCACAAGTCAACCCTCATCAAATTAAAAGTCCTAAAGAAAAACTAATAAAATTAGTAATTACTCAACCTAAAGCAAACAAGGATTTGGCGGGGTTCAAAGCAACGCAAAGCCTGTTCACTAGAGTTATTAGTTGGTGGAATGGTGGGGTCATCCAAAAACAGGAATAAGTTTTCTCGTAACTCCTGATATCGCTTCTGTAATCTCAGTCCATCTTCTTGAGTCGGTGACAGAGACAGAATACTGTCAAGGTCTCGATACAATCGACATCGATATTGATAACGAGTAGAGTCAGCTAAATCCGACCATCGCCTTCGCAGCTCAAAAGCTCGTAGCAGTAGCTTTTTCATCCTGCCAGAGAAAATACTGTGTTGCCATTGACTAAAAATAGCAGTTTCAGTCATAGCTCCCATCACTCCAAAGAAGCCTTCTTTGCATAGGCTGCTTCTTAACCCGAACTGTTAAAGTACTAGAGATTAGAGCAGGACTAGCAAATAAACTAGGTTTACAAATAGGTAATTCTTTATCCCTTGAATTTTTCACTACAAACAAATAAGCGGCGCTTATTCTTAGTTAAAAATCTATTTAAAAAACTCGTTTTTTAGTTTTTACATATATATCGTTTTTAAACTGTCTGGGGATTCTAGCTACTAATCAATTTAGCGAGATAGCCATGCGATCGCCTCTTTAATCCATGCTTCGATATCTTGGGTTTTCGCAAGAATCGGCAAACTGGCGATCTCATTGAGGGCATTGCTAATTTCTGTAGGTGTGTAACCGAGAGCTAGCAAAGTCATCTCCAATTCTTCTTGGAGCGCCACACTTAAAATACTGCTTGGCGATCGCGTTGTACCAACTTGAGCGAGGCGACCATCTGCAAGCTTTGTTTTTAGTTCTAGGGCAAGTCTCTCAGCAGTCTTAGTCCCCACCCCCGGAGTTAAACTCAAAACTCTGGTATTGCCCGAAACGATCGCTTTAACCAGATCTTGAATTCCTAAGCTATTTAATAAAGCTAAGCCCACTTGCGTGCCAATACCTGAAACGCTGATTAATTGGCGAAATAACTCGCGCTCGGCGAGGGTGGGAAACCCAAACAGCACCATTTGATCCTCACGGACAAGCAAATGGGTGAATACCTGTGTTTCTTCGCCTACAGGTGGTAACTTACTCGCCGCACTAGCCGTAATTTGAATGTCATAACCAACACCCTGCACATCGAGGGTGAGCCAATAGGTAGGCGTATTTTTTCGAGAACTGTCAGCAGCTTTGCAGGCAGCGATCGCACCACGTAAAAAACCAATCATCGGCGCGGTAATGGTGGGAACTGAGGAAGCTGCACTGCGGCTAACGATGTTACAGCTTTACGAGGTGCAGAATTGGCGATCGCTAGTTGAGGTGGCTCTTCTTCTTCATGATTAGTATTGCCGTACAAAGCCTGCATAAACTTAGGTGCAGTTACTGTAGACATTACCGATGAAGTTTTTAATGTTGGCGCTGAAGAAATTGGGGAATCATTGGCGACATTACTTTCTTCATTAAATGAACTTTCTGGCTCTGGTTGGTAGTTATTGGGACTGTTTGCCAAATCAACTGAGTGCTCATCTATATTTTTAAATTCAGATTTTACGTCAGGTACAATGCTGGGCTGCCATTTGGGTAAATTTGGGGCGATCGGTGAACCTTGAGAAGCTTTGTGAGGTCTAACAATTAGAGGTGAAATCGGTTGATTTTTAGCAGGAATGGATAATCTAAGTGGTTCTTCAATAGCTTCAGGTTCTTCAGATTGCTTAATCGGAGTAACTAATTCTGGGGTTTCAGGTACAACAATAGGCTGGGGAGTAGGGGCAATTTTGACTACATTTTGCAAGGGAGAATTACTAGCTGCTTCTACTGGTGCAATCTTTTCATCAGCCATCTTGGCGATCGACCAAGACTCTAACGCCGACAGAGCCATATCCTTAGGCTCAGGGGTCGATGTATCGAGGCAACGTTCGAGAGCAGCCTTTAACTGTGATGTGTGGTGCTGTTGACGCTTGAGGCGATCGCGCAACTCATCACAATTAGTATGCACATCTTGTAACTCGCGCTCTAGTTGGTCAATTCTGGCTTGGAGCGTTTGAGTTAGAGTTTCCTGTCGCTGAATTACTAATTGTGAAAGCTGTAGTTGTTCTTGAGCCTGACGCAACAAAACCTGCGCCTGTTGACTGCGCTCGTTACAAAACTGTAGCTCTTGCTCTAAAACTTGACGGGGCAAGGTATTAAGCAGAGTAGACGAATCTCCGAGTACATTAGAAGTTAAACTCTGAGATTGGGATTGCGGTTCCGTGATCAATGGATTGATGCTCTCTTGTGATGATGAATCGCTAAATCCTGCCTGACTCATGACTTACCCTTCACACAAAGAATTTTACTTAGTGTCAAATCTTATCTCAAAAATTTGTTTTTTGTATCATTAATTTTCATTAATTAAACAAAGATTATGACAATAGCAGCAATAACCAGCAAAAAATAAGACAAATTCTGCCATCTAAGTAGGTGGGCGCAATTAAATATAAAACCCCAAAACCTGTGGCGCACGCTGCGCGTGCGCCACAGGTTTTGGCTCTGGTTTTTAATTATGCCCAGCTACTTACATCTAAAGCACGATGCAACGCCTTGCAGAGAAATTTTTGAAAGCGAGGCTAAGCCTTGCTTTCAAAAATTTCTCTGTGTTTCGCTACAGCGCAACGCGCTGTAGTAGAGAAAAGATGCCAATGTGCTCTTTGTCCCATCTTTAAAAATGACAATTGATATAACATGAAGGCATTCCATCCAGAGATTTACAGCGCTTAGTGCTGCTTATCTTGCTAATCATTACGTTCCCACTTGAGAGATATTCGTGAAGATTCGTAAAGCAATAATCGCCTATAAGTCGGGTAGTCAAATTGGCAAAATGTGGGCGGAGCGATGTAGCTGTGAGCTAGAAGAACTTGGTGTCAAAGTCTTAATTGGTCCAACGGGAGCTACCGACAATCCCTATCCTGTTTTTCTGGAATCCATGCACCAAGAGATTGATCTAGCCGTTGTCTTAGGTGGCGATGGGGCAACTTTGGGGGCGGCGAGATATTTGGCAAGATTAGAAGTACCGATTTTAGCGATTAATGTCGGTGGACATTTGGGCTTTCTGACCCACTCGATCGAGGAATGTGGCAATACTAAGGAAATTTGGGAAAGGCTATTATCCGATCGCTTTGCGATCGAGCGGCGGATGATGCTCGAAGCGCGGGTAATCAATGTTGATGAAGGTTTAGGGAGCAGAATGGGGCAGCCCTGCGGCCCTTTTTTGTGCCTCAATGAAATGTGTGTTAAGCCTGCCTCTCCCGATCGCATGGTGACGGCCTCTTTAGAACTAGAGATCGATGGTGAAGTGGTCGATCAATATCATGGCGATGGGCTAATTGTGGCGACACCTACTGGCTCGACTTCCTACACAGTGGCGGCAAATGGTCCCATTGTGCATTCAGGAATGCACGCGATCGCGATTACACCGATTTGTCCCTTGAGCCTATCGAGTCGGGCGATCGTGATTCCACCAAAACTAACGGTGGGCATTTGGTCACTAACTACAGATGACTTTAGTTTGAAGTTATGGACAGACGGAGTAATGGCAACTTCAGTGTTTCCCGGACAGAGAGTTGATATTCGGATGTCAGATTGTCAGGCGCAGTTTATTGTTTTGCGAGAAGACTATTCCTACTATCAGGCTTTACGTCAAAAGCTTTTATGGACAGGGGCAAGGGTTCGTTATCCCAATCAATATAGACCATAGGAAAAGCCTCGCAATGCGAGGCTTTTCCTATCAAGCAATGTGGTACAAATCACCATCTTTCTTTACAGCCTGTTGAGGCTTAAAACCGAGAGAAATTTTTGAAAGTGCGGCAAAGCCGCACTTTCAAAAATTTAAGTCAGCGCAAAGCGCTGTAATACAAATTAGTCACGAAATGCAATTCTGCCTGTTTTTGGCAAACTAAAGGCGAGGAATGAAAATAGATACAAACCATACACAATGCCCCCTACTGCCCCAAAAAATGCCAAGTTCTCGACAGGAACGCCATGATGAAATGTGTTACTAAAACTTAAAGGCGGCTCGAACCAAATTTTGCAAGTGTCACTAAGCTGATCAATTTTGGCAAACGCACAGTTAGCAAATAATGCGCGAAATACAATGCTTACCCCACAATAAATAGTGACTGCCCAACGCCATCCTAAATAAACTGGTCCGAGACTTTGGCGAGAAGCTTCAATATCTTCATTGAGATCTTGCCAAAACCAGAGCGCCAAGACTATTAAAATCTCCGCGACGATGCCTGAAATAAAGGATATTGGTAAACTACCGATCGCTAAATAGATTGTAATTAGAAAGAGGCTAGCGACACGCCAATATAAAAGTAGCGATCGCTTGACTGCCTCACTGCTACTGCGAAAAGCCCAGCATAACAATCCAAAAGGGACAAAAACAACAAATAGCAGAGCTAATCGATAGTCTAGCCATACAAGTTGACGAATAAGGGTTGCATCCATAAAAGCAAAAAATTTCTGACCAGATCTCTCAACTTATGTTACTATATTGACTTGCAATAAATAATCTTAAAAAACTAGTAGGGCTCTAGTAATAAGATTATGTCTTCTGATTGCTAATTAATTTTCCTAAAACTAAACACAAAAATAGCGAGACTTAAACTTTTCAGTCTAACTCTCGCTGCAAATGGGCTTAACGAAACATCTATGTTGCTGTGTTTAGTTTCTCAAAAAAATCTGATTACTGCATCAGCAAAATAGCTTATCTAAAAACAGGGGATGTGATACATCCCCTGTTTGATTTAGAGCCATTCTCCTCCATGAAATCGCCAACGCGGAAATATGACTCGCATGATCGTTTGAGAGGCGATAAAGACCGCAAGCCATATACATAGGTAATGTAGTAAAAACTTATCGAAGGGAATCTCTGAACTGAGCCAAGGTAATTTCAAGACATTACCAAGTAGAAATTTAAAGGGAACATAAAAGAAAAAAGCTTCCCAAATTCCTGCGGCTAGTTGCCATAATGCCGACCAATCATGATCCCAACGTAGTTGTTGGAGCAGATTGTAGACAATATCCCAAATACATCCTAGAACCGCGATACATAGTAAAACTTGGAAGTAGATCGCATCACCATTGAGCAGAGAAAAGGGAATGGTAATGAGTACCCCCAATGTTCCCAAGAGTAAGAGGCGAGTTTGCCATCGTCCAATTAATGTCGGAGTCATGGAGATTAATGTTATACCTTTCTAGGCTGTGATCATAAGATATTTGTGCTCTCACCATCGATGAGAATACAAACATCTTATCGAAAAGACGGGAAAACGCTATATTTAGGATCAAGCATTAAGGGCGAATATGTCTGAATTAACACTGGCTTGGGTGGAAGCTGGCTTTACTAAACACTATAGGATTGGTCTCACTATGGTGCGGATTGGGCGTGACCCTGCAAGGTGTGATTTAGTTTTAGCCGATCCCACCGTATCAGGCTTACATGTGGTGATTTATTTTGATCCCCAAAAGCGGAAATATTGGCTGAGGAATATGCGCGAATCTAATCCGCCAGTTGTTGACGGGAAACAGTTAGTGCAGGGGGAAGTCGAACTTCAACAACATAGTGCGATCGCGTTAGGACATCAAATTTTACAAGTTACCGAAATTCTCACTAAATCTTCAATTTCTGCGCCAATTCCTACACCACATCCCCATAATAATCCTCACCAGCCTAATCAAACTTATGGGTTACAATGCCCAAATCCCAAATGCGCTAAAATTTCGGGCTATGAGAAGATCGACCTTGTATGCCCTTGGTGTGGTACTTCCTTAGCTGGTGCTGCTAGTAGTATTTTGCCTCTTTCTTAATTAAAGAGTTGCGCCATACAGCGCTTTGCGCTGACTCGAAATCCAGAGAAATTTTTGAAAGCGCGGCTTAGCCGCGCTTTCAAAAATTTCTCTGTACTACTTTAAGCCTCAACAGGCTGTAAATCCCTTAACCCATCATTTTCAATGACATGCAAATTTTTGTTCAGTTAAGTTGGCTGGAAATCAATACGAATCAGCAGCAGAGCTTACAGTTGAGTTTACCGATCGCGATCGGCAAGGAGCAAACTTCTTTGCCAAATGATTTAGATGGCAATCAGGTATCGCCATTAGTACTAAGCGATCGCTCGGTGTCGCGATACCATGCCTTGCTGGTATTCGAGCAGGGTAATGTGGTGGTGATTGACCAAAATAGTACCAATGGGGTTTTGGTCAATGGCGCTTTACTAGAACAGGGGATGGGATTGCGGAGAGTGCTAGCGAGTGGCGATCGCTTAACGATTGGACGCTATGAAATTGCGATCGCCTTTGATTTACCATCAACGAGTCAAACGATTATTACGGGATCGCAGCCTAATTCATCCAGTAATACCGTTAAGCTCTCATCTTCGGTTCCCACAATTCTCTTTCATCCTGAAACGGGCTTGCTCCAGTCCGCAGCAAGTCCAGCTAGTTCACAGCCTGTGAATACTGGGCAAAGCGTAGAAAATGCTCAAGCCTTCCCTCCAGATTTCTTTCAATTACCGAATGTAGAAGTTCAATCTTTGTATCGTCTAGGGCTACCAGTTCATGAGACAACCTACGGAGCGATCGGTGGGGGATTAGGAAGTTATATCTGGACTGACTATCTGCGGATTTTTGGTGTGGCGGCGGATCAGATTGTTGCCCTTGGGCTAGAACCACAACCCTATGCCCGATATAAGCGACTCTGCCTCAATTCGCAAATTCCTTTACATGAAAGACTGCGCTCTAATTCCGATTCCTGTCCCGATAATATTTGGGGATTTCCGAGTTACGCATGGCGCGAGGCATGGCATGACTTCACTCATAGCAAGGTGAACACAGCTTTGAGATATCTCTGGCAAGTCTTTGCTGAGCCTGACTTCGCTGAAACTTATACACCACGATCGGGCAATGTATTTGATTCCATTGATCGCGAAGCTAGCCGTATTGGGTGGGACAAAATCTATCGCTATGGAAGAGTACGTTCCATTCGCAAAACTACCGATGGACGCTATGCGATCGCCTATTCCCTAGGACGGGGGAATCATGCTTTTTTAGTCGCTAAATATCTCCATTTGGCGATGGGCTATGCGGCGATTCAGTTTTTGCCCGATCTCCAAACCTATCGCAGTGAAACTGAGGATTTTCGAGCGGTGGTGAATGGCTATGAGGAACATGAGCATATTTACGAGCATTTACAAAATTATGGCGGTACGGTGTTGATTCGCGGACGCGGCATCGTCGCTTCGCGGATCGTGCAGCGCATTTATGAAGTACGGCAGCGATCACCACAACAAAAAATTAACCTCTTACATTTAATGCGATCGCCCAAAGCCCAAGGCAATAGCTACGGAAGCGCCCGCCGCACCGTGGAAAATCATTACGAATTTCAGCCTTTCAACTGGCCAAAAGCCTGTTGGGGAGGCGATTTACGCGCAGTTCTCGAAGAAGCTGATCCACAGACTAGGCAAGCTTTGCTTAAGGATTGGGGTGGAACGACTACAGCCGATCGCCATGACTGGAAAAGGATCGTACAAACAGGACTGAATGAGGGTTGGTATCAGATCACCTTTGGGGATGTGGAGAAGGTGGAACAACTTAGCGATCGCCGCACAGCCACCTACATTCGTCCGCGCCAAATGGAAGGAGTCTTGCAATTAACGGCTGATTTTATTATTGATGCGACGGGTTTAGATGCGAAGGTGCAGACTAATCCTCTATTCGCTGATTTGCTCGATTGCTATAACGTTCCTACGAATGCTTTAGGTCGATTGAGTGTGACTAATGATTTTGAAATTGCGGAATTGCGGAATGCCGATGGCAGAGTATATGCCGCAGGAGCCGCAACTTTAGGAGGTCCCTATGCGGCTGTTGATAGCTTCTTGGGTTTACAGTTTGCAGCTTTGCGATCGGTTGATAGTTTAGTAAAAGCTCACGCTCTCCAGTTACAGCGTCTCAATGGATGGAGTTCTGTGGCGCAGTGGCTTAAATGGGCGAGAAATCAGTCACCCTAAGAAATGGCGTAATTACTCAACCTAAAGCAAACAAGGATTTGGCGGGGTTCATGGATAGCTTGGGTATCAACTTAAACTCTGTCTGAAAAAAGAGAGTAGGGCTTTAAGTTAGAACCCCGTCCCGTCGTTGGGTTGTAGAACGTACTTTTGCTTGGCTTGGTAAGAAGCGACGATTGAGTAAAGATTATGAACGCCTTCCTGAAGTAAGTGAGGCTGTTGTTCATTTGGCTATGATTCCTCTGATGCTCAAGCGGCTTTCTGCTTAATCTTTTTTTTACAAATACCTTCTAGCTCACCAGCTTCACATAATTCTCTGAAGGACTTTAGAGCGGGATTATCGAAATAAAGTCCAGTTTGAACAAAGTACTGAGTATCTATAAAAACGTTTCTTGTCTCTAGCACAATACCTCTTCCTGAAACTTGATAACTGAGTGTAATTAGGTATAAAAAGTTTATTTATACCTATCAGCCAAAGCCAACATTGCATCTAACTGAGAATCCATTAATAGACATTGCTCCAAATGCTCAATATCCAAATCAGGCAAACATAAACTATGGGAACTCTGCACATAATCCCCATCCTGAAAGCAAAAAATACTAATCTTTCCCTCTTCCCAAAACCAAACTTCAGGAACCTCTAGCAACTGATATTTTCTGAGCTTAGCGACATTACCACTCGTCACTACGACCTCAATACACAAATCCGAAATCTCTTTCTCCATATCAAAGTTATAGGACAAATCCGCTTGAAACTTGGTGCGTTCTTGCAATAACTGGGTATATGCACCAGTAGAAACAAACCTAATGCGCTTGATAGTGAAATATGAAATTAACAACGCCCCAAGCAACGTACAGATCATTTCATGCAGTCGTCCAATACCCACAATTTCTAAAACTCCCTCACAATAAATCAGGCGCACACCGTCAATATCTGAAAAAGCAGATTCTAAGGCTTGGAACTGCTCCCACGTTACGAACTGTCTAACAATATGTTCGCGATCGCCCTGAGTTAAAGTTTGGATCATGGCTTGGAGACTCACAGCTTAACATCACGATTTTAGCTTGAATTTTTAGATGCTGTAAGGAGATCGCTAAACTTACAAGGCAAAAATAAGATTAGTTAATTGACCTTAAATGTAAAATCGAGATAAAATAAGATTAGTTAACTAATCTTATTTAAAACTTATGCTTGAAATTTCAGAAGCAGATATTTTATCCCGACTTCGGTTTGATAATCCTTGGTGGGAACAAAGTAAAGAAGGAAAAATAACTTACGAAAATACACCTCGACGTAAGTACTTCGAGACTTTCTATAAAAATATTTTGGATATAAATGTTCGTCGAGCGATCGTTTTAATGGGACCAAGGCGAGTTGGTAAGACTGTTATGGTTTATCACGCCATTCGCGCACTCTTAGACTCTGGGATAGAAGCAACTAGTATTTTATACATTTCCCTTGAAACGCCAATCTATACTGGACTGCATTTAGAACGGATACTTAATTATTTTCAGAAGCTTTTTGAACATAAACGCAATGCAAAATTGTTTATCTTCTTTGATGAAATTCAGTATTTGCGTACCTGGGAAGTACATCTCAAATCTCTAGTTGACTCATACGCAGACTATCGCTTTATTGCTACAGGTTCTGCGGCGGCAGCATTAAGATTAAAGAGCAATGAGTCTGGTGCTGGTCGCTTTAGCGATTATGTTCTACCGCCGCTAACTTTTGCTGAATACTTAATGTTTATTGGTCGAGAAACAGAACTTATAAAATTAACGCCAATTAAAGCTTTTGATTTGGAGAGAAATGAACGCTCTGTTACATATATCAAAGCACACAACAATGAATACTCTGTTACAAATATTAAAGCGCTCAATGAAGAGTTTATAAATTACTTAAACTTTGGTGGATATCCAGAGGCAGTCTTTTCAGAGACCATCAGGCAAAGCCCTAGTCAGTATATCAAAAGTGACATTATCGATAAAGTATTACTCCGAGATCTACCCAGTCTTTATGGTATTAATGACATTCAAGAACTAAATAGACTTTTTACAACCCTAGCTTACAACTCTGGAAATGAAGTAAGTCTAGATGGATTATCCAAATCCTCTGGTGTTGCTAAAAATACGATCAAGCGTTATCTCGAATATCTTGAAGCGGCATTTCTAATTCGTCGAGTTGAGCGGATAGACAACAATGCGAAGAGATTTAAGAGAGCGATGTGTTTCAAGGTTTACTTAACAAATCCATCTATGAGAGCTGCATTATTTGGACAGATTGATGAAAGTTCCGAAGCTATGGGAGCTATGACTGAAACTGCTATTTTTAGTCAATGGCAACACAGTAAGGTTATTGAGCTTTACTATGCACGATGGAAGTCGGGAGAAGTTGATATCGTTCATTTAGATAAAGTTAATCAATTACCCTCTTGGATTGTTGAAGTTAAGTGGAGCGATCGCCCTTATAAAACTCTTGCAGAACTAGATAATTGTGTTGAATTTGCGAATAAACATCAAAATATGTCTCAACCAATTTTAATAACTAGCCAAACTATTTCAGATAAAGATATTCAATATAAAGGAGTAGAGTTTGAATTTTGTCCATCTAGCCTTTACGCTTATATTCTGGGAGCAAACTTATTACGTAATATTGATAATAAGCTCATTAGGCGGCGGGTACCAGAAAACGATTAATGGCAATGCTATGTTTTCCAACAGCAATCGCCACTGCAATTTTCACAGATCGCGATCAATGTAACGGTGGTAACGGTAAATTAGTAGTTAGAACCAACAGCAAAAGCAAAACTAGATATGTTTGATGAAATCGCCGATAAATTTGAGGCGGCTTGGAAAAAGTTACGCGGACAGGACAAAATCTCTGACTCCAATATACAGGGCGCGATCCGTGAAGTACGCAGGGCGCTCTTAGAGGCAGATGTCAACCTACAAGTTGTCAAAGAATTTGTCGAAGAAATCTCCAAACAGGCTCAAGGCGCTGATGTCATCGCAGGTGTGCGCCCCGATCAACAATTTATCAAGATCGTCTATGACGAATTGGTAAAAACAATGGGTGAGGCAAATGTGCCACTTGCTGAGGCTGCCAATGCCCCCACTGTGATTTTGATGGCAGGTTTGCAGGGTACGGGTAAAACAACTGCTACCGCCAAATTAGCTTTACATTTACGCAAACTAGAACGCACTGCTTTACTGGTGGCGACTGATGTATACCGTCCTGCGGCGATCGATCAGTTGCTCACCCTTGGTAAGCAAATTAATGTACCAGTCTTTGAAATGGGGGCAGATGCTGACCCTGTGGAGATTGCGCGTCAAGGTTTAGCCAAGGCGAAGGAATTGGGCGTGAATACCGTGATCGTGGATACGGCGGGACGCTTGCAGATCGATCGCGACATGATGGATGAACTCAAGCGTGTCAAGGATGCGATCAAACCTGATGAAGTGCTGCTGGTTGTCGATGCGATGACAGGGCAAGAGGCGGCGACTTTGACCCGTACCTTCCATGATGAAATTGGCGTTACAGGCGCAATTCTCACCAAGATGGATGGTGATACTCGTGGTGGTGCGGCGCTATCGGTGCGGCAGATTTCGGGACAGCCGATTAAGTTTATCGGTGTGGGCGAAAAGGTGGAGGCACTGCAACCCTTCTATCCTGAGCGCATGGCTTCGCGAATTTTGGGTATGGGTGATGTGCTGACGTTGGTGGAGAAGGCGCAGGAAGAAATTGATATTACCGATGCTGCGAAACTCCAAGAAAAGATTCTGAGCGCCAAGTTCGACTTTGACGACTTCCTGAAGAACACTCGCATGATGAAAAACATGGGTTCTTTTGGCGGAATGTTGAAGATGCTGCCAGGGATGAAAATTAACGACGCGCAAATTCAGGAAGCAGAAAAGCAACTCAAGCGTTGTGAGTCGATGATTGCGTCGATGACGAAGCAGGAGCGCAAAGATCCTGATCTTATTGCTAAGAGTCCGAGCCGCAAACAACGAATTGCCAATGGTTCAGGGTACAAGCTTCAGGATGTGACGAAGTTGGTTGCGGATTTCCAGAAGATGAGAGCTTTGATGCAGCAAATGGGACAGGGCAAGATGCCGAATTTCCCTGGAATGCCCAATATGGGCGGTGGCGGATTCCCTGGACTTGGAGGGAACACCGCACCATCGGGAAATCCTGTTTATGGCAAGAAGAAGAAAAAGAAGAAGGGATTTGGCGAATTGTAGGGGTTTAGCATTTGCACCACCATCTCCAAATTCTCTATCAAAATCTCAATTTGCAAATGCTAAACCCTCTTGGATTTAACCGATCATTTTTCCCTGCGTTTTGAGATTAAGGGCAAAGCATTCCTAAATTCAAGGGATCTTAGAATTTGGGAATTTCTACGGGAATGCTTTGCCCCTACAGAAATATCTTAATAAATCATCAATTACTAAATTCAATGCAACCCAAAATTATCATTCATGGCGGTGCTGGTAGCACTGTTGAGAGCAAAGGTGGTTACGAACCAGTTCGTAAGTCATTATTTGCTGTTTTAGAAACTGTTTATCCGATGCTGCTTGATGGCGCAAAGGCGATCGATGCGGTGGTTAAGGCTTGTCAAATGCTCGAAGACGATCCGCGATTTAATGCGGGGACTGGCTCAGTATTACAGTCAGATGGTCAAATTCGCATGAGTGCTTCGATTATGGATGGCGATCGCCAAAGTTTTAGTGGTGTCATCAATACCGCCAGAGTGAAAAATCCCATTGATCTGGCTAAGCATTTGCAAACTAGTGACGATCGCGTGTTATCTGATTACGGCTCGGCGGAACTCACTCGCGAATTGGGTATCCCCATTTACAATCCCCTCACCGATGAACGCCTTGCGGAATGGGTGGAGGAACGCAAAACCAACTTCACTCGCAAAATGGCAGATGTGGCGATGGGAACGATCGGTGCAGTGGTTCTCGATCAATATGGCAGCATTGCGGCTGGCACATCTACAGGCGGTCGTGGGTTTGAACGCATCGGCAGAGTGAGCGACTCGGCAACCCCTGCGGGTAACTATGCCACCAAGTTTGCAGGCGTAAGCTGTACGGGTGTCGGTGAAGACATTCTTGATGAGGGCTTTGCGACTAGAGTGGTGGTGCGCGTTACCGATGGCATGACCCTCCAGCAAGCCGTTGAAAAATCGATTAATGAGGCGAAAAGTCGCGATCGCGATTTTGGCGCAATATGCATTGATGCTACTGGGGCGATCGCATGGGGTAAAACTTGTCCCGTATTGTTCGCTGCATATCATGACGGCGAAAAGATGCAAGATACACTTTAAAGTTAGGGTGGGTCTAGCTCACCTTAACTTTAAAATCGCGATCAAGATGAGCTAAGCTCTTCAAGAGACATGAACTGAAACCTTATGAAAGATGTAATCGTGATCGGCGCAGGGATGGCAGGTTTAATCTGCGCTCAACAATTAAAGCAAGCAGGACTAGATGTCACCATTGTCGAAAAATCCGCAGGTTTAGGCGGACGGATGGCAACTAGGCGCTTGCAAGGTACTTGGGTCGATCACGGTGCACAGCTTATTTCCGTAAAAAGTGATAGCTTTGGGCGATTTGTCCGTAAGCTTCAAGAGAAACGGATTGTGCAGGAATGGACTCGTAATGTTTATCAACTTTCCTCTTCAGGGCTGTTTCCTCCCGAAGCCGATCAACGTCACACCCGTTACTGCTGTCCTCTAGGCATGACGGCGATCGCTAAATATCTAAGTGCAGATCTAGCAATCATTAACAATACACGCATCATTGGCGTTAGTCACAATGATGATAAATGGCAGCTATTGACCGAGCGCCAAGAAACTCTCGAAACCAAAGCGATCGTGTCCACGATCCCTGCGCCTCAGTTTCTGCCACTATTTGAAGAAGTCCTCGCGCCAGCACCTAGCTTTGTACAGGCGCTCCAATCCGTCAAATTTGCGCCCAGTGTGACCATTATGGCTGGTTACAATGCTAGTAATGAAGTACCTATAGAATGGCAAGCGATTAAATGTATTAATGATCCCATTCTTGACTGGATTAGCTATGACAGCAGTAAGCATCCCGACAAGTCCTCCCAACCTGTGTTTGTGCTTCAAAGTAATGCTGAATTTGCGAAGCAATCCATGGAAGAGCCTGATCTGGAAATTGTGGGTAAACCATTGCTACATCAAACGGGCAAACTCTTAGCGAAATGGTTAGCTAGCCCTGAATGGTGGCAAGTTCATCGTTGGCGCTATGCCATTGTCGAGGAGTCGTTAGGTGTTTCCTGTTTATCAACGGCAATTCCTTTAGCGCTTGTCTGTGCAGGCGACTGGTGCGCTGGCAAAAATATTGAAGCTGCCTATCATTCAGGTATTGCGGCGGCTGAGTCAGCGATCGAGCTAATTAAATCTTAAAAAATACAGCGCTTTGCGCTCAAAACCAAACCAAGAAAAATCTTGAAAACTTTGTGAAGCAAAGTTTTCAAGATTTTTCTTGTGGTTCGTTTGATCGGAAATTGCTGTAAGAAAGCACAAATCTCTGTATGCAAATATAGCTAAGGGATGTGCAGTAAAATAAAGAACCAGATTTTTTGTGGCTTCACTACAAAAAATCTGGTTCTTTATTAATCAGAATAGTTGTGTTGTATGTCGCATCCTGTTTTCGTCCTTGCCTCAGCCTCTCCAACCCGCAAAAAAATCCTTGAGAATGCAGGGATTACACCGATTGTGCGGGTTAGTTACTTTGATGAAGATGCGATTCAGGTTAGTGATCCCACTTCCTTAGTGTTAACCCTTGCTCAGTGCAAAGCAAAAGCAATTCTGTCTGATTTAACACAGGAGCTAGGCGGACAAAATGCTCTCGTGATGGGATGTGATTCCATTATGTATCTCAATGGCATGATTTATGGCAAGCCTGACACTAAGGAAATTGCGATCGCCACATGGCAAAAGATGCGCGGCAACTATTGTGAACTCTATACGGGACATTGTTTGATTGACATCCAAAATCAACGGACAGTCATGCGTCATGGTGTCACTAAAGTATATTTTAGCGAGGCAACGGATGCAGAGATTGAGAGCTATGTAGAGTCAGGAGAACCGCTCTGTTGCGCTGGTTGCTTTACCTTAGAGAAGCTCGGCGGATTACTAATTGATAAGATCGAAGGCTGCCATACTAATGTTTTAGGATTGAGTTTGCCAATCCTGCGACAAATGCTCACAGAACTTGGCTACAGCATCCAATTTAGCGCCAATGGAACCACGATCAAATGAATACCGCCAATCGCAATACTCTCTGGGCAAGCATTGTTGCTGAAGAACTCTATCGCTCTGGTGTGCGTACCGTTTGTATTTCCCCTGGTTCAAGATCAACTCCCCTTGTCATCGCTTTTGCAGAACTACGCGATCGCTGTCCAGATTTTCAGATTTTGGTACATATTGACGAGCGTTCCAGTAGCTTTTTTGCCCTCGGCGTAGCAAAGGTACAAATGGCTCCTGTAGCTCTACTTTGCACGTCAGGAACTGCTGCCGCCAATTATTACCCTGCGATTATCGAAGCCTACTATAGTCGGATTCCCTTGATTGTCTTAACCGCCGATCGCCCGCCAGAGATGCGTGATTGTGGCTCAGGTCAAACCATTGATCAGATCAATATTTATGGAAAACATGTACGCTACTTCTTTGAAGTGGGAACTCCCGAAATCCTTGGATTCCGACTGCGCTACTTGCGATCGCTAATTAGTCGCACTGTCGGTATTGCTGTCGGTAAAGGGGATACACCCGCAGGAGCAGTACATCTCAACTTTCCCTTTGCTGACCCGATGCCACCGATACCCGTTCCCACGGATGTACCAGAGGACTTAGCGCTCAGTAGTCCAGAGGCAATGTTTGGCAATCCATCGGGAGGAGCCTATAGTCAAATATTGGCAGGAATGCGATCGCTAGATACGAATGCGATCGCCTCCATCGCGAATCAAATCATCAGCCATCCCAAAGGTGTAATCGTCGTCGGGGTCTACGATGCACCACCTGATTTTTTAAACTCAGTCCAAAGATTAGCCAGAGCCACAGGCTATCCATTACTGATCGAAGCGACAGGAGCGCATCGTCGCGGTGAGATTGGTCATTATGACAGCTTTTTGCGATCGCCTAATTTCTGTAAAACCCATGCCCCCGAAATTGTGATTCGCTTCGGGGCAATGCCCACTTCCAAGAGCTATATGCTATGGCTGGAGAGACATATCGGCTGTCAGCAGATTGTGGTTGGCAGCACCAATAGCGATCCGACCCACGGCATCACACAGGCTCTAAATGTCTATCCCGTCAGTTTTTGCGACCAGCTAGCCAATTATTTAGAAAACTATGCTCAACCCGTTTGGCAAGATAAGCAATGGCGATTAGATTTTGAACTAGCCGAAAGTATTGCCGAACATACGATTACGGAATCGCTCACAAAAATTGATGAATTATTCGATGGCAAGGTCTATGCCGAACTAGCTCAAATTCTTCCTGCGGATAGTTATATCTATGTGGCTAGCAGTACGCCCATTCGCGATTTAGATACATTCTTTCATAGCGATCACCCAATTACAGTTCTCTCAAATCGTGGTGCAAATGGCATTGATGGAACCATATCAAGTGCGTTGGGTGCAGCTTGGGGATGCGATCGCCCAATGGTGCTCATTTGTGGTGATTTAGCCTTCTATCATGATTTGAATGGCTTACTTGCCACTAAAAAATACCATATCTCCCTCACAATTATTCTCTTAAATAATGACGGTGGCGGAATCTTTAATCTCTTGCCAATTTCTAAATTTGAAAATACCTTTGAGGAATTTTTCGGTACAGCCCATAATCTCGATTTTGCGCCAATTATTCAGGCTTATGACTGTGAACATATCCTCATTCAAGATTGGCAACATTTCCATACAGCACTAACGAGTTCTCTAGAAACTAAAGGTACGCAAGTACTAGAAATCAAAAGCGATCGCCAACGCAATAAAGAACTACATTTCTCCATTTGGAATCAGGTAATTGCAAACTGCGATCGGCATTTTCTCGAAGGAAGCTAAGGGACAAAAGTTCCTGATTAAATCGTAGCAACCTAATGATCAAATCCATAAACTTTAATCTACCTAGAGGAACATGAGAAATCCCATCTCTATCAATGCTTAATGTATAAAATAGCAATAGCATATAAATAAAGGAGACTAGCCGTGATCGTAGTAACCAAGATTGGGACACCCGCAGAGGAAGTTGCGCGGATCTGCGATGAACTATCTAGTTGGGGGTTGTCACCTGAAAAAATTGTCGGAAAGCATAAAGTTGTTTTAGGTTTAGTGGGTGAAACCGCCGACCTCGATCGCCATCGCATCGAAGAATTAAGCCCTTGGATAGAGACAGTGTTGCGAGTAGAACGTCCATTTAAACGCGCTAGTCGCGAATATCGCCAGAATGAATCGAGTGTGGTGATTGTACCTACACCAAATGGTGATGTCGAGATCGGCGAGAATTGTCCCTTAGCAGTCGTTGCTGGACCCTGTTCCGTTGAGAATGAAGAAATGATCGTCGAAACAGCAATGCGGGTAAAGGCTTCGGGGGCACAGTTCTTGAGAGGGGGAGCCTATAAGCCTCGTACTTCTCCCTATGCTTTTCAGGGACATGGTGAGAGCGCTCTATCCCTATTGGCGGCGGCAAGAGAAGCTAGTGGTTTAGGAATTATTACGGAAGTCATGGATACTGCTGATATTGAGAAGATTGCCGAAGTTGCTGATGTTCTCCAAATTGGCGCAAGAAATATGCAGAATTTCTCTTTATTAAAACAAGTGGGTAAACAGAACAAACCAATTTTACTCAAACGTGGCTTAGCCGCAACCATTGACGATTGGCTGATGGCAGCAGAATATATTCTTGCTGAAGGGAATCCCAATGTCATTCTCTGCGAACGCGGAATTAGAACTTTCGATCGCGAATATACTCGCAACACTCTAGACTTAGCGGCAATTCCTGTATTGCGTAAGTTAACCCATTTACCAATCATGATCGATCCTAGTCATGGTACTGGCTGGTCAGATTATGTACCATCCATGAGTCTTGCCTCGATCGCTGCGGGTGTAGATTCTCTGATGATCGAAGTTCATCCCAATCCCAAGAAGGCTTTATCCGATGGGCCACAGTCTCTTACTTTTGACGCTTTTGACAAGTTAATGGTTCAAGTTAATCGCATGGCTCAAGTAATGGGAAGAGCATAATCAAAAGAAGCTCCTTATAGCGCTAGAGGGTTTTGTCCCCGCCGAAGGCGGGGACAAAACCCTTCACTAGATTGGTATACGCTATAGAAGCGTAAGGTGCTTCTTTTGTTGAAAACTATGAATCAAGCTTTTATTTACGATCGCACGATTAATTTTCGTGATACTGACGCGGCTGGAGTCGTTTACTTTGCGAATGGATTAGCCCTTTGCCATGAAGCCTACGAAGCATCACTAGCCGCTTCAGGAATAAACCTAAAATCTTTTTTTCGCGGAGAAGCGATCGCTGTGCCGATTACTCATGCGAGCATTGACTTTTTTAAACCGATGTTTTGTGGCGATCGCATTGCCATTTCTCTCGCTGCTACTCAACTAAGTGCTGAATCCTTTCAAATTGAATATCAGCTTTATTTTCATGATGAAGAGGCACGTCAAAAGGCGATCGCTAAAGCTCTAACTAAACATACCTGTATTGACACCAGCACCAGAAAGCGGTGCAATCTTTCTGAAGAACTTTTGCAATGGATTAAACGGACGCAATGACGACGATTTTACGTGACTGGAGTTATCGCTATCAATGGTTTTATGACACTGTGTCAGCAATGGCAGCCTTGAGCGTTGGTGGTGAGTCTCGATTTCGGAAGCTATTCCTCAAAGATTTACAGGTTGATCCTGAAGCAAAAGTTCTCGATCTTTGCTGTGGGGCAGGACAAGCCACGCAGGAATTGGTCAAACATTTCCAGCATGTCACTGGTTTAGATGCTTCTCCGATCGCCATTAAACGCGCTAAACAAAATGTCCCTCAAGCTCAATATGTCGAGGCTTTTGCTGAAAACATGCCCTTTAGCGATCGCAGCTTCGATCTGGTGATTACGAGTACAGCGATGCATGAAATGGAATCTGAACAGCTACAGGAAATTATCCAAGAAGTGCAGCGAGTTCTAACCCCTGAAGGACAATTCATCATCATTGACTTTCATAGCCCTACTAATCCTTTGTATTGGCTACCAATCGCCACTTTTTTATGGCTATTTGAAACCGAAACCGCATGGCAATTGCTCAAAACCGATCTGCATCAGCTTTTAAATACCTCTGGGCTGACAGTCGAGTCATGTCAACTCTATGCTGGTGGGAGTTTACAAGTTTTGCGATCGCGCAAAGTGTTTTAAATCAATTTACAGCGCACTATAGCAATGTAAGTTTTGCTTAGCCCAAAAGATGAGTGGCAGTGCTTCGCGATGCCACTCATCTTTTGGGTTTTGATTTATCCTAGCTATCGCTTACATTGCCATAGTTTTGGCTAAACAAAAAAGGGCTGAAGCCCTTTTTTGTTTAGCCAAAACTAGCGTTATACTATAAACTATGAAACGATTATGAAAAGCTGTAACATTGCTTGATAAGCAACCAATAAATGATGTCACTAAAATCTGAACCTAGACCTGAGACTCTAGCTACAAGCCAATCACCATCAGTATCACAAACCAAAACTCAGATCAAATCAGAGCATTGGCAAATTGCTACTACTACCTTTATCACAGTTTTTTTAGCAGAAATTGGTGACAAAACGCAGCTAACAACCTTGATGATCTCAGCCCAATCTCATCAACCTTGGATTGTCTTTGCAGGAGCAGCGATCGCTTTAGTCTCGACCAGTTTATTAGGCGTACTTGCAGGTAAATGGCTTGCGAAAACCTTTTCACCAAAATTGTTGAATACCCTAGCAGGTTTAAGTTTTCTGATTCTTTCCCTTAGTTTATTGTGGGATGCCATCCTCTAGCTAGCGCAACCCTGTTTCTCCGCAAGCATCAAAATAAATAGGTAAGGATGAGCGGCGCGAAGCGCCGCCCATCCTTACCACACAATAAATCCTTTCCTTTTTAGGACTACCCAAAATTCTTTAGTGATTATTTTAAAGATATGGACTGGCAATTATTATTTCTGAGTTTCGGGACAATTTTTTTATCCGAGCTAGGCGACAAAAGCCAATTAGCAACTATGAGCCTAAGTGGTAGCTCCACAGCCCCCAGATATGTATTTATCGGCTCGGCAGCAGCATTATTACTCGCTAGTGCCGTTGGTGTATTTCTCGGTGATAGTATCTCTGTATTTTTGCCAACCAAGTTACTTAAGGCGATCGCCGCAGGTTTATTTGCGCTCATGGCAATGCGTCTATTTATGAGTGATGGTAGCGAAGAATAATTGTTCAACATGGCTTTGCCATGTTGAACAACTAGGGTTGATAGTCGCCACCAGAGCCATATTTCCAAGCTTCGATTTGACGCTGTAATTGATATTGTTGCTCTGGTAATAGATTGGCGATCGCTGGCTCAATTTGTTGACTGACCTGATTTAAGAAGCTATAAGCTCCCAAACTGAGATAATGTTTCAGCCAATCCATTAAAGTACCTATACCAACCTGCTGCATGATTTTGAGAACGAGCACAGGATCGGCAATGGACATAGCAAGCATTGTCTGTGCTAATGGCACAAACTGCACAACATCTTGCAAAAATGGATAGAGCACCTGATCTCCTAATTTCTGCATGGCTGTGAAGGTGACTCCTAGCAAATAATTAATGCGATCGCTCTCAATAGATTGATTAACGGCAACACTCATCGATTTTTGGAATAGCCAAGTGACTGACAGATTAGGCTGATAGGGTTGCAGCGATCGCAAATCCGCTTGTGATAGCCAATCACCATGCAGTGCAACATCAAGCCCATCGGTTAAGCGTGACAAGTGGCGCACCATAGAACCAAATCCGCCAAAACTGAGTGGTGACTGCATTCCTGAACTATCCCCAACTTGTAAAATCCGATCCCAAGGAGTTTGCAGAGGATTATTTTTATAGGAAGGGAAAAAGCCAAAGAGAACACGCTCAAACTTCAGTTGCTGAAGCTCGATTTCTTGATATTTCGGCAACCAAAACAGATAGTCTTCCATCAACTGAGTAAAATTAGGACGCTGTGGGTCAGCATCAACATAGGTAAACATATAGGTAGTTCGCCCCTCCTTTGCAGGAAAAGCTTCCCAAAAGTACTGGCATTGGTTTTGAATGGGAGTAAAGCTATAAATCAAGTCACCATAAAACTTTTCAGGCATTCCCTTAGCACAACTTCCTACCACCATACAGACCCCATCAGGTTTGATATTGCCATATAACTGCGATCGCGCTTGCTTCGCAATTGGCGAGAAATGCCCCATCACATCCAGCAATAATCGCCCTGTAATTCTGGTTGTAATGGCATTTTCATGTTTAGGAATGATTTCTACAGCCACCCCGTTAGGATGAGTGCTAGCACCTTTAAATGCAGTTTGCTCAAATAATTTGCCACCAGCATCAAGAAACTTTTGTTTAAGAACTTCTAATAAATAAACAGGATCAACTCCAATATTGAGAATATCTCGCACCCATAAATCCTGACCACCCTGAAACCCAACTCTAGCAGGATTATAAACTGTAGCGATCGCTTGTTCTAGTTCCTCTTCCGTCAGCAAATCTAGTTCCAGAAAAGCATTTAGCTCTTTACGGGAAATATTCCATTCCTGTACTCTACCCCGCAATATTCCCTGCTCAATAATGGCAACATTCCATCCCCGCCGCTGTAGCGCCGAGGCGATAAATATCCCTAATGTCCCGCCACAAACAATGACATCAAAATCTTGATCTTTTAGTTTCTCTTGGGAAGTATCAACTACTTGGGAAATTGGTTGACTAAACTGCCGATAGTTAAACCAAAATTTATCCATCCGCTCTAATTGCGATGGAATTTCTAAAGGCATTTGCGATCGCACAGTTTCAAATAAAGACATATTGCTAATCGTAAAAGTTGGCAAAGCTCCTAAGTAGCTGGGCATAATTAAAAACCAGAGCCAAAACCTGTGGCGCACGCTGCGCGTGCGCCACAGGTTTTGGGGTTTTATATTTAATTGCGCCCACCTACTTACACCATACTAACGCTGATATCGAGGATCGCAATAATCACGTAACCACTTATTTGTGGCATCAGCGATCGCTGCATCACTCACATCCATAGCTGGAGCCTGTCCGATTCGCATAAATGCCATTGCTAAACGCCATCCGTTAGAGGTAGGCACTACAAATAACCAATAAGCGCGTTGTGAAGTTTCAACCTTACCCGTTTGCCTTTCGAGCATCGAGAGAAAAATCTGCTGCGGTAAGCGATCGCGTGATTGATCTGGTGCAAGCGGCAAAGGCTCAAGCTCTGGCTGACTAATGGTCATCACTTCCCGCTTCAGCCTTAGGCGAATGTAGGTGCGATTAAGATAATCTGGCAAGTCCTTAGCCAAGGCTTTACTTAAACTAGGGAAATCCGCAGGACAAACTCGATTATTGATATAGGTTTCCGCCTTGACCGCATTCGGTAGAGCAGGAATAGCAGCAAATATGGCGATCGCGGCTACCATTCGGAACATATTCTGTGGCTGATTCACCCAAGTTTTGAGCATATTATCCTTCAGAAATTAACAACAAGCGAAGATGTTCCATACTCTGTTCAGCACGTAGAGACTGTACCTGCTGAGCTAGTTTAGTACTAGCAATGATGATATTGGGCTGAGATGCGATGACATTTGCTCGTAAATCATCTTGAGGAGAAATGGTAGTAGGGACAAAGCCCTGATTTTGCAGCATTTCTACTAATAGACTAATCGAGACAAAGTTATCATCAACGATGAGAATCCTTTTGCCCATAGCGGATTTGTTAGTCAATAACAAATCAACTTCTCGCAATAGAATTGCCATGTCAACGGGCTTCGTTACATAGCTATCAATTCCTAGATGGAAGCCTTGATTCTTATCATCCAGCACCGACACAATAATAATGGGAATATCTAAAGTTACGGGATCGGATTTGAGAATGGAAGCCACATCATAACCATTAATCCCCTGCATGATGATGTCGAGAGTAATCAGATCAGGACGAACTTCACGAACTTTAGAGAGAGCCGTTTGCCCATTATCCGCCTCATAGACGACATATCCTTTAGCTTCTAGTTCCTGTCTTAGGAGACTGCGAATACTAGGATCATCATCAATCACCAAGATTTTTTTCGATACTCCCTCAGTATTCTGATCTTCAGATTGCCGATCAAACGTTACTCTCTTTTTGAGCTGCTCGACAAGAACCTCAAAGTTTATTGAAGGAATTGGAGCTTTGTTATCTGCTTCTGTCGTTTTCTGAATTGGCAATGTAAATGAGAAGGTACTACCTTTACCCAACTCACTTTCCACCCAAATTCTACCGCCATGATGTTCAATGATTTCCCGCGAAATTGGCAATCCCAAACCAGTACCTTGAGGCTTATCAGTCAGGGTGTCGCCAACCTGCTTAAACTTCTCAAATACCTTAGGTTGATCGGATTCAGAAATACCCACACCCTGATCGACAACACTGACTGTAATCGACTGGTGATCATGCTTCACGCGACAGGTGATACTGCCTTTTTCAGTGAATTTCACAGCATTAGAGATCAAGTTGATGACTACTTGAATCAATCGATCTTTATCACCATAGATATTGGGTAAATCTGCCGCAATTTCGCGGATTGGGGCTAATCCCTTTTGTTCAAATAATGCTGAAGTTGCGGAAAAAGCACGATCAATTACTTCAGTAATGGACAAGGTATCCATATTCCATTGCATCTTCCCTGCTTCGATTTTGGCAACATCGAGCACTTCATTAATTAACTTAGTGAGTCGCGTCCCTTCCGAGACAATAATTTCAATATTTTCCGAGACTTGCCGAACACTTCTCTTTACCTTCTTATCATCGGTTTGAATCAATGGGAAGATGGATTCATCTAGTTTTTTCTGAATTAATTTTGCAAAGCCTAGTACAGAAGTAAGCGGTGTGCGTAATTCATGGGATACGGTCGAGATGAAGTCTGTTTTCATGCGATCTACTTCTTTTTCGGCTGTAATATCACGAATTAGGATGACCGTACCGAGATAAGCTACTCCTAATGTAGATACTGCTGAGCTTTCGACTGCTACATTAGAAGATCCATGATCATGACGGACGACATCACTACCTCCAGAGGCTCTATCAACTTCCCTAAAAATTGAAGTTGCCACAGCCTTTCCTGTGCGACGATCGGGCAAGGTGAACTCAGCACTAAAGACTTGTCGCGGATTTTCCCTAGTACTATTAATAATTGTGGAAATTTCTTCGGCTCTAAAGATTTCTCTATAACTTTCCGCATTAGCGATCGCTTTACTACTTACCCCAATCATGCCAGCAACTGCGGGGTTAAATTGCGTAATCCGATTGTCTCCATCAACTACTACCAGACCATCGACCATGTTATCGATAATCGCTTTGATTTCACTAGTTCGTTGCTCGACCTTCTGCTCTAGGGTACGGCTGTAGTCCGCAAGCTGTTCCCCTGAATTTTTTAGTTGCGATGTCATTTGGTTAAACGCGATCGCCAAAATACCAATTTCATCCTCAGTCAGAACTGGCGCTTGCGAATTCAAATTACCGCCCGAAACTTGGTTTGCCGCATCAGCGATCGCCAAAATAGGTTGAGAAATCCGACGGGCAATCAAATATACGGCTGTCAGCAAAATACCTGCGGAACTTAATCCAATCAGTAAAATATCCCGTGCAAGGCGATCAGCAGGTTCAAAAGCTTCTGACTGCGATATCTCCGCTAGCAAAGCGAGATTGAGATTGTCAATCCACACGAAGCTCCCCAATACAGGTACATTTTTATAGTTTCGATACAGACCTTCGCCATCCTTACCTTGGGCAGCGGCATCAATTCCTTCGCTCTTAATGTCTTTAGCAACTTCCTGATTATCTGCACCTGCCCCCGAAAGCAGAATATTTTTGGCAGCTAATCTACCGACCACATAGGTTTCACCACTATTTCCTAAACCTGTATTTTGGCGAATAATGTCATCAACCCCTTGGAGATCGAGGTCAACTGCTACCACCCCAATGCGATCGCCAGCTTTGTTCGATAAAGGTGCAGCAAAGGTCATGGCTCCCTTGCCTGAAATAGGAGAAATATAAAAGTTGGGAACGATCACACGCGATTGGTCACGGGTAAAGTAGGTGGTTGTATTACCTAAGGGCTGATATTTTCCTTCCTTTTGTTTATCCGTGGAGACGATTGTAATCCCGTTATTCGTGAGAATAGAAATTTGGCGAATGTTCGGCTTGACAGATGATATATCTGTCATAAACTTGCGTAGTGATTCAATGGCAGTTTTAAATTCTGGAGATTCTCGTTCTTTATCCTTGCTAAAAGCGACTTCCGAATTAACCAAAAAATCTGGCAACTGGGTCATCAAAATTACATCACGACGCTGATTGTCAACCCATTGAGTAACCTGAGATTCCTTAAGTGATGTAGCAACGTCAAGACGATCAATTGCTGAGCGTTTGAGGGCATCACGACTGCGGACATTGGCACTAACAGCTACGAGTAAAACAGTCACGATCGATAGAATCGAGAAATAGCCCACAAGCTGGAGCAGCAAACGTTTCTTAAATAGGTTAAACATTTTCTATCCTCATTTCCACTTAGCAAAAATATCTTTAATTTGTGCGATCGCCGTATTCGCCGCCTGTTCAGGTGTAGCATCGCCCAGAGCCACAGATTTGATAGCCTTTCCCCATATTTTGTTTGCACCAACACCTGCATAGGCAGGATTCTGCGCTGTATAAAACGAGTTAGTATTTTGGAATTGTTTCGTTGCTGTTAAGATGTGCGGATCTTGTGAGTCTTTGTAATAGGGATCTTCCAATAATTTTGGCATAGTTGGGAAATATCGCCCACCTGCCCCTTTTAAATATGTCAGCAAATTATTAGGTTGAATGATGTGGGACAACAAACTCTTCGCCATAGCTTGATTACTGGAGCTTGCAAAAATAACTGCCTGCTTCACAGCAACTAGATAATTAAGGGGCTTGTTATTGGGAGCAAGCGGCCATTCTGTCGTTGCTAATTTTTTGGTATAGACCACAGAATCAAACTGCTGAGATGCAGGGATCGATAGCCCCGGATTTGCGGTCATAAATGAATTCTTACTTAGGAAAACCTGATTGTTGTCCGCGTCAGTCCATTGAGTCGCTTTAGGAGGAACATACCCGCTCTTATAAAATCCAGCATACTTAGTCAATGCCGCTATAATACCTTCGCGATTGTTAGGAGCATCGATTTGGAGTTGACCACTATCATCTAGTAAATCCACACCATAAGCTTCCAGAAATTGCTCAAACATGAAGATGGTATCGGTGTTGGTGGGATCTGGAGACATGGGTAAACCAATCGCGTAAATGTCCTTTTTCCCCTTACTTCTGGCGCGATCCTGTGCTGTTTCCCAAAACTTCCAAAAGCCATCCCAATCCCTTGGAATACTCGTATCACTTAACCCCATATCAGAAATTAAATCGCGCCAATAATGGAGTCCTGCTGCAAGTTGCGCGATTGGGACTGCGTGATAACTACGTTTATTGGTGACTCCATTTTTATAGGACACCGCTTTGAGTGCGATCGGGCTGAATAAATCTTTGACAGGTTCAACAACATCAGTTACATCTACCAAGTTGTTCTGCCATGCTAATTTGGGATATAGAGCAAATTCAGCAGTATTACTAAATAGAATGTCAGGGGGATTGCCGTTATTCAGAGCATTTTCGGCATCACGATTAATTGATCCATCGTTATAAAAAGTAATCTCTACTTTAGTATTATTATTCCTCTCCCACTCAGCAACAATCTGCGAAAGTGCTTCAGTTTCCGCAGGATAAAAGCTCTGAATCCACCAGACACGAAATTTAGAATTTTTGGGTTGAGGTCGATAATTTAAGACTGTGGAATCACTACAAGCCGCCAGCCCCAAGCCTGCTAGAGATAGTGATAGTTGGTTAAACTGACGACGACGCATAGATTTTTAAGATTAAGTAATTAATCAAAATAGTAATTTAATAGAAATTGATATAGGCAGAACTAAGCACCACTTATAGCAGTTCCGAGATGAGTTAAGTCTGGCAAAACAACAGTTTCTGTGTCAAAAGGATAGGTTTGAGGATATTGCAACACCCTGCCTATAAATTTTACACCTGCAACGATCGCGCCTTCATAATCAGCGATCGCATCGCCAACCATTAACACGCGATCAGGATTAAACCCATGATTTGTTAAAATCTCTTGAATAATAGCGCCTTTTTTGGCAGGAGAACCATGTACAGAGACAAAATAATGGTTCATGTTACGGCGTGACACAATCCGTTTCAATTCTTCATCGGGAGTGCCAGAGGCGACAAATAGAGGAATTGACTGGTAATAATTTTCGAGAAAATCATCGGCTCCTAATACATAGGGCGATGCTATTACTGCATCTTCAACATATTGCGAGAAGCGATCGCCGAGTAGTATTTCCTCTTCTTTCGTGAAGGGTTTCCCTAGCAGGACTTCTTGATAATAGCGAAATTTTTCAAAGCGCGATATGCCATTGTGCAAAAGATGGTAGTCCATCACCTGCTGCATAATTTGCTCTCCATATTCTTGATATAGGGCAGCAAAGGCTTTAGTTTTGACATCTACTGATTCAACGATGACTCCATCAAAATCAAACACAATTGCATCATACTTTTTCATCATATTTCCCACAAAATTTGTTATGCAAAAAATTTCACGCAAAAAAAGGAGAGTGCTAAGCACTCTCCTTTTTTATTTTGCTAAACCAAGATTGACGAGGCTATCAAACAGATTCTGAGCGGCTTCTTCTTCCATCTGCGTTCTTGCTTCCTTAGCATAGGAACCCATATGTGGAGTCAAAATAACTTGCGGAAGACTAGCCAGCTTGCCAGCGTAGGGTTCCTCTTCAAAGACATCAAGAGCGGCTCCTGCCAAATGTCCTGATACTAGAGCATCATATAAAGCTTCTTCATCAACGATCCCGCCTCTCGAAGTATTGATTAAAATACTGCCTGCTTGCATCTTATGAATAAAATCGCGATCGACCAAATGATGATTTTCCTTACTGTAGGGAATGTGAATTGTCACTACAGTTGCCATAGCCAGAAATTCATCTAAAGATGGAATACAGACTGTATCGGCAAATAGGGAATTACCAGCAATATCATAGGCAATTCTTTTTGCTCCAAAAGTTTTCAGGAGTTGCCCCACTCGATTGCCAACTCTTCCATAGCCCAATAAGCCAACAACTTGAGATGCTAGAAGTCTTCCCATTAATGGTTTCCATGTGCCTTCACGCAATTGGCGATCAGCTTCTGAAATCCGTCTTAATGTAGTAAGGATTAAACTCACTGCTAGTTCAGCAACCGCAATTACTGGGGCTGTAGGCGTTATGTGAACAGGAATACCCATTTCTGCTGCTGCTACTAGATCGACGCTATCAGTTCCGATCCCACATCGCGAAATAATTTTGAGAGATTTTGCAGAGGAGAGAACATTGCGGGTGATTGGTTCGACACCTGCAATCATGCCCACAACATCATCATTGAGAAATTCTAAAAGCTCTGATTCTTTAAGCTTTCTCCCATAGGGATTTAAAATAATCTCAAATCCTTGCTGTTGGAGCTTTTGCAAAATTTGATTGTTTTGTAGATCGAAAGAAGAAGTACTGATCAATAATTTCATGGTTTATCTACCTATTTTTTATTTAACTAATTTTTGGCGCGTCAAAGAAGCTTGTAAGCACACCTGCAAGATTATAAACAATATAAATATTTCTTAAATAGCTTAGATAGCCAAATTTTTTATGCTTTAAATAGATTGGCGATTATACTTAACACCCAGAATCATCTTTTTTATGAAAATAGCCATAACCAAATAGGTATGGTAAATAAAAGAAGAACCACACCAAAGGCTAAGGTCGTAACGGTCAAATCACGATCAAGGTTATAGGCTTGAGCAATGACCAGCGTGGAAAAGGCTGGAGGCATTGCCATTTGTAAAACCATCGCTAGCCGAGGTTCTCCTGTAACTCCAAAAAACATCAATCCTGTACCCACCACTAATGGGGTGAGCAGCATTTTGATCGATAAACAAGTGAGAGCCTTTTTGATATTTTTGAGAGTCTGTAACTGACTAAGCTGCATCCCAATCATTACTAGCGAGAGGGTAACAGTTGTCCATGCGATCGCATTCATCCCTGAAGTAATTACCGTTGGCAAGGGGACAAATCGCATACCAACACCGATTGGTAAACTCCATAAAGCAGGAGTCTTCGCCATAGATACAAAAGGATTTGGTCTGGGCTGGTTGTTAGCCGTGCTACCAAAACGACTTGCCAGAGCAATACCTACTGAATAGGCAGCGATCGTCGAACCAATCAGGTCATAAAATAGCGACCATGCAAAATATTGTGGTCCCACTAGGGCAAGGCTCACAGGATATCCCATAAAAGCAGTATTCCCTAGGGTCATGGCAAGCAAAAAACTGCCTTGAGTTGGCCCTGACCATGCGCTTTCTTGTTGGATAGTTGCGTTTGTCCCTGATGCTACTTCAACAGTATTTTCGCGGGATGTGATACCTCTTGACAAAGCCCGAAATCTTTCATCACTCACACCTAGATCGATCCAAATCCATGCCAAACCTGCGCCAACAAAAATCGCCACCCAAGCGGTAGTTGGGGCAATCACAATCCATCCTGATAAATCGGCTTGACGCAAAAAGGAAACAATCCCAATGGGAACTCCCACAAATAGTAAAGCTTTGCCGAGATAGGTGGTGTAGACTCTGGGTAGTAGTTTTCCTAATACATATCCCAATAGAGTCCACCCAATTAATCTCACGTACAGCATGACGAGGGGGTTTTCTAGTGTAAACATAGAATTAAACGTACAAACTAAGTGTGAGAGTTGCCAAGCATACTATAGCGGGTTTCATTTCCTCTGAAGCAAAATCAAAGCCTAAAAACTGGATCACTAGAATTGTCCACCATTGACATCAACGATCGCACCCGTCATGTAGCTGGATAAATGTGATGCGAGAAATAGAATTACACTTACCTGTTCTTCCATAGAGGCAATTCGTCCTAAAGGGATGGAATCAATTAATTTTTGTTCTGCTTCTGGTGGCAAAGTTGCGGCTAGCATTGGGGTATAGGTTTGACTGGGGCAAATCGCATTAACATTAATTTGAAAGGGAGCTAGCTCGTAAGCAAGCTGTCTCGTAAAGCCCACTACTCCAGCTTTGGAGGCAACATAGTGAATCCCTGATATTTTGCTTCTAAAATTCCCTGCGATCGAAGAAACATTGATAATGTTGCCACTTCGTTGTTGCTTCATGATCGGTACTACATGTTTACAGCAAAGAAACTGACTGGTGAGATTGGTTGCCATGACAAGATTCCAATCCTCAAGGGAAATATCTTCAATCTTGGCAATTTGATTGATTGCAGCATTGTTGATCAAGATATCAATGCGCCCATATCTCTCAAAAACTGAAGCGATCGCCTGTTTAACTTGAGTCTCGTCAGTAACATCGCAGGGTAGCGATAGGGTAGATTTACCTGCTGCATTTAGTTCTGAAGCGATCGCCTCTGCACCACTACGAGAAATAAATACGGTATGTGCGCCATAATTCGCGATCGCCTCTGCCACAGCTTGACCAATGCCACTACTTGCACCAGTAATGATCGCTACTTTTCCCTTGAAATCTTGAGGAAATTCATGGAATTTGGTCATGATTGCTACATCAACTAATTCTTTGCAAAAACGTGATCTTCCACAAAAATGTGATTGACATCAGGTTTGCCGATCGCTAAACGAATCGATGGCTGATCGCCCACAACTCGAATATTGTGAATGACCGTGCGTGGTACAAAAACGATGTCATCTTTTTTGGCGCGATAGGTTCCATAACCATCCACATCCCACTCTAGTTCGCCTTCCATGATTACCCACCATTCATCCTCATTGGCATGATAGTGAGTGCGATTGCTTTCACCAGGTTTTTGGCAAATCATCACGGCACTCATCATATCAGTGTAAATGAGCCGCACTGACCAAGATGGTTCGCCCATCTCTTTTTTGATGTCTTCTAAGCGATTGAAGATACGATTGATGCTGCCGTGGGTATTCGCCTTGGCAACTCCATCATTTTTCATCACGCTAGCGAGGTCTTTGTCTTGTGTGGCGATCGCAGTCATAGGTCATTACTCCATCAATCATTAGCTGAAATAAAATCATGAATCTAAAGATAACATGACCCTAGACTTGGTACATAGTTAGATAATTACAATCAAGCTATGATACTGATCACAAAATTAAGCCCAGTTAATTTGATAAAAACACTGCTTGAAAATAGATTTTGCAAAAAAAAGCACCCCATCGGGGTGCTTTTTGATTAGTTAGAAAGTGAATGTTGTCCGAATTACACCAACAGTTGCAGTGGGATTAGTACTCACACCTTCAGGATTAAATACCCAGAAGACCCCAGGAGTAATACTAATATTTTTGCTGATGCGATAGCGATAGAACAGTTCTAAATGGTAAGGAGTCGAATTAACCGCTCCTAGAGTTGCTGTACCACTTACGGATGTACGATTGATAGGCTGACCAAATAGAATGCTACCTGCACTTCCTTCGCTAAACAAGTCATTGAGGGTCAAACCAGTAATCCAACTGGTAAAGGTGGTCGATGCAGAAGCAGTTACGGCATCAGCAAAAATCACCGTTCCCCAAGTATGGAATGTCAACTTAGGAGTGATTTTCCATGCCAAGTTACCTGCGAGCGAGTTAGCGCGAATAGAACCAGTGACACCACTGATAGATTCATTACTAGTAAGCCCAGTCCCCAGAGAACTAGTACCTGTTGTTGCCCCAGACTGATGGTAAGTATTTGCGTAGGTAATCGAAGTGTCTAGATTATCGGCAGGTTTAAATAAAAGCTGGACAAGAGCGATTGTTGAACCACCAAATAAACCTGTAGATCCGCCAGGAGAAGCAGTCGCAGGGTCGGATGAGCCGTAACCTGCCTGTAATCTGACTTTATCGGTAATTGACCAATCAAATGCAAATAAAGAAGATGTACCTGCAATCCGCATTAAGGGATCGAAGCGCCCAAATCTAGAAATAGAACCCTGACCATTACTAGCCACAGGCGAAAGTACTGTGAAAAACTCATCTGGGAAGCTACGAGGTGCAACGTAGAAGGTTACTTTATTGTCAAATGCGGGGAACTTGTAATCAAGCAGACTAAGCGCGAAGGAATTGTCTGTTACAACCGCACCAGGTCCAATACGGACTGTGTTTGTACCTAAAAGGTTAGCAAGACTACCAGTAGTAGAACTACTTGCAGCAACAAGATTATTACTAGTCTCTAGACGGGTTCTGAGGAGGTCTTTACCTGTAAAGCTGGTATTGAGAACCAAGCGAGTACGATTGCTTAAGGTAACGTTAGAATTCTTAGAACCAGCAGTACCTGCCGTTGCAGAGACAATAACTTCCCCTGTGAGTTTAGTAGTAGTTGAGAATTGTTGTGCTTCTAGCTTGGTGACTTTGGCATCAAGAGCATCAACACGACCGCGCAAAGTAGCGAGTTCGGCAGCAAATTCTTCCTGTAGTTTTTTTAATGTAGCGAGATCTTCTTTGCTAACTTTGTCAGCGAGACCTGCGGAAATGATTTCATTGATTTTATCGAGACAAGCATTTAAGCCTGCGGCAAATTCGTAACGACTGGTGGCTTGCTTGCCGCGAAAAGTGCGATCGGGATAACCAGCAATACAACCATAACGCTCAACCAAAGATTGCAAAGCAGTAAACGCCCAATCAGTGGGTTTGACATCGCTAAGTTGTGAGACTGAAGTCACATTTTGAGCCGTTGTTTCTGGTTCAGTACTTGCAGTATCTAGTTGAATGGACTTGTAAGGATCATTACTTGCAAACAAAGATGTTTTATTTGTTTCTGCATGAGCCAGACTAGGAAGCATGGATAGAGTTGTCAAAAAAGACAAACAACCTATACTGACAATGGATTTTTTAACTTTAAGCATTCTAAAATCACCCTCTTCATACACCTAGTTTATAAGGTTAAACTTGTTAGCCTTGGATGTCAAAAGAATATTTGGCTGATATTTTATAAAACCGCCTAATCAACACCCAACTCATCCAATGACAGGGCAACCGCATAAAAAAGTGAATAAAATAAGGAGACAATAAAGAAGTCAAGCCGTAATGAATAGCCCTATCACAGTTAGTTTAGTGAGCCACTTTGAGGGAGTAGAAGATCCACGAGATAACCGAGGGAAAGAGCATAAATTGCTAGACATAATCGTGATAGGGATCTGCGCCGTGATAAGTGGGGGAGAAAACTGGGAAGACATCGAGCTATTTGGCAAATCAAAACAAGAATGGCTGGGGACATTTCTTGAACTACCGAATGGGATACCCTGTGATGACACATTTGCCAGAGTGTTTGCGAGATTAGACCCGCAACAAATGCAAAATAGCTTCATCAGATGGGTGAAATCGATAAGTCATGTGCTGAAGGGAGAGATAGTAGCTATAGACGGTAAAACCTTGAGACAATCCTACGACCAAGGAGCAGACAAAGGTGCAATCCATATGGTGAGTGCATGGGCAAGCGCAAATCGATTGGTATTAGGGCAGCGCAAAGTCGATGATAAATCCAACGAAATCACCGCAATACCAGAATTGTTAAAGCTATTAGAAATTACTGGTTGTATTGTGACAATTGACGCAATGGGATGCCAGAAAGAAATAGCTAGTCAAATCGTTCAACAGGGAGGGGATTACGTTTTAGCACTTAAAGGTAATCAGGGAAGTCTATTTGAGGATGTGCAGTGGTTGTTTGAGCAAGCTATCACCACTAATTTTGCAGATGTAGACCATGACTTTTGCCAGTCTATAGACAAAGGACATGGACGTTTAGAAATTCGACGTTGTTGGACTTTATCTAACTTGGATTACCTTACACAACTGCCTTTATGGGCTGGTTTACAAACCATTGCCCTAGTCCAAAGTGAGCGCCGCATCAATGGTAAAGTCTCCACCGAGAATCGCTACTACATTTCGAGCTTGCCTTCTAATGCTTCTGTCATGAATAACGCGGTTCGTACCCATTGGTCGATTGAAAATTCATTGCATTGGGTTTTAGATGTCTCTTTTCACGAAGATGCTTCTCGTATTCGCAAAGATAATTCTCCTGAAAATATGGCGATGTTGCGGCACTTTGCTCTTAATCTCTTAAGCCGTGATAAGTCTTCTAAGTCCAGTATGCGAGCTAAACGTCATAAGGCGGCTTGGGATCTGGCTTATCTTGAACATCTCCTTTCCCTTTGATTTTTTATGCGGTTGCCCTGCATCCAATGAGTATTGAGATTAATCTAAGTAGAATTTCATGCTAGACTATCATCTTCAAAAATTACTAGATTCTGCCAAAAAAGAGATAGTTAGCGGGAAATTGCCTAGCTACATTCCTTTACTCGCTCAAGTTGATCCTCAGGCAATTAGCATCGCGATCATTCAACTAACCAGCAATGGGAAGTTTGATGCGACTTTGGCGGGTAATACCTCGCTAACTTTTCCTTTGATGAGTGTGATCAAGCCATTTTTATTGTTGTATTTGTTAGAACTAAAGGGTATTAATGAAGTTTTTGGCATAGTCGATCGCCAAGCAACATTGGCAGCATTTAACGCAATTCCTGAGGGAAAACCTGCAAATCCGATGATCAATAGTGGGGCGATCGCTATCTCCTCCCTATTGCCCTCCTATGAAGCCCTGCAAATCTGGCTCAATCAGCAATCAGGGGCAAATCTTAGCCTTGATCGTGAAATGTTAACTTCGGTGAGATCGGTTGCTAATCGTCGTAATTTAGCGATCGCCTCACAATTGCAATCTTTAGGGATAATTACCAATCCTAACCATGCCCTGAATGTTTATGAGGAAATTTGTTGTTTGCGCGGCGATGTGCAGGATCTGGCGAAAATTGGGACTCTGCTGATAAATACAAATAAATCACCAAATATTGAGATTGTGTTAGAAATTATGACCCAATGCGGTATGTATGGGGCTTCTGCCGAATTTGCTCAAGATATTGGGTTACCCTCAAAATCGAGTGTCAGTGGCGCTTTACTATCCATAATTCCTGAGCGAGCTGCGATCGCTTGTTATAGTCCTGCCCTTGATGCGATCGGCAACTCGGTTGCAGGCATATTTATGATCCGCCAAATTAAAAATTTGTATGCCCATGATTTTTTGGGAATGGCAAAAAATTGATTTTTTATATGGGATATTAGCGATCGTGTATATACAGCTACCTTTATCCGATAAAATTAAAAACGCTAAAAAGTTTTTGGTTGTAAACAGAGAATAAGTAAATGAGTAGTACCTTTGAGCAAGTTCAAGATATCGTTGCATCCCAATTAGGCGTTGATAAAGCCGAAGTTAAGCCTGAAGCTAGCTTTGCGAACGACCTTGGCGCTGACTCTCTCGATACTGTCGAACTAGTTATGGCTCTGGAAGAAAAATTCGGCGTTGAAATCCCAGACGAAGACGCAGAAAAAATCGCCACTGTTAAAGACGCTGTTGATTACATTGACAGCAAACAAGCTGCTTAAGCAATTGCTTTCAATAGAGGCTTTGTTGCTTAGCGACAAGGCTTTTGTTTTCTATTAGGATATAGCTGTGAAGTACAGGTGTGTGTACCCGCCTTTGGCAGGGACACACACCTGTAGCTCGACCGCTTGAAAAGCGCTATATGCGTGCATGTCCTAATAGAAAATCATCATAGCCGCACCTTAAACCCATAAAATTTTGACGTAACTGATTCCAAACGAAATGCAAAACCCTCAGCCCCTCTCTCGCGTCGTTGTCACTGGACTAGGTGCAATCACACCGATCGGTAACACGGTCGAAGAATATTGGCAAGGTCTAGTTGATGGCAAAAACGGGATTACAGAAATTACTCGCTTCGATACAACTGATCATGAATGTCGTGTGGGCGGCGAAGTTAAGGATTTTGATCCACTTACCTATATCCCTGCCAAAGAAGCACGACGAATGGATCGCTTTGCTCAATTTGGTGTAAGTGCCAGTATGCAAGCATTGCGCGATGCTAATCTCGAAATTACGCCAGTCAACGCTGCACAAATCGGTGTATTGCTAGGTACTGGGATTGGTGGCTTGCAAGTACTCGAAGATCAGCATGAAATTATCCGCACTAAGGGACCATCTCGCTGTAGCCCATTTATGATTCCGATGATGATCGGCAATATGGCGGCAGGTTTGACGGCAATTCACACGGGCGCACAGGGACCAAACTCCTGCACGGTGACTGCTTGTGCGGCGGGTTCTAATGCGATCGGTGATGCATTTCGTTTGGTACAAAGTGGTTTTGCTCAGGCGATGATTTGCGGTGGTACAGAGGCAGCAATTACCCCTCTAGGCTTTGCAGGTTTTGCCTCTGCTAGAGCCATGTCGCGTCGTAATGATGACCCTGCCCATGCATCACGTCCCTTTGATAAGGATCGCGATGGCTTTGTGATGGGTGAAGGCGCAGGTATTTTAATCCTTGAAAATCTCGAACATGCTCTAGCGCGTGGAGCAAAAATCTATGCCGAGATCGTTGGCTATGGCTGCACTTGCGATGCCTATCACATGACTTCCCCTTCCCCCGATGGAGAGGGAGCCATCCGTGCTATGTCGCTTGCCCTAAAGGATGGTGATGTCACTCCTGAAATGGTGGACTATATCAATGCTCATGGGACAAGTACTGCCGCCAATGATAAGACGGAAACAAAGGCAATTAAGCAAGTTTTAGGCGATCATGCCTATAAGGTTGCGGTTAGTTCCACTAAGTCAATGACAGGTCACTTACTCGGCGGTTCAGGTGGTATCGAGGCAGTGGCAACTGTTTTAGCCGTGAAGAATGACATTGCACCGCCAACCATGAACTTAGAAAATCCTGATCCTGAATGCGATCTCGATTATGTAGCTAACAAGTCCCGTCCAATGACAATCAATGTGGCAACTTCTAACTCCTTTGGATTTGGTGGTCATAACGTTACGCTTGTATTTAAGAAATACCAATGATAAATAGGTCAGGATGGGCGGCGCGGAGCGCCGCCCATCCTGACTCAATAAAAAAGCACCCATTGGGTGCTTTTTTATTGGGTTAGCGCAGTGGCACAAAATCAAAGCCAACACCTGAGCGATCGCCTTTGCTAACTTTGACCAAAATCGAAGCATTTGCCCGATCTCCTGATGGTTGAAAAGTGATTTTGCCTGCTGCGCCATCAAGCTCAAAGCTGGGATTGGATAGAGCCTGCTGTAACCCTTCCCGATTAGCACTTTTTTTCAAACCACCGATAATTGCTAAGGTCGCATCGTAGCTCGTTGCTGACCGCCAGTTGACATCGCCGCCCCATAGCTTCACGGCATTAGAGGAAAAGGGATTATTTGCCAAAAATTCAGGATGCCAAGGCACGGTTAACACCATGTCCGCGATCGCACTTTGCCCTAGTTGCAAAGTTTTGAAGGTATACAAAGTAGAGTCGCCCAGCAATAACAGACGATTTCTGGCAATAATGGCGATTTCTGTCCCTTTTTCGATCTTTTCTACTCCAGGGGATAACAACAGCGCATCAACGCGATCGCCCAACATATCCTCAACTACCTTATCAGCGCTAAAGCTTGGGCCAGCGACATCACAACTGATGCGACTAACTTTGGCTCCATCCGTAAATATGGCGGCTGTAAATTCCTCCTTGAGCGATTGACTAGCTTTGGCTTCTGAATTAAAGCAAATGCCAATATTTTTTTTATTGAGTTTCTTGACTGTGTAATGTGATAGCGAATCGGCTTGAAATCTAACGCTGGGAACTGTCCGAAAAATATAGCTACCCATGCCTGAGAGTTCTTTGGCAGTACTTGTGGAGGACATCATTACTAGTCCTCCCGCTTGATATGTCGGCACTGTCGCAATCGAAACTTCGCTAGAGTTATGTCCGATGACAGCAAGAATAGTCTGGTCTTGAACTAGAGCCTGCGCTACCTTTACACCAATTTCTGCTTTATTGTCATCATTAACGATCGCAATTTTAAGCGGCATTCCATTAATACCACCCTGATTATTCACCTCAGCTTGGGCTTGGGCAACTCCCCGTAAAATTTCCTTCGCTACATTTAAATTGCCGCCAATGGGTACACTCACGGCAACTTTTAAGGATGGGCGATCGCCAATTTTGGCATTATTCAAATAAATTAAAGCTTCAGGATCGTTACGTTGTTTGCTAAGTGAAGCTTCCCATTTAGCTGTGGCGCTGGCATAGTCCTTTTTAGCAATGGCAGCGATCGCCGCCTCTTTGTCAGCATTGGACTCAGCAGTAATCAGCAGTTTTTCGCCTTCACTTTTGCGTGTAGTCAAGTCAAAGTTAGCATTACTAATCGATGAAGAGGCATTAGGGTTAGTTTTACCTTGACCAAAAAAGAAAAAACCGCCGCCAGCTAGTCCGCCAAAGATGGCTAAAGTTATAACCAAAACCACTATTTCTTTCTTATTGTTTGCCATAACTGTCTGCGCGAAATGCTGTTCAGTGATTATATAGCGCTTTTCAAGCAAGCGAGATAGGGTTTTGTTTCCCTGCCTTCGGCAGGGAAACAAAACCGTCTGGGAAATGTAACTTACGATAAGGTCTGTCTAGTTCAGAATTTGTCAGAAAAAGCTAGAAAAAATGATCTGGCTTTTTCTGTTCCCATAACTTGCTAGTTAATGTCTTGATTGTTGTCATGAAATATCAGAAATTTTATCGTTAAAAACAAGTCTGAGTAAGCCAAAAAATATTGTCAAACCCCGAAAACCTTGCTAATAGATGTTTTTGAGGTTTACATCTGTACAATTACCTTGCTTAACAAGTTTAAATAAACTGTGCTAACTTAAAAGCCATAGAAAACCTTTAGTTCTCTACTTTATTCTCTAGTTTGCAATCTCAATTTTTCTGACGAGTCTAACGGATGGGTGTTGAGTAATTATCAATTTGATTAAGCAATTCTAATTGCTTTCTAATTACTGTTTTAGTAACTGTGTTGGCAAGAGTATTTTGATGTGTTGAGTACAAACTATTAGATTATTTATAGTTTGTTTATCTAACTAGATGGAGATTTAGTTAGGAAGTTCCAACCTAAAACTAGTAATTAGAATGAAATTCTGTATACAAAGCAAATAATATTTTTCTGACTCGTTAGTTTTTGATAGAGGGCATCTAGGCACGAATAATTGATAACAATTTAGTGGATTGTGAGGAAAACGATGACTATTGATGACGCACTCAATATTGTGGATTCCGCTTTGGGAAATAAGAGTCTTAGCACAATCCAAGAGGCTATTTTTCGCCAAACTTGGGAGGGTAAGACCTATTCCGAAATTGCAGAGCAGGCTGGTTATGATGCAGCTTATATTCGCGATGTGGGTTACAAACTATGGCAGTTGCTATCAGAAGTATTTGGCGATCGCGTGACTAAAAATAATTTGCAAGTGGTATTGCGCCGCTATAGCAATCGCACTATGCAAGAGCGATCGCTACAGGTTAGTAATGCTATTCCCATTAACATGAACTACCCCACGGCTCCCGTTAACTTACCGATCGCCACGGATTCCTTCAGTCAAGAAATCAGTAATGGCGCGGCAAAGCTCTTGCAATTGCTATCGCGACTTTTGACTGAACCCATTGGAGATCGCCCCGTTAATCAATATTTGCAGCAGATGCATGACGCAAGTACAGACTCAGCTTTGAAATTGACAATTACAGTAAATCTCAGCATGGCAGCAGAATAAAAAAATCCCGCGCAATGCGCGGGATTTTTTTAGCTAATCGCTTTGCTAGCAATATCCTTACGGTAATATATGCCGTCGTAAGCAATAAAATTAACAGCACTATAAACATTCGTAATTGCCTTACGAATGTCATCACCTAGGGCTGTCACACCCAGAACTCGGCCCCCATTAGTGACTAGCGCATTATTCTTGAGCTTAGTACCTGATTGAAAGACAAAAGCACCAATGTCTTCAGCCTTGCCGATACCTGTGACAAATTGACCAACTTCTACCTTGTCAGGATAGCCATCGGCGGCTGTAACGACACAGACCGAAGCCTGATTTTTCCATTTCAGGGGTGCAAAGCTATCGAGTCGTCCCTCGACGCAAGCTAAGAGCAAATCATCGAGATTGTCGTCAAGTAAGGGCAATACCGCCTGTGTTTCAGGATCGCCAAATCGACAATTAAACTCCACCACCTTGGGTTCACCCTCAGGCGTAACCATCAACCCTGCATAGAGACAGCCGCGATAGTCAATACCTCTAGCACTCAAAGCCGCGATCGCAGGTTCTAAAACCTGTGTCTGCACCTTTGCCATCAACTCAGGTGTGGCGATCGGGGCTGGGGCATAGGCTCCCATACCGCCTGTGTTGGGACCCGTATCACCATCACCAAGGCGCTTATGATCTTGAGCAGGAATTAAGGGGCGAATCGTTTTGCCGTCGGTAATCGCGAGGACAGATACTTCCTGACCTGTCATAAACTCTTCAATGACCACCGTTTCACCTGCGGAGCCAAATTGTCCCGAAAATACCCTCTCTAGAGCAGCGATCGCTTCATCAAGATCCATCGCCACGGTTACACCCTTACCACTAGCTAAACCGTCAGCCTTAATGACGATTGGCGCTCCCTGTTCACGCACATAGGCTTCCGCAGATTCAAGATTAGTAAAGGTAGCACTAGCCGCTGTAGGAATATTTGCTTCCTGCATGAGTTGCTTTGCCCAAGACTTACTTGCCTCGATCTGAGCACCTTCTTTAGTGGGACCAAAAATTAATGCTTCCGCAGCTTGAAAATAATCAACAATACCAAGCGCTAACGGCAGTTCAGGCCCCACAATTGTGAAACCTACCCCCTGCACCTGAGCAAAACGCAACATTCCCTCAAAGTCATCGATACTCAGAGAAACGTTTTGACAGTTGGGCATAGTTGCCGTACCACCATTTCCTGGTATGCAAAAGACGCGATCGATATTTGGAGATTGCAGCAGTTTCCAAGCTAAGGCGTGTTCTCTACCGCCACTGCCAACTACGAGGACTTTCAAATTACACCTTTAATGCTCACACTAGTTATGCTTTCTTATGGTTATGGCATGTAGCACTTTGCACTGCACACCATAACTTTCATGCAATTTGCAACTTTAGAAAGCTCTGGTTGATCAGATTATTTGCAATTACTAGCTACTCGATTTAACTATTCGAGCAGCATCAGAAGTTCAAAAAATCTAATTTGACAGGAACTTATTATACCTAAGGAATAGATCCTATGCGAATTTCATAGTAATTTCATCACTAAAGCTTGCCTTCTTGCTGAACTCAAAAGCACCAGCGATAGAACCCCAAATATGTTCATCGGTTTCAACACTATAGCCGCGATCGAGGCTGCTGTAGCTGTTTTCCGTCACTTCAAAGTCAATCGTTAGGTAGGTATTGACACCTTTGCGGGTCAGACAACATTTTTTGCCTGGTTCGACAGTACCCTTAAAGGTCTTGTCATCAGCGCGATGTACCCACTGTGTGCAGCCGTGGAGTTGATCGATCGCCTCAGCATCAATTGCCGCCAAGCGATCGCGATCGCGACTTGCCCCAAAAAAGGTTTCCGCATTTTTCAGGCGATAGTTGAGGATTTCAATGTGATCGTTGGCATAGGTCAAATGTAAGACGGCTGTGCGATAGGGGTGGTTTAGCTCATAGTCATAGGCTTGCTCAAGGTATAGCCACACACCATCCTCGGTAATCGGATTTGGTAAGGCGCGGACACCCACACGAATATGGGCGAAAAATGGGGGATTTTCGATCGCCTGCTCCCAATTACTATGATCGCCCGCTAGCCATTGAGCAAGGACATAGACATCCGTGGGATTAGTTACAACTGTCATGGTTTATTAAAAAAGAATATGTATTATGTTTGGTTCTGCCACATCCACACAATTTTAACGTCAGTTCGGCGAAAGCGAAAAATGGTGAAAATCTTGAGGCAACTTTTAGTATTTTTCACTATTTGATGGCGATCGCTAGCAATCACTGATGATCCGAACAATATCTTGAATGCTAACGGGCTTGCTAATGTAATCATTCATACCTACATCCAGACAATCTTGATGATCGGTTGCCAGCGCATTAGCCGTCATCGCCACAATCCGCACCTTAGCATTTTGAGTATTTTGCCGAATTAATTTCGTTGCTGTTAAACCGTCCATTTCAGGCATTTGGATATCCATAAAGATGAGGTCATATTCACAATCTTTAGTCGCCTGTAAGGCTTCTAAGCCATTGTTAGCAATATTTATGTGATAACCCAGTTTCTTCAGGATTAAGCTCGCGATCATCTGATTAACTGGATTATCTTCAACTAGCAGAATATTTAACGGAAATCTTGCTGCCATTGTGCCATCAATGCGATTGCTCAGAGACTTTGTACCTAGAGATAATTGCTGTTGCTTGGCATCAGTAAGCAATACGGTGATCGTAAAATAAAATACTGAACCCTCGGTATGGAGATTGGGTTCCCAACCTAAGGGGGGATTACCACCGACTTTTCCAAAACTCTCTACCCAAATAACACCCTCCATCATTTCGATCAACCGCTTGCTGATCGCTAGTCCTAAACCAGTACCACCATATTTACGACTAATCGAGGCATCCGCCTGCATAAAGGGTTGAAATAGCTTATCAAGGCGATCGCTAGGAATGCCGATACCTGTATCCGCGATCGCAAAATTTAGTTGATATTTATTGAGTATAGGTTCACCAGCTATGGCGAAAACCTGACCAGTCACGGATAACGAAATATGCCCCTGCTTCGTAAATTTAACAGCATTGCCGACTAGATTTAAGAGGATTTGACGGAGTCGATTAGGATCGCCGATAACCATCTTCGGAACATCTGTGGCGATCGCATAATTGAGAGCAACTTGTTTAGGAGATGCTTGATTTTCTAGTAACTTGCATACAGAACTCACCAGATCTTCCAAATCAAAAGACTTCGATTCTATTTCTAACTGTCCTGACTCAATTTTGGAGAAATCAAGAATGTCATTGAGTACAACTAAAAGTGCATCCGCACTTTCTTTAATTGTTTTGACAAAATCCGCTTGTTCTTCCGTTAGTGCTGTGGTTTCCAGAAGTTGCGTCATACCGATCACACCATTCATTGGTGTACGAATTTCATGACTCATGTTAGCGAGGAAAGCACTCTTCGCTTTATTAGCATTATCAGCAGCAACGGCAGCCTCAGCTAGAGCCATTTCCACCTGTTTGCGATCGCTGACATCTCGCACAATTAACAAACATTCCTCAGCACTACAGGGAGACAGCCGTACTTCTTCATAGGTCAATTTACCATTTTTCAGAATTGGATGTTCCCAAACCTGTAACTCACCTGTAGCTAAAGCCTGCTCAATTTTTTGTAGCTCAAATTTGAGTAGATCTGGGGATAAGACCTCTGACAGATGCTTGACGACTGGCAGGTAATTTTCTACATCTCCTCCTTTAGGATAAATCGAACTATAACAAGATCCATCTCTACCAACTCTAAGGAGCAAATCGGGAATCGCGTTGAGAATAGCGAGATTAGTTGCTTCACTATTTTTAAGTTGGGTTTCAGTTTTCTTGCGATCGCTAATATCTCTACCAATAACAACTAGTCCCTTGCGACTACCATCTGGATTAAAAATGGGTAGTTTGACGACATCAAAAATACGAGATGCTCCATCCCTTTGAGGAATATGTTCCTCGACATAGGCAATCTCTTTCTTCTGCCAAACAATTTCATCAGTGAGCGCACAGTAAATCAGAGCATCATGATAGAACTGATTCAACTTTGCCATATCCCCATCGGTTTTGCCCAAATAATCATCTGGCATCTCAAATAGATTTAGCCCCTGACGATTAACAATTAAATATTTACCTTCACCATCCTTCATGAAAATCGCATCGGGCACAGCTTCCACTAGGGTGTTTAGCCAATAAGCTTTATCCTGCAATTCCACAGTTTTGCTAGCTAGCGCCTGTCGTAATTGCTCAGCCATTTGATTAAAGGAGGCAGACAAAGAATTTATCTCTGCGATTAAACCATCTTCAGGCAAAGATTCTATCCATACACCATCTGCCATCGCTTTACTAGATTGACGCATCCGCACAATCGGAGCCGTAATCCACTGAGTCGTAACTAGTCCAATCACCGTAGCAATTAATAGTGTGATCACAATCAAGTTAATTGATTGATTGGTACTCGCTCGCATTTCCGCCATAAACTCTGATTCTGGCACAACCGTTACAATCAGCCAATTCAAGCCTTGCCCATCTTGATAAGGAGTAATACTGACAAAATAATGTTCATTATTAATGGAAAAATCAAGTCTTTCGAGTTTATTAATATTTGCCAAATCACCAAAGCGATCGCGTAAAACTTTAGCCGTATCACTGATCAAAAAACTTGGACTATTAAAGGCTTTGAGGGGTTTTTGTGCTTTGATATTTGGAATAACTTGGTAAGGCTTTTCTGACGAGGTGGCGACTAAAGTTCCATCCTGCTCCATCATAAATACTGCCCCTGATTTGATGTCAATGGTTCGCAAAAAACGACTCATATCTTCAAGGGAGCGGATGCCATAGGTCACGCCTAACAAATCACCACTTTTAAGGTCATAGATCGGCTCTGAAAGTGCAACTAGCAATTCCCCCGTATAGATATGTGGATATACATTTGTCCAAGCTGCTTTTTGGGCTTGGACTGCTACTTGGAACCAAGGACGCTGGCGAGAATCAAAGTGGGTGTTCGTTGGAGTAGATTGAGCGATTGACCCATCAGGGTTAGTAGTGGAGCTAACATAGTTACCGCCTCCATTGGGAGCCGCCCACACTACGAATGTTCCATTTTGTAATAGTTCAACTGCTCGATGTCCACCTGAAGGTGTGCCAAATCCAATAATGGTAATTTTAGACAAGGAGCTAAGTTGCATCTGTTCCCATGCCTGCCGCTCTTGGCTAGGAAAGTCATCAAAGTTCCATATCCCACGACGAAGCGCACTAATATTGTTTTTATTTACTTGATTAATTGATTGAAGATAAGTAGTTGTTTTTTCAATCACGCGGGTGCTAATTTCAGTCTGCAACCTACTAGCGATGCTATTCACTGCATTATGTCCACTACGATAGGATAGGTAACTGACCAAACTCACAGCAACAACAATTTGCGCTACAAAGGGAACTATTAAGATCCAGCGCAATGGAATATTTCGGAAAAGTGATTGTTTGTTGGGAATGATCATTGAGACTAGCAGCAAACTTCTATCATATCAGCATAGTCATATTTTAACGTTAGTTCGACGAATGTAGACAATGGCTAGAATTTTTAAGCGATTATTGCTATTTTTAGCCATTTATACCTTGTTCCGAAAGGCATAAATAGCTATATTGAGCCAACATTATTTGACTATTCCACAAATAGAACTGAGCGATTCCGTCCCTGCTGTTTCGCTTCGTAGAGGGCATGATCGGCTTGACTAATTAACACATAAGGCGATCGCTCCAATTGCGGAAGCTCACAAGCAATCCCCATACTAATCGTGACAATGTTACTCACCGTAGAATCTTGATGGGGAATTTGAAGTTTTTGAATCGCCTGATGCACAAGCTCGGCAACAACGCTCGCCCCCTCAGCATTGGTATTAGGCAATATTATGATAAATTCTTCGCCACCATAGCGAGCCACCAAGTCTGCGGGACGACGCATTAAATCATCAACGGTTTGAGCAATTTTAATTAGACATTCATCTCCCATTTGATGCCCATAGCAATCGTTATAGCGCTTGAAATAATCCACATCAAACATCAATAAAGACAGGGGCTGTTGATCACGATGCAACCTTTGCCATTCAAGAAGTATGCGATCGTTAAAACAGCGACGATTTGCAATTTGGGTGAGTCCATCAAGATTAATTAATCTTTCTAGTTCTTGATTAATTTTTCGCAGATTGGATTCGGCTGAGGCAAGGGCAATTTCTGTTTGTTTGCGCTCACTGACATCAATGGCAAAACCATACCAAGCAATATCACCATTTTCTCGACGTTCTGGACGCGCTTGGGACTTGACCCACTTAATCTGTTTTTGGGATGTGATAATGCGCCACTCATGGCGAAAAATGTCCATAGTTTGCATACTATGGGTTAGTTCTCTCTCAAAAGACTCAAAATCATCAGGGTGAAAAATGCATCTATGGATATTGGGAATAGACATGAAGTCATCAATGTCCATTCCCAACAGTTCCTCGATCGCAGCATTAACATATTCAAACTTGATACTACCGTCACCATGACGCACAACTATGTAGATGACTTCAGGAGAGATCGTAGTAATCCTTTGGAATAAAGCCTCGCTTTCTTTCAGGACAGTTTCGGCATATTTGCGATCGCTAATATCTGTAACACGCACTAGGTTGATCTCTTGAGAGGCAACTGTAATTCTTGTAACCGCGAGATTCCCCCAAAAACATCTCCCTTTTTTCGTGACGTATTCAACTTCGCGACTCCATACACCAAATGTCTCGACATCATCTGTAATGGCATCGATTTCGGCATCAGTAAATTCAAGCTTTTGTAAGGTTCTTCCTTCAATGCCCATTAGTTCCTGTTTACTATCGGCTTCAAACATGATGACAGCCTGTTGGTTACAATCAAACACCAGTAAACTCAAGGGATCGACTAAAAAAATAGCATCGGCGGAACCGTTGTAAATAGCAGATTGCAGATCGCGACTATAGGCAAGTTCCATTTCTGCTTGTTTGCGATCGCTAATATCGAGATAAATTCCCGCTACTGCATAGGGTTTATCATGAACATCCATAAGTGGGAACTTGGTGATGATGAAAGTGCGTTGACCATTAGGCAAATGCACAGTTTCTTCAAAGCTAACCGCTATACCCTCAAAAATCGCTTGCAGTTCCATATCGCGAACTCTTTTTACTGAGTCATGGGAAAAGATTTCGTAGTCCATTTTCCCAATGATCTCTTCATCGGAAATCTGCATCCAATAGGTAAATTCTTGGTTAACCGATAAGTAGGTTCCCTCCAAATCCTTGATCGCAATTGGGGTTGGCGCATTGTCCAAAAAAGATTTTAATCTTGATTCACTTTGTCGCAGTGCTTCTTCAGTATGTTTGAGTACGCTGATATCCACATAGGCGATCGCTACTCCATATCCCTCTAGAGGAATTGGAGCCGCACTCACACTTAACCAACGCACATTACCGTGATCATCGAGCAGTCCCATCCTAACATTGTCGATTTCGCGATTTTCTGCTAAGGCTCTGACACTAGCATATTCGTTACTAGGCATAGGTGAGCCATCAAACCGCACAATCTGCCATTCAGGAGAATCATAGGTACGTGATGTTAGCTCTTGATTAGGAACTTTTAAAATCTTCTCTGAAGCAAGATTACCTGCTATGAGGTTCCCTTCAGGATCGGTAATCGAAATGCCTATGGGTAAAAGCTCAAAGAGAGTCTTATATTTTTGGGGTGATGCCTCTAGAGAAATCTCAATATGCTCAATCTCTTGCCTAATCCATCGGTTCGCGAAAACGCCAAAAGCTATAGATAGCAAGAGCATTACGCCACAGATTAGCAATGTCCAGTAATAATTTGATAGGGTTGTGAGTAAGGCAATTGTCCCAATCAATTGCATCGCAAATGGAAGTAACATGATCCATTGCAGAGAAATGTTACCAGCACGCGATTGCCTTTTTTGTCGATTGACTGCCATACATGAAAGCCTTATTAAATAAGCAGATCGCCGATCTTTGAGCGGATTATTACTTTTTTAGGACTTACGCATTGGGTAAATGTAGCGCGGGCTTTGCCCGCGCTACATTTACCCAAAATCCAGTAAATTCGCTAGCAAGGCAAACCTAGCCTATTACTTTAAATTTACCCATGATTATGAGGAAATTACTTAATAGCTACAAAAAGTTCACTATTCTCTATATTATTTGGATTACTTGGATTAATTGGGCTATTATTGCTAGCAAAGCCTACAATCTCTATATGTTTAAAAATGGATACAAGCGAAGAATGGCTGATCTTTGAAGAGATTTCTTGAATTTTTATATCAGAAGAAATAGTCTCTAACCAATCCAAATTAATCTTCTGAGCAAGATATCCGTAGGCTGGATAATCGCGTGGTAATTTTGCTGTAATAGTTTTAAAGTTCTGAGATGAGGCGATCGCTTGATTGTTTTTGAGAGTTAATGCTAATTCCAATGATGGGAGTGAATTGGATAGATAAATATAATTGGAAGTCTGAGCATGGACAGCGACTACCTGCCCTGACACATCGGCATTGTTAGTAGAACCAGAAGCATTATTGAGACTAGCACTCAGATTTGTCCAGACCGTTACGGGCTGTTTTTGGATCGTGATTTCCCCCACAGTGAGTTGCTTCCTTGCAAGATCATCGAGAGAAGCGATCGCTGTTGCGGAGGCTTTGGCATCATTCACTTTAGCCACTAGTAACCAGTCTGGAGTGTTAGTGGGCTGAGCATTACGCTGAGGGAATAAAGTAATCGCAAAATCATCCTGCGCCCATGCCACAGCATCTTCATTTAATGGAATAGGGGCGATCGCTTTGGTAATCACCTTGAGCCATTCTGGAGGAAGAGAAGCTTGGAACCCTTTCAAGGTTTCACCCAAATTCTTCCCAATAATCACTGCATTTCCCGAAGGTAGGGCAGTCGCAATATTGGTATTAGATTTAGAGGTGGGCTTTGTCGTGGGATTGGGACGGGATAGTGTCGCAGAGGCATTAGGATCGGGAACAGCCACAGCTTGAGGCGATCGCTCTTGATGCCAGAGAGTTTTGGCTCTGAGTCCAGCCTTGTCCAAACCGAGGCTCATTAACAAACTTGCCTTTGGTAAGTCTTCACCTAGCTCCCCTAAATTGGCATAAGCAACGGCAATTTTACCCCTATTGATTTGGGCAAGGCGATCGCGATAATGCTCAAGACTAGGCAACGCTAAACTAGGATCTTTCAAGTCGTCGATCGCTTGGCGTAATACCTGCACATCATTCGCAAACAACACAAATTTATCTAAAATCGTCCCCGCGATCGCAGGTCGATTTTCTGCAAAACTCGTATTTAAAATCGATATACCCTGATATTGCTCAAATCCTAGATCGGAGCCATTTACCGCCAAATCTTGCCAAAAAGCATCGATTGTTGTCTTCGCCAAATCTACATCTTTGGCTGCCAAAGCGAGCAAATATCCTGTTTGCAAACCATTAGCAGACTGATGATCGAGATCGACATCGGTAACGGCTAGGGTGATCTCTTGATCCAGCCAAGGCTGAATGTCGCGTTCATAGTCTAATAACCAGTTTTGTTGTAATTGCTGCTTGAGGTTGGCTAATTCATGGCGCACATCGCCGCGATCACTAGGTTTTGCCGCCAACTGGGTGAATAATCCTAATTTCTCTGGATTAGCCAAAAATGAGACAAATAAAGGCGATCGCTTGGGCAATAGTTGTACCGCTTGAGGCTGAGTTTTGACTCCTGCCAATAGATCCCTTGGATTTGCTGCAAATACCTTAGCGATCGTACTGAGGCTTAACACCAGTAACAACACTCCAAGCAAGGCAATTCCTACAAAAACAGGTTTGATTTTCATAAAATCTGCAAATGACTATTTTGCTAGTCTGTTGGACATAACATCTAAACTTATAACCGACAAAGTTACAACTTGATCTTGATTTAGCAAAACTTCGATATTTGACAAAATTTGTCTTACAGCCTGTTGCAGCTTGACGTAAATTTTTGAAAGCGCGGCTTCGCCGCGCTTTCAAAAATTTCTCTGTGTTTCGATACAGCGCAACGCGCTGTATCAACTATTTGGTCACACTCACTAAGCGAATAATTTCTTGCACATTAATGGGCTTACTAATGTAATCATCCATACCCGCATCTAGACAAGATTGACGATCTTCAGACATCGCATTCGCAGTCATCGCCACAATTCTGACTTGCCTCACATTGGGCTGATTGTTGAGGTATTCACGAATTAACCTAGTTGCAGTCAATCCATTCATCTCAGGCATCTGCACATCCATGAGGATTAAGTCATAGTCCTGTTTTTGAACGGCATGTAATGCTTCCAATCCATTGTTAACCACATTGATCTGATAGCCCAGCTTTTTGAGCAAAGCCCCCGCTACCATTTGATTTACAAGATTATCTTCGGCTAGCAAAATGCGTAAAGGAAATTTTTGGGCGATGGATTTGTCAATTAGCGTCTTACTAATTTTGTTGATCAATGCTTCGGGAGGTTTGCGGCTTTCTAAATTCGTTGATATGTCAATTGTGAAATAGAAAGTTGAGCCTTGAGTTCTGAGGATGGGTTGCCAACCTGCGGGTGATCGACCACCAATAGAACCACAACTATCAAACCAGATTGTCCCCCCCATCAACTCGACAAGGCGCTTACTAATAGCCAGTCCTAAACCAGTACCGCCATATTGACGGCTAATCGATGTATCTACTTGGGTAAAGGGTTGAAATAGTTGATCAATCCGATCGCTTTTAATACCAATGCCCGTATCTGAAACTGCAAAACTTAACTCATATTTATTGGCGATCGCACGTCCCTCGACAGCTATTGACACCTGTCCCTGTGGCGTAAATTTCACCGCATTACCCACCAGATTTAACAGGACTTGACGCAGGCGATCGCGATCGCCGATGACATTAGTAGGAACATCAGGAGCAATGATGTATTTGAGATCAATATTTTTGGCGATCGCTTGATTACGGAGAATGTCACAAACTGATTTGACCAAATCTTGCAGCACAAATTCCCTTGCTTCAATAGTGAGCATCCCCGATTCAATTTTCGAGAAGTCGAGAATATCATTGATTACTGCCAAAAGCGCTTCACCACTATCAGCAATAGTTTTCACAAAATCCTGTTGTTCTTCCGTCAGTTCAGTAGTTTCTAGCAGTTGGGTCATACCAATCACGCCATTCATTGGGGTGCGGATTTCATGGCTCATATTTGCGAGAAATGCACTTTTCGCTCTCGTAGCTTCTTCGGCGGATGCCTTTGCTTCAGCCAAGGCAAATTCTGTTTGCTTGCGAATGGTAATATCTGCGATGCGAGCCAAACTAAAATATCGTTCGCCAAACTCAATTCTCTTAAGCAAAAGATCTCCCCAGAAGTAATTTCCTTTGAAAGTGGCGTATTCCACCTCTAAGTTACAGAAACCTTTTGCCTCAACTTCTTGATTAATCCAAGCGATTTCCTGTGCGGTGAGATCACGCTTGTGAAGGACTCGACCCACGATGTTAAGTAACTGATCTTTATGATCTACTTCAAATAGTTTTATAGCTTGCTGATTACAGTCAAATATGAGTGAAGTATCACTATCGACTAAAAACAGTGCATCAGTAGATTCATTAAAGAGTAGTTCTCGTAAATCGAGACTGTAGGTTAGCTCCTGTTCTAGTTGCTTGCGATCGCTCACATCTGAAGTTAGCATCGTAACGACATAGGCATTTAGGGACGAATCCCAGCGAGAATTGTTTGTTTGGGAAATCCAACGGAGAGATCCATCTTTATGTCTAAATCTATAGATATAATTTCCACCAAGCTCATTAAAAATATCTGCGTAAATTTGATCTCCCAATCTTTGCCAATCTTCAGGGTAAATTGAACTAAACCAAAGTGATTGATCGTCAATTAATTCCTGAGGACTATAGCCAGAGATCACTTCACAGGCTCTAGAAACATACTTAATATCCCATGTGCCATCTCTCTTAATCTCCACCCTCGTAATTATTGCGGTGGCACTATTTAAAATATCACTCAGATTTGTTTCGGAATCTTTTAAGGCAATTTCTAATGCTTTGCGATCGCTAATATCAAGCATCACACCAATCATTTTCTCAGCTTGACCATCTTGCCTATAAATCCCCTGCCCCTTAGTCAGCACCCATCGCAAAGAGCCGTCAGGATATATAATCCGATATTCGACATCTAGCAAGGAATGCGTCTCTAAAGCATGATTGAATGCTGCCTCAACCCATTCAAGATCTTCAGGATGAACGCGATCGCGCCATGTTTGGTAATTGCTAGATAGTTCATAGGGATTCAGTCCCATCAGTCGATAGTGAGTACCACTCCAAATCGCTTCACCTGTCGCAACATCAAATTCCCAACTCCCTGTGTTAGTCAAACTAAGGGCTAACTGTCTGCGGTCTTCACTTTCCTGCAATGCAATTTCTGCTTGCTTACGATCGCTAATATTACGAGCAACCCATAATACTGATTCTCGATCTAGTGGTGACACGATGGTTGAGAACCATTGTTCTTTACCCATGATTTCCAAACTGTATTCTAGTTCGACACTTTTTTGGGTCGTGAGAACTTGGTGAATAGCTCCTAAAAAACGCTCAGCAGTTTGCTGCGGTAAGTGTTGATGAACAGTCTGATTTAATTTAACGTTAGCATTACTTGCAATATTGGCTTGAGTAGGCGCAACCTTAAGATATCTACCCTCACCATTTAGCACAAAAATATAATCCTTCATCCCAGAGAAAAGATTACGAAGTTGAGTTTCACTCTCTTGCAGTGCTATTTCAGTCTGCTTGCGATCGCTAATATCGGTAATCGTGCCAACTAATTTGATTACCTGCCCCTGTTCGTTATAGACCGCTTCGCCTCGGCTGATGACATGACAAATCGAGCCATCAGGGCGGATGATGCCATGTTCGACCGTGTAAGGTGTACCATTTGCGATCGCCTCTTCTACTACTGCACGTAGTTTGGGCTGATCCTCAAGAGGCAGTATATCGAAAAAGTTGGCATAGCTTGGCAAGGGCAAATTAGGATCAAATCCCAGAATAAGAAATTGCTGCTCTGACCAAGTACTAACACTGGTTGCGACATCAAATTCCCAACTACCGATCCTTGCAATGCGTTGAGCTTCCTTTAGAGCTGTAGTTTTTTGAGCAACCTGTTGTTCTAAATCACGTTCGTAATTTAGGCGCATTTGATCAGCATCATGGAGATCAATCATCATCTGATGCAAGGCTTCTTTCAGAACCTGAACTTCCGTAATGCGGGTGTCGGGAAGGCTTTGCTCAAGGCGATTCTCTGAAAAAGACTTGGTAGCTTGAGTAAGATGCAATAGCGATCGCCCAATGCGGCGAGATGTCCAAATCCCGAGACAGATTGAAGTTAACAGCGCTAGTCCGCACAACAAAAATGTACGCTGTAAGTTCGCCTGAATCTCTCCGATAAAATCGGACTCAGGAATTACCGTGACCACTTGCCAATCCAAACCATATTTGTCTTGGTAAGGCGTGATCTGCACAAATTGCCTTTGACCAGCAAGCATTACATCTAATTGTTGTGGCTCCTTCAGATTCTCAAAACCACCAAATTGCTGAATTAATTGTTGAGAAACTTGCCTTATAACTTCATTCTGGCTATCTATAGCATATATGCGAGAAAACTTTCCATTTATTATCTTCAGTCCTCCTGATTCCACAGTGACAGATGTCGCGACCATCTCACCCGACTTCTCAATCACAAATATCTGTCCAGTAGGCGTAAATTTTAACTGCGTAAGCAACAAACTAATATCCGATAGGAAATAATTTGCTGTAAACAAAGCAGAAAATTTTTCATTCGCATCATATATAGGAGCGATCGCCACAGTTTGCAACATGGGGAGAATTCTGCCTAAAGATATTGATGTCCATGCTTGTTTTCGCAGATTTTTCGCTTGTCTATACCAATCAATTGTGCGGAAGTCATCATTTATTTGCAGAAACAATTGATTCGGCTTGCCTTGATCATCAACCTTATAGTATCGACGCTGATTAGGAATGACCTCTTGAAAGAAAATGGAGCCAATAGGAATACTTTTACCTGTCGCTTTTTCCGCGAGCTGTTGCATTTCCTTAGAGTTAATTCGCAAGTATCCAATTGAGTTGCTGTCATCACTCCAAAAACCAGTAGAAGGAAGTGATGAATTTAATACGATCTGTTGCCAAAGTTGTTTTCGCAATTGTTCTTTATCATCAAGATTGAGGGTTCCTTGCCGCACCGCCAAATGATTAGCTCCTACAATCTGTTGCGATCGCTGTAAGTAGTTATTAAGTTGATCGCGAACCCTTCCTGATGTTTGTCTCAACAACTGACTGGCTAAATTTTCTACAGCCTGCTGCCCACTTTTATACGACAAATAGCCTACTAGTCCCACAATCCCCAAGGTTTGCACCACAAACGGCACTACCACAACCCATTGCAAAGAGATGTTAAAGAAAGGCGATCGCTGGCGGGAATTGATCATTGAGACCAGTTTAAATCCATTACTATAATTTACATTATTTATATAAGGTTGTTCTCTCCAAATATAGCTGACTGATTACGCCCATGTTTTTTTGCATAATAAAGAGCTTGATCGGCTTGATTGATCAGATCATAAGGAGATTGCTTAAGATTTGGGATATCAGAAGCAATACCGATGCTCAAACTTACAAAATCGTTAACATCTGAGTGTTGATGGGGGATTTTCAATTCGGCGATCTTAGCCTGAATTCTCTCAGACACGGCGATCGCTCCTTCTAAATTAGTATTAGGTAACATCACAACAAATTCTTCGCCTCCATAGCGAGCAACGAGATCGGTTTCACGACGCATCAGATAATCTACAGCTTGAGCAACTTTGATCAAACAATCATCACCAAGCTGATGTCCATAGCAATCGTTATAGCGTTTGAAATAATCAACATCAAAAATCAGTAATGAAAAAGGCTGCTCCTCACGACTTGCTCTCAGCCATTCGATACTAAGATGCTCATCAAAACAACGCCGATTTGCGATTTGGGTCAGACCATCAAGATTGACCAATCGCTGTAGTTCAAGATTAGCGGCTCTAAGTTGAGCTTCTGTTTGCATCAGGGCAATTTCTGATTGCTTGCGATCGCTAATATCTCTCGTGACTCCATACCAAGCAATTTCGCCATTATCTCTTTGTTTAGGAACAGATTTGGTCTTTAGCCATTTGAGCTTGCCTGATGGAGTGATAATTCTCCACTCATGGAAAAATGGCTGGAGGGTTTCTAAGCTAATTTGTAGAGCTGCTCTATAAACAGCCACATCACTATGATAGATATCACTAGGAATAGCATCATCACTTTCGAGAACTTGCTCAACTGATAGCTCAGAGACAGATTCGACTGCTCTACTAACATGCTCAAAGTAAAACGAACCATCAACTCGTCTCACGTATATATAGATAATATCTGGTGAAGATTCGGAAATTTCTAGAAATCGAGTTTCACTTTGCTTTAAGGCAATTTCGGCTTGTCTGAGTTCACGTAGAGCCGCTTGCTGTTCGCTAATATCTTGAGTAGTACCGTGGATCTTAACCACTTTCCCTTGCTCATCAAATATTGGTTCGCCATGACTAAGCAGATAACAAATGGAGCCATCGGGACGAGAATTAACATGTTCTATGCTGTAAGCAGTACCATAGGCGATCGCATCATCTATGGCTTTATGAAGTTTAGATCGATCTTCTGGCAGAACATGGTCGAAAATATTTGGGTAGGTGGGTAATTCTATAGACGACTCAAAACCTAAAATACGGAACAGTTCAGGCGACCATTTAATGGCTCCAGTTGCCACATCTAGATCCCAACTACCCACACGCGCAATGCGTTGAGCCTCAACAAGATCTGCTGTTTTCTCGGCAACCTGTTGCTCCAAATCTTGTTCATAATTCAAGCGCATTTGGTCTGCTGATTGAATCTCTGTTACCATCTGTTGGAATCCTTCAGCTAAAATATTCACTTCAGCAATATGCGTGTCTGGAATCGCTTGTTCGAGACGACTCTCCGCAAAAGATTTAGTAGCTTGGGTAAGATGAGAAAGCGATCGCACAATACGCCGAGAAGTCCAAATTCCAATACCTATAGAAACGAGCAGGGCTAATCCAGATAGCATTGCCGTGCGACCAACATTTTCCTGAATTTCCTTCATAAAGTCAGCTTCGGGAATCACGATGATCAAATGCCAGTCCAAACCATAGTGGTCGTTGTAAGGAGTGACCTGTACAAATTGTCTCTGCCCAGCAATGGTCAAACTTAGTTGTTTAGATTCCGTTAGCTTATCAAAATTACCAAATTTCTGGATTAACTGTTTAGACACTTCCCGCGTATTAATATCTTGACTGTTTGAGGCAGAAACGCGCGTAAACTTCCCATCACCTTGCTTTATTGATAATTCTTCGGTCATAACTGATGTCGCTACTAGATCACCAGATCGTTCAAGAATAAAGACCTTTCCATTTGGAGAAAAATGTAACCCATTCAAGAAATCGCTAATCTGAGATAGAAGATAGTTAGCCCCAAAAAAACCATAAAATTTGCCATCCCCATCATAAACAGGGGCAAATGCACAGGTTTGTAGTACAGGTATCACTCTCGCTAAATTAACTGGTGTCCAAGATTGCTTCATCGTAGTTTTGGCATATCTGTACCAATCCGTAGAACGAAAATCATCATTCAAAAGTTGATGCAATAGCTTGGTTCTTTTGCCTTGAGCATCAATTGCATAATAACGCCGAGAATTTGAACTTACTTCGTTATAGAAAACCGTACCAAGAGGAATAGATCGCACCGCAGCTTTGGGAGCAAGTCTCTGCATTTCTTTAGAACTAATTCTCACGTAACCGATGCCATTACCATCATCACCCCAAAAACCATTGGCAGGAATTGATGGATTTAATTGCATTTGCCGCCAAAGTTGTTGTCGCAATTGTTCTTGATTATTGAGATTGAGCATCCCTTGCTCTACTAACCAAGAATTATCCCTTGCAGCCTGCTGCGATATTTGCAAGTACCTATTGAGATGATCACTTACCCGTTCCGAAGTTTGGCGCGATAACTGATTAGCGATATTTTCTAAGGATTGGCGACCACTCTGATAGGATAAATAACCCACAACCCCAACAATAAAGATCGTTTGCACTACAAACGGTACTACCATTACCCATTGTAGTGAGACGCGAAAAAAAGGCGATCGCTTTAATTGCTGATTATTTTGATTGTCTGCCATGAAATGACTATATCAAAGGGAAAATTAAAAGGGAAAAACCATCACCAATTACCAAAAGCTAATAGCTAAGGGTTCTACGATTTAATAAGGAACCGATTTTTTGTAGCGAAGCTTCGCCACAAAAAATCGGTTCCTTATTTTCCTAATAGCTAAAAACTAATAAGTAGCTGGGCATAATTAAAAACCAGAGCCAAAACCTGTGGCGCACGCTGCGCGTACGCCACAGGTTTTGGGGTTTTATATTTAATTGTGCCCACCTACTTAGCCAAAAGCTAATAACGAATCCTCGGATCAATCCAAGCATTCACAATATCTACGAGAATACTAGCGATCGTAACGATGATTGCAAAAAATACAACAATGCCTTGAACTACGGGATAGTCGCGCCCAACGATCGCTTCAAATAAACGATTGGCTAGCCCCGGCCAAGAGAATGTAACTTCAGTTAACACCGCACCTCCAAGCATCGAAGCGAGGGTCAAGCCAAGAATGGTAATTACAGGAATCATGGCATTTTTTAACGCATGGTTAAACAAAATTGCACTCGGTTTAATCCCCCTTGCCTTAGCCGCTTCCACATAGTCAGACTGCAATGTTTGGCGCAAATTGACACGCACAATTCGTTCAAAAATCCCGCTAATTACAATTCCTAAACTGGTAGCTGGCAAGATCAGATATTGAATGCTTGTCCAAAAGCTTTTCCAATCTGTCTTGAGCAAAGCATCAATTGTATATAGCCCAAACACCTGCACAGGTGGCTCAGCACTAGCAGGAAATCTTGTACCAATGGGCAGCCATCCCAATTGCACCGAGAACACTAATTGCAGAATCATACCGACCCAAAATAGTGGCAAGGAATAAGTAATAATGCCAAACAACCTACCGCCCACATCCCATTTGCTATTTGGACGCAGAGCCGCAATAATCCCCACGGTCAGCCCCACGACTAAAGCCACAATCAGGGCATAAATTGCCAATTCTGCGGTTGCGGGGAAAAAGTTTTTAATAATTTGCCAAACGGTTTGCTCACGGGTACTAATCGATTTGCCAAGGTTGAAGTGCAGCAAATCCTGCATATAGCCCCAATATTGCGAAAATAGAGAACCTGTCAGCCCTACTTGCTCACGCAAAGCAACTTTGACTTCTTCAGGAGCGCGGGGACCTAAAATTGCGTCGATGGGATCACCGGGGGTCGCCCGCATCAACAGAAACACGACTGAGGCGATCGCCCATAGCATAATCGGTGCAAGCAGTAATCGCGCCGTAATGTAGTAGAACAGTGCTTTGAGGCGACTAGACATAGACAGGTTTACTAGGTTCTTACTGGACTAAACAAATTTCTTAACTATAGCGCTTTGCACCGCCTTCTAGAAGATATTTTGGATATCACGGAGCCGTGATATCCAAAAAAATGCGTTTTTTACAGAAGTTGTTCAATTTCGCCCACATAAGTGCCTAAACCGACTGCCGTGCGAACCAATGTCCCATGCACGTCCACAGCACTATATTTGGCGATCGCATCGGCAATGGGTACATCAATTACTTCGCGGTTTACCCATGCCACCATGCGATCGTATTTCTTCTCCGCAATCAAATCCACAGCCGCCACACCAAAAGCTGCCCCCAGAATGCGATCGAGTGGCGATGGCGTACTGCCTCTCTGCACATGTCCCAAGATCGTGACGCGGCTTTCTAAACCTGTACGGGTACTGATCTGATCGCCGAGATACTGCCCAATACCACCATAGAGGGTTTGTCCAAGACTATTGGTATATTTCACAGGTTCACCCGTTGGTGTTTTCACAGCTTCGGCAACGACCATCGTACTGAAAGGGAATCCTCTCAGGGCGCGATTCATTAGGCGATCGCATACTTCATCCAGATCGTAGGGAATTTCTGGAATCAACACCACATGAGCGCCCCCAGCAATCCCCGCACTCACCGCAATATGTCCTGCATCACGTCCCATCACTTCTAAGATCATTACGCGGCTGTGACTGATGGCGGTATAAGTTAGGCGATCGAGCGCTTCTACAGCCACACTCACCGCCGTATTAAAGCCAATCGAATTCTCCGTTGCTCCCAAATCGTTATCAATGGTTTTCGGAACTGCGACCAGATTCATATTGCCCTGCTGCGCTAGACGACGCAAAATCGCCAAGCTCCCATCGCCTCCGATTCCAATCAGGGCATCAAGTCCCAGTTTATGGTAGCCATCAATCACTTCCTCAGAGCGATCAACTAAAGTTCCATCAGGCATCGGATAGGAGAAGGGATTTCCCTTATTCACCGTTCCCAAAATCGTACCGCCATAGCGTAAAATCCCTGAGACCCGTTTCATATCCAGCAATTCTGCTTCCACTGGACGGTTCATCAATCCTTGAGTTGCGCCTTTAATTCCATAAATTTCTATATCATAGTCGCGAGCGCGGCGCACGACAGCCCGAATGACAGCATTGAGTCCACCACAGTCTCCACCACTGGTCAAAATACCAACACGCTTAGGCTTTGTCATAAATCTTCAGATTCTCAATTTCCAAAATGACCTCTTTAGGACTTACGCATCAATCACCAAATGTAGGGACAATTCATGAATTGCGTAAGCCTATCTATTATCACGACTTATCGCAACAAGATATGGTTTGGATTTTTGAATATTTGTGAACTTCCCGTAGTATTGCCTAGATTTCCTAACATAACAATTCTTAACCACACAAATAAAGGCTCAGAGCGTTGCTCCAAGTCTTTATTTGTGCGATTTTCAAATGAGTGCATACTCATTTGAAAATCGCTATAAATCATTCTCCATAAGAGTTTTGAGTTTTCATTTTGCCGTAGCCAAAATGAAAATCGCCATATGACTATCTAAATACATTTTGGCGAGAAGCTAATCTTGCCTTGCCTGAGGCAGCCCATTCTTGGAGAACTTGAATTTCCTGTTGAGCCGTTTGCGCCAATGGCACGATTTGACTAGCGGCTTCAAGGATGTCATCGGTGGTGAAGTCACGATTTTGACTGAAGCCAATGTGCATCGCTTCGATAATCCCCTGTTCGATTTCTGCACCTGAGAAATCTGGTGTTTCATAGGCGAGGCGATCAATATCGTAGGCGCGAGTATTGTGGGGACGATATTTGCCTAGATGCACCGCAAAAATCTGCGATCGCTCTTCTTGGTTAGGCAAGCCTACAAAAAACACCTCATCAAATCGACCTTTTCGCAAGAGTTCAGGAGGCAAGGAGCGAATATTATTCGCAGTTGCTACAACAAATACAGGCGAAGTCTTTTCCGCCATCCATGTTAAGAAAGTTCCAAACACACGATTGGTTGTTCCTGAATCGCCGCGACCTTCAATACCTGAGAAGGCTTTATCGATTTCATCAATCCACAATACGCAGGGAGAAAGTGCCTCTGCGAGTTGAATCATTTGCCTTGTGCGGGATTCACTCTCACCAACTAATCCTGCGAAAAGACGACCAACATCGAGACGCAAGAGGGGCAGATGCCAATGGTGAGAAATTGCCTTCGCCGTAAGGGATTTTCCAGTGCCTTGAATACCTGCTAGCAGCAAGCCTCTAGGATGAGGTAATCCATACTTACGGGCGCGATCGCTAAAGGCTCCACCACGTCTTAATAGCCATTCTTTAAGATTATCCAAACCACCGATATCACTAATTTCCGTAGTCGATGGATAGAATTCTAAAATCTGGGTTTGGCGAATACTTTGGCGCTTCTCTTCGAGAATTAATTCCACATCTTCGGGACGCAAGCAGTTATTTTCAGCGATCGCTTTGGCTAATACTCGTCTGATGCGCTCTAGCGATAAGCCCTGACCAGCACGGACTAGATCATCGATCGCCTGTTTATTTAATTGCAGATCATTAGTTGAATTTGTCGAATTAGCAATTTGTTCAATTTCTATTTTCAGTTCGTCAGGATTGGGAAGTGGAAATTCGAGAATTGAGAAAAATTCACTAAGACTGTCAGGAATACTAATCTGTGAGGCAAGCACAATGATATTTTGCGCTTCACTTTTGAGCTTACGGGCAAGGTTTTTTAGCTTACGGGCGATCGCTACATCATCGAGAAAGCGATCGAAATCGCGCAATACAAACACCGCCCCCTTGGGAATTTTATCCACAAATTCTAATGCTTGCAGTGGATTGCGTTTCCCAGCACCCGCATCGGTAGGATTGGACTGATAGCCATCCACAAAATCCCAAATAAACACGCTACGACCGAGGGATTTTGCCACATTGGTAATCACGGCTTCGACCCGTTCCTCTTCGGCTGAAGGTATGTAAATCAAGGGATAACGGGCGCGGAGAGTCAGATTTAAGTCAGCTTCAAAATTCATTGATCAGTAAGCCGTGAGTAAAACGCGAGAATATCTACAGCCTATAATCTACAGCAAACTAAAGCAATAGTGGGAATAGCATTAGCTCCCAAATGGGTTCTAGAGTTAGCTGATGAGCTGCGGCGCTTCGCGCCGCAGCTCATCAGATGGTTTCTTGCTTTGCGATATATGCTCGAATGGTAAAGTGACTTTTTTGTAGTAAACTAGAGCCTATATGAAAGGGAGTAGCTACTGACGGCTAAGTTTAAATCTAATCTAAAATCTAAATAAGTTAGAGCTTAAATTAGTTAATAGTCAGTCCACTTGAGTCAACATACTGTCTTAGCCGACTGGTTCAAGTGACAAGTTTTATTTAGAGATAATTAAAAGCTTGGCAGCGAGACTTTCACTGAGTTCACACCTGATGTGAGCTTGGTGAGGTCTTTGCGTATCTCTATCAAGCTCACTCAGGACTTTTCAAAACCTGAAGGAGTTTGCCAGAGTGCTAACCGCTTTTACAGCAAGTTTATTATTGATTACGATTTCCGAATTAGGCGATAAAACTTTTTTTATCGCTGTGATTTTGGCAATGCGTCACCCTCACCGCACAGTATTTTCATCGGTGTTGGCTGCCCTTGCTTTGATGACAGTGCTGTCAGTCTTATTAGGACAAGCCGTTGCTTTGTTACCCAAAATCTATACGCACTATGGGGCGATCGCTTTATTTCTAATCTTTGGCATCAAGTTAATTTACGATGCGTCTAAAATGCCAGCAAAATCGGAGGAGGCAGTAGTTCATGAAGCAGAAGAAACTGTAGATACTCAAGATTCCTCCAATTCCATATCCAAATTACCAATTATCGGTAAATTCTTGCATAGCATTGCATCGCGCTATCCTTGGTTAGGAGTATGGACACAAGCCTTTGTGATGACCTTTGTGGCGGAATGGGGCGATCGCACTCAAATTAGCACGATCGCTTTAGCCGCCGCCTATAATCCTGTTTTTGTAACCCTCGGTGCGATTTTAGGTCATGGTATTTGCACAGCGATCGCGGTGATAGGTGGACGTTTAATTGCGGGCAGAATTTCCGAACGAGTGATTACTGCGATCGGTGGAGTTTTATTTATTATTTTTGGTATAACTGCCTATTTTCAGGGGGTCTAGTCTTGAGACAGGAGAATGGAGGACTTTATGTTCTCTCTATCTTGTCAGTTGCAACAACTACAGCCTGTTGAGGCTTAAAGTAGTACAGAGAAATTTTTGAAAGCGCTGCTTCGCAGCGCTTTCAAAAATTTCTCTGTGTTTCGACATCGCAACGCGATGTATCAGACTTATGCTTAAAGTAGTTAGATATCTTAAGTGGGTTTGATCAAGTTTGAAAAAGCGTTTAGATGTTTTATTAGTTGACTTGGAGCTTGCACCATCACGGGAGCAGGCTCAAAAGTTTATTCGGGCTGGTTGGGTACAGGTCAATCAACAGGTGATTGATAAGGTAGGTACTGAAGTTAAAGAAGATGCTGTGATTTTGGTGAAGCAGCAATCACCGTTTGTGTCCCGTGGTGGTGAGAAGCTCGCAGGAGCCTTGGCTAAGTTTGGCATGGACTTACGCGATCGCACTTGTTTTGATGGCGGTATATCGACAGGGGGATTTACGGACTGTATGCTCAAGCAAGGAGCAGTAAAGGTTTACGGGATTGATGTCGGCTATGGTCAGGTTGCTTGGGAAATCCGCAGTGATGAGAGGGTAATATTGCGCGAGCGGACTAATTTGCGGCATCTCACCCCCGATGATTTGTATAGTGATGGTGATATCGTTCCTGACTTTGCCGTTTTGGACTTGTCGTTTATTTCTCTAACTAAAATTTTGCCTGCGTTGTGGAATTTGTTGCGATCGCCCCGTGAGACTTTACTACTCGTCAAACCACAATTTGAGGCAGGTAAAGGACAAGTGGGCAAAAACGGGATTGTGCGCGAACCTAAAATTAGAGCAGAAGCGATCTCTAATGTTTTAACCACTGCTCAAGATTTAGGATGGCAATTTCAAGGGTTAACTCCTTCTCCAATCCAAGGGCGCACTGGCAATTATGAATATTGGCTCTGGCTCAGTGAGCAAGCTTCAGAAATACCTACACCTAGTTTTGATGAGATTCTGAAGATTACGACCTGCGTATAGTTAGTTTTTATATATTTGCCAAAGATGATAGGACTCAAGGATGAGTGCTGCCGCCCATGCAAAGATACTAACACCAGCAGCGGCGGCAGCAATATCCTTAATAATACCGATGCGGATATCTTCTTTGGGCTGCACAAAGTCGCACAAAATCTCGATCGCGCTATTAAATAACTCTGAGACTAACATCATTCCTGTTGCTAGCAAAATCAAAGTAACATCAACCCATTGCTGAACAATAAACGACAAAATAAATACTGGCACTGATAAAACCAGTTTGTAAGCAACACTAAAATCAGATACGGCAAAATGAAGCCCTGAAAATATAACTTTTAACTTTCTGATTGGATCGTAGTTCGATTTAGTGGGCTTAGACATAGAGATAGATAATTCAAATAAAAACTACAGCTTCGACTTCGCTCAGCTAGCTTACATCGAGGGCTGAGCGAAGTCGAATTACAGTTGTGTTGGTATTGGGAAAGTAGCACCTTGAGAATAGGCTTCAAAATGCTGTTTAAAGTATTCCCATGAGGTCATTTCTGCTCCTTCGATTTTTTCTGCTGGAGCATCTTTAAATAGTGGAATTCGAGTTTCAATTTCCTTCTTCAAAATTGCAGGCAGGGCATTAAAATCCTTAACCTTTTTACCATGAGCGCTATAGATCAAATTGCCACTACGTTGTCCCATTTTCATCCAAGGTAGCCAAGGTCCCACACGATTCCAAGAAAGCGTTAACTTGGAAACAGTGGTAGTACTAGGATCTTCAAGATCGGCAGTGGGGACTGAGAGTTTAAATAATTCCACAGCGCTATAGATCGGGCGATCGCAATGTTCGGCAAACTGAGGCTCGTCAGCGAGGGGATTAGGATATTGAGCAAAGAGATCAAAAATAAAGGTAGTCGTATCCCCATCAACCTCAGCAGAAATATTACTGCGAAAAGTACCTTGAATCGGACTATTTGCCACATGCATCACAGGCAACATCTCCCCCGTCCAAGGATTTTGCCAATGACGCAGCATCTCGCCAGTCTCAGGATCTAGATATAGCAATACTTCCCGCGAGGTAAAATCCCAACTCCCATCACCCTTATCAATACAGCGACCCACGCTCATGCCAAGGATTTTAAATAGCTTTCGCTTTGGCTCATCGGGCATAAAGGAATAGAGGTAGCCACTCCAAGCTAAATATGACGCTGTGCCATCGGTTGTACATCGGGTTTTAGCAAACTGCGTAGCCGAAAATTCTCTCGTTTCTGCAAACATTGCTTTTCTCGCTATTTTTTAGGTTTTAATCGCTGGTAGCTAGATTCAGTGTACAGAATTTATGCAAAGAGAGAAATGTATAAAGCAAACCCTTTGCTTAAAATTAAAACTCTGTAGTGCAAGCTGCGCTTGCGCCACAGGGCTTTAATTTTGCCTGTTAAAGATGAAATGTTGCTTGATGACATCCAATTTGCTGCATTTCCAATAGTCGATGTGGGAAATGATTAATTCGCGATCGCCTGATGGATCTGCAAAATTGCCAAGGGTTAGGTCACTCCATCCCGTCACACTAATGCGTGGTTTCCAAGGGAATGGGGCATCCCAGCTCATCGTCCAATTTGCGGTGATCAGATTGTCAGTACGGGAAATGTCATGGAGATCGAGCTTGAGATTTTTAAACCAATAGGTAATAAATCCAATCATCTTTTGATATTGCTTAATCCCGCGAAAGTTATAGACAGGATCTTTAAAATAGACATCTTCGCTATAGATGCTATAGGTCTGCGCTTCGGGGAATTTGGCGTAATCCGCCTTAATGATGTCGAGAATATTAGTCATGTGCTCTTTAAAAATCTTTACACTTATCTTTGATGATAACCTTGTGATTGCCTAAAGCCGATCTCGCGCTTACCCAAAACGGGGCAATTTTTGAACTTTTTAATTTAGGAGAATCTTATGTGGGTTAACGCGATCGTCGCATATCTGCATTATTTAAGTTTGGGGCTAATCTTTGCGTCCTTATCTACGGAATTGTTTACCCTCAAACAAGACTTAACCAATAAAGAAGCATGGCGAGTTTTGATTGCTGATAGTATTTACGGAATCGCAGGAATTACTGTCTTAACAACAGGAATTTTGAGGGTTTTATATTTCGAGAAAGGAACTGAATACTATACACATCAGCCTGTTTTCTGGATGAAAATATCTGTATTTATTGTCGTCGGGCTATTGTCTTTGTACCCTACCTTTTCATTTTTGATGTGGATTAAAAATCTGCGTGCTGAGAAGCCCCCAGAAGTCAGTCCAGAGAAAATTAAAATCCTCAGAACGATTATTCATTTAGAACTATTTGGCTTTAGTTTAATTCCACTTTTAGCTTCAATGATGGCAAGAGGTATTAGGTTCGGTTTGTAAACAAAAGGGCGCTTTGCGTCTGCCGCGCCTCAAAAAATCTGTGCATGTCCCTAATCAAATTACAAAGCAAGCCAAAACAAGGTTTTCGGTTTCTCTCGTCTTAGCTGACCAGTGCCACATTCAGCAATAATACTAAATATTAAGAATCAACCAACCTAATCAATCTTAATTTATGTCACCCGATTATATAAAAGCTCAATTAATCCTACTTATTTCCATTGTTGCTGGAATTGCCTTTGTGGGCTGCATTTATGAAATCTCCTACGGTGCTCCAGATTTGGGCTTTGAGGCAACTTGGGCAATTTTATTACTCAGCGTACCTGTGGGTGTTTATAGCTTTGTCAAAGCCGTGAGCCTTGCCCGAAAATCGATGCAATAAGCTCATAAGTTATTAGATATTGGGGCGCTAAGCGCCCTTTCTAGGGCAGGAACTAATAAATAATGGCGCAGCGAAGCTGCGCCATTATTTATATAAGTTGCCCAACCTTTATGTCTTAATTTAGCAAATTGGCGATCGCCTCAATCAAAAAGGGGACAGCAAACTCATCCCAAAAGCCTTCTGAGCGTCGCCCTGTTAATAGCTGAAAATGTAAATTAAAGGCATGAGGATAGCCATTTACCTCAAGGCAAATCTCCTCAGTCTCTAACGTACAACAAATCTTTTCCCCGTCCGATAGCTCAGTAGCCATATACTGCATCGTCTCCGCGAGTTGCGATGCTAATTTACAAAAATCTTTAAACTCAACTTCAGTTAGCTCGATCGCCCAACTGTCTGCCCCTATCAAACCCTTGTATATATCGACATCTGAGCGAAAGCCAATCCGCCAGCCCTCACCACAAAGTAGCCGCTTTGCTGCTTTTTGATCCGTGAAATTTAACATAGTCCTTTAAGAATTTATAGTTCGCCGCACTTTGAGCGGCAAACTATAAATTCAAGCCTTTCAGTCGCTCAGAATTTCAGGCTGGGAAATTTCGTCAGACATTTCCATAATGGCGCGGAGAATCGGCTTCATCATGCGATCGTCATAATCATCATCTTCATAGCGTCTGAGCTTGGCACGATTGGCAACTTGGACAGTAATGCGATAACGATTAGAAGAAGCGTTGATCAACTCTTCGACACGACGAATAATTTGCGATGAGTCAATAGTGTAGCGTTTTGCCATACAACCGAAAGAAAATGAGTCTTTTAAGTCTAACGCGATCGCGCCCCTCTTGCACAGCCATAGCCAATCATCACAGAAAAAGCAATGTAATTATGCAGAAAATATTTTAACCAATCGAGTTTTGTGATGTAATATGATGGTCTCGCATAGCTATTTGGGGCGGATTCTTCAAATCCATGACTGCAAAGAAAGTACTGGTAATTGACGACAGCATCATGATCCGCAAAATGGTCAAAAGCATTTTGGCGGGTAAATATGATGTCTTAGAAGCAAGTGACGGTAAATCAGGCTTAGATGCCGCTCGCCGAGCTTTTCCTGACTTGATTTTGCTTGACTTCGTGATGCCCAAATATAATGGCTATCAAACTTTACAAGCAATTCGTCGCGTCGAAGGGTTACAGAAAGTTCCTGTAATCATGATTTCAGGACTCAAGGAACAGGTTACTGAGCATGTTCCTGAGCCATTTACAGAGTTTGATTTTCTGGAGAAGCCATTTGAAGCCGATGTATTGGTTTCACGGATTCAAAACTTCTTAAATACAGAGCCTGAGCCAGCATCAACCGCAACTTCAAGAAGCTCTTCTTCATCTGTTACACCTGTAATTAGAGATGTGCAGCCTGCTAGCGAAGAGCCTAGTCTGCAAATGATTCTCAATCGACTTACATCAACGGAAACGCTGTTAGTACAAGGGATCGAGAATTTGATTCAACGTGAGGTCGTAGCCCGAATCAATGAATTAAATACAAGGGTTGATCATCAGGATCAGGCGATTAGGATGTTAAATCAACGTATGGACAAAATTTCTGAGCAAATTGATCATCAAAACAAAGGTTTGATGCTGATTCTAAGAGAGCTGAAAAGCTTGCAAGGTAAATAAAAAAGGGGAAGCACTAAGTGCCTCCCCTTTTTTATTTGGAAATTTAACGAGTGGCAATCGTTTCTACTGGAGCCGCATCTACTGCGACTACAGGGATGTTGATCGCAGGGTTAGCGATCGCTGTTTCTACATCATTGCCCTGAGGTGTCGTGAAATAAAGAACAACTAGAGGCAATGCCCCAACCACAATGCCTAGCAATGCTGGTACATAGAATCCTGCATTAAAGCTAAGGATCAGAGCAAAGGCAAAGTTACCTGCATAAATAATGGTAGGAAATAGGATTTGCTGACGATTAAGCACTGCTTGTTCATCCTTGCCCCAAATCAATGAAGCCACAGTCATGAACAATGTACCTGTACCAAACCAACCAAAGAAATTTTGGTAGGGCATTCCATAAAACTCACCTGCTTGATGCCATTCCCAGAAAGGATACGGGGTTTGACTCATCGCGGGATCAAGGACAAAGTCCCATGATGTGAGCATTAATGCACCAAGGGCGATCGCGCTAAGTCGATAACCCCAGCCTGTACCAAAGCGCATAATTGTTGCGGCAATTAAGAACGCAGAAAAGCCCATATAAAACCACGATAGGGGAATTGTAAATGGAACTAGTCCCGCGATTTTGTAACCTAAACCGCTTAGATAAGAATAAGCGCCAAAGGGAAAGCCTGTGCTAGTACCGAGCAATTCGCTACTGACGGAAATGCCGATCGCAGGGATACAAAATGCAAGAGTACGCTTGAGACCGATAGTTTGCTTGCCGTAAAGAAAGGCGGCGATCGCCCCAAAAATCATGTAGGATGCGCCACCATTTTGCATTCCCCATGAAAAGACCTGCAAACCAGCCTCGGATAAGCTTTCAATAAAAGAACTATTGGGCAGTACAAAAACTAGCCCAAATAGCCCAAATAACATCGAAACTAGGTGCATCCCTAAATTAAACCATTGTGCGGAGATCGCTCGCCTCATCACGCCATGTACTCCCAGAAATAGTTGAAATTTACTTGTTAGTAATCTCAGGGTTATTAGGCATGGCACTTTGCTCTGCCCCAAAATAATCCCTAGAGTTTAAACTTTGCTTTAATTAACTTAACAAAAGTATAGGCTAGCATACCATTCATTTTTAAGTTTGATGTTTGAGGCACTGAAACCGAAAAAGGATCACTGCTAATTGTTCTGGCTATTTCCATGCCCAGAACAATAAAAACGCCACAGTAACCGCGATCGCAAACCATAAAAAGCTGTCGTCATTACTGGTATTAGGTCTCTCTAGAGGAACCTCACGGAATGGCTTTTGATTAGCACCACCTAGCCCTTTGCTTCTTGCGGGTTTAGATTGATAGCTATCGGGAGATTCCAAGATGGGAACTTCGGAGACGACACCTTGCAATTTACTCAAGGGGATCGCTGTGAAAATCCCCAACATATAGCGAGCCGATTTGCGAATGCTATTGGTGGGATGTTTTTTTAAACTACGACATATCGCGATCGCCTCTTCAGTACGACCATTCGCATCATAGGCATTGGCTAGCCAGATTAGAATTTCACCGCCCAAGCTTGTTTCTAAAATTGCTAAGGCACGGGCACGCTCTAGCAGAGCGATCGATTGTTGGTAGTTGCCCCTCTCAAAGCTACTTACCCCTTGTTGGTATAGTTCTGATGCTAGTTGATCGGCACTGATTTCTTCCATCAGTAAATTTTTGCCTCCATATTTTCGAGATTTACCATATCTTCCCTATCCTAAAGAAACATCTCAAAAGTTACAACAATTTCATTTCTAGTTAACGTCAGTTCGGGTTAAACTGGCAAATTTTAAAAGCCCAAAAGTAAAAGCCTTGCTACGCAAGGCTTTTACTTTTGGGCTTTGAGAGAGGGTTTGCTACGCAAACCCTCTCTCAAAGCCAGTTTAAAATTATCCCGAACTCGCATTAGTTAAGGCTCTTGCGGATAAAAAATGTCCCATCAAAGTTATCTAGCTTCAACTTCGCTCAGCTAACGTTGGCTGAGCGGAGTCGAAGCCACAGGTACTTTAATTAACGTGAGTTCGATATAGCCATTTGAGCCGCGCTTCGCGCGGTGCAAATGGCGAAAAATGGTAAAAATCGCTTAGCGATTTTTACCATTTTTCGCATTCGTCGAACTGACGTTTAATTAATAGCAAGTCCCTAAGCTTGTAATTTTTATGATCCCAGAGACAAAAGCCTTGCTAAGCAAGGCTTTTGTCTCTGGGATTTGATACAAGGTGTGCTTAGTAAGCCTTATATCAAATCTTGTTCCTTAAAGCTTGTACAATTTGATAGTTAGCTGCGGGTAATTGGTAGCGATCTAAATCATCAACTGTTACCCAAAGAATTTCCGAACAGGCGATCGCCTTTGGTTCACCCGAAATATGAGTGCAATGATGCACGATTAAACTGACTTTCAAGGTTTCATATTCGTGCTCAACCGTAATTAAGTGATCACCGACCTCCACCTCGATCGCGAGTTCTTCAGTTAACTCTCGCTTAATACAGGCTGCGGCATCCTCATCTGGCTCAATCTTGCCGCCCGGAAATTCCCAATATCCCGCTAGTTCACCCTCAGGTAAACGGCGATCGATCAGAATTTTTTGGTGATCGCGATCCCAGACCACACCCACGCCAATGCGTCGATACTTTTTCGGCGGTATAGCAACATTAGTCATCAATAAACTCCAAGCCCTTAGCCACAGGGGTTAAACCTTTTTCCGCTAACCATTCAGGGTTATACATTCGGCTTTGATATCTGCCACCACCATCACAGAGAATAGTGGCGATCGTATGACCTTTGCCTAATTTCCGCGCCAACTTCACCGCACCAACAACATTCAGCGCTGCCGAACTACCAACAAATAAACCATCATGCTTGAGCAAATATTGCGCCATCTCAATCACCTGCTGGTCAGTTCCACGAAAAGCACCATCTAATCTAGCGCGATTAAAATTAGCCGTCGCTCGATTAATTCCAATGCCTTCCGTAATTGAATTACCCTCAGCCTTAAATTCACCTGTGGTGATGTAGCTATACAAACCTGAACCTGTGGGATCGATTAGATAGGTTGAGATTTGTGAATTTTGTTCTTTGAGGTAAGCTGTAACACCACCAATTGTGCCACCAGTACCAGACGACATCACAATGCCATCCAGTTCGCCACCCGTTTGTCTCCAGATTTCAGGGGCAGTTGTGTGGTAATGGGCATCAGAGTTAGACATATTCTCAAACTGATTTGCCCAAAAAGCATTTTCAATTTCTTCAGCACGTCTTCGAGCCACATGATAGTAATTATCAGGACTGCTAAAAGGTGCAGGTGTAGCTAGTTCCACTTCCGCGCCCAGAGTTCTCAGCAAATCAATTTTTTCCTGTGATTGATTACTAGGCATGACGATCACACTGCGATATCCACGGGCATTCGCAACTAGAGATAGCCCAATACCAGTATTACCTGCTGTCCCTTCTACAATCGTGCCGCCTGCCTTCAGAAGCCCTGCCTTTTCAGCTTCTAACACCATAAACAAAGCGGCTCGATCCTTAACACTCCCACCGGGGTTGAGAAATTCTGCCTTACCTAAAATCGTGCAGCCAGTTGCTGCTGATAGAGACTCAATTTCAATCAGGGGAGTATTACCCACAGAATTTGCAAAGCCAATCCGAATATCTCTTGTCATGGAATATTAAAAGAAATGAACTACAGCAAAGATTTACAACTTGTTGATCAATATCAGTATATTTGGGTCTGTAATTAGTTATATAGATATTCGCAAATTTGCATTTTCTCAGTTTATTTCGAGTAAACGTCATTTATTACCAATAAGCTTGCCAATAAGTACACAGAGTGAACTGAACCTCAAATAATGCATTGCTCACAGTATCTGCTCTATATTACGACAAACATATGAAATTCTTAGTCGCCATTGATGGCTCTCAAGCTGGCGAACATGCTCTTGACAAAGCCCTAGCTCTCGCCGCACCGCTCAAAGCAGAAATTGTTTTGTTGACTGTCGTTGAGCCTCTCAGCAGCTATGTCCCCGAAGTCATGTTACCTACAGGTGATTGGGTTGGCTGGCGAGGACTGCCTGATGTGGAGCTTGAGCGCAAAATCTTGAATGCAGGACAAGCCTTATTGCAAAAGGCTCAGGATACCTGCCAGTCTGCACAACTCGAAAGTCGCACTAGACTAGAAACAGGTCAGCCCCGTGACGTAATTTGTTACGTGGCAAAAGAGGAAAGCCCAGATTTATTAGTACTTGGATCAAGGGGATTAGGTTCCATTGAACGTTTGATGCTGGGTAGTGTCAGTGACTATGTGGTGCATCATTGTGTGTCTCCCGTTCTCATCGTGCGCTAAGCTCTATTGAAAAATTGCGATCGTGGATAGTCCACCTAAACGTCAAGTACTTGTATGTCAATACCGCACCTGCTTGAAAGATGGTGCTCAGAAGGTCTTGGCAACATTCCAACAAGAGACAGTTCCTAATGTAACGATCAAAGCTTCTGGGTGTTTAGGTCTATGTGGATCTGGTCCCATGGTTGTTGTTTTACCAGACAATGTGTATTACTGGCACATTAACCCCAAAAAAGCACAGGCAATTATCACTACACATTTACTTGGCAATACGCAAATACAATCGATCATGCATCCAAGATTACATCCAAACAAATAGAGGCAGCGCTAAGCGCTGCCTCTATTTGTTTGAGTAGAGAAAAGCCTATGCATATACATAGGCAAACCTTTGACTGACGAATGACGAATAAAACCTTAGGAATAAGCTTCTTGAATTTATTCAGAAGCTAGACATTACCAAATCCTAAAAAGCGCCAAATCCAGATAATACTTTGGGTACGGTCATCAACAAAATCTTCAAGTCTGACCATAGGCTCCAGTCGCGAAGATAGCTGAGATCGCATTCGGTAACTGCATCTAGGTCAAGCATGGTAGAACGAGCACTTACCTGCCAAGCACCTGTGACACCAGGTAATGATTGCAATCTTCTCTTACCATTACCATTAATGCGTAAAGCATCATACAAAGCCCAAGGACGAGGACCGACTAGACTCATTTCACCACGTAGAACGTTAAAAAGTTGAGGTAGCTCGTCGAGGCTATATTTACGCATCCAGCGACCGACGGGAGTAATCCGAGGATCATCTTCGCATTTATGCAAGCCCGTCTGACCTGTCATGACCAAATGATGCAATTTGTCAGCATCTGTAATCATGGTACGGAATTTAATGATCCGAAATAGTCTACCTTGTTCACCCACACGCCATTGATAAAAGAACACCGAACCGCTAGAGGTGCTAGCAATAATTGCTGCCAGTGATAGCATGACTGGGCTAAGAATCATCAGAATTACCAAAGCCGCAAGCCAGTCAATGATTCGTTTTACATTCCATGCGATCGCCTTGTGGTTTTGAGGTAATTCATCTGCGTGAGGCAGTTCCAGTAACACAGTCTTATCGGAACGTTGACAAACATCAGATAGGTTCCGCAATCTTGCTTCGCCAATTTCAGGCTTGGCATAAACTAAATTCACATCACGTTTGTTTGTATTTTGGTCAACTAGATTAAATTGAGTAATTGGTAAGACAAGGTTCTTAAGGTTGTTATTAAAAACTGAATTCATGAAAGACCTTCCTTCCTTAACTCGAATTTTTAAGTTAGATAGCAAAGTAGTGTCTTTCACACCTTCTGAAACTTGAAATACCTGAAGCTTATTTGTAACAAGACCGATCATGTCCTTCCTCTCAATTAACCTTATGTCTCGTAAATGCAGATATTGAATTGAATTGTCTTGACAACGAAATAAACTTAAAAACTTAATCTACAAACTTGTAATTTAAATGAAGTAGAGTTCCAGTAATTTAGTAGGAGTCATACAGGAACTCTATATCAATTGCACTTTACAAGTAGGAACTCACTAGATAGGGCTAAGTAAGGTTCTTGCTTGCAAAAAGTGCAACTATACATAATCAAAATGAACTGAATTTAGATATAGTACGTTTTGATTTAAGTATTAGCTTTTACTGAATATACTTATCTCTCGATTCCCCGCACATAGCAACCACTATAAGTTACTAAAAGGTCATACCTAAAGTTATATAAAAGTTATATAGAAAAGTTATATTTACTCGAAAGGAGCAATGTAAGTAGTTGAGCAAAATTAGCCGAAAGCTTGCGGTAACTACATCACAGGCTTTCGATCTGGTTTTTAACTTCAGTTCGATCTAAACTTACAAATTTTACAAGCCCAAAAAGTCCTGCTTAGCAGGGCTTTTTGGGCTTTGAGAGAGGTTTTGCTACGCAAACCCTCTCTCAAAGAACGTTTTAAATCATTAGGACTTACGCACTTGCCCTGCAATAAATTGCGGGCTAAAAGCTTAAACCTGTTGAAACAGGTTGATTTGAGGCTTTCTTTAGTCAGTTTTAACTGACTTTAGCTTTGAGCCAAGAACTTGAGTTCTTGGTTGATTTGCGTAAGTCCTAATCATCCTAATTGCATTATTCATCCTCGTCTTCATCTTCATCTATCTCTTCATCATCAATGGCTACAGACTTATAGCTATGGGGCAGTTCCTTGACTCCATTGGCAATCACCCCAATCAGGTTCAGTTTTTGGAGGATTGAGATAGCTTGAGAAAATTCTCCACGAGTAATGCGATCGATTCGAGCAACAGCAACAACTCCACCACAGCAAGAAGCAATTTGCATCGTATCCACAGTTCCGAGGATGGGCGGTGAGTCAATAATTACAAGGTCATAGTCTTGTTCAAAATTCTCAATTAACTTATGCATCCATTCAGAACTTAATAGAGTCACAGAGTCACTAGGAATGGGGCCAGACGTGAGAATGTCGATAGTAGTGTTGGAAGACTGGATCACATCGCGACTATCCGCGCTACCCTTACTAGCCAATAACGTCGATAGTCCTCTTTCGTTGGGCAGATTTAGCTTTTTATGTAGAGTTGGCGATCGCATATCCGCATCAATCAGTAATACCCGTTGATGTAGCCTTGCCGCACTAGTTGCAATGCCAAGGGCGATCGTTGATTTGCCTTCACTCGGTAATGCTGAGGTAATCACTAGCGATCGCACAGCACTTTCCTGAGAATAAATATTTAACTGAATATTTTTATAAATTAGATCCAAGGACTCTCGAAAAGGCAACCACTGAATAATTTCAATTGCAAGTGGAGAAACTGATTGTCCCTTAAGAAACTGAGGTAGAAAGTTAGAACTTGATGCATCCTGTAGGTACTGCGGAGTCATACCAAGGAGAAACAAAGAAGAGATTTGCTGCTCCAGTTCATCATAAGTATGCACAGTATCATCTTGCATATCTCGGATGAAGGCAGCTACACCACCAATAAATAAACCCGCAACTATCCCTAGTAATAAATTTCTGCGTAAAGTCTCCGTGGCATCTGTAAATCCTAGACCAGGCTCCTCGACAACTTGCCAATCAAAACCACCACGAGCAATTTCTAGGCTAAGTTCTTGCCGATTTTTAAGCAATGTTTGTAAGGTATCTTGTTGAATTTGGAGTTTTGGTTTTAATGACTCATATTCCCCTAGCAACTTAGGCAATCGATTCATTTCAGCACGCAACAACTTCTCTTGATTTGAGAGGGAATTAAGGCGTGACTGTAAGAGGGTGAGTTGAGTTTGCGTTTCAACAATTTGTGATGCTAGGGTTAGATCAATTCCGCTCAGTTGATCCCCATTCCATTTAGAAGAAGATGCTAAATTCGCGTTCCCTAAAATACTTTTGCGCTCTTCTTCAAGGCTTGCTTGCTGTTGATTAAATCTTAATTTTAAAGCTTCAACAATGGGATTATTATCTTTAAATCTTGCTTTTTCACGATTAAGTGCAACTTCCATATTTTGCATTTCTGACACTAGCGATTGATATCGCTGTGACTGATTAAGACGAGTAAGCAATACAGCATCTTGTGGTGATAAATTTAGCTTTTGTTGCAGAGATACTAATCTAGTAGTTGCTTGTTCATATTCTAATTTAGTATTGCGCTGCTGTTGTTCAATACCACTTAAAGCTGATGTGATTTCAGTTACTCTTTGATTAGCATCAAATAAATTATTTCTACGCCGAAATTCTTGGAGTGATTCAGTTACATCAGCAATACTTTTACGTACTTTTTCAACTTGATCATCAATACCAGCCAACCCCTTTTGTAATCGTTTTTCTTGTTGCTCACGGTTATAATCTGTATAAACTTTTTGAAAAGCTCTTAAAACTTGGCGAGTTTTAACTGGATCCTTAGATGTATATTGCACTTCAACAATCTTAGTTGGAGCTTCTTTGCCGCCTAACATCCCAATTTTCAATGACTGTAAATCATTAACGCTAATATCTGGATATTCTGTAACTAGTAAATTTGCTGCTTTCTGAAACATTGAAGAGCTTTGCAACAAATTTAGTTGGGTTGCATAATCAATTTGGACATTAGAGTCAATAAATGATGATGATGATGACGATGATGAGTTGGATTTATAGGTTGATTCAACCAATAATCGCATTGAGCTAGTGTACTTAGGCTTAGCAACAATATTTACAACAACAGCAATTACTAATCCTAGAGTTAAGCCACCTAAAAGCCAAAAGCGTCTACGCACCAGAACCGCAAAAATCTTTCCATATCCCGGATCTTGCTCAACGATAACTGGCTTATTTGACTGAACAGTGGCTATATTCATTGTTGTAACCTCAAGATGCTTATGATAATAGCTGATTCACATTGGCTTCAGATTAGTTGACTTATTTAGACTTATTTATTAGCTGCTTGATTAATCTCTTTAATAATTTCTGCGCTACCAAAGATTTCCCCTATAGCCTGTTCTACTTTTTGGAAGAAAACGGATTCAGAGAAATTGGCGATCGCATGATCACGGATTTTCGCATAATTCCAATCCATTTCTTGGGCTGTAATGACCGCATTGATCAAGGACTCAGCATTTTGCTGCTCAAATAGAATCCCTGTTAGTCCATGAATTTGTGTATCCATTACCCCCCCAGCACCATAGGCAATTACAGGCGTACCACTGGCATTAGCTTCAATGGGTACAAGTCCATAATCTTCCAAGGCCGCAACGATCACAAACTTTGCCTTTGTCATCAAATTACAGCGCTCTAAATCACTAACTTGTCCCAAAAATTTAATATTGTCATGAGCTTGAGCTTGTAACTGCTTCATTTTGGGACCATCGCCTGTAATCAGCAAAGGTAAACCTAAAAGGTTAAATGCTTCAACAATGATATCGAGGCGCTTATAGCTGATATGTCGTGAACAAACTAGAGAGTAATCGCTTTTTTGGTCTGAGAAGGTAAAGCGGCGATCCGCGATCGGATAGTTAATAACAACAGCGTCTTTTTTATATACGTCACGAATGCGCTGAGCAACCGTTGAGGAATTAGCAATGTAATAGTCAGGAGATTGGGCATAAACACAGTCCTGCCGACGCATGATCTTAAAAACTAGTTCAATTAACGGTTGAAGCAAGCTATAGGCTCCATATTCCCTCAAGTAAGTGTTGGTGTCCCATAAAAATCTAGTGATGTTGTGACAAAAGCAAATGTGAATTGCGTCGGCTCGTTTTTGCACTCCCTTGGCAAAACTTGAACTACTACTGATAATTAAGTCATATTCCTTAAGATTTAATGATCGAAAGGCTGCATAATAAAAAGGTGCAAATAAACGAAAGTATTTTCGAGTTGCAGGAATATTTTGTAAAAATGTAGTATTGACTTGGCGATCGCCTAAATCAATTGTGGTTTTGGGATCATATATGGATGTATAGACATCCGCAGTTGGAAAATAATTGCATAATTGTTCAAATACCCTTTCTGCGCCGCCTCGTTGCGTAAGATAATCGTGAACCAAAGCAATTTTCATAATTTCCAACTAAAAAACGGTATCAATATAAGCATGTATGCCCTTAACTAAATCAAATTTTTTTATAAAAGTATTACCAGATAATGCTTTTATAAAATTTGGATTATCAGCAGTTAAAGGACTTCTTTCTTTGATTTTTGTTGCCAATTTGCAAGAAACACCAAACCTGAGGGTAGAAACAGCATCAGTCCACTAGTTTAGGAAGACACTGGTTTAGGAAGTATATATATGCCCGTCAACAGAGCAAATCCTACTGATAGCTAGAATGAGCATTAATCAAATATATTTATTCTAGTTTCAGTAAATTGTTGCTTTTTGACGAAAAGCCATGAATATAGAGCTTACTTGATTCTGATAGGGCTGACTAGAGGCAAAAATAACAAAAATCAAAATTCACAACAAAATACCACGAAGCGTAAAACATCTTAGAATGACAAGAGTAAGGTTATATAAAAGTTATATTTACATAATTAAGGCGTATACATGACGGCTGATGAAGCGGTAACATTTATAGAGTTGTCGTTAGAAGAGCGCAGTCTAACTCGTGTTGAGCAGGCTGTTTTTCTGGGAGTATGGCAAGGTTTATCCTATTCAGAAATTGCTAAGCAAACTGGATATGATGCAGGCTATATCAAGTTAGTGAGCCACAAACTTTGGCACTTGCTAACAGAAACCTTTGGCGAAAAAGTGACTAAGAGCACGGTACAAAACGTCATTCGTCGCCAGATGCAAGGTAAAAAGTCCGATGTAAATACAACTATCCCTAATTTAAATAATCAGACAGGTAGCCACCAAGACTGGGGTGAAGTAGTTGATGTAAATTTTTTCTACGGTCGATCGCCAGAGCTAAATACGTTAGAACAGTGGGTTGATCGCGATCGCTGTCGGTTAGTTGCCATTTTAGGGATGGGGGGATTAGGTAAAACGACTTTATCAGCCAAGCTTGCCCAACAATTGCAGGATAAGTTTGATTTTGTAGTGTGGCGATCGCTCAATAATGCCAAAACGCCCAGCGAAATGTTGGCGACAATTATTCATTTCCTATCACAACAGCGCGAGACTCCTGAAACCAGTGATCCCAATGCGCTGATCTCTCGACTATTAGAATATTTACAGCGCTATCGCTGCTTATTAGTACTAGATAACTTTGAGTCAGTTTTAAAGGACGAAGCCCAAACTGGCGCATATCGTAAAGATTATGAAGGTTACGGGTCGCTATTACGCAGGGTGGGCGAGGTCTCTCATCGCAGTTGTCTGGTAATTACTAGCCGTGAAATGCCTGAGGAAGTCGCGACGCTGGAAGGAGACATCCTACCTGTACGGGCTTTGCAGCTCTATGGGTTAGATGAATCCGCAGCCGAGCGCGTTCTTGAGTCGAAAGGCATCAAAGCTATGTCTGGGGATCTGCATCGTTTGGTGCAATGGTATCGCGGTAATCCACTAGCCCTTAAAATTGCTGCTACGTCAATTAAGGATCTTTATTCAGGCAGCATTAATCGTTTTTTAGAACAAAAAAGCATTATTTTCAGTGGAATTAGTAATCTCATTGAGCAGCAGTATCAGCGACTCACAGCCTATGAAAAACAAATTATGCTGTGGCTTGCCATTAATCGTGAACCAGTCCAGCCTAGCGAATTACGTTCGGATATTGTACCGACCATCGAACAGAACTACTTGATGATGTCTTTGCGATCGCTCAAGCGGCGATCGTTAGTTGAGCATACGGCCGCAGGCTTTACACAGCAGCCTGTGGTTATGGAATTTGTTACCAACCTATTGATTGAGCAAATTTACCAAGAAATTACCCAAGAGCATCCCCTAGGAATTTTACCTAGTATCCAATCAAAGCTCAATCGCCAGCTTTTCTATTTACGTCACTATGCCTTGATTAAGGCAACATCCAAAGACTATGTACGCCAAAGTCAGATTCGGCTCATTTTAGAACCCTTAGTCACAAGACTATTGGGACGACTGGGTAGCAAGCAAATGGTGGCTAAAGAACTATTTCAGACCCTTTCGGAGTTAAGGCGACGCGAACTGCGCCCCGAAGGTGAACTCAAGTCCACCTTTGGCTATGGGGGAGGCAATATTATTAATTTGTTATGCAATCTTGGCGTTGATCTCACGGGTACTGATTTTTCATATCTGGCGATTCGTCAAGCTTACCTATCAGAAATCAAACTCCATCGAGTTAACTTTGCCAAAACGGCACTGATTAAATCTGTGTTTGCCGAAGTAATTGGTGGGGTATTATCGGTAGCCTTTAGTGCTGATGGCAAATTGTTAGCGATCGGCGACACCAAAGGCGATATCCATTTATGGCGAGTCAGTGATGGCAAGCCATTGCTGACCTATAAAGGTCATAAGGGCTGGGTAGTTTCTGTCTCATTTAATCCTGCGGGAACGGTATTGGCTAGCAGCAGCATTGATCAATCCATCAAATTATGGGATGTATCGACGGGGGATTGCTTAAATACGCTCCAAGGCTACATTGGTGCGGTAATGTCGGCAGCCTTTAGTCCTGACGGAACAATTTTGGCTAGTGGTCATGCCGATCGCACTGTACGACTATGGAATTCGGGACGATGCATTAAGGTTTTACAGGGGCACGAGGACATTGTTGAGGCTGTTGCTTTTAGTCCCAAGGGAAATTTACTAGCAAGTGGCAGCGATGATGGCACTGTACGCCTATGGGAACCTGATACAGGGACATGTTTGCATGTGTTAGAAGGACATCAAGACATCATTTGGTCGATCGCCTTTAGTCATAACGGTAATGTCTTAGCCAGTGGCAGTGAAGATAAAACAACCCGCCTATGGAATGTCGAAACAGGTAGTTGCGTTAAAACCTTTACAGGGCACACCCATACAGTTTTTGCGGTCAGCTTTAGTCATGACGGTTCGACTTTGGCAACAGGTAGTGGCGATCGCACCATTCGTCTATGGGATCTCAAGACCGCCCAATGCTTTAAGACTTTAACTGGACATAACCACTGGGTACGCTCCGTAGCTTTCCATCCCGAACGTCTAGTTTTAGCCAGCAGTAGCGGTGATGAGATGGTAAAGCTATGGGAAATTGATACAGGCTTTTGTATTCGCACTTTCCAAGGTCATACTGGACGCTCATGGACAGAATTTAGTGATAGCCAAGCCTCAGACAATGTTTCCAATGAGCATCTCCTCAACCTCTGGGAAGTTTCATCAGGGCAACAGTTTCGGATTTTGCAGGGATATACCAATGCCGTGCGTTCTGTTACTTTTAATCTCGAGCAAACGATCCTCGCTAGTGGTGGAGATGACTCAATTGTGCGCCTCTGGGACATCCAATCAGGAACATGTATTCGTGCTCTCCATGGTCATGCAGGGCATGTTTGGCAAGTTAAATTTAGCCCTAGTGGCACACTCCTTGCTAGTTGCGCTGAGGACTGCTCGATTAAACTGTGGGATGTCAGCAGTGGTAATTGCTTAGCAACAATTAGTGAGCATCCCGATTTAGCGAGAACCCTAGTATTTAGCCATGATGGAAAATTGCTAGCAACAGGTGAAACGAGCAAGGTAATTAAGCTCAGAGATATTGTCACAGGTGAATGTTTTAAAGTACTCCAAGGACATACGGCTGCAATTTTGGCGATCGCCTTTAGTCCTGACGATCGCTATATCGTTAGCAGCAGTCGGGACAAGACTGTCAAAGTCTGGGATGCCAAGACAGGGGAATGTATAAAAACATTTGGCGAGCTTCCAGCAATTGTTTCTAATGTGATCTTCATACCTTCACAGCCACAAATCATAGTTGGTTGTGGTGGTACAAGTATCTATCATTGGCATACCGAACAGGAAGAGCAAACTATTGAACCAATGGTGCACAACACCAATGTATTAACTATTGCTGGTTCTCCCAACGGGATGTTTCTCGCAAGTGGCGGAGAAGAATCCCAAATCAGCGTCTGGAATCGCGAAAATGGTGAAGCCATCAATACTTTGGTTGGACATACTGACACCGTTTATGATGTGACCTTCTCGGCTGACGGCAATCTACTTGCCAGTAGCAGTCGCGATGAAACGGTGAAACTATGGGATATCAAGACAGGTCAATGTATTAAAACCTATCGCGATCCTCGTCCATACGAAGGGTTAAACATTTACGAAGCAACAGGTTTGACTCCAGCCCAAAAGGCAAAGCTGATTGCCTTAGGCGCGACTGAAGAAAATTAAAAGCCTTGCTAAGCAAGACTTTTAATTTTCGAGCAAACGAACCACAAGAAATTTTTAAAAGTTTGGCAAAGCCAAACTTTTAAAAATTTCTTGCCTATGGTTTAGCCCCCACATTCCGCTCGTAATGGAAGCCTAAAAATATTTACAACGAGACAATCAGGGTTTCAGCGATTTCAAAAGAAATTAATGATAATAAATCCTATTAGTGTGTCCTTATTGACAACATTAAAATAGTGACTTTTATGTGATTAAGACTCAAAACACTTACTGTATGAGCATTTCCTTTCTAAATATTTTTTTCAGTAAAATAAGAGCGGAATGTGGGTTAGACGCAAAGTGTAGCGAATTATGATTGAATAACTTGCTCATAAACTGATTTCATTTGTTGAGCAATCACTTGCCAATCGTAGTTTTGCTTGATATAGGTTTGGCAAGCTGCTGCTGTAGGAATTTGCCTCTGTCCAGACAATGCCTCGATCATGCCTTGGGCTAATTGCTCAGAACTGCTACCTTCTAAAATCAAGTCACGATTTAAGGGCTGTAAGATTTCAGGAATACCGCCAATGGGAGTTCCGAGCACAGGTGTACCCGCCGCCAAAGATTCAATCACAGTTAAGCCAAATCCCTCCAACGCAACGGTTGGCACAATACTTAAATCTGCGGCCCGATAGGCGATCGCTAAATCCTGATCACTCACAAATCCCAATAACTGCACATGATCTTCCAGTTGTAATTCCTGAATTTGCGATCGCAATGTTTCTGTGATCGCTCCCTTACCAGCAATCAATAACAGCACATCAGGATATTGTTGGCGGACTTTTGCGATCGCTCCGATCAAATTCTCTAACCCCATCCGCTTCACTAAGCGCCTTACACAAAGCAGAATCCGCCGATCCTGTCGCCATCCTAACTTTTCCCTAGCTTGGGCGATCGATAAATCCAGATCAAATTCTGCCGTATTGATGCCCCCACCCACAATAAAAATTTTATCTAGTGACACATGATAAGTCTGATGTAAAATCTGCCGAAATGCCTCCGACAAAACAATAAATCCATTTGCCCTTTGATAAACAAGCTTCTCAATTGCCCATTTCCCCCAAACCGATAACCTGCCTGCCCCCTCAGCTTGACTTTCCAAAGCCCAAGGTCCATGAAAGTGCATCACCAAAGGTAAGTCACCTAAACAGTCTAGAGCAGGAAAAGTATATAGCGCAAAATGTGAGGCAACTAAATCAAATTTAGAGATTGCTAATGTCTGATGAACAGCTTTACGGAGATTTAGCGATCGCCTCCAAGTCGAACTATCAGGCGCAGCAAATGACCTCACTTTTTGTCCTGAACTAGACCAAACTCGCTCAGAACCAACCACTAAACCACTTACCCCAACCCCAACCTGCGGTAAATAGTTCACACAGCCATAATAAACACGAGCTAAGCCACCTGCCTCTTCTGGGAACCAACTTGTACCTAGCTGCAATACTTTCATACAATTTTTTCACTGTGATGTATTTACATAAAAGTCGAAGATTGCCTATGGCAATCTTCGACTTTTATAGATAGAAGTAATTAACACTTCATCACATTCTATTTAAATATGTATTTTCAAGTAACCTATGTCACGTAACCTATGATTAAACGGTAGTTTCGCTGTCTTTTTTCTTGTTACGCTTTAGAGCCTTGCTACCCAAAAAAGCACCAGCTAAAGCAATACCAGGAATGATTGCGGGTACAGGAACTGGACGAACCTTAAACACAATGTCGTTGTAATCGTAGTCAGACCAAACTCCCTTCTTATCTTCAATACCAAAGGTATACCAGCCAGCATCAGACGCAATCAGTTTAAACTGAAATGGGGAAGCATCGCTGGAGTACACTTCTTCTTGAGTGCTATTATCAACATTAACTGAACTCAAACCAAGAATGAAGTTACCAGTATTTGCTGACCAGAATACATTTCCTGTAGGAGTTACTGGGGAGTTGTCATAAAAATTTGTTTCAGAAAACAATGTCTGAACTGGAGATTTGCTAGCTGCATCAGCAACAAATAAGGAAGACTTAAACCATCCTTCATTGGAGATGGATTTAAACTCAAATGTCTGAGAATCCAAATTAATAGAGCCATCGCTAAAAGAGAGGGTAGCGGCTTCAGCAATACTAGACATTCCAGCAGATGTGGCTAGCACTACTAGCCCAAGACCTAGCCCAAAGTTATAAGCTTTCATAATTTTGCAATCAATTTAGATAAAGTTAACAAGTGTGCCTTACTTGAGGTAAGCGCTTGAGATGATCTAATTGACGCTGTAGTAATCAGTATGGCTTTTACCAATGCCACCACCACTTAACTCCGTCAAAGCTAAGCTACATAATTACTAGATAGATAAAGAGTGATAAATGCATTCGGACTCAACTAGTAAAAAGTATGGGTTTTATCGATTCCATCACCACTTGAATTCGTCCGAGTTCAAGCTACATTATTACTAGGCTGACTAGTTAGCAGTAAGCATGGTCTTGTCTGAACCATCACCACTTAGTTTTGTCTTAACTAAGTTGCTTAGTGCTAGAGATTGCATATTTCTTTCTCTAAGTAGACCAACTTGCCCTATCTGAGTCACACTTAGAAAACCAACTAACTAAATTTTTCTTATCAATAAATTATTTAGTTTATTTCAAAGATGAAAATATAGCTAGGTTAATTGCAGCTGACTTCCTACGGTCTAGCTGCAATGTATGTATATTACACGAAAACATAGAATATACAACTACTAAATCGGATCTTTGTTCGCCAAAAAGTTATGTTTAAGTTATATCTTGGTTATATACCGCTTTTTTAGAGTTCAGCTTGAATATGGCTTATACGATCGCATCAAATATATGTGAAGGTGTAGCAGATTGCGTACCAGCTTGTCCCGTAGCTTGTATTGAGCAGGGTCAGGGCGCAAATAGTAAAGGTACAATTTGGTTTAAGATTGATGCTTCAATCTGTATTGACTGTGGGGTTTGCTTAGAGGTGTGCCCCATCCAAGGAGCAATCCTGCCCGAAGAGCGACCAGAATTAGTGATCTAGGCAGAATGTCGTTTTATGTCGTTTATTTTTCTCGATCTGGGATGGTCGTGATAGTATAAATCTCAGGACTAGTAGGCAAGTAATCAAAAGTAAGCACTAAATAGTTCAGATATACTTAAAGTCTATTTAAGTATCTTTTTGTCTTTTGGTGTTGTACCTACGGTACGCAAGCTCCGATAGAGAGGCACTCAAATGTTACTTGTTGCATGTTTTGCAGGTAGCATCTGAGTCTATATCAGCTAAGACATCGCAACTGTGATGGACTTAGCTGTGATCGGTTATTAGATAAAAGCACTCAAAGAGTGGGCAATTGTCCCACTTTTTTGTTTTTAAGCTAGTTTTCAAGCCTGTTTTTAAGCAGGGCTTTTAAAAGCTTGACGCAAAACCTCTCAACTAACTCGCGAAGCCCACACGTTAAGAAGCTCAAATTGTAAATCTATGAGTCATCCTCTAATTCCGCAAATTTTTCAAATTGCTGAAGAAGTTGCCTCGCCCCTTGGGTTGGAGGTTGTTGATGTCGTGCTACATACCAATAAAAACCCTATAGTATTGCGGGTCGATATTCGTAATCCTGAGCAAAATACAGGGCTAGACGACTGCGAACGCATGAGCCGTGCACTCGAACCAACCCTTGATGCAATTGATATCATTCCCCATGCCTACGTGTTGGAAATTTCTAGCCCCGGTGCCGAGCGTCAGTTACAGGGCGATCGCGAGTTTATTGCTTTCAAGGGCTTTATGGTGACAGTCAGCACAAAAGTTCCCCATGAAGGCAAACAAATTTGGGTTGGGCATCTGGTCTCTCGAAATGAGACGCAAGTCACGATCAGCATCAAAGGTCGCCTGATCAATATTCCCCGAGAACTTGTTGATCGGGTGGAATTAGCAAAAACAGAATAAAAACTAAATAGAATAAAAGCGAGAAAAATTATGTCATTGTTGAATTTGCCCGGTTTGGGACAGATGGTAGAAGTGATTAGCAAAGAGCGTAATCTCCCCAAACACGCCGTCCAAAATGCCTTACGTGAAGCTTTACTCAAGGGATATGAGCGTTTTCGTAAGACCTATCGCTCCGAGGGGATCACCTTTGAAGAAGAGTATTTTAATAACTTTGATGTAGAACTGGATATCGAAGGCGAAGGTTTCCGCGTCTTAGCTACGAAAATGATCGTCGATGAAGTTAAAGACGCAGATCATGAAATTGGATTGTCAGAAGTACGTGAAGTTGCACCTGAAGCGCAAGCAGGTGGCACAGTAGTCGTTGATGTGACTCCTGAGCAGGGTGATTTTGGACGCATGGCAGCAATTCAAACTAAGCAAGTCCTCGCCCAAAAACTGCGAGATCAACAACGCAAAATTATTCAAGAGGAATTTCAAGACGTTGAAGGTACTGTCTTGCAAGGTCGAGTCCTTCGCTTTGAAAATACCTCTGTGATCGTTGCTGTTAGTAGCGGCTTTGGTCAACCTGAAGTAGAAGCCGAATTACCTAAGCGGGAGCAACTAGCAGGAGAAAGACCCTATCGTCCAAATATGACGCTAAAGGTTTATCTCAAGAAAGTATTTGAAGGATCACGTCGTGGTCCTCAGCTTTTGGTTTCACGAGCAGATGCAGGCTTAGTAGTCTATTTATTTGCCAATGAAGTACCTGAAATTGAAGAAGAAATTGTACGGATCGTTGCGGTTGCTAGAGAAGCTAATCCCCCATCCCCTGCGGTAGGTCCCCGCACGAAAATTGCGGTAGATACCCTTGAGCGAGATGTTGATCCTGTTGGTGCTTGCATTGGTGCTAGAGGTGCGCGGATTCAAGCCGTTGTATCAGAGTTGCGTGGCGAGAAGATTGATGTGATCCGTTGGTCGCCTGATCCTTCCACCTATATCGCTAATTCCCTTAGCCCTGCTCGCATCCATGAAGTGCGTTTGATTAATGCCAATGAAAGAATTGCCCATGTGCTAGTTCCTGAGGATCAGCTTAGTTTAGCGATCGGGAAGGAAGGTCAAAACGTGCGTTTGGCAGCGCGATTGACTGGCTGGAAGATTGACATCAAAAATTTGGCAAAATACGATTACGAGGAAGAGGATCGGAAGATTCAAGAAAGTAGTGCAAGGTTTACCGAAAATCTTGAGCCATCTGATCAGGATGAGGAGGAGAATGATTATGCAGATGATCAGGAATAGATAATCAGGAATAACAGAGGTAAACTCGCTTGGCTTTGAAGCTCCACCGTCGCTGTGTTAGTTGCCAATGTGTCGCTATGCGAGACAATTTTTGGCGAGTGGTACGTGTACCGATTACTCAAGCTGACATTACTTTGGCAGAAGATAGTCCTAAGCAATTTCAAGTCCGACTTGATGGTGGGATGGGGAGATCGGCTTATTTGTGTAAAAAACTTGATTGTTTACAAATAGCTCAGAAAAAAAATCGCTTAGGTCGATCGCTCCGTACCCCGATTCCTTCTGAAATTTTTGACATTCTCAAATCGCGCTTATAGTGCTTTTCAAGCAATCGAGAGTTAAATAGTTGGTTCCCCGCCGAAGGAGTGGAACCAACTATTTAACTTAACGCTATATAGACCTATAGACATAAATGTAGACATAAACAGTCATGAGTAAGCAAACAGTCCTCGTCACAGGTGGCGCTGGTTATATCGGTTCCCATGCAGTAAAAGTGCTCCAGCAGGCGGGGTATCAGGTTCTGATCTTAGACAATCTGGTTTATGGTCATCAGGATATCGCCGAAACCTTAGGAGCGGAATTGATTGTCGGGGATACCAACGATCGCGCTTTACTCGACCAGTTATTTCGCGATCGCCAAATTAGCGCGGTCATGCACTTTGCCGCCTATGCCTATGTGGGCGAATCCGTCACTCAACCTGACAAGTATTACCGCAACAATGTTGTTGGGACTTTGACACTATTGGAAGCAATGGTTGCTGCTAATATCAAAGCCTTTGTGTTTTCTTCTACCTGCGCTACTTATGGGATACCACAGCAAACACCGATGACTGAAGATCATTCCCAAGCACCAATTAATCCCTATGGTGCAACTAAGTTAATGGTCGAGCGAATTTTGCAGGATTTCGATGTTGCCTATGGCTTAAAGTCAGTCATCTTTCGATATTTCAATGCTGCGGGAGCCGATCCAGATGGTGCGATCGGCGAAGATCACAACCCTGAAACTCACTTAATCCCCTTAGTTTTGCAAACGGCTTTGGGTAAGCGTGAGGCAATTACAGTTTATGGAACCGACTATCCCACCACCGATGGAACCTGTATCCGTGACTATATCCATGTGAATGATCTTGCTGATGCCCATGTTTTAGGCTTGCAATATTTACTCCAAGACAATCAGAGTGAGATTTTTAATCTTGGTAATGGCAATGGCTTCTCGGTGAAGGAAGTAATTGATGCCGCTAAGGAAATTACAGGTAAGCCAATTAATGTGATATTTGGCGATCGCCGTGTGGGTGATCCACCCGCTTTAGTCGGTAGCAGTGAGAAGGCGAGAAAAATCTTAAATTGGCAGCCTAAATATGCTGATATTAAGTTAATTTTGCAGCACGCATGGCAATGGCATCAAAAACGCCATGCCTAAACTAAACAAAGCTTGCGCTTGGCGCAAGCTTTGTTTAGAGGAGCTTATCGATTTTTTTGGCTAGTTCAAAATCAAGGGCACTAATACCATCAGCATCATGGGTTGTGAGATCGATTCTGACCTTGTTATACACATTGAATAGTTCGGGATGATGTCCCATTTTTTCGGCAATAACTGCCACTTTGCTGATAAAGCCAAAAGCTTCAACAAAATTACTAAATTTAAAGTTTTTTTGAAGTTTTTGATCGACCACAGCCCAACCAGCCAATTGCGCGATCGCTGAAGAAATTTCTACTTCCGATAATTTTTGAATAGCCATAGGTTGCACCAGATACAAGACTAAACCTATGTTTACACAAAACTAAAAAATAAAGGCGGCACTAAGTGCCGCCTTTATTTTTTAGTTTTTGACGGGTTGATCTCGATACCACCAAGCCAAAATTTGCATCCAATTCCAGCCCTTTTGTGCCATTTGCTGAGTCATTTCCTGATCGAGGTGCTGACCATCGGAAACGGGCATATAGCCACCACCCCAGCTAATCCAATTGCGAGGTAAACGAGCACGATAATAGCCATTAAAACCAGGTTTAAGCATATAGCCTGCGGTTGAGGCAACGGCTTGATCGCTGCGGCTATGAATTAGAGCGATCGCTTGCCCAGTTTGGGGATCGTAGCGATAAAAACCTTTGTATACCTGATCGCGAGTGTCACTGACTAGATCGTAGGGAGCCTCGCCCCATTTGCGCTGACGTTGGGTATTTACCGCATAGCTCCGAGCAGCCACTGCTTGCGCCATTAATGCGTCCATATGCCAACTGGCAGGCATTTCACTAGGAACAACGCTACGCAGATATTCCTCAAGGGACAAAACGTTAACTGCGATCGCCTTGTTATTCCAAGCGCGTAATTCGATTTCACCGGGGTAGAGATTGCTGCCGACTTGCACCAATCCATTGTTACTAGGAGTAATACGATAAGCAGATGTCAGGGGTAATGTGTACCACTTGCCAGGATCAAGACGGCGGCTCGCCTGTCCTGCAATTTGTAAAGTAGCAGGTTGTGTCACTGCGACAGACATCTTAGAGCTATTTTCTTCTCTAACCAAAACCCTCAAGAGGTTTGCTGCTGCTGCTTGAGATACGCCAGCAACAAGTACTAAGACTAAGGACAAAAATAGCGTATACATCCCTTTGGAGAAGTGTTTCATCATTTAGTTAGTCACTCACACCTATGAGCCAAGAATGTAAAAAATTATTTAATCCGTTTTGAGACATTTGGGGGATGTCTCGAATAACCAGATAGTTTAGCAAAACAATTCAATTTTGATAAACATTATTTTTTCTTTTATTTACAGACATTTTTATCGCAAGTACATCAAATTGTCACTAATTTAGTGCAAATCATTATGTGATGGGTCGTACAAATAATTTAAAACAGGCTTTGAGAGAGGGTTTGCTGAGCCAAGCCTCTCTCAAAGCCCAGAATCAAAAGACTGGCTAAGTAAAGCTTTTGATTCTGGGTTTATAAAATTTGCAAGCTTAACCCGAACTGACGGTAAGTATGCCTAGCTAAGTAGCACAATTAAATATAAAACTCCAAAACCTGTGGCGCACGCGCAGCGTGCGCCACAGGTTTTGGTTGTGTTTCTAGCTACTTAGTTCATAATAGAAATAAGGAAGAGTAAGCGTGCGGTTGCGAAATTTATCTCAAAATTCGTTTTGAGTATAGATTTTGAGGAAAGTCCGGGCTTCCATGAAGATCAGGCTGCTGGATAACGCCCAGTGCGAGCGATCGTGAGGATAGTGCCACAGAAAGATACCGCCTATTTATAGAAAAATTGCTTTGCAATATTTCTATAATTTAGGTAAGGGTGCAAAGGTGTGTTAAGAGCGCACCAGCAGAGTCGTGAGGCTCTGGCTCGGTAAACCCCAGTTGGAAGCAAGGCGAGAGGATTTATGAGTATCGATCTTCAAATTGCTCTTAAATCCGTTGCTTAAGGTGATTGTTGGGCGAAAGCTGGGCGATCGCATTTTAAGTGTGTGCCGCATGAGGTATTTGGTAACAAATATCCCAGATAGATAACCGCTAAGGCAGTTGATAAAACTCCTGAAACAGAACCCGGCTTATGTCTTGCTCTTTCTATAAAAATTTCTATAAATTTATGCCTTATACCCTTATCAACTAATCAATAGACACTGCAAAGTCAAGAATTGTTTTTGCAGTTAGCCAGTAAGTAGTTAGACGTAATTAACGCGAGTTAGAGATAATTTAAAACTGGCTTTGAGAGAGGGTTTGCTACGCAAACCCTCTCTCAAAGCCAGAAATCAAAAGCCTTGCTTAGCAAGGCTTTTGATTTCTGGCTTATAAAATTTGCAAGCTTAACTCGAACTGACGTTAATTACCAAAAACTGTGGCGCACGATCAGCGTGCGCCACACGTTTGCGGGAGCTATATTTAATCGTACCCAGATGCTTAACACAAATTAGAAATCCCCCAATTAGTCGTAATTTTTTGGGATTTGTTAATGGATGTTCTCTTTAAGGTACGTCTATTACAAAATCATTTAGGATAGTTATAGCCACCTCAAAGAAACTAAAAGCAGATTTTTTGTTTTTTTGATGGAAATCTGGTAAATCTAGATCTAGTCTCTGCATTCCCAAAAGAAAGCCAACCTCAGATTGTAAACATTGCTGCATTTGTTGACTTTGTTCTTAGCAAATCACCTTTTACTAGAGTAATTAAACTATGGGAATTATTCCCAATCAACTATCATCGCTCCCTGAAACTAATCGTCCATCTCGCAAGTGGTCTGGTAGAGCGATTATCGGAATTACCTTTGTTTGTATTGTTTCTACCCTGAGTATTCGTTTTTATGCGGAGCCGCGCCTAACCATTGGTACATTTGTTGACCAAGATTTGCGATCGCCTAAGACATTTACTGCTACTGATATTGAGGCAACTAAGCAGGCTCAGGAACAAGCTAAACAGCAGGTAGTGCCAATTTATCGTAGTAATCCTGAGACGGACAATAATGCGTCCAAACACCTAGAGGAATTGTTACGAGTTGGTGATGATTTACGCATATCTTCTGGCAACCTGCCCTATGTCGATCGCAAAATCTTAAGTGATGAGGTTCAGCGATATTTACGTCGATTGTCTGATCCAGAATGGTCGCAATTGCAGGATAAAGCCTATAAGCTAGCGAATAATTCTAATAATCAGAACTCTATATCTTCTGTCAACAAAGAGCAAGATATAGCTGCCTTAGCAATTATTGAACTATCTCTCTATAAAATTAATGCGCCAGCCTCAGACTATCAGAGTCTCATTAACAGGATTACAGATATTCGTCGCGCCTATGCGATGACCCAAGAGAAAGCTGCTAAGGGGCCAGCTATGTTTCGCGATCGCCTCTTAGAAATGACTAATGAGGATTGGGAAAATAACAAGAAATTAATTCGACAGGGTTTGCTCGACCTTCAAGCAGCAGGAATCGTGATCGGACTACCCGATAGTATGTTGCGCCAAAGGATTATCAACCTCAGAAATCTACCGACTAATGAAGAACATCGGGCGATGGCGATCGCGATTTTGAGTGCTACTGTACAGCCGAATCTGAACATTGACTATGTGGGAACAACCGAAAGAGCAATCAAAGCCTCAGAATCTGTTCAGACACAGAAAATTTTTCTCAGAGCAGGCGACCTCATCGTTAAAGGGGGCGAAAAAATTACGGAGCGACAGTTTGTCATTTTGGACGAGCTAAAAATGACCCAAAGACAAGTCAATCTGATGGGGCTGTCCTTGATGGTTGGCTCTACGGCGATCGCCTTTGCCATTCTTGGCTATGCCCATCGACGATGGCAATATTTCCTCAAAGTTAAATTACATACTAAAGATTTTGTAAACCTTGGCATCGTTTGCGCTGGCAATGCACTCGCCACAGTGTTGATGGCTCCCCATATGTTTTTCTTTGTGCCATTAGCAAGTATGGGATTAATTATTGGCAGTTTTTACAGTTCTCGGCTGGCATTACTAATTACCTCTTTAACCTCGATATTGATAGGAATTGCCATTAGTAGCGATCTGCTAGCCCTATCTCCTGTATTAATCGGTGCGATTATTGCCGCAGCCATTACCGATCGCCCTCTAACTCGATCCCACCTCGCCGCAACAGGCTTACTAGTTGCTGTAGTCCAAGCGGCAGTATATACAGCGATCGCCATTTTGGGAGGTGCAACGCCCCCTGTATTAATTTTAATTACAGCCCTGAAATATGCCTCAGGTGGACTCATTTCCGCGATCGCGGCTTTGGGAGCGATTCCTTACCTAGAACATATTTCCTATGCACTGACCCCGTTTCGTCTCGCAGAACTAGCTAACCTTGACCGTCCCCTGCTACGTCGTTTAGTCACAGAAACCCCCGGTACATTTCAACACACCCTATTTGTCGCCAACCTCGCCGAAGCAGCAGCCCGTGAACTAGGCGCTGATACAACTTTGGTACGAACAGGGACGCTTTATCACGACATTGGCAAGACCCTTAAGCCAGAGTATTTCATCGAAAATCAAATGGGGCAGACCAATCCCCACGATATTCTGAACGATCCTTGGCTCAGTGCCCAAATTGTGAAAGAGCATGTGTCAGGTGGTATCAAGCTAGCCCAGAAATATCATCTTCCTGAAATGCTACAGGCTTTCATCCCCGAACATCAGGGCACGATCACCATTTCCTATTTTTATTGTCAAGCCCAAAAGCGATCGAACTATGCCATTGAATCAGAGTTCCGCTATGCGGGGCCGATTCCCCAATCCCGTGAGACTGGCATTGTGATGTTAGCGGATGCCTGTGAGGCAGCTTTGCGATCGCTAGGGACAGAAACCACTTTAGAAGCCGCCAAAAGTTTGCTTATGCGGATTTTTAAAATGCGGTGGGATGATGGACAACTCAAAGACTGTTCCCTCAGTTGGGAAGACTTAGATCGCATTGCACCTGTATTCATTAAAGTTTGGCAGGAGCGGAACCACGGCAGAATCAAATATCCCCATCTCGCTGAAAAACTTGATCCCTCTGGTTCAGCCTTACCCGATCATCTCTGCAAAACTGAGAAATGCAAACCAAGTCAATCTACAGAAGCATCAACAGAAGCGCCCGTAGCGTCAAAAGAGATTGCTTTGAAATAGCATTCACTTAACTACAAATCCCTGTATTGCTTGCATAGCAAGCAATACAGGGATTTATTTATACGCCTACAATATTTGACGGATAGACAAAAGTTAAGTTTAGTGTTTTAGCGATCGCATAATTACATACCGACCTTAATATAAGAAAAGAGTTAAATATCTATGTAATCTCTCACTCTAATCGCACGAAATTGATAGCCAAGAGTTGTGACAAACACCTAGTTATCAGTGGATAAAGTTATCTGGCTTTGGGGGCTTTGGGGAAGTGTGAGATACATCCACACTCACTTGGGCAGGAGGTGGAAACCGTGCAAGGGAAATTTCACAATCAGCAATTGCTATCTCTTTTAAAAAAGCTAGAGAGTATAGCTTTTACAGGTACTGTACATCTAAATTTAGAAACCAAGAACGAAACATTTTCTAATTGCGTTCTGGCATGGAGGCAGGGACAGATCATGTATGCCTTACCCTGTTTGCCAGATATTCATGAAATCATGGATTTTCTAGAACATAAGCTGCATCGGCAATGGATTGCTCCAGCAGTTGTATTTGCTTCACGACAACTAAAGGATTCTCATTCAACACAAGAATTAATCGAACGTTTGATTTCGATGGAACTGTTTACATGGGGAGAGATTGAAGCAGTTTTTTATGCACAGACTATTATTCGTCTGGAAAATATTTGGGACTTAGCAGGTAGCTTTCAGTTACAAAAATCCCTGAATTTGGAACTTCGTAGTGCTTGGCAAGTTAGCGATCTATTATTAGAGATTGCTAATCGTAAAGATCGTTGGACGGCTATCAGATCTCTGATTCCATCAATGCAAGCGATTCCTCGTTTCGTGACATCTGATGCTAGCAAAATGCCTCCTAGTGTGAAGAAGCATTTAACTGAATGGGTTGATGGTAAGCGATCGCTAGAGGAAATTGCTCAATGTTTAGATAAAGATCCCTTACAAATTGCTCAATCCTACGCGAAATGGACTCAGGAGAAGTGGGTTACATTCCAAGCAGAAGAATCGAATATGATGCCTTTGGTATTAGCGATCGATGACAGTGCTGTAGTTCAGCAAATGATTCAGCGAACATTATCCTCCTTCTGTCGTGTTGCCGTTGCTAGTAATGCTGTGGATGGATTGAGCATTATGTATCATCAACCTGTGCGATTACTCTTGCTAGACGTAATGATGCCAGAAATTGATGGTTTAGAAGTTTGTCGCACAATTCGGCGAATGCCGCAATTTACTGATTTACCAATCATTATGTTGACGGGTAAAGATGGATTCTTTGACAAAATGAAAGGGAAAATGGCTGGTTCCAATGAGTACATCACTAAGCCCTTTGAAGCAGAGAATTTAAAACAACTGGTGCGTCAATATCTCAATTTAAGTAAGAGAACGCAAACCTCTGAGCAGACAAGCATTCAGAGAGAGTCAAATCCCCAACCCGCTGTCCAGCAAGTTCTGAAGAAGCATCAACTACCAAATAAAGAAATGGTCACAAAAATTCAATATCAGTACAGTTAACAGGAGGGTGTGATGTTAACTCAAGAGCTTATTCAAAGTTATTATGTCATCTTTTCTTTGCATGGATTAACCTACGGAGTTGATGCAAGTAAGGTGAAGGAGATTTTCTCTTTACCTGAATTAGCGATCGCCATAGATGCACCTGAAGATATCGTCGGGCTACTCAATTTGAGGGGAAAACTGGTTCCAGTCATGGACTTGAATCACCGCTTTGGTTATCCATTTCAAGAATATCAATTAGGGGATTCGGTAATTGCGATCGAGCATGGGCAGGAAATACTAGGGATTGTAGTCAATCAAGTACGGGAGGTGATCGCGATCGCACCTGAAGCAATTGAAAGTACGATTTATACAAGACATCCATCCAAATTGATCAGTAGCGTGGCAAAGATAGGCTCAGAAAATATTGCCTTGCTCAAGAGCGAAGCCCTATTTGACTATGCTGATGTGGTGGAGGGGAATGTCACCAATGCAGCCCATAGTAATGATGCTGAGGACTTAGCATCTTTAAGAGAAGAGCTTGGATGGGTCAAAAAGCAAGGTGACTTTTTTGATACCTTCTGTCCCCATAGTAATGAACGCGAACGACTCACATTTCATCATCGTGCTGAGCAGTTGATGCAGTCTTCACAGCGCAATGACTTGATGGGATTACGTCCTCTCGCGGTAGTTGGTTTGGGCGATGAATATTTTGGTTTAGATTTGGAGGTTGTCCGCGAATTTACAGAATTTCACCAAGTCACACCAATCCCCTGCTGTCCTGAACATGTAGTCGGCAATATTAATTTGCGTGGCGAAATCGTGACGCTCATCGATATTCGTCGCGCTTTGCATATGCAGGTGGATGCACAAAAACAAACTTCTAAGGCGATCGTTGTCCATATTGACGATCTTATTATGGGGATTCCTGTGGAACGAGTGTTTGATGTCCTGTATTTACAAAAGAGTGATATTAAACCCAATCCAATGGCTACCAGTGAAGGCGATCGCGATTACTTGCAAGGGACAGTTGTGTACCAAGACAAAATGATGGGGATTTTGAATCTTGTCAAAATTTTTGCGGATGGAAATCTCTCCGTAAATGAAGAAGTTTAGTTATTGCTGATATGGCAGCCTTGCCAATCAATATCAGTAATAACCGAAATTTGGATAACCGAAATTTGAACTATGAAGTCAAGTAGGAATTAAATCTATGTTGAACAATTTAAAACTCAGGGGCAGAATGCTACTTGGCTATTCCGTGCCAGTGGCGTTGATTGCAGGATTAGCGATCGGGGTCTACAGTACATCCCAAACCGTTGCCAGAGACTTCGATGAAGCCTTGCGCTCCAATGATGTATCGGGAAAAGTGCAAGAGTTTGAACTTGATATGTCGCAGATTTCGCGGGCTGCTAGAGGCTATGCACTCACTGGCGATAAAAGCCATGTCGATTTCTATGAAGCTAATGTCAAGTCTCTCGAATCAAACCGCGAACAAGCTCTCAAACTGATTCGCAGTCAAGAGCAGAAAGATCGGATGGTGAAACTCATTGATATTTCGATCCGCTATGAAAAGTTTACTCGTTCGCAGTTGGATGCCGCTAAAGCTGGCAAAAAAGAATTAGCATCGCAGTTAGTGAGCCAAGGTTCGGAGATTCTAGGTTCCTTTGAAGATACCCTTAAAGCCTTTAATGCTAAGCAGGATGATATTGTCAAAAATGCAGAAGTTAGCACTAAAAACTCGCTGAATCTCTTGGTCACAATGTCTGTAATTGGTGCAACAGCTTCCTTGGGTATTGCCCTAGTCGTAGCCTATGTCATTTCCTCCGCGATCGCCAATACCCTCAATCAAGCCGCTAGTGAAATCGCCAGTTCTTCGGCACAGATAGCTAGTGCAGTCGAAGAGCAAGAGCGCACCGTCTCGCAACAGGCTAGCTCGGTCAATGAAACCTCAACTACTATGGGCGAGCTTGGCACATCGTCTCGCCAATCGGCAGAACAAGCAGAAGTCTCGGCATCGGGCGCACGTCATGCGCTCTCCCTGACAGAAGGTGGTACTAAAGCAGTACGTCAAACCCTTGATGAGATGACTACCCTCAAAGACAAAGTGGGAGCGATCGCCGAACAAATCCTCCGCCTCAGCGAACAAACAAACCAAATCGGCAATATTTCGGGCTTGGTGGGTGACTTGGCAAATCAAACGAATATGCTTGCTCTCAATGCGGCGGTTGAGGCAGCCCGTGCGGGCGATCATGGTAAAGGCTTTGCTGTGGTTGCCGAAGAAATCCGCAAGCTTGCCGACCAAAGTAAGAAGTCCGCCGAAAAGATTAATACCCTAGTTTCTGACATTCAAACTGCGATTAATTCAACGGTTATGGTCACAGACGAGGGCAACAAGACCGTCAACGAAGGTCTATCCCTCGCGCGAAGTATGGCCGAAGCTTTTACAGGTGTATCTGACTCCATTAACAATGTCTTTATCAGCAGTCAGCAGATTTCGCTCAATGCGAAGCAACAGGCAGTAGCGATTAATCAGGTGGTTGAAGCGATGAATGCAATTAACCTCGGTGCGCGAGAAACTGCTTCGGGTGTATCGCAAATCAAGGTCAGCACACACCAATTGAATTCTGCGGCTCAAAAATTACAAGCGGTCGTATAAAGGATGAGAGTCTGCCTACGGCAGACTCTCATCTTCCAAATAAATAGGGAGTGCGTGATATGTATATCCAAGATGAAGAACTGAGAAATGTCTTTAAAATTGCTAGCGAAGAACATATTCAAAAGCTAGAGGAAGACTTTCTATTTCTCGAAAAAAATCCACAGGATCGGGCGCACTTAGAGGAAGCATTGCGAGAAGCACATACCCTCAAAGGTGATGCTAGAATGCTCGGCATTTCAGGGGTTGAAACCCTTACTCACCAAGTTGAAGATTTGTTAGGAGCGGCAAAGCGAGGCGAATTAGAGTTATCGGGGAAGATGCTCGATCGCCTATATTTGGGATTGGATGCGATCAGGCAATTGGTACATGAAGCAATTACTGATGAAGAAGCGCGGATCAGCATTTTTGAAGTCTTGGCGCAGTTAATGGGAGCGGAAATTCAACAGGACGAAACTCCGTCCGATGGCGATCCCTTTGAAGATACTGCCATCATGATGAATACACCGATAAATCCACCTGTAAATCCATCCGTGGTTGCCAATGTCCCGATCGCAGTCAATGCGTCTTCATCAGAAAATATTAGTCTTAGTAATGGCAATGGTAATGGTAATGGCAATGGTAATGGTCACAAAAATGGCAATGGTCACAATGGCGTAGCGATCGCCCCGATACCTTTGCAGAATCTTGCGACCAATCCAACTCTCAGCAATCTGCCCATCCCTCCGCAGCCCACACCACCATATCCCCCAGAAAGCCAACCTGCGCGATCTAATGAAGCCAGCTTGGTAAATGACACGCGATCGCCCAATGGCAACAATAATAACAACGTTAATGGCAATAACTTCACCGCAACCTTTAGCGAAACTGACAAATACCGCATCGATACTATTAGGGTCGATCCCCAAAAACTTGATGCGCTCATGACGCAAGTAGGGGAATTAACCGTTACCAAAATTAGGATTGCTCAGAGACTTACGGAAATCGAAGAAATTATTAGTCTTTGGGAGGAATGGAGCCGTGATACTTTTGTAAGTCGCTTAGCTCTCGAAAAAAATGGTAGTAAAGGTGCAGACATTGGTTTAATCAGCAGCGATCCGAGGGCACATCAACATACTGTTAATCCTAAAGCTGCCAATTTCCATCGTCGTCTCGAAGAAAGGCTAGATCGGTTAGGTAATCAACTCAATCATTTACGCCGCAATACTTACGAAGATACAGCACGACTAGACTCGATCGCAGGAGATCTCAAGGAAGGTATTCGCACTTTACGATTACTCCCGCTCGCCACAGTGTTTAACCTCTTTCCCCGCATGGTACGCGATCTGGCGAGACAACAAGCTAAAGAGGTAGAATTGGTGATCGAAGGTGGAGAGACTTCGGCAGATAAACATATTCTCGAAGAGATCAAAGATCCTCTGATGCACCTGATTCGTAATGCGATCGATCATGGGATCGAGTTACCTTCAGAACGCGAAAAAGCAGGTAAGCCCAGAGTTGCCACTATCCATTTACGAGGTTTGCAAAATGCTCGGAGTATTATCATCGAACTCAGTGATAATGGACGCGGGTTAAATGTCGATCAAATCCGTCAAGCAGCCATCCAACGAGGCATCTATCGCGAAGATGAGCTTGCCTCCATGTCTGCACCGCAGATTCAAAATTTGATTTTTACTTCAGGATTTTCTACTCGTCTTGCCGTTACCCAAATGTCTGGACGCGGTGTAGGTCTAGATGTTGTCCGCACCAATATCGAACGCCTTAAAGGAGATGTTTGGGTGGATTCGATCGCAGGACAGGGTTGTCTTTTCCGTATGAAGATTGATACGACCCTTGCCACTACCCATGTTTTGATCGCTGCGGTCAAAGATACTCCCTATGCACTCCCCGTTGAGTTTGTACAAACTACTCGCCTGATCCCCCACCAAGATATTTTTTCCATCGAAGGTAGTCATACCATTACCATTGATGACAGCCCTGTATCGGTCGCTTGGCTATCGGATTTGTTGGAACTAGCTGTTAGCGATCGCAACCTCAGCAATAGCAAGTCCCTACCCTGTATCATCCTCAAAGTAGGCGTAGAGCGTTTGGGCTTAATCGTTGACGCACTGCTTGATGAGCAAGATGTGGTGATGAAACCCCAAAGCAAACTCCTAAAGAGAATTCGTAATGTCAGTGGTGCGACCATTCTCGGTACAGGTGAAGTCTGTATGGTCTTAAATCCATCAGATCTATTGAAATCAGCAAGAAAACGTGCAGGCTTTATCTCAACCAGTAAACTGTTAGAATCCGTACAACGCAAGAAAGTAATCTTAATGGTTGAAGATTCGATAACTGTCCGCACCCAAGTCAAACGCATTCTCGAAAATGCGGGATATGAAGTCATTGCCGCAGTTGATGGTCTGGATGGTTATGAAAAGTTACGCACCAAAGCCGTTGATGCCGTAGTGTCGGATATTCAAATGCCACACCTTGATGGGCTAGAACTTACAGCAAGGATTCGTCAGCATAAGGAATATACGGAGCTACCTGTGATTCTGGTGACATCCCTTGCTTCCGAAGAAGACAAGCGCCGTGGTGCGGAAGTTGGCGCAAATGCCTATATTGTCAAGAGTGCCTTCGATCAAAATGTCCTCTTGGAGACATTAGGGAGGCTGATTTAAATGTCTAAATCACCGATTCGGGTATTACTGGTTGATGACTCCCATATTGCCCTAGAAATTCTGCAACGCATTCTCTCGCAAGCCCCTGACATTCTCGTAGTTGGTTGTGCAAAGGATGGCATCGAGGCACTTGCCCTATTGCCGCAAGTAAACCCCGATGTGATTTGCACTGATTATCATATGCCGCGTATGAATGGCTTGCAGCTTACGGAATTGGTGATGATGAAATACCCTCGTCCAATTTTGGTAATTAGTATTTCCGTACAGACTGAAGATGCTCGGACAATTTTCAAAATGTTGGAGTCAGGGGCAGTCGATGTCTTTCCCAAGCCTCCCAGTGGACTATTTGAAGACTACAAAAAAATTCAGCAGGAATTAATCGAACGGATTCGCGTCCTCTCAGGCGTTTCCGTATTTACCCGCACCAAGCGCAATACATTACTATCTCTCGAAAAACAAACCTACAAGGAGCCAGCACCACCACCAGTGTTTTTTGCGATCGCACCTGACACCAAAATTGTCACCATCGGTGCTTCCACGGGGGGGCCACAGGCCTTACAAACTTTACTTACCCAAATCCCCGTAGGTTTTCCCGCCCCAATTGTATGTGTGCAGCATATTAGCCGAGGCTTTTTGATGGGGTTGATCGATTGGCTCGGCTCCCTATGTCATTTACCCGTAAAGGTTGCCGTACAAGGCACTATGCCCGAAGCGGGAACAATTTACTTTGCACCAGAGGATCGCCAGCTAGAGTTTGACGATCGCGGCAGGTTCTTTTATACAGCAGCTTTTCCAATTGATGGTCATTGCCCATCAGTCACAGTCACCTTTCAGGCGGCTGCCAAAATCTATGGTGCGCGGAGCATCGGCATTTTGCTCACAGGTATGGGACGGGATGGAGCAACGGGTTTAATGGCAATTCGGAAGGCAGGGGGCTTGACGATCGCCCAAAATGAAGCGACTAGTATTGTATTTGGAATGCCACAGGTGGCGATCGAGATGGGAGCCGCCCAAAACGTATTAGCGATCCAAGAAATTGCTCCCTTTGTTATGAATCACATCCTCACCACCCAAACTAGTTCTGCAACGTCATCATGGTAACAATTCCTCAAGCAGTTCTAGACAAATTAAAAGCAGCGATCGCTGAGCGTTTTGGCATATATATCCGTCCTCAAGACGATGCTCCCTTTTGCAAAAAAATCCATGCCCGCGTCCAAGATTTAAAATTATCTACCTATGAGTCCTATTGTGATTTATTAACTAGTGCCTCAGACCTCACCCAATCAGAATGGCGTGAGCTAATTCGACAAATCACGATTTCCGAAACCTACTTCATGCGTGATAAGGGGCATATTCATTTATTGCAGAATAATATTTTGCCTGAGTTAATTAAGGCGCAGCAAAGCAATAAAACCCTACGCATCTGGAGTGCAGGTTGTTCAACAGGCGAAGAAGCCTACTCGATCGCCATCTTGTTACAAGAGCTAATTCCCGATATTCACAATTGGCGATTGCAGATTATTGGCAGTGACCTAAATCCTGAAGTAGTCCAAAAAGCAAGGCAAGCAGTTTATAGCGAATGGTCTTTGCGAAGTCTTACCCCAAAGCAAAAAAGCCTCTATTTCACTCCCCAAGGCTCACTATGGCGGCTCAATGAAAGCCTCTGCAAGATGGTGACTTTTTATTCTAATAATTTAGTTGATGACGATTTCAGTCGGGTATCTTCGGATTTTGCGAACTTTGACCTCATTCTATGTCGCAACGTATTCATCTACTTTGAACCTCAAGCAATCAAAAAAGTTTTACACCGCTTTCAAACTGCCCTTAAAACTAATTGCTATTTGATGACAGGGCATATGGAACTACATGGGCAAAAACTTGATGGATTTAAAGTGAATGTATTTCCCGATGCGGTGGTCTATCAAAAAAGTCATACCTCCCATGGCTCCAATAGCTACACCAATCTAGATTTTCGCAATCCCAGCACCCCTAATTACTTAACCAGTAATTCTACTTATTTAAGCAATTTTCCCTCCGTCTCCCCCACCAAACCCTCACCGACATCAGCATCACCAATTCGCCCCGACCTGACTAGCTCTACTTGGGAATCCTATCGCCATGCCTCCCATAATTTGGCAGATAGTGTTAACCCTAGTAATAGTAGTCATGACATCACCGAAATTAAAACCGATTGGGATCGCTTAGCTGCTGCGGAAAGTGCCATTAGTCGCGCCGCCTATCGCGAAGCCCTTAATTATCTAGATCAAGTCCAAGAGAAGCGCCTCCATACCGTCAAAATCCATCAACTCAGCGCACTCACCTATGCCAACCTCGGTGAATTGAAATCGGCATATCACCACTGCCAAGAAATTATCAAACTAGAGCCAAATTCTCCTAAGACCTATTACCTGATGGCACACATCACCGATGAGATGGGCAAATACGATGAAGTCAAGCAACTGCTAAAAAAAGCAATTTATCTTGATCTGTATTTTGTCGCTGCTTACCTTGCCCTCGGTGATATGTATGGACGAGAAAGCGATCGCGATCGCGCCCTCAAAATGTATCGATCCACCATCGATATTTTAAAAGCTTTACCCAGTAGCGAAATTGTCGAAGAAACAGATCTCACTGCTGCGGAACTAATTCTCCAAGTCGAAGAAAGAATGCGTTGGAGTGGTGTAGGATTTTCACTTTAAATAAACATATTGCTATATTTTTTGAGATTTAAAGTAGAAATACTCAGTCAAATCCACTATTAAAAATATCTATATATTTTCTTAATGATTGATTTTCGCGATTTTTATTAGCAAAATCTTCAAGAAGATTGTCACAGAAGCATTACAGGAATCAGTTAAGACATTGTTAAGTTAATATTTTATTCGGGATCGCTGTAACTCTTTCCCTACATAATGTATAGGCTAATTTACTTCAAAAAGCTACCCTTGATAATTGAAGTAATTAATAAATTGCTTTTAGTAATTTTGGCAAAGCCAAATAAGATATATGGACTCTTCAGGTAACTCCATTACAGCTTGTAAATTGTGTCAGCATTACAATCCTGAAGGAAGAAGGGGTGGTTTTTGTGGGAGATTAGCTGTTCCCGTCAGCCCTACATGGGAGGCATGTAGTTTAGCAGCTCATCCTTTTGAGCCATCTTGGCAACCTAACGACGACTTTAGCTCACTTTTACATGATGCTCTCCATGACACTCTGGCAATTAGCCACCATGCAGAAATGCCAGAAATGCAGGAGATTTCTATGCGATCGCTTAGCTTCTCAGAATGTTAATTGAGCACATATTGTTATTTATAAGTTGTTGCTAACGGTTTAGATTAGGTATTAGTACGTATTACTAGTACTTAGTTTTAGCCACATCTAAAATATGTCTAACTACAATATTGAATAAATTTGAATAAATTATGGTTGTTGCCAATATTTATTCCAGCCATTTTTACTAGCTCTAATGGCTATGTTTGTATTAAAACCTGTTAAAAACCACAGAAATTTTTGAGAGTGTGGCTTCGCCACACTCTCAAAAATTTCTGTGGTTTTTAATTTCGCTCGCCAAGCTAGTTATCACGGTTTGTACGGTGAATAAATTCAGGAATGATAGGTGTTTACTAGCCGTACAAAGCTCTGTATGTTACGCTAAATCAATAATATTTTATAAAGATTAGTTTTATAGGACAACGTGCTAGCAAGGGTTTGGAGTGCCACAATCTTAGGCATCGATGCAATTCAGGTAGGGGTAGAAGTAGATGTATCGGGAGGACTACCCGGCATCACTCTAGTAGGATTGCCTGATACTGCGGTGCAAGAAAGCCGCGAGCGGGTAAAAGCAGCCATCAAAAACGCAGGCTATGCTTTCCCGATGCGAAAAATCGTGATTAATCTCACCCCTGCCGATCTCCGCAAAGAGGGGCCAATTTTCGATTTACCCATTAGCATTGGTATTCTGGCTGCCTCCGAGCAAGTTGATCCACAGTTATTAGGTGATCACTTATTCTTAGGCGAAGTTTCCCTTGATGGTTCTTTGCGACCTGTGTCAGGCGTACTACCGATCGCTGCGGCGGCTAAGCGATTAGGCATGATTGGGATCGTTGTGCCTAAGGAAAATGCCCAAGAAGCAGCACTTGTCAAAGATTTAGCAGTGTATGGATTGCAAAGTATTACCGAGGTTGGTGATTTTCTGGCGCATCCCGAAAAATATCAACCCATAGTCGCAAACCCTGAAATGAAATGGCATGATAGCGACTTTAAGCTAGATCTAAAAGATGTCAAAGGTCAACAACATGCTCGCCGTGCCCTAGAAATCGCCGCCGCAGGTGGACATAATCTAATTTTTGTAGGTCCTCCCGGTTCTGGTAAAACCCTCTTAGCAAGGCGCTTACCCAGCATTTTGCCCAACATGAACTTTGACGAGGCTCTAGAAGTAACTAGAATTCATTCAGTAGCAGGATTACTAAAAGGTAAGGGCTTAGTTAGCGATCGCCCCTTTCGCAGTCCCCACCATTCCGCCTCAGGTCCCTCACTCGTAGGTGGTGGCAGCTTCCCCCGTCCAGGAGAGATAACTTTAGCCACCAATGGTGTGCTTTTTCTGGATGAGCTGACTGAGTTTAAAAGGGACGTATTGGAATTTTTGCGCCAACCCCTCGAAGATGGATTTGTGAGCATTTCCCGCACCCGTCAATCGGTCACATTCCCAGCACAGTTTACCCTCGTCGCATCTACGAACCCTTGCCAATGTGGTTACTACGGCGATGCTGTCCAACCCTGCACCTGCACACCGCGCCAGCGAGAGCAATATTGGGCAAAGCTATCTGGACCGTTAATGGATCGCATTGACCTCCAAGTAACTGTCGCTCGCTTAAAGCCCGATGAAATGACGCGATCGACTGAGGGAGAAGACTCTAGTTCAGTCAAACAAAGAGTCCAAGCATCTCGCAAAATCCAACAAACCCGTTTTCAAAACGAGGCGAGGGTTAACTGTAATGCTCAGATGCAATCAAGGCACTTGCGTCAATGGTGCAAATTAGATGACCCTTCACGGGATCTCTTAGAAGCAGCCATTAAACGGCTGGGCTTATCGGCTCGGGCTACCGATCGCATTCTTAAGGTATCGCGCACGATCGCCGATTTAGCAAATACTGAAAATATTCAAGTAGTGCATGTAGCAGAAGCAGTACAATACCGCACGTTAGATCGAGCTACCTAAATCGTAGCATCGTCCTGATGTTAGGGTTAATCTGGTTTTTAAATTATTCCGAACCTATGTTTTATGGTATTTTCAGCAAATTATTTGTTTTTCATGCAAGCACATAGCACCATACATGCTATTTTGTGTCTTGACTTTTAGCTCTAAATGAATTGTCTTTATCAAATAAGACTAAAATATGAGCAGTTTAATGAATAATTAAACGTTAACTTAATAAATAGTAATCTAGAAGTTATGGTAGGTAGATCTTTGTACTGCCTGACATAAGCCTAACTAATATGTTGTTGAGTGAGTTGCTAGTGGAAGAATCCTATCGGGGCATTCATGTATGAGTACAGTTCTGGTGGTTGAAGATAGTGTCACACAGAGAGAAATGATTGAAGACTTACTTAAGGGTAGTGGTTTAATCGTCAAAACAGCAGGTGACGGCATAGAAGCACTAGAGCAAATGCAAGGCAGTTGCCCAGATATCGTAGTTATGGACATCGTCATGCCCCGCATGAATGGCTATGAACTATGCCGTCGCATCAAAACCGATCCTAAAACTGAGCGCGTTCCTGTCGTAATGTGCTCATCTAAAGGTGAAGAATTTGATCGCTACTGGGGAATGAAGCAAGGCGCTGATGCCTATATTGCCAAGCCATTTCAGCCTCAAGAGTTGGTTGGGACTGTCAAACAGTTACTTAGAAAAGCTTAAGAATTTCAGTACAAGTGCTAAAACCTTGAACAATTCTTGAATCAATTCTTGATTATTCAGGGATGGTTCGTTAACATCAATACTTTAAGATTTTCTAAAGCTTAAAACTTATAAAATTCAAGACATCAAAAGTTGCAATTTTGCAAGGTAGAGCTTCCCAAATTATGGTTGGAAACCAAGATTTCTTCCCCGGCATCGGACAAGATCAGGCGACTGACTTTGACCAAGGTATCGAAGCACCAGAAGGTGAGCTGCATTTAAGGTTTTTTGTAGCTTCTGGGATTGAATTTGCCTTGCCTGCAATTGGAGTTAGTCAAGTTTTAGAATTTGCTCCAGATCGGATTAACCCTATGCCAAATGTCTCCCCCCTGCTGCTAGGTACAGTTAATATTCGGGGTAGAGTTATTTGGGTAGGTGATCTCGGTCAGTTTTTGGGAGAAGTGCCTCCTGTCAATACAGATCGGGCTGAAATTTCTATCATTGCGATCGAGGATCAAGGCATGATGTTAGGTTTAGCAGTAGAACAAATTGGTGTCATGGCTTGGCTTGACCCTTCCCAGCTAACCGTTTCTAGAAACAGCGTTGACAGTATGGCTCCATTTATCAAAGGTGAATGGATAATGGAAGGCAGTGAGCCTCTAAAGTTGCTAGATCAAGTCAATATTTTGCGATCGGCACGGTGGGCATCATAGATGATTTCAAGATAGTTTCGGGCAAATGGCAGAGATTTTAGGGATTTTAGGAGAAGGCACATGGCATCAAGTACACAGCACCAAAAAGAATACGAAAAGGCTTCCTTAGCCTACATGCAAGGAGATTATAACCAAGCTGCAAAATTAACACAGGAGCTTGTCCAAGCATGTCCTAGCGAGCCTATGTATCGGTTACTTCATGCTCATATTAATCTCGCCCTAGAACGCTATCAAGATTCAATCGGTGAATATGAAACCGTTTTACAACTAACTGATGACAACTCAATTCTTGAATATGCTCATAGCGGCATTGCGGCTGCCAAGGAAAGATTAGATATCGATGATAGTTATAGTGACAATAACTTAGCGGATATGGCTAGCTCGTCAAACGATGAGTTTAGAAATAAGCAATATGCTTATGACAATGACAATAGCTATAACGCTCAATCAACTTATATGCAGGGGTCTTGGTCTTCAGGTGATAGTGGTAGACATAGCCATACCACCAATGATTTTGATTTTGATGATTTTAATTCTGATGTTTCAATGAATGGCTCTAGTGATTACAGTTATAGTGCCGAGACACAAGTCACAGGTTCAGGGAGCTTTAATTCTAACTATAAATCTTCTAGCAACAACACATCTGGGAACTTGAACTCAGATACTGATGTTGTGTTCATGGATGAGTTTGATGATTTTGAAGACATTAGTGAATCATCTTTTTCTAATTCTTTCAGTGATTCAGACGCAACCCAAATGGCTTCGGATCGCTCGATATCTGATTTTGGTAGTCAAGATTTTGCGACCTCAGTAAGGTCTACAAATACGACGGCAGTTGTTGGCTCGGATATCTCAGCAGGGCGATTTAATCAAACTGGCAATGAAGCAGAGCTATTTGGTTTGGGAGCAATTAATTCTCCCGTAGGCACAAAGCGTGGTGTGGATGTCATCGCCGAAGCCTCCGAGCAAGGTGGGCTATTTTCTCCCTTTGACAATATGCCTTTGAAAACCAAGACCCTGATTACAGCGATCGCTTCAGGTGTGGTGGCAATGGTAGCAGCAGGTATAGTAACTAATTTTGCGATCGGCTCGATCAAAGATAATGCGACTCGTGAACAGGTAAGAAATACGGGTTGGATGATGGCTGGGGCTGCGGCGATCGCTAGTGGCTCGATGGCATGGGGACTGGGTAAACGCTCATCGAGACTGATCGAACAATCAACCGAAAACTTACAATCTCAGTTTGAGTCAGTCATCCGTGGTGATATGACTCCAAAGGCTTCTATTTATAGCGAAGATGAATTTGGTAGACTCGCAGCAAGTTTTAACCAGATGATTCAGTCCATCGTATCTAACACCAACGAAGCACAGCGCAAAGCCGCCGAACAAGAACAGGCTAAAGAAGATCTCCAACGTCAGGTAATCCGCTTACTCGATGACGTAGAAGGTGCGGCTCGTGGTGACTTGACGGTACAGGCGGAGGTAACAGCCGATGTCCTCGGTGCGGTTGCTGACTCCTTTAACCTCACCATTCAAAACCTGCGTGAAATTGTTAACCAAGTAAAAATCGCGGCGCGTCAGGTAAACGAAAGCTCTCGCGAAAATGAAGCATTTGCCCGCAGCTTGTCATCAGACGCATTACGTCAAGCAGAAGAGCTAAGCGTTACCTTAAATTCAGTCCAGATGATGACGGAATCGATTCAGCGTGTAGCTGAAAGCGCCCGTGAAGCGGATCAGGTCGCAAAACTCGCATCGGAAACTGCGATCAAGGGTGGTGAAGCCGTAGAACGTACTGTAGCTGGTATTCTCGACATTCGCGAAACGGTTGCAGAAACCACTCGTAAGGTGAAACGACTGGGTGAGTCGTCCCAAGAAATTTCTAAGATCGTTGGTTTGATTTCCCAGATTGCTTCGCGTACTAACTTACTCGCACTTAACGCTAGTATTGAAGCAGCAAGAGCGGGTGACGCAGGACGTGGTTTTGCGATCGTTGCCGACGAAGTTCGCCAGCTTGCCGATCGCGCCGCCAAAGCATCGAAGGAAATCGAACAAATCGTATTGCAAATTCAGAGTGAAACCAGTAATGTGCAACAAGCGATGGAAGTCGGCACACAACAGGTTATCGATGGTACTAAACGTGCTGAACAAGCCCGTCAGTCCCTAACCGATATTATCCAAGTGTCCCACCGCATCGAAACTCTAGTGCTATCCATTACCGAAGATACCGTTAAACAAACCGAGACTTCACGCACCGTATCACAGGTTATGCAGTCAGTTGAGTTAACCGCCCAAGAAACATCCCAAGAATCCCAAAGAGTGTCTGCTTCACTACAAAACCTTGTAGGTGTTGCCCGTAGCCTCCAAGATTCTGTGGAACGATTCCGCGTTGACTCGGGTGATAAAACGGGAGGTCGTTAGTCCTATTGCCTTTAGCTAGCTACTCATACCCTAATCTTTGAGAGGATTCTGTCATGAACTCGGAACAACAACAGCAGCGCATCATGGGTTATTTCATTGAAGAAGCCCGTGAACATCTCCAGACCATCGAGCAAGGTGTATTAAACTTGCAGGCTATCTTAGATGAGCCTGAGTCAATTAATGAGCTTTTTCGTGCGGCTCACTCGATTAAAGGTGGAGCGGCGATGCTAGGTGTGGGGAGTATTCAGCATGTTGCTCACCGATTAGAAGACTTTTTTAAAATCCTCAAAGAGAATCCCCAAATAAACGTTGATGAACGGCTAAAAAGCCTTTTATTAGCTGGATTTGACCCCTTAGCTGAATTACTGGATGAGTTACAGATTGGGTTTCGCATCTCCGACGAATTAACATTAGAAACCAGCAACCGTGTTAAGCCTGTCTTTGCAGAATTGGAATCCTATCTCAATCAATTAACTGCCAATTCTAATGAACAAGTAGTTACTCCTGTTCTTGCAGATCAAAAATCAGAACAGCGCATTGTCGAACCGAAACCAGTTACTTCTCAAAAGACGATCTTTCAAGAAGAAGTTACTAATAAAATGCGCGATATGCTGCAATTATTTCGCGGCGCAGATTCACAGGAAAGCCGATCGCAGCTACAGGAAATTTGCAGTTACTTCCAAGAAGTTGGTAATAGATTTGAACTCAGCAATTGGACGAGTTTAGCTACTCAGATTAAAAATGCGATCGCGTATTCCATTAACGCATATCGTACTCTTGCGCCTATTGTAATTCGCGAATTAAAGGATGCTCAAGACTTAGTTTTGGCAAATCGAGAAGCTGAGATTGCCATATCACCTCAAATTCAAAGTCTCTTACCTTATCATTTTTCTGAATCAGAGGATGATGATGTCAGCACAATCTTTACCACCGCACCTGATATATCTCCAAAAGCGACAAATATCGAAGAAGACTTCCAACTTGATGTCTTAGGATCTGAAGAAGGAAATGAAGAATATGAAGCCTTAGATTTGGCTTCTATGAATCAAGTTGATCAACAGACTCCCAGCGCAGATATGATTGATCTATTTAGTGATCAAGAGGAACAAGAAGAAGCGTTTGATCTATTAGAAATACCTCAAGAACAAATCGATCAAATGGATTGGATGGACAGTGAGTATGAAATCACGGAAAATCAACATATTGACGGACCAAAGGTTGGAGCATCAGAGCTAAAGTCCCTAGCTACATTATTTGAAAATGACGATATTGATTTTGATTCCGCTTGGGAAGATATCGAATCTAACGAGAGTAATCTAGCAAAGCATGGCAATGAACAGAACATCAACAACAATCATGATGAGTTTGCGGATTTACTCGACAACACCTCTACAGACCTCAATGCCAGCAATCGTGGATTAGAGGATTCTAATCTGGCGGAATTATTCGGTGATGGGTCTACCAGCGAGCAGACTAGAAACATTCAAGAGTCTCAAGGTTTATTCCCAAAGGAGCAAGAGTCTCAAGGTTTATTCCCAGACGATATGGACATTACATCCAATCCAACGGATCAATTGCTCACCAAGAATACTCTAGATAGTCTAAAAGATTTAGCGATCGCTGATTTGGTTAAAGAGGAATCCTTAGATACAGAATTTGACGATTTTGATCTGGGAATCGATATTATTGATCAAATCAGTGATATTAATACCGAAAATGCTGAAGTCATTAATATTGATGACCTCGATTTTTCTGAAGGCAGCCCACAGGAATCCTCTGAGTTATCAACAGAAAGTACATTGAGTGATGCTCAGGATGATGATAACTCTCTCTCCAGTGAGGAATATTTCGCTGAATTAGCAAGACAAGAAAATGCGATCGCTAATGATTTGCATGAAAATCTTGAAGAAGCTCCAGATACTAACAACCATGAACCATTTGCCTTAACAATCTCAGAGGAAGACATGGCATTGTTAGAGGAAGATCCTTTTGCCATTAATGATAACCTTGATGCCGATTTACTAGAAACACCAGTAAACATTAGCAATGAAGATCAAAATGATTTAGGGCTTTCTGATCTAGAAGATTTTGCAAACACTTCATCTCCAAAAGATGTGACAGAAAGCTATACTCTGCCAATAGAAAGCAGTGAAGACTTTGATACCAATGATACTTCGGGACTAAATATATTTGATGAGCTAGGCTTTGATAATGATGACTTTGAACAGGAAGTCGCATCTCCAGTAACTGATCATCCAGTAATTGCTCACAATGATGATAAGGGTGAAGATTCAGTATCTCCAGATAACAATGAATTTGACAAAATTGCTAACTTTAATGGTAGTGATGACGCATCTGAATTTGACGAGTTTCTAGAGTCTCCTACCACAAACAAATTAGATGTTGATTTTGGTGAATTTAATGATATTTCCGACATCAATTCTATTAATGAGCAAGCTATTAATGAGCTTAGTGAGCAGACAGATAAGATTGATGATTTGTTTGCTGATGCTCCAGAGGCAAGTAGCTCCGATGAAATAATTGACAGTGCTGAAGATCTACAATTTTTCGGTGAAGATAGTTCTAATGCAGTCATTATTGAACAAGAACTAAGTACTACTGATGATTTGGGTGATTTCTTTGGTAATGAGGAAAACGTTGAACAAGAACTAAGTACTACTGATGATTTAGGTGATTTCTTTGGTAATGAGGAAAGCGTTGAACAGGAACTAAGTACCACTGATGATTTAGGCGATTTCTTTGGTAATGAGGAAAGTATTGAGCAGGAACTAAGTACCACTGATGATTTAGGCGATTTCTTTGGTAATGAGGAAAGTATTGAACAGGAACTAAGTACTACTGATGATTTAGGTGATTTCTTTGGTAACGAAGAAGAGCTTAGCCAAGAGATTAATACTGGTGATGAGGAGTTAGGCGATTTCTTTGCTGATGTAGAGACCTCAGATTTTAGCCTGTCTAACGATATTACTAATAGCGCTATTAGTAATATCACTGATAATGATAATTCAATTCAAGATATTAGTACTCAAGATATCGGTAACACGGATGAATTAGGAGATTTCTTTGCGGATGCGGAAGAACCTGATCTTGATTCTGTTTACAGTGAAAATGAATCAAACAATTTAAGTACTACTGATGATATTGATGGCTTAGGTGATTTCTTTAATGCATCTGAATCACCCGAAGATCTCGCTGGAAACTTGATTGATGATAATTGGAGTAATTTAGACCTTAGCGACGATGCAAATATCAATGATGATGTCGCGGGTGAGACTACTGATTCATTTGCTGAGGGAAATCTTGATTCCGATTTTGGAGATATATCTGCTGCATCAAGTTCTCTGGAAAGTTCTCTAGAAAGCATCAATGACGAACTATTTAATCAAATTGAAGAACCTGAATCAGCGAATAACTCTGACAATCTAGTCAATTTATTTGCTAATGCAAATGAAGATGATCTGACTATATTAGAGAATAACTTTAATGATTTTAATAATGATTTTGGTAATGATCTAGACAATGAATTTGACTTTAATGAAGAGCGATCGCTTACTCAAGGTGACGTGAATAGTCTAGAAGACGATTTTGAGGAGAATAATTTTTTCGATGCCATTAATGATTTGCAATCGGATTCTCTGCAATCAAACGATGAACCTCTAACGAGTATCCAACAAGATGATGTGGACTTTGATGACGATCAAGAGGACATTACAGCTAGTAGCACGATCGATAGTCTAGTGGACTTTTTTCAAGGTGATGATGATTCCGATAATACTGACTTAACTACATCTGATTCAGTAATTAACAGTAATAACGATAGCTTTGATGACAACCAAGATTTAGATTTTGGTGGGTTTGATGAGATGTCCGATCTAAATGGTTCCAGCCTAAAAGACTCTGTAAATTCTGAGACAGATTATTTGGAAAAGCAAAGTTTGGCAATTGAGAATCAATCAGTAGTAGAGGAGTTAAATGGGATTGATGATAATTTTGATTTTGATGATTTAGAAGCCATGATTGGCGAGTCTAGCAGCTTATCAGATAATTTCCTTACTGCTAATAACGACGAAATTGCTAGCCCTAATAATCAACATAGTAATCAGGGTAATCAGGACAATGGACAGCAGTCTATTAATTCTGATGATATGAATTTTGATGAATTAGAAGCTCTATTAGGTGATACTGGAAGTTTTGAGACAAATATAGCAGCAAAACCAAAAGAACGCGAAACTGCCCCTGTCCCAGCGACCTCACCGACCAAACCGAAGGATGACTTTGACGAGTTAGCAGATATTATTAATTCAAGATTTGCTTCGGATGTTGGTCCCATCACAACTAAAACACCTGTACGTCCTCCTGTCACTACACGTAGACCCAAGTTGTCTGATTCAACGATGCGTGTAGATGTTAAGTACCTTGATAGTTTAAATAACTTAGTAGGGGAACTTGTTGTTAACCGCAACTTGTTGGAACAGGAGCAGGAAAGACTGCAACAGTTTATTACTAATCTATTGCATCAAGTGCAGTTGCTCAGTGATGTATCTCAAAGGATGCGCGACCAGTACGATCGCTCTTTGCTAGAAGCTTCACTAACTGCGGGTCGAGGACGTTCGTTTAACAATTTTGAATCTAGCTATTCTAGCGATGGTGCAAGTAGCAGTAGTAATGTTAGTAGCGATTTTGAAGGTATCGAATTTGACCGCTACAATACCTTCCACGTTCTGTCACAGGAAATCATCGAGCTAATTGTTAAGGTTCGTGAGTCAGCTTCGGACATTGAGTTTGTGGTCGGTGAAACCGATCAGGTAACTCGTCAGCTAGGAACGATCACCACGCAGGTACAGGATGACCTGAAACAATCACGCATGGTTCCCTTCGCTCAGATTGCCGATCGCTTGCCTAGAGGTATTCGCGATCGCGCCCTCAAGAGTGGCAAGCAGGCTGATTTGGAGGTATTTGGTCGCGAGACTCTCATTGACAAAGCGATTTTGGAATCACTCACCGATCCACTCACGCACCTTGTCAACAATGCGATCGATCACGGTTTAGAAGATCCTGCGACCCGTCAAAAAGCAGGTAAATCGGCTACGGGTAAACTCACGGTGCGGGCATATCACCAAGGTAACCAAACCGTCATCTCAATCAGTGATGATGGTGCGGGTATTAGCACTGAAAAAGTGAAGAAAAGTGCAGTTGCTAAGGGTGTACGTTCGCAATCGGAAGTTGATCGCCTCAATGATACCGAGGTTTACTCGCTATTATTTGAAGCAGGATTTAGCACGGCGGCAGAGGCTGATGAATTTAAAGGACGTGGCGTTGGTCTGGATGTGGTCAAAACCTGTCTCGATGAAATTCGTGGCGTAATTATTGTGGAATCGGCAGTTGGCAAGGGAACCACCTTTACGATCCGCTTACCGCTCACTCTCAGTATTTCTAAGGCGATGTTCTGCATTAGCGATCGCGCTCGTATTGCCTTCCCCGTTGATGGCTTTGAAGACATGGTAGAGGTTCCTCAAAGTCAAATCATACTTAACGAAAAAGGACAACCATGTCTACCTTGGCGCGATACGGTGTTGCCATTCCAACATCTCTCTAATTTGCTTTCCTACAGCCGCCATCTCAGCCGTAGCAATATTTATGGCAAACAGGATAACGATGAACTATGCATCATTATTCTGCGTAACGATACGAGCTACCTTGCCCTACAGGTTGATCAGTTCCTTGGCGAGTACGAAATCGTAATCAAGCAGCTCGAAGGTCCGATTCCTCAGCCTGCGGGTATTGCGGGAGCAACAGTGTTAGGGGATGGTCGAGTTATGGCGATCGCTAACGTTTTGGAACTGTTTGATATCGCCAGCGGCAGATTGCGTCCTTCGACTTCTGGAGTCACACTGCAACCACCTGTTGAAGAAGATGTTGCTGTCGATCCAACGGTTCTGATTGTGGACGACTCGATTACGGTACGCGAACTGTTGTCATTGACCTTCGCCAAAGTGGGATACCGCGTCGAGCAGGCAAAGGATGGACAGGATGCATGGGAAAAACTCCGTGCAGGATTGCCTTGCGATATGATCTTCTGCGATATTGAAATGCCACGGATGGATGGATTAGATCTCCTATCGAGATTGCAAAAGGATGCGCGACTCAAAGACATTCCTGTGGCGATGTTAACTTCTCGTGGAGCCGATCGCCACCGTCAAACCGCAATTCAACTGGGAGCAAAGGGATATTTCACTAAGCCCTATCTTGAAGAAGAATTGCTGAGCGCATCGAAGCGTCTCCTCAATGGAGAAACCTTGCCGATTTAACAATTCAGGAATGTGTACTGCACATTCCTGAATCTAGAAAAAACTATGCTGCTGAGTCTTAAAATTGAAAATTTTGCACTGATCGATCGCTTAGAGCTAGATCTTTATGCAGGGCTAAATATTCTGACAGGCGAAACTGGGGCAGGTAAATCAATTGTATTAGATGCCCTTGATGCCGCACTTGGGGGCAAAGTATCAGCGCGAGTGATCCGCAATGGGGCAGATCGCGCCAATATTGAAGCGACTTTTTCCACAAATCAAGCGATCGCGCAATGGTTAGCAGATCAAGAAATTGATGCCATTGATGCTGAAACCTTGATTTGTAGTCGGGAGATTACCGTCAAGAGCAATCGCACTCGCGTTAATGGTGTGGTGGTTAATAAGCAGCAAATTCAAGAATTACGCGATCGCCTCGTTGAGATTACGGCTCAAGGTCAGACAATTTTATTGAGTCAATCCGCCCAGCAGAGGGAACTGCTCGATAGTTTTGGGGATCAAGCCTTTAATCAGGCAATCTCATTACAACGCCAAAAGGTCGCGAAATTATTTGAGGCAAAGGATCGATCGCGCAAGGCTCTGTTTGACCGCCAACAAAATGAGCGTAACCGTTTGCAGCATTTGGATATGTTGCGATATCAACTCAAGGAACTTGCTGCCGCCAACCTTGAAGATCCCGATGAGTTGGAAAATCTCGAAAGTGATCGCAATCGTCTAGCCCATAGCGTCGAATTGCAAAAGCAAGGTTATGCAGTGTATGAAGCGCTTTATCAGAATGATAGTGGTAATGCCTGTGCCGACCTATTAGGGCAAGCAGAATCAATTCTCACAGAGATGGTATCGCTCGATCGCGAAGCGGAAGGAATTCTCGAATTAGTCTCTAGCGCCCTTGCTCAAGTAGAGGAAGCAGGTCGCCAGATTAATAATTACGCTAATCGTCTTGATTCCGATCCTGAACAGTTGGAAACCATTGAACAGCGAATTAATCAAATCAAGCAAATCTGCCGTAAATATGGCACGCTCCCCGAAGCGATCGCCTATATGGAAAAGCTGCAAAATGAATTGGCAGAACTGACCGATCAAAGTGTTTCCATTGAAGACTTAGAGCGCAAAGCCGAAGCGGATTTACAGGCTTTACTCAAGGCTTGCAAAAAACTGACAGAATTGCGACGGCAAACTGCGATCGCCCTTGAGAAAGCCCAAATCGAGGCTCTAAAAATGTTAGCCATGGAAAAAGTTCGCTTTCAAGTCGGGCTTTATCCAGTTGAACCAAATGCTCTGGGTAGCGATCGCATTGTGTTTGAATTTAGCCCGAACCTTGGCGAGCCATTACAACCATTGGCGGAAACTGCTTCAGGTGGGGAAATGAGTCGCTTTTTGCTAGCATTAAAAACTTGCTTTGTGCAACAGAAAACGAAGCAGGAGATGCAACCTATCGATGCAGAATCTAATCATGCCAAGGTTGGAACAATGGTATTTGATGAGATTGATACAGGGGTATCAGGTCGAGTCGCTCAAGCGATCGCCACTCAACTCTGGCAACTAAGCCGCAGTTCACAAATCCTCTGTGTAACGCACCAACCCCTAATTGCGGCGATCGCGGATCGTCATTTTCATGTCAGCAAGGAAGTAGTTGGCGATCGCACAAAAGTACAAATTCGTTTATTAGAACTAGAAGACCGCAAACAGGAGTTAGCTCAGATTGCTTCAGGAAAAAGTGTTGAGCAAGGAAAAAGGAAAAAGGAAAAAGGAAAAAGTGCAATTCAAGGTGCAGATGATCCTGCTCTCAGTCAAGCGATCGCCTTTGCTGAGTCTTTGCTAGAGCAAGCAGCAGCTATTAAAACACAAAGATAAGTGGCATTTGCAGCGATTATCTTTTGGCTTTTGATGCATAAGGATGCTGGAAATAATCCGTTGGCTATATCCAAAGCTCGACCAAATCGCTAGAATCAAAGGAATATTATTAAATTATATTAAGTTATATAAATATGAGTTTTATAGCCAGCAATTTTTTAACCAACAATTTTCCGATCAGGAAACAATGGCGATCGCTAGTCAATATATTTTTGATCTGCGTCATTTGTTTAGGGATTACCTTTGTTAATTCCCTCAGCAACAATGCCTCGGCTGCAAGGGAACCCGACTCTAGCCAAATTATTGATCGCTTTGAACTCATCAAAAATAAAATGGCAAAGCTGAGATTTTGCTACAACGAAAGCTGTTTCTATCGCAACGTCACCAGTAAAATTATTCCTCCCAGCGACAAAAATCCCCATTACACCGCCGAAATCTCTGCTGCTGTCGAGCGCCCATCCGCAAGCCCTGACTTAGCTGATTACCACTTTGTCTATGCTGATGATCATTGGCAACTGGTCAAGGGTGAAGAGTTTACCGATGTTGCGGACTATGTATTTATTGGCGATCGCTATGAAATTTACAGCGTTCATAATAGCCATACCCTCAGTGGCAATTTGGACAAAGCCAAGGAAGATGGCGGCATTAAGTCAGGATATTTGCCCCTTTATTATGAAGTGCTAGATCGCGGCTTTGAGCGAGTCAAATAAGATTTATGTGGGAGGCTTTGCCTCCCACATAAATCTGTTTATTAGGAACAAATACCGCCAGAAGACAGTCTAGCCATTTGCACCCCATCTTAATTATTTATAGTAGTTTTCAAATGATTACTTACAGCGCTTTGCGCTGACTTGAAACCCAGAGAAATTTTTGAACGCACGGCGAAGCTGCACTTTCAAAAATTTCTCTGTACTACTCCAGTGAAGTCGCAGCCTCTCTCGAATCATTGATGGTTGCTATATAATCAGGTGAATGCTAAAAATCGTATTATTGAGGTTCAGGATGGTTGCCAAACCAGTTATCAATCCCATTCTCTTAGGAATCGCAGTTAGCGCGATCGCCCCGATCGTGATCGCTAGTTCCTCAGCATCCGCCGAAGAGAATATTAATATTCCCCAACAGCTAGTTGAACCCAGCCTCTGGTGGAAGACGCAACGGTTAGAAGAAGGTTGGGTCGAGAAAATTACAATTGATCCTGAAACCCGAAAGGCGATCGTCACAGTGAATACGACCAGATGGGCAGCATCGGATTATTTAACAAGATTTAGTTTTCTATTTAAGTTAGGGACAGAAGCCCAGAAACAAAATTTCAATGTGTTGCTCCACAATCGTCGCGCTCAGAAGCTTGCAGAATATAGCACTCAAGAAGAACGTTGGCGGATCGATCCCACATCCTTAGGTGCAGAGCCATTTCGTGTCAATGCTCCCACCATTTTTCAGCAACAGTTTTAGATGTTGGGTAGCAACGCAAAGCCTTACGACAAAACAATTACCGCACATTTCTAATTGACATTTTTGCCCAAGCTAATCCCGAAAATAGCATTGAGGCGATCGCGTACCCACGATAGGGCGGCATATTGCGATCGCTGTAGTTCTTCTTCATTCAACAAACCAAGGCTAATGAGCACCTGCTGACGTTCCGATAGTTTTATAGCAATTTGCTCTCCTAATTCCTTATGTTCGCTGAGGAGTTTTTGTAATTGCTGACGCTCAACCACAAAGAGAACTGTATCCGCAGTCAGTGCTCGCACAGTTGCCGTCCGAGGTGTACCAATTAAGAGTGAAATCTCACCAAAAAATTCTCCCTCTCTTAATGTCGCGATCGCTTGATTATTCCGTTCCGAAAAAACCTCTACAGCCCCAGACAAAATAATATAGAACTCTTCACTAGGTTCATTCTCTCGGCAAATTACTTCGCAAATATCAAAATGCTTACGATATCCCCTTGCAATTAAGGCAAACAGCTCTACTTCTGTGCATCTCTCAAAGTAGGATATTTTTCGTAATAAATCCCGTAGATTTCTAGTATTAGCATCATTAACATTAGTAGTGATCGCAATCGTTGGTAATACATTCGGATCTGTTACTAAGTTTTTATTTGGAAATTGATAAGAATCGATCACTGAGGCGATCGCTTCAGGATTCCGTAAAACAATCTCACGAGTAGGTAACGGAATTTTGATGCCTCTTTCTTTAAATTCGTAGGCAATCCGAAAGTTCAAAGAGCTACGAATGGTTTCATTTTCATTGGGATCATTAATCCAAGCTAGTAACTCAAACTCAAGGGCATCGCGATTAAATTTTTGAAATCTAACTTCTGATGATGGATTTTGTAATACATAGGGTTCATGACGTGCGGCAGTTAGTAAAGCTTCCGTCAAAATGAGCAAATCTGTATCTGGAGCTACTGTAATTGGAATATGAATGCGGCAGGTATGTCCTCTATAACTCCAATTGACAGTATTATGTTCAATGAGACGCTGATTCGGAACAATTACAAAAAGATCATCATCGGTACGCAGGATAGTGGAACGAATGGAGATTTTTTCAATAACCCCCTTTAGTTCACCGATTTCAATATAATCACCTACTTTGAGAGTCTGCTCAAATAGTAGAACAACACCACTAATAAAATTGCTCGAAAGATTTTGTAAGCCAAAGCCAATACCAATACCGATTACCCCTGCAACTACTGCTAAAGAACTGAGATTAACTCCTGCTGTTTGCAAGATAATTGTGCAGCTCAAGGTAATCAAAAAGTATTTGATAAATACAGTAATTGCTTCCTGTAATCCTCGATTGATGCGAAAGCGAGATAGGAAAGCACGTCTGATAGTTTCACTAATTAACTTAGATAAGAAAAAAGCTAAGATCAATAGTCCTAGCAACAGTGCGATCGAGGCGATCGAAAATTTAGTTCCACCAATATCTAAAATCTGAGCCGTGAAGATGTCATAAAACTTGGCTAACCAAACATCCATTTTGTGTTTCTCTCCACAACTCTATGGCAATTAGCAACCTCTCACCAAGTCAGCCAGACATTGATTTTGTGTAGATCCGCAAAAACTCTACACAAAACTAACTCCTTTACTAAGGTTAACGGGATGCCAAAATGCTTTAGCTTAGTATCTACTTCTGTATTGTATAAATTACTGTCGCAGTTGCGTTTGGAATTTCTGATTTTTTCAGTTTGGCATTGATTTTGCCCAGTCCCCCCATCGTGCCGATCCATAATTGGTGCTCGCTAATCAGCAAATTGACGACAGAACTGTGGGGGAGGTTACTGATGAATGATGTAATTTCGCCATTGTAAGTATTGGCAAGTACCAAACCATCCCTCATGCCAATCCATAACTCTCCAGTTTTGTCGCTAGCCAGCGCAACAATATCGCGTCCTGTGACAGTGTTAATTCTAGCGATCGCTTTATTAGTTTTGGGATTAATTTCGATCACATTGCGTGGCGTGCCTGCCCAAACTGTTCCCGATGGATCAACAGTCAGAGCTTGTACAATTTGTCCCGATACAAAGGGAATTCGTGCAGTAATTTTCGCTGTGCCTGGATTAATCTTAAACAATCCGTTTAATGTACCGACCCAAATATTGCCAGCATTGTCAATTTGCATCACATTAGCGGCTGTCCCCGGAATATTAGGCAAGCGAGCGTAGGTCTCAGCATTGTAGGGACTGATGCGGGTAATGCCTTGATCGGTTCCCACCCAAATAAATCCTGCCCGATCCATAGCTAGACTCAAAATGCGGCTAGAGGATAGTTGGATCGCAATATTTTCAATTTTGCCTGAATTAGGGCTGATCTGGTACAGCCCTGAAGTTGTGCCAACCCAAAAGAAGCCCCTGTTATCTTCAAGTAAGGCAGTGACAGTAGAGTTAGGTAAGGATATTGAAGAGATCGCTTTACCCGTGAGTTGATCAATTTGAATTAAACCTTGCCAAGTACCTAGCCACAGGCGATCGCGACTATCCAATAATGTGGCACTAATCCGACTATCAAAATTTGATGATGGGCGGATTGCAACTAGTTCCTTGCTGCTCCCTGCTGACTCCTGCTGAGTCGTTTGATAATTAATATTGATAGCTTCGGCATTGCTGAGTCCATAGCTAACCACAAATAAACTGGCTATGTTAGCAGTTATTGCTAATGCAGTGTTAGCGATCGCTTTTGAAGCATTTAATTGTGGCATTTTGGTAGCTGCAAACATTCTGACCATCATCTCTAGACGCGGTGTAAAACTCTTTTAAGCGTCAGATGGTAACATAAGAAATTGCGATCAAGACATTAAAATTACTAGAAATCACAAGAAATTATCGTTTTAAATTTTAATTGGCAATGACTCTATTAAAACCATTGTCTAGAATCAATCGATTAGCCGATAAAAAAAGAGAAAGTGCATTGCCTTCTCTTTTTTTATGAATTAACGCGAGTTCGGGATAATTTGAAACGGTTTTTGAGAGAGGGTTTGCTACGCAAACCCTCTCTCAAAAAACAAAAGTAAAAGCCTTGCTACGCAAGGCTTTTACTTTTAGATTTTTAAAATTTGCTAGCTTAACCCGAACTGACGTGAATTAGTATGAATTAGTTTTTAGGCTTGGGAGTAGTTTGGGGTGGTTGTGGAGCAGGAATTTCAGGTTGCACAGGCTGTGGAGGTGGTTCTAAAGGTGCTGGCTGTGGGGCAGGTTCTATAGGTTTGGGTGAAGGATTAGTGGTGATAGGTGTTGGTTGAGGCGTGGTTGGTGTTGATGTAGGTGCAGTATTTGGTACAGAAGAAGGCTCTGAGGTTGGTTTACTTGTATTTACAGGCTCAGAGGGTTTAGTGGTGGGCGGATCGTCGCGCCTGCGGTCAGGTTCATCGCGGCGATCGCTATTGGCTGCCCCTGAAGTGTAAGCAGTCTTAGACTTAGGCTCATTCGGCTTACTCGGCAAATCAGAGCGACGGAACTGGATCGTACTTGCCTCTTTGACTGTTGCGGTAACACCAAATTCTGAGGTAATTTGGGGCAAACTGGCGAGTTGCGTACTAAATCCAAAAATCAAAGAATTATTGGCAATTTTTTTATCAATACTCTCCTTATCGATGCGTTTGGGAGCAGTAGCCTTGCCATCAGCTTTAATTCTAATTTCTTCGCCTTTACCGAGGGTGACTATTTCTGAGGTATTTTTTAGCAAAACGGTAACAGTGCCATCTAGAGAAATGACCCGCCGCTCTTCCGCCGCTTTAGCAGGAATTTCTAGGTATAACGTCCCATCATTACTCGATATTTCACCAAAAGAGGTTTTGATTTGAGCAGGCGATTTACTATCCTTGGCAGCCCATGCAACCAATCGCCCTGACTCTATTTCTACTTGGTTTTGCGGTCTGAGGATGAGATTGGCAGTACCGCCGATCCGAAAAATTGTCCCCGTCCTCAGCGTTATTTGAGCAGTTGAAGATTCGTCGGTGCTTACGCTCTCGTTTACCTTTAGAGGCACGCCAACGGTAGCGGGTCTGGCGGTTGTGGAGTTAATATATTTAACTCGGACTGGATAGCTCCGAATTTCGCTAATTTCGGCGATCGCTTCCGTCGGTAAAGCCTCAGAGCTAAAAGGTTTAGTGGGCTGACTGATCGTACAACTAGGCAGCGTTGTGGCTGTTAGGAATAAGACCAGAAGAGGCACATAATGTTTACAAAAGTGCCTAGAAATTTTTAGTAACTGCCAACGCTGCATCGTAAATTTTTTGTAGAGTCTACAAAGCCAGTTTTTTCGCTATACTAGGAAGTCTGGTTAAAACCGTAAATCCTAATGTATCTATATTAGGTCTAACATTGTTGTTTGACCATAGTTAGCAGCAATTCTCATTATCGTTTACAAAAAACCGCTTATAGCTATTTTTTGTAAACACGAATCTATCTTTAAAACGAGTAAGAGTCAAAAGCACATGGCAAAGAGTAATTTGCAGGTCATGCTGACCAAAAATGTTACAAAATTAGGTAAACTGGGCGATTTAGTAGCTGTAAAGCCTGGTTATGCTCAAAATTTCCTCATACCTCAAGGTTTAGCTATCCGTGCAACCGCAGGTGTTGTTAAAGAAGTTGAAAGACGTAAAGAAGTTGAGCGTCAACGTTTAATCGCTATTCGGCAAGAAGCTGAAAGCCGTAAGACCGCTCTCGCAACCATTGGCGGCTTTATTATTAAGAAAAAAGTTGGCGAAGGTAATGCAATTTTCGGTACTGTCACCGATCGCGAAGTTGCTCAATTGATTACCGCAAAGTCGATGTTAGAAATCGATCACCGCGATATTACAATTCCTGAAATTAATCAAACAGGTACTTACGAGGTTTCGATTAAGCTTCATGCTGAAGTCACCGCAACAATCAAAATCCAAGTCGTTCCTGAATAAAAAACCAAAGACGGCGCAAAGCGCCGCTTTTGTTTATCGGCGCGAAGACAAGGGGCTTAAGCCCCTTGTTTGTTTTTTAGTCTTATTTTGGCTAGTTCGATCGCTAGGGTGATTGCCTCAATCGTACTAGCGGGATCAGCAATCCCCTTGCCTGCAATATCAAAGGCAGTACCGTGATCGGGCGATGTCCGCACAAAGGGTAAACCAATCGACGTATTCACGGCTCGATCAAAGGCTAATAGCTTAACGGGGATCAATCCCTGATCGTGATACATAGCGAGATATGCATCGTAACCAAGAGCAACTCGATCGCGATCGCGCCAAGCCTTGGCAGGGTTGACCCACATGGTGTCGGGCGGGATTGGATTAGTAATTTGCACATTGGGGTGTTGCTGGCGATAGCGATCAATTAATGGTTGCAACCAATCGCGCTCCTCGATCCCTAGTTGACCCTGTTCACCGCTATGGGGATTGATCCCCGCGATCGCGATCCTTGGATGGGTGATCCCAAAGTCCTGTAATAGCGATCGGCGCAATAATTCTAATTTCTGCTCGATAAGTTCAGGTGTAAGCTCTTTAGTAACTTCGCTCAAAGGAATATGCACCGTCGCTAGCAAAGCTCGCAAAACCCAGTCCGTATGTGGTGATTTGCCGACAAATAGCATCCCAAAATCATCGATGTGACTACGCTCAGCCAATAACTCAGTTTGCCCCGCATAGTCATGTCCCGCTTGCTTCCATGCCGATTTGGCAATTGGTGCAGTAACGATCGCATCGAATTTGCCCGCTAGAGTTTGGGCGATCGCCTGATCTAAATAGGCAAAACTCGCCGCCCCACTTTCGCGATTGCCAACTCCTAGCGTAATTTCCCCATCAATGCGAATATCAAATATCTCTAAACTCGCAGGATCGGCAATTTGGATATTGGTAGTTTTTAAATTTTTTAATAATTGATAATTTGCCTCAAGATAGCGCCGATCGCCAAATATGGTGAACTCAGCATCTAGAGTTAGTAAATCGCGATTCGCCAGAGATTTTAGAATGATTTCCGTTCCAATTCCTGCGGGATCGCCTATAGTGAGAGCTATTCGAGGTTTAGCTTGCCAAGATGAATGCCGCAGAATGTTCATGTAAGTAATTCTCCAAAAATTTAGTACACACGATAAGATCGTAATTCGCTGTTAGCCCTCTTGACCACCACCAACAATGTCTGTTGATATTTCCTTAGAAACCCTCTGGAATCAAGTCCTTGAACTTCTTGAAAGCCAACTGAGCCGCCCTACATACGAAGGATGGATTAAGACTGTTGTGGCTGACGAGCTTACAGCCGATCGCTTGACGATTCGCACCCCATCACTTTTTGCCAAGAATTGGCTACATAAATATTATTTTCAAAACATTACCGATGCTGTCACCGAAATTTTAGGTTATCCCGTCGAAGTCTATATTGTGGCGGCTCCCAGTGGTGAACCTCCCAGTGGTCAGCCCGATGATGATGTGACTGATGGCGAAGGTAGTCAAGAGGGACTCTTAGAAACAGCGATCGCCAATGAGGCCGTGCAGGCGATGGCAGCCTCTCTCCCCGCTACAAATGTGCAGAGTGACCCACAGGTTGAGAGTAGCCATAGTTCACCAAGACCCAATAATCTCAATCCTAAGTACAATTTCAATCGCTTTGTGGTCGGTGCAACTAATCGGATGGCTCATGCTGCTGCGTTAGCCGTATCTGAGTCCCCCGGGCGCGAATTTAATCCCTTATTTCTCTGTGGTGGTGTCGGCTTAGGCAAAACCCATCTGATGCAAGCGATCGCCCATTATCATCTAGAAATCGAACCGAGGGCAAGGATTGCCTATGTGTCCACGGAGCAATTTACTAATGATCTGATTGCCGCGATTCGTAAAGATAGTATGCAGAGATTTCGGGAGTTATACCGCGAGATCGATATGCTGATCGTCGATGATATCCAATTCATCGAGGGCAAGGAATATACCCAAGAGGAGTTTTTCCATACTTTTAACACTCTCTATGAAGCGGGTAAACAAATTGTGCTGGCAAGCGATCGCCCACCTGCTCAAATACCTCGTTTACAAGAGCGTCTATGTTCGCGCTTCTCGATGGGTTTAATTGCTGATATTCAGGTTCCTGATTTAGAGACCCGTATGGCAATTTTGCAGAAAAAAGCCGAATACGACAATCTCAAAATTCCTGCGGATGTGCTGCATTACATTGCCGCTAGCTATACCTCCAACATTCGCGAATTGGAGGGAGCCTTAGTGCGAACCGTTGCCTATATTTCTATTTCAGGCTTACCGATGACGGTGGAAAATGTCGCACCCGTTCTCAATCCTCCCAAGGAACCTGTGGAAGTCTCCGCCGAGATGGTGTTGAGTGTGGTGACAGAAATGCTGAATATTGATTTAGCCGACCTCCTAGGCAATTCCCGTCGCCGCGAAATTAGCCAAGCGCGTCAATATGTCATGTACTTAATGCGCCAACATACCAACCTCAGCCTTCCCAAAATCGGTGAAGCCGTCGGCGGTAAAGACCATACAACCGTGATGTATAGCTGCGAAAAGGTGGCGCAACTACAATCTACCGATGGTGATGTTGCTCAACTATTGAGACAGTTAAGCGATCGCATTTACTTCATAGCCCAATCCAAAAATTAATATGTCTTCTTTACCCGTCGGCTTTCCCGCACCCACACCTCACGACATCATCGAAGTCAAGCAATATCCTGCCTATCGCTCAGGGACATACACCTATGATGGCAATTTGCGTGAAGCAACTGGCTATGCTTTTAATCCACTATTTCGGCATATCAGTAGTAACAATATTGCGATGACGACACCTGTAGAAGCTCGTTATCCCAGAGAGACCATTAATCATCCAGTGGAAATGGGCAAAGCGAAGGTCTCTTTCTTGTACAACAATAGTGGCATTAGTCCCCAGCAGGTAGCACCAGATATTCAAGTAGAAGATCATCCACCAATGTTGGTTGTGAGCTTGGGCTTGCAGGGAGCCTATGGCTATGAGAGCTATCAAGGACATATCGCCAAGTTAAAGGAATGGCTAGCCAACCATCCCGAATATGCGATCGCAGGGGAACCAAGGGAATTTCTCTATGATTCTCCCTATACACCAGCACCACTCAAACGGCGAGAAGTCCAAATTCCAATTCGTTCTATTTAATACTGATGTTACGTGGAAGTTCCTAAAGTAGGGGCGGGTTTAGTTGATAATTCTAGGCTGAAAGCAAGATCTATATGCTAAACCCGCCCCTACTCTGTACACGATAGCCTGATGGAGTGATAGTTCCACGTAACATCAGTTAATATTTAGTCTAAGCGGCGCATAAAAACAGAAAAGAGTTGCAATGCAACTCTTTTCTGTTAGCGGACATATTTGAGACTTTCTGTATTCTTGAAGAAGAAATCCGTAAAGAGACTAATAACCGTGCGATCGCGAATTTTAATATTGGCACTCAGTGACATCCCAGACTGCAAATTAATTGGACGATTATTAACCTGAATAGCTTGCTTCTCGATTTTGACCTTAGCAGGAAAGCGATAGGTCGGGTTAGCCTGATCGGGAGGTATGGCATCGGAGCCAATCCAAACTAATGTTCCTTTGATATCACCAAACTCACTGAAAGGGAAAGAATCTAAGCGGACATCAACGGGCATTCCCTCTCTGACAAAACCGATATCTTGGTTCGTGATGAATATTTTGGCGACCAATTGATCATCAGGCACAATCTTCAACACACTTTCAGGTGCATTCGTGTTAGCCACATAGCCTAAACCTGCCTTTAGTTCAAAGACTGTACCTGCGATGGGGGCGCGTAACTCTTGATATTTCAAGGTAACTTCAGCTTGACTGATTTGTCCTTCTATTTCCGAAAGCCGCTTGCTGTTATCAACAAGTGCCTTCGTAAATTGGCTATCGATTTCGGAAATCCGCTTTGTGTTATCGGCAATTTGGGAGGTTAACTCTTTGCGGGTAATGTCAAAGGTGTTATTAAGACGCGATCGCGCTTCAGAGATCGCCGATTTAAGGCGCATCTCCTCTTGTTGCAGTTGCAGGATTTCCGATTCAGTATTTTTTACTTCTTCCTGTTGTTTGAGATATTGCACCCTTGCAATGGCTCCCTCCTTAACCGCATCTTTGATCCCATCCAGAATCTGCTTATTGATCACCAAAGATTCTTGGCGACCAATCCGTTTCAACCGAGTTTGATTGAGTTGTTCGATCGTTTGTGCGATATTTGCCTCTGCTGCTTGCGATCGCGAACCTAGTTCCGCTTGATTGGCTCTGAGGCGATCCTGCTGATCGCTAGAGAGATCTGCACCACCACCATTAATCTGGATGCGATAGAGTTGTGACTCTGACATCAGCGCCTCACGATTACGGGCAAGCGCTAGTAGCTCCGCAGGAATGGCGATCGCTTTCTTCGTATTGATTGTGGGACGAGTACCATTGAGAACAGATCGATAAAACTGATTTTCTTCTTGCAGATTTTGACGGAGTTTCTTCAGTGAATCAAGCTGTGCTTTGGCGGCAGTCGCATCAATCCGTAGCAATACTTGATCCTTCACAACGCGATCGCCATCTTTGACCAGAATTTCTTTAAGTACACCGCTAGCAGGCGCTTTCACCTCTTTGACCGTACCCTGTGGTTCTAATTTGCCTAGAGCAGGTACTGACTCTTCGATTTTGGCGAATGAAGCCCAAATTAGTCCAAAGGTAACAGAACCCAACAATGTCCATAGAATCGCCTGAGTCCATTTCGGTGATTGACGTAATACTAATGGTTGATCAAAGGTCTGTGTTACCTCAGAAATTTTCTCTTCAGTACCATCGGCTTGCTCATCCTTGCTGTGATTACCATTTAGCTCAGTAGATGGTTCTTTTGCAGATAGTATTAGCTTCGTTTCTGAAGTCGATTCAGTTGACTCGTTATTGAGAGGCTTCACATTAGCATCGGTCATATCATTCACCTATATCGAAAAATGTAATGGAGATAAGAAATTCTTGGTAAGCTTCGACAACTTTAATCATGATTCTCCTGCCGCTTCCTGTTGGCGATATAGCGTGTAATACCTTTCACGTTTTGCCATCAAGTCAACATGTGTCCCTTGCTCGCCAACCCTGCCACTATCCATTACCAAGATCAAGTCAGCGTTGTGAATTGTAGCAAGACGATGGGTGATAAAAAAGACAGTACGACCACGAAATTCCTCAGCAAGATTTAGACAGACTTGACGCTCGGTATTGTAGTCTAAAGCGCTCGTCGCTTCATCTAAAATTAGTAATTGGGGCTTTTGCAATACTGTGCGGGCGATCGCAATTCTTTGTCTCTGTCCACCTGATAATGCCGAACCACGCTCGCCAACCCGCGACTCATAACCTTGAGGCAATTGCATAATAAAATCATGGGCACAGGCAACCCTTGCTGCTTCCGTAATTTCTTCGGGTGTCGCATCGGGATTCGTCAGCGCAATATTTTCCTGAACTGTGCCATCAAAGAGCAAAGTATCTTGCAATACCACGCCAATCTGACGACGGAGAGAATAAAGTTCCACTTTACTCACATCATAGTCATCAATGAGAATGCGCCCCGATTCTGGCTCATAGAGGCGCGATAGTAATTTCGTGAGTGTACTCTTACCCGCACCACTAGCTCCCACCACACCCACAAATTGCCCCGCAGGAACTTCTAAACTGACATTATTTAGTTGCAAATTACCATTAGGCACAAAGCGAAAATGCACATTCTCGTACCTAACAGCACCGACAATAGCAGGCATGGGAATATTGCGCCGACCTGCCTCTTCTTGTTCCTGTGGATGATTGATAATATCGCTCAGACGCTCAAGGGAGAGCGCTGTCTCTTGGAAGTTCTGCCAAAGCTGAATTAAGCGCAACAGCGGTGTAGTTGTGTATCCTGCAATAATCCGAAAGGCAATTAATTGTCCAAGGCTCAAATGGTTACTGAGTACTAAATATGCGCCCACCCAAAGCAATAATAAGTTTGAAAATTGGTTTAAAAATTGACTAGTTGATCCTGCGGTAGTGGAGGTGACAACGGTTTTAAATCCCTCAGAAACATAGCGTGCATAGCGCCGTTGCCATTCCCAACGCGACTTTAGCTCAATATTTTGCGCCTTCACCGTCTGAATTCCTGACACAACTTCCACAAGATAGGACTGCGTGGTGGCGTTGCGCTCAGCCTTAGTCCGTAACTGCCCACGAATAATCGGAGCAACAATAAATGTAAGTAAGGCAAATAAGGGAACTGTGCCGAGGGCAACCAAGGTCAGCAACCAGCTATAGCAGATCATCACAACGATATAAATCAATGAGAAAACTGCATCTAAAACGACGGTCAGGGCAGTTCCTGTTAGGAATTGACGAATGTTTTCTAATTCCCCAATCCGACTGGATAATTCCCCAACCGATCGCTTTTCAAAATAGCGTAAAGGTAGTCTTACAAGATGATCGATCGTTTCCGAGCCAAGGGTCAAATCAATGCGATTAGTGGTATTAACAAATAAATAAGTGCGTAGAGCACTAATCACTGCTTCAAAGATCGAAATCGTCACCAAGAGAATGCCCAGCGTATTCAGCGTCGCAGGCGCATTTTGAATGATCACCTTATCAATAATCACCTGTGTGATCAAAGGATTGGCTAGTCCTAACAATTGCACAAAGAAGGAAGCAATCAGTACCGTAATTAACGTATTTTGATAGCGTTTGAGGGATGGCAAAAACCACGATAAACCGAACTTTTGTTTGGGCGTATCCTTAGTCGGTTTTACTAGTAAGATCTGCCCCGACTCACCCCAAAGATCAGCAAATTGAGCCGTTTTTTTAGTAACAATGCCCTGTTCAGGAATGCCTAAAACTAATTCGCGATCGCTAGCCTTATACAACACTGCAAAAGTATCCTGCCAATTTAACAAAGCAGGAGTCGGCACTTGGGCGATCGCACTTGCAGGGATCGCCAGCAATTGCCCATTTAGTCCCATCAGTTCCGCGATCGCCCCACAGAGTTGCAATGACAATTTAGGCGATCGGGCAAATTGGTTATCGATTGCCCGTTTGACCACATGGCGATAAAAAGGCATCTGCCAATATCTCGCTAACATTTGGAAACAAGCAAGAGAAGCATCCACAGGGCCCCTACCATAAAAATGGGGATAATCAGCTCCTTTACGCTCAGAACGCTCGCCCACCATAGGCAATTCAGGGGCATAGGGGATATCCAAGGCAGTTAATACTGGTAGTTCCTCCACTACTTCGGCTTTGACCGCAAAGTTATCTCGCAACCCAATTAAACGCGCTTGACCATCTGGTAAGACTTCAATGGTATCGCTCTCATTGATTGCCTCAATTCGACTACCAACGGGAGCAGCAAAATTTTCACCACCACTCACTAGCCATACAAAATCGCGATCAAGCTTAGATAAGGGAAATTTACCTGTACCTAAATTCATGACTAGCGCACCAGACATCACCTCACGTGCCATCTGCGTTAAATTAGCGTGAGCCTGCGCTCGCCGATCCATTTCCGCCGCCAATAGATCAAATACTTCAATCAAACCAACCTTGTTGATAAAAGCTTTTTTCAAAGCAGGATCGCGATCGCACAATTGCCAAAAATCCGATGCTTCCAACGCTAGACAAGTACTCTCTACCGAAGCAATTACCGTTTCACAAGGTACATTACGAATTAGACTCACCCAACCCATAACTGCATGAGGTTTGAGGATGTCTACGGTCACTGGCGCTGTTGCCTTAGGGATTTGCCCCAACAGTCGCGCTTGCCCCTCCATCAGAAATAAAATTTGCGCTGGCATCGTTTCTCGGCGCAAAATCACTTGACCCATCCGATAGCGCAAGGGTTGTACTCTTTCGCTTATTTCTTTTAAAGTGACAAGATCAATATTCTGTAACTCTGGAACAAGTGAGAGAAACTCTTGAATAGCTGGGATTGTAGAGATCATACAAACCTTGGTGAAACGATTAGGGCGTAATTATCCACCTTGATCTAAGAAAAAGTGGATAATTACGCCCTAATCCTGCCATATTTTGACGTAAATTATTGTTAAATAAGTATGAGACAAGAGCTAGGCTATCCCCTTACCAAGGTTGACATTTGTTGCGCTACAGTTTCCTCTAACCATTTAGAGAAGCTTTCATCAATTAAACGCCGTTGAATGCCTTCATCAAGACTTACTGGCAGCAACTTTTCTAGTCTAACTACCACAATCCAATCACCAATTACCGTCGGTGTTTGCACCTGCCCCACATCACTAGCTATCAACATTTTGGCTAAATCAGGATGAATTGAACCAATCTCCACAGGACCTATTAATCCTCCCGTTTGCGCCTCTGGACCTTGAGAATATTCTCTTGCTAATTCATCAAATGCTTGCTCCCCTCCTTTAATCCGAAAATACAGTTCTTGGGCAACACAAAAATCTTTAGTACAAATCAGTGAATAAATAACACGATCTAGTTGTTTTTTGCGTTCCAAAAAAACAGAATTAACTTTTGCCCCCCATGTTGCCTGTTTAAATTTTGCAAGCTTTAGTGATTTCTCAGCACGTTTTTCTAAATCAGCGAGTGTCATCCCTTGCTGTTTTAGCCATACTCGTAACTTTTCATCTGAGTCAATCCCCAACTGTTGCAAAGCCTGCTGATAAGCATTTTTTTGCTCTTCAATGGTCAAAGATATATCAGATGTTACGCGATCAAGCGTCATTTCCCTGACAAGTTGCGGCATCATTCCATAGGAAACAAATTTTTCGACCAGTATTTCTGCCCGAAATTTACCACCATTAAGTTCCAAGGTCTGCATGAGTGATTATCTAAACTTTAAATGTAAGTATTTAAGCATAAGTAACCCTCAAACCTAAATTAATGCCTCTCAACATCAACGGATTCTGATTCGACCTTATCAAGCCGATCGCCAATTTGATAAGTAACAACTGCTTTAAATCGTCCTTGTCCCAAATAGCCAGTTTTATTAGTCAGGTGCATATCAATCATTGCATTCTCTAAGGGTCTCAGTTCAATTTGCTTTGATGTAAATGCAAAAGGTTGTAGTTGATTATCACCAATACTGTAAATCTCAATATTTTGAATAATTATCGTTTGATTTTTTTCTTGATGATTTTCCAAATTTAGAAATACGGTTGCAAATCCAATATCTCGATTAGCGTTAGGATTAACACCAATGGGAGAAAGTTTTTCTTCTCTAGCTATTAAAGAGACTTTCATCATAGTTTTGTTAACAGGAAGTTTAATTTCCTGTTGAAGTAGAGGTTGGCTGTTAACAGACATAGGCACAAAGCTAGCATCTGTTATATTAACTTGCATAATTTGCAAGCTTAACAAGCCTAAAAAAGGTAACAAAGTTTTCATTCATATACCTGATTGAAAGAAGGAGAGGTATGTATCAAGAGGTGCGCGGAGATAGCACCTCTTGAGTTCTTTTGTCTAAGTATTAGACCATTGCACAATGCCACGTAATGACAATAGTTGTGCCCAAGTTACATCAGCATCACTGACTCCCCAAGGATTACGCAAGTGGAAAGTTCCATTTGTAGGATTATAGGCAGTAATTGTATAGGCATGACCATTGACCACCCCATAGCCTGCACCATACACAAAGCCAACCGTTAAGACCTGATTAGAATTAACCAGATTAATTAACTGAGTCTGTGTCATATTGGTAGAACTTTGGGATGAAGTACTTAGTCCTGTCACTTGTCGAATAACCACATCCATCCATCCACCTTCAATGTCGGCATAGGCATTATTGGAGGTACTAGAGCGGCTCCACCCAGATTCTGCAAGTTGAGCATAGGCTTTTTCGGCTAAAGCGACCCAAAGCTCATTACTAGAAGAAGTATAGGAACCTCCACCCCAACCTGCATAAACAGCAGATCCCCCTGTAGTTGGTAAATAGCGATCAACCGTTACATAATCAGCAACTCCATTATTGAAGAAGCGTACAGTAAAGGTATTGTCCCCATTGTCGATAAACATATTTTGGATATAAGAAGGTTTTTCCTGTGCAATGGAGGATAGGGTCGATAAGTAATAGCAATCTCCTAGAGCATTCTGCACAATATCATTTGCGCTAATACCATTTTGGAATAGAGAACCACTGACATAATTGTAGGTATAAGTAGAACTTGTAGTATCAGGACGATCAGTTCCTAAGAACCATTTGCCAATCAGATTTTCCATTTGGGTTGAACTACTACCCGCAAACAAGTTACCGAAACCCGAACGCGCATTAGCAGGATCACTGTTGGCAATCTTGTTGGATAGAACCCTGACGTAGTCAGCCATACCAAAACGGCTAGCATTAGTCAGGATAGTCCGAAAATCCGTTAATTCACTAGCATCAATAGTGCTACCATCTTCTGCATCGCGGAAAATCGAGATCATGTCATTACGACTTAAGCTACCATCGAATGCGAGAGAACGGGTTAAAGCAATAAGGCTTGCATCGCGTAGATTTTGTCCAAACCAATCAACTGGATCTGGCGATACAACAGTTGTAGCAGAAACATTGAGGTTGTAGTAAGTGGAACCACTGTAAGGTAATACACGAATGTAATAGGTTCCAGCATTGACTTGGCGCACAATACTTTCATCACTAGTGCCAGCATTTACGGAACTTTGAATGAGTGAGCCATTGAGATCTAGAAGTTGTACATCAGCATCAGATTTTAATCCATTTAGACTCAAGTTCAAGTTACTAGTATTTGCAACTGTGAAACGATAGTAATCATTGGTATCTGTACTACCTACCCAATCTTGGAAAGTAGTAGTAGATGAACTTAAAGTGATGTTACGTGCTGTTCCGAGGGTATTACCTGCATAGTCAGGTAGTAAAACAGTTGTCGCAGAAGCGTTTAGGTTATAGTAAGTGGAGCCACTATAAGGTAATACACGAATGTAATAGGTTCCAGCATTGACTTGGCGCACAATACTTTCAGCACTAGTGCCAGCATTTGCAGAACTTTGAATTAAACTACCATTGACATCTAGAAATTGCACATCAGCGTCAGATGTCATTCCATTGAGACTTAAGTTTAAGTTACTAGTATCAGCAACTGTGAAACGATAGTAATCATTAGTATCTGTGCTACCTACCCAATCTTGGAAAGTAGTAGTAGATGAACTTAAAGTGATGTTACGTGCTGTTCCGAGGGTGTTGCCTGCATAGTCAGCAGCCATTTCTACTGCGGTCAAGTGACCATTAACCGTAAGGAAGCCGCGATCATCTTCTGCTCTAATCCGAGTCAACTCAGAAGAACTTAGGGATACGCCAAACACCAAATCTTTTGCTAGTTCGCCCTCATCACCTTGAGTGTCAGTGCCTACGCGATCATCCAGCCAATGAAAAGTTTCTTCAACTAAAACACCTGCTGCGCCTAGTACTGAGTTAGTTGGGGCAGCACTAGATTGCAGCAGAGCATCCGAAAGATACATTGTTTGTGTGGAACTGGCATATGCGCCAAGAGCGCCATTAGTGTTGACTGCCGAAAGGATTTGAACAGATGGCAATTGACTAAAGTCGCCTACAGACCACTGCGATCGCACGGTTTGTAATTCAGCACTATTAGCCTTATTGCCAAACACTTCAACAAATAAATCAGGATTAGATGCAGCCTGCTGAAGTCTTTCCCTGACTATGCCCAAGATATCTGGGATTTGATTGGCAAAAATTGAAGCATCGCCCCCACTGCTCAAACTAAAAGTTGAGCCTGTATTCTGGTTGACAGACATAATATTTATTCCCTATTGGCGTAATGGTTGCCCCCGACTTATTAGCTGAAAACATTTAACTCAGATCGCCCCCCATCGCACAACAAGCTGTGCTGAACGTTCTTAAATTTTTATGCTAACAACTAATTATTTATATAATAGCTCAAAAAATTCACATGTCAAATAAGAATTAAAGACATACTTTATAGAAGCATAAACTTAGTTTTCTGTAATGATTAGAAAATAACTAGAAATGCTTAATTAGAATTACTTAGGAAAGTATCAACAACTGATTTAATGCTCTTTGTACAATCTTTAAACCCAGAAAAATTTTAAAAAGAATTATATCAAAATTTTTAACTTCCCCAAATATAAATAGAGCCATTTTCCATTTTAAAAATTCTGGCACTTTCTCCATTAGCATCTTCTTCACCACGTTGCTGATAAACAAGACCACCTCGCTCATCAGTATAGACAAATGAACGATTAGGAATTGGTCGGAAATAATCACTTACACCGTCGTCCCATGTAATGGTGACAAATCCTTGACGCATTGAAAAAGTACAAGGCATTGATACCTTAGCTTGGCTTACCCCATTCTCAAAATATTTACAATATGCTCTACGGCTGTCAGCTTGGGCGGGGAGTGAGATTCCTAATGTAGCGATCGCAGAAATTAAGCCAATCAAAGCAACTTTAGTTTTCATATTTTATCTCTTACATTTGGTTGACAAAATCAATGGACAAAATTAACCGTAAATTGTTCCGTATTTGCCTTTACTTTTCGGCAATGATTTCAGCACTAATTAAGGAATAAAGGGAATAAACTGACGCAGAAATTTGCGAAGTCTTAATAAATCGATTACTTCTCTTACTTTAGGGGAAACTAAATCTTCGGGGGGGATACTGTCGAGCGATCGCATTTTTTCCATGAGTTCGGTATACTCGGCGGCGGATAGTTGTTTGCCATCGATAGGCGATCGCGCATCGGTATAGATTTCGGCACGCAAAACTTCTTCGGGAGTATTTTCTTGCAGAGATGGTGGCTTGTTTTCCGCAAATATTTGATTGGGAAATGATAGAGTTACCATCTGAAAACTGATAACAGTGGCGATCGCTAAGTTTCGCTTCCTAAGAGGAAATGTTTGAAGCCGTAACCGATGAATATCTTTAACGTCCCAATCGATTTGGTACATCTTCACATCCTCCGGGGATAGTTTTACGAGATTTTTTGCCACACCAAGCACATAGATACTGGCGAGTTTCTTCGGAAAGGTCGATCGCTTTGCTGAAGTCGGCATCTTCGACAACTGCACCTGTATATTCTCCTGTCTCAAAATTTGGTGCATGGAGGCGATCGCGTGGGGTAGCAGTCTCTAACTTGCCGTAGAAAAGCTGAACACGACTAAGATCTGTACCACGCAGATTTGCCTTCACCAAAATAGCTCCAACAAAGTTTGTACCCGTGAGATCGCAATTGTTAAAATTTGTCTTGATTAAGTTTGCTCCACTTAAATCCGCATTGCGTAAATCGGTATTGCCAATATCGCGACCAGCTAACATCATTCCTAAATTGACTACACGCACTCCATTAGCCAGATCAACTACATAGCCACCAGTTCCATCCAGAATCGGACGACCCAGCAATCCATCACGTTTGAGGGGAGTGAGTAAATTGGCACTGGACAGAAAACGGACAATTTTGGCACATCCGTCGGCATCACAGCCTCCAAGTAAGGCTGCCGTCCTTGCTTGGGCGATCGCTCGTTCTAAGGGCCAGTCCTCCAATTGTCCTTGAGGGTCGAGAACTAGATCGGAAATGCCTTGAAAATAAGTATCAATGGTTTGCTGTTGGGTAATGACATTTTGCTGTCCTGTGAGTTCTTCGGAAATTTGATTTTGTCGCCATGCCACCCACACTGCCAAAATCGCAATTAAAATTTGTCCTACGGCTCCTAACGCTTCCCACTTGAGGCTATCAAACCATCGGATAAACGCGGCATCAAATTGGGTGACATGGGCAAAAACTAGGACGGCAAACCCCGCAATGACACTAGATATGGTTATGTCCCAATGCTTTCCCAAGGGTGAATTAGCGATCGTATTCAGTAATGGCGGTACGAGAATTGGTAAAACGATCGCAAAAATCGCGCCAAGACTGATATATACCAGTTCATCCTGCTCGAAATACATGGCTGCGATCGCCGCAAATGTCGCAATCGTAGCCAAGATTAAGAAAAATGCTTTTAGTCGAGAATTCGGTAGAGCCAAGCTAGTTAACTAGTTAATCTGCTAAATTTGATGAGAATTTCGATAAAGGCGGCGGTTGCCCTCACAATTTTACAATACAGCGCTTTGCACTTCATTAAAACCCAAAGAAAATTTTGAAAAGCTTGCTTCGCAAGCTTTTCAAAATTTTCTTTGGGTTGCCTTTGGCAAATTGAAAACCCATAGTATAAGTGCTGGCGCTTTGCGCCAGCACTTATACTATGGGTTTTCATTGCGATAGGATTAATGCCATTGTCGAGGATCAAGCCGATAGTATCTTTGCAAGAGTTCATAAAGCTCGGAATGCTGCTGATGTAGCTGTTGAGGCTTCTCAAAGAAGGTTTCTGTGGCGACGGCAAAAAACTCCGCAGGATTGGTTGCCCCATAGCGATCGAGTATGGTCTTTTGTTGATGTTCCACTTGATCGCATAGTTGCAGATAATCGGCGGTCATCACCTTTGCCCACAGGGCATAATCTAATGTCCTCGGTAAAATTGGCACACCTTCCGCTCGTCCATCTTCTTGATCGAGTTGATGAGCAAATTCATGGAGTATAACGTTATGTCCATCTTGCCAATTGCCTAAATCCTGTTGGATCTGTTCCCATGAGAGAATTAGTTGATCCTGCGTCCATGACTCTCCTAACCTCGCGACTCGCCTCTCTTCGACAATATAGCGATCGCTCATAACCATCTCTTTGACAATATAGGCATGAGGATAAATCAGAATAGAACGCAGATTTGGGAAATAGGTTTTGCGATCACCAAATAGTAACAAACAAGCGATCGCCGCAATTATGACTCGCATTTCTTCAGTGACTAGCAATCCTAAACAACCGATAAACTGCTTTTCCTTTAGAAATACTTGAACATATCCCTGCAATTGCTTTTGCTGAGTTACATCGAGATCGCCATAAATAGCCAAATTGCTCTCGATTATATGCAGCCACTGTTTCGGAAATGGCTTTGCCATGAGGCGATCGCGTTGCCATTGCAACCACAATGGGTAAATGAGGATCGCCACCGCGATCGCACTGACGACCACAGAGAAAATAATTGCAAAAAACTTAGCAGAAGTCACAGTAGTTACAGGAAATATCAACTGACCTAAGCGCTATAAGGGTTTTAGGACTAAAAGGATCATGTTTTTATTTGGAGATAGCTAGTAGCTAAAACCAAAACCTTTGGCACACGCTGCGCGTGCGCCAAAGGTTTTGGTTCTGTTTTTTAATTGCGCCTAGCTACTTATAGCTTGATTTTGCTGTTACATTGTTTTTGTTATCGTGGTTTTCATGTAAAGCGTTCGTAGATTTTATGGCAAAGCAAGGGCAGCAACAGCTAGATTTTTGGTCGGAGTCGGATGGGGGGAAGATCATTCCGACTTCATTACACACGGAAATGCAGCGATCTTACCTAGAGTACGCCATGAGTGTGATCGTCGGTCGTGCTTTACCTGATGCCCGTGATGGACTCAAGCCTGTGCATCGCCGCATTATCTACGCCATGCATGAGCTAGGACTCCTGCCCGATCGCCCTTTTCGGAAGTGCGCCCGTGTAGTTGGGGATGTTTTAGGTAAATATCACCCCCACGGCGATCAATCGGTTTACGATGCCCTTGTCCGTTTAGTACAGGACTTTTCTAGCCGTTACCCCTTGCTAGCGGGACATGGCAACTTCGGCTCAGTGGACAATGACCCTGCGGCGGCGATGCGTTATACCGAATGTCGCTTAGCTGCGATCGGTAATGAGGCCCTACTAGGGGAGATTGAGGAAGAAGTTGTTGATTTTGTCGATAACTTTGATGGCTCCGAGCAGGAACCTGCGGTATTACCTGCCCAGTTACCGATGCTATTGCTCAATGGCGCAACGGGAATCGCTGTGGGTATGGCGACGAATATCCCACCCCATAATTTGAATGAAATTGTCGATGGCGCGATCGCCTTGATCGATAATCCCAATTTGCCCGATGATGATTTGCTCAAGCTCATTCCTGCTCCAGACTTCCCTACAGGCGGCATCATTATGAATGCGGAGGGCGTGCGTGAGGCATATCTGACGGGTAAAGGCAGCGTAACTATTCGCGGAGTCGCATCCGTGGAGCAGCTAGGCGGCAAAGGCACAGGCAAGCGCCAAAAACAAGCGATTATCGTTACCGAGTTGCCCTATCAAGTAAACAAATCGGCATGGATCGAGAAAATTGCTGAATTGGTGAATAACAATAAAATTGATGGCATTTCCGACATTCGCGATGAAAGCGATCGCCGAGGAATGCGTGTTGTTATCGAACTCAAAAAGGATATTGTCCCCGCCGTAATCATCGATCAGCTTTATCGCCAAACTGCTTTGCAATCTAATTTTGGCGTAATTCTGCTCGCATTAAAAGGTTCTCAACCAAAGCAGATGACTTTGCGAGAACTATTGCAGGAATTTCTAGAATTTCGCGAAGAGACTTTATCAAAGCGGTTTCGTTATGAACTCAAGAAGGCTCAGGAAAAATCCCATCTACTCGAAGGATTAGTAATAGTTCTTCAAGATCTCGATCGCCTGATTAGAATTCTCCGATTTGCCAATAATAGCGCCCTAGCCAAAACCGATCTGCAAACGGAATTTGCCCTTTCAGAAACCCAAGCCGAAGCAATTCTCTCGATGCCTTTGCGCCGCATCACTGCCATTGAGCAACAAAAGATCCGCGAAGATTTAGACGCATTGCAGCAGCAGATTGCTAAATTAGAGAAATTGCTAGGCGATCGCCGCGAGTTAATGAAATTCCTCAAAAAAGAATTGCGCGATCATAAAAAACGCCATAGCGATCCCCGCAGAACCCATCTAGCATGGCAACTGTTAGAAAATCATCAAAATGCAACCCAAAATGCAGTTGATCTTGAGGTTACTGTTGAAACAAGCGAAACTCCTAAGCCCAAAGGCAAAAAAGGCGATCGCGCTATTCAGCAAACCATAGCAACTGAGCAAGTTACTGAAAAAGCCCCTGAGAAAAAATCTCGCGCTACCAATACCAAACAACCCCAACCCGTTGAAGTTCCGCTTATCTCGTTAACTACGGAACTCAATATTCCTATTGCTGAGCCGCAAGATATCACTGTCCAACTCACTCACAAGGGCTATATCAAGAGCTTTGAGAATAATAGTAAAGCTGCTCAATTAGTGGATTTGAACGACGATGTAATGATCGCCTCCTACGACACCCGCAGCGATCGCGAAATGGTGGTATTGACTAATTCGGGTAAAGCCTTCCCCTTAGCTTTAGCCAACGTTCCCATTGTCAAAGGCAAAGGAAGGGGTACACCACTAATTACGCTCTTACCCGATAGTAGCGAGGGCATAGTCTCGCAATTTGTCTGGGAAAAGAATCCTGAATCAACGGAAGGACTAGTGCTCCTATCTAGCCAAGGCAAAATCAAGCGATCGCCTCTTGCGGAATTTGCCGATATGACGGCACGCGGATTAATTGCCGCCAAATTTAAAGAAGATGATTCCCTATTCTGGGCTGATGTGGTGAGTTTAGAACAGGAGTTAGCGATCGCAACTTCCGCAGGTCGCATCCTCCGCCTCAAAGCCGATGAAACCCAAATTCCCACGGTCGGACGCGCTGCCGCAGGGAACATCGCATTACGATTAGGTAGTACGGAAACCCAAATTGGTGTATCAGTCCTAGATTTAGCCAAGTCTCCTAACTCAGAACTGATCCTGATCACTGCCGAAGGTTTCGCCAAACGTATTGCTGCTGCCAATATCAGAGCCGCCGTGCGTGGTGCGATCGGCGCTCAATGTTTCAAATTCCAATCGCGCACCGATAAATTAGTCAGTATGGTAGCGATCGCAAAGCCTCGATTAGATTTACCTGTAACGTTCTTGATTGGTCAAGATAATGACCTTGGCTTACGCACTGTGCAAATGCCTCTAGGTGCAATTCCCCTAGAATTGCCCAATAGTCAAGGACGCTCAATATTTGCAGGTGAAAGCGATCTCGTGCGATCAGAAAGAGTAATCCGCGTAGTAACCTAAACAATAGATTTGCTACGAAGTAGCAAGTCTATTGCAATCCTAAATAATTTGTAGAAGCGCACCGCTTTGGGTGCGCTTCTACAAATTATTTAGGATTGTTATATTAACTTTAAACTGAAATTGTTATGCCATACAGTCAGTTCAAAACCTTAGAATCAGTCGTCTCTAGCTTTGACCTTAACGTTGAAGATACTGCTCACCTGTTTAGTAAAACACAACCAATTACGCCCAGCGATCGCCTCAAAGAAATTATCGATGAAGGACTAGACCTCGCGATCGCTACCAGCACCGAAAAAGCACGTTCTGAATTGCTAATCAGTCCTATTTTGATGGAAGTTCGCAGAAGTCTTCATAAGCAAATCAGTCTGTTTTCTGGCAATAATTTTGATGTTGAACCTGAACGGGGACTAAATGGCTTTTGTGATTTTATTTTGAGTGCTTCAGCCACACAGTCAGTGATTACGGCTCCCGTACTAACCGTTGTTGAAGCTAAAGAAAATGATTTGCGATCAGGGTTAGGTCAATGTATTGCGGAAATGGTAGGTGCACAAATTTTTAATCAAAGGAAAGGACTAGTTCATGCAATTTATGGAACAGTTACTACTGGTACAACTTGGCGATTTCTGAAACTCGATCAGCAAACTGTACAAATAGATTTAACCGAATATTTTATCAATCAACTTGATTTGATTTTAGGTATTCTCGCCCTTCCTTTTCAGGCATGATCGGTAGATCAATTGAGCCGCCAACTAAGCGGGCGGCTCAATTGTCTGAGACTTAATACGAATTTATCCTAACAATATGTTGCAGCCAAGTAAAAACAGATAAAATACATATGCTTTTTAAACAAGTGAAGTAAGGTTTTGTTTCCTCTGCTTCGATGGGCAAACAAAACCTTACTTCACTAGACTGATAAAGGCTTATACATTTATAAACTTCCTTTGATACTTGTCCTATGACCCTAAACAAAGTTCATCTAGTGGGACGTGCAGGACGCGATCCTGAAGTCAAATATTTTGAATCTGGCAAAGTGGTTTGCAACTTTACACTAGCTGTCAATCGCAACACCAGTAACCGTGATGAACCACCTGATTGGTTTGACTTAGAGGTATGGGACAAAACTGCCGAAATCGCCGCTAACTATGTCAAAAAAGGTAGCTTAATTGGCGTATCAGGAGCATTAAAGTTCGATCGCTGGACGGATCGCAACACAGGCGACGAACGCCAAAAGCCCGTTATTCGCGTCGATCGCCTTGAATTACTTGGTTCCCGCAAAGATAATGAAGCGGCAAATAGTGGCGGCAGCTACGATGATGACTTTTAAATCTAAAGACTTTGCATAACAAGTTACAGCGCTTTGCACTGAACTGAAACTGATAAAAAATTTTGAAAGCGAGGCTAAGCCTCGCTTTCAAAATTTTTACAGAAAGATGAGTGGCAGCGCTTCGCGCTGCCACTCATCTTTTGGGTTTTATGTCCTAAGCAAAACTTATATTGCCATATACGGTTAAATACGGTTTTCCTACTCGAAAATTTTGGAGTACATCAGTAAAAATATATTTAGAGAATTACAGATGCAAGGAATCCGATTATGTTTAACATTGGTGAACTCAACTCCAGCAACAATCTTTTGCTTGATTACCTCAAAAATCAATCTCCCGAAACATTAGCCACAGTTGCCCAGTCTGTCAGTCCTGAAGCTCAACAAATTATTAGCCAAAACATTCAAAATTTGTTAGGTATCCTGCCACCATCGAATTTCAATGTCAGCATTACCACCGATCGCGAAAACCTAGCAGGCTTGATTGGTTCAGCGATGATGACAGGTTACTTCATTCGTCAAATGGAAACCAGAATGCAGCTAGACCACTCACTAGCATCTATCGAATAAAAAAGCGGCGCGATGCGCCGCTTTTTTTATTTGTGCTTGTGGTGAAAACGAATACCTAAGAATACATCGTATAGAAAACCAGCCAAATCAGGCATCTTGAAAAGTCCTAGAGTTTGCGGAGAGCCATTGGCATCAAGTAGTGGCTTCATTTGGTAATAGGCACTCTCGTAGTAATACCAAGGTACATTTGGCCAAAGGTGATGTACTAGGTGATAGTTTTGCCCCAACAAGAGGATATTCAAAAATCTACCAGGATAAACTCTGGCATTCTTCCAGCGCGATCGCTCAACGAAGGGACGATGGGGCAGATAATCGAAAAATAAACCTAATAAGAGTCCCATCACTGCGGCTGGCACAAACCAGAAGTTCATCATGTAGCCCAAAAACCCGTGGTAATAACCAAAGATAATCATTGCCACAACAATTGCGCGACTGATGGCCCATTCCAACAATTCGTAATTACGCCAGAGACGACGTTGGAAAAAGAAAACTTCATGATAGAAAAAGCGGGCAGCAATCAACCATAGAGGTCCACCCGTAGATACGAAATGGTCAGGATCATCTTCCTCATCATTCACATGGGCATGGTGTTGCATGTGAACACGGGTAAATACAGGAAACACAAAGCCTTGTAATATTGCTGAAATATGTCCGATCGCTGCATTAACAATGCGATTGGGATGAGCCACACCATGACAAGCATCATGGATTACGGTTCCCAATACATAGAGCGACGAAAAATTACAAACAAATACGAGCCAGTGATCCCAGCCCCATACCCAATACCCTGTAGTCGATGCGGTTGCTAAAACAATCGAACCGAGTAGCAGTAGTACTGTTGGATTAAATCCCTGCGCTGCACCCATCAGACCGATTGGAACAGTTAGGGCGTTGCCCTGCTGCTGCATTGGTGTCACTCCTTCCTCAATTTCCTATCTTTATTCAGTATGTATGCGGTTTGGTTTTGCTAGAGACCAAACTCAAATATATTCAAAAAATATATTTTATTGTTGCGTTTTATTACAGATTTTATTATCACCTATGCTACCGACAATAGAGCGAGATTGCAACTAGCGAAAAATCGTCACCATAATCACAATATCGTTAAGTATTATGAAGTTGGTATCTTTTGCGCTAAATAACCATGCAACTTGCTTCTGCTCAACGTACTAAGCTTGACAACTCCGATGACGCATTATTTTATGAATATCCCCGTTTTGTCACCCATGTGGACGATCGCTTTATTGAGCAACTGACCGAGCTATATCGACAAAGGTTGCAGCCAAATACACGCATTCTCGACCTCATGAGTAGCTGGGTATCACATCTGCCAGCAGAAATTGAGTTTGCCCATGTAGAGGGGCATGGACTGAATGCGGAGGAGTTAGCCCGTAATCCTCGTTTAGATCATTACTTTGTGCAGGATTTGAATAAGCAGCAAGTATTACCCTTTGCAAATCAATCCTTCGATGCGGTCTTAAACACCGTCTCAGTGCAATATTTGCAATATCCTGAAGCCGTATTTGCCGAGATTTATCGCATTCTGAAAGTTGGTGGCACTGCAATTATTAGTTTCTCAAATCGGATGTTTTATCAAAAAGCAATTCAAGCATGGCGTGATGGATCTGAAAGCGATCGCACCAAGCTGGTCTACAAATACTTTGCCTCAGTTCCCAAAGGCTTTACCAAACCTGAACTGATAGCAAACGTACCGCCTAGTTCACCGTTTTTAGCAATGCTAGGGATGGCAAGTAGCGATCCGTTTTATGCTGTAGTAGCAACTCGTTGTAGTTGATATACATTGCAAGCTTCGTATGCCATGTATATCTAGGTAAGTCCTACTAAAAATGGCATAGCCATTTTTAGTAGGACTTACGCAATGCTAATGAATTTACTGGGCTTTGGGTAGATGTGGCGCGGGCTTCGCCCGCGCCACATCTACCCAAAGCGTAAGTCCTATTTAGTTTTGAAACCGCTTACTGGGTTTGGTTTTTAATTCACAAAGGTGTGGTCACACTTTTGTGAATTGGTATAAAAGGATGAAATGGAATGACTGACGTTTTAATAATTGGTGGTGGCATTATTGGCTTGGCAACAGCGATCGCCCTTTCACAAAAGGGAGCCAGTGTCGCTGTTATTGAGCGCGATATTTGTGGTCAGGGCGCAACATGGGCGGCGGCGGGAATGCTTGCTCCTGAAGCCGAACGCCTCGAAGGAACACTCTTAGAATTTGGGATTCGTAGCCGCGATATGTATCCGCAATGGATTGCCAATCTGATGCGCCTATCAGGGTTAGATTGTGGCTATTGGTGCTGTGGCATGATTGCCCCCAGCCTCGAAGAAAGCGATCATCAAATCATTGCCAAACATCCTCAATACATCAGCCGCGAGGAATCCCATAAACGTCAATCAGGCTTAGGTGAAGCGATTTTAGGTTCTCTCTGGCTACCAGAGGATGGACAGGTGAATAATCGCAAACTCACGCAGGCTCTATTAACCGCCGCGCGATCGCTATCGATCAAAATCCTCGAAGGTGTCACCGTATATCAAATTGTCCGCGCTCAGCAGAGAGTTACCCATCTTGATACTAGTGTCGGTAACTTGCAAAGCGATCGCTATATTTTGGCAACGGGTGCATGGTCGCGATCGCTTTTGCCTTTACCAGTTAAGCCCATCAAGGGACAGATGCTATCGGTATTTGATCGAGATCGGCAATTGCAGCGCGTTATCTATGCGCCAAGTTGCTATATCGTGCCGCGACAAGATGGCAAGATCGTGATCGGTGCAACGGTCGAAGATAATGGCTTCGAGCAGGGTATTACTGCCGCAGGTATTGCACAGTTAGTCAATAGAGCAATTACTGTCTATCCTGCGATCGCTAATATGCCCATCACCGAAACTTGGTGGGGATTCCGTCCCCATGCCCCCAATGAGATTCCTATTTTAGGAGCTAGTGATTACGAAAACCTAGTTTTAGCAACAGGACATTATCGCAATGGCATTCTCTTTGCCCCGATTACAGCAAAGCTAATTACCGATTTCATTATCGATGGCATCACCGATCCTATTTTTCAATAAAGAACCCGATTTGTTTTGGCACGGCAAAGCCGTGCCAAAACAAATCGGGTTCTTTTTACCTAAGCTCACAATTGTTCAGGAGATTCATTCATGACTAGAACCCCAAAAAGCAAGGAACATGAGCAACTCTTACCACCAGGGGAAATGGGATTGCCAATCCTCGGTCAGACTTTACAGTTTCTGTTCGATCGCAGTTTTCCTGATAAACAATATGCCAAGTACGGCGCAATTTCTAAAACGAACCTATTAGGCAAACCAACTGTATTTATGATGGGTTCCGAAGCTGCGGAATTTGTCCTGTCTAGCCATATGGAATGCTTCTCTTGGAAAGAAGGCTGGCCCGACAATTTCAAAATGTTATTAGGAGAATCCCTATTTTTACAAGATGGCGAAGAACATCGTCGGAATCGTCGCCTGATGATGCCTGCATTTCATGGTCAAGCCTTGCATGGCTATGTATCCACAATGGAGGAAATCACGGAGCGCTATCTAGCAAAATGGATCGATAAAGGAGAATTTACTTGGTTTAATGAATTCAAGAAGCTAACCTTTGAGATTGCCAGTCAGCTTTTAATTGGTTCTAAGGCTGGCGATGAGGCTGAAGTTGAGAAACTTAGCAAGTTATTTACAACCTTAACCAATGGCTTGTTTGCGATCGCGCCATTTAAGCTACCATTTACGACCTTAGGCAAAGCTCTCAAGGCTCGCGATCGCCTATTACAACATCTCACTAAAGTGGTAAAGGAACGTCAGCAAAATCCTACCAATGATGTTTTGAGTATGTTGACTCAAGCACAGGATGAAGATGGCAGCCGCTTTAGTTTGGAAGAACTCAAAGCACAGGCGATGCTGATGCTCTTTGCAGGACATGAGACGACAACCTCGATGCTGACTTGGTTTTGTCTAGAGTTAGGTCTCCATCCTGAAGTACTAGAGCGTGCTCGCCAAGAACAATTTGCTCTCGCGAAGACAGGAAAATTAAATCTAGAGCAACTAGGACAAATGCCATATCTAGATCAAATTTTGCAAGAACTAGAGCGTTTGCATCCTCCCGTTGGTGGTGGTTTCCGTGGTGTTGTCAAACCCTTTGAATTTAATGGCTACCATGTTCCTAAGGGGTGGCTAGTTCTCTATTCGATTATCGTTACCCATAAGCAGTCAGATATTTATCCCAATCCCAAGCAATTTGACCCCGATCGCTTTAGTCCCGATCGCCAAGAGCATAAGCAGAAACCCTTTAGTCTCATTGGCTTTGGCGGCGGAGCACGCATTTGTATCGGTATCGCCTTTGCAAAATTAGAGATGAAAATTATCGCAGCGCATCTACTACGTGGTTATCAATGGGATATTTTGCCTGATCAAAACCTAGAGCCATTTCCAATTCCCACTCTCCGTCCTAAAGATGGACTTAAGGTGAAGTTCAGACATTTATAAGCGCAAAAGATGAGTGGCGGTGCAAAGTACCGCCACTCATCTTTTGCGCTTACGTTAGGCTCTTTTCACTCACGCATCTTGGGAATTTGTCCTTTTTTGAGAATATCGATTACAGCAGTGTGACGCTTGAGATCATTTTGCACTTGTTCATAAATTGTGCGATCGCTACCTTTTAAACCGATTACGCCATATAGGCGCACATTCCCAACCCGACCTTTGAGAGAATGTTCACCAAAATCGACTACATCAATCTCATCTTTGACAATTTCATACAGAGCACCTGTAATGACAATATCCGTACCTAAATCCTTCGTCATGCCTTCAACACGGCTCGCCACATTCACCGTATCACCGATAACGGCATACTCAAGGCGACGAGTGGAACCAATATTTCCAACGGTAACTTCACCATAATTAATACCAATACCGTTAGAGAAGGGAATTTTATTATCCTCTTGCCAAACCTTGCGAAGTTCAAGTAATACAGCACGCATATTCAGCGCTGCATAGATCGCATTCATCGCATCAGCTTTCTCTCCCCGCGACACTGGCGAACCAAATTCCGCCATAATCGCATCACCGATAAACTTATCAATCGTGCCTTGATATTCCAAAATTGCATCCACCATGCCACCCAGATAGGTATTCAGTTGTTGAATCAATAATTTGGCAGGTAAGCGGCTAGAGAGAGTTGTAAATCCACGAATATCAGAAAAGAGTACCGCCGCCTTCAATGTACGACCTTCCAAGAGATCACGAAAACTATCGGGTTGATTGACAATCTCTTCCACAATTGGCGCGGCAACATAGCGCTCTAGGGTACGGCGGAGGAGGATTTTATCAATTTGAGCCGCAATTGATCCCGTAGTAAGCAGGGCTATGCCATTTAAGCCGATCGCGATCGCAGGCAGGGCTACGGGCAAAATCGTACTGGTATAGATGAAGCTGACATAGCCAATGCCTAGCCATGCGATCGCAATACCCAAAGCCGTTAAGATTTGAATATTAGGACGCTTGATCAAACAGAGTATCCCACCTGAGACTCCCACTAACACAAATACGAAAATAGATTGCTGTAAAGGCGTGGAGAATAATTCCGCCATGCTCTTGCCCTGCATGAGCGTAGCGATCGCATTGGCATGAATCTCAATCCCCGTCATTCTCCCCATCGCCGAGTTTTGGATATCCTGTTTGGATGCGGCTGTTGCTCCAACTAAGACGATTTTATCTTTAAAAAATTTCCCACCTTGAATCTGCTCACTATTCCAATTTTCAGGATCAACTACATAATAAAAGGGAATCTGTTGTTGAGCATTTGACCATGTATCAGCGCCCCCAAAGAAATAGATACCATCACCTTTCGGTTTTGGATAATTCACTTTGGCAGTATTCAAAATAGAAGCAGCAAAAGTGGGAATTATCGGTAGACCGCTATCGGCAGGAGCTTGAATTCCCAAGCGATGAATATTGCCTGTTACTTCAGGTTGGAAATTAATCAGTCCTAAGGTATTTGGTTTAATTTGAAAAATTGACTCAGGAGAAGCAAGTTGCAAAATACGCGCTTCACCAATCTGGGACAATTCATAGCTAGCGGCGAATACTGCGTGCTCTCCATATTTGGTAATCGCCTTTTGGAGCTTGTCATCATCGGCAGCACCGTGATCCCCCGGAGTAACAAATAAAATATCAAAGGCAACTACTTTCGCACCTGCTTTGACCAATTTTTCGAGAACTTGAGCATAGACTACACGCTTCCAAGTAGTAGTCCGAAATGGTTCTAGAAAAGGACGGGTTTTAGGATCATAAAATTCGCCTTGACGCAGGGAGAGATCATCGATCGCCAAAATCACAATATCCTTAGGAGGGGCAATCGTCCCGCGCCAGTTAAAAAATGTAGATTGAGTTTGTCGTTCAAGGGTCTGTACTTCATTAAGTCCCAATCCTGTAGCGATCGCACTCAAACTGGCGATTACCCCTACCAATGCATAGCCAATAAACTTAGGACTTGATAAAGCTTTTAATTGCTTCTTGAAGTTGGCTAACATGGTAATCTCTCTCAAAAGTGAGTACTATAACAAGCATTATTAACAATTTACCGTCCTAACTTGCAAATTTTAAAGCTAGATTTGTATTAACTCAAAAATTTCATCTAGGATGGGTAACGTGATGCATTACTCATCCTCAAAAACGATTGACACATTAAAAACACCAAAACATTAGGCAGTATGCCCCATCCTATTTATCTGACGAAATCCGATCTCAAGACGGCCCGTAGTTGCTCAACTAAACTTTATTACAAGAAATTGGGCTATCCAACGGTTGATCGTGTTGATGCGTATACCAGAATCTTAGGAGATGGGAATTTTATCATTAGTAAGATTGGGCATTTACTCTATCCTGAAGGCATCTACATTTCCGCCAATCTCAACTCCGATGAAAGCATTGCCAATGCGGCGCAAGAAACTATCTCCTATCTACAACAGGAAAATGTAGTTCTCTTTGAACCTGTTCTCTATGCATCGTATAAGCTTGCGCGTGCAGATATTCTGGTCAAACAAGGCGATCGCATTGAAATTATTGAAATTCGCTCAAAGGGCTTTGATAGTGCTGCCCATGAGGATTTGGTCAAATATCGCAATCTCTCTCTCTTTCGCAATAAACGGACTGGTCAAGTTGGCGGTGAATGGAGATATATCATCGAAGATGTCGCCTACCAAGTTGGTATTTTGCAAGAAATGCTGACGACATCTCTACCCACTTTACAAGCCGAAATTCATCCCTATTTGCTAGTACCCGACAGGGCAAAAACCACTCAAATTGATAATCTCGCCTCCTATTTCCAACTTCAGCGCATCTCCACCCATCGCAATTCCTTTTCCAAATTCAATGGCATCACTGTTCAGTTCACAGGTGATCTCCAAGCAATCCAAAACGATCAATTACTCACTAAAGTCAGCATTGCAACGGAAGTATCTGAGCTAGTTACATACACCATTAACTCAGCCCAGAAATATCTTACCTATCTAATCGAGCAATCCCCTGAACTCTTTGCCCCGCTAAGCAAAAACTGTAAAAGCTGCGAATATCGGGCTAGCGATCGCGATCCGCGTGATGGATTTAAGGAATGCTGGGGCGATCTTGCCGATGTGGAAAATCATGTCTTAGAACTCTATCAAATGGGGAGAATCGGTGGAAATGAAACGCCCTTAGTCAATGCATTGATTCAGCAACAGAAAGTGAGTATGTTTGATGTTCCTCCCGAAGAACTGAATGACTATACCTATAGCTATCGGCAACTGATTCAACTGGAATATACCCAAAAGAATAAGGAATGGATTTCTGAGCATCTGCCGAAGATTGTCCAGCAGGTGGAATATCCGATTCACTTTATTGACTTTGAGACCTCGCGCATGGCAATTCCCTATCGTGCGGGGATGCGACCCTATGAACAGGCTGCCTTTCAATGGAGTTGTCACACAATCTCTGCCCCCGATGCGGCTCCTATTCAATCCGAATGGGTCGATCTCGACAATGTTTTCCCCAATTTTCAATTTGCCGAATCGCTGATGGAATGCTTAGGCGATCGCGGCACAATTTTGACATGGGCAACCCATGAAAACAGTGTCCTCAAAGATATTTACTATCAAATGCAAACCTATGGCTATCACAATCCTCAATTGCAAACATGGTTAGCCAATACCGCGAAACTCGGCAATAAGGGGAAATCGCATTTAGTCGATATGAATGCGCTCACTCTCAAACATTATTTCCATCCCTTAATGAAAGGACGCACTTCCCTAAAATGCGTTTTACCTGCAATTTGGAAAACGAATCCTTACTTACATGAAATCCCATACTTTCAAGAATATTATCAGGAAGTAGATGGCGAAATCCTCAGCCCCTATGACGTTTTACCGCAGTTGCAAATAGGCGATCGCATTCAAGTTGTGAATGAAGGTGCAGGAGCAATGTTAGCCTATCAGGACTTGATGTATGGCGAGGTGCGCGATCTCAGCCATGCAGATCCATCTGTGCGATCGCAATGGAAAGAACTGCTATATCAATATTGCCGCCTTGACACTATGGCAATGGTTATTATCTGGACACATTGGCAAAATCTATGCCGCAAAACCTAGAGAAATTTGTTAAAGCTCGGCTAAGCCGAGCTTTAACAAACATCAGAAGAGAGTTGCGGCGCAACTCTCTTCTGATGTCGCTATACACTCAATCTTGATGGCAAACACCTAAGCTTCTATAAAATATTCAACTAATTGTCACAACTGCAATTAATATTGGGTAGTCTGGTTTAACATCAATTCACGAAAGTGTGAGATCACTTTAATGAATTGATGTTAAACCATCAAGGATTTTAAAAACACAAAATGGTGATGCTATTTTGTGTTTTGGTATAACTGACTCATAGTGAAGGCGCTGCAATGAAGAGAGTTCGATTTTGGATTGCTATTTGTCTTAGTTTTTTACTAAGTCTGATTACTCAGCCATTGATCGAGAAATTTACTCCCATTGCGGCACAGATTCCTTTTGTGCCCGTAGTTCAACCGAATATTCAAGGACAGGACAAACCTGAACTACAACCCTTTGAAGAAGTGATCAAGGAGCACGAAAAGTTACAGGGGCTATTCACACTCTACCGTCACAAGGAAACAGGCAAAACATTTGCCGAAATTAAACCCGAACAGCTTGATCGTAATTTCCTCGCAGTGATGACCCTTGAGTCGGGACTGGGCGAACGGGGAATCTATCGCGGTATTCCCCTCAACGATCTCATCTTCAACTTTCGGCGACAAAAAAACACTTTACAGTTTGTCGTGCCTAACACCAACTTTCGCGCTCAGTTGGGCGATCCACAGGAGCGATCGCTGAGTCAATCCTTCAGTGATTCAGTCTTAATTTCCTTACCAATTCGCAGTATTCATCCTAAAACCAAATCTTTTTTAATTGACTTAGATCCCTTGGTTTTAAGTGATGTTTTACCTAATTTGAGCAAAACTCTATCTGCTCGAATCGGCGGTGCTTTTATGCCCGATCCTAGTAAATCCTATCTCAGTAATGCTCAAACATTTCCCCAAAATATTGAACTAGAATCCGTCTTCGGATTTGTAGGTAATGCATTACCCAAAGCAGATTTTAACCTTCCTGATTTAGAGACCCTACCCGATAGTAATGCCTTCACGCTCAAAGTTCGCTATAGTTTGTCCCAACTTCCTAGCCAAAATGGCTACCACCCACGTCTTGCCGATGAGCGCGTTGGCTATTTTGTCACTGCCTACCAAGATCTATCGAGAAATTCTGGAAAGGTTCCCTTCATTCGCTATATCAATCGTTGGCACTTAGAAAAGCAAAATCCGAATCAGCCAATCTCTCCCCCCAAGCAACCAATTACTTTTTGGATTGAGAATACAGTTCCTTTAGAATATCGCAGCGCAGTTCGCGAAGGTGCGTTAATGTGGAATAGCGCCTTTGAGAAAATTGGATTTAAAGATGCGATCGTGGTCAAGCAGATGCCCGATCGCGCCAATTGGGACCCCGCCGATATCCGCTACAACACGATTCGCTGGTTTAATTCTCTAGATGCCTTCTTTGCCATGGGACCTTCGCGGGTCAATCCCTTAACAGGTCAAATTTTAGATGCAGACATTATTATTGACAGCAATTTAATTCGCGCCGTAAAACAGGGCTATGGCAGCATTGCCCAAAATAATTGGCGAAATATGACTTTCATTTCTCGACTCACTGGCAATAATACCCCCTGTAGCTATGGAATGGATGCGCGGCTGTTAAATTATGCCAAGCTAGCTAAACTCAAAAATCCCGCGATCGCTATACAAAATAACACCACCAATCCTCATAACCTATTTATGTCTAGCGCCAATGACCTCTGCTATGGCATGGAGGCAGTGGAGCAGTTTAAATTAGGCGCAATGTCACTGTCACTATCTGAGAATGTTTTGCCAAGTAGCGATCGCATGAAGGAATATATCAATCAATTTGTGCGTGAGGTGGCAGCCCATGAAGTTGGTCATACCCTCGGTCTGCGTCATAATTTTCATGGTAGTGGAATGCTCTCACCTGAGGAGTTAAATAATCCTGAGATCACCCGTAGTCGTGGCTTATCCGCCTCGATCATGGACTATAACGGGGTAAATCTTGCGCCACAGGGAACCAAACAGGGTGACTTCTTTACTAGCAAAGTTGGTGCATACGATGAATGGGCGATCGCTTATGGCTATACCCCGATCAATGCGATCGTGCCTGCGGGTGAACTCAAGGAACTTAATAAAATCGCCAGTCTTGCGCCAAAGCCTGAACTTGCCTATGCCCCCGATGAAGATGCCTTTGCCAGACTTGATCCCTTAACTCAAGCCCATGATTTGAGCAATGACCTGATTACCTATGCCCAGTGGCAGTTTGATAATGCAAGGAGTATGTGGCAACGTATCGAAAAGCGCTATCCGGGGAAAGGGGAAAGCTTTAGCGATACTGAGGTCGCATTTAATCAAGTCTTTAATCACTATGCTTCTAATTTATTTGCCATAGTTCCCTATGTCGGTGGTCAATCCTTTAATCGTTATCGCTCTGGTGATGCTGTAGGGCGGCTACCCTTTGAAGCCATTCCTGTCACCAAGCAACGGGAAGCCCTCGCCACCATCCAAAAAAATCTCTTTGCTGCTGATGCTTTCAACTTTTCACCAACATTACTAAATAAACTCACTCCTTCGCGTTGGTTGCATTGGGGAACTAACACTCAATTTTCTGGACTCGACTATCCAATTCATGAACAAATTCTCTATCTGCAAACCTTTGTTTTGAGTGATTTACTTTCTTCTAATCGCCTAGAAAGATTGCGGGATATTGAACTAAAAACCAGTACTGGCAATGCTCTCACCCTACCTGAATTGTTTGACAATTTGCAGCAAAGTATTTGGACAGAAGTGATGAGTCCCAATAATGAAGTCATGCAAATCTCTAGTTTGCGCCGATCGCTTCAGCGTCAGCATATGAATTTATTAGTGAATCTAGCGTTACGCAATCGCCTCTCCTTTGACAAGATTGATAATTTTCTTGATTTTGTAGTGGGTATCCGCACTAGCAATCCACCCGAAGATGCCCGAACCCTTGCATGGTATCAGCTACGTCAACTACGCGATCGCCTTGCCACTGTCCTACGCGATCGCAGTGATAGGCTTGATATCTATACCAAAGCCCATCTCGAAGAGGCTAGCGATCGCATTAGCAAAGCGATCGATGCTAAATTACAAGCTCAATAAACAAAACTAAACATCAATCACAACCTTACCTTTAGGAAAAGCAACACAACAAAGGATATAACCCGCATCGACTTCTGCGGGTTCCAAAGATTCTGGATCGTAGCCTTCCATTTTGACTTCTCCCTCTAGCTTTACCTTCTTGCAGCTACCACAACTACCAACACGGCAGCTATTGCGGATTTTGACACCAGCCTGTTCCGCAACTTCGAGGATTGATTCTTCACCATCACATTTAATCTCTTTCCCCGATTTGCTAAATACCACAGTGGCAACAGATGCTTTACTTGTCTTAGGAGCATTGGGTACATAACTAGTAGCAGGCATCGCTTCTTGCGGTAGCTGCAATTTACCTAGCCATGCTTTGATCCCAAACGCAGGAGCTGGTTCACTAGGTACTGACTCCGCTGACGCTGATTTGGATGACTTTTTCGCGCCGCCAAAACTCTCTTCGTGATATTGCTGCATCGGAAAGCCGATCGCTTCTAGCAAGGATTTGGTACTTTGCATAAAGCTTTCGGGACCACAGACAAATACAGTGCGATCGCGCCAATCAGGAGCAATCATTTCCAACATCGCAGGAGTCAATCTTCCGCGCAGTCCCATCCATGACTCTTGCGGGGCAAGGCGAGTTACTGTCACTGCTAAATTAAATTTAGGCGATCGCGCTGCCATCATTTCTAATTCTTGATGACAAATAATATCCTGTGGACCACGGGCACAATGGAAAAACACCACATCACAATCTGCATGGGTATCATAAATCCACCGCGACATCGACAGCATCGGAGTAATACCACTACCAGCCGATAGGAATAATAGTTTTTGTGAAGGATATTCAAAACAAGTAAACTTCCCAAAAGCACCACTAGCTTGGATTTTAGTACCAACCCTGAGATTATCATGCAACCAATTAGAGACTAGCCCCATCGGAATCGTCGGATCATCGAGATTTGCCGATTGCACTCGCTTTACCGTAATCTCTAGGGAATGGGGACGAGAAGGTGTTGAGGAAATGGAATAGGAGCGCAATACTTCCACCCCATCAATTTCGAGTTCCAGTGTAATAAATTGCCCCGGTTTATAAGTAAAGAGACTAGGAGGATTAGTGACAAAACTAAAGGTCTTGACATCAGCCGTTTCTACAACCACATTAACGCATTGTAAATCAAGGCTTCCCTTTGTCCAGCGTGTAATTTGATTAGGGTCAAGGCTTGCAAGTGGCATATATTGACTAGATTCTATGGCAACCACCTTTGGAGGCTGTTCATTGGCAACCACTTTAGGCCGTTCATTGGCTAGTTTCTCTATGGAAATAGGATTAACTTGAGGCGCATCTAATACTTGAGCAATTGATGGTTCAGTAGGATCTTCCTCGTCGTCTGAAGGAGGGACTATATGCAGATGAATGCCGATTTCTTCGATCAAGATCGTAAAGTCACCCATGTGAATAGTGTCATTAACGGCAAGACGCAAAGCCCGAAAAGCCTCAAGGGTAAAATTATTCACTTGTGAGCCATTAGTACTACCTAGATCAACAAAGAAATATTGATTTTCTTCAAAATAAATTTTGCCATGCTCACGACTGACGGTAGCATTCCCCAAAACGACATCACAGTGGGGCGCACGACCAACCAAAAAATCAGTCTTTTTACTAGTTTCCGTTGATAGTTGAACAGGAGGCAGTTCTTGAGGAATCTTGGTATTGAAAATCCTAAGTTTTAGCATGAAGTTTCCCTCAATAATAATTCTTCAATATATGTACTCGTTGGAAAACAGTTGATGATTACCGACTCAGGGGCATTGGTGATGAAAGCATACTTTGGAGAGAAGTACTGACAGAAATCAGCAAATGTTGTGTATATAGAGGATCTTCACGCAGTGCTTGCATAAACACTTTGGCATTGACGCTGCCATCCTAAAGCTCTAGGAATTTGTGACAAAAACATCAATGGACAAATACGTCGCCAAGCTTCATGCCCGAAAACTAGCAGTATAAATATCCCAAGAGGAACAATCATCCCCCAGAAAATTCTTGCTCCCATCGCATAGGGGGCAAGATCATTGCAAAAATTCTGAAATTGCACACAACCCAATTCTTTCTTGATGCGAAAGGGGCTGAGTAACATCTGGGGATCATTCGGATCGGTCAAATGGTGCGATATGGGGTCATAAAACATCGAAAAGATTAAAATTAACCATCCGATCGCCAAAAGCCATCGAACATAATGCATCTGTTTTTCTGATACTTTTTGCCACATGGAATGAATTCACAGTCAATAATTGTTTCCTCATAGCAAATAGATGTATTTAATCGTTATGCGCCCTCATAACATATTCCCGAAAACCACACTTTAAAAATTTAAAACCACTGCCCAGAGAAGGTTGGTAGTCCTAAAAAGGAAAGGATTGTGGTAATGATGGGAGGCAATTCGCGCCGCCCATCATTACCTATTTAGCACTACCAGAAAGTTTTAGATTAAGGTTTTAAATTTTTAAAACAGGTAATTGCTTTCCATTTTAAGAATAGGGATTAGCCTGAATACTGCCCAAAAATATAACTAAAAATAACTTTTTATCTAGAACATATCGTGAAGTATTTTGTTTCTAGATATTTAGCAAATATTTCCTAAACATTTACCAAATACAGCCTATTGAGACTTAAAGTAGTACGAAGAAATTTTTGAAAGCGTGACTTCGCCGCGCTTTCAAAAATTTCTCTCGGTGTCAAGTCAGCGCAAAGCGCTGTAAATACCCAAATAAATACCTAGTGCTGTTGAATAACTTAAAGCTTGCCTTAGACTGAAGAAGCGTTATCAACAAGTTGCTCTATGGCTTCCCCTGTCCCCTCTTCCAACAAATCTGAGTTACTTCAAAATTTGAAGCATTGGCTGCTGGCAGGCAGCCATCAACCTAAAGACAACTCCGACAAACACAACGAACCATCGCATAAGCACAGCGACAAGCATAGCTGGTGGCAGGTGATGTGTTTAACAGGCGTGGACTATTTTTCTACCCTTGGATATCAACCCGGAATTGCTGCCCTTGCCGCAGGAGCCTTATCACCGATCGCTACTTTGATCTTGTTGCTATTAACTCTATTTGGAGCCTTACCGATTTATCGCAAAGTTGCCACCATTAGTCCTAATGGCGAAGGTTCCCTCGCAATGTTAGAGCATTTACTGGCGTGGTGGCAGGGTAAGCTATTAGTCCTTTGCTTGCTGGGATTTGTAGCAACGGACTTTATTATCACCATTACGCTCTCAGCCGCCGATGCCACTGCCCACATCGTGGAAAATCCCCTAGTACCCGAATTTTTTCATGGGCAAGTAGTCCCAATCACCCTAGTACTCATTGCGTTGCTAGGTGCAGTTTTTCTCAAAGGTTTTCGTGAAGCGATCGGCATTGCTGTCATTTTAGTAGCTGTATATTTGTTGCTGAACTTGATTACGGTATTTGTTGGACTTCAACACATATATAACCAACCCGTAGTAATTAATAATTGGCAAAATGCGGTCTTTGCGAATAATCAAAATCCATTGATGCTATTAGGAATTTCGATCTTGGTATTCCCAAAACTCGCCTTGGGACTATCAGGATTTGAGACAGGCGTGGCTGTAATGCCCTTAGTGAAAGGATATAGCGACGATAGTGAACAGACACCGAAGGGACGGATCAAAAATACTCACAAGATGCTAGCTAGTGCGGCTTGGATTATGAGTTTTTTCCTCCTCACAAGTAGCATCGTCACCACTTTTTTGATTCCTGCGGCGGAGTTTGAGACAGGGGGCAAAGCTAATGGTCGCGCCCTTGCATTTCTAGCACACCAGTTTTTTGGTGATATTTTCGGGACTGTCTACGATCTCAGCACCATTTCAATTTTGTGGTTTGCAGGTGCATCGGCAATGGCGGGACTGTTAAATATCGTGCCACGCTACCTTCCTCGCTATGGCATGGCTCCCAACTGGACATTGGCAGTACGTCCGTTGGTTTTGGTTTATACCGCGATCGCCTTTATTGTCACCCTAATTTTTCAGGCAAATGTGGAAGCTCAAGGTGGAGCTTATGCTACGGGTGTGTTGGTGCTAATGAGTTCGGCGGCTTTTGCCGTCACTTTGGCTTCCTATAAACAGCGTAAACGGACTGAAGTGATACTGTTTGGTGTCATTACCTTTGTATTTATCTATACGACGATCGCCAATATTGTCGAAAGACCAGATGGGATCAAGATTGCCGCAATTTTCATTGGGATTATTGTTGTAACTTCTTTGGTGTCAAGAGTCTGGCGATCGACCGAGTTACGGGCAGACACCGTAGAAATGGACGAACTAGCTCAAAGCTTTATTCAAACTAATCCCGAACATACAGTACGGATCATTGCCCATCGTCCTAACCGTGGAGATGAACAGGAATATCGCCAAAAAGAACAAGATACCCGCCAAGAACATCATTTGCCCGTTGATGATCCTCTGATTTTCTTGGAAATCAAGGTTTCCGATCCCTCTGAATTTGCGGGAACGATTTACATCGAGGGGTATCAGGTGGGTGAACATCGCATTTTGCGATCGCGTGGTGCGGCTGTTCCCAATACGATCGCCGCAATTTTGTTCGAGATTCGCGAACGAACTCATAAGCTGCCCCATGCCTATTTTGGCTGGGCTGAGGGTAATCCACTCCAGTACTTGATGCGCTTTATTTTGTTTGGCGAGGGTGATATTGCGATCGTTACCCGCGAGGTGTTACGTACCGCCGAAAAAGATCCCAAACGTCGTCCGGGGATTCATGTTGGTGGTTAACATTTAGAGACATGCCCTATAGGGCATGTCTCTAAATGCACTACTAAACTAAACTATTCACAAACTCAAAGCCTGTGGCGCACGCGCAGCGTGCGCCACAGGCTTTGAGTTTTATACATGCCCAGCTAACTATTTTTTGCCAACTGCTATTATGATGTATCTGGATTTAGGGTAAATATCGTGACTCAACGTACAGCAAGGCAATGGATTATTAACGGTGTTTTAGTCGTAATTACGCTCTCGTTTTTAGGCGTATCGATCGCACCATTGATCGGAGGTCTCTTTGCCCCACCTACTCAGCAAGCTGCTAATCCTAATCAAAACACCTCCGAACAGGAGCGAATTAAAATCCAGATTGAGGGATTTGAAGCTGTACTCAAAAGCGATCCTAAAAATCAAACTGCGCTCATTGGGCTAGTCAATCTTAGAAATCAATTAGGCAAAGTTAAAGAAACAATCGAGCCATTACAAACCCTGTCCGATGCTTTTCCAGATACGCCTGAATATCGGATGACCTTAGCCAAAACCTATCTAGAACTCAAAGACACCAAAAATGCGGCGGCGGAATATCGCAAGATTCTGACGACAAAACCGGGGTATATTCCTGCATTACAAAGTGTCGTTGGGCTTGAGTTAACTGACAAGCGTCCTGAAGCAGCGATCGGACTACTCCAAGACACCCTTAAAACCGCAGAAACTGCTAATAAAATCCAAGCGAATGCTGTAGATACAGCTTCAGTACGCTGGATTCTTGGTGAAGTCTATCGCCAACAAAACCGCCTTGATGATTCGATCGCTACTTACGATCAAATGATTAAAGAAAATCCTAAAGATTTCCGTCCTTACGTTGGTAAAGCACAGCTAAAACAAGTTCAAGGCAAGGATGATGAAGCCAAGAAACTCTTTGATAAAGGGCTAGAACTAGCTCCTGCTGATTTTAAAGATGAAGTTAAGCGCCTCGCAGCCCTCTCTCCTCAAAAACAACCCTTTACCAACTCCACTCAAACACCTAGCTCTACTGATACTCCAACCAAGAAGCCATAAAAAATTGCTCTGTAGGCTTCAAGCGTCAATAGGCTATAAAAAGCCGTAAAAGTAATGTAAATGACAGCATGTTTAGCATCATCAGTCAAAGATTAAGATACTCACAACTTAAAAAATTACTTACAGCCCTTTGAACTGAAGTAACTATGAATTACTCCGCTCTAAGTAGACGGAGTAATTCTTTTTTATGGCTTGCAAAAACGTAAATGAGATCGCAGTAATTCTCATTATTTAAGAAACGATTTTTTGAAAGCCCAACTATAGGTGAGCTTTCAAAAAATTGTTTTGTTGTTTCCAGTGCCGTTGGCACTGGAAACAACAAAACCTGTGGCGCACTCCTAGAGTGCGCCACAGGTTTTTAATTTTGCACAGCTAATTAAGTGATTGACAAATGCTCATATCTTTTGAGACAATTGATGATTGTGAGATTTTATTGAGCAGCAAGACTCTTGGCTAATGTAATTGTTATTGGGGCACAGTGGGGTGACGAAGGTAAAGGCAAAATCACCGATTTGCTGAGCCGCTCCGCAGATGTCGTTGTCCGCTATCAAGGCGGTAATAATGCAGGACATACGGTCGTCGTCGGCGATCGCACCTTTAAGCTACACCTGATTCCTTCGGGAATCCTGTATCCCAAAACGGAATGCATCATTGCCAGTGGCACAGTGATCGATCCGAAGGTGCTTCTTGAAGAAGTGGATCGACTCAAAGATTTGGGTATATCGACGGACAACCTATTTATTGCGGAAACCGCCCATGTCACTATGCCGTACCACCGTGTACTGGATCGCGCATCAGAGGATCAGCGAGCCGAACACAAAATTGGCACAACAGGGCGTGGCATCGGACCAACCTACGCTGACAAATCCGAGCGGGTTGGCATTCGTGTAATTGATTTAATGGACGAAAAACGCCTAGCGAAAAAGCTACGTTGGGCGATCGAGCAGAAAAACATTGTTTTACAAAAGCTTTATAATTTAGAACCACTCGATGCTGACGCGATCATTGAAGAATATCGCGGTTATGCTGAGCGTCTACGCCCCCATGTGGTCGATGCATCCCTCAAGATAGATGCCGCCATTCGTGAGCGCCGCAATATTTTGTTTGAAGGGGCGCAGGGCACATTGCTAGATCTCGATCATGGCACATATCCCTATGTCACTTCATCCAATCCCGTAGCTGGCGGTGCTTGTATCGGTGCAGGTGTGGGACCAACCTCCATCGATCGCGTGATCGGTGTTGCCAAAGCATACACAACTCGCGTTGGTGAAGGTCCGATTCCCCACCGAGCTACATGATGCAATTGGTGAGCAGATTGGTCAGCGTGGAGCCGAGTTTGGCACAACTACAGGACGTAAGCGCCGTTGTGGTTGGTTTGATGGTGTCATCGGTCGTTATGCCGTTCGCATTAATGGACTCGACTGTCTAGCAGTTACCAAACTTGATGTCCTCGATGATCTCGAAGAAATCAAGGTATGTACTGCCTACGAACTCGATGGCAAGGTCGTTCGCGACTTCCCCAGCGATGCCCGCGCCTTTGCTAGAGCGATTCCCATCTACGAAACCTTACCAGGTTGGAAGCGATCGACTAGTGAATTCAAAACCGTTGAGGAGCTACCCACAGAAGCTAAGGAATATCTCAAGTTCCTTGCTGATTTGACGGGGACTCCGATCGCGATCATCTCTCTAGGCGCAAGCCGAGGACAAACCATCATCGTTGAAGATCCAATTCATGGACCTAAGCGTGGTTTGTTGAGAAATTAAAACTAAGCAATCATAAATTACCAAAATGCAATTACAAATTAACGCCTCTACCCGTACTCTATCTAACAATCGTACTCTCCGTCGCAATGGTAAAGTTCCTGCAACCGTATATGGACATAAGGGTGCTGATTCGATCTCGATCACTCTAGATGCTAAGGAAGCAACCACTTTGTTACGTGAGGCAACGATTAATAACACATTGATCGAAGTAAACGTAACTGATGGCGACTTTAAAGGCAAAACACTATTGCGTGAAGTCCAAAATCATCCTTACAAAAACGATATCTATCACCTCAGCTTTTTTGCGATCGAGTCGCAATCGAAGATTGAAGTAGATATTCCTCTCCACTTTGTTGGTGTACCTGTTGGCGTAAAAGTTGGTGGTGGTTCCGTTGATACCATCAAAAACTATGTACGTGTATCTTGCGCTCCTAATAATGTCCCTGAAAGCTTTGAGCTAGATATTACTCCTCTCGAAATTGGTAAGGGTATTCACGTTAGCGAAATCCCTTATCCCGAAGGCGTTAAGCCCGTAACTGAAGGTACTGCTCTTGTAGTTACTATTCTCAAGAAATAAAATCGCAAAGCGATTTTATACCAATAAAAAAGGGGCGCTTCGCGCCCCTTTTTTATACGAGAATGATATGCCGATCGCGATCAACTTTCAGCCAACCTTCATCCTGTAGAAGCTTCATCGCTCTAGTGACAGTGACGCGAGTACTGCTAATGGCACTAGCCAGATGTTGGTGGGTGAGGCGCACTGTTAAACGAGTGCCACCATCAACGGCTACACCCACTTCTTGTTTCAGCAAAAGTAGAATTTGGCGTAGACGCTCTTCCACCCGTTTATTACTAACTAGGGCAAGTAAAGCTTCAGTTTGCTGAAGGCGACGGTTGAGATGCTGCAAAATTCCTTGATAAAGTTGTGGCGATTGTTCTAGTTCGGTAAGTGTGAATCGCATCAAGTCAACATCTGAGAGGGCGATCGCCTGATATGGCTCCAGATGGGTCAGGGGTAAACCAAAGGGCATAGCTTGCACTGCAAAGCCAACCAGTACTTCATCGCCTGAAGGATGAAGCGTATTAAGTTGCACCACTCCACGGCAAACCACCCAGACTTCATGGGAATACATGGGAATGATTTGTCCACTTTTGTAAGTATGCATGGTGCGCCCGCGATAAATTTCTTCGAGCGATCGCCGCCAATCAATTACAGAAGTTGTGGAATTAAGATCGAAATTAGAGAACGTATATGTCATATCAGCGTGAGGTACACATTCATTATCCTATGTGTTTCTCAACACCATCAGGTTAAGGTCAGTTTATTAAATCGATAAATTCTTCTTAAATACATATTTTGTGTATTTATGACTCATAAAATTCACATTATCGAGATACTTAGTAAAAGTTGTATCCATCATAAGCTATAGATTTATGGCAATTATAAAAACCAAAAAGATAGAGACGTTGCTAAGCAACGTCTCTATCTTTTTGGTTTTTATTTAATTACTTCGTTGCGATCGCTGTCTCGCCAAGGGGTTTCGGTAAAACTAGGGCTAGGTGATTTCGGCAAGCCCCATTTAGCAACTAAATTTTGGAGGACATGATCTTGCGATCGATGAAAATCATCGATATTGCCCTCTCCCCGATTGATCAGAGAAAACCAAATTACTCCATGCTGTTGGGTTTGGATAACACCTGCTAAGGCACTGACATCGGATAGGGTTCCTGTTTTGACGATCGCCCATCTAGGCATTTTGCGCCCTTCGATCGTGCCACAGTTGCAATTACTCATCGGAAAGAGATCGGCAAGGGTCAGCCCTTCGACTTGAGCGCGATTATGTACTGCCATCAAAATGGCAACAACTGCACGGGGAGAAATTTGATTTTCCTGTCCTAGTCCCGAACCGTTAACCAGTCTGATTTCTGATATTGGCATATCCGTAGCATTGGCAGCGATCGCCGCTACTTGTTGACCGCCCCCCAATTGCGAAGCCAACATCTCCGCCATCTCATTATTGCTAAATGTATTCATACGTTTAAGGATTTGCCACAGAGGTAGTGACGCATGACGAATTAATAACCTAGGCGTGCTCACATTGGAGTATGCCCCAACCCGTACATTACCGAGAATTAGCAATTGTGGCTTGGCTGTACCCACAGGCATGGTGGCATATTGCTCTGCGACCTCTCCTTCCCATCGGCTACTGTCAAAGGCGAGGCGCAAAAAGTTAGCTGCTTTTGATAAGTCGGTTTCAAAATTCATGGCAAATCTGCCTGTAACGATCAGATTGCCTTGAATGCGTTTGATCCCAAGTTTATTGAGCTTATTGCCAAGAGCGATCGCTTCTTCCCATACAAAAAATGGATCGCCGCCACCTTCAATAATCAAGTCTCCCTTGAGCGTATCACCCACCAGATTACCTGTAGTGCTGATATTGGTGATAAAGCGATAGTTTGATCCCCATGTTTGCAATGAGGCAAGTGTCGTCACAATTTTGGTAAGTGATGCTGAGGGCAAGGGGCGATTTGATAGATATCCTGAAGCGATCGCACCGTCATGGGACTGAATCCATGCACCTTGATCGGGATTCGTTAGTCCTAGTTGTTTGAGTTCATTGAGCATTCCCGCGATCGCCTGTTTCGCTACGGGGTCAGGGGTGGTGTTTGCACTTACGTCTGAGGCTAAGACAGGACGGGTAGCATAGCTCATGAGTGAATTTGGTACTGTAGCGACTGCACGACCATCAAGAGCTTGGGTCGAAACCGACAACAACAAAGCGCCAACTAAACTCCACATAGTCATAAAGAAAACCAAAATTAGATTTGTACAGGTGCTGGTGTTGCCAACATAAGCACAAATATTCTAATCAAACATGGCGCTTTCCAGTTGTTGGATCGCAATTTCTAAGTCGTCATTAACTATGGTGATGTCAAACTCATTTGCCGCCGCGATTTCCAGTTTCGCATGGTGCAATCTCTTCGTAATCTGTTCATCACTATCGGTGCTGCGTTGACGCAGGCGACTTTCTAGAATTTCCATAGATGGTGGGGCAATAAAAATCCGCTTGGCACTAGGAAAGGACTGGGCAACCTGTCTTGCGCCTGCCAATTCAATTTCTAAGAGAACAACTTGACCAAGAGCGATCGCCTGATCAATCACTTGTCGAGGCGTGCCATAGAGATTGCCTGCATACTCAGCCCATTCTAGAAATTCACCCGCATCGCGCTTTTGTTCAAACTTATCTCGACTCCAAAAAAAATACTCTCGACCATGTTCTTCGCCTGCACGAGGCGATCGCGTAGTTGCCGAGATCGAAAAGAGAATGCGATCGGGATAGCGTTCTAGTAATTTTTGTAAGATTGTCCCTTTACCGACCCCACTTGGTCCTGTAACAACAATTAGTCTGCCTGCGCTTACTTTACCTTCGCTCAAGTTTCGTAAATTCCTGTAATGTTTAGCTCAATTTTTGCTACTTATACCATGAGAACAAATGGTTTATAAGAATACGCCTCTTAGGGACGTACTCTTAAGTAGCTGGGCATAATTAAAAACCAGATACAAAACCTGTGGCGCACGCTGCGCGTGCGCCACAGGTTTTGGGGTTTTATATTTAATTGCGCCCACCTACTTACAAACCATTTAGATTGTTTAATCCGTTGCGCCTTCTTTGCTAATCACAAAGCGATTGGCAACGGTTTCAGGTTGAATTGCGGATAAAACGACATGACTAGAATCGGTGACAATGACGGCTCTAGTACGCCTACCATAGGTAGCATCAACCAACTTACCATGCTCACGAGCGTCGCTAATAATACGCTTAATCGGGGCAGATTCGGGACTAACGATCGCCACAACTCGGTTTGCTGAAACAATATTGCCAAAGCCAATGTTGATGAGCTTAATATCCATAGTTTTATCGACCTAAAATCGATTTAGAGTTGATGTAGCTTCATTTTTGCAAGTATTATTGCATTGTCCTACAAAAATCAACCAGCTAAGATATATTTTGTCATGTATAGCAATCTTAAATAATCGATGAAACCAATATCAGTAGGGGAAATTTCAGAGATTACTTAGGGTTCCTATAGCTACTAAGTAGCTGGGCATAATTAAAAACCAGAACCAAAACCTGTAGCGCACGCTGCGCGTGCGCCACAGGTTTTGGGGTCTTATATTTATTGCGCCCACCTACTTATACAAAGTGTAAAAAACTCAAGAGTATATACCTTAGTAGAGTTTTGATTCTAAAAGCCAACTTTCTTAAATTTATATATAGAGAAATAACATACATCGACATCTCTAAACTAAACTCAAAATTCTATAGCTTCTGTGCAAATGGTTCAGTTCTTATAGCAATTTTCATTTTGCAATATAGCAATCCTAAATGGTTTATGGAAGCGCATCCCCTTCGGGGTGCGCTTCCATAAACCCAAAAAATCTGCAAATGATTTAGGACTACTACAGGCTCAATGAAAACTCAAAACTCTTACTGACTCACCTTACGCAGATAGAAAATCCGCCCTCATCCCCAACCCCTTCTCCCAGAACGGGAGAAGGGGAGCAAGAGGTAGTTTTGAAATTTTTCTTTGCCCCTCTCCCCCTTTGGGAGAGGGGCTAGGGGTGAGGGTCTTATAACCCTCTGTGTAAGGTGAGTTATTGAGATTGATGTTTTATTTTCAAATGAGTAAGTAATCATTTGAAAACCGCTATAGTTCATCATCGCGAGGATGCTACAGAGCTTTTGTAATTTTAGAAAGAAAGATTATGTCAGATGCGATCGCCCAATCTGTGATTAGGAGTGTAGTGATTATTGGTTCAGGTCCTGCTGGGTACACGGCCGCAATCTATGCAGGACGAGCCAATCTCAGCCCACTAGTATTTGAAGGATTTCAAAAAGGGGGCATCCCGGGGGGACAGTTAATGACGACGACGGAAGTGGAAAACTTTCCGGGGTTCCCTAATGGGATTATGGGTCCGCAGTTAATGATGCAGATGAAGGATCAGTCCGTAAATTGTGGTGCAGAGTTAGTAATGGAAGATGTGATTGCTGTCGATTTTAGCGATCGCCCTTTTAAAATTACCTCATCATCCCATTCTGTCCAAGCTCACAGCGTCATCATTGCCACAGGTGCAACTGCGAAAAGGCTACATTTACCTAGCGAAGAGCAATATTGGAATCGGGGAATTTCGGCATGTGCGGTATGTGATGGCGCAGCTCCCATTTTCCGAGGTGTGGAATTAGCAGTAGTTGGTGGTGGTGATACGGCAGTTGAGGAAGCGATTTTCTTAACTAAATATGGCTCGAAGGTACATTTGTTAGTGCGAAGTGATCGCCTGAGAGCGAGTAAGGTAATGCAACAACGAATATTCAATCACCCTAAAATTGCTGTGCATTGGCATTCTCTTCCCATTGATGTCTATGGCGAAGGTATTGTACAGGGAGTCAGGATTCGTGACGCTATCACCAATGAAGAGCGTGATTTAGCCGTGGGTGGACTTTTTTATGCGATCGGGCATACGCCCAATACCGAATTATTTGCAGGACAGATAGAACTTGACGCGACAGGCTATATCGTGACCAAAGGGAAATCAACAGCCACAAATATTGAAGGTGTTTATGCCTGTGGCGATGTCCAAGATCATGAATATCGCCAAGCGGTTACGGCGGCGGGAACAGGATGTATGGCAGCCTTAGAAGCTGAACGTTGGCTTTCAGCAAAAATACCATTTTAAACATTAAAGCGGCTCATTGAGCCGCTTTAATGTTTATAGATGTAAGTGCTGAATTACGGTGTTAACATCCTTATCACCACGACCAGAGCAGTTAATGATGATGCGTTGATCGGGGGTTAACTGTGGGCAGAGAGTTTCGAGATAGGCGATCGCATGGGATGTTTCCAACGCAGGAATAATCCCTTCCAAACGTGAGAGGCGTTGGAAAGCATCAAGAGCTTCTTGATCGGTGACGCTGTAATATTCTGCGCGACCAAGATCCTTGAGATAGCTATGCTCAGGTCCAACCCCAGGATAATCTAAGCCAGCACTAATAGAATGGGCTTCTTGGACTTGACCTTGTTCATCTTGAAGTAGATAGCTCATTGCTCCATGTAGGACACCCACGCGCCCAAGGGTCAAAGTTGCCGCATGGAATTCCGTATTTGTTCCCTTACCTGCGGCTTCGATGCCAATGAGGCGTACAGATGGTTCATCTACAAATTCATGGAATAGTCCCATCGCATTAGAACCACCACCAACACAGGCAAGCAGAATGTCTGGCAAGCCACCCCATTTTTCTTGGCTCTGACGACGACTTTCTTTGCCAATTACGGCATGGAAATCACGCACAATCATCGGATAGGGATGGGGGCCAGCTACGGAACCAAGAATATAATGGGTATCGACGACATTAGTTACCCAATCGCGAATTGCCTCAGAGGTCGCATCCTTGAGTGTGCCCGTACCAGCTTCAACGGGACGAACCTCTGCCCCCATCAGCTTCATACGGAAGACATTTAGGGCTTGACGCTCCATGTCCTGTACACCCATGTAAATTACGCATTGCAACCCAAAACGAGCGCAAACCGTGGCTGTAGCGACTCCATGCTGTCCTGCGCCTGTCTCGGCAATAACGCGCTTTTTGCCCATACGGATGGCAAGGAGAACTTGAGCTAGGGCATTGTTAATTTTATGTGCGCCTGTGTGGTTGAGATCTTCCCGCTTCAGATAAATCTGTGCCGTGCCGTAGTGCAGTGTCAATCTCTCCGCAAAATATAATGGGCTAGGTCTGCCCACATAGTCCCGCAAGTAGCCATCTAGCTCATTGTTAAAGTCTGGATCGTTTTTGTAATGATAAAAGGCAGTTTCTAGCTCAGTAAGAGCACTCATGAGGGTTTCGGGGACATATTTGCCACCAAAGATGCCAAACCGTCCTAATGCGTCGGGACGATTGGTAAGTGTAGGCGTTGTTTTAGGAGCGATCGGCGTTGTGGTCATTGCGGTGAGTCTTGACTGATGAGTTAGCTACTATTAAATCTTGATTGGTGCGCTTATGGCACTGTAGCTAGGATAACAAAATAGTTAAGATCACGAAATGATGGTTTGGGCGATCGCTTAAATTTAGAGTTGTTTACCCATGCTGTCGAAAAACAACTCTATACTTCACTTAACAACAATGACGCAAAAATAACTTCCCAATTTATTTAACTTAGTCAAAAACAATGCTAGCTATTAGCGAGATTGTCAAAAACGGAATTATATTTAATATGAAAAACTGGAGTAGCGATCAGTCAGGGATAGTCAATTTATCAGAAAATATCGATCGCTTATTTGCGTTACTTCAAGAACGTGAAATCGAATATTTACTCGTTGGTGGAGTAGCCTTACTTAGTTATGTTGATGGTCGCAACACACAGGATATTGATCTAATACTTTCCCAAAAAGATCTTATTGCACTTCCTGAGTTAACAATTGCGGATAAGAACCAGAATTTTGCTAGAGCAAATTTTGATAATCTTCAAGTAGATATCCTCCTAACTCAAAATTTACTCTTTAAGCACATAGCTAAAAATCATACTACTTCAAGACAATTCGGTGATTTAACCGTGCGTTGTGTCACTGTTGAAGGCTTACTGATTCTTAAACTGTATGCGCTTCCCTCTCTTTATCAGCAAAATAAATTTGATCGTGCCAGCATTTACGAAAACGATATCCTTTTACTATTGCTCAAATATCCTACAGACTTAGCACCAATTTGGAAGCTATTGCAAAAGCATTTGTTAGCTAGTGATATTACCAAAATACAAGAAATTACTGATGATATCCAAAAACGGATTCAGCGCTTTAGAAATAGATAGCATTGTTTCCCCGCCTTCGGCGGGGAAACAATGCTGGGCTGGTTAGGTATGTGCCTGTGTTGCTAATAGCTCGGCATAGGGAGTTTCATGGAGGTGGGCTTTGCCAACGGAGCCAAACAGGTTGAGCTTATCGATAATTACTTCCTGCATAGCAGCGATCGCTTCCCCTGCGATTTCTAATAAATCCTTAGGACTGTCACCGCAAATTTCTAACTTGAGTGACTGCATATAGGCTTGACGCACTTCCGTATTGACATTAAATTTACATACTCCCAATTGAATCGATCGCTCAATCATCTCCTTGGGTAAACCCGAAGCACCGTGTAAAACCAAGGGAATATCCACCAGACTACGAATTTTTTCAAGACGATCAAAATCTAGACGGGGTGGGCTTTTATATTCGCCATGAACATTACCAATGGTGACAGCTAAAGCATCAACCTGAGTTTGTTGCACAAATTCTAGGGCTTGAAGCGGATCGGTCATCTTAGCTTCTTTCTCCGCAATGGTGAGTCCATCTTCAGTGCCACTGATTCTGCCAATTTCCGCTTCGACGATCGCATGGAACTTGTGAGAGATCGCGGTCATGTCCCTAGTGAATCTCAAGTTTTCTTGGTAGGGCATGGGTGAACCATCCGCCATGATCGATCGCACACCAGCATCGAGGGCTAAGCGAATATCCGCCGCCGAAGTACTGTGATCAAGATGGATGGAGATGGGTACATTTGCTGACTTTGCTGCCTCAATGCACATTCTCACTAGGGGAAGTTTGCCATACTTGAGAGCACTAGGATGTAATTGCAACATGGCAGGACTGCGACTAATTTCCGCAGCATTGACCACAGCTTTTACGCCTTCTAAGTTATAGACATTAAATGCACCGATCGCGTAGGCATTGCGACGCGCAGTTTCTAGAAGTTCCCTAGTCGAACTCAACATGATGGCTTGTGATTAAATTGTGATTGAACATGAACGCAAGATAATCATACAGCCTGTTAAGGCTTAGAGTATCAAATAAGAATTTTTGAAAGCGCCGCGAAGCGACGCTTTCAAAAATTCTTATGGGTTTTACTACCAATCGGGATGATAGGATTTGAACCTACGACCCTCGCGTCCCGAACGCGATGCGCTACCAAGCTGCGCTACATCCCGAACTTACAGCACATTGCGATAAAAGAATCAGAATAGGTATTGCAAAGCAATACCTATTCTGATTTTAGAGTAATTTTTGTAACCAGTGAATTACCAGAGCATTGACAATTTCAGGGCGATCGTCATGGGGACAATGTCCTGTATTGGGAATGGGAATGAGTTGAATATCTTTGGTTTTACTTGCCTCTTGATAGACCTTTGCACCATTGATGGGAGTCCAAGGATCGGCATCACCCCATAGCACTAGCAAAGGCTTTTCTACTTTTGCTAAAAGATCGGTAGTACGTGGGCCAGCAGGAGCCGTGAGAATCGAAGCAAAGACATTTTGTGCACCTTCATCACAGGATGGTTGATAGAGCATATCCACTAAGTCATCATCGATCGCTTGATGATTGCGATAGACCTGACGCAGGGAATTTCGGATATTCCGCTTTTGGCGCACTTGGTTAAATACAAACTTTCCTGTAACTTCGGAGCTAACTAACTTGGCAAAGGCTCCCATCACTAAGCGCAGGGGCAAATTCAATTCTTCAGGACGATGATTGAGACCACCTGCGGCATTGAGCAAAACTGCTCCGATCGCAATTTCGGGAGAATTTGCTGTCAACATCAGGGCTAGTAACGCACCAATGGAATTACCGATGAAGATCGCAGGGCGTTGGACTAGTTCTTGATGAAAGTCGCGCAGGAGTTCTTCCCAAAGTTCAAGGGAATAGTCGAGGACAGGTTTGGCGGAAGCGCCAAAGCCTAAGAGGTCGAGGGCAAATACTTGATAGCCAGCTTCAGCCCATGCGGGAATATTCTTTTTCCAGTGACCGATGGACGCACCAAAGCCATGAATCAGCACTAGAGGTGTACCTGAACCCGTGACGGAATATTGGATTTGATGTCCTTGCCATGTCCATGTTGACAATGAACTTTGGAGGCGATCGCGAGTTTCGATATTTTCGGTAATTAACATTGCAGTAATTATTGGGTTAAAGGGGACTTTTATCCCAAAGTGGCTATAGGCAAAGAGATTATAGCAAATGAACTATTCATCCTTTATCCAGCTAAAGACCTAAAAGCTTACGCCACATAAAACCAGATTCTATGCCACCCGCTACGTGGGTGGCATAGAATCTGGTTTTATGCCTTCAAAATGAAATCGGTTAAAATTTGGATAGATCAATCTCTACCCACAGATAAACTTCATGGTTTTATTGCAGCCCTTAAACACCGCATCACCACAATCCTCTGACTTAACGGGCGTTGCCCAGAAATTTACGGCTTTGCGATCGCAATTGGCAAAACATAAAATTGATGCTTACTTTGTCCCTTCGGCGGATGAGCATCTCAATGAGTACTTGCCCGAAGCGAAACAGCGTCGTCAATGGATTAGTGGTTTTACGGGTTCGGCTGGAGATTTTTTAATCGGTACTACCCAAGCATGGGTATTTGTCGATCCGCGCTATTACGAGCAGGCGGATATGCAGGTGGATGCAAAGTTGCAAAAGGTCTGCAAAGTGGGATTGGAAGATCATCAGACTGTGGAAGAAGTTCTGGAAGAATTGGGAAGTAATGCCGCGAAGCAAGCGAAAACCTTTCGCCTCGGCATCGATCCCTTTACGATTACCATTTCCCAATATCGTCGCTTTGCCGATCGCTTAAATGCTAGTGGTGTCGAAATCGTGCCGATCCTTGAAAATTTGGTAGATACGGTGCGATCGCAAAGTTCTTGGGCGGAGAGTGAGCCTATACCTACTTTTGGCGATCAACCTGTGATTGCTTTGCCCGATGAGATTACAGGTGAGGGATTAGCCAAGAAATTAGAACGGGTGCGTGAAGCTTTAGGGAAAAAGAAGGCGGCGATTTTACCTGTCACCAAGCTGGATCAGATTGCGTGGCTCTACAATTTGCGCGGTCGTGATGTCGAGTGCAATCCCGTATTTATTAGCTATGCGATCGTCACTTTGACTGATGCTTATCTGTTTACAAATACTGCGCGCATTGATGAAGCAGTACGTCAATCCCTTGCGGGTCAAGTGCAAATCCTTGATTATGAGCAATATTTGCCAACATTGCGATCGCTAGTTGCTGATTATCAGCCTGTACTAGTAGCTGCACCGCAAACTACTTACAGCACATATCTACAACTGAAGTCAGTCAGAGCCAAAATCGTTGATGGTGACAATCCCATTGAGACTTTCAAATCCCATAAAAATGCGGTCGAAATCGCGCAGATGCAAAAAGCTAATCTCAAGGCTAGCTGGGCAAAGACCTTGACGATTAAATGGATTGAAGAACAGGTCGCTGTAGGTAATGTCATTAGCGAAAGGGATGTTGCTCACAAAATTGAAGGTTTATATAAGCAACAGGAAGGCTTTATCGACCTCAGTTTCCCCACGATCGCAGGTACGGGGGCGAATGGCTCGATTGTGCATTACAGTAACCCAAATCCAGCTTGTAAGTTGATTAATGGCGATTTGCTCTTACTAGATTCGGGTTCGCAGTTTTATGGCGGTACGACCGATGATACTCGCGCCATGAGCATTGGTGAACCGACAGCCGAACAACGCGATCGCTATACGGAGGTTCTCAAATCCCATATTAATTGCGCGATGCAAAGATTTCCCAAAGGCACAACAGGCAGTCAAATTGATGGTATTGCCCGTTCGTCTCTCTGGCAAAGTGGGCTAGATTATGGACATGGCACTGGGCATGGTGTGGGTGTATTCCTCAATGTCCATGAAGGGCCCAATGGCATCAGTAAGCGGGTGAATCAATCTCTCGATCTCGGCACAATCAATAGCATTGAACCGGGGTACTATCAACCAAAATGGGGTGGTATCCGTTTGGAGAATCTCTATTTTGTGAAGGAAGTCAAGCAGGAATCGCCCAAGTCTGAAGGCGATAATTCTCATAAAACGCCTTGGTACGAGTTTGAATCCTTGACCTACATTCCCTTTGACAAGAAATTAATCGATCGCCATAAGCTCAATCCTCAGCAGATTGCATGGCTAGAAAATTACTATGCGGCAGTAATTGAGAAGCTCTCACCGCTACTCAATGAAGAAGAAAAAACTTGGTTACAAGAGACCTGTCAGTTTTAAAAAAAGCGGCGCGATGCGCCGCTTTTTTTATTTATGTACTCACCTTACGCAGATAGAAAATCCGCCCTCATCCCCCAACCCCTTCTCCCAGAACGGGAGAAGGGGAGCAAGAGGTGTTTTTGAATTTTTCTTTTCCCCTCTCCCCCTATGGGAGAGGGGCTAGGGGTGAGGGTCTTATAGCCTTCTGCGTAAGGTGAGTTATGTAATTACCGTAGGCTGATCGCGTCCTGTGAGAACTTTGATCTGGGCAACTTGATCGGCAATCTCGATTAACTCCTTCAGAGCCTCTTGTGTGTCGAGGTTATGCTTGGCAATATTTGGCTCATAGCTCTCGACATAGAGACGGAGGGTTGCGCCTTGAGTGCCAGTACCCGACAGACGGAAGACAATCCGCGAATCATCGGTGAAGCCAATTCTGATACCTTGGTTATTGCTGACACTGCCATCGACAGGATCGGTATAGCTAAAATCATCAGCAAAGGCGACTTCGTAATTGCCAAATTTCTGACCTTTTAATTCAGCAAATTTATTACGCAGATTATTGACAAGGGTATTGGCGCGATCGCTATCTACGCCTTCATAGTCATGGCGGGAGTAGAAATTACGTCCATAAAGCTGCCAATGTTCCTTAACGATCGCCTCGACCGATTGCTGACGCGCCGCAAGAACATTTAGCCAGAACAGCACAGCCCAGAGTCCATCCTTTTCGCGGACGTGATTAGAGCCAGTACCAAAGCTTTCTTCACCGCAAAGGGTTGCTTTACCTGCATCGAGCAAGTTACCGAAGAATTTCCAACCTGTGGGCGTTTCATAGCTCTCGATTCCAAGTCTCGCAGCAACGCGATCGGGCGCTTGGCTGGTGGGCATAGAACGGGCAATACCTGCAAGTCCACCTTTGTAAGCAGGGACATGATGGGCATTGGCGGCGAGAATTGCTAAGCTGTCGCTAGGGGTGACAAAAAATTTCTTGCCGAGGATCATATTGCGATCGCCATCCCCATCGGAAGCCGCGCCAAAGTCGGGAGCATCATTGCCATACAGCACTTCAACGAGATCATGGGCATAAACCAAGTTAGGGTCTGGATGTCCATCGCCAAAGTCTTCAAGCGGTACACAATTTTGCAAAGCGCTGGCAGGTGCGCCTAAACGATTAACCAGAATTTCTTGAGCATAGGGACCAGTTACGGCGTGCATTCCATCGAAGCGGAGGCTGAAATCTGGGGAGGCAAGTAATAATTTAATGCGATCGAAATCAAAGAGCGATTCCATCAATTCCGCATAGTCCGCAACGGAGTCGATCACTTCCACCACCGTATCACCGAGTTTGGTTTCACCTAAGCGATCGAGATCGAGGTCGCTAGCTTCAAGGATTTTATATTCACTAATGCTCTTGGTGATGTCATAGATCGCATCAGTGATTTTTTCGGGTGCTGGCCCCCCATTACCTGTGTTGTACTTGATGCCGAAGTCGCCATCCTTGCCTGCGGGGTTATGGCTAGCGGAGAGGATAATCCCACCGAAGGCGTTGTATTTACGAATGACACAGGAGGCAGCAGGTGTGGATAAAATGCCACCTCGTCCAACCATGATTTTGCCAAAACCATTGGCGGCTGCCATTTTCAAGATTACTTGGATGGCATGACGGTTGTAGTAGCGTCCATCGCCACCGACGACGAGGGTTTGTCCTGCAAATCCTTCGAGGCTGTTAAATATGGATTGAACGAAATTTTCGAGATAGTTAGGCGTTTGAAAAACGGTAACTTTTTTTCTAAGTCCAGAAGTACCGGGCTTCTGGTCGGTAAATGGGGAAGTGGAAACGACTTTTATGCTCATTAAACTTGCAAGTTAACTATGCTCTAAATAAACGCAAAAATGCCCATACTTTTAGGCTTGCTTTAATTTTAAGAGGCATTGGTTAGCTAGGCACAACCAAATTAAAAGATAAGCAGCGCTTAGAAAGCTTTTTAATTTGGTTCTGATGTTACGTGGAAGGTTCTAACGTAGGGGCGGGTTTTGCATATAGATCTTGCTTCAGCACAGAATCATCAACTAAACCCGCCCCTACTGAGTACGCATGAGGGATAGGGGGTTATAGTTCCATCTACGTAGCATCAGTTAGGTTAATGATTCCCCGATCGCAATTCTTGCACCATTGACAAAGTCCCAACCCGATTGCAGTTTTTTACCCGCAGGTTGTACTTCTTTAATGAGTAATAAACCTTTACCAGTTTGCAAGACAAAACCTTTGCCTTTACGAATTTCGGCAACCTTACCAATATTCTCTAAATTATCCTCTGCTTCAATAACTTCTGTTTTTGTAATCTTTAACCTCTGTCCACGAAAATCTGTATAGCAATTGGGATAGAAAGCACGAATGCGATTATGCAAAGCGATCGCCTCTTTGCTCCAATCTAGTTCCCAATCCTCGCGCCCGATCATCGGTGAATAGCAGGACAAAGCATCATCTTGAGGTTCAGGCTTGATGGTATCTAACCTTCGCAAAGTATCAATTAATAAATCTGCACCTAAATTCGCTAATTTCGTACTTAAGGTATCTGTATTATCGTCAGGCAAAATCTCTAACTCCGCCTTGAGTAGCATTGCGCCCGTATCAATCCCTGCATCCATTTGCATGGTCGTAATCCCAGTAACACTTTCCCCATTCGCGATCGCCCATTGGATCGGTGCGGCTCCCCGATATTTTGGCAGCAATGAGCCATGCACATTGATACAGCCATACTTAGGCATATTCAAAATCTTTTGCGAGAGAATCTGCCCGTAGGCAACCACCACAAATACATCAGCATTAGTTGCCAGAAGTTCTTCAAGTACCTGTTTATCTTTTTTAAGGTGATCGGGTTGCCAGATTTGGAGGTCGGGATTTTTAGCGATCGCCGCAGCTTTGACGGGAGGCGGCGTAACTTGATTACCACGTCCGCGCCTAGTGTCTGGTTGTGACACCACACCCACCACTTCAAAATCTGGTTCGGATAAAAGTTTCTCTAATGTGGGAACTGCAAAGTCTGGAGTTCCAAAAAATACAACACGCATAAATTATTGAGCCATAGTAAATGAGCGATCGTGTAACCTATTTCTAGACGACTTTCTAGACAACATTTTCCAATTCTTCCATTAAATCTGAGATCGCACTTAAAGCATTTTTTAAATGAGTGGAGATCGCAGAGGCAATTTCTTCGGGTTCAGTCATTTCATCTTCAGGATCGTCGCTGGTGTCCCTTAGCCATGCAATATCGAGGTTATCATTGCGATCGCTGATTTGTTCGCGGGTAAAGCAACGGAATCTTCCTTCTTCGCCTTGATCGATGCGTGGTGATTTGCCGTAGGGATCCTCACCAAAGGCGGCTTCAAATTCGGCAAAGTCTGCAAGAGTTAGTTGACGAGTTTTGCCAAAGGTGTTGGTGTTAGCTCGCATATCGTATACCCAGACTGCCTTGGTGTTGCCGCGATCGCTTTTGCCTCGTGTAAAAAATAGCACGTTGGTTTTCACACCTTGGGCATAAAAGATACCTGTGGGTAGTCGCAAAATTGTATGCAGATAGCAGAGATTCATTAATTCCTGTCTTAGCTTTCTGCCTGTGTTGTCTTCAAACAGAACGTTATCAGGAAGGACTACGGCAGCTCTGCCATTGGTTTTGAGGGCGCGATAGATATGTTCGACAAAGGCGAGTTGTTTATTGGAAGTTTCGGCAGTAATGGAGAAGTCGGATCGGGTGGGACGACCACCGCCTTTTTTAGTACCGAAGGGAGGATTGGTGAGAATCACATCGGCTTTACCTAGGGTTTCGCCATCAGGGGAGAGACTATCGCCATTATTCACGCCGCTTTCAATACCATGTAATAGCAAATTCATCAAACAGAGGCGGTGTGTATCTGGAACTAATTCTAAACCTCGGTAAGCTTCGTGGCGTTGAAAAAATGCTTGTTTGGGATTGAGTTTAAATAGATTATCTGTATGTTTCTTAATGTAATGATCGGCGGCAACTAAGAAGCCGCCTGTACCTGCGGCGGGATCTTGAATGACTTCACCTGCTTGGGGCTTAACGAGTCTGATAATGCAATGAATCAAGGAACGTGGTGTAAAGTATTGTCCTGCTCCAGATTTTTTGTCCGCAGCATTTTTTTCTAACAAACCTTCATAGAGATCGCCAAATTTATCTGCATCTTCTTGATGAGGCGCATCTTTTTGATTATCTTTATTTCCTTCGTCTATCTCTTCTCTTACCGTAAACCAATCTAATTTGTCAATCGCATCGGTAAGAGCCTTGAGGTTGGTAGGTTTTCTGAGCTTAGTCTGAATATCGCTAAAAATTGATAAAACTACTGGATCTGATACTATCTCTTCATTGCCAAGATCTAGGAAAAGCTGGCGATAGAACTTTAATTGATCTAGCCCATCGCGACTATCTAACTCAGCCCAACGATATTTTTCGGGTAATCGATGTTCTTGACCTGTCTCGGCTAACATTTTTAAAAATAATAAAAATGTTAGTTCGGTAACGTATTCGTTATAAGTGACCCCATCATCTCGCAGAATATTACAGAGATTCCAAAGCTTAGCAACAATATTGTCGGTAACTTTTTGATTGTTCTTGTTGCTTATTAAGCTGTTTTTTGCCATATCTCCTCGTTTAGATCTCCCAAAATAGTTTCTAATTGTCCATCAAAAATGCGATTTAGCCGATTAAACCCACCACTAGATTGAAATGGTTCGCGATCGCAGGCTTCGCGATCGACCACAATCTCTTTTGTAATCTGTTCGCCAATACGTTGCAACCATTTACGCTGTGGCTCAGTCCAAGCTTTCTTTGCCAAGATCCGTCTGAGCGCACTTTTAACGCGATCTTCATAGGGAATGAGAGGATCGCCTAGAGCCGCCTGACGGATAAACCCAATAATCGAAGCAGCTATGTCTTCATTTTTGGTGTCTCGCCATGCTTGCTGCAAATAGGTTTCCGAGTAGCCCATCTTATCAATTTCTAGGCGCAATTCTCGCAATTGAGCACGAGTTAACTCACGGGGACGCTGTAAAACTACGGTTAGCGCAGCAATCTGATTAGTATTATTGCGAATGTAGCTCATAAACTCATCAAGAAAGTCTTCGGGTTTCTTGCCCTTGCCATAGCCTCGCGTTACGGAAATCACCTCGTCATGATGCTCAGAGATGGGAACCCAATTTCCTGCATATTCAGGATTCCAGTCCCATAGTTTGCTAAGTTGTGGTTTTGCTTTGACCCATGCCACCATTGACTCTAAAGAACTGGTACGAAATTTGTTAAAGCTGGTTTCTGGGGTTTCGCCTAGGTTTGCTTCGTAGTGATCTTTTGATCGATCGCTCATCTTTGATAATTTTTGTCTTAATTTGACGATGATTTGATCGCGGATTACTTTTTGATGTTGGGGATCGACAACTTGAATTAATTCATCAAATAACTGCGCCAAAGAGATTTTAGGATCGACGACTACAGGCTTCATGTCGCTGACTTCTTGCATATTTGCATAGATATCGACAGCATCAAAAATCTTAAATGTCTCTTTGCCGATCTCATCACAGCGGCGTGTGGCTCTGCCAAGCATTTGCGCGTAGAGAATGCGGCTATTGACCCGCCTCACAAATACGAGGTTGCAAATTTTGGGAACATCAATTCCCGTTGTCAGCAAGTCTACAGTAACAGCAATTTTTGGTAAGGAATCATTACGAAAGACACGAATCTTGCCTTGAACACCATCGACTGAACCTGTTAATTTTTGAATTGCGTCATTATCTAGTTCTTCATAGCGTTGCTGCATAGCGCTTTTGAGTTCTTTAATGATGAGATCGGCATGACTATCGTTAGCAGCAAAAATCAGCGTCTTTTCATCTAACATGGGATCGATGCGAACGGCTAATTCTTGGGCGATCGCCCGATTAAAAGGAACCGTAATTACTTGTTTGTTAAACTTCTCGACATCAAAATTTAGCTCATCAGGAGTGTTGCTGAGGTCAATTTCACCTGTAACGGTGTTGTAAAGGGGCACTTCCTCATTAACTTCAAATTTGATGCCTGATTTACTTCGCAATGTACCGATTTGAATCGGTGGTTCGTGGTCAATCAACCTGCCATCGATGACGGCTTCGCGGTAGCTATAGGTATAAATCGGTTCGCCGAAGATTTGTTTGGTATGTAAGGCAGGTGTGGCGGTTAAGCCGATCTTGACGGCATCGAAATGTTCTAAGACACGGCGATATTTGGAGATGTAATCATCTTGGCTGCGGAAGCTTAGCTCAGCGTCGGACATTTCGCGATCGAGTAAATAGCCGCGATGACATTCATCGATCAAAATCAGGTCATATTGGTCGATGGGGGGAATATCGCTATTTTCTTTGGCATAGAGGACGCGCTTCACTAAGCCTTGGATCGTACAAATATGGACTTTGGTTTCTGATTCGGGATCGATGTCTTTTAAGCCTTTTAAGCCAAAAATATCGGTGAAGGTTTTGGCTGTAACTACTTTGGTGGTGCTAAATTCATCGGCGGTTTGGTTGCCGAGGGCGCTGCGATCGACGACAAAGCAAACGCGGCGAAAGCGTTTGCTGTCGAGTAAACGGTATAACAAGGCGATCGCAAGTTTAGTTTTACCTGTGCCTGTTGCCATCGCGACTAGCATCGATCGCTGATCTTTTTCGAGGGCTTCTTCGATCTTCTCAATGGCGGCGCGTTGATGAGGATAGAGATCAAACCCAAAGTTGAAGCTAGTATTTTTTAACTTCTCATGGGCAACTTCTCGATCCATTGTCAACAAGGCTTCTAAACCATCGGGAGTATAGAAGTCGATGAGTGCTCGGCTATGGTTGGTGGATTTGCGAATATCACGAAACCAGATACCGCTTTCGGTTTCCAATTGTTTGAGATAGCCGCGTCCATTGGTGGCGAATACAAATGGAACTTCTGCCCTCTCCCCTAGCCCCTCTCCCAAAGGGAGAGGGGAACCAGAATTTTCTCCTCCTCGCCCTTTGGGAGAGGGGGCTGGGGGGTGAGGGTAATACCCCTTCGCATATCTCTCTGCTTGCCCGATCGCATCTGCAACATTTTTGCGCCGTCGTTTGGCTTCGATCATGGCGACACAGCGCAAACCGATAAATAGGGCATAGTCAGCAATACCGTCATTAGTGGGATATTCGGAAATGGCGATATTTTTGCCTTTGGTGGGGCGAAAGCCTTGGCTATAGCGCAGGTTTTGGCTGTCCACTTCCCAACCGCGATCGCGTAATTTTTGATCGATTATCTTGCGGGTTTGGTCTTCATCGAGATCGATATTTTGAGCGGCAATTTCCGATCGCTTAACGATTTCGGCGGTTTGTTTGGGGGTGATGGTGTGATTGGTGATTTGTTGAGATAGCTTTTGTTCCGTTTCGATCGCCATCTGCGCCCATAGCTGTTTCTCTGCTAGGGCTTGACGCGCTTTTTCTTCGGCAGACATCAGGGCGATCGCTTTTTGTTCGGCTTCGAGGCGCGAGCGATCGGCGACGGATTGAGTGGCGGTGACGATCTCTTGCAGTCTGGCAATTTCGGCTTGCAGATCGGCGGTGGCATCGGTGGGTAAGGCGGGTGGCATGAATGCGCCAGCTTTAAAATTTTTGTCCTTAAAGGTGCGATGGAACCAGATTCCTAAATGTCGAGCGTTTTTGAGGAGGGTGAGGGCTTCTTGGCGATCAGTGTTGCGGAAGTTGTGGACAGCCTTATTACCTGAGATGCGGATGGAATGGAAGAGATCGGCGACTTCGCTGGAAATGATGCCTTCTAGTTTTAATCTTTTGAGTAGTTCTGCTTGGGCTTCGTCTGGTGCTTGGTATAGCCCTGTGTTAGCGGCGATCAGTTTGGCGAGGCGTTCGGCAAATTGACGGAGTTTGATGATGCAGGTGTTGCTGTCGTCATGGAAATAACGCTCGGCATGGGTTGCAATCTGCACGAGTGCAAGGTCATGTTGTTTCAGAAATGCAAAGTTCGCTGATTGTATTTCCATTGGCTTTTCCTGATAAATCCCGAAGCTAAGTTGCAGTACGAAGCGCTACAACTTAGCTTAATTCTGAAACTGTTGCATTAGCCATGCGGTAACTGCCGATTGGTTTTCTTGGCGGCTGCGTTGGAGGGCTTGTTCTAATATTTCGAGTTTGAGTCCTGATAAAACTATTGACTCATGGATAAGTTTGCTGCTGCCATCTGGGGCGATCGCAAAGGCATAGATTTTCATTGTTTGGACATTGACGATCCAATATTCTCTGATGCCTAATTCTTCGTATTGCAGGCGTTTTGTGCCGAGGTCATCGTTAAAAGTGGTGTCAGATATTTCGATGACGAGATCGGGTAAGGGATATTGATCAAGGTCAATGATGCGCGTTCCCCAAGCGATCGCATCGGCGTTGTCGCCTATGTAATAGGAGGCATCGGGCTGAAATTCGTTTTGTCCTGATTTACGGTATGAGCATCCGTCATGTCCATTGATTGGGATGCCTCGCAATGCAGCAAATAGTCCAATACTCATAATCGTGATCGTGTGATCTTTGGCGTGGTCGGAACCTGTGGACATATCCTCAAATCTCATCTGTTGTTTGTAATAGTAGCTTTTGCGTTTGGCGCTATCTGGGGCATCGGCGATCGCTACAAATTCTGACCAGTGGGCATTAATCCATGTATTTAGCTGGTTTGAGACTGGTTTGAGTAATGTGTTCATGGTAATGGTGTAAAACTTGAACTTTAACCAAAGATTTCATGATTATAGCTTTGAAATTAGGGTTGCAAAACACAATCCTGATGTAGGGGCAAAGCATTCCCGTGACAATTTTTGATTTTTCAGATCCTCTACATTGGGGAATGCTTTGCCCAAGCCTCGAATGTTTAGACCGCAGGGATAATTTATCGGTTAAGGCGCATAGGGTTGAGCATTTGCGAATTTAGTTTTTTGTGGTGTGTTTGGCAATTGTGACGCAAATGCTCAACCCCTACGATTCAAACCTATTTCTTAGATTTAATTTTTCCTTTTGCCTTTTCCCTTTTTACTTGTTCCAACAGTACCGATGCTGGCTCGTCGTTAGGGTCTTGCGGCACAAGTTCACCACGAAATGCTTTTGCTAATGTCGCCTGTTCCAATCTGTCACAAAGTTTCGCTGCTTTTTGATATTCCTGCTCCATCCTATCGATCTTCTCAAACATCTTCTCAACCCGCCGAACAATTTCTTTTTGTTCTTCGAGTGGGGGAAGAGGAAGCATAAATTTATCCACTTGAGAAGAAAACATATGTTGAATCAGAGATCCTGTGTTTAATCCATCTACATAATTACGAAATAAAGGAGATTTAAACAGCCAAAAGCAAAATTTCGGCGATATCACGACAGGTGTGAGTCGCATAATTCGCTGATTTAATAAGCAATTTTCATTCTTACTAGAAAGACATACTCTTCCCAAAAATTCATCAGCAAGAGACTGTGCAGTAAGATTCATGACCAGTTCATTTTCCCCAATCAGGTAGTCAGGATATTGATCTAGCCACGATTTATCTAGAAATTTTGTGTTACTGGATGTCCAAGTCATTTCACCTGAAACACCTAAGTTTCCTGGACGCAGAAGTTTAATTCCATGACTTGTATATTCAGTACTTGGAAAAGCTCTTCCATTTTGGCATAGCCCAACTTGTTGCCAATAAACGCAACACCAACTATTCGGTAAATTTTTTACTGTATTTTCTAACCTTTCTGGTTCCTTGTACTTTTTTTCCCATGAATCTCCAATTAATTTATTCGGCTTTGATTGTAGTTTAGCCAACTCCATTTTTTTCCAAAGGAATCTTCTTTCAATCTCTATTCTCCTTACTAAGTCATATGCTGTCTCTACATTAAGATTTAACTCTCTCCAATCTGCGGTTAAATCACCGCAAAAAGCAGCAGCTAAAACAGATTGTTTGTAACGCGCAATTAGTTTTGGCATATGGTTTAACTCATTACGCGCCGTGCGGTGGCGATCGCCTATCCGATCCAACTTATCCACAATCCGCCGTTGTTCATTGAGTGGCGGAAGCGCAATCAGAGTATTACCTAACATGTCCTTAGAGATAACACCTTGAGCAGTTCCCGTAGACGCTGTACGCAATGTATTTACATGTAAGAGTAATTGATAGTATAAAAAGTTAGAAAAAGTAGCTTTCTTAGATCGTATAGCAGCAACAGAGCGTCCTATGGCGCAATCAATTCCAAGATTGAGTTTTCCGCATGTAGCACCAACAACACATATAAGCACATCTTCTGCATTAGACATTTTCAGGGGCTTAGTTGTCCACTCTCTAATAACAGGATGTTTTTTGCCGAACTCTCCAGCTTTAACGAATGGAATTCCATTTCCTTCAAAATTACACTCCGAACTAGGAGGTGCTTGCCCCATTATGAACTCTGCTATATTTCCTAGCTGAATCATTTCCCACCCCATCGGCAAATCATCACTCATAACCCAACCTCAGCTTAAAATAGTAACAAATACTATACTTCCTCAATGTCCAAAATTGGAGGTAACAAAACCCTTACTTGCTCTATCAAAACAGGTAAAACAGACTCAATCGCATCCCACAAAATAGCCTGATCAACTTGATCGTAGCGATGGGCAATAATATTTCGCAAACCGACTAAATTACGCCAATCTATCTCAGGATGATCTTGCCGAAACTCATCAGAAAGCCGCCTCACCGCCTCGCCGATGATTTCAAATTTACGCTCAACACCACTTTGCGCCAAATTATCCGCGAGATAGTCACCATAAGCCCATACCAACAGTAAAAGCCTGAATATACTCAATAGACCTTACAATTTCCCATAAGGACGTAGCATCTTTATTACTTATCGACATAAATCATTAAACAAGAACGTAAAATCTCTGATCGCATATAAGGATTTTTGAGCAAACACCTTTGCACCATATCAACAGGACGATGAAACAAAGCCTCAAGCTCCTCTTGCATATCCAATCTATCAACCAGCCTCGGTTGAATCTTCGCATCAAAAGTGACCAAAACATCTACATCACTATCAGACCGAAAATCATCCCTTAAAACCGATCCAAACACACCAAACTCAACAATTCCCCACCGTTGACAAAATTTTATAATGTCATCCTCAACAACATTCAAGCGATCGCATACCATCCTATATAAATCAATCGCTTCGATATCTATCGTAATAGTCATTTGATTTCAACCTCCGCGCCTTACACTTAGACATCATAAGCGATCGGCTAGATCTACCACACTTCATTTCACAAACAGCCCTAAAAACCTAGATGCAGTCACAACCATCGTACCCTGCAACTCGGCAAACACCTCAAAATCGCGATCGCCTGTAATTAGATAATAAGCAGAAGAAGCGATCGCGCATTCCAAAAACTTAGCATCCTTCGGATCTCTAGGGAAATCAACCGCAACATCAACATTTATCACCGTCGTAAAAGCCTCAATAATCTTGAACCAACGTTGCTGCATCTCTATAGATAACTTAAACTTCTTCCGCATCAATACTGACCTATATTCCATCAAAATTTCTTCAGACACCACCCACTCAAAATCTGGATTAGAGACCAATAACAAAATAACGGATTCAGCAACTCTACCTTTAAGCACAGCCGAAACTAAGATATTAGTATCAACAACAACCCTAATCATTCGCCTCGCCTATAAGCCGCGATTTCTTCCGCAATCTCATCATCAGTAATTTCACTCACACCCGACAAAGCCTGTGTTTCTCTAAATAGCTGCTTCATATCTTCAACTAAAGCTGCACGATTTTCTATTGTTTTAGACTTTACATGACTACGATTAGTATTTTGTTGAAATATCAAAAAATCAACAAAATCAATCACAGAACTTAACTTATCAGGTTCCAAATTCTCTAACTTTTCAAAAAGGCGATCACGTAACATATCAATCGTTGTCATTTAATTTCAAACTCCGTGCCTTACTTTTACACATCATATGCGATCGCCCCTTAATTAAATAACTGGCATAAGAGGCGATCGCCATTTCTCAACTATCACTACACTTCTTTTGGATATAACTTCATCAATGCTTGTACCTGCTCAGCATGATAAGAACTGCGCGTAAGCGGCGAAGAAACCACTTGCAAAAATCCCATTTCTTCACCAGCAATCCGCCATGCTTCAAACTGTTCAGGTGTGACAAACTCATGCAGAGTCAAATGCTTAGCGGAAGGTTGGAGATATTGACCGATGGTAATGATGTCGCAATCTACTGCTCGTAAATCACGCATGACGGCTCTAACTTCCTCATCAGTCTCACTCATCCCCACCATAATTCCCGACTTGGTATAGACCCAAGGCGCAATTTCACGGGCGCGGCGTAAGAGTTCCAAACTGCGTTGGTAGTCTCCCTGTGGACGAACACGGCGATAAAGTCTGGGCACAGTTTCCGTATTGTGACTCAGCACATGGGGACGTGCGGAAAGAATAGTTTCTAAAGCTTCCCAATTAGCACAGAGATCGGGAATGAGAAGCTCGATTGTAGTCTGCGGCATTAACTTACGAATCTCTTCGATGCAGCGCACAAATTGCGAAGCCCCACCATCGGGCAAGTCATCACGATTAACGGAAGTCACCACAACATGCTTGAGATTCATCCGTCGTACTGCTTCGCCGAGGTTAATTGGTTCCATCGGATCGAGAGCTTGCGGTTTCTTTTCAAAATCAATATCGCAGTAAGGACAAGCACGGGTGCAAGCGGGTCCCATAATTAAAAATGTGGCAGTACCTTGGTTAAAGCATTCGCCAATATTTGGGCAAGATGCTTCTTCGCACACAGTATTTAGCCCCAAGTCGCGCAGGACTTCCTTGACATTGCCAACGCGCTCCCACTGTGGGGCTTTTACTCGCAACCAATCTGGTTTGACTGCCATATTTGTAACTACCTAGATCTAGCTAATGCTATTCATATACTTTTGTAACATTTTATATATTACCACTGGGCGCTGATCAAGCTGATATTGCTGCCTCTATTTAGTCGTATCGCTAACTTAAAGCGATCGCATTTTTATTCAGTGGCAGGCATAGTTTGATGGAGAGATTCAATTTCTTGCTCAGCTCTTGTATCTACATCGAGATCTTGATTCGCTTTAGTGACTTGCGGATAAAAAATGTCCCACCAACGTTAGCTTCGACTTCGCTCAGCTAACGTTGGCTGAGCGAAGTCGAAGCCACAGGTACTTTAATTAATAGCAAGTCCCTCACTGCGATCAATCTCAGACTGACGATTCTGGCTCATCAAAATGAATGGAGTGTCATAGGCAGCTTGGAGTTAATTTACTTGTTCAAAAAGATCTAGACTGTTGGCAGGCTTAACCACTAGATTTAATTGATAGTGCTAAAGTTGATACGGTCAGCCGAAAGTGCCGCCTGTTACAGAGCAGTTTTTATTTTGTAGGGTTTATCAAAGGTTTATTAACAATGTTGCAAGAGATTCAGTTGCCTGTCGTTGCCGAGGCAAAAAAATGGACTATTCAAGATAGTGAGACCCTTTATCGCATCAATGGCTGGGGTGAACCTTATTTTAGTATTAACGAGGCTGGTCACGTAACTGTCTCCCCAAAAGGCGATCGCGGTGGCTGTATTGACCTGTTTGAACTGGTAAATGATCTCAAGCAAAGGGGATTGCGATCGCCGATCCTAGTCAGATTTTCGGATATTCTCGCCGATCGCATTGAGCGCTTAAACTCCACCTTTGCTAAGGCGATCGCCCGTTATAACTACAATGGCGTTTATCGTGGCGTTTTTCCTGTCAAAGTCAATCAGCAACGGCAATTGGTAGAAGAAATTGCTAAATATGGGAAACCCTTCCAATTTGGTTTGGAAGCAGGTTCTAAACCCGAATTACTCATTGCTCTTGCCACCCTACGCACCCCCGGTTCTTTGCTGATTTGTAATGGTTACAAGGATGCGGAATATATTGAGACAGCCCTGTTAGCAAGGAAACTGGGACAGAATACGATCATTGTGATCGAGCAGTTAGAAGAAGTGGAGATGATCATTCGTGCTGCTACGAAGTTGGGCATTGCACCTGTGGTCGGTGTTCGTGCCAAACTCAGTACCAAAGGGCTAGGACATTGGGAAGACTCAACAGGCGATCGCGCTAAGTTTGGGTTGCGGATGTGGGAAATCCTCGAAACCGTCGAACAGTTGGAAGCCGCAAACATGCTGGATTCCCTCAAATTACTGCACTTCCACATTGGTTCGCAAATCAGTAACATCAGCACGATCAAAGACGCATTGCGAGAAGCAGGACAAATCTATGTTCAACTTACGACCCTAGGCGCACCGATGGGGCATCTCGATGTCGGTGGTGGTTTGGGCGTAGATTACGACGGTTCTAAAACGAATTTCTACGCTTCCAAAAACTACAGTATGCAGAACTATGCCTACGATATCGTCGCAGCAATTAAGGATGCTTGTACTGAAAAAGGAATTCCTGTGCCCACCTTAACGAGCGAAAGTGGTCGGGCGATCGCTTCTCATCAATCGGTCTTAATCTTTGATGTAGTGGGCATTAGCGGCACGCCAACTCAAGCCATTGAGCCATTAAAAGAAGATGAGCATCTCATTGTTCGTAATCTTTTTGAGGCACTGGAAAATATCAATGAGAACAACTATCAAGAGATTTATCATGATGCAGTGCAGTTCAACCAAGAAGCAATTAGCCTATTTGCCTTTGGCTATCTGAGCTTAAAGCAACGGGCAAGAGTTGAGCGACTGTTCTGGGAATGTTGCGATCGCATTCTCAAGGTGACTCGCAAACTAAATTATGTACCCGATGATCTTGAAGATCTAGAAAGAGCAATGGCGCTGACTTACTATTGCAATTTCTCAGTGTTTCAGTCCGCACCCGATAGTTGGGCGATCGACCAACTCTTCCCAATCATGCCGATCCATCGCCTCAATGAAGAACCTACCTGTCGCGGCACGATCGCAGATTTAACCTGTGACAGTGACGGCAAGATTGATCGCTTTATCGATTTGCGCGATATCAAATCTGTCCTTGAATTACATCCCTTCATTGCCGAAGAACCTTATTTCTTAGCCCTATTCCTTGGTGGAGCCTATCAAGAAATCCTTGGCGATTTGCATAATCTCTTTGGCGATACCGATGCGGTACATATTCACGCAACGCCAACAGGCTATAAGGTCGAGCATGTGATTAAAGGCGATTCGATGACCGAGGTTCTCGAATATGTGCAGTACAATCGTGATGCGATGCTAGAAAATATTCGCCAAGAAACGGAACGCGCTCTCCAAGAGAAGCAAATCACCCTTGATGAAGCAAGGCTATTTTTGCAAAAATATGAGCATTGCTTAAATGGATACACTTATCTAAGCTAATTTCTCAACAGAAGACGCACAAAGTGTGTCTTCTGTTTTACGGATTACGAAGAAAACTAATCCCTTGATTCAGAGTTTTTAATTCTTGCAAAATTTCTCTCAAGAGCCGATTAGTTTCATTCTGAGTCGGCTCTTGTACCTGAATTGTCACCTGCTTCATCTTCAGGACATCTCTGGCAAATCTGGAAACTTCGGTAGGATGAAATAACAACGGTTCGCGATCGCTTTGGCGCAACTCTGGATTAAGCTTTTGTGGGTCATAGGGCAGATTTAGCTCACTTTGATTGGGGTCAGTATTCGCATAGCGATATACCGAAGCCCGAGATCGCCCCAAAGCCTTTTGAATTGCTTCCACATCCATTAGTTCATAATTATTATCAGATTTCAGGTCAAACGCGGGCAAAGGGAGACTCATAACTAATTTCTGATTAATTTTTAATTGAGCAAATTGCTATCACTAGTATAGTCGCATTTAGAGTCTAGCAATCTCATTGCAAAACAAGAATCCGATTTTTATGATCCAGCAAAGCCATGCCACAAAAAATCGGGTTCTTGTTTTGCTTTCCTAAGCGACATTTACAGCGCCTTGCGCTCAAAAGCAAACCAAGAAAAAATTTAAAAACGTTGCGAAGCAACGTTTTTAAATTTTTTCTTGGTTTGATCAGAAATTGCTGTAAGCCCGAATAACTCAAGATATTACCGTCGATAATTTTTCTGCAACAAAGCCCTCTACAGCTTGTATGTTGAGAAACATCTCCTCAATCAGCTCCGTAGCTTTCGTACTATCTTGCTCTAGATTTAACTCTTCAAGCTTCACGGCTAAATCACGCATTCGTAAAGCCCCCACATTACTACTCGACCCCTTAATGTGATGAGCCTCCTTCATAACCTGCAAGTGATCACTACTAGCGATCGCCCCACGCATTATTTCTAGTCTTTGGTGAACATCTTCTACATAGACTTGCAAAACCTCAATTTCAAACTCGATATCTCCCTCCGATATTTGATTAAGTTGATCTAAATCTATAGGAGAGCTTGGTGTCTGATTCATATAGGTTAACGCCTTACAGCACTTAACTAATCAATATACATAACTACTACAAGTCGATAAGCTAACACATATATAGTCCTAAAAGCTAGACAACTAAAGAATAGTCTTCATGATCCCTTAAGTTTTTCGCATTGGCGATCTCCAGATCGATGTTAGAATGAATAGCAAATGTAAAGATTTGCAAAGCCACCTATTTATTCAAAATTTACTAGGACTAGTCACGCTAAGCGAGGCTAATTCTGGATTCTAAGATAATTAAAAATTAAACAAGACGAGTCATATCGACCATGCGTATCATTTTAATGACAGGAAAAGGCGGAGTTGGTAAAACTTCCGTAGCAGCAGCCACAGGTCTACGCTGTGCTGAATTGGGTTATAAAACGCTAGTTTTGAGTACCGATCCTGCTCACTCCCTTGCTGATAGCTTTATGGTCGAGTTAGGTCATGATCCTAAAGAAGTACGTCCAAACCTCTGGGGAGCAGAACTAGATGCCTTAAGGGAACTAGAAGGCAACTGGGGTGCAGTTAAGCGTTACATTAGCGAAGTTTTACAGGCAAGAGGTCTAGAAGGGGTACAGGCTGAAGAGTTGGCAATCCTACCAGGGATGGATGAAATTTTTGGCTTGGTGCGAGTCAAACGCCACTATGACGAAAAGGATTTTGATGTATTGGTAATTGACTCTGCACCAACAGGAACAGCCTTGCGCTTACTATCTCTTCCAGAAGTCGCAGGCTGGTATATGCGGAAGTTTTATAAGCCCTTGCAAGGCATGGCTCAAGTCTTGAGTCCTGTTTTTGAGCCAATTTTTAAGCGCGTCACAGGTTTCTCTTTGCCTAATAAAGAAGTTATGGATGCTCCCTACGAGTTCTATGAAGAACTGGAAGCCCTTGAAAAAATCCTCACCGATAACACAATTACTACCGTTCGACTGGTGACAAATCCCGAAAAGATGGTGATCAATGAGTCACTCAGGGCACATTCCTATCTCAGTCTCTACAATGTGGCAACAGATTTAGTAATTGCTAATCGGATCATTCCAGAGGAAGTGCAAGATCCTTTCTTTAAAGTTTGGAAAGATAATCAGAAGCAATATTGCGAACAAATCTACCGTGATTTCCATCCGCTCCCAATCAAGCAAATTCCTCTGTATGCAGAGGAAATGTGTGGTATTGCGGCTCTGGAGCGTCTAAAAGTAACCTTGTTTGGTGAGGAAGATCCCGCACAGGTCTATTACAAAGAAAATACAATGCGTGTGGTCGAAGAGAACAAGCAGTATCGTTTGGAATTATATTTACCTGGTGTGGCGAAGGAGAAGATTGAGTTAACAAAAACTGGTGATGAGCTAAATATCCGTATTGGTAATCATCGCCGTAATCTAGTATTACCTCAAGCTCTATCAGTTCTCCAAACATCTGGCGCAAAAATGGAAGATGATTATCTAAAAATCCGCTTCTCTACCCCTGTTTAAACCTAAAATCTAACCATCAAAATCAAAAACACAATTTTAATAGCGGCGCTTCGCGCCGCAACTCACTTCTGATTTACTGTAGCTATAGCAATCTAAGAAATAGCTAGGACAAATAATTAAGTGAAGGCGGCACTTCGTGCCGCCTTCACTTATATTGCTATAGATGTAAGTAACTCTCAGCAAATCATTTCAGGTTGCTATATGATGGTTTCATGAATCAATACTTTGCGACTGTGGCGAGAGGCTTAGAAGCTCTCGCAGCACAGGAATTAGAACAGTTAGGTGCTCATTCCGTTGAGGCGGGATTTTGTGGTGTTAGCTTTGAAGGCGATCGCACTTTACTCTATCGCGTCAATCTCTGGGCGCGACTACCATTCCGCATCTTAATGCACCTCGATCAATTTGATTGCCTTGATGCGGATGATCTCTATCAAGGAATTAAAGCGATCGACTGGTCAGAATTTTTAACCCCTGAAATGACCTTGTCGGTAAATGCTACTGGCAAAAACGATCAGCTTAATCACACGCATTTCACAGCACTCAAAGTCAAAAATGCGATCGTCGATCAGCAGATGGATCGATTTGGTGAGCGATCGGATGTAGATACCCACGAAGCAGATTTGCGAATCGGCGTACATATTGATGACAATGGTTGCACCGTTAGCCTCGATAGCTCTGGCAATAGTCTCCACCGTCGCGGCTATCGTCCTGCGGTAGGAGCCGCCCCTTTAAAGGAATCCCTTGCGGCTGCCCTCATCCAGATGTCAGGTTGGCAACCCGATCAGATGTTTTACGATCCCCTCTGCGGTTCAGGAACCTTGCCCCTAGAGGCAAGCTTAAAATCCCTAAATATTGCCCCCGGCATGTTTCGTGAACATTTTGGCTTCGAGACTTGGCTAGATTTTGATCAAGAACTTTTAGCACAATTAATTCAAGAAGCTGATGATAATCGCTTGGATGCTTTGCCTGCACCAATCTGGGGTAGCGATCGCAATCCTGAGGTGGTCGATCAAGCAATTATCAATGCTAAAAATTGTGGCTTAGCCAATCATGTCTATTTCTCCGCATTAGATCTAGCAGAGGTAGTTGCTCCTGCGGATAGTGGCGTTGTTTTTTGCAATCCTCCCTATGGTGAGCGGCTAGGACGTGATAGTGATTTGGGAGCTTTTTATAAGCAGTTAGGAAACACCCTCAAGCAGCAATTTAAGGGCTGGACTGCTTTTGTCTTGAGTGGGAATAAGCAGTTATCACAAACGATAGGATTGAAGTGTGCTGAACGAACGGCGGTACTCAATGGAGCTTTGCCCTGTCAGTTGATGAAGTACGAGCTATATTAGGATTGAGTCCCAAGATGTAAGCAATCAAGCGAGATGACTAAAACCATTGAGAACAAGCAATTATCCGCTTTGCTAACAGAGCTAAAAGCTAGTTTAGTAAATCTTTATGGCGATCGCTTGTTTTCAGTGATTCTGTTTGGCTCTCAAGCAAGGGGAGAAGCAACTCCTGATTCTGATATTGACGTGATGACAGTCCTTGATGATCCTGTAAATGTAGCTGAGGAAATATATCGAACATCTGATATTCGCTGGAATTTTATGATGGAGTATGAAGAGTTAATTTCCATTATCCCCACTACAAAATCATCTTTTCTAAGTTCTGCAACCTCTTTGATTAGAGTAGTCAAACGTGAAGGCATTGAGCTATGAGTGAAATATCCAAGTTATTAAGCCTAGCCTCTGAAGATCTAGAAACAGCAGAGTTTTTACATAATTCCCAGCGTTATCGTTCTTGTATATCCCGTGCTTATTATGCGATGTACTATATAGCCCAAGCATTGCTATTGTCAGAAGGGATCGAAACTTCAACTCATAGAGGAGTGATCAAATTGATAAATCTTCATTTTGTCAAAACAGGGCGAATATCTCCGAATATTTCTAAATTGTTGAGTGATGTTTATGATCTGAGACAATCGGGTGATTATAGTACCAATTTTGTAGCTGATGAGATAATTGCTAATAGGGCGTTCTCTGATGCAAAAACCTTTGTGTCTGAGATACAAAGGTTTTTGCTAGAGAGTGATTAGCCTAAGGCTCTTGCGGATAAAAAATTTCCTACCCAGTTATTTAGCTTCGACTCCGCTCAGCTAACGTTGGCTGAGCGGAGTCGAAGCCAGAGGTACTTTAATTAATAGCAAGTTCTATCATGAAGTTGGAGGAAAATAAATGATTCTAGAAAGTCAAGCTTTAGATTTTGCTGAAGAATGGATTCGGGCATGGAATTCCCATGATTTAGATGCGATTCTATCCCACTACAGTGAGGATATCGTCCTGATATCACCGATCGCCACCAGAATACTGAATGACCCATCGGGCAAAGTGATCGGCAAGACTGCTTTACGTGCATATTTCCAAAAAGGACTAGCGTTCTATCCCAATCTGAAATTTGAACTACTCGATGTCATGTGGGGAATCTCTAGTATTGTCCTGTATTACATCAACCAAAATGGGGTGAAGGCAGGCGAGTTCATGGAAATAGATGCGAATGGTAAAGTTGTTAATGTAGTTGCAAACTATAATTAATATTCCTAGAACTTACGCAAATACACTAAGAACTTGAGTAGATGGCTTTTATTGTTGAGGTTAAAGCGACTTGATCAAGTACTTACAGCAAAGTTAGTCAACTAAGCATTGCCTTAAATATGTTACGAATTACTGAGATTAAACTGCCCTTAGACCATCCTGAAGATGCGCTGAAATTAGCAATTCTCAAAAAGCTGCAAATTAAGCCCGAAGAATTAACTAATTATTCTATTTTTAAGCGTAGCTATGATGCGCGAAAGAAAACAGATATTTACTTGGTTTACATCGTTGATGTTGAGACACCTTTAGAAAAGCAATTATTAGCAAAATCCCAAGCAGATCCCCATATCTCACTCACGCCAGACATGGGCTATCACAATGTAGCCAAGGCTCCTAGTAATTTAAAAACTCGTCCTATTGTCATCGGCATGGGTCCCGCAGGAATGTTTGCAGGGCTAATGCTGGCGCAAATGGGATTTCGTCCGATTATTTTAGAACGGGGTAAAGCAGTACGCGATCGCACCGCAGACACCTTTAATTTCTGGAAAAAAAGAGCAGCTTTTAATCCTGAATCTAATGCTCAATTTGGCGAAGGCGGCGCAGGGACTTTTTCCGATGGCAAACTCTATAGCCAAGTCAAAGACCCGCAACATTATGGGCGCAAAGTACTCACTGAATTTGTGAATGCAGGAGCCTCACCTGAAATTCTCTACATCAATAAGCCGCATATTGGTACATTTAAGCTCGTTGGCATCGTCCAAAACTTCCGTGCCAGAATTGAAGAACTTGGTGGCGAAATTCGTTTTCAAAGTCGGGTGGAAGATATCGATATTCAAGATGGGAAAGCGAAGGGAGTAACCCTTGCTAGTGGCGAATATATTGCTAGCAATCATATAGTTCTTGCAGTTGGTCATAGCGCCCGTGACACTTTCCAAATGCTTTACGATCGCGGTGTCTATATCGAAGCAAAACCCTTCTCGATTGGTTTCAGAATTGAGCATCCGCAAACGCTGATCGATCGCGCTAGATTTGGTGACTACGCAGGGCATAAAACCTTAGGTGCTGCTGATTATAAGCTGGTGCATCACTGCAAAAATGGTCGCTCGGTTTATAGCTTCTGTATGTGTCCGGGGGGATTAGTCGTCGCGGCAACTTCGGAGATTGGGCGTGTGGTGACTAATGGCATGAGTCAATATTCGCGCAATGAACGCAATGCCAATAGCGGCATTGTCGTGGGGATTACTCCCGATGACTATCCAGAACATCCTCTAGCAGGTATTGATTTTCAGCGTCGTTTAGAATCCCGTGCCTTTGAGCTTGGTGGCGGAACCTACGCGGCTCCTGCTCAGCTAGTGGGTGATTTTCTAGCAAATCGTCCCTCTCAATCTCTTGGCAATGTGCCTCCATCCTATGCACCAGATGTACTTTTGGGCGATCTCAGCCAGAGTTTGCCTGACTATGCGATCGCTGCCATTCGTGAAGCGATTCCTGAGTTTAATAAAAAAATCAAAGGGTTTGCGATGGATGATGCCATGCTCACGGGTGTGGAAACGCGAACTTCTTCGCCAATTAGGATTAAACGCAATGAGAACTATCAAAGCCTAAATACGGAAGGGCTTTTCCCTGCGGGAGAAGGTGCGGGCTATGCAGGCGGAATTCTCTCGGCGGGAATTGATGGAATTAAGGTAGCGGAGGCTGTAGCTCTAAGTATTTTGAATAATTGAAAATAATTGAAAATTACCACCATAAACCGATGAGGGCAAGATTCGCTTCGGTGTAGCTATTGGTCTCAGTTATTTGGTTTTGTTGATGGCTGGCAAGTAACTCTCTTAGGGAATCTAGCTCGATATTGTTTTGGGCGATCGCTTTATTTAGTTTGTCTTTGATTGGTTTCAGCACTAAACGAATCTGCATCGCCCGAATCGAGTCGGGGGCGCGATCTTCGACTAAAACATGACTTTGCAATAAATTAATCGATTTGAGATTTTGCTGCATAGCGATCGCCGTAATCTCTTTGTTGACCTCTTCCACAAATTGGCGACTGACATACTTTAAGACCACAGGCTCTAGCAAAAACATTACTTCTCCCTGTTCGCTGATTTTTTCAATTAGCGATCGCCATCGTAATGACTCAAGGGCATCAATCAGCTCTGAACCAGAGGCTTGTAAATTCATCTCTGAGCGTAAAGTGGACAGGGAGACTGGACGATGCTTGATCGCCAGCCAGTACAATATATCTTTTTCTAATTTTGAGAGTCGCTCAAACTGTTGATAGAGCAATGTGCGTAACACATCACCGAGAGCCAGAGCAGTCTGTTTGAGGAATTCCGAAACATTCCCATTAAAGAGTTCTTGAATTGTCCCTGCGACAATTCGTAAAGCTGAAGGATTGCCACGATATTGTTGAATCAGCGCATCTAATCCATTTTCGGAACCTTTAAAGCCTCTGGCTCTTAGCAATTCAAAGGCTCCTTGGCGTTGTAATCCATTCACTTTGTAATAGCGAATCGGCTGATCTTCCCCTTGATGCATCGAGATTTCTTTGGGTTGTTCGCGTCCAATTAGGATCAGAGAACTTTGATGGCGCTCAGCCCCCACACGTTGCAACAACTCGGCATATAATTCGCAACCTTGACGATAGGCTCCCACTAGTTCCCCATCTTGGAGGGTTGCCTCAAAGTCATCCAGCACAATTAAACAACGCTTCTGACGTAAAACCTCTAATAAGTCGGAAATACTGCTACCTGTTTGCTGAGAATGATTGAGAAATTGCAGCAGATCCGAAATTAATTGAGCAGTGGGTTGTGCGCCTCGTAGCGATCGCCAAATTAAGCAATCAAACTGCGATTGAATATTTTCGACTAACTTTACCGCTAGTGCGGTCTTACCAATGCCCCCCATGCCACAAATTGCCAAAAGATGACAGCGATCGCGCACAAGCCACTGTTCTAATTTGGCAAGATCCTCGGTACGTCCATAGAAAGTGGGCAGATTGGGAGCTTCACCCCAATCTGCTGAATTTTTGCTAACTGCTGCATCTTTTCCTAGATGCTCTGGAGATCCTTGATCGGGCTGCAAACTGCTAGTAGTACTATGCAGAGTTTGACGTTGAGTTTTATAACCTTTTGCCTCTAGCCATTCAGGGACTTTTTCCCAACGTAAAGTATTAATAGGCTGATCGGCAATCGCTTCTAGTGATCTATATAACCCCTTATTTAACTCTACCCGCAAAGCCCCTGAAGTCCATGTCAATTTAAAGGCAAGCTGTCCGGGGCGATAGCGACAGAGTAACCCCCGCAAGCAAGCCTTTTCAAATGGCTTAATTTCCTTACCACTAGCAGCTTGTAAATCGGCGTAGAGTCGATTTAAGTCCCAGTTTTGTGCCGCTTCTGGGAATAGCCCTTCAATGTGTTCGTTGTCAGATAACATGACAGGATATTGCGGCGAACGATCGCATAGATGTTTATCAATTTATCTGGATCGTAACAAAAAATCTGCGATCGCTAGACATAATGCTTAAAGTGGCGGATTTTTTCAAACTATTAGGCATATAAACTATACATAGCACTTTCTGGTTTTGGTCAAGATAAAGTTTTTTCTTGCTATACGAAGCAAACTGGCTGGACGCGATCGCCTTAAACGTGCTATTTCACTCAATAAGCAAACATCACAAAAAGTATCGTTGAGCTATGTTAAGCAAACTGCAACAACTAGGAATAAACTCTGATGGACGCTATGCTAGCGATGATGAATTGCAGTTTATGGATACCTATATCAACTCTTTTGATGACAGAGTTAATGCTTATCACAGTATCAAAATGGTAGAGTCCCAGATTGTCGAAGCTGTTTTTAATAAGCTGCAAACATCTCATCCTCAATTGCTGGTGATTAAGGGCGAGGATATGAAAGTTAAATGGAAACAGGATACCTTAAGAGTATTGCGCCATTCAGCAATGACAGTTTTATTAGATGATCCTGATCTGTTGCGCCAACAGTTTTTATATTGGTTTCAGACAATTATGCAGGCTTTTGGTGCTCAAGAAGCTTGCAATGTGACTTATCTAATTATGCAGGATGTCGTCAGACAGATTTTACCGAAGCATATTGCCGATTTGCTATGCCCCATTTTAGAAATGAATCGCAGTTTATTAGGTCCTCAAACCAAAGAAAACTAAGAAAACCCTTGTATGCTGAACGTATACAAGGGTTTTATGGGTGTTGTATTTAATTGCATCAATCTACTTATTCATTTCCCAAGAATTAATAAATACACCCACTCTGTAAGTCACTTTATTATTGGCAAAATCAGCAAGTTGCTTAACTGTATAGAGATGAATTAATTGTCATCATAGAATTACAGCACATTAAAACCAGAGGAATCTTTGAAAACGCTTCAAAGCAACATTTTCAGAATCCTGTAATACTTCAAACTCCAATAGTTTTTATAGTAATGCTTGAGTTAGCTAGAATATAAAACCCAAAATTATGTGTGGTAGAACTTTATGTCATCACTTACCACTTATATTTTGGATTTGCTTACAATAGCGATACAAAGCTATACAATTATAAGTGCAAAAGATTGAAGCCTAAATGTGAGGAGTTAGAGCTTACCTAGCTCATTTGTTATGGGGAAAATTAATTTTGTATTTTGGCGATCGCGATTACGCTTTCTATTTTTGACATTTTTAGGATTAGCGATCGCGTTAATGCTCAATTTTCCTTTTTGGGCGATCGCTCAAACTCCTGTTAGTAGTAACGCTCCTGCGAGTGATGCTGCGATTAACACAATTGAGCAACCAACAATTACTCCAATTAGACCCACCAATAACAACGAGTTGCGTGGCATCTGGCTCACTAATGTTGATAGCGATGTTTTATTTTCCAGACAACGCATTCAACAGGCTATTAACAGATTAAAACGCTTAAAATTTAATACCCTTTATCCAACCGTTTGGAATGGGGGGCATACCCTCTATCCTAGCAAGGTTGCCGAAAAATCCTTTGGCGTAGAGATCGACCCCAATCCCGACCTTCAAAATCGCGACATGCTTGCGGAAGTCATTGAGTTGGGGCATGAGCAAAATTTTGCCGTCATTCCTTGGTTTGAATATGGATTAATGACTGAGGAAGGTTCGGAGTTGATGCGCCAACATCCTGACTGGGTTAGTAACCGTAAAGATGGCTCCCAAGTTTTTGTTCATGGCGAAAATAACCAACATCGACTGGTTTGGCTTACTCCTGCCCATCCTGAAGTCCAAAAATTTCTGACGGATCTAATTGTAGAGGTCGTCAAAAAATATGACTTAGATGGGATTCAACTAGACGATCATTTTGGTATGCCAGCAGAACTTGGCTACGATGACTATACAGTCTCCCTATATAAAAAAGAGCATTTCGGTAGGCTGCCATCTGACGATTTCCAAGACTCTGAATGGATGCGATGGCGTGCTAGCAAACTTAGTAATTTGATGCAGAAGATTGCTAAAGCTGTCAGAGCGGTCAAACCTAATTGTTTAATTTCTTTATCTCCTAATCCTAAGGATTTTTCCTATCAAAAGTACCTCCAAGATTGGTATAGCTGGGTTTATTTGGGATTGGTCGATGAGTTAGTCGTACAGCTATATCGAGATAATATCGAAAACTTTACGAGGGAGTTAGAACGCCCTGAATGGCAAGAAATCCGCCAAAAAGTTCCTGTTGCTGTGGGAATTTTGACGGGTTTAAGAATTCAAAATGTCGATATGCGTCAAATTAAGGGACAGGTCAAGGTTGCCCGTGAGATGTCCTTTGACGGGTTCTCCTTTTTCTTTTATGAAACGTTAGGCAATCGCGATGCATCTTTTGAATCTCTCTTTTTTGCGCCTGCAACTCGTCCAGATATAAAAAGTATCGCTTCGGCGAGAAGCTAGCCACAAATAAAGGCGGCGCAATGCGCCGCCTTTATTTTGATAAAAAAGCTTGAATCTTTTCGACAAATAATTCGTGATTCTCAAAATGGATATTGTGTCCACAGTTAGGCATAATTTCTAACTGTACACATTTGGTTAGTTGTTCCATTTGTTGATTGATTTGGACAAACTTAGGATCTAATGCTCCTACAAGCAAAAGTAAGGGAATTTTGATTTTAGGCAGATCTTCCCATAATGATGGCTGCATCCCCGTACTAAGATTGCGTAGAGATTTAGCTAATTGAGATGGTGAGTTATTGAGCCGTTGTTCTAATAATTCGGGAAAATCTGGATGCGATCGCAGGGATGCAAAAATAGGTTGTTGATACCAATTTTCGAGAAATTGCCTAAAATCTCCATTTTCTAATTTGGCAGCAAGTTGGCGATCTTTGGCTAAGCGATCGCTTCTTTCGGCATCCGTTCGTAAACCTGCGGATGCTGATTCTAAAGCCACTTTATGAAAATATTGCGGGAAATGAATGGTTAGATATAAAGCCAACCTGCCGCCCATGGAGTAGCCTATTAAGAAACAGCAATCTAAGCGAAGAAAATCCAAAAATTTAATGACAAGATAAGCGCTGGCTTGTATTGTGTAGTAATGCTCTTGTTTGGTAACGATAACTGCATCTTGAGGGGCTTGATTGATTAAATATGTCTGTCCATGTCCCATTAGATCGATCGCCACACAATAAAACTGTTTAGACAACTCCGCGATCGCTTGTTTAAACTCATGGCAATCACCCATAAATCCATGCAAAAACAAAATTGCTGGATGACTGGGATCTCCCTCTGCGTAGTATGTAACCCCACAGTTACCAATTTGTACTCTGCGTACCATAAATCCCACAATGAACGAACAGGTTATCCTTGAGACAATTGAGATGGCTAGAGATGCAGAATCCAACTCTCTCTACCTGAGTGAACTGCAAATGACCGCAGTTCCCGAAGCAATTGGGAAATTAGCCGACTTAGTTTGGCTTTATTTGAGCGAAAATCAATTGACAACGCTTCCCGATGCGATCGCGAATTTACATCATCTAACTTGGCTACATTTGGAATGCAATCAGTTGACTAAAATTCCTGATGCGGTCATGTATCTCAAAAATTTGACGGTACTCAATTTAGCAGAAAATCGCATCTCGCAATTGCCGCCCGAAATCAAATATTTATCTAATCTGGTGAGACTGGATGTTAGTAATAATGCACTCACGGATTTGCCATCAGAGATGGGAATGCTGAAGTTCTTAACATGGCTCGATGTCTGTGAAAACCAACTCGCTAGTTTGCCTTTAGAAATTGGTAATCTCAAGAGCTTAACGGAACTCGATTTACGCAAAAATCAACTCGCCAGTTTGCCTGAAGAAATTGGTAATCTCACTAATTTGACCGATCTCTATCTTGGGAATAATCAACTAACTTCTATTCCTGCGGAAATTGGGAATCTCACGAATATAACTGAACTCGATTTGTCCTACAATCAGCTTACGAGTTTGCCTCCAGAAATTGCGAATCTCAAGAATTTAGTAAGACTTGATATTAGAGGTAACGCCATAGATGTGTCCTCTTTAAGCAATTTGCAGTATGGCATGATTTTGCTCTAATTGTAGGCATTGGTCAGCTAAATTGCGATCGCTATATTTGCGTCCTTTTTATTGGCATGAAATATACATTTCAGAACCCATCCCAACATTAGCTGACCAATGCCTAAAATCATTCTTTTCAGTCATCAATTTTCTGCTAGATCGTGCATCTGTTAAGATACCAATATCTAGATAGTTAGCTCGCGCATCGGGTTTCTCACTCAAAAACCATGACCAACCAGCCAAAGAAAGCTACAACCAGACGTAAATCTGCAACATCGAACATCGAAGACTCCCCTATCTATTTCCTTTTATTGGAATTGGAAGACGTTCTTTGTTTTAAAGATAGACAACGCCTAGATCTATCTGACGGTCTTGGTAAACCTGCACAATGGACAGTAATTCTTGGGAATAATGGAGTTGGTAAAACCTCATTACTACGATGCTTAGCTGGCTTGGAAATGAGTCTGTCAATAGAAGGGATAGACAATTATCCTATTCTTCTGATGCCTGACTCTGAAGTCTTCGGTGAGATGTGGCAAGGTGCTGAAGTTTTACATAATTCTTTCCCAAAAGTATATTCTCAACTGATATATGGATGTTCTCTTTCTTCTCTAAAAATACAATCTTTGAAAGAATACAATAAACCTCAGATAGCAGAAATTGAAGTAGAAGTAGGATACGACTGTCATATTTCTTTTAAAGATAAAGAGAAACCGTTAATCTGTTACGGTTATGGAGCAACTCGCAGAATGGGGGGGACTTCTCTCGTTGAAATTCTTAATCCAGAAAATTCAGGCAGTCTTTTCTCAGAAAAAGTTTCGCTTATCAATGCAGAAGAATGGTTGTTGCAAACTGATTATGCAGTTAAATCTGCATCAGGTAAAACGCAAACTCGTCTGGAAAAGCAATTTAGTAACATCATCAGTATCTTAAAACGAATTTTACCAGATGTTGATGATATTCGCATTGCCCCAGTAGATGAAGATCGAGATCGTCCTATAGCGGAATTTTTAACGCCTTATGGATGGGTTCGTTTATCTAGTTTAGGCTTGGGATATCGCACCACGATTGCTTGGATAGTCGATTTAGCTGTGAGATTGTTTAAACGTTATCCTGATAGCGAAGATCCACTTGCTGAACCAGCAATTGTTTTGGTTGATGAAATTGATTTGCATATGCATCCAAAATGGCAAAGAGATATTATGCAATTTCTGACCGATCGCTTTCCAAATACGCAATTTATTGTTACCGCCCATAGTCCGCTAGTGGTACAATCCGCACAGGATGCCAATATTGTCTTGTTACGACGAGAAGGCGATCGCGTAGTGATTGATAACAATCCAGAAATTATCGAAAATTGGCGAGTCGATCAAGTTCTGACCAGTGTTTTTGAAATGCCATCGGCAAGACCTGCGAAAATTGAGCCTTTACTTCAACGCCGCAAAGAACTTCTCACTAAACCAAAACTGACAGAAAGCGATCGCACTGAATTAAAAGAATTAGAAGCAAAAATCGGTACTTTGCCCACCGCCGAAACTTCCGAAGATATCAAAGCAATGGATATCATCCGCCGTGCCGCCAAATTATTAGACAAACCTGTGACGGAGGCAGTTGAGTGATTCGGATTCACAAACCCAAAACAGCACCTAAGAAATTAACCACAGACGGCAAGCAAAAATGTAAATCTCATTGTGATGCATATTCTCGCAATCCAGATGCCTATGACACCAACCAAGAAAAATTTGATTTTGCCAGTTCCATCTATGCTCATGAAAGCGTCAAAGAAGCCCTAATCAAGGCTCAGTATCAGAAATGTTGTTTCTGCGAAAGGATCATTGGCAAAAATGGAGATGTTGAACATTTTCGTCCTAAAGGGGCGTATCAACAGGCTCAAGGCGAACCCTTAAAATATCCAGCCTACTACTGGTTAGCCTATCAATGGGAAAATCTTTATCTCTCATGTTCATCCTGCAATTCAAGACACAAGAAGAATCTATTTCCTCTGCAAGACCCCAGAAAACGGGCGACAAATCACAACCAACGAATTACCAAAGAAAGCCCCTTGTTTATCGATTGTGGGAAAGAGAATCCTGAAGATTTTATTGGCTTTAGGGCTGAGTATGCCTATGCCATTGACGGAAATAAAAGGGGGCAAATTACAATTGATTATTTAGATCTTAATTCTGACGATCTGATTGAATCTAGGCGACAAAGACTGAATGATTTACGTGAACTAAACAAAATTTTAGTTTCAGCTATTGAAGATCCACATAATCAAAAACTACAAGAACTAGCTGATGAAATAAAAGTACATCTAGAAACATCTCTTGCGGATAGTGCAGTATTTGCGGCGGCGGCTCGTTGTGCAATTAATGCGAAATTTCAGGAATCAGAGCTAATTTGATCCTCTAATACAATAAAAAAGCTAAGATGTTAGACTCTAAGTAAAATTTTTGTAACTCTTGTAATCAATAAAGGTCACGACATCAAGTTATGGATGCAGTTGCAGTAAAGCCCAGCGAAAGCAAACCTAGTGATATTAAACCTAGTGATATCCTGCGGCAAGCCGATACCGAAAAACTAGCGCGGATTCGCCACACTTGCTCGCACGTGATGGCAATGGCAGTCCAAAAGTTATATCCCGATGCAAAGGTGACTATCGGTCCTGCAACTGAAAACGGCTTTTACTATGACTTCGATCGCAAAGAGCCTTTTGCTCCTAGTGACTTAAAAGCGATCGCCAAGGAAATGAAGCGGATCATCAAGTGGAATCAGCCCCTTGTGCGTCAGGAATTGCCCCGTCCTGAGATGCTTGCGGAAATCGAAAAACTCAATGAGCCTTACAAAATTGAGTTGCTAGCTGCGATTCCTGAAGGGCAAAACATTAGCCGCTATTTCATTGGCGATCCAGAGAAATTTGAAAAGCAACCTTGGTGGGACTTGTGCGCGGGACCTCACCTCGAAAGTACTGGCGATATTCATCCCGATGCCTTTGCCCTAGAGAGCATTGCAGGAGCCTATTGGCGTGGCGATGAAAAGAATCCAATGCTGCAACGGATTTACGGCACGGCTTGGGAAACTCCTGAGCAACTTCAGGCGTATCACGCCATGCTCGAAGAAGCCAAACGCCGCGATCACCGTACCATTGGCAAAGATCTACAACTATTCAGCATTCAAGAAGATGCTGGTGGTGGTTTGGTATTCTGGCATCCCAAAGGCGCAATCATTCGCAATACCATTGAAACCTTCTGGAAAGAAACCCATGTTCAGAATGGCTATGAGGCAGTAACTACGCCCCATATGGCAAATTTGGATTTGTGGAAGATCTCTGGACATAACGACTTCTATCGCGAAAGTATGTTTCAGCCAATGGAAGTCGAACATCAAGTTTATCAGCTAAAACCGATGAACTGTCCTTTCCATGTGCTGATCTACAAAGATACGCTCCATTCCTATAAGGAATTCCCCATTCGCTATGCTGAGCTTGGTACGGTCTATCGTTACGAGCGATCTGGAACCATGCATGGTTTGATGCGTGTGCGCGGCTTTACCCAAGATGATGCTCATATTTTCTGTACTGAAGAACAAATTGAATCGGAAATTCTTGGCGTTCTCAATCTTGCGGAATTGATTCTCTCCACCTTTGGCTTTGAGAATTATGAGATCAATCTTTCCACCCGTCCCGAAAAATACGTCGGTTCCGATGCCATCTGGGAAAAATCTACGGAAGCTCTCAAACAGGCTCTCAATCATAAGGGCTGGAACTATGTCGTCGATGAAGGTGGCGGCGCATTTTACGGGCCCAAGATTGATATCAAGATCGAAGATGCGATCGGTCGCCGTTGGCAATGTTCGACGATTCAGCTAGATTTCAATCTGCCCGATCGCTTCAAGATGGAGTATGTCGGTGAAGATGGTGTGCGCCATCAACCAATCATGATTCACCGAGCTTTGTTTGGCTCCGTAGAACGTTTCATCGGTGTCTTGATTGAGAACTATGCAGGGGACTTCCCACTCTGGTTAGCACCTGTCCAAGCTAAGCTCATTGCTGTCTCTGATAGTCAAATGGCATATGCTGAGGAAGTTGCTACCAAGATGAAAGCAGCAGGTTTGCGTGTTCAGCTAGACTATAGCGGCGATCGCATGGCTAAGCAAATCCGCAAAGCCGAACTTGAGAAAGTCCCTGTGATGGCAGTGATCGGCGCAAAGGAAGTTGAAGCAGGAACCTTGAGTATCCGCAGTCGTAAACATGGCGAACTTGGCGCTATTTCTGTCGATGAAGCGATTAGCAAGATGAAATCTGCCATTAGCGATCGCACTTGGTTCTAGGATTTACCCCTCCCTAGCCCTCCCCTTTCAAGGGGAGGGAACAAGATTTTTATCTCTCCCTTTCAAGCACTGCCCTGTACACACAAATCATAAAACCTAGCTAAGTCAACAGTTAATCGCCCCCTAGCCCCCAATTCTGAGGGAACAAGAAAATAAAAAGTCTTTCAAAGCCCCCCAGAATTGGGGGATTTAGGGGGCTTAGATATATTGAAACGAAGACAGTTAGACTTGTGTGTACAACGTAGCCTTGAAAGTGGAGCCTGAGGGGGTAAAACTGGATCGAAATTCTCAAAAAGGGGCATAAGCCCCTTTTTCAATATTCAAAAACTTGAACTTCTGACGTGATGACGAAACCTTTATTGATTGTTGGTAGTGATACAGGTGTGGGCAAGACCGTTTTAACCGCAGCCCTAGCCGCTTATTGGTTAACCTATCGCGATCGCAATTTCCCCAAAAATACGCCTAGTACAGCTTTAGGCATTTATAAGCCTTTGCAATCGGGAGAAGGCGATCGCGAATTTTATAATCAAACCTTTTCTCTATCGCAAACCCTTGCGGAGATTACACCCCTATATTTTGAGACTCCCATTGCCCCTGCGATCGCTGCTCATAAGGAAGGGAAAGCGATCAATTTAGGATTAATTTGGCAACAGTTCCAGAAGTTGCAACAACAAAAGGAATGCTTGCTAGTTGAGGCAATGGGAGGCTTAGGCTCGCCGATTACCGATGAATACATTGTGGCGGATTTGGCGCGAGATTGGCATCTGGATACGATCTTAGTTGTACCTGTACGGTTAGGGGCAATTTCTCAAGCGCTCGCGAATGTGGCTCTGGCGACTTTGCAGAAGGTGAAGTTGCGCGGAATTGTCCTGAGTTGCTCACAAACCTACACAGAGGAGGAAATCGAGGAACTTGCACCACCCCAGATGATTTCCAGACTGACTTCAGTTCCTGTATTGGGTATACTGCCCTATATTGAGAATCTCAGCGATATTTCCCAACTTGCCAAGGCTGCTTCCGATTTAGATATAGAAAGAATTCTAATTTAGTGCTTATGTGAACCTCGCGAAGCGAGGTTCACATTTAATCGTGTGGCGATGACCTGCACTAATGATATAAATGAAGCTATGTACGATCGCCTTACCTCAATCGCCTTTCTCAAAGAAATTTCAGCCGATCGCCAAGGCTTTGATCGGGCTGAAATTGTGGCGACTTTAGGCGATCGCCTAATTACCCTGGGGCGCGATCCTAGTTGTGACATCGCGATCAATATCAATCTCTATGGAGCCGTTTCCCGTCGTCATGCGGAGATTCGCCCCATAGCTAACAAAAATTTTCAGGGTTGGGAAATTTGCGATCTCGATAGCGCCAATGGCACGTTTATCAACGATCGCCGCCTCTATGGTTGTTATACGCTCAAACATGGCGATCGCATCCAGTTAACCAAAGATGGCCCCCAATTTATCTTTGAGCTAGAGTCTAGTCCTGACACCACAGTTGGTTCAGACTATAGCCGTCGTCCGCGATCGCAAATTACTAGCATTACTCTCACAAAACTATTACCAATTTTCTCGACAGGTAACGATCTCTGGAAAAAAGCCTATCTTCTCCCAGGGATGGCGACAGTCGGCTTTGTGGTGATGATGTTTGCTTTTTTGGGGCAACCGCAATTATTTAATCTCACAATTTCTGTCTATATCAGCCTCGCCGCCTATTATTTTGTCTATCAACTTTGCGGCAAGAATAAGCCTTGGTGGGTGATTTTAGGCGCGGCGATATTTACCGCAATTATTCTCAGAAGCCCAATTTTAAATCTATTTCTCTGGTTCTTTTATAAAGTCCTACCCGGAACTGCACCGACGGGACAGGTGAGTTTTGTCAGTGTTTTGATTTCCATGTTTTTTGGGGCGGGGATGATGGAGGAATTGCTCAAGGCATTACCTGTGTTTTCGCTCTGGTTTATGGGTTTACGATTGGGCAAGAAATGGCGATCGCGTATTGGTATTAGCGAACCTCTAGATGGCATCTTAATTGGCGCAGCTTCCGCAGTTGGCTTTACCTTAACGGAAACTCTAGGTTTATATGTTCCCAGCATTGTCCAGAGTGTAGCGAATCAAGCGCTTAGCCCTGAGATTGCCGAACTAACGGGCTTGCAGCTATTAATTCCCCGTGTGCTTGGTTCCGTAGCAGGACATATGGCATATAGCGGTTATTTTGGCTATTTCATCGGTTTGAGTGTGATGAAGCCTTCACTCCGTTGGCAAATTCTCTCGATTGGCTATCTCAGTTCCGCGTTGCTTCATGCCCTATGGAATACCAGTGCCTTGGTCAGTTTTTGGCTATTGGCGATCGTTGGTGGTGTTTCCTATGCCTTTCTCGTTGCGGCAATCCTCAAGGCACATAGTTTTTCCTCTAAAGTCTAAAAAATAGGCTTCGACTGCGCTCAGCCAACTTGCCTGATATGAGGTTGTGCTATAGTTTCACTTATATTTGTGATAGTCACTATGATCTTTACAATATTGTGATTGCTCAAGAATCAACGAAATCTATAGAAATAGATCAACCCAAAACGGAAGAACAGTATTTTGTTTTTCCGAATCGATATTCATGGAAAGAATTTAAGACACTTTCGGCTTTAATCGGTGATTCACGTAATATCCATCTCAATTATCTTGACGGTACTATCGAGATTATGACCACATCTGCTGCCCATGAAATCATCGTGCATTTACTCTCGATGTTGTTGGGGATTTACTTTGCAGAAATGGATATCGATTTTATTCCTACAGGTAGCGCTACGCTGGAATCAGAAGCTAAAGGGGCAAGTGTAGAGCCAGATCTGTCTTTTTGTTTTGGCAATAAAGTGGGCGATCGCGATTTAGCAATTGAAGTGATTTTTACCAGTGGCAATGTCGCCAAATTAGAACGTTACCGTCGCTTTAATACTAAGGAAGTATGGTTTTGGGAAGATGGCAAATTTTCTCTCTATCGGTTACGTGACAATGGCTATGAGACGATCACCCAAAGTGAATGCTTGCCCCAGCTTGATTTAGAATTACTTGCCCGTTGTTTACTGATGGCAGAACCCAAATTAGCACTCAAAGCATTTCGGCAAGGGCTATAAACGATATTGGCGATAGACATCACTGGCGGCGCGATGCAAGAGGGAATGTCGATAAACTAGCGATCGCATATCTTCGCAATAACCACCACCAATCACACAGGCGACAGGAAAACCTTGGGACACACAGGTGCTTAAAACCTGCATATCGCGCCGATAGAGTCCCGAATCCGTAAGTGCTAATTTGCCTAAGCGATCGCCTATGTGCGGATCGACACCTGCATCATAGAGAACCAGATCAGGCTGAATTTCACTCAGTAAATCGGGTAAATGATTGGCAAGGGTACGTAAATAAGCATCATCTTCCATTCCTTCAGGTAAGGGAACATCGCGATCGCTAATTTGTTTAACCAAGGGAAAGTTAATCTGGCAATGCATGGAGAAAGTGAATACATTTGGCTCATCCTGAAAAATGAGCGCCGTGCCATCGCCTTGATGCACATCCAAATCAACAATTAAGATCTGCTTGACTAGCCCCTCATTGAGCAAGACTCGCGAGGCGATCGCTAAATCATTAAAGATACAAAATCCTGAACCGTAGCTAGGAAAAGCATGGTGAGTTCCCCCTGCGGTGTTGCAGGCTAAGCCATGAGCTAATGCTAATCTGGCGGTTAGTAATGTGCCGCCAACAGCAATTCTCGTCCGATAGGCAAGTTCATAACTCCAAGGCAAACCGATACGGCGTTGGGCTTTATGGTCGAGCGTACCTCGCCAGTATGCCTCCACATATTGGCGATCGTGGACTGAGGCGATGATCTCTAAATCTGGTAATTCGGGGCGAAAAAATTGCTCTGGTCGGGCGACTCCATCGACAATTAGCATCTCGTAAAGCAAGCGAAATTTCTCCATCGGAAAGCGATGGGTATTAGCGATCGGTGCGACATAATTGGGATGATAGACGAGTGGTAAGTCCATATATGGCGAGATACAGAAGTATGTTGCCCTGCCGAAGGCGGGGCAACATACTTAGTTGGTAAACGCTATAAACACTATAAAATATTGCTGCAAGTAGATATTTTATTTCCTATGGCAATCAAACGGCGACAGTTATTGATATTAGGTGGACTGGCTCTTGGTGGTGGGATTGGTGGTGCGGCAGTTTCAGGAATCTTGAGACGTAACAATCAAGCGATCGCCCCCGCAGATACCAAAGCAACCACAGCTAATAGTCCTCAACCCGCTAAATCAACTGTTGTGCGATCGCCAAATCCTGCACCCAAAGGACTATATGCCCCTGCGCGAGGTGATGTACGGATAGTCGTGATTAGCGATCTCAATAGTGCCTATGGCTCTACTGACTATATTGATCAAGTCAAACAGGCGATCGCCTTTGTACCAGCTTGGGAACCAGATTTGGTGCTATGTGGCGGCGATATGGTGGCAGGGCAAGACAATAGTCTCAAACCTTCGGAAATAGAAGCTATGTGGCAAGGCTTTGATAAACATATTGCTGCCCCAATCCGTAAAGCGAAACTTCCCTTTGGATTTACGATTGGCAACCATGACGCATCAGGTTCATCCTTTGGCGGGAAGCCAACCTTTGAGAATGATCGCAATGCGGTGGTGAAGTATTGGAAAGATCCTCAACATGATGCAAATTTGAACTTTGTCGATCGCGCAGGATTTCCCTTCTACTATACGTTTGCCCAAAATGATATTTTCTTTTTGACTTGGGATGCTTCCACAGCAGAGATTCCATCGGATCAGTTGAAATGGGCGGAGAAAAGTTTGGCGAGTGAAGCAGCACAAAAAGCAAAGTTACGGATTGCGATCGGGCATTTACCACTCTATGCGGTTGCCAAGGGACGCGAGACGGCAGGTAATTATCTAGATGAGGCTGATCGTTTGAGAGCTTTGTTTGAGAAATACAACGTTCATACTTACATTAGCGGACATGATCACGCCTATTATCCCGCCCATAAAGGGAAATTGGAACTTCTTAATGCAGGTGTTTTAGGCGATGGACCACGCCGATTGCTAAGTGGTGACATCGCCCCAAATCGGACTGTTTCCGTGATCGATATTAAGTTGGAAACTGCGGAAACGATTTATACAACCTACGACATGGATACGCTCAAGGTTGTCGATCAGAGTACTCTACCTCGCTACATTGATGCGCCTAACGGCCGCATTACCCGCCGTGATATCAAAGTCTAACCCAATGTGGATGTGGCGCGGGCTTCGCCCGCGCCACATCCACTCAATGTGAATTAAAAAACAAACCCAGAAAGGATTTTCAAATCTAAAAATGGCTACGCCATTTTTAGATTTGAAAATCCTATTGGTTAGAAATGGGAACCTTGTATATTGTTGTTTCCGAAAGTGCAACCAGATGAACTCTCACTTATTTGAGTGATATCGTAAAGACAGTAGAAATGAAAATATCAAAAGATAAAAGAGAATTAATCCTATGCGTCCCTTAACTACATTCGTTCTCAGTCTTGCCTTTTGCGTTCCCTCGATCGCCATCATCGCCCCCTCAGCAAAAGCTCAAGAAAGTTCGGCAAGTATTCAAGCCATTAAAAATGAGCGCGTTATCACCGTCACAGGTCGGGGTGAAAGATCGGTCAAAACCACCAAAGCCAGAATTCAACTAGGGGTAACTGCCGAAGGTAAAACGGCGATCGCTGTGCAAGAGGAAATTGGTCGTCAAGCCAATAGCATCGTTTCGCGCCTGCAACAACTAGGCGTAGAGAAGCTTCAAACTACGAGCATTCAACTTAATCCCAAATATGTCTATGAAAACAATCGCCAGCGTCAAGATGGATTTACAGGTCAAACTAGTGTCAGCTTTGTCGTAGACATAGATAAAGCAGGTTCCACCCTTGATGCGGCGGTTAACTCAGGTGCAAATCAAATTGAGCAAATCACCTTTATCGCTACGGATGCGGAGTTAAATGCTGCCAAACAACTCGCGCTTCAGGATGCGGTGAAAGATGCTCAAACTCAGTCCAATACGGTTTTGAGTACTTTAGGTTTTACAGCCAAAACTATCAAGACAATCAATATTGGAGAATCGGCGATCGCATATCCAGTTGCACAATCAAGTTTACAAACATTTGCGAAGGATGCTAACTCCGTACCGATTTTAGGTGGTGAGCAGAAAGTCGATGCTTCTGTCACTTTGCAAATCACTTACTAAAAGATAAAAGCGTTGCTTAGCAACGCTTTTATCTTTTAGTAGCTAATCGTCTGTTTTGAGATTTCTAAGTCCACTTACCTGTTCTTGGCTGAGTCCTGTTGTTTGGCTGATAGCATCATCATCCAAAACATTGAGTAATTGTTTAGCAATCTCCAACTTAGCCTCAAGTTTGCCCTGCTCAATACCCTGCTCAATGCCCTGCTTAATACCTTGCTCAAGCCCTTGTTTAATACCTTTTTTAATGGCATTGCGCTGATCGTGAATAAAAAATTCGTGATGTTCAAAATCATCAAGCTCCTCGCGACTAAGGTTAGATTGGTTGGCGATCGCAAAAGCTTTTTTAATTGCAGGAACTTCCTCCATCACTGGTGGCACTACATCTAATTTCCTTGCAGTTTTTAGGAAGTACAGCCATTTATCAGTGATGGTTGCCAATTCAGCTAGCTGTTTCTGAAACTTAGGTAATTCGACAAATACTAGCTCAATGTCATAAATAGAATAATCGGTTAAATAGGTTTTTTCCTTGAGAATAAAGCGCGAGATGAGTTGATTTAGTTCAGGGAACATATCAAAATCAGTAATCGTTAGCGCAATTACTGGTTGTAAGTCTGTATAGTCTTCGCCAACATCCAGTTGATTAGAATAAGCTTTGGCAGCATTGTAAAGAATGCGTTTTTCAAATCCTTCAACATTTAAGACTTGCATCTCAATAATGATAGAAGTGTCATCATTGATCGTAGCTTTCACATCTAGATAGGTATCTTTGACACCTCGAATACGTGGTGCAAGGTAAGGATTAAGGATTTCAATCTCTCGGATTGCGTCGTTGCCTTCATATAGCATGGCATTGAGAAAGCTGATCAAAATATCATGGCTTTGCTCAGAACCAAAAATTTTCTTGAAGGCATAATCGATTTTTGGGTTGATGAAACGCATGGTGTTGTATTTATGGCATGAAAATTAGCTTGATCATCTTTATTCCATAATAAGGGTTGAAAAATTTGAGAAGCCCTATTTTAGAAGCCCTATTTTAAAAGCCCTATTTTAAAAGCCCTATTTTAAAGGGCTTTTAAAATTTTATTTGTTTTTTTGCTAGAGCGCAAAGCACTATAAACTAATAACAATAAGCAATAAAGCAATAAATTGCTGCATCCTGAGTCAACACTGGTATATGAGAAAGCTACTAAAGGGTTTACATAAGTTTCAATCGTCCTATTTCCCTGCCAACCAAGAAATTTTTGAACAACTCGCCGAAGGACAAAAACCGCGAGTATTGTTTATTACTTGCTCCGATTCGCGGATTGTGCCCCATTTGATCACTCAGTCGGGTGTCGGTGAGCTATTTGTAATCCGCAATGCAGGAAACTTAGTACCGCCCTTTGGTGCTGCCAATGGTGGCGAAGGCGCAGCGATCGAATATGCCATTCACGCTCTTGGTATTGAACAGGTCATTATCTGTGGGCACTCTAACTGTGGCGCAATGAAAGGTCTGCTGAAGCTAGAAAAACTCAGAACTGAGATGCCTCTAGTCTATGAATGGTTACAACATGCTGAGTCAACCCGTCGCCTAATTCAGGAAAATTACGCTGATACCAAGGGTGAGGAATTGCTGGCAATTACGATGGCGGAGAATGTCGTCACCCAGATCGAGAATCTGAAAACCTATCCTGTCATTCGCTCAAAGTTGCATCAAAACAAGATGGCAATTTATGGCTGGATCTATGACATTGAGACAGGGGAAGTGCTTGCCTACAATCCTGAAACCGATGATTTTGAAGTACCACAAACTCTGCTAGCAAATTCTGGTAGTGACAACAATGGACATTTTGTGCATACCGATGCGCCCCCAATTCCATCGGCATACCAAAAGACTGCACCTCAAACACCAACCAATAACCCCGGTGATTTACCCTCATGGATGCCTCGCGAACAAGCCGATCGCATTTATCGTGGTTCCGCCAGATAAATTAAAAGCATTGCTTAGCAATGCTTTTAATTTATGCCATTCAACACAGCATCTAATAAGTTAGGGAAGCGGGCATCTAAATCAGCACGACGCAAGGAATTATGATGCTGTGTTCCTTCTAAGCGCGTATACATAATTCCCATATCCCGCAAAACTTTGAAATGATGGGACTGCGTAGATTTACTCATTTCTAAACAGAATTCTCCGCAGGTAATCTCTTCCTGTGTGGCTAACATTTTCACGATTTGCAAGCGCGTTGGATCGCTGAGAGCGTAGAGTACTCCAGTGAGAGAAATATTTTCGCGATCGGGATGTTGATATTGACGCATCACAGACAAATTTAAACAAATCTATCCAAATCATTTTGATGACGAACTAAGCTTGGCGCAGTGCATCATGCTAAGTATCTCAAAAGATATAAATTCTAGAGAGGATACCATTACATTATTGCATATTATTCTATTGTTCGATTATAATCGAACAATAGAAATCCAAACATTCCTACATAACAACTAAACCCATGAGCGCACCTCTTCTCTCTTCAGTTAAGCTAGGTCGTTATACATTGCCTAATCGGATCGTGATGGCTCCCTTAACGCGCAATCGGGCTGCTGCTGGTAACGTGCCCACAGCATTAAACGCATTACATTACGAACAACGTGCTTCAGCAGGATTATTAATTACTGAAGCTACACAGATTTCTCCTGAAGGCTTAGGCTATCCCAATACCCCCGGCATTTATTCCCCTGAGCAGGTTGCAGGTTGGAAAGTAGTCACGGATGCTGTCCATGCCAAGGGTGGCAAAATCTTCTTGCAACTTTGGCATGTGGGTAGAATCTCCCATCCAGATTTACAGCCCGATGGCAAATTGCCCGTCGCACCATCAGCGATCGCTCCAGAAGGTGAAGCCGCTACCTTTACAGGTATGAAGCCATTTGTGACACCTCGCGCCTTAGAATTAGAAGAAATTCCCCAAATCATCGAGCAATATCGGATTGGGGCAAAGAACGCATTAGAAGCAGGATTTGATGGGGTAGAAATTCACAGTGCTAATGGCTATCTCCTCGATCAATTTTTGCAAGACAACACCAATCACCGTACCGATATCTATGGCGGCTCAGTAGAGAATCGCGCTCGCCTATTATTGGAAGTCACCGAGGCAATCGTAGATGTATGGGGCGGCGATCGCGTCGGGTTGAGACTCTCTCCTAGTGGCACATTCAACAGTATGTATGATTCCAATCGTGCAGCGATCTTTGGCTATGCTGTGAAGGAACTAAATCGCTTTAATCTTGCCTATTTACATTTGGTTGCTCCTAGAGTCGAAGGATTTGGCTCTGCTGAAGATCAACCCGATCTCGGTGCAGATTTCTTCAGACCTATCTATAACGGCACGATTATTACCGCAGGTGGTTATAGCTTTGAGACTGGCAATCAAGCGATCGCTTCAGGTTCTGCCGATCTCGTTGCCTTTGGTCGTCTCTACATCGCCAATCCCGATCTCGTAGAGCGTTTTGCAGCAAATGCACCATTGAATAAGCCCGATCGAAACACCTTCTACGGTGGTGATGAAAAAGGCTATACCGACTATCCCACTTGGCAAGGCTAATCATAAACAAGGGGCTTAAGCCCCTTGTTTATGGATGAACCAACCAAGCTCTTTGAATTGGATGCACGATCGCTTGCACTAACGGCGAAAGTCGAGCGATATCCTGCAAGCCCTGTTCCGTTTGAATGTTAATACCTTGGCGGTAAATGCTATAGCCCTTAGTCCGCGATACACGGATGCCACAATAGTATTTTGGCTCTAGTCCCTGAGCTTGCAATTTTGCATACCAAATATCTAGTTGTTCCTGTTGCTGAATGTCATCGAGGTGCGAAATTTCAGTGGCGTGGCATAGATCACGATCTAGAAAGCGTCGGCATAAATCCGCGAGAATCTTATCCTCACTATCGCGCCAACGATGGATGTGATAGGCAAAGACAATATCATCGGAGGCAAGATATTCCTCACAGGTCAGGGTTTGCGGATCTTGGGTGAGCCAAGCGGTGATTGTGCGATCGGCAAATATTTGATTTGGAGAAAGATTTTTAGAAATTAAGGCTTTGGCTCTATGAAAAATTTTTTCTAAACCAAATCTGGCGGCTAAATTTTTCGCATGGTTATAAACCTGTAAATACATAAAGTAGCGCACCGTTAAATAATGCTCGATCGCGACAATCCCCTTACGACCAATCACTAAACTTTGGGAAATCGGATCAAATCTTAGCGCTAACAAAATGCGATCTAAATCTAACTGACCGTACTTTGCCCCCGTGAAATAACTATCACGCTCTAAATAATCAAGGCGATCGCAATCTATTTGACTAGAAATTAATTGATAAATAAATGGGACTGGATATTTTTTCGTAAATACTTTTGCTAGATCTTCTATTAAATTCGGTGAGAAACTATTAAGAACTTCAGCAATTTTGCCAAACTTAATTAATCGTAAAGTCCAGATTTCATGGTTACTGCCAAAAACCTCCTCAGACGCATGACTATAAGCTCCATGCCCAAGATCGTGCAGCAGAGCAGCCACTAAAACCACAGTGCGATGGATTTCCAGATAAGGATATTTGATCACGATCGCCTCAAAGGCACGCCGAGTTAACGCCATTACCCCCAAAGAATGTGTAAACCTTGAACCCTCTGCCCCATGAAAGGTAAAGTAGGCAATATCTAATTGGTGAATGCGTCTTAAGCGTTGAAACTCAGGAGTATCAATTAGTTGAATTAATAGCGCCTCAGTGCGATCGCTGCCATTCAGCGTAATCGCTCCATGAATTGGGTCATGATAAGTACGCGACTTGCCTAAAAGCATAGTATTTATAGCTTTTTGCTAGATTTTAATTAGCTTTTAATCAGTTAAGGTTGTGATACAAATCACATCGCATCGGTTACAGCTATCATAAGTTAATAGAAACATTTAAGCTTTTTGATAATATTTCCACAAATATTTATTAAGCTAAAACTAGGACAAAATTCTACCATTCAATGGGCTGAATGGTTGTTATTTTTCTATCATCAAAAAGTAGAAATCCTCGAAACATATAGTTGCTACTAAAGCTTATTTATACAGGCATAGGTAGTATGAAAGGCGTAATAAATTACGGTAGTTTTGTTTCCATCGCACAGTTAACCGATATCCATCTATTTGCAGATATTAATCGCTCCTTAGTGGGTATTAAAACTGAATTCTCTTTTCAAGAAGTTCTCAAACAAGTAAAAAGAACTTTACCTCAAATTGATTTACTCTTATTGACAGGCGACCTCACCCAAGATGGCAGCATCGAATCCTATGAAAGATTGCGTCAATCTCTAGATGATTTCGGAGTTCATGCCTACTGCTTAGCGGGGAATCATGATGACATCCCACTCATGAAAGCCCATTTACCTAGTGAATATGTTCATCTTAGCCGTTCTCTAGATGTTGGCAAATGGAGGATTCTGCTACTTAGCTCCGTTGTTGTCGATGCGGTACATGGCTATATATCGGATGAAGAACTCTCATATTTAGAGGATAATCTCAATGCCTATCCTGAGCGTCCTACCCTCATTGCCTTTCATCACCCTGCTGTCCCTCTCGGTTCGCAATGGATCGATGGTATTTGTTTAGAAAATCAAGATGAGTTTTGGGCAATATGCGATCGCCATCCCCAGATCGAAATAGTTTTAAATGGTCATGCCCATCAAGCCTTTGATCAAATCTATGAAACTCCCCATAATTCCGTTCGCTGCCTCGTAACCCCATCGACCTGTATTCAGTTTGAGCCTCAAAATGATAAGTTCCAAATCGATAATCAGCCCCCCGGATTTCGGCACTTGCGCCTTTATCCTAATGGCACGATGGAAACAGAAGTGTATCGCCTTAAAGTAGGCAGTTTCCATCCCGATCTCGCAGCAGTCGGCTATTAAAGGCTATTAAAAATGATAGGATCAAAAACCGCTTAGCGATTTTTATCCCCACCTTTAGAGCAAATGCAACCGCAGATCCCGCCACAGATTTCACCGCAGATCGTTGTCATCAAAATTGGTACTTCTAGCCTCAGTCATCCTGAATCAGGGGATCTCCAGCTAGCGACGATCGCCAAACTCGTAGAAGCGATCGTGCATTTGCGGCGAGAGGGTCACAGTGTCGTTTTAGTCTCTTCGGGCGCAGTGGGGATTGGCTGCGGCAGCCTAGGGCTGAAACAACGTCCACGCAAAATCTCTAAAAAGCAAGCGGTCGCAGCCGTCGGTCAAGGACGCTTGATCAGGATTTATGATGACTTTTTTGGTTCACTTCAACAACCTGTTGCTCAAGTTTTATTAACACGCGGCAATCTTATCCAACGCCAGCATTACATGAATGTTCATGCCACCTTCCATGAGTTACTAGAACTAGGCGTTGTCCCAATTGTGAATGAGAATGATACGGTTGCTGTCGATGAATTGAAATTTGGTGATAATGACACACTTTCGGCTCTGGTAGCTAGTTTAATCGAAGCAGATTGGCTATTTCTCTTAACCGATGTCGATCGCCTATATTCCGACGATCCACGCCAAAATCCTGATGCTCAGCCCATTGAGTTTGTGGAATATGAGCAGCTTCAGGGACTCCGCCAAGCGATCGGCGAGAAGCAAGCCTTGGGTGCTCAAGGTGGCGGTACGCAATGGGGAACTGGCGGTATGACTACCAAACTCGATGCAGCGAGAATTGCTTCGGCGGCAGGCGTACGGACAGTGATTACGCGAGGAGCTTTTCCCGATCGCATTGCAGCGATTCTCAATGGTGAGAACTTTGGGACACAGTTTGCCGCTCAACCAAAAACTGTCAATGCCCGTAAACGCTGGATTGCCTATGGTATGGTTCCCTTAGGCAAACTCTTTCTCGATAATGGTGCGGTAAATGCGGTGATCAATAAAGGGCGATCGCTCTTGCCTGCGGGAATTACACAAGTAGAAGGCAAATTTGAGGCAAATGAATCGGTGAGCCTGTGCGATCACGATGGGAAGGAAATAGCCAGAGGCATCTCAAATTACAGCAGCAGTGATATTGTGCGTATCCTCGGTTCCCAATCAGAAGACATTCCCAAATTGCTAGGCTTTGATGGCGAAGAGACCGTAATTCATCGCGATAATTTGGTGAGCTTGTAGATTGCGCGTAATATAGCTAAGAGAGTGGCGGCGCGAAGCGCCGCCACTCTCTTTTGGGTTTTGTTTGTGTCCTGACATAACTGACTACTGCTATAAAATTAAAAATTTAATTCAATGGTCTAGCAAAGCGAACCTGTTGCTCTGTAACTACCACAAAACTATTGGGCAACTGCTCAATGTAAGTATAGTAAATTCAAATAAGGACTAGAGGGAGTACTAGAAAAGAAATGGCATACAGTGTGGACTTAAGAGAAAGAGTAGTGAAGTATGTTAGAGGAGGAGGAAGCAAAGCCGAAGCAGCCAGACGATACGAAGTCAGTGAAGCAACGGTCTACACATGGCTAAAGCGAGAAAATCTGGAACCAACAGTAGTCACTCGTCGAAAACGCAAAATAGACTGGCAAGCCCTAGAAACTCATGTGCGCCAGTATCCAGAAGCTACGCTCAAAGACCGAGCCAAACTGTTCGGAGTAAATGCAAGTGCCATCTGGTATGCCTTAAAAGAGTTGCAAATTACGAGAAAAAAAAACAGCAAAAGTATGTGGAAAGAAACCATCAAGAAAGACAGTTGTATCTAAGAATATTGCGTAAAACTATCTTAGAGAAAGGGTCAGAAAACATCATATACATTGATGAATCTGGATTTGATAATCGGGTCAACAGTGTTTATGGTTGGACAAAAAGAGGACAAAAAATCTATGGTGAAATCACAGGAAAACGAGCAGCAAGGCAAAACCTGATTGCCGCCCGTCGTCGTAATCAAATGTTAGCGCCGATGATTATCGAAGGTAGTATCAATGCTCAATGTTTTGAGCAGTGGTTATCTTCATGGTTGCTCCCAGCATTGGAGAAGGACTCCACCCTCATTATGGATAATGCACCCTTTCATCGCAAAAATGTCATTCAAAGTTTGGTTACTGCTGCGGGGCATACAGTTTTGTTCCTACCAAAATATTCTCCCGACTTTAACAAGATTGAGCATGACTTTGCTGCCCTCAAAAAGAGAAGAGCTAATGCTAATAAAGATACATCTTTAGATTCTCTAGTTTCACTTTATGCTAGTCGTACCCTCTAGTTCTTATTTGAATTTACTATATCTAATAATCTTTGTAAGGCATTGATTTTGCAAGCATTGCGCTCATCATCTAGTCTTAGTAGAATCACACCCCGATGTAGTTTTCTTTCCCGATAGACTTTCTCACCAAAATCCTTATCACAAGTGATTAAAATCCAATTCTCATTAATAGCTTTTTGAAGAATGGTTTCATCATCAGTACCCCTTGCCTCTTCATAAACCGAGAAAACCTCATAATTTTGCTCTCTTAACCAACGGGCTACCACAACACCAGTATTTTCATCAACTAAAAATTTCACCTAAGCAATCTCCGCTAGAGGCATAAAACTAGCACTTTCCAAAGTGCGAGAAGCAAATAATAAACAAGCTCTTATATCTGCTTCAACTAGCCCCTCGTATTCCTCTAAAATCTCGCCAACAGTTTCACCATGAGCGAGCAAATTCAAAATATACTCAACAGTTAATCTCGTCCCTTTGATGACTGGCTTTCCAGTCATAACATTAGGATTTGTAGAGATCCGAGACAGCAAATTCTTTTCTTTCATTTTCTTTCAACATTTATTTCAAAAATGCAGCGATTTTATCCGCTTCTTGTAGACCACGCTTAATGCAATCACCAAGAGAAACACCACCAATAAAATTCGCGCTGACATACAACCCTAGTGATTTTTGCAATTCGGCTTCTATCGTCGCCAGACGCTCTAAATGCCCGATCTCATACTGAGGGATTGCCTTGTCCCACACATGTACCGCGATCGCCTTGGGTTCGGCTTTTGTATCTGGACGCAGAAGTGTTTTCTTAAGATCTTGATGTACTGCTTGCACGATCTCATCTTCCGAAAGTTTCGCCAATTGAGGATCGAGAGTTCCACCAATAAAGTTGAGTAATAGTTGCCAACCTTCAGGGGCGCGTCCTGCAAATAGACTCGATGACCAAATTGTTCCAAGGGTTCTCACGCCTTGCGTGCGCGGAATTAAGTTGCCGAATCCCTTCATGTCATAGGCAAATTCGCTCTTGGGATAGGCAAGTACGACACAGGCAACGGTCGGATAGAAAATCTCGCTCAGGGCTTGGCTAGCGGCGGGTAAATAGTCCTGTAATAACTTAGCGCTGACATAGGCAGGAGTGGTCAGCACCACCGATCGCGATGTAATAGTTTCTGCACCCGTAGGCGTATCAAACTGAGAAATATAGATGTCGCCTTGCTTTTCTAGCGATCGCAAAGTCCATTGTTGTTTGACCGCCGTACCTTGATCTCTAAGTTTGGTAGCGATCGCTTCGGGCAGCATTTTAATGCCTTGACGGAAAGAACCGAGTTCGCCAGACTTCACCTTGGGAATATTGGGATCGTTAAGTTTTTGGGCTTTGCGTTCTTTTGCGGTCAGGATCGCCCCTGCAAACAACCCACCATAGCCATTTTCTAAGCGGAAAATTTTAGAAAATGCGGCTCTAGCACTGAGGCGTTTAGGATCTCCTGCATAGACTCCTGAGATAAAAGGCGCAACTAAGCGCTCCACGGCTTGCTTACCTAATAGGCGCGAAAAGAATTGATCAACGGATTCTTCACCGCTCATCGCAGGACGCGCAAAACCTAATGCACCCAAGGCTAGACGGATTTTACCGCCCCAAGTCAAGATTTTGGAGGCGATCGCTGTTGGTGGACTCATCGGCAGCGCATTTAACTTGCCATTGAGAAATACAAATCGCGGTAATTTGCCGTCGGCAAGTACTAACTCATCCTTGAGACCGACCTGTACGGCGAGACGTAATAACTCTGGTGCTGGTTGAAAACTATTGGGTCCCTCTTCCCAAAGATAGCCTTCATCATTACGGTTACTGGTAATTGCACCACCCACGCGATCTTGAGCTTCTGCCACTAATACACGGTAATTTTTGGCGATCGCGAGTTCATGGGCGATCGCTAAACCAGAAATTCCTGCGCCAACGACAAGAACATCTAAGGGTTGATTAACTTCGGTGGGTTGAGCAGAAGTCATAGCAGGGGAGTTTTAAGTCAATTGAGCAACTCTCAGTCTAATACACTAAGCTCTTCTTGTTGAGGCTTGTAGATTTGTATAAGCCCTAAATTAGTTTTAATCCAAAAGAGAGTTGGGGCGCTTCGCGCCCCAACTCTCTTTAATATAGCTAAACCGAGTGCTGAAATAAGGCATTCAAATAGACTTTGGCAGTGCTGCGATAGCTATGGGATGCACCACCAAGGCGATCGCTACCACCATTTTGCAATAGGAACAAAGACAAAGCAGCAGCAAATACGCGATCCTGATCCCAATCGGGATGGGACTCCAGATAATTTTTGAGGGTTTCGTGCAGTTCTTCAGGAATTTCGGCAAGGATGCTGACAGTTGTATTCATGCTGAAACCTCAACTTTTAAACAAGTTTGATAGGAATGCCGCAACCATTTTTCAGAGGTCGGGACTTAATTGTGCGTTCAACTAGCAGATCTTGTCAACGTAACGAAAAGAGCAATACTAGTGATAAATAAGTGAATCAAATTTGAAAGAATCAGTACTTTAGACTATTTCTCTTTACGTTTCTTTATATGACTCAAGTTTCAAAAAGTTTTCCCAAGTGATGTCACCCCCCTATTAATGAATCCTTAACCAGTAAGGCAAAGACATCACCATCGATAAAATCACCTGTGGAAAACTCCTAGCAATCTGTGGAAAAAGCCGTAATATCTGTGGAAAACTCTGTGGAAAACTTTTAATTTAGTAATTTTAAAATTATTTAAAATTATTTTTTTTTAATATTTGTGGGGCTTTTACCTGAATAAAACGGCATAGTTTTAAACGACATTTTCTGACTATTTCTAGGCTATTGCAGCCAATTCTCAGGTACAACAATCAGCGTTGTACCCTCTCTGCGTAACACAATTACTTTTTGTTGGCAAGCGATCGCAATTCGGGGATCATCACATCTAGCTTTCCATGACACACCCTCATGGCGCACTCGTCCCGTTTCCCCTGCGGGAATTTCCGTCAGCGTGATCCCCTCACACGCTTCCTGAAGTTGATGGGAATCTCTAGGAATAAAGCGCCGTGAAACCATCACCAATAGCCCTGAGATCAGCATCCAAGCTAATACTTGCAGGGCAGGGAGAGGCATGATTAAGGCGATCGCGGCGACACACAAAGCCGCAATTCCCATCGCGCCAGCAATCAAAAAAGTTGGCAATGGCACTAGCAACTCGATCGCGCATAGTGCCATCCCAATAATTAGCCAAACTTGACTAGGTGGTAAGTTCATTGATCGCTTGAGCTATCAAAATTAGAACCCTCTGTGAAGGAGCTAGCTCCAGATTTAGTTGTTTTACTAATGGTTGTACTGGGGGTAGGACTATTAATTTTGACCTTCTCTTTGTCCAAAGACTTTTCGCGCCTTTCGCGATCATCGGTAGCAGGCTTAATCACTTTACTGCGCGCAACTTCGACATTAGTTGGTAATTTCTCGGTCGCAGTTTCACTAGGTCGCGAATTGCTTGCTGTCGGCAAGTTATCAAGATTAGGAGCTGTAGATAACAAACCACCTAAACCATTAATCAAATTACGAATATTACTCCGCAGTTTGGGATCTCCCGTGAGTTCGTCCAAATCCGCCGTAATCTTCTTAGCATTGGCAAAGGTTGCTCTTGCGGAATCTAGGGTTTCGCGCAGGGAGGCAATGGTTGCAGGATCGCTTAATTCTCCTGTGACCTTACGCAGGTTTGCCGATGTTTCCGCCGCATTGTCTGCGAGTTTTTGCAAATTAGCGATCAGTTTGCCATCATTTAGCAAAGGTTTCGCACTAGCCAAGAGCGATCGCGCCTCTCGCGAAGCTGCCGCAATCCCATCTAGAGTTTGCGCTAATTTCTCTCGATTGACCTCGATTAAATCTTGAGCACTATTGGCGACACTACCCACTTTATTCGCCGCACCACTAATCGCATCAGCCGTATCGCCAAACTTCACGATCTGGTTTTCAAATGTACCGACTACACGGTTAGCCGAATCAGTCAATTTTTGGATACTTTTTGCCGTCGCTTTTGCCGAAACTAAAGTGTCATTGAGGTTATCGATCAAACTTTGGTCATTGATTTTACGGAGAGTAGCGCTCATATCCTTGAGAAGCACCGTAAAGCTCACGCCCCTAGATCCTTCAATTTGACCGCCTTGGCAAATGATCAGATCATTGTTGCAGTCCTTGGCTAAGGGATTAAGGTTTGCCTCAAGCGTCACCTTATCCTTAGGTGGAAAAATATCAATATTGGTATTTCCCAAAAAACCACTCTGATTAGTCTCAGCTACGGACTGTTTCGGGATAATTAATTTGGAGTTTTCAACGCTTACTAGTACATCAACGCCTTCAGCTTGAGCAGTTAAGGATGCCACCCTTCCGATTTCGACACCACGGAATCTCACTACGGAGCCAGTATTTAAACCACTAGCATCAGGCAATTTAATCGTAAATGTAAACTTAGAGCTATTCAGTTGCAGCCCGCGCAACCATAACAATGCACCGCCCAGAGCAACTACTCCACCGATGATAAATAAGCCAAGCGCACCGTCGCGTAATGTTTTTCGCTGCACGAGCCTTATACCTCCTTAGTCAAAAGTTGAATTGGTCCTTCAGTACTGCCACTAAAGAATTGTCTAACATACGGGTTGTCTGCCGTATCAATTGTACTCACGTTTCCTGCATAGCGCACCGATCCGCGATATAAAACCATCAGACGATCGGCGGTACGACGGATCGTACTGTCTTGGTGTGTCACCACAATGTAACTATCACAAACCTGTTGATCCCTCAGTGATCGCATTAAGTCCTCGATAATCGTCGAAGCAACAGGATCAAGCCCTGCGGTCGGTTCATCGTAGAGCAGGACTTTTTTGGCTTGATTCTTTGCAGTGGGATCGTCCATGATCGCACGGGCAAAGCTGACACGCTTACGCATCCCGCCCGATAGTTGGCTAGGGTAGCGATCGCTAATATTTTCTAATCCCACCAAAGCTAATTTCTGCTCAACCAGTCGATAAATTTCACGGCGGGATAATCGTGAATGCTCAAATAAGGAAAAGCCTACATTTTCAGCCACCGTTAGCGAGTCAAATAACGCTGCATTCTGAAATACCATGCCAATGTTGAGACCATAGTTACCTTCTTGAATATCTTCCTCAGACTCAACAAGGTTGCCATTGATATAAACTTCACCAGCATCAGCAGTCAGCAATCCACAAATTACCCGCAAAATTGTTGATTTACCTGTACCAGAGGGGCCAATAATGGCGATCGCCTCTCCAGAATGTACAGCCAGATCAACACCGTTAAGGACAGGGTTTTGCCCAAAGCTCTTATGAATCCCACGCAGTTCTAGCAAGGGTGTAACCACATTGCTACTGTTTTTGATCAGAGATCTAACTGGCTCCATCGGTATTTATTTCTGATTAAGAAAGATAGCTCTACAAAAAACTAACATTTTTTCAGAAACATTTCCTAAAAAGCCAAAAAGAAAAGGGCGCTTTGCGCCCTTTTCTTTTTTCAAGGAGGAGCAATTTTTTGTGGTGCAGCTTTATCGCACTAAAAAAATTGGCTCCTTACACAATTACAAAATTCTAACCAAATCTACCGCTAATGTACTCTTCGGTAGCGACTTGCTTAGGACTACTGAATATTACGGAAGTGCGATCAATTTCCACAAGCTTACCAGTACGCTTACCAGTTTCGCTGAGTTCAGTATTAAAGAACGCAGTCATATCAGCCGATCGCGAAGCTTGTTGCATATTGTGAGTCACAATTACCAGTGTATACTTCTGCTTTAGCTCTTGCATCAATTCTTCAATGCGAAGGGTTGAGATTGGATCAAGAGCCGAGCAAGGCTCATCCATTAAGATTACCTGTGGCTCGACGGCGATTGCTCTGGCAATACATAGCCGTTGTTGCTGTCCACCAGAAAGAGCTAAACCACTCTCATTTAGTTTGTCCTTTACCTCATCCCAAATCGCGGCCGATCGCAAAGATTTTTCAACCAAATCAGCCATATCGTTTTTAGAACCCTTAAATCCATTAATTCGAGGACCAAAGGCAATATTTTCATAGATAGACTTTGGAAAAGGATTAGGGCGTTGGAATACCATCCCAATATGACGACGAACTGCTACGGGATCGATTTTAGGATCGTAAAGGTTATGTCCATTAAAGGTAATTTTCCCTCTAACTTTTGCCCCCTCGATCAAATCATTGAGACGATTAAAACATCTCAGGATTGTACTCTTACCGCATCCCGAAGGACCAATAAATGCGGTAATTTGATTTTTGGCGATTTCTAAGTTAACACCCGCTACTGCTGGTGAGTTGGAGCTATAAAAAACATTAACGTCTTCAACCTTTAAAACTGCCTGATTGTCGGAAATGCTGTTGCTTAAGTTCATTGTAAAAAACCAAGTTCGTTAGATTTATCTTTCATCAAATACTCTGAATTACTTTGCCCGACTGCGTAGAAAGATTGCGATCAAATTCATACCTAAAACCAAAACCAAAAGCAATACGATCCCAGCCGAAGCTAGTATCTGAAATTCTGCCTTAGGATCACCCACCCATTCATAGATTTGGTAAGGCAGCACTGAGAAGAAGTTATCGTTTGACCACAATGTATCAGTAAATACATCTCCTATCTTACCACTGAACAAAGCTCCAAAGTTGATGGGGGAAGCCTTGGGATCGAATAGAACCGTACCAGCGCCAAGAACAACGATCGGCGCAGTCTCACCAATACCTCTAGAAGTAGAGATAATCACCGCAGTCAAAATCCCTGGTAAAGCCGCAGGCAAAACGTGATGGCGAATCGTCTGCCACTTAGTTGCGCCCACTCCGTAGGAAGCTTGACGTATTGATTGAGGCACTGCTCGAATAGCCTCTCGGGAAATCACGATTACGGGCGGTAAAATTAGTAAGGTAATCGTTAGAATACCTGTAACCAAAACTGCTCGGCCGCTATACAAGCCACGAACAAATAGACCTAATCCCAATAGTCCATAAATAATTGAGGGAATACCAGCTAAGTTATAAATATTCAACTCGATTAACTCGGTGAACCAATTTTTCTTAGCATACTCTTCTAAATAAATTGCTGAGCAAACGCCAAGGGGAATTACTAATAGCAGTACATAGGAAAGCATCGCAATAGATCCCAAAATTGCAGCCCTATACCCAGACTCTGAAGGTCGGCGCGATGGGTATAGCTGAAACAATTCCATATTGAGACGACTAGAACCGTCATTAACTACATTGAAGATTAATACGGCGAGGACAAGTAAACCAAGTAAAGTTGCAAAGATACAAAATCCTGCAAAAATTTTGCCCCATAGTTGTCTAGATTCTAACTTTGGGTCAAATTTCGATTCGCCTGATTGTCCATCAAACGTATCTAATATGTCTGAACCGTTACTCATAGGTTTCTTGGAAACGTTTGCTAATTTGCTTACTGATAATATTTAGAAGGAGCGTGATCAGAAATAGGGTCATGCCAACCGCAAAAAGGGCTTCGTATTCCACACTGCCAACTCGTGAGTCACCTTTGGCAACTTGAGCGATATATGCGGTCATCGTACCAACTGTTTGCCTGGGATCGAGGGTTAAGATCGGTCTTTGTCCTGCCGCGATCGCGACAATCATCGTTTCCCCAACTGCACGGGATATGCCCAGAATGATCGCCGCACAAATACCTGATAAGGCGGCAGGCAGCACAACATTTGTCGATACTTCCTTTTTAGTTGAACCAAGTCCATAGGCGGCTTCCCGTAGAGATCTAGGAACCGCGATCATTGCATCAGTACTAATTGAAGCGATCGTTGGGATAATCATTACCCCCATAATCAAACCCGCACTGAGAGCGTTAAAACCTTGAAGCCCGGGAATAATTTTGTTTAACAGTGGCGTAATAAATGTAAGGGCAAAGTAGCCATAGACTACTGTTGGCACACCTGCAAGTAGCTCAATCACTGGGCGCAAAAATTTCCCTAACTTGGGGGTCGCGTATTCCGACAAGTAAATGGCTGTAGCCAGCCCTAGAGGGGTTGCGACAATCATGGCGATCAGCGCCACCATCATTGTGCCGTTAACGGTCGGCCATACACAAAAACTTTTTTCGGCAAATTGAGGTGTCCAGCTACAGCTATAACTCCCATTTTCTAGGGTCTTACCAAATAAAAATTCGGTAATACTTGCCTTACTAAAAAAGCTGATGGTTTCTGAGGCAAGTACATAAACAATCGCTAGAGTTGTTAGTACAGAAATAAAAGCGCAAAAAAGCAATGCATAGCCAATTGCATTTTCACGAATATTGCGATCGGATCTTTGATAGATATCTAATGAATCTGGTTCAGGACTATTCACAGAATTTGACATTTAAAGTTTCCTAACCATACAAATAAACAATTAAAGCCCCTCTCGTCTAGTTTTGTATTCTAAGTTAGAGATAAGTATTGGTAATCAAAAACTTAGAATCTAGAGAGAAGGGCTAATTTATCTAAAAGACTACTTCAAGTCTTTAGCCAACAATTCAGCTACAGAGACTCCAGCAGGAGCATCCATAAAGGTTGAACCTACAGCAGCTTTGGTGAAGCGCTCTTTTACCTTGGTTAGAGCATCACCAGGAAGGGGCACGTAACCGACTTCCTTGACAAGCTTTTCATCCTTGCTCAAGTAAAACTCAATGAAAGCCTTAACTTCAGGACGTGCGATCGCTTTCTTGCTGACATAAATAAACAGAGGACGAGACAGGGGAGCATATTTGCCAGAGTTAATATTTTCAGCAGTTGGAGCAACGCAACCCTTACCACCATCAACTTCAACAGCGTTTAGCTTCTTAGCGTTTTCTTCATAGTAAGAAACTCCAAAGAATCCAATTGCGCCCTTGCCGCCTTGAACGCCTTTAACGATGATGTTGTCATCTTCACTAGGCTGGTAGTCCTTACGAATCACTTTGGACTTACCGTTAACAGCTTCGGTAAAGTAGTCAAAGGTTCCAGAGTCAGCTCCAGCGCCAAAGAGGGCAATTGTTTCTTTGGGGAAATCAGGACGAATTTGATCCCAAGAGGTGATCTTGCCTTCTGCGTCTGGTTCCCACATCTTCTTAAGTTCGGCAACTGTCAAACACTTTGCCCAAGTATTTTCTTTGTTGACAACTACGGTCAATCCGTCAACAGCAATAGGTAGTTCGATAAACTCTACGCCAGCCTTTTGACAATCTTCGGCTTCTTTCTTCTTGATTGGACGAGATGCGTTAGAAATGTCGGTATCTCCAGAACAGAATTTCTTAAATCCGCCACCAGTACCGCTTGTACCAACAGGAACTTTAACGCCAGGATTTGATTTTGCAAAGTCTTCGGCAACTGCTTTGCTGATCGGTGCAACTGTGCTAGAACCATCAATGGTGATGTTGCCAGATAGGTTGGAAGGAGCTTTAGCTGGTTCCTTAGCAGGTTCCTTAGCCGCCGTTGTGGTGGTTGCTGCGGGGCTAGTTGCACTAGGAGTACTAGGTTTGGTGTCGCTTCCGCTACAGGATGCAAGTGTTGCGGCTAGTGTAACGCTTGCTACAAAAGTTGCGACACTACGATTGATATTCTTTTTGGACATCATAGAAATCTTACTGCGATTATATCTGTTACGGTTGACTGGGCATTTAAATCTAGACAAATTTGATACTAAACTGCATCCGTCAACCAAAGGTTAAGGACTGTTAAAGTTGAGGTTAAGTTTAGTGCGCCAAAAAGTTTCGCGTTAAGATTTGGTTGCAAAATAAGATTTTTTTCTTAAATACTTGTCTTGCATTATTTAAGCATCTTAAATAAAATCCTTGTCTATCGGATAACTTTAGGGAATCTCTAAAAACAGCCATACTCTCAATAAGGTGATGCTAAACTACCCGATTTACCATTCCTTTTCTCAATAATTTTGGATTATTACGAAGAGATGCCTAGCTACTTATTTGCACGTAAAGCACATTATAAACACATAAATTAGGGGCGCATGTCTTAATACAAATGGCTTATATAGCAATGTGGATTCAAGAAGGTATTGATAATTAATGAATTACCAATACCTTCTTTCTTAAAGATTGGCTAAATTGAAATGAAAAGTATTGTACATTTTCCTATGGCTTGATCACTAGCCATTGAGTGACTGGTCGCATTGGTTTCCAGCCTAAAAAAGAACCGATCGCTTCGGCACGACTGATCGAGATTTGCATAAGCGTGCCGCCATATTTTTTCTGCCATTGAAATAGTTTCTGTTCACCTTCAATAGTGACAACATTAGCCACTAAGCGTCCCTGCGATCGCAAATTTTCCCAGCAAGTCTCAAATAAATCTGGGACAGTCGCGCCACCGCCGATAAAGATCGCGTCAGGTGTGGGTAAACCTTGCAAAACTTCAGGAGCTTTACCTTCGATGATTTTGAGATTGGGAGTACCAAGAGCGATCGCATTTTCGGCGATGAAATGGGTGCGCGACTTTTCGATGGCGATCGCTTGGCAACGGGGATGAGTTCGCATCCATTCAATGCCAATGGAACCGCAACCAGCCCCCACATCCCAAAGTAATTCGCCAGCATTGGGCGCAAGGGTGGATAGGGTAATTGCTCTAACTTCACGCTTAGTTAATTGTCCATCATGACAAAAAGCATCATCGGGAAGCCCGACCATCCGCGATAGAATTCTGGCTTCAGGATTGGGAATACATTCCACGGCGATCGCATTAAGATCGGCAAATTCGGAAAAGTTCTCAAATTGATTAGCAACCGCAGAAATAATCCGTTCTTTCGTTCCGTTGAGATGTTCTAAGACCGTAATTTTGCTATTGCTGAAATGGCGATCGCAGAGTATATTTGCCACAATCTGCGGCGTTTCTTTTCCCGAACTCAGAATCAGCAGTTTAGCATTTGGATAAATATAAGACTGTAAAAGTGAAGCAGGACGACCGCATAGGCTCAAGGTTTCCACTTCATTCAATGACCATCCTAATCGCGCACAAATCAAACTAAAAGTGGAAAGTGATGGAATAATCGAAATTTCTTCTATGGGAATTCTTTTTAATAAAGTAGTACCAATTCCAAACCAGAGCGGATCGCCACTAGATAAGACGCATACTGATGTGCCGCGATAATTGATGATTTCCTGAATTGTTTCTTCGATCGGAGATGTCCAAACTAATCGCTGATCCTCTGACAATTCTGGCAACATCGCTAAATGGCGATCGCCACCCACTAAAATGTCGGCATGATCAATTAGCGATCGGGTTGCCGAGCTTAGCCCCTCTAAACCATCTTCACCGATGCCAATTACGTTAAGCCATTTTTTATTGCAAGTCATGTGAGCCGAGTCAAATTAAACTTAATTATTACAGCATTAGAACAGGATTGAATGCTAGAAATAACTAGGCGATCTCTTTTTGGATTTTTAGATCGTGTAAGGCGCGAATGCAACTCACATTTTTAATTTTTTGAGTTATTAATTAGGTTGGGATACGAACTACTAAAGTTGGGGGATAGATCGAGCTACTCTAGTTATTAGCGATTGCTATTGTTTATCTATTAAGAAATAAGTGAACATTTCTCCTTTCCCTTTGACATCAATCAATCCTCTTTCTTGAAAAATAAAATGATTTTTTAATTGATGGTAAACTGATTGGCTGACATGGATTTTTCCAGCTTCTCCATGGGACTCCATTCGACTTGCAGTATTAACCGTATCCCCCCAAACATCATAATTGAATTTTTTAATACCAATTACTCCTGCAATTACAGATCCAGTATGAATACCAATACGGATGTCAATCATTTTTAAATGGTTTAAATCTAATTTAGATATTAGTGTCTGCATATCCATTGCCATTTGAGCAATCCTGTGACAGGAATTTGTATAACTATTGTCGATGAGTCCACCTGCCACCATATAAGCATCACCAATTGTCTTAATTTTTTCTAATCCATAGTATTCGGCTAAGCGATCGAATTCAGAGAAGATCATATTTAAGAGATCGATTAATTCATGGGCACTGAGTTTAGAAGAAAGTTGCGTAAATCCAACAATATCAGCAAATAGAACTGTAACTTTATCTACATCATCAGCTATCATCTGCTCGCCATCTTTCATCCGCTTAACAATGGATGTGGGCAAAATATTTAATAGTAAGTCCTCTGCTTTCTTGTGTTCACGTTTGGTCTGATTCACAAAATAAGAGACTGTAGCAAACACGATTGTCGATACAGCACCAATATTCAAGATCAGAAACATCGCGACCATCCAAAATGGTCGTGATTGAGGTGCTAGTAGGAAGCTCTCTAATGCTACTGAAATAATCAACATAGCAGTGAATCCAGCAAACCAAATCTTTGCTGAGCGACTCCCTAGAAATACTAATGCTCCTAAAGGTGACAAAAAAGACCAAATCATTACCATGCCAGAACTTGCAAATCCTCCCAAAGACCATTGCAAGAAAGTAGGTATGAGGAGCATAAATAGAAGGGTAATATTAACGAAGTAAGAATAATTCCTAGTCTTTATGTACAACAAAATACTGAAGCAAAGAATAATCCCAAAAGTTAACGGAAATAATGCGGCTGTAGGCATTCCCAATGCAACATACATACCTGACCAAGCAATACAACCGACACATTTTAGAAAAGCAATTAAAGTAAAAGTAGCTTTACGAAAGCTCTCTTCTTTAGAATCTAGAGGAGACGCACCTATATTCTCAAAATATTTATAAAAATCTAGAATATTGACTTTCATTGAGCTTTTGGTTTATATCATTAATTATTCGGACAATAGATTGCAGTTATTTGTTGGTTCTGCAATTTAGCGATTTAGAAGGGTAATGAAGTTCTGTTTTCCAAAATGGAGGATCGTATACTACTGATAGGTTGGTAGTATATGCACAAGCTCCTAAATGTTTTTACAAACACCTAATAGAAGCTAATAGAATATTTAGCATAAACAAATAGATTTTCTGTCTAAGACTCCCTTTTTTACATTAGTAAATGTAAAACTTCAGCCGAATCGCCTAGATGGAGATGGAGTGTGATCGCTGATCTTGTAGGGGAGTTTTAAGAGAAAAAAGTTATCGCTAGAGTGGATGCAAATTATTGGCGATACCCAAATACTCCTACTTTGTAAATCTATGAGTATTTGTTAGTAAAGCACTACGAATTATTGTAGAGTCAGAAAGTTGTTCTAGTTTTAACGGGGATCAGCCGTTAAAAGTGAAATTAAGTAGATTTTTTATATTTGCTTAATTCCAAAATGGGGAAAGTTTGGTGAAAGTCCAACGCTGTACCGCAACTGTAAAGGACACCTTAGTAATATCGTTTTCCTAAAGAAAACGATATTACTATACCCAAAGTCAGGATGCCCGCTAGAACTAGTTTAATTTGTCCATATCTGCGAGTTACAGAGCATGAATTTATCTAAGATTTTCGCCTCAGTTCAATCTAAAGCTTTAGCGATCGCTTTCGCTTTTAGCTTTTTAGTCTTTGCTAGCCCCGCCTCAGCACACCACGCGATGGGTGGTAAAACTCCAAGCAACTTTTTTGAAGGCTTTTTGTCAGGCTTGGCTCACCCTGTGATCGGCGTTGATCACCTTGCCTTTATCGTTACCGTTGGTTTATTTGCTGCGCTTAAGCCCCAAGGTATTTTCATTCCCCTATCCTTCGTTCTGTCGGCAATGCTCGGCACGGGAATTCACTTGCTAGGTGTATCACTACCAGTAGTTGAACTCATTGTTTCAGGCTCGATTTTGCTATTTGGCATTTTGTTGGCAGCTAAGAACAGCCCCAACGTATTAGTGATGGTTGCGCTGTCGGCAGTAGCAGGACTATTTCATGGTTATGCTTACGGTGAGGCGATTTTTGGCGCACAAACTACCGCTTTAGTTGCTTATTTAGTTGGCTTTACCACGATTCAGTTAGTGATTTCGAGTGCTGCTTTCTTTGTTGGTCAGAAAGTCCTCAAGGGTGATTTTTCTCAAGTATCGCCTAGTCTCAAGTCCGCAGGTTTAGTAATTTGCGGTATTGGTGCTGCATTTTTTGCATCTAATCTTTCTTCTTTAATTCTCCCAGTGCCTAAGGGTTAGAGTGTTTTGCGAAGTAGGGGCAATTAATGAATTGCCCCTACTTCGCGATTTTTACGATATGGGCTTTTAAAATTTTTAGAGAAAATTATGGCAGCGAAAATCCCTGTAACTGTGATTACTGGCTTTTTGGGCAGTGGTAAAACTACTCTCATTCGCCAACAGTTACAAAATAATCAAGGCAAGCGCATTGCCGTACTAGTAAATGAATTCGGCGAGATCGGCATTGATGGCGACTTGCTCCGTTCTTGTGGTGTGTGCGATGAAGATGGCAAAGAAATCACACCTAATATTGTGGAACTGACCAACGGCTGTCTCTGCTGCACGGTACAAGAGGAATTTTTGCCGACAATGCAGGAACTTCTGAAAAGACGCGATCAACTCGATTGTATTCTCATTGAGACTTCTGGATTAGCCTTGCCTAAGCCCCTAGTCCAAGCATTCCGTTGGCAAGAAATTCGCAATGGGGCGACGGTTGATGGAGTGATTGCGGTTGTGGACTGTGACGCAGTAGCAAATGGTCGTTTAGTTAGCGATCTAGATGCGCTCAATGCCCAACGGCAAAAAGATCCTAATCTCGATCATGAAACTCCGATTGAGGAATTGTTTGAGGATCAGTTAGCCTGTGCAGATTTGGTGTTATTGACGAAGACCGATCTGGTCAGTGATGAGAATCAAGCTAAAGTGCAGTCTTGGCTCAAGCAGGAATTGCGCGATGGCGTGAAGATTGTCGCCTGTGATGAGGGCAAGGTTAGCTCCGAGATTTTGTTGGGTTTTAATGCGGCGGTTGAGGACAATCTTGATTCTCGTCCGAGTCATCACGACCATGAAGAAGAACATGAGCATGATGATGATATTAATTCGATTAATATCGTTACCGATCGCGCCTTTGAGCCGACTCAGTTACTCACATCACTAAAGCAAGCGATCGCTGATCAGGAAATCTATCGCATCAAGGGCTTTGTCAATGTCCCGAACAAGCCCATGCGAATGGTGTTACAAGGCGTAGGCGATCGCCTCGAAACATCCTACGATCGCCTGTGGGCTAGTGATGAAACTCGTCAAACGCGCTTAGTATTTATCGGTCAAGGTCTAGAGCGATCGCAAATTGAAGCGGCGCTAAGTTTATAAGACCCTCACCCCCCTGCCCCCTCTCCCATTGAGAGAGGGGGAGAAAGAGGTTTTCTTATTCCCCTCTCCCAATGGGAGAGGGGCTAGGGGTGAGGGCGAAATCTATATTTTTTGGAATTTTCTCAATTGCAATCTACTACAGCTATCTGTCCCAGTCTCTTTAATGCCACCACTGCCCAAGATGGCATTCTTTCGCGTATCCGTTTACCTGCGGGATTAATCACTTCCACACAATGCGAAGTTCTCACACAGGTTGTTAATCAATTTGGTAATGGTGAAATCCAAATTACCAATCGAGCGAATCTGCAAATCCGCACTAGCCAAGCTTTACCAGAAGAAGTACTACTAGACTTTCAAGATTATGGCTTAGCCTCTAGTAACGAAAGCACAGATGGTTTACGAAATATGATGGCGAGTCCCAGTGCGGGGATCGATGCCCATGCCAAAATCAATACGATTCCATTAGTTAAAGCTTGGAATTTCTATCTATTACAGCATCCTGAATTAGCGATTCTTTCTAACAAGTTTAGTATTTGTTTTGATGGCGGCGAAGCGATTAGGGTTAGCGATCGCCCCAATGATATTTGTTTGGTAGCAGTTGAAGTTAATGGCGAGATTTATTTTGATTTGCATTTAGGTCTAGGCGATCGCGGTGATTCACCAGCACCAGTCGGGGTGTTAATTCCTGAGCAAAAAATCTTAGAGGTTCTTGCTGCCCTAACAGAGGTTTATCGGGAATATACAGAGCAAGAGTTAGAGCAGAAGATATATTCGCGATCGCGTCCGCCTAGATTGAGAGAATTGCTGCATGATTGGGATGTGGAAAAGTATCTTGGGCTAGTTGCAGAGAAACTAGGTTATGCATTAAGACCCTCACCCCTAGCCCCTCTCCCATTAGGGGAGAGGGGAAAAAGAGCGTATGAACATTTAGGGATTCTTGCTCAAAAGCAATCAGGGCTTTTCTATATTGGTGTGGTTGTTCCATTGGGAAGATTAACTTCGCAGCAATTACAAGGATTAGCAAATCTTGCTAAACGACATGGTGGTGGGGCTTTGCGGTTAACGCCTTGGCAAAACTTGTTGATTACCGATATTGCGGAAGTAGATCTTGAACAGGTAACGCAGGAAATCTTGAATTTAGGATTGCATACTTCTCCTAATCATCCCTATGCAGCGATCACTGCTTGTTCTGGCTATAAAGGATGTAAGTCAGCCTTTACGGATACTCAAACTGATGCCAAGGCGATCGCCTCCTATTTAGAGAAATGTATGCAACTGGATGCTCCAATTAATTTACATTTTTCAGGTTGCGATAAATCCTGCGCTCAGCATCATGCAAGCGATATTGCGATCGTCGGACAAGCCGCTGAAACTTATAGGGTTTATGTCGGTGATGGCGAAATTAGTTTTGGAAGAGAACTCTATGCAGAATATGCAGCTCATGATCTACCGCTATTAATGGAACGCTTGCTCAATATCTATCAGAATCAACGTCAAAGCCCCAATCAAAGCTTTCGTGAATTTGTGAATCAATGTAATTTGCAAGAATTAAGGGAAGTGATCAGCCATGCTTGATTACATTCGTGATGGCAATGAAATCTATCGCAAATCCTTTGCTACGATTCGTTCCGAGGCAAATTTAGCGATCTTGCCACAGGATTTAGAAGTGGTTGCGGTGCGGCTGATTCATTCTTGCGGGATGACCGATATTGTTCATGATCTTGCCTATTCTGAAGATGTGGTTAAAATTGGTCGAGAAGCGCTGAAAAATGGCGCAAATATTCTCTGTGACGCGCAGATGGTGGCGAATGGTGTGACTCGTAAGCGCTTACCTGCGAATAATGCGGTAATTTGCACTCTTAATGAACCTGAAGTTCCCGACCTTGCTAAACAAATCGGTAACACGCGATCGGCGGCGGCGATGGAACTTTGGCGATCGCATATTGCGGGATCGATTGTGGCGATCGGTAATGCGCCCACGGCATTATTTAGATTATTAGAATTACTTGATCAAGGTTTTCCGAAGCCAGCCGTTATACTAGGATTTCCTGTTGGTTTTGTCGGTGCGATCGAGTCAAAAGCAGCTTTAGCGGAAAATAGTCGTGGTGTCCCCTTTTTGACCATTCACGGTCGGCGTGGGGGAAGTGCGATGTGCGCCGCCGCCTTGAATGCCTTAGCGATGGAGAATGAAATATAAAGTAGGCGGCGCGAAGCGCCGTCTACTTTGGTTGCTATATTACTAAGAAAAATATAATGGAAAACATAATCGAAATAAAAGCAAAAGGAAATTTATACGGTCTAGGCATTGGACCTGGCGATCCAGAGCTATTGACCATTAAGGCGCATCGCATCTTAACCTCAGTACCTGTAATCGCCTATCCGACAATGGAAAACGGTAAAGTTTTTGCTAGGGCGATCGTTGCTGATTTTATCCGTCCTGAACAGCTCGAAATTCCCATGCCGCTTCCCTTTAGCGTGGAACGTTCCTCGCAACCCTATTACGATATCGGCGCAGAGAAAATTGCTGAACATTTAGAATCAGGTCGCGATGTTGCTGTGCTTTGCGAAGGTGAGCCGATGCTGTACGGCTCATTTATGTATATTTTTAATCGTCTTTCTAAGCGATTCCATACCGAAGTCATCCCCGGTATATCTTCCACTTTCGCGAGTGCCGCCATGCTTGGTGCGCCTCTCACTTTTCGCAATGATGTCTTGAGCATTATGCCTGCAACTTTAGAAGCGGAGATTTTACGCGATCGCCTAGCCGTTGCTGATGCCGCCGTAATTATTAAACTTGGTAGACATTTCGCCAAACTAAAAGCTGTTTTAGAAGAATTAAATCTCTTTGAACGCGCCTTATATATCGAACGGGCAACTTTACCCAATCAAGTAATTAAGCCCATTGCCGAAGTTGATCCAGATAACGTTCCCTATTGGGCGATCGTGATGATTCCCAGTCAAACCAATCCTCAATAAAAAAGTGGTCGCATAGCGACCACTTTTTTAGACATTGACTTAGTCCAGATGCCCCTCAAAAAACAAACCAAACAGCGATCGCCTCAATCACAATTCATCAAACAAGAAAAAATAAATTATCGTTTAATTTGCTTCGGAAAATCAGGAACTAGCAATGATTGCTCTAGTTCTCCTTGCTCATTATAAAATCTTATTTTACCTTGTTCATTACACAGCCACACTTCAAGAGCTTGAGCTTCAAAATACAACTTCTTCTTAAATTCCATTTCACCTAAAGTGTTGCCGATAGATTTAACTTCTATACAAATTTCTGGGGCAATAGAGGCTGACACTTCATCTTGGATTTTGTCAAATCTTGCTTCTGAACACCAGACAACATCAGCAACCTTAACTCCATCTGTTGTGTCGATCGCACATTCTGGCATTACTTCTCCATTATTTAATAAAGATTCCAATAGACGTTGGATTCTCCCTTGATGAAAAGAATGTTTGATTTTGACTGGACTCATGACGATTTGCCCCCACTTATTTAACTCAATTTTGAAGGGTAAATCTTGTAGATGTTTATTCTCACAAACTTCTTCCCATTTCATAATTAATTACCTAGAGCAATTCAGATAATCATAACTTATTTGTCAATATTTTAGACGGCATGGCGATCGCCTATCCATCCCCATAAACAGCGATCGCCCATCGATACCCACAATCAGCGATCGCCCCTAAAAAAAATTAACCAAACAGCGATCGCCCCTCTAAAAAAATCAATCAACCAGAGATCGCCTATCCATCCCCACAACCAACGATCGCCTCTCAGAAAAATCAATCAACCAGAGATCAAGGAACTATTTTTGGTTTTTAGCTGAATTCCATAAATTAAATAAGAACAATCCTCCTAAAAAGAATGCACCTAAAAACCAAGCAGGATATTTTACGAAGAATATCTTTACACTATCAGGTAAAGGCAGGATGCTTATATAGACAGATAAAAACTTATCAGCTAAGTCCTGACTAAGTTCATTCAGAATTAGAAAAATAGTCATTGGCAATGCAATTGTTATATATGGAATTGCAATCGCAATTTTCAGAAATGTATTTCCAGATTGATTTCTTGCCATAATAATTCAGTCTATTAGGGAGCTAAAATTATTTAGATTGTTTTTGTTACCATCTCATAGTAAATCTGATAATAAAAGTCGGAATAGAGCGGATGTGGTAGGTAGTTTTGTAAAATATATTTACGCTGGGCGGAAAGTAGCGGATAATAGCGGAAAGTTATGCAAGTTAAATTATGAATTGGCAAGAAGTGCTGAAATACGTGGACGATCTCCTATTTAATCAGACAGGACAACATCTTGATAGCTTGCAGATATCCATACTAAGGGGAGTATTTGAGAATCAAAAATATGCACAGATTGCTAAGGAATGTAACTGTACGGAAGGTCATGTGAAGGATGAGGCTTATGGGTTATGGCAAAAGCTTTCTGAAACGTTGCAGGAAAATCTTAATAAATCAAACTTCCGCGCAACGATAGAACGGAATGTTATAACTAACTCCGCATTTCTAGTTCATGGTAATCGAGTAGGAAGTATTAATCTCTGTCCTAATAGTTCTCAAACAGTAGATCCAGATGATACTCAAATGGAATCCGAGCTAGTTGGCGAAGAGAGTCTTAATGCTCTAGAAAATGTGCGAAGAAAAGCAAAGCTAGAAGTCGTGGCTAATTTAGCGCAACTAGGACTCACTGCCGAACAAATAGCCCAATCTTTAGATCTTTCTTTGGATGACGTTAAACAGTTAATATCTGATTAAAATAGGTAATAAGTTAAAAATTTAAAGGTGTCAAGTATGACCCAAGCATTACACGCCGTTATTGAATCAGTTAACGCACTCAGTCTAGAAGAGAAGCATCAACTCTGGTTAATTCTCGATGAAGCGATCGCCCAAGCTGAAGAGCAAGACTGGCTAGAGGAAGATGAAACTGTGGCGGAAATTCAACAAGTACGCGAAGAGTATAGCAAAGGTGAATACATCACATTTGATCAATATCTTGCTCAGAAATAGTTATGACCTCCACAATTATCGTCACCAAGTCTATCCAAAAAGATCTAGACAATCTTCCTAATGACATCAAAGCTAGGGTTTTCAACAAAATATCACAACTATCCGAAGATCCTCGTCCTGACGGCGTAACAAAACTAAAAGGCTATGAGAATGAATATCGGATTAGAATCGGGGACTATCGAGTTCGTTATGAAATTCTCGACAAAGACGAAACTGTTTTGCTATTGCAATGTAAGCATAGACGAGAGGTTTACAAAAATCGTTAAGGGGGAGGAGACATCTCAACAAGTTAGAAACGATTTTACCCAATGAAATAAATAGGCGATCGCTGCTAAGCCACTGCAAACTCTGTTAACTTCCGAGTCTCAGGATCATGAAAAGCCAAAACAATATCAGACTTAGGAATATCTTCCTTTAACAATTCATTGGCAATTCCGTCTTCTGTCCAATCATCCTCAATATAAATCTTTTGATTTTTAATACGGATATGCACCTGAATATTTCGATATTTTCGCTGACCTTGCCAACCCATTAAAAACCAAAAATAATGATCGTGAACCTCATCAAAAACTAGGCAACTCTCTCTTTCTCTAATATTAGAGTTAGTAGCCCAGCCATGATACTCAGTCAAAATCTTTTTGATCACATCACGATACTTATCTAATCTATCCATTGTAAGATTTCCTCCTGCATTGTATTCACAATTTCAAAATCTCGCATTGGTGACGGACTTAAAAAACTTTTCACCTCAACCACAATCTTTTTGCCTTGTCGTTCCGCAGCGATCGGCTTTTCGGCAGCTAAGTCAGCAAACAAATCAACATCCTTATATCGAATCAGATAAGGATCAGCCGTAATCAACCAGCCATCTTTGATGAGGGCATTTTTAACAGCATCGTGATAAATGTCTTTGGCTGGCATAGCTGTAAATCTAAGAAATGAGGGTGAACTATTTCACCCTCACTCATTATAGATACTTGTTGCAGTAATTTATGAGAGGTGATCGCCTATCCAATCCCAACAAACAGCGAGATCGCCCCTCTAAAAAATAAACCCAACCAGCGATCGCTAAGCTACTGCAAACTCAGTTAACTTCCGAGTCTCAGGATCGTGAAAAGCCAAAACAATATCAGACTTAGGAATACCTTCCGTTAACAAATCATTAGCAATACCATCCTCAGTCCAATCCTCTTCAATATAAACTTTCTCATTTTTAATGCGAACATGAACATGGGTATTATTGATTCTCTTCTGATTAACCCAGTCTATCGACATCCATAGATAATGATCATGGACTTCATCAAAAATTAAGCAGGTTTGATATTTTTTTCTAGCTGAACGATTAGCAAGATGATCATGCTCAGTTAATATACTTTTAATGATTTGACGATAGTTATTTAGCTTATCCATTGCACTATCTCTTCCTTTTCTATATTTACAACAAGTAGAGCAAGTTGATTTAATTTGGATAGAACTTGAATTGATTTTCTTTGAAAGAAGGTGTTATAAACCTCATCTTTAATAGCTAGATAAATTTCTTGGTATTCATCTTGCAACAGTCGAATTAGATCACGGTAAATTATATACTGTCCCAAAGCTAACTCAAAATCTTTGACCCGTGAAAGACTGATAAAGCTTTTGATTTCAATAATAATTTTCCGTTGCCTTTGGGTTTCTGAAATAAACTTTTCCACAGCTAAGTCAGGATAAAGTTCAAGATCTTCATATTCCAGAGGATAAGGATCACCCGTAATTGTCCAACCATCCTTAACTAAAGCATTTTTGATAGCCTGATGGTAAAGATCCTTTGCCATTTCCTCCTTCCTTGTAATTGACTAGGGCAAGCCATTTATAGACTCACCCTAACATTATACTCAAACCAATTAACTACTTCGCACCCACAGGTATACCCAAAATGTCCTCAATCCGAGGCATATCCTCTAATGCAATCACTCGACCTTGATCTTCAAAATTGGCGATCTGATCAAAGTTGAGATAGCGATAGAGGTCACTGGCAAAAGGATCGATCTTCTTAGTGACGATCGCTTGATATTCTTCCACCGTCGGAATCTTGCCTAGCAAGGCACAGACTGCCGCGAGTTCGGCGGAACCGAGATAGACTTGAGCATCCTTACCCATGCGGTTATTGAAGTTGCGGGTGGAAGTGGAGAAGACGGTCGCGCCATCGGCAACACGGGCTTGATTACCCATGCAGAGAGAGCAACCGGGGACTTCCGTTCTGGCTCCTGCCACACCAAAGGTGCTGTAGATTCCTTCCTCTTTGAGTTGGAACTCATCCATACGGGTGGGTGGTGCGACCCAGAGACGCGCTTTCACGGCGGCTTCTTTTTCGAGAACCTTGGCGGCGGCGCGGTAATGTCCGATATTGGTCATGCAGGAACCAATAAACACTTCATCCACGCGATCGCCTGCAACTTCGGAGAGTAACTTCACATTGTCAGGATCATTTGGTGCGGCAACAATTGGCTCCTTGATTTCATTGAGATCGATCTCGATGATTTCCGCATACTCGGCATCGGGATCGGCTTCCATGAGGACAGGATTAGCCAGCCATTCTTCCATTTTGGCAATGCGGCGCAAGAGAGTCTTAGCATCGCTATAGCCACGAGCGATCATGTTCTTCATGAGAGCAACATTCGATCGCAAGTATTCGGCAACCGTCTCTGTGCTGAGCTTGATCGTACTGCCAGAGCAGGAACGTTCAGCAGTAGCATCGGTGAGTTCAAAGGCTTGTTCTACTTTGAGATCGGGTAAACCTTCAATTTCCATAATCCGACCTGCGAAGACATTCTTTTTGTTCTTCTTCTCAACGGTGAGTAATCCTTTTTGAATCGCAACGTAGGGAATCGCATTGACAATATCGCGCAGAGTTACCCCCGGTTGCAATTCGCCTTTGAAACGCACTAATACGGATTCAGGCATATCGAGGGGCATGATACCCAAGGCGGCGGCAAAGGCGACTAGTCCTGAACCTGCGGGGAAGGAAATGCCTAAGGGGAAACGAGTATGGGAATCGCCACCAGTGCCGACGGTATCGGGCAAGAGCATTCTATTTAACCAAGAATGGATAATGCCATCGTTAGGACGGAGGGCGACACCACCACGATTGGAGAAGAAGTCGGGAAGTTCTTTATGGGTTTTGATATCGGTGGGTTTGGGATAGGCGGCGGTATGACAGAAGCTCTGCATCACCAAGTCGGCGCTAAATCCTAAACAAGCAAGTTCCTGTAACTCATCGCGGGTCATGGGCCCTGTTGTATCTTGGGAACCAACGGTGGTCATCAAGGGTTCACAGGAGGTGTAGGGACGCACACCAGCGACACCGCAAGCTTTGCCAACCATCTTTTGGGCGAGGGTGTAGCCTTTGCCTGTGTCGGCGGGAGTGGCGGGAAGGATGAACACATCGCTAGCAGGGAGTCCCAGAGCCTGACGGGTTCTGGCAGTTAAGCTGCGACCAATCAAGAGGGGAATCCGTCCACCTGCGCGAACTTCATCGGCGATTGTATCGGGGGTGAGACTGAAAGTGGAGAGGGTTTCACCTGCGGCGTTGGTAATTTTGCCTTCGCGAGTGTGGATCGTAATCACATCGCCTGTTTCCAATTTAGTGACATCACATTGAATTGGTAATGCGCCGGCATCTTCGGCGGTGTTAAAGAAGATCGGCGCGATCGTGCTTCCTAAAATTACGCCGCCCGATCGCTTGTTAGGGATAAAAGGAATATCGTTGCCAATGTGCCACAACACCGAGTTAATCGCCGATTTGCGGGAGGAACCTGTTCCCACGACATCACCAACAAAAGCGACGGGATGACCTTTTTGCTTGAGTTCGGCAATGGTTTTCAAGCCATCGGGAATGCGCGATTCCAACATACAGAGCGCATGGAGGGGAATATCGGGACGTGAGAAGGCTTGGGATGCGGGAGAGAAGTCATCGGTATTGATTTCGCCTGTGACTTTAAATACGGTCACGGTCACAGTTTCAGGCAAAGCTGGACGACTGGTAAACCATTCGGCTGCCGCCCATGAATCGATAACCGCTTTAGCTCTGGCGTTAGTTTTCGATAATTCTAAAACTTGATTAAAGGCATCAAATACAAGCAAGGTCTTCTTGAGAGCCGTTGCCGCCAAGTCGCCTAAATCATCATTGGTTAACAAATCAATTAAGGTCTGCACGTTATAGCCACCGACCATCGTGCCGAGCAGTTCCACCGCATAGGCGGGGCTAACTAGGGGGGATTTACTTTCACCCTTAGCGATCGCTGTTAGCCATCCTGCTTTTACATAGGCAGCTTGATCGACTCCAGGGGGAATGCGATCGCGTAGTAACGCTAGTAAAAATTCCTCTTCACCTGCGGGGGGATTTTGCAATAGCTCGCACAGGGCTGAGGCTTGCTGAGCATTGAGGGGCAAAGGGGGAATTCCTTGGGCTGCACGTTCGGCAACATGGTCACGGTAGGCTGATAACATACGGTGTTATTTTTAATTCTTGAGTTGAGGTGGAATAGGTTGTGAGAGTAAGTCTCCAAGGGGGCATACTCTCACAACCTATTCTAGGATTGTTATATTATCGATCCTAATCAACTTTGGTGCGTAAAAAATGTTTGCGGTAATATATCTAGCTGGCTACAATTAGAAAACGATGATACGTAGACAGTAAAATTAAGCTTTTATGGAGGCAACCATTTAATTTTAGTTGCCACAGGCATTAAAAATTACTAATTGGAGTTCCATTTGGTTATGAAAGTAGTTTTACAACAACGGGCAGCAATTGCTAAAAGATCACTTACTCCTTCAGAAAGAAATCAGGTTGTCAAAGCGCTCAATTCACTGAATGAATTGAATTTTGAAAATGCATTAAATTCACCCGATTTTTATAAATTAACGGGTTTATCTAAAACTCATCAAACTCAATTGTATGCATATAGGGTGAACAGCAGATTAAGGTTAATGATTTCTATTGATGAAGACAAATGGATTATTGAAGATATTGTTGATTATCATGGTCACTCAAGTAGACTATTCTTATTACAAGAGAAGGCATGAAAAACCTAAAATCACATAACTTTGATGCGATAAATTGCCGATTAGAGTGGAATGATTTTGATGCCTTGCTTAGAACAAAACAAACACTTAGTGAGCGTAAAGATGTATTGCCATTTTTCAAGAAAAGGCATGATTTATCTATATTAATTTGTTCATACATTCCAAACATCAAAAAGCCAAATGTATTTGCCCATGAATTTCAAATAAATGGTGATTTTGTTGCAGACCTGATCATTGGAGATTCAAGAACACATAATTATTTGCTTGTTGAATTTGAAGATGGCAGACCAGATAGTATTTTTATGCACAGGAGAAATAAAGCTACTCCTGAGTGGTCACCAAGATTCGAGGCAGCGTTTTCGCAATTAGTTGATTGGCTATGGAAATTGGAAGATATGAGAAGTACCTCAGATTTCCATAATACGTTTGGAAGTAGAAGGGCAAAATTTCAAGGCTTGATTGTGATTGGTAAAGATATGCAGCTTAGCTCCCAAGAAATGGATCGTCTAAATTGGCGAAATGATAGAGTTATTGTTGATTCAACTGCAATTTCTTGTGTATCTTTTAATAAACTTCGTGAAGATTGTGATTACTGGTTAAATAATTACTATGGAGTTTAGAATAGCCTTACTTCTTTATACATCAAAACTCTATTCGTATTAGTTTTGCTAAAGTAATTGTCAAGTGTAGTGGTATACCAATTACTAAGTCAAACAATTTCTTTCTTCAGGGATGAACCTGACCTAAAATTGCGCCGAGGCGATCATAGTCGTCTTTTAGCAAAATGCTGAGCTTTCGTCCTGCTTGGACTAGCCAATTGCGATCGCATTTACGCACCTGATAGACATTGCGTAAGACTGCGGCGATTAGCTCATCAACAGGAGCATTGGTCATTTGGACTAGAGTTCTCAAAAAATTTAACTCTTCCGTGAAGTTCTCAATTTCCTCTTCTTCGCAAGCATAAACGGCTTGATGGATTTGTGGCGGTTGCGAGGGAAGATGCTGATAGACATTGCCAACAGCACTAAAACCGAGTAGTACCACTTTGATTTCGGAACGGAGCATGACAAAAATTTGAGGCTGCTGTTCACGTAATTCTTGGAGGCTCAGACCTAAAGCCACTGCTCGATGTACAGAATCAATCGGTGCAGTCGTTGCATGATAAACCACCCCATAGGCGACGATATCGCTATTTTCATCCTGTTGTGATTTCACCCAACTGCCGAAAGCAGGCATCACAGGAAAATCTAGATTATCAGGTTCAAGGCACTGCGCGAGAAATTCTGTGGTGGAAGTTGCCACAACCTCGGCGAGATGTTTAGGATGGCGATCGCGACTAGACTGTGGCAAAGGTAAAAGCATGAAATCCCTCAAATATCAATCAAATATCAAATAGAGAATCGGCTGCCCTTCTCCCACCCCAGCGTTTTACAATCAGATCGTCATAGCGATCGGCACTTTCTAATACTTCGGTCAGCGCCAGTTGAAACTCATTTTGTTGACATGATGCACCAAGCAAAGTCACATGAAATCTAACATCCCCATCCTCTGGCATACTAAAACCACCAAAGCGGAAGACATCATTTTGTTTGAGCAAATAGAGCATCAGATCATTACTGACTTCCACTTCCGTTGCGACATATGCCCAAATATAAATAATCGATTCCGTTTCATATAAAGGTCGAATTTCTACTAGAACCGTTGCGGAGCCAAACTGTAAGCTAAAGATGGGATTGTGGGCGACGGGATAGGATATGCGATCGCAAAGCTCTGGCAGCCAATCAGCTACTTTTTGATAACAGGCTTTTTGTGCCTCTGTTTGAAAATTCACGCTTCAAATTTACCATTGATCAAAACCACTAAAAGTTTAACCCAATCTCAGCAGTTTTCAAGACTTGAGAGGTATACTCCCTTTGTGAGCATACCTCTCTTAATAATTATTTATCTGATGTTACGTGGAAGTTTCTAAAGTAGGGGCGGGTTTTGCATATAGATCTTGCTTTATCCCCAAATTATCAACTAAACCCGCCCCTACTGCTCCAGTCATTTATGATTAAATATAGCGCTTTTCAAGCAAGCGAGGTACAGAGGATTGAGTCCCCGCCTTCGGCGGGGACTCAATCCTGATTGGTATACGCTAAGGATTAAAGGCTGCGATCTAAAGAGCGCTCACCACCCCAAGTTGCGACGATCGCATCATCATACTGATCAGCAGTTTCTAGGACTGAAGATACTAGAGTTTGCAATTCTTGGCGATCGCAGGTCGAGCCAACTAAAGTTGTATGAAAGCGAATATCCCCATCATCATCAATACTAAACACGCCAAACTGAAGTTCCGAATTTTTTTTAAGTAAAAATCGCATTAAATCCTGTGTAATCTCTGCTCCTGTAACTACATATGACCAAGTGGAAATAATTGCTTCAGAACTCCCCCAAGGCAAAACCTCAACGGTCGCTGTTGCGGAACCCAGTGGCAAAACGAATACAGGCATATCGTATGGAGGTGAATAAACATTGTCGTACAAGTCCTTTAACCAAGGCTGAATCTTCTCATAGCAAGCTTTTTGTACGGGTGTCTCAAATTTCATTTTATTACCTCCATCCTTGAACCGTTCAATTTAGATCCCAATTTATCTATATATTTGGGGTTTTCACCTTGTTTAGGTCAGTTTAAGCTGCCCAAAAAGGCAATAGCCAAGATTTCTTATGCTAGTAATTTGTTACGCATAAATTTATATTTTTTATTTTTACTAAAGATTGTGTTATTAAAAAGGAACCGATGCAGTATTCTGTGTTACGCGATCGCATATTTGAAATAAGATTGTCGCGCAAAGTGCGACAATTGCGACAATCTTATCGAGGACTATTCGGGTCAAAACTTGAGCCATCAAAAAAGACTTCTACTCCCCTTGAAGTGGATATGGGAATATTTGTATCAGGAACGCCGATCGCTTTCGCTGCGTTTTTCCATAAATCCTCGCGATTAACTGCATCAATAGTTTCTTTGAACTCAAAATTGTCAGGTAGTAATTGCCATCTTCTATATTCATTTAAGAACCAGAGATCATGACTCTTATAGGGATAGGAAACGGAGATGCCATCATTTGACCAGTACTTAATGGCTAGCGGATTAGGAGAGTTTTTGGAACTATTTGCTCTCAGAATTCCCTTAGTCTGCTGTGGACTATTTTTAAAAAGCTGAGAGAACATTTTTAGAGGTTCCGTAATCAAATTAGCTCCATTACTAAAGCTCAACGCTATTAATGTATTTAGTTCTCTCTCATTCGCAGGATTATCACACCAGATCTGAGCTTCCATAATCCCTTGAATTAAGGCTTGCGTAGCAATGGGATATTTATCCACCCAATCGGCACGCATTGCCAAGCATTCCCCCGGATGATTGCACCAAATTTCACCAGTAGCGATCGCAGGATAGGTCAAATTTGCTTCCAGTAGTTTCAACATATGCCAACTATCGAGGCAAAGCAAATCGGCTCTACTACGCTTAATCTGATTACTCATCTCGGCAAAGGGAATTGCTAACACATCAATATTTAGCTTCGGAACAACGTTCATCGATGCGAGCCAATAACGTAGCCAGAGATCGTAATTAGTCCCGATTTCGGCGATCGCGCAATTCATGGGACTGCCAAATAACTTCGCCACATCCTGCCAAGGTGAAAAGGGAGCGCGTTGTATTTGAATGCCAAAGGGTTTTAATCTTTTAGAAACAACGATATATCCGCCATGGGTATGCAGACGCATTAGCATATACATGGCAGTTTTGCGCTTGTTAGGATTAATCCCCTCATTCATCATCTCAGGCAAAGGGCTGTAGAAATGTCCACCATCGATACCATCGCTATTTGTTCCTAGTTCTGTGCCGATTTCGGTGCGATCGCTAATTTCTGCCCATGACTGAAAGGGAACTAACTCCACATCGGTCATGCCATATTTTGCAAATAGCTTCTTATGTTTCGCGACTAGCAAAGGTGCAGCTTCAAACGAGGGAATTATGCCTAGACGTACTGATTGAATTTCAGGATTATCGGAAATATTTGTACGCGGCGTTGGTTGTAATAAATCATTTGCCAAGGGTTTAGACGTACAGTTACTCAGCAAGACTGTACTGGCAGCGATCCCAAAGGTGGCAATAAATTTACGTCTGGAAAGTGGATTCATAGGACTAAATCCATAACGAAATATTTGCCAAAAGATTGCGAAGCAATCTTTTGGCAAATATTTCAATTAAGCTAAAAACTCCTGAACTATATCTAGGATACGCTGACTCGATTTGCCATCGCCAAAGGGGTTAGCAATATTTGCCATCTGTTCATAAGCAGTGCGATCGCCTAATAATTTAGAAGCTGCTGCCACGATCTCTTGAGTGTCAGTACCCACCAGCTTACTCGTCCCTGCGGCAACTGCCTCTGGTCGCTCAGTCGTAGTCCGCAAGACCAAGACAGGTTTGCCAAGACTCGGAGCTTCCTCTTGCAAGCCGCCTGAATCACTCATGATCAAGTAGCATCGTTGCATTGCTCCGACCAATTGCTCATAGTCCAATGGCTCCACTAAGAAAATGCGGGGATGATTGCCGAGTTTGGCAATTAACGGCTCCCGTACCACAGGATTCATATGCATAGGTAGAACTAAAGCCACATCAGGAAATTCCGCCAAAATCTGCAACCATGCTTGAATGATTTGCTCTAAGGGCTGTCCCCAATTTTCGCGACGATGGACAGTGGCGAGAATCACCCGATGGGATGACCAGTCTAAACCTTTGATTTCACACTTTGGCGATCGCCCTGAAACATACAGTAACGCATCAATAACCGTATTGCCCGTATGATGAATTCCTTCTTTGACTCCTGACGTTTGGAGATTCGTCACGGAAGCCGTCGTAGGTGCAAAATGAAGCTGAGCAATTTGGGAAACTAGGCGACGATTGGCTTCTTCAGGAAATGGATTAAAGAGATTATCGGTGCGGAGTCCCGCTTCCACATGTCCAATTGGAATTTGTTGATAAAAAGCCGCCAGTGCCGCCGCAAAGGCAGTGGTCGTATCTCCTTGGACTAAGACAATATTGGGCTGAATTTCTTTATATAAATTCTCTAAGCCAATTAAGCTATTGCAGGTAATCTCAGTGAGGGTTTGCTTTGGGCGCATGATTCCCAAATCATAATCTGCCTTAAGGTCAAACAATTGCATCACCTGCTCCACCATTTCCCGATGCTGCCCAGTTAACACAACTGAAGTCTGGAATTGAGGATTATTTCTAAATAAATGGATGACAGGTGCAAGCTTAATTGCTTCTGGACGAGTGCCCAAAGTGACGCAGACATGAAATTGAGGTCGCAAAATAATCTCCCTTGAAAATCGCTATCATACAATAGTGTGAGTTTCAATGGATGTGGCTTTGGGAGCTTTACCGCCACCCAAAACACCATGAATCCCTCGAAAAGTCAGGATAATGACTCCACAAATCACAATGTATTGAATGAGTTGAATTGCGAAACTGGGTGTGGTGAAGATAGTCGTTAAGGTACGAGGATTAAAGGTAAATTTGGGAGACTGAAAATCGCTAATTCCTTCATCTGTAGGGCTACTGTTAGGAATTGCAGGTACATCGGCTAAAAAGAATGGTTCTGCTTCTTGTAAGGGTTGCTTATATTCCGATTCAGAACTGAAATTTTGCCTTGTGGGAATCTTTGGTAAAGATACAGGAGAACTCACTTCACCAAATATTTCATCTAGATCCGTCTCAGAAGTTGACGATATCTTTTCACTAGAGCGATCGCGCTGGTCGTCATTACGCATAGACTTGGGGGGGAAGATGGGTAAAGGAGGTATTCTAGGTCTTTCTTGGGATGCAGACCCTCCGCCATTTTGAGTAATATCGGTGATATCAGTAATATCCGTATCATCATCTAACAAAGAAATTTCTTCTGTCCATGCAGGGGTATCAAATCCTGTCTGCTGCCAAGAAATGGTGATTTTAGAGATGGTTTGGACTTCAAGGGTACGAAACCATTTTTTCAGCATTCTCACTAGTACTTGGCGCTTGGGAACGCGCACTTCATCATCGAGCGATCGCAGATCCGATTCGATTAACACTTCTAAGCGATCGCCTTCACGCTCGACATTGGCGAGCATTCCCTGTGACTTCAGCAAACGGTTCATTAATGCCGTGATTGCACTAACATTGCCTTGCTTAGCTTGTTCGATCATCGGATTTTGTGCCATGAGAGCAACCTCAGATGCTTACCCAATAAAATTGCTGTTTAACTACGCCAAATGTATCAGATTTATGTAATTCAATACCGTCCACATAGCATAGAAAATAAATAAATACAGCGCTTTGCGCTGACTTGAAACCCAGAGAAATTTTTAAAAGCGCGGCTTCGTCACGCTTTTAAAAATTTCTCTGTACGGCTTTAAGCCTTACTAGGTTGTAATATAAAATTTTAGTGTTAATTTTATATTACAAAATTTAGGTTTAGCTCATCTTTTACAGTAGTTTATAAATAAGTAAATTAACTGGGTATGCTTGTACAGTACCCACAGCTTTAGAGAAAAGTAATTACACCAAGCGCAAGATAGCTTTTCTCAATTTTGGTTATTTATTCATCTCTATAAAATTGGTTAATCTATGAAAACACTACTTAAAAGTCTATCTCTTGGCGCTTTCTCTCTAGCAAGTTTAGTTGCACTAGCTCCCGCATCTGTATCTGCGGCATCTATAACAGGAGTAAGCATCGGTGGCACTGCTCCTACTGATTTTTATGTTTATGATGTCAATACTAGTAACCAAACTGTACGGATACCATCGCCTAGCCTATCAGATGTCCAAAGAGTTTTAGATGGTAATGCTACTAGTCCTACTGGTAATGTCGAGTTAGCTGCAAGCAGTGAACAAAGTACCTTTGACTTTACCAAAAACACAACTTTACAAGGAACTATTGATAGCAAAAGCCTAATTCTAAGCAGTCTTACCCTGTCAGACTGGAATTCCAGCTATTCAGGTACAACCTTAGGGCAATATTGGTTTGATCAGGCTCTAACCAGCAACGGTTTAGGCTCTCTCGTTGGTACAACTACTGCTACCTCAGTTTTTAATTCGTTTGTGAGTAATGGTGGTTTCCAAAGATTTAGTGATCCTAATATTTCTTATGTGAATCAGGATGATACCACTGGCTTGATTAGCATTGGTTTAGCGGGACATTACAATGCAACTCCACTACTTTTTCCGATTGTCCCCCCTACTCTCCAGCCTCTATTATTAGGCAAAACCATACAGGCTAGTGAGTTGGTCAAATATAGCTATGACGGACAGACTGGTTATCTGTTTAACTTCAAGGCAACCCCATCGGGTCTAGTTGCTGCTGATGACGGAGTTTCCCATACTGGTAACTATGAATTGATATTACAAGGCGCTAGACCTGTCCCTGTGCCCCCAGCTTTGATTGGGATTGCCTTTGCTGGTGCTATAGGCGCAAGTATGCTCAAGCGTCGAGAAGCTAGCAAACTCTAATCAAGAAAAAGCGGTTCGTATAACGAACCGCTTTTTCTTGATTAAACGAGTCTAACTAACTTGGCGCTTAAGTCCCACATTTTTTCTGCTCTTGCATCATCGCGAGCTTGAGGTGACACTGTTTGCACAAAGGATTTACCATCTTGTTTCTGGCGGTTGCCCCAACTCCAGTAAGCACCCGATTGACGATATTCAGGATCGGCAACTACCGCAGCAACTCTTTCGCCTGATAATTCTTGAGTTACATAGCCCTTAGTGATGTTCTTTTGGAACAAGGGGAATAACTTCTGGAAGAGAGGATAGTGATTGCGGAAGAGAGGCGTGTCGGCAACACAACCGGGGTAGAGCGAGGTAAAGGTAATACCTGTAGATTCATGGAAGCGACGGTGCAATTCTCTCATGGTCAAGATATTGCAAACTTTGCTTTCTTTATAGGCTCGCACTGGTTCAAATCTCTTGCCATTTGCCATCGAGATCGGTGGTTTGAAGCCTTGCTCAAAGCCTTCGAGATTACCGAGATCTGGCTGTGGAGGAATCTTACCGCCCAATTCATCAGGGTTATGGGTGACGGTTCCAAGGATGACGACACGGCGATCGCCATAGGTGGATTTTTTCATATCTTCTAGGAGAAGATTGACCAGTAAGAAATGGCTCAGATGATTGGTGGTCATGGTTAGCTCAAAGCCTTCAGGCGATCGCTGTGGTTCCTTGAGTAGGGGGGTGTAAATGGCGGCATTGACCACGATCGCATCAAGGGATCTGCCCGTAGCACGGAATTTAGCCACAAAGTCACGTACACTCACTAAGGAGCCAAGATCAACTTGGATGACTTCATATTTATCTTTGGCGATGCCTACGGATTCCGCCGCTTTGTGGGTTTTAGTAATATTGCGGCAAGCCATGACGATGAACCAACCTCTATCAGCGAGAGCCTTGGCTGACCAAAGCCCTACTCCTGAAGATGCGCCTGTGATAATGACTGTAGGTTTTTGTGGATATGACATTTTAAGAAGAAATTTAGAAATTTATTAACTTTGCTTAGAATTTTACAGCGATTTGGACTCATGTGAAACTCAAGACTTTTTACCGAAACTGTGACTTGCTAAAGCTTTGAGAATACAGCTACAGATGAGGTGCGTACTTTGCACAAGCCTCATCTTCCCCCAGTAAATTTAGTTAGCCTTTTAGAGAAATTTTTGCAAGCGTGGCTTTGCTGCGCTTGCAATTTGCTAAAGCTTAAAATCTTGATAAGCAACACTTTTCGCGATTTGTCAAGCTCCCCTCATTATTTCCTCATTTTGTTTTTTTATATTTAGGGTAGGACTTACGCAATGCTAACGAGTTTACTGGGGTTTGAGGAGATGTGGTGCGGGCTTCTCCCACACCACATCTCCTCGATGCGTAAGTCCTATAAGGAATATTGTGGAGGCTAGCACCTTGAAAATTTTAATAGTGGAGGATGATCGTCTCTCGGCATCAATACTGTTGCAACTGCTAACGGAATCTAATTACACCATTGATACGGCTGCCGATGCTAAGACTGCGTGGCAATATATCGAGACCTATACCTATGACTTGCTGGTTCTCGATATCATGTTGCCTGATAGTGATGGCATTGATCTCTGCACTAAGTTACGAGCCGCAGGTTACATGATTCCGATCTTGCTGCTTACGGCGAAGGATAGTACTAGCGATCGCGTTATGGGCTTAGAGGCAGGAGCTGATGATTATGTCGTGAAACCCTATGCATTTCAGGAATTAATTGCAAGGATTCGGGCGTTATTACGGCGCTACCACGATCGCGATACATTGGTACAGGGGGTGACTTGGGAGAATCTCCGTTTAGATTTCAGTACAAACACTGTGACCTATAATCAACAACTTTTGCGCTTGACTCAAAAGGAATATGGTTTATTGGAACTATTCCTCAGACATCCTCAACAGGTATTTAGCCGTAGTGTGATACTAGATAAGGTCTGGTCGGCAGGGGAGTTTCCTAGTGAGGAGGCGGTAACGACACATATTAAGGGATTGCGCCAGAAGTTGAAGGCGGCAGGAATTAGCGAAGATCCGATTGAGACTTTGTATGGATTGGGATATCGACTCAAGGCGGAACCTACTCTCAAACAACAGGAGCAACCTAGTGCGATCGCTTCCATACCACTGCAAACTGCCGAGGCACGGGTTAAAGAGGCTCTAGCGGAGATTACCAAAAGATTGCATGATAATTTAGCGGAATTGATTCCGATGTTTCGGCGGGTAGCGATCGCAGTGGAGGAGGGGAATTTAGATTTAGAAATGCGCCATAAAGCTGTTATGGAAGCCCATCGGCTGATTGGCTCCTTGGGAACTTTGGGATTTCCGCAAGGCTCAACGATCGCACGTCAGATAGAGCAACTGCTCAAGGATGATGCACCTCTAAGCTCAACTGATGCTGACAATCTGAAGCAATTGATCAATACTTTGCAAGCAATTACGACGGATTCTCTGAATACGACTAATCATCATGTAGCGGTGTCGCACCCACCGATTGAGTCCGCTAAGTTACCTCTGTTGTTGATTGTGGATGATGATGTTGCCTTTGTCCAAGAGATTCAACTGGAGGCGGAAACTTGGGGAATGCGGGTAGAAACGGCGCATAGTTTAGCGATCGCAAGGGAAAAAATTGATCAAGAGCGCCCCAATATCATTCTCTTGGATGTGATGTTTCCTGAGAGTGACAATGGCTTTATGCTGTTGGATGAACTAGCGCAAAAGCAAATCAATATTCCCACGGTGATCACTACTGCTAAGAGTGGATTGGGCGATCGCGTGATGGCAGCCCAGAGAGGTGGTCAAGCCTTTATCGAAAAGCCAGCTTCGGCGGAGGAAATCCTCAATACGATCGCGCAGGTACTGCAACAACAACGGAACGATCGCCCCAGAGTGATGATCGTTGATGATGATATCCATATATTGAAAGTCTTGCAAATTCTATTAGCGCAATGGGATATCGAAGTTGTGCTGTTAGCCGATCCTCAGCAGTTTTGGCAGGTTTTGGAATCCACTGCTCCTGATTTGCTGATTTTGGACTTGAATATGCCTGACTATAGCGGCATCGATCTCTGTCGGGCAGTAAGAACAGCTTCTTTATGGCATGATTTACCAATTGTATTTCTGTCGTCCCAAAGCGATCGCAACACGATTCGCCAAATATTTACGGCGGGAGCAGATGACTATTTGAGTAAGCCAATTGTGGAAGCTGATTTGCAGACAAGGATTCTCAGTCGATTAGAACGCAGTCGCGTATCCCGTCAGGCGGCAGATTTTGATGGACTCACTGGTATCTATACCCATCGTCGTGGCATCCAAAGCTTGACGCAACTTATACGACTCGCGACTCGCAATCATCAAAGCCTCTGTTTAGCGATTTTAGATCTAGATTTATTCAAACAGGTGAACGATCGCTATGGACATGGCATGGGCGATCTTGTTCTCAAACAATTTGGGAAGCTCTTGCGCCAACATTTTCGCAGTGAGGATGTGACGATGCGCTGGGGTGGTGAGGAATTTGTCGTGGGCTTGTATGGTGCTAATAGTCAGCAAAGTATAGAACGTCTGAATGAATTCTTAGAAATTTGGCGGCAGCAAAAATTTATGGCAACGGCAACGGAATCTTTTAGTTTGACCTTTAGTGCAGGATTGGTCGAATATCTCCAAGATAGTAGTAGCGTTGAGCTTTTATATCAGCGGATGGATAAGGCACTTTATCAAGCAAAGAAGGTAGGAAGAAATAGAATTGTATTAGCAAATAATTCTTAGGTAAGATGATCAGATCTTCCCCAAATGCTCGCTATTTACCAGCACTCAAAGCGCATATCCTCAAATATGGATTTGGGATAGCATTTTTACTGTTGTTTGGTTGTGGGATTGCCTCCTATGTGAGTATTCAGCAATTAAAGGAAAATCGCCAAAGCCTAGTGCATACCCGTACAGTAATTGAGAATTTACAGGGAATCATTGGGGGGATAGTCGATGCTGAACTAGGACGACGTGGGGAGATCATTACCGAAGATCCAATTTTTGTGATCGGTATGGCTTTGTTGTATGAATAAAAAGAAGCCAAAAGATGGAGGATCTTAGGATAGATAATTAACTAGCAACAGGAGAGGAGAGAGGTTTAGCAAGTTGAATCATGCGATTGAGAGCAGCACATTTGATGAACAACTCAACCGCCTGATTGTCAAATTTACGAGAACATAAAGTACTACCAAAGATTTTTTTGAAACGAAACATCGTGGTTTCTGCTAAAGAACGTCGATGATAACCTGAGTCACGTTTCCATTTTTTACGCCCATGTTTACGGATATAGCGCAGGTTTTGGTCACGGGGATGAGGAGGAGCATTGGCATTGCCATGCTGCCAGATTTTGGCATCTTTGCGGGGAGGAATCACGGCTTTAGCTCCATGTTGGGCAATCTCGTCGTAACAATGACGATGGTCATAAGCTCCATCTGCGGAAACTTGATCAATTTCAGCATCAATCCCATCGAGAATATCGGCGAGTACTTCACCATCGTGACAATCATTCGTAGTGACGACCGCAGCCAGTATTTCTCCCGTTGATTCATCGGCTCCAAGGTGTAATTTGCGCCATGTCCGTCTCTTACTAATCCCATGCTGCCGTGTTTTCCATTCACCTTCACCATAGACTTTGATCCCTGTCGAATCAACTACTACATGCACAGCTCCCTGCTTGGGGATTACTGGTAAGGGCACACTTAAACTTGCTGTCCGTCTTGATACGGTGCTGTGGTCTGGCACTGGCAAATCTATTCCCATCAAGGTAAATAGTGACTCTAACATTCCTTGCGTTTGTCTTCCTGCTTGCTGATATACCGCTTTTACAGTGATAAATGTCGCGATCGCTATATCACTGTAATCATTTGAAGCACCCCGTTTGCCACTTAATGTTTGATTTAACCATCCTCCGATTACTTCTTCGCTAATCCAGAAGGTCAGGCTTCCTCTTTGTTTTAGCCCTGCGTTATACTCTGCCCAGTTGCGTACCTGATATTTCTCTTTCATTATCTGGGACTCCCTCTCCTGATTTTTATCTAATTTACCTCCTCTTCCCCTTTTTATGCAACAATGCCGATCGGTATTAGTGCCAAAATCCAAGGATTGCGCGATCGCCTCAAAAACCTACGTCAACTGATTCAAGACAATCCTGAACAGCAAAAGCATTTTGCCGTTGTTGAGCCATTAGTAAATCAACGCCTTGAGATTCTGGAAAAAGCACTGCAACTATGGCAACAAAATCCTCAGAATACGGCTAACCAAGTGGAATTAACCTATCAGGCTTGGCACTTGCGGCAAGAAATTGAGGCGAAAATCGCGGAAATGCGAAAGGTTGAAGATCAGCTAATTATCGGGCGATCGCAAGCCCTTGAGGATAATGTGCAAATTACCCTGATCTTTGTCATTATTTTCTCTCTAACTGGCTTTAGCTTATTTTTATTCATCTACTTTCTGCTCACGCAAGAAGTAGCTATTCGCAAACAAGCCGAACTGCAATTAAAGCAAAATAATCAAGATTTAGAACAGAAAGTTGAGGAGCGCACGGCTGAGTTACAACAAAAAGAGACATTATTTCGCCTAGCGATTTTTAATGCCCCTTTGCCGATTACTTTACATAGCGAAGATGAGGAATTTTTATTAGTGAATCAAGCTTGGACAGAACTATCGGGCTATGCGATCGCCGATATTCCCACAGTGCTTGATTGGACGCGCCAAGCCTATGGCGAGAGACATATTAAGATTGATGCTTTTTTGCACGAATTTTTGACCCAATCTCAACCATTCAATAGTGAATATACTGCTGAAATAATCACCCAAAATGGTCAAAGGCTATTTTGGGACTATTATTCTGCACCGTTAGACAGTCAACCCAACGGCAAACGTCTATGGATTACGATGGCGATCGATGTGACCGATCGCAAAATTGCCGAAGATGCTTTACGCGCAAGTCAGAGACAATTCGCAACCCTTGCGGAAGTAGTTCCTGTGGGCATCTTTCGTACCGACCTAGATGGCAATAGCATTTATGTCAATTATCGCAGTTGCGAAATTATGGGATTCAGTTTTGCGGAGGCGATGGGTGCGGGCTGGGCTAAAAGTATTCATCCTGAAGATCGCGATCGCATCTTTAGTGAATGGCACGAGGCTACGGCAAATCGTCAAAAATTCTATGCTGAATATCGCGTTCTCCATACCAATGGCACAATCACATGGGTAGTTGTTCAAGCAATTCCCGAAATAGAAAATGACATTATGCTGGGATATGTCGGCACAATGACCGATATTAATTTGCTCAAATCCGTCGAAACAGAACTCCAAAATGCTAAGGCTGAACTAGAAAATAAGGTTGCCGATCGCACGGCGGAGTTGTTGCGCCGTCAAATCGAACTAGAATCCATTAATCGTCGTTGGCAATCGCTGCTGGACAATGTACGTCTATTAGTGATCGGGATCAATCAGCAGGGCAACATAGAATATGTCAATCCGTTTTTTCTGGCAGCCACAGGTTACACATTAGATGAAGTGTCTGGACAAAATGTGTTTACGTTCTTGCTAAAGGGAGAAGAATCTCAAGGATCTAAGGTGGCATTCGATGAACTGATCACCAGTGGCGAGTATCCTCACTATCAAAATAAGATTTTGACAAAAGCGGGTGAGCTATTGGCGATCGCTTGGAATAACACCGCAATGCGCGATACCACTGGCAATATTATTGGGACATTAAGCATCGGTGAAGATATTACCGATAAGTTGGCAATAGAAAAGATCAAGAGTGAATTTATCTCCGTAGTCAGTCATGAATTGCGAACGCCCCTATCTTCAATTCGGGGAGCCTTAGGTTTACTTGCCTCAGGGATTTTATCTAATCAGCCTGAAACCGCTAAACATATGCTGGATATCGCCACCTCTGACACCGAGCGTCTAGTCCGTCTCGTCAATGACATTCTCGACTTAGAGCGTTTAGAGTCCAATATTATTACCATCGATCGCCAATGGTGGGATACGGCAGAGATCTGTCAGCAAGCCATCGAAACCATGGAAGCGATCGCTGAGGCAAGTCAGATCACACTCACGAGCAATGTTGCCTCCTTGCAAATTTTTGGCGATCGTGATCGGCTTGTGCAAACTCTGGTGAATTTGCTGAGCAATGCTGTCAAGTTTTCGCCACCTCAGAGTGAAGTATTACTTACAGTTGAGTCGTCACCCCAAGAGATTACTTTCCATATCCAAGATCATGGACGGGGTATTCCTGAGCAAATGCTAGAGAAGATTTTTGACCGCTTCAGTCAAGTTGATGTCTCGGATTCTCGGCAAAAGGGAGGGACAGGCTTAGGGTTAGCGATCTGTCGTACTATCGTCAAGCAGCATGGCGGTAAGATCTGGGCAGAAAGCGTTTGGGCAGAGGGGAGTAACTTTTCATTCACCATTCCCCATCAAATAGCTAATAATTAACCAGATTTTTTGTGGCGCGGCAAAGCTGCACCACAAAAAATGTAGAAGCCATTTAAGAATTATCTAGATCCCCCCCAGCCCCCCTTAAAAAGGGGGGAGAATAATCTTCTTCCCCCTTTTTAAGGGGGATTGAGGGGGATCTTCTGAGTAAGTTTTGGTTAGGACATAAAACCCAAAAGATGAGTGGCGGCGCGAAGCGCCGCCACTCATCTTTTGGGTTTTGATTTGTTCTAGCTATCTCTTACGTTGCAATAAGAATTTCTATTATCCTCAGATTGTTCTCATTTTCTTAGATTAGGCTATTCATAACTGATGTTACGTGGAACCCTCACCCCTCAGCCCCCTCTCCCATCAAGGGAGAAGGGTAGTAAGACTAATTTCTTGTTCCCCTCTCCCCTTTTGGGAGAGGGGCTAGGGGTGAGGGCTTTGCAACCTTCCACGTAATATCAGTCATAACTGTGAGCTAAGGTAATTTTTATCCCGATATGATGATTACAGCTTGTTCCGATAAAACTCTGCTTCTAATTGATGATGAATATATGATTCGTCAGATCGTGCAGGTTTGTCTAGAAAATCTGAGTACTTGGAAAACCACGATCGCAACATCAGGTAAAGAAGGACTAGCCGCGATCGCGCAATCTCAACCTGATGCAATCTTGCTAGACATGATGATGCCAGATATGAATGGGTTTGAGGTTCTCGAAAAATTGCAAGCGGATGATGAACTCGCCCATATTCCCGTCATCTTATTAACATCCTGTACCACTATTCTTAGTCATAGAACTCTGTTAGAGCTTGGATGCAAAGGTGTAATTAGTAAACCCTTTGAGCCAACTACCCTTGTTTCGCAAATTGCCTATATATTAGGTTGGTAGCGATGATCCCTTGCATCTTCCTGAAATCATGTCAACCTTAACTTCTATTTCTAAGGCTAACCTGTCTACACCAACCGTGACAGTTTTGATTGTGGATGATGCGGAAACCGATCGCGTTACCTATATGCGCTATCTCAAGAGCGATCAAAGCCATCACTACAGATTTTTAGAAGCAGAAACCATCGAGGAAGGGTTAGCACTATGGCGATCGCAAAATCCTGACATTGTACTGCTTGACTATGCTCTGCCCGATGGTGATGGCTTAGAAATTTTGCAAGCCATGAGAGCAGACAATCTGATGGGAAAACTAGGAACCATCATGCTCACTGGACGAGGACATGATGATCTTGCAGTGCAGGCCATGCGTCTCGGAACAGCCGATTATTTGGTAAAAGGCGATCTCACGGCTGTGGCTCTCTGTAATCGTGTGCGTCAGGCATATGATCGCATCAATATCACCCGTAAACTAAGGCGATCGCAAGATCAGCAACTTCTAATCGCTCAAATTTCCCTCAGGATTCGGCAATATTTAGATTTAGAAGATGTTCTCAATGTGATTGTCAAGGAAGTACGCGCCTTTCTCAAAGCCGATCGCACCGTCATTTACCAATTCAATCCCGACTTTAGTGGCATGGTCGTGGCGGAGTCGGTCTTACCACCTTGGGAGGCTTGTTTTCATAAACAACTGAGTGATGAGCATTTTCCTGAGACTATGGGCGGAGCCTATCGCGAAGGACGAGTTTTTGTCGCGCCTGATGTCTATGAGGCAAACCTCAGTGAATGTCATCTGCAATTACTAGAGCAGTTTCATACCAGAGCTAGCCTGATTGTACCAATCCTCCAAAATCAAGATCAAAACATTCGGCTCTGGGGTTTGCTCTGTACCTATCAATGCTTTGAACCACGCAGTTGGGAAGAAATTGATATTCGACTGCTCCAGCAATTATCTGTACAGTTAGCGATCGCCATACAACAGTCCGAACTCTATCGCAATCTACAAGTTACCAATAACTTACTCTCCAAAGAAGTTAAAGATCGTCTCCGAGCGGAAATTGATCTACTGCAATCAAATGCTCTATTAGAAATACGTGTAGCCGAACGCACAGCCGAGCTATCTCAAAGTCAACAGGAATTTATCTCTCTTGCCGAAAATTCGCCTAATATTATTGGTCGTCTTGATCTGCAAATGCGTTATCTGTACGTCAACTCAGCAATAGAAAAGGCATCAGGGATTCCTGCCCAAGCATTTATTGGCAAAACAGGTCGAGAAATGGGAATGCCCGAAGAAAATCTTGCTCTCAAAGAAGCTGCCGTTGCCAGATTGTTGGAAACAGGTAATTCGCAATCCTACGAGATTAGTCATTTATCACCAATAAACAAAGATATAGTGTATTACAGGGTCTACATTGTTCCTGAATATAACCATGATGGCGAAATTGCTACCATATTAATTATTTTTCAAGATATTACTCCTAATAAGCTGCAAGAAATTGCTGTCCAAGAACTCAATCAACGTTGGCAATCTTTGCTGGATAATGTCCGTCTCATCGTCGTGGGACTGACCGCAGAGGGAACTGTGGAATATATCAATCCTTTCTTTTTAGAAATTACTGGCTATGAACTAGAAGAAGTAGTTGGGCAAGATTGGTTTTATAACTTTTTACCGCAAATCGACCAAGAACAACTTAAGCAAGGTTTTCTCAAGGCTCTAGCTGAAGACGCACTATTTAATAGTTTCCTTCCTTACTATCAAAATCCGATTCTTACTAAAGATGGGGAAGAGCGCATGATTGCGTGGAACAATACCCCCTTACTCAATCCAGATAATGAAATTATCGGAACGATCAGCATTGGTGAAGACATTACCGATAAGTTAAAGGTTGACAAAATCAAAAGTGAATTTATTTCGATCGTGAGTCATGAACTCCGAACTCCCTTATCTTCAATTCGCGGTGCATTAGGTCTACTGGCTTCGGGAGTATTAGATAAGAAGCCTGACACAGCAAAACATATGCTCAATATTGCGGTTGCAGATACCGAAAGGCTAGTACGACTAGTAAATGACATTCTGGATCTGGAGCGTTTAGAGTCTAGTCGGCTCACTCTCGATCGCCACTGGTATGACGTGACAGAGCTATGCGAACAAGCACTAGAAACGATGAAAACCCTTGCTACTGATAATCAAATCCAGATATCTAGCAATATCCCGTCCTTACAAATTTGGTGCGATCGCGATCGCATAGTCCAAACCATCGTCAATTTGCTCAGCAATGCAATCAAGTTCTCGCCACCCCATAGCGAAGTCCGCCTTGAGGTGGAATCACTGATTTATGACATTCGCTTTAAAATTAGCGATCGCGGTCGAGGTATTCCTGAAAATTCTCTAGAAACTGTGTTTGAGAGGTTTTATCAAGTGGATGCCTCCGACTCCCGTCAAAAGGGCGGTACGGGACTAGGTTTAGCCATCTGTCGCAGCATTGTGAAGCAACATGGCGGTAAAATTTGGGCTGAGAGCGTTCTATCCCAAGGCAGTACATTTTTCTTTACGATTCCCCATCACCTAGGTTAGGAGCAATGACGATGTTCACGAAATCGATACTATTAATTGACGATGAGCCAAATCTCGCATCAGTAATTGCTGTATGTTTAGAAAGCTTTAAGGGTTGGTCAGTGCGCGTCACCAATTCTGGGAAGGAAGCTTTGAGCATTGTGGAAAGCCTGCAACCTGATGCAATTTTGCTAGATGTGATGATGCCTGAAATGGATGGGATTCAAGTCTATCAACGACTACAAACAAATTCTCATACTCAAAATATTCCTGTCATTCTATTAACCGCTAAAGTCCAAAATAGCGATCGCGAACAGTTTGCCAAACTAGGCGTAGCAGGAACGATCGCTAAACCCTTTGATCCAATCACGATCGCCGACCAAATCGCTCAGCTTTTAAATTGGTAACTGAGTGTTATGTGAAACAAATATCGCCCTCACCCCCCAGCCCCCTCTCCCATTAAGGGAGAGGAGGAGCAAGACTAATTTCTTGTTCCCCTCTCCCCTTTTGGGAGAGGGGCTAGGGGTGAGGGTCTTCTAAGCTTCCACCTAACACCAGTTGGTAAGTAAATTGGTAAGTTTTCCTGTCCTCAGATTGTTCTCATTTTTAGTAACTACAATGTTTTTACATTCTTAATCAGAAGATATATTTTTTCTTCACATCCAAAATGGAAGCTACAGATCAAAAAACAATTTTAGTAATAGATGATGACTACTATATTTGTGATGTCTTACGGACTTGCTTAGAAATTTATGGGGGTTGTAAAGCCATTACTACACTCCATGCCGAAGAAGGGTTAGACATAATTGCGGAACATCGACCTGATGCAATTGTGTTAGATATATTGATGCCAAATATGGATGGCTTTACTTTTCTCAAAAAATTACAAGCCAATCCCCAAATAGCTGATATTCCTGTTGTTTTATTAACCGCTCGCGCAGATCTCACAGAACCGCAAGCGATCGCCAAGTTAGGGGTTAATGGTGCGATCGCCAAGCCATTTCATCCAGTTAAGTTATTTTCGGAAATTTCTCAGATATTAGGCTGGGAGTACAAAGGATTGTCCAAATATTAGATAAGTAGGTGTGCATAATTAAAAACCAGAGCCAAAACCTGTGGTGCACGCTGCGCGTGCGCCACAGGTTTTGGGATTTTATATTTAATTGCGCCCACCTACTTATCTACGAGGCTTTAACCCATAAACGCAGTTACAAACCTGCCTTTAGTCTATTAGTAGCGATTAGTAGCGATTAGTAGCGATTAGTAGCGATCGCCATTATCCAAGAAGAATCTCGTAAAAGTTGGTAGACGAAGCTACACCACAAAAAATCTGCATCCTGAAATAGTAATATTTTCTCATCCACAGAATTTTCTCATTTTTGGATATTAACCTAAATATTCAAACTATAATAAACAAATAGACTATTTGCTAAACCATCAATGAGGTTAGTCTGATCGGAAAAACCATGTTTTTTAACCTGTTAATTTTCACTATGGATTTGTTGTTAGCGGAAAACACTGATAGTGATTTAATTGGGATTCTAACTTAAATTCCATTTTTGAGTTTAAATATAGCCTTTTGGGGATGTTATTAGGTCTCTTATAACTATTTACTCCCATTATCAAATTTATGAATCAAATTACGGTCGGTGACTCTACCCACGAGTTAGGTTGGTGGCTAGGGATTTTGACTGCTCAACCTCTCTGCCTATACTACTTTGGTGCATTTACGACGCACCAAGAAGCCGAATCCCAACAAGCTGAATTTATCGAGGATCTCCTACAAGAAAATGCACTGATCCTTTCAACTAAACTACAATTTTTGCAACCCAATCAGATAACTTTGATAGGGGATGATTTGCGATCGCATATTCATGGATTTAGAAAACTACCTAAACCCAGAAGAATTGCCGCAACCCAAATTGTTTGAGTTTGCAGTTTGCCCAAATACATCGGTTTAAGCACTTTAGATTATTGCTATTATGAAAAACATCGATCGCCTTTATCAATGTCATGTTTTCGGTCAAGAAACTGATATTTGGCAACTGAAATGCCATTTACGCATTATTTATCAACAATTCGGGCAGCAAATTGCGATCGTATCTCCGCAGAACTGTGAAATTGGTTGGTTTATCGAATCCAAAACGACAAAACTTGCTACACAAGTCGTGCGAGAGTTTCAGCTTAATCCTGAGCAATTAATCTGGATTGAGCATGATCCTCACTATGCTAGCCGCCCAATTGCGACAGAATATAGTGAGGTGAAATTTGAGTGGCATCAAGCGATCGCTTTTAATCCTCAATGGCATCCCATCTCCCATGAGGAACTAGAACTTATGATTGGCAATCAATGGCTCACAGGAAGTTTGGAAAATCAGTTGGCTTTAACAAAGGAAGAAGTTTTAAGAAAGATTGTTAATGTCTAGTTAATGTCAGTTCAAAACCCAAATAAGTGAAGGCGGCACTCCGTGCCGCCTTCACTTATTTGGGTTTTATGTCCTAAGCAAAACTTACATTGCTATAGACTTGTGTGTCCCCGATCGCTTTGTAATTAAAAATAGTGCAAGAACCGTGACGCGCACACCATATATAGCAAAGCAAGTTTTGCTTAGGACATAAGACCAGAAGATAAGTTGCGGCGCGAAGCGCCGCAACTTATCTTCTGGTCTTGGCACGATTAAATGCTTAACCTCATAATTGACTCATTTTTAACTGTTACTATTTCTTGTAATCAAACTTTTGCGATTTATACAATAGTTTTAGACGACTCTAAGCAACAATGTCGTAATCGCCCAGCCCATCCCTTTAATCTTCGATGCAAATTGTGAATCTTCCCATCAATAACGCAGAAGCAGTTAACCTCACTAACTGCGATCGCGAACCGATTCATATACCTAGTTTGATCCAGCCTCACGGAGTGCTGATGGTGCTAAGTGAACTGGATTTGCGCGTTATTCAGGTAAGCGAAAACACCTCTGATATTTTAGGCATAGCACCTGTGGACTTGCTTGATCGCCCCTTGGGGAATTTTATTAGTGGTGAGCATATTGAAGCAATTACCAATTGCTTAGATCGGAGTTTTGAACATATCAACCCGATTGCCGTCAGCTTTTATGACCCAGATGATTTCTCGACTCGCAATTTTAACGGAATTGTGCACCGTGCGATCTCTGGGGAGATTGTCTTGGAATTAGAACCATTAGTTCTGACAAGCAAAAATGACTTCTTCCAGTTTTACCATCAGATTAAGAACACCCTCACAAAAATCCAGATGGCTCTCAATTTGACAGAGCTATGTAACTTAATCGTCAAAGAGATCCAGTCCATCACAGGTTTTGATCGCGTGATGATCTATCGTTTTAACGAAGGTGGCGATGGAAATATCATTGCTGAGATAAAACAGCCAGACCAAGAAGCATTCCTCGGACTACGCTATCCCGATTCCGATATTCCCAAACAGGCAAAGTATCTCTACACACTCAATTGGTTGCGTCTAATTCCCGATATGAATTACCAACCTTGTCGGTTAGTCACAAGCCAAGAAGTAGATCGAGAAGCAGACAGACAGCCCCTTGATATGAGCTACTGTGGCTTGCGATCCGTATCGCCAATCCATGTTGAGTATCTCAAGAATATGGAAGTGGCAGCTTCGTTGACGATTTCTCTAATTAAAGATCAACAACTTTGGGGATTAATCGCCTGTCACCACAACACACCCAAGTTTGTTTCCTATGAAATCCGTACTATCTGCGAATTTTTAGGTCAATTAATGTCTACGGAGATCGCCAATAAACAGGCAAACGAAAACCTTGACTACAAACTCTCCCTCAAGACTATTCAAGGTCAGTTGATAGACAGATTAGCTCGCGCCGATGATTTTGTTAATGAACTTATTGCCGAGTCCGACGCTTTGCTAAAGCTCACAGGAGCTACAGGGGTAGCAATTTGTCATCGTAATACCAATATCAATTTGATTGGACAGACTCCCAATCTAGAACAAATAAGCTCTTTGCTGTCATGGCTATTGGAAAATCACAACCAAGATATTTTCTCTACCGATAGCCTGTCTAGGCTCTATTCACCAGCAGAAGAATATCAAGCGATCGCCAGTGGAATGCTAGCAATGGCAATCTCCAAAGTCCAGCATCGCTATATCATTTGGTTTCGTCCTGAAATGCTGCAAACCGTGAACTGGGCTGGGAATCCTGATAAGCCCAAACGCTTAGAAGAAGATGGGACGATCACGATTTTTCCGCGCCAGTCCTTTGAGGCATGGCAAGAAACCGTACATGGCAAGTCGAGTCCTTGGTTAGATTGCGAAATAGCGGGAGCAACCGAACTACGCCAAGCGATCGTCGATATTGTATTACGCCAAGCCGAAGATATAGCTAATATGAATCTCGAGCTAGCACGTAGCAATAGTGAGTTAGATTCCTTTGCTTACATTGCCTCCCATGACTTGAAGGAACCTCTGCGCGGCATTCACAACTACGCCACTTTTTTGTTAGAGGACTACGGCGATATTCTCCAAGAGGATGGCGCAGAGAAACTCAATACCCTAGTGCGGTTGACTAAGCGGATGGAGTCATTGATTGATTCATTGCTGAAGTTTTCGCGCTTAGGTAGACAAGATTTGCAAATGTATCCGATCGCCCTCGATCAATTGCTCAAAAATGTCACTGAGTTATTTGACATCAATCCTCAATGGGCAAATTGTCAGATTCGGATACCTCAATCACTACCAACGGTATTAGGCGATCGCGTTTTGCTTGAGGAAGTATTTATCAACCTCATTTCCAATGCCTTTAAATATAATGGGCAATCCGATAAGTGGGCAGAAATTGGCTGGATCGAGTCTAATGCAGAGCATCCTAATTTTGTGACCATCTATGTCCGCGATAATGGCATCGGCATTCGCGAGAAGCATTTAGACTCGGTGTTTCGCATCTTTAAACGATTACATGCTCCTAGCAAATATGGAGGTGGTACGGGTGCGGGGTTAACTATTGTCAAAAAGATTATTGAACGTCATGGAGGGAACATTCAAGTACAGTCTATTTATGGACAGGGCACTATATTCTCGTTTACTTTACCAATTGAACTGAATACCCCAGTCACATCTGAAGTTGTAACCTAACCTCATCCTTATGCAAAAGCTATTGAACTCTCCTTGGGAAGATCTCATGCATCCTGTAATCGCCATTATCGAAGATAGTGACGAAGATTTCTATAGTTTTTGGCGAGCTACTCAAAAGCTCAATCTAATAGAGAAATTTCCTTACAATTTTCTGAGATTTCAAGATGGGGATGAAGCCTTAGAATATCTTTTTCGACAAGGCGAATATCAAGATCTTAATGCAGCTTCCCCTGTTGCTATTTTGTTAGATCTCAATCTCCCCAATACCGATGGACGAGAAGTAATCCAAGTAGTTAAGCAAACTCCTAATCTACAAACAATTCCAATCATTGTATTGACTACTTCCAATAGTCTGCATGATATCCAAACCTGCTATCAGTACGGGGCAAACTGTTACATGCTAAAGCCGATGGGAGTTAGTGCTATGCAGCAGACAGTTCAAATTCTATTTCAACATTGGTTTCAATTTACACTTTTACCCAGCTATGGACAATTTACTACCTAACTCAACAATTAACTCTCAGCAATCATTCAATAAGCAGCGCAGCGCAACTCTCAAAATTTTGATTGTGGATGATCTGGAAAGCGATCGCGTTAGTTACGCACGTTATTTGCAATCAGACTCAGAGCGCTCCTATCACATTATCGAGGCAGAAACGTTAGAAGATGGCTTGGAATTGTGGCGATCGCAGCAACCAGATGTTGTATTGCTAGATATGAATTTGCCCGACGGCGATGGCTTGGAATTTTTAGAAGCAATTAGTACTGACCAGTTAATCAACAAACTGCCCGTGATCATGTTGACGGGATCGGGAGATGAGCGAATAGCGGTACGGGCAATGAAATTGGGGGCGGCTGATTATTTGGTAAAAGGTGATGTGACTGCGGTTGCACTCTTAACCTGTGTCAATCAGGTGCAAGAGAACGATTTACTCCTCAAGCAACTACGGCGATCGCAAGAGCAGCAAACGGTAATTGCCTCAATGGCGCTACATATTCGTAGATCTCACACATTTGAAGCTGTCTCCAATACGATTGTCCAAGAAATCCGCAGCTTTTTAGTTGCCGATCGGGCGATCATTTACCGATTTAATCCCGATATGAGTGGGAAAATTGTTGCTGAGGCGGTTATTTCACCTTGGGAGTCATGCTTAAATGCTCAAGTCGAAGACAATTGCTTTCAGGAAAATCTCGGTGGGGAATATCAAAATGGTAAAGTCTTTGCGGCGCATGATATTTATGAGGCTAACCTAACGGAATGCCATATTCAACTCCTTGAGAGATTTCAGATAAAGGCAAATCTCGTAGCCCCCATCTTACTTAATGGCATGAATACCCTGTGGGGCTTGCTGATTGTGCATCAATGTGATGCTCCACGCCAATGGCAAGAAGAAGATATTCAGTTATTGCATCAGCTATCCACACATTTAGCGATCTCCTTATATCAAGCTGAACTCTATCAAAATTTGGAAAGCCTGAATTCCACTTTGGAGGAGAAAGTAAAGGAACGTACTAAAAAATTACAATTGCAAGCTCAAGTTTTAGAAGAGATTCATGATGGAGTGGTGACGACCGATCTCAATGGCATAATTCTCAGTTGGAATCTTGGCGCAGAGAAACTCTATGGCTATACAGAGGAGGAGGTGTTGGGGCGAAACGTTACATTTATGTATGAAGATGCCGAAACTCTACAATCAGAAGTACTTGTTCCTCTGCTAGGCAAGGGGAATCATGATACGGAAGTTATTGTTCGTTCTAAATCAGGAAAACGTATTTACGTTAACTTGCGCCTTTCGATAGTCAAGGATGAGCAAAGTAATATCACTCATTTGATCGGATGTTCTAATGATATTACGGAGCGCAAACGCGCCGAACAAGAACTTCAGCAACTTAATCAAGAGCTAGAAGATAAAGTCTTAGAACGCACCCAAGAACTAGCACAAGTTAACAGTCTCCAACTAGCTATCCTAGAAAGTGCTAGTTATGGAATCATTTCCACCGACTTAGATGGCATCATTCAGACCTGTAATCATTCCGTCGAAAGGATGATGGGTTACAGTGTCTCAGAACTGATCGGTATCACACCTGAGATTCTGCACGATCGCCAAGAGGTAATTGACAGAGCTGCATCTCTCTCTGCTGAACTGGGGCAAGATATTCCTATTGGCTTTGAAGTGTTTGTTGCCAAATCCCGTGGAGGGGTTGTTAGCGAGCAAGAATGGACTTATATCCGCAAAGATGGTTCTCGCTTTCCTGCGTTGCTATCTGTCACGACTCTTAAGGATTACAACCAACAAATTATTGGTTTCTTAGGCATTGCGAAAGATATTACCGAGCGCAAACAAGCTGAAGAAGCTCTGCGAGAAAGTGAACAGCGCTTTGTAACTTTAGCTGAGGCGGCTCCCGTCGGCATTTTTCAGACAGATGAAATGGGTCAAACTATTTATGCCAATACTGCTTGGGGGCATATTACGGGGCGCGACCCCGAAGCGGCGCTAGGAAGTGGTTGGCTCGAAACTATCCATCCCGAAGATCGCGAACGGATTCTGAGAGAATCAAGTGAAGGAATTAGTCAACGTAGCAGTTTTCAAACTGAGGCGAGATGTCTCAAACCCGATGGCACGATTACGTGGTTTTACTGTCAGGTCAATCCCAAATTAGACTCTAACAATAATGTTTTGGGTTACATTGGCACTTTAACCGATATTAGCGATCGCAAACAAGCTGAAGCCCAATTACAAAGAATTAACGAAGAACTGTTGAGGGCTACTAAGCTCAAGGATGAATTTCTTGCCAATATGAGCCATGAACTGCGGACACCACTGAATGCCATTTTGGGGATGTCAGAAGCTTTGCTAGATCAAGTTCTTGGTTCGGTCAATGAACGGCAACAAAAAGCGATCGGCAATATCGAAAGAAGTGGAAGACATCTATTAGAACTGATTAATGAAATTCTCGATCTATCAAAAATCGCATCAGGCAAGATGGAATTGAATCGCACCTCTACTTCCATCACGAATCTATGTAGTTCTAGTGAGGTCTTTGTCCGTCAACAAGCATTTCAAAAGAATATTCAAATCATCAGCAATATCCCGCCCAATCTCAGGGATCTGAATATAGATGAACGGCGCATCAAACAGGTACTAATCAATCTCCTCACCAATGCCGTAAAATTCACACCGAATAGTGGACGGATCATCTTCTCCGTTGCCGTTGGCTATGGCAATACATGGCTAGGTGAAGCGCAAATTCCCAATCAAATCCGATCCGAAGATTCGCCAATGATCCTATTTCAAATCAACGATACAGGCATTGGTATTGCTGAGAAAGATTTATCACGACTTTTCCAACCCTTTGTACAGGTGGACAGCAACCTCAACCGCCAATACGAAGGCACAGGCTTAGGGCTAGCGATGGTCAAGCAGATTGTCGAACTGCATGGTGGACAAGTTACCGTTGAGAGTCAACTTGGACAGGGAAGCTGCTTTACAGTAGCTCTACCCTACGAAATGTCAGATCCATCGATCTTGCAACCAACAACCGAGTCAACCACTACTGTAATGGCATCTTCAGAACATGCGATCGCCCCACTTATTCTGCTTGCCGAAGATAACGAAGCTAATATCTCCAACTTTACTATTTACTTAACTGCGCTCAATTACCGCTTGATTGTGGCTAACAATGGACAGGAGGCGATCGCCCTTGCTAAATCCGAAAAGCCCGATATTATTCTTATGGATATTCAAATGCCAATCATGGACGGACTAGAGGCAACTCGCTTAATTCGTGCTGATGCCGAAATTGCTGATATCCCGATCATTGCGCTGACAGCCCTAGCAATGCAGGGCGATCGCGAAAGATGTTTAGAGGTAGGAGCAAATGAATATATCAGCAAACCTGTTAGGCTAAAACAACTGGCTTTAAAAATTGCCGAATTATTAGGCGATTAACTTAGATTATTGCCCTTTAACATAGACTATATAGGTTTCAATCAACTGACTAGCTATGTCGCCTTCTGCCCTTGGTTCTACAAACAATCCTTTGCCATCAACGATCGCCATTTTGATCGTTGATGACTCAGAGAGCGATCGCGATAGTTATAAGCGCTATCTCCAATCAGATAGAGATAGCACCTATAGCGTTCTCGAAGCAGAAACCCTAGAAGAGGGGCTAGAACTATGGCGATCGCAGAAACCAGATATTGTCCTCATCGATCTGAACTTACCCGATGGCGATGGATTGGAATTTCTAGCAGCAATTAATGAAGTTTCTAGGGGTGAGCGTACTCCTGTGATCATGTTGACGGGGCAAGGGGACGAGAAAAAAGCCGTAAAGTCCATGAAATCAGGAGCCTCGGATTACTTAGTTAAGGGAGATGTCTCCGCGAAATTGCTATCTAATACCATCAAGCAAGTACTCCGCGAAACCACGCTCAATCGTCAACTATGGCGATCGCAACAACAGCAAACAGTAATCGCTGAAATTGCATTACGGATTCGCGAATCTCTAGATTTAGCTGAGATCTCGAATGCGATCGTTAGAGAAGTGCGTCAATTTATCAAAGCCGATCGCGCTGCTGTTTATCAATTCAACCCCGACATGAGTGGCATGATCGTTGCCGAGGATATCATTGCCCCTTGGCAACCCTGCTTAAATATTCAAGTTGCAGATACCTGCTTTCGCGACAATCTAGGCGGCGCATATCGCGATGGTAAGTTCTTTGTTGCCAATGATATTTATCAGGCAAATTTGACCGATTGCCATTTGCAACTGCTCGAAAAATTTCAAGTACGCGCCAATCTCGTTGTCCCAATCCTGTTACCAAACGCAGACCAACGTATTTTATGGGGTTTGCTGATAGTACATCAATGTTCGACTGCACGTATATGGCAAGATTCCGATATTCTGTTGCTTCAGCAGCTATCAGTACAGCTAGCGATCGGTATTCAGCAAGCACTGACCTATCAACAAGTCCAAACTGAGCTAGCAGAACGCAAACGCGCCGAGGCTTTACTCCTAACTAAGCAAGCAGAAATCGAAGAACGCAATGCTCTCCTAGAAAAAACAAGTGGCGACTTAGAATGTACGATCGAAGAACTGAGGGTCAGTACTGAAGACCTGATCTATCAGCAACGTCAACTAGAATACGAACAGATTCGCTATCAAAATTTATTTAACTTCGCTCCTGATGGTTATCTGGTAACAGATCCAGTTGGCAAAATTTTAGAAGCAAATCAAGTCATCTTAGATCTACTAGAAGTTGACCGTGATTATATTGTAGAAAGATTTTTGGCGATCTTTGTTGCAGCTCACGACCAAGAAGTCTTCTTTAACCACCTCGGCTATATGTTATCCCATGACAATTCAGCCGTAACTTGGGAAATCACCTTAAACCCCTATCAGAGCGAGGCTTTTCCTGCGGAAATCATCCTCACCAAAAATATCAATCCTGCAAACCAGAATATTCAACTGTTGTGGATTATTCGCAATATCAGCGATCGCAAACTAGCAGAGCAAGAACTGCTACAGCTCAATCAATCCCTAGAAGCAAAAGTCATAGAACGTACCCAAGAACTATGGAAACTCAATAAACTGCAACGCGCTATTCTCGATGGCACAGACTACGCAATTATTTCCACTAACCTCAATGGCATCATTCAGACTTTTAATGCTGGTGCGGAAAAAATGTTGGGTTACAGTATGGAAGAAGTGATCGGAAAGGTTACACCCGAAATTTTCCACGATCCTCAAGAGATCATCGACAAGATCGCCAAGGCATCAAAAATATTGGGCAAAGATATTGGAGAGGGGTTTGGAGCGTTAATATATATGGCGAGTCAAGGCTTGATTGATGAAGAGTGGATCAATATCCGTAAAGATGGCTCTCGCTTCCCTATATCTATATCGGTAACAGTCCTTAAGGATAACAACGATCAACCCATCGGTACTTTGAGTGTCAGAAAAGATATTAGCGATCGCAAACTTGCCGAAGAAAGTCTCAGAGAGAGCGAAAAACGTTTTGCAAGTCTAGCGTCGGCGGCTCCTGTGGCGATTTTCCAAATTAATCAAAATAACGAATGTACCTACGTCAATGATTTTTGGTCTCAAATTACAGGACAAGAAACCAGTATGGCTCTAGGCTATGGATGGCTTCAGACCATTCATCCCGACGATCGCGAGCAGATCCATCGCCAATGGAATCAAGCGATCGAGCAACAGACATATTACCAAGGCGAAGGAAGATGTATCAAATCAGATGGAACAATTTGCTTTTTCTATTGCCAAGCTATACCTGAAGTAGATCAAGATGGTGTTTTTACAGGCTACATTGGTACATTAACCGATATTAGCGATCGTAAGCAGACGGAAATTCAACTGCAAGCAATCAATGAGCAACTCCTTCGAGCCACCAAGCTCAAGGATGAATTTCTCGCTAACATGAGCCATGAACTCCGCACGCCGCTAAATTCGATCTTAGGACTCTCAGAATCTCTTCAAGAGCAGATTTTAGGTTCCCTGAATGAAAAGCAATTAAAGGCGATCCGCATAGTGGAGTCAAGCGGCGAACACCTGCTATCCCTAATTAACGATATTCTCGATCTCTCAAAAATCTCATCAGGGATGATGGCCCTAGATATTGCATCAGTCTCAGTCCAAAATCTCTGTAATGTCAGTCTGGTCTTCGTCAAACAGCAAGCATTGCAAAAGAGCATCCAAATTCATAGCTATATTCCTCCGTATATAAACAGCATCAATATCGATGAGCGTCGGATCAAGCAGGTATTAATTAATCTCCTCACTAATGCCGTCAAATTTACACCCAGACAAGGGCAAGTCAGTCTGCTCGTATCTGTCGGTAGCGGTGATACATGGCAAGGAGCGGCGAGCATTCCTCAGCAATTGAAACTTCAAAATGTACCAATGATTGTCTTTCAAGTAGTAGATACTGGCATTGGCATTGCCTCCAAAAACCTATCGCAACTCTTTCAACCCTTTGTCCAGATCGATAGCAGCCTCAATCGTCAATACGAAGGCACTGGACTAGGGCTTGCTCTAGTTAAGCAAATTGTGGAGTTGCATGGCGGTCAAGTCATGGTTGAGAGCGAAATCGGCAAAGGCAGTGTCTTCACAGTTGCTTTGCCCTATGAAATGTCTGAGCCGATTGCACCTACTACCCCCACGTCCGCAAATTTAGCATCCTTAGAAGTCAAATCTGAAGAAGCGATCGCTCCGCTCATTTTACTCGCCGAAGACAATGAAGCTAATATCGCCAACTTTAGCATCTACCTCACTGCACTCAATTACCGCTTGATTGTGGCGAAAGATGGTGAAGAGGCGATCGCCCTCGCTAAATCCGAAAAGCCCGATATCATCCTTATGGATATTCAAATGCCGATCATGGACGGACTAGCAGCCACCCGCTTAATTCGTGCTGATGTCGAAATTGCCGATATCCCGATCATTGCCCTGACAGCCCTAGCAATGGAGGGTGATCAAAACCGCTGTCTAGAAGCTGGCGCAAATGAATATCTCAGCAAACCTGTCAAACTTAGGCAACTAGCCAGCAAAATTGCCGAACTATTAGCTATTCCCTAAGAATCATATGGTTTGAGGAAGCGCACCCCTTCGGTGTGCGCTTCCTCAAACCCAGAAACCTATGTACCTCGCTTGCTTGAAAATCGCTATATTTAAAATTTATGCTTGCCATATATCCCCAAACCTGTTATAAGTTTTAGCGTTCTTAGCTAAACAATCACTATCAATATTTAATCGTTGATATGTTTACATTCATGAGGGTTAAGCCAAGTTTCTACATCAGTAAATTTGAAAACCTTCTAATAAAACATTAAATTACAGTAGTTTTTGTAGCATAGAACACTTAGCAGACAACCTAAACTTATAACAGCATAAAGTTAGCAATTATGTTTAGTTCTAAGCCAAAATTGCTAGACAATTCTATGTTATGTTTTTAATCTTTTGCGACGATTAATACAAATGACTCTCAAAGTTTGCCTATTGGAGCCAACCTAAATCGTGATGTCATATCCTCCTATTATCATCATTTAGACTCACATAGACACTCTTAATGCGAACCATTTTAATTGTGTGAATCCTTGATTAGTAACTAGGTTTATCCAATTATTAAAAACTTGTTAAGTATTAAAAGGATATCTTCATAGGTAAATACTTTACTGAAGTAGTTAAGTCCTATATACAACAAGGCTTTATGAACGAAAAGTCGTATTTTGTCGTATTTGAAAAATTTAACAAGTTTATCTATCTTTTTTCCCTGTTATCGGTTAAAGTTTGCGGGTAAACATTTTGTCAATACTGTTTTAGACAGTAAAAACAATCCAACATACCTAGACAAAGCAACTCTTTGCTTGATGAGAGCTTGATGAGATTGCTTCAAATAGATAGATTGCACTCCTCATCTAGTCTAGAAGTATGATGTTTCGGTTTCCGAACCAAAACTGAGGAGCAAACACTAGGAGTTAATTACGATGGGAATTTTTACAAAGCTCAAGGATTTTGTTGGTTTGAATGAAGCTCAAGAGTACGAATATGAGTACGATGAAGCATCTAGCAATGAATACCAAGGTTTGTACCAAGAAGAAAATGGTGTGATCGCAGCCCCAGAGCCAGAAGAGCCACAAACTCGCCGCACCCGTGAACGTCCTACAACATTAAGAGCAACTTCTGACGGTATGAGCAATGTAATTGGTATGCCTGGTGCAGCAAATGGTCTGTCCCAAGTAATGGTTATGGAGCCTCGCAGCTTTGAAGAAATGCCTCAAGCGATCCAAGCATTACGTGAGCGCAAATCAGTTGTACTGAACCTCACCATGATGGACCCTGATCAAGCACAGCGTGCTGTTGACTTCGTAGCAGGCGGAACCTATGCCCTCGATGGTCATCAAGAGCGTATCGGCGATAGCATTTTCCTCTTTGCTCCTTCCTGCGTTCAGGTTACTTCACAGTCTTCCGTATTAAACGAAGCACCTATGTCTCAACCTCGTGTAGCACGTCAAACTGCTGCCCCTGCTCCTGCATGGTCTGCTGAAGCACCTGTGAGCCGCTTCGCACAATAATTAACTTAATTACATCAATCGCCGTTATGATTAAAAACAATCAAACACCAATAAGGTAGATGCGGCGCTAAGCGCTACATCTACCTTGTTGGTTTGTAGTTAATTATTGGTGGATTCTTGAAATTTCAACTTGGTCTTGTCGGTGGTGGCGTGATGGGGGAGGCAGTTTTGTCTCGTCTGATTGCCAGTAATGCTTACTTGCCATCCGATATTTGCGTTAGTGATCCGATGCCAGAGCGTCGCGATCTCCTTGCAAAAAAATATGGCGTGCAGGTTACGCCGAATAATTTAGTGGCTGCCGAAGCAGAGATAATGCTTTTAGCAGTCAAGCCACAGTCGTTAAACGCGGCTGCGATTGGTCTAGCTGATTCTCCTGCACCTTGTGTTGTGTCAATTTTAGCTGGTGTAACTTTGGCTCAGTTAGAGGCGATGTTTCCCTCTAAATCAATTATCCGAGCAATGCCAAATACACCCGCGCAGGTAGGTGCAGGAGTAACTGCGATCGCGGCAAATGCCTTGGCGACAAGTGAGCATCTAGGGTTAGCCCGAAAGATTTTTAGTGCGGTTGGCACGGTGGTAGAAGTTGCCGAATCGCTAATGAATGCTGTGACTGGGCTATCAGGTTCTGGTCCTGCTTATGTTGCCGTGATGATTGAAGCTATGGCAGATGGTGGGGTTGCCGCAGGTTTGCCCAGAGCGATCGCACTACAACTCGCGACCCAAACAGTGTTAGGGACAGCCCAATTAATTACCGAAACCAAGCTCCATCCCGCGCAGTTAAAGGATCAGGTCACTAGTCCTGCGGGTACGACGATTGCGGCGATCGCCCAGTTAGAAAAAGCGGGCTTGCGTTCCGCTATGATAGAAGCCGTACTTGCGGCAACTCGTCGTGCTGGCGAATTGGGTAGTTGAAAAGAGAATTGATTGATTTTAGATATTTTAAAGATAATTTTCTTGTAAAATCCTAGATAGATTGCTTATAAACTACTTTGTAGTTACAATGTGCATATGAGCGAGTTAGCATTCGACTGGGATAGTCAAAAAGCTAGTGTCAATAAACGGAAGCATGGAATTTCGTTTGAAGAAGCGCAAACCGTATTTTATGATGAAAATGCTCGTCTACGCTACGACTCAGAACACTCTTTAAACGAAGAAAGATACATTCTCTTAGGTATTAGCAGTTCGCTTCGCCTCATAGTTGTGTGTCATGTTTATAGAGAAGAAAATGACATTATCAGGATTATTTCAGCCCGTAAGGCAACTAAGCAAGAGGTTCAACAATATCGTAGGTTTTCCTTATGAAAGATGAATACGATTTTTCTGACTCAGTTCAAAATCCATACTTTAAGAAGTTAAAGAAGCAAATGACGATTCGCCTTGAAGAGGAAGTGGTAGATTATTTCAAGAATCTATCTGAAGAAGTGGGAATTCCTTATCAGAGCCTCATAAATCTTTACCTACGAGACTGTGTGCGATCGCATAAAAGGTTGTCATTAGACTGGGTACAAGGTGTCTAGCCCTGTGTTGGAGCCAACGTTTTAAATCAAAAAATATCGGGAGTTATAAGCTTTGGATTATCGTCAGGCGGGTGTGGACATCGAAGCAGGTCGCACCTTCGTGGAAAAAATTCGGGATTCAGTCGCCAGAACCCATCGCGCAGGCGTATTGGGCGATCTCGGTGGGTTTGGTGGCTGTTTTGAAATTCCTGCTGGTTATCGGCAACCCGTTCTGGTTTCAGGTACGGACGGTGTGGGTACAAAACTAAAAATTGCTCAAGCCGCTAATAAGCACGACACCATCGGCATTGACTTAGTAGCCATGTGCGTTAACGACGTGCTGACTTCTGGAGCCGAGCCATTATTTTTCTTAGATTATCTAGCTACAGGTAAGCTCGAACCCGATCAACTCGCAGAAGTAGTTAAGGGGATCGCTGATGGTTGTCAATTAGCAGGTTGTGCCTTACTTGGTGGCGAAACTGCGGAAATGCCTGGATTTTATGGCGTGGGCGAATATGATGCGGCGGGATTTTGTGTCGCGATCGCTGAAAAATCAGAAATGCTCAATGGCACACAGGTGAATATCAGTGATGTAGTCATCGGGTTAGCTAGTTCGGGTATTCATAGCAATGGTTATAGCCTTGTCCGCAAGATCATCGAAACTAAAGGTTACAGTTGGGGCGCGAAGTTAGCCATTTCTCCCGAAACCACAGATTTAACCCTAGCCGAAGTATTCCTCACGCCGACACAGATTTACGTCAAACCCGTTTTGGCTGCCCTCAAAGCTGATTTAGGCATTCATGGACTTGCCCACATTACAGGTGGCGGCTTACCCGAAAATCTTCCCCGTTGTCTCGGTGAAGGTCAAGCCGTACAGATTACTCGCAATAGCTGGCAAATTCCGCCACTATTCCAATGGCTACAAGCGCAAGGTGAAGTTCCAGAATCTGATATGTTCAATACCTTTAATATGGGGATCGGACTAGCTGTAGTCGTTGATCCCCAAAAAGCAGATCAGGCGATCGCCTATTTTCAAGCCCAAGGCTTTACTACCAATCGCATCGGTGAAGTCATTGCAGGAGATAGAGAACTAATCTTTGTATAGAATGAAGCTAAATTGCTGAATTTAGTGCATCCCTAAAGACGCTGACAAGGCTTGAAGCCATCAAGGATTGATATATGTCTGCAATGAACTTTAATACATCCAATCAAACCTTGCGTCAGTTATTGGGTAATGGCTTACTCTATCGTGTGCCGCCATTTCAGCGCGATTACTCTTGGACAGACGAAGAATGGGATGACCTGTGGCAAGACATCCTCGGACTATTTTCTGAAGATGGCGAGACAGCACATTACATGGGCTATCTAGTGCTGCAATCCTCTAATAGCAAGCAATTTGACATCATCGATGGGCAACAGCGCTTAACCACAATTAGCATTCTCATTCTCGCGGCTCTTGATCATTTGCAAAAATTGGTTAACCTAGCGATCGAGCCTGAAAAAAATCAAAGACGCAAAGAAAACCTCCAAAATAGTTACATCGGTTATGTTGATCCCGTATCACTCGTACCGCGTTCCAAACTAGAACTAAACCGTCATAACAATCGTTTTTATCAGACCTATCTAGTACCGCTTGTCGCCATGCCTGTGCGTGGATTGAATTCTTCAGAGCATCAACTGCGGAAATCATTCAATTGGTTTCGCGACAAAATTGCTGCCCATAGTCAACAAAGTGGTGAAAATGTAGCGATCTTTGTGGACACAATCGTTGACAAACTTTTTTTCACAACTATCTCCGTTACTGACGAGCTAAATGCTTTCAAAGTATTTGAGACTCTAAATGCTCGCGGAGTCAGGCTGTCCTCAACCGATCTACTCAAAAATTACCTTTTCTCGATTATTGCGGCAAGTAACACCCATGAAGCTGAACTCAAAGCGTTAGAAGAACGTTGGCAAAGAATTGTAGAGGAACTAGGCAGTGAAAGCTTTCCCGACTTTTTGCGTGTGTATTGGAACAGTTGTCATCGGTTAGTGCGTAAAGCGGATCTGTTTAAAACCATTCGTCGTCATGTTGTCACCAAAGAGCAAGCTTTTAGTTTACTGAGAGAACTTGATCGCTCAGCCTCAATCTATGCAGCACTACGGAATCCCCATGAGTCAATCTGGCAACCAGAGGAAAGAAAAGCGCTAGAACAACTGTTGATGTTTAATGTACGTCAGCCGATGTCAATGCTAATGGCTGGTTATCGCCAGTTTGCCGATAGTCAACGGGCTGTATTTACGCAGCTACTTCAGGCGATCGCGGTTATCTCCTTTCGCTATAACGTGATCTGTAATCTACAAACCCAAGAGCAGGAAAGGGTTTACAACATGGTTGCTTACAAGATCGATGACCATACACTTAAAAACTTGCCAGAAATTTTAGGGGAACTTCAAGAGATCTATCCTGACGATAAAGTTTTTAAAGCTGCCTTTGCAGATAAGGAACTCAAAACCACCAACTCACGTAATAAGAAAATAGTTCGCTATATCTTGTTCCAAATTGAAAAACAAATTTCAGGTCAGGTATTTGACTTTGAAAGCGATACATATAATTTGGAGCATATACTTCCCGAAAACCCTTCCGAAGCTTGGTCATATATCGAAGAACAAAATCAAGATAAATTTATTTATCGTATTGGGAATATGACTCCGATCGAGAAGAAGGCTAATCGGAGGATCGGTAATAAGGGTTACTCAGAAAAAATTGAGACATTTAAGACAAGTTGCTTCAAAATTACCTCAGCTATTCCCGAACATTACGATCAATGGAATGAGGCAAAAATCTCAGCAAGACAAACCCAATTTGCCAAAGTTGCCACAGCCATTTGGAAGATTGATTCTAATCTTTAAATCCTACTATCTTTGCAAGTGGCAGGTTTTTCGTGTATTTTGATTGGCATAATCACACACTTGTAATGTGCATTTTGTCCGTTGGTTAAGAGGATCTCCTGTATGCGGTGCAAGCCTAGTTTCTTCAGTGCGATCGCCACAAGCATGACGATTTTAGCGATCGCGCCGCCGATGTTGGCGCGACCAGAGCCGCTACCAATACAGGATCATTGGAAAATTAGCCAAACAGATAATAGCTTGCCCCAGACGGCAACACTAGTTTATGTTGCCCCGCGTGCTAATGGCAATGGTGATGGCTCCGCGAATAATCCCTATCCATCGATCACGGCTGCTCTTGCAACTAAACCTGCTGCTGGCTCGGTAATTCAACTACAACAGGGAGTCTATAGTGCTGCGACAGGAGAAGTATTTCCGATTAAACTTCCTACGGGTGTAACTCTTCGAGGTGAACCGACAGTGAGGGGGGTGAATACCTTTATTCAAGGTAGTGGCAAATTTATTAGCCCCTCCTTTGCTAGTCAAAATATTACAGTGCTGGCGAATGATGATGTCAGAATTGAAGGACTGACTATTACTAATCCGAATACGAGAGGGACAGCAGTTTGGGTGGAATCTGGTAAACGAGTAGCGATCGCCAATAATACATTTATCAATAGCGATCGCGAGGGGCTATTTCTGACAGGAACGGCAAATGCGATCGTTACTGAAAATGTGTTTAGAAAAAATGGTGCGAATGGACTCTCGGCTGTGGGCAGTAGTACAGGGGAGATTCGCAATAATATTTTTGAGAGTACGGGGTTTGGCTTAGCGATCGGGCAGAAGTCGAGCGTTAATGTCAGTGATAACAATATTCTCAATAATGTGGATGGCATTGTGATTTCTAATCTGTCCGCACCCACATTACGCAATAACCTGATTGCCGATAATCAGCGTAATGGGGTGGTAATTCTCAAGGATCGCAAGGGCTATCCCACTCCTGATCTCGGTACTTCGACTAACTTAGGGAAGAATACCTTTCGGAATAATCTAGGTAAAGATCTGAACAACAATTCGGGAGTAACTCAAGTTGCGGTAGGGAATACACTCGATCCCAAAAAAATTGCAGGCGATATTGCTTTTGTCGGAGAATCACCAACGACTCCCGCACCACAGATTGCGAGTAATCCTGTTCCACCAATATCGCCAACTTTATCTCCAACTTTGAGATCACCTGTTCCGAACAATCCGCCTGTGAATTCCTCTGCAAATGCTATTCCTAACACTGTTGATAGCGTAGAAATTACGCGATCGCCTCAGCCTCGTTTTACGCCACCCATGTCTCCACCCAAGGCTTTACCACCTTCTAACAACAGCACCCTAATAGAACCTTTGCCAGATGTCCCCCAGCCGATCGCCTCAAGTAAGTTCGTGCCAAATGGAACACCTGCTCAGCTATCCTCTGTCCCCCCCACTTCCAAACCCCAAACAACTCCTATCCGACCTTCTCAAAATATCAATAACGATATTCTGATCGATCGCGATCCTGTTCCAGTGATCCCCCCAACACCTGTTACGCCGCCGCAATCTAAGTTTATTCCCACTACCCCACAAACCATTACGCCTAAAACTCCAAATAATATCAGCAATTATGCAACCTATATTCAACCTAGTCCTGTTCCCTACAATGCTAGGGTTGCAGCACTAGTCCCACCACCAGCCCGCGAAGCATTTCCCTATTTGGTGGTGATTCCATCGGCAGATGGTGATGTGCTCAGTCGAGTGCAGAGTGCTGTCCCTACCGCCAAAATTATTCCTTCTCGATTTGGGAATATCATTATGGTGCAGGGCTATCCCGATCGCAATCGTGCTGAAGTTTTAAAAACAATTATGCGATCGGAAATTGGTCTCGATGCCCGTGTTGTCCATCAAAATAACCTGTAGAAGATAACTGCTTCGCACACAATTACCTTCTCTTTAAATTAGCCAAGGCAAAAGTAACCATCATGCAAGAAACATCAACCCCTAACCTGACTGAGCCGATGATTGTCGCGCAAAATGTGCATAAGTGGTATGGCAGCTTTCATGTGCTTAAGGGTGTCAGTTTGACTGTGAATCGTGGTGAGGTGGTTGTGATTATGGGACCTTCGGGTTCAGGGAAATCCACTTTTGCCCGAACTTTTAATGCTTTAGAAGAATATCAACAGGGCAAAATCTTTATTGATGGATTTGAGTTGTCACCTGAGAATCATCGCAATATTGATGCGATTCGTCGTGAAGTGGGAATGGTGTTTCAGCAGTTTAATCTCTTCCCCCATCTCACCGTTTTTCAGAATATTACCCTTGCGCCATCATGGGTTCGCAAATGGTCAAAGACTAAGGCTTCCGAGGTGGCGACCCAATTATTAGAACGTGTCGGTATTGCTCAGCAAGCTCATAAATATCCTTTACAACTATCGGGTGGTCAGCAGCAACGGGTAGCGATCGCCAGAGCTTTAGCGATGCAACCAAAAATCATGCTCTTTGATGAACCTACTTCTGCTCTCGATCCTGAGATGGTACGCGAGGTTTTAGATGTGATGCGATCGCTTGCTGATTCAGGAATGACGATGGTGGTAGTCACCCATGAGGTTGGTTTTGCCCGTGAAGTTGCCGATCGCATTGTGTTTATGGATGGTGGTGTGATCGTTGAGGAGGCAACTCCTGAAGAGTTTTTCCAAAATCCCAAAGAAGAGCGCACTAAGAAGTTCTTGTCACAGATTTTATAGCGATCGTCCTGCTACCGATTTTTTGTGGTGCGGCTCCGCCGCACCACAAAAAATTTAGTTTCTTATTATAAACTCACCTTACGCAGATAGAAAATCCGCCCTCATCCCCCAACCCCTTCTCCCAGAGCGGGAGAAGGGGAGCAAGAGGTGGTTTTGAATTTTTCTTTTCCCCTCTCCCCCTTTGGGAGCAGGGCTATTTCAAGAATGAGAAAAAAGGCTAAAGAAGAATACATAAGCACAAAGAAATGATTAAAGCGATAATTTAAGTTTAATGTAACTAAAAGAGGTGGAAAATGAGCAAAAGCTTAATAGATTATCTTAAAGAAGTACCAGATCCACGAGGAGCGCAAGGGAGTCGAGACGATTTGTGGCAAATCTTGCTAATTATCATCATGGGAATTATGAGTGGACAGCATGGTTATCAAGGATTAGGAAGATTTGTAGAAAGACATAGGCGTAGTCTGATCAAAATCCTAGGACTTAAACAAGGAACAGCACCATCATATTCAACACTTAGACGCATCATGCTGGACGTAGACTATGCCAAGCTGAATGAAGCATTTAATAACTGGGCGCAATCACAAGCAATGGCAAGAGGAGAAGCTATCGCAGGAGATGGTAAAAGTCTGCGAAATACGGTAAGTAATGCGGACAATAATCGGCAGAACTTTATTAGCATGGTATCGCTATTCTCACAGCAACAAGGCGTAGTGGTAGCAACCGCAATTATGGAGAACAAGAAAGAGAGTGAAATCTGTGTGATTCAACAATTGTTGTCACAGCTTAAGTTAGAAAATCATGTATTTACGATGGACGCATTACATTGCCAGAAGAAGACAGTGGCAACGATTGTTGAGAGCAACAATGACTACATCATCAAAGTAAAAAAAAATCAACCAAAATTGCAAGAAGCAATCAGAGTTAAGAGCGAGCAAGAAACAGGGCTTCAAGTTAAGGTTGAGGAGGAACAAACAAAAGGACGCAAAATCCAGAGATTAGTAGAAGTATTTGCACCACCAGCAGACATTGATTTAAGTTGGCAAGGTGTACAGTCAGTGATACGGGTAACTCGTTCTGGCGAACGTGATGGGAATCCATACAACACCTTGAGCTATTATCTTAGTTCTTTACCACCAAAGGCTGAACGGCTTGCCAAAGCGATTCGAGGGCATTGGCAGATTGAAAATCGCCTACATTGGGTAAAAGATGTCATTTTCGATGAAGATAAGAGTCCCCAAAGAGCAGGAAATGCAGCGATTAATTTGTCACTCATCAAGACTTGGGTACTTTCTGTATTTAGAATTCATGGTTTTGATTCAATAAAAGCTGCAATTGACTATTTTTCTCATAATATATCTGCTATGTGGTCTTTGCTTGTTTAAGCTCTCTCTTAAATATTCTTGAAATAGCCCTGCCCTTTGGGAGAGGGGCTAGGGGTGAGGGTCTTATAACCTTCTGCGTAAGGTGAGTTATAAAGATGAGTGGCAGCACGAAGCGCTGCCACTCATCTTTTGGGTTTTGATTTGTCCTAGCTATCTCTTACATTCCTAATAAAACACGAGTTCAGGATAATTTAAAACTGGCTTTGAGAGAGGGGTTGCGTAGCAACCCCTCTCTCAAAGCCAGAAATCAAAAACCTTGCTACGCAAGGCTTTTGATTTCTGGCTTATAAAATTTACAAGCTTAACTCGAACTGACGCTAATAAAAAAGGAGTACCATTGGTACTCCTTTTTTATTAGGGATTTTATAGCGTTTACTAATTTGTAGAGAGAATTAGTTTCCCGCCTTTGATGAGAGACTAATTCTCCTAATGATGCTTACTTTGATTCAGTGAAGTCAGCGTCAATTACATTGTCATCGCCACTTGCCGCATCACGGGTTCCATCTTCAGGAGCCTCACCAGTTGGAGCTTCCGCACCACCTTGTTGATAGACAGAGGAGCTAAGGGCATAGAGCGCTTGCTTCAATTCTTCAGCTTGAGCAGTGATCGCTTCGTGGTCATCCTTAGCAATGGCTTCACGGAGAGTCTTGACCAAACCTTCGATCTTAGTCTTGTCGGTCTCAGGAACCTTGTCGCCGAGATCCTTGATTTGCTTCTCAGCTTGGTAAGCAAGAGAATCTGCTTGGTTCTTCGCTTCGATGCGATCGCGCTTTTCTTTATCGGCCGCAGAGTTACGTTCTGCTTCGTTAACCATACGTTCCACTTCATCCTTAGGCAAGGTGGAAGCACCAGAGATCGAGATGGTTTGGACTTTGCCAGTACCCTTATCCTTGGCGGTTACGGAGAGCAAACCGTTAGCGTCGATATCGAAGATAACTTCGATTTGAGGTACGCCACGAGGAGCAGGAGGAATACCATCAAGACGGAAGGTTCCGAGACTTTTGTTGTCGTTTGCCATTTCACGCTCACCTTGGAGAACGTGAATTTCCACATTGCTTTGTCCATCAACCGCAGTGGAGAAGACTTCTGACTTCTTAGTAGGAACAGTGGTATTTCTAGGAATAATCTTGGTCATTACGCCGCCCAAGGTTTCAACACCGAGGGAGAGAGGAGTAACGTCGAGCAAGAGAATGTCCTTAACTTCGCCAGCAAGTACACCAGCTTGAACTGCTGCACCGATCGCTACAACTTCATCGGGGTTAACGCTTTGGTTAGGGTCTTTGCCAAGAATCTTCTTAACAACTTCTTGAACCGCAGGGATACGGGTCGAACCACCAACGAGAACTACTTCATCGATCTTCGACTTGTCGATCTTGGCATCACGGATTGCTTGCTCAACGGGAATACGGCAGCGATCAATGAGGTCAGAGCAAAGTTCTTCAAACTTCGCACGGGTCAAGGTGGTGTCTAAATGCTTAGGTCCATCTTGAGTTGCGGTGATGAAGGGAAGGTTAATTTCAGTCTGAGTAACGCTCGAAAGCTCAATCTTTGCCTTTTCCGCAGCTTCGGTCAAACGTTGTAAAGCTTGCTTGTCCTTGCGGAGGTCGATGCCTTCGGCGGACTGAAACTGATTGGCAAGGAAGTCTACGATCTTCTTGTCGAAGTCGTCACCACCGAGGTGAGTGTCGCCACTGGTGGACATTACTTCAAATACACCATCGCCCACTTCGAGAATCGATACGTCGAATGTACCGCCACCAAGGTCAAATACAAGGATGGTTTCGTTAGTTTTGCTATCTAGACCGTAAGCCAGAGCCGCAGCAGTCGGCTCGTTGATAATACGAAGAACTTCAACACCTGCAATCTTGCCAGCGTCCTTAGTAGCTTGACGCTGAGAGTCGTTGAAATATGCAGGAACGGTGATAACTGCTTGGGTGACGGTTTCACCTAAATATTTGCTAGCATCGTCAACAAGCTTGCGTAGTACTTGAGCAGAAATTTCTTCAGGAGCAAATTGTTTGCTAGCGGCGGGTGCGTCGATTTTGACGTTTTCGCCGACCTTCATTACTTTATAAGCTACTTGCTTAGACTCACCGCTAACTTCGTCATAACGTCTGCCAATAAAGCGCTTTACTGAATAAAAGGTGTTATCGGTATTCATCACCGCTTGGCGCTTTGCAATTTGTCCAACCAAGCGATCGCCATTCTTTGCGTAAGCAACTACCGAGGGTGTGGTACGGAAGCCTTCGGCGTTTGCAATCACCGTTGGCTTGCCCCCTTCCATGACGGCGACGACTGAGTTTGTCGTACCTAAGTCGATTCCAACTACTTTAGCCATAAGGCTTCCAACTCCTAATCTTTACTTCTTAAGTTAACTTTTGTGTTAATCCTTTAATCTCATACCAGATTAACTACTTTTCCCGATTAGCACATCAGGGGGACTCTACCTAAATCTGTAGGGTTTACCGTACTCTATAGCGCTTTGCGCTCAAGCCCAAACCCAGAAGTTTTGTGAAAGTGTTGCTTCGCAACACTTTCACAAAACTTCTGGTAGTTCATTTAATCAAATTAATAAAGAACCCAGTTTTTTGATGGTGCGGCTTCGCCGCACCATCAAAAAACTGGGTTCTTATTTTACTGCGAAGCCCTTAACTTGTTTGCAAATTCTGCATTGCCCTTTGCGCGTAGTAGCGCATCTCTTCAGCCCTGCGCCATAGCTCCTGCCCCGTATGCAAATGTTGATCGTCAAAATTTAAGGTGAAATAATTTAACTCTTCGATGCCATCACTAATGGCATTGAGGCAATGATAAAGATAGCTGGCAATTCCTGCGGCGGAGGCAGGATTGGGAACTGCCCTAAAGAAAATCTGAGCCTTGGCATAGGAACCACGACATTCATCGATGTAGTCCTCGAAGTCTTCCATCAGCCCATCATCGTAGGGATCATCGGCGAGAGCATCAATCTGTTCATCGAGACTATCGATGATGCCCTCTAGTAAATCAATAATCGGCTCATAGACTTGTTTGCACCAGCGATCAATTTTTTGATCTTCGTTGAGGTGAGTTTCACGCTTAGTGGGCGATCGCTTAACACTCTGAGAACTACTACTCGGACTATGCTTAATCCCTAAACTGCGATCGTAATGGGCGCGGGCTTGAGGATTGCTGAGGACTTCGTAGGCGAGATTGATCGAGGCAATATCATCATGATTATCCAGATGGTGATTGCAATCAGGGTGAAATTCTTTGACTAGTCCACGATAGGCGCTTTTGACCTCAGCAGGATTCGCGTTATAGCTAATTCGCAGAGTTTTGTAGTGATTTACCTGTTGGGTATTGCGATCGCTTATCCTAGCCATATCCGTATCAATCTATGTGTGCGCTAACGATTTATGTTTTCATGCCAAATTTTTAGAATCTCGATATGCTCGAACCAGTTTTCTAACTAGCTAAAAACTTTTCTATTAAGCATTTTGGAGGGATATTTCATCAGCGTCAACCACTTGACAAGCAAAAACAAGGCTAATTTTAGGCTAAGCTCTCACTTCCAGATAGTTGAGCCGCCTGCGTAGGAGGCGGCTCAACTATCTAGGTTTTAAATATTGCTAAAGCGATCGCACTTCTGTTATTATGCTTTAGCGCTAAATTTGCTGGTGTAGCTCAGTTGGTAGAGCAACTGATTTGTAATCAGTAGGTCACGAGTTCGAGTCTCGTCCCCAGCTTCGGTTTCATAAAAAAGCACTGCGATGCAGTGCTTTTTTATATGTCAATTAGGCAAAAATGCCACAGGCTTTTTGATAGTAATGTTGGCGATCTTCTAAACCGTTATAGCCACCATTCACGCGCAACGTTACCTGCTCTACGGTTGCACCGCTATCACATAGCGCATTCATCTGATTGTTGTCCCACCAAAATCCCGCACTCGTAAATGGATATTTAGCCGCAACATAGCGCACCCCATCCATGACTTTGGGATCAGCGATCGCCTTGCTAAAAGCTTGATAGTTTGCTCGTCCCGTTAGCTGAATCACCCCAGCCCCTTTGTACTTTGGTCCATCCCCAGCATTGACATTGCCCAAATCATCACGACCTTCATAGTCAGAACCATCGGCAAGTTCTTCTGTATATTGTAAACCTCCCGACTCATGGGCAATTTGACTAAGGAAATGCCGCAGTCTTGGTGCAGTAGTGATCTTGTAGCGAACTAAACAGGAATTCAGGTCTTGCAGTTGGGGATCAGTGATTGTGTTCCCAAAAAGAGCTTCCGCTTGCTGCTTACTGACAATTTGAGCAGGAGTTAATCCATCCCAATGGGGAGGATATACATAGTAAACGCCACTATTAGCCGCCAATGTCACCTTCAGATGTCCATTATCCGCAGGTTCAAATTTATCAAATCCATAGGTTTTACCCACTGGAACATCAATAGTTTCGTTAGGTTTTGTGAGTTCTGAGGAATTTACTGGACGCACTTTTAGTTTGGTTGCAACCTTAGCCTTCATCGTTCCCATTGCATTTTCGCCTCAATGACTAGATGCAATAATTATCAGCTTTTAGCAATATTTTTGTAAATAAAACCGCGTTATTCGTGATTTTTGGAAATATTTTGCCACCTTGATAAGTAGGTAGGCGCAATCAAATATAAAACCCCAAAACCTGTGTCGCACGCGCAGCGTGCGACACAGGTTTTTGCTCTGATTTTTAATTATGCCCAGCTACTTATCAACGTTTTGTGCTTATTGAGAATCCCAGAAATTCCTGAACATACTTGATGCCCCAAATCTCTAAAACTCCCTCTAGCTAAGTTAAAACATACAAAACCAGAAGAGAGTGGCGGCGCAAAGCGCCGCCACTCTCTTCTGGTTTTGTATGCTAACAAGACTGGCGACAGCTTATAATAAGAGGCTATTTGGCAATTTTATAGATTGATTTAGGAATTTTGTAGTGGTTACTCGACAACAAATCGGGGTGATTGGTGGTGGTCAACTGGCTTGGATGATGGCGATCGCTGCCAAAGATCTAGGGCTAAATCTCGCAGTGCAGGCGGCTAGTCCTGACGAATCGGCAGTACCTGTAGCCGAGCGCGTGATTTATGGCAAAGTTGCCGATGCGATCGCCACTGCTGAGCTTGCCGAGCATTGCCAAGTAATTACCTTTGAGAATGAATTCGTTGATCTTGTTGCTTTACAAGAATTGCTGGATCATCAAGGCGATCGCCAGTTATTATTTTTGCCAAAATTAGAAACCTTAGCAATTTCCGTTGATAAGCTGAACCAGCGCCAACATTTTCGCGATCATCATATTCCCACTCCTGAATTTTATAGTGTAGAAACAGAAACGGAACTTTTAGAATCTGCTCAAAAATTAGGTTATCCCTTAGTGCTCAAAGCGAGAAGACATGGTTATGACGGTAAAGGAACTTGGGTAATTGCCAATGAATTAGAACTGCGCTCTGCTTGGGAAAGTATGCACAAAGCCCCTGCGATCGCCGAAAAATTCATTCCCTTTGAAAGCGAACTCGCAGTTATAGCTGCCCGCTCCGAATCTGGCAAAATTGCGATTTATCCTGTAGTTGAAACTCTCCAAACCAACCAAGTCTGTCGCCGCACGGTTGCACCTGCGCGGATTGCGCCAAGCATTCGTAAACAGGTGACAGCCATTGCTACCCAAATTGTGAAAACTCTAGATGCGATCGGCGTATTTGGGATCGAGTTCTTTTTAACCGTAACAGGTGAAATCAGTGTGAATGAAATTGCTCCTCGCACACATAATTCAGGGCATTACACAATTGAAGGCTGCCAAACTTCCCAATTTGAGCAATTACTCCGTGTAGTTAGTGGGATGAATTTAGGCGATGTGGCGATGGTTACGCCCGTTGCGGTGATGGTCAATCTCTTGGGATATGAAAAGGCAACTTGGACAAGTTCTGAGAAATCTATTGAGAATTCTCGCTATGCAGAGAAACTCAAAGCGATCGCCAATTTCCCAAATACTCACATTCATTGGTACAACAAAACTAGTTCTTCGGTTGGACGCAAACTCGGTCATGTCACAATTTTGGCAGAAAGTCATGATCTGGCGATTGATCTTAGCGATCGCATTGAAAGGATCTGGTACGGTAATTAAAATCCAAAAGAGAGTTACGGCGCGTAGCGCCGTAACTCTCTTTTTAGTTTGGGTAGCGATATTTCTAATTTGAGGGATCAAGCCAAAATGCTGATATAGAAAGCATTTCAAATAAGCGCTTTAGCTGATGAAAACCCTTTTCGCTTCGTGGGAACTTATAGATGCGTCTCAATTGTTTCATTGAACAAGAGTTAGCGGGAAATGGATTTACTGACGTTGCCATTACCCGCTATTTTTTTGTAAAACTGCTCCCTATGGGAGCAGTTTTATGAAGTTTTACTAGCATGATAGGAACTCCGCACCAAGGCTCCCGATCGCACATGGGTAAATCCAATTTGCCGAGCGAACGCCCCTAATTGAACAAACTCCTCAGGAGTCCAATATTTCTGGACAGGTAAATGCTCAAGGGATGGGCGCAAGTACTGACCAATGGTGAGGGAACTGCAACCAACTGCATATAAATCCTGCATTGCCTCCGTTAGCTCCTCCACCGTTTCCCCATGCCCCACCATCAAGCCTGACTTGGTAATAATTCGGGGATCAAGTTCTTTAACTATTTGTAAAACCGAAAGCGATCGCTCATATTTTGCCCCCCGTCGTACTTTACCCTGCAAACGTCGCACGGTCTCGATATTGTGGTTATAGCAAACAGGCTCCGCCGCAACCACAGTCTCAATGCAATGGCGATCGCCCCGAAAGTCTGGTGTTAATACTTCAATTTTCGCATTTGGGCGCGATCGGCGAATTGCCTGCATGGCTTCTACAAAGCAACTAGCACCCTGATCCGCTAAATCATCCCGTGCCACTGAAGTCAGTACCACATAATCTAGACCTAATAATTCCACCGCTTCGGCAACCTTATTAGCTTCCTCAGGATCAAGGGGCATGGGCTGATGTCCCTTATCAACTTGGCAAAAGCCACAGGCACGGGTACAGGTTGGGCCCATTAACAAAAAAGTTGCCGTTTTCTGGGAATAGCACTCCGCCCGATTGGGACAGCGCCCCTCCTCACAAATGGTATGAATCCCGCGTTGTTTAATAATTTTCTGGACTTCGGAGATTTCACCAGCATTACCAATTTTTGGGCGCAACCAACTGGGTAAACGTAACTCTTCTTTCGCGGGCATATGGTTTGAGTTTTACAAAGTAGTCATAAATTTGGCAGAAAAAGTCAGATAAAACCCGATAAAGCCCTTTACAGATGTGACTCTATTGACTAGCATATTGCACTGACACATTTATCGTCAGTCCAGCACGAGGACTACTAGAGAATTTTGGAGGGATCGTGTTCGATCTATTAACCAATATTCTAATTTGGATTATTGCAATCCCAGTCTTTATTATTCTGTTTAGAGCCATTCCCAAAGATTGGTTTCGCATCTTTGGACTGGTTATATTTACAGCATTAGTTGTTATTATTTTCGCAAGTTTCAGATTTGTTGAAGATCCAGTTCCCAAAATTGTTGTTGAGTTTCTATCCTTCCCTTTTACATTAACTGGAATCATCTTACTATTACTATTTTTCAATTTTTGGTTAAGGTTAAAAGATTTAAAGATCAAAAGTGGTGACAAGGTTGATAACAAAGGCGCTGCGGATAAGGTCGCTATTGTCACAAAGGAAATATTAATCGTTCTAATTCTATTTGCAGTATCTACAAATAATGCGACATCAGAACTATTTACTTGTTACTTAGAGCAGCAAGGTGCTAATGCGATCGAACAGTCTTATCGTCGTCCAGTACGCAATTTATCAGAACAGGAACTCTTAGATTTTAGACGGGGCGTTTACGATCTTATTGTTGTACTTGCTGAAAATCCTCCCTATGAACCACGTCTTCAAGAAGCGATCAGACTATGGAATGCGGCTAATCCACAACAAAAGCCCTATATTCTTCTGAGTGGTGGTAGACATACAACTCATCCTCCAACTAAAGGATATCCTTGCCTTACTGCTCCAGAATCTCCGCCAATTCGGACAAAAGAAAATGTCAGAAATGAGATCGCTAGTCGCTCTGACATAACTAACGTTGGATTGCGTTACGATCCTCGTTATGAAGGCTATTTCACGAATCCCGCTAGTCCCAGTGATACTCTTCCTCAAGTTGATTTAACTGAAGCCGATCGCATGTGTGCGGTCTTGACTAATTTACCCAATTTTTCAGGTATCCGTCCTTTTATAATTATTGAGCCATCAGGGTTGACGATACGGAGTAGTGGTGATGAAATCGCGAAACTTATTAAAGCCTTAGAAAAAAATAAATTATTACGAGAAGATCAACGTAACAGTAGAAGGATGTTACTCATCACTTCTCCACTTGAAGCAACCCGAGCATTTTTATCTTTTAGAAATCAAGAGCTTAATGCTTCTCTTACCACTGCTAGCTATCCTTCCGATAGTCATACAGACTTAGCCAAGCAATGCCCCTGGCCGATTGGTAAGCAGTTTCAGATCCAGCATCGGTATTTTCTGTTTAATGCCACATCTTTTGTGCGATCGGAACGTGCATGGACAGAACTCAAAGAACTAGTTTTTTATACACTGAGATTCTGGCTCCGTCCGCCCTTAACCGATGAAAGTCCCTACTATCCTAAGCCAGCAGTTGAAACCACTCCTGCCCCCAAATGAAAACCATAAAAAAGCCCTTGCTAAGCAAGGGCTTTTTATTTATTTATTAATTTATTCTACTTGGCTGCGCCTTGTGCTTCTAGAAGCTGTTGCTTGAGGCGCTCAAGATCGGAAGCCCAACGTGGATCGGGTTGATGTGCTTCAGTCGAACTACTAGAACTAGAAGATGAACTTCCAGTAGATTTCTTATTGTTGTTACGTTTTTTGCGCTTGGCGGCAGCCTTAACTGGTGCGGCAACTGAGGTAGATGAAGATTCAGCCTCTGATTTTACAGAATCATCAGATCCTTCCTCGTCAGAACCATCTTCTCCCTTACCTTTAGTGCGAGGAAGAGCTTTTTCCAGTTTTAACACAGCACCGTTGAAGTCATAACCATTAAATTTTTCAATGACTGTATCGGCAACTTCATCAGATCCGACGGTCACAAATCCAAAACCTCGGCATTTGCCAGTTTTGCGATCAGTTATAACTTTCAAAGATACTGAATCACCTGATTCATTGAAAATTTTTTCTAGAGCTTGGCGATCTAATTCTGCTGGCAGGTTGCCAACATAAAGGCGGATGGACATGATAATAGAAAACCTCTACGCTATGAAATCTTCAGCAGGTGACTAGAGCAGCCGCTACAAAAAACTTGTTTAAAAAACTTGTTTGCTACTTGCTAGCTTAAATTGGAGCTATTGATTACGTGCTACCTGCGATCAGTTTAATTTAATGTTTAAAGTGGCACTCTTGCGCCATGTAACAACATAACATACAAAATGCTCATCTTCAAAACGAAATGTAATGAAAGTATCAAAACTTGATCGCTTTACATTACTTTTATGGCTTCCTTATTCCTAGATATAAGCCTTTGCGATCGCAATCGAGATAAAAATAAATAGCAGTATATGTCTTACCCTGTCTTGGCTTTAGCTGTTTTGGGCGGAAGACAGAAGAATTTTTAAAGTCGTAGTTCTTTACGCCCGTTTTGGACAATTTTGATCATGTCAATTAGTTGTGATTCAAGATTGCCTAACACGCGATCGCTATATTCGTCTGCCCCACGCTGCATGTCTTGGACCTCACTAGTCACACGCTGATGCAGACTATCGAGATCCTTTTGGGCTTGGCGACGCATTTGGTTGACCTCATTGAGGGTTTGCGATCGCATTTGCTCACATTCCTCTTGGATCTCGCGGCGGATTTGATTTGCCTCTTGCTCAGCTTGGCGGATAATCAATGATTCTTCGAGGAGTTGACTAGCGCGTAGCTCAGCAGACTTGATTAAATCCTCGGCATATTGCTGTGCTTCAGCGATTAAATCTTGCTTGTAAAGAAGGATTTCCTCTGCCTTAGCGATCGATTCGGGCACTGATAACCTGACGCGATCGATTTGCTGACATAACTTTTCTTCGTCGATAACCGTATGACCCATCACACGGGGACCGCTTTCTAGCACCATTTCTTCAAGATGGTCTAACTCTTTGTGCAAGCTCATATAGTAATCAGCTCTCTGTACAGGTGCGATCGAGCCGTTGTAATTACCATTATTAGATTTGGTACTAGCAGTTGAATTTTCTGTCAGCATCGGGTTTAGTTAAGGGAAAGTTCAATGCTTCGATATTCTAAGGATATAAGTCGAACTAGCGTAGTTCGCTAGTAGACAAACCTAGAAAGTTTAATGAACATTGTAAATGAATTTTTGAGAAAGCCGCCACTGAATGCAGTTTTTTTGATGAGATGGGCGTTGCCCATCTCATCAAACCCAGTCTAGACAGGGATTTGTGACAAGACGGTGCGAGCTGCGGCTAGGGTTGCCTCAATATCAGCATCAGTATGGGCAAGGGAGGTGAAACCAGCCTCAAACTGTGATGGAGCAAGGTAAACACCGTGCTCTAACATAGCGCGGTGGAATTTGGCAAACTTGGCAGTATCGCTAGTTTTGGCATCTTCGTAGCTATATACCTTTTGATTGGTAAAGAACATACAGAACATCGCACCAACAATGTTACCCGTAGCAGCATGTCCAGTTTCATGGGCGATCGCTAACATGCCATCGGCAAGTTTTTTCGTGATCTGTTCTAGATATTCATAGGAACCAGCACGCTTGAGGATTTCCATCGTCTTGATGCCTGCGGTCATCGCCAAAGGATTGCCCGACAATGTACCTGCCTGATACATTGGGCCCGCAGGAGCAACTAGGGACATAATCTCTTTGCGACCACCATATGCGCCTACAGGTAAGCCGCCACCGATGACTTTGCCCATTGTGGTCAAGTCGGGTGTAATACCAAAACGAGCCTGTGCGCCGCCATAGGAAAGACGGAAGCCTGTCATGACTTCATCAAATACCAACAATGCACCATTGGCATGACAGAGATCCTTCAAGCCTTGCAAGAAACCATCCTTAGGCACGATACAACCAGCATTACCGACTACTGGCTCGATGATCACACCAGAAATTTGATCGGGATTTTCCGCAAATAACTGCTTGACCGCTTCGAGGTCGTTATAAGGAGCCGTGAGAGTATTCGCAGTTGTAGACTTGGGTACACCGGGGGAATCGGGTAAGCCGAGGGTCGCGACACCTGAACCTGCCTTAACGAGGAACATATCGGCGTGACCGTGATAGCAACCTTCAAACTTGATGATTTTGTCGCGACCTGTAAAGGCTCTCATCAAGCGCAATACGGACATACAGGCTTCAGTACCAGAGTTGACAAAGCGTACCATCTCGACACTAGGTACGGCTTCGATCACCATTTCGGCGAGGGTATTTTCGAGGACGCAGGGTGCACCAAAGCTTGTGCCTTTCTCTAAAGCTTTATGTAATGCTTCGATGACTTCAGGGTGTGAATGCCCAACGATCGCAGGTCCCCATGAGCCAACGTAGTCAATATACTTATTGCCGTCGATGTCCCATGCATATGCACCATTGACGCGATCGAAGACGATGGGTTCACCACCAACGGATTTAAAGGCTCGGACGGGGGAACTCACACCACCGGGCATTAGTTCTTTAGCTTTGGCAAAAATTTCTTGAGATGCCGTTGTTTTAAAAGTAGATAAATTCGCAGTCATTTTTTAACGAAGATTTTTTTTAGATTTTGTAACTCTTTCTCAACTCAATTTAACTTAGCAACGATGCAAGCGTCACGCAAATAGCATAAAAGTTGCAACCGTTTTTAGTTTTGCATTTGGTTTTACTTTGAGTTTTGCTGGAGATTGTCCAAGGCGATCGATCCCAAAAATCCAAAAGCGCTAAAAAAGTTTTTGTATACTTTTTGCAACCAAAATGTGGTGGATAAGTATTAATACCGAACGTTTATATGAAAAAATAATGATTTATAGCTGATTGCAAGTGTTTTTGTCGCAATAATACTTAAAATTTTTGTATTTCTGAAAAACCATTCGACGTTTCGTATATGATGCAAATAGATAGGGGTGAATCGTGTTAACGAGATTTATAAAGTTCATATTCTTCATAAACCTGCAAAGGTAGTCGTTAGCATATAAGCAAGCACCTATCCCAGCTTAAAAATAATTAAAAATTGTTCGATCCAATGAGAATTCTCCTTGTAGAAGATGATGCCAACTTAGCTGACACTTTAGCCGAAGTGTTAACAGGTCAGCACTGTGTTGTAGATATTGCTAGAGATGGGGAAGAAGGCTGGGAGAAATCTCAAGCTGATGATTACAACCTCATTTTGCTAGATGTCATGTTGCCAAAGTTAGATGGCATTAACCTATGTCGTCGTCTGCGAGCCCATGGCAACAATATCCCGATTTTGATGGTCACGGCTCTTGATATGAGTTCTGACAAGGTTCAGGGTCTAGACGCTGGTGCTGACGATTATCTCGTCAAACCCATCGATCCACCTGAGTTGATGGCTCGTATCCGTGCTTTGTCACGTCGTGCTCAGGTTGCAGAACCCACTGTTTTACGTTGGGGGGAATTGCAGCTTGATCCTGGAATGCACGAGGTTTCCTATACAGGTCAATCTGTGCATTTAACGCCTAAGGAGTACAACATCCTAGAGTTGTTGCTCCATCACGGTCGTCAAGTATTGAAGCGGATCACCATTGTCGAGCATGTCTGGTCGCTGACTGATCCACCTAGAGAAGATACGATCAACGCCACGATTAAGAGTCTGCGGAACAAGTTGAAGGGCGCTGGCGCTCCTCACAACTTAATCGAGACGATTCATGGTGTTGGCTATCGCTTAAGTCAACTTTCATAAAAAAAGGGAGTGCGTTGCACTCCCTTTTTTTATGCGATACCAAATTTTTGTCAGGCTAGTTTGATGCGAGAAGCCAGCTTCTCGTAACTAGCTGGGTGCGATTAAATATAAAACCCCAAAACCTGTGGCGCACGCTGCGCGTGCGCCACAGGTTTTGGTTCTGATTTTTAATTACGCCTAACTACTTATCAAACTAAGTCAAATTCTTGTAGGGCGGGTAAAAAATTACTGTTTTCGTGATCGGAGGTGCTGAGCTTAATCAGGGCAAATCTTTGAAGGGGGGTGAGATTTTGCCATTGTGATAGGGCGATCACCACTTGTAATTCCTCTATATGTTGCAAAACACTGATCGGAATAAATTCACTTTGTAACCATGCAGGATTTTCCTCAATGGGTAAATCGCTAGGATATATCTGGAAATGTTGACAAACCAGCGATCGCAAATTATCACGATAGTTTTGAATTTCTTCGACAGTAGTACAGGGCAGGTCAATTAATTTCTGGCGATCGCCTGTTGAAAAACTTAGCCAATGCTGAAGTTTTAGTTTGATGCCACAGGTATCGAGTTTGTAGCGTACTTGCATCGGGATACATCGCAAGGAGGCTACAAATTCTGCTTCAAACTGAAAAAATTGGAGCATAGGTTAATGATGAGATAGTTTGTTGAGTTCTAAATTGGTTCTCCATATTCTCGCAATTCTTGGGCAATAATTCCTAACCGAAGGTTATTCGTAAAATAGTTAGCAGATGGGTAGCGAGCGGTACGATACATCCAGCGCTAATCATCTAAATGTTTTGTGGAAGCCTAACCCTTCGGGATACGCTTCCACAAAACATTTAGGATTGCTATATCACTTGTCAGCATGAACACCCAACAGCAACGCCTTGGGATCACCATTAGCCTTGTAGGTGGCATAAAGTATATAGGGGCATCCGAACATAAAACCCAAAGATGTAAACATCAATCCGAATAGAAATCCTTTAGCCGTAAATCCCTCACGCCATATCACCCAAATCAAGAATAGGAACAGAGCAATTAAAAGATCTGTATTGAACTGCGATCGCCAGTCAAGCTTTAGGAGATCGCCAAAATAGACGGCTGGCCAGTTAATTCCCATTGTGACGATGACATAAATTGATACGGCATAAATAAGCAATGTAGAAACAGATAGAAAGCTTCGTAATAATGTCATGTTACTGCTCCTGTGAGCCAAATAGAAGAATAGCTTCACGTGGTGATTGGCAGTATCATGCCAAAGGGAGATAATCAAAGCAATTACCTCACAGGTAATCAAACTCATTTTCTTGAGGGTTTTGTCATGCAGCAACAGTATCTTAAGCAACAGCCAACAACCTTTGGCGCACTGCTAAAACAATGGCGCGATCGCCGTAGCTTCAGTCAGCTTGAACTAGCCCTAACCAGTCAAGTTTCCCAACGTCATATCAGTTTTTTGGAATCGGGACGTGCGAAACCTAGTCAGGAAATGATTTTGCAATTGGCAACTGTTTTAGAAATTCCTTTTAGAGACCAGAATTTAATGCTGAGTGCGGCGGGATTTGCCCCTATTCATACCGAAACCGATCTGTCAGATCCTGAAATGGCATCGGTTTGTAAGGCGATCAATTTTATGCTGAGCCAGCAAGAACCCTATCCAGCGATCGTAATCGATCGCTACTGGAATTTACTCTTAGCGAATCAAGGGGCTAACCGATTCCTGAATATATTCATCGATCCTGAGAAGTTGCAAAATTTATTTTGCATTAATGGGAAAATCAATTTGATGCGATTTACATTCGATCCACAAGGGCTACGTCCATTTGTTGTGAATTGGGAGGAGTTGGCTGGACATTTACTGCAACGAGTGTATCGTGAGGCGAATTCATCAATTGAGAGTGAACAATCGTCTCTGTTATTTGACGAGCTAATGCGTTATCCTGATGCTGCCGAACTTTGGAAAACTTCAACTAAATCACCACAAAACGATTTAATTTTGACAACTCACTTCAAGCAAAATGATTTGGATCTGCGTTTTTTCTCAACGATCGCAACGCTTGGTACTCCCTATGACATCACGCTTCAGGAGATCAGGATTGAGTGTCTATTCCCCGCCGATGATGAGACTGAACGCAACTGGAGCCTTATCTAAATTGATCGCCAAATTCGATATAGATTGCGATCGCCTGTTGATAGTTTTGACGATTTTAACTTGCTAGGGCAAGAGTACGCACGCTAAAGATTTGGTTGGATTGTAATGGAATAACCCAAGACTTAGGAATAGCCACAACATGAATGGACTCACCCAATGCGTTGAATACTTCCAAAATACAGCCTTCTTCTCGATCGCTAGGATGCGGTACAAAGTCGATTAATGTGGCGATATCGCCTTTTTTTAGTTGGTATTCTGGCAGATCGCGATTCAGATAAACTTGTTGATATAGTTCAAGATTCATGATTTTCTCTCCTTGTATGGTTTCAGGGTAATAAATTGAAACTTCTGTTTGATCGCTCTTTGCAGCCAAACTGTAGTTACAGATCCTTACTCATCTTGAAGCTTTTCTAAATCGGCTAGGTCTTGAAGTCTCCCAGAGGCTAATTTATTCTTTTTGAGATTGTCAAGATTGATAAATTTAACAGGTACATCATTAAGGATTACTTCAATTTTGGAATCATAGCAGGTTTGAAAATCAATGCCATCAGGATTTGTGATTAAATCAATTCGGTTAGGGGGGTAGCCAAGCTGAATGATTTGATTAGGAGTTTGAAAGTCATCAGATTTTAACCCTAAACTTTCAAATCCAAATTGAGTTAATGCTGTTACTAGGTTTTGAGCATTTTCTTCGCTTATTTCGATCCAAATGTCGATGTCTTTGGTATAGCGTGGATGTCCATGAACTGCGACAGCATAACCACCAATAACGAGGTATTTAACTTGGTTGTCGTTTAATAATTGTATAAACTCTTTGAAATCTTGGTTGAGCATTGTATTTGTACTGGTGATATTCTTGGCGGATTTGTTCGAGTGCTTCTAGGCGTTTTTGAGGTGTTTGTTGTTGCCAGTATTGAAAGTCGTTGGTTTGCTGTTTGAGAGAGATTTTATTAATGACTTTTTCCATGTTTTTATCCTGTTTTAATTGCTATGTAGTTTTGGTTTGGTTATTGTTTGCGATTTGCTTTGATCGCGGGCTAATTCGGCAGCATAGCTGATAGCAGCAAAAATATCCTCGGAGGTTAGGGTGGGATAACTCTGCAAGATTTCTGCTTGGCTGACTCTGGCGGCGAGGTTGTCGAGAATGACTGACACCATGATTCTCATTCCTTTTATACAGGCTCTACCATGACAGACAGATGGATCTGTTGTAATTCGATCTTTCCACGCCATAATTGTTTACTCGGTTTTACAAGGTTTGTTGATCTAGTTTTGGCTTAGTGCGGTGTTGGGATCGATCGCTCGCTTGACAAGGTTGATTTTAGATTCTGGAAAGGTTTTTGGTGTCATGTCTTTGGGCAGCTAAACACTTGAATTTATTATACTTCAGCTAAATCGCGATAAATATCATCATCCATTTTTTCCTTTGTGAAGGCAAAGATCCCCGACTTTTTTTGTGACTAGCGCAGATGGTCTATGACAGCAAAGAAAAAGTCGGGGATCTGAATCTCGGCTTTTTAATTTTTTTATTCCTGACTGTTGAATGCTTGCGCGATATCTTCAACAGTTACGCCTAAAACTTTTGCCATTGCTTCTAATAGGCTCTGGTCTTGGGTGGTTTGATAGATGCGAGAGAGATGATTTACAGTCAATTCCAAACTATGCTGATCTTGGAATTGAGCAAAGATTTCTAAGGCTTGTAATGGATTTTGACCTGCTTCTGTGAAGTTGTTTTCTACTTCTGCTAATAGTCCTAATTGTCCGTATGTGCTGGCTTGGGAGTAGCGATCGCCAAATTCGATAAAGATCGCCAGAGCCTGTTGATAGTTTTGCCGAGCTTCTCAATATTCTCGCAATTCATCAAATTTTAAGTTGATTCTAATTTTTGTCGAACTTCCTCAATGGTTACACCTAAAAACTTTGCCATTGTCTCTAATAGGCTATGGTCTTGGGTGGCTTGATAGATGCGAGAGAGATTTCTTACAGTCATTTCCACACCATGCTGATCTTGGAATTGAGCAAAGATGTCTAAGGCTTGTAATAGATTTTGCCCAGCATCAGTGAGGTTGTTTTCTGCTTCTGCTAATAGTCCTAATTGTCCATATGTGCTGGCTTGGGAGTAGCAATCGTCAAATTCGATTTTGATCGCAAGAGCCTGTTGATAGTTTTGCCTTGCTTCTCCATATTCTCGCAATTCTTGGGCTACGATTCCCAACTGGTGGTATGTGTTGGCTTGGGAGTAGCGATCGCCAAATTCGATAAAGATTGCGAGAGCCTGTTGATAATTTTGTCGCGCTTCTCCATATTCTCGCAATGCTTGGGCTACCATTCCCAACTGGTGATATGTACTGGCTTGGGATTGTTTATCATCTATCTGCTTCTCAATTACTAAACATTGCTGGAGAGATAATTGAGCTTGTTCAAAATTTCTAATTGACAAGTAAATACTAGCCAAATTAAATAAAGCTGTAGCTTTACTACGTTTGTCATCAATATCGCCACTAAGATTGATCGCCTGTTGAAAATAGAACTTAGCTTTAGCAAACTCGCGAATTGATTTATGTGTATTGCCTAATTGATTAAGCAATTCTAACCTCGTGCGGCTACTTGCTTCCGTATCTTCAGGATATTCTTGCAATAGTCTTTCTAATAAATCAATACGCTCCCCTTGTTCTGGCTTTGCAAAATACCGATTAGGATTATGCGAATAGTTAGAGACTTCAGCAGTTAAGCGATCGCGGGTTTCGGGAAGGGTTTGAAACTTAAAAGTTGATGAAGTCCATGCCCAAAAGTCGGGTGCAAACTGAGCGAATCGAGTTACAGCATAGTCTGGCAAAGCAAACAGAAGCGGATGGGGAACCGCTATGGGGAAAGCATCACGGGCATAATTGAGATTGGTTAAAATGGGGGGATTGTCACCACTATAGGCGATCGCCTTTTCCAAACCTTGTAAAATCAACACTAATTTCTTATCAGGTTCAATCGAGATTTTCAATAACTCTGACCTAATCCCTTCCAATAAAAAACGCATATCGCGATCGTCAAATCGCAGTACTACAAATTGAATTGATTCACATTTAGGATGCTCCCGCAACGCCGTAATCACCTTATCGATATCGGGTGGAAAGTTTACCTCAATAAAACCGATCTTCAAACCTCGCGACATCTGTACAAAAGCCAGCAAAAATTGAAACACTTCCTGATTGTGTTCTAACAACGCTGCTATTTCCGATGGATCAGGTTGTTTGGATAGCATTGAGCGATCTCGTAAAAGCATTACTTCGCATTAACAAAGGATTGGGGTATTTCCAGATCTCCATGCCGTTGTATTCTAGAACCGATGCACCATAAAGCATGGGAACCCTCACATCTTCCACATCCGAAAAGTCTTTATTGAGCGCAATATAGGCTAACTCTGTAAAGTATTTCTTATTCATAGTTCGTTCAAAACTAAACTGAAGTTGCTTAATCGCATATTCCACATCTTCCGTTAATATCTTGGTATGATTGCGCCCACTCGCTGTCAAACAAGCCCTTTGGGTCAACTGCATCAACTGCCGAACATGACCACCACTTGTCTTTACCAATTCCATCAACTCATTGCGCGAATGAAACAGCAAATTAACGTCCATTCGCTTCTCAATGATTTTTGCCACCGCATCTAAAGCTTCCTGTCGATAGGGTAGGGGAAACACATCACGATCCAATTGATAGATATTCACCATCGGCACAATATGAGGATCGTCAAAGGAATTGCTCAAACCCTTTGATGAATAAAGCACCGAAATCGGCACAGTGTAAATCATCGAGCAGTGCAGTTCCTTCAGTTGTTCTGCATAGTCAAAAAACAACTTGTTAGAAACCTCTGGTGGACAGCGATCCAAATTATCCACAATTACTAAAAAGCCTTTGTAATGGGGAAACTTTGCCCTAAGCTTTTTTAAACCATCCCCAAAAAGCAGATTAATATCTCCTTTCATCCGCGTTACTTCCTTTTTTAAAGTTTCGCGAATAATAGTTTTCTGAGATGAAGAATTTTTAATCACACCCTTAAGTTTAAACAACAGTTTGGCAAAAAATGGCGCTGCCTCAAGACTAGCCGATGCTTCAGTATCCAGAGACAAAGCCACTGATTGCTCTGATTCCTTGGTTACTTCCTTAAACCAATTCTCCACACTTTTGAGTAGCTGCTTATCAAAGGTGATTTTTAACTTCCGTAATGTATCTTCGACCTGTCGAATTACCATCAAATAGATGTCGATATATTCCAAATCATTAATATCTGTCTCTTCTTGCACATCTAAAAAAATGGTTAAATACTTTTCCTTCCACTTTTGTTCAATGCGCCGTAACTCGGTACTTTTGCCACAACCCCGATGCCCTGTAAATAAAATTGTGGAGAAAGTGTCAGGATTTTGCTGCTCTAAGATCTGCCCAACCTGAATAATCGCCTCACTATTACGTGCCTCTAATAAAGGAATATAAAATCGCTCCAAATCCTTACCTTGAAGCGGTGCTACTTCACAAATATCATAAGCGTCCGTCAGGTTTTTGGCTAAATTGTCGGCAGGAGTGTTCATAAATTTTGAGTTTGGTAGATCTAACTCAGTCTATATAGGCGAATCATAGCAAACTTACCGAAACTGTTACATGAAAATCATAAGAATGTAAAACCTGAAACTCTGGATTGCTAACCTTTTACAGCATCCGATCTAATGTATTCTCAACTTTCCTGACTGCTCTTTCAACTTTTTGTAGTTCTTTCGTTAGAGTGTCTATATCTGATGGATCAAGCAATGCTTTATCTGCCAAAGCTATACTAGCCTTAACTAAACTAAATACTGGACTGTTAATTGCTGGTTGCCCATCCCCACCCTTTAATTTTTTCGACAATGACTTAAGCTGTTCGATCTCATTAGTCCAAATATTTTCTTGTTCTACTTCTACAAAAGTCTTGCTTTCGATCTTTACCCTTGCTTTTTCTAAGGTCGTAATAATTTTATTATTTTGTTTTGCCTGCATATAAGCTTCTGACAAAGATCGCCTAATACCTCCACCAAAAGTAACTTGATAAACCTGCATTAGTCCGTCATAAACGATTCTCCCTTGAAATGGCAGCAATACCGTTTTTACATATATTGGCAAGTAATTGATGGGGAATGAATGGTCAAAAGCATCATGCAATCCTAGAACACCATAGACATTATTATCACTAATAAATATCGCATGATTTTTCAGATATCGCTCTATATAGAAATCACCCTTTATAAAGTTTTTCCATTGTTTTACTATGGATAGATGATTGTCATTAAGTCGATCTGGATTACTATCAATATATTTATCTATTAGCTCGGGCTGCTCATAGATCTTTTCTCGCAAAACCATCTTGTCTTCTTGCGGCAATGCAGCATACTCTTTGCGGTTTTTAATCTTTGTGAAAATTTTTAATTCTGTGTTGATAAAAAACTGTAATGACCACATTAAATCGAAGAATAACTCAGCCTCTTCCGTCATTAACTTCATCAGATTTTGTCTCTCAAGATGCAAGGTACTTGTAGTTGTTATATTATAAATGCTACAGAATCGCTAACCTAAAAATTTCTCGACACCCATCACACTATCGAATCCATTGGGGGAAATGAATTAAATTAGCTCGATATCTGTTAAATTTATTGATAATTTCATTGTACCTAACCGCACCGAAAATTCACCAGAGCTATTGGGGGCAGTGAGTACCTGAGCGATTTTGCCAAATTTGGGAATACGGACGCGATCGCCTACTTTTACCTTCACTTCGATTTTCTCTTCATGAATTACGGGCATATGTCGCTTCGTTAATTCATCTATTCTTTGCTCAGTGCGTTGGACATCCGCAGCCACTTGTTCGCCAAGTTGTTCACCTTTTTGCAATTTGCGAATTACTCGGCCGACTTCCTTTTGGGCTTGCGCGATCGCAGCTTGGACTTCCTTCTCTTGACGCTCACGCAATTCCTTTTCCTGCGATCGCATTTTTTCGGCACGTTCCAAAATCTCTCGATGCAAGCGTTCAGTTTCCGCTAATAAATGGGCGGCGGACTGCGTTTTTTGAGTTTGTTCTCGACGCTGTGCTTCGAGTTCCGCAATCACTTCATTCATTTCTGCCGAACCAAGACCTACACGTACTTGAGCCGCTTCGAGAATATCCTGTGGTAAACCTAAGCGTCCTGCGATCGCTAAGGCGTTCGAGCGGCCGGGAATTCCCCACAGCAAATGATAGGTTGGCGCAAGGGAAGCATCATCAAATTCCACTGAAGCATTCTCAAATTTGGAATTTTGATATTTCAGGGCTTTGAGTTCGCCAAAGTGAGTTGTCGCAATACTGAGGCGCGTATGTTCTCCCAGATATTCCAATAGTGCTGTAGCGATCGCACTGCCTTCGGATGGGTCAGTCCCTGCACCAACTTCATCGAGCAGCACTAGCGATTGGGGAGAAATAGCATCAAGAATGCGACCAATGCGGCGAATATGTCCCGAAAAAGTCGAGAGATTCTGTTGGAGTGATTGTTCATCACCAATATCTGCAAGGACAAGATCAAACCAAGGCAATTCCACAGGCTCCTTTGCAGGGATATACATTCCCGCCTTTGCCATTAATGCGGCTAAGCCAAAGGTTTTTAAAGTAGCCGTTTTGCCCCCTGTATTTGGACCCGTAATGACGACTACGGAAATTTGCGGGGACACCAATACATCGACAGGTACAACAACTTCGCGTCCCTCTTCGTTGCGTTGTTGCCAAACTAATAGAGGATGTCGTAACTGACGCAGCACGATCGCTTCATGGTCGGCAAAGTGGGGCGGATTTGCACCTAACCAATAGGCATACCTCGCCCTTGCTACTGCCAAATCAATCTTAGTGACGATGATCAGTAGTTTCTGCAAATCCTCAGCGATCGCCGTCACCTTGGCACTCAGATTCTCCAAAATAATTTCGATTTGCGCTTGCTCCATTTTCAGGAGTTGCCGCAAGCGATTATTGGACTGCACGATGGAATTCGGCTCGACAAATAGGGTCATGCCCGTGCTGGAAGTATCGTGAATTACCCCTGGGATGCGATCGCGTTGGGGAGATTTGACCGACAAAACATAGCGATCGTTGCGTTGGGTAATAATTTGCTCCTGCAAAGAGCTAGCATTGCGCTGCATGATATTTTGCAGTTTGGTCAAAATTTGATCACGCACTGAGGTTAACTCATCACGGATTTCTCCCAAGCGCACCGAAGCCCGATCTAAAACATTGCCGCCTTCATCAATACAGCGATAAATTTCCTGCTCGACATCGGGATAAGTCCGCAAATCACTTGCTAAAATCTGCAAGTTTGGACAGTAATCCGCATTGTCCAACTGGCGGCGCAAATTTCGCGCCCCTGCCAAAGTCGTGGCGATCGCCCATAGCTCACCTGCGGACAAAATCCCCTGTTTCTCCGCCCGCAATACCGCCTCAGTAATATTCTGAATCCCGTCTAAAGATACCCCTGCATTTCTTTCTTCAAGGGAATAAGCTTCTTTAGTTTGGGTAAGTAATTCTAATGTCTGATCGTAGCGATCGGGTATCGGCAAATATATCGCCGCGATCGCCCCCAGCTTCGTCGTTGTAAATGTGGATAAATGCTGACATAGCCGATTCCATTCCAACAGTTCTAACGTCTCAGCCTGCATGACACCTCAAAATAGTCTTTTTATTCATCAAAGGGAGTCAGCAAAGCTGACTCCCTTTGATCTTACTTTTCTATTGTGCCAAAAAATTTTAAACAAGGGGCTTAAGCCCCTTGTCTACAAAAAAAGAGGCGCAAAGCACCTCTTTTTGCAACTATAGGCGAGAAGCCAGTCTCTCAAAGTCCGCTTGGGTACGCGATAGCATTCTGCTACGGCTATCTTGGCGATCGCTACTCAAGTTCGGGACGAGGTTACGGGCTTGCAAAGCCATATGTAATTGCAAATGTGCGACGTATTCGCTGAGATCACCTTGTTGCAGTTCTACAGATTTGTTGCTAGTCACCACGTTACCTCTCATAAACTATGTGAATGTAAACTAAATTTAAACTTTTAAAGATGATGCTGAATTTATTTGAGTTAAATCAAGTCTTTTCTATGACTTTCGATATAGAACTTATCATACTAGGGTTAAGCCCCTCGATGGTTAGATACGAAGCGTAATCTTTTGATGTAATACTTTACAATGGTTAAAAATACCTAGTGATCTAGGGAGCAAAATTAAACCATCTACAAAACTAGTCTCATCCTAAGAATGGCGGATATTATTACCATTTACTGTAGAAGACTATGGCATTAAGGTATCCTAGGTATTGGCTTAGCTTGATCAGATGAGGTAGTTGTCAGCAGGTTGTACTAACTATTTTTTTGATAAGATTTTTGTCAGAGTTTTCGTCATTTATTCGCTATTTATTCGCCATCTATTTCATTTAATATTCTGAATTATGCTCAAACGTGCTGTCTCTACTTTACTTGTGGTGTTTGCCCTCTTGCTGACCAGTTGTGCTAGTACACCTACAAGTGGCTTAGTCCCATTTGCAGATAGTAAGGACGGCTATCGATTTCTATACCCCAATGGTTGGACAGAAACAAAAGGCAATTCGGCGATCGATATCTTATTCCATGACATCATCGAACCTTCAGAAAATGTATCTGTTGCCATTAGCAAACTAGAAACCGTGAAATCACTAGAGGAAATTGGCGAGCCTGAAGCAATTGGTTTACGTGTGCAGCAGAGAGTCGTTGCCCCACAAGGTTCAGGTCGGCAAGCACAACTCCTCAATGCTGAACAAAGAGAAGTAGGCGATCGCAGCTATTACACCTTTGAATATGCGGTTAAACGTTTACAGGGTGAACCTCGCCATGATCTTGTAACCGTATCGACCAATCGTGGCAATCTCTATACTCTCAGTATTTCTAGCTCCGAACGACGCTGGGAAAAAGTCAAGGATTTATTTGCAAGGGTTGCGAAATCCTTTGCAATTGATGAATAAATTATTGATGCATTACTTTAGAAACTAAATTTTATACACTTACATTGTTGACATACGCCAATAATGTAAGTGTCTTGTAAGCCTGACACATCAATATGCCTCAAATTCTCATCATTGATGACGACCCAACCATCAGACTGACCCTTCAGAAGTTTCTCAGGGGACAGGGCTATGAAGTGGCTATGGCAAAAGATGGTGAGGAAGGTTTAGCGAAGGCAAAAGAATTACATCCATCGCTGATTATTTGTGATTGGATGATGCCAGTCATGGATGGGCTAGAGGTATGCAATCGGATCAAGAGTAATGTTGAGTTATCTAATATTTACCTGATTTTGCTGACAGCTCGCGATCAAGAGGGGGACTTGGTGCGCGGCTTGGAAATGGGGGCAGATGACTTTTTAAGTAAACCCCCAAGGATTAATGAATTACGGGCAAGGGTCAGGGCTGGACTAAGGCTCTATCAAGCCACCCAAGAACTGCAACGCCAAAAGCAAGTCATCGAACAAGAATTGTTTCAGGCTTCGCAATATGTGCGATCGCTTTTACCCGAACCGATTGAAGGTGATATCTCAATTCAATCTAGCTTTTTGCCATCAACGCAGCTTGGTGGCGATAGTTTTGATTATTTCTGGCTCGATAGCGATCGCCTCGCATTTTATTTACTAGATGTATCAGGACATGGGGTTGGTTCGGCTTTACTATCAGTGTCCGTCTTAAATCTGATGCGTACACGCAGTTTGAGGCATAGTCGCACCTCTCAAACCACCACCAATTTCTATAGTCCTAGCGAAGTCTTGGCTGACCTCAATAATACATTTCAGATGTCTGTGCATAATGATATGTATTTCACCATTTGGTATGGCGTATATGACAAGCAGACGCAACAACTCGTGTATTCCAGCGCTGGGCATCCCCCTTCGGTGCTGATTTCTAGCGAAGAAATGCCGAAAATTAAGCTCTTAAAAACCTCTGGTTTACCCATTGGCATGATGCCTGATATTAGCTATCAGGAGCAGGTTTGTGAAATTGATACCAATAGCCGACTGTATCTATTTAGCGATGGTGTTTATGAATTACCACAGGAAGATGGCAGCATTTGGGGATTTAATGCGTTAATCGATACTTTTATTCGGATTCCCAGCGATCGCTCATCAAGGATCGAATACATCCTATCTTGCGTCAAGGAAGCTGCGAACAATCGCCCCTTTGAGGATGATTTGTCACTGTTAGAAGTCGAATTTAATCTATAGTCAACCTAATAAAAAAGGAGGTGCTAAGCACCTCCTTTTTTATTAGTTAGTTTTCGTAATTGCGTCTTGCTTTATTTGCCTCAGAGCGCAGCGCATCAAGTCGCTTTTCGATTAATGTGCGCGATCGCCCTTTAGATGTATCGCTAAGCATAATTTTTAAGGCACTACCTAGACTCTTATACGCCGCAGGTAAAGGATAGCCATTACGCACAGCTAAACGAATTGCGCCTTGGTCAGCCTCAATTAAATTGCGGATATCTTTTTTGCTTGTGCCTTTGCGCCAGAGTTGAAAACCTGCAACACCGCAAATACCCAACGCAAGTACAAATAGCAAACCATTTTGTACCCATAGCTCGCCAACTGCACCACCAAGCCCGATCGCTAGGGCTGCAACCTCCCAACCATCCTTGGGTACTGCGTCATTCTGGATGCGGGCAACCTCATGCCAATATAGGAGATTGCGCTGATCTTCAGCCAGCCGTTCCCAGCGCACCATATCGACCAAAATTACGACCTCATCGCCGCCAGCTTCTTCACAGGCAATCAGCGGAGGACGGACACCATCGGCATTCAGGACTTTTACCCATGCTTGTAGCTCAGGGGGGAGCAGATCTTGCAGGCGACGAATCTCAGTTCTAGCAAAGGTATTTCGGAGGGAAGAAGTTGGAGATGGCATGAATCTTCGTCAAAGTTCAGAGTTTTGAAGGACTTGTCACTAAATCTAGATCTTAGTATAAGTTTTAACGACTTGTACTTTTGTTATTTCAAATAACAATACTGCGGACAAATTTAAGAAAGGAGACAAAAAGCTATTCATCGGATAAGGTGCAAAGGAAACAAAGCACCAAATGAATAGCATCATCGACATACTACCGAAGATAGAGAGTAAAGTACAACAGAAATTTCTATCAATCCTGTTTTCGACAATCACAGTGATGTGCGGGAAGGTAAATTTCAGAAATCTGAGTCGATACAGCGAAATTAGTGAACGCACGTATCGACGGCAGTTTGCCCATTCCTAAAACTTCATCGAAGGGAATGCAGAGATCATCAAAATTGCCATTTTGCCCACATCACGACAGATCATCGCCACAGACTGCTCATTCATCAAGAAAAGTGGGAAAGGAACCTATGGAATTGAGTACTTCTACAATGGGAGTGCAGGGAAAGCTGAGAAAGGACTAGAGATAGCAGTAATAGCTGTTGTTGACGTTGACAGCAAACAGGCTTATCTGCGTTATGTCTACACAGGTGAGCAGAAATCCCGTGGCAGGAAGCGCAAGTACTATGGCAAAGTAGATTTGACCGATGTCAGAGAGTGTAAAGTGCGTCTTGCCTATATTCGTGATTGTCGTGATCCTCAGCGCGTTGGCATGGCTTTGTTGTTTTCTACCGATACAGTCTATTGAGGCTTAAAAACGAGAAAAGAGACTGTCAAGAAAAATGTGTAAAGTCTAGAAACTAGAGATGGAGACGATCCTCAAAGAGGATAGCAAAGCGATTGAGTGCAGGCTTCCAATCGCGAATCGAGCCTCGTCCATTTCTTAGAAATATTCCGCATTGCCAAGTAAACCAGCTTGAAAGCAGCGTCATCGGAAGGAAAAATCTGTTGAGACTTAATCACTTTCCGCAAACTGCTATTCATCGACTCAATCGCATTAGTGGTATAAATCGCTCTACGAATCTCAGGAGGGAAAGCAAAGAAGGGGATAATATTCGCCCAATGACTGCGCCAAGACTTAGAGATCGAGGGATATTGTTTGTCCCATTTTTCAGCAAAGAGTTCAAGGTTAAACTCCGCCTCCGATTCCGTTGCCGCAGCATAAATCGCCTTGAGATCAGCACAAACTTGCTTGCGCTGTTGCCAAGGGACAAAAGCGACTGAGTTTCTGACCATGTGGACAATGCATAATTGCACCTGCGTTTTGGGAAATACAGTTTCAATAGCATGAGGAAACCCAGTCAAGCCATCGACGCAAGCAATCAAAATATCCTTGACCCCACGGTTATGAATTTCAGTGAGTACCGATAGCCAGAACTTTGCACCCTCATTAGGAGATATCCACATACCCAATAATTCCTTGTACCCGTCCATATTCACTGCCAAGGCAAAGTACAAGGATTTATTGATCACTCGTCCATTGTCTCGAACTTTGATCACCAGACAGTCCAGAAATACGATCGGGTAGACCGCATTGAGGGGACGGTTTTGCCATTGCTTCACCTCATCAATTACCCCATCAGTAACATTGGAAATGAGGGTTGGTGATACCTCGACACCATACATTTCTTGCAACTGCGCTTGAATATCCCTGACACTCATACCTCTGGCATGGGATGGTGATGTTAATTCGGCTATAGCTTTATTTGAGGGTTGCAAATTTAAACGGGCTATAAATTTTGTGACCTATTTACGCAAACATTCTCTGCGGATTCCTGAATATAGTTACTTTCACCAACTTGGTCTGACGATTGGCTCTGGTGCTGTCGAATCTTCGATTAAGCAAATTGGGCGACGCATTAAGATTTCTGGTGCTCAATGGAATCAAAAAAATGTCGCTCAAGTTTTGAAGCATCGCTGTGCTTATCTCAATAATATGCTTGATTCTTATGAGTACTTATACTCAGTGCCTAACTGAGATGCTCCCGTTGTTCAGCTTGTAAAGCTAATTTAGGAAATAGAATCACGAAAAATCCCATCCATGCAGATATGGGAATTGCCACGAGAATTGTGAGCCAAATGATTTTAAACAATAGCCAACTGCCACTAATAATCGAGATGCCAGTCAAAATGATGCTCCAAGGCTGACACCACCAAGGCTTATGATTCCAAACACTATCAGGCTTTTCTGAGGTCATTTTTCTAGATTTCCATATTTGCAAAGGTCGTGCAAAGCACGACCTCTTTAATTTTACATGCGTTCTAAAACGCGAATACCAAGTAGATTTAAACCAAGCTTAAGAGTCTTTGCCGTGATGTCGCAGAGGCTCAATCGGGAGATACGTTCTGATTCTTCAGCTTGCAGTACAGGGCATTGCTCAAAGAATTGATTGAACTTTTGACTGAGTTCAAAGAGATATTGGCAAAGACGATTGGGATAGAGTTCTTCCGCAACTGCATCGATCGCTTCCGCAAATTGCAACAAATGCTTAGCTAACACAATCTCTGGATCTTGAGTAAGCTTGACTGCATCCACATTTAAACTGGCAAAATCGATCTCGCCTTTGCGCCCGATGCCCTGTACGCGCACATAGGCATAGAGCATATAGGGAGCCGTGTTGCCTTGCAGAGCCAACATCTTATCGAAGCTGAAAATATAGTTGCTGGTGCGATTTTGGGAGAGGTCAGCATATTTGACTGCACCGAGTCCGACGGCTTCGGCAACATCCTGTTTAAACTCTTCTGAGGCTTCAGGATTGCGGCTCTCGATGTCGGCACGGGCGCGAGTAATTGCTTCTTCGAGGAGACTCTTGAGGGCAACGGTATCACCCGATCGCGTTTTAAACTTTTTGCCATCATCACCCATCACCAGCCCAAAGGGAACGTGAGTAGTCTGCACCGTTTCAGGAATCCAATTAGCGCGTTTGGCGACTTGGAAGACTTGGGCGAAATGTCCTGATTGACCGATATCGGTAACGTAAATAATGCGGGTGGCTTTGTCCTCACGAATGCGATAACGCAATGCGGCGAGGTCAGTAGTGGCGTAGTTATAGCCGCCATCGGATTTCTGGACGATCAGGGGCAAAGGCTGACCATCTTTATTGGTAAAGCCTTCTAAGAACACACATAATGCACCTTGATCTTCTTGCAATAAGCCAGTTTCGCGTAGATCGGTAATTACATCTGAGAGAAAGGGATTGTAAAAAGATTCGCCGCGTTCGGTAACTTGGATATTCAGAGCATCATAAATCTTTTGGAATTCACGACGGGACTGTTCGCAAAGTAATTGCCAAGCTAGTTTTGCCGATGGCTCACCTGCTTGTAACTCGACGACTGCATTCCGCGAAGTTTCCTTAAAGGTTTCATCTTCATCAAAGCGTTTTTTGGCGGCGCGATAGAGTTCTACCAAGTCACCGATCGCGATCGCATCAGCTTTCGTCAGAGCATCGGGATAGACTTCGCGCAGGTAGGTAATCAACATCCCGAATTGAGTTCCCCAATCGCCGACATGATTGAGACGCAGCACATCATGCCCCTGAAATTCTAAAATCCGCGCAATACTGTCACCGATAATCGTCGATCGCAAATGTCCAACGTGCATTTCCTTAGCAATATTCGGACTAGAAAAATCGACAATCACACGCTCAGGTTGAGCAACGGTGGCGATCGCTAAGCGATCACTTTTTTGCATTTTTGCTAATTGAGTTTCTAAATAACTAAGTTTTAGCTTTAGGTTAATAAAGCCTGCCCCTGCGATCGTAGGAGTCTCAAATATTTCATTTATCGAATCATCAACTAGTAAATTTTCAATAATTTTTGCAGCTACATCTTGCGGCTTTTGTTTCAGCTTCTTGGTCAATCCCAGAGCCGCATTACATTGATAATCCCCAAATTTCGCATCCTTAGAAGGGGCCACAGCAGGATCATGGTTGGTATATTCTTCACCAAAGGCGGAGGTGATCGCCTTAGAGAAGCGAATTTTCAGATCGGATAAAACAGAAGTGGTCATGGGTTAATAATTGCTTTGAGCATAGGCAGATCAATATAACGCTTTTCCAGCGCATGATGTAAATGGGTTGGGTTCTCACCTTTAGCAGGTACACAAATTCATCCTGATCTATTCAATATTATGAGTCATCGGTAGCGCTAAAAGGGCAAGAATAGGCTGGTAGCCTATCCTTGCTCGGTGTTAAGAAAACGTGGGAACCATCAAGCTAATTTGAGATTCTGAGTTAATAGATAGATCACCTAATGCTGACGATCAAGAGCAGAAATTATATGAAAGGTTTTAGGTTTCCAAGACTCAAGAAAAATTTGCAGCAGCTATGTTTAGGCTTTGGGGCGGCGGCGATCGCGCAACTATCGCTATTTGCCAATCCAAGTTTTGCCAATCCTCGTCAAATTACTTTTAGCGTTTATCCCGCCGACTCAGGTGCAGCATTTCCCATTTGCCCCACCGAATTTAGCCTCACCGAAACACCCCGTCCCTATTACGAAGGCGGCTATACCATCGACGGCTCAGCCTCGCTGGGTTGGTTTGCTAAGCAATTTAAGATTGAAACCAGCGATCGCTTTAGTGTGACTTGGGCGGCTAAGCTCCAGACTAAATATCACAACTGCATTGCGACGGCAAAGATTACCCAAATTAATGCTGAACCATTTCGGGAGCATTCCTATTTACGAGCACGCTTTATGGATGGCAAGGTCTATCTGATTTTAGATATGACGGGGATGCGTGATGCCAATTCCCTAACGACAGTAATTCTGAAAAAAGATGTCAAAAATGGCAATCCTATCTGGACTTGGGGTGGTACAGACTGATTCATCTAGCAACGCTAGAACATAAAACCCAAAAGATGAGTTGCGGCGCAAAGCGCCGCAACTCATCTTTTGGGTTAGGGATTATAGTCCCGCTACTGCACGTTCGAGATTGGCGCGAGCTTGGTTATAGCCAATAATTGCTTGGACACGGTTAACATCGGCACGAGTGAAGTCGGACTCAGCTGTAAGTACCTCTAGCTGTGTACCCACACCTGCATCAAGTCGAAGGCGTGCTAAACGAAGGGCTTCTTCAGCCTGTTTGACAGCTTTTGTGGCAGTTTCAATTTGCTGGAAGCGCGATCGCTGATTGATATAGGCTGACTCCACATCAAAACGGGCTTGACGGGCTGCTTGTTCAAATTTACTTTCGGCAGTGGCTTGATCGGCTTTAAATTGGTCAACTTGGGCAGAGGTTTTGCCACCGTCATAAAGAGTCCAGTTTAAGGTTGCGCCAATCTGGTAGCCAGTGCCAATCCCGCCACCAGCCGTAAATTCGGAAGCTGTATTGAAGTTAGCAAATACACCGACCTGCGGGCCTAATTTGGCTAGGGTCGCATTGGCGTTACTCCGAGCCACCTCTCTTTGTAATTTCTGGGTATCCAGTTCCGCACGATTCCTTACTGCAAGGAGGATCGATTCTTCTAAAGGCATTTTCCACTCAGCGACGGGAGCAATTTTATCCGCAGCCGTGATTTCCACCGTAGGTGGGTAGTTAAGCTGACGTGCTAGCTCCCGTCTTGCTACTAGTTGAGATGCTTCCGCATTAAGTAAATCCTGCTTAGCATTTGCAAGGGATACGTCCGATTGGAGGACATCAAATTTTGTACCTACACCTGCGCTTTCTCTGGCTTTCGTATCCTTTAAGCTTCTTTCAGCATTTTTAACAGCTTGACGTTGAATGCGAATGGTTTCATCGGCATTTTGGAGGTTGTAGTACGCCGTAACAATATTGAGGCGCACTGTTTGTCGAGCTTGATTAAGGTTTGACTCGGCAATACGAAGGTTATTCTCGGCGGCAGCGATGGTCGCGTCATTTACACCAGAGTCAAACAGGGTGTAGTTAATCCCCACTGTACCCGTGAGGGGATTACTAATGGTATTACGTGATGATAATGGGGCTGGTAAGGGATTATTGATATTACTTAGCCGAGTTTGTGCCGAATCGTTATAGCTATATTGAACTGTTCCTGATACTGTTGGCGATCGCCCTGCTTCAGCACCTTGTAAGGCTGCACGAGCCTTATCTACAGCAATTCTGGCTTGAATCCAATCTGAGTTAGTCTTTTCTGCTAACTCAAGGACTTCTTCGAGGGTAACGGGTTTAGTTATTTCTAGCTTGACCTGACTAGGTGTAGTGGGAACAACTAACGTTTGTTCGGGGTCTAGTTGCCCGGGGGTAGATACGGATGCACTAGGTAAAACTCTGGCAGGTTCTGTGGAACTGATGAGTTGAGGCTGCGATCGCTGAAGCTCCTGAACTTTGACATCCTGTAAGGCTGTTGGTTCAAGAGATGATGTGGGCTTCTTTTGAGTTTCCGCGCTAGAGATGTTAGAAGCTTTTATCAGTAATTGAGGGCTATCTATTGTTTTGCTTGTATTACTACTCGGTAATTCTGATGTAGATTGAAGAACCGCAAGAAGTTCGGGCGTATCCGCTTCTAAGCTTATCTTTATGGTGCTTTTAGTATCGAATATAACCTGAGTATCAGGATTTAGCAGATCTATCGTCAAATCTTGAGCATTGGCTGTCCAAGCTGGAATCAGAAGCGACAAACTCGCACCAAGCGTCAACCAACTGGAAGAAATTCGCATAATCTTAGTTTACAACTCCTCAGATTTAAACAGCAGCCAAAATAACTTACTTAAGGCATATTCTGATAGTGCATGGATCACAATCATCATCCAATTGGGTTAAAGATGTGAAAATACGCCCTTAATGTATTAGAAATTGTTAGAGATTGTAGTATAAGACCAGATATGCAGAATTGGTTAATGAATTTCCACTAAGTTTTCAAATCAGCCAAAAAACTGTGGCGCACGCTGCGCGTGCGCCACAGTTTTTTGGTTAACGCTTCGTGCTGTTCCTGACAGTTGAGCGATATATTTAGGCGATATATTTAAATGTAATAGAGCGCTTTTCAATATTTTTTCCGCCGAAGGTGGAAAAAATATTGAAAAGCGCTCTATATAACCAAAAAATTTATAGACTGCCCCACAATGAAAATTCTTACATCGGAAACTGCGACCCAATTTTGGCGAGGAGATGCCCTTGCGATCGCTGTTTTTGCAAACCCAAAAGATCCTATCGAGAAAACTAATGCTCAAGCAGAGGGGGCATTAGTTAAAACCTTAGAACTATCCGAAACACTCAAACAGTTAGACATAAAGGTTTTAGCCTGTACCTTAACTGATTTGATTGCAGAGGGAGAGTTTACGGGCGAAAGTGGGACATCGGTTAGCGGTCGTGTGGGCATCGACTATGCGGTGCGTAAGGTAATTTTGATCGGCTTAGGCGATCCTGCGAAGGCAAATGCAAATGAATGGCGCAAAGCTGCTGCTAACGCCGTCAAATGGGCAAACAAGGAAAAAGCCACCAGCTTAGCGATCGCTTTCCCTCAATATAACCAAGATGTCAGTGCAACAACTCAGGCGATCGCTGAGGGGTTATTACTGGCGGCGCACCAAGATAAGCGCTTTAAGTCCAAAAATAATCAACCTTGGCGCGTTGAACAGGTAGAAATCGTAGAAACGCAACCTGAAATCGCCGATCCTGCGATCGCGAAGGCACAACAAATTATTGATGGCGTAATTTTGGCAAGAGAACTAGTATCGGCTCCTGCTAATATCGTGACCCCCATTACATTGGCAGAAACTGCCGTCGCGATCGCTTCCGAATCCGAATACTTCACTGCCAAAATCCTCGAACAGGCTGAATGTGAAGCTCTGGGCATGGGCGCGTTCCTCGGTGTCGCTAGAGCCTCGGATATTCCGCCCAAATTTATTCACCTCACCTACAGCAACGGTACACCGAAGCGTAAATTAGCGATCGTTGGTAAAGGCTTAACCTTTGACTCTGGCGGTTTGAATCTGAAAACGGGCATTGGTAGCAGCATCGAACTGATGAAAACCGATATGGGAGGTTCCGCCGCCGCCTTGGGGGCTGCCAAAGTCGTCGCCCATCTGCAACCCACCGATATCGAAGTCCATTTCATCGTCGCTACTTGCGAGAACATGGTCAATGGTAGCGCCATGCGTCCGGGAGATATCCTCACAGCTTCCAATGGCAAAACCATTGAGGTAAATAATACGGATGCGGAAGGTCGCTTGACCCTTGCCGATGCGTTAGTCTATGCCGATAAGTTAGGTGTCGATGCGATCGTCGATCTTGCCACACTCACAGGGGCTTGTGTGGTTGCCCTTGGGGAAGATATCGCAGGTATGTGGTCGATTGATGATGACTTTGCCGAGGCGATCGCTAAAGCTGCGAAGGATGCGGGTGAGAAGTTCTGGCGGATGCCCCTCGAAAATCCCTATTTCGATCAGTTGAAATCTGTCGTTGCGGATTTCAAAAATACAGGTTCTCGCGCAGGTGGTGCGATTACGGGTGCTTTATTCCTGAAGCAATTTGTGGAAAAGACTAAGGCATGGGCGCACCTTGATGTGGCGGGGCCAGTTTGGACTGAGCGCGAGTCGGGTTATAACAATGCTGGCGGCACTGGTTTTGCAGTCCGTACTTTGGTGAATTTAATTATCAATTAATTGATTTGGTGCGGGCAAAGTCCGCACCGAATCTAAAGAACTAGATTTTTTGTGGCGCGGCGAAGCCGCGCCACAAAAAATCTAGTTCTTTATTAAGTCGCAGAACTATTAAGTAAAAATTAGATTAAGTAAAAATAAAAAAAGGCTTGCTTAGCAAGCCTTTTTTGTTTAATTAGTGAATAATATAGCAATCTAAAATCTAGGTCATAAGGCGATGAGCGACGATTCTAAGCTGACATTAGCAAATATTTCTCCTGAGAATGAGGATTTATTGCAAGAACTGTCGATGACTCTAGATATGTATGAGGATGAGTTTAAGCTGCTACTGGCGCGATGTAACTATCAGGATTTGCGCGATCGCCTAATCTTGCACCTCAAGGAAATTCATCCGCAACCAATTCATGAAATAAAGCTACCGCGATCGCAAAAGGATTTATATACCTACATCATTGCTCAGGTGCGATCGGAGACTCCCAAAATATTGTCGATCATGGGGCTAGATGAGCTAGAGGATCTGCACGCTGCACTTTTGGACATCAATCTCAATCGCGAGATGTTTCGCAATCATTGTCCCTATCCGATTGTGTGGTGGATATCTGATAGTACCCATAAGCGAATTATTCGGACTTCGCCAGATTTTGAGAGTTGGACGACGACGCTGGAGTTTCCCATTGACACCAATGAGCTACTAACTTCTTTACATGATGGTAGTGAGGCTCTATTTAGTCATGTACTTGCGCCTAGTGAGATTCCTTTTTTCAAAAAATTGGGACAAATTCATCAGCTAGGCTCGATTCAATGTGCGGAATTAGAAACGGCTCTTAAAGAAATTAGCGATCGCGGCTTAAATCTTGAGCCAAGATTGCAAGCAAATCTCAACTTTATTCGCGGTTTAGACACATTACCGCCCAATAATTCACCTGAAAAGGCTTTGCAATATTTACATGCAAGTTTGGAGTATTGGCAGAAGATCGGCGATCTCGAGCGTAGTGGTCTATTGCTCAATCAAATTGGACAATTAAATTATCAAATTATCAAATCCGAAGAGAATCTTACTTCGGATTGGGAAATAGCAAGATCGACATCACAAGCTTGTGTCGAAGCTTTTGAAAAAGCAAATCGCCCCGATCTTGTAGCAAAAGTCATTCTCCGATTAGTAGCCATAATGAAGCAAATATCTGATTTAGAAACAGTTGAAGCACTCGTCAAAAAATCACTAACTTTGCATCTTGAGTTTCAAAATGCCTATCATATTGCATCAGATTATAGTCATTTAGCTAATATTTCGCTCCACAAGCAAAAATGGGAACATGCCAGAAATTATGGAAAATTAGCAATTAGCTTTCTAATTCAAGATCCAGAAGCTAATCAAGAATGGCGCAATTTATATCTATTAACAATCGCTCAAGCAGAAATAAATCTTGGCAACACTCATGAATCATTGAAACTTCTGCTTGAAGCAAAAGAGCTTGGAGATAGTAGACATTTAGACAATTATATCGAAGTCCTAAAAACACTGCGTTTTTTTTACATCAAGCAAAAGCAATATTTGGAAGCTTTCATTACCAAACAGGAGCAGTTTGCGGTTGAGCAGCAATATGGTTGTCGTGCTTTTATCGGTGCGGGTAGATTACAAGGCAGACTTTCTGAGGGCAAATCAAGGGTTGATGTGGCTACAGAAATTGAGGCTTCTGGTAGAAAGAGAGATCTAGATGAGCTGATCATACGCATTGCCAAGCCGAGTTATAAGCTGATCGTGTTGTATGGCAAGTCAGGCGTGGGTAAAAGCTCGTTGGTGAATGCGGGATTGATTCCTCGATTGGAGCATACATCGTTTGAGGGGAAGAATGCTTTAGTGATTGCCTTGCGGGTATATACAAATTGGGAAGAGGAGCTAAAGAAAGCTATCTCTTCTGAGATAAATGGTGAGAGCATTATTGAGAAATTAAGGAAAAAAGAATCACAAAATCTACGGATAGTTTTGATTTTCGATCAATTTGAGGAGTTCTTTTTTGTTTATTACAATCAGCCTACAGAACGGCGGCGCTTTTTTGAGTTTGTTGGTTCATTGCTAAATGATTCGCAAAACCTATCTTCGCTAAAGGTAGTTTTGTCGTTACGGGAAGACTATATACATTATTTGCTGGAGTGTAATCAAATTGAGAGTATGGCGGCGATCGACCAAGATATTCTCAGCAAGAATGTGTTGTATCGGGTAGGGAATCTCAAGGCGGATGCGGCTAAGTCGCTGATTCAAACGCTTACTCAGAAGTCGCGGTTGTATTTGGAGCCTGAGTTGATTGGGGCGATCGCAGATGACCTCAAAGACGAGCTAGGTGAGGTTCGTCCGATTGAGCTTCAGGTGGTGGGGGCGCAGTTGCAGCATGATAGCATCAAGACTTTGGGGCAATATCGACAGTTGGGAGCGAATCCGAAGGCGATCTTGGTGGAGCGTTATTTGAATGATGTGATTGTTGATTGCGGTGCGGAGAACGAGCGCTTAGCTAAATTTCTGCTATTTATGATGACCGATGAGAAGGGAACTCGCCCATTGCGGACTCGGATGGAGTTAGAACGAGATCTGGAAGATTTACTTACTGAAGTAAATGGAGATACTTTGGCTGTAGATTTGGTTTTGAAGATCTTTGTGCGATCGGGTTTGGTGGTGCTAATTCCTGAGTCACCTTTGGATCGCTATCAGTTGGTACATGACTATCTTGCAGAGTTTATCCGTGCATCACAAGCACCTGAGATGGTGAAGTTACAGCAGGAGTTGGTTGAGACTAAGGAAACGCTGAGGAAAACTGTGGATCAGCTTAGTAGCTCGTTGAAGAAAGAGGAGATAGCGAAGTTGAATGCTGGGAAACGGAGTCGCTTGGCAGTTACTTGGGGGATTGTGGCTAGTGTGATGGCGATCGGCGCAGGTGTTGCAGGCAGCTTTGCATTACGAAGTAGCGATGAATCATTACGAAGCCGCGATGAATCATTACGAAGTAAAGTAAATCAAGAATATGTTGCTTATAGCTACAAGGTGCAATCTCTAATCGATTCTGGGCTTCAGATTGAAAACTTAATTGAAGCAGTTAAAAAAGGAGAGGAGATAGAAAAAAATACAAATATCGCTCCCTATCTTAAGATTAGATTAATAGCATTATTACAAGATGCTGTATTTAGAATAAAAGAAAAGAATCTTCTTGTATCACATAGTAAGTCCATTAACAGCATTGTCTATTCACCTGATGGAAAATATTTTGCTTCAGCAAGTTCTGATGGGAGCGTAATAATTTGGAATATGACTGGGAAAAGAGTACAAACGTTAGTAAATCTTAAGAATGGAATTGAAGTTAGTGGCGTAACATTTTCGCCAAATGGTAAATACTTGGCTTCTGCTAGCAACGATGGAACAGTAAAAGTCTGGAGTATTTATAGTAATGATTGGGGCATGGAAATTAAGGAATTACGAACTCTCAAAGCTAACGATAATAAACTATGGGGATTGAGTTTTTCGCCAGATAGCAAACTGGTAGCTTCTGCTAGCGATGATAAAACAGTAAAAATTTGGAGGATCGATGATGGTGAATTATTACATACTCTCAAAGGTCATGCCGACACGGTTAATAGTGTAGTTTTTTCACCCAACAATAAATTGATAGCTTCCGCGAGTTCAGATAAAACAGTAAAAGTTTGGAGTGTTGATGGTAAAGAATTACATACTCTCAAAGGTCATACGAACATAGTTCTTAGCGTTGCATTTTCTCCAGACAGTAAGCAGCTAGCTTCTGCTGGTCATGATAATACAATAAAAATTTGGAGTATTAACGGTATAGAATTAAAGTCTCTTAAAGGTCATAGTAATGTAATTAATGGCATAGCGTTTTCGCCAGATGGTAAAAATTTAGCTTCAGCTAGTTGGGATGCGACAGTAAAGCTTTGGAGTGTCGATGGGCAGTTATTACAAACATTTATAGGGCATAGTGGCGCAGTTAGTAGCTTATGTTTTTCTCCTAATGGTCAAAATATAGTGTCAGCTAGCTGGGATAAAACAATAAGAATCTGGAATATCCAAGGACAAGAACCACAAACACTCCAAGGACATAGGGATAAAGTCAAAAGTGTTGCCTATTCACCAGATGGCAAAAAGGTTGCTACAGCTAGTTGGGATAAAACAGTGAAAATTTGGAGTGTTGATGGAAAGGAATTGCTTACTCTTAAGGGACATAGAGACAATGTCACATACGTTATATTTTCTTCAGATGGCAAAAAGGTTGCTACAGCTAGTTGGGATAAAACAGTGAAAATTTGGAGTGTTGATAATGGGAAGCTATTACATACTCTCAATGGTCATACTGATAAAGTTAGGAGTGTATCCTTTTCCCCAGATGGCAAACAGTTAGCTTCTGCTAGTGAAGATCAAACGGTGAGAATTTGGAGTGTTGATGATGGGAAAGAATTAGATATTAAATTTCATGGCGGCATAGTATGGAGTGTAATATTTTCGCCAAATGGCAGCGATTTAGCTTCTGCTAGTAGTGATAAAACGGTTAAAATCTGGAGAGTTGGTAGCAGACTTACTCTCAATGGTCATACGGATATAGTTAGAAGTTTAGCCTTTTCTCCTGACGGCAGTCAATTGGCTTCAGCAAGCTACGATAAAACAATTAGAATATGGAATATCAGCGATAAAGATTTTTCTAATCGCAGTGATAATAACTCTATAGACTCTTTAAATCTCAAAGAAAAAAATGATTTTATTCTTAGTGGTCATACCAGTGCTGTCAATGGGATTGCTTTTTCACATGATGGTAACTATCTGGCATCAGCTAGCGACGATCAAACTGTGAAAATATGGAGTGTTAAAGAGAAGAAGGAACTTCATACACTCAAGGGACATAGTAACAAAGTTATTACTGTTGCCTTTTCACCTAATGACAAATATTTGGCATCAGCTAGTGATGATAGATCTGCAAAAATCTGGAATATCGATTATGGCAGCTTAAAAGGTCTAGCTTGTTATTGGCTGCAAGACTACATATCCATAGAGCCAAAACAACAGAAGGAATTACCAACTTGTCTAGATCCCAAAACTCTCAAAGCAGCGGCTCCCGCACTAGTCGCTGAGGCAAGAACTAAAGGGATGGATGGTAAACCAGAAGATGCGCTGTCACTATTTCAAGAAGCAAAGAAACTAGATAGTAGCATCTCTCTCGATCCGCAAATAGAAATCAGTCCATACTTCATTACTAAAGGAGAACGCTTAGCTAGAGAAGGTGATATCAAGGCGGCTTTAGCTGCTTATGATGAAGCACTCAAGCGCAATCCCAATATCAAAATTCCTGCCGCTTCATGGAATACACTTTGCTGGAATGGCAGTTTATACAACTCAGCAAGTCAAGTTATTTTCGCTTGCGATAACGCCGTTAAACTCGAACCCGACAATCTCGATATTCGCCAAAATAGAAGCATTGCTAAAGCACTTATAGGAGATAGCAATGGAGCAATTTCAGAATTTGAAATCTCTCTCCCCAAGATTTATCGCGAAAACCTTGAAGTAATGCTCTCACTCCGAGAGAGAAACTATGCAGCTAAATATAGCTATGTAGATCAACAAGGATGGCTAGAAGATCTAAAAGAAGGCAAAAATCCATTTACTGATGAGAAGTTAGAAGAATGGCGACAAAAAGCGAAAAGCGATCAAGATTCTTAATCAAATTAACCTATAAATGCCCAGATCCCCGACTTTTTCTTCGCCATCAAAAGTAATTTTTCAAGTTCACAAAAAAGTCGGGGATCTTAATCTCTGCACTTCAGGTTGTGAGCTAAGCTATCTCTCATTTAGTACAGTGTCAACAATCCCAAAGATTCAGTATCGCGATCGGCAGCATAGCTAAGACAAGCAAAAATATCTTCTTGAGTAAGATAAGGAAAATCTTCAAGAACCTCCTGACAGGTCATACCAGATGCAAGATAAGACAAAACATCATAAACAGTAATTCGCATCCCTCTAATACAAGGCTTGCCACTACGTTTACCAGATTCAATAGTAATAATTCATTGACCTTAAACCGTAACTTCTACTGATACAGTGTTTTATCTACTTGCATATTAATCTAAGCTCGATCTTTTTGTAGCAATCGCCTAAATTACTACTCATCAAAAAGCGATCTTAAAATTTGGCTGATAGACAAGCTGTTAAAATAATTTGTAATTCTAATGATTTTCTAAGTCAAGATATCAATTCATGCTTTCTGAGCGATCAAAATCGAGCCAAACCATCACAATATACAAAGCCCCTCAAAAAGGTAAAGGTCAAAAATTACTAGAAGAAGGATTTCAACCTATCGATTTCCCCTACGATCCGCCCTACCTTGACGGAAGTTGCTATTTTGCTGGAGCCAATGACAGAAGCATTGCCGAAGAGTTTAACCAGAGTTATAAAGATGGTATTCTGGAAATCGATAGGACTTACGCAAGAGTCATAGGGATAGAAGGATGTTTGAGTTGAGATCTTAAATAATCAGATAAAAGCCCAGATTTAAGCTTGTAGATAGAGTTACCCACTTGAAAAGCTAGCCGCTTGAGATGATTCCAAACTAGCATGGCACAAGCAATGTGATTACGCTGAATTCTAGACTTGCGGCATTGGCAAGACTGAATACCCGTCAATTGCTTAATTTCCCGATGAAATTCCTCAATAATCCACCTGATGGAGCAAATAGCTTGTACTTCAGGGGTGTAGTCTTGAGTTAAGTCGTTAGTTACGACATATTCTGTCCTGCTTGGAGAAACAGTAACCCAGAATAGTTTCACCTTTTTGTCTTTGGGGAATTTATTGATTTTGATCAATTTTCCTTGCAGCAATTCTGTTTCAGACCATTGGAGTTGGTCAATCCGTTTATATTTTTCCACGCCGCCACTATCATCAACCAGACGATTGCACTTAACAGGACAGTAATAAATCTTGCCGAAGTTGTCAATTTCTGCCATCAGTCGTTGAGTGGCATACCAACTATCCATCAACACGGTCTGAAATGGTAATTGCTTGCTATGGACTAATCCCTTCAGCATATCGGACACATGGTCTAACTTGCTTTTGCCATCACCATTAGGGTCATAAATCCGATAGTCTACCACCCAAAATTCATGCCGTTTAAAATTGACGTAGATACAATTGACCAGCCCTATTCCTTGCACTACTCCATGCTCGTTTCCACTGTATTGTCTTTGTGCCATCTCAATTTGCTTGGCATGACGTTTGTCTAGCACTGTGTCGTCAAACAGCACGTACATATACTTGGCTTCGTCTGACACAATCGTTGATTTTACGTTTTCCCACAGCAATCTCGGGGTTAATTTCTCGTTTTTTAGGTATCGGTTGATCTGGTCGTGGCTGTACCCTTCTATATGTTCTGCTAGGTTAGTGATTGTGTAGTTTATCTGACTACTTAGCAGGTACTGACAATAGTCTAGAGTAGTAAACTTTTTTGCCATTGCTTTTGTTCAAATCTTCCTTTTTTTTTACATCACTTTTTCCTTTTGCGTAAGTCCTAATCGAGATAGATCGAGAAATTTATGATCGCTATTTCAAGCCCCTTGAAAATCGCTATGATGAAAAAGACAATCGCGAAAGAATTGAAGTAGTTGTTCCTCAAAAATTGTTTCCAATTCTCAATCAATTTCCACGAGTACTTAAACCACGGTAAATTATATGGATCGCGTCAACTGGGAACAAATTAAATCCAAATATAAGCTAGGTACGTTTGTACTTGGTACAGTAGAATTTCATACGCCATTTGGAGTTTTCATCAAAATTGACGAATCCTTGGTTAAAGGTTTGATTAAAATTCCCGATTTTTTAGATGAGGGAGTCATGAACACAGAGATGTATCCTGAAATTGGCTCAACCATAGGTGCAGTAGTAGTTGGCTATAACGAGATTAACTGCCAAGAGATCTACTTAAATGCAAAACCCAGTATGTTACATAAAGCACTTGTCCCTCTAAAGCTCCCTACATTAGCAGCGAGTTAGATCAATACATGAACAACAGACTGCGCGATCGCTAAATATCCATCACAAAGCGATCGCCAAATTTTGCTTACTGAATGAGAGGCTAATAAGCGATCGCCTATAAACTATGGGGGCAAATGGTAAGCTTTACAATAATTTCCATGCGTGAGGCAAACAAAAATGAGCAACTTCTCTTCTTCAGAAATCTCTAACGATCTCGACGAATATCCTGAAGTAACACAAGCAGATTTAGATCGCGCTAAATTTCGCATTGGCATGAAACCCTCAGCACGCAAACAGAGTATCACGCTCTCATTAGATGCCAATCTCATTGAATATTTCAAATTAAAAGCAGGAGAAAATGGCTATCAAAACCTAATCAATGAAATCTTGCGTCAAGCCAAAGAGAATGAAGAGTTAGGAAAAGTTTTGCAATGATAGATGCTAAGCGATCGCTAAATATCCATCAAAAAGCGATCTTAAAATTTGGCTGATAGACAAATTGCTAGAATAGCTTACAATTCTAATTTTTTTCTGAGTTGAAATATCAATTCATGCTTTCTGAGCGATCGAAGTGGATCAACACATATTCGTAAAAATGGGAAACGAGGAGACAAACAAAATCATATTTGCGCTGATTGCGGTTGATCGAGGTAGACATAACCATCAATAATGATAATTTTAGGAGGTTGGGGGATCTGCACGATAATTAACATCAACTGCCAAGATCATAATTAAGGGTTCGGCAATTTAATAAGGAACAGGTTTTTGATGGTACAGCTTTGCCGTACCATCAAAAACCTGTTCCTTATTTTAGCTAACCTATTTTCGTTGGGAACTTCCTAGTCTGCTAGCACAACTATAATAAAGTCTGTATTTCGTGGAGATTTCGGTGAAGCGTAATTTTATGCTCTCTTTTTTGAGTCGTGGCTTAGCTACAGCGATCGCGGTAGTGATGCTCGGTAACTTACCCCTATTTTCGCAATCATTTCTACAACTAGGGGGAGGTCAAGCACAGGCTGCTCAACCTGATCTAGTTGCTAAGACGCTAAAGCGATCGCCTGCCTCATCAAATAATGCCCTGACAGGTGACGTTGTTAAAACAGTCTTAGATAATGGACTAACGGTATTAACTAAGGAAGTCAATACGGCTCCTGTGGTCAGTGTTCAAGTTTGGTATCGCGTGGGTTCCCAAAACGAAAAACGCGGTATTACAGGTATTTCCCACCAACTTGAACATTTGATGTTTAAAGGTACAAAAGACCGCCCGATCCAGTTTGGACGCTTATTTAGTGCCTTGGGTAGTAACTCCAATGCTTTTACTAGCTATGACATGACCGCCTATTTCGGCACAACTGGCAGCGATAAGCTAGAAGCCATGCTGCAACTAGAAGCCGATCGCATGGTGAACACAGTCGCAGGTGACAAGGAACTCAAAAGTGAACGCACCGTAGTTTTGTCGGAGCTAGATGGCGGAAATAATAACCCCGGTACTAGACTATATCGGCAGGTAATGCTCGCAGCCTATCCCGATAGCTCCTATGGATGGCCAGTCATTGGCTACCGTCCTGAAGTTGAAAACTATACGGTTGAAGATATTCAAAATTATTACCGTACTTTTTATCGTCCCGATAATGCCACCTTGGTGATCGTGGGTAATTTCGAGACCCAAGCTACGCTCAAAAAAGTGAAGGAAATCTTCGGTGCAATTCAGGCTCCACCCAAACCCCAAGATATCCTCACCCCTGAAGCCCAAAAGCAAAAGCCTAAGCCCCCAGAGCCAAGATCTAGCAAGGAAGTAATTCGCCTCAAGGAGCCAGGTAGTGTGCCCTTCTTGCAGTCGCTTTATCCGAATTTACCTAATGTCGATAGCTCTGATGTGGCGGCGATCGATGTATTAGATAATGTTTTGACTGCGGGTAGAAGTTCGCGATTCTATCAAGCTTTAGTAGAGACAGGTTTAGCCAGTAGTGTGAGCGGCAGTTCATCTACTCAGATTGGCACTGGTTGGTATTTGGTAAGTGCCACCCCAACCACAGGTAAATCCCTCGAAGATCTCGATCGCCTCATCCTTGAAGAGATCGAGAAAGTCCAAACTCAGCCCATTACCCCAGAGGAACTAGAACGCGCCAAAGTCAGTATGCGGGCGACCTATATCCTGAGTAATCGCGATATTGGTTCGCAGGCAAGTCAGATTGCTTACAACCAGACCATTGCCAAGGATTATCGCTATAGCGATCGCTATTTAGATGCAGTTGAGAAAGTCACTATCGCCGATGTGCAGCGTGTCGCTAAGAAATATCTCCAAAGCGATCGCCGTGTGGTCGGATATTTCGAGCCATCGGTGATCACGGAGGGTGCAGGGACAACGCCTAGCAATCCCCATTCATCGGAAGCCTTTAAACCTAGCTCTCCTGTCGATCCTGCGGAAGTTGCTAAGTATTTACCAGAGAGTGCTTTGATTGCCAAGGCAGGAACCCCAACTGCGGTACAGCCCGATAAATTTACCCTAGCGAATGGGTTAAAGGTTTTACTATTGCGCGATCGCAGCACCCCCAGTGTCACCATCGTTGGCGAAATCAAGGCAGGATCTGGATTTGACTCCATTGAGAAGGCTGGCTTAGCCAGTATTACCGCTCAAAATCTCACGAATGGCACAACCTCTAAAGATGCGCTTACCCTTGCCTCTCGCTTAGAAAATCTCGGCGCAAGATTAGGATTTTCCGCAGCACGTGAAAGTGTCAGTGTTTCGGGAATTGCGATGGCAAAGGATTTACCGATTGTGATCGATCAACTAGCCGATCTCTTGCAAAATGCCACATTTCCAGATAAAGAATTTGATCTAAATCTTCAGCGCAATTTATTATCCTTTAAATCCGAACTCGATAGCCCCTCTTCCCTAGCAAGGCGTATCTTCCAATCAACGCTCTATCCCAAAGGTCATCCCTTTAATGCAATGAAAACGGAAGAGTCGCTGAAATCTTTAAAGCGAGAAGATTTAGCGAAGTTCTATAAAACCTATTATCGTCCTGATAATACGATTCTCACTTTGACAGGAGATTTTGATCCAGCCCTAGTTAAGCAGTTGCTTGAAGAGAAACTTGGCAATTGGAAGGCTAATGGCAAAGCCCCTAAGTTTCAATATCCTAAAGTAGAGCAGATTGCCAAAACCACAGAGAAACAAGAATCTCTCGCTGGTAAGACCCAAGCCGTTACGATCATGGGACATCCCAGTATTTCCCGTTCTGACCCTCAGTACTATCCTGCATTGGTGCTAAACCAAGTCCTCGGTGGTGATACCTTAGCAAGTCGTCTCGGTACAGAAATTCGCGATCGCCTTGGTTTGACCTATGGCATCTATAGCTATTTCCAAGCGGGTAGACCTCCACAGGGCGCATTTATTGTGCAGATGCAAACTAGTGGCAAGGATACGCAAAAGGCGATCGCTGCCACGGTAGCGCTGCTCAAGGATGTGCGGAATAAGGGCATCACCCAAGCGGAATTTGATGTCGCCAAAAAGAGCTTGATTAATAATTTCTCTGCGGAATTTGCCGATCCTGATAGCATTGCTGAATCTCTCCTCAGCGATGAAATTTACGGCTTGCCAGTAGGTGATTTTTACAAATATCCACAACGCATCCAATCCGTAACCCTAGAACAGGTTAATCGCGCTGCTAAGGAGTTATTACAACCCGACAATCTCCTGATTGTGTCTGTAGTGCCTAAATAGGAATTATTTCCCCGCCGAAGGCGGGGAAATAATCCTTTGTACTTCACTAATAAGTAGTGCATTAAAAAAGGTGATTTCGCTAAGCGAAATCACCTTTTTTAATGAATAATATATTTTTGCCATTCGTCATGATTACCTGACCTCAAATATTTTGTTACCTCAAAATGCAACCCACTATGGGGGCGACGCGGTTGTTTTTTCAGTGGCATCCCTGCCTCCTTAGGCGTGCGATTACCTTTTTTGACATTACACCGCACACAAGCCGTAATAATATTGTCCCAGCTATCACCACCACCACGCGATCGCGGCAAAACATGATCGAGGGTGAGGTCATCCCCCGTATGCCCACAGTACTGACAGGAATGGGCATCACGATGGAGAATATTGCGGCGTGTAAGCGGAATTTCTTTATAGGGAATACTGACATATTGCAGCATTCGGATCACGGTGGGCAGTGGCATCCCCGGATAGACCATCTTGCCATTATGTTCGACTTGTTCCGCTTTACCTTTTATGACCAACACAATTGCACGCTGCCAATTGGTAATGTTCAGCGGCTCATAGGATGCGTTTAGTACAAGGACTTTTGCCATTACTATCCAGCGAACTCACAAAAGATGCTAGCACAGCTAACCAAAAATCTACACACATCTTGGTTAACTACAATAAAAATCAGGATTTTCCTTGGTTACAGGGCTTAAACAAACATAACTTAAACGGCGAAGTAACCCAGCATAGTTATAAATCAAACCCAAATTCCTGTTGCGCCCGCATAGCGAGCGCAACAGGAATTTGGTAGGAAATCCTTTGCGCCACTCCGCACAATCAATTTAATGCGATTCGGCTGTTTTTTTGACTGGTAGCAAACTATTAACTAGGGGCGCAAAAACCGTTAATCCGTTAGGTATACAGACTACTTCAACGGGAGTTGTACCAATGATCTCGCCATCTACTACCACTTTTTGCGGTGGAATTGCTGTAACCTTGATTTTGTTAGTTCGGAAACAGACTAAGACTTCATTTTCGATGGGGGTTTTGACTAATGCAGAAGCAAATAGCTTGCCGATCACATCGATCGCTAATAGGCGATCGGAAAGATTGAGGCTCTCATTTTTGGAAATGGCGATCGTCACATCAAGTAACCCATCGTTAGGAATCACTTCTCCCCAACCTTGGGCAAGCACTGAAGTTGGAGGAGCAGCATTGGCAATAGTCATCGCTCCACATTGAAACTGAGTGACTGATCCATCAATTTCCACTTCAACGGTAAAGAGCTTCTGTTCTAAAAGTTGTTGTGCCCCTGCGAGGAAATAGGCAAAGGCTCCCAAGATATTTTTCATGTCTCGATCAGCTCGTTCCACGGTTTCCGCCTCAAAGCCAATACCAGCTAGCAAAATCATCGGTAAGTCATTACAACGAGCCGCATCGACAATACAGGTATTGCCCGTGAGGATATTTTCGCAAGCTGCCTTTAACCCTGTGGGAATGCCCAATGCTACGGAGAAGGCATTGGCAGTACCTCTAGGAATAATCCCAAGGGGAATGCCTGTGCCAATTAAAGCATTGGCTACTGCGGAAACCGTCCCATCACCACCAGAAGCAATAATAAAATCGTTGTCAGAAGCTGTGGAATTTCCCGCTTGAATTGCCGCGATCGCAGTTTTAGCTTGATCCGTAGGGTTCAGATCGGGCTTTGTGAAAATAATTTTTAGTTGCACATGGGGTTCCAGAATTTGGCGAATCATGGCGAGATCCGCGTCAGGATTTCCCTGTCCTGCGATGGGGTTAAAGATCAGATGGGCAATCCGACTTTTTCCTAGTGATTGCAGCACGATATCTGCGGTGGCAAGGTTCGTCGCAAGAGGAACATTATAGATTTTACATATTCGCAATAAATTTAGAAGATTGGATGCGAGGAGTTGAGCATGGTCGGGATCGAATAGCCAGATTACACAGGCAACTTCTCCTGCAATTACACGAGCTGCAATTTCAATATCACCACCATCCCGTTGCGATCGCACTAGCTCAATAGGAAGCCCCGTGGCGGATTGAATCTGCTTACCAGTATTTGCAGTCGCAAGGGAATTATAGCGAGACAAAGTTACATGGTACTTTTGCGCCAGCGCAACCATATCTGCTTTTTGGGTGTCATGGGCGATGAAAGCAATAGAGATTGGCATGGTACTGTTTTTTGATTTTGCGTCGTACAGAAATCTACAAAGATTCGTCCGATACTTTATTCTCCATCAGATTTCCATGCGATCGCTTTTTGGGTTTCAGGATCGGGTAACTTGCGCGTAATCACAGCCGCAGCTAAAACCATGATTGCGGATACCCACAGACAGCCCACTAATCCATAAAATTCATAAATCAAACCCGATAGAACCGTACCTGCTAAGCGTCCGCCCGAATTTGCCATGTAATAGAAGCCCACATTTAGGGCTACTTTGTCATCGTCGGTAAAAGCGAGAACTAGGTAAGAATGCACCGAAGAATTAAAGGCAAAAACTACACCAAAAATTAGTAAGCCACTAATGATGACTAGGTTTGCGGGGAGATTTAATTGTAAGGTGATCGCAATGATCGCAGGAACCGCAACGAGGGAGGTTGTCCAAAATCGCACAGTTTGCGATCGCGGCGGTTGACCTGAACCAAAGCGCTTAATTAATGTCGGTGCGAGGGATTGAATGATGCCATAGCCAATTACCCAACAGGCGAGAAATCCACCAACTTGATAAAACGACCAGCCTAAAACACTTCGCAAAAATACAGGCAGTCCCACCACAAACCACACATCTCTAGAACCAAAGAGAAAGAATCTCGCTGCCGAAAGAAGATTAATTTCAGGGCTTTTGGAAAAGAGCTGTTTGAACTTAACTTTTGCCTTAATTTTGCCCATCCCCTTTGGCAAGAATAAGCCTGTGAACAAAAGCAGGAATAGACATCCTGCCATCATCCACAAAGAAGTAACAAATCCAAACAGTCCTAACAAAGCACTACCGACAAAAAATCCCACACCTTTGAGGGCATTTTTAGAACCCGTCAGAACTGCCACCCATTTGAATAAAGCTGATTGAGCATCTTGCGGCACGACTAAGCGAATTGCGCTTTTGGTACTCATTTTCGTCAAGTCTTTGGCAATTCCTGAAAAGGCTTGGGCAATCATCACATAGAGAACTGCTAGCCACTGCGACCATTCAGGATTGAGAAAGGATAACATCACTAAAGAAAAAATCTGTAAACAGATCCCTGTATAGAGTGTAACTTTTAGCCCTAATTGTGAACCAATCCATCCGCCTAAGAAGTTAGTAACGACTCCAAAGACTTCATAAAATAGAAATAGCGAAGCAATTTGAATTGGTGTATAGCCAATGTTATTGAAATAAAGCAGTACCAAGAGTCGCAAAGCGCCATCGGTAATCGTGAAGCCCCAATAGGTTAGGGTGACTAGCACATAGTTTTTGAAGTTTGCTTGAGATGTAGTAGAAGAGGTCATAGGTTTTCTCAAAAATCATTTTCACAAAAAGAAGCGTGCAAAGCACGCTTCTTTTTGTGATTAGAGGGCGATCGCCACTTTTCTCGCTAATTCCACCATACGGCAGGAATAGCCCCATTCGTTGTCATACCAAGCGAGAATTTTCACCTGAGTTCCATCTACAACCATTGTAGAAAGAGCATCAATAATTGAAGATCGCGGATCGTCCTTGTAATCAATGGAAACTAAAGGACGTTCTTCATATCCTAAAATCCCCTTTAGTTCACCTTCGGCGGCTGTTTTTAATAATTGATTGACTTCCTCGATTGTAGTTTCTCTTTCCACTTCAAACACACAATCCGTAAGGGAGGCATTCAGTAAAGGCACTCTTACGGCTAAGCCATTTAATTTACCTTTGAGTTCGGGATAGATTAAGGTAATGGCGGTTGCGGAACCCGTTGTTGTTGGAATGAGCGATAAGCTAGTGGCTCTAGCCCGACGTAGATCCTTATGTGGCGCATCAACAAGGGTTTGGGTATTTGTATTATCGTGAATTGTGGTAATTACACCATGCTTAATACCTAAGCCTTCATGAATTACTTTAACGACGGGCGCAAGACAGTTAGTAGTGCAAGAAGCTGCGGTTAATAGATGATGCTTTTCAGGATTGTAGAGATGATCATTAATTCCCATCACGATATTTAGAGCTTCTTCTTTGACAGGAGCCGCGACGATTACTTTCTTCACGCCTTTAGTGAAATAGGGATTGAGGGTTGCAGGAGTGCGAAATTTGCCAGAGCATTCCAGAACTAGATCAACGCCTAATTCTTGCCAGTTGACTAATTCGGGTTTGGCGTATTCGCTAAAGCTAAGGGATTTATGATCGATTTGGATGCGATCGCCTTCCACCATCACATCAGGCAACCAACGTCCATGTACCGAGTCAAATTTGAGTAAATGCGCGGCAGCTTCTACGCCGCCCTTGATTTCATTAATATGCACAAACTCTAATTCGGGAAATTCCCAACCAGCCCGCAGAGCCAATCTGCCAATTCTGCCAAAGCCATTAATACCAACGCGCACAGCCATAGGTTATCTAAAGGTTAAGTATGCTTTAAATATTGATTAAGATAAATATTTATAATAATCAATATATTTATTCTGGCTATACCGATGGAAATTTGTCAACACCAAAAGCTGAATAACGATCACTTGACATAGCGGCTCCATAGGCAATGCAAGCATCAATGTCTTCTGGTTGTAGTTGGGGATATTCTTCTTAGTAGTTCTTTTTATTTCATGACTTTATTTTTGGGTTGTGTATAGGCTGTATTCATTTTGAGTTAAATAGTGTGGTTGTGTTCCTTGATTAGCTCTAATGAGTAATCAGGTTCATCTTCTCCATAGCATTGTTCTAAGTTTTGCGAAGCGAAGGATTCTAAATTATCTTCTTGTTGAGATATGGTGCTATCAAGATTAATGGAGTTGATGATTTGTTGCCAAAGTTCAATGGGAACAATTACATCGATTGTTTTGCCTTCAGTGTTTGTGACGTAGCGGATACGGTTATCTGTTAGCGTTTTTGGTGTTGCGATCGCCATGATGATCATCCTCTTATCGTGGTTATATTTTATATCGCCGATCTCTAAATCTACAGTGCGATCGCCTCTCATCCAACCTAAACAAAACCCGCGATCGCGCATTGCTTGCGGATGCTGATTATGCTGGGCGATCACGCCTTAAGACGATTTTGCTGTAGGCATTGTTTTAAACTTTATTCGTAATTAGCTAGAATACGGCAAATCTCTACGGCTGGGATATTTTGACTGCTCAGATTTTGAGTAAATCGTAACTAGAAAAACCGATGTAGCTGTTTTGACGTAGTAAATGACTCTGTAAAATGCGTTTTTACCTTTTTTGTTATCTCGGATTCTTAATCCGTCTCAATTCCTTCCCATAGTTCTGAAATTGGCTTAGTTCTGCCATTCATTACGTCATCCCAACCACGCCGAAAACTTTCTATCGCAGGTTCGAGTTCCTGAGATGTTTCTTGTGATGGTAGGTTTTGAGTTTTGCGTTGAGTTACGGCAATATCTCGATCTAATAGTTCTCGCAGTTTGATTTTCTCACGTAGTTCTAGGGAACTCATCATTTCTATGAGAGCTTTAAAAGGAAGAGATAAATTTACTTTTACCTGTGTACGTTTCATATTTATCAGTATCTCTACAATCAATATTTTAGAGTATGCTGATCGCTAAATCTACAGTACGATCGCGTCTCATCAAACCCAAACAAAACCCAATAATCGCGTTGGGACTAAACAATCGGCGATCGCTCTTGTTTGAGGATGCTGATTATGATTGGCAATCGCTACTTGAGACGAGTTAGGTGTAGTTTCTAGTTTTATGCCAAAGCATATCCAGTATGCGCTCTCACTTGAGGCGGATGAAAAGCTAGGACAATATGATCTTTAGGAACTCCTGCTGCAACCAGTTCATCAGTAATGCCATCTTCGATACCATCATAGTGAATCCAGATTTTGTCGTTACGAATTTCGGCGTGAACAATACACCCATGTACTCTCCGACTATTTTCCCATCCTTCGCGCATCAGCATAAAGTGGTTGCGATCGCGACTAACGACAACGTAAGCACTCACGTTTCCATAGCGATAGGGAAGATCGGCATAGTATTGGAGCAAAGTTTCTAGGGTTTTGCGCCATGCGTCTAGGGTGTTATCTGTGGTTGCCATTGAATTATGTCCTCATGATCTGGGTCAAAAACAATAAGACGAAAATCAGGTTCTTCCATTAACAGAACGTGTTCCTATGCTGAGAACAAGTGGATCATCTGTAATCGTCCAACCGTCTTTGATGAGGGCGTTACAAACGTTATCGTGATAGATGTCTTTAGCGGGCATACAGATTGCGCTGAGATTGCGTTGATGTCATTGTATTGCTTTAACAGTCTCATTAAATAGTGATCGCTTTACAAAACTTGACGGTTGATTAAAACAGAATTTTAGCTGATAATCACTATTTTGGTTTTCAGGAAATTAAGGGTGATCGCTTAAACAATGCGATACAATCTCGAAAAGTTGCAAAAATATGTCAAGTTTATGTCTTCTGAAAATAATCCAGCCCTATTCGCCTTCACGATCGCCTTTATCGATCCAGATTTGACAAGTACTGAGCTTGATGATGAAGTAGTGCAGCTACTAGAAGCATTAAGCGATCACTCTGATATCGAGTCCGTTGACCGTGTGCGTGATCCTAATCCTCCTGATGGCAATAAAAGCATTGGTGGCTTTTTGGTGGGAGTTTTGGCGGCGGAAGTGAGTGCGGCAAATGCTAAGAAGGTTTTAGGGTTTTTGGGCGATCGCCTTGGCAATAAACCGATCTCCTTAAAGGCGGAGAAAAACGGCAAAAAGATAGAGGTGACAGCTAATAGCCGAGAAGAGTTAGAGTTTTTGATTCAGAAAGCCAATCAATTTTTTGAGAGTGCATAATGGGGCGTTACGCATTACTGGTTGGGGTTAGTAACTATGACAGTGACTTTACGTCTTTGCCCAGTGCGGTAAAAGATGTAAGGGCGTTGCAGCGTGTTTTGCTAAATCCTGACATTGGTGGTTTTTTTGATGCAGATGTCACAGCTTTAGTGGATTGCGATCGGCAAACAATTGATCGAGCGATTTACAGTCTTTTTGCTGAGCGTAAGCCTGATGATCTTTTGCTGTTTTATTTTTCAGGGCATGGCGTAACTGACAATCGCGGCGATTTTTATTTGGCAAGTAAGATCGCCAATAAAAAAGAACTACCGCCAACGGCAGTTTCAGCGATGTATATCCATGACCAAATGAATAAAAGTAGGTCGCAGCGTCAAGTGATAATTCTTGATTGCTGTCATAGTGGCGCGTTCTCGAAGGGCATGACTGCCAAAGATGGCGGTACGGTGAATGTGTTACCGAAACTTGGTGGTGAAGGACGGGCGATTCTGACGGCTTCAGATTCGACAAAATATGCTTTTGAACAAGAGGGATTTGATTTGTCTCTCTATACACATTTTCTAGTAGAAGGATTAGAAAAAGGTGTGGCTGATCGAGATGGCGATGGCGAGATTTCGGTGGATGAGTTGTATGAATATATCAAGGAGAAGGTAAAGAACACAAATGATTCGATGTCTCCTGAGTTCTATCCTGTGAGGGGAGGGCATAAGATTATTCTTGCGAAGTCACCTCAAGACGATCCGAAATTGAAATATCGCAAAGAGGTTGATAGTCGTGCTAAACAAAATAATGGTAAGTTTTCATTGTTTGCTAGAAACCTTTTGGCGCGTAAGCGTGATGAGTGGGGAGTAACTGTTGCTGAGGCTGAAGAGATTGAACTTGAGGTATTGCTGCCCTATCGAGAGTATGAGAAGAAGTTAAACGAGTTTGAGCAATCTTTGATCGAAGCGGTTAAGATCGAGTTTCCATTTAGTACAGCAACTGCGGCAGATTTACTTGACTATGAGCAGCATTTAGGGCTGCGTGACAGTGATATTGAATTGGTGAAAGCGCATATTCTGACACCAAAGCAAACTGAATACGATCAGCAACTTGAGAATCAACAAAGAAAGGCTGATGAAGCGTTACAGAAACGTCAACAAGAAGAAGCTGAACGGGCAAGATTGCAACAAGTTGCCGAAGCGGAGAGGCAGAAACAAGAAAGCGATCGGCTAGAGCAGTTGAGGAAACATGCTGAGGAGGAAGAAAGGCTAAAACGGATACAGGAAGACACAGAACGGGTCAAGAAGAAGCAACCCGCTCAACCTGAGTTTGAATTTGAAATTGCTAATGTCCGTTTAGTCAAAGAGAGTGGTTTTCTTGGCATTGGTGGCGACAAAAAAATTGAACTAGATCGCAAAAAAGGGAAAGCCCAATATATTCGTGAGAATTTGGGTAATGGCGTAACTCTCGATCTAGTAAAAATTCCTGCGGGGAAATTTATGATGGGAATGCCAGCAGATGAGCGCAAAATTGCCCTTGAGAATGCCAAGAAATATAATTGGAATGGGGTAGAAGAATATTTAGACTGGTCAACGCCCCAGCATGAAGTAAAAGTTCCTTCTTTTTTGATGGGAAAATGTACTGTAACCAATGCTCAGTGGGAAGCGGTCATGGGAACGAAGCCATCGAAAAGCTCTGATGCTAAGTTTCAAGGCGAAAATCAACCAGTAATCAACGTTTCGTGGCATAATAGTAAGAAGTTTTGTAAAAGGCTCTCTGAGAAACTCAATAAGAATGTCAGGTTGCCCAGCGAAGCCGAATGGGAGTATGCTTGTCGCGCTGGAACCACTACCCCCTTTTATTTTGGAGAAACCGTTACCCCCGAACTGGTTAACTATAACGGTAACTATCCTTATGTAGATGCACCAAAGGGAGAATATCGCGAGAGAACTGTTGATGTGCAGAATTTCAGTCCTAATGTATGGGGCTTATATCAAATGCATGGCAATGTTTGGGAATGGTGTGAAGATGTATGGCATGAAAATTATAACGGTGCGCCCACTGTTGGCTCTGCGTGGCTAATTGGCGGCGAACAAACAAGACGCGCTCTGCGGGGTGGCTCGTGGAACTACTATGCTATCGTTTGTCGTTCGGCGAATCGCTACAGGGTCAATGCGGACAATAGCAGCAGCTCTGTCGGTTTTCGCGTTGTTGTCGCCTGAGTTCACTTCTTTCTTTTTCTCGCGCTCGTGAGGACTTCTTCTTTGCTCTTTAGCCCTTTTGCGCTAGTCCGAGATCCCCGACTTCTTTTACTTCGCCAATTCAAGGATGAATTGCAACTAGCGCAAAGACTGCAAGCAGCACCCAAATTACAAGCGATCGCCCAATTTGATCGGTTTTGGAGGGGATAGGCAGATTATTTTTCAGCACAGGTTCATGAATATTATCCTGCATTTTGCTAAATAAAACTTTGTTCAGCTACATTACCCCAGGGCAACCGCATAAAAAAGTGAATAAAATAAGGAGACAATAAAGAAGTCAAGCCGTAATGAATAGCCCTATCACAGTTAGTTTAGTGAGCCACTTTGAGGGAGTAGAAGATCCACGAGATAACCGAGGGAAAGAGCATAAATTGCTAGACATAATCGTGATAGGGATCTGCGCCGTGATAAGTGGGGGAGAAAACTGGGAAGACATCGAGCTATTTGGCAAATCAAAACAAGAATGGCTGGGGACATTTCTTGAACTACCGAATGGGATACCCTGTGATGACACATTTGCCAGAGTGTTTGCGAGATTAGACCCGCAACAAATGCAAAATAGCTTCATCAGATGGGTGAAATCGATAAGTCATGTGCTGAAGGGAGAGATAGTAGCTATAGACGGTAAAACCTTGAGACAATCCTACGACCAAGGAGCAGACAAAGGTGCAATCCATATGGTGAGTGCATGGGCAAGCGCAAATCGATTGGTATTAGGGCAGCGCAAAGTCGATGATAAATCCAACGAAATCACCGCAATACCAGAATTGTTAAAGCTATTAGAAATTACTGGTTGTATTGTGACAATTGACGCAATGGGATGCCAGAAAGAAATAGCTAGTCAAATCGTTCAACAGGGAGGGGATTACGTTTTAGCACTTAAAGGTAATCAGGGAAGTCTATTTGAGGATGTGCAGTGGTTGTTTGAGCAAGCTATCACCACTAATTTTGCAGATGTAGACCATGACTTTTGCCAGTCTATAGACAAAGGACATGGACGTTTAGAAATTCGACGTTGTTGGACTTTATCTAACTTGGATTACCTTACACAACTGCCTTTATGGGCTGGTTTACAAACCATTGCCCTAGTCCAAAGTGAGCGCCGCATCAATGGTAAAGTCTCCACCGAGAATCGCTACTACATTTCGAGCTTGCCTTCTAATGCTTCTGTCATGAATAACGCGGTTCGTACCCATTGGTCGATTGAAAATTCATTGCATTGGGTTTTAGATGTCTCTTTTCACGAAGATGCTTCTCGTATTCGCAAAGATAATTCTCCTGAAAATATGGCGATGTTGCGGCACTTTGCTCTTAATCTCTTAAGCCGTGATAAGTCTTCTAAGTCCAGTATGCGAGCTAAACGTCATAAGGCGGCTTGGGATCTGGCTTATCTTGAACATCTCCTTTCCCTTTGATTTTTTATGCGGTTGCCCTGTACATTACCCTACAAAAATCTTGTTATTACACTTATTTGGTTGCTATATCTCAGAAGTTGTATTATATTTATCTCGTATAACTTGTATAAGTTGTATAACTATGTATTATCCTGAAATCTGCAAGATAATACATAGTTATACCTTCAAAGATTCAGAAAATTGCCTGTTGTCACCCATTAACACAAGGTAACTCAAATGATTGGCACAGTTCTTCGAGATCGTTATAAAATCTTAGAGCAATTTGGTAGCGGTGGATTTAGCGATGTTTACTTGGCAGAAGATAATGATAATCTGTCCCGTAAATGTATAGTCAAGCGACTGAAGCCAAAAATTAGCGATCCCAAGGAACTGGAAGATTTTCTGCCCAAAGCACGGGAAATGTTTGAGAAAGAGGCAGAGCAACTTCAAAAACTAGGTGATAGCTCTAGTCAGATTCCTACTCTCTACGCTTACTTTCAAGAAGGTGTCGATTTTTACCTCGTGATGGAATACATTGAGGGACACGATCTCAGACAGGAGATTGTAGAGGGCGTAAATATGGCGGAAAAAACTGCATTACAGTTATTGAAGGATGTTTTGGAAGCATTAAAAATTGTACACGAAAAAGGTATAGTTCATCGTGATGTAAAGCCAGATAACATCAGAAGAAGAGACTCAGACAACAAAATTGTACTGATTGATTTCGGAGCAATAAAGGAAGTTGCAAGTCAGAGAATATCTCAAAATCCAAGATATGCTTCTAAAACTATTAGCATAGGTACAGAAGAGTATATGCCTCCAGAGCAAGCAGCAGGTAGACCAAAGCTGAGCAGTGACATCTATGCTTTAGGAGCTATGGTGATTGAGGCTTTGACGGGAATTCCTCCAAGTAAGATTCATAGAGATTCAAGAGATCAGTTTGAATGGCGGTCTGAGGCTCCTCATGTAACACCTGCTTTTGCGGACTATGTGGACAAAATGGTACGCCAAGAATTTTCGCAGCGTTTTGAAGATGCATCTGATGCCTTAGCCACTTTAGAAAAACTTGGTTCAAATGCAAATGCGGCTCCTACTGTTCGTGTAGCTTCTCCAAAATCGAATCAAACTTCTGTAGATTACAATCAAGGAAGTTCAGCTTCAAAGATCTTGATTGGAGCTATCGGTTTGGTGGTTCTTGGTGGCGGTGCTTTTGCCTTAAGCAATATTTCTCGTTCTAACACCGCTACAGTAATACCTAATACAACTATTGCATCCCCAACTGCAACTCCGACTGCAACTCCAACTCCGACTCCGACTGCAACTCCAACTCCGACTGCAACTCCAACTCCGACTGCAACTCCAACTCCGACTGCAACTCCAACTCCGACTGCAACTCCAACTCCGACATCTCAAGCATCTCAAGAATTGGATAAAATTTTAAGACCTTTGAACTGTTCCCGCGCCAGTACTGCTGAATATATAAGAGGTAACTTCTCAATTAAATTCACATACGCTGGTAGTGTTTACGAAGGAGCATTGGTGATGATAGGAGAAACTGGGCTGATGAGAATTCAATTCTTTAGTTCAAATACTAATACTACTGAATCGGTTGATCAGAGCATCCTACTTGCAAACTGTACTCAGGGACTTAGGCTGATAGGCTATAACCCAAGGTTAGCTGGTACAAATAACCGCCATCCTAGTTACATTGCTGATAATATCACCATACGTCTAAATACAGATGGCTCAAGAGATTTCGTAAATTGTGATGATAAGGGGCAATGCTCTCGTGTTGAAATAAAGGAAATCAAGTGAGTTTTTATGCCCAATTTACTATTAGAGTGGCAGGAGAATCAACAAATGCTAACTCGAATAATCAATGGAGAGAAGGCAATGAGAAACAAGCCCACAACTATAGGGCGAAATCCTAGTTGTGATATTCAATTAAATGATGTATTTAAGACTATTTCAGGAGTTCATGTAGGTGTTTTTTTTGAGCCAATTACCAATAACTTTTATCTACTTAATCTTACTAGTGATAGATCGCAGCCCAATCCTGCAATTGTTGACGGGAAAAAGGTCTTCACAGAGGAGGTAATCTTGCATACAGGTAGTCCTTCCGCGCTCGTGAGGGCTTCTCCTCTGCTCTAGTCCGAGATCCCCGACTTCTTCTTCTCAATCACAAATAATCTTCAACTTTACAAAAGAAGTCGGGGATCTGAATCCCTCACTACTATCCACAAAATCCCCTATTCATCTAACATCAAAGTCATCAACTCAGGAATTGAAGGAAGATTGCCTTCAGTTAGGAAAGAACGATACTCCTCATCCGAATCAATCATCGAACGAACTAATTCCATTGAAGGTAAACTTCCACTTCTGATACCTGCATATTCACTAAAGCTAGAAAACTCCCATTCCGAAGCAGACTTCACTAAATCAGCCTTAACTGGATTAAAATGAATATAACGAACTAAATGTACCAAATACTCACCAGAATTAACCAAAACAGCCTTAAACCTTCCCTGAAATAACGAGCCAACACGATTAAAACGCTTATTAATGCTTTTGGTATAGGTGAGAGATAGTAGCTGCATTGCCTCTGATAGATTACCTCCATTACATTGAACCAATAAATGATAGTGATTAGGCATCAAGTAATAAGCCAAAATCGAGATATTTTCATCAACCAAATACCGACGAACCAACTTTAAGAAATATAAGTAACTTTCTCTCTCAAAAAATATCGTCTGATAATTGTTACCACGACTGTAAACATGGTAATAACTTCCTTGTTGAAAATTTAAAGCACGGCGCGGCATAGTAAACGTTTCCTTGACAGAGATTAAGATCCCCGACTTTTTCTATAAAATTAGAGATTATTTCTAATTTTATAGAAAAAGTTGGGGATCTGTTCAGCGCAGATCCAGATTTGCGCCTGTGATGTGCGTAAAGGTTGAGAATTTCACTATCAAACAAAGAATTATCAATTCTATTCTATTTTTTGGCAATTCTCTAAATATTTTCAATCAAAACTTCCATTTCAAAATCCAAAAATTCCGTGACTTTCTAGAAACTCTGCGTGAGACTGCGGTTAAGGAACAAGAGGTGGCGATTAGTCAGGCGATTACCAAACAATATTTAAGCTAATATTCGCATCAATTTGGGACGTTGTGGGACTAGGGGTGATCGCCATTTACCCACAACAAAATCAAAATTGCTATATAAATGGTAAAGCGATCGCAACTTAGGGAGATGGGGGAAAATAAGATACCAATCAATTAGGAACAATGGTTATATCCCATTTGGGTAGGGTATCAGAACATTGCCAAGATGAAAAATACTGTTTCAAGTCTTCTGGTGGAACTTTTACGCTCTTCTCATAGACTGTTTCCACTAAATGGACAATTGGAGAAATCCCTTTCCAAGTCATGTTACTCGCCCACCTTACAGCCGCATCAACAGAATCTAGAATCGTACCATGCCAATAATTTTCTAGTGCAGCCCAACAGCGTTCAATAGGATTATATTTGCTGTGATAAGGGGGATAGTAAACCAGACGAATTTTCAAGTCAATCTTCTGTGATAACTCGACCATGCGTTTGATAAATTGAGTGCGATTACTGCGGGTTGCAGAACCGCCATCAAGGTTAATCACCCATTCGTCAAAGGCTGAATCTCGTAATTGATTCTTTTGCCACCAATCGCTCAAGCAGTCAACGATAAAATCGCTAGTTTCCGCAGACTGCCCCATATAGATTGTCAATTGGTCATTATTGGTATTGAGGATACCAAAGGGAACTAAAACTGATGACCATTCGGTATCATGATCGTCAGCTTTTTGAGCCCACATTCCGCTCCCAAAAAGAAGGCAAAAATAATTAGAATAGGAAAAAAGCAAGGATAGAAACAGGAGGGAGATATCAGAAACGAGATAACAGTGCAAAACCTAGACCATCTAGGAATCGTAGCAGGAATAATTGATGAGATCGGGATAGAGGAGATCATCAACGAAAGACTGGGCAAAAACAGTCGAGAGAAAGTAAGCGCAGGGGTAATCGTAAAAGCAATGCTGATCAACGGATTAGGATTTGTATCCGCGCCGTTGTATATGTTTGAGAAATTCTATGAAGGGATTGCCATAGAACATTTATTAGGAGCAGGAGTGAAAGCGGAATACTTAAACGATGACCGACTAGGGCAAGTCATGGATGATATATATGCCGAAAACGTTAGTGATATATTCATGACAATAAGCCTAGCGGCCGTAAAGAAATTTGGCATAGAAGTAGCAACAGGACATCTGGACTCAAGCTCATTTCATGTAGATGGTAAGTATGAAGGGGAAGCAACGGAAGCAGTAGAAATTACATACGGATATTCACGAGACCATCGCCCAGACTTGAAACAATTTGTGATGAATCTGCTATGTGTGGGAGATGGGGATATCCCAGTCATGCTGGAAATGGGTAACGGCAATCAGTCAGATAAAGAGAGATTTGCAGAATTATTCCAAAAGTTCAAACAGCAATGGACATTTGAAGGGATTTGCATAGCTGATGCAGCACTATACAGTGCTGATAATATAGCCGCAATGGCAGGGCTAAAATGGTTAACACGAGTACCGTTAAGCATCAAGGAAGCAGCAGAGCTAGTTGAGTCAAATATTCAGTTAGCCTCAAGCAATTTGAAAGGATATCGCACCAGCGAAACTGTCAGTGAATATGGTGAGGTCAATCAGAGGTGGATATTAGTTGAGAGCCAAGAAAGACGCAAATCTGACCTTGAAAAATTGGACAAGAAACTAGAGCAATTCCGCCATAAATGTCACCAAGATTTACAGACCCTCTCAGGACAAGACTTCGCTTGTGCTGCTGATGCGATCGCTGCCGCCCAACATCTTTCAAATAAGATGTCATGGCATCAGCTCAGTGATATTCAGGTAGTTGAAAAACGACATTATCAAAAAGCTGGTAAACCTAGCAAAAATGACCTCCCCAGTCATATGACGTATCGGGTTACCGCGACTATCACCCCTATAGAATCCCAAATCTCGGCACAACGCAGACGCTGTGGCAGATTTGTGCTGGCGACGAATGTTCTTGATGCTGACAATTTCACGACTGAGATGACCCTAAAAGAATACAAGGCTCAGCAAGGTCCTGAACGTGGTTTTCGCTTCCTCAAAGATCCTCTATTCTTTGCTTCTAGCGTTTTCCTGAAATCTCGTCGTCGCATTCAGGTTTTGGGCATGATTATGGCGCTTTGCTTACTCGTCTATAATTTGGGGCAACGGCAACTTAGACTGGCTCTAGCTCAAAATCAAGCTACCATTCCCAACCAGTTGGGTAAACCCACAAATTCTCCTACGTTACGCTGGATTTTTCAATGCTTTTTAGCCGTTCATCTCGTTGTTGTCTATGATGTTAAGCAAATTGTTAACTTGAACTCATCTCGTCTTCACATCTTACAGTTCTTTCCCTCTGCTTGTCGTCGCTATTATCTTCTCCCTCTACCTATTTCCTAATTGTTTTTTACTTCTTTTGAGAGCGGAATGTGGGTTTGAGGTTCTAACGTGCGGGCTTTGCCACCCCGTGAAAGATTACCAATCTTCACTTTTGCTTTGCTATCAATCGAAATTCGCAAAGACCTTAGATTATCTGCTGATGCTTGGTTTTGCTCAAACACATTCGCAAAAATTGCATCGGTTTCAGGTATCTTTTTTAGGGGTTTTGTCTTTTGTGTTTTTTTAGGCGATATCCCATCCGATTTAGCACCGCACCAATTGTTTCCCGTGACGGTAACTTGGCTTCATCGTAACCCTTTGTTTTCACCAACTCCTCTCTTACTGCTCTTGCACTGACACGTGCATACAAAAATGTTGATTGAAATTTCGGATCTGCTTGGGATTGTATATCTACCATTGCGCTTATATCTTCTGTTAAATTCGGCAATATTATTTCGCTTTTATGTCTTCCTCTTGCTCCATAATTATCCAGACATCTTAACCCTGTACGCCGTTCATGCAGTCCTAGTTGCACGCTCTTCCGACTCCATCCAAAAACTGTTTCGGCTTTACGCGCTGAGCCTGCAAAGTAATCCTCGGCTACCTTAGCCATGAAGTCTCGTTTTCGATACCCTGTTAGTTTTTGCGCTGCATCTTTAACTGTGGCTTTGATTTCATCGCTGAAAATCACTCTTTTTGTCCTACTATAAATTGAATACAAGAATTTTATATCCCTATTTCTATAATATTTGGTATCTTATTTCTTCCCAAGCCCCTTACCACATTCCTACTCACACCTAAAAATGTCGAGTAAAATCATCATCAACTGGTCAAAGGAAAACTTGCTATGCGGGTAAAAAACATTATGACAACTGCCACTGTCCAAATTAACATCCCCTTTGAACTACTAGCCGAAGCCGTCACCACAGGGTGGTTTCATTTTCGGAAAAGCAAACAGGGAGGGAGAAGCAGGAAATTTAGAAAGAGGAAATCAGTAAGAATAAGAGCAGGAGAGAATATCAAAAACTTGATGAACCTGATTAGCAAGAACCCGTTGCCCCTGAGGAATCGTGCGATAACCAAGGCGACGAACAGTAGTCATGATAAAACAGTGAATAATTGCCCAAATAGTAGGAGCATTACCACCACGACGTAACCCCGTATCTTCTTGAAAAAGGACATCGCGCACCCAATGTAAGCGATTTTCAATGCCCCAGTGTAGTCGAATCGGGTCAAGAAACTGGGATGCATTGAGAGACAAGTCAGAAATATAACCAAGCGACTCCGAAAAAGGCTTGTCATCACGCCAGCCCTCGCGTTCGACATAAATCAGAGACTGTAGAGACGACCAATGTTTACACAGGTGAGTCGGAGCAGGATAAACCCAAACGCGACGACGGACTTGACGACCATGAGATTTGTCAAACTCTTCGGCATAACTAAGTGCTGCTGTAGTTTGATATAAATTATCCAAAGTCTTAAGCAGATTCGGTTGATTGTTTTTGAGGGCAATCAAATAATGCTGTTCCTGTTCAACAATTAATTTCACCGTATCCTTTTGGCAATGTAAGGCATCCATTGTGAAAGAGGCTTTCTGCCCTTGTAAAGAGGTAATCACTTGTTTAACGACTTCGATTTCACTAATTTGCTTATTTTCGGACACAGCTAGGGCGATTACTTCTCCCGTTTCATGGGTAAAGGCTGATACGGTACTGGTAAAGTTTTGCCTAGAATCAGTCTGATTGGAGACAGTACATTTAATGCTTTTTCCGTCCATCGCCAACCATTGCCATGATTCGCCTGTATGGCTATTTCTACACCACTCGTTAAACAATTTTACCACTGGCTCGATTTCTACCCCTTGAATGACACGACGAAAGGTGGAATATGATGGTATCCGACTCTCTGGTGCTAGCTCTAGCCGTATTTGTAGGGTTTGCCAATGTTTCTCGCAGAAATCTGCTAATGGTCTATATCCATGATAATTACACAGTGTTCCTAGCAAGGTTAAGCACATGATTAGCCATAGCGGATGTCGCTTACCTTTATTTTTTCGATGGTCGGGGATCTGCTTTAATTGTTCTATAAAGTTCATGGTCTGGTCTTGCTTTTTGCTTAGCTTTTACCAGACCATTTTTTATTGTTTTTGCTCCTTTTTTATTTCCTGTTTTTTATCTAGCTTCTTTATGTGATCTATACCTACTAGCCCTTTCCGAAAATGAAACCACCCTGCTAGCCGAAGCCGTCACCACACTCAATATTGAACATAAAATCAAGCTATGGAAATTACTCGGTCAAGAAATCGCCGAAGTCCAAAGAACTACCCGAAATAATATTGATACTAGCGCTATAGATTCACTTGATCGCGTAGTTGAGAAAGTTCTATTAGAAACTGGCATGACCGAAGATGAATTAGTAAATGCTTTTTGCAACGATTTGTGACTTTATGCGATTAGGGGCGATCGCATCAATTTACTTAGTCCGATCTGCACTATCAAAGTAATGTCGCTTGAACCAAAAAGATAGATTCACAAGGCTAATTAAAACTGGAACTTCAATTAGGGGCCAACAACCGCCACAAAAGCTGCACCAGAATTAATGCCAAATACACCAACCGCCACAGCGATCGCTAATTCAAAATTGTTACTTGCTGCTGTAAAAGCGACACTCGCAGCTTTGTCGTAGTCTGCCTTGATGAGCCAAGCAAGATAAAAGCTGAATACAAACATCACAACAAAGTAAATCAATAATGGAATCGAAATTCTGACGACATCCAAAGGGATTTTTAACATCAAGCCCGATCAGCATCAAACCCACCATATATTCGGGTGAGTCGCGAAAAAAGGCGATCGCCAATAAAAACATGAAACTCGGCGCAACGATCCAACTCTGAAATAGGGCTAGCGCCAAGATTTTGCCATTGCGGAAGACATCGCCTAACTCTTCGTAACGCACTTTCGCAAAGGGTGGATACATCATTAAAATTAAGCCGATCGCGATCGGAATATTGGTAGTGCCAACTTGAAACTGATCGATATTTTGCCATCTAGTCTTCATTCATGGCAGTATAAGTTTATGAAGTCAAATCAATCGATTACCTGTTGTCCACCCCTATTAGAAGGTCGTCTTACACCTGACGATGCCAACTATTTAGCGACTATATTTCGAGTATTGGGGGAACCCGCACGTTTGCAAATCCTGAGCTTAATTGCTGCTCAACCGAGTCAGGAAGTATGTGCTTGTGAATTAGTAGAGACTTTGGGGCTAGCCCAACCAACGGTAAGCCATCATCTTAAAGTTTTATATGAATCTGGATTACTCACCAAAGAGCGTCGGGGAACTTGGATTTACTATCGCATTTTGCCCGAAAAATTAGCGATGTTACGAAGGGCTTTGTCATAAATAGGACTTACGCCTCATCTACCCCAAACCTAGTAAATTCGTTAGCATGGCGTAAGTCCTAAAAATATAGAAAAAAGGCATTCATTGTATTAAAGTGCGGTTATTGAAAACCAGCCCCAAAATTGAAAGCAACCTACGAAATGAGCATTTCTATAATAGCTGTGCAGGACTCGCCGAAAAGGGACTAGAGATTTCGGTATTAGCCATAGTGGATGTGGAGGCAAAGCAATACTATACATTAGGAATCTATCAATTGTTTAACGTACTTTCGCCATTCTTCTAACTTCTCCTCAGTAAATGGATTTTTGCCTACCTTTAGATCGTCTAACCTACTTTGTTGCTCTGAATAAGTAAAAGGTAGATATTCTTTCTCTTTGATTGCGAGAATATTTTCAAGATTCTGGCGATAAAGTTTGGGGAGTATGAATTCTATATCCTCAATTGCACCATTGATATCTCCTGATAATGACCTAGCTACAGATCTACTACTACGAATATTTAGATCGTTAGGTTCAATCTTAACTGCATTGTCACAGGCAAACATAACTTGACTAGCAGAGTTGTATATACTGCCATGCCAGCACAGTGTATTCCATGAGTCTGCGGAAACTGACACATTGGGATCACGCTTAATTGCTTCCTTGTAGGCGATGAGTGAAGCTTGAATATCACCTTTTTTTGCGAGCTTGATACTTTTAGGAATGAAGTATGGATTGATTTCTGTTTGTGGACTGAGGGAAATACTGTGATCGAGTTTCTTTGCTTCTTGAAATAGGGTTAGAGCCTCTTCGGGTTTACCACTCATTCCTTTAGTTCTTGCCTCAGCGATGAGTGCAGGAGCCGCAGCACGCAGAACTTCGGGATTTAGACAAGTCGCTAGCTTTTGCTTTAGCTCTGGTTGATTAGTGATATATTCTTGGAGCCAATTGCAGGCTAGCCCCTTCAAGCTACCAATATCAAGACTCCATATTTTTACAGTCTTGTCCTCACTAGCAGAAGCTAATTGTTTTCCATCTGGTGAAAAGGTAACGCTCCAGACTACACTGCCATGACCTTTGAAGGTGTGTAATTCTTTCCCATCAGAACTCCATATTTTTACGGTATTGTCCTCACTAGCAGAAGCTAATTGCTTTCCATCAGGAGAAAAAGCAACACCCAAAACTGTACCACTATGCCCTTTAAAGGTTTGTAATTCTTTCCCATCGAGATTCCATATTTTTATGGTCTTGTCATCACTAGCAGAAGCTAAATATTTACCATCAGGAGAAAAAGCAACACTCAAAACTTTACCACTATGCCCCTTAAAGGTTTGTAATTCTTTCCCATCAAGATTCCATATTTTTATGGTCTTGTCATCACTAGCAGAAGCTAATTGCTTTCCATCTGGTGTAAAGGCAACGCTTTCGACTTGACTATCATGACCTTTGAAGGTTTGTGATTCTTTTCCATCGAGGCTCCATATTTTTACAGTCTTGTCCTCACTAGCAGAAACCAATTTTTTTCCATCAGGAGAAAAAGCAACGCTCAAAACTTTCCCGTTATGTCCCTTAAAAGTTTGTAATTCTCTCCCGTCAGAACTCCAGATTTTTACAGTCTTATCATCGCTAGCAGAAGCCAATTGCTTTCTATCAGGAGAAAAAGCAACGCTCCAGACTTTCCCGTTATGTCCCTTAAGAGTTTGTAATTCCTTTCCATCAGAACTCCAAATTTTTACAGTCTTATCATCGCTAGCAGAAGCCAACTGCTTTCCATCTGCTGAAAAGGCTACACTCAAAACATAACTAATGTGGCTATTTAGGGTTTGTAATTCATTTCCATCAATATTCCAGATTTTTACAGTATTGTCAGAGCTAGCAGAAGCTAATTGTTTTCCGTCAGGAGAAAAAGCTACACTATTGACGTAACTGCTATGCCCTTTGAGGGTTTGTAGTTCCTTTCCATCGCTACTCCATATTTTTATAGTCTTGTCCCAGCTAGCAGAAGCCAATTTTTTCCCATCAGGTGAAAAAGCTAAGTGCCATATCCCATCAATATGACCGTTTAGGGTTTGTAATTCATTTCCATCAATACTCCATATTTTTATGGTTTTGTCCCAGCTAGCAGAAGCCAATCTTTTCCCGTCAGGTGAAAAAGCTATGCTATAAATAACTTCACTATTGCCTGTGAGAGTTTGTAATTCATTTCCATCAATACTCCATATTTTTATTGTTTTGTCAAAGCCACTAGAAGCTAACTTTTTCCCATCTGGTGAAAAGGCTACACTCATTATGACATTACTATGACCTATGAGGGTTTGTAATTCCTTTCCGTCAATACTCCATATTTTTACTGTTTTATCAAGACTAGCAGAAGCTAAATATTTGCCGTCAGGAGAAAAAGCTACACTAGTGATTTCCTTGCTATGACCTATGAGAGTTTGTAATTCCTTTCCATCACTACTCCATATTTTTATAGTCTTGTCCCAGCTAGCAGAAGCCAAATATTTGCCATTAGGTGAAAAAACTACACTACTAGTATAGTTGTTATGACCTTTGAGGGTTTGAACTTCTTTGCCATTAATGCTCCATATTTTTATAGTACCATCTTTACTAGCAGAAGCAAGCTGTTTTCCATTAGGAGAAAAAGCCACACTAGTGACTACGTTGTTATGCTCAAAGCTATCTTTTTCTCTCATGCTGTAGATAACTTCTTGTATTGACGCAGCTAATCGCATCTTAGTACTAGAAGAGATGACTGATATTTTCTGCAACCTTTCTGCTATCTCCACTGACTCTACTAGCGCTTCGATCTGTAGGTCGGAACTGATTAGAGACTTTATCTTATAGCTAGCAGAAATGAATTCTTCATTAATTTTACTTCTCCATGATTCATCACTGCTTTGCCATGCCATAAATCCCGCAATTCCTGCGCCAACCGCCATCACACTCGCCACAATTCCCACCCCAAAAGCCAACCGACTCCGCCCCCTTGCCTTAAACTTTGCCGCCTCTTCCTCCTTCACGGCAACACTCAGCCGATCCACAGTTTCCCTTAGCGTCTCCCTAGTCTCCGCCAACTCCTGCTGCAACTTCGCCATCTCAGGTGCTTGCGACGCACGGATAAACTCTGCTAGATAGTCATGTACCAACTGATAGCGATCCAATGGTGACTCAGGAATTAGCACCACCAAACCCGATCGCACAAAAATCTCCAACACCAAATCCAACTCCGACTCATCGCCATGCATCTCGGCAAGCAAATCTTGCAAATCCTTTTCTAACTCCACACGAGTCTTTAACGGACGAGTCCCCCGTTCATCAGTCATCATAAACAGCAGAAATTTAGCCAAGCGCTCATTCCCTTTCCCACAATCCATAATCACATCATTCAAATATCGCTCCACCAGGATCGACTTCGGATTCTCACCCAATCGGCGATAGTTCGCCAAAGTCTTAATTCCCTCCTGCTGCAACTGTGCTCCCACCACCTGAAGCTCAATCGGACGCACCTCGCCTAACTCATCCTTGAGATCATCTGCGATCGCCTCAATCAACTCAGGCTCTAGATAAAATCGTGACTTTTGCGTAAGCGTCTGAATCAGCGACTTAGCCGCCTCCACCTTGAGATTGCCCACCCGATACAGCACATTCTTACTGAGAATATCGCGATCGATCGCTGCCATGCTCTCGATCTGATTACATTCCAGCAAATAATGCAGATAGTCCTCCCGCAATGATAGAACCACCTTCAACGAAGATAGATTTTGTGAATCATTTAGCAAACTTCCAATAAACTCAAAAAAGCGCCGCCTCTCTGTGGGTTGATTGTAATAAACAAAAAAGAACTCCTCAAACTGATCGAAAATTAAAACTAAACGCAAGTTTTGCGATTCTCTTTCTCGCAATTTCGAGATGATGCCCTCACCCCCAGCCCCTCTCCCAGAGGGCGAGGGGAGTGAAGAATCTTGCTCCCCCTCGCCCTCTGGGAGAGGGGGCTGGGGGGTGAGGGCTTTACTTCCCTCTGGGAGAGGGGGCTGGGGGGTGAGGGTCTTTAGAGCCTTCTCCAACTCCTCTTCCCAATTTGTATATACCCGCAAGGCGATCGCGCAAACATCTCTACCCTCAAAGGTCGTATGCTCTAACTGCGGAATCAATCCCGCATTTACCAGTGAACTCTTGCCCACACCTGACTTGCCATACAGCACGATCAGCTTATATCTTGGCTCACCAATGCGATTAATTAACTGATCGAGATCATGCTTGCGTCCCGAAGCCTCGATTTCCGTTGCTACATCAGTTTGTGACTTACCGACCGACTTCTTACCCTGCAACCTACCCGCACCGATAAATGCACGATAGCCATATTGCTGCTCGATCGCATACTGTTCTTGCTTGGTGACATAGGCTTCGAGATATTGCTTTTGTTTGGTGTAAAGCGATCGCAATTCCTGCAAAACTGCAATGTAAACCTGTGGATGTCCCGTATCTCCTAACTCTTTGGCTTCAAGAAGCAATCGCAATCCCTCTTGATAATTGCCGAGATTGATTTCTGTTTGAGCAAGCATTACTAAATATAAATTACGCCATTCTTGATTAGTTTCTGGAACTTGATTCAACAATGAAATGGCAAGTTTTGACTCAGTTCTAGCAACTTCCCATTGTTGCTTTTGAATTGCAATTTCTGCCAAATATCGATGATCTAAGACAAGGTAATGTGGATTTTGTAACTCTTGATGCAAAGGTATTGCTTTTTGGATAATTGCCTCAATCGCTTCCCAATCAGACATTCGCTTCGCAATCACAACCAGACGCATAATTACATTTGCCATGAGATCGCGGCGATTTGCTTTTTCAAAAATATCTAGCGCAGTTTGAAAAGCAGATCGTGCTACTTCCCAATTAGGAGTTCGATGTTTTTCGGTATCAGTAATTTGATAATTTAATTGCCCAATTTGATTGAGTAATAATCCACTACGTTCTGGATCGGCGCTCTTCTGCCAATACTCCAAACTTGCGTGTAAGTATTGCAAAGCCTTTTCAGGTGAATTATTAGGCGGTAATGTGTCTAAACCGCGAATAAAGTTAAGATTTGCTTGCAGTCTTGGCTCCATATTTAAACCGCGATCGCTTAAGTCCTTGAGAGCAGTCTCCAATTCTGAACATAAAATCGAACCTAGCCGATCAATATGACCCAATTTTTTGAAAAAAGGAACTTCACTCGGTGCAAGTACATGACCAAATAAAGCCTCACTACCATCATGCAAAGAAGTGAGTAACTCATCGGTATCCATGGGAAACTCCAGCGTCGTCGTCCAACTCTCAAAATCAGGAGCAGTGCGAATAATCCGCTTATGGGTACTATCAGAAATCCACCACACAATCGGATAGGGACAATGATTGCGAAACATCTCTCGATTGAGATTGATATCTAACAACGCAGCCTGCAAATGATCCAATTCATCCATTCCCACAATCAACAATACTGCGGGAGGCTCAGACTGTACCTGAGTCATGATGTAGTTATATAAATCTTTTTGCGATCGCGGCAGTCTAATCTCATGGATCGGCTGTGGATGAATTTCCTTGAGTCGAGTGATCAGGCGATCGCGCAAATCCTGATAGTTACATCGCGCTAGTATCAGCTTAAACTCATCCTCATACATATCTAGGGTCATCGACAGTTCTTGCAATAAATCCTCATTCTCAGGAGAAATATTTGCTGATGTCAGCTTGGAATCATTGCTCATCGACTTGTGACCTATGTCTTGGATTGCTACATTATTCACTAATTAAACAAAAAAAGGCTTGCTAAGCAAGCCTTTTTTTATTTTTACTTAATCTATTTTTTATCTAAGTACAGGACAAAAAGTTGTCAAAGTATAGAGAAAGGGATTTTATAACAATACTACGGACAAAATGGGTCAGAGATAGAGCCGTAGTTACAAAGTTTGTGGAAATTAGGGTGTAATTTAATTGAAGTCAGGTCTAAATCTAAGAGGGAAATAAAGCGGTCAAGGAGATGGCGACTGAAAGCCAAGCATCTGTAACTCGCCATCGAAAAGACAAAAGGTTGGTCACGATGAACCGAAAGATGAGATTTCCGAGCATCAAACTTAGTCAGATTCAGAGACATCAAAGAAGCGTTGAAATGAAAGTCAAGTTTGGTGAAATCACGAGCTTGACAATCAGATAAACCCGTAAACTGTTTAGCATCGCGAAAGATGAATTCAATCTGAAAGCGAGATTTATAGAAAGCCAGAATTTCTAAAGCCTCAAGATTGATCCAGCGCTTTGCGTTAACTTAAAAACGAGAAAAGCCTTTGAAAGCAATGCTTTCAAAGGCTTTTCTCGGAGACATTCTATAACCCATTGGTGAAGCACTTTCTTCAAGCAATTGCAGGAGCATCGTTGGAATTAGCTCTCGATACGAGTATGCTGTGGGATAAATTCTGTCTTGTAGAAGTAAGCTTGATTTGGGGAGGAAGGTCGATTACTCTAGCTCAACTGGTAATAGAGCATGGAAGCGCTACTGTTGGCTTTGAGCATTACCGACCTGTATTAGAACAAGTACTTACCCTATTGCCATCACAAAGCAAAGTGACCTTACTTGCTGACCGAGGCTTTGAACATGGAGAATTAATTCGATGGTTGCAGCAAAATCAATGGTCTTGGGCAATTCGCGCAAAGACCGATCTATTAGTGACTTTTCCAACAGGTACAAACAAGCGCGTCGAACAACTGATACCTCCCGCAGAGCAAGCTTATCTAGTTCCCAATGTCACCATACTTGGTGATGTTAATTGTCACTTAGCGACGGCTAACCTAGACATGGCTAACGGTTCATGGGCTGTCCTTACTGATATTTACCCTTCATTACAGACTTTTGCTCTCTATGGCAAACGCTTTGGTGGTATTGAACCTCATTTTAAGGATTACAAGTCATCGGCTTTTAATGTGCTTAAAGCACATCTCCGTGATGCTCAAGCTCTTACCTGTTTGTTTATGCTACTTGCTACTGCTTCCTTGATTGCCATAATTCTTGGCTTAATGTTGGTGCGTTTGGGACAAAGGGCTTCCATTGATTGGCACGACCATCGCGGCTTGAGTTTTCTGCAACTCGGTCTCCGTCACCTTCATACCCTTCTTTATCAACAACGAACTCTTCCTCCTTTGCAGATTTTGCCTAAAACTAATCCTCCTCCTGCCTGTGCTTCTGCTGCCAAACGCCTAAAGTTAGATTTTTACATCGAATTTTCTCGTGTTACTGTTGTCTCATCTTGAGACTCCCCTGAGTTTTCTGCACCACTAAGGGTGGTACAGACAAGACTTTTTATGAGCGTTTTATTGACAAAGTCGTTTGTCAAGTCGTTACTACTTCGGGTAAACCATCTAGCAAGCAGAGAGCTATTGAGATTTTGGAAATTCTGAACAAAGAAAATTTTCAAAGAATTTTAGCAATTGTTGATGCAGATTTTGAGCGTCTTGAATGTTTACCAAACGTTCCTAATCTAATTCTTACCGATACTCACGATCTGGAAACAATGCTAATCCAATCTCCTGCCCTCGACAAAGTGCTTGCAGAGATTGGCTCAGAAGAGAAAATAACTAAATTTGGTAAAGATATAAGATCTGTGTTGCTTCAAGCTGGAAAACCTATTGGCTATCTGAGATCTTGCACCATTCTGAATGGTGCAAGATCTCAGTTAACCCTTTCGGTTTTATTCCCTTCTGTTCTTTGGTTGAAGCTGCTCAAATATATCCAAGTTAGTGCCGATATTGCTGCTCGTTATGGCTTTGTTATTGTTCTCAAACCTATTCCCATTTAACTCTTTTGGGAATGGTGCAAGATCTGAGCTATCTTTTGTGGATTTCACAAATTCACGAATTCAATTTAACCTTTGCTGGCATTAAATTTAGTAAATTCATTGATGAGCGAACTCTCCAAGTAGATGAAATCCAACTCATTCAAAAAGTAAAAAATAAATCTGAAGCCCACACACTAAAAGCTGAAATATTACAACAACATATTGCTAACCAAAAAAGAAACGACCACGATCCATATCAAGTATGTTGTGGTCATCATTTGGTGCAAATTCTGTCCTTGGGTTTGTGTAAGGCAATTGGTTCTACTAAACCTTCTGATGTAGAGCCGAGCATTCTTGAGCGTAGTTTACGACTTGCCTATGAAGAAGCCTATTTTTATAAAACTCAAATTTACCTGTCTATTCGTCAATGGGAAAGTGTCAACCTACCGTTTAGAGTTTTGAAAAATAATATTTAGCACGGTTGTAATATTTTCCCTGTAGTTTAGAGTATGCCAGATTCAAGTTGCTCCAAATAGATAAAATCAGGGGATTTGACACCTGCTTCGGCTCTGATCTTAACTAACTCAGGGGATTCAAAAAATTTCTTTGCATTTGTAATAGAAGTCCATGCGGAGAAATGTACAATCTTGTTTGGTTCATTCTCATATTTGAGAACTTGATAGGAGCGTTCGCCAGCTTCCTTGCGAATTTTGGCAGCAGCATCAAAAACTTTTTTCCAAGCTGGATAATCTGCGACTTCGTGAATGATTAAAACATATTGCATTGTGTGACTCAGTCTGGAAATTAATTTCTAGTTTAGTTAGGCTTTGTTGTATGAATAAAAAGAAGCCAAAAGATGGAGGATCTTAGGATAGATAATTAACTAGCAACAGGAGAGGAGAGAGGTTTAGCAAGTTGAATCATGCGATTGAGAGCAGCACATTTGATGAACAACTCAACCGCCTGATTGTCAAATTTACGAGAACATAAAGTACTACCAAAGATTTTTTTGAAACGAAACATCGTGGTTTCTGCTAAAGAACGTCGATGATAACCTGAGTCACGTTTCCATTTTTTACGCCCATGTTTACGGATATAGCGCAGGTTTTGGTCACGGGGATGAGGAGGAGCATTGGCATTGCCATGCTGCCAGATTTTGGCATCTTTGCGGGGAGGAATCACGGCTTTAGCTCCATGTTGGGCAATCTCGTCGTAACAATGACGATGGTCATAAGCTCCATCTGCGGAAACTTGATCAATTTCAGCATCAATCCCATCGAGAATATCGGCGAGTACTTCACCATCGTGACAATCATTCGTAGTGACGACCGCAGCCAGTATTTCTCCCGTTGATTCATCGGCTCCAAGGTGTAATTTGCGCCATGTCCGTCTCTTACTAATCCCATGCTGCCGTGTTTTCCATTCACCTTCACCATAGACTTTGATCCCTGTCGAATCAACTACTACATGCACAGCTCCCTGCTTGGGGATTACTGGTAAGGGCACACTTAAACTTGCTGTCCGTCTTGATACGGTGCTGTGGTCTGGCACTGGCAAATCTATTCCCATCAAGGTAAATAGTGACTCTAACATTCCTTGCGTTTGTCTTCCTGCTTGCTGATATACCGCTTTTACAGTGATAAATGTCGCGATCGCTATATCACTGTAATCATTTGAAGCACCCCGTTTGCCACTTAATGTTTGATTTAACCATCCTCCGATTACTTCTTCGCTAATCCAGAAGGTCAGGCTTCCTCTTTGTTTTAGCCCTGCGTTATACTCTGCCCAGTTGCGTACCTGATATTTCTCTTTCATTATCTGGGACTCCCTCTCCTGATTTTTATCTAATTTACCTCCTCTTCCCCTTTTTATGCAACAATGCCGTTTAGTTATAGCGCTATTCATCTTGCAGTAGGCAAGATGAATAGTGCAAACCTTTACCCTAATGTGACAACCTTTTCGTACTGGAGAACTACGACGAGGTATTCTTAAATCCTATAGCAATGTAAGAGATAGCTATTCACCTATAAAGTGGATGACATTTACGATTTTCGCGATCGCCTTCTTGGTAGTAATGCTTATAACGTGAGTGCCTTAGTCCCTAACGAATTCGATGAACTTTCCGTTGGTTTCATTGCGCCAGATGGGATGTATTGGGTGATGATTGGATAGTGGCAACTGCGACAATCCCTCCATATTCCTCTGAAAAAACAAATTTTCCTGATGCTAAACCTTCGGCGTAATTTTGTAGCCATGCCCGAACACTAGGTGCAACGATCTTTCTTTCGCTATCATCATGCCACATTGTGATGATTTGCCCTAAAGCCCCTGATGCGTCAGGAGCTAAATCTAGGCAATCATGATTACCACAACCGTCATAGGTAAGTGGAATCCACTTGTCACTCCACCAGAGATTACGAACGCCTAAGTCGGGATCGCAGCCTTGATCCTGTCCATTGCTATCTTGAAAAGTGCCATTATCTAGAAGCTCTTTCCAGATTTGCCATTCATCTTTAATCCTTTTAAGAGAGAGAAATTCCCTTCCATCAAAGAAGCCATAAGTATAATCGGATTGCCCATTATGCATCCGATACAATGCCTTGACATCCTCAGGTAGCTGAATGGCAAGGCATTCTTCTAATTCTGCTATTTCAGCATCAGAAGCACCTATCTGCAATGATTCCAGAACCTGCGGAGCATTAGCTCTGAGCCAAGTTTCTATTTGTGCCCAAATTTTTTCCATCGTAAGAACATTATCTGTAATTTACTAAAATTATTGATTTGGCTAACCACCACAGCCGCCGCAACCACCACAACCGCCGCCGCCACAGCCGCCACCTCCTCCATCACCACCGCCACCGTCACTACTACCATCACCACCACTACTAGATACTGGTGTCAGCAAGCTTTTTAAGTCAGCAAATGCATCATTTGGCAAAATTACTATACTCAAAAGTGCAACGATGAGAGGGAGTTGGACATCATTAAGGCTAAAGACCTTATTAGGTATACGGTTACGCAGATTACGGAGAAAGCGATCGCCATAACGACTACGATAAACTGCTTTCTGACTAAAAACTAGCCCAATGCTCGCGATGATCACACACATCGCAATCAAAATACCAACAGGCTTACCACGGGAGAGTCCTACTAAAATCTTGGCAATTCCTAATCCTAATAAGCAAGCGATTAAAATTGCTGGGTAGATTTTGGCGATAAAGGCTTGTTGAGGCTTGACGAGTAGATCCCAATTTTGTAGGCGATCGCGAATTGCTTGGGTTGCCGATAACTTTGATTTAGGAATGCTGTCAATGTAGGTATAGGCTTGCAGCACTTCTGCAACAGCCTTTTCAATTGGATGGGACAATTTCTCCATTGAGCCTGTCCAATATATCCTACGGAGTTTGGATTCTATGGTGATATAGCCTCTCTGAAAAAGGCTAGCGATCGCAGTATCAAAAACCCGTTTATTGCCATCAACAAGATAGGCTAATTCATAAGCATCAAGAGTGTCAGGTGGTTGCATAGGACTATCACTAGGAAGCCGTAGGTAATAGCGCAGACCACAGGCTAAGAGAATCACCAATATTGATAGTTGAAAGTAGAAAGATAAAAATTCCGAACCATTGTAATTTAATGGATTGGCATTGTTATAGCCTGCTTGACAACTAACAACAGCGATCGAGGTAATGCATAAAAGAGAAAAGGTGATAGCCTGTTTTGGCTGTAATTTTGGGAAATTGTCTAGAGACAACTTGGGGATCACCCAATGCTGCTCTGTATTGATGCGGACAAAATGTAGATCTCTGCCAAATCGATCTTTGGGGTTAGACCAGATATCACGGGGTGGTATCCCAAAAAATTGTTGATAGCTAGCTAAGGTCTTGCTATACCAATCCTCAAATTTTACGCCTTCTGCTAAGCCGCCACGGGTTGGATTGTGATGGAGGGTGGTCTGCAAAATATGGGGGCAAAACTCCTGCCAGTACGATCGCGTATAGCTCAGATGTAAATGCCAAACTTGATCAACTTGGTCAGAGGGTGTCACGGGATGCCCAGCTACAACCGCGAGAAATGCAAACTTTTTATATTCAGCGATCGCTCTTTGGGCATAACTCAATGACCAGCCATTGTCTCTGGCTAAGCGCTTGCTAAAAGATAATTGAGATTCAGGTTCGTCTAAGGAGAACTCCTGAAGTCTCTGATATAGGGCTATTTGGTGGGAGTCCATAGATCCTAATCCTTAGAAAAAAGATATTTATAACCTTATATCTCCCACAATAGTTGCAATATGCATAATGTCCAGTCAAACCCCAAATAAGTGAAGGCGGCACGAAATGCCGCCTTCACTTATTTGGGGTTTATATCCTAAGCAAAACTTACATTGCTATATGAAGTAACGTTAGTTCGGGTTAATCTGGCAAATTTTAAAAGTCCAAAAGTAAAAGCCTTGCTAAGAAAGGCTTTTACTTTTGGGCTTGGATAGAGGGTTTGCTACGCAAACCCTCTATCCAAGTCCGTTTCAAATTATCCTAGAAATTAATGAAAACAGCGTTTTGCCAAGGCAAAACACTGTTTTCATTAACCTAAGCAGCGTAATGATTCCAACATTCCCTTTGCCTTGTTCAAGGTTTCTTGATATTCCTTCTCAGGATCGGAATCAGCAACTACACCAGCACCTGCCTGTACGCTTGCCTTGCCATCCTTAACTACCATCGTGCGAATGGTAATGGCTGTATTTAACTGTCCCTCGAAATCATAGTAACCATAGGCTCCTGCATAAGTGCCTCGGCGATCGCCTTCTAAATTATGGATAATGTCCATCGCCCGAATCTTGGGCGCACCGCTAACCGTACCCGCAGGAAAACAGGCTTGCAGTAAGTCCCAAGCATTTTTTTCGGGGCGAATTTCTCCAACGACATTGCTAACGATGTGCATGACGTGGGAATAAAGCTCAATGGACATTAGCTCATCAACTTTTACTGTGCCACTTTTGCAAACGCGACCCAGATCATTTCTGCCTAGGTCTACGAGCATCACATGTTCCGCAACTTCCTTAGGATCGGCTAGTAAATCCTTGGCAAGTTCTGCATCCTCTAACGAGTTTGCACCTCTAGGTCTTGTACCTGCGATTGGGCGGAGTACAGTCTTTGAGACCCCATTAATTACTTCTGCCTTGACCATAACTTCGGGACTAGAGCCAATGAGCTGCCAATCCTTGAAGTTAAAGAATGCCATGTAGGGCGAAGGATTGACTACGCGCAAGGAACGATACAGGCTGAATGGTTCTCCTTTAAACTCTGTCGTCAAACGTTGCGAGAGCACAACTTGGAAGATATCGCCAGCTTTGATATGTTCTTTACCTAGTTCAACGCCCTTACAGAATTTTTCACGGGTGACATTGCTCGTAAAGTTTACAGGTGGCTGCAAGCGAGGATTTGTCCATTTGATTGCGGTCTTCTGCCGATCTAGGGGTGATCGCAATTTATCCACTAATATCGTCAAGCGATCGCTAGCGGATTTATAGGCAGCTTCAGGATCATTGCCATTACTCAAGTCCGCATAGGCGATCGCCCAGATTTTGCGTTTGACCTGATCGAATACCAGCAAACTATCCACCTGCATCCATACACCATCAGGGGTATCTCCTTCCTGACAGGGAAACACAGGTACTTTCGGCTCGATCCAATTAATTAATTCATAGCCCCAATAGCCAAATAGTCCCCCCAGACTCGGCGGCAACTGTGGCAAATGCACAGGCTGAATCGGTGCAAGGCATTCACTCAAATGCTGAAACGGATTGCCAATAAATTCTTTGACCTTGCCATCACGAAATGTCTGCGTCGTGCGATCGCCCCTTGCTTCTAGTACCCATAGGGGATCGCAACCCAATAAACTGTAACGCCCAATTCTCTCGCCACCTTCGACTGACTCTAACAAAAAGCTATAGGGTTGACCTTGACAGACGCGATACCAAGCTGACACAGGGGTATCCAGATCCGCTACCAGTTCCATATATACAGGTACAAAGTTGCCCTGCTCAGCAAGCTTAATAAAGTCAGAATACTCAGGGAAAATCATGCGATCGGGATTGCTAAATAATTTGGTTCAACTGCTTAAGATCTTATCGTGGTTTTTCACACTGCTTAACAAAAAGCTACAGATATAAAGGTTTTCATTTTGTCTACGACAAAATGAAAACTCAAACCCCTTACTAAGCCGAGCTACTTAGAACTGATGCTACGTGGAACGCAGATGATAAATCTCTTGCTGCTAGCGAAGCAGGGCAACCACGGGGGGATTGCCCCTACCTGTAAATTTTATATCTTGTAGGGGCTGCGCCCCCGTGCCAGCCCCAGACTTCAACCATTGTAGGAATTCCTTCCACGTAACATCAGTTAGCATTAACTTTTACATATCTCTAGGCAAAATTTTGCTCAATTCTATGCTCGTATCAGTAAATGCTGGTAAAGCGATCGCTTGATGGGCAAGAACATATTTTCTTTGAGCATAGTTACCTTTACCTTGAGCATCACGATAAGGTTCGCTATAGGCTTCTAAACGATTATCTACTAGGTTAAATAGCCAGTAGTTCTCAATCCCCGCTTCTGCATAAAGTGCGCCTTTAATATCGCGATCGTAATTAAGAGAAGAATCAGCAATTTCAATGACTAACAAAATATCATCGGCTGTAGGATGTCCTGAAAGATAGTTATCTTCGCGATCGCGCAAAATCACAAAATCTGGTTCAGGCTGACTATCTGGTGGTAGAAAAATTGGATCTTGACATTGCAGCTTTGCTCTTCCTCTAATCAGTTTGGGCAATTCTTCGATTAAATTACGACAACAAAATGTATGTCTGATTCCCTTTGCTACCATGTAGACAATTTCTCCTCTTACTAATTCAGTGCGCTCATTTTCGGGACAATCGACTGTTTTCACTATTCCCATTTCGGCAAGGCGATGATATTCCGCGATCGTAAACCTTTTAGTTTGAACTAGCATTGATATGCCTCACTTAAGTCATTGTCATTAGCTGATACTTGCTATAGCAAGCTTGATTTTATCATGGGCTTTAAGTGGCTATAGCAATGAGATGCCGCGTAAAGTGCCATATCTCAGCATAATTCAAGAAGCGATCGCTATAGCATTCCTCTGTTTCACAGCCGCAGGCTGTGAAACACCCCCTTATACATCTCTTGCTTGAAAAGCACTATATACTGAGATTAAAATCAGTCGTTCCTATAGAGTTGAGAAAATGGATATCCATGCACTAAGAGAAGATTATAAAAAGGGGGAACTAAGACGCAAAGATCTCCATGATGATCCCTTTAAGCAGTTTGAGAAATGGTTTCAGCAGGCATGTAATGCTGAGTTGCTAGAACCTAATGCGATGACCCTATCAACCGTTAATGCCGATGGTCAACCATTTATGCGGACGGTATTACTAAAATATTTTGACGAGAAGGGATTAGTATTTTTTACTAATTACGAAAGTCGCAAGGCAAAACAGATTGAGAATAATCATAAGGTTTCAATTCTGTTTACTTGGCTACCTCTACAGCGCCAAGTCCATATCACAGGAACTGCCGAAAAGGTAAGTACCACTGAATCTTGGCAATACTTTAGCTCTCGTCCTCGCGGCAGCCAACTAGGAGCATGGACTTCTCAACAAAGCTCTATTATTTCTTCTCGCCAACTTCTACTGATGCAATTTGAACAAATTAAACAGAAATTTATGGATGGAGAAATTCCCCTACCTGATTTCTGGGGTGGATATCGCGTAGTTCCGAATAGCTTTGAATTTTGGCAAGGATGCACTAATCGCTTGCACGATCGCTTCTTATATACGTTGCAAGAAGATCAATCATGGCAAATTCACAGGCTAGCTCCTTAAACTTACGATATTTCTGCCTATAACTAGAGGCTAATTATGACATATATCGCGATCTTATTGATTGGTATTGCTAGTTTTGGATACCCTCCATTAAAGGTATTGCATCCGTTAGCAATCGTTCAAGGTTCGCACATTAAGGTCAATACACCTAATGTACCTGAACAGTTTGACAAACTCCTTAAACGCGATCTCACAAGCTATTTGCAGGACACCTACAAAGAAGTAGTAGTAACTGTTGAATATGAACTACTGAGAGCTAAACCAACCCAAGTTGGTGTTGCTTTGCCCAAATATTACATCTGGGTGAAAATATATAGGCAAACATCTGGACAAAAAGTATTAATTGACGAAGGTGCAGTTAAAGTTGCAGCCGTAGAAAAAACTCACTTTACGGTATTGACCTACTTAGCGATCGCTGATTTAAAAAAATCGCCAGAAAGAATCAATCAAGTATTCCCCCTAGCCTTGGGCGATAAAATCCGAGCGCGGCTCAAATAGAGCTTGCTCCATAAAGCATTGCGCCAATTAGCCCCACTTCATGATTCAGCACAATATGAATGGGAATATCCTCTAATACAGGACTAACTCTACCTTTACTCTTGAGAATCCGCAGAAATGTGCCATCCTGAAGTAAGGGTAAGATCTTTGGAGCAATACCACCTGCGATATATAAGCCGCCATTCGGAATTAACTTTAAAGCTAAGTTCCCAACCTCAGCAGCATAGGCTTCTACAAACATTTGCATTGTCTGTGTGGCGAGATGATCAACATTAGCCTCGCTATTAATTCCACAATTTGCTAAAGCTGCATTAGCGATCGCGGCAGCAGCTCCCGACTCCACATCTCCCGATTCCCATTGACGCACTTTTTCGGCAATCTCTGAAGATTCAGGTGCAGCTTGGCGATCGCGCAAAAATTGATAAATTGCCACAATCCCCATACCCGAAACCACGCGCTCCACCGATACGCGATCATGACGTTTTTGCAAATATTTTAATAACTCAATTTCTAGCTCATTCCTCGGCGCAAAATCAGTATGCCCCCCCTCAGTGGCATAGACCTCATAGCGATCGCCATTCCATCCTAAATATGCCTCACCCAATCCTGTCCCCGCGCCAATGACCCCAATTGGAGATCGTTCTACCACATTCCCATCTTGTAAAGTATGCAAATCATGGGGCTGCAATCCTAAAACCCCATAACCAACCGCCACAAAATCATTAATCAAGCTGACCTTAGGAATATTAAATTCCTCAGCAAGGCGATCGCTATCAAACGACCAACCTAAATTAGTTAATTGAGATTTGCGATCGCGCACTGGTCCCGCAATGCCAAAACAAGCCGCCGACAAGTTTGGCAGATCACCTAAATGCTGCTTTGCCTGATCGAGAAATTCGCATAAAACATCAGAGAAACTTGCATAGTTAGCCCCAGCAAAACGTTTTTCATACAGCGATCGCCATTCTGTGCCATCAGATTCTGCTACACGCAAAAGTGTCTTAGTCCCACCAATATCACCAGCCAAAACTATTGTCATTATCTTGATCCTGCTATTACGTATTGGTCTCATATGCATCAAGTGCATATCTCGCGGCTGTTACAACTTGAGGATGGGGATCTTTAACGAGATAGTTTAAAGCTGACAAACTCTTCTCACACTTGAGATGTCCTAAAGCCTCGGCTAAACGTTGTCTAGTTAACCAATCATCAGACTGGGCAAATTTTAAGATTTTATCTACACAACGTAAATCACCAACCTCTCCCAAAGCCGAGATTGCAGCCTGATGTAGCATCGTTTCGTCACTATCCAAGGCTTGGATCAAGGCATCATAAGCGCGGACATCACCTAAATTCCCTAAAGAGACTGCCGCACTAAAACGCACTAGCCATTCCGTATCTTCATAGAAGGCTCTTAGTAATGGTTCAACTGCGCGATTGTCTTGCAAATACCCCAAGGCTCCCGCCGCGTCAGCTCGAATCCCGTAATCATCCTCTGTTTCGAGAATTTTTGATAACACTGGAAAACAATCTTCTGTATGTTTTAGTCCTAAAGCAAATATTGCCATTGAACGAATTTGCAAGTTATCGTCATCAATCACTTTTAAGATTAAAGGCACAGCATCCTCAGGGGATAAATCCCGTAGAGAGACTAAAGCACGGAGGCGATCGCGAGAATTTTCACTTTCTAATTGCTGGGTGATATTGGGTAAATTTAGATTCTGATCGATAGAAGACATAAAACAATTATAAAAAGTATTTTAGCTGTTAATTTAAAAGAATTTCAGGATCTGAAATGCCCTAACTGGGTGACTAAACATCAAATGGGTGTATGCTAAGATACATATGATGTTCTATGTATGTAGCTAACTTATCAGTATCCGTCGCCATGAAAGAGTACTTTGAATAAATCTACTCCCATAGGTTGACCTGATATCTCATCAGAAGTCAGTCATATATCATTCCAACGGAATACATATATTAGAAACACATCAAACCGAAATTTACTCTCGTGAGGAGTGGAATATGAAAAAAGTATCTTTGAATTTGGCTGGTAGCCTTGGCTTGCTAAGTGTTATTGGCGCAGTAGCCGCAAGTCCAACTTTTGCAGAAACCACTGCTGTTTCGCAAATCAACCAAACTATGAGCAATGATCCCGTTGCTCAAAACGTAACTTCTGTATCTCAACTCAGCGATGTTAAGCCTACTGATTGGGCTTTTACCGCATTGCAATCCTTGGTAGAGCGCTACGGTTGTATCGCTGGCTATCCCGATCGCACTTTCCGTGGTAAGCAAGCAACTAGCCGCTACGAGTTTGCTGCTGGTTTAAATGCTTGTTTAGACAAAATTAACGAAATTATTTCCGCAGGGCTAGCTGACAAGGTTAGCAAAGAAGACCTCGCCACTTTGAAAAAGCTCCAAGAAGAGTTTGCTGCTGAACTAGCAACCCTTCGCGGTCGTGTCGATGCTCTTGATGCCAAAGTTACCAAGCTTGAAGCTCAACAGTTCTCCACCACCACCAAGCTAACTGGTGAAGCAATCATGGCTGTCACTGGTGGAACTGGGAATACAGCTACTGCTACAACCCCATCTTCTACAAATGTTTTTGTAACTAGCCGTGTTCGTCTCAACCTCAACACTAGTTTTACAGGCAGCGACTTGTTACTAACAAGACTAGAAGTTGGTAATGGTGGTACTACTATCCCAACAGCTTTTGGTGCAGGTTCTCAGATTCAAAATGCTGGCAGTGTTAATAACGCCAGCAACATTGGCTTTGCAACCTATGGTCAAGACTACGCAGGATTAACTGCTGGTTCAACCTTCACACTCGCCAAATTGCGCTACGACTTCAATATTGGTGATGCTCGTGTATCTCTCGGTCCTGTGCTCCATGCATATGATCACATTGACGTAAACACCTATGCCAATAATGAAGCTTACGACTTTAGCTCTACATTCTTCATCAACAACCCTCTCCATATTTTGATCAATGGACAAAACGGTGGTGCTGGTGGTGCATTCGATTGGAATATTGCAAAGAGTGCTTTCACATTGCGTGGTCTCTACCTAGCTGGTAATGGAAACCAACCATCTGCTGCTACTGGAGTCAATCGTGGTTTGTTTGGCGATCCTTACCAAGCAACTGCTGAGCTAGAGTTTGCACCTAAAAATGCTGACGGTGACAAGCCATTTGCAATCAAACTGCTTTACACCAATGGTGCAGTAAACAATGCCAAGATTAATACTGGTGGTGTAAATGTAGAGTGGAAATTTGCTAAGGGAGCAGCCTTGTTCGGTCGTTATGGCTTCGGTACAATTGACAATGGTGTTGCTCTTAGTACCTTGAATAGCTACACTTCTGGACTATTTACTGGTGGAGCTACCTCTACAGACACAAGCTTGAGTCCTCAAACTTGGATGTTTGGCTTTGCTTTCCCAGATCTATTCAAGGAAGGCGCTTTGGCAGGTATTGCTGTTGGTCAGCCATTGATCACAAGCGCGATCGGCAATGCAACTCAAACCAACTTGGAATTGTTCTACAACTTCCCAGTATCGAGCAATATCCGCATCACTCCTGATGTCCAGTTTGTGTTTAATCCTAACAACGTATCTGGAAGCACCATCTTCGTTGGTACTTTGAGAACTGTATTCTCGTTCTAGTTAAAAAGGGACGCAAAGCGTCCCTTTTTAATGTCAGGGGTGGTGCTGCTATGCGCCACCCCTATTTTTTTAAAGGATTACAAGGCTAAAAATGGAGTAGCCATTTTTAGCCTTGTATTACCTGATCCCAATTAGTGTTTTTGCCATCGGGAAATAAGTTGCCCATACTTTGGGATCAGGGCGACTTGCCCACTCATTTCGGGAAACGATCAGTTGCAAGATAATTGCAGCTTGATCTTGGTATGGATTTTGGGCAGTCACTTTCACGGATACATCAGATACAAGGACTTCACGATCAAAGGTGCGCTGGGCAGCCGATCGCGCAAGTGTCTCAGCTTTACGAGTCATCACCGCAAAACCCTCATCTTGATTGACGAGCATCCGAATATCGACCTCACGACGTTCTGCAACGGCACTGCTAGCGATCGCTAGTGTTGATAAAGTTGCGATCGCTGAGACCAACAAGTAGTTAGTAAATCTACGCAATTGATTTACCACGGGAAAAATCGGAGAAACATGCGAGTTGTTTTTCATAGTTATCTTCGCCAGAAACTCACAAAAAAATTTATAGAAAAATCGCCAAGATATTAGCAAAAAACTGGGAAAGATGTGTGCTATTGTCTGCTAACAAATTTGGCTTTAAAGTTTAGCTCATTCAAGAGCCAATTTACCTGCCAATTTATTTCTTTCACTTGTCTATTGTTATTAATCATTGTTATTTGTGTCGTCATGGAGGTCATCTAGGGGGCGTTATGTCAAAAGTTCTGATTAGTAGTTTGATCGATGAAATTAACGCATTGCTGAGCCGCCCTGTAGGATCAGTATCGAGGAAGGCATCTCCAGATACAATTCATCAAAGAGAGCAGCTAAAGCAATTGCGATCGCATCTTGAGGGTCTAACCGATGACTCACAACTAGGGAACTTAGACAAGCAATGCCAAGCATTGGTCACACGCTTGCAAAAAAGTCATACAGATACAGATATTGATAGCCCCACATCTAACCCCCAATCGGCTAGAACAGATAAACTAGAAACATTGCCAACCCTATTAGTCAGCCCAGTAGTTAGCAACTCATTTGGTGCTGAATCTGACTTGATACAGGAGACTAGCACAATGACGAATGGTACGCCTGAACCCACTTCATTTGTCAACGATCGCATGATTGCCGCACTCCAGCAAGCAATTCAACAAACATTGCAGCAGGTAGTCAAAGAGTCAGTTCAGCTATCTGTGCAGCAAGTTGTTAGCCAAACCTTTGCCGTCGAACGGGCGCTCATGGTGGGTGAAATTTCGGCAAGCATAAATAAACTGGTGGAATCGCAGCAGCGATCGCAAATAAGTCAGGAATTAATAACCTTAAATCAACAAAAGCAAAAGTTAAGCGCTGAAATCTCGCAGTTAGAATCCGATCGTGCAGCTTGGATGCAACAGTTTCAAGAATTTCAAGCCTCACAACAAGAATCGTTAGACCATTCTTTGCGATCGGTAAAGACCTACCTACAGGATCAAATTCGCGATCAAATTACTGATACTGTCCAGCAGACTGTGACAGGAACTGTTAACCAAACCGTAGCCCAAACGCTGCAAGAGACGCTACAGGATAATTTAGGTAGCCTACCATCTGCTGCAAATCCAGATCTTGACTCCCAACGTGAGCAAGAATTTGCGGATAAGGTGCAAGAGCAAACAGATCGTTTTTTACTGCATCTAGATCAAATGTTTAGCTCCACCTTTCGATCGCTAGAGCAGGATATCCAAGAATATCAGAACTCAATCGAAGCCAAACTTGGTCACATAGAGACCCTAGAGCAAAAAGGAGAAGCTTTAATTAATGCCTTAGTTGATCGGATTAGCCAACAGCAAGAGCATCCAGTTGAGCAGATTGCACCAGAAACCATATTGCCTGAATTACCAGATGATATTCCACCCCAATATCTAGAAACTGCTGCTGAACCTGCTGACGAAAATCTGATCAATGCCCTGTTAGCTGGCAATGAATTTGGAGAGCCAATTGTCGAGCCAGTCGAAGCACAAGTTATTGAATTGTCTCCTCTGGATATTGTTCTTCCTCAAGATGAAGCGGTTCATGAAGAGATTAATCATGGAGATAGCAATATAGAAGCATTAGAGTCTCTGTTGGAGCAAGAAGATTCTGCTGAAAATGAAATAGCCAATGATAGTAGCGATGGCTCCGATGAAGATGACTCAGAAATTACGGAATTTGAGGTTGTCTTAGGTGCACCCTCTGATACTTTATTCGAGATTTCTGAAGCCAGTACAAGCTCTGAACCCTTCTCCGAAGCTCTAGATGATCTAGAAAATTTAGATCTAGATAAGAGTGTGGATACGAGTGCGATCGCCGATCAGCAAATTGCTCTTAATGCGCTTCATCTCAATCCCGACTTTGATGTAGAAGCAGAGACCCAATTAGTTGAAACCTTTGATCAGCAGGGCAATAGAGCAGCAGAAATTGATAAAATCGATTTACAAGCATTAAATTCCTCAGCATTAGCTAGTGAAGCGGAGCAAGCAATTGATGAACCTGCTGAACTTTTGCAATGGCTAGATGAGACTAGTAATCGACCTAATTCAGCGCCAAACATCGCCGAAGTTTCTGCTGATCAGGATTTATTATCATGGTTGGGGAATGATGCTCTTGACATGGCAAAATTGCCAATGCAACCACCAACTCAGCCATCTATTCCTACCAATTCAATATCAGATTTAGAAATCTTGAATGATAGCGCTATTGATTCCTTAGATAGCCAAGGTGTCCCCCATGAGATGCCAGAAAATGACATTCTAGATCATGGTATAGAAAATGGAATTGATCAGCTTTTTCATAACTCCTTTAGTGATCAAGCATCTGATTCAGAAGAATCCCTAATACTATTGACTAACAAAACTGCCACTAATGTTGAATTTCCTGAATGGGAAGATTCCTTAGTTAATGAACTGAGTTCTGATTTAGAGCGTCTTGATGCAGGTTTCGGTGCTGATCCAAATATTGCCCATAGTCTAGATCAATTTATTCGGAATACTCCCTATTCCGTAACGAACTGGAAAACTGACGATTCACATGCCTATCCTACAATTATTGATGTCTCCGCTAAAGCATCTCCATCTCCCACACAGCAGGCGTTAACTGATGTATCAGAAATTCCTAACATCCCTGACATAATTGATAATCCCGATGATTTATTTGCTGCTGAAGCCTTAGGCAACACTCAGGATAATTTGCCATTTAACCGACTCAGTGAGAAGTCAGAAATTGTTGTTGATCCTGAATTGCAGTCATCTCCTTTTAGTGATGACTCTAGCGAAATTCCTGAGATTTTTGATGATCCTGAATCTCTATTTTCCCAGACCTCCGAAGAATCCCAATCTCAAGGAGAAAAATCTGCTACCAATGGTGAAGATATGGATGCAATTTTTGCTGACATAATTGCGGAAACTGCTGCAAAGTATGCTCCACCAACTCCATTTGAGAGTAATGATGAGCTTGATGCCTTGTTTCAGGCAGGACAGGTCAATTCACCTGACGCATCTAGTAATGTGCAGCCTGAAAATGACGTTTCTACAGGTTCTCAAGGATTTGTTGACAGCAATCGAGATGAATTGGATGAAAGTGGGCTTGATACGCTTTTATTTGGCTTCGATCCTGCTACTGAAATCGAACATGTTTTTATTAATCAATTCGATCGCACTAATATCTCACTTCCCGCTAAGTCATCTACAAATACCAATAATGACAGTATCAAAGAGCTAAATGAAATCGATACGGTCATGCAAGAATGGCCAGATGATTATGCGGGGATAGATGTTGGCGCTGTCACCATACAGGGATCTTTCGACTTTGCTGAACCTATTGAGGTTGTTGAAGAACTCGATACGATTTTGCAAGGTTTTGCTGAGTCAGAAACCTCTGAACTCACAGGTTCTTCAGAGGAAACTAACTTTGCGGCGATTGAGGATATGGCAACGGTTTTAGAAGATCCGATTGGCAATGTGACCCAAGATGATGAGTGGAGTGCGGCTCTAGAGGCTTTGGAGGCAAAATTAACTCAACCGATCGCTTATGAACGTAAGCCTGAGGTTGGAGAGCTATCCGCCGATGAGTTTTTTGCATCCCTCGAAAATAATAAGCTCAACATATTTGCCAATGCGATCGAGGAATCTCCGTTACCTCCTGATTGGGACTCAACATCATCTACGGGAGCAAGTTTAGAGGATTTAGTTAGTGATGCTGAGGATGACTCAGATGACCTATTGCTCAATGAGTTTGCGGATACACAAGATCAAGTCGTTGAAAATGATTGGGACAATCTCCTCCATGATTTGAATGCTTTTAATTTTAGTGAACCTCTATTGGACGATCGCCGTGAGCAGCTTGGGCTATCATCAGTCGCACCGATTACGGACAGCCTTGACAATGTTTTAGACATTGATTCATTAGTCGTAGAATCTCGCAGTGCTGCACTCGTCCCCCCCCCCCCTGAGAAGGAAGTATATAGCCTAGATGATACTTGGGTTCTTGGTATAGATTTTGGTAGTACCGCGCTGCGTACTAGCTTACTGAATGCTAATACAGGTAAGGTTTATTCTCTGTATTTAGACGATGCTGATGAGATTCCCTGTCGGCTAGTTTGGACTGAAGATCACAGTCTGGATGATCCGATGACCAAGGATATTCGGGTACTGATTAAAAAATCCCAGATATCGGATTTAGAACATGGAGAGGTAGCAATTACCAATTTTAAGCAGTTCTTGAAATTGGGACTACCCTATCGTGGAGTTAGTACTTGGCAACCAATTATTCAATGGTCGGATAGCCATCAGGCAAATTTGCGTTGGTTGATCGCCGCACTTAAAAACCTAATTGAACAAATTCAAACCCGTGCCAATCATCCGAAACTTCCTGATCTAGGCTTGATTTTATTGAAGCTTAGTGGTGTGGTATTTGGCTATCCAGCGAGTTGGTCAGATACTTATGTGCTGAATGTCCGTGAAGCAATTCTCAAATCAGGGCTAGTTGCACAACCAGAGCAGGTAATGGCGGCGGATCAGGCGATCGCACCAGTGTTGGCTTTGATTCATGAGCAGAAAATTTCCCAAGAAATTACGCTGCTCATTGATGCAGGAGCCGTAACAACCAGTCTCTGTTTAATCAAAGGCAGTCTGGATCGAAAAACTAGCGATCGCTCCAAATTACATATCCGCAGTCTGGACTACGCAGGTAATAGCTTGAGCCAAGATATTATCGTGCAGTTGTTCTATCCCCATTGGCAATTAATCACTAATCCCAATCGTCATCTTTGCAAATTTGACCATCTCACTTTGCCAGAAGTCGGAACCGAGTCACCACAACAACGGATTACCTTACAACAGTACTTATTAGGTTCTCATGTTGGTCAACAGATGCTGGAATTAGCCGATCGCCTTAAAGTCACCTTTGGGCAAGACGTTACTATAGATAGCTGGAATGAGGAGTTGCTAGGGCAGCCAATTGTGGTACTCCGTCGTGAAGTGGAAAACCTGATTTTGCAACCATATATCCAACGGATTAATCGTGAACTTAATGCCATTATTAGCAATGCAGGGATTTTAGGTGAAGATGTGCGTCAGGTCTTACTACTTGGCAGCACCATGAATATCCCATTGCTGTCTCGTTGGTTAGCCCAAAAACTGCCCAACGCCAAGATCGATCCCCTAGGTGCATCGGTTGTCGCCAATGGCTTAGCCGTTGCTCCCATTTATGCAAATTTACAAGATGTGGCGCGTCAGCAATATTCTGATTATTTCCTATTGCAAGAGATTTGCCGCCTCAACCTCACCCAATCCGTCAATCCTAATCAATTGCTGAAACAGTTACAAATGCGGGGTGTCAATATTAAGGCTTGCCGCGATCGCATTTTGAGTATTCTGCAAGGCGATTTGCCAGAAGGAATTTTCCCTTGGCAAGAGCCTGAGCATAGCGCCGTATTAGAAGATCCGACCCTCAGCAGTGCTCTATTTGTAGGTCACTTATTTGAGTTAGAGACCGATGGAACCTATCAGCCAAATGTAACTAAATTCCAGCAATTACGGGTCTATTTACAAGCGATCATTGGCAACATGAGCCAAACTCTCAATGAGCCATTAGTATTTCCTGAAGTCAATGTCTAAAAAAAGTGATCGCCATGCTAGTAAAAGCGAATTAGAAAAGGCGATTAATAATTTAGTTTACAAACTCTAACAACTCACCTATACAGTGGCAGTTAATTTATTTAAGTAGGTGGGCGCAGTTAAATATAAAACCCCAAAACCTGTGGCGCGCGATGCACGTGCGCCACAGGTTTTGGCTCTGGTTTTTAATTATGCCCAGCCACTTAGCCCTTACTTTTGAGTTGCTTAATTCTCTCTAAATCGCGATTCACTTCAAAAGCTAATTCACGATTTTTGGGATCGGTTGTTAGAGCTTTATTGAGATAGATTTCTGCTTCGCGTAACTTCCCATTCAAAATTAACTCACTGCTCCAACGGTGGTAAGTTACCGCTTGCCAATGGATCACCTCTGGCGTATTGGGAAATCTCTCGTTCATTCCTTCTACAACAGCGATCGCTACAACATATTTTTTTTGCTTGAGTAAATCTTGCACACGCCGCAACATATCCAGCTTCAGTTTTAACTCTGGATTGCTACTAATCGGATCGACTTTATTGCTAACCTGCTTTACCTCAATTTTGATTTTGGGATGGGGTTGAGGTGGCTTACTGTAGGTTTTTGGAGGAGGAGGTGGTGGGGCAGAGTTAGCTTGCGATCGCGTAGCGACATTTTTAGAAAACATTTCTTTTTCTAAATCTCCCTTATCCGCATCTTTGAGCATCTTGTAAGCTTCTTGGACAAGGCGAAACTTATCGGCGGCAGTAGGATCGTTCTGATTAACGTCAGGGTGATATTTGCGTGCTAAACGACGGTAGGCGACCTTAATATCATCTAAGGTTGCATTGCGGGGAACTCCTAAAAGTCGATAGCATTCGGATAGGTGCATGAAGTGAAATTTGACGATAAACAGCAGATCACATTTGATAGCTCACATTAAATCACATTAAAATTTAGAGGCGATCGCATTTGCTAATCAGGCTTTTTGCGAATTGTATATTTTCCCTTACTAGTAACAGGCGAACCTTTATTAGCTTCTACAAGCTTGATGTACTTATCCAAAGCTTCCTCCTTGGTTCCATGCTCAGAAATGACATGAACCTTACGACTGCCAGCAATTTCGAGGACAACTTGGTGCATAGCTTGGATAGAGTTTGAATAGCCCTAAATTTTTAAATAGTCTAGCAAATAACTCAAACTAAAAGGGGCGCGATGCGCCCCTTTTAGTTTAGTGATTAGCGCTTAGCAAATTTCTTGGTCATTTTGCGTAAACGAATTGATTCAGGAGTGACCTCAAGAATTTCATCGGGACCAATGTATTCCAAGGCACGTTCGAGGCTCATTTCGATCGGGGCTTGCAACTGCACGATGTCATCAGCACCAGCCGCACGCATGTTGGTAAGCTGTTTGCTCTTACAGACGTTCAGCTCCATATCCTGAGGACGATTATTTTCGCCAATGATCATGCCCTTATACACCTTCGTACCAGGTTTAATGAAGAACACACCTCGATCTTCTGCATTCTTCAAGGAGAATTCAGTTGCTACGCCTTCTTCAAAGGAGATCAGTACGCCATTCCGACGGGCGCTAATTTCGCCAGCCGTAGGACGGTAATCGAGGAAGCTGTGATTCATGATGCCAGCACCACGGGTTGCGCGCATGAAGTCACCACGGAAGCCAATCAAGCCGCGAGCAGGAACAACGAATTCTAGCTGAGAACGCCCAGTACTAGACATTTGCATATCGATCATTTCGGCACGACGTTGACCAAGACGTTCGATACATCCACCAACGGCATCTTCAGGGACATCAAGAACTAGAGCTTCGTAGGGTTCGCACTTTTGACCATTGATTTCGCGGTAAATAACTTGAGGCTGAGTTACTTGGAATTCATAACCTTCACGACGCATGGTTTCGATCAAAATACCCAAGTGCAATTCACCACGTCCAGCAACCGCAAAGCGATCGGGAGATTCAGGATCTTCGGTAACACGTAGCGCTACGTTGGTTTCTAGTTCGCGCAATAGGCGATCGCGTACTTGACGAGTAGTAACTAGCTTACCTTCTTGACCAACAAAGGGTGAGTCATTAACGCAGAAGGTCATCTGCAAAGTGGGTTCGTCCACTTTGATCATCGGCAGAGCTAGAGGCTCATTAGGGCAGGTAATGGTTTCGCCAATATTGGCAGTCGCAAAACCTGAAACTGCCACGATGTTACCCGCGGATGAGGTTTGCATCTCAACGCGCTTTAAACCATCAAATCCTAAGAGTTTGGTGATTTTACCTTTAACGATCGAGCCATCTTCCGTGATCAGAGCAGCTTGCTGTCCAGAGGTAATCGTACCGTTGTGGATTTTGCCGATCACAATCCGACCGAGATATTCGGAATAGTCAAGGGTGGTAACTTGTAATTGTAAAGGCTTGTCAGGATTGCCCACAGGTGGCGATACGTGATGCAGGATTGCCTCAAACAAAGGCTTCATATCTACACTTTCATCTTCGAGCTGTTCCTTAGCAAAGCCCCCCATGCCTGATGCAAATAGGTAAGGGAAATCGCACTGGTCATCATCTGCACCGAGTTCGAGGAATAGATCCAGCACTTTGCTGACAGCAACGTGGGGATCGGCAAATTCGCGATCGATCTTATTAATAACGACTAAAGGTCGCAAGCCTTTTTCCAGCGCTTTTTTCAACACAAAGCGAGTTTGAGGCATAGGACCTTCGTTGGCATCAACGATCAGCAAACAGCCTTCAACCATGCCAAGTACGCGCTCAACTTCGCCACCAAAGTCAGCGTGTCCAGGGGTATCAACAATGTTGATTAGCGTATCTTTGTATTTAACAGCAGTGTTTTTGGAAAGAATGGTAATGCCGCGTTCACGCTCTAGGTCGTTGGAGTCCATCACGCATTCGACAAGGGCTTCACCTTCGCGAAAAGCGCCAGACTGTCTGAGAAGTGCGTCTACTAGAGTGGTTTTGCCGTGATCGACGTGGGCGATGATGGCGACGTTGCGGATGGGGAGAGACATGGGTGATGTATCGAGTTGATCGAAAAACTTATTATTTCTTTATCTATTATGCTTGAATTTGTCAAAAAACTTTGCATTAGTAATTGTCAATACAAAAAGGCGGTGCATAGCACCGCCTTTTTGTATTTTGGATTGATTGAACTACAAAGGACTTAACCCACTCTGTTGCAGCAAATTAAAGGAGTCTTTGAAAATCATCACTACACCTAATCCCAGCAGAATTACCAAGCCGCCCTGCATGACATTATTTTGTAACTCTTCGGGTAAGGGCTTACCACCGCGCAAAGCCTCGATCGCTAAAAATACTAATTGACCGCCATCGAGAGCAGGTAAAGGCAAAATATTGATAATCGCGAGGTTAATACTAATGATTGCCGTGAAATCAAATAATGCGGCTGCATCAGATTTAACTAATTCTGAACCCATCGCCACGATCGCTACAGGACCTGACAACTGCGAAGCCGTATTTTGGAAATTGGTTGCTAGTTGTTTTAAACCTTGAACAGTCATCACAACTAAACGCTCAAAACTTTGGGTCGCATTATCAATTGCTTCACCAATATTATGTACAGCGCGACGATGGGGCTTGCCTGTAAAGTCCAGTCTGACCCCGATTCTACCTTTACCAGATTCACCATCGGGCAAGATGGGTACTTGTAGCATTTTGCCATCGCGCATTACCTGCAAATCTACGGTTTGATTAGCATTTTTGGCAATCAAGGACTGAAAGCGATCCAAGGTGGTCAAACTGGTGTCAAATTTTGTACCGTTAGCCGCCAAGATAACATCGCCAGAGCGCAGTCCTGAAACTGCCGCAGGTGCATTTGGTTCAAGAATTTTAGTGATTCTTACCCCCGGTTGATCGACCGTGCCGATACCGACGCTCAGGGTCATGACTAATAAAACTAGATAGGCAAATACAAAGTTAGCGATGACCCCCGCACTGATCACGATCGCGCGATCGACGATGGGGCGATTTTTCATCAAGTTGGGATCATTAGGCGGAATATCGCTATCTTCGTCATCATCGGGAAAGCCCACATAACCACCGAGGGGAATTGCCCGCAGCGCATATTCCGTTTGCTTGCCTTGATATTTCCACAGCACGGGGCCAAAACCAATCGAAAACCGATTTACATGAATACCCTGTACACGGGCAGCCATAAAGTGTCCGAGTTCATGAACCAATATCAGAATCGCAAGTACGGCAATTGCAGGCAATGCAGACATAAGCTTTGCTCTAAGAATTTACTAAGAATAATTTCAGATTACGTTGAATGTGTGGTGCAATACACAAAGATTGTTTTGCGATCGTAACACAACCAAAAGCAGAGGGATGCTATGTAAGCTTTCAGTTCTAGGGATTTCTAGCGATTTCTAAGGATTCACCCTAAAAGTCTTTATGTTAAGATTAATGTATATATGTCATAAATTATTTCAATAAATTACTTTTTGTTAACAGAGGGTGTAAGCCAATGAATAATACGATTCGCTTTGCTGCTTCCATTGGTCGCCTCATCGTGAGTTCCGACTCTGCGCCTATTTCATTAACCCAAGCTTCATTACTCTTGCTCAGAGTGGTACTTGGCACAGTAATGATCCACAACGGTTTAGATAAACTTTCGGATATTCCTAGTTTTGCAGAAGCCTATGTCGAAGTAATCGGCTTGCCATTTCCCATCTTTTTTGCATATTGTGCTGCAATTACGGAATTAGTGGCTTCACCTCTATTAGCTCTAGGCTTTTTGACGAGACCTGCGGCTTTAGGGCTATTTACAACGATGCTGGTGGCAAACTATCACCATATTTTAGTTGGTGGATTTTCTATCCCATCGATTGAGTTATCTTCGATTTATGCAGCATCCTTTGCCTTCTTCGCTATTTACGGTGGTGGCAAATATGCGATCGATGCCTTAATTGACAATATGCTGAGCAAATTACTGTCTGATGATTCCGCTACCCCACAAATGGCTAAGGTCAAGATTTCCAGCAAATAGAAAATAGCTAACCCAAAACCTGTGGCGCACGTTGCACGTGCACCGCAGGTAAGGAAGATGACAGCTCAGAGATTATTGATACTTTTTGATGATTTCTCAAACTAAGGAACCGATTTTTTGTGGCGCGGCTTTGCCGCGCCACAAAAAATTTAGTTCTTTATTAAATCGCAGAACCCTAAATAGGCGATCGCAAATTATATATAAGCCAAATTTATTTTAATTTATATAAAAACGTATCGGATAACACTTTTTTATTCAGCATCATAGTCGTGATAACCATGCTGTAGAAGTATCCTCACAAGTCCATCACAATCAACTCTGGACAATATTTCCAGCAAAAAGTTATGCCCCAATTCTTGTTTTTAATTAGATAAATATCTGGACATAATTAAAACCAAGATCAAAAACCTGTAGCATACGCGCAGCGTATGCTACAGGTTTTTGGGCTTTATATTTAATTGCACCCAGTTACTTACTCAAATCATCTTGCCTAAATAATCATAAATAATATTTTCAAGAAATATTTTTAAGATCATTAAATAATTGAAGATGACTGCGCTAGAATATGTGCGGATGAGTATTTCTTGATCGCATGTTTGTTTTCAGTATTGACAGTCGTCTTCTGTTTCATCGTGGCAGGCTTCTTTCCGAAATCTCTATCTCTACACATCTCTGATTGTTGAAGCAAGTATTATGTCTATTTATGTTGGTAATCTCTCTTACGAGGTTACAGAAGATGATTTAAAAGCCGTATTTGCAGAATATGGCAAAATCACCCGTGTCCATCTACCTATTGATCGTGAGTCAGGTCGTCCACGCGGTTTTGCTTTTGTGGAAATGACAGCAGAAACCGAAGAAGATGCAGCTATTGAAGCGCTTGATGAAGCAGAATGGATGGGGCGTTCACTCAAGGTGAATAAAGCTAAGCCTCGTGAAAGTTCTGACTCCTTTGGTGGCGGCAGAGGCGGCTTTAAGGGTGGCGGTGGTCGTCCTTCTGGTGGCGGCGGTCGTCGTTACTAATTAAAAAAGAGGGGGTGCTTTGCACCCCCTCTTTTTTATTGGTTAATGGAGCGCCTTAAGGCTGAGCCATCACCTATGATTCCTAAATTTCTGATGATTTGATGTTTTCTCGCTTCTTCTAGCTTGTTGAGGTCGTTGTAGTTAACCCAAGCGATACAGTCTACAGGGCAAGTATCGATCGCTTCCTGTACTAGATCTTCTTCATCGCCATCTTGGGCAATGACCCTTGCGCGTCCATATTCTTGTTCTAAAAAGAAAGTACCGCTAGCTGTATGGGCGCAATGTCCACAACCAATACATACAGTTTCATCGACAAATACTGCATTTTGTCGCAACTCACCACCCAGTTCGGGTTCAAAGCCAGAGCGATCGCTAATATCTGGCTCTAAACCCGTGGACAATGTTTCTGCTGTATGAACAGGCAAATTATCCATTCCAACGCTGGAGAACTAAACGTACTGAGCCATCTTCGCGTACTTGCTGCTCAGCGAGGGCAAATCCTTGATTGTTCGATTCGCTCATCACTGTGGCGATCGCATAGCGCTGAGTGACCTTTTGCAAGAAACTTTCTACAGTCCAAGGCTGTTGCCAAAACTGCATATCGGCAACTAGGGCATATTCAGAACCATTCCACTGAAAGCCAACATCATAACCATTGTCTTGGGCGATTACCACTTCAGCCTCGGTTGTCGCACCTTGATGACCGCGCATGGGCGATGCTCCAGACTTCCAGTTGACTCCTAAATCAGTTAGAGCCTTTTGAAGCGGTTCTAAACTACGGATTTGGGTTTTTACTTGGCTAAAATGTGACATAGGGTTTATCCTGACTTCGATCTAATGGGCAAATGGACGATATTTTGAAATTTTTTTGTTTAATCTGGTGAAAACTTGGATTTTCAGGGCTTTATTACCATTGACTAAATCTAGAAGCGTCCATATCTGACACGCGATCGAGTTGCGTAGCCGACTGAGATGTAAGTTGCTGCTGAGCAAAATTTTCGGAAGTTAACTCTCGATGAGCGACTATCCCTAGTTTTGCTTCGATCGCTGCTGTCACCTCAGCACAACTAGAACCGACAATGCCTGTCACACGCTCTTCGACCCGACCATCTGGGTAAATAATGAATTCCAGAGTTTCCATGCTGGTTCTAGCTATTGAGTTACTAGACAGTTTGACGCAAAGTTTATAGAAACGTCAAGAAGTTGACTTTGCAAAATTAACAGGCTTTTCTGATGCTTGTAATAGAGCGATCGCAATGTTTAGCAAGGATTTTCAGCTTTTTATTAATTAATTAAATTTATTTTAAATTTTTTGAATTTACCTAAACTGTGACAAGACACTCCTTAAGGAATAGGGCAGAAATTGCTATATTCCACCGCAAATGCTCTGATTGGTTGGAAGCGCAACCCAAAGGGTTGCGCTTCCAACCAATCATTTTAGGATTGCTATAGATTATTCAAACGGAAATTGCAGATCGAGGATTTGGGCGATCGCATAGGGACATGTTGTAGGCAAGTCATGCAGATCAAGGGGCGTTTCTTTTAAAACTAAGTTAATCCCTTGGCGGAATCCCTTTTGAACCGCTTCATCAAGGTAAGGCTTTAAACTAGGATTCTCTTGCAAAATTTCTAAAATCTCATCCCTTTGCTCTCGAATAGTGGCTCTCCAACTTTTACTACGCAATTCTGGTTGGTAGTCCCACTTTAATAAATGCCCAATTAAAATCCCTAAACGATTGCGGAGTTCCTGCTTTTGCTGCCTACCCAACGATAAAATCTCTTCTACCAGATTTTCAATATCTAGCCCCTGCCATTGCCCCAAACGTAATAATTCAGATTGCTCCTGAGTCCAAGCATAAAAATCTTGTTCGTATTGATTAGCTGTGGGACTAACTTGATTGCTAGCCTGATTACTATAGCGATCACCTTGCAAATTTTGCTTAAAGTCTGATTTCAGCATTAAGATCACCTCATCACTTATCAGCTACCTTTACTACTTTGCCATGTCTCATGTCTATAGAGACAGCAACCTTGCATTTGTCACGGCTTTTCTCAATTGTAAAAGTTGCAATATCGCCTTGAAGATAAGGTTCATTAAATAAGCAAGGAGAAGATATAAGATTTGTCATGATTGGCAAAATCCCAACCCTAATCTTGATGTCGTTGTCATAAACTCTACAGGAACCACGAGCATCAGGGAAACAGGAAGTTTCATAAATATATAGAGTCGTGGGTAGCCCTTGAAATTGGTATGTAGCAACGTAGTAGTAATCAAAAATTCTAAATGTTAAGAGAAAGTACAGTAGTGGTGAAACTAAAACAGAAATTGCGAAAATTGCTAAAAATGGGAAAAAGATAAATGGGCGAAATAGCTTGATTCTCTGGCTAGGTGCAGTCTGCGATCGCCACCTGAATGCAAAAACTATCGTCAGGATAAAAAATATCAATATAGCGATCGGCTGGACTATTTCCCATGTCGGAATCATCTGCACAAACCACATACCAACAAGCGCAGGCAAGCAAGATAAAATTATTAGCTGCTTTAGATATTGAGAATTTGTAAATACTTGTTTCACTGTACGTTACGGCTGTAGTAGTGGTGAAATAAAAAAGGCACTTGCTAAGCAAGTGCCTTTTTTATTAGGTTAATGGAATCGGGCAGAGTCGAACTGCCGTCCGCACTAGCGCCTAACCTCCCAGTCATTCACAGGTTTATCCAATCTAATCCTCTTGGAGGGAACTGCTATTTATCTCTAGCAATGGGAGATGCACTGATAAAGTCTTAAGCGAAAAGCCTATCAGAGAAAGCTATTCACAGCATCCGTTGATTGGTTGAGTGAGGCATTTAACGGAGTCATACACCACTCCTCGAAACCGAAAAGTTTGGTTCTTAGGCTGCTACTGGAGCTGCTTTACGAGAGAAAGATACAATGTTGTTCGCATGTACTTGTTTGAACCATTGATTTACGAGAGATAGTCCGCTCTCGACCTGCATCAAGGGATAGCTTCTACTAACACGTCGAAACCCTTACGATCCCTTATGTTGTAAATATAACATATAAATATCAAGCATGGGCTACAACGCTATGATTCAGTATTAGAGAGAAAATTTTTACAGGGCAGCAAAGCTGCCCTGTAAAAATTTTCTCTCTAAATTATTGGCAAGGGTAAGATAGTGACGATTACAGGCGCAGAGACCGCATATATATCCTCCAAGGAACTCAAAGAGTTGCATGGTTTTACCGACCCAACTATCAAAAAATTCTTGGGTGAATGTGACAAGACTGAGAAAAACACTAAAAATAAAAGTACGCCAATTAAGCTCTACAGCCTTGAACGAGTTAACAAGGTATTGATCGATCCAGCATTCATTGAATGGCAAAACAAGAAACAATCGTCAACTTCTAAACGCAAACAAGCTGTCAATATCGAAGCAGCCCCAAATGTTGAGGTAGTCCCAAAATTTAAAGCACTTGCTGCTGAACCCATTCCGCAACCTGATGCCTTTGATTTTGCTCAGGCATCGTCATTAAAAACAGCAGATTGGAGTGATTTTCAATGGCAACATTTTCGAGAGGAAGATGAGGAGAAATTCTCAGACGAGCAAAAGCTACATGCAGTGACAACAGTAACCAAAATGTTGTTGGCGGCTTATTGGTTTACACCCAAAGATTTTTTCCATGCTTTTAGTCAGTATGGTAATCAGGATGAATCTAACTCAGATTTAGTAAGTGCATATAAATCGAGTATCTTGGAGCATGGCTGGAGGGGCATACCTCTTGTTAGTCTAATGATTTGCGATCGCCAAAATCCTAGCAAAATCCGTTTAGATTCTGGTCATCATCGATGGATTGCGCTCAAAGAGTTATTGGAAGCAGAGCAACTTCCTAGCGATTTTAAAATTCCAGTCTTTGATTTAAAGGGATTGCGCCCCATCGTTAGGGATCAATACAATTCCAATTTAGATTTTGCCCTGCGCTATGCTGTTACAGGTGGCAGATTGGGGCATGATTTTGCTCTAAGAGTCATCGCAAAAAATTGGTTTACTAGACTTTGTACTGGAGTTGATTGCTCTTATTGATTTGAATGCACAGCGAAGCTGCGCTTTCAAAAAGGGCAGGGCAACCGCATAAAAAATCAAAGGGAAAGGAGATGTTCAAGATAAGCCAGATCCCAAGCCGCCTTATGACGTTTAGCTCGCATACTGGACTTAGAAGACTTATCACGGCTTAAGAGATTAAGAGCAAAGTGCCGCAACATCGCCATATTTTCAGGAGAATTATCTTTGCGAATACGAGAAGCATCTTCGTGAAAAGAGACATCTAAAACCCAATGCAATGAATTTTCAATCGACCAATGGGTACGAACCGCGTTATTCATGACAGAAGCATTAGAAGGCAAGCTCGAAATGTAGTAGCGATTCTCGGTGGAGACTTTACCATTGATGCGGCGCTCACTTTGGACTAGGGCAATGGTTTGTAAACCAGCCCATAAAGGCAGTTGTGTAAGGTAATCCAAGTTAGATAAAGTCCAACAACGTCGAATTTCTAAACGTCCATGTCCTTTGTCTATAGACTGGCAAAAGTCATGGTCTACATCTGCAAAATTAGTGGTGATAGCTTGCTCAAACAACCACTGCACATCCTCAAATAGACTTCCCTGATTACCTTTAAGTGCTAAAACGTAATCCCCTCCCTGTTGAACGATTTGACTAGCTATTTCTTTCTGGCATCCCATTGCGTCAATTGTCACAATACAACCAGTAATTTCTAATAGCTTTAACAATTCTGGTATTGCGGTGATTTCGTTGGATTTATCATCGACTTTGCGCTGCCCTAATACCAATCGATTTGCGCTTGCCCATGCACTCACCATATGGATTGCACCTTTGTCTGCTCCTTGGTCGTAGGATTGTCTCAAGGTTTTACCGTCTATAGCTACTATCTCTCCCTTCAGCACATGACTTATCGATTTCACCCATCTGATGAAGCTATTTTGCATTTGTTGCGGGTCTAATCTCGCAAACACTCTGGCAAATGTGTCATCACAGGGTATCCCATTCGGTAGTTCAAGAAATGTCCCCAGCCATTCTTGTTTTGATTTGCCAAATAGCTCGATGTCTTCCCAGTTTTCTCCCCCACTTATCACGGCGCAGATCCCTATCACGATTATGTCTAGCAATTTATGCTCTTTCCCTCGGTTATCTCGTGGATCTTCTACTCCCTCAAAGTGGCTCACTAAACTAACTGTGATAGGGCTATTCATTACGGCTTGACTTCTTTATTGTCTCCTTATTTTATTCACTTTTTTATGCGGTTGCCCTGTCAAAAAGGGGCTTAATACAAACAACTCTTTGTATTAAATGATACAATTATGTATATACTCGTGGGAGTTTGGAGGTATGTATGAAACCTCTTGTATCTTCTGGTCTAATCCTACTGATAGCGATCGCAGCTAGCTTCATCGTAAGTGAACCAACCGCAGCACAATCTTGTAACTACTATGTTGGTAGAGCCGTAGAGGGGCAAGCGATCAACATCGATACTTGTTCAATTTCGAGAGCTAGTTATCGCAGTGTGAACTTTGTCTATTACTTAGGTAGCGATCGCGTTGAAAGCCAAGCTAATTGTCAAGACCTAGTATGGACTACCTTTCCTGAACGCATAGTCCATCGCCCGCAATCTGCGGCAACCGAAAAAATGCTGGACTATGTTTGTAATTTCGATTCGCAGACATCGCGTACAGGTACAGCCTTTGTCTTTGATCCTCCATCCAATGTGAGAGTTTCGCCTAACGGTAATCTCCTATGTGTAGTGCGATCGCCTCAAACCGTTGATCTTTATGGAAGAAATGGGGAATGGTACTACACCGATGTATGTGGCTCAATGGGAATGATTCATTCTAGTCAGTTACGCTTTTAGGTAGTTGTGCATAATTATCGCGAACTCACGTTTTTATAGGCTTTGGTAATTCTTGCCGCACCACGTAATTGACTGGCATACCATTTGCCAAAAGTAAAACCGCGATCGCTTTAAATGATATTAAACAAATGCTTGGTTTATGAGATTTTAGCTAAATCGCTATTTGAATAAGTGCAGTAAAGGCGATCTTTTACAGTTAACATCTAGACTAGAATAAGTTGAGATGAGTGATCGCAGGAGAATCTCTAATGACTCAAACAATTGCAAAAAAAATATCACTTTACGACCAAGATCTAAATCTGTGGCTAGAAACAGTGATAGCGCAATTAAAGAGTGGTAGTTTAGAAAACCTCGATATTGAAAATCTGGTAGAGGAGTTGGAAGGCTTGGCAGGTAGAGATCGACGCGATTTAAGAAGAAGGCTATCGACGCTTCTCGAACATTTACTCAAACGTTGCTATGTTAAAAGCGAGTATGACTATGCAGGATGGGAAATAACTATTGATCGCACTCGATTTGAAATAATCGGTATTTTGAGTCAGTCGCCTAGCCTGAAAAACTATGTAAATAGTGATGAGTTGTTTGAAGAAGCTTTTGCTCTTGCTCTGCGTACTGTAAGAAAAAATCAAGGGTATAAAAATGTTGATTTCCCAGATAAGTGGCAATTTAGCCGTGATGTTGATGAGATATTGAATGTTGATTTTTGGGAGGTTCTATAAAAGCTAGAAGGAAAAGTCTAATTGAATAAAGTAGTAAAAAAAGATTGCATTGACTTTAACTAAACGCAAAAGATAATCTCAACCTAAACTCATTTTAGTTTATAAAAATAAATTAATAGTTAAGAACATATTTATATATGGAACCAAAAGTGTTGAAGCAAACGCGAAGAAATACTAAAAACGGATACACTACACCTGTCAAAACAGTGATTTTAGCTTAAAATCACTGTTTTCCTAAACCAATGTAGATAGCTAATATTCTCACACATAAAAGCTTGTAAATATCGCAGCTTATCTAACATCTTACAACCAAACTCTTTTGGTATTTCTACTAGCTCTAGTAAAATATAAGCAATTAAGCAAGTATAAATTTGAATAGTAATTCCATTGACATTTTTAGTAATCAATCGATCTAATTTTAAATGCATTTTTAAAAATTTCCAAAATAGCTCAATTTGCCATCGCTTTTTATAAATCTCTGCTACTTCATCATTACTTACTTCTTGATCTGCCGCCTCTGATAAGTTTGTGGCAAGTCGGAATTCACTACGGGTTTCTAAGTCTGAAAAGGAAACTACTCTTACTTCTACTTTATCCTTACCTGTCCCTAATATCGCTTTTCCATTTTCTAGCAATTCTAGGTTCATATTGTTCTTAACTCTGATCACAAAATAGCGCTTTTGTAATTGCATGAGATTTTTGATGCGATTGAGTTTGGCAAACCCTCTATCCATTATTCCGACTGATTCTTTTGGTATTGCTTCTATAGTTGTTTCCCCGTATTTACTGTCATGCCCATTGCCAAAATGTATCAATATTCCATCAGGTTCATTAGTGCAGTTATTGATCCCACTAAACAGCTTTACTTGTCCGTATCCTTGGCTCCACATTAGTTTACTTGTTAGCGTAACTATGGTGGAGTCTAGGGGAAATAATACTAAATTTTCTCTACTTACTTCTTTCTCTTTCTTCAATTCCTTTCTTAATTCCTCAAATAAATTACAAAAAATATCTGAGTTTCTTTTCTTGCTCGCTTTAGAAAATGTTGATTTATCTATGTCTATCCCTCGCATATTCAATCTTTGGAATAAACTTGTCATACTTGTTTGACTCTGGTCTAGTACATAACTAAGCCAGCAAGATACAAACGCAAATGTGCTAAGTTTTGGATAATCGTCTTGTGGTAATTTCTTGAGGAATTGTTTGACAACTTTAGGAAAGTTAGATAGCATTTCTAATATTATTTTTTATTTGTTCGCATCTAATTTATCAAATTAGATGCGCTTTTTTCTAACTTTTTTCTATCGTTCAACGCTTCTGATATGGAACAGATTCCTACTAGCTCATTAATAAAAGATATATCACATGCCGCTTTCCCATCACTATTAAGGATCGCAATTAATTCTGAATTGATTGACACCAATAGATTATCAGAGGCTGATTATATTATTTCAGTGATGCGAGATAACTTCAATCTTATAATTGAGAATTTAGCTATTCATGACAACGTAAATAATGATTTCTTGTTGTCAGCACATGATGCCATTGCTGCCAACAGATTAGAAGTAGCTGTGATTTTGCTTGCGACATGGGTGGAAAATCGATTAAATTTATTCTATAGCGAAGCCTTGTTAGAGCATGAATTTGGCTTTGATGATAGCAAAAAATTAATATCAACAAATAATTTGGATAATAAAGTAGGGTCTTTATTTACTCTTGTATCAAAATTAGAGATGGACAGTAATTTACGGAAAAGAATTCTTTCCTTGGCTGATTTACGTAATCAGATAGTTCATAACAAAGCTAAACCAGAGCTTGCTAATGGAAAAAGCGCTAGTAGTCGTACTAAAATTCGTGAACAAGTCAAACAAATAAATTTTGCTGAAGTATTTGAAACTATTGAATGGCTTTCTAAAACTCTTGATGATGCTCTAATAAACGTTGTATCTGATAAAGATGATTATAAATTTGCTCAAGAAGCATTCAACACCTTGAAGAAAGCTAAATTTTTTTCATGATTAGTAGTTTCTGATTTGATAATGAATTGCGATCACACTTTACTATCACCGAGATTAAAGAGGCGATCACCTTAAACAGTTGATCTTGATTTTCTCGGCGCAGGCGCACCACGCAACATACCTTCAGTACTCAGATCCTCATCAAGATCTTCCCAATGAATACCATAACCACCACCGCAGACTTCCCACTTAGCAAGCTGCTCATTAGTTCCATTCAATAACCTCGGATACCATGCTAATGGAACCACAATCGTCCGACCATCCATTAAATCAACACTGATCGTATCTTCAGTGAAGCTAACGTTCTTAACTCTCTCATCCGTCTTAATCGCCAAAGTACTCATACCAAGTTATCGCGATCAATATGAATATTTGGTGGTTCATTTGGCTCGTGACTGTAAAAATAAAAACGATATGCACCAATTCTTAAAATCGTTGGCATAACTTAAAAAATAACACAGCGCAATTCTTGACTAATTAAAATATATCAATACGCGATCGCGCCTTACTTTACGGATATTAAAGAGGCGATCGCATCATGGCGTGTTTTTTGTTTGAGGTAATTCTTGCCGCACCACGTAACTGGCGAGAATACCATTGCGAAACTTGGTCTGATCCTGAAAGTTCACTGATAGCAATGCCATTATGTCCATGTTCTTTGCCAGAGCTATGAATATAGCTGTGATCGCCGATATATATGCCCACATGGGTTGCCTTAACAGGTGTACCAAAAAAAATCAGATCGCCGATTTGCAATTTATCTAGAGAGACGGGTTCACCGAAGGCTTCCTGTTGATAGGCATCGCGGGGAATCAAAATCCCAACCGAGGCAAAGGCGGCTTGCATTAATCCAGAACAATCATAATTTGGCGCAACCGTCCCACCCCAGAGATATTCATTCGGTACTGCCATTGCTTGTTGGATAAAAGCAATTACTTGCGGTAAGCGATCGCGGATTTCGGCAACACTTAATGCTGGGGGTAAATTATCGATAAAACTTTGGCGATCGCTGGGTTCTAACTTGTCTAAATCTTGGCGATCGAGCAGTCCTTCATAGTCATCTTCGAGTAACTGGATTTTTAGAAAACTTGGCTCAGACTCTAATACCTGTAAATATCTGCCCTTAGCCATCTGGGTTGCAAGGCGATCGAGGGTTGGGGAATCGTAAATATTAATGTCAGTTAAACTGCGGTAAATCATAAAGTCTACTTTCCAAAGTAAGCTGCAAAGATCTTCCTCTGAAATTATTTAGTACGAACTACGGGTTGCATTATCATACTTTGCTGCTAGTATGTGTGCATCAAAAATGAAAACTTATAAAGTGAGCTAGCAATAGCCGTGACCGTGCAGCTTCCCCCCCTTCCCGAAATTCATCACCCTAAGATTCAGGCGCTTTTCCAGAAAAGCGATCGCGAACTCGTGACACTATTTCAAAGGCATCCTGAAGAGGGTCAATATTTTGCAGCGATTTTTTGTCGCTATGGACAAGTGCTGTATACCTTGATTGGCACGGCAACGCGATCGCCAGTGCAATCAGACTATTTATTTGTCAAAACTTGGGAATACATCTACCACGAAATGCGAGTGCTAGACCTGAGGGTGACTACGCCGCGCCTATCCTTGCAAAGTTGGCTGATCAACATCGCCGCGATGATGATTAATCGTGCCGAAGTACCTCCCGTTGAAGAAATTCAATATTCCCTCAAGGATACCCCCCCTGTATTTTGGTGCTACCTTAATCAAGCCCTAAATCAAATGGCTGGCAACCTGCGTCTGGTACTATTGTTATCTCAAACTTTTCAATGGAGCCATACACGCATCGCCGCCTACTTACATGCTGAGGGCGAAAGCATTTCTGCTAGCGATGTAAAACAACTTCTATTCAGAGCCTATCAAGCTCTAGAAGATGCTCTGCCCGAAGATATCCGAGACATTTACCTAGCTCAACCCGCCGTTACTGCCTGAGGTAAAGAATTATGCAAACATTGAGTCCTACCATCTCCCCAACCATCTCACCCAAAATCTCTCAAACTAACCCAAGGGTCACTGACGCAGAGACTGATTTTTTGCCTGCGATCGCTCAATCATCAGTCTTGCAAACAGCGTTGGCTGGTTTGGATGCGAGCCTCAATGATGAGCTAGATCGCTACCGCCATTGGCAAGAAAATGGTCAAACCATTTCCTATCTCAATCCTTTTAGACCTCGCGCTGTATCTACTCAGTCCATCTGGACATCGCCCAGTTTGTCGGAAGCATTGTCTCCCCTTACGCCTCCTGTGGAAGTCAATGGCGATCGCCGCACGATTCAAATGCCTGTGATGCCACCATTGGGCGCAAATGCTACTACATCCGATGCGATCGCCAATGCAGAATTACATCAATATAGAGGACTAGATCTCGATAGCTTAGATAATCCTCGTCATAGTGATATCAATGCCGACTTAGATAGAGCAGTTGCTTACGCTCAAAGTTTGCATGGTTATGGTGACGCATCAATGGGCTTCAATTCGCCAAATGTAACACCAAATGTTGAGCCAACCATGGCACAGGTTCCTGCACCTGATGATGATGAAATCTTGCAGAGTTTTGCGAATGATTACGCCAATAACTACGCAGATAATTATCAAGACTCTGTTAATCAGGAATATTCATATCCAGTTCCCCCAGCCGAAAAGAGTGCCCTCCGCAGTTTGATGAATCCTGTGGGCATAATTTCACTGTTATTACTGCTCTGCTCTAGTGCGGCGATCGGTTATTTGATGGTCGATCCTTCGGGAGTGATGAAGTTATTTAAACCAGAGCAAAAAACTAAATCATCAGCCCAAACTAATAATGATGATTTGGGCAAGGATATTAATTTACAAAATCAGCAGAAATCTAATGACTTATCCTTTGTGCCTTTTGCGGGGGATAAAACTCAAGTTAATGTCGATAGCCTCGCCAAAAATAGTAAAGCGATCGCTGATCCTACTTTCGTCAACAAAAACAAAAATAGTACATTAACCAAAAACTCATCGGTCTTTGCTCCCAATAGTGCTTTTGTGCCAAGTTCCCCATTGCGGACAGTGCCATCGATGTCGTTACCTCCCATGTCGGTTGCACCACTGCCACCAGCTTTAGCACCTTTGGAGAGGAGTTATACCCCTGCACCTGCGCCTAGAAACGAACCTGTACCCACACGTTCCTATAGTGAGCCTGCACCTAGCCGTACTACTAGCTCACCCGCTCCTAAGCGAACTGTAACAGTAGTACCGACGACCACACCTGCTGCCGTTCCTGAATATGTTGCGCCTCGTAGTAACACGGCTGTGAAATACGCAGCACCTATATCATCTGCTGCCACAAATCCACCAGCCCAAAGTAGCTATCGTGTAGTTGTTGAAAATAGCTATGCGGCTAGTGCACAACAGATCGAACGTGATGCCTATGTCCGCCCCAGTGATGGTCAAGTGCAGGTTGGCTCCTATCGCGATCCTAATGTGGCTCAACAACGGATCGAGCAATTGCGTCGTCAGGGGATTCCTGCCAGAATTGAGTAGCAATCTGATTTTGGGTGGCAAAGCCACCCAAAATCAACTAGCAGTCTCTTTTGAATTAGTTTCACGCTGTGAAAATATATGCAATTTCTTACTGATGCGATCGCCTGTGGTTTATTGGCAGGGCTAACTTGGTTAGGCTTAGTCTGGATGTCGCCCGATCGCCCCATTGAGTCGGGTAAAGCATGGGTACAGGGTATTGGGGCTGTAGCGATCGCTAATATATTGATTTGGCTTGCTCTAGCTATTATCAATTTACGATTGATTCCCCTCTGGGCAATCATCTTTTTAATTGTGAATGCAGCGATCGCCCGTTTAGTATTTCCCCTTTGCGATGGCATCAAGATTCCCTCTATTTGGGCTTTGGTAATTCATCCAATTGCGATCGCAGGGATGAGTGTATTGCTAGGCGGAGCAGTCGGCTTTTTATAAATTTTTTTAGATGGTGCAGGGGTTTGCCCCGCACCATCAATTTTAGATAAAGAATGGCGGCGCTTCGCGCCGCCATTCTTTTGTAAAGGTAGATTTTTAGGAAGCATGAAGCGAAAAATTAAGAAATATGAGCATGATGCCAAAGGCTAGCATTCCTACTGCAAAAACTGACAATGCGTTGGTGATTTGCTCAGAAAACTGCATTACTTCTGCGGCAATTACCTCTGGAGTTTTGTAGCGATCGGCCCACCAGAAATAACTAAGCATAAATGCTACTCCTAAAAATAGGATCATAAATAGCGTGAAACCAATCAAAGGGGTATACACCATATATCCTCCAACTCCTCATAGTGTAAAGATTTAAAAGGGGCAAAACCTCTTTTAAATTGTGGTTGATCCTGTGCAGATTAAAAAGGGGACTTTGCCGCTTTCAAATTGTTATTTAGTCTAGGCAAGGTATAAGTTTTGATGGTAGCGATCGCTACTAGTTGAATTTCTCTCTCGTTGCCTATACTTGTTCCCATTATCGCTTTCCCATCTCCATTTTGGTTTGAGCTATATTTGACGATTTGTAACAAAGTTCTCAATAAAGAAAGGGGGGGCGAAGCCCCCCTTTCTTTATTTTGCATTTTGATAGAAAGCGATCGCGATCCATTCATCGATTTGAGTGCGATCGCTTTCCACAAATCCCGCCTCAGCCATAGCTGAAGATACATTTTCAGAGCGATCGCTGGTATATCCTGCGGTGATTAAGATCCCTGAATGGGTGGAAGTGGAACGTAACGCTTTGTAAAATTCAGAGGCAAGGGAAATATGCACTCGCGCAAAAATATTGGCAACGATCAGATCAAATTGTTCCTGAGTTTCAATTGCAGGAACAGACTCAATGCTATCACCCCCCATCCAATGCCCCAGTTGACTAGCGCTACCAAGGCTTGCCTCTTTTACTGTCACCTGCTGTGTGACTTGGTTACGCTCTACTGCGTCTTGAGTAGCAGCTACGGCGATGGGGTCATTATCGATCGCCAATACCTTTGCGCCTAACTTTGCCATAGCAACGCTGAGAATCCCTGAACCTGAGCCAAGATCGAGGGTGTCAAGATTGGGCTTAACATGGCGTTCTAGTAAGCGCAGACTGAGAATAGTTGCGGGATGCAGTCCAGTACCAAAGGCAAGGCTATTTTGCAATCGCAGCACAATCTCTTGGGGATGGGCTTGATAGTCTGATGCAGCCGATAGAATCACAAAGCGATCGCCTATTTTTCTAATTAAAGAACTTGCCGCATGAGATGCCGATGCGATGTGGATGGGCTTATGGTCAAGGATAAAGGTTTGTAATCCACTGGTCATACCTGTACGATGCAATGGTGTGAGAATCTTCTCAATCTCATCTATCCGTTGATGAATGCGTGCATCTTCAGGTAAATACATTTGGATCGTAAATGTCCATTGTGATGATTCTTCCTGATATTCGCTGATCTGCATATCTTCAACTGCGATCGCTTTAGCAAGCAAGGTACAGACCCAATCCACTGCTTCATTGGTAGTATTAATACTCAGTTCTATCCATGACATAATTATTGCTCAGTATAACGAGTAGATTTGTTGCAGGCTCTACCTACAACAAATCTATTTAAAATTAAAAACCAAAACCAGAGCGTGGGTCGCCCGCTACGCGGGCGACCCACGCTTCTTGGTTTTAATGTTACTTATGCCTAGCTACTTAAATCTATTGGACTTGCATAAGTTCTAAAAAATAAAAGATTCAGCGCTATGCGCTGAATCTTTTATCGGGGTTGATGACAGGTGATGCAATGGAATGCGCCGCCGCCTAAGAGAATATGTTTTGCCGAAAGCCCGATCGCTTTGCGGTTTGGGAAATGCTTAGCGATCGCTTCCACTGCGAGTTGATCATTAGGAGAACCGTAAATGGGAATAATCACACTATCGTTAGAGATATAGAAATTGAGATAACTAGCGGGCATGATTTCACCTTCGTCATCAAGTACGAGATTTGGTGAAGGAATTCTCACTACATCTATTTTTCTGCCCTTAGCATCGGTCATGGTTTCTAATTGAGAAGCAATATCCTTGAGAACTTGATAATTAGGATCATCCTCAGAAGTTGGTTCCATGCACATAATTGTATGCGGTGCAATGAAACGCGCGATCGTGTCGATATGTCCATCGGTGTGATCATTGAGCAGCCCTTCTTCAATCCAAAGAACTTTCTCTACACCCAAAGCAGCTTTTAATCCTGATTCGATCGCTGCTTGAGTGAGGTGGGGATTGCGATTAGGATTAAGTAAGCATTGCTTAGTAGTCAAACAGGTTCCTTCGCCATCGACTTCGATCGCGCCGCCTTCGAGTACCCAGTCAAATTCAAACTTAGGAATATCAAGGGTTTGCAGAATATTAGCTGCTACGCGATCGTCATGTTCGAGCAGATATTTCCCACCCCAACCGTTCCATTGAAAGCGCAAAGCTCCCAATTTTCCATCGGCATTTTTGATATAAATCGGTGTGATATCGCGCATCCAGATATCGCCAAAGGGAATTTGATGGAAGCGCACAGGTAAGTCGCTAAGTAATTGCTTAGCAAGTTCGGCGGTTTCCTCTAGTACTAAAATCTCTAGCTGCTCGGATGTGGCGATCGCTTTGGCAAGGGCAACAAATTCCGCTTGGACGATATCGAGATATTCTAACCACAGGTCGCGATGGCTGGGAAAGGCTAGCCAGCAGGCGCTATGGGGTTGCCATTCGGCTGGCTGAATATAGCCCAAGGTTTTGGGGTTTTCCATGACTGCGGTATTGTTGATGCTGTTAACTGTCCATCGGAAATCCTACCTTTATTTTGGGTGATCGCGCTATAGTTGAAGAAAATAACGAAACCTTAAATTTAGTCCAGATCTATATTTGCTGTAAGTATAGTCTGACAAAATCTATGAGAACAAAGTCAGGGTAATCTTTCACCAATTTGCGTTAGATTGACTGCATAGCCGCCTGTGACTAGATAAACAGCATCAGCGATCGCCCCAATTTTGCGACTGAGACCACCGAGGCGATCGCGAAAGGTTCTACCTAATTCATAGGCTGGAACAATTCCCCAGCCCACTTCTTCCGCAACAAAGGTAATATCAACAATGCAGCCTTTAACAGCATGTAACAACTCATTCTCAACGATACAGGTTTGAATTACCTGCAATAATTCATGCTCAATCTTTGCCCATTCCTCTTCATTCTTATCTAAAAGATTTGCTAGCCAAGTTCCGAGTGAATCCACCAGAATATAATTGGAAGAATTACTAGCGAGTTCGGAAATAGTTGGAGCTAAGTCAATGGGAACTTCTAAAACTTGCCAACTCTCAGGACGGCGATCGCTATGTTTTTGCAATCGTGCTTCCCATTCCGCATCATCTTTATAACGAGTCGCTGTGGCGATATAAATTACCGACTTTTGCGATCGCATTGCTAGATGCTCGGCCCATTCACTTTTGCCTGAGCGAGTTGCGCCTGTTACCAGAGTAATCATCTTTGTTACCATCAATTGCCCCTTGTTATACTATTACGATATCGCTCATCGTAGGTATCCATCATGACTCAAGCGATCATTGCTACACCTGAAACTGCTAATAATCCCATCGTCACAGAAGCAGCAATCTCTAAGCCAGAAGGACAGCTTCTTTGGACTAGTGCTGACCTAGAACTGATGCCCGACAACAGAAACCGTTATGAAATTATTAATGGAGAACTTTACGTGACTAGAGCGCCTCACAATAAGCATCAAAAAACTTGCGGTAGATTTTTTACCGTTTTAGACACTTGGTCACGGGCAACAAAGTTAGGTGAAGCAGAGATTGGGGCAGGACTAATCTTTGGTGACAATGATGATGTCATTCCTGATGTGATCTGGATGAGTAAGGAGAAATATGCAGCTTTAGTTGATGATACGGGGCATTTTCGCGGTGCGCCAGATCTAGTGATCGAGGTGCTATCGGCGGGAACTGACAATGAAAGGCGTGATCGTGAAATAAAACTTAAACTTTATTCATCGCATGGTGTATTGGAATATTGGATTGCAGATTGGCGAGCGAAACAAATTCAAGTTTATCGGCGCGAAAATGGTCTTCTCAAATTAGCGATGACTTTATTTGCAACTGATACCCTGACATCGCCACTTTTGCCAGAGTTTTCCTGTCTAATATCCCAGATTTTTGATTAAGTATAGGTAGTGCAAAGCATTGCCTATAGATATCTATTTGCATAGCGCTCTGGATTAGGATTATAAAAAATATGAAAACAGTTTTTTACGGTATAACAGCGATCGCTCTTAGTTGCCTTGCTTCTAGCTTAGTGGTAGGTGATCATGCCCAAGCGATCGAAGAAGGGCTTTATTGGGGTGGTGGTTCGCGCTATATTCGCATTGCCAAACAAGCAGAATCCAAAGATCGCAAAGAGCGGATCTGCTATCACGGATTTTCACCCAACGGCTCGACAATTGTTTCTCTCAAGTTAGAGATTCCTCGATATCAGACTGGGATTGATTACGAAGTGTATACTTTGCAAGCTCCAAAGAAAGGCAATCTGGATAATTTCGCAATTCTGCAATATGGGTTCAGCCCCAATAAAATTACGTTCGGCAAATTAGTTGGGCGCTTTGTGCGCGAAGGTTTTGTCTATGAGCAAGATGGTGTTGCTGCAACAGATGTGACACCTGAATTGCAAGAATGTCTCAACTCGACTCAGCCTTACTTTAAACAAATTTCATCGGGACGCGATCGCAGATAAAACATCATGGTTACTCAACTTGCCAAGAAAACTTACACCGTTGACGAATACCTCGAACTAGAAATAGCTTCAGATATTCGTAACGAATACCGTAATGGAGAAATTATTCCAATGACTGGTGGTACACCAAACCATACTGAAATCGCTGTAAATTTATTGTCAATCATCAAAATTGCCCTACGAGGTAAACCTTTTCGTCTATTTTCTGCGGATCAACGACTTTGGATTCCTGACATCAAGATACATACCTATCCTGATGTCATGGTTGCGCCTAAACCTTTGGAAATGCAGAATGGGCGTAAAGATACGATTACTAATCCTTGCTTCATTGCGGAAGTATTATCTAAATCCACTCAAAATTACGATCGCAGTGAAAAATTTGCCTATTACCGAACTATTAATACTTTTCAGGAATATTTATTAATTGATCAGTATCGTGTTCATGTGGAGCATCATGTGAAAACTGCGGTCAATCAATGGTTATTCTCAGAATATGATGATCCGACCGTGACGATTTCTTTAAAGTTTGCAGATGTGCAAATCCAAATAGCCGATCTTTACGACAATATTGATTTCACTTAAGCATTGGAAATTTAATAAAATCATCGTCTTCTGTAGGGGCGGGTTTTGCTGATAACCTTACGGTGCATGGTCAAATTATCGACTAAACCCGCCCCTATTTTGTGCTTCCAATCCTATGACAATAATTAATTTTTATAGCCCAGCCTATCTCTAACTATAAGCACTAGCTTTACAGTGCTATGATCTCAAAATGCTAGGAGTGTCTGTGAAAACCAGACTGAGAGCAAATCCTTAGAACCTGAACCGATTGACATCGGCGTAGGAAAGCAAATTATTTGAGGAAATTTACATGACAGTTGGACTAAAGCTTAACTCTGCACCCACAAGGCGCGGAGAATATCGCGGTACGCAAATGCACTGCGCTCGTCAAGGCATCATCACTGAAGAGATGCAGTATGTAGCATGGCGTGAAAATCTTCCCGTCGAATTAGTACGTGCTGAGGTTGCTAGAGGTCGGGCGATTATTCCCGCTAACAAGAATCACACCAATCTAGAGCCGATGGCGATCGGTATTGCCTTCCGATGTAAGGTTAATGCCAATATTGGCGCATCTCCTAACTCTTCTAATATTGACGAAGAAGTTGCCAAGCTCCATCTATCGGTCAAATATGGCGCTGATACCGTGATGGACTTGTCCACAGGTGGCGGTGATTTGGATGTGATTCGGACTGCGATTATTAACGCTTCACCAGTTCCCATTGGTACAGTTCCCATTTATCAAGCACTCGAAAGTGTGCATGGCAGAATGGAAAATCTCACAGCCGACGACTTCCTCCATATCATTGAGAAGCACGCTGAGCAAGGTGTGGACTATCAAACTATCCATGCAGGGATTTTGATCGAGCATCTACCTCTCGTTAAGAATCGTCTTACAGGAATTGTGTCTCGTGGTGGTGGTATTCTTGCCCGTTGGATGTTGCATCATCACAAGCAAAATCCTCTCTACACCCATTTCAACGACATCATCGAAATCTTCAAGAAGCATGATGTTTCCTTTAGCTTAGGTGATTCTCTCCGCCCCGGATGTTTACATGATGCATCTGATGCCGCCCAGCTTGCAGAGTTGAAGACCCTCGGACAGCTAACTCGCCGTGCTTGGGAACATGATATTCAAGTCATGGTGGAAGGTCCCGGACATGTGCCAATGGATCAGATCGAATTCAATGTGCGTAAGCAAATGGAAGAATGCTCCGAAGCTCCTTTCTATGTACTTGGTCCTCTAGTTACTGACATTGCCCCCGGCTATGATCACATCACTTCCGCGATCGGTGCAGCGATGGCGGGTTGGTATGGTACGGCGATGCTTTGCTATGTCACACCGAAGGAACATCTTGGACTTCCCAATGCTGAAGATGTGCGTAATGGCTTGATCGCCTACAAGATCGCGGCTCATGCTGCGGATATTGCCCGTCATCGTCCTAATGCACGCGATCGCGATGATGAGTTATCAACTGCACGTTACAACTTTGATTGGAATAAGCAGTTTGAGCTATCCCTCGATCCCGAACGTGCTAAGGAATATCACGATGAGACCTTGCCTGCGGATATTTATAAGACCGCAGAATTCTGCTCGATGTGTGGACCGAAGTTCTGTCCAATGCAAGAGAAGGTTGATGCGGAAGCGATTACCGAGCTTGAGAAGTTTTTGGCTAAAGAACCTGTAACTACAGCATAAGGAACATATTTTTAGTGGTGCTGCTTTGCCGCGCCACTAAAAATCTAGTTCTTTATTAAGTCGCAGCACCCAAAATATCAATCCTTGTAACAATATGAACCCAAAAGATGAGTGGCAGCGCTTCGCGCTGCCACTCATCTTTTGGGTTTTGTGTCCTCAGCAAAATTTGTATTGCTATAGGTGTAATCTTTTCTTGATATTTGGAATTTAAAGTTAATGAGATAATTGCGATAGATATAACGATCGCAATTATTGTTAGATCAGAGCAAGGTGTCTGTTATGAGCAATGTAAGTCCCTTACCCCTCCAAGATTTACAGTCTGCGATCGCCCGTAATTTTTTGACGATTACATCGGATCAGTCTGTGAGATCTGCGATCGCCATGATGGGGGAAACGGGGGAAAGTTGTGTATTGGTGGTGCAGCGTAGTGAGTCAGATTGCCTTGACCTCGCTAGTCATGACTTGCTGGGGATTGTGACTGAACAAAACATTATTCGCGCCAGTCTTCAGTCTATTCCGCTTGAGCAAATATCGGTGCAGACAGTGATGAGTCAACCAGTCATTAGCATCTCAGAAGCAAGCTTGGATGATTTACAAGCTGTGATGCAGTTATTTCAGCAGCATCATATTCAGCATTTACCTGTATTAGATGGCGATCGCGTGGTAGGGATATTATACAAAAATCGACTCACCGATGTACTATCCCAAAGTTTCTTGGAGGATAGGGAGACTAGAAAGATAGAAGCATCTAGACAGGCAAGTGATCTCCAGTCCTCAACCTTAGCGGCGGCGGCTCCAGTTGCTATTTTTAAATTTGACGAAATATTTCACTGTACCTATGTCAACGATCGCTGGAGTGAAATGACTGGTCGCCCCAAGGAATCGGCTTTGGGAAATGGATGGATGGACTCTTTGCATCCTGATGATCGTGATGCTTTACTTGCTCAATGGAGTCAAGACTATACTCAAGCTAATCTCAATGATCGCGTAATTGTGCATAGTGAGGGGCGGCATCTACGACCAGATGGCAGTACGAATTGGTTTTATGTGCAAGTTGTGCAGGAAGTTGATAGTGATAATAATGTCGTTGGCTATGTTGGGACATTAACCGATATCACATCGCGCAAACAGGCTGAAATTGCGCTCCAAAAAAGTGAACAACGCTACCGTGCTCTGATGGATGGTGCTAGCGATGCGATTTTTTTGTCAGATACTCAGGGTTACGGCATTACCGCCAATCAACAGGCCGAGATTCTCCTAGGCTACAGCCGCGAGGAAATCAAAAATCTGCATATGTCCTTGATTCATCCACCTGAATCTCTCGAATCCGTAAGATCGCATTTTACGCAAATTGTCCAAAATGAACCAGCAACTAATCTCGAAACTTTAGTAGTTCGCAAAGATGGCAGTCTGATCCCTGTCGATATCACAGCTAGAATTATTGAACTAGAGGATGAGCAAGTAGTTCAAGCAATTTTTAGAGATATTAGAGCGCGTAAACGTATTGAAGAAGATTTAGCAGCAAGTGAAGAAAAGTTTCGTCGCTTGGTGGAAGGTGCTAATGACTTAATTTGGTCTGCGGATCAAGATGGCGTATTTACTTATCTATCGCCCCAGTTCAAAGATCTCTTTGGTTGGGAGCCTAGTGAATGGATTGGGAAATCAATGATTGGGCTTGTGCATTCGGAGGATCTGCCATCGCTATGTGATTATATCCAAAATGCTAAAGCTGGTCAGAAATCAAACAAAGCGGAATTTCGCCATCTTCATCACAATGGTTCCTATATATGGGTAAAAGTCAATACTACATCCATTGTCAATTCTGAAGGGAACGTGATTGGCTATCAAGGTGTTTTGACGGATATTAGCGATCGCAAAAATTCCGAGGAATCCCTTCGAGTCAGTGAAGAGATGTTCCGTAGCGCCTTTAACAACACGGCTATCGGGATGTCATTAGTATCCCCCGAAGGAAGATTTATCGAGGTTAATGCAGCGATCTGCAATCTTTTTGGCTATAGCGAATCTGAACTTCTGCAATTGACATTTCTAGATATAACACATCCAGATGATCAGCATCAAAGTATGGAACTTGCCAAGAAACTAATTAGAGGTGAAATTCAGAATGATTCCTTTGAAAAGCGATACTACAATAAGCAAGGACAAGTTGTTTGGGGCTTAGTCAGTGTCTCAATAGTCAGAGATTCCCATGAACAACCCCTCTACCTAGTAGCTCAAATTCAGGATATTAGCGATCGCAAACAAGCTGAACTCCAATTGCAAAATATATCCACTCGCTTAGATGTCGCCTTGCAATCAGCTCGTATCGGTATTTGGGAATGGGATATCGTAACTAGTGAATTAATTTGGGATGAGCGGATGTATGAGTTTTATGGCGTAAATCCTGCTGAAAAAATTACTGCGGAAGCATGGATGAATAGCATCCATCCCGAAGACATCTCGAATGCTCTAGAGGATTCTCGACAAGCTCTTACAGGAGCAAAAGAATATAACTCCGAATTCCGAGTATTGTTATCTGATGGTAGTTCTCGTTATCTGCAAGCTCATGCGATCGTCCAACGAGATGACCAAAATAATCCTCTCAAGATGATCGGAGTCAATTATGATATTACGCAACAGAAGCAAGCAGAGTTCAAGTTGCGAGAAAGCGAAATTCGCTTCCGTCGCGTGTTTGAGTCTAGCGTTGTGGGAATGTTATTTGCTGATTTTCAAGGACATATACTTGAGGCAAATGATCGCTTTCTCGAAATGATTGGTTATACCAGAGAGGAATTACTATCAGGGGCAATTCATTGGGATGATATCACCCCTATCGAGCATGTGGCTAATGACCTGATCGCGATCAAGCAGCTCCAACAGCATAGTGTAATCAATCCTTGGGAAAAAGAATATTATCGTAAAGATGGTAGTCGAGTTGCGGTGCTCATTGGTGCAGCCCTGCTTCCAGATACCAATGACCAAACTATTTGTATCGTTATGGATATTAGCGATCGCAAAGAGGCGGAAAAAATCTTAGCGCAATATACCTCTGAAGTCGAAGATCTCTACAATAATGCGCCCTGTGGCTATCATTCCCTCGATCCTAACGGCAGATATCTCCGTGTCAATGAGACTGAGTTACAGTGGTTAGGATATCAACGAGAGGAAATGATTGGACAACCCCTGATTAAATTTTTGACGGAAGATAGTTGCCAAGCCTTCTTTAGTAATTATCAGGTTTTCCTAGAACAGGGAACGATCAAGAATGTGGAATTTGACATAATTTGCAAGGATGGGTCGATTCTACCAGCCATGATTAGTTCAACTGCCGTCAAAGATGAGCATGGCAATTATTTGTATGGTCGGACAACGATGGTGGATATTCGCGATCGCAAGCAATCAGAACTAGCCTTGAGAGAGAGTCAGCGATTTATTCAACAGATCGCCGATGCTTCACCTAATATCCTCTATCTCTACGATATCCAAGAACATCGTAATGTCTATGCTAACCGCGAGGTTTTTACGACCTTAGGCTATTCATCCGCAGAAATCCAAGCGATGGGAGAGAACTTCATCCAACAGTTACTCCATCCTGATGATTTAAAGGTTTCTCTCCCAAGTTACTACGAACGCATACAAGCCGCAAAGGATGGGGAAGTCGTAGAAACTGAATATCGGATGAGACATGCTAATGGTGAATGGCGGTGGCTGTTCAGCCGTGATTCTGTCTTTAGTCGCGATGCGGATGGGCGGGTAAGGCAGACCATCGGCACTGCGGAAGACATTACCGAATGGAAGCAACTTCAACAAAAGCAAAATCGTCTAATTTCTATTCTCGAAGCTTCGACCGATTACATTAGTATGATCGATGCGAATGGCAATGTCTTCTGGAAAAATGCCCAGTTGAAAAAGCTCTGTGGAATTGACCTAAACGCAGAAGAAGTTATGCAGTTTAAGATCTCTGACTGTCATCCGCAATGGGCAACCGACTTGATTGTCCAAGAAGGATTTCCTGCGGCGATCGCTACAGGTAGTTGGCTTGGGGAAACTGCTTTATTAGATGCCAAAGGTCAAGAGACACCCGTTTCTCAACTCATTCTCTCCCATAAATCTCCTCAAGGTGAAGTCGAGTTTTTCTCGTTTATTATGCGGGATATGCAAGTCCAAAAAGAATATGAACAAAGACTAGAGAAGACCAATGCGGAACTAATGCGAGCCACTCAACTTAAAAATGAGTTTTTGGCAACAATGAGCCATGAACTGCGAACTCCCCTCAATGCGATTTTGGGTATGACGGAGAGTTTGAAAGAACAAATATTTGGCACGGTGAATGAACGCCAACTCCAAGCTCTACAGACGGTGGAACGAAGTGGTCTACACCTACTGGAATTGATCAACGATGTCCTTGATGTTGCGAAAATTGAAGCAGGACAGATCGAATTAAACTATGCCCCAACTTCCATCACCTATCTTTGTCAGTCCAGTCTTGCTTTTATCAGGCAGCAAGCTAATCATAAGAACATTAAGATTGATGTACAAATTCCGACTCTATGCTCAGATATTCTTGTCGATGAGCGACGGATACGCCAAGTCCTCATCAATTTACTAAACAATGCGGTGAAATTCACCCCAGACGGTGGTCAAGTCACTTTAGCAGTACGGAGAACAGAAAATCAAGAAGGCTCTAAACCTGATTCTTGGATGCAGTTTTCTGTGTCAGATACAGGCATTGGCATTTCCAGTGATAAAATCCCTAATCTATTTCAACCCTTTATGCAAATTGATAGTTCGCTAAATCGCAAGTATTCAGGAACAGGTTTGGGGCTGGCGCTAGTCAAGCGTATTGTCGAACTTCATGGTGGTAAGGTACACCTAACTAGTGAAGTGGGTGTGGGTAGTCGCTTTGATATCTTCATTCCCTATATTCCTGAACTAGCCAACCCCAAATTAACTGATGGGGCAACCCAACCTGAAATATATGAACCCAATGGGGGCTACCAACCTGAAATCGATTCTGAAACAGCTACCGCGACTTTGGCGATCGCACCAACATCATCGCCAACTATTCTGATCGTGGAGGATAATGAAGCTAATATAAATACTCTCGCTAATTATCTCGAAGCTAAGGGTTATCAACTTCTCTTAGCGAGAGACGGTTTAGCTGCTATTACGATGGCAACTGACCACCATCCTGACTTAATTTTGATGGATATTCAAATGCCAGTGATGGATGGACTAGAATCAACTAAGCAGATTCGTCGCAATCCTGAATTAGTAAATATTCCGATTATTGCACTGACCGCGTTGGCAATGCCCAATGATCGAGAAAAATGTATAGAGGCAGGTGCTAATGATTACATTACGAAACCCGTAAAGTTAAAACAACTATATACCTTAATTCAACAACTATTAACTTAAGCTTGGGGCAATGTGCTTCGATTACCATGTATATAAGCAAAAAAATAGTTTATGGATATGCGATCGCCCTAAGTATGACCTTCTTGGGTTCGACGACTGGTTTTGTAATTGGCAATTACTACCATCAAGAAGCTCTCCAAAAAAGCCAAACAATATATCAAGAACGGAGATTTCTGGATGCTCTCAAAATCAGCATTTTGGATAATCGCCCTACCAAACAGTTATCTCAGAATTTCCAAAGTCCAGAGGAGTTTCATCAGCAGAGCAAGAAATTGCTTGAGCATATTCAAAAAGTTCTGACCATTTTAGAAACTCATAACGCTTTAGGCAAACCATCGACAATCGCAGGACTACAGCCAGTATTAGAAGAGAATGAGGTTTTCGTCAGACAATTAAAGCAAGATACCCAAAAGTTAATTACCAAATTAGAGCCATTAGCTGCATCACCCCAAACCCTAGACATGGCGGAATTGCAGTTAGAAAAGCTCTTTGAGAATGCGAACTTTGTGAAGTTTATTGATCTAAGCGATCGCTTAGATCCCTATATGCAATTACTAGAGCAGCGCGAAATAGAGGTAGATCTTGCCCTATCGCAAGCTAAGGTACTGCGGATTCAAATTGTGATGGTGAGCTTGCTGCTATCCGTGATGATCGCCGCCTTATTTACTAAATACATTAGTAATGCGATCGCCATTGAGCAAGCCGCCAATTACCAAAAGTTGCAAGATCAATTAATCCAGCGCGAAGAAGCAGAAGCCGCCTTACAAAAGAGCGAAGCCCATAGCCGTGCTGTCCTATCTGCGCTTCCCGATCTGATATTTCGTGTGGATCAGGATGGGATTTATCGAGATTTTTTTACTGTGCCCCGTGACTTTGCGATCGTTGCCGCAGAAACTAATCTAACGGGGCTATCTATGGCTAGTGTTTTGCCTGAGGATTTAGCTGAGCGGCAGTGGCATTACCTGCACCAAGCCCTAGCTACAGGTGATTTGCAAGTCTATGAGCAGCAACTACAAATAGGTGATCGCCTCCAATATGAGGAGGTCAGAGTGATCAAAAGTGGCGCAGATGAAGTCCTATTTATGATCCGTGACATTAGCGATCGCAAACAAATGGAATCCTCGCTGCGGGAAAGCGAATTAACTAACCGCATTATTGTGGAAACCATGCCAGATCTCTTAATCAAGATGGATTTGGATGGTCGATATCTGAAGATATCGGGGGGCAAAAATGTGCATATCAAAGAACCATGTCAATCACCTGAGATAACAGAACTCTTTAGCGTTTTGCCCCCCAACATGGCAAAACAACGTCTTGACTATGCGAAAAAGGCGATCGCTACTGGGAGTTTACAGATTTATGAGCAAATCTTTGATTTTGATGGCACACTACTGTGCGAAGAGGTTCGCATTGCGCCCCTCAATGATCGAGAAGTGCTAATTATTATTCGTGACATTACCGATCGCAAACTTGCTGAGCAACAACTCCACCAACTCAACCAAGAACTGGAAGCCAAAGTGGTAGAACGCACAGCAGCATTACAAAGAACCAATGAAGAGCTAAGTCGCGCTACCCGACTCAAGGATGAATTTCTCGCTAATATGAGCCATGAACTCCGCACTCCCCTCAATGCAATTTTGGGGATGACTGAGGGACTACTGGATCAAGTTTATGGTGTTGTCAATGAGCGTCAAATCAGAGCATTAAAAACCATTGAACGTAGTAGCTCTCATTTACTGGAGTTAATTAACGAAATCCTTGACCTAGCCAAAATTGAATCAGGGCAAATAGAGTTAGATTGCACATCAGTTTCTATTAAAAGTCTTTGTCAATCTAGTTTGGTCTTTGTCAGGCAACAGGCTCTGAAAAAGAATATTCAATTAGAGACGAGATTCTTACACAATTTGCCTAACATGATTGCTGATGAGCGTCGCATTCGTCAGGTATTGATTAATTTATTGAATAATGCTGTCAAATTCACTCCAGATGGGGGCGTGGTTACTCTCACAGTCAAGCCTGCTCAAGAGCAAGATTTAGCTGCTGATCATAAACTCCAGATTTCCGTAAGCGATACAGGGATTGGCATTTCCCCAGAAAATATCCAAAAACTCTTTCAACCCTTTGTTCAAATTGATAGTGCTTTAAATCGACGCTACGAAGGAACGGGATTAGGACTAGTTTTAGTGAAAAGAATTGTCGAATTGCATGGCGGTAGTATCGGCTTAACTAGTGAATTGGGGATAGGTAGTTGTTTCACCATTGAGTTACCCTACATCGCTAATTTCCGTAGTCCCATTAATGGTGAGAAGGAAATCTCTCAAGCATCAGCAACTACTGTCTCTGACATCAAATGTCGAGCGCATTCTCCCATTGTCCTATTAGCCGAGGATAACGAAGCAAATGTTCACAGTATCGCGAACTATCTAGAAGCGGATGGTTATCAAGTCCTGATTGCTAAGGACGGATCAGAAGCGATCGCAATTACCCAAAGTCATCACCCAGATTTGATTTTGATGGATATTCAAATGCCCTCTATGGACGGAATCGAGGCAACCAAACAAATTCGACGCGATCCCACTTTGGTGAATATTCCGATTATTGCGATGACGGCTTTAGCAATGACAGGCGATCGCGAAAAATGTCTAGATGCGGGTGCGAATGAGTATTTGGCTAAACCTGTGAGACTAAAAGTTTTATCCCAAAAGATACAAGCTTTCTTGGATAACCCATAAGATGAGTTGCGGCGCTTCGCGCCGCAACTCATCTTATGGGTTTGGTTTGTACTAGCTAACTCACCTTACGCAGAGGGTTATAAGACCCTCACCCCTAGCCCCTCTCCCAAAGGGCAGGGCTATTTCAAGAATATTTAAGAGAGAGCTTAAACAAGCAAAGACCACATAGCAGATATATTATGAGAAAAATAGTCAATTGCAGCTTTTATTGAATCAAAACCATGAATTCTAAATACAGAAAGTACCCAAGTCTTGATGAGTGACAAATTAATCGCTGCATTTCCTGCTCTTTGGGGACTCTTATCTTCATCGAAAATGACATCTTTTACCCAATGTAGGCGATTTTCAATCTGCCAATGCCCTCGAATCGCTTTGGCAAGCCGTTCAGCCTTTGGTGGTAAAGAACTAAGATAATAGCTCAAGGTGTTGTATGGATTCCCATCACGTTCGCCAGAACGAGTTACCCGTATCACTGACTGTACACCTTGCCAACTTAAATCAATGTCTGCTGGTGGTGCAAATACTTCTACTAATCTCTGGATTTTGCGTCCTTTTGTTTGTTCCTCCTCAACCTTAACTTGAAGCCCTGTTTCTTGCTCGCTCTTAACTCTGATTGCTTCTTGCAATTTTGGTTGATTTTTTTTTACTTTGATGATGTAGTCATTGTTGCTCTCAACAATCGTTGCCACTGTCTTCTTCTGGCAATGTAATGCGTCCATCGTAAATACATGATTTTCTAACTTAAGCTGTGACAACAATTGTTGAATCACACAGATTTCACTCTCTTTCTTGTTCTCCATAATTGCGGTTGCTACCACTACGCCTTGTTGCTGTGAGAATAGCGATACCATGCTAATAAAGTTCTGCCGATTATTGTCCGCATTACTTACCGTATTTCGCAGACTTTTACCATCTCCTGCGATAGCTTCTCCTCTTGCCATTGCTTGTGATTGCGCCCAGTTATTAAATGCTTCATTCAGCTTGGCATAGTCTACGTCCAGCATGATGCGTCTAAGTGTTGAATATGATGGTGCTGTTCCTTGTTTAAGTCCTAGGATTTTGATCAGACTACGCCTATGTCTTTCTACAAATCTTCCTAATCCTTGATAACCATGCTGTCCACTCATAATTCCCATGATGATAATTAGCAAGATTTGCCACAAATCGTCTCGACTCCCTTGCGCTCCTCGTGGATCTGGTACTTCTTTAAGATAATCTATTAAGCTTTTGCTCATTTTCCACCTCTTTTAGTTACATTAAACTTAAATTATCGCTTTAATCATTTCTTTGTGCTTATGTATTCTTCTTTAGCCTTTTTTCTCATTCTTGAAATAGCCCTGCCTCTCCCAAAGGGGGAGAGGGGAAAAGAAAAATTCAAAACTACCTCTTGCTCCCCTTCTCCCGTTCTGGGAGAAGGGGAGAAGGGGATGAGGGCGGATTTTCTATCTGCGTAAGGTGAGCTAGCTAACTCTTTTTTACTATATACAATAGAAATGGGGGATACTGAAGCAGGGCAACCGCATAAAAAATCAAAGGGAAAGGAGATGTTCAAGATAAGCCAGATCCCAAGCCGCCTTATGACGTTTAGCTCGCATACTGGACTTAGAAGACTTATCACGGCTTAAGAGATTAAGAGCAAAGTGCCGCAACATCGCCATATTTTCAGGAGAATTATCTTTGCGAATACGAGAAGCATCTTCGTGAAAAGAGACATCTAAAACCCAATGCAATGAATTTTCAATCGACCAATGGGTACGAACCGCGTTATTCATGACAGAAGCATTAGAAGGCAAGCTCGAAATGTAGTAGCGATTCTCGGTGGAGACTTTACCATTGATGCGGCGCTCACTTTGGACTAGGGCAATGGTTTGTAAACCAGCCCATAAAGGCAGTTGTGTAAGGTAATCCAAGTTAGATAAAGTCCAACAACGTCGAATTTCTAAACGTCCATGTCCTTTGTCTATAGACTGGCAAAAGTCATGGTCTACATCTGCAAAATTAGTGGTGATAGCTTGCTCAAACAACCACTGCACATCCTCAAATAGACTTCCCTGATTACCTTTAAGTGCTAAAACGTAATCCCCTCCCTGTTGAACGATTTGACTAGCTATTTCTTTCTGGCATCCCATTGCGTCAATTGTCACAATACAACCAGTAATTTCTAATAGCTTTAACAATTCTGGTATTGCGGTGATTTCGTTGGATTTATCATCGACTTTGCGCTGCCCTAATACCAATCGATTTGCGCTTGCCCATGCACTCACCATATGGATTGCACCTTTGTCTGCTCCTTGGTCGTAGGATTGTCTCAAGGTTTTACCGTCTATAGCTACTATCTCTCCCTTCAGCACATGACTTATCGATTTCACCCATCTGATGAAGCTATTTTGCATTTGTTGCGGGTCTAATCTCGCAAACACTCTGGCAAATGTGTCATCACAGGGTATCCCATTCGGTAGTTCAAGAAATGTCCCCAGCCATTCTTGTTTTGATTTGCCAAATAGCTCGATGTCTTCCCAGTTTTCTCCCCCACTTATCACGGCGCAGATCCCTATCACGATTATGTCTAGCAATTTATGCTCTTTCCCTCGGTTATCTCGTGGATCTTCTACTCCCTCAAAGTGGCTCACTAAACTAACTGTGATAGGGCTATTCATTACGGCTTGACTTCTTTATTGTCTCCTTATTTTATTCACTTTTTTATGCGGTTGCCCTGGATACTGAAGACAATCTGTAAGTTGTGAAAATTATTTGTTATAAAGTGATTGTCTATATCATTCATTGTAGGATGATTACAGCTCTTTGAATTCAAAGGGTGCGCGGGTGGGTCAGGTCTTACGAAACTTAAATACATAGATGTAACGTTACATCTATGTATTTAAAAGATGAATTTAAAAATAATGGCGCTATAGTAACGCTATTTTTAATTGATATGTTTTGCCACATTATTGAGAATTAAAAGCTCTATGAAATCCAAATTCCTAAGAATATTCTCGCTGATTTTATTTACTTGCTTAACTGCGATCGCGATCAAAGCTTGTAGCTTAAATAATGAAGTTACCCTGAAACCATTTAAGGTGGGGCTCAACAGTTGGCCAGGTTATCAAGTTGCCTTATATGCCAAAGAAGCAGGACTATTTCGTAAACATGGCTTAGATGTAGAATTTGTCCGTTTTATCAATCAGCAAGACAATATTCGGGCAACGATGCGGGGCGCACAGGATGTGAGCTTTGTCCCTTTACCTGAGGTAATGCAGGTAGATACGGCTCAGGACAAGCCCGTATTTGTGATGGTAGTTGATATCTCCTCTGGCTCCGATGGCATCTCGGCGAGACCAGAAATTAAATCCGTCAAGGATTTAAAGGGTAAAAAAGTTAGCGCAAAACTCAGTACCGTTTCCCATTTGGTCTTGTTGGAAGCGCTGAAGGCAAATCAACTGAAACCCGAAGATATCGAAATTGTCGATGTGATTAATGAAAGGGGAGCCAATATGCTCAAAAAGGGCGAGGTTAGTGCATCAACCCTATGGGAACCGCTCATGACCGATGTGGCAAAAGCCGTTGGCGGTAAAGTTATTCATACAACTGCGGATGTGGATAGCGTAGTCATTGATGGATTGGCAACCCGTTCTAGCGTCGTTAGCAGCAAACAAGATGAGTTAGTTAGCTTTATCGAGACTTGGTTTGATGTGATGAAAGCCGTAGAAACTAAGCCAAAGGAAGTCTTTGCCTCCGTTGCCAAGCAATTGGGTGTCACCGCTGAAGTATTTACCACTGACTATCAAGGGCTGAAAAAAGGTGATCTAGCGATGAATCGTCGGATGTTTGAGGGTGGACGTTTAAGCGAGGCTTATCAGCAAACTCGTCAACTGTTGTTATCTGATCCCCGTCATGGACGCAACATTCGTGAAGATGTCGAAATTAATGCCGCACCAATCACCAAAGCAACTAAAAACTGGCAAACATAGCGCTTTTTACTTAAGTTTCCCCGATGGAAATGGAAACTTAAGTAAAGCTTCGGGAAAGGGTGGAAGTTGTTAACCTACCTACAATGCAATCTACCGTATAGTCATGAAATGGTCATGAAAAGCCTCTTTCGATCGCCTAAAAATAAACTCTCTAATCAATTACTCATTGGATTTGGCATATCCATCGCGGTAGTTGGGCTTGCGGCTATGTCGATTACCTATGCCTATCTGAGATCTAATTTGAAGGAGCAAGTCAAACAACGCGCCATGTCAATTACCCAAGGCTTGGAGTTTGCGTCTGAAGGCTTGATTGAAGACAAAGAAGCTTTTTTGTTAGATCGCATTGTCCAAAACTATTCCACCTTACCCACAGTATTAGAAATCTCCATTGTTGATCCCGATGGGTTAATACTTTCCCATAGCCATGTCATCGAGATAAAGGAGACAGGTACTACCTATGCAGATATTCATCCCGATCTTGCGGCCTCGTTACAACAAGCGTCCCGTAGTGGTACAGAAGTAAATCTGCGGACAGTCTTGCAGGGAAAACCCGTCTTTGTGCAGTTTTTGCCCTTTAGTAGCACTTTATTTAAAAAATTAAGTAAGACTCCATCAGAACTAAATCAATACAGTGGTGTCGCGATCGCTATTCTCGATCTACAACAAATTGAGCAAGAAGCTTTACAAAATGCCCTGCTAGCGATTTTGGTAATGGCAATCAGCATGGGGGTGATTTTGGTATTTATGGGTTGGCTAATCCGTAAATTAGTCCTTGCGCCTTTAGCGAAGATTCATTTAGCGATCAAGGATAGCGAGCAAAGGGGGGATTTTGACGCGCCCCAACTCCCTCCCAATGAGATTGGGTTTCTCGGCTCAACCTTTGCATCAGTGTTTGAGCAGCTTAAAGATTACAAGCAAATGGAGTTGATCAGGGCTGAGCGCAAATACGAGGAAGCAGTCCAGCGCTATGAACTGGCTACTAGTGCCGCCAAAGTATGGGTGTGGGATTGGGATATACAGGCGGATCAATTTGTATTTGAGCAAGGTATTAAGTATTGGCTTGGCTATGTCAACCAAGATTTGTCTAGCCCCTGCCCATTTCAGGCTTGGTTAGACTATGTGCATAGTAGCGATCGCGAAGCATTTACCACAGCTTTACAGAATCACTTAGAGGGCAAGGTTGCCGAATTTACCTGTGAGCATCGCTTGATCGATGTGCAAGGTCAGCCCCATTGGTTTTTGTCACGGGGACAAGCAGTACTTGATGAAAATGAGCGTGCTATCAGAGCGATCGGGACAATTACGGATATTGCCGAACGGAAACAGGCTGAAATCGTCATTCAACAGCAGGCTCAACGCGAATCGATTTTATTAGCAATTACCCAACGCATTCGCCGATCCCTTGATCTCAAAACGATCTTTGAAATAGTTGTTAAAGATACGCGCCTTTTTTTGAATGCAGATCGGGTGGGTATTTTTCAGTTTTATCCATCTGCTAACTTTAATGATGGTGAATTTGTCGCTGAGTCAGTATTGCCTCCTTTTAATTCAGCGATCGCGATTAAAGTCCACGATCACTGCTTTGGCGAGAAATATGCACTGGAATATCAAAAGGGCAAAATCCAGAAGGTAGATGATATTTATCAGGCAGGTTTAACTGATTGTCATATTCAGATTTTGTCACAGTTTCAGGTCAAGGCAAATCTGGTGGTTCCACTGCTGAATTTGGATGGTTTATGGGGATTGCTATGTATTCATCAATGTGAAGCGCCACGTATTTGGCAGGAAGGAGAGGTTGATTTAGTCCAGCAGATTGCCAATCAGTTGACGATCGCCATTCAGCAAGCAACCTTAATTGAGCGTCTAAAACAAGAGTTAGCCGAACGCCAACAGACAGAAATGAAATTAACTGAGACTAATCAAAAGTTAGCCGTTTCTAATGATGAACTCATGCGTGCAACGAGAATGAAAGATGAGTTCCTTGCCAATATGAGCCATGAACTCCGCACTCCACTTAACTCTATTTTGGGACTAAATGAAGCATTGCAGGAACAGGTCTTTGGAACGCTCAATGAACGACAAACCAAAACATTAAAGACGATCGAAAGTAGCTCTACCCATTTATTAGCCTTGATTAATGACATTCTCGATGTTGCCAAAATTGAGTCGGGACAGGTCACTCTAGAGCTAACTACTACATCTATCGAAAATTTGTGCCAATCGAGTTTGGCATTTATTAAGCAACAGGCTCTAAATAAACGGATTCAGGTGATTCATCAAATCCCTAAATACTTGCCAGATCTCATATTGGATGAGCGACGTATCCGCCAAGTTCTGATCAATCTGCTCAACAATGCGGTGAAGTTCACCCCCGAAGGCGGAACAATTACCCTAGAGACATCTCATGGAAAAGATGATGCCAATAACTCTTACCTGCGCTTTGTGGTGATTGATACAGGGATTGGGATCTCCGCCGAGAATATCCAAAAACTCTTTCAGCCCTTTATCCAAATTGATAGTGCTTTGAACCGTCAGTATGTGGGGACAGGTTTAGGGCTTGCCTTAGTGAAACGCATTGTGGAGTTGCATGGGGGTAAGGTTGGACTAACGAGTGAATTGGGAGTGGGTAGTCGCTTTATTGTTGATCTTCCCTTCAATGTGGCTGAGCAGAGAATCGGGGAAGCTCAACCTGAATATATGACATCCAACTCAGCTCTAGAAAGTTCCACTGATGGTGAAGCACCGTTAATCTTGATCGGTGATGATAATAAGGCTAATATAGTTACATTCTCTGGTTATCTTGAAGCCAAGGGCTATCGCATGATCTTAGCCAAAGATGGCAAAGAGGTAATTGATCTCGCGAGGCAATATCAACCCGACTTGATTGTGATGGATATCCAAATGCCGATTATGGATGGACTAGAGGCATCTAAGTGCATTCGGCTTGATCCCCAGTTGGCGCATATTCCCATCATTGCTTTAACTGCCCTCGCGATGGTAGGCGATCGCGAAAAATGTTTGGAATCAGGAGCGAATGAATATCTGACTAAACCTGTACGCTTGAAACAACTAGATCAAACCATTCGACAGCTTTTAAACAAATAGAAATATAGTTTTAAATACAATGTAGCAACCATTATGACTTCTATAGCAGATCCTCTCTCTCCCATTGATTTGAAGTCGGCGATTATTCCTAATCCCTTGGTGGTGAATGCTGATCTGATGGTGATTGATGCGATCGCGCAAATGAGTAGTGTCAGAATGTCATGTCAAGCAAATCACGGGGAAGAGAAGCTAAACGAAGTTCATATAGAAGCGCGATCAAGTTGTGTCGTGGTTATAGCCGAGTCCAAAGTGATTGGTATCGTCACAGAACGGGATATTGTCAGGATAAGTGCTCAACAGCGATCGCTAAGTAGTTTAACGGTACAAGAGATCATGGCATCGCCCGTGATCACCTTAAAAGAATCAGAGCTTACTGATTTGTTTGCGGTGGTAAATGTACTTCAGCAGAGTCATATTCGCCATATCCCCATAGTAGACAAAGACGATTGCTTGTTGGGAATTGTCACCCATGAGAGTTTGCGGCAATTAGCTCGTCCAGTGGATTTATTGCGTTTGCGGTTAGTCTCTGAAGTGATGATAGCAGAAGTGGTATGCGCGGCTCCATCGACATTAATGCTATCGATCGCACAGTTAATGGCCGAACGGCGCATTAGTTCAGTTTTAATCGTAGATACTCAAGTCGAGCACGATGGAAAAACTTTTCAAATTCCCTTGGGCATCATTACTGAGAGAGATATTGTTCAGTTCCAATCATTAGGAATGAGTCTAGATAGCGTTGAGGTGCAGGTAGTGATGAGTACACCTGTATTTTCGGTATATCCTGAAGACTCGCTCATGGTCGTGCAGCAGATTATGGAGCAGCAATCAATTGGTCGTTTGGCAGTCACCGATGCTCGAGGCGCATTAGTAGGTGTGGTGACACAAACAAGTCTCTTGCAGGCTCTCAATCCGATAGAAATATATACTTTGTCCAAGCTTTTAAAGGAGAAAGTGTTGCAGTTAGAGGAAGAAAAGCTCAAATGGATGGAACGCTACACCACTGAGCTAGAAGTGCAAGTAAAAGCACGCACTGCTGCGCTCAATGCCAAAGTTGAACGAGAGCAGATCATCTCTAAAATCTCTATCAAGATTGCGAACTCATCACATTTGCCATATATCTTAGAAGCAACTGTACAGGAGATAAGGGATTTTTTGGAATGCGATCGCGCAGTAATTTGGCAAATCCCATCTGAGGGGAGAGGGATAGTCGTAGCTGAGTCTGTGGGAGATAATTGGCGATCGTTATTGCACGATAAAATTGATGATCCTTGTTTTCGCAGTGATATTGCCTCGAAATACAGTAAAGGTAGAGCGATCTCAATTAACAATGTCCATGAGGTCGGTTATCCTGAATGCTATGTCCAACTTCTAGAAACATATCAGATCAAATCTCTTCTCATCGTTCCTATTCAAGTATCTAGCCAATTGTGGGGACTGCTAGTCGTTCATCAGTGTGATCATTATCGCCAATGGCAGGAAGATGACCTCAGCCTACTAGATGACATGGCGGTGCAAATTGCGATCGGGATTCAACAAGCGATGGCTTACCAACAGGTTCAAGCTGAAATTGTAGAGCGTCAAAGGACTGAAGCAAATCTCCGCGATAGCGAACAGAGATTTGCTTCTCTAGCCGCCGCCGCGCCAGTGGGTATCTTTCGTACTGATCCAGAAGGCAATTGTCTCTACGTCAATGAGCGCTGGTGTCAGATTGCGGAGTTAACAGCATCAGAGGCTATGGGCTTCGGTTGGGTCAATGCGATACATCTAAATGATCGCGAACTCGTATCGGCAGAATGGTATACATCTGTTCAAGAAAATCGACCTTTTAACCTCGAATATCGATTTCAAAGTCAGTCAGGAAAAATTACTTGGGTATATGGACAATCGGTGTCCGAACGCAATGAAATGGGTGACATCATCGGCTATGTCGGTACGATCACCGATATTAGCGATCGCAAAACATCAGAAGTTAATCTCAAAGAGAGTGAGGAAAGACTGAGGTTGGCATTAATGGCATCAAATCAAGGACTATATGACCTCAACATACAAACTGGTGAAGTGATCGTCAGTCCTGAATATGCGACGATGTTAGGCTATGATCCTGCCACTTTTGTAGAAACTAATGCCTATTGGATTGAGCGCTTGCATCCCGATGATCGAGAAATTGCAGCAAATATCTATCAGGAGTATATCGCTGGTAATCTACCTGAATATAAAGTAGAGTTTCGCCAACGCACCCTCAGTGGTGAATGGAAATGGATTCTTTCTCTGGGCAAAATTGTGGAATGGGACGAAGCAGGTAATCCCCTACGGATGTTAGGAACCCATACCGACATTAGCGATCGCAAACTTACCGAAGAACAAGCCCAACGTCGTCTGGATATTCTCGAAGCCGCCCGCGATGTTATTGCTTCGGCAGATCGGGAAGGTCGTATTACATATCTCAATCAAACTGGCAAATCGATATTGGGCATAGACTCGACTACGGATATTTACAATACGCATATCCCTGATTATCATCCGCCCCATGTTGCTGAATTTATTTTGCAGAAAGCCCTTCCCCAATGTATTCAGCAGGGATATTGGTCAGGTGAAACCATATTCCGACGCAGAGATGGTACAGAATTCCCTGTTTTGCAAATGATTGTTTGCCACCGTGGTAGTGATAACAATGTCAATCAATTTTCGACGATCGCCAGAGATATTAGTGACCTCAAGCAGGCTGAAAAAGAGCGACTACTCTCTGAGCAGGTGCGAAATGAACTCAAACTGCTAGAGAATATTCTGGATATTGTCCTAGCTGGTTATTGGGATTGGGATATTCCTAAACATTATGAATATCTCAGCCCCAGCTTTAAACAGATGTTTGGTTATGAGGATCATGAGATCGCCAATCTTCCCGAAAGTTGGCAGCAGCTCATCTTTCCCGAAGATTTACCCAAAGCCATAGAAGCCTTTGAGCGTCATGTCCAGAGTCATGGTGAGATTCCCTACTATAACGAAGTGCGCTATCGCCATAAAGATGGTTCCACCGTTTGGGTAATTTGCTCAGGGCAGGTGATTGAATGGGATTCAGAAGGCAATCCTATCAGAATGATTGGTTGTCATATTGATATTAGCGATCGCAAACATATCGAGGAGCAATTGCGATTGTCTAAAGAAGAATTAGAGCGCTTCTTCAGTGTGGCTTTGGACTTACTATGTATTGCCGATATGGAAGGGAATTTCTGTCGCCTCAATCGCTCTTGGGAAAGCACATTGGGCTATACTCTAGCGGAACTTGAAGGCAAAAGATTCTTAAGTTTTATCCATCCCGATGATATAGCAGCTACCCTAGAAGTCATGTCTGCCTTGAGTGAACAAAAGGCAGTAATCGCCTTTGTCAATCGCTATCGATGCAAAGATGGAACCTATCGCTATATCGAGTGGTATGCTCGTCCCTATGGTAATTCGATCTACGCTGCGGCTCGTGATATTACAAAGCGCAAATATGCTGAAGACGAGATTTTAGAAAAACAGCGATTCATTCAGAAAATTGCCGATGCCTCTCCGAATATTCTCTATCTCTATGATCTGCAAGAACATCGCAATGTGTACTGTAACCGCGAAATTGCCTCCGTACTTGGTTATACTGCCGCCGAGGTTCAAGCGATGGGGGCAGATTTATTTGTGAATCTGATGCATCCCGATGATCTTGCCAGAATCTATGGCTATTACCAAAGGATTAATGCGGCTCAAGATGGTGATATCTTTGACTTGGAATATCGGATGCGTCATGCCGATGGTGAATATCGCTGGCTGTATAGCCGTGATTCGATATTTAGCAGAGATGAGCAGGGTCGTCCGAAACAGACCATTGGCACGGCTCAAGATATTAGCGATCGCAAACAAGCAGAAGCCGCTCTCCGCAATCTCTCCGATCGCTTAACCCTTGCTGTCAAATCCGCAGCGATCGGCATTTGGGACTGGGATGTTAGCCAGAACGTGCTCCGATGGGATGATCGGATGTATGAGCTATATGGACTCAAACCAGAGCAATTTGCCAATGCCTACGAAGCTTGGGCAAGCACCTTACATCCAGAGGATCGCATCAATACCGAAAATGCGATTCAACAGGCTTTGCGTGGCGAGAAGGAATATGATCCTGAGTTTAGAGTTGTCCTACCTGATGGAACTAGCCGCTTTATTAAAGCCTATTCCTTAGTACAGCGTAATCAACTAGGGGAACCGCTACGGATGGTAGGGATTAACTTTGACATTAGCGATCGCAAACAAGCAGAAGCCCTGATCCAGCAAACCTCAGCACAGCTAGAAGCCTCTAACCGTGAGCTAGAAGCCTTTGCCTATTCTGTATCCCATGATTTACGCGCACCCTTAAGGGCGATCGATGGCTTCAGTAATGCCTTAATGGAGGACTATGCCGATAAATTTGACCAAGATGGGCGTGACTACTTTGAGCGCATCCGCCGCAACATTCAACGCATGGGAATGCTCATTGACGATTTACTGCGCCTATCCCGTGTTTCGCGATCGGAAATGCAATATAGCAATGTCAATCTAAGTAGCCTAGTCCAAGAGCAAATCCGTGAATTGCAAGAGTCAGATCCTCAACGACAGGTCGAAGCCGTTATTGCTCCTGAAATTATCGTTTCTGCTGATGTCACCCTCATGCGGGTGATCATTAGTAACTTAATTCAAAATGCTTGGAAATTTACTAGCCATCATGCCACAGCACGCATTGAATTTGGGACGATCGAGCAGAATGAACAGGCTGTCTATTTTATCCGTGATGATGGTGCAGGATTTGATATGAACTATACCAAGATGCTTTTTGGTGTCTTCCAACGGTTACATAACACCAACGAATTTCCAGGTACTGGTATTGGGCTAGCGACAGTACAGCGTGTAATCCATCGTCACGGTGGCAAAGTATGGGCTGAAGGAGAGGTAGAAAAAGGTGCAACAATCTATTTTACATTACCTAATAATCCCATTAGAATTTAGAGATAGGGATGGGTGCTGCTAAGCAGCACCCATCCCTATCTCTAAATTTTTAGCAATATTTTTATGACTGACCACCTCAATGCTTTAATCATTGACGACTCAGAAGACGATACTCTTTTGGTGTTAAGAGAGCTACATCATGGTGGTTTTCAGGTGAGTTGGGAAAGGGTAGATACCGAAACAACCCTATGGGCCGCTTTAGATCGCCAGACATGGGATGTGATTATTTCTGATTATGATTTGCCAAAACTGGATGCCCCAACAGCGATCGCTATTGTGCAGCAAAGACAGATCGATGTTCCTTTTATCGTTGTTTCAGGCACGGATGGGGAAACTGTGGCAGTGGACTTAATGTGTCAAGGCGCAAGTGATTATTTATCTAAGGGGAATTTAGCACGGTTATCGGAAGTAGTGCGACGAGAGTTAAGGGAAGCCAAGACTCGCTCAGAACAGCGTAAAGCTGTTCTAGAACTTGAGCAAACTAAAGAACGACTACAACTTGCTATTGCAAGTTCAGGAATTGGTCTATGGGATTGGTGGATACAGACTGGAGCCGTTTCCCTAGATCATCGATGGGCTGAGATGTTGGGCTATACGCTTGAGGAATTGCAGCCCATCAATATCGAAACTTGGCGTAACAACGTGCATCCTGAAGATTTGCCCCTAGTCGAAATAGTTCTGGAGCGACATTTTTGCCATGAAATAGAAGCATATGAAATCGAATTCCGAATGCGCCATAAAATTGGGGGGTGGGTTTGGATCTTGGCTAAGGGCAAGGTGGTGGAATGGAGTAAAACTGATGAGCCAATCCGTATGATCGGTACGCATTTGGATGTCACAGGACGCAAACAGAATATCGAGATGCTCCTAAAACTCAATGAAACTCTGGAAGAGCGTGTGAGAAATCGTACTACTGAGTTGAAACAAAGCGAAGTGAAGTTACGGGAAGCGCAACAAATTGCCCATCTTGGGAGTTGGGAGCTAGATGCCCAAACCAGAGAAATCAATTGGTCAAACGAAATTTTTAGGATTTTTGGGCTAGAGTCCGATCTACCAGAGCCAAGCTATGAGGATTTTCTCAATTACTTTGTTGGGGACGATCGCGATCGCTTTATCCAATTTCTTGATCGCGCTATTAACGAAGGTGAAGCCGATGAAATAGATCTCCAGATTCGGCGGGATGATGGGGCTTTAGCCTATATTTTTGTCAAACTAGAAGTAATTAAAAACGAGGCAAATCAAGTTTGTCGTTTATTTGGCATTGCGATGGATATTAGCGATCGCAAGCAAGCCGAAATCCAACAGCAGCAATTATTTCAAGAATTATCCGCTTTTAAACTTGCCCTCGATCAAACAGCGATCGTCGCTACTACCGATGCTCAGGGCAAGATCACCTATGCCAATGATTATTTTTGTAAGATTTCAGGCTATACCCATGATGAGTTGATGGGGCAAAACCATCGCATTCTCAAATCTGGCTATCATCCCTATAGCTTTTTTCAAAATATGTGGCGGACGATCACTAGTGGGGAGGTTTGGCGTGGTGAAGTATGCAATCTCCATAAGAGTGGCAGTCTCTATTGGGTCGATACCACTGTTGTGCCCTTTATAAATGCTCAAGGGCGACCATTTAAGTATTTAGCAATTCGTTATGATATAACCACTAAAAAGCTCACGCAAGCGAGATTACAGCAAGAAAATAACTTCCGTCAGCAAATTGTCGAAAGCATGGCAGAAGGGCTATGTGTTTGCCATGAAATCGAGGAATATCCCTTTCTCCATTTCACTGTCTGGAATCGCCAAATGCAGATGATCACGGGCTACACCTTAGACGAAATTAATCGTTTAGGTTGGGAGCAGAGCCTGAAGCCAGTCTCGACGCAAACATTGTGTAATAACGAGGATATTGTCACCACAGAGCATCAGCCCTGTAACGAGGAATGTGAAATCTATCACAAAGATGGACATAAATTGATGATTTCGATGTCTAGAACGACCCTATTAGACGAGGATGGTCAATCCTATTTGTTGGCAATCATCCAAGACATTAGCGATCGCAAACAGACAGAACTGCGGTTAAAGCAACAGGCAATACAGGAACACCTGCTAATTAAGATTACACAACGCATTCGCCAGTCCCTAGATCTACAAACCATCTTTGAAACGGCTGTGCAGGAGGTGCAACAGTTTCTGAATGCGGATCGAGTTGGTGTTTTCAAGTTCTATCCTGACTCCAATTTTGATGATGGTGAGTTTGTTGCGGAATTCGTTCTACCCGAATTTAACTCCGCGATCGCTGCGAAAATCCATGACCATTGCTTTGGTGAAAAATATGCCGCTTCCTATGCTAAAGGGAGAATTCAAGTAGTTCACGATATTTACAATGCAGGACTTCAGGATTGTCATGTTCAGGTTTTAGCTCAGTTTCAAATACGCGCTAACTTAGTAGTTCCCCTCATCAATGCTAAAGGGCTATGGGGGCTGCTATGTATCCATCAATGTTCTAGTCCTCGTGTATGGCAAGATGGGGAGATTGACCTTGTCAAGCAAATCGCTAATCAGTTAGCGATCGCCATTCAGCAGGTTAGCCTATTTGAGCAATTACAACAGGAACTCACTGTCCGCCAGCAAGCAGAATCCAAGTTAACGGAGATCAATCAAAAACTTGCTATTTCTAATGAAGACTTGGTGAGGGCAACCAGACTCAAGGATGATTTCCTTGCCAATATGAGCCATGAACTGCGGACTCCTCTCAACGCTATTTTAGGGATGACGGAGGGATTAAAAGATGGGGTCTTCGGAGCAGTTAGCGATCGGCAAATGAAGGCTTTGCAAACTGTGGAATCTAGTGGTCTTCATCTATTAGCGCTGATAAATGACATTCTTGATGTCGCTAAAATTGAGTCAGGGAAAGTGACTCTAGAGCTAAATAACATATCGATTGAGCATCTATGCCAATCGAGCATGATATTTATCAACCAACAAGCTTCCGCCAAAAACATCAAACTAATTGCCAGAATTCCACCACACCTGCCTGACCTGTTGTTGGATGAGCGGCGGATCAGACAGGTTTTAATCAATCTACTCAATAATGCGGTCAAATTCACTCCTGAAGGTGGAACCATCACCCTATCCGTGTCCCATTATCCAGAATCTGTTGCTCTTGAGTCGGCAAATTATCTCAGAATTACGGTAATGGATACAGGTATAGGGATTTCTGCTGAGAATATGCCAAAACTCTTTCAACCCTTTATCCAAATCGATAGTGCCTTGAATCGCCAATATGTAGGTACAGGCTTGGGGCTAGCACTAGTCAAACGGATTGTGGAATTGCATGGAGGTAAGGTGGGACTAACTAGTGAGTTAGGGGTTGGAAGCTGCTTTATGATCGACATTCCTTACCAAGACACAACGACATATGCCTTAGCAAATCTTCCTGCATCAACTACAAATCCCGAACTTAGCCTATCTACATACAATTCAAGTAAAAACACTCCACCCTTGATTTTGCTAGCTGATGATAATGAAGCCAATATCAGTACAATCTCTGCGTATCTTGAGGCAAAGGGATATCGTCTACTCTTAGCAAAAAATGGACAAGAGGCGATCGCGATCGCTAAGGAGCACCATCCCGACTTAATTTTGATGGATATTCAAATGCCTGTGATCGATGGACTAGAGGCAACTAAACAAATTCGGCTTGATCCCAACTTAGTCAATGTTCCGATTATTGCGATTACGGCTTTAGCGATGACAGGCGATCGCGAACAATGTCTAGCGGCTGGAGCCAATGAATACATCACGAAACCAGTTAAACTAAAACAGCTAGCTAGTGAGATCCAACAGCTTTTGCCTAAGCGAATTGAATAATTATGCTGATATGCACAACTCTATGGAAGCGATCGCTGTTTTAGACAAAGTTTCTTATATCTATCCCAATGCTAAGGAAACCGTATTAAAAGACATTTCCTTAACTATTAACAAAGGTGAGTTTCTCGGCATCATTGGCGCAACAGGAGCAGGAAAAACCACATTATGTTTAGCCTTAACAGGCATCGTGCCGCAGTTTTATGGGGGACGGTTTTTCGGCAAAATGGCGATCGCGGGTTTAGATAGCCTTGAGCATCCCGTAAGTGAATTGGCGCGACATGTTGGCATTGTCTTTGAAGATCCTGAGGTGCAAATTACCGCCACCTCCGTCGAAAATGAAATCGCCTTTGCCCTAGAGAATCTCTGTATTCCTCGTGAGGAAATTCTCCGTCGCATTCCCATCGTTTTAAAATCAGTGCGCCTTGAGGGATTTGAGAAAAAGAATCCACAGGAGCTATCAGGGGGACAAAAACAAAGATTAGCGATCGCGGCGGCGCTTGCTCTCCAACCCGATTTACTAATTCTCGATGAGCCAACCTCGCAACTCGATCCCATTGGTTCTCAAGAGGTGTTTGCAACGGTTAAAGAATTAAAAGAGAATCTGGGCATATCAATTGTGATGGTATCCCATGCGGCGGAAGAGATGGCAGAGTTTTGCGATCGCATTGCCTTGCTTGCAGATGGCAAATTGCAAGCAATCGGCACACCTGCGGAAATTTATGGACAGGTGGATCTGTTACAGCAAAATAAACTCCGTCCACCCGAAGTTGCCCAAGCATTTCATAAAATTCAGCAAATAGGAATTGCTCTTGATCAGATTCCCGTTACTTTAGAATCTGGGATTAACGATTTAGAGATATTGCGATCGCGATCACAACTAGTTTCTCCCCCAGCTTTTGCAAGTTCCCCAGCGAGCTTAGATAAGCCTCCCATCCTCTCCGTTAAAAATCTTCAGCATATCTATGACGATGGCACGGAAGCACTGAAAAATATTTCCCTCGATATCCACGAAGGCGAATATGTGCTGATCGTTGGGCAGAATGGCGCAGGGAAAAGCACCCTAGTCAAGCATTTTCTGAATTTACTGCAACCCACTAAGGGGCAAGTCCTCGTAGGCGATCGCGACACCAGTCAGCTATCGGTGAGTGAACTAGCTCAATCCATCGGTTATCTCGCCCAAAATCCTGACAACCAAATCTTTAATACCAGTGTTGAGAAGGAAGTCTCCTTTGCTTTACCCTTTCTTGGCTATAGCCCTAAAGCGATCGAGCAAGCAACTACCGATAGTCTCAAAGCCATGCAGCTATGGGAACATCGCCATGCTCACCCCCTATCCTTACCCAAAGGTGAACGTGGCAGAATTGTCATTGCCGCCCTATTAGCAATGAATCCTGAGATTATCATTCTCGATGAACCCACCACAGGACAGGACTATCAAGGCGCATCTTCCATTTTAGAAGTCAGTCGCCAACTCCACCAAATGGGCAAGACGGTCATTGTGATTACCCATCATTTATACCTGATGCCTGACTACGCCGATCGCGCGATCGTCATGGGCAAAGGTACAGTTTTACTCGATGCCCCGTTGCGTCAAGCCTACCATCAAGTTGATCTCCTAGAATCCACTTACCTGACCCCACCCCAATCAGTGGTGTTATCACAGAATCTCAGTAAAATTAGCGATCGGCAATATCCACTCATCACCCCCACCGAATTCGCTAATAGCTTCATACCGAAAGCACTTTAGATTAACAGATTAGTCTCACTTTTATCATGACAATTTTAACTATCGAATCTCTTTGTTTTGAAGCCTCAAATTTCTCAGTCCTTACTTCTAATTATTCGGAAGCAAGTCTGTATGGCGTTACCGACGGAAAAGCAATTGGATCATATTTGGAGCAAAAGTTTAGACAATATCTCAAAAATAAAAAATATGATTTTGTAGAAGGTAATTCCGCTAGTGGTATTGATTTTCCGAGCTTATTTGTAGATATGAAGGTGACAAGCTTTAGACAACCGCAGTCATCATGCCCTTTCAAATCTGCTCGCCAGAAAATTTTTGGGCTTGGTTATGGACTGATTATTTTTGTCTATGATAAAAATGATGACAGTAGCAATAGAACTGGGACTCTTAACATTCTACATACAATTTATGTCAGTGCTGATAGAACAGGCGACTTTCAAATGACCCGTGGAATTCGTAATATTTTAGCGAATGAAGGTAATCAAGAGGATCTGATGGCTTTTATGATTGATCGCAACTTACCTGTCGATGAAATTGAATTGTCGAATATTGCAGATGAAATCCTTGCAAATCCGCCACTTCAAGGATTTCTCACTATTTCCAATGCTCTACAATGGAGGCTTCAATATGGAAGAGCTATTGAACTCGCTGATAAAGAAGAAGGAATAATTGCTATTTATAGGAGTGGCGCATGACATCCAATACTAATAAAAAAGTCAAAATAGAATATGGAGATTTTCAAACACCTCTTGAATTAGCACAACAAGTCTGTCAACAGCTATATCAGCTTAATATTAATCCTAATGTTATTATCGAACCAACCTGTGGCATTGGCAACTTCATTCATGCTGCCGCATCATATTTCCCTCAAGCAGATAAGATCATAGGTATTGATATTAATGATCAATATTTACAAAAGATTAAAAATGGTAAACATTATTCAAAAGATCACAGGCTAGAATTAAAGCACAAAGACTTTTTTGAATTTGATTGGCAAACTTATATAAATCAACTAGATGGAGAAATTTTAGTACTTGGTAATTTCCCTTGGGTGACAAATTCACAACAAGGAAGTATTGGTGGTAATAATGTGCCTAAAAAACAGAATTTCCAGCAAATGCATGGACTAGATGCTGTTACGGGTAAAAGTAACTTTGATATATCTGAATGGATGTTAATCCAGCTTGTTAAACATTTACATAATCGTAATTCCAATTTAGCAATGCTTTGTAAAACTTCTGTTTCTAGGAAAATACTAAACTATTTATACTCTCATAGTCTTAATCTTGAGTATTGTGCAACATATGCTATCGATGCTCAAAAATCATTTGGAGCATCTGTTGATGCTTGTCTATTATTTTGTAAATTTAGTCCAGATTCAAAAAACTATTATTGCGATATGTTTGATGGTTTAGGACAGAAAAAGTTTAAAAGTATAGGGTATAAAAATGATATTTTAGTTAGGGATATTAATTCTTTTGAGAAATTGAGTGATTTATATAAAATAAACACTAAAACTAAATGGCGATCTGGGATTAAGCATGATTGTTCAAATATTATGGAGTTACGTAAAGTTGATGATTTGTGGATTAATGGTCTTGGAGAGTCTGTTGATATTGAGGATACATACTTATTCCCCTTAATGAAAGGTTCTGACATTGCTCAGAATAGAACACAGTCTACAAATAAATATGTGATTGTCACCCAGAAATTTGTCGGTGAACCAACTACATCTATCAAAGATTTAGCCCCAAAAACTTGGGATTACTTAGAAGCTCATGCTAGTTACTTAAATAAACGCAAAAGTAAGATATATAAAAAGAATCCTATCTTCTCAATTTTTGGAGTTGGAGATTATACATTTACTACTTGGAAAATTGCTATCTGTGGTCTCTACAAAAAGCTGGAATTTAGATTGGTGAGTAGTTTTGCCAATAAACCAATAGTGTTTGATGATACAGTCTATTTCTTGGGGTTTAATGATGCAGAGATTGCCCATAAATCCTTTGAGTTACTAACTTCAGAAAAAGCAATCTCATTTTACTCATCCCAAATTTTTTGGGATGAAAAACGTCCAATTAAGGCGAATATCCTAAATAGTTTAAATTTAGCAGCACTGGAAGCAGAATTATGAAATTGCAAACTGTTAAATATGATTCTCTATTCACACGCTTAGATTTTCGCTCTAAGTTAGTGACGATACTTGCAATTACGATCATTGCCTTCGTTTGGGAAAGTCCTATTGCTGGAGGCATTCTGATGCTGAGTGTGATTACTGCTTGTGTGCTTGCGGGAGTCAGACTCAACTATTTAGGAACCATTTTAAAGGTGATGATTCCCTTTTACATTTTCCTAATTATGAGCATGGGTTTCTTTAATGTGGAACAGGTAAAACTCCTTGCCCATAAATCAGAATTAACCCCTTTATTTAGCCTGCCGCAATCCTTGTGGCTCATTGGTGGCGCGAAAATGAGTCTAGAAGGCGTACTCTATGGCTTGAATATTGTCTTTAAAACTCTGACGATGATTTTGGTGATTCCCTTAGCAATTTTTACGACTGATGTGAATCAAATGACTGTAGGGATGGTACGTGCCAAGATTCCCTATAAAGTTGTGTTTATTTTTTCATCAACCTTGCGATTTGTGCCATTGCTTTTAGAAGAAGTGCAATCAATTATTGAGTCGCAGCGCTTGCGAGGTCTCAATTTTGAGAAGATGGGACTATTTCAAAAAGCACAGGTTTACGCAAAAGTCGCTGTACCTTTAATTTTAAACTCTCTCTCTAAGTCCCAAAAGCTAGAAATCGTTCTTCAATCTAAAGCTTTTTCGGGGAGTTCTCAGCGCACCTATTTACATGAGTCCGCACTGACCACGCCTGATTATGTGTTGATGATTGGTTCCGTTGTGTTGTTCATCGTAGTGATCGCTTTATATTTTGGCTTAGGGATTGGCAAATTTGACTGGTTGCTCTATTCCTAAATAGAGTGATTTTCCAATAGGTGAGTAATCATTGGATTTTTCCATCCTTAACAACTGCTAACAGTGATGTTTCCATAATTATTTCTCTAGTTTTCTGGCACTGTAGCATTTTGGTTGATTTCATTAGTGGATGATAAGCCTGTTGTGTCTTGCTACGACCTCACAAAAAAATGGATTGGTATTTCTGATGATTTGTCTGTAAATCAAAAATATAGGCGATCGCATACCTAAAAAATCTTGTAAAATGTCATTAGTAAAGTGATGCGGATCTACAAAACTTGTTTTGAATGGAAAAATGATGAACCGACAAAAACTTTTAGCTCGAATTTCCATAAATCCAAATATTTGTTTTGGTAAACCTTGCATTCGAGGTCATCGGATTTGGGTGTCTTTGATTCTTGATTTTTTGGCAAGTGGAATGACGATCGCGGAGTTAATTGAAGAGTATCCCCAATTACAAGTGGAAGATATTTATGCTTGTATTGCCTATGGTGCTGAAATGTCGAGGGATCGCTATATTGATATTCCTTTGGAGCAGTCTGCGTGAAGCTGAAGTTAGATGAAAATTTGGGTGATCGCGGTATTACGCAATTACGGCAGGCAGGGCATGATGTGGCGACTGTGGTGGAACAGGGTTTGACATCGGCTGATGATTCTGTTTTGATTAGGGTCTGTCATTCTGAGAAGCGATGTTTAGTGACGCTAGATTTAGACTTTAGCAATCCGTTGCAGTTTAATCCTCAAGAATATAGTGGTATTGCTGTTTTACGACTTCCTCCTAGAGCAACTCCAAGCGATTTGAATGATGCGGTTAAGACTTTGATCGGTGGTTTAGAGCGTGAGGATATCACTGGTAAGCTTTGGATAGTGCAACGCGGACGTATTCGCATTCACCAACCTCTTGCTGATGATGATTAGATTCTTTAACAAAAAAATTTTTGCTTTTTTACAATTATTTTAGTGAGGTCTTGCGAATGAAATATCTAGCGCGAATTACTTTGGGTGCTCAAGTGATGGGTGGTAAGCCTTGCATTCGTGGAACGCGGGTTACTGTGGGTACATTGGTTGGACTATTAGCAGTTGGACATTCGGTTGAAGAAATTTTAAATGTTTATCCTTATTTAGAGAAAGAGGATATTATGGCGGCGTTGTCCTATGCGGCTTGGCGATCTGAGGAGGTTGAGGTCGCTTTGGTGTCGGCATGAAGATTTTGAAAGTTGTAGGATATTATTGGGTAATGTCACCTTATTAAAATAGGACTTACGCAAAAGGAAAAAGTGATGTAAAAAGGAGGGAAGGTTTAAGCAAAAGCAATGACAAAAAAGTTTACTACCCTAGACTACTGTCAGTACCTACTAAGTAGTCAGATAAACTACACAATCACCAACCTAGCAGACCATTTAGAAGGAAACAGTCATGACCAGATCAACCGATACCTAAAAACGGAAAAGTTAACGCCGCGACTGCTATGGGAAAACGTGAAACCAACGATTGTGTTGGACGAAGCCAAGTACATATACGTGCTGTTTGACGACACAGTATTAGACAAACGTCATGCCAAAAAAATTGAAATGGCACAAAGGCAATACAGTGGCAACGAGCATGGGGTTGTACAAGGAATAGGATTAGTTAACTGTATCTATGTCAACTTCAAACGTCATGAGTTTTGGGTAGTAGACTATCGGATTTATGACCCTAACGGTGATGGCAAGAGCAAGTTAGACCATGTGTCCGACATGCTCAAGGGATTAGTGCATAGCAAGCAATTACCATTTCAGACCGTGTTGATGGATAGTTGGTATGCTACGCAAAGCTTGATGGCAGAAATTGATAACTTCGGCAAGATTTATTACTGTCCACTCAAGTCTAACCGTCTAGTTGATGATAGTGGTGGAGTCGAGAAATATAAACGGATTGACCAGTTATCTTGGTCTGAGAAAGAATTATTGCAAGGAAAATTGATCAAAATTCATAAATTCCCCAAAGACAAAAAGGTGAAACTATTCTGGGTTACTGTTTCTTCCAGCAGGACAGAATATGTCGTGACTAACGACTTAACTCAAGACTACACCCCTGAAGTACAAGCTATTTGCTCCATCAGGTGGAATATTGAGGAATTTCATCGTGAACTCAAACAATTGACTGGTATTCAGTCTTGCCAGTGTCGTAAGTCTAGAATTCAGCGTAATCATATCGCCTGTGCCATGCTCGTGTGGCATCATCTCAAGCGGTTAGCTTTTCAATCTGGTAACACTATCTACAAACTTAAATCTGGGCTTTTGTCTGATTATTTGCGGACTCAACTCAAGTTTCCTTCTATCCCTATGACTCTTGCGTAAGTCCTATAAAAAAATAAATTTATGGATGGCGCTATTTTAATTCAACAAGCTTTGCAGCTTGACTTGACAGAAAGGATTCATTTGATTGATGTTTTGTGGCATAGCCTTGATTCGGCAGATCGTGAAGAGATTGATTTGGCTTGCGTGAGTCTCAAAGTCGCCTAACAGCTTATCAATCTGGTCAGATAGAGGCAATTGATGGACAAAAGGTTTTTGCTGAGATTGAGGCTTTGCTTTAAATCATGGATGTCAAGCTTTTATCTCCAGCTAGAGACGAATTGAAATTAGCGATCGCGTTTTATGAGAAAAGTTCTGTGGGATTGGGTTCTCGTTTCTTGAATGAGGTGAAAGCTTCTATTTCGCGAATTGTCAAAAATCCGCAAGCATGTAGGGTGAATTATGATTACGTTTGAAAGTGCGCTTGATGCGGTTAGTCAGTTGTCAATCGATCAGCAGGAAATGTTAATTGATATTGTTAAGAAACGGAATGCGGAGGTGAGAAGGAGGCAAATTCTAGAGGAATGTCGTGAGGGTTTGGCTGAGTATCGCTCTGGTGGTTTAAAGGCTCAGACTGCGGAGGACGCGATCGCTGATCTGCGTAGTTATTTGGATAGTTCTGAGGATGCATGAGAAAGCTGATTTTGACTGCTAAATTTAAGAGGTCGCTTAAAAAGTTTGTGCAGCGTAATGTGGGTTTACAGAGATAGGTGGAGAGGACGATGTTACAAATGACGGAAGATGTGTTTGCGCCTAGTTTGATGTCGCATCGGCTGAAGGGTGAGTATGATGGTTTACGGGCTTGTTCTTGTGGATATGATTGTCGGATTATTTTTTCTATTGAGAAGAACGAGCAAACGAATGAAGAAGAGATTGTTTTGTTGAATGTTGGTTCCCATGATGAGGTGTATTAAGTTCGGACAAGACAACAAGCAATCCATCACCGCTAATTAATTTTTTCCTTTTTACTTTCTACTTTTTCCTTGAATTTATGACTGATGCAGAGTTATTGGCAATAATCGCACAAGCAGAACGTGAGGGCTGGACAGAACTCGATCTGTCGGGGAATAATCTGGAAGGATTGCCTAGTGAAATTGGACGGTTGCAAAGTTTTGGGAAGTTGATTTTAGGTAAGTGGGATGATGAGGCAGAAGAGATTCAAGGAAATTGTTTAACTTCTATTCTCAAAGAGATTTTCAAGTTAGCCAATCTTTCTTAGCTTGACCTCCATTCAAACCAATTTATGCAGATTCCCGATTCCACCTAGACGATCTTTCAACGCTTAACCTCCGCTCCAACCCAATCACCTTAATCTGCAATATCATTATTGCCTACCAACACCTCTACAATAAGAGCACCAAATAGAATATAGAGTTTAACATCTTTTCCTGATCAGCTAAAATAACTTTAATAAATCATTTTTTCTCTTTTTTAAATTTATGTCGCAAGATAAGCTGTTGCCATTAATTGATCCCTTTTTGGACGAGAGTTGGGGAAAATTAGAAGCATTGATATTGATATACAATGCAGCAGAAGAAGGCTGGAAAGAGTTAGATTTATCGAATAAGGGTTTAACTGAAATACCGATAGAGGAGATTCGTCAATTATCTAGATTAACATCACTTGATCTCTCTAATAACAAAATCATGCAGATACCAAGAACGATTACTCAATTATCAAATTTGAATTCACTTTACCTCAATAGCAACCAAATTACACAGATACCAGAGGAAATTGGACAGTTATCAAATTTGAATTCACTTTACCTCAATAGTAACCAAATTAGACAGATACCAGAGGAAATTGGACAGTTATCAAATTTGAATTCACTTTACCTCAATAGTAACCAAATTACACAGATACCAGAGGAAATTGGACAGTTATCAAATTTGAATTCACTTTACCTCAATAGTAACCAAATTACACAGATACCAAAGGGAATTGGACAATTGTTCAATTTGAATTCACTTGACTTATCTAGCAACCAAATTACACAGATACCAAAGGAAATTGGACAATTGTTTAATTTGACTTCGCTCTACATCTCTAACAACCAAATTATACAGTTGCCAGAAGAAATTGGACAATTATTCGACTTGACTTCACTTTACATCTCTAACAACCAAATTACTCAAATACCAATAAAAATCGGACATTTATTTGGTTTGGCAGAGCTTTATCTCAATAGCAACCAAATTACGAATATACCAGAAGAAATTGGACAATTATTAAGTCTTACAGAACTTTCTCTCAAGGGCAACCAAATTACGAATATACCAGAGGAGATCGGGCAGTTATCAAATCTAGCTTTACTTGACCTATCTAGTAACCTGATTACGAATATACCAGAAGAGATCGGGCAGTTATCAAATCTAGCTTTACTTGACCTATCTAGTAACCTGATTACGAATATACCAGAGGAAGTGGAATGTCTACCAAAGCTAAAACAACTAGATTTACGAGAAAATCCACTTCCTATTTCACCAGAGATTTTAGGATCACGGAACAAGATTGGTTCTGCTGAAGGAATTTTTAATTATTTTCGCCAACTGAGAAGTGGGGAAGTTAGACCTCTCAATGAAGCAAAACTAATTCTAATTGGACAAGGAAGTGTTGGTAAAACTTCCTTAATTGAAAGATTGCTCCACAATTGCTACAACCCTAATGAACCCCAAACAGATGGGCTTAACGTAAAAATATGGAATATTGCAGTTAATAGCAAAGACATCCGACTAAACGTTTGGGACTTTGGCGGTCAAGAAATTTATCATGCTACCCATCAGTTTTTTCTGACCAAACGCAGTCTCTATCTACTTGTCTGTAACTGCCGTATCAGCGAAGATGAAAACCGTATCGAATACTGGCTCAAACTGATCGAAAGCTTCGGAGATCAGTCCCCTGTAATTATTGTTGGCAACAAAAAAGATGAACAGCCTCTCGATATCAACCGCAAGGCTCTACGCGAAAAATATCCCAACATCCAAGCTATTATCGAAACCTCTTGCCCAAACAACGAAGGTATCGAAGAGCTTCGCACCGCCATTTTTAGACAAGTCGCTGACCTTAAGGAAGTATATGATCTCCTTCCTCTCTCATGGTTTAAAGTTAAACAACAACTTGAAGCTATGACTGAAGATTTTATCAGTTTAGGACTTACGCAAAAGGAAAAAGTGATGTAAAAAGGAGGGAAGGTTTAAGCAAAAGCAATGACAAAAAAGTTTACTACCCTAGACTACTGTCAGTACCTACTAAGTAGTCAGATAAACTACACAATCACCAACCTAGCAGACCATTTAGAAGGAAACAGTCATGACCAGATCAACCGATACCTAAAAACGGAAAAGTTAACGCCGCGACTGCTATGGGAAAACGTGAAACCAACGATTGTGTTGGACGAAGCCAAGTACATATACGTGCTGTTTGACGACACAGTATTAGACAAACGTCATGCCAAAAAAATTGAAATGGCACAAAGGCAATACAGTGGCAACGAGCATGGGGTTGTACAAGGAATAGGATTAGTTAACTGTATCTATGTCAACTTCAAACGTCATGAGTTTTGGGTAGTAGACTATCGGATTTATGACCCTAACGGTGATGGCAAGAGCAAGTTAGACCATGTGTCCGACATGCTCAAGGGATTAGTGCATAGCAAGCAATTACCATTTCAGACCGTGTTGATGGATAGTTGGTATGCTACGCAAAGCTTGATGGCAGAAATTGATAACTTCGGCAAGATTTATTACTGTCCACTCAAGTCTAACCGTCTAGTTGATGATAGTGGTGGAGTCGAGAAATATAAACGGATTGACCAGTTATCTTGGTCTGAGAAAGAATTATTGCAAGGAAAATTGATCAAAATTCATAAATTCCCCAAAGACAAAAAGGTGAAACTATTCTGGGTTACTGTTTCTTCCAGCAGGACAGAATATGTCGTGACTAACGACTTAACTCAAGACTACACCCCTGAAGTACAAGCTATTTGCTCCATCAGGTGGAATATTGAGGAATTTCATCGTGAACTCAAACAATTGACTGGTATTCAGTCTTGCCAGTGTCGTAAGTCTAGAATTCAGCGTAATCATATCGCCTGTGCCATGCTCGTGTGGCATCATCTCAAGCGGTTAGCTTTTCAATCTGGTAACACTATCTACAAACTTAAATCTGGGCTTTTGTCTGATTATTTGCGGACTCAACTCAAGTTTCCTTCTATCCCTATGACTCTTGCGTAAGTCCTACAGTTATAATCGCTACATCGGCATCTGCCATGAAAATAATATCCACGAAGAAAAAACCCAAGATCAATTAATTGACCTACTCCACCGCCTTGGATTGGTTCTAAATTTCCGTGATCACCCAATACTCAAAAGTACCAATGTCCTTAAACCTGAATGGGTTACAGAAGGTATCTATGCTCTCCTCAGCGATGAAACTCTCAAAAAAGAAAACAAAGGTATTTTTACTTATTCTGATCTTAGTCGCATACTAGATCCAGAGCGTTATCCTACTAACCGTCACAATTACTTGACAGAGTTAATGAAGGAATTTGAACTTTGCTTTACCATAGACTGCCATCCCCCGAAGTTTCTAATCCCTTCCATATTACCTAAAGACGAACCGCAAAATACTATACTTCAAGGTGAAACCTTGGAATTTCAATACCATTATCGTATTCTGCCTAATAGTATTATCTCCCGTTTCATTGTCCTCACTAATGAGTTTATTCACAACCAAACCTACTGGCGTAGTGGCGTAATGCTGGAAGACAAAGAAAATAACGAAGTTTTAAACATTGCTTGTATAAAAGCCGACCCTGAAGATAAAAAAATCTTTATCGCTATTAGTGGCAGAGAAAACACCCGTCGTTCTTTCCTAAAAACAATCCGTGACACCTTCAAAAAAATTCATAAATCCTTCGCTAACCCTGAAATTACCGAATGGGTTCCGGTACCGAATCATCCCGATCTTAAACCATTAGATTATCAAGAGCTTTTGATATTGGAAGACATGGGTGACTCCACAGTAACTATTCCACAATTAAGGAAAAAGCTTGATTTGCGTAAACTATTAAATGGATATGAATCTAAGGAGGAGAGGCAAAAACAGGTTTATATTGATAAGCAGGTTAATCATTACTATCAATATGGACAAGGTGACAATATTGCAGGTGATGGAGTCGAAGGTAATAAATTTGAACTGTAGGGGTTAAGCATTTGTGCCACAATAACAAGATTTTCTATTTGCAAATGCTCAACCCTCTTCGATATCCCTGTAAATTGCCAAGGTTTAGGGCAGAGCATTCCTGTATGAAAACAACTGAAAAACCGAGAGATATCAGCAGGAATGCTCTGCCCCTACAAAAACTCCTCTAAATTTCAATCTGTTATACTTCTAGATAAAGCCAATGCTCACCCTAACTAAACTCAATCTATTTGATATTGTTGCTCTAAAAAATGACCTCCCCCAACATCACTTACTAGCAGGACAAGTCGGAACCATCGTCGAAATCCTTGCCCCTGAAGTCTACGAAGTCGAATTCAGCGATGATGACGGTCAAACCTATGCTACCCAATCCTTACTAGCCAATCAACTCCTCAAACTCCATTACAAACCTATGTCCAATAACATTCATCAATACGGCTCAGGAGACAACATCGCAGGTGATAAAGTCATCGGCGATAAAATTGGCACACAATTTAATAGCAACGCAAACATCGGCAACCTAGTTAATGAAGCCAAAGACAATGCCACTATTACAGCCTCAAACTTCACCCAAACAAGTGGCGCAAGCGTAGCAGAACTCCTGCAAATCATCAGCACCATGCGCCAAACCGCCGCCCAGTTTCCACCAGACATCCGCGAAGACATCACTATTGATATTGATGACGTAGAAGCCGAAATTCAAAAACCAGAAAAAGAACGCAGTCTTCCCAAACTCAAAAAACGTCTACTTGCTCTACTCACAGCAGTCTCTGTTATCGCTGCACCGATCGCAGCCACTACAGACTTCACTAACAATGTCCTTGAAATTGGCAACAAATTACATATCGAGCTAAAACTACCCTTCGCTCCATAAACACGCAGGAGGATTTAAAATGCCATCTCCTTTCTTGGGAATGAATCCCTACTTAGAAAATCCCGAACTATGGTCAGCCGTTCATAGCCGCCTGATTGTAGCGATCGCTGATGCCCTTGCGGATATCCTCTCTCAAGAATATCGCATAGAAATTGAAAAACGTACCTATTGGAGCGATGAATCAGGAGATGATCTGCTAATTGGGATTCCTGATGTTGCTTTGTTGAGTCAAGTCGATCGCAATAGCGAAACCAAGCAAGCGATCGCTGTAGCTGAAAAAACAGCAGTGCAACCAACCCGTATCTTGCTGCCAATACCAGAGGAAATAACCGAAAGATACTTAGAAATTAGGGAAGTTAAAACAGGTAAAGTCATTACCGCGATCGAAATTTTGTCACCTAAAAATAAAAGAACAGGTGAAGGAAGAGAAGCATACTTACGCAAGCGGAGAAGATTTTTACAAACACAAACCCATCTGATTGAAATTGATCTCTTGAGAAGCAATCCATCATTTCTGCAAGGACAACTTCCATTATCTGACTATCACATTCTGATCAGCCGTAGCCATGAACGACCTAACGCCGATCTATATCCTTTTTCCATCCGCGATCGCATTCCCGACATCCCTATCCCATTACGATTAGGAGAACCAGAACCCATACTCGATTTACAAGCCCTACTCCATCAAATTTATCAGCGTGGACGCTATGACCTTGCTATAGATTATTCCCAAGCACCACAGCCACCTTTAAGCATGGAAGACGAAGCTTGGGTAAGAAATTTACTTGAGCATAGTTAGTTGACTGCTATCTGGCTGAGGAATTCACCAACTAGATATAAAGAACCACAGAGAATAACGACATCATTTTGCTGATCCTCAAAAGCGGCTGCTAGTCCTAAATTCAAACTTGCATAAGGATGCGGTTTAACCTTAACCATAGAAAATGCAATTTGAGATAAATCCTGCGGTGAAGTAGTTGCCGCGCTAGGCACAGGGACAGGAAAAAGTAAATCTTCAGGCTCTAAAAGTGCTTTGAGAATTCCCGCTTGATCCTTCGTATTCAGAATACCTATGACCCAACGTTTACGCCGATTAGGAAAAGCCTCATCAACAAATTGCCTTAGATATTCCGCTGCCGCCACATTATGCGCTCCATCAATCAGGATTTTATGGGACTTGCCATCAAGATTAAATTCTACCCATTGCAATCGTCCTGACCATTGCGTATTAGCCAAGCCCGATCGCATCGCCGCCTCACTAATCTCCCAACCCTGATCTCGCAAGGATTGAATTGTGGCGATCGCAACTGCGGAGTTAATTAACTGATGCTTTCCTAATAATGGCAAAGGATACTCAAAACCTTGATAGATTGCCCCTGTCGCTGTACGCTGAGCCGCACTTACCCAAGTTACAGGAGCCTCACATTCCGTTACCTTTGCTTGCAAAGCCGCGATCGCCTCAGCATGATTCTCGGCAATGACCACAGGAGATTTAGGTTTAATAATTCCTGCTTTTTCGGAAGCGATCGCACCTAAGGTATTTCCCAACTGCTGACAATGATCTAGACCGATGGAAGTAATGACAGAAACTAAAGGGCGATCGCAGACATTGGTGGCATCTAATCTCCCGCCTAATCCTGTTTCTAGGATCGCAATATCGACTTTTTGTGCAGCGAAGTACCACCACATCGCCGCCGTAATTACTTCAAACTGGGTGGGTGGAAACTCAGGATTGATCGCAGATTCTACCTGCTGCAAAGCATCCAGCAAATCCCGATCGCTAATCCATTCGCCATTAATCGTAATTCTTTCACGCCAATCAATCAGATGTGGAGAAGTATAACGCCCAACACGATATCCCGCCGCCTGCAAAATTGACAGCAAAAAAGCACAAACAGAACCTTTTCCATTTGTGCCTGCGACATGTATCACGGGAATTTGTTGATGGGGATTTTCTAAAGCATCGAGCAGTTGTTGAATTCGTTCTAAACCAAGATGAATACCAAACTTATCAAAACTGTCAAGATATGATTCGGGAGATGAATTAATTAGCTTTGGAGACATGAACTTCTAAGGCGTAGATTTTGCCTTGGGCATCGACTTCGGCAATATGCCTTCCCTGCATCGCGAATAGTTCACCACTATCACGCTTACCAGCGATCGCCCAAATAGCTTCTAGTCCATTTTCCGTCCTTCTGGTCGTCCACACACGTTGCATTCCTGAATAACTTTGGAAAAACTGGCGGTATAAATTTGCGATCGCATCTTTGCCAACGACCTTACGCGCCCCCGCAGGTTGTACTTCTGCTTCGTCCGCAAACAATTCTACCAACTCATGAAATGCTTCTTCATCAGCAGTGGCACGATCAGAAAGCTCAAAATATCGGTCTAAAACAGTCATATTCCCTTACCTCGCAGCTTTTCAAGCTAGAAAACCTTCAATACTTCATTTAAATATGAGCTTTAAATGGTTTTCGTCGCTTTACTATTTAGTCTTGCTTTATTGTAAACATATGTTAAGCCATATTTTACACAATTAACTTCACCCTATGGGGCGGAATTGACCTACTACATAGGGGTGAAATCGCAAAATAAAACTGGTGGCGCTTTGCGCCACCAGTTTTATTTTGCGATTATTAACAACTAGCCGAAAATATTGAGAGAACTAATACCGAGAGCCAGAAAAACAATTATGCCTAACAGGGTTTTTTGTAACCTCGTCATCACGGGCTTAATTTCATAAGCAACCAGTAAACGATCTTTAGCTAAATCCGCTTCGGGCTTTTCCCATGTCTGTCCATCGTACCAACCCGATTCTTCGTAGAAAATCTTAGGACTATCAAGGCGTTGCTTCACATGACTCCAGCCTGATAGCAATAGCAGCACTGGCAAAATTAATCCCACAGCGCCGCCAATACTTGCCACACATATAAATTGCCATAAATGCCGACTGGGGGACTCAATGCTCATGGCAACTGGCGAAAATAGAACCACAAATCCCAGCCACATCAATGCTAATACACGCAGATATTGCGATCGCGTTAGTTTTGCCCAGCGATAAAAGAAAGCTTCTTTCAGCTCGATATATTCATTTAACGGTTGTTGCTCTTGGGGAACTGGGCAGGTCATGGTGCAGAAAGTAGATGGTCAGATATCTTGCCAGTTTAACAATAAGCGCTCCAGAATTGTTATAAGTAGCTGGGCATAATTAAAAACCAGAGCCAAAACCTGTGGCGCACCCTGCGCGTGCGCCACAGGTTTTGGGGTTTTATATTTAATTGCGCCCACCTACTTAGCAATAATGATCTCTAGCGAAATATCTGACTGAGTTCTTCTAGCCCCTTGATGAGATGAGTAAGTTGTTCTGGCGGTAGATGCGCCAACTTATCAGCAAGGCGATCGCTAGTAACTTGACGAACTTGTTGTAAATGCTCCTCCCCTGCAATCGTCAGGCAAAGTACAACCTGTCGCCTCAAAGTGGGATGCTCAGTACGGGTGATAAATTCTTTTTGGACTAGGCGCTCAACCATCGTAGAAGCAGATGCACTCGTCACCCCCAAGTACTCGGCAAGGGTCGTGAGCGATGAACAGGAATTATTTTGCAAAAAGGCTAGAGCACGTAACTGCGGAATTGTGAGAAAAGAAGATTTTTGTTGGCGCACTTCAGTATAGATATGCTGCATCACCGCAGGGACAATATCCACAACCTTAGCAGCGCAATCCAATCTCGGTGATAACGCTGATAAATGTGAAGTAGGCAGTTGCGGAGAGATCAAATTATGTGATGCATTCATCTTGACTCTAAAGATGTATTAATGTAGTACTACTAACAGTTAGATAAGTTAACAATTACCATACAGCAGAATCTACCCAAATTATGTAGATTTCATTTGCATAAGTCCCAACCACTACGATCGCTTGAAACCTATGCGGCATCCTCTCTTATCAGCATTAATATTAATATCGGTTTCCATAGGAACCCCTAGTTTGCTCACAGCTTGTGGGTCATCTCAAGCCGAATCTGGCAAGGAGAAGCCTCGTCCTGCCGTGCCAGTCGTTGTCGCCCCCGTCGTTCAAAAAACTCTCCCCATCCAGATTCGCAGTACGGGTGTAGTAGAGGCATATTCTACTGTAGCGGTGAAGTCGCGGATTGGCGGACAGTTAATCGAGGTAGGCTTTCGGGATGGACAGGATGTCAAGCAGGGAGATTTGCTATTTCGGATCGATCCACGTCCCCTAGAAGCTCAGTTACAACAGGCGATCGCTGCACAGGCACGTAACCAAGCCCAGTTGCAGCAAGCTCTAGCCAATCAGGTCCGTGCGGAAACTACCATTGCTCAAGCAAAAGCCAACAAAGACCGTGATGCTGCTCAATTGCGGTTTGCTGATTTTCAACGTAAAAGCTATGACAGTCTCTATGAAGAAGGTGCAATTAGTCGCAACCAAGCTGAACAGTTTCGGACTAGTGCCAGTGTTTCTCTTGCCACAGTAAATGCTTCAGGTAGTGCGATCGATACCACCGTAGCCGCAGCCGAATCAACCAAAGCAGATATCGCCGCCGCTCAAGCAAACCTCGCCGCAGGGGAAGCTTTAATCGACAATGCCAAAGTGCAACTTTCCTATACAGAAATTTATTCACCTGTAGATGGGAGAGTAAGCAGCCTGAAGGTGAATCAGGGCAATTTAGTCAAGGCTGATGCTGATGCCCCATTGGTAACAATTGTGCAAGTTAAACCAATTTATGTAACTTTCACTGTTCCCGAAAAGTCCCTCGCTCAGGTAAAGCAATATCAGAAACGGAGCAAACTCAAAGTCCAAGCTTTCGTTAGCAATGATAAAAAGCCTGTGGAAGGAGAACTGACTTTCATTGATAGTGTGGTCGATGCGACTACAGGCACTGTCCAACTGAAGGCAACCTTTGCCAACCTAGACGATCGCATTGCCCCCGGTCAGCGCGTTGATGTCATTCTCAAATTGACGGACGAAGTAAACGCAGTTTCTATTCCTACGCCAGCAATTCAAACAGGTCAAAAAGGACAGTTCGTTTATGTCGTCAAGTCTGATAACACCGTAGAGATTCGCCAAATCAAAGTAGTTAATACTGTTGGTAATGATGCAGCGATCGCTAGTGGTTTAGAGGTCGGCGAGAAAGTGGTAGTCGATGGTCAATTTGCGCTCTCTCCTAATGCCAAGGTTGAGGTAAAAGATCCTCAAAAGCAAGGTGGCGAGAAGAAGGAGAAGTCTGAACAAGGCGACAAAAAAGAGGATAAAGACAAAAAATAATTGCGGTTTTCTCTCAAACACCCATTCCCCATACCCCATTCCAGATGAACATTACTCAACCCTTTATTCGTCGTCCTGTCATGACTACCCTAGTCATGCTGGCGATTCTCATCTTTGGGTTTGTCAGTTATCGCCTATTACCGATTAGTGATTTGCCAACGGTGGATTTCCCCACGATTAGCGTGACAGCGACATTACCGGGGGCTAGTCCTGAAACGATGGCATCCTCGGTGGCGACACCTTTGGAGCAGCAGTTCTCCTCGATCGCAGGTTTGGACTCGATGACATCCAGTAGCGCCCTTGGTAATACCACGATTACTTTGCAATTTAACCTTAATCGCCAAATTGATGGAGCCGCGCAGGATGTACAGGCAGCGATCGCTAAAGCTGCAAGGCAATTGCCTCCAACTTTGCCTAACCCGCCGCAATATCGTAAGGTCAATCCCGCCGATCTGCCCATTCTCTTTATTGTTCTCAAATCCGATGTACTGACCCTAGCGGAAGTTGATAAATATGCGGAGAACTTACTGGCGCAGAGGTTGTCCACCGTCGATGGGGTCGCCTTGGTGACGGTTCAGGGTGCACAAAAATATGCAGTACGAATTGAACTTGATCCCCAAGCATTAAAAACTAAAGGTATTGGCATTGATGAGGTTGCCACAGCGATCGCGCAGGGTAATTCTAATCAACCGACGGGAACGCTCTATGGCGAAAACCGCACCTTGACCATTGATACCAATGCGGGGCTAGATAATGCCACCTCTTACAGTAAGCTCATTGCCGCCTACCGCAATGGTGCGCCTGTGCGTCTGAACGAAATTGGCACGGTTTCCGACAGTGTAGAAAATAACCGCCTTGCCACTTGGTACAACGGCACAAGGGGTATCGTACTCTCGATTCAACGTCAACCGGGGACAAATACCGTCGCGATCGTCGAGACTTTAGAGAAATTACTGCCCACTTTCCGCGAACAGATTCCTGCGGCGATCGATATGGAGATTCTGTACGATCGCTCGATCTCCGTGCGCCATTCCGTTGAAGATGTGCAGTTCAGCTTACTCTTAGCGATCGCCCTTGTAATCATGGTGATCTTCCTCTTCCTACGGAATTTCTACGCTACCTTGATTCCTAGTGTTGCCGTGCCATTGTCAATCGTTGCAACCTTTGGGGTGATGTATAAGCTGGGCTATTCCCTCGACAACCTCTCTTTGATGGCGCTGACCCTATCCGTAGGCTTTGTGGTCGATGATGCGGTGGTCGTACTGGAAAACATTGTCCGTCACCTAGAAATGGGTAAATCACCCTATCAAGCAGCGATCGATGGTTCTAAAGAGATCAGCTTTACGGTGTTATCGATGACGATTTCACTGGTGGCGGTATTTATTCCCATTCTCTTCATGGCTGGGATTATCGGTCGTCTATTTCAGGAATTTGCCGTCACCATTAGCGTCGCCATTCTGGTGTCAGGATTTGTCTCCATCAGTTTGACCCCGATGCTTTGCAGTCGCTTCCTCAAACATGCGCCCCATAGTGGTAAGCCAATTCCAAGTAATCATGCAGAGGTTCATGGCGATGATGGGATTGATGAACTCACTGTTAGCAATAACATTAGCAGTAACAATGGTCATGGTCACGAAAACCTAAATGGTCACAATAACGGTCACAATAATGGTCATGGAGGCAATGGTCATCATGAAAATGATGGTGGATTCTTCCAGCGCTTTTATGCGTGGAGTTTGCGGAAGGCACTCAAATATCACCGAGTCACTTCCGCGATTTCCGCAGCCGTTTTAATTGCCACAATTATTTTGTTTGGGATAGTGCCGAAGGGATTCATTCCCAATGACGATCTTAACCAACTTTTGATCACCACCGAAGCAATCCAAGGCATCTCCTACGAGAATATGTCTAAGCTGCAAGCGAAAATCGCCGATATTGTCAGCAAAGACCCTGATGTCGAAGCGGTTAACTCAACGGTTGGGGCATCAGGATTCATCTCTTTGCCCAACAATGGACGCTTATTTATGCGGTTAAAAGAACGCAGTAAGCGATCGCGTAGTGTTGACCAAATCATTCAGGAACTGCGCCCCAAATTGGCAAAGGTTGCTGGTATTCGCTGTTTCTTGCAAAATCCACCCACGATTCGCCTTGGCGCACAAATTACTAAGGCGATGTATCAATACACTATCTCTGATACTGATATTGAACAACTCTATCGAACTGTCCCTGAACTAGAGAAAAAGCTACGACAACTCGATAACCTGCAAGATGTCAGCAGCGACTTGCAGATCAAAAACCCTCAAGTCACCGTTGAAATCGATCGCGATCGCGCTTCGGCATTAGGCATCACTGCCAGCCAAATTGAATCAGCACTATCCTATGCCTATTCCACCCGTCAAGTCTCGACGATCTATGGCTCGGATAACCAATATCCTGTGATTATGGGTTTAATGCCCGAATATCAAAAGGATTTGCAATCGCTGGAATTGCTATCGGTGCGATCGAGTAATGGACAACTAGTTCCCCTTGGTACATTTGCCTCCTTCAAACAGACTGTAGGTGCGCTCTCGGTGAACCACCTATCACAGTTACCTGCGGTCACAATTTCCTTTAACCTCAAACCAGGGATTTCCCTCAGTGATGTAGTCGATAAAATCGAAAGTCTCGCCAGAGAAACTTTACCTGCCACTTCTTCAGGAAAATTCCAAGGAACAGCCCAAGTATTCCAAGACTCGCAACAGGGCTTAGGCTTGTTGCTCTTAGCCGCAATTCTGGTCATCTACATTGTCTTAGGGATTCTCTACGAGAGCTTCATCCATCCAATTACAATTCTCACCAGCTTACCCTCCGCAGGATTTGGCGCGTTGCTCACATTGCTGATTTTCGGTAGTGAACTCAATGTTTACGCCTTTGTCGGTGTGATTCTGCTCGTGGGTATTGTCAAAAAGAACGGGATTATGATGGTGGACTTTGCGATCGGTGCTCGCAAACAAGGCAGTACCGCCTATGATGCGATCTACGAGGCATGTTTAGTACGCTTCCGTCCGATCATGATGACCACCCTCGCCGCCTTAATGGGAACCTTACCGATCGCCCTTGGTATTGGTGCAGGCGCAGAATCTCGCCGAGCCTTAGGTTTAGCCGTAGTTGGTGGTTTGCTATTCTCGCAGTTACTCACGCTCTATATCACGCCTGTTTTCTATGTCTACATGGAAAATCTCCAAGAATATTGGAAGCGTCGCGACATTCGCAAAAAAGAAAAAGCTAGAGAAGAAACTAACATTAGTCAGAAGCCCCCTGTTTCTCTACCTCCTGCAAGATAAACCATAAGAAAAAGCCTTGCTAAGCAAGGCTTTTTCTTATCGTAATTGTATAGAACCCATTTGGTATCTTAGGAAGATGACAAAAAGGAGACAAACATGGGATATAGCAGTAGCCTAAGCGATGAAGAGTGGGAGATAATCGAACCTCTGTTGCCCAAAAAAAAGAAGACCTGTCCACCAACATGGACAAAACGGCAAATATTAGATGGAGTATTGTACCAACTCAAGAATGGATGTAATTGGGCAGACTTGCCCAAAGATTTGCCACCATACTCCACGGTGTATTGGCATTACAAGCAATGGCGATCTTCAGGAGTGCTGAGGGAAATCATGACTGCATTGCACGAGCAAGTGAGAGCGCAAGCCGAAAAAAAGCCTAAGTGGACAACCTTAATCATCGTTGATTCACAGGCTACCAAAAATACCTGTAATGCAAGCACTGAGTCCAAAGGTTTCTGCTCTTACAAAGCCACGAATGGTATCAAGAAAAATCTTGGTGTGGATTCTCTCGGTTTGCCATTCTTTACCCTTTGCACCAAGGCAAGTCTTTCTGATGATAAGGCTTTGATTGAAATGTTTGCTCAAAACATTGACTACTTTAAATCCAAACCCGTGAATATTCCCAAGATAACTGTCATGGTTGATCATGGCTATCACCCTGACAAGTTAATCCCTGCCTTAGAAGCGATTTATCCGCAGATTATGACCAAGATTCGGTTTAAGGTTGCTCCGAAAATGTCCAAGCAGGAGAAGCAGGCTTTGGGTATATCTGGTTTTGTGGTCATTCCGATGCGTTGGATTGTCGAACGCTCCAATGCTTGGATGGAGCGTTGTAAAAGTCTGGTCAAAAACTTTGACAGAACTTTAGATAATGCTAATGCAAGAATTCACCTTTGCTTTATCAGGCTTATGCTTAAGCGCCTTGCTAAAGCTTCCTAAGATGCCAAATGGGTTCTATAGAAGGTTTGCCACGCAAACCCTCCATCAATTACCGTTGCTATAGTCCATTGCCGATCGCAAAAAATGCTGACCAATAATTTGGATGACTATAGTTTGCTGATTTAATCAGAGCAACTTGCGCCCTATGCAAAGCCTCAGTGGGTGTGACATCGCCTTTTTTGAGTTCACTATAAAAAGCTTCCATTAGAGCTTGAGTACCTTCATCATTGACAGACCAGAGTGAAGCGATCGCCTGTTTTGCACCAGCTTTCTGAATCTGATAGCCAAAGCCCAAAATCTCGACCCCACTACCAAGTTTGCCAACCCCAGTCTGACAGGCACTGAGAACAATTAATTCCACATTGGGAATTTGCCAAGTAGTCAGTTCGTTCAAGCGGACTTTATCACCATTACCAAAGATGATGAACGAATTTTCAGGCACACCATCATTAAACTCAGCATGGGTCGCGAAATGGAGAATATTGTAGCCATTGAATTTTGCTTCAGTATTGGCACGGCTAAAGTCATTCTCTATTAAAGTAAAGGAGTCCTGAAATGAATTGGCGATCGCGATTACTTCCTTGAGCGTAGCAGGTAAGCCCTGTTGTCCAAATTTTTTGGCTCCCGCCTTACCACCAAAGGCTCCTGCGAGAATCCGTGGCTGCGTTTTAGGCTTAGGAGAGAAGTCGGAAAGGGTATAGGCAATGAGGTTGCTAATGCGATATTTTTCGCCGAGCCACTGCTTGCCATCATTGAGAGCGCTTAGGGGAATATAGCGCAAAATACCATCAGGAGCATAGAGAATTGTCTGAGCTTGAATTAGCTCTGTCTCAATAGGTTTAATTAATAGTTTATAGAGTGCAATTGCAGGTTCTTTATAGTCTTCAGAGCCAGCATCGATCAACCCAGATTTGAATTCGGCAACTAACGCTTCTAATTTATCTTTAGTGATGTTGACAGTGCGCTGGATGGGAAGATTCTGTTGCGAAAAGAGGATGATTTCTAAGCGATCGCCTAAAATAAATGGATAGAGTAATACGGTTCCCTTGGGGATTTGATTGAGATAGTCGGGAACTTTATTGATTTCGGTTTGGGGGAGTTGTAGAATCTGATTAGATAATTGAGTATTGAGATCTTTACTATTGTCAAAGCTAATAGCTAACTGCTTATCGCTAAGAGCTTTTTCTGGTTCTAAAAGCCTGACACCTTTTGCCGTGCGATCGCTACCTTTGATATTTTTAAAATAGTCCTCAAGTTCTTGCACCTTCAGTAAATCAAGGACTTGTAAGGCCTCCATAACCCGCCCTTGTTTGAGTAGGAGATCCGCGAGATGGCGATAGCGATCGGCTACGGTAGCTAAATAGGATTGACGATCTGCTTGGGCAAGATTACGAATATCCTTACGGATGGATTCAGTGATATTGATCGAAGACTTATAGAAAGCGATCGCTAAATGGTTTTGAGCGAGATTAACTAAAGTCGCAGCAATCTCAGCATTTGCCTGCGCTTCTCCCCTGCGTTCACCAATTTCCCGCACAATTGTGAGATGCTGCTGATACAAATCTAATGCCTTCTCATATTGTTTGAGCGCATAGTAAGCATTGCCCAAATTGCCCAAGGTTGCGCCTTCCGCTTGACGATCTTTGATATTGCGGACAATCGCTAAGTTTTGTTGTAAATACTCAATGGCTTTTTGATGTTGTCCAAGGGCATTCAAGGTATTGCCTAGATTACCCAAAGTCGTGGCTTCACCATTGCGATCGCCAATTTGCTTATAGATAACTAGCGCCTGTTGATAGACCTCAGTGGCTTGCTGATATTTTTTCAAGTATCCAAAGGCATTACCTAAATTTTCGAGTGCTTTCGCCTCACCACGGCGATCCGCGATCGCTCGGACAAGCTGTAAACTCTGCTGAAGCCATTCCACTGCTTTTTGATATTGACCTAAATAAGCATAAGTGTTGCCAATATTTCCCGTAGCATAGGCTTCTCCTTGGCGATCGCCGATGGTTTTGGTGGCGGCTAAATATTGCTGATAGAAGTCTAAGGCTTTTTGATATTGTCCTAGAGCCACATAGTTATTGCCTAAGAGACCAAGACTGAGGCTTTCACCTTGGCGATCGCTCAGGTTTTGAGAAATTTTGAGGGCTTGCTGATGATGCTCAATTGCCTTTTGATATTGTCCTAAGGCAAAGTAAGTAGTTCCCAAATTATTAAGTACTTTCACTTCCAAATTGGGAATCTGCAATTGTCTGGCTATTTCGAGACTTTTATTAAAAGAACTAATGGCGCGATCGTATTGACTAAAAATCACGTAGATATTGCCAATCAATAGGCGCATATTGGCTTGATTGGGATAGTCGTTGATTTCTTGATAAATCTGTAAGGCTTGCTCAGCAGATGCCAAAGATTCCCGAAACTGGCTCAATTGCGCTTGTTGAATGGCTTGGTTGAATAGGAGATCGGCTGCAATTTTGCGCGACTGCATCGGTTGTGCTTGGACAGGCATGGGTAACATTGCCAAAGATAAGCCGTAACTACAGCTATAAATTCCAGTTAAGATCAATGTAAGACAGTATGCTTGAGAGGTCATATTAGTATCCTAATTGTTGAATTTCTTAAAGAGTTAAGCTAGTTGTAAATTTAAAGCCCATTACCGATCGCAAAAAATGCCGACCAGTATTTAGGGTGATTAAACTCTGATGAACGAATTAAGGAAATTTGGGCTTTATTCAGAGCTTCTGTCGTAGAGACATTACCCTTTTGAAATTCTTGATAAAAAGACTGCATCAGTACCTGCGTTGCCACATCATCGACAGACCAGAGAGAAGCGATCGCCGTTTTTGCGCCTGCTTTTTGCACTTGATAACCAAAGCCTAATATCTCTACTCCACTTCCCAATTTACCCTCCCCAGTTTGACAAGCACTCAGTACAATCAATTCCACATGGGGAATCTGCCAAGCCGCGATTTCACTTAAACCAATTTTGTCACCATTGCCAAAAATGATAAAGGAGTTGTCTGGCGCACCTTGGTTAAACTCGGCATGGGTCGCAAAGTGCAGCACATTATAGTCCTTAAATTTAGCTTCCGTAGCTTGGCGGCTAAACTGATCTTCAATGAGGGCAACGGAGTTTTGGAAAGTATTGGCGATCGCCTGTACCTCGTTAATCGTTGCAGGTAAGGCTTGCTGCCCAAACTTTTTCTCACTGGGATTCCCACCAAATGCTCCCGCAAGGATACTCGGTACAATCTTAGACTTGGACGAAAAGTCGGAGAGGCTATAGGCTATTAGATTACTAATTTGATATCTTTGCGCCATCCATTTTTTGCCATCATAGAGAGCCGCAAGAGGGATATAGCGTAGAGTTCCATCGGGGGCATAGAGAATGGTCTGAGCTTTCACCTGTGTAAGTTCAGCTTCGATGGGCTTAATCAAGAGTTTATAAAGAGCGATCGCAGGCTCTTTATAATCTTCCGAAGAACTGTCTCTCAATCCTATTCTGAATTCACTAACTAGAGATTCAAGCTGTTCTTTTGAGACTTGGACAGTGCGGCTAATGGGTAGAGTATTTGGTGAGAAGAGAATAATTTCGAGGCGATCGCTTAAAATTAGAGGATAAATCAGAACTGTTCCCTGTGGAATTTGTTGCAGATAGTCAGGAACTTTATTAATTTCTGATTTAGGAAGTTTCTGGATCTGATTAGCAAGTTGGCTATTTATTTCCTTGCTATTGTTAAGGCTAATTGCTAACAGCTTATCGCTAATTGCTTTTTCTGGCTCTAAAAGTCTCACCCCCTGCGCCGAGCGATCGCTACCTTTAACATTTTTGAGATAGTCTTCAAGTTCTTGTACTTTGAGTAGATCGAGAATTTGCAGAGCTTCCATCACTCGTCCCTGTTTTAGCAATAAATCCGCAAGGCGACGATAGGAACCTTCAATATTACTTAAATAGGAATTTTGTAAGTCGCGATCTAGTTTCCGAATATCTTGGCGGATAGATTCACTGACATTGACCGACTGCTTATAGAAAACGATCGCTAAATCAGGTTGATCTAACTTTTGGAGAGTCAAACCAATGTTGCTTAGGGCAATTCTCTCGCCATCACGATTTTTGATGCTATGAGCAATTTCTAATCCTGATTGATGATTGGTAATCGCTTGGCTATAGTCTCCCAGATGATAGTAAGCACTTCCTAAGGAGCTTAAGGTCTTTCCAGCCCCACGGAGATCCTTAACTTCACGGGCAATTTTTAAACTGGAATTGTAGTATTTAATAGCGTCATCATATTTCCCTTGAGCTTCATAAGCGTTACCTAAATATCCTAAGGACTTTCCTTCCCCTCGCCGATCTTTAATTTCTTGAGCAGCCTTTAAACTAGACTGGTGATATTTAATTGCCTCTGGATAATTCCCTAGATCGTAATACACATTCCCTAAGTAACCCAGAGATTTAGCTTTACCTAGTCGGTCATTAATCTTCGTCGCAATCGCTAAGCTCTGCTGGTAATATTCGATGGATTTGGGATAGTCTCCAAGGGAACGATAAACCAGTCCGAGGAAACCAAGAGCCTGTCCTTCGCCGCGTACTTCCTTGAGTTCGCGAGTAATGGCTAAACGCTTTTCTTGATACTCAATAGCTTTAGCAAAGTTGCCCTGAGAGCGATAGGCATTGCCAAGATTGCCCATCGCGTTTCCTTCCCCTTGCCGATCCTTGATCTCGCGAGCAATTACTAAGCGCTGTTCGTGATAGGCGATCGCCTTCGGATAGTTACCCTGAGCATAGTAATTCATGCCCAAATTACCCAAGGCTGAGCCTTCAGCACGGCGATCGCCAATTTCACGAGCAATGGCTAACCCCTGTTCATGGTATGCGATCGCCTGAGCATAGTTACCACGAGAGCGATAAACCACACCTAGATTGATCAGCGATTCTGCTTCGCTGCGACGATCGCCAAGATCTTTCGCAATTTCTAAACTATTGGTATGCGATGCGATCGCCTCATCATATTTACCAAGTGATTCGTAAGCCTTACCCAGATTATCTAGCAACTTTCCTTCTCCCTGACGATCCTTGATTACTCGATAGATTGCCAAGGCTTGTTGCCATACCTGTAAGGCTGCATCAAACAGACCAACTTGATATTTTTGCAATCCTAAATTAAGCAATTGATCTGCATTTACTTTGCGATCTTGTAGCGACTGTGCCACTGTTACCTCGCCTATCGCTATTTGTACAGGTAAGCCAACTAACAATGCCGAAATGACGATCCCAAAACTCTTCTTCATATCCCTAAGCCTGCTTAGTAAATCATCGCTTTTTTCGCAGTCTCAACAAACAATACCCGAAATTTTTTTGATCTTCAATCCCATCTATAGCGGTTGGTTATTTTCCCCACCTTCGGCGGGGAAAATAACTTCTGTACCTCGCAGAGCTATTGCCAGCGTGTTACCCGCAATTTTGATTCTTGACCAGTGGTACGCCAATCTCGATAGTCGCCATAGGTTGTAACCGTGAGCTTTGAGCCATCACTTTGATTCGCAAAATTCATCAGGCAATATCCATCACCACTACATGCCTCAACTTCAGGGAGTTGTTCGCAGACTTCCGCTTTGCCCCCCACATTGGTTTTACAATCTGGCGTAACTACAGGTTGCCAACCATTCTTCAGTAAAATATTGCGTAAATCACCATAGGGAATCTTTTGCGTTAACTGGGATTCAATCGCTGCTTTACTACTTGTGGGTGCATTATTGTTAGGCGATCGCTTAGTTGACTGTAATTTTTGGGTGAGATGCCAGCAGCCATTGCGATGTTCAAAAATATAAGCATTGGGTTCGCCATAGGTTCGCACTAGCCGTTCATTTTCATCTGCACCTGCATATTGTGCCTTGATGTAATCCACCCGAAAGGTTTTATCATTCACTCTTTGAAAATCTAACTTCAAGCGTGTATAGGGACTATTATCAACTTGAGAAGGAACTAGCTGTACCCAAGTGTAATCTCTGAGAGAAATACTAAATTCATCATTCTTTCTACTCATCATCTCCACAAGTTTACTAGGATCTTGATAATCTCTAACTTGCACATAGGGCGAAGTAAAAGTGTAGCGAATCTCATTACGCTGATCATCTTTGCCCCGCACAAACTGCTCAAAGAAACTCTTGTATTCCTCTTTTGCACAGGAAGTAGGTAAAGGATTATTGCTCTGTTGTTCAACTTCAGCATTTTGCTGTTCAGCATTTACCTTTTGAGGAGAACTTCCATTAATTGGATTCTTAGAAGAATTAGGCGTAACTTGAGCTTTACTCCCAGATCCTGCGATCGCTTCCTGCAATATTGGGGTATTGTCTAGAGCCTTTGTGGAAGTTGTGCCACAGGCTTGAACTAAAGCTACTAAAGTTGCCGCAATGATCTTTGTGTAGTTCATGCAAATTTCTGTTTAGCATCAGATGTCTTTATGTTCAAAATAGTCTCAAAATCTGCAATTTTGTTCCGTATTTTGGGGCGTACTACCTAGATTAATTGATTTACAACCCATTACCGATCGCAAAAAATGCCGACCAGTAATTAGGATGATTATATTTTGCCGATTTAATTAGAGAAATCTGTGCTTTGCGTAATGCCTCGGCAACGGGGATATCGCCTTTTTGCAGTTCGCCATAAAAAGCTTCCATAAGCGATTGTGTACCTGCGTCATCAACTGTCCAAAGTGAAGCGATCGCTTGTTTTGCGCCTGCTTTTTGGACTTGATAGCCAAAGCCTAAAATTTCTACACCACTACCGAGTTTTCCTACTCCTGTCTGACATGCACTCAGTACAATCAAGTCTATATTCGGAATCTGCCAATCAGTGATTTCATTGAGGCGGATTTTGTCGCCATTGCCAAAGATGATGAAGGAGTTGTCTGGCGCACCTGTGTTAAATTCGGCATGGGTGGCAAGGTGGAGAATATTATGGTTTTTGAATTTTGATTCAATGGCTTGGCGACTAAATTGGTCTTCGATGAGGGTGACTGAGTTTTGAAATGAGTTGGCGATCGCTTGAACTTCTTTAACGGTTGCGGGTAAGGCTACTTGTCCAAATTTGCGATCGCCAGCTTTGCCACCAAAGGCTCCTGCGAGAATGTTGGGTGCGTTTTTTGGTTGGGGTGTAAAGTCGGAGAGAGTATAGGCGATGAGGTTACTAATCTGGTATTTTTCGACTAGCCATTGTTTGCCGTCATAGAGTGCAGCGATAGGGATGTAGCGTAGTTGTCCATCGGGTGCATAGAGGATAGTTTTGGTATTGAATTGGGCGAGTTCGGTTTCGATGGGTTTAATCAGTAGGTTATAGAGTTGTATTGATGGCTCTTTGGCATCTTCGGAACCAGCATCAAAGAGTCCTGTCCTAAAATCAACAATTAAGGTTTCTAGTTGAGCTTGAGAGATTATGGTGGTGCGGCGGATGGGGAGGTTGTTGGGGGAGAAGAGGATGATCTCGAGGCGATCGCCTAAGATGAATGGATAGAGTAATACGGTTCCATTAGGGATTTGGTTGAGATAGTCGGGAACTTTGTTGATTTCGGTTTTGGGAAGTTGTTGGATTTGATTGGCAAGTTGTTGATTGAGTGCTGGAGAATTTTCAAAGCTAACGGCTAATAGCTTATCGCTAATAGCTAATTCTGGTGCTAATAGTCTGACTCCCTGTGCGGATCTATCGCTACCTTTGATGTTTTTGAGGTAGTCTTCGAGTTCTTGGACTTTGAGGAGGTCGAGGACTTGCAGGGCTTCGATGATGCGGTCTTGTTGGAGGAGGAGATTGGCAAGTTCGCGATAGGTCTTTTCAACGGTGGCTAAATAGGATTGTTGGAGGTCTTTATCAAGTTTTTTGACATCTTTACGAATCGCTTCGCGGACATTAATCGATTGTTTGTAAAAGAAAATGGCGAGTTCGGGTTGCTTAAGGTTGTCAAAAGATTCTCCTAGATTATTGAGCGCAATTCCCTCACCGTGACGATTTTTGATTTCTTGTGCGATCGCTAAATATTGCAGATAGAACTTGATCGCTTTGTCATATTTTTTGAGAGCATGATAAGAGGCTCCTAGATTTCCCAGTGCTGCTCCTTCACCGTAACGATCCTTGAGTTCTTGTGCGATCGCTAAACTTTGTAGATAGAACTCGATCGCCTTGTCATATTTGCCGAGGGAATCGTAGGCATTCCCCAGATTTACAAGCGAAATTCCCTCGCCACCTCGGTCTTTGCTTTCTCGGAAGATTGCTAAAGCTTGCAGATGAAATCCGATCGCTTTGTCATATTTACCGAGAGATTCATAGGCACTTCCCAAATTTCCCAGTAACTTTCCTTCACCGCGACGATCTTTGGTTTCTTTCTTGATTGCTAAGCTTTGTAGATAGAACTCGATCGCTTTGTCATATTTGCCGAGAAAAAGATAGGTGCTGCCCAGATTTCCCAGCGTAATGCCCTCGCCGTTTCTATCTTTGATTTCTCGTGCGATCCTTAATCTTTGCTGATAGGAATCGATCACTTTGTCATACTGCCCTAAATAGAAGTATCCAAGTCCTAGTCCGTTATAAGCACGAGCCTCACATTCACGATCTTTGATTTCGCGGCAAATATCAAGAGACATAAGTGCAAACTCGATTGCCTTCTGATATTGACTGTCTCGTATCGCTCTAATGCCTAGGTTATACCGCCAATCTGCTTCTGATGCGCGTTGTTCAATTGTTCGTGCTTGAACTGTCATCAAAGCCAAATCTAGCGGCGACACTACGCTCAAAATCCCAGTCAAAGTCACAAACATCAATGCATAAAACCGCGAAGCCATAACCGTTCCTCAAGGAAAAAGGCAAAAGGAAAAAGTGGGCGAGTTTTGGGGCTTTTGGGCGCGATTATATCCACAACCCTGCCATCCGCACAGACAATATATCACTAAATTTTCTTGTCTCTTCATCTCCCCGATTTTTTTAAGCATTCATCAATCAATTTTGCCCATCACACCCAATGTAGGGGCGGGTTTTGCAATTAAATCCTGCATTCAGAACAAAATCACCTACTAAACCCGCCCCTACAGACATTTACGCATATCAACACAATCTCCAAACGGTAATGCTTCGCCCAAACCTCCCGCAGGCACAGATAACCTATAAACCGCCAAGAGGGTCAAGCATTTGCGTACAGAGATTTCTTGAGAAGTTTAAAAATTATGGCGCAAATGCCTGCCCCAAACAACAACGGCTTTTCTACTTTTTACTTGTCAACCATGCTTCCAAATCCGCTACCTTCTCAAAATCCAACACCGCCTCCGCCAAATCCTCCAACTGCTCCGCTGATAGCTTATCTAACCGCTTAAGCGTCTTCAGCGTCACCTTACCAAACTTCCGAGTTAATAGTCTTACTACAGCTTGCTTCAGTCCTAGTATTTGACCACGCTGTGTCCCAATCTTTTCACCTTCAAGCTTGCCCTCAAGTTTACCTTCAAGCTTGCCCTCAAGTTTGCCCTCAAGCTTTGCCTCGCGATAAACCCTTGTTTTCTTGAGATCACCTAACGTAAACATCGCTTCAACCTCCTCTCGACTCATTTGGGGAAACTTGTACAGCATAACTGTCTCAATAAATTCTATCATCCTCTCGCGATCTACTTGCCCCACCTGACCAGCCAACCGCTGTGCTAAAGCCACCGTTTCCCTCTTTGGGGCAACAATCAGCCTCACCAGTTCTAAATGCAGCGACTGATTTTCTGGTAACTCATCTAGATATATCCGTTCAATATGTCCATTAGCAAACAGTGTTCTAAATTGTTTTGGTACTTCAGGCTCAATATTGCGCTTTGCAAATATCGCAACGGCTTGCCAATCTTGTTCAGGCTTGTATTGACTCAAATACAGAAATATCTCGCCAACAAATTCCCAATAAAATTCGGCTCGCTTTTGAAATTGCACCTCCACAAACCAAATATTTTTATCCAATGCTTCTGGTATAAAAATGCCATCGAAGCGAAAGGCTTTTTCCTTAATTTCCACAGAAGTAAAGCGATATCCTTCTGCTGTTTCGGGTGGTAATCCCACCAACTCAAACAACAAACTATCAAAGGTTTGAAATAGTTGAAAGAAGATCGTGTCAGTTCGCATCGGATTATTTTAGCGAATTTTACATGCAAGAATATCGTCACCATTTACGCAGATCATTGCGATCATCAAACGGTAATGTTACGCCCAAACCTCACAACGCAGCCACAATTTATCGGTGAGAGCAAAGAGGGTTAAGCATTTGCGGATCGAGATTTTTTGTGAGGAGTTTGGATATTGTGGCGCAAATGCTTAACCCCTACAGATCGGCGTTATTTTTGGCGATCGCTTACAAGCGATCGCACTCATCAGGTTCCCCATAATGATATTAAAACGAAAAAATTGATCCGCTGACACTAGAGGCGATCGCTCTCAAGATCGAGACTTAGGCGGCTAACCCTACATCAATCTTGGCTCAGATCGGCAATTGCAGTGGGATCGCTGTGATAAGCTAACAGTGTTAGTGTCATTAACACGAATAAACATGGATCGACCTTCTCGCTCTGTTCCCCAAGCCGCACAAGCCGCATATTACGGGGATTCGTCATACGGACGCACACCGCCGCCTGACTTACCTTCGCTATTGCTAAAAGAGCGGATTATTTACTTTGGGTTGCCTCTTGTATCACCCGACGAATACAAACAGCAGCTTGGTGTCGATGTTACAGAATTGCTCATCGCCCAACTCCTCTATTTGCAATACGAAGATCCTGAAAAACCGATTTTCCTATATATCAACTCCACGGGGACATCTTGGTACACAGGTGATGCGATCGGCTTTGAAACCGAAGCCTTTGCCATCTGTGACACACTCAACTATATCAAGCCTCCCGTCCATACCATTTGCCTAGGGCAAGCAATGGGAACAGCAGCGATGATCCTCGCCAGTGGCACTAAAGGTTTCCGCGCCAGTTTGCCCAATGCCAGCATTGTCCTGCACCAAGCCCGTCGCCAAACCAGAGGACAAGCCTCTGATCTCCAGATTCAGGCAAAGGAAGTCTTAACTAACCGCGAAGCGATGTTACGCATCCTGTCGCGTACTACTGGTAAAACACCCGAAGTACTTACTAAAGACATGGATCGGATGTTCTACATGACTCCTGAGCAAGCCAAGGAATATGGCATCATCGATCGCGTTCTCGAAAGTACTAAAGACCTACCGAAAGCTGTTCCCGCCCTTGTTTCTTAATTACGAATTACGAATTACGAATTAATAATTCGTAATTCGTAACTCGTAATTCGTAATTTTTAATTCTTAATTCGTAATTAAACTTATGCCTATCGGTGTTCCTAGAGTTCCCTATCGCTATCCCGGTGACTCCTTTACGCAGTGGATCAGCATCTACGAGCGTCTATCGATGGAGCGCATCATCTTTTTGAGTGGAGAAGTTACAGATGGCATGGCAAACTCGATCATTGCCCGTCTGCTCTACTTTGATTCTGAAGATCAAAACAAAGATATCTACATGTATATCAACTCCCCCGGTGGATCAGTTTCCGCAGGGTTGGCGATCTTTGACACCATGCAGCATATCAAGTCAGATGTCACCACCATTTGCGTTGGTCTCGCCGCCTCGATGGGTTCCTACCTGCTGATGGCTGGCTCTAAGGGTAAGCGCTATGCTCTGCCCAATGCGCGGATTATGATCCACCAGCCTTCAGGCGGTACAAGAGGTCAAGCTTCTGATATTGAGATTGAAGCAAAGGAAATTATTCGCATTCGCCATAAGTTGAATGAGGAATATGCTAAGCGAACTGGTCAGCCCCTCGAAAAAATTGAGCGGGACATGAACCGTGACTACTACATGTCTTCACAAGAGTCTCTTGAATATGGACTAATCGATCGCGTGCTGGAATCAACCCCATAAACTCAAAAAAGGTGCTAGACCACCTTTTTTTCTTTTTTGTAATATCTCGATATTTCAAGTATCCTTGCGAGAGGATACTTTTTTTATTGCGATCGCCCTATTAAAGCACCAGAATTTATGACAAATTCAGAACTACTGCTTGAGCTATTGTTGCAATTGACCGTAATTTTATCTACTTGCAAACTAGTGTCTTTCTTTGGAAAACGCTATTTAGGACAAACTGAGGTCGTGGGGGAAATGTTGGCAGGAATTATGTTAGGTCCATCGCTGTTTGGATTGATCGCACCAGATCTCCAGCAATGGCTATTTCCCAAAGCTCCAATCATTGCGGATGCAACACATCTCTTACCAAACCCCTCGATGTCGATTTTGTACGCGCTCAGCCAAATCGGGTTGATGATTTACATGTTTTTGGTAGGCTTAGACCTAAACATGGATCTACTACGCAATCGAGCGAAAAGTGCTGGTATTGTCTCGATCGCAGGAATTATCGTACCGTTTAGTTTGGGGGCGATCGCTGCTTTGGGTTTGCATGGCAAGGATTTATTTAGTCCCAACATTACGCCTTGGGCTGCCGCTTTATATATGGGCGCGTCCATGTCGATTACCGCCTTTCCGATGTTAGCGAGAATTTTGCAAGAACGGGGGTTGATCAAAACTAAACTCGGTACGCTGGTGTTAGCCGCAGGTTCCCTTGATGATGCGATCGCATGGTGTTTACTAGCCTTGGTGCTCGCCAGCATCAAAAGCTCCATTAACGTGGCGATTATTGCGATCGGTGGCACATTAGCCTATGTGGTATTTATGTGGTTTTTCGGGCAACGTATTCTCCGCGTTTTTAGTTATTGGACAAGACGTGATGGAGAGGTGACGATTCAGACTTTAACCTTTGTCTTTATCATCATGATGGTTTGTGCCTATTACACTGATTTTGTCGGGGTTCATGCCATTTTTGGCGCATTTGTTTTAGGTATTGTGATGCCACGCGGTCATTTCGCCGAATCTGTCCATAAGCATCTGGAATATCTCACCACCTCATTACTAGTACCGATTTTCTTCGTATTTTCGGGACTAAATACGCAACTGGGTTTACTGAATTCGCCCCATTTATGGGCGATCGCCTTGCTCATTATCTTGCTTGCTGTCCTAGGCAAGGGTCTAGCCTGTACACTTGCGGCTAAATATTCTGGCGAGAATTGGCGTAATTCGATGACTGTGGGGGCTTTGATGAATACACGGGGGATGATGGAATTAATTATTTTAAATATTGGTTTAGAGCAGGGTTTAATCACACCAACTTTATTTACGATCATGGTGATTATGGCGATCGTGACCACGGTCATGTGTTCACCACTAGTAACGTTTTTAGTAGATTCATCTCAACAATAAGTAGCTAGGTTTAATTAAAAAACAGAACCAAAAACCGTGGCGCATACTGCGCGATCACCACAGGTTTTGGGGTTTTATATTTAATCGCACCCAGCTACTTAGAGAAAAATATAGCTTTGCAAGCGTGGCTTCGCCACACTTGCAAATTGAAGGGTAACAATAGTTATCAAAAAAATAGAAATGAATAGATAAATAGTAATTATAATGAGGAATATCGGGGGTGATATTTGACTGCTTTGACAGCAATATCTTGATAACTTGAACAGTCGGTAGTGTCAAAAAAGTAAGGATAGACAGCGCGAAGTACCGCCTATCCTTACCTATACATCCTTGTCCTTTTTTAGGACTACCAGTAGTTAAGGGACATGCAGGAAAATAAGGAACCGATTTTTTGTAGCGCGTCTTCGCTACGCTACAAAAAACTTGGTTCCTTATTAAATCGCAGACCCCTAATCAGTCAACTAGGAAGAGATTGAGAATATGAAAATTAAAGAGAAAATAGTTTATGGCTATGTACTAGCATTAGGCATAGCACTCATGGGAACTGCGGGAGGATTAATAGTAGGAAACTACTATCAACAACAAGCCTTGCAAACACTGCAAAATGCCTTTCGAGAAAGAAAACTCCTCAGCACATTGCAGGTTGATATTTTATATAATCGCCCTGCTAAACAACTCACACCTTTAATTAAAAATCCACAAGCTTTTCGAGCAGAAAGTTTGAAATTAGTGGAAAGAGTTAACAAAATCAAGTCCCTTGTAATTAAACATAATCAATCTGGCAACCCATCTTCTCTTGAGGGATTACAGCCAATTTTGCAAGATTATGAAGTCACTGTTACCACCTTTACTCAAAAAGCTCAAAATTTTGTCGAAGAGAGTAATGCAATTTTCAACAATGAACCAGTGGACAGTCAAAAATTGCAAACAATGGTGGTCAATCTTGTCCAAAGCAAAGAATTTGTTAAATTTATTGAATTTCCCGATCGCTTAAGAGCATTTTATGAAAAGGCTGAAGATCTAGAAAACTCAGCAAATATTAGTCTGCTCAATGCAGAAACTATCCGCACCCAAATTATTATCTCTAGTCTATTAATCTCGATAATTATTGCTATTTTTATCGCCTTATATGTAAGTCAAACGATCGCTCGACCAATTCAGACAGTTAATAATATTGCTTTACAAGTTACGAACGAATCTAACTTCAATCTACAAGTCCCTATAGAAACTGAAGACGAAGTTGGGATTTTAGCTTCTTCCATCAATCGCATGATTCATTATGTGCAGGAGCTACTGCAAACACAACAGGACTATACCAATAAGATTCGCGAAGCCAAGGATATTGCTGATGCCGCTAATCAAGCTAAGAGCGAGTTTCTTGCCAACATGAGCCATGAGTTACGCACTCCCCTTAATGGCATTCTTGGCTATACTCAGATTCTCAGCCGCTCAACAACCTTATCCGAAAAAGAACGGCATGGTATCCAAATCATTCATCAATGCGGAACCCATTTACTCACTCTAATTAATGATGTTCTCGATCTATCGAAAATCGAAGCTCGGAAATTGGATTTAGATCCTCAACCCGTTCATTTAAGTTCTTTTTTACAGGGTATAGCAGAAATTTGTCGAGTCAGGGCAGATAAAAAAAATATTCAGTTTATTTACCAAGTAGATTCTAATCTCCCATCGGCAATTGTTTTTGATGAAAAGCGTCTGCGCCAAGTCTTGCTGAATCTGATCAACAATGCTATTAAGTTTACCGATCAAGGTCATGTTACCTTTAGCGTTCACAATGTTACTTCTGCACCTGTAGAATCACAGTCTCAAACTCGGATTCAGTTTCAAGTTGTCGATACAGGTGTAGGTATTGAGGCTGCAAATCTAGAGAGCATCTTCCATGCCTTTGAGCAGGTCGGCGACAAAAAACGCTATATCGAAGGTACAGGCTTAGGTTTAGCGATTAGCCAAAGAATTGTTCAACTCATGGGCAGTAACATCGAAGTCCAGAGTGAACTCGGTGTCGGTAGTACCTTCAGCTTTGAGATTAACTGTGCGCCCTCTCATGATTGGGTGCAATATCTGTTGAGCGATCGCGAGCAGCAAATAACTGGCTACGAAGGCGCACCCAGACGAATTTTAGTCGTTGATGATCGTTGGGAAAATCGCTCAGTGCTGGTCAGTTTATTGGAAGCAGTTGGCTTTCAAGTAATGGAGGCAGAACATGGGGAACAAGCCTTAGAGCATTTACAACAACAGTCTGTAGATCTAGTTATCACAGATATCGTGATGCCTGTGATGAATGGCTTTGAATTTTTAAAGCATTTACGGAGTGAAGAGACCCATAAATCACTACCAGTGATCGTGTCCTCAGCATCTGTATCGGATATCGATCGCCAAAAAAGCTTGCATATGGGAGGTAATGATTTCTTGCCCAAGCCTGTGAATGCGGAGGAGTTATTTAATCTCATTGCCAAGCATCTGCAACTGACATGGCAACATACTCAAGTCCAGCCCCTCTCTCCAAGAATAGAATTTCATCAGGAACCAGATCGGGATATGGACATGGTTATTCCACCGTCGGAGTATTTACGTCAACTTTTGGAGTTAGTTCAAAATGGGCTATTAATCAAATTAGTCCAGATTGCAGAACAGATTGGTCAGCAGAGCTCTCTCTATCTTCCTTTCACAAAGAAGATCACTCAAATGGCAAAACAGTTCCAAATTGAAGAGATTGAGTCTCTAATGTTGCAATATTTGCAAATTGAGCGGCATTAGAGCGAAATTACAAAAGATAAACAATAAACATATGACTACCCAACCAACCAAATCTCCCAGTCTGATCCTCATTGTTGACGATGTTCCCGCCAATCTGGATGTTCTCTCAGAAACTTTGAGTCATGAAGGTTATGATGTGGCGATCGCGACAAGTGGGGAACGCGCCTTACTCCAAATATCGCGGATCTTGCCTGATCTCATTTTGCTAGATATTCAAATGCCTGAGATGGATGGCTTTAGTGTCTGTCAAAAGCTCAAATCCTCTCCTGAAACTGCTCAAATTCCTGTCATTTTTATGACTGCCTTAACGGATTTAGACAGTAAAATGAAGGGCTTTGATTTAGGAGCTTTAGACTACATTACTAAACCCTTTCAAGATCGAGAAGTTTTAGCTCGCATTAAAACCCACTTACAACTAAGCAAACTTACTAAACATTTAGAAAGCGAAGTTGCCGCACAGATCATTTCTCTTCAGCAGGCTAAAGAAGCTGCTGAGAAAGCTAACATTGCCAAAAGCCAATTTCTGGCAAATATGAGCCATGAACTACGGACTCCCCTCAATGCAATTTTAGGAATTACTGAAGGATTACAAGACGAGGTTTTTGGAGAAATCAACGATAAACAAATTAAAGCCTGTCAAATTGTGGAAAGCAGTGCTTTCCATTTACTATCCCTAATTAATGACATTCTCGATGTTGCCAAAATTGAATCAGGACAAATCAATCTTGATTATAGTATTGTCAGCGTTGACCAACTTTGCCAAGCTAGTCTCACCTTTATTAAGCAACAGGCTCAAAAGAAAGGAATTCAAATACTCATTAAATTACCAATTAATTTGCCCAACATAAGAGTCGATGAACGGCGAATCTGCCAAGCTTTAATTAATCTGCTTACCAATGCAGTCAAATTTACGCCTGAGGATGGCACTATTACCTTAGAGGTGACATTCCCATTAGTTAAGCAAGAATTGTCATCATCAAAAACTTATTTACGGTTCGGCATCATTGATACTGGTGTGGGTATTGCTCCCGAAGATATTGATCGACTCTTTCAGCCCTTTGTCCAAGTCGATAGCGATCTTAATCGTCAGTATGAGGGTACAGGTTTAGGTCTGACCTTGGTCAAACGTCTAGTGGAACTCCATGGGGGTGTTGTGACGATTAGCAGTCAGATTGGTGTCGGCAGTTGCTTTACGATTGATTTACCCTATGAGGAGATAGAATCACCTCTTCCTGATGTCGTGAAGAAGCTATCTCCCAGTGAGCAGTTGATACCATCGATGCAATCAGATAAATTGACATCACCGCTAGTTTTATTAGCAGAAGATAATGAGGCGAATATTATTTCCATTTCTGCCTACCTTCATGCCAAGGAATATCGTCTGGTTGTAGCAAAAAATGGAGAAGAAGCGATCGCTTTAGCAAAATCACAGAAACCAAACCTGATTCTGATGGATATTCAAATGCCCAAAATCGATGGCTTGGAAGCGATCAGACAGATTCGCCTCGATCCCAATTTAGAGAAAGTACCCATTGTTGCCCTCACGGCTCTAGCGATGAGTGGCGATCGCGAACGTTGCTTACAGGCAGGAGCCAATGAATACCTCTCAAAACCTGTGAAGTTAAAAGAATTATCCCTAGCAATCCAGAAACTACTAACCTGAACTGATTTTGTCCTGTGACTTTCACGATTCAATCTATTTTTTTTAAACCCTATCGCTTAGCTTTCCATGAGCCTTTTCAGACTGCTGTAGGTGTACTTTCTCATCGTGAAGGATTTGTGATTGAAATACGCGATCGCCATAGTCGGATTGGCTTAGGAGAAGCAGCACCACTAGCTGGTTTTGGGATGGAATCTCTTGTAGAAACCGAAGTAATTTTGAGAACTTTATCAAAATCATTAATCAATGCCGAAATCCAGAATCTGCATGATATCGAGAGCTTACTGAGAGAATGTGATCGCACCCCTGCGGCAAAACATGGAATTGAGTTAGCCTTAATCAATTTGTTTGCCCAATCTCAGAATCTATCATTGGCAAAATTATTAGCAAATTCTGTGAATGGAACAGTCCGCGATCAAGTTCCTATGAATGCAGTGATTGGTGCGATCGCGCCAGATCTCGCTGCCGCCAAAGCTCAAGAATATATTACTCAAGGCTATCGCTGTCTCAAACTCAAAGTTGGCTCTCAGGATTTTGGAGCAGATTTGCAAAGAGTCGCAGCAGTGCGATCGCAAGTTGGTAATTATATCCAAATTCGCATCGATGCTAATCAGGCATGGTCTGTGGCTGAGGCGATCGCCAATTTAACAAAATTAGAATTTCTGCAAATCGAATATGTCGAGCAACCTGTCACGGCTTTAGATTTAACAGGTATGGCAGCAGTAAGGCGATCGCAATCAATTCCTGTTGCCGCCGATGAGTCCGTCAATAGTCTCCCCCAATTACAACAGGTGATAGATACTCAAGCCGCCGATATTATTATTCTCAAACCAATGGCATTAGGGGGGATTTTAACGGCTCACCGTGCGGCGTTACTTGCTTTGCAAGCGGGCTTAGATGTGGTGGTGACAACAACTATTGATGGGGCGATCGCTCGACAAGCCGCCTATGAGCTAGCCGCCTCTTTACCAATTAAGCGAGCTTGCGGCTTAGCCACAGGTCATTTACTCATTGAAAAATAAGTGGCTCAGCATTACTAGATTTTAAAGTCGCCCGCGTAGCGGGCGACTTTAAAATAATTAGCAACAGGGCAAAGCCCTGTTGCTAATTATTTTTCACGACGCGATGTGCCTGACTCTTGGAAAATCTGCACAGCATTGAGCGGATCACTACTGAAAGTGCCAGATCGGTTAACTTTTTGAGGCGAAGCATTGTAATTACCAGGGATAACTGGCTGAATAGCCTCAACCTCAAGATTGATATTCTGAATCTTGAGATTGGAATTTGGTAAATCGCGTTCTAGGGAAAATTGGTCGGTATTAGTCGGCACAATCGGCTGACCTTGGGCAGGACGCAACCGCTCCGCATCGCCTTTATGTGGCTGGAGCGATTCTTGTTTTTGAGCCCATACTGGACTTGCAGCACCAGCGATCGCCAAAATTGCGACCATAGAAACTTGAGAAATGTATTGATAATATTTGTTCATAAATTCCTCGTCTCGGCGGTTAGCAACATGATCCGCATAATTGCTCATTATAGCCATCACAACCCTCAAAAAGGAGTTGTGTCACAAAGAGTTATTCCTTGGCTTTGAGGGCATTTTTAAATCCCAAGACCAACAAAATATTGGTCATCGTCAAAAATGACTCAGCACTACCATGCAACCAATCCACATTTGCTAATACATCGTGATATTTGGTTTGAGCATAAATCCCTGCGGGAATGGTAATCGCCACAAAAACTAATGTGCCATAAAAACCCCAGAGTCCCAATTTAGGAAATTGCTTGGATTTTGTCGCAAACCAGAGAAAGGCAAGGTAGGGAAATAGAGATAAGCCGAACAGGGTTTCTTTGGACATAGATTTATCAAGTTTCGACCGATCGCGCAATTTTCCAAATGAAATAGGTTGCGATCGCTAAAGTGCAATTGCCAACCAAGGTCATGGCAGCTTGGACGGTTACTAACCATTCTAAGGAATCAGCATTATCAAAAAAATGCCAAGTCACCGCGCACATAGCACTCACCAAAGCAGGAAACATTCCCCATGCTAAGCCACGCCATCCGCGATCAGGATTTTGCTTGTCATATTGCCAAATGAGCCAAATTGCTAAAACCCATTCGATCACACTAGAGACATGAATTATCCAAGTTGGCAAAGAGAGAGCGTGCATAGTAGTTTTTATTCTTGTTAATAGGTGATGCGGAAGCTCCACCTATAAAACTTAGTGTTTTGCTTCGCGCATAGCTAAAAATTCACGAATTTGGCGATCATTGGGTTGTCCAGCGATCGCACCCATATCCAGAGTGGATAACGCACCTGCGGCACTGGCATAGGCAATTACCTCATCGGCAAATTGAGGATCTTGCAAGTGGGTAAGTGGTCGATGATAGATCTTATGAATGAAGGCAGCTAAAAAGGCATCCCCTGCACCCGTTGTATCAATCGAATAGACAGGAAAAGCAGAATGCTTGCTTTGTCTCTCGCCTAAATAATAGCGACAGTCTTTATCGCCATTGGTAATGATAATACCTTCAAGATGGCTATAGGCTTGAGCGATCGCCGCAGGACTAGTTAACCGAAAAAGTAGCTTGGCTTCATCTTCAGTTAGTTTCAAGAAATCAGTGTATCGCAGCAATACTGGTAACAACTTCGCCACCTGTTCGGGATGCTTCCAAAACATGGCTCGCCAGTTCACATCAACGATGACCTTCACAAAATTCTCTTCGGCAAGCTTGAGCGCCCGACCGATCGCCCTTGAAGTGTGAGGATTAGCTAGCCCCAATGTACCTAATACAAGGAACTTGGCATCGGCAAACAAATGCGCTGGCAAATGCTCCGCCGATAGCAAAGTATCTGCAAATACAGTCTGAGCGTTACCATTAAAACGATTGAAATGGCGATCGCCCTTAGCATCACGGGTGACATATACCTCACGGGTGACAGCTTCAGGATGCACCTGTACCCCCGAAGTTTCCACACCTGCGACTCCCAATTGCTTAAGTAAGTCGGCTCCTGTGGCATCCTGTCCCACAGCACTAATTAAACTAACGGGAGTTCCCAGCTTGGCTAAGCCACAGGCAACATTAGCAGGTGCTCCACCTAAATAGGGTTTCCAAGTACTCACTTGGTCATAGGGAACACCCGCATCTTCAGCAATTTGATCGATTAAGACTTCGCCAAGGCAAATTACACGCGGCATAGGCGGATTTTATCGCAGTTATTATTGCAATTTAGACTTTCGCGCTTCAATGATAGCAATAGCTGCATCCACTTTATCGGGGAATACGACAACAAGACTGCTTTGAGGGGCGCTATCCAAAGCGGCTGTGAGGGCTTCCGCTTCATCAAGAATTGTAATACAGGGAATATTGCCATTCACTTCCTCGATACCTTGACGCAGGAGATCCGCCACCACACGAGGTTTACGTCCCCGTAAGTCTTTATCTTCCTTAATAAAAATGCGACTAAACATACCTGCTGCGAGTTGCCCCAGCTCAATAATGTCCTCATCACGGCGATCGCCTGGTGCGCCAATGACACCGATCGCTTCACCCTCCCATTTCTGGATAAAATCGGCGATCGCTTTAAATCCCGCAGGGTTGTGAGCATAGTCCACTAAGGCGTGGTATTTGCCCAAGTCAAACAAGTTCATCCGTCCGGGGGTTTGGGCGCTGGAGGCAACAAAGGTGGCTAAGCCCTGACGAATTTGTTCGATCTGCACATCTTGGGTAAAGGCAGCTAAACTGGCGGCGAGGGAATTTTGAATATTGAAAGCTGCCCGACCACCGAGGGTTAAAGGTACATTCACCGCTTCTTCGATCCGCAATTTCCAATCACCTTTGAGAATGGTGAGATAGCCTTCTTCGTAAACAGCCGCGAGTCCACCTTGAGCAATGTGCGATGCAATCAAAGGATTATCAGGATTCATGCTGAAGTAGGCAACCTTGGCTTGTACTTCTTGAGCCATCGCGACGACGAGAGGATCATCAGCATTGAGTACCGCATAGCCACTGGGCAAGGCAGTTTTAACAACGACACTCTTTAATCTTGCCAAATCGTCAATGGTATCAATATCCCCAATACCAAGGTGATCCGCTTGCACATTCATCACCACACCGACATCGCAGCCATCAAAGCCTAAACCCGATCGCAAAATGCCTCCCCTTGCGGTTTCGAGTACAGCGACCTCAACGGTCGGATCGCGCAGAATTACTTGAGCGCTATAGGGACCAGTTGTATCGCCTTTTTCGACTAAGCATTCACCAATGTAGATACCGTCGGTGGTGGTATAGCCAATCCGCTTACCTGTTTGCTTGAAAATATGAGCAATCAGGCGTGTGGTCGTAGTTTTACCATTTGTACCCGTGATTGCCACGATGGGAACTCGCGTCGGCGCACCTGCGGGGAATAACATCTCAATTACAGGTGCAGCAACATTACGCGGTGTACCGATGCTCGGCGCAGTATGCATCCTAAATCCGGGGGCAGCATTGACCTCAACGATCGCCCCATCGGTTTCGCGCACTGGTAAGGAAATATCTTCAGTAACGACATCAATCCCTGCGATATCGAGTCCGATAATGCGAGCAACCCGTTCCGCCAACCAAACATTTTCTGGGTGAATCTCATCGGTGCGATCTACAGATACGCCGCCTGTACTGAGGTTAGCAGTTGCCTTGAGATAGCAAACCTGTCCTTTAGGAGGTACGGATTCGAGGGTAAAGCCTTGTCTGGCAAGGATATCTAAACTCGTGCGATCGATTTCAATGCGGGTAAGGACATTATCATGACCATCACCACGGCGGGGATCTTGATTGGTAATTTCAATTAATTGCGAAATCGTGGATACGCCATCACCTGTAACATTCGCGGGCACACGCTCAGCCACGGCTACAAATTTGCCATTAATTACCAAGACGCGATGATCACGACCTGTATGGAAGCGCTCGATAATTACTTCCTCTGAGACTTCCTGCGCCATGTCAAAGGCATCGATCGCTTCTTTGATCGTCCGTACATCAATGGTGATTCCGCGTCCATGATTACCATTGAGCGGTTTGATCACAATCGGGAAGCCGCCAACTTCAGCGATCGCATCTTCTAAATACTTAGGCGATCGGATTGTCGTTCCCCTCGGCACAGGCACGCCCGAATCCCGCAAAATTTGTTTGGTTCCCTCTTTATCACAGGCGAGTTCAACCGCTAAAATTCCTGTTTTATTGGACAAAGTTGCTTGAATGCGGCTTTGATGCACACCATAGCCCAGTTGAATCATGGCTCGACTACCCAGTTCTAACCAAGGGATATTTCTTGCCTTAGCCTCCGCAACGATCGACTCGGTACTTGGACCTAATTGACCATCAAGGCGAATATCTCTTAAATCCTTGAGATCCTCTTGTAACTCACTGGTGGCATAGGTTCCCGTTTCTAGAATACTCGTACAAATTCTGACTGCGGCTCGCGCTGCATAACGTCCCGCTTGTTCGGTTTGATATTCAAAGACCACTTGATACACATTTGGTTCAACCGTTGCTCGGATTGCGCCAAACTCGACCTTCATACCGACATAGCCCTGCAAAGCGATCGCAATGTCCTTAACGACTTCTGCTAAAAAGTCGGCATCACTCAGATTTTGACGTTGAGCAATATCTTTCCCCGCTAGACTAGGCAAAACCTTAGTTAGGTTTTGATAAAAACTAGCCCGTTGTACTTGAAAACCCTCTAAATCTAGGCGTGCAACTACAAGCTGATGCCGTTGAATACTCCAATAGTTTGGACCCCGTAATGTTTGGATTTTGAGAATTTTCATAGTCAAGCGTCTTTAAGGTGCATCCAATGCCTAAGTTTCGAGTATCTAATCGTAGCGATCTTATGGATCATCATTTTGTATAAATTGAACCAAATTGATATTTTCAGCACCCATGTTGCTGAAAATATCCCGATTACAACCTATTAGAGAACAAGAGGTTTATCCCCCTTGTTCCCTAAACATTTCTCATTTCTCAATACTAGAGAGGTTCATCCGTATGCTGATGCTGTTGAGGTAAAGTCTCAATGCGTCCGGGGATTGGCTTTTGGTTTGGTTGTAAACCCGACAACATCCGCGATAGCTGTAAGCCATCAAGCACAGGCTTAGTCTCACGGATTTTATGCCATACCGATCGCGCCATTAGTAAAGAATGTCCTTGACGTTGAGCCTGAATTCTTTCCAAATAGTCTTCGCGCTCAGGTTGATAGTCTGCCGAGGACAGTTGCAAGCTTGACCCTTCAGGAGATTGCTTGATGACTATTTGGGCAATTTGTGAAGTTAGCTCAGGATAGAGCCATGTATAGGCAGGATGTACAGTAAGCTGGCAATGGTGAACGAGCTTTTCGCTAGATTGATTTGCGGCAGGGCGTTGTAATAGCAAGTAAAAGTAACCGATCGCTGCTTTACGTTGAGGCTCATAGACATAGCCTGAGACATCTTGTAACTGGTTGATCAACAAGGAACCATGATTAATTAGCTTGTCGATCACCTTAGCGCGGAAATCATCAACATTGAGATCGTAAACCTGACGAATCTGTGGTGGCATTGCCGCCGTATCTAGTTGATAGAGCAAACTCGCATCAGCGTTACTGACGGGCATCAAATTCGGCAAATCAGGAGAATGCTGTGCTAGCTCCTTTAGACTCTCCGCACTGATCTCCCAATCTGTAAATTGAGCGAGCGGTTGAAATCCATTTTGACGATAGAGGGCAATCATGTCTTTTTGGTTGATATCAACCTGCAAGACCCATGTCCTCGCCTCCAAGCAAGACTCTAGGCAATAGCGGATTAGTTGTGTACCGACATTGGTCTGACCGTTATGGGCTTCAGGCAAAACCACTACGCGATCGATCTTCCAAGTACTGCTGTTGTTATTAAATGGTGAAACCCGAATAAAGCCTTGAATCACCCCATTGCATTCTGAGACATAGGCTCTTACATAGGGCTTAAGGAGGACTTGTACAGGGGCAGGCAACCAGCTTGCGAGCTGATGCAAATTAATTTTTTGACGACTGCGACATCCACTAAGATCGCTGACAGCAATCTGTTCGAGATCTTGGGGCGAGGCAAATCGCTGGATAAACTCTAGATCTCGATGTTGAAGCGGACGGATCGTGTTACCAAGCACTGGGAAAGATTGCATAACTGCTCGTGCTAGAAAGGAATTTAGTGAAGCTTAGGGTTAGAGATTATTTAGCTCGACATTTAAGAAATGATCTTAATACATATCCACTGGAACCAGTCCGAAAAGCTATAAGTCTTCAGAAAGAAGATTGTGCTGTTTGTTCAGCAACATAATTTGAAGCCTGTGGCTCACGCTGCGCGTGAGCCACAGGCTTTATAAAACAGTGCGATGTTGCAAAGATGGCATCTGGCGGCGGATTTGATCGATGCGCGATGGTTGAATTTCCGCGATCGCTACACCTGTGCGATCGCCAGCATCAGCAAGGACAATGCCCCAAGGATCAATGATCATCGCGTGACCATGGGACTGGCGGCGGGGGGTATGCATTCCCACCTGAGCAGGAGCAATCACATAGCTAGTATTTTCGATCGCCCTTGCCTGTAATAAGACCTGCCAATGATCTTTACCTGTAAAGGCAGTAAAAGCCGCAGGCACAAACATCACATTTGCGCCATTTTTCGACAAGTGGCGATATAGCTCAGGAAATCTCACGTCGTAGCAGACCGATAGCCCTAGATTGCCATATTGCTCAGAGGAGTAAACAGGGGGCGATTCTTCACCAGCGAGAATCGTGGCTGACTCTTGATAGGTATTACCATCGGGCAAATTGACATCAAACAGATGCATTTTGCGATAACGGGCGAGTTCCTCACCCTCACGACCAACTAACAGAGCCGTGTTGTACATCTTGCCTGCATTACCATTACTAGCATTAGATACTGGTACTGGGAAACCACCACCAAGTAGCAGGATTTGATAGCGTTGAGCGATCGTAATCAGAAACTTTTCGCTTTTTTCCGCAATTTCTGTAGCAAGCCTGATCTTTTCATTTTCATCGCCCAAAAACGGAAAGTTTTCAGGTAAACAGACTAATTCTGCTCCTCGATTTACTGCCAGTTGGATCAAATCTTCTGCCTGAGCAAGATTTTTGTCTACATCCGAGACACTGGTCATTTGTACGGCGGCCGCCAAATATGACTTCATTGCAATCCTTAAAACTTTCCCACGTAATCTAGATTAAGTGCTGTTTAACACTTAATCTAGATTACCGCGCTATAGCGCTTTACGCTCTAACAAAAAACAATTGGGGAAAATTGATTGAGAGTATTTGTCAAAACCATCCGTCAATCAAAAAAAGCTGTGGCTTGCGCCACAGCTTTTTTCTGATTTTTAGCTAATTAACCAAGTTTTCCCGTCACAATATAAGCAACCCTCAGCCCCACATTAGTTGCATGATCCGCCATCCTTTCCAAATGGTGAATTGCTAAGACCATCAACATTACAGGCTCCATAGGTTCGCCAAACACTCTTTGGGAAGCGAGGAGGTTATAGATGTTTTGGTAGTCATAGTCAACGGCATCATCCTTAGCCTTGATCTCAAGCCCAATATTTTCATCAAGGTTCGCTAATGCTTCTAAGCTCATGGCAAGCATCGCTCGGCAGCGATTAGACATGGTTTGCAATTCACCTAAATAAGGAGATGGCGCATAAGGGAAAAGCTTAATCGCAATATCACCAAGATTTTCGGCATAGTCGCCAATGCGTTCAATATCACGGATTAGCTGCATCAACGCACTCAATAATCTGAGATCGCGAGCGACTGGTGACTGTAAAGCGATTAAATTGATACAATCCATTTCAATTTGGCGATAGATCTGATCGATCTGCTTGTCTTGAGGATCGATGCGAGTAGCAGCTTCTAGATCGCGTTCAAATAGGGCGGAATGAGCCAAAAGAAAGGAATTTTCGACAAGTGCGCCCATTCGCAAAGTATCTTGCTCGAGGCGATGTAATTGGCGCTCAAATTCACTTCTTGTACGTTTTTGTTCTCGATACGATGTTTCGACCATGGACTCCCACCAAAATCAAATGGGATAATAAAAGAAATAAAGTAATGTATATTTCACATACTTATATTACATCGTTACATAGGTTGTAATACTTAGCAGTATTTGCAAATACTAATCAATCAATTAAAAGATGCTTTTACATAAAAAAATATGTGGTGCTTCGCACCACATATTTTTAGTAGGAATTAGCTTGAGTTAGTTCCGCAGTCATTAATTGCCGATCGCCATCTAAATCCTTGTTAGATAAAACCAAGGTCGTGGAAGAATTTTGCTCAAACCCAATATGCTCGTAAAACTTTTGCTGATGGGTGGTCATTAAATATACCCGCTCCACATTGCAAACATGGGGATGAGCTAATACGGTTTGCACTAATTTGCGACCTAGCCCTGCACCGCGATAATCGGGATTGATCACCACATCCCAGATGGTGGCTCGGTAAACACCGTCACTAGTGGCTCGAGCATGTCCGATCAGGCGATCGCCATCCCATACTGTTACGACTGGTTTGGAGTTAGCGATCGCGATCGCTAAACCCGCCACAGTGCGATCTTTTGCCCAAAATGCCCCCATTTTTAATAATTCTTGTAATTGCTCTAAATCGACATCTTCTTGGCGATCGCTAAAGCGAATGTGGCGATGATCCATATGCTTGATTTCCCGCATGTATTAATATTAATCCCCAAAATAGAGCCATCTATTTTGAGGATTTTAAAAGCTTAATGGGTATTAATTTTGAGCCGATGAAGTATGGCTACACTTTACGGACTTGGTATCACCCATTGAAATAAGGGTGACATATTGGCGATCGCATCAATGTATCTGTTTTTGCTACTTGCATCAATTTACCCTTTTACCCTTAAAAACAGATAAAGGGCGCTCAGCGCCCTTTATCTGTTACTTAGCCTGCCAAGGCTCAGCTATGTAAACTTTCTGTGCTAAACCCAATGTTTTCAACAAACTAATCACGCCCCAAGTTGGATCAATTTCCCACCATTTCAAACCAGAGCGAGCAGACTTAGGATAAGCATGGTGATTGTTGTGCCAGCCTTCGCCGTAGGTCAAAATTGCCGCCCACCAGAGATTGGTGGAATGGTCAGGGGTTTCTGCAAAGTTCTTGTAGCCCCACTTATGACAAGCAGAGTTAATCAACCAAGTGCTATGCCATAGAAACACGGAGCGTACAGCCATGCCGTAAACTAAGAAGGACATGCCGAGTCCAGAGAATAACTTCTCGCCAATTACATAGAGCAATGCGGCGAAGGGAACTTGCAAAAGCAAGAAGTATTTATCGAGGAATCCATAGTAAGGATCGCTAGCGAGATCAGGCGCAAACTTGTTGTAATAAGTACTCTTGAAATGTTCAGGCTTGGAGTACATGATCCACATGATGTGGCTCCACCAAAAACCTTTATTTGCTGAATAGGGATCTTTTTGATTGTCTTCTGTAAAACCGTGATGCTGGCGATGTCCACCCACCCAGAATACGGGTCCACCCTGCATGGCTAATGCGCCGATGGTAGCGATGATATATTCCAACCACTGAGGGACTTGGAAACTACGATGGCTCAGTAAGCGGTGATAACCTAGGGTAATCCCAATGCTACCAAGGAACCAATGCAAGAAGATTGTGAGGATCACAGCTTGCCATGAAAAGTAAAAAGGAGCGGCGAGGGCAGCAATATGAAAAGCACTGAAAAAGGCAACATTTGTCCAGTTCAGTTTTGGGGTAGTTGAGATGGCTTCAGTAGTGGCGGTCATGAAATAACAACTTAAGGGGTGGTGAGGAGATGCAAGTATCACTTACAGTTATGTTAAGTCTAACTGTTTTTTAAGTAATAATGCAAGTATCACTTGCAAATCATCTCAATGGTACATGCTCCCATGTCTGTATCTCGAATTCCCACTCGCCAACGCATTGTTAACACAGCACTAGAGCTGTTTGCTAGCAAGGGAATTACCGAGACCACTACTCGCCAAATCGCTGATTTCGCTCAAGTTAATGAAGTAACGCTATTTCGCCATTTTGGGAATAAACATGGTTTATTGTTAGCGGTATTGCAAGAATGTTTGCAAAAATATTTGGTACTGGCTCAAGTAGGGGAGTCCTTGATGGTGTCTGATATTTCTAGTCAGAGCGATTTGCGTCGCTTTCTCAAATACTACATCCAGAGTTCTTTGCGGGCGCTCGAAAGCGTGCCTGAGTTAGTGCGATCGCTTGTTGGCGAAGCAGGGCAATATCCCGCCGAGAGTCGTCAAGCCCTTGCCCAAGGTATTAATCAGGTCAATCAAACGATCGCAACGGCAATTAATGATGTCTTGGCAAATTCGCGACTGCAATATACTTTGCCACCAATTAAGCTAGCTAACCTATTAAATACCTGCATTTTGGGCTATGCCGTCATTACTTTAACTAGTGATGTGCATACCATCTGGCGCGATCGCGATGATTTTGTCAATACGCTAGTCGATATGTTTGTCCAAGAGGTCAGCCAGTTAACACCTGCCCATCCCATAATCGATATTCCTGCGGAGACGGCACGCGAAATTCTGCTGCAAGCCAAGAAATTTGGCGTGAAAGACTATGCGATCGCCTATTTACTGTTTGGGGCAGGACTGACGGCAATTGATATTACGCGATTAAGAGTTAAGGACTATCAAATTCAAGCCAATCACGGGATTTTACGCACCAAGGATGTGGCAGATCAGGTGCGCTCAGTACCCGTTAATCAAAAAATTTTGGGTCATCGCTATGGCTCGGCAACTAATAATCCCCTCAGTGCCTATTTAAAGAGCCGTAAACAGGAGATCAAGGAGCGATATAAAGGTGAGCAAAAGGAAGATGCTCAGACTCTTGATCATGGCGAGACAATGTTTCTGAGTGGCGATCTGCAACCCTTATCTTTGGAAGAAATCGAGCAAATGTGGACAAGATGGACGCAACCCTATTGCAATCTCGACGGTTCATCCTTAGCGATCGCCCAAGCAAGACATACTTGGTGCATCGAAATGCTAGCGCGGGGCATGGATGCGGATAGTTTTTGCATCATTAGTGGCATTAAGCCCAAAGAACTCAAAGCCTATCAAACCCGTTTGAACGAGAAATTAGCAATCGATAAGGCGATCGCCCTTGACTCTTAATTTTTTGTGGTGTGGCTTTGACGCATCACAAAAAAGCGACTTTTACTTTTTTAGCTACTTTCGCCAAGATAATCAACTTAGTGTATAATTCGGGCGTTCTATGTACTCCATTTTTGAAGTATTCAGAACTGCATATCTTGTGAATGCGTTTTGATACGTTTTAATGCGTTAGTTACGGAGCATCTTTTTTGAGAGGCAAACAGGTTGGTATTATCGGCGCTCAGATCGACATTTCCAATTGAAGTTTTGGGTAGAAAAGCAAAGTGAGAGTTCCCCTAGACTGTTACCGCATTCTTGGTTTAACACACCTATCAGGGCTAGACAAAATCCAGCAAGCCCACAGAGATCGCCTGCTTTCTATGCCAAGGCGGGAATATTCTGATGCAGCGATCGCCTCTCGTAAACGCATCATCGACAAAGCTTACGAACTTTTGATCGAGCATATTAGTGCTCCTAAGGACAGCATTGCTGATGAACTCAGCGATCGCCCTAATGATCGTCCAGTAACAACCCTACCGCCACAAGTTGAATCTGACGAAAAAGATTTTGCAGGACTATTACTAATTTTGTACGAACTCGGAGAATCCGAGAAAGTCCTCTCCCTAGCTAAACCCTATTATGATCCCGAAGAAGCCGAATACCAGTCGGCAAGGATCTCGCCCCACGATCCCGATCTATTACTTTCGGTATCTCTGTCCTTTCTGGATCTCGGTCGCGAATATTGGAAACAAGGTCAATACGAAGCCGCCGCATCTTCTCTAGAATCTGCCCAAGATCTCCTATTACGAGAAGGACTATTTCTCAGTATTCGGAGCGAGATCCAAGCCGATCTCTTCCGTTTACGGCCCTATCGGATTCTTGAATTGTTAGCATCCCCTGACAATCATACCAATGAACATCGCAAAGGGATGTCACTATTGCAGGAAATGCTGGAGGCACGTCGCGGTATTGATGGCTCAGGCAATGACTACTCTAGCCTCGGTATTGATGACTTTTTGCGCTTTATTCAGCAACTACGCAGCTATATGACCTCGATCGAGCAGCAAACGCTATTTGAGGAAGAGGCTCGTCGTCCTTCATCCGTAGCCACCTACTTAGCCGTCTATGCCTTAATTGCGCGGGGATTCTCGCAGCGTCAACCTGCCTTGATTCGGCGAGCAAAGGGTTTGCTGGTCAAACTGAGCGCCAAGCAGGATATTTATCTCGAAAAAGCAGTATGTGCTTTGCTACTCGGACAAACTGAAGAGGCAAGTATGGCGATCGAGAATAGTTCTGAAGACGATCAAATCGCCTTTATTCGCCAAAATTCTGAGGGTGCGCCCGATCTTCTACCCGGCCTATGTCTCTATAGCGAACGTTGGCTTCAGGAAGAGGTCTATCCCCATTTCCGTGATTTGATGAGCCAAATCGTGTCGCTCAAGGATTACTTTGCCGACGAGCAGGTGCAAGCCTATCTCGAAGAGTTGCCAAATACAGCACTCTCATCAGACTGGACATCTCCTGTTGGTGGCGATCGCTTGGGTTGGTCTACACCTTCACCCGTAGAGGAACCACCTGCAAGACGCGATCTGGAAACAAGTACTATCAACGAGCCAAGACTCTCAACCTATTCCCCTGAAGCACCTAATCGATTTCAGCGATCGAGTACACCTGTCCTTGAGCGACCAAGCTATAGCAATGCTAATGGTAGAGGCAATCCTGTACGCGATCTTCCTAAATCGCGTCGTCCTAGTAACGTTTCCTCTGTCCGCAACAATCGCAATATCAATGATGCTGCTAAGGAAATTAATCGTTCTAGCCATAACTCTGGACATTCAGCATCAAAACGCAAGTTTAATTTTGGTCGTTTAGTGACTGTTATTGTGGTAGCGATCGCCCTGCTCGCAGGTTCAATTTGGCTAGTGGTTTGGGCTTTACGCGCCTTGACTGGAGCCTCGCGCTCTGAGGCATCCATTCCCCTAGAGAAAAACCTTGCGCCCATAGTACAAACCATCAAAGAGAGTAACTCCGTAGCGATCGCGCAACCTGGCCCCCTAGATAAGGAGACGGCAACTAAGGTCATCGAAACATGGCAGCTTACTAAAACAAAAGCGTTAGGAAAAACCTACGAAGATAATTTATTAGAGGAAATCCTGACTGAGCCCGCCCTTAGTGATTGGAAAAGTCGATCTAAGGATTTAAAAGCAAGTAATTCCTATTTGCAGTATGAGGTCAAATCTAGTGACGTGGATAAGGTGACACCTGATGGAGATACCAAAGCGAAGGTAGTTGCGAAAATATCGGAATCCCGTAATTACTTTAATAATGGCGAACTAGATCGCAGTGGCTCGAAGGACAACGCAAACTATACAGTTGAATATGACCTTGTGAAAAAAGATAATAAATGGCTGATTCGAGATATGTTGGTCTTCTAAATAAAAAAGCAGCGCTAGACGCTGCTTTTTTATTTGTGAGTTAGAGCGCGTTGCGCTTTATTGAAACCCAAAGAAAGTTTTGAAAGCGCGGCTTCGCAGCGCTTTCAAAACTTTCTAACGGGCTGTAGATTTAGAAATCATCTGGGGGAATATCGTCGTCTTCAGGCTCAATTTCTTCAGGGACAACCTTTGTCGCTGAAACTGCTACACCTGCGGAGAGTTTTTCGCGTACTTGTCTCTCAACCTCTTGAGCAAATTCTGGCTTATCTTCCATGTACTTGATCGTATTGTCGCGACCTTGACCGATGTTGTCACCTTGGTAGCTATACCATGCCCCCTTGCGGACGATGATACTCATTTCTTCGGCTAGATCAACGAGACAGCCGAGAGTGGAAATGCCTTTGCCAAAGATGATGTCAAATTCAGCAATACGGAATGGTGGGGCAACTTTATTCTTAGCAACCTTAACCTTGGCTCTAATCCCATATTCTTCTGTACCTTTTTTGAGGGTTTGGATACGGCGAATATCGAGACGCACTGAGGCATAGAACTTGAGCGCAGTACCGCCTGTAGTCGTCTCAGGGCTGCCATAGGATACACCAATCTTTTGACGTAATTGGTTTAGGAAAATGACAATACAGTTCGATCTCCCCACATTTGCCGTGATTTTACGCAGCGCTTGGCTCATCAATCTCGCTTGCAAACCCACATGGGAAGCGCCCATTTCCCCTTCAATTTCAGCACGGGGGACGAGCGCCGCAACGGAGTCGATCGCAATGATATCCACAGCCATCGATCGCACCAGATTATCAACAATTTCCAAAGCCATTTCCCCTGAGTCGGGCTGGGAAATCAGCAAATTATTAATATCGACACCAACACTTGCCGCATAGGTAGGGTCGAGGGCATGTTCAGCATCCACGAAGGCAGCCACACCACCACGTTTTTGGACTTCGGCGATCGCATGAAGTACTAATGTTGTTTTACCAGAGCTTTCAGGTCCATATACTTCTATCACCCGTCCTTTGGGCAAGCCGCCGCCAAGGGCAAGATCGAGGGGCAATGCGCCACTGGGAATTGTCTCAACGCGCATATTCGTCGCATCGCCCAAGCGCATGATCGAGCCTTTGCCATGATCCTTCTCGATCTTTTGCATGATCGCATCGAGCGCCTTCTTTTTCTCAGGGCTGATGCTTGCTTTTGCTAACTGAGCATTTGCTGCTTGGGCGATCGGGGTAGCCTTATCAACTTGACTATTTGCCGTTGCAGAAGAATTTTTCGCCATTGCCTTTCGAGGTTGATTTCGTTTAATAAGTCTGCCTCATTATGACACTAATACTCCTTAGTTGGCGTTGTTTAATTCATACTGAATTTTAAATGATTGCCTTGCTATTGTTTGGATTTAGATATTTGTACTAAAAATTTGCAACATTTATTTAAGGTCAAGATGCAAGAGTTACGGTGCAAAGCACTGCAACTGTCTTTTGTTTTTTTAGTGATAGCTCAGCTAAAAAACAAAAGCTACCGAAATCAAGCGATCGCGGTAGCTTTTGCAAAAAATAAAAATGAATGAGAGCAATGGTAATAGCCAAGGCTATTAATTAGGCATCGTAAGTAGCCTTACCTGTAAACTTAACGCTTATAGGATTAGGATTGTCACCAATCTTGCGACCGACGCTATTAGCAGCAACGCGACCAGCATTCACCTTCTCAGGGAATACACCATCTTGAGGATGGAGATACACTTGGTCACCGTTGGGAAATTCGCGCCAAATTTTATAATTGGTGATCTTAAATTTACGCAACTGTGTACCCAAAGCAAGCGCTTGCTCTTTCTTTGCTAAGTAGAGTAAGTTGTCGCCCTTGACCATAGTTGCAGCACCGCCAGTAGGAAGTTCAAATACTTGCTCCTTAGGGCTGGCCCAAGAGATCAGATACTTTTCTTCGGTAAAGGCTGAGTTGAGCAAACCACCTGTGCTACCGCCCCAGATAGGGGTTTTGCCAGTAGGTTTAGGAGCGGTAAAGCTCTCTGTTGCTTGTTCTTCTGACATTGAGATGTTCTCCCAAATTGCGTATACGCTTTTGATATCAAGTGCAAAGATATCATTTCTACATACCCCTGCTTCAAGCTTACTTAACGTTACTTTACGAAGCTTGACAAAACTTTTCTCAAAAAGCTCAGGCGAAGTGTGAGCTTTTTGATATAGCAAAGCAAGTTTTGCTTAGGGCATAAAACCAGAAGATGAGTTGCGGCGCTTTGCACCGCAACTCATCTGTACTAGCGCAGGCGACAGCTATAGTTAGGAGCTAATTAGTCTACTCAAATATCTTTCGATGAGGATCGCTGCCACAATGTCATCGATGGGACGGTCGGGAGATCGCATTCCACGAGGCACTAATTTCATTAAGCCCGTTGCAGGATAAATGTCCCAAAATCTTTGTCGTGCCTCTTCACTACTATAACGCTCGTCTACGGTGATGATCCGCAAATCAGGGAATGATGCTTGTAACTTCGCTTTCCATTGCTTAGATGCGGTTTGATCGCCCATCACCATCAAGGATATTGGGTAACTATTTAATAAGTTACCAACTTTAGCGATCGCCTCAGCGCTGGGGATGACTGCCTGAAAATGTAGCTTCCGATCTAAGCCCATGACAGCAACACCACATTTTTGTTTTCCTGGATCGAAACCTAGTAGCACGGATGATTTTGGTGATTATTGACTTTGTTAGAGATAGGGTCAAGATTTGACTATTCTTGATCTCTAACCAATATAGCCTCTTGTTATATTGTTAATGGCTATATTGCTTTCCTAGTGACGATGGCACTAATAGCAAAGGAGAAAAATAAATGACCCAAGCAATTGCACCCAAACAATCTCTATACGAGCGAGATCTTAATCTTTGGCTAGAAAATGTGATCGCGCAACTGAAGCAGGGGCAATTACAGGATCTTGATGTTGAAAATTTAATTGAGGAGTTAGAAGGTTTGGCTGGGCGAGACAGACGCGAATTGAAGCAAAGGTTAACGACACTAATCGAGCATCTGCTAAAGCGTTGCTATGTCAAGAGTGAGTACGACTATGCAGGATGGGTAGAGACTATCGATAGAACTCGTAACATAATTAGAGATATTCTCAAGCAATCTCCTAGCCTCAAAAATTATATAAACGATCCTGAACTGTTCCAAAATGCGTTTAATGATGCGTTACGCATAGTTAGGCGTAATCAGGGGTATAAATCTGTCAATTTTCCTGATTCATGGCAGTTTAGCCGCGACATTGAATCAATCTTAGAGATCGATTTTTGGGAAGAAATTTAAATCTTTTGAATAAATTCGTTGATGCCATTACGGTAGGTTTCGAGGGAGTCTAGGAAACCACTATTATGATCACCGCGCAATTTGACTATTTTTTTAGGTGCGTTGGCTATTTGAAAGTTTTTCTCGCCGTGATGAAACGGGATAATCTCATCCTCTTTGCTGTGAATGATTAACACAGGAATTTTGATATTCGGTAAGCGCTCAATCGAGTTGTAGGAAAATTTTGATAATAGGCGAATTGGCAGGAATGGGTAAAGCTCGGCGGCGCGATCGCTAATAGAGGTAAATGTTGAGGCAAGGATCAGCCCTGCTGCGGAATTTCGAGGATTTTGCTGAGTAGTAGTTTGGGCAATGTAGGAAGCGATCGCCCCACCTAGAGATTCACCATAGATGATAATTTTCTGAGCTGGGATTTTACGTTCTTGGGTGAGGTACTGCCATGCTGCCTCAACATCTTGATAAGTTCCCTCTTCGCTTGGTTGCCCCTCACTCTTGCCATAGCCGCGATAGTCAAACAAAAATGTGGCAAGCCCTAAGTCTTTAAATATTGGTAAATAGCTAACACGATTGCCAATATTGCCGCCATTACCATGACAAAACAAAATTACCCCTTTGCCAATAGAATCAAGATCTTTTGCGGGTACAAACCAAGCAGATAAATTGACATTATCTTTGGTAGTTATTTGAATATCTTCAAATTTTAAGCCAATAGATTTTGGTGTTTCTAGAACATCTCTATTTGGCATAAATACCATGTTTGACTGTCCGAAATATAAGGCGATCGCTAAGCCAATATAAGCAAGAACAAGAACCCGAATCACTGGCAGCAAAAACTTCTGAAATATTTGAAATAATGGTTGCAAATTCTGGCTCATATTGCCTCTTTTATTAGCGATCGGCGATCAAATTTGTTGAAACAATTTAGAGATTTTTTTAAGAATCATCAGTACCGAGCAGAGTTCATTAGTCTTGCGGTTATACAGTGAGAAGTCATTGGAAAACTGATTAAATCTTTATACCATTTATTAAAAAAGCGATCGCTAATAGCTTGCTGTGCCGAAAATTTGGTTTCTACTTCTAGCAAACTATTAACATATTTAGAAATTGCTAATATCCTTACCATTACCTCTATCTCTTCTTTTTATATCTCAATATCTTGGAGCTTCTGGGTTTGTACTGATAAGCATATTTGTAATATTAGCAAAATCTTTCTTTGCTACAGTTTTAGTTTTACTAAGCTATAAATTCCTAATATTTACAAATATAAGTTTAACCTACAAATATTTTTTCTCTATGATATTTAAGAAAATCTTGGTCAGGATGAAATTTTTCAGGCATTTGGATCGGCTGATCGCTATAAAGTCCAAAGTTTTCTTTTATAGACTTTTCTGACAAAAAATCTTTTATATAAGAACTTAAAATGATTTGATAATTTGAGTCAATAGTAATTAGTCCTCTATCAAATGCCTTATCTTGTGTGCTACTAAGGCAAAGTCCATTATGAGGATTTAGTCGATGCTCTGGATATTGGCTCCAAGGGAGAATATGACTAGCAACTAAAAGCTCTGGAATAGGATTTCCAGTAATACAACAACGTCCATAGTAATTACTTAGTACAGCTTCTCGAAAGAATTTTTGACCGATACGGACTTTGACTGTAGCTTCAGATTCAGTTGATATTGAAGTGTTTTTATTAGCTAATTTTTGTGAAAATATTTGAGGCTGAGTAGATTCTAATTCTGTTGCATTACTATCAAATAACAACTGAAACTTTTCTTCGCTTTCATAGCCAAGAATATCCCAATTCTCATTAAATTCCTTCCATATTTCTCTATCTGCTTTACTTGCTCCTTGTAGCCCCTTAATACCTCTTGCCTGCAAACTAGAATCAAGTGAGGCAAAATTAACAAGCTTCATTGCTAAACTACTTGGAGTTCTATCTATCTTTCGTGAGACCTCAATAATTATAGGTGTACGATGATGAAGCTGACCAAAGGAGAGTTTGCAATACAAGTTCATTGCAATAATAAGTTCATCCCTTGACCATCTCCTACGCTCAGACATATTTACCTAATAAAATAAAAAATGAGATAACAAACTGAATATTAGATATCTCTATTTTACTTGTCTAGCAAATTCTTTACTGCTTCTTTAATATTTTCTTGTTTGATTAAAGACTCACCTACTAGTACTGCACTTGCTCCACAATTTTGCACAAAATCTAAATCTTGACGGGTATAAATACCAGATTCGCTTACCCAGAGATATTTATTTCTAGTTTCTGGATCTAGTCTATCCATTAAAACTTTGGTCTGCTCAAGCTCGACGACAAAATTTTCTAAATTGCGATTGTTAATCCCGATTAAGCGTACATCAGGAATTTGTAAAACCCGATCTAATTCCTCTTGAGTATGTACTTCAACTAGAGCCGTCATCCCCAACTGATGAATCAATGCTTGTAACTCAGTCAAATCGGCATCAGTGAGAATAGCCGCAATTAATAAAACGGCATCCGCACCATGCGATCGCCCCCAATAGATTTGATAGGGGTCAATAATAAATTCTTTGCAAAGTAACGGTAAATCAACAACTTGTCGAACTAGTTGCAGATTTTCAAAACCACCTTGGAAAAACTCTGCGTCGGTCAATACCGAGAGACAACTTGCGCCCCCACTTTCGTAAGCTTTAGCGATCGCTTGTGGATCAAAATCTTCACGAAATACTCCTTTGCTAGGCGATGCTTTTTTGACCTCAGCAATCAAGGCAGGCTGAGTACGGGAATTTTGCAAACTGCCATAAAAGTCTCGCGCTGGTTGCACATTTGCCAGTTTAGCTTTCACCGAATCTAGAGACTCGTTGGCATACATTTGCGCCACTTCACGCTCCTTTTGCCAGACAATTTTTTCTAAGATATTTTGGGGCGCATCGGTGATAGGGGCGATCGCATAACCTTTGTGTTGGGCAAATTCAGACTGGCGGCGTACTTGCATGGACGGAAATAGCTCTTACGGTGAAAGGACACAATTTTTAGCATAAAGCAATTTATGGAAAACCTAATCTAGACAGCACTTTTGTAAATAGCTTTATAAATAATGAAGTTTCTTTATAAGCAAAGAGGTCATTTTTCGGTATATTTGCCTGTGTAATGTGAGTTGAGCATAGTTTTTATGAGCGCGATCGCAAACTCTAACCAACCCGAAGACAAGCCAAAGACTTCGCGAGTTCAAGCTTATTGGCGAAATATCCCTTGGAAAAAGTTAACTAGTTTGGTAATGGCGATCGCCCTGTGCTTTTACCTCACAGCTTGCGGTGGTGATAATAAACCCGTGAGCAAAGCCCCTGTCAAAAAAGTTGAGACTGTCACTACAAATATTGTCGAAGTTTCACCCCCTACCGAGATTCAACGGTTAAGTCGTCTTCTAGAGCGCTACGAGCCACAGGTGAGCATAGTTAGCCCCAAACCTGATGAGGTGTTGACCAGCGAACAAGTAGCGGTGAAGTTTGATGTTAAAAATTTGCCGATTTTCAAAAATGCAGACTTTGGTTTAGGTCCCCATATCCATGTGACCTTGGATAACCAAGAATACAAAGCGCTTTACGATCTCAGCCAAACCGCAACCTTTGAGAATCTCTCCCCAGGAACCCACACAATTCGCGCTTTCGCTTCTCGTCCTTGGCATGAAAGTTTTAAAAATAAAGGAGCCTACGCACAGGTTTCCTTTAATGTCTTAACTAAGACTGGCGAAAATACTCCTGAGGCAAAAACACCTCTACTGACCTATAGTCGTCCCGTTGGAACCTACGGTGCAGAGCCAGTAATGTTGGATTTCTACCTCCAAAATGCACCTTTGCATTTACTGGGCAAGGATGAGCCAACGGTTGATGACTGGCAAGTACGCGCCACGGTTAATGGTCAAAGCTTTACCTTCGATCGCTGGGAACCAATTTATTTAAAAGGGTTGAAGTCTGGTAAAAACTGGGTCAAGTTGGAACTGCTCGAAGATGATGGCGATGCAATTCCCAATGTGTTTAACAGCACTGCCCATGTGATTAACTTCCAGCCCAACGGTACTGATACCCTCTCCCGTCTAGTGCGTGGTGAAAAGATTGCTAATATCGAAGCGATCGTTGATCCTAACTATGTCCCGCCGACTCCTACCCCTGAGCCAACTCCTACACCTGTTGAGGTAACTCCTGCCCCTGTAGTGACTCCTACTAAGGTTGAAGCAACACCACAGCCTGCATCACCTGCTCCGACAGCGACACCTCAAGCCGCAGTTAAGACAGAGGAAGTAAAACCTGCGGATAAACCTGCACCAGCTTCGGTCGTACCTGTGGTTCCTGTGGTAGTGCCAGTACCTACCACCGTTGCTCCTGCTGTTGCTGCCCCTATCAAAGCAACGCCGATCGCACCAGTAAAGGTCAAATCTGAACCTGTGGTTACTCCAGTAAAAGCTGCGCCAGAGCCTATTAAGGTTGCACCTGTAACTGCACCTGTTAAATTGACTCCAATCCCAGTTAAGACAACGCCCGTAGTTGTTCAGCCGATCAAGACAACGCCTGTAGTAAAGCCAACAGTAGAGCCTGTCAGGTCTAAGTATGTTCCTAGATCCACTCCTGAACCCGTTAAAACTGCGCCTATAGTTAAACCTACATCTGTAGAACCTGTGAAATTTAAGACCGTACCATTGGTCAAGACTACACCTGTTGTAGAGCCTGTCAAGGCTAAGCCCATCGTTAAGTTGAATACTACTCCTGTTGTTGCACCACCAACTAAGGAACCAATTAGCCAACCCTCAGCTAAGGATCTAACTTCTACAGAAACCAAATCTAAGCCAGATTCCAAATCTGATACGCCCCCCAGTGATGCGCTGGAAAATACGTCAAATAAGTTGAAGAATTACTTCAAAAATTTCAATTTTGGACGTACAAATTCCACAGAACAGACTGAAACTAAATCTGCGGAGCCTGCTGCAAAAGCAGTCACAGATGCTAAACCTGAAGCTAAGCCTACGGATAATGCTCCAGTAGTCACTGATATTTCGACTAGCTCGACAACTCCCATTAAGGTGTTAACGAAGTCAGGTAAATAAACTCCTTGCAGGATGTAAACAAAATCATAAAAAAGCGACGCATTACGTCGCTTTTTTATGTAGTTTCTGAGGAAGCTGATGAAACGGCGGGATTAGCTTTTTTCTGAATATCTAATACTCGATAAATTCCTGTTTCTTGCTTTTTACCCTTGAGGGCATATTTACCCACAAACTCAGTCTTGAAATTATTATTTAGCCTCTGATGGGTATCTTCACTAATCAAAATATGGTGAGGGCCACCGTCCACTTCTTTATTAAAACTTTCCAGACGGGCAGCAATATTCACCGCATCGCCTAAAACTGAATACTCTAAACGTTCAGCACTACCCAAACTACCAGCAATCACAGTACCCGAGTTAATCCCAATTCCTGTAGTAACAGGCGGTAATCCCTGAGCTACCCAGACATCATTCATCTCTGCCAGTTTACGGGCGATCGCTAACGCTGCATCGACGGCTGATTGAGCATCACGGGTACGCTCAACTTCATTGGCATGGGGAATTGGGACACCAAAAACCGCCATTACTGCGTCGCCGATATACTTATCGACCATGCCGCCATGGGCTAAAACTTCATTAGCGATCGTCCCGAGATAGTTATTGAGCCAGTTCAAGGTTTCCCCAGGGGCTTGAGCTTCGGCGGCTGTACTAAAATTCCGCATATCGGTAAACAAGACTGTCACATAGACTTCCTGTCCTGTGATCCGTCCTTCTTCCATAAATTTCTCGCGATTGCTCCAAATGATATCCACTAGTTCTTTGGAGACGTGACGCGAGAAGAGTCCCATCAAAACTTTGCGCTCCGATTGCTGAATGGCAAGTTGATATGACATGACTAACACATTTGTCGATATCAAGCCTAATAATGAAGGAAAGATGGGAAGCCACAATGCTTGAGCAAAGGCAAAATAACTACCAATGGTTAAACTGATCGCGAGAGTAGCTACAAGCCCAACATTTTTGAAAGCATTGGGAATAAAGGTTGCAAGTCCACCACCAATAATTGCCCAGACTGCAATCCAGAGGTTCTCAAGATCATTTGACCAAACCTGTATAAATTTGCGATCGTCTAAAGTGGCACTAATTAACTGGCTGACGATATTGGCATGGATCTCCACTCCATACATCACCTCTTCGTCTGCGGTAACGGGCGTGGCAAAGCTATCTTTGAGGCTTTCCGCCGTTACGCCAATCAGCACAGCGCGATCGCGAAATTGTTCTGGGGCAAATTTTCCATCAATGACATCACTTGCCCTGATATGTTGAAAAGCTCTAGGTTTACTGCGATAGCGAATCATTACTTGATATCCACTATCATCTTCCTTGCGATATGCACCATAATTCGCGGTCAGTCTGGGAATAATTTGTTTACCTGCCGTAAATTGAATTGCATCTGGATTAAAAGCTAGTTGCTTATTATGCAATTTTTGTAAATATAGTTGGGTAATTTCAAAGGCAAAAGAACCCGAATCAGCAACAATAGCAGAACGACGTACAACAGCCCCTTTATCCGTTGATAAATTGACATATCCATGACGGCTAATTTGTTCAAGATCTTTGGCAGGTTCAACATTGCTTCTACCTTCTACAGTGGCAAGAAATGTGGCATTAACGACATTTCCTGCATTTTTAATTGCCTCAACTAGCTCACTCCGCCCATCCATTACAGGAAGATCAAGATATTTATCAATACCAATTACTGCGGGTTTTGCTGATGCGATTTGATTAATGAGTTTGGCAAAAAGTCGATCAGAAAATGGCCATCGAAATCTTTGAATATCGGCTTCAGAAATCTCCACAATAACAATACGGCGATCGCTTGGTTCGTTGAGTTGCGATCGCATTAAGGTGTCATAGCTCAAAAGTTCAATCTGCTTAAAAGCGCCGTTGTCTCGTAATACTAAAACTCCTAGAGACACAGAGAAAGTAATCAAGCCAGCAACTAGTTGCTGATGATTGCGTTTACAGAAAGCACCAAAATTAACTAAGGGGGAGGGGAGTTTCATTTTGATTGCCGATTATCAAAAAGTGCCATGTAATTGTTTTTATAAAAAATCGAGGTATTTACTTACTACAATAGCAACTGAATCTGATTGTTAAAATAGTTCACTTTTCCTCACAAATCAGCATTAGCATAGGAGTTGTTATTTTGTTATAGGCAAAATAACAACTCAAAACTCTTACTAGGATTGATTTTAGGATTTCAAAGTAAGTATGTACTTATTTGGAAATCGCTATATTTTATGAGTGTTTTTACCAAGATTCTGTTTGATCTAACTGCATCTTTCTATGCTGATACATCAGCGAAATAGCTGTATTTATAGCTGTCGCCAAGTCAAGAAGAGAATGGAGGTGCGAAGCGCCTCCATTCTCTTCTTGTTTTTTGATTTTGTGATGGTCGCCATACAATAAAAAAGAGAGGATGATTTAGTTCACCCTCTCTTTTTTATTGGCTTTTTTACTTATTTACAGCGATTTTCGCTCTAGTAATATATAGAGTTTCCCACAGGAACTCTATATATCTTGCTTATATACTTACTTCCAGTTCTTAGCAACAACTTCAGCTAAGTCAACAACACGTTGGCTGTAGCCCCATTCATTGTCATACCATGCAACAACCTTAACCATGTTGCCACCCATGACCATCGTCAAAGAAGAGTCAACAATGGAGGATGCGTCAGTACCGCGATAGTCGATGGATACAAGAGGCAATTCGTTGTATTCCAAAATGCCCTTCATGGAGCCTTCAGCAGCAGCACGGAATGCTTCGTTTACTTCTTGAGCGATCGTGTGCTTTTCAACTTCGACAACAAAGTCAACTACAGAAACGTTAGGAGTTGGTACGCGCAAAGCAATACCATTTAACTTGCCCGCCAACTGAGGTAATACAAGAGCAACTGCCTTAGCTGCACCAGTGGAGGTAGGCACAATGCTCAAAGCCGCAGCTCTAGCACGACGCAAATCGCGGTGGCTAGCATCAAGCAAGCGTTGGTCGCCAGTATAGCTGTGGGTAGTGGTCATGACCCCTTTAATAATGCCAAAGTTTTCGAGAAGGACTTTAGCGACAGGTGCTAAGCAGTTAGTGGTACAGCTAGCATTACTGATGATGTTATGGATGTCATGGTTGTATTGGTCTTCGTTGACACCAACCACAAACGTACCATCTTCATTTTTTCCAGGAGCAGTGATGAGGACTTTCTTCGCACCTGCGTTGATATGTCGGCTAGCGCCAACCTTATCAATGAATACGCCTGTAGATTCAATAATTAGATCGATACCCCAATCTTTCCAAGGCAAATTGTCAGGATTGCGATCAGAAACAGTTTTGATAGTTTTGCCATTGACAGTGATAGTTGTGTCATCAGCACTAACATCGGCATCAAATTTGCCGAGCATGGAGTCATACTTCAGCAAGTGAGCGTTAGTTCTAGGATCAGAAGTATCATTAAGTCCCACTACTTCTATGTTTGTTTCTTTGCGACCTGCCCAGCATCTGAGAAAGTTACGTCCGATGCGTCCAAATCCATTAATCGCTACCCTGATAGTCACTGCTTATCGCCCTTTATATAAATTTAACATTTAACTTTAATCTGATGCCTATGATACCGAAAAACCGTACCTAATTTATTCCCTATTCCAGCAAAATTTTTTTGATTAGGATCAAAAAAAAGGGGGGCGCATCGCGCCCCCCTTTTTTGATTAATGTTTAAACATTACTAGGAACTTTTGATTTAACTGGTGCAAAACTAGGCACGACAATTGATTTGTCTTGCTTGGTCAAGCGGTTATATAGTTCTTGAGTGTTGGGGTAGTTTGCCGCAGGGAAGGTTTCATAGCGGTTGTAAGGTACAACATCTTCACCAAAGGCATCAAGAAATTCACGGCTATTGACCATGTCCGTAACCATTGCCTTAATACCACTGGTTGCCAAAATCTGATTGTATTTACGGATTTCGGCTTGATCGAGGGGAGCGCGTCCGAGGAAGTGCTTGGTTCCCAATTCGATTACTTTGGTGTTGGGGAATGGGGCGTAGAATTCCTTGATGTACAAGTCGGATGTGCCAAGGGCAAGGATGAATTCCTTGACGGTGATTTCCTTGTTGAGCAGCTTAGAGGTGTCTTTGCTGAACTGATCGTTGCCAACATAGGCATCCATATCACGCTCGAAGACTTGTCTGTAAGCAGCACGTACCAAGGCATTGGCTTCCACAGGGCTGGTGGTGGTGAGCTTGAAGATCTTGCGTTGTTCGCGTTGCTTGCTGACACCTTGGTTGATGCGATCGCTAATTGATACTTCAGAGCGAACTTCAGTGACTTGACCGAGTTCGATGAACTTAGGTGTAGCTGGAGCATCAACTTTAGAACCCTTAGCCTCGGTCAATGTACCAACGCGGTTGTTGCGGAGAGATACACCTGCGGGGGTGAGATAGCGCTCGTAAGGAACGGTGTCTTCACCGAAGGCTTGCTCATATTCCTTGGTATCGAGGATCGCGTCAACTACAGCGTAGAAGCCTTTCTTCGCAGCAAGGTCAAAGTAAGCGTTCATTTCGTCACGACCGTAAGTAGGACGACCGAGGAGACGACGGTGAGTGTATTCGATCGCCTTACAGACATAGAGCTTGTTCCAGTAGCGATCGCGGAAAGTAGGAGATTTAGCCAAGATCCGCACAAACTCGCGTACCGAGATGTCACCATTTTCTAGCTTGATTTCAGCGACCGAGAGACGCTGACCAGAGTAGGGAATGTATCCAACAATTTGTAGATACAGAGCACGAATTACAGCTTGGGTAGAGGTTTCCGAGTTAGTGATGCTCAAGCCTCTTACAGGTGAGGTTCTACCACCCTTACCAATCTTGACGTTATCGCGAAGGGTGTTATCCAGCTTGAATACCTTAGGTCCAAGAGGATCGATCGCACCAGTAGCACTAGGATTGCTGAGTTGGTTGGTGATACCACTACCATTGCGGATCAAGATCCGACGAGTATCCTTGCCAAATGGGGCAGGGGTTGCGCTGGGGTTGCGGTTTTCTTTGGGGAAAATTGCGCCAAATTGGATTTCCAGAGGATCATTACCAGAACCATACACATGTTGATCGGGTAATGGATTCTGATAAGAGGCAAACAAGGTGATGAACTGAGGAACCTTGCGGAAAGGTGCAGAGTAGTTGAACAGGTCAAACTGTGCGCCCCAGTTACGAGCAGTCTGTGCTTCTTGTCCGTAACCACGTAGGTAAGGTACGGTTTCTTCACCGAAGTAGTCGCTGTATTCTCTGGAGTTAACCAATGCGTTAACTAGAGCAGCTAGACCACCTTTGGAGACGATCGCAAAGTAAGCAGCAACTTCTTCACGGCTTTCAGGGGAGCGTCCGAGGAAATGCTTAAATGCAAGCTCAACAGCACGGGAGTTGATGAAAGGTAGGAAGAATTGATCGCGGTATAGGGGCGACAAACCTAAGCGGCGGACAAATTCACGTACCGAGATTTCACCATTTTTTACCTTAGAGTCAAGGTCAGAAATTCCTTGGCTGTAGGCAAAGGCAATATCACGCTCGAAAACTTGACGGTAAGCAGCTTTAACTACTTCATTTTTCTCAGAAGTAGTAGAGCCAGCCCGCATTGTAAATTTCTGACGACGCTCAGCAGTGTTGTAGTAAATCTGAGGCAGAGCCAAACCTTGGAGGTCAGGAGAATTACGCTGACGGACTTTAGGCGATGGGGTAGGTGCTTTAAATTCAGCGATCGCTACATCCATATATTGCTTAACGATTTCGATCGCTTCAGCATCATTGAGGAAGTAGCTAGCCGCAGCTTGCTTCATGGTTTGCAAAGCAACAATGGTTGCGTCAGTTGAGCAGGCTGCTTCGATAATTTCACGCAAGCCACGCACGTTCTGAGCAAGAATATTTGGATCGCCAGCAACGATCGCATAGGTGGCATAGCGCAAGAACCATGACAAGTCACGTAAGGACTTCTTCATGCGGTCTGCACCATAACGGGAAATGTTGATGGGGCGGAAGCTCGCTGGCACTGGATCAACAACGCCTGTAATGCCAGTATTACTGAAGAAGTTCTTGATTGTTCCTAAGAAACCACCTTCACTTGCCTCAGTATATATAGTTGTACCGAGTTCCATGCCACGCTTGACATCAACCACACGACCTGCGCGATCGATCTCTAGCTCTTCAGCATCTTTGGGCTTTTCCAAAAATGCCATTGCGGAGCCACCCGTAAAAATACGGCTAGCTGCCTTAGATACAATATTGTCGGAATTTTTGGTCAAAATTGCGGCAATTTCGAGGCGCTTTAGTCCAGATTGAAAATAAGTAGATAAATCTGATAATTCGCTACGAGTCGCAAAGCGATCCTGTTGCTCTATCTGAGAAATTGTGGAAGTTATAGCGGTCTGGTATAGACGAGGGCGGGCATTTACTGCACCACTTGACGCTGTTACGCTCATGTGTCTGCCTTTTGATCTTTAAAGGGTATGTAAAAAGTCGAAATAATATCTACCCAGTATAGGGTTTTCCAACTTAAATATCTAACTCTATCTCACCAGAAAATGCTGCATTTACAGGTATTTCAACTCAAAACTAACGATAAGTTTTGTAAAGCAAGTGGGTTGACTAAGCTAGGTACTTTAAGTAGCTGGGTGCAATTAAATATAAAACCCCAAAACCTGTAGCGCACGCTGCGCGTGCGCCACAGGTTTTGGTTCTGTTTTTTTGATTACGTCTAGCTACTTATATGTGCTGTCTGTAGTACTAACCCGCAACCAGTTCGTTTTCGGGGCATAGGTAATTTCTCGCTAACCTACAGGTTTAAAAATTTGTAAGAAAATATTGGTTTCTGAGTCCAATCAAGATGTTGATGCAAATAATTTAACGAGAGTTCGGGAGAGAGGTTTTGCTATGCAAAACCTCTCTCAAAGCCAAAAATAAAAGCCTTGCGTAGCAAGGCTTTTATTTTTGGCTTTTTAAAATTTGCCAGCTTAACCAGAACTGACGTTAGATAAGCTAATTGGTGGGACATTTTTTCTCTGCATATCCCTTGATAAAAATCAAATGGGACACTTCGTGTCCCATTTGATTTTTTAGAATAGATCTAAATCAGTTACAGCACCTTTACTGCTAGTTGAAACAAGGGTGGCGTATTTTGCCAAAACACCTTTGGTGTAGCGAGGGGCAGGAGCCTTCCAATTAGCACGGCGTGTGGCTAATTCCTCCTCACTGACATTGAGTTGAATCAAACGCTGATGGGCATCAATCGTGATGGAGTCGCCTTCTTGGACTAAAGCGATCGCGCCACCAACATAGGCTTCAGGGGCAACGTGACCGACGACCATACCATAGGTTCCACCAGAGAAACGTCCATCGGTGATTAAGCCAACGGAATCGCCCAGACCAGCACCGATAATTGCACTGGTAGGAGCTAACATTTCCCGCATACCAGGTCCACCCTTTGGTCCTTCGTAGCGAATTACGAGAATGTCGCCTGCATTGATCTTATTATCGAGAATTGCTGCGAGAGAATCTTCTTCTGATTCAAAAACGCGAGCAGGACCAGTGATGATCGGATTTTTGACACCAGAGATTTTAGCGACAGCGCCTTCTTCAGCAAGATTGCCTCTAAGAATTGCGAGATGTCCTTGCTTGTACATAGGACGATCCCAAGGACGGATTACATCTTGATCGGCGCGAGGTTCGGCAGGAATATCCTTGAGAAGTTCCTCAACGGTTTGACCAGTGATCGTGATGCAATCGCCATGTAATAAGCCATGAACTAAGAGCATTTTCATCACTTGAGGAATACCACCTGCTTTGTGGAGGTCGGTGGCTACATACTTGCCTGAAGGCTTGAGGTCACAGAGAACAGGCACACGCTCACGAATACGCTCAAAATCATCGAGTTTCCATTCCACACCTGCGGAATGGGCGATCGCTAAAAAGTGCAAGACGGCATTAGTAGAACCACCCACTGCCATAACTACGGAAATGGCATTCTCAATCGATTTGCGGGTGATGATGTCGCGAGGTAATAAATTATTGCGAATCGCATTGACTAAAACTGTACCCGCAAGTTCTGTATTGGCAGCCTTTTCAGGAGCAACGGCGGACATGGTGGAGGAATACATCAAGCTCATGCCCATTGCCTCGAAAGCGGAAGACATGGTGTTCGCTGTGTACATCCCCCCACAAGATCCAGCCCCCGGACAAGCATTACGCTCAACAGAATTCAGTCTTACTTCATCAATTCTGCCTGCACTATATTGTCCGACCGCTTCAAAGGAGCTAACTACTGTCAAGTCTTCACCATCTAAATGTCCGGGTTCGATCGTGCCACCATAGACAAATAATGCAGGAATGTTCATTCTAGCCATAGCAATCATTGCTCCTGGCATATTCTTGTCACAGCCCCCGATCGCTAAAACTCCATCCATGCTCTGACCTGTGCAAGCAGTTTCGATGGAGTCCGCAATAACATCACGGGAGACGAGGGAATATTTCATCCCCTCAGTACCCATGGAGATCCCATCGCTGATGGTGATTGTGCCGAAAACTTGGGGCATCCCATTTGCAGCGCGAATTCCTGCCTCGGCGCGGATGGCTAATGGCGCAATGCCCATGTTGCAAGGGGTAATTGTGCTATGGGCGCTTGCAACACCGACAATAGGTTTAGTAAAATCTGAGTCTTGGAAACCAACGGCGCGTAACATAGCGCGGTTAGGCGATCGCTGAACGCCTTCGGTAATTGCACGACTGCGGCGATTATCGGACATAGTTCAAATCTCTTGAGTTAGCTTAACTAAAACATTTTAGAATTTTTAGACCCCAGCAGAATAAATTTGGACTATCGGCAATCACCATAATGCAACTTCAAAAGTCTTCATCCCATACTTCATCGAGTCGGCTCAATCGTTACAATGTTCTTGGTATGACTGCTTTGAGTATGGGATTACTCCTATATGGTTGTGGGGAAAATCGAGTTACTCAATGTAACAAATTTGTTACGGTTGCTAATAAAACCAAAGACTTAGTAGCTCCCAAGGATGCGGCAAGTTTTACGCAGCTGGCGGACAAAATCGAGCAAATTCGTACTGAGACTCAGGCGATCGCGGTTAAGGACTCACAGCTTAAGGACTTACAAGCTAAACTCTTGAGTATGTACGGTGATGTGTCATCGGCGCTAAAGGCTCAGGCAAAGGCGTTAGAAGCTAAGGATACTAATGCTCAGACCAAAGCTAAACAGGATTTAGAAACTGCGGCAGGTAAGGAGAGCGATTTGGTCGATTCGATAAATACGCTATGTACCAAATAACCCTAAAACCTACTCAGCAATGGCAGCAAGCGACTTGGCAAGACTATGAAGCATTACGAGATGATGACAGTAGCGATCGCTGTAAATTATTTTTCGATCATCAACGCTTGTGGGTAGAAAGGGGCGCAGAAGGAATAAATCACGCTCAATTTAGCGCTTTGATTCCTATGCTTTTTGCTGTTTGGGCGGCAAAATTCCCAGATGTCAAATTAAGTACTTTTGGCGGCTGTCAGTTAGAAAAAAAGGGTCGTAGAGCGATTGCTCCCGATATTGTTGTGTATGTTGGTGAAGATGCCCCCACTTGGAAAACTGGTCAATCGCGGTTTATTGATCTGGACAATTGGCGATCGCCTGATTTAGTTGGAGAAATCTCTGATACGACTTTGGCGATCGATCTAGATGAAAAAAAGCGGCTGTATGCAGATTTAGGAATTTCTGAATATTGGGTGATTGATGTTCGTGCTTATCGCCTATTTGCTTTTAAGCTAGATGAATCTGGCGTTTATCAACAATGTGAGTTTTCTCAAGTTTTACCAAATTTGGCGATCGCTTTGTTAGAACAAACTGTAGAACTGTTAGCTACAAAAACAAATACTGAAGCCGCAATCTGGTTTTCTCAGTAAATTGCCGCACATTCTTAGATACTGGTGGCACAAAGTGCCTGTCAAGTCCTGAGTTTTTGAAACCAAGCTTGCAACAACTCTTGGCATTCCTGTTCGCGAATTCCTGTGATCGCTTCCAACTTGTGAAAAGACATAGGACTATCGGGTAAATTGGCTACTGTCCGAATTGAGCCTGTTTTGGGATCGTCAGCACCGTAAACTAAAGTACTAATTCGCGCTTGCAAAATTGCTCCAGCACACATAGGACATGGTTCTAAAGTGACATAGAGGGTGCAATCTGTTAGATGCCAATCTTTTAATATGCGTGCAGCCTCACGAATCGCTACAATCTCAGCATGAGCAGTAGGATCTTGATCTCGCTCCTTGCGATTTACTCCTGTGGCGATCGCTATCCCTTGATTATTGACAATAATCGCCCCTACAGGAATTTCTCCTGCCTCTCCTGCTTGTTGCGCCAAGGAGATCGCTTGATCCATCCAATTTTGATGAGTTTGTAGGTTTTTCATTACTTTTGGTGAAAAATGTTACATTTACCACCATTTTTTTGCAAAATGGTAATAGCTGTGAATTGAGTACCCTATGTCTTTAGAACCGATTGCTTTAACTACACCACTTTTTTACGTCAACGATCGCCCACATATTGGCAGTGCCTATCCAACGATCGCTGCCGATGCTTTTGCACGGTTCTATCGGCTCAAAGGTCATCCTGTAATGTTTGTGACAGGCACAGATGAGCATGGACAAAAAATTCAGCGCACTGCCGAAAAAAATAATCTATCGCCCCAAGAACATTGCGATCGCACCGTTGCCGAATTTTATGCACTCTGGGAAAAGTTTAATATTCGCTTTGATCGCTTTACGCGCACCACTGCACCCAAACATCAAGCGATCGTGAATGAATTTTTTCAACGGGTCTATGATTCAGGCGACATTTACTTAAATCAGCAAAAGGGTTGGTATTGCGTCGCTTGCGAAGAATTTAAAGAGGAGCGAGAACTTCCCGCCAGCCATCATTGTCCGATCCATACCAATGTTGTGTGTGAATGGCGCGACGAACCCAACTATTTCTTCCGTCTATCTAAATATCAAGACGCACTCGATCGATTTCACGAAGCGAACCATGACTTTATTCAGCCTGAAAGCCGCCGCAACGAAGTTCTTGGCTTTATGAAGCAAGGCTTGCAAGACTTTTCGATCTCTCGCGTGAATCTTGACTGGGGCTTTCCCATCCCTACCGATCCCACCCATACTATTTATGTTTGGTTCGATGCCTTGCTTGGCTATGTAACAGCTCTGCTTGATCCCGACGATGAGCCGACTCTCGAAAATGCTCTCAAGAAGTGGTATCCCTTCAATTTACATATCATTGGTAAAGATATCTTAAGATTTCATGCGATTTATTGGCCAGCGATGCTGATGTCGGCGGGGCTAGCTTTGCCAAAGCGCGTATTTGGTCATGGTTTACTGACAAAAGATGGTCTCAAAATGGGCAAGACCCTAGGCAATACGATTGATCCCTATGATCTCGTCGATCGCTTTGGTGCAGATGCCATTCGTTACTATTTCTTAAAAGAAATTGAATTTGGCAAAGATGGTGACTTTAGCGAAGAGAGATTCATCTCAATTGTCAATGCCGATCTCGCTAATAGCCTTGGCAATTTACTCAATCGCAGTCTAGGAATGGCAAATAAATATTGTCAAGGAACTATACCTGTACATGATCCCAGCGATCCCAGTGAGGTATCTAATTTAATTAAACCAGTGATCGAACAGGCATCAAATTTAGGCGATCGCGTGGCAATTGATTATCAAAATCTTAATTTTCGAGCAGCTTGTGAAAAAATTCTAGAATTGATCTGGAACTGTAACAAATTAATTGATGAGACCACACCGTGGAAACAATTTAAAGCAGGAAAACAAAAGGAAATTAATGAAACTTTGTATACTTTGTTGGAGTCTGTAAGGATTGCGGTTTATCTGCTTTCCCCAATTACATCAAATCTCAGCTTTGCTGCTTACCAACAATTAGGATTAAATTTTGATGAAGCTAATCCACCTGATTGGAGTCATACAAATTGGGGAATACTACAATCAGGTCAGCCTCTTGCAACACCTACTCCTATCTTTCAACGTATTGAAAATGCTAGGGTTTAGACAGTTTTTAATGCTTGAGTATTGTCTTTTTTGTCACTTTTTTTCAATATTAATTTCCCCAAAATATACTCCTATGAGTATATTTACTTATAGTGTATAATCAGAGATAAGCTATAAAAATAAGTTATTTATTAATATAGTTTTATTATAAAAAAACATCTTATATTTTTAGATTCACTTTAAATTTTTTTCAAAATTTATTCAAAATTTATTTTTGACGGTCTTGGGATAAGGCTAATTGTCTTGTTAAAAGTTACTTTGAACGTCCACCGCTAGTCCCCAATCGACTATGCGTTAGTTTATTAAAAAGTTTTAAGAGGTTCTTCTGAATTAGGTAAACACTTAGGACGGTTTTAAGTATCCATGCTAATACCAAAGCTTCATCCCACAGCACTAGATAACAAACGTTCTATAGGCAAAAACATGTTACCTTTCGAGCAAGATTCTGGATTTAAGCCAGACCAAATTTTAGAAAACCGAGGGCGCGTTGCCATCTTTATAGATGGCTCTAATCTTTTTTATGCAGCGCTCCAACTTGGGATCGAAATTGACTATACAAAGTTACTTTTGTGTCTTACCGATGGCTCACGTTTACTCAGAGCCTTTTTCTATACAGGGGTTGATCGCACCAATGAGAAACAACAAGGCTTTTTGTTGTGGATGCGGCGCAATGGCTATCGGGTAATTTCTAAGGAATTGGTTCAACTACCCGATGGTTCTAAAAAGGCAAACCTTGATGTGGAAATTGCCGTAGATATGATGGCGCTCATCGGCTCCTATGACACAGCCGTACTCGTTAGTGGTGATGGGGATCTCGCCTACGCGGTTGATGCAGCAAGCTATCGAGGCGTGCGCGTTGAGGTAGTCAGCTTGCGATCGATGACGAGCGATCATTTGATTAACGTTGCCGATCGCTATGTCGATCTCGAAGCTATTAAAGAGGATATTATGAAAATATCGCGTCCTCAATCCTCTAGTCCTGCACCAGCTATTGCGAGTTATACCTATCGCCCAATTTCTGGCATTGCCGCTCTTGATAGCGAGCGGGATAATTAGACAAGGTAATTGCGATATAACTAATAGTTATCATTAGTAATTACCTATGGATATTTTTATTTGTTGCAACTGCAACTAGGTTTAAGCGGAATAAGTACTGGCGACAAGCTAACTCTGAAAAGCTAAATTGCAAAAATATTGACAGAAGTTGCCATTGTCAATATATTATAGAGTTCGCTGTAAAATATGCTGTCTTCGTAATTTGCTCTTGCTGATTGTAGCTAACCCACTGCATAAAACGCACGCTCGCACGAAGATTGAGTTGTACAGCCATTCGCCCCAAAGGCTCGCTCAAAATTTATCTAAAAATAATTTTTAGGGCAACCACAATTTAATCAAACCTTAGATTTGGGGCAACCATAACATTGAAAACTGACAACAAATTGGGAGACTTATAGTGGCTCGCATTGCAGGAGTTGACCTTCCTCGTGACAAGCGCATCGAAATAGGACTAACGTACATATACGGAATCGGTCTAACTAGCGCCAAAAAAATCTTAGCAGCTACCAAAATAAACCCTGATACAAGGGTTAAAGATCTTACTGATCCTGAAGTAACGACTTTACGCCAAGAGGTAGAATCCAACTTTCAAGTAGAGGGCGATCTGCGTCGTCTTGAAGGTTTAAGCATCAAACGCCTAGTAGACATCGGTTGCTACAGAGGTCGTAGACATCGTATGGGTCTTCCTGTGCGCGGACAACGTACTCGCACCAATGCTCGTACCCGTCGTGGCGGTCGTCGCACTGTTGCAGGTAAGAAGAAGGCTCCAGGTAAGAAGTAATTAAGGATTAATACGAAACTATGGCTCGTCAAACAACACGTAGAACTGGCGCACGCAAGAATAAGCGTAATGTTCCTAATGGAGTCGCTTACATCCAGTCTACTTTCAACAACACTATCGTCACGATCGCTGACACCGTAGGTGACGTAATCTCTTGGTCTTCGGCTGGTGCGAGCGGCTTTAAGGGTGCGAAGAAGGGTACTCCATTTGCAGCCCAAACTGCTGCCGAATCTGCTGCAAGAAGAGCGATCGAACAAGGAATGCGCCAAGTTGAAGTGATGGTAACAGGTCCTGGATCTGGTCGTGAAACCGCAGTCAGAGCTTTGCAAGCTGCTGGTTTAGAAATCACTTTGATCCGTGATATTACCCCCATCCCTCACAATGGTTGCCGTCCTCCTAAGCGCAGACGTGTTTAATATCAATTACGAATTAGCAATTACGAATTAAAAAATAAATTCGTAATTCATGATTTTTGAATTTCCTAGTAATTAAAAATTAAATTCGTAATTTGTAATTTGTAATTTCTCAATTTTCCCCTTTGATTTTCGTTTACTCTTGCAGACTAAGTCGGTACAAATATGGCACAGTTTCAGGTTGAGTGCGTTGCATCCCACACAGAAAAAGATAATAGCCAGTACAGCCAATTTGTACTGGAACCACTAGAGCGGGGGCAAGGCATTACCATTGGAAATGCGCTCAGACGGGTATTGCTCTCCAATCTTGAGGGTGCGGCCGTCACTGCTGTTCGCATTGCTGGTGTCAACCATGAGTTTGCGACGATTCCAGGCGTGCGGGAAGACGTTTTGGATTTGATGCTCAACCTGAAGGAACTAGTGTTGAAGTCTTACAGCTCAGCACCACAGATCATTCGTTTGGTAGAGCGTGGTCCAAAGCTAGTCACTGCCACTAGTTTTCATTCTTTGCCATCAGACATTGAGATCGTTAATCCTAACCAATACATCGCTACCCTCAGTGAGGGTGCAACCTTGGAAATGGAACTAACGATTGAACGCGGCAAAGGTTATCGTTCCGTAGACCGCTCTAAAGAAGACCACAGTTCTCCAATCGACACGCTCAAAATTGATGCTGTGTTTATGCCTGTGCGTAAGGTCAAGTATGAGATTAAGGACGCTCGGATCGGTGATGCGATCAATAAAGAGAGTCTACAAATTGATATTTGGACTAATGGCAGCATTACACCTCAAGAGGCTCTTAGCCAAGCCGCTAGTGTCTTGGTGAGTTTATTCTCTCCCTTGCAGGAAATCACTCTTGCGCCTTCATTACCTCAAGAGCGTGATGAACAGGATGAGACTAAGCAAATTCACATTGAGGAATTGCAACTGTCGGTCAGAGCTTACAACTGTCTCAAACGCGCACAGATCAATACTGTGGCGGATTTGCTGGAGTACACTCAAGACGATCTACTAGAGATCAAAAACTTTGGTCAGAAGTCGGCTGAGGAAGTTATGGATGCGCTCAAGCAGCATCTTGGCTTGACCTTGACCGAATCTAAGACTTCTAAAGTTTTATAAGAGTATCTCTATAAAAGTTCTATAAAAATGGCAGTATTTGGCAGCTTTAGTTTCACAAATATTGCACTCAACATTCATCTAGTACACACCTATGCGTCACCGTTGTAAAACACCCCAGCTTAATAAGGCTGCTGACCAGCGCAAAGCTCTCCTACGTGCTTTGACGACTGAGTTAATCCTCAGAGGCGAAATTAAAACCACTAGAGCAAGAGCTAATGCTGTTCGCACCACTGCTGATCACATCATTACCCTTGCTAAAAATGGTTCTTTGCACGCTCGTCGCCAAGCGATCGCCTATTTATACGATATTTCGGTTAAGGATGGCGAACCCGTGAGCGATCGCGTTCAAACTAAGACCAAGCAAGAGCAATTACCTGAAGAAGAGCGCGTTACTAGCTTAGTAGACTTACTGTTTAGCCAAGCTAAAGAACGTTATGCCGATCGTAATGGTGGCTATACCCGTATTGTTCGCACGGTCAGTCGTCGTGGCGACAATTCCGAAATCGCGATTTTGCAACTGGTATAAGCAGTTAAATTCCTGAGATGCCAGAGGTGATTTTGTCTGCTGATTCTGACCCTGTTCGTCGTGTGGCTTTAGTTATTCAATATCTAGGTACACATTATTACGGATGGCAAAGACAGCTAAATCATCCCTCCGTGCAGCAAACGATTGAAGAAGCGATCGCGCAGATTTGCGGAAACACAACCGTTATACATAGTGCAGGTCGAACTGACACAGGTGTTCATGCTGCTGCTCAGGTAGCGCATTTCGATACTTCGAGTGTGATTCCTCCTCAGAAATGGGCAAAGGTATTAAATAATTACTTGCCCGAAGATATCTTGATTTGTAGCTCGACGGAAGTAGCGAGTGACTGGCACGCAAGATTTTCGGCGACATGGCGGCGTTATCGGTACACGATTTACACAGCCCCAATCCCGAACTTATTTGTGAAACAGTTTAGCTGGCATTACTACCATGAGCACCTTAACGAAAAGCTAATGCACCAAGCCTTGCAACCTATGTTAGGTGAGCAGGATATGGCTGCTTTTCAAAGGGCAGGTTCCAGTCGCCCCCACAGTCGTCTTGAGGTTCAAGAAGCGCTATGTTGGCGAGATGGTGATTTTGTCCATGTGGAAGTTCAGGCAAGTGGCTTTCTTTACGGCATGATTCGTCTGCTAGTAGGACAGCTAATTGATGTGGGGCGTTCTCGTCTCAGTGTCGAAGCCTTTACTAGTAGATGGCAAGAAAAGCGTCGTATCGAAGTTAAATATGCAGCACCGCCGCAAGGACTCTGCCTATTGGCGATCGGCTATGCTGATAGCCCATTCACTGAGTTCGCATCGCGCAAGCAAACTTTGGGTTTAACAAATGATCGGGCAATTAGCTTGATTTGAAGTTTAAAGCTCAAGTTTCCCAAGATAAATAAAGTTTGATAGATAAATTTCGCTTGTAGAGAAACTAATGACTACAACTACACTCACTCCTAATAAAAGCTACTTACCTAAAGATCCAGATCGTAAGTGGTATGTTATCGATGCGGAAGGTCAGCGCCTCGGGCGGCTTGCTAGCGCGATCGCGGTCATCTTGCGCGGTAAAGATAAGCCCATCTATACGCCCCACTTAGATACTGGTGATTTCGTCGTGGTGATTAATGCTGACAAAATCGCCGTAACTGGTAAGAAATCAACCCAAAAGCTATACAGAAGACATTCTGGTCGTCCAGGTGGGATGAAGACCGAAACCTTCGATAAGGTAATTGCCCGCGTACCTGAGCGCGTTCTTGAACATGCTGTTAAAGGTATGTTGCCCAAGAATACCCTCGGCCGTCAGCTTTTCACCAAGCTCAAGGTTTACAAGGGTGCGAGCCATCCCCACGATGCTCAACAGCCTGAAACCTTGGTCATCAACACCATTCCATCGCAGAAGTAGGAGAAATAACCGATGTCAGATACTGAACGTTCTAATCGTGCTGTGTATTGGGGTACTGGTCGCCGTAAGACTGCGATCGCCCGTGTGCGCCTCGTCCCCGGTGAAGGCAAAATCGTGATCAACGGCAAGCCCGGTGATTTGTATTTGCAATTCAACCCTAGTTACATTTCAGGTGTGAAGGCTCCTTTGGAAACCTTAGGCTTGGAAAATGAGTACGATGTACTGGTTAATGCTCATGGTGGCGGTGTCACAGGTCAAGCTGATGCAATTCGCTTAGGTGTTGCTCGTGCTTTGGTTGAGCTTGCTCCCGAAAATCGTAAGCCCCTCAAAGTAGAAGGCTATCTCACCCGTGATCCTCGTTCTAAAGAGCGCAAGAAATACGGACTTAAGAAAGCTCGTAAGGCTCCTCAATACTCGAAGCGGTAAAAGAATGGCACAACAAGTGCCAACAAAAAAAGCGGCTCTTTGAGCCGCTTTTTTTGTTGGCGATCAGCCTCAACCCTCAGTAATTATAGATATGAGAATTTCATAGGTGACGTAAGAACTAATACTGCCACCAAACAGCCCAAACTCCTCAACCCTTGTCCGATGACCATCATGCTCGACTACAAGTTTTCCTAGAGCAGGTCTCCGCCATTCATGAATTGATGTTTCACCTTGAAGGTCTTTGATAATAATTTTAAGATAATCGCATTCACGCTTTTCAGAGTTGTACTTAGGACGTAGAGCGGACAACATTCTTAGGTAAGCGTCAGGGTAAGCAAGAGGGGCTTGATTGAGCGCACCTTGATTAGCTGGAACTAGATCGGCGGAGTATGCTTGCATAAGTCGGTTCCTCCATAAAATACTAGATAATCTCTTGAAGCGAAAAACTAGACTATCGATCGCTGCAACTTTTCATCACAATACACAACTTCTTTGTAAGCTACATTAAGCTAATAGGTTAATGCAATACAATAAAAATGTAAATACTGAACATAATATTAGTTAGTATCTGTATAGTTAAATTTTCTTGAACTGATTTTTGAATATCTAGTGCGATATTTTGTATTCTAAAAACCAAAAAATATGTAAATTTAGAATGAAGCATGCAAATATGACTGAACAAAATGTACATCAAAAGAAGAAGAAAACCAGTAATATTGACTCAGATATCAATCAAGAATATCGCGCTATTTCTAAAAACAGCCAAGAAGAACGAGACAGAGGCGTTTATAGATATTTGCTCACCTGCTTGACTGATTTGTTCTTGATAAAAAACAGTAAGGGCAACGAACAGCCGAATGAAAGTAGTATTGCCAACCAATGGGGGCAAAAAGACAATCGCATTTTTGTGCGGCGAGTATTACGTTCTGTCATGCCAGAATATTATCCTGACGAAGAAGCGATCGCAGTCCCCGGTTTGACTCTCAGCAAACTGGTTGAAATACTTAAGGGGCTTCAAGAATACCGAGTGCAAAAAAGTCTGAATGCCAAAGATATGGACGATCTCAAGACTAAGCCCTTAGCTTTAACTAGAGTAGAAAAACTTAGTGCACTTCGCAAATTTGCAGAACTGTCAATTGATGAGCGCAATCAGTTAGAAATTAATATTAACCCTAATCAACTTCTCATCCAAAAATTACTAGAAGATATTACCGATCCAATTAAGGGACTAGATAAAAGGAACATTGCCAGATTATGTCAAATGACCCTGAATATATATCAGGCTCTACATACTGCTAATTTAGATGCTCAAAAATCTAAAAACACTTCTTGGCAAGACTTCATTAAAGAAATTGTGACTAATCTTTTGGATGAATACTTCCCAAAGCATTCACAATTAAATAATATAGTGGACGAATTAGTAGATAAAGTTAAGCGTGAAATTAATAGAGTAGAGTTTCAATGTGGTATAAATCAAGTCCGCTCTCTGTTAGCTGATGATGTGGAATTTGGGAAAGATAAGCCGAATCTATTATCTGCATCTTTTGTAAAACAGCTCACCCAATCAGTGGTTGAGAATGAAATATTAACTGATGAATTTCCTATATATATTAAATATATTGAGGTTGAGAAAAAACAGCCGCTTCCTCTATATATAAAACAAGAAGATGAAGAAATTGGTTTACTTAACTCAAATTTATTGGGTTTGGACAAAACTTTAAAATCAAATTTAAGCCTAGGAAATGCTGAAAGTATTGATGGTTTAGAAAGGCAATTTGTATATAAAGTCAAAGTACATTTTTATGTTAATCCTCCCCAAGGATATCAATCACGATTTTCCAAAGAATTTGAGACGCGCACGAAAAATTCTTATGGAGGTAGCTTAAATTTCTATGAGGAGATCGTAGGCATTGGTAGCCCAGTATCAAATATTTTAGGTGCTATTAACCGAGTTCTATTTTGGGATATTCCCGTTCTAAAGGACTATATGCCAATCGCTAATGAAGTTTTTTGCTATGAAGAAGTAATTGGGCAAAGTAGTCATAGCCCTGTCTGGTGTAAAACAGTTGTGAGGATGTGTAAAAAAGAAGATGTCGATCGCTCTATTAATGAAAACATTGATTATGAAGAAATTAGTAGCAATAATGAAGTAGCCTGTGGTGAGTATTGTGGTTTTGATTTATTAGAAGTAGTCGCTAAATCATCTTTATTAGCAAGATTAAGAGCGATTAAACAAACTGGAATTGATACTAAAGAATATCTAACTCAGCTTTGTCACAGAATTGAAGAGCTAAATATATTTAGGGAGTCCAAAAGACTTTTAAATTTTTATCCTTTCTCGCTAATAGCCATGGAAGGAAAGCTAGAAGAGACTATTTTTGCTGATGGTAAATATCGCAGTAAAGATGCCCAGTTTAATTTTGTAGAAACAAATGCTGATACCCCTTGGAGTTTAGTTGCTTATGAAGCGCATCTAGCGATCGCCGATGCTTATCTGCAAGAAGGGCTATATCGTATCGGCAAAAAATATTTAGATATCATCGAACCCCATTTAGAAAAAAAGTACTTAAGCGATTTAGAAACCGCTAAATATTGGCTTTGTCAGTTTCGCTATCATTATTTAACCGATCTTGAAGCTCCAGAGAATAGTGGCTTAGATCGGTATCAGTCTATTCAAAAAGCTTTGCAAAGCCTAGAAAATGCCGAATTTTATGTTAAAAGACGCTTACATAAATATTATAAAATCGGTGAATTTTCACAAAGTAATTTTCATCCATTCTTTTACATCTTATCGAGGGTAATTGCGTTTCGAGCCAAGATTTATATGTACTCATCTACCTACACAAGCCTCACTGGAGGCAGATGGGAAACCCTTTTAGAACCAATTCGCTTGTTAGAGCAAGCTCGTATTTATGCGGCAAGAGATGGAAGTGAATCCTATTATGCCTATTGGTCGGCATATCAGAGTTGGAATTATCTTGTCCTTGCCTATGTAGGAGACTTCGATCGCAGTCCGCAGCTAAGTCGTGCAGATTGTTTGGACTGGGCAAAGCGATTAATCAATCATGCTTTACTTTGCTATTCTTCCATAGGTAAGGAATGCTACCAAGAGATTAAAGATAATGGTGGCAAGGTTACTTCAGTTGCTAGACCAGAACCAGAGGAAATCACTGCTACAAGTCAACTATGCGGCATTGTTTCTCCTAAGTTTTACGAACAATATGGCTCGGTTGAAGTACAGATAATTCCATTAATTAGAGAGTTGCCAATTAATTCTTCCAATGGGGATACTCGTTATCGTCAAGTTTATGATGCATCTAATCATGTATTGAGTATAGATATGTCTATCCTAAAGCATCCTAGCTCAATTTCTAGTGATACGGTTTATCTATTCGGCACTCATTCTACTATTCTTCTGTTTGCGATTGGAATGTACGAGTTATGCGGTGAAGAAATTTCCGAAGATCTAATTCATAATCGCATTGAGAAAGCCTTGCGGATATTTACCTATTGTTGGGCGATCGCGAAGGATGGTACAACCAGTCATAGTGAAGATAGCGATCACAAGTTTTATTTAGATAGAAACTTCGAGCAGAATCCTCACGATCGAACTGGGGATTCTTTAGTAATGGGGTTGTATCCCCATAGATTGACTGATTTTGCCGATCTAGGGAAAGTTTTTGCAGCAGTTTGTAAAACTATCTTACTGATCGATCGCTCAAATCAGCACAAGGCTAATGATGATAATTATTCCAATCCAATTACATGGGATGAGGTGGAAGGTCTGATCGATAGTTTGCACGATCGCTGCGAACCATCATCTTTAAAGTCCAGAGAAGTTCTTGAACAAGAGCGATACAACGGACATTTTGATGGTCAATTTAATAAGGCTAAGGCTTATTTTGAGCAGCTAAAACAAAAAAGACTCCATCAACCTCATTCTCCCCACGAAAGTATTATTAACATTCGAGATAAGTTGGTGAAAGATATTTTTAAAATTATGCGTGGAGAAATTGATGTCAAAGCATAAAAAGAGAAGCCGCAATGCGGCTTCTCTTTTTATGCTCAATTTAAATGCCAAAAATGGCAACGCCATTTTTGGCATAATCATTAAGCGCGAACTTCGGCAAAGATTTTATTGAGAATATCCTGTGCGCCCTTAGATTTGAGGTCATCAGCTAATTCTGCACCGATCGCTTCGGGATTGGTCAGATCGCCAGTTACTTCACCTCTGACTAGAGTTTTACCATCAAGGCTTGCCACAATTCCCTTCAGAGTTAGCTTGTCGCCATTGATAGCAGTATGGACACCAATGGGAACTTGACAACCACCTTCAAGTTCACGGAGGAAAGAGCGCTCAGCAAGGCAACGCTGAGTAGTGGGATAGTGGATGATCGGCGTAAACAAAGCCAAAATGTCAGGATCTTCGGCGCGGCACTCGATACCTAAGGCTCCCTGTCCAACGGCATGGAGGGAAATTTCAGAATCAATTACCTCATGTACGCGATCGCCAAATCCCAAACGACGTAAACCTGCTGCCGCGAGAATTAGAGCATCATACTCACCAGAATCTAGCTTTTGCAGACGAGTATTGAGATTGCCGCGCACATCTTTAAAGGCGAGATGAGGGTAGTAATGACGCAACTGAGCGAGACGACGTAGAGAAGATGTACCGACGACAGTACCAGCAGGTAAAGTAGCAAGGTTTTTGTCCTTCAGCTTTTCATGGACAACTAACGCATCGGCGGGATCTTCACGCTCCGTTACTGCACCAAGGATTAAACCTTCAGGCAACTTCGTGGGTAAATCTTTGAGGCTATGTACTGCGAGATCTGACTCTCTGGTCAGCATAGATACTTCTAATTCTTTGGTAAATAAGCCTTTATCACCAATCTTAGCGAGAGCTACGTCAAGAATCTTATCGCCCTGTGTACTCATGGTGACGACTTCAAACTGGCGATCGGGGTGTGCTTTGCTTAGTTCCGCTTGTACCCAATGCGTTTGTACCAGTGCTAGCTGACTTTTGCGAGAACTAATGCGAACTGTTGAGGATGCAACCATAGGACAAAGGGTGAATAATTAAAAAAGTTTTGTGGGTGAACGGGGTAAGGTGAGATTTTTAAGATATAAAAAGATTATAAAAATCGAAGTAAAAGCACCATTTTCTATTCAAACAGGTTTTGCTACGGTTTCGATGCGATCGCCTGCTTGCAAAATGTAAAGAATTCTTACCTGAGTCAAATCGCTGCCCTAGGGCAGCGATTTGGTTTAATTACGGACTGCCTCAAGTAGGCGGGAGAAATAAAAGGAGGTAGCCGTAAATTCTTTACGCTTGATCTTGAAGCCTAAGCCTTCAAGAACGCGCCGCACGTCAGATTCTTTGTGTAAGTAGGCGCGAGTTGCCTTGCTAGGACCTGGAACCATGTCACCTACTTTCTTCATTAATACATAGTAGGGATTTTTGGGAGCAAAGCTGAGGATTAATCGAGATTTAGCAAGGGAAGCAAGATGGGCAATCATCGCTTCAGAATCTTGATCGGGGTAGTGAATCAACACATCTAGACAGATTACGGTGTCATATTCCCCAGACAATGAGGCTAAATCTTTAACTTCAAAGACAGGATTTTCAGGATCGGTGGCGCGGCTTTTCCCTTCACCCACCATTTTTTCGGAAATATCACTGGCGTAGACCTTTGCGCCCATTTCGGCGAGGGGAATGCTCAAGCTACCAGTGCCACAACCTGCGTCACAAACTGTATGTCCAACTGCATTTTTGTCATTCTTAAACCATCCCAAGACATAATCAACGGTTTGTTGATGCCCTGTACGGATATCAAGTTGAACGCGGTTAACATCACCACCTTCTCCATAAATCCGTCGCCAGCGATCGAACCCAGTGGAGTTAAAATAATCGCGAACTATTTCTTTGTCTTTAGGAGATTTTTTTGTGGAGTTCTTATTGAGAGCTTGATTAGCCATGATTGTGAAGAAAGTTTACAGAAAAATGATTTTAACTCAGAAATGAAAGGCGGCGCGATGCGCCGCCTTTCATTTCTGGGTTTTATATTAAACTAAAGCAGATACCAGAAAAATTTGCTATGCAACTCAATCGCATCATTGCTCTTGTTTTAGTCGTTGTTTGCTTTGTTTCGGCAACCTTTGGGATTCAGCGTCGCCAAATGGATGAAGCCTTAAATTTAAAGAAGGTACTCGATCGCGATCGCCTTGAACTTGTGTCTTTAGATGGAGTAATTACAGGGACAAGAGCTTCAGCTTCAGGGGCAATGGCAGTACGCGATCGCCTCCGTGAACTCATTGAGGAAGACGCTGTTAAAGGAGTTTTACTATCGATTAATAGTCCGGGGGGAACCGTTGGCGCAAGTAAAGAGCTATATGCTGCCGTCAAGGACTTGAGCGAGAAAAAACCGGTGGTGGTGAGTATGCTCGACCAAGCAACTAGTGGTGGCTACTACACCGCCAGTTCTGCTACCAAAATCTATGCGAATGCGGGGACTTTAACAGGCAGTATTGGTGTGATTTTAAGTGGGTTCAATGCGAAAGAGCTATTGAGTAAGGTTGGTATTCAAGCACAAACGATTAAAACTGGTCCCTACAAAGATATCTTTTCCTCATTCCGAGATTTATCCGAGCCAGAGCGACAATTGCTGCAAGATCTGTTGCAAAGTACCTATCAGGAATTTATTACCGATGTTTCCAAAGGACGTAAACTCGATTTAGAAGTGGTGCGTAAGCTCGCAGATGGGCGGATTTATACTGGTAGCCAAGCTAAGGAAAATAAGCTAGTCGATGCGATCGGGACGTTAGATGAAGCCATTATCGATTTAAGAACCTTGGCAAGAAAGAAGTTTAATTTATCCGAAACTAAGGAATTACCAATTCGTAAATCTCCTGCTTCCTTTGAAAGACTACTAGACCAATTGCTCAATCAGGCTGGGGTTAGCATTGCTTTACCATTTTTTGATGTTGTGGGAAATGGCAAAATCTCTGGTGCGATCGCTGATCAATTAACTTCAAAACTAGCTGGGCAAAATATGCAAATGGGCAACTATGATCCACCAGTTTTGCTGATGCCAAGTTGGTTTAACTAAGCTTAGACAGCAAGATCGAAAATGGCTTTTCCGTCGCGGCTAAGTCCCAGAAGGTAATTCAGCCAAAGAATAACACAATCGTCTTTTTTACCAGCCACTGTATGCACGAAGTTCTGCCTGTGAGTTGTCCGACGGAATATTTTGCTGACAGTCGATTTACAATCAATGGTTGGGTAAGGCATATCTAGAAAAAAGACAGGAAAAAGTCACAAAGTGACTTTTTCCTGTGCTTATGGTTTCGCGATTTTTTGTTTGACTTTAGAGATTACGCCACTAGCGATCGCACCTGCCATGACGATGCCCAATACTGGCTGAATGAGAGGTTCCCATAGTTGTCGCCATAGCTCTAGACCAAGGTTAATTTTGAGACTTTCACCACCAAGGGCAACTAGTAGCCATACAAAAAAGAAAAATACTAAGAACAAATTGAACATCAAAAATTTGTTCGTCCAACGTCCGATGGTTTCCATAGTTCATTAAAAATATGATTTTTAGTTTCTATAGCAAAAAAAGAGTTAGCTAGTACAAACCAAAACCTAAGAAGATGAGTTGCGGCGCAAAGCGCCGCAACTCATCTTCTGGTTTTATCTCCTAAGCAAAACTTACTTTGCTCTAAGAGTTTGTCTCGACGCGACAAACTCTTAGAAAGCAATCGGGGTAACGTTGCCGTCACCCCGATTGCTTTTATCGTTTTTGTTTTATAAATGCGTAAGTACAACTATATGAGATGTACCTAAAAGTTTGTTATAAGTTTTTTTGATTAAGTCAAGACTTAAATTGAAACCTATTTGAAACCGACTGCTGCTTGCCATACAAATGCAAGTAGCAAGAAGAATACAGGGATCACAGGAAGAACGTTTACCAGTGGATCGAAAATTCTATACGCTTCAGGTAATGTTGCAATCAATAGACTAAGTGGCATTAAAAATAGACCTCCTTCAAGAGCTAAGATGAATTTTACCACGTCAAAGAAGCCATTCTTTTTTCTGAAAATTTTTTATCCAAGGGTTTATAAAATAGGTTTATTTATGGCGATCGCAAATCACAAGATATCAAATGAGCAATTTATACCTTTGACAAAAACTTGGCAAAAACTGCTCAAAGCCTTTCAAGTTGGCGCTTTATCCCTGATACTTTGCATCTGTACCTTTGCCTTTAGCAATCCCGCCTCGGCAAATGTGCAAATCAAGCTCACTAATGTTACCTATGAGCCATGTACAGGTGATGCGGGTAAGCATATGGTGTTAGGTGGTGGGGTGATGTCAGCTAATTGCTACATCATTAAAGGAGAAGCCAACAATACCTCAGGTAAAGTTGTTTACAATGCCGATATTTTCGGGCGCATTTATGATGCTAATGGTAATGATGCCATGCCTGAACGCGCAAGATTAGGTGCAGTTGAAGAGATTCCCACAGGCACAAGTAATTTTCAGATCATGGTTGCTGTTCCTGCCGATCAACCCGAACCACTAGAGCTAAAACAATTTAAAGCTTCAGGATTTGCGGGTAAGGTCAGGCGTTAATCATGAATCACCAGTAAGTAAAGGCAGCGCAATGCGCTGCCTCTGTTTTATGGAAGCGATCGCGTTAAAATATAAATCGGTCAGTATGGCAAAATCTAAATTCCGACCCTAAAGTTCAAGTCTAAAGTTCTCAGATATCGATACAAAAATATGGCTGTTAAAGTTTTAATTCCCACTCCTCTACAACAATTAACCAATAACCAAGCCACCGTAGAATGTGCTGGTGCTTCGGTTAAAGAAATCATTGACTCATTGGAAAACAATTGTCCAGGGATCAAGGCTCGCATTTGTGACGAGCAAGGAAATCTTCGCCGCTTTGTTAATTTTTATGTCAATAGCGAAGACATTCGTTTTCTCGAAGGGGCAAATACTGCCCTCAATGATGGTGATGAAGTAAGCATTATTCCTGCGATCGCAGGAGGCTAGACCTAGTTTTTTGTGTCGTGGCAAAGCCACGACACAAAAAACTTAAATATTGATATTGCTAAGCATTTCCATAGCGATTTGAAACAACCAAATTGCTGATTGCTTTTTGGGATCAGCATCAACTTTGCCCTTACCGCCCCAGTTTTGGAGCCAGTTGCCCAATCCACCAAAAAATCCACTAAACCATTGCCCCACCTGCGCGAAAATTTGTTGGGGACCAATACCTGTTAATACTTGGATGCTGAAAATAACGGCAACAACTAGAAAGGCGGTTTTAAAACTAGCTTTAATCACGCTGAGCAACCACCACAACAGCAGCAGCGATACAACTAATGCTCCAATTACTAAAGGCAAGTTCATAGATTTTTTCTCATTTCATCTCAAATTCCAAGAGTCTATAGCAAATCTGTATTCATTTGGGAGACTGCGCCCCTTTGGGGCGCAGTCTCCCAAATTATTTAATCTCACAAATGACTATAGATTTGCAACTATATCAAGCGAGGCTCGATATATCCAAAATTGAGTGTGATCGCCTCTGGAAACTTTTATCTGAGGATGAGCGATCGCGAGCGGAGCGGTTTAAGCGCGAAAATCTCAGACGCAATTTTGTAGCCGCAAGGGGAAATTTAAGGATAATCTTGGCGCAATGGCTAGGTTGTAAACCCAAAGCAATTCAGTTTAGCTATAGCGATCATGGTAAACCCTATCTTCAAAACTCTAAAGGCATTCATTTTAATCTAGCCCATTCTCAAGATTTTGCAATTTATGCTGTCAGTAGCGATCGCGAAGTAGGCATCGATTTGGAATATATCAATCCTCAATGTGATATTGAGGGAATTGCCCAAAGATATTTCTCACCGTCAGAGTACGAGATAATTAAGGGATTTGGCGATCGCGATCCGTCTTTAGCAATTCAAGCTTTTTATCAAGCATGGACGCTCAAGGAAGCCTATGGAAAGGCGACTGGACAAGGAATTGCCAATATTCTTGAACGTTTAGATGTTTCGCCATTACTAGAAATAGCGATCGGTACAACTTTGCAAATCGGAGATTGGAACTTGAAACTCCTAAGCACAGAATTAGAACTAGGCACAAGTTATGCAGCTGCTTTGTGCATTAATCGACGCTCTTCCTAGTCAAGAATCGGTGATGCCACCGATTCTTGACGTTCTTATTCTATTGATGGCGATGTAAAATTTTTCCTGCTAGCATGGCGGCTCCAAAACCATTGTCGATATTCACTACACCTACACCTGTAGCACAGGAATTAAGCATGGTGAGTAATGGAGCTAATCCGTTAAAACTTGCGCCATAACCGATGCTGGTAGGAACTGCCACAATCGGACAATCTGCCAAGCCTGCAACGACACTTGCCAATGCTCCTTCCATTCCTGCGACAACAATAATCACATCGGCATTGGCGATCGCATCCCGATGACTGAGCAAGCGATGAATTCCTGCGACACCCACATCCCAAAGTCGCTTAACCGTAAAGCCACAGAGTTCTGATGTAACGGCAGCTTCTTCCGCGATCGGCAGATCGGCAGTTCCTGCGGTGAGAATTGTAATTGTCCCTTCTTTTTTCATAGTTGATTCACCGAGGCAGCAAATTTGGGCGAGGGGAAAATATCGCAAACCGCGCAAAGATGGCTGAATTTGGGCATAAACTGCTGCCGAAATTTTAGTTGCCATGACAAGGGGATTTTTGGATTCCATTACGCGCATGATTTGCACAATTTGTTCGGGGGTTTTGCCCAATCCAAAAATTACTTCAGGAAAGCCTGTGCGTAAATTGCGATGATGATCAATTTTGGCAAAGTCTCCCACTGATTCATAGTGAAGATATTTCAACTCTTCTAAAGCTCTCTCTGGGCTTAGCTCCCCCGTTGCAACTGTTTCTAATAGTTGCTTTAAGTTGTCGTGCATAGAAATTAAGAAATAGTGGGTTTACCTTTTAATCTAGCTTGTTACCGATGCTACTTTTCCGAAAACCTAGAAGCGGCTTAATGATGGGAGACTTAACTAGAATAGCGTTAATCTCTCATGCGTTTGGAACAGTTACAGGCTTTTTTGGCAGTTGCCGAAACGGGAAACTTTCAACAGGCAGCCCAGAAGTGCGGCGTTAGTCAATCAACGATCAGCCGACAAGTGCAGTCTCTGGAGGCAACTGTCGGCTTATCGCTGTTTCATCGTCAGGGGAATGCCAAGTTAACTTTGGGGGGCGATCGCCTATTACCTCATGCCAAGAAAATTTGTCAGATCTGGGCAACTGCCGAGCAAGAGCTAACTGATTTGCAAGCGGGTAAGCAAACAGAACTCTGTGTAGCAGGAATTCCTTCCGCCTGTGCCTATCAATTACCGCCGATATTGCAAAAATTTTCTCGGACTTATCCAAACGTACAATTGCGGGTAACGACATTAGGAAGCGATCGCGCTCTCAAGGTTCTCAAAGATGGTTTGATTGATATTGCGATCGTGATGAATAATCCATTTTTGACAGCGAGTTCGGAAATGGTAATCACAAGGTTATATGAAGAAAAGATTCAGTTATTGCTACCTGCTCAGCATCCACTCAGTAAAAAAGAGGTTATAACTTGGAGAGATCTCGATAACTTTCCGCAGGCAGTATTTAAGGATGGCTATGGTTTACAGCGCCTAGTACAAGATCAGTTCAATCGTCAGGGAATTCGATTGAATGCTGCTTTGGAACTAAATGCTCTTGAAGCTTTTCGAGGAGTGGTGAAGCAAGGTAGTTTGATTGCGCTGTTGCCTGAAACTTTTTTAGTGGAGTTAACCTATGATCCTGACTTGGTGGTGCGATCGCTCAGTGAACCCAACTTAACTCGCGAGATTGTGTTAGTGACGACCATCGATCGCATTCAAATTCCGCCGATTCAATATTTTTGTAAGCTCGCTGCCGAAATGGTGCAGCAGGAAATTCCTGTCATCTTAAAAAGCGCTTTGAGTTCTTAAAAAATGGTAATGGGTAAAGCTTTGCTTTACCCATTACCATTTTTTAAAGGCAAGCCTGTGAGATAATTCAACATCTAACCGACTTTTGCATTAAATTCACCCAAAGAGTAATGAGTAAAGAATTTCGCGAATTTTTGCGTAAAGTTGGTAGCGGTACACATACCAGCAAAAGCTTAACGCGCCAAGAGGCAGAACGAGCCACAGTGATGATGATGCAAGGGGAAGCGACTCCTGCACAGATCGGGGCATTTATGATCGCCCATCGGATTAAGCGTCCAACTAGTGATGAGTTGGCGGGAATGCTGGATGCCTATAAACTTTTGGGAGCAAAGGTAGCAGCGATCGCCACTGACAAAAGGGTATTAGTATTGGGATTGCCCTACGATGGGAGATCAAAGACTGCGCCTATTAATCCTGCAACCGCAATTGTGTTGGCAGCAGCAGGAATTCCTGTGTTAATGCATGGAGGCGATCGGATGCCTACGAAGGAGGGGCTGCCATTAATTGAGATCTGGCATGAATTGGGACTGAATTGGCATAATTTAGAACTTGCCCAAGTACAGCAAAATCTAGAACAGCACCATTTGGGATTTGTCTATCTGCCTAAACATTTTCCCCTTGCTCAAAGTATCGTTCCCTATCGCGAACAAATTGGTAAGCGTCCACCCTTTGCCACCCTTGAACTAATGTGGTCTCCCTATCAAGGGCAACAATTAATTGTGTCAGGATTTGTGCATCCACCCACTGAGACAAACATTCGGGAAGCCTTCGCGAAGCATGGCATTACTGAGTTTGCAACAGTAAAAGGTTGGGAAGGAAGCGTCGATTTACCGCGATCGCGTACCACGATTATCGGAATTAATAAAGGCGATCACTTTGAACGTTTGACTCTATCAGCAAGAAACTACGGCTTTAGTTCAGAAGATCCTGCGATCGCAGATGCTTCTGAAATCGCGGCAAAAATCATCTCTGCTCTCAAAAATGAACCTTCCGAATATCTCAATTCGGTATTGTGGAACTGTGGCTTTTATCTCTGGCTTTATGGATTGCATGGAGATATTACAGAAGCGATCGCCTATGCCCAAGCAATTATCAGCAGTGGCGCAGCATTGCAAAAATTAGAGGATTTACGAGGTTAAGTTCCTTTCTGGAAAAGAGTAAGAAATATAGGTATAGGGTAGTGTGTCACATTTGATAAGAAGAGAAGAAAGCTCAGTTTTTAGTAATAACTTAAGAATGATAGGACTTACGCAATGCTAACGAATTTACTGAGTTTTGGTTGGATGTGGCACGGGTGAAGCCCGTGCCACATCCAACCGATGCGTAAGGTCAGAATGATGTACCCGACAACTCATTTATCCTCTTTGGCAGTGGCTTATAAATGACTAAGCATAATTACGGAAAAATTTTTAAAAGCGCAGGTTCGTCACGCTTTTAAAAATCACCTTAAAGCCTCAAAATCTATGGCATATGCGGCTCCAATTTGGCAGCTTTATATTTATTGCGCCGAGCCACTTAGAAAATGCTATATAACTTTTTTATAACTTTTTATAACTTTTAAATTGTGATTGCAACCTATAATCCAAAGTAATGGAGTTGAGAAGTTATGCAAGCGCAATATTCAACTTATCGCACATTGCTTGCCCAAGTATCTGGGCAGGGAATTTCTGAGGCGGAAGCACAAGATATCTTGCGTCAAATACTCTCTTGTCTAAACGAATTGCACGATCGCCAACAAGCGCATGGGGCAATCTCCTTAGATACCGTTGCCTATGATTACAAGCGGATGGAGATTATTCTGCTAACAGCAGATGGGGAAAATCATCCAATTTATCTAGCTCCAGAAATTTCACAAACACAACAAGTAACCCCCGCAGCCGATATTTACGCGCTCGGCATATCCCTTATCGAGTTACTAACAGGCTTACCCCCAGAATCACTAAAAGCTGAAAATAATACATGGACTTGGCAAGAACATTGCAACGTCAGTGATCAATTACAGCAAATTCTCAATACAGCGCTCCTAGCTGAACCTACCTTTCGCTACGTCAATGCAGGACAGATGTTGCGATCGCTCCAACCAGATATCATCAGTCATGCCCCATCAACGCTCAGCTCTATCAATCATTCAACGCACTCATTAATCGCTATCCCTGCCCCAACTTCGGCAGTCCAAAAGGCTTTAGCCTTAGGTTCTTCATCTACTGAGACCCATTCCCTAGAACTATTAACTTTAGAACCTAACCATAACAAAACTCAAAAGCCTAAGGATAAAAAACTTAAGATCAATTTCCCCAATTCGCAGATTTATAGAAAAGCAAGATTTGCCCAGAAAACACCGCAAGCAGTAAATCCTAAACGGGGCATACCCGTCTTAGTTGCGATCCTGTTAGGCTTTGGCACAACTATTAGCGGCGCTGTTGGCTCTTATTTTTATATGCAGCCCAAACTTGCTGATAATGTCAGGGGGGATGTGGAGCTTGCCAATGTGGTCAATCAATCAATGGATAAAGCGATCGCCCATGTGTATGAAACAAAAAAAGCTGATGCCAACAAAGCCCAACTAGCTGCCTTAGACAAAGACAAGGATGCCAATATAGGTGGTTTGAGTGGCTCAAAAACGATATTAAAAACAATCCCGTTTGGTAGTCGGATGCGTGCTAAGGCTGAGCAATTTTTAACCCAATCGATGGAAGCTAATAAAGGCAGTGATCTTATTCAAAAATTAGGTGCAGCAAACCAAACTGAGAAAGTGCAATCTGCACTTGATACTTTTAAAAGCATTTCTCCATCTTCTGATTGGCAGTCCCGTGGCAAGAATGTAATAGGAGAATCCAAGCCAAAACTGCCTGAACCAACGGTTGCGCTATCAACTCCATCTGCGACATCCTCCTCATTAACAACAGATCCCCCCAGCAGTTCAACTACGGAAGCCTATGTCCCACCCACAGAGACATCTAACCCTCCTGTAGAAGTCTATGCGCCTTCCGTAGAGACATCCTATAAGCCTACCGCAGAAAGATCGTCAGGCTTGCCGATACCACCAGCACCCCGCGTAGCTAATTAGCATTAAACCCAGAGGGATTTTTAAAAATCTTGCATCACCACACTTTCAAAAATTCTTTAAGTTTTAATAGGCTTTACAAAGGTTAAGCAAAATCTTTTATAACCCATTTGAAACTTTATTTGCTAAATTAACATCTTGAAATAGCCTATTGGCAAGGCTTTGATTTAAGGCTGTTAGAAACCTGTCGCAAGTCGGGATCGCATTATAATGCTGGTTCCTAGACTTGCGCGATAACTATAAGGCAACGTAGCGTTCAAACCAAAATGTACTCTTCTCCCAAAATAAAGATGATCAATGTTCAATCTTTAATTCTTAGGTCGTTCACTTATTACTTGCTTTTGTCAGGTTTCACCATAGAATTTTTTTTAATAGCCAGCAAGGATCAAGCTGCCTATAGTCAAACACAGGTTTGTAATATTGGCTCAAGTCCCAAGCATCCCGGTAATTACAAACTATTGGGCAATATTTTTTTGAAACAAAACCTTTTTCACGAGGCTCTGGATTGCTTTGAACTAGCTTTAAAAGATGAACGCGGAAAGAAAGATCCCGAACTGTGGAACAATCACGGTTTAGCTTTAGCTGGTTTAAAAAAGTTTGATCAAGCGATCGCTTCCTACGACAAGGCTTTGCAAATTAAGCCCGGCGCAACTTTTGTCGATCGCGTTGAGCCTCAAGTGAGAGCCGAAGATTATTCTATATGGTGGTTTAATCGCGGTACTGCCTTAGTAGATCTCAAGCGCTATGAAGAGGCAATCGCTTCCTTCGATCAATCCATCAAGATTCAGCCTAACTTTAGTTTTGTTTGGTTCTTTCGCGGACTCGCATTATTCCGATTGGAACGCTATGAAGAATCGAGGGCTGCTTATCGCCGCGCTATCTTACTATCTCCCAATACTCCCTACATCACCTCTAAAGATCTACTCAGTGTTCAAGACTATGTAATTTACTATGGTGAAGCTGAGGCAAAATCCAGACTTGGTAGTTACAAAGATACAATTCAAGCCTTTGAGCGGGGTCAAAAAATTCGCAGTGAAAACCCTCAAGTTAAGTTCTTTGACGACAATAGCAGTGAAAATTTCTATGAGACTTATATTGATGGGATTCGACTGCTCGATCAAGGTGAGAACAAAAAGGCGTTAACTGTTTTTGAACAATTGATTGCTCAAAATCCAAGTTACACCAATGCTTGGTATGGAAAAGCAGATGCACTAACTGCTTTAAAGCTTTATCCAGAAGCGATCGCTTCCTATGATCGGGTTATTGCCCTTGAGCCTGATGACTATCCCTCTTGGTACAAAAAGGGTAATGTGCTGCGGAAGTTAGACCGCAAGGAAGAAGCCCTCAAGGCATATGAGAAGGCGATATATTGGTCAGGTGGTTTCTCTGAGGTCTGGCACAATCGTGGCGTGATTTTTTACGATCAGAATAAAGATACAGAAGCGATCGAGGCCTATACGCGTTCTCTCAAAGCAAATATATTATGGGGAGGCATTGCCAAGATTGATACCCAATATGCTTTAGCGGCAACACTATTCCGTGCAGGTCGTTATAGTGAATCGCTTTTGGCAGTGGAGAAAGTATTAAAAGAACAACCTCAATACCAAGAAGCGTTGGAACTGCGTAAGTTAATTAAAAAAATTCTAAACAATGGTCGGTAAAGTGCGCTAGTACAACCCAAAACCTAAGAAGATGAGTTGCGGAGCTTTGCGCCGCAACTCATCTTCTGGTTTTATGTTCTAAGCAAAACTTACTTTACGCGAGTTCGGGATAATTTGAAACTGGCTTTGAGAGAGGGTTTGCTACGCAAACCCTCTCTCAAAGCCCAAAAGTAAAAGCCTTGCGTAGCAAGGCTTTTACTTTTGGGCTTTTAAAATTTGCCAGTTTAACCCGAACTGACATTAGTCCAAGAAATATTAAGCAAAAGTACTTAGTTGCGCTAACCTTAATGTAGTTTTGTAAAATCACCGACCCGTCATTTTTTCTAAGCGCTTTTTCTGATGACAACCTTAAACCTTTTGCAAGCTCCGAATGTTTCTCCTCGCAGTCAGCAACCTCTAAGGGTCACAGCTTTTGGCGACAGCATTATCTATGGCTACGGTGATCCTGTTAATGGTGGTTGGGTAGAACAACTGCGGCGGCAATGGATGGGAAATGTAGCAGGACATGTTCTCTATAATTTAGGAGTCAGAGGTGATACATCTGCCCATGTTAATCAACGCTTAGAGCGAGAATTTTTACTACGTGGCGAACTACGCAACAAAATTCCCGATTTAATGATTTTGTCCGTTGGGGTTAATGATTCGGCGCGAGTGGCGAAGCGTAACGGCAAGAGCATTACCGATTACGATCGCTTTACCCTAGAAATCGGTAACTTACTCGACAAGGCTCAGAGCCTCTGTCCCGTCATCTTTGTGGGCATGGTTCCCGTTGATGAATCAAAAATGCCGTTTCTCGATTGCTTACATTTCAATCACGAAGATCAATTTCTCTATAAAGAATTCACGAAATCGGCTTGTCAAATGCGCGATATTCCCTATCTCGATATATTTGATCTATGGCAAGAACGGGGACAAGCTTGGATGGGCGATCGCATCTGTGCAGATGGTTTGCACCCAAACACAAAAGGGTATCTATCACTTTTAGAGGATATTCGCAACTGGCAACCATTAATGCAATTACAGGTAGAAGCTTGAAATATTCCAGCGAATTTTTGAAAGCGCGACTTCGCCACGCTTTCAAAAATTTCGCTGGGTTTGAATTCAGCGCAACGCGCTGTAAGGCAGGCTTGCATAAGCAAAAAGTCGTTAAACGTTAAAATACCGACGGGGATCTAGTCTGCTAGAATCAGGGCTAGGTATTTACCCTCCTATTTAGTTAATGCCCCACTTGTAGGATATCCCACTTGTAAGGAATCATATAGAGCCACGTCACCGCCATGATGCAATCGGAAAATCTTCGTCAACGTGCCGCCGTTTTAGGTTTGCAGGTCTTTAGCAAGCGATCAGCCATTCGGCTTGGCATCGTCACGCAAATATGGCTAGATGTCGATCAGCGTCGTGTTACAGGGGTGACTGTCGCTGAGCGCTTTGTCCCCGGCACACCGATTGGCATTGGTGACACATTTTTCATGGGTCTTGACAATATTGATTTGTTAGGACCCGATGCGATTTTGGTTGATGATGAATCAGTCCTTGAAGATATTTTAATCACTGAGCGTTATACCACTCTAATTAATAACGAAGTGGTAACTGAGTCTGGAGAATTGCTCGGTAAGGTACGCGATTTTAAGTTTGATCCTGAAACAGGGGATCTCATGTTCTTGATTGTCGCTTCGGTCGGTAATCCAATTATTCCTGCAAGCTTAATCAGCACCTACGAAATTGATGTCAATGAAATCATTGCCGTTGGTCGCGATCGTATCATCGTGACTGAGGGCATGGAAGATCGGATGACCCAACTGAGCAAAGGCTTATTAGAGCGTCTTGGTTTGGGTAAAGCACCTTGGGAAGATGATTTCGAGGATGACTATCTGCCACCTACCACCACCATTCGCGATAATGCGCTGTCATCGGGAGCCAGAAGCACCTATTCGCCACCACCACAGCAACAACGCCCTGTCTATCGCCAAGAACAATCATGGGATGATGGTGATAATTGGGCCGAGGAGCGCGTTCCCGTCAATCCGCCACAGCAACAACGTCGTCAGGCTAGAGCCGAATTCCGTCCTGAGCCATCGCGTCCGATCGCCCCACCACCGAAGCCCATCGATAATTACGATGACGATTACGATGATTTTGAGGATGATTACCCCACCACCTCAAAGCCTGATTTCCGCAATGAAACCCAACAGCAAATCCGTGATGCTTGGGGTGAAACCAAAATTCCTGACAAGTCCAAACAACGTATTCCCGAAGAGGAATTTGACGAAATCTAATGCTACCCCGTGACCTATTGAATCATGTTGAAAATCGCGACACCCTCAGCCGCTTACTAGATTTGGGCGATCGCGCAGTTCAAACATGGGAAGTTGTATGTAGTGATTTTCTATCACCACCCGAAATCACCGAAGCTTTACAAGTATTCGGCAAGATGACCGAGATCCATTGCTTGGCGTGGGGTGGCTATGAGCAAGCCGAACGCCAGAGATTAGCGATCGCTCGCAGTGAGTTACCCCTCGATCCATCGCAAGTCAGCCTCACGCCGATCTCAATTTCAGGAAATTTCCTATTTGATACCGCAAGTCATCGCGATTTTTTGGGAGCTTTGCTCGGTACGGGACTTGAGCGCCAAAAAGTAGGTGATATAAATGTCTTAGGCGAAAAAGGCGCACAGGCGATCGTTGTTCCTGAGTTGGTGGAATATTTGCAACTGCATTTCAATCAGGTGCGGACAGTTCCCGTTAAAGTCAATGAGATCACTTGGGAAGAGCTAAAGATTCGCATCCCTGTAACTAAAGAACTCACTTCCACTGAGGCATCTTTGCGTCTAGATGCGATCGCTTCTTTCGGTTTTGGTATGTCTCGCAGCAAAATGGTGGACTTAATTAATGGCGAAGATGTGCGCGTCAATTGGAAAACTATTTCCCAGCCAAGCTATCAAGTGAAAACAGGTGATCTGATCGCAATTCGTGGTAAGGGACGAGTCACCATCGGCGATATCATGATTACTAAGAAAGAACGCTATCGAGTGCAAATGACGCGATCGGTTTAATATCAAAATTCAACACCAAAAAGCAGAGGCAATTCATGAATTGCCTCTGCTTTTTTTGCGATCGCTATTACTTTTTTGGTTTCTGGGACTTTTTAGCGGAGATTTTTTGTAGTTTCTGTACTTGCTTAGTTGTTAGTCCAGTCAGTTTTGCTACGACATCTACAGAAATGCTAGAACGCAGCATATTTAGGGCAATTTGATTAGTTGCTTTAGCCTCACCTTCAGCTAAACCTCTAGCTTTACCTTCAGCTAAACCTCTAGCTTTACCTTCAGCTAAACCCTCATGCAATATCTCTTGATAAATTACTGATTCTTTCATGATGTCGCTCCTGAGTAGTCTTTTGATGATTTCCTTGCTTAGGGCTATACCAGATATTATAGCGGTCGAGGCGGCTACGTTACTTTGTAACTGCTTATCGGCGATCTTTTCAATTTGTCTCGCCACTTGTCTTAAGGTTTCTTCGGGGGCACTGGTTTGAGATAGAGTTGCAAAGGGTAGTAGTCCTTGATATTGCTGAAATATATCTGTTGGCTGTTCCCATAGCCTGATGACGTTGAAGTTGTGGGTTAGTTCGCCGAGATCAAAGATAGTTTCATGGACTAAGTGTGACTCGCTAGGACTGAGATAGATGACGACTTGATGGACTTTTCTTTCGGGGAATTTACGATATAGCCGCAGTCGATAATCAGTCATGCGGAAGGGGATATTTTTATTGGGTTCAGTCTGAAATTCGATGTGTAGGATGATTTCTGCTGATTCGAGAAATATAACTGAGTCAGCACGAATAGGTTCGGCTGAGAGTTCGGATTGTTCGATCTTTGTCAGGGTAACAGGCTTGCCTAGTAGCCAACTGGCAAAGTCAGTGGAATAGTTCTCTGCGAGAAACTTACAGACATTATCAATCATTGCAGGTTCTAACTATCCTGATTTTACAATAAGGAATAGAGCAACTGGAAGATGAGGCGAAAGGCTGCCATCAGAGCGATCGCACTAAATCCTGCAATTCCACAATATTGAGCAACTTCGATCCAATTTGGGAAGTTCTGAAACTGAACTTTGGCAAATATTTGCCCTGCCCAGACTGCGGCGAAACTTAGCAAATTTACGAATACAAATAAATCTTTATTGTCGAGAATGGAACTAATTCTGAGCAGAATGACACCTAATAATACAGCCGCAAAAGCAATTAAATTCGCGGGAGTACCGATCGCAGCCATGCCAACTGTTGTACTTACTTGCCATAGCAACATCGCCTCTACCCCTAGCAAAAAAGCGCCAATAAATTGAGTAGGAATCGATGCCGATAGTAACCAAGGCGTTTTTTGCGATCGCGAAGCTACAGGTTTGGGGACTGCGGGGGAAAAATTAGGTAGAGGTGCGGGAACAGGGGCTTGGATACTGGTCTGATATGCTGGCTTAGGGGTTTGTGCAGGCGTTGGTACTGCTGATACTTTGGAATTAAGGGCTTGGAGGACATCTGCTGCCGAAGTGAAGCGATCGCTGGGAGCCGACTCCAACATCCTATGTAACACATTATTAAAATTAGGACTGAGCTTCACAAAGCGATCCCACTGCCATTTGTTGTAACTCACATCGAATAATTCATCTGGCTCCTTACCCGTTAATAAAAAGAGGCAAGTCACCGCAAAGGCATAGAGATCCGTTGAGGGAAATACAGTATCGCCACGCATCTGCTCAGGTGCGCCATAGCCAGGGGTAAAGATACCCGTAGATTTTTGACCTTGGGCAACTCCTGCCACCTGCTTCACCGCACCAAAATCCAAGAGAAAGTAGGACTGATCGGACTTACGAACCATGATATTGGCAGGTTTGATATCACGATGGATCGAGCCTTTGTCATGAATAAATGTCAAGACAGGCAAGAGGCTTTGCATAATTTCTAAAACATCTGCCTCAGCGATCGCCCCATGCTGCTCAACAATTTGCTCTAGGGTAAAACCATCGACAAATTCTTGGACTAAATAAAAAAATTCATCCTGTCCCGACTGCACCTCAAAATAGGCAAGTAGATCAGGAATTTGTGGATGTGTCCCCAAATCTTCTAAAACCGTTGCCTCGCGTTCAAACATTTGCTTAGCAACCACCATTTGAGCGCTCGTGAAACCAATGGGTTGCAATAGCTTCACCACACAGCGCTTCATCGCAGGCGTATAGCGATCACGGGCTAAAAAGGTCGCACCGAAACCACCTCTGGCGATCGGGCTTTCGACGATATAGCGCCCACCCAGCAAGAGAGGCATCCCACAACTCGTACAAAACTTTTGGGTAATTGTTTTGAGGGTATTGCCGCTATCAAGGTCAGCAAAGGAATTTAAAGGCTTAATACAATTGGGGCGCGTGCAGTAAATATCCACTGTGCAAACGTATGAGTAAACATTTTTGGCATACTGTATTAGAGTCTACCTAAGTTTTTCCCTCCTGCACCCATGAGTTCCAATTTTTTGCATCATCTCAATCCTGCTCAACAAAAAGCAGCCAGCCATCTTCACGGGCCAATGCTAGTAGTTGCAGGTGCGGGTTCGGGGAAAACCAGAACATTGACCTATCGCATTGCTAACTTAATGCTCAATCATGGTGTTGCACCTGAGCAAATCCTTGCAGTGACATTCACCAATAAAGCGGGCAAAGAAATGAATGAACGCATTCAATCTTTGTTAGTCCAAGAAATTGCTCAAAGAGAATTAGGGAAGGCTCTCAGCGAAATTAATGAATGGGAACAGGAGAAACTGCGGAAGAAAGTTTATAAGCGCTATATCAATAGTTTTGCTGAAGATGGTCTCTGGATGGGGACTTTTCATAGTATGTGCTGTCGCATTTTACGGCTAGATATTGATAAATACAAAGATAGCAATGGTAGAAGTTGGGCAAAGAATTTCTCGATTTTTGATGATTCGGACGCACAATCTTTAGTCAAAGATATTGTCGTAAATCAGCTAAATCTTGATGAAAAGAAGTTTGAGCCACGCTCGGTTCGCTTTGCGATCGGCAATGCTAAAAATAAAGGCTGGACTCCTGAAGAATACGAAAAACAGAGTGATGATTCTTCCTATCGCAAACGGGCGATCGCGCAGGTTTACAATCTCTACCAAAATCAGCTCGCCACCAATAATGCCCTTGATTTTGATGATTTAATCTTTTTGCCAGTACGACTATTTCAGCAAAACCCTGAAGTTCTTAAATATTGGCACGATCGCTTTACACATATTCTCGTTGACGAATATCAAGATACCAATCGCACTCAGTATGATTTGATTCGCTTACTATCCACCAATGACGCTCAGCCCACTTGGGAAAATCGTTCTATTTTTGTCGTCGGTGACGCAGATCAATCGATTTACAGTTTCCGTTCTGCGGACTTCACGATCTTGATGGAATTCCAAGAGGCTTTTGGCGATCGCTTGCCCGATGCCCATACCAAAACGATGATTAAGCTCGAAGAGAACTATCGCTCTGTGGCGAATATTCTCGAAATTGCTAACCAATTGATTGACAACAATTCCCAACGTATTGATAAAGTTCTCAAGGCAACCCGTCCCGATGGCGATCTGATCGAGCTATATCGCGCCGATGATGAAGTGGATGAAGCCCAGTTTGTAATCGAGCAGATTCGTCGGGTTAAGTCCAAAACTCCAAGCGCCAATCTCGGACATTTCGCGATTCTCTACCGCACTAACGCCCAATCCCGCCCCTTTGAGGAAATGCTAGTGCGTTGGAATATTCCTTACAAAGTCGTAGGTGGCTTACGCTTTTACGATCGCAAAGAAATTAAAGATATTCTCTCCTATTTACGCCTGCTATCGAACCCATCCGATACCCTAGGCTTAATGCGAATCATTAATGTTCCGAAACGTAGCATCGGTAAGGCAACCCTCGATAAGCTGCAACAGGCTGCCCAAGAACTTAGCGTCCCGATCTGGGAAATCATCAGCGATGAAACTACGGTTAAAACCCTCGCAGGGCGATCGGCGCGTGGCGTTCTCTCCTTTGTGGAACTGATGCAGAAATGGCAAGCGAAAGTACCTGTCACTCCTGCGGCGGAAATCATTCAAGGGATTCTCCAAGAATCTGGCTATATTGATGAACTGAAGGCACAGAGCAATGATGAGGCAAACGATCGCCTTGCTAACTTGCAAGAACTTTATAATGCGGCCGTGCAATTTGCTGAAGAAAATGAAGATGCTTCCCTTGATGCCTTTTTAGCCAATGCAGCTCTCGCCTCTAGCCTCGACGACAGTAGTGAGAATGCGGAGAAAGTCACGCTGATGACCCTCCATGCGGCTAAGGGGTTAGAATTTCCTGTGGTATTTCTAGTCGGTTTAGAGCAAGGACTATTTCCGAGCTTCCGTTCTATTAATGATCCTATGGCTCTCGAAGAGGAGCGTCGCCTCATGTATGTGGGTATCACTCGCGCCCAAGAGAAACTCTTCCTCAGCCATGCCCAAGCCCGTCGTCTCTATGGCAATCGCGAATATGCCATCCCTTCCCAATTCCTAGCTGAACTGCCTAAAGAATATCTCACGGGACATGGCATCGATAAATTTATCAGTAAGGCAAGTCAACGGGCTGAGGCGACTAGTGTGCGCGGTTCTCTACGCACCGTTGCACCACCTAAGGTCAATGCCGTCAAACCCAAGCCTAGTGTTAATTGGCAAGTAGGCGATCGCGTGATGCACGATAAATTTGGCGAAGGTCAAGTCGCGAATTTGCTAGGCACTGGCGACAAGATGTATTTAGCTGTTTCCTTCGCAGGTCAAGGTAAAAAAATCATCGATCCTAAAATTGCACCAATTCAGAAAATATAGATGTGGCAAAGGCTAAGCCTGCGTCACGTCATTTTCGGGAGTCAGGGTGAGTCCTCGATAAATTTGGGCGATCGCAAAGGTGAGATTGATGCTCTTTAGCTCGATCATGTCACCTTCTTTATAGTTAATGATTATCCATTCCCCATTATCTTTTTTGTGATAGAGGTCTATTTCGATGCTGGTGGAACTAACTAGTAAATAATCTATTAATACAGGGTTGTTGCGATACAGTCGGAACTTCCCACCGCGATCGTAGGCTTCGGTACTGGGTGATAAAACTTCAACGATTAGGGATGGATAGGTAATGTATTGAGTGGTAGCTTTGTCGCGATCGTCGCAGGTGACGCTGACATCGGGATAAGTGTATTTTTCGGCTTTGGCGATCTTAATCTTGATGTCAGAATTTCCAATGATGCAACTGCTTCCTTCTAAGTGAGAGTCAAACATGGAAGTAAATCGGATAGCTATACGTCCATGATTAACACTACCCCCACTCATGGCATAGACTTCACCTTCGATATACTCATGCTTATGTAGTTGCTTTTCTTCCCAAGCAAAGTATTCTTGAGGCGTGAGCTTGGAAAAAGTTTCTCTAGCTGCAATCATGTTTTCAGGGAACAGTAGATTTTTTATATTTTAACAAGTGCGAATCCTGATTTCCTAATAATCATACTTATTTTGATATTCGTCAAATCGGTAAGTCTCTCAAATAGTAAAAGCGATCGCACTTTTTTCCATCACTCTTAACTCTTCCTAAATATCCCACCAATGGCGAAAAAATCAGACTCTAGATTAGGCGGCGTAGCTATAAACAGGTGTTTGAATTACGCGCTTTTCGACAAGCTGTTCTTGATCGTTATTCATTATTTGTTCTACTTACTATAAAGTTACTTTAGATCGTTTTCTCTAGTTTTTCTCGACTAACTCACCTTGCAAATATTTATGAATAATATCCTGAGCAAAGTTAGTTACTGACAAGCCAAGCCGATTAGCCAGATTATAAATCTTGTCAGAGTCTTGTTTGGATATTTGCAACTCAAGCTTTTGCATCTCGATTTGTTGTTTTGCAATCTCTTGGAATCTTTGTATCTCAGATTGAACGTTGGGAATACTCACCCAATCATCATTTTCAATACTTTCTAATAGATTTTGTTCTTCTTGATCTAAGTTTAAATTGATAACATCTGTGGTTAAATTTTCTGACATCACTAATCTCCTAAATACTTCTTTTTCATCTTTCGACTTGGGAAAATTGTCTTCAAAAAAATACTGGATTCTTCCACAACATAAGGCACACAGTAAACATATCCTTTAACAGTAACTACAAAAACTGATTGATTGGGATATTGCTCAGAGTTTGGATGCTTAATGCTATCTAGCAAATTTCCATTGGCGATCGCTTCGACAATATCTTCAAATGATATACCTTGCTCCTGTTGCAATAACTCATTTTTAGCCTCATTCCAAGTATAAAACTGCATCAGTACTGAATAACGATAAAATAAGGCGAATGATTTAAACTCACCTCAACATTATCATCAGAATAATCAGAAAAGTTAGAATCTATCACCAGATCAACAATTCAGATCGGTAAGTCTCGCAAGTAATAAAGGCGATCACCTTTTATCCCATCACCCTTAACTCTTCCCAAATATCTTAGGCTAATGAGAAAACGTCAATGGCGACGATCAATGGAGATAGACATATAAGCTAGCAAGATTTTTTAGTTATTCATAAGGACCTAGAAACCTCTCTCCGTTGAAATGAATCATATGGTCTGGCTGATCAGCTACCCAAACCTCTGTTTCCCAAGAAATTTCGGCTAAATATTTTGTCATTTCCTTACGACTTGGAAATGCAGTAACAAAAACTAATCCCTCTTGACTAGCTTGAAAAATTTGCTTTAATTCATTTCGACGCTTCAGATTGACAGCACCGTGGCTAGTTACGGCTTCTATTAATACAAGCCAACCTTTATCTTCATAATGCACTACTAAGTCTGGAATTTTACCGTGGGGATCGAGTTCAAGACCAAGTTCTTTAAATCTTTGAGTCTCATTAATAATAAATTTATCCCCTGCATCACCAACGTATAAAACTATCCCTTTAGGCGTAAATCTAGGGCAGAACTTTTCTAAAATGTCTTTTATCAATAAATTTTGTCCACCTGCCGAAAGCTGAATTGAACTACCATCAGGTAATATAGCTGGAATCATTGATATATTTCGTTCCTTCTCCTGCAATATATTTTTGACTGAAATAGCATAATTTAGCCGAGATTCTTCCCACTGCTCAGAGCCATAGGATTGTAAGAGATAAAGAGCTTGTGGATGCAGTTGGTAACACCACTTAGGGCTATTAATTGGTCTGTCTGGATGATCTGAATTCTCTATTACCAGTCCCATTTGTACAAACTGATGCATTGTTTGTCTTCTTACGGTTTCCCTTGTGTTAGGTGCATATTGTTTACCGTAGTAATCACGAAACCAATCCATCATTTCAGTAATTCTGCGGCTTGGTGCAGTTGCTTGACTCCAAAGATTATCGGGACGAATATTTGCCAATGCCAGTAAGCAAAGCGCTGAACGTTCATTTTGCTGTTCTTTAGGCGCAGAAATATTTTTGAGAATAGCAAGAGCTTCTTCGATACGCTGACTAGCTTGGATAGCATTAGTTACTTCGCTCATAATTGATAGAGTTTTATGGACAAGATTATCGAGAGATTTTTGATCGATTATGGAGCCATTAATTTGACTCCCTAAAGACATCAAAGTATTTTTACAAGGATATTTTATTCTACGCAAATCTGTTGCGTTAACTTGTGTATGACCGCTAAATTGTCGAAAATAGTGATCAAATAATGTTGAATTTAGAAAAGCCGTTAAACCTCTTGCAAGATCAGGATCTAAACCTTTTCCTTTAGCATGAAAGTAGTTAAGGTGGTTTTCTATACCTAATAGCGGTTCATCCATAGGAGAACAGACAGCAGCCGTAACGCGGCGTTTTTCTTCCTTGGCTGAAAATCTTTTTATCACAACGTACCAGCCTTGGGGAACTAGCCATTTCTGAGTTGTGGAATTATGTTCAATAGCGATCGCTTTACGAGGTTTTTTAGGAGGGAAGTCAATCATACCTGCTTTGATAGATTCTGGATAAAGCAGAGGAATGTTTTTATGATCTAAGTAGCTTCTCAAATTAGCCTTGAGCCGAAAATCAACAACTGGACCAGTTGATATATCTAAACCAAGTGCATCTAAGGTGCATGGCATTTTATGCATTTGTATTCTTAATGCATCTTCTAGAGAATTACTGTTAATGTAAATAAATTGCTCACAATCATTTATATCAATCACTTGATTATAAGGAACTTTCCTTATTTCTGAGAATTCATCTAAAATATTTCCAGTATGATTAGTAACTTCTATAAAATCAGGTTTAAGTTTTGTTTTTGTAGCATGGAAAATAATATTTTCTTGTAATACATTGTCATCGATAAAATTATTTGAACGGCTCTTAAAAACATGGATTTTATGAATTCCCATCTCTTGTAAAATTGCTTTACGAAAAGGACGAAAATACATCCCGTTACAAAAACTTCTTGGGGTGATAGCGACCATCTCCCCATCTTCTGCAAGTTTTAACATTGCAAGCCAGACAAAGGCACTGTAAAGATTAACTGTATCAATACCAAGATTTATGAGAGCCTTTTTTTCAGATGACTGACTATTAATTTTTTTGTAAGGTGGATTTAAAATTGCATGACTAAACAAGCTTTTATGTTCAGTCAGATGTGGTAAATTTACTCCAGCAAAATCTTCTATAAAGTTCTTTTCATATAAATAAAAATTCGACTTAATCCCTTTGTGTTCTAAAGCAACACAGCATTCTATTAATCGCTGTTTTAAGCATGGGATAAGACTTGGTTCGATCTCATAGGCAGTTATAAAACAACTTTCTACTGGATTAGTGCTGACTAACAATTGCTCTACAAAAGCTGCACTTAATGCTCCAACGCCAGCACCAGCATCAAGCAAACTAATATGTCCCGATAGATTATTAAATTGTCTTGCCATAAAACGGGCAATTGGAGCAGGTGTTAGAAACTGTCCTAATTGGCTACGTTTTTCTGTATCTATCTTTAAGGATAAATGAATTCTATTTATATCAGTAGATTCAGTAAGAAAATTCATTTTGTAACAACTGCAACTTGATCTTAATTTCTCTCGCAAATCGGCGATCGATACCTTCATCCAAAAGAATCCTCATATCATGCCGCCACACTTAACAAGCTTCTGCCTAACTCTTCCAAAAAGTAAATAACCTGTTCTCTCTTGACAGTCGGAAATCCATCCAAAAAATCATCAATCGATTCTCCCGCCTTGAGATAATCCAAAAGTGTCTGCACGGGAACTCTGGTATTTGTAAATACAGTCGTACCACCCATAACATCGGTCGAGCTACTAATAAACTTTGAGTCTCTAAACATAAATTTGTGATATTTAGATATATTTAATATTCTATCAACTCTCGATATTGTGATCGCTAAATACTTTGCCATTCCCTAGCATCCGCAAACAGCGACAAATGCTTAGCATTACTCGTAGCAATAATCACTTCATGCCCATAACTAGTAACCAAAACAGCCTGAGCCGCCAAAATCACATCGCCATCCAACGACTTATTATCGGCTGTCGGCTTGCCAGTATTATTTCTCGCCCTAGCCCATAACTCCGCAGCCTTTAACATTACCTCTGTTGTAATTGGTAAATATGTAAGCTCAGACTTTAAAAGATCTAGTTTCCTGATACTCGGCAATTTATTAGCGCGTAAAAGTTCCCGTCGAATTTCATAGTCAATGATTTCCGATAGAACTTCATTAATATTTCTAGCTAAGAGAATATCTAACCATTGTTGGCATTGCAAAGCTAAAGGAGTCGCTTTAGGGTTCGTAATTAATCCAACAGGTGTAGAGTCCAAAAAGATAATCTGACTCATTAGATCGAAACACCTTCAACAGCCTCAATAACTTTCAACGCTTCTTTCTGCTCATCTTCACTATCCAACACAGCCAATGTTGTAAAGAGTTGATTGATTCTTTGTCGTTTGAGATTTTGCTGTTCTGGATTGTTACTATTAATCTCACTCATGGCAACATCCCAAACATTTGCCGATGAAGATTTTGTAATTCGCTGTTGGTGAAAAAAATGTACAAAATTTAGCAACTCAGGAATATATTCTTCTGGAGTTTGTGCGATCGCATCTAATAGTTCAAGCCTTTGTTTAGTTAGCATACACAGATCCTCCAACCTATACACTAAAATGTTGAATTTACTGAGTATTTTAGCAATATTCTCTAGGTGATCGCCACACTCATCAACCTATCAGCAAATAAAAGGCGATCGCGTGTACTAAAAAATCATTTCATGCTTTAAATTTAGCGAGAGCTATTGATCACAATACTGTCAAAACAACCCTATAAAAAGATGGCTGAACAAGTACTCACGCTCCATTTTCACTGCAAATTGGAGAAAAGCATTTATCTGCTGACTTAGGAACAAAACGTCTCATTAGCGCAGAAAAGAATCTTCAAAAAATTGTAGTTGAAGTAAAAAGCTTTGTAAGTCAGTCTGAAGCAAATTGAAAGCGCGGCAAAGCCGCGCTTTCAATTTGCTTTTCTGAGTTTTTAGGGCTGTGCGCTGTACTTAATAACGGCATTGTTGCATAAAAAGGGGAAGAGGAGGTAAATTAGATAAAAATCAGGAGAGGGAGTCCCAGATAATGAAAGAGAAATATCAGGTACGCAACTGGGCAGAGTATAACGCAGGGCTAAAACAAAGAGGAAGCCTGACCTTCTGGATTAGCGAAGAAGTAATCGGAGGATGGTTAAATCAAACATTAAGTGGCAAACGGGGTGCTTCAAATGATTACAGTGATATAGCGATCGCGACATTTATCACTGTAAAAGCGGTATATCAGCAAGCAGGAAGACAAACGCAAGGAATGTTAGAGTCACTATTTACCTTGATGGGAATAGATTTGCCAGTGCCAGACCACAGCACCGTATCAAGACGGACAGCAAGTTTAAGTGTGCCCTTACCAGTAATCCCCAAGCAGGGAGCTGTGCATGTAGTAGTTGATTCGACAGGGATCAAAGTCTATGGTGAAGGTGAATGGAAAACACGGCAGCATGGGATTAGTAAGAGACGGACATGGCGCAAATTACACCTTGGAGCCGATGAATCAACGGGAGAAATACTGGCTGCGGTCGTCACTACGAATGATTGTCACGATGGTGAAGTACTCGCCGATATTCTCGATGGGATTGATGCTGAAATTGATCAAGTTTCCGCAGATGGAGCTTATGACCATCGTCATTGTTACGACGAGATTGCCCAACATGGAGCTAAAGCCGTGATTCCTCCCCGCAAAGATGCCAAAATCTGGCAGCATGGCAATGCCAATGCTCCTCCTCATCCCCGTGACCAAAACCTGCGCTATATCCGTAAACATGGGCGTAAAAAATGGAAACGTGACTCAGGTTATCATCGACGTTCTTTAGTAGAAACCACGATGTTTCGTTTCAAAAAAATCTTTGGTAGTACTTTATGTTCTCGTAAATTTGACAATCAGGCGGTTGAGTTGTTCATCAAATGTGCTGCTCTCAATCGCATGATTCAACTTGCTAAACCTCTCTCCTCTCCTGTTGCTAGTTAATTATCTATCCTAAGATCCTCCATCTTTTGGCTTCTTTTTATTCATACAACAAAGCCCTTAATAACCAGAAAATATTTGACTACCAACCCGAATCATCGTTGCACCTGCTTTAACTGCGATCGCATAGTCCGCCGACATCCCCATCGAAAGTTCTTGAATATTTGTCCAACCAAGCGAACGCAACTTTGCAGCTAATTCCCCTACACGACTAAAGACCTCATAGGCTTGATCTCCATTTAAACCCAAGGGCAAAATCGTCATCAGTCCCACAATATCAAGGTTTTGCAACTTCTCTAATTCAGACAAATCCGCTAATAGTTCCGCTTCTGTCCAACCTGATTTATGAGGATCTTCCGCAAGCTTTACCTGCAATAGTAATTTTGGCGATTTGCCGAGTTCCTGAATTAAGCGATCGCATTGTGTGGCAAGACTAAGGCGATCGATCGAATGAATCCAATCAAATTGGGCGATCGCCTGTCTTGCCTTGTTACTTTGCAATGAGCCAATCATGTGCCAAGTAATATCCGTTAAATCTACAAGTTCCGTTTGTTTGATTTTGGAATCCTGCACTCGCGATTCACCAAAATCACGTACCCCTGCGGCATAGGCAGCCCGCACGGCTTCCGTAGACGTGTATTTGCTAACAGCAACAAGTTTCACATGCGGCGGGATATTGGCACGAATTTGATTAAGACGATCAGCGATCGTTTGACTAATTGAAGCAGGATTAACTTCAGGCATGATAGGATTGAGTTTTATATAGCAAGAAGTATCAGTAATGACAATGTTACTAGATATCCGCTTAATATCAGTTGCAGAATACCATCGTATGGGTGAATTGGGTATTCTAGATGCGGATGAGAAGGTGGAGTTACTAGCAGGTCAGATTGTCAAAAAATCCATGAAGGGAACACGACATACATCCACCAATAAGCGTGTAGAAAAAGTTTTAGAAAATCGTTTAGGCGATCAGGTATTAGTCAGAACCCAAGATCCAATTCGTTTAGATAATTACTCCGAGACTGAACCAGATGTTGCTGTTGTCATTCCCAACTCTTCTTTTTATGAAGATCATCATCCCACACCATCGGAAGTTTATTTAATCATTGAGATCGCCGATACAACTCTACGTCAAGATTGTGAGTTTAAGGCGAAGCTCTATGCTCAAGCAGGTATTGAGGATTATTGGGTATTAGATGTAAATAATCGTCAGCTATACGTTTTTAGATTGCCAAGTCAGGATAGCTATCAATCACAACAAATACTATCCGAAGGTAAAACAATTTCTCCTTTAGCTTTCCCTGACGTGACATTCGCGATATCCGATTTTCTATAGGGCAGCATTTTATAGATTTATAGCCCGTACGAAGTACAAAAAAATCCGCACTGCAAACTTTGCTAAACTACTATAACCTGAATATTTCTTAACACTTTTCCCTAGAAACTCCCAATGCGTATCTCTTTGAATTGGCTCCGCGAACTTGTTGACTGCGATCTCTCGCCCCAAGAGCTAGAAGAAAAACTGACGATGGCAGGCTTTGAAGTGGAGTCCATCGAAGACCGCAGAACATGGGCTGAAGGCGTGGTCGTTGGTCATATCCTCACCGCCGATCGCCATCCTAATGCCGATAAATTACAGGTATGTAAAGTCGATGTTGGCGCACCCGAACCCTTGCAAATTGTCTGTGGTGCTGCTAATGCGAGACAGGGCTTATTTGTGCCTGTAGCCACGATTGGCACTTATTTACCGACCATTGATTTAAAGCTGCGCCCCACTAAGCTGCGTGGTGAGCGTTCTGAGGGGATGATCTGCTCCCTCGCTGAGATTGGCTTAGCCAAAGAATCAAGCGGTATCCATGAATTTCCTGATGGCTTAACCGTTGGTGCAGATGTGCGCCCCTTGCTAGGACTGGACGACGCAATCCTTGATGTGACATCGACCGCCAACCGTGCCGATGCCCTGAGTGTGGTGGGGATCGCCCGTGAAGTGGCGGCTCTGCTCGGTAAAGAGGTGCGTTTGCCCTTAGCAACCAAAGATTTCCAGCCCAAGATCGCCAACTGGGTGAAGGTGGAAGATCCCAAGTCTTGCCCTGCCTATATCGGTACATTGATTAAAGGCGTAAAGGTTGCCCCATCTCCTGAATGGCTGAAGCGGCGGGTAGAAGCCGCAGGAATGCGATCAATTAATAATATTGTCGATATCACCAATTACATTCTCTTGGAATGGGGACAGCCTCTCCATGCCTTTGATGCGGATACCTTGGACAAGGATCTGAATATCGGGGTGCGATTTGCTAAGGCTGGCGAAAAAATCAAAACCCTTGATGAGGTCGATCGCACTCTCACCAGTCAAAACTTCTTGATTACCTCTGGCGACAAACCGATCGCGATCGCTGGGGTGATGGGCGGCGCAGAAACTGAAGTTTCCGACCAAACCACCAATATTGTTTTAGAAGCGGCTTTGTTTACGCAGGTCACGACAAGGCGATCGGCACGCGCTCAGGGCTTACGCACCGAGGCATCGGCACGCTACGAACGGGGTGTGAATCAGGCAGCGATCGAGTCAGCTACCGCCAAGGCAATCCAAATGATTGTGGAACTTGCAGGTGGTGAAGTGATCGAGCAAAGTATTGCCGATGCGCGTTCTCAGGAAGTGCGGGTGATTGATTTGCGCTTGACCAAAGTTTGGCAAGTCCTCGGTGAAGTTGATCGCGAGGATGAAAGTGTTTTGCCTCTCCTTTCAGAAGCAGAAGTTGAGCAAACCCTCAAGGTCTTGTCCTTTGAACTGGAAAAACTACCCATTGAAGAAGGTAGCTATGCCACTTGGAAAGTAACCGTTCCTCCCTATCGCTATGCGGATATCGAGCGCGAAATTGACCTCGTAGAAGAGATTGCGCGGATCTATGGCTATGACAAATTTGTAGAAACTCTGCCTGCGCGTACCGAGTTTGGATTCCTCTCTGCCGATCAAGAGGGTGGTCGGATGATTCGGGCAGCATTCCGAGCCGTAGGTTTAACTGAAGTAATGCATATGTCTCTATGCAGTCCCACCGAGTCCCATCAGGTGAAAATCAATAATCCTGTAGCGATCGAGTATGGAGCGCTCAGAGGTGATTTGCTTTCTAGCCTGATTGATTCCTGCGCCTTCAATATCAATCAGGGTAACGGAATCCTGAATGGTTTTGAAATTGGGCGCGTATTCTGGCTCGATGAAGCTGGTAGTGATGAAACCGATCGCATTGCAGGTATTTTCGGCGGCGATCCCACTGTGGGAGCATGGCAGCACGATTCCAAGCCTCTGAATTTCTACGAAGCCAAAGGCTTGCTAGATTCCGTTTTCCACAATCTCTCGGTCACTGTGGAATATCAACCCGATCAAAAGGACGATCGCCTCCACCCCGGACGCACCGCTTCTCTCTGGATTTCAGGTGAACGCCTCGGTACATTTGGTCAGCTACATCCACAACTACGCGCTGAGAAAGAACTTCCCGATGAGATCTATGTGTTTGAGCTAGATTTCTACACCTTGCTCGATGCCATGATGAAGAAATCAATTCCCACCTTCCAATCCTTCTCGACTTATCCCAGTAGCGATCGCGATATTGCCTTTTTCGCGCCATTGAAGTTCACAGTTGCCGACATTCAGCGATCGATTACCCATGTGGGCGGCGAGTTGCTTGATTCTGTGACGCTATTCGATCAATATATCGGTAAAGGTGTTCCCGAAGGTTCCCGCAGTCTTGCCTTCAGACTAGTTTATCGAGCTAGCGATCGTACCTTAACTGATGCAGATATCAATCCTATTCATCAGAAAGTACGTGATTTACTCGAAGAGAAGTTCCAAGCAACCTTAAGAAGCTAGTTTTGAGTTAACACAAGTTCAGAATAATTTGAGAGAGTGTTTGCTACGCAAACACTCTCTCAAATTCCAAAATCAAAATCCCTGCTTAGCAGGAATTTTACAATTTGCAATATTAACCTGAACTGGCGTTAGTTATAATTCTTGAAAAATACAGATGGTGAGAGATTGAAAAACTTGGATAGTTTTTCGATATGTTCAAGGGTAAACTTCCGATTTCCTTTGAGAACTGAAGATAAGATTGATTCAGTTTTAAAAATAGGGACTAGATCTTTCTGTTGAAGCCCAAATTCATTAATTAATGCTTTAAGCAATTCAACACCACTCAAATCTGGAATAGATACACACTTTTCTTCATATTCAGAGACAAGCATACCTAGTATATTAAGGTAGTCTTGTTTCTCTGGAGTTATTTCCCCAGAGTCAATTAATTTATCAATTACATTTTGAACTGAGATTAAATCTTCTTCTGATTTGATGGGACGAGGAGGAAACTCTTGTAAGAGCTTGATATAGTTACTTGCTTCGATTGTAAGCATATGTTTATACTATTTAATAATAGAGATTTGTTAGTACTTTACTCATACCAATCATCTTTCTTCCAATCATTTCGATCATATTCAGCATGGGTCATGATGCTACGGATAAAGACTTTTTGATATTTGTAATCAATAAAAGCAACTAAACGGTATTTATTACCTCCGATATTAAAGACTGTAAGATTTTTTACTTGATCGGCTGAGGCAAAAATTTCACGCACTTCTATAAAATTCTGCCATTTAGCAGTGATGGTGATCTTATGCCAAAGGAGTAAACTCGTTTTTGAGTCTGGATGCTTTTCCCAAAATTCGCTGAGGCGAGATCTAGTAATAATGTGCATATACAGGATCTTAGCAAATTGAGAAGTGGTCTACAAGAGCAACTTAAATATATAGCAATCCTAAATGAATCATGAGAAGCTGAACTTCATAACAATGGGCAATTTAGCCTATTGCCTCTCTTCCAAATGACTTAGGATTTAATAAGAAGAAAGAGCCTTACTTAGCAAGGCTCTTTCTTCTGGAATTTGATAGAGAGTTTGCTACGCAAACTCTCTATCAAATTCTGTTTTAGATTATCCCGACCTTAAGTTAGTTAAGACGATTACGCCACTTTGCTAACTTGTCTTTGGTGTCCCTATCAATGCGATTGCCTAATAGATTATTGGTATTTGCCTTTTGCGGTTTTTGCCGACTTTGTACCGATCGCAAGGTTGCTTCGACTTCCTGTTCTAAAGCCGTTGCTGATAGCCACTCTGCTCCAAAGCCAACAGCCGTAAGTTGCTGAGCGCGATCGGAAGTGACCACGATAATTCTTTTTAAATGCCTGAGCGGATCGCGTCGGTATTGGCCACATTGGCGCTCAATATAGGTATCCGCAGTCTCATTATGATCGGTGAAATATAGTTTGAGATTTTTGGTAATCCTTTCAGCTTTGGCGGGTGTAGCTTGCACATAGGCATCAAAGACTAATGTGGTTTTATAGCCGTGATAGGCACTAAAGTTGACCATTGTCTCGGTTAAATGCGATCGCGCCACATCAAATCCCCGCAGATCGCGAATTTCCTGCAAGTGTCGCCATAGACCTATTACGTTATAACCGTCCACCAACATAATTGGTGGATGTTCTGAAGACATTAAGATCAACCATTAGCTAAAATTTCCTATTTTAATTCTGACACTAGACTTTACAAATGTTGCGTTTCTTTTGAAATCCCTTGTTCACCGTTTACTTGCATTTACTTTGATAATGACTCTGATAGCTTTATCGAATCTATCCTAGGTGGTATGGTGTGTTAAGAAATATAAAGTATTATTAATTCAAGCAAAGATTTTTAAAGTCTGAAAATCAAAACACAAAGGAGATAATTGCAATGTCTGACACTACAGAACCCAAATTTGGTTTTAATAACTTCGCTGAAACTTGGAACGGTCGTCTTGCAATGCTTGGCTTCGTTATCGGTTTAGCGACAGAGTTGCTCACTGGTCAAGGTATTCTTTCTCAAATTGGCTTGCTATAGTTTTAATTTAAAAAAGGGTCGGCGCTAAGCGCCGACCCTTTTTTATTGGTTTAAATATTCGAGGACTCTTTGAAAAAGCTGCACGATCGCTTCTTCGCCATTGTCCCGAATGAAAATATCAAAATTCGGATGCGAGTTTGCCTCAATTAACCAGTAGTTACCCTGATCATCCAAGGCAATATCTAAACCCACATAGGCGATCGCCATTTTCTGAAAAATTGGCTGAATGAATTGATCGATCGCCTGTATGACTTGAGCATCATTTACCGATTTTGCGATCGCCCCTTCCCAATGCAACGGACTTAGATTTCCTGTAAATTCCGCTTGAGAAATATCCTTTTCGTATAAAACTATTTGCTCTTGATTAAGACATACAGAACGATATTCTTTAACAATGTTAATAGGCTCCTGCACCAGAGCTACATAATCATAATTTTTACTATTAACGTTGAAAATATGATCTAAAGCTTTGCGAACTTCTGGTAAGTTGACACATTTAAAAACATTATTCCCACCCGATCCCCGATTTCTTTTGATAATAACTGGCAATGCAAAATTCCTTTCGATTTCAGCAATGATTTTATCGATAGAAGTAAATTCTAAATACTCTAAATACTTCTCATCGCAGTAAGGAGAAATGAAGGATATTGTGCGCGGCATCTTCACCACATCTTGAAAGATTTGATAAAAATACTGCTTGTCTTTAAAGATCTCAGCAACGGATTGCGGTGTTAAAGGCGTTGAGTAGTTAGTGAAATAATATTCGCGATCGCCAAGTATCACCTTCACCACATTCTGATTCGGATGCAAAATCTCATAGGTAATAGATGATTTTTTACAGGCTGAAATCAGCATCTTAATATTTGTCAGCATAGTGTAATTTAATCCTCTAAATAGCTGCGTGTAGACATTGGAGAGTTATTGCTCACTCTAAAATCTCCTTAGCTTTTTCTAAATAAGGTGACAGCATTTTATTGATCTGAGTAACTAAAATTGATTCTTTATGATTTTCTAAATCTCTAAGAATACGTTCTTTCAATCTATTCTCATTGAGATGATAGATTTTGAATTCATTTGACAAGTGGTTCAGGAGGTTTGCAAAGGCTTCCTTCCCACGAAAATATTGTTTGCCATCCTCTAGCAGTAAAGACTGCGGATCTTCAATCCAATTTCTCCAATTGTATTCTTCCAAAACTTGATCAAAAATAGCAGCGCAACTTCCAATCTTATTTTTAGATTGTTGAGATTGTTCATCTATTTGCGATATATACCATTTTCTTAAATCGTCTATACCTGTAATACCTTTAGGTGCTTCCAATTTAGGATATAACTTGTCTGAATGTAGAAATCTAAATCTAATACATTCTATCAATTCTGTCTGAACCTGACTTTGAAAATACTGTAACAAAAAATTATTGATAAATTCTTCTGTGATCTGACTTATGACTTGCTTTGCGGGTTTATTATTTAATGACTTATTTGGTAGTTGATTCAAGAAAGATGTAATTACATCTAGCTCATCTAGTAGAAAATTTTCCCACTCATGTCGTTCCCAATAGATGATCTTTGCTTTATTTCTTTCAATTAAAAGATTATCTGCAATGTTATCGTCTGATGAATATTTACGGAAATCATGATCTGCGATCGCTAATATAGGAATTACTTTATGAATAGAATTTTTTTTGTTTTTTACTTTGTTATATATTAATTTTGCGACTGTATTAAAATTACTACTACCACCAATTTCAATAAATTCATAATTTACTGTATTAATATCTGATGATAAAAGCCTACCAAATGCCTCAACTTCAGGACTGTTGGGTTCTCCTTCAACTAGGATGTATAGAGTATCGTCTTTAATATTCATTATTAACTACTCTGATAATTTCCCAAGATGAATGATTTCTGAGTCATAGAAAAGACCAATCACATCAGGTGAATGGGTTGTAAAAATATATTGATTATTATCTGTATCGTCTCTCAATGCTCTAATTAATCTTTTTTGCCAAGTAGGATGTAAGTTAAGTTCTATTTCATCAATTAAAACAATCGAATTTTTTGCGATCGCTGAAGTCATACCAACTAATATTCTTAGAATTTGGTGTTCACCAGAACTCATTTGATATAAATCATATTCAAGATCATTTTTTCTAAAAATAAGTGTGTCCGAATCAGGTCCAGATTCAAAACGAACTAGTTCTGCTGGATAACAAATCTTGTTAAATAATCGCTTTATTCTAGTCCAATATGATTCACCAAATTTTTCTTCATTCCATGTAATATGCCTAGAATAGTATTCATATAGCCGTCGAAGAACCTCATTATGTTCTAATTCTTCATGATTTTTACTGTTAAAAATACTATGTTCTAGCTTTACTGTTCGCCTTTGATCTAAATAACAAACACTACCAACTTTATCAAAAATACTCTCAGATTCTAACTTTCTCTCAATAGACTTTCGGGCTTTTCCTCTTGCGCCTAAAATATTATGCAAATCATTTAGTTCATCACAATCAAAAGTTTTAAATCGCTCCATAATTTGTGATGGAGGGAAAACCCAAGTGAATTTCAGACTCTCCTGCACGGGAAACTTTTTGCCCTCTTCTAAAAAAGCGGAAATCCCAAGATCAGCATAAATTTTTTGAATTACTTCTGCTTCATCCTTATTTATCGAATATTCAAAGCCTATATTTGCAGCATACCCTTTTCCTCTTACAATTTGCTGAGGAGAAAAAATCAATCCATCTCTTAGTTGAGGATTTGGATTTTGTGGATCTTCAAAGGTTTTGACAACAATATCAATAGCGTCAAAGATAGAAGTTTTACCAGAACCATTAGGACCAACAATTAAAGTCATTAATCTTGGTCTTGATAATTCGTCCGTAAAATCTAATTCAAGATGTTTAATAGCTCGAAAATTTTCAATTTCTAACGAGTGTAATTGCATGGTTAGACTTCTATCTTGACCTAAGGGATATTGTTAAGAATTACCAAGAGCTTGTCTTAACTGAGATTCCGCAGCTTCTAGGGCTTCAGGTAACTTGCTTGCATCTTTGCCACCTGCTTGAGCGAGGTTTGGACGACCGCCACCGCCGCCGCCACAGATTTTGGCGATCGCACCGATAAATTTGCCAGCTTGTAAGCCTTTAGCATTGACCTCTTTGCTGAAGGCAGCAACCAAGGTTACTTTGCCATCTTCCGTAAAAGAGCCGAGGACTACAGCGCTGTTGCCGAGTTTCGCCGAGAGTTTTTCGGCAGCAGATTTCAAAGCTTCGGCTTCAATATCAGGAAGTTGAGCTACCAAGACCTTGAAATCGCCAACGGGTTTAGCTTCGGATAGGAGGCTATCGGCTTTGACTAAGGCTAGCTGTTGCTTAAGAGCTTCCACTTCCTTTTGGGAGTTTTTCAACTCATTCTGCAAGCCTGTAATCCGATCGCTAATTTCTTCGGGCTTAATTTTGAAGCGATCGCTTAAGTCCTTGGCGATGTTGTCACGCACGGTTAGATATTCTAGAACTGCTTGACCTGCGATCGCTTCGATGCGGCGCACACCTGAGGCAACACCAGTTTCAGAAATGATTTTGAATACGCCGATTTCGCTGGTGTTCTTAACGTGAGTACCGCCGCAAAGTTCCATCGATACATTGGGAATATCCATTACCCGCACTTCAGCGCCATACTTTTCACCGAACATAGCGATCGCACCTTTAGCTTTGGCTTGGGCAATGGGCAATACTTCAATTACGGAGTCATGGGCTTCAGCAATCCAGTTATTGATTTGTAGTTCAATTTGCTGGATTTCTTCAGCAGTAACACCGCGATTGAGATTAAAGTCAAAACGGAGGCGATCGCTATCCACGAGAGAACCTGCTTGCGACACGTTAGAGTCAACGATTTTCTTCAGGGCTGATTGCAATAGGTGGGTAGCGGTGTGGTGGGCTTGGATGCGACGACGCTCGGATACAGCGATTTGGGCATTAACGCTATCACCAACAGCAATTTCGCCCCGTTCAATTTGTCCAATATGGATAAATAAATCGGCTTGCTTTTGCACATCACTAATTTTCGCGATCGCCTCACCAATAGCGAGATAACCTGTATCCCCGACCTGTCCGCCAGACTCCGCATAGAAGGGAGTGCGATCTAGCACAATTTGGACTTTGCTGCCAGCGATCGCCTTTTCCGTCAGTTCGCCATTGACCAGAATTGCTTTAACCGTAGCGGTGCTACTGAGTTCTGTATAGCCGAGAAATTCAGTCTTACCGATTTCCTTAGCGATATTTACCCAGTTATCTTTGGTCAGTAAATCAATATCTTCATGGGCAGCTTGAGATCGCTCTTGTTGCTTCTTCATTTCTGATTCAAAGCCATCGGCATCAACGCTAAAGCCTTCCTCTTCAGCAATCTCCTGCGTTAACTCAAGGGGGAATCCGTAGGTGTCATAGAGAGTGAAGGCATCAACGCCCGAAATAGTTTTGCTAGCTTTCACTTCAGGTTTGGCAAGAATTTCTTCTAACAACTTCTCACCACGTTCTAGGGTTTGTAAGAAGCGAGTCTCTTCGATTTTGATTTCATCCTTGATCACCTGCTCTCTTTCGCGAGTATTGGGATAAACTGACTCGGAAAGAGCGATCGCCACTTCGGCAACTTCAGAGGCAAATGTGCCAGAGATACCGATTAAGCGCCCGTGACGCACGACCCGACGCAGGAGGCGACGCAAAATATAACCACGTCCGACGTTAGAGGCATTAATACCATCGGCAATCATATGCACGACTGATCGCACATGGTCGCCAATCACCTTGAGGGAAGTTTTGACTTTCTCATCGCTTTTGTGATAGTCAAGCCCCGCAATATCCGCCGCTTTTTTGATGATTGGGAAGATTAAATCGGTTTCGTAATTATTAGGAACGCCTTGCAATACCTGCGCCATCCGTTCCAAGCCTAAGCCCGTATCAATATTCTGCTTCTTCAGCTTAGTCAGATTACCTTGGGCATCGCGATTCAATTCCATGAAGACAAGGTTATAAATCTCTAGGAAGCGCGAATCATCTTCCAGATCGATATGCTCATCACCTAGTTCTGGATGGAAGTCATAATAGATTTCCGAGCAAGGACCACAGGGCCCCGTTGCGCCCGATGCCCAGAAGTTATCATCACCCATGCGCTGAATCCGATGGGCAGGAATACCGATCGCATCGCGCCAAATCGCAAAAGCATCTTCATCGGTGTGATAGACGCTAACCACAAGGCGATCGGGTGGCAATTGAAATACTTTAGTTACTAGTTCCCATCCCCATGCGATCGCTTCTTTTTTGAAATAGTCACCAAAGCTGAAATTCCCTAACATTTCAAAAAAGGTATGGTGACGCGCTGTTCTACCCACATTCTCGATGTCATTGGTACGGATACATTTCTGAGATGTGGTGGCGCGAGGGACTTCAGGCTCCTGTTGTCCTAAAAAAATCGGTTTGAATGGTAGCATTCCCGCGATGGTGAGCAGTACGGTGGGATCGGCGGGGACGAGGGAGGCGCTAGGTAGTACTTTGTGATTACGCTCTTCAAAGAACTTGAGGAATTTCGCACGAATTTCAGCACCAGTAAGGGAGGGAAGGCTAGCCATGAACTTATGATTTAGGGTTTGATTTCAAGATTGGGGTAAAAAGCGATCAGTCGCTAAAAATCCGTAAACAATATTACGAATTGGCATAATTTGTCCATCTAGTATTATGCCACTAAGTTCAGACCGTCGGGGCAACTGATGAATTGCTTCTATGGTTAAGCAAAAATTAGTAAAACTGTTAGGATCGATCGCAATAAGTTTTGAAAATTGGTGACTATCGTGGACGCGATCGCTGTTAGCTCTCTTGCGCTCAATATTGTTCTGGGATTATTCATCCTCATGTATATATTTCGCATCGTGATGACATGGTATCCCCAAATCCCCCTCAAGCAATTTCCCTATAGCCTGATTACCTTCCCCACAGAGCCATTGTTATTTGTACTGCGGAAATTAATCCCACCCATCGGCGGTATCGATATTTCCCCCGTGATCGGTGTTGGTATTTTCAGCCTCCTGCGGGAAATGTTGCTCGGTCAGCAAGGCATTTTGACCATGCTTCAATAGAAAGGCGGCGCTTCGCGCCGCCTTTCTATTTTTTGGTTTTAGCTATAGCTAGGAAAACTTGCTATAATTAAAAATTGTGATTATTTCAAGAGCGTAAGTTTTGATAGAACGCTATACGTTACCCGAAATGGGTCGGTTATGGACGGATCGCCATAAATACCAAACTTGGTTGCAAGTTGAGATCGCCGTTTGCGAGGCACAGGCAGAATTAGGATATATTCCTGCCGATGCTGTCGAAGAAATTAAGGCGAAAGCAAACTTTGATGCTGATCGCGTCAATGAAATTGAGTTAACGGTCAAGCACGACATGATCGCGTTTTTGACCAACGTAAATGAATATGTAGGTGATGCAGGGCGCTACATCCACCTCGGTTTGACTAGTTCCGACGTGCTAGATACGGCTCTAGCAGTGCAATTAGTCGATAGTTTAGAAATCATCCAAGCCCAGTTAGAAGAAGCCATCCAAGCGATTCGCTACCAAGCCCAACAACATCGCTACACGATTATGTCGGGTCGGACGCATGGTATCCATGCCGAGCCAATTACCTTTGGATTTAAGCTCGCTGGCTGGTTAGCAGAAATGTTGCGCCATCGCGATCGCCTATTGAACTTAAATAAGACTATCGCTGTTGGTAAAATTTCGGGTGCAGTGGGTACTTATGCCAACGTTGACCCACGCATTGAAGCGATCGCCTGTCAAAAGTTGGGACTACAGCCCGACTGTGCATCGACTCAGGTAATTTCTCGCGATCGCCATGCTGAGTTCTCGCAAGTACTAGCCCTAATCGGCGCATCGATCGAGCGCTTTGCCGTCGAAATCCGTAACCTTCAGCGCACCGATGTCCTCGAAGTGGAAGAACATTTCACCAAGGGACAAAAAGGCTCCTCAGCAATGCCCCACAAGCGCAATCCGATCCGTTCTGAGCGTTTAACGGGTATGGCGCGTTTGTTGCGTGGCTATGCGACCACGGCTCTAGAAAATGTTGCCCTATGGCATGAACGCGATATTTCCCACAGTGCGGCGGAACGGGTATTGCTCCCTGATAGCTGCATCCTCACCCACTTCATGCTCCGAGAAATCACGGACTTAACCAAAAATCTATTGGTGCATACTCACAACATGGAGCGCAATCTCTATTGTTATGGTGGTGTGGTCTTCAGTCAGCAGGTGTTACTCGGACTGGTCACTAAGGGCTTGAGCCGTGAAGAGAGCTATGCGATCGTCCAGAAAGCTGCTCACCTCGCATGGAATAAAACCGACGGTGATTTCCGTAAGTTGATCAGCGAAGATGAAACCGTGAAGCAAACTTTCTCTGAAGAAGAGTTAGCCGCTTGTTTCGATCCTAATAAGCATTTGAAGAATCTTGACCAGATTTACCAAAGATTAGGGATCTAAAAAAGGCGGCGCGAAGCGCCGCCTTTTTTATTATTCAACCGCAAAGGTAATCGCGACTACGGCGCGGATATCTTTGTCGATGGTGGTGGTGTTGTATGCGCCACTGTTGCTAACTTCGGTGGAATATCGGGCAGTAATTTGGAAGACATCAGTTTCGGCTTTGCGGATTGTGCCGAGGCGACTGCCTGAGACATTGACGATCGCTTCACCTCTCGCTTTAGCATCCTTAGTCGCTTCGGAAATCATATCGACTCGCAATTTGCCAAGTTCGGTATAGAGATATTCCGCAGGTTCGGAGATAAAGGGCAGACCATCATTAATTAATTCGGTACTCGATCGCGCGATCGCTGTAATTGCATCGACATCTTTGGAACGAATTTCAAAACGCTGGACGAGGCGATAGGCAATGGTGCGTCCTGTTTGCACGCCATTACTATTGGTTTCGGGAATCGGTTGAGTATCGATCGCACTCAGGGTGATCGCCTCATTGGGAATATTTTTGCTCTTGAAGTAGGCTTGTACCTTTTCGGAATGGCGCTTCAGTTCTTGGTAGGCGAGAGGTAATGTGGCTTGCTGGCTAGAAACGGAACTTCGCCAAATCACAAAATCGGAACGAATCGGACGGGTTGAGGAACCGATTACAGTCAGGTTGTCATTGGATCTAAGCGATCGCAGGGCATTTCCTGCGAGATAGGCGCTACCGACTAGGGCGATCGCGAGGGCAAGCATTCCGCTAAATAGTTGCGGAAATTGAGGTTTGGGTGATGGGACGTTAGATTCTGGCAGCATGGCTTTGTGAGGAATCACTAAGTTAGCTGACGCAAAGCGTTGGGATTGGTTACGAGATGCAATAAATCGCAATGTTGGGCTATGTCGGTTTTTACTATTTTGTAGACAATTTGCAAATAGCGATCGCTGCTAGGATAAATTTGCTATATAGGGTTAAACTTTAGGCACTATCAGAATCTTGTGAGTGAATGAGACAAAAGGTATGAGCGATCGCATCGAACAATTTCAGAAAGCTTCGCGTAACTTGCAGTTGCAGCCCCTTTTGACTGAAGAGGAGCGCCAAAAATTTATGGTGGATTATGGCAGTGAGTGCATTGATTCATTGGAGCAGAAGGTTTTAGTTTGCGACGAAAATACTAATCAGTTCGTGTTTGCAGGACATCGTGGTTGCGGCAAATCAACTTTGTTATGCGATTTTGCTCAACGGATGGAGGAACAATTTTTTACGGTATTTTTCTCAATATCTGATTTAATTCAGATGAAAGAGATCAGTCATATTAATATTCTGTTTGCGATCGCCTTGAAGATGATGGAAAAGGCGGAACGGGATAATGTAAAAATTGCTGATGACAAAAAACAAGCTTTTTTTGATTGGTTTAAGGAACGCACGAAGACGGAAACCGTTGAGCTAAAAGGTCAGATGAGTGCGGGTTTGAGTCTGTTTGATGTGATTAAAAGTAAGCTCTCAACAGAACAAAGTACTAAAGAAGAGATTAAGACTAAGTTCACGCAAAATTTCCGTGATTTGATAGAGACTTTAAATGAGATTGCGACGGAAATTAAGTTAGCAACAAAATTAGAAATCTTGGTCATCGTTGATGATCTTGATAAGACTGATTTGGCGCAAATCGATGATATTTTCCAAAAGAATCTCAAGGCTTTACTTCAGCCTAAATTCATTATCATTTACACAGTACCGATCGCTACGATTCGTGATGGTAAGCTAAAAAAGTATATTGAAGATGAGACGGGCAATCGCATTTTTGTAATGCCTGTGTTAAAGCTTTATCCAATGGGAGAAAGCCGTAAGCCTGATGGTAAGCCAAATACTAGTGCGATCGAGATTTTGCAATCAGTATTAACGCGACGGATCGATCCTGATTTATTTGAGTCTGGAATCGAGGTAAAAATTGCGCTGAATAGTGGTGGTGTATTGCGTGAGGTGATGCGAATTACAAAGGAATGTTGTGATTTAATTTTGGTGAAGTTAAGACAGCAAATGCGGCGTAAGCAAAATATTGAGAATTTGAAAATCGATCAAGCTATTTTGGCTGAGGCTCTCGATAATATTCGCAATGATATGAAGATTACTTTGAGTAAGAGCGATCGCCAAATTTTGCTACAAACCTATGAAAACTATACGCCCGATGATCCTAAACAGCAGGAGTTTCTTGATTTGTTGCATAATCTAATTGCGATCGAATATCGCAATCGCGAGAGTTGGTATGATGTGCATCCTTTGATGGTGGAGCAATTGAAGATTGAGGGGTTAATTCCGCCAGTGATGTCATCTGCCCCCTAAATCCCCCAATACTGGGGGACTTCAAGAAAATCTTGTTCCCCCAGTATTGGGGGCTAGGGGGCGAAACTCGTAACCGTAGCAAGAGAAAATGTCAGATTTAATCGTTCTCAATGAAGAAAATGCAAAGGTTTACGATCGCTTGGTCGTATCCCTTGAGGCTGGTTTGGGAACTTTGCAAATTTTGTTGGCGGTATGTGATAACTCGGCAATGCGGCAGGAGATAATTCGCCGCTATGAGGAGGAGTTAGGAGCGCAGGGGGTTCGGGTCTATCGGTTGGCGTTAAATCCTGATGAGCCGAGTTTGTTGCAGACGTTGCTCGATGGCAAGATTGATATGAAGCAACAGGCGATCGCGACGGTGTTGGGAGCGGAGAAGTTAAGTAATTTGGGGGCGAATAATCGCGAAAAGTTAGATGGCTTTTTGGGTTATTTGCAATGGACGCGGGAGGCTTTGCGGGGTTATCCTTTGCCGATTGTGTTGTGGTTGCCTTCGGCGTTATTAGTGGAAGTCGCCCAAAAAGCGCCCGATTTTTGGAGTTGGCGCAGTGGTGGGACGTTTAAGTTTGGCTTTGCGAAGTTGAATTTGCCAATTGATGATTCTGGCAAAGCTCCTATATTCAAGCCAATTGATAATCCTCAAAAATCAAGTTCAGTTCTTTCGATTAAACAATTAGAATCTTCCCTTGCAGAAGCATTAACAACTTGGGGTGAAGATAGCGCCAATATTGAACCAATTTATGCTCAATTGGGAAGGGCTTATGCTGAGCGAGTATGTATAGGTGAAACAGAAAATTTAAAGCTTGAAATTGAGTTGGCGAAAACCTATCTAAATAAGGCGATCACGCTTCAAAAAAAATTCAAGCGTGACTACGATCTGACCTACTCCCTTAATAGCTTAGCTAATATGTATAAGTTCCTTTGCTATTGGGATAAAGCGGAATCACTTTATAAAGAATCCCTACAAATCCTAGAAAAACTAGAAGATCGAAGAGGTATTGCTTACATCTGGGGAGTATTAGGAGACATCGAGCGTGAGCGTGGTAACTGGGACACGGCAGAATCTCTCTATAGGCAGTCTTTGCAATTGATTATTGAATTAGATGATCGCTCAATGATGGCAACTTCTTGGGGACAATTGGGAGACATTGAGCGCTACCGTGGCAACTGGGATGCGGCAGAATCTCTCTACAGGCAATCTTTGCAATTGAGTACTGAATTAGATGATCGCTCGCTTATAGCAACTTCTTGGGGAGTATTGGGAGACATCGAGCGCAATCGAGGCAACTGGGATGCAGCCGAGTCTCTCTACAGGCAATCTTTGCAATTAAAAACTGAATTAGGCGATCGTGATGGTATGGCAAGTTCTTGGGGAGTATTGGGAGACATTGAGCGCAATCGAGGCAACTGGGATGCAGCCGAGTCTCTCTACAGGCAATCTTTGCAATTAAAAACTGAATTAGGCGATCGCGTGGATATAGCTATGGTTAGTTTTGATTTTGCCTTGCTCGAAAAACAACGTGGCAATCTCTCCCTTGCTCAGCAATATTACGACAAAGCCAAAACCATCTATCAACAACTCGGCGCAATCAAAGACCTAGAGCGCATCGAAAAGGAATGGCAAAATTGAATTCTATTGACCTAACTGGTTTACTAATTCTTCTGGTGACATTACTAATATTGGAGAACCGATAAAACCTGCAACATCACGAGTAACGATCGCATCTAATTTTGCTTCCATCGCCGCCGCAACCTGAACAGCATCCTCAAAATCAGTCAAATTTAGATCGATAGCTTGTTGAATAACCCCACGATCTACTAAACAAACTTCCATCAAAATCAATAATTTAGAAATCGTCGCGATCGCTGTCTCGTCACTTTTAGTATGACGTTTGACCAAATAATAAATGTCCGTAATGGTAGTTGCTGAAATAAATCCTTGAATCTTACCTATTTCCACAGCCTCTAGTAGATATGCAGCATTTTCGGCAAAGGGAACACGAACTAGAAGAGCATCTAATAAAACATTCGTATCAAATAAGACCTTCATAAAGCTACTTCTGCAACAACCTTGTTTCTAAAATAGCTTTAACTTCTTCATCCGTAGGAGCAGGTGCATCAGTCTTAGCAATACCTACTAAACTCGCCGCAATACCGCGATTTTTGATAGCTAATGGGGGTTTTGTTCTTAGCGATTTCATTAATATATCGATCAACTCCCAACGCTCCTCTTCAGTTAAATCTAGAACTTGTTCGCGAATCTTTTGGATAGTCATAGCTGTCTAGGGCATAGGATCAACTTATATGAAATTATACCAAAGTCTCTAATTTAACTTTGCACTAATAAACTGACTAAGCGATCGCAACTTATCACCAAAACTATTTCTAGGTTTTAATAGGACTAGTAAGCAACTATTTGATTTATGCCTAATAAACTTGGATTTTGGTTGATTTGGATTTTATTTTCGGTCTATGCCTTCATCTTTGCGCCACCCGATCGCCCCGATACCTTGCAACTAATTCTCAAATTGAGTACGGGAGACTGGCAAGGCACAAATGCCCTGATCGTTGCCCTGTTTAACCTCATGGGCGTATTCCCCTTCATTTATGCCTGTATGCTAGCCAGCGACGGACGCGGACAAAAAGTACCCGCTTGGCTATTTGCTAGCCTTTCATTTTTGGTCGGAGCCTTTGCCCTACTCCCCTACTTCGCCCTGCGCGAACCAAACCCCACCTTTATCGGCAAAAAGACTCGACTGATTTCCGCCTTAGAGTCACGCTGGACAGGGATTGGACTTACCGCGATCGCCATTTATTTTTTGGTCTATGGATTCGCCAATGGTGACTGGGGAGACTTTATCCAGCAATGGCAAACTAGCCGATTTATCCATGTGATGACTTTAGACTTCTGCATGTTGTCGCTGCTATTTCCTTGGTTACTAAGTGATGACATGGAAAGACGCGGCATGACCGACGATCGCTTTTTTACATTCATAGCCCTAGTTCCCCTAGTCGGCGCATTGATTTACCTCTGCTTGCGATCGCCTTTAATCGAAAGCGAACAAGAAGCAACCGCTTAAAATATCAATAAGAAAGAGCACTTTGCGCTCTTTCTTATTGGCAGATACTTTCAATCATCCGATTAGCTTGGGAGCCGTAGCCGCCGCCAAAGAGATTGAAGTGATTGAGAATGTGATAGAGATTGTAGAGAGTCTTGCGCTCTTTGTAGCCAGCATCAAGGGGATAAGCCGCATTGTAGGCGCGATAAAACTGCGAAGGGAATCCGCCAAATAACTCGGTCATTGCTAAATCCACTTCGCGATCGCCAAAATATAGCGCAGGATCAAAAATCACAGGCTCACCATTGATAAAGGCAGCATTGCCACCCCAGAGATCCCCATGCACCATTGAGGATTGTGGCTGATAATCGCGAAAAAATTTAGGTAGAGCTGCATAGATTTTTTCTTCGGGAATACTGCAACGCCAACCTTTGCGCTTAGCTAAACGAATTTGAAAAGCGAGCCGATATTCACGCCAGAAATCAATCCAATTATTTGTCCAATTATTAATCTGGGGAGTTGCACCAATCGTATTGTCGCGATCCCAGCCAAAACCGCGATCGCTCGTTACCCGATGCATTGCCGCCAGATGCCGACCCATCGCTTCCCAATCTTGACCTCCCCCCAAATTGAGATTTTCCATCACCAAATAAGCCGCCTCACCCGCGATCCCCCAGCAGATCGGTTGCGGCACGCGCATTGTGTTAGTCGTATACATTTGCTGGAGTGCGATCGCCTCCGCCACAAACATATCTAACTGATTGGCGGTATTGGTTTTTACAAAAAAATCACGCTTGCCATCGGATATTTTAGTGGTCTGGTTAATGCAGCCACCCGACTGCGCTTGACGGCGATCGCTTGTAAATTTTGCACCCGTTGCCTGCGAAATGGCGATCGCAATTTCATCCCACATAGTTTTTAATCCGAAATACACAATTGAGTAGAGGTTTAGCCTATGTTCTCAATAAAACGTAACCCAAAAATCTAAAGACGGTTCGTATACTGTGAACTAACACAATGACTTAAATACTTGAATCAACAATTATTAGGACTTACGCAATGCTAACGAGTTTACTGGGTTTTGAGGAGATGTGGTGCAGGCTTTGCCTGCACCACATCTCCTCGATGCGTAAGTCCTAAATTAATTTTTAAAAACTACCTTAAATTTGGTGCAATATGATGAACGACATTGGTAAGTATCGCTTTGTTTGTACCCTTACTCTCAGCGACATTCTGGGTCAGGTAATTGTCTGGCTAGGTGTGATTTTTGCCTCCCTTGCGGCAGCACTTTCCCTGATGAGTAAACCCGTTTATTCCTTTGGTGCAGTAGGCTTAATTGTAGTGACATCTCTACCATTTTTGCTCTTTACCTTCGTCACCACATTATTTAATCACATTGATATTGTGCCTCTGACCGAAGAGGAAATTAAGCGTAACAATTCCAAAATATCAGGTGTACGCAAAACCGTAGCCAAAGCTTCTGTATAGAGCAAAAGAGGGGCAAAATGCACCCCTCTTTGCTCTATGGACATTATGAGCATTGTTTGATAAACCATTAGCTAAGAATTTTTTAGAAACAAGGTTTAATCACTGTGCGCCAGCTTAATTTTGTTGTTATTTTTATCGTTACACTTGCCTTGGTCTTATTCGCCCTAGAAAATACTGCCTCGGCTCCCATTCAAATTATCCCTCAACTGAAAGTTGCTGCCCCAATTTCTGTTGAGCTAATCTTGGCAATGGGCTTAGGTGCAGTTATTGCTTGGGTATTCAGCGTTTGGTCTGGTTTACAAAAATCGATCGAAATGCGTAGCCAGAATATGCAAATCCAGAATTTGAAAGAAACTGTCGAAAATTTAACCGTTGAGATTGAAGAGCGTAAACGCTTAGTCTCTGCCTCAGCGATCGATGTCGAGATTGATGAAGACAAATCTAAAAACTAAAAATAAAGGGCGCTTTGCGTCCTTTATTTTTAGTTTTTTATGGATAGATCGCTCCAATCGGTGATATTTTTAAACATCCGCTTCTCGCAAGCTCCATGACCCTATCGATCGCCGAATCAGTTACCAAAGATGCCATTGCCTTATTGATTGACCTTGCAGAAAGAGGCGAGATCGATCCATGGGATGTACAGGTCATTGATGTGGTCGATCGCTTTTTATCGCGACTAATTGTGAGTGATCGTCGTGATTTATATGACTCAGGGCAAGCAATGCTCTATGCAGCGATGTTGGTCTTGCTCAAGGCAAACTCCTTATCAGAAAGTCAAAGTGCCTATGACCAAGCCGAAGAACTAGTTGGCGAGTTAGAAGAATTAGAGTCTGAAGTCGCCACATCTCTACGCTTGCCTACGGATTTTGATAAGAGGCTGCGGCGCTTACCTGTTGCCCTGCCTCCTAAAGCGCGACGAATTACCCTCGAAGAGTTAATCGCCCAGATCGAAGCGATCGCCGAAATTGTAGATCGTAAAAGTAGTAAGCCTGCCAAACGCCAGAAACAAAGTAAAGTAGCGCGTAAGGCTGCCATGAAAGCGATCGCCCAACTCGCCCACAAAGAAAATCTCTCAGAGATGGTGGAAGAAATTGAGCGTTATTTTCTCCTCCATCCCGATGAAGAGATTGAGATATCGGACTTAGCCGCCGTATTTAATGATCGTGTGGGCGTATTTTGGGGCTTATTACTGATGTCTTCACAGTCCAAGGTGGAGTTATTTCAAGAAGAATTTTATGGCAAAATTCAAATAGTCCCAACGGTTAAAGCCGCAGCCATCAAGGAAGTCCCCTTTGCCAACAGCACATCTAATTCCACAGTAGAATCTACTCAGCTACAATTGACATTCTCTGAATTAAAAGAAGTTTCGTGAAATATTTAAGCCGTTCTGACCATCATCATTTTCGTTATTATCCAAGAATCTCGACTCCGCTCATTGCTGGGATTATGACCAGTGCAATTATTAGTGCCATTATTAGCACAAGTGCGATCGCCATTAACCTAATCTCCGTATCTGAGTCCTTCGCGCAAGGTCGCAATGTCTATAAACCCACAGCAATATCGAGTGGCTCGGAAATTAATGACATTCTCACGGATAAAGATATTCCTACAGGTCAGAAAGGTTTTGCCCGTGACTATATCCTCGAAGCACAGAAAGATGAGCGTTTAGAAATCACGGTAAATTCGGGCAGTTTTGATACGGTTTTGAGTTTGCTAGATACCAAGGGTGAGGTAATTGCTGAAAATGATGATGCGGCAAGTGATACTACTAACTCTTTAATCTTTTTTAAAGTTCGGCAATCAGGGACATATACGATCCGAGTTTCTTCTTTTGGTGGCAGTAGCGGTGGCAAATATACCCTAAAAGTTACCAAGCTCCGTGTCGTGAATTAGTTTTAGTATCCTTGCCTTCGGCAAGGATACTAAACATTTGTAATGCGGAGAATTCTTGATTCGATTTCTTCCCATACTTTGCGCGAAACAGCGATCGCAATATTCTTGCATTTCACCATTAACAAATTGGCATATAGATAATTTTCGAGGGATTCCACTTCATGATGGGAAATTTGATTTAAGTCTACGGGTAGATATAAAGTCTGTAGCCAAACCCGACTGATCTGATTACGAAAATCCTCGCGAACCTCAAAGGGTTGATCGTAGCTGGGCACTTGATCAATTAAAGATTCCAACCTAGCACTCAAAGCCATAAAATTAATATATCTCTTATCAAAATCAATCTTCGCAAGAGTTTGTTCTAGGTCTTTACATAGCTGGATCACTAAATTAAGTTCAGTATTACTATCAAAATCAAGAGCATGAGCCAGACTCAAAGATAAATCCGAGGCAAACACTTTATCGAAATTAGGTGCCAAATCAAAAGCGCCATATAGCTCACGGGCAAGCTCTAACATTCTCGTTAAAACAAGTGCAGGCGCGATTTCCACTAAAAATCGAGGACGAGCCAAAAACAGTGCGGCAATCCGTTTAGCTACACTTTTTTGTGTCCCCTGAGAATGAATATTAATCTGTTCTATCCATTCTAAAATATCATTGAGTTTATTGGTATTAATATAGCTGGCAGATTGTATCTCCATCGATAACAACAGTTCCTCAACATTGCCATTAGCAATCCCTGCAAGTAATAGAAATATATTCTGCCAACGGCGATCGTTCAAGTGCTGCGGAACTATCTGTTTTACTAAATTGTGATTGTAGATGTAGCGAGCCACAAAATATTCCTGAAAAGTAATATGGCTAAAGGTGAAACTCGTTAAACCCGCAACAGTATTGATTTTGCAAATCCCTATTTTCTGTAAAACTTTTAATAAATTAAAACTAACTTCAACTTTTTCTAGCACTCCAATATAGCTAGTTAAGATTTCCTGTAAATATTCTGTCAAATCTTGAAATGGCAGGAGTGACTGACATAGCTCAAAGCTCTTATAGGCAATCTCCGTCAACAAGATCTCCAAAATGTCGGTACTAATAATATTTTGACCTTGATCGTTCAACAATTGATAGTTCAGTACCTGCTCCTCCAAGACTAAATTGATTGCTTTTTGATAAAGCCCACTCACATTACTTGGTAAACTCAATCGGCGATCGCATAGCAAGCATAAAAACGATAAAGACAAAGGTGAATCTGCTAAGTCTCTTGCAACTGCATTTAATTGCAAGATTTGCCAGCAACGTTGGGCTTCCTGTGATGCCATATCAGCAAGCTTAGCAGAATCAGTAGAAGTCCCATTTGCATCTCGATTAGCTCTAGATTCATAGTTGATCGTAAACCACTTATGAATATATTCCTGAATATGTAAGTCACCCCAAGTTTGCATTTCTAATTCTAAAAACTGCCCCAAATTCCTTTGATAAGACACCAAACGACTAGAAACAATGTAACGGTTATGAGGATAGGCTTTGACAAATTCTTTTAAATGCTGAGATAGATACCTTTGCGATAAGGTCGATTCATTTAAACCATCCACCAAAATCAATAGTTTCCCTTGCTCTAACATCCATATGGCGATCTCACGGGATTCAGGGAAACCGCATTTCTCAAATTCTTCAGCGATCGACTGTAGTAAATTATCCGTATTCAGACAAAATTTCCACAAATGGATAAACACAGGCAAAACATCATGCTTATATCGAGATTCTGGATAGTACAAAGCCTCTAATCCAACGTATTTCAAGAAAGTTGTCTTCCCCACCGTAGGCTTTCCTAAGATCATTAGATAGACTTCTTCATTAGCAATATTCAATCCCAACAGATTATTACCTTTACTGTAATTACTTCTCTGAAGGTCGTGAGCAAAGGCTTCTTCCAAATCATTAACTGATTCAAAACTACGCACAGAGGTATAGGCTTGAAATTTCTGGGCAATATAAATGGAAGATAGAGTTGTTAGTTTTTGACTGCCAAATATCTGTGTAAACGCATAGGACTTAATATAGTTGCGTGCATATTGACTCGCTGCTTTGGAGATGGCATGAACAAAAGAAGCTTCATCAATCTCCCCTCCTCTCTTTCTCACACTTTCTGGAAATCCTGATAATGCAGCCTTGAATCTTTGCACAACCTCGCGAATAGTTTGTTCTTGCTTAATATTCATTGCCAACATAAATTTACCAAAACTGTCCTATTTCCATCTCCTAATAATAATCCTAGTTTATTGTTAATTGATAAGTTTGCAAGAACGATAAGAAATTTATCTACAAAACATTGACTCGTCAGAATCTTAGGAATGACATATCCAAAAAAATTATTAAGTTTCAGTTAAGAAATGACTGGACTTCACAACAAATGTTACAAAGTTTAATAAACATTACAATAATTTTTGCATAATCTCTTTGCACAATCTTATTTAAGAATAATACCTATTAAGCATTGCCTAACTAGCTAGAACCAAAAGCTATAACGCAGGCACAACCTGCCCTACAGCTTTTAGTTCTAGCTAGTTACTGAGAATAATCGTTGATTAAGCAATCCTAATTTATTTAAGGGAATTGTAGGCTGTGATTTCATTCAAACAGTTAAATGTTCATAAATGCTCACTGGTTATAGCTGCAATCCATCTCACTTCATTATGAGGACAGTCTAAAAGTTATTTTATAGTTATATTTTCTTTAAGAAGTAATTTTTTGTGTTAAATATTACCCATAGCATCTATAATTAGGGATGTGTTGAAAGAAATAAATTTGCGCTATCTAAAAACACAACATAACCAATCATCTAAAGTTAAACACCTAAATCTACAGTGCTTAGTCTCATAAAATAGTCTTCCAAAGACTAAATTTGGGATTAAGAAATCTATCTGGGGGAGATAGAAAAGCTGTAAAAAGAGTTGTGTTGTTCTTTAACCAAATTATCAAGGAATAGTTTATGGCTCTTGATCCTCAAGTTTTCATGACAACAATGACGCAACGGATATCTTTCTCGGATGCAGATAAAGCCTTACTCAAGGCAAATGCAACATGGGGAAATGAGATCGCACGCCAAATGGCAGAGGTTTTCTATGCCTATTTAGCGCGTGATGCTGAAATGAATGCAATCCTTACTGCAAAAGAAGGACGAATGCATCGTCTAAATGAAACCTTCGTAGAATGGTTTGGAGAAATGTTTACAGGGATGGATGATTGGGGAAATGCTTATGCGGCACGTCGTTGGCGCATTGGCTTAGTCCATGTGCAGATTGGCATTGGACCACAACATGTGGTTCCCGCTATGGCAACTGTCGTTAACGAAGTGGGGAAGCAACTCAAATCAGCAGGTTTACCTGAGGATCTTAGAGATGCGTTGGGACGGATTTGCATGATTGATTTGGCTTTTATTGAGCAAGCCTATGTCGAAGTTTCTTCCCAAGCGGTTTTACGCGAAACGGGATGGACTGAAGGATTATTCAAGCGCATGATCTCCACAGGCGCAGCAAGCATGAAGTAAGAATGCATTGCATTGTAGTTTTTGATTATTTTTGAGGTTTTTATGCGTCCAGAACTTGGCGAATTTAGTAGTATTGTTTGTTTTAAAGCGATCGTAACTGGAGCTGAAGAGGCTCTAGGTGAAAAGGCGGCTATGATTACCCTAATTGCCGCAGGTCGTCATCGTGGTAAACAACTAGCCGAACAACTTGGCATTGCGGGAAAAGGAACTTCCCCTGCCGATCTTGTTCCTCTTCTCCAAAAAGCATTAGGAAAAGATGGGACTAGACTCTGCATTGTTGACAAGATTGAAAAAGTTGATGCAACTGTCAAAGTTTACTGTCGAGAGACTATTTGTTCTGCTGGTGAACCTGAAGGCTCGCCTCGGAAACTAACCTTTACCCTAGGAGCAATCCAAGGGGTGATTGAACAGGTTATGGGAGCACGTCTACGCGGGAAACAAACAGAATCAGTTCTACGCGGTAGTACCCATGATGTCATTGAGTTTGAAGTACTCGGGTAGTATCCCATTCTCAGACTCTACTAAATATCTATAACAACAATTCAAATCAAGGAGAGAACAGATGAGCATTAATGTTGTGAAGTTGGAAAGTATTTTACAAAACTTAGTCACTAGTACCAGTGATGTACAGGGAGCTGCACTTGTATCACCCGATGGACTACCTTTAGCTTCGACTTTACCAAGTGGTATGGATGAAGAGCGAGTTTCTGCAATGTCAGCAGCTATGCTCTCATTGGGCGAACGTATTGGTAATGAGCTAGCTAGAGGTACGATCGATCGCCTTTATGTAGAAGGTGACAAAGGCTATGGCATTCTCACTAGTTGCGGTGAAGAGGCTGTTTTATTGGTGTTGGCAAGCAAGGCAGCCAAACAAGGTTTATTAATGTTAGAGATTAAGCGTGTCACAAGCGAACTGAAAGCCGCACTTAGTTAAGCCGCACTTAATTAAAACGGTGTGAACTGTAGGAAAGCCTCTTTGCCAAAGGCAAAAGATCTAATACTCAGAAACAAGGGGCTTAAGCCCCTTGTTTTTCCTAATAGTTCAGCCTAATAGTTCAGATTATGGTAGTGCTAAGGATGGCATGACTTTAGGTTTAAGATGCTTGGCGTGATCTTAAGCTCTAGATCACTACCCAGATTGTAGAATGACAAAGGGAAGGGACAAGAGAGAGTTATGGAAATCATGCGGTTAGTTGTGGCTGGTACTGTTGGCGCAGGGAAGTCAACTTTTATTCGGACTGTGAGTGAAATTGATGTCGTCGATACCGATCGCCGAGCTACAGACGAAACAGCAGAGATCAAACATAAAACTACGGTTGCTATGGACTTTGGGCGATTAACCTTTGGACCAGATATGGCTCTCCATATTTATGGAACCCCCGGACAACAGCGTTTTGACTTTATGTGGGATATTCTGATCCGTAAAGCCCATGCATTTATTTTATTAGTAGCCGCCCATCGCCCCCATGAGTTTCGCTATGCCCGCCGCATTCTCAGTTATATGAATCGGCGCGTTCAGATTCCTTACATTATCGGAATCACCCATATGGATTGTGAAGGAGCTTGGTCAAGTGAGAATATTAAGCTAGCATTAGGCTTTGTTGATCAAAAAAATCAACCACCTGTGGTGATCTTAAATGCGGAAGAACGCGATACAGTCATTCAAGCGATCGTGGCTTTAGTGCAATACTATATCCAAACTAAATCCGTTGCTTAATTTTTGGAATTGATTGATTTTGTTATAGTTGCTTTAATTGATCTTGTTAGGAATTACGGCTATTCTCCGCTATAGATTTGGGCATTAACTCTCTGGTTTACAGTTATGGCAATTACAGGCTCTTTATCCGAGTTTTCTCTCCCAGAGATATTTCAGTTTTTAGATCAGGGACAAAAAACTGGAATATTAACGATTAGAGATCCTCAAGACTTACGAACGGGCAAGCCTTTTTTACGACATATTTGGTTGCATAGTGGGAGGGTTGTCGCTGCGGGCGATCGCTTAGACAATCGTGGCTTAGCGAGATTAATCGAACAAAGAGGTTGGATCGCTGAAGCCTATCGTCCTCAATTAGAGCGCCTCATCCAAGAAAATGTCCCCTTAGGGTTAAATCTAAAATCCTTAGGAATATTACAGCCAGATCAACTGAAGTTGCTGTTTAGTGTGCAGGTTTTACGACAAGTTTGTTCTTTGTTTCAAGTAGAGACAGGTCAGTTTCGCTTTGAAGCTAAAACCGATCTGCCTAAGTCGGAAATGACGGGTTTAAGCTTGCCTGCGACGGAAACAACCTTAATGGGCTTACGCAGTCTCAAGGACTGGAAAGTTTTACAAAGCAAGCTACCTGATCCCAGTTCGACATTGTTTAATATTTTGTCCGATGAATCGAGTTTACGCTTAGATGCTAGTGAGACTCAGGTGCGTAACCTTGCTGATGGGATGATGAATCTCAAGAAAATAGCTGAGAAATTGCAAATTCCTCTACCCAAACTTCAGCAAATCGCCTTTCGATTAATCGTCGTTGGTTTAGTAGAAGAAGTCCCTGACATTGATATGGGCATGAGCAATACGAGCAATGGGGAGGAGATAAAAGATATTGAGGGAGATACCAGTGGTTCATTGACTAGTGCTCCAACACGCACAGAGATCAGTAGTGCATTTTTGCAAAGCTTAGTCGGATTTTTACAACATAAAGTGTAGTCACGGTGAGGCTATGTCGGTTTAAACTTGTAGAGAAGGTTTTGGGTAAGGTATTGTCATTTAAAGGCAAACGTATTGCAATTACAGGTGCTTCGGGCACTATGGGCAGGGCTTTAGTAGCTGAACTGAGCAAACGAGAGGCACAAATAATTGCCCTAACAACTTCACCTAATGCGAGTTTTGAGGTTAACGATCGCCCCACTATTGAGGTACTCACATGGCAATTAGGTCATGAGGCAGAACTACGAGATCGCTTACAAAAAGTGGATATTCTCATTCTCAATCATGGTGTAAATGTATTGGGAGCCAGAGATTCAGCATCTATTTACAAATCCTATGAAGTCAATACTTTTTCTGTTTTTCGCTGGATTGATCTATTCCTCGAAACAATACCTGATGCGGAAAATGCCAATCAGAAAGAAATTTGGGTCAATACCTCTGAAGCAGAAGTTAATCCTGCCCTGAGTCCCTTGTATGAGCTTTCCAAACGCACCATTGGGGATTTAGTCACCCTTCGTCGCCTTGATGACTATTGCACAATTCGCAAATTGATTTTGGGCCCATTTAAAAGCGATCTCAATCCCTATGGGGTGATGTCAGCAAGTTTTGTGGCTTGGGCGATCGCCTTTTTAGCGCAAATCGGTTTTCGCGATATTATCGTCACGATTAATCCCATTACCTTCATTACCTATCCTGTCAAAGAATTTTGGCGATCGCTTTATTTCCGAATATTTTCTCACCGCAAGTAACCATATGAATCTCGCATTACAAACAGAAATCTGTCAATTTATTCGGGAGATCGGACAAAAAGCAATTCACCTCAGAGAGTCTGGTTTTCAAGTTGACGAAAAAGGCTTTGATGATTATGTAACTAATGTCGATCGCGAACTCGATCATCTGCTCAGCCAAAAATTTCAAGCATGGTTCCCCGATGATGTGGTAATTAGCGAAGAAAATTCGCGATCGCAGGAACTATGGAAGCAATATGCGGAATTGAATCAAAAGTACTGGTTTATCGATCCCATTGATGGTACTGATGACTTCATTCATGGACGCGAGTTCTATTCGGTGATGGTTGGGATCTTAGAAGCATTTCAGCCTACGCTGGGTTGGATCTATGCGCCAAAGAGCGATCTCTTATATTTTGGCGGTACGGCAATAAATGGAGTATTCACCGTCACGAATGGGAATGTCCCTGAAGTTCTCTATGCTGTGCCGCCGATTGGTGCAAGCAGCGATCGCGTGATCGTCAGTAAAAAAGATGATCTAGCCTATGGTGATGCGATTCGTGCGGCGGTTCCCAATGTGGAGTTTTATACCCTCGGTAGTTTTGGCTTGAAGGTAATGGAAGTTGTCCAAGGCCGGGCAAGTGCCTATATCTATCTCAATCGTCGCGTTAAGCTCTGGGATACGGTTGGACCTTTAGCGATCGCCAAAGCCGCAGGACTAGTTTGTTGTGATCTCTCAGGTCGCGAAATTGGATTTGGCTATGATGATATTCATCCTGAGAAGCTGACTCACAATCAACTCATCATGATTGGCTGGTCAAAATTTATCGATGAATATTTGGCAACAATTTATCAAGAACTTCAAGCCCAAATTTAAGAAAGGCGGCGCGATGCGCCGCCTTTCTTAAATTTGGATTTGATCGCGAAATTGGCATTGTTATACTAGTAGCTACCTAATTGCCGAGGTAAAGCCATGACTCAAACTTTAACAAAATCTGCTGACCAATACCTCATCAAGCAGGCTGTGACATGGGAGCAATTCAAGGCTCTGCAATCTGCGTTTGCAGAAATTGGTGGTGTGCGATTAAATTATTGCGAGGGAGTACTAGAAATCGTGGGGCTTGGACGATTACATGAAAAGATTTGTGTGTTACTAACATTGCTACTTGGGCAATATTTTGTTTTAAAACGTATAGCCTTTGTCGCTACAGGTGCATATACTCAGGAGTTAACAGGAAAGGCTGAATTTCAAGCTGATTTGTCCTATAACTTTGGCACAGAAAAAGAGATTTCTGATTTATGTGTTGAAATAGTTGTTACTAGTGGCAGTGTCAAAAAGCTGAGAAAATACCAGTTAAAAGGTGTGCCTGAAGTCTGGTTTTGGCAGGATGGCAAGATTAGTATCTATCGCTTGCAGGATGAAGAATATGTTCTGCTTTCAGCGAGTGAGTGGTTGCCTGATTTGGATATTGCTCATTTGGAGCAATGTTTGCTAATGGAATCTCAGTTAGATGCGATGTTAGCTTTTCAGGAAAGATATCAATATGATTAGGGAAAAACAGGAGAGATCTTACTAACATTTGGGCAACGCCATATTACGGGGCAATTGATCTCTCGATCTGTACTTCACATTTTTGGGATTCGTATTTATAATATGTAGACATGTATTAAGTATTATTAAAATTTTAATGTTCAGGTCTACTATGCAGACATGAGATCGACTGGTGTGTTATCTACAGCGCATATATGCAAACACTCTCATCCCTCTTAATGCACCAAACTTTAAATTGCGTAATTATCTAAACCCATAAATTCATCCTTGCTGGAGGCAACTAAAAGATTATGTCTACCGAAACTATTACTCGTCCTACAACCATACGCAAAATTGCCCCTAGATATCGAGTTTTACTGCATAACGATGATTACAACTCTATGGAATATGTTGTCCAAACCCTAATGCAAGTTGTCAATGGTTTAACGCAGCCACAGGCTGTCGATATCATGATGGCAGCGCATTCTAACGGTTGTGCATTAGTAATTACCTGTGTCCAAGAACATGCGGAGTTTTATTGTGAAGGGCTGCAAAGTAAAGGATTAACTAGCACAATCGAGCCAGAAGAGTAAGGAAAACGCTGATTATCAGAGCTTTTTATTGATTGTCCAAAAGGTAGGATTGTTCTTAGTAATAGTCCTACCTTTTTTTGTTGTGAACTTCGATCGCTTAATTTCTCGCTTAAATTCCTATCAGGCTCCTGTACGGATCATCTTATTTTTGTTGACCTTACTAGCTATCTGGCTACCGATCGCAGCCCCGATGTATTTACTGTGGGGGGAGTCCGTGGGAATAGGACTGACCATTTTGTTATATTGCGAGTTTTTAGGATTGATTTGGTGGTGGGGTCACAAGATCTCTAAATATAGCCATCCCTTTCGCTATTACGGTTTATCTTTTACTGGCAAAAATGGACGCGATTTTTTATTTGGTCTGATCTTGGGTAGTGCCACTTTATGTATTTTCATGGCGGTGCAAGTGGGTTTCGGTTGGCTAGCTTTGCAAACAATCAACTGGCAACCTCTACCAGCAAGATTGTTACCGACCCTTGGAGTGTATTTTGTAGATTGGCAAGGAGCGATCGCCCCCGGACTATTAACAGCGATCGGCGTGGGATTTGCGGAGGAGATGTTATTTCGTGGTTGGATCTTGTCAGAACTAGAGCGTGATTATTCACAAAAGACAGCGCTTATATCAGCCAGCCTATTTTTTGCGATTCTTCATTTCATCAAGCCTCTGGATGTGGTACTGGCAACATGGAGTCAATTTGTGGGCTTGGTAATTCTCAGTATTGCGCTGGTGCTGGCAAGGTGGCGATGTGAGGGGCGTTTGGGTGTAGCGATCGGTTTACATGGTGGTCTGGTTTGGTGTTATTACATTGTCAATACTACGCATTTGCTCAAGCCTACGGGGATTGTTCCTGAGTGGGTGACAGGGCTAAATGGTAATCCCCTAGCAGGTTTAATGGGGATTATTTTCTTAAGCGCGATCGCGATCGGGTTTCGAGGATTCCCCAAAAGATAAGTGGTGGCGCTAAGCGCCACCACTTATCTTTTGAGATTTGGTTATAGATAACAAGTATTTTGATTTTTTTTGCAATTCCTCTTGTCAGTGGTGACATAAATGTATATGATTAGATTCGCTTGGAAAACATCCAAGCAAAGGGTCGATGCCCGAGTGGTTAATGGGGGCGGACTGTAAATCCGCTGGCTACGCCTACGCTGGTTCAAATCCAGCTCGGCCCATCAAAAAAGAAAAAATTCAAAGCCTCGCTTCGCGAGGCTTTTTTGTACCCACAATTTGGGAGATTAACGCGAGTTCGGGATAATTTGAAACGGGTTTTGAGAGAGGGTTTGCTACGCAAACCCTCTCTCAAAACCTACCTTGCTATAGCTACTTAGGAGAAAATTTGCGTTAAGGCTGAGTCAATATCGGGATATTGAAATGCAAATTTATTGATTTGAGCTTTATGGGGCACAACGCGCTGACCATCTAGTAACACTGTTGCTGCTTCTCCAAACACCAAAATTAGCGCCGCCGCAGGTACAGGTACAAAGGCAGGGCGTTTAATTGCCTTAGCGAGGGAAACAGTGAACTCGGCATTGGTTACAGGATTGGGCGCAGTCGCATTAATTGCCCCTGTCATGTCAGGATTCTTGAGCGCATAGATAATAAGCGCAACGAGATCATCGAGATGAATCCATGAAAACCATTGCTTACCACTGCCTAATTTGCCGCCGCCACCAACTTGGAAAATCGGCAGCATTTTAGCGATCGCCCCACCCATGCCTAGAACAATTCCTGTTCTCAGTTTAACTAGACGTACTCCCAAACCCGTGACGGACTCAGTCGTATCTTCCCAATATTTACAAATATTTGCCAAAAAGTCATTGCCTGCATCGCTATATTCATCAAAGGTTTTATCAAGACTTGTCCCGTAGTAACCGATCGCTGAACCACTGATCAAAACTTGAGGTTTGACTTCGGCTTGCGCGATCGCCTCCACTAACACCTTAGTAGTTAAAACTCGACTATCGCGAATTTCCTGCTTTCGTTTATCCGTCCAACGCACACCCGCGAGAGGTTCACCCGCAAGGTTAATCACCGCATCACTACCAGAAATTACCTTTGCCCAATCTCCCAACTCAAAAGGATTGTAGCCAACTACTTCCACATTGGGAAAAGATGCTTGGGGAAATAAATTATTTGCTTTTTGGGTATCGCGAGCCAAAACGACAATGCGATCGCCCAAAGCTTGTAAACGCTCAACTAATTTAGTGCCGACAAAGCCAGTAGCACCCGTTATTACAATTTTCATAATCTATTTTTGCTTAAATGAATGTTGGTAAGGTTTTAATTGCAGAACTTTGCTATCAAACAAACCATAATAAATGTTTTGAAAGTGTTACTTTGGACTACTTTCAAACAGCATAAGCGAAAACCTGCGTGCAGCAAATATACTCATGGCTAGCTCACAAATAAATAAATCACTAAATAAATCACTAAATAAATTACTCATTGTTGATGATGAAGTAGATAACTTGGATCTGCTAAATCGGATTTTTCATCGTAGTTATCACATTATCCAAGCCAAAGATGGGTTTGAAGCCTTGGCAATTTTGGGAAATGAGCCAGATATTGGAGTTATTGTTTCCGATCAACGGATGCCGATGATGACGGGAACTGAGCTTTTAAGCCAAGTTGCTGAGTTATATCCTGATACTTTACGAATTCTGTTGACAGCCCATACTGATGTTGGCGATTTGGTAGAAGCGATTAATCAATCCAAGGTTTTTAAATACATCACTAAGCCCTATCGCGTTGAAGAATTGATGCAGGTGGTGCAGCAAGCAACGGAAATCCATAAATTGCTCAAAGCAAGAACTTCTAAGTTGCGTAACGACCTTGAAAGTGCGGAAGCTAAATATAAAAGTATTTTTGAGAATGCGATCGAGGGGATTTTTCAGACAACGATTAACGGACGCTATTTGATTGCCAATCCGATGTTAGCAAGAATCTATGGCTATCCTTCCGCAGAGTCTTTGATTAATAATGTCACGAATATTGCCAATCAGCTCTATGTCAACCCATCACGTCGTCAAGAATTTATCGATATTTTGCGTTCCCATGACACAGTTTCCAATTTTGAATCGCAGGTCTATCGGCGAGATGGTTCCAAGATCTGGATTTCCGAAAATGTGAGGGCAGTAAGGGAGCCAAATGGAACTCTGATCGGCTTTGAAGGTACGGTTCAAGACATTACTCAGCGCAAGCGCGCGGAAGAAGAATCGCAATTATTACAGCGCTTAACGTTAGATATTAGTGCCGTCAATGATTTTCAATCAGCTTTAGCAATTACCCTCAACAAGATTTGTCAATTCACAGGATGGGATTACGGAGAGGCTTGGATACCATCGACAGATGAGCAGGTTTTGATCTGTAGCCCTGCATGGTATAGCAGTATTGAAGGGCTAGAGGCGTTTCGCAGATATAGCGAAAGGATTTCTTTTACTTCGGGAATTGGCTTTCCGGGCAGAGTATGGGGACATCAGCATCCAGAATGGATCTGGGATATTTCCCTTGAAACAGAATCCCACTTCCTGCGGAAATATCCTGCAATGGAATGTGGTTTGCGCTCAGGTTTAGCAATTCCTGTGAGTGCAGATACCAAAGTTGTCGCAATTATGGCTTTCTTTACCCGATTTCCCAATGATGGCGATCAGCAATTGGTGGGATTAATCGGTGCGATCGCTATGCAATTAGGAGCATTAATGCTGCGGAAACGGGATGAGGAAGCCCTCCGCTTGATGAATGAGGAACTCTCCTTAGCTCGCGATCGCGCCCTCGAAGCAAATCGAACTAAAAGTACCTTTGTAGCCAACATGAGCCATGAGTTACGCACTCCCCTCAATGCGATCATCGGCTATAGCGAAATCTTACAAGAAGATGCCGAAGCCTTAGGTTTAGAAGATTTCGGGCAGGATCTCCAGAAAATTTATCAATCGGGCAAGCACTTACTGGACTTGATTAACGACATCCTCGATATGACCAAAATTGAGGCGGGTAAATTAGAAATTCATTATGATGACTTTGATGTTCCCTCTCTAGTGCAGAACACAACCACATCCATTCAGCCCTTGCTGCTCCAGAACAATAACCACTTAGTTGTCAATTGCGATCTACAACTGGGAAGCATTCACACAGATATGACCCGTCTCAGGCAAGTCCTGTTAAATGTTTTAAGCAACGCTTGTAAATTTACAAAATCTGGAGAAATTCAAGTCAATGTTAATCGTCAAATCTCCGAGCAGGGCGAATATTTCTGTTTTACAATTAGTGATACGGGAATTGGAATTAGTCCCGAAAATATCCAAAAGCTTTTTCAACCTTTTAATCAAGCAGATAGTTCCACAACTCGTCAGTATGGAGGCTCAGGTTTAGGACTCGCGATTAGTCATCGGCTCTGTAATATGATGGGAGGAAGTATTACGGTTCAGAGCGAATTAGGAAAAGGCTCAACCTTCACCATCTACTTGCCAGTCGATAGTGAACTAGCAAAATCGTCAGCTTATAAGAATAGCAAACCGATTTTATCTAAGCCAGAGTCAACAGATAATCACCATGCAGATAGTGAAAAGCCAACCTATCCATCAATCTTAGTAATTGATGACGATCCTGCGATCCATCAATATACTAAATCAGGTTTGAGCCATCTTGGGTTGTTTGTTTATTCCGCTTTTAATGGTGAAGATGGGCTAGATTTAGCACATCGGATTTTACCGAATGCGATTATTTTAGATGTGCAAATGCCCTCAATGAATGGTTGGGAAGTTCTCAAAGAATTAAAGTCGCAACCTTTGACTTCAGGGATTCCCATTATTCTGCTGACAATTACGCCTGATTACCATGAGAGCTATGAGATCGGTGCTAATGACTATCTCTTTAAGCCAATCGATCGCGATCGCTTAGTTGCAGCAATTGAGAAATATCGTTATGGCTCAAAGTCACATCTATCAGTTTTGATTGCTGAAGATAATATTAATGTCCGATCAATGTTGCGGCGGATGTTAGAAAAGGAAAATTGTATTGTTTGGGAAGCGCAGGATGGTTATGAAGCTTTAAATTTGCTGTCCGATCATGTTCCCGATCTAATTTTGCTTGATTTAATGATGCCGAATATCGATGGATTTGAATTTATCCATCTCTTAAGATTACGGCAAGATATTCAATCAATTCCTATCATTATTATTACCGCGAAGGATTTGACAGATGACGATTACGTGCGTTTGAGTGGTTCAGTCCAAAAAATTCTCCAAAAGACCAATTTTAGCTATATGCAACTACTCGAAGAAATTGTGCAACGGCTTTATAAGTTTGGAATCTTGAAAGATAGATAAATTTGGGAAGGGTTATTAAGTAGCTGGGCATAATATAAACCCCAAAACCTGTGGCGCACGCGCAGCGTGCGCCACAGGTTTTGGGGTTTTATATTTAATTGCGCCCACTTACTTAAGCAACACTTTCCAAATTTATCGGTTCATGGTTGGGGGATTACTTGCGATGAATGCTTGCTACACTATTGCCATAGACTATTGACTTTGTTTGCTTACTTTAAATTTAATTTAAATTTAATTATTTTTGCGCCCCAGACTCTAGACCGAAATTTCAATGCCAAATACTAATATTACGATTCATCCCCGCGCCATCGTCCATCCCCATGCCAAAATTGGCGAAGGTACAACTATAGGAGCCGATGCCATTGTTGACGAGTTTGTGGAGATCGGCGATCGCTGCGAGATTAGGGCTAGAGCAATCATTACAGGACATACCAAGATTGGTAATGACAACCAAATTGGTTATGGGGCAATTGTTGGTTCGGAACCGCAGGATACTTCCTATAAGGGAGCAGTAAGTTTTGTGGAGATTGGCGATCGCAATACATTTCGGGAATATGTCACCGTCAATCGTGGCACTAAGGAAGGCTCCACAACAACTATTGGCAATGATAATTTACTGCTGACAGGTGCTCATGTCGCCCACAATTGCCAAATTAGCGATCGCGTAGTTTTAGTAAATAACGTCTTGCTAGCAGGCTATGTGGAGGTAGCAAACAATGCCTTCATGGGTGGGGACTCGGTAGTACATCAGTTTGCACGGATCGGAGCCTATGCAATGGTGCGTGGTCAAACTCGCCTTGGCGTGGACGTACCACCCTACTGCATGGCAGTTGACACAAATATGGTGTTGGGACTCAATCGCCTTGGTCTACGTCGCAATGGTTTTAGTCCTGAGCGTCGCCGTGCCATCCTCAATGCCTATAAGGTGGTCTACCTTTCTAACCGCAATCGTAGCGAAGCGATCGAGTTCCTTAATAATGATCCAGAATTTAGCAATAATCCTGACATTCAATTATTTTGTGAGTTTATTAAGTCCAGTCGTCGCGGTATTTGCAAACATTACGAGCGTGGTGCAAGTCGTGTCGAAGAGGATTAAGCCCACTGAAATTCATAGCCTCGGTATGAATTTCACCATTTCAGAATTGCCACAATGCGCCGCTAATCATGGGAATTATTACCAAACGTTCATCTAAAAAAGTTCGGGCTAATGAAATTCTCATTCGTCTGAAACGGCTATATCCCGATGCAACCTGTTCACTGGACTACGAAACCCCTGTGCAGCTTTTGGTGGCGGTAATTTTGTCGGCTCAATGCACCGATGAGCGCGTGAATATGGTGACACCTAAATTATTTGCGCGATTTCCCGATGCGATCGCCTTGGCAAATGCCGATCTCGACGAACTCATGGAACTAGTCCATTCCACAGGTTTTTATCGAAACAAAGCCAAAAATATTCGTGGGGCTTGCGAAATGATCATGCGAGATTTTGATGGGCAAGTCCCCAATACGATGGAAAAGCTATTAAAACTACCAGGAGTTGCTCGTAAAACTGCCAATGTGGTCTTAGCCCATGCCTATGGGATCAATGCAGGTGTAACCGTTGACACCCACGTTAAGCGCTTAACGAAAAAATTGGGGCTAACCAAATTTGATGAACCTCTTAAGGTAGAGCGGGATCTCATGGCGCTACTGCCCCAACGGGATTGGGAAAACTGGTCAATCAGGATTATTTACCACGGTCGTGCGGTCTGTAATGCTCGTAAACCCGCCTGCGATCGCTGTGAATTAGCCGATTTATGTCCATCAGCATCTCTGACCTAAAGCCATTTGTGCCGCGCTCCGCGCGGCACAAATGGCGATATCAAACTCACGTTAAGTAAAGTGACAAAGTTACTTTCTTAGGCTAGGGGTTGTGAAGTTTTCTAAAGATACTCACCCTTTATGCTGTGACATCAGCGCTTATTCCCTAAAATGAAGACAAAATTCTACCTGCAATCTTTACTTAATAAAGACTTATGACAGATTTTGTAAAACCTTTCAAAAATGATCCCCAACTAGGGAATTTGTCTACTCCTATCAGCGATTCGGCAGTTGTTAGAGCTTTTATCGGTAACCTTCCTGCTTATCGTACAGGCTTGTCTGCTAGCCGTCGTGGTCTAGAAGTTGGCTTAGCTCATGGTTATTTTATCTATGGACCTTTTGCCTATTTTGGTCCTCTTAGAGACACTGAGCTAGGTGGTCTTGCTGGTTTGTTTGCAGCCGCAACCCTAGTTTTGATCTTGAGCGTTGGCTTGTCCTTGCATGGTCAAACCGTAACCACACTTCAGTCTAGCTCTGCTGCTGATGCACCTGCTGACTTGGGTACAACTGCTGGTTGGAGTGAATTTGCTAGCAGCTTCTTGGTTGGTGGTGCTGGTAGTGTTGCCTTTGCTTACTTCCTCAACTACCTAGAGCCATTCCAAAAGTTTATTCCTTTAATTTGGTCTTAAGTAATCTCAGGTGTTGTTAATTGCATCACCGAGATTAATTTCATCCCAAATTAAATTCTGAAATAATTCATATTTACTCAAGGAACCTCATAACCATGACTGGATACTACGCTCACTTCTACGTTTCTTACATCTTTGTACCCCTCTTTGGTGTAATTCTCCCAATCGCTGCTATGGGCTTACTCTTCAACTACGTTGAAAACTAACGCATCTTTAGTGCCATTTTCCTAAACCGTCCTTTGTAATTTATTTTTTCATTTTTGTTAAGGCGATCGCCTTACAGCTAAAAGAGAGCTAGTACTAAGTACTAGCTCTCTTTTGGTTAGCACCACAAAATTGGTGGCTCGGCAAAGCCGAGCCACCAATTTTGCTTCTTATTTAAATCGCAGAACCCTTAAGATAGGGACATCCCTCCTGCGCTTCAATATTTTTTACATTTATGTCATACCTACGCTTGGCAATTACGGCTATTTTTGCGATCGCCTGTTTACTGGTTTCTCCGATGACTGCTCAAGCGGAAACCCTTTCCTTTAGCCATGCTCAGCTAAAAGGCAGAGATTTTTCGGGCAGAGCACTTGCAGGGTCAGGCTTTGCCAATGCCAATATGGAGGGGGCAAATTTTGAAAATGCCGATGTACGCGGAGCTGTCTTTAGTGCCTCGATTTTACGCAAGGCAAATTTAAGAGGGGCTAATTTTTCGGGGGGACTAATGGATCAAGCTGATTTTGCGAAGGCTGATCTTAGTGATGCAGTACTAGTAGAGACAATTCTGTTACGCAGCACCTTTGATTTTGTGAATATTGATGGGGCAGACTTCACAGATGCCATTATGGATGGTGGACAGCGCAAGTGGCTATGCACTAAAGCAAAGGGTATTAATTCTAAAACAGGAATTAGCACGAGAGAATCTCTAGAATGTGATTAGCAAATAAATATGTGAAAGCGAGACTAAGTCTCGCTTTCACATATTTATTTGGCTTTATTTGTTTTTTAATTCAGCGCGTTGCGCTGTAATTAACCAGCGATCGCCTCAAATCTAAGATTTCGGGAAACCGTCTAGATTTCACCCATGACTACATAACGCATACACCTTAAACTATCCTAGTAAACTGACAGTATCGATATTGTCGATCAAGTTTGTCTTGGTTGAACATATTGAAATCTGATGTAGATTGAGGCATTGCGCGAGGGTATTAGTATGGTGTTTAACTGGTTTCGGCGAAAGTTTGATGATGACAAAGATGCACAAAATCAACCTGTAGAGCCAGCCCAAACAGAAGAAAAAGCGCCAGAATCTGCCCCCGTAGAATCTAGCCCTGCCCCCGCATCCCAAGATTTACTCAATTGGGCAAAGGCTGCCTATGCCAATGTGCAGCAACAAGCTGAAGTTGCTGAGAATAAAGCACCTGAAGCTAGCAAACCTGAAACTACTGAGCCAGAAGTTGCTGAGCCAAAAATTTCTGAGCCAGAGGCTCAAACTAAGGAACCAGAGATTGCTGAAGCTATACCAGAAAATATCGCGCCAGAAGCTAAGTCCGAAGAGCAGCCTGCTGAGCCAGAAATTACTCAACCTGAAGTTTCTCAAGAAGTTGAATCAGAAAGTACTGAGTCTGAAGTCCTTGCACCTGACGCAAAGATTGAAGAGCCTGAAATTGTCGCAACTACATCAGAAAACCCTGATCCAGTTGCTCCCAAGCCTGAGCCATCCTTAGAAATACAACCCGAAGTTGCTACTCCTGCCCCAGCCGATTCCACTATCGCCGAAGAAATTAGCTCAGAAGCTGAATCTGTCCCCTTTTGGATGCAGTCCGAAAGCGATCGCCTTGCACGGATCGCTGCCCTCGAAGCGACGGCAATCATTGAGCCAGAGCCAGAGGTCAAACCCGAAGTTAAGGTCAGACGCAAGCCCACCATCGAATTTGATGAGAATTTCATCTGGTCAGCCGAAGTCCTCGCATCCCAAGGTCGCCGACCCGAAGAAATCTCTGTCGAAGAAATTACATGGCTCAACCGTCTGCGCCAAGGTTTAGATAAAACTCGTTTATCACTGGTCAATCAACTAAAAGCGATCGTCGGACAAGGACCTCTCAGTGCTGATTCAGTTGATGACATCGAGGCATTACTATTGCAAGCAGATGTCGGCGTAAAGGCAACCGATCAGATTATTTCTAAATTGCAGGACAAACTGCGTAAGGAAGTCTTGCCCCCCGAAGAAGCGATCGCCTATCTCAAACAAATTTTGCGCGATATGCTCGATGTCACGGCTCAGACTGGTGCATCCAACAAAGGCGAACCCATTCCGATGTTGATCCCCGAAAAGAATCAACTCAATATTTGGTTGATTACGGGCGTAAATGGTGCAGGTAAAACCACAACCATCGGCAAGCTCTCCCACCTCAGTGTCAAGTCTGGTTACAAAACCCTAATCGCCGCCGCCGATACTTTTCGTGCTGCTGCCGTCGAGCAAGTTAAAAGTTGGGGACAGCGATCAAATGTTGACGTGATTTCTAACCCTGCTCAAAATGCCGATCCCGCTGCCGTTGTCTTTGATGCCATTAGCGCCGCCCAAGCGCGAGGCACGGAACTACTACTAGTCGATACCGCAGGACGATTGCAAAACAAGAAAAATCTGATGGAAGAACTCAGCAAAATTCGCCGCATTGTCGATAAAAAATCCGCCGAGGCAAAAATCGAATCTTTGTTAGTCCTAGACTCTACTCTTGGGCAAAATGGACTTAAACAAGCCGAAGTCTTTGCTCAATCCGCAGGGATTACTGGGGTAATTCTCACGAAACTTGATGGCACGGCAAAGGGTGGTGTAGCGATCGCGGTAGTCCAACAACTCGGCTTACCCATCAGATTTATCGGTGCAGGTGAAGGTATCGAAGATTTGCGCCCATTTTCGAGTTACGAATTTGTAGAGGCTTTATTAAGTAATTAAGTAGCTGGGCATAATTAAAAAACAGAGCCATAAGCTGTGGCGCACGCGCAGTGTGCGCCACAGCTTATGGGGTTTTATATTTAATTGCACTCACCTACTTACAGCCTGCTGAGGCTTAAAGTAATACAGAGAAATTTTTGAAAGCGCGGCTTCGCCGCGCTTTCAAAAATTTCTCTGAGTTTCAAGTCAGCGCAAAGCGCTGTAACTAATTTTAAAAAGTGAGAAACGCAAAGCACAGCTCACTTTTTAAAATTAATCGTATTTTTTGCTCAACTAAGGCTAAACTGTTTGACTAAATTAGCTTTCGTAATTAGCTTCCCTATAAACCACCTAGCGTTGCAGCATTGGTATGTCTCTATCATTGCCACCTAGAAATAGATCACTCCCACCACAGCCAGATTTAGACAATGCGTCTGTGATGGTGATGAAAGATCTCAAAGACCTGCTCAGACGCATGAGTCAGGATCAAAATAAAATCCATGAGCTACTTAGCTTCTTGGGTTACGCTCTCCGCAGCTTTAGTAATCTCAATCAATTTCTAGAATTAATTCCCCTAATCGCCAGTCGTGTGACTGACTCCGATGGCGGTGCGCTGATTTTATTTAAGGCAAGTGGGCAAATGCGCCTAGAGTCATTGCATTGCCCTGAGCGCAATCAAGGAGGGATGAAAGCGCAACAGGTACGAACTGCGATCGAGCGAGCAATTCAACAGGTTTTAACAGGAAGTCCCACAGCGCTTGATGAAATGGTCAGTCGCTATTTGGGGGCAGATGTGCATTTATTTGGCACATCGGTATTAGTCAAAAATTCGGTGCGTGGTCGTCTTTATATATTTAGTCGCAAGCCTGATTATGTCTGGACAGATAACAAGCGGACTTTAATGCGTCTTGTTGCCGATCAAACCTCAGTGGGTTTAGAAAATCATGAACTCACAACCGAATTAATTAAAAAAGAGCGTCAAGATCGGGAGATGGAGATCGGCGCAGAAATTCAGCGACAACTTCTACCACGCAATTGTCCTAAGATTCAAGGTATTGAGATCGCCGCCCGATGTTCTACCGCTAGTCGTGTTGGCGGCGACTACTACGACTTTATCCCAATGCAAAAGGGCGATCGCTGGAGTTTTGTGGTCGGTGATGTCATGGGCAAGGGTGTCCCCGCAGGGCTGATCATGACCATGACAAGGGGGATGCTCAGGGCAGAGGTATTAAATAATCACTCCCCTAGCAAAATTTTGGAACATCTCAATGAAGTGATGTATGAGGATCTCGAAAAATCCCATCGCTTTGTGACCATGTTTTACTCAGAGTACGATCCCGCAACGCAGATGCTTTCTTTCAGTAATGCCGCCCATACCCCCGCATTACATTGGCGATCTAAAACTCGTAGCGTTCATGCCCTTGATACGATGGGCGCTTTAATTGGGCTAGAAGCAGGTTCTAAGTACGAAGAGCGTAGTACTCATCTCAATGCTGGCGATGTCGTCATTTACTACACCGATGGCTTCACCGAAGCCGCCAGTCCTGAAGGCGATCGCTTTGACGAAGAAAATCTCCGTAAGGCTCTAGACTGGGCTTGTCAGAATTGCTTCCCTCTTTCTGACGATGTCACACGTCCTCAAATGATTCTTGACTACATCTTCCAAGAAGTGCAAAACTTTATCGGAGAAGGGCATACTCATACAGATGATATGACCCTAGTAGTTTTGCATATCAAAGACAAAGCTCCTGTAAATTAACCCCATCCCCAAAGATTATGCTTGATTTCGCGCAACATCTAGTGACTAACACTGACCTATCAGTGATTACCCCCTCCTCAATCAATGTTATGGATCTACATTCATACATCAATATGGATTTGATTGCCCAACAATTTAAGCAAGATGTCATGGGTGACATTGGTAAAGGTTGGGATGGTTTTGTAAAATCTGGTCAGATTTGGGCCCTGTTAATTGGCACTGTCATTGGCTACTTATTCAGAAGCATCACGTACTCATAAAATACATAAAAAGAATGCCTCTGGTTATTAAATAACTAGAGGCATTCTTTTGTAATAATGGCGGGGGACGGATTTGAACCATCGACCTTCGGGTTATGAGCCCGACGAGCTACCAGGCTGCTCTACCCCGCGTCGTTTGCGCTTAGCTAATATAACATGGTTTTAGTTAAATGCAAGCACTTTTTTTAATTTATTTGAATTTATTGGAAATGCCCCTCCGCAACGCCGTCTTACCTCAGTTGTTTGACCCGGTAAAACCAGGTGGAGCCGAAGCGCTGCGCCTAACTTAAAGTTCCCAGATGCAAGTCTGGTTTACTGCGGCGAAGACTGCGAAGACTCCTTAAAAACGATTATCGATCAAGACACATTATCGGTAGTCACGCACGCCACAGAGGAGCTTATTAAAAGTATACATTAAGTAGGGAGGGCGATCGCCCTCCCTACTTAATGTCAGTTCGGATTAAGCTGGCAATTTTTCAAAGCCCAAAATCAAAAGCCTTGCTAAGCAAGGCTTTTGATTTTGGGCTTTCAGAGAAGGGTTGCGATGCAACCCTTCTCTGAAAGCCCATTTCAAATTATCCCGAACTTGCGTTACTTAATGTTGTCGGCTAGCCAATAGACTAGAGGCGCGATCGCTAAAGCAGGTAAAAAAGAGGCAACTCTAACTTTTGCTAACTCTAATAAATTTAAACCGAGTCCCAATAGCATCAATCCACCCACGCCAGTAATGATCAGTACTGGTTGAGCATTGGCAGGGTCGGGTAAACTTTGGGCTAAGTTGCCTGCAAGCAATGACATAAGCCCTTGATAAAATCCCACAGGTAAGGCGGAGAAACCCACACCAATTCCATAGGTGCTAGCAAATACGATCGAAATAAACCCATCAAGGGCAGATTTCAAGGCTAGCAAGTTGTTATCGCCAGTCAGTCCATTATTGAGACTGCCAATAATTGCCATTGGTCCAATACAAAACAATAAACTCGCCGCAACAAATCCTTCGGTAAATTTCCCCTTACCCTTAAATTTTGCTTTTAACCAATCACCAATATTTTCTAAATGCTTCTCAATCTGACTGAGTTCGCCAAGTATGCCCCCAATGATTAAGGCAATCAACGATAGGATCACGCCATCTAAAGCCCCTGCTTTGACCTTGAGCAAGCTATTTGCCATGTTGATACTGACAAACATGGTGATTAATCCGATCGCTTGTTTGAGAATTGGTAAAACTTGAGCCAGAAAGCGCCCACGCAATATCAGTCCTAAACTTGTGCCACAGGCGATCGCGAAGATATTAATCCAAGTACCACTGGTCTTTGTCCAAAAATCTAGCATTGTCTATTGCTGCTCGGCATTTCAATTTCAATATTATGAATCAGAGAGGACTTAGATTGTTTGTGGCGTAGTGAAGCGATACCACAAACTCTTATAGACAAGAATCAATGCTTTGAACAGCTTAGGATCTATGAATTGAGTATATTTACCGACGATCCCCACATAACAATTTTAGTTTTTTAATACTCCTGTAAACCTTTGCAACTTTTTAACCAGTCTCTTAGTGTTAGTAAATATAGTAAAGAGAATTCATTTATTAGATCGTGTTGCGATCGCCCAATTTTTGATATCAGTCAGGGCTTTGCCCTCTAGCCAATTCAGGGCATAGCCTTTTTAACAAATTAGGGATTTAGCCCAATAGGAGAGCAAAACATGGCTCTAGAGCCTTGCACAGAAGTTCCTGCCACCAATATTAATAAGACCAATACCGATCTCTCTGTACTTAAAGAAAGAGGACAGAGGGAAGTTTTTTGTGGCTTGACGGGAATCGTCTGGCTACATCGCAAAATGCAGGATGCGTTTTTTCTGGTGGTAGGCTCACGTACCTGCGCCCATTTGATTCAATCTGCGGCTGGAGTAATGATTTTTGCGGAGCCGAGATTTGGTACAGCGATCCTTGGCGAAAGAGATCTGGCTGGGCTTGCAGATGCAAATGAAGAGCTAGATCGCGTTGTCGATCAGCTACTAGAGCGCCGACCTGATATTGGTACTCTCTTTTTAGTGGGATCATGTCCCTCTGAAGTGATTAAGCTCGATCTCGCCAAAGCTGCTGAACGCCTTAACCATCGCTTTTTCCCAAAAGTCAGAATTCTCAATTATTCAGGCAGTGGTATCGAAACTACCTTCACTCAGGGTGAAGATGCTTGTCTAGGATCGATGGTTCCCGTGTTGCCACGGAGCCATGATGAACCTAGCTTAATGGTGGTGGGTAGCCTTGCGGATGTGGTAGAAGATCAGTTCCAAAGACTATTTGACAAGTTAGGAATTGGTCCTGTTTATTTCTTCCCCCCCCGTCGTGCTGCTAATTTGCCACCTATCGGGAAGGGGACAAAATTACTATTAGCTCAGCCATTTCTAGGTGAAACTGTGCGATCGCTAATAGCTCGTGGGGCAACATTATTACCATCACCCTACCCTTTTGGCATTGAAGGTACTACCGCATGGCTAAAAACTGCCGCCGATGCTTGGAATATTGATCATGAGCGTTTTGAAGAAGCGATCGCCCCGGCAGCTAATCGCGCCAAAATCGCCCTAGAACGCTACCGTCAAGCACTAACAGGTCGTAAGGCATTTCTATTCCCCGATTCCCAACTAGAAATCCCTCTAGCACGTTTCCTCTCAAGAGAATGTGGCATGGAACTAGTCGAAGTCGGCACACCTTACATTGATCGCCTGTTAATGGATACTGAAATTAATCTACTACCAGTCGGTACGGCTCTTTCGGAAGGTCAGGACGTGGAAAAACAGCTAGATCGCTGTCGTGAGGCAAGACCTGATATTACTGTCTGTGGTCTGGGACTTGCGAATCCCCTCGAAGCTGAAGGCATGGCAACGAAATGGTCAATTGAATTAGTGTTTTCACCAATTCACGGTTACGACCAAGCCGCCGATTTAGCTGAGTTGTTTGCTCGACCACTTGAACGAAGAAGAAGATTAACCGTGTAAGTAATAGGGTGCAAAGCACTCTATTACTTACATATATTTTTTATTGATATAAACTATGGAACTAACCCTCTGGACTTACGAAGGGCCTCCCCATGTGGGAGCAATGCGAATAGCAACTGGTATGGAAGGCGTACATTATGTACTCCATGCGCCGCAGGGCGATACTTATGCAGACTTGCTATTTACGATGATCGAACGACGCGATCGCCGTCCTCCTGTCACCTATACAACTTTCCAAGCTCGCGATCTTGGTGGTGATACTGCGGAGATGGTAAAGACCTCTGTACGCGATGCTTACGAGCGCTTTAAGCCACAAGTGATGCTAGTCGGCGAAAGCTGCACCGCCGAACTAATTCAGGATCAACCAGGATCGCTGGCTAAGGGAATGAATTTACCAATCCCCATTGTCAGCTTAGAGTTACCAGCCTATTCTAAAAAAGAAAACTGGGGAGCCAGTGAAACTCTCTATCATTTAGTACGGACATTATTACTACCTGTTGTTCCCAAGGCTGGAACCCCAAGACCTAAACGGGAAGCCCATATTCGCCCGAAAGCTAATATTATTGGTCCCACAGCTTTAGGTTTCCGTTGTCGTGATGATATTCGGGAAGTAATCAAGTTGTTGGCAGAAATAGGTGTCGATGTCAATGTAGTTGCACCGATGGGCGCGACCCCCGATGACTTGTTACGGATTCCCGATGCTGACTTTAATATATGTCTTTATCCTGAAATTGCACTCACTACCTGCAATTGGCTCCAGCGCAGTTTCGGACAGCCCACAATTAAGACTGTGCCGATTGGTGTGGGCGCAACTCGTGACTTTATTGCCGAAATTGGTAAGGTTGCCGAGATAGATGTCAGTGAAGCGCTGAAGCGATCGCAATCTGACACCTTGGGCAACTGGGATGTTTCGCGCCTATCTTCAGCAAATAATCCTAATGCTTCACGGTTGCCTTGGTATTCGCGATCGGTGGATTCCACTTATTTAACGGGTAAGCGAGTATTCATCTTTGGTGATGCGACCCATGCCCTCGCCGCCGCCAGAATCGCCACCGAGGAATTAGGATTTACACTCGTAGGCATTGGTACATATAGCCGCGAATTTGCGCGAGAAGTACGCGAAGTCGCCAAAAAGCATGGACTCGAAGCCGTGATTAGTGATGACTATCTGGCAGTAGAAGCGAAAGTTGCTGAAGCCGCTCCAGAACTAGTGCTTGGCACTCAGATGGAACGACATATTGCCAAACGCTTGGGTATCCCTTGCGCGGTAATTTCTGCACCAATCCATGTGCAAGATGTACCTGCCCGTTACTCACCGCAAATGGGTTGGGAAGGTGCGAATGTGATTTTTGATAGCTGGGTACATCCTCTGATGATGGGTCTCGAAGAGCATTTGATTGGAATGTTCCGTGAGGACTTTGAGTTTGCGGAAGGTCATATGAGCCATCTGCATACTGCGCCATCTCAGGAGTCACGACGCGAATCATTAGTAACCGAACAGGCGATCGCGTCAACAGGTAGCTCTAACCAAGCTGTACTCACACCTGTTGCTCAAGCAATTGCCCAGACAGTTGATGGTATTACTTGGAGTGCGGATGGTGAAGCTGAGTTGAAGAAGATTCCCTTCTTTGTACGTGGCAAAATCAAACGCAATACCGAGAAATTTGCGAGCGATCATGGCATTAACACGATCACTCTTGAAACTCTCTACGAAGCAAAAGCAGCGATCGGTAAGTAAATTTATTGAGGCACTATGGGTCTCAATAAATAAAAAATTATTTTTACATTAGGAGTTTATTTTGGTAGTTGCAAACGTTCGTCCCCCCGTTGTTAATAAAGGCGAAGATGGCGAAGGCAGTCTTCAGGTACATCAAGACCCATCGATGGTGATTGAAGGAGCTTTGGTCATTGCTGTCTATGGTAAGGGCGGTATTGGTAAATCCACCACTTCCTCCAATCTGTCAGCAGCTTTCTCTCATCTAGGTAAGCGTGTATTGCAAATTGGTTGCGATCCCAAACATGACAGCACCTTCACTCTCACCAAGAGAATGGTTCCCACTGTTATCGATATTCTCGAAACCGTTGACTTCCATTCTGAGGAATTGCAAACCGATGACTTCATGTTTGAAGGCTACAACGGTGTAATGTGTATCGAGGCAGGTGGCCCCCCCGCAGGTACTGGTTGCGGCGGCTATGTCACAGGTCAAACGGTAAAATTGCTCAAAGAACATCACCTGCTCGAAGATACCGATGTGGTCATTTTTGATGTATTAGGTGATGTGGTCTGTGGAGGATTTGCTGCACCATTACAACATGCCCATTACTGCTTGATTGTTACTGCTAATGACTTTGATTCGATCTTTGCAATGAATCGGATTGTGGCGGCGATTCAATCGAAAGCAAAGAACTACCGTGTGCGTCTCGGCGGCATCATTGCGAACCGTAGCGAAGGAACTGATCAGATTGATAAGTTTAATGAGCGCGTAGGATTGAAGACTCTGGCGCATTTCCGTACTGTCGATGCGATTCGCCGCAGTCGTTTGAAAAAATGCACCGTATTTGAAATGGAACCAGATCCAGAAGTTCTCGCTGTGCAGCAAGAATATCTCAAGCTTGCAAAAACAATGCTTGAAGATGCAGAGCCACTATACGCTCAACCCCTTAAGGATCGAGACATTTTCGATCTACTAGGTTTTGACTAATCATCAAAAAGCCCTCGCTCAGCGAGGGCTTTTTTCGGAAGAGTTTCCCAGATGATAGGGAGATTTGTCCCTAATCACATCGAGATAAGCTAAACTGTAACTCTGTTGTTATTTTGCTTGTTGAGTTTTTTATGAACAACATCCAAGAGCTGGTGATTGACAAAGTAAAAGCTTTATCGCTCACTCAACAAAAAACAGTTTTGTATTTTATTGATCAGCTTTTAACGCCTAATGTTATTGATTCCGAGCAAAAACTGGAAGCATTGTTGATGGAAGGAGTTGATAGTTTGGAACGAGGCGAAGGAATTATCGCAAATGATGATTGGTGGGAACAAGAGCGCGATCGCTTAATCAACAATTCATCAAATTTGCTGACAAAATAAAACTAATGCACAGTATTATTATTGCGCTTCCTGCTCGTGCTGATATTCTGATCTTCTATCGAGTTCAGGAATCAGCTATTGAAATTGTGAGGGTATTGCAGGGTGTTCAAGACATTGAACGTATTTTGGATGATGAATCATAGTGATCGTTGCTAAAAATATCAGGATTTTATCTGTTATCCTAAGATTAGCTAATCTCAAAAGACGATGACTAATCAAATTCAAGCTTATTTGCAAGAAGTGACGCAGATTTATCAAAAGGGGAATGCAACGGAGCATACTTATCGTCCTGCGTTGAAGAAGTTGCTTGAATCTTTTGATAACAATATTTTGGCGGTGAATGAGCCGAAGCGGATTGCTTGCGGTGCGCCAGATTTTTGGGTTGGACAGGGGGCTTTAGAGATTGGACATCTTGAGGCTAAGGACATTGGTATTTCGCTAAAGGGTTTGGAAAAGAAGAACCAAATGCAGCGTTATTTCAATGCCTTGGGGAATTTGATTTTAACGGATCATTTGGAATTTCGGTGGTATGTGGGTGGGGAGTTGTGTCTATCGGCGGCTGTAGCTACTTTTGATAAGCAGAAAAAATCAAGCCCGATCTTGATGGAATTGCTCAAGTCGATCAACTTTTGAGGCAGTTTTTATTAACAAAGGTTGTGCAAGTCACGACTCCCAGAGCCTTAGCGAAGATGATGGCAGCTTTAGCGCAGTTGATTCGGGATGCCATTAATACAAACCCAAGGCGCATTGCTAACTCTAGTATGTAGAACTAAAGTTAGCAATCCTATAAGCTTTAAGTTACTCATTCACTCTAAATAAGTACGAATGAAAAAGTTAGTACTTCTAAATTTTGGTAACAAAGTTAGAGAAGAAAGATTGAAGCGGGATTTATCTCAAGAGGATCTTGCTGAAAAAGCAGGTGTGCATAGAACCTATATTGGCATGATAGAACGCGCTGAGAAAAATATTACTCTCAGCAACATTGAAAAGATCGCATTAGCTCTCGAAATTGAAATTTCTCAGCTTTTTTAGAAGATATTAGAACAAATAGATGACTTGGGTTCAGAAAGTAAGCGAATTTTGTCAATATTACAACATTTCCCTTGAATACCTTGCTAAAACATTGAGTGATCCAAAAGTAATTCCTATGATTCGAGGAAAAGCATTTGAATTTTTTGTTACAGAATCACTCAAGCAGACTCTGCCAAGTTTAGATTGGAAAGTTGAGAAGCCTTTTTTAAACCCACAGCTAGGATCTCATGATAGTGATGTGAGAGTGATCCATATTCAGACGGGTAAAGTATTGAGTGTGGAATGCAAATTGGCAGATAAAGGCTCATACAGATATGGGGAGAAAGAAAAGCTTAACTTTTTTAGAGTCAAGTGTATGCGTAGTCGTACATTAGGGGATGCAAAAGTTAAACAACTAGCTCCAACCTATGGAGTTTCTGAATCTGTTCTGAAAATTCATAATGACCAGTATTTACCGACAGATTTTTCTATTGTTATTACTTCGATTGGAAATGCTTTTTACGACACTGATAAGGAATCAGGTGTCTTTGTCTGGAAACCAACCAAGAGTGGTGAGTTGTTTTTAAACAATCTACAAGCACTTTATGGAACCTCCAATGACTTGAAAGATTTTGGATTTTCTAGAATGTATGTAGCACGAGCTTCTGATATTGCGATCAAAGATACTAACGAAATAACTTGCACTCGTAGGAAATGTGATAACAAAGAAAATTGTGGATTTATTCCCAATTATCCCGTAATTACAATTCCAGACAACAGTAAATATCCTACTGCCAGATGGACTCCTATAGAAGAAGCTGCAAAAGTGTTTGAAAGTTTTATTTAATTGCTTATTAGGTCAAAATGTAAAACTGAGTTGTTTTAAAGACTCTGGAACTGTTTCAATGTCATAGTTGATTATAAAAATCTCTTTTCCCATATATCTACTTCCTTTTTTAGATGTCTCCTTAACTCCTGTACCATCTTTGATACTTTGAGTTAGCTTCTGATCATCTGTCCGACTAATTGTGTAATTCCATTCTTTTTCATTGATCGAATGCGCCCACTCGTACATTTCTCTGATCTCAGTGCAATTATCATATGTTAGTAGAAATTTCAAGCGATGTCGATGTTCCCAGAGGAGCTTTTGTAACCTAAAATGATCTTCCATCAAAAAAGAATGACTATAAAACTTATCTTGATCGGCATTAAAATAAGGTGGATCAATAAATAAAAAAGTTCCATCTTCAACACTATCTATAACTTTTTCAAAATCCAAACTGGTAATTTTGACTGTTTGGAGTTTGTCTGAAGTCCGAAAAATATTTCTACCCCAATTTTCTGGACGCATACTATACTTCTCACCATACCCCCAATAGCAATTTTTCATATTCATAATTCCAGAATATGATGTCCGATTAAGGTAATACCATCGAATTGCTCTCTCTAAGTCATTTTTAGGTGCAAATTGATTTTTATAAAATTCATGTCTTTCTTTTGTTGCTGCCTCTCCACTCAATCCCATAGCTAATTTTTCTGGGTAATCACGAATGTGAATATATACATTAACTACCTCTTTATCAATGTCATTAAGCCAGTTTTGAATTGCTTTATCTTTTGCAAAAAATATTGAAGCTCCTCCCGCAAATGGTTCAACATACATTGTATGTGGAGGGATATATTCTAGTATTAGCTTTCGCGCATAGAATTTGCCTCCTGCATACCTAAAAGGCGAATTAATTGCTTGGTTCATAGATTTCTCCTTTTTTGCTAATCATAGTATACATAATTAATTGTAATTTTGCCGTTTTCATTTCTTATTGATCTTAGAAACTGATTTAGAAAATGTGTGTATAATTCCACCTGTTATCTTTAAAGACTTAAAATGCCATCAACGCTACGCCGAATTTCTCAAAAACGACTTTCCGCGAGTCCCCCTAACCAGCAACAAACAACTATTTTGGGAACTAGCCACCACAGGCGACAGACTCGTACAACTCCACCTCATGAAAGAAACAGGAACCGAAATTAGCAGCGATCCCATTAATGGCTCTAACCTTGTCGAACAAGTCAAATACAACGACAACCAACAACAAATCTGGATTAACGACCAGCAGTATTTCGCCAACATCCCAAACCACATTTGGAACTTCTACATCGGCGGCTATCAAGTTTGTAAAAAATGGCTCAAAGACCGTAAAGGACGCGAACTCAGCTTTGATGATTTAGTCCATTATCAAAACATCATTTCCATCCTAGGCGAAACCATAGAGATTATGAGCGATATTGATCAAATTATTGCCAAACATGGAGGCTTCCCATTCCCGTGATTATGTAAATATATGACCAAGCGATCGCCTTTAACTAAAGCTATAAAATAAAAGAAACCTTACAAAAAAAACTATCAAGAATCAATCATGCTAAACCTTGAATATCTCACTAACAAAGAAGGACAGCCTACAGCAGTTGTAATCCCTATTGAAATTTGGAGACAAATTTTACCCATTGATAACGCTTCCCTAGAAGACCTTAGCGAAGCGATAGAAGATTATTGTCTCAACAAAGCAATGGATGAAGGTAAAAAGACTCCTCTTTACTCCCGTACAGAAGCTCTAGCCTTTTTAGAGGATTAGATTGGAAGACTAAAATGGAAGTAAAGTATCGCCAGTCATTTTTCAAAGATCTCAAAAATCTTAAAGGTTCATCAGTATATCAACACACCGCAAAGAATTTTATCGTTACTTCCCTTAGAAAAACGGTCGTAAGTTTTATCGCAAGTTAGACAAGCCTTTGGAGAAAACATACAATGAATACTCAATTAGTCGAGTCGATCGCCCAGTTAATCAAATCCCTCCCCGAAGAAGATCGCTCATTACTGAGGGACAAGTTACTAACTGACCTCTTCATCCCAATCCCAAACATCCAACCATCCCAATCTCAAAACGCACAAAAATCGCCCCAACAAGAACCTAACTTAAACCTAGCTCACCTATCAACCCTAAGCGATCAACAAGTAATCGCCCTCACCGAACTTCAGATGGAAGCATCTCAAGATCAAAGATTAAGTCAACTCTTACAGACCCAACAGGAAAGAATCCTGACCACAGCCGAGCAATCCGAACTAGAAATGTTAATGGAAATTTATCAAGCAGGACTACTCCGCAAAGCACAAGCCTTAAATGAAAGCGTCAAACGTGGACTAAGACAACCATTAAGCGCATGAGTAGTAAGATTTCCGAAGAAACTAGAGCTAGGGTTCGGACAGCAGCAAAAGATTGCTGTGGATATTGTCGTAGTCAGCAAAAATATGTTTTGGGAATGCTAGAAATTGATCACATTATTCCCAAATCTCAAGGTGGCACTGATGACGAAAAGAATCTATGGCTTGCCTGTCGATTATGCAACAACTTTAAAGGAACTCAAACCCATAGACAAGATCCAGAAACAGGTCGTCTAGTGCAGTTATTCAACCCGCGCACCCAAAAATGGCATCGACATTTTACTTGGTCAGAAGATGGTACATATATTGTCGGGCGTACAGCTTGCGGACGAGCTACAATTCTCGCTTTGCAACTTAATAATACCTGTGCATTGATGGTCAGACGTGAATGGATTAGCGCAGGTTGGCATCCTCCAAAAGAAACTTAGACTAAAATCGATTAACAAAGCTTTTGAGTAAGGAGCAAAAAAGTGAGTATAACTTTAAACAGTATCCAGCCAACATTGCACGAATTAAAACTAGGCTTAAAGGAACTATATGGCGATCGCCTTGTTAAGTTAATTCTATTTGGTTCCCATGCGAGAGGCGAAGCCAATCCTGACTCAGATATTGACTTACTCATCGTTCTTAAAAAGAATATCTCCCAATTCCAAGAAATCCTCAATATGTCAGAACTACGGGTAAGAATGCTATTAGAACATGATGAACTCGTTTCTATTATTCCTATGTCCGAAGAAGATTTCCATACAAGAAATGTTGCTTTGCTAAGAAATATCAGAAAAGAAGGAATCGAATTATGAATGAATTCAAAAAGCTACTTTCCTTAGCACTAGAAGAACTAGACATTGCAAAATTGTTGCTCGAGCGCGAACATTATCGCACCTGTCTGTCCCGCTCCTATTATTCCATGTACTATGCAACCCAAGCCTTATTACTATCCAAAGACTTAGATGTCTCGACTCATAAAGGTACAATTCGTCTATTTAGTCAGCACTTTGTGAAAACAGGTCAATTGTCATCATCATGGTCGAAAATTCTAGGTGATGCTTATGAGCTAAGACAATTGAGCGACTACGATGCAGAATTCACTGGTACATTAGCAGAAGCAGAAAAGATTTTAGAACAAGCAAAGAGTTTCGTAGCTGAAGTAGAACAATTGTTGAATGTGCAACAGAACTGAAGTCATAGAAAAGCCCTTGCTAAGCAAGGGCTTTTCTATGACTTCAGTAATAAATGACTTCTATCGCTTTTTAATATCTTTTGCCATATTCAGGAATATATCCATACTGGAATCCACACGAGCATTGCTTAGCTTTGGTTCAAATTTAGGGGTGGGAGCCGATTCAGAAGCCTTGCTGCTAGCAACTTCTGCTTCAGAACCTTCAGTCTTCTCAGTAGCAGAAACGATTTCTACAACTTTTGCACCTTGAACACCATTAACGGTTGGGAATGTTTTTTTAACAGCCTTGGGTGTACGCATGTAGTCAATATCACCAAAGGTTTTAGCAGAATCTGTGTCTAAGAAGTATGAATCTCCTGATTTTTCAGAATCATTGCTTTGATCTTTTTTGCCAAATAATCCGAAAAGTGCCATATATTTGTTCCTTTTGCCTAAAGTTATGGGGAATTTGTATTTATATTGCGGTATGTAACATTTTAGCAATATAAATCTATAAAAATAAATAAATTGACAAATAAAGCACGAAAACCGAGAACTTTAGACAACTACTAGATTTTTCTAGGAATTTCTGACGTGGTTTCCCCTTGAGTAGAGGTTTCTTGACCATGAATCACAGTATGTAATTGCCAAGTGGATGATGTATCGGGATAATCGAGGCGGAAATGTGCACCGCGACTTTCAGTGCGAAATAGGGCAGATTTGACTAGTAAATAGGCAAAGTCAATCAGATTATGGGTTTCTACCCACAGGCGCGTTTTGCTCCGTAATGTGGCAATTTCCTGTTGTAGGTTTTGGATTTGCGCGATCGCAGTTTCCATCGCCTCAGCATTACGACAAATTCCTGCCGATCGCCATGTTAACTCGCGCAATTCTTGGCGAATAGCAGCAATCCGCTCTTGGGATGTGGCGTTATTAATGTCTGGGAACTCCAACGCATCGATGCCGAAGTCAATCTGAGGATCGCTAATTTGGTCGCTCTTTCGCTGAATCAAATCCTCAGCTACTTTTTCGGCGAGGCGTACCCCAAATACAAAGCATTCTAAAAGGGAATTACTCGCCAGACGATTTGCTCCATGCACACCTGTACTAGAGCTTTCGCCCACTGCATATAAACCTGTAATCGAACTTGCACCCCATGTGTCAGTCACGATCCCACCCATGCAGTAATGGGCAGCAGGGGTCACGGGGATCGGCTGGGAAAAGAGATCGATCTGCCATTTTTGACAAATTTTAATGATATTCGGGAAACGGTAGGCAATGCGATCGCGATCTATCGGTGATAAGTCTAAAAATACAGTCGGTTCACCAGTTTTTTGTAAATGCTGAAAGACAGCACGGCTGACAACATCGCGAGGTGCGAGTTCTCCCTGTGGGTGATAGGTAAAGGCAAAGCGATCGCCATTGTGGTCGATTAAATGTGCGCCCTCGCCGCGCACTGCTTCACTAATTAAAAATCTCGGTGCACCTTCAATGGCAAGAGCCGTTGGATGAAATTGCACAAATTCGAGATCGCGTACCTTTGCGCCTGCCCGCCATGCGATCGCGACACCATCACCTGTACTAGCGGGAGGATTAGTATTTTGGGAAAACACCTGTGCGCCGCCACCCGTCGCCAGAACAGTTACAGGTGCTAATAAACCGATCAATTTGTCAGGATCTTGCTTCAACTCAACGCAGGAAACACCCACACAGCGATCGCCTTCTGGAGACTTTTCTAGCAATAAATCCAGAACTAAAACCCCTTCTAAAACCTGAATATTAGGGCGATCAACAACCCTCCTTGCCAAGGTGCTTACTAATTCCCGTCCTGTGGCATCGGCGGCATGGAGAACTCTTCGCCGTGAATGCGCCGCTTCTAGCGTTAGGGCAAGGGACTTGTCCTGTAAGCGATCGAAATCAACCCCAAATTCTAAAAGTTTATGGATTTGAGGCTTGGCTTTGCTAACTAAAACTTCAACGGCTTCGCGCTCGCATAGTCCTGCCCCTGCGCGTAAAGTATCTTCAATATGCAGATTAATTGAGTCATTGCGATCAATTACTGCGGCAATCCCACCTTGCGCCCAGTCACTCGCGGAAATGGTCAAGTTGTCCTTGGTAATCAGCGCAATTTTCCAGTCCTGTTCTTGAGTCGTAGGATGCTCTGCCAACGAGTCCGACAAAGACAGGGCAGTATATAAACCTGCTGCGCCGCCGCCAATTACAATTGCATCAAATTTTCTAAATTCCACGCTTGATCGCCCTTCATTGCGATCGCTACTATATAGCTTTTTGCAAATCCCTAGAGTAAAAAAATAGGACTCACGCAAATCCAACGAATTTATTGGGTTCAGGGTAGATGTAGTGCGGACTTCGCCTACCCCACATCTACCTCCAGCATGAACCATAAAAAAATAAAAGCCTTGCTAAGCAAGGCTTTTATTTTTTTGCATGGAGTTAGCGCTGAATACTAACTACAGTCTGTAGTTAGCGTTGTTAATCCGTTCGCGAACCATGGACTCATCGGGTCTCTTGAGGGTAAATTTGTCAGCGTTAGACTTGAGAATTTCTTTTTGGGTATCGGTCAATCCTGCAATGTTTAAAACCTCATCAAGGGATTGATAGGGAGCATTATCAATGATGATGCGTCCCAAAGTAGGATACATACCACGCACTTGACGGAAAGTGTTGATATTCGCATTATTTAAGTCAATTTTGCTAAGGTCTTGCGTATAAAAATTAGTTGGAGGTAATTCGTCGGCAAATGCAGCGTTACTACCAAAAGAACCTAAAAAGCCAGTTGTCCAAATTGACGCGATCGCCACTAATAAAACAGAAAAGCGTATCAGTGCTTTCATGCCTAAAATCTCTCTATTAAAAAAAATAATTTATTCACTTTCGAGATTAGCAGAAAATTGCAAACCCCTAGCCACAGGTTCTCCAAATCGATGATATGTAAACAATTGTCTCTATTTGTTAACTTCTCTTTACAAATCTTCAAATAGATTCAAAGCTGCTCAAATCAGCTAAGTACCTGATTCCGTAATGATCCCAGTCTTAATTATGAGATTTACTGCGATCGGCTAGGTTTAAGTAACTATAAATAACTGCAAACTCTCTAAGTGACCGTAGGTACAATGACTGTCTAGAAAATGGGTGGGTAATTACAACGGTTACTTTTGATTATGTTAAGTCTCGAAAACTTCCCTTGGCTCACGTTTATCATCGCCTTCCCCATACTGATGTCCCTCTTAGTTGCCTTTGTGCCAGACAAAGGGGACGGCAAAACCATTCGTTGGTTTTCGCTAGTTGTGGGACTGATTGACTTCGCGGCGATCGCCTATGCCTTCTGCACGAAGTATGACTACAGCAACCCCAATCTCCAACTCGTCGAGAAATACGCATGGGTTCCCGATCTGGGGCTAAATTGGTCAGTCGGCGTTGATGGACTCTCGATGCCCTTGGTCATGCTGACTGGATTTATCACCACATTAGCAATCTTGGCATCCTGGCCCGTCACACTGAAGCCACGCTTATTTTATTTCTTACTGCTATCGATGTATGGCGCACAGATTGCCGTCTTTGCCGTACAGGATATGCTGCTGTTTTTCCTGACATGGGAATTAGAGCTAATCCCCGTTTACCTCTTGCTATCGATCTGGGGGGGCTACAAGCGTCTCTACGCCGCTACCAAGTTTATTCTCTACACAGCGATCGGTTCTCTGTTTATCCTTGTTGCAGGGCTTGCCATGGCATTCTATGGCGATACGATCTCCTTTGATATGCAGACCCTTGCCAACAAAAACTATCCCCTCACCTTCCAGCTACTAGCCTACGGTGCATTCTTGATTTCCTACGGGGTCAAGTTGCCGATTTTCCCTCTGCATACATGGCTACCTGACGCGCATGGTGAAGCTACAGCCCCCGTCCACATGCTCCTCGCAGGTATTCTCTTAAAAATGGGTGGATATGCCCTGATGCGGATGAATGCGGGCATGTTACCTGAGGCTCATGCGTACTTTGCCCCTATCCTCGTAATTTTGGGGATCGTGAATATTATCTACGCGGCCCTTACCTCCTTTGCCCAGCGCAGCCTGAAACGAAAAATTGCCTATTCATCAATTTCACACATGGGCTTTGTGCTGATCGGTTTAGCTTCATTTACCGATCTCGGTACAAGTGGGGCAATGTTGCAAATGATTTCCCACGGACTCATCGGCGCAAGCTTATTCTTCCTTGTGGGCGCAACCTACGATCGCACGCATACCCTGATTCTCGATGAGATGGGCGGAGTCGGTCAGCAGATGCCGAAAATCTTTGCGATGTTTACTACCTGCTCCCTTGCATCCCTCGCTCTCCCCGGGATGAGCGGATTTGTTGCTGAGGTCATGGTATTTGTGGGCTTTGCTACTAGTGATGCCTATAGCGGCACTTTTAAAGTAATTGCCATCTTGCTCATGGCAGTAGGTGTTATCTTAACGCCTGTCTATCTGCTGTCGATGTTGCGTGAAATTTTCTATGGCAAAGAAAATACTCAGCTTACATCTCATCAAGAACTTGTAGATGCAGAACCTCGCGAAGTATTTATCATCGCTTGTCTGTTGATTCCCATCATCGGCATCGGGTTCTATCCCAAAATCGTTACCCAAATGTACGATTCGACCACAACTCAGTTAGCTGGTGTCCTCCGTGATGCAGTGCCAGTATTAGCTAATAAACGCGACAACAAACGTTTAGCATCAATACAAGCGCAACCTGCACCGAGCTTGACTAAATAACAAAAAAGAAGGTTCGCTGAGCGAACCTTCTTTTTTCTAACGGTAAATTTGTTGATTTTCATACTTGCGCTATGTCTAAGCCGTTGAAATTTCAATTTAAAAGCATTACCCATCGTCTGATCTTTAGTTGTGTGGTATCAGCGATCGCTATTTATGGAATTTCCTATTGGCACGCCCGTCAATTGCTGAAAAGTACGTTAGACAATTGGGTGCTTGGATTTGCTCAGTCACAGGTTAGTGATGCTGCCCATGAGCTTGATGGCAAATTATTAGTGATCGAAAAACAAGCGCTTAATCTGACGCGATCGCTTCAAGATCCAACTGCGAATTTCAATCTTACTTCTCAAAATAATTTAGACTCACAACTCCAAATCGCTTTAGATCAGCTATTAGCGCAACCACAAGTGCAGGCGATCGCTTTAGTTGATATTCCTCAAAATATTACAGATACATCCAGCAAGGGTTGGCAATATAGTCGGCAAGAGCAATTTCGCAATCTCGATCAAAATCTAGCTGCTAATTGGTTAGCTCGATGTCAAAGCGAGCAACCCTTAAACTATCAGGTTAAGCCTCAAGCATTTTGGTCAAAACCCCATGCTCTCAATAATAGTTCAGCGCAATCTATTACCACCTATTGCATTCCACTAAACCAAGCGACTAATCCTGCGACTACCAAAATCTTAGCGATCGTAATAGATTTGGATTGGCTAAAGGCGTTGATGAATCAGAAAAAGTCTATGAAATCAGATGAAATATCTGAACTAGAGATTGGTGAGCCTTTTGCGATCGCGCCATTAGCAACACCAGATCAACAATGGCTAGTCAAACCTAGCAATTTAGAGCTATTCAAGTCTTTACAATCTTCGCAACAAGCCTTGGCTAATCGTGGGATTAATGACTCCCGCAAGCGATCGCTAACTTCGATCAATAATTCCCCCAATACGATTATTGCGAAAACGATAGATTCCACAGATTGGATCATTGGCATTGTTATTTCTGAGGAAAAGCTAGCGAAATTACAACAAAAACATCTCTGGCTGGTCATCTTCTCCATGTCCAAAGATATGGTGCTGATGTGTGTGGTAATTGCTTTGATCTCCCAACTTACTACCCGTCCCCTCCGCGCCTTAAATGCAAGTACAGAGGAAATGGCAAAAGGCAATCTTGATACTACTTTGCCCCCTGTTACTTCCAACGATGAAGTGGGGCAATTAACCCAATCTTTTCGGCGAATGCGAGATTCTCTCCAGCTTTATATTCATGACTTGCAAGAGACTACTGCTGCCAAACAGAAGTTAGAAAGTGAACTCTCGATCGCTGCCGAAATCCAGCGCACTATGCTACCCCGCACCAGTACCGTCAATAGCGTAAATTCCCCCTATGACATTTCGGCAGTCCTCAAGCCCGCAAGGATAGTAGGTGGCGATCTTTATGATTTCTTTTTGCTCGGTAGCGATCGCCTCTGCTTAATTATTGGCGATGTTGCCGATAAAGGCTTTCCATCAGCGTTGCAAATGGCGCGTACCATTACCTTAATCCGCACTCTCAGTAAAGCCTTTAGTACACCCACAGAAATCCTACGGACTGTGAATATCGAACTATGCAAAGAGAATGAAGACTGTCTATTTGTGACGGTGTTTTGTGGTGTATTAGAACTGCAATCTGGTCATTTTACCTATGCGAGCGGTGGACATGATGCACCAATATTAGTACGCGATCGCCATGTGCAGTATCTTGATTTGGAAACCATGCCTCCTTTGGGACTCTATGAAGATTCAGAGTTTACTCAGCATGAATTTATGTTGCTCCCTAATGATTTAATTCTGTTTTATACTGATGGCATTACGGAAGCATTGAACTCTGAAGGGGAGCTATTTTCAGATACAAGGTTATTGGAAATGATTACTTCCTATCCACCTACTAACCCAACAAAAGCGGTTCGTACCATTCAGCATTTTTGTCAGCAATTTGTGGGTAATGCACCCCAATCCGACGATATTACGCTCTTGGCGATGCAATACCTCCCATCAAATCCTTTTGCAGAAGTAGCTAATGTTATGGAATGGAACTTAACACTGAATAGTGAAATTACGGAACTAGAGGAATTAAAACAAAAGCTTGGACAAATTTTGCATGAGGCAGCACTGCCAGTTGAGTTAATTGAAAATGCTCAGTTAATTGCTGAAGAAATTGTGGTCAATATTATTCAGTATGGCTATGACAATCGTAGGGATGGAGCGATTGACTTGCGGATTGAAATAACTGATCAAAAGCTAACCATGACTTTTACTGATAGTGGTAAGCCTTTTAACCCTCTCACAGAGCTATCAACACCCGATTTAGATCGTGACGATGATCAGCGATCGCTTGGTGGATTTGGTTTTTTCTTAGTCCAAGAGCTAGCCAGTCATTTAGATTATGCCTATGACAGTGGCAAGAATATTCTGACGGTTAGTCAGTTAATTTGTAATTGAGATTTTGCTAAGTTTGAGCAACAAAAATCTTGCCAAGGCATTCTCAAGCTAAACTACAAATTATTTTGATCTCAAGATAAAATCTATGGCTTTGCAAATCCTTATTGACCATACTAGCCCCAACACATTATCCGTAGCTTTGGTCGGACAACTTGATACCTTGACCGCCAATGATTTAGACAAATCTATTCAAAATAATCTACAACAAGATACTCAGACTTTAATTTTTGATCTTCAGAATTTGAGTTTTGTCTCCAGTGCGGGTTTAAGAGTCTTTGCCAAAGCAAGAAAGACTATTAAACTGAGAAACGGTAAAGTGTTTTTCACAAACCCCACGCCTCAAGTCAAAAAAGTATTTGATATTGTCAAGGCTGTCCCTATTTCTGAAGTATTTGCCAGCACTGAAGAGCTAGATGCCTATTTAACTGTCATGCAATCTGAAATAGAGACAGAATAACTAAATTAAATAGCCATTTGTGCCGTGCGAAGTACGACACAAATGGCTATATAGCGCTTTTCAAGCAAGCGACAAGTTACATAGGTTTGTTTCCCCGCCGAAGGCAGGGAAACAAACCTGTACTTCACTAGGTTGGTAAACGCTATATCAAATAAAAGAAAATAAAAAATTGATCGCTAATTAAACAATTAATTAGCGATCGCTTTTTCTAGTTATTCAGAATTAATCAGGAATTAAATTGAAGTCACGATGACGAAACCGAGAACACCAATGAAAATGACGAGAGCATAGAACTGCGCCTTGCCATTTTCAAAGTACTTCAAGCCTTCACCAGTAACGACAGTTACAAAACCTGCAAGGTTAACCACACCATCGACGATTTTGGCATCGACTTCTAGCACTTGACGGGCTAGGCGGCGGGAACCGATTACGAATACAGCTTCGTAAATTTCGTCAATGTACCATTTGTTCTTGGAGAGCTTGTAGAGAGGTTCGATGGATTTGGCGATCGCGCTGGGATCAATTTTCTTTTGCAAATACATCAAGATCGCGAGAGAAATTCCAATCAAACCAATACCAACGGAACTTCCACCCATTAACAAAAATTCAGGAGTGAAACCTTCAACGGGTACTTCCGTGATCTTTTCTGAGGGCGCATGGATAAAGTACTCGAAGTAATTACCCAAGGGCGTACCGACTAAACCGATCAGCATCGAAGGGATCGCCAAGACCATCAGAGGGAAGGTCATCGTAATTGGCGATTCATGGGGCTTGCTAGCATGATGATGTCCGTGACCATCATCGGCTTGGGCTTCTTTGCCTACAGAGTTTTCCGCTTTGACTGCGGCAACGAGCTTCTTGTCTGTACCACGGAAATCACCTTCAAAGGTGGTGAAATACATACGGAACATATAGAAGGCAGTGATCCCTGCGGTCAGGAAGCCAATTCCCCACAGCACAGGATTTGCCTTAAAGGTAGAAGCGAGAATCTCGTCCTTTGACCAGAAACCAGCGAAGGGAGGAATCCCACTAATGGCGAGAGTACCGATAAAGAAGGTGATCGCTGTGATTGGCATGTACTTGCGTAAACCACCCATCACACGCATATCTTGAGCGACATCGGGATCATGTCCGACGACTTCTTCCATACCATGAATGACGGAACCAGAACCGAGGAACATCATCGCTTTGAAGTAAGCATGGGTCATCAGGTGGAATAGCCCTGCGCCGTAAGCACCAACGCCCATACCCATAACCATGTAACCCAATTGGGAAACGGTGGAATAGGCTAAGCCTTTTTTGATGTCGTTCTGGGTAATGGCGATACTTGCGCCGAGAAATGCTGTAAAAGCCCCCGTCCAAGCGATCGTATTCATCACCGCAGGAATTTCCTCAAATACGGGGAACATGCGAGCGATTAAAAATACGCCAGCCGCAACCATTGTTGCTGCGTGGATTAATGCGGAAATTGGTGTAGGGCCTTCCATTGCATCTGGTAGCCACACATGGAGTGGGAATTGCGCCGATTTAGCCGCAGGTCCCATAAATACGAGGATTGCAAATAGGGTAGCGAGTCCCACACTCAATCCGCCCGACTCAACTAGTTGAGTGAGCTTTTCTCCCATTTCTGTGAATTCAAACGTACCTGTTGCCCAATACAAACCAAGTAAGCCTAGCAATAGCCCGAAGTCACCGACGCGGTTGGTGACGAATGCTTTTTGGCAAGCATCGGCTGCTCCTTTGCGATCGAACCAAAAGCCAATCAGCAAGTAGGAACACATCCCCACTAGTTCCCAGAAAATATAAATCTGTACCAAGTTGGGGCTAACAACTAAGCCCAACATGGAGGAGGTGAATAAACTCAGGTAAGCATAGAATCTGACATAGCTGGGATCGTGCGCCATGTAACCATCGGTGTAAATTTGCACCAAAAAGGCAACGGTGGTGACGATGACGAGCATGAGTGAGGTGAGGTGATCGATCACAAATCCCATGTTCAGATGAAATAAGCCTGCTTGCGCCCACTCAAAGGTGTAGGTATAAGGAGAATGTCCTTGGATCTGACTCCAGAGTAGGTTAAAGGCGATGAAGGCTGCGCCGCCTGTGGCGGATACGCTGAGGACAGACCAAAGCGATCGCAGTTTGTTGGTTGATTCGTTAAAGGTGATCAGTCCTGTGCCGATAATCAGTGCTGCGGCAAGTGGCAGCAGGGGAATCAGCCATGCGTATTGATATGCAAAGTCCATAGGTCGCGTTGAAACGCAAAGTTTACTGTAGAGACGCTTTTAAATGATTAGTGTACTACAGGGCGATCGGGCGCGATGTGTTAACTATGAGCATTGTTACTTATGAAGCTAAAATTTTAGAAAAAGTTAATGCTTGACCTACTAAGTAGGTGGGCGCAATTAAATATAAAAACCCAAAACCTGTGGCGCACGCTGCGCGTGCGCCACAGGTTTTGGCTCTGGTTTTTAATTATGCCCAGCTACTTATTGCGATCGCCTGAAAGTCTCGTTTAGGGTTCTGCGATTTCAAGATTTTTGGTGACAAGGCAAAGTCACGCCACCAAAAATCTGATGCCTTTGTTAGAACTGGGACTAAAATATAAAAGAATTACAGATCAGTTTTTGACCCTAAATTTGCTAAGGAGACTACTGAGATGGCTCTAGTATTGAACTTACGTCCAACCATTCAGGTTACAGATGAGCAACTCGAACAGATTTCTCGCGCTAACCCCAACCTGAAGCTAGAGCGATCGCCTGAGGGAGAATTAATTGTTATGGCTTTAACTGGTGGTGAAACAGGTAGACGTAATTCTAATTTGACAGGGCAACTGTGGTCTTGGAATCAACAAGCAGAACTTGGTGAAAGTTTTGATTCCTCGACTGGCTTTCGGTTGCCTGATGGAGCCATCCGCTCTCCTGATGCTGCATGGATTAGAAATGAGCGTTGGCAGACCTTAACCCCCACTCAAAAACAGAAATATGTGCCGCTTTGTCCCGATTTTGTCGTGGAGTTGCGATCATCTAGTGACGCTCTTGAGGAATTACAGGCAAAAATGCAGGAATATTTAGATAATGGCTTGCGGCTAGGTTGGTTAATCGATCCAGAGTCACAAACTGTAGAAATCTATCGTCCATCAAGTCCCGTAGAGATACTTCAAAAGCCTGAATATCTCTCAGGAGAAGATGTTTTAGTGGGATTTAGCCTCAAACTAAAAGGAATTTTAGGCATTTCATAATTTCTAGCTATGCTAATTGATATGGCAACGAAAGAGATAGCTAGGACAAATTAAAACCCAAAAGATGAGTTGCGGCGCGAAGCGCCGCAACTCATCTTTTGGGTTTTATGTCTTAAGTAAGGCTTTCATTGCTATATATTGGGGAAAGTGCCTCCAGCACCCGAATAAATCAACTTAGAGATAAATTTAGAGATATTACCTTGACTATCGTTCCGCTATCCCAACGCGCCCTGCAAACCAAAGAATCCCAAATTCGTGAAGCCTCCCGTTACTGCGAAAAATTTGGTGCGATTAATCTCGCCCAAGGTTTGCCTGACTTCCCTGCACCAAAAGCCCTTAAGGAATCAGCCAGAGCCGCGATCGCTTCAGATTTTAATCAATATGCTGATAGCTGGGGCTGGGAAAAATTGCGCGTAGCGATCGCTGAAAAAATGCAACGGGATAATCAGATTACCGTTGATCCTGATACTGAAGTTACCGTATGTTGTGGGGCAACTGAAGGCTTAAATATTGCCCTGATGTCACTAATCGATCAAGGCGATCGCGTTTTAATTTTTGAGCCATTTTACGAAAACTATATTCCCAACTTAGCAACGGTAGGTGGTATCCCTGAATTTATCACCCTGCAACCACCACAATGGGAAATTACCCAAGAAATCCTTGAGCCTGCTTTTAAAAAAGGAATTAAAGCCGTAATCATCAATAGCCCTGCTAATCCCACAGGGAAAGTATGGACAAGGACAGAATTGGAATTAATTGCTAAGCTCTGTCAGCAGTACGATGTCTATGCTATTACCGATGAGATTTACGAATACATCATCTATGAACAAGAGCATATTAGCTTGATGAGCATTGAGGGAATGCGCGATCGCACAATTGTGGTGAATGGCTTCTCGAAAACTTTTTGTATCACTGGTTGGCGCTTGGGCTATACAGTCGCCAATCCAGTCCTAACTGCTGCCATGCGTCGTATCCATGATTTCATCACGATCTGTGCGCCTGCTCCCCTACAACATGCGGCACTTACGGCGATGCAGTTTGGACGCGAATATTTTACAGAGATGGCGCTAAATTACAAACACAAGCGCGATCTACTTTATCCAGCTTTAGTCGAACTCGGTTTATCGCCAGTACTTCCCAAAGGCGCATACTATATCTGGACAGATAGCTCTGCGATCGCCAAGGATGCTGAAAGCGCAGCCTTTCGTCTTGCTAAGGAGGCGTTAGTGGCGGCTGTCCCCGGAACTTGCTTTAGTCATCCCGAACGAGATAAGGTAAATGGCTTAAGGTTCTGTTTTGCTAAGAAAGATAGCACGATTGCCTTAGCGGTTGATAATTTGCGTAAACTAAAACTATAAGCAATTTATAGTGGTTTTCAAATGAGTGCATACTCATTTGAAAACCAAAAATCAATCCTAGTAAAAAATTTGAGGTTTCATTTTGCAGTAAGCAAAATGAAACCCACTATAAGAAAAGACTAATAATCTTGGTCTTCTTTGCAAGTTACATCGCAATGGTTAGGAACAATACTATGGTTGAGAATATAGAAACCAAGGCGATTATAGATATATCAACAATAGTGCAAAACTATCCAGAATTTGCTGATTTGCCAACTTTAGACGTTGATACATTTCAGGGTTTGCGCCAATCAATTAATGATGATCTGGCATTTTCTGACCTAGTCACGATTTATCTAAATTCTGCGGAAAACTTGCTAGAGGAAATTCAAATAGCCTTTGCTAATCAAGATCCCATCCAGTTTAGCTTATCAGCCCATTCTCTCAAATCAACCAGTGCTAGTATTGGGGCAGTCAGACTGTCGCAGATATGTAAGTATTTTGAACGGGTTGGCAAAACTGGAAAGATAACTGTGTCATCAGACTTTTTGCATCTGCTAACTAATGAGTATGAACAAGTGATTCAGGCTATCCAAGTCAGTTTGATTGAGTTTATGGCAGAATGAGTGAGAAATTGACTTGGATTGTCCATATATGCAAGTTCCTGCGATCGCGATTACACCATTTGCCCATAAGCTTAAAGCCCCACTGTTAAAGCATGATATTTCAGTATTACAGATCAATTTGGGCAAGATTTGCAACCTCGCTTGTAGCCATTGTCATGTAGAGGCAAGTCCCCATCGCACCGAGGAATTATCTCCAGAAATTTGTCAACAACTAATTGAAATCATTCAACGCTTTCCCCAAATCCAGACAGTGGATCTCACGGGTGGCGCTCCAGAAATGCTCTATGGATTTCGTGAATTAGTCCAAACAGCAAGAGCATCTGGCAAAGAAGCGATCGCCCGTTCTAATTTGACAATTTATTTTGAGAAGGGCTACGAAGATATTCCCGAATTCTTTGCTCAGCATCAGGTGCGCGTGGTGGCTTCATTACCCTGTTATCTAGAAGATAATGTGGACAAAATGCGTGGCAAAGGCGTGTTTAATCAGTCAATTCAGGCTTTACAATGGCTCAATCGCTTAGGCTATGGCAGTGATCCTCAGCTAATCCTAGACTTGGTGTACAATCCCCAACTTCCTACTTCCAATCAATTTTCCCTTGCCCCCAATCAACAAAATTTAGAAGCCGCTTACAAAGCCCATCTTCAAGATCATTTCGGCATTATTTTTAACAACCTGTTTACAATTACCAATCTTCCCATTGGTAGAAGTAAGTTCCATTTACAACATCGCAAACTCGAAGCAGAATATACATCTTTCTTAGAAGCTAATTTTAATCCGACTACACTTGGTCATGTCATGTGTCGAAATCAGCTTTCAGTGGATTATCAAGGGAATATCTATGATTGCGATTTTAATCAGATGGAAAATCTACCAGCGCGATCGCCTAACGGAGAAATTCTCACTATTGCCAAAATTCTAGAACAGGGAACTTTAGATATCATCCAAGAAATTCAAACTGCTGACTACTGTTATGGCTGCACCGCAGGCAGTGGCTCTAGCTGCGGTGGTGCATTATTGTGATGCTATGTCAATAAAACAAAGGAGAGTTGCAGCGCAACTCTCCTTTGTTTTATTGACATAGAAGCTAAACGTAAATACAGTAACTACATGGTAGGGCATATTAATTATTGCCTGTATTTCAAGTCATGAAAAAACAGTCTCGAATTCATAGCCTCAAACTCATTTCAATTGGTAACTCTAAAGGTGTCAGATTACCCAAATTTATACTGCAAAAGTATGGATTTTCAGACACATTACTTTTAGAAGAGACAGAGCAGGGTATTTTATTGCGCCAAATGGATAATGCAAAACTATCTTGGGAAGAAACTTATAGAGAAATGGCTCAGGAACAAGAAGATTGGGAAGATTTTGACAATACTGTATCCCAAATGGCGCAGTCGTCTTCAGATTATTTGTGCTGGTAGCGAGGCGGAGATTGCCGTTGATCAAATCCGTACTATTAGCAAAATTCGGCTAAAGAACAAGATTGACACTTTATCTGAGGAACATGCTGCTCAATTAAGAAGGATAGTTACAGAAATGTATGGAGAATAGCCAAGCAACGATTTATGGCAGCGTGGCAAAGCCACGCTGCCATAAATCGCAGAACCCTAAGGAACAGTAACAACATCTAGTAAACGTTGAATAATATTCTTAGGCGATCGCCTACCTGCGACAATGATACGATGACCTAGCACGTAGGGCGCGAGAAACTTGACATCATCAGGTAGTACATAATTAGACTGGCGACTAGGATCGAGCGCTTGTTGAATTAAGGCATAGCTCTGAGCCGATCGCAATAGTGCAGAAGTCCCTCTAGGACTAACCCCAAGGGTAATTTCTTCATCGTTGCGTGTTGCCCGTACCACATTAACGATATATTCGCTAGTTGCATCGCTGACAGGTACTTGGGTAGCGAGATTGCGGATCTCTAGAACTTCTTCAGGGGTAATACATGGTTCTAAGTTCGCTGAGCCAATTTGACCCGATTGCAAGCGTTTGAGCATTTCTAGCTCTTCCAATTCACTGGGATAGCCAATGCTAAAGGATAAAGCAAAGCGATCGAGTTGCGCCTCTGGTAATGGAAAAGTCCCTTGATATTCAATCGGATTTTGAGTAGCGATCGCAAAAAATGGTGAAGGAACCTTACGCGAGATGCCATCAACCGTTACTTGCGTTTCTTCCATTACCTCCAGCAATGCCGATTGAGTCCGTGGAGTCGCACGATTGATCTCATCAGCTAACAAGACATTCGCAAAGATGGGGCCTGGTAAAAACTGAAATTCCCCCTTTTGAGGATTCCAAATATTTGTACCTGTAATATCTGTGGGTAATAGATCAGGTGTACATTGCACCCGTTGAAATTTGCCAGAAATAGAAGCTGCGAGAGATTTTGCTAGTAAAGTTTTACCTACCCCTGGGACATCCTCGAGCAAGGCGTGCCCCCCCGCAAATAGAGCCACTAAGACTAGTTGAATGGCTTCATCTTTACCAACGATCGCCTTTGCGAGATTGTCAACTAACTGTTGTATTTTGAGTTGCTTTTCCATATTTTGCTCGTAAAAACCTATGCCGATCTATAACCCGCGCAAGCTGGACTAAATTTACTGATTATGGCTTGCTTTAGCGTAACACCATCATGATTATGACTTAATCAATGTGTAAGTAACTGGACGCAATTAAATATAAAACCCCAAAAGCTGTGGCGCACGCTGTGCGTGCGCCACAGCTTTTGGTTCTATTTTTTAATTATGCCCAGTTACTTAAAGATAGACACAATAAGTTTCTATGATTGGGGCATTCGCAGTCTCTCTTGTTTGTCTGCTAAAATCAACAGCGTGAGGACTTAGGAGTTACATGGCTGGATATACGCTGATTTTAGCGATTTTGATCTTAGGTGGGATCATTGCGACCTTAGGCGATCGCATTGGCACTAAGGTTGGTAGGGCGCGACTTAGTATGTTCAACCTGAGACCGCGAGATACTGCAACCCTAGTCACGATCGCTACAGGTGGGATGATTTCTGCTTCAACCCTAGGTATTTTATTGTTACTAAGTGGACAGCTAAGGGATGGATTATTTCGCTTAGAGAGTATTCGTTCGGAGTTAGCAAGTAGTCAGGAGCAAAAACAAAAGGTTGAATCTGAGCTAAATGCTGCCAAGAATGAGCAGGAAAAGGCTCAACAGCGCTTAGAACAAATTAATAAGTCCTTAGTCCAAGCTGTGCGTAAACAAGCAGAAACTCAAGCCTTGTTGCAAACAGTCGAAAACAAATTTCAAAAGGCAGATGAAGAACTAAAAAAGGCTTCTCAGCAAGAAGCGGATTTACTCTCACGTATTCAAAATTTAACTAAAGAGCAAGAAAATCTTCAAAATGAGAGTAGTCAATTACGACAGGAGAAAGAACGTATTTCTGGTGAGTTAGCCAGTATTTCTCGCGATCGCGAAACGCTTAAGCAAAAAGTAGATGAATCCGAACAACGTTTAATTGCGATCGAAAAGCAGAGATCGGAACTTACTTCCGAAATCGCCTCACTCGAAACTGCCCGTGAACAGTTGATTGTTAGCCTTGAGGCTTTACGCAAAGGTAACGTAGCAATTTTTGCTGATCAGATTTTATCAATCGGAGTTGTACGTCCAAACCTCAGTAGTGCAGATTTACGTCAGGCAAGTATTCAACTTATTCAACAAGCGGAACGCAATGCCCGTGAACTGCTCGATTTCTTGCCCGATCAAGCTCCTAAGGAACCAGTGATCAAAATTACTGAGGCACAAATCGAAGGGCTATTAAATCGGATTAAAGATGGACAGAGCTATGTGATTCGGATTCTCTCCGCAGGTAATTTTCTGAAACGAGAAACTAAGGTTGCCATTTCCGCAGATGTCACCTTAAACCGTCAAATATTTGCGCGGGGCGATGAAATTGCCACTTTACAGTTCACTCCCAATCTTGCTCCACAAGCCTTAGCATCAAGGCTCGAACAGCTATTCCTATTAGTGAGCTTTCGAGCAAGGCGTGAAGGGGTGTTAGCCAATCCGCTGACAGGTCAAGTCGGCAATTTCCCACCCGATGCTTTGACAGAACTTTTTAAGGTGGCAAGTGAGTTGAAAGCGCCCTACGAAATTCGAGCTGTTGCCAAAGAAGCAATTTTTCCTGCGAGTTCGCTTACTCTAGAGTTAGTTATCCGTCAAAATGGTATTGAAATCGCTCGCTTTAGTTAGCTAGAGCAAATAACTATGGCAAAAATATCTCTATGCGATCGCTGTGACTTTTACTCGCACACTAGCTTCTTAGTTTGTGCCTTGCATCCCTATGGTCCCAAATGGGGTGTTTGCTCAGATTTTGCCTCAGCAGATTTATGGGAACCCGATGATCCCAAAAACTATGATCCCGCCATGGAATCAGAATGCGGTTGGCATCCGATCTTCACAGGTAAATGTCCTGAATGCCGCACATCATTTTCACGGATGCGGCTACCACCAGAGCAATGGCGTTGTAAATGTTGCGGATGGGAAGATGATTTGTAATCAAAAGTTGCTGGACAAATTTTGATTACTCTTTGCGATCGCTCCAGATATCACGCCCTTTAATATTTTCAATTGTATTTAGTACAGCTGCCGAAGCAGCCATAATATCGCGCTCTTCACCACCAAGGTATAAACGCCCAAAACTGCCCACCGCAACAATTTCCAAAATATTAATTGAAGCAGCTTTTTCGGCTTCATTTGCCGCAAGGGCCGCGTAGGCAGCAGGCTCGACCTCCATAATGTATAGAGTTTGTCCCGATAAAAGCATTTGCCCACGTCGGAAGCGATTAATTAATTGGGTTTGATGGGCATCAACATTACGAATAATCTGACTGGACAACAATCTTGGCTTAATCCGATCTTCTTCAGTTGCGCCTAGCATTTGTAGGATTGCTCTACCTGCGGCTTGGGCTTCCCCTTGGCTAGCGGAGTGGATTTCTAGCAGTCCGTACAAACGCTCAACAATCTGGACTCCAGGTCTGACAGAGGTAGATTTGAGAGCTACATCAGTGATCCGATTAATTTCAATACCAGGAGAAATCTCGATCCAGATGGAGGTATCACCAGGTAGGGGTAAAAAGCCTTGTGCAACTGTTCCTAAATAAGCAGCATGTTGTTTCTGCAAATTGTCCAAGTAGACATAGCTGCGTAAATCAATACCCAAAAAATTTTTCTCCCACTAGGCTTTTACTTGAGTTGACTGACTTCGCTAGATCCATAGCTTGGCAGATCACCCAAGATGTAATTTTATAGCAATAGGTAGCTCAGCATATTTATAAACCTGCTTGAGCTTTAGCTACTACCTGACCATCTTTAAATTCGATGATGGCATTACTGCCCTGTGGGTTTTTCCAAGAGTAAACCTTACCCACACTATTATTCGCTGTATTTTCAGCTATTACTTTCCCTGATACACCAAAGATTTTTTCTACCTGCTCAACGGTCATGCCTTTCTGCACACGATTAAATTTGTCTAAGGTAATTGGGTTCTCCTCTTCCTGTGAACCATTAGTTGATGGATTCGGTGTTACAGAAGCTGTAGAGTTGGCAGTGGCAGCTATATCAGGTAAATTTGCGCGGGTCGTTTTTGGGGAAGATGAGGATACTGCGACTGGCTCGCTACTTTGACCTGTGAGGTTTTGCGAAGTTGCAGTCTTGGGGCTTGATGGCTTGCCATTGGATGAACTGGCGGCAGAGATTGCGGTAATTGGCTCAGCAACTCTCTTCGTAGTCATTGCTCTAACAAATGCGCCAATACCCAGCCCTAGGAGAATAATCGATAAGCCTACGAGTACCAATTGCCAGTAATCATTGATAGGTGAGTGCTTTTTTTCTACCTGTTTCTGAACTTTAGCTAATGCGCCATTTCTATTAGCAGATGTAGACGCTTCTAGAGGATCAACTAAATGATCAATTAGATGAGCATTAACCTGTATAGGTGTTTCTTCGGTTGAATGTTTTTTAGAAAGGTTACTAATTGCCTTTTTTAATACAGAATCCTTAGAAAGCTGCGTTTCAGGAGCACGAACTTCAGGAGCATCTATTTGGGGAACTTCGATCTGCTCTGACTCCATCTCTAAGGTTTGAGATAAAGATGATTGTAGTGGCTCTAGCATAACCTGCTCCGTCCACAATAGACGCTGCTCGTGCATTTCATCATCATTACGCCAACATTGCACCTTGAATTTCGCCACTGATTCTATATGCAAATTTTGGAGGTTGCTAGAGATTAATGTCAGTAGTTTTTCCTTATCAATAGCAGAATCTGTCCTTATTTGTAGTTCTAAATTGCTATCAACAATAGCGACCTCAACATGAAGATGCTGATAGTTAAGAGGTTGTAATTCCTGACGGATAATTTCGGCGATCGCCTGTGGATCTCGTTGATGGGCAAGTTCGGCAATCGAAATCATACTTTTGACTAATCGTCCTAGTCTAACTAGTGAATAGCTTTGGGCTACTCTTGGTTGTCTTATTCCAATACATTACACCTGCCTAGGAAAGGCTGCGATCCGCTAAATTGCGTGAGTGTGTTATGTATTCTCAATCTCAGAGAACTAGTTACGAATATACACTGAAACGATTTAGTAGAGAAGCAGATTTTTTGCGGCGCAAAAAATCTGCTTCTTTAATTCCTATAGCAATGTTAAGAGATAGCTAGGACAAATCAAAACCCAAAATATGAGTGGCAGCGCGAAGCGCTGCCACTCATATTTTGGGTTTTATGTTCTAAGCAAAACTTATATTGCTATAAGTAGCGATCGCAATCTAAAAATCCTCGCCCCAACACTCTATGTATTGCTAGATACACAAGGGTTAATAAATTTCGGTCTTGCACATCACAAATCGGTAAAATCCTGATAGGGTTAATCTGGAAACTGTAACTCAAAATAGTTGTAACCCACAGAATTCATGAAAGTACTGGTAATTGGTGGTGACGGTTATTGCGGATGGGCGACAGCGTTACATCTCGCCAATAAAGGCTATGAGGTTGGTGTTTTAGATAACTTAATTCGCCGACATTGGGACAATGAGTTGGGTGTGGCGACGCTGACACCGATCGCATCTATTCAAGAGCGGATCTATAAGTGGAAAGCTGTTTCAGGTCAAGACATTGAACTATTTGTCGGTGATATTACCAACTACGAATTTTTACAGAAGGCTTTTCGTAGTTTTGAGCCTGAGGCAGTTGTGCATTTTGGAGAGCAGCGCTCGGCTCCCTTCTCAATGATCGATCGCGAACATGCTGTACTCACGCAAGTAAATAATGTAGTAGGGACATTGAACTTGCTATACGCAATCAAAGAGCATAATCCCGAATGCCATTTGGTTAAACTAGGTACGATGGGCGAATATGGTACGCCTAATATCGATATTGAAGAAGGCTATATCACCATTGAGCACAATGGTCGCAAAGATACTCTTCCTTATCCTAAGCAACCTGGTAGTTTTTATCATCTCAGCAAAGTCCATGATAGCCACAATATTCAGTTTGCCTGTCGCGCTTGGGGCTTACGGGCGACTGACCTAAACCAAGGCGTTGTTTACGGCGTATTAACTGAAGAGACTGGTACGGATGAGTTACTGATCAATCGCCTTGATTATGATGGCATATTTGGTACAGCCCTAAACCGTTTTTGTATCCAAGCAGCGATCGGGCATCCTCTGACAGTCTATGGTAAGGGTGGACAGACGCGAGGTTTTCTTGATATCCGCGATACTGTGCGCTGTATTGAACTAGCGATCGCTAATCCTGCGGAAGCTGGCAAGATGCGTGTGTTTAACCAATTTACGGAGCTGTTCTCAATCCGCGATCTGGCGTTGATGGTACAAAAAGCAGGTCAAACCCTTGGCATTAAAGTTGAAGTTCAAAATATCGAGAATCCTCGTGTTGAGCTAGAGGAACATTATTTCAATGCCAAGAATACCAATCTCCTTGATCTTGGGCTTCAACCTCATTTTTTATCCGAGGCTCTGCTCGATTCGTTGCTCAATTTTGCGGTCAGATATCGCGATCGCATTGATGAAAAGCAAATTTTACCGAAAGTAAAATGGCGTAGCTAATAAAAAAGACAAGTCATGCAAATCATGACTTGTCTTTTTTATTAGTCCCTGCGATAGAAGCTTTCACAGCCAAAAAGAGGTATCTTAAATTACATAACAGAGTTATTGTCAAGACCTTCTTACCGTACTTACCATGACATCTTCTACAAAAACTTTGCGCGTTTTGGTGGTGGATGACCACGAACTCACCCGATGTACTTTACAACTAGCACTTTCTTTACAAGCCTGTATAGGTTCGGTAGAGGTTGCCATTAACGGTAAAGAGGCGATCGCTAAAGTCCAAAAGCTTGAGCCTGATGTTGTGGTCATGGACTTACATATGCCCGTAATGGATGGCTGGACAGCCTCCAGTGAAATCAAAAATAAATATCCTCATGTCAAGATTGTGGCTTATTCCGCAGCCGATGGAGGTAAGGCACAGGCAATCTCGAATGGGGCAAATATCGATGCCTTTTGCGATAAAGGAGCCTGCACTCGCAGTTTACTAGAAGCGATTAAAAGTGTTTCTTAAAAATAGTGTTTCTTAAAATAAAAAAGAAGCGGTGCTTTGCACCGCTTCTTTTTTATTTTTTATCTGCTAACAATTTTGCAGCAACAATCCCACCAATAAATCCAAATAAATGTCCTTCCCAAGAAATATAGGATCGCGTTGGTAACACGCCCCAAACTAAGCCACCATAGGTAATACCAATTACCAGCGAAATAGCGATCGCGACAAAACTCCGCTCAAAGTAACCCCGAAATAGTAAATATCCCAAATATCCGAAAATTACGCCACTTGCGCCAATGTGAACAGAATCGGGGCTACCAACTAGCCAAGTCCCTAAACCACCGATTAACGCTGACATGAAAGATACGAAATAAAAATCATTGATGTTCCGCAACATCACAAACCAACCTAAAACAATAAAGGGCAGCGTATTAGCGGCAACATGATAAAAACCTCCATGCAGAAATGGAGCAAACAGAATCCCGCGCAAACCTATCAAGTGATGAGGCAAAATCCCTAAAGCATTGAGCCTGCCGCCAAATAATAATTGATTAACAATAACTACAGCCCAAAAGACAAAGACGCAACTTCCTAAAATCTTAAATTGAGTTTTTAGCTCTCCACTAATTGCTTGCAGCTTTTGCTTCACGATTTTTACTCCAGACTTAAAGCAAGTTTTAATAGCGATCTTTAATACAGGTAGCGCAAAGCGCTACCTGTATTAATCCTAAAAGTCCATTGAAAGCGATCGCCTTTCTAACTTAACTATCATAAACAATCTCGCCAAAGACAATGCTTAAAAAGTCACAAGATTAGTGATACTGAATTTTCTCAGCTATAGTCTGGAAGTGCCCCGAAGGGGGCACTTCCACAAAACATTTAGAGTTGCTATATCCCAATTAGTTTTTAGGCTGTTCAATAATGCGAATATTCACATATTGATCATTTTTTAGCTTTTCCTTAATTCTTTTCTCCATCTCTTGTTCTTTCTTCTTATCAGAATCATTCATTTGTTGGGAAAGCCATAGACATCCAGTAACTAACAAAGCCCCAATAATTTCCATATAAATTTTTACGTAAATTCGTGATGGCGAATATTAAGCCTTTTAAATTTTATGCGTCAAGTAAATCACATATAAAATCTATAAAATTGTCAGAACTTAACATATATAAAAACAGCAGCAAGTGATGCCTTCTGTCTGGGTATGGAGCGCTTTCCTTTGGATAGATATTTGCGATCGCACGATTACATTACTTGAGGATCGTGGTAAGTTAAGTTTAGTTAAGAAATTATTTTGAACATCAGGCTCTTTGCTATATGAAATCCTCTTGGAGAACTGCACTGCTGTGGTTGCTGCCCATAGCGATAATTGGCTTTTTTGGCTGGCAGACATTAGTTGCTCGTCCTGCCCCTAGTCGTCCAACGGTGAATGCAGCAAACACCCGCATCGCCTACGGAAGATTTCTTGAGTATCTTGATGAACATCGGGTACGCAAGGTCGATATTTTTGATGGTGGTCGCACGGCGGTAATCGTAGCAAGCGATCCCCAAATTGAGGGCAAAGAGCAACGCGCTAGAGTTGACTTGCCACTATATGCCCCAGAATTGATGGACAAACTCAATGAAGGTGGTGTGGATTTAGCAATTTATCCACCTAGCAACAATGGCGCGATCTGGAGTGTTCTTAGCAATTTAGTTTTCCCCGTTGCTTTAATCGCAGGTTTATTTTTCCTATTCCGTCGTTCTAATCAAATGGGCGGGCCCGGACAAGCTATGGACTTTGGTAAATCTAAAGCGCGTTTTGCAATGGATGCCAAAACAGGCGTAATGTTTGACGATGTTGCAGGTATTGAAGAAGCTAAGGAAGAATTGCAAGAAGTTGTTACTTTCTTGAAGAAGCCCGAACGCTTTACCGCCGTTGGTGCAAAGATTCCTAAGGGTGTTTTATTAATTGGACCTCCCGGAACTGGTAAGACCTTACTTGCCAAAGCGATCGCTGGTGAAGCTGGCGTACCTTTCTTCTCCGTATCTGGTTCTGAGTTCGTGGAAATGTTCGTCGGTGTTGGCGCATCCCGTGTTCGTGACCTGTTCAAGAAGGCTAAGGAAAATGCACCTTGCATCATCTTTATCGATGAAATTGATGCAGTTGGTCGTCAACGTGGCGCTGGTATCGGTGGCGGTAATGACGAGCGCGAACAAACCCTCAACCAAATCCTCACAGAAATGGATGGCTTTGAAGGCAACTCTGGCGTAATCGTAATTGCCGCAACTAACCGTGCTGATGTCCTTGACTCCGCGCTGTTACGTCCCGGTCGATTCGATCGCCAAATCAATGTCGATCCACCTGACATCAAAGGTCGCTTACAAGTTCTCAACGTTCATGCTCGCGACAAAAAGATTAGCCCTGAAGTCTCTTTAGAAGCGATCGCTCGTCGTACCCCCGGGTTTGCGGGTGCTGACCTTGCTAACTTACTTAATGAAGCCGCAATTCTCACTGCGCGTCGTCGTAAGGATGCGATGACCATGGCAGAAATTGATGATGCTGTAGATCGCATTATTGCTGGCTTAGAAGGTAAGGCTCTCGTCGATAGCCGTAACAAGCGCTTGATTGCCTATCATGAAGTTGGTCATGCGATCGTTGGTACGTTAATGAAGGATCATGACCCTGTGCAAAAAGTTACCCTCATTCCCAGAGGACAAGCGGCTGGTTTGACATGGTTTACCCCCGATGAAGAACAAACTTTAATCTCTCGTGGTCAAATCCTCGCTCGGATCACGGCTGCCCTCGGTGGACGCGCTGCGGAAGAAGCAGTATTCGGTTCTGCGGAAGTAACTACTGGTGCTGGTGGTGACTTACAACAGGTAAGCGGCATGGCACGTCAGATGGTGACAAGATTTGGTATGTCCAATATCGGTCAACTTGCCCTCGAAGGTCAAAGCTCGGAGGTATTCCTCGGACGTAGCATGGGTGGCGGATCGCAATATTCTGAAGATATTTCGGCAAAGATCGATCAACAAGTTCGTGAAATCGTACAGAAGTGCTATCAAACAGCCCTACAAATTGTGTATGAAAACCGCACAGCGATCGATCGCGTTGTCGATCTTCTAGTTGAAGCAGAAACCCTAGATGGCGATGAGTTCCGTCGCATCATCTCTGAATACACTACCGTTCCTGTAAAAGAACGTTTTGTTCCTCAGATCTAAAAATCTAAAAAACAGCGTAGGGTTAATTAATAAATCAACCGTACCAATTAAAAAACTGGGAGGTGCTTTGCACCTCCCAGTTTTTTTGTACAGAAGAGAGTCGCGGCGCAACTCTCTTGACTAGGCTAGAAAACGCTATAATGCCAATATGTCTGACATTATGAATGTTCTTATGATTGCATCAGGGGCAGTTGCTGGAGCACTGTCTCGGTTTTACATTACCGAATGGACAAAAGCCAAATTTGGTACGAACTTCCCCTATGCGACCTTTGCCATTAATTTGACTGGATGCTTGGCTATAGGGTTCTTTTTTACCATTTCCCAAGGAATTACTGGTTATCCTACGGAGCTAGATTTATTAATTAGAATTGGATTTTTAGGTTCCTACACCACCTTCTCAACCTATGGTTTTGATACACTCACGTTGTGGCGAAGTAAGCAAATCATGGCAACGATTTTCTATTGGTTAGGAAGCGTAATATTCGGGTTAGGGGCAGTGGTTTTAGGGGCTGAGATCGCTAAGCTTATATAAAACAAATTGAGGTACAAAATTAATGGATTGGTTGAAGGGACGTTATGCCATAGCTATCGCGATCGGTGCAATATTTGGAGCTTTGAGTCGTTTTTATGGAACGGAATTGGCTAAGGTAATCTGGGGTAAGGATTTTGGATTTTACGGGACTTTCTTGATCAATGTAACGGGTTGTTTGATCATCGCCTATATTCTGACATTAGCAACTGAGCATATTCGCAACATCTCACCAGAATTACGCCTCATGACAACTACTGGCTTCTGTGGTGCATATACTACTTTCTCATCCTATGGATTAGAAGCTAGAGGTTTTCTCGAACAGAGGAATATCACAATGTTAGTAATTTATTTAGCTGGTAGTGCGATCGTCAGTATGATTGCGATCCAAGCTGGTGTTTTATTAGCAAGGGCAAGTGTAAAAAACTTTTAGAGATATGGAAGTGCATGAAAAAAGATAGTTGGTTTCACATTGCACTACGATGGAAAGGCTCAGTAGTTCCAGAAGTGTTGCCGCGTTCTCTATTATGTGGTCTGTTTGGCGCTCTAATTTACATTCTCCATCTATTTAAGATTCAAGTTTCTCTCCCGATATTAGGTAGCATCATTCCGAATATTGTATTGGGTCTATTGCTGGTATTTCGTACTAATACAGCCTATGAAAGGTTTTGGGAAGGTCGTAAAGCATGGGGACTATTGGTAAATACGGTACGGAATCTATCTAGACAAATATTAGTCGCAATTTCAGAACAAGAACCTCACGATCGCCAAGCCAAAATTGCCGCAGTTAAGCTATTGCCAGCTTTTGCGATCGCCTTAAAACTACATTTGCGATCGGAGGCAATTAATGCGGAGCTAGCGGCTAATCTCTCTGATGCCCAATTTGATCGCCTAAAAACGATGAATCATCCCCCACTCGAAATTGCCTTTTGGATTAGTAGCTATTTGCAGGAACAGACTCATCAGGGCAAGCTCGATCGCTATCAGCTAGGAGATATGATTAACCTATTACATCAAATGACTGATGTTGTTGGCATATGTGAGCGCATTCTCAGAACCCCAATGCCCCTAGCCTATTCCATACATCTGAAGCAGTTACTCATGATCTATTGCCTGTCGCTGCCATTTCAAATGGTTGATCAACTGGAATGGATGACAGCCCCAATTGTCGCATTGATTAGTTTTACGCTCTTAGGTATTGAAGAAATTGGCATTCAAATAGAAGATCCCTTTGGGCATGATGCTAATGATTTGCCCTTGGACAATATCTGCAACACGATGATCCGAAATATCCAAGACTTGATCATTGTGAGTGATGCTCAAGCAAATAAGAATTAAAAAAAGGATTCACTGAGTGAATCCTTTTTTAATTCTTATTTATTCTTATTTGCTTAAGATGTCTGGGCTTTGAGCCATGCCCAAGGCAGAGCCATTACTTTGCCAGAGTTGGGGACAAATGCACGTTGCTTAAAGACTTCGTAGTGATTTTTTTCGATCGCTTTGAGAATATTGCGATACAAAATTAGAGAAGACCACACTGGCCATCGGGCATCGCGACAGAGTGCAGAAATGCCATCCTCAGCATGTTGATAAAACTCACGCGCCCTTTGGATTTGGAAACGCATTAACTCAACCCAGCGATCGTCAACGACACCATTTAATAAATCTTTTTCGGTATAGTCAAAATAATGCAGATCCTCAAGGGGTAGATAAATGCGCCCTCTCTGAGCATCTTCACCAATATCTCGCAAAATATTAGTTAACTGCATGGCTATACCTAAAGCGATCGCCGCCTCAGTTGCCGTGGCAATTACCGAGGGATCTTTCGTCTCAAAGCCCATGATTGCTGCCGACATCAAGCCCACTGTACCTGCGACACGATAGCAATATAAATGCAGATCATCGAAGGTTTGGTAGCGATCGTATTTCAGATCCATCCGCATTCCAGAAATCATGTCTTTGAAGGGCTGGATGGGCATGGGGTACTGCTTGACAGTGTCCGCTAAAGCAATATCCGATGCATGGATCGGATCACCCCGAAATGTCGCCTCCAACTGTTTCTCCCAGTTAAAGAGCGTTTCCGCATCGGTGGTTTCTGCTTGCATACCATCAACAAGCTCATCGGTACGGCGACACCAAGCATAAATTGCCCAAACTGCTCGTCGCTTTGCTTCAGACATCAGCATTGTGCCAAGATAAAAGGTCTTAGCATACTTTGCCGTGATGCAACGACAAATCTCGTAGGCTTCCTCCAGACTGACTGGCTGACGCATTCCCATCGGCTTAGGCACTGACGACAGATGGATTTGACTGGTTTTGGTTAGAGGTTCGACCAAGGACTTTACTTCCAGAAGATTGACTTGCGTTTAGACTTGCTTTATGGATTTCCTGTGCTGTTAGCTTACCAGAAAGTACCGCCCCTTCCATACTCCCAAAAAAGGGCTGTGCTGTATAGCTACCTGACAAAAAGAAATTTGATATGGGCGTGGCTTGACTGGGGCGAAACTGCTCGCGATTAGGTGTTGCTGTATAAATCGATCGCGGAGTCTTGACGACATGGGACTTTAAGACTTTGGCGGGACTGGGGAGATGCTGCGGAAATAGTTTAGCAAGTTCATTGAGGGTTGCTTCCACGATTTCGCTATTGGGGCGATCAATCCAATCCGCCGCAGGGGCAAATACTAGCTCTAGCATTGATTTGTCAGGGTCGGCATATTCCTTGCAGGAGTTGCTCATGTCGGAGTAAACGCTAAGCAGGGGCGATCGCGAAAATAGGGTGTGATCAATATCTGTAAGTTTGCGATCGAACCAGATTTGCACACTAATTACGGGTACGCCTTCAAGGTTGTCTAGCTGTTTAAAATAGGGCAAGCCTTGCCAAGTGTCAGGAATATAGTTTTTAAATGCGTCCACTGACATTGCCGAAACATAGGCATCGGCAAGGATTTCGCGACTGGGGGAACCATCTGTACCTTGGACGATTAATTTTTCAACATTGCCTTCGGCATCGGTGACGATTTCCTTGAGAGCCACGCCTGTATGCACTTCGCCACCTCTTGCCATGACATAATCCACGATGGGCTGACAGAGACGTTCAGGGGGTGCGCCATCGAGGTAGGCAATTTTGGAGCCGTCTTTTTGTTGCAAAAACTTGTTGAGGGCGCGGAGGGGAATCGTGGCGGAGATCACATTGGGATCGATAAATTTGAGGGATTTGCAAACGGCAATAAAAATATCAGTGGTAATGTCCTTACCGATGCCGCGCATCTCTAGCCATTCCTCGAAGGTGTATTTGTCCATCGAGACAACATAGTCATCGCCACGCACGATCGCAGGAATTAGCCCGATCGCAAACCGAATCTTTTGATTCCAAGTGAGCATATCGTTGTTACGAAGAATCGAGACAATGATATTAAAGGGCGAGGGGATATCGGGTACATCAAACCATGACAATACCCCCGGCTTTTCAGGTTGATTAAAAATTAACGCATGGCGTTTCCATTGCAGGCGATCGAGGATATTTAGCTCACCCATCAGTTGCAACATATTGGGATAAGCACCAAAAAAGTTATGTAATCCCGTTTCGATCCAGTCGCCATCTGCGTCCTTCCATGCTGCTACTAAGCCGCCGAGAACGTTACTGCGCTCTAGCAAAATCGGCTGATGTCCTAAATCCACCAAATACTTGGCACAGGATAATCCTGCTAACCCTCCTCCAGCGATCGCCACGCGCATATTGCTCTAGTACCTGTACGTTTAATTTTTTTGATTACTTATCTCCATCTTACTTTGCAAAGCTTAATAATTTACTAATTTTTTGAATTAATCTGTCTTTTTTCTATATGCTTGTCTAGGAGAATTGGGACTAGAATGAGTGTATTCTAATTCGCCTTTTTTTACCATTTTGCTTAGATATTCTTCACGCAAGTAAGCTTGATCACGCTGCAATATTTCGGCTAAATCTGACGCTTCTAACGCCTCCCATTCGCAAAGCTGTAGAATGATCGACCTCATTTTTTCACGGTCTGTTCTTAGTCCTAATGTTGTAATCGACTCTTGTAGATATTCAGGTAATTGGCTTAGTTTATAATTCGTATCTTTATCTGTGGAGTCTTGTGGCGTAACCTGTAGAGTAGACTGCACGGATAAGCTACTATCTGTGGAGTATTGTTGATTTATCTGTGGAGTAACCTGCTCAGATAAATCTTCCGAAATACTATTATTGGGAAAAATATAGTGTGTTGCTGAGCCTTTCCCTTCTTGTTGTAGTAATCCAAGATCTCTTAAATGGGTTAAACGTCTACTTGCTGATAAAGTGTCAACACTATTAATATAACGATAGGTTAGGTTATTAATCTCACCTAGCTCTCTAGTTACTATTAAAGCCTTAGCTTCGTCATCGCTAAGATTATATGTTTTGAATTGGGATAACCATTGTAAATCTTCAGAGCTAAGAAAATGATGTGTTAAGAGTTTAATAATAAAGTTATCTTGCTCACGGTTAGATTCAAAAATTGGAATTGACAAGTTAGCTTTTTGCATGGCATCAATCATTACTCGGATACCTGTTCCTTTAGTCTCCGCAATATTTAGGTCATGTAAAACGGCTGCAATTTTTTCATTACGGGTTACTGAACCTGCTTCTCCTAGATGTTCGTAAGGTTTTAAAGAATATCCAGCATTCAATATCTCAATACGATTAGAAAACCGAATAATTTGGATAGGTTGTGGTGTGCGATAGTTACGGTGCATGACCGCATTTACGATTGCCTCACGGATAACATTACGTGGAATAAGAGGAACATCCTGTCGATAAATGCTATTATTCGGTAGCGAAAAAGCTTTTGGAATATCATTTATTATGAGAGTAATTAGTTTGGGGATTGCTATTAATAAAGGTTCTCGTACTTCTACAGTTTGGTAACGATTCTCTGGATCGGGTATCCAAGTTCGACCTTCAACAATAATGTAATCTATCCGACTCATTGGGAAATAACGTCTGAGGGCAACAGGTTTACCAAACAAAATAAGCCCTGCGATAGTGGCACACATTTGCCCTTGGTATTTAGTTATAGCGTTTAGAGAATATAACAAATCAGTATTTTCATAGCTTAATTCGGATGCATTAGGGTTAGCATCTTGCCTGAGTCGTCTATATTCTGAGATTGCTCTAGCATCAAAGTCTTCAATACTGGTATCAGGTATTGGTGTTTCGTCATAGGTACGCCGATCACGCAGTTGATAAAATTGGGCAATATCTTCTTCAGTGCATTTTTGATCTGTTGAACCAATACGTCGGAAAGCTCCTTTGGGTAATCCTTTCTTTTTAATATAAATAGGCTTTTCATGGGGTTGTGATTCAGGGATATAAACAATAACGACGTTCTTACCTTCCGTAGTTGTATGCACTTCAATTGACGGACGGATAGGTAAGTTAAAACTTTCGCAACACTGCGTAGCTATTTCACTTTGCATCTTGTCAGGATTATCAATTCCTGTTATCTGATAGTCTTCAGAATCATCAATACGAGCTATTCCAAGTAGAAGATAGCCTCCACCTAAGTTTGGCTCGTTAGCAAAAGCTGATATTGTCTCCCAAATACTTTTGCCCACTTCTGACGCTTTTTTTGCTTCAATGGCAACTGTTTCATCACTATTTATAAGAATTTCCCAAAGCGCCTCAAAATCTAGCCATATCATTACTTATTACAACTCTTTTTATAAATGTATGTGTAAATTATGCATCTTTAGAGATTTATCAGGTTTATTGTTTAACCTCAGATTCTGGCATGGTCTTAACCTTATGCAAGAATTAAAGACTAGAAGAATAGCATTGGACATAACCTATCACTTATTCTGAGGATATCTATCTACGGAGATTTAATTGTGTGGCTTCCCCAACTCAAGATTTGCCAACTGCCGAAGAACTGCCTCACAGTGACGATACCCCCGTGGATAACGAGCTTCAAAATCATATTCCCAATCTTTTATTAAATATTCTGCTCAGTATTTGGGGCGATCGCCAAGATTGGTTTTTTGGTGTAGATATGGCGGTGTATTACGATCCTAATAAACCGCAGATTGTGCCTGATGGTTTTTTAGCTATGGGCGTACCGCGCAATACAGGCGATCGCGGTCGGCTGAGCTATTTGTTATGGCAAGAACAACATGTCTTACCAAAATTAGTACTGGAAGTTGTCTCCGAAAAATACAATGGCGAATATGAGCAAAAGCTAGAGGATTATCAAAGTATTGGGGTGCTTTACTATGTGACTTACAACCCCTTAGCAGGAAAGCAATCAAGATATAAGCAACGCCAACCTTTAGAGGTTTATCAACTGGTCAATCAACAATATCAGCTATTAACAGGTAATCCTGTATGGCTTCCTGAGATTGGTTTAGCGATCGGTTACGAAAACGCAGATCATGCCAACTGGGAACGGGAATGGTTATTTTGGTATGACGAAACAGGTCAAAGGTATTTAACCGATCGCGAAAAAATTGCGGCGGCGGAATCAACAATTTTGGCAATGTGGGAAGTAAATGAGCAGGAACGCCAAGCTAAAGAGCAAGAGCGTCAAGCTAAGGAAAAATTAGAAAATTATCTCAGGTCAATGGGGATTAACCCTGACGACATTTAATATATGCGGAGGATGATAGAGGTGCTTCGCACCTCTATCATCCTCCGCATATATATTGAGGGCGCAAACCACTGTAAACTACAGAAATTAGATTTACAGTCTTTTAGTCATTTTTAGCCAATATGGTAAAAAGCCTCGTTGATTCCCCTGAGCTATCTGCTAAGACATCTCGCAAGCTATGGATGGCGGCGATTAAATTACCAATGTATAGTGTGGCGATCGTGCCGATCGCTACAGGTACGGCGATCGCCTATCGCGATACTGGGGCAATTAACTGGGGCATCTTTTTAACCTTTCTGGTTTCGGCAATTTTGATTTTGGTCTGGGAAAATCTCTGTAATGACGTATTTGATGCGGAGACAGGGATTGATGTTAACAAGGCGCATTCGGTGGTCAATCTCACGGGCAAGAAAAATGTAATCTTTGCGATCGCCAATATTTGCTTACTCGCAGGAATTAGTGGCGTATTGGCGATTTCGTGGCTACAGCAGGATTTATTTGTGGTCAGTGCGATCGCCATTTGTTGTTTTCTGGGCTATATCTACCAAGGACCTCCTTTTCGATTGGGATATCAAGGCTTGGGAGAAATTTTATGCTTTTTTGCCTTTGGTCCCTTGGGAGTTTCGGCAGCCTATTACAGTCAAGCCAAGTCTTGGTCAGTTGGTTCCCTTGCCGCCGCGATCATTGTCGGGATTATCACCAGCTTGATTTTGTTTTGCTCCCATTTCAATCAAGTTGCCGATGATTTGGCGGCGGGTAAAAAATCTCCTGTAGTAAGACTAGGAACTAAGCGATCGGCTCAGCTTTTACCTTGGCTCTGTGGGGTGATTTATGCCATTACGATCGCGGCAATCATTTGTAACTTTTTCCCCATCTGGACAGCGATTATCTTGATCAGCTTACCGATCGCATGGAAGTTATGTACTTTCATTGGCGAGAATCATGATCAAGCCGAGCTATTACTAAATTGTCGATTTATTGCTGTAGCTTTACATTTTGTCGTTGGGTCAGGATTGAGTATTAGCTTGATTTTCTAATAAAAAAAGCGGTACGAAGTACCGCTTTTTTTTAGGCGTTTCTCCATTTGAGGAACTCAAACCAAATGACGCTGGCGATACCTGATAATAGAGCGATCGCTAAATCCTCAAATTGCAGATAGGAAAACTGGAAGAGTTGCCTTAAAAAAGGAACATATAGGATTAAGCCTAGAAATATTGCCGCGCCACTAATAATCCACCAAATTGAAGCATTGGGAACTTTCATAGTGCTGAGGATCGTTCTTGTCCATGAGCGATTGGTGAGAATCATCGCAAGGTTAGACACGATTAAGGTGGTGAAGACTAAAGCTCTTGCTCCACAGGCTCCCGCACTACACACAATAATGTCAGGGGCAAATTTGCCTTGATAATTAGCGATCGCATAGACAATTACCAACACTGCTAAAACGCTCAATCCCTGTAACAGTGTTAACCATAATGTACGCCGATCAAAGAGTGGTTCCTTGGGATTACGGGGTGGACGCTGCATCACATTGGCTTCGGCTGCCTCTGCTTCAAAGGCGATCGTGCAGGCAGGATCGATGATTAGATGCAGGAAGGCAATATGAATCGGCAAAAGTACTAACGACCATTGCATGAAAATAGGAACTAAGGATATCCCTGCGATCGGAACGTGAACCGCGAGGGTGTATGCCATTCCTTTTTTGAGATTATCGAAAATACGGCGACCCAACTTGACTGACTCCACAATTGAGGTGAAGTCATCATTCAGTAACACTAAATCTGCGGATTCTCTCGCCACATCTGTCCCTCTACCGCCCATCGCAATCCCAATGTGAGCCGCTTTAAGGGCAGGGGCATCATTGACACCATCGCCTGTCATCGCCACAATTTCACCGCTTTGCTTCAAGGCATTCACAATTAAGAGCTTTTGTTCAGGGACAACGCGAGCAAAAATATTCGTGCTCCGAATTCGCGATCGCAGTTGTTCTTCCGTCATCTGTTCAAGTTCTGAGCCTGTGATCACTTCTCCACTGGCTAGCCCAATTTGTTTAGCAATATTTTGCGCCGTTGAGGGATAGTCTCCCGTAATCATCACTACCCGAATTCCTGCTTGATAACATTCAGCGATCGCAGGGGCAACCGTAGGACGAACGGGATCGGTTAAGCCAACTAAACCGATAAATTCAAAATCAAAATCATGCTGGCGCGACGGTAGGGAACCATCCGCAGGTAGTCGATGCCTTGGACTATTGGGAGAAAGATAGCCTTTAGCAACACCAAGTACTCGTAACCCTGAGGCTGCCATGATATTTGTCTGTAGCTCCAAATCCGTGAGCCTCTCAGGGCTAAAATGACAAAGATCGGCGATCGCTTCAGGCGCACCTTTAGCGGCTATTTCCTTTGCGCCACCTGCGATGGGTTCCCAAACACAGGACATGGCACGTAACTCGCCTGACAAGGGATATTCGCGTAAGGTATTCCAATCATCATGGAGATGTTCTGTACCAGCTAGTAGTTGAGAACCCACTAATTTCAGAGCCTTTTCCATCGGGTCAAAGGGATCTTTGCGACTGGCGAGAATGCCATATTCAATTAAGCGATGGAAGTCCTCTGGCAAGGCTTCGCACTCATGCAAGGTGAGATCATAAAAAGCAGGATTTTGCGAACCTTCTTGATAAACAAATAATTGCTGCACCGTCATTTGATTGAGGGTGAGTGTCCCTGTTTTATCCACACAAAGGACTGTTGTCGAGCCAAGGGTTTCTACAACGGGAATTCGTCGCGTGAGGACATTTTGCAACGAAAATCGCCATGCTCCCAATGCTAAAAAGATGGCAAGAACTACAGGAATTTCATTGGGTAAAATCGCCATTCCCAGAGCTAAACCTGCTAATACTCCATGCAACCAATCGCCGCGAGTAATTCCATAAATCACCACGGCAATGATACAAATAGCGATCGCAATAATCGTCAATTGTTTAACAATCCGTCGCGTTTCCTTTTGCAGCTTAGAATCTTCCTGCTCAATCGTTTGGAGAGCCTTACCGATTTTGCCCATCTCCGTTTTGGAGCCAGTGGCTTGGACTTCAATAATCGCCTGTCCCTGTACAGCTAAAGTTCCTGAATAGACGTAGGGCAAATCATCACCACCAGCCCGATTGACTGGTAGCGGCAAACTATCATCGACAGCAACTTTCCGCACAGGCAATGATTCCCCTGTTAAGAGCGATTCATCGACGGTGAGGTGCGTTGACCATAGCAATATGCCATCCGCAGGAATGCGATCGCCTTCTGCTATAACAATCAAATCACCACGCACGACTTCTCGCCCTGCAATCCGCTTGCGATGACCATCGCGAATAACAAGGGCTCGAGGACTAGATAGGTCGCGTAAAGCTTCGAGGGATTTCTCTGTTTTTTGTTCTTGATAGAGATTAATTCCCACAATAAAGAATATAAAACCTAGCAATATCAATGCTTCTTGAGCATCACCGAGAAATAGATAAATACCGCCACAACCAAGTAATAGCAAGAAAATTGGTTCTCTAGCGATTTCCCAAATAATCCCCCATATATTGCGGCGATCGCTAGCTGGCAGTTCATTATATCCCTCCGCTTGAAGACGTTGGCTGACTTCCTGTTCTGAGAGTCCTGTTAACTCTTGAGGATTAATTACAGTTCTCATAGTTCTATCACCAACATTTTGTAATCTTGAGAATAATCAAATACTTCGCGATCACGAATATTGATTATGCCTCTGTTACGATCCTATGCCAGTTATATAGACGCTGCATAGTGTTTATGGTTATCCAGCACTATTAATGAGAAGCATCGTCTATAGGGATTAATAAAAGATAGTAATAATAACTAATATGAAGGTCTGACAAGCCTATATAGCAAGGCATTTACCTGTTACTCTCGCCATATAATCGCTTGTAATTTTCATGCAGTGATTTGCTAAGTTTAGTAAAGGACAGAACTTTTATCAAAATGAAAAGCGGCGACTAGTTCTGACAAGGTAAATCGATATAAAAACAACTGCCAACTCCTAACTCACTAGTAACTCCAACTTCGCCGCCATGTAATTCCACAATTTGTTTCACCAGTGCTAATCCTAGCCCCGTGCCTTCATACTTCCGATTTAAGGCGCTATCAATCTGGACGAAATGCTGAAATAGCTGTGAGATCGATTCGGGGGATATCCCAATTCCTGTATCTCGTACAGCTAATCTGAGATAAGTGTGATCTAAGTTAGATGTAGGCACAGGATAAATTGCTTCTAGGGTCACTTGACCACCTACAAGTGTAAATTTAACAGCATTATTGAGAAGATTGATGAGGGCTTGCTTAATGCGCCGTTCGTCTAAGTAGATCTGGGGAATTTGTTGTGGGAGAATAGTTTGGATTTGAATATTTTTTTTAAGGGCTTGCTTACTGATAAATTCAATACTCGCTGCACAAAGAGAAGGAATGGAAGTAGCCGTGAGAGCTAATTTCATTTGTCCCGCTTCTATTTTGGCAACATCCAGAACATCGTTAATTAAATCGAGTAAATGCATACTACTACTTTCAACGGTTTGGAGTGCTTTCGCCTGTTGTTCATTGATTGAACCATAGATCTCCTCCTGAAGAATTTCGGTCGTCCCAAGAATGGCATTGAGGGGGGTACGGAGTTCATGACTCATAGATGCCAAAAATTCATCCTTCAGACGAGTTGCATGGAGCAGTTTTTCATAGGTTTGTTGAAGTTTCTCCTCAGCTTTTTTGCGATCGCCAATATCGGTAAAGAAACCAACAATTTCTAGGGGATTACCTTGAGCATCGCGCACTATCCGCATTTCATTTCTTATCCAGCGATAATCGCCATCTCGATGCAAAGAGCGATATTCACTAATGTGGAATCCCCGCTCAAACAGTTTGGAGACTCCATCGATTGCATGGGCAATATCTTCGGGATGGAGATGCTCAGCCCAAAAGTGTGGAGTTGCGAGAATTTCGGCGGCACTATAACCCATCACAGCTTGGACATTGTCACTAATGAAAGTGACAGTATTTTCGCCATCAGCCGTACAGGTAAAAATGACCGCAGGATTAGAGGATAGAATAAACTCTAATCGCTCCTTGAGTCGTTGATTTTCTTGCTCAGCTAGTTTGCGTTCAGTAATATCTTGAGCTGAGCCAATGTTGCATTTCACCTTCCCTGTGGCATCTCGACTAAATACGGAATGACGACTATGCAGCCAACGCCATTCACCTTTGACATTCCTCATACGGTATTCGTAATCATAGATTTCGCCATCTACTGCCTTTAATAAGTGCTCATACTCCGCAGAAATATTTTGTAGATCATCGGGATGCATTAACGTAGCAAAGAATGCTGAACCCATGTCCTGAACTTCAGTTGAGGTATAGCCCAAAATCGTTTCAATTTCGCGGTTGACAAAAATATTACGCTGCTCTTGGATATCGTAGATATAGATAATATGCGGTGAAGCATCAATAACTTTTTGGAGAAAGTCTTGACTTGCTTGGAGCGCAAATTCTGCTTTTTTGCGATCGCTAATATCTTGAAGCAACAATACAAAAAAATCTACAGTCCCATCAGACTTTCGATGTACTTGAACAGCGAGCCTAGTATAAATGATTTGCCCATTTTTATGAATGAAGCGTTTATCCATTTCATAGCCTTCACTTTCACCGTTTAACACTCGGTTAAACTGCTCTAAATTTATTACTAAATCATCAGGATAAGTCATTTCATCCCAAGTTAATTCCTGTAGCTCCGCAAAGGAATATCCTAAAATTTCACAAAGTTTGTCATTAACATTCAGCCATCCCTTACTAGGAGAAGTCATGGCCATACCGATGAGCGATTGTTCAAAATAACTACGGAATAGCCGCTCATTCTTTTTTAAAATAGCTTCTTTCGCCTGTAAATTTGCGGTTCTTTGAGAAACCCGTTCTTCTAGCTCAATGTTGCTTTGGGCGATCGCATTATGGGCTTTCTGAAGTTCGCGTTCATGCATTTTGCGATCGGAGATATCCTGCACATGGGAGATGAAATATAGGGGATTGCCATGAGCATCTCGGACTAGTGATGATGAGATCTCACCATAAATTATATGTCCCTGTCGATGGCGATAACGTTTTTCAAATACCTTGCTATCGCTGTGTTCATCGACTGCGCCTTGAATAAATTTTGAGCTAATCTGATCATCTTCGGGAATTGCGAGCGTAGAAACGCTCATACCAACTAGTTCATCTTGACTATAGCCGAATAGTTCGCACATTTTGGGATTGACTTGTAAGAGATTCCCTTGCAGATCGACCAGACACATACCGATATTTGCCTTATCAAACGATAGATGGAACTTCTCTTCGCTTTCCCTAAGTGCTAGATAATTTGCTTCCCGTTCTTTTAGTTCTATCGTTCGTAGAGCAATCTGTTGCTCTAGTTCATTATTGATTTGCAGCAGGCGTTGCTCTGTTTTATTTGCTAGAGCTAATTCCGATTCTTTTTGAGTAGTTACATCCAAAGCCATTCCATACCAAACCGTCTCCTGATTCGGTAATCGTTCTGGACGAGAGTTTGCCTGTATCCATTTCAGATTGCCAGAGGGAGTAATAATCCGAAATTCATGGAGGAATGGCTGTAGGTTGACTTTGCTAGTTTCCATCGCAGCGATATAGCCAGCTAAGTCATCGGGGTGAATCTGTTCCACAATAATATTGGCATTTGCCATTATTGCTTCTACCGTTACCTCATGGAGTTCTTCGGCATAGGGGCTAATATAGGTAAATGCTATAGATCCATCGATCCGCTCGACAACACTATAAATAGATGCTGGCACAGCGATCGCTATTTTGGATAAAACATTCTCGCTCCAAGGCAAAGTATTAAAGTGATCAGACATGGACTTAACTGCTATATGGCAATACGGCGAAATTAAAAAACTTAATAGGAGTTAACTCAAGCAACGAAAAAGCTCCCCCAAATAAAAAGCGCTTCAGCATTGCTCTATGTTAAGCCCCTATAGAATGATCAAAAGAATCATCAAAAATGTTTAGCTGCCCCACTTACAACTAAATATTTAATGATATTTGACAAGGCGTGGCTATAATTCTGTTGAATTAATAGGTGATTTAGTTAAGCTCTTCAAAGCTTACCAACGGCAACATCATCTGTTGCCTTTTGATAAGTATAGTTTATAATCCGCATGACGGTACAATACTTAATATTATCTATATTATTTGCGAAATTAGGCTTTGGATTTACGGAGTTAATGTCGAAAGTACATTTGCACCCGTAACCGTCACTGTTTGCTGTTCTAGATTCGCCACCGCGCGATCGCCTTGGACATTAAGATTTTTTTCGGGTTGGCGATAGCTAATATTTCCATCCGCCGTAATCGTTTTCGTGGGAATCAACCATTCCACCTGATCGGCATTCACAACCCCTTGAGTCGAGCTAAAACTGGCGGATACCTGTCCTGTGAGTTTAATGCGTTCATCCTGTAGCTGCGCTTCTCCCTTTTGAGCATTAACGACGATACCACGACTTTTGCTCGAACCTGTGAAGGCAACAGGCAGAGTAACCAGTTTCTTCTCTAAATTCCAAATTGCTTGTGCTGCTTCAATATCAATATCTAATTTCGGATCTTTGGCTTTGATATCACCCGTAAAGGTAACTTCTTTCTTCTGAATATTCCAATCTCCCTTATTCGCAAATAGTTGCATTTTGTCCTTAACTTGGATGACGGAAATAGGTGCTTCTGTAAAGACGCGATCGCGCTTGGCATCCCAAGTCACCTTCTCGCTTTTCATTTCTAGCGGTGGCTCAATGGCAGTAACAATGACATTCTTTTCGAGGCTATAGACATTGGTACTAGGCTTTGCAGTCAGTTCCTTACCCGTCATTTTGATTTTGTCATCGGGTTTGTTAATCTTGATATTGCCTGTAGCTTTGAGTAAATCCTGCTCCGATTTCCAAACCATGCGATCGGCAACCATATCAATTTTTTCTTGCACTGCGATCGCTTTAATATTGCCCTCTAGGGAAATCTCCTTGGAAACCTGATCGATTGTTCCTTTGTCCCCCGTTGCTTCCATCAAAGGTTCACCATTGCGATAAAACTTCCCTTTGACATCTTGGACATCGGCAATTTTGCGATCTTGACGATAATCTGCTTGTTTAGAAGTTATTTCCCACAGCAATTTCCCATCCGCATCAAATTCGGTGAGGGTGATATTTTGCAGACTCGATCCTGCGATCTGGGCAGGTTTGTTTAAGCTGGTGACTTCAGGACGCAAAAATACAAACCAGCCCAGCCCAGAAATCAGCACTGTTATAAAAAAGATGATGGCAAACAGGCGAATATTACGGCGGCTAAGTAGTTGCATGATGCTTGGGGATAGGTTTATTAGATTGGCAGTATTTTATACGCCTAGATTTGCAGAGTTAAAAATTTGGGTAGTCAGGATTTATTGTGGATAAGGATGAGCGTCGCTTCACGCCGCCTAACCTTAACTATTTAGCACTACTTCGCCATCAACTAGTTGATAAATTAATCAATGTTGCCTTTACTTCTTCCGTTAACATTTCTCGTAAATTGCTGGATATATTTTCTCAAAATTATAGCTGGTATTTTATTTGATGCCATATCCCATAAGTAACTGGGCATAACTAAATACCAGAAACAAAACCTGTGACGCACGCTGCGCGTGCGCCACAGGTTTTGGGGTTTTATATTTAATTGCGCCCAGCTACTTACCAAACAAATTACAGTTCTATTTAAACCTCAGGGACACAAATGGAATGAACATTTTCAAATCGAACAAGGCTATATTTTAGGAAAAACCACTATTGGTAGAACTACAATATTTTTATTGAAGCTAAATGAACCCAAGCGTTTAATGATTAGACAAGCTTTAATATTGCAAAAACTTTACCCTTAGATTTACATCAACTGCGATCGCCTTGTTAACTCGTGATGATAGATTTTAGGCGATCGCCCCACAAGATGCGATCAGATCCTTTAAACTGGAATAGCTCTAAGATTTTCTGTCTAAATCTTGAAAATCATTTCCAAATATTTCCAAAGCTAATGTCAAGCCCGACCCATTTACCTGAAGCCATCGATCGCATTGTCCAGCGATTTCAGAGGCTCTCCGATCCGAAGCAACGTTATGAGCAACTGATTTTATACGGGAAGAAACTCGAAGCATTTCCCGAAACTCTCAAAACTCCTGAAAACAAAGTACAGGGCTGTGTATCACAGGTATATGTGGTAGCGAAACTAGACACCAACGAGCGAGTCGTATTTGCAGGGGACTCGGATGCGTTGATTAGTAAAGGATTTGTCGGTTTGCTATCCGTATGTATGGGCGGCTTAACCCAAAAGGAAATTGAGTTGCTCACCCCCGACTTCATTAAAGACACAGGTTTAGTGGCAAGCCTCACACCATCTCGCGCTAATGGCTTTTATAACGTCTTCAAAAAAATGCAACAACAAGCGATCGAAATTGAATTACCCAGCGTTCGCTAAGCAAATAAAAAGCCTCGCGAAGCGAGGCTTTTTATTTAAACGGTGGCGGTAATCGGACTAGTTGTGGAAACCATTGCCGCGAGAACTTGACTGGGGGAAACGGTGAAGGGTAGGCGATGAATATCGGAATTGGGCTGACAGGCGATCGCTGCAATATGTTCTAATTCGGCGAGGGTGACTTGGCTTAAACCTAAGTCGGCAAGGGTAGTCGGTAAGCCAATTTCTTGATAAAACTTCAGCAATTGATGACGCGACGAGGCGGCGAGTTGATTTCCTTGAAATTCCTCTAGGCGCAATTGCACCAAAATACCATAGGCAACTTTTTCGCCATGTAATGTGCCGTGGGTTTGATGCAAGTGGGTTAAAGCATTGTGAATCGCATGGGCGGCTACCGTGCGACAATTTGCGCCACCGATGCCACCGATCGCCCCCGCAAGACATACCGACGCATCGACGACTTCGCGCCATGCTTGACTATTGGGATTCGCGATCGCCTCGGCAGACTTTTGAAACAAAATATCGCGCAGGATTCTTGCCTCTTGCACAGCCGCGATCACCATCGTTTTTTCGCTGCTGCCACTACTGACGGAGGACTCGTACCATTTAGCGATCGCATCGCCAATGCCTGAAACGAGGGTGCGCTTAGGAGCCGTAGCAATTACGTCATAGTCCACAAACATCATGTCAGGACAGCGATCGAGGGTCACGTCATAGTTAAAGGCTCCATGAGCATCATAGACATTGCTGAGGGCAGTCCATGCGGCACAGGTTGCGCCAGTGGTCGGCACGGTGACAATGGGTAGCTTGCTCTGATGGGCAACTAATTTCGCAGTATCAAGAACTTTGCCGCCACCAACACCCACAATCACATGGGGATTTTCCTGCTGTACGAGGCGACGCAGCGTCGCTAAATTTTCATCACTACAATCCGCGATCGCTGGTGCATGGATAATTTCGCGATCGGTATTTTGGAAATAGCTCGCAGTAACTTGACCTGCGGTTTCCCCAGCAATGACTAAAGCTTTATTCCCATAGCGTGACAAATATTTCGGGAGTTGCGCTAAAATCCCGTTTCCCCGTAAAAGTTGGGCTGGTGCGATCGCCAAAATCGGTAATGCTTCCACCGTAAGTGTGTCTGACATCAGGTTAAGACATGGTAAACATAAACTCTATTCTATCTCTTCTGCTTCTAAATCTGCCAATTTTGCCGCACAAGGATAGGCGGCATATCCATTTCAACGATAAAATCGGTCAATGTTTGACAATATTTGTAAATTTCTCGCCGAAACTTACTCTACTGACATTGCCTCATGGTTACTCGGTGAGTCCATTGCGCTTACCCAAGTACAACCTCAAGAGTTAGCGGTTGAGCCAATTCGTGCGGATAGTTTGATTTTGCTGGAAGCTGAAGGGTTGCTGCTGCATTTGGAGTTTCAAACCAAAGCTGACCCGCAAATTCCGTTTCGGATGTTGGACTATTGGGTACGCGGCAAAAGGCGCTTTCCTGATAAAAAGATCCGCCAATTCGTGATTTATCTGAGAGAGACAAGCTCAAATTTAGTTTTTCAGCAAGAGTTCCAAGATGACTCTACCTATCACAGGTTTGAAGTCATCCGACTGTGGGAGCAACCTGTTACCAACTTTTTAGAATATGTGGGAATGTTGCCATTTGCTATACTTGTAGGACAAGGCGATAAAGAACGCCTGTTACAAGGTATTGCTGAAAAAATTGATCGCATTGATGATTTAAATACTCGTGAAACCATCTCGGCAGCAACTTATGTCTTAGCTGGCATGGTTTTGGAGGAAAATATAATTAAGCAAATTTTAAGGAGAGATATCATGCAGGAGTCTGTAACGTATCAAGCAATTCTTCGTGAGGGTCGCCAAGAAGGGCTTAAAGAGGGGCTTAAAGAGGGTGAAATTATAGGACGCAAGCAAGGCTTGTTAACTATTATTTTGCGGTTGCTTACGCGCAAGTTTGGGACTTTGCCACCAAAGCTGCATACAAGAATTTCGCGGCTACAGATTCCCCGTTTAGAGAGTCTTGCGGAGGCAATTTTGGATTTTGAGAGTGTTGCTGATTTGGAGCTTTGGTTTAGCAAGAAGAAGTAGTTGATTATTAACTCATGTTACGCAGAAGTCTAAAAAGGTTTCAGGGAGTGCCATTCCAAGAAAGATTGCTGCAAAGCCTTGATATATAATTTGGATTTGAGAGCAAAATGATTGAGTTTAGAATTAAGTTTGAGAACCTCCAATTTCACATATCCCCACAAAGCAGCAAAGAAGTGATTGGCTTGACTATCAACTGTTTTGGTCGGTGATTTGCATAGACTAACGTTGTGCTTCAAAGACTTGTGATATTCTTCAACTTTCCAGCGTTTACGGTAGATTGTTGTAATTTGCTTGTAGGTGATTGTTAGGTCGCTAGTGACTAGATAGAGAATACCAATACTGTCATCTTCGTTTACGAAGACTTGCTTAATTAGCGCTAAGGGAGATGGGGGAAAATAAGATACCAATCAATTAGGAACAATGGTTGTAATAGCTCAACGCAGGAAAATTGACAAAAAGGCAAAAGCTGATAAATTAGAGAAATGAAGGAACTACCCAACCTAAAAGACCTAACAGACGAGGCAAAAGAAGCCTTGATAGTTAAGCTATGGGAAGAACTACAAAAACTACAAAAACAGCTAGAAAAGAAACCAAAGAAGACCCCAAAGAACTCAAGTTTGCCACCAGCCAAAGGATTTAAAGCGGCGATCAATAATCCAGAAGCAACAGAAGGCAAACGAGCAGGAAGCATAGGGAGAGAGGGAGGAGGTCGTCATCTGAGTGAAAACCCAGACCAAACAATCAAAGCAACCGTAAAAAGCTGTACAGAATGCGGGAAAGAGATTAGCGAGTCAATACAAGTACTACTGGAAAGATACGACAAGATCGACATACCACCAATCAAGCCCATCGTGACTAGAATCGAAAGATATGGATGCAAGTGTGAGCATTGCGGACAGGAACAAATCGCAGCAGTACCCGTAGGCTTTGAAGTAGGAAGTCCCTTTGGAGATCGAATAGCTGCGCTAGTAACAACGATGAGATACAGTCACGGAATAAGCTATGGAAGAATGCAGCAAATGCTGAGTGAAGTGTTTGGCTTAGAGATATCAGAAGGAGGTATCGCCAACTTATTAACAAGGGTGAAAGGACAACTAGAGTCGGAGGTCACAGGAATACTCCAAGCCCTAAAGACATCTCGCCTAGTATGCAGTGACGAAACCAGTGCAAGGGTAAACGGTCAAAATCAATGGGAATGGGTATTCCAGAACGAGCAAGTATGTTTTCATATCATCCGACCTTCTAGAGGTGCAGATGTCATCACCGAAGTGATGGCAGAACATCAACCAGAGGTATGGGTATCAGATTTATTTAGCGCTCAAAAAAACAATCCAGCCACAGAATGGCAAGTCTGCCTTGCCCATCAACTCAGAGATTGTCAGTATGGTATTGATGCAGGAGACCATATTTTCTCTGGCAGGATGAAAAAGCTACTGCTACGAGCTTTTGTGCTGCGAAGGCGATGGTCGGATTTAGCTGACTCTACCCGTTATCAATACCGATGTCGATTGTATCGAGACCTTGACAGTATTCTGGCTCTGTTACCGACTCAAGAAGATGGGCTGAGATTAAAGAAGCGTTATCTGGAGTTACGAGATAACTTATTCCTGTTTTTGGATGACCCCACCATCCCACCGACTAATAACTCTAGCGAACAGGCTTTGCGTTGGAGTGTCATTTTTAGAAAAGTTACGAATGGGTTTCGCTCTGATTGGGGACGTGACTTATTTGCGGCTGTTCGCTCCATTGTCAATACTGGAAAAAGACAAGGCTTTTCCGCTTTTGAGTCCATTATCATCGCTTTGAACCCCGCCAAATCCTTGTTTGCTATAGCTTGAGCAATTACAAAAATTCTATAGCTCGGCTTTCCCTATATTGATGGGTAATTTGAGCTTCGATAGGTTTAATGTCCTCATCTCTCAATCCCAAAACTTCTTGTAAATCCTTCAGATGTCCAACAGTACTTTCATCAAGAGGGAACTTATGTTGAGTTGCCCTTTGCAGAGCTTTTTGATAACGTTCTAAACTTTTTAACCGCTTACTATCTGGTTCAAGGACTTCATTTTCTATGGTGTTTGAAACCTCATCAGATATCCCCCACTGCTCTCGTTTAAGTTCTAAAATCTCTTGCCCTACAATCGCTATTTCACCATTGATGGCATATTTTTCTACTAAATGACGGTACTCTAATTTCTTATTAACTCTTGCCTTAGAAATTAAGATCTTAATCCCCTGTTTTTGACTAAAAATATCTGGCTTTATCGCAGGCTTCGCCGACTGCACATGACGCTTAGCATACTCATGCAACTCATCCGCCGAGATCATCCCATCACCATCAGACTCCGCCGCCCCCGACTCAATCCCCTGAACGATGTAATTCGTGTAGAGCGACAGTTCCCCCTCCTTATCCTCATAGGATTTCTGAGTCGAAGTCGAAGAAGTCAACACCACACTCCCCTCCACCTCAAGCTGAGGCTTCAAATTAATATCCGCACTCTTCGCCAGCCAACCCTCCGCAAACGCCCCACTATAGCAACAGTCCAAAATCAAAACATGCTGACGTTGATAACCGCGATCGCGCATGATGCCTTGGATGAAACTAGCAGATACCGCCGTAGATCGAAAAGTATCCTTACTCGTGCGGCGCGTTGCTAGATACAGGCGATCGCTATCATCCGTAATCCCATGCCCCGAAAAATAGAGCAAACCCAAATCACCCTTTTGACAACTTTGAAACAGCAAATCGATCGCCGTTTGCATAGCCTCTAGATCGGGATCGATCAGCGTCTTGACTTCATCAAAAGCCCCAAGCTCAGAACTTTGCAACACGCGCAACATCGCCGCCACATCCTTTGGTGCAGCCGCAAGGGGTGGCAACCCCGCCTCATACTGACTTACCCCAATCAATAGAGCCTTCTTAGCCATTGGCAGAATCCTTTTTGCGCTTGTCCAATAGCCCACTAGCAATTTTTTCAGCAGTCAAGGCAGCTTTTTCGCCAGTAGTTTCGATAGTTACCTCGAAATCGCCATCTTTCACATGGATCTTCATCGGTTTTTCTGCAAACTTGCCGCCGACAAACCCCATAAAGCTAACAACTTTGTCTAACGAAACCTTTGCAGTCAATACGCCCACCAATTTATCCAAGCCGCCTTTACTGCCCAATTCAGAGCTAAGATCGTCAGCACGCTCCACAGATTCAGCATCGCCTTGTTCGCGCAACTGCTTTAGCAATTTCTTAGCAAACTCTTGGCGTTCGTAATCATCAGGATTGTCTAGCGCAAAAGTAACTTCAACTAACGACTCGCTCACAGTAAAAGCTCCAAGAATAATTGCTAAAAACTACTATAAACTGAAATTTTATTCTAAAGAGTGATACTTTCAGGATTTTCTAATCGGTATAACTGAGTTGCAAGTATCCGTAATCTGCATAGTATGCCCCACTCTTTTTGTCATGACTTCTCTACAATTTAACTTAACTTTTAAACTATAGCGATCGCTGCTAACCCTTATATAGAGCGAATCAATACCTCTAAGTTTCTGACTTCAACTAAAAAAGCTTAAAATAGGTTCAGGATGGTTGCTGGCTATACTAATTGATTGCAAGGATTATGGATAAAAGTCGTGGCTAGCCAAACGAAGCAAGTAGGTAGAGTTTTTGATACTTCTCTTGATGTCTCAAAATATGAAGCGAAGACACAGGAAATCGCGAAAAAGATTTTAAGTGGCAATGAGAAAAGTTCTTTTTGGTCGAAATTATCGCAAATTAAAGATGAATTGCGCCTCGATGACAAGCTGATGGCTTGGACAATGGAAAATGAAGGCTTACGGGTGCAATTATTTAGATTGATCGATTGCTTGCCAGCATTGCAAAGCAAAGCGGAAATCGCAAGGCATATGCAGGAATATCTCGCCAGTGATGCGGTGGAGGTTCCTGCTCTGCGTGCTTTATTGAATTTCAGTACCGACAATCCTAATTCGATTCCTGCAACCGCCGCCGCAACCACCCTCTCGACCGCAGTGGCAACTCTCGCTAAGCGCTATATTTGCGGAGAGAACTTATCAGAGACGACTAAATCAATTGAGAAACTGCGGCGCGATCGCTTTGCTTTTACGATGGACTTGCTCGGTGAGGCAGTAATTAGCGAAGTAGAAGCAGTTGAATATCTCAATCGCTACATTGCGATGATGGAGGATTTGTCTGGTAAGGCAAAGACTTGGGGCTTGATTGATCAAATTGATAAAGCCGATGGTGAAGAACTAAAACGGGTTCAAGTTTCCGTCAAATTGAGCGCATTCTATTCCCAATTCGATCCTCTCGATCCAGTAAAAACCACCGAGAAAGTCAGCGAACCCGCAAGAATTTTATTGCGTAAAGCGCAAGCTCTGGGATGTGGCATCCATTTTGATATGGAGCAGTATGAGTTTAAGTCGCTCACCTTGCAGATTCTCAAGCAAGTCTTAATGGAACCAGAATTTCGTGATCGCACCGATGTGGGAATTACGCTACAAGGCTATTTGCGCGACAGTGAGCAGGATTTGCTCGATTTAGTGGAATGGGCAAAGTTGCGCGGTAAGCCTGTAACCGTTCGTCTAGTCAAGGGAGCCTATTGGGATCGGGAAACCATCCGTTCCTATCAACAGGGTTGGGCTTTGCCAGTATTCTCTGATAAAGTTTCCACCGATGCTAATTACGAGCGCTTGATTCAGATTCTGCTCGAAAATCATCAACACCTCTATGCAGCGATCGGTAGCCATAACGCGAGATCTTTAGCTAAGGCGATCGCCATTGTCCAAACCCTGAATATCCCCAGTCGCGCCTTTGAAACCCAATGTCTCTATGGTATGGGTGATAAGTTTGCCAAGGCGATCGCCGATATGGGCTATCGGGTGCGCGTGTATTGCCCCTTTGGTGATTTGATTCCAGGAATGTCTTACTTGATTCGTCGCCTGTTGGAAAATACCGCCAATAGTTCCTTTTTGAGAATTAGCGGAGAAGGCGTTGATATTGGTAAATTAATTGCTGCACCTGTGATGACGGAACGGGATGCGAATTATAACGGCGCACCTGCTCTAAATATTTTTGATGGCTTTGTTAATTCTAGCGATCGCGACTACGCGATTAATGAAGAGAGGGAATCCGCCCAAACTGCATTACAACAGGTTCGCCGCCAACTTGGTAAAACCTATTTGCCGATCATCAATGGTCAAGCGGTAGAAACAGAAACCTATATCGAATCTGTTAATCCTGCTAACTCCTCCCAAGTAGTCGGCAAAATCGGACTAGCTAGCATCGACCAAGCCGAAGCAGCCGTTCAAGTTGCGAAAAATGCTTTCTCGTCATGGAAGAAACTCAGTGCTAAAGAACGGGGTGATATTCTCCGCAAAGCTGCCGACATCATGGAAGAGAAGCGTGAAGAATTAATTGCATGGATTTGTTGGGAAGTTGCCAAACCGATCCGTGAAGGTGATGGTGAAGTTTCCGAAGCGATCGATTTCTGTCGCTACTATGCCAAAGAAATGGAACGCCTCGAATCGGGCGTACAGCGCAATATTCCAGGGGAAGATAATACTTACATCTATCAACCTCGTGGCGTGGTGGTCGTAATTTCTCCTTGGAACTTCCCCTTTGCGATCGCTTTGGGTATGAGTGTGGCTGCGATCGCCGCAGGTAATACCGTCATTCTCAAACCCGCCGAACAGTCCTCGGTAATTGGTGCAAAAATTGCGGAAGTTCTCCAAGCCGCAGGACTTCCCACAGGCGTATTTACCTATCTTCCCGCCAAAGGTTCCACCGTTGGTTCCCATTTAGTCAAACATCCCGATGTGCATCTGATCGCCTTCACAGGTTCTCAACAAGTCGGCTGTCAAATCGTCACCGAAGCCTCGATCTTGCGTCCTAAACAAAAACATATGAAGCGCGTCATCGCCGAAATGGGTGGCAAAAATGGCATTATCATTGATGAAAGCGCCGACCTCGATCAAGCCGTAGTGGGCGTAATGAATTCCGCCTTCGGTTTCGCTGGTCAGAAATGTTCTGCCTGTTCGAGAGCGATCGTCCTCGCACCCGTTTACGATAACTTCATGGAACGCCTTGTGGAAGCAACGCGATCGCTAAAGGTTGGTGAAGCCCATCTCCCTGACACAAAATTCAGTGCGGTGATCGACGGAGCCGCCCAGCAGAACATTCTCAACTACATCGCCAAGGGCAAAGAAACCGCGACACTCGCCTTTGAAGGAGAAGTTCCTAATCATGGCTTCTATGTGCCACCAACGATTTTTGGCGATGTCGATCCTGACAGTGCGATCGCCCAAGAGGAGATCTTTGGTCCCGTACTGGCGGTAATCAAGGCGAATAGTTTTGATGAGGCTTTAGCGATCGCAAATGGCACAAACTTCGCACTCACTGGCGGCTTATATTCGCGCACTCCTTCCCATATCGAACGCGCCTATCGCGAGTTTGAAGTGGGTAATCTCTACATCAATCGCGGCATTACTGGCGCATTGGTAGATCGCCATCCCTTCGGCGGTTTCAAGCTAAGCGGTATCGGTTCCAAAGCTGGCGGACGCGATTATCTATTGCAGTTCCTAGAGCCAAGGTCAATCACCGAAAACACTCAACGTCAAGGTTTTGCGCCTCTTGATGGGATTGAGTAAGTAAAGTCAGGCAAGGGGCTTAAGCCCCTTGTTCTTTGAGATATACTTGGTAAATGCTCTCGCATTGCCTAAACCTATGACCCAGACTATCGAACAAAAATCTACGCTATATGATCGCGATCTTAATTTGTGGTTAGAAGAGGCGATCGCCAAGTTAAAAGCTGGTGATTTTCAAAATCTAGATGTCGAAAATTTAATTGAGGAGTTAGAAGGTTTGGCAGGGAGAGATCGGCGCGAACTAGAATCACGTTTGACTAGATTGATTGAACATATCCTCAAGCGTTGCTATGTTAACCTACCTGAATGTTATCGAGGTTGGGAAATTACCATCGTTAACCAAAGGGCTGAATTAACTACATTATTAGAACAGTCTCCCAGTCTCAAAGGTCATTTCTCACAGGTTTTTGACCGAGCTTTTGACACTGCCCTCAAACTCGTAAGGCTAGAATATCCTGACACTAATTTTCCTGCTGTATGGCAGTTTAGTCGAGATACGAAGAAGGTCTTAAACTTAAATTTTTGGACAACTATTTAAAAACCTATGACTCAGACTATTGATCAAAAAATAACCCTGTACGATCGCGATCTTAATTTGTGGTTAGAAGAGGCGATCGCTAAGTTAAAAGCTGGTGATTTTCAAAATTTAGATGTCGAAAATTTAATTGAGGAGTTAGAAGGTTTGGCGGGTAGAGATAGGCGTGAACTCAAGCGAAGATTGACTACACTCATTGAGCATATTCTCAAGCGTTGCTATGTCAAGAGTGAGTATGACTATGCGGGGTGGGTTGTCACAATTGTCAGGACTCGCAACGATATCCAAGATATTCTCGAACAGTCTCCAAGTTTAAAAGGCTATATCAATAGTCCTGAGTTATTTCAAAAAGCTTTTGAGGATGCGTTAAAGGTTGTGAAAGCTCATCCAGATTATAAATCTGTGAATTTTCCTAAAATATGGCAGTTTAGCCGAGATATTGACGATATATTAAATATTGATTTCTGGGGGAAATCATAGAGAATAAAACTGAAATTCTATGGTGTTTTTGTAAATATTATCATTTCTGCCTAATTTACTAGTCAAGTTCTAGTTCTTATAAACTCTCTGTGCATAATGAGCTTGGATAACTTTTACGATTCTCTCTAAAAGAGGTATAAACCCTTCAAAGTTGATTGAAGATGCCATCTTCTCAACAACTTCTCTAGCAAATACTGCTTTACCATAAGTCGTTTCTGTAGCTTTCTCATCTGAACGATTAAAAGATTTGCCATCAATTTTTATTCCTAAAGTTGAAGCATCAAAGAGGTCTTCAATTTGAGAGTCTTTTCTGTTATCTGGAATTGGAGTAAGAACGAGATAAAGATTACGATAAATATGAATATATGGCTCTTGAGAATCTATTTTCTTTTTGTCATCTTTTTTCGTCATATTTTTAATGACTCCAAGAATATCTCTCCCAGCTTGATCATTATCAACCAGTAAAATAACAGGTTCTTTCATTCCTGGCACAGAGAAACGATCAAATTCACTTTTATATGTTGGTATAAAGTTTTTGAAGTCTCCAACTCCTCCTTTTATACCAAGTATATCGTTGGTGTGGCTTCTAGAATACTTGAAACGCTTAATTGCAAAAGTGACCTTTTTATTGCTGTCCAACGATACAAGTGAGGGATAATTGGAGGCAAGTTGTCTGAGTGCATTTTCAATATATACATAGTCAGTCCAACCTTCACAGATCAGTACAGGCTTAGGAGCAGTATAAAATTCTTTATAGAATAAAAATCTTCGATATATCGTTTCTTTACTCTTAATTTGCGGTTTGTTTGAGTCATTAGACAATTCCATATTGTATAGATCAATACTATCGATAAACCCTAATTTTCCTTGAAGCTGATCTAGCTTTCCTTGCTTCATTTCTAAGAAGTAATCACCATTAGGATTTTGACAATATGTTGGCACTAGAAAATGTCCCTTTGTAAATAAATGGTGTACCATTGCTCGTACATTATGCCTATATTCACGTTTTATATTTACCTTCTTATTAACAACAAGACCTGTTACTTCTTGTCTTGAGCTATGGTATTGCATTCGAGTTTTTTTTGGATTGATTTCAAAGCCTGAACTATTTATTAGATGCAAGAGTTCTGGGCTAGGAATCCAAATATGATTATCTTCATCACTTTGTACTGCAATATTCTGAGGAAAACTACTTTTATTAGTAGAGAAAGTTAGATCGTCTGCATATCTTGTATAAATGCAACCAGCACGAGAAGCTAACCTTACTAGGTGGATGTCTAATATGTGACCTATTAAATTAGAGATAACAGGAGAACAAGGACTTCCTTGAGGGAGACTTTGCTTGAAGCAAGCGATTTGAGCAATTATTGTTGCAACCTTAGGATCTAGCTTAAATCGATTATCTTTTATAAAAAATCCTCTGACACGACCAAAATTAATTGATCCAAAGAAATTGCTTAGATCAATGTTAAACACATACTTTCGGTTTCGATGTCTTTTCGCATTAGTAACGATGGAAAGTTTGCGCTTAAACCCGTGAGAAATTTGATTGAATGATTTATCTTGATTATTGATAGAAGAAGCATTGATTTCGTCTATGCAATCTTGAAGTATATCCGCTAATCTCCGTTGGATTAGCCTTAGTCCACCTTGGGGAGATGCAATATGGCGAACTCCGCCCGACTTTTTAGGAATATTAAACTCTTTGTATTTAAGTGAATCAGGCTGACCGTAGATTATATACGATAAAGATTTTGCTTTAAATCCTAGTATAGCTGCAACATCGGCAGTAGTTTTAGCTCTTTGTAACTTACTCAGTGCGGACATTTAATACTGAATTCTAATGAATAGACCTGTAGGCACTCCTTCGCGAACGCGAGAAAGTCATTAGAGAATAGCAATAGTACCAGAGAAATACTGTACGCATAGCCTCTGGCATTTGTTTCAAGTGTCACGAAACATGACATAAAATCTGCCTACAAGTCCACACAGAATTATAGCGTATATTTAGATAAAAATTTTAGGTGTATCTTGAGTAAGTTTGTAATTATTTCTCAAGCTATTACGAACCCAATTATCGAAATCTTCTATTTTAGGAATAATAGACAAACCAGAAAAGCTGAGTTTGAGGGAAGCTGCTGGAATTATGCGTCTCTTCTATGCTAAAAAAGCAACCTAACTGAGTTTGTTGATAAGTTTTAGCTTTGTTTTGAAGATTGATAACTAAAGCTAAAATAATATCAAAAGTAGTTGAATAACATATATGAAACTAGATCGTATTATTGTCAACCCTAAACGGATGAATGGACAGCCCTGTATTCGCAACCTCCGCATTACAGTCCGTCGATTAATGGAACTATTAGCAATCTACAGCGATCGCGCTGAACTATATCAAGAATTCCCAGAACTAGAAGAAGAGGACATTAGACAAGCACTGATCTTTATCGCCTAAACCTATGACACAAACTATCGAGCAAAGAACAACGCTGTACGATCGAGATCGCGATCTTAATTTGTGGTTAGAAGAGGCGATTTTCTACTCTAGCTTATTCAAAAAACTATGATTAAAACTCAAATTTTAGAAGCAATCAAACAAATGCCGAATAGCGATCGCTATTTCATTGATTTATAATACCAACCAAAATTTGAGCTAATTCTTCAATATCTTCAGGAATTCGATACAGCGAAGCAATCTGTGTTATCTTTTTTGATTTCGCATCTAAGTATCCAAACTGCCAAACATTTCCAATCGTCACGGCTCCATAAAGTTCATTCTGTTCTTCAGCTTCGGCGAGCGCAATCAATTCCACTGCTAATTGGGTAAATCCTTTGGTAAGGTCGTCATTCTTAGCCTCTATAACCAACAAATTATGAGTAGAACGTACAAGGTAGTCTAGATAACCTTTTAGCCAATTATTTACGTTTAATGGATATTCAATTCTCAACTGACAATTGCAATGGACTGTAACCGCAAGTAATAAAGGAGCAACTAGCGTTTCACGGCGAGCAGTTTCGCTGGTGAGTCGGATATGGGGTAAGAAAGATTCGATGCGATCGCGTAATTCGGGAACCCAGTTTAGAGTCTCTTCTGTTTTCGGTAATGGAAGGCGATCGCTAGCAAATGTATATCCAAATTCAGCCAGAATTTCGTCCGCACCGTAGGACATCTCGAAGTAGGAGCGAAAAGTATATGATTGATCAGCTTGGAGGATCGGTATTTTAGACATATATCTCTAGTTCTTTACTGATAAATCTTTGGTTTGCTTAAGCTTATTATGCCTTCACATCGCTTAAACTGATGATACAGACCATTGCATAAATTTAGCAAAAAATAATGCTGTGCGATCGCGATCGCAGTTTGTGGTTAGAAGAGGCGATCGCTATTTCCCCAGTTTTTTAATGAAATCGGACAATGTGTTGACATTGTATATACAAAACATTAGGATAAAGAAGTGCTTATTTTAGGCAAACTCCTATGTCTATTTCAATAGATAACACCCCTTCTAGCCAAAATCGCGATGTCACGATTAACATCCGTGTGAAGCAAGAGCAACGGAATATCATTGATCGTGCTGCCGAAGTACAAGGTAAAACGCGCTCTGAGTTTATGCTTGAGTCAGCATATCAGAAGGCGCAAGATGTTCTTTTAGATTGGACTTTCTTTGATTTAGATCCATTGAAGTATCAGGAATTTATAGCATTATTGGATGGAGTTCCTCAACCAAACCAAAAGTTACAGAAGTTACTAACAACTAAAGCTCCGTGGGAATAAGTTTAGATAATTTGCGATCGCCTAAAAAGCTCAATTTATCTCACCAGATCAAGGGCTTTGACTCTGGCAATAGTCAACTAGATGACTGGCTAAAGAACAGAGCGATCAAAAATGAACTTGAGGGTGCTTCGCGTACTTATGTTCTCTGTACTGATGATGTTGTGATTGGTTTCTACTGCCTTGCTAATGGTTCAGTATTTCAATCTGTTGCTACGGGTAAGGTGCGGCGCAATATGCCCGATCCGATTCCTGTAATGGTGATCGGAAGGTTAGCAATTGATCGCAGTTGGCAGGGGAAGGGGCTTGGTCGGGCTTTGCTAAGGGACGCGGTTTTAAGAACTCTACAAGTGTCTGAGATTGCGGGAATACGCGCTATTCTTGTCCATGCTATTTCTGAGAATGCGAAGGTTTTTTATGAGCAATGTGGGTTTACGGCTTCGCCTATGGATGAGATGACTCTCATGATTAGGATTAAAGATGCGATCGCGATATTCCAGTAAATCATGGACTATTGTGATGGGGTTGAATAATTAAAGTCAGGCAAGGGGATTAAGCCTCTTGTTCTTTGAGATATACTTGATAAATGCTATCGCATCGCCTAAGCCTATGACCTAGACTATCGAACAAAAATCTACGCTGTGCGATCGCGATCGCAGTTTGTGTTTAGAAGAGGCGAATCTCTCGGACTATGCTCTTTACGTTTTGACACTTTAACGTACCAAAAATGATACAATAGCTAAATACTTACTTATTTACCACTTGATTTCTATCTTTTGAGAGCTTCTGCTGTAATTTTCCTATGAGCAATATTAAGAGAATTAAAGCAAGCTTTTTCAAAACCGAATCTGGTAAAGAACCTGTTAGAGATTGGCTGATGACTTTATCAAAAGAAGATAGACAAAAAATAGGAGAAGACATTAAAACAATTGAGTTTGGATTTCCTATTGGAATGCCTACCTGTCGCCCTATGGGTAAGGGATTGTATGAGGTGCGTACTAATCTTGAAAATACGATTACTAGAATCTTGTTTTGTGTCGAAGGAGAGCAAATGATTCTTCTGCACGGGTTTACTAAGAAAACGCAAAAAACAACTAAGGAAGATTTGAATTTAGCCATCAAGCGACAAACTGAGTTTAAAAACAAAGCTGGGAGTTAACCATGTCTAATAATTGTCATTTAGGTACTGCTTTTGATGACTTTCTAGAACAGGAAGGGATTTTAAACGAAGTAACAGAAGTTGCCCTGAAGCGTGTTTTAGCTTGGCAAGTTGAACAAGCAATGAAGGAACGGGGCTTAACTAAATCCAAGATGGCTAAGTCTATGCAAACTAGCCGTGCAGCACTAGATCGGTTGCTCGATCCTGAGTATGATTCTGTAACTCTACGAACTTTAGATAAAGCAGCTAGGGCCGTGGGTAAAAGAATTAAGATAGATTTGGTTGATGTTATTTAAATACTCTCTAACTAAAACCTATGAACCAGACTGTTGAGCAAAAAACAACTCTGTACGATCGCGATCGCAGTTTGTGGTTAGAAGAGGCGATCGCTTTACTTTAGGGAAAATCATGCGGTGATATCCTCAATGCACAGTCTGTGACGTTGATGTAGAAAATAGTTTAAATCTGGTATGGGTATCAAATTCGACAAGGGTGATCGCTAAAAGTTCTTCGATTAGTTTATTGATGCTCAAGCCTTGGCTCTCAGCGAGTTTTTTTAGTCTGAGATGTTTGTCATCTGGTAGGCGAATGGTTAAGGTTGCCATAAGTCACTCCTGATAATTTGTTCTGGTTTGAGAAGAGTTTACAATTTTTACTCAAACATCGCTTCTAGATTCCGATCGCCTCTAATCACTCGCATAATTTCTATGTCTTCATCAATGATGCGATAGAAGATGATTAATCGCTATTTCACCATCAATACCTTCACCGCGATCGAGTTCTGCGGCGGCGATGTCGATTTTGTTGCCGAGTTCTTTGACCCAGCGATCGTAATGGTTGCGTTTTTCTAGAAGTTGCAATGCTTCGGCAATTACTTCAGTGGCGTTGGTGTAGCGCCCTGTGGCAAGTTGGGTTTGAATGAATTGCTCTTGTTCGGGTTGGAGGGTAATAGGCATAGGTTACTTGATGCGATCGTTATATCGATTATATCTTTATCTCTAGTGTTGGGCTTAGTAAACATGCGTAGGGGCATAGCATTCCCGCGATAATTTCTAAATTCTCAGGTTCCTTTGATTTGGGAATGCTCGGCTCCAATACCTGACAACGCAGGGACAATTTATCGCTGAAGGCGAAGAGGGTTCTGCATTTGCAAATGGAGGTTTATGTGAGGTGTTGGGGAATGGTGGCGCAAATGCAAAACCCCTACAAATTTTTCCTTTAACCTTTTTCCTTTTGTCTTGGAGGAATGCCACACATCTGTCTGTCCTCATCACTGGCGTTGGGGTTATTAACGAGATAGTCGTGGAGCCACGCGCAACCCTTCGCCATTAGGTCATCAAAATTTAAATTCCACAATTTGACGGTTCTATCCCAACTGCCAGTGGCAATGGTTTTGCCATCGGGACTAAAGGCAACGCTAGAAACATAAGAGGTATGCCCTTTAAAGGATTGGAGTTCCTTGCCATCGAGACTCCACAATTTTACGGTGCTGTCCCAACTTCCCGTGGTGATCGTTTTGCCATCAGGACTAAAGGCAACGCTAGAGACAGAATCGGCATGCCCTTTAAAGGATTGAAGTTCCTTGCCATCGATACTCCACAATTTTACGGTGCTGTCCCAACTTCCCGTGGCGATCGTTTTGCCATCGGGACTAAAGACAACGCTAGAAACAGAAGCGGTATGCCCTTTAAAGGATTGGAGTTCCTTGCCGTCGAGGCTCCACAATTTTACGGTGCTGTCCCCACTTCCCGTGACGATTGTTTTGCCATCGGGACTAAAGGCAACACTATAGACAGAATCGGTATGGTCTTTGAAGGATTGGAGTTCCTTTCCATCAAGGCTCCACAATTTTACGGTGCTGTCCCCACTGCCTGTGGTGATTGTTTTGCCATCGGGACTAAAGGCAACACTATAGACATAAGATGTATGGCTTTTGAAGGATTGGAGTTCCTTTCCATCGAGGCTCCACAATTTTACGGTGCTGTCCCCACTTCCCGTGGCGATTGTTTTGCCATCGGGACTAAAGGCAACACTATAGACAGAATCGGTATGGCCTTTGAAGGACTGGAGTTCCTTGCCATCGATACTCCACAATTTTACGGTGCTGTCCCAACTTCCCGTGGCGATCATTTTGCCATCAGGACTAAAGGCAACGCTAGAAATATAAGAGGTATGCCCTTTGAAGGATTGAAGTTCCTTGCCATCGATACTCCACAATTTTACGGTGCTGTCCCAACTGCCTGTGGCGATCGTTTTGCCATCGGGACTAAAGGCAACGCTAGAAACAGAAGCGGTATGCCCTTTAAAGGATTGGAGTTCCTTGCCATCGATACTCCACAATTTTACGGTGCTGTCCCCACTTCCCGTGGCGATCATTTTGCCATTGGGACTGAAGGCAACGCTAGAAACAGAAGCTTTATGGCCTTTGAAGGACTGGAGTTCCTTGCCATCGATACTCCACAATTTTACGGTGCTGTCCCAACCTCCCGTGGCGATCATTTTGCCATCGGGACTAAAGGCAATGCTATAGACATAAGATGTATGGGCTTTGAAGGATTGAAGTTCCTTGCCATCGAGACTCCACAATTTTACGGTGCTGTCCCCACTTCCCGTGGCGATCGTTTTGCCATCGGGACTGAAGGCAACGCTAGAGACAGAAGAGGTATGCCCTTTGAAAGATTGGAGTTCCTTGCCATCGAGACTCCACAATTTTATGATGCTGTCCCAACCTCCCGTGGCGATCATTTTGCCATCAGGACTAAAGGCAATGCTATAGATAGAATTGGTATGCCCTTTGAAGGACTGGAGTTCCTTGCCATCGAGACTCCACAATTTTACGGTGCTGTCCCCACTTCCCGTGGCGATCATTTTGCCATCAGGACTAAAGGCAACGATAGAAACATAAGAGGTATGTCCTTTGAAGGATTGGATCTCTTTGCCATCGAGACTCCACAATTTTACGGTGCTGTCCCAACTTCCCGTGGCGATCATTTTGCCATCGGGACTAAAAGCTACCAGATAACTATTATTAATTCGATTTTTTTCTTGGACTCCATAGACAAATCGCGACAAATTAGCTGTCACCAGCATTTGCGTATTTGTCTTATCTCTTTTTGCAACTTTAGGATCTAATGTTTTGAGTTTTTGTCCCGCACTAACTGCCTTGAGTAGAGCATCAAATACCTGATCCCCCTGAAAGTCTGTCTTAGCATCAAGACTCTTGATCCTGACATCGGCGATTGTAATATCATCAGTCGCATCCTTCATCGCCACCGCCGCCTTTGCCTGTTCCGCTAAGGCAACCTTCACCTTCCCTTCCGCATCCGCAATCTTCGCCAGCGCCGCCGCCACCTTCTCCGCCGCCTCCTGCGACACATTCTCTAACTCAGCCTTCGCCACATCCAAATCCTTTTGCGCCAAGGCAATTTTCTCATCTGCCTCTTTCTTCTTCGCTACTGCCTCTCTCACTGTCTGCGCCGCATCTCTTTTGTCTTTTTCCGCATTCTTCCCAATGCGATCAGCCTCTTTATTTGCCAAATCTACCTTCAGACCAGCATCTTTCAATTTAGTCTCAGCATCCTTCTGAGTTTCCGCAACCTTCACATTTGACTCATTCACCGATCGCGTAGCCCACACCCCCGCTACCGCCGCCAACAACAGCATCACCCCCAACACCACCGAACCAACCTTAACCCGATCGCTTGCCTTCCGTTCCGCCGCAACCAAAATCGCATTCGCCTCTTCCGTCGCCGCCAACCTTTGACTCGTCTCCAACCTCTCGAACTCCCGACTTTCCCGCAAAAACTGCTCATCCACATCACTAAGCCTCTTCCCCCTCGCCCAAACTTCCGCCTCCTCCAACGCCTGTCCCCGCAACAGAAACCCCTGATTCTGTCCCTCTTCCGCCTCCTGCCAAGCCCGAAACGCCGAAGCATAAAACTCTGGACGCAAATCCGCTAACTGACCCTCCACCCATTTGTTATTAAATACCGCCGCATAGATCGGATTATAGGAAATCAACCTACCATCCCTTCGCACCACCAACCCCGTCAACCGCAACTTCGATCGCTCCTCACTGCGATCATCTTCCAACTCCCCATCCGCCAATACCTGCTGATAGCAACCCAACATCCGCCCCCGCAACTTCTCCTCTACACTGATCACACGATCCCTAATCGTCGTCAAATGTGGCGGTGCATCCTGCGATTCCCAATTCGTGACAATCCGCTCCTGTACTAGAGTCTCAACCCATACCGCAATATTCTCAGGTGGTGCGCTTTCTGCTAACTCCTTCTCCATCATGCCCAACAATCGCTGAATCAGAAAAGGCTGCCCACCCGTCCACTTCACCGCCTCTGCTAGATAATCCTGCGGATTCGCCACCTTACTCGCCAAACCCTGCATCAAGGGCAAAGCCTCCGTCAGCGTAAATCCCGCCATCTCCACCGCATAGCCAATATTAAACGCCGAAGTATTATGACTCTGAATCAAATCCGTCGGTGTCGCCACACCCAAAAAGGAAAACGTGAGGCGAGTATAGTCTGGCTTAGTCGGACGATCTTCAAAAAACGATCGCACCAATCCAAAAAAATCATCCATCCCAAACTTGAGACTCAAGAGGCGATCTATTTCCTCCACAAAAATCACAATCGGCGTATCAATCTCTTGCAATACAACTGTTTCAATAAATTCCGCAAAGCGCTGCACAGGCGACAGTAATTCCCGTTCCCTAATCCAACTCCGCAAATCAAACTTATTTTTTAAATCCAGATCCCCCACCAAACTCCGAATCGCGCTGGCATACCACTGCTCGCAAGTCACCTCCACCCCAATTTTCTGCGGATCGATCGTCGCACACACAATCCCCTCCGCTTGCAACTTATGTGTCACCCGCACCCGCAAACTCGATTTCCCCATCTGCCGACAGTTAAACACATAGCAATATTTACGCTCTTTGAGGAGGTTGTAATAATCGCGATCGCATTGGCGCTCCACATAACTAGGCGCATCCGCAGGGAGACTACCACCAACTTGATAATTAAAAGTCATTACTCTAAGTCTCCATAGCGATCGCGGTAGCGCTGTAATAGTATCTCAAGTTCTTGTTTTGACTGCTCAGCCGCTAATTTAGCTTGACGCTCTTGATTTACTTGTTCTGCAAGCTCAGAGGGAAAAGGCAACTTTTCGCCATTGTCCAGACGGTGTAAGGCAATTTTTTTATCCTCAATCGATAATCTCAGTCCTAATACAAGGCTCTGTCCATCGTTAATGCGGTCATATTTATCATCATCATTGAGACGATAGCCCTGCAACTGTCCCTTAACCCATTCATTTTTCGGGTCAAACAGCCAATATTCCTGCACACCCATCTGAGCATAGAGTTCGCGCTTAATTCCTGTATCCACATCCTGCGTACCCTTCGATGTAATTTCAAAAATTACCGCAGGTACTTGCCCCTCTTCCCAGATTTTATAATTGTCGCGCCCACCAGCCGCCACACCAAAAATCACCATCACATCGGGAGCTACACGCATTCTGGGCAACCCTTCAGCATAGTAAAGATACTGATTGCCCAAAACCGTCGCCTGTCTACCCGTTAAATATTGCCGTAGCATTTCCAACAGTACGGCGATCGCATAAAAATGGTCGTAGGTTTCGGCAATAGGCTCACCATCGCTAGAGGGGTATTCGATAGGGTTGACTGGTGCGATCGCAGGTGCTGAAATTACCATAGTTTTTACCCCAAGATATCTGTCACTTCAAATATTACATCTGGAAAAGCAAGGGAAGCAATGCGATCGCCCCGATGCAAAATTAACTCCTCATTTATCCCCTCACTGGCTCGATAAACCTCTAGACAATCCTCATTGAGATTCACCAGCCATGTCTCCACAATTCCAGACTCAGCATAGAGTGGAACTTTAATACGGCGATCGACCCCAATAGTCGTATCTGCAACCTCAATTAGCCAATGAATATCCGATGGTGTGGGATGACCAGAACTGTAAAAATCATCTTGCCATTTGAGAATCGCTACATCAGGTTGCGGCTCTGACTCATCGGATAAATGAATGGGATTCTGAACAGCAACAATCACGCGCTTACCCATGATCTGACCTATCAAATAAGTCAACCGATTTACACAAGCAGCATGGCGACGATTAATTGGGGACATAGTTACAAGTTCTCCATAAATTAGTTCAAGGCGATCGCTCTCCGAGAAGATCCCTGCTTCATACATTTGGTGATATTGCTGCACATTAAAGTGATGCCTCTTCAGTTCGATGGTTGCACTGCTCATGATGTTCTCCTAGCTAACATTGAGGGTTGATAGTTTCCACTTTGCCGTAGACAAAGTGAAAACTACAATACTTAAGATCTTAGGCGATCGCATAGCCAGTATAGGGACGCACATCCGCAGGATGAAAAGCTAACACAATATCACTAGCTGGGATTCCTGCCGCTACAAGTTCAGGAGTTACCCCATCCTCAGTCTCATCACGTTGTATCCAAACTTTATCGTTAATAATATCTACATGAACTAAGCAACCATGCACGCGAGTTTTACGATCCCAGCCAAGGGTCATTAATAAATAGCTATCATGCACTTCGTCAAAGAGGGGCTTACAAATTAGTTCACCATGAGAATAGGGGATTTCTGTATAAGCCATTAAAATAGATTGAATAATTTTGCGGTATTTAATTAATTTTTCCATTGCAAAACTTCCTCCTTTTCAGCATCAAATACAATTAGTTTAAGATTTTCATCTTCAATTAAAATTTGTCCAATTGGCTCTTCAAAAAAAGAACTATACACAACATCGCGAATTGCTAGATATAAAATGAAATCTGGATATGTGCGGCGCAAAACAGCGCGATAGATCGCAAACTGTCCCACAGCATCACGGAAAGCTTGCATTTCAGACACACCAAGAAAGCTCTTAACTTCCACAGCAATTTTTTGTTCTTCTCTCTCAGCAATAATCAACCTTTTCGCGCCCAAATCCACATACATATCTTTGCGCCCCCATCTTAGGTGTAAAGGATCGTGCGTGATCGTCCACCCATCTTTAATGAGCGCTTGTCTAGCAGCATTGTGATAAATATCAAGGGCTGGCATAAGTCTACTTTTGATTACACTCCTAATTAATTGCTTAAGCAGTTCTGAAAATAACGACGATATAATTCATTGCGAATAATCACACCTGTTTCTGTGCGTAATATTAAACCCATGCCGTCTAATTTTGCAGTAGTCGCCAGATCAAAACGGATCGGTTGTGGTGAATTAACCAGCGATCGCAAAACTTCCGTAAGATGAACATCTTTCTCCACCTTGGCTAAGCGAGTGGTGAGATGTTTCCCAAATAGCCCTACCTCTGTCGCAGCACTTTGGACGATTTGCTCAAGGGAATTTGCTCCACTAGCTAAATTATAGAAAGCGAGTCGCACCAGATATGGATGTCCACCAATCAATTCAGCGATCGGTTCTATTTGCGCGGATGACAAACCATGCAGTTCTGCAAGCTCATCAACTTGAGCGTTTGTGAATTCATCCAAATCAATTGGTGTACCCACATTAAATGGTGATTGATTAATATCCTTAGTCGTAAAAGATTCCATTGAATAGGCAAGCACTAACCGCAACTTGCCCCATGTGCGATCGTGCTTGCCCTGCTCATGCCAACCGCGCAACAAACCACAAAAATCCACCTCGATCGCTTCATGGAGAAATATACGATCTAGATTTTCGATCGCAATCACCAACGGGCGATCGTCATCATCATTCAATAAATATCTTTCAAAAAATTCCTCACAGTTACCATTTGCGCCAAACATCTCATCCCAATCATCGGTCGGTTTCGCCTTCACCCCAAAATCGCGCCCAATTACCGCACAAAACCACTGCAAAAAGCGATCCATATTTTCAAAGAACTTGCGATCGCACTTTTGTAAATCTAGCCATGTGGTGCGATTACCCAGCCGCCGCGCCTCCTCCAAGACTCGTACCAATAGCGAAGACTTACCCATGCGATCGGGAGATTTTAAGCGGATTAGGGCATGGGGCATAGCGATCGCTTTAAATGCTTGTTCTTCTTGGGGCGATCGCGGAATATAAAATTGTGAGCCAATCCTTACCGCCCCTTCAGGTTCCTCAATCGCCAGATTCACCCTCGGTAACACCTGACTTTCATAGCTGCGTTCTAACAACACAGGTGTTTGGGCTTCAGGAATATTTTTGAGCGCAATCAGATTTTTACCTAAATCAAAGGCATCCTTAACGGATTTGCCTTCAAACAATGCCCCATAGAAGCCTTTAGCAAATTCGATCGCTGCCACATCGCCAATCGCCTGATTCATCCCCAATACATAGGGCACATAACGCGCGATCGCCTCCGCCTGCACCTGTGAGAAACAAGCATTCAGCACCACGCAATCGATCCCATTTTGCAAAATCCGAAATAATTCTGCTAAAGCCTCCGTAGGTGCAAGTTGCCAATCCCCCGCATCATTTTCTAAAACTAGACCATTTTCGGCTGCGCCATGTCCTGAGAAATGCACTACGCGAGGAACTTCCTGAAGCAAAATTGGCTGTAGGTCATCAATGCGTACTGCGCCCTTCGCGACAATGGCAAAGCGATCGCGCAAACTCGACTTCTGACAACATTCTTCAATTTCTCGAAATTCTGCCTCCACCCTTAGGCGATCGGTATTTGATGGATTTGCAGACAGGAGCAGTACTTTTTTCTTATCCACTTGTTTAGCTATGGTTGAGATCGAGGTTTTGGGCTATAGGCGATAAGGTAATTTTAATATCCCAGCTAGCGATTCAATAAATAATATCTAAAAAAAAAGAGACGGTGCATAGCACCGCCTCTTAAATAAAAAATAAAAAAAGAGACGGTGCTATGCACTGTCTCTTAATAAAACATAAATTCAAAGAATTTAAAGTTTGCTAACCAAAAGAGCTACTCCAACGAGAAACCCGCCTGTCAGATAAAAAGCTCTGACTACGTGTAACTCATGCCATCCACTTAGTTCTAAGTGATGGTGAAAAGGAGCCATTCTAAAAAGTCTTTTCCCCATACCCGTTTCATCCTTGGTTGCCTTGTAGTAGGAAACCTGTGCAATTACCGAGATTGATTCCCAGATAAAAATTGCGCCAACGATCAGGAAAGCCCAGAGCAAGTTACCGAGAATGGCGGTAGATGCTAATGCGCCTCCTAGTGCCAGCGATCCCGTATCCCCCATGAATACCTTGGCAGGATAGCGATTGTGCCAAAGGAAGCCTAAATAACTACCACTGAGACACATACAGAATATGGCAAGTTCTTTGTTATTTGGGAATAGTAATAGTCCCATCCCAAACAAAGCGATCGCGCCAGTACCACCTGCTAGACCATCTAAACCATCGGTGAGGTTAGTGGCGTTGCTGCTGCCGAGGAAGACAAACAGCGCAAGGGGAAAGAACAGTAATCCAAGGGGCAGCACAAAATGTAATGGCAAATTAATCGTGGCGATCGCCTGCCAATTTTGGGTAAAACCTAACCAAGCACAGAAGCAAGCCGCAAATCCAGCTTGTAGTAATAACTTGGCACGAGGTGACAGCCCTTTATTGGAGTGGCGACGCAGGATTTTCCAGTCATCAAGCCAACCGATAAATGCAAAGGAAAGGGTGAGTAAACTGCAAGCAATTACTTTGTCGTTAAAGCCAGACCAAACTAAACCTAATAAGATCCCGACAGGTATAATGAATATCCCCCCCATCGTCGGCGTACCTTGTTTTTTGAGGTGAGCTTGAGGACCATCTTCACGGATAATCTGACCAGCCTTAAGACGACGTAAAGCAGGTACAGCAAAAGTCCCTAAGAAGGCGACACCCCCACCACCAAAGGTAAATGGCAATAACAGACTAGAACTTATATTTGGATGCAGGAAAAGATCGACACCAACAATTAAACTTATTAAACCGATTGCTAACCCAAGTGCTAGGCTACTCCCTGACGGGAATTTTGCTCTCCTAACTCTTACACCAGTATCAACCATTACCGCTCCTCACACCCACAATAATCACCAAATCCTTCTCGAAATATGAAGCCTTTTTACAGCTTTGTAACAGATGATTAATAACCACCTCGACCTACGCTCTTAAATACCAAATAATGGCTGCATTTGTCTACTGTGCAATCATTGAATTTTTCTAATTCTTGAATTCTGACATCAATTATTTAGATAGCTTCATTAAATAGCTTTGGAAATTGCCCTTTAACTTGACTTTATAAATTGCCGATGACGAGTAAGAACTCTCGACAGATTGCTTTGGAAGCTCTCCGCCTCATTCAAAGACGAAATGCATATGCTGATGTTGCGCTGGACTGTACGCTTTCACGTGCGCGACAGAATAACATAATTCTCCCAGAAAGCGATCGCCGTCTGATCACTGAGTTAGTTTATGGATGTACGCGCCGCCAAAAAACCCTGCAAGCGGTTTTGCAAAACTTCTCACAAAAACCAACCACAAAATTACCACCAGATCTATTAATAATTCTACAGATAGGTGTGTACCAGCTATGTTTTCTCGATCGCATTAAGCCATCAGCCATTGTGCATACGACGGTGGAGTTAGCTAAAGAAAATAATTTGACGGGATTATCTGGCTTTACCAATGGGATTATGCGATCCATACTCCGAGCCAAAGAGAAGGAAGACATCCTCGCGAATATTAGTGATCCCGCCAGCTTTTATAGTTACCCTGAATGGCTAATCGAATTATGGCAAAAAGAATTTGGTCAAGAAGCGATCGCAAATATTTGCAATTGGTTTAATCAAACGCCCCATCTCGATTTGCGGGTAAATCTACTCCATGCGACAAGGGATCAAGTCCTAGCAGCCTTTACCGAAGCAAAAATTCCTGCCGAGCCAATTCCCCACCTTCCCGATGGTATCCGTGTGGGTCAAGGTGCGGGTGATGTGAGTCAGTTACCCAAATTTAAAGAGGGTTGGTGGTCAGTGCAGGATGCTAGTGCTCAGTTAGTTACCTATCTATTAAATCCACAGCCCAATGAAATTATTATTGATGCCTGTGCTGCCCCCGGAGGTAAAACTACGCATATTAGCGATCGCCTCAAAAATACAGGCAAAGTTTACGCTCTAGATCGCCTTGCCAATCGCCTCAAAAAAGTTGATCAAAATACCGCACGTCTGGGGATCACTAATGTGCAAACCATTGAAGTCGATGCCCGTGAATTTGATGCGGAAACAGTAATCGGGGAAAAATGCGATCGCGTCTTATTAGATGTACCTTGCTCTGGCTTAGGCACATTACACCGTCATGCTGATGCCCGTTGGCGACAAACTCCCGACGAACCCTATAAATTAGCCAAAACCCAATCAGAAATTCTGGAACGGGCTACCCAATGGGTTAACCCCGAAGGCGTAATTGTCTACAGCACTTGCACGATCCATCCTGCTGAAAACGAAGAAGTAATTACCCAGTTTTTAACTAATCATCCCGATTGGCAGATTGTGCCACCAACTGCCGATAACCCTGCGGCACATTTTGCAAGCGATCGCGGCTGGGTAAAAGTCCTGCCCCATGAACATGATATGGATGGCTTTTTCATGGTGAAGTTGCAAAAAAGTTAAATAAAAATTGGTAACGCAGCTTTGCTGCGTTACCAATTTTTATCGCGATTAATAAAAAATATTTGCTAGTACTTTTGCGATAAAGCTGAACTACGCTATAATTAAAAACCTATGACTATAGGTTGAACTAGAACTCTCTTGCTAGGAACACCAAATATAGACATAGGATGTAAACCGCAACAGGCTGTAAGGCTTGCTGCTCTTACATTTCCGGGAGGAAACAAAAAAATCTCAAGGAGAACAGGAACAAGGATAAATTTAGTTATGGTCAATCGGACAAAAACTGCTACCACCAATGTCGGCTTTACACATGAAGATTTTGCCAAACTCTTAGATAAGTACGATTATCATTTTAGCCCCGGCGACATTGTTGCAGGTACGGTATTCAGCATTGAGCCTAGGGGCGCACTTATTGACATTGGCGCAAAAACAGCAGCGTACATCCCCATTCAGGAGATGTCGATCAACCGAGTTGACCAGCCTGAAGAAGTTTTGCAGAACAATGAAACCCGTGAATTTTTCATTCTCGCTGACGAAAACGAAGAAGGACAATTAACTCTTTCGATTCGCCGCATCGAGTACATGAGAGCATGGGAACGTGTCCGCCAGTTGCAAGCAGAAGACGCAACTGTGCGATCGCTTATTTTCGCAACCAACCGTGGTGGTGCTCTAGTCAGAATCGAAGGTCTACGTGGATTTATCCCTGGATCTCATATCAGCACCCGCAAACCTAAGGAAGAATTGGTTGGCGAAGAATTGCCACTCAAGTTTTTAGAAGTAGACGAAGACCGTAACCGTCTCGTCCTCAGCCATCGTCGTGCTCTCGTCGAGCGCAAGATGAACAAGCTCGAAGTTGGCGAAGTTGTCATCGGCGTAGTACGTGGTATCAAGCCCTACGGTGCATTCATCGATATCGGTGGTGTCAGTGGCTTGTTGCACATTTCCGAAATCTCTCACGAGCATATCGAGACTCCTCACAACGTCTTTAACGTCAATGACGAAGTGAAGGTGATGATCATCGATCTCGATGCAGAGCGCGGACGGATTTCTCTCTCTACCAAGCAACTCGAAGCTGAACCTGGTGATATGGTCAAAGATCCTCAACTGGTTTACGCTAAGGCAGAAGAAATGGCTGCGAAGTATCGCGAACAGCTAAATGCACCTCCTGCGGTAATGGAAATTCCTTTGCCTCCAGTAGATGATGATTATGAAGTTCCTGATGCTATGGAAGAGCCTGAAATTCCTGAAGAAGTTGTTGCTGAAGCAGTAGAAGAAGCTACGGCTGAAGTTTAAAAAATCAAGGCTAGTGCTAAGCACTAGCCTTGATTTTTTAGTCAAAAAAAGCAGTGCTAAGCACTGCTTTTTTTATGCTATTTCTTATGCTCAGCCCGTCCTAGCTTAGGGTCGCATTGAATTCATCGATTGTTGGATAAATTTTAAAAATCTTGGTCATACTGGTGAGTTCAAATAGCATTTGCACTTGATCGTTAGCACCACAAATTACCATCTCCCCATTGCTGTTACGAATTGACTTTAAGGCGGACACAAGAGCGCCTAGCCCTGAACTATCCATAAAAGAGATCTCTTGCAGATCAACTAATAAATATTTGGGAGAGTTTGCAGCTGAGGCAATATCGTTAACTTGGCGGCGAAACTCAGCCGCAGTTGTGACATCAAGTCTTCCTGAAGGTTGTATAACTTTTACTTCATTACTCATGGATTTATTTCCTGACCTAGATATTTATTGATTGTGACAATTGAGGGGCGCGGAATACTAAATAAATGCTGTAAGAGAATATTTCATCATAAGCATAAATCTTTATCGATAACTTTGGCTCTTATTTGGGCTTTAATGAAATCTTGGCAGTATTAAGCAAATTTTTTAATTTTTGAACTTTCTAAATCTATGGCTGATTTACATGATTTGCAAGCGATAAAGGACGTATTAACACCAATCATCGATCCCGATCGCCAAAAAAGCATTATCGAACTGGATATGGTGAGAGATATCGCCATTAAGTCCAATGGGGTGGTCAGCTTTACACTTTTGTTAAATGATCCCAATAGCCCTAAACGTGATCCGTTAATCCAAGAATGTAAAAATGCCATTAAGGCGATCGCCTCAGTTACTGATGTCTGGGTGAAGGTAATTGCTAATAGTCCTGCTGTTGCCACGCCTACACCTCCAACTAATGCTTTACAAGGCATTGAAGGCGTAAAACATATTTTGGCGATCTCTAGTGGAAAAGGTGGTGTCGGGAAAACCTCGGTAGCCGTAAACGTAGCGGTTGCGCTTGCGGATATGGGCGCAAAGGTAGGGCTACTTGATGCGGATATTTATGGGCCAAATGTGCCACTGATGCTTGGGGTAGAAGCGGCACAGGTGAAGGTCGTTAAAGCGGAAAATGGTGCAGATGTAGTTGAGCCAGCCTTTAACTATGGTGTGAAAACGATTTCGATGGCATTTTTGATTGCGAAGGATCAGCCCGTAGTGTGGCGGGGCCCGATGCTCAATGGTGTGATTCGTCAGTTTCTCTATCAGGCAAATTGGGGCGAACTAGATTATTTAATTGTAGATATGCCCCCCGGTACTGGTGACGCGCAGTTAACCCTTACCCAGTCTGTACCATTAGCAGGAGCGGTAATTGTGACTACTCCACAAACGGTCTCGCTCTTGGATTCGCGTAAGGGATTGAAGATGTTTGAGAATATGGGTATTCCTGTTTTAGGGATTGTCGAAAATATGAGCTATTTCATTCCCCCCGATATGCCCGATAAACAGTACGACATTTTCGGCTCTGGTGGCGGCAAGAAGGCATCCGATGAGCTAGGTGTAGAGCTGCTCGGTTGTGTGCCTCTAGAAATTAGTCTGCGTGAAGGGGGCGATCGCGGTGTGCCAATTGTCTTAGGTCATCCTGAGTCTGCGTCTGCTAAGGCATTAAGGGATATCGCTAAAGCGATCGCGGCTAAAGTTGAAAATCCTTAAGTGCTAAAAGTGATTGAAGGTGTAACGAACCTTCAGTCACTTTTAGCACTCATATTAGTTAAGCTCTAAAATATAACTAGAGAACCATGTAAATGGGAGTACTGTTTTAAAATGGCAACTATCGCAGATCTAGTCGCATATGACCAAGAAGGCAATCTTGCTTTAATTGTTGAGTCTAAAGGCAGAACTCATACTTCAAGTGATTGGGCAACAACGATGAGGCACAATATCTTAGCTCACATGGATTAACTCCCTTTAGTCGCTATTTTATGATTGCGCTTCCAGACAAGCTCTATCTTTGGAAGAATGTTGACAATCATGGAGATATGATGAAGCCAACATATGAGACAAACTCCGAACCTCTATTCCATAACTATTTCAAGCAAGCTAATTTGAATCCTGAAGATATTGGAGGGCGATCATTTGCACTGATTGTGACATCATGGATCAATGAGCTTATAAACCTTGGTATTGCTGAAGAACTTCCTCTAGAGCAGCGTAAATTACTTATTGATTCTGGGCTTTTAGGAGCCCTGAAAGGGGGGAGGATTGCGGTAGAGCAACGGATATGATTTTTGTCTACGTTGAAACTAACTTTATTCTTGAGATCGCTTTTTCACAGGAACAAGTTGATAGTTGTGAGTCAATACTTTCGTTATGTGAAAGTGGAAAAGCGCGGAGATTATCCCACTTGATGCGTCTGTGATTGCGGCGGCTGAAAGTAGCAGAAGAACTTACAGGTTGGGGCATCAAGGTTCAGTTGTTTATGCATCTGTACTTACTCATCTACAATCTGTTCATTCTGAAAATAGCTGTTTCCTAAACCGTAATAGTCGTGACTTTGACGATCCTGATATTGAAGCAACGTTAAATGTAAATAATTGCAAGATGTTGTTTAGATTTGATAGAGGTTTTGAATATATCTCTAATTTCGCTAATCAATAAGCATATAGTTATTGGCGATTCCTTGAAATTGGCGATCGCTCGACATATGAAACTTTAGGGAGTTGATCCCGTCATATATTGATACGCTTATTTATAAAAGTTAAGTATTTTCTCGTTATTTTCGTTAAGACAGTAAAGATTTCCTAAAGAATCGCCTAGACCCATACAGAGCATCCTTAAATAAATGTTTATATTATGACCACTTCCAACAGATTTGATAGTAATCCATCTATTAAGGATGTGATGTTCTGTTGAGTGCAGAAATTGAACATACGTGAATTAAGGTGCATGAATGAAGATAGGCGTTATCAAAGAAATAGAATTTGGTGAACGTAGAGTCGCGCTAATTCCTGAAGTTGTTAGTCGCTTGACCAAAAATGGTTTAGAAGTCTTAGTCGAGAGTCATGCTGGTGAATTATCCTTTTTTGCGGATTCTGCCTATACAGAAGCAGGAGCCAAGATTATTACCGATAAAAGCACTCTCATCAACGAATCAGATATCCTGCTGAAGGTGGGAGCGCCTCGCGAAGAAGAAGTGAGTATGTTCAAACAAGGACAAATCACCATCGGCTTTCTCAATCCATTAGGAAGACCCGAACTCATTCGCCGCCTTGCCCATCAGGGAGTCACCGCCCTGAGTATGGAGATGATCCCACGCAGTAGTCGCGCCCAAAGTATGGATGCACTCTCTTCGCAAGCCTCGATCGCAGGTTATAAGGCAGTACTCCTCGCCGCCGCCGCCTTACCGAAATACTTACCGATGCTGACTACCGCCGCAGGTACGATCCCGCCCGCAAAGGTCGTGGTATTAGGTGCAGGTGTGGCAGGACTTCAGGCGATCGCAACGGCTCGTCGTCTCGGCGCTCAAGTCGAAGCTTATGATATCCGTCCTGCGGTGCGGGAGGAAGTGCAGAGCCTCGGTGCAAAGTTTATTGATGTAATTCTGCAAGAAGATACTACAGCCGCAGGTGGCTATGCCAAGGAGATTTCTGAGGCGGCAAAACATCATGCTCAGGTGGTTTTAGCTAAACACATTAAAGAAGCCGATATCGTAATCACCACCGCCCAAGTCCCTGGACGCAAAGCGCCTGTGATGGTTACGGAAGCAATGATTTCGCAAATGCGGCGCGGTTCGATTATTGTCGATCTCGCAGGTGAGCAAGGTGGTAATTGCGAAGGAACAGTTGCAGGTAAGGATGTGATTTCCCACGGTGTAACCATCATCTCGCCTATTAATTTACCCGCCACGATGCCCATCCATGCTTCTCAGAAATATGCGAAGAATTTACTCAATCTTCTCAATCATTTAATCAAGAAAGGCGAACTGAATCTTGATTTTGCCGATGACATTATCAGCAGTACTTGCATTACCCACGCTGGCGAAATTCTCAATCAGCGCGTAAAAGATGCGCTATCCCAATTAGCAGTTACCGCCTAGCCTTAACCTCTCCCGCAGGGGATGAAAATCAGAAAAACTATGAATGAATCATTAATTAGCGCTCTATTTGTCTTTGTACTTGCTTCCTTTGCAGGATTTGAAGTAATTAACAAGGTTCCACCCACATTGCACACACCGCTTATGTCAGGTTCCAATGCCATTTCAGGAATCTCGGTCATTGGCGCACTCATCGTCGCAGGTAGCGATGTGAATCCTAATCTCTCCGTAGTTCTCGGACTAATCTCGGTGGTTTGCGCCACTATCAACGTTGTTGGTGGCTTTCTAGTCACCGATCGCATGTTGCAAATGTTCAAGAAGAAAGAGGCCTAAATTGCGATGTTAGAGAATATCTCGAACTACATCCCAACTGGGATTCAGTTAACTTACCTAGTTGCTGCCTCACTCTTTATCGTCGGTCTCAAACAAATGGGATCGCCAGCCACTGCGCGTCAGGGCAATTTGCTAGGAGCGATCGCTATGTTACTTGCCGTCGTTGCGACCTTACTCGATAAGCAAGTATTGAGCTATAGCTTAATTTTGGTAGCGATCGCGATCGGTTCCATCATTGGTGCACTGATTGCCTACAAGGTCGCCATGACCGATATGCCGCAGATGGTCGGCTTACTCAATGGCTTAGGTGGTTTAGCTTCTTCTTTAGTTGCTGTAGGTGCATATTGGCAAGTTATCAGTCATGGTCAAACCCTTGCCCTAGCCGATAACCTATCGATTATCATCAGCATCCTCATCGGCAATATTACCTTCACAGGTAGTATGGTTGCCTTCGCCAAATTACAAGGGATCATCAAGGGTGCACCGATTCGCTTTGCCTATCAGCAGACTATCAACATTCTCCTATTAGCTGCCTTTGTCTTTGGTTCGATCCTCTTAATTATCAATCCTGCCGATCTTGCGGGCTTCATTGGCATTAATGTGGTTTCCCTCCTCGTCGGTGTGCTGTTTGTGATCCCCATCGGTGGTGGTGATATGCCTGTGGTGATCTCTTTGCTGAACTCCCTTTCAGGGGTTGCTGCCAGTGCCGCAGGTTTCGTGGTGATGAACAATGTGTTGATTATTTCGGGTGCATTAGTTGGTGCATCAGGTTTAATCCTCACCCAGATCATGTGCAAAGCCATGAACCGCACCCTCACCAATGTGCTATTTAGTGGCTTTGGTTCCCCCATTGCTGCTAGTGGTGATGCAGGTGACAATGCCAATAAGAGCGTGAAAACCATCGATCCCGAAGAATGCGCGATGATGTTGGGCTATGCGCGATCAGTCGTCATCGTCCCTGGTTATGGCATGGCAGTTGCCCAAGCCCAGCACGCTGTCCGTGAATTGTCCGATATGCTCGAACGCAAAGGCGTAGAAGTAAAGTTTGCGATTCATCCTGTGGCAGGACGGATGCCCGGACATATGAATGTGTTACTCGCTGAAGCAAATGTTCCCTATTCGCAACTCTATGACATGGATGACATCAATACTCAGTTTGAGAATACTGATGTCGTCTTGATTATCGGTGCTAATGATGTGGTTAATCCTGCGGCGCGGACTAATCAAGCTAGTCCTATTTACGGAATGCCGATTCTAGAAGTGGATCGCGCCAAAAATGCGATCGTGATTAAACGCGGTATGAGTGCAGGCTTTGCTGGTGTAGAGAATGACCTGTTCTATCAACAAAAAACCATGATGCTCTTTGGTGGAGCCAAGGATATGGTGGGCAAGCTTGCCAATGAGTTGAAGCAGATATAAGTAATACCAATTCACGAAAGTGTTGTAATACTTTCGTGAATTAAAAACCAAACTTAGTAAAGGTTTCCAAAACTAAAAATGGCTACGCCATTTTTAGTTTTGGTATATAGCGCTTTTCAAGCAAGCGAGGTAAATAGGTTTGTTTCCCCGCCTTCGGCGGGGAAACAAACCTGTGGTTAAAGTATAGGCAACGCTTCGCGTTGCCTATACCGATTTGATTAGCGTTATCATAGTTAAAGTGGCTAAATTGTCTGAAGAAACTATGACTCAAACCCTTATAAACCAAGAATTAATCGAATCTCCTAACTCCAGTGCCGCCGAATTTTGGCAAGAGGTTTCAGCGCTCACCAAAAGGCTATTCATTCAACTACGCCGCCGCCCCACAACCTTGATCGCAGGTGTATTGCAACCTCTGATGTGGTTACTTTTGTTTGGAGCATTGTTTAGTGGTTTGCCTAAGGGATTAGTCGGTGATGGTCAGACCTACGTCCAGTTTTTAGCGGCGGGGATCATTGTCTTTACAGCCTTTAGCAGTGCTCTAAATTCAGGATTGCCCATGCTGTTCGATCGCGAATTTGGGTTCCTCAATCGCATATTAGTTGCGCCCCTCATATCCCGATTTTCGATCATTGCCGCTTCCGCAGTTTTTATTATTGCCCTGAGCATGGTGCAAACGATCGCGATCGTTTCCGTCAGTGGCTTAATGGGAGCAGGATTTCCCAGTATTAGCGGCTTAGCCGTAATGGCGCTAATCTTAATTCTCTTAATTGTGGACTTCACGATGCTCAGCCTAGGGCTTGCCTTTGCCATGCCCGGACATCAAGAAATGCTAGCATTTATTTTCTTAGTTAATTTACCTTTGCTATTTTCCAGTACTGCCCTTGCGCCCCTCGGGTTTATGCCCACTTGGTTGCAATGGCTCGCTAGCCTCAATCCGCTATCTTGGGCGATCGAACCAATTCGTTATGTCTATAGCCACAGCGTATGGTCATGGGATAGCGTCGTCTTCACCGCACCTTGGGGAAATATGACCATTCTGAATGCAGCGATCGCTTTGCTGAGCTTCGGTATATTCGTCGGTGTATTCATCCGTGGAACCTTACGTCGAGGCATAGCATGATTGCGGAAACAGGCGAAGTTCCCACTTTTCCTGATGTGCAGCCTTTTGCTGATAACTGGTCATATCTCAAGGCGGAACTGGCTTGGCTCGATCGCGTATTGATGCGATCGCTCTCAAAACAACGCCAAAGCAATCAAGAAATTGATCGTGTTGCCAAGTCACCCGCCGATCGTTCGACCAGTCATTGGTGGAAAGGCTTTATTGCGATCGACCCTTCCAAAGGCGGTAGCCTCGTTCCGCAACAGCCTCCACAAAATCATCATCCCCTCGGACGCTATGGTGATCGCCTTGAGGCAAGTCGTCATCAAAATATCCGCTTAGCTATTCCCACCCTATGCGATCGCCTTGAGCTAGGTCATTTCGAGCGCGATTTACTGATTCTCTGTCTTGCCCCCGAAATCAGTCGTCGCTACGAAAGACTCTACACTTTTTTAAATAATGACGATATCAATTGCCGACAACCTACAGTGGATCTAGCCCTGCGCCTATTTTGTCGCTCCGATGCTGAATGGCGTAATGCTAGAGGTAAGTTCTCGCTCCAATCCCCCTTAATTAAACACAAAATCCTGAAGTTGTATTTACCAGACCATAGCACTGCGCGATCGCTTCTTTCCAAAGCCATGCTCCTCAGCGAGAAAGCAGTTACTTATTTACTTAGTGAAGACTTACCCATTGAAACAGTTATTCCTAAGCCCAGAAAGAGATAAAGACATCACCAAGTGATGTCTTTATCTCTTTATTTATTTCTAAGTCTGATTGCATCCTGAGCTTTCGGCTTGCCGTAATGAACCTAGTAATGTCGAAATAATCACACATTTTTTGCGATCGCCTATTCTTGCAGCAAAGGTAATGCGACCTAATTCACCCAGTCCGTTAGGATTACCCTGAGATGTAAACTGCACACGATATACATCAGGTTCAGGAACTGCCGTCAGCTTTGTTAAGGTTGTCCGTGGCTGTGTTTCTGTATCATCAACAATTCGTACCCCATCATCAAAATTTTGCCAAGGCAGACTATCCCAGTAAGCTTGATTGGTCGTTGAAGTAGGTGCTTGATGCACTGCATATTGGGAAACATTGGGCGTATTTCTAAAAGTTGCTTGCCACATGGTGTTGCTACGTTTGGCATTGCTCTGGGCTAGGCGCATCACACTATAGGCACGGCTTTGGGCAGCGTTTAATCTTTGATTGCTGACAAAGCCTAACCATGATGGCGCAGCGATCGCCGCAAGGATACCGATGATAGTCAGCACTACTAATATTTCAATCAGTGTAAATCCAAGATTTTTACTATAGCGATCGCGCTTCCTTTGGCGATATCTTCTTACAGCCCACAACATATTATTTTATGATTTTTAGATGCAATTATCGGACAATTGTCAGTTTAACAAGTTATCAGTTTATTTGTATCTAAAATATTTGTATCTAAAATATTTATTAAGGACAATCAGTATCTGCTCCTGATTTCATAGAACCTAAAATTGTAGTGATTGTAGTACAACGCTTGCGGTTAGGTGTATTAGCAACATTTAAAGTAATCCTTAGAGGAAAATCAGTAAATTTAGTAGTAGTGTTTACTGATGTCGGTAAACCTTGAGAATCAAATGAAATAGTTAATGGCAATGTAACTGCTGTTGGTGCAGAATTTTTAGTAACAGATAGAACCTGTACACCTTGCTCTAGATATTGAGCTTGGGATCTACTAGTTACTACATAAGCCCCGTTATTAGGATCATTACCAATCGTGAAAGTGGTTGCAGTATTACTTCTTTTAGCAGTCGATTGAGCCTCCTTAATTGTGCTAAATACACGACTTTGAGAGGCGCTGAGGCGATTGTTATTGACAAAGCCCAGCCACCCCGGAGCCACGATCGCGGATAGGACACCCACAATCACCATCACAACTAGAACCTCAATCAATGTAAAACCGCGATCGCGATTCCGCAATAATATCCGCAGTAATTGTTGATTATTTCTCTTATGTTTAGATAGCCACAGCATTTTCATACCTCCTTAAAGATCTAATGCTACAAGAATTAAAGTCTGTCATTTGACCTGTGGCAACATGACAGACTTCATCAAGGCTACTGAGTGTAAACCCTGCCGCGACCAAATGCTCTAATATTACCTGTTGAAAGATATGTAGAATCAAAAACCCTTCTTTGACTTTCAGTTTGGTTAGGTCTCAATCTTGCCAAAGTATTACCCCGTAGGTAGATCCTTGCAACGTTTTGAGTTGAGTTTACGCATACATAAAAACTACTAGGAATACCAGTAAAAGAACTAGGAATTCTTAGGGAAGCAGCGGTATTAATCGAACCTCCATTGCCAGTACCAACATCTTCTTTGTAGCAGTCAGGATTAGTTGAAGGAGTACCTGCGACATTTGCTCTGATTGGAATATCAACTGCTGGATTGCCTGCTGGTGCATTGCTTATAGTTCCGTCATCTTGATCAGCAGAGTAAGGCGAGTCATCAAGGAAATCGATCAAAACCGTTGGTGTATTAGTAGCTGCAAAACCAGCAGTAGCTTTAGTCCACTTATTCATCAGTGCATCTACCGTACCACCCGTAGATGCAAATGGTGCAAAACCTTGATCGGGAACAGACCAATAGTTGATCATACTAGAACCTGCGATCGCTGTTGGTGGTGTAACATCAATCCGAGCATATGGTTTCGGCTCACTACAGGTAGTAATATCACTGGATTGGCAAGTTGCGCGAATGCCATCGTTCAGTTCCCATCGACCTAATCTCGCTGCATTTGAATATGTTGAGTCTGAGCTATACATCACATAGTATGCAACCAGAGAATAAGCATATCGTCCAGAACCGGTTGGTGCATTGGGATTACATGTTCCATTAGTTGTAGTTGTGCCATACTCCAAACACCCTACCGCTTTAGTATTACCTGCACCCACATTTACGATATCCGTAGGCGCATAATATTTCCGCTTCCAGAACACTAAAATAGGGGTACTGCTTGTAAAAGTTGGAAGTTGATCTTGGATACCATTTGGGCTAGGCGTATTTAAGCTATCAGCATCATAGATATAGACAGCCTCCTGCATATCATCAGCAATATAGTTGAGGGCAGCTTGTACCTCTGACTGCGATTCTACTTTTGCTTGTTCTTTGCGATCGGTTTCCATAATGTTGACCGTAAAAGCAAGCAAAGTACTGATAATTACCGATGCGATTAACATCGACACCAGTAGTTCAATTAAAGTAAAACCTTTTACTCTCGCAGTCATGCGATCGCCTACTGCAAATAACCTAGCAATCAAGCGTTTAAAAAATATCTTTAACTCAAACATCAATCGTCCAAAGCGATCGCGTTGAAATCTCTGATAAGAACGATTAGCCCTAAATAATTTGTGAATTGAGAATATCATGGCAGTACAGCAGAATTAGGATAGAAGTTATGCTTGAAAATATTTCAGAAAAGCTTAGATGCAATGGCTTAAACACAATTCAAAAAAAGTAGGCATATTTATAAACTTTATAAGCGACTCTTAATCTGGCTCATTGTACTTGTGGATTGATTGATATCAACCTTCATCACTACCAAAGGACAAGCCTTAGAGCCTGTTGTACTAGTAACTGTTAAACGGCTATTTTGGCATTGAGAGTCATTCTCTGTTCGCAATGTTAACCCTGATTGAATTCCAGTCAAGCTACTTGAGCCTGTAAATGCATCCGCCCGATATACTCGAACTTCCATATAAAAGCCTTGTGTTGTCAAATCTGTACCGCCGCTTCGCATTGGTTGAATCACCAAGTCTTGTGAATCATTAGTGTCAAAGCCAGTGCCATTAGTATCAACCTTGACTCCCTGAATCCCATTCAAGCTCGCAATATTAGTACTGTTTGGGGCAGGTATATCAGAAAAGTACTGATTACGATTAGACTGCGCTCCCCCAATAAATGGGAAAGCAGATCCAGCCGTAATTATGTCAATTGCGTTAGAACGCACCCCATCGATATAACCACGGGCAGCCTGAGTTGCGAGGTCAACACGTCGTGATTGTACTCTTGTCGCTGTCGTCAAAACGATCATTGGCAGAATTGCAGTCATGAGAATGCTAACAACCACTACAGCCATCAGCGCCTCTAGTAGCGAAAACCCTGATTGATTCGATAGCAAATACTTGATCAGGAATAAACGAGGATTTATTTTTCGCATAGGGGATCACCTTAAATGAGGAGCAGTTAATACCAGTCTGTCAAATTTGCCTTAGATTCTAACCTTAAGAAGCTATTTCCTAAAAACTTTGAAGATTGTTTTTCGTAGCATGGAAAAACAATCTTCAAATCAGGATCTATGAGGCAGGATTATAAGTTGGGAGTGCTGGACAACTAGCCGAAGCCCTCTCATTAACACCTAAAGCAAAAGCTGTGTAATTTGGTGGCTTAGTACCTACTCGTTGTGGGGAGCCTGAGTTAATTGCTTTAGGATCAGCAGAGGTGGCAGGATTGTTTGTGCCAAGCGATGCTGGCGCAGGCTGCAAGGCACAGAGCATTGTTTGTACCCAAGGATCGGTTTTAGGTGCTTCTCTAAAGAACTCATTGGGATTAGGCAACGCTTGCGAGAAGCGTTGTGCAAACAAGTCAGGCTGTTGTACTAGCAAGCCAACATCAAATCCCCATTTTCTAACTGGTGGTGCATAGAAAGGAATTGATTGTACTGTAGCGGACTGGTAGTACTTCGAGAAGTTACTTAGAGGATCGCTAACTGCATTGGGATTGGTAAACCAAGTCTGCATATCGCTACTGGTCTCAATACAGGTGTTACGAGTTGCATAAGTCAAGCCACTATAACATCCAGACAATGACAGGCTAGTGTAAGGAGCAGTAGAAGAGAAAGGTGCAGTAGCAAAGACACTTCGGGTGTTTTGGATGAATCCACCTGAAATATTTAAGGTCTGTCCTCTCCAGTTCTCCATAAATCTGACAAAGTTGTGTAAGCCTCCACCTGTCTCAGCCGTAAAGATGGAAGCACCAGCAGAAACCGCTGTTGCGGATGTGGTGTAAGGGACATAAGACCGTGAAGGTGTATTACCAGCCACGAAGTAGATGTTAACTTTAGTCGCACTCGCTCTCTGTGTCCATTGACCAATACCATCGGTAGTAGTTGGTACACCATTAATACCACCAGTGTATTTGTTTACAGTCCCTAACTGAGGCATTGCTGAGAGAGAGGATGTGGGCACTGTTGCAGTGATTGGTGAGTGCAGTTGGAGCACTGGAACTACTATTGGTTGATCGACCGTAGTCATTGCGGTGATTGTAGCCGTAGAGTCAACACCGATCGCTGCGGGAGGTGCAGCAGGTGCAGCCGTCAACTCCGCAGAAGATTGCGCTGTCGCGACTGTAACTGCCCTAAAGCCAAGGAATCGCGCACTTCTAATCGCAACTCCCTTACCAGCATAAGTAGGACCAATGTTTAGCCCCGTAGAGTCAGCCTTTGTACCGCCAGTAGCAGGCATCGTACCGATGAAGTTACCAACTAATACAGTTGGGTTACTGTTTTGACCGCTAGAAGCAATGGTTGCCGCCGATCGCCCAATCGTCAGAGCCGTGGGGCCAGTTTTAGGGAATAACCAAAATACCTTATTGGGATCAACACCTTGCAACTTGACATACAGACCATCAATGGTGACATCGGAGTTAGGTGCACGAAGCAAGAAAGTAGGATCGGGATTGCCATTGGCATTTAGTGTGAGGGTCGAATTTAGTAAAGAGGTGAAGTTGGCTGCCGTCAAATCTAGGACATTTACTTTAGTGCTGCTAGCTGCATTCACTGTGAAATTCGGAGCAGTACCACTTAGAGATACCGCTTGACCAGTAGTGAAGTTAGTTGCACTTAAACCAGAGGCAAAAGTCACGATCGCACTTCTAGGATTACCCAAAGTGGTCGGACAAGAACCACCTGTAATGTCCGCCCTTAAAGTAGATCCACTTTGCTCATAGGCTTGATATCTTCTGGAACTACCTGTGACACCGCACACGGTAAATGAAGATGCAGGTTGATTAGTGGAGCTACCACTTGGGAATACATTGTTGACTGGTACATTGAGACTGAGGTATGAGGCATTTGCCGCCACCGTCGTGCTTGGTGTGCTAGCACAAGTTTTGTCAACTAAACCAGTGGTCGTATCAATACAAACTGTCGCAGGTAGAATTAATGGCGCAGGCTGATTGGTATTGAATGTAGCACCTGATGCTGTGGGACTGGTTGCGGTTGAGTCATAGCTAGTGTTGTAGATAAATAGGTCTTTAGACTTACCATATTCCACATCAGCACTATCGCCTGTTGCTTCAGTGTTTGCAGTAGTGGTTCTATACCATAGCGATCGCGCTACCCTTTGAGGAATTAAATCTTCCATACCAGGAAGCATCGGAATTTGTCCATTCTCAGTAGTAGATGAACCACCTGAGACTATAGGAGCTTGAGCAGGTGCGATATCAGGGAATTGACCAGCCGTAGGCACACCCCAAACACTATTGAGGTTAGATCCTGGAGTAAATGAGTAACTATTCGCAGGGAAAGAAGGGAAAGGATAGTTAGTTTGACCCACAGGTGATGCAGGATATGCGGCAGCTAGCGAACCTGATGTAGGTATGCGTGGCATGATTGCCGAGAATGGCAAACGACCATGACTAAATATCTTGGGTGGGAATAAAGTTCCAGGGCCAATTGGTATTGGTGTTGGTGTTGGCGTTGGCGTTGGCTTCGGTGTTGGTGTTGCTGTTGGTACTGGCGTTGGTGTTGGTACTGGCGTTGGTGTTGGTACTGGCGTTGGCGTTGCTGTTGGCTTTGGTGTTGGTGTTGCTGTTGGTACTGGCGTTGGTGTCGGTACTGGTGTTGGTGTCGGTACTGGCGTTGGCGTTGGCTTCGGTGTTGGTGTTGGCGTTGGTGTTGGGATTGGCGTGGGCGTGGGGATTGGTGTTGGTGTTGGTGTTGGCGTTGGCGTTGGCGTAGCCGTACCAAATGCACCAGATGAGTTGGAATCGTCATTATCAATGACGACCCAACGATAATCGTAGGTGCTATTTGTCGCTGTATTAGCAGTTGTGGTTCTTAAAGATGCACCTGTGACCGCAGTGTTAGGATTTGCAAGCTTAACGCGGAATCTTTCTTGCTCCTCATCCGCATTATCGCGCACAACTAGGACTGTGACCCATTGCCAACACTGGGTTGTACCAGTAGTAATAGTTGAACATTGAGGATTAGTCGCATCAGGGAATTTGAGAACCTGAGTAGCACCTGCAACAGAAGGACTGGCTGCATAGTCCGCAGGAATCCAAGTTGTACCATTCCATCGATAAATCGTCGAGAGATAGTCTATACCAGAGGCAGGTGATGATGGGAAACTGGCGCTGCGATCAGAGGGAAGTTCAGAAGGAACTGATGCTTCATCCCCAATTAAATTTAATGGGGAAATAGCTGTACCAGATGAACGAGTGTTTTTTACTTGTGGTTGCATTCCTGTTGCTCCTGTCCCCAAATATGCACCACGCTTAGCTATTTGAGATTTACCATTAGCAGTATTAGCTGATGCTGGCAGGGTGGAGAGAAGTGGATTTTCTGTAGAAATTTCTACAGTCATGGGATTAGTAGTCGAGAGGTTCGCAAAGTTATTAGCAGTGTTGGGATTAGTAACAACAACCCTAAATGTATAGGGGCGATAAACTGCGTTATTGCTGAAGGTTAAGTTGTTGGGCGGAGCATTATTTGGAGAGGAAATTGTAATGTTACCAGATATATCGTTAGGAGATACAGTTGTACTTGTTCCAGTTGCAGGAGGGAACTGACGGACAACATTTCGATAGGGAGTACTAGGAGCTTGCCATGACGGTGTTGGTAAGGGTGGTGTGGAAGTAGTAGTCAGAACAGGATCTAGGGCTGTCCTAACATCAAAGAAAGGAGCAGGCAGATCTGCATTTGCAGCCATGGGCGACCTGTTAGACGCACCATACACATAGTCAGAGGCAGTCGAGTTTATTGTCGTAGGTGCAGGGTAATTAGTTGGAATATTATCGCCTAATCTGAGCGGTGGATGCTGGAAGTCACCCGTGGTACTTGTCCCACCAGTAGGTGCACTAGAAATCAGCGGATCTCCCGCCGCATTATTCGCAGGATGTTGAGGCAGTCTATACATTCTCCGCCCTTCACTATCTTGCAGATCAGTATTACTATCAAACCCGATTACAGGTTTTGCCGCAGGACAACCGACATTCCCATAGGCTGAGAGGGTTGTAGCACTCGAATTACTAAAAGGCGTGATGCGTCCACCTAGCACCTTAGGATAGGTATAACCAGCAGCCGATGCAGTTGTTGCTGTTGCCGAGGCATTCCCCCTGACAACACCAATAGGCATTGGCCACCAGTTATTGAGGTCAGGACAAGCACCTGCCGCCATAATTAGCGCTTCGTTACCATCCTTATAAATATCGTCATAACGCAAGAATGAGAGACGACGAGGGAAACGCTCATCCGCAGGATCGATATATCGAGGCGCAGTGGTTGGTGTTGCCGCAGTACTACCCGTTGCATTAGGTAGAGCCGTCGTACCTGCTCCATCCTTAACCCAATCACTAAAAGTACATTCCGATGTAGGAACCTTACGGCATATCTCCATGCCATATTCCCCAAAAATCACACGGCGCTGTACAGGTGTAACTCCATTGGATAGATAACTATTTGATAAAGAACTATTGGTCGTAGAAGTATTACCCACCCAGAGATTTGAACTGACATCAGATGCAGTACTTGCACCGCCCATCTCTGTATAGTCGGGGAACGTACCTGCCACACTAGGATTTGAGATCGCATCTGCCACAGTAGCATCAGGCAGCCAGTTCGAGCTAGTGACAAAATTATTGTTCAAGAAGCCCATGCTGAGACGCTTGATCACGGGGAAATCTTGACGTTCCGCCAAAGCGCTACTACCCAAACCAACAGTTTGACTGGTTAATTTAGTCGTTAAGCTCCGATTTTCCCAACCAACAGCAGTTGATGTATTGCGATTGTTACGAAGGTCATAGTCACCGAGATCGCGATATCCGTCGTTAAAGCTACCAGACTGTACCGTAATACCATCAGAAATTACGGTCGCAGGTCGCCATTCATCACCAGCAGTAGCTAGAGCCTGTCCTGGACGATAGGCAAAGTTAGGATCAAGTGTGCTTGCAGCCCTTGTATAGAAGTTACTCCAATCCGAAGCTAGCGCTGTTGTAAATTCCTCTTTTGTATGTAGATTAAAGTCACCCTTGACATATACAGGCTCATTAGAGACTAAAATCAATCCCTTCTCACCTTGAGTTGCCGTGGTGTAGCTCGGCTGTGTAGTTGCATTTAATGTGCCACGCCAGAGACGCTGCCCATTAACCAGACGAATTCCATTAGGGCGGCGCGTTGGATCAAGGACAAAATCAGTCGAACTAAGTGATTTTCTGTCGCTCATCTTGGTAGGATTGCCAGAAAAATAGCTTAGATCTGGTAATGCATCATCACGAGTTGCATAGATGACACCACTATAGGGAAGTAAATAATCAGTGGCTAAACCATTAGCACTATTATTAGTGCTACCAGTGATAGTTGTTCCACGTAGGATATTCATATCCAGATCTGTCACCCGAATCTCTAGCGGCTGACGCTGTTCTATTTCGAGGTCATAGAGATCGGGACGTGAACCTGTCAAGGATTCATCTTGATTGAGAGCCTTGACTTCGCGTCCATCCAAGAATGCAGCTTCCTTAACGGCAAAGTTGGGGAAAGCCGATGTACTCCTTGAGAGAGTTCCATCAAGGATCTGTAAGGAGCAAAGTGTTGAGTCTAGTGCAGACTGATCTTGTAACGTCAGTGTCTGATTTGCGGCGACCTTAATCAATGCATTCCGTAAAGGCTCGTTAGCAAATCTGCCATTGGGGAACATCAAGTTTGCTTGATAGGACAACCGCGCCGACAAAGGAGCAGCAGTTGAAGAAGGATCATCTCCACCAGTAGCTACCGTAAATAATCCTGTGGAACTATTAAAGGTAATGCCACTGGTGATGCCAGCAGCAGTAGTACCCACTGGATAGGCATATCCATTATTTGATCGCCCTCCAGTATTACCTGCATCTTGAGCAGTTACAGAATTAGTTGGATCGTAGTAGCTGCTGACGCAGGCGATCGGTGTTTGATATGTAGTAGGAGCGGATGGATCATAGGTCGATGTTTTGTAGTGATAGACCGCTGTTGCTCGCATTTGCAAGTCCCCTTTGCGATTATCAGGGTTAGGTGCAGTATTACCAAGTGCATCAATGGTTACAGGTCCTACATCTGAACTATTAGCCCAACGACCTGCTGTCCAGTTCCAAGGGCGGTAAACATTTGGAGTAACGGAAGTGTCCAGTTTCACCGAGCCAGTCATGGGCATCGCATCACTCCACACCACAGTGAAATTCGACTCATTCAATCTGTAGCGAGGGTCGGGTTCAGGCGAAGATGTAGATGTGTCATTAGATGTGACTAGGTTGTCTCCGAGTGCAGGTGGTGCAGGTAAAAATGTTTGAGTTGATTTACGGCTGTAGACCCCAGCACCAGTAACTACTCTAAGTCCACCACTAACGGGGACTGCTGTAGGAGTAGCTTTACCAGTAGGATCAACTCCAGGGTTATCAGCAGCATTGAGTTCCCAGAAACCACCACGATCAGATACCCCCAAAGACTTGAGCGAACTGGCTTGAGTAAAACGATAGCGAGCAGAATTGGGAGTAGCTGCCGCAGTTTCAGATCCATTCCAAAAAACGGAACTGTCAGTCGTGAGGTAATAAGGCTCAGTGTTTGCAACATAGCGCTTGATACCACTATCATTTTTTAACCATAACGCGGGCAGGTTATTCCCCACTAAAACGCGATCGCCCAAGAACTGCTCATAGTTAACCTTCTCATCTTCAGGCTTCGTTGCAGGGAGTGCAGCAATTGATGCAGCCGTAGTTTGGGCTAAGGTCAAGTCTCCAATTTTGATGACTGGGCTTTGGGGAGAGGCTGGCGTTGCATTAGAAGATCCTCGCCGCAAAGCCTTGCCAGCATCAATATCTGCTTGTGTCGTCGAAGTAATCGTAGTGGTATTGGTATAGGAAGGAATCATCCATTCAAAAGGAGGCTGCCATTCATTTCCACTAGTTGTCGTAATGTCAACAAGAGCTGGCGTGATACCACCATAGATAACACTAGTCGCAGCTCCATATGGAACTTCTCTAAAGGGAACTTTACGAGTCCTTAGTCTGAAATAGGCATCTAGAGCTTTTAGACGAGCCGTTCTAAAGTCAGCCTGAGTAGTTAAGCCTTCATCCTTAATACGGGAAACAATATCTAACTTGACAGAGAGGGGATCGTTGGTGAGGACATTTTTGTCTGTAATTGTTGCGTATGAAGACAAACCCGTAGTAACGACATTAGCTGTTGAGGAAAATGTGGCATCAGCCAAGTCAACTAGCTTCTGCACTCGGACATTATAAGCGAAGTCATTAAAAGCAACATCACGCCCACGATTCGAGTCATTATCCACTAGACTCTGCGTCGTATTATTGACTAGTTTGATTTGTCCTAGTCCAGAGCCAGTATTCGTACCAATAAGTGTACTCGCATTACCACCCGTAGGATCTACTCCCGATCCTCGGAACAAGTGTACTGCAACCGTAGAAATATTGCCATTGGCGGTATCATTACTGAGGGAATTGTCACTAACTAGTGCATCACCTTCGACAAGATTACCTCCTACGAGGATTTTGCTATTTTCTTCCTTGTAATAGCAAGAGAAGGGACTACTAACCTGAAATAGACGAATGGGAGTGGTTTCAACCGCTAGCATAAGGTTGCCTGCGGTATAGATTCTGCCATTTAAGTCGAACTGAGCAGCACGAGATAGCTCTAAGTCACCTTCAAACCATACTGCGTTATTGTTTTGTGGCGATCGCCCACGGTCTTGTTGTAATTCGAGAGCGCTAAAAGAAGGATTACCACTATAGACTTCAAAATTACCACTTGATTGTTCTGCTGCCGTTAGTGGACTACTGGCATCGTTAAGTGGTGTGGTAATTGGAACTGTGAGTGCATAAACAAAGAAACTCTTCTTGAGAATGTTATCCGATGTTGTGATCCAACCTTCAGTGGTACTAGCACCAGTGGTAGCTGCACTCACACAAGCGCCACTTAAAACCCCATTGTCCATTGGAGGAGTGCGGACTTCAATGGGACTTACTGGTCGAGTATTGAGGTTAGAGACGCTATCGCGTGGTGTTGAACGGAAGAGAATGCTGTAAATAGCGAAGGAATCGTATTTGCCATTGCTATCAGTGTCAACTGGGAACTTCCAAGCGGTGCTCACAACTTCATTATCAGACAGGACTCCTGTGCCCAATTGACTCCAATCAGTCGTGGTGTTAGAAGTAGAAGTATTTGCTTTAGGGTCAAAAAGTTGCAGACGTACTTCATCGGCAAAGGTATAGTTACCATTGTCCTGAGTAATTGCCTGATAGAGTGACGACTCAGGTGGAGTACCGCCGGGGAGTGTGGGATCTTCGAGGAGAGCGCTGATTTTTGCCCTAGCGCGATCGAGAATGGCGGTATTAGCGCTGCGATAAACTTGTTCGACTCTAGTGTTTGATGCTTCGCGAGCGCGATCGGTCGATCGCGCAACTGTTGATACCACCAGCAAGGTGGTAACGAGAGTCACCATCGTCACAGTTGGCAAGATGAAACCGCCCGCTTTGCGTTTTTTGCCACTACTACCATTGAGCAATAGGCGAATAAAGCGACGACTAATCCGAATTGGGCTGCCGATTTTATTTAACCATTTTCTAATCTTGGCGAGAAATTCGGCAAAAAAACGATTGAGTTTGCGGCTTTGCTTAGAGTCGGACATAAAAGTTTCTACCAACCTGACTGAAATATATTACCCAAGCAAGTTGTAAAAGTTGCAAATATTTTGATTTTGTGGACATAGTAATCCTTTTAGGCACTCTTTGCTAAAAAGAGAAAGGCGGCGCGATGCGCCGCCTTTCTCTTTAGTGGTTTGCTATATTACTTGTCACAAGATGCTGCTCAGCTTTCTGAGCTACCAATGACCAATATGGCAAAATCCCCTTTCAACCTAGATGCGCCAAAATTTTATCTAGGATTAGCGATCGCCTTAGTTTTGCACCTACTATTAATCAGCTTTCCTGTAGCCTTTTGGATTGATATGAATCTCTTTAAGGCTTGGTCACTAGATTTAGTGCAGCAAGGTTTCGCCAATTTTTATAATTACTCTAACTGTGACTATCCCCCTGCCTATCTCTATGTGTTGTGGCTGATTGGCAAGATTTATCAGGTATTTGATCCGACTCTGAGTCATCGGGATGGGTTATTGCTTATGGCGATGATTAAGTTACCACCCATATTGGCGGATATTGGCGCAGCATGGTTAATTGCCCAAATCCTCAAACCTCATACAACCATACATAGGGCTTATCAGGTTGCGCTGATCTATGCCTTTAACCCCTTGATGCTATTTGTGTCGGCGATCTGGGGACAGGTAGATGGGGTGATGATTTTTTTGATGCTAGGGGCTTTTTATTTAATTCAACAAAATTATGTGGTGAGGGCAGGGCTATTAATCGCAGTGATGGTGATTATGAAGCCGCAAGGATTATTTCTTGCCCCATTTTTATTGTTTTCCCAATGGTTTCGACAAGCTTGGTGGAAATGGGGGGCGATCGCCTTTGGTGGATTAACTCTAGTTTGGCTAATGATCTTGCCATTTTATGGAGTGAAGGCGCATGGTTTGGCTACGCCATTTGTATCACTCTATCAACGTTTAAAAAGCACAGCGAATTATTATGACTTTGCCTCAGTCAATGCCTTTAATATTTGGGGATGGGCAAATTGGGAACGGGACTATACACAATTTTTGGGAATTAGTTATAAGGTAATTGGTTTAGCCTTTTTGGGAATCCTCTTGGTGTGGTTGGGGATATTTCTCTATCAACAGCGTCATTTTGCGGCTCAGGCGATCGCCGTTGCCACATTATTGATCGGATTCTTTATGTTGCCGACGCGAATGCACGAACGTTATATGTTGTATGGACTAGCTTTTTTGGCGATCGCTTTAGCGCTATTTCCCATAGTGCAGTGGCTCTACTGGGGCTTTACACTGACGGGAGCCGTAAATGTGGGCTATGTTTATCTGCGCTATAACCATGAAGCTTTATTTAATACCATCCCTGAAATGTTCTTTCAGGGCTTAATCTACTCAATGAGTGCCTTAAACATCATTTTGTTTTTAGTGCTTCTCTCCCACACATTCCGATCGCAACCATTGCCAAGCAAACAGTTAGCACTATGAGCTATGCACCTATGACCCATTCTCTATCTCTGTCTGTAGTACTGCCTGCTTATAATGAGGCAGAAAATATTGGTCGGGTGATTGCCAACGCTGTTGATTATTTAAGCGATCGGCAAATTCCCTATGAAATTATTGTGGTGAATGATGGCTCCACCGACGCAACTAAGGCGATCGTCAGCCAGTTATGCTCACAAAATGCAAGGATTCGCTTAATTAATCATCCTCGCAACTTAGGTTATGGCTCCGCTTTACGCAGTGGTTTCGATCAAGCGGTAAATGAATATATTTTCTTGACCGATGGGGATGGTCAGTTTGCCATTAGCGACCTTGATCGGTTTATGCCATATATCGACAACTCTCACACCAATTCACAGATCGTGATTGGCTATCGGGCGAAACGGGCGGATGTATTTGTGCGATCGCTGAATGCTTGGATGTATCACCTGTTCATTCAATGGGTACTCGGACTGAAGGTTAGAGATATTGACTGCGCCTTTAAACTATTTCCCCGCACCATTTACCAATCCGTGAAACCGATCAAATCGGACGGTGCTTTATTTAGTGCCGAGTTTCTGGTGAAGTTACAGCAATTACAGCATATTGAACCCATCATTGAGCTACCCGTGCAGCATTTCCCGCGCAAATTTGGAGTTGCCACAGGAGCGAATATTAAAGTTATTCTCAAAATGTTTTGGGAATGTTGGCAACTCAAGCAATCCTGTCGGGACTCGGCTCAAATCCAGTTAAAACCTGACCAACTGTCGGGCATAAACCAAATGCGCTGATAGAAATCTTTGGGGAGGATGGGGATTCCCAACCAAATTGGCAAAAAGAAGATCTGGCTGATTAAGACTGTGGCAATAATGCCATAGCCAAGATAACGGAGTTTGCCCTTTAGCTCTAACAGTTGATAAACCACCCATGCAAGCGCGATAAAGCTAAAAATTGACGCAGACATGTAGTGATATAGGAATAGGCAACGCTTGACGATGAGCCAAGGGACATAATTTGCTAAATATCCCAATAGGAGGTAGTTGTTGCTGCCAATGTTCGTTGATTTCTGCAATCGCGGCACAAGGGAGGCAAGCGTGATACCAACGATCGCTAAGGTTGAGAACCACCACAGCAGAGGATTGCCCAAGCCTTGGATTACTGCAAAATATGCATCCCGATTTTGAAAATAGTAACCCACTGGTCTTGCTAAAACTGCCCAAGAAATTGCCGATGAACAGTAGGGATGGGCGGGATGAGCAGGATCAATACTGGTGACAATGTCGGTGGAATGCCACCAGAGAATATGTTGATGGATTGCCACGAGAAAGTGGGGAAATGCGCTAATCGATTGCCAAATATTTTCGCCAGAGGGGACTCCCGAATTCAACATAAATAGAGGAATCCACTGGATTAAATAAAAAGCGATCGGCATAATCACAAAACATAGTGGATATTGCCACCAATGTAGTTTGGTGATTTCAGCGAGTACACCGAGTTTGGAGAGTTGCTGTGGGAAGAACTTGGCGATCGCTACTACTAGCAACATCACTAAAAATACCAACAGGCTAAATCCTAAACCATTCCATTTCACCGAAGCCGCCGCCCCTAGCATCAATCCTGAAAAGCAGAGTAATAGTGTGCGTAATTTGCCTTGCTGGGCTAAACCTGACACCAAAAACATTTGGGAGACTAACCCAAAGGAAACCAAAAATATATTGAGTAAGGCTAAGCGCGACTCGACTAAAAATAAACCATCACTAAATACAAACAAACCTGCAAGGAGCGCAAAATTGCATTTGGCAGTGAGGCGATAGACTAACCCAATTACTAATAGGGGCAGGATCGAACCAAAGCTCGCATCCCAAAAGCGAAAGCCAATTTCATTCTGCCCAAACAGCAAAATTCCTAGCATGATCAAATATTTGCCGATTGGTGGATGCCCTTCCCAAGTGGGATTTCCCTCTAGATATTCTTTGGCATATTGACCAAACAGAGATTCATCAAATACAGGATAGGGAATTGTGCCGAGCTGCCAAAAATGTAGAAATAAGGCGATCGCTAAAATTCCTAAACTTCCCGCAACCAAATACCAATCCCATCCTTGCGATCGGCTTTGCTCAATACTATCAATATCCTTACTGAGACTATTCTCTAAATTTTGCATAATCTTTCTGTAGAACCCGCAAAGTTTTTTGAAATTAAAAAATGGCAGTGCCATTTTTTAATTTGGGATTAGTTTTGGCTAGATTTGTACCATGTACCCACTGCAATCAGCACCGCTAGACCCATGCTACTAGCCAATAAAGGTAGCACATCATGACTAGTTTCCATTTGTACCCCTGTACTCCCTAAAAACACAAAGGGAGCAATTCCCAAAGGTGTACCTAGTAAAGTTCCGAGCAAATAATCGCGACGCTTGATCGGACTTAAGCCTGCGGCAAAACTGACCACTCCATAGGGAATGATCGGCAATAGTCTTGCTGCAAAGGAATAAGCAATACCACCAGCCACAAGATTTTGGCTAATCTTTGCCCAACGCTGATCATCGGCGCTGAAGTTCAGCGATCGCGCCAAAATAAAACCCAGCAATGCTGACAGCAAAGCCCCTAAGGAGGTCAGTAATAATCCCTCGACACCACCATAGAGCGCCCCACCCGCGATATTAAAAGCAGTCACAGGCAAAATCAGTAAAGTGGCGATCGCATAGGCGACAACAAAAATTAGATCGCCCCAAGTCCCTTCATTTTGGATAATTTCCTGAATTTGATTTAACCAGTCGATATGAACGAAAGCTACCCAAGCTGTAATTATCGTCAGAATAAAGGTTATACCAACTAAAATTTTTTTATTCACAGTGGTCACTCACTTAGCAATAAGAGCAAAAAACAAGAACAAATTGGTTAAAATAAACTGTCACTTTTCTAGAAACCAACTAAAATGGAATGTCATCTATGTGGGAGTATACAATTTCAAGTTCATGGCAAAACAGCTAATGGTGATCGCAAGTATTTGTGTGAAGTTTGCCATGAAAGTTTTTTAGATGACGCAGGTGAAACCTTCTGTTTACCTCAAATTAATTTTCTAAAATTTAAAGATAAACGCTTAATTCAACGCACAGTGGCTTATCTAGAAAGACAAGTTATAAAGTTGGTGAATTTACTTAGGGGCAAAAATGAGGCAAAATCAGTATCAAATCCATGGCTTGCTGAAGTTATAGCAATCATGTTTTTATGGTGTATAAGTTGTCATGTTTCAAGCCCTACGTTGATCGTCCGTTAGATCTTAACTCACATCATGAATGGCTAATGGTTCATAGCCTAGTTAATCTTAGATGATTTGAGCAATGGTGATTTGGGAATCTATTAGGAGCTTCTGTCCTTATCCCTAAAAGTATCGAGTATATGCAAGCAGATATTACAAATTTGAATAAAGCCGATGGTATTTATCTTAGTTATCCTACTTTATGGCTTACAATACCATACTTAATTTTTAAGATATTGTGGATTCCAATTAGTAATTTTAATTTGGGCACTGTTCTCTTCTTTGTGCAACACTTCCTGTCTCCCTATATTGCTTGATTAGCTTTTCGATGAAGCTCAGGGCTACATCAAATTGCTCAGCTAACTTTCGCTGTGATATTTTACCTTCTTCATACAGTTTGATTATTTTTGCTCTTAAGTCTATTGAATATGCTTTCATACTTAGTTATCGATAAAAATTCTCTCTTCCTTTTCTATAATGTACCTCACTAGACTGATATTTGCTATAAGTAACATCTAAATCAACAATGCAGCTAAACCAACAAATTTCTATTTGCATTAATCTGTTTAAAGAATATTACAAACATCAAATTACTAAATTTTCTATATCAGGGATTGGACAGGTAGTAATAATTATTATTCTTTGGGCGATTAGTATTTTTATATCTAGTTCTGTTTTTAACCGTCCATTAGATATTGACGCTCACCATGAATATCTCACTGCCCATAGTTTGGTTAGCCTTCGAGCCTTAGATCAGTGGGGTATCGGGCAGTTATTAGGCGCTTCTGTACTTGTGCCTAAAAGTATGGAATATCTCCAAGCTGATATCACTATATTTGACAAAGGTGATGGCGTTTATCTTAGTTATCCCTCTCTATGGCTAGTAGTCCCCTATATAATTTTCAAAATTTTTGCAATTCCAATTACCGTAGCCAATTTACAGATTTATCATTTAATATGCGATCGCTTATTTAGTGGCTTAGTTATTTATTTTCTATTTCTAGAGATTATCCGACTTTTTGAAAAAATTGATTTCCTACAGGGTTGGGGTGGCAAAGTTCTAGCGCTTATTGGTACATCAGCTTGGATGTTCACCCCCGCAGTTCTCTATTGGTCACAGAATGTATATTTTTGCGATCAAGCAGTTTTATTGCCAATTTATGCACTGATTTTATTGGCAGTCAAGCAACGATTTCAATTTGATAATTTATCACGAACTCAACAAATAATTCTTTTTGCACTTTCTCTATGTGCCGCAGGTTTTGATTGGTATGGATGGGTATTTTTATTGTTACTAATGCTAACTATTTTTTTGCCATTAGTTTTTAAAAATATAGGCATAGCATTTTATTCTATTATGCCAATTCTAGCAGCGATCGCCGTTATTTCGATTTGGTTTACTGCTCAAATAATTTACTACAAAGATGGCTGGCATCAAATTACAAATATTGCTCTAGAAAGAGTGGGAGTAAACCTTGAATTTAATCTCAGTCAAGATATATTTGTGATCAGTTTATATTGGCATTATTATTTGCCTCAATACTTAAAAGAACTATGGGATGCGGGCAAATTTTCGATGCCGATATTCTCGATCTCGACCTTCACACTTTTAATTTGGCTATTTTGCCATAGTGAAGAAAAAGTAAGCTTTATCTCAACCTGTTTCTTGATCTTGGCTGCACCTTTATTACAAATTGCCATTTTAAGACAGCATTCGACTATTCACGATTTTTCGGCTTTTAAGCTTGGCTTACCCACAATATTTATTATTTGGATAGTTACACAGATCGCTATTTTTATATTGCTACAGTATTTAATCGGTTATTTGTCAGCATCATTATCAATATCCGTCTCTAGTTTGCCTTGGTTAGCCCTGATCATATTTGCAAGTTTAGGGGCTTTTACCAATCAAAATGTTAAATCGGAATTTGTGAAGTTTGCAGGGGTAGGTGGTGCTTTTCCTCGGGAAGTTGGTGCGATCGTCCAGAAATATATTTCACCTGATGACCTACCAATTTCCGATTCACCGATGATTTTTATTGGTTCAGTGCCGCCTCAACCAACTTGGTATGCTAATCGATTTGTTTATACCACTCAAGGATTAACTTATTTAAAAGATCGACTACATCTTTCTAATCTAAATAACTTAAATCCCGTATTTCTAAGCTATGAAGATGAAGTTATTAGGTCAGAAATAGAAGATTTTTGTCGTGATTCTTGGCAATCTATTCCCGAAACAATTATGAATAAAAAGGTACATCTCTGTCGAAATCAAAAATTGCGATCGCTGTTGAAATAAGTTCTAAATTTTAATTCTAATTAATTTAACTCCAATTAACATTAAGGGTAAACAATACTGCATAGACATTAATTAAACAAGCCACCAAAACCGCTATAGGTAATAGTCGGCTTATCCATATGGTCTTGCGACTAAATCCTGCAAAGGCAAGTGGAACCAAAAGTGGAAAAATATCTTGAACATAACGGGTTCCATATTGAGTAAATCCTGTATGAAAATAACAAAGATAAGCAATTAACATCACAATTGCTGATGGCAAAAAAGCCCATACAAACCTACACCGAAAATTTAAAAATAAAAGTCCTAATAGGAATGGACTAATTACCCACATGGCTTGACCATCCCACTCAAATCGCAAATAGGGAAATTTATCTAATATAGTCGGCATTCCCCAGAAATAAAGTTGAAAGTTGCGCTGAAAATAAGTAAGAGAGAAAATATATTCAGGTGGTCCCCATTGCTGCCATGCAATAGTGTAGGGAGATGTGAAGGGATTACCTAATGTCCACCATTGAAAAGCCCAAGACATTAAGCATGGTGGTAATATTCCTAAAATGAAATTTCGCCCTTGCTGAATGGTGGGAACTGGACGAAAGTGGATTAAGGCATATAGGGGAAATACAAGAATTGCTGCCAAAATTACATAACGGACTTGAAAGGCGATCGCTAAACTCAGTCCCGACCAAAAATAGGCGCGTTTGCTAATAAATAGCCATAGAGATAATAGTAGAAAGAAATTTCCTTGACTATGCATTAATAGCCAGACACTACCAATATGTGCTGAATGTAAATTAGTTGTGCCAAGAACATAGGCGATTGCCGCTAAGTAAGCCCATTGTTTAATTTCCTGCAATTTCTTAACTAACAGAAACAATAGAATTGCCGAACCAAAAATCAGGATGGAATTAAGAGGCGCACCTCCCAAATTTTGACCACCTAGTAAGACATAGGGGATAACTAAAAAAGTCACCATCGGCGGATAGGCAATATAATGATGCCCTTGCCATTCCAACATCTCGATCCAAGATATCTTTTCGGGTAAATATGGCTTACCTACTAACAGTTCCTTTGCGAATAATATTGGCGGATTGTCACCACTGTTAAATGGAGTTGTTAAGCCTAAAACTATAGCTAAAAATATAAAAATAAAAATAGGTATTTTATACTTTTGGAGTTCATCTATTCTTTTTTTAAAGAAGTCCATATTTACTTTTAATTATTTAATTACTTACTTATTTATTTAAACACCGAAGAACTGCGAACATCTTGCTGTGAGCTAAAGGAATATAACTTATGTCCAATAAAGCTTAGAAAGACAATACAACCAGCACTAATAATCCTTGCAGGAATTGGTTGCCATTTTAGTTCATTAACCAATAGCTGAATCATTCCTAAATTTGCTAATAGACTATTGATGGCGATCGCTGTAAATACAAGATATTGCAGCCAGCTATTTTGCCAGTAAATACCAAAAACATAGCTGCGACTCAACCAGAAGTTTGTGGTTAGTCCAAAGAAATAACTAATGCATATGGCATATACATAGTAAATATCTAATCGCTGTAACAGTGCAAAAATACTAACATCAACAATAGTAGCGAACCCACCTGTCACAAAATATCTGCTAAGTTGTTGCCAATTTTCCGACCAATTTTTTTGGGCTTGCATTTCTGGGGCTTTAGATTCATTAGTTTGATTAACCTCTAAATTCATCTCTTCTCCATATTCCGTATCTGAGTTGACTGACCAAAGATAATGTTTAGATAGCCCAATAATATTTTCGGCTGCCCAAATTCCCATTAATAAACTATGGTCTTGATTATTATACTTAAATGATCCATACCGCCCAATTAGTTGCAAATTAGAGAATTGAGATAAATAGCTTTGGATTGTAGAAATCGCCTCGCGATAGTTACCTGTATAAACTGGATAGGTTTTGGGTAAACGTAATACAAAAGCATCACTTACAGTTTCATTATTCAACAGTTTAATTTGACGCAGTTCTTGAATTGCTAGTAATATTAAACTCTCTTCAGATTCTTGCCAAATATATTCATTACTATCACACCAATATTCACAGCATAAAGGGGTTTGTGACTTTGCTGAATGGGGCAACATATCTGGTGACCAATTTGCAAAGTTAGTCACTCTCCCTAAGCGCACTTGGGCATCATTAATATATAACCAATTATCAGGAAATAGTGATTCACTATCTACAATTAAGTAGACTAGAATCGTATTACGAAACTGCAAAGATTGGGCGGCAGCAATTACTTCTGGTGGTGGGGATGGCTGCATTTGCTTTACTAGCAAATTTAAAGGAATTGAGGAAATAACATGGTTACAATCAGTGACGGACTCTATACCTGTAAGACGATCACGTAACACAATATTAGTAATTCTTGAGCCATCATGATGACAACTAATTACTTCAGTATTCAACAAAACTGATTGATTATGGTCATGGAGGTGATCGCAAATTTTTTCATATAGTTGCCCTGAGCCCAATCTGGGAAACTGAAATTGATCAATTAAAGACTTAACTTTGCCATTATTGCCAAAAACGGCATTACGGATGGCTTTGCTGAGAGATAGACCTTTGATGCGCTGGGCAGCCCATTCTGCCTCGATTTTGGTACAAGGAATTCCCCAAAGCTTTTCGGTATAGCCTTCAAAAAAAATACTAAACAAGCGCTTACCAAATCTAGATATGACCCATTCTGCAAAGTTTTGAGGAGCATGATTAGGAATGAGCCGACTTAGCAAATATGAGTAAAGAATATTGAAAGTTTCGCGAATTCCTAAGGCAAACACAACCTCTTTTGCTTGAATTGGATAGCGAAAATATTTACCGCCATAAAATATTCTGGTTAAACGATTGACTGTAACTTGCTCATTTTCTAATACTTCATTCCACAGTTGGATAACAGGTGACAGCTTGGTAAAAAAACGATGTGGTCCATAATCGAGAATAAAATCACGAAAATAAATACTTTTGGCTAGTCCCCCGACTTGTGATTCCCGTTCTATAACTGTGACTGTTTTATCGTGTTTAGAAAGAGTATAAGCTGCCGCCAGTCCTGCGGGACCAGCACCAAGAATAAAGGTATGTGGTGTCTTTGAATTTACTGACATCGCTTCTGCTAATGTTTTTGAGATATTACCCCATAGTCATTAAAAAATAGAAATTACTAAGCAAAGGAAATATCCATAAAATGAACACCGATCCCAATGAAAAAGTTCGTCAGCAATTTGACTTGATGCCCTATCCTAATTTGCCTGCATCGCAAATGGGAGAAGATGGCGATCGCGGTTTGATTTTGCATTCTTTTGTGACGGCTTGGTATGTCAAAACCCAACGGGTTGACGATCGCCAAGATTTGACCATCCTCGATATCGGTTGTGGTTCGGGAGTAACCACCTTAGCTTTAGCGATCGCAAATCCCAAAGCGCGGATTGTGGGCATCGATCTTTCTGAGGCTTCTTTAAAATTGGCAAGCGATCGCCTCACTTATCATGGTTTCCCTAATGCCGAGTTTTATAACTTGCCCATCGCTGAACTTCCTCGTTTTAAAGAGGAACAGGGGATCGAATTTGACTATATTAACTGCGAAGACACGCTCTATTTTTTAACCGAACCAGCCGAAGGATTGCAAGCGATGCGTTCGGTTCTCAAACCTGAAGGTTTATTGCGGACTAATGTCCATAGCCTGTATCAACGCACCGATTTTTTTCGCGCTCAAACATTTGCCAAATTGTTAGGATTTCTGGATGAAAATCCTACGGAAACTGAGTACAGGCAAATTTACGCAATTATGGAAGCCTTAGGCGATGGAACAATGCTCAAGGCAAGTACTTGGACTCCCTCCGATAAATCTTTTGGCTTTGTTTTGATGAATTATGTGATGCAGGAAGATAAGGGCTTTACGATTCCTGATGTTTTTCAAATGTTGCGATCGGCAAATTTAGAATTTGTGAGCATGATCAATCCTGCGGACTGGCGTTGGCAAAATATATTTCCCAATGGAATGCCAGAGCATTTCACTCAATTTTTAGCTAAGGCTACGGCTGAGCAAAGTCTTCATGCCTTTGAACTACTTCAACCCGTTAACCGTCTGCTGGATATTTGGTGCGGTCACTCAGGGCGATCGCCTGAATTAGAGATTAGTCAATGGTCGGATGAGATGTGGAATTCAGCAACAATTCATTTGCATCCTGTTTTGCGAACTGATCAGTTTTTTCAAACTCTAGATCAAGCGATCGCCCAAATGCGTCCCGCTTCCAATTTACAAAAACTACATCGACCAAATCTTGATGCTCTTACAGTAACTCTTTGCTTGCGATTTCTCTGGCAGCGTCCCTGTAAATTTGCAGAGCTTGTCACCTATTGGTGTAGCCATAAACCTAGACTAGAAGCCTATCGCCAAGTTTCGACCATCATCGGTGGTGCTGTTGCACCAGTTGGCAAACTCAGCGATCGCCAAGCTCAAGATGAACTCAAATTTTTATTAAATGAACTCGTCTTAGATTATCTGGTGCTGCTCGAATTACCATCCTAGTTTGATTACCCAATAAACGCCCCATACATTGACGATCAGAGCGTGTTTGAGAAGTTAAGCGAGGCGTTTGAGGAGGATCTGAATCATACCCACATAGAAAAAAAAGCCTCAGAAGTTTCAGGTAAGAGTTCTTACTCTCTGGTCAAGCGCCAAAAACGAGAAACCCAAGCAAATGTCCGTTCAACCACACAACACTTAATGTTGGACAATAAAACCCTTTTGCCCCGTCATAGTCATATTGGAAAGTTAGGCAATATGAAAAGTCAGCGTAAATTACTAGCAAGAGATTTCCACATTAGCATAGGTAACACTTGGCAATGTGCCTAACGCCTTTACAAAATTTTGCCAGTTTACAGAAAATCAGTTGGCTTGGGAGTGTAAAAAATTGCTCTGATCGCAAAGCCGATCGCGAGACTGCTACTTGTAAGGATGCCCAAAACAATGAAATTTTTAATATTGCTTAATTCAAGATATTGAATTTGCTTACCAATCAGGGTGATCGTCGCAGCGAGTAACCCGATCGCGACACTAGCAATCCAACTTGATGGAATTTGAAATAGGGAGATGGTAAAGGCGATCGCGAGGGCAAAGGTAACTATGGTCGAGAGAATTTCAACGATAGAAAGTTTTTTATCAGGTTCGGCACTATAACCCACATCCGCAAAACCTAACCAGTACATGACTAGACATACGCCCAAGGTGATCAGGCTAGGAGTCAGCCCAGCTTGCCAATAGACAATTATTAATGAAGCGATCGCGGCAAGTAGCCCACCCAAACTTTGCGGTATGGCAAAGATCCCCGCAACAGCTAAACCCAATAATAAACCTGCGATCGGGTAATTACGATCGGTGATTAATGTGCTGATGTAACTACCTAAGTATCCATAGGCGATCGCTATAGTTGTGAAAGAGAGCAATAATCTTAGCCCAACTTCAACTCTCCCAATTTTGAGTGCCATACAATGCCACCAGTTTTTAATTTATGCCAGCGTCAAACATCAAGGTTACAAAAAATTGTCTTAATCTTCTCCAAAGACCTTGGTATATCCGATATATCCTATCAAGAGAACAACGCCTAAGACTATCAAGAATACATTGAAAGGAATATATGAGAAAAAATAGAAATGAATTCGATTAGAAATCCATGAAAAGAAAATGAAAGCCAAGGACATCAACATCAACCCCTGAATAAACTTAAAGGCAGGAATTTTGTTGAGGGGTAAGCGCTTCTTGGCAAGAATAATTGAACTAATTACATGGTATGGGGCAGACAATAGTAGGAGGATATCGGCTTCCTTGCCGATTTTGCCCCATCCTCCTGTATTACTGGCATAGGCGATGTAACCAGCAAAGACCATAGCTATAAAAGCGGAAAGACTCAAATTGATGCTTAATACAAAAGGTTCTTCTTTAGTGCCTGGAATGAGTATACAAATGTAGTAAGCGATCCAAGGAGTTAGGATGATTAACAGCAGAACAGGCAACTTATAAAGTGTTAGAAGGCTTTCTATAGTCATAACAATTGCTCTTAATTTCAGACACTCCTTTAAACCAACTATACTTTATAGCTACTGTCACACCAAAGAAAAGAGGGGCGGCGCAAAGCACCGCCCCTCTTTTCTTTAAAACCCAATTACACTCGCTGTACGCCGACTCGACCAGACTCCATAATTGGATAAACCCAATGGGGACGCATCAGCATAACTGTATCAATTACATGGATAACACCATTGTCTGCTTCAATATCCGCAGCAATTACAGTAGCGTTATTTGCTTCAAATGCTTCCTCGGAAATATCGAGATCGATTTGCGAACCTTCAAGGGAGATAAGAGATTTTACGCCGATTAAGTCTTCTTTTTTGTATCTACCTGCAACCACATGGTAGGTCAGAATACGTGCTAATTGAGGGATATTTTGAACTAGGGTGGTAATTGTGCCAGGAGGTAGCTTGGCAAAAGCCGCATCATTGGGAGCAAATACCGTAAAAGGTCCTGGACTTTGTAATGCTTCTACTAAACTTGCTGCCGATACTGCGGTGACAAGGGTAGAGAAGCCTTCATTATTAACAGCGATATCAACGATTGTAGTCATAGTTAGTTTCTGAGGTTTAATTGCTTACAGCACTTTTCGAGCAAACCTGAACCAAGAAATTTTTTAAAACTGATGCAAAGCATCAGTTTTAAAAAATTTCTTGTGGGTTGCTTGAGCGTAATTAACGATAGTTTTGATCTTGAATCATGGCAATTCTTGCCGCTTTATCCATGCCGTATTTAGGGTTGCAGAACCGATTTAGTTGTCCCTCAAAATAATGGCGATTGGCTAAGAGATGCTTGGGATTAGGATCATCAAGGGGATAGAGAAATGCGGCTCTACCTGCCTGAATTACGGCTGAAGTAACGTTGTACATCGATCGCTGAAAACTTACTGCCAATTGAATCAAGGTGTCATCTTCACCACGACAAAATTGCTTGTAATAGTCCACAAGGTACTGAGGCAAGAAGTGGTACATATCCTGATGTAACAAGGTGGGCGGAATCCCTGCTGAACCTACGGGGAATTTGTCCGCATATAAAATTCCGTAGTGGAAGTCATTCTGATCCTTAGGAATTTCATTTGCCTGAGCATTGTAGGACTTTGTGCCACGGAAGGGGGAAGTGCGATAAAACACTGCCTCAACATAGGGGAATGCTGCTTCGTACAACCAAGTAAATCCCTTTGATTTGGGGACAATATCCAACCATTCACCACCAATATTGACACGATGATAAATAGGACGACCTGCGATCGCAAAAATCCCATTTACCAAGAAGTCCATTGCATCGGGTACACCTTTAAAGCCGCCTTCATCATAAATATCGGACATCTCGAAGAATACGGGAGCCATGATTTCCCAGAACAGCCCTAAAACTGAGGTCATGGTTGCTTGGCGGCATTGCTCTAAAAATAGTTCAGGAAAGAGCTTATATAGTCCCAACATAATCGGATTGTTTTTGAAATAAGCCCGAATGGCGCGATCGGCATTTTGGCGATATTCTTCCGAATCCATATAAGGCTCTAGTTCACCACCCATATTGCGATGCCAAAACATTGCTCGCATACATTCTTCGGCAAACTCCATGTTGATGCGATCGTGATAGAGATGATGGAAGATTTTAGGAATCTTGGCGTTTAGTTCGCCCTTAGACATAAACTCTAACAACTCAGGATGAGCGGTTGCCTCACCACGCCAAAAGCGCCAATCAGCATCATCACCTGCATAGTGATTCCGTAAATCAAGATATTCCTGAGGCAAGAAGTACTTAAATGCAGGAAGCGGCTCTAGAAATACCTGTTCTGCTATGTAGAGCAAATCGCGCCAATAGAAATCCATCGGTACGGCGTAAGCCTTGTAGAGTCCGATTATTTGCATTAGATTCTCGGGAGTGTCAGGTAGCATGGAGCCACCTGCTTCTAGACGATGGATGACATCAGCATAGGGATGGGTCGATGGAGGTAGTTTTGTGGTTGGTGGGACTAAAGTAGCTGTCATAGTTTTATCTTTCCTGTATTAATAGAGCGCTATGCAATTGCGACCTAGAAGCTAATTACGGTAAATTAGTGCGTTAATTAATTTTTGATTAGAGGTGAGGCAAGAGACTGGGTTAGATTTTGGGAAACGAGGATTTTACTTTCTGCTTGCTCAGCAATCTTGACGGTTGCCTTTTCGCTCCATTTAACTAGCCATACGGGCTGAACTCCTAGGAAGATAATCACTCCAGTTAAAATCAAGGCTGGTAACTGTTCGAGTCCGCTGACTTTGGGATAGTAGGCTGTAGCATTGTCCAACTTGCCAAAACAGGTGCGATTGAGCAAAATCACGAAATACACCGCTGTTAAACCAGTGCCAATGATCGAGAAGATCGTCGGAATCGGGAATTTTGTAAAAGTACCTTGGAAAACGAGAAACTCAGCAATAAATCCAACTAGTCCGGGGATACCAGCGCTTGCCATCCCACCGAGGATCAATAAAGCACTTGTAGTTGGCAGACCACGTAAGGGATTGAGCAATCCGTTGAGCACATCTAAATCTCTTGTGCCAACTTTCTCTTCAATCACGCCAACAAGGTAGAACAACAGTGCGAGAACTAAGCCGTGGCTCACCATTTGACCAATGCCACCGATTAGGCTCAAAGGTGTTGCGGCTGCCGCAGCCAAGAGAATATAACTCATGTGGCCAATTGAGCTATAGGCAACCATACGTTTGAGATCCTTTTGGGAGATCGCTACCATTGCGCCATACAATACGCCTAAACCTGCCCAGACTGCGATATAGGGAGCGAGGATTGCCCAAGCATCGGGGAATAGACCTACACAAAAACGGAATAGACCGTAGGTTCCTAGTTTCGCAACGATACCACCAAGCATCATTACTGTTGGAGTTGCCGATTCCACATAGGTATCAGGCAGCCAACTGTGAAAAGGCACAAAGGGAGCCTTGATACTAAATCCTAATAGCAGAACTACTAGCAAAGTAATCTGCACTTCTAAAGGCAAGGAAAGGGTTTGTAGGGTGGAATAGTCAAAGATTGGTGTGGGATTAGCGGTGAGCCAACCTAAAGCCAAGAATCCAACTAATACGAGTACACCTGAGACTGCGGTGAAGATGAGAAACTTCATCGCAGCATAGCCACGCTGTGCGCCTCCCCAAACGGCAATGATTAGATAGAGGGGAATTAATACTAATTCATAGAAGAGAACGAACAGAAGGGTGTTAGTTGAGAGCATTGCTCCGCTTACGCCTGCATGGATGAGCAGCATTAACACTTGGAAAAGCTTGAAGCGTTCTTTGATTTGGTTTTCGCAAAAACAAATAATCAACCAAGTGAGTAAGCCATTGAGGGCAACTAGAGGCAATGACAGTCCATCGACACCAAGGCTATAGTTTAAGCCAATGTTTTCAAGCCAAGGCAGATTTTCGGATAGTTGGAAAGCAGCGAGATTGGTATCAAATTGCTTTAAAAGTATTACATCGAGGATGAGGATAGCACTTGCTACAATGATTGCGCCTTTTTTTGATTGATTTTGGGGTAGCAAGGCGATCGCTAAAGCACCAATTACTGGTAGCCAAATTAACGCACTAAGCATAGTTTTATGTCCACTTAAAGATCCAGATTTACAGAGTCTGATTGAATAGCAACAACAGGAGAACGCCAATACCAACCATGATCGTTAGCGTATAGAGCTGTAACTGTCCAAAGGTGCTGTAACGTAGGTTTTGACCGCTAAATAGAGTAGCTAGACCAAAGAGGTTGCCAACTCCATCAACGAAGAAGCGATCGAACCAATACATCGCATGGGAGACGCTATCTACCAGTCCCACAATTGTGACTTTATAGAGTTTGGATGTGTAGAAGTCGTAGGCAAAGAAGTTTTGTAGATCCTGCCAAGGAAGTTGAATTGGCTTACTGACTTTTTCATTGAGATAGAGAGAGCCACCTGCGGCTAGTCCCATGCTGCTTGAGCCTAAGAGCAGCAAAGATTCAGGCTTGAGTATGACTGACCAATCAGGGATAATGCCCCAAGATGTCAGCATCTGAGGAGTGTGTAAAACAACGCCCGCCAAAATGGTCATTGGTAGAACAATTAGCCATAGCGGTTCTACGGATCTTTCGGTCATTTGTTTAGGTTTACCACCCCAAATCAAGCCGAATACACGCATTAAACTGAAGGCAATCAGTCCATTAATCAAGAGCAAAAGTTCGGCTAAGGCAATGTTCTTGTCCCAAAGTCCAGAAATCAAATCCAGCATTGCCCAGAAACCACCAAAGGGGGGAAATGCGATCAAGCCAAGGGTTCCTACTAAGAAGCACAAAGCAGAGATGGGGCGGCGTTTCCATAGACCACCAATTAAGGAAAGGTCTTGGGTAACTGTGTTAGAAATGATGCTACCAATGGACATCAATAGTAGGGCGATCGCTAAGGCATGGGATAAAATCAATGTATAGGCGCTGTGGATATCATTTACACCAACGGAGACAAAGATGAGTCCCATAAATGCGCTGGTTAAATAAGAAAGCGATCGTTTGATATCAATTTGAGCGATGGAGATTAAGACCGTGCCGAAAGCAGTTGCTGCGCCAATGGCGATCACTACCTGCTGTGTTAAAGGGGATATGGCAATGAGCGGCTGAAGTTTTATTAGTACCCAAGCGCCTGTTGCTACAACTACGGAATTACGCAGGATGGTGCTAGGTAAAGGACCTTCCATTGCTTCGTCGAGCCAAAGATGCAAAGGAAATTGGGCGCATTTACCCATAGGTCCAACAATTAAGGCTAGGGTCACGAGAGAAATAGTTGTCGGATTAATATCGGTAGTCTTTGCCCATTCTGCTAGTTCGGTAAAGTTCCAAGTACCAGTGAGGGGCAATAAACCAACTACACCCATTAAAAGGAATAAGTCGCCAACGCGCTTAGTCAAAAAGGCATCCCTTGCACCAGTTACCACGAGGGATTGGTTATACCAAATACCAACCAGCAAGTAGGTTCCTAAGGTCAGGATTTCGAGAATGACGTAGCTAAAAAAGAGGGAATTGCAAAGAACGAGAGAGCACATCCCTGCTTCAAAGAGTGCAAGTAAAGCAAAGAATCTGCCCCAGCCCCAATCCATTTCCATATAACCTACTGCATAGATCTGGGCGAGGAGATTGATGCCCGCAATCAAAACGATCGCACCAATGTTCAGATCAGAAATCTGGAGGTCAATGGTAAAGTTTAGCCCTCCCACTGCTAGCCAAGGAAAGGATAGTGAGTATGCTGGCTGTCCCCAAGCTACGGTCAAGGCGGCGATCGCATGAACCAAGGAGAAGAAGGTCATCAAGATATTGACGTAGCCTGCTGGTCTTGGTCCCGTTTTGCGGGTAATCGCGGGAAACCAGATGATCGATAGCATCGCTCCTATCAGGGAATAGCAGGGAATCAGCCAGATCGTGTCCAGCCAGTTGTTTATCATATAAACTCTATTTATTTACAAAAAACCATAATTAAATTTCTATGATTATTGCAAAGATATCTCTAAATGAAAATACCTAACTTCATCAGTATTTTTCTATGGTTACTATAGGAGATGACTTAGGTCATATTTTTTAGTAGTTTTTGATCAGTCCCACACCATGTCATTAACTGTAAGCTAACCCCCTCAGATCTTTACTAGGTATTGGTTAGCGGTATCTTTTAGGTTTGCATCTAATCGGCGGGTTAAGTCAAGTATGGTAGCGATCGGTTAAGTTTCATAAGTACTGATTATGATAGGGTTTAGAAATTGATCCTAATTTGTGGGTTCTTGGCTTATGGTTTCAACTGCCCTGCAACCAGTCACCTTGGCTGAGTTTATGCAACTTCACAACATCGAAGAATCTCCAGCTTGGGAACTACTCAATGGACAAGTCTTGCAGAAGCCAATGCCTACCTTCTATCACAGTCTTTTACAAAAACACTTAGTTAGGGCGATCGACAATACCAATAGTATCTATGAGGCTTTTCCAGAACTGCGTTGTATTTTGAGCAAAAATTCGGTAGTTCCAGATATCACAATTGTCCATCAGAGACGTATACCTATCAGTAATCAGCCAATTCAAGGTGCGCCCGACTGGATGATCGAAATTCTATCGGTAGACCAAAGTGTTACGAAATTAATAGCCAAAATTCAGGATTGTTTAGCTGAAGGTACGCGGCTTGGTTGGTTAATTGATAGCCAAGAAGAGGTAATTATGGTCTTTGTACCTGAGCAGCCTTTATTACTAGCTAGCGGAGATATGGCTTTAACGGTCTTAGATGAGATTGATTTACAACTTACGCCCAATCAAGTTTTTGGCTGGCTAAAACGCTAATAAGGAGAGGTCGCGGCGCGACCTCTCCTTATTATTTGCCGCCACTTACTTTGGCTTTGTAGCCTAAACCTAGCAAGATTTGTAATATTTTCTGAGCGCAATCGCCTTGAATCTCGATCGCTTGATCTTTAGCTGTGCCACCTGCGCCGCATTGATTTTTTAGTTGTTTGGTGAGCTTAGCGAGATTTTCGGGTGTAGTTTGAAAGCCTGTCACCTCAGTTACGGTCTTTCCGCCACGACCGCGACGGGTAGCTTGAATCCGAATATTTTGCTGCTGTGGTGGTAAATCCACCAAATTGTTGTCGGCATCGTCTTCTTCGGGTGTGCCGAATTCTCGATAAACTACACGATTTTTGGTCATAGCTTTTTTCTGTCAAGCATAATAAAAAAATGGCTAAAGCCATTTTTTATTATGCTTCTATCCACGCCGATCGCCATGCGAGTTCGGCTTCAGCGATCGTTCTTTGTTGATTTTTTTTCTCTAGTTCCTTGTGCAAATGGGTTAGCCTTGCTGACAATACTCGCAACTCACCCCGACAAGACATAACTTGGCGATCGGTAAACTCAATTTCTGTGAGCCGAATACTAAGTTGTGCGGATTTATCATCCTTGGATTGACTATCATCGGTACTTAAAATTTTGTGCTTCACGAGAAGCTGGTTCAATGTCTCCATACTCTCGTTAAGGCTTTTGCTGAGTAGGAGATCAAGGCTTTCTTGATTAGTACGACTATCGCGATCGCATTCTTCTAAAGTTTTTTGGATTTGATTGCTGAGAGACTGGATCGTTTGGCGCAAAGCCTCTTGCAGTTTCTGACGCTCCGATAGAGAGAGCGCCAGAAATGCTTCAGGACGTTTTTGGGTGCAGAAATTAAAGGTTGCTAGCAATATTTGCTGCTTTGCGGCTTGGGCGATCGCTTGAGCATATTCCAGATGAATCGTATCGATCCGACTGATGACATCGGCGATCGCCTTTTGGATATCTTGAATATCTTGATCAATACGCAATAGCATTGCCATAGTTCACATCAATAAAATGCATAACACGGTCATAGACATTTAGAGGTTAGGCTCTTGCGGATAAAAAATGCCCCACAAAAGTTATCTAGCTTCGACTTCGCTCAGCCAACGTTGGCTGAGCGAAGTCGAAGCCATAGGTACTTTAATTAATAGTAAGTCCCTTACCGATGGCAACCTCTAAATAATCACAAACCTTATTTCTTTTTCTTCTTGTCGTCTTTTTTGTCTTTCTTTTCTTCTTTTGGAGCTTCAGCAGGTGCTGCGGCTTCTACAGGTGCTGGTGCTGGAGCTTCAGCAGGTGCTGCGGCTACATTGTCGGATTCGATTTCTTCACCAACTACAAAGCGTACAAAGCGACGTACTTTCACGTTTTCGCTGAGTTTTGCACCAGTTTGCTTAACTAACTCGTCAACGGTAATGCTTTGATCTTTAATATATGGCTGATCGAGTAAGCACAATTCTTTGAGGCGCTTTTCGATACGACCAAGGACGATTTTGTCGCGGATGGCGGCGGGCTTGCTGGCGAGGTCGTCTTTGCCTGCTTCGATTTGCTTTTCTTTTTCGACAAAGCTGGCAGGAATGTCAGAAACACTCACGTACTCTACGTTAGGGCTAGCAGCAATTTGCTTAGCTACGCTGTCAGCTAGTTCTTTGAGTTCTTCGCGACGGGCTACGAAGTCGGTTTCGCAGTTAACTTCGACGAGTACGCCAATACGACTACCAAAGTGGATATAGCTATGTACGATACCTTCGGTGGCAGCACGACTTGCTTTTTTGACAGCCGAGGCTAAGCCCTTTTGTCTGAGGTATTCGGTTGCTTTGGTGAAATCGCCTTCAGAATCGACGAGGGCTGCTTTACAGTCTTTGATACCTGCGCCAGTTCTGGCACGTAGCTCTTGAATTTGTTGGGTTGTGATGTCTGCCATATTAATAAGCTTGTTTGGGGATCTCTAGGGCAACATTTCGAGGAGCGTGGAGTTTTGCTCGTTGCCGAAAATATCTCTAAAATGTTGTTTGCAGTACTCTAAGTTATCACAATTCCGTGTACGTCTGGTTTTAAAGTCTGCATTGGGCAACCCCATCGACTTTCACTTAAGTCAGGGGCAAGCTTGTGAAAAGAATTTTATAACAGAGAAGAATTATGGCATTTCAGAAATTATTCGAGAATTTAAATAAAACATTCTCTGCTCGTCGCATTAACCAAATCTGTCATATATCAGGAACTCCCTTATGGCAGCGCAATTATTATGACCATATCATTTGTGATGAAATAGCACTACAAAAGATTCGCCAGTATATTCAAAATATTCTACGAACTGGGATAGTTAGTGCAGCGATCGCAATAGTTTAAAATGCAGACAATATTAAAATTTTTTAACAGTTTTGTTTCGCATGATCGATTCGCCCCAGCCAATAGTTGAACAACCCTTTCATAAATTTCGCAAGGCGATCGCCAATAAGGAATTTTTAATTACTGCTGAAGTATCTCCCCCCAAGGGCAGTGACCCCACGCATATGCTCGCCCAAACGCGATCGCTCAAGGGGCGTGTCCATGCCGTAAATATCACCGATTCCAGTCGCGCCGTGATGAGCATGAGTCCTGTGGCTGCCTCGGTCTTAATCCAGCAGCAAATTGGTATTGAAACGGTATGCCAGCTAGCCTGTCGCGATCGCAATCGCATTGCATTACAGGGAGAACTTTTGGGAGCCGCAGCTTTAGGCATTACCAATATTTTGGCGTTGACAGGTGATCCTGTGAAGGCAGGGGATTCTCCCGATGCGCGATCGGTATTTGACTACGAATCAGTGCGCCTATTGCAATTAATCCAAAAACTCAATCAGGGTTTTGATGCTAATGGTAAAGCTCTGCCCCATCAAGGCACAAATTTCTTAGTAGGCGCGGCCGTCGATCCGCAGTCACGCAGTTGGTCGGGTTTGCAAAGACGCTTTGAGCGCAAGATTAATGCGGGGGCACAATTTTTTCAAAGCCAATTAATTACGGATTTCGATCGCCTCGATAAATTTGTCAATCAGATTGCCAATCAGTCAGATAAACCTGTGTTAGCAGGCATATTTCTCATTAAATCCGCAAAAAATGCCCTATTCCTAAATAAATATGTGCCGGGGGTACAAATTCCTGAACATATTATTGATCGCCTAGCTAAAGCCAAATCACCTTTACAGGAAGGACTCGCGATCGCCGCCGAGCAAATCCAAACAGCAAGGCAAATCTGTCAGGGCGTGCATATCATGGCAATTAAAGCTGAGCATCTCATTCCTGAGATTCTTGATCGCGCAGGTGTGGCAACTCTATAAAATCTGTTTTCTCGCCTTCGGCGGGGAGACAGACAAACAGATTGGTAAGCGCTATAACTTTGGATAGGTTTGCTAGGTATTTACTCAGTAAATTTCTCAAAAGTTCAGCACTTTCGGTTAATCTAGGGAATAACCCTAACTCACATCTATGGCAAGACGTAGATATTCTTCAACTCTGAACACACCTCCCACTGAACCAAGGTCGAATGGCACAACGACCAAACTGGCGATCGCAGGAGCAATTTTTGCGGTCGGTATTGGTGTTGGCATTGCCCTTTCTACGCTCAACCCCACCCCCCGAACCGTTGATGCAATCCGCCTCGACAATCTCGCCCCTAGCCGCGATTTTTGTAATAACTATGGCGCATCAGCGATGGTGATGAGTAGCCGTGTCTATGTGACGCTCAACCCCTTTAACGTATTTATTAGCCAAGCTGAGCCAATCCCCGGTTGTGTAGTTTTACCTAACAACTGGAATCTGCTCTTACAAAAAAACGTAATCAAAGAAGCAGATATTCGTCAATGTAAAGACAGAATGAATACCTTTGGCTTTACAGGTGATCTCGAAAAAAATCCTAGTGTTGACTGCATTTACGAAAGTAAAAACGCTACTGAAAAATTTACCAACGGTTTACCCGCAACACCTAGCCCCAGTCCCAAACCCTAATATAGCAATGTAAGTTTTGCTTAGGACATAAAGCCCAAATAAGTGAAGGCAGCACGAAGTACCGCCTTCACTTATTTGGGCTTAGAACCTCTCATTAAAAACAAGAAAGAGACGCTAAGCGTCCCTTTCTTGTTTAACATTCATCGAATGCTTCTAAATCTAGTAAATGTCGATATGGCTCAACTAAGTCTGAACCTTTAAAAGCTAGCGATCGCAGAATATGCCAATCTCTGAGGCTCTCAAAAGCACTGGCATAGTCATCACGCTCTAGACGATCTGCAATTTCTGCAACATCTGTCGCATTAAATTTACTAGGATCAACTTCTGGAGCTTCGCCTATTACATCCTTTGAGGGGTTATCAACCATATCCTATGACAGGCTTGTGAACGGAGAGAGAGGGATTCGAACCCTCGGTACGGAGTTACCTGCCGTACAACAGATTAGCAATCTGCCGCTTTCGTCCACTCAGCCATCTCTCCAAATTTATTAGGAATTATATCTTAGCAGAATGTCGAAATAATGCAACCTAATTATTAAATTTAATAAATTTTACTTTAGGTTGATCTAGCTTGGTAAACAGCGCTGCCTTAGCTTCGATCTCCTGTAGCTGTCCTAGAGCTAATTTGCAAGGATAACCTTTGAAAATGGACTTCAGGCATAAATTCCTCATATTTTACGAGCAACGTGAAAAGCAGAGATAAATGATAGCTTTAGGCGATCACCTCGATGGTGGTGGAGTATGTCCTGCAAATTGGCAAACAACTGATTGCGTTTCGCTTCAGCTAAGGCGATATAAGGCGAAAGCGTACTCAAAAGTAGGAGATAGTCCTCAAGGCTATAAGTCACATGATGAATCGTATGGTCATATTTGACATTAGCGAAGTATCCCGAATTGATGATGCTCTCGCTAAACTTGAGAAAATCTGCATGATGGGTCTCTCTACCATCATGCCTAGCATAAAGAGGAATCTCAGGGGCTAGTGCTTGATAAACTGCATCAACAAGTTGATAGGTTTCGGTATCTAGCTGTGGTGGCGTATTCCATAGCAAAATAAGATGTCCTTCGGACTTTAATGCTGCTGCCGATTTGCAATAGGCGATCGCAGGATCAAGCCAATGCCAAGATGTCGCCGCTAGCACAGCATCAAATTGATTTTCTATGAGTTCCCATTCCTCAAAGGATGTATTGATAATTTCTACTTGGGGATAGGTTTCACAATTCTGTTGTGCTATTTGTGATGCTTCCAGATTTGGCTCTAGACTGACCATCGAGAAACCTAATTCCGCCAATGGAACCGTAGCGATCGCAGGTCCACATCCTATTTCCAGAATTTTTGCCGAATGATGAAGCTGAGCAATAGCGATCGTCCGCGCAATAATCTCTTGAGGGTAGCGGGGACGCACTCGGTAATAAGCATCGGCAACAGCACTATACCAAGTCTTTTTTGATTCCAGATTTTTACCACCATAATCCCTTAATACTTCCGTCCAACTTTTGCGGTTAACACTTTCTAGAGAATCGGCATTATTCTGTAAATCTGGTGAATCAGTCATAAAATTCACTTTGTAAGTAGTGATGCTTATACGAATATCATTCTATAGCTGTTGCCAAGTGAATTACCCAAGAAGAGAATGGCAGCGTTTTGCGCCGCCATTCTCTTCTTGGGCTTAACATAAGCGATGGCAGCTATAACTAAGGTTAGCAAAGTAAACCTTTCAAAAATTTCTTCGTTTTTTGTGTCCTTGCAAAGTACTGTGTTATCCCTAAACAGGCTAGGATACGAATACATCAAGTAATTAGGAATTAACAATGGTAGAACGTCCTATCAAAAAAGCAGATCGTCAACCTAAACCAGAAGGTAGCGAAAATACTAGTGCGAGACGGTCTGATGACTCCGACAAAAAGCGTTCTAGCCGTGATGGGGGTAAAGGCAAGAGAGATAAAAAAGGCGGCAGGGATGAAGAAGTAAAAGCACCTGTAAATCTCGCTTTAGTAAGGGGACCCAAACCAACGAAGCCACAACCAGTTGTCGAGGAAGTTGTTGCTGAAGAAGCCCCAGTCTCCGAAGAAAGCACGACTGAAGAAACTACCGAAGCTTAAATATTTTGCGATCAAATAAAAAAGCTGCCCTAGGGGCAGCTTTTTTATTTGGTGCGTGTTAGTAAGCCTTGGCTGGGACTAAAGACGAGAGTTAATAAAAATAAAACGAGAACAGATAAAACGATCGCGGGACCAGAGGGCAAATTCAAATAGTAGCTGGCATATAAACCGATCGCACTTGCCATCACGCCTATACCTGCCCCAACAAAAATCATGTGGTGTAATTCTTTCACTAGCAAATAGGCGGTAATCGCGGGGCCAACGAGGAGAGACACCACTAAAACTACGCCCATCGTTTGCATACTGGCAATAATCGTCAAAGTTACGCCTGCCATTAAGCCTAAATAGATGAGATTAACGGGTAAGCCTAATGCTTGTGCCCCAGTGCGATCAAAGGTGTAGAAAAGTAGTTGCTTGTAAAACATGGCGATCGCTATTAAGACAACCCCTGTAATAATTGCAGCTCGCACTGTATCCGTTGAAGAAACGCTAAGAATATCGCCAAACAAAAAGCCATGCAGGTCGATTTTGATTTTTAGCAGAGAAATTAATAAAATGCCGATCGCAAAAAAACTTGAAGATGTTAGCGCCATCGCCGCATCAACCTTAACGCGAGTTTGCGATCGCAACCATGCAATTAAAAATGCGCTACTAATGCCTGAAATAAATGCCCCGATCGCTACATCAATTTTATAAAAAAAGGCGATCGCCATCCCCGGCATCACCGTATGGGTCATTACATCCCCTAGTAGTGCCATGCGCTGCACAATCAAAAAGCACCCGATCGCTGGACAGATAATTCCTGCTAAACCACCTGCAATCAATGCATTTCGCATAAACTCTAATCCAAGTGGTTCAGTGACCCATTGCCATACATGAAACATGTTATTTACTCTAGCGATCACTTTTAACTTTGTTCTTCTAAATATGCAGCAACTGCTTGCAAATCTGCTAAGCCTCGATTGAGGCGATCACGCATTGCTTCATCGAGTTTAGGATTTTGCAAAGCGACTACTTGAATTGCTTCTAGCCATTTGGAGATTGGTACATGACGCACGGCTTCACGTAGTCCCATGTTTGCCAATATGCCAAGATAAAAGCCTGTTAGGTCTTGTCCACCGTAACCATAGAATCCACTCCATAGTTCTAATTTTTCGGGTGTGTATTCAAAGTACTGATCAGAGGTGATTGGGGTGCGATCGAGTTGGGGTTGGGGGAGTGGTGGTTTAGGCATAAGTCTTGCTGCTATGGTTACCTCACATTCTGTCATGTCAGTTTGTCTTTCAGGGCGATCGCCTCTAAAATCTTGACAGCAATTGATATGTGGAGAAGGCGACCATGAATGAACCAACGATTCAGGCCTTGCAGTTGGATGATGGGACGATGATTTATGTCGAGGTGCGTCAACCTGTGACTTTTGCGGTTGAGCCTGAGCCAGTGATTGAAAGTGGTGAGTTGTCGCGGGCTGATTTAGGTGGAGATGCCAAGGGTTTGCGAGAGGTGAAAGATCGGTTGATTGGTGCTTTGCCGAAACCACCATCGATTGAGCAAACGATTTTGTCCTATACAAATGTGGCTCTAAATTCTCTGAAGAATGTGTCTTCGGCGAATGTGAATAAGGTGACGTTGGAGTTTGGGATTAAGGTTGGAGGCAAGATGGGGGTTCCATTTGTGACGGAAGGAACGGCGGAGAGTAATCTGAAAGTGACGGTGGAATGTTCGTTTCCAGCAAAGAAAGAGGTGGGGGATAATGTCAAATAGCGGATAGGTCATTGCTTGCCGCTTCTGTAATTTCAATCGTTGCTAACTCTGCTTCTAATTGTTCGATGCTTGGTAAAACATTTTGCAAAGATTCTGGTAATTCGTGCTTGTATTGAGAAACGGCAATAGGCTTGTTCACATCTCGCAGAGCATATTCCGCAACTGTTTGATTTCGCGATTTACATAAGATGATACCAATTGTCGGTTTATCGTCAGGATGACGCAGTAAATCATCAACTACGGATACATAAAAGCTCATTTTGCCTGAATATTCAGGTTTGAAATTTGTAGTCTTTAGGTCAATGACAATATAGCAGCGCAATTTGAGATGGTAAAACAACAGGTCAATATAAAAATCATCGCCGCCTACTTCCAAATGGTACTGACTACCGACAAAAGCAAATCCTGTCCCAAGTTCCAATAAAAAGCTACGAATGCGATCTAGTAAAGCTTTCTCTAGATCTCGCTCTTGGGCATTTTGCGCCAAAGTTAAGAAATCAAATGTGTAGGGATCTTTAATCAGTTGTTGGGCTAAATCGGATTGTGGCTGGGGCAATGTTAAATCAAAATTGGTAATTGCTTTTCCCTGTCGTTGATAAAGCTTTGTCTCAATCTGGTGTTCTAATACGGCGCGACTCCAACCATTAGAGATCGCTTGTTGGATGTACCAAATGCGCTCAGGTTTTGACTTTACCTTGTCGAGCAGAATGCAATTATGAAACCAAGGAATTTGTGCAGCAAGTTGCTGCACTATTTGTTCGTCTGTCCAAGCTTCTGCAAATGCTCGCATATATTTTAGATTGCGAGACGAGAAGCCGTTCATTTCGGGAAATTCTTGCTTGAGGTCTTTGGCTAGGCGATCAATTACCTTGGTTCCCCAGCCTTCTTGCCCCTGTCGCTGCAAAATTTCGCGTCCAATTTGCCAATAGAGTAATACCAATTCTCGGTTTACGGCTAAGGCTGCTTTGACTTGTGCTAAGCGGATGCGATTTTTTAGTTCTCGCAATAGTTGCTCATAGTCTGCGGGGACAATTTGATTAGACATAAGTCTGAGAATGGAAGTTTGCAATGGCGATCGCTACTCTCACATTTTGCCATCAAGCGATCGCTGTTAACTGGCGGCTAATGATAAGGGTTGAATTGTAGATAAGTCAGGGCTTTCAGCTAATTGGGCGTGATATAAATCCCAAGATTGTTGGAGGTTCATCCAGAAGTCTGGTGAAGTGGAGAAGAATTTTCCTAAGCGTAGGGCTGTGCTGGGAGTAATGCCGCGCCGACAGTTGACGATCTCATTGATCCGTTGGTATGGGACATGGATTGCGTCGGCTAGTTGTCGCTGGGTTAGGCTATATGGAGATAGAAATTCTTCTAAGAGCATTTCCCCAGGATGGGTGGGTGGGCGATGGGTGGGAATGTAAGGCATATTTTTTTGGTTAGTTTTGTGAGTGAGTTTTTGATTAATTATTGCCAATTAGTGGTAATCGATGATTTCGACCTGTTCAGCTCCTGTTTCTGTCCAGATAAAGCAAATGCGATATTGAGCGTTGATGCGAATACTGTGTTGTCCAGCGCGATCGCCTAGTAATGTTTCTAGCCGATTGTTAGGCGGCATTCGCAAGTCTTGTAAGCTAATGGCGGCGTTGATTTGGTCGAGTTTACGGGTTGCGACTCGATTAAGCGATGCAGGACAAGTTTTTCTAGCTTCCTTTGTGTTTTTGCCATCAAAGATATCGCGAGTGCCTTGATTTTTGAATGAGATAATCATTATAGCATGGTAGCACGGATGTCATGCTATATATTGCTTAGCGCGATCGCTACTTTCATATTTTGCCATAGTCAGAAAAAGATGGTCGATGATGCAGAGATTGAGATCCCGACTTTTTCTACGCTTTGAGTAGGTCACCAAAAGGAACCTGTAAATGCCCAGATCCCCGACTTTTTCTAAGCAAGCAAAGATAATTTGTAAATTCACACAAAAAGTCGGGGATCTTAATCTCTGCTTTTTAAGTTTTCTTATCTATGGAAATAGGTTGCTGAATGCTCTGAAGAATGTGGCTGCGGCGAATGTGAATAAGATGACGCTGGGATTAAGGTGAGTGGGAAAATGGGTATTCTTTTTGTGATGAAGGGAACGACAGAGAGTAAGTTGAAGGTGATAGCGGAGAGTTTGTTCTCAATGGAGAAGGAAGTGGGTGAGAGGAAGTTAGGGTGATTTAGCTGTATTCCATAGCTCATCACAGCTTGGACTCCTGCGTCTAACGATCTCGCCTTGAACAATCTTTTCGCCCTGTAAGCTTGGCGGTGGTGGTGGATCAGGTGACTTTTTAATCTGCTCTCTCAATATCTCACTCATATTAGATTTTTGCCAATTACAGGCTGTCTTGATTCTTTCAGGATTTGATTGGAATAAATCTATGAGATTAGCTTCCTTGAGATTGGCAAGTTCAAGATTCGTACTTATAATGTCAGCCCCTGTAAGATTTGCTCCTGTGAGGTTGGTAAAGCTTAGGTCAGCTTTTCTGAGATTAGTTATGCTTAGATCAGATCCAATAAGTTTGCTCCCGAAGAGACTAGAGCCGAAGAGATTAGCCCTAAATAACTTAGCTCCATTCAGATTCGCCGAGAACAATCTTGTTAGAGTAAGATCCGATTCACTAAGGTCGGCTTGGAAAAAATTCACTTGGCTTAAATCGGCTTCTGAGAGATTAGCTCTACTAAGGTCTGCTTTACTAAGGTTTGCTTTACTAAGGTTTGCTTTTTCAAGCTTCGCTCCACTTAAATCTGCTCCACTTAGATTTGCCTTAGTGAGATCGATTGATTGAAGACTCACGTTTGAATCAATCAATATTCTTAAAGCCTCTAATCTTCCTTCACACTGACCTTCTTCAGTTTGTATACGTTGACATTGGCGCAAAATAGCCCATTTTGTTTCTAGATACCATGATCGAAACGCTAATCCGAGAGCTATGCTAAGTATTAGGTAAACTGTAAGCATGAGAGTTAAGTTTTTTAACCTTTGGTGCATACTTGTTTTGATTAGCTGTTGTGCTAATTCTGACAAAGAGAATCTATAGGACAGCTTCTCTTCAAATTTTTGAACCTCACTTAATTTGTTTCCCGACAGCAAAAACTCCTTCATTTTCCCAGATCCCTGCCATTCTATCGCCCGATCTTCAATCCATCGCTGTTGACGCAAATTCTGGCGATCCTCATCCAACCAGCCGCGCAACAACTTCCAACCACGAATTAACGCCTCATGCGCCACATCCACGATCGCATCACCACTCACCTTTCCCTTTTCGCGATCATCAGTCACCACCAACTTCTCATCCGCCAACTTCCGCACCACCCGCTCGATCGCTTCCAGCGGCAATGTAGCCGTTACCAAATTCGACATCACCACACGGCGGCGCGTATCTTCCGTACCCTCACCCAACTGCGTCAGCGACAAAAAGATATGCTTCACCGCCCTCTTGTTCAACTCATCCGTAAACTTGGCATAGACCGCATTTGCTCTCTTCTCTAAGGCTCCCGTAATCCCTCCCAACTCCTGCTTATATGCCTGCAAAGTCAAGCGATTCCCATCCCGTTGCTGCCACAATTCTGAGAGTGCAAACTGCATCAAAGGCAAATTCGCAGGCGCACCCGCCACATCCTGCACGATCTCCTCGATCAAAACTGGCTCCACCTCACAATCGACAAGCGCCGCAGGTTTAGCGATCGCCTCTCGCAACTCAGCATCATTCATCGGAGTCACCGCCACCAAATGCGCCTCAATTCGTTTCGCCAATCCCGCATATTCCCGTTCCACACATTTCCCAAAGAAATCCGCACGCATAGCAATTACTAGACAAAACTTATCCGCCGCAATCCCTAGCGCCCCAATCAAACAAGCAAAAAACCGTTCCCGTTCTTCCAGATTTTGACAGAGCGTAAAGGATTCCTCAAACTGGTCGATCACTAACACCACACGGGGCGCTTGCGATGTTTCCACCAAAAGCCGCAAACCTTCTTTTCCTTCTGCAAGTAGCTTTTCGGCTTTTGCCAACTGTGCAGCGCGATCAATATTCCCTAACTCAGGATCGACAAACGCCTCAGCCAAACTTTTGAGCGGATGCTCTGTCGGTAACAGCACTCGCAATTCCCAGCGATCACCACCGAGTTTGTTTTGCCATTGTTGCAGTTGATATAATAACCCCGCCCTCAAAAGCGAAGATTTCCCACTACCCGAAGCACCCAACAATGCGAGAAAATTCTTTTCAAGAACATGATTTCGTAACCGTCTAATTAATTCATCACGACCAAAAAAGAATTTTGCATCATTCTCGTTATTATCAAAATAGCTCAGCCCTTTGTATGGGCAGTCAACATTTATTATTTGTCGAGGTTGCGGTCTGATTGCGTCCCATTGCTGAATTATCTGAATTGGATCACCATGAATGCTACAAATTGGTGTTTGTAACGATTCGTCAATCATCGCCTTACGGATCGCAGACATTAGCTCTAGGCTATCTAATCCTTTTGTTGCAGACTGTGGCGCATCAAATATATCTAATAAAGCCTCGGTAAAGACGCTATATATAGGGATGTTGCTCTCACGTTTACGCAATGATTGATAGGATTTCTGATAGTCTCGCGAAGCAGCAATAAAGGAACGATCTCTAACATTACCTGCCCCTTTGATATCAGCCCCACTAAAATCAATGATGCTTCCACTATGGCAGCAATCCAACAAGATCAATTGCTGACTAATTGGACTAGCTCTTAATAAGTCACCTAACCATCTCAGTGATAAGCCTTTTATACCACCAGCAAGATTAGTATCACTAGTTGCTAAGAAACCATCTCTAACGCCCTTTTCTTGCAACCATCCATGTCCTGAAAAGTAAAAGATTGCGGTATCTGGAGCTTGCTTACTATCTGGTGTAAATAACTCAATCAAAGCTTTTTCTAGGTGATCAAATGTCAGTTCAGTACGAGCATCCTTACCAACAAAAGGCTGTCGTGTATCAGGATCAATCTTTTCAGGTAATCGAATTACTTTAAAATCACCATATTTTTCTAATCGTTGAGCGATCGCCTCCGCATCTTCCGCAGGAGCCTTCAGATCCCGCAAGTCGTCATAGCGATAAGTATTAATCCCAACAACCAAAGCGACTCGACTCATTGCGATTTCATAATTGGTAACACTGAAATCAGCTTATCAGGTACTCAATTTATTCTGAAGAATTTCTTGCATTTCTTTTGAGACTTTAGGCAACTAGGCAAGCCTGTCAAAAAGATGTAATAATTTGTAACAGAATTGACAAGCGATCGCTTAACCATACGTTCAAAACGATCAAACCCATGGAACCCGAATCAATAAATACGGAAACCTCTGACACAGAACCTAAGCCCGTACTCAATATCACCATAGTCGAAGCCCCAGAAGTCAAAGAAGAACCCCATCGTCATGAATGTGGCGTATGTGGCTATATATACGAACCATCAATCGGTGATGCCAAACGGAATATTCCTGCGGGTACGCCCTTTGAAGAAATTGCCGAAGACTGGCGTTGCCCCGTCTGTAACACCAAGAAAAAATCATTCTCAGATATTGGTGTTGCTTCTAAGCCTTCAGGATTTACCGAAAACCTTGGCTATGGCTTTGGTGTGAATGTCCTAACGCCTAACCAAAAAAACCTACTTATCTTTGGATCATTGGCGCTTGCCGTCATTTTCTTTATCAGTCTTTACGCACTCGATTAATTACTTATTAACTAATTCGATATTCATTCGGCATTATTCAGCATTATAAATTTACGGACTTTTATTAATTTTTTATGAAAAAAAGCATAAAACGCTTTCTTAGCTCTTTAGTTGTTTGTGTATTGCTTTGCGTAACCCTATTAGGCGTAGCAATGCCTAGTGCCTCCGCAAATCATGGCAACTGGCACAAAGTGGAGCTACCCGTAGCCATCACACCTCTTGATCTCTGGTTTGACAAAAATGAACCGAATCATGGCTGGTTAGTTGGCACTGAGGCAACTTTACTAGAATCAACCGACGGGGGTAAAACTTGGGAAGAGCGTAAACTCGATCTAGGCGATGGCATCTATCGTTTCTCATCGATCAGCTTCTCTGGTAACGAAGGTTGGATTACAGGTCAGCCTGCCCTCTTGCTGCATACCACTGATAATGGTCAATCTTGGTCACGTATCGGGCTTAGCTCCAAACTCCCCGGAGATCCCTTTAAGATCGTGGCTCAAGGTCGCAACTCTGCGGAAATGGTCACTGACTTAGGGGCAATTTATAACACTCAAGATGGTGGTCAAAACTGGAGAGCCTTAGTGACCCAAGCCGTTGGTAATGCGCGTAACCTCAACCGTAGTGATGATGGTCGTTATGTAGCTATTTCGGCTAATGGCAACTTTTATTCCACATGGCAACCGGGGGATATGACTTGGATTCAGCATAATCGCAATAGCTCTCGCCGTGTGCAAAACATGGGCTACACTCCCGACAATCGCCTCTGGATGCTCAATCGTGGAGGTCAAGTTCAATTTAGCGAAGTTGCCGAATTTGACAAATGGGACAAGAAGCAAACTCCTAAAGATGGTGGTGGGTTTGGTCTGCTCGATCTTGCCTATCAAGATGAAAAGAATGTCTGGATTTCTGGCGGTAGTTCGAGATTGCTGCATAGCGAAGATGGTGGCAAAACTTGGAAGCGGGATGAGTCCGCCGCAAATGCAGGCGCTAACCTTTACAAGCTCTACTTTTTCTCTCGCGATCGCGGTTTCGTAGTTGGACAAAATGGCACATTGCTAGCCTATTCTCCAGACTAAAAAAATCCTCGCGAAGCTGGGACTCTATTTAGCAATAAAACTAGCAATAAGAAAGCCTCGCAATGCGAGGCTTTTTTTATCTACCTAATGCGTGGAGTGCGTTAATTGCATCCGCGCATTTTTGTGTATATGCCTCAAGGGTAGTGCGATCGCCTGCTTCTGGTGCAGGAATCAACTCCCCGATCCGCACCGTCACAGGCTGAAATAATTTCGGAAATTTGGCTCCCTTAGGCAAAATTGTCTCCGTGCCCCACACACATACAGGTAAAAAAGGTGCATTGGTTTTCGAGGCGATCATTGCTGCTCCTAATTTAGGATTTGTAACCTTGCCGTCAAGGGTACGTGTCCCTTCCAAGAAAATACCCGTCGCCCAGCCCTTATTAATTGACTCGATCGCCGATCTAATTGCCGCGCGATCGCCTGCCCCACGTTTCACGGGATAAGCACCAAAAGCTGTAATAGCCTGCTTTAACACTGGTATTTCAAACAATTCCTCCTTTGCCATAAAAGCCACAGGACGCGCCATACAACTACCAACGATCAAAGGGTCAAAGTCACTGGCATGGTTACTAACCACGATAAGATTGCCAGTGAGTGGCACATTTTCAGTGCCATAAATGCGCTCTTGGTAAAACAAATACAGCAGGGGGCGCACCACTAGCCACTTGAACATCATATATAAAAGATGATTACCGCCTTGAGCCTTTTCGTTATCTTTGGTAGTTGTAGGGGTAGTTTCGTTTTCCATTTACCAATTGTCCAGAACTTTGCTACTTAAACTTAGTACGAATTAGGTACATACTCTACGTTTAGCCTAGAGATTTTAAAAGCGATACCAATTTTGCTTTTTCGACAACATAGACATTTTTTAACTTATCCCCTTGAATTGATACCCTTGCTGTTGAAAAGGCAACAATGGGAGTCACAAAAGGTAAATCTTTTTGTTGCTTGATCTGTAAAGCCTGTTTCATCACTTGTTGGATAAAGTTCTTTTCAAAGGGATATTTCTTGTTTCCCATGCGTCGATATAGCTCTTGACCATCGGTGATGACTTCTCCTCGATGGGATTTTACATCGATCGCAAAGGCTTTGCCCTGAGGAGAAATGCAAAAAACATCAAGATCACCTAAGCGATTTCCCAACTGAATCCCATACTCAATTTGCCAGTCCTGATTCTCTAATTGTGCGATCGCTTGAGCAATATCCTCTTCTCCCTTCGCCCCCTGATCCGCATGATTCGCTCTCTTCCATAAAAAAGCTCCATTCGCAATCAATCCTATGGCGATCGCTACAAAAAATATATAGAAAATAGGAGGGAAATTTGATACAAGCTGGGATTGAGTCGGATTTCCCGCAGAAATTTGCTTCAAGAATCGATCAAAGGGTTTAATCAGGAAAAATGGTAGAACAACGATGAGACCTGCAACGATAAAACTAGTAATTGCTTTTAATCTTCTCCGCATTGCTAATTCACGGATGTTTTGTCCACCTCTACGACTGAATTTCGGCATAAATATTGAAGATGACCAATTGAATTTGAGTTCCATATAACCTCGATATTTAAGAAGGATTGTTAATAAGCTGTTGCCATTGTTCGGGAGTGTAGGTTTTTAAGGCTAGTGCGTGAATCGTCGTTTGCATTTGATCGGCAAGAGCCGCATAGACCATGCGATGTTGCTGCATCATCGTTTTATCTGCAAAGTTTTCTGAAACAATGATCGCGTCATAATGACCACTGCCAACTGGGGAATTCATTCTTCCCTGATGATGTTTATGCAAATCGCTACGATCTTCGATTTCGACAATAGTAGCGCCAATTTTTTCTGCCAAGGTAGTTTTGATGGTAGTGATGGTATCCATTGTTTTTTAGTGATTGATTGTAGCTTTAGGGTTCTGCGATTTAATAAGGAACCAAATTTTTTGTGGCGCGGCTTCGCCGCGCCACAAAAAATCGGTTCCTTATTTTCCTGCATGTCCCTTAGTTTAATATTTTTTATAAGTACAACCTGTTGAATCTTGAAGTAGGGCAGAGAAATTTTTGAAAGCATGGCTTCGCCATGCTTTCAAAAATTTCTCTGGTTTCTAAACTAATCAAAGATTTAGAATTGCTCGACAATACTGGGTTTTATGAGATTAAGGGGTGATATATTTGTGGTGGGGCTTCGAGATTTCTTCTCTTAACAAACGAAGTAGTGGTATTTATGACTTTGATTGATAATTTTCCACAATGCCAAGATTTACAATCACAGGTTGAATCGATCTTGCAACTTTTGCAACAGGAACCAACCCTGCGATCGCAACAGGATGGCAGCATTGTGCAGTCATCTCTAAGGAAAGCGATCGCGCCGACATTTGAGATTGTATTTGCGGGGGCATTTAGTGCGGGTAAATCGATGTTGATTAACGCACTCTTAGAACGGGAATTACTTTATAGTGCTGAGGGACATGCTACGGGGACGGAATGTAAAATCGCCTATGCCAAAACTGGCGAAGAACGGGTGGTTTTAACTTTTTTAAGTGAAGTGGAAGTACGCGAACAAATTAAAACCCTGTCGCAGTTAATTGGACAGAATGCACCAGCAAATATTAATCAACTGGAATCACTCAAACAGTTGCAGACCTTGACCTTATCTGTAATTGAACAGGAAGGGGGCAAGAGCAAGTCGAAACGGGCTAAAGATGCTGATGCCTTGAATCTATTGATCGAGGGGTTTATCAATAATCGCGATCGCATTAGTTCGATCGCTAATGCAACCTATTCAATGGAACAGTTTGGCTTTGAGAATCTCAAAAAAGCGGCTGACTATGCTAGACGAGGCGCTAATAGTGCAGTTTTAAAGCGTGTGGAATATTATTGCAATCATCCACTTTTGCAGGATGGCAATATCATCATTGACACCCCCGGAATTGATGCGCCCGTTAAAAAAGATGCCGCCTTGACCTTTGAGAAGATTGAAAATCCTGATACTTCCGCCGTGGTCTTTGTGCTGAAAACCGCAGCAACGGGAGAACTCACTTCCGAGGAAACGGAACTCAGTGAAAAGATTCAAAGTAATGCGGGTATTCGCGATCGCGTATTTTACGTCTTCAATCGCATTGATGAAACTTGGACTAACGATCAACTGCGCGATCGCCTGAACTACACAATTTCCAGTCAATTTCGCAATAGCTCAAAAATCTATAAAACTAGCGGTTTACTAGGTTTCTATGGCAGTCAAATTCGACATACTGGAATTAGCGATCGCTTTGGTTTAGATTCTATTTTTGCTGAAAGTGTTAAGTCAGTGGGTGGAGATGAAGGCACACCTCAGTTTGTGAATGAGTTCAATAGCTATTGCTTGGTTTCGGGCAAGCTGGATATTGACAAGTTCCCAATTCCTTACAATGTCTTACAAACCAGCATCAAGAACGAGAAGTATATCCGCTTGTTAGGGGAACTAGGCACGGGGCTAATCGAACAACTGATTAAGGATAGCGGCATTGAGGAATTTCGCAATGCGATTACTCACTATTTAACCAATGAGAAACGTCCCCTATTATTTGCCGATCTTGCCGATGATTTACAGCCCATTTGTATTGCTCTGCACCAGTTTTATCTAGAAACATGGCACAAGCTAGAGAGTCAGCCTCGCGATATTGAAGCAATTAAATTGCAGGAGTTGCAAAAGCTGGGTCACGACCTCAAACAAATTGGTGATCGCTTGCGTGAACATATTGCTCAAGAGCTAAATGATGCGGTGGCAAGCAATAAAAATCAAGGTTTAGAGGCAGACTATCGCAGGCTCAAGGAAAATATGGTACGGCGTTTGGATGAGTTGATTGGCTATTTCTCCGTTGCTGAGGTACATCAACGCGCCCAAGCTAGTCACCGTCGCAATTCCGTTGTGCCTGTGATGGGGATTTTGGCGGAGGGTTTCTACTACTTAGCCAATGAGCTAGAAGATGTGTTGGTGGATAATTCGCTAAGGATTGTGGAAAACTTCTTCCAGAATTTGATTGAGTCAATCAAGAAAACGGAATATTATCGCGAACTCTATCGCTTATTAGGCAATGATGGCGGCATTGAGTCCCGTCTCGAAAAGCTAGCGATCACGGCATCTGATGCTTTGGTGAATGAGGCGCGGACAGAATGCGATCGCTATGTGCGCGAGCGTCCAGAGTTTTATGCAGAAGGGACTAACTCCATCTATCAGTTGCGCCAAACCTTGCAGCAAGCCTGTCGTGGCTATGACTATCAAAGCATGATCGAGGCTGAGCCAGCAATTCGGCAGTTATTAAAGCTTGATTTTGAACTGAAGGTTAAAGATACGATTATTCGTACTTTCCGTCAGTCAATCAATCAAACTTTGAGTACGCATTTGCTAGCAAGCGCTGAGAAACAATCGGATGCAATTTTGCAGCAATATGATCATGCGCGTGATTATTTGGCACAAACTTTGGAGAAGGAAGCCCAAGTTAAGCTAGATAAAAATCGCAGTTTACAAATTGCAGTAGAGAAAAATATTGCTATTTACAATGAAGCAGTTTCTGGCATTAATCAATGTTTAGAAGCATTAGATTTATCTAGAAAGAATCTGCCAATCATCAGCGAGTCAGATTTGTTGATTCCAACAGTTATTTCTGATGTAATTGATGCCGAATCTTTTGTTATTGATGAGGTTATTGATTCAGAATTATAAGTAATTTGTCTGGTTACAGTGCTTTGTGCTGTAACCAGACATAGTGCTATTCCAAACACAACAAATTAAATATGTCATCCACTGTTACCTGCCAATTTAAAATATCCAAAACAGGCAAAACATCCTTTCCACTCATCTTTTCGGGAAAGCGATCGCCTTCATAAACCATAATAAAATCTTGCACTGGAGAAATTAGCCAACCAATCTCAGAGCCATTGGTAATAGCCGAACTGATTTTGTTCATTACCCGCAAAGGCGACTGATCTGGTGAAAGAATCTCAATAATCCAATCAGGAGCTACAGGAGCTACGTTAGCAACTCGTTTGTTTTCTAAAAAAGGGATATTCGCCCAGCGCATCACCGCAATATCAGGAACAATCGATATATCGCCAAAATTACAGCGCAACTCAGGAAAAGCAAAGGCAAATTTTTGAGGCTTACCAATCAAATTAATCGCAGTTGCAATTTCTATCTGAAAGGTACTGTGCTGAAACTGTGGCATAGGTTTCTGATAAATTTGACCGTCAATATATTCACTAGCAGGTGTAGTTTCTGGCAAAGCCAAAAACTCTTCGATTGATAAGTTGCTTGTGCTTAACGATCTAGTTGGTTCTAAATTTTGATATTGCTCTGATGCGATCGCCATTACCTAAACCTCTATAAGAGATAGAAAGTTCATATCTAAAAACCATTCTAGATTAGATGGAGTTTTGTTTGACATACGGCATTATGCCGTATATATTTATAGTGCTTTTAGATTAGAACGCTCTATGATTATGGTTAATTTAACTTCCTCAAAAGCGATCGCCAGACTTGAAGCTCGTATCAGCCCAGAAACTAAATTGTTACTGCAAAAAGCTGCTGATCTAGAAGGACGAACTCTAACTGATTTTGTTGTGGCAAGTGTCCAAGCCGAGGCTTATCGAGTCATTGAGAAACATCAAAAGCTCAAGCTTAATCTTGAAGATAGTCAAGCTTTTGTTGATGCTTTGCTCAATCCAACACCACCAAATGATGCTCTCAAAAAGGCATCTTTAATCCATGAGCAATTAATTTCAAGTTAATGGTTCTTAGAATTGAAGCTTTTGATAGTCGTAGGCATTGTCGGACAAATTTTTATTGTGGACAAGAGAGCCTAGATAACTACATTCGTAAGCAAGCGTCTCAGGACATTAAGCGAAAGGTATCGACTGTATTTGTGTTGATTGATGATGTTGATCCTAAATTAAATGTTTTAGGTTATTACACACTTTCTTCTTATACCGTTGATATTGAAAATTTAGATCAATCTTTTGCAAAAAGTTTACCAAGATATCCACAATTACCTGCAACTTTATTAGGTCGTCTTGCTATTGATAGTCAGCATAAAGGTAAAGGATTTGGAGCAGCTATTTTATTTGATGCTCTTAAAAAAGCGATCGCTGCTTCTAAACAAGTGGCATCTTTAGCTGTTATTGCTGAAGCGTTGGATGAAAATGCAGTAAGTTTTTATCTAAAATATGGTTTTAAACAATTCACACAAAATCCTATGAAACTATATATTTCAATAAAATCAATTGATAATATCTATAGCGCTAATTTTGAGAAGTAAAGTAAAACACTTGCGAAATCTAATTATCAGAATGTAAAATCAAATAGTTCATTAAATGAGGGGTATATGCAAGAAGAATTTGAAATTTTAAGCCTAGATGATGTTGTTGCTCTGAACAACAATGATAAGCAGCAAAAAGTTGCTATTACTGCATTACTTTCCACAATAAATGCTTCGTATTTATTTGGAGTAAATGATTTTTTGGATGATATCATATTAGCCTATATAAATAACGATGAAGTAAACAAAATTTTAAAGGAGGGTATTTCTTGTCGGGTAATGACAACTCGCCAAAAAGGTTGGGTGTCAGGAAAAGTGAAGCTAGGCTTACATTTTATTTCTGATGACATTCAAGAAAAGAATGAAGAGAATCAAATTTCACTCTCATCTAATAGTAAGTCTAATAGCCCATTAGATGAAATTCGCAATAATATTGAATAGATAAATTTATTGCGATACGCAATAAGAAAATTGTAAAATAATTTAATCCAATAAAATAAGAACTCATGTCGGACAATTTCGAGATTATACATCCAGATGATGTGATTGCTTTCGATCAGTTGCAAGAAGCAGATATTGCAGAATTAGTTGCAGAAATACTTGAAGCTTTAGAAACTCCGTATTTATTTCGACTGGACGATTTTGTGTCATCTCTAGTAGATCAAATAAGTGTTAGTGAGGAAGCTAGAGCAATCCTAAAAGAAGGAATTATCTGTCGTGTAATGACACCGCGCAGACAAGGTTGGGTAAAGGGGAAATTAAAATTGGGTTTGCAGTTTATTCCTGATGAGAATAAAATCTCTAATCCATTGGATGAAATTCGTAATACTAGCATTTAAAAAATTATAATTAATCAATATGAATGGGAAGGTAGAGATTTTAAATTCAGATGATGTTGTTAGTTTAACTGATGACGAAGAATATCATGACCATCTTTATTATATTAAAAATAGATTTGACATTTCTAAACTATTTGAATTTGAAGAGTTTACAAGCGGCATATTGAGAGTTATAGGACTCTCCTCTGAGGCAATGAAACTTTTGCAAAAAGGAATTCCATGTCGTGTAATGACAACACAAAGAACAGGTTGGAGATTTGGGAAAATTAGGCTAAAAATAGAATTGCAATTTATTCCTGATCAAAAGTGTTGAAGCAAACGCGAAGAAATACTAAAAACGGATACACTACACCTGTCAAAACAGTGATTTTAGCTTAAAATCACTGTTTTCCTAAACCAATGTAGATAGCTAATATTCTCACACATAAAAGCTTGTAAATATCGCAGCTTATCTAACATCTTACAACCAAACTCTTTTGGTATTTCTACTAGCTCTAGTAAAATATAAGCAATTAAGCAAGTATAAATTTGAATAGTAATTCCATTGACATTTTTAGTAATCAATCGATCTAATTTTAAATGCATTTTTAAAAATTTCCAAAATAGCTCAATTTGCCATCGCTTTTTATAAATCTCTGCTACTTCATCATTACTTACTTCTTGATCTGCCGCCTCTGATAAGTTTGTGGCAAGTCGGAATTCACTACGGGTTTCTAAGTCTGAAAAGGAAACTACTCTTACTTCTACTTTATCCTTACCTGTCCCTAATATCGCTTTTCCATTTTCTAGCAATTCTAGGTTCATATTGTTCTTAACTCTGATCACAAAATAGCGCTTTTGTAATTGCATGAGATTTTTGATGCGATTGAGTTTGGCAAACCCTCTATCCATTATTCCGACTGATTCTTTTGGTATTGCTTCTATAGTTGTTTCCCCGTATTTACTGTCATGCCCATTGCCAAAATGTATCAATATTCCATCAGGTTCATTAGTGCAGTTATTGATCCCACTAAACAGCTTTACTTGTCCGTATCCTTGGCTCCACATTAGTTTACTTGTTAGCGTAACTATGGTGGAGTCTAGGGGAAATAATACTAAATTTTCTCTACTTACTTCTTTCTCTTTCTTCAATTCCTTTCTTAATTCCTCAAATAAATTACAAAAAATATCTGAGTTTCTTTTCTTGCTCGCTTTAGAAAATGTTGATTTATCTATGTCTATCCCTCGCATATTCAATCTTTGGAATAAACTTGTCATACTTGTTTGACTCTGGTCTAGTACATAACTAAGCCAGCAAGATACAAACGCAAATGTGCTAAGTTTTGGATAATCGTCTTGTGGTAATTTCTTGAGGAATTGTTTGACAACTTTAGGAAAGTTAGATAGCATTTCTAATATTATTTTTTATTTGTTCGCATCTAATTTATCAAATTAGATGCGCTTTTTTCTAACTTTTTTCTATCGTTCAACGCTTCTGATTCCTGATGAATCACAGACAGAACAAATTGTTGAAAATTTTGATAGTCCATTAGATGAAATTCGGAGAAATGCGGAATTATAATTATTAATCCGTAGGGGCATAGCATTCCTGCCAAAACTTATAAATCTCACTATTATTTTCAAACAGGAATGCTTTGCCCAAAACTTAACGCGATCGCAGATTATTTGTAAACTGCAAAAAGGGTTCAGCATTTGCAAATACAAACAATTGTGAGGAGTTAGTAAATAATGATGCAAATGCTAAACCCCTACGATTTACGATTGTGGAATTAGAGAATTATAATATTCTTAACCCAGCTTGATTGAGAGCAAAAAAATGGATCTATTAACTCCAACTAAAAAACGAGATTTGTATAATAGTGACTTTTTGGCTTGGACAGAAGAAACCATAGAACTTTTACGATCGCATCAATGGCAAGACCTAGACATAGAAAATCTAATAGAGGAAATAATAGACTTGGGCAAAAGTCAACAACACGCCTTGCAAAGCTCACTGAGATTGATATTAATGCACCTACTCAAATGGAAATATCAAAGCGATCGCCAAAGCCATAGCTGGAAAATCACCATCAATCGCGAACGATTGAACATTGATGAATATTTAGAAGAAAGCCCAAGTTTGCGAAGATTTCTTAGCGATCGCGAATGGATAGACAAAACCTATCAACGCGCTCGGCGTGAGGCAATGGTAGAAACAAACTTAGCATTGACAACTTTTCCAGCCGCTTGTCCTTTTAGTATTCTCGAAATACTAGATTTAGACTTTTATCCTCAACCTGACTAGCTCAATTCATGGCAGACAAAACCCAACGTATTAGCTTCCCTCCCGAAGTTAGAAAATATGTCTTCGATCGCAACAACTACCAATGCCAAAGCTGTCATAAAACCGACCTTACGGCGAAGACATTACAGGTCGATCACATTATTCCCCTAGCTCAAGGTGGAACTAATGACTTCAGTAACCTCCAAACCCTCTGTGCTAAATGTAATCGTGCCAAGAGTGCCAAAATCGATCCGAGATTTCGGAGACTCTATAGTGACTAGTACGCACCTTAATTAAGAAGGTCTTTGTAAAGCAGCTCGACGAATCGAGTTAATGCGCTGTTCTGAGCGAGGGTCAATTTTGAGATTGATAGTTTGATGCTTATTGCGATCGACTAAAGGAAATTGAGTTTGCCAATTACTAATAATGTGAAAATAATTTTCGGCATCCTCTAGACAGTATTCATAGATTTCATTAAGAATTGTTTCGTAGCCTTTCTCTTTTCTTAATACTTTTATCCCATTCCGAAAAACATAATATCCTTTAATTCTTTTATAAATCGGAATTCCTAAATAAGCAAAGAGATTATTTAATCCTTGATTAAGATCGTTACGCTGACTTGTTCTTTGTAAATCAAGGATTCTAATGCTATCAATTTTAGGAATAAAGTCTAGAGCCTCAATCCTTTTACGCAGGCAAAACATATCACTGGTTGATAGTCCATAACCAATGAAATACTTTCCCTGTAAGCTATGTAGGTCATTTAAAATATCTTGAATTATCTTTTTCTCTTGAGTACTTGATTCAATAAACTGAATTTTAATGTACTGCTCATTACTATCTTCTAAAATGCGAGTAAGTGTATATCCAAAAATCTTTTGTACTAGTCCATCCTTCTGAAAATCACGACACCACTCTAAGTCTAAAAATACAAGATCATAGATTGAGCCATCGTAGAAATTGTTTATATATTGACTTGGAAGCTTAAATTCCCTTTTATACATAGAGTTTGGCTCAGAGGTGGGCTAGGAGAATAGCTAGCAGGCAGATCAATACCATTTATATATCCTAATACCAAAATACAAAATGGCTACGCTATTTTATGTTTTTCAAATCCTTACTGGGTGTGATTTTTAATTCATAAAAGCATTTTCATACTTTTGTAAACTGATATAAGTAGCTGGGCATAATTAAAAAACAGAGCCAAAACCTGTGGCGCACGCTGCGCGTGCGCCACAGGTTTTATTTTTTTGTATTTAATTGCGCTCACCTACTTAACACTTTTCAAGCAAGCAAGGTACAGAGGTTTATTTCCGCCAAATACAGGGAAATAAACCCATAATTTTAAATCTCAAAATTAAAGCCATTCTGCTTGAGTTGTAGGTATTTAGTCTCATCAAATTGATATAACTTCGCAGCCCGATGGGATACGCCCTGTTCTACCTCACCAGTATCGAGTAGTAAGTCCATACTGAGAAGTTTTTTGCGAAAGTTACGTTTATCCAGATCGCGAGCTAGGACGGTTTCATAAAGTTTTTGTAACTGCGTCAAGGTGAATTTTTTGGGTAGTAATTCAAATCCAATGGGCTCATAACGAATTTTGCTACGCAGTCGGGCGATCGCCTTTTGTAAAATCTGCTCATGGTCGAAAGCTAATTTGGGGATTTTAGATAGTGAGAACCACTCAGCCTCACTAGCATCAGTGGATGCTTGAATTTGCTGCTCGACTAGATTAATAAGAGCGTAATAGGCAACAGTAACTGTGCGATCGCGGGGATCGCGCTCTAGGTCGCCAAAGGTATATAGCTGCTCCAAAAACACATCATGAATCCCAGTTTCTTCCTGCAATTCTCGCAAAGCTGCTTGCTCTAAGGTTTCATCCATGCGGACAAATCCCCCAGGGATCGCCCATTGTCCTTGAAATGGCGGAATATCACGTTTAATCAGCATAATTTTTAGCTCTAGCTCAGCATCAAGTCCAAAAACGATGCAATCAACGGTGAGGGCAGGTCGGGGGTAGTTATAGGTATACATTTTCAATTACGAATTACGAATTACGAATTACGAGTTAATAATTCGTAATTCGTAATTCGTAATTATTAACCCTTGACATAGTGTAAAAATAACACTATAGTAGTTTGTGTAGTTTATACACTATATCGCGATGCAAGAACAAGTAGGTATTCTCGATGAGCGATCGCCACAAGTTTCTGAGTCAGAGCTTTCTAATCTGGAAACTGACAATTTAGCGATTCAGTTTCAATATGCGACAGGATCGATTATTGGACGTAATCACATTCTTGTTGGCAAAAACAATCAGGATGCCTATCGAGTTGTGTCGCGAGAGCAGTTTATTGTTGCGATAGTCTGTGATGGCTGTAGCGCAGGCCGACATAGTGAAGTTGGTGCAAAAATCGGGGTGCGGATGATCTCCGAAGAGATTGCTGCTCTTCTTGAAGGAGGGTTAACAATTTCTGAACCTGAGTTTTGGCATCGATTGAAACATAATCTATTACAAAAGTTAAAAGATTTCGTAGCGATCGCTAGTGGTTGTGTAGAGCTATCTAAATCAGCAACGATGGAATTTGTGAATGATTATTTGTTATTTACAATTGTGGTTGCCATAGTCACACCTAAAGAAACTATCACTTTTTCCATAGGTGACGGTGCGATCGCTGTTAATGGCAAATTTACAGAAATTCCACCCTATGCTGATAATGCGCCCCCCTATCTTGCCTATGGTTTATACAATCCTGAAGCAATTAATTTTGAGATTCGCGATCGCCTTCCCACATCAGAATTAGAATCACTTCTCATTGCCACCGATGGAATAATTGATTTAGCTGTAGTTGAACCTGTCGAGCAGTTTTGGCAAGAAGCCCGTTATTTCAACAATCCCGATGCCATCCGACGTAAGCTCGCAATGCTCAATCGCGAAGAAGTCAAACCTGATTGGCAGAAAAAAGAGTTAACTAAGCGATCGGGCGTTTTGTCAGATGATACGAGTTTAGTTGTGATTAGAAGACCCTCACCCCCAGCCCCTCTCCCATAGGGAGAGGGGAGCAAGAATATTTCACCTTTTACCTTTTTACTTGAAAACTATGTTAGGCGCAATTGTCGGTGACATTGTCGGTTCTATTTATGAATTTAATAATCATCGCTCAAAGGAATTCCCTCTCTTTGGTGAAGGATGTGATTTTACGGATGATACGGTGCTAACTGTTGCAGTTACTGATTGCCTAATGCAAGATGGCAACTATAGAGAATATATTAAACGATATGCGTGTGCATATCCACAGGTCAAAGGTAGCTATGGTGGCAGATTTGCTCAGTGGATTCATTCTGAAATTATGGAACCTTACAATAGCTGGGGTAATGGCTCGGCAATGCGGGTTAGCGCTGTGGGTTTTGCCTATGATGATTTAGAAATGGTGATGCAAGAAGCGCAACGCTCTGCTGAAGTCACCCATAATCATCCTGAAGGTATTAAGGGAGCGCAAGCAACGGCTGTGGCGATTTATATGGCGCGTAAGGGTCAATCTAAAGAGCAAATAAAAAATGCGATCGCGAAATCCTTCGAGTATGACTTAGATCGAACTGTAGATGAAATTCGTCCTGTTTATGTATTTAACGAATCATGTCAAGGGACAGTGCCTGAAGCAATTATCGCTTTTTTAGAATCAACGGATTTTGAAGATGCTATTCGCAATGCTGTTTCCCTCGGAGGTGATACCGATACGCTCACTTGTATCACAGGCGGAATAGCTGAAGCTTTTTATGGAGGTGTGCCACAGGAGATTACAGAAAAAGCAATGACTTATTTGCCACCACTAATGCGAGATGTTGTTCAAGAATTTAGAGAATGGAGGAACTTATGTTAGGTGCGATCGCTGGTGACATTATCGGCTCAATTTACGAAATCTCCAATCACCGATCCAAAGACTTTCCTCTTTTTAGTGAAGGATGCCGATTTACTGATGACACGGTTTTAACTGTGGCGATCGCGGATTGCTTAATGCATCAAGGTAACTATGTTGAATATATCAAAAACTATGCTCGACGTTATCCCACAAGAGGATATGGTGGACGATTCATTGAATGGATGAGATCAGAGGCAATGGAACCATACAATAGTTGGGGAAATGGCTCGGCGATGAGGGTTAGTCCTATTGGATTCGCTTATGAAGATAGAGATGCTGTAATGCTTGAAGCAAAGTGTTCTGCTGAAGTTACACATAACCATCCTGAGGGTGTTAAAGGTGCACAAGCAACGGCAATCACAGTCTTCATGGCGCGTAAAGGTTATAGCAAAGAGCAAATTAAGGCTGAAATAGTCAATTCCTTTGGATATGATTTGAGTCGCACCTTGGATGAGATTCGTCCAACTTACAAATTTGATGTATCTTGCCAAGGAACTGTTCCGCAGGCTATCACCGCATTTCTAGAATCAACCGATTTTGAAGATGCAATTCGGAATGCGATTTCCTTGGGTGGTGATAGTGATACGCTCACTTGTATTACAGGAGCCATAGCCGAAGCCTATTATGGTGGTGTACCAAAAGCGATCGCCGAAAAGGTCTTTACCTACCTCCCACCGACAGTTCGCCAAGTTGTAGAAGAATTTATGATCAAATTTGCGCTTCCTATATCTGCCTAAGCCCATTAGAGAATTGGTGTACTAAAATGGAAGTCTACCTCAATCAAAAACGGATTAAAGTTAATCCCAAAAATGCGATCGGCAAGGGTGGCGAAGCGGATATCTATGATCTCAAAAATGGCAAGGTTCTCAAACTCTTTAAAACCGCCGATCATCCCGATTATCAGTTATCTCCTCAAGAACAATTAGCGGCTCAAGCTAGATTATCAATCCATCAGCAAAAGTTACCTGCTTTTCCGCAAAATCTGCCAGCAAGAGTGATTAAGCCTGAAACTCTTGCTACAGATAAACAGGGCGAAATACTTGGCTATGTGATGCCCTTCCTACAAAATACAGTGCCGCTTTTGAAATATAGCGATCGCACCTATCGCAACACTAACGGCATCTCGCAGCAATTGGTCACTAGCCTATTTCACGATTTGCATGAAACGGTTCTCAAAATCCATCAAGCAAATGTCACGATTGGCGATTTTAATGATTTGAATTTATTAGTTTCTCAAAATCAAGTCAATCTTATTGATGCAGATTCCTTTCAGTTTGGGCAGTTTCCCTGTCAGGTGTTTACGGCACGATTTGTCGATCCGATCCTATGCGATCGCAACGCCAATCAACCAATTCTCACCAGTCCTCACAATCTTGATTCCGATTGGTATGCTTTCACTGTGATGTTGATGCAGAGCCTTCTCTATGTCGATCCCTATGGCGGTGTATACAAGCCCAAATCGCAAGCCGCACAAATCCCTCACGGGGCAAGATCTTTGCAGCGTATCACCGTTTTTCATCCCGATGTGCGCTATCCCAAACCCGCAATTCCTTACAAAGTTCTATCCGATGACTTATTACATCATTTCCATAACTGCTTTGAAAAAGATTGGCGCGGTATTTTCCCAGATTCTCTACTCTCATCAATGCAGTGGAAAAAGTGTCATCAATGTGGAATCGAGCATTTAAAGATCACTTGCCCAATTTGTACGCCTCTAATAGCATTTCTCCCCTCTACCTCTGGGAGAGGGGCAGGGGGTGAGGGCAAGCCCTGTAAGGTTATCCATATATTTCAAACCGAAGGCGTAATTCTTCAAGTTGCTTTACAAAACAATTCTCTCAATTATCTCTATCACGTTAACCATTCATTCAAACGCGAAGATAATGCAGTTTTATTATCAGGAGAACTCGATGCTAATACTCAATTCACCATCTTCGGTAAGTCCACCATTCTTTCTAAGCAAGGAAAAGCCATTACGATCACTCAAGGACAGCCGCAAGCGATCGCCGCCGATCTAATGCGAGCTAATTCTTTCTCTCGCTATTGGATTGATCAAGGTCAATTACTCCGTGATGGCAAACTAGGAAATGAGTATATCGGTGACATTCTCGAAGGACAAACGCAATTCTGGATTGGTGAAACCTTCGGCTTTGGATTCTATCGCGCAGGGGCGATCAGTGTTGCATTTACCTTTGATGCTAAACGTGCTGGAATATGCGATCGCGTACAGATTCCGCCAATCCAAGGAGAACTAATTGATGCAAATTGCGTCTTCAGTAATGAACTCTGCTGGTTCTTCACTATCACCCAAGAGCAGGGCAATATAATCCATCGAGTTTCGGTTTTACGTCCTAATGGTGAGTTTGTTGCTACTCTTGCAGGTCAAAAGGTTGATATTGCATGGTTGACGAATATTCATGGAGGCAGTGCGATCGCTAATTGGCTATTCGTTCCCACTGACGAAGGTATTGCGAGAATTGAGGTGCAAAATGGACGGATTATGATTACAAAAACTTTCTACGAAACCGAACCCTATGTCGATAGCGGATGTTCTTTGATTGTCGGATCTAAAGGAATCTATGTAGTCCATTCACAAAAGATTTTGCAGTTACAATTATCCTAGTACCTGATGATTGATATATTTTACTTTTGCCTTCCTAAAATAATTGAGGTGATCTGCCATGTCCTATAGCGAATTTACCTTAGAATCAGTTCAAACAGCTTTTGACCTAACAATTACCGAACATGCTAACTTGCTAGATGATACGCCTTTAGCCGAATCTAGTGAATTCCTTAAGGAACTTCTAAGAGAGTTTGCACCTCTAGCTTTAGCGATGAATACCGAAAAAGCTAGATCGGAATTAATCATTGCACCGATTTTGGTAGAAGTTCGCAAACGATATCTTGATCGAGCAAGTTTATTCTCAGGCGTGGAATTAAATATTGATCGTGATAGTGGATTAAACGGAATTTGTGATTTCCTCCTCAGTCGCTCACCATCACAACTCATGCTTAAAGCGCCCGTAGTGATTGTAGTTGAAGCAAAGAAAGAAAATATTAATGGAGCTTTAGGACAATGTATTGCGGAAATGTGGGCAGCCAAACTCTTTAACCAACAACACGAGAATGATATCTCTGTAATTTATGGAGCAGCGACCACAGGCAACGATTGGAAGTTTTTGCGACTAAGCGATCGCCTTGTAGAGATTGATTTAACTGAGTATCAGCTCACCAACATCGACAAAATTTTGGGTATTCTATCCCTCTCTTTTCAATAATTTTAAAACAGGAGAACTCTAATCATGACTATTCAAACTCAACTTCCTATTCCAGCCTTCTTCGATCGCCACAAGGTCGGTTCAGTATGGCGCGTTCCTTACCAAGATCGGGCTAACCAAGCCGAAGCATGGGCGAAACAACATGGCATCACACCTGCCGCTAAGGATCGCAAGAAAATTTGCTTGATGGCGATCGATGTGCAGAATACCTTTTGTATTCCTGACTTTGAGCTATTTGTCGGCGGACGATCTGGTACTGGTGCGATCGAAGATAATGTGCGGCTATGCGAATTCATCTATCGCAATCTGCACCACATCAGCGAAATTGCGCCTACGATGGATACCCATACTGCTATGCAGATCTTCCATCCCATCTTTTGGGTGAATGATGCGGGTGAACATCCCATCCCTAATGCTACTTCGATTACTTTAGAAGATGTGCAGCAAGGCAAGTGGAAAGTAAATCCTGCGATCGCCTATAGTCTTGCCAAGGGTAACTACATGGCAATTCAGCGTCACGCCTTGCATTATGTGCAGAAGCTTAGCGATGACGGGAAGTTCCCTCTCACCATTTGGGCTTATCACTCCATGCTCGGCGGCATCGGTCACGCACTCGTATCTTCTGTTGAAGAAGCAATGTTTTTCCACAATATTGCAAGGCATAGCCAGACTAACTTTGAGATTAAAGGTGGCAATCCTCTCACTGAGAACTATTCTGTGTTGCGTCCTGAAGTAATGGATGGAGCCGATGGCAGACCAATCGCTCAAAAGAATACGCGCTTTTTGCAAAGGTTACTAGAATTTGATGCGGTAATCATTGCAGGTCAAGCCAAGAGCCATTGCGTTGCATGGACAATTCAAGACTTACTGAGCGAAATTCTCGCCCACGATCCTAAACTTGCGAAGAAGGTCTATCTTCTCGAAGATTGCACTTCGCCTGTGGTTGTGCCTAATGTGGTCGATTACACTGATCAAGCGGATGCAGCATTTAAGCGCTTTGCTGATGCTGGTATGCACTTGGTCAAGTCTACGGACGCGATGGAATCTTGGACAGATCTTAATCTTACGTAAATTTCAATTCTTTAGGAGATTAATCCGATGATGAGCATTAATCTTGATAATGAGACAGAAAGATATCTAGTAGCAATTCTTGCTCAAGAGAACACCACCAGTTCAGAATTAATTGAGCGCTTGCTCAGAGAATATTTGGAATCCATTCAACCTAAAAAGAATTTTCTCGAACGTTTGTTCTCAATTTAATCAATGTAGGGGCAGAGCATTCCTGTCACAATTTATAAATTTTCAGAATATCTCAATATAGGAATGCTCTGCCCTAAACCTCACAACGCAGGGACAATTTATCTGTGAAAAGCATAGAGGGTTTAGCATTTGCAGATCGAGTTTTCTGCGATGTTTTCAAGGTTATGGCGCAAATGCTAAACCCCTACAGATTTACAGATCGAATTCGTATCACCAATTACCAATTACCTATCACCAATTACCCATCACCAATTACCATGACTAACATCAACGACCTCTTTCAATCTGCCTTAGATTACGGAACCCTTTCCAATGAATCTTTACAGGCTCTCACTATTTATGACCTCGGCGCACAAATCCAAGCGGGGCTTGGTATCCATGTTGATGATGTGATGTCGAGCGAAGTTGTATTAGTAACGATTATGCCCGATGACTCTGGGTCGATTCAATATGCTGGCAATGCTCAAGCTGTGCGTGGTGGGCATAACTCTGTAATCGATGCGCTAACTTCTTCGCAACAACAGGACAATATTCTCATTCACAATCGCTACTTGAATGGAACTATTCTTTATCCCTACTGCCCGATCGCACAGGCAATTAGGATGGACACCAAAAACTACTATCCGAATAAAGGTACGCCTCTTTACGATCAAATAGTAGTGCTTTTAGGTACGGTATTAGCTAAAGCCCAAGAATTTTCGGATAATGGTGTACCAGTGCGGACGGTAACGCTGATTATTACCGATGGCGATGATTGCGGCTCAACAAGACATTCGGCGAAAGATGTGGCGGCGATCGCCCATGATATGTTGCGGATGGAAAATCATGTTATTGCCGCAATGGGCATTGATGATGGCTCTACGGATTTTCGGAAAGTATTTAAAGAAATGGGCATCCGTGATGAATGGATTCTTACCCCTGCAAATAGTGATGGCGAAATCAGGAAAGCCTTTCAAGTCTTTTCGCAGTCGGCGATGCGAGCTAGTCAGAGTGCAGCTAACTTTAATTCTCTTGGTGGGTTTGGAGGATAGATTTACCGCGCCAAAGGCGCGGTAAATCTATTAATCGATTTCGTTGGCGAATACTGTCGCGATCGCTTGTCTAGCATCGGTGCGAAATTCTTGGACATTCACCCGACTGAGGAACCACACAGCAAGAATCATCACTAGGGCTTCGCAGATAAATACAAAGCTATAGGCAAATGTATTGGAATCACTAAAGATTTTTTTGCCAATATCTAGCACCACGCCGCCTGTGACTGTCGCTAGTCCTCTGGCGATCGCCTGAGACAATCCCCAAGCACCGACAAAAGTACCCGCAGTTTCGGCGGCTGTCAGGTCAAGCATGAGACTCAATGCGCCCGAAGTCGTAATTCCTGACGCAAAGCCAAATAGGGCTAGGGAAGCTTGCAAAGCCCAAGTCTTTTGGATAAATCCAGATACTAATAACAGAGCGCAACTTGCCGCTACTAAATAACAACCTAGCCTTGTAGATTTCTCTTTGCCGAGTCTGGGAACAATTAAAAATCCTGAAGAACTTAGCCCAATTAAAGTACCAGTTCCAAAAGCAGCATTAAGTTGAGTTGTAGCACAAATACTCATGCCGAATACTGCGCCGCCAAATGGTTCCATAATCGCATCTTGCATAAAAATACCAATGGTCATCATCAGCAAGAATGAGAAAAATAAGCCCGTTTGTTTGCTTGCGGTCAAAACCTGTAAAGCCTTACTCAGACTAAGTTTATCCTCTGTTGCATTAGTTCCATTGAGAATATGGTTTTGAGCAACCCGTAATTTGTAACGGGAATATTTTTGTTCAATGCCATAGGTAGCAGCAAAAGATAGAGCGACCACTGCGGTCGGAATAATTATAAATACGGTATTAATTGCTTTTTGGAGTTGAGCTAGGCGATCGCTATTGGCATAAATTGAAATTTCGTTGGGTGGCGCACCTGTGCAGGGTAAAAGCTTGGAGACTGCGATCGCCCCAATCACGATCCCCACCATCAGCATCGACCAGACGATTCCTACTAATTTTGAGCGTTCCTCTTCATCAGAGATATCCACCAACAAAGCCGCAAAGGGAGTGGAACTAAAACTAATGGACATCCCATAGAGCGCAAACATTGCGCCTAATGCGATCGCCCATCCATAGGTCATGCCATTCCAGCCAATCTCATGGACACTGCGCCCTAATTGCCACATCACCTGTGTAGTCAAAAAGGCAATTATCGCGAACACCACCGCCCCGATCCAAACGTAACCTGAGCGATGGGTTCCAAAAATAGTTTTAGCATCGGAAGTTTGACCAAACCAAATGCGGGCTGGCGAAACAAACAGAGGCATAGCAATAAATGCAGCCGCAAGGGTAGCAGGAATCGTTAATTCATTAATCATCAGCCGATTGAGTAACCCTGCAATCAGCAAAGACATAATTCCTAAGCCCATCTGAAATAGACCAATCCGAAACATTTGGAGTAATGGTAGTTTTGGGGGTCTTACCTCTAAATCTACATCTGCGATATCTACTTGGTTATTCATGGTTTGATATCTTGCCAGCTTGAAATAAAAATTTAATAAAAAAGCTATTATCCCAAACTTCCGCAGAATTGCGCTAGTCGATCGCGAAACAAGTACATAGACTCTAACCGATGCTAATAGCCGATCGCCCTATGTGCTTTGGGAATAAACCGATGAAATCTGTTATAAGAAACTCCCATTTTTGTATAGCTCTAACTCTTGTTCTTTGCTTGAGCAACCAGATCAATACATCTGTCTATGCGGGTGAAGTACCTAATGCTGTATTTAATAAGCAGGTTAAACAGGAATCCATTAAACAAAATCCTAATGCCCAACTATTAATTGCGGCTCAAAATGGAAAGACTGCTGAGGTGCGATCGCTAATTTCCCAAGCAACGGATGTCAATGTCCGTGATGAATATGGCTGGACACCTTTGTTATGGGCGGCGATGAATGGACATACTGACATTGTGCGGATTTTATTAGTATCGGGAGCAAATCCCAATACTCGCAATAAGTACGGCTGGACTCCACTAATGTGGGCAGCAGGGCAAGGCTATGGTGAAATTGTGCGATCGCTAATCGCGTCAGGCGCAAGACTTAATGCTCAAGACCGCAATGGCTGGACAGCGATCATGTGGGCATGGGATGGCAAACAAGAGGAAACCGTAGCAATTTTACGAAGCGCTACCCGTGAGTAATAAAGAGGGCTTTGCCCTATTTTTTATACTTTTCGCAAAACGAAGAGATTACCTTCATTACCGCGACCAATTCGTAAGTCTTGATCGATATATGTGGTTTCTAGCCAACCCTTTTGATCTTCGCGCTTGATTTGAAAATCGATCGCTAATAATTTCTTGGGCGATCGCAAAGTATCGATAAAGCTATTCACATCCTGATAACCCACTAAAGTTTGGGAACCAGCCACTAAACGCTCAAAATTTACCTTGACGCGCTTCTCATTCACAATCGAGAAATTGGCACAAACACTTACTAAACCACCTAGTAATGGCAAACCCTTAATTTCGGCAACATTAAAAATCTTGCCCTCAGCTACGCGCAAACACTGATAGATATTACCTAGCTTATAAAGCGGAAAGCGATCGATCCCTAATAACTCTTGGCTAGTCGTAAATAGCAACAACCAATTACCATCTAACAATTCAGGGCATTGAGTCGGTGCAGGCGTAGGGTTTAACTCTTCGAGATAGGCAACCGCCGAAAAAATTGCTTTGCGCTGATCCTCAGTCATATTCAAACCGCGATTCACAGGGGCGATCGCATTGAGGAGATTTGCTTTGCGAGTAGTACTAGTCATGTGCCTATTCTACAAAAAAAAGAGATGCCGCTTAGCGGCATCTCTTTTTTTTATGATAAATAACGACAAGTCGTTGATTATCCTTGACGAGCTTTGAACTTTGGGTTTGTCTTACAAATGACATATATTCTGCCGCGACGACGTACAACTTTGCAGTCCTTATGGCGAGTTTTTGCCGATCTGAGGGAGCTAACAACTTTCATGGATTAATCCCTAACGTTTACTTATGATGAAAATTTTTCACACGGCTTACAATTCTAACATGATTTTGGACGCAAACCTCAAACCATAGTTTTAAGCAAATGATGCTTGCTCCTTCAATCAAGCATCATATTTAGAGGCGTTAGCTCTGCCAACGCCTCTAAATATTTCTATGGCTAATTAATAGGGTTTTAACCTGTGCGTTTATCCAATCCAATGCTATGCTTGCAGCATAAATTTGCCCAACCTCAATATTAAATTTTATTCTTGTAATGCTGCATCCAACTGCCATTCCTTACTTGGTCGCCTTTGCAGTATCTGCGATCGTGGTGTGGCTGAGTACGCCGATTATTCGCTATTTCGGACTCAAAGCAGGATTAGTAGACAAGCCTAACCACCGCAAGATGCACACAACGCCTGTAGTGCGTGTTGGCGGCGTAGCGATTTTTATAGGAAGCGTCACCGCCCTATTGTTAGTTTGGGCTGGTGGATATTTTGGGATCTTGCCACAAACTAGAGAATACGAAGTTTGGGGTGTCACAATTGGTGGGGCAGCCTTTTTCCTAATTGGCTTTGCGGATGATTTATTTAACCTGCCACCATTACCTCGCTTAATTGCCCAGTTAGCGGTATCTGCTGCCGCTTGGCGTGTTGGTGTGCGTATTGACTTTATCTCAATACCATTTTTCGGAATTATCAAGTTTGGTTGGTTTAGCCTGCCGATCACAATGGTGTGGCTGTCGGGCATGGCAAATGCGATAAATTGGTTGGATGGTTTGGATGGACTTGCCGCAGGTGTAACCACGATCGCAGCCGCCGTAATTTTAATCACCAGTCTCTTTATGAATCAGCCTGCGGCGGCTTTGATCGCGGCAGCCCTTGCGGGTGGATGTTTAGGATTTTTGCGCTATAACTTCAAGCCCAAAAGTTCGGCAGAAATCTTTATGGGAGACGGGGGCGCGTACTTTTTGGGCTTTACCCTTGCGGGGGTGAGTGTAATTGGACTGGTCAAAGCAGTAGCTACTGTAGCGCTGATTATGCCCTACATGATTCTTGCTGTACCAATTGTGGATGCGACGGCAGTGATTTTGCAGCGCATTGGGCGCGGTGAATCGCCAATGTCAGCAGGTAAGCATCATTTGCACCATCGCCTAGTGCAGGCAGGTGTATCAAAGCGTCTCACGGTTTTATTTATTTATGCCTTGACGCTATGGGTTGGCAGCATTGCGATGGCTGTATCGGGAATGCCTGCGGGGGGAACCTATGCGGCGATTAGTACTTTGTTGATGGTCTATGCCTGTTGGAAGGTGTGGCAAAGGATTAGAGCGAAGGAATTGCGATCGCAACAAGAGCAAGCTGCTCAAGCTGCCCAAACCTCTCAACTGAGTGAGCGCTAAAATACTAGAAGTCACTGCTCCACAGTGACTTCTAGTTTAAGATTAAGCTATGACTAGCGCTAATACAAAATCCTTAATTACCATGTATTAGGAAAACTGGTTTCCCGATATTGCGTCTTCACAATCCGCAAAGCCGAAGGAGTTAGTGGCGAAGGCAGATGAATGGGGGGGCATGGTGGGGCGAGTGTTTTGTGATCGATTTTAATAAGCAGCAGGATCGGTATCAATTTGGCGATATAGCAATGTAAGTTTTGCTTACCCAAAAGATGAGTGGCAGAGCTTTGTGCGGCCACTCATCTTTTGGGTAAAGTGTTTGTCAGACTGATTTGTAATAGTTACCATTTAGAGGGATTGTTGGGATGCAACTGGTCAACCTGCCATAAATTTGGGTTTGTTTGGATATACTGGCGAATCTTTTTTAATGATGTTTCATCACGAATGATATGGTCGTAATAATTGCGCTGCCATACGGGAATTCCTGATGTATGACGGATTTGGTTAATGCGACGAGCAGAGAATGTTTTAAATCCTCGAATAATTTCTGGAATTCCATGATTGTTCTCTGTTGCAAAATTGTTTGTAGTGGCGGGTTCTGTAGGGATTGAGGTTGTGTAGGGGCAGGTTTTGTAGATAGATTCTGCATTCAGCGCAAAATTATCTGCTAAACCCGCCCCTACAGAATTGTCGTGATCCATAGAAATATCATTGTTATCTATCAAAAATAGAATGCCGTGGATGTGGTTGGGCATTATGACAAATTCATCTAGTTCCAATCTGGAATGGTATTTAGGTAGGTTTTGCCAATGAGAATGCACGATTTTTCCATATTGATTTAACTGCATTTCTCCATTGCTAATTGTTCCAAATAGGCATTCTCGTTGAAAAGTACAAATGGTGATGAAATAACTGCCTACAGATGAATAGTCGTATCCTTTGAGCCGAATAGAGCGCCGATGGTGTTTTTCGCGATCGTATTTCATGGCATTATTGAGATTGCGTAGGAGCAGATTTTGGAGAAATTGAGATTGCGTAGGGGCGGGTTTTGTAGATAGATTTTGCTGATAGAACAGAATTGTCAACTAAACCCGCCCCTACATAACCTATAACCATTAACAAAATCATATTGCATAACATTATTGAAATTGTGTAGGGACAGGTTTTGCCAGAATTGAGATTGCGTAGGGGCGGGTTTAGCAGATAGATTTTGCTGATAGAACAGAATTGTCACCTAAACCCGCCCCTACATAACCTACAACACCCGCTATTGTATCAAGGCTTGAAAGCGTGGATCGTGACGGATGTTGTCAAAATCTGAGTCAGTCTTTGCTCTCTTGATATATTTTTCACTATCTATCTCTATGGCTTTTTGTAGGTTGGGAATAGCTTCATCAATTTGATTTTGTGCTGCATAGAAACATGCCTTGTCATAATAAGCACTACCCTCATTAAATTCCATTTCTTTCTCAAAGCTAGCTAAAGCTTCGGTAAATCTTTCTAACCTCAAAAATGCATAACCTCGGCTGCTCCAAGCATAGTGATAGTCAGGTTTTATCTCTAAAGCTTTGTCATAAGATGCGATCGCCTCTTCATATCTATTTAGATTCTTGAGTGAATCACCTCGATCATTCCAAGCATAGTAATAGTCAGATTTTATCTCTAGTGCTTTGTCATAAGATGAGATCGCTTCTTCGTTTCTTCCTAATTTTCTTAGCGCAAAGCCTCGGTTGTTCCATGCTTCATGTAAGTCAGGTTTGATTTCTAATGCTCTGTCATAGGCAGAGATTACTTCTTCGTTTCTTCCTAAATTACCGAGTGCAACGCCTCGACTGTACCATGCTTCATAGTAGTCAGGTTTGATTTGTAATGCCTTATCAAATGAAATAATTGCATCTTCATATTTTCCTAATTTGTCACAAAGCGCAGCACCACGACAATACAATGCTTCATGATAGTCAGATTTGATTTGTAAGGCTTTGTCAAAGGATGCGATCGCATCCTCATCTTTCCCTAATCTATCTAGCGCAATACCTCGGTTGTTCCAAGCTTCATAGTAATCAGGTTTGACTTGTAGTGCCTTATCAAATGAAATAATTGCATCTTCATACTTTCCTAATTTGTCACAAAGTACAGCACCACGACCATTCCATGCTTCGTGGGAGTCAGGATTAATTTGCAGAGACTTGTCATAGGAAGAGAGCGCTTCTTCACACATTCCTAAATTAAATAGCGCAAAGCCTCGGTTGTACCATGCTTCATAGTAATCAGGTTTGATTTGTAGTGCCCTATCATAGGAGGTGATTGCTTCTTCGGATCTACCCAAATCGTAACATAAGACTATTCCTCTATATAACCATGCTCCATAGGAGTCTGGATTAATTTGCAGAGCCTTATCATAGGAAGAGAGCGCTTCTTCGTATTTACCTAAATTGTCCCATAAGACTACTCCTCTATAGAACCATGCTTCGTAGAAGTCCTGTTTGATTTGCAGAGCTTTGTCACAGCATGTGATTGCTTCTTCGGATCTACCTAAATTATCACATAGGACTATTCCTCTATAGAACCATGCCATGTGGGAATCAGGTTTGATTTGCAAGGCTTTATCATGGGAGGTGATCGCTTCTTTGTATCTTCTTAATTTTCTTAGCACATATCCCCGATTATTCCATGCTTCATGGAAGTCAGGTTTGATTTGCAAGGATTGGTCATAGGAGATGATCGATTCTTCGTATCTTCTTAATTTTTCTAGTGCAATGGCTCGGTTATACCACGCCCAGTGGAAATCAGGTTTGATTTGTAATGACTTATCAAATGAAATAATTGCATCTTCATATTTTCCTAATTTGTCACAAAGTATAGCACCCCGACCATTCCATACTTCGTGGAAGTCAGGCTTGATTTGCAAAGCTTTGTCATAGGCAGTGATTGCTTCTTCGTAGTTTTTTACTTCAAAGAAAACTTTTCCTAAATGCTGTAAGAACAATCCAGAGCTAAATTCTGGATTTACATCTGTGATGAGATGTTCCACAAATTCCTTTGCTTGTTGTAACCATTGCAGTCGTTGAGATGTCGAGACAATCTTTGCTCTATAAATGAGCGCCGCAAACCTCGCTAAACCTTCTAGAGATTGGACTTGAGTAAAGCAGATTTGCCTTGTGACTTCTAGTTGCGATTGAGAGAGATTAAGCTTGTCAAGTTGCTCATTACTGACAACTTCTTTTTCTAGAACTATCGAGCCATTCATGGCTGCGGGCTGGATCGCACTCAACAATTTGCGGATACTTTCAGTTAATAAAGCATGAGATTCGAGGCTGCCTTCACTAGCGATCGCAATAAAGAGAGTTTTGATCACATCAGTTTGATCGAAATAATGGGATTCAAAAAGATGCGTCAAAAGGATTTGGCGAATGTCTCGATTGTCAGTAAAGCAAATGTGATAAAGCACTTCTGCCTTGTAGCCACACCATTCGCCACTAGCATATTTTTCGCTGATATGACTCTCAGGCGAGATCGCCCGATCGGCTTGAGCATTAAAATAATCAGCAAGGATTTGATGGATTTGGGCAAATTGTTCAATGGATTCTTGCCAAAGAGATTCCCGAAACACATCTCGCGCCACATCATCGAGGCGATAAAATCTTTGGAATGGCTCCACAAATTCCCTCTGGATCAACCAATCATAACAACTTTGTCCATTTTCCCAGTTCAACTCCGACTGCTGCGTTAGCAAATGCTGCATCAATCGGAGATCGAACCATCGACAACAAGCCGCGATTTGTAATGCTTGCTTCTCCTTATCATTCAACCCCTGTAGCAATAACTTGACAATCCCTTGATTGCCCTGAGCAAAGCTAATCGGCTTACCTTTTTCCTGTTGCTGTCGTACCCAATTGAGATAGTAAGGCAATCCCTTTGTAACTTTAAAGATCGCCGCGATTTCCACCTCATCCTTAATACCAATATCATTCAAATATTTCTGAGTTTGGCTTTGGTCAAATCGATCCAATTGACGCTCAAAAATGAGATTGCGATCCTGTTGAAGCTTGCGCCATGCCTCCTCATCCAACAAACTTTTTCTACCAGCCACCACCAAACGCACCCGATGTGGCTGAAGTTGCGTATTTGCCAACAAAGATTGCCATAGCCAACGATCTAAATCCGATGGGACTTTTTCGTAGGTATCCAATACCAATACCACCGTCTTTTTAGTCTGTTGCGATCGCAGTACCAATGCCTCAGCAAAAGCTTTTGTCAATTTAGGAATCGGCTCTAACATCAAAGCCTGCAATTCCTTATTTTTCTTCGTTGCCCGATGCTGTTGCAACACCTGCTGCCAACGATCCTTTTCTGTCAATAACATCCCTGCAATATCAACCGTCCTCTCCGCCGTAGTCTCTAGCACAGGTTTACTCAGCCCCGACATTGGCATCAGATCGCTTAACGCAGTTGCCCCCGCCTTGAGCAAACTTTTTACCTGATCTATCTGTTCTTTATCTACAGACTTTTTCCCGTCAATCGGTTGAGTTTGCAGTTGATTGGAGATTTGTTGATATTCGTCGTATAGAGCCTGAAATGGATCTTTTGCTAGTAGATCTCTTTGCCAAAAAGCTAATGGCGGTAACTGTGAATGCAGTTTTGCCATTAACTCAATAGGCGTATTAATCCCCTCAGTTAATCCAAACGATACTTCTGTAAAATCAGCCTGTTGTCCATAAGTTTCTGCTAGTCGTCTTTTTAGAGTAGATTTCCCCACACCACCAATTCCCCAAATATACAACATCACTGGATATGAGCTTGGATTGGACAAAGCTGCCGCAAAGTTTTTTTGTAAATCCTCAGCCGATTGACGCGATATGTAGGGAAAGGTATGAGCCATAACCAAAATGGATGAGAGTCTCTAGATTTAGGACAAGACTGGCAGACGTACAAGCAAGCAGAAATTTTTCTTATACTAGCATCTCTAAATTTTCTATTCACCCTTAAGATTCATGGTAGTTTGTTTTAATTACTAGCCTTTTGAGACTATGGCTATAAAAGTTTTACATCTCTCCGATATCCATCTAGGCAGCACGACTCACGGCAAAGTCAATCCTCAAACAGGACTAAATACACGTCTAGAGGACTTTGTAGCAGCACTGACCATCTGTATCGATCGCGCAATTAACGAACCCGCCGATATCGTTCTTTTTGGTGGCGATGCCTTCCCTGATGCCACACCACCACCATTAGTCCAGCAAGCCTTCGCCAAGCAATTTCGCCGCCTCGCCGATGCAGGAATTCCCACAGTGCTATTGGTGGGCAATCACGACCAACATTCACAGGGAATTGGCGGCGCGAGTCTTGCCATCTATCGCAGTCTCGCCGTACCGAACTTCACTGTAGGCGACACGATCGCTACCCATCGAATTACCACCAATGCAGGCGATATCCAGATTATTACCTTACCTTGGATTACGCGATCGACATTGCTTACGAAGTCGGAAACGGAAGGATTCTCTATGAGTGAAGTCAGTCAATTTCTGATTGATCGCTTACAAGTAGTTCTCGAAGGCGAAATCCGTCAACTAGATCCCAAATTGCCAACAATTTTATTAGCCCATGTGATGGTAGATACCGCAACCTATGGCGCAGAGAGATTTCTCGCAGCAGGCAAAGGCTTCACCATTCCCCTATCAATGCTCACCCGTGAAGCCTTTGAATATGTAGCCCTCGGTCATGTGCATCGCCATCAAATTCTTGCCACGCAACCACTTGTAGTTTATCCAGGGAGCATTGAGCGTGTGGATTTTGGAGAAGAGAATGAATCTAAGGGCTATTGTTGGCTAGAAGTAGAAAAGGGAAATGTAAAGTTTGAGTTTTGTCCGATTCCCACTCGCGCCTTTCGGACAATGGAAGTTGATGTTACTCAATCCGAAGATCCGCAAGGGAAATTACTCAAGGCAATTCAGAAAGGAAAAATCGACAATGCGATCGCTCGTTTAATCTATAAAATCAAAGCCGAGCAGTTAGCCCTGATTGACGATCGCATCTTGCATGAAGCAATGGAAAGCGCCCATAACTATTCCCTAATTCCTGAAGTCGTCAGCCAAAATCCACGCACTCGCCTACCCGATCTCAGTACCGCCGAGGCGCTCGATCCGATGACTGCTTTGAGAACCTATCTCAGTACTCGCGAAGACCTCAAAAATCTCGAACCTGAAATGCTCAATGCCGCCCAAGAGTTACTCAGTGAGATTGGTTTGGGCATGGATGTTATCGATCCTGCGCCTGACTCAGCCCAATCTAGTCAATTGGTGATAAGTTTCGAGTAATTGCGTTTGCAAAGTTTCGAGGGGCACTTGACGCAATTTGGCGGCGCGATCGTAAATTTGCTCGATACTTATATCCTGTCGATCATCGGTTTCGAGGAGAAATCTACCATCGGGAATATTAGCGATCGCCTGAATCACAGGAGAGCGATCGCTTAAAATTGCTGCCCCAAAAGAAAAGTAAAAATCGTGTTTGAGCAATTGCTGAAAAACTTCTATTTTTTTATGAAAGCCATGAATAATCCAAGGAACAGAAGATTTGGAGCTTTTCTTAAGCGCAATTAATTCAGCAAAGGCTCTTACACAATGAATTACCAATGGTTTGCGAATTGACTCTGCAAGTTCTATATGTTTCTGAAAAATCACAGTTTGTATTTCCATGGGCAAATCAATAGACCGATCTAAGCCACATTCCCCGATCGCTACTACTTTTTCTAAGCTAGCTAATGCTTCGAGATTTTGCCAAGCATCTTCCCACGATTCATCAACAAACCAAGGATGCAAGCCGAGACTACAAGTAGTCGGTAAATCTGCCTCCTGCAATGTAGTCGTAACATGAAGCGTTTGCAAATTAATGAGATTTGGTAACTGGCGATCGCGATGTGTATGGAAATCAATAAACATTTGCAGACCTATATAGCATTTTGCCGTAGGCAATTCGAGAGAGACGCAAAGCGTCTCTCTCGATAGATTAATCAGCAAGTTTTGCTTCTAGCTCTGCAATTCTCTTTTCCAACTTGCGAACGGTATGTAACAAATCAGGAAGCTGTCGCTCAGAGATAACAATGCGTTTCCAGTCCTTTTCAGGAACCACAGGATAACCCATCATCGTCACACCTGCGGGAACATCACTAGGAATGCCAGACTTTGCACCAATGATTGCGCCATCGCCAATGTGAATATGATTTGCTGCGCCAACCTGTCCCGCCATAACCACATGATGACCGAGAGTAACACCACCCGCTAAGCCCACCTGTGAGGCAAGAACAGAATGCGCTCCCACTTCCACCCCATGACCAATTTGCACAAAGTTATCGATCTTTACACCTTTACGAATGATGGTGGTTCCAACGGCAGGACAGTCAACGGCACAGGAGCAGCCCAGTTCCACGTTGTCCTCGATAATTACATATCCAGTTTGAGGGACTTTGTACCATGTCCCATTAGGAGCTAGCTCAAAGCCAAAGCCATCGCCACCGAGCACGGTGCTGGGATGGAAGATACAATTTGCACCAATTTGGGTGCGATCGCTAATTACACAATTGGCATGAATTGTTGTATTCGCACCAATTTCCACATCGTTATAAATGGTGACATGGGGATAAATCGTGACATTATCACCAATTTTGACGCGATCGCTAATGACGACATAGGGTGCGATCGCGACATTTGCCCCTAGTTGCACATCTTCACCCAAAATCGCTGTGGGATGAATACCAACGGGCGGCGTAGGTGGTTGATAAAACTTTTCGAGCACCTTGGCAAAGAGAATGCGAGGGTGCGCGGTACGGATACAGGGCAGAGGGGACGGGGTTTTTAGATCGAGGATAACGGCACTGGCTTGAGTATCCTTCAGACGGGCGACAAATTTCGATGAAGACACAAAGGTAATTTCTCCAGATTGCGCCTTATCGATCGCTGCGACACCAGTAATAATCGGATCGTCGCCATTGGATTCAAATAGACAATCGGGTAGGGTAGCGACAAACTCGGCTGCAAGTTCGGAGAGTTTGAAAGAAGTTATTTGTGTCATGGATCTGATGTCGTATCAAGAATGCGCGATTACCATAATACTTAATATTGCCAAGCCCGTCCTTTTGCATACCTCTTTGTATAGGTGCAGCCAATCTGTCATCCATGTCCTTAGCTAGATTAACATCTCGAAATACTTTGTTATATTTCTTTACATAAGGAATTAACACACAGGTTAAAGCAATGGCTAACAGTTACAGAGTTGATGAAAGAGGTGTTCTTAATAACTTCGCAGTTGAACCCAAAATGTATGTCGAAGATACCGACAAAGCTGGTTTCACTCCTTATGCAGAATTACTTAACGGTAGACTCGCCATGATTGGTTTTGTCTCTCTCCTCATTCTTGAAGTTTCTACGGGGCATGGCTTGATTTGGTGGTTGGGGAATCTTTAAATCTTGCCTGTTTCCAATCTAAATGTTTAAGACTAAGTAAAAACGATTCTTTATCCCCGCCTTTCGGTGGGGATTTTTTTTAATAACTGGTGTTACGTGGATGGAACTATCACCCCTATCCCTCAGGTGATTTTGTAGTATGGGCGGGTTTAGTTGGTGATTCTGTGCTGAAGCAAGATCTATTTGCAAAACCCGCTCCTACGTTAGAACCTTCCACGTAACATCAGAAAACAACTTCAGTTTGGTTTCAGATTGCAACTGATGATAGAAGTTTTCCACAAGTACACAGTTAATTGTGGAAAACTTCTATAACAACTAAAACCCAAAAGATGAGTGGCAGCGCTTCGCGCTGCCACTCATCTTTTGGGTTTTATATCATCGAGTTTGAGTTTCTAAGCAAGGCTGAAACTCTTCCCAACGACGACTAACTTGCGAATAGCAGTCGGGTGGAAAAATTTTAAGATTCTGAAAAAGATTGATTTCGAGATGCTCTTCCATTTTTATCAATAATACAATTTCTCTTTCGGGGTCATAGTTGCCGATTGCTTGTGCGAGTACAGAGATTAGCTCTTGATCGAGAGAAAATGTTTGGATTGAGGTAACTAATTCCTGCTCAGCAATGAATTGCGATTGAAATGGTGTAACTGTTAAACCTGTATTACTGGGAGCGATCGCTTGGCGATCTACCTCACAAATCACGACTCCTCGACCATATTGCAAGAAGCCTCTCCATGCAGCATAACCAATCATCATGAGGTTATTGTGAATAAAGCTTTTTTGCCAGTATCCAAAATTCCCTTGCCAGTCACTATCTTTAAGCTTCATGGACTGGGCTCCATTGCTGCAAGTTGAATTTGTAAGTAAGAATGGAATTTCGTTTCCATTCGTAAAAATATGGATTCATCATCTATAACCTCGTAGATGTAGATTTATGTGAAGATGCGATTCGGCGGGCATTCTGACTCTTTTGCGTCTATTGCAAAACTCGGAGTTCTTAGATAGATCAAAATCACAGTTGCGGGACAGCGTTGGACTTGCACCAAACTTTCCCCATTACTTTTAGTGACTGCTCTTCACTAAAACCGAAATCTGGGTTTTCATCATAGCACTTTTGGGATTTTAGAGAGGGGTTGCTAGGCAACCCCTCTCTAAAAAAACATTTCAAAAAATCTTGCCTGCAATTTGTAGAAGCGTTACTTCCCAAACTAGTCGAGGCTGGACATAGCGAGCAATTAACTCTCTTGCCTTATCGAGATGTTGCAAGATAGATTTCGATTTTTGTTGTTCCCAGAAATAGTTTTGTAAATAGTCGATCAGCCAAAGTTGCAAATCTACTTCTAACTCTTTTGTAATTTGTTTGGCGATCGCCATTGCACTACGGGCATCTCGAGGAGTTTGGCGCACAGAGTTTAATAATTCGATGGGAATACTTTTAAATCTCTCAAAAGAATCGATCGCCTGTCCTGCGGAACCTTGGGCAAGGGCAACCACATCGGGGGGGATGTCTGTATGTCCTTCGCGGGTAAGAACTTCCTGCATTTGGGCTTGGTTCAATCTGGTGAAAGGAATGCGTTGACAGCGTGAAACGAGGGTGGGCAAAATCGAGCCTGCATCGGGAACGATCAAGATAATTGTGGCGTAGAGAGGTTCTTCGAGGGTTTTTAGGAGGCTATTAGCAGCCGATTCTGCCATTGATTGTGCTTCCTCGATAATCACTACCGATCGCTTACATTCGAGGGGAGCGCGGCTGACAAATTCACTAATTTCCCTAATTTGCTCAATGCGGATCTGGGGCAAGGCTCGACGTTTTAACCCTGCGGCTTCTGCTTCCTTGGTTGTGAGCATTTTGCCCTTATCTAAATAGGTTGGCTCGACCCAGAGTAAATCAGGATGATTGCGATCGCTGAGGCGATTTGCGGATTTGCGATCGCCTAATAAAATTTCCGCAAATGCCGAAGCGGTTTTACTGCGCCCCACACCACTTGCACCTGCAAATAAGTAGGCGGGGGCAATGCGATCGCGTTTGATGGCAGCTTTTAGTAAAGTAATCGCCTGTGATTGCCCAACGACAATATCAAAGGGCGAGGTTAAGCCTGTACTGAGCGCACTCACAGCTAGTCATTCCACAATTCTTGCTGCGATCGCTTGGAGCTATATGACCTCGAACTAAGGCGATCGCGGCGATCAATGGATGTCTCTAGGGCGTTTAAAGTGCGCCGACGTAACCACCAACGAATTGCTTCATCAACTGTTTCCGCAGGATTATTCGAGATTTCCAACAATTCTGTGAATAAATCTGGGGAAATCGCTACTTTGTACATATCAGATTCAGGGTTAGCGTCAGGGCGATCGCCCGTCTCGTTCTGCATATCTGTGATTAATTCTGGTAAATCAATTGAAATATTTAGATCATGAATATTGCGAATACTGGATGCGTCACCTTCTAGATTGTTTATGGGTTTGAGAATAGCATTGAGCCGACTAGTGGCGATCGCCGCAGATGACGTGGGATTGGTGTTGGGATTAAGGCTATTGTTGCTCATGCTCGACTTGCCTAGCCTACGCTGACTAAGATTAATGATAATGAACATCATGAGGACTAATCCAAATTGAGATAGCCCAATCATCACGAGTAGCTTGTTTTGTATCAATAATTCAAACATAAATCTTTGGGATCAGCCTACGCAGCATTGCGAATCAGTCTTGGGTTTTGATTGAGGAAACTAGCAAAAACTAGAGCTTTAGTTAAGGCTCTTAGTCATTCCACTCACCACGCGGGGGCACAACAGGGTTCATGGTCAGGGGGCGAGAGCGATCGGCTTCCTTGATGGCTCGGCGTTGTAGCCATTGACGGATGGCGGTATCGATCGCCTGTTCAGGATCATTGGTCACTTCACCTAATTCCGCTAGCAAAGCAGGATCGATTTCTACACTTTTTAGCACCTCATTAAATATTGCTTCATTAGTCGCTTGGGTTGTTTGCTGGTCGTTCGCGTTATCTTCTGGCATAAGGACTGTTTAAATTAACTAGCTGAGATTAACTGGCACTATGCAGATTTTACCTAGATTTGTTACCGACTGAATGTGCAGTGTGATCACAATCTTGCTAAACCCTCAAGCATGGCAGCTTTGTGTCTCCTCCTCTTTGTGAGAAACGATTGCTTTGCAATACTTTCAACAAATATTGAAGTTTTGATGACCAAAAACTCTGTATTCTGGAATAACATCACAGTTTCCTGTAAATCACACATTAGTATCCATGTCTTCACTTCAGGTCACACGCGGCACTCGCGATATCCTCGCCCCCGAAATTTATTACTGGCAGCAGTTAGAGACAACTGCACGTCAAATCCTTAAGCAAGCCGCCTATACCGAAATTCGCACCCCCATTTTTGAAGCAACTGAGCTATTTGCGCGGGGCATCGGTGAAGCCACTGATATTGTCGGCAAAGAAATGTATACCTTTAATGATCGTGGCGATCGCTCTTTGACCTTGCGCCCTGAAGGGACAGCAGGGGTGGCGCGATCCTATATCGAAAACAAGTTGTTTGCTCAAGGTGGGGTTCAGCGTCTTTGGTATATGGGGGCAATGTTTCGCTATGAGCGTCCTCAAGCGGGTCGTCAGCGTCAATTTCACCAATTAGGCGTAGAAGTATTAGGTAGTGCCGATCCGCGTGCTGATGCCGAAGCGATCGCGATCGCCAGTGACTTTTTGCAAGCTGTCGGTTTAACTGATCTCGTGGTTGACCTCAACTCGGTCGGTAGTTCCGAAGATCGGGTTGCCTATCGTCAAGCTCTGGTGGACTATTTCACGCCTTTTGTTGAGGAAATTGATGCGGATTCTCGCGATCGCCTCACCCGTAATCCTCTCCGCATTCTCGATAGCAAAGACAAACGCACTCAAGAAATCTCTCAAGATGCGCCCAGCATTCTCGATTATTTAAGTCCTGAATCGCAACAGCATTTCGAGAAAGTCCAAAATCTCTTAACGGATTTGAATATCGCCTATCGCATTAATCCCCGTCTTGTGCGCGGGCTTGACTACTACACCCGCACTGCCTTCGAGATTCAATCCAACCAACTCGGCGCACAGTCGGCAGTCTGCGGTGGTGGACGTTACGATCGCTTAATTGCGGAACTTGGCGGCGCGGATGTACCTGCGGTCGGTTGGGCGATCGGCTTAGAGCGCTTAGTCATTCTCATGCAACAGGTTGCCGAACAAAAGCGATCGCAAGTTGACTTCTATATTGTCTCGCGTGGTGAACAAGCGGAAGCCAAATCTCTATCTATTGCTCAAACGCTCCGCAAAGCAGGATTTACCGTGGAACTCGATCTCAGTGGTGCGAAGTTTGATAAACAGTTTAAACGCGCAAGTAATGCTAATGCTCAAGCTGCTGTCGTCATTGGTGATAGCGAGATCGAAGCTGGGCAAGTCCAAATCAAGTGGCTAGAATCAGGTGAGCAGGAAGCCGTAGCGATCGCTGATCTCAGTACTAAATTTGAGTCCTTGCGAGCAAAAAGCTTTGAATCATCGTCTCCAATTGCTTGAGATTGACAGGCTTAGCAAGATACTCATTTGCGCCAGCCTCTAGACATCTGGCGCGATCCTCTGACATATTCAGGGCTGTCACTGCGATGATCGGCAGGTCATTCAAATTATGACTGCGGATCAGTTTAATCGCTTCAAAACCATTCATCTTGGGCATTTGGATATCCATCAACACTAAGTCTGGGCTTGCTGATAAGACCAGATCTACAGCTTCCTTGCCATCTTTGGCGATGATCATCCGATAGCCCTTAGCTTTGAGGTAATTGGAAATAGCCATGATGTTGATGTCGTTATCTTCTGCAAGCAGAATTAGAGGTAAAGACTCAGTTTTACTTTTAGTTGTTAGAGAATCTGTTTTAGTAGGAGCCACCTCAAGGCTCGCTTCTACAAATGAAGTTTGCTTTTCTTCAGTTAATGGTAGTGATGTTAATGGTGGTGATGTATGGATATAGGGTAGGTTGATCGCAAAGCAACTACCTACACCCAATTCACTAGTTAAATCTACCCAACCGCCATGTAACTCGATAATCCGTTTGGTTAGGGCAAGTCCTAAGCCAGTACCATTATATTTACGATTGAGGGCGCTATCGATTTGGACAAAGGGTTGAAATAGTTTTTCGATGTTGTCGGGAGCAATGCCAATGCCATTGTCACTCACTGCAATTCGTAGAAATTCTTGTGGAGTGTGAGCATGAGCATCAGGGGAATCGCTTGTCACGCTAGTAATTTCTAGAGTGATTTTTCCACCTTCTGGAGTGAATTTGACAGCATTGTTCAGCAAATTAATTAACACCTGACGGATACGACGCTCATCGACGAGAATTTCTGGTAGATCCTGACTGCCTTTAGTTTCTATATGAATGTGCTTCTGGATAGACTGTTGCTTAACAAATGACAGGCTCGATCTACATAAACTATCAATGGAAGTAGTCTTTAAATCTAGTTTGATCTGTCCTGCTTCGATTTTTGATAAATCCAGAATGTCATCGATCAGCGATAGGAGATGCGTGCCACTCTCCTCAATGACTTGCATAGCTTTAATTTGTTCTGGAGTTACTGCCCCAAAAATCTCTTCTTGCAAGCTTTCGGTCATGCCTAAAATCGCATTTAACGGCGTGCGAAGTTCATGACTCATATTGGCGAGAAATTCATCCTTGAGTCGGGTGGCTCGCATTAGCTGCTCATTGCTTTGTTGCAATTTCTCCTCTGCATATTTGCGATCGCTAATATCTTGATAGGTTCCTAGTACACCTATTATTTCGCCTTGGAGATCGCGTAAGGGTAATTTGTTCGTCTCTAACCAGATCGTTTTTCCATCAAGGCGACGTTGGGTTTCGATAATGCCCAGTCTGGCGCAGCCACTGTCGATCACTAAGCGATCGTCCTTACGGTACATCTCCGCTTCCGTCTCTCCCCAAGACATCTCATAGTCTGTTTTGCCAATAACTGCCGTAGAATCTTCGACTCCAGCCGCAGCCGCAAATTTTTGATTGCAACCTAAATAAACCGATTCGCGATCTTTCCAAAATACAAATAGCGGAAAAGTATCTAGTACAGTTTTTAGAAATTGTTCGCGCTCTTGCAATTCTTTGGTACGCTGTTGCACCCGCAACTCTAAATCTTGGTTCCAGCGCTGGAGTTTGTCATTGGCAATTTTGCGCTGCAATTCGGCGGCGGCTCTTGCCGCAAATACTTGCAAAATCGAGATGGCTTCGGCGCGTTTGCTTTCTGGGATGGGTTGGGTGTCCAAAATACAAAGGTTGCCAATCCCTTGACCCTGTTCATCTTTCAGGGATATGCCCAAATAGCTTTCAGCATTCATCGTTACAAGGTCAAGGTCTTCAGGGAAAAGGGATTGAACACATTGCGCACAATGATATTCGCCCTCCTGTAAAGAAATTTCGCAAGGAGTACGTGCAGGTATATAGGAAATTGTAGGTTGTAAGCTTCCATTAGCCCAAAACCCTAATGTCTGGAGGCGATCTTCGATGAGTTCTGTAATTAATGCATAGTCTACATCTAAGGCTTCGGCAATGTGACGCACTAGGGCAGGGAAAAAGTCATCCCCAGTAACGGCAGCAGTGCCAGCGACGATTTTTTGTAGAGTCAACTCGGCTCTTTTGCGATCGCCAATATCTGTAATCGTCCCCACATAGCCGATGATTTCCCCGTGGATGTCACGCTCTGCTAAGGCTTGCGTGAATACCCAATTCGTCACCCCATCTGGGCGCAAAAAACGACACTCGATCTTAAATGGACGCTTGGCTTTCACCGCTTCATACCATGCGGCGGCAACCATCTCGCGATCGTCAGGATGCAAGGCTCTAGCCCAGTTAGCTCCAGCCGCTTCTTTGGCATTGATTCCTGCAATTTGACACCAGCGATCGTTAACGTAGATGCATTCCCCGATCTTATCTGTGCGATAAATGCCCACAGGTGAGGCTTCGGCTAAGGATGCAAAAATTTGCTGACTCTCACGTAAGGAAGTTTCGACTTTTTTGATTTCGTCAATACTAATCCCAACACATAAGACCCCGATCGCATCTGAGTTGGGTAAACGAATTGGACGCTTTTGCCATTGTTGCCATTGCTCACCAATATGTTCTCGATAGGCTTTTTCTTCGGGGAGAAATAGGTTTTGTTGAGTTTCAATCACTAGCCGATTCTCGCGGAGATAACGCTCCGATTCTTCAGATCTGATATGCAGATCTGCATCGGTTTTGCCTAGGATTTGGTCAACGGTCGTGTTATTGAATTCAGCTACGGCTTTATTGGCTAGGACAAAACGACCTTCCCAGTCTTTGACAAGAATAAAGTTGGGATTGCTATCAATGACTAAACGGAAAAATTCCTGCTGTTTTTGGAGGAGATCGTGACTCGATCGCAGTGATGCTTCTATTTTTAATCGTTCTTGATTTTCCTGTAGCAAATTAGCGATCGCCTGTTCTAATTGACTCGTCCGTTCCCAAACGGTTTTCTCCAAATTGTCTTGAGAATTTCTTAAATCGATCTCAACTTGCTTCAAAGGAGTGATATCGCGAATTAACCCAACTCTATTGAAGTCAGAGCCATCTTGGACACAAGATTCCGAGACTAAGGCAAAAAAAGATGTACCATCCTTGCGATAAATCTCGATCTGACCTTCTATTGTGTTGCCATTGGTAGGACAGGCATTAAAAGAATTTAGCCATCTCTCCAGTTGCGGTTGTGCTAATACACTAACTGGTTGACCGATCGCCTCTTGAGCAGAAATATTGCTGAGTTTCGCAAGGCTATCGTTGATAAATTGTAATTGACCCGATTCATCAATAATGTAGATTCCATCTTCAATACTTTGCATTGCTCGATTAAGCAGATTGAGCTGCCGATCGATTTGATGACGATTCAGGGCTTTCTCTATGGTTATGGGCAAAATTTTGAGATGATTTTGCTCGGAATCTTTAATCAGATAGTCGGCTGCCCCTTGTTTCATAAGCTTTATGGCAGTTTCCTCATCACCTCTACCTGTCAAGATGATAAATGGGCAGTTTTGGGATTGGAGGATGGGAAAGATTTCAGAAGAATAACCATCTCGCAATAGATAGTCTAAAACTACAATCTGAAATTTTTGATTTTCGAGAGTCGCTAACGCTTCGGCAACTGAGCCAACCAGCGTACATTCATAGGGTAATCTAAATTGCTGCACATATCTGGTGAAGGCAATGCAATCAAGACGGTCATCCTCTACATATAAAACCCTGATTTTGGATGAATTACTGACCGATAAGTTAGCTCTCATAAATCACTTATGAATGAAGAAAAGAGGATGTATTTAAAGAGCATATGCCGAATAAAGTTGTTCGGGTTATTCGCTAAACTCTTTACTCAACATAGATATAGCACCTTGCACTCCATAATGCACATGCTCAACATAGAAGTAATTTATGAATTACTCCTATGTTGAGTCTTAAAGATGAGTTGCGGCGCTTCGCGCCACAACTCATCTTCTGGTTTTATGTCTTAAGCACTCACCTTACGCAGAAGGTTATAAGACCCTCACCCCTAGCCCCTCTCCCAAAGGGCAGGGCTATTTCAAGAATATTTAAGAGAGAGCTTAAACAAGCAAAGACCACATAGCAGATATATTATGAGAAAAATAGTCAATTGCAGCTTTTATTGAATCAAAACCATGAATTCTAAATACAGAAAGTACCCAAGTCTTGATGAGTGACAAATTAATCGCTGCATTTCCTGCTCTTTGGGGACTCTTATCTTCATCGAAAATGACATCTTTTACCCAATGTAGGCGATTTTCAATCTGCCAATGCCCTCGAATCGCTTTGGCAAGCCGTTCAGCCTTTGGTGGTAAAGAACTAAGATAATAGCTCAAGGTGTTGTATGGATTCCCATCACGTTCGCCAGAACGAGTTACCCGTATCACTGACTGTACACCTTGCCAACTTAAATCAATGTCTGCTGGTGGTGCAAATACTTCTACTAATCTCTGGATTTTGCGTCCTTTTGTTTGTTCCTCCTCAACCTTAACTTGAAGCCCTGTTTCTTGCTCGCTCTTAACTCTGATTGCTTCTTGCAATTTTGGTTGATTTTTTTTTACTTTGATGATGTAGTCATTGTTGCTCTCAACAATCGTTGCCACTGTCTTCTTCTGGCAATGTAATGCGTCCATCGTAAATACATGATTTTCTAACTTAAGCTGTGACAACAATTGTTGAATCACACAGATTTCACTCTCTTTCTTGTTCTCCATAATTGCGGTTGCTACCACTACGCCTTGTTGCTGTGAGAATAGCGATACCATGCTAATAAAGTTCTGCCGATTATTGTCCGCATTACTTACCGTATTTCGCAGACTTTTACCATCTCCTGCGATAGCTTCTCCTCTTGCCATTGCTTGTGATTGCGCCCAGTTATTAAATGCTTCATTCAGCTTGGCATAGTCTACGTCCAGCATGATGCGTCTAAGTGTTGAATATGATGGTGCTGTTCCTTGTTTAAGTCCTAGGATTTTGATCAGACTACGCCTATGTCTTTCTACAAATCTTCCTAATCCTTGATAACCATGCTGTCCACTCATAATTCCCATGATGATAATTAGCAAGATTTGCCACAAATCGTCTCGACTCCCTTGCGCTCCTCGTGGATCTGGTACTTCTTTAAGATAATCTATTAAGCTTTTGCTCATTTTCCACCTCTTTTAGTTACATTAAACTTAAATTATCGCTTTAATCATTTCTTTGTGCTTATGTATTCTTCTTTAGCCTTTTTTCTCATTCTTGAAATAGCCCTGCCTCTCCCAAAGGGGGAGAGGGGAAAAGAAAAATTCAAAAACACCTCTTGCTCCCCTTCTCCCGTTCTGGGAGAAGGGGTTGGGGGATGAGGGCGGATTTGCTATCTGCGTAAGGTGAGTTAAGCAAACGCGAGTTCGGGATAATTTGAAACGGGCTTTGAGAGAGAGTTTGCGTAGCAAACTCTCTCTCAAAGCCCAAAAGTAAAAGCCTTGCTACGCAAGGCTTTTACTTTTGGGCTTTGAAAATTTGTTAGATTAACCTGATCTGACGTTAAATCAAAATATGCGCCGCTTAGCGCCGCATATTTTGATTATAAATACTGTTGAATTGTGGCGGCGAGTTGCTTGAGTTTGATTGGTTTGCTCATATAGTCAGTTGCACCAGCCTCTAGACATTTCTCGCGATCGCCTGCCATTGCTAGGGCAGTCAGGGCAATAATTGGTAAGTCCAGCAGATTCTTGCTACGGATTACTTTGATTGCTTCGATGCCATCCATACCTGGCATTTGGATATCCATCAACACTAAATCTGGTTCCTCTGAGAGCACCAAATCCACTGCCTCCTTACCATCCTTGGCGATAATCAGTTGATAGCCCTTTGCTTTGAGATACGCAGAAATAGTAACTATGTTTGCTTCGTTATCTTCCGCTAACAAAATTAGTGGTGGGGCAATGGTATCGTCGTTATTATCAATGATGGACATAGGTTCTATGGAATCTGAGGATAATTGGATAAGGTGGGGGGAGAGTGTGTCAGAGTGATAGGGAAGTGAAATCGTAAAGCGGCTGCCCACATTAAATTCGCTAGATGCGTGGACATAACCACCATGTAGTTCGACAATGCGTTTGACTAGAGCTAAACCTAAGCCAGTACCTTCATATTGGCGGTTAAGGGCGCTATCAACTTGGATAAAGGGCTGAAATAATTTTTTTAGATTTTCAGGTGTAATACCTATGCCTGTATCAGTTACTGTAAATTTTACCCAATATTTGAGATTACTATGACTACCATCACTGATATTGTCATCAGGATTAGATTCTATGTTGACATCTAGGCTGATACGTCCTCCCGATGGCGTAAATTTTACAGCATTGTTGAGAAGATTAATTAATACTTGGCGAATCCGTCGCTCGTCGATGATCAGATCTGGTAGTTGAGAACCAATATTTAAAGTCAGTTTTAATTGCTTTTGGAGAGCCTGTTGGTTGACAAAAACTACGCTAGCTTGACAGAGTTGATGGATATTGGTTGGTGCAACTTCTAATTTCACTTCGCCCGATTCGATTTTAGCGAGATCGAGAATGTCATTAATAAGTTCTAATAAATGATTGCCGCTCTTTTCAATGGTTTGTAAGACATTTTTCTGTTGATCATTGAGATTGCCAAATACTTCCTCACATAGACCTTCGGTGATGCCCAAAATCGCATTGAGAGGGGTACGCAACTCATGGCTCATATTGGCGAGAAATTCGTCTTTGAGTCGGGTCGCACGGGCTAGTTCTTCGTTGGAGAGGGCTAATTGTTGATTGGTGCGTGTGAGTTGTTGTTGAGCTTTTTGCCGATCGCTTAATTCGCGTTGGACTTGCTCAAATAGGCTTGCTTGCTGAATAGCGATCGCTAATTGGTTGGCGATTTGTTGCAGTAGTTGGGCTTCTGCATCCTCCCATACCCTTTTCTCTTGGCAAGCATGGACAACTACAACCCCCCAAAGTTTATTGTCTTGGGAAGTATCAACCCAGCGATGATTTTCTCGATCATGTAGTTCCTGTAGGATAGGGGCGACGATTTTAGACTGGATCTGACCTTCGCGAGAATAGTCCACTAAGCAATCTGTCCAGATATCATTCATGACATCTGGGACAATGCGGGGCTGACCTTTCCAGTAACAATCGAGAATTTCTTGAGACCAAACTTCATCATCCCAATGTTGATTTTTGAGACAGGCAAATTCACTGGATACGCTTTCTTCCACGATTTGACTGCGTCCATCGGGATAGAGACGGAAGATAATCACGCGATCGCATTGCAAAACATTTTTGACCTGTTGGGTTACGGTTGTAAGGATTTCGTTGAGATCGAGGGATTCGCGAATGCGTTGAGTAATTGCTCCTAAAGTGCGTTGTTGGTTGAGTTGTTGGGCAATGGCAGACTCAGTTTGCTGACGGATCTTTAGCTCTGTTTGGACTTGTTGATAGAGATTAGCTTGGTAGATAGCGATCGCTAATTGACTGGCAATTTGCTCTAATAGTTCAATTTCCCATGTTTCCCAAACATAGGGTTTGTCATTGTGATACATCGCAAAGAGTCCCCATAGGGTATCCCCCACAAAAATTGGAGTGATCACATAGGCTCTAGCTTGGAATTGTTCTAATAGGTCAATATGACATATCTGTAATTCCGCCTGATAAATATCATTAACCGTCATGGTTTCATGGAGACGGAAGCGCCCACCTTGGGTTTCTTGGAGATAGGTGTCTTCCCAAATCTGTTTAACATCATCGCCTACTAGTTCTACCCAACCATTGGCTCTAGATTCGATAATAAATTCACCACTCCAATCAGCCTGAAATCGATATATCGCAACACGATCTACTTCTAATAGATGTCTTACTTCAGTTACGGCTGTTTGGAGAATGTCATCAGTATTCAGGGACTGACGAATAGCCTTAGTGATATTAAAGAGTAATTGTTTTTGCTTTGCTTGCAGTTGGAGTTGTTCTTCTACCTGCTTGCGATCGGTAATGTCTTGATTAATACCTGTCAACTTAACAAGCTGACCTTGGGCATCAAATTGTCCTAACGCCATCGATCTAATCCAGCGCAATGTCCCATCAGGTCGGTGAATACGAAACTCCATATCGATTTCCTGTTTGCCTGAGGCTATTTCCTGAAGCTTTTGATTAATTACTGGAGCATCATCAGGATTTAGCATTGTAAACCAGTCCTGATATGTAGCAGGACGATCTAGATTTTGTAAACCGTGAATCTCATAGCTGCGCTGATCCCAAACTACTTCATTCCCTAAAGTCCATTCCCAAGAGCCAATCGCTCCAGCCTGTAAAGATAGATTGAGGCGATTAGAGAGGAGGCGGAGTTGATCTTCGGTTTGTTTGCGATCGCTGATGTCTATCACTACACAAATGGTTTCATTATTGCTGCCTTGCAATAATGCAGCCCCAATTAAAATTGCAATTCGACTACCATCTTTACGGTAATATTCCTTTTCCCAAGGAGTTATTTCACCATATTTAATTAAACGTTCCATGCACTCATAATCTTTAGCCAGATATTCTTCTGGTGTCATAGCTATCCAATCAATTGCATCAGACTCTAGCTCTTGCCTAGAATAGCCAAGCATATCTAAGAAGCAATCGTTCGCATCGATAATATTTCCTTGGAAATCAGCAAAGAGCATACCGACTACTTTAGAATCAAACATCCGACGGAAACGTTCTTCGCTCTTTTTGAGAGCAGTTTGCATGACTTTGCGATCGCGGACATCACGGAAAATCCCTTGAACGATGGGTTTGCCATCTAATTCGATCACCGAAGCAGAAATATCAACGGGAATGACTTCTCCACTCTTGGCAAGGAAATTGACATCAAACACCTGAGCAATCTCTTGATTAGCTAACTTCTCAAAGGCAGTAATGATATCGGGTAAATCCTCAGGAGGATGCAGTTGGCTAAAGTGCATTGCGGCAATCTCATCACGGCTATAGCCCAATAGCGCCTCAGCTTTAGTATTCGCCTCCAAAATTTGTCCCTGTGTATCTGCCAATATAATCGCATCGCTGGCTCCATCCATGAGGGCACGATAGCGGGTTTCGCGGTCTTGGACTAATCGGTTAACTTGTGCTTCCAGATCAGCATTGACTCTTTCCAGTTCTAATTCCGCTATTTTCAGACTAGTGATGTCTATTACTGTTCCCTGTGTTCGGATCGGACTACCATCTTCGGCATACAGGATCTCACTTTGAGCATGTACATATTTAATTCTGCCGTCGGGCATCAACAGCCGAAGGACGAGGTTGTAGGGAATGCGATCGCTTATTGATTTTTTATAGGTCGTATCCACCATTTCGCGATCGTCAGGATGAATCGCATTGAGAAATACTTCATAGGATAAAGTAACTTGCTGTGGATCAATCTCAAAGATCCGAAAAACTTCATCCGACCAATATAGGGTATTCTCAATTAAATTCTGTTCCCAATTACCTAAATGGGCAATACGCTGAGCTTCTCTAAAGAGTTCTGTAGTCTGCTTGAGTGCATTTTCAGATTGTTTGCGTTCAGTCACATCTAGGACGATTCCCACCGAACTAACTTGTTGATTCTCTAATCTTTCAAGTTGGGCGTTAGCTTGTAGCCATTTCGTTTTGCCTGATGATGTGATAATCCGCCATTCATGCTGAAAATTTTGCATCTTGGCGAGACTTTGTTCGCCTGCCGCAATATAACCTGCTAGATCATCAGGATGTATTTGTTTAAGGAGAAGACTAGCATCAGCCAAGGCTTCAGCAATATCAATTTCTAAAATTTCTGCTGCGGGGGGACTAATGTAAGTGAACTCCATAGATCCATCAGGATTTTGCACTAAGGTATAGAGTATCCCCGGAACAGTTGTGGCAATTTTTTGTAAATGGGCTTCACTCTTGGCAAGTTTTAGCTCATTGATCTTGCGATCGCTAATGTCTCGAGCCATTAGCAGTACTTCATTGTCGTTATAGGGAACAACGCGGACTTCTTCAACGTGGATATTACCTTCCGTCGAAAAGTCCTGCTCATAGGTATGCACTGAATGGGTTTGTAATGCTCGCTCGATCACCTCCATACGCTTTTGCGTCATCTCAGGTGTTAGAGTCTCTGATACATGAGTTCCCTTCATATCATCTAAACTTCCCACAATGCGATGCTGATCAGGAATACTGGCAAACTCTAAATAGAATCCTTCACGATTAACCCTCATAAATAGATCGGGTATTGCCTGAAGCAAGGCGCGTTGGTGGGCTTCACTTGCCTTGAGAGCCTCTTCTGCTTGTTTGCGATCGCTAATATCAGCGATCGCCCCAATTACACCAATGCCTTCATCCTCGGAATTACAAAACCATTGATTGCGATCTTCCATCCAAATGTAATGTCCATGACTATGTCTGACACGATATTGGGCGAAAAAATTACTTCTGGCACTTCTAGAAGATTCTAAAACTTGATAAAAATATGACTGCTCTTCAGGATGAATTAAATCTACCCATCCCTGCAAACTAATTGGCAATTCTGCATGGGTATAGCCGAGGATGATTTCTGTATTTGCGCCCCAAGTGATCGCGCCACTACTGAAGTTATAATCATAGAGGATTTGTCCACTTGCTTGACCTGCTGCTTCATAGCGATATCGCCATTCCCTCAATTCAACTAGTTGCTGCTGAATTAAAATTTCTGCCCTTTGGCGTTCTAGCAATTGATTTTGGACTTCTTGATAGGCGAGGGATTGCTGAATGGCGATCGCTAAATGTATAGAAATATCCTCTAACAACCTTGCGTCATCACTCAGCCAATGGCGATAGTCATCACATTGATGGGCGATTAACAGTCCCCATAATTGCCCTGATAAGCTAATCGGCACAACGAGATTTGCTTTAACTTGATATTTTTCTAGTTGTTCAATATGGCAGGGGCTATAACCGACGGCATAGATGTTGTTTACTAAGATGGGTTGATTTTGGTTATATAAAGCGATCGCCCGATCATGAAAACAAAAGTCATCAATCTGATTTCCTAACGAAGCAATTACACCATCCTCCACTGATTCCGCAAGAACGATCCCACTCCAGTCAGGCTGAAACTGATATACCAATACGCGATCGCACTTGATAAATTCGCGTACTTCAGACACACAGACCTCCAAAATCTCTTGAAGATTGAGGGAGCGGCGAATGTGATCGGCAATTTCGGCGACCAGTTTTTCCCTTGCAGCTTTGGTAATTAAGGAATTGGTGCGAACTTCGACCTCTTGCGTTAATTCAGTATTGCGATTTTCCAGTAGCGCCATTTTTTCCGCTTCGAGGCGCAATACCTTACTTTCTAAAATCTCTGCTAAGTTATATAGCTCTAAAGGATTAAGAGCCTGCAACAAACTGCTTTGAGTAATAATGCCTAATAGCTCCCCCTGTTGCCCCGTGACCGCTAAGCGACGAATCAATTGCCTGTCCATCAGTTCCTGCACTGACAATAGCGAATCATCGGGGGCGATCGCAAAAACGGGCGTACTCATCACCGCCTCTGCTGTGCAATTTGTGAGACTTAAGCCCAATCCTTGAAACTGCACTAGATCTCGTTCTGTAACTAATCCCACAGGGCGCTGTAATTGAGGCTCAGATGAATTTTGAGCTTGAGGACTAATTGGCTCGACGATGATGACGCAACTGACATGATTTTTTGACAGCAGCTTAGCAATCTCTAGCATCGAACTTGTCGGAGCTGCACAAATTACTTCTTGGGTCATCACATCAGCAACGATGCGTAACCGCAAGAGATTGACTGGTCTAAAGATTTGGCGCAAACTTTCATGGGTAATTAGCCCCACGACACAATTTTGCTCATCAACGATGGGCAAATGGCGGATATGGTGCTGCTGAAGTAAGTTGACGGTCTGGAGGATATCTGTAAAGTTTTGCTCGCGTAGGGTGAAGACGGGAGATGCCATCACATCGCGGATGATCAGATGATCGAGGGAAATATATTTGGCACTGAGATTGACGATATCGCGTTCGGTCAGAATACCGATTACCTGTCCATCCTCGACTACCAACACACAACTTGAGCGCAATTCTGCATGTTGCTCTTCGATAGGGTTACTACCTACATAGACATTACATTGCGATCGCTCGTTAGTCATGCGGGCGATCGCATCTGTGACCATCACATTAGGAGTAACTACTAATGGATTCCGCACAATTGCTAATTTCAACTCAGAGGTTGTGAGTGTTGTTACGTTCACGGATGCTTACCACCAGATATGTAGCTATTTATCAAAAATTAGTTAAATTAGTTCATTTAAATTTGTTTATAAGAATTGCGCTCAATCCCCATATATAGCAATCCTAAATCATTGGTAGATTTTCTAGATTTTACTGATGTTACGTGGAAGTTTCTAAGACCCTCACCCCTAGCCCCTCTCCCAAAGGGCGAGGGGAACAGGAATTTTCTGGATTTTGCTCCCCCTCTCCTCTCTGGGAGAGGGGGCTGGGGGGTGAGGGCAATCTTCATTCCACGTAACTTCAGATTTGTGGAAGCGCACCCCTTCGGTTTGCGCTTCTAAAAACCATTTAGGATTGCTAGAGCTTTTGCCATACTAGTAAATCTAATCGGTATATCAATCAATATTTTCCAATATTGATTGATATACAAATTCATATGTAAATAGTCGTTAATATACTTGACGCACCCCTCACCCCTAGCTTTCTCCCGCAGGAGAAGAGGAGTAAGATCTTTTGCTTGTTCCCATCTCCTGCGGGAGATGGGCTAGGGGTGAGGGCAAAGAGTGCTTTGGTATGTCAAGTATATAAATGCCTTAACTTAACTATAGATACATTGCATATTGCGATCGCTACTACGAGTATTACTAGAAACAAAAACTTGCCTAGTATTTATTTTCCTATTCCCACCTATCTTTAATTTACCCTATACATACTTGATCTTCTGCAAAAAGATTAATCTCTGTGGGGTAAAAACCATAGAAAAATTTGAAAACACGGCTAAGCCGTGTTTTCAAATTTTTCTATGGACAAATTCAGGCTTCCACAAACTATTTAGGATTGCTATATAGCGTTTGAAATACAGGTTTGTTTCCCCGCCTTCGGCGGGGAAACAAACCTATGTACCGCGCTTGCTTGCAAAGCGCTATATGTAATACATCGTGGTGGCGATTTGGCGTTGGCGTTGGCGATCGCAGAGATCCTTCAGCGTACAGCTATCTAAAACATGAGAAGCCGCCTTTTGAGCAGCCTCCCACGCTTCACGAATTACCGACAGAGATGCACTCTCTTGACCTGACTTGTTATTGCTTTCCACGATCGGATCGTAACCTTCGATGCCCTGAATAATTTCCAATAAACTAATTTCCCAAGGCTCACGCGCTAAAATATATCCCCCTTTTGAGCCGCGCTGACTTTTGACTAGTCCCTGACGCTTGAGTGTGGCAAGTAACTGCTCTAAATAGCGATCGGGGATATTTTGTTGGTTAGCGATTTGACGAATCTGGAGAGGCTGATCGATCGCAAAATGATTCGCTAGCTCCAGCATAGCCAAGATTGCGTATTCACTCTTTAAAGAAAGTTCCACAACTGTCTATAACTCTTATTTTTGAAGGTGTTTTTTAAGGCTTATTTAAAATTTAGGTGGTTGTAATCGATAACAAAAAGTGTTAGGCGATCTGCAACTACTGCATCCTATGATACTACGGCATAACACTGTAAATTCTGGATTTAATTGCTATTTTGAATCAAGGCACACGACGCGCCTTGATTCAAAATAGTTCTGACTATCTTGGTGTAAATGGCTGAATATAGCGACTATTAGCGCGGACAAAACAGACATCTTCGCTGCTTATCCCACGTACTGGCATCCAAGGTCTTCCATTGCGATCGAGCGGATTAACTAAAACTTCATCGGAGCCGCCGCGATAAACCTCTACCTCCAGCAATGAGCCTAACGCATAGGTACGCACTACGGCGCTATCAAGACTTGCCGATCGCCTACAGTTTAGCCCATCAACCCTTACTAGCCACAGCGATCCAGCCGATAGCTTAGAATCTCTACTAGCTGCCTTCACCATTGTTTCATTTCTAAAGTAGTTGCCTTGGATGTCAGCTTGAGCTTGGGCTTGGACTGCGGCTGGCAAGACTCCGAGGAGCAGCATAGAATAGGTCAGAGATTTAAAAAAGTGTTTGGAAAGAGTTTTCATATTAGGCGATCGCAGGATAAGCAGTGGGTTGTATGGGTAGTTCTAAAAATGCGATGACGGTAGCTAATTTGACGCAGGCAATTACGCTTTTGTTGCGCGAAGAAATTGGTATTGTGCGCGTGACGGGGGAAATTTCAGGCTTCACAACGGCTGCTTCTGGACATCGCTATTTTACCCTCAAGGATGAGTCTGCTCAGATCGACTGTGTGATGTGGTCAAGCCGCAGTTTGTCCTTTCGTCCTAAAAATGGAATGCAGGTCGTGGTGCAGGGACGGTTAACGGTATATGCCCCACGTGGGCGCTATCAAATCGATTGCGATCGCATGACTGCCGCAGGTGAGGGTGATTTATATCTAGCCTTTGCTGCATTGAAAGAAGAACTAGCAGAACACGGATATTTCAATCCTGAACACAAACGCGATATTCCCAGCTTGCCTCTTAAAATTGGGGTCGTCACTTCCCCAACAGGAGCCGTGATTCAAGATATTCTCAGCACATTAAATAGGCGATCACCCCATTGTCAGATTTATCTATGTCCCGCCACTGTCCAAGGCGAAACTGCCCCCGATGAGATTGCAAGTGCGATCGCGGCTTTGCAAAATACCGATGCCGATGTTTTGATCGTGGGGCGTGGTGGTGGCTCCATCGAGGATCTGTGGGCATTCAATACCTTGCCCGTAGCTGAAGCTATTTATCATTCGCGCATTCCTATTATTTCCGCAGTGGGGCATGAAACGGATTTTACGATCGCTGATTTTGTCGCCGATTTACGAGCAGCAACACCAACGGCGGCGGCGGAAATTGTGTCTCAATGCGATCGCGATACGCTCCTGCAACAGATTGACTTTTGGGAAAATCGCCTCACTCGTAGCGTGCAGCAAGAAATGCAAAATTATCGCCAAAGGTTAAATTCCCTCACTAATAGCTATGCTCTGCAAAACTTTAGCGATCGCCTCCATGATCGTGCACAACAGTTAGATGAAGCTGAGCAATCAATGCAAAAGTCCCTCGCTCGTCATCTCCGCCAATCCACTACCAAACTCGACCGTATCACCGCCCATTTGCGATCGCTACATCCTCTATCCCCATTACAGCGTGGTTTTGCCCTATTAAAAGTAGGCGATCGCTTACTGACTAATGATCAATCTCTCTCGGAATTTGCGGGGACATTTGCTAAAGTGGAAATCGTGAGAAGTTCTGAAATCGCCCAAGTTAGCATTGAGAAAGTAATCGAGAAAGCATATGACCGACCTGAATGATGTCAAAAAAAATCTAGAAGATCTCTCCTTTGAGGAACAGTTGCAACGCCTCGAAGAAATCGTGGAAATTCTCGATGATGGGGAAGCAGCTCTCGATGAAATGCTGGCGCTCTATGAAGAAGGAATGCAGCGATCGCAATATTGCCGTGAATATCTAGAAAAAGCCGAACAGAAAGTTACGCTGATTCAGAATTCCTAAGCAACCCCACAGGATACCGTTAATGGATAATGAACCTCCCAGTCCAGCATCCATCAAGTTGAGCAATTCCGCCAAATTTAATGACTTTCTCTAATGTCATAAAGTAAGCCCATGCGAAACCTAGAGAATTGCTGTCCAAATCAAAAACTTCTATCTCATATCGATTATATAAATTTTCAGAGTTAGGGCGCGTACTTTGATAATCTTCTAGCTCATCCAGAGATTCTAAAATACTGGCATCAGGGAATGAGAGTAAATAGCCCTTAACAGGAGAATGACCGCTAATCATGGCAGGATATCCCATCGGTAGGGCAAATAATTCACCATAGGCGATCGCTTGTTGCTGTGCGATCGCTTTACCCTCACAATATGCTGCATAGTTAGACTCATGGGGCTTGAGGGTTCCATAGACAAAAATATGACAGAGAGATGTATCTAAATTATTGGTCATAAATGTTTCACTAGGTAAGTATGGACAGCGCGAAGCGCCGTCCATACTTACTACAATAAATCCTTAGTTCCTGTTGGTTGAGCGAATCTGCAAGCTGTTTCTACTTTATGCTGATGCGATCGCCTCTACATCAAAGTTAGAATCTATATCAGAGGTTGATTTTCTCGCCGAAGGTGAGAAAATCAACCTCTGATTGAAAAGCGCTATAACATAGAATGTAATCGCCGCCCAGAAGATTAGCCATAGGAACCAGCATCGATGAGTAATGACAAAGATAGTTTTAAGGACAAATTTGCTTTTAAAGTCGAAGGCTTGGAATCTCTAGTGGATGATGTCAAACAGTTGCTCAATCTTGATCAGCTCATCGATCTGGCGCAAAAATTAGACGAAAAGCAAAAAGCAGGCGAAATTCATACTGAGGTCAATGTTACCTCTCGCCCTCTATCTAGCATTCCCCGACGCGGTAATATTCCTCGATCTCGTGTAACCACCGTATCAGGAGGCGATCGCGAAGTCACATCTCCTGATGTTGTCAAACCTGAACCACCTCAAGAGGCTACCGTCAAAGATAAGCCCCAAGCGATCGCTGAATTAGTGGGTGGCTTAGGTGACACCTTAGCGCAGCTCCGCGATTTAGTAGAAATTCCTCTCAAGCGACCCGATGTACTCGCTAAGTTAGGACTAGAACCACCCAAGGGTGTGCTATTAGTTGGCCCCCCCGGTACAGGTAAAACCCTCACAGCGCGATCGCTCGCCAATGTTTTGGGCGTAAATTACATTGCGATCGTTGGACCAGAGATTATTAGTAAATATTATGGCGAAGCGGAAACTCGATTGAGACAGGTTTTCGAGAAAGCTGCAAAATCTTCTCCCTGTTTGATTTTTATCGATGAAATTGATGCTCTCGTTCCTAATCGGGCGAATGTGGAAGGAGAAGTTGAGAAAAGACTGGTTGCCCAATTACTAGGCTTAATGGATGGATTTGCGGAAACTAAGGGAGTGATCGTCTTAGCAGCAACCAATCGTCCCGATGCGATCGATCCTGCCTTACGTCGTCCGGGGCGCTTTGATCGCGAGATTATTTTCCCCATCCCCGATCGCAACGCTCGTCGCGAAATTCTCGAAATCCATACACGATCGATGCCTTTGACTGGTGATGTAGATTTAGAAGATATTGCCGATCGCGCCTATGGCTATGTAGGGGCGGATATTAAAGGGCTGTGTCAAGTTGCGGCGACTAATGCCCTACGACGACAGGTGGCAAGCGTGTCAGATATTCCTGAGAATCTAGATGTGAATCGCGAAGATTTTGAAGTGGCGCTCAAGCAAGTTCAACCCGCCGTATTGCGATCGCTCCAGATTCAAGTTCCGAAAGTCCTATGGTCAGAGATTGGTGGACTCGCCAAGGTGAAACAGACGCTTCAAGAAGCAGTGGCGGGAGCCTTAGTTGATCCTGCGCTCTATGCCCATACTCGTGCCAAGGCTCCACGCGGCGTGCTGCTCTATGGACCTCCTGGAACAGGCAAGACTCTACTAGCAAAGGCGATCGCTACCCAAGCCCAAGCTAATTTCATTTCCGTTGCAGGTTCCGAGTTACTTACTAAATGGGTGGGAGCCTCCGAACAATCGATCCGCCAACTATTCGCGCAAGCAAGACAGGCTTCTCCCTGCGTGATTTTTATTGATGAGATCGATACCCTTGCTCCAGCGCGAGGTAGCTATCAAGGCGATAGTGGCGTAAGCGATCGCGTCATCGGTCAGTTACTCACCGAACTCGATGGCTTGCAATCAGCAGAGGGACTACTCGTGATCGGGGCAACTAATCGTCGCGATTTTATTGATCCTGCATTATTGCGATCGGGGCGAATTGAACTACACATGATGGTGGATTTACCCAATACCGATAGTCGGCGCTCAATTTTGGAAGTGCATAATCGCGATCGCCCCCTTGACGCTCATTTAGATTTAGGAATCTGGGCAGAGCGCACAGAAAATTGGAATGGAGCCGATCTTGCCTTCTTAAGTAACCGTGCTGCGATTTTTGCGATTCGTCGTCATCAGTGCGATGCTTCCAATCTACTCGAAAATTTACGGATTACGAATGAAGATTTTGAACAAGCTTTTACAGAACTTCTCGAACAACGTAATTAAGAGAATTAATTCTCAAGGGGCGCAATGCGCCCCTTGAGAATTAATATTCAAATACCCAAATTGCCCAGCCTTTTTTGATAGTCGTAATCACATAAGCTGCCGAAAGCCGACTCGTTATTTTTTCTACTTCATTCCAGTCAAAGCTGGTACGAAATAGGCTGTAGGTAAAGCCGTTATAGGTAATCGCAGCAACAGGCTTATCAAAGTCCTCTACCTTAATGTGCTTATATTTAATTTCCGCAGGCAAAATTACAAAGTTTTGCTTTTTTCCCCCTAATCTAAATAGTTCACTTTCTTCTAAGCGATCGTTTTGTTGATAATTCATAAATGTTTACCTAATGAGATAGCGAAAGATAATGGAAGTTTTGGATTAGGGTAAATGCTATGCAGCGCCCCACCTATCAATACAATACATGCTGCATATCTATCCAGTTTAATATAACTTAACATTAGTTCGATGAAAGCGCAAAATGGTAAAAGTCGCAAAGCGACTTTTACCATTTTGCGCCATTTGCATTAACTTAATATCAATTCAGACTAAGCTGGCAACTTTTAAATTTTTGAGAGAAGGGTTGCTTAGCAACCCTTCTCTCAAGGAATGCTTTGAGACTAACTCACATTCTGCAATTCAGCCATAGTTTTCTGAACATCGATCGCGATTTGCAAGGTCGTATCAAAAATTCGCCCATATTCCTGCGCCTGCGCTCCCATCTGCATTGATTCAAAGGCATTTAAATCAATATCAAAGTGGTCGGGATGAAAATCAGGATGTTCTCGCAATATCCGTTCAGTTTTCAAGGCTCTGACAATATCATTCCGCGTCATGCGTAAAGCGGCGATCGCTGATTCACGCGACTCTAGCTTGATGGTATTGCCAGCCTCCTGCAATTGGTCAAACACATCAATATCCCGCACCGCCTTATTGCATTTATCCACTTCCGTAAATAGACGCATCACGACTCGCGGAATTTGTGATGTCGATTGTTTTGACTCTTTCCACCTTTGATCAATCCACTTGATTAAAAACCAAGCCAAAACGCCACTAGCGATCGCCAAAATCAAACAAAGGCAAATCAACCCCAAGGGCGCACTCATGAGGACATATAGGGAGTAAATCGCCGAGGCTAAGGCAATCCCAAAACAGACAACCGTAACTTCTGCAAATTCAATCGCTACCCCCAAGGCTCCTAATAATATGCTAATCAGCAAAATGGTTCCTGCTAGCCTCAATGCAGGTAAAAAAATACTCGCAAATAGGGCAAAGGCGATCGCGCCAACCCCAAAGGCGATCGCTCGATGGATCATGATCTGTCGCGGAGTCAACTGATGTGATTGCAAAATCTTTTGGCGATCGAAACCAGTCAATTCCAAAAGTTCCGCTTCAGAAATTAATAACCGCTCCAGATCAGCTCTCATAAATTTAGCTATTTATCATTATGATGTTAATGCAACAAGGGACATAAGCCTCTTATTGCATTAACCAAATTTGCCAACAGAGATAGGCGGCGCTTCGCGCCGCCTATCCTCACCTTTTTAGCCTAATAGCTGAATATCACTAAAAATGATTTCATAGTTCTTGGTTTTGCCTTGCTCATTGGATTGTACGACCTGCTTGGTCATCACATAGTAATTGCCCAACTTGTCGTAGATATCTTCAAAGCGAGCCTGACGCACGATTTCATCATTCATGGGATTACGGAAAACCGCAGTATAGAGTGAGGAAATGTAGCCTTCACCCGTATCTAAATGACCAAGGTGATTAATCACAAAGCCAATTCTACCCATCACTCGACTTACCATTGAGATCTCATTACCACGTACCTTGTAATTCGATCCCATCGAGTCTCCAGTGACCAAAATTTCCACAGCCCCTGAATCATCGGTTTCCCCAAGGGCGAAGCTGGACTTACCATGAGCTTCTTCAAAGGTTTTGCGCTTGCGATGGGTAACTACGTCCCGCAGTTGGTTGTAGAGCCATTCTTGACCTTCATCAACGGATACGGTTTTTTCTTCGCCACTAGGAGTGCGGCTGGTGCGCTCAACCAATTGTGGCTCATCCATACTCACTTCCACAGTTAGATCGCCATTGATGCGGGCTTTACCCGTGCGAGCCACGCCATCGATCGCTACCGATACATTAGCGGTCAGTCCTGGGAAGTTACTATCCCATGTATATCGATTTTCATAAGCCGCCTGAAATAAATCGCGAGCCTTAGTATCGAGTTTATTGTCTGATGCTGTTGTAACCATTTTTTGTTAAAAGTGTTGAAGGTTCTTATATTTTACCCACATAGTTCATATAGCGGTTATCAAATGAGTCGATACTTATTTGATAACCACAAATCAATCCTATTGGAAATAAATTCTATTTAATTTCCGGGGGTAGGCTTGAGTGTGAATAGGAAGTCTAAACGGGTGGTCTTAGAGTCCACATTAGTGGAAGTTACCGCAATACCGTTAATTGCATCAAGAACTGCTCGAACTTCAGTAAAGTTAGGATTGGACTTGACTTCGGGAGGTAATAGGCGATCGGCGAGGGTTAGAGCTGTGGTCATATTCAAATAGAAATAACCACCGTTGGATTTGGGAAGCCCAGTTGTGAGAATTTGGAAAGGACTACTTGCAGGTAAGGTATTCGCAGGCTTGGGTACAAAGGTATCGGCGAGATCACCCATTGACCAGAAGACGAAATTATTATTTAAAGTGCCACGGGTTGCGACATTGGTATTGGCGATCGCCCAAGTGACTACAGATTTATCGCCAATTTGTTTTTGCTTTAACTCAACGCCTTTGGGTAATAGTCCACTTGAGGACTGAGCCGCTTTATCAATTTTGTCGAGAGCAGTTTGGGCAGCAGTTTGATCACTAGCTTGAGCGATCGCTACAAAACCAAATCCGGGGCTAACGAGGATACCTTGATTGTTGGGAATTGCGGCGATCGCAAATTCACCATTCATCCATTTGAGAATATCTTGATCGAGATCTAGTTTCGTCGCATCTTTAACACTCTTACGGATCTGATCAATCAATTGGGATGAACTCGCATTTCCCTTCGCTTGAGCAACTAGGGACTGCCAAGATTGATAGAGATTTACACCTGAAACTAATAGAAAAGTTTCCTGTGGTAAGAGATTAAGAACTTTCGCTTCGTTATTAACTAATGGATTGGAATTATCATTCTTGAGGTAAGTATTAATCTCAAAGCGCAAACCTTCCTTTTGTGTACCACCAGTGAGGGTCATCGCATCCAGTTCCCGTCGTGACTGGGTGATAGCGGACTCATTCAAGTTCAGCTTTGCTTGGGAACCAATAAATTCGAGAGCTACTTGTCCATCGAGATAGACCTGTAGCAATGGTTCAGCAATTTTAGTCTGATTCGCTGAGCCGTAGATTTTGGCAAAGATGGGTTTCTTAGCAAGGGAAGGATTGCTGCCTTTGTAAGTATCGATCGCTTGTTGAATTAAGTTAGGACTCGTGGCGATCGCTACATACTGCCCACCAATATCTGCTGTAACCACACTATTGTTGGGATCACGGGTCGGTGACTCATAATAGGTGACATCTTTGTACTGTTTGGGGGTAAACCTTGCCCCTTGTTGGGTCAAAGCTTCACGATATTTTGATAAAAAGGCTTCGGACTTACTGCGATCGCGAGTTGGGGCAATCACCAAGGTTGCCGCAGGTGCTTGGGGCTGGGCCGCATTGGGAACGAGTGCGGTCATAATATAGCCTTCTAGCCAAGGCTGGACATCACGGCTATATTCAGTCTTACTTTGCACTAATAAAGAATTTAGAGGTGACTTGGTAATTCCTTCACCCAGTAGCTTTTGGGAAGCGGGTGTACCAAACTGCGCCAATTTATTCCAAGGCTCAGATTTGGTGTTAAATGCCATAACCACCTGTGCTTCTTGGGGGATCACTGCCGCCGCTCCTAAAATCCCTTTCGTTGCTTGCGATCGCTGAGCAAAATAGAAATAGGCTCCCCCTGCTCCTGCGGCAACTACAGCAGCTCCGATGCCTAGATATATCAGCGTCGATTGTTTTTTTTGTGCGGATTTGTTGATTCTAGATGACTTCGACATTGGTGTGGAATAAACCTAAAAGTTGCAAGACATTAAAATAGAAGAGCGCCAAGTCTCCCTCAAGATACTACAGAATTGGGTACAGGCGATCTAAATACTGACTTGTTGTAGTATTGCAGCTTTTATTTGACAGTAGCTAAGCATTGTTATCAACTAACCCACATATAGCGTTTACTAGTCTAGTGAAGTACGGAGGATTGTTTCCCCGCCTTCGGCGGGGAAACAATCCTGTACCTCGCTTGCTTGAAAAGCGCTATAAGTAGGTGGGCATAATTAAAAACCAGAGCCAAAACCTGTGGCGCTCGCGCAGCGAGCGCCACAGGTTTTGGGTTTTTATATTTAATTGCGCCCACCAACTTAAGACAAATGACTTAAGTTTGCTATAGACCAGAATTTATACATTAAAAACCTGCTATAGCCTGTAAGGTAAAGCCTTAGCCTTCTAATTTCGTAGTTTATTGTTATATGCTTTATGTTGATTTTGACATTGAGGAATTAATTCGCTAACAATTAATTTTTTGCTCAGTTAGTAAAAATTGTGCGATCGCCAGATCCCATGATTCTTTAAATTAAAAGTCAACCTCTCAATCCTTCTCACTAGAAAAATTAATTTCTAAGACGCATGGATGGCAAATGGATACAGATAACCTAGCTGTTTATAGCCTTGTTGAGCAATTACGTGGCTATGGACGAAAACAATTTACTGGCAAACTAGAACTTCACAGTGTCAAAGAACATAAATGGAGTATTTACTATTGCCATGGCAGATTGGTATGGGCTTCTGGGGGTGTCCATAACCATCGACGTTGGCGACGGTTAATGGGGCAATATAAATTACAAATCGACTTTAACAAAATCTCTCTGCGTACTGCCGAGGAAATTAGACTATGGGACTACCATGTGCTGGTGATCCTCATGAAGCGGATGGTCTTATCTCGTGAGCAAATTTCGCCAATTATTGAAAGCTTCGTTCATGAAGTACTATTCGATATCATCCAATGTGCGGCAAACGAGCGGATCACCTATTACTGTGATTTTGAAGATGAAATTACACCTGTGATTTCTTTAATCCATGCTGAACATGCCATTGAGCAGGCTCACGAAGATTGGATTACATGGCGTAAATTAGGCATCGCTGACTTTTCCCCAAATCTATCGCCTTGGATTAAGCGTCCTGAACAACTTAAAGAAGAAGCTTCCGAACTAACCTATAAAACTTTAATTACGATCCTTGATGGTCGGCGATCGCTACGAGAGCTATCGACATGGATGAAAAAGGATTTGCTCACGCTCGTCCAGTCTCTGATGGTCTATTACCATCGAGGACTGATCGGACTAGCTGAGGTTGCTGATATCCAAGCCCCTATTCCTGCGATCGCGCCCAATAGAGAATCTAGCCCTGAATCTACACAGTTGCCAGAAAAAAGACAGGAGCAAAAATCCATTTTGTCTCGTCCCCTCATAGCCTGTGTGGATGATAGCAATCAAGTATGCGCGACAATTGAGCAGATTGTTACAGACTTTGGCTTTGGCTTCTTAGGAGTTAAGGAATCAATCAAGGTCTTACCTTTACTGATTGAACATAAGCCTGAAATGATTATTTTGGACTTGATCATGCCCATTGTGGGTGGTTATGAACTTTGCGCCCAAATTCGCCGTATTCCAGAGTTTAAGGACACACCGATTTTAATCTTGACCAGTAATGATTCCCTCATTGATCGGATTAGATCCCATTTTGTCGGTGCTACTGCCTTTATCTCCAAGACATCAGGTAATGAAAAAATTGGTGAGCAGATCAAGAGATATCTACTGAATGCTAAATCTGAGCCTGAAGAGAAAGTCTTTATTGATGATTTACCCAGTTAAGATGTTAGAGTTACCGTGATTTGCGCTCATACCTAAACAGAGATATTGTCATCTTTAGTCTTATCACCCTAGCTACTTAGCAACTGATATGTTGAATTTCCTGTATCTTTTCCCCAAGGATAGTTCTAATAAAGAACCTTTATCACCTTTGTCGCAGCAGTTGTTGAGACAACAGACTTTTTCTGCAAATCAGCCAAGTGCAATTGTGCAAGATTTTGAAGCAATGATTGAGTTTTTACAACTGCACAAAGTTGAAGTGAGTGCAAATCAACATGCGATCGCGCCCAAATATCTTGCCGATCTTAACAGTCGCCTCAGTCACCCCATTACCATCGATTTTCAGCGTCCGAGCCAGAAGTCCTATCCCTATATCCACGGACTTTATTTGCTTTTGCGGACTTCAGCGATCGCGCAGGTAAAACTAGACAAAAAGAAGAATATATTACGCATTGATTCTCAAGTTTTAAACTCATGGCAGGGATTAAGCGCGATTGAGAAATATTTCAATCTGCTTGCCACATGGATTTACTATGCCAGTGAAGACATTATGGGAGATGCTAGACGAACTTTCCCTGAATGGTTCTATGTATTTAATACTTGGGATCAGTTACTAACAGAGGATTTAGACTTTACAGAGGGTACTAAAAACAACGAATGGTTGAGTCGCCTGAAGCTCCATAATCTTGCTTTATTAGATTTGTTTGGATTTGTAGAATTAGAAGATGCGGCTCCCTTATTAGGTAAAGGATGGCGGATAATCAAGGTCAAGGCTTTACCATTTGGGAAGGCAATTATGGAATTGCTGAGTAAAACTAATTGGAAAAAGGGACTGATTGATGAATCGGATAGTGAGTTTTTAGAGCTGTTAGCAGAAGAGGCTAACCAAAACCTCAACTTAGATATTGTGATGCAGCAATCGACTCCCACCGAAATTTTGCAAGAGGAATTCCAAGCACTCGATTTATTTCCTGAATGGGAGAATAATTTACGATTACCTGAGCCTGAAGCTCGCAATGGAATCTTCATCTTTAAAGTATCCCTCCAAACCCATATCCAAAAATCTAAGGATAAATTTTCTACAGAGACTGTCTGGCGCAAGATTGCAATTTCGTCTCATCACACGCTCTATGATTTTAGTTCCGCAATTCTCCAAGCCTTTGATTTTGATAACGATCATCTCCATCAATTTACCTACAAAGATCGGCAAGGATTCCAAAAGAGTATTTATCATCCTTATACTCAACATGGTGAAGATGATGGCTTTACCGATCAGATTTTGCTGAGAGATTGGCAAATTAATATTGGCGATCGCATTACCTATGTGTTTGATTTTGGTGATTGGTGGGAATTTAATGTGGTCTTAGAAAGTATTGAAGAACCCGATCCTAAGCTCAAAAAGCCTAAGGTAATTGAGCAAAAGGGTAAAGCTCCAGCGCAATATCATGATGATGACTACTAGTGAGGCTGCCGATTGTCAGACAATTCACGAATTACCCCTGCTTTGACGACATATCTCTAGACGATAAAGCACTATATCCACTAAATTAAAGCCTTCCCAAAAAAATAGGCTTGGCAAATGTCCGCGTGGAGCCGCGATCGCAAAGATCAGATTTTCATATTTTCGCCAGACCTTTGGTGACAAGCCGAGATTGAGCCAGCGTGGTCTGCGCCATCCGACGCGATCGCTAAATTTCTCATAGATATTTGCAAATTCCCAGTAGGTAGATTCTTCATAAATTAACCTTCCACCGATACTCTTCCAAATTTGTTTTTGAGTACTCCAGCCAAAGTGCTGATTACTAAATTCCATCCATGCTTGATCGATCGCCATCCAAACATCACAGGCAATATTATCGATATCATCGGCAGTAAGTTCGGCGATTTTATGTTTATCAGCTAGTTCCAAAATGATTTTATTCGTAAGGCGATCGCTTTCTTGCCATTGCCCTAAACTGAGTAATTCTTGAAGTTGGCGAATTTGGGCATAGGTCTGTGAATAGTTTTGAAGATAGGCTCTAGGAGCAATAGCTGAAGATAAATTGACTAAAGAGCTTAAATCTTGCAAGACCTCATTAGCGGAACGATAACGATTAGCAATTGCTCTAGCTAAAAGGCGATCGAGAATATTTGCCAAATGACTAGAAATCCGAGCTTGTAGCTTTTCTCGCCAAATCCAGCGATCGCTAGTGTCATCATAGAGATCAAAAGGCGAAATCCCCGTTAATAAATGAATACAAGTCACTCCTAAACTATAGAGATCACTTTGAGGCACAGCCTTTCCCCTTGCTTGTTCAGGAGCCACATATTCCGCACTCCCGATTAAAGTCCCTGTGCGACTCGCAGTATCCATAGTAAAAACTTTAGCCGCACCGAAATCGACTAGAACAAGACTAGGGACTGGCAATTCGTAATTCGTAATTCGTAATTCGTAATTGAGTTTTTCCCTTTTCCTCACAATATTGTCTGGCTTAATATCGCGATGGATGACTTGGCGATCGTGGATGAATTGGAGAACAGGGAGAATCTCTTCTAGGAGTTGATAGATCTTAGCTTCGCTAAAGATGCCTTGACTTTGTAACTCGTTATAGAGATTTTCGCCTTCGATGAGTTCTTGCACTAAATAGAGACAGCCTTCTTCTTCAAAATAGGCGATTAATTCGGGGATCTGCGGATGCGAACCGAGGGATTTCAATTGAGCAGCTTCACTTTCAAAAAGGGCGATCGCTTTCTCCATTAACTGCGCTTCGCGAAATTGCGGTAAAAATTGCTTGATCGCGCAGGGTTGCCCCAGCCGTCCGCGATCAACTGCTCGAAAAGTACGCCCCATTCCGCCCTGTCCAATTAAAGCGATCGCCTCATATAAACCCTTAAGTTGCAAGTTTTTACCGCAATTCATGCAAAATCTGCATCCTTCAGGATTGTTTGGCTTCTGACAGCTAGGGTTGAGGCAGTAGGGCATATTTCCGATGGTAGATTTACATTTGTTTACGCAAAATGTAAAGTTTAGTTAATTAATATAAAGTTAGCACTCACTCAACTTCTGTAGGAAAGCAATTCATCATGGTATCTACACCAACCAAGACCCCAATTAGCGATAACGATACTTCCGAAGCAGTTACCCCAGTCGGTCTTAATGTAAATCCTACAGGGGCAGGCGTATTTGGTTTCAGTAACTTTGCCGAAACTTGGAACGGACGCATGGCAATGATCGGCTTAGTAGCTGGTTTTGCTAATGAGGTGATTACAGGCAAAGGTATTCTCGCTCAAGTCGGTATTACAGGCGGCATCAGCGTTTTGTTTGCCCTATTCTTTACTGGCTTCACCATCGCCACATTGCTCGGCTACTACACAGTCAAAGCAACTAGAAATTCATAAAACCCACAAAAAAAGAGGCGCAATGCGCCTCTTTTTTTGTGGGTTTTTTATTGGTATAATTTTGAAAACGATTATCATTTTTTGAGCAATTTATGCTTGAAGTGCAAAACCTGTCTGTGAAATATCGCGAAGTGACCGCACTGTCGAATATATCCTTTAGCCTTAGTTCTGGGTCATTAGTGGGGTTGATTGGGGCTAATGGCGCAGGCAAAAGCACTTTACTTAAAGCAATGCTGGAATTGATTCCTGCTCAAAGCGGTCAGATTTTTTATCACGAACGACCTCTCAGGCAGCAACGTCACAAAGTTGCCTATCTGCCACAGCGATCGCAAATTGATTGGGACTACCCTGTGACCGTGTGGAATGTGGTGATGATGTCACGGACGATGCACAGTGGTTGGTTTGGTCGGACAAGTCGTCAGTCTCAGGAAATTGTCAAAGCCGCTTTAGAGCGAGTCGAGCTTTACGATTTACGCGATCGCCCGATTAAAAATCTTTCTGGTGGACAGCAGCAACGGGTATTTTTAGCGCGAGCTTTGGCGCAACAAGCCGATATTTTGTTACTGGATGAGCCTTTGACTGCCGTTGATAAAAAGACCGAGGCGTTAATGTGGCAAATCTACAATGAGTTAAGACAAGAGGGCAAAACCTTACTGATTAGCTGCCATGAATGGGGCAATACCCTCGATCGCTACGATCAGTTGCTATTACTCAATCGTCATTTAGTTGCCAGTGGCACACCTCGACAGGTGTTAACTCCAGAAAATATCCAGAGTGCCTATGGTGGCGCGATCGCACCCAGCACCCACGATGATCATTCTGAAGAACTATTATTTTGCTAAGTAGTTAGAATTACAGCGCTTTGCGCTGTATTGAAACCCAGAGAAATTTTTAAAAGCGCGGCGAAGCCGCGCTTTTAAAAATTTCTCTGTACTACTTTAAGCCTCAACAGGCTGTATCTGCTTTGCGTTGATCAAATAGCTCGACGAGGGCAATAGTGCCAGCAAAGAAAGTATAGATTCCGTATTTGATGGGCGGCTTTTGGGAAGCAGGTGCATAAATGCAGGCGATCGCTGCTTCAATACAATGGATAGTCAGGACAAATCGTCCAAATAGTGATATGGGAATCAGGATAGACATTTGAGGCTCAATTACTCCACCATAAATTTTCCATACCTCCAATCCAATTGCACTGACAATGAGAAGTGTCGATGTCCATTTGATTGCGGAAAAAATTTGTTTTTTCATGCTGGTGTGATTGCGCCTGTAATGTCTTGCTGTAAATGAAACTATACTAGATAATCCATCAAGTCTTACTCTCAAATCCTTCAGTTATGCCACAAACTAAGATCTATGGAAATGCTGATTTCATTCAACAGCATCGCGAAGTTCTCTCTTCCACGATTCATTCCTGTGTTGTGGATGCACTAAACTATCCACCTGAAAAGAAGTTTCAAAGATTCTTTCCATTACAAGCAGTAGACTTTGAATATCCTAGCGATCGCAGTGAAAAATATATCATCATTGAGATCCTGCTATTTTCAGGACGTTCTGTTGAAGCGAAAAAATCCCTATATCGCTTATTGTTTGAACGATTAAAGGAAAAGCTAGATATTGCCCCCATAGACAGGGCAACCGCATAAAAAATCAAAGGGAAAGGAGATGTTCAAGATAAGCCAGATCCCAAGCCGCCTTATGACGTTTAGCTCGCATACTGGACTTAGAAGACTTATCACGGCTTAAGAGATTAAGAGCAAAGTGCCGCAACATCGCCATATTTTCAGGAGAATTATCTTTGCGAATACGAGAAGCATCTTCGTGAAAAGAGACATCTAAAACCCAATGCAATGAATTTTCAATCGACCAATGGGTACGAACCGCGTTATTCATGACAGAAGCATTAGAAGGCAAGCTCGAAATGTAGTAGCGATTCTCGGTGGAGACTTTACCATTGATGCGGCGCTCACTTTGGACTAGGGCAATGGTTTGTAAACCAGCCCATAAAGGCAGTTGTGTAAGGTAATCCAAGTTAGATAAAGTCCAACAACGTCGAATTTCTAAACGTCCATGTCCTTTGTCTATAGACTGGCAAAAGTCATGGTCTACATCTGCAAAATTAGTGGTGATAGCTTGCTCAAACAACCACTGCACATCCTCAAATAGACTTCCCTGATTACCTTTAAGTGCTAAAACGTAATCCCCTCCCTGTTGAACGATTTGACTAGCTATTTCTTTCTGGCATCCCATTGCGTCAATTGTCACAATACAACCAGTAATTTCTAATAGCTTTAACAATTCTGGTATTGCGGTGATTTCGTTGGATTTATCATCGACTTTGCGCTGCCCTAATACCAATCGATTTGCGCTTGCCCATGCACTCACCATATGGATTGCACCTTTGTCTGCTCCTTGGTCGTAGGATTGTCTCAAGGTTTTACCGTCTATAGCTACTATCTCTCCCTTCAGCACATGACTTATCGATTTCACCCATCTGATGAAGCTATTTTGCATTTGTTGCGGGTCTAATCTCGCAAACACTCTGGCAAATGTGTCATCACAGGGTATCCCATTCGGTAGTTCAAGAAATGTCCCCAGCCATTCTTGTTTTGATTTGCCAAATAGCTCGATGTCTTCCCAGTTTTCTCCCCCACTTATCACGGCGCAGATCCCTATCACGATTATGTCTAGCAATTTATGCTCTTTCCCTCGGTTATCTCGTGGATCTTCTACTCCCTCAAAGTGGCTCACTAAACTAACTGTGATAGGGCTATTCATTACGGCTTGACTTCTTTATTGTCTCCTTATTTTATTCACTTTTTTATGCGGTTGCCCTGCCCCCATAGATATTGAAATTACCCTCATCGAAACACCGAGCCATAATTGGGGACTGCGTGGTGTGGCAGGTGATGAACTAAACCTAAGTTACAAGGTCAATGTATAAATGAGTAGCGACATTAATTTTCGGTTAGCACAATTTATTGATGTCGATCCTCTGATGGAACTAGTGCAGGAGTTCTATCAATTTGATCGCATTACCTTTGACGATAATGTAGTTAAGGCTTTTATGGCTTTACTCAGCGATGAGAATTTTGGACTGATTTGGCTCATTTGCGATCGCGATCGCCCAATTGGTTATGTCGCCCTAACCTTCTTTTTTAGTATGGAATATCACGGTCGCAGTGGACTCGTTGATGAGCTATATATCCGCGAAGACTATCGTGGTAAGGGCCTTGGTAAAAGGGTATTTGTTTTGATTGAGGATTATTTAAAAAGTCAGAATATGCGATCGCTATCCCTAGTTGTCGATCATTGGAATAGTCCCGCCGAAGCGCTTTATACCAAGTTAGGCTTTCGCCGAGAGCAGCGTCACTTAATGGTTAAACACCTCAATGCAAAAGCTATATAAGGATAAGTAGCGGCGCAGAGCGCCGCTACTTATCCTTTTCACGGCTGGAGGATATTTTGCCCCATCCTCCTCTTAAAGATAAAAAAATACCCTTTCGGTCTAGTGAAAGGGTATATGGATATTTTTGCGGAATTTTAATGAATGGGTAATAGCACGAAGATAAAACCCATTAAGTCCTAACTATACCCACCTATCCATAAAAATTGCAGTTCCATCAAATTTTCCAGTTTTTCTTCCTGCGATTACCCACAAGTACAAAGATAGGTAACGCTAGATGATTATTTTCCTCACCTTCGGTGGGGAAAATGATCTATACAAGCCCTAAAGATGCTGCCACCAAATGTCCACAGGCAAAGCCCGAAAATGCTACTGCATTTAAACCTTGGCCGGGGAAAGTGCTATCGCCAACACAATATAAATCAGGAATCGAAGTCCGATTAAAAGGCATTCCCAAAAGCCCTAAAGGTTTACCCGTAGGAATTGGTCCATAAGTTCCGTCAGCACGACCGAGGAATCGGCGATGACTGCGGGGTGTGCCAACCTCTTGATAGTCGAGACAGTCTTCTAATTTAGGGAAAATTGCTAACAGGCGATCGCATAATTTTCTCGCTGCCTCATTTTTCTTCGCTTCATATTCCGAAGGCGATAAACCTTCCCATTCACTGATCCAGCTAGGGGTAAAGGTATGCACAATGTGATGACCTTCTGGGGCAAGGGAGCGATCGAGTAGCGTGGGAATTGAGACAAAAATCGTACCTTGTTCTTTCTGCATGTCGTTCCAATCTTCCAGCAAGATATGGTGACAAGCTGCATCATCTGGAATAGCAGAAGCTTCTACGCCGAGATGTAAACTCAAGAAACTGGGGGATTTTTGATAGCGCGATTGCCATCCCTTTTCACCATTGGGCAAAGGCTCATCCTTGAGCAAGTTCCCAAAAGTATCCCAACGTGTGGCATTGGAAACTACTTTCTTAGCATAGAGGGTTTCGCCATTCGCTAGTTTTACACCGATCGCATTTTTACCAGATTTCGATTTGGGGATAATCTGGGTAACTCTTGCACCATAGCGAATTTCTCCACCCGCTTTGTCCAAACCTTCCGCTAATTTTTCAGCAATCTTGCCCACGCCACCGACGGGATAGTTAATGCCACCGTAGTGGCGATCGCTAAACACCATCCCTGCGTTAATCGCAGGGGTGCGATCGGCGGGAACTACTGACCAGCAATAGCATTCCATATCGATGAATTGCAACAATTCAGGATCGCGAATATATTTCTTGGCGATATCTCCCGCATTTTGGGGCAAGTAAGCTGCTAACCCTAAGCAGGCAAAAGGATTCTGGAAAAATACGCGCATCAAGTAGCGCCATTCTTCCAATGACAGCAACTCGATCGCATTTAAGCAATTAAAAATCTTCCAGCATTCATCGTAAAACTTACGAATCCCCTCCCGCTCATGGGGAAAGCGATCGCCTAATTCTTTAATAAACTGTTCATAATCACGATGTACCTCAATTTCGAGATTATTCGGCAAATGGTAATGGATCTGCACAGGATCGGGAATTGTCTCCATTTTCATATTCACCGCCGCTAATGCACGGGTGAGGAGATTTGTCGTACCGCGATCGCCAAAACCAAAAATCATCGATGCGCCCACATCAAAGCGGTAGCCATTGCGCTCAAAATAGCCGCCACTCCCCCCTGCAATTAAGTAGCGCTCAAGCACAATTACGCTTGCGCCCTTAGCTGCCAATTGTGTTGCTGTGACTAATCCGCCAAGCCCTGAGCCAATGACAATTACATCCGCATCGAGTGTTTGCACCATTACATTTCTTAACCAAAACCTTTATTTAACTATACAGTTTTAGAACCTATTGCGTTCTTCGTATCGTTAGCAAGTTTTTCCTGCAAATAGCCTTAACCGCTAATATGATAAATTCTAATATTTAGATAACTATGGTATTGCTGAATGAAATCTGGTTTGCAGAGTGGAAAACTTATAAAATGGAAAGATGAACATGGCTTTGGGTTTATTCAGCCTGTAGATAGAAGCCAAGATGTTTTTCTACATATCTCCGAAATTAAAGACTCAAATCGTCGTCCACAGGTAGGAGACACAATCTATTACTATGTTGTCGCTAAAAATGGCAAATTTTGTGCGATCAACGCTTTTATTTTAGGAGCAAGGAACAAGAGAAAATCCTCCTCCTCAAGCAAAAGCTCTGAATCTAATAATGGCTCCTTCTTATTTCCATTTATAGTGATGTTGCTAATATCGGTTTTACCTTTAGTTGGCTCTATTCATTTTGCATGGAGAACAGCAACCATATTGTCGCCCATGAATTTCCTGCCTCTTATTCTTTACACTGGAATAAGTCTGCTCACATTTACCTTATACGCTGACGACAAGTATCGAGCAGAACAGGGACAATGGAGAACACCAGAATCGACCCTACATTTATTTGAACTAATGGGTGGATGGTTAGGAGGATTTATAGCTCAGCAAAAACTGCGTCATAAAAGCCGTAAAAATTCATATCAATTTGTATTTTGGGCAATTGTGATAATTCATCAAATTGGCTGGTTAACTTGGTTGCTTTTTCATAAATCAATCATCCGTTAGTTTTAGACAGCATCTCAACACTCCATTTGAGTTACATAAATATTCAGGTTGATTATTTTTAAAGCATTGACAAGACAATGCAACTGCATTACCTTTGATTTGGTATAAACCAACAAAAAATTGCTATGGCTGTCATCCTAGCCTCATGTTCAGAATCTACACTTACGGATCGCTATCAGACCACAATTCCTGATCCGATTCGTAAAGCGTTGGGATTAAATAAACGGGATAAAATTTGCTACACGATTGAGGCGGATGGTCGCGTTGTGATTTCTCGTGCTGATCAAACCGAGCGCGATCCTATTATTGGCAAATTTCTAAATTTTCTGGCTCAAGATATTGAAAAAAATCCCCAGCATATAAAATCTTTAAGCATTGATTTAGTAAATCATGTTCAGTCTTTAGTTACTGATGTTGATTTAGATCTAGACGCGCCGTTGCTTGATGAGGACGAATAAATTTGTCTAGCAATCAACCGTTAGTAATCAATGGATGGAACATATTTGCCCATTCTCTTTTTCTAGAGCAGATGGAAGCACTTCTACAACAAGTTGAAGGATTGCGTCAGAAATATCCCAATGATTACAAACAGAAAAATGCCACAAAGCGTCTAGCTGCGATCGCCAAATTAGCATTTGAGGTAATTCCCCAAGATCCCACCCGTAGCGAGTATCGCCAAGGTGCAACGCTTGGTAACGAATATAAACATTGGTTTCGAGCAAAATTTTTTCAGCAATACCGATTGTTTTTCCGATATCACCAAGAGAGTAAAATTATCGTTTTTGCTTGGGTCAATGATGAGGGTTCTAAAAGAGCCTATGACAGTAATACAGATGCTTATCGAGTTTTTAAGAAAATGCTCGAAAGTGGTCATCCTCCAGATGATTGGCATGACTTGCTTAAAGAGGCAAAGGGTGAAACCTATCGTCTTAAAAAGCTAGAAAAAACAATCAATTAATAGCCAAATTTGAGCCATTTAGTTGAAGCGTGAAGCACAACAAAGAAATATTTGAAAGTATGGCGAAGCCATACTTTCAAATATTTTGGGGTGATTATTCAGCGTGCCATGCTGTAACAGCTATGCGATCGCATTAAATTGGGGCGATAAAGTGAGAAACTTATCCTTGGTGAATTGCAAACAGTTGAGCTACGAGTTTGAAACAAAAATCTTCAAAGCGATCGTCGTATTGGCAGATGCGGGATTACGTGTATCCCCAGCGTTTTCTGATCGCTAAAGCCTTTTTATGCACATTAGTTTTTATCGGTACGATGCCCCTGCTTGCAGAATTATTGGGGCGTGTAGCTCAAGCCTTGGGTAAGGGAGATGTTAATGGCATTTTACAACTCTCGGCTTTCACCGTAGTCATGTTTGTATTTCGGGGCTTGGGGCAGTATGGGCAGGACTCGATGATGTCGCAAGCTGCACTGAATGCAGCAAGGGATCTGCGCGTTGATGTGTATACCCATTTGCAAACCCTTGATCTGGATTATTTTGCCGAATCGCGCACAGGGGACTTATCCTATCGCCTCACCGAGGATATCGATCGCATTGGTGAGGTCATTGGCAAATTTTTTCATCAATTTGTGCCGTCAGTATTGCAATTGATTTTTGTACTGGCGTACATGATCTATTTGAATTGGATTTTGACGCTGACAACTTTAGCGGTTGCACCTTTGATAGCTTTGTTAATCGCATGGTTTGGGGAACGGATGTTAAATCTCAGCCGCCGCAGTCAAGATCAAGTTTCTAATCTCGCCGCTCTGCTATCAGAAACCTTTAGCGGCATTCGCCTTGTTCGCGCCTTTGCTACTGAATCCTATGAAATTGAAAGATTCAAAGAAGAATCCGAACAAAATAGTCGTCGTAAATATGCCGCCGATCGCGTTAGAGCGATTCAATATCCAGTAGTTGGTTTTTTGGAAGCCACAGGAATTTGCTTCTTGTTTTTATTGGGAGGTTGGTTAATTGCCAACAACTGGCTCAGACCAGAGCAGTTTGTCGCTTTTGGTGCAGGTGTTGCTTTATTAATCGATCCCATTTCTAACACTACCAATAGCTACAACGAACTCAAGCAAGCCGAAGCTTCCGTCGATCGCATTTTCGAGATGTTTGAAATTCAGCCCGTTGTCACCGAGAAGCCTAATGCGATCGCCCTGCCTGAAGTCACAGGTAAAGTCGAATATCTAAATGTCGGCTTCTATTATCAAAGCGATCGCCCTGTACTTACAGATATTAATCTTGTCGCCAATAAAGGCGAAGCGATCGCTCTAGTCGGCGCTTCAGGCGCAGGTAAATCCACCTTGATGAGTCTCTTGATGCGGTTTCATGATGTGAATTCGGGACAGATTCTCATTGATGGCTACGACATTCGTGATATCCAAATCAAAAGCCTGCGCCGCCAGCTAGCCCTTGTTCCACAGGAAAACATTCTCTTCTCAGGAACCGTTGCCTCGAATATTGCCTTCGGACAGAAAGATTATGATACGCAAGCAGTGGAGAATGCGGCAAGAATTGCCAATGCCCATGATTTCATTATGGAACTTCCCCAAGGTTACGATACATGGGTGGGAGAGCGTGGTGTGAATCTCTCTGGTGGTCAGCGTCAACGGATTTCCATCGCTAGAGCCGTTCTCCACAATCCTAAAATTCTGATTCTCGATGAAGCGACTTCTGCTCTTGATACTGAATCTGAAAGCCTTGTCCAAGAAGCATTACAACGCTTAATGCAAGGACGCACGGTATTCATCATCGCCCACCGCTTGGCGACGATTAGAAATAGCGATCGCATTATCGTTTTAGAGCAAGGTCAAATTGTGGAATCGGGAACCCACGATGAACTGCTGCAAAAGGCAGGACGCTATGCTCAATTGCATTCTCGCCAGTTTGATACAATAGGCTAAGCAACTCTAAGCAACTTTTGCAAGGAGCCTTCTATGTCTCCCTATCTGCTCAAAAAGCCAAATCTAATTCATAAGAATCTGCCATCTTCTGAAGAATTACCAGATTCCGACGAAACGCCTGTGGATAATCAACTACAAGATCTCTTGCCGCACCTGCTGCTCAGTGTCCTAGCCACGATTTGGGCTGAGCGCATGGATTGGTATTTTGGCGTGGATATGGGAGTTTATTATGATCCCGATCAGCCAGCGATCGTTCCTGATGCTTTTTTGGCGTTGGGTGTGGAGCGTATTATTAATGATGGACTACGCCTTAGCTATGTCCTTTGGGAAGAAGAACAGTTACCAATTCTTACCTTAGAAGTTGTTTCTCGGAAATATCGTAATGAATATAGCGACAAAAAAGATTTCTATGCCAATTTAGGTATTCTCTATTACGTCATCTACAATCCCTATCGCCGCCGCTTGCCCAGATTTGAAGTCTATAAACTTGTCGGAAATCACTACGAAAAATTGCAAGGCAAATCGAAACAAGCACCAATTTGGCTACCCGAGATCGGATTGGCAATCGGTATCGAACATGGCACATATCAAGGTATTTCTCGTGAATGGGTTTATTGGTACAACGAATCAGGCGATCGCTACCTCACTCCCGAAGAAACAAATCTCCAGCTAAGACAAAAAACTCAAAAATATGAGGATATGCTGCGATTGCTAGGAGTCGATCCTGAAGCGATCTAAACTCAGTTTCTCAAATTACGGGTTTATCGATCAATGAGTTAGAAGCTTTAAAAGCCTCAAACCTTTAGCGTATTATTAAGACCTTGTGACTTCACAGATTTATAGTTAACAAAAATTTTAAGTAACTTTTTAGAATGTCTCTAATCCAGCCAAATTTTACAACCCTTCTAGAACGTGGCGTTGTTGAAATATTTCCCAATAATGAATCCGAGAACCTCCGCGATCGCATTCAAAAGAGCGATCGCCCCCTTCGCATTAAATTAGGTATTGATCCTACTCGTCCTGACTTGCATTTAGGACATACGGTTGCCCTGCGAAAATTGCGCCAATTCCAAGATGCAGGACATAAGGCAGTTTTAATTATTGGTGACTTCACGGCTCAAATCGGTGATCCCACAGGACGCTCCGAAGCGAGACCTCGCCTCACCCCTGAAGAGGTTGCCTATAATGCTGAGACTTATTTAGATCAGGCGAAGAAAATTCTCGATTTTTCCAGCGATCGCTTTGAGTTGCGTCGTAATGGTGAATGGCTAAATAAACTGGATTTGCAGCAAATCATTACTTTGCAAGCGAGTATGACCGTAGGACAGATGCTTGCCAAAGAGGGATTTAGCGATCGCTACGAAAAGGGCAATCCGATTTATCTGCATGAATTTTTGTACCCACTTTTGCAAGGCTATGACTCCGTAGCGATCGATTCCGATGTTGAGCTAGGTGGCACTGACCAAAAGTTTAATATTCTGGTGGGGCGTGACCTGCAACTAAAAGACCCTAATCGTCAAGGTAAACCTGCCCAGTTTGGACTATTGCTCCCCTTGCTGGTGGGCTTAGATGGCGTGCAGAAAATGTCTAAATCCCTTGGTAATTATGTCGGACTTACCGATGAGCCTTTGAGCATGTACTCCAAACTCGAAAAAGTCCCCGATGCCCTAGTTGATAAATATTTCGAGCTACTCACGGATATCGATCTTGCTACGCTCCCCGAAAATCCTCGCGAAAAGCAAAAACAACTCGCACTAGCGATCGTTAGCCAATACCATAGCCCTGAAGCCGCACTCCAAGCGCAACAGGATGCCGAAAAAATCGTTCTTGCAGGTAATACTACCGATCTCGGCGATATTCCTGAGTTTGACCTCGCGCAAATTAATTTCCCTGCGCCTTTGCATTACTTAGTTAAGGCATCAGGACTTTGCAAAAGTAACAGTGAGGCTCAAAGCCAAATCAAAAATGGTGCGGTGAAACTTGATGGTGAAAAATTAGGCGATCGCACCTTTGCGAATGTTGAAGAGCTATCAGGCAAGGTCTTGCAAGTTGGTAAGAAAAAATTTCTACGATTAATCTAATCAAAAAAGGTTAAGGATGGGCGGCGCAAAGCGCTGCCCATATATGTCCAAAAAAAGGGAACGCTATGCGTTCCCTTTTTTTATTTATTCTCTTCTGGTCTTTCCTTGTCCTTTAACTGTTCTCTTAAAGCACGTAGCGTAGAAGAAATAGAGTTAAACGTCTCATCTTTCAATAGAGCATTGAGGGTGGCTTGAGCCTTAGCAGCTTCAGGTCCTGTACCACTAGCAGTATTGGTTAGCTCAGTAACTAAGGCATTAAAAGCAGTAATTGCCTGAAAGAATTTTGTACCATCAACCGCCGCAACTCCAATGGTCTCCGAAGGTGTGGCTTCATTACCAAAAGGGATCAACAAAGTTAGTGCCGCAACCAATTGTCTTGCAGGTCTGCCATCACCCAAATCTAGACCCAACCCTGTCAATTTATTGACTAAATTGGTTTGGGAATTATTAATTTCGGGGCTGTCAAAGTTAACTTTGCCCTTATCACCAGTTAGCAAAAATACAAAGTCTTTGATGGCGGGATTGCCTTGAGCTAAAGGATTCAAGACAGGCAAACTCTTGGCATTAAGTTCACCAAGAATGAACTTCTGCCCTTCAAGGGTGATGAATACCTTAGTTCTTGACATATTGTCATACAAACCACCGTCGGGATTACCAGAACCAAAGTTGTTGTACAAAATACAATTGCCTGGCGCGATCGGTGTGGTTCCTGCAAAAACAGGTGATACTCCTGCAAAACAGAGCGAAGAAGCAAGCAGTGATAGAAATGTTTTCTTCATATTAATTGTGGGGCTAGGTTGTATTCAGAGCGATCGCAACTCATCAAATGGATGTAGCGCCAAGGCACATGGTGCAACTTACTTACGACCAGTATAGTTAAACCCATAGCTAACGCCTAAGATTAGCTGAGTACCAGCATCGCTATTGTTGGTTACATCGGAATAGGTCAGCGTAATATTCAACGGTAGGGTGGGATCGGGCAAAAATCCTACGCCAAAGTTCAAGCCTTGGCCTGACCATGCGGTGCTAGCCCCCCATTGTGGGGCAAACTGATATCCAAGGTTAGCAAAAACACCAACTCCACCATTACTAGTAGACTTGCGATAAGTACCACCACCAACGCCCAAAGTTGCAATTAGGGGTTTAGGACTATCCAAATTTTCAGGATCGGTTAACTGGGAAATTGTTGCTGCCCCATAAACTGAGGAAGGTGTGCCGCCTGCATTGGTTCCATAGTTAGCAAAGTTTGTCCAGCCCACAGCAACACCAACCTGTCTATAAAAGTCTTCATAAACTATTCTGTGTACTTTGAGGTCAAAGGAACCGTTAGAACCAAAGTTACGAATACTGTTGATATTGAATACACCCTCAACTGCGAGGTACTTGCTGGCATCGCCTAAGCCAGTACCCATCGAGACACTGCCATCAACTGTATCCCGCAATCTACCAGCCGTGGAACCAAAAATACCAATAAAAGCATCACCAGTTTCTAAACCAAAGCCAACGGGTGTACCAGCATTTAACGATGGTGTGTAGATGCGCTTAATAAATACGTTTGTGGTTTGAGTGGTGATGGGACGAATGAGTAATTGTTGGCGGAGCAGGTCAGGGGAATTGGATGTGGTAGTACCTGACTGGGAAACCTTTTGAGTTGATTGGGCAATGTCTGCCAAATTACTATCAAGCTTAGTAGGCAGTGAGATAGAAGAACTAGGCTTAAAGGCAATAGGACTAGCAAACAGCTCCACTTGCTTATCTTTTAAATCTTTAGCAGAATGGGGCAGCCTATTGGTTACAACTGGAGCCTTAGTGACTTTAGCTTTTGGAGTTGTGGAACTAGTTACTTTTGTTTTTGTTGTAGAGGTGACTACTTTATTTTTGGTAGATCCAGAATTGTTAACTTTATCTCTGGTAACTTGTGATGGGGTGGAGATAGTGCTTGACTGAGCAAAGACCTCATTGACCTGCTCGATCGCACCCAACCCAATCATTGCTCCTGTGCATACCAGAAGCAATTTCTTGATCGTAAAGCTTCTTTTTAGCATTTATATTCCTCACCCATGAGCTAAATTTGCTGAACTTAACGAAATCGTGCAATCCTAGACTCAAGACACTCAGAGAAACTATCGATTCTCATCAAAACAACACAAAAATGAAATATTTTTCGGGGCTTTAGCACGAATTCTTTTGCGCCGAAGGCTTCCAATCTTACATTATGATGCCCTTAGATGTCATTAAATGTCATTAAATTGTTGTTTTTTGTTGGATTGTATTACAGCCTGTTGAGGCTTAAAGTAGTCCAGAGAAATTTTTGAAAGCGCGGCGAAGCCGCGCTTTCAAAAATTTCTCTGGATTTCAAATCAGCGCAAAGCGCTGTATTAGATTAGGACTTATAGGTTGGGTAAATGCGGTATAGCCGAAGTTCGCACCACATCTACCCTAAACCGAGTAAATTGGTAGTGGGATGGGCGGCGCTTCGCGCCGCCCATCCTTAATTAGATTTGCGGAGTTAAATATTGCGTTTGGCTAGGTACTTTACTAAGCGATTACGTGCTGAACTAAATTTCGTTATGCGATCGCATCTCGATTTAAGAGGGGCAAATCTTTTAGTAGCGGTATCTGGCGGACAGGACTCTCTATGTTTAGCCAAGATCCTGTTAATGCAGCAGGCAAAATACAATTGGAGCCTAACGATCGCCCATTGTGATCATCAGTGGCGCAGTGACTCCAGTGCCAATGCTAGTCATGTCGAAAAAATTGCAAGGGACTGGGGAGTTCCTTTTTGTATGAGAGTTGCTGAGATACCACCTAAAAGTGAGGCAGGTGCTAGGGAATGGCGCTATGCGAAATTAGTGGAAATGGCGCAGGTCAACCAATGTAATTATGTGGTGACAGGGCATACCCGTAGCGATCGCGCTGAAACCTTGCTATATAACTTGATGCGGGGTAGTGGTGCAGATGGTTTGGCTGCTTTGACTTGGAGACGATCACTTACGCCTGAGATTAATTTAGTGCGACCTTTATTAAATGTTAGTCGTCATGAGACGGCAGAGTTTTGTCGGGAAAACCACATTTCCATTTGGGAAGATAGTACTAATCAAAATCTCGACTATCGCCGCAATCGCTTACGGTTAGAAACCATACCCTATTTACAAGAGCATTTTAATCCCCAGCTAGAAATAGCGATCGCGCAAACTGCTGAGATTTTACATAGTGATGTGACCTATTTAGAGAGTCAGGCTAGTCAATTTTTTGAAGAGGGGGTTTCTGTGATCTGGGATGAGCATCAACCTTGTTTACAACGTCAACTCCTGCAAAATCAGCCTTTAGCGTTGCAAAGAAGAATTGTGAGACAGTTTCTATCTCATTACTTAATCCATCAGGTCAATTTTGAGGATATAGAGCGATTTTTGAATTTGCTAAATGTCCAAAATCGCTCACAGAGTGAACCATTTAAGGGCAATGTGATAGCTTTTGTAGAACATCCTTGGATTTATCTTCGCAAAGAATAACAGGCGATTGCAAAACAGCCCAGAGTTAAAAATGGCTATGCCATTTTTAACTCTGGGCTGTTTTGAGCTTACTGTCGTTTGAGAATTAATAAAGTAATATCGTCAAATACTTTCTGCTCGCCAATATGTCGCCTTACATCCGTGATAATTGCGTCCTTAATCTGTTCAGACGGTAAATGCCACTGCTGACTAATGACATTACACATTCGTTCGATGCCATAAATATTTTTGTTAATATCACAGGCTTCGGGAATACCATCGGTATATAGCACTACTCCATCACCATGCTGTAACTCCACAATCACCTGATTGATAAAAGCGGTAATGTCACCATCCAATGCGATCGGAAAGCCCAAATCCATTGTGTCAATGCGCTCGATCGCGCCAGTCTTTCGCACTACAATTGTCTCTTCATGCTGACCGCTAATGCTTACCTGTCCATTGGCATAATTTAAAATCGATAGCGTTAAACATTTCTCAGAATTAATGCGTTGCACATTTTTATAAAGAGTGCGATTTAAAATATCGAGAAACCTGACAGGATCAGCTTCCCCACTTTCTTTAAGGGTTCTCACAGCCGTTTGTGTCATCAGCATCAAAATGCCACTCTCTAGCCCATGTCCTGTCACATCTCCAATTCCTAAAGTAACAATCCCATCGCTATTAAGAACTTCATAATAATCACCACCAACATCCGCCGCCGCATCCATATAGGCCGCAATATCTAAACCTTCTATTTCCAATTCTTCAGCGTTAGGCAAAATCATCGTCTGCATCTGGCGTACCACATCGATTTCTGCCCCTAGTCGCAAATTATCCTTATGCAGATTTTCATTGAGGGTAATGATTTCTTGATTAGCGATCGCTAAATCCGCCGTGCGTTCTCTGACCTTATCTTCTAAAGTCTCAAAGGATTCCTTAAGCTGTTCTGACATCTGATTAAACGCATTGGATAGCTCGTTGATTTCGGCGATCGCGCTAGGGGCAACCTGTTCTCCTAAATCCCCCTTTGCCAATCGGTTCGCGGCTTGATAAACGCGCAAAATTGGTGCAGTAATTAGTTTTGCTGTCAGCATCCCCAGTACAATCACAACAACTAAAGCTACTCCACTCAGAATCAGCGTATTCTGCGTATTTTGGTTGATTTGTCCCATAAAGTCTGTTTCTGGAACCACCACCACTACTAGCCAATTAATACCTTTACCATCGGAATAGGGCTGAGCTAGTAAATATTGACGCTTTCCATTCATATCGAAGGCAAGTTCTCGCAGTCCCCGAATCTGTTTGAGGTCTCCAAATTGTTCCTGTAAATACTTAACAGCATTGGCAGTGAGAGGATTGTGGCTTTTGGTCGCCTGAATTTGTTGTAAATTCCCATCTGTACTGGGAAGAAGAGAAGGTTCACCAGTGGAAGTTGCAATTAACAGTCCCTTCTGATCGATTACCAAAACCTGTCCAGTAGGGCTGATTTTCAAGCTAGTCAAGAAATCAGAAATGCCTTGTAGCATAATGAAATTAGAAAATACAGCCACAAGATTTCCCTGTTGATCGTAATATGGCTCTGCTGCCGCCGTTCCTAAATTCCGAATGGTGCGTGACTGATAAACTCCCGACCATGACTGTCCATGTCTCTCAGTGGCTGCTTTATACCAAGGTCGGGCACGGGCATCAAAAGTATCAAACTTCTCAAACTTGCTGCGATTCCCGAAATCATCCAATTGATAGAATGCACGTTGGGGAACTGCGATCGTGGTTGCTGCTAATAGGCTGCCATCGGATTTTCGACCGACATAGATCATTGTGCCATCGGGCTGACCGACAAAAATTTCCCCTAACATCGGATAAACCTGCAATTGCGCTGCAAAGTATCGCTCTACAGTTTCCTTATCCTCCAGATTAATATGATTGAGTTTTAAGGCATTAATGTTGTTTTTGGTAATTTGATAGGGAGTTTTAAAATATTCCTCTAAAACTTGATTAGTCCGTGAAGCTACCTCTGTCCTGACTTGACTGGCTAACCGATTGACCGATTCTTGACCATTGCGATAGGACAGATAGCCAACTAGTCCTACTGCTGCAACAATTTGTAAAACAAAAGGTACAACTATTGTGGTGCTAAGCCGAAATTTGGATGAGCTATTGCCGACTAGTTTAGGGAGGTTCATGGACTGCGTTGAGATAGATAAAATGAATCACCGAGACTCCTACAACATCCTATAAGCATCTGGACATAATTAAAGTAGCGCACGCGCATTGTGTGTCATGGGTTTGTGCTCTGTTTTTTAATTCTCAGATACTTATAGCTGTCGCCAAGTGTATTAGTAGAATGACGGTGCGAAGCACCGTCATTCTCTTCTTTTTGCTATGTTTTGAATCGGTATAAGCTACTATTTTGGTGTGAAATATCAGAGAGTCCGAGTATGCAGTTAAAAAGTGTCGTTCAACCCTTTGGTGAAGTCAATGTCTATCCCCAAAACAATGGAGAAATTGACATCGTTGCAACTATTCTGATGGTTCCAGACATTGAGGGCGCAAGAGTTGGCTTAGCCCTAGATGGATCGGCATCAATGAAAAAAATGTATGGCATTAGCGGCGTTGTCAGTAGCTTTTTTGCCAGTGCGGCTGTTACCCACAATGTCGTCGAACCAGTGACAAGGGTGATGGTCAAATATCTTGCCAACTTTGCGGCAACGGGTAGAGTTGATCTGATCAATTGGGCTTGCGGCGCAGCAGGTGAACTCATCGAGGATTTAGGTAGCTTTAGCGGTGAGGAGATCGAGCAATTTTCAGTTAAAGGTCCTAAAATTCCTTGGGGTACAGGTACAAAACTATTACCGCCTTTACGATATTTCATTAACAAATATAAAGATGCTCCTGCGATCGGGGTAAAGCAACCTGCGGCAATCTGCCTGATTATCACCGATGGCATTATCGAAGATCTCGAAGATGTTAAGGAATATTGCTTTAAATACGCTCTTGAAATTGCCGATAAAACCAAACCATTTATCAAGCTTTTACTGATTGGGGTTGGTAACGAAATCGACGAAAAGCAACTGGAAGAACTGGATAATATGTTTGAAGGTAGCTTTGTCAAGGATGATGCAGGTCGTGATATTGATCTGTGGGATTATCAAGTTGCTGATGATATTCAAATTTTGGAACAGATTTTTAAAGAATTCGTGTCTGCGGAAACGATTGTCACTCACTATGGACGGATTCTTAATCAAGCAGGAACGGTCTGTGAAGAATATAGTCTAGGTGTGCCAGCCCTGATGCGGTTTAAATTGCCTGCGGGTTCTACTGCTTTTACTCTGGAGTTTTCTGGTGGTAATGTGACCCAAGATATTACAGAAGCTTTACCCAAGGATCTAGAAGCTCCTCTCATTCCTCAATCTGAACAGTGGAAAGATGTTGTTGATTTCGTATAAACCTGTAGAACTCAGATATAAAACCTTGCAATGCAAGGTTTTATATCTCTCCATTTGGAGATAGCATCAAACCTAAGCAATTATAACGATCGCTGAAAGTGTACCAACACTTTTGCGAACTAAAAAACAAATCCAGTAAGGGTTTTCAAAACCAAAAATGACATAGCCGTTTTTAGTTTTGGTATTAGTCATTCTAATAAGCAAGAGAAATAGATTGCCATGCTACATGAAAATAATTCCGCGACTAATGAATTAGAACGTGAAGTCAATGGTGAAGCAAAAGATGAAATTAACAATAAATTGAGCAATAATCTCAAAGACAATTTACAAGGTAATTTGCAAGGTAATTTGCAAAGTAATTTGCAAATTAATTTAAGGGGTTTTCAGATGCCCGCGAATCTGATTGCCGCAGAATTTGGTGAGGTGAATGTACTGCGATCGCAACCGAGTGCAAAGGCGGATGAGTTGGAATGTCGGGTTGACTTTACGATCGCGATGGAGCCACAGGGTAGATTTGCGGAAGGGTGGCGGACAGGTTTAGCACTAGATGCGAGTGCGTCGATGAAACGCGCCTATGGGCGGAAGGTAGAGGCTCGCGTCGATCCTGAGCTATTGACGGACTATATCAAGCAGGGGCGGTTATGGGCTTATATAGAGGATGGCGAACCGACGCGGAAGATTCAGCGTGAGGCTTTTGCCGAAATCCAAGAACGTGGCTACGAGATTAACTATACAGAAAATATTTTGCAGCCATTGGTACAGGATTTTACGGCTTACCTAGCAGGCAGTTTGGATGGTACGGGTAAAACTTCGCTGATTTATTGGGGCTGTGGTAAGGGTGATGAGATCCAAGTTTTGGGTGAGTTTGATGCGGATAGTTGTCAGTCGCTAGCAATTACAGGCCCCGCTAGTTTTAAGCTTGGTAAGACCACAAATCTCTTACCTGCGATCGCTTATTTTGTTGATCAATATCGTGAAGCGCAACGGGGGATGTATATCTTTTTGACCGATGGCAGGATTGATGATTTAGAAAAGGTCAAACTCTATACGAAGGAATTAGCCCTAGAGATAGCAGTGGGCAAGCGCAACTATTTGAAACTGGTTTTGATTGGTATTGGTAATGATGTTGATCGCTATCAATTGCAGGAATTAGATGATTTTGATACGGGTTTAGATATCGATCTGTGGGATTACAAAATTGCGAGTGAAATGCATAATCTCACCCAGATTTTTGCGGAAGTGGTGAATGATAATCAGATTATTGCTGAAAGTGGCTCTATCTATGATGATGCGGGTAATTGCGTTAAAACCTATACCAATGGTTTACCTGCGAAAGTTGATTTTACGATGCGTGATGATTCGCAATGGTTTGAGCTAGAGGTGGGCCATCAGCGCATTCGGCAATCGGTGGTTTTGGGTGCTATAGCGATCTCGCCTTTAGCCAAGAAACAACTGTTCGATTTTGAAATTCAAGCAAAAGAAAGTCGGAATGCTGATCTATTTGGAGATACCAATGAGGAGGAGCAAGACAATGACCAGACGACATCCCATCCTTGGTGGAAATGGCTGGCGGCTGTATTTATTGGTGCTGCATTTATCGGTACAGCGATCGCCTTTGGCATTTTAATTAAGCGATCGGATGATACTAAACTCCAAAATCTCTCTACATCGACTGTCAATAAAGAAACTGAGACGAATCCTCAAACTACGAATAGAGCAAATAATAGAGCAAATTCTCAACCTGCTAATAATGTTGCGAAGAATAATGCTTCTAAACCGAATCTGAATAGTTCTAAGCCTAACGATAATGGATCTAGTAACTCAGCTAATAAGGCTCAGACTCTTGCTAGTAGTGATCAGCAAAAGTCAGTTAGCGATAATAGCCCTAATTCTAGTAATTCTAGTAATAAGTCGCAGACTATCGTCAGTAGTAACAATCAACAATTAGCAAAGGCTTTCAATGATATTCAGACTACAAAAGTTGCTAGCTCGGTATTGCCATCGCCTAATGAGTTGCAGTTAGACAAATCAGATAGTAGTAATAAATCAGCAAGTAGCCCAGTCAACAACTTTGTAAAAATAGCAGGTGAGTTAGCTGAAAAGAATTCTCTTAACAATTTCCTGAAATTAAGCAGTGCTAATTCTATGAATAATTCTCTAAAAGAATTAAATAGTAGCCCTAGCAATCTTAATAATAATTTTGGGAAGCAACCAAGCGATAATTCCAGTAATAATGCTGAAAAAAATATTGCTAGCAAATCGGTAAATGATTCTAGCAAGAATCCTATTTCTACTAATAGTTCTAGTAGTGCAAATAATAATTCGGCTAGCAATACTCGTAATAGCGATCGCAATATTAGTCCTTCGATTTTGCCAATTACCAATCCAGATCTAGAGGTGACAATCTTTTTCCCTTCCGATGAAGCGCAACTGATGCCACCTGAAGAAACCAAAATCGATAATTTCTGGACAAAAATTCAAGGACGACGCGGCATTATTCAAGTTAGCGGTCACACCGATAAAACGGGTGACTATGCCTATAATCTCGATCTTTCCCAAGCAAGGGCAAATGAAGTGGTGAGACTATTACGCGATCGCGGGCTTGATAATAATTACAAAATCACTTTTGAGGCGTTATCGTGGTTGCAACCATTGCGAAAAAATAATACAGCCACGGACAATGCCTTTAATCGTCGTGTTGTCATCCAATTTAAAGAACAAAGATAATTAACGTCAGTTCGGGTTAAGCTGGCAAATTTTAAAAATCCAAAAGTAAAAGCCTTGCTACGCAAGGCTTTTACTTTTGGGCTTTGAGAGAGAGTTTGCTACGCAAACTCTCTCTCAAAGCCCATTTCAAATTATCCCGAACTCGCGTTAATTAAATTTCAGGATCGTTGGTGAGGGGAAAAGCCCTTCACCAACGATCTTTGAATGGAAAAAGAATTAAAAATCTATCTTTTGAATGATCAATACTAGGGGCTATCCCCCCAATCAGCGTATAAAATATGTCTCTTAAATGTTTGTGTAGTCGTTTACAATGGTAATGGTTAGTTTTTTACCTTTTAAGGTATGCTCTAACCTTAAAAATTATGTAACCCTGAGGACATAAGCGAATGCTACATCGCAAAATATATCAACTTTGTGAAGCCAAGAGCGATGTTTGGATTTACCTGAGGGATCAGGGACGTTGGCTAGAAAGAGCCAGAATACTAGATATTGAAGGAGACGTAGTAACAATTCGTTACGAGACTGAAGACGAAGATGAGGTTTGCTCTTGGGAAGAAATGGTCAGATTAGAGAGTATTGGTGCGGTAACGCAAAGACTATCATCGGTTACAAAAACAGGGATGTCATCCAGCGATTTATTGGTGTCCGATGATTGTCCTGAAGCTGAACAAATCCGACCCCGCCTCGATCCTGACAAATAATTGCCAACTGGGGGAAATGCTGCCTCCTTTATTATCAGCCTAGAGTGGGTGCATTGCGCCCACTCTATTTTATGAGATGAGATTCTAGAACCATGCAACCTGCTGATCTGACAACACTTGTGGCTTTGACCCATGAGCTAAATACAGCTTGTGTGCCTGCGAGGTTAGAGCAGGTGCATCAGAGCGATCGCCACACGATCCATTTACAATTACGAACTTTAGAAAAGAAACAATGGCTATTGCTGTCATGGCATCCACAGGCTGCTAGGTTACACCTCAGTGCGCCACCACCGAGACAGCCCGATACTTTCACCTTTAGCCAACAGATTTTGCATCAAGTCGCAGGATTTGCCCTTGTCTCTGTGCAGTTGACCAGTCCTTGGGAGCGGGTAGTCGATCTGCAATTTGCCAAACGTCCCGATGATGTGGTGCAGTGGCATCTCTATCTAGAGGTGATGGGCAAATATAGCAACGCAATTTTGGTGAATGCCGATCGCGAAATCGTTACGGCGGCTCACCAAGTAAATAGTAAACAGTCGCGAGTCCGTCCGATCCAAACAGGCGATCGCTATGAGTTACCACCTGCCCTCCTCGAAGCAATCCCTAGCTTAAATGAATCCTTTGACGCATGGCGCGATCGCCTCATTTTGATTCCCAAGGAAATTAAGCGCAATTTACTGAGCAATTATCGAGGTGTGAGTTCGTCGCTCGTGCGATCGCTATTGGCGATCGCTGATATTCATGGCGATAAGAATGTTGCAGATTTAACTCTTTCTGAATGGGAGTCTCTCTATCGCGCTTGGCAGATTTGGCTGACTTGTATTGAGAAAAAACATTTCTATCCACATTTAGAAGGGAAAGGATATGCCCTCACCCCTAGCTCCTCTCTTGCAGGCGAGGAGAATAAGACCCTCACCCCTAGCCCCTCTCCCAAAGGGGGAGAGGGGGATAAGACCCTCACCCCTAGCCCCTCTCCCAAAGGGGGAGAGGGGGATAATATTTTTACTCCTCTTCTCCCACGGGAGAAGGGGTTGGGGGATGAGGGTAATCCTTTATCAGTGAATGATTTTTGCGATCGCTACTATTCTCAACAAACGGAACAGGTTGCTTTTCAGCAGTTGCATCAGCAGATTAGTCAAGCAATTCAAAATCAGTTAGGGAAGTTAAGTCTTAAGGAAGCGGAATTTCTCGAACGGCTAAAGCTCTCGACTCAAGCCGATGATTTTAAAGACAAAGCGGATTTGTTGATGGCGCATTTACACCTCTGGGAAATTGGCATGAAAGAGATTTCCCTACCTGATTTCCATTCCAATGAGTTAATAACTATTCCCCTCGATCCGACTCAGAATGCCGCGCAAAATGCTCAGTCCTTTTACAAAAAACATCAAAAGCAAAAACGTGCAGCTTTAGCGATCGCACCTTTATTAGAATCTGTGCAGCAGGAAATCGCTTATCTAGAGCAGGTTGCCACGGCTGTTAGTTTATTGGAGCAAAGTGAACTATCAGCTTTACAGGAAATTCGTGCTGAACTAGCACAACAGGGCTATCTCAAGGTGACAGCCGAATATGTGGCGCGTACTAAAGGGAATTCTAAAAATAATAAGGGTGGCAAGAATAAAAGTAATAAAGGTAAGCAGGATGAAATTCCCGATTGTCACCGCTTTACGACTCCCAATGGCTTTGAAGTGTGGGTAGGTCGTAATAACTATCAAAATGATTTAATTTCCTTCCGCATTGCAGGGGAATATGACCTCTGGCTCCATGCCCAAGAAATTTCTGGTAGCCATGTTTTGCTGCGTTTACCCGCAGGTGCGATCGCCGATGACCAAGATCTCCAAGTTGCCGCCAACTATGCCGCCTACTACAGTCGAGCGCGTCAAAGTGATCAAGTACCTGTGGTTTGTACTCTTCCCAAATATGTGTTCAAGCCTAAAGGTGCAAAACCGGGGATGGTTGTCTATACCCATGAAAAGATTATTTGGGGAAAGCCGACTAGTTTAAGAATTGAGTAAAAGCGATCGCTGTTCAATTGATTCTATTTTCTTAAATGCTAAACTGTGGTGAAGACAACTTTATCAATCAAAATGAACACATCTAATGATATCTCCCTTTTCGATAAAACTGTCGATAACTCCTCTCTATCTACAATATCAATGACCGAGATACAGAATCAGCTTAGTGAATCCATTAAACAACTATCTCCCGAAAGATTAAAAGTAGTTGCAGATTTTGCCGCGTTCTTAGCAAATGCCGAAAGTGAAGTTGCAACTCAAGAGTTATTATCAATTTCAGGATTATTAGAGCGCGTTAAACAGAATCAATTAACACCAAAAAGCCAGTATGTAAATTGGAGAAAGGCGCGTTCTGATGTATGAAGTTTTACTCCATCCCGATGCTCAAAAATTTTACACTATGGCAGATAAGGCTCTAGCCAAGAAAATTGCCAGATGTTTACAGCAACTAGAACAAGATCCGCGATCGCATCCCAATATCAAAACTCTTAAAGGAGAGTATTCAGGTTTATATCGGTATCGTATTGGGGATTATAGAGTTATTTATTCAGTAGAAGATGAGATTGTCCAAGTATTTGTTGTAGCGATCGCCCATCGGAGTCAGGCTTATGAAATATAGATATAGCCCGTTAAAGCTTGAATTAGTACAGATAAATTTTTGAAAGCGCATCTTTGCGACATTTTCAAAAATTTATCTGGCGTTGAATTTAGGGAAACCTGCTGTATAGCGCCCAGAAAGAGATTGAATTGGCGATCGCTATTTAGGGACTCTTTTTAACGACGTTTCATCAATCCCATTCTTCATTTGTGTCTGAGACGACATCACGCTTTAACAAGTCATCAATACTTTGCCAATTAACCTGTCCTGCTTCTGCATCTTGAACCAGTTCACCCTTGTGCAAACAAACGAGGCGATCGCACCACGTTTGCACTAGATCGAGTTGATGATTAATCATTACGACAGTTACAGGCTGGGATAATTGCGTTAGCTCGGTTAAGGTATCTAGCAACAAATAAGATAAACCCCGATCTAATGCCGAAGTTGGTTCATCGAGCAATAGAACTTCGGGTTCCATGATTAAGGCTCTAGCGATCGCAATCCATTGTCTTTGACCGAGGGATAGCTCTAGCTCAGTGCGATTGAGTAATTTGCGATCGATTTGCAGCTTATCAATCCATTTTTGCGATCGCGTATCAATTTCACTCTGGGGCAAATTTTGGAGTTTGAGAGGATAGCTTAGCGCTTCAGTTACATTCATCCCTAATAAGCTCGGTTCCTGTGGTATCAGCATCACCCGTCGTCGCAGGGTTTGAATAGGAATTTCTTGAATATTTTGACCATTCAAAAAAATAGTACCAACGGAGGGATCGGTTAAACGATTGAGTAAGCGGAGGAATGTTGTTTTCCCAGAACCTGTTGCGCCAATTAGCGCAGTTTTGCTACCCTGCGCGATCGCCACTGAAATATTCGTCAAAAGTGTGCGAAATTTAGTTTGATAGCTGACCTGCTCGGCAGCGATCGCTGCATTAGTGGTGAGTAACTCAGATGTTGCTGAAACCTTTTGCATAATTTAACTGTCTTTGCGATAAGCGATCGAGAAATTGGGACGCAGCCTTCAATTTATTAAACCCTTTCTCAAGCTTAATTATGGAGAACTATCACATATGTTTTTATGGGATTTTTTAAAATCTTTGACCAAAACTTTGGGGAAAGATCTTCCACGGGTTTCTTTTAAGACTTTTCCACAGGGTTTTCCACAGTACCTTTTGAAATTGCCTCAACAATACAAACGCCTTGTCTTTTTCTTAATCGGTCTATGTGTTTTTGCCCTTGCTGCACCACAGCTTGCTCCTGTATCCGCACAGTCCACGCAAGCAACTGTGCAGGAAATTCTGGATGGCAATCAAGTTTTTATTCAAAATCAGCAAGCCTACGTTAATGATGTCGCCAGTGCCAGCCAACAAGTTCGCACTGGCAATTCTAGAACTGCGCTTTTATTTAATACAGGAGCCGTGGCAAGACTATCGGCAAATTCGGTGTTGCGAATTGGGCAATGCGCTCAACTGAGCCGTGGCACGATTTTGGTTAATGGAGCAATCAATGCTTGTTCTTCAGGAATTACGACAGGGGTGAGGGGCACAACTTATTTATTGGAAGTAGATGAGTCAGGCAATCAACAGGTTAAGGTTTTAGAAGGCGAAGTAGTTGTAAAGCGTAATCCAAAACCGTTATTTGATGATAGTAATAAGCCCACTAAACCAACGGATAAGCCCACGCCAACTAAATCACCTACACCCAATCAGGTGAATAAGCCCAATGTTAGTGTTCCCACTATTCCCAAAGTTAAGAGTTCTCCGACACCTAAACCCAAAGCCACTCCTTCTCCAGTTCCCAACAGTTCAGGGAAGAAACCAGTTGACTCCAAGTCTCAACCTGCTCAGGCAACCGATGAAGTAGTTTTGAAGTCGGGAGAAAAGATCGAGGTGGCTCAAACTGGTGATTTGGGCTTTATCCAAAAGCTCACTGAGAATGAGTTTGTCAATCTATTGCAAGGGAATTTATTCCAAGGTTTCACAAATCAAATCCCCGGAATCAATAAAGTTAGAGATGTATTTAATGGTCTCTTCCCCAATGTGAGTTTCCCAATCTCGATTCCCGGAATTCCTACACCTAGTATTCCTATTCCTAGTTTACCTAGCTTCCCATTCTAATTTAGCCCAAAAGAGAGGTGTGGCACATAGTGCCACACCTCTCTTTTGGGTATAAAAAAGCTATGATAAAGCCAAGATCTTGCCTCTATTTTCGGTAGCTAGGGCATGGGCGCAGAGATTTGTTTTGATGGTTATTTGAAGTCAGTGCAGGAAATAGCGTCAGAACGCGATCGCTCTCAGATTTTGGTAAACTATAACCAATGGTGAATCAGGAACACAAAAATTGAATTACAACCGTACATTTGCAGAACTGGAGAAAAAAGCTGTCAAGTGGTGGCCGAAAGAGTTAGAAGTAAAGGTTGCCGCAGAAAGTGTTATTCCCAAGTTAATTGCAACCCAAGATCGATTTATCAGTATTCTGAAACTATCAGGCGACAATCCCCATCAGGTTTTTGATGTTTTACAAGCATCAGGAATGTCAGCGAATCTGTTTCTAAAGCATCTGGTTATTCTTGCTGATTATGGAGGAGAACTAATTAAGCGATTGGGGCGAGAGTTTATAGAAACTTTTGCAATTGATCCAGTTACTAATCGGCGAGTGATGCGGTATGTTTTTCAAGGAAAGACCGAAGTATATGAATTTCAAGTTTTACCTGTCAATGGATTGGGAAATACAAAGCTAGGTATTGACGGTGTTTCAATTACTAAAGTAGTTCCGTTATCTCCATTGTACAAAGACCTGATTATGATTCTTTTGCATGGAGCAACTTCAGATGTTGCTCATTTAGCTGCCTTAGAGAAATGTGAAATTGGTGTTTTACTTGGTGATGAGATAGCAATTGACAAGTATGTTCGTGAAAAATATTTGTATGTCAGTAGAATTACGACAGGAGCAAATACAAATAGTCTTGGACAAATTGCGCAAACTTATGTATTAGATACTTTACGAGAGTTTCTAACCCAAGATTACCAATTAACTAGAAATGGTTCCATCATTTTAAATGGCTATGACAAGAGTGATGGAATGCCGTTTGATGTAGTAGTCGAAAGGAATGGAAAGAAAATAGGTATAGAAGTTAGTTTTCAAGTGACGACTAATAGTGTGATTGAGCGTAAATCGGGGCAAGCAGAAAATCGCTTTAGGTTGATGAATGAAAATGGATTTTGGATTGCCTATGTAATTGATGGTGCTGGTAATTTTCAGCGATCATCAGCTATTGGAACTATTTGCAATTTCAGTGATTGTACAGTTGCGTACTCGCAAGAAGAAATCGCAATTTTGGCAAACTTCATTCAAGAGAAATTAAATGATTAATTTTATTGATTTATTTGCTGGTATTGGTGGAATGCGTTTGGGCTTTGAGCAAGCGATGCAAGATCTTGGCATCCAAACTAAATGTGTATTGTCTTCAGAAATAGATAAATATGCTCAAGAGACTTATGAACTCAATTATAAAGAGAAGCCAGATGGTGACATTTACGATATTAAACAATTCCCAAAATTCGACTTTTTACTTGCGGGTTTTCCTTGTCAGCCATTTTCCTATGCTGGCAAACAAAAAGGTTTTGTGGATACTAGAGGAACCTTGTTCTTTGAGATTGAGAAACTTTTAAGTGAATATCAACCAAAAGCATTTTTACTGGAAAATGTTCGAGGTTTAACCAGTCACGATCAAGGACGTACTTTTAAAACAATTATTGATCGATTACAAAATTTAAACTATGGGGTATCTTATCTAATTTTAAATAGTTCAAACTTTGGTATTCCTCAAAATCGTGTCCGCGTATATATTTTAGGGCTTTACAATCAACAGCCAATTTTATCTCTGAAATCTGACTTGGGTGCGACTGATTCCCATAATTTTAAGCGATCGCTTAGTCAACTTACGTTATTTGATTCGTCTGCTAATGCTAATAGCACTAAAGTTGTTGCTGATATTTTAGAAGCAAATCCAAGTACTAAGTATGATTGTTCTCAAGACTTTACAGCTAGATTGCTAAAATTTACAGAAAATAATCTAGAAAAACTACATGGATATAGATTAATTGATCATCGTAATGGCAATTCAATTCATTCATGGGAATTGGGGATCAAGGGTGAATGTAATGATTTAGAAATTGAGTTTATGAATGAGTTAATTGCTAATAGGCGCAAGAAAAAATTTGGTACGAACCAAGACGGGAAAAAGCTTAATCTTGATGAAATTAAGACCTTTTTTGACCATGAGAATCTTGCAGAGATTATGAATGGTTTGATTGGTAAAGGTTATCTCAAAGAGATAGATGGTAGATATAATCCTGTGGCTGGCAATATGTCTTTTGAAGTATTCAAGTTCTTAGATCCTCAAAGTATATCGATTACGCTTGTATCTAGTGATGCCCATAAGTTAGGCATAGTTCATAATGGCAGGATAAGAAGAATTACGCCAAGAGAATGTGCGAGATTACAAGGATTTCCTGATTCGTTTATCTTGCATCCTAAAGATACCTATGCTTATCGACAGTTAGGTAATTCGGTGTCAGTACCTGTAGTTAGAGAGGTGATCTTGGATTTGTTCAGTCAAATCAATGTTTTGAGTGTTGCATGAAGTAAAATTCTGTTTTGATGGTTATTGGCGATCGCTATTTGGCAATTTATAAGGCTCAATGCCGTTTTGTTTGAGCAAAGATTCATAGTAATCACGCTCACGGCGAATCTCATCATCGATCGCAAATCCTTCACCTAAATTAGCAAGGGCTGTTTCGAGAGTTTTGATTTTTGTGGTTGTAGTCTCATTTCGCTCTTGTTCACTGCGAATAACACCAAAAGCATGATCAAATCTGCGTTCTAGTGACTCTGCAATTAATGCACCAGAAATAATAAAAGCGTTTTTATTACCTTTGAAGGCACGATAGAGCCAATATGCTGCAACGACTTCTAGAGGTAGGGCATTAATACGAGTTTGACCTCTTACATCTGGTTCAGATTCGACCTCAATGACATCGGGTGTGTAATCCGTAAAAGCTTCTCCCAGCAATAGTTTGGAGTCATTTGTCTTTAAAAAACGTAATGCGTAAACTGGAGCATCAGCGATCGCGGATGCCGCACCTGCTTGAGACATCCGATAGCTGCCATCGGGTAGCATGAAAGCATCGACGGTTAATGCGCCGATCGCTACGGTGGCGCGGGTTGCTTTAATTGATTCACTCATAAATTTTAGATTTAGTTGTCTTTGGGGCGATCGCTATTTCAATCGGGATATTTTAACTTGAAAATTTAAGCTAATATTGTTGCAATTCCTGACGTGAAGATATTGTCGCTGCTATGTCTTACAGGTTGATTGATGGCATGGTTGTAGAGATTAGTTTTGATGGTTATTTAAGGTCGATTGTAAACACTCACCAGAAATGGCAGGAGTGGTATACCCCAACGGATGCGACAGGTAAGGATTCATCACAAGTTGACAGAGAGCGTCCCACTTTTTTTGATTTTGGCTTGATGGTGCAGACGGTGGAGTCGCCAAAGGCTGAGCAAGAAAGAGAATCAGAAGGCGATCGCGAAAAGAAGGAAAAAATCGAGCGGTTGCCTGTGTTGGAGGGGATTTGTAAGTATGCGGCGGATCATGTGTTGCTGGTGGGTAGACCAGGGTCGGGGAAGTCTACGGCTTTGGCGCGGTTGTTGTTGCAGGAGGCGGAAAATGCGTTAGAGGATAAGCAAGCGAAAATTCCTGTATTGGTGGAGTTGCGGTATTTGCCCTCGGAGGCGAATGAGTCGTCTGTATGCGATCGCATTGTTGCTTTTATTCACAAGCACGATCCTGCCTTGGATATTGATGAGGCGGGGATTAAGCAGCTATTGCGTCAGGGGCGGTTGTTGCTGTTGGTGGATGGGGTGAATGAGTTGCCTTCGGATCGCGGTCGCGTCATGGTAAATCAATTTCGGGAGCTTTATCAAAAAACTTGCCCGATGATCTTTACGACGCGGGAGTTGAGTGCGGGTGGAGACTTAGGGATTGCGAAGCGGTTAGAGATGCAGCCCTTGACGGAGCCGCAGATGCAGCAGTTTGTGATGGCGTATTTTCCGACGCAGGGGGAGAGGTTGTTGCGGCAGTTGTCGGGACGTTTGCGGGAGTTTGGGCAAACGCCTTTGTTGTTATGGATGCTTTGTTCGTTGTTTCAGCAGTCTGAGCAGATTCCACCGAATTTGGGTATGGTGTTTCGGGCATTTACGGTGGGTTATGGCGACAGGATTAAGCAGGATGTGACGCTATCGAAGGATTCGCGGGCATGGTGGGGGCGGTTGTTGCAGTATCTAGCGTTTAAGATGACCTGCGGCGAAAGTCTGACGGAATTGCAGGTGGCGATTTCGCGGCGGGAGGCGGAGCAGTTTTTAGTGGAGTTTTTGCGGGGGAAGGTGGAGTTTGCGGATGGTTGTGCGGTGCGGTGGCTGGAGGATTTGCTGAAGCATCATTTGATTCAGATTAGTAATGACCGCATTGAGTTTCGGCATCAGTTGATTCAGGAATATTATGCGGCGGAGTGGTTGTTGGGACTGTTGCCGAGTTTGAGTGATGCGCGGTTACGGCAGGGCTATCTCAATTATTTGAAATGGACGGAACCTTTGGCGTTGATGTTGGAGTTGGTGGAGGGTGAGGAGCAGGCGGTGCGGGTGGTAAGGCTGGCGCTGGAGGTGGATTTGCGGTTGGGGGCGAGGTTGGCTGGGGCGGTGAAGTATGAGTTTCAGGAGAGGACGGTTGGGTTGTTGTTGAAGGAAATAGATGAACGGAAAATTCCGAAGTTATATGCGATCGAGCTTTTAGGTGAAACGAGATCCGACAAAGCCAGTGAGCTTCTAATTCTCGATCTCAAGGATTCTGATGATTTTGTGCGTAGGAAAGCAGCAGAGTTATTAGTCACGATTGGCTGTGACAAAGCCGTTGAACCTCTCATTCTCGCTCTCAAGGATTCTAATCATTCTGTGCGTAGGGAGGTAGCAGAGGCATTAGGCAAGATTGGTAGTGATAAAGCTATTGAATCTCTCATTCTCATGCTCAAGAGTTTGGATGATGAAATGAATGTGAATGCAGTAGTAGCATTATGCAAAATTGGCAGTGATAAAGTCCTTGAACCTCTGATACTTTCTCTCAATGATCCTGACTATTTTGTGCGTAGGCAAGCAGCAGAGGCATTAGGCATAATTGGTAGTGACAAAGCCGTTGGATCTCTCATTCTCGCTCTCAATGATCATGACTATTTTGTGCGTAGGGAGGTAGCAGAGGCATTAGGCAAAATTGGTAGTGACAAAGCCGTTGAATCCCTCATGCTCGCTCTCAACGATCCTGATGATTTTGTGCGTGAGAAGGCGATAGAGGCATTGGGCAAAATTGGTAGTGACAAAGCCGTTGACCCTCTCATACATAGTCTCAAAGATTCAAATTTTGGCGTTCGTGAGAAGGCGATAGTGGCATTGGGCAAAATTGGCAATGATAAAGCTGTTAGACCTCTTATACGTAATCTCAAAGCCTCAAATTATGATTCTTTGAGGAGCAGTGCAGTAGTGGCATTGGGCAAAATTGGTAGTGACAAAGCAATTGTTCCTCTCATACTTAGTCTCAAAGCCTCAAGTTATTATGATTCTGCTCGTGAGAATATCGCAGAGGCTTTAGGCGAGATTGGCAGTGACAAAGCCGTTGACCTTCTCACGCTTGCTCTTAAAGATTCAAATTTTGATGTACTTAGGAATGTAACAGAGGCATTAGTCAAAATTGATAGTAATAAAGCAGTTGAAACCCTCATACTTACTCTCAAGGATTCAATTGATTATGTGCGTAGATATGCGGCAACAGCATTGGGCAAAATTAGCAGTAAAAAAGCAGTTGAACCTCTTATACTTGCTCTCAATGACTCAGATTATGATGTTCGTGAGGGTGTAGCATGGGCATTGGGCAAAATTGGCAGTGATAAAGCAGTTAAACCTCTCATACTTGCTCTCAATGATTCAAATGATGGTGTTCGTAGGAATGCAGCAAGGGCATTAGGCGAAATTGGTAGTGACCAAGCAGTCGAACCTCTCATACTTGCTCTAAATGATTCAGGTTATGGTATTCGTGAGGGTGCAGCAAGGGCATTGGGCGAAATTGGTAGTGACCAAGCAGTTGAACCTCTCATACTTGCTCTAAATAATTCAGGTTATGATGTGCGTCAGAGTGCAGCAAGGGCATTGGGCAAAATTGGCAGTGATAAAGCCGTTGAATCCCTCGTTCTCGCTCTCAACGATCCTGATGAGTTTGTGCGTAGGGAGGCAGCAAGGGCATTAGGCGAAATTGGTAGTGACCAAGCAGTCGAACCTCTCATACTTGCTCTCAATGATTTAGGTTATGGTGTCTCTATGGATGCAGAAAAGGCATTGGGCAAAATTGGCAGTGACAAAGCAGTTGAACCTCTCATACTTGCTCTCAATGATTCAGATAGTTTTGTTCGTGGGAATTTAGCAAGAATATTGGACAATATTTCTGAAAATGACAACAACTTACCCACCCTCACCCAACAACTCCCCCATCTCCTCACCCTCATCCCCACCAAATCCAGCCAACAAGCCCTCTCAGTCATCACCGCCATCCAAGCCCGATGCAAATACTACAACTACGACATAGCTCAAACACCTTTGCAGGAAAAAAACAACAATGATAAAGTCCTATCAAACCCACAAGGAAACATAATACACATGACAGAAATTAAAACAGAAATTAAAAATGATTTTAGTAACGCAAACTTTGGTGGAGCCAATATCGCCAACCTCGGCGGCACTGTCAACGAACAGAAAATAGTTCAAAAAAACGAAGTTCCCAAACAAAGCCTAGCCGAAGCCACAAAAGAAGTTCAGGACTTGCTCAATCAACTAGCCAAAACCAACCCCAGCGAAGCCACCATAGCAGACACCATCCAACAAGAAATCAAACGCAATCCCACCCTCAAAGTAAGACTAGTCAACGCCCTAAAAACTGGCGGAATCGAAGCCTTGAAAGCCATATTCAACAATCCATTCGTCAGCATCCCCGTTGAGACAATCAAAGGCTTTTTAGAAGCAGAGGAATAAATATGCCTAAACGAACCATTACCTATCTATCCCCACTCGATGCCCTCATCGCCGTAGCCAAAAGACTTAGCCTCTACGAAAATCAACACAAACTCGACTCTGAAGAATTTTTCCATCAATATCGCCAAGGAAAAACATCAGATGAAATTGAATTTATTGAATGGGCAAACGACTATCAACACTATCTCGCCTTGCGTCAGGAAGTAGAACAACATCAACGCCCCAAATGTATAGGCATGGGCGACAGTGGCATGACCAACCTATCTGAACGAGTTGACGAGCTACTTTATGCCGATCATCAAGCCCCATCTCCCATTAAAAAACGTCAAGTAGGTATATTAAAAGGTACATTCGTCTTGCCATTACCCGATGAGTTTGATGAACCCCTAGAAGACTTTCAATAATATTCATGACAGTTCAAATCAAAAAGTAAATCATCATGAAAACAGCAACCATCTCCCGCCATGTCACCCGTAACCCTGAAATCCTCTCAGGCGAACCAATCATCGATGGAACCAGAACACCCGTTAGAGCGATCGTTGAAAACTGGCGCTTAGGAGTTAGACCAGAAGAAATTCCATTACACCTACCACACCTCAATCTCGCGCAAATCTTTGATGCCCTTAGCTTTTACCTAGATAACCAAGCAGAAATCAACGAATACATCGAACGCAACCACGTTCCCGATGAGCTAGTGCATCCATTTATCAAAGCTAGACTAAATCAAAGCTTATTGATACCTTGACAGCCGACGAAATTGCTAATCAATTGCTTTACATTTAAAGCGATCGCCATAGCAACATATAAATCCAAGACTATACTGTAAAGATAAATCAGGAGGACTGATGAACTTAACCGAATCAGCAAATACTTCCATGAAAATGTTTTCTCTACAAGTACAAAAAGAAGGACAAATCAACATCCCTCAAGATGTGCTAAACACTCTGCAAACTCACGAAGGACAAACCCTCACCCTACTCCAAATCGGTGAATTTGCCGTAATTGTCCCCAGAATTCCCAAAGTTACAGCACTGACAGACAGCTTTGTATCCTTAATGAACTCAAATAATGTCACCGTCGATGAACTCCTAGAAGGACTGCAAGAAGAACGTCAAGCAATTTGGCAAGAGCAACAAAAAATCAGTGCGTAGAATATTTTTAGACTCAAGCGTTATCATTGCTGCTTGCGGTTCGCGTAGTGGCGCTAGTCATGCCGTCATCGTCATGGCAGAAATTGGACTATTTAAAGTTCTGATTTCCGAGAAAGTCATCGAAGAATGAGATCGCAATATTAGTTCTGTGTCACTATGATAGTTAACTTTTTGCTAACCTAAAAATAAGCAGATTGAGCAGGTAATAAAAATGCAGACACTTTTAAAAGTTGAAGATGCTGTAATTGAAGTATTGCGAACCTTACCACCAGACAAGCAACAAGAATTACTCGATTTTGCAGAGTTTTTACAAGCCAAAGCTATGGTTAAGCGACCACGTAAAAGTATCAAAGGTTTGTGTGCTGATCTAAATATTGATATTACTGAAGAAGATATTAGAACAGCAAGACAAGAAATGTGGGGTAATTTCCCTAAAGATATTGAACTATGAGTGCAATTGTTGCAGATACACATACCCTAATTTGGTATATCACTAAGCCCAATTATCTTTCGACTGAAGCTTACGCTGCTCTTGAGAATACATCTAACGAGGAATATCCCATATTTCTCTCATCTATTTCTATGGTTGAGATATGCTATCTCACTGAAAAAGGCAGAATCTCTCCAATAGTTCTTGAAAGAATCAAGTTAGCCTTGAGCCAAAAAGACTCAGTAATCGAAGTAATACCTCTCGATTATCAAATTGCCTTGACTATCCAACAGATTGATCGAACAATTGTTCCTGAGATGCCTGATCGCATTATTGCTGCAACTGCTCTATATCTTGGTTTGCCTCTAGTGACAAAAGATCACAAAATTAGAGACCTATCAGTTATTCAAACTATTTGGTAAAGCTACCAAGTACTGAATTGTAAGAGATCGCATACGCCTACAACACCAAGGCTACAAGTCCTGATATGATCGTCAGGCAGAATCACCGTTAACAGATCAACGAAATTCTAGCGAAAATCCCTAGCGAACATCAGCGAATAATCCAGCAATATGCGTCTATCTCAAATGCTCTGGGTCACTCTGCGTGAAGATCCCGCCGAAGCAGAACTCACAAGTCACAAACTCTTACTGCGTGCAGGCTACATCAGGCGCGTAGGTTCAGGCTTGTATGTGTACTTGCCGCTTATGTGGCGCGTTTTGCAAAAGATTTCGGCGATCGTCCGCGAAGAGATGAACGACACAGGGGCGCAAGAATGCCTATTGACGCAACTGCAACCTGCGGAACTATGGCAAGAGTCAGGACGCTGGGATACCTATACTAAAGCCGAAGGGATCATGTTTGCCCTCACCGATCGCGCCAATCGTGAAGTCGGGCTTGGTCCTACCCATGAAGAAATTATTACAGCGATCGCTAGAGATACGATTCGCTCCTATCGCCAATTACCGCAGCATCTCTACCAAATCCAAACCAAGTTCCGTGATGAGATTCGTCCTCGTTTTGGGTTAATGCGTGGGCGCGAGTTCATCATGAAGGATGGCTACTCCTTCCATGAAAATGAAGAGAGCCTCAAAGAAACCTATTACGAAATGGATCGCGCCTATCGGAAGATGTTCGATCGCTGCGGTTTAAAATTCCGCGCTGTTGAGGCAGACTCAGGAGCGATCGGTGGTTCGGGTTCACAGGAATTTATGGTACTAGCGGAAGCTGGTGAAGATGACATTCTCTTTACCGAAGATAGCAGCTACGCTGCCAATGTCGAGAAAGCGGTATCACTTCCACCTGATGCAATTCATTCCCATTTCGATAAGTTTGAGAAAGTACATACGCCCAAGGCAGGCACGATCGAGACAGTCTGTAAGATGCTGAAGTGCGATCCCACCCAAGTCGTGAAGCAGGTGCTTTATCAAGTCATCTATGACAATGGCACGACGGTGTTGGTATTGGTTAGCATTCGTGGCGATCGCGATGTCAATGAAGTGAAGTTGCAAAATGAACTGACCAAACTCGCTGATAGTTACGGTGGCAAGACGATTATTAATCTCCAAGTTGCCGATGCGGATTCACAGCAAAAATGGGCGCATTCCAAACTTCCTGTTGGCTTTATTGCCCCAGATTTAGCGGACACCTACATTGATAAGGTCAAAGGCTTTGCGCCGAAATTCTTGCGTTTAGTCGATCGCACTGCGGCGGATTTGCAGAACTTTGTCACAGGTGCAAACGAAGCTGATTATCACGTTGTCGGCGCAAATTGGGGCAAGCAGTTCCCACTGCCTCCTATTGTAAATCTTGATAAAGCCAAGGCAGGCGATCGCGCAGTTCACGATCCTTCGCAGATCTTGGAAACTGCTAGAGGTATCGAAGTTGGTCACATTTTCCAATTAGGAACCAAATATTCCAAGGCGATGAAGGCGACCTTTACCAACGAGCAGGGTGAAGAATTGCCTCTAGTGATGGGTTGCTACGGCTTAGGCGTATCACGTCTTGCCCAAGCTGCCGTCGAGCAATCCTACGACAAGGATGGCATCATCTGGAATAAAGCGATCGCTCCCTACCATGTAATCGTCACCGTACCGAATGTGGGCGATGCGAAGCAAATGGATGTCGGCGAAAGGCTCTACACGGCTCTCAATGCCGCAGGAGTAGAGGTGTTACTTGATGATCGTGACGAACGGGCTGGTGTCAAATTTAAGGATGCCGATCTCGTTGGTATTCCCTATCGTGTGGTCACAGGTAAAGCGATCGCTGATGGCAAGGTGGAAATCGTCAATCGGGCAACGAAGGTAGCGACGTTAATAGAAATTGAGTCAGTAGTTGAATACTTACAAAACGAACTCAAGTAAACTCGAAATTTATCATCTGATTTTACGTGGAACCATTACTCAGTAAGGCAATCGTGTACACAGTAGGGGCGGGTTTTGCATATAGATCTTGCTTTAGCCCAGACTTATCAACTAAACCCGCCCCCTACTTTAGAAACTTCAACATAACATCAGTTATCATGTAATCCTGAGTCAATCGATCAACTCCATAAAAAATCTGTGGCGCACTCTGAGCGTGCGCCACAGATTTTTTAGAAGGAAACTCCTAGAGCCAAACAAGACTGATCTTTAGTCGCGCTAAGTTTGTAAGACTCCGTTTTAATTGTCTTCGCGACAATCAACATATCCTTCTTGAAGGTTCTTCCATCAATATTACAACTTCCCTTAAGCACAAGTAGATAATTCCCTGAATATCCATAGCTCGTTAGTGACATACTTTTGATGATTTGAGAACTCATGCCACCCTTAGGATCTAGGGGAATGTTGTAGACCTTAACGCCACTTTTGGGATTAGTAAACGCATATTTGCTTTCCAAATTAGGATCTAATGTATTGATTTGAACAGGCTGATAGGGCTTGATTTTGTCTATATTTTTAAAATCAGGAGGTGATGCGTAGGCAAGGATAAAGAAGCCCGTGCTATTAGAGATTTTGTGACCACTTTCAGGCGGATTGAAATAGAGAGAACCCGTAGGATAAACGCCTTTCGCATCGGTCTGTGAGCCACTAATCGTATAGACAGACTCAGTCATCGAATGATAATGCAGCCCGACGCTCCCATTGGGGATGGTATACCAAAGGATACTGATATGCTGAGTATCTGCCTCACCAGAAAGAATCAGCTTTTCTAAGTTGGGTCTAAACGTAAAGAAATTGTATTTCTTCGGATTTGCGGTGAGAGCCTTGAGATCAATGATGGTCGAGTTGCTCAGAGCCGAGTATTTGTCTTGAAGTGCGATCGCTGATTCTGGCAAATCCTTGGCTAGCGATTTGCTGGAGTCGCAGCTAAAGCTCACTGAAAGTAGCCCCAATGTCACGAGTGGAATTCTCAACAGTTTCATTGTCGCGCAATCCTTTTTTGATATTTCGAGAATAGGCGATCGCAAATTATCACAGAGTCTCAGGGGACATCTGCCCTAATGGTTACAGAATGATGGTAATGAGAAACTATGGCGCGGCAAAGCCGCGCCATAGTTTCTTGTCAATGTGAAAATTGCAATAAAAGTTATAGACTAATTTGAGAAAAAATAATTGAGGCTTCTAATTTGATGAAAAAAACAATCAAACAATTTTGTAGCTTTGCGATCGCGGCGATGATGTCCTGCATCTTAGCGGTAGCTTGCACACCAACGAGCAATACACCAACTACTAGCACAACGACTCCTAATAGTCCCAACACTGGTGGCGCTCAAACCGCAATTCCTATTGGGATCGCGTTTGCCCAAACTAGTAATGTGGCGCTACTGGGACAGGAAGGTGTAACGGGAGCCAAGATTGCTGAAGCCTATTTCAACAAGAAAGGCGGCGTTAATAGCACACCAATTCGTCTAATTTTCCAAGATACCGCAGGCGATGAGCAAGGTGCGATCAACGCTTTTAATACCCTAATTTCTCAAGATAAAGTGGTTGGTATTGTCGGTCCCACGCTTTCACAACAGGCTTTTGGTGCTGACCCGATTGCCGAACGTGCAGGTGTCCCTGTCATTGCTGCCTCAAATACAGCTAAGGGTATTCCTCAAATTGGTAAATATATTTCGCGAGTCTCCGCACCTGTGGCGGTAGTTGCACCTAATGCGATCGATGCAGCTCTCAAAATCAATCCCCAGATTAAGAAGGTAGCGGTTTTCTACGCCCAAAATGATGCTTTTAATAAATCAGAAACAGGTACTTTCCAAGAGACTGTTAAGCAGAAAGGTTTGGAACTTGCTACTGTGCAAACCTTCCAAACTACAGATACCGACTTCCAATCTCAAGTGACTAATGCAATTAATGTTAAACCTGATTTGGTCATCATCTCTGGCTTATCCGCAGATGGTGGTAACTTAGTCAAACAATTGCGTGAACTTGGTTATAAGGGGCTGATTATCGGCGGCAATGGTCTCAATACCTCCAATCTGCTACCCGTATGTAAGGCACTCTGTGATGGCATCATTATCGCTCAAGCCTACAGCCCTGAGCTAAAGAATCCTATTAATACTGAATTTCGTAAGCTTTATACTGAACAGAATAAAAAAGAACCACCTCAGTTCAGTGCTCAAGCATTTACAGGAGTACAAGTATTTGTTGAAGCTCTAAGTACTCTCGATAAAACTACCAAAATCAGTACTTTGTCATTGCCTCAACTTCGTACCCAACTCAATGACACTTTGCTAGCTGGTAAATATGAAACTCCTCTAGGCGAGATATCCTTCACCCCCGAAGGTGAAATCGTGCAGAAGCAGTTTTATGTTGCACAAATCAAAATGGAAGCTGACGGTAATAGCGGCAAGTTTACATTTATCCAATAAAAAATAGGTTTTTGATGTCGCGGCTTTGCCGCGACATCAAAAACCTAAATTACAGAATCCTCAGGGCAAAGGTAACAAGTTAATCGCATCAAGTAAAAAAGCCTTGCAAAGCAAAGCTTTTTTACTTGATGCCAATAAAAAGCAGCCTACCCTTCATTATGAATAAACTGCTTCAAATTTTTGTTGGAGATATCGAAACTTTTTGAGTTAGAAATTGGAGAGAGTGGCAGCTACAAACAAAAAAGCGATCGCCACAGCGTAAGACTTGAAAATAAAATCGCCAATTGTAAGTTCTCTCATGTCCCTGCCCCTGATTCCCTTAACCCTTCATTTAATCATTATCAGTGAGTTTTCTCGTTGAGCTAGTGATTTCAATCTGGTTTTGATGTGATTCTGCTCACAAAGAACTTGCGATCGCGATCATCACTTCGCTAATATCCGATACAAACCCCAATATTTCTAGCAGATCTCTCACTAAAAAGCACTGTATTGACTTGAGATACAGTGCTTTGTAATTTTCTACACTAAATCATCACCAATTACCAAAGCTTGTGGCGCACGCGCAGCGTGTGCCACAAGCTTTGGTAATTACGCCCAGCTACTTAGGAAGCTTTAGGTGGTACTGATTGGCTATTAGAAGGTTTAGGGGGGGACTGCTCTGGACGTTGATTATTTTGACGCTGCTCCCGATTTTCCTGACGCTGATCTTGGCGATTTTCCTGACGGTTCTCACGGCGATCTTGGCGCTGATCTTGACGATTGTCGCGACCTTCTTGACGTTGATCTTGGCGATTTTCCTGACGGTTCTCACGGCGATCTTGACGCTGCTCTTGGCGATTTTCCTGACGGTTCTCACGGCGATCTTGACGATTTTCCTGACGGTTCTCACGGCGATCTTGACGCTGCTCTTGGCGCTGGTCACGACCTTCTTGACGTTGCTCTAACCGTTGCAACTGCTCACGAAGTTCTTGACGACGCTTTTCTTGACGTTGATCTTGGCGCTGGTCGCGCTGATCTTGGCGTTTCTCTTGACGTTGATCTTGGCGCTGGTTACGTTGATCTTGGCGTTTTTCCTGACGCTGGTCACGTTGATCTTGGCGTTTTTCTTGACGTTGATCTTGGCGCTGGTCGCGTTGATCTTGGCGTTTTTCTTGACGATTTTCACGCTGATCTTGGCGTTGCTCGGGACGTTCGTCTCGTTTTTCTTGACGTTGCTCAGTAGGTTGGGTATTTGTTTGTGCTGAAGCAATATTTGGATAACCAGAAACCGTTCCGAGTAAAGTAGCCGATAGCAAAACTAGATTTAAAAACTTCATGATCTATTCCCTATGTAACTGACATTAAATAAAAATTTCACTAGCCCAAAAGATGAGTTATGGCACGAAGCGCAGCAACTAATCTTTTGGTTTTATATCCTAAGCAAAACTTGCTATACCCCTATTAAAGTTAAGGATTCCCATCTCCCTAAATAAGTACCACTGAAAAGTTATACAAAAGTTATATAGCGCTTTTCAACCAAGCGAGTTACAGAAGGTTGTGTCCCCGCCTTCGGCGGGGACACAACCTTATACTTCACTAGATTGGTATACGCTATATAGTTAGGGCTTACGCATCAAGTAGATGTGGCGCTGGCTTTGCCCGCGCACATCTCCCAAAGCCCAGTAAATTCGTTGGCATTGCGTAAGTCCTAATAGTGCTTGGCGTTGATTTGGCAATCAGAGAAAATTTAAAAGCGCGGCAAAGCCGCGCTTTTAAATTTTTTTATACATTTACTAACTCTTTCATGGGCGCAGCAAGAGCTTCTTCTAAGGGAGCACGTCCGAGACGTTCTTCTAGAATATTCATCACAGTACGCCCGAAGTCATCATCATCGCGTTTCCATGCTTCTAGACATACTTCACCAAAGAAAGAACCTAGTGGCTCAGGATTCCAAAGGAGTTTCTTGGCAGTCCAAGGCATCATACTCATCGGGTTATAGCCTTCCTTAAGAATGTTGTTCTTGAAAGCATAGTCTTCTAGATGAGTATGAGGTTGTAAACCAATAAAGAAAATGGCAGGTTCTACTTTGTCAGCACCAAATATGGCTTCTAGCTCACGATGATAGGCGATCGTTTGGCGAATGGTGTCAAAGGTTTCATCAATGACGTTGAAGGAATAGTTGACCGATACCAATTCATTGAAGCCTGCGGATTTCAGATCGCGACAGTTTTGTAAGACGGACTTGAGGTTATAGCCCATTCGCATTTTGCGGACTAGTTCTTGCGAGCCGCTAGTAATGCCAATCTCGAAATAGCTCATACCTGTTTCCACCATTAACTGACAGAGGTAAGGTGTGAGATTGTCGGCGCGAATATAGGCTGCCCAGTGGATGTCAGTCATGCCTGAAGCCTTGACCTTTTCCAATAACTCCACCGCATCATCAATGAATTTTTTGGCAGGAATGAATTGAGCGTCGGTAAACCAGAAGTTACGCACACCACGATCATAAAGTTGACGTATTTCCTTGATGACTTCATCGGTGGGATTAATGCGAACCTGTTTTCCTTCGATAACTGTGTAAATGCAGTAGCAACAGTTGTGAGGACAGCCGCGCTTGGTTTGCACACCGATATAAAAATCGCGATCGCGGAAATAGTAATTAAAATCTTCCCAAATCGATTCGATATAAGCGTAATCACAGGCGCTTTTCTCGATGGGGGCAGGCTCTTCATGGATTAGTCTTGGACGTGGTTTGGTTTCACCAACCACATAGCAGCGATCGCTTTCAATTTCCCGACCTTGGACTAGTCGCTCTAGTAATGATTCACCCTCGCCGACCGAAATAATCGTTCCTTTAGGCAATACATTTCCTAATTGCTCATAGAACACACTAACTGCCCCACCACCGATCACGGCTCTGGCTTCTGGGTGATAGCGTCTCGCACGACTTAAGCCTCGTCGGATTAATTGCGAATTGCGCCAAAGTTCGGTGTAGTAAGAAGTAAACAAACGCAACCCATTGACTGCACCGCGCAATTTCTTAAAAGGATTTTTGGCATAGTAAAACTCAAAGGCATTTTGGAGAGGGTTGCCGCCACGTCCGCCCACGGGTGCATAGATCTGAATGTCGCGCCAAGAGAATACGAGTAAATTGGGTTGAAACTTGTCGACCGCCCGATCTAACGCCTCATAAAAATCTAAGGGTGGTACTGTGCCGAGATCAAAAATATTTTGCTGTACATGGGGCGCGACTTTATGGATATGGTCAGATAGATAAACTACGCCAATCGGAAAAATCGGGTTACATGGTAGGCGTACATACAAAATGCGATCGCTGCCTACTGATACTGTAGATAGAGGTTCAGATATGTCACCAGATGAGGTGCGCGCATCGTTTTGGGGATCATTGGCAGACATAGGATTTAATCTCTAAATTTTAATTATTTTTTAATTATTTGAATCGTTTTTATTATTTTTGAGGCTTTCATTGCGATCGCCAACAATGTACTGGTTTTGTACTGGTTCTATTTTAATCAACAAGTCTTTACATATCTTAATTATATGCACTTTACCGTTACAGCGCGTGCTGACTTGAAATCCCAAGAAATTTTTGAAAGCTTGGCGAAGCCGCACTTTCAAAAATAATTTAAGCCTCAATAGGTTGTATTCACTAAGGCTGATTTTGTGTCTAACCTCGCGATCACCAAACGATCGTTCAACAAAAAATTTCTAGCTTTAGTTTCACAGTTTTGGTGATTTTTTATACTTGCTATGTCTCTGTGAGTACTTATATTAAAATTTTCATAATTGACTTTGGAGATCCTAGGTGGTGGGGATCAAATTCTTGCTCAGATAACTCCAAGTTGTAGTAGTGTTTACAATCCTCAGTTAGTCTTGAATGTTAGCTTTATGTCCAGATTCACAAGATTCAATAGTGAGATCATTTATTCTTGGGACCACCAAACATATCGGCAGGTGTTATTTGGCTCCATTAGGAATATTTTTATTTTGCTAACTAAATCATGACTACTCAAGTCAAAAAAATCTGGTCTTTTTTGGTTTATTAAACTATATAAATAAAATATAAAATCTTATGTCTTTATTTGATCCCTTACCTGCTGATTTGTATGACAAGAAAATTGTCTGCTCATACGTCAATGCCACTAGCAAAATCCAAATTGCAAGGATTACCGATGTACCCCAGTGGTACTTTGAGCGCGTTGTCTTTCCTGGACAAAATTTAATTTTTGAAGCGATCGCCTCGGCTCATGTTGAGATTCACACAGGGATGATGGCAAGCTCCATACTTTCGGATACAATTCCCTGTGTCCAATTACAGGTAGAAGAAGCTAGCTCGACATTACCAAGCTGGGTTCCCATAAAATCAATTGATGATGACCTACTTGATGATCCCTCGATGCTACTGGCGATGCCTGAACCTGAAGTAGTCTCCTAGCAATGGATTTTCTGCCCTTCCATTTGTCCCAGTTTTTGATGGGCATAAAAATGGATTTTTTGTCCCTTGATTATGCTCAATTCCTGATTATCACCGCAATTGTTTATTGGCTCTTACCCAATGTGCAAGCACGCTTGTTAGTTATTGTGACAGCAAGTTTAGTGTTTTACTCATTTATTCAGAGGCAATATGTTTGGCTGTTGCTGGTAATGTTGGCGATTAATTTTTGGTTGGGTAAAGAAATTCGCAAAGGAGATAAATTCCTAAAGCAGTGGCTACTATTTGTGGGGGTGTTTTTTAATGTACTACTGCTATTTGGATTTAAATATATTCCCTTTGTTGCTACAGTCATTGGCAATATTACAGGTTTGCCCGTCGGTAGTTCCTTAGCGATTTGGGCAAAAGCGAATATTATTCCGCCTATTACCCTGAGCTTTTTTGTATTTGAACTGATTGCTTACTTGATCGATACCTATCGAGGCAATACTCCTGCAAGGGATTTTCTCAGCTTTGCTGCCTACAAGTTATTGTTCGCAAAGTTACTATCGGGTCCAATTACTCGCTATCAAGAGTTTGCGCCCCAACTATTAACGCGATCGCGTCCTGTGTTATCGGACATCGCTGAAGGGGTATGGCTGTTTACCTGTGGAGCCGTCAAAAAAGGGATCATTGCCGACAATATGGCAAGGTTTGTGGATCTCTGTTTTCGCAATACTGAACGTGCAGGTAGTCTTGATCTCTGGATTGCCCTAATTGGCTATGGCATTCAGATTTACTGTGACTTTAGCGGTTATATCGATATGGCAAGGGGTAGCGCCCTATTACTAGGCTTTAAGCTGCCGCAAAATTTTGATTTTCCCTATTTTTCCACCAGCATTTCCGATTTTTGGCGACGTTGGCACATGACTCTCGGTGCATGGATGCGGAATTATCTGTATATTCCCCTCGGTGGTTCTCGTGGTGGGCTGTGGCGCACTTGCCTGAACTTGATGATCATTATGCTCGTAGTCGGGATCTGGCATGGCGCAAACTGGGGCTTTATTATTTGGGGAATTTGGCATGGAGCCGCCCTAGTGGGGCATCGTCTGTGGATGGAGCTTTGCTCAGTATTTGAGGGGCTAAATAAGATCTGGAAACATCTACCAATGAAGATTGTGGCGATTTTGATGACCCAACTAGTTGTTTTTATTGGTTGGATTCCTTTTCGCTTGCCTAATTTGGCGGATACCAATATGTTTTTACAGAGGCTATGGGGCTATCAAAGCGATCCTCAATTTGGTGTGAAAATCTATGTCGAGTCCCTTGGGATTACCTTGGGGCAAATTACTCTATTAATGGGCGGTTTATTGCTCATGTCGCTAGTTGCCTATCAATGCGATCGCGCCAAGTGGCAGTTAAATTGGCAAATAAAATTATTCTTAGTCCCCATCAGCCTATTCCTAGTCAGCATCCTCAGCCCCGATAAGAAATTGCCCTTTATCTATTTTGATTTTTAGAATCCAGAAAAATAGAAATGTATCCAGATTTTGTCTTTAGCATGAAGTGGTTGCGATCGCGACTAACAACGACGTAAGCACTCACGTCTCCATAGCGATGGGGAAGATCGGCATAGTATTGGAGCAAAGTTTCTAGGGTCTTGCGCCATGAGTCTAGGGATTAACTGTGGCTGCCATTGAATTATGTCCTCAAAAATGTTGAGATTAAGTTTTCCGCGATCGCACCTTGAGTCAAGTTTGGTGTAGTTGCTGTTTTTTAGGAAATTAAGGGCGATCTCCAATCCTCAACAAAATCCTAATGTATATCCAGATCCCCGACTTTTTGTGTGAATTTGCAAATCCCTTTTAATCGCGTAGAAAAAGTCGGGGATCTTAATCCAATAGAGTTGAATTGTAGGGGCAGTGCATTCCCGCAGGAATTTATAATTTTTTAGATGCTTTTCTTTTGGGAATGCACTGCCCAAGACTTCGCAACGCAGGGACAAATTGTCTGTAAAAGCAGAGAGGGCTTAGCATTTGCGGATCGAGATTGCTGTGATGGGTTTTAAAATTGTGGCGCAAATGCTAAGCCCCTACTTATTGCGCCTTCTCAATCGCCTGACGCAGCATCTCAATCACAGTATCAATGCCATCAAGTTTATTAGGAAATCGCGCTATAAGTTCTGCATCTTCCAAAACTTCTGACAGAATCCCCAATGGTGGTTTCTCTGTTTCTAAAATCTCTCGTAAGCAGTTTGTGCCGCGCTCGATTTCGCCAATTCCAACTTCATGTAAAGCTCGAAAGAGGCGATCGCGTTGAGAATTAGCCGTAAGAAGTTCTAAGCCTTGTTTCCATAAGGTAATTGATTCTTCTTGGTTGCCTTGTAATCCACTAACAAAACCAAGATTCATCACATATCCCCAATATTCAGAATTAAGATTAATTGCCTCAATAAACTCAGTTTTAGCTTTTTCAAGATCTCCTTGAGATAAATATAAATATCCTAAAGAGTTGTGGGGAGAGGCATATTTTGGGGCGAGGTTGATCGCCTGTTGATAGGATGCAATCGCTAATTCGTACTTCCCTTGATCGGAGTAGACATTGCCCAAATTGCTGTGATAATTGGCGTTTGGGGCGAGGTTGATCGCCTGTTGATAGGATGCGATCGCTAATTCGTACTTCCCTTGATCGGAGTAGACATTGCCTGAACCGTTATGGGGAGAGGCATATTTTGGGTCGAGGTTGATCGCCTGTTGATAGGATGTGATCGCTAATTCGTATTCTCCTTGTGCCTTGTAGACAAGGCCCAAACTGTAGTGGGAATAGGCAGATTTTGGGTCGAGGTTGATCGCCTGTTGATAGGATGTGATCGCTAATTCATAGTCTCCTAATAGATGGAGACTAGCCGCTAATCCATACCAAGCACGTGAACTGTGAGGATTTAATCTTATAGAGTTTTGATAAGCAGTTTGAGCTTCAGAAGAGAAAATTGCATTATTATCTTTCCAACCTAGTTTAAATCCTATATTTTCAAAAGCTTCTGCAAGATCTTTTCTCAAACATAATGTAGTTTCAGGAAGTTGCTTTTCTACTTCAAGATATATCTGTAGAGATTCCGAATAGTTTTCAAGTTGATAAGACAATCTCCCACGTTGGAGTAAGAGAATTAACATGCGTTCAGTTTTCTGATCGCCATCAAGCCAACCCCGTTTTGCCAACTTCTCTAACTCATCCAGCAACTTCTTCCAACTATCAGGCTCGAACGAAGAATAACCTAGATTTTTAGCAAAGATTCGCAATCGCTTTTTACTATCCCCATCAAACCGCACCTGAAAAGCCTCAATAACTCCCAAAAGCTGCTTTTGCCAATCGCGATTATATTGCCAACTCTCCACAAAAAGAGGCACAGCATAGCGCCAACCAACTTCCACATCTTGCCAAAACTTAAACTGCACCAAATCCAACAACCCATTCGCAATCCGATCCGACTCGAAATAATCCGCCGTATCCGTAAACTCCTGAGTCCATTCACTCAAACGCGGCTCCAAATAAGCCACAGCCCGATCGCTTAACTCCCGCACCATTGGTGACTGTCCCGCCAACCCACAACGCAGATAATCTTGCAAAAAGCTCTCTAGCTTGTCATGCAACCTAATGCCCTTACCCTCCAACAACACAAACGAATGCCTTGCCTTCAGCGATCGCATCTCTGGCTCAAGGTCAGTCACCCCCAGCATCGCCTTTAATAACTCATTATCAGGACGACGCATCATCGCCATCGCATACACCGCCTTTTTGTCATGCTCATCCAAGCAATACCGCAAAAAGCGATCGCTCGTTGCCCTGACCACCGCCTCACGGGGCGACTCATCATCCCGATCCGCCGATGGTGCGCTGAGAATCGTTGCCAGATCGATCCCCTCTTGACGCATCGCCGCGATTTGCTGCACCACAAAGGGAATCCCCAAACTAAACTGCTTCACCGACTCCGCCGCCTCATCATCTAGAGGCACATTGATCTCAGGATGCGCGAAATATTCACTCACCTGCTCCCGACTAAACTCACTCATCGGATACACATAGAGATTTTCCGAAAACTCATCTCGATAGCCGCGAAAATAATCCTGCGATAACCGATAGCTATCCGCCAGATTTGCCCGACCCGCGATCGCCCACACCACCCGCCGCCCCGCCGCCTTAATCACCATCCGCAACACGCGATCGCATTCAAGGCGATCGACAATCTCATAGGTATCCAACAACAGCACCAAGGGTTTCTGTGCAGAAATTGCCTGTAAACCATGCCCCAAAGCCTCAGCCAATTGTCGATGGGGAGTCGCAAAAATCCTACGTTCCTCCAAGGACAATCGCTTTTTCATCAAACCCACCAAAGCACTCACCGCACCATCCGCGATCGCTTCATCAACCTTGCCATCTCCCGCCCCCAAAATCGTCTCCACATGAGGCAATTTCCGCAAGGCTCCCAACGACCAACTCAAACCCTTTTTCAAAATCGGCGCATATTCCGCCCCCTCACCCTGCCTTGCTTGCAGTTCCTTATCCACCTTCTCCTCAATTTGCTTCAGCGTTTTCTCCACCTGCCGATATTTCTCAAAAATCCCCTCACGCCCCTTACTCACCGTCAAATAAATCGTCTCCAACACCGACTCAGGACGAATGGATTCATGTCCCACATTCAGCGATGGATACTCATTCTTTGCCTCTTCCCAATCCAATCGCAACACCTGAAAGCAATTAGGAAAATCTTCCCCAGCCAAATCATAAAACCGCCGCCCCAGACTCGTTTTTCCCATCCCTCCTTCGCCATAGAGCAAGAAAATATGTGGTGATGTACTGACCGCTTCTTTCTTCGCAGGTAAAAGTTTCGACACTGCAATACTTGCTGTGGGCAAATTTTTCGAGAACCATCCAACATTTGGTTGCAGCGATCACAATACTTCCCGAAATCTTTTCTGTTCCTCAGTCCTTGCTAAAAAGATCCTTGCCATGAATCAGCATCCTCCACATCTGTTGCTATTTTGCGTCACAATTTTGAAATCCGCAACAATATCGCTCTGCAAATCCTATACGCTCTGTGTCTTCACAGACAAATTGTCCCTGCGTTATGAGGCTTTGGGCAAAGAAAAAGAAACCTGCAAAAGTCCAGATCCCCGACTTTTTCTCGGCAAGCAAAGACAATTTACAAATTTACAAAAAAAGTCGGGGATCTCAATCTGTGCCTTCAGCGATCGCTTGTCCCTGCGTTACGAGGTATTGGGCAAAGAAAAAGAAACCTGTAAAAGTCCAGATCCCCGACTTTTTCTCGGCAAGCAAAGACAATTTACAAATTTACAAAAAAAGTCGGGGATCTCAATCTGTGCCTTCACCAATAAATTGTCCCTGCGTAGTGAGGTCTTGGGCAAAGCATTCCCAAATTAAGGCGATCGCAAAATTTATAGGAAACTACCAGCCCCAAGTACCGACTTCACCTTTAAAAGGACCCACAATATCGGAAGTAATCCAGCCGCCGTAAAAATCACCTGATTGCGGCGTGATTAGCTCATCATTGACATAGCAAGCATCCATCAGACTACCATAGAAGCTTAGAGAATCTTGAATCTCTACAAAACTAGGAGTAGGGATAGAATATCGCCACGCAGCATTTTGGATATATTTATCTGCGATCGCAACATCATAATATTGACTGACTCCCTTCCATTCGCAGCGAGTACGGCGCGAGGTCTCAACTAGATACTCCATCTTAATGTCTTCCATCGGAATGTAATAGCAAGGCGGATGACTAGTTTCGAGCACACGCTTAGCCCGTTGTGTTTCTGCTAAGACAACTTCATTACAAATTATGCGAATATGCTTATCCGTATCTTCCCAGATCGCAGGACGCGGATAATCCCAGACAGATTCCTGACCAGTTTGCGGTTCAATTCGTTGAGGATAGATTGGATACATTATTAAAAATCCCTTTAGAATTTAATAATCTCTTTATACTTAAAGTATATTCCAATACTAAGGGTAATATAAAAAGAAATGGGGGCATTTAAAACTAGCTAATCCTAGATGTCTAGATTATTTCCATGAATATTTGAGCGTGTTATAGCAATTTTCCAATGAGTGCGTACTCATTGGAAAGTAGAAAATCAACTCCAGCAAGGGTTATAAGTTTTCATTTTCCTACGGCAAAATGAAAACCACTATAAGTATCATTTTGACCAAAATATAGGAATCCTTGGCTATTCTCTCACTTTTAAGGCTATCATCACAAATCTAATGCTTAGTAGTACGTCTTTCGCTCAGGCAGAATTAAGATCATTAAATTCTGCAATTATCTGCAATCCATTAACGGTTTCCCCAGAGACCCTATTAACTGTGGCGATTAGCATGATGAGTACAATGCGATCTGCCTGTGACAGAACTATGACAGGTCAAGTAGAAACTATGCAGCTAGAAGCGCGATCGAGCTGTGTATTAGTCCTGAGAGAAGAGAAAGTAGTCGGCATCATCACAGAAAGAGATATAGTGCAATTGACTGCCCAAAAATGTTCTTTGGATAATTTGCTAGTGCGGGATGTCATGACCTACCCCGTCGTCACCCTCAATGAATCCAATTTCCCTGACTTATTTTTTGTGGTGAATTTACTCCAAAAGTATCATATTCGCCATATACCGATTTTAGATGATCAAAACCACCTAGTAGGACTGTTAACCCATGAGAGTCTCAGACAAACTGCTAGCCCTGAAGATATTTTGCGATCGCGTACAGTAGCAGAAGTCATGACCCGCAGGGTTATTTGTGCAGAAGCCGATAGCTCGATCCTGACAATTACGCAACTGATGTTTGAGCATCATGTTAGCTCCGTGCTGATTGTGCGACCAGAAGAACAAATGCAGATCCCTGTAGGAATTATCACTGAGCGCGATATTGTCCAATTGCAGGGACTAGGCTTGAACTTAGAGACCTATCTAGCAAAGGAAGTCATGGGTACGCCAATTGTGACCGTTAGCCATGAGGAGTCGCTGTGGGCAGTCTATTGCAAGATGGAGGAACATCTGATCCATCGACTAGCTGTAACTGATAAGCAGGGTAAATTAATAGGAATTATTACCCGTAGTAGCCTGTTGCAAGTTCTTAATCCCTTAGAACTGCACAAGCAAGCAGAGATTTTAGAGAAGAAGGTATTGCAGCTTGAATCGGAGAAGATGCAACTACTCACCAATCGTAATTTGGAACTAGAACAAGAGGTTGCGGCACGTACCTTTGCCCTTGAGGAAAAAGTAAAGCAGGAAAGAGTATTAGCTGAGCTATCTATTCAAATTCGCTCTTCGTCCAGTCTACAGACTATTCTTGATACAACTGTGGAGCGGGTGCGTCAAATTTTAAAATGCGATCGCGTTAACATCATCAAGATTGAAGAGAATGCTCAAAATACGATTGTTGCGGAATCCACAGACTCACCGCTATCGGCTTTAGGACAGGTAGTTACTGGAATTAACACCAATCAACTTTATGTAGGATGTGATACCTATTACTCGCGTTGCGCTGTTGGAGATATCCACACCAGTACCATGTCCGCCTATCAGCAAAACATCCTCTCTAAACTGAAAATCTGCGCTCAGATTTTAGTGCCAATTTTATATGCTGATGAATTATGGGGATTTCTCAATGTCACTGAAAGTAGTAAGGCGCGAGATTGGCAGGAGGAAGAAATCGAGTTACTACAGTCTTTGTCAGTGCATTTAGCGATCGCACTGCATCAGGTTAACACCAACCAAAAACTACAAGAGCGGCTCAACGAGTGCCAGTTAGCAGAAATGCGCCTGCGCCAAAGCGAAGCTCAAAGCCATGCGATTTTAGCTACTATTCCAGACATTATGGTGCGGGTTGGCGCTGACGGGCATTATCGTGGTTATGTGACCCCATATCAAGACTTTGGCATTCTCGGTCGTAACATTGATATAACGGGAATGGCAATCGATGACGTATTGCCCCCCAAAATTGCCAAGGAACAGTTGTATTACTTACAAAAAGCCTTAGAGACAGGAGAGTTGCAAATTTATGAACAGCAAATCCAAGTTCGCGATCGCCTCCAAGATGAAGAAGTCCGCGTTATTAAATATGGTGATGATGAAGTCTTATTTATGATCCGCGATATTAGCGATCGTAAACAAGCGGAGAGAGAGCTACATCAACTCAATCAAGACCTCGAATCAAAGGTTGAGCAACGCACCAAAGAACTCAAGGAAACTAACCAAGAACTCGCCCGCGTCACACGACTCAAAGATGAGTTCCTCGCCAATATGAGCCATGAACTCCGCACACCACTCAATGCCATCTTGGGCATGACCGATGGACTTAAGGAACAGTTTTTTGGGGAAGTCAATGAAAAACAAGTTGGTGCATTGCAGATCATTGAGAGTAGTGGCGCTCATCTGCTGGAATTAATTGACGATATTCTCGACCTCGCCAAAATTGAGGCTGGACAACTTGAATTAGATCTGACTTCCATTCCCGTCAATCACCTCTGTCAGACCAGTCTGGCTTTTATCAAACAACAGGCATTACAAAAAAATATTCAACTGGACTTCCAATTACAATTTAATCTGCCAAATATATTGGTTGATGAGCGCCGCATTCGCCAAGTTCTCATTAATTTATTAAATAATGCTGTCAAATTTACACCAGAAGGAGGACATATCGCCCTAGAAGCCTCTCTCAAGCATTTAGCGAGTCCAGATAGTTTAGAGCCAAGGCAATATTTACACATTGCCGTAATTGATACGGGTATCGGCATCCTACCTGAAAATATCCATAAACTCTTTCAGCCATTCATTCAAATCGATAGTGCGCTCAACCGTGAATATAATGGAACAGGGCTAGGACTTGCCCTAGTTAAACGCATTGTCGAGATGCATGGCGGTATCGTCGGTCTCACCAGTGAAATTGATGTGGGCAGTTGTTTTACCATCGATCTTCCCTATACCCACTTCTGCGCGATCATTGATCATCAACAAGATGATCAAGCTGATATCGATACCTTTTCCATTGATATGAGTACTATTCAAAATTCTCTCATTCTATTAGCAGAAGATAACGCCGCAAATATCAGTATGTTTTCGCAATGCTTTGAAACGAAGGGTTATCATTTCTTAGTAGCAAAGGATGGTCAGGAAGCCATTGATTATGCCAAAACTCATCGTCCAGATCTCATTTTGATGGATATTCAAATGCCTAAGGTGGATGGCATCGAAGCAATTAAACAAATCCGCTCTGATCCACATTTACTAAATACCCCGATCATTGCCTTAACGGCTCTGGTGATGACAGGCGATCGTGATCGTTGCCTAGCCGCAGGAGCAAATGAATATTTAGCAAAACCAGTTAAAATAAAGAAATTAGAAAGAACAATTCAGCAATTTCTAGTGAAGAAGGAGTTCAAGAAATAAGTATGTCTTCTATTTTAGTCATTGATGATGAAACCTATAATTTTGATGTCATTCAAACCCTGCTATCTAATCAAACCTACAAATTAGATTATGCAACTAGTGGTCAAGATGCGCTTGATAACCTTGAGGATTATCAACCTGATGTGATTTTACTCGATGTGATGATGCCTAAAATGGATGGGATTGAAGTATGCCGTCGCCTCAAATCAATGGATGCATGGAAACATGTGCCGATTATCATGGTCACATCTCTCACCGCCAAAAAAGATATTGCGCTCTGCTTGGAATCAGGTGCAGATGACTTTATCAGTAAGCCTGTCGATCGCCTTGAACTGGGCGCAAGAATTAAGTCTATGTTGCGGCTTAAACAGCAATACGATCAAATAAAAGCCCTATCAAAGTTACAAGAAAATACAATTCATGTTCTGCAAAATAATATGGATGAATTATGTGGAAATTTATCCTTCACGCTTCCCCATGAACTAAGTACGCCTCTTAATGGAGTATGTGGCGCAATAGAGATGGTCATAACTGATCATCAAAGCATGAAATCTGAGGAAATCCATGAATGGTTAAGTCTAGCGAAGCAGTCTATTCAAAGGCTAGAAAAATTGACTAAAAAGTTCATGCAATATACAAAATTAGAGATATTTGCTATTAATCCTAGAATTGATGAGAGTAGAAATACATATTATCTAGACCTACCTACAAGGATTCTCATTGAAAATGTGTGTGCAATAAAGGCTAATCATCGCTTAAACGATTTAGTTTTAGATCTTGAAGATGTAGATATTTCCATGAACGAAAAAGATTTTGTATCTATGCTCAATGAATTAATAGAAAATGCATGTAAATTTTCTAAAGCTGGTACTCCAATTAAATTAGCAAGTTGCTCGAAGGATGATCTGTTACATCTATCTATTTCTGACCAAGGAAGGGGAATGACAGAGGATCAAATCAATAGAATTGGTGCTTTTATTCAATTTGAGCGCAGATATTACGAACAGCAAGGATTCGGACTAGGCTTGAAAATCGCTAAGAAAATCGTGGAAATCTATCAAGGGAAATTCTCAATTTCTAGTGTTTATGGTCAAGGAACTACGATTAACATTGAATTACCCTTAGCTACTAGTATCCTCTAAGTAAGGGTGGCGCTTCGCACCACCCTTACCTATTTAGAAGTGTTTGTAGCAATTCTAAACCCCGCATGTTGGTAGAAGTTTGGACGAAACCAGTTGCGATAATAGGGATAAGCTTCGGTTCCACTGGTAATCCATGAGCCACCAGCCATCATGTTATGCTTCGTATCGAAATATGGTGCAGAATAATTTTCATAGAGATAATGGGATTGATAGCCATTGAGAGGGGTTAAATGATCGCTCAGCCATTCCCAAACATTACCGCGCAGATCGTATAGACCCGATGGACTTTTCGCGGAGTCGAGATATCCTACGGGACTAGGGGAAGCGAATTTTAAATTGAGATTAAATCCAGAATTTTCTTCAGCCTGTGATGAGCTTAGCCCCGTTCCATAGGTTGCAAGATGATATTCCGCTTCAGTCATGAGGCGAGCATTATTTCCTTTCCAGCGACAATAAGCGATCGCTTCATGATGGTTTACCTCCACAGGAAAATCAAAGGGCATCGCGATTTCATCAAACATGGCACGATATTTATAGCGATCACCTTGCGGAATCCAAAACTTAGGATGCTGGACATCATGCTGCACTTTCCAAGCCCATGCTGACTCATGCCAATAGTCTTGATTTGTATAGCCGCCATCTTTAACAAAATCAAGAAATTCGGCATTGGTAATTAGATATTTACTAGCCTGAAATGTCGCTACATCGACAGTGCGATCGCCATATTCGATATCCCAGCCATAGATATTTGAGTCTTGGGGCTTACCGAATTGTACCGTTCCGCCTTTCACCTCAATCATCTCATTGGGTTTGGTATAGCCATTCGCGGGCGCATATTGCCAATTTTGAGGACGTTGTAACTTATCCACAGGCAATTGGCGAATCAACATGGATGAAGTTTCGATATGAATATACTGATGCTCGATCGCCATCATGAGCGCCCAAAGCGGATGCTCTTGATTAATGGGTAAAGCGATCGCTAAATTATTGATCAACTCGCTGATCCTGTCATAGACCTGCTGACGATATGCCCATACTTCCATCACATCAGCTTGGCGCAAATTATCGAAAATGCTCTCAATTTCATCGGGCTTTTCGGGATCGACTCCGATTTCAAAGAGGCTTTCAAAATGGGGATTAATACGTTCTATAACTAATCCGACTCTGACTAGTTTATTGATGTAAAAAACTGCTGAATGACCTAAATAGAAGATCAATAAATTGCGAAGGGGATCGGGATTGAGATAAAAAGTTTCGGGATTAATTAAACTTTTCATTAATTGATCTTCGATTTGCCAAGTCTGTTGACAATAGGCAAGAATATCTTGGCGATCGCAATGGTGGAGATTGGGTGGTTGCATAGATTTTCCTAATTAAAATATTTTTTAAAAGTGATGCGAAGCATCACTTTTAAAGTAATTTAGAGAACTTGACAAAGCACTAAGCCAAACCATTTCTGAGGATCTGTCCAGATCTTGACGGTTTCTAAACCTTGCGATCGCAATTGTGCTTGCACTTTTTCTAAATCAAACTTACGCGAAATCTCCGTGAGAATGCTTTCACCTGATTGAAACTGCACCTTGAGATCGAGAATATCTAGGGATGCTTGATGTTCTACTTGGGCGTGCAGATACATTTCAATTTGATGATCGATTTCGTTATAAATTGCTTGATGCTTAAATAGATGTAGATCGAAATTGCCTTGAAATCGCCAGTTTAAATGGGCAAGCATATTCAAATTAAAAGCTGCCGTTACTTCCTGACTATCATTATAAGCGGCTTCGAGAATATCTTTGGGCTTTTGTAAATCAATCCCTAATAGAAAATAATCACCTTGTGTTAGTGCATGGGAAACCTTATTTAAGAATTCATTCGATTCTGCTTCGTTAAAGTTGCCAATGGAACTACCTAAAAAGAAAATCATCCGCGATCGCGAGTGGTTTTTACCAAGATAAAGTAAAGCTTCGTCGTATGTGCCAATTAAGCCCTCAAGGGTGAGATCGGGATATTTTTCCTGTAAATGTAAGACGGTCGTTTTGAGAATACCGCCACTGACATCAATGGGAATATAACTAAAGGCATCTGGTATGACTTCCGTTAGAGAATTTGCGGCTTTTTGATAGGCACTTAGTAAATAATGAGTCTTCGTTGAACTACCACTACCTAATTCCACTAATTCACAGGAACCAGTAATAGCAGCAATTTCGTCAGCATATTGCTGCAATATCCATGCTTCGGTACGGGTTGGATAATATTCGGGAAGTTCGCAAATTTTCTCAAATAATTCCGAGCCGCGATCGTCATAAAAATATTTCGGAGGCAGTGTTTTCGGAGTTCCACTTAATCCTTGAACCACATCATGCCCATCCTTCTCAAAGGTTTGATGGATATCTGCATTATGTTGATGCAGAACCTTTAAATGTTTAACTGTCATGTTGGCTTAGTTACTATTGTTGATATATATACGATGAATGAGCTTGTTTAGATGAATACGGTTAAACCAAAATAGATTTATGGGGCAAAACCCTGTAAATCTATGAATTTATTTTATGTCCTAACATAAATGGCTATAGCTATCTAAAATTTCGGGTGATTAAGTCTTACCATGAACCATGTTACATAGTTACCCTCAAGACCCCATAGCGAATATATCAATAGGACGCATATTGCCAAGCTTTAATTATTAAAATTTATCTCAATATAAAACAGATCGCCCCACGACCTCATCAAATAAAATAGATCGCCCCCACGACCTCATCAACCCTTACATATTCGTAAATGTAATGATTACTGAAGTGTAAGCTAAAATCGCAATTTTGACAAGACTAGATAAGGGACATTGAAAGCTTCATTAATGCAATTTATTTTCTTATCATCAAATGGTCGTTTCAGCACCTTATCTGACCAGTGTCATGATTTTTAAATAATTACCAATTATTAATTTTCTTAAAATTTAAATCATTTAATACAAATTTAGAATATAGAATAAAATATAGTTATTGACGACTAGTATTACTTCTGTTTGTTTTATCCTATTAACTTAAGTTTTAGGTAACAATTCAGATATTGGTTAGCGAACTGGGGGGATATGTCTTAAAGCACATATTTCATGCCAACCAATCAAAAGAACATACGCTGATAATTCTATATGGCGTAATTGCCATTAGGCTGATTTTACAATAAAAATTCTATTGATTTAATTGTGTGGGCGTTGCTAGTCACACAATTAAATTGTCTTGTCATAGTTTTTAGTAATTAATTGACAAAAAATTGATTTTGAAAAAGATAATTCTCAAAATCACGTCCGTATTTCAACTGATACATAGTGAAAGACTTACTTAAATATGAAAAAAATTCTTGACTTTCTACCTGAAATTGAATTCTTTATCAAGATTGCAGTTATATGTACCTTACTTCAACAGCTTTTTTATTTATTCCTGAAAGATATTGAAATACTTTTTGAGCTTCAGGTATTGTTGTACTATCTGGTAGGTTCCATTTCTTTTTATGGGATAGGATTCTTAATTGAAAAATGGCTCAAAAAGAGTAAGACTTGGAGAGATGAACTTAATGTTAGGGTAATTAAAGTTAAGGAACAAAATTTCCCTAGTTTTACCTTAAGAGGAATTGCTTTAGGAGAATTTAAATCTTTGATTGCCGCATTTATAATACTTTTCCTAGCACCAGAAGTCCATCGCGGAAACAGCTTATCTCTCAACTTTATATGGTTTTTAATGAGAATATTTGCTGCTGATCTCTGTTTCTATATTAGTCATTTAATTTTGCATAAATATTTTTTAAAAATACACCTTAAGCATCATGAGTTTCGAGATTCATCTAGTTTTGTAGCCTCTCATAAAAGCTTATTTGAATACATAATTACAACCATTACTGATCTCTTACCTATTTTTATATTTGGATACGATATCACCCAAATTTGTGCTTGGACTATCGTAGGTAATTTTTATAATCTAGAAGGGCATAGCTCTCTATCAATATTTTTTGTTTCTTCGGATTTTCATGACCGTCATCACACCTGCTTTAAAGGTAATTATGGCATTCAAGCCTTCTGGGATCAGATATTTGGAACACTAGCTAAACCTACAAGAAAACAAGGAATTCTATTTCCTACTAACTACTTACTATAGGCGGTTAGTAGGAAATATTGTTAAATATCAGGTGAGTTAAGTCTTGCTATCATAACCAATTCTACGTAAACACCCTCAGAATTACACATAAAATATGACACTAAGAGCCATCCTATTAAGTTAGAAACTTGCCAAACTTAATTTATTAAAATTTACTGATAACATAAAACTGATCGCCCCACGATCTCACAAACCTTTACATTTAGCAAGAATATTATCACTTAAGTATAGGCTTAAATTCCAATTTAACAGGAACATAGTGTACTAAACACTTAAATCTTAATCGACATAATTAATGCATTTTTTGTCAGTACAAAATGTGGGGTTTATCAGATTATCTGACTAGCTTTGTGATTTCTAAATAATTAACAATTATTAATTTTCTTGAAATTTAAATCATTTAATACAAATTTAGAATATAGAATACAATTACAATAAGGTAAGCTTACAAGTAAAATTAGTGCGAACTTACTTCTGGGTTTCAACTATTAGTGTAGTTTTAAGCAATAATTTATTCATTACTCAGCTAATGGGGGGATGTGTAATTAAAAGTATATTTCACGCTGACAGAATAAATGAATAGATGTATGTATGTTCATTAGTACTTATTTAGTGACTATATTTAGGTCGATTCCGTAGTAAGAATTACTGGTAATTGTGTTATGAGTGGGAGTCACTAGGAAAACAATCACATCACTTTTTTCACTATTGTTACAATTAGTTAATTAATAAAAATTTAATTTTTTATGATAGACAAAAAACAGCCGACAATTGGATTAATAGAAGTTCCCGCAACAGGACTATACGATGCAGAAGGTAAAAATTGGACTTCGTTATATAGACATCGTTCTTTAATCAGTAAACAAGTTTTGATTTCTGATTTGCAAGCAGGAGGATTTGATGCCCAATTAGTTAATCTTCGAGATGGAGATTATAGTGAAGAATTTGGTCATATTTTTTGGAAAGGTCTGACCCTGCGAAAAACATTTGTAGGGGGAAATATTTTTACTCTCGATCCACAGGCTTTCGATGCTTGGGGAATTACAGTGAATTTCTCTCAAGATCGTCAAGTCAGTTGTTTATTGATTGAACATTTAGCTAAAGGGAATCGTCCAATTGTCGTTGGTGGTTCGGATGCTGTCGCGGAACCTCATCACTACTTACAGGCTGGTGCAGCCGCAGTAGTTTTAGATAAATCTGGAGCTGCTAATTGGGCAATTTTTGACTATGTATTGGGAAAAACTCCACGAGAAGACCTCACAGGGGTAGTGTTGGCTGATGGCAAACAATATGCTAGGAAAGCTAAAGCCAAAAGTCCTGAGGAATGGGCATTACCCTCGGTGGAAGTGGCACGAGAATGTTTAGGGATACTCCCTAATGTTCAAGGACTAGTGCCAATCGGTTCTTTAGTGGCTGATATTGGTTGCGATCGCACCTGCGATTTTTGTATGACACCTACCTACGGTACTGGCTATCGGAGAATGACCCCAAAAACAGCGCTCAAATGGTTGGCAATCCAGAAAGAAGCAGGGGCTGTTTCTATCAATATCGGTTCCGATCAATTCCTTGCGCGGACATTATTTCCTGGGGGACGAGATGAGATCCTCGAAATTACCAACGGGGCGCGGGAGATGGGAATTTCGCTCATGTGGCCAAATGGTTTAGAACTGAGGAAAACAACTTTAGGTGCTGGTCGTAACTACGAAAGCACCGACCTCCGACCTGACGAAGAACTGATTGAAGCACTATTTGGTTGGGATGGAAAAGTTGGGTGTCCCTTAGCCTATATTCCTGCTGAACGTCCCGTTTTTGGACGAGAAGCATATAAGAAACTCCTACCTTGGCAAGAGCATTGTACGTTGATGAAATCGGTCGTCAGAACTGGAGTGCCTGTCATTGCTTATGGCATCATTATTGGGCTACCTGATGATGACATTGATGATTTGTTACGTCTTGAGGAAGCGATCTCAGAGCTTGTGGATGAACTAGTACAGATTAACCCTAAAGTTGAGTTTCAGATTGCTTGCTACAGTATTGCTCCATTGCCTGGAACTCCTCAATCCCATAACTTACGCAAGTTAGGATTGCTTCAGTTTGAAGATTCCTGTGTGTGGGGAGGTTTATGGACACCAACTTGCAATACTCATCACCTTAGCTACGCACAGATTTCCGATTGGCAAATTCGCTTATCTAAGATTCGTAGATCGGTATCTGAATTTACCAACTATAGCGGTGAATATTCAGGACTAGTTGGTGCAGCTTCTTCCAATGACTCAAAGATTGCGCTGGCGAATTTGAGCTAGATCGACTAAATTTCAGGTGGGTTAAGTCTTGCCATAACCCAAGTCACATAGGTTCCAACAGGACTCCATAGCAAATATGGCACTAAGAGCCATCCTGCCAAGCTGGAAACTTGCCAAACCTGAGCCGTTAAAAACACTCCCAATATAAAACCGATCGCCCCCACGATCGCGCCAACCCTTACATTTCGTAAACGGGTCATGACTGGAGTGTAGGCTAAAATCGCAATCTCGACAATGCCATAGCTAGCCATCAGCAACCATGTGTTAATGGTTGCTGGTTGTGCTTCCCAGAGAAAAGCCGCCGAGGTAATTCCACAAATAAAAATCGAGATCCAAATAAAGGGAATTGCGCCCTCAAAGGTCAGCCACCGAGGACGACGTAGGCGCATAAACCATTTATAGTCCGCAGGAAAGAGCCTATTTAGGGCGAAGCCAATTACAAAGCAAATTACCGCGATCGCTAACCAAGCAATAATCATGATGTTTCCCTATTCGCGATCGCACTATTAGCGATCGCACAACGTTCATCACAAGCTTTAAGGCGTTGCTCACGTTCCGCGACAATGGTTTTCAAATCCGCCCGACCTGTTAGCAAGAGTCGATAGTCCGCCCAAATTCCATAGAGAGCATCAGCTAGCCACCCGACTAAAGGCAACTTGGTAATTGCATAAATCCACCCAATACCGAGGAGGTCATAGGTTTGGCGAAATACTTCCACATTTTGGATAATTTCCCCATTAGGTAAGATGGCATGGATGCGCCCCATGGCTGTCTCGAAGTCGAGGCTCGCATTGTCCTTAGGATCATAGTCATCGGCGGCGATATCCACAAATTTAATCAAACCGCGATCGCCATCTTTACGTTTTAAGAAATTGACTTCGCGCACACATAGGGGACAAGCGCCATCGTAGAGCAGCTTAATTTTCCATAATGTCATGAGTATGATTTTTATCCATAAAACAGCTACCTCTAATTGTAACTAATCCCCTCAGCAGTTACAGCGCTTTACGCTTAAACCCGAACCAAGAAAATTTTTAAAAGCGTTGCAAAGCAATGCTTTTAAAAATTTTCTTGTGGTTCTTTTGATCACAAACTGCTGTATGTAGTGTTTGCATTTCCGCCTTCGGCGGAAATGCAAACACTAACACTCTAAATATTCGCGAATCTTTTGGCGTAATAGCTTGCCCGAAGCTGTTTTTGGCAAAGATTCCCAAATATGAATAGATTTTGGCAATTTATAGCGAGCCAGCGACCTTTGTTCACAAAAGCTTCTCACCTCATCTAGGGATAAATCTGCATTTGTCACCATTACTGCTGCAACGATCTCGCCCCATTCGCGATCGCTAATACCCACCACACATACTTCTAAAATTGCAGGATGCTCTAATAAAATCGATTCGATTTCCGTAGGATAAATATTTTCACCACCACTGATAATCAAGTCTGAACGGCGACTGACCACATAGAGATAACCATCGCGATCGCAATAACCGAGATCGCCTGTATATAGCCAATCATCCTTAACCGCATTATTCTCCAACAGATGGAGATAGCCACTCATCACACTTGCCCCTTGCACAAGGATTTGTCCAACCTCACCGATGGGAACTTCTTGTTGAGGCTTCTCTAGATCCACAATCCGAAAGCGATTGCCAAATAGAGGTAAACCAGAAGAACCTTGTTTGAGAGCAACTTCATGGGGTAACAATGTTGTGACTTGAGAAGCAGTTTCTGTCATGCCATAGGTGGGCATTATCGGTAAATTTAATTGCAGACATTGCTCAATTAATTCCTGACTAGCAGGTGCGCCGCCCAAGAGAATCGCACGTAAATTTTGGAGGTTTTGCCAATGGGGATGTTTTAACAAGCGCGTAAGCATAGTCGGCACAAGGGAAATGATCGTCACTTTTTCATTAGCGATCGCTTCTAGTACTTCCTGCTCATCAAACTTCGGCAAAAGTGTAATCGCAGTTCCATTAATCACACTTCGCCATGCGATCGCTAATCCTCCCACATGAAACAATGGCATACATAGCAACCAGTTGTCATGTTCATAAGTACCTAGATTTAAAGTTGAAGCGATCGCGCTATGAAAATGATTACTATAGGTTAAGGGAACTGCCTTGGGCTTTCCAGTTGTTCCCGAAGTATAAAAAATCCCCTGTGTATCCTCTAAATTAATTAAGTCATCTCCTCCAAACCTGCTCCCAGAGAGAGAAAAGCCTCCTGTCCCCCCTCTCCCAATGAGAGAGGGGGCTAGGGGGTGAGGGCAATTCTCAACTACTAAGTTCTCTATATCACTTCCTAAATTATTAGCAATCAACTGGGTAAATTCATCACAGATAAGATATGTAGTCTGACTATCTTCTAATTGCCAACGTAATTCATCAACCGTAAGGCGAATATTCAAAAAGACAGCTACGGCTTCACATTTCACTAACGCATGAACCAGCATGATGTATTGCGGCTGATTAGTTAGCAACAAACCAACGCGATCGCCTGATTTTATCCGCAAGGATTGTAAATACTCTACCCAACGATTAACTTCACTTTCCAATTGGGCATATGTCCAATGTGCTGTTGGATGATTGGGAGATCTAAAGATCAGTGCGATCGCTTCTTTTTTTTGAACGGCTCTTTGCGATAACCAATTGGGAAATTGCATGATTTCAGATTGATCGCGATATAATGTAATGAATTCAAGGTTGAGTGGTGTTTTGTACTACCCATACTAAATTTATTACATTAGGAGTAATGGCAATGAATCCATTTGGTGGCATCGTCCAAAAAGCATTTTATCTAGGTCTAGGCTTGGCGACGGTTGCAGGTGAAAAAGCGGGCGAGACCCTCAATGAACTCCGCACTCAAGCTAGTAAACTGGCTGATGAATTAGTGGAAAGAGGTGAAATGACCACCGAGGAAGCTAAAAAATTTGTAGATGACCTTGTGAAAAATTCTCAAAAGCCAATCAGTGAAAGCTCTCCTAATCCCACTGGCAAAGATGAACCTCGCACCATTTCCATTGATGATGAAGAGGATGGCAATTCTAATCAACCAGTGAATGATGTAGATCAGCTAAAAAGCAAAGTTCAAGCTTTACAGGATGAACTCAAGCGTTTGCAGAAATAATATTCGTATTATTATAGGCTTTTCTGGTTTTGCATTTGGGCTATAGCAATGTAAGAGATAGCTAGGACAAATCAAAACCCAAAAGATGAGTGGCAGCGCGAAGCGCTGCCACTCATCTTTTGGGTTTTATGTCCTAATCTAAACTTAACATTGCTATATATCAAAAAGCTATTGATGCTTATTTATGAAGAGATTGTAGCAAAATGTTCTCAAGGACTGATGTGAAGATAATGGGTAGGGGCTACAGGTTCTCTATTCTAGTCAAAATACAATCCCTTCATAGAGAAACTCGATCGCAAACTCAACTTCAAGACTTGATAGGGTAATCGTATCACCAGCACTATAGGGGTAGTACAGCCACATGCTGCCTTCGCCGCGTGCGTAGCACTCTACTGATATTTTGTCGGAGTTGATGAGTAGATATTCTTGTAAGCTGGGGATGGTGAGATAGTTGGTAAATTTCTCGCCGCGATCTCTAGCACTAGTTCCATGTGAGAGAACTTCGGCAATTATGGTCGGACTTTGGATGAATTTACGGGCGTTGAGATCTTGAGAATCGCAACTGACGACGACATCAGGATAGTAATAGGGGCGACGATCGCTAACTAATTCTATAGTTCAATCGATCCTAAGCTAATTTGAATTGCGTTATCCACATATCCCATGAGGTGATCGGAGACAATACCCATTTTTTGACTAAGCGTTGTTTATCAATGGAACGAATCTGATTAAGAAGGACTACGGATGTTGTGGTTAGTCCGCCTTCGGGGGGATTGATTAAAACTTCTGTGGGATATGTCTCAGAGTCGAATTGGGATGTGATGGCAGCAACGATTGTAGCTTACTAAAACATTGTTATGAATGAACTGCTATCAGTTACTTTCAATGGGTCGGTGCTTACACCAGATAAGCCGCTTAAACTTGAGAGAAATAAGCGCTATTTAATCACGATTGTTCCTGAAGAAGTGGCTCCTGTTCAGAATGCTTGGGATTTATTAGAGAATTTGACGGGAACGGTTGAGGCTCCTAAAGATTGGTCGGCGGAACATGCTCATTATTTGTATTAGACTCCTAAACGACAGGCTGAGAATGTGTCATGAGAGAGCAATAATTGCTAGATTGGAGCTTTATGGTGCTAGACCAGTTGGTGCTTTTTAGCTTGTAACCTATTTTTGTGGCGATCAGCGATCGGGCTATGTTCTCAAGGACTGCTGTGAAGGTCATGGGTGGGGATTAAGTTAATCCTGTATTTTGTTCTTTTTTTGGGAAAGAGCATTCAACTGTAATTTCGAGATTGCTTTCGGCTGTACCTTTGGTGATGTAGGGAATGCCTGCTTCACCTGCAAGTTTGATGCCAAATTTGAGGGTTACTTTGTCGATGTTGGCGATATCGGTATTATTCGCTTTTTTGAAGGCATCGATGGTGCTGAGGGTGTAGTGGGTGAGGGTGGATTTAAGGCGATCGAAGTTTTCTCTGATTTTTTCGGCATGTGCTGAGGTGTCGCCATAGGTGACTAGCCCTTGTTCATTGGATGACGTGGCGGGGACATCAACTGCTTCGCTGGCTTCAATATAAATAACTGTATTGTCGTCGATTTGGAGGGGCAGGGCAACCGCATAAAAAAGTGAATAAAATAAGGAGACAATAAAGAAGTCAAGCCGTAATGAATAGCCCTATCACAGTTAGTTTAGTGAGCCACTTTGAGGGAGTAGAAGATCCACGAGATAACCGAGGGAAAGAGCATAAATTGCTAGACATAATCGTGATAGGGATCTGCGCCGTGATAAGTGGGGGAGAAAACTGGGAAGACATCGAGCTATTTGGCAAATCAAAACAAGAATGGCTGGGGACATTTCTTGAACTACCGAATGGGATACCCTGTGATGACACATTTGCCAGAGTGTTTGCGAGATTAGACCCGCAACAAATGCAAAATAGCTTCATCAGATGGGTGAAATCGATAAGTCATGTGCTGAAGGGAGAGATAGTAGCTATAGACGGTAAAACCTTGAGACAATCCTACGACCAAGGAGCAGACAAAGGTGCAATCCATATGGTGAGTGCATGGGCAAGCGCAAATCGATTGGTATTAGGGCAGCGCAAAGTCGATGATAAATCCAACGAAATCACCGCAATACCAGAATTGTTAAAGCTATTAGAAATTACTGGTTGTATTGTGACAATTGACGCAATGGGATGCCAGAAAGAAATAGCTAGTCAAATCGTTCAACAGGGAGGGGATTACGTTTTAGCACTTAAAGGTAATCAGGGAAGTCTATTTGAGGATGTGCAGTGGTTGTTTGAGCAAGCTATCACCACTAATTTTGCAGATGTAGACCATGACTTTTGCCAGTCTATAGACAAAGGACATGGACGTTTAGAAATTCGACGTTGTTGGACTTTATCTAACTTGGATTACCTTACACAACTGCCTTTATGGGCTGGTTTACAAACCATTGCCCTAGTCCAAAGTGAGCGCCGCATCAATGGTAAAGTCTCCACCGAGAATCGCTACTACATTTCGAGCTTGCCTTCTAATGCTTCTGTCATGAATAACGCGGTTCGTACCCATTGGTCGATTGAAAATTCATTGCATTGGGTTTTAGATGTCTCTTTTCACGAAGATGCTTCTCGTATTCGCAAAGATAATTCTCCTGAAAATATGGCGATGTTGCGGCACTTTGCTCTTAATCTCTTAAGCCGTGATAAGTCTTCTAAGTCCAGTATGCGAGCTAAACGTCATAAGGCGGCTTGGGATCTGGCTTATCTTGAACATCTCCTTTCCCTTTGATTTTTTATGCGGTTGCCCTGTTTGGAGGGGCGTGAGGCTTGTCATGATGATTTTTCTGTGATAATTACTATAGAATAGCAAGAATAGCAAACACGATTTCCAAAATTATTCCAAAAAATTTGCCAAAAAATATATAAGCTATGCAACGTCGGGCGCTTGTAGTTGGAGTCAGTCAGTACAGTAAGGTTTCATTAGGCAATTTTGTTAGTTTTGCTAATAATGCTAACGCGATCGCCGATATTTTAGAGCCAACTTTTAAGGTGAAGCGGTTACCTGAAGCGGTGGATGGCGATCGCGTGCGGGTGGGAAAAAGTGGTGTGACCTGCGATCGCTTACAGAATGAGCTTAAAGAGCTATTCACTGCGACTGATTTGGATGTGGTGTTGTTTTATTTTTCGGGACATGGGTTGAAGGGGAAGCAACTTTTTCCAAAAACCTATCTAGCGGCAAGTGATAGTGAAGGGCTAGATGATGGCTATCGCAGAGCATTTGAGATTGAACATTTAAAAAGTTTGCTTAAGAATTGCCCCGCTAAAGAGCAAATTGTTTGGTTGGATTGTTGTTATGGCGGAGATTTGGCAAACTTTGCAGAGGTATACGATCGCAATGATGGCAAAACGAGATTTATCATTACGGCTTCGCGTAGCCAAGATCCTGCTTATCAAGAGATTGCGGGAGAAATGGGTGTATTTACGAGAGTTTTGGTAGAGTCACTGGCGAGAACTGGTAGGCGGATTACTTGTACAGCGATCGAGGATGCGGTGCGAGAAAAGCTGCAAAGTATGCAATATTCGCAAATGCCTCAGTTTTATCGCACATTAAATAAAGGTATTGAGTTTTGGGAAAGAGAGTCAACAACAAAGAAAGATACTGCCAAAAAGCCACTGAAATGGAGCCAGAGATCGACAGGTGCGAATTATTTACCTTCTAAAGCGGTTAAGAAAGAAATTCCACCTCTTTTACCATATTTGCCTAACCGCCATGAGCAAGAATTTGAACTCAAGCGAGCATATAAGTCATATCAAGAGTTTTTAAATCAAGGGTCGCCTCGTCCTTTAGTTTGTATTATTCATGGCGATGAGTTTCAAACTCACGATAAGTTTTTTGAACGGCTCAAAGAATATTCCGTTCCTCAGCTTTTGGGATTGGATCGAAACCAGACAGCGATTCAGACATATTACCTACCTTGTCGAAATATGGGGCAGTTAGAGACACAGTTATGTGAGGATCTAGCTAATCGTGTTTTGGGTTCTGGGTATTCTTCGCTAGAGGCAATTAACGAAACTTTTTGTAAGTATCCAGGTCCAATAATTGTTCATGCAGATTTATGGACTCGGCATTGGCAAAAGGATCGGGAAGTCTTGAGAAAGTTTTTAGGATTTTGGGAAAAATGGCCAGATCTGGTCGCAGGACAACAACTGATTATTTGCTTGTTTGTTAAGTATGAAAAGAAAGGGCGGAAAAGGGCTAGAAAATTATCATTCTCTTGGTTATGGGACTATTTGCAAGAAATTTTTATGCCAAATCATCATCGACGAGTAAATACTAAAATTTATAAGCAAATAAAAGCCTTGAGTACTTCTGATAGGCGATTTGATCGCGTATATAGTGTTGTTTTACCCAAACTAGATGATATTTGCAAAGTGGATGTGGGAATATGGGTAAAAAGTAATGCAATACAGTTTGTAGGGGAAGACATGACCCAAAAGTTAGATAGTGAGATTAGAGAAATGTTTGAGTCCTGGGAGAGAGAAACTTCGTCTAACAAAATACCAATGGAATATTTAGCTGGAAATTTAGAAAGTATTTTAAAAGCACTAACTGATGAGCGAGGGTTAGCATGAAATTCCCATTTTACAGAGGTGATGGTTCTAGATTGCCAAATAAATCACCACAGAATCTACCTTTTTCTCGCCGATCTCAATTACTTAAGCCAGAGCATTATATTGCCGATCTTGGCTTGAGAGATGCCTGTAATGTTTCCTTGTTATTAGGTCAGCCATTGCTACTTACGGGAGAAGCAGGAACTGGAAAGACACAGTTTGCCTATAGTCTCGCTTGGGAACTTGGCTTTGAGCCGCCATTAAAGTTTGAAACTAAGTCAAATAGTACTGCTCGTGATTTGTTCTATACCTATGATGCTTTGAAGCGGTTTCAAGATGCTCAAAGTGGCGGTGTTTCGTTGAGTCCCTTGGATTACATTACTTACCAAGCTTTAGGATTGGCAATTTTACGCACTAAAGATCCTAGCGAAGTTCAAGAATTTCTTCCATCAGATTTTCAATTTTCTGGCAAGACTCGTTCTGTGGTCTTGATCGATGAAGTTGATAAGGCTTCTCGCGATTTTCCCAACGATCTACTTAACGAGTTGGATTCTGATATGTACTTCCGAATTCCAGAATTGCGGAATGAAAAGATTGCTGTCGATCCCGATCTGCAACCGATTTTAATTATTACCAGTAATTCTGAGAAGGATTTGCCCGATGCTTTTTTGCGCCGTTGTGTGTATTACAATGTGCCTTTCCCAGAACGCGAAAGGCTAGAAGAAATAGTTGCTAATCGTTTGGGGCTTTATGTGGGTGATAGCAGTCCACTTTTGAAGTCTATCCTAGACTTGTTTGATAGATTGCGTAGTCCTCAAAGTGGGTTAAGAAAGAAGCCTTCAACGGCTGAATTGCTGAGTTGGCTGTTGACGCTTAGGAGTCTTGAATATGATACAAATACTGATTCTGTTCAAAAGGATGTAATACTCAGAACTCTAAGTAGCTTGGTTAAAACTGCGGAAGATCAAGAAATAGCTAGAAAGATTGTAAATCAATGGATACAGGAATAGAAATAGTGCAACCAATCTGGTTAGATTCCTATCTCTTGACTGATTTCATTGATGAGTTGAGAGAGTCGGGTTATAGGATTGGAGTATCTCAATATATTGCGGTTCAGGATTTGATGGTGGCTTTGGCTAATCAGGGTAAATTACCAGATAATCCAGAGCGGCTGAGAACTTTACTAGCGCCAATTTTGTGCAGTTCGCCAACTGAACAGGAAGATTTTCAGTATCAATTTGATGATTGGCTTAAGCTGATCAGATGTAAAGAGCGCAAGAATAATGAAGCAAGTCTAAAAGAAAAAGAATTGCTACTAGAAGAGGCAATGATGAAAAGCCGATCGCGCTTTCGTCCATTGATGCTGTCCTTGATCGCAATAGTTTTGTCGAGCCTTCTATTCCGAACTTCCAATCCAATACCTTCTCCATCACCAACTGTTCAGCAAACACCTTCTTCATCACCAACTGTTCAGCAAACACCTTCTCCACCACCAACTGTTCAGACAGCATATTTCCCATTAATAACTAACTTACATATTCGTCAAAAATGGCAGATAACTATAAGTTTATCAGTATTATATCCATGTCTAGTTTTTTGCCTTATTTTTTTAGGCTGGCGTTGGTGGTGGTTTTGGCGTGCTCAACTATTTCTGGAAAGACGCAGTACCAAGCAACCACCTGAATTACACAACATATCTATTGATGTCTTCAAGCACAATCTATTGCCTCTTGTTCCATTTATACAGATTTCTCAAAATCTTAGGCAGAGAATCAGTATTTCCTCGAATGATCTTGATATTAATAGAACAATTGAAACGAGCTTGTGTCGGGGAGGATGGCTAACTCCAATTTATAACTTCCGTCAGATTCATCCTGAATATCTTTTCCTTATTGATCGTTCTAGTTTTCGTGATCATCAAGCTAGGTTTGCAGATGAGATAATTAACAATTTGCGACAGAATGGAGTCTTCATTACAAGCTACTACTTTGATAATAACCCTCTAATTTGTTTTCACAGTGACGGAATAACAAGTTATCCGCATAAGATTAAAGAAATAGCATTAAATCATCCTCAGTATCGTCTTGTTATTATTGCCGATGCTGATAGATTTTATGACTCTGCTACTGGTGAGTTAGAAAAATGGGTGACTCATATAAAAACTTGGAAAAATCGAGCAATTTTAACTCCTAATCCTGTAGAGACATGGGGACACCGTGAGTTAGAGCTTATGCAACAATTTATAGTTTTACCAATAGATTCTAATGGGTTCCAGATTTTGGGACAATTGTTTTCTCAAGGAAAAACCAATTCTTTTCTTTCTGAAAGTAATCAGCTTCATCTCCCTGAGATTTTGCGTGTTCGTCCTCATCGGTGGATTGAAAACACTCCACCTGCTGTTGAGCAGATTGACGAGATGTTAACATCTTTGCATCAGTATCTTGGAGAAGATGGCTTTTATTGGCTCAGTGCCTGTGCTGTATACCCAGATTTGCAATGGAATATTACAATCTATTTAGGCAATGCTATTAAAACGGAAAATGGATATTCACTTTCAGAAACTTCTTCAATAATAAATTTATCTCGATTGCCTTGGTTTCGCTATGGTTATATGCCTAATTGGTTACGAGATCTTCTTATTCAAATACTTCCACTTAATCAGGGACGTATAATTCGTTATGCTCTTCAAAACTTATTACTTACTTCTATTGATGGAAAAAGAGAGGACTTTCAGTTGAAGGTTGCGAAACAGAATTATTTTTTCCTCACTAGGCTTGCTAGTTCAATACTACATATTTTATCTAGGATAGCATCTCCAAATAGTCCCATTCAAGACTATACATTTTTAAGCTTTATGCTAAGAAAGCCTAAACTTTCAACTAAAGTTCCCTATAAATTAGATTATCTGCTGAGAAAAAACAAAAAAATTCACTGGTCAATCAGAATTGGAATAATTATTACAGTGTGTTTCTTTCTATTCATTGGGATCTTCTACTATCAGCAAATTGCTGATCAAAAACTGTTTGATAGTGCTAATAAGATTTATCCCGCTGAGATTGCTGACTTACAAGAGTTACTTTCTGGACTCGGATTTTATGATGGAGCAATTGATGGCATAAAAGGAGACTCAACAATAGATGCAATTAAGAAAGCTCAAGCATTTTATGGTTTAGAAGTTACTGGTATTGTAGATTCTCAACTTATTGCCTCTTTAAAAGTGCGAGATTTGCCAACAATGAGCACGACTACTCCTATTATTTCAAGTGGTGTTGCTAACTTACAAGAGTTGCTTGCTCAACGGGGATTTTACAATGGACCAATCTCAGGTATTCTTAGTCCCGATACTAAATCCGCCATTATTGCTGCCCAGAAAGCGTATGGGCTAGAGCCTAATGGCATTGCCGATTCTAGAACTATAGCAGCTTTAGAATCGAGTTCTTCAAGAAATAAAGATGTTACACAACGACCTAGTGCAAACGATATATTTGGATTACAAAAATTGCTAAGTAAACGGGGATTTTACAGTGGCAAGATAGATGGTATAATGAATACTGAAACTCGTAACGCAATTATTAGAGCGCAAATATTCTACACTATTGAGCCTTTGGACGGATTACCAAGTGATAAACTTATTGATGGACTGACTGAATAAAGATACCTTTATTTCCGAAGAAAATTGAACATTTTCAGCAGAGAAGATTATTAATTACTTTTGAGTACTACAGTTTTGAAAGGCTTTGTTGTATGAATAAAAAGAAGCCAAAAGATGGAGGATCTTAGGATAGATAATTAACTAGCAACAGGAGAGGAGAGAGGTTTAGCAAGTTGAATCATGCGATTGAGAGCAGCACATTTGATGAACAACTCAACCGCCTGATTGTCAAATTTACGAGAACATAAAGTACTACCAAAGATTTTTTTGAAACGAAACATCGTGGTTTCTGCTAAAGAACGTCGATGATAACCTGAGTCACGTTTCCATTTTTTACGCCCATGTTTACGGATATAGCGCAGGTTTTGGTCACGGGGATGAGGAGGAGCATTGGCATTGCCATGCTGCCAGATTTTGGCATCTTTGCGGGGAGGAATCACGGCTTTAGCTCCATGTTGGGCAATCTCGTCGTAACAATGACGATGGTCATAAGCTCCATCTGCGGAAACTTGATCAATTTCAGCATCAATCCCATCGAGAATATCGGCGAGTACTTCACCATCGTGACAATCATTCGTAGTGACGACCGCAGCCAGTATTTCTCCCGTTGATTCATCGGCTCCAAGGTGTAATTTGCGCCATGTCCGTCTCTTACTAATCCCATGCTGCCGTGTTTTCCATTCACCTTCACCATAGACTTTGATCCCTGTCGAATCAACTACTACATGCACAGCTCCCTGCTTGGGGATTACTGGTAAGGGCACACTTAAACTTGCTGTCCGTCTTGATACGGTGCTGTGGTCTGGCACTGGCAAATCTATTCCCATCAAGGTAAATAGTGACTCTAACATTCCTTGCGTTTGTCTTCCTGCTTGCTGATATACCGCTTTTACAGTGATAAATGTCGCGATCGCTATATCACTGTAATCATTTGAAGCACCCCGTTTGCCACTTAATGTTTGATTTAACCATCCTCCGATTACTTCTTCGCTAATCCAGAAGGTCAGGCTTCCTCTTTGTTTTAGCCCTGCGTTATACTCTGCCCAGTTGCGTACCTGATATTTCTCTTTCATTATCTGGGACTCCCTCTCCTGATTTTTATCTAATTTACCTCCTCTTCCCCTTTTTATGCAACAATGCCGTTTTGAAATGAAGTTTATGATGAACACCTTAATCATCTTTTATTTGTTAAACTGCCCAATTTTCTACTTGTAGATTTGGCACTTTACCAAAATCTTTTTGATTACGAGTTACGACTATCCCATTCACAGACAAAGCAATCGCCGCAATGCGTAAATCTTGAGTTCCAACTCGCAACTTTTGACGTATCAAACCCTCAAAGGCTGTATGAGCATTGTGGTCAAATGGCAAAACTTGAACACTTTTGAAATAGTCGAGAGTGATTTCTAATCTCGAATAAGCAGTTATCAAAGAGATAGCAGAAGTAGCTTTCTTAATTTCACTGAGTCTTCCATACATCTGTTCCTCAAGCGAAATAACCGTAACCGCTAGATTTTTGGGATTAGCCGAACTCAGGCGATTAATGACATTCAGATCTCCTCGCTGATACAAAGATATGTGATCGGTGTCAAGAATCCATAAAGTCATAGAACCTGTTCCTTAGATTCTTCCATCTCAATTTGATGATAGTAATTCTCTAACTCAGCATCCTTTTCGCGACGATACTCAGCGATATCTTCTTGCATTCGATCAAAAGATGGATCATCCTTAAAAATCCCCGCAAAACGGAGCCAAGGATTTTCAGGTTGAGGGATTTCGATTTCTAATGAAACGACCTCAGCACCTATAAGCTTTTCTGTAACTAATTTTTGTAAATCAGCAAGAGCAGATTGGCGATCGCGACTTTCTACGCGATATTCTGGCAAACCCAAGACCATAGCACTAACCTTGCCATTAGCTTCACTTTTTACAAACACATTTACTGCTGATTTTACTACCGAGCTAATAGTGAGATCTGCTTCTAAAACTGGAGTACTCATAACCATACCCTCTTGAATTTCATTAAACTCATTATAGCCGTTATGAAAACTTTATTTTACAAACTGATGATGAATTGATATCGCTGGTTTGTGAAATGAGGGGCGATCGCTGGTTTGTGGAATGAGAGGCGATCTCTTTACATTGAGTATTTCTGACACAGATAGGTGATCTTTGTTTGATTTGAGGGGAGTTGTGATCGTTGGTTTGTGGAATTAGTGGGCGATCGCTTTGAACGTTTATCGTGTCTGAGAAAATAGGTGATCGTTGTTTGATTTGAGGTGAGTTGCGATCGTTGGTTTGTGGGATGAAATGGCGATCGCTTTGAACGTTTAGCTTGTCTGAGGAAATAGGCGATCTTTGTTTGATTTGAGATGAAGTGCGATCGTTGGTTTTTGAAATGAGAGGGCGATCGCTTTAAGCATTTAGTGTGTCTGAGGAAATAGGCGATCGTTGTTTGGTTTGAGATGAGATGCGATCTCTGTTTGATGGAATGAGAGGGCGATCGCGCTAAAATAATTAAATCGGTATCTTGTAAGGTAGCCAACTATATGCCATTAAAAGAACTCTTAAACGAAGCTAAAAATTTAGACATTCAGGAGCAAATTCAACTAGCCACACAACTATTGCAATGGGTAGAAATAAAGATTAATCAAAAGCCTCAAAACTCTACAACTAAACAGCTACGCCAAGCAGGACTTGGCTTAGGATCTTGTATATTTACTGCTGATTTTGACGATCCATTACCCGATGAATTTTGGCTTGGGGACTCATGAAACTATTGTTAGATACCCACGCCTTCATGTGGTGGCATAGCGAACCAGATTACATTTCCAAAAGCACCCTGACCTTACTTCAAGATCCCGATAATGAAGTAATTCTTAGCGTGGTCAGTCTATGGGAAATGCAAATCAAAATTCAGTTAGGCAAACTTACTCTCAGAGACGATCTAGAACTTATGCTAAAGATTCAGCAGGAGCGAAATAATATCAGTTTAATATCTGTAGCACTTCCTCATATTCTGGAATTAAAAACTTTACCACTGCATCATAAAGATCCCTTTGATAGAATGCTCATAGCTCAATCTAAAGTTGAAAATGCAACGTTAGTTAGCCGAGATTCAGTTTTTAAAAGTTACGAATGTTCTGTCATTTGGTGATTATCGCGTTGTGAAATTAGCGATCGCTGTTTTATTTGAGGGGAGTTGCGATCCTTGGTTTGTGGAATGAGGGGGCGATCGCTTTAAACATTTAGTGTGTCAGAGGAAATAGGCGATCGCTGTTTGATTTGAGGTGCGATCGTTGGTTTGTGGAATGAGAGGGCGATCGCGAGTTTTAGGATCTGTTAAAATCGATTGATAAATAGTCTTAAACCATAGTTTCCGTAAATAAATAGTTAAGTAAAAACACCATGTTTTATCCTCGACTTAGTGGCGATCGCTATATCAACCCACTTACAGACTTTGGCTTCAAGCGACTATTTGGAACAGAGCCAAATAAAAACCTATTGATTGACTTCCTTAATGTAATATTGCCACCCCAACATCGAGTCAAAGATCTCACCTATCGCAGTACCGAAAATCTTGGCAATAGCCCAAGCGATCGTAAAGCCATCTTCGATCTTTACTGCCAAAGCGAAAAAGGCGAAAAATTCATTGTCGAAATGCAAAAAGCCAAACATAACTACTTTAAAGATCGCAGCATTTACTACGCCTCTTTTCCCATCCAAGAACAGGCAGAAAAAGGAGATTGGAACTACAAGCTTATGCCTGTTTATACCATCGGCATTTTAGATTTTGTTTTTGATGAGGATAAAAACGATGATACTTTCGTGCATATCGTTGAGTTAAAAGATCAAGATTGCAAGGTTTTTTATGAAAAGCTGAAATTTATTTATGTAGAATTACCAAAGTTCAAGAAAACGATTGATCAATTAAAAGACCATTTTGACAAGTGGCTATTTTTACTCAAACATCTCCCCGACTTAGAAGAGCCACCTTTACCTTTGCAAGAAAATGTATTTATTCAATTGTTTGAAGTCGCACAGATAACAAACTTTTCTCAAGAGGAAAGAGATACTTATGAAAACAGCTTAAAGTACTATCGAGACATGAAGGGTGTTATAGAAACAGCAAGAGAAGAAGGTATGCGATCGCTTTTACTAAAACAGCTTTCTCGCAAACTAGGAACCGTAACCGATGAAATTAAAGTTCTGTTACCTCAGCTAGAGCAAGAACAATTAGATGCATTGAGTGATGTCTTGTTTGATTTAGAAAGTTTGGAAGATTTAAACAATTGGCTCGAAAATATTAACAATCATCGATAAGTGATGTGGTGGTGATCGGTGTCAAGATTCCATAAAGTCATAGAACCTGTTCCTTAGATTCTTCCATCTCAATTTGATGATAGTAATTCTCTAACTCAACATCCTTTTCGCGACGATACTCAGCTATATCTTCTTGCATTCGATCAAAAGCTGGATCATCCTTAAAAATTCCTGCAAAACGGAGCCAAGGATTTTCTGGTTGAGGAATTTCGATTTCTAATGAAACAACTTCAGCATCTACAAGCTTCTCTGTAACTAGTTTTTGTAAATCAGCAAGAGCAGATTGGCGATCGCGACTTTCTACGCGATATTCGGGCAATCCCAAGACCATCGCACTAACCTTGCCATTAGCTTCACTTTTTACAAACACATTTAATGCTGATTTTACTACCGAGCTAATAGTGAGATCTGCGTCTAAAACTGGAGTACTCATAACCATACCCTCCTGAATTTCATTAAACTCATTATAGCTGTGTAGAAACTATTGTTGAGATCGCCATGCTAATTCGTGATGATATGGATATAGGCGATCGCTGTTTGATTTGAGGTGAGTTGCGATTACTGGTTTGTGGAATGAAATGGCGATCGCTTTGAACATTAGCGTATATGACAGAAGTAGGCGATCGTTGTTTGATTTGAGATGAGTTGCGATCGCTTTTATAAAACAATCAAACATGGCAAAATAAAAACGATTGTTACAGTCATAGCTAGATATGCTAATTCCCAACGCCAACAATGCCATTGTTGATATTCGTAAATTACGGGATTACTGTCTTAATCTAGAACATGATGACGGTAAACATAAAGCCAGACTGTTTTCCTCAATCCTTGGCATGAAAGCAGAAAATGCTGAAGAATTAAGGCTGACTCTGCTAGAGATTATCAAAACCCATGAAGCTAAATTAGGCAGATCTGATAGATTTGGACAACGATACACTGTGGATTTTGAGATTACATGGCAAAATAGAAATGCAACCCTGCGGAGTGGATGGATTATTGAACATAGTTCAAATGTTCCAAAACTAACGACTTGCTACCCTCTATAGTCATTGGAGATGATAAATATGTTAACAAGTTCAGTAAAACTTCTAGATGTCGTAGCTCTAACTATCGATCTTCCCCAAGATAATTTATGGCGCGGACAGGTTGGTACAGTTGTTGAGATACTTGCCAATGGTCAAGCCTTTGAAGTCGAATTTAGCGATCGCAATGGTCGCACATACGAATCTCTAGGATTAACTCCAGAAGAATTTATGATCCTTCGTTTCGAGCCAGCATTACCTAATCCAAAACCTCAATTAGTTACGGCATGATCTGAGTTTAAATGTTTTTTCATAGCCGAGGCGATCGCAGTTTGATTTGAGATGAGTTGCAGTCACCGTTACCACGATTCAGGGCAGAGATGATAAGATGTCAAAGTATAAACCTCATTGTGAAAGTGATTTATACAAAGAAATTAGGAGTTAACTTATGCGGACAATCACCCTACAAATTGATGATAGCGTTAGCGACAAATTTCTATGGTTACTCGATCGCTTCTCTAGAGACGAAATTAAAATTTTAGACCAATCCGATTACATCAGTGATGATGAATATCTTAGAGGAATTGAAGGAATGGTTCAAAGTATCAATTCAGCCCGTACTGAATCAATTGAACAAGGCATAACTCTAGATAAGCTGGATTGGTAATGTACAAAGGCTTTGTTGTATGAATAAAAAGAAGCCAAAAGATGGAGGATCTTAGGATAGATAATTAACTAGCAACAGGAGAGGAGAGAGGTTTAGCAAGTTGAATCATGCGATTGAGAGCAGCACATTTGATGAACAACTCAACCGCCTGATTGTCAAATTTACGAGAACATAAAGTACTACCAAAGATTTTTTTGAAACGAAACATCGTGGTTTCTGCTAAAGAACGTCGATGATAACCTGAGTCACGTTTCCATTTTTTACGCCCATGTTTACGGATATAGCGCAGGTTTTGGTCACGGGGATGAGGAGGAGCATTGGCATTGCCATGCTGCCAGATTTTGGCATCTTTGCGGGGAGGAATCACGGCTTTAGCTCCATGTTGGGCAATCTCGTCGTAACAATGACGATGGTCATAAGCTCCATCTGCGGAAACTTGATCAATTTCAGCATCAATCCCATCGAGAATATCGGCGAGTACTTCACCATCGTGACAATCATTCGTAGTGACGACCGCAGCCAGTATTTCTCCCGTTGATTCATCGGCTCCAAGGTGTAATTTGCGCCATGTCCGTCTCTTACTAATCCCATGCTGCCGTGTTTTCCATTCACCTTCACCATAGACTTTGATCCCTGTCGAATCAACTACTACATGCACAGCTCCCTGCTTGGGGATTACTGGTAAGGGCACACTTAAACTTGCTGTCCGTCTTGATACGGTGCTGTGGTCTGGCACTGGCAAATCTATTCCCATCAAGGTAAATAGTGACTCTAACATTCCTTGCGTTTGTCTTCCTGCTTGCTGATATACCGCTTTTACAGTGATAAATGTCGCGATCGCTATATCACTGTAATCATTTGAAGCACCCCGTTTGCCACTTAATGTTTGATTTAACCATCCTCCGATTACTTCTTCGCTAATCCAGAAGGTCAGGCTTCCTCTTTGTTTTAGCCCTGCGTTATACTCTGCCCAGTTGCGTACCTGATATTTCTCTTTCATTATCTGGGACTCCCTCTCCTGATTTTTATCTAATTTACCTCCTCTTCCCCTTTTTATGCAACAATGCCATGTACAAAATAATTTTCATGACGCAAGCTCAAAAAGATGCCAAAAGGCTTGCTTCCAGTGGATTGAAACCCAAAGTTCTGCAACTCATCAAAATAATTGAAGAAGACCCATTACAATATCCGCCAGATTATGAATTTTTAAAAGGAGACATGAAAGGGCTAATCAGTCGCCGCATCAATAAACAGCATCGGATAGTTTACGAAATCTTTGAATCAGAAAAATTGATCAAAATCTATCGGATGTGGAGTCATTAGGCACTGGTCAGTTAAAGCGTGATTGACGTATTTGAGTCTTTTTCGTTGGTATGAAATGGGCATTTCATAACTCATTCCCTATTAGCTGACCAGTGCCTCGGCGTTGCACATATTCATAACGAAACGCCTGCAAAACAGAGAAATGAATAGAGGTAGGGGTAGTCCCATCGGGCAAAACCTGTGGGGATCTGAGCAACCACGGAGGGATTGCCCCTGCCAATAACATTATGAATATGTGAAAAGCCTAAAAACCTGTCTGAGAAATGTCTAGAGACTGTCGAAGTTGTGCTTCGGAGAAATTAGTGGTTAATATGGCTGGGAATCGTGGATTGGCGATCGCTTGGACATAGTTATTATTTAAATAACTAGTAAATTCGGGACGCTGATTGAGATAGGTTTGAAAAAAGGCAATACTTAAGGCTTTGGTATAGGGATGGGTAAATTCTGGCTTCTCACCTACTACGCTTTCTGGAACAATCAGCACCCCGCGATCGCTTCTTTCTAAAAAGGAGAAATGTGTTCCCTTGGGGAAAGTTACTAAATATTTATGGGAATTAGTGAGCCATACAAAGGGGAAAAACTGTTCAGGAACCGCAGGGGTAAAGATATCCTCACCACTAGCAAAAATGGCGACGGGAATCTTGATATTTTGCATTCCCTCTTTACCTAATAAAGTGCTGCCACCAAGAGGATTTAGGGCTAAAACTGCTTTGATACGGCGATCGCTAAGATTAATATTATTGGTGTCTAAGGAACTAAAGCGACATTGCAAAATCTTGGCAACATTAAATGAAGAGATATCAGGTTCAGGTGTGCTGCATTCTTGATTGATTTGCTTGAAGTTGAGTTGAGCGCCGCCCAGAGCCAAAACTGTATAACCACCAAGGGAATGTCCAATTAAACCCACCTGTTCAAGATTCAGGCGATCACGCCAGATAGGATCGGTTTTAACCTTCTGTTCTAACTCATCTAATAAATATTTCACATCAAGCGGTCGTTGAATTGCTTCTTCAACCAGTGGAGCTTTACTCAATCCAGAGAGAAAAGCTGCAAAGTCACGACTACCTGTTTTTGGATGCTCTAGTGCTGCGACGGCAAATCCATAGGAAGCGAGATGTTGGGATAGATATTGAAAAGTATCAGGATTAGAGGCAAGTCCGTGGGAGATCACAATTAATGGTGCAGGTTTGGTTAAGTCCTTGGTTAAATATAGATCTGCCGAAATTCTGACATTGCGATCGCGTTGTAAATAGGTAAATTTCTCCTTTGTCCATTGCACATTACCAGTCACTCGCAGATCGGGTTTAGCAATATCTAGAGACTTATTTTCAGTAGGATTAAGGCTTGATTCGGCGATCGCTTGTTTTTCGATGGCAGCGATCGCCTGTTCCTTTTTGTAGAGCAATTGCGAAACTTCCGCATAAGCTTGAAAACCTCGCGGCAGGTCTAGATAAATAATCGGTACAGGATATCTTTGTAAGACATTGAGAATAGTTAATCCTTCATCACTTTGCGCCGAGAGAATCAGCGCTGCTCGTAGCGCCGAAAATCCATTTTGTTGGGGAGTGATCTGCAAAATCCTGCCTAGTCGCCGCATCAAGATCTCACCAATAGGCGAATAGGCAAACTGAGCCGCCGTAACATGACTGATGTTGTAACGAGTTGCTAGGGTTTCTCGCAGTTGATTTTGCTGTTCCGATGATAAGCGTCCAAGATAGAACTCTAAGCGCTTACTCAATTTTCCTTGTTTAGCAAATTTCTCTAAATCGCTGATGTAAATGGTAAATTCGCCAGCAGGGGGATACCAAAAGCGGATTTGCTCAGCACTATGGGCTGGTTTCGCCAAAATATTAGTACAGGCGATCGCTAGACCCATACTTAAGGAACCGATGGTGACAATACGACGCAAGCCTAGCCCCAATTTACCTAAGACAAATCCCATAGTCTGTAAGTTTTTCTAGATTTTATAAAATGTGCGATGATGCTATAATAGCTTTCGCAAAAAATTTGTGTTTGACTTGCCGATGTAGCACAGGGGTAGTGCAGCTGATTCGTAATCAGCAGGCCGTGAGTTCAAATCTCATCATCGGCTTTTATAACATTAGAATAATTGGCGCTTTGCGCCAATTATTCTATAGCTGGCTTAATTATGAAGTACTTTTTTCTGGCTCAAGGTTGGCGGGTGCGAAGAGTATGGGATGTTTCGGGCTTATGGAACGAAATGGCTTGGCGACGGAGACCGCTCATAATTCCCATTGGGGTTTATTTGGTTGACGATAGAGAGGAAATGGTTCTCTATAAAGTTGAAGAGTCAATCCAAGCGGTAGAGGCGATCCCCGAAGATTTATCGAATAATCGCGATCGCGTTGTGAGTAATGATGGCAATAAGGTTGCGATCGCACAGGTACGCATTTCAAGGCTTTTATCTGCGGAACAAGCTTTAGAGAGGATAACGCCTCTTAAATAATAAATAGGGGGCGCAAAAGCGCCCCTATTTATTATTTAAGAAAATAGGGGCGCTTTTGCGCCCCCTATTTTCTTAAAACGGAATATCGTCATAGTCAGGCGCATCGGTTACGGGAGACGCTACAGGCACATAGCTTGATGTCGGCACAGCAGCACTAGGAGCAGGAGATGGATTTGCTCTAGGACTACGTGCAGGTGCAGGAGTTGGTGTAGCGGCTATACTTGCCGTGCTACCAGAGCCAAAGCTATGAACTCGTTGAGCAACTAGTTCAGTGCGTTTTTCTTTGTAAGTACCGCGATCAACTGTATCGAGGCGGAGGCGACCTTCTACGACAACTTGATCGCCTTTATGATATTTCTCCATAATCTCATCCGCCAAATTATTCCAGCCCACAACCTTGATACGATAAGGGGCTTCTTCGGCACGTCCGCCTGCAAACTGGACAAGAAATGAAGCGATCGAACTTTGGTTGTCAGGAGTACGGCGCAATTCAGGATCGGTCAGTACTTCTGCCATCAAGACAATAGAATTCATAGGTATTTATCAAGAGCTTATGGCTGATTTTTAGTTCGATATAGCCATTTGCGCCATGCTTCGCGAAGCGCAAATGGTGCAAATGGTAAAAACTGCAAGGCAAATTCTACCATTTGCACTTTCGGCGAACTGACATTTATTTATCATATAAGTATGTGGGCATAATTAAAAACCAGATCCAGAACCTGTAGCGCACGCGCAGCGTGCGCTACAGGTTCTGGGGTTTTATATTTAATTGCGCCCACATACTTAGTAGTTTTCAAAGCTGACAATATACCGTCAATATCTTGGGAGATAGCAGGCAATATCTTGAGTGCAATAGCCTCCATCTGCATGTATACTTTGGCAGACTATAAAGCCGAAATATGTTATGAATATTATTTTTTAAAGATACTTTTTAAAATTATTTGTTTAGTATGATTCAGCAGTAATATCCCCACTAAAGGACTAATACCAATTCACGAAAGTGTGACAACACTTTTGTGGATTAGAATCAAACCCAGTAAGGATTTTAAAATTAAGAAATAGCTATGTCATTTCTTAATTTGGTATAACATCTGCTTAGGATTGGCTGTTTCGTAATATCTAGTCCTAATCCCTAACAATCATGCCATCTCAAGTACTCGTCAAGCATATATGCTGACCGTCAACGCAATCATCATAAGTACTATAATTCTCGATGTTGGGATTCAGTCCGTGATTATCGACAGAATATTTCGAGCAAAACAAGGTAATAAGCGGCGGGAAGAAGTGGAAGAAGAAAACCTCACTCGCTATGAGTCCAATACGTCTAGCGATCAGCCTAAGGGCTGGGAATTTAAAATCTTGCGTACTAGTAGCGGTGGTTTCCGCAGTCGCAAAGTATTGAACCGAGTTTGTGCTGAAGAAGCCCAAGCAGGTTGGATTTTGTTAGAAAAGCTAGACGATCATCGCTTACGGTTTCGTCGCCCCATCATTGCCCGCGATCGCGACAATCAGTGCAAGATCGATCCCTATCGCACTCGTTATGGCATCTCCGAAATGGTCGAAACTTGGACAACCATCATTGTTTTGTTAATAATCATGAGTGGTGCAGCAGTCCTAGGGTTTGCGGCTATGAATCGCTTCTTTGGTGACTGGCAAACCCGCTCAGTTCAGAATGCCCCTCGTACAGGTGATAACAATGCTATACGTCAACCACCTTCACCTAGTCCTAAACCTAATAATTAATCGTCTTTTAATCATCTTTCTGACAACACATTTTAAAAATTAATAGCAGTTCTAGCAAATAGTCTATGCGAAGCGCAGACTATTTGCTAGAACTATAAAATCACCCTGTAAATAGTAATGAAAGCCATTTTGATGACCGCAGCAGGTGCGCCCGATGTGCTGCAACTTGCTGATGTAAATGAACCCACAATTCAAACTCCTACGGAAATTCTGGTGCGCCTCAAAGCCGCAGGTGTCAACCCCATTGACACCAAACTGCGTAGCCGTGGCACATTTCAGCCCGATCACCTACCATCGATTCTCGGTTGTGATGGGGCAGGAATTGTCGAAGCGATCGGTGCAGATGTTACCAAATTTAAAGTTGGTGACGCGGTGTACTTCTGTAACGGTGGCTTAGGAGCGCATCAAGGTAATTATGCGGAATTAACTACTATTGACGAAAAATTCGCCGCCCATAAACCTCAATCCCTCAGTTTTGAAGAAGCTGCGGCTGCCCCACTAGTTTTGCTCACCGCATGGGAAGCTCTGTACGATCGCGGCCGACTCGACGCATCATCAAGTCCCTATGTTCTGATCCATGCAGGAGCAGGCGGTGTGGGGCATGTTGCGATCCAACTAGCTAAGCTCAGAGGCGCTAAGATCGCTACCACGATTGGCTCTGAAGCTAAAGCAAGGTTTGTGAGGGGGTTAGGGGCAGATTTAGAGATCGCCTATAAGCAAACAGATTTTGTCGAAGCGGCGATCGCATGGACAAATGGCGCAGGTGTCAGCCTTGCCTTTGATACTGTAGGTGGCAAATTGATCGAGCAAACTTTTCCTGCGGTGCAGGTCTATGGCGATATCATCACCATTCTCGAACCACCCGCCGATATAAGCTGGAAAATTGCCCGTACTCGCAATCTCCGCTTTAGTTTCGAGCTAATGCTTACCCCAATGTTGCTTGGACGCAATGATCTGCAAATCCATCAAGCGAACATTCTCACTGAATGCGCCCAATTATTTGACACAGGCAAACTCAAGATCCATGTAAGCGAAGTATTTCAACTAGCTGATGCGACCAAAGCCCATCAATTATTAGAAACAGGCTCGATGACAGGCAAACTGGTACTCACAATCTAAAAAGCAAGGGGCTTAGCCCCTTGCTTTTTAACGAAATGTTGCTAGCTGTGCCATTTGTTTTTCATTGGCGATCGTCATTACTTGCCGTTTAGAATCAACAGCAATCCACCCCTTAGCTTTGAGCTTTTCTAAAACTTTATTGGTATCCTCAGGATTAACTTCTGAGAGATCCGCAATATCTGAAACAGGCAAATTAAAGATTTCCACCCCCGCATCAGTTTGATTGCCGTAGGATTCTCCTAAGCTAGTCAAAACTGAGGCAATTCTTACCGCAGGCACTTGCTGACGTAGCTGTGTCCTCTGGTTAGTTTTGCGTAACCTTCTCACCATTAGCTGCAACATGCGATGGTGGAGTTGCGGATCTTTAAACAAAAACTGAATAAACTTTTGAGCAGGAACCGTAAGCACACGTACTGGTGTAAAAGCAACCACATCGGTAGAACGCGGAGACTCGTCAAGGATTGCCATTTCCCCAAAGAAATCGCCCTGAGCCAGTACCGCCAGAGTTGCAGCATCCTGACTGCGAACAAATCTCACCTTTACCCAACCAGAGAGGATGAAATAGACAGCATTGCCCCAAGCATCCTCCATCAGTACAGCTCGTCCCGCAGGATAATCTCGTTCTACTGCTTCTGCGAGGAGCCATTCCAAAGTCTCGACACTAGCGGCATCAAATAATGGAAATAGCTCTTTGAAGATATCCGTTTGCATGGGAATTTTTTAAGACTGAATCTTGTAAGAACCTGAGCATAGGCATTTTTTGCCTAAAACTATTAAAAGTGATGCAGGCAAGATGCCTGCACTACAAATTCAAGGTAGATCTTCGGATGGCTAGTCAGAGAAACTAAGCGCCCATGACTTCATAGCCAGAATCTACATAAATAATTTGCCCAGTTACAGCACTAGACAGATCGCTACCTAAGAAAGTTGCTACATTACCAACATCTTCAGGTGTCACGAGACGACGTAAAGGCGCGGTTTCTTCGTAATGGTGCAACATTTTGTGGAAGTCACCGATCGCTGCCGAAGCCAGAGTGCGAATGGGACCTGCGGAAATGGCATTAACACGAATGTTATTAGGACCAAGATCGGATGCCAAGTAACGGACATTCATTTCTAAGGCGGCCTTTGCTGCTCCCATAACATTGTAATTAGGTACAACTTTAGCCCCACCGATATAGGTGAGCGTAATCACACTACCACCATCTTTCATAAGGGGCTTTGCTGCACGACATAAATGGATTAATGAGTAGGCACTCACATCCATAGCTAGTTGGAAACCTGCGCGGGAAATATCTGTAAAATTGCCAGACAAATCTTCTTTGTTCGCAAAGGCGAGACAATGCACCAAAATATCGATCTTTTCCCATTTCTCTGCCACTGAAGCAAAGAGCGTGTCAACCTGTGCATCATCTTGAACATTGCAAGGCAATAAAAAATCTGGTGTCAAAGGATCGGTCAACTCAGCAACTTTACCTTTGTTGCGATCGCGATCATCTGGCAAGTAAGTTATACCTAGCTTTGCACCAGCCTGATGTAACTTTTGGGCGATACCCCAAGCGATCGAGCGATTGTTGGCAATCCCAGTCACAAGAGCAGTTTTCCCGCTCAAATCTAACAAACCCGTCATGTATGTTTCCTAACGTGAACCAGCATAAATAAGCTTTAATTCAAGCTTACCTTAAAAGCCCATCGCGTTTCTGGCAATCAGACCAAGAGCATTTTGCATGAGGTTGAGTGCTAAAAAGGCAAGTATTGGCGAGAAGTCCATACCACCGAGAGGAGGAATGATGGAACGAAATAAGTTCAAATAAGGATCAGTTACTTGGCTGAGGGTAGCAAAGGGCTGCTTATACCAATCAACGGTAGGGAACCAAGTCAATAAAATGCGGATAATGAGGAGAATCGAATAGATTTGTAGAAACTTACCGACTGTATCAACAATAATAAGAGATGGCATAGGAGTTTGTTGGGTTAGAGAATAGTTAAAGAAAGTACTAACATCATTCTAATGAATACAGTCAAACTCTGAAGTTTTTGTTACTACCTGTACCATAAATATTAGAGGTACGCGGATTAGCCGCGCACCTCTAATATTTACTTATCGTCAACATTTAAATCACGCAAAGACTCAACTGATGTTTGCTTACGACCATTCTTGCCCTCGGTCATTGCCAGCTCTTGGCTGACCGAATCGATCGCAGCATTAAGTTGGGCAATTTTCTTTTCGAGGTTACGACGTGCAAATTCATTAGAAGTCTGAGGTTTATCAAGGAGTGGATCACCTTCTGATTGGCGATCGATAGTTTCATCTTCTGGTTCAGTGAGCTTAAGAGCCACTAATGCGCCAACTGCGCCGCCAATAGCAGCACCGAAGAGAAAACCTCCCCAAAAATTACCTGAATTATCTGCCATAGCTTTGCCCTAACGATCTCAACAACCTTAAATATCGAGACTTTTGGGACATCATATCATTTTGATTAGCTCCGTAGATATGAAACTTCTAGCAGTTTGTTTTAGGCTGGCACAAAAAAATGAAAGTACTGACACATATAGCAAAGCAAGTTTTGCTTAGGAAATAAAACCCGAAGATAAGTGGCGGCGCTTCGCGCCGCCACTTATCTTCGGGGGGACTAGCTAATTCTATTTTTTGCTATAAATCAAAAGCCAAAGATGAGTGGCAGTGCTTCGCACTGCCACTCATCTTTGGCTTTTATGTCTGCATATAGCCCAATTAATTTTTTTTAGGTTCCAATGCTATTGATGTAGCACTACTTTTATCTAATTTATTGAGGAATTGGTCATATTCGGTTTGTTTGAATTCTTCAATAGCAACACCTTGCTGATCCTTAATGATGTTACCGCTCCCATCTTTCTTCACAGTTACAAATGCTACATGTTTTGCCAACCCTGCTTTGAGTAGTTGGCTGCGCTCAAGGATGGCGGTATCATCCTTAGGCTTTTGGGATAGCCAACTGTCATAAGCTGCGATCGCATCATACCAATAGAAATTTTTGGCATAGATTCTTGCTTTTTCTAAATCATTCTTGGCAGAAGCGATCGTTTTTTTCACATTATCATCAGACTCAAGACGAATAGTAGCAAAAGTGTTTTCTTGATGATTGTTATAACGATAACGGATCTGCCAACGCTGCGCTTTTTTCTCAACTAGGGCAGGTGCATTTTCTGGCAGGGTAAACTTATATAGTCCAAGCTTGTCAACCGTAGCTTCGGCTTTAAAAATATATTTTGATGAGGAGTTATTACCATCACGTAAGAGGAACTCGAAAGTTATAGGCTTATTTTGAGGCTCACTAATTTTAGTCGAAGATACATCTGTAGATTTCTCAGGCTTACTCTCTGGGTTTGGAATGATAGACAAGAAGAATGTAGGACGCGCAGATAGAGTTTTTCCAGCATCAGTTGGAGCCAGTAGGACAACTATAGGTGGCGGACTAGTACGAGTAGCTCCACCCACACCTGATGATTTCGGTAGACCAAGACCATATTGAGCAAAAGCCTCAGGAACGAAGCTGAGGGAACTAGCGACAGAAGTTAGGCAGACTGTACCGAGACAGATTGCGCTTAAAGTTATCGCTTTTATGTTTGAGTTTTTAGTTGCAATCCTAGTCAAAATCATTGGTGTAATCTTCCTATTCAGTTATATTTGCTAGTATATTTCCCAGATCTCAGCAGCGGACAACATTAATTCACCCACTCTACTTAGACTATGGTTAATGTTATGTTTCTAAAACGATAAGTAGTGCTAACAAGTTCCCTAGTTACACAAATATTTAAAAAATATTTATATTTTACGAGTTAATTTAAGCCTGTAGCAATCCTAAATAAATCGTGAGAATCTGAAGTTTATAATAAGGGGCTTAAGCCCCCTCACCTCTCTTACAAATGGCTTAGGATTGCTATAGAAAATCCTAACGACACAAAAAAGCAAATAGGTCTAACACAACTTAACTTTCCATTGCCTCAAAACTAGATCATTACAGAATTCTTTATTAAACAAGCTACATCAAATCTAATTTATTTAGTGACATCCCAACAAGTAATGGCTAAATCATTTCTTTTGATGTTTGACTTCACCCAAAAGAGCGATCGCATTTTATCACTTCCCTCCAATGATAAAGGTTATCAAACTATGTCATCACGCAAATGAAGCATTTGCAACAATTGTATATTAGAGGTATCTCCAAAAGGTAAGGTTCTATACAGATATACAAGGGAGTAATCATCTTTAATTTTCTTAAACAAAATTAAAGATGATTAAATTCGATTACAGGGAATAATTACTGTAGATTTTTATTCTTTAAATTAATATCAGCAAAAGTTTACAGGTAAGCCCATAGGCAAGATTATGGGGGAACCTAGGCATTCCAGCTTTCGTCTTTTCTAGTCTGGCAGTCAGTAGCTCGGTTTCCCATTATTTGCCAATAGTTATTCCCAAAGTTACATATAGATTGTTTCGGACTTATGTATATTCTGCTTTAACAGAAATTATTTCTTTGTTTATCAGTAGTCTCACTTAAGCTTCAGTTAATCCTTTATCGAAACCATAAGTCTCCAACAACTATATTGATTTTTTGATTTTTGCGTTGATTGTTAATTAACTGATCTTTTTGTATAGCGGACAAGTCCAAACTAGTAGTTACAGACGTAACTCTATTATTATCCGCTACCCCTAAGAAGCATTTATTAGCTTGTAGCAGTCTTTGCAGATTAAGGCTTTTAATCACATTCCTAATATTTCAGATAAATGTACTCAGCGTCGTTAAGTAAAGGTGAGAACAATGAGTGTAAATACCTAGTCAAAATCGCTCAAATCCTTAGATAGATAGTGATAGCCGCCCTTTGACTTTTTTAGTTGGTTTGTAATAATATGTAACTCCAGACGCGAAAGATAAAAAGGTTAACCCTTAATTGTACAAAACAGTCTTATTCCTAATGATAGATTAGTACTGTAACTTTATAAAACTTAAAGATTATGATTATTAGCTGTCAAGCGTATTAGCCTGAAATCTATAAGTTTAGTTATTAAGTCTGAATAAGTCTTTTTGGTCTCAGCCTTCTGGTCTTGGAGAAGCACTCTTGGAAAACGCTTAGTTTAAAACATTAGGAGCGATATGTCTGAAGAACCATTGACCCAACCCACATCACATCCAGTGGATAGGCAAGCTAACAAGCAGGTCGGTCTGTCTGCTGACATGGTTCGCACGTATTTGCACGAAATCGGAAAAATCCCTCTACTTAGTAATGAAGAGGAGATTATCTACGGCAAGCAAGTGCAGCAGATGATGGTGCTGTTTGAGGCGCAGGAAAAACTTGCCCAAAATAGCGATCGCTTACCGACTGAGCAAGAGTGGGCTGAAGCTGTGGGCTTAGAGCCAGCAGTTTTGCATAGCAATATTCGTCTTGGCACTAGAGCTAAGCGCAAAATGATCGAAGCGAACCTTCGCTTGGTTGTTTCTGTAGCGAAGAAATATCAAAAACGTAATTTAGAACTTCTGGACTTAGTGCAGGAGGGAACTCTGGGCTTAGAACGCGCCGTAGATAAGTTTGACCCCACTAAGGGCTTTAAGTTCTCGACCTATGCCTATTGGTGGATTCGTCAGGCAATTACCAGAGCGATCGCCCAACAAGCGAGAACGATCCGTTTGCCAGTCCACATCACTGAAAAGCTCAACAAAATTAAAAAGGCTCAACGTCAGTTATCGCAAGATCTTGGTCGAGTAGCTACGGTCGCCGAAATCGCCTATGAGCTAAATATCAAAACTGAACAGGTACGCGAATGTTTATCGCTATCGCGTCAACCAATTTCGCTTGATCTACGCATTGGCGATAATCAGGATACAGAGCTTGCGGAACTCCTCGAAGACACAGGGCGATCGCCTGATATTTACGTTGAGCGCGAATCTCTGCGTACTGATATTCAGAGCTTGCTAAAGGAATTACCTGAAAAGCAACGTCAAGTTATGATTTTACGTTATGGCTTAGATGATGGACAGGAGATGTCTCTAGCGAGCATCAGTAAGCGCATGGATTTAAGTCGTGAGCAAGTAAGGCAATTAGAACGTCAAGCGATGGATTATCTTCGCAAGCGCAAAGCCAGAATGCAGGAATATCTAGCTAGTTAAAAAGAGGAGGTGCAAAGCACCTCCTCTTTTTAACTAAAGTACAGCGCAAAGCGCTGACTTGAAATCCAGAGAAATTTTTGAAAGCGCGGCGAAGCCGCGCTTTCAAAAATTTCTCTGTACTACTTTAAGCCTCAACAGGCTGTAAAGCGCTGTAATAAACTACGTCAAGTTTGCATTGCTATATATAGAGAAATTGTTTGGTTAGTAACCCTTCAAAGTTTGCAATAATCTAAAGTTAGTTCTTAGATATTTCAAACAACTCAATTAAACCCACAAACCTCTATGCCGCTCAAATCTACAACTCGTCACATTCAGATTTATGCAGCCATCGTGGATCAGGACAACGATGAACTCATCGATAGTGAAAATACATTGACCTTAGATGTCGATCCAGACAATGAACTGAACTGGACAGATGGCGCTTTGCAAAAGGTATATCGCAAGTTTGATGAGCTTGTGGCGGACTATAAAGGTGCTGATCTCACTGATTACAACCTACGCCGCATTGGATCAGATTTAGAGCATTTTGTGCGATCGCTATTGCAACAGGGCGAAGTTACCTACAATCTCAATCATCGCTCGCTCAACTACAGCATGGGCTTACCCCAGATCGTCAATACAGAAGCTCAATAAATTTCTTTAGTTATTCTTTAGCAATATTTCAAAAACTTATGTCTGAAACTGCATCAACTTCTGAAGAACCTAAGGCAAAACCTGCGGCGAAACCTAAAGCCGAGAAGCCCCCTGCGATCGAAGATCTACCCTTTGAAGAATTTATTAACACGCACTATCTACCAGCTTTGACTAAAGCCTTTGGCAAGCAGGGTGTGAGTGATCTGCAATTAGAATTTAGCAATTCTCAAGTACGTGGCTTATGGGCGCAGGGTTTACGCCAATTTACGGTCTATTTCTCTAAGTCAGATATCAATGCTCAAAAGGCTTTTTCCTGTGCTGATGCAGGGCGATCGCCAAGCACTATCGAACCATTTCTGATCGATGAGCGTAAAGCGCCCCTCGATTTGCTTGTATTTGGGGTAATTCAACGCTTAACTGCCCAAAAATGGCTGCAAGCTAATTAACGTCAGTTCAGGCGCTATCAAATTGTAAAAGCCCAAAAGTAAAAGCCTTGCATAGCAAGGCTTTTACTTTTGGGCTTTTGAGAGAGGGTTTGCTACGCAAACCCTCTCTCAAAAGCCATGTCAAATTAACCCTCTAAAATAGGGTTCTTATTTAGAAGAATTTTTTGGGACAATGACTGGTCTGTCGTTTTGAATCTCGATTCTCATACCAAGCTTATCTACCTCCTGAGCGATAATTTGGACGGTTTTTTTATCTACCGCGTTTTGTAAAACTAAAGACCAAGCCCCTATCTGTGCTTTGGTTAGATCCCGATCTTCCTCTAGCCATTTTGCCGATTGTCGCGAGAATTCAGCAACAAGTTTAGGATCTTCAACTGTTTTGTCCGTTGGTTTAACTCGATCAGCCCATTCCGCCGCTTTGAGATAGGATTCCCTAGCACCTTTGGCATCGCCTAAAAACAGCAGGTGATCGGTAGCTTTATATCGCCATACGGTATAGGCAGTTGGTTGTAAATCTGGATTTAGCGATCGCAATCCTTTTTCATAAATATTGATCGCCTGACTGGGTACGCCCGCAAACATCGATACGCTAGCTGACATATATAGATAGCTACTTAAAAACCTTGGATCACGCTCGATGACGTTTTCAAAATAGCGTGGACTGAGACTATATCCCGTTTGAAAATTGTTTCTGGAAATATCGTCGCCAAAGTATTGCAGAAATTGCAAAAAGGTAAAGTTGGCAATCATGTTATTAAAGCCAAAACCACGGGAAGGTAGCTGCCGAATTACCTTTAGCCGTGCTTCTTCTTCTCTGACTGCCTTGCGAGTTTCTTCTAGGGTCTGTCCAGTTAAGCGTTGATTTAACTTAGGAAATTGTAAGCTGAGGGCGATCGCAGCAAAAATGGCGATCGCACCCAAGTTAATCGCAAGATTACGGAACCGCATCTGACTTAATTGCCTTCAGAAATGAATGTATCTTTACTAAGACTATCAATCAGTTTATTGCTTGGTGAGCCATCGGCAGGTGTAATCGTGTAAAAATTTTGCGCTCTGACGATCGCATTACGAGTTTCAGCCGTTAAGACACCATCAGCTTTGCCATTATAGAAACCGCGTTTAGCCAATAGGTTCTGCAACTCAACAACCTGAGCATTGCTGGCACTTGCCTGTGGCGTTGCAGTTGCAGTTGCGATTGGCGTGGCAGGAGTAGGCTGAACTTGAGGTTTAACCGTTGCTTGAGGTTGGGCGGTAGCTTGAGGTGTAACTTGCGCTTGAGGTGTAGCTTGAGTTGCAGGTTGAGTAGCCTTTGCTTGAGGTTGTACCTGTGGAGCCTGAGGCTGTACTTGAATCTTGGGCTGTAACTGAGGCTGAGGTGTAGCTTGTGGGGTAACTACTTGTGGTTGTACCCGTACAGTGGGGGTGTTATTTACAGTAATCTGCTGTTGGCGTGGAGAACCTGACTCTAGCGCGGCAATGGTCTGTGCACCTGCAACCCCGTCAGGAGTTAAGCCATAGGCTTTTTGGGCAGAGATGACGGCGGCTTTAGTCCGAGGACCAAGAAAACCTGTGATTGGTCCTGAGTAAAATCCGCGATCGGTGAGCAGATTTTGTAAATTAGCAACATTCTCATCGGTTGCCGCACTTGACTTAGTCGCTTGGGTAGTTGGTGCGGTTGCTTTAGTTGTTGTAGAGGATGTCGGTACATCTTTCTGTAAAGCTGCCACGGTTTGAGCACCTGCAATCCCATCAGGAGTCAAGCCATAGGCTTTCTGAGCAGCAATAATTGCCGATTTAGTTTGATTACCCTTGATACCATCGATCGCACCATTATAAAAACCACGTTTGGTGAGTAACTGCTGCACTGAGGCAACATTGCTATCATTAGCTTTTACCGCATCTTTAGATTCTGTGGTAGGGGTAGTAGGGGTGGTATTTTGAGCAGCAATATTGACCTTGCTGCTTCCTGACTCCAAAGCAGCAATTGTCTTAGACCCAGCAATACCATCGGCGGTTAAGCCATAATTTTTCTGAGCCGCAATAATAGCGCTACGGGTCTGGTTGCCCATGATGCCATCGACTGCACCATTGTAAAAACCACGCTTGCTGAGTAGCTCTTGTAAATTAGCAACTTCAGTACTTTTAGTCGTAGAAGTATTACTAGTACTAATAGCAATAGTTGCGGTTTTGCTACCATCGGACTCTAATGCTGCAATGGTTTGAGGACCTGCAACGCCATCGGGGGTAAGATTATAGGCTTTTTGAGCCGCAATGATAGCATTGCGGGTTTGGTTGCCCATGATGCCATCGACTGCACCATTGTAAAAACCACGATCCGTGAGCAATTTCTGAAGATTCATCACCGATGAACTAGGCACTGAGGCACTAGTCGCATCACTTTCACTAGCTTTTGCCTCCACTTTGGCAACGGGTGCACCATTTTCAAGCGCAGCGATCGTGCGGCTACCTGCAACACCATCGGGAGTTAGTCCGAGGGACTGTTGAGCGCGGATGATTGCATTTTTAGTTGATGATCCAGCAACACCATCGATCGTTCCAGGATCAAAACCATTTTTAGCTAGTAGTGATTGGACGTACTTCACATCTGACGATGGTGTAACTTCGGCGATCGCATTTAGAGTCGAGCCTAAACCAATAAGGAGTGTTGTACTGGCAAGAATTACATTCAAGCTAAGTTTGGCGGATTTAGTCGTTAATTTTTTGAGCCAAGTTTGAAAAGTAGTTTCCATATTGGCATTTGTAGAAATATTGTCGGCTGTAGCGATCGCTTGATCATCACGGACAAATTCTTCTTGAATATAAGCTAGGAGTTCCATAATTAGACCTTATTGAATTTATTGAGAGACACTAACGAGAAAGTTTTAAACAGATGTTTTGAGATTGCTTAGATAGTTTGAGATTCCGAAAAGTTTCTATCTAGGATGAATTGGTATTTTGTGAAGTTGGTGTAGGTAAGTTTTGGCTAGAAGTTGGCACTTGAGAATCACTCCTTGATGGAACATTAGGGCTAGGTCGAATATCGTTAGTATTGGTAGAGCTTGGTGCAGTTTGGACATTTTGAGAGGCTTGAACATTGTTCGTGGTTTCAATCGTTTGTCCGTTGAGGGATGCAACTAATTCTGGACTTATATCTCCTGTAGTTTTTTGTCCATAGGCATTTTGAGCATCAACAATGCTGTTTCTGGTACGCAGGTCATATTGCCCATTAATTTCTCCGTCATAAAAACCACGCTTTTGCAATAAACCTTGGATTTCCCAAATCTCTTTACTCGTTTTTCCTATGAGTGTGGGGCTAAAAGCAGGTAGAGAAAGGGGAACGTTAGTACCACCAGCCAGCAAAGCTCGAATTGTCAGAGGTCCTGCAAATCCATCTAGGGGTAAACCATAGGCTCTTTGTGCTTTCCAGATTGCCTCAGTAGTGGACTGCCCCTGTTGCCCATCAATTACGCCCTGATAAAAGCCCCTCCGTTTGAGCAAAATCTGCAAGTTACCAATCTCTGAGCCTTCAGAAAACCCTATAAGTTGAGGATTAGGGCGCGTAATTACTATTGCGCTATCAAGTGGATCTCGACCCGTAGATTTTGGACTGGGTGCTACATAACTTCTAGAACCATCTTTAGTAGCATTTCTCAGCAAAGCTAGAGTGTTTGCTCCGGGGATACCATCAACCACCAAATTTCCTTGGGATTTTTGAAAGGCAATTACCGCTCTCTTGGTTTGCCTGCCATAAACGCCGTCAAGTTCACCGACCGCAAAACCCTGTTGAGCCAATAATGTCTGTACCTCTAAGACATAGCTAGTATTGCAAAGATATAAATTTTCACACCAAGGAGCCGTATTTACCGATGGCTCAAGGTATCGTCGCGCTTCAGCAGTCTGACTGAAACTTAAGTTCAAGCTATTCATTCCTGTAATCGCGATCGCTGATAGCACATAGGAACGCCACCTCTTCATCGCTAAATTCCAGACAGGATAATGAGATTGAGGATTGTCGATTGCATCACAAGTCAGCAGATCTGCATCTGAAGATTCTAATTGAGCCTGTTCATAAGCCCATGCATCATAGATATAGGCTGCAAGTTCCATAGCTACCACTAAATTAATGATCGCTTGATCGCTTTCTAAATACTGATTCCCAAAAATGAATCTACAATTTCAGGAATTGGCATAACTTATTTTAAACGATCTTTTCTGGCTTCTTACGTCAAAAAATGTATATCTTTCAAAAGTAGAGTTTTTTCATCATGTGTGGGGCTTCGTATCGTAGGTGATTACACTCCTTAACTAAGGAATGTAATCACTAGGTTCTTCAGCAGCGATCGGTTGCGTTTTTTGCATGTCTCCATAGTGAATTCCTATCTGAATTACCTTGTCTGACTGTGGCTCAGGGCGCGATCGCTCAATCCCCCTCCGACGTTCAGAGGTTCTTTCTTCACTAGTATCCTCAGTCACAACTTCATAGAGAATTGCTTGTTTATTAGCTTCACTACCGCGTCTGAGTACCCGTCCTAAGCGCTGAATATATTCACGGGCTGAACCTGTACCTGAAAGGAGGATGGCAATCCGAGCATCGGGCACATCAACACCTTCATTTAACACATGGGAAGTAACTAGGGTTTTATATTTACCTTCGCGAAAGCAAGTCAGGATTTCGTGGCGTTCTTTTACAGGAGTTTGGTGGGTGAGCGCAGGAATTAACAAATCTTTAGAAATGCGATAAACCGTAGCATTGTCATTGGTAAAAATTAAAATGCGCTCAGGAAAGTGCTGCGCCAGTAAATCAGCGAGAACTCGTAATTTTGCCTCTGTCCCCAGTGATAATTCCTTTGATTCACGATGGGCAAGCATGGCGCGGCGACCTGCCTGCGATCGCGCACTTGCCTGCACAAATCTTTGCCATCCTTCTAAACTACCAAGGGAAATTTTTGCTTCTTTAAGAAATTGATTGCGGCTCTTAATTAAAGCATCGTAGCGATCGCGCTCTTGAGCAGAAAGTGAAACTTTGATTTGCACAATTTTATGTTCCGCAAGGGCTTGCCCTGAAAGCTCTTCGGCAGATTTGCGATAAACTTCCTCGCCTATGAGGAGTTCTAAATCGGCATGTTTACCATCACTGCGTTCAGGAGTAGCGGTTAAACCTAGTCGATAGGGAGCGATCGCATATTCAGCAATCACCCGAAAGAAATCCGTCGGTAAATGATGACATTCATCAAATACGATCAAGCCATAGAGATTACCTAAAGCCTCAGCTTGAATAGCAGCACTGTCATAGGTAGCAACTAAAATTGCCGTGCGATCGCGTGAGCCGCCGCCCAATAGCCCAATCTCCACATCAGGAAAAGCTGCTAATAAATGGGCATACCATTGATGCATCAAATCGAGGGTTGGCACGACGATCAAGGTACTGCGATTCGTCGCTTGCATGGCTAACTGCGCTAAATAGGTCTTACCTGCGGCAGTAGGCAAAACGACCACCCCTTGTTTCCCTACCCTTTGCCATGCTGCCAGAGCCTGACTCTGATGGGGATAGGGTTCCATTTGGCTATGCGCCGTCAGGTTAATCTCACTATATTTCCGTGATTTGTCCTCGATCGCAATGCCCTCTGAGCGCAAAGTCAAAATTAATTCGCGATAGTGGTAAGCAGGGATGCGAAATTTCTCAATGCGATCGTCCCATGTGGCAAACTCAATCCATGCTTTGCCCTTAGGTGGTGGATGAAGGATGAGCGTCCCGCGATCATAAGTTAATTGAGGGATACGCGGCATTATTGCTTAGCAGTAAAATCGTGAAAGTTAACGTCAGTGGGTTATTTGTACCATCTTAAGCTGAACTGCTTATCAAACTCGGATGAACTAGCGTTAAGATCATATAGATTTATTAAGTCCTTTAAATCTATAGGCATTATGTTTAGGACTTACGCAAGTCCAACGAATTTACTGGGTTTTGAGTAGATTTGGTGCGGGCAAAGCCCGCACCAAATCTACTCATTGCGAAACTATCCATTTGGGAGTAAAAATGCCTCTCGCTCTATTTGTAACTGATTTGGATAATAACCTTGTTGGTGATGATGAGGCGCTAAGGGAACTCAATCATCAACTCAGCGATTATCGTCAAAATCAAGGTACTAACTCACCTTATGCAGAAGGTTATAAGACCCTCACCCCTAGCCCCTCTCCCAAAGGGGGAGAGGGGAAAAGAAAAATTCAAAACCACCTCTTGCTCCCCTTCTCCCGTTCTGGGAGAAGGGGTTGGGGGATGAGGGCGGATTTTCTATCTGCGTAAGGTGAGGTACTAAAATTGTCTACGCGACAGGAAGATCGCTGACCCTGTACCATCAATTAGCGATCGCCCAAAATCTACTTCCCCCAGATGCACTTATTACTGCCGTTGGCACGGAAATCTATGATCATAGTCTGAATCCTGATCATGATTGGGCGAACCACATTAGCTGAGGTTGGAATCGCGATCTAGTTTGCAAGATTGCCTGTCAATTTGAGGATTTAATCCCTCAACCTGAATCTGAACAACGCCCATGTAAAATTAGTTACTTCCTTTCCCATACACTAGCTAATCAGATCCTTCCCCTTCTCAAAAACACCCTCAGTTCTGAAAATGCGACGGTAATTTATAGCGGCGGTAAAGATTTGGACATTTTGCCCAAGGAAGAAATAGAAGGGGTGCATCGCACCCCCATGACTTTACCGTACTTCAGGGGATGGGGTGGCGCGTTTAGGTGAAGGAATCAAATAGGCGATCACTGCACCACCGACAAAACCAGCAACGTTACGCACGATGGGAACCCATTCGTTAGTACGAGTAAGCACTGGACCTAAACCAAAGGAGATAAACAACATGCCCCAGAGGGGTGTGAAAATGAGCGCCCATTTCCAAGCAAAGATTTCGCCTTCCTTGCGAGGATGTCCTGCAAAGCCAAAAACCACGCCGCCAACGATGGAAGTAATCAAGGTGAGAATCCATTGCTCTTGGGGAATCCCGGGGACGACAGCACAGCCATCCTGTTCTAAACAGGTGGTAATTGCATCAACGGATGACAAAATTGATTGATCGTAGCCCTGTTCGCGTACATAGAATTGATTGCCGTAGCGCGATTGCAACTCGATCCAAAAGCCCCGCGATAGCAAAGGATAAACCTCATCGCCAACGCTGAAATTTAGTAAATTGCGACCGCGTGAGTCTGCAACCAGCATCACACTGTGATCGTCAAGTCCCCAAAAATCTTTTACAGCTCGACCGGGGGTGCGATCAACTTGGGTGAGGACTCGCAATTTCCAGCCTGTTAACTCTTCAAATCTAGTTAATTTTTGATCGAGTGCTTGTTCTTCAACCTCGGTTAAAAATCGACCCAGATCGATCACGTTTGTATAGGTTTCAGGCAATAATTCTGGTGCATCATAGGCGCTAGCGGCGGGAATATGGCTAAAGACAAGGGCTAAGGGCAGAATTATGGCGATCGCGATCGCGCCAAGTTTCCGCATCATAAATCTCGGCATGAATCTTAGTGGCGTGGGCTTAATCATGATTTTTATTAAAAGTTAAACTAAAGGCGGATCTTAATATTTCTTAATATCTTAACAAGAGTATATAGTTAAAAATACTCCTTCTCCGTATTATTTCCTATGGCAAGCCCAATTCAGTGGTATCCCGGACATATCGCCAAAGCAGAAAAACAGTTATTAGAACAACTGAAATTGGTTGATGTGGTCATTGAAGTGCGGGATTCGCGCATTTTGATGTCTAGTAGGCATCCCAAAATTGAAAAATGGGTAGAGGGAAAATCGCATATTCTCGTGTGTAATCGCATTGATGCCATCTCATCAACGGCAAAATCGCAATGGACACGCTGGTTCACCGAGCAGGAGCGGATGGCATATTTCACCGATGCTCAAGCTGGTAAGGGGATGGTGGATTTGCTGAAGGCTGCTCAAGTCGCGGGGGAAAAGGTCAATGAACGGCGGCGCGGTCGCGGGATGTTACCCCGTCCTGTCAGAGCCGTAGTGGTGGGTTTTCCTAATGTTGGGAAATCTGCACTAATTAATCGCTTGCTTAAGAAAAAAGTCGTGGCAAGTGCCAATAAACCGGGGGTGACACGCCAATTGCGCTGGATTAGGATTTCTGATCAAATTGAGTTACTCGATACCCCGGGGGTAATTCCGCCCCTACTCCACGATCAAGATGCGGCACTGAAATTGGCAATTTGCGATGATATCGGGCAGGCAGCCTATGACAATGTGTTAGTTGCTGCTGAGGCAGTGGATTTATTACTTCAGCTCAATGTCAATTTAAAGAGCCGTTATGCAATCGATCCTGTCACTGTCACTTCGGGAATTGAGTATATTCATCAAGTTGCTGCTTTAAATAAATTTCAAGGCGATCTCGATAAAGTCGCACGATTGATTTTGTATGATTTTCGCAAGGGAAAATTGGGCGCGATCGCTTTAGAGATGCCTCCTCTGTAAATATTTAAGCAACTTTACTTATGAGTTCAGCAACGGGCATAATTACTTAAACTAGATAAAAAGGTAAGCGGGGGATCAGCAATATCGATCGCATACTTTTAATATTTGCGATCTAAAAACAAATTAATTTGGGGATTTTGTTAGAAATGTCCGATCTGTCCGCTCCATCTGGTCACAAACATAATGCCCAAGCGGCTCAGCAAAAAGCATTGTTTGCGGTGATTGCAAAAATTCGTGAATCCCTTGACCTAGACAGTATTTTTAAATCAACAGCGATCGAGGTGCGCCAGCTATTAAATGCTGATCGTGTAGGGATGTATCGTTTTGATGAAAATGCTGAATTTGGCTGTGGCGAGTTTGTGTCTGAGTCAGTGCTACCTCAGTTTGACTCCGCCTTAGCCGCAAAAATTAGCGATCACTGCTTTGGGGAAAATCACGCTAAATATTATCAACAAGGCAAGATCTGGGCTTGTGCAGATATTTATCAACAGGGGCTACCCAGTTGTCATATCCAAATATTAGAAAGATTTCAGGTTAGGGCGAATCTCGTTGTGCCTTTGCTCAATGGCGATCGCCTTTGGGGTTTGTTATGTATTCATCAATGCTCTACGACAAGGCAATGGCAAGAATCAGAAATTGACTTTGTTAAGCAAATTGCCACCCATCTAGATGTAGCCCTAAAGCAAGCTGAGTTTGTTGCCCAATTGAAAGCCCAGTCCGAAGACCTCACCCGTGCTGTTGAACAAGCCGTAGGAAGAGAGAAGGCAGTCGCGGCTATCATCAACAAAATCAGGCGATCGCTAGATCTCAATACCATTTTTACCACCACCACCGATGAGGTGCGCCAACTGCTCAAAGCCGATCGCGTCACCATCTATCAGTTTCATCCCGATTGGAGTGGCGAGTTTGTAGTGGAATCAATGGCGGAGGGTCTAATTTCCCTAGTAGAAGCTCAATTGGAACATCCTGAGCTAAATTTCAACATTAGCGAATGTAGCCTCAAATATTTAGCCACACCAAATACCACTGATACTTATTTACAAGAAACTCAGGGAGGTGACTTTAACAGTGGGCAACTGTTCCGAGTCCGTGATGATGTCTATGCGACAGGATTTTCTGATTGTTACATTAAGGCTCTAGAGCGTTATCAAGCTAGAGCCTATGCAATTATCGCTATCTACAAAGGTAAGGATCTCTGGGGTCTACTAGCTGCCTTCCAAAGTCACGATATTCGGCATTGGCAACAGTCAGAGGTGAATTTTTTAGTGCAAATCGCCAGTCAACTCGGTGTTGCCATTCAACAGGCTGAATTGTTCGGGCAAGTGCAAAAGCGTTCCACGGATCTTCAGACTACGTTAGAAATCGAACTCCAAAAACGCGCTGATAAACTCGCCAGAGATGCCGAGCAGGAACGCGCTCTCGCGAGGGTCATCGAAAGAATTCGGCAAACCCTAGACATTGACACCATTTTTAGAGCTACGACTCAAGAGGTCTGTCAAAACTTGAAATGCGATCGCGTAGTGGTGTATCGCTTTTTTGAAGATTGGAGTGGTGAATTTGTTTTTGAGTCTAAAACCGATGAATGGCTGCCCTTAGATCAACTGCATCAAAAGGATAATGTCTGGCGCGATACCTATCTCCAAGAGCATCAGGGTGGTCGCTATCGTAATCATGAATCATGGGCTGTGAGCGATATTTATACAGCCGATCTCACCGATTGTCATATCGAAATTCTCGAAAGCTATCAGGTTCGCGCTTTTATTACGGTTCCTGTCTTTGTTGGTGACAAATTATGGGGACTATTAGCCACCTATCAACATGCTGACAAACGGGAATGGGAAACTAGTGAGCTAAGTCTACTAACCCAAGTTGGCAATCAATTGGGTGTGGCTGTGCAGCAAGCGGAACTTCTCGAACAACTTAAAAAAGCTAAAGAAAATGCTGATGCCGCCAATAGTGCTAAGGGAGATTTTCTTGCTCACATGAGCCATGAATTACGCACTCCTCTCAATTCTATTTTAGGCTTCACACAGGTACTTGCTCGCGATGAATCCCTTACATCTAGCCAAAAGGAACATTTAGGAATCATTGCCCGTAGTGGCGAGCATTTACTCACCTTGCTCAATGATGTATTGGAAATGTCCAAAATCGAAGCAGGATTAATCGAGCTAAACACAAACAATTTCAATCTTTACAATCTATTGGAAAGTCTCAAGGAGATGTTTCTCCTCAAGGCAAAAGCCAAAAATTTACAACTTGTGTTTGATTGCTATAGCGATGTTCCCCAATATATCCAAACCGATGAAAGTAAGCTGCGTCAGGTCTTAATCAATCTAGTGGGCAATGCGATTAAATTTACTAATCAGGGCAAGGTAATTCTAGTGGTTAGTAGTTGTCAACAAGAGCAAGATTCCCCAAGCATTGACGATGCTCAAGTCCAACTAAGCAGTGATCAGCAGTCCGCAGGAATTCAGTCATGCCTCTGCTTTGAAGTTATCGATACGGGACCAGGAATTGCTCCCGAAGAGTTAACTAAGTTATTTGAGCCTTTTGTGCAAACGGAAACAGGGCGCAGATCCCAAGAGGGCACAGGCTTAGGGATGCCTATTAGTAGACGCTTTGTGCGACTTATGGGCGGAGATATTCATGTTAGGAGTGCCCTCGGTGAAGGCACAGTTGTCACCTTTAACATCGAGGTAAAAATGGCAAAGGCTAGTGATGTTCCCCCATCACAGATCAAACGCCGTGCGATCGCCTTAGCCCCAAACCAACCTCAATACCGCATCCTCTTAGCTGATGATAAATGGGAAAGTCGCCATCTCATGACTAATTTGCTTGCACCCTTGGGCTTTGAGATCCGTGAAGCAGAAAACGGACAAGAAGCGATCGAGGTATGGCAAGCATGGCAACCCCATCTCATTTGGATGGATATGCAGATGCCAGTCAAAGATGGCTACGAAGCAACCCGCACCATTCGTGCTCATGAGTCCAGTGAAACCCCCTGCAAAATTATTGCCTTAACAGCTAGTGTGTTTGATAAGCAGCGATCGGTCGTTTTGGAATTGGGATGTGATGATTTTGTTACTAAGCCATTGCGAGAGGAATTGATCTTTGACAAGATTGCTGAACATTTAGGGGTGAAATATATCTATGCGGATAACGATCAACGGGTAGATATCCTTCCTCAAGCCCCCAATGAAATTCAACCATCTATTCAGCAGGAATTGTCTCAGTTAGATACTGCATGGCTAGTACAACTACACCTTGCTGCCAGAGGGGCGGACGAAGAGGCAATTTTTCATCTCTTAGAACAAATACAAGACAGGCATCCTACAATAGCAAATGTCATTCAAGATTTAGTCAACAACTTCCATCTCGAACAAATCGTCAGTCTTGTCAAACCATTCATCAATCCCAGCACCAATGACAGCTAATCCAGAAATATTACAAGCAGATATTCTCGTTGTTGACGATCGCCCCGAAAATTTGCGCCTATTGTCAGAAATTTTATCGAAACAGCGCTATAAGGTGCGGAGGGTGACGAGTGGTAGGCAAGCGATCGAGGCAGCGGAGATTAATCCTCCCTCCCTTATTCTTTTAGATATCATGATGCCTGAGATGAATGGCTATGAAGTCTGTAAACATCTGAAATCGCAACCTCAATCCGCCGATATTCCCATTATCTTTTTAAGTGCCCTTGATCAAACCTTTGACAAAGTTAAAGCCTTTGAAGTTGGAGGAGTTGACTATATCACCAAACCTTTTCAGTTAGAGGAAATCCTTGTCCGCGTTAAAAATCAGCTTACGATCTTGCAGCAGAAAAATAGCTTGCAAGAACAACAAAAGCTGCTTGCTCAACAAAATGAACAACTCAAACAAGAGATTCAAGAACGTCAACAGATAGAAAGAGAACTCGCTCAAGCCAAGGAAGTCGCAGAGTCAGCCAATAGAGCTAAAAGCGATTTTTTAGCCAATATGAGCCATGAAATCCGAACGCCGATGAACTGTGTATTGGGCATGGCTCAGTTACTAATGATGACAGGGCAAAGTAAAGAGCAGCAATACTATACACAGCTCATTCAAGACAGTGCGAATTCTCTCTTAAGTATCATTAATGATATCCTTGACTTCTCTAAAATTGAATCTGCTAAATTAGAGCTTGAAAATCGCGAATTCAACTTGGAAGATAGTTTGAAGTTTGTTTGCGATCTTCTTTATCCATCGGCTTCTGCCAAAGATATTCACTTAGAGTATAGAATTCAGCCCCATTTACCTCTAACAATCATCGGTGATGAGCATCGGTTGCGTCAAATACTGATAAATTTGGTAGGTAATGCGATTAAGTTTACAAATCAAGGGAATGTAATTCTTAGTGCGAGTTATTTAACTCAAAATATCCCCAGTGGGTATCAGCCTCAAACTAAAACTTTCTTACATTTCCAAATTACTGATACAGGGATTGGTATTCCTAGCGATCGCATGACGATGTTATTCAATCCTTTTACCCAAGCCGATAATTCCATTAGTCGTCAATATGGAGGTACAGGACTTGGACTAGCGATTTGCAAAAATCTGGTGGAATTAATGGGTGGCAATATTTGGGTGGAAAGTTTGGCGCAGGTAGGTGGGAATCCGCCGCTCAATTGGCAACCTAGTGCATCGACTCAAGGTTCGAGCTTTCATTTTACGATCGCTATCTCTACTCCAGTTATTAATCGTGAATTAACGGTAGCAAATGCTCCAGCAATTTATCCAGCAGCGATCGACTTATTTGCTAATGATCCTCTGGCAGAGAATAAATCACAGCTACGCATTCTCCTAGTTGAAGACAATCCGATGAATCAACGATTAATCTTCTTGATAATGCAAAAGTTTGGATACATGCTCGATATAGTGAACAATGGACTGGAAGCTATTCGGGCTTTGCAGGCTCAAACCTATGACATGGTATTCATGGATGTGCAAATGCCTGAGATGGATGGGATTACTGCTACGAAATGGATTCGGCAAAATCTCGCTAACCAGCCCCATATTGTGGCAGTCACAGCGAGTTCTTCGGGAACAGATCGGCAAAGCTGTTTAGCGGCAGGCATGAACGATTACATTAAGAAGCCTGTTAATATTCAAGAAATTATACGTGTAATTTCTCAAGTTAATTAGACGTTTTCGATACATAGCGCTTTTCAAGCAAACGAGGTACAGGATTGTTTCCCCGCCAAAGGCGGGGAAACAATCCTCCGTACTTCACTAGACTGAAAAATGCTATAGCTATTCAAGCAACATATTCAACATACATGACAAGCAAGATTTATTTAAAAGGCGTAAAAGCTTACGGGTACATAGGTTATCTACCAGAGGAAAATGTATTAGGGCAATGGTTTGAGGTGGATGCGACCCTGTGGGTTGATTTTGAGAAGTCTACCTACAGCGATGAGCTTGAAGATACTGTTAACTATATTTCTTGTATTCGTAAGATTGAAAATCTGATCCAAACAAAGAAATTTAAGTTGATTGAGCGACTTGCGGGCGCGATCGCCGATAGCCTCCTCGAAGATTCTAAAATCTCCCAAGTTGAAATCAAGATTATTAAGCATCCCCCAATTCCTGATTTTCTTGGTTCTGTGGCGGTTGAAATCACGCGATCGCGCGATCAACTTACAGCCATAAATCCCCCAGAGTCTATCACGACATCAAAAGCCCAAGATTCAACTCTTAAAACCTCTCTAAAAACCTTACCAATCACCAATTCTCAATCTCTAGATGATTCATCTCCATCCAAAATCATCAGTATTCATACTGATGGAGCCTGTTCTAAAAATCCAGGTCCTGGAGGTTGGGGTGTAGTTGTTCATTTTTCTGATGGTAGTACTAAAGAACTTGGTGGTGGACTTCGCGAAACCACTAATAATCAAATGGAGTTACAGGGTGCGATTTCGGCTCTAGAATTTCTCGCCAGTCACAAGCAATCCACGCCTGTCGATCTCTATACCGATAGCAAATATGTCCTAGATGGCATTACCAAATGGATTAAAGGCTGGAAAAAGAATGGCTGGAAAACCAAAGATAATAAACCTGTCAAAAATCAAGAATACTGGCAACAACTCGATCCCCTCAATACTTCTAATATCCGATGGCATTGGGTAGAGGGGCATTCTGGTGATCCTGATAACGAGCGATGCGATGCGATCGCCCGCAGCTACACTGCTAAGTTTGCTTAAACAAAGAGACTCGCAATGCGAGTCTCTTTGTTTATAAATATCGGTTGCTTTAAGTGTATTTTTCCGCAAAAGCTGTCATTGCATCCAACTGCGACTCTATTAACAAACATTTTTCTAAATGTTCAATGTCCAAATCAGGTAGCCATTCACTGCGATCGCGTTTTACATATTCATCCTCAACTAAACGATAAATACTAATTTTGCCGTCTATCCAAAACCAAACTTCTGGAATACCCCTTAGTTGATATTTCCTTAACTTTTTAACGCTTCCGCTAGTAACAACAATTTCGATACATAGGTCAGTCTTTGCAGGATCATTACCAAAAGCAAAGGACAAATCAGCCTGAAACTCAAGACTAGGTTCAATTTTTTGGGTATAAGCACCTGTTGATGTAAAGCAGATGCGTTTAGTGACGAAATAAGAAATTAGTAAAGCCCCAAGAAGACTAGATAACATTTCATGCTGCAAACCAATACCCATAATTTCTAGTTCTCCCTCACAATAATTCATCCGCACTCCACCAATTTCCTCAAAGGCGGATTGCAAGGTTTTAAACTGTTCCCAAGTGACCCCCCATTTAACGAGATATTGGTTTTCTGCTTTAGCTAAAGTTTGGAGCATCGCTTTACCCTCACTGCTGAGTGTTTTCAGTATAACCACTAAAAATAACTAATAAACAATAGAGACTTACAGTCTCATCTACCACTCAAAAAACTCTAATAATATTATGTGATTGGATACTGAAATGAAAAATGATTTGCATTGTAATAAGTCTTTCTCAAGTACATTAAGTCGGATTCCCAATCTTGAATCGCTTTGCTAAAATCACCGTTGGTTCGACCTTTAGCAGTACGAGCGAATGCTGCGATGGATCTTGATAACTTCTGTAATCTTTCTTTGCTATTAGGTTCTCCCCATTCTTTTAAATAAGCTTCACTATTCATTGGCAATAATGGACGTGTAAAGACTGCATCAAGAATTTTGTGCCTTTCTAATTCTGGCAAACCTTTTATACCAACTTTATATCCATAAAAACTAAGTAGACCTTCTTCGTAGTTAAAAGAATCATCTGAAAAGCTGTTAGTTTCAGCTCTATCTTTGGAGAGTGAAAAATGCTGAGCTTTTAACTGAATCAACCTTTTCTTGATACGCTCACTCAAATCACGAGATCTTGGACGAGAACGAAACTCTAGTTCATAATCAATCTCTGTTAAAATTTCTATGTTGTTCCATTCTGAATTTGTAAGTGCTTCAAGATCGTCAATAATTAAATTAATGTAAGGACGTTCTTTAGGTGGTCTTAACTGAGAATCTTTATCTTTTATAGGGGGAACGCTAGAGAAAGAAGATGGTGTCGAGGAATTTGTTGTACCTTTAATATTATGATTTAGTTCATTGGCGGAGATAATTTTAATATCTCGCATACGTTTAATTGTAAAAGTACGTTTAGCACGCCTTAAATGGCAGTATCCTTCTACGCACAAAGTATGCCGAATTGTCTTAAAATTCTGTGGAGTGAAAGTGCGGTTACTATTATTTCCATTTCTATCTTCATAGCTAAATCTTATTTTTTGACTACTTTGTATTGCCCATTCAATTAACTCGATTTGTTCTTTGATCTCATCTGTGTCTACTTTGGATACTACAGATTTAGGGGGATCTATGTTTCTTGAGAATAAAGAAGAACGGCTAGGATGTTTTTGAGATAATGCTTCAGTTACAGGAGACGGTGTTTCTTTGTTTTTAACTTGACCTTGTTTAGCATTTTTGAGTAAATGCTTTTCTATATTCATTACGGCATAATAGCCAATTACTGCCATCGATAAGAATATCCAGAATAATGGATCAGCAATCAGCGTTATCAAAACTTGAAAATGGATATATGGATTAAGTATTTGAACAAAATTCTTCTGTAAAATAATCCACTCAGTATAAACAAATAGGACTCCATTACCTAAGTAACCTAAAGCCCATATAATGCTAAAAACAATTCGCAATAGTTTCATAAATATTTTTCTGTAAAGTAGATTTTTTGTATTTTAATGTAAGGGCTGAAGATTTTCTTGAGCCGCGATCACCTCACAAAACAATCATTCTCAAAGATTTTTAGATTTAACCAACTGCACTTCTAACTCACACCTAACAGCCTGAGCGTATCGCCGCAAAGTTATTAGAAAAGGCGAATGCTTACCACTACTCAGAGATGACTCCAATCGAGTAATTGCCGTAGCCTTAGTTCCCATTCGACTAGCCACCTGAGCCTGAGACAAACCAGCTTTCTCACGAGCAGTCAACATTTGCCGAAATATCGAAAACTCAACATCCATACTTTCATAAGCCGCAAGAGTCTCAGGATTAGATAGAGCCTTAGCTTTTAGTTCAGCGTGATTCATTATTCTTAACCTCCAATAGACGCGATCGCGCTATAAAAACTCTAAAAAGTGATCGCTATCATACTGATGTGGAAAATAATCGCTACCCCACACTTGCCTCTAGCTCAATTTCCGAAAACTTTATCTCAACCCTTTGATTAAGCGCACCAGCAATCTTTTGCAACATTGACAGCGAATGCCCATCATAATCAGCATCCTCAAGCCTAGCGATCGCTGATTGCTTCGTACCAATGCGATCGGCAAGTTCCTTTTGAGTCAATCCTCTCGCAGTTCTTGCCTCATAGATAAGTTGAGCCACCACAGCATTAAGCGAAGCTTCCCTTACTAAATCCTCAAGTTCAGGATCGTTGCCAGTCAAATTATCAATTATTTTGAGGGCATCACTAGTCTTAGCCATTATCTAAATCCTCTTGATAAGTATGAACATTTGGATTCTCCTCAAACTGACGCTTACGTTCAATCGCTCTCTCAATATCTACAATGGGAACTCGATCTGTATCTTTGGTAATTGCATGAGCGAGAATTGCAATATTTTGACCATCAAAAAAGTACAGAATGCGATACTGAATGTGAATATGCTTAGCCCGCAGTTCATAGATTCCATTGCGTAAATAATCTGCTGCGGGTCTTCGCAATTCATAGCCAGTACTAGCAAGTTGCCGAATTTTAGCCACACAATTTGCATAACCTTTACGGTCTTTCTTGATCATGGCTTTCAACCACTCCAAAACAGGAGCAGTGCCATTTTCATCTTGATAGAAAACAACTTGCGTTTTCGGCACACTCGTCACTTAAAATAATTTTAGCCCATTAAATCACAATATTGTTATATTTATTCGAGTGTAAGAAAAATAGCATTTGCCTCAAAGATTATCTTTTCAAGGTTGCTGTGGGCAATTTAAACATGAAGATCGGGTGGGGCAAAATCAAAGGGTAATTCGTTATTAATCGCTTGAATTTGCTTAGCTTCGTAAGCATTGACCTCATTGATATAGGGAACCAGAATTTGCTTAAGGCGATCGCGATAAAAGCGATGCAGACTGTAATTTGGAGTCGCAGGAAAACCGCGACGCTTTTTATGTTGTCCACCTGCTCCGGGGTCAAAGCGCTTAATCCCTTGAGAAATTGCCCACTCAATTGGCGTGTAATAGCAAGCATTAAAATGCAAACAATCAATTTCTTGCACACAGCCCCAATAGCGTCCAAATAACTGATCGCCCTTACGAATACAGAAGGACATTCCTACAGGTTGCGGATGATCTTCTACTTCTCCAGCCACAAATACAAGGCGATCGCGAAAACTATGGGCTAAATGTTCAAAAAATTTACGATTTAAGTACTTACTTCCACCCCAGAATTTATTGCAGTGATCGTTATATAGCTCATACATATAGCCATAGAAATAATGGGGAATCTCTTCACCTGTATATACCCGCATTTTGATCCCCGTACTTTCCACTGACTTACGCTCGCGCTTAATATTGCGTCGCTGATTGGCATTGAAATTCTTTAGGTAATCATCAAAGTCTGTAAACTCTTGATTTTCCCAGACATAACTATGGTGCATCCAAGTCGTAAAGCCACGCAATTCCAACTCATGCTTCCAACTAGGATCAACATAGAGAAAGTTACAACCCGACATCTGGTAGCGATCGCAAAGTTTATCGATCTCCGCCAGCATCAAGTCATAGATTTTTGATAATTCATTGGGCTGATCACTTAGATCAGGATGCACCAAAAAACGATAGCCCACCGCAGGCGTAAAGGGAGCCATACCCAACAGCTTCGGATAATACTCAATCCCCAACCGATAGGACAAATCCGCCCATTGATGGTCAAAGACAAACTCCCCTTGACTATGCCCCTTCATGTACAAAGGCGCAGCCGCTACCAATACATCACCTTGCCACACTAATAAATGACTCGGTAGCCATCCCTGCTGAGCGATCGCACAGCCCGAAGATTCTAAATTCGAGAGCCATTCCCATTCAAAAAAAGGAGTTACCAAAGGTTTCGCGAGAATATTCCATACTTCAGCCTTGACCTTGTTAACTGTATCTACCCAAGTCGTCGTATAACGGGAAGCCTGTTGCAGCATAGTAAAAGTCTTGGCAATGTTTAGGTAAGTTACTCAGTATACATAGCTTAACAAATGCCAACAGCAAACAACAGCACCAAAAAGCTAGAAATACATCTCCTCAATTCTGCAACCTTCTAATTTTTTAAGACTTGAGAAACGTATGAATTTATGTAAACAAAAGGTGTCTTACAATACCACTTGAGCTAATGTATATACATAGCACAAGAGATAAGGCAACTCAATCCAAACGCAGTTCCAGCTTACATATTGAAATTAAGCTTTCAATAGGAGGAGGAAGCAAAAGAAAGAGTTAAAAGTCAAATCGGATTGACGCTTTATTGCTCCCCACGATTCTTCGATCTTTACGGGGCAGTGCTTATTCCAAAGATCGGTGTAGTTTTGATAGCTTCGATAGCCTGCATTGTAATTAAGGCCTCTTAAATTTTTTCTAGTGTTTGTTTAGGTTTTGACCTAGCACTACGAGTAAATGAGACAAACTTATGTAGTTAAAAAGATAAGGGCTACAGCGCACAGTTAATCAATACCTAACACGCATTAGCAAACCCCTAGTACGACAACCAATTGAATTATAGTGAAACATGAGTCTAGCAGCCTTCTGCTAGACTCATTGAGTTTTTGGGGGCAAATTTCACACAAGAAACCAAGTGTTTATACTCAATAAATTAGAGCTTTTATAGGTGTTTTTATTAGGTATTTATACAAGCAAGAAACTTGTGAATTTATGTAAACAAATAGCTCTAAGTAACACCCTCTAAGTTAATGTATATACATGGCACAAGAGACAGAGCAACTCAATCCAAACGCAAACCCAGCTTGAGTTCCGAAAGCAACCTTTTCATTAAAAAGGAGGAGAAGCAAATAGAAAGAGTTAAAAGTCAAAATCGGATTGACGCTTTGTTGCTCCCTGCGATTCCTCGATCTTTACGGGGCAGTGCTTATTCTAAAGATCGGTGTAGTTTTGATAGCTTCGATAGCCTGTATTATTGTTAAGGTCTCTTAATTTTTTGTCTTTTGTATTTTTAGGTTTTGACCTAGCATTATGACAATTGAGGCAAACTGATTTAGCTTAAAAATAAAGGCTACAGCGCATAGTTTATCAATACCTAACACGTCCAGTTAAACCTCTAGTAGATAACTAATTGAATTATTTTAAGACATGAGTCTAGCAGCCTTCTGCTAGACTCATTGAGTTTTTAAGGGGAAAACTAAAGATGTTGCATTGCGACAGCTTTGCTATGAATGATCCATCTTTCGGTAAAATAAACAACAATTCATTATTTTCATAATCCTAACTCAGGGGTAAACGAGCCTTGCCTAAAATCGTTATTGCTGGCAACTGGAAAATGTATAAAACCCAGTCCGAAGCCAAAGCATTTTTCTCAGAATTTCCCGCACATCTTAAAGCCACCGCATCCCAAGCGGCGATCGCTGATCAGCAAATCCTCATTTGCGTGCCTTATACCAACCTCGCGATCCTTCAGACCGTTGTACCATCACTTGGTCAAAACAACTTAAGTATTGGTGCTCAAAATGTCCATTGGGCAGAAAATGGCGCATTTACGGGTGAAATTTCTGCGCCAATGCTAGTCGAGCTTGGCATCAAATATGTAATCATTGGTCATAGTGAACGTCGTCAGTTTTTTGGTGAAACTGATGAAACCGTAAACAAACGTCTTAAATCAGCACAAGCTCATGGCTTAACCCCCATTCTCTGTGTTGGTGAAAGCAAGCAACAAAGGGATGCCAATGAAACTGAATCTTGGATTTTCTCGCAACTTGCCGCCGATCTCGTCGATGTTGACCAAAATAATTTGATCATCGCTTACGAACCAATTTGGGCAATCGGTACAGGTGACACCTGTGAGGCAACTGAAGCTAACCGTGTCATTGAACTGATTCGTAGTAAGTTAAGTAATCGCGATATTACAATTCAGTACGGTGGTTCCGTCAAGTCTGATAATATCGATGAGATTATGGCACAACCTGAAATCAATGGTGTGCTAGTTGGTGGAGCCAGTCTTGACCCAGCAGGCTTCGCCCGTATCGTCAATTATCGTTAACCTCGATTCAGATTGACTTTTCATCTTTAAAATTTACTCGCTGTCTATATACCCAACATAAATACAGCGATCGCTACAGCCTGCATAACCGTAACAAATTTGATCAAGTTATAAAAATTGACTTTATGAGATCAACTTTGTTATAATTATGTGCTGTTGATTAGAATACACAGCCGCAGATATACCAAATCATCACTTATGCCCACGATCCAACAGCTCATCCGCAGTGAGCGCCAAACCATAAATACAAAAACAAAGTCTCCTGCTCTCAAGAGCTGTCCTCAACGCAGGGGAGTATGTACGCGCGTCTACACTACAACACCCAAAAAGCCCAACTCTGCACTTAGAAAAGTTGCCCGTGTACGCTTGACTTCTGGATTTGAAGTCACCGCATACATCCCTGGGATTGGGCATAACCTCCAAGAACACTCCGTTGTGATGATTAGAGGCGGTCGTGTAAAAGATTTACCAGGTGTACGCTATCACATTATCCGTGGGACTCTTGATACTTCAGGTGTAAAGGATCGCAAGCAAGGACGCTCCAAGTATGGCGCGAAGCGACCTAAGCCCGGTCAAGCCCCAGCCGCAAGCACTGGCAAGAAGAAAAAGTAAAAGTCAGGCATTAAGCAAGTCATTTAGTAAAATTAGCAATTCATTTTATAAGGTGAATTTAGTACCGTAATGTCCCGTAGAACCAAAGCGTCAAAACGCATAACTCCCCCTGATTCGGTTTATAACAGCCGCCTCATTAGTATGCTCATCCGTCGTGTTATGTCACGCGGTAAGCATTCCGTAGCCTCCCACATAGTTTACAAAGCTCTCGACACCATTGGCGAGCGTACAGGCAACCCACCTCTAGAAGTGTTTGATCGGGCTATTCGTAACGCCACACCACTAGTAGAAGTAAAGGCTCGCCGTGTTGGTGGTGCAACTTATCAAGTACCAATGGAAGTTCGTACCGATCGCGGTGTTGCTCTAGCTCTTCGCTGGTTAGTCCAATATTCACGTGCTCGTGCTGGACGTAGTATGGTCACTAAGTTAGCAAACGAATTGATGGATGCTGCAAACGAAACTGGTCAAACCATCCGTAAACGTGAAGAAACCCACAAAATGGCAGAAGCAAACAAAGCTTTCGCCCATTACCGCTACTAACTTTCTTGAGCCATAGCTTACCTCGCTATACTATTCTTAACATAAATTCTAAATTCCTGACAAACACGAGGAAACTATTGTGGAACGCTCTATTGCCTTAGATAAGGTACGCAATATAGGTATTGCAGCGCACATTGACGCTGGTAAAACCACAACTACAGAGCGCATTCTGTTTTATTCTGGCGTTGTTCACAAAATAGGTGAAGTCCATGATGGAACCGCAACGACAGATTGGATGGCGCAAGAACGTGAACGCGGTATTACCATTACGGCGGCAGCTATTAGTACTAGCTGGAAAGACCACCGCATCAATATTATTGACACCCCCGGACACGTAGACTTCACCATCGAAGTAGAGCGTTCTATGCGTGTGCTTGATGGTGTAGTTGCTGTTTTCTGTGCGGTCGGTGGTGTGCAACCCCAGTCCGAAACTGTATGGAGACAAGCAGACCGCTATAAAGTACCTCGCCTAGTATTCGTCAATAAGATGGATCGGATGGGGGCAAATTTCTTACGAGTAAGAGAACAAATCCGCGCTCGCTTCGGTTCTAATGCTGTTCCTATCCAATTACCCATTGGTAGCGAGGCAGAACTGATAGGCATCATTGACCTAGTCAAAATGAAAGCCTACATCTATAAAGATGAGATCGGCAAAGATATCGAAGAAACAGATATTCCTGCTGACATGACTGATCTCGTCAATGATTGGCGTGCTCAGTTGTTAGAGTCGGTAGCTGATTCTGACGATGTTCTGATGGAAAAATATCTTGAAGGTGAAGAACTCACTGAAGAAGAAGTTAGAGACGGGCTGCGTAAAGGAACTTTAAGTGGCAAGATTGTACCAATGACCTGTGGTTCAGCCTTCAAGAATAAGGGTGTGCAGCTACTGCTAGATGCCGTTATCGATTACCTTCCTGCTCCTAGTGATGTCAAACCAGTTTCAGGTCTGCTACCTAACGGTGAGGAAGCTATTCGTGAAGCCAAGGATGATGCAGCAATGTCAGCACTTGCCTTCAAAATCATGTCCGATCCCTACGGTCGTCTTACCTTCGTGCGGGTTTACTCTGGAATCTTGAAAAAGGGTTCCTACGCCCTTAACTCTAGCAAAAACAAGAAAGAACGGATTTCCCGCCTGATTGTCTTGAAAGCTGATGATCGCCAAGAAGTTGATGAACTCAGAGCAGGAGATCTTGGAGCAGTTTTGGGACTCAAAGATACCTTTACTGGCGACACTCTCTGTGATGACAGTTCACCAATTGTTCTAGAGACTCTGTTTATTCCTGAGCCTGTTATTTCTGTGGCGGTTGAGCCAAAGACAAAGCAGGATATGGAAAAATTATCCAAGGCTCTGCAATCTTTATCTGAAGAAGATCCTACATTCCGTGTAATGACAGATTCAGAAACTAATCAAACGATTATCTCTGGTATGGGTGAGCTTCACCTTGAAATTCTCGTTGATCGGATGAAGCGTGAGTTTAACGTTGAAGCGAACGTTGGTGCGCCTCAAGTAGCTTATCGCGAGACTATCCGCAAAACCGTTACCGACATTGAAGGTAAGTTTGCGCGTCAGAGTGGTGGTAAGGGACAATATGGTCACGTTGTGATCAACTTAGAACCTACCGAACCAGGTACAGGATTTGAATTTGTATCAAAAATTGTTGGTGGTGTGATTCCTAAGGAATTCATTAAGCCTTCAGAACAAGGTATGAAAGAAGCCTGTGAATCGGGAATTCTGGCAGGTTATCCTGTGATCGACCTCAGAGCAACCCTCGTACATGGTTCTTTCCATGATGTGGACTCTTCAGAAATGGCTTTTAAAATTGCTGGTTCGATGGCAATCAAGGAAGCTGTAATGAAGGCTCAGCCTGTTTTGCTGGAGCCGATGATGAAGGTGGAAGTAGAAACCCCTGAAGACTACATGGGTGACGTAATTGGTGACCTTAGTCGTCGTCGTGGCAATATTGCGGGTATGGACGATACTCCATCTGGCAAGAGAGTTGAGGCAAGAGTTCCCTTGTCTGAAATGTTTGGTTATTCTACTGACCTGCGTTCATCAACTCAAGGTCGAGCAAGCTTCTCAATGGAATTTAGCCATTACGAAGAAGTACCTAAGAACGTTGCTGAAGCCATCATTGCGAAAAGCAAGGGCAAAGAGTAGTCCTGTAAATTACTCTACAGATGCTCTATAAACTAGAGTAATAAATACTCAAAATACTCTATAAACTAGAGTAACCATTACCAAAGTTAAGGATAATTAGGAAAAAATGGCACGCGCTAAATTTGAAAGAACCAAGCCCCACGTTAATATCGGTACTATCGGTCACGTTGACCATGGTAAGACCACTCTAACCGCTGCAATCACTATGTCTCTTGCAGCAGCAGGACAAGCAACTGCAAAAGCATACGACCAGATCGATGCTGCTCCTGAAGAAAAAGCTCGTGGTATTACTATTAACACTGCTCACGTTGAGTACCAAACCACTGAGCGCCACTATGCACACGTTGACTGTCCCGGCCACGCTGACTATGTTAAGAACATGATCACTGGTGCGGCTCAGATGGACGGAGCTATTTTGCTTGTATCTGCTGCTGATGGTCCTGAGCCTCAAACCCGTGAGCACATTTTGCTAGCTCGTCAGGTAGGTGTACCTAACCTAGTAGTTTTCTTGAACAAAGAAGACCAGATGGAAGGAGAAGAAGAACTCGTTGAACTCGTTGAACTCGAAGTTCGTGAATTGCTTTCTTCCTACGACTTTGATGGCGACAATATTCCCATCACTCGTGGTTCTGCATTGAAAGCAGTTGAGCAAATGACTGCTAGTCCTAAGACCCAACGTGGGGAAAATCCTTGGGTAGATAAGATTTGGACTTTGATGGATTCCGTTGATTCCTACATTCCTACTCCTGAGCGTGCAGTTGATAAGCCTTTCTTGATGGCTGTTGAAGACGTATTCTCTATCACCGGTCGTGGTACTGTAGCGACTGGTCGGATTGAGCGTGGTACTGTCAAGGTTGGCGATGTTGTCGAACTCGTTGGACTTGGTGATACTCGTTCCACTACCGTTACTGGTATTGAAATGTTTAAGAAGAGCTTAGACGAAGGGCTGGCTGGCGACAACGCAGGTCTCTTGCTCCGTGGTATCCAAAAAAGCGATATCGAGCGTGGTATGGTTTTGGCTAAGCCTAAATCCATCACTCCTCACACTCAATTTGAAGGTCAAGTATACATTTTGACCGAAAAAGAAGGTGGTCGTAAGACTCCTTTCTTCCCTGGCTATCGTCCTCAATTCTATGTGCGTACAACCGACGTAACTGGAACCATTGTTAGCTTCACTGCTGATGATGGTAGCGATGCAGAAATGGTTATGCCTGGAGACCGCATCAAGGTAACTGTTGAGTTGATCAACCCGATCGCAATTGAACAAGAAATGCGCTTCGCAATCCGTGAAGGCGGTCGTACCGTTGGATCTGGCGTTGTTACCAGTATCTTGAAGTAGTTCTAGATTTTCTAACAAAAAAGCCTCGCAATGCGAGGCTTTTTTGTTTTTAGTCAAATATTTCCGCAGGATCAGCCGTTTGGACTTTGCGAAGGGATAATGTCCCTGATATGGCACACATGGCAACAGTGAGTACAAATAATCGCAAAATGCGATCGCTACCTAACTCCATCAGCAAACCTGTGGCATTTTGAGTAACGTGATAGAGGATTGCACAAACTGATATAGCTGGTAGAAAGCCACATAAAGCCAAAAGTAAGGATTCTTGTAACACTAGACTAAATAGATAAAAGTTGCTGTAGCCCATTGCTTTGAGAGTGGCATATTCTGCAAGGTGATCAGAAACATCTTTGTATAGGACTTGGTAGACGATCACAACTCCGACGATAAAGCCCATAGCTACACCCAAGCCAAATATGAAACCAATTGGCGTTGCTTCTGACCAGTAATTTAACTCTAAGTTAATGAATTCCTGTTTAGTCAATACTTTTACGTCTTGCTCTAATTGCGATCGCATGGCATCGCGAATAGCGATCGCATCGGCTCCTTGTTCTAATTGCACTAGTCCCAAGCTAATATTTCCAACAAGGCGATCGGGGAAGATTCGCAAAAAGTTCTGTTCGCTGGTGATCAGCGTGCCATTAGCGGCAAAGGAAACCCCCATGTTAAATAGCCCACCAATGGTAATACCTCGGTTGGCAACTTCCTTAGTCAGACTTTTACCTCTGGCGATCGCTACCTCATATTCCGAGGCGACAGCGCCATAAAAGTCTTCTCGCGAACCGCGATCGAATAAAACAACATCAGGTAGTTGGGTTTTGTCTAGGTCTGGTTTGATATTGGGAAACAAAAAGGGATTAGCCTGTGGGGAAACGCCGATCGCTAAAATATCTTCTTTGACTCCAAGTTCAGGGGCATTCCAAGCCGCTAAGCCAATATATACAGGATGTACGGACTTAACCCCTGCGAATCCATTAGCTTGATAGAGACGACGACGCGAAAATTGCTTCAGGTTGAGCAAATTATTGGAGCTAGGGTGAATCAGGATGAGGTCGCTCCGCAAATTCAGGTGCAATAATACAGCGCTTTTAAATAGAGCTTCCTGAAAACCAAGTTGCATAGCAATCAAAATTACGGCAAACATGATGCCAAGGATAGCGATCGCTAAACGCCCCTTTTGATAGGTCAGTTGCAGCCATGCTAAAGGAATTGCCAACATGAATTTTAAGGTGATTTCAATGTAGATATGTGTGCTGTGCTTTGCACAGCACACATATCTACATTGGATTTTAAGATGGCGGTGTAGATTTGAGATATTTATAGAGCCAAGCACAGCCACCTAAACAGGTACGTTTATCCTCTTCGGAAACGTTAATATTCGTCCTTAAATATTCTTGGAGCCATTGACAACCACGCATCAATAGGTTTTCTAGATCGAGATTCCACATGATGATTTTGCGATCTTCACCCGTTGATACTAAAATTTTGCCATTAGGACTGAAGCATACACTTCGTACAGGTCCCTGATGACCATTAAAGGTGCGTAACAGAGTCCCATCACCACTCCAAAACTGAATTGTGGAGTCTTCGCTTGCCGAAACAATCGACTTACCATCGGGACTGAAACAGACACTCGTTACCTCAGCACTATGTCCATTGAGAGTTTTAATTAAGTCTCCTTCAATGCTCCATAGTTTGACACTTTGATCCATACTGCCACTAGCAATCATCTTGCCATTGGGGTTAAAGCAAACCGTATAGACTTCCGCGCTATGTCCGTCTAAGGTTTTGAGAAGAGTGCCATCCCAACTCCAAAGATTGATCAATTTGTCTTTACTTGCCGAGGCAAGCATACTGCCGTCAGGACTAAAGTCAATGCTATAGACTTCTGCGGCGTGACCTGTGAGGGTTTGTAACCATTTGCCATCAGAACTCCATACCCTCACAGTCCCATCGGCACTACAGGAGGCAAAAACCTGTCCATCACAGCGATAGACAACACTATAGATTTCCGCACGATGGGCACTAATTGTGTCAATCAGGGTTCCATCGGTCCGCCAAAGTTTGATGCTGGCATCTGCACCTGCGGTAATGATAGTGCTGCTATCGGGACTGAAAGTAACACAATTGACCTTATCGTTATGTCCTTCCAGTACTGATTCTAAAGTACCATTGGCGTTCCAGAGATTAACTGTTTTATCCTTACAAGCGGAGGCTAGGAACTTGGAGTTGGGGCTAACAACGATCGAGTAGACTTCATCTGTATGTCCCATCAAAGTGCGTAAAGGCGTACCCCTTATTGCCCAAAGCTTTACCGTTGTATCCCTACTAGCGGAGGCAAGGGTTTTGCCATCAGGACTAAAGGCAATGCTATGCACAACATCACCGTGACCTTGGAAGGTATAGAGTAAGCCTTGTTCAATATCCCAAACTCGAATCGTGCGATCAAATCCACTAGAGGCAATGGTGTGATTGTCATTGCTAAAAGCCACACTCCAGACCTTATCGGAATGTCCGTAAAATGTTTTGATTAAAATGCCATCGGAACCCCACATTTTAACGGTGCGATCGCGACTACCAGAAACGATCGCGAGACCATTGGGCGCATAGGCAACACTTTCGACAAAGCTATCATGCCCGCGTAAATGCCTGATCGGTACGCCCATAGTATTCCAAATAATCAGGTTGCGATCGGCACTGCCCGATACGAGGGATTTACTATTGGGATGAAATGCGACACAGGTAACCCAGCGATCGTGCCCGCCGCGTAAAGTCCGAATTGCCGTGCCATCACTTTTCCAGAGTTTGACGGTCGTGTCTTCGCTAGCCGAAGCAATCATCTCACCATCATGGCTAAAACAGACATCTAGCACAGGACCTTCATGTCCTTTCATGGTTGCGATCGGCAGTGGGTCAAATTCACCTGTTTGAGGATTGCGTTGCCACAGCTTCACCATGTTGTCACGGCTACCTGACACTAGTAAGTTACCATCGGGACTAAAAGCCACACTAGTGACCCAGTTGGTATGTCCTACTAAGGTTTGTAATAATACCCCTGCAACATTCCATAGCTTAATGGTGCGATCGCTACTGGCTGAAGCAATAAACTGACCATCACGGGAATAGCAAACCTTATTAACCCAGAAGCCATGACCTTCGAGGCGATTATATTCATGGGTTCCGTAGACAACTTGCTCTAGAGCCGTAATAGCACGAATCTGAGTATTGGCTCGCAGATTTTCGAGGGCACTTTCATCAACTTGGGTGGTGAGGCGTTTGAGTTGCACACCCCCAATTACGCCTGCAATCATCGCCTCAATATGATTGTTGGACAGATAGAGGGCTTCCGAAGAAATTGTGAGCGCGACAATTTTTTCATTGATTTCGCCCATCTCCGCAATTACCCGTTGACGACGCTCAGCATCTAGGCTTTTTTCGAGTTCTTGACTTAGCTTTTCAAGGCGATCGGCATCGGCAGCTCGTGCCGCCATTAACTGTTCGCGCTCATTGATTCTTTGCGATGCTTCTAAAAAATTACGATCAATTTTCGAGAGATCTGGCTGCCCATCAGCCCAAGCGATCGCTTCAGCCAAACGAGTCCCCCTTAATAAAGCCGACTCATCGGTTTCTTCGGAGCGCTCCCATGCCTGTAAAGCCTCAAGGTATGGACAGTTCCGCATTTCCGAGAAATGCACCTTCTGCTTGAGTTTGATCACAACTATCGATACATCATCTTCAGGGATATCTAATCCTGAGAAGACATCAAGAGCCTGCTTTAAACCATGCAATATTTCACTCGCTGATTGTTGCGATAGGTTAATTACGGTCTGACGCAGTGGCGAAATATTTTCTCCCTGAGATCTGCCAAATTCCTGACCTTGAGCATTATCCGCTTCAAATAGACCATCACTAAAAAAGATAACGATATCTCCTTCGTTCAGGGCGCGTGATGTGGAGCGATAGGAAGCACTATCAAAACGCCCAAGCGCGATCGCGGGATTAACAACTTCTTCGCAAGTGTTCGTTTTAGCGCGATAAATTAGTGGGCCTGGAATACCTGCATTCCCTAAATGCAATTCATAGGTAATAAAATCCAGCGCTCCATAACATAGCGCTACTGCATCATCCGTACCACTTTTACAGAGTAATTGATTTAACGAATTCAGTACCGATGAAGGATTTTGTAATCTACCCTGCTGGGCGTAAGCATCAAGCTGTCCTTTAAATAAAGCGGCATGAATCGCACCTGCGACCGACTTACCTGAAGAATCAGCGATCGCTACTGCTAATATGCCTGACTGTTCTAAAAATTGGTAATAGTCTCCACCAAGATCTACGGCTGTCCAAACCTCCGCAGCAATATCTAGCCCGGGGTAAGAAGGCAGACTCTGTGGCAACAAGCTTCTTTGGAGCAGTCGGCCACTTGATAGATCATTGGAAGTTTCATTTAACTGCATATACTGATAGGCAGAGCGATCCTGAGAACAAATACTAGCAACAATAACCTTAAGTATTTTGAATAGTCTAACTGTTCATTAAAGGCTATTTGCCAAATCGTGATGCTATGCACACAGAGCATCATAACCTCTAAAACCGAATAAATTAATACAAGTAAAATCTTAATTTTGATTTTGCTTAATGTTTAATTCACCATCAGAAACCTCTGAAGGTTAAAGAGTACAAATAACTTTCAATAACCCTCAAACAGTTAAAATCTATTAATTTAATGAACTTTCTATGCATAGAGTAGACAGGAGACTATCAGGCATTATTTTTCCCAAATAGATATGTAAAACTATCTATGTCTATTCACATTCAAGGGTTTCACGGGTTAGTCTTTTGGTCTTTGGATTTTGTCCTTTTGCCAATTGACAAAGCTTTTGGCGTACTGGGGGGCGTAAATCCACATCGGTAAAGTCGGCTCCATCAATAATTACATTATTAAAGGAAGTACCATAGGCAAAAGCACCTTCCAGTACCACATTAGTCAAGTTTGCCTTGTCAAGACGAGTATTATCAAGAGTGCTATTGCTGAGATTTGCACCTGTCAAGTTCGACTCTTTCATATTGGCGGCAAAAAAGCTCACTCCTTGGGCATCAGCATTCACAAATGAAGAATTTCTGAGATCTGATTCATTAAACTGATAACCTTGAAGCGATCGCCCTGAAAAATCGGCTCCTTCCAAAAAGGCTTTGACATATACATCAGCACCAGCAGGCTTTGCGCCAACCATGATTAGAGCTAAGCACAGCAATATATTGATGGCTTTAAAGATAAAATTGCGTAAGATTCGAGCTGCGATTTTCATAATCTTATTTCCGTATGTTATTGAGACTATCACAAGCGGGTAAGTAGCTGGACATTAAAAACCAGAGCCAAAACCTGTGGCGCACGCGCAGCGTGCGCCACAGGTTTTGGCTCTGGTTTTATATTTAATTGCGCCCATTTACTGACAGCGCAAAGCGCTGTAATACTGAAGCGGGACTGCGCCAAAGTGAAATGCTCCCAATTTTATCGACTAGGGATATACAGAGAAGGCAGTATGACTAAGCAAGTAGGCGATCGCGGTGAGATCTTGGTGGCGCAACTCTTGCGGAGCAATGGTTGGCAAATTTTGGAGACACAATGGCGCTGTCGGTGGGGAGAGGTGGATGTCATTGCTAAAGATCGCCAATGGTTGCTTTTTGTGGAGGTAAAAACTAGAAGTGATCGCAACTGGGATGGTGATGGCAGTCTTGCAATTACTCCCAAAAAACAAGCCAAACTAATTAAGGCAGCATCTCTATTTTTAAGTCAGCATCCAGAGCTAGTAAATCTGAATTGTCGATTTGATGTGGCGCTAGTACGTCGGCAAAATAGCGATCGCTACCACCTAGGGGTAACTACCAGTGAGAATGAGCCTAGGCAAATTACATCTACATCAAATTTTTATTTACAAGCCTATATTGAAGAAGCCTTTATTGCTGATGCCTTCTAGAAAGGATAGGGGGAAGCGAAGCGCATCCCTATCCTTTCTAGAAATATTCGTGTTTACAAAACCTCGGTTGATTTTGATGCAGTTGATGGATTTGCTCAAGGTATGACCGACTTTGCTCTTTTAGCCCCAGAGCCTCAATATATTTCGGGATCGCTTGGTCAATGGTGTAATACATTTCAAGTAATTTACGGGCATTCTTGCCGAGTTTCATTTGCCGATGTGGATCGGCGGCAAGCAGACGGATGTAATCGGCTAAGCCCTGTGCATCACCATTATCAAAGCAACTGCCACAATCTCCTTGACTGACCATTTCGCGTAAATAATTATCCTGAGGACAGATCACCGCAACAGGTCGCCCTGCCGCTAAGATGCCATATATTTTCGATGGAGCGATCGTATCACCGACATTCGGCAAAATGCTGACCAAAGAGAGATCACAGGCGGTCAAGGAAAAAGGCAAAACTTCCCGATCTTGATAAGGCAATTGCAGCACATTTGGCAGTTCTCCTGAAGCGATCGCCTTGGCAATCATCTGTGAGCCAACACCATTACCGATAAATACAAACTTAATATCAGCACGATGGTTCAGCAATTGCATACATTTGATAATTGTCCGACTATCATGGCAACGACCTAAGTTACCTGAATACAGCACGACAAAACTATCGGTTAGTCCATACTGATTGGAAAACCAATTATCTAACTTAGCGATCGGATGGATAAATTGAGGATCTGCCCAGCTATGAATCACATGAATTTTGTCCTCTAGATGTTTGTTTTTCTGTACTAATAGTTGCTTCATTGGCTCACTGAGGACAATCAATGACTCGGCTCTGTCCCAAACCTTAAGGTTTACAAATTCCCATAATTTGACAATCCAATGATAGGGAGGCACAACTCTCAAGCGCACGGCCACTTCAGGATAAATGTCATAAACAATGCAGCTATAGGTATGACCAAAAATCTTGTTATAAAACCAACCAATTAAACCGAGAAATGGCGGTGCAGAGGTAAGTACTAAATGCGAACCACGAATACTTTTACGCCGAAATTTAATTATGCATCGCAGCAGAAACAAGAGACTACTGATGAGTTTATTGCGAATCCGCTTGGACATAATGTGTACAGAACCAGTCCGCCTCACAAAAACACCGTTACTTAGTTCTTGATGTTCTACATCAGTTTGCCGAAATGCATATCCTGGCATACCAGTAAATACACTTACATCAAAACCCTCTTGCGCTAGCGCACCAGCTAAGTCATAGATAAATTGTCCAGTCGCTGCATAGTCAGGTGGATAAAACTGAGTAATGATACTAATGCTAGTTTTTAAGTGGTTTTTACCTGCCATTATTTTACTCATCAGTTATTCTTCGCCCTCACCTGTTACAACTAGCTACGTATCAGGCTCTGTCGAATGGCTTACCGCAGCTATGGAGATAGCTTTTGACTCTCAAACCTGTAATAACAATTCACGAAAATTTGACAGTACTTTTGTGAATTAACGACTAGACCCAGTCAGGTTTTTCAAAACCCAAAATGACATAGCCATTTTGGGTTTTGGGATAAGTACAGGTTTGACAGCATTACATAAATGTCTGCGTAACTATAACGTAAATTTGATTTAGTGACGTTATTTAGTGTGATTTTGTCGGATTATGTCATCTAATAGGCGGCTATTAGGCGATCGCCTGCCTCGATCAATGCGCTCCTGATCCCCACTTCAGTCATGGAGTGACCCGCATCGGGGACAACCACAAATTCGGCTTCGGGGAAAGCTTGATGTAATTCCCAAGCGATAAACATCGGGCAAACCATGTCGTAACGACCTTGGACAATCACCGTTGGAATATGGCGAATGCGATCGATGTTTTGCAGCAGTTGATGTTCAGATGCGAAGAAGCCTTTATTCATAAAGTAATGACACTCAAGACGGGCAAAGGCTTCGGCGAAATCCTCAGTTCCAAAGCGCTCGATTAATGATGAGTCAGGAATCAACTTACTCGTACTAGCCTCCCAAACTGACCAAGCACGGGCGGCTTGCGATCGCACTTGTTGGTCATCACTGGTGAGACGACGATAGTAAGCGGAGATCATATCGTCACGTTCATCGATAGGGATCGGTTGCAGGTATTCTTCCCAAGCATCTGGGAAAAAGTAACTTGCCCCCTCTTGATAAAACCAATCCAGTTCTTTTTTTCGCAGCAGAAAGATACCCCGCAAAATTAGAGCCTTGCAATATTCGGGATAGCTTTGGCTATAGGAAAGCGCAAGGGTACTGCCCCAACTGCCTCCTGAGACAGTCCAGTGATCGATGTTCAGATATTTCCGCAAAGTTTCAATATCCTCCACCAAATGCCATGTGGTGTTTTCGCGAAGTTCGGCATGGGGGGTACTTTGACCACAGCCACGTTGATCAAATTGGACAATTCGCCATTGACTAGCATCAAAATATTGGCGATACATCGGTTGACTACCACCTCCGGGCCCGCCATGCAAAATTACGACGGGTTGCCCTTGGGGATTGCCTGATTCTTCAAAATAAATTGTGTGTAAGTCTGATACTTTGAGGAATCCTTGGTGATATGGCTCGATCGCTGGATATAGTTCGCGCATAGAAAGCAAGAATTTATAGCTTGGTAAATTATGGAAATGCTAAATATAGCGCCAAAAACAAGAAAGGGGCGCAAAGCGCCCCTTTCTTTCTATAGATGACTTTCTTTCCGTAACATCCGTTTATAGGCAAGCCAACCTGAAGCGATCGCCACAATAAAAAATCCTGCTAAAAACCGCAAATGCAAAACCATGTCGTTACTAGTTAGCGATTTACTATCGGTCGAGAGGGCGGTAAAGGCTTCGCTCATGTGATAGACAGGATTGAATTGGGTGATTAGTAGTAAATCCTTCGATAAAAAGGTGGTAGGAAAAAATGCGCCACCTAACATCAATAGCGGTACGCCAAAACCTGCCACCAGCGAATTCACATCCTCGACCTTACGCGCAAATTTAGTTGCTAGCACAAATCCCATCCCCACGTAGGAACCAATGCTCGCCAAGATTACTAAAGCTCCCACAGCGATCGAGCCACTAAAGCGCACTTCCCAAAAGGCGGCGACGGTATAAATAATTAGAGTTTGCCCCACACCGATCGCTGCATAGGCAAAGAAAATACCGAGGAAATAGGAAATCCCGTTAATAGGCGAAATTAATAAACGTTTAATAGTGAGACTTTCGCGTTCAGCAACAATGGTGGACATCGTGCCACCGAGACAACTAAAAAATAGGGCTGAACCAATCAATGAGGCAGGAGCCGCCAGTTTGAAAGATTCGGCAGTGGTAATTTTTGAGCCTTCCGCCAAGACAAAGCCATTGAGCAATAGCATCGAAATGGGGAAGATCACCCACAGGAGCAAGGTGCGGTATGTCCGAAATAGTTCTAATAAAATACGTCGCCCGATCGCGATCGCTTCATACCCATAGTTCATGTGAGCTTTGCAGTGATTGATTACTTGTATAGTAATTGTAAAAGTAGGATCAGCTTTCCAGTCATAACGGATCGCATTTTACCCAAGTCTGAGTATGTGTAATACCAAATCTAAAAATGGCGTAGCCATTTTTAGATTTGAAAATCCTTGCTGGATTTGGTTTTTAATTCACAGAAGTGTAGTTACACTTCTGTGAATTGGTATAAGTAGCTAGAACCCAAAAAGATGTGGCGCACGCTGCGCGTGCGCCACATCTTTTTGGGTTTTATTGAAAATATTGCAAAACAAAATTTTTAATAAAAATATTGTGGTTTTCCTGACGACAAAGTAATGTAAATCAGACAAAGATCAAAATCATAAGATAGAAGCATAACTGTGTTGGATGGCAAGACTATCTTTAGCAAATACCTCAAACGCTTTTTAATTGCAGCGATCGCAATTTATCTTGCCTTTCGCTTGCGTCAGACTTTGCAATTATTACTGACCAGCTTATTTTTAGCTGGCGCGATTTCCCCCATTATTGAAAAGATCACCAGCTTTCGGATTAATGTCCGCAACTGGCGCATTGGTTTAAATCGGGTCTGGGCAGTCGTATTACTTTATCTAGTTCTATTAATCGTCGTGGTGTTAGCGATCGCCCCCGCACCACAGATCATTTTAGAACTTGGTCAATTTTTTATTAAGCTCCCCAATCTACTAGAGCAAATCCAACTTCCCAAAGGCGGTCTATTCAATCTCAGTCAAGAGCAACTCAATCGCATTCTCCAAACCCAACCCCTCATCGATCAAGCCCAAAATTTTGGTAAGGAAATTGTGAGCCAGACCTTTGGGTTTACTCTACAAATTTTTAATGCGATCGGCGTGGGCATTTTAAGTCTCTTAATTACTGCCTACATGGTGATCAATTCCAGCAGTTTAATGCGGCGATGTTTAAGCCCCTTTTCTAAAAGAGTTCGCCATGAAATCGAATTTCTGATTCCGCCTATTACCCGATGTCTCGGAGCCTATGTGGTGGGGCGAGTTGGCACTTCGACTTTGCTGGGATTCTGTACTTACTTAACTCTTTCTCTATTTGGGATTCCCTATTCAGGAGCTTTAGGGCTATTAGTAGCGATCGCCAATCTTGTTCCCTATATCGGCGGCTTAGTTGCCCTAGGTGCGATGTTTATTGCCGCATGGGGTGTAGATTTTAATCGAGGGGCGATCGCTCTTTTTATCTGCTTTAGTCTGCAACAGATTGAAGCCTTTATTCTGCAACCTTGGCTCGTCGCCCCCTATCTCAATCTCGATCCCTTTGAACTCTTACTTTCTATCATTGTCGGAGCAGAGCTATTTGGTGTAGTCGGCGCAATCATCGCTCCACCGATCGCAGGTACAGGCAGGATACTCTTCAATCACTTTGCTAGTCCTGTTACAAATGATTCGGAAGAATAAAAGGGCGCAAAGCGCCCCTTTATTCGTAATTATTAGTAAACCTGAAGCCATTCATGAACTTCATAGTCTGTCCAAATCCCATTTTGCCAATAGGGATCGGCTTCTACTAGTTGCTTTGCGGAATCTAAGTCAGGAGCAGCATATACCGCAAATACTTTAGTGACATCTTGAGTTGGTCCAATGGTTAATAACTTCCCTGCTTCATACAAAGCTTTCAGATTATCTAGATGTGCTTGACGAAAGGGAGCGCGTTTTTCGAGGACATTTTCGCAATAGCTGCCCCAAACTACAAATTTCTTTAATTCGGTACTCAATTTTCTAAAAATCCCAAAAAATAAATTGAATCATCAAAAAGACTGCTGAGCAGTCTTTTTGATAACTTATTGATGATTTAATTTTAATTGAAAAATAAGCGATCGACGATCAAAGCAACAGCAGTTGCAAAGGCTGTTACCCCGATCGCTACAAATACATTTTGACCTTGACTCACACTAAAGCAAGCAACTGCGCCTGCACCCAAACCTGCTGTAACTGCGGCAACTACAGGATCTTTAGTTGATTTATTGTACATTTTATAAAATACCGACCGTTAGAAATTTTTTTATTAATGGTTAGCCTACAGCAGTCAACAAAATCCGTTGAGGGTTCTCAATAATTCTTCACCCTAATCTACATATCCACTACAATCTTTTTCTTAAATAGGAACTGTTCCTATCGCGGTAGAAGTAAAGATGAGCAGCGCTTTGCATCGCCCATCCTTACCTATTCCTATCGCTTTTCAAGGTTGCTATGATGCAGTTATAGCTAACTAAAATAAATGCAAATGAGTAATATTTTAAGGCGTAGTGAAGTATTAAGAATCATTGACGAGCATAAGGAAGAGTTGCAAAAACTGGGTGTGCGATCGCTTGATTTATTTGGTTCTGTCACAAGGGATGAGGCGCATTTAGGTAGCGATGTCGATGTCTTAGTAGATTTATCGCGCCCAACTGGGCTTTTTGGCTTCATCAAAATCAAGCTTTATCTTGAAGATATTCTGCACTGTGATGTTGACTTAGGTACTGTAGATTCCCTGCGCGAACATTTACGTGAACCAGTTTTAAAGGAGATTTTTCATGCCTTCTAGAGAGTGGCAATTACGAGTTTTGATTGAAGAGTTAAACGAGCTAATTAAGTATGAAAATTTGTAATAGTAATTTGGCGATCGCAATGCTAAAAAGCTTTAAAATGCTGTGTAATAATTGTGATGAAAAATGTATGATAAATGGCTAGAGTTTTACAAAATCTATGTCTGAAGATGCTAGTTACGGGATGATTACGATCGCAGTTGAACCATATGAAGAAGAAACTCAATCTGCGGCAACTTCGGTGGTTAATCCAAGGGGTTGGGGCAAAGAAGCTCAGTCAGATAAAAACTTGGTTAAGCATGAAAAGACCTTGAGTGTTGAAGAACTCGAAGAGAAGATGTCGGGATTTTTGCAGATGGTAGGACGGGTTTTTAGTAGTGCGGAAAAGGAGGCAAAAAAGACATCGGGAATGTGTTTGGATGAGATCGAGCTATCTGTGGAGATCGGTGCTGAGGGAGAAATCCGTTTAATCGGTAGTGGGGCTAAGGCTAGTGGCAAGAGTGCGATCAAGCTCAAGTTTAAGCGCGAGAAGGGAGCGTAAGGTTTGTGGCGAATTGGGCGATCGCGATCGGGGTAAATCAATATGAGTTTTTGCATCCTTTGAAGTATGCGAAAAATGACGCGCTCCATATTTGTCAGTTTTTAGAAAATGAGGCAAAGTTTGATCGCATTTTCTATTTTTCCGATGATTCGCCCGATCTAGATGGCAAGACGACCAAGCCTTTTCGCAACAATTTGCTAAAGGTATTTAAGGAGCTTTTTGCTCAGCCATTTCTCCATGAAAGTGATAATTTTTGGTTCTTTTTTGCGGGGCATGGCATTTTAGAGGATGGGATCGATTATCTGATGCCGAGTGATGGCGATCCTGATAATGTTGCGAATACAGGGATTGCGGTTAATCAAGTAATCCAAAATCTGCGCGGCAGTGGTGCGGGAAATGTCATTTTGGCGCTAGATGCCTGTCGCAATCAGGTGCGGCGAAATGGGACTACGCGATCGGGTGAGGGCATTGGTCGAGAAACTGAGCGAGAAGCAAAAATTGCGGATGTGATTAGTATTGCGGCTTGCAGTCCGTCGGAATATTCCTATGAGGTGGATGAACTGCAACATGGGGCGTTTACCTATGCTTTGGTGGAGGGTTTGGGTGTGCAGGGGCGTTGTGCAACGGCGGCGAAGTTGAATAGTTATTTGAAGTATCGCGTTCCTGAGTTGGCGAAGACTAGGCAAACGCCGCGCATGATGCTAGATCCGCAAGAAAAGGGTCATTTGATTTTGATGCCGAAGTATGCGGATAAGTTCGATCTAGAACCGCTCAAGAAGGATGCTTTTAAGGCACATCGTGACAAAAAGCTTGATATGGCGAGGCGTTTGTGGATGCAGGTTTTGGCGGTGGATGGGACGGATTATGAGGCGATTACCGAAATTGAAGGTTTGGCGGTGGAGCGTCATCTTGGCGGATCGCCACAAGTAACGTCTAATCCTGTTGCTGTTGGGACTAGAAATCGCAATGTAAGTAAATCGCCAGAATCCAATCCGTTAATTCTTGACCTTGGCAATGGTGTGACGCTGGAATTAGTAAAGGTTCCCGCAGGAAAATTTATGATGGGAGCGCCAGATGGTGAAGGTGACAATGGTGAACGTCCACAACATCAGGTGATTTTACAAGAGTTTTTGATCGGTAAATATGCAGTTACTAATGCTCAGTGGCAAGCGGTAATGAAAACTAAAGGATCGGCAAATTGCGACAAAAAGTTTCAAGGAGATTTACAGCCTGTTGTCGGTGTGTCTTGGCATGAGGCTAGGGCATTTTGTCAGAAGGTGAAAGAAAAGACAGGAAGGGAAGTAAGACTGCCCACTGAAGCCGAATGGGAATATGCTTGTCGCGCAGGTACGACTACGCCCTTTGCCTTTGGTAAAACGGTTACGACCGATCAAGTTAACTACGATGGGAATTACCCTTATGGAGATGTCCCCCAAGGCAAATATCGTGAAGTAACGGTGAATGTGAATAGCTTTCAGCCGAATGCTTGGGGTATCTATCAAATGCACGGTAATGTCTGGGAATGGTGCTTAGATGAGTTGCACGATAGCTATGCTGATAAACCAGAAAATCTCAAGAAACAAGGTAACGAATCTTGGGGTGACTTAGATGTAGGCAAAAATGATAATCGTTATCGTTTACTGCGTGGCGGCTCGTGGCACGACTATGCTAGGAATTGTCGTTCTGCCGATCAGCACGGTCACATCGCGCGTGATCAGTACGACTTCATCGGTTTTCGCGTCATTGTTTGCTGAGTTTCCTATCCCGTTCAGAGTTTATTTACCCTTTGTGCTTTTGCCCTCATACTCTCTGCATTCCCCTATTCGCCGTTAGACGATCAAATTTTTTTACAATATACTTGAAATCATCAAACGAGAAATCCAACAAGATGACTATTAAAGAAAAAGTTCTCAATGCAGTCACCGAACTCCCTCAAAATGTTGACTTTGAGGAGATATTAGAGCGTCTTTATTTTCTCTACAAAGTCGAGACAGGATTGCAACAAGTTCAGTCGGGAGACACACTTACCCACTCACAAGCCATGCTCAGTTTAAAAACATGGCACAAATAAACTGGACAAAACAAGCACTCGGAGATTTAGAAGCGATCGGTGATTATATTGCTCGCGACTCACCTGCTATTGCACAAGTATTCGTAAATCGCATAATTAATTCCATAGTTCGACTAGAATCATTCCCCCTTTCTGGTCGAATCGTACCAGAATCAGGACGCGAATCTATCCGTGAAGTGATTTTTCGCAATTACCGCATTGTCTATTCCTTAGAGAATGACACAATCTATATTCTGACGATATTTCACGCTTCAAAATCGCTAACAAATTTAAGCGATGACATCGGGTGATCAATAGATTTCGAGATACAGATGAAATTGTTAAGAAGACTTAGGGGTGAAGCATTTGCGTCACAATTCCCAAATTCTTCACCAAAATCTCGATCTGCAAATGCTTAACCATCTCCGCTTTCACCGATAAACCGTCCCTGCATCGTGGTTTTTCATTTTGCCTACGGCAAGAAAAACACAATAAAATTGTCCCTGCGTTGTGAGGTGTTGGGCAGAGCATTCCCAAATCAAGGGAATCTGAGAATTTATAAATCTTTGCGGGAATGCTCTGACCCTACGCAATCTGTCTCAATCCAAAATTCTGACAAATGGTGATGATTGCTATAATCACCTTATCGCTCTGCTTAGGAAAACATCATGACTCAAGCGATCGCACCACCCAATCTCTCAGCCAATGCCCCAGAAGACAAACTGCTCTGGACTAGTGCTGACCTAGAGCTATTACCTGACAACGGCAACCGTTATGAAATTATTGAAGGAGAACTTTACGTGACGAGAGCGCCCCATTGGAAACATCAAACCACCTGTGGCAGATTTTTTACCGTCTTAGATCTTTGGTCGCTCACTACGAAATTAGGTAAAACATCTTTGGGTGCAGGTGTAATCTTTGGCAATAAGGATGATGTGATTCCTGATGTGGTGTGGGTTAGCAAAGAAAAATATGAAGCTCTGATTGATCAATCTGGACATTTACTTGGTGCGCCTGATCTGGCGATCGAGGTACTATCGGCGGGAACTGATAATGAAAAACGCGATCGCGAAGTTAAGTTAAAGCTCTATTCATCACAGGGAGTCTTAGAATATTGGATCGCTGATTGGCGAGAAAAGAAACTCCAAGTCTATCGCCGCGAAAATGGAGTTCTCAAATTAGCAATGACTCTATTTGTGACTGACACGCTCACTTCCCCATTATTACCAGAATTCACTTGTCCGTTATCTCAGATTTTTGAATAAAGCAAAAGAGTCGCTTCGCGACTCTTTTGCTTATGTTGAGATAGCGATCGCTACTTCACTTCTTGCAAATCCAACTTCTTCTCCACAGGTACAACCTTGGGCTGAAGCACAGGAGGGTTAGCCAGATAATCCGCCAATTGAGCTTCAATCTGTTCACGGACAATCGAGCGATATTCGAGGAAGTGTTCACCCTGAGCACAAACCGATAGGTAGCTGGTAACGACATTGGGATAGCGCTTCATCAAGTCAAAGAGATTAATCCAGAATTGAAAACGGGTTTTGCGAACAAAACCTTGTCGCCAACATAGAATTAATAAGGCTCTGATTGCAGTCCAATCAGTTTTCTTCTTTTGATCAGTCTTCTCACGCTTGATGCGCTTGTACTGCGACTCACCCAAAATCAGGAAATGGCGATAGGTACGATTGAGAAATACGAGGGGATCGTAAAGAGTCCAGAAGGCATGAACATATTCTGTGGCAATGTCTTCTAGAGGACGAGTAGGCATGAAGTTCATCAAAGTGGTTTGATGCCCATTGCTATTTTGGGTAATCATCCGTCCTTCTTTATTCAAACGATGCCACAGCCCTGTATCAGGTAAAGCTTGCAGCATACTGAATAGGGCTGTCGGAACTGCCGTGAGTTCGACAAATTGAACAATGCGATCGCCTGCTCCTTTTTTCTCACCATCAAAGCCGATGATAAATCCAGCCATCACCCGAATCCCTGCTTTAGCGATATTAATCACTGATTCTGAGAGAGGATCGCGATTGTTTTGGAACTTCTTGGTGAGCGCTAAACTGTCGGTATCAGGGGTTTCAATACCGAGGAAGACCGAACCAAAGTTACATTCCACCATCATCTGCATCATTTCAGGATCTTGAGCAAGATCCACCGATGCTTCGGTAGCAAAGGAGAAGGGATAATTGCGTTCCTTCATCCAAGGCTTCAGTTCTTGCAGCATCACCTTCACGTTGCGCTTATTGCCGATGAAGTTATCATCCACCATGAAAATACTGCGTCTCCAACCAAGATCGTAGAGACATTGCAGTTCTGCGAGAATTTGAGCAGGAGTCTTGGTGCGAGGCTTACGTCCATAGAGAACGATGATGTCGCAAAATTCACATTGAAACGGGCAACCGCGAGAGAACTGCACTGACATTTCCGCATAACGGTTCATTTCTAGCAAGTCAAACCGAGGGATTGGCGTATCCGTTACCGCAGGCTTTTCACCATTGGCTCGCAAAATACCACTGCGATCGCCTCTTTCGATCGCCTCCACAAACATTGGTAACGTAATTTCGCCTTCATCCAGAATTAAGAAATCTGCACCAGAAACCTTCGCTTCTTCAGGTAAAGCGGTGGGGTAGGGGCCACCAACAGCAACTAATTTACCGCGCTTTTTCGCTTCTTGAATTTGCGCGAGAAAGTCATTTTTCTGCACAATCATTGCCGAGAGAATAACCACTTCTGCCCATTCCCATTCAGCTTCAGTGATATCACGCACATTGCGATCGACTAATTTAAATTCCCAAGTCTGGGGCAAGATCGCAGCAACAGTAACCATCCCAAGGGGTGGAAGCTGAGCCTTATAACCAACTAATTCCAGTGTTTTCTCAAATGACCAGAAGCTTTTCGGAAATAACGGATAGACGAGTAAAACACGCATTATATTTGGGGATTAATTTATAGAATAAAACAGCTATAGTTCTTGCCATGTAAGAGACACAGCTATTTTGACGAAAATAAAACCCTTCTCAATTCCGATTAATAAGACTTGCTCATTAACAAGAATTAAAAAGGGTTATTACAGAATAAAATCTTTCAATATATAAAAGATTTCGCTACATAGACTAGCTTGCTAGATCTAATTCTCTTGCTGGAGTTGGATTTACAAGCTTTAGGCGCTCTTCCTCTTGCCAATAGGCGGCTAATTGTCCTTCAATTTCACGGCGGACAATATCGCGGTACTCCATGAAATGTTCATTGTGAGCGCAGACGATCAGGTAATGTTCCCATACCGCAGGATTGCGCTTGATCATGCTAAATAGATGATGCCAGAACTTCCAACGGGTATCGCGCTTGATGCCTTGCCGCCAGACGATAATGGCTAACGCCTTAAGGTCGGTAAGGGTGGGAAGTTTAGCTTCCGCTTTAACTCTTGGTGCGCCAAGCTTTAAGAAATAGCTATAAACGCGATCGAGGTAAGCGTGTGGCTCATACAAGGCACAGAAAGCTTCCACATATTCACGGGCAATTTCCTCGACGGGGCGCGTTGGCTCGAAGTTCATCAAGGTGGTTTGGTTCAAGTTGCCATTCTGACTGCGTAAACGTCCTTCTTTTTCGAGACGATGCCAGAGGGCGGTGTGGGGCAATGCTTGCAACATGGCAAAGGTGGTAGTGGGGATGCCCGTTAGTTCGGCAAATCGGACAATGCGATCGCCTGCTCCTTTTTTCTCACCATCAAAGCCGATGATGAAGCCAGCCATGACGCGAATACCCGTTTTGGTGATGGCTTCTACGGAATCTAACAGCGATGACCTTGTATTTTGGAATTTCTTAGTCATCTGCAAGCTATCTTCATCGGGAGTTTCAATGCCAAGGAATACCGCATCGAAATAGCATTCCACCATCAGATCCATTAATTCTTGATCGGCGGCGAGATCGATCGATGCTTCGGTATTGAAGCGGAAGGGATAGCCATGTTCTTTTTGCCATTCCTTCAGTTCGAGCAAGAGTAACCGCACATTACGTTTATTGCCGATGAAGTTGTCATCCACCATAAATACGCCCCGTCGCCAGCCTAGACTATATAAATAATCGAGTTCGGCTAATAACTGAGCAGGACTCTTGGTGCGCGGCTTGCGTCCGTACAATACGATGATGTCGCAAAATTCGCATTGGAAAGGGCAACCGCGAGAGAATTGCACCGACATTGAGTCGTATGCGTCAAATTCTAAGAGGTCAAAGCGGGGGACGGGCGTAGTCGTGACATCAGGTTTTTCACTGGTACGGAAGATGCCACTGGGTTCACCCTTAGCGATCGCCTCCACAAACATCGGTAACGTAATTTCTCCCTCATCCAAAATCAGGTAGTCTACACCTGCGGCTTGAGGTTCTTCGGGCATTGAGGTGGGGTAAGGACCACCGCAGGCAACTTTTTTGCCACGGCGTTTCGCTTCTTTAATCAGGGACAAGAGATCATCTTTCTGCACGATCATTGCCGAGAGAATGACCATATCCGCCCATTGCCATTCCGCCTCCGTAATTGTGCGAACATTGCGATCGACCAATTTAAAATTCCATTCTTGGGGCAAGATCGCCGCAACAGTAATCAATCCTAGCGGAGGTAGTAGCACCTTGCGATTTACTAGCTCTAGGATTTTTTCGTAAGACCAAAATGTTTTTGGAAAAAGTGGGTAAACCAGTAGAACGTTCATACCTTTTGGGGTTTAAGTGGGCGGATATTATTAAACACATCCCCCAATAGGGGATGTGTTTAAGCTTTAGACAGCAGGGAAACCAGTACGGATATCTTCGATTACGCCATCGCGGAGGACAATTTCCACGCGCATCTGGGCAATCAAGTTATCACCTTTGGCAGCAGGGAAGTAGCTATCAAGTTGTCCTTGAGACACTTCTTGTTCTAGTTCCAAATTTTGCACTTGGGTCAATTGGGTTAGCAATTGATTCTTTTGTTCTAATAATTCGGCTTTAACGCGATTCATTTCTGCACGAATGCCTTCAAGAGCATTGGATACTTCCGCAGAAAATGGCTTGATACTTTGGCGCTCAATTTCATTGATTTGGCGAGAGCCTTGGGCATCAACTTGCTGTACTTGGGCATCGATTTGAGCAATTTGTTGTTGCAGTTGTTGCTGCATTTCCTCTTTCCAGCGTTGCGTCACAATCACTTGAATATTTGCAGTGCGACGTAATAAAAGCTGATTAGAAAAATCGAAACTCACAGTTATCTCCAGTTGGCTAATAATTTATGTTGATGTGAAAGTAACTTTGCCACTTTCACATCATGAAGTAAACATTTTGACAATAATATCTTGATAACGCTCAAATACGATGTTACGTCGGATTTTGAATGTCTGCGTGAGGAACCCATTTTCGATTGTAAAGGGTTCAGGCAAGAACTCAAATACACCAATGCGATCGTTAATGCTATATCCGGGGCGGTTTTGCACTTCACGGTTCAGTTCTTCGCGATAAAGATTGCGAATTTTAGAATTGTTCAGTTCTGGCAAAATAGTTGCCAATGTTGAATCGGCGGGAATTAAGCCTGCGGCTTCTAGTGCTGACAGGTTAGGAACGATTAAAACACCCAATTGTTTCTGATCTTGCCCCACTAGGACAACTTGATCAATGTAAGGACTGCGAATACATGCATCTTCAATGGGTTGAGGTTCAATATTCTCGCCATTGGTTAAGACGATCGTATCTTTGGCACGACCTGTAATTACTAAGTCACCCCACTTGCTGACATAGCCTAAATCGCCTGTATCAAACCAACCATCTGGATCGATCGCTTTTGCTGTCGCTTCAGGATTTTTGTAATAGCCCTGCATCACTTGGGGTCCCCGAATGAGCACTAATCCCTGCTGACCAATTGGCACATCGGCTCTGCTGGACATATCGACGATGCGGGTTTCGGTTTGGGGCAAGGGCTGTCCATCACCACCACGAATATTGCGATGGGGACGGCGCACATGGGTAATTGGTGAGGTTTCGGTCAAGCCATATCCCCCCAAAATTTCGATGCCAACAATTTCATAGAAGTCTTCGAGGTGTTCAGCGATCGATCCGCCACCACTCACGATGTACTTGAAATTGCCACCCGTTGCTTCACGGACTTTTTGATAAACCAATTTATGACCAAGCTGGTGAACTGCCCATAGTCCCAAAACTACCAGTGATGCTTTAAATTTGTCACCTAGAGAAGGATAGAGATTTTCAACATTCAAGCCTTGGACGACCCGTTTTGCCGTGATGTATTTCTGGCTGGTTGTGAGGAAAAATTTGACTAAGCGCTGTTTGCTCTCAGGTTGATCGCGGAAGTTTTTCTGCACACCTTCATAGATTGATTCCCACAGACGCGGCACGGCAACCATGTAATGGGGTTTATGCTCTTTTAAATCCTTTTTAATGGTGCGGAGATTGGTGTAAATCTGAGTGCAACCTTGGGAAAAGATGAAATATTCAAAGGTGCGCTCGTAGGAATGCCATGTTGGGAGAATACTGAGAACTTTTTCGTTAACTTGCAGCTTTAAAACTGACTGGGCCCCAGCTACTTCATAGAGGAAATTGCCGTGGGTGAGCATGACTCCCTTGGGTCTGGCAGTAGTACCAGAAGTGTAGATCAGCGTTGCAAGGGTATCGCGTTTGATGGTGGGATTGCCTAAATCCTTGCTGCTACCTTTATCTAATAATTGCTGAAAGTTGTAGGCTCCTTCGGGTGGCGTTTCGTCTGACAGCAAGATAATTTGTTTGACTGGCAGGCTATGCAATTCTGGTTCAAGCTTTTTGAGAGTAGCCAGATTCTCGACCACGATCGCTACGCTATCACTATGCTCGATAATGTAAAGCAATTCACTGCGCTCGGCTTGCGAACTGCGGGTAGCATTGGCGGCTCCGATCGCTAAAATCCCCTGATCAGCAATTAACCACCTTGGTGAGTTATCGGCGATCAGCGCCACCTTGTCGCCAAAGTTCACACCCAGCGATCGCAAACCTGCCCCGAACGCATTAATTTGCTCAAAGGTATCTTTATAGGAAATTCGTATAGGTGGCTTAGCATGGGGATCGTGGAGAGCGATCGCATCAGGATGTACTTTTACTCCTTGCTCCCATATTTGCCAGAGACTATTTAATTGATCTACCTGTGATGGTTGAGAAGAATTAGGCATAAAAGTAAGGTTTTACTAATTTTTAATTATTTGGGATTTCGAGAAATCATATTTAAAACTAAGCATTAATTTAAGAATTGCATAATCCCTAAAACCATAGATTTTTCTCAATGAGTTTCATCCACTTTTATAATGCTTTTCTCCTCAGACTGGGATTGATCGAGCTTCGTGCCGAACATTATGGAACTGCTCTTTCATAGATTTCTTTGAGCAAGCCTTTTTGAGTACGACCGCTTTTAGTTTTGCCGCCGATTACCAGTAACCATAATTCCGTGAATTGCCATTTGTATATTGGCATAGGATGGGCAGTTAAATTTCGTAATTTGGCAACTTGATCGATTTTGCTGGCAGCTTTGCTATTAGATCGCAACCATTGCGAAAGGGGATGTTGCCATTGTTCGAGAAATTCATTTACTAATTGGCGATCGCTAGAGGATATTTTCTGATCGTTAAACTTTTGGTAATAGAGGCGATCGCGATCGTCATTGGATAAATATTCTTGATTTAAAACCTCCTCACGAAAAGTGTCCCATTCCTTTGCAATCAAATAGGGCAAACTCCCAATTGTATATTTACCTCGATTTCTCAGGGTCACTCCCGCAATGACAAATTCTTTTTGCTGCGAATATTGCTGACACATAAACCGATAAAACCCTTTAAAGAAGCTATGCACAATCTCGCGTTCAACCACACTCGCAATGTACAAACACGAAGGCTTATAGTCAGAAAAGTTCTCAGTAAAAATATCTGACTCTACTAAATATTTATGCTTGTAGGCACTAAAAAGATCTTTACGACTCGCCATTTCTAGCTGATTCCAAGCATTTTTCCCTATTCTTTTCAGTAATTTCGCCTCAATTTCTTGCTCATCATAGTTAAAGGCGGATGTAGTTTGTTGCTCAGACAAAGCTTTAATTTGATCGCGCAGATGAAGTATTTCTTCTCTTTCTGTATCCGACAAATCAGCCTTTTCTTTAAAGATCGAGATCTCTGCATTGAGCAAGCGAATTTGCTCGTCTTTATCTTTGATTAACTTCTGTTTTTCTTCTAGATCCAGTGCCGTGACTGCTGCCTTGACTAAGTTGTAGTAATTACTCTTTAAAATATCAACTTCTTGGGAGGTAGCGCGACTCTTGCCCCGCAAAGCAATTTTTTGTCCCTGCTGTACTGCGAGAATTTCACCTTCAGGATTGCGGATTCTTAATTCCTTGATCTCTCCCTGATCGCTAGAAAGCAAAACTACACTACATTCATATTTACGCTGGCTATAGTAAAACTCCGCTTTCATATTGCGTTATTGCGATCGCTATTTTTAGCATTAGAGATTAGCATCAGAAAATAGACAGCACATTGCACCGCCTATTCTACCTATTCTAATTGTGCCAAATCATCGGGATTAATGCCCTGCGATCGCAAATAGTTAGCCAATTTTTCTGCCTTGGCGACTGATTAACAGTAACATTTTGGGGCACTGTTAAAGTTCTTTAACCTTTGATAAAGGCGATCGCATGTTGCCAGATCACCACTTTATGACCAGCAGCATCTAAGCAAATACATTGATCATCAATCCAACTAATCTTGCCGCGCAGTTGATCACCTGTGAGGAGTTTGATCTCCACCTCATTCTTATCGCGAATGATGCTATGAATGCGGCGAATACTTGGTAGAGAGGTGTTGAGTCCGATTTTGGTTGCTGTTGGTGCGCTCATCGTCTTACCTGTGACAGTTTTACGAATATTATCATCAAACTAGATTTTATTTTTCAGCACCGTAGGTGCTGAAAAGCAATTACTTGAGGATGTTGTGTGGGTTTTGCCCGCACAACAATACTTTCTAGATTTTATTTTTCAGTGTCTACGGTGCTGAAAAATCATTACTTTATTTAAGCTTAGGGACTTGTTGGGTGAGCGGAGTCGAAGCCACAGGTACTTTAATTAATAGCAATTAATAGCAAGCTCCTTACGCATAGTGTGGGCTTTGCCCACACTATGCTTTATGTTGCTAGATGGACGTGATGAAAAATGGTACTGCTATATAACTGGAAGCTGTTGTCCCACAGGCTGGGTTTAACACGCTCAATGGTCACATGGGTTTCCTCGATCGCTTGTAGAAATTCTGGATAAACAATCGACATTTCCGCAAAATTTTGAAAATCACGGGCAGTTTTTGCTGAGGGTATTGTCCGATCAAGCCATTTGCTCAATTCGAGCCAACGCTCTTTAACCGTTGGGGCAATATGCTTAAGCGATCGCTCGACGGGCAATTGCAAACCTAAATCAAAGCGATATTGATTGTCATGAAATCGCAGAATACCGCCGCGATCGCACACTTCGCCATTGACGCGATAGCTACGCAAATGGAGATCGCAAATCTGCACCCGATCTAAAATCTGCTCCTTACGGGCGAGCTTGTGCTTGGCATCAACCACCACCACATCACCGAAGGTCGGCAAAATCCCCTCTACTTTGGTAATCACATCTTGGGGCGTAAAGGTAATCTCATCGACATCAGCGATCGCCTTAACTTGGCAATTTCCCTTTACCTGCAACTCATCAAAGTATTCCACCTGATAAATCGGGATTTGGGCTACTGCCTCAATACTTAGCCAAATCGCCGCAATCCCATAGGTCTGTAACTCCTCACCATAGGCTTGCATCTCTGCCAGCGTACCTATGCGAATAATTTTGGGATAGCGATTAGGAATTTTAAATCTTGCTGTGTAGGGATCGGTACGAAAGACTCTGGCAATTTTAGCGATCGCCCAGTCTTTTTGCTCAGGAGCTACTGGCAATAGGGCTATATAAGCAAAACTAGAACCACCCGCAAGTTTGGCGATTTCATCCATCCGCCCTTGGCGAGCCTGCACCTCCGCCATCTCGATCGCGAGCAATCCTTGCCGAGCCTGTGTAATTAACTTTGCAGGTAACTGAGCCTTAAGCAGACGGCGAAAAATTTCCTCAGCTTCATTGGGCTGACCCATCGCATCATAGAGGCGACCTTGCAAAATCTGTAACTGCGGATCGTCAGGAGAATCTGACAGCAATTGCTGAAGCGTTGCTGAAGCGGCGGAGAATTGTTTATGAGCGAACTGACTCTCAAACGCAGCTACAAGATCTTGCATGAAGAAGTTTGTCGAGGTATCAAAATCATTGACAGGAACCTTTTTAGAATCGTAGACCTAAGCCAGTTTGCAAAGAAGTTGCAGATGTACCGGGGGAATTACGATAAGCATCAAAGGCGAAAATGACGTTACCAAATAATACAAGATTGCTATTGGGCAATGTGTAATCAATACCAGGTTGGACAACAAAACTATTTTTGTTACCGACTGGGGTGGTATCAACGGTATTCGATAAGGAGACACCAGCGCCAATGTAAATATCTGTATCGAAGTTTAGCGGCACATCAAAGGAAACAGTTGGCACAACTGCGGTACTGCTACCAATCAAAATTTGGGTGCGTACTGATACAGGGAATTCAAGAAACTTATAACGGGCGGCAACGAGCCCAGACGTGCGTGAGGTTTCTCCTGCCGCAGCATTACCACTGGTAAATCCAAAACTCGCACCCACACCGATATAACTACCGTAGGCAGGCTGAGCTTTGGCGGAAGGGACAGCGATCGCTGATACACATCCTAATGTAGTTAAGCCGAGCAGTATCTTACTTAAGTTAGCTAGATTTTTCACAGATATCCCTTCCTTTTACTAAGAAACGATTTTATTTATCTTTAAGGAATAACCCCTTCAGGCAGACAGACTATCACAAGTTGGTTAAATCGGCGAAAATTTTTCTAACAAATACATACAATAAATAGTTCATCACAATTAAAGAATGTTGGATCGCCTGCGTAGCAGGCGATCCAACATATCACCCAAAAGGAGATATACAAACCATAGAGAAAGATGTATATTGAGATGCTATCGAGTAATACTCGCAACAAGCAAAGACTTTTACATAGTACGCATCTATTGACCTATGGCAGAATTAGCAGTCTATTTTGTTTTGAGCGTCGGAGTTCCTTTCACATTTTGGACAATTGTGAGACCCTTCACTGATTCTTAGAACTCAACTACTCCAAAAAGTATGCGGTAGGCTAATACTCCATACTTTTTGGGATTTAAGGGTTTTAAGCTTTGAGTTTATAGATTTGCTAAGCCCAAATATGTAATTTTTGTCGGTTCAATCTTAAATCGGCAGGGTAATACCTTGACTCCTCTGGCGATCGCCTCTGTGAGCAGTCTGTCATATTCAGGATCAGCTTCGGCTCCTGCCGCAAAGCGATCGCAATCTCCCCGATTAATAAAGAAAATTAAAGCAGCGCCAGTATCTTCAGTGATTACTGACATGAGTTCGCGTAGGTGTTTTTGCCCTCGCGTCGTCACCGTATCAGGAAATAAGGCTAAATTGCCAATACACCAAGTTGTATTTTTAACTTCCACATAGGTTTTCTTCTGATCATTATCATCAGTCAAAAGAAAATCTATCCGACTCTTTTCATTGCCATAGGCAACTTCACTCTTTACAGTTGTGTATGGCTCTAGCTCTGGTAATAAATGGCGATCGAGCATATATCCAATCACACGATTAGGAAGACTAGTATTAATACCTATCCATTCATTATCTAAATAAATCGCTTCCCAACTATAGGCGAGTTTACGTTTAGGATTAGAGTGGTGGGAAACTAACACAGGACTGCCAATTTGGCATACCCCAGTCATTGGTCCTGTATTTGCACAATGGGCCGTAATTATTTCGCCATTCTCTAGTTCGATATCCGCAAAGAAACGTTTGTAACGGCTAACCAGACGACCTTCGATTAGCTCGGAATAAGTGTGAACTTGTGTCATTGATTATTAATTTTTGCTAGCAAATAAATTGTTAGAAGGGATGCAAAGCATCCCTTCTAACAATTTATTTGGGTTGGGGGCATTGCGAAGGCATCTAGTATAGCAACGGTTGATCTCGCTATAACTTATTTTACTGATGTTACGTGGAAGGAATTCCTACAATGATAGAAGTCTGGGGCTGGCACGGGGGCACAGCCCCTACAAGATATAAAATTTACAGGTAGGGGCAATCCCCCCGTGGTTGCCCTGCTTCGCTGCGTTCCACGTAACATCAGTTATTTTAGTAGCGTGGCTTTGCCACGCTACTAAAATCTGGGAATGGATTTGCTGGTTTAGTTTTATCAGCATATACTCATTGGCAAACAGCTACAGCGCATTGTACTGAATGAAAAACTAGATAAATTTTTGAAAGTTCAGCTTGCTGAGCTTTCAAAAATTTATCCGTACTACTTCAAGCTTCAACAGACGGTATAACAGGAAGAGAAATCCATTAGTGAGGAACTCGTCATATGGGAATCAAGCGTAAACTGCATCATCATTTAATCAAACTAGAGCAACGTGATGGTGTGCTACAGGTAGTCGGTGGTAACAGTTGGTATTCCTATTTGCGTGATCCCTACCATCTCCTATTAACGGTTCCTTGGATTGGCTTTTTTGCGATCGTTGTCGGATTTGATATCTTTCTCAATGCAATATTTGCCCTTCTCTATTTACTAGATAGCAATGCGATCGCTGGCATCAAGGAAGTTGGTTTTTTAGAAGCGTTTTTCTTTAGTGTGCAGACTCTTGCTTCCATTGGATATGGAGTGATGAATCCCCAAACTCTGTATGCTAACCTGATCGTCACTTTAGAATCGATCGCTAGTTTAATGCTATTTGCTGTAATTACAGGAATTGCCTTTACGAGATTCGCCAAGTCTTCTTCTCGTGTCATGTTTAGTCGTATCGTCACTATCCATGACTACAATGGCATTCCGACACTAATGTTTCGGACTGCGAATGAGCGAAAGAATAACATTCTCGAAGCGAAATTGAGAGTTTATTTGATGATTGACGAAATTACATCTGAAGGACAAATGATGCGTCGCTTGCATGAACTAAAGCTAGTCCGCGATCATTCTCCGATCTTCTTATTATCTTGGACAGTGATGCATACTATCGATGAGAATAGTCCTCTCTATGGCATCAATATAGAAACTATGGAACGCTTAAATGCTCAAATTCTCGTTTCACTTACTGGTGTTGATGAAACCATAGAAGGAACAATTCATGCAAGACATATGTATTCATCGTCACAAATTTTATGCGATCGCCGTTTTGTCGATGTAATCCATATAGGCAAAGATGGACATCGATATTTGGATTACAGCCATTTCCATGAAACAACTGCCGTATAAAAGCAAATAAGGTTTCGACGATTTGACGATTTACAGCGCTTTGCGCTCAAAAACAAACGAAGAAAAACTTTAAAAACGTTGCTTCGCAACGTTTTTAAAGTTTTTCTTATAGTTCATTTGATCAGAAATTACTGTAATGGTGTGGCAAAGTCGCATCATTAAAATTGGTTGTTTATCTCAAATGCCTAGGCTTTTAATGGGACAAATAAAACCCAAAAGATAAGTGGCAGTGCTTCGCACTGCCACTTATCTTTTGGGTTTTATTTTCTAAGCAAAACTTACATTGCTATACTAAAAAATTATCAGCAACAATGTGGATAAGTAACTAGGTGTAATTAAAAAAACAGAACCCAAACCTGTGGTACACGAGCAGTGTGCGCCACAGGCTTGGGGGTATATTTAATTGCACCCAGATACTTAAAAATGCTGTAAGGAACTCGAAAGAAAATAAGAACCAGATTTAATAATGTAGTGCTGTCTTGCAGCACTACATTATTAAATCGCTGAAACCTAATCCCCAACTAATAGAAAAACCGTGAAAAAACTGCCATCCGCGATTAAACGAAATCTATCACGCAAATTATTGGTTGGGTTTGGACTATCCCTAGTGATCATTGGGCTAGGTACATTATGGGTAACTTACACTTCCCTCAAACGAGACTTAGAGCAGCAGGTACAACAACGAGCCGAATCCATCACGCGAGGTCTAGAATTTGCCTCTGAGGGATTAATTGAAATTAAGGAAGCATCACTATTATCCCGTATTGTCCAAAACTATGCCACTTTGCCAACTGTAGTTGAAGTTTCCATTGTCGATCCTGATGGGATGATCATTGCCCATAGTCAAAGCTTTATCAACAGTAATCGTTATGCTGATATTCAGCCATCCTTAGTCTCAGCAGTTAATCAAGCATCCCAATTAGGTAATGAGGTGCATCTGCGTACCACTCTCAATGGGAAGCCTGTCGTCATCGAGATTTTACCTTTTAGTAGCTTGTTATTTGGCAATTCAGGTAGGCGCGGTGTAGCGATCGCAATCATGGATCTTGCGAAGATGGAAAGAGACACATTGCGGAGTTTTGTCTCTTCGACCATCACGATGGCAGTTGGTACGATTATTATCTTACTGTTTCTAGGATGGCTCATCCAAAAATTAGTACTGCGTCCCTTAGCTAAACTCAATCAAGCGATCACCCAAAGCAACCAAACCGAAGATTTTCTACTTCCAGATTTACCCCATGATGAAATTGGATTTCTAGGGGCTAACTTTGCCAAAGTGTTTGGGCAAGTCAAGGCTTACAAACAGATGGAACTAGAAATTGTGGAATTAGAACTACGGGAGAAAAATCGATATTTAGATGCAGTCTTACTGGATTTGCAGGACATGAAATATGCGCTCGATCGCAGTGCCATTGTTGCTATTACCGACATTAACGGCGAGATTACCTATGTCAATGATAAATTTTGTGAGGTTTCTAAGTACAGTCGAGAAGAGTTGATTGGTCAAAATCATCGCCTCTTCAATTCTGGATATCATGCCCCAGAATTTTTTGTGGCGCTGTGGACAACTATCATTAATGGGCATGATTGGCGCTCTGATATCCGTAACCGTGCCAAAGATGGTTCTATTTTTTGGGTTGATACAACCATTGTGCCCTTACTCAAGGGAGCAGATAATCCGCAGCAGTTTTTATCAATTAGCCAAGACATTAGCGATCGCAAACGCTCTGAGCAAGAAATGCGTCTCTTAACCGAACGCTTGGAGCTAAATAACCGAGAGTTACAGGACTTTGCCTATGTCTCATCCCATGACCTACAGGAGCCACTCCGCAAGATTCAAGCCTTTGGAGATCGCCTGAAAACAACAAATGGAGATGTCCTCAATGAAAGAGGCAAAGATTACCTAGAGCGAATGCTCAATGCCGCTAACCGTGCTCAAGTATTAATCAATGATCTATTAGCATTTTCACGAATCACTACTAAAGCCCAGTCCTTTGTACCCATTTCCCTAGATGAGGTACTAGAAGGAGTTCTCTCTGATCTAGAGGTGCGCGTTGAGCAGACAGGGACAACTATTGTCTGCGCTCCTCTACCAGTGATCGAAGCAGATCCTAGTCAAATGCGGCAACTGTTCCAAAACCTCATCAGTAATGCGATCAAATTCAGTAAGGACAATGTTGCCCCAATTATTCAAATCCTTGTGCAAATGATCCAACAGGACGAGCATGACTTTTACGAGATTCGGGTCATTGATAACGGCATCGGACTCGATCCCAAATATAGCGATCGCATTTTTCAGATGTTTCAACGCTTGCATGGGCGCAATGCCTACGAAGGTACAGGCATCGGATTAGCCATCTGCCGAAAAATCGTCGAACGGCATGGTGGTATGATCACAGTAGAGAGCCAAATTGACCAAGGCGCAACCTTTATCATTAACCTACCCTTAAAACAAGCCACAGTAGAAGACTATGACTAAAAAAGGACAATCAGTCACAATTTTGGTTGCTGAAGACGATGAAGATGATCGAATGCTGATGCAAGATGCCTTAGAAGAAAATCGCCTTGCCAACGATCTCCATTTTGTATGTGATGGAGAAGAACTTATGGATTATTTGCAGCATCGTGGTCAATATAGCGATCCCAAAGTTGCCCCACGTCCTAGTTTAATTTTACTAGACTTAAATATGCCCCGCAAAGATGGACGGGAAGCCTTAAAAGAAATTAAATCCGATCCCGCCCTCAGACAAATTCCTGTTGTAGTATTGACTACATCCAAGGCAGAAGAAGATATCCTCCGTACCTATGATCTCGGTGTCAGTTCGTTCATTGCTAAACCTGTAATCTTTGAATCTATGGTACAGATTATTAAAGCCTTGGGCAAATACTGGTTTGAGATTGTAGAATTACCTGACAAAAAATAGATTTTCATCTCTATTTGGAATTAACCCAATCATCATGGCGCGACAAAAGTGCAAGGTTTTACTAGTAGATGATGACGAGGATGATTACATTGTTACCCGTGATTTTTTGAGCGATGCAGAGCAGTTCAATTTTCAACTAGATTGGGTTGATAATTTTCAGGCAGGGCTAGATGAAATCGCAAAAGATCAGCATGATGTATACTTACTCGATTATCGACTCGGCAAAGATAATGGTCTAGAACTATTGAAAGAAGCAGTCAAACTCGGCTGCCATAAACCAATTGTGCTATTAACAGGGCTTGGAGATCATGACATTGATCAACAAGCCATGAAAAGTGGGGCATCGGACTATCTCGAAAAGGGGCATATGCTCAGTACGATTTTGCTGGAGCGAGCAATTCACCATGCCATTGACCGTAAACGCTTTGAAAATCGGCAACTCGAACTCATGTCCGAACTTGCCACGGCAAATCAAGAGCTGAAAGACTTTGCCTATATTGTCTCCCATGATCTCAAGGCTCCTTTACGCGGGATTGCTTCCATCGCTACTTGGTTAAGCCAAGACTATAGTGATCGCATTGATGATGAAGGTCAAGAAATGTTGCAGTTACTGGGTGGACGAGTGCGCCGCATGAGCGATCTCATCGATGGCATTTTGCAATATTCCCGTGTGGGGAGAGTGCAAGAGGAAAAAAGTGCTGTTAATCTTCAAGAATTACTAGAGGAAGTCATGGATATGATTGCTTTACCCTCCAGTATTGAAGTTGCCATCAAGACGGAATTGCCCACGGTAATAGCCGTCAAAACTCAAATGCAACAGATCTTTCAAAACTTACTGAGTAATGCGGTTAAGTACATTGGCAAGCCAGAGGGAAAGATTTGGATTGGTCATACTCCCAAAAATCGCTACTGGCAGTTTTATGTCAGTGATACGGGTATTGGTATTGATGCTAAATATTTTGATAAAATTTTTCAGATTTTTCAAACATTATCTACCCAAGATTCCAGCGAGAGTACAGGCGTTGGGTTAGCTATTGTTAAAAAAATTGTCGAAATCAATGGTGGTAAAATTTGGGTAACGTCGGAGGTTGGGCAAGGTAGCACATTTTTCTTTACTCTCCCCAAGTCTGTTTCAACAATTGAGGACAAAATACAATGAGAAGTTGCGATCCAATTTTACTCGTAGAAGATAGTCTCATTGATATCATGATCCTCAAGCGAGCGCTAAAGGAAATCAATGCCCACAATCCCCTCCATGTCAGTAATGATGGAGAAGAGGCTCTCCAGTTTTTAAGAGAACAAACAAAAACGCACCCTGCCTTGATTTTACTAGATATCAATATGCCTCGTATGAATGGGCTGGAGTTTCTGTCAATCATCAAAAATTCTCCTCAGTGGCGGAGAATCCCTGTAGTCGTCTTGACCACTTCTCAGGAAGAATGCGATCGCAAAGCTAGTTTTGAATTAGGCGCAGCAGGATATGTTGTTAAACCATTAAGTTATCCTGACTTTGTTGAGCATCTAAAGGTAATATATGAATATTGGTGCTTAAACGAATCTCCTCAATTACCTCATTCAATTTTATAGGCTCGCTGATGGATATCTCTATAGTCAAAAGGCAAGACTAAATCGATGGCTCCAGATAGTTATGATTCATTATCACCACAACCAATTCGAGTTCTCCTTGTAGAGGATGACCAAATTGACTGCATTGCTTTTGTCCGCAGCGTGAAACACGAAAAGCTGCCCTATGATTACACAGTGGCATATTCGCTGGCGGAAGCTAAACATGCTTTAGAATCTCAATCGTTTGATATCGCAATCCTCGATTACTCGCTAAAAGATGGCACATCGCTGGAACTATTTGATGTGCTCAAAGCAAGAAATTGTCCGTTTATCATTGCTACAGGCACTGGGGATGAAGAAACTGCGGCGAGGTTGATGAATGAAGGCGCTTATGATTATTTAATCAAAGATCCTGACCTCAAATATCTCAAAATTTTACCTGCTACTGTCTCCAAAGTCATTAACCGCAAGCAAGCCGAGGAGAAGGTACGCATTCTCAACCATGCGATGCAAAGTGCCAAAGATAGCATTTATATCGCTGACTTAAACGGGAACTTACTGTTTATTAATGACTCTCTGAAGCAAATCTGTAATCTTGAAGGGGAAGATTTGATTGGGAAACCGATGGATATTCTGGGGCAGCCATATTTGCAAACTTCGGTGACTGCGCCATCACTCGCAAACTATGCGATCGAAGCCGAGATCTCGATGCATCGCTCCAATGGCAGTCTATTTCCTGCATTACTATCGGAATCATTTATTCAAGATGGCGAAAAACTGATTCGAGTTGGTTTGATTCGCGATATTACCGACCGCAAAGCTGCCGAGATCGCCCTAGCCAAAGCTAAGGAAGAAGCAGAAGCGGCCACCAGAGCCAAAAGTGCTTTCCTTGCCAATATGAGCCATGAAATTCGCACACCGATGAATGGGATGCTGGGGATGACGCAGTTACTTGCCATGACTGAACTCACTGAGGAACAAAAAGACTTAGTACAGACCATTCAATACAGCAGTGATGCTTTGTTGACTCTCCTGAATGACATTCTGGACTTTTCTAAGATTGAAGCAGGAATGCTGGAGTTAGAAGCACATCCCTTTATTGTTAAAAATAGCGTCCAATCGGTATGTAATCTCCTGAATGGACAAGCAAGGGATAAAGCAATTAACCTCAGCTATCAGGTGAGCGAAGATATACCGCATACACTGATGGGCGATAGTTCTCGTCTACGCCAAATCCTGCTAAATCTGATTAGTAATGCCATTAAATTTACGCAGCAAGGTAATATTACGATTACAGTCAGCGGTCGTCAGCCTGATAGTCAGAGTACCTATGAACTCACCTTTGCGGTTGCGGATACAGGAATAGGTATTGATCGCGATCGCTTAGTCAAGTTATTTCAACCATTCTCTCAAGCGGATTCCTCGATTAGCCGCAAGTATGGCGGTACGGGACTGGGGTTAGCTATTTGCAAACGCTTAGTAGAACTGATGGGAGGGACAATTTGGGTCGAGAGTGATCGCAATATTGGTGGTACTCCTCCTCTGAATTGGGAATTACGCCGAAGTGAACCTAATACTCAGGGTTCCATCTTTTACTTCACCATCTTACTGAAGACCTCGGAACTACCCGTTGTCGTTACTTCCCCCTATCAAAATGCCAAATTAGCGATCGCCAATGCCCATCCATCATCTTTGCAGATTTTAGTTGCTGAGGATAATCAAGTAAATCAGAAATTAGCTCTCTTTATGCTTAAAAAGCTTGGTTGTTATGCAGATATCGCCAACAATGGTCTAGAAGTATTAGATATGCTCAAGCAAAAACTCTATGATGTCATTCTCATGGATATGCAAATGCCTGAAATGGATGGCATCACCGCCACCCAAATCATTCGCTTACAGTCCAAGCATCAGCCATGGATTATTGCGATGACCGCCCATGCGATCGGGGATGCCCGCGAGTCCTGTTTTGATGCGGGGATGAATGATTACATTAGTAAACCCATTCGGCTAGAAGAACTCACGCAGGCGCTAATTAAAATAAGCAAGCTATCTACCATCACCTAAAAATCGCATTCACCGATTGCAACTACAAATTACGAACCTCTGCTAAGATCAAAACCTACGGTATCTGCTCCCAATTATTGATACTGCTAGAAGTTACATATTTCTGTCTCTGAATCCGTCTAACACCAATTTCAACAATGGGAGCATTCCTGTTGAAGCTTTAAAATCCCCCTGATTAATTTTTCTGTAAGGTTTTAGATTCTTAGAACTGCCGTAAACCTCTAAGAATTGGTATGACTATCAAATGGCAACGCTAACAGCGACAGACCACGTCAAAAAGTTGGAGTTCTATGTCCTTTTCTGCTTTAGGCTTGTCCGATCAAATTGTCCGTGCCGTTACTGCACGCGGCTATACCAAGCCCACACCGATTCAATCGCAAGCGATCCCCGTTGTCCTCTCAGGTCAAGATTTACTAGCTGGTGCTCAAACGGGTACTGGCAAAACCGCAGGCTTTACCCTGCCTATTTTGCATTTACTTTCGCAGAAGGTCGTCAAGCGATCGCCAACAGGCAAGATCCCCATTCGGGCTTTAATCCTCACCCCCACCCGTGAGCTTGCCGCCCAAGTCGAAGAAAGCGTGCGGATGTATGGTAGACATCTGCCCCTCACCTCAATGGTGATTTATGGCGGTGTGAATATTAATCCTCAAATTAATCGCCTCAGAGGTGGTGTCGAAATTTTGGTGGCAACTCCCGGACGATTGCTCGACCATGTGCAGCAGGGACGACTAGATCTATCCAAGGTCGAAATCTTGGTATTAGATGAAGCCGATCGCATGTTAGATATGGGCTTCATTCGCGATATTCGTCGCATTTTGGCTCTATTGCCCAAGCAACGCCAAAACCTATTGTTTTCAGCGACTTTCTCCAATGAGATTAAAGCCTTTGCTAGCACTTTGCTCAATCAACCTGTACTCGTTGAAGTCGCTAGTCAAAACGCAACTTCGGATTTAGTCACCCAGAGAATTTTTCCTGTCGATCGCGATCGCAAACGGGAATTACTCACCCATTTGATCAAAACCCATAACTGGTATCAGGTCTTAGTCTTTACCCGTACCAAACATGGAGCCGATCGCCTCGTTAAGCAATTGCATCAAGATGACATTGTGGCGATGGCGATTCATGGCAATAAAAGTCAAGCCGCCCGTACCCGGTCGGCAAGTTTAAGGATGGCAGTTTGCAAGTCTTAGTTGCGACTGATATCGCTGCGAGGGGCTTGGATATTAGCGAACTTCCCCATGTGGTCAATTACGAATTGCCCAATGTACCAGAGGACTATGTGCATCGTATTGGTCGCACAGGTCGCGCTGGTTCCGTCGGTGAGGCAATCTCATTGGTATGTGTGGATGAGCGTAAGTTCCTCTCAGATATCGAAAAATTAATCAAGCGATCGCTACCTCAAGAAATCGTCGAAGGCTTCGATCCCGATCCTCGTGCTAAACCTGAGCCTATTCAACTAGGAAGGCAATCAAAACATCAACCGCGACGTGGACAAAGGGAGCATAATCCTACCACTAAGCCATCATCACAATCACCCAGCAAGTCTCCAAACAAACCACAAAAGAAAGCACCTAGAAGTGTTAATTCACATTAAGGATTCTGCGATTTAATTTTAGTGTTGTGGCTTCGCTACACCACTAAAATTGGGTTCTTAATTTTCCTACAAGTCTTTCAAGAAGTTCTTAAATTTAATAAAGAACCCAATTTTTGATGGTGCGGCTTTGCCGCACCATCAAAAATTGGGTTCTTATTTTATGACGGCAATTCTAAATGTTTTGAGAGAGTGTATGCCCTTAGGAAAGCACTCTCTCAAATAATCAAAAGTGCAGTACAGAGTTGTTTCCCTGCTTTTGGAGGGGAAACAACTCGAATATTCCTATGTTAAGATATAAGACTTAGAAGCCTGAATCACACATGGATTGTATATGGGAATGCACCTTTGTCTCGAATTGCTTGCAACCTCGATTCAGCAACTGCATGATCTAGAGCATATTGCAACATCACCCGTATCAACTCCTACCGAAATTGAAGTAAAAAACATTTCCTTACAAAATGCACTTCATGTTCTGCAATCTAGCTTAACAGAACTAGAAATTTCACAGCGATCGCTTGCAGGGGAACTAGATCGATATCGCGAACTGTTTGACTTTGCCCCCGATGGCTATTTTGTTACGGATGCCAAAGGAGATATCACCGAAGCTAACCGTGCCGCAACCTTGATGTTTGGTTCGCATCCCATTGGCAAAAATTTAGAGAACTTTGTCTATCCATCCTATAAAGATCAATTTCAAAGCTTGATTGGGCAACTGCAACGCGGACAAAACATTAAGAGTCTAGACTTTCGGATGCAATTTCCCACAGGGCAGCCCTTTGATGCTAGCTTTACGATCATTAGCATTCGCGCCCTTGATGGAAAAGTAATTGGAATGCGTTGGTGGATTCAAGACATCACCCAACGCAAGCAGGAAGTAGAAAAGCTCCAACAGTCCCATCAACGCTTAGAGATTCGCATTGCAGAAATGAATGCAAAACTCAATCTCATGGATCGCCAGATTCGTGTAGAAAGAGAAGAACAAAGACGGATTTCTCGTAGTCTTGCCCGTAATGAAGCCAAACTAAGGGCTATGATGCAGCATTCTTCAGATATCGTTAATATTCTTGATATTGATACGACAATTCACTATTGCAGTCCTGCCATCATTAAAGCCCTAGGCTATATGCCTGAAGAGGTGATCGACAAGAAGTTTGTGAAATTTATTCATCCTGAAGACTTACCAGTTTTTCAAAGTTTTCTCGCGCAATCAGTCGATGAGATGTCCGTATCTACCCCAATTGTGATGCGCTATCAACATATCAATGGCGATTGGGTTTATCTAGAGTCGGTTTGCTGCAACCTTTTGCAAGATCCCAATGTCCAAGGCTTAGTGATTAACTCCCGTGATATTACTGAACGCAAACGCACAGAATCAGCATTGCAGGAAAGTAAAATAAGACTGGATGCGATCGCTTCGAGTATGCCCGCAACCATCTATCGTCTAGCGATGAACCCCGATGGAAGTATTTCTATTCCATTCATTAGTGATGGATTAATCGATTTAGTGGGCCTTGCGCCTCGATATATCATCTCTAATCCTTATCAGTTACTAGATTTCATTCATCCTGAAGATTTGGATCATTTCAAAGCGCTGATTAAGGCTGGATTTGATAAACTTGCCACTTTCCGCCATGAGTTTCGGATTATTGCCATTACGGGAGAGGTGAAATGGGTTCAAAATATCGCACGCTACTATCATACAGAGTCAGGCAAAATCATCGCTGACGGTGTATGCATTGATATTAGTGAAAGGGGCGAAGCGGAATCAAGCCTCCAACGGACAAATGAACTTTTAAGAGCAGTAATTAAATCTGTCCCTGTTGCGATCGATATCATCAGTCCTGAAGGAAAAATCCTGCTCTGCAATGCCGCTGCCGAAAAACTATTTGCTTTAAATACCTTAGCGATCATGGGTTATCCCAATGCAGCACAAGTACCAGACTTACAGACCGCAATTCTTGATACCTTAGCTGGTAAACCCCTTGATCGGGTACATATGGATATTGAAATTCGAGATGGTAGTTGGATTAGCATCAGTATGTCTACGGTTCTCGTTCGTGACTCTAACGGACAAATCATTGGAGTCTTAAGGATTATCGAGAAATTAGGCGATCGCAATGCTCAACATACTTCGCAGAATGGATTATCAATGGAACCATCGCATAGCAATTCACTAGTCCCATTGAAAACAGAAACGATCACTAATGCTGGCGCTATTAACGCTAATACATTACTCATTCAATATCAAGCTGGACAACGTAATTTTGCAGGTTTAAATTTGCGTGGTGCTTATCTCGCTGAAATGGAATTATCGCAGGTAGACTTTAGTGGGGTGGCTCTAAATGGTAGTAATTGCAGTCATGCAAACTTCCAATATGCCAATATGCGTGGCGCAGATTTACGTGGTGCAAATTTGCAATATGCAGATTTAAAGTGGGCAGACTTGCGAGGCGCAGATTTGCGTGGTGCAGATTTACGCGGCGCAGACACCACAGGTTCCATGACTGACGAAAGTAACTTTCTAGGAGCTATGTTATCAATTAGTTAACTGATGTTACACTGAAGATAAGAGAGTAAAGTCCAACAGAAATTTCTATCAATTCTGTTTTCGACAATCATAGTGATGTGCAGGAAGGTAAACTTCAGACACAAAATCCTTTTGTGTTTCAGATCTTGTGCTGACTTCCCAAGTGCAACTAAAGTTGTCTTTAACCCACTGGGTGATGTCCTCAACATTAAATAAAAAGTAAGGATTTACATCTTCAAAACTAAACCTAAAATTAATAGAATCACACCTACTGATAGACAACCAACCATTCCATAGAAAAAGCCTTTCGCTGCATTCGCAGTAGATTTCGCGAGTTCTTCTTCACTCTTAAGGGAAATGATAAATTTTTTGTCAGATTGAATTGGTTTGCGAAGTGTTAATTTGCCTCCCTCATCGGCGGCTGTCCCAATTACTAAGACCTCGCGATCGCATGGCAAAATCGACTCTGTGTAACGATAGCCCATTGTGCGTCTGCCGCCCATCCCTGCACCAAGAGCTAATGTAAAACCTCCAAAAGATATCGATGCACCGTTAGTATTCTCTCTCCGAAACTCATCTAATATCTGCACGGTGTCGATGTTGCCGCCATCAGGATTGACGATCAGTTCACCAGAGTTATCCACTAAGCTAAAGGGAATGGATTGTGTATTACTAGAAACTGTTTCGGAACCACGCCGAGTTTCTGTACGGGATTTGCCTTCGCTATCGCGGGTGGTGTATTGCTCCTCGTATTCTCTGACAACCTTCATGGTGTAATGTACGCAGGGTGATTGCTTAAGCTCAGAAATTAGAGGGCGATCGCTGCGGATCGTCCCACGCACCTTCACATACTCACGTAAATTGCCACTCCCGATTTCACCAGCAATTTCACTGGCAATCCTTTGTAATTCTGCGGCCGTTGACGAAGTTGCAGAGCGGATACTTTGGAGCTTTGCGCTGTAGTTTTTTTGCACAAAAAACAGAATGATGCCAATTACAATGAGAATACCACCAAAAATTGCCATAGGATTGTAATAGTAATACGCTTTTGCTATGGATTAAAATTAACATAGCCATCTTGAGATTCAACTCAAATTTACGGAATTTACAAATTATGGTTGCAACACTTACGAGTAGTATTCATATTCAAGAAGCGATCGCTAAACAACGCGCTTTTTTTGGCACTGGTAAGACCAAGAGCTATGATTTTCGGGTAGCGCAACTCAATAAACTCTTAGATTTAATCCAAGAGCATGACAAGTTAATTCTAGATGCGGTTTATGCTGATCTTCGTAAACCTGCGATCGAGGCGTATGGTAGCGAGGTTTTGATCACCCTAGCAGAAATTAGATATACGCTCAAACATCTCAAAACTTGGATGAAACCTCTTAAGGTAGGAACCCCTATCACCTTATTCCCTAGTTCTAGTTATATCCATACAGAGCCTTTAGGTGTAGTCTTAATCGTGGCTCCTTGGAACTATCCCTTTTCTTTGATAATTCAGCCCCTGATTGGCGCGATCGCCGCAGGTAATTGTGCCATTCTCAAACCATCGGAGCATACCCCACACACTTCTAAAGCGATCGCCAAAATCATTAACAATAACTTTGATCCGAATTTTATCACTGCGATCGAAGGGGGAATCGAAACTAATCAAGCTTTACTTGCGGAAAAGTTTGACCATATATTTTTTACAGGTGGAACCGCGATCGGCAAAATCGTCATGGAAGCGGCGGCAAAACATTTGACTCCCGTAACCTTGGAACTCGGTGGCAAGAGTCCCTGTATTGTTGATGTAGACTGTGATTTAGATACTACTGCTAAGCGGATTATCTGGGGTAAGTTTTACAATGCTGGACAGACCTGTGTTGCGCCAGATTATCTGTTAATCCAGAAAAGTATTAAACCCTTACTAATTGAGAAGTTAGTTGCCTGTGTCAAAACATTCTTTGGTGATGATCCTCAAGCAAGTCCAGACTTTGCGAGGATTATCAATGAGCGTCAATTCGATCGCCTAGTGGGTTTACTTGATGAAGGCAAAATCTTGATCGGTGGACAAAGTGATAAAGGCGATCGCTTTATTGCGCCTACATTGATTGATCAAGTGTCTCCCAGCGCAAAAATTATGGAAGACGAGATCTTTGGTCCCATCCTACCGATTTTGGAATATGACCAACTTGATGAAGCGATCGCTTTTATCAATGCTCGACCTAAACCATTGGCGCTCTATCTATTTTCTAAAAATAAGCAAATTCAAAAGCGGATTATTCAAGAAGTTTCCTTTGGTGGTAGTTGCTTCAACGATACCATTATGCATCTTGGTAATCCTGAACTGCCCTTTGGTGGTGTTGGTAATAGCGGTATCGGTAGCTATCATGGCAAAGCTAGCTTTGATACTTTCTCTCATCGCAAGAGTATCCTAAAAAACTCTTTCCGTTTCGATCTTAAATTCCGCTATCCTCCCTACACGATGACTCTAGACACCTTAAAGAAGATTATTAAATAACGTCATTTCTGGTTAAGCTGGCGAATTTTAAAATCCCAAAAGTAAAAGCCTTGCTAAGCAAGGCTTTTACTTTTGGGATTTGAGAGAGGGGTTGCTACGCAACCCCTCTCTCAAATCCCGTTGCAAATTATTCCGAACTCGCGTTAAATAAGCATGAGTTCTATACAGTCCATAAGCAAAAGTCTTGCTAAGCAAGGCTTTTGCTTATGGACTTGTAAAATTTGCAAGCTTAGACACCATTCAAGAATTATCTAGATTCCTAACTGTCATTAACCCAAAGTGTTAGCAATGTAAGTTTTGCTTAAGACCTAGACCCCAAAAGATGAGTAGCAGCGCTTCGCGCTGCCACTCATCTTTTGGGGTCTAGCTATCTCTTGCTATAAATCCGACAGACTAGCGAGTTTTAGCTATGAAATTAATGATTGTTGGACTTGGGGAGAGGTAGACTGCTAGGATATGGTAAAGATTGATTGAGGGATTCATGAATACTTTTCAATATTCTGAAAAAGTATTCATGAACGCATTATAAATTATGTTTTTAAATATATTTCTGATTTTATGCGAAGCAAGGATTGCGCTCTACCCTAGCCCCTGCCTCCCATAGAAAGAGATGAGCTATGTTAGAGGGGTTTAAAAATATCCATCTAGTATCATCCTAATTAATCAAATAACCTTGTTAATTAAGGTAGGCTAATACTAAAATCTTCCAAGCTGTTTAACTTATTTTTTCAAGCTAACTTAGTGTTTTTTCTCAGACAAATTAATAGTGTGAAAGCTATTTATTGGCTTTTTCTTTATGTTTCTTGGTAAAAATTGGTGATCACATCAACACTCACATTATCTGAACTGAAATCAGCAATTATTCGCGATCCATTAGTGGTTTCTGTTGATGCAACTGTTATGCAAGCGATCGCTTTAATGAGTAATGGTCGATCGCAATGTGATGCGGAAAATCATAGCAATAATCACCAACAACAATTTCATCAAGAGGCAAGATCTAGCTGTGTGTTGGTATTAGAAGACGACAAGGTAATAGGTGTAATGACTGAGCGAGATGTTGTGCGCCTCAGCGCTCAGCAGCAAAACCTTAATCACCTACTAGTAAGCGAGGTGATGGCACATCCTGTAATTACTTTACGTGAGTCTGACCTTACGGATTTGTTTTTGGCAATTAATCTCCTCCAGAAATACCACATTCGCCATTTGCCACTCCTTGATGATCATGGTCTTCTTGTGGGGATGGTAACTCACGAAAGTTTACGGCAAATTTCTCGACCCATCGATCTCATGCGGTTGCGATTGGTATCGGAGGTGATGACTTTTGATGTCAGGTGTGCTGCTCCCGATCAGTCAATGTTGGCGATCGCACAAATTATGGCAGAGCAGCAAATTAGCTCAGTGATGATTGTTGAGACAAGCAATACTGATGTCTCCCAACAGATTCCTGTAGGTATAGTGACCGAGCGTGATGTTGTGCAGTTTCAAGCTCTAGGTTTAAACCTTGAAACCTGTATCGCCAGTACAGTGATGAGTACGCCAATTTTTGCGGTCAAGCCAGAGGATACACTCTTGGCGGTACAGCAAATTATGGAACAACGATTGATTCGACGCTTGGCTGTGACGGGTGAGTTTGGTGAACTATTAGGAATTGTCACTCAAACTAGTTTGCTCCAAGCTCTCAATCCGACTGAAATATATAATTTAGCCAAGAATTTAGAAGCAAAGGTAGAACAACTAGAAGCAGAGAGATTAATACTTCTAGAAAACCGCAATATTGAGCTAGAACGTCAAGTACATGAAAGAACAGCCTCACTGTCTGAAGCAGAGCAAGCATTGCAAAAGCTCAATCAATCACTAGAGTTGACAGTCCAAGAGAGAACTCAAGAGCTATGGCAAGTCAATAAACTGCAACGGGCAATCCTCGATAGTACAGATTACGCGATTATCTCCACTGACTTAAATGGCATTATTCAGACCTTTAATGCTGGGGCAGAAAAAATGTTGGGTTACAGTATGGGAGAAGTTATCGGGAAGATTACGCCTGAAATTTTTTTTGATCGCGAAGAGATGATTGCGCGGACTTCTAATATTTTGATCGAAGGAGAAGAAAATACTTGGGATTTTAAATCCTTCTTATCTATGGCGAGTCAAGGCATTCTGAGTGACGAATGGATCAATATTCGCAAAGATGGCTATCGCTTTCCCGTCGAGATCTCATTGACTGCCCTGAAAGACGATGAAGGCGAAACAATTGGTTTTTTAAGTATCAGGAAAGATATTAGCGATCGCAAACAAGCTGAGGCGCAGCTACAGCAGCAGGCAAAACAAAAACAGATCCTCTTACATATTTCCCAAGCGATGCGTCAATCCTTAGAAACCTTTAGCATTCTTAAGATTGCCGTAAATGAGTTAAGGGAAATATTGCAACTAGATCGTGTAGCAATTTATCGCTTTCAGTCTGATTGGCGCGGGGAATTTATCATCGAAGCTGTTGCGGATGGTTGGGTAAAGCTGGTAGGTGATGATGTTCACAAGATATGGGAAGATACCTATCTCCAAGAAACTGAAGGTGGTCGATTCCGTAACAATGAAAATATGGTTGTCTCAGACATATATCAAGCTGGCTTACAACCTTGTCATATCGATCTTTTAGAGCAATTTCAAGCAAAAGCTTATATCATCACACCCATAATTGTTCGAGGAGAGCTTTGGGGGCTTATGGCAATGTATCAAAATGCTCAGCCGTATGAATGGGAAACATGGGAAATTGACTTATTAGAACAAGTGTCTAACCAAGTTGCGATCGCTATTCAGCAAGCCAAGCTTTACGAGCAACTTCATGCAGAGCTGGTGATCCGTCAGCAAGCCGAAGCAAAAATATCTGTACAATTGCGACGGCAACAAGTTTTGGAGGAAATCACCCAACAAATTCGTGAGTCATTGGATATTCAAGAAATCCTTGCAACAGTAACTCGGAAAATCCAAAATGTGCTGTATTGCGATCGCGTGATCGTCTTCCAGTTATTTGCAGAAGGTGGTAGCCAAATTGTCGAAGAATCTGTGCATAGTGATTTTCCAATACTCAAAGACATGAGTTGGGAAGATGAAGTTTGGTCACAGGAAATTCTCGATAACTATTGGCAAGGTATTCCCCGCATCGTCCCCGATGTGATGAATGATGTCTGGACAGAATGCTTAGTAGAATATTCCGTCGAGGGTCAGATTCAGTCCAAAATTGTTGCACCAATTATCCAAGACACTCATATCGACAAATCCCATCGCTGGGTGGCAACCTCAGGAACTAAAAAACTATGGGGTGTTTTGGTAGTCCATGCCTGTGCAGAGAAAAGAGAATGGCAAGAGTCAGAAGCCCAACTCCTGCAACAGGTGGCAAATCAATTAGCGATCGCCATTCAACAAGCAACTCTTTTTGAGCAATCTCAGCAGGAAATTGTGGAACGTAAACTCGCCCAGCAACAATTGACGCAAACCAATCAACAGCTATCAATCTCTAATTACGAACTAGCCCGTGCAACCCGTCTCAAAGATGAATTTCTCGCTAATATGAGCCATGAACTTCGCACTCCTCTCAACTCGATCTTAGGAATCACTGAAGGGCTAATCGAAGAAGTCTTTGGTTCGATCAATCCACAACAGAGTAATATGTTGCAAATAGTCGAAAAGAGCGGCAATCATCTGTTGGAGTTAATCAACGATATCCTCGATCTATCTAAAATCGAAGCAGGAAAATTAACCTTAGAATGTGCTTTTACAGATATTCATCAACTTTGCAAGGCGAGTATCATGTTTGTCAAGCAACAGGCTATGCAAAAGCAGATAAAACTGGAAATGCAGATATCTCAAAATCTTCCCAATCTAGAGATCGATGAGCGTCGTATTCGCCAAGTCCTTATCAACCTGCTTAGTAATGCCGTAAAATTCACCCCAGATGGTGGTTTTGTTACTCTAAAAGTGACTTTAGAAGAAGATGAAGCTGATAGAGATAATGGCTCTACACCTATACAATGGATCAGATTTTCTGTAATTGATACAGGTATTGGTATTGAGTCAGAAGGATTAAAAACTTTATTCCAGCCATTTATCCAAATCGATAGCGCTCTCAATCGTAAATATGAAGGTACTGGCTTGGGTTTAGCCTTAGTCAAACGCATTGTCGAACTACATGGTGGTCGTGTGAGCGCCACTAGTGAAGTAGGTATTGGTAGTCGCTTTAACATCGAACTTCCCTGTCCTGAAGGAAAATATCAATTCTCTAGAAACTCGGCAAATATCCTGTCCTCTTCTGTAACTGCCACGGAAAATGTTTACAGTAATAGCGAATCACCTCTAGTTCTATTAGCCGAAGATAACGATGCCAATATTGCTACTATATCCTCCTATCTAGAGGCAAAAGGATATCAGTTGATTGTCGCTAGGGATGGACGACAGGCGATTAATTTATTGCGATCGCACAGCCCTGACTTAATACTTATGGATATCCAAATGCCTGAAACCGATGGAATAGAAGTAATTGAATGGATTCGCAGCAACTATTCTACTGATATACCGATCATTGCGATTACGGCTTTAGCGATGACAGGCGATCGCGAGAGATGTCTAGAAGCTGGCGCTAATGAGTATCTAAGCAAACCCATTAAACTCAAGCAACTCGCCGCCACAATGCAACAGCTTTTATAAAAAGAGCGGCGCGAAGCGCCGCTCTTTTTATCATCACAAAGCTGCTAACTTATGGCTTGATGAATTTTAAGGTCATGCGATCGCTTTCACCGATAGCAAGATAGCGCTCTTTATCTTTTTCACCTTGGCGTAATGTCGGGGGTAATGTCCAAACCCCAGCCGCGTAATCCTTGGTATCTTTGGGATTGGCATTAATTTCTGACTTGCCGATCAACTTAAATCCTACCTTTTCAATTGCAGAAATTGCGGCATCCTCAGCAATATAACCAGTCTTGGCACTCTCCTTCGCACTTGTTCCTGCCTTGGCACGATGTTCTTCTACACCGAAAATACCTTTGGGTTTGAGAGCCTTAAAAGCTGCTTCATAAACTTTTTGATCGTAACCAGCCGCTACCCAGTTATGGATATTGCGAAAGGTTAGGACTAAATCCACGGAATTATCTGGAGCAAGGGTTAATTTCTTTGGCGGTGCAATCGTGGCGACTTTCACTTTACCGAAGATAGCAGGATTGGAAGTCAATTTTTCCTGCAAAACTTTAGCGTATTTGTCTGTATTCGGATCGGAATTAGTGACAATTAACTGTCCGCGATCGCGCAGAAAGGGGGCAAGAATTTCTGTATACCAACCGTTGCCTGCCCATAGTTCAACGACTGTCTGGTTAGGACGGATTCCAAAAAATTCCAAGGTTTCAACTGGATGGCGATCGCGATCGCGTGCTCGATTTTTTGGCGATCGGTGGGGACTTGCCACTACTGTTTTTAAGGTGGGATTTTTAAGCGATAAATCAATTGAGTTCTTATTAGGAGAGGCATTCGCCAAGTTGCCTAACACGCTTACACTCACTAATACCGCAAAAGCCATGACTAGAATTTGCAGTAACTTAGGACGTAGCAATGACTGCATAATTCGGTTGAACTTCTGTTTGACCATTCGATGTTATGTGAAACTAATATTTAGATTGCTAAAGACTACCAAGTTTATGTTTGGATCGCAGGATATGCACGTAACAAAAGAGATTTGATTCGCTTTAGGCTCATGCAACCGATTTGTTATGGCGCAGCGAAGCTGCGCCATAACAAATCGGTTCCTTATTCTCTTAACTCTCTGAATAACTAGAGTTGTGCGGCGTTGCCGCACAACTCTAGTCACTATTTTTCGAGTGGGAAGGTAGTAAAGTGCTGTATCTTGAATAATTACGATATTTGCACGTTATTTCAACATGACTCAAAAGATTGCCTTTCTTGGTTTGGGCTTAATGGGTGGGGCAATGGCTGCCAATCTGGTGAAACGGGGTTATTCAGTCATCGGATGGAATCGTACCCAAGGTCGCCCCACGATCGCCCCATTTACTAATGCAGGTGGTACATTAGCCCAGACTTTACAAGAAGCAGTCAGCAATGCCGATGTTATATTTTCCTGTCTCGGTGATGTACCTGATGTCACGGAGGTACTAATTGGCGAACATGGGGCAATGAATTTTGCCAAAGCCAATACCCTATTTATCGATACCAGTACCATCGGCAGTGATGCTGCCAAGGTAATTGGCAATGCTTTAATGCACGATGGTTTGCGATTTTTGGATGCACCAGTCTCGGGTGGCGATGTGGGCGCACGCAATGGCACATTAACCTTTATGGTCGGGGGCAATCCTGATGATTTACAGGAATGTAGACCACTCTTTGAGGCGATGGGCAGCAATATTAAACATTGTGGTGCGATCGGTAGTGGTCAAGCCGTTAAGCTCTGCAACCAAACCCTTGTATCTGTCTATATGCTTGCCCTTTGCGAAACGATGCAGATGGCGAAAAAAATGGGGATTGATCCACAATTGGTCGTTGATGTTTGTGGTAGTGGCGCGGCTGGTTCATGGGCGCTGAATAATCTCGGCATGAAAGTTGCTACGGGTGATTATCAAGCGGGATTTGCGATTAAACATATGCTCAAAGATCTGCGGCTCGTCCAAGAAATCAGTCAGGGAACTAGTCCAGAAATTAGCGATCGCCCAAGTCTAGATTTACCATTGGATTTACCCGCGATCGCCTTAGCTATAGAAAAATTCCAAAAAGTCAGCCAACTCGAAGATGGTCAAGGCGCAGAGCAAGGCACACAAGCAATGATTCGCGCTTATTTATAACGTTCAATCCAAGAGGTTACCCGCCGAAGGCGGGTAACCTCTTGGATTAAGCGTACTTTTGTTACTTTGTTATAAATCTAGCAAACTCAGACAAGTATGCTTTGATACAATGCGAAGTTAATCCCGTAAAGATGCCTCCGCTCCTCCAGAAAAAATGCAACTGGCAAAACGACTTCGTAATATTCAGCCTTCCTTAACTTTAGCGATCGACGCAAAAGCTAAGGCAATGAAGGCTAGTGGAATTGATGTTTGTAGCTTTAGTGCTGGCGAACCCGACTTTGATACCCCCGATCACATTAAGGCTGCTGCTAAATTAGCACTCGATCAAGGCAAGACTCGCTATACGGCTGCCTCAGGTATACCCGAACTCAAACAAGCGATCGCCGCCAAACTCCTGCGCGAAAATCACCTAACTTACAAGCCCGAACAAATCATCGTCACCAATGGCGGTAAGCACTCGCTCTACAATCTGATGATGGCGATCTTAGATGAAGGCGATGAAGTCATTATTCCTGTGCCTTTCTGGGTGAGCTATCCCGAAATGGCAAAACTTGCCGAGGCAACACCCGTATTTGTCGTTACTTCTGAAGAAAATGGCTACAAAATTACCCCTGAGCAATTAGAAGCAGCGATCACTCCTAAGACCAAACTATTTGTTCTCAATTCTCCCTCTAATCCCACGGGTATGGTCTACTCACCTGCGGAAATTCAAGCTCTGGCTGATGTGCTAGAGCGACATCCTCAGGTTTACATCGTCTCCGATGAGATTTACGAAAAGATTCTCTACGATGGTGCAACTCATCTCAGTATTGCTACGGTTAGTCAAGCTATGTACGATCGCACGATCATTAGTAATGGCTTTGCCAAGGGCTACTCGATGACGGGGTGGCGGATTGGTTATCTCGCCGCCTCACAAGAAATCATCAAGGCAGCTACCATCATTCAAGGACATAGCACCTCGAATGTCTGTACCTTTGCTCAATATGGTGCGGTCACTGCTCTTAACAGCTCTCAAGACTGTGTGGAAACAATGCGGAAAGCCTTTGAGGAACGTCGTGATGTGATGTATGACCTGTTAACTTCCATTTCAGGCATTACCTGTCCTAAACCCGATGGCGCATTCTATCTATTCCCTAGCATCAAAGCTTTTGGTATCCCGTCCTTAGAGTTTTGTGACAAACTCCTAGACAGCTTTCAAGTTGCCGTAATTCCAGGAATCGCTTTTGGTCTGGATAATTGTATCCGTCTTTCCTACGCGACTGATCTAGGCACAATTCGCGAGGGCTGCGATCGCATTCGTCAATTTATCGAAAAAAATTTTTAGTTTCTAAATAAACAGAAAAGGCGGCGCATTGCGCCGCCTTTTCTGTTAGTAGCCTTAATGATGAACAAAATTTATTTCGCTATAACAATCATTGTGATTTTGATTTGTGGATATTTGGGTCTAAATTGGGGGCTTCTAGATGATCGTGCGCTCAGAAATAGCATAAATGAATTTTTAGGCTCAGATCCCTACGAATTGAAAACCTATCCTGTCAATCCCGATTTGTCAAAACGCAATCTCAACAAACCCTTAGTCGTATTTTTTGGGGACTCCCGTACAGTGGATTGGCCAGAGATCCCCAATATCCCCTTTGAATTTATCAATCGCGGCATTAATGGACAAACTACTGACCAAGTATTAGGAAGGCTATCTGCTCATATTGCATCATTATCACCCCAAATTGTCGTCGTCCAAGTCGGCGTAAACGATATAGCAGATTTGGCGACATTGCCCAATGCACCACGTAATATCATCAATAACTGCAAACAAAATATTCAAAAAATTGTTGATAAATTAGCCAAAGAAATAAAGGCAACTGTCATTCTTACTACGATTTTCCCGACAGGTGAGTCGCAATCCTTTCAATGGTCAGAAGAAGCTGATCGCGCAATTATTGAGGTTAATCAATTTATCAAATCACTCAAAAGCGATCGCGTTATTATTTTAGACTCGGCGACTCTGTTGGCAGATGAGCGTGGTAAAGTTCGCCAAATTTATAGCCGTGACCTTCTGCATCTCAATAAACGAGGTTATACAATGCTTAATGAGGAGTTATTGAAAATACTTACGAATTACAGAAATAGTACTTCACAAAGATTGGATAGTTAAACGGATGGCTAAATTTTATGACCGCCTGACAACTGAGCTACAAACATTCATCGAAGCCCAACATATTTTCTTTGTAGCAACGGCTCCTAAGGAGGGGCGTGTCAATCTTTCCCCAAAGGGGATGGATGCGCTGCGAATTATTAATGAATCAGAAATTGCCTATCTCGACCTCACAGGCAGTGGTAATGAAACCGCCGCCCATCTGCTGGAAAATGGCAGAATTACGATCATGCTCTGTAGCTTTACCGAAAAGCCCCTAATTCTGCGTCTTTATGGTACAGGTGTATCCCTCCGTGCCAAAGATGAGCAATGGCAAGAATATCTATCCCTATTTCCCGCGATCGCAGGTACAAGACAAATCGTGCGCGTCAATGTCGAATCAGTGCAAACCTCCTGTGGTTTTGCGGTTCCCTTTTATGAATTTCTAGGCGATCGCCCCACCCTCAAGGAATGGGCAGAAACAAAAGGTGAAGAGGGTGTTCACGAATATCGTCAGAACAAGAATCGCCAGAGCATCGATGGTTTACCAACTGGGATTTAATGATATTGTGTAGTTATTCGTTCAGTAAGTAAACGAGAGGGATTTGTTTGACTCAGTCAATTAATCTACCCAAGCTAGACGACTTTTTGCAGGAGCTTGCGACGATCCAGCAGCAAGGCTCGAAGCGGATCGCGTTTTTAGGTTCCCGCCATGTGCCATTGACTCACCAATTGCTGATCGAACTGCTCAGCTATGCCTTGGCGCTATCTGGAAACAGTATTATTACCTCTGGGGCAACAGGTACAAATTTTGCTGCTATTCGGGGCGCTTTGCGTGCCGACCCCAATCTATTGACTGTGATTTTGCCTCAAAGTCTCGATAGACAGCCCTATGAGTCTCGTGAGCAGTTAGAAAATGTCATTCATTTAATTGAACATAGCGAGAATGACACATTGTCTCTGGCAGAAGCAAGTAGCCGATGTAACCAAGAAATTATTTCTAAATGTCAGCAACTAATTTGCTTTGCTTTTCATGGCAGTGAGACCTTGCTACAGACCTGTCATGATGCCGAAGAACAGCGCAAGGTAGTAACCTTATTTTATTTTGATTAAGTAACAAGGCTTAATTATTTGTAGGATGTGTTAGTGCAACGTAACGCATCAATTGATTTAAAGATGATGGGTTACGCGATCGCTAACCCATCCTACGCTTAATTCCAACAACCTAAATTATGAGTACGACAATTAAAGGCAAAGTATTTGTCTTGGATGACAATATTGATACCGACCAAATTATTCCTGCGGAATATCTCACCCTTGTACCATCCAAGCCCGATGAATACGAGAAGCTTGGTAGCTATGCCTTGATTGGTCTACCCGATCGCTATAGCGATCGCTTTATTGCCGAAGGTGAAAGCAAGACTGTTTACTCGATTATTGTGGCTGGAGAAAACTTTGGTTGTGGCTCCTCCCGTGAACATGCACCGATCGCTCTTGGTGCGGCAGGACTCGAAGCGGTAGTTGCTCAGTCCTATGCGCGGATTTTCTTCCGTAACTCCACCGCAACAGGCGAGCTATATCCTTGGGAATCCGTTGATCGTTTAGTTGACCATTTTAAGACTGGTGAAGAAGCGACGATTGATTTTGATAACGATGTCATTATTAATGAGACAACGGGTCAAACCTTTACTTTGAAATCCTTAGGTGATGTTCGTCCTGTAATTGATGCTGGCGGCTTATTTGACTATGCACGTCAAACGGGCATGATTCCTACGCGCGTTTAAATACAGCCCTAGAGAAATTTTTGAAAGCGCGGCTTCGCCGCGCTTTCAAAAATTTCTCTAGGTTTCAATTCAGCGCAAAGCGCTGTATTGCGCTCCAGAGCAAAGTATTGAACATCTTTTAAAGATAAAAAACTATGTCTTATCACATCCGCATTCACGATCGCCAAAATGACAAGCTCTACGAAGCTGACATTGAAGGCGATCGCTATATTCTGGAATCCTTAGAAGATCAAGGAATTAACCTACCTTTTTCCTGTTTGAATGGTGCTTGTACTGCCTGTGCCATGCGGGTCAAATCGGGAAAAATCGATCAGCATGAGGTCATTGGTTTGTCTAAGACCTTACAGGATGAGGGATATGCGCTGATTTGCTCTGGATATGCGCTCTCAGATTTAGATCTAGAAACTCAAGATGAAGATGAGGTCTACCGCTTACAGTTTGGTAACTTCTTTGCTCAGCGTAAGAGGCGTTGGTTTGAGTTTAGTTTACCGATTGAGGCTGATTAATCGATAAAGGGGTTTGCTTAGGGACATGTAGGAAAATAAGGAACCGATTTTTTGTGGCGCGGCTTCGCCGCGCCACAAAAAATTTGGTTCTTTATTAAATCGCATAACCCTAAGCAAACCTCTTTATCGATTTTTAGGCTTTAATATGACTGCTGCGAATATGCAAAAGTTGATGAATTCTAAAACTGGGCAGAAACGATCGCTTAATAATTCCTTGACCCGTCTATTAATTTTAGTTGCTGTATTACTTGCTTTCCTAATCATCGCCAATATTGCGATCGCGGTGATGCAGCCCAAGGAAAAGGTGAATGGTGAGCTATGGCTAATTAATCGCGTGGTTAGTGGGCAAACCGTCGAAGCTTCAATTTTGAGCAATCCGAATATGACGGTGCAGCGAGTACGGTTGCTCGGTATCAGTGCGCCACTCAAAGAACAGTCTCCTTGGGGCGATCGCTCTCGTCAACGCCTATCAGACTTGGTCAAGGAGCAGAAGGTCATCCTCGAATTTGATGTGAAGCAAAAGGATAATTCCGATCGCCTGCTTGCCTATATTTGGAAAGATAATTTATTAGTTAATCAATATTTAGTCTCGGAAGGTTTAGCGATCGCTGACCCCTATCCACCCAATGTCAAGTATGACGCAAGGATTAGTCGCGCCCAATCAAAGGCAAGATTGCAAGAGTTAGGCATTTGGGACACACAAAATCCTCTACGTCTCAGTCCTAGAGACTTCCGCCGCCAGTTAGGTAATTAGCTTTGCATTGTCTGCTTTTGGCGAGAAGACAATGCATAATTTAATCGGCGATCGCAAGGTTATAGTTCGCGCCAGTAAAGTCCGCACCAGTAACCTTGGCATTTTTGAAAATAGTGCTATTCACATTTGCTCGATGTAAATTTGCATGGAACAATGCAGCATTCGTAAAATTAGCACCTGCTAGATTACTGTCATCAAGAATGGCATTAGTTACATAAGCATTAGTGAGATTTGCATGATTGAGTTTTGCACCTGTCAGGTCTGCACCTTCAAGGTTTGCGCCTGTGAGATTGGCTTTGCTCAAGTTCGCACCCATGAGCGATGCACCGATCAAATGCGCTTGACTGAGATTGACACCCGCAAGGTTGGCATTTGTTAAGTCGCAGCCTCCACATTGCTTTGTCTTGAGCAGTTGTTGTACTTGGACAGGATCATAAGCTGCGGCAGGTGTTGCCCACCAAATTCCACAAAGTAAAACTAGAATTGCGATGAATTTAGTTTTCATTTTGCCCTCCTCTCTTTGAGGAATGCCTTGTCTTTATTATCGGTTTAACTAATATTTATGTCTTCATCCATTGGTTTAATTGTAATTTTAGGGGCAACAGCTACGGGGAAGACGAGTCTGGCGATCGCTCTGGCGAAACATCTCAATGCGCCAATTTTGAGTGCTGACTCGCGCCAAGTTTATCGGTATCTCGATATTGGGACAGCCAAGCCAACCGTCGAGGAGCGTCAAGGCGTTCCCCATTACTTGATTGATATTGTTGATCCTGACCAAACCTTGACCCTTGCTGATTATCAAGATCAAGCCCAAACTTTGATTGCTAAGTTCCATGCGGAGGGAGTTACACCAATCTTGGTTGGTGGTTCGGGGCTATACATTAAGGCAATTACCGCAGGGCTAAAGATTCCCCGTGTTCCGCCGCAACCACATCTGCGATCGCAACTTGAGGAATTAGGACAACACTATTGCTACCAAGTCTTACAACAGGTCGATCCTGTAGGTGCAACGAAAATTCATGCCAATGATCAAGTCAGAACTTTGCGATCGCTAGAGGTATTTTATGTAACGGGTCAGCCTCTCTCATCTCAGCAATACGAGCAACCACCAAGTTATCCGATTGTGCAGATTGGATTGGATTGTGCCGATCTGGATGCTTATCGGAAACTAGTAGGCGATCGCACTGAGCAAATGTTAGAACAGGGTTGGCTTGATGAAATTCGTGACTTGCAACAACGCTATGGTGCTGATTTACCGCTTTTAAAAACCCTTGGCTATGGTGAAATGTCGGACTATTTAGCCAATAAGACCAATTTAGCAACGGCAAAAGAACTCACGATTATCCATACCTGCCAATTTGCTAAACGCCAGCGCACATGGTTTCGCGGTTCTGGCAATGGTGATTTAACAATTCATTGGTTGCCGACGGGTAGTACTTGGGAAGATGCGATAAATGTATGGCTAAATCAGGATGGTCAGATCTACAACACTTTGCGCTCAAACCCAAACCAAGAAAAATTTTGAAAACGTTGCTTCGCAACGTTTTCAAAATTTTTCTTGTAGTTCGTTTGATCGGAAATTGCTGTAGGATCGCTGGCAGTTTAAATTCTAGGGATTAAAATGGTTTGCAGTAACTAAAGTGAATAACTTAGAAGGTTAGTGATGGCATATAGCGATTTTGATCTGAAAAAAGTTAAACAAACTTTGGAGATCAACTTGATCGAAAAGGAAAATCTTTTTATTGGTATTAATTCCGTTGAAATTACAGCCTATCTGAAAGAAGCTTTGGCGGAAAATGTTCCTCTGGCTCGTGCAATTAATACAGAAAAAGCGCGATCGGAGTTAATAATTGCGAACATTTTGGTTGAATTAAGAAAAATCCTACAGCATAAAATCAGTTTATTTTCTGGAATTGAATTTAATGTTGACAAAGACAAAGGACTCAACGGGTTTTGTGATTTCATTATCAGTGCTTCCACAGAACAGTTAATGTTATGCAGTCCAATTGTTACGGTAGTAGAAGCAAAAAATGAAAATATTATTGGTGGATTAGGTCAGTGCATAGCGGAAATGGTTGCCGCAAAAATCTTTAATGAATTAGAGAAAGATGAAAGTGTCAAACGGATCTATGGGGTCGTGACAACAGGGACAACATGGAAATTTTTAAAAATGGATGGAAGTGATGTATATATAGATTTAGATGATTATTCCATTGAAAGCCCTCATAGAATCATCGGTATCTTGTTGTCAATGGTGTCTCAAAAAGCTTGAAATTTCTCCCTCGCCGCTTCTCGTAGCCGCTCCACATCGCGCATCGGGGGTGTACCAAAGAGCCGCTTGTATTAGATACCCCGAAAAGTTGGAGCAAATAACTGGAAGCTAGTTGCAAAAAAAGGGGGTGCTAAGCACCCCCTTTTTTTTGAGAAGACTTGTGATTACTTGATCTTGTCCATAATCGAGAAGATTGGTAAATACATCCCGACGATAATCGAACCGACCATGCCGCCTAATACGACGATCATCAAAGGTTCCATTAAACTTGTCAGTGCTTTGACCGCTTCCTCAACTTCGTTTTCATAGAAGTCAGCGACCTTCATCAACATCTTATCGATTTCCCCAGTTTCTTCACCGATGCTGACCATTTGCAACGCCATTACAGGAAATACTTCCGTTTTTTCCATTGCAGGTGCAATTTGACCACCTTCACGCACTGCATTTCTCGCTGATTCGATCGCATTAGAGATCACCAAATTACCTGCGGTCTCTGCTGTAATTTCTAGTGAAGCCAAAATTGGCACACCTGCGCGGGAGAGTGAACCAAACGTCCGCGCAAATCGGGCAACCGCAGTTTTGACCACGAGATCGCCAAACAAAGGCAATTTCAAGAACAAACCATCAAAATAGAGCTTACCAGCAGGGGTTGCATACACGCGATTGTAGGCAAAACCCAATCCAAAGAAAGTAATCGGCAAAATCAAGACCGAGGGACTTTTTAAGAAGTTACTAATATTGACCAATATTTGCGTAAATGCAGGTAATTCACCACCTAAGCTCTTAAATACACCATCAAAGATCGGAATGATGAAAATACACATTGCTAAGAAGATGATTACGGCGATCGACGTAACCACGATCGGATAGGTCATTGCTGACTTAATCTGGTTGGTTAAGCGTGCCGAGTCCTCAAGCAACGTTGCGAGACGGGCTAATACATCATCCAGCACACCACCCGTTTCCCCTGCTTGCACCATCGCGCAATATAGTTTGTCAAAAACCTTAGGGTGCTTCCGCAATGCATCAGAGAAGTTAGTACCTTGTTGCACATCATCAAGTACTTCGGTAAGGGCAATTTTCAGTCGAGGATTGGAGCACTGATCAACCATGACCCCCAAACCACGCACCATTGATACCCCTGCATTGACCAAGGTAGCTAATTGTCGTGAAAACAAAGCTAAGTCCTTGACTGTCACCTTTTTCATCGTGATGGCAGAAAAACTAAATCCTCCCTTCACTTCTTTGATTTCTTGAATAACAAAACCCTTTTGTCTCCAAGTATCGCGAGCTTCTTTGAGGGTTTCGGCAACCATCGTCTGCTGTACAGATTTGCCCTTAGAGTCCTTTAAATTGGCTTGAAACTTTGCCATAATGACACCTCTTTATAAAGAAATTACAGGTTGAAATAGATAGAAATACTCAACAAGCAAAACCTAACCATTAATTGACTTTGAACGCACCATATCTTGCGATCGTATATCTCCCACAGCTTTGCGTTTCATTACAGGTGCAGGGTTGGGACCAACTACTCGTAGTAATTCTTCAGGACGTGAAGTTTTCGACATCGCCGCTTCAAAGGTAATATCTCCATCCAGATATAACTTGGCTAATACCGATTCAAGGGTTTGCATGGATTCCTTACCACCTGTTTGGATAAAGCCATACATTTGGGCAGTTTTACCTTCACGAATGAGGTTAGAGATCGCAGGTGTAACTACCATGATTTCCTGAGCCATTACCCGCCCGAACTGTCCTGGTTGTGGATTATGCCGAGGGACAAGGGTTTGGCTCAATACTGCTACGAGGGAGTTAGAAAGCTGTACTCGAATTTGTCCTTGCTGCTCTGGAGGAAACACATCGACAATACGGTCTACGGTTTGAGATGCAGAGCTAGTATGCAACGTTCCAAATACGAGGTGTCCTGTTTCCGCCGCAGAGACTGCGAGCTGAATCGTTTCTAAATCGCGCATTTCCCCTACAAGGATGACATCAGGATCTTCCCGTAAAGCTGCTTTCAAAGCATTTGCAAAGGTTTTCGTATCTTCCCCCACCTGACGTTGGTGAATCACGCTTTTGACAGACTCATATACAAACTCGATCGGATCTTCAACTGTAAGGATATGTTCTGCACGAGTTTTGTTGATCGTTTGGATCATCGCTGCGAGAGTTGTGGTTTTCCCTGAACCTGTGGGACCTGTTACTAGTACTAGTCCTCTTGGCTTTTCGCTAAGTTCACGTACAATCGGCGGTAGGTTGAGATCATCCATATCAGGAATCTTGGAAGATAGCGCCCGCAGGCAAGCCGCAATGGTTCCCCGATCCTTATACACATTGACCCGAAATCTTGCTAATCCTTTTACACCGTAGGAACAGTCCAATTCCCAAGTTTGCTCAAGGGTTTTGCGCTGGTTATTATTTAACATCGCAAAGATCAAGCGCTGGCATTCTTCTGGTGTAAGGGGATCTCGATCAGTGCGGGTGAGGTGACCATTAATGCGAATGTAAGGTGGAAGCCCTGCGGAAATATGTAGGTCTGAGCCTTTGCGCTCTACCACTTCTTCCATCAAGTCTTCGATGATATAGTCCATTACCATAGCGAATAATTCTCCTGATCAAATCCTAATAAGTTGCATAATTCCCTGTATCTTGTTTAAAACTTGCGCTTTACCCAAGTCATCACAACAATTTCTCAACAAGTGTCTCAAATAATTATCTAAAGGCTTCTTCGAGATGAAACCCTGCTCTTAAAAGCAGTTTTCATCTCGAAAATATTAGAAGGTTCTAGGTGTAGTGCAGTACGGACATTCAACGGTTTCGGGCGTGAGCATCGCATCACAGTTGTCGCACTCCAACCCTTTACCGCGACGAGCACGTTCTTCGGCTTCTCGACCTTTATCGGTATAAACCACACGCAATACTTCATCAAGGGTGGTTGTACCTAGTCTGACGAGATCAAAGGCATATGCCATCAGGGTTTTCATACCTTCTTGTACAGCAATTTCCTTGATAACTTCGGTAGTGGCTCCCTTGTTAATCGCGCTTTGCAGACGCTCGGTCATCTTCATGATTTCGTAGACCCCTGCCCGACCTTTATAGCCTGAGCCGTTACATTTAGGGCATACACGCTGACCGGGAAGCATGGCATCGCGGTTAACAATATTTGCCCTGTAGAAGGTCTTTTCAAGATCGCTACTGGGTAATCCAAAGCGATCGAGTTCTTCTTGGGATGGATTGTAGGGGATGCGGCAGTTGTCACAGACGCGGCGCAATAAACGCTGGGCGAGTACACCGATGATGGCGGTACTTGCCATAAATGGCTCAACCCCCATTTCTTCAAGACGGGCAATACAACTAGGCGCGTCATTGGTATGGAGGGTTGTCAGTACTAAGTGCCCTGTTAGCGCTGCCTCGATCGCAGTTTTGGCTGTTTCTGCGTCACGGGTTTCACCCACAAGGATTACGTCAGGATCTTGGCGGAGGAATGCTCGGAGAATACTCGCAAAGGTCATCCCCTTTTCGCGCAAAACTTGACATTGGGTCAATCCAGGCAAGTTGTATTCAACGGGATCTTCGGCGGTACTGATGTTAATACCAGGGTCGTTACATTCTGCGAGGGTTGAGTATAGGGTGGTGGTTTTGCCTGAACCCGTAGGACCTGTAACAAGAATCAGTCCGTAGGGGCGCTTGGCAAAGCTTTGCATTAGCTCTAGGCTTTCGGGATCACTGATTAACTTATCGAGACCAAGTTGGGTATTGGAGTTATCCAGAATCCGCAGACAGACTTTCTCACCATTTTGAGTAGGGCAAGTATTGACGCGAAAGTCTACCCGACGACCTTGGAAGTTACGCTTGAGCTTGCCATCTTGGGGAACCCGTTTTTCGGCAATGTTGAGGTTAGAGATAATCTTGAAGCGGGAGATTACCGCATTGATAATGTTCTTAGGTAAACGCTTGTTATCACTAAGGAAGAAGTATTCACGGAGAACGCCATCTTTCCGCAAGCGGATACATAGGTCTTTTTCCTGTGGCTCAATGTGGATGTCTGAACATCCTTCCTTGAGCGCTTTGACAAGGATTTTATCGACGAGGCTGATAATTGGGGCGGAGTTTTCGCCGCCAACCATGAGTTCATCACCTTCATCCGCGTCAGATATATCTTCGCCAAAGACATCATCCTTGACTTGGAGATCTTCGTCACTGATGGCTCCTTCAGCCTTGGCACTCTTGTTGACTTGAAACTGGACAATGCCGTCAAATATATGGTGGAAATCTTCACGAGCAATCACGCGCCTAATTACGGTGATATTTTTGAGCAGGCGGGCGATCTCATTTTGGACTTTATAACTATCGGGGGCAACTACGGCAAGGGTAATGCTATTTTCAGTTTTAACGAGTGGTAGCATCTCACAGTCGCGGCAACTAGAGATGGGGAGGATATTGGAGTCGAGTAGGGCACTGAGGGTGGGGATGTCAAATTTATCAACTTCAACATCGGGATCAATTGGCTCAAGCCCATAAAGAACACGCAGTTCAAAAAGTTGCTGGCGCTTGTAGTAGCGGGTAATGTCGGGGGCGAGTTGCTGCCCCAAAATTTGCTCTAGGGCATTGAGAAATGGAACGTTCTGTTCTTGGCTATCCTTGACAGCGCGATCGAACTGGTCGGAAGTAGCATGTCCTGCTTGAATGAGTTTGCTCTCAAAGGGAGTACGACCTCCTCGTTTGGCAAGAGCTTTGGTTCTGTTTCTGCTGGCGGCGGTGGATGGCGCTTGATCTGATGTATTCATAGCCCAAGAGTTCCTAAGATTTCATTACCCAAGTAATAAGTTTACGATCGCCTAGAATTGTAGATATTTATTGGGGATATTTCTTTAGAAATTTATAGATCCTTTATGGAGATTTATTGCAAAGATCGTAAAGAAATATTGCCAAAAATCTTCAATTCCAATTGATCACAAAGCCTTGTAAAGCGATCATAGGCGATCATAACTTTTTACATAACTATATGGGGCAAAAATACCATAACTGTTTCATAGTTTGTGCAAAACATCGTTTTTTCCCATCAAGTTAAAGAGAAATTTTTGAAAGCATGGCAAAGCCATGCTTTCAAAAATTTCTCTGGGTTTCAAGTCAGCGCAAATTGGCTAGGCTATGGTTTTCTGAGAGATTGCCAACGAATTTTGGGATGCTGGACAAGCATTTGGGAGATCGCGATCGCGCCTTTTTGATTTAAGTGGCTCGGATCAGAAAAAAGTTCTGCTTGATTTTGAATTGCTTGGGAAATATCGAGATAGGTAAAGCCTTCGCGCAGGGCAAGTTCCTGCATTCTGCTGTTAAAAGTCGCTTCATAGCGGGTGCGAATAGCATCAAGGTAAGTGTTATGTAAGGGCATATTCACCACCAAAAGCTCAATATTATTGCGACGGCAAAAATCGACGACATTGGCAAAGGACTCAAACTGGGAACCAGTGGTCTCAAAATTGCGATAGTCGAGATCGTAGTCTCCGGGCACTTGTGGGAATTTCTGGAAATAGGTTTTGGGATCAAAGGTGACATCAAAGGCAACAAATCCTTTGGAATCAAGAGCCGTAGCCGTGCTGGGCATTGTTGCGGCAATCAAGGCTTCACTGTTACTCAGCATATGGGTATTGCGATCGAAGCCTTTGACAACGGAAGTTCTCACCTCCTGACGGTTTGCTGTGGTTGCAAAAATGCCATTAAAAACCTGTGAGAGAGGGGTTTCTGGTTTAGTAGCAATATTTGGCGACTGTGGTTCGGGATTAATCCCATTATTTTTTAAGTTTTCCTGTAATTGCTTATAACCTGTGGAAGCGGTGATTTCGTCATAGGTAATGTCACTACGACTGCTATTAAAAGCCCTCAGACCATCTGCCCAAATAATCATGCGAGGAAGTTGGGGACGGGAAAGGATTTGGGTGACTTGCAAATTGACGACCTTGGCAGTTGCTCCGTCAATACCCAGATTAAAAACACTGGCTCCCTTGTAACCCCTATTAACTAATTCTTTTTCGAGAATGTTTGGTTCTATGCCCCGTAATGCTCTCGAACTACCGACAATTAGCACATCAGGCGATCGCTTTTTGTTGGTGATCTGCCAATCTAGCAAAGCCAATTTTTCATTAAATAGCGCGATATTAAAATTCAGGGCAGGTTTGTTGGTAATACCTTTATCTGGAGCATTTTCTTGGAGATTGATTTTAGAATCCGCGATGACTAATTTTGTTTGTTCTTGGGGTTGAGCGTAATGATTGAGGGTGCGATCGATCGCGACAGTTGCACCAATCCCGATCGCTATACTTGCTACACAGACAGTGAGAGAAGGCATTTGTGGAGAAGTATGACCAACCATCTTGGTCGCTGCCATAAAGCGATCGCCTAAATAGCCAATTAATCGCTGCCAAGGACTCAGTTCAACATCTTCGATACTTTGACTAGCGATGAGATCAGGTGACTCTGTTACTAAAGTCTCTTGTATTTCAGGATGGGATTCAGCCGTGCCGATCGCTAATAAATCAATCTCAAATGACCAACTCGGCTTTTTTTGTCCCAGAATCCGACTGGATACGGTGACTGACTGAAAATATTCTGATGCTTTGACCTTGCGTAAGGTGTTCAACATGGGCAGAGCTACTTCGGCTTGCAAAAGACTAGTGCGAGTCTCACATAATAAATTGAGGCAATTGTTTTGCAAGAGTAACTTGAGCTTAGTTTGCGCGAGTTTTTGCTCTGACTGGAAGCCCGTCAATAAAGCGGCGATGACCTCAGCCGCAACGATCGCTGATGGTGCGATCGGCAAGTCTACCCCCAAAGCCCATGCCTTGCCATGCAACTTGAGCCGCCGAATTCCCTCAGCAAATAAAACTGAACCCTCTAAATCCTGAGTACTTGGGGCGATCGCCTCTAGAATTTGGGTAGCACATCCCACATCAGGATCTTGACTGTAGATATATAAGCAATCACCCTTTTGCTTTGTATGCGAAAATTTCAGCCCTGATAGACTTTCAGGCAATGCGATCGCTGCTGATTCCTGTCCCAAATCGACATCTGATGCTGGACTCTGATCAGTAATTTTACTCAATCGACTTATAGCCAAACTTGTGTTTACACTAGGTAAATCTGAACTTGCGTCCGTTGATATTGGATTTGCATCTAAGGATGTTATTTCCATTGGATATTGAGAGGTCAGCAGGATGAAAATTTTGCTATAAGGTTAGCACGGTGCATTCACGACGGTATAAAAAGTTATTTAGGTTTCTATGCAAGAACCCCATTACCCAGAAAATGAGTTTATTCGCATTGCTACTCTGCGATCGCTAAATATTCTTGATACACCGTCAGAAGAGCGTTTTGATCGTCTTACCAGACTAGCTAAGCGACTATTTTCAGTGCCAATTGCCTTAGTTAGTTTGATTGATGTGAATCGTCAGTGGTTTAAGTCCTGCATTGGCTTAGAGGTAAAAGAAACAGCCAGAAATATCTCCTTTTGTGGGCACGCGATCCTCGGAAATGATATTTTAATGATTCCCGATGCCACCCTTGATGAGCGATTTTACGACAATCCCTTAGTAACAGATGAGCCAAGAATTCGGTTCTATGCTGGAGTTCCCCTTGTTGTGGCAAATGGCAGCAAAGTCGGTACGCTATGTCTCATTGATCGCCAACCTCGAACGCTCACTGATGAAGATCAAGAACTATTGCGGGATTTAGGGCATTTAGCCGAACAGGAGCTAATCGCCATCCACCTTGCAACTATTGATGAACTCACTCAAATCTCCAATCGGCGAGGGTTTAAAGCCCTGTCTACCCATGCGCTCAATCTATGTAAGCGGTTGAATCGGACTGCATCACTATTTTTCTTTGATTTGGATTTATTCAAAGAAATTAACGATCGCTATGGACATGCGGAAGGCGATCGCGCCTTGATTGGTTTCAGTAAAATTTTGCAAGAGACTTTTCGGGAGTCAGATGTCATTGGTCGGCTAGGTGGCGATGAGTTTGTTGCCCTATTGACCAATGCCGATCAGACAGAAGGTCAATTAGTCCTCAAGCGCCTTGATCAAATCCGTACCGAGTTTAATCAAAGGGAAGCGCGTGGTTACGATATCCAGTGCAGTGTCGGCATGGTGGAGTTCGATCCTAATCGCCATCAATCCATTGATGATCTTTTGCAAGATGGCGATCGCCTAATGTATGCCCAAAAGCAAATGAAGCGCAAATCAGCCAAGTAGAAAGAGTTCTCGCAAAGCGAGAACTCTTTCTTGTTTAAGACTTACGAAATGCTAACGAATTTACTGGTTTTTGTTTAGATGTAGCGCGGGCTTTGCCCGCGCTACATCTAAGCGAGTCGTCTTGTTTAGAAAATGAGGCTATTACTGACCGCAGTGATATTGGTATTGTTAACAGTCACCAAATTCACCAAACTATTAGTACTGCCTAAGCCATCGGGAGAAACTTGGACAACTGTGTTTGTACCAAGCTGTTGGAAGCGGACAAATCCATCAGCGATCGCATTACAGCCTTTATAGTTGACCGAACTAAGAACTCCTTTAAGGTTAATCGCATCACCTGCACTGAAGTCCAGAATCGTATCGCCACCTTCATTGACATTGTTAAATTGGAAGATATCATTGCCCGATCCACCAACAAGGATATCGTTGCCTTTACCACCGATGAGGATATCGTTACCTGCGCCGCCAGAAATATATTCATTGGCATCGGTTCCTTGTAAAGTATCACTCCAGCTAAAGCCAAAGAGAAATTGAGAACTGGTGGTTGCGGATGGATTGCTGGCATAGTTGAGCAGGGTTTGTCCCATTTCGGTCGATCTCCAATCTTTGTTGGCTGCCATCACGCGATCGAGGGTATCTGCACTGATTGAAGCATCACCTTTAACGCGGAAGATAATATCGTTATAATCGCGATCGCTTGCACCATCAAGGCGTTGATCTTCAATGGAAATCACAACCGAGCCATTACCCACATCGGTTTTACCCATTTGGAAACTGCGGCTAGGATTGTTATCGAGCATGGAGAAAAGAGGACGCTTGTCGCCATCAATCGCAGGATTGGCAATCACTTGGCTAATCGTGCCATTAGGAACTTGGATAACACCGTAGGAGGTATTGGGTGCGAGATTGAGGGTTTTTGTACCTTTAAATGTGCCAGAGTTAAAATTGGATTCCCAATCTAAACCACTGGTAAACTTCGCTGCATCGGTGGTATCGCTTATTAATACATAGCCTTGAGTGGAGTTACTTGCCACACGACGAGCAGCTTCAGCGATGAATGCAAGAGAACCCGCAGCATATGCCTCCATCCCATCAAGACTGAAAATACCGACATCGCCTTTGTAATAGCCACCATCGTAGAGAAATTCCACTTCGATTTTGCCAGTCGTACCAGCAGTAAGTACGCCTTTGTCATATTCGGCACGGTTGGCATAGGCAAGCAATTCCTTGCCACCATCGGAAGTACGCCAGTCGCGTTCAGGATTGACCAAATTATTCATCAAAGGTACGTCACTAGTTGCGCCCTTTACTTGGATTACGATGTCGTTGTAATCGCGATCGGCAATGTTTGGCAAGTCGAGACGATTATCTTCAAAGGCATAAGTGTTTTTGCCATCGACATTGACCATTTGTCCGACGGGGCTGCCAAAGGGATTTGCCTCAGGAATTGAAAACATTGGCGAGTTGCCAGTTTGATTAATGATGCTGATATCATTGGCGATCGCTGCTACCGTATTGTTTTGCACCAACATAAAGGCAAAGTGACCACGGGGAGCCATGTCAAAGGTTTGAGCACCCTTGTATGAGCCAGAGTTGAAGTCCGCTTCCCACGCCACTTGATCGGAAAATTTTGCGGCATCAGTTTGATCCTTAATCACGACATGTCCGAGATTAGATTCACTTAAAGCTCGTCGGGCTGCCTCTTGAATAAATTCCGTAGAACCAGCTTGGAGGTTATCCATCCCATCAAGGCTAAAAATCGCTAATTCACCTTGATACCACCCCCCATCATGGAGAAAGTCAATGCGAACTTTGCCCGATTCACCTGTATCAAAAATACCGCCACTATATTTAGGACGAGTTGCATACTGTAGCAATTCTTGTCCAACGGAAGAACTGCGCCAGTCGCGATCACGATTAACATTGCTATCCATCAAAGGTGCAACTCCCGTTGCGCCTGTAAAGCGGAAAACCATATCGTTGTAATCCTTGTCGGACATGGTTCCCCAGTCGGTACGCACATCCTCCATCCCAAAGGTGTCGCCCCTACCAGTGACATCCACAATTTGCCGAATGCTGCTCGGTGCGCCGATATTCGCTTGGGGAATTGAGAAGATCGGTAAGCGATTACCAGACCACATTTTGGTGACATCATTAGCCAGTTCTTGGACGGTGCTATTTTGAATCAACATCACTGCAAAGTCTTCACCTGCATTCATCGCATAGGTTTTGACACCTTTATAATCACTTGCATTAAATCCATCTTCCCATGCAAATTTAGCGGTATATTTTGCGCCTTCAGTACGATCTTGAATGACGATGTGACCTTGAGTAGAGTTGCTCAGAGCGCGGCGAGTAGCTTCTTGCACAAATTCATAGGAATCCACCTGCAAGCCTTCCATTCCCTTAAGACTAAAGATTGCCATTTCCCCTTGATACCAACCGCCATCATAGAGATAGTCCACCCCTACTTGCCCAGAATCATCAACGCGAAACACTCCTGAATTAAAGGTCGAACGGCTAGCATAATCCGTAATTTGTTTACCGATCGCCGTATCGATCCAATCTTTGGTAACTGCACCCATATCATCGACTGAGGGAATGCCATTACCTTCAGCACCAGTTAATTGAAAGACTAGATCGTTATAGTCATAGTCGGAACCATTCTTGAGGCGGACATCTTCCATTGCAAAGACATTACCTCGGCCTTCAATCCCCTCAACTTGAGCAAATTGTGTGCTGCTATCAGGATTAGCGGCACTAATAGAAAATAAGGGGACGCGATCGCTTGTGAGTCCGATCCCATTAGATAGGTTGCTAAAAGTTTGATTGACGGTTCCATTCGGAATTAACATGAAAGCGACTTGATCGCCTGCCTGCATGGAGAAATTTCTGATGCCTTTGTATGTACCACTATTAAAGTTATCTTCCCATTCCAATTGAGCGCTAAACTTCGCACCCTCAGAACCATCGGAAACTAATATTCTGCCTTGAGTGGAATTAGTTGTGGCGCGACGGGTTGCTTCTTGGATGAATGCGTCGGAGCCAACCTCTAGGGTTTCCATTCCCTTTAAGCTAAATATGGCGAGTTCTCCCTGAAACTTGCCCCCATCAAATAAAAAATCAAAGCTGAGTTTACCCGTTTCCCCTACTGTGAATGTTCCTTGTGTTGCCATGACCTTATTACCTTTAACTTACAACCAATTGTTAACTTGTTCTTGACTTCCTATTCCCTTGGGAGGACTTAGCTTGTGGACGATTAGTTATCCCATGGCTCATAGGTTAGGACTTGCAGCTAGCTTCAAGGTCAAGATGGGCAAAACAAAAATACCTATAAAAAAAACTTATATAGCAATTCCCGATCAATCGAACCCCAAGTAAATTTTTGAAAGCGTGGCGAAGCCACGCTTTCAAAAATTTACTTGGTTTGGGTTTAAGCGCGAAGCGCTGTAAGTTGATTTCGGCGTTACAATTTTGACTAGAAAGAGCAGAGGGCAAGCTTTAAAAATCATGGAATCTCGTGAAGGCGATCAAGTTAGCAATGTTCGTGGTTGGTTGATCGGGGAGCTAAGCCGTTTAGTCGAAATTCCTACAGCGACGATTCGCTATTACGAACGTTTGGGTTTGTTGCTAAAACCATTGCGATCGCCACAGGGGTATCGTCTTTATGCGGCTGATGCCTTAGAGCGATTGTTATTTATCCAAAGTGCCAAAGCCTTTGGGCTATCCCTTGAGGAAATCAAACAGTTACTAGATTTACAAGCATCACAAACTATTCCCTATGCGACTTTTCAGCAGATGGTGAAGCAATATCTAGGTAAGCTAGATCAGCAAATTCAAGAGTTAGTATCCCAACGTCAAGCGGTTTCCCAAAGACTCGATCGCATTGCTGAAGCGCTACCCGATCGCGATGTCACTACAACGGAACTTACGCAAAATCCTTTACTCAATCTCATGAGTGAAGCTACTGATGCGATCGCTTTAGAACAAAATCAAGGCGAGCTGCCTCGGTTAGGTAATCTATTTAGCAATCGTAGTCAGGAGGTTCTCTATATGTATTCCGTCGGTAAACGGAACTTTCGGCTGATGAATTTGGTGAGCGCGAAACTCAATGGGGCAAATTTGAGTGGTGCGGACTTTACTAATGCCAAATTAATGCTGGCGGATTTGTGTGAGTTATCAGCGATCGAGACTCGATTTGTGGGGGCAAATCTAGCGGGGGCAATGATGAGTGAGGCTTGTTTGCAAAAGTCGAATTTCACCGATGCTTTATTAATTGGTGCGGATCTCAGTGGTGCGGATTTGGAAGATGCAAATTTCACGGCGGCAAATTTGGGAGGTGTGAACTTTGCTGGTGCAAATTTGCGAGGTGTGAATTTCCATGATGCGATTTTGGCAGGTGCAGATTTTACAAACACTGCTGTTTCTCTTTAATCTTCATCCTGAGGTAAATAGAACTTCTAAATTACTTGCGATCGCTTGTTTTTGACTACCACCCATATCTTCAAGTTCGGCAATTAAGTTCTCGATGTCTATTGCTGCGAAGTTCTGCGATCGCAATAAATCGACTGCTTGTTCTAACCATAGCGAGTAATCCTGCTCGTACAATGCGGTATGAGGGGCGGCATGAACTGTATTAGAAAAGCTAACAGTCATATGTTTGGACGGATATTTAGTGAGATTATAGCAAAATGCTTGCAAGGAGTACTGAGGCTAGAAACTAGCTAAGGTTAAGGTAATTTGTTGAGTCAGAAATTCATGCAAAAAGGTGCTGTCATCGATAAAACGGGACTCTATCGCTATTCTCTATGGCGAGATTGGGATATAGAGAAGCCAAAACTGGTTTTTATTATGCTGAATCCGAGCAAAGCAGATGCAGATATTGATGATCCTACGCTGCGCCGATGTATCAATTTTGCTAATTCTTGGGGTTTTGGTTCTCTGACGGTGGTTAATCTATTTGCTTATCGATCGGCGAAACCATCAGATCTTAGGCAAGTCAATGATCCTGTGGGATTGCAGAACGATCGCTATTTAAAAAAGGCGATTAATTCAGCCGATCGGGTTGTTGTTGCTTGGGGAAATAACGGGAAGTTAATGCAACGCGATCGCTTTGTTTTAGAGTTGCTATCTAAACACAATGTTCAACCTCAATGTTTAGGAATTACAAAAGCAGGTTATCCGCGTCATCCGCTATATGTTATGTGTAGTAAGCAAGCTAGAGCTTTTAGATATAATTTAGATTTCAAGAGATCCCAGTTATTTAGTTGATTAGTGTAACCTTATTCAAAAAACAGCCTAGAATCGCTACAATATCTTTAAAAGAAAAGTTCAACCTTATTACTGGAGGCACTTTTTGAACCTAGTTCAACTCTTAGACCAACTCGGATATACTCAGTCGCAAAATTATCGCTCTACAAACGAGTCTTCGCAAGAGCCTTTGACTGAGCATCTTTTTCGTGCGGCTAAGAAAGCTGGAGTTCAAGGAGCCTATGTTTTTCAGACCAGCCCACCCGAACAAAATATTATTCCTCCACGTCCTGCTGTATATGTTGCTGAAGCTAAGACGAGGGAAGAGGCTAGAGAAATTCATCAGAGACTTTGGAATTTAGGCAATGCGCCATTCTTAGTCATTTTGCTTCCTAATGAAATTAGAGTTTATACAGGATTTGACTTTTCTCTGGGAAATGAGAACAAGGGATTAGTATATGAAATCCAAGATATTGCCAATCTCACTTTTGAAGGCATACGTGAAAAACTTATAGACTTTGGCTCTGACTCTATTGATTCTGGGCAAATCTGGCAAACTCAGGCAAAGCATATTACCCCTGAAAATAGAGTGGATATGCATCTACTCAATAATCTTGAGAAATTAGAAAAATATTTGAAAACTAGGGGTGTAAATCTTTCAATTATTCATGCTTTGATAGGGAAGTATGTCTATATTCGTTATCTCTATGATCGACAGATTCTTTCAAGAGAATGGTTAGCAGAAAACAATATAAATTTAGACACTATTCTAGGGCGCAACGCAACTTTAGTAGGACTGCTAAAGTTAACAGAGCTTTTAGAAACTCGTTTTAATGGTGAAATTTTCCCTTTACCTTCAAATGTAGAAGAAATATTAGGTAATGATGAGACTGTTGCTCTAGTTGCTTCTGCATTTAAAGGTGATGACCTTGAATCAGGACAACTACATCTTGACTTTAATGCTTACAATTTTTCTTATATACCAGTTGAAACCTTATCGTCCATATACGAACAGTTTTTAAAATCTCAAGGAACAGGTAAAAAAGTTGGAGCTGTCTATACTCCTGAACCTGTAGCAGATTATTTGCTATGTGAACTACAAGAATCTAAACCATTACAAAAAGGCATGAAAATTCTTGATCCATGTTGCGGATCGGGAATTTTTCTAGTGCTGGCTTACCGTAGACTTATTGAGCTTGAGTTAGCAAATAGTGTAAGTAAAAAGCTAAAGCCCACAGAGCTACGGAGGATTTTATGTGACAGTCTCTATGGTGTAGAAAGGCATAGAGAAGCTTGTTATGTTGCAGAGTTCAGCTTGATTTTGACTTTACTGAATTATATTGATCCTCCAGATTTGCATCGCAATAAACAGTTCAAATTTCCTTCACTCCACAACAAGCAAATTTTTGAGTGTGATTTTTTCGATGATGAGTCCGACTTCTGGAAACAAGCTAGGAAATTTGATTGGATTATTGGTAATCCACCTTGGATTGAACTCAAACCACAAAAAGATAATGGACAAGATATAGAGATAAAAGCTCGTTCTTGGATTAGGAATAACATAGAGAAAAGACCAACAACTGGTAATCGAGTTTGTGAGTCTTTTAGCTGGCGTGTAACGGATCTACTAGCATCAAATGGTTATGTAGCATTACTGATCCATGCTAATAGTTTATTCAATCATGAATCTCAAAAGTATAGAAAAGCCTTTTTTAGAGAACACTCAGTTTCAAGAGTGACGAATTTTGCACACTTAGCTTATGTTTTATTTGGCGGTAGGGGTAATGAGCCTGCTGCAACTTTGATTTATAGCAAAGCAGAGACTGAAACAGAAAGCCCCGAAATAGTACACTATGCTCCATTCATTATTAATCAAATTGCGAATCGTCCTTGGCGTAGAGGCGAGAAACAAACTACATGGACAATTACAATTAATGAAAATGAGATATCAACCATCTCTTCTGTAGAGGTAGAATCAGGTGGAATGCTTCCATGGAAAAATGCATTATGGGGAAATTTGAGAGATAAAAAGGGAATAAAACGACTACAAAGATTATTTCCTATTAGTTTAGGAGAGCTAGTAAATATTAAGGGTTGGCATTTCCATCAAGGATTAGAAGTCAAGAATCATACTTCAAAAGATAAACTTGAATCTGCACCTTATTTAGCAGGATGGAAAGAGATTGATATTTACAAAAAGTTTGATGCTAGAAATATGACTCGTACTAGGTTTCGCTTTGCAGTTCCTGATAACATTCTTTATAATATTCCAAATGACTCGTTTTTTATTAGAAAAGGGAGAAAACTACCATTTGTATTAGCTAAAGCCCCTCATATCGTTATCAATTCTGGCTACTGTGTTTACAGTGATATAGATTTTGTTATTCCTCATCCTCATATTGGGATTTCTGGCAGCGAACAAGATGATGATTATTTACGATCTGTAGCAGTTTTACTGAATTCTAGCGTTATCCAATATTATCTTTTTTTTATCAGTCCTTCTTGGGGAGTAGGACGGAGCAGACTATATGCAAAGGATCTAAAGTCAATTCCACTTCCTGATTGTTCTTCTCAACAAATTGTAGCTCTTTCTCAACTACATAAAAGATTAGTATATTTAGAACAATTCACAGATACTTCAGACACTTTGCTTCAGGAATTATTAGATAATTCTATTGAAGATCTGCTATCAATTCCTAAAAATATAGGAATTATTGCAAGGGAATTTATTTATATTAGATTACAACTTAATCAAGGCAAATCCATTGTTCCTGCAACGGCATTTCCAACTGAAGAGAACCTTCATAAGTATGCTTTACATCTGAGAAATGAACTGGATGCTTTTACTGAAGGCAGTGGACTAAGACATAGGGTTATATTGACTCAATCTAAATCCTTGATTATGTGTTCAGTGGAGTTTGTCCAATCAGATTATGCTATTGATATACATGTTGAAAAAGCACAAGGAGATTCTTCTTCTTTACTTTCCTATATTCAAGAAAAGACAAAACAACGTTTTAGCCAATGGGTATATGTGCAGAGAAGTTTGCGTATTTTTGAGGATTCGAGAGTTTATATCTGTAAGTCTCCACGCTTAATTGATTGGACTAGAACACAAGCCTTAAATGATGCTGACGATATCATTGCTGAAATTTTGTCAGTAAGAAGTGGACTACACGGGGTGACTCAATAATGGCAGCAGAGAATCTTAACTCCTTCACTTTAGATGCTTATAATAATAGATTTCGACAAGATGCTCATCAGCTTCTTGCTTGGGGATATCAAGATGCCCTGTCACAAATCCATAATGATCTTCTAGAAGAGGAAATTACAGAATTAATAGTGGAAGCCATAGAGAAAAGACTTGACAATCCATATACTCCAGAAAGATTTGATCGATATTCCATAGATGAAGAGAAGCCAATTGCAGTTGAAGGACGCAAAGGTAAAAGAAGACGAAGATTAGATTTGGTAGTAGTTAGCAGTCATTTCCGTCCAAGACCTAAGTACATTTTTGAAGCGAAGCGATTAAGAAAAAATGGTTATCCTATCGGCAAATATGTTGGTGAAGGTGGATTACAATGTTTTATTCAAGGGGTATATGCATCAGAACATCCTGAAGCTGCAATGATAGGGTACTTACAAAGTGATGATGCAATTTATTGGGAAAATGAATTACATAGAATTTTTAAGGATAGTCCATATTTGTGTATAAAGCAGCTATTGCAAAAAACTCAAGTTCTATCATCCATGACTGATGTGTGGACTAGCGAACACGAAAGAGAAGAAAACAACTCCATAATTATCTATCATATTTTTCTTGACTGCTCTGCTGCCCATAAGTAAAAACGATTCAAGCCGTTCTGATTAAGTGATGGGCAAGTAATTATTGGTTTGATGCTATAGTAACTGCGATGAAAAGTTTTGCTCCCTTTTACAGTCTTGGTTAACTCCTCATCGTGGTATTTCTCAATAAATGTGACCTTTTTATCTGAACTTAAATTTTTTTCATAATGCTAAACAGAGGGGTAATAGCTTTAATGGAATCTCTTCTTCTCTCACTAATTCAACATTGAGCCTAGAAGCATTGAGACCAGCATGTGCTTATTCCAAATTAGCAAAGCTAAAAATGCAGAAATTAATTTGAAAAGAAATATGTATGGGGCTTTTGTGAAATGTTTGTGTCAGAGCAGAGTTTAGGGAATACTAAATAAATCCCTATAACTAATATTATTGTTATTACTTATAGATATATTTAAAATATTTCTCAAGCGATCGCTATGACTATTCTTTCTAAATACGAAGAATTAACGCAAATCTATGACGGGGAAAGCTCACAAGTTTATAGTGCTCGACATATAGAAGATGGTCAATCAGTAATCCTCAAAGTTTTAAAAACAGAATATCCAACCCCAGAACAAATTCGTCGTTATCGGCAGGAATATCATCTCACGCATCAACTACAACTACCTAAAGTAATCAGAGCCTTTGGCTTAGAGGAATGGCAAAGAACCCTAGTAATTGTTTTTGAAGACTTTGGCGGTATTTCTCTTTCTCAACTATTAAAACAATATTCTCAGGGTTTACCACTAGATCTATTTTTTACGCTAGCTTTCAAGTTATCTAACGCCCTAGGTCAACTCCATAGCCAATCAATTATCCATAAAGATATTAATCCTGCCAATATCGCATTTAATCTCGAAACCAAAGTACTCAAACTGATTGACCTCGGTATCTCTACCCAACTCAGTCGAGAAAATCCCGTACTGCAATCTCCAAATACTCTAGAGGGAACCTTACCCTACCTTTCGCCCGAACAAACTGGACGGATGAACCGATCGCTAGACTATCGTACTGATTTTTATTCATTAGGAGTAACCTTCTATGAATTATTGACAGGACGATTACCTTTTCAAAGTAGCGATCCGATAGAGCTAGTTTATTGCCATATTGCCAAACAGCCAGACTCCTTGCTAGAGGTAAAAAAAGGACAGATTCCCTTAATGCTGGTGGAAATAGTCAACAAACTCATGGCGAAAAATGCTGAAGATCGTTATCAAAGTGCATGGGGATTAAAGGCTGATTTAGAGGAATGTTGGGCGCAGTGGGAGAGAACAGGCACGATCGCCAGATTTACACTAGGGAGGCTCGATATCCCCGATCAATTCCAGATCCCTCAAAAACTCTATGGGCGCAAACGGGAAATCAATCTACTCCTATCATCATTTGAACGGGTTGCTACTCCAGAGTTAGCAGTAGATGAGGATAGGCATAATGCGGAATTAGTCTTGGTTACAGGTTATTCTGGCATTGGTAAATCGGCAGTTGTGCGATCGCTATATCAACCGATTACTGCGAAGCGCGGCTACTTTATTACGGGCAAGTTCGATCAGTTTCAGCGTAATATTCCTTACTCAGCTTTAGTTCATGCCTTAGCGGAGCTAGTCAAACAAGTACTAGGGGAATCGGAGGCAGTACTACAACAATGTCGAGATCGCTTGGTAGTCGCCTTGGGTAGCAATGGCAAGGTGATCTCAGATATCATTCCTGATATGGAATTGATCATCGGTACTCAACCGACCGTGCCGATGTTAGGCGCGACTGAAACTAAAAACCGCTTTCATCTAGTATTTCAAAGATTTATCCAAGTGTTTTGTAGCCCCAAACATCCTTTGGTGCTATTTCTCGATGATATGCAGTGGGCAGATCTTGCGACTCTAGAATTGTTGGAAAAGCTCTTAGGCGATCGCCAAATTCAAAATCTATTGGTAATCGCGGCCTATCGTGATAATGAAGTTTCAGCCAGCCATCCTCTAACTTTAGTAATTAATCAATTACAGGATAAAGGAGTCAATGTAGAACGGATTACGCTAGCACCATTGGCAATTGAGCAAATCGAGCAATTGATTGCGGAGACGTTGCATCAAACGATTCTCAATATCAAAGGTTTAGCCGAATTAGTCATTCGCAAAACTGAAGGCAATCCTTTTTTTATTAATCAGTTTCTCAAAACTCTCTACAATGAGAACTTACTGGTTTTTAACTATAGCTTTAGGGAATGGGTTTGGGAATTAGACAAAATTGAGCAAATGGGTTTCACCGATAATGTGGTGGAACTGATGGTTGGGCAATTGCAGAAACTTCCAAAGTCTGTGCAGGAAGTCCTATCAATTGCTGCTTATTTAGGTGCGGAGTTTGATCTCAGCACCCTCTCACTAGTCCAAAATCGCCCTTTACAGGCGATCTTCGAGGATCTCAAACTTGCGATCAAACAGGGATTTGTGATCACGCGATCGCCCTTTGATGACAACATCCTCATTCAAGATTATCAATTTGGACATGATCGCATTCAGCAAGCCGCCTATGCCCTCATCCCTGAACAGGAGTGCAATCCCACCCACTACCACATTGGACAGTTACTGCTGCAACATTGGTCAGAGGCAACCCAATCCGAACAGATTTTTACGCTAATTAAACATCTCAATGATGGTATTGACTTAATCACTAATCAACCTGAACGCGATCGCCTAGCCCAACTCAATCTCTTGGCAAGTCGCAAAGCCAAGTTAGCAACCGCCTATCAAGCCGCCTATGAATATGCCGAAGTCGGACTAGGTTTGCTGGATAGCACCGCTTGGCAAGAACATTATGCGATGACTTTACAGTTACATGAGCTTGCCGCCGAAACTGCCTCTCTATGTAACCAATTTGAGCGCATGGATTTGTGCGTGAATACGATCATTCACCATGCTAACAGCATCATTGATCAAGTACCTGCTTACACTATCAAAATTCAATCTTTAACTTTTCAGAATCAATTTGCTGAAGCGATCGCCATTGCTCAAGTAATTCTCCAAAAGCTGGGAGTGCAATTCCCAGAAGTGATTACGTCCGAATTAGGACTACAGGCAATTCAACAGATCAAAAATTTAATCGGTAATCGCGTAATTGCTGATTTGGGGGATTTGCCTGCGATGCGAGATCCTGAAGCTCTTGCCATGACCCAGATTGCGGCGATGACAATTCCCGCTTGCCACATTCTCAGCGCACCGATCTATCCCTTGGTGATGACCTTACAGGTGCGTTTATCGATTCAATATGGCAATAGTCCTAGCTCCGCTTTTAGCTATGCGGCCTATGGAGTTTTTCTGATTGCCAACTTACAAGATATTGATGCTGCGATAAAGTTTAGCCGCCTTGCCTATCATCTCGCTTCTAAACCCGAAGCTAAAGATATTCGTTCGGAAACCTTTTTCCCGATTGGGCTATTTCTACACCATCGCCAGTTCCATCTTCACGAAACCTTGCCTATCCTTCAGGAAGGCTATCAAACTGGATTAGAAACAGGAAAATTTGAACATACGGGCTATTGTGGCTATGGATATTGTGTTAATGCTTTCTGGAGTGGACTCCCTTTTAGAGAGATAGAAACGACAGTTAATACCTATGGACAACAGTTACATCATCTTAAGCGGATTACTAATGCGAACTATTGCGAAATTATTAAGGCAGCAATATCTGCTTTGCTAGGCAATCCCAATCAGGTAGAAGAGCATTTTGCTCAAATCACCCAAACAGAAAAATTAATTACGGAATCTCTAGCTGCAAACAGTTATCTACGATTATTTCTCTTCTATTTACATCGTGCTTTCTTACGGTTTTTAATGGAAGAGTTAATTGATGCAAATAATGATATTACCCAAGCCAGATCCTACGTTACCTCGATTGTGGGAATTATTTGCAAAGCTAATTTCTACTTTTATGACTCTTTAATTTTGTTGGCGACGATTGGCAATTCGGAAGTTGGTTTAAAAAGCCAGTATCAACGCATTCAAGATAATCAGTCTCAGCTAAAGTTTTGGGCAGATCATGCTCCGATGAACCATTTGCACAAATGGCAACTAGTGGAAGCCGAAATCTGTCGCGTATTAGAGCAGAAAGAACAAGCGATGGAACTTTACGATCTGGCGATCGCAGGTGCAAGACAAAATCAATACCTGCAAGAGGAAGCTTTAGCCAACGAGCTTGCGGCTGATTTCTATCGGAACTGGAATAAGTTAACGATTGCACGAACCTACATGATGGAAGCGCGTCATGCCTATTTGCGTTGGGGGGCGATCGCCAAAGTCAAACTGCTGGACAGCCAATATCCGCAGTTATTACATCTACCCGTGAGTAATTCCTCCTCACGCTTCCCGCATACGACCTTGAATAATTTTGATACACAGGGCGGTAGAAATTCTGGAGCCGAGCTTGATTTGGCGACGGTGATGAAAGCATCGCGAGCGATCGCTAGTGAAATTGTTCTCGAAGACCTCGTTCAAACCTTAATGCGAATTCTCTTAAAAAATGCAGGAGCACAAACGGGTTGCTTGCTACTGCCCATAGAAGAGTCCCCTGTAGACCGATCTGAGAACTTAGCGATCGCCATTTATATTAGTGGCGATCAAGCAAACATTTTCCCAAAGCAAGCGCTGAATCAGGTCTTACCCGAGTCGGTTTTATATTATGTCACCCGCAGTCAAGAAAGTGTTGTCCTTGACTATGCCACCCATATTGGTGACTTCACGCAAGATCCTTATATCCAATCGGTGCAACCCATGTCTATTCTCTGCTATCCCCTCATCAATCAGGGAAATTTAGTGGGCGTGGTTTACATGGAGAATCAAGTGACGATTGCTGCCTTCAAAAGTAACCATATTGAGTTCTTGCAATTAATCAGTGGTCAAGCAGCGATCGCGATTACCAACGCTCAACTCTACGCAGAGAAGGTGCAGTATACCTTTACCCTAGAGCAGAAGGTTGAGGAACGTACTGCCGAACTGCAATGTGCCAATGAGGAGCTATATCGCCTAGCCACCTTAGATGGACTCACGCAAGTGGCTAATCGTCGTTACTTCGATCAACAGTTAGATCAAGAATGGCATCGCCTCAAGCGCGAACAATTGCCCCTCTCGCTAATTTTATTTGATGTAGATTATTTCAAACGTTATAACGATTGCTATGGACATCAGGCGGGAGATGCTTGTCTGATTCAGGTTGCTCAAGCAGCAAAAGAGGGGAGTAGTCGCTCTGCCGATCTTGTAGCGCGTTACGGTGGTGAAGAGTTTGTGATTATTTTGCCCAATACCGATCGCAAGGGAGCGATCGCGATCGCCGAGCGCATTCAAAAGTCCCTAAGTGCTAAAGCCATTCCCCATGAGCGCTCAGAGGTAAGTGAAATTGTGTCGATCAGTTTAGGCATTACCTCCGTCATTCCCTCATCGGATCGCTCTCCTGAGATGCTTATCTCCACTGCGGATGAGGCTTTGTATGTAGCTAAACAACAGGGACGCGATCGCTATATTTTCAATTCCCCGACTTGGGTTGATTGAAAAGATTGCTAAAGTTGAAAGTTGCTTGACGACTTGCTAGAAATTCCGAAATAATTCCTCCTGTTGAAGAAAAATGTAGCCAGCCAGAATCATACCTTGTGTAGTGAAGCCCTTGTGGAAATGGGTGGTTTTTAAGATGCAGTGTGATCGCTACCAGCTCTACAGTACAAATTACCGACAGTTTTGGCTACAATAACTTTTATAAAGATACTAAATTTAGTATGAAATAGTTCTATGGCAAAAGATTTATATCATGATCTTGTTAAACGCGCACTAGAAAAAGATGGAAATGGATAAAGTAGCGATATATAGGCAATATATTCAACAACTAATGCAAGCAAGAGCAGATCGTTCTATGCGATCGTCAAAGGAAGTTGAAGCACAGACAATTTTTGATGTGGAGCGTGACCATTATCAATTAGTTTATGTGGGTTGGAAACGCAATAATATAAGAGATTATGGATGTTTATTACATCTGGATATTAAGGATGGCAAGATTTGGATTCAATATGATGGTACTGAAGGTGGTATTGCCTATGAGTTATTGAAATTAGGTGTACCCAACCAAGATATAGTTTTAGGATTTCAACCCGCTAGAGTTCGTTCAGCAACTGAGTTTGCTGTAGGTTAGTAACAGGCAAAAAATTGTGGAACTATCCCTATTTGAATATGACTTGAGCAATGGTTTTAATTGGACAGATCGAGAGCAAGAGGCGATTGCTAAGTTAGAAAAGAGCATTGGCGATCGCCCTTTTAATTTTGTAGGTCGAGAAATTCAAGCGCGGCAATATGTGGGTGTGTTTCGATTAGGCGATCGCACTGTCGAAGTTTTACCGAAAATGTATCGGGCTAATACAGCAACACCCAAACAAGAAGCGGTGCGAAATTTGCTGTATATGCTGGAATATACGCAGCAGTTGAGTGTTAAGCAATATGCTCTGGTTTCTCTATCACAGCAGGATCTCGATTGGTTTGAGATTTTGACAAGACTATTTGCAATGAATCTTTTGGAAGAGTGGCAAAGGGGCGCTTTTCGGAATTATCAAGCGGTGAGTGATACTTTACCAGTTCTCAAAGGTAAATGGAACTTGACTGAGCAGCTACGTCGTCCTGAACGTAAGCATTTATTCGCTGTGACCTTTGATGAATTTACTGCTGATAATCAACTGAATCGGGTTTTGCGCTATGTGGTGGAGCGGCTGTATCAGTTAACGCACAATTTCCATAATCGCCAAATGTTGCATGAGTTGCAGCAATGGATGGAAGAGGTAACTTTATTACCAAAGGTGAATGTCGAAGATTTACGATTAATTCCCATTACGCGCTTAAATCAACGCTTTGAGCCGCTTCTAAATCTAGCGCGTTTATTTCTAGAAAATGAGAGTTTGCAATTATCCAGTGGCAATTTCCAGACTTTTGCCTTTGCTTTGGATATGAATAAGCTGTTTGAGGAGTTCGTAATCAGCTTTATCGATCGCCATCGTCACGAAATTTTACCAAATCACTTGCAGGATTGTGAATTGTTGCCGCAGTCATCTGGTGCGGTGCGCTATCTGGCAAAGACAAGTAATCAACAGCCAGTATTTCAACTTAAGCCCGATTTGGTGATGCGTCAAAAGGGAGATTTCCCTTTGATTATGGATACGAAGTATAAGAGACTGAAGGAAGGCGATCGCAAGTTGGGCGTTTCACAGGCGGATTTTTATCAAATGTACGCCTATGCTCAACGTTACAAATGTCCTAACGTTTTATTGATTTATCCGCAAGTTGTGGGGATGTCGGAACTTAGGGCTAGGTTTGCCATAGAAGGCGGGATGATTACGGCGGCGACGATTGATCTTTGTGGTGATTTGAGTAAGCAGAGTGAGCGTGATAAGCTAGTAGAGAGATTGAGAGGGCTGTTTGCAGATATTCAAGGAGTGTGAAATGGCAATATCAACAGGCGATCGCCAAAAAGTTATGCAGTTAGTCGAGCAATTACCTGATGAGTCACTTAGTGAGGTGATTGACTTATTAAATAATTTGCTAAGGCAAACTAGGCAATCTCAACCTTTAATATCATCCAATTCTGAAGAGTTGTTATTACAAGTTATTGGTCGGCGACTTTTGCCAGATGAGCAAGCTAGGCTTGATTATTTGCGTGAACAAAATGAAAATGGCGATATTACGGAAGCGGAGCACCAAGAGTTATTGGATTTTGTCTCTCGTGTAGAAAATGAGGATGCGGAGAGAGCGGCGGCTATTTTGCAACTAGCCCAAATTCGTAAGGTTGATGCGTTGAGTCTAATTAAAGAATTCTCCTCTCCAATGAGAATTAATCATGCCGTCTGAGAGGATTCCAGTGGCGATCAGGCGGATTGTCGCAATCCGAGCAAATAACTATTGTGAATATTGTCGATGTCCTGAAAATATTGGCACACAGGGTTTTACAGTTGAACATATTAAGCCTCGACAGGCTGGCGGAGAAACAATCTTAGAAAATCTGGCTTGGAGTTGTTTTGGCTGTAATAGTCACAAACATACAAAAACTGTCGCGATTGATCCTGAGACGCAATTACAAGTTAGTATATTTAATCCGCGTCAACAAGTTTGGTCGGAGCATTTTGGATGGAGTGAAGATTTCACTTTGATGATTGGTAAAACTTCTGTGGGGCGGGCAACAATAGAGGCTTTAATTCTAAACAGACAAAGCGTTGTCAATTTGAGACATGTTTTAGTTTTGGCGAATTTACATCCTCCTAATTAAAAACTAAACAGATACATTAGAATATAATTCGATATTGTTTAGGAGCATTCACGATGTTGCTGCAAGAACTTAAAGAACAGGCTTATAAATTGTCAAAAAGCGATCGCCTTGATCTTATTGCGGCGCTAGTTCAGTCATTACAAAATCAGGTTGAGATTGATGATTGGCAATATTTAGCAAAACGAAATCATCCTTGGCGAAAACAGTTATATGTTAAGGGACAAAAACTACTTGCTTCGACTATTTGGCGAGACATGATCGCTAATGAAATGTCCGTTGAAGAGGCTGCTGATAATTGGGATTTGCCTTTAGATGCGATTGATGAGGTTATTCGCTACTGTGAAAGTCATCAGGACTTGTTGAAGTTAGAGGCTGATGAGGAGCGTTACCATTTAGTAGAGAAAGGAGTTTCCTTTGAGTCTAAAGTTGCTGCTTGATGAAGATTCTCAGGCAAAGTATTTAGTGAATTTGTTGCGTGGAGTGGGGCATGATGTGGTGACGGTTAATGAAACGTTTTTAGGTGGTTTGCCAGATATTGCTGTGTTTGACTATGCAAGACAGCATAAACGAATAATATTGACTCGGAATTGCAACGATTTCCTTAAACTACATCAAGTTAATCCAGTTCATGTGGGTATTTTGGCAGTCTATCAGGACTCAGACACCTCAAAAAATATGAGTTATCAGTCTATTGCTAAGGCGATCGCTAATCTAGAAATGTCAGGATATAACTTAGAGAATCAGTTTGTAATTCTCAATCAATGGAATTGGAGTTAGTAAGACATCTTTTGTTGGACATGGCAAGTAAAGAAAAGAATTTAAAAATAATTTAGATATTGTCAAGAGAATATATGAATTCTAGTCAAGATTGGCGCGTTGCACTTCAGGAATGGCTGCAAAAAAATCCTAAAGTGATGCCTGATAATTTGAAACAACTAAGAGAAGAGTTTGTTAAAAGTTTTCCTATAGATACATTATCAGAAATGACTCTCGATCAATATGCTGCGGGAAAACATAATTCTGAAATCGGTAGTACTTTTTGTCACTGGTTAGAGTTTAGAACGAAAAAACTAGGTAGTATTAGTGGTGGTAGTTCAGCTAAGTTTGGTATTGCTTGGAGTGCTAAAAATCAAAGATGGGAATGGAATAAATCACTTCAAGCTGATAATGAAGAATTAGCTTTTCAAAAGATCAAAGATGGACTAATAACTCTTATTAGTGCAGCTAAGTTGAACAAATTTGATGATTTAGATAAAATTGGAGATAAAGTATTAGGAGAAAATAGAAATTCAGTTAGGGCTAAATCACTTTATTTGTATTTTCCAGACGAATTTTTACCTATTGCTAATCCAACTCATTTAGATAATTTTCTAAAGTACTTTAATCAAAAACCTAAAGAAGGCTCGCATACAAAGAATCGTCAATTACTTGAATTGTTAAAAGAGCAAGACGAATTTTCAGATTTTGATTCTTCGCAAATGATGAAGTTTTTGTACGATTTTCTACCACAGAGTAACGATCTAAGCATGAAATCCAACAACAATGAAGATACCAATCTATACAATGATGAACAGACAATACCTTTAACTATCAAGAAATTATTAGATCTTACAGATAAAACTCAAAATATTATACTTTATGGAGTTCCGGGAACTGGTAAAACTTGGAATGTTCAAAAATTTGCTACTTACTTTCTTTTAAAAGAAAATATTTCCATTGAAACTGCAAATAAATACTGGGAATCCTTCCAAAATAATAATTACTCTAAAATTCAAGAGCTTCAGAATTTAGTTTGTACTATTCAAACAATCTATGATGAACCGCAACCCAATTTTTGGTGGGTGACTGCTAACCCTCGGATCTGGGAATGGAAAACGCTATTTGAAAAAGATGAAGAAGTTTTTTATGGTAAGCGAATACACAAAAACTTAATCAACATGAAATCAGGAGATTATATATTTGGTTATCTTGCATCTCCGCATCGAAAAATAGTTGCTCTTGCCAGAGTAAAAGAAGGGATAAAAGAGATTGATAACAGTACGGAGTTACATGAAAGATTAATTCATCTAAGAGAACAATTGATGTTCCTAGAAAAGCAAGATACTTCCCCAAAAGGTGTTTGGATAGAGAATTCTAAACCCGCAGGTAAAGAATTTAATCAAGTAGTATGGAAATCTGATAAACCTCATGAGTGGCTAGACAACAAAAAATCTAGGTACATTGGTGAACTTAATAGTGAAAAACATCTTGATGCAAAAGAACTGTTTGAAGCAGGTAAAAAATTACGCCAGACTGAAACTGAGATCAAAAAGATTTTGAGAGAGATTGAGAGAGGTAAAAACAAAGGAATTCTTATTGAACCTGTAACTTTATTGGATAATCCTATTGATTGGTCAATTCTGCTGGATAACTTAGTTCTAAAAGATTCTGAACCAATAATTAACCGAGCGCAGGGAACTTTTTTCCATTTGCGTCCAGACGAAGTAAATGAAATGATCCGTTTATTAAAAGATGCAGGAAACAAAATCGACATTCCATTAAAAGGGCAATCTAATGGAAACGGGGAATTTCTAAAATCGGTAACTTTTCATCAATCATTCAGTTATGAAGATTTTATCGAAGGCATTAAACCAGAAACTAATGATTCTTTAACAGTTACTTATCCAGTTATTGATGGAGTTTTCAAGAAAATATGTGAAAAAGCAAAAGGTGATCGTTCTCATAAATATTTGCTTGTAATTGATGAAATAAATCGTGCCAATATATCTAAAGTTTTTGGTGAATTGATTACGCTGATTGAAGACGATAAAAGGATTGGAGCGCGTAACGAATTAAAAGTTACCTTGCCTTACTCTCAAGAAGAATTTGGAGTACCGCAAAACCTTTATATATTAGGAACAATGAACACAAGCGATCGCTCGATCGCTCTCCTAGATATTGCCCTCCGCCGCCGATTCACATTTATCGAACTCAAACCAGACCCCGAACTGCTCAAAGAGAAAATTATTGAAGGTATTAAACTAGATCAATTGCTGATCCAACTCAACAAACGTATTACCCTCCTCATCGGACGCGATTATCAAATCGGGCATAGCTACTTTATGAATGTTGAGACACTCGAAGATCTCCGATTTGCTTGGTATCACCGCATCATTCCCCTACTGCAAGAATACTTCTATCACAACAGTGAAATGCTGAGAGTAGCGATCGGTGAGCAATTTATGCCAGTGATGACCGTAGATCCAATCTTGCAAAAAGCACTCGGTAATTTCTTCCCTTCTGAACCTCAGTATGAAATCGCAGAATTAGAAGATGATAACTTTAGAGATGCGTTGTCGAAATTGACTGATGGGTAATTAATGTATGTTTGTGCTTGATTAGTTCTATTAAGATTGATTGAAAAGATTATTAAAGTTCAAAGTTTCTTGGCGACTTGCTCGAAACTTGGTAGCTTCATCATCGATCTGTTGAGCAATTTCCTTCTCACTCTTAGCGGCAACAGGCGAAGATGCCATCACATTTAACTTGAATGTTACTTGTCTCACCATAAGCTGCTGCGTATCTAGATCAATATGAATTGCATTATTGCCAAGGATTTCTGCAAGTTTGCTATTAACTAGAGACTCAGTGATTTGATCAAGGGGCTGATTCAGCAATTGATGATCGCCGATGAGAGTTTGCTTCACCAATTCCTCAATATCGCCAAATTGCAATAATTTAGCTAATTGATCCTCGATCGCCAAAGCATCATCGCCAACAACCTGCGCCAACGCATTTTCCCACTTAAATTGTGATGTGATCTTTTGAATTAGCGATGTCGTTTCTAGCTGATGGAGTTGAGCATTCTCGACTAAGGGAATAATCGATAAAATCGTCTTCGCCACATCGGGCATCTGCTCAGGCTGAAATTTCTGAACATAGGCATTGAGGGTATTCAATACCTGATGTTCTAGGGTCTGCTGCCATTGATTTACGCCCTGCACTAAGGTTGCTGTGGCATTATCTGTAATAGAATTAGCGATCGCATTGATATCAAATTGACTAGATACCTGCTGTACTAGAGATTCAACCTGAGTTTGTGATATTTCAGAAATACCCAGTTGTTTTTGCTTAAACGTGACAATTGAACTAGCGATCGCCATTACTTCTTCGGGTGAAGTAGGCACACCAAAGCTTTTGGCATAGGCATTGAGGCTATCGAGTAGCTCTTGCTCAGTAATTACATCATTCATCGTCTGATTCTCCTTAAGAATTATGGAGGCACGCGCCTTGCGCGTGCCTCCAGCAGTTATTTCCAAATATTTTCCCAGAAAGGAACCTCTATTGGTTCAGGTAAGCTAGAGAGATTCATCTTGCGGCGAATATCGGCAATATTCCAACCTGTTAAGCTAGCGAGGGTTTGGGCTTCCTTTTCAAAGCGTGGACGTAATGATTTCTGATATTCTCGACCAGCATCACAGTTTGTCTCACCTTTAAAGGGATAGCGCAACACATAGCGACCTTGGAAAAATTCTTGATTTGATGTTTCCTTAAAGGTCAAGTCCTCAGGGAATTTATCACGGTTATAGCGAATATGTAAGCGCGTAATGAAAACTCGCCCATCATTAGGAGGAAAAACAGGACGAATCCGCCGACTTGAGGGCTGATTAGAATTTGAGGAATCGAGCCAGAATACTCCTGCTTTGCGAAGTTCCTCCTGCGAAAGCGGCTCGGCTGAACAGGGGTCACAGCTTGACATATCCCACGCATATTCTAAGAAAGCGACCTTACGACCTTCTTTGTTATAGGAGGTCTTGAACATGGACTTATAGAATTCGCCAAATTCATTCTTCACATAGACAGGAATATCATCACCCGATGGAACTTTAATCGTGCGATAGTTGGCGACTTCCGCTTGTCCTTTGGGCGAGAGAATATAAACCAGCAAATCTTGATCACCATTGGCATTCAGCATTCCTAAACGAATGGGTAGCATGAACTTGGGTGATTCGTATGCCATCATCAGAGGACGGAGAACCTGCGAACCTGTTTTGTTCAATTCCGCAATATTCACCTTTGCCACAAAGAATTTCATGTTTTGGCGAATATAGGGCTGAAGTAGCTCCTTAGCACCTTTAGGGATTTTGTAATCATTATCAATTAACCAAGCTTCTAAACCGTCGGATTCCTTGGCACTGAGAATGAGAATGTCATATTCACCGACGGAAAACTTCGCTTCGATCGTGACTTGGTAATTATCACGCCGCGCTTTTGCTTCCATCATTGGTGCAGCCGCTCTTGTTGCCCCCATCACGCGTATTCGGTCATAGGCTTCATATCTCGCACAGGGATCGGAGTCAAAATATTCCACTAGGCGAGGGGCACTAAAGGAATCAAGGCGATCGATGATTTTCTGTTCACCAATGCGAACTTGCTTTTCTTTCAGCAATACTGGCACTGGCACAACGAGAGCGAAGTCCTTAATATCGCCTTGATAGTCATTCGCCATCGTCAAAACTGTGCGCTTGCCATCACGGGCAATCACTACCTGCGAAGCCTTGTTAAAGAGACTGGCATCAGCTTGGGATACATAAAATCCACAAAAGGCAAATACCGCAGGAGAGTAGGCAAAGACAACTAAACAGGCAAGGGCGGTACTAATGAGTACACGCATCCAATTCAAAAAGCGTTTCATAATGTTGATAATTGCGAGAAAGACTAAATGGGTTTCTAAAATCTACTAACAAGGGAATTAAGCCCCTTGACTATTCATTTAGGTCTGGATGCTAAAGCGTCTTGGCAACCATTGAAATCTCGGCGCATTCCATAGCCGATCGCATAAAACCGTAAGAGGCGAAATCAGAAATAACGCATAAAACATCGCGTCCGCATTAAAGAACACATTGCGGAAAATAAAGGCTAAAACCGCGATCGCTACTGCCCAAATTAATCTGGCGATCTTGGCATTGGGAATGGAACGCGGATCGGTGATCATAAATAGAGCAAACAGCAACAAAGAGCCACTAGTCAAACGATGGGCTAAAACATCCCAAGTCCAGCCCAGCCAGAGATTGCGTAATCCTTCTAATAGGGAATAGGCAACTAAAAACATGAAGCTCGTATCCCAACGCCCAACTTTTTTGAGAACGAGGCACCCTAAACCGAGAAATATCAGAGCATACAAACTATCTTCGCCCCATTGCCCGTTAGAAACCCATGCGTGATTGTCCCAAACAAAACTATCCAGCAACAAAACAACCACAATCCCAAAATTTGCGGGATTAAACCAATGCTTGCCATTGGTACGAAAAATAAACTTACTCGCGATCGCCAAAAATGATGCACAGGCGATCGCGCCATAGCTATCGGAGCGTAGTAACAAACTTAATCCCAAAGCCGTAATTGTGGCGCTCTTAAGCGATAACCAGCGCTCTTGTTTGGATGCTTCTGGTGGAAATAGGCTAACCATGGCTATTTGCGTGAGCCAACAGGTCACAAAGGTTAGCGCGATCGCCATTGGCTTCAGCGACCAATCGCGGGTACTCACACCTAAAATCAAAAATACAGATAGAAATAAAATTTGATAATCGCGAGCATCTTTGAAAAGATTGGTGCTAACTGCGAAAAATCTGGAAAGCGATCGCGGCATCGCGAAAGGCAACTTCAATGACTGCATAGCTTTCTGATCAACAATAAAGTTTGCATCAGTATAGCCACTCAAATCTTAGGAATGTTGACTGTTGCAATTTTTGTAACGATCACTCACAACTTTATGGGCTTTGCTTTTGTATAGCTACCGTCCCTCATTTGAGAATGAAATCAAAACCAAAACTGAGAGGGGCGGCGCTTTTGCCACCCCTCTCAGCTATTTAGATGAACGACTTGATTTTGGAGCTTTTTGCCTCTTGGACTTTTGATTAGAAAGCTTTTGTAATTTTTGAACTTGTTTGAGAGATAGTCCTGTGAACTGAGCAACTAAATCTACAGACATATTGGACTTCAGCATATTCAACGCTATTTGATTAGTCGCTTTAGCCTCGCCTTTAGCTTCACCTCTAGCCTCGCCTTCTGCTATACCTTCTGCCATACCTTCTCGCAGAATTTCTTGATAAATCACAGATTCTTTCATGATTTCACTCCTTAGTAATCTCTGAATGATTTCTTTGTCTAAGGCTATACCCGATATTATAGCGGTGGATGCAGCGACGTTACCCCAAAAGCCAACTGGCAAAGTCAGTGGGAAAATTTTCGGCTAGGAACTTGCAGGTGTTGTCATACATCGTGAGACTTGGTGATTTCTAAAATAAGAAAGGGGTGCGTTGCACCCCTTTCTTATTTCTAGGATAAAGCCTGAACGATGTAGTCGAAATAAGGTTCGGCGGTGTCAGCATCTTCCTTGCTCAGCAATGCAAGAGACGCATTCTTAAGCGCACGTACTGCATCAGCCATACCAACTAAAGGCACACCGAGAGAGTTATACATTTCGCGTGCGCCAATGATCCCAATTTGTTCAATTGGCTCCTTGTCACCTGCCAAGACCCCGTAGGTAACGAGGCGGATGTACCAAGTGAAGTCTCTTAGGCATTGGTTACGTTGCTTTTGACCATAGGCATTACCACCAGGAGAGATGTAGTCAGGGTGAATTCTAAATAATTCTGTGGTTGCTTTCTTGACGATTTTGTCTTCGCTTTCTGCCAAGACTGTGGCAATCCGCACTCTTTGAGCACCAGTAGCGAGAAAGCTCTTCACACTCTGTAGCTCAGCAATGGTGGGATAACGAAGTTCTTCGTCGGCTCTTTCTAAAACTTGAATAACTACACTCATGATTAAAATAGGAAATTTAATATATTCGCCATCTAGTCTACCAAAAGCGGTGGATGCGCTAAGACTTTGTAATAAAATCACAAATCTTCACGTAACTTTACAGCCCTTGGTGCGGTGATAAAAGGGAAAGATTTTTTTGAAAAGCTTATTTTATAAGCTTTTCAAAAAATACTTAGCTCTAGCAGACTCTAAATAGACTGTATAAGAATAGTTACAATTTTAAAGCTTAGATTTTAGTTGCTTCAGTAACATTTGTAGCTCTGTATCTAAACTGTAATTACTCCGCCGATCGCCATAGCGCCAGTCTTGATAAATTTGGGTAATTTGAGCGATCGCTGAGGCTTGTTGCTCTGATACGCGATCGCGTAGGCTTGCCACATATTCTTGGGGCGTTTGATGGGGGGATTTGGGTTTGCCTTGCTCGGCGAGCCATTGCAACATTTGTTGATAGGTGCGTTGGGGGATCGGCATCTTGCCTAAATGCCGCACACGCCACCACCAAAGGATCAATTGCCATAACGCCCAGCCACCGATACCAATACCAAAGGCGATCGCTAAACCAAAGGCTAATCCTACCCAACCCATTTCGATCAGCCAGCTAATCACCCCACCGATGAACTTGCCAATGCTATCAAATAGACTGGCGAAGAAATTATTGACTGGAGTAGGCAAGAGCTTCGCAATCCAACTCCAAAAGGTTTGAATCACGCCGAAGGTGCGATTGTTTTCGATTGAGGGAGGAAATAGGGGACGGCCAGGGACGGGATCAAAGGCAACCCAACCATAAACAGGGAAAAATACTTCAACCACTGATTGCGTATCTGTATTCTGCACCTCATATAGCCCTGTAAATGGGTTGAATTTCCCTGAGGCAAAGCCAACCACATAGCGGGTAGGAATACCGAGCGATCGCAACATCACCGCTAGTGTGGACACAAAATGACTCTCCTCGCCACCACCCTGCTCCACAAATTGCGATACCAAATCGCCTTTGGTTTCATCAAACTTGAGTGGTTTCACCACAAAGTTTTGTTTCAGTCCCTGCGTGAGCTGCACCGCTACATCGTAGGCATTATTCACCGCGATCGGCTTACCCTGAGCATCTTGAGAATTTGCTAATAGACTTAATGCTTTTTCCCTTACCTGTGGTGACACATTTGGAGGGAGTTTTAAATAATAATTACGAATTGCGCGTGGATATTCGTTAGGCATCTGCCTTAACAGTTGCGGATCGCGTTCAGGCACATTTGAGATCACCGTATAGGTCATATCTTCGGGCAATGGACCTGGTCCGCGAATCATCCCTTCAAGATCGACATCCAACTCTTCGCTAGGGAAAAAGATGCGATTGGGCACTGCGGCCGCAGGTACAAGATTGGGGAAATTTTTGGAGGTAATCGTGTAGGTTTGGACAACCTCTTGGAAAGCGATCGGCTTGATGGCTTTACTAGAACCGATAAAAGCATAGGTCGGTATCGGTAAGAGAAATTCGTAGTTAAGCGGATTCCGTTTAATTGTGCGTAGTTGCTGCGGATTATTCCGAGAAATGCGCCATCCTTTACCCGTAAATTCGTCGTATGCCATTACTCGCCAAAATAGCTCTGCTTGCGATCGCACCCGCATCACTAATTCGGGTTGACGCTTCTTATTGAGTTGGCTTGCTCCTGACGAAGCCGTATCAATCTCAGGGGCAAATAGCGGTGGCAAAGTATCTTGATCGTTATTATCGCCAGTATTGCCAGTGCCACCAGTTCCTGTGCCATTAGTTCCCGATTGTCTCTGTTGATTTTGTTGCTGTCTGTTTAAAATGCCCCCACGAGGAATCTCGCGCTGAATCGAAAGATTGACACTGACAGGAAAGTTGCGTAGCTGAAACCCCGGTAAACGTGGCAAAAAGGCGAATATCGTTAAGCCCAAGACCAAAACGATCGCTAGTAATCCCAATAGAGGTTTTGGGGAGACTCCCATCTTTTCTGGCTGAAAACTCTGAGTCTTCACACCTAAACGCGATCGATGATCGAGTAATAAAATCGGTAGTCCGACGATCAAAAAGCCAATTAACCATAGGGAAAAGATCATCGTTTGGCTCAAGGTTGCCGCCACTGCCATCAGAATTAAACCAATCACAATCGAATAGCCCAAGTCCTTGCGACGTGGCAGGTCAAAACTGTGCAAAACCTGTAGCTGAATCAACAATCTCGCCAACAAGAGCTTTGTATCTTCAGCCATTCGCACAATGTCGTTGAGAAAGATCACCAACATGGCAATCATGGCGATCGCAATACATAATTTCACAAGCACATTGCGTTTGCGTCTGGCATACCAAGCCCATACTGCGCCGATCGCACTGAGGGGAATTGCCCAAGTACTGTTATTTGTGCTTGCTACAGCATCGATCGCCCCAATGCTGATAAATACAAAAATTTGTACCAGCACCCGCAAAGGAATCGAGTCTTCAACCCCCTTGACTGTAAATTCTGAGGCTTGTCGCAATTTATCGAATGCACCAGTCTTTGATCGAGGCTTTGATTGAGGATCTATTTGGGGTTGCCGAATCGTATCCATAGCTCTGTAAAAAATTGAGAGGAGATGGCGCACAATGTACGTCTCTCTACTCTAACGCGATCCTATGGGTTAATGAAGAAGAGAAGGGCATCGCAAAGCGATGCCCTTCTCTTCTTCATTAACGCGGTGCACTAAATTCAAACTTTAATCAAACTTTAACAAGTTGTTTCCTGTATATAGCGTTTAGCAACTTAGTGCGGTACAGCCTGTTAAGGCTTAAAGTTTTTTGAAAGCGCGGCTTCGCCGCGCTTTCAAAAATTTCTCTGTGTCTCGATACAGCGCGTTGCGCTGTAACATAGTGCAGTAACCATTAAAACCTTGAATAAAAAGGTAATTAGTTATTAGTTTGTTACGTCTTTTTTAGTTTTATTGCCAGTAGATCATGGGGGGATATTGGCTAATTAAAAAAGTAGATCAATTGCGAAAACATCACTATCTGATGAGTCTAAATCCTATGCAGAAATCACAAGAGCCTGCAAACAAACGCGATCGCTTATTTGCTTTTGAGCGTTTTAGTATTTCTTCTATTGGCACTCGCTTCTTTTTGTTAGTGATGACACCCTTTTGCCTTGCCCTAGGTGGCTTAGGGATTTTATTGTATAGCAACTTTGAGAAAGATAAACTACTCCACCTCTCCATTGAAACAGATGTTACGATCCGAGAATTAGATGCGGAACTTCGTACCAGTGAAAGTTTCTTAAAGAGTTTAGTCGCAACAACGAGCTTCTTGCACAATAGTGGAGAGCGATCGCCCAAAGCCTATGACCAATTAGTCTTATCTTTTATGTCTGCTCGACCCAAGTTAATTACAGGCTTTGGCATTATGCAACTGCCGCAGGGGTTAGTAGATCGTCAGTGGTTTGGTTCTTATATCGAAGAGACTCAAACAAATCGTGGAACTCCCTTAGCTGATGCTCCTGAATATAGTCTGGTTGAACTGTGGCAGGTGGATAAGTATCCTGAATTGCAATACTACAAAGATGCTGTCAAGGCTAATAACTATTTTTGGTCGAAACCCTATATCAACGAAGTTTATCCTGTTCCCTTAATGACCTTTGCGGGTCCCATTCGCGATCGCGATGGTAAATTAATTGCTGTGATGAATGGGGACATTAATATCAGAGATCTCAGTAGCAATAAGCCCAGTGGTTTAACTAACGGTGACGATGAATATACTGCCTTGGTGACTGAAGATGGAACCTTCTTAAGCTACAGCCTCGATCCTAATAAAGCTTTGAAGTTAGAGAATATTAATTCAGTTAACAGTTTCAAGTCGGTTTGGCAAGATATTCAGCATGAACTAAATCAAGGCAAGACTCAAGGATATTTGCGATCGGATTTAACTAGCAGGTATTGGGTTTATCAAAAAGTGCCCAGCAGTCAATGGATAATGCTCAAATCAGTTTCCTATAACGATATTATCAAACCTGCGCTATTCATCTCAATTAGTGCCACTCTCTCGGTTGGTATCATTCTCGCTATTACTATTTTTCTATTTGTTCGTTCTCTCAATCTTCGCTTAAAACCAATCCTAGATGTTTGTGATATAGCTCTATCTGAAGAAGAAAATCCAACTCTCTCAACCGATGAAATCAGTCATCTATCCAATGCTTTTTTTAGTATGGTCAAACGCCAAAACAACCTTTTGACACAACTACAACTAACTAATGCTCACTTGATTGAGTCACTTCGCTTGAAAGATAGTTTTTTAGCGAATATGAGTCATGAACTGCGGACTCCCCTAAATGCTATTTTGGGATTGAATGAAGGATTGCAGGAAGAGATCTTTGGTGCATTAAATGAGCCACAACTAAAGGCTTTACAAACTATTGAGAGTAGCAGTAACCATCTACTAAATTTAATCAACGACATCTTAGATCTAGCCAAAATAGAGTCTGAACAGATTCAGCTAGATTGCAAGTTAACTTCCATTCAGCACCTTTGTGAAAACAGTTTAACATTTGTCAATCAACAGGCGCTCCAAAAACAAATTCAAATTAATTGTAATGTGGAGGAAAATCTTCCTGATATCTTAGTAGATGAACGACGTATCCTTCAGGTGTTAATTAACTTACTGAATAATGCAGTCAAATTCACTCCAGAAGGCGGCAAAGTCACTCTAGAAGTTTCGCATCAAGAAGCTAACAATTGTCTGCTTTTGGCGATCGCAGATACAGGTATTGGCATTTCGCCAGAAAACATGAAGAAGCTATTTCAACCCTTTATCCAGATCGATAGTAATTTAAATCGTCAATATGAAGGAACTGGTTTAGGACTAGCTTTAGCTAAGCGAATTGTCGAACTACACAATGGTAAGATCGTACTAACCAGTACCGTAGGAGTTGGTAGCTGCTTTACAGTCGAGCTTCCATATCCCACAAAAGAAGCTTAATCCCAACTGTAACTAACGTCAGTTCGGATTAAGCTGGCAAATTTAAAAGCCCAAAAGAAAAAGCCTTGCTACGCAAGGCTTTTTCTTTTGGGCTTTGAGAGAGGTTTTGCCACGCAAACCCTCTATCAAAGCCCGTTTCACATTATTCCGAACTAGCGTTAGATGTTATTACTTTTGTGATTTTGTAATATCGAGATTCAGAAAGGGAACTGCACCATTTCCTCCTAAAACTTGGGGAAACTTACCATCCCATTTCTCGATCGCCTGTTTTTGCAAAAGCTCAGAAGTCAAGGTTTCTCGTAACAAGCGCTGAGCTTCAGCCTGTCCCTTAGCGCGGTTAATCGTTGCCTCTGCTTCTTGTTCTGCTTCTCTGGCAATGTATACCGCCCTTTGAGCGCGTTGTTCGGCAATTTGTTTTTCTTCTACTGCCTTAGAGAACTCCGTAGAGAAGTTCAAATCAACAACACTAGTATCTAACACGATGATGCCGTATTTGCTCAATCGCTGACTGAGAGCCTCATCAAAATCTAACTTCAATTCATCACGCTTGGTAATTGCCTCTTCTACTGTGCGTCTAGCAGCCGCGACTTTAAAAGACTCTTGGGTCTGTGGGGCGATGATTTTGGAGACAATATTTTGCAAAGTGCCTTGAGTCCGTCGAATGGTGACAACTTCGATGGGATCAAGACGAAAGTTAATCGCAAAACTAGCTGTAAGCTGTTGCAAATCCTTGGTAGAACTCTGGGCGGGTACTTCAAATTTCTGGACGGTCAAGTCATAGACATCGACCTGTGAAATTACAGGCGGCTTGAAATGCACACCTTCTAACAGCACACCATCCTTTGCCTTGCCCAAGATACTCAATACTCCTGCCTCACCAGGGTTAATAATCACGAAGGAGTTAAAACTGATAAGCGCGAGAATTCCTAATATGACAACTAGGATTAAAGATTGCCAGCTTGTTTCTTGGTCTTGCATTACTTTTTCCTAAAAGAAATATATAAAGAGGCAGAGCAAAGCACTACCCCCTTATATATTCTATTGTTGACAAAGCTGTTTTTGTTCTGAAGATAATGTTGGTGTGTATGTGAGATAGTTCTCTAATAGGCTACAACCTCGCTGGACGAGTTCATTAAAACTCAATGTCTCCGCATTCCATAATTTGAGCGTACTGTCGCGACTGGCTGATACGAGATATTCACCATTGGGGCTAAAGCTCACCGCATTTACCTCAGCAGTATGTCCCGCCAAATTTTTGAGAATTTCTCCCGTAGCTAGATCAATGATTTTGATAGTTTTATCAGCATTTGCAGTAGCGATCGCTCTACCGTTAGGACTAAAGTTAATTCCAAAGATCCAAGAATCCGCATTAACCGTAATCACCTTTTCTAAAACACCTGTATAGGCATTCCATAATTTCAATTTGCCATCTTTGCCCGCCGAAGCAATGATTTGACCATCAGGACTATAGGCAACTGCTAGTCCACCATTGAGATGCGCTTCCATCGTGTGAGTATTTTGTCCAGTTTTCACATTCCAAATTCTGACCGTTTGATCGTTACTCGTCGAAGCTAGAGATTGGCTATCGGGGCTAAAGGCGATTGCCCAAACTTCCTTCTGATGACCATCAAGTACTTGTAATAATTTGGGATTGTTGGTGTTGTCCCATTGCCAGATTTTAATTTTGCTATCTATTCCAAGGGTCGCGAGGAGTTTTTGGTCAGGGCTAAAGGTAGCATAGACTAACCCTGAACCATGAATATTGAGGACATTCACTGCCTTACCTGTGGCGATATCCCAAATCCTCACAGTTTTGTCATTACTGGCGGAGACTAATTTCTTTCCATCGGCACTAAAGCTAACTCCGTAAACCGTATCTTCATGTCCTTTGAATTCTTGGAGGAAATTACCATCGGCATCCCAGAGGCGCACGCTTTTATCAACGCTACCTGATGCAAACATTTTGCCATTGGGGCTAAAGTTTACTGACCAAACATTATCGGTATGTCCATAAATGGTATCGAGCAAGGTTGCTTTGAGATCCCAGAGACGTACCGTGCGATCTTTACTAGCTGAGAGCAGGTAACGACCATTGGGACTAAAATTAACATCAAAAATGGCATTGTTATGCCCACCAAGTTTCATTTCGATCGCCCCATCGATATTGAAGATTTGAACCGAGTTGTCTTGAGCACCAAGCGCGATTCGTTCACCATCAGGGCTAAACTTGACACTCAAAATATCCGTGGAATTAGTTTTAAAAGTTCGCACTAGTTGCAATTGATAGCTCACAGACTTTTGGGCAGATGGTTCTTTAGTAATAGCACTTGTATCAGTAGCTCCATCACTGCTCTCTTCGCCAATATTGTCCTCAATAGGTTTGGGAATTATCTTTTCCACAATTTGCCACAGCTTCACAGTTTCATCGCCGCCCGATGATACTAACTGCTTGCCATCGGGATGAAAATTGACACTATGGATTTTTTTGTCATGGGCGATCGCACTAGCTAATAAGTTGCCCTGTAAGTCCCAGAGTGAAATCGTTCTATTTTGGGCAATGACAATCAAGTTGCCATCATTGCTAAAGCTCGCATCCTGAATGGAAACAGAAGGACGTTTTTGGGAATTAGCATTATTCCCCATATCCTGCGGACGCATAGTTATCAATTCGACTCCGCGATCGCGATCCCATAGTTTTGCTGTGCCATCTTTACTAGCGGTCAGCAATAGTTTGCCATCACGATGGAAATGGACTTTAAAAATATCGTCCTGATGAGCATAGAATTTGCTCACTAATTTGCCAGTTTCTACATCCCAAATCCTGACACTCTTGCCCTGTCCTACTGAAGCAATTTGGCGATCGTCTGGACTAAAGCTTAAGCCACGAATTTCAATGGTATTCAATCCAATTAGCCGCGAGATCGGTTTACCATTATTTTGAAATAGATAAACACTGCCATCATAGCTACCAAAAGCCATAATATTGCCATTATGACTAAATTTCGCAACATAGAAGGGAGCATCCATGTTTTGAGGATTAAACCGATAGCGCTCACGCATACTATAGACAATCATTTGTAGAGCTTCTAGATTTAACTGCGTGATTCTTGTCTTTTCTTTCCCTGTACTTGTAGTATTTAGTTTCTTTGCCGCCTTCACAACCGTCGTTAAGGCTTCTAATTGATTATTGAGCAGAAAGCTAGATTTTGCCGAAGATACCAAGGCTTCAATTTCTCCAAATTCGGCAAGTTGACGCTGACGATTAGCTTGAAAGGCCAGTCCTGCCATGATAAATAATCCAAACACCGTACCAACTAATGCAAATTTAGTTAGACGATTAAAGTTATTTTGACTACGCTGTGCTGAAGAGCGGACTTTTAATAACTCTGCTTGTAAACCTGATTCCTGATTAGCACGAATAAAGGGAACGAGATAGTCATGGACAAGTTGATAACTATTGCTATCTTGGGAAACTAGCCCTGAACCAATGAGAATTACGAGAACTAGATCTAAATCCTCAGTATTACTAGAATAGGCTAAAGTGCCTGTGCGTAATTCGTTATAGGTGCGTAAGGGACGGGTTCCCTGTTCATCAGTCAACAAAACTAATACCTGCTGCGCGATGAACGCGGACTTCCCACAGGCTTGAATTACTTCTTCGACGGACTGCTCCACAAGGCGTTGCTTACCACCAGCGAGGCGATAGCTAGTGAGATTCGTAATATTGCGATCCTGTAACTGTGAGCCAACTAATTGCAATTCAATCGGTCTGACCGTACCGCGATCGCCTGCTAAGTCCCTAACTAACTCATCGATTAAGGCAGACTCAAGGGGAAAATTAGCTTGTTCAGTCAGGTTTTTGATGAGGGATTTTGTATCAGAGGTAGAGAGATTTCCTAGGGCATAGCGAAACTCACGGCTCAAAATATCTACATCTCCATAGACAGATTCCATCTCTAGCAATAGATAGAGATAATCTTCACGAATAGAAAGTACTAATTTCAATAATGGAATTTTGAGACAGTCTTGTAAAAAGAAGATGAACCTTTGTCTCTCCTGCGGTTGGGTATAGGTAAAAAACAACTCTTCAAATTGATCGAGAATGAGAACAATCTGAGTGCCACTAGCTGCTAATTGTTTGAGTCTATTTAGTAAACTAGTAGGATCGCGATCGCCTTTTTTACGGCGCTCACTAAATTTGCTACGCGATACAGATATATTAAAGTCAGAAATGAGAGACTGCTCAACATATAGAGCAAATGCAATCGCATTCACCCAATTAGTATAAGTCCGAATCTGAATAGCAATTACTTCTTGTCCCGTTAGCGATCGCTGTAATAGCGCAGGCACTAATCCCGCCCTTACCAGAGAGCTTTTGCCTACTCCTGATTCTCCATGAATGACCGTTAGCTGATGTTCAACGGAGAGAATACGCTCAACTAAGCGTTCAACATCTTGATCCCGTCCTGAGGCAACAATCTCACTAGCATTAATATCTAATTTACTGGCATCAATGGCAGTAATATTAGAATTTGGAGAAATTTGTTTGGGCTGGAGTACACCTGCGCCAACGAAGGCTCGCAGCCCATATTGTTGCTCTAGCGATCGCTGTTTTTGCCTTGACTGAAAGGCTTGAAGATATCTTCCTTGGGCAAAGGCAATATCATGAAAAGTATCGAGAAAGCGAATATATAATTTCGGCTCGTCGCTCAGGTTAAAACTGGCAATCGTAGACTCAATCAGAGCCGCAGCCATATCCAATTCCCTCAGTTGGAAATGACTCTGGGTTAATAGCAGTTGTGATTGACCTAATTGAATCTGACGCAGGCGCTGCCAATTGTAGGCAAGTTGCTCATCGGCAAAACTCGGAACTTGCTCTAAAGTAGCGATCGCAGATTGAGCATATTCCTTGACCTTTAGCCAATCTCCGTGAGAGATGGCGATTTTGGCTAAATAAGCATAATCCTGCGCTAGTTCAAGGGGCATCTGTTGATGCAATCCCAGCAATGATTGAATCCATTTTTCCAGTTCTTGCCATTGCTTCAGTTGCTCCAGCACGCCACTATAGGCACGGCTATATTTAGCAATTAAATCAGGGCGATCTGCATTTTTAAAGGCAGCGATCGATTCTTGAAAGAATTGTTTAGCTTTGAGCCAAGATTCATTGGCTTGTCGTCCGTGGACAAAGGAATTGTGCCACCATAAATTACCTATGTAAAATAGAACGATTCCACTCTCAACCAGTCTGTTATGCTTTTGCCAAAAGGCAAGACTGCATTGATAATAGATTTGCGATACGCTATGCACCTCACCTTGAGATTCTTCATATACCTCATTAGCAAATGCTTCAGGCGATCGCCACAACAAACGTCCCAAAACAAAATCTAATTTCGCCTCCATTTCTGGACATGTCTGTTTCTGCACATCTTGCTCTGACTGATTTTGCATAATCAGACGCAGATCACGTCGCGCAATTTCTAACTCGCTATAGGAAAAAGCTTCGCGATCTATATCAATTTGGGTATCTTGCCAAAACAGAGGAATCTGCGGATCTCTCGTAATCTCAAAAAGTCGCTCGACTTGTTGATGCACTTCACGAGTTAACTCAACGGGCGATGGCTCAAATTTAATTGGTGGTGCTGCTAAATTCGCTAATTCAGGAGCCGTGATTAAAAATTGCTGTAGATGCTGATCGTCTAGCCATAGCACTAAGGGACAGTTGAGATGTTTTTTCAGGCGATCGCGAAATAGATTTGCCTCAACAAATAAGTCGCTCAAATCTTGAGAATCATTGCCTCTAAGCTGTTCCAACCCTAAACACATCAGGGCAGGAATATTTTCGATTTCCCCATCACGCAAAATATTTTGGAGTTTCCCATAGAGGGTCTCATGGGACTCGCGCCACCAGACTTCACGGCATAGCAAGCCCGTTTTGGAGACAAAGGCAGTCAGAATCTTTTGTCGTAAACTGCGATAGTTACAATTAACAATAATCAGCGAAAAAGAGCCCTTAAATAAATTGATCGCTCTAGTTAAGGTATCTAGCGATCGCTCATTGAGGGAATATAAGTCTTCCAGATTCCTGATCGATTGATCGGTCTGAATCACTTGTTTCGCTTAATCGCTGTGGCGATGGTAAATATACACGACACATATTACTACATTTATATTCAGTACTGAGCCGCTATATTGTGGGGCACTTATACTAAGATCCATGCCAGAATCGTTGTAACATCAATCAATATCAGCAAAACCATAGATTAATCGCTAAATACATGAGCTTAATGCCCAAGCATTTGCCTATAAACTCCTTAAAAGCCGTCAAGAGTTATAAAAAAATACCTCTACGCCAATGGTGTTTTTTTGCCAGCTTAACGATCGCACTTCTATCAGGGTGTCAGAACCAATCAACACCCACTCCCAGTGCAACGACCGCCACTGCCAAGCCAACTGCGGCGATCGCTAAGGAACCTGAAGGCATTTTAGAGAGGGTGAAAGCCCGTGGCAAAGTGATCTGTGGTGTAAACGGCAAATTACCGGGGTTTAGCTATGTTGACGACAAAGGGGCCTGGAGTGGCTTAGATGTAGACTATTGCCGAGCGATCGCGGCGGCTGTGTTGGGGGATGCCAAAGCCGTTGATTTTAGACCATTGCTAGCTAAGGATCGATTTACCTCTGTCCAAAATGGCGAAGTCGATATCTTAATGCGAAATACGACCCGCACATTAACCCGTGATGTCACGCCCAATATTTCCTTTGCACCCACAACGTTCTTTGATGGACAGGGGGTAATGATCAGAATTGGCGCAAAACCTAATGCGCCCAATAGTTCGCCCAGTAGTTCACCCAGCAGTTCACCCAATAGTTCGCCTAATAGTTCACCCAGTCCAAGCACAACTCCTACCGCTTCAACTACAACTTCCCCCAGTCCTATAAGTACTCCTGCTCCTGACAAGGCTAGTAAGTCCGACTCCAAAGACAGTAAATCCGATAAGCAGGGAAAATCGAATGAAGATAACGCCCCGTCGCTAAAGGAAGTAACTGGTAAAAAAGTCTGTGTGGAAACAGGGCTCAATGCCACCACTCTTGAAGCATCAATGAAAGAAGCCAGCATTGATATGGAGTCGATGATTTTACCTGATATGGATAGTGTCTTGAATGCCTATGCCAAAGGTGACTGTGATGCCATCTCTTACGAAAAATCACAACTCGCGGCATGGCGGAGTAAGCTACCACGTCCTGCGGATCACAAAATTCTGGATGTCAGCTTTTCTAAGGAACCCCTAAGCCCTGTAATAGTCGGAAATGATAAACGCTGGCGTGATGTTGTCACTTGGGTCGTTTATGCCACCTTTTATGCCGAAGAATTGGGTATCAGCATGGACAACTACAATATTTTTAAAGACACCAAAAATCCTGAAGTGGCAAGATTTCTCGGTACATCTGACTCACTGGGGATTGAGTTAGGACTTGCTCCAGACTGGACAACGCAAATTCTCAAACAGGTGGGTAACTACAGCGATATTTATAGTCGCAATCTTTCACCACTTGACATCCCTCGCGGTATAAATCGTAGTTGGAAACAAGGCGGCTTACTCTATTCGATGCCTTTTAGATAATTTATATAGCTTTACTCGCATCCAAACAGAAAATATTTTGAAAGTATTGCTTCGCAATACTTTCAAAATATTTTCTGTTTGCTTAACTAGTTTTGATTAGTTCCTGTACCCAAAAAACCGCAGTTGCACTAAGAATGGCGATCGCCCATTCAACTCCACTTAGCGGTACAGTTGCCATCATGTCCCCAAACCACGGCATTTGCACAAACACCACTTGGCAAACCGCAATAAAAGATATACCTAGTAAAAGTGGCAAATTGCTCAAAACGCTATGGCGGGCGATCGCACAGGCATGGAACACTGGACTAAAGGCAAGCGTGATAAATGCCATCGATCTTGCCTGTGAAAACATGGCAGCTTGTCCTTGATATTTCAACCAAAAGACTACAGCAATGGCAGTGATCGTCGCAGAGACCGCTAGTAAAATTCGTAGATAATTACTAGGGCGGAGCATTGTTTGAAAACGCCGTGCTGGCTGGGATAGGAGACTCTCGTGGGTAGGCTCTAGTACTAGAGGAAAGGCAACAATCGGAGTCGCGATCGCACCGACCCAGATTAATTGCAATGGCGGGATGGAGAAACCTGCGGCAGTATCCATCAGCGTTAATACAGCTAGAGTAAAGGAACTCGAAGCGGTAAGTAGAGCCGTCCGTTGGAGCCGATCAAAGATCGCGCGTCCTTCGAGAATCGCAATCGGTAAATAATGGAAGTCTTCTTTAGGCAAAATTAGTCCAGAGCTATCCTGTAGCTCCTTGCGGCAGGTGCGATCGCAAATGCCCACATCCGCTAAGCGCAATAGGGGAATATCTTCAATATCACTACCTATAACCGCAACCGCATCCCTTGTTTTTGGAGGATTGCCTTGCCATTGCCGAATTTTCTCTTGCGGCGCATCAAAGTAACTATGGATATCAATGCCAATTACTTCGCTAAAGGCTTGAGCATCTTCCTCGGATGTTCTGATCAATCCATGCCACTCAATCCCTGCTCGCCGCAGATTATCAAAGCTCAGCACCACATCTGACTCCAGAATTGGCACAATTGTAGTGACTCTAGCGAGAGCATCTAAAACCGATGGAAATCTTGCCCAAATGCGCTGTTTGGCAAGATCCCGCATTCCTAATAGTTGTACCTGTGTGGCGATGCGGAGCAGATTTTGAGGATAGGTACTCACAATTAGAGCCGCCGCAGTCATGGCATTGATGATGATGCCGCGTTGCCATGCAAAGGCGATCGCAATCAGTGTTACTAATCCCAATAGACCTAACCAAACCTGTCGCAGTTGGCGTAGTTCTGCATGGACTGCCGAAAATGAACGTTCTTTAATTAGAGAAATTTGCTCATAGGTAAATCGCCCCGTGGCAATTACTACGCCCTTAGCTGTTCCTGAAGAAATTTCCGTTCCCGCATAGACCATATTTCCCTGTTCAAGGGGTGGCGTATTTTCTTCAAATGAGAGTACTTGCTTAGGACAAATTGCCTCACCTCCTAAGTTAGTTTGATTAACGAGGAAATCCTCTGATACTTCCAGCAAGCGGATATCCACATTCGGGCGATCGCCTTCCCTTAAAATGAGAACATCGCCTAGTACTAAATCCCTTGATGGGATTTCCATCTCTTCATGATCGCGTAACACAATCACGGAATTAGACAGATCATTTTGATGGCGTTGAGGGCGATCGCGGCTCACTTTCTCTCGTGTTTTCATGGCCCACAAAGAGATGCCAATGCCAATTGATCCATGCAAAACTCCTACTAAAATCAAAGCCCATCCTTCGGCTCCATTCCATTGCAGATAAATAGCCGCAATCAATAGCAAATAGGTCAAGGGATCAAGCAAAGGTTGTAATAGCACTTTGCTAATGGGACGAGATCGCGGTAGTTTATTCGCCCCCAGATACCGCAATCTTTGTCTTGCATTCACATAGGATAAACCTTCTACCGCCGACTCCAACGATGTCAATACCTGATCTACATCCATGTGATGCCAAGATTTGTGAGTATCCGATAGAAAGTCAAATTTTGTCATTGGTTAATCCTACTATTTTGCTTGCTGCAATAACTTCAATTGTTGCTGCACTTGCAGTTTTACTTCTTGCGCTTTCAAATAAACTGTAGTTCCATTTTGGATTTTCTCTAAGTCATTGTTAATTGCCATAAAACTCGCGATCGCTTGATTACGATTAAGATCTTTACCATCCTTAGGTAAACTTGCCCACAAAGTCGTCAGTTTCTGGTTTGCCCGATCCAAAGCTTGGACGGATTCCTGCTCATTTTTTAAGCGTACTTTTACTTCTGAAAGATTAGCACGATATTCTGCAAGACGCTTTTGCGCCTCAGCATAACCCACTGCATCTTCTGAGGGGATATTTTTAAGGCGTTGAATTGCCTCTTCCCACATACCTGCAATCTCAATCCAGCGATCGCTAGAATGTGGAGGATTCCGACCTGCCTCGGCAGCTTTTTTGGCAAATTCCTCTGCCCCACCTAGCAGATAGCCCACCTTCTCATTCCCAATTGTCAGTCCTGCTAATGCTTTTAAATCCCTTGTAGATGTATTGACCAACTGCTGAGCCTTACGACCTGCCAATGTCTGCGGAGGAATCTGACTCATTTGATCGATCGCCGCTTGCCAATTCTGGACAGCCAATTTTTTGTCCACAGGTGATGTCGCCTGTTGTAACTGCGCCTTGGCAAGCGCTACTGTTTTTTCAGCATCAGCCAGTGAGATCTGAGCATTTTTCTCTTGAAAAACCTTTGCTTCTAACTGTCCTGCCTTAATCCTTGCCCCCTGTAAACCCGCAGGCGAAAACTCCCAATAGCCCCAATATCCCCGCGAATAGTCTGCCCAGTCAGCAACATACCATGCAGGAATCGCATCTAGGGCGCTTTTACCATCCTTGAGCTTTAACTCCCCTCGATCTAAGTCAGCCGCACTAGTTGGCGATTCAATTAATTGTCTAGCTTCCTCAATGGTTGCCTGTCCTTTTTTAAAATTTGCATCGATCGTCATATTGCTAGGCAAGAGCAAAATTGGTGCAGTTTTCGATACTGGTTGGCGAATTACAGGATAGGGTAAATTCACCACATAAATAATTCCCGCAGGAATACCCAGTAAAATCCCAGTCCAAAATAATCTTTTCCCAAATTTCTTAAACCCACCTTTATTTTTGGGAGGATCGATAGACTTAGTTGACAAAGCTTGGGGCGATCGCGTCAAGGATGCCTCTAGTTCTGTATAACGTTGGGCTGCTGAACTTTGCGGTGTTTGAGATTGGGGAGGCGTTGAACTAGGATTTGCAATAACTTGGATATCTGGATCGCCTTCTCCCCCCTGTTGAGGATGTTTCCATTTCGCAAACATTGAATTAAGAATACCCATGAGTATTTCCCAAAGCGGATATGCTTATTATAATTAGAGTCGGTATCAAGAACTGCTACTACTTTTTTGAACTTTACTGACACTGCTACTAGCCTGATTGACTGACAAAACTGTTGGAATCCGCATGTTACCGTAGGGGCAGGTTTTACTAAAAGCCTTGCTGTAAGCCAATCACGGATCTGCTAAACCTGCCCCCTACAGAGATTTATCAGTCAATCAGGCTACTAGCTCACCCACTTTACTATTTTAGTTTATCCCCTATGATTAGTGTGATTACCCCTGTATACAATAGTGAGCAATTTATCGAAGGTTGTATCCAAAATGTGATCGAGCAAGGGTGTCATCAAGTTGAGCACATAATTATCGATGGTAATTCTACAGATAGAACCGTAGAAATCATCAAGAAATATGCTGACCAATATCAACATATTAAGTGGGTTTCTGAGCCAGACCAAGGTCAATCGGATGCCATGAATAAAGGAATCTCTATGGCAAACGGTTCCATAATCTCATTTTTAAATGCAGATGATTATTACAGTCCCAATGTTTTAAATAGAGTTTTAGAAGTATTTACCTCTCTTCCAGAACCAAGCTTGTTAGTTGGTAATTGCAATGTATGGAATGAGAAGGGAGAGATTATCGAAGTTAATAAACCCCATCGATTAAGTTTATTTGATCTCTTAACAGTACAATTTCCTAATAACTTTCAAGTGCAAATGCCAACTAATCCATCGGCATATTTTTATCACACTTCTCTACATCAAAAAATTGGGTTATACAATACTCAAGAACATTATGCTTTGGATATTGACTTTCTATTACGGGCTGTTCAAGTTGCTACAACAATATATTTAGATGAAGACTTTGGTAACTATCGATTTATTCCCGGGACTAAAACATTTCAAGATGCCCAAAATAATCAAAGATGGCTAAGGTTTGTTAATTTGCTAAAGTCCTATGAAAAAGATTTGTCTGGTATGCTCCGAATTAAGTTTTATGCTTTAGGTACATACATAAAGATTAAGCATCGTTTGTGGCTATTGAAGCGGTCTTTTATAGCTGTAGTCAATAATGTTATGACAAAAAATAAACCCCAATAGAGAGTTACGGTGTTAACTGCCGCAACTCTCTATTGGGATTCTCTTAATCTATCTGACTACAGACTTTTACGGGATTGAGAATGGCGACGTTTTACGCCGCCATTCTCAATCGGATTTGATGTTAGAACTTTTAGATCAAGCTTTTTAAAGTACTAACAACTCGATCTTGCTGTTCTTCGCTCAATTCAGGAAACATTGGCAAGGATAAAACGCGATCGCAAATATCTTCAGTAACTGGGAAAGCACCTTTTGTATAGCCTAAGTCTTTGTAAACAGATTGCAAATGCAGAGGCAAAGGATAATAGATCATTGTGATGATGTCTTGCTCGCGCAATTTCGCTTGAATATCATTACGCTTGCCATCACCAATGCAGATCGTGTACTGATTCCAGACACTTCCCGGACAATGGTGAGGAGTAACGAGATTAGAAATATTCGCTTCCTTGAGCAGTTGTGTATAGCGATCGCTAATTTCCCGCCGTTGAGCATTCCACTTATCTAAATAGGGCAACTTCACCTGCAATAGCGCAGCTTGCAGTGAATCAAGGCGGGAATTCATCCCAATATATTCATGATAATAGCGTTGGGGACTACCATGTTCACGCAAAATTCTCAGCTTCTTATCAATTTCTGGATTATTGGTAGTCATCATGCCACCATCCCCACAACCGCCCAAATTTTTGGTGGGGTAAAAGCTAAAACAACCTACATCCCCAATATTACCAACCTTTTCCCCATTAGAGATGGCTCCTGTAGCTTGAGCGCAGTCTTCAATCACATAAAGATTATGTTTTTTAGCGATCGCCATCAGCTTTGGCATATCCACAGGACGACCAAACAGGTGTACAGGCATAATTGCCTTGGTGCGCTCAGTAATTGCAGCCTCTAGTAGATCTAGATTTAGGTTAAAGCTATGGGCTTCAATATCGACAAATACAGGCTTTGCCCCTGCCATACTGATCGTCTCAGCACTGGCAAAAAACGTAAATGGTGAAGTGATTACTTCATCACCCTCCCCTACATCTAAAGCTCGCATTGCTAAATACAAGGCATCTGTACCTGAATTACAAGCGATGCCATGCTTTGAGCCAATATAACTAGCAAACTCACTCTCAAACTGACTTACAGTTTGTCCGCCGATATATTGCCCCGATGCGAGTACGGCTAAAGCTGCCTGATTTAAGCGATCGCCAATTTGTTGATACTGCTGCGATACATCAAAGGGAGGGATTTTGTTCACGTTGAAACGGTTCTAGATTATCTCGACTATTTTAAACGTTATCCAGCAACAATTAGCTTTTAGTTTCAGCATTATGGCGCTTGGCAGTAACTTTATATTTAAACTTAATTTTTAATAGCTGTGAAATATATACTCTTGTAGCTTTCACAACTTCTTTATAACTCGAATAACATATATATAACTTCCATATATCTTTTGAATAACAAATTGGTTCTTAAGACTGCTTTTTCAATTATTAAAAGGGTGAATAATATTTATAATAAGTAACTCATAAAGCTTGATCCAGTTTTAACTTTAAGCTCTGAGTACTGCTATTTAATATTTGGGGAAATGAAATTATCATGTTCTGGACAGCAGATCGCATTTACTCTCAAGGTATTGAACAAGCTCAACAAAGAATTTACGAATTCTTTTTAGAAACTGTGCGTCACCAAACACCAGATGAAGTGTTGGCGATTTTTAAATGTTTATTTATCAACTTTAATGACCAATCTAATCCTGAAATAACAGCAGCGCTTGATCAAATTCTAACTGCTTATAATGAGAAAGAATTCTTTTATACTTTAAAACGTTGTTGCTATATCCTTATCAACAATTGGACTGTGAGCAATAACCGAGGTTATATTCAAAATCTGATTGATGTTTTTCAAGACTCTTCAATCTATAAACAACCAACATCAATCAAACTACGCACTCTAAGGATTTGGTTACAGCTTTTTATTAAAAGTGAAGATTTTAAGTCCTTAAAATTATTTACAATCAGTCTTAATCCTGCATCTAGTCTCGAGCATAATTGGAGTAATCGCTTTGCTTCATATCTATTAACAGATCAATATACAAATCCTGCAAGTTCCCTAGAGCAAAGGCAAGCTGCCAATTTGTTGGCACAGGAAATGAAGGAAAAGTTCCAGTTTAACCTAGCTATGTATACGGCAAGGTTAAGTAATCATCGCTCTAGTCAAAGCAAACCTAATAACCCTACCAGTTTAAGTAGTAATGTTTTAAATCTAGTCACGCTCATGTTGACTAAAAATAGCGTCTTGAATTGTCAATCTCAAGCAAATAATTTCTTGGCAAGTATTAAAGAACTAACTTACTACGATTTTAAAGTTCGTTTGTTGCAGTATCTTGATTTTTCAATTGCTGATCCAGAAATATCGGAGACAGTACAAACTAAATTACATGATGATTTATTCAAATTAAAAGCAGAACACCATAATCATTTAGTCAATCCATATTTGATTTTAAAAACTTCTAAATATTTAATTAGTCAAATGACGAGTAGTGATCATGAGCATTTAACTGAACTATTTAATATTTTATTACATCATACTAATCCTCTTAATTTTGTAGTATTACTCCTCAAACTTCTCTTGATTAATGATGCTGTTCGTTCTCATTTAGAACTAAAAATCGCGTTGATTATTAAATACTACAGTAGATATAGTGAGTCAAAATGTAAGTCGATAATTGCATTTATTGATATGCTCAATATTGCTTTGGCAGTTTATGCTGGAGAAACTCGCTATAACATTGTGAGAATGCATCCCCATGAGACATCTATTTCTCAGGGCAAAGATATGCATCAAGATTCACAAATTTCTAAATTTGACGAAAAGAAATATCGAATTTTTTCACAGGTTCGATAATTTAATTTTGAAAGCGCGGCGAAGCCGCGCTTTCAAAATTTTCGCTGCTTTTTTAATTCAGCGCAACGCGCTGTACTTTTTGAGGTTAATCCGCAAATTGTGTAGTATAGCAATACTGCACTCTATTGCCGAACCCTTGAATCAATCCTATTTCCAGTCCGAATATTTACTCTTTGAACCAGCTACACCCGATCGCGATGCAGTAAATATTGTTTTTGCTTTTCCTAGCACCTACACCGTGGGAATTACAAGTTTAGGCTATCAAGGGGTTTGGGCAAATTTAGCCACGCGATCGCAAGTTAATGTAAAGCGCTGGTTTACTGATGCCCATGAGGACTTACCGCGTCAGATGGAGATTTTGGGATTCTCTTTTTCATGGGAACTGGATTACGTCAATATTCTTGCCGCATTCCAGAAGTTTGCTATTCCCATTGATACCTGCGATCGCACCGATGATCACCCATTAGTATTCGGTGGTGGACCAGTTTTAACCGCCAATCCTGAACCCTTTGCCGCATGGTTTGATATTGTCTTGCTTGGTGATGGTGAAGAATTAATTGGGAACTTCCTCAATGCTTATCAGGAAGTCCGTCATGCTAGTCGAGCAGTAAAATTGCGTCATTTAGCAAAACTAGATGGAATTTATGTACCGCAACTCTACGAAGTAACCTATGAATCCGAGGATGGGGCGATCGCTTCAATTCAACCCATCGATTCCGATATTCCCGCCATCATCCATAAGCAAACCTATAAAGGCAATACTCTTTCCGCTTCTACCGTCGTTACCGAAAAAGCAGCATGGGAAAGTATTTTCATGGTGGAAGTGGTGCGGAGTTGCCCAGAGATGTGTCGCTTCTGTTTAGCTAGTTATCTCACATTGCCATTTCGGACTGCCAATTTGGAAACCAGCTTAATTCCTGCGATCGCCAAAGGATTAACTGTCACTAAACGTTTAGGGCTTCTTGGTGCATCGATTACTCAACATCCTGAGTTTGATGCCTTATTAGATTATCTTGCCCAGCCGCAATTTGATGATGTACGCCTGAGTCTAGCCTCGGTTCGCACTAATACACTAACGGAAAAATTAGCACGAATTCTCTCGACCCGTGATAGTCGCTCTGTGACCATTGCGATCGAAAGTGGTTCTGAACGATTGCGAGAAATAATTAACAAGAAGTTGCATAACGATGAAATTAAACAAGCCGCGATCAATGCTCAGTCTGGGGGCTTGAAATCGTTAAAGCTTTATGGGATGGCAGGTGTCCCCATGGAAAATGATGATGATATTGAGCAGACAATTGAGATGCTGCTGTCTCTTCGTAAAATTGCGCCAAAACTCAAAATCACCTTTGGTTGTAGCACCTTTGTTCCCAAGTCCCATACTCCTTGGCAATGGCAGGGGGTCAGCACTACCGCCGAAAAGAAAATGCAGCATTTCCGCAAGAAACTTTTACCAAAAGGGATTGATTTTCGTCCAGAAAGTTACAAAGATTCCATCGTGCAAGCGCTGATTTCTAGAGGCGATCGCCGCCTGACAAAATTATTGCGTTTGGCTTGTAGCTATAGTGATGGGGATGTTCCTAGTGATGGTTCCTATAAACGTGCCTTTAAGGAATTGCGGGGACAGTTACCACCGTTGTCTTGGTATGTCCATGAGAATTGGGATATTCACCAAGTTCTGCCTTGGCAACATCTGCGTAGCGCTTTGCCCGTAGAGACATTGATTAAACATCGCGAAGCATCTTTTCTGAAGCAATAAACCTTTTGAAATTAGGGCAAAGCCCTAATTTCAAAAGGTTTATTGCTTTATTGAAAATTGTTATAGCTTTTAGATTGACAGTACTTTTACAATTCTTAGTGAATGAGGGTTGTAGGTTATTCTCCCTTTCACGAATGATTTAGGATTACAATATAGTCTTTAAAAATATTATTTTTGTTTGCAGTCTGCTGATGCTTAAACTAGTGCAGAGAAATTTTTGAAAGCGTGGCTAAGCCGCGCTTTCAAAAATTTCTCTAAGTCTTAAGTCATCGCAAAGAACTGTAGCTTTCATTATTTATAGACTTTAGGTAAAAAACAATGTTTAAGGTCGCTGTTGGTCATAGTAACGATCCTGATAGCTTAGAAGCTATTGACGAAATCTTAGAGCAATGTCAGCAGACCCTTGATGGTGAGATACCTCAAGCAGGGATTTTATTTGCAGCGATCGATTTTGACCATAGCTTAATTCTGCAACGTATTAACGAGACATTTCCCAATATTGAACTAATCGGTGGTACTACCGATGGCGAAGTCTCTTCCATTTTAGAATTTCAGCAGGATTCCTTGACCTTAATGCTCTTCTGCTCTGACGAAATCGAAATTCGCGCTGCGGTGGGGAGAAATGTCTCTCACTCCCCTGTGGAGATTGCCCGTCAATCAGTTGAAGAATCGAAACAGCAAATGACTTTACCGATCAAGTTTTGTATCGTGATGATGGAGAGTCTTACCACAAGTACAGTTTCAATCTTGGAGGGTTTAGCATCGGTTCTCGGTGATTTGCCAATCTTTGGGGGAGCCACTGCTGATCAATGGCAGTACCAACGCACCTATCAATTCTACAAAAATGAAGTACTCAGTGATGCCGTTACCACATTACTATTTGCAGGCAATATCCTGTTTTCCTGTGGTACTGCTAGTGGCTGGCGACCAATTGGTAAGAGAAGCATTGCAACTAAAGTTGATAAAAATGTTATTTACGAAATCGACCATAAACCTGCGCTCGATTTTTATCATTACTACCTAAATATTGATGAGCCTGATGCTGTCTATCCTTTAGCAGTATTTCCTCCGAATGAGGATGCATTTTTTTTGCGGGGGGCGATCGCCTATGACAAAGCTATTGGCAGCCTCACGATGTCAGGCGATATTCCTGCAAGTTCTATAGTGCAAATTACCGATACATCCCTCGAAGATGTGATCACTGCCTCACGAGTCTCATTTGCCGAAGCTAAATCCCATTACACAGGTCACGAACCTGAAGCCGCCCTATTTTTCTCCTGTGCTTGGCGTAGGCAAATTATGGGTACAAGAGCTAATGAAGAATATCAAGCGATCGCAGGTTCACTTAAAAATGTACTTAGTAGTTGTGGGTTTTATACCTATGGGGAAGTTGCGCCCTTGCGACAAAATGGGCAAGCCTTTTTCCACAACACTACGTTTGTCACGCTGCTACTTGGTAATCAGTAATAGCTCCTATGGACGTTGAAGATGACAAGCTGATCATTAAACGATTAGAGAAAGAGACTCGAATTCTCAAGAAGAAATTGGAGCGCTCAGAGATTGATCGTGCCACGCTGGAAACTACTAATCGAAATAAAGAAACCTTGCTTAAAAAAGTGATTTGTGATTTGCAGGAATATCAAAGTATTCTTGAGAAAAAAAGTAGTGATCTGGAACGGACTTTGGCGGATTTATCATTAATGCAAGCCAAATTAGTAGAAGTCGAAAAAATGGCAGCTTTAGGTGGTTTGGTAGCAGGAATTGCCCATGAAATCAATACCCCTGTAGGTACAAGTATAACGCTTGCCTCTACCCTGAGGGATGAAACACAATTATTAATGACCTTAGTGGAGTCTGGCTGTTTAAAAAAATCGTTACTCAACCATTATTTAGATATCGCTAATGAGGTAAGTAGTTTAATTTTAAGTAACTTAAATCGTGCAGGTGAATTAGTACATAGTTTTAAGCAAATTGCGGTGGATCAATCTAATTCTGAGAAAAGAACCTTTAAAGTCAAGGAATATATTGAGGAAGTAATGATCAGTATTTCACCTCAATTTAAACATAATCTCTATAACGTATCGATCACAGGTGATGACTCTATATCTATTGATAGCTACCCCGGTGCGCTAGCTCAAGTAATTACTAACTTTGTCAATAACTCAGTGCTTCATGCCTATTTGCCCAATACATCTGGCAATATTCATATTCATATTCAGCAGCAAGGCGATCGCATCATTATTCAATACAAAGATGATGGTTTTGGGATAGATCCGCAAATATTCAATAAAATATTTGAGCCATTTTTTACTACTGCTCGTGATCGAGGCGGCACAGGATTAGGCTTAAATATTACCTATAACTTAGTCACTCAAAAACTTCAAGGAAACATTGATTGTGAAAGTGAAATCGGAAAAGGTACACTATTTATAGTAAATTTGCCAAACTCTATAAGTACTTAGGTTATATATAGCAATCCTAAATGGAGCGTGAGAAGCTAAAGCTCATAACAACGGGCTTTAGCCCCTTACCTCTCTTAACAAATGACTTAGGATTGTTATAGTTTGGACTTTGGGCTAATCCAGACATTATTTGTTGATAACTTTCGTTATATAGCAAAGCAAGTTTTGCTTAGGACATAAAACCAGCAGATGAGTCGTGGCGTGACGCGCCACAATTCGCTTCTTAGTTTTTGGTTTGTACTAGCTAACTCTTTTTTTTGCTATAAGAGAAAGATCATCTTGAAGAGGTGATTTTCCTCTAACCATGAAGGATTAATATATGTTTTTAGATATGTTTTTAGCAATCAATCTCATCAGTAAATCTTTATAGCTCGCATTTATTCGTTGTCATATCTATGTCATTTCCTAACGTCTCAAGTAGTTCTAAACCGCATCATAGCCAGATCGATGTTTTTCCATCTGGCTATGATGATGATGAAATCACCTTCAGTGATGAAGATGATGCTGTAGAGACAACACAAAATGTAGCTATCAGTCAACAAGAATTAAACATAGATCAGTGGAAAGTAATTATTGCCGATGATGAGCCTGACGTACATCGTGCAACCCAGCTAGCATTGAGGAATCTGATCTTTGAAGGTAAACCAGTAGTTTTCTTTTCTGCTTATTCGGCTGAAGAATGTAAACAGTTAATTACGGATCTTCATACTGATGCAACTTTGATTTTACTAGATGTAGTCATGGAAACCCATGATGCAGGACTACAGTTAATCAAATATATCCGTGAACAATTAAACAATCATCAAATTCGGATTATTTTACGGACAGGACATCCGGGCGAGGCTCCTGAGGAATCTGTAATTTTTAATTACGATATTAATGACTACAAGCTTAAGGTGGAATTGACAAGGCAAAATCTGCTGACAACGCTCCTCGCATCGCTCAGAGCCTATCGAGATATCGCCATCATCAAACAGCAAAAGATTAAACTCGATCAGACACTTGCCAATTTGAAAGAAGTGCAAATGCAACTGAAAGAATATGCCTATTCTCTCGAAAAGAAAATTGCAGATAGAACATCGGCTTTAGAAGCAGCAAATCGACAACTTCATCGACTCGCTCAAATGGACGGTTTAACTCAAGTTGCTAACCGTCGCGGCTTTGATGAGTATTGGCTACAACAGTGGACAATCCTGCAACAAGAGCGTCAACCTATATCCTTAATCTTGCTGGATGTGGACTATTTTAAGAACTACAACGATCATTATGGACATCTAGCAGGAGATGAATGTTTAAGACAGGTTGCTCAAGGAATTAGTCAATTGTTGATGCGTTCTCAAGACCTATTGGCGCGTTATGGTGGTGAAGAGTTTGTTGTGGTATTGCCCCATGCATCAATTGAAGGAGCACAGAAAGTAGCGGAGACAATTATGAATGCCATTTATGATCTCAATCTGCCTCATGTCAAATCCCTTGTCAGCGATCGCATTACGGTAAGTATTGGCATTGCTTGTGTTGTTCCTAATGTCAATATTGCGATGGAAATGCCTATTTCTTTGGCAGACAAGGCTTTATATAAAGCAAAACAGGAAGGACGTAATCGGATTGTATTAGCGAGGTAATTGATATTGCTGGCAGTAATATCAACCTAAGTAGTTGGGCGCAATTAAATATGAAACCCCAAAACCTGTGGCGCACGCGCAGCGTGCGCCACAGGTTTTGGCTCTGGTTTTTAGTTATGCCAGCTACTTATATACTTGTTTGCCATTTCAGCCATGCTTTGAGGTGATCGGGAACTGTGGTGAAATGCACATAAATTTGCTTGATGGGGCGCGATCGCTGTTTAGGAATTGTGGAAATGGTCAGCTTGTTTTCTAATACCAAATCCCCTGTAACTGATTGATCTAGGAAAATTGCCTGATTTGGATGTTGATGTTTTAAGACTTTGGCATAGATTTCACCTTCGATGTCGGTCTTGTGAGTAGGATCATCTAAGGAGTTTGGGACAGAAACTTGCAGATGAATTTTGAGATTAGATAATACAGGCACATCCTGCTCGGCAAAAATCTCTGCACCATAGGGCGATAGTCTTCGTAGTTCACCTTCAAAGATATCTGTGCCGAGATGCTTCTCTTCTAAAATGCGGTAAGTCACGGGAATTGGCATGGGTAATACTTGGAGTGAGTCATTAATAGAAGGAAGTTCTAGATTATAAGTACCGCCAATTCCGCAAACATCATAAATGGAGATGGGGTGAGATACGCCCTTAGGCTCCACCTGCATAGAACCATTGGTTTTGACGATTTCCTGTATTTCGTTGTAGGTGGTTTCCGAAATTAAAATCTGTCCACCCACGGTATAGGATTCGATTCTTGCGGTGAGGTTGACATGATTACCGACAACGGCATATTTGGCACGAGATTGAGAACCAATATTCCCAGCGACTACTTCACCTGTGTTAATGCCAATACCCATAGCAATTGCGGGTAAGCCCATCTGGGTGAGTCTTTCGTTGACCGATCGCATGGCGAGTTGCATGGCGATCGCACTGGCAACCGCACGCGCAGCATCATCTTCACGATGAATAGGCGCTCCAAAAAGCACTAAAATCGCGTCACCAATAAATTCATCAATTGTGCCTTCATAGGTAGCGATCGCTTCCGTCATCGTTCCTAAAAATACATTGAGGATTTCTACTACCTTTTCAGGTGGCATCTTTTCGGAAATTGTGGAAAACCCGCGCAGGTCACACATGAGAATTGTAACTTTGCGGCGATCGCCTCCTAATTTTAGACCTTCAGGAGTTTCTAGTAAGCTCTTAACGACTGCATCGGTTAAGTAACGGCTAAAGTAAGTCCGAATCTGTGCTGCTGTGAGTGCCAGATAGCTAGTCACAATTACACCCCCACCCACAAAGCCAATCATAGCAGGTGCAAAGGGCAACCACCAACCATAGGCAAAGGCAATAAAACAAGTTGCAAATAGGCTACCCCCGACGATCAAGACGCTAAGCGATCGCCAAATTAATACCCGAAGTTCACGATGCTGAGTCTTGACATTGCGCCATTGCCAAATCAAAAGTGCGCCAGCCAAAGACCAGCCGCAAATCCATAACCATTCCCAAGGTTTTTCCCAAGTGAGAATTCTTGAGCGTCCGTCAAGGGAACTGCTGAGAATATGGCTCACTATTTGGGCGTGAACTTCGATTCCTGAGGTGGAAATGCGCGAACTGCCAATGCCGCTATCGAGGGGAGTGAAAAACCAGTCTCTTAAACTGACCGCAGTTACTCCAATCATCACTACGCGATCGCGTAGTAAATCGGGAGCAATTTTACCTTCTAAGACATCCGCCATCCGCACTATCTGAAAGCCCTTAAGCGATCGGCGGTAGTTAATCATAAATTGATGTCCACCCACATCCGCATGGCTATATCCTCCATCATTCATGCGTAATCTTGGGGGATTGAGGGCTTGCTCAAAGGGAACTACTTTTTCGCCATCGAGATAGAGTAACGCTAGCTGCAAACCAAAACTCGTGGCAACCTTACCATCGGGCAAACCCAAAGCCATTAACCCTCTCCGAATCCTACCATCGGCATCAACGGGAAGATTAATCGCGCCAATTTGTTCAGCAGGAAGGGCTGGAGGCGGCTCAATATTAGAACTAGCGATCGCAAAATTAGAATCTACGCGATCGGCGATTTTCGTTGCCCCAATCAGGTTTGGCGTACTTTTAAATAATGCTGCTAATTGCGAATAACCATTCCCAACGGGCTTATCACGGGCAAGATCTAAACCAATCGCACGGGGTTTTTGTTGTCGTACCTTGTCCAATAATTGAGTCAGCAATGCATCATCAATTGGCCAAGCATATTGACGGACATCGGCTTCATCAATCCCAATAATGACAATTCGACTGTCTGTAGGCTCAGGCGATCGCCATCGAAAAAACTGATCGAGCACCGCTAACTCAACTGGCTCTAGGGCTCCAATGAGGCGTAATCCGATTACAACCAAGGAAATGGCAGGTGTAGCGATCGCCACGCCGCGCCATTTCCATAGAATATTTTTGAAGTACCCAGCCATGCTAATGCTCCTAATACAGCAGAACGAATTTACTGGGTTTTGGGTAAATGCGGCGCAGGCTTCGTCTGTGCCACATTTACCCGATGCGTAAGTCCTATTGAAAGCAAACCATTAATTCTCGTAGGAGTTGGGAATTTTCATTTTGCCTAAGGCACAATGAAACCCGCTATAGGTCTAATGATTTAGAAGGGGTCACATTTGGTTGCTGTAAGACAAAATTACCTTTAATAACAAGGTCGTGAATCTTTTGATCCTTTGGTGCTGGAGTCGTTGAGGATTGAATATTCTGGTCTTTAAACGCAACTTTTAATATCTCAATCCAAGCCTTTCTCACTTCTACATTGATAGGCACAGTCGTTTGGGCTTCTGCTAAAACTTGCAACATATCAAACCAAATTCCTTCTTTAGCCAAAGATGCAGCTCGATCTATTGCCTTGGATGATTTTGATAGTTCCTCTACCAATTTTGTGCTTGGTACAATCCGACGCACTGATCCCTCAATGTTTCCTGATTGATTTAGGTTGCCGAAGTTCATATGCCATATATATATATGACCAACTTCTAGCACTGGAGCATCATCGGGTAACTTAAATGCAATGATTCCTTCATCATTATTAATATCAAACTTCTTTTCATAGACTTTATCTTGTGTTGATGAAGCAGCATCTTTATACTTGTATAGTTTGAATATTACCAATCCCTTAAATTTAGGAGTTCGGAAATAAATCGTAGGTCGTTCCGAAATAGTCTGCGGAACTGGGGGAATACCGATGTCCAACTGGGGTGTCAGTGCGATGAATTGGTCTTTAGAACGTCTAGCTCCTGCTGCGGAAGTGAGAGGAGAATCTAGATTGCTTGGTGGAACATATGTTACTCTGCGGGATTGAGCCTGAGCTTCAGAGTTTAAGAACCATAACGGAGAAACAATGCTAGTACTGGTAACTAAGCAAGAACAAACCGATGCTATTAAGATTTTTTTTGATAAAGACATGATGCGATCGCCTCCAGAAAAAGTGCTCCATACAATTAATCTATAGTTAATCTATAGAGTTATGTCCTAAGTCTCATTGCGCTAAAGATTATAACCTTGAGATCTTAAATATTAAGAATGCAACCTCTACTAAAAAAGAGTTATGTCCTAAGTCTCGGTGCGCTAAATATTAAGAATGCAATCTCTACTAAAAAGTTGCTACGGACATTCGACTGAACTTTAACTGTGCTTAACAACCTGAGGGGGCTGCGATTTAACAAGGAACCAAATTTTTGTGGCGCGGCAATGCCGCGCCACAAAAATTTGGTTCCTTATTTTCCTGCATGTCCCTTAGTTATTTCCCTTTAGTACAGGAAAGCGTATTATAGTATTTAGAAAAATTTATTTAAATCGTTACAAAACTATGGATATCTTGTCATTTGGTTGGTTTAGCTTACTTGGTATGTTCACCCTGTCGATCGCTTTTGTTGTTTGGGGACGTAACGGTCTATAAAATTATTTTTTGAGATAAATTCCTGACAAAAGGGGCGCAATGCGCCCCTTTTGTCTATTCGGGATCTGCACCTTTGATGGCGACTCTAGCGCGATACAATAACTTCTCGCCTTGTATATAGCCAATGTATCTGATGATCACAGGCGTGCCTACTGCAATTTCATCATTACCTTCCATCAATTGATGCCTCTGCGGATCGTAGGCAACCTCTTCACCAACAGCACCGATCGCAGTGATGCCCCATCGTTGTAAGAGGGTATCTAGAGGGCGTAATAAGGGCAGGATATTTTTAGCCAACATATTCGGATTTTGCTGAGCGGCATAGGCTGCCGATGGCAATTGCAGCAGCAAAGATTCCAATTGCTGAAGAGTTTCCCTTTCAAATTGCGATCGCAATTCCTGTTGTTGATTGGCTAGCGTTTGCTGTAGACGTTGATATTCGTCACGCAAAGCCGCGATCGCAGAAACCGCAGATTCATCATTAGTAGAAGAATCATAATTAATAAAGTTGGCAATCAACTCGGTCAGTTCAATTTGCAAAATTGCCGCTAACTTGGCTAGGTCGGCATATTTTAATGTTTTGGCATTCCCTTTGCGTAGGGTATCGATCGCCCGACGTGATACCCCCGTGCGTTCACTTAATAACTGAAAGCTAGATACTCCAGCTAGTTGCATATATTGACGTAATATTTCCGTGCGATCGCTCATAGGTTTGTGATAGTAACAAAAATCTAAAGAGCCTTGCACAGCAAAGCTCTTTCTTAAAAATGGTTTTATAGTTTGGCGACTTAAAATTTTTTGTAGCGCGGCTTCGCCGCGCTACAAAAAGCATGTCCCTTATAGTTTTCGGATCGCCTAAGTAGTTCAACATAATTAAAAACCAAAACCAGAGTGTGGGTCGCCCGCTACGCGGGCGACCCACGCTTCTTGGTTTTAAGGTTACTTATGCCTAGTTACAACGATCTAAAAAACGTTATAGGAGAAGATCGGAATTCAAGGTTACTGTTAGGTCAGTATTTGGATTCACGGAAGCGAGAGTTACACTGTCACGCCCCAAAAATAGACCAAGTAATGTCCCAATACCTGCACCACCAAGGACTTCCTCGGTAGCGATCGCCCGATCACCAGTTACGGCTGCGATCGCGGCGGCAGCAGCAGCACCGAGGGCAGCATTTTGCACAACTTTGCCCACGCTGATACCCTTATCAACTTTCTCAGTAGTAGTCACTACTTTGGAAGTGCCATTGATGGCTACTTGCTTGCCATTGGCAAATACAAGTTGACTTGCAAAGAACTGAGCACCTCCCGATACAGTCCGCAATTCACCCACCACTTGTGTACCTGCGGGAATTAAAATTACCCCTTGAGGATTAGCAATATTTTGGGAAACGGTCAGAGTCAAAGGTACTTTTTCATTGGGACCTAGCAAGATCTTATCCTTGGAATACTGCACAGCGATGGTATTGCCTGCGGGAATTCTGACTTGATTTTGGACAGGTGTTGTGCCATTTTGTCCCACGATATAGGGAGAGGAGATCGCATTTACCTGACCAGATTTCACTAAAGCTTGATAAATAAAGGCGGCCACTTCAGCTCTAGTTGCTGTCTGGTTAGGATTTAAGAACAACACATTGGGATAATTAACGACTAAACGATTTTCCGTTGCTGCTGCTACACTGTTTCTGGCATAGTTGGGAATGCTAGCCGAATCAGAATAAGCCTGTAAAATCGTTTCAGGAGCTTGACTAGCCGAATAATTTAGTCCATTTGCTAGGGATACTAGAATTTGTACACGGGGAATATTTTGAGAAGGCTCGAAAACGTTACCAGGATAACCAGATAAAAAGCCTGTTGTATATGATTTCTGAATTGCTGCCGCCGCCCAATAATTGGAACTAACATCAACGAAGCTTACATCCCCACGAATTGGTGCTTTGTTAGTTGCCTTGCTCAAAATTGCGGCAAATTGCGCTCTTGTTACTGGATCATTTGGACGAAATCCCCCATCAGGAAAACCTTTAAGAATATCTCTGGAAGCTAGCTCTTGAATAAAAGGCTGCGCCCAGTAATTAGGAGGTACATCATTAAACGTAGTCTGAGCAAATGCTGATGTTGCACTAATTAAAGGAATTGCAGAACTACCAATAAAACTAACAGCAACAAGTAATGCAGTGCTAGAACGTCTAGATTGATTGGTCATTTTAAATTTTTCTCCCATATACATTCGTGTATACCCCGAATGAGACTGTATACGCAAATCAAAAGTTCCTCATAATTTTTTGTATTTTTCACTGTTACAGTTCAAAAACTGTTATCGATTCTGCTTGTTAATCCAAGAAATCAAACAAGTCAAACGTATATATCTTGGAAAGAAGTAATCGCGAATTAAGTCAAACTCACAAATCAATCAAATCAAACACAGGTAATATTTGGGGACTTCAAAAAATTTCTCTAGAGTTCGCCTAAATGTAAATATTCCTTTCTAATGTATGCGCGTTACGATGAACTAAAAAACGAAAGCACGGCGAAGCCGTGCTTTCGTTTTTCTCTGTACTACTTCATTATTGCTGCTGATTTGAAGAAGAAATTGAAAAATATGTCAAGCAAGTTCTATACAATTACTCTCTAAAATTGAGACAAACTGACTTACAGCAATCCAAATCAATAGATTTTTTGAAAGTGTTGCGAAGCAACACTTTCAAAAAATCTATTGTGGTTCGTTTGATCGGCAATTGCTGTACATATCAACAGAACAGAGAATGTTTGTTCTCTTTATTTTTTCTGTTTCAAGCTCTATAGAGATTGCTATATGATAGATATAAATAGCTAGAATCCCTGATAGTAAGCCTTGACAAAGTTTCAATTTGATTCCATTCCCGATGCCCTGAACGATCTCAAATCTGGTCGCCTCATTGTCGTTGTCGATGATGAAAACCGTGAAAATGAAGGCGATCTGATTGGTGCAGCCCAATTTGCCACACCTGAAATGGTGAACTTTATGGCAGTCAAGGCGCGGGGTTTGATTTGTTTAGCGATGACAGGCGATCGCCTCGATCGCTTAGATTTACCCTTAATGGTCGATCGCAATACCGATAGCCAACAAACTGCCTTTACCGTGAGTATTGATGCCGTGGAAGGCACATCTACAGGTATTTCCGCCGAGGATCGCTCCCGCACCATTCAAGCAGCAATTAATCCTAATACTCGTCCTAATGATCTGCGTCGTCCAGGGCATGTTTTCCCCTTGAGAGCAAAGGATGGTGGTGTACTCAAGCGGGCTGGACATACCGAAGCCGCAGTCGATCTTGCCCAGATGTCAGGGCTATATCCCGCAGGCGTAATCTGCGAAATTCAGAATGATGATGGCTCGATGGCAAGGTTGCCTGAGCTAATCGAATATGCCAAGCTGCATAATCTCAAGTTAATTAGTATTGCGGATTTAATCAGCTATCGTCTGGCACACGATCGCTTTGTCAAGCGTGAGGCGATCGCTAGTTTGCCATCGTTATTTGGTAATTTCCGCGTTTATGGTTATCGCAATACCTTAGATAGCACCGAACATTTAGCGATCGTCAAAGGCGATTTACAGGATTTTGCCGATAATGAAGTCTTAGTGCGCGTTCATTCTGAATGCTTAACGGGTGATGCCCTTGGCTCCTTGCGTTGCGACTGTCGTGGACAGTTACAAAGCGCCTTGAAAATGATCGAGTTTGCTAACTGGGGCGTAGTTGTTTACCTGCGCCAAGAAGGACGCGGTATTGGCTTGATTAATAAAATCAAGGCATATTCCCTCCAAGATGGTGGGCTCGATACAGTGGAAGCCAATGAAAAACTGGGATTTGGTGCGGATCTGCGTACCTACGGCATCGGCGCACAAATTCTGCATGATCTGGGTATCAAAAAGATGCGCTTGATTACCAACAATCCCCGCAAACTTGCAGGACTCAAGGGTTTTGATATCGAAATCGTGGGGCGCTTACCACTGTTGATTGAAACCAATGAATATAATTTGCGCTATCTGGAAACTAAAGCTGAAAAACTAGGACATTTGCTCTTGCAAACAAAGCTTGTGACTTTAGGTATCCATTGGACAACCGAAAAATCAACGGAATTGCTTGACCAATTGCGTGAAACTGCTGCTAGTAACGATCTCCTTTTACAGGAAGAAACTTCTACTGCCTTTGCGAGTTTATTTGCGGATGCTGATACTCAAGAGATAAATAAAGAGTCCAAGAAGGATCTAGCTAATAAGTTCACAATTGTGCATTTAGGCTTTGATAGCTCTAACGAAATTTCTGATGATTGGTATGCCGAGCCGAATCATCCCTATCGTCAGGCAATCATCCGTGTGCTAAAGCATCTCAAACAATGGGAACAGGTTAAAAACTTTAAGTTTTGCGTAGCCAGTAATGATGCTGAAACACCCACAGGTTTTGCGGAAACAATTAACCTTGGCTTAGCATGGCATACACCTTGGCTAACGGATCGCATTTATGAATGGTTTAACTTTTTCCACCACGGCGACGACGATCTTGCCATTCTAAATAAGTAAGGTAGCCCACCCCACCAGTAGCGATCGCTAGTAATACTGCGGCAATCCAAAAGAAAGAGTTGAAAAGAATAACCTCTGTCATAAAACTTGCTTAGTTGGTTCTATTTTTTATTTTTCTATATGGCTACTAGTTTACAACTTGATCGCAATCAAACTCTAGGGAGATAGACGACGTGTTTCGCTGAATTAAAAAAAAACAGAGAATTATGGAAATAGCGGTGCAACGCGCCGCTATTTCCATAATTCTTTTAAATAATCGCGCACATCAAAGAAATCATTCCAAGGAATGTAGGCTTTTTGGTGTTGATCAAGATAAACCGCAAGGCGATCGCGGGCAAATACGGTCGGGGCATAGAGCGCCATATTCAAATCTGTAATTGAGTCACCAATGGCGATCGCTTCCGTTGCTCCGTATGCCTCGATCACCTTCACCTTGGCAACTAGTTCTGTCCCATATTCATAGTCGGAATGCAGTTGTAAATATTCTTGACTAGGATCAATGGCGATCGCATGGATGGCATGAACGCGATGTTTCAAATCCCCTAGAACTACTTCTACCATTCCTTGTAATCCCCCTGAAACCACAATCAAAGGCACTTTTTCTGAATCCAGAAAATCCAGAAGTTCGACAAACCCAACCCGCATCGGTTGCGATCGCGTAAATTCGAGAATTTCAGGATAGAGTCTCGAAGGAATGGATTCGAGAATTTGGCGTACTCCTTCCCGCAGCGTTAAGGTCTGATTATAAATTTGTGGTAGTAGCTGCTGCGAAATCTCTGGGGCAAATTCTTTTAAGATCGCGACAAAGGTTTCTACCGCCGTAATTGTGCCATCGAAATCACAGAATACTATGCGAGTCATTGTGCCTCTTGATTAGGGATTTCTCGATTTAACCAGTTGCGATCGCGAGTAGCTTTTTCGATTTCGATCTGTAGTCCTGATGGGGGATTCAAGGTAACGTGATAAAGTTTCATCCGTAAAACGAGTAATTAGTAACAAGCCTCAGTCGGCAAGACTTGTTATAAATATATAGCAGTCCTAACCTCAATTTTCAAAACCTACTCAGTTGCGCTCATCCATCTACACCCCAAAGAAGCTGATTCGCCTGCTAAGGTTTGCGGATAAAAATGTCCCACCAAAGTTATCTAGTCTAGCTTCGACTTCGCTCAGCTAACGTTGGCTGAGCGGAGCCGAAGCCACAGGTACTTTAATTAGCAAGTCCCGAAGGGGGGCAAATCAGTTTCTTGGGGAGATGTACTTATCTAAAAATAATCATCCCTAAAACTATGAAAATATTAGTTCTCAATGCAGGATCGAGTAGCCAAAAAAGTTGTTTGTATGACTTAGGGAATGTATTGCCTGACACACCCCCTGAACCAATTTGGGAAGCGATGGTAGACTGGACACACCATACGGGATTTGCCGAAATCAAAGTTAAAACCCATCAGGGCAAAGTTCTCCAAGAAGAACTTGCCGCAACTTCACGCCCAAAGATTATCGCGCATATGTTAGAGACTCTGTGGAACGGGGAAACCGCAGTCATTAAAGAGCCTTCAGATGTGGATATCATTGGGCATCGGGTCGTACATGGCGGCGCAGAATATCGCCAAAGCACTGTGATTAATACGGAAGTAAAAGAGGCGATCGCGAAACTCTCAGTCTTTGCCCCTGTCCATAATCCTGCGAATTTAGAAGGCATTACCGCAACGGAAAATGTATTTGGGAAGATTCCCCAAATTGCTGTATTTGATACTGCCTTTCACGCTCACCTATCACCCGCCGCCTACACCTACGCCATTCGCAGTAAATATGCAGAACAAGGAATTCGGCGTTATGGGTTTCATGGAATCAGCCATCAATATTGTCGCGATCGCGCCGCCCAAATCCTCGATCGCCCAGTTAACGATTTACGCTTGATTACCTGTCATTTAGGAAATGGTTGCTCCTTAGCGGCGATTCGTGATGGTCATAGTATTGATACAACCATGGGATTTACACCTCTCGAAGGTTTGGTCATGGGCAGTCGTGCAGGTTCCATTGATGCAGGGATTCTCATCCATTTACTGCGCCAACCTGATATGGATGTGGAGAAATTAGACCGCCTACTCAATCGCGAATCTGGTCTACTAGGCATCTCAGGAATTTCTGCGGATTTACGCCCAATTCTGAAAGCGATCGCAGAGGGTAACTCACAAGCACAGCTTGCCTTTGATGTTTATGTGCATAGTTTGCGATCGCATATTGGCGCAATGTTAGCTAGTCTCGGCGGTTTAGATGCTCTAGTTTTCACCGCAGGCGTTGGCGAAAATGCGCCAGATATTAGAGCCGCTACCTGTGAAGGTTTTGAATTCTTGGGATTAAAACTAGATCTAGAGAAAAATAATCAACGGGCGATCGATGTGGATATTGCGTCTCCTGATTCTGCCGTGCGAGTTTTAGTGATTCACACTCAAGAAGATTGGGAAATTGCTAGAGAATGTTGGAATATTCAGACTTGATATTCACCTCATGCAGATTCAAACAAAAAAAGGTGCGTTACATTTTATGAACGCACCCTAAGTACAGGACAAAAATTTAATGGAGTTAAAGAAGGCTTGGGAATTGAGATGTAAGTCAAAGATGAAGTGACGCAGAAAATCAAAACCAAGACGAAAAATACTTTTAGGTAAACGACCGTGCTTTTTAGGTTTGAGGGGATTGATTTGAGCAAGCCAAAGCCCAGAAGAAAAAGCCCAACATAAAGCCAGAGTTAGTAAAGCAATAAGTTTAGAAAGGCGTTCAGGGTGTTGAATGTGAGTAGCCTCCAAACAAAAGCCACGGGATTTAAAACACCCAAATAAAGTCTCAATCGCCCAACGCTTGGCATAGTCAGCAATAGCCCTATTATGGTCATGAGCAGTGGCGACAATTAACAAATCACCATCATCAAGACGCATAGCTGCTATATAAAGCCAATGTTGCCAAACTAATCTGGGCTTGGACAATACTTTTGATTGACCAACTTGGAGATCTTGGAAACAAACATCAGCCCGTAATTGTTTCTGCCCATCATCAAGCAAGGTGTTTTTGCGAATACGGATACGAAAACGGGTAGATGGGTCATAAAGCAAGTAATCAAACCATTCTTCCCCCACAAATTCACGGTCTGCGGTCAAAAAGTCGATTTTGCCGTCTCCAAATATTTCCAGAAATCGATTACACAATTCACATCGTTCACGGGTGTTCGAGTTACCTTTTTTGTCCAGCACCATCCATACCAACGGGAAGGCGATACCGTGATGCACTACTCCCAAGGTCAGTATATTAAACACCGTCTTGCCGAATTTCCAATCGGTGCGGTCGATGCTGATTACCCATGGTTCGGGTATTTTCATCACTTTGACGACCATTAAAGCGATACTTTCATAGTCCACTTCAAACTCTCGAAAAAATCTCTGTAACCGCTTATAGTGCGATTCGACTTTGGCTTTACCACTAAATCCTGTAGCGATTTCGGTTAGGTTTACTGTCTTTACTCGCATTAGCGCAATCAAGAACATGGACACAAATGCTAGTCTTGCTCCATTCCATTGCAGATGTTCATGCAACTTTTCGCGAAATAGGTTAATCTCTTTCACAGGGGTTTTATTTGTGATGTGGTTATCTTTTATAAAACCCCTTCCTGCCTACTTTTGCAACTTTTTGTCCTGTACTAAGGAACGCACCCTAAAAAATCGGCGATCACGTTACTCACTAGGGGAATCTATCGAAGCCAATAGCTATTGATTTTCCCATTTCAGAAAAGCATGTTGATTTCTTTACACCATGAACATGAAGAAAATTAATCACTTACACTTTGCTTCACAAGATAATAAAGCTGATAACCCATCGTTACGGTTACGGGAAAAATCCGATTTGCTCAAGCATTCGTCTATACATTTCTTATGATTTGGGTTAGTACTTTCGGGACACAATTTACCTACCCCGCTCTCATGCAGTTTATCTGCCATCTGACGATCATTCATTTGAGTAAGACTATGAAGTGCTATCTGATAGTCTTTAAGTGTGCGCTCAGTTTTTTTTGATAATGCACAATCAGAATGAGGATCTGCAAAGGCATTTTGAGGAACAATTGAAAAGCAAAAAGCAAAAAGCAAAAAACAAAAGTATTTTTTCATTTTTTATCCTGTTTGGGAACAGTTTGTTTAATCATAGTAATTGACTTTGAAGTAAAAAGTAAACTATTGTGAATGACAGCCTGTTTGGATTTGTAATTTTAAAGGCGATTAGCTAAGTAATTTCATCAGGATTAATCCCAAGAGATCTAAGGTATGCAGCAAGCTTTTCCTTTTCATTACGTTCTTGTATAGCGCTCGCCTCTGCCTCTCGCCGAGCCTGTTGCTCATAGGAACGCTCCAACTCAGCAATCAAGCGATCGTGTTCCGCCTCAGCATAAGAACGCAAAATCTGATTAGAGGTTGGGTCAAAGAATCGAAACCCAAGATTTGGATACAAATGTAAATCTAAACCTAACACTTCACTATGTAATGACAAAGCGCCATCAGGCAAAACAGAAGCAGCGATCGCTACATACTCCCCATTCTCCAAACGTAACCCCTGTAAAGATGTTGGTTTTAAATATTCACCAGTTGGGTCATATTGAAAATACTCCTTCACTCCCAAGTCCCGATAAATTAATGGATTCTGTTCGCGGTCTTTCGTCACCGTTCCCTTAGAAGTAATTTCCAACACAAAATCAGGAGCCTTCCCTCCCTCTTCATAGATCTTGTAACTAACACGGTCTTCATTACTCATGCCAAAGACCACAAACGTATCAGGCGCGATTCTCTTCTCTACCTTCTCTTCGCGATAACGGATAAATAGATTTCCAGAAACATAGACATTCTGACGCTTCTCAAACCAGAGTCTCAATGCTTCAGTGGTATAGCTCAAATTACGCCGTTGTTTATCGCCCTCTTGCCTCGGCTCAAAGTCCTCGTCTGGGTATTCAACTGAGAGTAGCTGGTGATCATTGGATATTGTCATGATGCACTCCAAGTCTTATCTATTGCTAACTTAGCATATTTAGATTGCGGTGGATGAGGCGATCGCCTGATTTTGAAACTTATTAAGATTCCTTTTCACAGATTTTTTGCCTGTGCCGTGCGAATCACGGCACAGGCGATATGTTTTTACTAGCTCTTGAACATCACTTCTTACGACCTTCTTGATCGTAATAATCGGGTTTCACAACCTGCTTAGCTCTGGCAATCACCAAAGAATTAGATTCCACATTCTCTACAACCGTAGAACCTGCGGCAATATTCACATTTTCACCAATTTGAATCGGTGCAACCAGTACAGAATTAGAACCAGTCTTGCTGCGATCGCCAATGATCGTTTGATGCTTTTTGAAGCCATCATAATTGGCGGTAATCGTACCAGCGCCAATGTTTACCTGCTTGCCGAGAGTGGCATCACCAAGATAACTCAAGTGAGCAGCATTAGTGCGATCACCGACCTTGGCATTTTTTAGTTCTACAAAGTTACCGATGCGGCATTTTTCACCCACAATCGACTCGCCACGAATCCGCGCAAAGGGACCAATGCGACAGTTATCGGCAATTTGACTATCTTCGATTACCGAGAATTGAATCGTACTATTTTCGCCAACAATGCTATTGGAGAGCAGACTGGAAGGACCAATAATCGAACCTGAGCCAACTTTGGTATTACCACGCAAATGGGAATGTGGTTCGATAATCACATTGGGAGCAAGTTCCACTTCATCATCAATGGTAATCGTTTCAGGAAGTAACATGGTCACACCTGCCCGCATCCATTTTTCCCTAGCTCTCTTTTGCAGAACATCATAGGCATGGGCTAACTGGAGGCGATCGTTAATGCCTAAGCTTTCATTGGGATCTTCTAAATCACTGGCATAAACCGATTTCAAGTAATCAAATACTTCCGTTAGATAATATTCTTTTTGAGCATTATTGGTGGTGAGTTTTGGTAAAGCTTGAGCTAATTCTTGCCAATCAAAGCAATAGACTCCTGTACTCACTCTTTGATTGAGAAGTTGTTCGGGATTGCAATCACGATGCTCAACGATGCGTTCGATCTTCATATCGCGATCGCAAAATACGCGACCATAGCCAGTAGGGTTTGGCAGAAGTGCGGTGAGTACAGTTGCGGAAGCTTTATGTTGACGATGGCTATCGATTAAGGTTTGGATGGTTTCCGTTCGCATTAAAGGAGAATCCCCAGTGAGAACGACTAGTTCTCCTTCAAATCCAGCTAGGGGTTCCAATAGTTGCTGAATCGCATGACCCGTTCCCAATTGTTCCGCTTGTTCAGCAAATTCTAAATGGGGGTAGTCGGCAAGGGCAGCGCGAACTTGATCGCTACAATAGCCCACGATCGCAATACGGCGATCGGCTTTAAGGGCATCAGTTGCCTTGAGAACGCGCTCCACCAAAGATTTACCACCAAGAGGTTGTAATACTTTCGGTAAAGCCGATTTCATGCGTGTCCCTTTACCTGCCGCTAAAACTGCTACTGCTAACATTTTTTCTCCTTTCTGATTTAATAAGTTAGACATAGAATGGGCGGTGCTTTGCGCCGCCTATTCTATGTCCTCAAGTAGAAGTACACAAGATTGGCGATCGCTAAGTAGATGATGTTACTAAACGTGAAAGCCATTCCCGATACTCGTAGCTTTAAATTGCCTGTTGTGAGTCCGTAGGCATGGAGCGATCGCCCGATCAGCAAAGCAACTCCACCAATATGTAACATCAGGGCATTGCCTTTGCTCAGTTCTAATATCAACAGTAAAATCAATGAAATGGGAATGTATTCTGTCGCGTTACCTTGGGTGCGGATTGCTACCTGTAACTCAGAATTACCACCATCTCCCAATATGACGCGCCCAGATCGACGCAATCTAACGACATTTAGCGATAACCATACAATCAAGAGCGATAACAGGGCGGCATAAATGGAAGTAATCATTGATTTATAGTCATAATTTCGGGTTGAAGTTCGGTAATTAATTCTCAAATAAAAAAGCCATGCTTTTTTATTTGAGAATTAACCATTGGGACGACTCATCTGTTCGAGGTTGAGAACTTCGGCTAACTTCTCTTCGGTCATCAAACCTTTATCGAGAACCACCTGACGCAATGACTTACCTGTGGCTAAGGATTCCTTCGCCACATCCGCCGCATTGAGATAACCGATATGGGTATTTAATGCTGTAACCAGCGATAGACTGCCTTCAGCATAGGCAAGACAACGCTCTTCGACAGCCGTAATTCCTCTAATGCACTTCGTCGCCAAAGTGTCGATCGCCTTTCCTAAAATCTCAATACTATGAATCAGATCATAGGCAATCAAAGGCATCATCACATTCAATTCCAATTGACCAGCCTGTGCAGCAAAAGCGATCGCTGTGTCATAGCCGATCACCTGATAACAGACCATATTGGTCATTTCGGCAATTACAGGGTTATATTTTCCGGGCATAATTGATGACCCCGGTTGCACAGGTGGCAACATGATTTCCCGCAAACCTGTTTTAGGTCCTGAATCCATCAATCGCAAATCGTTCGCAATTTTGCAAGTATCTTGAGCGAGGTTGCGAATTGCCCCTGATACATTCACAAAAGGAGCCATACTTTGCATCGCTGCCATTAAGTTGCTAGCAGAGGTTAGTTCAAAACCTGTAATTTCGCTGAGCTTTTCGGCGACGCGATCGCAATATTGAGGATGGGTATTTAACCCTGTACCTGAAGCACTACCGCCTAGACCTAGTGTTTTCAAATCATTAGCCGCTTGGTGAATCCGTCTCACATGATCGCTAATAATTTGCGCGTAGGCTTGAAATTCATCGCCTAGCCTGACGGGAACAGCATCCTGTAAATGGGTGCGTCCCGATTTAACAATGCCTGAAAAGGCGATCGCTTTAATGCGTAACTGCTCGTTGAGATTAGCGAGAGCAGGAAAGAGTACGTGATGTAACGCTAATAATGCCCCAATCCTTATTGCGGTGGGGATTACATCATTAGTTGACTGACCATAATTAACGTGATCGTTAGGGTTCACATTTTGGTAATTGCCTTTGACATCGCCCAAAATTTCAAGGGCGCGATTGGCTAAGACCTCATTAATATTCATGTGATGCGATGTCCCAGCCCCTGCTTGGTACACATCCACCACAAATTGATCGCGCAAAGCTCCATCTAAGATTTCATCCGCCGCCGCCGCGATCGCCATACCCATACCGACAGGAATACAACCAAGTTCGGCGTTAACTAATGCGGTTGCTTTTTTGATCAATAAGCAAGCATCCACAAAGGTGGGGAGGGGCTTTAGTCCACTAATCTTAAAGTTATCGATCGCCCTAACGGTTTGGATACCATAGTAAACATCATCGGGCAGGGACATTTCCCCCATGGAGTCGCGTTCGGTTCTGGTCATAGTTTTATGAGGCTTTTAGCTCTTGGCTTTTAGCTTTTAGCTTATGGTAGTTTGGATAATTTGGATTAAATCGATTAAGAACATTGTCATTTTTTTGCGATCGTCCCGTCAAGATAAAAAAGAGATGTGCTAAGCACATCTCTTTTTTTAATTGTTTCTAGAGCTAGGACTTGATGAACTAGTAGGACTTGCCGAACTAGTAGGAGTTGGTGAGCTTTCAGGACTCACCGAACTGCTAGGAGTTGGGGAACTCTCAGGACTCGCCGAACTGCTAGGAGTTGATGAGCTTTCAGGACTGGCGGAAGGTTTGGGTGGTGTTGACACCTTCGGCAAGGGTTTAGTTTGGGTGGGCACAGGTTGCGCTGGCTTGGTTTCTGGCTTCGGTGTGGGGACAAAGTACAGAACCGTTGCCGCGATCGCTAAACTGATCACCCCAGCGATCGCGGGTACGACTTGACTATTTAACTGAGCCTGCGATCGATAGTCAGAAATTTGAGTTACTAAACGCAAATCTGGCAAAGTCGTCGAATCGCAACACAGACGATCTAAACTTTCCATCAAGTCAAAAAGCTGAATCGTATTTAGTTTAATTTCAATCTTTTGGGTGGTATTAGCATTAGCTTCATTGGCAGTAATCGATAGCAAATGCAGATGCTTTCCCTCTGGCTCCAGACGTACCTGCCCCTCAGGAATTGTCAAGGGAGTATTACTTTTTAAAGCCTGAGCATAGGCTCCCACAACTTTAACTAATGCTTTGAGAAGATCAAGACCACCTTCAATGGCTTCAGACTGATGACTAAAGCGACAACTAAAACTACTCAGGATGGATAGGGTATCCCCAGAGGTACTAATGCCATCAATCAGTAAAGTACAACTTGGCAAACTAAAGCTGCGTTGAATCATTAGGCGATCGCTCCATCAAACAGACTATGCCACAGGCGATATTCACCTGCAACGCCACTACATAGCAACAGTCGCGTTAGCAATTGCAGGGCTAATTCGCGGATTTCTTCATTATTTAGGGGCGAAGGCGATCGCATCCGACCGATATATAAGGACTTGAAGCGATCGATATAGGTCTCTAAATAAGCTTGATTTTGCTGCAACCCTAACGCCTCAATTTTGCCTTCACTAATTTGTTGCTGCGTACTAATCAAAAAGCGCAAACCCGTATCTAGCTGCTTAGTCAAAGTGCAGACAATCTTCACTAGAGCCTTTAGCTCATCCCAGCTAAGACTTGCACGCTGATAGTTGCGTCGTAATGGATTGGTATTACGCAGCCGCCAAAAAGCGACACGACTAGGAATCGTCTTTTGTAAACCTAACTGCTCAATTAAGACCAGCATGACTTCTACTGCTTCTAAATCCAGCGCCTCGATCGCTAGAAGCAGATGATCAATATCCATACGGACACTGCGGGGACAACCCCTAACAAAGTCTTTAGGAACGTGTAAATCGAGGTTTGCAGGAGCAGAAATATTTAACTGCATAATTCGCAGTGAAGTTGAACCTAATAGAGTTTACCCAATGGCAAGGCTTTCAGCTACAAGCAATTTATCTAAGATACAACAAAGCCCGTAGCTGATTGCTTTAACCTTAAGCTTGGCGTGAGTAGTACTCAATAACCAGCAGTTCGTTCACTTGCAATGCCACCCATTCGCGTTCAACAACGCCATTGACCTTACCAGTCATTTTTGCTTTGTCAAATTCTAAATGGCTAGGAATGTTAGATAGACCGGGGAATTCGAGGTTACGCTCGACGATCTTTTTCGATTTTTCGTTGTCTTTGACGCTAATTACTTCACCAGGGCGAACACCATAGCTAGGAATGGTGACACTCTTGCCATTGATGGTGATATGTCCATGATTTACTAGCTGACGAGCCGCAGGAATCGTTGGTGCTAAACCCAAACGAAAAACGGTATTGTCTAAACGCATTTCTAGCAATTGCAACAATACAAGTCCTGTAGAACCCTTAACTCTTCTAGCGCGACGCACATAGCGGAGTAGTTGAGTTTCGGTTAGACCGTAGTTAAAACGTAATTTTTGTTTTTCTTCGAGACGCACTGCATACTCAGAACGCTTTTTGCGATCTTGACCATGTTGTCCGGGTGGATATGCGTGCTTAGGTTGTTTGCGACTTAGACCGGGAAGCTCTCCGAGTCTTCTGACGATTCTGAGGCGCGGACCTCTATAACGGGACATAGCTCCTTCCTTGTTACTGTTGAAAACTTGACAGCCTATCTAGTATATTGCAATTTTGCGAAAAAGCTTTACAAAAAAATGAGTTTTGGATCAATGCTTGTATACAGGGCATTTGAAGATAGATCAGCCATAATACTGAAATTCAAACTAAATTCAAAGGGTTGCATACTCTGATTCAAGCCGATCGCTATTTCTTTCCATCTCCATTTCTAGGGGAGATGTGGACTGCTGCACTTCTTGGAAATAAATAATGTCCTTACGGGGATCGACATCGGAGGTTCTGATTTGGAGATTATCACCCACTTGGATTTGACGATTAATTCGCATCGGTAACTTCAAACCCAAATCTTCGATCAAGACTAAAGCCAGCTTTTCATTTTCGCGCAACCAATCCAGCATCAACGCTTCCCACACCACATCCTTGTTGCGACGCAGATATTCTAAGCTCCAATATTTAACCGATTGACGCTCGACCTGATTAGCATCCCAAATCGCAGGATCGATCGCTTGTAAAATTGCCGTCAGCATTTCCGCAGTAAAGGGCAAAGGCTCACCACGCAAGAAAGCCTTGATTTGCCAATGGGCTAGCAAATCGCTATAGCGGCGAATGGGTGATGTCACCTGTGCGTAAGCATCAAGTCCTAAACCTGCATGGCGCGAAGCATAGAGACCCAGTGAGCCTTTGGTCATACAGCGACAGATCGCGAATTCGCGCACGGGGCCCGAAGGCAACTGCATTAAGGTATCGAGGGGCGGTAATTCGGGCTGTTCTTGGTAGCGATAGGGGATAGGAATGTTATTTGTTTGAGCAAATTTAGCGGCGACCTCACCAGCAAGGATCATCATCTCGGCGACTAGTTGGCGCGAGAATGTGTCCTCCATTAGTTCTAAGGTCAGGCGATCGCCATTTTTCGAGTCAACCTTGACGCTGGTATCAGGTAAATGAATTTCGATCGCACCCTGATCACCGCGCCACTTTTTGCGAAGACGGGCAAAGTCAGCAAGGCGATCGAGATCGTCCTCTACACCGAGTTGTAGCATTTCCTCGACATCTTCATAAGTGAGGCGATAGTTAGGCTTCACCAAACTGGTCACAATTTCGTAATGAGAAACTGCGCCCACCTCATCCAGATCGACCGCAAAAGAAACCGCATGACAGACCTTATTTTCGATCAAGCTCATGGGACCTGCTGCTAGTTCGATGGGGAACATCGGGATCACGCCTGTAGGCAAGTAGACACTTGTGCCACGTTTACGCGCATCCCGATCTAAGGGACTATCGGGATCAAGCCAGCGTGTGGGATCAGCAATATGAATCCAAATACGCTTGCGCCCATCGACTAAGGTTTCAATACTCAGACCATCATCGATTTCGGTAGTGCTGATATCGTCAATCGTATAGACATGGAGATGGGTGAGATCGCGCCGTAGGTCTCCCATATGGTCAGGAATTGGCGCAGTGAAACAGTCCTGTGCGGCGGCAATCAATTCATTAGCAAAGCGAATCGGAATCTGACTACGCAGTAAATTCAGATTTTCATGTTCGCTCCAAATGCCAAGATCAACCAACATTTGAAATGCAGCTTGCTCATTTTTAGGACGTTTCGCAAAGCTCAGTAACTCTTGGGCGGCGGCTTTGTCTGAAGCTTCATCACCATTAAGGGCGTAACGTTCTAGACAATCTAACCGACTGCGATCGCTGGTTGTCCATTCGACCTCACCTCCTGCTAGCTTTGTCGTTAGTTTATTCTGAAACTCCTCAATTAATTTAGCGCGTTGGGCGGCGGCTTCCGCTTGGTGCTTTAGCTCTAAGACTTGGGAATTTGAGCGAGGTTCGTAGAGATCGCCCTTTTGCTTGAAATAAATTTTGTCACTACTTAATAGGCAATAGGAAGCGTAGGACGTAACCGCAGAAACTTCTGAAAATAGGAGATTGGCAAGATCGTTAGGGTTAGTGGGTTGATTGTCTTCGATCAAAATTTCCCAAGCAACTTCAAGGCTAGAGGGATCGAGAAAATTTTCGACTTGTTTTAAAAATGAGGGGATTTTTGTATAGGTAAAGCTAGCATTCTCACCACTAGCTTTAATAATGTAATTAATCTCGCGGGGGTGGATGGTGTGGGTATTGCCATTTTCATCGATCGCTTGGAAGTGCTTTTTGCCTTCAGGACGATCAATCACGACAAGGCGGCGATCGCCATGCAATTTCACTTCGACTAGCGTACCTTTTTCCAAAATAGCCCCTTGTCCACCAAAGCCAAAAATTTTCTTTAGTATTCTACCTTTTTAAACTTAGTTTTCAAAAATAAAGGCGGCGCGATGCGCCGCCTTTATTTTTGAATTTATAAAATTCTAGGCTATTTCATACATAGTATTGGCGATCGCCCCGACCGCAGAAGCGGCGATCTCTGGTTGGTAAGAAATGAGTGCATCTGATGTTGATTGTGCTGGTTGCTTTGGAGATGCCATCATTGCAGCACCAAGAACTAGCAAGGCAATACTAGATTTAAGGCTAAAAGTGCTATTCATCTTCATATCCCTCCAACAACGTTGTCCCAACGCTAATAATGACTAAATTTACGTCTTTTTGTTTCCTGTGCCTTAATACGAGCTGTGTCTAAAAATTACTCGGTAATTTTGTCAAAGCATCAATGCTCTACTGACAATTACTCATCACAATTTAGCTGTAAATATTCTCGCAATTACAAAAAAGTCGCTTTTGTAATACTAATGATAATCGCTAAATTTAAATAAGGATGTAATTTAAGTATCAAATTTGAGTGATCATTATCACTGATATTGTAAGCATGATTACAAATAGATAATCGAACTGACAAAAGCAAAGATAATCTCAAAATTAGATATTCCCCAATTTATCGGTTCTGAGTACAGTCTGCCCAGACCTTATTGGATGACATTTGGTACCTAACGTCAGGGTTTAAGCTGGCAAATTTTAAAATCACAAAAGTAAAAGCCTTGCTAAGCAAGGCTTTTACTTTTGTGATTTGAGAGAGGGTTTGCGTAGCAAACCCTCTCTCAAATCACGTTTCGTTAACTACAGCCGCACCGTACTTTGCACGGCATGGCTGTATCTTTAAAATTTAGTTTTGTGGAAAAAGGCGTTTAATGTAGCGGTTGATTTGGGCTTGAGCATATGCTTTAGCCTGTGCCGAATTCGCGGCATTGATGGTGGTCAAATCAGAACCTGTCTGCTCTGGACTAATTGACTCATCACTTGACGCTTGCCCAGAAGCATCTTCAGAAATTACTGTGGATTCCACAGACTGCTCTGCAATAGGCTCATTCGGAATCTCCACCTGAGTTTCGGTGACGGTGCGCTCGACCGAGTTGGCAATTACACTCTCAGGTGTAGCGGTAACACTGGTATGCACATAGGTCTCTGTGGTCGATCGCTCAATAATATTGTCAGGAGTTTCAGCTTGATCTAGAGATGTAGGCGACTGGGCAAAATTCGCTGCTACAAATTTATTTTTTAAAGGTTGGGCAGCAGAATAGGTATGGGTAAATGAATAATTTGTAGGCGAAGGAATTTTATTTGTTTCTAAACTTGTTTCTAAATCTTGCGCGATCGCAAGGCTTGCCTCTTTCTCAACGGCAGTTTGATCTAAACCACTAATTAATGAGCAGGGAGGTACGATCGCACCCTTAGCAATTACTGCCCGCACAATGGAACTGGAAGCACCGATACAAGCGCCTTCACCAATTCTGCTAGTGCCATATACTAAAACCCCTGCCCCTAAATTTGCACCAGCAGCAATTTCTAATAGTCCCCCTTGAGCGTGCAACACGGCTCCCATGCCGATACATACACCTGCACCTATCGTAATCTTGCCACCCTGATCCGCTTGGATTAATACCCCCGAAGCGATCGCTGCCGTCTCATCGATCACTACATCCCCACAAACATAGGAGCGAAAATCTCCGATGGGTTCTAAAGGTGGTAGGTAGTTCGATTGCATGATTTTTAAATTCTCTAAATTCATCAAGGACTTCGCTAAGTTCTTGACAATAATTAATCGCTAAATAATCGCTAATTACTTTTCTAAATAGAGAACCTCGCAAAGCGAGGTTCTCTAAAAACGTTACTTTGCAGGACGTTGAATGATGCCTTCAAATACACGACGCTTAGCTTTAGGATCGATACCTAGCAAGCGCACATATTCATCACCATGCTCATCTAAACAAGCTTCCAATGCTCGAATTACTTCAGACTCATTAGAGGTAGCGATCGGTGAACAGCTAAACCAAGAACTAGTACGGAAATGACGCTCATCGGCATGTTCAGTACCAATGCGGTAGCCCTGAGCCAATAGTTGACGAATACGAGATAGCATATCGGCGCTAAGCTTGCCAACACCGCCACCATAGGAGCTATTGCTAGAGTTACTGACCTTAACCGCAGTACGAGTTGCTGCTACGGGCTGACCACCAGGACGATGTACTAGTAGTTCGACGACACGGCGCTTTAACTTGGTGTCAACACCAACAAGACGCACATACTCATCGCTATATTCAGCAATGTAATTCTCTAAAGCAGCGATCGCGGCGGATGGGTTGTTAGCAGTAATCGCAGGAAGAGTCTGCCAAGAAGTAGTACGGAAATGGCGCTCATCCGCATGTTCAACACTAATGCGATAACCTTGAGCCAATAGCTGACCGACAGTAGATGCAACATCACCACTCGTAACACCATTAGCGCGAGGAGTAGTGGAACTTGCCGTTGCACCATTGCCATTCGATTGACCAATACTTACAGCTTGGCTATCAGCCCGTTGAATGATGGTTTCGACTACGCGACGCTTAGCTTTAGGATCAACACCAACTAAACGTACATATTCACCTTCATGTTCAGCAAGAATGCTATTTAATGCCGCAATTACACTGGACTCATTTGAGGCATCGATCGCAGGCCCAGTTTGCCATGCAGCAGAACGAAAACGACGGGCATCAGCATATTCTGTGCTAATGCGATAGCCCTGAGCTAAGAGTTGACGCACCTGACCTGTAATATCGGCACTGTTAGCACTTGTTGCAGAACCGTTCGAGGCGGCTTTAGGTGCACTCCCATTACTAACGCTAGGTGCAGCATTGCTGATTACTGCTGCTTTATCACTGGGACGTTGAATAATAGTTTCGGAAACACGACGCTTTGCCTTGGGGTCAACCGCAACCAAGCGAACATATTCACCTTCATTTTCTACTAAAGCATTTTGTACAGCCGCAATTACTGTTGAAGCTTCAGATGTATGTGGAACAGCATGAGATTGCCAAGAGCCACTACGGAAGTGACGCACATCTGCATACTCAACTGCAACATGGTAGCCCTGACCTAAAAATTGTCGTATTTGCTGCGCTAAATCCCCAGCCATAGATCCATTCCTCTGTGCTTGTATATCTGTAAAGTTCTGATTAATTTGATTAGAATGTTGCGTATTAAGCTGTGTTTTAAAACTGGCAGCAGAATTGCTGCTTGATGATGTCGAGTTTTCTTGTTGTTGGCGGATCGGTGTAATGCAGGCAATATCAGCAGCACAGCGATAACCTTGTCTCAAGGACTCGTTGATACCGACAACATGACTCGCAAAGTTTTGGTCTGATTCCCGCACATTCGGTAGCAGATCGGCTTGTTGCTGCGTTGTAATCACTGCACCAGAAGGAACATATTTACCCGCAGGAATTTCTACATCTTGGACAAGAGCATGTAAGGAAATAATGCAGCCGTCACCGACCCGCGCATTAAATACCGTTGAGCGAAACCCAATAAAGCAGTTATTGCCAATATAAGCTGGTCCATGAATCAGAGCCATGTGCGTGATGGAAGTACTATTTCCAATCCAGACGGAATATTCTTTACCGTCATCGCCAACCACGCGACCTTTTTCTAGACCATGAATGACAACACCATCTTGGACGTTCGTACTATTACCAATATGAAAAGGATTGCCCTCGTCCGCACGAATCGACGTACCTGGGGCAATCAAAACATTAGCGCCGATATAAACGTCGCCAATTAGATTGGAAAAAGAATGAACGTAGGCGGATGGATCGATTTTGGGTTCTGCCAAATTCCTAGACCAAGGTGTAGGGGGGGCAGCAAAGCTACGAACTACCATAGTGAACCTGCACTTTTAAGTCTTACCGATATCCTGACTATCAAAATTCAAGATGATCGGTGGCTCAAAAGCGCACCTCCAAATAACAACTTAAGCTACAACGTCGGAAAACTTTTTTACTTATCTAGCGCCAAGACTGGCATATCTCTATTGCATTCTTTCATTGTATTTTTTGCTGTAGAGAGTGCGATCGCTCAGGCTTACAGTATCGATTATGGCGATAACTGCGGCATCAATTGGACGGTTAGTGCTATCTCGTACCTGTCTCGCACCACTCCCACGAGTAAATAACACCCATTCATCTACGCCAGCACCGACAGTATCAGTGGCAACTTCGTAATCTGGAAGTAACTGTCCTTGAAGATCGACAAGCTGCAAGAGCAGAAACTTGCTTCCAGATAGATTTGACTCTTTGTAGGTACTGACGACCGTACCGCAAACTCTAGCAATTTGCATGTTGTTATAAGTACGTTTGCAGAATGAATGAAATGAAGATGCGAATACGAGATGCAAAAGTTTGAGCAGACAAACCCGCGAATTTATAGCGATCGCGCTAGTTAAGTCCCAATACTATGGGCGGTTGATAGGACGGATGGAGTTTACGTTGTCACGGAACTGCTCGACTTCTTCGGTGTAGCGAATTGGTAGAACGTATTCGAGGTTTTCGTGAGGACGAGCAATGATGTGTGTGGAAAGAACTTGTCCACCGTTTACGCGCTTTACGGAATCAGTACCTGCGGCAACTGAAGCTTGTACTTCGGAGACATCACCACGAACGATAACGGTCACACGACCACTACCGATCTTTTCGTAGCCAACTAAGGTAACGCGAGCAGCTTTAACCATAGCATCGGCTGCTTCTACAACGGCAGGGAAACCAAGGGTTTCAATCATTCCAACTGCGATCGCCATAATTCGTGTTCTCCTAAGAAATAAATAATGAAATTAATGAAAATTTAGTCTTTCGATACTGTTTTTTGAGGGTCTTTTTGAGACAATCAGAAAAAGCAACAAAATAAAACAACTCTAAAAAGCAAATTGTTCTACTTCTCGCGTATAGCGAATCGGTAGTACATACTCTAGATTTTCGTGTGGTCGAGCAATGGTATGAGTCGAAACGACTTCGCCCCCATTCACTCGATTTGCACCGTCGACTCCAGCAGCGATGGATGCTTTCACCTCAGAGATATCACCTCTGATGATGACTGTGACCCGCCCACTACCGATTTTTTCGTAACCCACAAGGGTAACGCGGGCAGCTTTGACCATGGCATCCGCCGCTTCTACAACTGCGGGGAAGCCTCTAGTCTCGATCATTCCAATAGCGATCGGCATAATTTAAGCCAGTGTCCTTACGACTCTCTAAAAAACTGAAGTTCTCGCGGTTTATCTATCAATCATATGTAGATGCACGAGCGCAACTATTGATCTTAGCTACGATCGGTTCGCTTAAAACATCAAATTTCAAATTTTTAAGACAAAATAAAAATGAGATGACGTTCGGCGCACTTTTGTAGCTGACTTAATGCAGCTAGCTTTTCGCAGCTAATGTACAGATATTTTTTGACTTGTTATGGTAATTGCCTATCGATAAATTTATAAAAAAATCTATAAAAATATGTTGATAGGTATTTATTACTACAGACATAGCCATTCTAAATCTGAATAATCAAAGAAAATGAATATGATAAATATATTCAACTCTATCTTTATATCTACGATAACTAGTGGCGGTACATTTGACAATATAAGCCGTCATGATAAATCTAAATAGTGCATATAAAGCTGGCTTATTTGCATGATTAAACGGCATGTTTACATTTTGAATGTCTCTATAGAAATAAATTTAGTGTCGGTTAGTAGAATAAGAGAGCAAATTTTTTGTGGCGCAGCGAAGCTGCGCCACAAAAAATTTGCTCTCTTATTGAATTGGAGAAGCTTTAGCGATCGCCTATGGAAATAGTTTCGACCTCGGCAATTTCTAAATTAGGTAATTGTACTAATTCTCTTTCTTGTTCTTGGAGCGCAATCATCGGAATATTTACAGGGACTGGGGTTTCAATCCAATATTCGGAAGTTGGTAATGTTTCTTCGAGATCATCAAGGGGACGAGGAATAATCATCAGGGTATGGAATTCACCAATACGTTCAGCTTCATACATACCTGCTTCGATCGCGATCGCTACATCCGCAACATTGCCACGAATAATCGCTGTACATAGTCCTGCCCCAATGGTTTCATAACCTGCTAAATGCACATCGGCGGACTTCAGCATCAAATCGGCGGCTCCCACCATCGCAGGAAAGCCACGTGTTTCCAATAGCCCGATCGCCTGATTGCTAAGCCGACTATAACGCCCATCGGTCAACTGGCTTAGTCGGTTACTAATCGGTAAAATCGCCTCCAAATTAGGGTATGGACGGGGAATGACGATCGTAGAAACCAGTTGTCCAAATTCTCGCGCAGTTTCGGCTCCTGCCTCCACAGCCATACGCACATCTGTAATCTGTCCTCGCACAATCGCCGTACAAAAACCATTGCCAACTTTTTCGTACCCAACTAATCGCACCGTTGCAGATTTGAGCATCATGTCGGCAGTGCCCACAATCGCAGGGAAACTAATAGTTGAGACCATTCCCAAAGCGCTTCCTGAGAGATCGATTCTTTGAGATGCACTACTAGACATTAGAAAATAGGGGGAATAAAAAATTTAAGTTTTCATTTTGCTCACCACAAAATGAAAATCGTTCTATAGTGTGTATCTTAACTGATATAGCAATAGATGGTGAAGTAAGATTGTAATGAATGTATCTCTCACTTGTACAAATTTTCAGGTAGAAATAGTTTAAAGTTTAGCAATTGGGACTGTTCAAGAGTAGATAAACAATCTAGTGAGCAATTAATGAGTAAGCAATTGAATTAATTGAATTATCTGTCTGCATGTTTCAATATATAGGGTATAGATTGACCAACTTCTCAAAAGCCTTGTACAAAACTATACATTGATAGAGTTTTTAGTATCGCGCTCCAAATGTCCAAGATGTCCTGATGATAGCAAAATGCAACTGCTTGAAGCCATCCCAAAGAAAGAGTACATCTTAGTTGTAGATGATACACCTCCTAATCTACAACTATTGTTGACTATGCTGTCTCGTAAAGGTTATGAGGCTCATGGTGTCACCGATGGGGCAACAGCATTGGCTAATGCTAATGAACAGTTACCTGATTTGGTACTGTTGGATATCAATATGCCGAATATGAATGGATTTCAAGTTTGCCAAAATTTGAAATCTAGCGATCTCACCCGCGAGATTCCTGTCATTTTCATTAGTGCGCGGGATGAGGTTTTAGACAAGGTACAGGCTTTTGCGGTTGGGGGGGTAGACTACATCACCAAGCCATTTCAAATCGCGGAGGTACTGGCAAGAGTTGAGAATCAACTGACATTACGAAGATTACAAAGACAGTTACAGGAACAGAACGAACGATTAAAGCAAGAAATTCATAGTCGGATTATTGCTGAGACCTTGCTCCAAGAGGCTAATGCCAAATTAGAAAGATTAGTTAACTTAGATGGCTTAACCCAATTGGCTAATCGTCGTTGTTTTGACGAATACCTTGAACAAGAATGGCAAAGGTTGGCGAGGGAGAGGCAGCCTTTGTCTTTGATCATGTGTGATATTGACTTTTTTAAAAACTATAACGATACCTATGGGCATATCGCAGGGGATGATTGTTTACGCAAAGTTTCGCTTTTAATCAAGCAATCGGTGCGCCGTCCTGCGGATCTTGCCGCAAGGTATGGTGGTGAAGAGTTTGTTTTAGTATTGCCAAATACGGATATTGAGGGTTCGATTCAGGTTGCTGAAGTGATTCGACAAAAGCTCTTAGATTTGAAACTTCCTCACGAAGATTCGGCTGTTAGTAAGTTTGTGACCTTGAGTATGGGGGTAACATCTTTAATTCCTAAACTTGATTCTCAACCATCGGTATTGCTCACTTCAGCAGACTATGCGCTGTATCGAGCTAAAGAATTAGGGCGCAATCAAACCTATCAAATTGGTTAGCAACGCAAAATGAATAAAGGCGGCGCAAAGCGTCACCTTATATTTACAGTCAAACTGGTGGGGGGGAAACTGTTGCTTTGCAACAGTTTCCCCCCCACCAGTTTGGTTTTGAGTGTAAGGCGCTGTATGTCCTCGCCATATATGCGAAGATCAATAACTAACCTATTTTTTATGGAAAATCAGTAGCACTTTGTGCCACTAATTTTTGTTCTCAGATCACTACTAAAAAAATTATTAAAAAATGACAAAAAACGTATGGATATTCCCTGGGCAAGGATCTCAGGCTGTAGGCATGGGTTTAGATCTTGCGGAAGTGGGCAAAGACAAGTTTGCTAAGGCTGAGCAAATTTTGGGCTGGTCAATTTTAGAAAAGGCGCAAACTGACGCAGCCGAACTTTCTAAAACGCAATTTACCCAACCAAGTTTGTATGTAATCTCTACAATTCTTGCGGATGTCTTGAAATCGAAGGGCGCAAAACCCGATGCGGTGACAGGACATAGCTTGGGCGAGTATAGTGCGCTCTATGCTGCGGGTGTATTTGATTTTGCGACAGGTTTGGAATTGGTAAAGCAGCGATCGCTATTGATGTCCGAGGCGAGTGGCGGCGCGATGACAGCTTTGATTGGGTTTGATCGCAGTCAACTAGAAGCAGCAATCGCTCAAACCGAAAATGTGATTCTTGCCAATGACAATAGCGCCGATCAAGTTGTCATCTCAGGTACGGAAACTGCGGTGAAATCGATTGTGGAACAGGTCAAAACGAAACGTGCCATTCCTCTCGCGGTCAGTGGTGCATTCCATTCTCCTCTCATGGCAGAGGCATCAGCAAAGTTTGCCAAAGTTCTCGAACAGACGATCTTTAATGATGCGGAAATTCCTGTTATTTCTAATGTTGAGCCAAATGATGCCACGATTGCTGGACAGGTATTGCGCGATCGCCTTACTCAACAAATGACCTCGCCCGTCCGTTGGCGCGAAATTTGCTTGTATCTCGCTGAGCAAGGTTATGAACAAGCGATCGAAGTTGGCTCAGGCAAGGTTTTAACGGGACTGGTCAAACGGACTGCTCCTAGCTTGGCACTCGTCAATGTCAGCACCCTAGAACAGGCGATCGCTCTTTAGATCGCTCTTGAACCGATGCGGGGGAATGCTAAGCGTTCCCTCTAGTAATTTGGCAATCTCGTCAGCCCCTAAGGGCTTAAATAGATAATATCCCTGAGCCGAATGGCAATTATTAGTTTTCAGAAAATCTAATTGCCCCGCAGTTTCCACCCCTTCAGCAACTACGCTTAATCCTAAATTGATTCCTAAGGCAATAATCGCTTTGACAATTTCGGTATGTTCAGATTCATGATCGAGACGGGTGATAAATGAGCGATCGATTTTGAGGGTATTAATAGGGAAACGATGCAAATAGCTTAATGAAGAATAACCCGTACCAAAATCATCAATACAGACTTGCATATTTCTGTTATTCAGTTCATCGAGAATTTGCCTTGCTAAGGAAGTCTTTTCGATAAGGATACTTTCCGTAATTTCTATCTTTAAATTAGCACTATGCAGATTTGTCTTTTCTAAGATTTTGGTAATCTTATCGACTAAATCGGGCTTGGTGAAATGTTTACCAGATAGATTGACACTTATCGTCAAGTCTTTGATCTTGGGAAATAGGTCTTGCCATGCGCGTAATTGAGAACAAGCCTCTTGTAATACCCAAAAATCAATTCCACTAATTAATCCTGCATCTTCAGCGAGGTGAATAAATTCGGCAGGAGGAAGCAAGCCTTGATCGGGATGTTGCCAACGCACAAGGGCTTCAAATCCCAGAATTTCCCATGACTTGAGACAAATAATTGGTTGGTAATGGATGCGAAATTCCTGTCGTTCAATCGCACGTCGTAGCTCTGTCTCTAGTCTCAGTTTCTTGAGTGCAGCAGTGTGCATTTCAGGGTTAAATACTTCATACCTTTCCCGCCCCTGTTCCTTAGCTCGATACATTGCTGTGTCTGCATCACGCAGGAGTTGATCGGGCTGGGTATAGGTTCCTGAATTGAGGGCAATGCCGATGCTGGTACTGACAAATATTTCATTCCCATCTAGGTTAATGGGTATTTTTAATGTGTCCTGAATTCTATTTACAACTTCAATCACATCATTGACACTTTGAATTCCCTCAAGGAGCATCACAAACTCATCACCCCCAAGTCTTGCGACTGTATCCCCTGCGCGTAAACAATCAACTAAACGTTTTGCCACAATCTTTAATAACTGATCACCTGCTAGATGACCAAGGCTATCATTAATCACCTTAAAGCGGTCTAAATCCAAAAAGAGTACGGCGAACTGTTCGCTACTAGAATTTTCTGTCTGTGGTTGCGATCGCCTTTGTGATAATTGTAAAGCATGGCTGAGCCGATCTAAGAATAAGGAGCGATTTGGTAAGCCTGTGAGTACATCATGAAAGGCATCATGACGTAGTTGAGCTTCCATCTTTTTGCGCTCCATCAGTTCGGATTGAGCATTTTGGTAAAGCTCAGACTGATGAATAGCGATCGCACATTGATCGGCGATCGCTTTTACGAGGGATAATTCATTATCTGACCAAATTCGTTCGCGATCGTTTTGATAGATGCTAATGCCACCAAAGTAAACTTGTTGATAAAAAAGAGGCGTTATTACCATCGAGCGAATTCCATAGCTTTCAGCAAGTGCTCTCACTGCTACTGGTAGCTGATCATCGATCTGAATAATCGCAATTTGTTTGCCTTGGATTAAGTCATCTTGGTAATGATCGAAAAATTCACAGGACATTCCAAGGATGTGATGTCTGTCATTATTTATCCCATTATTGACATACCTTACTCTTATTTTTTGGTTACTATCTGGCTGAAGGATAAAGCAATAACTAGCTTGTAAAGCTTCATATAGTAGGTTTGCGGTTGTTTGTAAAACATCTTCTAAAACTAGAGTCTCTCGCATGGCTTGGACAATGCGATTAATAATCGTTTCTCGCCATGCTTGTTGTTCGATTTTGGCGATCGCCTCTTTTTGTTGTCGTCTTAAGGTGAACTCCTGCAAGGCTCGTTCTAATACGCTTGGTAAGCGAAATAGGCGATCCTTTAAAACATAGTCAGTCATCCCTGCTTTGATACATTCCACCGCAGCTTCTTCCCCTAAGCTACCTGTGACGAGAATAAAAGGAATGTCCTGACCTGATTCTTTGAGAAATTTAAAAGCTTGTGATCCGTTAAAACTAGGCAATCGATAGTCCGACAGTACAACATCATAGTTTCTACTTTGTAAGTACTCCTGACATTCCCTTGCTGTAGTGGCAACATCATAAGTAAAAGATATATTGGCAGACTCCAAGGTGAATATCGTTAACTCGACATCTGGAGCAACATCTTCAATCACCAAAATATGCAGCGATCGCAGCGATCGTTGTGCTTCTAATCCCTCAAATTCTCCAAACTCCGATGTTACATCGTTCATGGTTTACAGATACAAAGACGCAGATTTAGAGTTACTTAGCAAGTTAAAGCAAGTTAAGTTATAACTAGCCACTCTAATTAAATTAGAGCGGTTAATGATTTTGTGAGTTACATACAAGCGTTTTAAGCGCTTAGTTTTACAAAGTATGCATCTCATGGATTCCCAAAATTTTTATTCCCAGTAATTAAAGTAATGATACCTAATTACTTTAATTATATCTAAAAAAATAATTAAAATAACGTCAGTTTGATATAGGCATTTGCGCCTTGCTAATTAATGTGACGCAGCTTCGCCTCGTCACATTAATTCGTTGATGGTAAATGGTTGAGCATCATCCAGTAAAAACCTACCTGTCGCGACATCTCAACAAATTGATGGAAATCCAAAGGTTTGACAATATAACTGTTGACTCCCAAATCGTAACAAGCTTTTAAATCACGATTCTCGGCGGAAGAAGTCATTACTACCACTACAAGGTTGCGGGTACGAGGATTACTACGAATCATCTCTAATACCTGAATGCCATCAATCTTCGGGAGTTTCAAATCTAAAAGTACGAGTTTTGGTAAGGGTTGGGTGGGAGGCTGACCATTGCGCCCAAAAAGATAATGCACAGCTTGTTCACCATCTGATGCTACATCGATTTTATTGACAAAGTTATAACTGTCTAAAGCAATTTGGATTAGCTCGACATCATTGGGGTCATCTTCAACTAGCAAAATTTGGGTTGGATCCATAAATTCCATATATTCCGTATATTTAGAGCCAAGGATTTATATAGGTAATAAGGAGAAGTGTTCCCTATCCTTACCTTTTAGTTAAAGCTTGAGAAAGAAAGTTGCACCTTGATCGGGATATCCTTCTGCCCAAATGAAACCTCCGTGTCGTTGAATAATACGTTGCACGATCGCTAAACCAATGCCTGTACCTTCAAATTCTTGTTCGCTGTGTAACCTTTGAAATGCTCCAAAAAGTTTATCAGCATATTCCATTTGAAAGCCTACACCATTATCTTTAATTCTAATCGTCTGATCGGGCAAACTATTAATTTCGATCCGAGGTTGAGGATGATTGCGACTAAATTTGACAGCATTACCAATGAGATTACGAAATACCTGTTGCAAGAGAATCGGATCGCCAACGGTATTTGGTAAGTCACCGATCGCAAATTCAAGGCGGGAATTATGATGAGGATCGCTGCGGACAATTTCAATGGCTTCATCGACGAGTTCCCGCATGGAAATTTGTTTTTTCTCTAGGGGTTTGCGTCCATAGCGAGAGAGAACCAATAATCCATCGATTAAATTGCCCATCTTGTGGCTACTTTGATCAATTACTTGCAAGTAGTGCTCGATCTTAGGATCATTTAGAGGATCATTTAGGGCATTATGCTTCTTAATCCTTTGTTGTAAGGCATTCACAAATCCATTGATATGGCGTAATGGTGCGCGTAAATCATGGGAAACAGAATAGCAAAAGGATTCTAATTCGCGATTGGTACTTTCTAGTTGTTGCGATGTTTGGAGAATCTGTGCTTCCGCCTGCTTGCGATCGCTAATATCGGTGACGCGCACTAGGTTCAAGGTAAGGCCTGCAATTGTGATAGGTTTAACGGCAAGATTCCCCCAGAAGAGTTTACCTTGGCAAGTAATATATTCCACTTCTTGGCTCCAAAAACCTTTGGTAGCAAGCTCTAGATTAATAGCAGCAATTTCTACATCAGAAAATTGATAGCGCTGAAGGGTATGCCCTTCAATGCCAATCAGTTGATTTTTAGAGGATGCTTCAAAGAGTTTTACAGCGGGAAGGTTACAGTCAATCGTTAGTAAGGTTGCTGTATCAACTAAAAAGAGTGCATCCGTAGACTCATTGAATATCGCCTCTCGCAAGGCATGGCTATGATTTAATGCTGCTTCGGCAAGTTTGCGATCGGTAATGTCAAAGTTAATCCCAATCATGCGATATGGCTCACCATTAGCATTACGCTGGATCAGGGCATAGGCTTTGATATGGCGCGTATTGCCATCGGGTAAGACAATCCGAAATTCGACATCGTAGTCTTTGATGCCTCGGAGAGCTAATTGGATGGCGGATTCGACGATCACCAAATCATGGGGATGAACACTGTTGCGCCAAGATAAGTAGTTGCTGATCGATTGATTTGGAATGACTCCATAGAGTTCACACATGCGATCATCCCAAAGGATCATATCGTGCAGAATATCCCATTCCCAAATACCGATCGCTGCTGATTTTAAGGCAAGAGTTAAGCGATCAGTGAGATTTTGGAGATTTTGCTCAGCTACTTTGCGATCGGTAATATCAATGGCAGTACCAATGATATGCGTTAATTGTCCTGAGTTGTCATACACCATTTCTCCCTTAGCTAATACATAGATCAATCTGCCACTGGACTGAATGATGCGATGTTCTAGATCATAGTCTTTTTGGCAAGCGATCGCTGCTTGGACTGTGGTATGAAAATGATCCCAGTCATCTGGATGGATATATCGCTGGATTTCTTCATAACTGGGTGGCTCAGAGTTTGGTTCGAGTCCATAAATCCGAAATACTTCATCCGACCAAGTGAGAATCCCTGTACTGGTTTCAAATTCCCAACTGCCGAGTTTCCCAATACGTTGAGCTGTTTTGAGGTGGGTGTCAGTCTTGTGTAGCTTTGTTTCAACTAATTTGCGATCGGTAATGTCGCGCACAATTACCAGCAGTTCATCTTCACAATAGGGCGCAATTCGCACCTCTTCATAAACAGTTTTGCCAAATTTAGTTAACTGATGTTCATAGATTTGCACTTCTCCTGTAGCGATCGCCGTTTCATATATTCTTAACTGAGCTTGGAGATCCTCTGGATCTAATACTTCCGAGATGTGATGTTGAATTGGTAAATATTTAGACTTGTCTTGAGATGAAGGCATGATGCATTGTAGGCAAGTGCCATCGGGCTTGAGCAAGAGCAGCAGATCTGGTAATGCGTGAAGAATCGCCAGATTGCGGGCTTCGATTTGGCGCAAATCCGTACTACTTTGTTCAATCCGCTTCTTTAATTCTAGGTTGAGTTCTTGCAGGGATAGCTCTGATTGTCTGAGTTCCGTGATATCTCGCTCCACAGACTGAAACTCATCGCTAATTTCAGTGGCGATCGCATCAAGGCGAATAGGCGAGCCTGATTCATCTTTAAAGAGTTTCCAACGTACCGAAAACCCGCGTATCTCCCCATTAGGTTGCCGAAGGTGATAATTCAGGCGCGATGATCCTGATGCTTGAGCTTGGGCGATCGCCTCTTGCATTTTGGTTTGATCTTCAGTAGCGATCGCCTCTAACCAAAGCTGTGAATTGGCAAGCAAGTCCTCGCGATCACATTGATAAATTTGGGTAGCAGTTGCATTGAAATAAAGGGGTGTGAGATCGGGCAGAGACAGTGACCAAATCATCACGTCAAGGTTATCCACGATCTGATTTCCCCAACTTTCAGACGGATGGATGAATGCTTGGACGTGACTCATATCTGAACTCAAGCAGCAACAGCTATATTTATTATAGGTAACATGTCTAAAAAAATAGGGAGCTATAGCCCCCTATTTTTTAGACTTTAACTAGTTGTTTCTCAATTAGTCCCGTGAGGCTACTTGTCCAATGTTGAGCCAGATCAAGGGTTTCCGCTTCCACCATGACCCGCATCAATGGCTCTGTACCTGAAGCACGGACTAACACTCGACCGCGATCGCCTAAATCCTGTTCCGCTAAAGCGATCGCCTGAACGAGGGCATCACAGGTCTGCCAATTGCGGCGCAATTCCCGATCTTCGACGCGCACATTCTTGAGCAATTGGGGATAGGGATGGAAGCTCCGATCCATGAGTTCCGAGAGAGGTGCTTTTTGTTTTGCTAAAGCGGCAAGGTGTAAAGCAGCAAGTAAACCATCACCACTCACGGCATAGTGACGACACAGGACATGTCCCGACTGCTCGCCACCGAGCATTGCGCCCGATCGCACCATTTCTGCATGAACATATTGATCGCCAACGGCTGTCCGCACTAAGTTACCGCCTAGCTTTTGCCATGCTCTTTCAAAGCCGAGATTTGCCATCACTGTTGTGACGATCGCACTGTTGGGCAGTTGATTGTTTTCTAGCAGTTCTTGACCCCAGAGATAGAGAATATAATCGCCATCAACGACACGCCCATTGCTATCAACGGCTAAGACGCGATCGGCATCACCATCAAAGGCAAAGCCCATATCTGCATGATGCTCTTTGACGGCGGCGCGGAGGGGTTCGAGATGTGTGGAACCGCAATTAACATTAATGCGATCGCCATCGGGTTCTTGGTGGAGGCAAATTACCTCTGCGCCCAAATTGCGAAATACCTCTAGGGAAACGCGAGTTGCCGAACCATGCGCCAGATCGAGGACAACTTTGATGCCTTGTAAATCTGTAGCGATCGAGTTTTGCAGGGAATCCTGATAGTCAGAAATTAGATGCGCCTTTTCGTGATACTTGCCCCAATCCGTAGAGGAATTAACGAGATCGGCGTGAAGTCTTGATTCGAGCAAAGCTTCGATCGCCTGTTGAGTTTCGCTACAAAGCTTAGTGCCATTGTCGCCAAAGAACTTAATACCATTGTCTTCGGGTGGGTTATGGCTAGCGGAAATCATTACGCCGCCAAAGATTTCGGGGGAGCTTGCCGTCAGATAAGCAACCGCAGGCGTAGGACATAGCCCAATATGCCACACGTCCCAACCTGCTGCCGTCAATCCTGCGGAAATTGCTGCCGATAGCATATCGCCCGATGTCCGAGAATCTTGCCCGATCACGATTACCTTTGCCGCATTCTGGCGATCGCGCTCCAATTCCACCCGCTCTTTTAAAATCTTGCCCGCACTAATCCCCACTTCTAGGGCTAAGGGGGCAGTCAAAAAACTACCGACATGACCACGAATGCCATCCGTACCAAACAATTTCATAACCTAAACTCCACACACCAGACAGTATTTTAATGACCAAGCAATGTTTATTTATTTTGTGTAGGAGCATTTAAGAATTGTCTAGATCCCCCCCAGCCCCCCTTAGAAAGGGGGGAGAATTTTTCTTCTTGCCCCTTTCTAAGGGGGATTGAGGGGGATCTCTTCGAGCTTTTGACCTCAGAAAGTAATTCTTAAATGCCTACACAAAATTAAAGACTTATATATTTCTAATCAAGTTGCCATGAAAGTCAATAGCAATAAACAAGAAGGCTCACGATGTGAGCCTTCCTATGAAAAAACTATGCTGCAACTTCAAATTTCGGGCGTTGGTTCACAACTTCATCGATCAATCCGTAAGCCTTTGCCTCATCGGGAGCCATGAAGAAATCGCGATCGGTATCCTCAGCAATGCGATCGATAGGCTGACCAGTATGGAAAGCCATCAACTCATTCAGACGATTCTTGTGATATAGGATTTCCTTAGCTTGGATTTCGATATCGGTTGCTTGACCCTGTGCGCCGCCGAGAGGTTGGTGAATCATGATACGGGTATGGGGCAAAGATAGTCTCTTGCCCTTTGCGCCACCAGTGAGCAGAAAAGCGCCCATACTTGCCGCTAGACCCACACAAATGGTGGAGACATCGGGGCGGATGTGCTGCATCGTATCGTAAATTGCCATACCTGCGGTCACAGATCCCCCAGGGGAGTTGATATACAAGAAAATATCTTTTTCGGGATCGTCGGCTTCGAGGAAAAGCAACTGAGCAACAATAATGTTGGCAATGCTGTCGTCAACCTGTTGCCCCAAAAATACGATCCGCTCCCGCAGCAGGCGCGAAAAAATATCAAAGGCTCTTTCGCCACGACCAGACTGTTCGATTACGGTTGGGATCATAATTTAATCTTTACGGTTTACTCTCAGTCTATTGTACTGATATGTAATCACCGCTAACCTCTCTCGCTATTCGGATTTCACCCCGCAGCTTTCTATAGTCAAGAATTAGTGGTGCTGGGCTAAGACCAGCACCACTAATTCTTGACTATAGAAAGCATTAAAAAAGCAGTACTTGGTACTGCTTTTTTTGATTAATCATGGCGATCGCGATAAATTGCATTAGAAACGCGGTTTTCTTCGCGAGTGAGGTGGGCTGCTTCTTGACGGTTCAAATGTCCGTCCCTGAGATAATAGCGACGCTGAGTATCAATGCGTTCTTCGCGTCTTTCTAGATTTTGGTATTCGCGTTGGCTGATTGTGCCTTGTTGCACGCCCTTGTAAATGCGTTCCTGTTGGTTAACTTCGCGATTATAGATCGTACCTGCGGAGGCGGAACTGGGATTGACTAGGCTGAAGGTGCTGACTACTGAAGTAATGGCAAGAATGGGCAGAATCAAGCTTTTCATAATGTTACCTTTGGAGATCGCCTTGAATCGAGTGTTTAACGATTTACGCTGGTTTAGACATTTGCTCCTAGCCAAAAGGTTCAAGTTATTTTTTTGACCACTATTTCCCAAAAATCCTGAAATGATGCTGAATGTAAGATCGCGATCATAAGCAGAACTGTTCTCTCAATGTCTAAAGGTTTTTGGCATGTATGGTCTATCTCCTTTGCAGAGATATTTTGGAATATCATGGCGTTTGATATCCAAGGGTAAATAGGACTGTTCTTTCTAACTCGGCAATTACGTTTATGTCTAGCTGTCCTAATCTTTTAATCAAGCGGGTTTTGTCAAGTACTCGGAGTTGATGACATAGAGCAACTGAGTCTTGATTTAATCCGCCTTGACCGTTAGAAATCAGTAAACAGCTTGGTAAAGCTGCACGGCGTAAATTAGTGGTAAGAGGAATTGTGATAATCGTGCTGGTGAATTTCGAGATAGTGTTTTCTTGAAAGATGATAATCGGACGAGTTCCAGCCTGTTCTGAGCCTTTGGTGGGGTCGAGATTTGCTAACCATATTTCACCACGTTCCACTTGCATTTTTGTCCTCACTGTTCAAGAGTTCGGCATATTCTGAAATCCCTGCTTCGGCGAGTTCTCGATCTTCTTGTGCAAATTCTTGGTAGAGGTCAGCAAATTGACTAACATCCGTTTTCTGGCGCGTAAATTTGGTCTGAAATTTGATAAATGCAATAAAATCTGCAACTTGTTTTAGTTGTTCATCATTGAAGTGGTCTAGCTCTTGTTTGATAGATTCTTTAGTAATTATTGTCATTTATAATTCTCCGTTTACAAATTGGCAGATTTTCCAAATAAATTAATGTCTTGTGCTAGACACCTTAATAATTTCTGAGAACTGCTACTGTGCTTCTTCAGTTTTCTAAATTATAGGACTTATCCTCGTTTTGCCCTATTACGATGATAGGCTGAGGTAATTATAAAAAGCTAAACGTGCGATCGCCAATTCACTACAAGCTCAAATAATCTGATACAGAAATAATAGAAATATCTTGAAAAGGATTTAGTACAAGCAAATCTTGATCGCCAGTGATGATGTAGTTCGCATTCCCATTGACAGCCAGTTCTAAGAACTTATCATCTTTGCGATCGCGACAGGCTGTAATTTTTTGAACGATTTGCACATTTTCTACAATTGCTAAAAAGTCATTGAGAAATTCATTACGCAATTGTTTTGATGAATATCTATCGAACTTAGAACGATTAAAAATATCTGTAAGTTCTACAAGAATTTCATTGGATATGAGAATTTGTCCAGTAGTAGATGCTTTGTCAAGGGCTTGTCTTGGAGTAGATCCCTTAAACAGAGCAGCGCTTAAAATTACATTGGAGTCAAGGACTATCCTGATTTTACTCATCGATGATTGCCTGTAAAATCTCTGGAGTTAATCCATTAGCTACAGCTTCATCACTCAGTCTATCCATTGTGTTTTGTAACTTACTGATTTTTAAGGCTTGTCTCATCCACTGATTGAGCCACGCTTGAATCTGTTGTTGTTGCTCTGGTTGTGAAGATTGAAATGCTTGGGCAATATCTTCATCTATTTGAATAGCGATCATTTTCATGTTTTTTATCCTCACTCATTTAATTTTAAGAATTCTTGTTTTGGGTGATTATATGCTTAAAAATATTTTCACAGATATCTTTTAAATCACCTATCAAAGACCATTCAGATTTAGGATTTTTCATGATTTTGACAGCGTTATCACAGACTGTTCCTTTGTAATAGGAAGTGAATGTTCCTGATTCTGCTGCGAAGAGCGAATTTTGGGATAATGGCAAAAGATCATCAAGATATTTGCCGATTGGTGTGTCTAATCTTGCATAGTCTTCATATTTGATGAGATCGGTATTGACTCCATATTTTTTAAATTGTTTTGCAACAACTTGTCGAAGTATCTCAACAGGAATCAGATTCTCAATTTCCTTTACCTGCAATGCAAGAAATCTATTTCCTAGCATCTCCTCATAAATTGCTTTGCGATTCCCTTTGATCTCAGAGCCAATATCGCCATCAGCAATAAGAAAAGCTTGAGCGCAGATGTAACTAGCTTTCATGTTGTATGTATCATCGTCATCTGGCTCGAAATTCCAGTGAGTTAAATTTGCGCCTTGATATTCTACAAATGAGTAATGGTAGTCTTCTTTTAATTTTACTAGCTCTCTATATTTTTCAGGATCGCTACGCTCTAGCTCATCAATATATTTTTTCATATAAGCTTTGAGATATAGGCGATCTGTTATCCCTTCAACCCAAATTGTTGCATTGGTAATAAAGACGGATGAATTTCTTACCCCTAAGTCAAGTAGTATTTGTCTATCGCGTGGTGAGGATGGGCGAATATGGAACTGTGGTTGAGTATCTTCGTGTTTAGAAAAATGGAATATTGAGATATTGGCAAAGTCAATTGTCATATCTAGGAAATGATTAGAATGTGAAGTGATGAAATATTGATGTCGATCAACTTTTGATAGTACTTCTAAGAATGATCTTTGCATTGACGGATGCATAAACATATCAGGTTCTTCCATAAAAAAAAGACACCTTTCTTTTTCCATAAAAATATTAAAAGTACAAATAATAAGATTTTGTAAGCCATCACCTAAGTCATAAATTGGAAATTGAGGCTCATCACCAATTTTAATGTGAACTACTTTTGGCTCTTTCTCTCTAGGTATTAAAGTTACTTCTTTATTTTCAAAAAAGTTTTCTGACAGAAACTCCTCAAACTCTTTCACCTGTTTCCTTTCATCTGGCTCACCAAGTAGTTTTTCCTTCAGAGTTTGATATAATTCAAGCCCTGTAAATATTCGCATCTTTTTAGATAATGAGAGCTTTTCAAAATAATCTTTCTGAGTCCGTTTATGGTATACGTTGATGTCTTCTAATTCTCCACTTTTATTATCTAATAATGGACGCATTCCACGAAGCATAGGTATGTAGTACCATTTATTATCGAGATTAGTATTCAATAAATCAATATTGGATTTATTGAATCTTGAAATGATATTATTAAATTCTTCATTGAATTTATTGATAACTTCAATAACTCTAGATATTGTAACTGTTTCATTTTTAAGCTCGTAGTAGGATTTGCGTATCAAGTTCTCGTCATTAAAATTAATCTCATAAGAATCATCAAAATCTTGATTTATGAATTTATTCTCAAGCTGGCGAAGGTTATTTAATAATTCAAAAAATGCCTTAAATATTGGCTCTTTAGAACTAATAAAGTCTTTTCCTTGTGAGCTTAAAAATCTTTCAATACGACTAATAGATATATCATCTATTGCTATTATTTCATTTTTAAAAGCCTCTTTAAATTCTTTGTTAAATCTTTCGATAAGTCGATAAAAAAGTTCGTTTGAATACTTATTTGTATTATAGGAAAACTCATTTAGAGAAAATATTGCTCGAAGCAATCGACTCTTTCCACAATTGTTTGTACCAATGAAAATATTCACTAAGGATAATGGAGCAAGTGATATGGAGTCATTAACGCTATAATTTGAGAATGGTTCTTCAGAAGGTAAAAGTATTTCAGTATATCTAATTTTCTCTTGCATATTTTTTTAATTACTAGGTTAATAACGCTTCAATCTTGCCTATGACTTCATCAATAATACTTACAGAAGCCTTCTCAATAAAATCTATCTTTCTCGCTTGCCAATCTAAACTCTTAATCTGATCTGCAAGAATCACTCCCTTAGTCTTAGTATCCGTGAGTAGAACCTCAAACTTCCATCCCTTAGTTTTAGAAGTAATCGGACAAAGCAGAGCCAAATTTGACCTTTGATTATAGGCGATCAGCGAAATCACAAAAGTAGGACGATGCCCAGATTGTTCATGCCCAGCCTGTGGATCGAAATCTAACCAGACGATATCGCCTCGATCTGGAATGTATGGCTTTACCATGCTTCATTCCCAACAGACACACCCGTAGAAACTTCTGCATGGACATGCTCGGAAGTCATACCATCCAGTAATTCATCTAGAGTGTATTTCTTACGCCGATGCGGAGTCAAAACAATCTTGCCATCAACAATATCAATACTGATTTCGCTTCCAGCTTGAATTTGCACCTGCTCAGCTATAGCTTGAGGAATGCGTACAGCTAAACTATTACCCCATTTCGCGATCACGGCAGTCATAGAAATCACCGTCAATGTATCTATATTGTATCTACATTAGCTTAATTTGCGATTTTTGGTTTCTTTGAAGCGATCGCCTTGCTAATTGGTGATGATGGATTTAGGCGATCGCTATTAAGCTATATGACGCTCTGATAGAATACTTGTACAGCACCACAAAGTTATGAATATGAAAACCACTATAAATTCATCACTAGCAAAGCTTAACCCCTATTCGGCTGAAGGTAAAGCAATACAAAGGCTTCCCCTAGAAACTGACGATTCTCAGTGGGTAACAACTCTTGAAAGAGGTGAAGAAATAGATCTAGATAAGTTGCAGCAACAAATAAGTATTTTCAAAGCTAGTGGGAAAAAACAAAAAACGCAAAGCGAAGTCTCTTTACGCAATTCAGGAAAATCAACTGGTAATTCAACAGGATATCCAAAAGCTGCCAGTGCAACTACAGAACTTGTATCCCAGTCTCAAACAACTTCTATCGATAAATCCATTACAGACAAATCAGTATTTCCCCAATCACGCATTAAAAGGGGATTTGGTAAACTACAGAGCGCTAGAGATTGATTGGGGTGACTGTGCATATCGACTAATTTATCGAGTAGTTGAATCTCCTTTTCCTAAAACCGTTAGAATCATTAGCTTTGACGAACACGATCCCGCCTATGATTCTGCAAAACAACGCCTTAGATCCCACATTCCGCTCTTATTTTACTGAAAAAAAATATTTAGAAAGGAAATGCTCATACAGTAAGTGTTTTGAGTCTTAATCACATAAAAGTCACTATTTTAATGTTGTCAATAAGGACACACTAATAGGATTTATTATCATTAATTTCTTTTGAAATCGCTGAAACCCTGATTGTCTCGTTGTAAATATTTTTAGGCTTCCATTACGAGCGGAATGTGGGTTAGATCTTCAAAATCTAAATAGCGATCGCCTTGCTAATTGGTGATGATGGATATTAGGCGATCGCCCCATTAAGATATTTGCCTATAATGTAACCATTGCAGCCCCAAACAAACAAATGGCACAGCTAACCATCGACATTCCAGACGAATTAGCCCAAAGGCTAGCCCCATATCAAAATCAAATCTCAGAAATTTTTGCGCGTCTAATTAATGCCTCACTCCTCAACGAAGCTATAGATAGCCTTGAATTGCCTAGCAATCCTTTATCCACAGACTTCCCAACCTATCTAGAAATTATTGACTTTTTAGTAAATCGTCCCACATCCGAACAGATTGCTAATTTCAAAGTTTCCGAGCGATCGCAAACTCGCCTAAAGGAACTTCTACAAAAGAACCGAGATTCAAATCTGCTTCCCTCTGAAATAGCCGAACTTAATCTCTACGAACAGCTTGATGTTTTGATGACAATGCTAAAAATCCGATCCTACGCTGCAATACAAACTAAAAATTCCAGTATTTCGCATTCAGCATGACCTCCTATATTTCCAGTCAACTTAGACAATTAGTAACTGATCGCGCAGGTGGGAAATGTGAATATTGCCTAATCCATCAAGATTTCTCCATTTATAGCCATGAAGTGGATCATGCCACAGCAGTCAAGCATGGTGGATTATCAACCGAAGAGAATTTAGTACTAGCTTGCTTACCATGTAATCGTTATAAAGGCTCAGATTTAACCAGTATTGATCCAATTACTAAACAAATTACAGTTCTATTTAATCCTCGATTGCACAAATGGAATGAACATTTTCAAATTGATCAAGGCTATATTTTAGGAAAAACTACTATTGGTAGAACTACAATATTTTTATTGAAGCTAAATGAACCCAAGCGTTTAATGATCAGACAAGCTTTAATATTGCAAAAACTTTACCCTTAGATTTATATCAACTGCGATCGCCTTGTTAACTTGTGACGATAGATTTTAGGCGATCGCCTTAGCTGCTAGTTTTTGCTAAACTACGAATAACTTAAGCGTGAGAAAGATAAAATGATCACCTTGGAAATAGCGATCGCCAAAATCAAAAATTTATCTACCGAACAACATAATTAAAAAACAAAACCAGAGTGTGGGTCGCCCGCTACGCGGGCGACCCACACTCTGGTTTTAAGGTTACTTACAAGATTGAGCGATCGCGCTTTTGGCTAGATGATTCTACGAGAAAGGCGATCGCTTTGAACTTTTAGAAAATTCATAGCGATCGCCTTTTAGTTGATTGATTTTGCTAATTTGCTGGCGAGAACTTAAGCAAATATTGATTACACAACTGCTTGACTTGCAACATTGCTATCAATTGACTCTCTGAGAGAGCGAACAGTCGCAATCATCGAAACTACATCATTCAATTGGTTAACTGCGGAGCCAACACCAACACCAGATGCGCCAGCAGCGATCGCCATTGGTGCAGTGATATTGCTCAAACCAGAAGCGCACATTACAGGAATGGAAACTGCGCGGCTAATGGCATGGGCCGCAGCAAGGGTAGGAGATGCCTTTTCGATCGCACCAAGGACACCTGCATGGGTTGGAGCCGAGCTTGTACCGCCTTCAGTTTGGATGATGTCTGCACCGATCGCTTCGAGTTTCTCAGCGAGGGTGACTTGCTCATCGAGGGGCAAGGTGTGAGGAACTGTTACTGAGATAGCGGTGTGAGGCAATAAAGCTCTGGTTTCGGCGGTGAGGGCAATAATCTCATCGGCGGTAAATACACGACCTTGAGCATAGAAACTATCGTAGTTACCGATTTCGACGAGATCAGCACCATTAGCCACAGCCTCAGCCAACTTGTGAGCTTCGACTGCCGATACACAAATGGGCAAAGAGCAATTAGCCTTAGCGATCGCAATTAGTTCTGCATCAGCCGCAATATCGACAAATGTTGCACCACCGCGATCGGCTGCCTGCACGACCATTTTCACGGAGTTGCGATCGAAGTTGTGAAGCCCGCTAATAATCTTGAGAGCGTTGCGGCGGCTAAAGGCGGTTGCTAAGGTAAGGGGTAAACGAGACATAATCTTTATCATCCTAATAGACTGAATATTTAGATGTAGGAATACTTTAACGCGATTTTGCGTAAAACCCAAAGAGTGTGGGGCAGCGCAAAGCTCCACCTCACACTCTTTGGGTTTTACATTTCAATACCAAAGAAATGTTTCTGAATTACCATACCAAAGGTGGCATCTCCCAAAGGCAATTGACCATCAATCACATATTGATGATTTTGCCAGATGATCTGCAACTCTTTCTCTTTGACCTCCATCTCGGCAGCAGGCAACAATTGTAATTCTTCATCGTAGCGAACCATTTCCCTAGTATGGTCTAAATTATTCGATGAGAAGATTGAATTTAGTTCCCAATCTTCTATCTCACCTTCCACACACTTCCATGTCGATTTGCAACCATCGGTGAGCCAAGCTAGTTTTCGCAAAATCACTCCATCTAAGGAATGTTCATAATCCAATTGATCGTTGTGAGTATCGATCGCAATGAAAATCACCTCACCAAATTCTTCTGAAAGCGCTTGGGTAAGATATTCTTCTCCCTCAAATATGCCATCAATGCCGCAATCGCCAAAATCACAAATGAGCCATCCTGAATTAGGAATTCGCTCAGTTTGTCCAAGTTTTTCTTTCACTTTGGCGATCGGCTGCTGGGTTTTCAGAAAGTAAGCATTATTAAAAAAACTCATAGAAGTAACCCTAATCCAACAAATTAAGATGTACCAACTTTAAACTAAACAATTTCCCTTTAATCTAAGGCTTAACTAAAGTACTAAGTAGCTAGGCATAAATACAAAGCCTAAGCCAAAACCTGTGGCGCACGCGCAGTGTACGCCACAGGTTTTGAGGTTTTATATTTAATTGTGCCGAGCTACTTAAATGAATGATATAGCGTTTACCAACCTAGTGAAGTACAGGTTAATTTCCCCGCCGAAGGCGAGGAAATCAACCTATGTAACTCGCTTGCTTGAAAAGCTCTATATATAGCAATCCTAAATGAGTCATGAGAAATAGAATCTTGTAACAAGGGGCTTAAGCCCCTTGCCTTTCTCACAAATGATTTAGAACCGCTATATATTTCCGATCCTATAGTTGGGGATCATTATATTTATATTCAAACCCTGACATATTCAGGTTTTGGAGTTTTTAGACTATAGAACTTGGGTTAGCATAATCGCGAAGCACTATGGATAAGCTGGATAAGCAAAATATGGCTAAGCTCAGAATTGGTATTAATGGATTTGGCAGAATTGGACGATTAGTGGTTCGCGTTGCTGCCAAGCATCCCGAAATCGAGATTGTCGGAATCAACGATCTAGTTCCTTCTGATAACCTCGCCTATCTGCTCAAACATGACTCTACGCATGGTCTCTACGACGGCGCGATCGCTGCCAAGCCAGAAGGTATTGAGATCGATGGCAAGCTTGTTCCCTGTACTGCCATTCGCAATCCGACTGAATTACCTTGGGGCGAGCTAAAGACGGACTATGTGGTGGAATCTACAGGGCTATTTACCGACTATGTAGGTGCGATCGCGCATATTAATGCAGGTGCAAAGCGTGTGATTATTTCGGCTCCCACCAAAGATCCTGAGAAAGTAACAACATTGCTAGTTGGCGTTAACCACCATAAGTTCAACCCTGACAATGATTTGATCGTTTCTAATGCAAGCTGTACTACCAATTGCTTAGCACCGATCGCCAAGGTTCTTAATGATAACTTTGGGATTGCAGAAGGATTGATGACCACAGTTCATGCGATGACTGCAACCCAGCCAACAGTTGATGGTCCTAGCAAGAAGGACTGGCGTGGTGGACGTGGAGCAGGTCAAAATATTATTCCTTCTTCCACAGGTGCGGCGAAGGCAGTAGCTTTAGTTTTACCTGAACTGAAAGGGAAACTGACGGGAATGGCTTTGCGTGTACCTACGCCTGATGTGTCCGTGGTGGATTTGACATTTAAAACGGAGAAAGCTACCAGTTATAAAGAAATCTGTGCGGCGATGAAGGATGCCTCAGAGGGTTCTTTAAAGGACATTCTCGGTTATACCGATGAGGAAGTTGTCTCAACGGATTTTAAAGGAGATCCGCGATCGAGCATTTTTGATGCTGGTGCTGGCATTGAGTTAAATCCTAACTTCTTTAAAGTTGTCTCTTGGTATGACAATGAGTGGGGCTATTCCTGTCGAGTAGTCGATCTGATGATATCGATGGCACAAAAAGAAGGAATTCTCTAAACTTGATAATAAATTGCCGTGCGGAGCACGGCAATTTATTATCAAGTTTAGAATTGAAGATACAAAAGAAAATACTGTTGATTAATCTAGTTGCTTGGCAATGGATGCACGACGGAAGAAATATGCATATGAAAGACAGTGAGCGGTTCGCTTAATCCTTTTAAGTTCGCCGAACTTCTATGAAGATGGTAATTGTTCGGGTTTGCGATCGCCTCTGCATAGCTCAGCAATGATTCCGTAAATACGATGTCATTACCTTGGCTAAGTCCTTCGACTCTGGCGGCAGTATTTACCGTTGTACCGAAATAATCGGAGCGATCATTGAGATTAACGCTAATGCAAGCCCCTGCATGAATACCTATTTTGAGAATGAGTTGCGGATCGGTTGAGTCAAATTGCTGATTGAAATACTGCATAGCTTCTTGCATCGCGATCGCGGCTCTCAAACCATCATCGGGTGAGGTAAAGCTTGCCATAATTGCATCACCAATGGTTTTGATCACGGCTCCATTGTGGCGATCGACAATTTGAAAGAGAAGATTGAAATGTTGACGGACTAAACTATAGGCTTGGGAATCTCCTCTTTGACTATAGAGAGCCGTTGAACCAGCTAGATCGGTAAATAAAATTGTGACTTGGCGAATCAGTAAACTTTCATTAGGTGGAATAGTTTCACGGGGAAAGAGTTCGCGAAACATCTGCAAAGTTAAAAGGCGATGCCCTGAAACCACGCCATATTTAGCATCAATCTGATTCCGAAATTCAGGGTCATTGGCTTCTTTGGGAAGCGATCGCAATCTTTCATCAATGCTAAAGGTAACGCGCACCTGATGATCCGCATCCGCCTGATGCTTATGACGACAGACTGGGCAAATATGGAAGCTTTTAAGTTTTCCTAATTGGGTTGCTGCAAAATCAACTCCCTGACACATGGGACATTGAATATCCCAATTAAGAGTCACGATTCCTTCTTTCAAGGCAACTACTAATAATTTTAAGGTGTCCCGCTCTGAGAGTTGTAATTGTTCAGCAATTAGTCGTGGATTTGCATGATAAAGCGATCGGCTATCAGGATTTTGAAGAAAAGTAACGAAATGCTCTTGTACACGAATGTCAATTTCATATTGACTCAAAGATTTTACTGCTTGAGCGATCACATTATTAGTCTGTTGATTTGAAGTAAAAAGTTTTAGCATAGTTGCATTTTAAATATCGCTGAGCGATAAATTGGATTTGATACGTGACAATCTGATGCGTCTCAATTGTATTTCTCAAAATTCCTAAAAGTTATGCCTTCTCAATCATAAAACTTCTTGCCAGTAATTATGTGACAAATTTGGGTTAAGGGTGAGATATTACAATCCTGCAAACCACTCGTAACCTTCATCTACCCAATAGCCTCGACGTTGCTGGAAAAGCTCGTTAGTAAAAGTGACGCGAGTTACCCATTTTGACATTTTATAACCAAGCTTAATCGGAGAAGCTAACCGCAGAGGTGCGCCATTTTCAATGGGGAGATCTTGACCATTCTTTTGATAAGCCAGTAGCGTTTGGGGATGTAAAGCTGAAGCAATATCCCAACTCTCGTAATAATTGTCGGCAGATTCAAAATAGACATAACGTGCTCCCGCTTTCGGTTGCACTAACTTTGCCAGATCGTAGAGACGGATACCGCCCCACTGCACGATCGCTGCCCAGCCTTCCACACAGACATGACGAATCACCATCGAAGTTAAGGGTAATGCCTGAATATCCCTCATACTCAATTGCATCGGATTATTAACTGCACCATCAATTACTAATTTGAAGGAATTAGGATCGATGACAGGAGTAATGTCATAGGAATTAACCAATAAAGCATGAGGCTCGATCGCATTAACAGGATATTCTGGCGCAGGATTTTTTGCTTGAAAGATTAATTCTTCAATGCTTTGATTGAGTGGCTCAAATAAAGCTCTGACATTGCCAGATTGTTGGTTGAGAGGTTTAAAAATGGGACTCACGCGACTAGCCTCATTCGCACAACTTCCCAAAAACAAACCCATACCTGACAAGCTGGCATATTTAATTAACTGACGACGCGAAAACCGATGATGTGGATATGGGTCAAATTTCATGCTGAATAATCCTAATCAATCTTTTGAGTAAATCTTCCAAAAGCTAAACGCTAATAAGGAGGTTCTTGGAATTAAAAGTAGGATGGGTTAGCGATAGCGTAACCCATCATCTTCACCCAATAGATGCGTTCGTTGCACTAACGCATCCTACATAATTAATCCTTCCTACTTAGCCAAACACCTAAATAAACATAGAGCGAATCATTTTAAAACCACCGACTCTAAAGGAGAGAAAAATATGCGCGATCGCAAAAATCAGCACAATCGGCACGGTGAGAAAATGGGCAATGCGGAGATTTTGCCAACTACCAAATAAGCCTGAAATCCATGCAAACTGCACAGGTTTATACATACATAAACCAGAGAGAATCGCTAAGAGCAAAATCGGAATGATCGCTGTATAAGCGATACGATGCCAAGCGTAGTTTTTGCGTTTAGGATTTTTGGCTTGCAGGGCTTGAAGATCTTTTTCTGAGGCAAAGCGATGCTTCCATCGGCGCGTGAGAAAGATATAGATGCCATAAATCAATAAACTCATGGAAAACACCCACATCGAAGCAAAGTGCCAATTCCTCCCACCACCAAGCCATCCACCTAAGAGCATCTCTTTGGGAAATCGCCATCCTGCGCGTCCACCAAAGACAGGATTCGCATTATAAATTTGCAGACCACTTGCCGTCATCAAGATCAAGGCGATGAGATTAATAGAATGAAATGCCTTGATGAAGATTGCTTGTTTAGGAGCAGGTGGTGATTTGGGATTTGGAGATTTTGGACTCATGGGTTTAGCTGGGTTAATTAATTGGTATTGAGTGAGCATGATTCGCACGCTCATTCAAATTCATAGGGCTAAGGTCGGAAAGAAGGTTGCTAACCAAAGTTGGATTTTGACATCCCATCCCAAAACAATTGCGATCGCCGTAATTGCAATCATCACGCCCCCAATTCGTTGTAAAAGTTGGCTATGGATGCGGAATCTGAGGAATGATTTACTAAAATAGCGACTGGCATAGGCAAGCAGTAACATGGGGATGCCTGCCCCAATCCCATAGCAAATCAATAAAATAAAGGCGCTCAGAATTTCCTGATTGACGGCGGCTAAAACTAAAATGCTGCCTAATACCGAACCTGCACAGGGAGTCCACAATAGCCCTAATTGAGAACCCAAGAGAAATTCACTAGCTAAATTGATGCGGGTTGGCTCCTTGAATTTAGGAATAGGTAACTTGGCTAGCAACAGATAATTTAATTTGGGAAATATCGATAACAGACCAAGGACTAGTAAAACTGCGATCGCTAAAATTCTCATCACATTTGCAAATCCCGTCAGCCAAATACTAGCGATCCCTAAAAGACTACCTGCGATCGCAAATCCAGTGATCGTACCCAAGACTAAAGCGATCGGTGCATAGCGATGAGTCTGTAGCGATCGCCCGATGAGAATTGGCAAAATCGGTAATATACAGGGTGAAAATGCGGTTAACAAACCAGCCGTTAGGGATAAGGCGATCGCCAGAGGAGAGAGTCCCATTGACCTTAACCCAATAGTTTTTGAATGGTTTGCTCGGTCTTGGCATACGCACCTTCGCCAATATGGTCATAGACAAGATTACCTTGGCGATCAGCTAAATAGAGATGCGGCCAGTACTCGTTACCATAGGCTTTCCAAGTTTGAAACTCGTTATCAATAGGAACTGGGTAACGAATTCCATGTTTTTGGATCGCATCTTTGATATTGTTTGCCTCACGCTCAAAGGCAAATTCGGGAGTATGCACACCGATAATTTTTAATCCTTTAGCAGCATATTGTTCATGCCATTTAGTCACGTAGGGTAAAGTACGCTGACAGTTGATGCAACTAAAAGTCCAAAACTGAATCATTACCACATTTCCCTTTAATTCCTGAATTGACAAGGGACGAGAATTTAGCCATTGGGAAATGCCTTGAAATTCTGGTAGTGTCTGACTGGTGCTGGTATTAATAGCCACTGAATTAACTGAACTATTAGATTGAGGGATATTGGGGTTAGAGACTATATCAGGAGAGTTTTTTGGGAAACTGATTTGAGTAGCGATCGCAGCACTACCAATTCCCAAAACCCCTAATCCTGTATAAGTTAAAAATCGACGACGACGCAGCAAATTTCTATCCATTGCAAATTCTCTTGAATGGGAATGATTAATGATTAAGGTAATAATTTTTGAATGATTTCCACTCAAAAATTATTACTGATCGAATTTTTACGAACCTATGGCTTCATCGCATCCGCAGGCTTTTTCATCGCATCCGCAGGTTTATCGCTTTTCATCGCGTCATTTTTCATCGCATCCGCAGGTTTATCACTCTTCATCGCGTCATTCTTCATGGCATCCGCAGGCTTATCGCTTTTCATTGCGTCATTTTTCATGGCATCGCCAGTTTTATCCTTCATCGCGTCGTTCTTCATTGCATCCACAGGCTTATCCTTCTTCATCGCATCATTTTTCATCGCATCGCCAGTTTTATCCTTCATCGCATCACCTTTCATTACATCATTTTTCATCGCATCAGTGGGCTTTGTCGCGGGAGTAGATTGGACTGCGGGCGTGGATTGCTCAGTAGGAGTAGATGTAGCGGTACAGGAAACAAGTCCAGTGGTCAAAGCCAAACCAGCAATCAGTCCGAGAAATTTGTAGTTCATTTTTATGCGCTCGCGTTCAATAAGAAGTTCTGAATAGCAACCTTTGTTTGGTTCACTTATTTGATATACGGAGCAGTTAAGAAATTGGATGAGACAAACTCGACAAAAGTGCAAAATGGTAAAAATCGCTATGCGATTTTTACCATTTTGCATTAAACTTCTCCTTTCATGACCATTTCGCCAGTGGGTTCAGGCATATCTTTATTTGGCTCAATGGTGATGATGATGGTGTTAGATTGCTTGAGAGCGCTGCCTAATGGCACTTTCAAAAATACATTCCCCTGTGCATCGGGTCGGAACTGAGCGCAATCAATCTTTTTACCATCAACGATCGCCCAAAGTCGATAGCTATTTTCCTGAGGGATCGGCATGAGATTTTGAATATTGATCATGGCTGTTTTTTCCATAGGCGCAATCATCACACTGCCCGTTGCCGCAGGAATTGCCCCCATCCCTTTGAGGGAAATCATACGATTGTCCGCCGCTTGCAGCAGCGCGATCGCCTGTTTATATTTTTGCAGTTCTACTTGATTGGTCGCGATCTGTTGACGCATTTGGTAATTATCAAATCCCAAACCAACGATCGCGATCGCCCCAATACTACCTAAACCAATCCCCAATAATTTCCAGAAATTTTGACGACGCGGTACTTGTCTAGTATCTGGCGCTAGGGGATCAATTAACGGATCTAAAGAATCAGCAATATTATTAGTGAGATTCTCAGCTACAGGGATTGCCGCCGCCGCAATGCGATCGCGCAAATTTGGTGAGGGATGGGAAGCATTTAAGCTCAAGGGCAAGAGCGCTAATGTTTCTTGCAAGCGATCGATTTCTTGAATGATTTCAGGATGATCGGCGATCAACTGCTGCATTTCCGTAACTTCTTCTGTGGTCAAATCCCCTAAGACATAACCTGCTAATAACTCTTCCCATTCATGGGGATAATTGGATACTGACATAATTACTTTCACTCCAGCGAATCTTTCAAACTTTCTCTCAATCGAATCAACCCATTACGCGCCCAAGATTTAACCGTTCCCAAAGGTGTATCAAGAGCTTTGGCAATTTCCGTTTGGCTGAGTCCGTCAAAATATGCCATCTCTAAAACTTGGCGATGTTTATCAGGTAAGTCAGCTAAAGCAGCTTTTACCTTTTCTGAGCGTTCTGAAAGTGACGCATTTTCCATGAGTGATGAGTTACTGGTGTCATGGTCTGAGGAAATGCTTTGTTCCCATTTTTGGAGATGCTGCTGTTGCGATCGCGTTTTGCGAATACGGTCAATGGCTCGCGATCGCGTTAACACCGACAAAAAAGCGGCGATCGATCCGCGCTTACTGTCATAGGTAGTATTGCGACTGAGCAGGATAAAGATCTCTTGGGTGAGATCCTCCGCTTCTTGCGGATTGCCCAAGATTCTGAGAGAGAGGCGATACACTAGCTCGCCATAGCGATCGTAAAAGATACCAAAAGCCTGACTGCTTCCAGATCGCCAAGCCTGCAATACTTCCACATCAGTTTGCTCTGAGATTTTCATAGGATCATAGAAATATCGGTGGTAAGGGTTCTGCGATTTAATAAGGAACCAAATTTTTTGTGATGCGGCTTCGCCGCGTCACAAAAAATCGGTTCCTTATTCTTCTGCATGTCCCCAAGCGCAAGCTGTAATATACATACGCATCCTAAGCGAAAATGGATGAATTGAAAATCAGTAAGGGTTCTGCGATTTAATAAAGAACCAAATTTTTTGTGGCGCGGCTTTGCCGCGCCACAAAAAATCGGTTCCCTATTTCCTGCATGTCCCTAAGTAGGTGGGGCGCAAGATGCTACTCCTCCGAATCAGTAAACCTGTACCAAGAATCACAGCTTATGTTTTTGAATCATGCGATCGCCTATCAGCTAGGTTGGCATCTCCCTGCACCACTACTGGCAACTACCGCAGCAGAAAATTCACCAATAATCCTGTCTGGGGTATTACTGACCCTTGTAATTATCTATATAGCTAGCAAAGTTGGTAGTGAAGTTGCCAAGCGCTTAGATCTTCCTCCTGTTTTGGGCGAACTTGTGGCTGGTGTGATCGTAGGAGTATCAGCCTTGCATTTAGTGCTTTTCCCTGAAGGTGGCTTCACCGCATCGGATTCACTGATCATGACTGTACTTCAGACCCTCAATCAACTCACACCCGAAGCTGCTCACAGTATATTTGATTCTCAAAGTGAGGTGATTTCGGTACTCGCAGAGTTAGGCGTGATCATCCTTCTCTTTGAGATTGGCTTAGAGTCAGACCTGCGTCAACTCAAAGAGGTGGGTATTCAAGCAATTGTTGTCGCCTGTGTCGGTGTGGCAGTTCCCTTTGCCGCAGGTACGATTGGACTGATGTACTTTTTTCATGTGGCGGCGATTCCTGCAATTTTTGCGGGAGCAGCCTTGACTGCGACAAGTATCGGGATTACTTCCAAGGTTTTAGCAGAACTCGGTCAACTGAAATCTAAGGAGGGACAGATTATCGTCGGAGCAGCCGTCATCGATGATGTTTTAGGGATCATTGTTTTGGCAGTCGTCGCAAGTTTAGCGAAAAAAGGGGAAGTAGATATTACCAATGTGGTTTATCTAATCGTTAGTGCTGTTACGTTTTTGTTGGGCGCAATTTTCTTGGGTGGCATTTTCAATAAAACCTTTGTGGCTCTGGTTGATAAACTGAAAACTCGCGGCAATATCATCATTCCTGCCTTTATTTTTGCCTTCATGATGGCTTTTATCGGTAACGCCATTCATTTGGAAGCGATCTTGGGTGCATTTGCGGCGGGGCTAGTGCTAGATGAAAGTGATGCTCGTAAAGAATTAGATGAATTAATCAAACCGATCGCTGATTTGATCGTCCCCATTTTCTTTGTCACCGTTGGCGCAAGGGCTGATTTAGGCGTGCTAAATCCTGCGATCCCCGAAAATCGTGCTGGTTTATTGATTGCGATTTTCCTAGTCTTAGTAGCGATCGCTGGCAAACTGGTTACAGGCTGGGCTGTCTTTGGCATCCCTAATATCAATCGAGTGGCGATCGGGGTGGGCATGATTCCCCGTGGTGAGGTGGGTCTCGTATTTGCGGGTATTGGTTCCGCTAGTGGTGTTCTGAACAAACCACTAGAAGTCTCAATCATCATTATGGTCATTCTCACCACCTTCTTAGCCCCACCATTTCTGCGTGTCGCCTTTGGACAAACCCAAGAAAGTCCTGCCAATGTCAATAGCTAATAGCAATTAACCAAATTGTTTGTGGCGCGGCTTCGCCGCGCCACAAACAATTTGATTTGCCTCGTACAGGTTGTTGAGGCTTAAATTAATTTTTAAAAGTGCGGCAAAGCCGCGCTTTTAAAAATTTCTCGTTAGCGTACAGCGCTATAATATGATAATTAAATGAAATCGCTCTAAGGTAATCCTTTCAAGATAGTAGGGACTGAAAGCATGGCAAGAAAACAAATTACGGAACGTATCACCCATCTCGATCCCCAACAAGACTGTCAAGAAATCATGTTTTTACTTACCTGCCACGTCTTTCCTTGGGATATTGAGCGTGCTCTTGAATTCGCCCTTTTCCGTACCTATGCCATCCCTGCGATTTCTTCCCTAATAGTCAAGACTGGAGAATTTCAAAAGCATCCTCGTAAACGCTATGACGACACCCAACTGCTCTTGGCGGAAATTACCGAACATGGCTATGACAGCGATCGCGGGAAGAAAGCTCTAAATCGCATGAATCAAATGCATGGAAGATTTCCGATTAGTAATGACGACTTTCTCTATGTTCTCAGTACTTTGATTTATGAGCCGATTCGGTGGATCGAAAAACATGGCTGGCGATCGCTAACAAGCAATGAGCAACTGGCTTGTTTTTATTTCTATAGAGAAATGGGGCATCGAATGCATATTCGCGATATTCCTGAAAGTTATGAAGAATTTGAACAGTTTAACCGTAACTATGAGCAGACAAATTTTGTCCTTGCCTCTTCAAATCCTGTCATTGCCAAAGTTACAGTCAATTTATTTTTAAGTTTTTACATACCCCGTTTATTTTGGTCACTAGGCAAACCATTACTTTATGCCGCCATTGATAATCATTTACTAGAGGTGCTCGATCTGCCATCTCCACCCAAATTTCTCAGGGAGAGCATCACAGGTTTATTGAAATTGAGAGGTAAATTCGCAGGATTGTTGCAGGAGCCAAGTAACCCGATTCTGCTCACAGCCCGCAAGCGTCCAACTTATCCCCAAGGTTACAAACTCGAAGAATTAGGAACCTTTACCCATGCCAAGAGGAGTAACTAAAAAGAATGCGAATTGTGTTAGTAGAGACGGCAGGGGCGCGAAACCTTGGCTCGGTGGCAAGGGTAATGAAAAACTTTGGACTGTCAGAATTGTGGCTAGTGAATCCTCAATGCGATCGCCTCTGTGATGAAGCGATCCATATGGCAGTCCATGCCCGTGAAATTTTAGAAAACGCCAAAATTGTAGAGAGCTTACCTGAAGCACTGATTGGTTGCCAGAGAGCGATCGCCACCGCAGGTCGCATCGATAAGGGAGACATGAAAGTAACTAGTCCTCCTCAAGGTTTGAGTTGGTTATCACAGGTTGCAACTAGTGCGATCGTCTTTGGTGCAGAGGATCGTGGCTTGAGCAATACCGAAATTCAACATTGCCAACAGGTGCTGCGAATCCCTGTTAACCCCGACTATCCATCGCTAAATTTAGCCCAAGCCGTGGGAGTTTGTTGCTATCAATGGCAACTACTGCAAGACGATCCCAAAAGTCACGAAAATTTGACTAGCCAAATCGCGCAAGATTTGCTAAAGTCAGCACCCATAGACCTTGCACCCCGCGAGGATATAGAAGCTTGCTATCAGCAACTTGAAGCAGTACTGCTAAAGATCGGCTATGTTTACCCACATACTGCCGCTCATCGGTTGCGAAAGTTTCGGAATATCTTCGATCGCGCTAATCTGAGTCCATCAGAAGTTGCTATGCTGCGGGGGATTTTGCGCCAAGTCAATTGGGCTACGGATCAATAACTTTTTACGTGATTTGCTTTCCAAATCATCATCAAAAGAACTTTAGAGACATTCTTGAATCGGAGTTACAAATAGCAGTGGAACCAAGAAACTTTTCATCGCCTGACGCTAACGAAAAAAGTCGAGAAGCGCGACTAAATAAATTGCGCGAGCGTCGCACCAAGGCCGTGACAAGCAATAGTGAAGCCGTTCCCCGTCCTATGGTTGGTGGTGACTCCCGACCTCGTTTGTTGCGAGACTCTACGCGATCGCCTGAACCAATCATTGATCCCCGTTTCGACAATCGCCTAGAAAATAAAGTCAAACCCTTACCCAATCGTCAAGGCAAAATCGAAGCTCGTCCTGAGCCAAGGACAGAAAATCGCACTGAAGTCCGAACTCGCAAAAAGCCGACCAATCGACCAATTCCGATTAAATCTTCGCCCGCGAAATCCTTGGGTTGGCAGTTGCTCCGATTAGCGATCGCTGGTGTTGGCTTGAGCGTAATCGCGGGTACAGCTCTTTCCTTTTGGCAAAACCAACAGTTAAACCGTGCCAAGGCAGTTGTACCTGAGGTAAGTGCCAAGGAAGATCCGAATAAATCTACTCAAGAAATTGTGCCGCTTAGCCTCAAGACTGAAGCTACGCCACTGGTTAACAAGATCAAAGAATTAGCAGCTAAGGAAAAGGATCTATCCATGCAAATGATGGTGGTAGATCTTGACTCTGGCGCATATGTCCAGATTGGCGCAAATCAGTCGATCGCCGCCGCAAGCACGATCAAAACTCCAATTCTGGTGGCTTTTTTCCAAGATGTCGATGCAGGCAAGATCAAGCTTGATGAACCCCTAGAAATGACGGCTGATGTCAAGGTTGGGGAAGCAGGAGATTTTCAATTCTTGCCAGTTGGCACAAAGATCTCAGCAATCACCACCGCCACACAGATGATCATGATCAGTGACAACACAGCCACGAATATGATCATCAAGCGTTTAGGCGGATTTACTGCTCTAAATCAGCGCTTCAAATCTTGGGGGCTAAATAGTATGGTCGTTAATAACCAACTGCCCGATCTCGAAGGTACAAATACCATTAGTACCCAAGATATGGTGACGTTATTAGCCATGATCGATAAAGGTAAGTTGATCGAGCCACGCAGTCGCGATCGCTTTATGGATATCATGCGTCGTCCTATAACGAATACGCTCTTACCCAAGGGGCTTGATGAAGAGGCAAGAATTGTCCATAAAACTGGTGATATTCGCTCAGCCGTTGGTGATGCAGGTATCGTTGATATGCCTAATGGCAAACGCTATGCGATCGCGGTGATGGTCAAGCGTCCTGACAACGATCAACGTGCCAATGAGTTAATTCGGCAGATCTCACGGGCTACCTATGACTATTTCCTTGCTGGTGGTAAATTGCCTGCGAATAATAACTCTAGTCCTGCAAGTACGCCCGATACGTCTAACACAACGAATTCTAATAGTTCCAGCACCTCGAACAACACGACTCCTACGAATAACGCTAGTCCTTCCAATAATTCCACCACTTCCAACACAGGAGCTACCAGCGTGATTGAAAATATTCAGTTACCATTGCCAAATTCAACTCCTAGAACCTCCCCCAGTGCATCACCAAACACACCATAAAAAGGCGTTAATACAGTTGTTTTAAATAGCAGAGGGTCTTCCGACTTCGCTCAGACATCGGTTTAAGGTCGCTGAACGAAGTCGAAGCTGTAGCTTTTAATTGAATTATCTATAGCTACTTTTTTTGCATGGTAACAGATATTATATTTAAGATAAATCTAAGATTTAGTCCATACGATATTGGGTTTTAAAATGTCTGATACTCTGCAAGATTTTGTTAAATTCCATGCCACTTTACAAGGTGATGAAAAATCAGAGTCTCAGATATTTTTAGATAGATTTTTTCAAGCATTTCACCATAAGGGCGCGATTGAAGCGGGGGCGGTGTATGAGCAAAGGGTTAAAAAGGGTAGTGCTAAGGGTAAGACTGGTTTTGCAGATCTAGTCTGGAAACGTCCTGAGAGTAATGGTAAGGGCGGCGTTTTGATCGAGATGAAAAAACGGGGTGAGGATCTTAATAAGCATTACTCGCAAGCTTTTCAATATTGGACTTATCTTGTACCTGATCGCCCTAGATATGTATTGCTGTGTAATTTTGATGAGTTCTGGATTTATGACTTTAATCTGCAAGTTGATACACCTGTAGATACCGTGGCGATCACTGATCTACCGAATAGAGCCAGTGCATTTCGCTTCATGGAAATAGCAGTTAATACCACACCTGTATTTAGAAATAACCAAGTTGAAGTGACGATAAAAGCCGCAAGACGACTGGGTGAACTTTATCAAATACTTAAGGCTAGATCTGGTAAAGATGGATTTACTGAAATAAACGCTCAAAGATTTATTTTGCAATGTGTGTTAGCGATGTTTGCAGAAGATCGGGGTCTATTGCCTAATGATATTTTTATTGCCTGTGTGCAAGATTGTTTGAATGGCGCGAGTACTTACGATCTTTTGGGTGGCTTATTCCAAGAGATGACCCGTAAGGGAATTACACCAGCAGGACGTTATAAGGGTGTCGATTATTTTAATGGTGGCTTATTTGCGGAAATCCATGCGATTGAGTTGACTCCAAAAGAATTAGAGATCTTAGATGTGGCGGCTAGGGAAAATTGGGGCAAGATCCGACCTGCGATTTTTGGGAGTATTTTTGAGGCAACTTCAGATTCTACGGAACGTCATGTAAGGGGAATGCACTTTACCTCTGAAGTAGACATCATGAAAATTGTCTTACCTACGATTACGAAGTATTGGGAAGAGAAGATTGAAGCGGCTAATAAAATCGAGGATCTTAATGCTTTGCAATTAGAACTACAGAACTATCGAGTTTTAGATCCTGCCTGTGGTTCGGGAAATTTTCTATATCTTGCTTACCAAGAGCTAAAGCGGATCGAGGTGATGTTAGTTGCTAAGTTAGAGACTAAGCAAAAGTCTTCAGATAGAGTTCAGCAAGTTCCAAAGGAAACAGTTACACCTAATCAGTTTTTTGGCATGGATATAAACCCCTTTGCGGTTGAGTTAGCTAAGGTGACTTTGATGATCGCTCGTAAAGTGGCGATCGATCAGCATGTCTTATCTGAAACTGCTTTACCCCTTGATACCTTAGATGAAAATATTGTCTGTCAAGATGCGTTGTTCTCAGATTGGGTCAAAGCCGATGCAATTATTGGAAATCCTCCATTTTTAGGTGGTAAGAGAGTGCGATCAAGTTTAGGTGATGAGTATATTGAGAGAATTTTTGCAAAGTTTTCAGATGTAAAAGATTCAGTTGATTTTTGTTCTTACTGGTTTAGGCTTGCTCACGATCATTTAGACAAAAATGGAAGGGCTGGTTTAGTTGGCACAAATTCAATTAGTCAGGGTAAAAGTCGGGTTGCTTCGCTAGACTACATATTTCAAAATGGGGGATATATTCATGATGCAATCTCTACACAGGAATGGTCAGGTGAGGCGGCTGTCCATGTGAGTATTGTGAATTGGACAAAAAAAAAGCCTGCTATTTACCGACTTGACAATAAAGAGGTTTTAAAAATTAATTCATCTTTGCAAGCGGAACTAGATGTATCTCAAGCGGTGAGACTAAAAGCTAATTTAAACCTTTGTTTTACAGGTGTAACTCCTATAGGTAAATATTTTGTAATTTCTTCACAGCAAGCAGAAATATGGAATAAAGAAAATAAGCAAAATCAAAAAGTAATTCGTCCTTTTGTGGAGGGTAATGACTTAGCGATAAATCCCTATGCAGGTCTCAATAATTGGATTATTGACTTTAACGATATGAGTATTGAAGAAGCCAGTGAATATGTCCAGCCATTTCAATGGGTAAAACTCAAGGTCAAACCAGAGAGAGATTTAAACCGTAGACAAACCTACCAGAAATATTGGTGGCAATTAGGAGAACGAAGACCCGCAATGCGTCAAGCCCTCGACTCACTATCTCAGTATTTCGCTGTCCCTCAGACTTCAAAATGGGCTATTTTTCTACCCTGTCCTTGTGAATGGCTACCTAATGCCAGAACAAGAATTGTTGCTAGTGAAGATTTTTATGTTTTGGGAATTCTCACATCAAAAATACATCGGATTTGGATGAAGGCTCAAATGTCTACTCTCGAAGATCGAATTAGCTATACCCATAACACCTGTTTCGAGACATTCCCCTTTCCACAAAATAAAACCAGTCCCCTAGTCGCTAAAATTCGCGCCGCGATGCAAGAGCTACATCAATATCGCACTGAGCAAATGGAGAGCAAACAATGGGGCATCACCAAACTTTATAACGAATACTTTCACGAACCCGCTAGCCAACTCTATAAACTCCATGCCAAGCTCGACAAACTGGTAATGCAAATTTACGGCTTTAGCGACAGTGACGACCTACTAGAAAAATTATTGCACCTTAATCAAGCGATCGCCGCACAGGAAAAATCCCCATAAACACAAAAAAACTAGAATTTAGGCTTAGCATTTTAAGTGTATTAATGCATAAAAAAAGCCCCGCAATGCGGGGCTTTTTTTGATTTTTTATGTTTTTGTGCCGTGATCCCTAGGTTGCGAAATATCGGCTGCCTTGGGTTCAGTAATCGGCGAGGTGCGATCGCTACTAATACTATTGTGGGGCAAGGGCTGATTTGCGATCGCCGCTTCGATATTCGCAGCCATAATTTCGCGGGGGATGGCTCCCGTCGTATCGCCGATCGCCTGATTAGCACGATCTAAAAAAATAAATCTCGGAATCCCATCAACACGGTACTTAGTCACCTCTGGCAACCATTTAGTATTGTCCACATTCAGCATCACAAAATTCATGCGATCGCTATATTCCTTTTCGAGGGACAAATTATCCGCCGCCATCGACTGACAACTGCTACACCAATCTGCATAAAACTCAATGGTGGTGGGCTTATCATTTGCCAAAGCTGCATCGATGGGCATGGCGGCGGCTGCCACAGCATCCAGTGAGGTACTACTTTGCTGCGCCTGAAACCCAAAATAGAGCGCCGTAGTCAGAATAATTGCCGCGATCGCCACTAATAAATTGCGTAACTGATTAGATGCAGGTGGAGGACTAGTTGGATTCTCTGAATTCATAACACTTAAGCAAAAGTAAGAAAAAGACTATTTCCATTATGCCGAGCAAGGTTTGCACTATGCTATAGCAATTCTAAAAAACAACAGATATAGCTATTCATCACTTGCATCTCCTCGAAGACGAGTGGCGGCGCGAAGCACTGCTACTCATCTTCGGTGGTTGAGTCACAAGACTAGCCGCAACTATCTAAAAACTGTAATTACGCAATTAACCTATGAGTAATTCTGAGAATTCCTTCGATGCCTCACCCTATGACCTCACGCAAGCCAAACTAACTTTTGGTGAAAAACTTGCCTATGGTGCAGGTGATCTGGGCACTTCGATCACTACCAACCTGCTCTCATTCTTTCTTTTATTCTTTTTTACCAATGTCGCAGGACTTGATCCCGCTCTTGCAGGACTAGTCCTATTAATTGGCAAAATCTTTGATGCGATTAATGATCCAATTATCGGTGTCCTCAGCGATCGCACTAAGTCCAAAATGGGCCGGCGACTGCCTTGGATGATTTATTCGGCAATTCCCTTTGGGCTGACATTTCTCGCGCAATGGTTAGTTCCTAGTACTGACAAAACTGTTCTTTTTTGGTATTACGCGATTATCGGCATCATTTTTAATACCTTCTTCACCGCCGTTAACCTTCCCTATACTGCGCTCACCCCTGAAATTACTCAAGATTATAATGAACGGACTAGTCTGAACACTTTCCGTTTCACCTTCTCCATTGGCGGCAGTATTCTCTCTCTCATCATTGCCCAAATCATCTTTGCCTTTTTCAAAGATCCTGCGCGGCAAACTGGTAGTTGTAATACGGGTGGAATGCAATATATTGTGCTAGGTGCAGTCTGTGCAATTATTTCTAGCATTTCGATTTATTGGTGTGTATTTGGAATTAAAAGGAGAGCGATCGCTAGCGATCGTCACCGACTCCATAACGAATCTCTAGATACGCATAACGAAGAATTGAGCTTTGTGGAACAGTTAAAAATAGTTTTTAACAATCGTCCATTTCTATTTGTTATTGGAATTTACTTCTGTTCTTGGCTAGCTCTGCAAATCACTGCTTCGATCATTCCCTATTTCGTTGTCAATTGGATGAAGATGCAGGAGAGTGATTTTATCCTAGTCACGATCGCCGTTCAAGGTACAGCCCTAATTATGCTGTCTGTATGGAGTGCGATTAGTAAAAGATTCGGCAAAAAAGCTGCCTATTTCATGGGGGCTGGCATTTGGATTATTGCTCAGGCAGGATTATTTTTCTTGCAAGAAGGACAAGTGGTATTGCTCTATGTATTAGCAATTATGGCGGGCGCTGGAGTTTCTACAGCTTATCTCATTCCTTGGTCAATGATTCCCGATGTCACCGATCTGGATGAACTAGAGACAGGACAACGCCGCGAGGGTATTTTCTACGCCTTCATGGTGCTATTGCAAAAATTTGGTCTCGCAATAGGTTTGTTCTTGTTAGGACTCGGTTTGTCTTGGGCAAAGTTTAAGGAAAGTGTTCCTTGCCAACCTTTACCTGTACAGCCAGATTCAGCTTTGTTTGCGATCAGAGTAGCGATCGGACCCTTACCCACGATCGCTTTAATCATTGGTCTAGGGTTAGCATACTTCTACCCTATTACTCGCGAAGTACACACAGAGATATTGATGCGTCTTGCAGAAAGAAGAAGACAAGCCAGTGAATCGAGCGAATAAATCAAAGCACCCTAGGGTGCTTTCGCATATAAATCACCCAAAGAATCGTGAAGTAGTTAACCAATTGCCCATGAATTAACATATAGTTAGTTAACAATGCATGATCGAGACTATAAGTCTTTAAGTCCAGTGTCTAATAATTTAGATTGGATAAATGATAAAAGTCCCATTACGATCGCCGCCCATACAACTGTACTCCAAGCAATAAGTCTTATGGATCAAGCACAATCTGGTTGTGTCTTGGCAATGGAGGGGGAAACGCTAGTGGGAATATTAACTGAACAAGATATTGTTCAACTTTGTGCTGCGGGGATAAATTTAGGGGAAACAAAAACTGCTGATGTAATGCAGCAATCACCGCTCACCATCAGGCGATCGCAAATTCGTAAACTTGATGAAGTTACGGCGCTATTGCATAAACATCAAATTAACTATTTACCAGTTTTAGATGATAAAGGCTATCCAATAGGGGTAATTACAACGAAAACCCTGCTCACAGCTATCACGAACGAACTTGCATCTCGAAAAATATCGGAACAAAAGAACCAACGTCTCCACGAAAAAATCATCGCCAAAATCATCCAAAAAAATCGTGATTTACGGCAAACAGAACAAAGATTTTCCTTTGCACTCCAAAATGCTCCTATAGTCGTCTTTCATCAAGATCGAGACTTACGGTATACATGGATTTATAATCCTGCATTGGGCTACAAAGCCAATGAGGTGATCGGCAAACTCGATAGCGATATCATGCCAACCGATGAGGCAGCGCGTCAGCTTACAGAAATTAAACAACGGGTACTAGACACAGGAATTCGCGAACGTCATGAAGTTGCAATTCCCACGGAACAGGCAACTCAATATTATGACTTGAGCGTAGAACCGTTATTGGATAAATCGGGCGCAGTCATTGGCGTGAGTTGCGCGGCGTTAGACATTAGCAATATCAAGCAAGCTCAAGTCAAGCTTCAGGAAAGCCAATATTTTACGCAACGCATTGTTGATGTTTCCCCTGACATCATTTATATCTATGACTTACAAGAGGGATGCAATGTTTATGTTAACAGTGCCATATCTTCCATCCTTGGATATACCTCTGAAGAGATTCAAGCTATAGGTTCAGATCTCTTCTCAATCATCATCCATCCTGATGATATCAAGAAAGTAATTGAATCGCAAAAGAAATTTGATACTGCTAAGGATGGAACTATTATTGAGATAGAATATCGGGCAAGGCATACGAATGGGGAATGGCGGTGGCTCTACGATCGATCTTCTGTATTTGCTAGAGATACTAATGGTAAGGTCAAGCAGACTGTCGGTAATGCTCAAAATATCACGAAGCGGAAACTGGCGGAACAGAGACTCAAAGAGATCGAGATACAACAGCGCACGATCCTCGAACATTTGCCAGTTGGTGTAATTATTACTGAGGGTGCTGATCAAAAAATGCGCTATCACAACCCATACTTTAAGCAATTGTTTGGTTACTCCTTCTCAGAAGTCTCGACCATTGAGAAATGGTTGCCCCTTGCCTATCCTGATCCTGAATATCGGGAATGGGTCGTTACAACTATTAATCAGCAATTGGCTGAAGCGATCGCAGAGCAGAGAGACCCTAAACCGATAGAATTAAAAATTACCGCTAAGGATGGCAGCGTCAAACATGTCAGAGTATATTGCACAACCATTGACGACTTGAACTTTATCACTTTCGTCGATTTGACTAATCACTATCAAACCGCGATCGCATTACAAGAGAGCGAAGAACATTTACAAACGATTGTGAGCCAAAGCTCCGATGGCATCGTCATTCTCAATCAACAGGGACGGATTATCTTTGCTAACCCTGCCGCCGAAAAAATCTTTAACCTGCATATTGGCGAACTCAAGGATGTCGATCTAGGGATTCCTATCACCATAGACCGTCCCTTTGAGATGGACTTCCTCACTAATAAAGGCAAAATCAAAATAGCAGAGGTATTAGTGACCAAGATCGAATGGGATAATGAGCTATCCTATTTGACCTCAATCCGTGACATCACCGATCGCAAGCAGGTAGAGGAGCAATTATTACTCGCCAATACGGAACTAATTCGCGCAACTCGCCTCAAAGATGAGTTTCTCGCCAATATGAGCCATGAGCTACGCACTCCCCTCAATGCAATTTTGGGCATGGCGGAGAGTTTGCAAGATGAGATTTTAGGAGCCTTAAATGACCGCCAGAAAAAATCAGTTAACACTATTGAAAGAAGCGGATATCATCTTCTAGAACTAATTAATGACATTCTCGATCTTGCGAAAATTGAAGCGGGTAAATTAGAACTGCATCTCCAAGAAAATGTAGTGCAAACTATCTGTAATGATAGCCTTACCTTTGTTAGACAATTGGCGCTCAAGAAAAATATTCATCTCCTCACCCAAATCCCCTCTAAACCCATTTCTATCTGTATAGATGAGCTTCGCATTCGCCAAGCCTTAATTAACTTACTTACCAATGCGGTCAAGTTCACGCCCGAAGATGGCAGCATCACGCTCGAAGTTCAGACCATCCATATTCCTCATCTTGACCCTCAAAATACCTTCCCCCAAGATTTCATTGACTTCTCAGTGATTGATACTGGTATTGGTATTGCCCAAAAGGATATTGGTAGACTATTCCAAACTTTTGTGCAGATTGACAGTGAACTCAATCGTAAATATACAGGTACAGGATTAGGACTGTCTCTGGTCAAGCGCATTGCTGAGCTGCATCACGGGACAGTATTTTTAGAAAGTAAGGTAAATGAGGGTAGCAAATTTACGATTCGCCTTCCCTACGAGCCTAACCTATACAGCCCATTGCCCCAACTTCCTGTAGAAGATCCATCTGCAAGCTCAATATCCGCATCATTCTCATCACCACTGACAACAGAAGTAGGACTCAACTCTAAATTAATTCTCATCGTTGATGATAATGAGGCGAATATTTCTAGCATGTGGGATTACCTCAAAAGTCGAGGATATCGACTTTTATCAGCCCACAATGGTCAAGCTGCTGTCGATCTGGCCAATGCAGAAAAGCCAAACCTGATTTTAATGGATATTCAAATGCCAGAAATGGATGGCTTAGAAGCTATTAAAATTATTCGCACGAACCCAGAGCTAATTGCTATTCCCATTATTGCCCTCACCGCTTTAGCGATGACAGGCGATCGCGAAAGATGTTTACAGGTTGGTGCGACGGAATATTTAACTAAACCCGTCAAGTTAAAACATTTGTCTGAAACTATTCAGACATTATTAAGTAGCTAAAAAGCTGTGGCGCACGCTGCGCGTGCGCCACAGCTTTTTAGCTACTTAAGGCATCTAGTAGATAGTTTTTTCACCTTCGTGAAAAAACTACCCCTTGCTTCACATAACTTGCTACAAATGACACTTGGTTCCATCCCGCACAAAGAGTTACACTCTTTAGTTACTGTTAACTTGCACCCAACCCCCGCCGCAATTTTGCCCTATGCCCAACCGTCTCGCGCGATCGCAAAGTCTCTACCTCCGCAAACATGCCGATAATCCGATTGATTGGTATCCTTGGGGCGATGAAGCCTTAGAGAAGGCGAGAAATGAAAATAAACCGATCTTTTTGTCGATTGGTTACTCTAGTTGCCATTGGTGCACGGTGATGGAGCATGAGGCTTTTTCGGATACGTTAATTGCCGACTATATGAATGAGCGCTTTGTAGCCATTAAGGTGGATCGCGAGGAGCGCCCTGACCTTGATAGCATCTATATGCAAGCGGTACAGATCATGGGCGAAAGTGGTGGCTGGCCTTTGAATTTATTTCTTGTACCCGATGATTTAGTTCCTTTTTATGGTGGCACATACTTTCCCATTGAGCCACGCTATGGTAGACCGGGGTTCCTGCGGGTATTGCAATCAATTTGCGAAATTTATTACGATCGCTATCAAGATATTCAAGATTATAAAGATCAGATCGTCAAGAATCTGCACCAAATCAATAAGATGATTCCCGTGCCGATCATTAGTGATGAGGTGTTAGCCAATGGCATTGCCAAATGTGCGGAAGTCGTTACTAATCGGGATTATGGAACTTGTTTTCCGATGATTCCCTATGCCAATTTGTTACTGAGAGCCAGTCGCTTTGAGGCAGTCAATCTCGAATCTCAAACAACTATTCTCAAAGACAAATCACAGCAAAGAGGAATAGATTTAGCTCTGGGTGGCATTTTTGACCATGTGGCAGGAGGATGGCATCGCTATACTGTCGATCATACTTGGACAGTGCCCCACTTTGAGAAGATGCTCTATGACAATGGCTTGATCATGGAATATCTGGCAAATCTCTGGCTGTCGGGATTGCAGGAACCTGCGATCGCCAGAGCCTGCGAACTCACCGCTACTTGGCTACAGCGTGAAATGTTAGCCGAAGAAGGATGCTTCTATGCTTCACAGGATGCCGATAGTGAAGGTCGAGAAGGAAAGTTCTGGGTCTGGAGTTTTGCGGAACTCAAGAAGATTTTTAGTAATACGGAACTTGATCTGTTAATTAAGGAATTTACCATTTCCGTCAATGGCAACTTTGAAGAAAGCAATGTTTTGCAACGCAAAAAGCTGGGAGAACTTTCCCCAGAAACCGAAGCCTGTCTCCTGAAGTTATTCCGTCGGCGCTATGGTGAATATTCGCGTCCAACCGATGCCTTTCCTGTAGCGCGGAGTCAAGATGACATTCGCGAAATCGAGTGGGAAGGTCGTGTACCACCAATCACTGACACTAAAGCGATTACCGCTTGGAATGCCTTGATGATTTCAGGTTTGGCGACTGCTTACCGTGCGTTCCAAAAGCCAATCTATCAGCAACTAGCTGTTAATGCCGCTAAATTCATTCTCGAACATCAATGGATTGAAGGACATCTCCAGCGCATTAATTACGAAGGTCAGGAGGCATTTGCAGCCCAATCAGAGGACTATGCATTCCTGATTAAGGCGATGCTCGATCTACATCAAGCACTCCCCGAAAATGCTGATTTCTATTTACAACAGGCGATCGCGATCCAAGCAGAATTCGATCGTGATTTCTGGGATGCCCTCTCTGGTGGTTATTTCAACACTACCAGTGAGTCTAGTCAACATTTGCTGTTGCGAGAACGTAATTACCAAGACAATGCCACCCCTTCACCCAATGGAATAGCGATCGCTAATTTAGTCCGTTTGGCGAGTATCACTGGAAAATTGGAATATCTCGATCGCGCCGAGTTAGCGCTCAAACGCTTTGGGCTAGTAATCGCCAATAATCCTGTGACTTGCCCTAGTTTATTAGTCGCCTTCGACTGGTTCCGTAACCATACGCTGGTGCGAACAAATCCTGAACAATACGCTTATCTCAATCAACAATATCTGCCCTCGGTGATGTTACGCATCGATCAGCATTTACCAAGTCCCGACGCGATCGCAATGGTCTGTCAGGGGTTTGCATGTCTAGAGCCTGCCACTACTCCCGAAATATGCGATCGGCAGTTGTTACGCAGTACAACTAGAGTGGGTTTAAATTAAATGGAGTTGTGGCGCGAGCCACAACTCCATTTAACGATTATGCTGTGGTCGTATAAGCCTGCATCATGAGTTGCTTGAGATCGGCAATCAAAGGATAGCGAGGATTTGCGCCAGTACATTGATCGTCAAAGGCGCGATCCGCCATTTCCTCCACATGGGATAGGAACAAGTCGGCACTCGTACCCTGTGCAATCAGCGCATCCTTAATCGTGGCAGGAATTTCCACTTGCCGCTTGAGATCCTCCACAGCCGCAATCAAATTCTCCACCTTTTCATCTTCAGTCTCACCACCTAAATTGAGATAGTCGGCAATCCTTGCATAGCGCCACTTGCTATTAGGGTATTTATTCTGCGAGAAGATCGCTTGCTTGAAGGGTACATCGGTGGCATTGTAACGAATCACATGGGAAATCATCAGGGCATTGGCTAAACCGTGGGGAAGATGGCAAGTGCCACCCAACTGGTGTGCGATCGAGTGACAGACTCCTAAGAAGGCATTCGCAAAGGCAAGTCCTGCGATCGTGGCGGCGTAATGAACTTTTTCACGAGCCTTGGGATCATTAGCGCCATTTTTATAGGCACTAGGCAAATATTTAAACAATAAGCGAATTGCTTCAAGGGCTAAGCCATTGGTATATTCCGAAGCGAGGACGGACACATAGGCTTCGAGGGCATGGGTGATCGCATCAATACCACCGTAAGCGGTAAGGCGTTTAGGAATATTCAGAGTTAGTGAAGGATCAACGATCGCCATATTCGGTGTCAGCGCATAGTCGGCGAGAGGATACTTGATCCCAGTTTTCTCATCGGTGACAACCGCAAAGGGAGTTACTTCTGAACCAGTTCCCGATGTGGTAGGAATCGAGACCATAATGGCTTTTACGCCCAAGGGTGGCAATTCGTAAACGCGCTTACGAATGTCCATGAAGCGCATGGCTAAACCTTCAAACTCAATCTCTGGATGCTCATACATCAACCACATCACTTTGGCGGCATCCATCGGCGATCCACCACCAAAGGCAATAATCACATCGGGATTGAAGCTCTTGCAAATGGCTAAGCCCTTATTGACTGTGGCTAGGGAAGGATCGGGTTCGACATCGTAGAAGGTATAGTGGGCAATGCCAATTTCTTCTAAACTGTCGGTCACTTCTTTGGTTAAGCCCAATTCAAACAAAGGGCGATCGGTGACAATGAGAGCGCGTTTGCGATCCTTGAGATCGCGCAGGGCTACAGGCAAGCAACCAGATTTGAAATAAATCTTGGGGGGAATGCGGAACCAGAGCATATTCTCACGACGCTCGGCGGCAGTTTTGACATTGAGTAAATGATGCGGGGTGACGTTTGCCGAAACCGAGTTGCCGCCCCAACTGCCACAACCAAGAGTCAGCGAAGGATCAAGGCGGAAGTTGTAGAGATCGCCGATCGCACCTTGAGAGGATGGCGTATTAATCAGTACCCGCGAAGTTTCCAGTTTATGCTCGAAATAGCGAATATGCTCTTGGTTATTGGGAGCCGTGTACAGCACCGAAGTATGTCCATGTCCACCAAATAGAACTAATGCTTCCGCCTTATCAACCGCATCATGGAAGTCCTGAGCGCGATACATGGCTAGAATTGGCGATAGCTTCTCATAGGCAAAGGGTTCATTTTTATTGATTGCCTCAACTTCCCCAATCAAAACCCTTGTATTGTCAGGGATTTCAAATCCTGCGATTTGGGCGATCGCCGCAACCGACTGACCAACGATCGCTGCATTCAGACGACCTTCGGTGAGAATAACCTGACGGACTTGATCCCGTTCTTGCTCATTGAGGAAATAAGCACCACGCTTGATAAATTCTTCTCTAACCGCATCGTAAATAGCATCGACGACAACAACCGACTGTTCCGAAGCGCAAATCGTACCATTATCAAAGGTTTTGCTCAGAATAATTGAACTAACTGCCATTTGAATATGGGCGGTTTCATCAATGATGGCAGGCGTATTACCAGCGCCCACACCGATGGAAGGATGTCCCGAAGAATAGGCTGCTTTGACCATACCAGGCCCACCCGTCGCCAAAATCAGCTTGATGTCATGGTGCTGCATCAATGACTGCGACAATGGCACGGTCGGTTCATCAATCCAACCAATAATATCTGGAGGCGCACCCGCCGCGATCGCTGCCTCAAGGACAATTTTTGCCGCCGCGATCGTGCATTCCTTGGCATGGGGATGGGGCGAGAAGATGATCCCATTACGGGTTTTCAGCGCAATCAAGGACTTAAAAATTGTGGTCGAGGTGGGATTGGTGACAGGGACGATCCCCGCTAAAATTCCCACGGGTTCGGCGATGCGTTCATAACCAAAATGCTTGTCCGACTCGATGACACCACAGGTTTTATCATTCTTATACTTGTTGTAAATCATTTCCGAAGCAAAGTGATTCTTGATCGCCTTGTCTTCAATGACACCCATACCCGATTCCTTCACTGCTGCCTTAGCAAGGGGAATCCGTGCCGCATTTGCTGCGAGAGCCGCCTGTTTGAAAATGCGATCGACCTGTTCCTGCGTAAAATTTGCAAATTCCGCTTGGGCAATCTTTACCCTCTGAATCAACAGTTCTAATTCTTCAACATTCGTAACTTTCATCTGTGAATACTCCTCAATTCAAATTATGAATTACGAATTACGAATTAACATTCGTAATTCGTAATTGTTAAATCCCTACCGCCCCAAGTGCATTGATCCCGCGATCACGGAATATATTAACCGTTTGCTGTACTAGTTCGGGTGGTGCTGGTGGTGTGTCTTTGAGGGAATAGGGCAAGCCTAGTTGCTCCCATTTATATTCCCCCATTTTGTGGAATGGTAACACTTCTAATCGTTCGATATTGGTTAAGGTAGCGATAAAATCAGCAAGTTGATTAACATTAGCAATGTTATCGGTGAGATGTGGTACTAAAACGAACCGAATCCAGACAGGTTTCTTGATCTCGCTGAGATATCTTGCCATTGCTAGGGTTGGCTCGATGGAAACACTGGTAACTTTGTAATAGAGTTCGGGAATATAGGATTTAATATCCAGTAACACCAAATCGGTTTCGGCGAGAACGGGTTGCGCCACTTCCAATGCACAATAACCTGATGTATCAAGGGCTGTATGTAACCCTAGTTCATGACAACGCTTAAAGATTTCTCTGGTAAATTCTGGCTGCATTAGAGGTTCGCCACCACTGATGGTTACGCCACCTTTGCGAATGAAGGATTTACATTTTTTGATCTCATCAATCAGATGGTCAACGGTAACTTCTTTCCCATCATGGGCATTACGACAGTCTGGGTTATGACAATAGAGACAACGGAGGGGACAGCCCTGTGTAAACACAATAAATCTTATCCCCGGTCCGTCTACCGTACCAAAAGTTTCGATCGAATGAATGCGTCCAATTCCAGACATAGAATCTCCTAATTTATTTTAAAAAAGTGCCGCTTCGCGGCACTTTTTTAAAAACTATACTCGTTCATGGAATGTGCGTTTAATCACATCCAGTTGCTGCTCACGGGTGAGTTTGATGAAGTTCACTGCATAGCCCGAAACCCGAATTGTCAACTGTGGATAGTTTTCAGGATGTTCCATCGCATCCATTAAGGTGCTGCGATCGAGGGCGTTCACATTAATGTGATGACCGCCATCGTGGAAATAGCCATCAAGCAAACCAACGAGGTTATTCGTGCGATCGCTTTCCTGTCTACCCAAGGCACTTGGCATAATCGAAAAAGTATTGGAGATACCATCCTGACAATCGCTGTAGGGCAGTTTGGCAACCGATGAGAGCGAGGCGATCGCGCCACAACAATCGCGTCCATGCATAGGATTTGCACCAGGGGCAAAGGGTTCACCAGCCCTACGTCCATCGGGAGTGTTACCCGTTTTCTTGCCATAGACCACATTAGAAGTAATCGTGAGCACCGATTGCGTAGGTACAGCATGGCGATAGGCAGGATGTTTGCGGATCTCATTCATGAACCTTGCCACAAGGTCAACAGCGATATTATCGACGCGATCGTCGTTATTGCCATACTTGGGATATTCGCCTTCGGTTTCGTAATCGACCGCCAAGCCTTGCTCATTGCGAATCACCTTCACCTTGGCGTATTTAATCGCCGAGAGCGAGTCAGTAACTACGGATAAACCCGCAATACCACAAGCCATCGTTCGATAGACATCGCGATCATGCAATGCCATTTCAATGCGCTCGTAGCAATACTTATCGTGCATGTAGTGAATGACATTCAGCGTATTGATATATGCCTTCGCCAACCATGCCATCATTTGCTGCAAGCGATCATTGACTTCCTGATAATCCAAATACTCACTGGTAATTGGTGCGAAGTTGGGCGCGACTTGATCCCCAGACTTCTCATCCTTACCACCATTGATCGCATAGAGTAGCGTCTTAGCAAGGTTGACCCTCGCACCGAAAAACTGCATCTGTTTACCAATTCGCATTACTGATACACAACAGGCGATCGCATAGTCATCGCCATAGGTTGGACGCATCAGGTCATCATTTTCGTATTGAATGGAACTAGTATCGCTGGATACCTTTGCACAGAACTGTTTGAAGTTTTCGGGTAAATGTTCTGACCATAAAACTGTCAAGTTAGGCTCTGGAGCGGCTCCCAGATTGACCAATGTATGCAGGAATCGGAAACTATTCTTGGTAACTAAAGTCCGACCATCGGCACTCATCCCACCGATCGCTTCGGTGACCCATGTGGGATCACCTGAAAATAGATCATTGTAGTCAGGGGTACGCAAGAAACGCACCATGCGTAACTTCATCACAAAATGATCGATTAACTCTTGCAATTCCACTTCCGCGATCGCGCCATTTTGCAAATCACGCTCGAAATAGATGTCTAGAAACGTCGAAACCCGACCGAGGGACATCGCAGCTCCATTTTGTTCCTTGACTGCCCCTAGGTAACCAAAATAGAGCCATTGCACAGCTTCTTTTGCGGTCATGGCAGGACGACCAATATCAAAGCCGTATTTCGCTGCCATTTCCTTGAGTTCAAACAGCGCGCGAATTTGTTCGGATAGCTCTTCGCGTAGACGAATGGTTTCTTCGTCCATGACATCGACATCAAGGGAATCCTTTTGGGTCTTCTTGTCATCGATGAGGCGATCGACACCATAGAGCGCTACCCGACGATAATCACCAATAATCCGCCCCCGTCCATAGGCATCGGGCAAGCCTGTAATGATCCCCGATTTCCTTGCCTTCCGCATTTCCGTGGTATAGGCATCAAATACACCATCATTATGGGTTTTACGATATTTAGTAAAAACTTCTTCCGTTACAGGATCGAGTTGATAGCCATAGGCTTCTAGCCCTGCTTTCACGACGCGGATACCACCATAGGGCATGATGGCGCGTTTGAGGGGCTTATCTGTCTGTAAACCAACAATTTGTTCTAGTTCACGATTAATATATCCCGCATCATGGGCAGTGATCCCCGCAGGAACCTTCGTATCAACGTCCAGCACCCCTTTTTGACGTTCTAGCTTCATCAGTTCGAGCACTTCACTCCAAAGCTGCTGGGTTCTCATGGTTGGTGCAACCAGAAACTCAGCCGTTCCTTCGTAGGGTGTGTAATTCTTTTGGATAAAATCTCTAACGTTAATCTCTTTTGTCCAACTGCCTTCTGTAAAGCCCTGCCATTCTACATACATTGCTTTAATCTCCAATGTTGTGTCTGAAAGATAAAAGTGTCTTTATCTTTCAGTTCTATTATAGGTTTATCCATTAATCTCTTAAGGGAATAGCAGTAATGTTATTACAAAAGTTAACTAGCAAAATCTAATCCAATCAGGGGATGCAGACTCAGAAAAGGCTATAAGGAAGTGATTATTGACAATAGAACGATAGTATTGCGAAGTGAAGCTCTTATTGAGAATCGCAAGTAGATTACCTACTGTATCGTCTGAGTAGCGTGCGACACATTGGCTTTTATTCCCATTGACAAAGCTGTGATGGAGCAGTCATTGAAGGTTGTGAATATCGATAGAATCCTGCAACATCTAATGTAGCTTGTTGGAATAAAATCCATTCATTGCGATCGCCTCTGTCATTACCCTTAGAACTACGAATAATTTTGTAATGATTGAGGCTTAAGTGAGCTTCTTCATCCCATGTAAATTCAGTTTTAGGAATATTAGTCCATTCTCTACCAGCCCAAGAAACTGCCAAGGCTTCCCCCACAACTTTATTGCCAAGCACTTTACCGCGCAGGCAGATCAAGTCATCGCTATGCGGATAGCCATAATATCCATCCACGCGATCGCCTATTTTCGTGAAGTGAAAACAGACACCCGCACCATCGAGCTTTTGAGGTTTGGGCTTACTACAAAATTGATAACTACCATTATCTAAAGTAGCGATCGCCTGTTGTGTTTGGTTTTGCGAATTAACTGAAGAACTTATTAACAAGCTTGAGGACATGACTAATAAAGCGATCGCCATATCTTTGAGGAGATTATTGGTACGCAGCATCATTGCATCACCTCCTTAACTTCTATTGTAGTCGTTTTTCCTACCCAAATGTTCCCAAAATGTAGACAGAATCTGATTTTCAAGTTTTGAAATAGCTATCGAGAGTTACGGCGCGACTCTCTTCTGAGTGTTGTTGTAAGGACAAAATCAATAGACATACATATTTAATTTTCATAGAACTATAACTATGAATTTGTGATCCCAGCACACAAAAACGATATTTTTGTGCCATAATCGCAGATGAGACACATTCCCCCACCTGTTCTTGTGAGCTTCGGATATGGATATATGGCAAGTTAAGGATCAACTTTCGGACTTAGTGAACAAGTACAAATCTCAAGTAGATTTTTTTGCGATTCGCTTAGAGCGATCGCAGGGTGCGGATATTTTTTTACGCAGTAGTAAAGTAGAAACCTTGAGTACAGGCATATCCATTGGCGGACAGGTACGAGCTTGCCACAAAGGCGGTTGGGGATTTGCGAGTTTTAACAATCTCCATAACTTAGAAAATAAACTCCAAGAAGCGATCGCCGCAGCAAAATGGGTGGGTAATGAAGAAACGATTCTTGCTGAGGTTGCCCCTGTGCAGGCAAAGGTCTCTCTAGTCAAGGAAAGCCCTCAACGAATCGACCTAATAGCCAAGAAAGACCTATGCAGTCATTACAGTGATATTTTGCGATCGGTTTCTGATCGCGTCGTCAGTACGGCTGTTCGCTACGGAGATTGCACACAGCAAGTGATATTTGCCAATTCCGAAGGCACAATGATCGAGCAAGAATGGTCGGATTGGGAAATGCGCTGCTCGGCAACAGCACGCAAAGGAGATATTGTACAAACAGGTCGCGAAACCTTTGGCTCAAGGCGTACCTATACAGATCTATTAAATTTAGATCAACAGGTGATCGGTGCAGCCCAACGCGCAGTGACCGCCCTAGATTTACCGAATGTGCAAGGCAATAGCTATACCGTCGTCATCGATCCAATTTTGGCAGGGCTATTTGTCCATGAAGCCTTTGGACATCTCTCCGAAGCGGATATGCTCTATGAAAATCCCGATATGTTAGAAACGATGAGCATTGGACGCAGATTTGGCTCTGAGGAACTCCAAATTTTTGATGGGGCTGCACCTGCGGAACATCGCGGCAGCTATCTCTATGATGATGAGGGCGTTCCTGCTAGTACCACCCAGTTAATTAAGGATGGGGTATTAGTAGGCAGACTACATTCTCGTGAAACCGCAGGCAAACTCGGTGAACAGGTGACAGGCAATGCTCGCTGTTTGGATTATCATTATCCACCGATTGTTCGCATGACTAATACTTGGATTGGTTGCGGTCAAACGCCCGTAGTCGATTTATTCCATGATATTCCCGTTGGCGTATATGCCAAAAACTGGCAAGGTGGCATGACTAATGGCGAGATGTTTACCTTTACGGCTGGAGAAGCTTGGATGATTCGTGATGGCAAAATTGCTGAGCCAGTCAGAGATGTGACCCTCTCAGGTAATGTATTTGAGACCTTAGCGGATATTGAAGCGATCGGCGATGACTTTTTGTGGGATGAATCAGGCGGTTGTGGCAAAGGCGGACAGAGTGGGCTTGCCGTTGGTTGCGGTTCTCCTAGTTTGAGAATTAGAAATGCGATCGTCGGAGGTGAAGCAAATGACTAAAATTCGTACAGAGCTTAAAGAAGTCAACCTCCAGTTAGTAGAAACGATCGCAGAGCAGCAGCGCAACGAAGATCGGTTAAATTTGCAACTCACGCGACTGCGGTTAATGTACGAATTTGTGTCATCGTTGAATGCTGCTCAAACCCTCAATGAGATTTATCAAATTGCCTTAAATTGTATCTGTCCTGCATTGCGAACCTCCCGTGCTGCTCTGATGACTTCCGATGCTAACTATAGTTTGAAGTATCAAGAGTCAGTAGGAATTAGTGAAGATTTCAAACAAGCGATCGAAGGCTTTTTTGATGAGCCATTGCGTCGATTAGAGTTAAAAGCGAGACTCTTTCCTCACTGTGCCGTATTTCCTAGCGATCGCCTTTTACAAACTATTTGTCAATCAGAAACCATCGGTGCATGGGCAGTCTTTCCCCTCGAATACGAGAATCGACATCTTGGCGATATTGTGGCGTATTTTGATGCTCCACGCCAGTTTAATGACGAGGAGGTGCAATTAACGCAAACCATTGTGACTTACATTGCGATCGCCATCACTCGCAAGCAAGCCGAACAAGCTCTCAAAGAAAGCCAACAATTTATCCAAAGAATTACCGACACAACACCTAACATTATCTATATTTACGATATTGACGAAAATCGCAATATCTACTGCAATCAAACCATTCATCACATTCTTGGTTATACGCCCCTAGAAATTCAAGCGATGGGTGATTCGCTGCTCAATATCGTCATCCATCCCGACGACTTATCGAAGATCAAAGAGCATTATGCGAGCGTCCGCCATAAAAAATTTGATGACCTATTTCTATTTGAATACCGCATGAAAGATGCTCATGGCAAATGGAAATGGTTCTATAGTCAAGAAACTGTCTTCCTCTGCAATCCCGACGGCACAGTCAAACAAACAATTGGTGCTGCCTCAGATATTACAGAATTAAAGGAGGTCGAAAATCGCCTCCAAGCCTCTCTAGCAGAAAAAGAAGTCCTATTGCGAGAAATCCATCATCGCGTCAAGAATAATTTGAGTGTCGTTGACAGTTTACTATCAATGCAAGCGCGGTATGTCAGTGACATCGAAGCCTTGAAATCTCTCTCAGATAGTCAACGCCGCATTCATACCATGTCTCTCATTCATGAGCAGTTATATCATTCCCAAGATGTGGGCAGAGTTGATTTCTGTGAATATCTGCAACGTCTTGTTGTCAATCTCTATAGTTCGAGCAATTTTAATATTGATCAAATCGAACTAAAGTTAGATCTGCAACCAACTTTACTAAACATTGATACAGCAATTTCCCTAGGATTAATTGTCAATGAGTTGCTCACTAATTCTTTTAAACATGCATTTCCAAATAGTCTGAAGGGATTCATCGAGGTGATTTTGCATGAAGATACTGATACTGAGCGTCGCAGGTTGCAATTAACTATTCGGGATAATGGCGTTGGTATTCCCCAAAATATTGATGTTAATTCCACTGCTTCTTTGGGGCTCAGGTTAGTGAAGATTCTGACGCAGCAACTCAGAGCCAAATTAGATCTATCTTGTGATAAAGGTACAAGTTTTCATTTCGTCTTCGAGTCAAACCTATAGCGATATTTTTTGCCCGTTGCGCTATAGCAAAGCAAGTTTTGCTTAGGACATAAAACCAGAAGATGAGTGGCGGCGCTAAGCGCCGCCACTCATCTTCTGGGGTTTTGGTTTGTACTAGCTAACTCTTTTTTTGCTATAAATTAAAAACCAACAAAAAACAAATTCTATAGATTAATACTAATTAAATTCTGCCAAGATTATTTGCATGTTAACCTCTAAGGAAATCCTCATAGGTTGCTCTATATGAAATATTTACCTAATGCGATCGCCAATATTTCCTCAAAATTGGTTACCCGATCTGCGGCTTTGATGATTTTGCTAAGTGCAATTGGCTTAGGTGTCAACGTCAAACCTAGCGAAGCCGCCGAAACCCTCAATTTCCAATTTAATATTTTTGAGGTTTCCGTCTCAGTTGATGACTTAGAGACTTTCTCCAAAACAGGCGAATTGCGTGGCGCATTAGACATGGCATCTCGCTATATTTCCGCAGCAGATATGGCAAATTTTCGGCGCATCTTAACTGAAAGAGCAGATATTTCTGTGGTTTTGCTATCGCGATTTCTCTACACATCTCAAGGGGAACGAGCGCTAGATATCCTTGGCACATTTATCAAAACTGGTCCCAATCTATCGGGAAATCGAGCCATGCGTGCTGCTGCGGTTCTAGCGACAGTTGATAAACAGAATGGACTATCGTTACTCAATTTCTTACGCAAATTCCCTACTTCAGATATTTATTTTGACATTCAAGCAGGATTACAAACCGTTAGCGAACTAAGCGATCTACTGCAAAATACTCAGCAGGTAGTGCAGATGGTTAATAGTGAAGCGACTAAACAGGCGAAAGCATCACCAGCGCAATCTCCCAATCAACTACCTGATTTGCGGAATGAAGGAAACAGTAAATGGGATCGATATAGCTTAAAAGCACCTTCTCTCAACAATAGCTATGAGATTCCATTTTATCTCTTCATTCCTCAATCATCCAATTCCATCACCAAAGCCAAGATCCCCGCAATCATTATCTATCCAGGGCTAATTTCTAGTCGAGAACCATTGCTCTATTTGGCAGAACATCTAGCTTCCTACGGATTTGCAGTAGTTTTAACAGTATCCCCGACTAGTAGTGCCGAGCAATTGGATAAACTAATTATTGGGGTTACTAGTGAGATCGCCCCACCAGACAGCTTTATCGCCCGCCCCAATGATATTACGGCAGTTCTCAATTTCCTAGAAGCATCACCCAAGGTAAACAATCCCAATATCACCAATATTAATTGGCAAAATGTAGGCATGATTGGACATTCCTTTGGTGGCTATGCAGCCCTTGCGCTCGTAAGTGATGCTCAGATTCAGTTCTCTGATTTAGAAGAAGTTTGCCAAGGCAAATATAAATGGAATGCTTCTTTGCTCCTACAGTGTGTTGCCCTAGGACTACCCAAACAGGAATATAAGTTGGGAGATAAACGCATCGCGGCGGCGATCGCAGTTAACCCTGTAACCAGTCACGTACTAGGTAAAGCTGCTTTCAATAAAATCACGGTTCCGATCGCCATAGTTGGCAGTTCAGGCGATACCTTTGCACCTGTGGTCTCAGAGCAAATCGTCCCCTTTACATGGTTAACTAATCCCAATCGGTACTTATTACTATTTAATAGCTCAGGGCATACAGCCGTAACTGCCATTACCTCAGGCGATCGCATCAGCCCCGAAGTGAGCAACGCTTTGGCTGGTGCTAATCCTGCCGCTTCCCAAGACTATCTCAAGCTTTTGAGCGTTGCTTTCTTTAAAACCCATCTAGTCCAAGAGTCTAGTTTTGCTAATTATTTAACCACTGAATATTTTGTGAATATCTCATCTCCCTCCGCACAGGCAAGCCTATTGCGATCGCTCAGTATGGAACAAATTGACGCAGCGATCAGTAAATAACGTCAGTTCGAGTTAAGCTAGCAAATTTTAAAAATCCAAAAGTAAAAGCCTTGCGTAGCAAGGCTTTTACTTTTGGGCTTTGAGAGAGGGTTTGCTACGCAAACCCTCTCTCAAAGCCCGTTTCAAATTATCCCGAACTCGCGTTAAATAAAGCGAATAATTCATCTGTTTGAGAAGATGTGAATAAGCTATCAATTCCTTGAGAAAGCATTTACAGCCATTTCCGATCAAACGAACCACAAGAAAAATTTTAAAAACGTTGCTTCGCAACGTTTTTAAAATTTTTCTTGGTTTGGTTTTGAGCGCAAAGCGCTGTAAGAAAGCAAGGGCGCACCAAAACAGGTATGAATACTGATGAAGTCTAGGGCGTGTCATCTCTAAGTCTAGTTTCTAGACTTTACACAATCTACTTGACAGACTCTGAGAAGAGATACTCGACTGGTATCATTTGAAAGAACATCTTTACAATGTTGGTGGTTCTTTACGTCGTCTAACCAAGGTCGAAGATTTGCTCTGGCAAGGAGCTGTTGATGAGGCAATCTCCCTATTTGAAGGTTGTAAATTCAAGCGAGCTATCAATTTTCTCGATTATTTACGAGATCATCGTCATCGCATTCCTGAGTATGGTTATTTGCAGCAACAGGGGATCACAATTGGCTCAGGCTCGGTTGAATCAACTATCAAGCAAATTGGTCGTCGGGTTAAGATTTCTGGCGCTCAATGGAACCGTCACAATGTTGCTCAAGTTCTGAAGCATCGTTGTGCTTATCTCAATGGTTATTTTTATTCTTCTAAGTATATTTACTCAGTGCCTAATTGAGATGCTCCCACCTAGAGATTCAAATATACCAACTCCATTGGAAAAAATGATCGGAATAATTTGAGATAAAAGCGAAGTAAATCCAGCTAAAAAACAGACACTCAAAAGATTCCATGCCCAATCAAATCGGTTCCAAGAATTAATTTCTTCTTTAGGTTGCATAAACCACCACCAGTTATCATCTGATGGTCTTAAAACTTTGCGCGATCGCTCAAGATTGATTAACTTTAATAACTTTCCACGATTACGATATAGGCGATCATCTAAATCAACTAGAGCTAAAACCTGATTGGGGAGAATCTTGGAGTTTTGATTGAGGAGATCTTGTAATTCATCTCTCGCCAAAAGTAGTAATAATGCATCTTTTTCCGTCAAAGTTGAGATAGATTCATCTGCTGACTCTATGGTTTGCAGTAGTGAGGCAAAGCTACTAATTTGCTCAGCAATACGTGCATTTTCCTTGATGTAAACTAAGTCAGTTTTTACATCTAAATTAAGGGATTGATTCTCATCAGCCATAATTTTAATAAATCCCCAAACGAAGTATAGAATGTTCTCAAATAATTGCAGTAAAGGCAAATTATGTTTACATTTACTGCATCCTCATCTTTTTATCTTAAAACACAAATCAATATTTATCTTTCCGAATTAAAACTATTTGCCTGTTACAGCGCAAAGCGCTGCATTGAAACACAGAGAAATTTTTGAAAGCGCGGCGAAGCCGCGCTTTCAAAAATTTCTCTGTACTACTTTAAGCCTCAACAGGCTGTATGTCTTCAGGGGCGATCGCCACACAATCATCCTGAAAACTAGCAATCTGGGCGATCGCCCCATCTAGACAGTCCATACCATCTTGTAATGACTCGATGCGACAGAGGCGATCGCCTAACTGGTCACCCCAAATTTAATCGTCATGCTAATTTAAAACAATATCCCAATATTGTCTTTAAGTTAGGCGATCGCTAAATTAAAAAAGTTGCTGAAATTCTATATATTTGGTGAAAACTAACGCCATGAAGATTATGAGAATAAAACGATATAATCGATCGCAAGAATTTTCAAAAATCAGGAAAACCCATGACTGATTTACCAAAAGACGATATCGAAATTATTTTGGTGGATTTTAAGGGTGCTGGTGGATCTCTAGGACAAGTCAGCCGCTCGATATCGCCTGAAGAGGTTACCAAGCAGATAGTAGCTCAGTCACAGCACGCCATGAATGCGGCGATGGAGGCAATACTACTGTAGCTTTTCGACAACTCGCCCAATGCACTCTGTCCCGTTTTGCAAATCCTACAATCTCTTTAAAATCTCTTGGAAAGCTAAACTAATGGATCTCATTCTACTTTCCCACCTTTAACCAGCCAAACACCTGATCTACAGTTAAATTTAATTCCGTTTCTAAAAAATTTGGTACAAGTAATTTTTGAGCAGCATTTATTTCACTATTGATTTCGATTGGTTGGCGATCGCGCTGAAATATTAACAGCGATCGCTCCTTGGGAAATAGTAACCATCCCATCTCTGTGCCATGTTTGAGGCAGTGCAAAATATTACCGATCACTCGCATCGGTGCTTGTTCTGGCGATAGAATCTCAATCACCCAATCTGGATAAATAGAAAATACATTCTCAATTTCTCCTTCCGCATTAACAGGCAATCTCTCCCATTGAAATACTGCCACATCTGGCACAATTGAGCGATTCCCAAAGGTACAACGCAGTTCTGGTAAAGCTAAAGCTATTTGTTTGTCTTCAGTTACTGCATTAACGGTATTACAAAATTTAAGCTGAAGTCGAGAATGTTGACCTTGGGGCATAGGCTTCTGATAAATCGAACCATTGATATACTCACTAGCAGGCTTCGTTTCTGGCTGATTCAGAAAACGCTCAAGGGTTATTGAAGGAATAGTTTGTGTAGCGAGGGTCATGGTTAATCAAAAATCATTAACGCTGGCTTTTATTATACTGATGAAATATTGGTATTGAAAAAGACTCATTTGGCTATATCTTTCAGCGCTCGCATTTCTATATAACAAAATTCATGATATACCTATTATATAGGTTAGATAAGCTTTATAGTAGGTATATATTTAAGCTGAAAGACATGCTGAAAGAACTTTTTGGTGGTAAAGCACCTGAGCAGGTTTTGCTATATCTTGCCAATTATGACGAAGGGTATGGAAAGGCGATCGCTGATACCTATGGTGTTGCTTTAAGTACTGTACAAAAACAACTCCAAAAGTTTGAAGATTCAGGATTGCTGGTGAGCCGTTCGGTAGGAAAAACCCGCCTCTATACATGGAATCCGCGATCGCCTTTTGTGGAACAGCTCAAACTGCTATTGGTTCAGCGTCTCAAGTTAACACCTGATGAAGAAATAAAAGCTTATTACCGTCAACGTCGTCGTCCTCGCCGAGCAGATAAACCCCTTGTTAATCCACGAAGACTTAACCCTAGTTGAGATTGCAGCAATTGTATCTGACGCGCTCACTACAGCAGGTATAACGGCTGTGCTGTCGGGTGGTGGTGTGGTGACAATCTATTCAGAGAATGAGTATCAATCGGACGATCTTGATTTTATTTCTCCTTCTGATTCTAAGCGTTTGGCAGAAACTATGGCTAAACTAGGTTTTAGTAAACAGGGTAGACATTTTGAGCATCCAAATACCTATTATTTGGTAGAGTTTCCACCATCACCTTTGATGATTGGTGAGCAGTATGTTGACTATCGAGAATGTACTGTGCAGAAGGCAGGAGAATTGGAGCTTCACATTCTTACGCCGACTCTGTGTGTGATGGATAGATTAGCTGGTTTTTACCATTGGAGCGATCGCCAAAATCTTGATCAGGCTGTGATGGTTGCTAAGCGGCATCCAATTGATCTGGATAAGGTAAGGGCATGGTCGAAGAAAGAAGGGAAAATTGAGAAGTATCAAGAGTTTATAGATAGTCTCGAATCTAGTAGCAGTTAAACTTTTGGGAAATCTTACATGTGGTTAGCAGAAATATTAAAGCGATCACACAATGAACTCCATCCCGTTCTCCAAATCCTAAAATCTCTTGGCAAATTAAATTAGTATGAGTTTGGGCTAAAAAGTTTAGTGTCGCTCTTGGCTGAAATTAGGCTAGGATAGCATAAGATTTTTAGGCTGAGTTAGCTATGTCAAAGGGCGTGTGGGAAAGGCTATGGGATCTGATGAATACCAAGATCTCGATTAGTGAATTAACACAGGGAAGTGTTGACACTACTAAGACATTTTTGGATTTATCTAAGGCATTAAACGAAAATAAGTCGCTTCCTGAATTAACACCTCTAATCAGTCAGGTTTCCTCGCTACTGGATGTTTTGAATTTACCCATTGTGCAGGTGGTGGGAGCAGGATTGCCTTTTGTCTCGATCGCTAGTAAGTTGTTGCAGTTTTATCTAGAAAGCACTAAAGAAGATCCATCATTAGAAGATTGTGTGGAACTGGTGGGACAGGCGGCTTATTTAGAGAGTTTTAAGAAGTTTTTTGGTGATGATTCTAATAAGCATTTGTTGGAGAAGTTAAATAAGGCAAGAGCCTCCGATCGCCTTCAGAAAGAAATTTCAAAATTGAGCAAGAGTCTGACTTTAACTGAGTCTGAGGCTAAGACTGTATTACTTTGCTTTCATGAGTCAAAGTTGGCAACAGAGTTGAATCCTATTGTTTTAGAGCGATTGGTTGAGGCGGGAATTGAGGAGAGGCAAGCGAAGATTATTGTCGAGAGGATTTCGCGGATGACGCATCGGGAAATTAAACCTGCGTTAGCGGAGATTAAGGACAAGGTGAAGAAGCTATCTGTGATTTATGGAAGTGAGTGGCAGCGTGAGCTAGAGACTTATTACAGCATTGACGAATATTTGAAAGACATTGCAAAGGAACCTAGTAAACCAGTCTTTCAGGAAACTTTTGGTTTTAAGGATATTTATGTGGAGTTGCAGGTTGAGGCGATCGCAAACAACAACAATAGCGAACCTCAATTTATTGAAGAATGGGCGCTAGATTTACTCCATGATGAGAGCAAGTCGGGACAGGTACTATTTATCCAAGGGGAACCAGGGCGGGGGAAGAGTGTGTTTTGTCGAATGTTTGCCGATCGCGTAAGGCGAGAGCTATATCCAATTTGGACTCCGATTTTAATTAGATTGCGAGATATTGATATCTCAGCAGATGATTTTGATACTTTACTGCGAAATTCTGTAAATACGGATTTTGCGCGGAATGATAACGGCTGGCTGACGGATCGGAATACGCGATTTTTGTTTATTTTGGATGGGTTTGATGAGCTTTTGTTACAGCGTGGGCGCGATCGCAGTCTCAAGGATTTTCTAAGGCGTGTGTCTAGTTTTCAAAATGATTGTATAAACATTAAGGAGCGTGGACATCGGATCATTATCACGGGTAGACCGCTTGCGCTGTTTGGGATTGAGCGCGAGATGCCTTCTAACTTAGAACGAGTGAAAATCCTTGATATGAGTCAAGAAGTTCGGGTGAGTTGGTTGGAGAAATGGGCGGCGCTGAAAGGGGAAGATGCGGCTCAAAAGTTTCAAGCATTTATTAGTGATGACAAATGTCCTGAACAGCTGAAGACTTTGGCAAAAGAGCCTTTGTTGTTGTACCTGTTGGCAGCAATGCATAGGGATAACAGGTTTAAGATTGAGGACTTTCAGAAGGCGGGAAACAGTGCCAAAATTTTGATTTACGATCAGACTCTAAACTGGGTTTTGACAAAACAGCGTAATGACGAACTTAATCCACGTTTGACGGGTTTAGATGCAGAAGATATTCGCGATATCTTGAAGGAGGCGGGTTTGTGTGTGGCTCAGTCTGGAGGTGAATGTGCTTCTTTGGAGGTGATTGAATCGAGGTTAGCACCCGATCTGCGTAAAGCTCTTGAAGATGCTCGGAAGGATCAAGAGAAAGATACTTTGCCTGTGGCATTGGCGACTTTTTATCTGAAGGCGGCGGATGGTAAAAATAATTCGATGGAGTTTCTGCATAAGAGTTTTGGTGAGTTTCTTTGTGCAGAGCGATTGGTTGATAGTTTGTTGGCATGGTCTAGGCAAAAGCCCGATCCACGCCGATCTAGTCGCCAAGTTTTGGAAGTAGAAGACAAAGATTTAGAATGGCAGGTTTATGATTTGTTGGGTTTTGGAGCGCTCACTTCTGAGATTGTGGAATATTTGGTGGCTTTGATTGAAAGGGAATTTGCTGGCAAAGATGATGATTTTGTGAGATTGTTTGAGCGCTTGTATGGGTTTTATTGGGCTTGGAGTGATGGCGATTTTATTGAGGCTGTTGAGTCAGATGGAGAGCCTATACCACTCAGGAAAGCGCGTCTGATGCAGAAGCAAGGTGTTGCGATCGGGCAACGTAAGATTGATGTTTATACTGGCTTGAATGTTTTGATATTGATGTTTACTTTACATCGTTATGCTCATCAGCCAGATTCAGAACTGAAAGACAAAGTTTCATTCCATCCTTGCAAATACAGTTCAAAAGATGGAGCGATCGATGATCCAAGTAGGTTGTTCCGTATTATTGGTTATGCTCAATGTCTTAGAAATGGCGGTTTTAATAGCATAGTCGGCAAATTTTTAACTAACGTAAACTTCAGTGGAGCATACCTCTTTGGCACAGACCTCAGTCATGTAAACCTCAGTAGCGCAGACCTAAGTGGCGCAGACCTAAGTGGCGCAAACTTCTTTGCCACAGACCTCAGTAGTGCATTCCTCATAAGAGTAAACCTCAGTAGTGCATTCCTCAATGCCACAAACCTCAGTCACACAGACCTCAATGGTTCAATCCTCATTGGCTCAAATCTCACTGGAGCAAACCTCACTGGAGCAAACCTCACTGGGACATTCCTCATTAGTTCAAACCTTAGTCACACAGACCTCAGTAACGCAGATCTCGGTAACACATACCTCAGTAATGCAGACCTCAGTTATATTTCATCAAATGAAAGTACATTTTGGTCAAATGCTATAGGCTTACATAAAGCTATTAATAGACCCGAATCATTAGTTCTTAATCCCCAATTTAGGGCAGCAGTTCTGCTGGGCAAAGGCTCTGATTTGGTTGTTTCTGGCGATGTGGATGGAGCAATTGCCGCTTATTCCGAAGCCCAGCAACTTGACCCTAACTTGGAGATTTCTGCTTTCTACTGGAATCAGTTAGGCTGGTTTGGTAGTCTTCATAATCGTGCAACTGATGTTCTATTTGCTTGCGAGAAAGCTGTTGAGTTGGCAGAATCTTCGGCACTTCAAGATACTCGCGGTCTAGCAAGAGCATTAACTGGCAACTTGACTGGTGCAATTGAAGATTTTGAAGCAGCAATCAAAAGTGGTGAAATTAAAGGAGCAACTCTAGAAAAGCGTCAACGTTGGCTTGAAACTTTAAAATCTGGAATTAACCCATTTACCCCTGAAGAATTAGAAGCGTTGAGAGCTAGTGAGGGAGTATCATCATGAACATAAAATATATTAGTGAAGTCAGCGCCCAAAGATATAAAAATCTTGATTTAGATCGGGGTTTAAAACTTAGCGAAGGATTAAATATATTTATCGGGTCTAATGGCTCTGGCAAAAGTAATTTTATTGCATTACTCAATTTCTTAAAAGAGAGTATTTCAGGCAATAATGTATTAACAAGAGATGGCGCAACAAACTTTGTGAAAGCTATATCAAATTTAGGTAGCTCTAGAATATTAAATGCCACATATCCTTTGCCAGAAAATATCGATTTAAAATTCACTTTTCCTGTTGAGAATTCTGTTAAAAATCAATTAAGTCTTTGGTTATCGCTTTACTGTACAGCCAAGATATTTCCTCAAGTTCTAGAAGAATATTTGTCAGAATCAAACGAAGAGAATAACGAACTATTTTATTACTATAGATACTATTCATTAAGTGGTCATGGTACTGTATTCGACACCAAAGATCCCTTAAAAAAGACAGCAGTATCTGGAATTCATTCTGATGAAATTGGTTTGTCCAATATTCCTAACCTATTAGAAACATCAAATACTCTTCCAGAAATTAAAATTCTATACGATAAATATCGTCAAATTCTCGATCTTGTATCTAGCTGGCGATTTTACAGTGCTAATAATATGAATCTAAAAGAGATCCGTAATGCAGAACCAGAAATCGGCTCTCAAGAGAAATATCTAAACCCTGACTGTGAAAACCTCGCCCTAGTCCTAGACAACCTCATCCAAGAAAGCATCGACTTTGAAGACCAACTCAACGTCATCATGCGCGACATCGTGCCACAAACAAAACGCATTCGCCCCATCAGAACAGGTAGAACCAGAATTAGCATTGAATGGCATTTACAAAATACCAAACGTCCCCTATACCTTGATGAAATGTCCGATGGCACGGTCAGAATGCTATGTTGGGCAATCATCCTCAACTCCCCGAACTTACCATCCCTCATCGTCATTGACGAGCCAGAAGTCGGCTTACATGTTCAATGGTTGAGTTACCTCGCCGAATGGATAAAAAACGCCGCCGCTAGAACACAGGTAATCATCACCACCCATAGCCCCGACCTATTGGATAAATTTACAGACTGCCTCGAAAATGTCCATGTCTTTGAAGCCTCCAACCCAGAGCAAACCCTATTTCATGTCAAAACCCTATCCAGAGAAAGACTGCAAGATCGCCTAGATGAAGGATGGGAACTTGGCGATCTCTATCGAGTAGGCGAACCTGAAGTTGGAGGCTGGGCATTGTGATCGTATGGGTATTTGCAGGAGGAGGACAATCGGAAATATCAGGACTACTTCCCTACTTACGCCGAGAATTTCCAAATTGTGACTTCCAAAGAGTGACACCAGTTAGTAATAAGGAAGGCATAAAACCCAACAAACTAGGCGCAAAACCTAAGACAGATCGAGCATCTCAAGGCTTGACGGGTAAATCATTGCTCAAGGAAATTGAAGAGAGATTAAATCATAAATTCAGATTAAACGATCCCATGTGCGATCTTATTTTGATTTTTGATGATCTTGACTATCCACCCCAAGGCATTAACGATCCCAACGAGTTCTGTCAACAGAAATCTCAAGAATTTGCAGATCTCCTCAATCAAGTATGGAAAAATAACCCCAACATTCAGCCAGTCAATCACGTTATCGGATTCGCCAAACCAGAATTAGAGTCTTGGGTCATCGCCGATTGGGATCAAACCTTAGCTAGAGATCCCGACTTTCGCGATAAATGTAAAGCAATGCAGCACTGGCTTGTAACCGATCGCCAACTATCCTTTAGCAATCCCGAAAATTTTGGACTAGATCCCGCATTTCCTCAGAGCTATCATCAAAAACTTTCCAACGCGATTATCCAAGCCTCAGAACAAAAAGAAGGAATGAGATATTCCAAACAACTGCATACCGCCCGTTTTATCAAGCAACTTGACTCTGCGATCGCCCAACAAAAATGTCCAGAGTTCCGCAAGTTTTTTGCTAACCTGACACGACTCACTCAAAAAGCTAAAAGCTGAAAGCTAAACGCCATAACCCATACCCTATGATCGAAGTTCTCTTTACATTACCCTTCATCCGCCTCCTAAAACCACTAACCAAACGTTAATCGCAAAATTCAATCTGATATCCAGCCAATAATTGATATCCTTGCTACACTAGACCCATATATATAGCTCAGTTGCCATGTCTCCCAATAATCAGAGTCAACTACTAGAAGCGATTAGTCAACTTGATGAGCAGCAAATCCCCCTTGTATTGCAATTTATCTCATCACTTCAGAAAAATACTGCTATCTCACCAACTTCATCGCAGACAGTATTAGAACGCATGGGTGGTTATCCTAAGCACTTCTTGGAAGGATCGGGAGATCTATCAGATAGAAACGTCCGTAAAAAAATAATCGCGGAAAAGATTAGAGCGAAATATCAGTCAAGACATGAATAACCATCGCCTAATCTTAATTGACACTGGAATTATCGTTGCTTTTTACGATCGCAAAGATAAACATCACCAACAAGCGATCAACTTTTTCAGTACTTGCACCAGTCAACTTGTTACCACAGTCGCTTGCGTTACAGAAGTTCTGTGGCTACTTGCACCAAATATTCCAGTTCAAAACGAATTTTTATCTGCCTTATTCAAGCAAGCTATTCTGTGCGAACACTTGCAACCATCAGACTATCAAAGAGTTCAAGAACTTAATACCACCTATCAAGATCTACCCGCAGACTTTACCGATCTATCACTAATTGTCATCTCCGAAAGACTCAATATTGCTGCGATCGCCACATTAGACAGTGATTTCGACGTTTACCGCCGCTATCGCAAACAACCTTTTGAACGCATATTTTTATCGTAGTCTGCAATGAAAGTCTGAGCCACCGCATAAAACTACTAACCAAACTTTTCCACCTGCAACTCCTCGATCGCTCCGTCCAGACAATCCATACCATCTTGCAATGACTCAATCCGACAGAGGCGATCGCGCAACACCGCCGCACCCGCAAAGCCCCTCGCGTACCAAGTCATGTGTTTGCGCGATTGCCTAATTCCGCGAATACCTTTGTAGTCCCAGAGTCCTTGTAAATGCTCCTTGGCGACTTGCAAACATTCAATCGGCGAAGGGTCAGGCAAACGTTCACCAGTTTTTAAGAAATGATCGACTTGCCCCACTAAAAATGGATAGCCCAAGGTTCCCCGCGAACACATCACCCCATCGGCTCCCGTCTGTTCTAAACAAGCGATCGCATTTTCTACCGAAAAAATATCACCATTGGCAATTACAGGAATCGTCAGCACCTCTTTGACCTTGCGAATCCATTCCCACTTAGCATTACCTGTATAGCCCTGCGATCGCGTTCTGGCATGGACGGTGATCATCTTGGCTCCCGCATCCTCCATGCGTTTCGCAAAATCTAAGATCGTAATTTCGGCATCATCCCAGCCAATGCGCGTTTTGACGGTGACAGGAATATCAACAGCCTCGACCACCGATCGCACAATTTGCGCTGCTAGTTCAGGTTGCCTTAATAGGGATGAGCCACCGCCTTTTTTCGTGATTTTATTGACTGGGCAACCCATATTAATGTCTACGGTGTCTGCCCCCTCATGTACTGCTTTTTGAGCGGCTTCTGCAAGGAAGTCAGGACGACAATCGAAAAGCTGAATACTAATGGGCGTTTCGTGGCGATCGATCTCCATGAGCTTAGGCAAAGCTTTCATATGATGCAGATCTGTGGCGCTGATCATCTCTGTGTAGAGCATCGAGTCTGGGGCATAGCGCCGCACCAACCGCCGAAATACTAGATCCGTCACTCCCGACAATGGCGATTGCAGTACCCGACTTTTAAGGGTGACATTGCCAATAGTTAAAGGTTCAGTGAATTTTTGCTGTAATTTAGATGTAGCCGAAATCATGTCCGCAAATTTTGCTTTCGTTGGCGCTATATACAAAGGTATAGTAATTCTAAATGGTTTAAGAGATTTGCACCTTTGGCTGATGCGCCTCTGGTAATCTCCACAATCTCTAAATAATTTCGTCTCACCTTAGACCCATACCCACGGAATAAGGTTTATATATAAATTTAAGGAGAAAAAATTTGTCTAAAAAACATCCAGTTATTGCAGTAACAGGTTCATCGGGTGCTGGTACTAGCACTGTTAAGCGAGCTTTTGAGCATATTTTCCGAATTGAAAATATCCAAGCAGCGGTTATTGAAGGTGATAGCTACCACAAATTCAACCGCTTAGAAATGCGCGAAGCCATGAAACAAGCTGCGGCTGAAGGTCGTAGTCTCAGCCACTTTGGTTTAAATGCCAATTTGCTCGATAAGCTCGAAGCTCTGTTTCAGGAATATGGCGAAACTGGTAATGGTCAAAGACGTTACTATCTGCACAGTCCTGAAGAAGCCGAGTATCACAATGGTCGCTTAGGTACAAGCAATCAACCTGGTGAATTCACTCCTTGGGAAAGCATCGAACCTAATACCGATGTGCTTTTTTACGAAGGTTTGCATGGTGGTGTAGTTGCAGAAGATATTAACCTTGCCCAATATGTCGATTTGTTGGTGGGTGTAGTTCCCATTGTGAACTTGGAATGGATTCAAAAAATCCATCGTGATAATGCTGAACGTGGCTACAGTGCTGAAGCGATCGTCGATACAATTTTGCGTCGGATGCCTGACTATGTGAATTACATTGCACCTCAGTTCTCGAATACTCACATTAACTTCCAGCGCGTTCCTACCGTTGATACTTCCAATCCTTTCATTGCTCGTGATATCCCTACCCTTGATGAGAGTTTTGTAATTATCCACACCAATCGTGTCTTCCGTGAGAAGTTTAAAATTGACTTCCGTTATTTGCTAGACATGATCCATGATTCCTTTATGTCTCGTCATACCACCTTGGTTGTCCCCGGTGGCAAGATGGGTATGGCAATGGAATTGATTCTCCAGCCATTAATTGATTCTCTCGTAGTTGAATCGAAGAAACTCAAAGGTTAGAAAAAAGGGCGCTAAGCGCCCTTTTTTTATGATTTAACCTGCATCTTTTCCATTAACTCGCTAAAGCGATCGCTATATAGGCGATAACTCAGGGGATGGGCAATCAGTCTGGCGGTACTGTGATACAACACTTCAATTTCAATCAGTCCGTTATCCTTTAAAGTTTTGCCCGTAGACACTAAATCAACGATCGCTTCAGCCATACCTGTAATGGGCCCCAGCTCAACGGAGCCATAGAGGGGAATAATCTCGACAGGTAAATCGATGCTGTCAAAGTATTCACGGGCGCAGCCGACATATTTGGAGGCAATGCGGCTATGGGGTGGCAGGTCTAGGGGCGATCGGTAGCGGCTCTCTCCTGAAACAGCGATCGACATCCGACAGCCGCCGAATCCTAGGTCTAATAATTTGGCTACTTTGGGCGTTTTTTCGCGCAAGACATCTTCACCGACGATGCCTGCTTGGGCTTGTCCATATTCTACATATACAGGTACATCCTGCGCTCTGACCAGTAAGGCTCTAGCGGTTCCTGTGGGATCTAAAATTTGCAATTGACGATTTGTAGGATCGAGAAACCCACTAAAGTCAAGTCCTACGCCTTGGAGTAAGCGGATTGAGTCTTTTAATAGTGAGCCTTTGGGCAGTGCGAAGGTGAACATGGAATGGTTGGTTACAGCGTTGGTCATAGTCCATTCTATATCTAGAGAGTTGCGACGCTCTGCGTCAAAACTCTATTTTGGTGCTTACGTCTTAAAAACTGAGCCAATCAAAAATCTGGCTAACTGTCAAAGTTAAGTCAATTCCACTGAGAACGGGTACAGACTGTTCTTCTTTAAACATATGAATGCGGCGATCGCTAGATATGACAAAAATATTCCGCTCTTCAGGATCGAGCATCCATCCTAATTCCGTGCCATTTTCGATGCAGTGTAATATATTTGCTAAAACCTTGTTGGGGCTTTGTCTAGGCGAAAGAATTTCAATCGTCCAATCAGGATAGGTCAAAAATTTATTTGCTATTTGTCCATCAGGGTCACGGGGAATACGCTCCCAGCGAAATACACAAACATCAGGAACAATTGATGCGCCGCCAAAGGTACAACGTAATTCTGGAAAAGCGATCGCAATCTTAGCAAATTTAACTACTTGATTGATAATTTCACAAAGCGTGCCTTGCAATAGACTATGTTTACCCTGTGGCATTGGTTTCTGTCTGATTTTGTTATTAAGGAATTCTGAGGCGGGTTTGGTCTCAGGTAGTTCTAGAAATGCTTCTAGGCTATGGGGTTTTGCTGCTGCGATGACCATGTATTTTTCCCTTTACCTTTGGTAAGTTATCTGAGGCGCTTTGCACCTGTCATAACACTTTCTATTTTATAACCCATTACCGATCGCGAAAAGTGCGATCGCAATTGATCGCTATTTACAGGAAGAGCAAATTTTAATTTACAAGCAACTGTAAATCCTCTAGGATCTGGCTAATATAATCACGAAATCTCATGACTGGATTAGAACCATTTATTCCGCTTCTTGGTGGAATCATGCTCGATGTACTTAAAGACAGTGGCAAAAAGGAAGGTGAAGGTCTACTTGCCAGATTAATGAATCGAGATGTTGGTAAGGATTGGCAGGATGTCGTCTTTAAGGCGGCGGGTAAGTATATCGAGAGTTACACTAAACGACATGGCAAACTCAAAGTATTGGGAATGAAAGATCCTGTCGAGTTAGATGAGATATTTACGACAGTTCAGTTATTGGGAGAGGATGAAGTTCAGCAGTTTGCAACTATTGATGATTTAGAGAAAATTTATCGTGAAGCTGGTCAAAGATTACTGCGACATCGCTCGAAGGAAAGACAAGATGGGATTGCTGTTGCTAGTCAAAAGCAATTTCTGATGGTGTTGGGCGCTCCGGGGGCAGGGAAGTCTACATTTCTTCGCAAAATTGGTTTGGAATCTTTTAAAGGAAAAAAGGGCAACTTTAAACATCAAGCCATTCCAGTTTTGCTAGAGCTTAAAAAATTCACTGAGAGTAAAATCGATCTCAAGGCGTTGATTGAGGCGGAGTTTACTACCTGTGGATTTCCTAAGCCTAAAGAATTTACAGAAAGTGCTTTAGAAAAGGGGAAATTGCTGATTTTGCTAGATGGTCTGGATGAAGTACCTTCGGCAAATGTCAACTCTGTTATCGATGCAATTCAAGACTTTGTAGATCGTTACGACAAAAATCGCTACATTGCCTCCTGTCGTACTGCCGCCTATCGCTACAATTTCAAGCGCTTTAGCGATGTGATTTTGTCGGAGTTTGATGATGGACAGATTCAGCAGTTTATCAATAACTGGTTTCGCTCCGAAGAGGACAAACAGGCAGGAACGGCGGCGCTTTGTTGGGAATTGCTAAAACGTGATGAAAATAAAGCAGCAAAGGAACTTGCTCATAGTCCAATTTTGCTAACTTTTCTCTGTCTGACCTATGACAAGTCACAGACCTTTGCGAATAATCGCAGTGGGCTATACAAGAAGGCTTTGCGGATTCTCTTGGAGGAATGGGCTGCGGAAAAGAGGATTATGCGACAGGCGATCTATGAGGGTTTGAGCGTAGAGCTAGAGGAAGTGTTGCTTTCAGAAATTGCCTGTGAGGTTTTTGAGGCGGATCGTTTATTTATTCCTCAGTCTCAATTGGTTGAGCGAATTAAGGAGTTTTTATCAAGTAATCTGAATGCGCCTAAACAACTGAGTGGGGAACAGGTTCTAGATGCTATTGCCATTCAGCAAGGAATCTTGGTAGAGAGGGTAGAGGAGGTGTATTCTTTCTCGCACTTGACTTTGCAGGAATATCTGACTGCAAGATATATCTATAATCGTGATCTAATTTCGCTGATGGTGGAGAACTATCTGAGTGATTTTCGATGGAGAGAAGTATTTCTATTAACTTCTGGTTTGATGGTAGATCGAGGTTCAGATAGTCTTCTTCTAGAAATGCACAAAGTTGCTAAACAGTATGCACTTCATCCTAAGGTAAAAGAGTTGTTGCTATGGGCAGATAAAGTTATAGCAAGTTCATCAGGTATTCTTAAACCTGCGGCTAAACGGGCAGCAGCCATAGTATTTATTAATAGTAGAGATAGTTCTTCCCAACTTTTGTACCAAACTATGTGTATTTATAGAGGCATAGACAGAGGTGAAGCTAGAGAAAATGAGAGAGCAATTACGAATGTAATTGCTAGTGGTGTTAGCGCCATTATGAGCCCAGTTATTATTGCCGCTAGCAATAGAGCTAGTGTCATAGATAGAGACAAGTTAGAGCAATTAGGTATTGTTACAACAAGATTAGGGTTCTCCCAATTTTTAATTGACTTAGAATCTCTCAGATATTATCTAGACAGTACAGATATCACCCGAATTGAAACTCAAAAATTTATTGTCAACGATACAGAAGAATTGCAAGCTCTAAACAAATATCTCTATAGCATCGATCTACTTCTCAAATGCAAGCAAGAAGCAGCTAGACTTTCCCCTGCAACGTGGGATGCGATTGAAGCAGAACTCTTGTTACCACCAGATGATTAAAAACTGGACAGATCCCCGACTTTTTTTGTAAACTTGCAAATCCCCTTTGATAGAGTAGAAAAAGTCGGGGATCTCAACCTCAATTCAAACTGTAGGGGCGCAGCATTACCGCGACCATTTACGCATATCACCCCAATTCTCAAACGGTAATGCTACGCCCAAACCCCACAACGCAGGGACAAATTATCGACGAGAGCAAAGAGGGTCAAGCATTTGCAGATCGAGATTTTTTGTGAGGAGTTTAAACATTGTGGCGTAAATGCTTTAACCTTACAACGTTAATTCTCCTTATTCAACGCCGCTTCAATCTGACTAATTTGCACAGCATAATTCGCAACCCCTTGACCACGCCGATCCTTGCCACCTCTCGCATGGAGACCCACAATCTGATAAGCCCCATCAATCTTTGTAATCAAAGCCGAACCAGAAGCTCCGGGGTTTGTATCGCAATCATGGACTAACATTCCCTCACTCTCACCTAGCACACTACATTCCATATGCACACCTGCGGTATAGCCCTTACCTGCCGATAGATTGTGATAAGTCTTAGGATCAGGATAATCCCCTGAATAGCCTGCTACAGAAATACGATTCTTATATTGTTGCAGTGCAGCCAGAGAGACCGATCGCCATTTGAGAAACCCATACTTCTCTCCCAAAGGCTTATTCAACTGCAAAACTGCCCAATCACTCTCTGGCTCATTATCGGGTTTATGCGTTCCTGACCAAACATTTTTGACGATCGCCACATCATTGCGTGTGCGTAACCTGCCATTGATTAAATTGGGCAAAAAGAACATCTTGGGAAATAGCTTATCCTTCTCATACAGACAATGGGCATTGGTCAACACTAGCGCTTTGCCAATTAACGTACCCGTGCAGGAATACTCTTTATCATCCTTCCCAATCATGATGATCTTACCCACCGTAGACCAAGGATACTCACGGCTGAGCATCGGTAAGCGCTGGTCTGTACCGATGATCGCCCGATCGCGTCCTATCGGTGATGTAGACTCACTCAATTTTTGAGGGACAAAGCCATCAGGCTCCGCCGCGATCGCCTTGAGAGATGTACTTTGGGCTGGAGCGATCGCCTCTTTGGGTAACAAACCTGAGAGGGGCTGAGCTGCAAGGGGGGCATAGGTAGTACATAGCCAAGCGATCGCCATTCCTAACAGAAACCCTAACCCAACTTTCCATTTTTTGATTTTCATAGTCTTAACCTAAACCTCTTTAATTTACATTTTGAGTAGCATGGTTAGCGCCCATCTCACCCTCTTCTACTACTACGTTACAAACCATTACCGATCGCAAAAAATGCTGACCAATAATTAGGATGCTTATATTGCGGCGAGCGAATTAGCGCAATTTGCGCCCTTCTCAAGGCTTCAGCGATCGATACATTTCCTTTTTGGAGTTCACCATAAAATACATCCATGAGCGCCTGTGTCCCTTCATCACTGACCTGCCATAGAGATGCGATCGCCACCCTTGCACCTGCTGATTGCATTTGATATCCCAATCCTAAAATTTCAATCCCATTGCCTAACTTGTTACCAATCCCAGTTTCGCAAGCACTGAGGACAACCAGATCGACATTCTTTAATGACCAGTCTTGAATATCGCGAATTGTGGCTTTATCACCATTGCCAAAGAGAATAAAGGAATCCTCAGGCTTCTCTGTCGAGAGAAATCCGTGAGTGGCAAGGTGCAAAATTGTATAGGAATTCGCCTTGGTTGCCGTCGTGGTTTTAGTAAAATTAGATTCCAGTAATGTGGTGGTATTCGCAAAGCGAGCGGCAATCTTTTGGACTTCCGTTAAAGTTGCAGGTAAGCCATCAAATCCTGAGCGTTTGTCACCTTCTTTGCCCCCAAAGGCTCCTGCTAAAACATGGGGTGGAGCAATTGGCTTGAGGTTAAATCCCGTAAGAGATTCAGCCGTGATGTTATTAATGCGATATTTCTCAATTAGCCATTGCTTGCCATCGTAAAGCGCCGCAAGCGGAATATAGCGCAACTGTCCATCGGGAGCATAGATAATCGTATCAATTTTTAGTTGATTGAGTTCTGCTTCAAAGGGTTTGACAATGGCTTTATACAACTTCTGAGCAGGTTCTTTGACATCCTCTGAGCCTTTATCCTTGAGTCCCTCACGAAAATCAGTAACGAGTCGAATCAGTTCTTCGCGCTTTAGATTAACTGTGCGCCGAATGGGCGGAGTGTTCGCCGAAACTAATACCAGTTCTAAGCGATCATCAAGAATTAATGGATAAAGCATCACCGCACTGGGTAACTGTGTGAGTACTTCCCGTTGGAGTTTGCGATAACTGGCGAGGTTTACATTTTGCTGTTGCTCAGTACGACGGATTTCATCGGTTAGTTTTTGGATTTCAGGACTATTGAGAAAGGAATTGAATTTTTCATTTTGAGACTGTTCCGCCTGCACGAGCTGGGTGAGACGCTTCTGTTCGCCTTCCGTAATGCTGCCTTCACGATCTTTCTTCTGAAGAGAATTTAGTTCACTCGCAAGGGTAATAATGCTCTGTTCAGATGGCTGAAGGTCAACACCTTGTTGGGTTTGGGTATTGCCCTGTACATTATTGAGATAGCTGCTCAGTTCTTGCACTTTGAGTAAATCGAGTACCTGTTGAGCTTCGAGACTACGGTTTTGTTTGAGCAGCAAATCAGCAAGATTGCGATAGGTATATTCGACTGTGGATAGATAGGATTTTTGCTCTTCTGTACTCAGCCCACGTAGATCTTTACGAATAGATTCCCTAATATTGATGGATTGTTTGTAGTAGAGAATGGCGAGTTCATCTTTACTGAGCTTGCTAAAAGCTAAACCAAGATTGGAAAGTGTCCTGCCTTCACTCTCACGTTCACCAGTTTGACGGGCAAGTTCTAGGGATTGCTGGTAATACCCGATCGCTTTTTGGTACTGCTTCATATTGTTGAAGGCTGTGCCCAAATTATTGAGGGCAAGTCCTAAGCCATTGAGATCGCCTAGTTGTCTGTTAATTTCCAAGGCTTGTTGGTAATACTCAATGCCTTTTTGGTACTGTCCAAGATTGTTGTAGGCAAGCCCCAAGTTTAGGAGTGCTACCCCTTCGCCATTACGCGCCCCAATTTGTCTTTTGAGATCCAAGGATTGCTGGAAAAATTCGATCGCTTTTTGATACTGACCGATCTTGTTGTAGACCGTACCAACATCACTGAGAAAACCTGCTTCACCACTGCGATCGCCGATTTGCTTACTAATCGCTAAGGCTTGTTGATAGAAATCAAGGGCTTTTTGAGACTGCCCTAAAAGACTATATACATAGCCTAATTCATCAAGAGCACCTGCTTCACCATAGCGATCGCCAATTTTTTGTCTAATCTCTAAGGTTTGCTGGAAAACTGCGATCGCTTTTTGGTATTGTCCTAACCTGTAGTAAGCACCACCCAGACCATAGAGTGCGGCGGCTTCTCCATAGCGATCGCCGATTTGCTTCCGAATGTCCAAGGATTGCTGGAAGAACTCAATCGCTTTTTGGTACTGTCCCAATCTACTATGAGCATCGCCTAAAGTGCTGAGTGAGCTACCTACACCAGCGCGATCGCCGATTTCTTTCCTAATATCTAAGGCTTGTTGAGCAAAATCAATTGCCTTTTGATATTGTCCTAGACTGCTGTAGGTAATGCCCAAATTATTGAGCGCTAACGCTATGCCATTGCGATCGCCGATTTGCTTTTTGAGCTCTAAAGCCTGTTGATAGAACTCAATCGCTTTTTGGTACTGACTAATGTTGCCATAACCCGCACCTAAATTATTGAGAGCAAGGGCAATCCCATAGCGATCGCCGATTTGTTTATAGATGTCTAGGGCTTGTTGGTAGAGTTCAATTGCCTTGGGGTATTGTCCTAAGTTGTTGTAAGAAGTACCCAAATTGTTCAGGGCAAGCGCGACACCATAGCGATCGTTAAGTTCCTTTCTGATATCTAAGGCTTGCTGATAAAATTCAATCGCCTTTTGATACTGACTCAGACTGGTGTAAACAGTGCCCAAATTATTCAGAGCCAGCCCTAGCCCATAGCGATTATTGGCTTGTTTATAAATATCGAAGGCTTGTTGATAAAAGTTAATAGCTTGTTGGTACTTGCCAAGATTTTTATAGGCATTGCCCAATCCGATCAGAGAATCCCCCTCTCCCACGCGATCGCTAGCTTGCTTCTTGAGGACTAGAGCCTGTTGAAACATATCAATTGCTTTTTGATATTGTCCAAGATCGTTGTAAACATTGCCGAGACTAATTACTGCACGAGCCTCTCCCTTACGTTCACCGATCTGCTGTTTGATCTCTAAAGCCTGTTGAAAGAACTCAACCGCTTTTTGGATTTGTCCTAAACCTTTGTAAGCATTACCAATATTGTTGAGCGCATCACCTTCATAACTCCTATTCTGTTGCACTCGATATAGATTTAGGGCTTTTTGCCAAGCTGCGATCGCTTCACGATACTGACCTTGGTTATACAACTGGTTTCCTTGCTCATAAAATTTCTCCGCTTCAGCTTTACTGTCTTGCTGAACCTGTGCTTGAGCATTTGGGCTAATTAGCGTTTGCACAGGCAAGCCCAACAACAATGTGGTAATTGCGATCGCACTGAAGTTTTTACGCATGGCTATAAAATATCTTGATTACTAAGTTATGTTTGGCACTTTTACGTTTGACACTTTATTGATAAAACTTTTAGGACTTACGCATTGGGTAGATGTGGCGCGGGCTTAGCCCGCGCCACATCTACCTAAAATCCAGTAAATTCGTTAGCATTGCGTAAGTCCTAACTTTAAAAAGTTGAGTTATCTAATTAAAGAATTCGACGAAAATCTTAGTCTCAGGTTTCTTGAAGGACGTGATTCTAGCTGACAGGTTTGACTGATACGACAACCATAATTTTGCATTCACTCGATTCCTCAAGTGTCAATATACCACGCCTATATTTTGATGATTATTCAGCAATAAACATTATTAAGTAGCTGGGCATAATTAAAAACCAGATCCAAAATCTGTGGCGCACGCTGCGCGTGCGCCACAGATTTTGGGGTTTTATAATTAATTGCGCCCACCTACTTAACTAGTGTTACGTGGAAATCAGATGATGAATTTCTTGTTGTAGGAATGGGCTAACTGCCATCAATATGTGCGATCGCTGATTTCGCTGTATCGACTCAGATTTCTGAAGTTTACCTTCCCGCACATCATTATTATGATTGTCGAAAACAGAATTGATAGAAATTTCTGTTGTACTTTACTCTCTATCTTTGGCGCAATATCGCTAAAGTTTACAAAATTGGCGCGATCGCGTAAAAGCTAATTCCCGATTATGCCAACCAAAAGTAAAGTGGCTAATGGAACTTACAGATGGAAAAGCATCGTGAATTGCCTGCATTTGTGCTTCTAGAGCAGGACGATTATTAGAATTTTCACCCCATTGTCCAACTAAAATCGGTGAAATTCGAGCATCACTAGGAGCATATTGGAATACTCGACGCACTAAAGCAACAATACAGTCAGGCTTGCCACAGGCGGCATATGCCATCGGCTGAAACTCATAACTACTTGGAAATAAATGCCAAGGCTGCATTCTCGAATCGAAACCTTCACCAACGGGTTGATTACCATCAGCAAAAAAGGCAACTCCAGCAGGAAGTCCTTGACGGAAAACAGGTTTAGAAACAATACCCAAATAATAGGTGACACCGATAAAAGCATGACCAACCGCCAGCCGCCAAAGCTCACTCTGCCAATAGGCGATCGCTGCGTCTTTGGTCAAAGGATTAGACTTCATGGGAAGACGACCTTGCCATAAGGGTTCTAATTCCTGAGGATAGAGTTTCTTGATAGTTTGTAAATCAGTTGGTGTGACATAGCCCTGTTGGAGAAAGCGATTAATTAATTCTCTTCCTTGAAAATTCTCAGCGCGATCGCGTAATGCTTGTAAAGAAGCCTGACCATAAATCCAAAGATAGCGCACATTACTAACCACCGAAGCAGCACCCGCGCCACGCTTGTAACGCACATAGTCAAAAACTACGCCATCAGGTTTGCGCTTGACTACTTCATTCACCGCTAAATACAAATCACTTTGGGCTTGATAGTTATAGGGATCAACAAATAACTGATCCCTTGTTGGTACTTCGCCTTCAGGATTTTTACCCAAGTTCTCCACGATTGACATGGTATTGTCACCGTTACCATTCAAAGCGATCGCCTGTTGCCTTGCCACTGTTTGACGTGATAATCCACTGCGATCAAAGCCCTGTCCATAAGCTTTACTCACATTCATCGTAAAGATCCAAGCATGTACCTTAAGTCCACGTTCTCTTCCCTTGGCGATCGCCAATTTTAATAAGTCCGCATTTTTATACTTCTCCGATTGCACAAGGGAATCCCAAGCCGTAATATTTTCCGATTTTGGTAAGAGAATCTTCCCTTCAGAAATCACTTCTACAAATACTTGGTTATAGCCACGGTTTACAATCCGATCCATTACTTCATCGAGTTTTCCTGCCTGTAAATCACAGGGATAGAGCCGTAGCCAAATCCCCTGCGTCTTCAACCAAGATTTTTGGCGACAGGTATTCAGATCTTGACTATGCTGTTTCACAATTGCCTGATATTCCTTATCTGCCGCAAGTTTTATATTACGATCGCTCGTATTTTGCAAAGTAGCCGCCCTTAAATTGTCTTTATTCGCGATCGCCTCATTATCAAATTGGCAATATTCCCCTACTTGAGACCAAGCAGGTTGAGTCACAATACTTGCGAGAGTAAATAGCATGACCGAAAAGAAGCGAGTTGCGAAGTTAACTGACATAGGGAAACCGCGATCTTGATAAGAATTGAAATTGCTGCAATGTTTTGGGGAAATATGGTATTAAATTTTTGACATAGCGCCAAGCCTTTTCCTCACCATTCCACAATATCTGACTGTGCCCATCATGAGTGATGTTATCAATTCCGTAAGCCCATCTGTTGAATCCCCCGAAACCTATCTACAATTTGGCGATCGCTATCTCGCCGCGAATAATCTTCCTCTTGCGCTCAAAAATTATCAACGCGCTTTAGCGATTAATCCTGAATTTGCTGCTGTTCATGAGCGTATTGGGTCAATATATCACCAGCAAGGAAACTTTATGGAAGCGATCGCAAGTTTTAGTAAAGCTGTCCAAATTGATCCAAAGTCCTTAGAGTCTCAATTAGGTCTGGGAAATGCCTATCAACAAATGGGATGGAGTGAATTAGCAATTACCCATTTTCAGAAAGCACTGGAATTACATCCCGATCGCTTCTTAGCAGAATATCACTGCAAATTGGGAGATAGTCTCAAGGAACGGGGCAGACTCACCGATGCAATGGCGAGCTATGAAAGAGCAATATCCACAAATCCTGATTATGTTGATGGCTATCGGGCGATCGCACAGGTACATTTCCAAAGTAATGATCCCGACGCAGTTAATACCATTTATGAACGCGCTGAGAATCATAGCTCAGAACTCTTGCAAGCCAAGGATTACAATGCCCTTGGGGTAGCATATTTACAAAAAATCAGTTCCATTAGTACCGATCAAGAATCCGTAAAAGAAGAATTAGAAAATAAAGCGATCGCTTGTTTTGAAAAAGCAATTCAGATCGATCCCGCCTATGCCGATGCCCACTGTAACCTCGGTAGTACTTTCCTGCGCCGAGACCAACTAAAAGATGCCATCTTGGCTTATAAAGAAGCGATCGATATCGACCCAAATTTTGCTCAGCCCTATTTCAACCTCGGCATCGTCTTAAATAATATTGGTAAGATTGACGAAGCGATCGCCTGTTTCCAATCAGCAGTTAACCTTGTTCCCAATTGGGCAGAAGCACAGCAATACTTAAGTATCCTGTTAGCCCGAAAAGTCTAAACAGTTTAGGGTGAGTAGATCTTCACAGTACTTCATTACTTCCTGTTAAGTTGGCAGTAGCGATCATCGGCACTTCGCGCCACTATTCTTAATCACGATCAAATCCTGTTTTAAATTATCCAGAGCATCCGTTACTTAAGGAATCTCTTGAAAAGAAAATCAAGCATCTTACATCATACTTTGAGTCAAAGTAAATGAGCATAATTTTCATATTTAGCTCCAAGTGATATATAACTTTTTGGGATGTTGTGTAACACCAATCATCATAATTACGAGGACTATCCGAGTCTCCCTCCCAAACAAACAGGCTGTATTTCCTAAGAAAATACAAGCTGTTTGTTTGGGAATACATAGAGATAAATTTGCAGAAATCTTAATTAGTAGGCTTTTGGTAAATTTATCTCTATTTTAGACATCATAAAAGTCTGTAAGGACTGAGCAGCACCTAATAGCGCCAAACAGCTATCAGCTAAATTTTTATAATCATAATTTTCACATAACTTCGCATGACTTTACAGAGATCACAATATAACTTTTAGATAACTTCTAAGTAACCATCAAGCAGCTTTTAAGTAGCTTATGTAACTTTAATATAACTAAACTGCCTTGACGCAAAAAAAGGATTTCAGTTTAACTATGCACCATAGATAAAAATACGGTTTTATCTATGGCAAATCTAAAAATCATTAGTGATTTGGCAGGAAAATTATGAATAACATATTAGGTACTTCTTTAGCTGTTGCAGGCTCAGCAATAGCAGCTTTGACTTCTGTCAGTGCTGCTCAAGCAGCAACTATAGGTATCACTACCGATAATGCTTGGCACACTTCTAGTTTTGGAGCTACCAATTCGTTCGCAGATGATAATTTTACTTTTTCAATTGCTGCGGGTAATGAAGGCACACTTACGGTTACTGATTATCAGAATAAGGGCGATATCTTTGAAGTATTTAATAATGGAAAATCTCTAGGTTTGACAAATTTTGTTCCTCATATTCCTTCAGGCAATGCACCCACGCCAGATGCGGGTTTCGCCAATCCTGCTTACAGCAAAGGTATTTTTACCTTGTCATCAGGACTCTATAATATCTTCATCATACCTGCTGCTAGTCCTTACGGAGGTGGAAGTGTCGCCCTTAGAGTAAGTCAATCACCTCTTTCCGTTCCCTTTCCTGCTGTAGTTCCTGGTGTTATTCTTGCAGGCTTGTACTTTGGCAAAAAAGCTATGCAGCGCAAGCAACCAGTGACAACAATGATTTAGAAACTGTGAAGATTAGCATCGAAATAGCGAAATTCACCCCAAAATCAGAGGGATTGATAATCTTACCTCTGCTTCCGCTTTTAATATCCCAAGATCTCCAGTTACCATTAATATTCATGGCATTCCGTAATCGTCATAAATATCATCCTAAACTTAAAAAGGAGATGGTATTTTTAGGTGGATTAACTTCTGCGATCGCGGATGTCTCAAAGTTAGCTCCCGCGCATGGAGATGTAAACGACTTGTGGATGACTGACAACCATACAGGCGATCGCCTAAAATTGGGATTCCTAAACCTCGCGGATCAGCAGAATGAACTCGTAATTGATGGGTACGTCCTGTTAAGGGAATAAACTCTAGGCGTGAATAACTCCCTTCGTATCCCAATAGACGAAATTCGGTCACACTGGGTTTACCACGTTGCCAATCCACCTGTTGGAATGGTCGATTTTCGGGGTTGCCCCATAGTGGCAAATCGATTCGTCCCTTCTCTCGATTAACCTTACCTGCTAGCAAAGCCTCATAGATTTTGTGGATTTCCCGATTCTGGAATTGCTCACTCACATTGCGAAGAGAGTCTAAATCGAGAGCAAACAGCAAAACACCTGAAGTTTGGCGATCAAGACGATGTACTGGATAGAATTCTCTTTCGTTGCCATAAAATTGACGTAATCGGCTTAATACACTGTCTTGAGTGTCTAAATATCGTCCGGGGATGGAGAGAAGTTCGGGAGGTTTAGCGATCGCCATTAAGTAAGCATCTTCATAAATGATTTGAAGATTTTGCGACGTAAAACTTTCAAATACAGGAAGAGATGGAGAGGAGCGTCTTCCTGAAAGTAGAAATCCCATCAAAGGCTGACATCGCTCTGCACAAGCGCCATAGAATTCACCCTGAATTTTGTAACCATCGGGTGAAGGCTCCCCCCACCAAAACTCCGCCATAGCTAAAGGTGTTAAATCATGAGTCGCCGCATAATGCAACAGTTTTGGAGCGCAACAGTCTCCCATCCCCGTGGGCATCGCACCTTGTGTAATGATTTCCCGTAGCGATCGCGTTTCCCCTGCAAAGTTAGTTAAGACATAGGCATTATGCATCTGAGCTTGCAAAGTCCGCGATAACTCTCGACGTTGTTGTTTCAGTATTTGCATTTTTGCATCAGCTTTAGCAATGCTCTCTTGCAAAGGCAAGAGAACTAAATCGCGATCGCGTTTAAAATTGCGTCTTGCCATCTTTTCCTGTTGGCTTTCTTTGTCTAACTCTTTGAGAGCAATTTCTAATTCTGCACCCGTTAATGATGTTAGTAATTGCGATCGCTTAATCTGCCGTTGTTGCTTAGAAACCTGATGCTGATCGCGCAAGACCTCTAACTGTGATACATATTCTTGAGATTTCTGCTCATATTCCCAACGTTCAGGAATCTCGCTCAGCGCAATTAATTCTCTTTTGATTTCCGCTAATTTATTTAAAGTAATTGATTCTTCAATTGCCACTTTCTCTCGTCCTGCAATCGGAGGAACCCAGCCTTCAATCTGACTCTTTCCATTTAGTAACCCAGAAAAAGCTTTGAGAATTAGTCTTTCACCTACTGCTGATTCCGCAATTAAAACACCATACATTTTTCCTTCTGTACCATTTGGATAGATCTGCCCCAATGATTGCTTGAGCTTTTTTGCGATCGCCTCCGCCTGCAAAGTCCGTGGCAGCCGCAATAATTCTCCACTATAGGGACAAATCCCCTCATACCAATAGCTAACAACTTGATCGCCATCTGGAGCAAGTATTATGGCAGAAGCATCTAATATTTCTTCGATATGAGTCACCCTAGCAACCCTTTCCTTAATCTCAAATACGAACCTGCGATCGAATCCTTAGCAGACTATCATGATGTCGTGACTGCTGCTGAGTTTCCCTTTCACAAACTGCGTTGGCGCAATGATGATCTTTTGCCAACCTTAGGACTAGCTCCCTCTCAGGTCAGCGACGATGACTTTATCGAAGCCTTTGGACATTTCCAAGCTGTACGCCCATTTCTAGCCCTACGCTATCATGGTTATCAATTTGGCGAATATAACCCCCAACTCGGTGATGGACGAGGCTTTATTTACGGACAAGTACGGGGTATTGATGGCGAACTCTATGACTTTGGCACTAAAGGCTCAGGGAGAACTCCCTATTCTCGCACTGCGGATGGGCGACTCACCCTCAAAGGCGGTGTACGTGAAATCATCGCCTCAGAAGCATTACATCGTATGGGTGTCAAAACTTCCCGATGCTTGAGTTTAGTTGAGACAGGTGAAGAACTATGGCGTGGCGATGAACCTTCACCCACCCGTTCCTCAGTAATGATACGCTTTTCGCGATCGCATATTCGTTTCGGTACATTCGAGCGTCTACGCTGGATTAGACGCGATGACCTTGCCCGTAAACTCCTCGATCACGTTTTACAAATTTACTATCCCCATATCTGGGGAAAAGAGAATCAAGATAGTATCTTCTATTTAGAACTAGTAGAACGAGTTGCTACCCTTTGCGCTCAATGGATGGTTGCTGGCTTCTGTCATGCAGTTCTGAATACTGACAATATGTCGATTACGGGTGAAAGCTTTGATTACGGACCTTTTGCTTTTATTCCCAGCTATGATCCCCGATTTACAGCCGCCTATTTCGACTACGGAGGTCGTTACAGCTACGCCAATCAACCCGCCGCCTGCTATTGGAATCTTGAAAAGCTGCAAGATCCCCTCAGCATGATTATGGATAAAGATGATATGCAATCCTCATTACAGAAATTTAAAGATTTCTATCGGGTTACCTATTGCGACATGATGCTCAAGCGTTTAGGCTTCACCAATCTCTCAGAACCTGAAACCGAGGAATTAATCGGCGCAACTTTAGAATTGCTATCGCATGTCCAAGCGATCGGTTATAACCAATTCTTTGCAAACCTCCGTCAATCCTTTCAATCTAATTGGCGCGAAGATGCTCAAAATATTTTTGCCAAATATGATTGGGAAATTACAGAGGAACAGTTACCCCTACTGGCAAAATGGCGCGAAGTTTATCATCAATTACTCATCCGTCAACCAATTTCAGAATTAGAAAATATCGCCAAGCAACTCCAACAAGCCAACCCCACGGTGATTTTCCTGCGCCCCAAAATTGAGGAAGTCTGGGACAGAATTACTGTCGATGACGATTGGCAACCTCTGTATGATGCGATCGCTAAGCTTAAAATGTAAGCAAAAGAGAGGGTGCTATGTACCCTCTCTTTTGCTTACATTCTTTAATCAGACAAGCGATGCTTCAAGCTCTCAGCAATTTTTACCCCTAAATACTCAGGAATTAAATTTTCGTTAGGACCCAGTAAATACAAAATTAACCTTGTGCGTCCACGCCAAACCAGTAAATTAGCATTCACCACCAACAAATCTTCCTGCCAAATTGCATTCATCACCTTATAATACAAACCCGGTTGGCTATCTGCTTCAACCAGCAATGCAGGTAAATGAAACACGCGATCGACGTAAAAATTAGTTTCTACTTTTTTGAGTCCACTATCAAGGTTAAACTCCAGCGCTAGCATCTCCTCCACTTCAAAGCGCCCCAACAAAGTCTCCTTGATCGCCTTTCGCACATTTTCCGCTGTCTTCGGAGGCAAAGCCTTTCCCCCACGAGAGATCACCAGCTTGATAAATACCAGCATCGGCGTATGGAGCTGTCCGTACAAGCTCAGGTTATGAATAGTTAAACCATAGGCAGCTAAAACCCCAAAAATATCATTTAACAGAAATGACTGATTACGGTAGGCAAAATACAGAACACTCTTGCTACTCTCAGACTTCAGTTCAATGACCGCTTCCTTAGTTTGATAAAGCTGATAAGCCAAACGCAAATTTTGTAGTTGAATGTCACTACTAACAAATTGCTCGTAAAACTGCGGAAAACTAGTATTAAAACGTTTTAGTAATTCGATCGTTGAGGTTTTAAGACCAAATGTCATGGACAACCTCCTGAGTATTCGCGGTTAGATTTCCACATCCAAAATGTCTCGATCAACAATATCAAATACTTATAGCCTCGAAATAGTGCGATCGGTTTTAACATTGCAGGTCTTAGGAGTGAAAAAATAAGGGCTAATATCTCTGTCTTACTAAAAGCTTAAGCAAAATATCGCAATGATGCTCTAATTTTACCAACATAAGGTCAGAGCTACAGCGCGTTGCGCTGAATTAAAACCCAGAGAAATTTTTGAAAGTACGGCGAAGCCGCGCTTTTAAAAATTTCTCTGTAATCCCCCAAGCTTCAACAGACTGTAAAGCTAAGAGAGACTTTGATTAAAATTATTTTGATCATTTATGGACATTTATTTTAGTATTTGCGATCGCCTGCTTTCAACAAAACCATATACAATGCAGATACAATAAATAGGTGCTTAAAGTATCTGTAATAGCTCTGTCACTCACAGAGCGATCGCTGCTGTATACAACCAATGGGGCAAATGGGGTTCTGGAAAAACTTATTTGGTTCTGACACCCTCGAACCTACAAAAAAAACAAGACTTCGCCAAGTGCCAAACCAAAGCGGACAGATTTTCTTTAGCACCGAAAAAGATATTGATCTCTACGAACTAGAAGAATTATGTGACTCTGTTGGTTGGGCAAGGCGACCAATTCGTAAGGTTCGTATTGCTTTACAGCATAGTTTTGTCGTCCTCTCCATGTGGGAGCATCGTGGCGGATTTAAGCGTTTGATTGGTTTTGCCCGTGCTACATCCGACTATGCCTTTAACGCAACTTTGTGGGATGTAGTGGTTCACCCCGATTTTCAAGGTAGGGGGCTAGGCAAAGCCCTCATGGAAGAAATGATCCGTGAGTTACGAAAATCTGACATTAGTAATATCAGCCTCTTTGCTGATGCCCATGTGGTCGAGTTTTATAATCAGCTAGGCTTCAACGCCGATCCCGAAGGCATCAAAGGTATGTTTTGGTATCCATGAAACAAGATGTAGATCAAAGCTCTACATCTTGTTTCAGATTACATAATTCTGTGTTAGTCTAGAAAAGCTTAATTTTTGATTTTTATAGCTAAGACTATGCCTAAAGCTGGAATTCACCCGACTTGGTATCCCGAAGCAAAGGTAATTTGCAACGGCGAAGTGGTAGCCACCATCGGTTCTACCCATCCTGAAATTAATGTTGACGTATGGTCGGGCAACCACCCCTTCTATACAGGCACACAAAAGATTATTGACACTGAAGGTCGTGTAGAGCGCTTCTTGCGTAAATACGGCATGTTTGATGAAAACGCTAAAGACGCATAAAAAATGCCTGCTGCTTATCTAATTAAGAAACTTGAATCTGTTGAACAGACTTTCAATGAACTGACTCGTCGGATGGGTGATCCTGACGTGGCGACCGATCACGGCGAGTTTCAGCGCATTGCGAAGGTGCGTGCGTCCTTGGAAGAGACGGTTCTAACCTACGATACTTTTCGTAAGGCAGAACAAGATTATAAGGAAGCTCAAGAAATCCTCAAAGAGTCTAACGACCCTGAACTAAAGGAGATGGCATCTCTGGAGATTGAGGATCTGTCCACTCAGTTAGAAGAATTAGAGCAAAAGTTACAGATCCTACTGCTGCCCCAAGATCCTAATGATGACAAGAACATCATGTTGGAAATTCGTGCGGGTACGGGTGGTGATGAAGCTGGTATTTGGGCTGGAGATTTAGTACGTCTCTACACACGCTATGCCGAGCGTCAGGGTTGGCGCGTGAAGATGGTCAGTGAGACCCTTGCCGAAATGGGCGGCTTCAAGGAAGCAATCATTGAAGTGCAGGGCGATCGCGTTTATAGCAAACTCAAGTTTGAGTCGGGCGTGCATCGCGTGCAACGGGTTCCTGCGACAGAATCACAGGGACGTGTGCATACATCTACAGCGACGGTGGCGATTATGCCTGAGGTCGATGAAGTGGAAATTCACATCGATCCGAAAGATATTGAAATGTCCACGGCGCGATCAGGTGGTGCGGGTGGTCAGAACGTCAACAAGGTGGAGACGGCTGCCGACCTATTCCACAAACCGACGGGGATTAGAATTTTCTGCACGGAAGAGCGATCGCAGCTTCAAAACAAAGAGCGAGCCATGCAGATCCTCCGAGCTAAGCTCTATGAAATGAAGTTGCGGGAACAGCAAGCCGAAATTACCTCCATGCGCCGATCGCAGGTGGGGACAGGTTCTCGCTCCGAAAAAATTCGCACTTATAATTACAAAGATAGCCGCTTAACCGAACATCGTCTGGGGCAAAACTTTACTTTGCAGCCAATTTTAGAAGGGGATCTCGAAGAAGTAATTCAAAGCTGTATTTCTAAGGATCAACAGGAGCGCTTGCAGGAATTGGCGATCGCTACAGGTGATGATCTAGTTGCCTAAAAGATGTCATGGTAATTCATGAATTCCCATGACATCTTTTTTAGATATTAACTGTGCTGGCGACTGCTATAAAATATAACCATGCAAGTTCGTCAGAGTGTCACCTATAGCAGCATCGATTCTAAATCTCTGCACGATTGGATTGTTAAAGCGATCGCTAAAGCGCAGGTCACGGGATCACCGATCTTATTTAGTTACTCCCAGCGTTGGGAGTGCATCAATCCTCTATTGTTGTTGGCAAGTAAGTCTGATGCCAAACAACCAAAATTTTATTGGGAACAGCCAAACGCCGATTTAGTCATCGCGGCGGCAGGTGCGGTTGCTGAGGTATCAGTGCCAAATCACGACCAAAGCGATCGCTTTGATTGTGCCAAAAAATTTATCAAGACTCACTTAAATGACGCACTCATCGCCAAGCATCCCGATCTAGAATTAGCGCATTCAGAAATTTCGATACATATCTTCGGGGTTTTTTCTTTTTATCGTAACGGTAGTAATAGCGAATGGGTAGATCTTGCCGCACCTAACTATTCCCATGAATATCTGCCAACCATTGAATTTCCGACACTACTCTTTTTTATTCCCCGTTGGATGATCAGGCATACCCAAAAGGGCTGTATCTTGACCATTAATGACTATATTCAACCTTGGGATCACGCCGACGAAGTACTAGAGCGCATCCTTAACCTGCGATCGCACTTAGCCGAAAGCTCACATTACGAAGCCCCTACGGTGCATGAGGTCAATAAAATCATTGAGGTACAGGGAGAGCAGATCTGGACAGAAATTGTCGAGCGAGCCTTAACTTTGATCCACCAAGGACATTTTGAAAAAGTGGTACTGGCGAGAGCACTGGATGTACTTGCCGATCGCGATTTCGATCCCTTTCAGGTGTTGCATGTTTTGCGCTGTGAATATCCTGAATGTATTTCTTTCTTGTTGGACTGTGGCGTGGGCAAGACATTTTTAGGAGCAACCCCAGAAGTAGTTTTGCAATTTAAAGCCCAGAGCGATCGCCTATGGTTACGCAGTGATGCCCTCGCAGGTTCGATTGAACGCGGCAAGTCCGTGCAAGAGGATCAAATCCTTGGTGATCTATTGCTAAATAGTGAAAAAGATATGCGCGAACATCAAATTGTGATTCGCTCGATCTGCGATCGCTTACAAAGTATGGGCGCAGACGTTGATCCACAGGTGAATACCAGCTTGTTGAAACTATCGAATGTACAACACTTGCATACACCAATCACGGCTCATATCAATGATTCCAACTGGTTAATTGCTCTTGATATCTTGCAACAATTACATCCAACTGCCGCAGTTGGCGGGGAACCAAGGGATCGGGCTGTCTGTTTTATGCAGCAATGGGAAGCCTGCGATCGCGGTTGGTATGCTGCCCCAATTGGCTGGCTCAATGGTAATGGCGAAGGAACTTTTGCCGTTGGCATTAGGGCGGGATATATCCAAGGCGATCGGGCAAGAATTTTTGCAGGTGCAGGGATTGTGGCAAATTCACAAGTGGAAAATGAGCAGAGCGAAACTACGATTAAATTTGCTGCTTTGTTAAAGGCTTTGGGCGCTATTTAAAACGAAAAGATGAGTGGCGGTACTTCGTACCGTCACTCATCTTTTCGTTTTTGATTTGCAAGCATTGCAAGTATTTATAGAAAAGAATTGCAAACTGAGCAAAGTCTGCTAACCTTTGTCTTGTAAAAATACCTCGGTATTGTGGGTGAGGTTGTCCGTGAGTGAATTGAAACGCGAAGCAGCACTACGAGAAGTTTTGGTTAAGGCAGAAACCGTTAACGATGATGATGAGCTTGATATGCTCTTAGAAAGTGAGATGCTCGACGAAAAAGCGATCGCCGAAATTACCAATATGCTGGGAAATCTAAATAGCCTTGAATCTTTCTCTGACGATTGGCTATCAGATGATCTTGAGAAGAATCCCAGTCAAACCACAGAAATCACTGAACTGGTCGCCGATCGCGATCGATTGCAAAAAGAATTAGAAGATTTGCGATCGCAACATCAATTTGAATGTGAATATGTCGATCAGCTAGAACAAGAAATTACTAGCGTCACCAATGATCGCGATCGTCAAGTCGCCGAACTCACCAAGCAATTAGAGCAACTACAAAAACAAGTTACTGAACTAAGCACCAATCCACCTGTTGATGACAAAATCTTAAGCGATCGCTTAGCAATTCATGTTTTACAAATCGAGGAAGAATTTAAACATCGTTTAGAACTTGCCCTAGAAATAGAATCTCAAAAAATCACCCAGCAATATCTGCAAGAACTTAACGAAAAAACTGAGTTAATTAATCAATTGCAATGCCAAAATACTGCCCTTGATATTTCTCAACAAACTCTCACCGAAGAGTTGGAATCAACGCAATTGTTGCTAAAAGAATCTACCAAAACCCTAGAAATTGCTCAAACAAAATTATCAGAAGTCACATCGCAACGCGATCAATTTGAAGAAGAACTAATTAAACATCTCTCCAATCAAGCCCAACTGCATCAATCCCTGCGCGGTCTAGAGAATGAATATGTTAGCGATCTCACAAGGGTACAAGAACTAGAGCAACAAATCGAGGAATTGCAAAATCAAGTCCTCCAACAAGCTTCTAAAGCATCTGAATATGAAGCAGCAATCCAACATTGGAAAGAACAATCAGTACGCCATCAACATCATGCGCTTCAACTCAGTGGCGCATTAGATCGCTTGCTAGCCGAGCGTCCCGTCAAACACTTAACACCCACTTCTGCTCAAGTAAATGATGGACAGCCTGAACATATCTATGCACAGGAGCCTATACCCGAATCAAGACCAGTGCGATCGCCTTTTCCCACATCCAAGGTAGACTTACCCTCTTTTCTAGTCAGACCCCGCTAATACAAAGTGAGTGATGCCAAGCATCACTCACTTTGTATTAGCGATACAATAACATTGCAGAGTCTGGAGACATTGCCATGAAATTTGTGACTGCTTTTTTGGTGCTTTGGCTCTTATTTGGCATTCTCGAATGGTTGTTTCCCCTCAGAAAAGAACAAAAGCACTTTCGCCAAGGCTGGCTAACGGATGTTGCTCATTTTTTCTTTAATCACATTTTTGTAAATGTAGGAACATATCTAGTAGTTATATTCCTATACATCTTTTTTAAAGGCTTGATCTCCCCTACATTACAAATAGCTGTCAGAAGTCAACCTGCATTACTGCAATTTGCTGAAGCTTTTTTTATTGCCCAACTATCATTTTATATAGTGCACCGCTTAGCGCATACAGTACCTTGGTTATGGCGCTTTCATGCGATTCATCACAGTAGTGCTGAACTAGACTGGTTAGCTTCAGCAAGGCTACATCCTATCGAGATGATCATTGTCAATATTGCCGTAGGAATTCCTCTATTTTTATTAGGATTCACGAGGGAAACCTTTGGCGCATATCTTGTATTTGCCTCAGTTTTGCCAATTTTAAATCATGCAAATACAAGATTCCAATTTCCACTGCCCAACCGCATCATTGCTACCCCTGACTTCCATCACTGGCATCACAGCAATGATATAGAAGCAAGGGATAAGAATTTTTCAGGATTCCCGATCATCGATTTCATGTTTGGCACATACTATGTCCCTAAGGGTAAAATGCCCATCAAATATGGAGTTGATGAAATTATCCCTAGTACTTATTGGCAGCAATTACTTTATCCTTTTCGCAACCCTAAAAGATGAGTTAGCTAGTACAAATCAAAACCTAAGAAGATGAGTTGCGGCGCGAAGCGCCGCAACTCATCTTCTGGTTTTATGTCCTAAGCAAAACTTGCTTTGCTATATATTGCTATAGGTCATTAGGAAAAGTGACCGTAAAACAACTACCTTGCCCAACTTCGCTCTCAACATTGACATATCCACCATGCAATTCCGCTAACTTTTTCACTAAGTTAAGTCCTAAACCCGTACCAGCATATTGGCGACTGAGATTGCTATTAATTTGCACAAAAGGTTGAAACAGCTTACAAATGTCCTCCTGAGATATACCAATTCCTGTATCCGACACAGAAAAGCTTAGTTTGTTTTTATACATCTCTTCCATTTCACAGTGAGAACCATCAGCTAATTTGGCTTCTAATGTGACCATGCCTCCCTTAGGTGTAAATTTCACCGCATTAATTAACAAATTAATCAGTAACTGGCGCATTCTCCTTTCGTCAATGACGATCGCTTTGGGTAGATCTTGATTAATAATGAGTTGTAATTGAATATTTTTTTTGGCAGCTTGATGTTTTACAAAGCTGAGACTGCTTTCACATAAAGAGGTTAGTGATACTGAAGTTAGATCTAACGTAAACATTCCTGACTCAATTTTTGCAACATCTAAAATATCGTTAATGAGGGCCAAGAGATGTTGACCACTTTTTTGAATTGTGGCAAGGGAATTTGTTTGCCGTTGATTCAGTTCCCCATAAACTTGATCTTGTAGTCCTTCCGAAATCCCTAAAATCGCATTGAGTGGAGTACGCAATTCATGGCTCATCGTCGCTAGAAATTCATCCTTGAGACGAGTCATCCGCTCTAACTCTTTATTGGTAGCAATTAGTTTTTCGTTACTCAGGTATAGAGCTTCTTCTGCTTGTTTGCGATCGCTAATATTCCGCACTAATACTAGAACCTCATCTTCTCCACAGGGACTAATTCGTACTTCCTCATAGACCCATTCATCATACTTTAGGAGTTTATGCTCATAAATCTGCACCTCTCCTGTAGCGATCGCCCGATCAAATACTTCAAGCTGCTCCGCCAAAACACTAGGGGATAAGACTTCCGAGATATGATGCTTAATGGTCACAAAAGCTTCTTTATCAGGAATTGTTGGCAAGATACAATCGATACAGGTTCCATCACGTTTCAGCCTAAGCAGTAAATCAGGAATTGCATTAATTAACTGCTGTTTACGCATTTCACTCTCTGCTAGATCAGCAGTTCTTTGCTGAATTCGCATTTCTAAGTCTTTATTAAGATTGGATAATTCCTGTTGAGCAAATTTAAGATCACTAATATTTTGGATTAAAGCAATATCGTATAGAGGTTGATTTTGAGCATCACGTACGATCGAAACGCTCAGCATTACCCATATAAAATGACCATTTTTGTGACGATATCGCTTTTCAATATGAAAGCTATCAATTTCATTTCTAAGCAATTTTTGATGGTGATAGAGATCAATTTCTATGTCATCAGGATGAGTAATATCTTGAAAGGTTAAAACCTTTAACTCATCTTCCGAATAGCCCAACATCTGACATAGGGATTGATTGACCGCAATATGTTGACCATCAATATTTGCTAAGGAAATGCCCACAGCCGCAGTATCAAATACACTTCTAAATCGCATTTCTGATTCCCGTAAGGCAGCTTCAGACTGCTTGCGATCGCTAATATTACGAATAATGGTCAGAGCCTCTTGATCAGTAACTTTGACAACTTGAACTTCCTCATATTGCACTTCGTCATCAATCTTCCATTGCTGTTCAAATGACTGAATCTCATCAGTAGCGATCGCCTGTTTAATCGCTTTCAATTTACGGGAGGCTAGCTCTGGAGGTAAAATCTCAGAAAGATGCTTATTGACCACATCCAAGTCAACAGGAAGCAAATTAGCAACATAATTACTAGAAAAGCATTCCAAATAAGTTCCATCTGCGCTAATACGATAGATTAAGTCAGGAATTGCGGTTAAAACTGCTCTTTTTTGAGCTTCAACATTATTTAAAGTATCTTCAGTTTGTTTGTTTTTTGCCAAGAGAAAACTCTCAGGTGTCACAACTCCCAATATTTGCTCAAATTCGTCTACTACAGGTAAGTAGCGACAAGGTGAATTCTCTAAGAAACTCAACATTGTAGCAAGATCTGTAAGATCTGGAATTTGCGAATACTTAATGATAGTCGTGGGCTGAGTAATTACATCGACAATTTTTGATTTCTGCAAATCCACTTGCTGCTCAATTAACCTCAGTACATCCCCCTTTGTAAATATCCCCATCAACCTATTGTGAGCAGTCACCAAAACACAGATTTCCCGATCTATCAACCATCCATATTCAGATTGATGCTCTCGCGTCACCGCATTTGCCTGATTCATGCGGCGAATCACGTCCAGTAACCCTACATCTGATTCAACAGTGATGAAGTTTTGTGCGATCGCCAGATCGATGTAAATATTATTTGGCATATTTAGGATCGCCTCAGAGGAAGATTATGGAATATAAAACCCCTAAAACAATTCTACAATTTCTCAGCAAATGTTGTTAACTCCCAGATGAAATGACCACGAAATTACAGCGCCAAGGCTTTTATAGCTGTCGCCAAGTGTATCAACCCAATAAGAGAAAGGCGGCGCAAAGCGCCGCCTTTCTCTTATTGGGTTTTGATTTTGTCCTAACATAAGCGACAGCAGCTATAACTTTAGGCAGAATGGTTATGAAATCTCCACAATATTGAATTAGCAGGAACAGATTGAAAAATTACTTCCATTAGTTTTTTTGCCCCAAACTTTCCATAACCACAACTACGATTCAGATCAGCAACAATACCCTGAGAGAGGAACGATATGCCCAATCCAGTCCAGAGAATTTGTAGGTAATGCATAACTTCGCTATTGATACCGAGTTCTCCAGATAGACAAGCGATCGCGACAATAAGCAATAACCAAAGATATTTCTTTTGACTGGGATATTTGCCAATGAGCCACAGTGTAAATATGCTGTGATAAGTACCACTAATTATGCCATCAAGCCATAGATGAGGTGATATCAATAGACTGAGTGACTCAACACTAAATATCAGTGCAGTGATTGCCGTTGATGCTTGCACTTTCTGTAAATGACGCTGGGTGACAACATCTTGAATTTCTAATAATGCTCGCAATACGTTGACTGACAGTAGAGATTTTCCTTCCTTATTCAGCAAAGAGAGAATTCTTGATTTTAAAGCATAAACATCAGGCTGTGGCTTTTCCCAAATCTCTTGGCTTCCCCTGCCATCACTATATTGCAGTCTTACTTTCACTGGCAAAGGGTCAGCCACTGTACAGACAATCTCCTGTGGTGAAATGAGCTTACGCATTTCCTCATTTTGTAAGGCATGATAAATCGCATGGCGATCGCTTTCAGGATAGAGATCGGCTTTATTAAAAACTAACAAAATGGGCTTGTAGAAAGTTTGGAGTTGTGCGATCGCCTCCTGCTCTAGCCGCGTCATATCCCCCGCAATCACAAATAAAATTAAGTCCGCACACTTAGCTGCTTCTAGGGCAGTGGCTCCACCAATTTCTCCACCAACTTCATCTAGCCCTTGCGTATCAATAAGCTGTAATTCCAATTTGTGATTCTGCTCTCCATCTTCGGGATTATCCATCGGGATCTTCCATTCATAAATGCTAGTTCCCTTAGTAACTCCATGGATTGCCCCCGTCTCCCCTAGCTTTTGCCCAAATAGAGCATTCAATAGAGAAGTTTTACCCTTGGATACCATTCCAAAAACCGCGATCGCGATCGTACATTTATCTAGCTTCTCTTGCAAAAAAGCTATTTCCTCAGTTTCTCGATTTGTTAGCTCTGATTGAAATAAGTCTCGATATTTGACCAGCAGTTCACTAGCAAGGGATGGGTAGATGGGCTTATTTATCTCAGTTTTCTGGGGAAACAATGCAATCAATGCCAAAACAACACAAATATTATATAAAGAATTGATTTTTTGTGATTTGGCAAAGCCAAATCACAAAAAATCAATTCTTTATATAACCTGACACACTACTTTTGAGCAAATTGAGCGATCGCTAATTCATAAATCTCGCTTAGTTTCTGTGCATGAATAGAAAGGGTAAACTCATTGTGAAATAATTCATTGCCAGCGATACCAAGTAAACGCGCCTTGTCAAAATTAACAGCAAGCTCAGTAATTGCCGTTGCTAACTGTTCAACTTGATTAGGAGCTACTACAATACCAGTCTTGACATCTTGAATATGCTCAGGAATGCCTCCGACAGCACTAGCAATCACGGCACGAAACCTTGCATAGGCTTCTAATGTGACCAGTCCCGCAGGTTCTGGCCAAACGCTCGGAAAAATAACCGCAAAACTATTCCTATACAAATCCTCTAACTTTTCGCCCTGACACCAGCCATGCCAAGTAAGGCGATCACAAATCTTTAAATCTTCAGCTAGTTGCCTCACTTTAGGCATTGCCCACCCATCCCCAGCAATATCAAGCTGAATCTGTGGATCTAATAGAGGCAGCGCCTTGAGCAGCCAATCTAAACCTTTATCTGGCACGATCCGCCCAGCAAATAAAATCCTTTTTTGTTGATGTACTTCTTCGGTAAGCTCCCTATGAATGCTCGTTGGCTCGGCAATCCCACAGCGTAAGGTTATTACTTGAGATGCAGGTAAGCCATTGGCAATCAATTGCGATCGCACATATTCACTATTGGCGATCGTTAAAATTCCAAGTTGTTTCAAGGCATTGAGTTCTGTAATTGCGCGTTGCCAATTTTTAAGTACTTGAGGTGGTCGCCGACTACCGCAACCATCAACAAAGTGTCCCCATGTACATCCCCAACCATTCAAGAGGCGATCGCAACTAGATTTAGGAACCGCCAAATATTTCGAGCCACTGGCACAGTAAACATCATGATTATGGGCTGTAAATACGGCAGGGCATTGATTTCTAAACTGTACCAGTGCATTAGATTCGTGGATATGCAGCAGTTTAAAATGACTTTGCTCATAATCCAAAGGATTAGCGACGATCTCATCCCCAAAGGTCTCTGGCATCGCTGCATACAAGCCATTAATATAGGTTTTGATGCCCCCACCAGCAACAGCAGCACTGGCAGAACAATGATAAATTTTATTTCTGAGAATCATTTATACCCATCAAACCCATAGAAATTATTTTGGGATTATTTTTGCTTATTTTGCGCTTTCTGTTGTAACATAGATATTCGCAACGGGATGTAGCGCAGCTTGGTAGCGCGCCTGCTTTGGGAGCAGGATGCCGTAGGTTCGAATCCTATCATCCCGACTTAAATAAATAGAAAAGCATAAAAAAGCGCCGCAAGGTGATTTTTTATTTGGTGACTAACACTTGCAAGTCCTGCGATCGCGTAAATTGTTTACGCCAGGCCGTAATGCCACCCGTTAGAGTCAAGGCTTGGTAGCCACTATGGCTAAGCTGCTGATTAGCCTTGATCGATCGCATTCCCGATGTGCAGTACAGAATAATTGTTGGTTGATCACGGTGAGTTCTTTCATAATTTTGCAAAATAGTTTTCACCTGTGAAAGTCCTAAACCTGACTCTATATCTGTCAGTGGGACAAGCTGACTATTACCAATATGATCCTCTTGATATTCCTCAGGCGATCGCACATCGATTAGCAGTACAGACTTGAACTTGCCACTAGCTAACTCCTGCACCGAAATTTGCGGCGTACTAAAGCTTTGCAAATAGACAGGTAAACTCATTTGATGTTGATAGGCAAGAATGCTCAGGGTTCCTGCCCCAGCGACTAGGAGAGCGCCAACTACGGCTAAAGGTAGCAAATATCTACGGTTAGCAAAAACTTGCAGAAATTTATGTGTTTTGATCTGGTCTATGTTGGAATTCATTATTCTCTCGTAGTATCAATTTTGACCTTGAAACGATTTCTAATACTTTGGAATGGATAGATTAAATGATTAAAATAATTAGTCTGAATATTTAATTTACTGCCATACTTAGTCGGAGCTTCTCCTTGAGGCATATGCCAAGTACCAAATATATAATCAATAATTGGTAACTGGACGGCAAAGTTTTTATTAGATATTTTCGGATTGCGATCGTGATGCCAATGATGAAATTCTGGTGTCGCAATCAGCCATTTTAAAACTGGAAACTGAATACGAATATTGGCATGGATAAAAAAAGCGATCACACTAGAAAAAATTGCATAAATTGTTAAAGCTTCTGTCGAGAATCCTAGCCAGTAAAGGGGAATCATTTGACAAGCTTTAGTAAATATCTGCTCAAAAGGATGCACTCGCACTGTCGCTAGCCAATCGATATGGGTCGAGCTGTGATGAATTGCGTGAAATTGCCATAGCCAAGGCACAGTATGTAAGAGGCGATGGGCAAAATAAAAACTTAGATCACCAATTAAGATAGAAACTACAACTTGTAAGCTAAGTGGTTGCTGAGATACAAAACTTGATAGTATCGGTATTGAACCTTGGCTGAGTAAGGCAAATACTATGAGAATCTGTGTCGTTCCTTTGCCAATAAAATAACCTGAGAAATAATAGAAAAGGTCGGTCAACCAGCCTTCACGTAATAGATTTTGTTTATGTAAGGCTAATACCTTCTCAAGTGGAATAAATACACAAATTAGAATTAATATTCCTTTTATGACATCAGGTATTTCTAGCATTTAGTCAAGATGAATTTTAATTATTGGAACTCTTTAGTAGCTAATTTTTCAATCGCTTGATTAGCGTCAATATCTTGGGCGATCGCCTCTTGCTGATTTTGAACCCAGCCTTTAGGAAACTTACAGTTACTAAAAGTTGCACCACTCCAATCGACACCTTCTAACTTTGCCATCCTAAAGTCACAATTCTGCAAAACTGCATTTACAAATCTTGCCCTAGTTAAATCTGCGCCACAAAAAGAAGTCATTACCGACCTCTTTACCTTCGCAAAGTGGAGATTAAAAGCTTTAGTTGCCAAAGTGGCTGGAATAATCGTCATAACCACGAACAAAATCGCATAATGAATTTCCCGATATTCCAACCAACTATAACCCGCCGAAATAGCTGAGGAAACACCTACTGTCATCCAGATCATTCCCACAGCGATCGAACCCTTTGTATAGCCTACATATATACCGAATAGAGCTAACCCAAAAGCCACTAACAGTAAACTCACTCCAACTACACTCGCAGCTTGAATACTAATCTGAGCGATAAATACTGACAAAACAATTAGTGCTATATATCTTAAAAAGAGCCACTTTTGGGACATTGTTGCCATCGTCGCAAACGCAAATATCCAAGTAAAAGGATTTGTTAACCATCTATAAGGATCTATTGACTGTCCAACCCCACAACCCCAAACCTCTTGATTAACTGACCATGTTATAAAGCCAATAGGAATACTGATAATAATATGCAGCACCATTGTTGTGATTTGCGACTGAAATGTTTTCTCATCGCGCCCGATCGCTGTTTCCGAAAAATCAGCACCCACCAGACTTGCTCCTCGAAAATCACAACTTTTTAATCTAGAGCCAGTAAAGTCAGCATAGTTACCACTGTCTATACGAAATTCATCACGAAATGACTGATTTTGATAATCCTGATAGCGATAATTGATATAACTATTCATTGATAAACCTCAGATTTAGTTTAGTGAGAGCGTTCCTTCAGGACAGGTTGGCTTCCCATTTTGGAATGATGGTTTGGACAATTTTTCTTGCAATCCTGTTCCTTGAGATTCACAGAGGATCGTTACAGTAGTAATCTCTTTTTTCTCAGGATTTGTCTCAGGAGTATTTTCAGGTACAACCACAAATACCGCACCAACAAAACTTTTCACTTTGTCATTTTTGGGAATTGCATATTGATAGGACACAAGCGGCAAACGCTGAATCTCGTACTTAAAGTTACTCGTCTCCTCACTTATACCTATATCTAAAGCAGGAATAGACTTGGCAAAGGCTGATTTTTCTAACCAAAAAGCCTGTTGCGCTCTATTCATACTACCCACATAAGTTTTACCTTCATAACTACGAGCCTTGTTACCACAACCAACAGTCTGACCTAAAAAAGCAGGCAGGACTATGGCAAGGATGCCAACCCCTAAACCACCGTAAACAATCCAACGTAAAAGTGATCGCTTAGATTTTTTCGGTTTCTGGAGTGGTGGTGATTCATCTTGAGGTAAATCTGCGATCGCCTCTTGTTCGGGTTCCAAGACTAATTGGGTTTGCTGATCATCATCGCCAACTTGCAGCAACAATTCAGGCTGCTCCGTTTTAGATTGCTGAACCATTTCAAATACCTCTTGACCTAACCGTTAACCAACCAACCACATTCCAAAATTCCTGTGACAGGCTTAGGTTAATCTTGCCCTAGAGTTGGGTAAAAATAAGCGATCGCGATCGCGCCCTATTGTGATCGCTAAAATCCTCAATAACCTCAATAAATCCTGACAAATATCTAAGTAACTGGGTGCAATTACATCAAAACCTATGGAGCACGAGCAGCGTACTCCATAGGTTTTGACTCTACTTTTTAATTATGCCTAGCTATTTAAATAAATATGTATAAGTACAAATACTTAGACAATAAACATCAGTATTAGAACTTGTCTCTGCGCCGTAAGTCATTTTTAAAACGACTTGATCTAGTACTGCTATATTGTTAACTAATATATTAAGTTACTGGTATTTACTCCCTTGGGAGGATATCAACACCTCCTTAACATTTTTTTAAGATTTACTGTCGGATGAATATACTTTACAAATATCCTCAACCCCCTTCCAAGCAAGGGTTTGAGCTATGTAGGTATTTTGTCATAAGGCAAACGTAAAGATGTGTTAAGCTAATTTCAAATCCATATAAATACTCGTAGTTAAAGCAGGATTTAAGAATATGACCATTGCAATTGGCAGGTCGCAAGAAGTCGAAAGAGGATGGTTTGATCTCCTCGACGACTGGCTGAAACGCGACAGATTTGTATTTATTGGTTGGAGTGGCTTATTGCTATTCCCCACCGCATTTTTAGCTATTGGTGGCTGGTTTACAGGTATCACCTTCGTATCATCTTGGTACACCCACGGTTTAGCTTCTAGCTTCCTCGAAGGATGCAACATCTTGACCGTAGCTGTATCTTCTCCTGCATTGAGCGTTGGTCACTCCTTGCTATTCCTATGGGGACCTGAAGCACAGGGCGACTTTACTCGCTGGTGTCAGATTGGTGGTTTGTGGACATTCCTCGCACTACATGGCGCTTTCGCATTGATCGGCTTCATGCTCCGTCAATTTGAAATCGCTCGTCTAGTCGGTATCCGTCCTTATAATGCGATCGCCTTCTCTGGTCCTATCGCCGTATTCGTATCCGTATTCTTAATGTACCCCTTGGGTCAATCTGGTTGGTTCTTCGGTCCTACCTTCGGCGTAGCAGGTATCTTCCGCTTCATTCTATTCTTACAAGGTTTCCACAACTGGACTCTTAACCCCTTCCACATGATGGGCGTAGCAGGTATCCTTGGTGGCGCATTGCTTTGTGCAATTCACGGTGCAACCGTAGAAAACACCTTGTTTGAAGATGGCGATGGTAACAACGCAAACACCTTCAAAGCTTTCAACCCAACTCAAGAAGAAGAAACCTACTCCATGGTTACAGCAAACCGCTTCTGGAGCCAAATCTTCGGTATTGCTTTCTCCAACAAGCGTTGGTTGCACTTCTTCATGCTATTCGTACCCGTAGCTGGTCTATGGTTCAGCAGCGTTGGTATTGTCGGACTAGCATTGAACCTTCGTGCTTATGACTTCGTATCTCAAGAAGTCCGCGCCGCAGAAGATCCTGAATTTGAAACCTTCTACACCAAGAACTTGCTCTTGAACGAAGGTATTCGTGCTTGGATGGCTCCTCAAGACCAACCAGCCGAAAAATTCATCTTCCCTGAAGAAGTACTACCTCGTGGTAACGCACTGTAATCTCCACATTTCAAAATATTTTGCATAGATTTTATAAATCCAATATGCAAAATATTTTGGTAACAACTTAGCTATCAGATATCAGCACAGTTGGACTAGTTTTTAGATTATGATGATTCTCATCAAACCTCTAGACGTTAGCAGCTAATAAGCTGATATCTGATAGCTTAAAAATTATTTGCACTTTAAACCTATAAAAAGTTTTCTGGAGATAACCTCTCGTGACGACGACCATTAACTTAAACTCGCTAGGAGTGGGTGGGCGTACACAAGATTCATCTGGCTTTGCTTGGTGGTCTGGTAACGCAAGACTCATTAACCTTTCTGGCAAACTGCTGGGCGCACACGTTGCTCACGCTGGTCTGATTGTATTCTGGGCTGGTGCAATGACTTTATTTGAAGTCGCGCACTTTGTACCTGAAAAGCCAATGTACGAACAAGGATTGATTCTCCTTCCTCACCTTGCTACCCAGGGATGGGGTGTTGGCGCAGGCGGCGAAGTTGTGGATATTTTCCCCTACTTCGTAGTTGGTGTTTTACACTTGATCTCCTCTGCTATTCTTGGCTTTGGTGGTATCTACCATGCCTTGCGTGGACCTGAAGTTTTAGAAAATTATTCTTCTTTCTTTGGTTACGACTGGAAAGACAAGAACCAAATGACCAACATCATTGGTTATCACTTGATCTTGTTGGGCTTTGGTGCTCTTCTACTCGTATTCAAGGCAATGTTCTTTGGTGGACTCTATGATACATGGGCCCCTGGTGGTGGCGATGTGCGTGTGATCACCAACCCTACGCTTAACCCTGTTATCATCTTCGGCTATTTGTTAAATTCGCCTTTTGGTGGTGAAGGTAACATCGTTGGTGTTGACAACCTTGAAGATGTAGTTGGCGGACATATTTGGCTCGGCTTAATCTTGATCAGTGGCGGTATCTGGCATATTCTCACCAAGCCTTTTGGCTGGGCAAGACGTGCTCTCGTTTGGTCTGGTGAAGCATATCTCTCTTACAGCCTTGGTGCTTTGAGCTTGATGGCATTTATTGCTACTTGCTTTGTATGGTTCAACAACACCGTTTATCCTAGTGAGTTCTTTGGTCCTACTGGTGCTGAAGCTTCTCAATCTCAAGCATTTACTTACCTCGTTCGTGACCAAAAGCTTGGTGCAAACATTGCAACATCTCAAGGTCCTACTGGTCTTGGTAAATACCTCATGCGTTCTCCTTCGGGCGAAATCATCTTTGGTGGTGAAACCATGCGTTTCTGGGACTTCCGTGGTCCTTGGTTAGAGCCTCTCCGTGGTCCTAGCGGTTTGGACATCGACAAGCTCAAGAATGACGTTCAGCCTTGGCAAGTACGTCGCGCTGCTGAGTACATGACACATGCTCCTTTGGGTTCCTTGAACTCCGTAGGTGGCGTTATCACTGAAATCAACGCGGTAAACTTTGTTTCTCCTCGTTCTTGGTTGGCAACTTCTCACTTTGTATTGTCCTTCATGTTCTTAGTTGGTCACCTATGGCACGCTGGTCGCGCTCGCGCAGCAGTTGCTGGTTTTGAAAAGGGTATTGACCGTGAGACTGAAGCTGTACTTTCGATGCCTGCACTCGATAAATAGTTTCTAAAATTAAAAAGGTTTCGCAATGCGAAACCTTTTTAAAGCAAAAAAATGCAAAAAAAAGGGGCGCATTGCGCCCCTTTTATATTTTCTAGTTACTACCAGTAAATATGACATCAGGGAATTTACCTTGAGCTTCTGTCATGGGGCGATTTTTGCCCTCTTGCTGCCAGTAATTAATTACTTCGGTTGCCTTATTTAAAATCTCGATCCGATCTTGATCGGCAATCCAAGGCTTGCTTTCCATTTCTGATTTAAGTTGATCCCAAGCATCATCACGGGGCCAGAAGAAATACTTGGTGAGAGGGCTGAAACCTTTGCCTACGACTTGATCGACGGCAAGAGCTACGTTATTCTCTAACCATAAGATTTTTAGAATAAACTGGGACAATGCTACCTACCTCCAAGAAAAGTTAAATTACATATTAAAGTAGCGATCTTGCAATATAACATGATTGAAACCTCAAAAGTTGCTTCAGACACAACAAACAGTAAAACTTTTGTATTTGATATTGATGGCGTGATTCGAGATGTGTCGGGTTCCTATCGTCGCGCCTTGGCTGATACGGTTGAATATTTTACAAATTCAGCATATCGTCCTAGTCCTGAAGCCATTGACGAATTAAAGGCTGAGGGGATTTGGAACAATGACTGGGAGGCATCTCAGGAGCTAATTAAAAGATATTTTCAGGGTCTAGGAAAGGTCGCCAAGATCGATTATGACGACATTGTTGCCTTTTTTCAGAGTCGTTATCGGGGTAGTAATCCTGATTGGTCAGATGGATATATTGCGGCGGAGCCTTTGATTGCGACGACGGAATATTTTCAGATTTTGACAGCAGCAGGCATTGGCTGGGGATTTTTTAGTGGGGCGACTAGGGCTTCGGCTAGCTATGTGTTGCAGCGTTTAGAAATTATTGATCCTGTTTTAGTGGCGATGGAGGATGCGGCAGGCAAGCCTGATCCCACAGGGCTTTTATTAGCTGTAAAGCAAATTGATAGCAAAAAAGACAACCCTACAGAGTTAATTGTCTATGTGGGTGATACGGTTGCGGATATGCTCACGGTGATTAAGGCAAGGGATTATAACGCGAGCTATCAGTATATTGGCGTTGGAGTCATTCCGCCCCATGTAACTGAGCGCGATCACTATGCCGCATTGCTCAAAGAAAATGGTGCAGACATTGTTTTAAATAGTGTGTTGGAGCTAACGCCACAGCTTAATCTATCGCAAAGTCTTAGCCGTTGAATTAGCGTTAACATAGATCTAGCTTTACAAGCTATCACTGTGTTAAGCATTTAAAAATCAATCTTTATGTCAGAGTCCAAGCAATATTATTTTGTGGCTGCGAGCCGTAAGTATTTGTGTGAAGACGAAGGGAAACCTTTGGGTGAGACACTAGCGGAACGTCGTCGCAACTTTGAAGCTCGCAATCTAGAAGTTAACTTTTGGTTGATTGAGCAGCCTGCTTTTTTGGAAGCTCCTGAGCTAGCAAGTATCAAAAAGCAAATTCCTCAACCTGCGGCAGCAATTGTAACCACCGATCCCAACACGATGCGTTGGCTAAAGCTGAGACTTGAGTTTGTGGCAACGGGTGAATTTACTGCCCCTAGCGCCTCCATCCCCAATCCTTTAGCATCTTTGGCGATCGCCTAGCAACTAATAGAAAAGCCGCCCTAGGGCGGCTTTTCTATTGAGGATATGTGCTAAGGTGTGACCTTGAAATTGACATTATCCTCAACATTGTGTCTAGCCTTTTTCGCGGAAATCCTTTGACTAGCTGGCATTCCTCACATGGGTATGCCAATTTTGGGTTTAAGGCGATCGCTGCAAATGGGCAGAGTTACAAATATGGCGATCGCAATTTATATACTGTCATCCCTAAATCTAAACTACAAAATTTAGAACCCCCCCTAGGTTATCGGTTTGACTTAATTCAGATCTTCTCCATCCAAAAGGCAGGCAATGCGATCGCTGAATGTGAAGATATTTGGCATTATGCTCAAGGCAATCAGCAAATTTCCATCGCCCTGTCCGATGGCGCGACGGAATCTTCCTTTGCCAAGGAATGGGCAAAAGCATTAGTAACTGCTTTTGTAAATCGCGATCAAGCCTGTATACCAGAACAAAATCTCCAAAGTTGGCTCCAGCCTGTGCAACAAACTTGGCAACAATGGCTAGTCCAGCAAAATTTGACTTGGTTTGCCAAACGCAAAGCAGGCGCAGGGGCTTTTGCAACTTTTTTGGGTTTAGAAATTTTGCCAGATTTGAGTTGGCAAGCTTTAGCAACTGGGGATTCTTGCTTATTTATAGTCCGTAATCAGCAAGCGCACCTCTATTTCCCAATCCAAAATAGTCATGAATTTAATCATCGCCCAAAATTGATTGGCACATATACCGAAGTTGCAAATATTCGGATGGATCAAGTCAATGGGGTTGCGGAATTAGGCGATCGCTTTTATCTCACTACCGATGCGATCGCCTGTTGGATTTTTAAACAGATCGAAGCGAGTCAAGATCCTTGGGTAAAATTAGGTGGAATTAACTCACAAGATGAGTTTTCTCAATGGGTGAATGAATTGCGCGATCGCCATGAGATCGCCAATGACGATACAACCTTGCTATGCCTAGAAATTCGTCGTGAGTCATGACCGATATCCAAACTTGGCCGTTAAATATTGACTTCACGATCGCGGTACAAAATCCGCAGCTTTGCTTTGCCGATTCCGATCTCAAGCAAGCTAATACATCCAAGAATTCACGGGGTAGGGTTTTACTATGGTCAGGTAATTTTGCCACGGTGTATAAGCTCACCAAGGGCGATCGCTCTTGGGCAGTACGTTGCTTTACACGCATACCGCAAGCCGATGTACAGGAACGCTATCAGTTAATTAGTGAATATCTCAGTAAACATCAAATTCCCTATTTAGTAGATTTTGAATTTTTGGCGCAGGGAATTTTGGTCAAGGGGCAATGGTATCCAATTCTCAAAATGGATTGGGTCGAGGGAACAGAGCTAGATCGCTATATTGGCGAATATATTGACGATTCACAGGTATTACTGCGTTTAGAGCGACAGTTGCAACAACTTCAAAAAGATTTGCAACGGGTAGGTATTGCCCACGGGGATTTGCAGCATGGCAATATCATGGTGGACGATCATGGGGAATTGAAACTGGTTGACTATGACGGGATGTATGTCCCCGCTTTGCGTGGTTCACCTCCTCTTGAGGTGGGGCATCCTAACTATCAGCCACCCAAGCGCTCAACCAAAGATTTTGGTGATCGCCTTGATGAGTTTTCCTTCGCCGTAATTTCCCTATCACTGCGTGCTTTAGCCACAGAGCCACACTTATGGGAAACCTTTCACGAAGACAATAAAAATTTAATTTTCCGTCAAAATGACTTTCAAGAGCCTGATGCCTCACCCGTGTTTCAGGCGATCGCCAATATTCCCGATGATGAAACTCGCGAGCTATGCGATCGATTGATCCGTCAATGTCACGGTAAAGATCACGAAACCAAGCAAGATCACCAAGAGTCAAAATCTCTTTTAAGGCTTCTACCTAATAGAGCTTTACTGTGGGGATTATTAGGTGTCATCGTCTCATTAGCGACTGTTGGCGGTATTTTGCTACTGTTCTCAAAGAATAAAACTCCAGCGCTAATTAGCAAAACCCCTGAGCCAAAACCAACTAGTTCACCCACTCCACCACAACCAACTAGTTCACCCACTCCTGTCCTAGACAAGCCTGTTAAGTTAACTCCGATTACTGCATCTACCCTACTAGAGCAATATGCCAAGGGGCGACGTGATTTTTCCTATGTTCAGTTAACAGGGACTCAAAGCGATCGCCTACAAGGTCAAGATTTACGCAATATCAATCTTAGTAATTCCATCCTAGAAGGGGGGAACCTCCGCCAATTAATTCTCAAAAATGCCAACTTAAACGGCATTAAGTTAGTCAAAGGCGATCTCCGAGGAGCAGATCTTAGTAATGCCAGCCTAATTGATGCAAACTTAGCACTCTCTAACCTATCAGAGGCAGATCTTACTCAATCTAGCCTGTTACGGGCAAATTTAGCTCAATCAAAGCTTGGCTCAGCAATATTACAAAAAACTGAATTAATAAAGAGCAATCTCAGTGAAGCCGATCTCAACTCAGCCAATCTCAGTGGCGCAAATTTAGCCCTTGCCAATCTGCGAAAAACTAATCTAACTAAGGCGAATCTGCGTGAGAGTAACTTATCCGCCGCCAATCTCAGTGAGGCAATTCTCGAAAATGCTGATTTATCTAGCGCCGATTTGCGATCGGCGGAACTCCGCCAAACGATTTTTACCAATGCCAATCTTAGTGCTACCAACCTCACCGCCGCAAATCTCGTCTTAGTTGAGTTGTCAGGAGCAAACCTGAATGGGGCAAATTTTCGGAATGTAACCATTAAGGATCTTGGCACTATTGAATCTGCGGACTTTACGAATACGCTCAATCTGGCGACTAATGTACGTCAATATCTTTGTACTTTAGCGTCTGGCAATATCTCCGAGACTGGCATCCCTACCAAAACAAGCCTCAATTGTTCGCTGTAAATGCCATTAAAAACCAGAGCAAAAATCTGTGGCGCACGCGCAGCGTGCGCCACAGATTTTTGGGTTTTATATTTAATTGCGCCCACCTACTTACAGCAAGCTATACGTTGACCCAAATAAAGAGTAAAATCGGATTAATTGACAGAAATCGTCAAAACTAACCCTCATAAATATCAACTCTTAGCAATTTACTGCTAGTCTGAAAAGCGCGAAAAGAGTATTACCGCAATGATCGAAGAAGAAAACTTATCCAACTCTGATGATCTCATCGACGAAGATGATGATGTTCTTGAGTCAAGGTTACAACAACTTGCCACCGAAGAATTGAAGCATCTCTCAAACCCAGACGAGACAAGCGCAGAAAGCCCAAACCCTGCTGCAACATCTGGCGAACCTAAAGCTGAAAGCAAAGCTAGTGCTGCTGCTGCCGCTACCCTTGAAAAAATAAACGGTTTGATCGCTGAGTCCACTGCTCTGAAGGAACAGTTAGATGAACGCAAGCAACAATACTTGCGTTTATATGCCGACTTCGAGAATTTTCGCAAACGTACAGAGCGCGATAAAGAAGAGCTAGAAGGCACAGTTACAGGCAAAATTCTTAAAAAAATCTTGCCCGTAGTTGATGACTTTGAACGAGCACAATTACAGATTTCGCCTAAAAATGATGGTGAAGCTGCAATTCACAAAAGCTATCAGTCAGTATACAAACAATTACTAAAATGCCTTAAAGAAACGGGTGTGGCAAGAATGGAAGCCGTTGGTCAAGAATTTGACCCGAACTTCCATGAAGCCATCATGCAGGAACCTTCGGCAGACTATGACGAGGGTATAATTACCGAAGAATTGCGCCCTGGCTACTTGGTAAGTGACGATCGCGTTTTACGTCATGCCTTAGTTAAAGTATCGTCAGGCAAGATTAACGGGGCTGAGAGCGAACCTGAGAATGTATCAGAAAGTTCACAAAACAATGAATCTAGCGAAGCTAACTAGATCGCATTGTTAATAAATTATTCAAGATGCGATCGCGATTGCATCTTGAAATGCATTCTTAGGGTACATTATTCAGAAAATCACTAAGCTAAACTTTTAAAAAAGCTTTTTCACGGAACTGGCGATTATGTCGAAAGTAATTGGGATTGACCTTGGTACGACAAACAGTTGTGTTTCGGTTTTAGAGGGTGGCAAGCCTGTTGTCATCTCTAGTGCAGAAGGCGGACGCACCACACCAAGTATTGTTGCCTTTGTCAAAGATAGCAATGAACGGATTGTTGGTCAGGTCGCCAAGCGCCAATCCGTTACGAACTCGGTAAATACTATTTATAGTATCAAGCGATTTATCGGGCGTAGCTGGGCAGAGACCGAAAGTGAGCGCCGTCGGGTTCCATACACGACAGTTAAAGGCAAAGATGAAACTGTCGATGTCCAAATCGTCGATAAGACCTATACACCTCAAGAAATTTCAGCAATGATCTTGCAAAAGCTCAAGCAGGATGCTGAAAATTATCTCGGCGAAGAGGTCACTCAAGCAGTTATTACTGTGCCTGCTTACTTTACAGACACGCAACGTCAAGCGACTAAGGACGCTGGCGCAATTTCAGGCTTAGAAGTTTTACGGATCGTCAATGAGCCAACGGCAGCATCTCTTGCCTATGGTTTAGACAAACAAGACCAAGATCAAATTGTTTTAGTATTTGACCTTGGCGGCGGTACGTTTGATGTGTCCGTACTGCAATTAGGGGATGGTATTTTTGAAGTTAAGGCAACCTCAGGCAATAATCACCTTGGTGGGGATGACTTTGACGCAGCGATCGTCGATTGGTTGATTGCTGACTTCAAAGAAAAAGAAGGTATTGATTTATCTACAGATAAAACTGCGATCCAACGCCTCAAAGAAGCTGCGGAAAAGGCAAAAATCGAGCTGTCTAGTGCTCCCTCAACGCTAATTAGCTTGCCGTTCATTGCCGCTAATGAAACGGGTCCCAAGACAATTGAGCTAGACTTTACCCGTTCCAAGTTCGACGAGATTACCGCAAGTTTAGTCAAAGCAACCCTTGAACCCACAGCTCAAGCCTTAAAAGATGCGGGACTATTACCAAAAGAAATTAATCGCATTATTTTGGTTGGTGGTTCGACGCGGATTCCGTCCGTCCAAGAGGCGATCTCGAAATTTTTTGATGGCAAGAAGCCTGATCAGTCAGTCAACCCCGATGAAGCGGTAGCGATCGGGGCAGCCGTTCAAGCAGGGATCTTAGGTGGTGAAGTTAAGGATCTCTTACTGCTAGACGTAATTCCCCTGTCCATTGGACTGGAAACCCAAGGTGGTGTATTTACCAAAAACCTTGAACGCAACACCACAATTCCTACCAGTAAGTCTCAGATTTTCTCTACTGCTGTCGATAATCAATCCGCCGTAGAAATTCACGTCCTTCAAGGCGAACGGGCAATGGCAAAGGATAACAAGAGCCTCGGTAAATTTGAGCTAGAGGGCATTCGTCCTGCGCCACGGGGCATTCCTCAAATTGAAGTTTCCTTTGATATTGATGCCAACGGTATTCTCAAGGTATCAGCACGAGATGTGGATACTGGCGTTGAGCAAAGTATTAGCATTACCAATACTGGCGGCTTGAGTCCCAGTGAAATTGAGAGAATGCGGATGGAGGCTGAAGTCTACGCTGAGGAAGATACCGCTCGTCGTGAGTTGGCTAATATGCGTAACCAAGCATCTAACCTAATCCGTACAGTTGAGGAAATCCTCAAAGAAAATGGTCCCACTGTAATTAGTCAAAGTATGCGCGAAGAGCCTCTCAAGAATATGGAGACGCTCAAGCAATTGTATGAGTCCGACGATGCAACCTATGAAGATATACAAATTGCGATTAAGCCTCTGCAACAGTCATTATTTGAGCTAACTCAAGCGGTTGAAAAATACTCTCAGGTAGAGCGCGTCAAACAAAAGCCTAGTGACGCTTGAGGATAATAAAAGAGGGCAAAATGCCCTCTTTTATTATTTGAAGATGAGTTGCGGCGCGAAGCGCCGCAACTCATCTTCAGGCTTTATGTCCTAAGCAAAACTTGCTTTGCTATATTTTGGGTTTAAACGCGATCGCTTTAACTGAAGCCCAAAGCGCTGTATGATTACAGAGTTATAGTTGTATTTTTGGTTACAGTTGTCGCCTACTAGCATTGACTAAGTATTGGCAACTGAAAGCCTATACTGTGAACCGTGAGCCGCTATGTCACTGTTTGATTGGTTTGCTGAAACACGCTCTCGCGCTAGTGAAGCATATCGCCGCAAAACCCCTAATTTAAATCAAGACTCTCAAGAACGTGAAATTCCTGATGGTTTGTGGCACAAATGTTCTAGTTGTGGCGCTTTGACCTATGTCAAGGACTTAAAAACTAATTTGATGGTTTGTCCTGAATGTGGTCATCACAATCAAGTTAATGCCTATGAGCGCATAGCCCAACTGATCGACGCAGGCACATGGGAAGAGATGGATGCAGATCTAACTTCCTGCGATCCGCTAGGTTTTAAAGATCGTAAGCCCTATATCGATCGCATCAAAGAATATAGGCAAAAAACAGGCTTAAGTGATGGGGTGATCACTGGCACTGGCAAGATCGATGGTTGTGACGCGGCTCTGGCGGTAATGGATTTCCGCTTTATGGGCGGCAGTATGGGATCGGTCGTCGGCGAAAAGATTACCCGTATGCTGGAAACTGCGACAGCAAAACGTTATCCTGCTTTGATTTTCTGTGCATCTGGTGGGGCGAGGATGCAGGAAGGGATTTTGAGCTTAATGCAAATGGCGAAGACTTCGGCTGCTCTTGAGCGCCATCGTCAAGCAAATCTGTTATATATTCCCATTTTGACGAATCCCACAACGGGCGGCGTAACTGCAAGTTTTGCGATGCTTGGAGATCTTATCTTGGCAGAGCCAAAGGCATTAATCGGATTTACAGGTCGTCGTGTTATTGAGCAGACGCTTAAGCAAAAAATTCCTGATGGGTTCCAATCGTCGGAATATTTGCTCGATCATGGGTTTGTGGATGCGGTTGTACCAAGAACTAAGCTCAAGCAAAGTCTTGCCATGATTTTAAAAATGCACCAACCGCAAGCTGATATTGCTGGCGATCGCCATCTTAATGGTGCTGTTAAGTCGGGAATTGATATTGTGTCCGAGTCAAGTTTAGCCTCTGAGGTTTAGCTTTATCAATTAACTTCGCAAACCCATACAGTACGAACGTCTTGAAAATTGGGTGGAGCAGCTTCAGCAGACATAGCACAAGAGAAAGAATAACTGCACCAAGTGAGTCTCTGAGGCGCATTTTTATCGATTTCAAGATTCATGGCAAGGTGTGGAGCGTCGATCACTAACTTGATTGCATTTTCTGGCTCGCAAACTCCCCACTCGATCAGATTATTAGCTGCGTTGATTAAGGGCAGCGTCGTACCTGAGAGCGTGCCATCGGGTAATCTCGCTGTGCCGTTTTGAATCGTAATTTGGCGATCGTCCCAAGGATAAGTACCATCGGGCAAACCAAGGGGGGCAAGGGCATCACTGACCAGAAAAATTTGTTTTTTCATCCGATAGAGAAGTTTAATCATTGCGGGTGAGACATGAATGCCATCGGCGATTAATCCGCACCAAACCCGATCGCTTAAAATCGCTTCACCTAATAAACCAACATCGCGATGATGCAAACTTGGCATGGCATTAAAGGCATGAGTGACCATCGTTGCCCCTTGAGCGATCGCTGTTCTTGTTTGCTCAGCATTTGCCGTAGAGTGACCTAAGCTCACAATAATATTGCGATCGCGTAAATATTGAATCGTCTCCCCTGATGGATCGAGTTCGGGGGCAAGGGTAACTAGTTTAATAATGTCAGTGTAGTCACCTAGTACCCGCCGCAATGTATTGAAATTAAGACGTGATAATAGATATTCTTGCGGATGTGCGCCACGTTTGTCGGGATGCAAAAAAGGTCCTTCGAGATGGACTCCCAAAATTTTGGCTTCGTGAGGATCGGGATGTTGCTTTTGATGGGCGATCGCTTCAGCTAGGAAAAATAGCGATCGATGGAACTGCTCGATGGAAGCCGTAACGAGGGTAGGCAAAAATCCATCTAGTCCTTGCTGATATAAAAATCGACAAATTTCTGGTAACTTAGCGGCGCGATCGCGATTTAGATCATTAAAAGGGATTCCTAATGCTCCATTAATTTGAAGATCAATTGCACCTTGAGTAGAACAGATGATTTCACGTAAACCTGTCATGATTTCTCGCGATCGCTAATTATTTTCGTCGAACTAAGAGAGTGAGACGCTTCGGGCCGCACTCTTTAGAATTGCTATAGGTTGAGCTATGATGATCGTAAAATCACTCCAACCCACCTAATTCTAAGCTTATGACAGTTCAATTGCTTACGCAAAACCAGAATAAGTTGGCGAATAAGTTCCTATTGACGACCCAGCAATATCATCTCATGCACGAAGCTGGTATTTTCCAAGAGGGCGATCGCATTGAGCTAATTAACGGAGAAATTACAACCATGTCCCCAATTGGTAGAAAACACGCTACTTGTGTTGCTCGACTGAATGCAATATTTACTAATCGTCTTTTTGGCAAAGCTATCATCTGGCCGCAAAACTCAATTCGTCTACATGATAACTCTGAGCCACAACCAGATATTGCTATCTTGAAATTTCGTGATGATTTTTATGAAGAGGGATTACCAATACCAGAGGATATTTTATTAATCATCGAGGTTGCTGATAGTTCCATTGACTATGATCGCGAAGTAAAAGCACCTCTGTATGCGGCGGCGGGGATTCCTGAGATGTGGTTATTTGATGTGAATAAAAAAGCGATCGAGGGATATTCGCAACCATCGGCAAATGGATATAAGTTAATCAGACGTTACGATGAAAATGACACTCTATCAATTCTTGACTTTCCTGATGTGACTTTCAGTTGGAATGAATTGTTTTAAAGTTTAGTAAGAATCTCGCTGACTAATTTTCTAAATTTAGAGAAAACATATCTCTTACTCATTAAGACTGCTGTAGCTTAATCAAAGCTTGAGTTTTGGCAATGCGTACTAGATACTCGATAAGTTCATAATGCTGCCATAGTAGGCGATCACTTTCATTAGAATCCATTTAAGAATTAGATAGATCCCCCCAGCCCCTCTTGTAAAGCTACCGTGTACACACAAGTCGTGAGTGAGGCAAAATCCAACCAAGAAAATAGCCTCAAAGCATTGCAGACCATAAACAATTGTGGGCATACCAGGAGACAGTTGAGAGCAATAACCAGACCAGCCACCAAGACGAGCAATAATCCAAGTTGCCCAAGATAAAGATAGTCGAGGATGCGGATTTTTCTGCTTCACAGTATTGCCTTGCAGGGTCGGTTCAATATCGGATAAGCATTGTAATTGCACATATCAGAGAAAGCCATAGAAGCCGAAATGTTAGGAGTTTCACGCCCCTCAACCATTTGCAAAGTGCGAACTGCGACAGACAAAGCTAAAACGGTAAGCTTCTTAATTGCATCAGGAGACTCTAACTGAGTCGATTCAATATCTAAGCCCGCTAATTTGAGGGTGGTAAAAAGCTGTTCAATGCGCCATCGCCAACAGTACCACTGGATAATTTGTAGTGCTTTTTCGATAGACATCACCTCATGAGTGGTGAGGAGTCTCCATAGGATTGGCTCTTGGTCTGTTGGCGCTTGAACTTCGCTGACCTCGACTGCGTAATATTCGCAAATGCGGTGGATAATCTGAGCCTTGTAAAGATGCAGGGCGTTGAATTTCGATTGGGGTGAAACGTACAGCCAGAAAAGCCTCACGACTTTTGCGTCCAGTTCTTGTATCAGCGTGAACTTGCAGTCCGTAAGTACCTTCAATAGGCTGTTTTTCCAGATATTCATAAAGTAATTCTGTCTTTTGCCACAGACAGCGATTTTGGCAAGCCCTAATCGACTCCAGCTATAGCGATGGGGCTATATCATCGACCGATTTCTATGTTGGAGTTGCTATCATTACGCGGCTTTTCTTCCCTCACCCCTTAACTGACCAGTGCCGAGATCTTGCTTAACGCTTCTTAACAAGCAAACCTTATTTCTAGATATAACTACCCATAAACTAAACAGTAGTCGTAAAATAGGCAGTTATATAGGTATATAAACTGCAATTTATCAGCAAAATCTTCTAACAGAATTTAAGAAAACGCACGAACTATGGTAGCTACTCCTTCTAAACCCGATGTAAGCCAGTCAACCCAACAAAAGGTTAACGGGACTGGCCGACGCGAGACCATCCTCACCCCACGCTTCTACACCACCGATTTTGAAGCGATGGCAAATATGGACATCTTCGACCTCAAGCCAGACTATGAAGCGATCCTCGAAGAGTTCAAATTTGACTATAACCGTCGTCATTTTGTCCGTACTGCTGATTTCAACCAAAACTGGGATCATATCGATCCTAAGGTAAGAGAGCATTTCCGTGTTTTCCTAGAAGGTTCTTGCACCTCTGAATTTTCAGGATTTTTGCTATACAAAGAAATTGCAGTCAAAATCAAGGACAAGAATCCTCTGATGGCAGAAATTTTTAGCCTGATGAGCCGTGATGAAGCACGTCATGCTGGTTTCTTAAATAAGGCGATGCCAGACTTTGATCTGCAACTTGACCTTTCGACCCTATCAAAAACCAAGAAATACGTTTACTTCGCACCGAAGTTCATTTTCTACGCTACCTATTTATCTGAAAAGATCGGTTACTGGCGCTATATCAAAATTCACCAGCATTTCCTTGCCCATCCTGAATATCGCATCTACCCCATCTTCAATTTCTTTGAAAATTGGTGTCAAGATGAAAGCCGCCACGGTGACTTCTGTAGTCTGTTGCTCCGCAGCGAAAAGAATAATATCAAGGGCATTAGAGCCAATCTCTGGAGTAAGTTCTTTTTACTATCCGTATTTGCAACCATGTATCTAAATGATATTTGTGTTCGCAACGAGTTCTACGAGTCAATCGGCATGGATACCAGAAAGTATGTCGATGAAGTTCTTCGTGAAACTAATCGTGATGCAGCCAAGGCTTTCCCAGTAATTATGGATTTGGAGAATCCTAAGTTCTGGTCTTGCCTCAAGAAGTGCGAAGAGAACAATGCTAAGCTCTCGAAGATTGATGAGTCTAATGCTCCAGAGTGGGTTAAGAAGATTCAAAAGCTTCCTCTCCTCGCGAACAATGGTCTCCAGTTCTTGACCATGTATCTTCAGCCTTCTATTCCTACACCCAAAGGCGTAGTTCTCTAATTAGCAAAAAAGAAGCGGTACTATGTACCGCTTCTTTTTTGCTAATTAGAAAGAGTTTTTGCTACGCAAAAACTCTTTCTAATTCCAAAATCAAATTTGCAAGCTTAACTCGAACTGACATTAACAAAGCACCGTAGAAATTACGGTGCTTTATTTTTTTAGGCATGAGATACTACGCCTTTGATTGCGTAGCGATCGCAGGTTTGCCCGATCGCAAATTTAAAGGACTCAGCTACAGTCTTATTAGACTGGGTAGCAAAGATTACAAGCCCCAACATACAAAGCCCTGTAGCGATCGCAAAAATATTTGTGATCCCGACAAACGCAATCAACTTACCCATAATAGGTCCCGCGACGGCAATGCCAACATCAAAGCCAATCCATGTCATCCCAAATACATAGCCACGCTCTTGGGGAACAGTGCGATCGGCAAGCAAGGCGACAATAGCAGGAATCACAATTCCTGAACCGATGCCCTCAGCAATACCTGACAACAGAAATTCATAACTTTGGCTAGCGAAATAGATTAAGGCCATGGATATGCCATAAAACAAGATGCCAATGGAGATAAAGATGCCACGTCCCCATTCATCACTAAGCCGCCCCACAGGAAAGCGAATGATAAACCCAGACAAAGCCGCCGCCATATAGAACAAACCCGCATTGAGCGGAATATGCTTCTGTTGCATTAGCAAAGGCATAAAAGAACTGAGAGTTCCAAAAGCTAAACCAACCAATAAGAGAACCGTAGAAGGTACTCTCACCCTAGGATTGAGGAAAGTTTGCCAAAAGCCTAATTTAGCAATTGTTTTAGAGGAGGCACCTTGGCGATCGCCCTCTCGCCCAATCTGCATTGTCAGCAATAGCCCTGCCACTGATAACAATGAAGCTGTGACAAATAGAGGCTGATATCCCCAAGATTCTTGCATTAAACCACCTATTGCTGGACCAAAAGCCAACCCCAGTGGATTCACCAAACTCATATAGCCAATGATTTCTCCACGTTTCTCAAGTGGCGCAAGATCAGCAACTAAGGCACTATAGCTTGAGGCAAAGGCGGCAATACTAATACCATGTACTGCTCGAAAGAAGATCAACAAAGGAATAGAAGGTAATAGGGCATAGCAGAGGGGAACTACCGCCGCCACAATTAAACCCACACGCATCGTGTAGACTCTTCCTTTCCGATCCGAAAGTCTACCTAAATAGGGACGGAAAATGAGTAAACCGATCGCAAAGGAACCCATCACAATCCCAATTTGGTCATAGGAATGCGTTAGGGTACTTATATATAAAGGAATGGTTGGCAACTGTGAGGCCATACTCGACCAGAAAAATAGTCCTGCCCAAAAAACCGCAGTCAGATTTTTGCGAAGGTCAGTATCAAGTGTTGAAAAAGTATTAAAGGACTGCATGTTCTCAAAAATGATCATTCAATGATCACAAAAATATAGAACCCAAGCAATTTGCAATAACTCCATTTCAAAGGAGCTTCTACAAACGGCTTGGGCTAAAATTCGGTACTTATGATTATCTCTTAAGTTCCAAATGAAAAATATCAAGCGATAGGGTGAAATACTTTCCAATAACAAGCTTTGCGAAACAAAGCTTGCAATTGATTTTTAGTATTTAACTGGAGCCGAAGAACGATCGCGATCACGGGAAGGGCGACGGGAATCATAGCCACCATCACGACCACCGCCATCACGATTTCCACCTGAACGACCACCGCCATCACCACGGTAACCGCTTTGACCACGCTTGATGGGTCTACCACTGTTGTAAGAACCACCATCACGATCGCGATCACGTCCAGAAGGACTGTGAGGTTGTTTCGCCAAGACTTGTAATGCAGCTTGCTCAGCCTTATCGGATTGCAATTGGGTATAGGCTAGTTGCAAGGCAGCAGCAGCGATCGCTTGGGGATCGTAATCCTCAACCAATTGCGATACCAAAGGTAAGAAAGAAGCCAATCGCTCACCTGCCAATGCTTCTAGGATTTGCTCAGTGAAGCGACCAATACGGCGTTCCTGAATCTGAGCAATATTAGGCAAAGGCTGAGGAGGAAGAGGCATTCCCACTTGCTGTTCCAATTGACGCAACTTATAGCGCTCTTTTCCAGAGATCAAAGTAATAGCAATTCCTTTCTTGCCAGCGCGACCAGTCCGACCAATACGGTGAACGTAACGCTCAGGATCATCGGGAATATCAAGGTTAAATACGTGGGTTAAACCATCAATATCCAAACCACGGGCAGCAATATCAGTCGCAACTACCCAGCGCACCTGTTGATTACGGAAGCGACGTAAGAGATTTTCGCGCTGAGACTGGGAAAGGTTGCCATGATACTCATCAACGCTATGTCCAGAGGATTGGAGAATCTCTGTCAGACGGCTTGCTGAATCTTTAGTACGCACAAAGATAATTGCTGAAGTTGGAGCTTCATATTCTAAAACAGGCAATAGAGCCTCTTCCTTAGTCAAGTGATAAGGAACAAGATAAATCTGTTGATCGATACGAGTAGGAGTAGAATCCTGAGTCTCCACCTTCACGGTCACAGGTGATTTCAAGAAGTTCTTCACCAAACGCTTGACCGCAGGAGGCATCGTTGCCGAGAAGAAAGTGCTTTGCTTAGTTGAAGGAGTTGTTACCAAGATTCTTTCGACATCTTGAATGAAGCCCATATTGAGCATTTCATCAGCTTCATCTAAAACGAACCAAGCTAGTTTTTCTAGTTTTAGTTTGCCACGCTCCATCAAGTCGATAACTCGACCGGGCGTACCGACAACAACATGCACGCCGCGATCCAATTGAATCATTTGGCGATCGATTGCGGAGCCACCATATACAGTGAGAATTTTTGCGCCAGGCTTTGTATTAAAGCTACGCAAAGCCTGTCCGACTTGAATCGCCAATTCGCGAGTGGGTGTCAAAATCAGGGCTTGTAGGGAGTCGTCATTAAGATCCAAACGTTCCAAAATTGGCAAGGCAAAAGCAGCAGTTTTACCAGTACCAGTCTGGGCTTGACCGAGTACATCTGCACCTGCAAGTAATTGAGGAATTGCTTGTTCTTGAATAGCTGTAGGCTCTGTAAAGCCAATGGATTCGAGCTTAGCAACTCGCGCTTCTGAAATACCGAGAGAAATAAAAGATGAGGGCATGGATGATCCTAAGATTTGCAGCAAATTTGTTCTAAGAACAGTTCGCCTATTCTGCCAATCGCACGCGATAAACAATCAATAACAAAGCCGAAGGACATCTCTGCCCTAAATTTTAAGCAGTTTAAAAAGAGCTTTTTTATGAAAACCTCAGCTTCCAAAGATTAAGATTGCTTTGGATAGTCATGCAATGGGAGAAGTCAGCAAAATGAAGTTAATTGTTTCTAGTATAAACCTATGTTAAAGATTGTAAACAAACTTTTCGAGGATTTATACCTATGGTAAGGGTTAGTTTGAGCCAATAGTCACTACTGAGACTGGATTTCAAATCAAAATTAGTCATCAGCCAAAAGGTTTTGTTTGGATTGATCCAATTCTGTCCACAGATCCTTGATCTGTTTATAAGCTTCACCGGGTGAGATCTTACCACCAGTTTCTAAGGCACATATGATCGACACGCGATTCGTAAATTCTTGCAAGTTAGCATTAAAAGCTAAATTCTCTGGAGAAAATTCGCCCCTATAACTTGGGATAGGGTTTAAAAACCGATCTTTGTCAATATTAGACATGGGCGTTTAGCCAATAGGTGTAAGCGGGACAGGCTGAGAAGATCTCAAGATCGCAGACGGATGCAGATGTGGGGAAAAGCGATTATTCTGCAACCTGCCCGAATACGCAGGTCATCAACAAAATGTCATCAGACCATCATCTAAGTTGATCAATCTCAAATCATTACCAAATTAATCATAGCAAATTCATATTAAGAAGCTAGTAATCTAGACTACTCAAATACAATTTAATACCGCGTTTCCACCAGTGATTAATTGCGAATGCTCATGATCAGGCAACATTAGTGCTTAATGCTGATTAAGACAATGGGACTTACTTGGCAGCAGTAGCTTTATTATAGGCAACTGCGAGTTTTGCTTTGCGACGTGCACCTGTGTTGCCATGTAACACACCACGCTTGACAGCACGATCTATTTTGCTATAGGCAAGAGACTGTTTTGCATTCACTGCTTCTAAAGCCTCAGGCGTAGGATTTGCCTTATAGGTATCGACCGCTTCTAAATAGCTTTTAATTAGGGTCTTGACGGCTGACTTATATGATCTATTATGCAGACGGTTGCGCTCAGCGATCTGAATGCGCTTTTTTGCGGACTTGATATTTGCCACAGTTTATTCCTTTAACGAAATGACATGGTTTAAAGCATTTATCATCGTAACATTTTGATTAGATTTTGCAAGTATAAAACCAATTTACTTTTTAATCTTTGACTAATCTCTTCCTCAAACGCCAATGACCTATCTGAATTTTGTTTCTTTTTTCGGCATTTTTGGCTTGTGCTTTGTGGCTTGGATCTTTTCTGAGGATCGGCGGGTCATCCCTTGGCGCGTCATTATCTGGGGCATCGGCTTGCAATTAGTTCTAGGATTTTTTGTGTTTCAGCTACCTGCAACTAGAGATCTGTTGCAGAGATTTAGCGATTTGCTAAATGCTTTATTTGACTCGGCAGATACTGGGGCAAGATTTGTATTTGGACGCTTGTTTGTACCACCGACAGGACAGGAGCCATATGCATTACTGCCTGTGAAGCCTGATGGTACTTGCGCCCCCGGACAGGTTTTGCTCGATGATCTCACCAGTGCAGCCAATGCGGCGGCAAAGTACTGTACGACAAATCGTTTGTCCTATGTATTTGCTTTTCGGGCTTTACCTGCGGTGATCTTTTTCTCAGGTTTCATGGCACTGCTGGAAAATATCGGAGTTATCCAGATTATTGTGAATGTATTTGCCAAGATATTTTTCTGGACGATGCGTTTGAGTGGTGCAGAGGCTCTAAGCGGCTCGGCAAATATTTTTGTGGGCATTGAAGCAGCGATCGTCGTTAAGCCCTATTTAGCCAAAATGACCCGCAGTGAGCTATGTGCAATCTTGGCTTGTTGTTTTGGGACAGCCGCTTCTTCGACCTTGGCAATTTATACGAGTTTTTTAAAACCAGTCTTTCCAAATATTCTCGGTCACTTGGTTTCGGCATCGATTATTGCGATCCCCGCCTGTTTTGTACTATCTAAAATCCTTGTACCAGAAACAGAAATCCCCTTAACTATGGGTGGGATTCCGAAGGAAGATAAGTCAGCTAAGCCAAAGGATGATGGCGAACTAGAAAATGCTGGCGGTGAAACCATGAAGCGGATGAGTCCGATGGATGCCACGATTATTGGCGCGTTGGACGGTTTAAAGATGGCAGCTTCGATCGCGGCAATTTTGATTTTGATCGTGGGCTTAGTGGATTTGATCAATCAGATTTTTGCTTCGCTCGCTACTGTCAGCGATATTTTCAAGGTGATTAATCTCCCAAATATCCAAGGGGCTTTGTTTTATCCTTTGACTTTGCTAACGGGAGTATCTTTAGATGATTCTTGGACAGCTTCGGTAATTATTGGTCGCCGCTTGTTAGAGACAGCGATCCCGCCTTATCAGGCTTTGGCACAGGCTGCTAAAGATGGTCTGATTAGCGATCGCACTGTGATTATTGTTAGCTATGCTTTGTCTGGCTTTGCCCACCTTGCATCAGTTGGTATTTTCGTGGGTGGCACGATCGCTCTGATCCCATCGCGTCGTCGTGATATTTCTGATTTGGGTTGGAAGGCGCTATTTGTTGGCACATTGGCAACGATGATGATTGCTTGTATTGCAGGGGTGTTTGACGATGGCAGTCCTAGCATTTTGGGTGAGAAGAAAAAAGCTGACCCAGCACAGGCTAAACCTGCGGCGACAGTTTCTCCTAGTGCTAACCCTTCAACTTTGCCTAGTTCATCTCCTACTTCTCCAAGTAGTGCTAGTCCTTCCGCTTCACCGACTCTTCCCCCCAAAGCGTCACCTTCATTACGCTAAAACAAAGTCAATTCGGGTTAAGTTGGCAAATTTTAAAATCCCAAAAGCAAAAGCCTTGCAATGCAAGGCTTTTGCTTTTGGGATTTGATAGAGGGTTTGCTACGCAAACCCTCTATCAAATCCCATTTCAAATTTCACGTTAAAACCAAAAAACCTCGCAACGCGAGGTTTTTTGGTGAGAATTTTTAGCGATCGCGATATTGCTGTAGTTCTGATTTTAGTTGAGCAATTTCGGCGCGGAGGTTATCAATAGTTTCTTGTAGTTCATCGGCATCGATATCGCTATCTTCGGTGACTACATTACCCTTTTGTTGCTCAGCCTTTTCGAGAACGGTTTCAACAAAGATACGGATTTGTTCGCGTTGCTCAGCATCAAATTTTCCCAAGGCACTAAGGGCATCGGTTACGGTATGTTCAATGCGATCGATTACAGCCTCAGCAGTAGCTCTACCAATAAAGAAAGCGTCTAGTGGTGATTTGCTCATAATTTTAATTATTGGAATTGGATCTCAATTATTAGGTATTAGATTTAATTACTAGTTACCAATCGTTAATCGAAAGTTACTTGTAAGCTGTTTCTCTAAACAGTTGCCATCACAATTGCCATTGAATTGACATATTGAATTGGCATTTAGCTGCTATTTACAAAAATATAGCAACAAATTTCAAAATCAGAAGGTACGGGAAATACACTGCATCTGATTTTTAAAACGGAGCTTTAATTTTTGGTTCTTTGTAATCTAGTTCCTTCAGCTTTTTAAGAATACGGCTAAAGTATTCCTGCATATAGGACTCAAGGGTAGTCATGTCTTCTTCCGCCAGACCAAAGATTTTGTAGGTCTCTGTCATGTCGGCATCAAGGGGAATGCCACTGGCAAGGACTTCAGCATATGCCATGCGCTCAGCGAAACTCCAACCCCATTCAAAGCCTAGGGCAAACTTACGGGCAAATCGCAAAAGTCCGAGGGGCATATTAGCCGTGCGGCGGGTGCGTCCCGACATTCTTTCGCAGAGTTTGATGATTTCGCTAGGTTGCCATGCCTTAGGTCCCGCGATCGCAAAGGATTGACGCTCAGTTTCTTTAACTTCTAGCGCCCGAATCGCAAACTTAGCGATATCCTGAGTATTCATATAGGCGATCGGTGAAGATTCGCCGCCAATCCAGATAGTTTGATTTTCGAGGATGGGGATCGCATATTCACCAATCAAGTTCTGGAAAAATCCACAGGGCTTGAGAATGGTGTAGTTGAGATCGGTAGATGCAAGAAATTTTTCGGTACAGTTTTTGATATCCATCAATGGGACAGCAGGATATTTCTCAGCGTTGAGGATCGAGAAAAATATAAATCGCTGCACATTGGCTCGTTCGGCTGCTTGGATCAGAGAAACCTTACCCTGCCAATCAACATCTTTGATTCTCAGAGAACCAGTAGCACGGGTTGTCGCGGCATCAATTACCTCGGTGACACCTTCTAGTGCGTCATCAATGCTTTCAGGGTTCATCAGGTTGCCTGCGGCTAAATCAGCACCCCACTCTCTGAGGAAGCCCGCTTTTTTAGGATAACGAACTAGACATTTAACTTTTAGCCCCCGATCTAGTGCATGACGGGTTATTTGACGACCGAGTGTACCTGTCGCACCTACGATCAGTAAGCTCATAAAATTTTTTTATTAAAATAACTTTGTAAACATATATAAATCTAACAGATATTTGGTGACATCTTTTGGTAAGCGAGACTCGGGATCGCGATATCTGGCTGTAGATAGAGTTGAGAGTCACGCGATCTAATCACGCGATCTAAATTTTGAGGTAGGCAGTACAAAGTACCTCCTCCCCGCAAAATCACTACATGTTTTTTTGGTAGAGTAGCTTCATTAGCCTAGGGTATACATCACATGACCAGTCTGTTTCTGGAACGTCTTCACAGCAGCGATCGCCCCGTCATTGTTTTTGATGGTGCGATGGGTACAAATTTGCAAGTCCAAAACCTGACCGCCGAAGACTTCGGTGGCGCAGAGTATGAGGGGTGCAACGAGTATCTAGTGATGACGAAACCTGAAGCAGTCGCCAAGGTGCATCGTGACTTTTTAGAGGCGGGAGCCGATGTAATCGAGACGGATACCTTTGGCGGTACGTCGATCGTCTTGAATGAATATAATTTGGGGCATTTAGCCTACGAACTCAGCAAAAAAGCAACAGAATTAGCCAAGTCCGTAGCTGCCGAATTTTCCACCCCTGAAAAACCGCGTTTTGTGGCAGGTTCGATCGGTCCAACCACCAAGTTACCGACTTTGCTCCATATTGATTTCGATACGATGAAGCAGTCGTTTATCGAGCAGATCGAAGGGCTTTACGATGGCGGCGCGGATTTATTGATTGTCGAGACTTGTCAGGATGTGTTGCAAATTAAGGTCGCACTCAATGCGATCGCGGAATTTTTTGATAAAAAGACAGCCGAAGGCAAACCACGTATTCCTGTGATGGTTTCGGTAACGATGGAAACCACAGGAACAATGCTCGTTGGTTCCGACATTTCCGCAGTCGTGACCATTCTCGAACCCTATCCCATCGATATTTTAGGGCTTAACTGCGCGACAGGTCCCGACCTAATGAAGGAGCATATGCAGTATTTGAGCGCCCATTCGCCCTTTGTGGTGTCCTGTGTACCCAATGCGGGTTTACCTGAAAACGTCGGCGGACAAGCTTTTTATCGCCTCACTCCCGATGATCTCAAAGGACATCTATCACACTTTGTTGAAGATTTAGGTGTGCAGATTATCGGTGGTTGCTGTGGCACAAGACCAGCCCACATCAAGGCTCTAGCCGATGCTGCCAAAACTCTCAAGCCGAAAAAACGCGAACCCCTCGTCGTGCCTTCAGCAGCTTCTATTTATAGCTCTCAGCCCTATATTCAAGATAATTCTTTCCTCATTGTCGGTGAAAGATTAAATGCCAGTGGTTCTAAGAAAACTCGCGATTTGCTCAATGCTGAGGATTGGGATGGGCTAGTGGCGATCGCGCGATCGCAAGTCAAGGAGGGCGCACATATCCTCGATGTGAACGTGGACTATGTGGGACGCGATGGCGTGCGCGATATGCATGAACTAGTATCGCGCCTCGTCACTAACGTGACTTTGCCTCTGATGCTGGACTCTACCGAATGGGAAAAGATGGAGGCAGGGCTGAAAGTGGCAGGTGGTAAATGTATTCTCAACTCCACTAACTATGAGGATGGCGAAGAACGCTTCTGTAAGGTGGTTAGCCTTGCCAAACAGTACGGGGCAGGCATCGTCATCGGTACGATTGATGAAGAGGGCATGGCGCGAACTGCCGACAAAAAGTTCCAAATAGCTTCCCGTGCTTACAAACAGGCGACGGAAGAATTAGGAATGCCAGCCAGTGAAATCTTCTTTGATACACTTGCTTTGCCTATTTCTACAGGGATCGAAGAGGATCGCCAGAATGCCGCCGCCACGATTGAATCCATTCGCCGCATCAAGGAAGCTATGCCCGAAACCCATATCTTGCTGGGGGTTTCCAATGTTTCCTTTGGTTTAAATCCTGCTTCTCGCATTGTTCTTAACTCAGTCTTCTTGCATGAAGCAATGAAAGTCGGTATGGATTCATCGATCGTCCATGCCAGCAAGATTGTGCCGCTTAATCGCATTCCTGAAAGAGAATTAGAAGTAGCAAGGCAACTAATCTTCGATCAGCGTCAATTTGATGGTGATATCTGCACCTACGATCCTTTGGGCGAATTTACGAAGCTCTTTGAAGGAGTGTCCGCCAAGCGCGTTAAGGTCGTTGATGATAATCTCTCCATTGAAGAAAAGCTAAAAAATCATATTATTGATGGCGATCGCATTGGTTTAGATGATGCACTCACCGAAGCTCTTAAGACTTACGAACCGCTAACAATCATTAATCAATTCCTCCTTGATGGCATGAAAGTAGTGGGCGATCTGTTTGGCTCAGGAAAGATGCAACTTCCCTTTGTGCTGCAATCCGCCGAAACCATGAAGTCGGCAGTTGCCTTCCTAGAGAAATTTATGGAGAAGGAAGAGGGCGCAAATAAAGGCGTGTTCTTAATTGCTACGGTCAAAGGCGATGTGCATGATATTGGTAAAAATCTTGTCGATATCATTCTCTCTAACAATGGTTACAAAGTCGTCAATATCGGCATCAAGCAATCGGTGGAGAATATCATTCAAGCCTACGAAGAATGCAAAGCGGATTGTATTGCCATGAGTGGCTTGCTGGTCAAATCCACAGCCTTCATGAAGGATAACTTGCAAGAATTTAATAATCGCGGCATCACTGTTCCTGTCATCCTTGGCGGCGCAGCGCTCACCCCTAAATTTGTCTATAACGATTGTCAGAATGTCTATAACGGCAAGGTAATCTACGGTAAAGATGCCTTCTCTGACCTGAACTTTATGGACAAATATATGCCCGCCAAGGCTGAGGGTAAATGGGAAGATCACAAAGGCTTCTTAGATGAGAATCTAGCCCTTGATGAGGTAGCGGATACTGCTGAAAGTACAACCACTGCGGCTGAGGATAAGGCGAAAAAAGAGGCAGCGCTTGCGGAACGGTATTTAGATATTGTGCGCTCTGATGCAGTCGCTATCGATATCTCCCGTCCTACGCCACCATTCTGGGGAACGAAGATCTTGCAAGGTGCAGATATTCACATTGAGGAACTATTCTGGAATCTCGATTTGCAAGCTTTATTCGCAGGTCAATGGCAATTCCGCAAACCTCAAGGTCAGCCTCGTGAGGAGTATGATCTATTCCTACAAGAAACCGTTTATCCAATTCTGCACACATGGAAAGAACGGATCATCAATGAGAAGTTACTAGCACCAACCTCAGTCTATGGCTATTTCCCTGTCCTAGCGGAAGGAAATACGGTCTATGTTTACAATCCCCAAGACATCGACAACATCAAGAACGCTGAGCCAATCAACTCCTTTGTGTTCCCCCGCCAAAAGTCCCAGCGTCGTCTCTGTATTGCCGATTTCTTCTCCCCCAAGGATTCAGGAATCATTGATGTCTTGCCCCTCCAAGCGGTTACCGTCGGTCATATTGCGACTGAATTTGCTCAAGGACTATTTAAGGCGAATCAATATACCGATTACCTCTATTTTCACGGCTTAGCGGTGCAGATGGCGGAAGCAGTGGCGGAATGGACGCATACACGCATTCGTCATGAACTCGGCTTTGGTGCAGAAGATCCCGACAATATCCGCGATATTCTCGCCCAGCGCTATCGTGGCTCTCGTTATAGTTTTGGCTATCCCGCCTGTCCGAATATGCAGGATCAGTACAAGCTTCTCGATCTGCTCGATGCAAAGCGGGTTGGGTTAGAAATGGATGAGAGCGAACAACTCTATCCCGAACAGTCAACGACTGCCTTGATTGTTCATCATCCTGTAGCTAAGTACTTCAGTGCTTAGAAAGTAACTCACAAATGAACAGATCCCCGACTTTTTCTTTGCTATCAAAAGAAATCTGTAAACTCACAAAAAAAGTCGGGGATCTCAGTCTGGGATTTAAGTTCTTATATGCCTAGTACCTAATTATGTTGAAATCTCTCAAAATCGAAAATTTCCGTTGCTTTCCATCCTTTGAGATGCAGCAACTTGGTAAATTAAACCTACTTGTCGGTACTAACAATAGTGGTAAAACATCAATTTTAGAAGCTGTTCAACTTCTTGCTTCTCAGTTTAATCTTGAATTATTGCGAGACGTAATGATTGGACGAGGAGAATACATCTTAACAGATGAACGAAGTCCCGAAATAGCTGTTCGGCGTAGTGGACGAGAATTAGACATTCGTCATCTATTTTATGGACATGGAATTGACGTAGGTAGCAGGTTTTCCATATCAGGTGATAGTTCAAGTAGAAAAGAAGCAATATTTGTGTCTGTAGAAAACACTGGTCAGCTTAGTTTGTTTGAAGATATAAGAGAGTTTGTCTTATCTATTGAATATTCTGGGCAAGAAGATGAAAATATCAAGCTACCGTTATCATCTGGAGAAAGTCTTCCATTAGATTATGTTAGACGTATTCGTAGAGATAATAAGTTGGGACTAAAGACTCAATTCGTAACGTCTTCTTCTTTGATGCCAGAAGAAATGGTTAATTTGTTCAACAAGTTTGTCCTAACTGCTGAAGAAGATTTTGTTATAGAAGCACTCCGAACAATCGAGCCAAAAATTGAACGCATTGCACCTAGTGATATTAAATATAGGGAGCCTAGTTCTCGTATAGGTTTTCGATTGCGTCTATCAGATAGCGATAAACCTATACCAATAGGTAGTATGGGTGATGGAATGTGGCGAATGCTAGGACTTGCATTGGCAATTGTTAATGCAAAAAATGGAGTTTTACTTATTGATGAAATTGATACAGGGCTACACTTTACAGTAATGTCTGATATGTGGAAAATGCTTTGGGAAACTGCTAAACGCCTTAACGTCCAGATTTTTGCAACTACTCATAGTAATGACTGCTGGAGGAGTTTAGCGGATATTGCTAATGAAGACCATCCAAGTGAAGATGGAATTACAATTCATCGAATTGAGAAAGGAAAACCACACAGTATTGTATTTACTGAAGATGAAATCGTGATTGCATCTCGTTCCAGAATAGAGGTGCGCTAAATCATGAGTAAAATCTTATTGCTTGTAGAAGGGAAACAAGAATATCTTGTCATACCTGAATTAATGAGAAGAAATGATGTGAGCATGAGAGATGATATCCCTGAAATTATTCCATGTAACGGTGCTTCAAATTTATTAAAAGAGATTCCTGTCCGATTGAAAGAATCTTCTCTTTCTGTACTTGGAGTAATAGTGGATGCCGATGATAATCCTGTCGGGTGTTGGGATAGCATCAAGCACGCTGCTAGAAAGATTATTCCTGATTTACCTAAAAAATTGCCAGAAGATGGATTAATTCATGAAATTGCTAACGGAGTCCGATTTGGGGTTTGGATTATGCCCAACAATAAAATGCGCGGTATGTTAGAGACTTTTCTGGCTGACATTATCCCTGAAGGTAATGAGATAACATGGGAATTTGCAAAAGAGTCTGTAAGGGAAGCAAAAAATAGAGGAGCCAAATATACGCCTAAACAAATTGATAAAGCCAATATCTATACTTGGCTAGCGTGGCAAGATCCACCAGATAAAGCATTGCATTTAACAATGTGGACAAGTTTTGCTCCCACGCATCCAAATGCTCAGAAATTTGTGACTTGGTTTAAGGAATTGTATGGGTTGTAAGCGATCGCCTAAATCCTAAAACCGCTCTCTGACAACATCCTCCCAATAAATACTTCAACACCGAAAACTAGTTCCTATGAGAAATTTGCAAAATCTTCTATTTGCCGCTTTTGGTGGTGTACTCATGGGACTTACGCCCGATCCCTTTAGTCAATGGTGGCTAGCATGGATTGCACTCGTTCCTCTCTGGATGCTGGCTCAGAAGCTAAAGGTCAAAAGCGCGATCGCCATGGGCGCAGCATGGGGATTTTGCTATCACGGCATGGCATTATTTTGGATTACATCAGTGCATCCGATGGAATGGATGGGCGTACCTTGGTGGACTAGCTTTTGGATTGCGACATTAGTTTGGATATTGATTACAGGATGGGGAGCCGTATTATCAGGACTATGGGCAGGAGGGATGTCTTTACTGACTCATAAGCTTAATGTTCCCAGTCGGATCATTATTGCTTGCGCGATCTTTAGTGGATTAGAAATTGTTTGGAGTTGGGGACCACTTTATTGGACAGCCTTGGGCTATACCCAGAGTCCCCATGACTTGCTGTTGTTGCAAATTAGCCGCCTCTCTGGACAACAAACGATGACTTCCGCAATTGTGGTAATTAATGGATTATTAGCAGAAACCCTATTACATAAACCTTGGCGTGATCGCCAACCATTATGGAACCAACAAAAGCAGTCCATAGTTTTACTAAATTGGGCTAAGCAATGGCGCTATGCGATCGCCGCAATCTTGATGTTATTAGCGATGACAGGCTATGGCGCATGGGAAATGCAAAGCGATCGCATGATCAGCACTAATGGTCAAGCAATTAAAACAGGACTCATTCAAGGGAATTTCCCTAATGCGTTAACGGTAAAGCCGAAAGGGTGGGAAATCGCCGTTAATAATTACACAAAAGGTTATGAGAAGCTAGCGCAGTCAGGCGCAGAAATGATCGTCACCCCCGAAACAGCGATTTCCTTTCTCTATCCCAATTACGATCCTAGACGCGAATCCTTTGATCAAGCAGTTGAGAAATACCGCGTTCCCGTTTGGTTGGGCGGCTTTGGCAAAACCCGCAATCCGAATACTGAAGACCCGAATAATTACACCAATAGTCTCTTTTTGATTGATGGTTCCAATAAAATTCTTGGTCAATATGACAAGGTACGGCTCGTTCCTGTGGGTGAATATATTCCCTTTAAACCAATCTTAGGAAGTTTGATCAAGCGTCTATCCCCATTAAGAGGCGAAGTGGAAGCAGGTTCCAGTGAACAACTCGTCGATACACCTTGGGGACGTTTTATCGTTGGCATTTGTTATGAATCTGCTTATCCCGCCACTTTCCGATTTCAAACTGCCGCAGGTGGTCGCTTAATTCTCTCAGCATCTAATAATGCCCACTTCGCTTCCTATATGTCGGCACAACACCATGCTCAAGATGTGGCAAGGGCGATCGAAAGCGATCGCTGGGCAGTGAGGGCAACTAATACAGGCTATTCAGGCTTTGTCGATCCCAATGGGCGCACAGTTTGGCTATCGGATGTGAATACCTATGAAACCCATTTAGAAACGGTTTATTTGCGCGATACCAAAACTTTATATGTCATGTGGGGGGATTGGTTAACACCTTTACTCTGCATTACCAGCATTGCGATCTATACCAAGCAGCGTTTTGCCTAAACAAAGAGAGGCGGCGCAATGCGCCGCCTCTCTTTGTTTGCTGATTAGCCCGCGTAGCAGGCAACTAAACAATCTGGGTTTGGTTTGTAACTAAGCTGAGCTACTTAGGGACATGCAGGAAAATCAAGAACCGATTTTTTGTGGCGCGGCTTCGCCGCGCCACAAAAAATTTGGTTCTTGATTAAATCGCAGAACCCTTAGCAAGAAATAGCAATGTACCGATCGCTAAAAAGATGATTGACCATACTAGTCCCCAAAAAGCGGGATGACTAGATACTTTGTTACCATTAGCAGTAGATAGAAGTTCTAAATCCATCCAAGAGGCAATACCACGACGGAACCAACCCTTAGCAGTAGTTTCCATGCCAATCAAACCCTGTACCCGCTTCATACCAAAGAAGAAATTACCAAGAGGGCCCCAACGGGAAGCATAGAGCAGATACATCAGCCCTGATTTGTCCTGTAACTTCAGATCGGAACCAAACACATAACCTGCATCACCACGACCGATCAGAGTTCCTTCCAATTGCACAGGTTGACCGCGCAGAGGACTAGCATAAGCATCAGACATCAAGGTAATTACATCCGTTGCTGGAGCATTCTTGGCACTGGGATACATGACCGATCGCTTAAATAGCATCACGGCTCCTAATAAGATCAAAGGAATAGCCACAAATGCTTTTACACCATCTAAGCCACGTCCAAATAGCACAGCACCAACGATCAAACCAAGGACAATCGCAATGAATTCTGCACCATAGAGCAGAACATCTTGATAGAACGTACCATAAAGGCGATTTTTGTCGAGTCGTTTACCTTCGGCAACCACACGCCCCATATCAAATTCCATATCCAGACCAAGCTGCTCAGCATAGTTACTCAGAGCGCGAACTCGCTTGCCCGTGAGCGGATGGGTCGAATTTAGCTCCATCCACCAACCCCAAGGATTAAATAGATCCCAAAGGAAGAGACGACCAATTTTTTCTGGAGAAGATGAAATTTGATAAGCCGTACCCGTAGAAGCTGCTGCCTTAGCATCATAGATACCAAGAGCGCGAGTACCCTGCATCAAACGACTTGGCTCCGTTGATTTTTCGGTTTCTTGGACAATGCCATAGGCAATTTTCACCAAAGCGCGTGATAAAGCATTGGGATTACCTGTTTGCTCCGCCGCAAAGTGATCGGCAAAATATTCTCTAGTGCGTGATAGATAGAGCAGCAGATATGTGCCGACGATATAAAAAACATAGGCAATAAAAGCTGTGAACATTGCGGCATTTTCTGCCCGTTCATCATTAATTTTTTTGCCAACCTCACGAATGGTGACATAGAGCAGATAGGTAATCTGTACCAATGTCGAGGCAACGGTCATCACCGCAAAGTCCCAATGCACGATATGTCCTAATTCATGGGCATAGACAGTGGCAGCTTCGTCATCGTCGAGATATTTGAATAAACCTGCACTGACCACTAGACGGGCGCTATTAGGCAAAGCCCCATAGGTAAAAGCAGTCGGATTATTATCATCAATAATCCCCAAACGTGGCTGGGTAATCTTTTTGAGATTGCAAACACGTTGAATCGTGCGGGCTGATTCAGGACTGAGGCGTTCAATTTCTTCAATCTTGACCCAACGGGTGTGATAGAGCCAACCTTGAGTCAAGTCCATGATCCAAGGCGATACAAAGAAGATGATTGCATTGACTGCAATTGTGACAAGCACCGCAACGCCAAATCCGAGGATCGGATTGGGGCTATTGACGATAAAAATTGTTGCCGTGACTAGTGAAAATACAATCCCCACAAGTAGGGCGATCGTAATACTAGAGGCAAGGGCAAGGTTACCTGCAATTTTGGCTGTAGCAAGACTTGCTCCAACTTGCTCGGCACGCCCCGCCTTATGAGGTAATTCTGAATGGGGAAATTCTGATTCTGGTATGGACATACAATCCTCTCTTCAGTTTATTGAGTCCTAGTTTGAGTAATTAGTCCCGTGTTGTCATGTTTTTGTTGCTTAATTGCTTAAAAACATCACCATAATTCAACTAAGTAGCTGGGCATAATTAAAAACTAGAGTTAAAAGCTGTGGCGCACGCTGCGCGTGCGCCACAGCTTTTTGGGTTTTATACTTAATTGCGCCTAGCTACTTATAGTTTTCTAGGATTTGAGCTATACAAAACAGTACCCAAATTCTAGCTATGAAATTCCATACATTTATGATATGGCTAGGACAAATCAAAACCCAAATAAGTGAAGGCGGCACTTCGTGCCGCCTTCACTTATTTGGGTTTTATGTCCTAAGCAAAACTTACATTGCTATATATAGCGATCGCCGATATTGAAACTCACCAAAGATAGATGTAATGCAAAGCATTACATCTATCTTTGGTATTAGTCCACCTTAGTTAAGTTAGCAATTTTCCATTTACCATCCTCAAATTTTAGGTTGCAAATATATCGCCCCCTTGATGGCTGCGACTGCGATCGATCAACTTTGCCATTAACATACAGCGTCGGACTTTCAAAAATCTCGACCGTTACATTTGCCTGATTATCTTGAATTCCAAACGAGCCTGCTCGACTTACCTTAAAGTCACCATAGCTATAAAAAGCATTATTACTTTGCAGCCAATCAATCGAACCTTTACGTTTTTCATAGGCTTCGCCTGTAGTGAGTTCTGCTAGTAGCTGGCGATCAAAGGGTGGGGCAAACATTTGATTTTTAGCGGCTACCAAGTTATTCACAAGATCCACCGCTTCCGACTCTGACAAAGGCGCGATCGCCGTTTTCGTTGGCTTAGTAGTAGGTGTAGCAGTGGGACTAACCGTAGCAGAGGGAGAAGCCTTAGGAGTAGCAGTAGGACTAGCAGTCTCAGTAGGCGTTATTGAAGGACTTGCCACAGTTGGAGAATTCGGACTGGGTGTGACCGTAGGCTTACTAGTTGAGTTATTGGCAACAGGACTCAAGGTATTAGAGCTATTGCGCGTTGCCATCACTGCGCCGATCGCGATCGCAGTAGCAAAGGCAGCTACCCAAACCGCAATCCACAAACCCTTATTACTGCGATTATGATCACTAGATTGATAGGGGGGAGATACCTGTACCGTATGCTGTGGAGGATTTTCGGATGGGGCAGGATAGCGATTAACGGGAGTAGTGGGTGGTGGTAATGGTGTAGTTGGGGCAGGTAATGGCTGGACTAAGGGTTGAACTGATGGAATTGGCGATTGGGCGATCGCAGGATTGTAGGGTTGGGTCGGAGGAACCTTGGGTAAAACCTCAGTACCTAAGTCATTGCCACTATTAGTACTCACAATCGTGGACTGAATACCATTGGCAGACTGCACTGATTGATGGGTTGGTAAATGATGTGATCCTAGATTGGCTAAAACTTTGCGGATCTCCGATGCCGATTCATAGCGATCTTTATAGTGATAGCGGGTCATCTTGGTTAATACCTCAACTAATCCTGTTTTATTAGGGACAAGATGCTGCCAGATTAATTCCCCCGTTTGGTAGTCCTCTTGCAATTCACGAGGCTGTAAGCCAGTGAGCGCCTGAATGCCAATAACACCGATCGCATATAAATCACTACTAGGACGTGGCTTACCTTGGGCTTGCTCACTGGGCATATAACCTAAAGTCCCAATCGCCACCGTGGCAACAGTTTGTCCCTCCTGCGCCATCTGATTTTGTACTTGTTTAATTGCGCCAAAATCGATCAGTACCAATTTACCGTCAGATTTACGGCGAATAATATTGTCTGGCTTCAAATCTCGGTGAATTACCCCTTTAGCATGGGTATATTCCAAAATACTTAATAAATCATCTAATATTTGAATTACTTGGGCTTCACCTAGCCGATAGCCACGTACTAATTCCAATTCCAGCGATCGCCCCTCGACAAATTCTTCTACTAAATAAAATTCTTCCGCCTGCTCAAAATAGGCAAGTAAGCGCGGAATGCGATCGTGATCGCCTAACTTTGCAAGGACTTGCGCTTCACTAGTAAATAAGCGATTGGCTACTTTGAGATATTCGCGATCGTCACTAGCGGGCTTCAGGTGCTTAACCACACAAAGTGGTTCATTGGGTATGCGCGTATCATGGGCTAAATATGTGTGCCCAAAGCCCCCCTCACCTAATTTGCTAGCAATGCGATAGCGTCCATCCAGTAACTGACCAATCATGCTCGCTCACTCCAATTTTCCAATAAATATAGCAATCCTAAAGGGTTTGTGGAAGAGTGACCCAAAGGGTCACTCTTTCTTGATATATAGCAATCCCAAAAGGTTTGTGGATTAGCCCAAAGGGTCACTCTTTCTTGATACATAGCAGTCCTAAAGGGTTTGTGGATTAGCCCAAAGGGTCACTCTTTCTTGATATATAGCAATCCCAAAGGGTTTATGAAAACGCACCCCGAAGGGGTGCGTTTTCATAAACCCCAAAATCCACAAATCGTTTGAGACTGCTATAGCAAGGATGTTATTGCTTGGATTTAGGAGAGGATTTGCTACGCAAATCCTCTCCTAACAACTGTTTTAAATTATCCCGCACTCGCTTTAGCCCTATATCCTTAAACAATACAAGTACACGTTGGTTTATGATGGTTAGGCTGTAACGTCTATATCACTTAAAATGCTTATGTCCTAAAATGACATAGCCTAGAATAGACCTATAGCGTTTAGAAACGGTTTGTAGACAAGGACTAGTAAACTGCTAGCCGAACCAGTTGTTTTGATGATTTATGGCTAGATACACTCAACATTTCTTAGTTGAAATCACTCCCGAAAATTTGCATTCAACGATTATCAAAACGTTGGAATCCTGTGGCTTGGTAATTACCTATGAAACCGACGACTATGTAATTGCCCAAGAGACAGAAACCACTTCTCACGCCAAAATCGTGACCGTAGAAGTATTGATCCATCGCTCTGAAATCGAAGGCAATCAAGCAAAATTGACTAGCGTTACCAAAAACGCCGAATTACCACTGCGCGTTAATAATCACTGTCAAGGCATCTCCGATCGCGTTTCTAAAGCATTCAGTGACAGCACAGAATGGAAGCTATTAGAAATTTCGGGATATTAGACAGTCTGTAATGGGAATAAATGGCAAATTATTATCGTGTTCTCGCCGAGAATCGGCAAGCTAGATTTAATTACGAAATTCTCGAAACCCACGAAGCAGGGATCGAGCTACTTGGTACTGAAGTTAAATCCATCAAAGCAGGAAAAGGAAATTTAAGAGACGCTTACGGCATTGTCCGCAAGGGGCAGATTATGCTGCTAAATATGTATATTGCCCCACACCATACCACCAGTTTGTACTTTAATCATGAGCCGACCCGCACCCGTCGCCTATTGTTGCATAAGGATGAAATTCGGAAGTTGATCGTGGCGGTGCAACAAAAAGGATTAACTCTCGTACCACTTAAGGTTTATCAAAAGGATGGCTGGATCAAAGTTGATTTAGCCCTAGTCAGACAGAAGAAACTTCACGATAAGCGCGATGACATGAAAAAACGCGATGACAAACGTGATATCGAACGAGTCATGAAAAATCGTTAAAAAAGCGGCGCGATGCGCCGCTTTTTTAATGGGTTGCCATCATTTCCAATTGGTAGAGACTGGCGTATAAACCATTTTTAGAGATTAGTTGATCGTGATTGCCCGATTCGATGACTTCGCCTTGTTTAAGAACAAGAATGCGATCGACATTGCGGATCGTCGATAAGCGGTGGGCGATGATGATCGTGGTGCGATCGCGCAATAAGCGATCTAAAGCCTGTTGAATCAAAAATTCGGTGCTGACATCAAGGCTAGCAGTTGCCTCATCGAGGATTAAAATACGGGGATCGCGTATGGCGGCTCTGGCAAAGGCGAGTAATTGCTTTTGTCCGCCCGACAGATTTGTGCCACGTTCACGCACTTGGGTTGCATAGGACTCTGGCAACTCTTGGATAAAGCGATCGACATTCATTAATTCGGCAGCTTCGATCACCTGCTCGATCGCATAGTCCTCACCGAGCGTAATATTTGCTTTGATATCCCCAGAGAATAAAAAGGCATCTTGCAAAATCACACCAACATAGCGCCGCAAGTCAGTTTGGGTAATTTCGCGAATATCGATTCCATCGATTAAAATTCGACCCTTAGTTGGCTCATACAGACGCGATATTAAACGAATAATTGAGCTTTTACCTGCCCCCGTTGGACCGACGAGCGCAATTTTTTCACCTGCCTTCAGAGTGAAGTTGACATCCTTAAGCACATATTCATCGGGCTTATAACCAAACCACACATGGTCAAAACAAATTTCGCCAGAGCCATCAAGGGGTAAAGATTTAGGATGTTCAGGATCGCGAATTTCAATCGGTTCTTGAAGAATGGCATTGATTCGCTCAACCGCCGTAAATCCTGACTGAATCGTAGTGAATTTCTCGGCTAGCTGACGGATTGGGTCAAAGAGACGTTGTGAGAATAGGATAAATGCCGAAAGCTCACCAAAGGTGAGATTATTCTGCACAATTTGTCCACCACCAAGCCAGAGTACACCCGCGATCGCCACTAGGGCGACCCATTCCAATGTTGCGGACACTGCCGAATCGTGGAAGACTGTGCGGTTCACCTCATTTGCATATTGCTGGTTAACTTTAAGGTGTTGGGTGGAGTTAAACTTTTCGCGGCGAAATAACTGGACGATATTTGCGCCAATAATATTTTCTTGGAGAATCGAGTTCAGTTCCGATAGGCGATCGCGTGCCTTGAAATTTGCCTTGCGATATTCATACTGAAAATACACAATTAAAACCGTGACAGGTAAGACCATCATCACCAGCAGCAGTGCTAAGTCCCAGCGCAGTAAAAACATAAATACTGCAATGGTTGCGATCGCTGCCACATCGCTAAGCACACCGACAGCTCCAGTTGCAAAGACATCACCTAACGCCTCAACATCACTAGTCAAGCGCGTAATCAGTTTGCCGACAGGAGTACGGTCAAAGAAACTAGTCGAGAGAGAGGTAACGTGCTGAAATAAATCTCGGCGGATATCCGCTGTAATTTTTTGACCAACCTCTTGCACCAAGTAGCCCTGCCATGCCTGAAACATGAGTCTCACTGCAATTGTTAGCAAAATAACCACACAAATCCAGCGCAAACCAAACAAATCGCCATTCTTAATTGGACCATCGATCGCCTGCTGCACAAGAATAGGCTGCACCGCACTAGCGATCGACAAAGGTACAAGTAAAAATAGCGATATGATTAGCTTTTGAGAATTTTGTTTTGCATAGGGCAATAAACTCAACAGCAATCGCCAATCATTACTGTTAGAACGATTTACAGGTTGAGCCTTAGCAGAGCTAGCTTTGGAGGTGTTTACCACTATTATTCGAGGTCTCTGTTACCAGGATTACGGGAAGGATCGCTGTTAAGGAAGCCAAACACAAACAAACTGATGAAGAATATGACGGTGATGTAGACCACTATTTTTAAAGTGAGCATAAATAAAATAACTCCGTATAAATATCTAATAATTTATCCTATGTTCAATCTTATAGGAAAAGATGGGAATTCCTTATACTTACTTCAGAACAGCTATTTAGATTTGAGTATAAATACTCAAATCTTGCTTAGGTTTGAAAGACCTGTCCTAGAAGTTGCGATCGCTCGATATATAGAGACACCTGACTAGCGATCGCTAGCAACAATTTTTCATCGAATGCTGAATAGGCAAGCGTGACTTCTTGCACATTTTCTTTTGTAATTGAAATATCCTGAACTTTACGATTTATTAACTGAAATACACCAATTGTTCTTTTTTGAGAATCAAACATCGGCACTGCCAAAACCGAACGGGTGTGATATTCAATATCGTAATCAAAGGTTTTGTGATGGCGATAGCTAGCATCCTCTGGTAAATCATGGGCATCCGAAAGGTTCAGCGTTTCTCCAGTCAGAGCCACATAACCAACGATACTATCTTGATTCAGTGGTACAGCAAAGTTAACTAGTGAGCGATCGGGCTGGGAAGAATTTTGAGAAACTTCAAAACAGACCGTATGCACGGGGGCAGAGCGATCAATCAGATAAATACTACCTGCATCACTCCTAGTCATTTTTCGCGTAGTCTCTAACGACAACTCCAAAAAAGTCCTTAAGTCGTCAGTACTCGACAAAGACATAGATAAAGCAAGCAAATCACTAAGCAACCATTTGTAATAATGCAGTTGCTCTGTTAGTACCTGAGGATCTAAGAGAGAGAGATCTTCAGATGTTCCTTTTTGCCAACCTAAATCAGGAGTCATGGATGTTGCCAATATCTGTAGTAATGCCCTGTAAATCTAAATAAAACCTAAATAGATTAAATTATTAGGTCTTAGGGCAAGCAGTACAATCTATGCGAACAATACTAGCAAAATCACCTAAGAAAAACACTAAAAACAAAACTTAAAGAGTAGAGCTAAATACTACCCTTTAAGTTTTATTTTTAATCGTCTTCAGCCTCATCTTCACCAAATTGCAGATCGTCAATCGGATAAACATCTGGCCAAGCAGATGCACCATGCTCATAGACATCAATACCAATCCGATCTGCTTCAGGATGAACTCGGAGCATTCCTAAAGCTTTGAGAGAGCCAAACATCAAAAAGGCAAAAATCACGGAAAAGGTGGCGATCGCGGCTACCCCGACAAGCTGCACACCAAGGACATCAAATCCTCCACCTAAAAATAAACCAGCTTTTTTGTTGATCGTTAGGGCAGGATGTCCAAATAAACCAACAGCGATCGTTCCCATCATCCCGCAGGAACCATGCACGGCAAATGCACCTACAGGATCGTCAATTTCAAACCACTCAATAATATCCACCACCACTAAAACTAGAACACCAGCTACGAGTCCAATCAAAGCTGCCGCCCAAGGCATGACATAGGCACAACCTGCGGTAACAGCGACTAATCCTGCTAGTGAACCATTTAAACCACAAAATAAGTGCCACTGGCGGAAGCGAAAATAAATATAGAGAAAGGCAGACATCGCCCCAGCCGCAGCCGCTAAAGAAGTATTTACAACCACGAGACTCACTAGTCCGGGATTACTCATCGTCAGTGCAGAACCAGCATTAAATCCATACCACCCAAACCACAAAATCATTGCCCCAATCGTGGCATAGCCAAGATTATGGGCGGGTGGAATTTGTCCCCAAACGCGATCGGAACGGGGCCCAAGTAAATAGGCTCCGACCAACGATGTCCAACCACCTACGGTATGGACAACGGAGCTACCAGCAAAATCGTGATAGCTCAATTTATTCAGCCAGCCGCCACTATTCCAAGCCCAATGCACCACAATGGGATACATAATTGCGCCCATGATCGTGGTGTAGATTAAATCCCCTTTAAAATCTGTACGCTCTGCCATTGAGCCTGTGGTGATTGTGCTGGAGGTTGCGGCGAAAGCAAATTGGAAGAAGAACAAAGTTAATGTACTAATCGGAGCACTAGAACCACCTGCCCCCATCGTATATTCGATCGCTCCACTACTATTGATACTAAACGCATTACTTAAAAAGAAACCATCAGTCCCCCAAAGTCCATTGCTAGTTGTACCAAAGGCGATCGCAAAACCAGTAGCCCACCATGCTAACAGGGTCGTGGCTGCATCCACAAAGTTCTCAGCAAGCGTATTTACCACAGAGGTTTGCCGCACTAGTCCCGCCTCTAGCATCGCAAAACCACATTGCATGAAGAAAACTAAAAAACCTGTGATTAATACCCAACTCGTATCAACTGAAAGCCTTAGCTCAGTGGTGGTTTTGCTAACGGATTCTAATGTAGTCGTTTCGATCGCCTGAGCGATCGTTGGCGTAAACGCGGCAAATATCGCTGCCCCGATCGCGATCGCCACAAGACGTGCCCAATGATTTCTTTTTCTGATTACTTTTGCCATGATTATATCCATACACCGCTAGTTGGCTCACTGAGCGACTACCTACCTTTCATGAGGATTAACATTTATCTACGGCAATAGCCCATATTCAGCCGCACAAGCATAGCGTTTTCCAATCTAGAGACTTCCCCGAAGGAGGAAAACAAGACTCCATAAACATTGATTGAAAAGCTAAGCTCAATTGATGTTTCTATATTGAGACTTATTCCTTTAGAATTTAGTGATATCAGCAGAGCCACTATTTCTTATACGTTTAAGGTCACTCTGCAAAAGTGTCGATTAGTACAGTCAAGATCATCACATGCAGCACCTTGCATCATTAAAAGCTGAGGAGAAATTTTTGAAAGTGTTTCTTTGCAATACTTTCAAAAATTTCTCCTCAGCTTTTGGTTCCTTAGTTCTTGTGATCATCGTCACAGGAAGAGTAGGTTGAGATCGCAAGTTAGAGGTGAGTATCATCACTGCAAATAATCTCAGAAGCAACGATACTAAACCTACTAGCGACGTATCTACATAATTTCTCCCCGCAAGAATGCCTCCTGCGGGTTTTTTATATCAGTCTTTGTAAACAATTCGTTACAATATTGGGAGCACAGTTACCAACGCAAAGAATAAGGCAGGGACTTATGTATTTAACATGGCTAGACAGTAATTCATGGCTCATCGAAATTGCAGATAAACGCATTTTGCTCGATCCTTGGCTAGTTGGTTCACTGATGTTTGGTAATGCTGCATGGTTCTTTAAATCCGATCGCCTAACGCCTAGAGAAATCCCCCAAAATATTGATTTGATTTTGCTATCTCAAGGATTGGAAGATCATGCACATCCAGCGACACTGAAGCAACTCGATCGCCAAATTCCTGTAGTTGGTTCACCTAGTGCCGCAAAATTGGTCAAAGAACTAGGCTATACACAGGTTACAGCCCTTAATCATGGCGAAGTATTTAGTATTCCCCATCTCTTAGAAATCAGAGCAGTAATTGGTTCTCCGACTGGCCCCACCACCATGGAGAATGGCTATATTTTGAGAGACTTAGTAGCAGGAAGTGCTATTTATTACGAACCCCATGGATATCATACCCAATCTATCCAAGAGTTCGCACCCGTCGATGTGGTAATTACACCGACTATTGATTTAAAGCTCCCTCTGATCGGTACGGTCATTAAAGGTCAACAGAGTGCTGTCAAAGTAGCCCAATGGCTAAAGCCTCAATTTATCTTACCCACGGCCGCAGGTGGTGATTTAAGTTTCAGTGGCTTTTTGCTTAAGTTTTTGAAAGCAGAAGGCACAGCCGAATCCTTGCGATCGCTATTGGTGGCGAATAACCTTGCGACCCAAATTATCGAGCCGAAGCCTTGGGAACGCTTTGAAGTCAATCTCCAAAAAATAGCAGCTTAAAAATTTTAATTCAGCGCATCACGCTGGAAAGCATAAAAGGATAGGGGCAATTGCCCCTATCCTTTTATGGAAACTTTAGATGTAACTAAATGTTGCTCTTCTAAAAATATTGCTGGTATTTCCGCAGGATGCTCAAGAGGTTTAGATTTTGATTTCCTATCGAGCATCATATAGGTTTCCATTTCACCGCGACCTTTAATAAATACCTTGCCACGATGCCAGAAAGAATAATTGTGTTTGAGTAATTCGTAGGTTGCCTCGGTGACTTGAATACCTCCAGCTAAACCATGAGATTCCATGCGACTAGCGAGGTTGACAGCATCGCCCCATAGGTCATAGATAAACTTGCGGATACCAATTACCCCTGCAACCACTGAGCCTGTATTAATACCAATGCGTAAGCGGAAAGGAGTTCCATCATCACCGCGTTTAAAGTTCGCGATTTCTCTTTGCATTGCTAGAGCCATTTCCGCGATCGCTTCGGCATGATCGGGGCGTGATGTCGGCAATCCACCCACCACCATATAGGCATCACCAATAGTTTTAATTTTCTCTAAACCGAACTGATCAGCCAGCCGATCAAAGGAGGAAAAAATACCATTGAGTTTATTGACCAGTTCATTAGGGGAAATGTTAGTGGCTAGCTCCGTAAAGTCCACTATATCCGCAAATAAAATCGTGACATTATCGGATCTAGAGGCGATCGTGCTATCACCATGCTTGAGTTGATGCACGATCGCTTTAGGCAAAATATTTAACAGGAGATTTTCTGATTTTTCTTGCTCAGCCTTGAGTGCTTGCTCCGATTGTTTACGCTCCGTAATATCTTGGACAATGCCTTCATAGGAAACTAAATTACCGTCCTCGTCATAGTTGGCACTAGCACTAATCAAAATCCAAATTATGCTGCGATCGCGTTTGTAAGCTAGAGTTTCAAAACTGACTACCGAGCCATGCGTGGCAATCTGATGCAGAAATTCTCGATAATGCTCAGGCTCCACAAATAGGCGATATTCGTCCAAAGCCACACCCGTAAGCAGCTCGGCAGTTGATTCATAGCCATAAATTTTCGCTAGAGCAGGATTAGCATTGACATAGCAGCCATCGGGCTGTGCTTGGAAAATACCTTCAATGGCATGTTCAAAAATACTGCGATACTTCTCTTCGGCAGTACGCAGTGAGTCCTCAATTTGTTTCTGATGACTGATATCAATAATCACGCCATCCCAAACTGTGTCACCATTTTCATGCCGATGGGGCTGAGAGATGATGCGTACCCACTTCACGTTCACAAATAAGCTGGAAACCCGATATTCGTGCTCAAAAAAGCTTAATTCTTCAGCCGATTTATGCACAATCTCATTCAATTGCGCCCGATCCTCTGGATGAGCCATATCAAAGACCCATTCCAAATGCTCTGAAAATTCTTCTACGGATATACCGAAAATCTCCTGAGTGCGGGGACTGATATAGGGCATAGAGACCTCGCCATTAGGATGCAGCACAGCACGATAAACCACCCCCGGGACATTGTCTGCGATCGCCGAAAAGCGTTGTTGACTCTCCCGTAGTAGTATTTCTGCCTGTTGCCGTTCCGCCGCCTCATTTTGGAGCCGCTTGATCGTTTTTTGTAACTGGATCGTGCGCTGTTCAATGCGTTGCTCTAACAGTTCATTTGCCTCACGCAAAGCACCCTCAACATTGAGCAGATCCGCCTGCGCTTTGATCAAACGCTGATTTGCCTTAAATAATTTCGACATCGCCGCACGAGTGATTTCAGGTGCAAGCTGGTTTCGACCTTTGCCATGACCACGACCTAATAGCTCAGCGATCGTAAATTCTAGTTCTTGAGAATCCTTTTCCAGTTGCCAAGTTTGATGAATACTTTGGGGAATTTCCGCCAGCATTTCCGTTACCACAGATGAGGTACTAGATTGCAGATCCTCCACCCCTAACCAAGGCATTGGCTTAATTGGGTCAATGGTATAGACAATTTCCAATTTTCCTGTCGATGTTACCTCAGCAATCCGACAGGCTGTAGAAATGTGATGGTTACGCTCCATCGTAATCTTACCCGCAGGAGTCAAAAGACTTTGACCATACACCGATTGCCGCACCGTTTCGACATCAAAAGTTTGCGCTGCTTCAACAGCCAACTTCCACAAAAACACCTGAGTATAGGCAGCCTGCATCAATGTGTTGACCACAGGAACCGTACTATTGTCTGTACCAAACCAAGCTGAGGCTTTACGCACAAAATCTTGATTCTGAGGAATGTCCAAAACCTGAAAATAATTGGCACTGAGCAGATGACCAGCTAGCGATGACGGATATAAACTTTGAGTAAGTTGATGGAGTTCTACATCTGTCAGTCGGAGCGATAGGACAGGAATATCTCTGGCTTTGATATCGGCTACGGCATATTGTTGCAAAAAAGCGATCGAATTATCGGGAGTTAGCGTATTAATAACAATGTCAGGGGCAATATTCTTAATTTTGGCAATACTATCGTGGTATTCATAAATATTGCGCGGCACATAGTCTTCACACAACAACAAGCCATTTTGTTGTTTTAATTGAGCGCGAATAATTTTGTTAACTGTGCGGGAATAAATACCATCCGTCCCAATGATGTAGATGCGATCGCCTTTATTTTGGGATAGCCATGTAATCGCTGGCTGCACAACTTGATTCGGACATGCACCTGTATAAAATACGTTTTTAGAAAACTCTAATCCTTCATAGGCATAGGGATACCAAAGTTGCACATGCTGTTTTTCAAGAATCGGAATCAGACTTTTACGCGCTGACGATGTACAAACCCCAAATAAATTACTAATTCCAAACTCGTCAAGGAAGTATTTCACTTGTACAGCGATGTTTTGCTCATGGGGAGCCATATCAAACACCACTGGCTCAATCGTTTGCCCTAATATTCCCCCAGATTGATTTATTTCTGCGATCGCCATCAATGTCGCATCTTTAACTAGCATCTCTCTAGCACCCAAGCTGCCACTGAGAAAATGCATAATCCCAACTCTCATGACATCAGTCCCCTGATTGCTTTCAGTATTTAAGGACTTAGTCTCTTGATTCATGATGGCTGATACTCCTTAAATATTAACGCGAGTTCTAATCATAAAAAATGCCAATACTGGCTGAATGATATTTGGTATTAGCGATACAGTTTTTCTTAGCAATCAATGTATGCGTAGGCATCTATAATATTTGCGATATTTGCGGAATATTTGCGGAAATCTGTTGATGCAATCTAAATTAAGGCGATCGCTAAACAGATGATAGTTAAACTGACTACACTACAAGCATGACTGCGTATTTGTAAGATCTACATATTCATGCAATCTTTCTTGGTGATTTATGGGCTATAAGCTTATTTTTTGTCTCAGAGTATAATTTGACTCCTCAGCAATTAATAAATAAATTACAAAAAAAATCAAAAAATTGCCTAGGAAATATCCTACACGGTTTTAATTTAGCTCGATCTACCACAAATTATGTTCGGCGAAATGGCTCAAACTCACTTCCTACTTGTAGGCAGGAACTCAAATTACGTATTTTAAATTTCTGACCAAAAAGCCAAAAGATTACGCTTTGAGATACTGGGAATATTAGATGCTGCCAATATTTACAGCATTTGCCAGTAAGTGAGAATTTCTAAAATAAATCGCTTTGCCAATTGACTGATGTAGCACTAACAAAGTTTCAGCCCGATTTGTATCTAGCTCCTCTAGATTTAACCCCGCGCATTCATGCAAGCTTAACCCTGCAAATCGATTTTTTAGCCAATCAATTTCCACTACCGAGGCCCGCGTGATTATCAAAATCGGCAAATCAGCAAACATTTCGAGTTGACTAATAGTTTCTAAATAGGTCAATAGGAGTTGGCGATCGCCATCTAATAAAAACAAATCTGGCTGCCAAATTTTTGATAACACTTCGCATTGGGGCAAATCATCGGCTTCTAGCAAGCAATGTCCCAAATCCTGCAACAGATTAATTACCGTATCATCGAGATTTTGATTTAAATATAAAAACTTCAGAGGCTTGGGAATAGACAAGGAGTGGGGCAGGAAAACATGTAATTCTGCGGCTTTGATCGGCTTCAACAAAATACCATCAGCCTGATGCACAGTAATTCTTGGTTCATCGGCACGTTTCATCATGACCATCCGAATATGCTGTGTCATCGGATCGCCTTTCAGCAGAGCGAGCACATCCCATCCCGACAGCATGGGCAAATCTGGACTTAATAAAATCAAACAAGGCTGTAAACGTCTTGCCTTTTCTAAAGCCTCAGTCCCCGATCGCGCAATTACCACCTGATAGTCCAAATCCGCTAGCGTCGTTCGCAGCCAGTCCACTACCTCCGAGGAAGTTTCGACAATCAATACTAAGCGGCTACGCCCCCCGTTATTACTCACAGTTTGCTGATCAGCACTAGCGGGTTCAGGGGGTAGCAAAATCGTGAACTGACTCCCCACATCTACTTGAGAGACAAAAGTAATATCACCACCATGCAAACGGGCTAGATGTCTGGTTAACAGCAAACTCGAACCCGTACCTTCAAACCGACGGGTTAACACATTTTCCATCTGTTGAAATTTTTGAAATACCAAACATTGCTTTTCTTCGGGAATCCCAATGCCTTGATCCCATACGGTGAGCGCCAACCAACCTTCCCACCAACGCACAGTAATACCAATTTTGGGGGAGTTATGGGGCAAATCTCCAACTAATCCCGACGGCAGCACACTGAATTTAAACGCATTGGATAGCAAATTTACGAGCATTTGCTGTAATCGCGTCTCATCTGCGGAAATTGTCTGAACCGTAGGATCGATATCCAAATTAATATCTAGTTCCCAACCTTCTTCAAAGTTATAATTACGAGAAATTGCTGAATCCTGCTGAACTAACTTCCGCACCTGTTGAATACTTTTGAGACAAACATCTTTAACCGAAACTGTCTCGGAATATAGCTCTAGCTGCCCTGCTTCAGCTTTAGCAAGATCAAAAATATTATCAATAATAGAAACTAATTGACGACCGCTTTGATGGATCATTTTCACGTAGCGACTTTGGCGATCGTTTAACTCCCCAAATGTATTGTTACTAAGCAAACTAGCAATCCCAATCACCGAAGTTAAAGGTGTTTTTAACTCATGGTTAATACAGGTCAAAAATTCGTCCTTGAGACGACTTAAACCTGATAGCTCTTGCGCCAGATTTTTTTGAGCGCTGATATCGTAGGCAATCGATAGCTCTAGACCTTGGAGGCTCCCTTGGAGTGGCACATTCACCACCTGCCAAGTAAAGGATTGCCCATCAGTTGTACAAAATTGATGGGTTTCTGGGCTCTGGGTCTGGAGTAATTGGTGTGCATCTTCAGGAGCCACAAAATCACCAGAGGCATCACCCGCAATCGGATGGTTCTGAGCAACCGAGCGAGGAGGTAGATCATATAAACTATTGCGCCATGAAGAATTCATCCCCACGATCGCCCCATTTTGATCACTCACCCTCACAGGTAACGGCAATTGATAGATCAGAGGCAACAATAATGAAGCAATAGAGGATTGATCGGTTTGTTCTGTTTTAATAATGGCTCGTAATAGGACAGAAACCTCTAAAACACCTGCAAATTTGCCATCACTATCCACCAAAGCCCATGTATCTGCCGAATGCCGATATTGTGAAATTCTTTGTAGAAAATCAGCCACGTTCATCGTAATCGAGATCGATGGCAATGGTTCAAGATCAATATCTTCTAGAGCGATCGCTGGAGCAACAAAAGTACAACTATCAGACTCGTCTTGCCAATTTAATAAACAACGCGCACTAAATAAACCTTGAGGCAGCTCATTTTCATCCAGCACTACCACACTAGACCAACCCTTTTTCAGAAGGTTTAATGCTTCAGAAGTTCTGGTAGGCAGTCGGCAAATTGCCACCAGAGACTGTCCATATATTTCTAAAGACTGATTTAAGACGAGGGAGTCCATATGCTGAAACCCTTACAGGTTATTGTTAATTAAGTGTCACTTGTCACTGACGGCTGATACATTTCTATATATAGTACGATCATCAATCTCACATGATTTTGCTATTTAAGTGCGAAAATAAAGCTTAAGATAAACTTCGTGCCATTCAAACCACCAATAGCCTGTGCCTGTTTTGACTAATTTACAAGTATGCTGTTTGGTGGCAGAAGCTGATGTCAACCAAACAAAATCAGATCTCGCAAAATTTTTGCCAGAGGATCGATACACCGTAACGGTTGTTTCGGACTTAGAATCTCTTGTAAGTTTATTGAAAAAAAACAAAAATGCACAAGATTGTTTAGTTATATTCAGAGATGTTGAGGCTGTTGTCGAGCACCTCGGTATGCTAAATATTTTTATGCCGACCATACTTGTTCTAGAAGATCTTTATGAACAAAGCGAACCTCATGAACAAAGCGAATCAAAAGACTTTTATAGAGCCAGTATCAGCATCAGCTTCGATCAGCTCCATGATTTACCAACCATTATCGATCAGGCGATCGCCACCTTTATTAAGATTTCTCCACAAGTTCGCCACCAAGTCTATGTCAATATTCCCGATACGCCAGTTTCTGAATCCTTAAGTGTCCAACAACAAAGACTAGCTGATAAACTCAATGAGCGATTAGGGTATTTGGGGGTGTATTACAAACGCGATTCACGGTTATTCCTACGTAACCTATCTCCCGAAGATAGGCAGGAGTATATCGGGCGCTTAAGAAGCATCTATCGATCCATCATATTGGAATATTTCTCCGAAAAAAATAATGATTTAAACCAGAAAATCGATGAATTCGTTAACCTTTCTTTTTTTGCAGATATTTCTGTCTCGCAGGTTCTCGAAATTCATATGGAACTAATGGACGAATTTGCTAAACAGTTAAGACTAGAAGGTAGAAATGATGAAATTTTATTAGATTATCGGATTACGCTGATTGACATGATTGCTCATCTTTGCGAGCTATACCGCCGTTCTATCCCCAGATCCTAAACCAACCAATAATTCCAAATAAAATCTTCATCAGAATTGGTATCGACATGAAACCCCATCTCAAATCTTGAAACTTTATCAATATTTGCTCGTAGCTCCAGACTAAATGCAAAAATTTACTCTATAGAAGTTTAAGAGATAAGTTATAAACAGCCGAAGCACACCAAATTAATGAAATGATTCGTAAAACATACGTCCTTAAACTCTACGTCGCAGGAAACACGCCCAACTCAGTAAGGGCGCTTAAAATGCTTAACGATATCCTTGAAAAAGAGTTTCAGGGAGTTTATACATTAAAGGTAATTGATGTGCTGAAAAACCCACAATTAGCTGAAGAAGACAAAATATTAGCGACCCCAACTTTAGCTAAGGTTTTACCTCCTCCTGTTAGGAAAATTATTGGTGATTTATCCGATCGCGAAAAGGTTTTAATTGGACTAGATTTACTATATGAGGAACTAATTGGCAATGACTAGCTCAAACACCGTAAATAACAACAGTGAAATTAACGACAACAAAAGACAAGAGCTAGGTGTACAAAAGTTACGCACCATGATTGAGGGATTAGATGACATCACTCATGGTGGGCTACCGAAGGGGCGATCGACTCTGGTAAGCGGTACTTCTGGTACTGGCAAAACACTTTTAGCCATGCAATTTCTCTACAACGGCATTACAGGTTTAGATGAACATGGCGTATTTGTCACCTTTGAAGAATCTCCCTCAGACATTATCAAAAATGCCTATAGCTTTAACTGGGATCTCCAAGAGTTAATTGATCAAGGTAGATTATTTATTCTTGATGCCTCTCCCGACCCTGAAGGGCAAGAAGTAGTTGGGGACTTCGATCTATCAGCTTTAATCGAACGCATTCAATACGCAATTATTAAATACAAAGCTAAACGCATCTCCATTGATTCGATGACCGCCATATTTCAACAATACGATTCTCTAGGCTTAGTCCGTCGAGAGATTTTCCGTATAGTTGCAAGACTAAAATCCCTTGGTGTTACTACAGTTATGACCACCGAGAGAGAATTAGAATATGGACCCGTGGCAAGATTTGGGGTTGAAGAATTTGTTTCCGATAATGTCATCATCTTAAGAAACGTTTTAGATGGAGAACGCCGCCACCGTACCGCCGAAATCCTCAAGTTGCGTGGTACAACCCATATGAAAGGCGAGTTCCCATTTACCATGACCAGTAAAGGGATCAATATCTTCCCCCTAGGCGCAATGCGACTTACACAAAAATCCTCTAACACCAGAGTATCTTCAGGTATTACCACTCTGGATGAAATGTGTGGTGGTGGCTACTTTAAGGACTCCATCATTCTCACCACTGGGGCAACTGGTACTGGTAAAACCTTGATGGTCAGCAAGTTTATCGAAAACGGTTGCGAAAATGGTGAACGAGCGATCCTATTTGCCTATGAGGAGTCTCGTCAACAACTAACCCGTAATGCCTCTTCTTGGGGTACAGACTTCGACAAGTGGGAAAGTTCAGGCTTACTCAAAATTATTTGCGTATATCCTGAATCCTCTGGCTTAGAAGATCATTTACAAGTAATTAAGTCCGAAATCGAAGCCTTTAAGCCATCTCGCATTGCGATCGACTCCCTTTCGGCACTCGCTAGAGGTGTTAGCAACAACACCTTCCGCCAATTTGTGATCGGTTTGACAGGTTACGTCAAACAAGAAGAAATCACTGGTTTATTTACCAACACCACCGATCAATTCATGGGTTCGCATTCGATTACCGAATCCCACATTTCCACAATTACCGACACAATCATTCTGCTGCAATATGTAGAAATTCGCGGTCAAATGTCCCGTGCTGTCAACGTCTTCAAAATGCGCGGATCACGTCATGACAGCCGTATCCGTGAATACATCATCACCGATCAAGGTGCACAGATTAAGGATTCCTTCCAAGGCTTTGAGAGAATCCTCAGTGGCTCACCCACTAGAGTCTCCGTCGATGAAAAATCTGAACTATCCCGCATTATTCGAGGTGTATCAGTAGAACCTTTAGAATAAAAAATGGGGCATAAGCCCCGTTTTTTATTCACACCCCAAAGATTCACGGGTATCAACCCCAGTTTTAGAGTTAACCCCAGCAGCCACTTGACAGAGTTTTTTTGTCTGCAACACGTCTAAAAGTGCATTGCTAAAGTCAGCACCAACAATATTTACGCCATCAAAAGTCGCTTGCAGCATATTAGCGTCAGCCAAAATCGCATCGCTTAAATCTGCATTCTTAAATCTAGCAACATAAGCTATACCTGAGCTAAAGTCGACCCCATGTAAATTAGCTCCATCTAGAAAAACTCCATTAAAGACTGCTCCGCGTAAGTCAGCATTACTAAAATTAGTATTCTTAAAGGTAGCATTTGTAAATTCGGCTCTGATTAGATTTTTTCCCGAAAAATCTTCACCTCCTACTGCATTTAAAATTGATTTCGTAACACTCGAAGAACTAGCAGCGTGAGCTGACAATGGCATTACAAACATTACTACTGCCACAAAGACACTTACGATTAATCTGTAATATTTCATAATCCATTAAGAATAATTTTTGCATTGCTAATAAATATTAACCTTAAGTATAAAGCTTCTTTTGGCAACTTATAGAAACATCAAAAATTCACCAGAGTCTATATTTTTAGGTGTCACCAACCTCATCATTTTGAGATGATATTTGTGGCAAAAGTTGCGATCGTTGAGATTCCGAAATCAAACCTTCCAATAACTGTTTAGCCTCTACTTGCTTCTTAGCATTAAAAGAAACATAACTTACTGTTATCACCGAATCACTATTTACCGCAGCAGCACAAGCCCGCCCATAAACATCAATCCGAGGCAAAGGCAAATCTGCTTGACTAGATAACAAGGCTGCTGCTCCAGCAATATCATCAATATTTAAAAGCCGAATAAGTTCATCCTTAGAATCTTCTGTAGCACTACCAATTCTCTGCTTCTCACCATACCAATCATTGCCATCTTCATTAAAAGGCTCACTAGCAGCACCAAATGGAATGGAAGCCGCTAAGAATCCAACTATCCCTAGCTCAATCAACCATAACAGATAGGTAAAAGTGTCATTTAGCTTTAATTTACCACTTCCTCGGCTAATATTCGTTCCTTGCTTTGCAGAAAATTTTAAAAACCCTACAAAGCCCGAATCACCAGTCTCTTGCTGTAGAACAGCATTAATTTGATCGGCAACCTGTTTTTTATCAGTGAGGCTATACTCACTTTGCATAATCCGTTCAGTTTCTTGCTGAAAGTTAATATACTGACCATACATCAGCGATCCATAGGCTACAACTCCACCCAAGACACCTAATCCTAATGCGATCGATGGATTACGAATCTTTCCTTTCTTAACAGCAACCCCAAGCAATGCTCCTGTGCCAAATCCCATACCTAAAGGAAATAACACAATGAAGTAAATAAACTTACTAATAAAAGCAGTAGCACTACCAATAGCAACCCCAGAGACCAAAGAAGATACAGCTAAAACAGCAATACCTTGAGATGGAGCAATATTACTAGGTTGATAGATTTTCATAGTTGAAGTCTATTAATTAGATAGACCTAACTCTAATATCTTTCGGTTTTACATAAACCAGAAAAAACAAAAATTAATAACCAAAAACAAAGGAAGGGGTAGATAGTTTAGACTATCTACCCCTTCTCTTTTAAAAATAAGCTTGGCATCGAGCTATTTTCCCGTAGGGCTACCCCTAAAGTATCTTCACCGTGACAGCGTTTCACAACTGAGTTCGGGATGGGTCAGAGTGGTACCACCGCACCATAGACACCAAGCAAACCTGTAAGGTCTACCTGATAAGTTAGAACCTTGAAAGCTGCACAGTAATCAAGTAACAAAATGATTAATTATGATTAATCATAATTAACAAGTAGAAGAAGTAGAGTGTTTATTGAGGACAAGCCCTCGGTCTATTAGTATTTCTCGGCTACACATATTACTACGTTTCCACCTGAAACCTATCAAACAGGTAATCTTCCTGTGACCTTACTGGGTTATCCCATGAGAATACTCATCTTGAGGTGGG
>CP192607.1:2380000-3182500 GCA_050632425.1 Pseudanabaena sp. BL-A-41 | reverse complement strand
AAGATGTTTCAATTCGCTGAGTTCGCTCTTTCCCGTCTATTTTATTCAACGGGCAGTATTTAGGGTTGCCCCATTCGGAAACCTGCGGATCTCGGCTTGCTTCCAGCTCCTCGCAGTGTATCGTCGGTAACCACGTCCTTCGTCGCCTTCTTGTGCCTAGGTATCCACCGTAAGCCCTTTGTAGCTTGACCTCTGTATCTCTACTTCGGTACTACTTGCTTCTTTGTTACTTTTTTACTATGCAGTTTTCAAGGTTCTTTCTAAATTCTTTGCTTTCGCTAGAATTTAGCAGTCTCTCTAGTTGTTTGTCTTTTATGACATGACTAGATGAGTTGCTAAACTCTTGCTCTCGCTTTTGTTGGTCTTGTTAGTAGTTTGGTGGAGATAAGGAGATTCGAACTCCTGACTTCCTGCGTGCAAAGCAGGCGCTCTACCAACTGAGCTATATCCCCAGAGTTAACTATCACTTTTGGCTTTTGCCTCTAGATCTTAGCTTCTCAAGTGGGCCATACTGGACACGAACCAGTGACCTCACCCTTATCAGGGGTGCGCTCTAACCAACTGAGCTAATGGCCCGTTTGTTTGTTAGCCAAATTTAGAACCTGACTTAGTCTGAAAGCTTTCCAATAAACTTCGTTCGACCTTGGGATGACTTACTCTTGACTTATTTCTGTGTTGTTTCGGTCTAAGAGTAAATAGGTCTCCCTATAAGGAGGTGATCCAGCCGCACCTTCCGGTACGGCTACCTTGTTACGACTTCACCCCAGTCACCAGCCCTGCCTTAGGCGCCTCCCTCCCTTGCGGGTTGAGATAACGACTTCGGGCGTGACCAGCTTCCATGGTGTGACGGGCGGTGTGTACAAGGCCCGGGAACGTATTCACCGCAGTATGCTGACCTGCGATTACTAGCGATTCCGCCTTCATGCAGGCGAGTTGCAGCCTGCAATCTGAACTAAGACCGGGTTTATGAGATTAGCTTGCATTCGCATGCTCGCAACTCTTTGTCCCGACCATTGTAGTACGTGTGTAGCCCAAGGCGTAAGGGGCATGATGACTTGACGTCATCCCCACCTTCCTCCGGTTTGTCACCGGCAGTCTATCTAGAGTGCCCAACTTAATGATGGCAACTAAATACGAGGGTTGCGCTCGTTGCGGGACTTAACCCAACATCTCACGACACGAGCTGACGACAGCCATGCACCACCTGTGTTCGCGCTCCCGAAGGCACTCCTCCCTTTCAGGAGGATTCGCGACATGTCAAGCCTTGGTAAGGTTCTTCGCGTTGCATCGAATTAAACCACATACTCCACCGCTTGTGCGGGCCCCCGTCAATTCCTTTGAGTTTCAATCTTGCGACCGTACTCCCCAGGCGGGGTACTTAACGCGTTAGCTACGGCACTGACCGGGTCGATACGGCCAACACCTAGTACCCATCGTTTACGGCTAGGACTACTGGGGTATCTAATCCCATTCGCTCCCCTAGCTTTCGTACTTCAGCGTCAGTTGAGATCCAGCAGGACGCTTTCGCCACTGGTGTTCTTCCAGATATCTACGCATTTCACCGCTACACCTGGAATTCCTCCTGCCCCTATCTCTCTCTAGTCTTACAGTTTCCATTGCCTTTCCAAGGTTAAGCCTCGGGCTTTGACAACAGACTTATAAAACAGCCTACGTACGCTTTACGCCCAATAATTCCGGATAACGCTTGCATCCTCCGTCTTACCGCGGCTGCTGGCACGGAGTTAGCCGATGCTTATTCGTTAGGTACCGTCATTATCTTCCCTAACAAAAGAGGTTTACAATCCACAGACCTTCGTCCCTCACGCGGTATTGCTCCGTCAGGCTTTCGCCCATTGCGGAAAATTCCCCACTGCTGCCTCCCGTAGGAGTCTGGGCCGTGTCTCAGTCCCAGTGTGACTGGTCATCCTCTCAGACCAGTTATCGATCGTCGCCATGGTGTGCCGTTACCACTCCATCTAGCTAATCGAACGCAAGCTCATCTACAGATGATAAATCTTTCACCCGAAGGCATATCCGGTATTAGCAGTCGTTTCCAACTGTTGTCCCGAGTCTGTAGGTAGATTCTTACGCGTTACTCACCCGTCCGCCACTAAGTCCGAAGACTTCGTTCGACTTGCATGTGTTAAGCATACCGCCAGCGTTCATCCTGAGCCAGGATCAAACTCTCCATGGTGTCTTTATCTTTTCAAGATTTCTCCCTACTCAAATAAAGCTTTTTTTCCTTTCGGATGGGTTTGACTTTTTTTTGCTTTTCGCTTATCCTGTCGGATAGCTGGTTATCTTTCAATAATCCAGTCTTTATTCTCTTGACGAGGTTTATTGGTCTCTTAAAGCTTTCAAACTATTCTTTTGTCTAGGTTCTCGCGCCTTTCTTTTCAGTTCAGAGAAGCTCACTTTTGCTTCGCTTCCCTTCAGCGCTTTATTAATATAGCTACCTTCTCGTCTCTTTGTCAACACTTTTTATGAAAAAGTTTTTGTAGGTTTTCTCACCAGCCTCTAAATCTCTCTCCTCATAAGGTATTGGAGAGATTAATTTTTTGAATATTCCTACTATTGATGGGGAATTAGCAACTGCATCATCTTTGTAAGACTAAGAGTCTAAACGTCAATCTAGAAATTTATTTACTCTTAGGTGGGGCAGCATTTACAGGGTTTGCTGTGGGCTTGATTGGCAGAGGCTTAGTTGTTTGTGGTGTAGTTGGTTTTACGACTGGGGTAGTAGGTGGAGTCTTGGAGGTTGGCGGTGTAGCTGGTTTTATGACTGGTGGTTGGGATGGTTTAGCGCTTGGGGATGAGGCTGGGGTTTTGGTTGATGGGGGCAAGGTTTTCGGTGGCTCAACGGGTATAACTGGTTCAGGAGTGACTGGGGAAGTCAGTGGAGTTTTTGGGACAACCAGATCGATCGCTCCTTGAGTGCGTTTAGGATCAGCTTGATTTCCGATCGCAATTAGCCTTACTCCAGATGCATTATTGATATCGAATTGTTTATTGTTTTGAAAAATATTTTGACCAAGGCTAGTATTTGTACCGAGATCTACTATGGGCTGACCTTTACGGTCTTTGAGAACTACTAAACCATTTTCTTGATTATTGGCAATTAGGTTGTTACGAAAAGTTGGGGTTGAGAGGTTAGAAACAACAATGCCACCGCGATTATTGATAATGCGGTTAGCGAGAACTGATACTTGAGATTTTTGACCGATCGCTAAGCCAAAGCCAGTGTTGTAGAAAGTATTATTTTGAACCTTTCCTGAGCTTGTCCCCAATGCTGAGATACCATTTGCCCCGTTTTGGATGAAGATGTTGCTAATAACGTCAGCAATGGCGCTACCTGTCAAAAAAACGCCATCGTGATTGGATTTTACAAATGTGTTATTGGTAATAGTGACATTTTTGGCAGATTCGACCCAAAGTCCATATCCCCTTGTATTGGCATTGGTAATGGTGACACCTTCAATACGCGAGTTATCGCTAGCTAGTACAGCAATATCTTGACGGGCAAATGTGGGGCTAATGAAGCGTCCACCCCCTGAAATAATAATATCTTTACCTTGATTGGTGGGATTACCTCGAAGGATTACGCCTGTAGGCAGCTTTATAGGAAATTGTTCGCCTGTTTCGGTCGTATATTTACCGTCAGCGAGTTGAATAATTGTACCAACTCCCAGATTTTTTTTGATGGCAGCAGTGATTGAGCGCAATGGTTGATTGGCAGAGGCTCCTGAGTTAGTATCTAAACCATTAGGGGCAACGAAAATAACTTGATTAGATTGAGCTATTTGCAGCGTGTTGGGACTAGTCGTGGTTATAGTTTGGGCGCTTGCTGGCTCTAGGGATGAGAAAATTTGTAGTAAGCCCAAGGTGAGTAGCAATGTAATTCCCACAGATATCTTGGAGAATCTCATTAAAGGCAACATAAATTTATCCTCTACAATTTATTGTAAGTTTTGTTATTTCAGTCTTGGATGTCGAGCTTGACGCGAAGCTTTTCAAATAGTTTCTGAGAGACTTGGTATAGTAGTTCCTAAAAGCCAACCTAAATATACATTCAAGATATTCAAGTTTTAACTTTGGTTTTGCATTGATCGAGGTATCTGTGAGTTCACTTCCTGTCCCATCTCATATCCACTATGAACTTTTACTGCAATTGCTAGAGCGTCAGACCTTGCCTGCACTACACAACGAGATGAAGCATCCCCATTTAGGGACAAAGCTAAATGTCTCTAGAGAGCATTTGCAAGCGGCGATTATTAATTTACGCAAGGCTTTTGCTTTACAGAAGCAGGTTGAGGATATCTGCGAATATCACGGAATAGAGGTGTCTTACCGATGGTCTTTGAGTGAGTCAGAACAAGAGATGGGGCGATCGCTCAAAGATATTGCTAAACCACCAACAAATTCGTAGCTAAGTAAGTGGGCGCAATTAGATATAAAACCCTAAAACCTGTGGCGCGCGCTGTGCGTGCGCCACAGGTTTTGGCTCTGGTTTTTAATTACTCCTAGCTACTTATTAGAGGTATTGCCAAGCAACAGTACCTCTAATGGTCGAGATGATAATTGTGACGAAATTGTTACAATATCTAAAAAGCTATTTTTTAGTTACTTGTAAAAATTTATGGTTCAGGCTGCATCTCCTACATTTTCGCGTCAAGACTGGCTAAAGGGATATGAGTCTCTAAAAACTGAGCAAGCTTATTGGATTGATGAAATCGAGGGGCAAATACCTTTAGAGCTTGAAGGTACTTTATTTCGGAATGGACCTGGACAACTGGATATTAATGGGGAGAAATATGGTCATCCCTTTGATGGCGATGGGATGATCTGCGCGATCGCCTTTAAAGATGGCAAGGCACATTTTGCGAATCAATTTGTGAAGACTCCTGAATTTTTAGCAGAGCAGAAAGCAGGGAAAATTTTATATCGGGGCGTATTTGGGACACAGAAGGCTGGGGGATGGCTGAGCAATATTTTTGATTTGCGGAATAAGAATGTCGCTAATACCAATGTGGTTTATCAGGGGGGTAAGTTACTAGCTTTATGGGAAGCAGCACATCCTTACTCTCTCAACCCAAAAAATTTAGATACGGTAGGGTTAGAAAATTTTGGCGGTAAGTTAGGGGCAAGGGAAGTTTTTACTGCACATCCCCGCAAAGATGATCGCACAGGGGATCTATGGGGATTTGGGGTACAACCAGGACCAAAGTCTAAAATTTCAATTTATCGGGTAAGCGATCGCGGTGAATTATCTACAGAATCACAGGTAGAAGTGTCGGGCTTTTGTTTCTTGCATGATTTCGCCTATACGCCGAATTATCGAATTTTCATGCAGAACCCTGTATCCTTTAAGCCTTTGCCGTTTATTTTGGGATTAGCGACCGCAGGAGAATGTATTGAGTTAAAGCCCAATACACCTAGCCAATTTTTGCTGATTGATCGCCAAGGCAACTTACAAACCTTGGAAACTGATCCTTGCTTTGTATTCCATCACTGCAATGCCTATGAACAGGATGATGAAATCATTGTGGATTCGGTATGCTACCCTGACTATCCCAAGTTGGATCCAAATACAGATTTTCGAGATGTTAATTTTGATCAGGTTGTGGCAGGTCAATTGTGGCGCTTTACGATTAATCCCAAACTTGACACGGTAAAACGGGAATTAATCTTAGAGCGTTCTTGCGAATTTCCTGTGGTACATCCCCGTTGTATGGGGCAAGAATATCGCTATGCCTATATTGGCGCGATCGCCAAGGAATCAGGGAATGCACCTTTGCAAGCGATCGCTAAAGTCGATATGAACACTGGCAAGCAAGAGTTTCATAGCTTTGCGCCAAGAGGTTTTATTAGTGAGCCAATTTTTGTACCACGCGATCGCCTTGCAGATAGTGCTGAGGATGATGGCTGGGTATTGACTTTAATTTTTAATGCTGAACATAATCGCTCGGATCTAGTGATCCTTGATGCTCAGAATATTTCTGGTAAACCTGTAGCAACTTTGCATTTAAAGCACCATGTCCCCTATGGATTGCATGGTACTTTTACGCAAGAAGTTTTTTAAGAAAAAAGCGGCGCAATGCGCCGCTTTTTTCTTCTGGAGATTAAAGTAGTACAGAGAAATTTTTGAAAGCACGGCGAAGCCGTGCTTTCAAAAATTTCTTGGGGTTTTATGAAAAAAGGTCTAATGGAAAATGTCCGTGCGTGCCGCTATAGCCATCGGTAAAATCGGTATGCAAAGAAAGCAATACGCCGCGATAAGTACCTTTGTAGTTATCAATATGGTAGCGACGACTGCGGGGATTATATTTGAGATACACACCATCAGCGATCGCGGTTAAGTCATTGTTTTCGGGTAACTCATAGCAAAAATGCTCTGCATAACTTTGCAAAGATTGCAACGCTTCTTGGGTGGTATCAGCACAGATCCCAAAAATGTGATAATCGGCTTGTTTAGTTAAATAATCTAAGGCTTCGCGAATTTGCGATCGACGCTCTGAAGTTGCTGTTTCTGGATCTAAGTCGCTTAGTTCCCACAGAATACGCTCAGCATCGGCGATGGTTAAAATATTGCTCATGGGTTGCGAAGTTGAAGGAGAAAGCTCAATTGTATTATGAACATTAACGAAGAAATTGCTCGTTTGCGAGATTTAATGCCTGCATCTTGGCGGATATATACATCAATTAAATCCAAGCCTGAGCAATCTGAGCCACTCTCTAGCCTAGCCATTTTACCTTGGCAAAAAGGAACTCAAATCAATATCAATTTTCGGCTATGGAGACAATTGCCTGAGCCTCAGCGCGATTTATTATTTTTGCATGAGATTAGCTGGCGACAAAAAACCAAATGGCTCCAATTAGGCACATATCAAGGTATTGCCGCAGTCTCTATCGTAGGTGGAATTGTCGAAGTGGTGCAGGGAGATGTCACAGGTATTGCGATCGCCTTGTTGCTAGGGACAATTGGTATCAATCAGATCTTACGGAGTAACAAAAGCTCTCAAGTGCGAGTAGAGGCTGATCAGGAAGCGCTCGAAGTTGCCCAAAAGCGTGGTTATCGAGAGGAGGAAGCTGCTAAAGCATTATTAGAAGCTATTCCTGCCTTTGCCCGTTTAATCGGACGTAATACACCCGAATTTACAGAATTAATTCGTTGTCAAAATCTCAGGGCGATCGCGGGTTTATCCAAAACAACCATCCCAGATACCGTAATTAACGATTTTTAGGATTCTAAGCTTTGATAAAAAACTCAATTTTTGGGATCAGCGAAGCCACACCCAAAAAATTGGATATTTACTTTACTTCACATCACTTAAATAAAAAAACAGAAGAGCAAAAGCCTGTTGCTTTTGCTCTTCTGTTTTTTTATTATTCCCAGCTACTTAGATAGCTAAAGCCCTATCTATGTATAGCTAACCAGAAGAGAGTTGCGCCGCGAAGCGGCGCAACTCTCTTCTGGTTTTTATTTTTACTGGCTACTGCCATAAAATGCCAATCTTAGTTTTAGCGGTAATAGTTATAATACGAAAATAAATTTTTATGCTAATATCTAAGGCTTTATAGGATTAGATTAAGCTAATTCCTAGCATATTTAATCCTCCAAACAAAAGGGTCTCATATGAGTAGTTGTAGAAATGCCCTAGAAGAGCTAGTTATCGAAGAAGCAGAAGCACAATACAAACGACTCGGTGCTGATGTAAAAAAACGTGTCGATCTCAGCGAAGTAATTGCATATACACTAAATCGCTTGCCGCCAATGTACGCAACGACTCAGCGCGGCTGGGTACAACAACGAAAAAAAGCTCAACAGGAATTAGGGACATCCATTACTAAGGCTGTCCGTAATGGGTTTCTTAGTACGCAAAGCGATGTCTTAAGGCAAAATGACCCGATCCCCGCTCATGAACTCATCAGTCAAGCGCGATCGCTATTTAAATTAAGAAAATTATTTAATAAAGACTATCTCAAATGGAAAGATGTTCCTGATGTTGTGAGAGATGCCTTAGACACTGGTTATTACCAGAGTTTATCTAGTGGCACATATATCAGCTTAGATCGCCGTAATTCCCTATTAGCCCGTAGCTATGCAGTTCGGCGGCGCACAACACCTAGCCTATTAAGTAATAGTTCATCGAATAAAGCAAACTCTACTAAAACTGAACAAGATATCTCAGCCGAAATTAGAGATTTCGAGTCTTATATGTCAGGAACCGTATATCGGTATAGCAATATTCTCGAAAGTTTAGTGGCAGCGATCGTTGAGCGTCGTGTCCAACGTCTTGATGAAACAGTACAGAAAAAAATCAGTATTGATGACGTGTCAGCCTACGTACTCAATCGATTACCTCCCATGTATGCCACTAGTCGGCGTGGCTTACAAAACTTGCGCCAAAGAGTCAAGTCGGAGATGACTAATCAAATTATCAGTATCGTCAAAGAGGCTTTAGCAAAAGTAATTCAAGCACCTGAGAGAGCTTTATCACCATTACCTTTTGAGAAGTTTAATCTAGAACTCGAAGATACTTTGGTGCAACTACGAGAACTACTACAACGAGATGACATTACATGGCGTAATGTTGCCGAAGTCGTCGAGGAATGTCTAAGAGCGCCTAGACCCGATTACCCAGTTTGGCGCGCCAAGCATGATGTTTAGTCAAAAATAAGAAATACAATACATCTCTTAGTTTTGCAGGTTGCTATAGTAACAGTAGTAAATTAATTAACGTCAAACTTAATCCTATTAATATGCTTAGCCCTATTTTGCAAACTAAAATCGAAAGCCAGATCAACAACAACAAAATCTTCCTTTACATCAAAGGCACACCTCAACAGCCCCAATGTGGATTCTCCGCCGCGGTTGTCCAAGTATTTAATTCCTTGGGACAACCCTATGAATCTGCCAACATTTTGGAAGATAACGATTTGCGCCAAGGGCTAAAGGAATTTTCCAGTTGGCCAACTTTTCCTCAGGTTTACATTGATGGCGAGTTTGTTGGTGGTTGTGACATTGTGATGGAGTTAAACAATCGCGGTGAGCTAGCGCAAATTGTCCAAGAGGCGATCGCTAAGTAACGTCACTTCGAGTTAAGCTTGCAAATTTTATAATTCAGAAATCAAAAGCCTTGCTAAGCAAGGCTTTTGATTTCTGAATTTGAGAGGGTTTGCTTAGCAAACCCTCTCAAATTCAGTTTTAAATAAATCAAAAATGGCGCTTAGCGCCATTTTTTTATAGGACTTTTTGTAATGCTTTTTTAGTGCGCTTCCAAGCCCATGTCCCAAGGGTAAGCACAATCACACTAAAGGCAATTAAGACGATCTGAAACCCCAAAAATCCCTTTTCTCTGCCCCCAAATGTACTGGTGGAAATATCAAGGGCGATCGCAATTAGGGCAAGGGGTAAACTCGCCGCAATATTTTCGCCATTATTTAATAAGCCAAATACTTTGCCCCGCATATTTTCGGGCGTATGTTCTTGAATGGCAGTTTGCATCGGAATCGCAATCATTGCGCCATGAATGCCAATAAAGCCCCCAACTGCTAAGCCCACCCATAAATTAGACACAAACGCAAACATCAATAGCCCGATCGCCATCCCGATAAAGCCCACAAATGGGAGGGGGCGATGGGCAAAGCGATCGCCAAACTGTCCCAAAATAAACGCCCCGATTGCTAAGCCAACACCCACCGAGGCGATAAAAAAACCAAAGTCATCGCGATTATTTGTGACTACCTCAGCCAAGTTCAGTGACAGTTTTTGCATGGTTCCTAGCACCGCATATAACAGCACTAGTTGCACCATTGCCCCACCAATCAAATGATTGTGCTTCACATACTTGAAGCCATCTTTTAAATCTGACCAAATACCCACACCTTCTTTTTTCGGCTCGATCATTTCATCCTTGGGCAAGATAAATAAAACGATTCCCGACAAAATATAGACTGAGCCAAGTAAAAGCTCACGGCTGTATTCCCTCGCACTAGGAACAAGATTCATCGTCCATGTCAGCAATGGTGAACCGATCGCAAAGCCCACAATCAACGAACCCACCATGGTGATCGTAAATAGAGCATTAGCTGGTAATAGATCGGACTTCGGCACAATTAAGGGAATTGCCGACTGTTCGGCAGGGGCAAAAAAGTTGGTGAGGGTAGAAATGATAAACGTGATTAACAAAAGCACCATCAGCGAATGGGGCAGAAAGGGAATCACAAAAATACAAGCCCCCCGCAGAAAGTTACATAAAATCATCACCTCACGTTTAGGATGCCAATCTACAAAAATCCCTGCGATCGAGCCTAAAAATACCGCAGGTAAAGTCATGGCAATCATGATCAATGACTCACGGGTATTCACAGGTACAGGATAATCTTTGTAATCGCTAGAAACAGCGATCGCAATTAGTAGGATCAGCACAATTTTATCGACCAGTTGCGACAGAATTTGCGCGATCCACAGTGCTAAAAATTGACGATTACGCAAAACTGTTAAATAGCCAGCAGTCGAATTCAGATCGGGTTGAGACATCAATTAAGGTGGCTAAGATAGCGTTCAGACAAATATTGTATAGCGATCAGAAAGGCGGCGCGATGCGCCGCCTTTCTGATCTTTGATTTGGAGATTACTTATAAATCACTGGGTTCTGGAAAAAAGCGATCGTCTAAAATATCCGCCAAGCTATATAGGCAATAAGTTGGAAATGTCTGCTCAGGTAAATCCGTTTCACCCATCGCCAAGTCTTTAGCATTAGGATAGGCTTCTAGCAAGGCTTTATCCAGATAAGACTTTAGACTTGGATTATCTTGCAAAAGCCCCAAGATATCACGACGCTGAATACGGATGGTGGCTAGCCAACTACGGCTCCGTTTCTGTGGTTGATATTGCCATTTCAACAAATGTCCAATCAAAACACTCAGACGATTACGCAGTTCTTGGCGTTGCTGCTTACCCAAAGATGCAATCTCCTCAATTAAATTTGGCAGATCAATCTCACTCCATCGACGATCATGCAATAACGATACTTGTTCTTGAGTCCAAGCATGAAAATCGACATCATAAAGCTCTTGAGTTGACTTAGCGATCGCCATATGAACATCTACACTAGTCATGAAAACTGCCTCCTTGATGAGCCTAGCTTATCCTGACGTTTGGTATTGAGATCATTACCACTCTTACCTCTAGCAAAGGGAATCACCTCCGCCGATGACATTTCCCTAGCAGAACGAATTAATAAACCCGCAATGAATAGACAAGAGAGGGTAGTACTACCACCATAACTCAGGAAAGGAAATGGCAGCCCCGTAGTTGGTAACACACCCGTCGCCACACCCACATTTAAAATCGCTTGCACCACAATCAAAGATGTGGAACCAAGGGCAATTAAGCGCGTGACGGGATCTTTGCACTTGTAAGTTACCGATAGCCCAATCGTGCCATAAATCATCACCAGCAACAGCAAACAAATACCACCAAACAAGCCAAATTCTTCCGCAAAAACCGCAAAAATAAAGTCCGTATATTGAATTGGCAAAAATAGTTTTTGTTGCGACAGTCCAAAGCCAGTCCCCCACAGACCACCAGAACCGATCGCCATTAAACTTTGAGTCAACTGATAGCCATCTCCCGCTTGATCTTGCCAAGGATCGAGAAAGGACATAATCCGTCGTCTTTGATATTCCCGAAAAGTCACACTTGCTACCGCAACACAAGTCCCCAAAGCCGCAGTACCAAACATCTGAAGGCTCGGCAATCCTGCACCTAAGGCAATCAACCATAGCGTGATACCACAAAGCGCAGTTACACTCAAACTAGGCTGCATCAAAATACCGCCCAAAACCAACAGGAAGATCACCAGCCAAAAAGTTCTAGTTTTCCAATGAGTGCGATTCCAATTACCGAATAGCTGAGCCGCTTGCAAAATCAAAAAGGGCTTGATTAACTCCGATGGTTGCAGCAAAAATGAACTCGACCCCACTGATAGCCATCTTGTCGCCGCATTTCTTGTAGTCCCCAATCCTGGAATATGCGTAGCGTAGAGTAGAGCCAGCATAATAAAGAGGAAAATAGGACTAATTTTCAGCATGAACTTTAATGGTAAATGCACAATTCCATTAAAAATTAGTAGCCCGATCGCTGCCCAAGCCAATTGGTATTTGAAATAGAGCGTGCCATCCTTAAAGGTAGCATCCGCAGTAGGGTAGGATGCCGAAAAAAGTACTGCTAATCCTGCAAATAGCCACAGAAACGTCAGCCATCGTAGGAGGCGAGCTTCTGTTGCCCATTTATCGACGGTGCGATCAAAAAATGGGAAAATTTGAAAAATTTGAAGGAGTTTCACGGCTGCGTGGGGACTTGTGTGGTTAAAAGCAAGGCGATATTTCGTGATGCTATTTTAACCACGATTTTTCGCGATCGCTGAAAACAAAAAATTAATTTGTCAAGGTCAGAAGGAAATTCCACTTATACTGATAATTTCAGGAAGTATAGAATAAACACAAAATGGCGATCGCGGCAGATAAGCAAAATAACTCGGATTCCTTTGAGCAGAAGTTGTGGAAGACTGCGGATAAGCTGCGAAAAAATATTGATGCGGCGGAATATAAGCACATTGTTTTGGGGTTAATTTTCCTAAAATATATTTCCGATGCCTTTGAGGTATTGCACCAACAGCTGATCGCGGGTGAAGGGGACTATGCAGGAGCCGATCCAGAGGATCGGGATGAGTACTCGGCGGAGAATGTGTTTTTTGTGCCTGTGGAGGCGCGATGGTCTTATCTGCAAGGACAGGCGAAACAGCCTGATATTGGCAAAACTGTCGATCTGGCGATGGAGGCGATCGAGCGGGAAAATGCCAAGCGGCTCAAGGGGATTTTGCCAAAGGTCTATGGTCAGCAAAAGTTAGATCAAAAATCTCTGGGTGGATTAATCGATTTGATTGGGTCGATTACGCTAGGGGACGCGGAGGCTCAGGCTCAGGATGTTTTGGGGCGGGTTTATGAGTATTTTTTGGGACAGTTTGCGCTTGCCGAAGGTAAGAAGGGGGGACAGTTCTATACGCCTGAAAGTATTGTGCGGTTATTGGTGGAGATTTTAGAGCCTTACAATGGGCGGGTGTTTGACCCTTGTTGTGGTTCGGGTGGAATGTTTGTCCAGAGTGAGAAGTTTGTAAAAAATCATCAGGGGCGGTTAGATAATCTCTCTATTTACGGACAGGAGAGCAACGAGACAACCTATAAGCTATGTCGAATGAATTTGGCTTTGCGGGGGATTGATGGCTCAAATATTAAGTGGAATCCTGAAGGGTCATTTTTGAATGATGCTCATAAAGACCTGAAGGCAGATTTTGTGATTGCCAATCCTCCTTTTAATGATAGTGATTGGGGCGGCGATCTGTTACAGAATGATGGGCGTTGGCAATATGGCAAGCCTCCTGCGGGTAATGCTAACTTTGCATGGGTGCAGCATTTCCTTTATCACTTGTCGCCTACTGGTTCGGCGGGTTTTGTGTTGTCTAATGGTTCGCTATCATCAAATACGAGTGGTGAGGGGGATATTCGCAAAGCTTTAGTGCTGCAAGATTTGGTGGATTGTATTGTGATGTTGCCGACGCAGCTTTTTTACAATACGGGGATTCCTGCTTGTTTGTGGTTTTTGAGTCGGTACAAGAATGGGAATAAGAACCGCGATCGCAAGGGTGAGGTGTTATTTATTGATGCCTCAGAGCTTGGCTATATGGTTAATCGCAGTAGTCGGGCGTTTACGGAGGAGGAGATTAAGCGGATTGCGGATACTTATCATGAGTGGAAGCGGCAGCCCTCTCCTAGACTGTGCCAGATTCCCTCCCCTAGCCCCTCCCAAAGGGAGCAGGGCTATTTCAAGAATATTTAAGAGAGAGCTTAAACAAGCAAAGACCACATAGCAGATATATTATGAGAAAAATAGTCAATTGCAGCTTTTATTGAATCAAAACCATGAATTCTAAATACAGAAAGTACCCAAGTCTTGATGAGTGACAAATTAATCGCTGCATTTCCTGCTCTTTGGGGACTCTTATCTTCATCGAAAATGACATCTTTTACCCAATGTAGGCGATTTTCAATCTGCCAATGCCCTCGAATCGCTTTGGCAAGCCGTTCAGCCTTTGGTGGTAAAGAACTAAGATAATAGCTCAAGGTGTTGTATGGATTCCCATCACGTTCGCCAGAACGAGTTACCCGTATCACTGACTGTACACCTTGCCAACTTAAATCAATGTCTGCTGGTGGTGCAAATACTTCTACTAATCTCTGGATTTTGCGTCCTTTTGTTTGTTCCTCCTCAACCTTAACTTGAAGCCCTGTTTCTTGCTCGCTCTTAACTCTGATTGCTTCTTGCAATTTTGGTTGATTTTTTTTTACTTTGATGATGTAGTCATTGTTGCTCTCAACAATCGTTGCCACTGTCTTCTTCTGGCAATGTAATGCGTCCATCGTAAATACATGATTTTCTAACTTAAGCTGTGACAACAATTGTTGAATCACACAGATTTCACTCTCTTTCTTGTTCTCCATAATTGCGGTTGCTACCACTACGCCTTGTTGCTGTGAGAATAGCGATACCATGCTAATAAAGTTCTGCCGATTATTGTCCGCATTACTTACCGTATTTCGCAGACTTTTACCATCTCCTGCGATAGCTTCTCCTCTTGCCATTGCTTGTGATTGCGCCCAGTTATTAAATGCTTCATTCAGCTTGGCATAGTCTACGTCCAGCATGATGCGTCTAAGTGTTGAATATGATGGTGCTGTTCCTTGTTTAAGTCCTAGGATTTTGATCAGACTACGCCTATGTCTTTCTACAAATCTTCCTAATCCTTGATAACCATGCTGTCCACTCATAATTCCCATGATGATAATTAGCAAGATTTGCCACAAATCGTCTCGACTCCCTTGCGCTCCTCGTGGATCTGGTACTTCTTTAAGATAATCTATTAAGCTTTTGCTCATTTTCCACCTCTTTTAGTTACATTAAACTTAAATTATCGCTTTAATCATTTCTTTGTGCTTATGTATTCTTCTTTAGCCTTTTTTCTCATTCTTGAAATAGCCCTGTCCCAAAGGGAGGGGAACAAGAAGAATAGTCTGGAAGTCCCTCTCCCTCTGGGAGAGGGATTTAGGGAGAGGGAAATTTACCGAGATATCAAGGGCTTTTGTAAGTCGGCAACTGTTGCCGATATTGAGAAGCATAATTTTGTGTTGACTCCGGGACGGTATGTGGGGATTCCTGATGAGGTGGAGGATGATGTTAGTTTTGAGGACAGAATGAGTGCGCTTACAATGGCTTTAGGTGAGCAGATGCGAGAGGGTCAGCTTTTAGATGAGGAGATTAAAAAGCAGTTAGCGAAGGTTGGGTTTATTGTTAGCGATCGCAATGTTGATTTTTGAGGTGTTTAATTATGAGTCAAATTATTTTAGATACGGTTAAGCCTGTTGTTGTAGAAAAGTTGAGACATCTCGCTCAGAGACATCAACGATCGCTAGAAGCGGAAATTGCGGCGATCTTAGAAAGTGCAACTGAAAATGAGCCAATAGTCACACCTAAAAATCGAGGATGGTCGGCTGGTTTCTTTGAGAAAACTTGTGGGAGTTGGGTAGGGGAGCCATTAGTCCGAGAGGCTCAACCAGAGTATCAAGAACGGGAGCCTTTGTTATGAGTTATTTGTTAGATACTAATGCTTGTATTCGATATCTTAATTCTAGTAACAATCAGATTTTCAACCGTTTAAATTTGCTGTCATCAGATGATGTTTTTCTGTGCGATGTTGTGAAGTTTGAGCTTTATTATGGGGCTTATAAAAGTCGCAATACAGATAAAAATTTAGAAAATTTAAAAGTATTTTTTAATGAATTCGTGAGTTTGCCTTTTGATGGTCGTGCAGCAAGTATTTGTGGTCGGATTCGCTCTGATTTGAATAAAAAAGGTACGCCAATTGGTGTTTATGATGTCCAAATTGCAGCGATCGCGATCGCAAATAATTTAGTTTTGGTAACTCATAACATAGGCGAGTTTAGCCGTGTGGACGGTTTGCAATATGAGGATTGGGAGGTTGAGTTATGAGTATTGCGGTTAGTCAGGAGAAAAAACTCAAGCAGGTATTGCAGGAAAGACGCGAGGAGATTTTAGCGATCGCTTTAAAGCATGGGGCGTTTAATGTGCGGGTGTTTGGCTCGGTGGCTAGGGGTGAGGAGACAGAAGATAGTGATGTTGATTTTTTGATTGATTACGACATTAAAAAAATTTCGCCTTGGTTTCCTGCGGGTTTAATTGGAGATTTGGAGATTTTGCTAGAAAAAAAGGTGGATGTGGTGTCTGCTAAGTGTCTGCATTATTTCATTAAGGATCGGGTGTTAGCGGAGGCGATCGCTTTATGAAAGATGACAGGTTGTATTTAGTTCATGTCCGCGATTGTCTAGCCAAGATTCAAGACTATACACAGGATGGTAGCGCTGCATTTATGGAAAATGGACTTGTTCAAGATGCTGTGATTAGAAATTTGGAGATTATGGGGCAGTCGATTAAAAAGCTTCCTGCCGAGTGGAAATCTTGGCATCCTGAGATTGAGTGGGTGCAGATTGGCAATTTTAGAAATGTTTTGGCACATGACTATTTAGATATCGATCTGGATGTGGTGTGGGGCATCATCGAAAATTTTTTGCCAGATCTACAAAGGGCGATCGCGAGTATTTGTAGTCAAGTTTTGAATGAACATGGAGGTTGAGTTATGAGTATTGCGGTTAATCAAGAGAAAAAGCTTAGGCAATTGTTACAGGAAAGGCGCGAGGAGATTTTAGAAATTGCCTTAAAGCATGGGGCGTTTAATGTGCGGCTGTTTGGCTCGGTGGCTAGGGGTGAGGAGACGGAGAATAGTGATATTGATTTTTTGATTAATTACGATATCAATAAAATTTCGTCTTGGTTTCCTGTGGGGTTAATCCATGATTTAGAGGATTTGTTGGGGCGTAAGGTGGATGTGGTGACGGAAACGGGGCTAAAGGAGAGGATTCGCGATCGCGTTTTGCGGGATTGTATTTTGTTATGACCTGCCCTCTCCCCCCCTGCCCCCTCTCCCAAAGGGAGAAGGGGAATAATTTATTTTTCTTTGCTTTTCTTGTCCCCCTCGCCCTCTGGGAGAGGGGCTAGGGGAGAGGGCAATTAATCGCTGAGTTTAAAGTTTTTTTTTGGTTTTAAGGAAATAGTAAAGGTTAAATTTAATTTATGAGTGATTGGAAAGAAAGTCTTCTTGAAGATTTATCTGATGATATTACAGTTGGTTTTGTTGGTTCTATGGTTGATGAATATGTAGATAAAGGCATTCCATTTTTACGCTCAAAAAATGTTGAGCCACACAGAATAAATTTTGATGATATTCGATATATTACATACGAATTTCACCAAAAAATAAAAAAATCCACCTTAACTTCTGGTGATGTTGTAATTGTCAGAACGGGAAAACCAGGGGCAGCAGCTTTAATCCCAAATTCTTTAGTTGAAGCAAATTGTTCTGATTTAGTAATTGTGCGTCCAAGTTGCAATTTAGATAGACGATTTCTTGTCTATTACCTAAACTCAATTTCTGTCCGTCACATTAACTCTAATCTTGTGGGTGCGGTTCAACAACATTTTAATATTGGCGCTGCACGTAAGTTAAAAATAAATCATCCCAATATAGAAGAACAAAAACAAATTGCAGATGTTTTATCTTGTCTTGATGCGAAGATTGAGAACTTGAGGCGGCAAAATGAGACTTTGGAGCAAATAGCACAGACTCTCTTTAAGCATTGGTTTATAGATTTCGAGTTTCCCAATGCAGACGGTAAGCCCTATAAATCATCTGGTGGTGCGATGTTTGCTTCTGAATTAGGCGATATTCCCGAAGGTTGGAAAGTTGGGAAATTGGGGGCTATTGGGAAAATTATTACAGGTAAAACTCCTAGTACCCAAAGTCCTAATTTATGGGGAGATGATTTACCTTTTATTACGCCTACAGACTTTAAAAACTATGGAAAATATATCCTTAGTGCTGAACGCAAAATTTCTCAATTAGCTATTTCTCAGTTTAAGCAATATATTGTCCCTCGAAATTCAATTGTAGTAACTTGTATAGGTTCAGACATGGGGAAAGTAGCTAAAACATCTATTTCTTGCATAACAAATCAACAAATTAATTCAATAGTACTGCTTCAAGATTTTTATTTCCATGAATATATTTTTAATTATCTGAAGAGTCAATATAAGTTATTACGAAATATTGCATTAGGTGGTTCAACGATGCCAATCATTAACAAATCAGCATTTTCTAATATTGAAATCTTAATGCCTAGCCTAGAACTATTGAATTATTTTGAAAATATTATTAGTGCTTTAAATCAGAAAATCATCAACAATGAGAATCAAATTCAAACCCTAACTAAAACCCGTGATTCTCTATTACCTAAACTAATGAGCGGTCAACTCCGCGTTAAAAAATAGTCGATGAATAAGATAAAACCAGAATTACTCGACATCGTAGAAATCCTTGTTAACTTGCCAGAACAAAAACAATTTGTAGGCGATCAAGGCACAATCGTTGAATGCTATGACGATGATAATTTTGAAGTTGAATTTGTTAATGAAAGTGGCGAAACCACCGCACTATGCGCCCTATCATCCAAACAATTTATAGTTGTCTGGCAAATCGCCACAAAACAATGGGTCACACCCACCGACAAAATCGCCGCTATTTTTAGCAACCTTTCCGACACTAAACGCGAAGAAGTCCTTGATTTTGCTCGATTTATTTATCAGAGAGCCTAACCATTGCTATGAAATCTAGCCTCACCGAAGATGCAAAGCGATCGCCTTAAAATATAACCATGACAAGCCAAACCGTCCCCCGCATCGAATACCTCAAAGTCCAGAACTACCGCGCCCTCAAAGACGTAGAGATAAAAAACATTAAGCCTATCACCGTACTATTAGGCGCAAACGGTAGCGGCAAGTCAACCATATTTGACGTATTCGCCTTTCTATCAGAATGCTTTAACGAAAACCTACGCAAAGCATGGGATCGTCGCGGCAGATTTCGGGAACTCCGCACCAGAGGCAGTCAAGGCGCGATCGTTATTGAAATGAAATATCGCGAAGCACCAACAGCCCCATTAATCACCTACCACCTCGCCATCAACGAAAAAGACAATCGCCCCTACATCGAAGAAGAATGGCTCCAATGGCGGCGTGGACAAACAGGCAAACCATTTAGATTTTTAGACTTCAAATCAGGAGAAGGACAAGTTATTAGCGGTGAAAGTCCCGAACAAGAAGACGAACGCATCACCGAAAAACTCGAATCCCCCGAATTTTTCGCCGTAAACACCCTCGGACAATTCGCCAAACATCCCAGAGTTAGCGCCCTGCGTAAATTTATTGCTGGCTGGTATCTCTCCTACCTCACCGCCGACAACACCCGCACCACCCCCGAAGCAGGACCACAAGAAAGACTGTCAGCCACAGGCGACAACCTCCCAAATGTCATTCAAAATCTCAAAGAACAGCACGAGCCAACCTTAGAAAAAATCCTTGCCACCCTATCCCAGAGAATCCCCAAGCTCGAAAAAGTCGAAGCCTCAATCATGCAAGATGGGCGACTATTACTGCAAATTAAAGACGCACCCTTTGCCCAACCCATCCTCTCTAGATTTGCCTCCGATGGCACATTAAAAATGTTGGCTTACTTGACAGTTTTATACGATCCCAAACCACCCCAACTAATCGGCATCGAAGAACCAGAAAATCATTTACATCCCAAACTATTACCCGAACTAGCCGAAGAATGCCGCAATGCCTCAGCCAATACCCAACTAATGGTAACAACCCATTCGCCATTCTTTGTCGATCGCATACGTCCTGATGAGCTATGGATTTTATATCGAGATGAACAGGGCTTTACCCAAGCAAAATCAGCCGCAGAAATGAAAGGAGTCAAAGAATTTGTGGAACATGGCGCACTCTTAGGCTCGCTATGGATGGAGGATTATTTCGAGTTGGGGAACCCTATCTAGTAATTTTTGTATGGATTTAGATTTACACCTAGAGTTTTTAGTAGAAGAATCATCTCTCAAAGAAGCTTTAAATCATCTTTTACCCAAGATTTTATTACCCAAAATCACCTTTAACATTCATCCCTTTAGAGGCAAAGAAGATCTCTTAAAAAATCTACCTAATCGCTTACAGGGTTATAAAGCTTGGATGCCAGAAAACTATAAAATCATCGTCCTAATTGATGAAGATCGCCAAGACTGTAAAGAGCTTAAACAAAAATTAGAAAATATCGCTCAAAATACAGGACTAGCAACTAAATCAAGCAAAATATTTGATCAAAATTACAGTGTTATTAATCGCATTGTCATTGAAGAACTAGAATCTTGGTTTTTCGGTGATCCAGCCGCAGTTCATCGAGCTTATCCAAAAATATCGCTTTCCCTTGGCGAAAAAGCTAAATATCGTAATCCCGATAAAATCACAGGGGGGACTTGGGAAGCATTACAGAAAGAATTACAAAGTGTTGGCTACTATGCAGGAGGACTATCCAAAAATGAAGCCGCAAGAAATATTTCCCAACATATGCAGCCTGAGCGCAATACATCATCTAGTTTCCAAGTTTTTTATCGCACACTCCTAGAACTGCAATCATGAAATCTAGCCTCACCGAAGACGAAATCGAACAATACCAACTCCAACTCTTGCAAAACCTCGGTTATGCCTACCATCACGGCTACGACCTCCAACCCGAAGGCAAAGACCAAGAGCGCGAAAACTTCGGTGATGTCGTTTTAAAAGATCGATTACAACAAGCCATCTATCGCCTTAACCCCACCATTCCCGCCGATGCACTCAACCAAGCCCAACGGGAAATCTTTAGTATTGCCAGTTCTGACCTACTCAACAACAACGAAAAATTCCATAAATACCTCACCGAAGGCATCACCGTTGAATATCAGAAAAACGGCGAAACCAGAGGCGAACCCGTCAAAGCGATCGACTGGCACAACATCGACAACAACGAATTTCTGGTAGTCAATCAATTTACCGTCATCGAAGACAACCACAACCGCCGCCCCGATCTCGTCATCTTCATTAACGGATTGCCCCTCGTTGTCATCGAGCTAAAAAATGCTGTCGATGAAAAAGCTAACCTTCGCGCCGCCTATAACCAACTGCAAACCTACAAACGCGAAATCCCTAGCCTATTTACCTACAACGCCCTGCTAGTCATTTCCGATGGACTATCCGCCCGTGCAGGTTCCCTCACCGCCGACTTTAACCGCTTTTCAGCATGGAAAACACCCACAGGTGAGAACCACATCAACGAATTAGAAATCTTGACCACAGGACTACTCAACAAACAAACCCTCCTAGACCTGATTCGCCACTTCACCGTATTTGAAAAAACTCGTAGCGAAGACCTCAACACAGGCATTGTCAGCATTACCACGATTAAAAAAATCGCCGCCTATCACCAATACTACGCAGTTAATAAAGCTGTCGAATCGATTGTTAAAGCTTGTGGATTTCCCTCCCCTAGCCCCTCCCAGAGGGAGGGGGAGAAGAAAAATAATCTGGAAGTCCCTCGCCCTTTGGGAGAGGGATTTAGGGAGAGGGCAGAACTCGAAATAGCCAAGATTCCCTCCCCTAGCCCCTCCCAGAGGGAGGGGGACAAGAAAAATAATCTGGAAGTCCCTCGCCCTTTGGGAGAGGGATTTAGGGAGAGGGAAAATCAGGAATCTAGGGAAAGTATCGAAGACTTAGGTTACAAAGGAGGATTAGCAGTAACTACCCTGTTAGAACAAGTCAGAGAATTACGAAAGAATCAAACATCTGCGGAAAAAGTATTTTGGGAAATTGTTAGAACAAAACGCTTTCTAGGCTTAAAATTTCGGCGACAACATCAGATCGGTAACTACATCGTTGATTTTTATTGCCACGATCGCAAATTAGTAATTGAACTTGATGGCGAAATTCACAATCAACCAGAACAACAGCAACGCGATCGCCAACGCAGTGAATATCTAAACTCGTTAGGGCTAACAGTTCTAAGATTCACCAATCAAGAAATCTCCCAAAACCTAGAAACCATCCTCCAAACCCTACTAGATCTCCTGTCCCCCTCACCCTTTGGGAGAGGGGCTAGGGGAGAGGGCAATTTGTCCTTACAAGAAGGCAACCCTCGCAAAGGCGGCGTAATTTGGCATACCCAAGGAAGCGGTAAATCCCTATCAATGGTATTTCTCGCAGGAAAACTGGTCTTAGACCCAAACCTCAATAATCCCACAGTGGTAATGCTGACCGATCGCAACGACCTCGACGATCAACTATTCGACACCTTCGCAAGCTGTCAGCAACTCCTCAGACAAGACCCACAACAAGCTGATAATCGCGATCGAGTGCGCCAACTACTCAACACCAACTCAGGCGGGATTATCTTTACCACCGTTCAGAAATTCTCCCCCGCCGATGGTGAAACCCTCTATCCAAAAATTAGCGATCGCGCCAATATCATCGTCCTTGCTGATGAAGCACACCGTAGCCAGTATGGATTCACCGCCAAACAAGTCGATATCAAAGATGAAAATGGCAACATCACAGGCAAAGCCACCCGTTACGGATTCGCTAAATATATTCGGGATGCCCTCCCCAATGCTTGCTTTGTCGGCTTCACAGGCACACCGATCGAACAAACCGATAAAAATACCCCTGCCATTTTTGGCGACTACATCGACATTTACGACATCTCCCAAGCCGTCGCCGATGGTGCAACCGTCCCCATTTATTACGAAAGCCGCCTCGTTAAAGTTGACCTCGACGAAACAGGTCGTCAACTCCTCGATGAATTAGACGAAGACCTCGATTCCCTTCTCCCTTTGGGAGAGGGGCTAGGGGAGAGGGAAAAAGCCAAAGCTAATCAAACTCGCATTGAAGCGATCGTCGGCTCAACCCAACGCCTCCAACAAATCGCCCAAGATATCGTTACCCACTTTGAAGCGCGGCAACAGGTCAACAAAGGCAAGGCGATGATCGTCACCATGAGCCGCCAAATTGCCGTAAATCTCTACGATGCGATCGTCAAAATCCGTCCCGATTGGCACAGCGACGACCTGACCACAGGCAAAATTAAAGTCGTGTTCACTGCCAGCGCCTCCGATGAAGGAAATCTGGTCAAGCACCATACCAGCAAGGCACAACGTCAAACCCTAGCCCAACGTCTCAAAGACCCCGAAAACTCCCTCGAATTGGTCATAGTCTGCGATATGTGGCTGACAGGCTTTGATGCCCCTTGCCTTCACACCATGTATATCGACAAACCGCTTAAAAGTCATAACCTCATGCAAGCGATCGCCCGTATTAACCGCGTCTTCTTCGAGAAAACAGGCGGCTTAATTGTGGACTATCTCGGACTCGCCGCCGAACTCAAAAAAGCTCTATCCTTTTATGCCAACAGTGGCGGTAAAGGCGATCTTACCCTTAATCAAGATGTAGCAGTGGGGCTAATGCTCGCCAAACTAGAAATAGTCGAGCAAATCATGGCGGACTTTGCCTATGAGCATTATTTCGATAGCACCACAGGCGATAAACTCAACATCCTCAAAAATGCCGCCAACTATGTCGCCGATCCTACGATTAAAGATCGCTTTTTCTCTGAAGTTAGCGCCCTATCTAAAGCCCATTCCCTAGCTGTCCCCCATCCCGACGCGATCGCCGCCTCGGAAAAAATCTCATTCTTTCAAGCTATCCAAGCCAGTCTCCGCAAACTCACAGGCGAAGGTGAAGGCGGCAACCTCAGTAACCACGATATCGAAACCGCGATCCGTCAAGTTGTCGATCAGGCTCTCGTATCCGATGCAGTGATTAATATTTTTGATGAAGCAGGAATTAAAAACCCTGATATCTCCATCATCTCCGATGAATTTATGGCAGAAGTACGAGGTATGGAACACCAAAACCTCGCTGTTGAACTTCTGCAAAAACTGCTCAAGGATGAAATCAAGGCAAGTAGCCGTACCAACATTGTCCAAAGCCGTAAACTTGCCGATCTTCTCGAAGATGCTCTACGCCGCTATCGCAACCAAGTCATCAGCGTTACCGACATCCTCGAAGAATTGCTGAACATGGCAAAGGACACTAAAGCCGCCCAAACTAGAGGTGAAGCATTAAAACTAGAACCTTACGAACTCGCCTTTTATGATGCCCTAGCCCAAAATCAAAGCGCACAGGACATTATGGGCGTTGATAAACTGCGAGAACTCGCGATCGTCCTATGCGATCGCATCCGTAAAAATGCCTCGATTGACTGGAATCTCAAGGAAAGCGTTAGAGCCAGAATGAAGGTTGCAGTCAAACGTCTACTTCGTCAATATGGCTATCCGCCTGATATGGAAGCATTAGCTACCGAGTTAGTCCTAGAACAAGCCAAAGTCTTTACTGAGTTTGAAATTTCCCAAATTAGTCCCAAATTACAAAACAGCGTAGCTGTTTTGTAATTTTTTCTCCCTACTGAACCTAATCTACAAATAACTCAAAACTCAAGTTATAAAGTTTACGTAAATTACAGACCTCATAATCATTGATATTCGTGTCATGCAATTCCAGATTATAAAAATCAATAACTTCTTCTGCAAAAAGAGGACCCGCGTGCCAAGTACCAGCATTGAGTTTGATGAAGCAATTGCCTGTAATCCGAAATGCAGCAATTTGCTCTAAATTAATTTGCTCAGGTGCTGAGGCGGGGGCAACTGCCATAAACCATTCCTTACCACCAAGGGAGCCAAGACATTGAGTACATTGTTGATGCCGCGCCAAGCTCTGAAATTTAAGTCCCACTTTGCGAAGGTGCATGATGTAAAAACGCGGAATCCCTGCCAAAGATAGCTGAGCATCATTCTCATCAAATTGCTTACCATCGTCAGTAGGAAAAATTACCTGACCATAGGGCTGAAAGTTTTCAGGCGTAATTAATTGCGTAATTAACTGAGTTGGTAAATTTGCGATCGCCATATTCCCCCCTAAAACGCAAGTGCAAAAATATTAAACAACTCCTTGAGATTTTGCTTGTCTTGCTCATCGAAGGGAAAAATGATGTTTTTAATTTGAGCGGGAGATCTCTGCTTCACACTTAAAATTTCAACACCAACTATCTTGTTTTGCTCATCAAAGTCACAAATAACTCCATCAGCCACTTCTTCTGACTCTACAATGTCCGTCTCTCGCACACGAATATAAGCAGCATGAGCGATCGGGTCATATTCAACTTGCATACTAAATACACTGAAGTAACTTCATGTTGTGAGCATACATCAACAACGATTATTCAGAAATTGCTAATAGCAAATCTCTACGGCTACTTCCTAGCGCAAAACCGCAACGAAACATCAGATCCATCGATACCGAAGGATCACCAGATTCAATTTTTGCAACTTTTGCCTGACTAGAACCAATTTGCTTGCCGAGATCTTTTTGGGTCAGATTTTTTTCAAGTCTTAATTGTTTAATTCGCTTACTCAGTGCAAGCCTTAGCTCGATCAGTTCAGATTCTTCAGGTGTAAGTCCCAACAACTCAGTAACTGTACCAGAGTGCCAGCCAGCCGCTTCTAACCTTTTTAAAGATTCTGAATCCATAACAATCAACCCTTTAACGCTTTGTCATAAGTTTTTAATCGATTTTTAGCAAGATCTATTTCCTTCTTAGGCGTTGTCCTTGTCTTCTTCGGGAAAATATTTAAAACAAGAATAGCATCCTCATCAATACGGCAGATAATCCTCCAAGTTTTATCTCCATCGGGTATTCTTAACTCACAACAACGCTCACCAATACTTGGCATTGGACGTAAATCTGGCATTGTCAGCATTTCATGCTGTTGTAGTTTACGGATAAAATAGCCAGCCGTCAGCCTTGCATTTTCAGAAAATGGAGGAGTTTTTATCTCAGTATGTAGCCAAAAAACTAACTTGTCTTTCAATTTTAAAGACACCCAAAGCTCGTCAATTCTTTCGTTTGCGAGTTTTACTAATTCATTGCCTGGGGTAAGGTAGCTGAGCGAAGTCGAAGCTGTAGTTTTTATTTGAATTATCTATATACATAGATTTTATAATCGCAAACCCTCCAGCTAAAAATTTATGACAGTAGTCATTGATCAAATCAATAATAGTTGGCTTCTTTAGCTCACACTTAAGTTTTAGACCTGATGTAAGCCCATCATGAAATACATCAAAATGCGTTTGAGTGGGGAGATTTGCAAAAGCAGCAACCCAAAGCGACGTAAGACTTTAAAGAACCAATTATGGTTAGAAAATAGGCGATTAGATATATCAGTTAGCAAAATTACACCGAGGTTATCCCATTTACGTTTTGATTCATAACGCTTTAAAACAGCGATCGCCCCTAGATCTTCGTTATTTTGATGGGCAGCCTTTAACACCTTGGCGAGAGCATTGACATCACGAATACCAAGATTCATGCCCTGACCTGCGATCGGGTGGGTGGTATGCGCCGCATCACCGATGAGGGCTAAACGTGACTGAATATAGGTCTGGCTATGCATCCACCGAGGCACATAATTGGCGCGTTCACGGGAAATTACTTTAATCTTGCCAAGCTTTTCCATGAGGGGATGACCAAAGCGTTTGGTTAACTCCTGTAGGAATGTCGAGTCATCAAGGGCAAGAAGATGGGGTGTTTCCTCAGTAGTTGCTGTCCAAACGATACAGGCGAGATCGCTACCGATGGGCAAAATCGCAAAGGGTCCACTGGGTTGAAATCGTTCATGGGCAAAATTGTGATGGGGCTGATCTGATTGAATCGTCGTGACGATACAGGTCTGCTCGTATAGGCGCTGATCGATCGCAATATTTGCCATTTGCCGCACCAGCGATCGCCCACCATCGGCTCCCACTAATAATTTAGTTTCGAGATATTGTTCGCCAATGTCGGAGCTGATTTTTACGCGCATGACATGGCGATCTGTGACTTCCTCAATATCTAAAATTTTGGCAGGACAAATTAATTCTAAATTTTGGCATTCCCGCGCAAATTCCCAGAGCGAAGCCAAGGTCACGGAATTTTCGACAATATAGCCCAAGGCTTCTTGCCCCATATCTTCGCGCCGCAATTGTACCTGATAGGGCAAATCGCCTTCAGAAACTTGAATCGCGTGCATCGGTGTCACACCACGACGCTGCATTCCGCCCCACACACCAATATTTTGCCAAATTTGGCTAGAGCCATAGGCGATCGCACTGGCGCGACCATCGGCAGTAAATTCTCCGCGCAAGAAATTACCATTAGCCTCAATAATTCCCACTTTCAGATCACGGTTTGCCGCACAGTTCTTATCACCTAGCGCACAGGCTAAACTCGCGCCCACCATACCCGCACCGACAATTAGTACATCAAACATCAGTTAAATTACTACTCCTACTACTCCAAGAGAAGATACTTGGCGCTCTTCCTTGATTATCAATGGTTCTACTTGAATAGAAGGCGCAAAGCGTCTTTTTTTGATTGATCGATAGCTTTACTTCAAGAGCGCAAAACTTCGTGTTCTCTCTTCATTATGGATGCTTTGTAAAGAAATATTGCAGAAGTATAGATATTTTTAACTAGCGCGATCGCCAAATATCTCATAAAAATTACTAACCGATCGCTAGCAAAAAAGGCTACAACTAACAAACAGGTAGGTTGGTATGGTATAGAAAACAATAGAGATTTTATGTTTGATTCCTGCCATGAGATTTCGGCTTCTGTAAGCCTAAAGGTTATTACAGCAATTTGCCCAAGTGTTTGGTAAACATACACAGGGCAAAAAACCATATTTAGTAAGGTTGTGGGCTTTATACATTACCGACAACAAAGTGTAAAGTGCTGTAATTGCTAAGTGAGCAACAGAAGCAAACTCCTTAAAGCAGGACAATTTTGGACTAGAAAGAAAATTTGGAGAAAGTTGGATGAGTTCCCCAGCAGCACTGTCAGCGTCATTAGTACAGATTGTCAACATTGAGAGCGATCTGCGTGCCGCCAATTCTCGTCTGCGATATCGTCTCAAGCTCGTCGAGGATTTGTGGGAATCAGTCCTATTAAGAGAAAGCGGTCAAGAACTAGTTGATTTATTGAGACAACTGCGGGCGATGTGTTCACCAGAGGGACAAGCCCCGGAATACCCTGCCGAAGAGGTTTTAAAGGTGGTCGAAAGTCTTGATCTGCATCAAGCCACTACCGCCGCTCGCGCCTTTGCTTTGTTTTTTCAGCTAATTAATATAGTTGAGCAAGATCATGAGCAGGAACAAACTAGCATCTATCGCGTTAGCCCGATCAATAGTGAAGCCGAATATCCTGTGGGTACATTTCGCTGGCTTTTTCCTGAACTGAAGAAACTCAATGTGCCCCCCCGTCAAATCCAGAAAATCCTCGATAACCTCGATATTCGGCTAGTCTTTACCGCGCACCCTACGGAAATCGTGCGGCATACGATTCGCGATAAGCAACGCACGATCGCGAAGATGCTCAAGGAACTCGATCGCCTCATTGGTTTTCGTGGTGACGAAGCAGTGCCACAGGCGATCGCCCTCAACTGGGAGGCAGCCTCATTACAGGAGCAAATTGCTGAGGAAATCCGTCTCTGGTGGCGCACTGATGAGCTAAACCAAATTAAGCCCACGGTTTTAGACGAAGCCGACTATACGTTGCACTATTTTGAGGAAGTTTTATTTGATGCGATTCCCGTCCTTTACGATCGCATTGCTTCCGCAATTGCTGTTACTTTTCCTAAACTAAAGTTACCGAGCTATGACTTTTGCAAATTTGGCTCATGGGTTGGTAGCGATCGCGATGGCAACCCCTACGTTACTCCCGAAGTCACATGGCAAACTGCTTGCTATCAGCGCAATCTAGTTTTAAACAAATATATCAAGTCCATTGAGCGTCTTAGCCGCTTACTGTCGCTATCCCAAAGCCTTAGCGATGTATCCCAAGATTTGCTAGACTCCCTTGGCGACGATCAGATCCATCTGCCCGAAATTTACGAGAAATATTCGATCAAGTTCCGTCAAGAGCCTTATCGACTCAAACTCGCCTACGTCAAAAATAGACTCGAAAGAACACGCGATCGCAATCAAAAATTGCGCCATAGTGGCTGGCAAGCCTCAGAAATGGAATTATCCACCAAAGGGCAAGAACATCTCTTATATACCCATGTTGATGACTTCCTCGCCGAATTAAAACTCATTCAGGCAAGCTTAATCGAAACCAAACTCAATCCCAAACCCCTTGAAAATCTGATCCGTCAGGTTGAGGTTTATGGGTTTCACCTAGCCCACCTCGATATTCGTCAAGAAAGTACGCAACATAGCAACACAATCACCGAAATTGCCGAAACATTGCAATTATTGCCCCAAACCTATGACTCACTCAGTGAAACCGAAAAAGTCACTTGGCTGACGCAGGAGTTAAAAACCCGTCGTCCCATGATTCCCAGCCACTTGAACTTTAGTCCCAAAGCTAACGAAATTATTGAGACGTTTCGGATGGTAGCAAAGCTACAACAGGAATTTTCGATTGCAATCTGCAATAACTACGTGATCAGTATGAACCGTAGTGTTAGCGATATTCTCGAAGTCATGCTGCTAGCCAAAGAAGCAGGACTCTATGACCCAGCTACTGGCAAAGGCTCCCTCAGTATTGCGCCCCTCTTTGAAACCGTCGAGGATTTACAAAGTGCGCCGCCAATCATGACGGAGTTATTTGAGCTGCCACTGTATCGCACCTATCTCGAAAGCCATGATCATCTCCAAGAAGTCATGCTTGGCTATTCCGACAGCAACAAAGACTCAGGATTTTTGAGCAGTAACTGGGAAATTTATAAAGCCCAACGAGCCTTACAAGATGTTTGCCAAAAATATCAAGTGGATCTACGAATGTTTCACGGACGTGGCGGCTCGGTCGGACGTGGTGGCGGGCCTACCTATGAGGCAATCTTGGCACAACCCGGCCGCAGCATCGAGGGGCGGATCAAGATCACCGAGCAAGGCGAGGTACTAGCTTCTAAATATTCCTTACCCGAAATCGCTCTTTATAACCTCGAAACGATCGCTACTGCGGTGATTCAAGCGGCCCTATTACCCAGTAGCACCGATACCCTCGATTGCTGGCTAGATACGATGGAAGAAATTTCTAAGCGATCGCGCCAAGTGTATCGCCATTTAATTTATGAGCAGCCCAATCTGGTGGAATTTTTCCATCAAGTCACGCCGATCGAAGAAATTAGTCAATTACAAATTAGCTCCCGTCCCGCCCGTCGTGCAGGTAAACGCGATCTCGGCAGTTTAAGAGCGATTCCTTGGGTATTTAGTTGGACACAAAGCCGCTTTTTATTACCCTCTTGGTATGGCATCGGTGCAGCCCTAGAAGAATTTCTCCAAGAAAACCCCGACGGACATTTGTCGCTATTGCAATATTTCTACAGCAAATGGCCCTTCTTTAAAACGGCGATCTCCCGTGTCGAGATGACGATCGCCAAAACTGATATGCAAATCGCACATCACTATATGCGCGAGCTAACGAAAGAGGGTTACGAGGAAGCCTTTATCGAAATATTTGCGGAAATCACCGAGGAGTTTCAACGCACACGCAAAGTACTGCAATTGATCACAGGACAAAAGCAAATGCTAGATAGCGATCGCGATCTCCAGCGCTCAGTGCAGCTACGCAATGGCTCAATTGTGCCGCTTGGATTTATTCAAGCATCCTTACTCAAGCGTTTGCGTCAACATCGTCCTGATACCGTCGATCTGCGATCGCGCTATTCCAAAAACGAACTTTTGCGTGGGGCATTGCTGACAATCAATGGCATTGCGGCAGGTATGCGTAATACAGGTTGATCCCTATTGCGAGAAAGCACCCTATGGGTGCTTTCTATTTAGAGCGCAAAGCGTTATACATCCATGTTACGATTTTGGACAAACTGAGCGTGTTTATTGAGCGTGTGTGAGGAGTATGAGCCCCAATCGTAATTTCCAAGATCCTATAAGGGTTGGTGTCATTGGTATCGGTAACATGGGGCAGCATCATGCAAGAGTCCTCAGCTTGCTCAAGGATGCAGAATTAGTTGGTGTTTCCGATGTCAGTGTAGAGCGCGGACGTGATACAGCAAATAAGCATCGTGTTCTCTATTTTGAAGATTACCGTGAGCTTTTACCCCTCGTTGATGCAGTTTGTATCGCCGTCCCCACGCGATTGCATTACGATGTGGGCACAACTTGCCTGAAGGCTGGCGTACATGTGCTGATCGAAAAACCGATCGCCGCAACCATCGAAGAAGCCGAAGCCCTAGTTAAAATCGCCGCCGAACATAACCGCATTCTCCAAGTTGGACATATTGAAAGATTTAACCCCGCTTTCCAAGAACTCAGTAAAGTTTTAAAGCATGAGACGATTTTAGCGATCGAAGCCGATCGCATGAGTCCCTATTCGCAACGCGCCAATGATGTCTCGGTCGTATTCGATTTGATGATCCACGATATTGATCTGATTTTGGAGCTAGTCCCCTCTGCGATCGTGCGCGTCTCCGCCCATGGCAATCGCGTTTCCCCAGAATCCAGCTATCTCGACTATGTCACCGCCACCATCGGCTTTGAAAATGGCGTAATTGCCACCCTCACTGCTAGCAAAGTTACCCATCGCAAAAAGCGCAAAATCACAGCTCACTGTACCAATTCCCTCACCGAGTCCGATTTTCTCAATAATGAAATTTTGATTCATCGTCAAACTACAGCCAACTGGACAACCGATTATGGTCAAGTCCTCTATCGTCAAGATGGCTTTATCGAAAAAGTCCATACCAGCAATATCGAACCACTGCACGCCGAACTAGAGCATTTTGTTGCCTGTGTCCGCGATAAGGCTCAGCCATCCGTCGGCGGCGATCAAGCTTTAAAAACTTTACGTCTAGCAAGTCTAATCGAACAAACAGCGATCGATGGGCAAGTCTGGCGCAGTTGCGACTTGCAATTACGCGAGGTTGCTACCGCAGGCAGCTATGCATAAAAGAAACTTTGCGCTGCAAAGTTTCTTTTAGCTCTCACCCGTTAGTATGATTCTCTAGAGATAGAAATCCTTCAAAAGGCAAGAAACCCAGTCAGTGACTGGGTTTCTTGCCTTTTGAAGTCCAAGGAACAATGGGAACTATGCCAATTATCTCCAGTCAAAGGAGTCATAGTTCAGCAGGAAATCAATCTCATGAAATCTCTTACAAAAATCTATTTAGGTGTTGCGATCGCTACTTCTGTTCTTACCTCCTTTAGCGCAGTCGCCTCAGCCGAAGAAGTAAAACTACCTGGTAGCTATGTAGGTGCTGGCGTGTCTCTTCAAAGTTTTGCAACTAATCCTTCCGTAGTAGGCGCAAACTTAGCAGGCCGCTATAAATTTGATGATGTACCACTTTCCGTCAGAAGCTCAGTTCTCTTTGGTAATGGCGGTACTTCCATTGTTCCTACCGTTTCCTATGACTTACCAGTAGGCGATCGCACTAACGTTTATCTTGGTGCAGGTGCTTCCTTTAAAGTTGGTGGTAACAGCAGCATGACAGGTGATCAAACTGCCTTTGCAGTTCAACCTGGTGTCGAAGTTAGCCTCAACAAAAATATTTTGCTTTATAGCAATGCCGTAATTCCATTTAATGGTCAAAGTAATGGTTCCGCAGGAACATCCCTCCAAGCTGGCGTAGGTCTGCAATTCTAACTTCTCAAAAAAGGCGGCGCAATGCGCCGCCTTTGTTATGCTTCCCAAAAGCGACATCCCTGACAAGGACCATTTGGATTGACCGCACAGCGAATAATTTCCGACCCAGCATTATATCGACAACTTCCATCCCCAATTATCCAACGCCCATTCACCAAACTTCTTTCCAAATTCTCTGGTGCTGGTTGTACATATATTAAAACCCTAAATAAGTTATATTTGCCTCTCCGAAACTGATAGCGATGACGGCGTTCTAAGATCACATAGGTTTTGCCTTCTAAATCAATATAGTTTCCTGGTTGAGGCATCCAATCAAGATATATTTTACCCAAAGTGCTTTCAGGATGAAGAGTCCGTATCTCTGTCGGCACTGCTGATATTTCCATAGGGTTAAGTGTTTAATTGCGCTAAGATCATTGTGCCATCAAGTTACAGCGTCATTATAATTTAAAACACCAAGATGAGAGGAGGCACAATGTGCCTCCTCTCATCTTGGTGTTTTAAAAATCTATAAATCATTCCTGATGGTGATATGCGATGATTTATACAATTATCGCATTCACTCCGAGGTTGTCCTATGCCCAAAGCGATCGCCGAAGCAGATACTTTTCTGAAAAAAAAGTTGCTTGGCTCAACGGATTTAGCCGATTCCGAGAAGATTTTCATCAAAAAGGGGCAGTCTTTTTTTGTGACTGAGTATAGCCCTGATCGCAATCAACATCTTCTGCTAACTCTTGCCTCTCCCTTCCCTGCCCTAGATGGCAAAGCTCAACTGCAAAAAGTCTATGCCTATGATCCTCATATCAAAATTGAGGGAGAAGATCTTAATCCCCTAATTAAGCTCCCAGTCAAATATTGTTCACAATTAGATAATGATCAGGCAATCTTCGGACCTGGCTGGAGACAGTGCAATACGACTAGCAATACGATGCTAGCCGATTTTTTGCTCAATGGAGCCTTGACCACGATGGCAAAAGCACAGGGATTTCCCGAACCTGAATCTGTCTATATGCGAATTGTGGGTAAGTATGGCGATACCACTGATCATGACGCTCAAACATGGGCTTTAAAAGAACTTGGTATAGACTCTTACTTTAGCTATTCCCTCTCCGCCAAAGATGTCTTAATGTCTCTTAAGGCGAATATCCCTGTAGTTGTGGGATTTGCATACAAAGGAAGCGGACACATTTGCCTGATCGTTGGACATGATCCCAATCAAAAAGCTTGGCTTGTGCATGATCCTTATGGTACTCGTCATGGTGCTAGCGACAGTTACGATGTTGGGGTTGGTGGAGCCTACGATCCCTATACCTATACGGTAATGCAGCAAATCTTTTGGGACGGTGGTGGTGAATCTGGATGGGGAAGAATCGTCACCAGTGTTAAGGGCAAACCCACGGGTTTACCTTCAGGGCTTTAATCTACGACTCAATAGAGTTTTAGAGATGTAATAATTTTGAAAAAACTTGCTTCGCAAGTTTTTTCAAAATTATTGGGATTTGCAGCAGCACAAAGCGCTATAAAACAAGATAAAAAAGGTATTAAGGCAGCGTGAATATTTTAGAACCAAAGCAATTAGTTGACTCTCTGGGATCTGTTGGTGGTCATCTTGCTATTTGGGCGATCGTCTTTGCTGAATCTGGTCTACTCGTTGGGTTCTTTTTACCGGGGGACTCACTACTATTTGCCGCAGGTTTTTTGGCTTCCATAGGAAAACTCAATATCTTTGCACTGATTATCGGATGCTTTTTCTTTGCGGTGCTAGGAGACAATGTGGGGTATGCCACAGGTAAACGCTTTGGGCATAAATTGTTTTCTAGAGAAGATTCGATATTTTTCCATAAGAAGCATATTATCAAGGCTCAAAATTTTTATGATAAGCATGGCAAAAAGACCATTATACTTGCCCGCTTTTTGCCCGTTGTCCGTACCTTTGCCCCCATCGTCGCAGGCATTGGCAAAATGGACTACGCCACATTCTTTAGGTTCAATCTAATCGGTGGGTTCATCTGGACATCTGGTTTATCTCTATTGGGCTATGGACTGGGAAATGTTATTCCTGATGTTGATAAATATTTGCTGCCCATTACGATCGCTATTGTTGTGATTTCAATTGTGCCTTCACTTTTACATTTACTTCCAGAACGCGAAAAGTAATGAAGGTAGTGCTTTGTGCCACCTTCATTACTTACTCACCTTACGCAGAAGGTTATAAGACCCTCACCCCTAGCCCCTCTCCCAAAGGTGGAGAGGGGAAAAGAAAAATTCAAAACCACCTCTTGCTCCCCTTCTCCCGTTCTGGGAGAAGGGGTTGGGGGATGAGGGCGGATTTTCTATCTGCGTAAGGTGAGTTACTTGGTGCGAAAGATGGCTCTTACAGGTAAGTGATCAGAAACTTTAGAAAAATAGGTGCGATCGCTATCAAAGCCTAAATCCTTTTGCGGATCGAGAATCTGCACCGATTGAGGAATATATTCCTCTTCTGCACCCTTGGGCGCTTTAGACACGGCAATATGATCAATCACGCAACCAGTGCCACGATTGGAATAACGCGGACGACCATCAGGAGTTTTCGGTTGACCATGTTTTTTCAAGCAGTTCTCTTGAGCATTGGTTTCCACCGATCTGGTTAAGAATGTCAAGGGCGCATCACGTAAGCCGCGATTTTGTTCAGCCCATGTAGGGCTATTGAAATCACCAACTAGAATCAAATCGGGATCGGATTGAGGATTCTTTTGATATTGATCAACCTCTTTCCGCAAAAGATCGCTTTGATGTTGACGCAGGCGATCAGCATCTGCACCACCACTGCCTTTTTGATGCACTACTACTAAGGTAAAATCAAACTTCTGTCCAGCCTTGATGTAGGTAAAAAGGGGCGATCGCAAAGTCCCTGTGATATTCACCTGTTTCCATTCCGTCACTTTTTGAGCAGACACTTCATCTTGGCGATAGAAAAGAGCTACCCTTTGTTTATTGCCCGATTCTCCTAAGATAAAGTTCCATTTTTGAGATTTATTCAACTTCTCTTTAAGCTTGTCCGCAGCAATGGGACTGACCTCTTGTAAGCCGATGACATCAAAATTTCGCTCGATAATTTGACTCGCAGCATCAATCTTTGCTGCATTCAGTCCATCAAAGTTTTCTAGATTAAAGGTTCCTAAGCGAATTTGGTCGGGGGTATTGGCAGTCGCAAAAGGATTAGAGCAACCAGCAGCGATCGCAACTATGCCAAAAATAGCTAAGCCCAAAATATGTAAGTATTTAACATTGTGAAAACGCGATCGCATCATAATATTCACATATTTCATGAAAACAAGATGTCAGCAAGGCTATAGCTTAGAATGAACTTCTCGAAAAATCATCTAGAGTTACCGATCTTAATTTGATGTAAGAAATCTTCAAGTACATCAATTAACCAACTCACCTCTGTTGGTCGCAAATCGGATACTGCCAAGGTATATGGAACTCCCGCTAGATAGAGAATCACATTAGACTTCATTGAGTTATCTTCACTGGGTTCACTCGCAGCCCAAGCTAGCCAATTGAAAAAGTTACTATTCCTTTTTTCGATCATTTTCCATTGTGGCTCTACCCTTTGCAATTTATGGGTGGGAACTTTCGCGTGCCAGTAAATTTTGCCAAGGAGCGATCGCCTTAACCAAGTTTCTTGCTCACCAATTTCTAAGATGATTGTTGTTAGAGAATTTACAGTACCAATCAGCAACAGTAGCAAGATGAAAGCAACACCAATATAGCTCCAATTGCCGAAGGTCGCGATGAGCATTAGGAAGCTAGGGAAAAATGGTTGCAGAAAGAACCCAATCGCAATAACTAATAACCAGATAGCGATCGCTGTCCAGATCTGACAAGGAATAATGATTCTCAGTTGGTTTGCCGATTGCTCAACTTGAATATTGGTATTGTCTGGTGGATAAACTCTACGCTTGGGTCGAGCAGTGGCATTTGATGCAGAAGCAATTGAGGGAACAGGTTGTTGCCTTGATAAGGGAGCAGATGGTTCTTTGAGAGCTTGTAAAGCCTCTCTCGCTGATCCATAGCGCTTTTTGACTGTAGGTTCAACTAATTTTTGAATCCATTGCACTAGATGAGAACTAGCACTGGTGCGATCGCGAAAAACTATCTTTGCATCATCATCCTGTGGTAAATCCGCAGGGGAAATCCCCGTCAGTAAATGAATCATCGTTGCACCCAAAGCATAGAGATCAGAAGCAGCTACGGCTCTACCTCCATACTGTTCCATCGGTGCATAGCCATAGGTTCCGACTACGGTGAAAGATTTGCCTTCAGCACTAGCTTTGTCCTGCACTGCTCCAAAATCCACCAGATAAATATTTCTAGATTCCCCTTCTTTACCAGCTAGAATCAAGTTACTAGGCTTGATATCACGATGGAGGACTTGGGGATTCAATTCATGCAGATAAATGAGAATTTCTAAAATGGCGATCGCAATTTGTTTGACCTGTGTTTCTGTAAATTTATGTCCCTGAGCAATATATTCTCGCAAAGAATTTCCTTGAATATATTCCTGTACAAGTCCAAACCACAAAGAGCGATCGTCAATGGAAAAGTAATCGCGATATTTAGGAATCCTCGGATGATCTAACTGTTTTAGAACTTTTGCCTCCCGTTCAAACAGTTTCAAATCTTCCCATTGCACATTCCCTCCAAAAGCTAATAGCTTGACCACCACCAGTTCATTCTCTTGCTGCAAATCCTTGGCAAGCCAAGTTTCTCGTCCTGCATTCTGACCTAGTTGACGTTCTAATTGATAGCGCTGATTAATGACTTCTTGAGGCTGAAGTGTAGTCATAAAATTTGCTCAAAAAATTGAGTAGTTAACTGATGTTACGTGGAAGTCTGTAAAGACCTCACCCCTAGCCCCTCTCCCGCAGGAGAGGGGAACAAGAAAATAATATGGGTTTTACTCCCCTTCTCCTGCGGGAGAAGGGGTTGGGGGATGAGGGTTCCATGTAACATCAGTTATAAAACAAATTTGGCGATCGCTACTGCTACACCATCATCTTCTACAGTAGGTGCAACCCAATCCGCGAGAGGCTTTAATCCTTCAGGACTATTACCCATTGCCACACCGATACCTGCATACTCGATCATCTCTAAATCGTTAAAGTTATCACCGATCGCTAAAACCTGAGAGCGATCAAAGCCCAAAATATTCTCTGCTAAATGTTTTACGGCAGTACCTTTATTGGCGATCGGATTGGTTGCCTCAAAGAAGGTCGCCACGGACTTCGTGAGATAAAGTTGCTGCGGCGTATAGCGATCTTTCAATACTCTGAGCATTTCCGTTACTAGTTCGGCGGTATCACTCAGAGCCAAGATTTTTGTGGGTGGATGATCGGTAGTAGCGCTAGTCAAAAATTCTCGTAAATCACCAACCACCTTAACACCCACCTTAGAACGTTCGGCATAGGCTTGGGTTTGGGCTGTCATTTTGCGAACGTAGAGTTCATCATTGACATAGATATGAATCGAAAGCTGGTCATTAGTCGCAAATTCGCCCAGATCATCTAACAAAGAAAGAGCTTGCTCTAATTCAACTGGCCAATGTCCTACTAATTCATCGGTTTGAGGATCTTTGATAAATGCACCTTGATAGGAGATCAATGGCATATCTGAGGCGATCGCTTCATGAAAGCGCAATGCTGAGCGATACATTCTTCCTGTGGCGATCGCGACCTTGACACCCTTAGCTTGCGCTGCTTTCACTGCCTCTTTCACTGCATCATTGACCTGATTGGCATCACCGCTAATCGTGCCATCAATATCTACCACGACCAGTTTTATATCTTGTGCCATGAGTTTTGTCTTGCTTTGTATGAACTGAAATAGAACCTATTGCCTGCAATAGTTTAGCGAAGATCGCCACATTCACGCTGTAGCCAGTAATGCTTGCAAAAAATTTCACCAAAAAGCCTCGCGATGCGAGGCTTTTTGGTCATGTTAACGATAAGTAATTAGGGACTTACGGATAAAAAATAGTCCACCAAAGTTATCTAGCTTCGACTTCGCTCAGCTAACTTTGGCTGAGCGGAGTCGAAGCCACGGGTTTTGTTACTTATTTTTCAGTACAGGTTGAACCAACCAAACCACGACATTGTTCGCGGATTTCTGCTAACAGGCTGGGATTCAACTGCTTAGCTTTACTCAGAGCTAATTCAAACTGTTTTTTCGCCTCAGGAATATTGCTACCTTGCATCCATAAGACCTGTCCCTTCAGATAATTGAGTTCTGGGTTGTTTGGTGCAGAGACAAGGGCTTTATTCACGGCATCTAGGGCAAGGTCTGGCATACGTGCATCGCGATAGGCGAGGGCAATACCACGCCATTTCAGATAGTCAGGAGCCGCATATTGCTTCAGGCTCGACAAGGCTGACTCAAGGTCAGACAAGGGCAATACTGAGGCAATCAGCATATCGATATAGCCCTTAATCAAGTTCAGTTCAGGATCATTTGCGTCGATATCCTGTGCTTTTTTGATATTGTCAAATACGCTCTGGACAAGGGGTAGGGCTTTAGGTGCGCTAGATACGCCTTCGGTTTTGACGATATATCCTGCTTCGATCAAGTCACTTGCGGCTAGATAGATATAGGCTCTGAGGTCATCTTTTCCTCTCAGGGCTTCGGCATTGCGGCGCACCCGTTTGCCAGCAACTTGCATTCCTAAAAAGTCTTCTTTGGCGTAGAAGGTGGCGGATCTGAGCGCAAATACTAGTGGCTCGTCGGCTTCAGTACCTACGGCTTTGTCTAGCTGTCTCACCGCTTCTACATAGTTGCCTTCTTTGAACATTAATTCAAAGGCTTTTTGGGTTTCACTACCGATCGCCCTAGCATTTGAGGTGCGAAACGGATCGGCAGCGAAGCTAGGCATGGCGGTGGCGACGCTGACTAATGCTGCCAATAGGGATGCAGATATGGATGTAAATATTGGTGCAAATATTGGCGCAGATGTAAGTTTCAAAGGACGCTTCATATAATTTCCCCGAAAATCTCAGGCTATAGGTAGTTAGCAAAGTTTAGATCGTATTCTTAGGCATTCTGTCAAAATTTATTCGGACTTAACCTAAACACTTAATCTAAATTTAGTCTGAATTTTTGATCTTCCTGCAATATCGTACTTTGATATATCGAAAGACGATTTTAATTTACAAAAAGTTTCTGACCTTCACCTGATGGTCTAGATTCATAACGATTCCCTTTCCAGTCAATAAGTAGTGGGATACAGCAAAGCCGCACATCACTACTTATTCACTTTTCAAAGCCTATTTTTCTAGTAAGAAGGGAGGAGCTAGGCATAAGAAAACTTAAAAGGCACAGGTTAATCTCTTCGACTGTCTCTACGCAGGTAAAGGCAATTTGCAAATTCACTAAAAAATCTGGGAATTAAAATTTCCCATTTTTAATCAGCAACTCTTCTGTCCTCTTGCTTTCTACAAGCCCTTGGCTAGTTTCAAGCTCTGCTTGGCGAAAAGCTGCGATCGAGACGAGTTTATTCGCTTCCGTATCCCATAAAATATACTTCGCACTATCAAATATATTGCCAATCCGTAAAGTTTTCACTTTTGAGAGAAGATGAATATTCGCATTGTGACAAGCTTCGAGATTGTAGTTAGGAATTCGCTCAGACAGATGATGAATATTGTGATAGCCAATATCTGCGGAGAACCACTTTAAAATTGTTGGCAATTGTAAATAACTGCTACCCTCAAGCGCTCCCAGTAGATAGTCCCAACCTTCCGTCTTATGAGCATAGGAATCTTCAAAATAGTGCTGCACAAAGAACACACAGATAAAGATTGCTGCCGCAAAAGTTAAGGAGATCGAGTAAATACTAAGGAAAAAGCCTGCTCCCATGAGATGACTCAGAAAAATCCAAGCACTAATCACACAAATATTATTCAGCAGCAAGTCTACAAATTCTGATGTTGTATACCAATTTCGAGATTTGTGAGAAGCAATAATTGCGGATAAACCCATACGTGGATTTGTCCTTAAGCAGGAGAATACATGACCGATAAAATCGCAAGTTCCTGCAATGAGCGCATATCTAGGCTTAATCGCGAGGTAAAAGAATCCTCCAGGCAAAGACATTAATGGATGCCTGAGGAATGCGTAAAGCTTTTGATCAAATGCATTGAGTCGAGCAAATTCTTTAGTAGAAACAAATGCACCAACACCACGATATCGCTCAAAATCTCCATTGGTTTTATGGTGATAGGCATGACCTCTCGACCAAGGGTATTGAGGAATCGCATTAATTACTCCCAAAAAGAAGCCAACAACTCTATTAACCTTTTTGGAACTAAAGAGGGAATAATGTCCGCAATCATGCATTAAAGAGAAGCAGCGCAATGAGAAGAGTGTCATCAAAGCGATGATGGGCGGAAGAAACCAAAAGGAAATCGCGGTCACTTTAACTGCCAAAACCCATAAAAGCACATAGGGAACAACTGTATTCAGAATTTGATAAGTTGCCCATAAGTCGTTGCTCTGCATATAGGGAGTCAGCGTAAAGTCAGACTTTTTAATCATAGATTCCTTTCCATAAAACACTCTTGTAAATAACCCTTAAAAACAACTATAACGATCAAACGATTCGGATAATTGAACACCAGAATATAAAATCATTCTAGCGATCGCTTACTCGCTTATAACATTCTGAAGTAAGAACTATCTCCCAAGAGAGAGTCAACACCTGTTTTTGCAAGCGTGGCAAAGCCACACTTGCAAAAAGTCAAGTATTTTGTTTGACGGGCTGTCTTTTGACTACCAGAGCAAATACCGTCATCATAAACCCAGACTAAAATTCAACTCGACTTTGCGGCTAAGCCGCGTAGGGCAGCAGCTAAGGCTTTGCCCTTATTTTTCGTGCATAAATAAGGACTAGTTAATAAATTATGAAACGAATTTTTTCAATTGTAGCGATCGCCTTAACTATGTTGGTCAGCCTCACTTTCGAGCAACCCGCATTTGCCGAACTATCCGCAGGCGCAAAAATCTTTAACAATAACTGTGCTCAATGTCACGCAGGCGGACGCAATAACGTAGTTGCTAAGAAAACCTTGAAGGCAGATGCTTTGGAAGAGTATGGCAAGAATACCGTAGAAGCGATCGTCCTCCAAGTTACTAACGGCAAAGGTGCAATGCCTGCTTTTGGCAAGAAGCTTAAAGCTGAGGAAATTGAGTTAGTGGCTAACTATGTACTTGAGCAAGCTCAGAACGGTTGGGCTAACTAAGAATTGTTTTTTACTTGGCAGATGAGTATTGACTCATTCGCCAAACACTTTATTTCTTAAGATTTTCAAGGAACGCGATCGCATGAAATCCCATAATTTAGCACCTCGATTTACATCAAAATTCACAGCTTTGCTGTCTTGCACTGCTATTACCATGATCGCCACTACCAGCGTAGCGATCGCTCAACCAACACAACCGAAAGCCAGTTCTCGCATTTTCAACGTTAAGGGAGAACTGGTTGGAACCGCCACATTTACCCAAACCCCTTTAGGTGTGAAAGTTGATCTCAAGGTGCAAAACTTAGCACAGGGAGAGCATATGGTGCATTTACACGAAAAGGGCAAATGTGACGCGCCCAGATTTCAGACATCAGGCGATCATTTTGATCCTAAAGATATGGATGATGATGAGGAAGACAGCACCCACCGCCATCACAAGCATGAAGAGGGCAAACACAAGCCTGCTGGCGATTTACCCAATATCATCGTTAAGCAAGATGGGAATGGCGCTCTGACAGCCATATTGCCAAAATTAACTTTGGGATCGGGAAAAAATTCTTTGCTGAAGCATGGTGGGACATCGATTATTATCCATGCGGGTGCAAATGGTAAATCAACGATCCCCAATGTGGATTACAAGACTCGAATTGCTTGTGGAATCATCAAACCTTAACAAGAAAACCTGAACCAATGCTTGAAGTAGCTTCTGTCTTATTAAACTTGCATCTATCGAATGTTCCTAATCTCGATTCTCATTTAGAAACATCACCAGTTCGGATTGCCCACGAGGTGAGAACTTCTCAGGAAGTTGGTGCTACAATCCACATCGATCCGAATGATCGCCCCATTGCGGGTCAAAAAACTCGCATTTGGATCGCTCTCACCAAACGGGGTGGTGAAATTATTCCCTATGAGAAATGTAATTGTCAGATGGAGGTGCGATCGCTAACGGATCGCAATCTTAAATTTACGGTATCCAATTCCTTAGCAATTATTGATAGATTTCTGGGGCTGCCTAGTCTGGAAGTCACATTTCCCCAAATTGGGCGATATGAACTACAACTCAGTGGTTCACCAAGGGACAACGCCGATTTTGCTCCCTTTGAATTGACTTTTACGACCAATGTAGGCAGATAGAATCAAAAGTGCGATGAATAAGCGCTATAAATAAATAATGCTAGATTTACTGCTTGTCGCTGCTTTAGGATTTTTGGGGAGTTTTGGTCATTGTGTGGGTATGTGTGGCCCCTTGACCGTCGCTTTTTCGCTTTCAGGTAAGGATAAATATTCCCAAAATAATTCCCAAAATAATTCTCGAAGTTGGCAACAGCATCTCTATTTTCATATCCTCCTGAATATTGGCAGAATTTTAAGCTATGCGATCGCAGGTGCGGCGATTGGGGCGATCGGGTCGGTGCTAGTGGCTAGCGGACAGTTGGCAGGCATTGAGAGCGATCTACGTCGTTGGTTGGCGATTTTGACAGGAATACTTTTAATTTGGATGGGGATGATCCAGATTAAGCCCGAAGGCTTGCCGAATATTCCCTTTCTCAATCCGATGGCAATGGTGGCGCTCCATCAACGCCTCAACAACGCGATGATGAAGTTATCACTAAGTTCCCATCCACTTACCCCTGCATTACTAGGCATGACATGGGGATTGATTCCCTGTGGATTTCTCTATACTGCTCAACTCAAGGCCGCCGAAACCAGTAGCATGACACAGGGCGCATTAACGATGTTTGCCTTTGGATTGGGAACATTGCCCTCGATGCTGGGCATTGGTGTATTTGCAGGTTTATTAAGTCGCGATCGCCGCAGTCAGTTATTTCAATTAGGCGGCTGGATTACACTCACCATCGGTGTTTTAACGCTACTCCGCACTAGCGACATGGTGGACTATACAGGACATGGCGGCTTAATTTTGTTAAGCCTTGCCCTCGCCGCCCGTCCCCTCAGTCATCTGTTTAAATTCTGTGCGCCGCTAATGCTCTATCGTCGGGCGATTGGGGTAGGCGCATTCGTTCTCTCCCTCGCCCATACTTTCCACATGATCGAGCATTCTTTCCAATGGAACTTTGATGCTTTATCCTTCATGATTCCTCTGCATCAAGTTTCAATCTGGATTGGCGCGATCGCGATCGCATTGATGGCTCCTGCGGCTCTCACTAGTTCTGATTGGATGATGACTAAACTCGGTAGGTCTTGGCGCTATTTACATTTGCTATCGGTTCCCGCCTTAGTACTTGCGTCAATCCATACAATTGCGATCGGTTCTAATTATCTCGGTGCAGTGGCTTGGACTCCGAAAAATTGGATTTTCACTATTCTTTGTGGAGCGATGACCTTGGGGACTTTATTAATCAGAGCTTGGAAGTTTAGAAAGTAATTGCGATCGAAAACTACCTAAAAATTGATTTTTTCTCTTTTCCTTTTTCTTTGAAAGCGTTGTATGATTTTTGCATGGGCTAAATCTAAAAAAGTTTAAGTGCAACAGATGGTATGACGATTAAAAAAATCTTGATTCTGGCGGCGAATCCTCTAGATACAGATCGGTTAAGGCTGGACAAAGAGGTAGAAGAAATTCGCACGACATTAGAGCGATCGCCAAATCGAGATAACTTTGCGATCGAGTCGCGTGGTGCGGTGACTCCTCAAGATTTACAGACATACTTATTCAATCTCAATCCGTATATTTTGCATTTTTCAGGGCATGGTGGTGGCGATCTCGGTTTGTTTTTTGAGGATGAAGATGGTAAAGCGATCGCAGTTAGGACTGGGGGTAGCAATCGCAAGTTGGTTGTTGTGGATGAAGAGAGTGATGCGATCGCAGTTAGGAAAGTAGGTCTGGAAGATTTTTTTAAGCTGTTTGCCAATCAAATCCAATGCGTGGTGCTAAATGCTTGCTACTCAGAGGTGCAGGCTACAGCGATCGCGAAACATATTCCCTATGTGATCGGCATGAATCAGGCGATCGGTGATAAAGCTGCACGGAATTTTTCGGAGGGTTTCTATAAGGCGATTTGGGCAGATCGCTCAATTGAGGATGCCTTTGTTTCGGGGGTAACTGCGATCGCTTTAGAAAGTATTCCTGAAGAATTGACACCTGTATTACTAAAGCACGATCGCAGTTTGCCAAAGCTTAATCGTAATACTGATATTTCGGTAGTGGAGAATAATGGCTACTTTTATATCGTGCGATCGCGCTTAGAACAGCGCTGTTATGAGGAGGTGGTAAAGGCTGGGTCTTTAATCAGGATTAAATCACCTCAAGGGATGGGTAAATCTTTTTTGATGGGAAGAGTGTTAGAATATGTCACGCAGAAAGGATATCGTACAGTAGTAATCGATTTATGCGAGGCAAGTCAACAAACTTTTGGAGATATTAACCGATTTTTGCAATGGTTTTGTGCATATGTAGGTTATCAGTTGGGAATTGAGAATCACCCTAAAGATGATTGGAAAGGATTTTTGGGTGCAAATACAAATTGTACAAAATATGTTGAAAAGTTCTTTCTAAATAGCGCTATTTCACCTCTAGTAATTGCGATCGATAATTTTGATTTTGTTTTTAAATATCCAGATCTTGAGGCTGATTTTTGTGGATTGCTTCGCGGTTGGTTTGAGAGAGCTAATACCAGTAGGGGATGGGGTAAATTGCGCCAGATCATAGTATATTCACACGAATCCGATACAACACACAATATTAACCAGTCACCATTTAATATCGGTGTACCAATCGAATTAGGAGAACTCAATTTATCAGAATTAGTAGTTTTAGTTAATGCATATGGGTTGTCTTGGACAAACGCTGAAATAGCAAAACTCATAGATATGATTGGTGGACATCCTTATTTAGTACAAAAAGCAATTGACCAAATCGCCCATCAATATATAGAACTTGATGAATTATTAAGAACTGCATCGACAGAAGAAGGTATTTATAGAGAGCATCTAACATTACGATTACGACAATTGGAAGATCATCCAGATCTTGTGAATGCGATGATCAAAGTTGTAAATTCAGAAGCTTCAATACGATTGGGAACGCAAGAGTGTAGAAAACTTGACAGTCTAGGATTGATTAAAAGACAAAGTAACGATATCGTACCTCGATGCAATTTATATCGCTTATATTTTAGGGATAGGTTAAATTAACAAAGTTTATGCTCTCAAAATCATCCCATGAGTATTTAGAAGCTAGTGGTTATATTTACCGCGTGGGTGGTAGCTTGCCTGTAGATGCACCAACCTATGTAGAGCGACAGGCGGATCGGGAACTGTACGAGCATCTGAAAGCAGGGGATTGCTGTTATGTATTTAACTCTCGACAGATGGGTAAGTCTAGCTTGCGGGTACGAACGATCCAGAAGCTAGAACGGGATGGAGTAGTCTGTGCAACACTCGATCCGCAGACAATCGGAACGCAGTTAGACCAGTCGCAGTGGTATGCGAGTGTGATCAACAGTCTTGTGGAAAGTTTTGGATTAGAGGATCGCTTTGATCTGGAGACATGGTGGGAATCTAGACCTTTGCTTTCGCCTGTACGATGCCTTAGCGATTTTATTTCTAAAGTTCTTTTAGTTGAGATTTCGCGACCAATTGTTATCTTTGTGGAAGAGATTGATAACTTGCTCAATCTAGAATTTAGAGCTGATGACTTTTTCATGCTGATTCGTGCATTTTACGAAAACCGTACTCAAGAACCAAATTATAATCGTTTGTCCTTTGCTTTTGTTGGTGTTACTGCGCCGAACGACTTGATACGCGGTCAAAATCATTCTGCTTTTAATATTGGAGTGGCGATCGAGCTAGGTGGATTTCTCTTGTCTGAGGTGAAGCCTTTAGAGATCGGTTTGGAAGGTAAGGTTAGCGATCCTTCAGCAGTTATGAGTGAGGTGCTGAAATGGACTGGAGGACAGCCTTTTTTGACGCAAAAGTTAATTAGTTTAGTACTTCGAGATTTGGAAGATAGGAATATAGGTATAGAGGGGAAAGACATTACGGAATGGATTGCGGAAATCGTGCAGGTTCGAATTATTGATAATTGGGAAGATCAGGATATGCCGCAACATTTAAAGACTTTACAAGATCGGATATTAAGGATTGATGAACGAGGTCGTGGTCAGTTATTGGGTTTGTATCAGCATGTTTTGGGAGATGCGATCCAGCCTCACTTTCTAAAAGCAGAAGAAGAGGAGGAAATCTCAAAGCCTCCATTTAGAGGAAGAACGGGTATCAAAGCTGATGATAGTTATGAGCAAATCCAATTGCGTTTGACGGGGTTAGCAGTTAAGCGTTACGACAGACTAGAGGTTTACAATCCTATTTATGCTGCGGTATTCAATCAGCAGTGGGTGGATCGAACTTTAGCGGATTTGCGTCCAGCATTTTATGCGGAGGCATTTCGAGCATGGCTGCTGGAGGCAGATTGGGGGCAAAATCAGGATTTCCTGTTGCGAGGACAGGCGTTGGTTGAAGCTGAGGTATGGGCGAGAGGGAAGCGGCTTAGTGATGCGGACGAGCAATTTTTGCGTGAAAGCCGAGAAAGGCAGAGACAAGAAATCGAACTCCAATTAGAATCGGAACACTTAGCAAGGGAGACAGCCGAATCATCAAATCTAATCTTGATTGAGGCAGAAAAGACTGCAAAGCGTCGAGTCAGAATTAGTTCGGCAATTTTGCTAGTGACGCTCTTAGCAGCATCGATAGCAGTTATATTTGTGAATGTGCCAAATACAGATGTACAACAAATACAATTACAAAAGGCAGATCTATATATAAATGAACTGAATCAATCTATTCTGAAAAAGCAACAAGAAAATCAAGTTCTCCAAAGATATCTAAATAATACTAAGAATCAATTAGAAGATCATAAAACACTATTTAATGAGCAAAGGGAAAAACTAAAATCAGAACTCAGAAAATTTAACTGGACTGAGCAAGAAATTAGCGATCTAATTTTACAAGCTGATATTAATATTCAATCAGAAAAAGCTGAAAGGCTATCTCAGGATATTTCAAAAGTTACTCGTGATATAAATGTTGAATATTTCTTTAAAATATCTGATTACTATGATTACATTAATGTAAATGCAATCAAAATTGCTTTGACTAATAGTGGCTTCAGCTTTATTAATAAAGATACAGACAACAACCGACCTATAAATGCGATTTTATATGGGAAGAATGTTAGCTCCGATGATGTGAAAGATTTAGCATATATCATGATTAGAGCAGGCATTAAGATTAGAGCTATACAACCATTTGCTTCGCAAGCTGATAATTTTTCTTCTACAGTACAAGTTACGTCACTTAAACAGTTTGAAAATTACGAGGTATGGACTTTACAACGTGTTCAAGACATGAAATTTCCATTGGCAAAATAATAGATGCTAATTAACTACCCTCCCATAAGTGGACGTGGTATAGAAAATGTTTTGCTTACACACATTATTCAGTATTGCAAGTTCTATTTTTTACCGCAGAGCATCAGGGAATTTACCTTAAGAGATTAAAGTGATGAATTTAGCGTCGCTGTTTTATCTATAAGGTTCTATTGTTTTTTTGAATTAATGATCGGCACAATATCGCTAATATAGATTAAGCTATCACTAAAAAAGTTATGCGAAAACTGACATTAGAGCTACCTGAGCCACTTTTTCAACAGTTGACTCGCATTGCCGAGCAAACTGCTCAACCTCTAGAATCCCTAGCTTTACAAAGTATTACAGGTAATTTGCCCCCCTCGGTCGAGAACTTACCACTAGAAATGCAAGCTGAATTATCAAGAATGCAGTTATTAAAGATTAATCAGCTATTAGAAATTGCCCATAGTCAAGTCTCAGAAATACATAGCGATCGCCACCAGTCTTTGCTTGAAAAAAATCAACAGTCTGAGCTTTCAGAAACAGAATATCAAGAACTTCAAGATTTAGGAAAGACAGTCGATCAGATGATGTTGACCAAAGCTCATGCATGGGCAATCTTACAGTGGCGCGGCTGGAATCCACCTTATTTAGTTGTAGCTTTTTTGGTGATGAATTTAGCGATCGCTATTTTATCTACAAGGCTCTATTAGCGATCGCACTTGATGATGGCAAAAGGAGATCGCCTCAGTCTCCGTGAAATTCAAAATCTGAATTCAAACATTTCTATTATTGGTCAGCCTTAATTCTAATTGGCAATGGACATCTGATAGTTACTGCCGCTATGCGGCAGTAACTATCAGATGTCCATAACTGCTCTAATTGCCTCGCGAATTACCTCGGAACCTGCCCCAACAATGCAGGATTTATCGGTGAGAATGCGTTTCCACAGGCGGCTGCCTGCTTGACCGTGAAACAGTTGCAACATATGTCGCGTGATTTTATTTAACTTCAATCCCTTACTAGTCCATGCATCGATATAGGGAATCATCGCTTCAGCAACTTCCACTCGATTACGAATTGGCGACTCATCACCGAAAAACTCGCGATCGCTAGTTGCAAAGAGATAGGGATTGTCATAGGCAGCACGACCAATCATTACTGCATCGACATTTTGTAATTGCTCATGGGCTTGCTCTAGAGTCGTGAATCCGCCATTAATCTCAATAAATAAATGCGGAAATTCCTTCTTTAATCGATGCACATCGGCATAACGCAAAGGTGGAATTTCGCGATTATCCTTGGGGCTGAGTCCCTGTAACCATGCCTTTCTTGCATGAACTGAGAAACGCTGACAACCAGCTTCTGAGAGGATGCGGACAAAATTTTGCATATCCTCATAGCTATCTAAATCATCAACACCGATGCGATGCTTAACAGATACGGGAATCTTGGTTGCCGCAATCATTGCCTCAATACATTTCGCAACTAGATTGGGAGTTTTCATTAAACAAGCGCCAAAATGTCCACTCTGGACGCGATCGCTTGGGCATCCCACATTCAAATTAATTTCGTCATAGCCCATCGCTTCGGCAATCCGCGCACATTCGGCGAGATCCTGAGGATTGTCGCCGCCCACCTGCAAGGCAAGGGGATTTTCCGCAGGAGAGAACCCCAACAGATAGTCCTTATCGCCATGCTTAATTGCGGCGCTCGTCACCATTTCTGTATAGAGCAAAGTCCGTCGCGTAATCTGGCGCATGAAATAGCGATAATGGCGATCGGTGCGATCCATCATGGGCGCAATGCTGAGGGGATAGTGAGGATAGCGATCGCCAGATTTCTGTGTAGAAATTGGCATTTCCGAAAGGATAGTCATGGCAAGATCAAAGCGTTATAGTTGCGGCTCAAAACAAAGCATTGCTCCTATATAGTACCAAAGGCAATCCTAAATAGTTTGAGGAAGCGCACCCCTAAGGAGTGCACTTCCTCAAACCCAAAATCTACAAATAATTTAGGACTGCAATAGGTTTGGTTTTTAATTCATGAAAGTGTGACCACACTTTCATGAATTGGTATAAACTTGTGTCTGCATTTTTTGTTTGGATTTGTTTAGAGGCATCGAAGATTTGTGAGCGTAAAGGTATTAGCCGTATTAGCTTCGGGAAGTGGCAGTAATTTAGAAGCGATCGCGCAAGCTATCAATGATGGAAAACTGCAAGCTAAAATTGCTGTCGTGATCTATAACGAACCTGATGCCTTTGCTCGTCAACGTGCGGAAAAGTTTGGCATTCCTGCAATTTTAGTCAATCACCGCGATTACAAATCTCGCAAAGCTCTCGATCTGGCGATCATCGATATTCTCAAGCAGTACCATGTCGAGCTAGTGATCATGGCAGGCTGGATGCGAATCGTCACCCAAGTTTTAATCGAGGCCTTTCCCGAACGGATTCTCAATATTCATCCCAGTTTGTTACCGAGTTTCAAAGGTATTCACGCGATCGAGCAAGCCTTTAACTATGGTGTAAAAATCACGGGCTGTACGGTGCATTTGCTCAGTCTCGAAGTCGATAGTGGCAAAATCCTCAAACAAGCGGCAGTTCCTATCTTGCCTGAAGACTCTCTCGCAGATTTACAGAAACGCATCCAAGTTCAGGAACATATTATTTATCCAGAAGCGATCGCTGAATATATAGCATCCTAAGTCATCAGGTAGATGTAGCGCGGGCGAAGCCCGTGCCACATCTACCTGATGACCAGTAAATTCGTTAGCATTGCGTGAGTCCTTATTTGTAGATTTTGGGGTTTGAGGAAGCGCCACCCTTCGGGGTGCGCTTCCTCAAACCATTTAGGATTGCAATATCAGCTAGTAATATTGCTGCAAAAGTATTATGATAATGATTATCATTTTTATAACACCCACATGTTTGCCAAAGCGTCCTTAAAATTAGCCTCAAGATCAAGTGCAACTGGATTAAAACTTAAGGTGATCGCACCTTTATTTATAGCGATCGCTACCAGCATCAATGCTTGCACCATCACCACAAGTCCAACTATCAGCAGCCCTAGCAGCAGCACCATGACTGCAAAAAATGAAAGCTTGCCCCTAGTTGTAGCTACTAATTCCGTGGTCTGTGACATAGCTAGACAAATTGCAGGGGAAACGATCAATCTCAAATGTCTCATTGAAGCTGGCACTGACCCACACATTTATCAACCAAAACCTGAAGACCGTAAAGCGATCGACTCCGCGAAACTAGTTCTTTATGGTGGTTATGACTTTGAGCCAAACCTAATCAAACTGATTCAAGCAAGTTCCAATCCTGCGCCCAAAATTGCGGTGAATGAGATTGCCATACCAAAGCCTCTAATATCCACCGAAGGACATGACCATGATCATAAGGAAGATCAAAAATCTGCTCAACCTGCTAAGGAAGCTGATCCCCATGTGTGGAACGATGCCCAAAATGGGATTAAGATTGCTCAAACAATCAACAAAAATTTAATCACTCTCCGTCCCGATCAAGCAGATACCTACAATAAAAACACCACGAAACTAGTTAATGAATTAGGGCAAATTGATACTTGGATTAAGGCTCAAATTGCGACAATTCCTGAAAGTTCACGAAAACTAGTTACCACTCACGATGCCCTTGGTTATTATGCCAAAGCCTATGGCATTCCCATTGAAGGAGCATTGAATGGGATTAGTACTGAGGAACAACCTACCCCAACCAGAGTTAAAGAACTAGTTGAGGTAATTAAAACCAGTAAAGTTCCCACAATTTTTGCAGAAGTATCAATCAATCCCAAGTTGATTAATGCTGTTGCACGGGAAGCCAATGTCAAAGTTAGCGATCGCGAAATTTATGCTGATGGATTAGGAGCAAAGGGCAGTGAAGCAGAAACCTATGCGGGAATGCTGATTGCTAATACCAAAACAATTGTCGAGGGATTGGGTGGTAAATATACGCCATTTCAATTACAAAAGATCAACTAAACAAATAGCTCTTTGAGAAATAATTTAATTCTTACGAAAGCAGGTTTGAGCTTAGTTTTGACAGGAACTTGTAAGGTATAGAAGATGCGATCAAAGTAGTGTTTTGTTTTCTCCTTAAAGGATTGTCCTTGATAGTAGTTAGGGATAAATTGCTTTGTCCACCCTTGGAAATGAATATTATGAAAAGGTACAGGAGATTGATTTTTAGGAATTCCTAATATTTGATTATTTTGCAAGATCACCTTTTTATGGTTATGTTGCATTTCATATTCATCATCTAAAAAATTAGACCGCGAATTAAAATTCATATCAAAATTTCCGTCGCGGTTGATGGCTAATAAGTTGACTACAGAATGACTATATTCTCGACTAAACAGATATAAAGTTGTCATATCACAGATACCACCCGCAACTTTATGATGAATGTGCCAATTCCATTTTTGATAGTACATATTCAGTAAATCCTGTTGATAAAAAGTATCAATTGTAAATTGGCAAAACTTGCGTAACGTTTCCTGAGTCCAATAGGATACATGACCACCTGCACACCAATAATAGGAATCATGGGATTGCTGCGGAATTACAAAGGCACATTTATTCACAATTTCAGGATATAGACTGACGATCCTTTTTGGGGAGGTAAAAATTAGGACATCGGAGTCCAGATACATCGCTTGCGAAATTCCTTTACTTTCCATATAGGCAAGTAAATAAAACCATCTTAGCCAGCAAAATATTTCATAATCTGGAGAGTTCGTAGAAATATGTTGATAGTTTTGATAAAACTCTTGAACTAGCTCAGTTTGTAGATCATCGATGGAACACACTTCTACACCATCGATCTCTGAGTTATGAGTTCCATTACTGAGCAGAGCAACATCAGAATTGTGGTTAACAGCTAAGGCTTGTCGCAGCACATAGGGCAGATACCAACTATCTCCCTTGTGGACAAATACAATTGGAATTGAATGGGATAGATTATTTTGTTCTTTTGTCTGTCCAGTCATCAATATCTTTCTCGAATAACTTATACCAAAACTAAAAATGGCGTAGCCATTTTTAGTTTTGAAACTTTTACAGCTTAGTAACTCACCTTACGCAGATAGAAAATCCGCCCTCATCCCCCAACCCCTTCTCCCAGAACGGTAGAAGGGGAGCAAGAGGTGGTTTTGAATTTTTCTTTTCCCCTCTCCCCCTTTGGGAGAGGGGCTAGGGGTGAGGGTCTTATAACCTTCTGCGTAAGGTGAGTTAGTAAGGATGGGCGGCGCTTCGCGCCGCCCATCTTTACTCCTAATCGCGATCAATCTTGACAAAATTATAGGGAGCAGTGAAATCGTTGTAACGGATTCTGAGGCGATTTTCAAATTGCTTGTCTAGATTATCTACAGCCGATGCAAATTCAGGTTCTCGATCCCAATCAATGAGGAATGATCCGTTATAAATCATATTTTCAGTCATCAATTCACCTTCCACATATTCATGGGACAAGGGCTTGAGGGTATTGAGAAAAGCATCCACAATAATTTGCTGACGGGTTTCGATCGCAGCTTCTAGTTCTTGCCCGATCGCGATCGCCTCATCCATACTCAAAATTTTACCAATGAGAGCTTCTCGTCTTTGGCGCAATCCATCATTCTCCGCAACCGCAAGATTTAGTTCTTCGGTTTGATTCCAAAATAGTTTGACACTGACTTCGCGCTTACCAATTAAATTATTGATTAATCCCTTAAGTTGCTCCACGTAGGGGATTAATAGATCATTCTGGACTTCCTCCCAATCTTCGACCACTAGCCCAAACTGTAAAGGCAAAGGTACAGCTTTGTGGGGATCGATCTCCTTCATTAAGGCTTCTAAAACGGTTTCATGGGCGAGGAGATTGGCGCGGCTCGCAAGGTAACGATCCTGTTGAGATTCACTATAGACGATCGCAAAGGGAGGAATCGCATGAAACTGGACAGGTTGAGCATTCATACCCTTGAGATCTAGATGTTTAATCAAATCTAGATTTTCAGTTTGCAAAATCGCGTACAAGTATAAGCTCATAGGAGTGAATAGGTTTAGTTAAATTGAGGGGCAAGATGGCATTAAGGATGGGCGGCGCTTCGCGCCGCCCATCCTTAATGCTAGATTTTAGGCGATGTTTTTGGTGATGATGGAACGATCAAATACTTTGCCATCGGTAGCGATCGCTTTGGTGATGATCTTATCTTGATAGACATCAAAAGTCATGAAGCTAAACTGCGAACTCACAAAAGCAGTTTGTGGCGATCGCCCAAATTTATATAAAGGTGCGCCGCCGCCGCCATTGACAATATAGGTTGTGCCATTGATCGCGTTAAACCTTTCATAGCCATGATCATGTCCACAAAGATATAAAGGCACTTTATGTTTTGCAAAAATTGGTGCGAGTTTGGCGGCCAATTCGGGATTACTACCATGTCTACCTGACGAATAAAGGGGATGATGTCCATAAACGATTTTCCAAGGAGCAGTACTTTTGGCTAGTTGCTGATCGAGCCATGCTAGTTGTGCTTCCCAATCCGCATTACCATTTGTATCAAGGGCAAAAAATTCTACGGTTCCTTCCTTAACGTCACCTTTGCTAAAGGAATAGTAGCGATCGATCATGTTAAAGGGCTTGTAGTTAATCTGGTCGAGACCATTATTGGATTTGATAATGTCGTGGTTGCCTAGCACTGCATAAAATTTCACATTCTCTTTGAGCAACGGGGCATAGGGTTCTTCAAAATAGGCTCTAGCTAATTTAATTTCGCCATAGGAGTAGATGTTATCGCCTGCCATTAATACGAAAGCATAGGGCTTTTGCTGATAGGTTTCCCACATAGCCTTAGCCACAGAAAATTGATCGGGACTACCAAATCCGTTATCCGCGATCGCTGCAAAACGCAGTAATGGCTCCTCCGTAGTCTCCAGAATGACTTCATTATTAGCATCAGCAAGATTATTTGCAGGAGTTGCTGGCGACTGGGCGGCGGCAGGTTCGTATGTGGTTTGATTTTTCGATTTTGCGATCGCATCATAAATCAAAGCCCCAATCACAGGAACTCCAATCAAGGCTCCACCTAATGCGAATAAAAGCTGACGGCGTTTCATAAAGTTCTTTGCCCACATCCTACTTGTATTAAGTCCAATTTACCAAGAAATAAAATTTTTGGTATAGCAAAGCAAGTTGTGCTCAGGACAGATGAGTTTCGGCGCAAAGCGCCACAACTCATCACTCTTTTTTGCTATATAAAGCCTTAGAGCAAGCGTTCATTCTAATTTTTGAGTAAACTTAAGGTATTCGCCATTTGCCTACGCCACCATGACTGCCAATACCTTGCCCAACCCTTCGACTAAAGTCCTACCTCTCTTGGGGCGATCGCTCTCTGAATTAACGGAATGGGTGGAAGCACAAGGACAGCCCCGCTATCGTGGTAAGCAGCTTTATGAATGGCTCTATACCAAAGGAGCAAGAAGTTTAGAAGATATTACGGTTTTTCCCAAGGCATGGCGTGAGCAATTTGCAGAGAATCCAACGATTGAGATGGGGCGATCGCAGATTCATCTCCATAAGCAAAGTCGTGACGGCACAGAGAAATTTCTGCTCCAACTAGCCGATGGTGAAATCGTGGAAACCGTTGGTATTCCCACCAGCAAGCGGTTGACGGTTTGTGTATCCACGCAGGTGGGCTGTCCGATGGCTTGTGATTTTTGTGCCACAGGCAAAGGGGGATTTCGCCGCAACTTAGCCAAGCATGAAATCATCGATCAAGTGCTGACAGTCCAAGAAGTCATGCAGCAACGGGTGAGTCATATTGTCTTCATGGGCATGGGTGAGCCATTGCTCAATTTTGAGAATGTCGTCGGGGCAATTCATGTCATCAATAAAGATATTGGCATCGGTCAACGCAACATCACCGTTTCCACCGTTGGCATTCCCAATCAAATTCCTAGATTCGCGAAGGAACATCTACAAGTTACTCTCGCAGTCAGCCTCCATGCTCCTAATCAAAACATTCGCGCTCAAGTAATTCCTTCCGCCGATCGCTATCCCCTAGAAGCTCTCATGGATGATTGTCGTGCCTATGTGGAAATCACGGGTCGAAGGATTAGTTTTGAATATACCTTGCTCGCGGGAGTGAATGACTCTGCGGCAAATGCACAGGAACTTGCCCACTTAATTCGCGGGTTCCAAAGTCATGTCAATTTGATTCCCTACAATCCCGTTAACGATGCGGACTACCAACGTCCTAGCGAGAGAGCAATTCAAACCTTTGTGCAAACTTTAGAAGATGCCAAAATTGCGGTCAGTGTACGCCGTACTAGAGGCTTAGAAGCAGATGCAGCCTGTGGACAACTCCGAGGACAGCATGAGAAAACCTTAGCAAAACAAACATCCTAAACAGAACCAAAGGCTTGTGGCGCACGCTGCGCGTGCACCACAGGCTTTTATGCTCTTAGGACGTAGCTCATCCATATATGATATATAATCAACGGTATCATCGCGAGCTATTAGTAGTTTATTGGGCGCGATACCGTTGATTATTCCCAGATAAATTTGAGGCAAGAGCAGCGTGGGTATTGTTGTAGAAAATGTAAATAAGAAATTTGGCGATTATGTAGCTCTCGATAATATTAACCTTGAGGTCAAAACTGGATCTCTAGTCGCGCTGTTAGGTCCCTCTGGTTCTGGTAAATCCACATTATTACGAGTAATTGCAGGCTTAGAATCTCCCGATAGTGGCAAAATTTTCCTTACAGGTAAAGACGCAACCGAGCAAGATGTCCGCGATCGCAATATTGGTTTTGTGTTTCAGCACTATGCTCTGTTTAAGCACATGACTATTCGCCAAAATATTGGTTTCGGGCTAGAAGTCCGCAAAATATCTAAGGCGAAAATAGCCGATCGCGTAGAGGAGCTACTTGAACTTATTCAACTCAAAGGACTTGGTAACCGCTATCCCTCACAACTATCGGGTGGACAACGCCAAAGAGTCTCCCTTGCCCGCGCCCTTGCTGTACAACCTAGCGTATTGCTCCTCGATGAGCCATTTGGAGCGCTAGATGCTAAAGTCCGTAAAGAATTGCGAGCATGGTTGCGCCGTCTCCATGATGAAGTTCATGTAACTAGTGTATTTGTCACCCACGATCAAGAAGAAGCGATGGAAGTGTCCGATCAAATCGTGGTGATGAATCAAGGCAAAATTGAGCAGATTGGCACACCTGCGGAAGTTTATGATAATCCTGCTACGCCTTTTGTGATGAGCTTTATTGGTCCCGTGAATGTGCTGCCAGTTAAAAGCGAACAAGTTAGCAAATTCCAACAAACTCACGAACAAAATGGTAAAGGCGATCTGTATATTCGTCCTCGTGATATTTTGATTGAACTTGAAGCAACTGCTACTTCTTTAGCAGCAAGGATTAATAGAATCATTAACCTTGGTTGGGAAGTTCAAGCTGAGCTAGTGCTAGATGATGGACAGGTATTAACCGCTCACCTCACCCGTGAACGTTTTAATGAGTTAGATTTACAACCGCAGCAAAAAGTTTATATTGAACCCAAAGACACCAAGTCATTCTCGTTAGATTATTCAATCTAAATTTATACCCAAACCAGTAAACATTTGAAGTTCTTGCAAAGCAAGAACTTCAAATGTTTACTGTATTTCCTTCAAACAGAAATATCTGGGATTTATTGAGGTAAGGATGGGCGGCGCTTCGCGCCGCCCATCCTTACCTACTTAGCACTACCAAATATCTGTTATTTTTCGTTTCGTGGACATTCCACGTATATATTGCTAATATGCAATATATGGCAGCTATTCTGATTGCAAGAGCTAAAGAAGTTCGCGACGATGGTTCGATAATCGAAGTTGTGATTTGGGAAGTTCCTGAATCTATATTCCCATCTAAGCATAGATACAAGTACCGACTTTACTATGGTGCTTCTGGCATATGTCGAGTTCGTTACGATAATGAGCGTGGGAAAGGAGACCATCGCCATTATGGAGATCAAGAGAACGACTACAATTTCTCTACACTTGAACAACTTCTAGCAGATTTCGAGCAAGATGTGAACGAATGGAGTAACCTATGAAGGCAATTATTGAATTAAGTCGTAACGGCTCCATCTTTGGGGCTGTTAAACAGCAAATTGTCAACTCTCAGCAAGGACAATCGCCTGACTACCACCTGAGTTTCGAGTCAGCTCGGGCCTTATTTTCCGAGTTGACACCTGCCCGCCTCGATTTACTCGATACACTTAGTCGTACTGGTTCTAGTAGCATGTATGCCCTTGCGAAAACTGCCGAACGTAACTACTCAAACGTTCATACTGATGTGTCGCGTCTATGGGAACTGGGACTCATTGAACGCTCTGAAGATGGTATGGTTTCTGTACCCTTTGAAGCGATCGAAATTCGTTTTCCCTTAGCACATGCTGCGTAGATTTAGGCGTACTTCATCGTTGAGTTCTACGCTACTCAAAAAATTTGATATAGACTAGTAAGTAGATGTTATCAAGGAGCTAAAACGATGATTGGCAAGACCATTTCTGTAGTTGCGACAAGTTTAGTCTCAGCCACAATATTTGCTTCGGCTGGCGCGATCGCTCAAGTCAACAACGCCACCACATTGTCTGAGCAAACCCTAAGGGAAGCACAGCAGCAAGAAAAGGGTTCGATGAATATTGGTGGTAGCAATCTCAACTTACTGCAATTAATGAATAGTATTAATCTCGCTGGCGGTAAATCCCCTGAACAGTTTCGGGCTAGCCAAGACGAATCGTTAGATGATGCTGTGTCTAACTTTAAGAATCAACAACGTCGTGAAGTTAAGTTTTCTATTCCCGCAACCAATCCTGCAACTAAATAAATAAAAAAAGCGGCTCAAGAGCCGCTTTTTTTATTTTAAGGTGAGAAACTTTTCGAGAGCAGTAACTAGCGATGGGGGCCAGCGACGAATATTTTTAACCCAATTAATATCTCGGTAGCGTGGATCGAGATTTTCTACGGATACCCAATTACTTTCGGCTTCACCTTGTTTCTTATCAGCCCAGAGAGCCGCAGTGAGAGCCGCCCGCACATCCGTAAAATTAGGATATTTGCGTAGGATAGTTTTCATTGCCTTGATTGCGGTATCCGTATCGCCAGTTTGAGCGCCGACCTCGTACAAGGCGATCGCATTATTACCAAAGGCAGTACTAAATCGCGAATTAACCTGCATTGCGGTTTGATAATCAGCGATCGCCTCCTCCCATTTACCTAAACCAGCCTTAGCATTACCACGATTGTTATAGGCGGCGGCATCTTGGGGATCGATCTCTAACACACGATCATAATCGGCGATCGCCTCTTCCCATTTGCCCAAACTTTCCAATGCTGCCCCACGGTTGAGGTAGGGATCGGGAAAATTCGGGGCAAGCTCTACGGATTTGTTGTAATCTTCGAGGGCTTCCTGTGGACGATTTTGGCTCATTTTCGAGTTGCCCCGATTGCTCCAACCTGCGGCATTATTAGGATAGAGCTTGATTAAATCCGTCCAATACCATTCAGCCTTTGGAAATTCGCCTGCATCCGTTGCCCCAAAAGCTTTTTTAACGAGATCATCCATCTGATTGGATTCTGCCTCTGTAATATTTAGTTGCGCCTGTACTGGTGCGATCGCTGCGGGATGAAAAAATAAAAATAAAGTAAGAAAAATTGCAAATATCAAACGCATGAGGATGTAATCCGTTTACAAACCACAAAGAATATGAGCATTATTACTTATAAAGGATATACAGGAAAAATTGAGGTTGATATTGAGTCTGCCATTTTGCATGGTCGAATCTTAGATATCAATGATGTGATTACATTTCAAGGCAAAACTATCGAAGAAGTAACACAGGATTTTAGGGATGGTGTTGATGACTACTTAGAGTTTTGTGCAGAAATTGGTAAAGCCCCTGAGAAACCTTATTCTGGCAAACTGCCTTTTCGGACAACACCTGATCACCATAAGCTAATTTCCCTCGCTGCCAAACAAGCAGATAAAAGTATCAATGCTTGGATGGATGAGGTTCTAACGATAACAGCAAAAAAAGTGCTTAATATCAATTAAACACTTGGTTGAATCGTGATGCTTCCACGCATTCCTGCTTCGGTGTGACCAGCGATCGCACAATGCAGTTCATAGGTTCCTGATTTAATTGGCACAAAAGTCCATTCAGCGGTGGTATTAGGCTTGAGTTCTAATTCGCGGATATTGCCCTTAATTTCTACATTGCCAGCCACGACATTCTGCGTCCAGACCGCATCAGCAAAATCTTTGCTGGTGAAATAATGTTTCATGCCGCTAGGATTACTCAGCACTAGTTTGTAGCGCTTGCCAGAGACAAAGGTGAAGCGATCGGGAGTAAATTTTAATTCGTTGGCATTGTTACTGAGACTGACGTTAACCGCGATCGCCTGTTGCTTTGTGAAATCAACTGCGGCTAGTTTGGTAGCTGTGCTGACTGGGGAAGCGATCGCAAGATGGGGACTAATTACCATACACAAAATCCCAAATATGCCAATCAGCAGAATTTTCAAGGTGCGACGCATAAGATCCATCTTAATTCCATAAATTTAGGGAAGGGTGCTTTTGCACCCTTCTCTAATCTAAGCCATGACCATGCCACCATCGACATTAAATACTTGACCAGTGATGTAAGCCGCCGCAGGATCAGCCGCTAGGAATCTCACCATGCCTGCAATTTCTTCGGGTTGACCATAGCGACCGAGGGGAATAAATTTAAGGATTTCTTCAGTATTCTTTAAATCTGCGGTCATGTCAGTGGCAATAAATCCGGGGGCAACCGCATTGACGGTAACGCCACGACTTGCCATTTCCTTAGCAACGGTTTTGGTAAAGCCGATTACGCCAGCTTTAGCAGCACTGTAGTTGCCTTGACCGGGATTGCCCATTTGTCCTGCCACGGAGGCAATATTGATAATCCGTCCTGACTTTTGCTTGAGCATGATTTTGGAGACAGCACGGGTGGCGAGGAATACGCCTGTCAGGTTGAGGTCGATCACCGATTGCCAATCCTCTAGCTTCATTCGCAGCAGGAGCGTATCGCGGGTAATCCCCGCATTATTGACCAATACATCCACACGTCCCCAAGTATCGATCGCCGATTTGACCAAGCTATCAACCTGTGCCTCGTGGGACACATCGGCATGGAGAGCGATCGCCTCACCGCCTTTGCTTTTGATTTCCGCGACTACTTCTTCGGCAGCACTGACCGAACTGGCATAGTTCACGATTACCTTTGCGCCTTCACCTGCGAGTGCTACAGCGATCGCCCGTCCAATCCCTCTCGATGCGCCTGTAACGATCGCCACCTGACCTTCTAAAAATCCCATGCTTATATTCACAACTCCATAAACGACATTTAAGTTAGTTTAGCGAGTTGAGTGACACTAAATATAAAAAGAGACTGTGCAAAGCACAGTCTCTTTTTTATGTAATTCCTTGTAAGGCTTGGATTGCTTGTCTTGTGCGTTTAATCCACTCAGCATCCCGATTTTCTTCGTAGAGCTTGAGGGCTTCTTGGTAAGAGCGAATTGCGTTACTCACCTCGCCTTTGAGGGTATATAAAGCACCTAGACCAAAGTGAGCCTTAGCAAACTTAGAGTTGAGAGATAACGCCTTGAAATAGGCATTTTGGGCATCACCGAGTCTACCGCGATCGGCATAGGCAAGCCCTAAACTGGTGTAGTCCACCCAAAGATCTTCTTTGCCAATCTCAATGGTTTTTTGGAAAGCATTGATCGCTTCGTCACTATCCCCCTGAGCGCGTAAAAGATTCCCCAGATTACTATAGGCAACTGCATTGCGAGGATCTAGAGCGATCGATCGCCGAAATGCGTTAATCGCCTCAGCATTGCGATTTTGATCGGATAGAACACGACCAAGATTGTTATAGGCAGCCGCATAGCTAGGATTAATGGCGATCGATTTCTCATAGGCAGCGATCGCCCCCTCAAAATCACCTTGGCGACGGAGCGCTAAACCCAAACCATTAAAGTTACTTGCCACCTTGGGATTAATTTCGGTACTACGTCTGAAGGCTTCGGCAGCCTCAGGGACATTATCCTCACGTAAGAGCGCACTACCTAAGGCGGCGTAAATATCGGCATTACGCGGATCTTGCTCGATCGCTTTGCGAAAAGTCACAATTGCATTTTGCTGATCGCCTAATTGGTTATAGGTCAGTCCGAGATTGTAATAAACATTCGGAAAATTAGGATCGATCGCAATTACGCGCTTATAAGCCTCAATAGAGCCTGTATAGTCCCGTTCTTCATATAGGGAAATGCCCAATGCAAAATGAGCAACTGCATATTGCGGGGCAAGCTCGAGCGCCCGACGATACGCAGCGATCGCTTCTTGGCGATTGCCTTGCCGACGCAGCACCGTACCTAAGCCGTTATGGGCAAGGGCATATTTCGGATCAAATTCAATTGCTTTGCGAAAAGCAGCGATCGCCCCCTCAATATTATTGCGTCGTTCATGGGCAAGCCCCAAGTTGTAATACACAGGAGCCAGATTGGTATCGGCTTTACTGAGTTGAATAAATTGGTTATAGGCTTCGATCGCGCCATTTGTATCCCCTTTCTGATATAGCGCAATCCCTAGTCCGTAATAGGCAGGCGTATAGTTTTTATCGATTGTAATTGCTTGGCGATGGGCATCGATCGCGCCTTGAATGTCCCCTTTTTGGCGCAAAGTTACACCCAAGCCATAGTAGGCAGGCACAAATTCGGGACTCGTAGCGATCGCTTGGCGATACAGAGCTAAGGCCCGATCCAGTTGATTTTGCTCCCTGAAAGAATTTGCCTGTTCTACTAACTTAATCGGTGTATTGGGGTCGCCCTGAGCAATTAGTGGCATAACCCGACTCGTAGGATTTGGCAACTTTTGGGCTAAGGCGATCGTGTCAAGGGCAGGAGCGATGCTACACATTAGCGGGAAAGCCCCTACTATTGCGATCTTCGTAATTGCGGTTTTGATCATAGTTACACAGTGCTTATAGCTTGTTTCTGCCATGAAGAATTTAGTGAATTGGCAAAAGCAGAGATGAAAAGAGCAATCAAGTTGTCTTTCGAGTTGAGCATATAGTTGAGCTTTAAAAACTCGTTTTTAGAAGAGTTTGTCCTAAATCCGTCGCACCACATCTTTGTTATTTTGCCCTAATTTGATGGTTATCGCTATAGCCACTTGTATTAACGTCAGTTCGGTTTCAGCTTGCAAAGTTTCCAAGAAAAAAATCAAAAGCCTTGCTAAGCAAGGCTTTTGATTTTTTTCTTGGAGAGAGGGTTTGGGTAGTGAACCCTCTCTCCAAGCCCGTTTTAAATTACAGCTATTTCCACAAAAAAACTTAAACACGTTGCTTTGCAACGTGTTTAAGTTTTTTTTGTTTGATTTTGAGCGCAAAGCGTTGTATCCCGAAATCGCCTTATTTAACTTTTACTTGAAAGCGCACAAAACCGTAGGAATTCGGGGGAGTGCCTACGGATGTCGCGTGGGGCAAGGTCGCAGGACTAGAAACCACATTTACAACTACTAGCCCGTCAGTGTTATCACTAGGACTGATGGCAGTACCGTCAACCTTTTTGCAGGTACTTGGAGGATTACTATTAGCAGGATAAAACTGCCCGCGATCGCTATCAAATAGCCCTGTCAAATAATTAGTGGGGCTAGTCGGAGCCGCCGTAGCACTATTCGCAAAGGCGATATCCAAGTTACTACCTGCACCCACAGTATTGTAGGCTCCATTGGCAAAGGTCGTACTAGAAGGGACTAAATCGCAAATGGTGATATTAGTCAACCCTTTATTACCGCTCACCAAGAAATAAATGCTGTACTCGACGCGATCGCTTGGCTTGACATTGCTGTAGTTGATAGCACCTCGCAAATAGTCAGAGAGCGGTGTGGGCCAGTTAGGATCATCATCAGCCGAAGAGGCAACACCATCATTCACAAAACCTGCGATCGGTACATCATTAATAGCCGTGATTCGCTTAGCTAATAGAAGTTTAGGAGTCGCCGCGATCGAGGAAACAATAGTAAATTTAGTAGGATCGACCGTTGCTGTTTGCGTTTGCGGCAGACTACTAGCTATTGGAGTAACACCTGTAGGTAAACCCGTAGTCGTATTATCGATATTATCGGTTTTCACCCCTGCGGCAGGCAAGTCAGTACTCGTAGCAGTAGATTGGTTCTGGAGAACCTGACCATTAACAGCAGTAGCAGAAATATTGATGGGAATATTAACTGTTACGACACCCCCTGCCTTCAAAGTAAAGCTAGATGCAAAGAGATTATTATTACCCGCACCTGTATAGCTAGTATTTGGAGATGGAGTTGTACCTGCGGCTTGTGTAGCATTGACCGTGATATCCCCCGCAGCCAAAGCTCTCGCTATTGCCGTATCAGAGTCTAGGACATCCGCTATTTGGAAGTTAGCCACATCCACTACCCCTGTATTAGCATAGGAAACTCGCCAAGTCAGGGTATCACCCGCAGAGGGAGTAACGCTCCCATCTGGATCGTTAGTTAAGGCAACAGACTTGTAGCCAGCAACAGTTGCAACAGATGGACTTGTCGTTATCTGTGTGACGTTATTAGCCGTATTAGGGTCAGGAGTTGGTCCATAGACAGAAGCGAAGTTAGTGTATGTCGATGGATTTACCAACGGCGCTAAGTCCACCACATTAACCGTAAAAGTCAAGTCGCTGGTGCTTGTACCCGAAGTCAAATTCACATTGTAAGTACAGGTAATATCCGCAATAGTAGAAGAAGATGGGCAAGTCCAATTTGTACCACTAGCAGAAGCATAGGTAAGCCCAGCAGGTAATTGATCTACCAAAGTAATTGGCGCAACAGATGTATTTGCCCCATTGTTCGTAACTTTAATCGTGTATACCGCCTGCTTACCCACAACAAATAGACTCGTAGATGTCTTTGTGACACTTAAATCCGCACTACCGCTAATAGTTGTCGGATCGCTAGCAGTATTATTGGCAGAAACACTGTCATAGGAAGGAACATTAAGCGAGGCAGTATTAGTAATGCTATTAGTGCCCACGGGTGTTCCTGTACCGATATTCACAGTGACGTTTACAGCAGTGATATTGCCAAAGGCTAATCCATTGGTATTTGGATTGGTACAAGTTACCGTTTGAGGATTGGAGCCTGCTGCGGAACAAGTCCAAGGAGAGCCAACCGCAGAGGCAAAAGTCAGATTATTGGGGAGAACATCGGTAATTGTGAGGGTTCCCGTTGCGAGGGCAGGGCCGAGATTCTCAACGGAGAGGGTATAGGTTCCTTGACCACCGATCGCAAAAGTTCCAAAGTGAGTTTTAGTGAGCTTCAGATCAGCTTGTAATGAACTAATCGTAGTTGGATCGCTACTGGAATTGTTGCTACTGACTGGATCGGATACGGCACTAGCCACAGTTGCTGTATTCGTAATACTTCCAGTAGGAGTTGTCGAGCGAACCAACACATTAAGGGTAATCGTGGCGCTCGTACCAACCACTAATCCAGAAGTGTTAGTACAAGTGACAACTTGAGGTGTGCCATCAACTTTTGCTGCGGCACTACAGGTAAATCCACCGCCCGTTGAACTCACAAATTCCAAGTTATTGGGCAAAGTATCAGTAACGGTGATCGTGCTAGGTACTGAAGAAGGCCCATTATTGGTGACGAGTAGTTGATAACTAGCGCTTTGTCCTTGGATAAAGTTACCAGAGTGGCTCTTGACAATGGACAAATCTGCCGCCTGAGCCACAGAGCTAACTAAACTCGTGGAGTTATTCGTTAACTTGCCTGCTGGCTCACCCGAAACTTGAGCGACACTGGCAACGTTAGTGATACTTGCAGCAGTTTGAGTTCCCACTAACACATTAATGGTTAAAGCAGGAGCTGAGCCACCTGCCGCAATATTGCCATAGTTCGTACAAGTTACCGTCTGTCCCGATGCAGAGCAAATCCAGCCTGTACCCGTACCTGATACATAGTTTAAACCTGTTGGCAAAGTATCTGTCACCACTATTGGTGCGATCGCTGTTGTTGTACCAATATTATCGACTTGCAGTGTATAAGTTCCCGACTGCCCTAGAGAAAGGGTTCCCGCAGTCTTGGTAATTCTGACATCAGGATCAGGAACGATTACCGAGGTGGTGACACTCGCTGTATTGTTACTTGCAATTGTGTCTCCATCGGTAGTCACACTTGCATTATTAGTGACACTGTAGGAAGTCCCCGTCACGACAGGGGTTACGATGACATCGATCGCACTTGTTGCACCGCTAGCTAGGATATTGGGATTACTACAGGCGACAGTTCTAGTTCCTGAGGTATAACTACAACTCCATCCCGTACTGCCTGCGGCGGAACTAGCGGACACATAGTTTAAGTTAGCTGGTAAGACATCAGTAACTGTTATGAGATCGGTAGTCGAACGATTAGGCGTACCCGTATTTGTAACTGTTAAGCGATAGGTTCCATTTTGACCCTGCACAAAGTTGGCAAAACTAGTTTTGGTAATGCTCAAATCTGCGCCTTGGATCACCGCATTAACTGTGTAAGTATTATCAGCAATACTGGAGTCCGCACCCGAAGCAGCCGATGGGGTAGCCGTAGCACTGTTAGAGAAGTTTCCAGAAAATCCCGATGCTGCGATCGTTCCATCAATTGTGAAACGCACCTTACCACCACTCTTTCTTAAACTAATAGTGCCAAGGCTAATATTATTGCCAGTCCCAGTCTTTCTATACTTAGGAGTTCCAGCCGTATTAGTAGGATCACAAGCATTGATACTACTACCAGTACCTAAAGCTTTTTCAGGGCTAGGACTACCAGTATTTCCCCCAGCTACACCAGCGCCATCTACATAATCACAAGTCCAACTAACGCTAGTAACCTCAGCAGGTACGATGTCCGTAAGAGTAATATTGCTGTCATCACCACTACCCGAAGAGTTATTTGTAATATCAATCGTGTATTGAATTGTATTGCTGGGATTGATGGTGGCAGTACAGGTATCAGTCTGTCCTGATGATGTACAGGCTGGCGTAAAACTAGCCCCATTAATTTGAGTCAACTTTTTAACGACATTCAAATTAATACCGCCAGCCGCCGCAACAGGAGTAGTATCTGAACTAGTGTTGTTACCTGTATTAGTTTCCTCTCCCGTTGGTAGCGCTACAGTAGCAGTATTTGTAAACGGTGAACCAGTGACTGTTGTGGGACTAACGGTTACTAAGATCGAGCTACTATTATTAGTAGGTAAGGGATTGGGATTAGTACAGGTTATCGTTGCCCCTAAAACTGGTGTGGTGTTGGTACAAGTCCATCCCGAACTTCCCGAAGCTGAAACTGCCGAAACAAAATTGAACGTGGCTGGTAAGGTATCAGTGATCGTAATTAGCCCACTAGTGGCGGCAACCCCTTGGTTCGTAATAGTAATCGTGTAGGTTCCATTTTGATTGACAGCAAAAGATTGACCATTATCGGTTTTATTAATGATCAAGTCGGGAACAGGCTTGGTGGTGGGGTTTGTTTGTTGAATATTGGTATTGTCAGCAGGATTAGTGTCTAGGCTCCCGCTTGTCAAGCTCGCTGTATTAGTGACAGAAGTAGGGACATTCGATAAAACGTTAACGGTAAGACTGAGGTTTGAAATACCAGTTGTCGTCCCATCACCACTAGCCAATCCACTAGGATTTGTACAGGTAACATTTTGTCCATTAGCCGTACAAGTCCAGCCCGTACCACTAGCAGAGCTATAGCTTAAACCCGTCGGCAGAGAGTCAATAATAGTGAGAGGGCCCAAGGCATCAAACCCACTAGTATTTTTGACGGTTAGGAGATAGGTCGCAGTGGAACCCGCCACAAAGGTTTGCTCCGTCGGATCAGGAGCAGAGTCGTCCTTTAATAAGACTAAATTTGTTCCCTTAATTACTGTCGTAGGATCGCTAGCTGTATTATTTGCAAGGTTTGAATCAGGGCTGCCACTGCTGACGGTGGCAGTATTCAGGCTATAGGATGCTGCACTCGTAGAAACATTGACTGTCAAATTAATCGTGGAAGTTGCACCAACTGCAAAATTACTTGTGTTGGGATTGGTACAAGTTACGACCTGTCCAACTGCCGAGCAAGTCCAAGGATCGGTGCTACTAGCAGAAACATAGCTAAAGCCTGTGGGTAAGGTATCGACAACCCTTAAGGTTCCTCTAGCGGCATTGGGACCATTATTTTTAACTTGTAACTGATAGATATTATTGCCAGTCGCAAAGTTGCCACTATGGGATTTAGTAATTTGTAAATCTGTAGTGCTGTCAACCACTGTAATTAAAGATTGACCTAAGCCTGAACCATAGTCAGAGTTATAGTGATAGCTACCTCCTGAGAAGTCATTGATTAGATGATTGACTTGCAAAGTATTACTACCAATTCCATTGCCAGTTGAGAGAACTTTCACTCGATATCTGGTAGTGACTGTATTACCAACTTTGCCATCGCCATTGGTGTCTTGGTCAGCAACTGGTCCCGCACATACATTTGCGCTTGTATGATATCCAGGATCGGAGGGATTGGCTAACCAACCGCAAGCATCGTAGTAAACGCCGCTACTTACTGCGCCTGAATCGGAAGTATAGGTGGTTTTAACATCGACTAGTTGCAGAATACCGTTAGGGAAATCGGAACTCACAGTTAGCTGTGGATATGCAGTTGCAGTTTGGGTGGTTAAGGTGTACTCAACGGTGTCACCCACATATACGGTGCTGGGCCCCGAAAAGCCAAGAACTGAGTTGCGGGACTGCGAAAGAAGTTTCTCTACATAAATCTGTTGCTGAACGGTTTGTCCATAGTTATAGCCAGATATGGTTCCATTCCCTAGGGCAGTATTGGTATCAACGGAACCTGCCCCCGCAGCAGTGGCAACAATTCGATATTGCTGGACTGTGTTGTAGGCATTGCTATCTCTGGTAACGACCACATTAAAATAGCCGTCAAAACAGTTAGCGGGAGTCATGTTAGCGTTTCCAGAATCCGCAATTTTTTGGTGATTGGGAGGAACGGAACCTGAGGGAAGACTGGGAATGCTGATCGTGTCAACGTTTATGCCATTAATTGCCGTAACGGTGATGTAGGGATTAAATGCCCCTGTGCGTTGATATTGAATAGTTATATTGTTGAGCGTACTGCCACTGACATTACAGACTCTGGCGGCAAGGAGAAAGTTATTGGGTCCAACATTGACATTGTTACTGTCTAAGCCCACAAAGTCCCAAGTAATTGGTTCGATATAAAGCCCTGCGGCATAGGCAGGCGGGGTAAACCAGATATTGATGCCACTAAAGGCGATTGTAAAGATGAGGGTAACGATCGCAGTTAGGAGCGATCGCCCAATTTTAGAGAATCTAGATAGCCTAAAATTCCTGATAATCCTGAGAATCTTTTGAGTATTATGTTGAGCAATTTGGGGATTAGACCTTTGCGGATAGTGATTATGCTTTCTGCGCTTACTTTGGTTAGTAAATACCGCAACAATCCCTTGAAAGAAAATGAGGGCTAATTTTTTGAATATTTGCCAAGGATTTGGATTTTTTTGACGAGACATATTAGATAGCCCTCTATTTTTCTATTTGCAAGTCTGATTCTTGGTTTTCAAAACGGATTTCTACATCCCGAATATCGGTGAATTCTATTTCAACGCGCCGATCGCGAGCATAGTCGGTGATTTGATTGCTCTGGGAGAGGCGTTGCATTTCACCTAGCGATCGCACAGTGATCCTTTCTGAAGCGAGGCCCTGCCGCATCAGGTAGTTCCGCACCGCACGCGATCGCCGAAAACCGAGTTCGAGGTTATAGGTATCGCTTGAGCGTGGATCGGTATGTCCTGTGAGGGTAATGATCAGCGTGGGATATTGCTTGAGCACAGTAGCAATGCGATCCAGCATTTTAGCGCTGTTGGGGCTGATATTGTCGCGATCAACGGCAAAGTGAATTTGACGCGGTACGGATAGAACCATCGGTGTGGCTGGTGGGGGAGTTTGCACAAGATTGGGAGGTGTGGTGCAGCTAGGAATAGTTGATGGTGGGCTGGAAGGCGGAGGAACCGAGAGATCAGGATTAACGATGCGGGCATTGAAGGCGGGTTCCGATGTGCCATATTGAGGATCGGTGGCGATCGCGCTAATGGTGTCACCAACTTTAAGATTGTTTAGTGAGGCGGCAAATTTGCCATTGGCATCGGTTTTGACGGTGGTGAGATATTCACTGAGGGAGCCATAGGGGAGATTGGGGTCGATTTTGTCCGTGACGCGGTAGAGGTCAATCTCGGTATCAGGATCGGCAGTGCCGTCAATGTTAACTTTGGTCGTAAACATCGGGAAAGCCGTAGCTAAGAAGGTGGGGGCATTGATTGCGCCATTGGCTGTGTCCACCCGTCGAAAATGGGAATCACGCGGAATATTGACCCCATCCCCCGTCATAAAATTGCGATCGTTCACATGGCTTTGAGAAATCAAGTCAATACTCAGCCCCGTGAGCGCGTTAAATCTATTTTTGCGAATGAGATTGCGATCGCTTTTTGGGTAAGCGGCAACGGCGACACCCACACCCCGTTGATGACTAATTACATTATTCGTAACTTGATGATCGTTCCCCATTAAATAAATAGCGGCATAGTTGGTACTGCGATCGTTAAACAAAATGCGATTGTCTTCAATTTGAATTGCACCATTGGGTTTAAAGAGATACACACCACTACCATCATTAGCGCACAGAGTATTTCCCTTAATGCGTAGGTTCGCAATTTCGCCTTCGAGATAAATACCATGGGGCATTCCATCAAAACCATTATTGGTAATCGCATTCTCAAGGATTTGGGTTCCTGTGGCTCTCACCGATGTGAGAATACCACTGCCCTCATGGTAGGCAATACGATTACGACGGATGATCGTATCAGTGCTATTGAAGAGATAAATCCCAAAGCTAGAAGCTTGTTTTGGCATTTCCCCATTGGGAAGGATACCTAGCCAATTCGCTTCAAGGGTTACGCCTTGGGGTGGACGATTGCTGTCATAGAAGGGGGCAAATTTGGCGGGTTGCTGTTGCTGGCTGGTGTCGGGTGGTGGGGCTTGGTGGGAGATGAAGATATCGCCTGATGGTGTAGAGGTGGGCACGCTCGTAGTTGCGTTAAAGCCATAGAGACTCAAGCCCCGAATCGTGATGCCATCGGCAACAATGGTCAAACCTCGAAAAATCTCCACCCCATCCACAGGCGCGATCGCTACAATCGGTTGGGGAATTGCTAGCTCTTGGGCAAAGGAGACTTGAGGGTTATAACCTGCTTGGGTCGTGCCATCAATGGTGAGATTTTGACTACTGAGATCGGGGAGAGCTTTATTTAAGCGAATCGTAGTGCGATTGTTCGGCAAATTAAAGCCAATTTGTGAGCCTTTTTGATTAACCAATGGCTTTACCTGAGAGCGTTCCGCATCACTAAGCCGATCAAGGGTGAGACTACCATTAGCGATCGCGATCGCTTCGCGCAGGGTCAATTCGCGATCGGCTTGAATTTCGCCATCGCCATCGCTATTAACCGTGATTTGATAATGTAAATTTTGGGTTTCCGCGATCGCCAGATTGCCTGTAGGAAAATCTGTAACCCACATACCGATCAATCCTATAGAACCACTAATCAATGCAACTGATATTTGTCTGTCTATTTTTCGCATAGTTCTAATTCTTTAGATTTGAGAATTGATCGGGATTGATGGCAAAACCGCTTTTCTCTGCGGTACTAATCCCAATTGAGCTTAGGAAGGCTGTTACGGGATCACCATTATTGTTCAACAGGAAGTTGAAGGCAGTGGCAAGACGACGATTCGCCATGTCATTAGTAGCGATATTCGTATTGTTTTCATTATTGTTCGGCGAACTATCGGCGATCGATTCATTGCTCCGCAACGCATTTAGTGACTCAAAGGCATAACTCCAGAGGCGATCGCGTTTGTCCGATGTGAGTAAATCGGAATCCTCAGTATGGGCAAGTGCTAGCATCAGGGACTCTACATTTGATAGTTGAGTCAAGGGTTTAGGAATAGGATTCGGGATTTGGATTGCGTCGTTAAATGTCGGCTTGAACAGCGGCTCGCGAGTCGCATCGGGAATGGCACTTTCTATCCAGTTAGATAAACGGCGCTCAGTTTCTAACAATAACGCTAGAGGTTTAGGAATATTGTTAGCATTCGCGATTGGTGCAGTGCTTGCAGGCTTATTCGCAATATTGCTATTACTGTCATCCGTAGCCATCGAAATATACACTTGGGAAGTTCCTGAACTTGCATTGGTGCTATTAGCACTAAGCAGAATGCGATCGGAACTGATGCCTTTATCCAAGAGGTAGTTTCTCACAGCAACTAACTTAAACATTTCCAAGTCTTGAGTTGCGGCATTACTGCTGATCGCATTAGTCTGTAGCTCAAGGTTGGCATTGGGACTAGCCTTGAGACGCTCAATAATGCGATCAAGGGTAGCGTAGCTCAAGTCCGCAATTCTGCCGTCGTTACTAACATTAATGCCGATAGAAATATTGGCAGGCTTGCTTGCAGGATTGGCATTAACTGGAGCAGCATTGGCTTGGAGCGTCGTGGGATTGGCATTTGGCAAGATGCTCTGTAAGAACTCAGTTGCAGGCGAGTTCGATGACATCGTTTGCAAGCGTGTGGCGATCGCATTAAAGACATCGGCTTTACCATTGAGCGCAAAGCTAATCGGTAAAGCCGTACTGACTTTTTCGGGACTATTGGCACTAGCCGTTAGACCACCTAAGGAGCGCAGGGTCATTTGCGTACTAGCAACACCGCGATCGAGGAGATATTTTCTGGCTGCCATCATCCGATTTGCTGCAAGATTATCGCCAGTATTCATATCTGCCAACGAGCCAATATGTCCTTGAATATCAAGAGAGAGATTGTTGTATTCCTTCAAGACCGCAACGAGGTTTTCTAGGACAGCGATATCAGCTACTGCTAATTCCGTGCTGTTACCTTGCTGATTATTCTTAAAGGTCAGCGATCGCGTGACATTCAAACTAATGTTTTGAGGCAGATCAGGAATAGCTGCGGCAAGTTTTAGTGCAGGTTTCTCTGGTTGCGCGACGGGAACTTGCGGCTCCATTGGTTCTTGTTGCTGACGCGGCGGCATTTTTTGTAAGCCAAAGCCATCAAATAGTTCGTTGAGCTTAACCGTGATACCAGCGTACAAACCACTAGCCGCGCGTGTACCGCTAAAGTCGCGATCGGCATTGATCGAACCAGTGCTATAGCCTGCGGCTAGACGGAGGTTGGGTGTAAGGTAGTAACCCAATTCACCAACTAGCCCCATTTCACTGTAGTTAGCAGTTGGTTGATTGAGGAGTCGCGTTTCACCGACTAGCTCAAAGTTATAACCCATCCGATAGGTAACTCGAAATTGCGATAAGTTCGTACTAGATGTGCCCACAAAATCTTGAGCGATCGTCGTGGTGCTATTGCGTAGGGCAATCTTGCCATAAAATTCCCATTGCCAGTTCGGAGCATAGATCGCTTCTAACGCCAAGGTTTGATCGGTGTAACCGCTACCACTACCGAGCAACAGCGAATCAGGAACAATACTAGGATTTTGGCGATATTCATACCGCAGTAGCACATTAAACTTGTCATCTTGCGGATCGCGATAGGCAAGCCCTAATTTCAAATTTGAGATTGTTCCCAATCCCGCTAGCAATTGGTTCGCCGCCGTAGACTGTTGATAGTTAAATAGCAGGGTTAAAGCGGCAGGGCTATTTCAAGAATATTTAAGAGAGAGCTTAAACAAGCAAAGACCACATAGCAGATATATTATGAGAAAAATAGTCAATTGCAGCTTTTATTGAATCAAAACCATGAATTCTAAATACAGAAAGTACCCAAGTCTTGATGAGTGACAAATTAATCGCTGCATTTCCTGCTCTTTGGGGACTCTTATCTTCATCGAAAATGACATCTTTTACCCAATGTAGGCGATTTTCAATCTGCCAATGCCCTCGAATCGCTTTGGCAAGCCGTTCAGCCTTTGGTGGTAAAGAACTAAGATAATAGCTCAAGGTGTTGTATGGATTCCCATCACGTTCGCCAGAACGAGTTACCCGTATCACTGACTGTACACCTTGCCAACTTAAATCAATGTCTGCTGGTGGTGCAAATACTTCTACTAATCTCTGGATTTTGCGTCCTTTTGTTTGTTCCTCCTCAACCTTAACTTGAAGCCCTGTTTCTTGCTCGCTCTTAACTCTGATTGCTTCTTGCAATTTTGGTTGATTTTTTTTTACTTTGATGATGTAGTCATTGTTGCTCTCAACAATCGTTGCCACTGTCTTCTTCTGGCAATGTAATGCGTCCATCGTAAATACATGATTTTCTAACTTAAGCTGTGACAACAATTGTTGAATCACACAGATTTCACTCTCTTTCTTGTTCTCCATAATTGCGGTTGCTACCACTACGCCTTGTTGCTGTGAGAATAGCGATACCATGCTAATAAAGTTCTGCCGATTATTGTCCGCATTACTTACCGTATTTCGCAGACTTTTACCATCTCCTGCGATAGCTTCTCCTCTTGCCATTGCTTGTGATTGCGCCCAGTTATTAAATGCTTCATTCAGCTTGGCATAGTCTACGTCCAGCATGATGCGTCTAAGTGTTGAATATGATGGTGCTGTTCCTTGTTTAAGTCCTAGGATTTTGATCAGACTACGCCTATGTCTTTCTACAAATCTTCCTAATCCTTGATAACCATGCTGTCCACTCATAATTCCCATGATGATAATTAGCAAGATTTGCCACAAATCGTCTCGACTCCCTTGCGCTCCTCGTGGATCTGGTACTTCTTTAAGATAATCTATTAAGCTTTTGCTCATTTTCCACCTCTTTTAGTTACATTAAACTTAAATTATCGCTTTAATCATTTCTTTGTGCTTATGTATTCTTCTTTAGCCTTTTTTCTCATTCTTGAAATAGCCCTGGGGTTAAAGCGGGAGTTAGCTTACCCAATGCCGAAGCGGTAAAGACAGTATTGCTAGCGTTACTATCACTGCGACGTTCAAACCTAGCACTAGCTTTGAAATCAGGATTATCGGTATATTCCAAGCCAATGTTGTAACTATCGCCATTTTGTAAGGTGAGGGTGTTAGATGATTGCCCAACTGCATAGGGTTGCAGATAGGATGTCCCTGTACCTGTGGTACTGGCAAAGCTACCAAAAATATGCTCATAGCCAAAGCCTAGACGCAAACCGGGCATGATTTGCCAACGCTGATTTAGTCCGAGGGAGCCTTGGGTAGAGGTACTGTTAGCACCATTGATTAGAGAGTAGCGCCCTGTGAAACTCGTGTCACTGCCCAGCTTGTACTCACCGATCAAATCTGCACTGGTAATTGCATTGCCTGCTAGGGGGCCAGAATGGAACCACTGCTGCCCTAGTCTTGCCGTTAAGCCCTGAACAATCGTCCAATCCAATGCTAAAACACTGCGATCGGGGATGACCGCATCAGGTGTGGCGGACAGGCTAACTTCGTTTTGGGCAGTAAGTTTGAGATTATCGGTAATCGGTACATTGAGGCGCGATCGCAACTGCATAGAATTGCTCGATAAAGCATTAGGAACCATACGGTCAATGCGATCGCGATACAGCACATCCAGATTCAGAATCGCTGCCCCTAGATTTTGTTGTATTCCAGCGCTAATGGTACGCAGAGAATTATCAACCGCCGCACCAGGTAAAGCCTGTTGTTGAGGATTTAGGAGATCGCTTAGGGAAGTGAGCGGACGTGGTGCAACTCCAAGATTATCCTCTTGGTCGTACTGGAATTGGAAACTCGTGTTCGGGCTAACCTTAGCACTCAGTTGAGCACCATATTTAGTTTGTCCGGGGACAAAGCTAATCGTGGCATTGTTCGTAAAACCTGTTTCGGCTCTGCTGTAATAGAGTTTGCCGAGAATACCTGTCGCAAGTTCGCTGTTTAGCTCAAACCGCATCGCGGAACCAGTGACAAAGCCTAGTAGTTCTGAATCATTCTGCGATCGCGCATATTCGGCGATCAGTTGTGTTTTTTCGCTAAAGGAGATTAACGCATTGGCTCCGTACAGGACAAAACTGCGAATGCCTTGATTTTCGCGAAGGTAATTTGCACCGAGCCAACTTGGTTGACTCTGGCTGCGATTGAAGTGATAGCGCAGTTGTCCACCATAAAGATTACTATCCCCACCCGTTTGCTCATTTTGATAAGTAACCACAACTTGACGACGCAGGAGCTGCCCTGCTTCCCCTAGCTCCGTTTGCAACAATGGCTGCCGAAAGAGTAGCGAACCATTGTCATAGTTAATATCGTAATCCTTCCCCCGTGATAATTCCTTACGCGCAACTACAGTCCCCGCACTAAAGAAATCAATTAACTCAATGACAACACTTTCACTACCACTCACCAAATATTGATGGGAGAGGAAATAGGTTCCACTTGTGCCATTAGGCGCGATCGTATCGCGTTGAAAACCTTTCCCAATGTCACTATAAAAGCCTGTGATTTGCAGATCGCCGAGATTGAAGTTACCTTTAAATCCATGCAGTTGGCGTGAAAACGCACTAAACTGCTGCGATCGCGAAGTAAACTCCTCGGTATTATAATTCCCCCACATGAAATAGTCAGTGCTTGCCCCCTGCACAGGCGAGTTACGCTCAACCCTCAAATACAAGCTGTCGTAGGATGGCGTGGTTATACTTGAAGTTGACCCATCACCATAGACAGGATACTGAGGATCGCAATATTTTTCTCTACCAAATAGATTTCTGTTGCCTGCACAGTCTTGACTGAGTGTGCGGCTATTATTAAACGCGCCTGTAACGAGCCATTCCCCTACTCGTCCCGTACCAAACACAGCTCCATAGAGATCAACTTGGGTACGATTATCACGATCGAACGGCATAAATTCCCGTAAGCTACGATAAAAATCTGTACCCCTCGCCCCAACCCGCAAATCGATTACCCCAGTCACCAAGGAAGGACGCAAATCCGTTTCAAATTGCAGTTGGGTGAAAGCTTCCATTTGAGCATTAGTCGCTCGCACAGTGACCGTTCCTGTTTTCAGTCCTGATCGCAATTGAGCGGTGAACTTCCCTTGCTTCGCTTGTACTTGAAAGCCGGGTTGATCTGGCGCGAAGTCAGTACCAATTAACTCACCATCACTAGCCTCCAATGTCACCACTGCGTCCCAATTAGAGCGATTTCCATTCTCGTCTACCAATTGACCATCCACAGTGGCATAGGAGCGCCCATCCGCAGGAATGCGCGACTCAAGGGTTCTGATGACGAGCTTGACAGGCATTCCCCTAACTTTGACATTGACAGAATTGGCAACTAGTTCAGTGTCGCTATTGGCGGCTCTCGCTGCGATCGTATTGTCCCCTGCTTGCAAAGGCACGCCATACCATGTTTGCGTAACCGTTTGGTTAGTCTCGTCTAATTCCGATCGCCCGATCAAATTTGGATCGACAGCCTTGCCATTCACCCAAAGCTCGACCTTCGTTTTAATTGGCATTTGGATTACCACTGTCGCCGCAGGCGCATCCAAAACCGTATCCATTGTGGGCGAGAGAATGATAATTCGCGGTGCAGGCTTAAGATTGTTGGATAGATTACTGGGGGGATTGCTAGATGGATTGCTGGTTAGATTACTAGGTGGCTTATTAGCAGTAGATGTATTAGGAGTAGTACTAACAATTCGAGCATTACTTGGCGTAACAGAAATTTTAGAAGCATTACTTACTGCATTATCCCCATTGGTATTGCCAGACTGAATTACAGCAGACTGTGGAATATTTGCAGACTTATCTATCTGTTTAGATGCAATCTTATTTTGATTAGTGAAATTTAGAGACTGCTTGGATTCATCATTAACTTGATGCTCTGCTACGATCTCCGCATTTATAGATGGAGAGATCAGCAAACATAAAATCTGGGGAATAGATAAAATGCCAAGCTTAACAATAAGCATGAAGATAGTCTTCATTACTTTGTACCTCCCGTGTTGTTAATACCACGCGCCGCAGGAGTCAATGCAAAGTTCACCCGTGCTAATCCACCCGGAGCTAATCTCACCAAACGTGATTGGCTATTGCGTTCAATAAAATATAGATTGGGAGCAAGGGTATAACCTGAAACTGAGGTTAAATCGATCGCCAAAGTCCGACTTCCAGATAACACATTACTAAGGGAATAAAGTCCATTCGCGTCGGTCACAATGCGCGTGCCGTCATCCATATAAATCACCGCATTTGGCACACCCGATTCCCCCGGTTGCTGTTCGCCATCAAAATTTTTATCCACAAATACACGTCCAACCAAAGTTCCACAATCCGAGAGAATTCCGGGACGCACTCTAAGCTGATGTGATGCAGGACCATCACGGACAATCTGGTTATTATCAGCACGAACACCCAATAAAGTTGCCCGATTAATCCCATTACCGCGTAATGCATCATTAGTCAGTTGCGCGGCATATACAATATTGAGTACAGCACCGCTAGTCGTAGCATTGGGAAGCCCAGTATTAGGCTGAAAGAGCAAACTTCTACCATTCTGAACTGTTGTCACGGAAACGGCATTGCCTCCTAATTCAGCACGAACTGAATTATTCACATATTGAAATCCAAGGGGTAACTCGTCCCGAATTTCAGGTTGCAGAATCACAGTATTAGCGAGATTACGCACAGCCAAGCGATAAATCACGATGTCCCCCGGTTGAGCCGATGCGCGATCGCCTGTTTTCAAAATTTGGATTGCCTGAGAATCACATATACTTAGCTGAAGATTAACAATACCCAGAGATAGACCAACAGCCGCCGCATTGCTCACATCCAATTGACCATTAACTGAGTTCAGTCCATTGGTTGCTGAAATAGGATTACCATCTAGCGAAGTTGCCGTGTAATTTACATTATTCCCCACCCGTGAAGTAATCGTAATTTTGATCCGCCTCCCCCCCAAGGTCGAATTAGCAGGAGGCTTCACTGCTAAGATATATTGACGACCAACATCCAACTGACCACGACTAGGATCGAGGAGAAAGTTATATCTACCGCGATCGCTATTAGTCAAAAAGAAAGGATTAGCATTGTAAATGTTAGGAGCTAAACCAACGATCTTATTGGCTGAGACTTGGTTTGGCGGTACAGTACCAGTCAAAGAGACAGGAACACCAATATCACCCGTGGCATTGAGTAATTCATAAAAACCGACACTAAAGCCTGTGTAGTCTGGAAGTATGCCGCCATCACAGGAAGTCAGCACCCCAAAAGGATCGATTAATGGTTGAGGTTGGCTCTGAAGTAGGGGCGAATTACCTACAAATACATTCCCCGTAATTGGCTCAGTATAAGTGTAGTCAGCCGAGTTCCGAATTAGTGGCTTGGTTGGAACTAACTGAGCTAAAGATACTTCAGCTAACTGCGATATCCCCAATAGCAATATCGCAGTTAGCTTAAAACCATTCCGCAAACAATATTTTTGAATCACCCAAACAAGCTTTTTCATCGCAAACTCTTAACCCATAGGGCTTAAACAGACTCCATTGCTTTGACAGAATGGCTATTAAGTAGACCGTTTTGTGCAACAATCCCAATAAATTCCATGACTTCTATTGGCTCTAATTTTGCCTACAACAAAATTAAAAATCAAAAACCCTAGAGCATGTCTGAGAAATTTTGCTACCTCTAACTCTCCTGACAGGGGAGGGATTAATGGGAAAGGAGAAATTCATCCTCACTAGGAGAGCTTCTCAAACATCCTCTGACTAGAAACAAAGTTTTGCTTGTAAACGAGTACGCTCTCATTTACAAAGTCATGACACTTAACGAATACGTACTTGATAAGTTGCATTTACAACTGTTTGTGGTGGGAAGGCATCACCAAAATTCCAACGTACATTCGTATACAAACTGGCAGGTGCAGGACGATTGACAATCTCCCCATTATCAAGCTTGACCCGAATCGTAGGAACTTCGCTATAGGTTTTGCCACCATCGATGCTGTAGTCTAATTTTGCACCTGCAACATTTGGTAATGTCGCCGAATTTAAGACATAAACAGCATTACTAGGTATGGGCTGAGTGACTACTAACTTTTTGATCGCGCGATCGCTAGTATTGCTAGCGGTAACAACATAGCGGATAGTCTCTCCCGGACGCACTGAGGCATCCGTAGGCAGTGGCATCCATTCCACTCTGCCAGAGGCAACTGCTAAAATTGATTGTCTTTCAGCAGCAAGTTTTAATTGAATTGGCGATTGTTTCTGAGGACTTTGGGCTACAGAATCTTCTCTTACCTGAATGAGGCTCGCTAAGCTTGGCATGACACTAGCAAGGTTAGCGGAAACAATAAGGGCTACTATGCCCAAACCAATTGCTTTAATATTTTTCATTACTATCACCTAAATACCTTAAACATACAAAATCGGAAATAGAGAATTGTTAGTCATCTCAGATATCTATATGGTTTATCAAGTCACTAACAATTCTCTACATCATCAAAAATAGAACCTAGTTCAATTTGCGTTGGAATGAGAAAGTTCGAGTTGCGGAACCGGGAGCTACTGGTACTGATAGCGTGTCAACATACTTAGTGATATCAGTAGCTTGAGTTGTGCCACTCTGTTCAGTTACCGCACTAGTGCCCGCCGCACCCGCAAAGAAGGTAATAGTCGCACCTGTGCCAGAGTCACTTGCTGAGCCAACCACATGACTGGTATCAATCACTCCATTAGGGTTGTAGTCTTGACCCCAGTTATTACCATTCGGCGCAACAGGAAAGACTGCTGTATTCAGGACACCACTTTCTGTAATTACCACCTTGGTCGCATCCAAAATTACATTGCCTGCCCCTGTGGGTGGTGTAGCAATATTGGTATATTCGATCGCATACCTAATAATGTTTCCGGGGGAAGGAGTTTTGGAATTAATGTCCAAAGTACCATCGGTTCCAATTACGGCTGGACCTGTACCCTGTAGTACCTGCGATTTCTTCACTAATTTCAAGAAACCAGTGTAAACGCGATCGATCGTCTGATTACTAGATTCGCCAGTGTCGAGAATACCATTCAAGTTAGCATCAGCAAAAGCCAGAATCGGCACTGGATAACCCTTGCTAGTATCAGTCGATAAAGCAGTATTAGGTGGTAGATCAATAGCCACCGTATAATTTACCGAAGAATTGCCTGGGATCGTAGGAATCTGAATAGCAACACCACTGGTAAACACAAATTGAGTACCGTTGTATGTATATACTGCCGTCTGGCTACCATAGGTCAATGTAACCGTTGTGTTTGCTGGTAAATCACCTGCTACGGCTGGAGTCACAGGGCGTACCAAGACATTCGTTAATGTTGTGGATGGCGCATTGAGCGTATTCGTAAAAGTGACAGAAGCAGGATCGATCAGAGATAAGGGAGCCGTATTCGGCGGAATAGTGGTGGACTGATCGGTAAAGTCATCGTTGTTACTGGTTGGACCAACCGCCGCAGGGCTATTCTTGGGACCATTCAGGATGGTTCCCGCAGGTGCTAGGACGAGGACATTATCTTCACCACCCACACCTGTACCTGTGTTATTACCACTGCTATCAACACCATCAGTACTGGGATTTGCTACGCCATTAGTAGGTCCAGGTCCAACAGAACCATCATCATTGAAGTTGCTAGGAGTTTGGTCTCCAGATTCGTCATAAACTACCGTCGTGCCGCCAACGCTTTGACCAAATAATTGAGCAATATTATAGATATTGCCGCCACTAGTAGCATTCAATCCTGTGGTTTTAACTTGGAAAGCGAATCCAGTTACGGTTGTACCCTTAGCGATCGGTCCTGCGTTAATAAAACCAACACGAGTAGTATTAGACAACGTTGCAGGAGGCGTAGTAGTCCAAGTTGCGGCATTAGCATTGGTGGTGGTAGGCGTAACGCTATAAACCACAGTCCAGCCTGTTGGAGCCGTAGGCGTAGCATTGAGAACGGTGTTTGCGGGAATAGCATCAGACACCAAGACTCTTGTAACTGTCCCCCCAAGTTCAGTAACTGTAATTGCTGTGCCTACTAAGTCTGTTGGCGTGAGAGAAGGACTTGCCCCCGCAGGCGCAGCACTATCTACTCTCAAAGTGAGATTATATGTTTGCAGATCATCGCTGAAATCAGCAGGAGTAGCATTATTGGAATAAGTACCTTGGGTTTTCAGAATGGCAGCAAAGGCTTGAGGTGTTGCACCAACTAAAATCTGACTAAATGCACTTGCCTCACGCTCACCATTAGTAGGAGCACCCGTTGTTTCACCAGTAGTACCATCAGGCGCATCAGCGGTCGCCACATTATTTGTGCCACTAACTGGTTGGTTTTGCGTACCTGCACTATTATCATTTGCTCCAGTATCACCGAGTTGTACCTTGATAGGAGCACCTGAAGTAGCACTTAGATCCACGGTAACGGGGACATGAACTTTGATAGTTCCACCAGGACTAAGGATAGCGGCAGTTGCTTGGGCTAATGTGCCACCAACGATCTCTGGTGTTCCATCACCATTAGCATCAATGTCGTAAGTAATTGTACCTGTTAGGGTTGCGGGACCTGTGACGAGAGGAGTAGGTATGGTGACTTTAGTAGTGTCATTACCTGTGTTGGTAATTAAGAAATCATAGGTTAGGACATCGTTAGGTAGAACGGGGGTTGTAGGAGTTGAGTCAGATATGCCAGAGCCCACAACGGTTATACCTGCAACCTCTGCAACTGTAACAGTAACTGTATTTGAAGTAGTGTTAATCGTTGTTCCGGGCTGACTTGGATCTTCGTAGGTAGCAGTTGCAGTGTTTTTAATAGATGTCCCGGCCGCAGTTTGAGGAACAGTTTGACTTGACGCGACTAGGGGAGAAAGCTGCCAAGCGGCAAAGATAGATACCGTTGTACCAAGAAGGTAACGGAGCATAGAAATGCTAGTTACTCTTCTTTGATTGCTTATTTTTAGACTCTGGATATTCTTTTTCAAGTAATGCATATCAGCCCCTGACCATCTTAGTTTACTGAATTAATGTGTGTATTGACAATTAATAAGCATCCGACATTAAAGTGCTCCAACACAAAGTGGAGTGTTTTAAATACTCTTAACCTCTTATTAATAATGTAGATAGGCTATTTACAACGCTTTGCAGAGAATTTAACCACTACAAACTCCCCCCTAAGAAATCTATCATCCCTTTAGAAATACACATATAAAAAATTATATATGATTTAGATGCAGATAAGATCACTTTATAAAAACTTAAGTAGATCGTCAAACTTTCAACAAATAAAGGTAAACAAGAGAAACATAAGATTGTTTTTACGGTAGTGCTAAATAGGTAATGATGGGCGGCGCAAAGCGCCGCCCATCATTACCTATTTAATAAATCCTTTCTTTTTCAGGACTACCTATAAATTTAGTAAATCTTTTGATTTTAAATTACGAAATAAAGATGAAATGCCACACCTTGTATAGCAAGGTGTGGCATTTCATTGAGTAATACCGAAGCGATCGCAGCGATCGCTAGACGTTAACTTCAGCAGGTTTAACTTGAGCTAGTAAACCAGTGAGAAATTCACCTTCGATTACTTCTGTTTCTAAAAGCTTTTCAGAAATCGACTCTAGCAAATCACGATTAGCATTGAGAATTGCTAGCGCTTTTGCATGGGCATTTTCGACGATCGCTTTGATTTCCTTGTCGATCGCTTCCGAAGTAGCAGGGCTGACATTGCGTGCCATTTCCATACCGCCAAGGAATTGATTTTGTTGCTTTTGGTAGGCAAGTGGTCCTAAAACTTCGCTCATACCGTAGCTCGTTACCATCTTGTCGGCGAGTTCCGTAGCACGTTGGAGGTCATTGGATGCACCAGTAGTAATGCTGCCGAAGATGATTTCTTCTGCCGATCGCCCACCGAGGAGAGTAGCAATTTGGGCTTCGATTTCTTCTTTACTTAACAGGAAGCGATCTTCCGTTGGTAGTTGCAAGGTGTAGCCAAGGGCTGCCATGCCGCGAGGAACGATCGAGATTTTCTCAACTTTGCCGCTTCCGGGGTTCAGTGCACCGACGAGAGCATGACCAACTTCGTGATAGGCAACAATCCGCTTTTCGTTCTCATTGAGAACACGGCTCTTCTTTTCTAGACCAGCGACTACACGCTCAACGGCTTCAGCGAAGTCTTCAAGTAGAACGGTTTCACGTCCAGCACGGGCTGCAAGGAGTGCTGCTTCGTTAACGAGGTTGGCAAGGTCAGCACCTGCAAATCCTGAAGTACGAGTAGCGATTGTCTCTAAGTCAACACTGGAATCAAGGGTGACTTTTGCTGCATGAATTTTGAGGATTTCTAAGCGTCCACTCTTGTCGGGGCGATCGACTAATACTTGGCGATCGAAACGACCGGGACGGAGTAATGCTTGGTCAAGGGTTTCAGGTCGGTTAGTTGCCGCAAGCACGATTACTGTCGTTCCATCTACACCGAAACCATCCATTTCCGTGAGCAACTGGTTGAGAGTTTGTTCGCGCTCATCGTTACCGCCGTACATGCCGCCACTGGAACGCGCCTTACCGATCGCATCAAGTTCATCGATAAAGATAATACAAGGGGATTGTTTTTTGGCTTGCTCGAACAAGTCACGAACTCGCGAAGAACCAACACCAACGAAGAGTTCGACAAATTCAGAACCAGAGATACTGAAGAAAGGAACACCTGCTTCACCTGCAACCGCCTTAGCGAGGAGGGTTTTACCAGTTCCGGGAGGTCCAACTAGCAATACGCCTTTAGGAATCTTTGCACCGATTTTGGTGTATTTCTCAGGGGTCTTGAGGAACTGCACAATTTCTTGAAGTTCTTGCTTCGCTTCATCAACACCAGCAACATCAGCAAAGAGAGTTTTGGTGGATTCGCCTTCGACATAGACCTTTGCCTTGCTCTTGCCAATCTGCAAGCCTCCGGGAGCGCCACCGCCACCGTTACGGCTAAAGAGTTGGAAGATACCAACAAAGATCAGGGGAGGAATGACCCAGCTTAGTAATGTACCGAAGAAGTTATCTTTTTTGACGGGTGCAGCCGCAAATTCGACGTTACTCTTTTCGAGGCGTTCGGGTAAATTCAGGTCAAAGATAGGAGTAGTGGAAATCACATCCCCAGGAACTTCAGGACTGACACCTTTTAATTGATAGGTGATTTGGTCTTGTCCGATATAGACTCTTGCAACATTGCCTTCTTCGACTTCATGGACGAATAGGCTATAGGGAACACGAGGTAAAGCGGGAGCGAAAAGATTTGGGAGAAAGATGTTTATTATGAGCAATGCGGAGCCGATCAGCAAGAGGACGTTGCCAATCAGACGGGCGCGCGATCGCTTGGGGTCTTCTTTTTTAACAGCCATTTTTGTTATTTACAATTTGTTACTGAAGTCATTATAGAAATGTTGGCTGCTTGGCGCTAGACCGCAAACGTAGGGATAGCCGCCTGTATCGCTAGGCATATAAAATAAATAGTTTGTGGAAGATCACCCCTTGCGGTGGGCTTCCACAAACTATTGTTGAGCCTTAGGCAACTTGATAATTAAAGCTGAAGGTCGCCCATTGCTGGACATCAAGCATCCATGTATCACTGATATTCGCGAGATTGCCAAACTCAGAGGGCTTGCCTGCGCGATCGAGATCTTCCAGTAATGCTTGGGCAACTTGTAACGGGTTAGGAACGGCAATCAGTCCATTGAGAGATGAGGCTTGGCGTTGTGATGCTTCTAAAGTCTTAGCTACTTGCAAAAGAGGCGATCGGCTAATTACCACTTGGACATCAACCATTCCCTGTGGCGCGGAAACTGCCCAATTCATGGGAGCCTTGGGATAGGGAATGGTGAGAGTTTCCGCAGGTGAAATTACACCATCATTGGCATAGGGAGTAGCGATGAAATTGGGAGTAAGTACTTTGCTACGTGGATCAAGGCAAAAAATTCGCACATAGAGAGGTTGATCGCTGAAATTTTCGATTTGGCATTCTAGGCGATCGCCAATATTAATAGCCTTAGTCCGAACGGTGTTATTTACCACATTATTCAGTGGAACGAGATCGGCTCTTGCGGAGGCTTTGCTTGCAAGGGTAACGGAACGTTCATCAACACCAATCATCGCCTTGAGGGTTACTCGCACATTGAGGTGAGATGTGGCTTGATTTTCGGTAGCACGAATCAGTTTCGCGGCAAGGAGACTTTCCAGAAAGGGTTGCAGCCGCTTGATGGCAACGCCGACGGACTCACCAACGGAGCCAAAGGAACCAAGGATCGGTGTATGTCCGACCGTAAATAATCCATAGCTAGCGGATTGCACACCAAAGAGACAATCCGCACATTGCTCATTGGCATTGACCCCAAACATATTCGGTAAGGTGGAAAAGGCACTAGTGGCATCAACGCGCTCGATTTTGCTCAAGCCATTATCAAGGGCGATCGCTAATTTAACATTGTGGGAAATAGCGCGCATGACTTCTTGGAGGATCTGCCCCGTTTCCAATTTTTGATTAGTGCTGTAATCATTTAGGACTTCAACTTTGGCATTGAACCCATTGCGTGATTTAACTTGCACTGTCGTCTGGGGACTGGTGGAAATCTTGTTGGGAGGAGTTACTGGAGTTGTAGTTTCATTGGTGACGGGAGCTAGATCGGCAACTTTAGGGGGTAGCACCTGCAAGATTGAACCTGCCATGTAGTTAATTAAAACTGTGATTGGTAAACCCGCTAAGCTGATGTCGGCTGTGCGGCGATCGATGGCATTAATAATTACACCATCGGAACCGAGGTCAGGATTTGATAACAGTTCGGCAAAGGTATTCGTAGCGATCGCTTTTTGTTTCACTGCATCCACTTCTACCATCGCTGCCACTTGCTTATCAATGGAGAGATTGTCATTGTGCAGCGCTTTGCGATCGAGGGTAGTTGCCAAATTGCTCATGACCACATGAATCGTCGTAGCGGGGGTAATTTGCCAGAGTTGCTGCACTAAGGCGTAGGTAAATGCACCACTGCTAAATCCTGACCATTGAGCATCAGCACAGAGCATTTCCCCCGATGCGGCGCGTAAAAATGTGCCGATCGCTTGCTTTTCAATTTGTTGGATTTCCTGTGGCGCTTGCCAATCACTGCGCCCAATCCGCGATCGCAAACGGAAATTGCCAATTGCCGAGAAATTCGGATAGTAAAATCCTGCATCGATCACACACAAGAGTCGATCCGTAGTAATTTCTTTTAACCAGCTTTGCCATTCCCGTAACGTGATATCTTGCAAATTTTCCAGCTTTTGCGGCAAGCCACTATCCACAGGAACCAGCGTATTGTAATTACCCAATCGCGAACCATGTCCACTAAAATGCACCATCACCAAGTCATCGGGAAGAGTCTGGGCTACTAAATGTTCGGTAATGGCATTGTTAATGTTAGTGCGTGTTGCCTCGCGATCGGTGAGGGTGACGATATCCTGCGGGGCAAATCCAAAGCGATAAATTAATAATTCCCTTTGCAACTCCACATCATTGACGCAGCCATGCAAAGGTAGCCAACCACTTGGATTATTTTGTGAAAAATTTTGAGAGCTATTGGAGTCATCCTTTGCATCGTATTGATTAATCCCAATCAATAGTGCCCTCTTGCGTTGTGTCGATCCCGTAGCTTGACGGACAAATTGATCGGCGGCAAGTGCCACGCGATCGCGAGTGAGAAATTGCCATCCAATCAGGCTAGTCAGACCCGCCTGCAAGAATTGTCGCCTTGCAATCCCCATATGTATGCCGTGAATTCCTTTGCTGTGTGAAGATCGCTCCTTTAATTAAAGCCGATTCAAGGTAACTCTTCGCAGCTATTTTGGTAGATTTTTCATTGGATTTTGCAATAAGTAAAATTACTCAAAACCCTAGAAAGAATTACTCTGTCAATGTTTAAGGCGATGTTATGAAATTTGATCAGGATCAATACCCATTTCACGGAGCTTAGCTGTAAATTTGGCGATCTTATCCAAAGCCTGTTCCTTAGCAATTCGTTCAGTCTCAGCCCGAACACGTTCTATCTTGGCTTGCTCAGCCTGTTCAAGATAGGTTAAAAACCTTGTTCCATCAGGTTGAAAAATTTTCAGGGTTTCATCAGTTATTTCAAATCTAATTCCTAAGCGTGGGCTACTCCAATTTTGAATATCGGCAATAGGCTCTAGATGCTGATCATCCTGATTTCTGATCCAACCCACGAGATCATTGGCGAGGTGATCGTAAACATAGTATTCCTCCACACCATAGGTTTGATAGAACTCAAACTTTCGCGCCATCTCTGAAATACGATTACCTTGAGATAAAATCTCAAATACGACCTGTGGCGCAATTCCCTCTTCTAGATGCTGAATATAGGAGCCCCTTGCCCCCTTGGGTCTACCAAACACTACCATCACATCAGGGGCACGACGAATATCAGCTCGACCTTCAACGGGATACCAGAGTAAATCCCCCGCCACAAACACATTATTGTCGTCTTTAAATAAGGTTTCTAAGCCACCTTCAATTGTTACAATCCATTGATAATGTTCTGTACTTTCTGCCATCGGCTGTCCATCGCTACTAGGATAGGTGATTTCTACTTTTGGGATTGTGTTGGTCATAGATTTTGATCGGTGTTTGATCGATATTGGGAATTGATAAATTCGCGATCGCCAAGTAGCTAAATCTAAAGTAGCTAAATCTAATTATATAATCTCTTCATCCAATAGTTGAATGCTGACACAAAGCGCTAGCATTCAATTAACTACTGCATCGCAACCTTGAGCCAAATCTTTCCTCAATCTCTATACCTGCATATTCCCTTTTGTAAGCGACGTTGTTTTTACTGTGACTTCGCAATTACGACAGGGGGGGACAATCTCAAGCAGCAATATGTGGATGTGCTATGCCAAGAAATAGCTTTGACTGTAGCCGAGATTCCACCTATTGAACCATTGCAAACTATCTTTTTCGGCGGGGGAACGCCATCTTTGCTTTCTGTAAAACAGCTTGAGCAGATTCTCAACACGATCGCTAAATACTTTGCAATCGCCTCTAATGCCGAAATTTCCCTCGAAGCCAATGCAGGCACTGTTAGTCTGGAGACTTTGCAGGGTTATCGCAATTTGGGAGTAAATCGAATTAGTTTAGGCGCACAGGCTTTTCAGCAGGAATTGTTGGATATATGTGGGCGTGGTCATAGTGTTGCCGAAATTTATGAAGCAGTAGAGGCAATTCAAAAAGCGGGATTTGAGAACTTCAGTTTGGATTTAATGTCAGGGCTACCCCATCAAACAATGACTGATTGGCAGGACTCGCTCGAAAAGGCGATCGCTTTGCAACCGACCCATCTATCTGTTTATGACTTAACCATTGAGGAAGGCACTGCCTTTGGCAAACGCTATCAAGCAGGTGATCAGCCATTACCAACGGAAGATCATACGGTTGCAATGTACATCGCCGCCCATGAGTTGCTACCTGCCGCAGGTTATGAGCATTATGAAATCTCAAATTACGCTCAATCAGGCTATCAGGCCCAGCATAATTTGACCTATTGGCATAACCAACCCTTTTATGGGATGGGTATGGGGGCGACCAGTTATATTAATCGCCAAAGGATCGATCGCCCACGTAAGATGCGGGAATATCTTGATGCGATCGCGCAATGGCAAGCATCGGGAATTGGCTTTACGGCTCCTGTAATTGATGATCGAGAGGAGTTAATGGATACGCTAATGCAGGGGTTACGCTTGGCGGATGGATTGAGCTTAGAATCCTTGCAATTAAATTATGGGAAAGAACTTTGCGATCGCGCTTTACAAATTCTCTATCCCTATCAAGCGAAGAATTGGGTTAAGTTAGTCGAACAATCACAGGATATTCGGATCATGTTAGATCCTCCCGACGGTTGGCTGTTTTCTAACATTATCATTGCTGACCTATACGAAAATCTTTAAAAAGGGAAGCGAAGCGCCCTTTTTTATTAAGGGCTCACTTTACATTATAAAACCCTCACCCCTAGCCCCTCTCCCAAAGGGGTAGAGGGGAAAAGAAAAATTCAAAACCACCTCTTGCTCCCCTTCTCCCGCTCTGGGAGAAGGGGTTGGGGGATGAGGGCGGATTTTCTATCTGCGTAAGGTGAGTTAAGGTGTTAGATATTCCTGAAGTTGCGATCGCAGAGATTTGTAACTTCCATCTTCAGGATCAGAGATCGTTTCAATGGTTAAACCTAGCGATCGCTGATTAGGAACAGTCACTTTTGCCGAATTTTGCCATAACACCCACCGACTACCAAGGGGCAAATAGGCAACGCTATCATTACGATGGGAAAGCCAGACCACAGGTAAATCAGGGATATCTTTGAGAATATCTACTTGAGTGGCGACATCAGAGACATTAGCAGCCGCTAGGGTTTCTAAAACTGCGCGATCGCTTTGGACTATTCCTGTCTCTGCTGTCCATAACCTCACACTTAGTTTGGATTTCTGGGCATAGAAATAGAGCGAAGCTGCGGCAACTACTGCCTCTTCAAAAGCTTCTGGCTGCCATCCTGTGGATGTATCAAGGGCAATCGCCACTTCTTGACCACCAATTGTTACTTCCAATTCCCGCACGCGCAATTCTCCAAACTTGGCACTAGTACGCCAATGGATTAGCCTTGTCGGATCACCCCAACGGTAAGGGCGCAAAGTTTTAGTTAGACCTTCTGTAGCATTACTATAATTGTGATCATCGCTATATTGGCGCGGATTGGTATCATTTCCTAGTTGATCAACTAAAGGACAACGCTCTAAGGGAAGTACCGTTGGATAAACGATCGCTTTTTGACCCGATGGGCAAGCCCGACGACTGCGAAATAGTCCTAAGGGGCTAGAAGTGGCAATTTCTGTGGATCTAAATAAAAACACCCCGCGCTTAGTCGTTTTTGCTTCATAGCGCCATCGATATTCCTGAAGCGGTGCAATCACTTCTACTACTACTTCCTGTTGCAAAATATTGGAAAGATTTTCTGGCAAAATATCCCTTACTTCCAGCAATCGCTTCTCTGTTCGTCCCCTATTTTGAATGATTAAGTCCACCCACAGATCGTCACCAACACTGACAGGATCGATGGGCGATCGCACCACTGCGATTTCAGCAAGTAATCGCTTGGGCATCACTGCGCCCACAATTAACAGCGCAAAACTAACCCCACTAATTACATATAGCCAACCTGCAAGGGTATTTGTCGCGGCCATAAAGAAGAACAGCGTAAAGAATGTGTACATTCCCCCAATAAATTCAGGTGTTGCCAATCGCCATTCTAACCAATGCAAAAAGCGCTTGAGCTTAGATTTCTTTTTAGTTTTAGTCATGTTCTGCACTAGCTTGAAATTGGTAATATCAGCGTAAAACTCGTACAACCTAGTTTAGTCTGGTCAAGTTGTAAATTGCCATGGTGAGCGAGGGCAATTTCTCTGGATAGACTCAAGCCTAATCCAAATCCCTCTATGCCGCGATTACGGGCAGGATCAGCGCGATGGAAGCGATCGAATAGCCGATCGCGATCGCTACTAGGAATATCCTGCGAACTATTGCTGATCGTGACCAGTACAGAGGTAAGGTTACGCTTTGTTTGAATGTGAATCCAGCCATGCGGCAAGTTATATTTGATGGCATTATTGATTAAATTTTGGATAACTTGGGTTAATAATTCGCGATCGCCTAAAATTTTTAAATCAGGCAGAATATCTAGTTGAAGAGATAGTTCTGGCGCTAAAATCTCAATATCTTCAGCGATTTCATCGAGGATTTGCGAAAAGTTTAACTCGATTTTTTGAACAGTCATTTTACCCGCATCAGCAAGGGATAGTAATAATAATTTACGGGTAATGGAACTCAGGCGACAGACCTCATTGAGCAAATTACTGAGAGTTTGCTGCATGGGTGAACCTGTTTCCGCATTTTGCAAGGCAAGTTCTAATTCTCCTTGCAAAATTGCTAGAGGTGTTTTTAACTCATGGGCAGCATCGGAGCTAAACCTTGAAGCTTGTAGGAAACTGCGCTCTAGGCGTTCCATCATTTGATTAAACACCTGCACGAGTTCCACAAACTCAGTATCTAAGTCGGTAACAGATGTACGCTGATTTAGCCCCTTAGCATTTACACGACGAATTGTTTCCGTCAAATGCTTAATCGGTTGCAAAGCGCTACTGGACAATAGCCATGCGCCTAACATCATTAATAACAGTGTCGAGGGAATGGAAATCAGGAAGACGTTTTGAATGGCACTCATTTCCCGATCAATTACTTTTAAATTCACAGCGATCGCAATTTTGACAAAGGGAGATACGGCTGTTCCCATCCGCCATGAACCTGTCGAGGTTTTGCGCGTAACTAAACTAGAGAAAGCCTGAGGTGCTTTACCATCACCTAGTAGCGGCGGCTGGTCTGGCAACTGTTGCTCAAAGGGGGGATTGTCGGGCGGGAAGTCTAGATTTTGACGAGGGGGAGGTGGTCGGCGATCTAAGGGGGGATTGGGCGATCGCGTTTGGTTTAAAGATGGAAGTTGTAAGTTGGGGGGATTGCTGATTTCTGGCAAAGTTACAAATAAGGATTCAGGGTTAAAATCTGTTTGCCAATTTTGTGATTGATGAAGGGTTTTGCCGTCACTGATGACCAATAAAGCATTGGCTTGCTGAGGTTGATCGCCAAAAAAGGATGCTTGAATTTTTTCGTAGGTTTGCCAATGACCCGAGGGGCGAGGGGATGAAGATTCCCTTGATAACTGGTCTTTTATTTCATTGTCAAGGATATTAAGTCGCGATTGATAGAACAGTAAATAGGTAATGCCACTAAAACCCGCGATCGCAGTTCCCGCTAGTAAAGCGGAGAGGAGGGCAATGCGAAAACGGAATGATTTTAGTTTCATAGTAAATTGTTTATAAGAGTTACCCTTTCGTGGAAGGTTCTAACGTAGGGGCGGGTTTTGCATATAGATCTTGCTTCAGCACAGAATCATCAACTAAACCCGCCCCTACTATGTACGCGATCACCTAAGGGATAGGGAGGGATAGTTCCATCCACGCAAACCTCAAAACCCATAAGAGTTGCCGCGTTGCGGCAACTCTTATGGGTTTTGAGGTTTGCGAAAACGATAACCAACACCACGCACACTTTCCAGACATTCTTCACCGCCGACTTTCTCAATTTTTTTGCGAATGCGTTGAATACAAACATCAATTAAATTGGTATTCGGATTGAAGTCATAGCCCCAAACATGTTCGAGAATTTGCGTGCGGGTGAAGACGCGGCCAGGCGATCGCATTAAATATTCCAGCAAATTAAATTCGCGGGAGGTCAGCTCGATTACTTCTTGTTGACAGGTTACTTCGCGAGTGAGGCGATCGAGTTTGAGAGGATGGACAGTTAGAACATTTTGGCGATCTCCTGAAACGCGGCGGACAACGGCATGAATTCGCGCAACTAATTCTTCGACAAAAAATGGCTTGGCAATATAATCATCGGCTCCGAGATTTAATCCTGTAAGGCGATCGTCGAGTTCATTGCGGGCAGTTAATAAAATTACAGGCGTGCTATTCCCCTCCTTGCGTAGTCCCTTGAGAATCGCTAAGCCATCTTTCCCCGGAACCATAATATCGAGAATAATCGCGTCATATTCAAACTCTAAGGCATGGGCATAGCCATCATTCCCATTATTGCAATAGTCCACCACAAAGCCCTGTTCCTTTAAGCCAATGCAGACAAAGTTGGCAATTTTTTCTTCATCTTCAACGTATAAGACATTCATAAGTATCCCTGTCTAGAGGTTCGGATAGGCGGCACTAAGGGACTTGCTATTAATTAAAGTACCTGTGGCTTCGACTCCGCTCAGCCAACGTTAGCTGAGCGAAGTCGAAGCTAGATAACTTTGGTGGCACATTTTATTTTTTATCTGCAAGTCCCTAAGCACTATCTATCCGCACAATTATTGTACGTTCAGAAGGCTCAGTGATTGTCTTGAGAAAAATTACAAAATTGTAATTTCATCGTTAGGTAATTAGTAATTTTTGTCGGTTTCAATGAAATACATCAACAGGAATGTATAGCGGGTTTCAAATGAGTATGGACTCATTTGAAACCTAAAAGTCAATCCTAGTGAGAGTTTTGAGTTTTTGTTTTGCCTACGGCAAAACAAAAACTGCTACATAATTGAGAGGTTCATGATGAAAATTAGCCAAGCATTTCAATGTGCAGCGATCACCTTACTTTTGGAAGCCACTGCACCTTGTTCAAATTCAAACTTGAATGTTAGTGCTCAAACGCAATCACAGGAACAATTGCAGGCACAAGTATCTAATCAAGAGCGATCGCGTCCAACACCACCCGATCTGGCGGCTGCCGCTAAAAAACTAGGTGTCACTGAACAGCAATTAGTCGAAGCGCTCGGTCTACCACCTAAGCCCCCAGAATCTTCTAATCAAAATCAATTGCCCCCCGACCCACCACCACGTCCCGATTTTGCATCTGCTGCTCAGAAATTAGGTACAACTGAAGCGAAATTAGTCGAGGCTTTGGGTTTACCGCCTAAACCTCCCGAATCGGCTAACGGTAATCAAGCGAATCAGTCAAATCAGTCGGCTCAAGGATGTATGCCACCACCTCGCTTAGATATAAAAGGGGCTGCTCAAAAGCTGAATGTGAGTGAGGCAGATTTGGTCAAAGCTCTTAATCTCCCTGAACCTCCACCTCGCGATCGCTAAAACATCAATTCTCAAGTTCTCAAACCTTCAAATTCTCAACAAAACAATGGCAGGATTAAAAACGCTACAAATTTCTAACGATGGTTTTGCGTTTGACTCTTCAACGGGAGAAACCTATACGCTCAATCGTTGTGGACGCTTGATATTACAGAAAATGCAACAGGGTGAAAATCGTGCTCAAATCATCATGACGCTTGCGGATTCTTTCGGTATGGCTCAAAGTTTAATCGAAAAGGATCTAGCCGATTTTTGCCAACAAATGGAAGCTTTGGGCATTTCTTCTAAAAATATGGGCAAACCTAATTCTCAAATTAGAGAGGCGATCGCATGAAATCGATCACTCAAACAATTAATGTGGCGATAACAGGTATTAATGCGATCGACAATCCTGCCCCCGGAACAGGTGTGGCGCGAAGTCTGCGCGAAGACACCCAATTGCCAACCAAGTTACTGGGCTTAGCCTATGATGCGATGGAAACGGGGCTATATATGGATTGGCTATTTGACCATCGCTATATGATACCCTATCCATCGGGCGATCCTGAAACCCTGATGCAGCGTTTAGAACAGATTCAAGCCCAAACTGGACTTGATTGCATTATTCCTAATTTCGATGTCGAACTTCCTCTCTATATCCACTGTGCCAAGGAACTGGAAGCGATCGGCATTCATACTTATTTGCCCACCAAAGCCCAATTTGCCCTCCGCAATAAGTCAAAGCTTGCCGAAGTCGCCCCCAGTTTTGGCATTAAAACGCCTAAAACAATCACAGTAACATCAGTTCAGGAACTAGAAGAGGCGATCGCGGAATTACATTTCCCATTGATGATTAAGGGTTCCTATTACAAAGCATACCGCGTGAATACCCTTGAGCAAGCAATCCAACGCTTTTATCAATTGGCGGCGGAATGGGGCTATCCCATCATTGTGCAGCAGGTGATTACAGGAATTGAGTTGAATTTGGTGGGAGTGGGGAATGGAAATGGTGGGCATCTGGGCTTAGTTGCCATCAAAAAGATGACCGTTACGGAAATCGGCAAGATTTGGAGTGGGGTAACGATTCAGCATGAAGGAATGCGATTAGCTACGGAAGCTTTTCTCAGGCATACCAAGTGGAAAGGGGCTTTTGAAATGGAATGTATGCTCGATCGCGATGGGGAAATTTATTTGATTGAGATTAATCCTCGCTTTCCCGCATGGACTTATTTTGCAACGGGAGTGGGCATTAACTTACCATCGCGCCTAGTCCGAGCCGCCCTCGGCTTACCAATCCCTGCCCATCAAGATTACGAAGCTAGCAAATTATTGATGCGCTACACCTACGAAATCATCACCGATGTTTCGCCTTTGCAGACTTTAGTAACTTTAGGAGAACTTTAAAATGTCTACAGCCCAATATACAGAACAGTACGAAAAGCCCATGATCCGCAAGTTGCATAGTGGCTTAATGAACAAGTTTGCAGGTGCTGCGCCCAATCAGCGTAAGGTCAAGAGTGAAATCGCAGGGGTGGCAGTTGAGGATTTGGTCAAGGCATATGGTTCCCCTTTGTTTGTCTATTCTGAGAAGACATTACGGCGCAAGTTCCGTTCCATGAAACAGGCTTTTGCGACCCGTTATCCCGATGTCACCTTTGGCTGGTCATACAAAACTAATTATCTCAAGGCGATTTGCGCGATCTTGCATCAAGAAGGGGCGATCGCTGAATTAGTCTCGAGAATGGAATATCAGAAGGCGAAGGCGTTAGGAATTGAGGGCAAAAACATGATCCTCAATGGACCTCACAAACCCTTTGCTACGCTGGAAGCAGCCGTGCGGGATGGGGTAACGATTAATATCGATCATCTCGATGAAATCGAAGATCTAGAGGCGATCGCACTCCAACTTGGTCAAACTATTTCTGTCGGTATTCGTCTAAATTTAGATGCAGGGATTCAGCCCTGTTGGTCACGCTTTGGCTTCAATCTTGAATCTGGACAAGCGATGGAAGCAGTGCATCGCATCGTTAGCGGTGGCAAGTTGCAGATTAAGGGTTTGCATAGTCATATTGGCACATTCATTATGGAGCCTGAAGCCTATGCGCGTCAGGTGGAAAAGATGATCAAGTTTGGCTATACGATCGAGTCTGCCTATGGTTGGCGCATGGAATACATTGATGTTGGTGGCGGATTTCCTTCCCGTAGTCGCTTAAAGGGAACCTATCATGCTGCGGAAGTGCTAACCCCTTCCATCGATGATTATGCTGATGCCATCTGTGATGCGATGTGGGCAAATCTCAAATCAGGACATATTCCTAAACTAATTCTTGAATCTGGACGTGCTGTTATTGATGAGGCAGGTTCTCTAATTGCCAGTGTTTGCGGCACAAAACGCTTGCCCGATGGTACTCGTGCCTATGTGTTAGATGCGGGTGTAAATCTTCTATTTACTAGTTTTTGGTACAACTTCGATATTTCCCTTGGACAACCCATTAATGGTGAATGTGAGCCATCTGTCTTGTATGGTCCCATGTGCATGAATATTGATGTAATTGCTGAAAGTATTGCCCTGCCTGCATTATCAAGGGGCGATCGCCTTGTGGTTTCCACCGTTGGCGCATACAACAATACCCAATGGCTACAGTTTATTGAATATCGCCCCAATGTGGTTTTGATTACGGAATCTGGCGAGGTGGAACTGATTCGCGAAGCCGAAGATCTCAGCGATTTGGAACGTAGAGAAAGACTTCCCGCACGTCTAGCGATCGCGCATTTAGAGAAAGTCTAAGACAGAAATCCCCCTAGATTCCTTTCCACCCAGATCCCCGACTTTTTTGTGACAAGCAAAAGTAAGTTTTACTAACAAAGAAAAAGTCGGGGATCTTAATCTCTGTACTCATTAAAATTTTTATCTATATATGATTGGTATAAATTCCCGATCGCTACATCCGTTAAAAGCGAGATTCGCTCAAATACCGAATTTATCTACTCAACAATGGCGACAAATCAAAAATATTGGGCAAACACCACAACATTTAATTACTTCCATTTGTGCGGCGGTAGCCGAGATTATTTTCCTACGGGGGGCAGGTATAGGTGCAATTTTAATCGCGGCGATGATGCTTCAGCCATCGGTGCTAATTATGGGAATGACGGGCTTATTTAGCGCGATCGCCCTAGCCGCAGTCATGCAACTAAAACGCGATTATTTGAACTATGCACCACTTCTCTTTAATCCATTATTAGCAGGCTTAGGAGTTGGTTATCTCTTCCAAATTACCCCCGCATCGCTGATTCTCGCAGGCATTGCAGGCTCCTTAGCCTTTGTGCTGACATGGACTGCCTCACATATTTTACGCACCTTTTTACTCTTACCAGTCCTGAGCTTGCCCTTTGTTACCGTCAGTTGGATTGTGCATTTAGCCGCCTTTCGCTATGCAGGACTTGTTCCCGCGATCGCCCATCCCCACACCTATTCCATCGGTTTACCCGAATTTATCGAAGGATTTTTGCGGACTTTAGGATTAATCTTCTTTTTGCCAAATATCTATGTCGGTATCGCAGTGATGCTATTGCTGTTATGGAACTCGCGGATTCAGTTGATGTTAGCGATCACAGGCTATGCCCTCGGTACATATATCCGCGCCATGCTCACAGGCACATTTATCTATGTCTATCACGATCCTGCCGCCTTAAATTTTATTCTCGTCGCCCTTGCCATTGGCGGATTCTACCTCATTCCTTCACCCCGTAGCTATTGCTTAGCCGCGATCGCTGTAGTCTTCACAGCCCTCATCGGTGAGTCGGTGAGCGTATTTTGGGCAGCCGTAGGTTTACCAGTCCATGCCTTCCCCTACAATCTCGTCACCCTCTCTTTTCTCTATCTTTTAGGCAGTGTCGGACAGAAATTATTAGCCCGTTATCCCCAAGCTTCTCCCGAAAGAACCTTAGATTACGAACTCACGGCAAGGATTAGGGAGCAGGGAAATTATCGGGCGATCTCTTTGCCCTTTACGGGGCGATGGAAAGTGTGGCAAGGTGTGGATGGACGCTGGACACATCAAGGGTTATGGCGCTATGCCTATGACTTTGTACTGTGCGATGATGAGGGAAATACCTATCGCCATCAAGGCACAAAACTCACAGATTACTATGCCTTTCAGAAGCCAATTCTCTCGCCGATTTCGGGCTGGGTGACGCGAGTTGTGAACGATTTACCTGACTGCGCGATCGGAGAAGTCGATCACGATCGCAACTGGGGCAATCATGTCATTCTCTACGACGATCGCGGCTTTTATGTGGAAATCTCTCATTTTGCTCAAAATAGCATTGTCGTCAAACAGGGCGATCGCCTTAATCAAGGCGCATTGCTCGGACGCTGTGGTAATTCTGGCTATTCACCCCAGCCCCATATCCACATCCAAGCCCAATTCACTCCCGACATCTGCGCAGCGACAATTCCCTTTAGCTTTACTAATCTCCTAGTTAACGACCAATTGGTCTCTGAGTCAGAACCCAATGAAAATGATATTTTAGAAGCAATTCCCCATGATCGCCCCTGTTCTCAAATTCTTACCCTCACCCTTGATTCCCAACTGCATTTCCAAATTGAACATAAAACCAAGCATCATCAATCCAAGATTTCGCGCCTATCTGTAATTGTGAGAATGGCGATCGATGGCACATTTTATCTGGATTCTGGCAAAGGGAAGCTTTACTTTAGTCAAAGCGATCGCGGTTTAAAGTTCCATCGTCTAGAAGGAAATGATCGCAACTTTAGCCTATTATTTCTAGCGATGCCCAGCTTACCTGCTGACGCTAAAATTGGGCGATCATGGCAAGACTATCTACCTATTAGTCTAGCAACCAAGGGATTTCAGCAAATGTCCTATCAACTGATAAGTTCCTTCGATCCCCGTCTTGCTTCAGCACGATATCAAGGTGAATGGAGATCGGCTTCAGAGATTGCAGGGGTTATATCGGTAAAAGGAGAGCGGCGCAAAATCCATTCTGTTGTCAACTTCGACTATGCAAGGGAATTAGTCACGATTACTCTGGATAGCTCAGCATTGTTATAAGGAGTTAAGCATAAGTGTTGTGCCGCCCGCTAATCGGGTAGCACAACAATATGGGAGCTATTTAATCAATTCTGCTAAATAGCTATTTCTCTTTTTGAGAAACTCGTCTAGCAATTCGTAGTAGTTTTCGGCGACCGCTTGCTGAACTGATGGTCTTTGAAGTAGAGCTTCACGCCAAGCATTGACCTTGGGAGTGCGATCGCTAAAGCCAAAGTTTTGATAGCGATCGAAGGCAACGAAATAGCGAAAGATTGGGGCATAGACCGCATCAATCAGCGAAAATTTCTCACCACTAAAATACGGTACGGCATCAAGTTGTGCTTCCAGCAGTTCTAAATTTGCAATCAAATCTAAACGTTTGGCTTCAAAGGTTTCTGCATCCTTTGCCGCATAGAATCCTGCAATCTTTGTCAGTAGATTTGAACCAAACTCGATCCAAGAGCGATGTTTAGCTTTGGTTAAGGCATCCTCAGGATGTAGCGAGTCTGGGGTGATTTCATCAAGATATTCACAAATTACCGCCGATTCAAATAGCACTTCGCCATCAACCAGCAGCAAAGGAACTCTCCCCAATGGCGAAATTTTGAGAAACCAATCGGGTTTGTTGGCAAGGTCGATATATTCGCGATCGCATGGAATTTGCTTTTCAAGGACGGTAATCAGCGATCGCTGCACGTAGGGACAAAGGGTATGGCTGATTAGCTTTAGTTGAGGCAACATGGCAATTTGTAAGTGTAACTAAATATTTGGATATAGTTGCATTTACATTAATTGCAATTACAACTAAAATTAATTTAGCATATTTAATTGCAATTGCAACTAAATTCCCCAAAATAGATGCGACACTTCGTGTCGCATCTATGAGCCTATTTTTATAATTGCGATTGCAACGATTTTTTGGATACTGGAAGTATGTCAACAAATTCAGCCCTAGATCCTTTGCGAAGTTCTGTTTGGCGATCGCTTTTGACCGTTCATACCAAGCTGCTAGATCGCATTGCCCAAAAACTTACTCAAGCCGATCTGCCCCCTTTGGAATGGTATGACGTGCTGCTCACACTCAAAGAAGCGCCCGATCACAGTTTGCGCTTAAGTGAACTAGCGGAAAAAGTGCTATTAACCCGTAGCAATCTAACGAGATTAGTCGATCGCCTCGAAAAAGCCGACCTACTCTATCGAAAATCCTGTCCAAGCGATCGGCGTGGGACTTACGCAGTCCTAACTGAATCAGGCTTAGCAATGCAGCAAAAAATGTGGATCGTTTACGCTGAGGGTATTTATGAACATTTTGCTAGTCACATCTCCGAGGATGAGGCGAAGGTTTTACAGACAATATGCGATCGCTTATTAATTAACTAGGCACAAAACCCAAGAGTCGATTGGTGGCACTTCGAGCCACCAATCGACTCTTGGGTTTTGATTTGGACTGTAGCGATATATCTCCAAATCAATAAAAAACCCTACCTCTTGGGTAGGGTTAAAGAATCGTTTTTACTTTGTCTTAAACATTTAGATTGGAAACAGGCAAGATTTAAAGATTCCCCAACCACCAAATCAAGCCATGCCCCGTAGAAACTTCAAGAATGAGGAGAGAGACAAAACCAATCATGGCGAGTCTACCGTTAAGTAATTCTGCATAAGGAGTGAAACCAGCTTTGTCGGTATCTTCGACATACATTTTGGGTTCAACTGCGAAGTTATTAAGAACACCTCTTTCATCAACTCTGTAACTGTTAGCCATTGCTTTAACCTGTGTGTTAATTCCTTATGTAAAGAAATATAACAAAGTATTTCGAGATGTTAATCTAGCTAAGGACATGGATGACAGATTGGCTGTACCTATACAAAGAGGTATGCACAAAGAAGGGCTTGGCAATGCCAAGCCCTTCTTTGCATGGTGTGACTAGATTTAAAAAGTACCTGCTAATGCGCTGACGCAGCGATCGCAGATATGGGTATACTCAGCCGACTCACCGATATGTATAAAGTTTTTCTCTAAAAACGTTGATAACGTTGAGATAAGTTGAGATAATCTGCTGGTTCTATAAATTAACTAGCCATTCACATACTGAAGCAAGCTGTTCATCATTAGTTAAATTGGCACAATTGGCAAGATCACCATTCTGATACTGGTTAAATATTTCTATTGCCATAGCCGATTCAATAGCAGCTCCAACAAATATTAATGGTAACTGATTATTAAAAGCAACACGTACTCGACCTAATGCAGTGTTTGCAGTTTTCCAATGTTCATCCGCTCCAGCAGGATCAATTCCTCCTTTTAATTCACCAATTGCCAAATAATTTTTGGAATCATTTAAAATAGTTTTGAGATTTTTTCCCTTTGTTACTTCTATAGATTTATTCAGTAAAACGATATCAATATTTTTACTTACTTGAGGAACATTAACATTGTAAATCAGTAGTCTTTGATCACCATTACCTGTCTGCCACTTGATGGCTTTGATTGATTCTGCTATGTCTAGCGTGTATTCTGTCGAACTAATAAAGCCGCTATTGGTGGCGAAATGGAAGTCAATCTGACATATTTGCAGTTGAGATATCACAAAGCGATTTAATTTCTCATTGGCAATAGAACCAACAATATTTCGCATTTTACCTCCAAGCGCATCACCTGAAGTTAGCAGATACCGATAAATAACTTCATCTATGTATTCTTGACCGCAAGGGATTAGAACTCTATCGATGAAATCTGTTAATAGTCTTTCTTTATCAGAATTAGATAAATGAGCTTTTGCTTTAACGGATATACCCGCAGACTCCAGCAAACTTTCTCTAATTTTAACAAGCATGAGAATATCGCGAGGTTGATTTGTATGAGCTTGCAGAGTTGCTTTTAGAGCCTTTGCTTTATCAATAAAAGGAATAGCCTCTTTATTTCTGCGTAAGGCATACTCAAGAAATCCACTTCTCCTTGCCTCAGATGTCGTAATCAAACTAGCAGCAGATACTACGTTCAAATTATTCATTTATTCATCCTGAAAGAATTGCTCCATAATTGACTTAGCAATAGCCTCAGCAAGAAGAGGTGGAACTGCATTTCCAACCTGTCCAAATTGGGTCATCGTGACAACTCGTTTACTACTATAAGAATCCAATCTTGTCCCTAAAAATTCCCACTCTATCGGAAATGTCTGTAAACAAGCTAACTCTCTCACTGTAAGCATTCTATCCTCAAATGGATGAATAAAGTCTCTATAGCCACTTCTTGTTACAGCAGGTGATGGCTTATCAGGATCAAGCCTTCTATAAGTAGAACCAAAAGACTTCGTAAAGTCACTCAGTTTAGTACCAATCTTTACTGCTTGAATTTTCGCAATAGTTGAAGGAGCATGAGCCGTTTTTTGATGGTTTTTAATATCCATGATTGATGATTCTTTCTTTAATTGTTTCTGAAATACGAAGAGCAGTTTCTGAAGGTTCGACTGCTGGTGGTAATTCCCCAATTGCGTCCCAAACTGTCTTCCAATTATTGTCAGTCATTTTGAATAAATCCATTTGTACTTCTGATGGAGATGTATGCGTTGGTGTCGGGAAGTCAAATTTTCTACCTATGCGATTTCCAACAATAATAATTCTCTCCCTAAACTGAGGAACACCATAATCAACAGCATTTAAAATTTGGTAAGATAGTTCATATTTATAAATTTTGTCATTATAAACAATTTCCTGTGAAGCCTCTTTCAATATAGCATCTAGTGCTTTGCCTTCTGACCAATTCACTAATCCCTTTACATTTTCCATTACAAAAGCTACTGGTAAAGCTTCTCGAACCACTCTAATATATTCCAAAACTAATTTCCCTCTAGGATCGTCCATTCCCATGCGCTTACCAGCTAGGCTAAAACTCTGGCAAGGCGGTCCACCTATTACTAATGCAGGCTCTAAAGGTTCCATATCTCCTGCTTTTAGGATTTCTAGAGTTGATAGTTTTGTAATATCTCCTTCTATGACATTAACGTTTGGCATATTTCGTCTCAATGTTTCACAACATGATGGGTCTTGTTCCACAGCAACAGCAGTTTCAAAACCAGCTTTATGAAAGCCAATATCCATTCCACCAGCACCAGAAAAAAGACTGATAATTTTTTTTGCCATTTATGTTCTTTAGAAATTTAGAGACATGAGTGTGTATAGGTATATAGGCGATCGCCTATTTATCATTTTTATTGTTGAAATAAACGATCGCTATCTCATCACGATTTACTAAAAAGCACCTGCTAATGCGCTGACGCAGCGATCGCAGATATGGGGATGCTCGGTAGACTCACCGATATGGGTGGAGTAGTTCCAGCAACGGGGACATTTCTCGCCATCGGCCTTTGCGATCGCAATTTGTAAATTGGTAGCCTCTCCCTTAAAGTCAGCAGAGGGTAAGCTATCGACAAGCTCGACCTGTGACACGATAAAGAGATAGCGCAAATCTTCTCCTAATGATTCTAGATAAGCTTTCTGAGTGGCATCGGTGGCAACTAGCAAGACTTTCGCTTCTAAGGGTGCGCCGATGAGTTTGCCAGTTCTTGCCGATTCTAAGACTTTGTTGACTTCAGAACGGACATCGCGCAAGTATTCCCATTTATCGGCTAATTCAGGTTTATGCCATTCAGGATGCACAATAAACCAGCCAGATTGGAAGACGGATTTAGTCGGTGCGGGATAGGGCAAGTATTGCCAGATATCTTCGGCAGTGTGGGCAAGGACTGGGGCGATCGCTTTGGCAATTGCTTCTAAGCAATACATCAACACGGTTTGGCAACTGCGGCGACGGCAAGCATTGGGCGCGCTGATATAAAGGCGATCCTTGGCGATGTCTAAATAGAAGTTCGATAAATCGACGGTGCAGAAGTTTTGGATAGTTTGGAAGAAGCGCGAGAACTGGAATTTCTCGTATGCCTCAGTGATGTCCTTGGTGACTTCGTAAAGTCGATGCAGGATATAGCGATCGCTTTCGGTAAGATCGGCATAGGGAACTAGATGTTCCGCAGGTTGAAAATCAAAGAGATTGCTGAGCAAGAATCGGGCGGTATTGCGAATCTTGCGGGATACATCGGACATCTGTGCCAAGATGGTCTTACCAATTGGCACATCACCGTTGTAATCGACACTCGCCGCCCAGAGACGGATTACGTCTGCTCCATAGGGAGGTTCTTTTTTCTGGTCTTTCCCACCATTAATTACCACCATCGGATCGACGATGTTACCGAGGGATTTACTCATTTTCTGTCCCTTTTCATCGAGGACAAAGCCGTGAGTTAACACGGTCTTGTAAGGGGCATAGCCATTAGTTGCTACGCTCGTAAGGAGCGAAGATTGGAACCAGCCACGATGTTGATCGGAACCTTCGAGATACATATCCGCAGGATAGTTCATTGCATAGGGAACGGTGCGCGAGTTATGACTTTCGCCGCCGAGTACTCCAGCCCATGAGGAACCAGAATCAAACCAGACATCCATCGTGTCCGTACCTTTGCGATACTTGCGACCATTATTTTGATAGGCTTCAGGAAGCAATTCTTCTACTTCTCTTTCCCACCACACATCGGAACCATGCTCGCGAATGAGTTCTTGAATGTGAGTAACGGTTTCTTCCGTGAGCAAAGGCTCGTTGGTTTCTTCATCATAGAATACGGGAATCGGTACGCCCCAAGTGCGTTGACGGGAAATACACCAGTCTGATCGCTCTTGTACCATTGAGGTGATCCGATTTTCACCGATCGCAGGAATCCAGTTAACTTCTTTGATCGATTTCAAAGCTTCTTCTCGGAAACCATCAACGGAGGCGAACCATTGCTCGGTAGCACGAACAATCACAGGCTTCTTGGTACGCCAATCGTAGGGATATTTATGGTTATAGGCTTCTTCTTTAATCAGAGTTCCATTGGCAGTCAAGATTTCCACAACCTTAGCATTGCCTTCCTTGAGAACGCTTAAACCTGCTAACTCTTCGCCAGCATCCTCATTAAAAATACCGCGATCATCGACAAGGGAAATCATACCTAAATGATATTTTTTGCCCACGATAAAGTCATCTTGACCATGATTAGGTGCAGTATGCACTAAGCCTGTACCTGACTCGGCGGTGACGTGATCGCCTAGCACGATGGGACTGGGGCGATCGCAGATGGGATGTTTAGCGATCGTTCCTTCGAGAACATCACCCTTGAAGGTATATTTCACTTCCAAAGCTTGCTCAAAGGTAGCGGCCAACTTCTCAACCAGTTCCGTAGCGACGATGTAATTTTTATCGCCAGCAGTAACGATGCTGTAACTCAGATGGGGATTGGCGCTAATGCCTAAGTTAGCGGGAATTGTCCAAGGTGTGGTTGTCCAGATCACGGCATGGAGATTTGCGAGATCGGCGATCGCCTTTAGCTTCTCGCTAGATTGGGTAACTGGAAACGCCACATAGATACTGCGCGAAACATGATTTTCGGGATATTCCAATTCGGCTTCCGCAAGAGCAGTATGGGAACTGGGCGACCAATAGACGGGCTTGAGACCACGATAGATATAGCCTTTAAGTGCCATCTTCCCAAATACACCAATCTGGGCGGCTTCATATTCAGGTTTTAGCGTGTAATAGGCATTCTCATAGTCACCCCAAACACCCCAACGCTGAAAGCCTGTGGCTTGCTCATTAATCGTTTGCAGCGCAAATTCCTTCGCTTTTTGACGCAATTGCAAAGGCGTTAATTTAGCGCGTTCTTCGGCTTTGATATTTTGTAAAACCTTAAGCTCGATCGGTAAGCCGTGGCAGTCCCAACCCAGCACATAGCGGACTTTGTAGCCACGCAATAACTTATAGCGATTAATAATATCTTTTAAAATTTTATTTAAGGCGTGACCCATGTGTAATGTGCCGTTGGCGTAGGGGGGGCCATCGTGGAGGGTAAACACATCACCTTTGTTATTGTGGGTCAGGTCTTCAAAAACACCTTGCTCTTGCCAAATTTTTTGAATCTCTGGTTCACGAATAATCGCATTTGCCCGCATTGAGAAGTCGGTTTGGGGCAAGTTAACGGTGTCCTTATATTCGCTTGATTCGGCAGGACTATCTACGAGATTCTTTGATTTGGCTTTAGGAGCAGAGGTCATTTTTCTAAATTAGGTCAAATTTTGCTAAGGTTTACTCCCCATTATGCAACAGGATCGGGTCTATAGCTTTGAAGTCTCTCTTCCTGTTTCTAAAACTTTCTCTGCACAGTCTTAATTTCAGTTCTGCAATGTCAAATAAGTAGCGGCGCTTCGCGCCGCTACTTATTTGACATTGCTATAAGACTTATTGATCTTTATTTTCCTTGAGTAACTTTGCATATTCTTGATCCGTCAAATCTTGCTCAGTGGTATAGGCAAGATTATTTTGATCGATTACCTCTTGCTTAGTGGCAAAAGTCTTAGCAAAGTTCAGCTTTTCTCGCAGAGTCGATGAGGGATTTTGGAGTTGCTCAGCACGGGCGGCGCGTTTTTGGTTGCGATCGCCAATTCCGCCATTTAAATACTGCAAGACAAAATAGCGCACTAAAGGCGTAGACAAGAACAAAACGGCATAGCCTAGCAAGAACCCGTAGGCGGCTTTGATAAATCCTAAAAATCCAACCAGAGATGTGGCTAATCTGGGATTACCTAGCAAACTGCCCAAATATAGTGAAGCAACTAGATAGAAAACACCTAAACCGATCGCTAGCGCAATCTTGCCTTGAGATGCTTGGCTAAACTGCCAGAGCTTTTCTTGCAAATAGGAATGTTTAACTTTGGCTTTGCGCTCCGAGGCAACTTTTTGTAAGTCAGGAAATTTATAGGCAAGAGTTCCCGCATCGCTAACTTCGGGGAAACCGTTAAATTTCGACAAAACGGGAATCACGAAATATTCGTCACCCTCTAGGCGGCTAGTTTCATCGAGATAAGGCGCAATTTGTTCAGCAACAACCACACCGTTATTACTACGAATCATCGCTGCAATCTCACGCCAACGGCGCTCTTCGAGGTCAGCGTTAGGATTGCCATCACCAAACAAAAATGAAAATACGCTTTCTAAAAAGCCCATTTCATCGGGATCGCGTTGGCGGATGCGCTCTGGCTCGTAGTAGTAAGGATCGAACATGATAAAGGGATTACCGAAGGGATTGCCCCACCCCCCAAGCCAGATAAATCCACCGCCACCACGATTATCACTGCGGCGGTCATCGCGATCGTTGCCACTACGCTGACTATTTAAGGCGATCGTGGCGGCAATAATACCTAGCACCACGATAATGATCGAGACAACTAGCAAAATGCCAAAGGAAATGCGGATCGCGTAAAACACCCATTTCCAAACGCCCTTAAGCCATTCCTTAACCTGTAGCCAAAATGAGCGACTGACTAGGATTTGGCGAAAATTCGGGGCAAATTTATAGGCGATCTCGCCCGACTCGGCAACTTGGAGATTGCCACCCGTTTCCGATGCTAGGGCTAATATTTCCCGTTGGGCGGTATTTAAATCAAGTCCAGACTGGGCCGCCACATCGCCTATCGTGACCCGATAGTTGAGCTTTTCGACGGCTTCCATTACTGCTGTACGAGTTGCCATAGGCTTTCACTAATCTAACTGCTAGCACTATTATGATTGAAATATAGCTTTTTTAAATTAAGAGGATGTCTTGCCTTCGACAAGACACCCTCTAGTAAGCAAGATCTGAGATGCGTTATATTCTCATCTCAGATATCCAACAGCAGTTTTTAAGGTATTTGTCATGCAGCAAGAACCAATGCGATCGCCTGCAAATTTAGATTTCACTTCAGAGCCAACGGGGGAGGATGACTCGGAGTTTGTGTTAACGCCTGCACAGGAAGCCGCCATGTTCTCGGAATATGGCACTGGTGATGATTCTGCCGACGATCTCCAAGATCCCGATGCTGAAAATACAGATCACTTAGCTCAGTCCAAGGATTTATTGCAGGATGCTGATCCCAACTCAGAAATGAGGCATTTTCATAATCATTACATCGGCAATATGGATCTGTTTGCCGATAAGCAAACGGTAATGAAATATCTAGATGCCCATCAGGGTTGGTTTCGTCGTTGCGCCCATCCCTTTAAAGCTGATCCAATTGGGGAAACTGGCTATGCGATGGGGATTGGTAAGGTGGGAGCCTTAGGCTTTCAGGTTGATGCTAGGGTGGGGCTAAATCTATTGCCTCCCGATGCCAATAGTGTTTATCGGATTGTGACTATTCCGATTCCCGATCAGATACCGCAGGGCTATGAAGTGGATTTTCAAGCGGAGATGCGCTTGGAGGAAAAAACGTTGGAATTACGAGCAGGGGAAAAGCTCGGTAATGATCCCCTAATCACATCGATTGAATGGGACTTAAATCTGACGGTTTCCCTTCACTTTCCCGCCTTTATCCAGAAGTTGTCGAGGGATATGATTCAGAAAACGGGAGATAGCGTCCTCGGTTTCATTGTTCAGCGTGTTTCTAAAAGTCTGACTGCCAAAGTGCAGGACGACTTCCATAAAACCCACGCTATCAAGGTTCCGAAACAGGTTAAGCTCAGAAGATAGCCTTTATCCAAGGATATTTCCAAGGAAAAAGGAGAAAGGAAAAATGCTTTATACTTTTGCGATTTTGCTTGCGCCAGCACCAGATGATTGCTCGTTGGGAATTACGGGTAAACCCATTCAATATTTGCAATGCGATCGCTTGATTGCTGCCATTGAACCAGATGTAGATATCGAAGCGATGAAGCTATTGCCTGAGCAATCTTTGATGCAGGCGATTATTCACCACGATCGCTTAATTTGTGAATTGTTTAACCAACGCACGCTTTTACCTTTACGCTTCGGTACAGCTTTTGTTTCCATCGATGCCTTAAAGACCTATTTAAAAACGGAGGGTGAGAGATTATTCGCCAGTTTACAGAGACTAGATGGTTATGCCGAATATTTGATCACTGGTACTGCGATCGCTCCCAAGGTCGAGGTTACTACAAATCTCAAGGGCAAAGATTATCTACTCGCAAAGCGATCGCAATATTTACAACAGGAACAATGGCGATCGCAACTACAACAGGAAGTTCTGAACTATCGTCAGACAATTACTGACCATTTAAGCCCTGAATATCCACCTGAATTTCAGCATGTGGAAACGCAAGGTTCAGAGGATGTCCGTGTTTATGCGTTATTACCGCGATCGCAGGTTGAGTATTTGCAAGAGGCTTTGCGATCGTGGGAAGTACAACATCCCCATTGGCAAATCGCTTGGAGTCAAGCATTACCGCCCTATCATTTTTTGGCTATTTGAGACGATGACATTTTGAATAATTACACAAACTTTAAAAGTGGACTACTTCAGGAAATTGGACATGACAATAGCTTTAATTCCACCGATGAAGCTTTACGAAAGATCATGCCAAATATTCATAATTAACCAAATTTTTGATAGCGCGGCTAAGCCACGCCATCAAAAATTTTAATTATTACCAGCTACTTATAAAGGTAGAATCGCAGATTACAATGTAGTAGTCATATACATCGCTACAGCCGTGCCTTTCTTTCGCCAATACATTGCACCATTTATCATCTTTGCAATCTTCCTGTTTACGCTGGTACTAGTTAGCTCCCGTGCTTTCTTGCCTAACGATATGGTTGCTCCTGCCCCTGTCGGCGCAATGTTATCTCATCGCTTTATTTCCTAGCTGCAACGCACCATGACTGAACTTACTTGGCAGCGACGACATGTGATCTCGCTGTCTGACTTTACGCCGAACGATTACGAAACGGTCTTGCAGACAGCCGTTAGCTTCTTAGAAGTTCTGTCGCGCCGCAACAAAAAAGTACCAACCTTGCAGAGCAAAGTTGTTGCTAACTTATTCTTTGAGTCCTCCACACGCACGCGCAATAGTTTTGAGCTTGCCGCCAAGCGTCTCTCGGCTGATACGCTCAATTTTGCCCCCGGAACTTCCTCTCTTTCTAAAGGCGAAACAATTCTCGATACAGCCCGCACCTTTCTGGCGATGGGAACGGACATCATGGTGATTCGCCATCAATCGGCGGGTGTACCCTTAGCGATCGCTAAAGATATGGATGCCCTCAGTGGTAAAGTCGCGATTCTCAATGCAGGGGATGGCAAGCATGAACATCCATCTCAAGCCTTGCTCGATCTGCTGACCTTCTGTATGTATCTCAATCCTACGGCTCCCACGGCAAAGGATCTCAAGGGTAAAAAAGTCGCGATCGTTGGCGATATTCTGCATTCACGGGTAGCGCGATCGAATCTCTGGAGTCTGCTCACCAATGGCGCAGATGTCCATCTCGCTGCGCCACCGACCTTACTACCACCAGAATTCGCCGAATATGGCGCAAAAATTCATTATTCCTTAGAGCCAGCCCTTGAGGACGCTGATTTTGTGATGACTCTGCGCTTACAAATGGAACGGATGGGACAATTCCTGATTCCCAGTTTGCGCGAATATCATGCGAAGTACGGCATCACTCGCGATCGCCTTGCCAAATGTGCGCCCAATGTCCAAGTTTTGCACCCTGGACCTGTAAATCGTGGTGTGGAAATCAGTTCTGACTTAATGGATGATCCGCGTTTGAGCTTAATCGATAAGCAGGTCACAAACGGTGTGGCGATTCGGATGAGTTTGCTTTATTTACTTGGCACAGCAATTTAAGTTCCATTTTTAGGATAGTTGCAGAGCAACTATCCTAAAAAGTCTGGTTAATGTGAGGCTCACCCATTTGGATGAGCCTCACATTCTGACGAATTCTAGAAACAAAACCAACTTCCTGCTAGTCTAAGGGTGCATGTTTGCAAGATGTCTTGAGGATATCGATCCATGAATAAGTTTCCCTGTCTTATTACTCTCACTTCTAGTATTTCTTTCATTATTGCCTTAGGCGCACCATCGATCGCCTTTGCCCAAACCGCTCCTCAAAAAATAGTTTTTGTCTCCCCCCAAGGCGCGGACACCGTTGGCGCAGGTACAGAAACCCAATCTTTCCGCACCCTCACCGCCGCGATCGCTGCCAATCCTCAAGAAGGCACGATCTTCCAATTGGGTTCGGGTACTTATAGCGAAGTTACGGGTGAAAGTTTTCCGATTCGCTTGCCCAAGGGTGCAGTTTTACGCGGTAATCCCAATGTTAATGGCAATAATGTAATCATTAGTGGTGGTGGGCGCTTTGTCAGTCCTACCTTTGCTAGTCAAAATATTGCGATCGCCGCCGCCAATGACTCCCGCATCGAAGGTATCACCGTTACCAATAGCAATCCTCGCGGCTATGGACTATGGTTAGAATCTAGCCGTAATGTCGTGATTAGCAATAGTAACTTCGTTCGCAATACCCACGATGGCATCTTCCTCACAGGTAGTGCCAATGCCTTAATTAGTAATAACCTGTTCACAGGTAATACAGGCAGTGGCATCTCGGCTCTAGGCACAAGTACAGGCGAAATTCGGAATAATCGCTTTGAAAATACTGGCTTTGGATTATCAATTGGGCAATCCTCTCAAGTTGCTCTCATTAATAATCAAATCGCTCGTAATGTTGATGGTATCGTCATTTCTAATACGGCTCAGCCAACTTTGCGCGGCAATGCGATCGCGGAAAATCAACGCAATGGAGTTGTCATTCTCAGTAATGCCAGTAGTTCTCCGCGTCCCGATTTAGGAACAACCGTTTCCCAAGGTAATAACACCTTCTTTAACAATCGGGAATTTGATATTAACAATGCCACTACTATTCCCATAGCGGCTGTGGGCAATCAAGTTAACCGCACCAAGGTGAAGGGTTTACTCGATCTCACTGCTTCGCGATCGCCTGTTACTAATCCCATCGCGACCAGCCCTGCTATTCCGCCACTGACCTCTATTCCTGTCGCTACTGTTCCTAAAACTACCCCGTCAGTATCGACAGCACCAACCGTTGCTGTTCCCATTGAGCCAAAAGCTACGCCCACACCATCCACAATATTTGTACCTGCTAAGCCTCCTAGCTCGAATCAGTCATTACCCAGCCCTGTGATTAAGACTAATCCTAGTGCGAGTAATCCTTCACCAACCACGATCACCATTGAGCGGGAATATAGTACCACTACTCCTCGTGTCGCCACATTACCTCCCGCAATGCTTGATCCTACGACGGGTAAGCCCTTCCAATATCGTGTGATTGTGCCAAACACTTCTACGTCAGTTACGCAAAAGGTGAAAGCGATCGTGCCTGATGCGTTTCGCTTATCGCGTAGTGGCAGAATGATGTTGCAAGTGGGCGCTTATAGCGATCGCCCTGCGGCGAATCAGTTAGTGGAGAAATTAGCGCAGTCAGGTGTCAATGCCGAGATTATTCCATTTCGCTAACCCAAATAAGAGCAGCAGCACTTCGTGCTGCTGCTCTTATTTGGTAGCCATTTACGCTCATGTTTACTTAATCTGACAGAGATAATACAGCCACATATCAGTGTTAGCGTTCAAATCTTGTTGCGTAAGTAGTTCTAAGCCACTGTGCCAAGAATACATTCTGATATTGTCAAAATCTGCTTTTAGTTGATTAAGTTGCTCTTGTGGTCTCACGTAATACTGCTTTAAACGGAAGTTGTGAGATTCATCTTGAATGATTTCATAGTCAGCATCTTTAATCTGCTGTCGAGAAATTGAACGGTTGAAGAAGCGCAACAGTCCAAACATGATCAAGTTAACGTAGGTTGTGAGAGGATTTAAGCTAATCTTATTTTTCCAGTTAAATTCTCTCTCTAGTCCTTGAAGACTATGGCTTGAGAAGAAAAAATATCCTCCCGATTTGCCAATTCGGCTAATTTCTTGTAGTACTTGCAAGCGATCTGGATGGGAAAGCACATCAATACCGTTAAAGCTAAACAGAATAAAGTCGAAGGAATTATCTGGGAATTGGCTCATATCCCTAGCATCGACCACTTCAAACAGTTTTGATTGAGCATGAAAGCGTTTCTGACAAGCCGCAATCATCTCTTCCGAATAATCAATGCCAATATATTCCTGAACAACGCTAGAGAAATGTTGAGTAGTGCGTCCTCCCCCGACACCAATATCCAGCATTTTCATACTTGACCATTTATCACGAAGCAGATCGAGAATGGTTTGTTCAGCAGGTTGCAATTGGCGTAACTGGCTGTAATGGTGAACAATCTCACGCGCGATATAAACTTGATGATTTTGATCAGCCATGATGCTCCATGACTGAAAGAGAATTCTGGCGGGTTACTTGCATTTAAAAACCAAAAGAGGCAGGCTCATCAACATACCATTTTGAGGGCAACAACTATCGATGCGATCGCTGATAATTAGTCTAAGCAAAACCATTGGGGAAATAACAATGACTGTTGCAACTACACCCAAAATGACCTTTGAGGATTTCCTCGCATATGAAGATGGAACGGATGCTTTATATGAGTTAGAAAATGGAGAACTAATTTCTATATGCGCGGAAAGTGATATCAATCAACAGATTGCAATATTCCTGCTTACCTGTTTTTTTAATATTGGCATTTCCCATAATCGCCTCAGAATGAAAACAGAAATAGTAGTACCTAGCCGAACAATAAATGTACGTGTTCCTGACTTAGTGGTTTATTCCGAAGAGTTGGAGATCGCAATGCAAGATGCAACCCGATCGCTAATATTGCTAGATATGCCACCACCATTGTTAGTAGTTGAGGTGGTCAGCCCTAATCAAGCCAGTCGAGATTATCGCTATAAGCGCACAGAGTATGCAGCGAGAGGCATCACTGAATATTGGATTGTCGATGTGATCGCGCAAAAGGTAACGGTATTGGAATGGGTGGAAGGATTTTATGAAGAGAGAGTTTATGAAGGTGATCAAGCGATCGCTTCGCCAATATTTCCCAAACTTCAGTTAACGGCTGCTCAAGTTTTACAAAATTGTTAATTGCTCATATTTAATGCGGGTTGTGTTATGCGATCAGGCTAGAAGTTTTTGGGCTTTTATTCTATCGTGTTAACCTACATTTTTCTATATAAATCACCTAATCTGGGATGTTCCCAGACAAATTCCTTATATCATGCAAAATAGTTGTGTTATCCAGAAAGTTTACGTATAGTTTCCATAATTAAGTTTGTTATACTGAAAATATATGTATGATCACTAGTTAAATGTATCTAATTTTTCTTGTAGATTAAATTAGCATGAAGGTCACTACACACGAAGAAAAATGTCAACAAGCATTAAGTGGTCTTGAGGCATGGATAAACAAACTCTTGGACTTGGCTAATGAAACAATAGAGGGGGCTGAATGCTTAGACGATGATCATCTAGGCTTTATGGCTTTATGCTTCCTTAGCCGACAGATTGATCATGTTCAGTCTATAGTCAAGCTAGTTCCAAATCGAGATGCAATCCTCATTGCTAGAAGCATGATAGAGGGACTATGTCAGTTACTCTGGGCTGCACAAAACCCGATGGAACGACCATTAAAATGGCGTACCTTTGCCTATATCCATGATTGGAGGTTACAGCAAGTAAAAATTGATCGTGGTGAATCAATCGATCTAAATCAGCAAAAGTCAAATGAACTAGGAATACAGGAGTATGGCAATCTCTTTTACACGAGAGAGGCAAAGTCGGCGATCAGTCAAAATCATCCCCTACCAACTGATCCATACCATAAAAATTGGACGTGTGGTACACAGGTAAAACAGATCTGTGATTGTGTAGATGCTGGTGATCTTCATAAAGAAATTTATTCATCTTTTTCTGACTGGCATCATTGGGGTACAGCAGGTATAGGAGAATCGCTATCTTGGACTGAGAATAAAGTTACTTTCTCTTCCTCATCTTCATCTAATTCTGCGATGGCTCTTGCTACTGGGTTTCAGTGCTTACTACAGACAATAGAGCTAACAAATGAACATTTATCATTAGCTAGAGAATCACAAATTGTTTCAATTCGCGATGGGTATATAAAATGGCATCAAGAACGCGAGCATTTATCATCTTCAACTACTGTCAGAACCTAACAAGCGCGTGCACTGAAACAGTGGTATACGCTATTGGTTATAGTACAAATATTATCGCCGTTCAGTGACGCGCCAGTCTTTATACCAAGAGATGCGCCAATTAAGCCTGTCTGTTTCTATCCGCGATTGTGCCATCAAAAATGCTTGGCTTTGTTGTTGAGTTCGGAGAAGTCATTGGAGATCTCTTTAAGGATGTGTCTCGCTGCAAAGACAAATAATTTTTAAGCGATCGCGTTTAAATACACTGTAGGACTTACGCAATGCTAATGAATTTACTGGGCTTTGGGTAGATGTGGCAAGGGCTTTGCCCTTGCCACATCTACCCAAAGCGTAAGTCCTACACTGGTAGAGATCGCCTTCAATTTTTGAAATTGCGATCCTGAGCCAATCACGATTTATTGAGCGTTGTAAAAGTACATCAGAGAGAGAGAAGTAATGGAGCTAAACGAATTACCAGAATCAGAGTTGATTTTATCTGGACTCGAAGATCTTTACCAAGGCAAAAATAATACCATCGGTTCACTATTAATTGCGATCGCATCCGTGCGCTTAGCCGAAGCAGGCTTAGATATTCCAAAAGTGACTCTATTAACAGAGCCAGAACTAGCATTGTATGCTCATCTTCAGAACGAACGTGATGATGCTTATGCTTACTACAATGCCTTGTTAAATAGCCTCAACAGCTTTTGTGCAGCACTTGAACTAAAATCCAAATATTAATTTAGAGGTGTCATGATGCTAGATACAAGTGATTTGCCTAATCTGACTTCTCATAACTCTGTCAATAGTTACGAGCAAGACTTTTACGGATGGACACAAGAACAAGCAAAATTGCTACGTCTCGGAAAATTACAGGGTTTAGATTTGGAGAATTTGGCAGAGGAGATCGAATCCTTGGGTAAGCAACAGCAACAGGAATTACGCAATCGCTTTGGAGTTTTGATTGGGCATTTACTCAAGTGGGAATACCAACCCCAGCTACGTGGTAAAAGTTGGCGCATCACCATTGACTTACAGCGCGAGGAAATTCAAGAGCTTTTAGTGGATAACCCTAGTCTCAAATCCTATGTCGAAGAAGCGATCGCTAGATCCTACAAACAAGCGATCGCCCTTGTTGTCAAAGAAACACCTTTCGATAAGAAGGACTTACCATCAATATGTCCCTATAACACTGTGCAAATTCTCAATCAAGACTTTTATCCGAACTAGCCTCAAAGGATTATTTACTTATTCAGGCTCAAGGGGAGCCATCGTTAGCCCTGCTTGCTTTAACTGCGCGTGATAAAGCTCAGCCTGCTCCATCGGTCCCACCCAGACGATCGCCAAGCCTTGATAATGCACTTGATTAGTCAACTCCCATGCTAGCTCTTCGGTCATGTGGGGAATATATTTCATCAGGCAATTAGAAACATGCTCAAACGTATTGAAATCATCGTCTAACACAATGACCTTATACTTGGGGTAAGGTTTGCGTACTACTTCCCTTACAGTATCTTTAACTTTTTCGGGAGTTTGAACAGCAGCAAAAATAGCCATATCTACAACAAACGCTCTATATCTTGAATGATCTCAAAATTAAATTTATAGCTGTGGCTTTCTGGCTTAAATATTGTGATGGCAGCTACAGCTTTCCTAATTCTAACACCCAATAAAACAGAGTCAGTTCGGGTTAATTTGAAACTGGCTTTGAGAGATGGTTTACTATGCAAACCATCTCTCAAAGTCTAGAATTAAAAGCCTTGTGTAGCAAGGCTTTTAATTCTAGACTTTGGTCTCTAATAATCATCACGGGTAGCAAAAGTGAGGGTTTGTTTAGTCACGATATTGATGGCAGTATTAGGTTCAATGACCGTTACCTGAGGTGCAGTCACATTTCCAATTACGGCTCCAGCCGCCGCACCACCGAGAATATCTTCAATGTGAATACCACCACGCAATACGCCCCCAAGCACCGCACCTGCGGCTCCACCAATGCCAGCATCGGTCAAGATTGAGCCTGCATTAGTCTCACGGGGATCTTTCATATCATTAATTAATGGCGATTCTGCTTGGAGACTGACCGTTGCCCCACGACTCGTCAATTTTTGGGCGATAAACTTAGAGCCACCGTCCACAGGCACAAATTGCCCTTCGATAACTGCGCCTGAAGGGATCAAAACAGTACCATTGTTAGCGACAATATCTTGGGCAACTAAGAGACTCGCATTAACGGTTTCACCCTTAGCAATGTAGAGGGTATCTTGACGATTGATTTTTGTAGCGATCGCTTGACCAACAGGTAGGTTATAGGTGGAGCGAAATACCTGTGCTATTTGATTTTGCTGCGATACGGTCTGTGCTGATTGTGATTGAAACTTTTGATACGCATCACTAGGGGAAGAAATGAGAGATGTTACAGCTAAGCTGAGTACCATACTTACCGATGATACTATTGCCAATTTTGTAGTATGTTTAGCGCTCATAAATGCCTCTGGCGATGCCAATAGAGTTCTATCTAAACTATAGACTAATCAATAGTTGACTTTGTTCCTAAGTTACGCAAAATATCTGTCAAAGCCCAGAAAGCAAAGCCTTGCTTAGCAAGGCTTTGCTTTCTGGACTTATCAACTCACCTTACGCAGATAGAAAATCCGCCCTCATCCCCCAACCCCTTCTCCCGTTCTGGGAGAAGGGGAGCAAGAGGTGGTTTTGAATTTTTCTTTTCCCCTCTCCCCCTTTGGGAGCTACGGTGTACACACAAGTCATAAAACCCAGTCAAGTCAACAATTAATCGCCCCCTAGCCCCCAATTCTGGGGGAACAAGAAAATAAAATTCTTTCAAAGTCCCCCAGAATTGGGGGATTTAGGGGGCTTAGATAAATCAAAACGTAGACAGTTAGACTTGTGTGTACACGGTAGCCTTTGGGAGAGGGGCTAGGGGTGAGGGTCTTATAACCTTTTGCGAAAAGTGAGTTATCAAATTTGCAAGCTTAACCTGACACGAGTTCAGGATAATTTAAAACGGGATTTGAGAGATATTTTGCTACGCAAACCATCTCTCAAATCCCGAAATCAAAAGCCTTGCGTAGCAAGGCTTTTGATTTCGGGATTAATTTGCAAGCTTAAGTTAAAATGCAGAACAGATTTTTATGGCGTGGCTTTTCCACGCCATAAAAATCTGTTTCTTTTAGGATTTTTGGGAGGAAAACCATGAGAATAGATGGTTTAGCCAGCCTTGCTTTGGTGATAAAGCAGGTTTCTTAGTAGAGGAATTGGGACGGGAAGATTTTTTACTGTTATTTTTAGGCGAACTGCTTGGATTAGCAGTTTCATCCAACTCCAAAAGATACTTCAGGGCTAGAGCTTCCTGAGGATTAATATATAGCGATCGCTTAAAGCTAGCCTTCGCCATTTGGAGTTGATTAGTATTTGTATAAACTACCCCTAGCATGGCGAGACATTTACTATTGTTCGCATCCTCTCGCAAAATTGCCCGCAAATCTTGGAGGGCAGCTTTCCAATTACTCTGCAAGATGTAGACTTCACAGATTTTGATCCGCGCATTAATCTTCTCATTCTCAATATGATGGGCTACATCTCTGGGTTGCAGTGTAGTCTCATCTTCATTAGTTTGAAGTACAGTGTCATGGCTATCTTTCATTAACTGTATTGTCGTCTGATCCGACTTTGCTGGTGAATTTAGAGCATATAGTTCAGAGGAATATTGCAGATGATAGGCATAACTTGGTTTAGAGGGTGGGGGAAGAAAGTTTTTGTTATGAGCTGTAGTACCTTTGGGAGTGAGCATGGGTGCAAGTACAGGTGGCATATTGGCGGCTCCATGCCGATACCCTTCTTGGCAAAGAATGTAAACCAAATTTAGTTCGCTAATCTGGGCTGTAAAATCGAGAATTTGGTTTAAAGATTGATATTGGACTTTGGCGATCTCTGTAACTAAACGCTCATAAACATCATCACTGGGATTTATGAGCAACTCACAGGCACTCTCTGAGTGAATTTGGATATTGCGTGACCTTTGCATGAGCCGCTTAGCGAGTAGCTTAAAGATTCCTTGATATGCACTCCGATCCTGCTCTTTCATCAGTGCGTTATAGGCAGGATTGACCAATTTGGCAAGATAATGCGTGGCAATGATTTTCTCATCTGCCGAAAAGCCATAGACATCGGGGTGCAGGATACGGGCAATCCGCAAATAGACATTGCGAATGTACATCGGATTACTCACAATCGGTAAACCCAAGGCAGCATAATAGTCGTGGTTATACTGACTAATACCGCGATCAAAGCGGATAAACTGCATTTTTGGCTGCTTGAGCTGATTCATATGTGCTAGCCTTGGCAACGACTAAGTGATGCTGTAAAACTGACCAATCAATTACCTATAGCAAATAAAAGGTTAAAAATAGAGCGCTATTTGCCTTAACTTTGACAGATTTAAGAGCATATTACTCAACCCCAAAAATACAAATAGCGGTGCAATGCACCGCTATTTGTATTCTGAAATAAATAGGACTTACGCAATGCTAACGAATTTACTGGGTTTTCGGTAGATGAGGCGCGGGCAAAGCCCGTGCCTCATCTACCAGATGCGTAATTCCTAATCAAGATAGGCGGCTCAATGAGCCGCCTATCTTGATGGTTTATACTTTCTTTTTTTCTGGAACAGGCAACGCACAGCCGATCGCAATTTCATTAGTTCTAGGATAGGTACTGAGGAGCTTTTTAAACAGATTAAAATCAAAGCTACGGGGATCGATGCGAGAGCCAGAGAGATCGACGATTCTATGGGTAGTGATGCGTTCTAAAGGGACATCAGTTTTAGCAACTAGCCATGCCAAAGATTGATATTGAGCATCGGTATAACCGCTATGGGTATAACCATTGTGCATTCCATCCTCAGGAGTCTCAAGGGAAATGTGATAGGCAAAGTTATTCACCGAGCTAGAATAGCGAGGATTAGTCTGGACTGCCTCTTTCCCAAGCGAACTGACAAATACAGAATTACCTGCCCCAAAGGCCCGTTTGTCTGGTGGTACAAAGTAAATAATCGTTCCATCAAGGGCGATTAAGGTGTGATAACTCGCTTGATTATCTTCGTCATAATGGAACTCTTGGAAAAAACTAATCACACTATTGGCAGAACCAACGGTCTCATGGAGAACAATAATTGGTTGATTATTCACAGGTTTGCCTGATAGATTCTTGAGATAGCGATCGCCATAGTTAGAGGATGCTGCCAAAGCGATGATTTCTCTGGGGTTATAGGTAAGTACCTTTTGAGAAGAGGTGGGATTTACTTGGGCAATATTCGCTTTCCGAAATCGCTCTAGGGTAATGGGAGTTGCCGTGAGAGCCACAGGTAATGAAGGATTAGGGGGATTAGCTGGCGGTTGGATATCACAGCCTTGGACTGGTGCAAATTGGTTGATTTCTGGGGACAAGTAAAAAAATGGAAAATCCTGAGCGATTTTTTGCGCCTTTGTCGGTTTTGAGAGTTTAACTGAAGTTCCTTGTGGACGAGTTTCGGTGAACTTAGCATCGGCGACTACTTTCGTTTTTGCTGGTTCCGCTAAGAGGATAAAACTCGTTAGGGTTAGTAAAAAAATAGCGATCGCTAATAATCTTTTAATCTGCATAATCGTTTAATAATAACTTTTTCACTTCTCGAAACTTCTGGAAACTTCTCAAAATTTTAGGACTTACGCCAAGCTAAAGAGTTTACTGGGTCTTAGGTGTGTTGCAGGCAAAGCCTGCAATACATCTCCTTGCGTAAGTCCTAAATTTATTTAGGCTGCACGATGGATGGTGGTAATGGAATCGGTGAAGGAATAATTCGCTTATAAATAGCGATCGCATAACCAACCAATCCGATTAAGGCGATCGCTAAGCCGAGCCAGATGCGCTGGCGATTCTTTTCTGCTTGTTGGATCTGGCGTTTTGCTTGGAGTTGATGCTCAGTTTGTAGTTCTTTGGCATGGCGATCGAGTTCATCGAGACTATGTAAAATTGCCGCACAATCGGGTGGACGATCAACGGGTCTTTTGGCGATCAATCGTTCTAGTAGCTGTGCAAAATCATCGGAGATTTGAGGAGCTAATTTGCGCCAATGGTAAATATCGGTCATGGAATCATGCATATCAAGGGGATAAGTACCTGTCACTAAATGGATAAACGTCATCCCTAGTGAATAGAAATCAGATTGAGGAATCGCAAAGCCTCGTTCCTGTTCTGAAGCGGTGTAACCCGCAGAAGAGATTTGGGTCACGCCTCCAACACCACCAATCTTGGCTAAATAGGTAAAAGTTGCTTCCCTTGCTGTACCGAAGTCAATTAGAGCAAGTTGCCCTGATGGTCTAAGCATGATATTGGAAGGTTTGATATCGCGATGGAAGTAGCCATTTTGATGCACGATTTGTAATACGCGCACAATTTGCCGCATCCATCCAATTGCCATTTTTTCGGAGAGTGGCTTATGGCTATGTATCCATTCATACAGATTGATCCCTTCAATCTTTTCCATGACAATGCCATAGAGCATTTTTTGATCGGGTAAATAATGATGGATATAAGCATCAATTTTTGGTAATCCCTTGGATTCCATTCTCCCTAACAAAAAAGCTTCTTGTTCAAAGAGCGAGATCGTTTTTGGTTGATCGTTAAACTCAGGTTTAAGGATTTTGAGTACCTTAGGATGTTGTTTGGGATCTTCTACTTCATAAATTGTGCCAAAGCCGCTTTTATCACTGAGCAACCGCTTTACGACATAGGTGTGATCGATCAGTAATTCTGAGCCACATTGTTGACAAAGCTCTGCAATGTCTTGATTTTGGTTATTGCAATTGGGATTGATGCAAAGTCGCATAATAAAACTTTGTTAGCGGCAAAAACATTTTACCTTCTATAGCAAAGCAAGTTTTGCTTAGTACATAAAACCAGAAGATGAGTTGCGGCGCGAAGCGCCGCAACTCATCTTCTTAGGTTTTAGTTTGTACTAGCTAACTCTTTTTTTACTATAACCCACATTCCGCTCTCAAAAGAAGTAAAAAACAATTAGGAAATAGGTAGAGGGAGAAGATAATAGCGACGACAAGCAGAGGGAAAGAACTGTAAGATGTGAAGACGAGATGAGTTCAAGTTAACAATTTGCTTAACATCATAGACAACAACGAGATGAACGGCTAAAAAGCATTGAAAAATCCAGCGTAACGTAGGAGAATTTGTGGGTTTACCCAACTGGTTGGGAATGGTAGCTTGATTTTGAGCTAGAGCCAGTCTAAGTTGCCGTTGCCCCAAATTATAGACGAGTAAGCAAAGCGCCATAATCATGCCCAAAACCTGAATGCGACGACGAGATTTCAGGAAAACGCTAGAAGCAAAGAATAGAGGATCTTTGAGGAAGCGAAAACCACGTTCAGGACCTTGCTGAGCCTTGTATTCTTTTAGGGTCATCTCAGTCGTGAAATTGTCAGCATCAAGAACATTCGTCGCCAGCACAAATCTGCCACAGCGTCTGCGTTGTGCCGAGATTTGGGATTCTATAGGGGTGATAGTCGCGGTAACCCGATACGTCATATGACTGGGGAGGTCATTTTTGCTAGGTTTACCAGCTTTTTGATAATGTCGTTTTTCAACTACCTGAATATCACTGAGCTGATGCCATGACATCTTATTTGAAAGATGTTGGGCGGCAGCGATCGCATCAGCAGCACAAGCGAAGTCTTGTCCTGAGAGGGTCTGTAAATCTTGGTGACATTTATGGCGGAATTGCTCTAGTTTCTTGTCCAATTTTTCAAGGTCAGATTTGCGTCTTTCTTGGCTCTCAACTAATATCCACCTCTGATTGACCTCACCATATTCACTGACAGTTTCGCTGGTGCGATATCCTTTCAAATTGCTTGAGGCTAACTGAATATTTGACTCAACTAGCTCTGCTGCTTCCTTGATGCTTAACGGTACTCGTGTTAACCATTTTAGCCCTGCCATTGCGGCTATATTATCAGCACTGTATAGTGCTGCATCAGCTATGCAAATCCCTTCAAATGTCCATTGCTGTTTGAACTTTTGGAATAATTCTGCAAATCTCTCTTTATCTGACTGATTGCCGTTACCCATTTCCAGCATGACTGGGATATCCCCATCTCCCACACATAGCAGATTCATCACAAATTGTTTCAAGTCTGGGCGATGGTCTCGTGAATATCCGTATGTAATTTCTACTGCTTCCGTTGCTTCCCCTTCATACTTACCATCTACATGAAATGAGCTTGAGTCCAGATGTCCTGTTGCTACTTCTATGCCAAATTTCTTTACGGCCGCTAGGCTTATTGTCATGAATATATCACTAACGTTTTCGGCATATATATCATCCATGACTTGCCCTAGTCGGTCATCGTTTAAGTATTCCGCTTTCACTCCTGCTCCTAATAAATGTTCTATGGCAATCCCTTCATAGAATTTCTCAAACATATACAACGGCGCGGATACAAATCCTAATCCGTTGATCAGCATTGCTTTTACGATTACCCCTGCGCTTACTTTCTCTCGACTGTTTTTGCCCAGTCTTTCGTTGATGATCTCCTCTATCCCGATCTCATCAATTATTCCTGCTACGATTCCTAGATGGTCTAGGTTTTGCACTGTTATCTCGTTTCTGATATCTCCCTCCTGTTTCTATCCTTGCTTTTTTCCTATTCTAATTATTTTTGCCTTCTTTTTGGGAGCGGAATGTGGGCTATAAGTAGCTAGGCATAAGTAAACCTAAAACCCAAATTGCTGTTTCGCACGCATAGCGTGCGAAACAGCAATTTGGGTTTGGTTTATGCTGAGTTACTTATTAACCATCAAGAGGCAAAATAGGACTTTGTAACGCTCTAATCCAGAGTATTGGTCTGCTCGACCAAGACTTACGACAAATAGCGTAGATGCTTGCTGGAACTGTGCGATCGCTCCTCCCGTCAGATTTGGCATCACAGGAATTATGCAGACAGCCAACCATGAAATCTACCGCGATCGCCTTAAGCCTTGTATCCGCCATACTAGTTAGCATTCCTAGTTTTAGTAAAGCATCTCTTGCTGCTACTCCTAGGGACTTTGATCCCGAAGAAAAAATTACGATGGAAGTCTATCGTTCATCAAATCCTGCGGTAGTAACGATTAAAACAACAACTAGCACTGGCTCAGGTAGCATCATTACCCCTGAAGGCTTAGTAATTACTAACGAACATGTCATTCGCGAAGCTAAAAATGGCAATGTCAAAATCATTAATACCGATGGCAAAACCTATGATGGCAAGGTTTTGACGATAGATCGGAAAAATGATTTAGCTTTGGTAAAGATTATCAGTAGCGATCGCTTCTCAGCATTGTCATTTGCTGATCAAGGTAGCATTCTGGTCGGACAAAAAGTATTTGCGATCGGTAGTCCCTTTGGTTTATCGGGAACCCTCACCACAGGGATTCTCAGTCGTGTCGCCTCTAATGGCGATCTCCAAACCGATGCCCGACTGAACCCCGGCAATTCAGGAGGTCCGTTGCTCAACTCCCATGGCGAAATTATTGGCGTGAACAAATCTATTCTTAGTCCCGACGGGCGATCGAATACAGGCATTGGCTTTGCCACTAGCGCACCGATCGCGAAGGAATTCATCAACCGTAGTGCTAACTTCATTCCCACTACTAGAAATTCTCCCAATATTGCTACTCTTCCTAATCCTCAATCAACCATTACAGCCTCAGTTTCTCCCCAATCTGCCATAGTATCGGTTACACCTCCAGCACCAGAAAGACATTTGCTAGGAGTGGTGCTGACCAATAGCCTCACTATTTATGAAGTACGTCCCAATTCCCTAGCTAGTCGGATGGGTTTACAAAAAGGCGATCGCCTTGTGAGTTTAAATGGCACACCAATCAGTGATGCCAAGCAAATCATCAATTACCTCTCTCAACGACCATCCGAAGCATTATTGACCGTAGCTAGAAATACAGGAATTACTAATTATCAAATCAAGTTTTAAAGTTGTGATACCTGCTACACAGGTATCACAACTTTAAAATTTAGGAATCTCGATCTCGCGCAAAAAACTTGCGCTATCCTCAGGCATTGCTGTGTTGATATACATACCGCTCCCTAACTCGAAACCTGCTGCCTTAGAGACACGCGGCACGATCGCTAAATACCAATGGAAGTAATCCGATTGTTTCTCATCGGTAGGCATCGAGCGAATAGTGTAATTGTAAGCAGGATTATTGAGTCCATAGAATAGCTTGGCAAGCACTGTTTTGAGGTTATAGGCAAGATCTGCTAACTCAGGGTCGGTAATCTCACTAAAGCAGGAGCTATGCCGACGCGGAAATACCCACATATGGAAAGGGGACAAAGCCGCATAGGGCATGAATGTTACAAAATGCTCAGTTTCTAAGACAATCCGTTCCCTAGCATTGAGTTCATCTCGGAGAGTATGGCAAAATAAACATTCGCCAATATCATCGAAATAATTAGTTGCCTCAATTAAGCGATACCGAATTTGGGAAGGAACAACGGGTGTTGCCGTAATTTGGGAATGGGGATGTTCGAGGGAAGTACCTGCACCTTCGCCATGATTTTTAAAGATGATGATGCTCTCAATACGTTGGTCATGGCTAATCACTGTATAGCGCTGACGATAGGCTCGGAAAACATTAATCACATCATCGAGTTCCATTAGGGCAAGCGTCGCATTATGATCGGGATGTTCGATCAGCACTTCATGATAGCCCACGCCTGTAATGGAGCGATGAATCCCTTCACTATGACGAATCCGTTCCCCAATCGGTGAGAGTGCGGGATATTTATTGGGAATAATCCTCACTCGCCAGCCGCGATCGTCTTCTATGCGTAGATATTCAGGTTCTGTAGCATTTTCATTGCCCTGACAAAATGGACAAGTATGCTTATAACTTGGTAATTCGGGCGGTGTATCATCCTGCGATCGCGCAAACTCATGGGGACGCTTTGCTCGCTCGGTGGCAAAGATCACCCAATCCTTAGTAATCACGTTTTGACGAAGGTGAGACATAGCGGTTTACTGGTTATTCCAAAAAAACTATAGATCGATTTCGTCCTTGTTGCTTGGCACGATAGAGGGCGATATCGGCTTGCTTGATCAGGAGCGATGGCTCTTGCATGGAATTGGGAAAGATACTGGCTACTCCTAGACTGATCGTGACAATATCTACATCTTTGATCCCAGACTTTTGGTGAGCGATCGCTAAGTTAATAATGGCTAACCGAATCTGCTCCGCCACGGTAGATGCACCATTAATATCAGTATTCGGCAAAATGATCGCGAATTCTTCTCCTCCATAACGAGCGACGAGATCGGCAGGACGACATAGAGTGTTTTTCACAGTCTGGGCAATATTTGTTAAGCAATCATCACCCATTTGATGTCCATAGTAATCGTTATAGAGTTTGAAATAGTCAATATCAAATAATAATAACGATAACGGCTGCTGCTCTCTAGATAGACGTTCCCATTCAAGCACAATGCGCTCATCAAAGCAGCGACGATTAGCAACTTGGGTCAAGCCATCGATATTCACTAGTTTTTCTAATTCCAAATTTGCCTTTCTGAGAATTGATTCGGCATACTTCATATCCGCTTCGGCTTTTTTGCGATCGCTAATATCAATCACCACAAATCCCACACTAAAGGGAACCTGATCGATATTAAAAATAGGGAAATATGAAGACAGCCAAGTCTGCTCAGTACCATCTGGGCTTAGTAAATTACTCGTATTCTCTTGGTTTAGTAAAGATTTTCCTGTTTTTAAAACTTTCTGAAAGTATTTTTCGATAGTGGGGGTGAAATCACCTAATATTTCCTGAACATTGCGATTTAAATGTTCCTCAACGGACTTGCCATTAATCTCTGCTAATACTTGATTTACCCTTATATATCGTAGCTGGTGATCGACAATCCCCATCCCCACAGGCGCGGAACTAAAAAAAGCACTAAGTTGAGCTTTACTCAATTCCAGTTCTGCCGTTCTCTCGATTACTTGCATTTCCAGACTTTCCATCGCCTGTTTGAGCGATAACTGAGCCACAGTGCGCTCATCAAGAATCGCTGAGAGAATCAGAGATGTTAAAGAAAACACTGCCATAAAGGATTGCAAAATTAGCAGTGAATCATTAGGAGAATTCTTAACATATAGCCCATATCCCTGAGATGTTGACAGAATCGCAATTAGGGAAATCAAACTCACCAGTAAACTGGAGGGAAATTTGCCAAAGCGAAAGGCTGTCCAAATCAATACTGGTAGCAGCATATAGGCTAATGGATAGCTTTGGATAAAGGCAATCCAACTAATCAACAAAAACAGACTGAGAACTCCAATTATTTCCGCTAAATTTTTCTGTTGATAGGTTTGGCGAAAATCTTTCCAGAGTAACAGGGTGGGTGTAAAAATCAAGTGTGGAAGTGCACTCGCAAGCCACCAAGTCAACCAACTAATTCCGTAGCCTTCCCATGTAATTAGTCCACTGATACATAGACTGGTAATGCCTAGTGTTGCGGAAACCATCGGCGCTACAACGGCTGCACCAATGTACAAAACTACAGTTTTGACATGGCTAAAAATATTTTTATGGGGTGAAAATTTCTTGATTATGTAGGTGGCTATTAATGGCTGAAAAACATTGCCACAGGCACAGGCTACCAGAATTAAGGAAAGATGAAACAGAGATAAGGACGGGTTTGACTGCAATAAACCGAGGAGGAGCGCAAAGGTCGATCCACAAATAATCCCTACATATACTTGCTGACCTAACCAAAAAACTAGCGCTAAGGTAATTCCTGCTGGAAACCAAACGGAGGCAACAGTACCAGGTAAGGTGGCAAATTGATGACTGAGATGCACCCCGATCGCATAGGCAATCGCTATTAACAGGTTGAGAATGACAAATCGAAAAGTCCTCTTCTGTAATAGCCAACTGCCTTGCATCTAATTTACCTTAAACTATCAGGAAGATTTTATTTTATCGCTTAAATCACCTCTTTAAGCATCCAAAATCCCGCAAAATGTTCTTCTTCAGGTTTATTTTGCACTGCTAAGAAATGAAATCCTTGAGAGTTTTGTTTAGCCTGTTCAAAGGTTGCACCTTGAGCGATCGCATTTTTATCTTTTGGTGCTTGTAAATTTGCTAATATCCATCGCGCATCAGCACTAGCTTCTAACTGCATTTGGGTGCGATCGCCTAGTAAGCGCTCAAACTTGATAAACACGGGATCTACCCCTGACATCCAAGCTGCCAAGGCTGTGGCTCTTGAGGAGATGATGATAATCCCTGAGACAATTGTTTCGGGATCGAGCTGGCTAATATCGAGGAGTTCACTAAAGTCCATCGACCATTCGCTTGCTTCAGCGAAGTCTCCTGCCTTGAGAGATACTAAAATCCAACTCTCACCCATGAGGGCATCGGGGATGGGTTTGGGATCTTGAGCTGCTAATACTTTTAGGGGCAAGGGGTTGGGATCAACTGCCTGAAAACCCTCACGGTTAGGATAAATATTTGCCATTCTCTCGGCAAGCCATGAGGACATCGTAAAGACGCGCCGTGATGCTTGTCCTGTGATGCCTGCGAGCGTACAACCCCGAATAATGATGTTGGTCATGCTCGGACGGAAGAAACGGATTTTAATCGGAGTTTGTCCCGTTGTTTCCACACATTCTGTAAGTTGTTTGGCTAACCATTCGGAGTTAACTTCATTGGATGGACATTCACGTACCCATTCAAACTGACGCTCGCGATCGCAGATCAGCAATTCCCAAACCTTTTTATTATTAGCATCCAGTAAAGGACGGGAATAAAAATCTAACTCCCAAATTTTCGACATAAATTAAGTTCTAACTTGACTTTGGTAACATAGCTTTTTTCATGTTATCGCGATCGCATCCTCTAACGTTTTTTCGATGCTGCATTTTAGGGTATGTCTATTCCTGAACTGAAAGGGAAATTTTGCCCCACATCGTAAACAGCGATCGCAGATCACCATTCCATAAAATCACTCGCCTACTTAGTTAGCACATCAACCAGCGATCGCCCCTCATCACCCAGAAAACCTGATCGCCTTTTCCCTCAAATCAAACAGCGATCGCCCCTCACCAAATCTAAATTCTTGTAAGGACGCTGTTATTATGAAATTAGTTATGTGCAAATCTTGATCATGAAAAACTATCGCGATCGCATACGCATCAGTCCAAATATTCGCAGTGGTAAGCCCTGTATAGTTAATACGCGCATTGCTGTATCAGATGTGTTTGACTATCTTGGTGGTGGAATGAGTGTTGAAGAAGTATTAGATGATTTTCCTGATTTAACCATTGCGGATATACAGGCTTGTTTTGCGTTTGCAGCCGATCGCGATCGCCGTTTAACAGTGGTTCCCTATGAAGTTGCTGTTTGATGAGAATTTATCTCCAAAATTGCCGCGTATATTATCTGTAGATTTTCCAGAGAGTATGCACGTTCGTGATTGCGGATTGAAGGGATTTCCTGATGAGGCTGTTTGGGAATATGCTCGAAACAATGGATTTACAATAGTTTCCAAGGATTCAGATTTTTATCAACGGAGTTTGCTTTATGGGCATCCGCCGAAACTTGTCTGGTTGAGAATTGGCAATTGTACTCTTGATATTCTCATAGCACTAATCACTAATCACTAAATATAAGGAACAAATTTATTTGCTAGACAGCAATCCATCTGAGTCGATATTAGTAATTTTAAGTTAAATCGCCCTTCCATAAAAATTAACAAGCGATCGCTCCTCAACACCCAGAAAACCCGATCGCCTATTTCCCCATCAAACAGCGATCGCCTATTCATGTTAGTGATTGTAGATTAAAATAGGGGTGATAATGCTTTAGCTTTAGATCTATGCTTACAACTATTAAGAACAATCAATTATTTGTTTTGTTGAATGAGCTAAAGTCTAGTCTGGTAGAAATCTATGGAGATAGATTGTTTTCAGTGATTCTTTTTGGTTCTCATGCAAGAGGAGAGGCTACTTCTGAATCAGATATTGATGTGATGGTAGTTTTGGCAGATCCTGTTAACGCAGTTGCGGAGAGAGCAAGAGTGTCTAGTCTTTTTTGGTATTTCTTGAGGGAATATGATGAACTAATCTCAATTATCCCCATATCAAAATCTCGATTTTTAGCAGGTGAAATTTCTTTTCTGAGAGTGGTTAAGCGTGAAGGCATTGAGATATGAATGAATTAGCAAAGTTTTTGCTATTGTCAAATGACGATCTGGAAACTGCTCAATTGCTATGTGATTGTGGACGTTATCGTTCGGCTATATCCCGTGCTTATTATGCAATGTTTTATATGACTCAATATTTACTTCTCTCTGAAGGATTGGATACTTCTACTCACAAAGGAGTTCTCAAGATGCTTAGTCTACATTTTGTGAAAACAGGGAAAATAGCTCCAAGCGTTGCAGATCTATTGAGAGAGGCTTACGATGCTAGACAAGCTAGTGATTATGAATCGGATATGACTGAAGATGAGGAAATGGCTAAAAATGCGATCGCTAACGCTCAAACTTTTATTTCTGAAGTTAGAATGCTGCTTTCTTAGGATTAACGATCACCTAATCTCAACATCAAAAAGCGATCGCCCCTCATCACCCACAAACCCGATCGCCTAAATCTCAATATCAACCAGCGATCGCCATTCACTGAGCCTCAATGTAATTGTTTAAATGTTAAGATCGAAAATATCGCTAATTTAGCAAGAGATCGATATGGTTACACTTGCCGCAAAAAATTTAAATTTTGAAGACGTACAACATCTATTAGGCTTCCATGAGTCTGGAGAGATGGGTGTTTTTTCTAACTATTTGGATTTGGAATCTATTTCTGATTTTGAGCAAACAGAACTAACCGATATTTGTACTAATTTTCGGCGGTATCTATTGTCAGGTAGAGTTTCCGAGGGACAAATTAAGTTTCTTGCTCTTGCGCCTCTGATGAATTTGACAGGTTACTATAACCAAGAGATCGAGTTACTTTTAGAAGAAAATATTCAGCATATTGACATTCTCGAAGCGGATACTAGTATTACTGGTAGATATGATATTTTGGCAGTTAAAAAATCTGGAGTCCAAAATTTAACTAAACTTTGGGTGCTGATAGTTGAAGCAAAGAGAGCAGGAATTGAACCTTTTACAGGGATTCCACAATTATTAACCTATGCTCATGAGTCTTTGCAGTCTCAGTCTTCAGTTTGGGGGTTAGCAACAAATGGTTTACATTTTCAGTTTATTCGCATCTGTGCAGGAGAATCACCGATCTATCAGTTATTCCCTTCTTTATCGTTGATCGAGTCTGAGCCTTCTATACAGATTCTTAAAGTTCTTAAAGCTATTTGTAAATCCTTAGTACAGGACAAAAAGTTGCAAAAGTAGGCAGGAAGGGGTTTTATAAAAGATAACCACATCACAAATAAAACCCCTGTGAAAGAGATTAACCTATTTCGCGAAAAGTTGCATGAACATCTGCAATGGAATGGAGCAAGACTAGCATTTGTGTCCATGTTCTTGATTGCGCTAATGCGAGTAAAGACAGTAAACCTAACCGAAATCGCTACAGGATTTAGTGGTAAAGCCAAAGTCGAATCGCACTATAAGCGGTTACAGAGATTTTTTCGAGAGTTTGAAGTGGACTATGAAAGTATCGCTTTAATGGTCGTCAAAGTGATGAAAATACCCGAACCATGGGTAATCAGCATCGACCGCACCGATTGGAAATTCGGCAAGACGGTGTTTAATATACTGACCTTGGGAGTAGTGCATCACGGTATCGCCTTCCCGTTGGTATGGATGGTGCTGGACAAAAAAGGTAACTCGAACACCCGTGAACGATGTGAATTGTGTAATCGATTTCTGGAAATATTTGGAGACGGCAAAATCGACTTTTTGACCGCAGACCGTGAATTTGTGGGGGAAGAATGGTTTGATTACTTGCTTTATGACCCATCTACCCGTTTTCGTATCCGTATTCGCAAAAACACCTTGCTTGATGATGGGCAGAAACAATTACGGGCTGATGTTTGTTTCCAAGATCTCCAAGTTGGTCAATCAAAAGTATTGTCCAAGCCCAGATTAGTTTGGCAACATTGGCTTTATATAGCAGCTATGCGTCTTGATGATGGTGATTTGTTAATTGTCGCCACTGCTCATGACCATAATAGGGCTATTGCTGACTATGCCAAGCGTTGGGCGATTGAGACTTTATTTGGGTGTTTTAAATCCCGTGGCTTTTGTTTGGAGGCTACTCACATTCAACACCCTGAACGCCTTTCTAAACTTATTGCTTTACTAACTCTGGCTTTATGTTGGGCTTTTTCTTCTGGGCTTTGGCTTGCTCAAATCAATCCCCTCAAACCTAAAAAGCACGGTCGTTTACCTAAAAGTATTTTTCGTCTTGGTTTTGATTTTCTGCGTCACTTCATCTTTGACTTACATCTCAATTCCCAAGCCTTCTTTAACTCCATTAAATTTTTGTCCTGTACTTAGTTGTAAATCATAAGAGTTGCATGGTGAGATCGCCCCCTCAACACCCATAAAACCCAATCGACTAAATCTCGACATCAAATAGCGATCGCCTCTCACCACCCAATATCAAACTACAATGACTCAATTCATCAATTAATCCAAATTGTTCAATTATCACTAATTAGACTTTTACTCATGATAAATGAGACACCTCCTGTTCGATTGATAATTTTGCTTCCTACGACTTCAGCAAAGCCCAATTTCTCATACAATTTAATCGCAGGATTATTTTGCCGAACGCTAAGAGATACTTCAGGATAAGTTGATTTAATGTCATTCAGAAGAGTAGTAATTAGTAATGTTCCTATACCATTTCCTCTATATTCAGGAATTGTTGCGACAACAAGCTCAGGAACTTCAGATCTAATAAATCCAAAGCCTTTATCTGTCTCAGACCATACGCGAATCCACGCAGCTCCTACAGGTAAATCCTGATCTATTGCTATAAAACCAATGTCACCCACTCTATCCCAATCTTTCGCATATCTAGCAAGATTAATATTGTTCTTTACATCATTTACTGTTTCTTCGTGAGACGCATACATAAGCATCAGCCATATAAAATCTTCATCATCTACAGTCATATTGCGGAGCGACACTTGATTTATCATAGTCTTATCTTTCAGTTCAAATACTACTAATTAAATTAGGGTTACTATCAATAAAACGAATAAAAGATGGTGCATATTGAACTAACATCATTAGCTTTTATAGACAATATCTTATACACAAGATTGCGATCGCTGAAAGCTTTCCTGAAAGCTTAAGTGAACACCTGCGCCCCCAACTTATCCTCGCCATCAAAAACAGACTCCTCTTGAGTAAGTCATCCTCTCAACCAAAATCGACACAATCGTTACCTATCTCAAATAGGAACCTTGATTTATCTGAATAAATTTTATGGCGTTTGTTAAGCGATCGCACACAAATAACGTTCAAAATTTGAGGAGCGTATAAAAGTCACGAGCCTATACTTAACATAACTTTGCTTGACATTGTATATAGGTATAAGGTCTAGGATGATGCCATTAAAATTAGTGAGTAACTGTCGATGAGTCACCTAGCTAACCGTCTGCGCGAAGGTACAGAGAAATCACATACTGCCGCAGAGAACACTGCATTTATGAAATGCTTTCTCAAAGGAATTGTGGAGACCGTTCCTTTGAGGAAACTATTGGCAAACCTTTATCTTGTGTATAGCACCCTCGAAGAAGAATTTCGTCGGCATCAGCAACATCCTATTGTTGGCAAACTATATTTCCAAGAACTCAATCGCCAACAAAATTTAGAACAGGATTTAGCCTTCTATTATGGTGAAAATTGGCGTTCAGAACTTGTGCCTTTAAAAGCAGGACAAGTCTATGTCGATCGCCTCAAGGAAATTTCTAATACTGATCCTGCATTACTAATTGCCCATTCCTATACCCGTTATATGGGTGATTTATCTGGTGGTCAAGCCTTGAAGCATATCGTGCGATCGGCTCTTGACTTACCCGATGAGCGTGGGACAACTTTTTACGAATTTGACCAATTGCCAACAGTAGAAGCCAAGAAGGACTTTAAAGATAGATATCGTCAAGCTTTAGATTCCCTTGAGGTAGATGAGGAAACGGTTGAGAGAATTGTGGAAGAGGCAAATTATGCTTTTACCCTCAATCGGAATGTGGTTGATGAGTTAGAGGCAGATGTGAGAGCGGTCATCGATCCCCATGTATTCGAGTTGCTCACCAAACAGGATCGCGTTGGTAGTACCGAACGTCGCGGACATCCTGTCACGGTATAGCGAGTTTTCATAGTGCCAAAGGCACTATGAAAACCGCAGGAATTTGCAGCTTGTCGTTTAGGAACTTGCAACATGACTCCAGACAATATTTTTAATAAAGTTTATAAGATTTGATGAATACATTAGAGCAAACAGTTAAATTCGATATTAATCTCTTACATAAGTACAACCAGCCCGTACCAAGATATACAAGTTATCCTCCCGCAACAGAACTCCATGAAAATTTTGAGCCAATCGACTTTCGTGGAGCGATCGCTGCGGGAAACTTGCAGAAGACACCACTCTCCCTCTATGCCCATATTCCCTTTTGTGATGCCCCCTGTTATTTTTGCGGCTGTAACACCGTAATTAGCACTCGTAAAGAAATTGCAGAACCCTATCTAGGATATTTGATTCGCCATATTGAGCAGGTTGCGGCAACGGTAGATCGCGATCGCCTCGTCCAACAGATGCACTGGGGCGGCGGCACTCCCAATTATTTTTCCTTCGATCAAGTGGAGCGTCTGTGGCATTATTTCCAAAAGCATTTTACCTTTGAGCAAGATGCCGAAATTTCCATTGAAGTAAATCCGCGATCGCTAACTAAAGAATATCTGCAAGGCTTAAGAGACCTCGGCTTTAACCGTATTAGCTTTGGCATTCAGGATTTTAATCCCCAAGTTCAAGAAGCAGTCAATCGGATTCAGCCTGAAGATATGCTCTTTGATGGAATGCGCTGGATGCGTGAAGTGGGATTTGAAGGCGTAAATGTGGATTTAATCTATGGATTGCCCTATCAAAACCTAGAGACATTTCATGAAACCCTCGATAAAACCATTGCTCTCGATCCCGATCGCATTGCCGTATTTAACTTTGCCTATGTGCCTTGGCTAAAGCCCTTACAAAAGAAGAAGATTGATCCTGCAACTTTACCTTCCCCTGAAGAGAAGTTGCAAATTATGGAAATGACGATCGCAACCTTAAACAAGCATGGCTATGTGTTCATCGGTATGGATCACTTCGCTAAGCCCAATGATGAATTAGCGATCGCTCAGCGTCAAGGGAAATTACACCGCAATTTTCAGGGATATACCACCAAACCTGAATCTGACCTCTTGGGCTTTGGCATGACTTCCATCAGCATGTTGCAAAATGTCTATACCCAAAATCATAAGGGTCTACAGGACTTTTACAAGGCGATCGAGGCAGGTGAGTTACCCATTGAACGTGGGGTCAAGCTGAATGCCGATGACATTTTGCGTCGTTCCATCATTATGGAATTGATGTGTCAATTTGAACTCTCACAGAGGGAGATTGAATCTAAATATCATCTAACCTGCGATCGCGATTTTGGTAAATACTTTGCCGATGAACGCTTAAAGTTGCGCCAATTGGAGGCTGATGGCTTGATTGAATTGAGACAAGACCATATTGAGGTTAAGCCTGCGGGAAGGTTGCTCATCCGTAATATTGCCTCAGTCTTTGATAGCTATCTCACCAAAAATGAGATAGGCAGATTCTCTAAATCTATTTAACTGATGTTAAATAGATTTAGCCCTCACCCCTAGCCCCTCTCCCAAAAGGGGAGAGGGGAACAGGAAATTAGTCTTACTCCCCCTCTCCCTTAATGGGAGAGGGGCTAGGGGTGAGGGGCTTGAAAGCTTCCACGTAACACCAGTGATTTAGTGCAAGGCGCTAAACCGATAGTATCTATTATTAATTTCTATGACACTGACTTTGACGAAACCGATCGCTTATTGGCATTCAGATTATGAAACTGGCAACTTACAGGTAGATCAAGAACATCAAGAACTTTTTGAAATCGTGAATGTTTTGCATGATGCCGTGGTGACAAAGCAAGAATTTGACATAATCCATGAGATCCTGAATCGCTTAGCTAGTCACACATTTGAGCATTTTCAGACCGAAGAAACCTTAATGTTGTCTGTCAATTATCCTGACTATGAGCGACATAAACAGACCCATGATCATCTCGTCAATAAGGTGTCTCATCTCTTAAAGAAATTTCGCGATCGCGATGCTGCCATTACCACCGACATCACCCAATTCCTAACTGAATGGCTGACTCACCATATCAAGGGTGAAGACCAGAAGATGATTCAGTTTTTCCAAAATAAATAGCTCTTTCCAGTCTCTCTTACAAAAGCATATTCTCTTCTTCCTCCTTTACAAGGGGGATTGAGGGGGATCAAAAATCTCTAAATTTTATAAAAAAATCTACAACTAATTACTACTATGGTTTCCATTCAATCTAGACCCGAACCCGAACTTCTCCGTGATGGCATCAAAGTTCCTGTTAAAGAAACCCTATTAACACCAAGGTTTTACACCACCGACTATGATGCCGTTGCTCAGATGGATACTTCTTCGCAACAGGCAGAACTCGAAGCGGTGGTCGAAGAACTGCGTACTGATTACAATCGCAATCACTTCAAGCGTGATAAAGAATTTGAACAGTCTTGGGAGCATATTGATGAGGAAACTCGCGCCGCCTTCATTGACTTTTTAGAGCGTTCTTGCACCTCCGAATTTTCAGGCTTTCTACTGTTTAAAGAGTTATCGCGTCAACTCAAAGATCGCAATCCTCTCCTCTCTGAAGCTTTTAACCTGATGGCTAGGGATGAAGCGCGTCATGCAGGATTCTTGAATAAAGCGATGAAGGATTTTCATCTATCGCTGGATTTGGTCAATATGACGAAAAAACGCAGCTATACCTTCTTCAAACCAGAATGGGTAATTTATTCCGTTTACCTCTCTGAGAAGATTGGTTACTGGCGCTATATTCTCGTGCATTACCACATGCAGAATCATCCTGAAAACCGCTTCTATCCTCTCTTCAAATACTTTGAAAGCTGGTGTCAAGATGAAAATCGTCATGGCGATTTCTTCAAGGTACTATTGCGATCACAGCCCGATCTATGGGGTACATGGCAAGCCAAACTCTGGGCGCGTTTCTTCCTATTGACCGTATTTGCCACCCACACAATCACTGTATTTGAACGGGCGGATTTCTATAAATCCATTGGTTTAGATGCTCGCCAATATAATAAAGAAGTAGTGGTCAATACTAACCACACGGCTATTAGTGCCTTCCCTGCGGTACTAGATACGAGCCATCCCGACTTTTTCCCCAGATTAGAGAAATGTGCGGACTACAATTTCCAACTGATGGCGATTAATGATAGCGATCGCCCCCAAATTGTGAAGACCTTACAAAAATGGCCATTATTCCTCGCTATTTTCTGGCAATTGTTGCTGGTCTATTTCCTCAAGCCCATTGATGCTGAAGCTCAACGCGGCACGATTCATTAAAATAAGGGAGGCGCTTTGCGCCTCCCTTATTTGTATCTTGTCACTAAGCAAGATTTCATGTAAGAATTCATGGGATATTTTGTGCTTGTGACAAGGGATCAGGAATTATGCGTTTAGGACAATTGCTCGCGTTAGCAGGTTATCAAAATTCTCAGCCTGAATTAGATGGGCTAGAAGTAAAGCGTGTAATTACCGATTCGCGGGCTTGCCAAGACGGGGACTTGTTTATCGGCATGACTGGTACACAGGTAGATGGTGGCAGATTTGCACCACAGGCGATCGCACAGGGCGCGATCGCTGCCATTGTCTCCCATGAGGCTCATGCAAATTTGGCGATTAAGGACAAAGCGATCGCCGTTGATGATGTGGTTGTCGCTTGCAGTAAATTGGCAACCGCGTTTTATGACTATCCTGCTCAAAAGCTAAAACTGGTGGGCGTGACGGGGACAAATGGCAAAACGACGACGACCCACTTGATCGAGTTTTTATTACAAACCCAATATGCTGCCGCCCTATTTGGCACACTCTATACCCGTTGGGCTGGCTATTCCCTGACCGCAAGCCATACCACCCCCTTTGCGGTGGACTTGCAGGCGCAACTGTCTCAAGCGATCGCGGCGGGTTGTGATGTGGGCTTGATGGAGGTTAGCTCCCATGCTCTCGATCAGAGGCGCGTGCTAGGTTGCCCCTTTGAGGTGGCCGTATTTACCAACTTGACCCAAGACCATTTGGACTACCACAAAGACCTAGAGGCTTATTTTCAGGCAAAGTCTCTCCTATTTAGTGATACCTATTTACAGGGTCGCGCCATTATTAATCTCGATGATCCCTTTGGACAGCGATTAGTGAAAACCCTGACGGACAAACAAGTTTGGACTTATAGCATTAGCAACTCTCAAGCCGATTTCTATACAGAGAATTTGACCTACTTGCCCAATGGCGCGACGGGAACCCTGCATACACCACAGGGAGTAATTACTTTCAAATCTCCACTTGTGGGGCGCTTTAACGTCGAGAATATCTTGGCAGCGATCGCTACGGCTTTGCATATGGGCATGAGCTTAACAGAAGTGATCAGCCGTTTGCCAGAATTTAAGAGTGTCCCTGGCCGTGTAGAACGGGTACAGGTCAGCGATGACCAAGATGTAACGGTGGTGGTGGACTATGCCCATACTCCTGACAGTCTCGAAAACCTGCTCAAGGCAATGCGTCCCTTTACGCAGCGTGAATTAGTCTGTGTATTCGGCTGTGGTGGCGATCGCGATCGCACCAAGCGTCCATTGATGGGTGGGATCGCCGCCCGACTTGCCGATCGCGTTTATGTAACTTCCGACAATCCCCGCACTGAAGATCCCCAAAGAATTCTTGATGATGTCGCAGTTGGGGTCAAAGCTGACATTGGTGATAAACCCCTGACCATCGAAGGAGATCGCCATAAATGTATCCAACTTGCGATCGCTGAAGCCAAAGCAGGCGATACGATTCTGATCGCAGGCAAAGGACATGAAGACTATCAAATTATTGGGCGCGAAAAAATCCATTTTGACGATCGCGAAGAAGCACAATTAGCTTTGAGCAACCGTCGATTAGCCATTCGCTAAGTAATTGGCAATGAACTCTAAAGCTTTGCTGAGTAAAGCAAAGACTACCTAAATATGTGATAACTCCTCAGCAAAAACACGTAAGGAGGATCGGTTATGATGCAAAAGGAAGTATATTCAGAACCAAGTTAGGTTTATCACTGCTAGATAGGAAGAAATAGCTACATGGGTTCGCAATCTGCCCCTAAACCTAAGTTGCTAGTTATCGATGATGAACCCGATAACTTAGATTTGCTATTTCGGACTTTTTATCGGGAATATCAGGTTTTACGGGCTAATAGTGGCTTGGAAGCCTTGGAATTGCTTGATCGAGAAGGGGAAGTCGCGGTAATTATCTCTGATCAGAGAATGCCGATCATGAGTGGAACGGAATTTCTGAGCCAAATGGCTGTCAAGTATCCAGACACGATGCGAATCATCCTCACGGGCTATACCGATGTTGAGGATTTAGTCGAAGCGATTAATACCTGCAAGGTGTTCAAATATGTCACGAAGCCTTGGGATGAAACTGAACTAAGAAATGTCGTCAGTCAGGCAATCGACACCCACAATGTTTTGCGAAATCGTACCGCCGAGCTACGCCGTACCCTCCGCCAACAATCGCTGATTAATGCGATCGCCGCCTCCGTCGATAACGATGCCCCCTATCGAGAAAGTATTGCCGCGATCGCCGAATTCATTGCCCGTCATTTTGAAGTCTCAGTCAGCCTACTGCGACTATTTGAGAATGGGCAACTGTTAGATGATTACTTTGCCTATTGCCATGAACCAGTTGATAATTTGCCTCAGATTGCCGCCGCATTAACTCTCCAAGCTCGCATTGTCGCAATTAGCGATATTGAAACCGATGTACGGATTACTGAAACTGACAAAAAGATCTATGCCCAAGCAAATATCAAATCTGTTCTTTTTATTCCTCTCGAAGTTCAGAAAGAATGCTTAGCAATGCTAGCTCTATATCACTGTGGAAGTCCATATCAATGGAGCAAAGAAGAATTAGATTTAATTGAGTTAGCAAGTGATCAGGCGGCGATCGTCAGTTCCCGTGCCAGAGCCTATGATCACATTCAAGAACTTGCCAAGAGAGAAGCTCTCCTCAATACAATTACTAGTACAATTCGTTCCAGTCTCGATCCCAAAAAGATTTTTGCTTCGATTACCCAACAGTTAGGACAGGCTCTCAATACGGAAAGTTGTGCCCTTTCTTTATGGACTGAAGAAGATCATTATTTGCGCTGTGTCGGCTTACATTTGCTCGATCCTGACGAGGTAGTTGGGAATACGAATAGCGACGAATCTACCTTACCTCAATCCATTGTCAATATCTCAGTCAACCCCGTATTTCTAGCCCTAATCGAAACCAAGCAACCCGTAGCGATTACCGATCTATATGAGAATCCTGAATGGAACTTGATCGATTTACCCTTGCGTTCCATTGCCCGATCGCTATTAATTGTGCCTTTGCTCTCCGATGGCAAGATTATCGGCAGCATTTCCATGCGTCAAAACAAAGAACCCCGTCAATGGCAACCCGAAGAGATATCTCTCGTGCAAGCTGTAGCTGCACAGGCGGCGATCGCAGTCCAACAGGCAAATCTCTTTCAAACAACCCGCCAACAAGCCCAGCAACTGCTGGAACTCGATCGCCAAAAAACCGAGTTCTTTCAAAATCTATCCCATGAATTTCGCACTCCCCTTACCTTAACCATTGGGCCTCTCGAAGCTGCGATCGAGCAATCTAATTCCTTGCCCTACGAGCAATCTGTGATTGCTTTGCGTAACTGTCGGCGATTGCTGCGATTAGTCAATCAACTGCTGGATATCCAGCGCCTTGATGCTGGGAAAATGCAAGCTTGCTTCCGTCCTTGTAATCTCGTCGAATTTACCAGTCAAACCATTGATTCCTTCCGCCCCTATTGCGATCGCAAAAATATTCATCTCTTTAGCGAATTTAACGAATGTCCTGATATTTATCTGGATCTAGAGAAGTTTGATAAGGTTCTCTATAATCTCCTCTCTAACGCCATGAAATTCACGCCCAGTAATGGCAGCATCACCGTCAGTATTGATACGGATCAGACGCATAAAAAATGTACTTTGAAAGTGCGAGATACGGGGATTGGCATTCGTCAAGATCAAATTCCTTTTCTCTTCGATCGCTTTCGCCAAGCAGAAGGTTCCGTCAATCGCAGCTATGAAGGCAGTGGCTTAGGGCTAGCCTTGGTTAAGGAATTGGTCAATTTGCATGGCGGCGAGATTTCAGTCATATCCGACTATGGCTATGGGACAACCTTTGCGATTTCCATCCCGATGGGTAAAAGACATTTACCCCATGATCAAGTTACTAATTTGCCTGCGGACTTACAGATATCGAGAGCATCGGTAGAGCTTGCCGATATTGAAGCCGATCTGGTGTCCGAAGAAGATACGCTTCCTTCGATGGCAAATGTATCGAACAGTGAGAATCCAGTTGAGGCAGGGCTACAAGTAGGAACCATTTTAATTGTGGATGATAATCGCGATCTGCGTGGCTATTTACGCCGAGTTCTCAATCAAGCAGGATATAACGTTGTGTCCGCTCACAATGGCGCTCATGGCTATGCTCAAGCCCAAATTCATCGTCCTGATTTAATTGTCACCGATTTGATGATGCCTCAAGTTTCAGGACTAGATTTGATTGCGATGATTCGTCAAGATGATCAGTTATCAGGAACTCCGATCATTTTACTCACAGCAAAGGCAAACGAGGAGACCCGCATCGAAGGTACGGAAATGGGGGCAGATGGTTATTTAGCGAAGCCTTTTAACGATCGCGAATTGTTAGCTGAAGTACGCAATCTCATCGCCCTCAAGGCAAATGAACGCCGCATTGCCCAACTCAATCTCTATTTAACGGAATCCGTTCTCAAGCGATTTTTGCCTCCTAGTCTCGTTTCCAAGGCTGCAACAGGTGAACTCAGCCTCGATCTCCGTCCTGAGCCAAAGATGATCACGGTTCTCTTTACGGATATTGTCGGCTTTACATCCCTTGCCAATACTTTGCGATCGCGTCGAGTTGCGGAACTGTTGAACCAGTATCTCGGTGCGATGACTGAGGCAATTTTTGCGAATGGTGGCACGGTGGATAAATTTATGGGTGACGGCATCATGGCCTTGTTTGGTGCACCCGAAGACTGTAGCCCGAACGAGCAAGTGCGTCGCGCTGTCCAGACCGCTAAACATATGCAGCGATCGCTCACCCAACTCAATGAACAATGGGCTGCCCAAGGTATTCCCACAGTTAGGTTTCGCTGTGGCATCCATCAAGGTACTGCGGTTGTGGGGATGTTTGGCAGTGCGGAGCGATCGGACTATACAGCGATCGGCCCGACGGTGAATATTGCGGCGCGGATTCAGGCGGCGGCGGAACCTGATTGCATTCTCGTATCGGCAGCCGTGGCGGACTACCTCGATGATGAGGAATTGCGTAAGCGCGAACCGCTTAAACTCAAGGGTGTGGATGAGACGGTATTAACGTTTTTTGTGGATAGCTAAGAGTTTTGAAAGTACTGCTTTGCAGTGCTTTCAAAACTTACCCGTTGTTGCCCCCTAGCCTGAGAAAACTGTAATTAGTAATACCTTTGTCTAATAGGCGATCGCCTTAAATAAAATAGACAAAGGCTATAAGATACTCAAAATACAACAGTAATTCATGGGAATAATCACTAACCGTGCTGCTTCTATAGTTTCGATGAAGCACTTATGGGTTGCAGCGCTAGTGGGAATGTTTGCTGGTGCTTGTAACAACACCCCATCAACTCCTACATCAGCTACCACTGCGGCAACTACTACTGCAACTACGGCAACCGCTAAGGCTTCAGATACAAAAGAATTTAAAGCAGCAATGATTTTGGTTGGGCCGAAAAATGATTCTGGTTGGAACCAAGGTCATTACGAAGCCTCGAAATATGTCATGGACAAGGTATCTGACGTTAAGTTTGACTATGTTGATAAAGTCAATCCAGGCGATCGCCCCAATGTCAAAGCTTCTCAAGTAGCTGACGATCTGATCAGTAAGGGTGCAAAGCTGATCATTTTTAATTCCGATGACTTTAAAGATGATGCCCTTGAAACTGCGAAAAAGCATCCTAATGTTTCCGTAATTCATTCAAGCGGTGACTATGCTTGGAAGGATGGCAAAAATTTTAAAAACCAGAAGAATCTGGGTAACGTCATGCCCCAAATGGAGTATGGTCGAATGATTTCTGGCTGCGCGGCGGCACTACATTCAGAAACGGGTAAAATCGGCTTTTTGGGACCCTTAATCAATGACGAAACCCGTAGACTCGTATCGGCAAGTTATTTAGGCGCTCAATATTGTTGGCAAAATTACCGCAAAAAGAATCCTGAAGATTTGAAGTTTAAGGTGGTATGGATTGGTTTCTGGTTCAATATTCCAGGACAGACGCTTGACCCCACCAAAGTTTCTGATGACTTTTATAACAGTGGCTTTGATGTGGTGATGAGCGGGATTGACACACCTGAAGTTGCTGTACAGGGCAAGAAAGCTGCTGAAGCAGGTAAGAAGGTCAAATATTTACACTATGGACTCAAAACTGGTTGTAATGTGGCTCCAGAGATTTGCATTGGCGTTCCCTATTACAATTGGGGTCCTGCATATCTCGATCAAATCAAGAAGGCTCAGGAGAATAAATTTATAGGAGAATTCATTTCTGGTGCGCCAAACTGGAAAGATTTGAATAATGCGGACAATTCCGCAGTTGGCTTTGAGAAGGGTAAAGCTTTGACTCCAGAAAACGATAAGTTCTTAACAGAGTTTATTTCTGGTTTAGGCGATGGCAAGATTAGCCTTGTTAAAGGTCCTCTCAACTATCAAGATGGCACGCCTTTTCTGAAGCAAGGTGAGACTGCAACCCCGCAACAGATTTGGTACTTTACCAACTTGCTACAAGGCATTGAAGGCGCTAGTAAATAAGTATGTCAAGGTCGCGCCCAGCGCGACCTTTGACGTTATGGTATAAAAATGAAAGTTGAATTACGCCATATTTATAAGTCTTTTGGGCATGTCAAGGCAAATCATGATATTTCCATGACAGTTGAGGCAGGAAATGTATATGGCATCTTGGGTGAAAATGGCGCGGGAAAAAGCACTTTATCCAAAGTTCTGAGTGGTTTTATTACTAAGGATTCGGGCACGATCCTATTAGATGGAACGGAAGTGGAGATTAAAACCCCTGCGGATGCTATCCGTTCAGGCATTGGGATGCTGCATCAAGATCCTTTAGACTTCCCTTCTCTGTCGGTACTTGATAATTTTATGGCAGGGAGAAGTGCTTTAGGTCATCAGAGAGCCAAAACTATTAATCGTGCTGATTTAATTAGAGAACTGCGACAGCTTTCTGCAACTTTTGGCTTTGACTTACCTCCCAATGAAATCCTTAGTAATCTCACTGTAGGAGAACGTCAACAATTAGAAATATTGCGGTTGTTGTCCCTTGGAGTCAAGACTCTCATCCTTGATGAGCCAACTACAGGTATTTCTGCTTCTCAAAAAACAGCTCTATTTGCGGCAGTTAAGCAATTGGCGGCGGATGGGAAATCAATCATTTTTGTGTCTCACAAGTTAGAAGATGTAGAGGAACTATGCGATCGCCTAATGGTAATGCGTCAGGGCAAAGTGATCGGAGAAGCTGATGTTAAGGGGCGTGACTCCCATGAGTTAGCCGCGTCCTTAGTGGATATGATGTTTGGGCGAGAGCTTGCCATACCCGCCAAACATGAGATTAACATCCAACAAACGGAACCTGCTCTCGTCATTCAGGATTTACAAATTGAAGGCGATCGCTTAAGTTTGCAGATTGAGCAATTAACGGTTAATGCAGGTGAGGTAATTGGGCTGGCGGGATTGGAAGGTAATGGACAACAATTGCTGCTGCTGGCTTGTGCGGGATTACTCAAGCCCAGCACTGGCAAGATCCGCATTAGCGACGTGGATATGACTAATCGCGCCTATCGTAATTTCTTGAAGGCGGGAATTGGCTATCTGCCAGCCGATCGCCTACAGGATGGTTTAATTCGTGGGCTGTCGATCCATGAACATTTCATGTTGCGTCAATCCCATTCAGGCTTTTTGATCAATTGGCGGGATACACGCAAATTTGCTCATCAAGCCATCGAGAATTTTAATATTCGAGGGAAACCCTCTACTAAAGTTGAGAGATTATCGGGTGGCAATCAGCAACGCACCCAAATATCGCTTTTGCCAGATCACTTAAATCTATTATTAATGGAACAGCCAACCAGAGGTTTAGATATCGAATCGAGCCTATGGATTTGGAAGCAGATGATGGCTCGGTGCGAAAAAGGAATGATGATTTTATTCATATCTTCCGATCTCGATGAGATTTTGCAATATAGCGATCGCATTCTGGTATTTTGCGGTGGTAAGGTCTCACAGCCTATTGATGCGAAAACTTTAACAGTTGATAAACTAGGTCATGCGATCGGAGGAAGGTTTGCATAGTCCCTTACAAAATTTCTTACAAAATTTCCAATTTCTCCAAAAATTACCTAGAGTCACCTACTTTCGGATTGGTTCTTTCATTGTGGCGCTATTGTTTATTGCGGCGGTGATTTTGCTTTCCAGTGGTTCACCACCTCAAGTGGCGATGGGGATGTGGAATGGGGCTTTTGGCAGTAGCGATCGCTTTGCTAGGGTTATTTCTACCCTTTGCCCTTTATTGCTTGCTTCCTGCGGATTAATTTTTACCTTTACCGCAGGCTTATATAACCTAGGGATTGAAGGGCAAATTACCGCAGGCGCGATCGCCTCGACCTTCTTGCTCAGAATGATTCCTGAAGGATTCCCGCCTGCGATCGCCATCACCCTCGCGATCGTATTTGGAATTGCGGGTGGCGGATTATGGGGCTTACTCACAGGATTTCTCAACATCTTTGGCAAGGTCAGCGAAATTTTTGCTGGTTTGGGTATGAACTTTACAGCCCAAGGACTGGCGCTATACCTTGTCTTTGGTCCTTGGAAGCGATCGGGAGTTGCCTCCATGAGCGGTACGGAGCCTTTTAGTGATGCGTTATCGTTGCCGACTGTTGGTAATACTGAGTTTAGCCCGATCGCTTTAGAGATCGCCATCGTCGCTTTGATTGTGACGGCGATCGCGATTCGAGCCACTTACTATGGGCTAAAGCTCAAAGCGGTGGGTAATAATCTCCGTGCAGCTCATGTGTTAGGGATTCCTGCGATCGCGCAAATGTTGAGCAGTTTTATCATCTGTGGTGCATTAGCTGGTATCGCTGGATCGTTGCAGGTAGTCGCCGTATTCCATCGACTCATTCCCAATGTTTCTAGCAATTTAGGATTTTTGGCACTGCTAGTAGTGATGCTGATTAATTACAATCCCTTCTGGGTTTTACCGATCGCCTTTTTATTTAGCTCCCTCAATGTCGGTAGTTTAGAACTGCCCCTATCGCTAAGTTTAGATTCTTCGCTTTCTGGGATTATTCAAGGCGCATTACTACTGTTCGCGATTCTTGGCGAAGGTTTAGCCAAATTATCCAAGGAAACAGGATCTTCCCAGACCAATTAATGTAGATATAAATTCATGGACATCATCACAATTCTTGCCACAGCGATCGCCACTTCTACTCCTCTGATTTTTGCCAGCATTGGCGAAACTATCACCGAGCGAGCTGGCGTGATTAACCTATCTGCGGAAGGGACAATATTGATGTCAGCGATGACAGGTTTTGCGGTGGCAAAGTTTTCCAATAACTTGCTCTTGGGTTTTGGGGCGGCGGCGCTCGTTGGTGCAGCGATCGCTCTTGTTGTGGCAGTTGGTGCAATTACCCTCAAGCAATCTCAAGTATCCATTGGCTTTGTATTAGCGTTGATGTGTAGTGATTTATCTTCTTTTTTAGGTAATCCCGTTGTCAGGGTTGAAGGTATTACGGTTCCGAGTTTTAAAATCCCTATTTTAGAGAACATTCCTATTTTAGGGAAACTGCTATTTCAGAGCGATCTGTTAGTCTATAGCAGCTATATTTTAATTCTTGGTTCATGGTTCTATTTCTATCGCACTCAAGGTGGTTTAATCCTCCGCACAGTTGGTGAACAACCAGCCGCAGCCTTTGCTAGGGGCACGAATGTGATTAAAATGCGCTATATCTATACGCTCCTCGGTGGTGCATTAATGGGGATCGCAGGAGCTGCTTTTTCTTTGGATTTTAAAGCAGGCTGGAGTCATCGCCACACCGCAGGTTATGGGTGGATTGCCTTAGCGATCGTGATTTTTGGCGGCTGGAATCCTCTACGGGTTGCCTTGGGCGCTTATCTGTTTGGGATTTTACAATCTCTAGCTAGCGTCGCTCAGAGTGCAATTCCTGATGTACCGACACAGGTATTTAATACGGCTCCCTTTGTATTGATGATTTTGATGTTGGCTCTAACTTCGGGGGAATGGCTCGATCGCTTAATATCTGCTCTGCCGCGATCGGTTAGACAAGGAATATTAAATACAGTCAGGACTACGCCACCTGCATCATTAGGAAGGGTATTTGATCAGGATTAAATTGCTCATTGCTAATCCGACTTTCTCACTAAATTATAAAGTGGTGGAACAAAGCGCCGCCACCTTTGGATTCTCCACCGAAAAACGCTTATGTTTTAAAGAATTTATTTTAGCCAAACAATTAAATTAAATTAACGTTTTACCTTTTTTAATTGATTTGCTTCAGGTATTTGATTTAGCAAAGGGTTAAGATATTGTATATGCATCAAGATTGTTAAGATATTTCAATATCAATATGAGTGATACCAATTGGCAAAGAGTAATCGGTAAAGTGCAGCAAGGATACAAAATTGCTTCAGGAACTGCTTTAAATAGCCGTTATCCTCGTGGGACTATAGAAATGCAAACCCCATTTTTCAAAGAATTAGGTATTGATCTGAATAATTTTTTTAAAGGTACGTTAAATGTCTCAATTAGTCCTAATATGTTTGAAGTGGTAGCTCCCGAATTTACTTTCCGAGATGTCATATGGTATGAAAAAAGACCTCCTGAAAACTTTTCTTTTTCGCGTTGTCGGATTGTATTTATGGATATCAAGTACGACTCTTGGATTTATTATCCTCGCCCAGAAACCAAAATCCGTCACATACATTCTCCATCAATTATTGAAGTAATTGCACCGTTAATCAGTGAAGTTGAATATGGTAGCATAGTGGAAATCGAATACAATCCATCTGAGATTTCCATAAGAAATCATGGTTCGATCTAGCTTAACCTATAGTGATTCACTCTTATTTGGTTTATAATTTACACTCATGAATACTTATGATTTTTTGACACTAGGCAGGTAATTAATGTCTTACAATCGTTTACATGAGATCGAAGAAAATCTTTCTATGTTGAGAGAGCAGTTCCATGGAATGGAGAAAACACTGTTTGCGTCTCCATTAGAAGAGCATACAAGAATTGAACAACGTATTAAATACTTAAAATCTAAAATAAAAGAATACGAAAAAGAACTTTGGGAAGTTTTATCACAGCAGGCTGAATCTCTAAAAGTTTCAGAACATGATGCAGAACTCAGTATCTCAGAGATTGTTGAGCAAGTCGGAGAGATTGAACTGTATCATTCCACTGATTATCCTGATGAGGTGTTAATATTATTACAAGAAATTCGGAATAAGCTGAACGAGCCTGGTACTTCAGCCGCAGCTAAACTGAAAGGTACAATTTCTTTGTTTCCACCATTCGTGGGAATTCTTTATGAGGTAGAACTAGATACAGAAAATTTCTTCCGCAAACATTTTCCGACTTTTTACCGTTGGATTTGCGGAGTAAAAAATAAGTAGTAGCAGAAGTATTCTTAATATTGTGCTATCAAAGTACATTTTTATAGAATCTAAATGACTCAATAGGTGTTTCGAGAAAGTGATTCAACTAGAAAAGCTCACATACTTGATTTACATCGTTTTTAGACTTCCAAACTTATGAAACGCAAAATACTGACAGCTAAAAGTTTTGAACTATTTATCGTGTTTTATCTTCCTGAAGTAACTTATAGAGACATTTAGGTTTATATTGCCTGATAATTTAGCACGATCATAAAAATTGCGTCACTAGGTAGGTAACTAATGACTCATAATCGTTTACATGAGATCGAAGAAAATCTTTCTCTATTGAGAGAACAGTTGCGAGGAATGGAGAAAGCACTGATTACGTATCCATTAGAAGAGCAACCAAGAATTGAACAACGTATTAGACAATTAAAACCTAAGATTCAAGAATACGAAAATGAACGTCAAGAGATTTTGGTAGGTCAACCTAAGCCTTTTGAGTCCTTAGATCAAGAGGATAGTAAAAAAGCTGAGATAAATCAGTCTGCTGGGTTTCCAAGTTTTTCTGATCCAGAATATGCAGCAAAATATAGTCATATGGATATGGGAATAACTCAATTCACAACTACATTGGAATGCCAAATCAAGCTCCATCTCCTAATGAATAAGCATATTTTGATTCCTGGAGGATATTTTTTTGATAATCCTGCTATATGGAGCTTGATAAACTCTTCTATAGCTCTACAAAATCTATTTCTCTCAAGACCTGATTCAAGGAATGAGTATACAACATTAATAGTTGCAAAGCATAAGCAAACTCTAGGCTCCAATGATGAAAATATTCTAGATCCTATATTTCGCACGTGGTTTGCTGGTAGTAATGGGCAGCGTTTAAACAATCCATCTAGTCTACGAACAAAATGGATAGGAAGTAATTATGGCTTTAACAGTGAATTAGAGTTATGTAGGAAAGATTGGCAATCACTAACAATTCGGACTTATGCTAAAAAGCTTTCTTTATCATCTCTTACGAGAGCGATAAACCCACTTAATCAATTATTTGCGAATTCAACATCAATAGAAACGCCATCAAATAGACACTCTGATTTTCTTTCTGATATTAAAATACTTCTGAATGGAGATGTTGATTTTATTCATAAAAAAGATTTACTCAAGCTTGTTAATGAGGAGGGAAGAAAACAAATTAGCAGAAGTGAGATACAAAAGTATGCACCTCTAGCTTGGGAATCTATTCAAGGCGATTTGATAGCATTGAGACAGTCATCTTATTTTAAGAATTTTAATGGTGGCGGACGTATTTCTATCGAGCCGAACAATGGAATTAAGGCTTCGAGAAGTGTTGTGGAAAATTTCTTTGAAGAGCTAAAAGATTGGTTGTATAAAGGTATAGATAAAAAACGTAGGTATGCTGTGGAGATTGATAAACTGAGTTTTGAAGAAGTTTTACAAATGCGAGAACATCCTGACTTAAAGGAAAGCATCATTAAGCTATCTGAAGCAGATAGCTACATAGAACCAGAAAGAACCAACTATTTCTTGCAAACCCTCAAGAATGAATGGGCTCCAAGTTTGCGTGAAGCAGCTTGTCAGGTAGAGAAATTAAGGAAAAGTGGTCAACCAATAATCTTTCCACAAAAGTTATCTTTATTGCCGGAGATAATAGAACTATCAACAAAGGTTATACCTGTAAGTAATTCAAAATGTAGAACATTATTGGATATCCTTCCTCATTTTGCTCACCTAGCATCTGCAATTCAGCCTTACAATCCTGAGATAGCAGCAAATTTAATCATAAAACGTATAGGTAAATTTCAATCAATGTAATATTTTTAAGAATTAGAATAGCTAAATTTTGAAATCAGAGTAGAGGTATTAAAGGAATTGAGAGCCCTATATAAGGCACAGCTTGACTAGAAGCCTTTGAAACGAAGCAACATCAGCGATCGGTAGAGCAGCAGTATGGGTTACGCGCTTTTATTGGTGCGGGTACGCTCAATCCAAAACGAGAAGGCAATAATCCCGATCCCTATACGAATGTTGCGCCGCCACCTGATGAAATCGCGCAGGAGATAGAGGCTTCGGGTCGGATGCCTGATGTGCTGAACTTGGTCGATCGCATTGGTCAGGCGAGATTTCCGTTAACGGTGGTACATGGTGATTCGGGGGCGGGGAAAAGTTCGATTTTGAGTGGTGGGGTGATTCCTGCGTTACGGCTCAGAGAGAGCTTTGATGGGCGTAGGGTGTTAGTTTTGGCGGTGAAGACATATAAAGATTGGAGTGGCGAAATTCGGCGGCAGTTGCAAGAATATTTTCCAAATCGCGATCGCGATATCGATCCGATTCATCATTTTAAGCGCAATATTGATGAGAATTATTTGACGGTATTGATTTTTGATCAGTTTGAGGATTTCTTTTTTAAGAAGGAAGATTTTCGCGATCGCTTGCCGTTTTATAAGTTCCTCAAGGCTTGTTTGCATACGGATTTTGTGCGGGTGGTGTTGTCGTTGCGGGAGGACTATCTGCATTATTTGTTGGAATGCGATCGGGCTGTAGATTTGGAAAAGGTGGAGAATGATATTCTCGGTAAGCAGGTGCGGTACTATTTGGGGGATTTTACGCAGGATCAGGCGCGACAGGTGATTGAGGCGTTGACTAGGCGATCGCAGTTACGTTTGGAGCCTGAGTTAATCGATCGCCTTGTGACGGATTTGAGTGGTGAGCAGTTGCGGATTTTGCCGATTGAGTTACAGGTGGTGGGGGCGCAGTTGGAGTCAGAGGTTCCGCCGATCGCAAATCTGCGTGAGTATCTAGCATTGACGGGGGATACGCATCGTAAGCCGAGTGAGGTTTTGGTGGAGCGATGGTTGGAGAATGTGGTGCGGGATTGTGGGGTGGCGAATAAGGAGTTGGCGGAGAGGGTGTTGTATGCGTTGACGGGGAATGAGGAGAAGCGTCCGCAAAAGACGCAAGCGGAGTTGGCGGCGGATTTGTTGCCCTCACCCCCAACCCCTCTCCCAGAGGGAGAGGGGAGCCAAGACTCTCTCTTACTCCCCCTCTCCCCATGGGAGAGGGGGCTGGGGGGTGAGGGTAATCTCTCGCTGGTGCTAGCGGTTCTAGTTGGCTCTGGGCTTGCTTTTCGGGTGAGTAGTTCCCCTGATGACCGTTTTCAGTTGATTCATGATTATTTGGTTAGCTTTATTCGCAATAAGTACCGCGTTGAGATGATTATGATGGAGAAGTTTCTAGAAGAACAGAAGCGGCGCGAAGCGGCGGAAAAAGAGAAGGATATTTATGCAGTCGCGAATCGTAAGGCAAAACAACGAATTTGGATCGCTTCGATTTTTTTGAGTATTGCGTCTGTGGCGGCTGTGGGGATTAGTATCTATGCAGGGAAGACATTTCTCGAACAACAGGAAGCCATAGCGGGGACAAGGTTAGAACGTGAGGGATCGCTATTATTAAAGCAGTTTGAATTTCAAGAATTAAAAACGTTAGTTGCGGCTGTGCGATCAGTGAAGGAATTAAAAAGCATCTCAAAAGATCGTTCATTAGAATTGTATCCTGCCGTCAGTCCAATTTTGGCTCTACAAAATTTCCTTACTAAAATTCGCGAAAGGACTCTAATTAATGCTGGTATACCTTCAATAATTATCTTAGGCTCAGACAATCAACTCATCTCCTTTTCTCCCGATGGCAAAAGGCTAGCGACCCGTGGCAGGGACGGAACCGCAAGGATTTGGGATCTAGAAGGAAAAGAGATCGCGAAACTGGTAGGGCATCAAGGGGATGTTTATAGCGTCGTATTTTCTCCCGATGGCAAAAGGCTAGCGACCAGTGGCAGTGACGGAACCGCAAGGATTTGGGATCTAGAAGGAAAAGAGATCGCGAAACTGGTAGGGCATCAAGGGGATGTTTATAGCGTCGTATTTTCTCCCGATGGCAAAAGGCTAGCGACCAGTGGCAGGGACGGAACCGCAAGGATTTGGGATCTAGAAGGAAAAGAGATCGCGAAACTGGTAGGGCATCAAGGGGATGTTTATAGCGTCGTATTTTCTCCCGATGGCAAAAGGCTAGCGACCAGTGGCAGTGACGGAACCGCAAGGATTTGGGATCTAGAAGGAAAAGAGATCGCGAAACTGGTAGGGCATCAAGGGGATGTTTATAGCGTCGTATTTTCTCCCGATGGCAAAAGGCTAGCGACCAGTGGCAGGGACGGAACCGCAAGGATTTGGGATCTAGAAGGAAAAGAGATCGCGAAACTGGTAGGGCATCAAGGGGATGTTTATAGCGTCGTATTTTCTCCCGATGGCAAAAGGCTAGCGACCAGTGGCAGGGACGGAACCGCAAGGATTTGGGATCTAGAAGGAAAAGAGATCGCGAAACTGGTAGGGCATCAAGGGTATGTTTATAGCGTCGTATTTTCTCCCGATGGCAAAAGGCTAGCGACCCGTGGCAGGGACGGAACCGCAAGGATTTGGGATCTAGAAGGAAAAGAGATCGCGAAACTGGTAGGGCATCAAGGGGATGTTTATAGCGTCGTATTTTCTCCCGATGGCAAAAGGCTAGCGACCAGTGGCAGTGACGGAACCGCAAGGATTTGGGATCTACAGGGCAGACAGATTGCGGAATATCAAGGTGAAGGATATATCAGTAAAGACTTCCAATTTATCGCCACAATTCCCAAAGATAATCAATCTATTGTCAAACTCTGGCGAATCCAAACCCTAGACGAAATGCTAGATAGCGCCTGTGCACGGTTACGCCCCTACCTCACCACCAATCCCAATGTTTCTGAAAGTGACAAACACCTGTGTGACAAGTAAAAGGGAAAAAGGAAAAAGGAAAAAATTTGATTTGGGTAAATTGCGAGGGTTGAGATCCCCGACTTTTTCTGTACAATTACAGATCGCCTTTATCCATCACAAAAAAAGTCGGGGATCTGGGCTTTGTCAGATAACCACAAATGCTACGCCCTCTTCGCCTTCACCGATCGCCTGTCCCTGCGTTGACCTCACCACCTTCATCGATAAATCATCCCTACGCTGCAAGGTTGAGGGCAAAGCATTCCCAAAACAAAGCGATCTTCAAAATTGATAGATGACTGTGGGAATGCATTGCCCCTACAGTTCTATCCATTTGCAATTCCATCATCCACCTTCACCGATCGCATATCCCCACATTGCCAAGTTCTGGGCAAAGCATTCCCAAAATAAGCTATATTTTGTCTTTGATAGATAAGTGTCAGGTGCTGATTTGTATCACCTCACACTTGAGGCATAACAATCAAGATAAATCTAAGGGTGATGACTGTGAAAGCGAAGAATAGTTTAAAAGCGATCGCCAATTATTTACAACTGAAACCGCAGATGAGGCGTTCTTTTCAGATATTCGTAGCTTTCGTGATCACCTTCCTGATTGCCGTTTCTCCTGCATTGTTAAATGTTGTTGCACAGGAGAGCCGTTTCTCACTGAGGATTTTGCATACCAACGATCATCACGCGCATTTGGAACCCGTCAAATATGGCGATCGCCTGTTGGGGGGAATCGCCCGTCGCCGTACTCTCATCGATCAAATCCGTGCGGAGAACAAAACTAATCAAGAACCTTTGCTGCTATTGGATGCAGGGGATATCTTTCAAGGCACACTCTATTTCAATCAATATCTCGGACAGGCGGATCTCGATTTTTATAATGCCCTTGCCTACGATGCAGGAACCATCGGCAATCATGAATTCGATCGCGGTCAGCAAGTCCTCGCCGACTTCATCGCCAAAGCCAAATTCCCTATCATTTCTGCCAATCTCGACATCGCGCCCGAATCACCACTCTACGGCAAAGTCCATCCTTGGCATATTCTCAATGTCAAAGGCGAAAAGATTGGGTTGTTTGGCTTGACAACGCCCGACACAGCAATTTTATCCAGCGTTGGCGATGGCGTGAAGTTTACTGATCCGATCGCGGCGGCGCGTAACTCAGTCCAAGCACTCAAGCAGCAAGGAATTAATAAAATTATTGCCCTGACCCACATTGGCTTTGAGAATGATGTGGTACTGGCGCAAAAAGTCCCTGAGATCGATATCATCATTGGCGCTCACAGTCATACGCCAGTCGGCAATATTCCCAACGCTAATCATCCCTATCCATTGGTTGAGAAGAATGGAACCAAGGAACCTGTACTAGTAGTCACAGATTGGGAATGGGGAAAATATCTGGGAGATCTGTCGGTGAGTTTCGATCGCACAGGTAAGTTGATTGCTTGGGCAGGCAAGCCCCACGCCCTTGATACGAGGATCAAGCCCAATCAAGAATTTGCCGATAAACTCAAAGCCTATGCAGCACCAATTGAAGCATTACGCCAAAAGATTATCGGTAAATCTTTGGTAGCGCTGGATGGCGATCGAGTCAAACTGCGAACTAGCGAAACGGCTTTAGGCAATTTGATTGCTGATGCGATCTTGGCAAAGACCAAAGGCGATCGCGTCCAAGTCGCTCTAATTAATGCAGGAGGCATTCGCAACGGTTTCCCTCTAGGCAATATCACAATGGGCAATGTGCTAGAAGCACTTCCCTTTGGCAATACGATCACGCGGGTGGAGCTAACTGGTAAACAGTTAAAGGAAGCCCTAGAGAGTGGGGTGAGTATGGCTGAGCAAGGGGAAGGTAGATTTCCTCAAGTGGCAGGAGTTCGCTTTGTTTGGGATGTCAAACTTCCCGCAGGCAAGCGCATTACGAAGGTAGAAGTCAAAGATGCTTCAGGGACGTTCCAATTACTAAACCCCAATGCAGTTTATAAGGTAGCCACAAATAACTTCCTTGCTTCTGGAGGTGATGGTTATCGCGTTTTTGCGGAAGGTAAAAATCTCTTAGAAACTGGATATCTGCTATCGGATGCGATCGCTGAATATATCAGCGCCAGTTCACCAATACAAGTAACAACAGAGAATCGTATTGTTCGTCAATAATCAATCACAATGGCGGCGCTTTAGCGCCGCCATGTTACCAATCGCCGCCAGCACCACCACCATCACTACCACCGCCACCAAAATCGATAGAGGAAGAGCTACTACCATAATCATAGGAATCATAGCTGCTAGAACTACTCGATGACTCATAACTCGAACTGTAATCACTGAAGTAACTAGAACTGCTTACAGGCGCAACATAGGGATAGACTGGCTCCTCATGGGAACAGTTTTGACATTGCAAAATAGCAATTGCATCTTGAGAATCCTGTTTAGGAAACTTTTTCGATTTGCGAGTCTGCTTTGGCGTGACCCTAATTACCGTCGGGTAGCTACATCTCGGACAAATTGCCCCATCCTGAATATGGGGATGACAATAGGACTGATTGCGGAATTTCTTACTATTAGGTCTATTAGTTAGCGGATGACAGCGATCGCAATAGTAAAGATCATAGGTCGCATTGCCTAACTCCATTCCAGTTAGCTCAGGCTTTTTCAAATATTGGCTCACCCTGTCATTGGCTAGCTTTTGCGTGCGCTGGCGACAGGTTTGACAGAAGAAGGTATCTTTAACTGGTTGCGTATCAAGATACATACAATCCACAAGGGACATTTCCCAAAATTGATAGCCCAACGCGATGAGTAAGCTAGTGATCGAAAATAGTAAATGATTAGGAATCGTTAGTAAAATCGCAGTATTTCCCAACAGCCATACGATCGCGATCGCAGGCAGATGAAAAACTAAAATCAGATAGGATTTTCGTAATAATAGAACGCTCACCTGATCTACTTCATAACGTCGGATGGGATATTCAAAGACTTGAGCTAATTGTTTGAGCCACAACCTTTCAAGCCCTAGCCAAATTGGAAGAGTGGCGATCGCGATGAGTAAATTGACGAGTAAAGTTGCGATAAATTGGTTAAATGGATTGACAAATAAACTGGTCAAAGACTCTTGGGACAATACCCATGCATTAGTACTAATTGCAAGTAATACCAACCCTGATCCCATCAACCACATTTCTAAATTTGCGAATTCCTCTAATGCAGGAATGTTTAATTGAAAAACAACAGGATTTTGGAATTTGGGATCAACAGTTGGTAATTTTTGAGTCCAGTTTTTAATTTTCTTAGTACATAAGATGCCGCCACTAATGGCGATCGCGATACCGACAATTCCAAGACTGCTATAAATCGGGGTGAAGGGGAAAGGATAAAAATTGATTTTCTCGATGCGCCCTGCTATCTCCTCAACTCCATTAATGATGCCGCGATCGAAGTTCTGGCGCTTAAACTCAGGCGTAATTAAATCCGTAATCACCTGAGCAACTTGACGATCGCTAATATATGGAGCAATCCCGCGTCCAGTTTCGATTTCAATGCGACGTTCCTTGACGGCAATGAGAAATAACACCCCATTATCAATCCCCCGTTTACCAATACCCCAAGTATTAAATAGCTCAGTAGTATAGGATTTGACGGTGCTAGCTGGAGATGTATTTGGTACTGTCACAACCGCAATTTCTGAGCCATTTTTCGCAACCAATCGATTAATGCGTTGATTCAGTTGTGCTTCTGTCTCTGGGCTTAAGATATTCGCAACGTCGCTTACCCAAGTTCCATTCAGTTTACGAGGATTAGGAATGTCACTAATGGGAGTTGCCCATACTGAATTTACAGGTAAAAGTACTGCCCATAGGAGCAATAAGTAGATGGGAATTAAGAACCAATACCAAACCCTGTGGCGCAAGCTGTGCTTGCGCCACAGGGTTTGAGATCTTATATTAAACAAGCAATTATCCTTCATAAGCTGTGATCTCCACTCCCGAAACTTGATACTTGATTTCACGAAATCCACTGATATCGATTAAATCCTTTAGAGCAGAACTCAAATAGAGTTTGCCAAATTCGCCCTTATCTTGCGCCATTTTTGATGCTAAGTTTACAGGCATTCCCGCAATGTCTCTAGTACCAACAGATAAATCAAAGATCAGCACTTCACCCCGATCGATCCCAATGCGACAGGGAATACCTTGATTTGCAAGTTCTTGGCGAAAAGTCTGAGCAAAGCTCAAGGCAGTATGCGCTTCATCAAAAGCATAGATTCCCAAGGAACTGACGACCTTAATTTCCGCATCTAATTGAGAACCGATCAGGCGTAATCCAATATCCTTCATTAAGGCGGAAAAGGATAGCTGATTGAACATGGACACTTCATGGGTTTCCACAGCTTCATTTTTACTCTCAATCAGGACTACCACTTTATGTTGAATATATTTATGGGTCAGGTAATGGGCAAACTCCTGATCATTCAGGCGAGATTCATACTCCAATAAATCAACATAAAAGTCTTCAGAATAGGGAATAGGATAGCGTTGATCGATGGGTTGTAAATGTTCTAATCTTTTGCCATCCAATACACGATAGATCTTGCCCAGTTCCGTATGCAGATCATCGCGTTCCTCAAGAATGAAACTATGCTGCATAGGCAGGCGATCGCATATTGCTTGAGTGATTAAAATCTCGCCCCCGTCAGTATGGTTCTCAGCAATCTCTTCGATCGCATCCGCCTCGACACCATACAAACCACCACTAATCTGATAAAAGCTGCCATAATGAGCGCCCAGCCCAATCTGCACCTGACAGGTTTGCTTGATCGCATCTTGAATCGTGAGCAGAGCCGAAACAAGGGTTACGGCCCCAAGGCGATCGGGATAAAACATTTGGGTATTGTCGGCAGCCCAAATACCTACGCTTTCGCCAGCGATCGCTTTGCCATAGCTATGGACAATTTTTTTGGGTTGGTTGATGATTGCCAAGATTTCCAGCAATCCCTTTTGCTGACACAGTTTCGTTAAACCAACAGAATCAGAGGATACGCTATAACCCTGTACTTGGTGACTTGCCAGCAGCTTTAAGGCATCATCATAGGTTTGGTCACTGCTCAGCCATTGCTCAACCAGCTTCAAGGGCAATGCGCCAATGATGTCCTGCGTAACGTCAAATAGATTGGTGGAGTAACGTTTTTTACTGAGTTTGGCGATCATTGGAGTTGTTCCGTTACCTTTACGCAGAATTTGCTAAAGCCCTCACCCCCTAGCTATTTTTGGGAGCTACCATGTCCACACAAGTCAGACTAAACTAGGAGCAAAGTATAGCAAGGATTGTAGATGAAATTAAATCCGATATTGATATAGCTGCCATCGCTTGTGTCAGGACAAAATCAAACCCCAAGAAGAGAATGACGTTGATTCGCGCCGCCATTCTCTTCTTGGGGTTTATGTCCTAAGGGACTTGACGAGAAAAAAGATACCACCGAGTTTGTATGGCTGCGACTTCGCTCAGCCAACGTTGGCTGAGCGAAGTCGCAGCCGTAGGTACTTTATAATCGCAAGTCCCTAATACACTTGGCGACAGCTATCGCTAGGATCGAGCAAGTGTCTTTAGCCTCCTGAGTACTAAGTAGCTAGCCAAATACCATGATTAATTGTCCACATCGCTATTGCAATTAAGGCTGAGCTACAGACAACCACAGACAACCAACAACAAAATAAGATTAAGTAACGTCAGTTCGGGTTAAACTAGCAAATTTTAAAAGCCAAAAAGTGAAAGCCTTGCTACGCAAGGCTTTCACTTTTTGGCTTTGAGAGAGGATTTGCGTAGCAAACCCTCTCTCAAAGCCAGTTTCAAATTAGCCCGAACTTGCGTTAAGTAAACTTGACTTTTGATCTACATGTTCAGGATGGGTAAGTGGAATATAGGAAAGTGGCTCTGGATGACACATAATGTAGGGCTGAATCCAGAGAATAACTTTCTCTGGATCAACATCAACACCTTACATTAAGTAGCTAGGCATAATTAAAAACCAGAACCAAAACCTGTGGCGCACGCTGCGCGTGCGTCACAGGTTTTTGGGTTTTATATTTAATTGCACCCAGCTACTTACATGAAATTGATTTTTATCTGTATCTTCGGCATTGTTGCATAAAAAGGGGAAGAGGAGGTAAATTAGATAAAAATCAGGAGAGGGAGTCCCAGATAATGAAAGAGAAATATCAGGTACGCAACTGGGCAGAGTATAACGCAGGGCTAAAACAAAGAGGAAGCCTGACCTTCTGGATTAGCGAAGAAGTAATCGGAGGATGGTTAAATCAAACATTAAGTGGCAAACGGGGTGCTTCAAATGATTACAGTGATATAGCGATCGCGACATTTATCACTGTAAAAGCGGTATATCAGCAAGCAGGAAGACAAACGCAAGGAATGTTAGAGTCACTATTTACCTTGATGGGAATAGATTTGCCAGTGCCAGACCACAGCACCGTATCAAGACGGACAGCAAGTTTAAGTGTGCCCTTACCAGTAATCCCCAAGCAGGGAGCTGTGCATGTAGTAGTTGATTCGACAGGGATCAAAGTCTATGGTGAAGGTGAATGGAAAACACGGCAGCATGGGATTAGTAAGAGACGGACATGGCGCAAATTACACCTTGGAGCCGATGAATCAACGGGAGAAATACTGGCTGCGGTCGTCACTACGAATGATTGTCACGATGGTGAAGTACTCGCCGATATTCTCGATGGGATTGATGCTGAAATTGATCAAGTTTCCGCAGATGGAGCTTATGACCATCGTCATTGTTACGACGAGATTGCCCAACATGGAGCTAAAGCCGTGATTCCTCCCCGCAAAGATGCCAAAATCTGGCAGCATGGCAATGCCAATGCTCCTCCTCATCCCCGTGACCAAAACCTGCGCTATATCCGTAAACATGGGCGTAAAAAATGGAAACGTGACTCAGGTTATCATCGACGTTCTTTAGCAGAAACCACGATGTTTCGTTTCAAAAAAATCTTTGGTAGTACTTTATGTTCTCGTAAATTTGACAATCAGGCGGTTGAGTTGTTCATCAAATGTGCTGCTCTCAATCGCATGATTCAACTTGCTAAACCTCTCTCCTCTCCTGTTGCTAGTTAATTATCTATCCTAAGATCCTCCATCTTTTGGCTTCTTTTTATTCATACAACAAAGCCTGTATCTTCCATCATATGCCGACCTTACTCATTCCATTATTCACACGTATTCACCATAAAAGCTGAAGTACTCAAGAAGTGCTGCGGGAATAGCTATCTCAAGCAAATAAAATTAATTTTGAGGAATATAAACTTTGATTGAAGCAACAAAATCAGAAAAAATTATTGTCTTTTTTTGTCTAAGTATTTTCCAAAAAACTGACAAAAAAAGACAAAATAAAATGGTAATTGTATGCTGTGGGCTAGTCGCTTGAGCATATTTGTGTAAGTTACTGATGTTACGTGAACTCAGCAGTTTTACTCCCTCCCCACCCAAGAACTAGCGGTGCAGCGCGAATCAACGCACCGCTAGTTCTTGGGTTTTACTGTCTATTAGACTTAAGGGGCTATTAATTGGGGCTACTGTGTACAGACAAGTCTCAAAAAACTCCTTTAATTCCCCCTTGCAAAGGCTTGTGTGTACACGGTAGGTTGCTGGGCTTGGAGGGACGAAGTTTACGCTCGTAAATATTTCCTCGGTAGATTAGGTTTACAGTTGGGCAATCTGTTTTAATCTCTTCAAAAATCTCCTGTGGAGATGGAGTATAGTCGAAGGTGATACCCCTATAAATGAGTTTAATTTGGGGTTGAGTTGTAGAAGTAGAGTCAACTGGGATTGGCGCAGGAACTTCATAGGAGTTGCCACGATAGATGAGTTTATTGTGAGTTGAATTATTTATAAGAGAAAGTGTCATGATTTTCTCCAAGGTTGCACCTAACATCACTTAATTTACAAAAAAATCAAATTAGAACTCAGCAGTTTTACTCCCTCCCCACCCAAGAACTAGCGTTGCGTTGATTTGCGCCGCTAGTTCTTGGCTTTTACTGTCTATTTTGCAAATGGGAAGGCAGTAGCAGCCGTTCTTTAGAGCTTCGATGCAGTTGAGGTTGGTAATAATATATAGCCGATCTGCTGCTGACATGAAACCGATGCAGGATGGAATCGCACAGAGCTACAACTTACAGATGCACTTTTAACTTGAGCCTGCTGATATGCTACTACTGATAAGGAAGCAATAATTAATGGAAAGAATAGAAAGAAAGTAGCAGATGGAACGCTGCTTTTATCGGAGATATTAGTGATACTAGGCATATTTTTAGACCTTAATTAGTATTATGTGGAAAGAATTTCCGCGATCGCAGAAATTTAGCAATGACATTGGAACGCAGCACCTACAAGATTTGCGCTATTCACCTAGAGACATCCCCCCTATAGTTGCCTCCAGCGAATTAAGATTAATTTTGAGGAATATAGGATTAACTATATATCCCCCCCTTATTCTGTCTAGTGTTAGGCATTCCTCAAATAAGAGCTTGACTTATTTAAGTGCCAAACGTAATTAAAGCAACAAAATTAGAAAAATTTTTGTCAGTTTTTTGTCTAAGTGTTTGACTGAAAACTGACAAAAAAAGATTAAGAAAAAATGACGATTATATGCTATCGACTAGTCGACTGAACCTAATTTGTATAAAATACAACCTAAGGCTTGATTAAGTATAAGGTTTTCGCTATGTCTAGACTGTCGGGTACTGGGGTGGAGAAAGTTAATGTCGCTATTAAAAATAGTGGTCGGAATAAAACCGATAGCTATTGGACTAAAGAAGCGCTTGTGTCTCCAGAAACGTGGAATCGTTTTCGGAATGGCAAAGTAAGGATTAGTACTACTAACTTTATTTCCTGTTGCAAAGTATTGGATCTTGATCCCAATGAGTTAAAAGAACAAACAGTTGAACAGCCAAACCTCAGCTTTTTAGGAAGGGCTAGCGCCATAGAAAGTCTGAATGCTCTAGCACAAACTAACAGAGTAATTGCGATCCACGGTGTGGGGGGACAGGGCAAGACGACTCTAGCCCAAAAATATTTACAAGAGCTAGAGGGTAATGGGTATAAGGTTATTGAGCTATATATGCCCATTGATGCCACAAATATTCCTTCAGCTAAAAGTGTTTTAGACGAGTGGTTTAATCGAGACTTTCATGAAATGTCTTCATCGCATTTTGCAGTTACCTTAGACAGACTGCGGCGGATCATCAAGGAGCAGAAGCTCGCTATTTTAATTGACAATATCGAGAGCTTGCTGGATGAAAATGGCAAGTTCCTTCGAGAGCATACTCAATATTTAGAGCTATTTAGTGTGCTGTCCGATCACACAACCCAATCTATTACGCTTGTGACCAGTCGATGTCGTTTGCTGGAGTCTAGATTACGCAGTGTTTACAACTATGCCATTCCGTCATTAAGTCAGTCCGATTGGCGTGATTACTTTACCTATAGCAATGTGCTTTTTGATGAGAAGTCATTAGCAGAAATGCATAGTAAGTTGGGGGGAAATGCTAAAGCGATGACTAGTCTATGTGGCGAAATTCACATGGACTTCGATCGCGATGCTACAAATTTCTGGCAACAGCGCGGGGCAGATATACTGGCTTCGGCAGATTTAAAGGATCTGGTGGCTGGACATTTAGAACGGCTGGAAAAGGTGGAGCCATTAGCCTATAGCTTACTAAAGCGGATGGGTTGTTATCGTTATCAGAGTATTCCCCATATTCCGATTGAGGCTTTGTTCTATCAGTTATGGGATAGCCCTAAAGCAAGCCATACCAACATTATTGAAGTTCTCAAAAATCGGTCATTATTGGAGTTGGCGAATGGCGAATATTCACTACATCCCCTTGTGCGTGCGGAAGCGGTGCATCTTCTCAAGCAAAATGAAGAAGAGTTTACAAAAGCGCACAACAGCGCTGCTGATTTTTGGAGAGCTAAGGTTCAGTCCTTAGATACTGACAAAGATCTCCTCATGGCTTTTGAGCCATGCTATCACTACTTAGAAACTAACGATCTCCATAAAATTATAGAAATATTCTTGAACCCCGATCTCCTGAAAGACGAACATCTTCACATGGCTTTTTATGGAAGACTTTCGCCAACTTTGGTACTTGAGTTGTTAGACAAAGTAGAAGAGAAGACATTACTTTTACCTCCAGAACAAGGTGTGTCAGTTTTAGCCCATGTAAAAAGTTTTCGCGGAAGCTTATACCTCTTCTCAGGAGAGCCTCACAAATCAGTTGTAGAGTTTGATGCGGCCATCAAAATTATTGAGCAAATCAACTCCCCACAGTTAATGTTTTTTCTGCTCTCGAATGTTTTTCAAGCCTTTGCCTGCAAACTGGAATTGGGTGAGTTTGACGAAGCGATTGTACTGACTAAGCCGTATATAGACAATATTGATCGGTACAAGTATACAAATCATCCACTCCTTCAGCAATTATTCACTGTTTATCCACAGTTAGTTCAATCTTTCATACTGGCTATGGAACTGGAGCATGATGCTTCGATAGCATTGGTTGAAGAGATCTATGAGACTATTACAAATAGCTCATTATCTATGTCTGACACTTCAAGAGGCTGTGCTTGCCTGTATCTTGGATTTGTATGCATGATGAATAAAAGATTCGATCAAGCTCTGAAAATATACAACACAGCTTTGAAATTTAGTCATGCAACTAGTCACAAACCACTAGAAGGTAAGACCCTGTATGGACTTGCAGAAACATATCGAAATATAGGAGATCTACCTAAGTCGAAAGAGTTCTGTTTGCAAGCAAAAGATATATTGATAAAGATAGAATCAAAGTTAGATCTAGCAAAGGTACTAGTACAAGAGGCTTTGATTGCCCATGAGATGCGGGAGCATAGGTATGATGATAATTTTGAAATGGCGATCGCGCTTTTTACAGAATTAAATGCACCAAGACAGGTGGAAAGAGTCCGAAAATTGATGGGCTAATAGACATCAACTGAAATTAGAGCGTGTTAGAGAAGTTTTTACCCGCTCTAACTTCCCTTTGAAAGACTTTTATTTTCTTGTTACCCCAGAATTGGGGGCTATAGCAATGTAAGTTTTGCTTAGGACATAAACCCCAAATAAGTGCCGCCTTCACTTATTTGAGGTTTGATTTGTCCTAGCTATCTCATTGCTATAAGTAGCTGGGCGCAATTAAATATAAAACCCTAAAAGCTGTGGCGCACGCTGCGCGTGCGCCACAGCTTTTGGTTCTGTTTTTTTAATTACGCCTAGCTGCTTAGTGGGCTATTAATTGTTGACTTGACTAGGTTTTCTGACTGGTGTGTACATGGTAAGCCCGTTGGGAGATGGGCTAGGGGTGAGAGTAATTTAGATATTAATACTTTGCGGAATGCGTGAGGGACGGAGATAGCTGTAGTCTACAGACCTTTGCTCATTGCGAGACTTGATCGTTGATTCGATCGCTTTCAAATTGTCTTGAAAATCTCGTAAGGGCTGCTGAATGCGATCGTCCGTGAAATACTCATTACCATAATCACCTAAGGTCGTGTAATAGACCGAACCAAGAATATAGGTCATGGTCAACTGACTCTTGGCCTGATCGATCGCAGGCAGCATGGCAAAGAAATCATCTTCAGTCGCGCCAGTCGTACTAGTTGGTGCTGGCGTATAGCCCGCTAAGGGAGTTGCAGGAGCATAGGTCATCAAATCCCCTTGAGGGAAATTCACGGCTGCGTGCTGAGCACTGCCCGTAAAAATCAGTAATGTGACCGCATCAATCAAATAGGCAAGGGTGCGAATCTGTCCATTCTGTCCAAAGCTAGTCACTCGACCACCTTCATTCGAGGTAATTTCCTTGACCCATGCCTGTAATTCCGAATCTCTAGCTACATCATTGTCATTGGCATAATAGATCGACAGATAATTCTTCACCCAAGTAGCGATCGCTTCCCAAACTAATAGCGCATCATCGCGATAGGGATATTCGGGTAAGAGGCTCGGATCATCGACACCCCGTTTTTTCAAGGCGATCGGTAATAGAGCCTCATCAAAGTTAAAGGTTTTCACACCATGCACTGATAGCGCCCTTGCCGACCCAATTGTGCCTGCTAAGAGCTTATCAACGGTTCCCCCTGGGCTGATTAACCCAGACTGAGCAGCATCATTAATGGCTAGAGTGCCTTGGAAATGGGGTTTGAGTAAAATGTAAAGCGGATGGTTGCTAGCTAATTGGCGATTGGTCGCAATTACAAAAGGTTCAATCACTAGATGCGTTCTCGCCAAGTGACTAATCAGTTCGTGATAGTTGGCATCGGCAATCTGCACAACGGTTTTCGCAATCAGCCAGTTCGGTTCGTCATCAGCTTGAGCCACAAAGATCGGATGGGTGCTAGGGTCTTGACCGAGTTGAATCGCGATCGGGGTGAGGCTTTTTTTGCCTTTGGGAACCGCAAAGAGTGCCAAGGGTGCATTGATATATTTCTGTTTACCATTCGGAAAAGTACTACCTGCGATCGCTTCTAGTTCCGCATAATCAGCTAGATATAAACGCCCCTCTGCACCTGCTGCTGCCAGCGAATCATTGGCTAAGACAGATTGGAACTGCGCCTCGGTGACAGGAAACTTCGCATCTAGGGTATTTACCCGTTGAAGCATCACAGGATTGAAGCCTGCCACGCGCAATCTCGCAAATTCTGCATTGCTCGTAAAGTATTGACTGATCGCAGGTAGAGAAATAATCCAAAAAAGCTCATTGTATTCTTGGATATTGGAGCCTTCTAAATCAATGGGGTCATCCTCAAGGATGGCTGGCAAATCGGACAGCAACTCCACTAGGGCATTGTCGGACTGAGACATACTCGCCTCCAGCAATTTTTTGGAAAATTCCAATTGCTTAGCCTTCGACTTGTCCTTGTTAATGAATGCTGATGGATTAGCGCGATCGTTGAGTAGCACCTTAACCACAACCTTACCGACCAACAATCCCCAAGAAAGGGAAAATCGCTCACTCGTGGGGACTTTCTCCACCATCGGTAGCGACTCAACATAGGTGTAGTTATATCGATAAAGATCCCGTGACTTATTCAGGGCTGATTGACGCTGCGTAATTTCAGGATCATTCTGGGGCAATAGAGGATATTTGCTCGAATTCGATGGCTTAGATATGAAATTGGCTAAGTCCGCTAACTTATCTGAAAGGAAGTTTAATAATCTGGCGACACCGCTAAAAAGTGAGAAAATCATGGATGCACCTAAAAAAAATCTGTACATCCATATATAAAACCTGTCAGCCTTAAATAAGATAAATTTTTTTAAACTAAGCACAAAAAAATGGCACAGGCGTAGCCTGTGCCATTTTTTTAGGTGATACTTTATTTGACTAAACCTGCTCTCAAAGCCCTAACTGCCGCTTGAGTGCGATCGTCAGCGCATAGCTTATTCAAAATATTGCGGACATGGGTTTTCACTGTGCCCACAGTAATGTAGAGCTTTTCGGCGATTTCCGCGTTGCTATTGCCATTAACGATCTCTGAGAGGACTTCTAACTCACGTTCGGTCAGAGGCGTAGCTTCGAGCACCTGCTTATAATCAGCTTCCGCCGCCGCAATCTCCACAGTTGCCTCCTTGCGGCGTACCTGTTGCAGGACAATATTCGCGATCGCAGGATCGATCCATGAGTTGCCCTCCGCCGTTAATTTCAGCGCCTGCACCAAATTTTCCGAGCTAATATCCTTGATGCAGTAGGAGTCAGCACCTGCGGCAAAGGCAGCGAGGACTGTCTCTTGGTTATCGGTGAGCGTTAAGATCAAAACCTTAGTTGCTTTGCTTGCTTCGGTGGTTGCCGCCTTGATTTGGCGTGTTACCTCTACGCCATCCATATCTGGCAAGCCTAAATCAACGATCGCGACATCGGGTTGTTGGCTGTTTACCAATGCCACACCTTCTGCGCCCGTCGCTGCTTCACCAACAAAGACAAGCTCTCCTTGCTGTTGTAAAGCGATTTTCATGCCCATGCGGGTCAGGTCATGGTCTTCAATTAGGACAACACGAATCGAACTCATAAGCACTTTTGCAAATTATGCAGGGTCTGTATTGATACCAGAATCTCACAGAAGGGGCAATAAAAACAAAATACTCCTCAAAAACGTAAGGATAGGCTGTGCGAAGCGCAGCCTATCCTTACAAAAATACATCACCGCAATTTGTAAACATTTAGGACTTACACAGTACTAACTAATTTACTGGGTTTTGAGTAGATATGGTGCGGGCTTCGCCCGTGCCATATCTACCCGATGCGTAAGTCCTAACATTGATTTAAATCACGCGATCGTTACCACCATCGATGGGAACTTGAGCGGCAGTCGTACAAGCAAACAAAGCACCACACATCTCTGCGGCAAGTTCGGCGACATGGCGGCTGGTAACTTCTACTTTCAGCAGATTATTGGTTTTATATTCCTCAATCGTTAAGCCGTAGTGCTTGGCTCGAGAAGTTAATACTTCCTCCGTCCAGATGCCCGTATCAAATACCGCATTGGGATGCAAAGTATTGATGCGAATGCGATCGCTACTCCATTCCAGAGCCGCCACCCGCATTAATTGCGTTAACGCCGCCTTCGATGCGGAATATGCCGCCGCCGCAGGACCAGGAGCAGGGACATTTTTAGAACCGATCGCTACGACGCGACCACCATTGGGCGCAAGTTTCAGTAATGGATAGGCTTCACGCATCAAGACTAGATTTGCCTCAAGATTAATCTGCATCACCTTTTGCCATGTGGCGGTATCGAGATTTTCGATACGACAACCAGACGGGAAAATCCCTGCATTGAGAATGAGGATATCTAATCCGCCAAAGGCTTTAACAGCTTGATCAAGGGAATTAGCGATCGCAGTTTCATCGCTGACATCGCAAGTAATGCCGACAAAATCGGGGCGATCATAGAGCTTCTCAATGGCGGGATTAATATCTAAGCCCACAACCGCCGCCCCACGCTTTAATAGGGAATCCACGCAAGCCTTACCAATGCCTGAAGCCGCACCTGTGACTAGGGCAATTTCACCCGTAAAAGCAGGAGAAGAACCACCTTTTTTCAACTTCGCCTGTTCTAATTCCCAATATTCCACCGCAAAGATATCGCTGGCGGGTAAGGCTTGATAGCCGCCCAAAAGTTGCGAGCGCTGAATGATTTCCATCGTATGTTCATAGATATCCGCGACAATCGCAGCATCTTTGGCGGATTTGCCGATAGTAACTAGACCTAATTGGAGATCAAGAATGACGCGAGGTGCAGGATCGAGAATGGTTACTGGTTGGGCGGATTTAGGAGCTTCTTCGGCAAAATAAGCGCGATAGGATTCTGCATAAGCTTTGACATCTCTACCAACTAAGGGCAATCGCTTCGTGCGAATCACATGATCGGGAGTCGCGCAACCCTGTTGCGAAATGATATTTACATCTTCCCTTTGAGTAAAGGCTAAGCTTTTCTCGTCAGTATGTGAACTAAGCACTACGGGAAACCCTGCGACTTGAGCAACTTCAGCGCGTAGCTTAGCAATTTCTGACCTCACCCCCTGCCCCTCTCCTTTCAGGAGAGGGGAGTTAGAGATTTCCCAAGCGTGATGTTTTCTCAGATAATCCTCTGCGCGATCGACTAAGGCAATCATTCTCTCATAGGATTCTTGGGCAGTTTCGCCAAAGGAGAAAATACCATGATTCATTAACACCATGCCAATTGTGCGATCGCTTTTCTCCGCCGCAAATTTCTCCGCACAGACTCGCGCCAAATCAAATCCCGGCATCACATAGGGAATAATCACCACATCATCGCCATAGATTTCTTGAATGCGTTCCCATCCATTCGCGGTATTGGTCACAGAAATGACGGCATCGGCATGGGTATGATCGACAAATTTGTAAGGCAAACTCGCATGGAGAATTGTTTCTACCGATGGCGCAGGCGCACTGGCTCTGGTCATTTGCGTCTTCAGTTCATTCACCATTTGCGAATCGGAAAGAACTTGCAATTTCGCTAATTTCAATAAATGCGCCATCCTCACAGGCGCAAAACCTGCTTCAGCGATCGTTTCTAAATCCCAACCACTTCCTTTCACATAAAGAATCTCTTCTTCTTCACCAACAATATTCTTCTCACGGATTTTGACGGAAGTATTACCCCCACCATGCAAAACCAGCGATGGATCGTGCCCCAATAACCTTGATGTATATACCCTTAAGCCTAAGTCAGTTTTATATTCGGCAGCTTCGCGATCGCTCCACAAACTTTTCATTTTTTTGAAATTCCTAGATATTTTTTAAATAAATTCAAATAAAGTAGGGGCATAGCATTCCCAAAGAAATCTATAAATTTTGAGGTTATTTTAATTTGGGAATGCTATGCCCTAAACTCGCAACGCAGGGACAATTTATCGATGAAAGCGAAGAGGGTAGAGCTTTTGCGTTTTGAGATGATCGGTGGGGAGTATCAAAATATTGGCGCAAATGCTCTACCCCTACAAGTTTCTTGTTGTAAATTGTTACGGGCGCGAATACATGACAATAATGTGTAAGGAGAACATTGAACCCTAATGGTTAGATAGCGACAATGCACTCAATCTCTACAAGCGCATCAAGGGGAAGTCGAGCAACTTGAACCGTAGAACGTGCTGGAAACGGAGCAAGAAAATACTTACCGTAGATCGCATTTACTTTGGGGAAATCTGCCATATCTGCGAGAAATACAGTGGTCTTAATCACGTTGGTGATGTCTGCGCCTGCCTCAGCAAGAACAGCTTGAATATTTTTGATTACCTGTTCGGCTTGTTCTTCGACTGTAGTAGCAACGATTTTGCCAACGGCAGGATCGATCGCAATTTGTCCCGCCATAAACATTAGTTTGCTAGTAGCGGAAACCGCGATCGCTTGATTGTAGGGGCCAACGGGTTCAGGAGCATTAGCGCTACGGATAACTTCTTTTTGACTCATGCTTGATATTTTTTCAATAGATCCAAGGCTAAGTATAAAATCTTTTGGTAGCTTTGGCTTCAGAGGCTTAGTGCTCTTGTTTTGTAAGGAGTTTCGACTTCGCTCAGCTAAGTTGGCTGAGCGAAGTCGAAGCCACAGGTACTTTAACTAATAGCAAGTCTCTAAGCAGCAACGAGATGCTGTTCAGTTTGTTGGGTGAGACGCTCAAAGGTTGCTCGCATCTTCAAGCCGACGATAACTTGCAAGAGTCCCGTACCATTATTAGAACCAGGGTAATCAGGATGCTTGCGTAATAGCTCCGTCAACTCACCGTAGTACTCGGTACTCAAGCTGCTGAGATGGTTCTCGATATATACCACTTCCTCAAGGCGATCGAATTGTCCATCGATTTCCAAAACACTTGCGGGTTGACCGAGCCAACTATCAGGACCAGAAAACAACCTAATTCCAGGGTAAGAGCAGGTCAGCTTTGTACCGCAAGGAATCCAAGAAATGGTCGAGCCTTCGTCAAATAAATAGGCTGGTTGCAAACCTTCCACATCGTTACGCTGGATCAGACGTACCCGCAACACTTTGCGATCGCTATCATTGGCAATCAGATTGGTGGGCAGAATCTGGATCACCACATCGGCATGAGCTTTTTGAGGATCGATATAGGCATCAAAATCAGGACGACGAGCCGCGATCGCCTGTGTCACATCGGCAAGGGTATGCCCCCGCTCGGCCATGTCCCGTTGAATTTTCCAAGCAACTTTGACTTCATCGCTGAGATCTAGATAGATGCTGAAATCGATCAAATCGCGAACACGTTTGTCATAGAGCGGATGCAAGCCTTCGATCACAACGACTTTGTTTGGCGCGATCAACTCAGGTGGATCGATTAGCCCTGTCTCATGGTTGTAAATGGGTTTCCATACCGATTTACCCTCTTTGAGAGCCTTCACCTGCTCGTACATCAAGTCAAAATTGTTTGCTCTCGGATCAAGGGCTGTAATACCTGTTTCCTTGCGTTGTTTGCGATCGAGGCTGTGATAGTCATCTAGACAGATCACGGTCATAAATTCTTCGCCAAACAGATCCTTGAGTCTTCCTAAAAAGGTGGATTTACCACAACCAGAATCACCTGCAACTCCGATTACAACAACACGGCTGGGATTATTGCTCATAATCATGAACCTATCCTATATGTAAATTATTCAAAGGGGTTTACTATAAAAAATATAAAAATGTATTTATTAATACTTCTGCTATAACATCAAATCTACCAAACATAGATGTCTGCAAAGGTTTAATTTTGATTTAACTTTAATAATTACTATTGTTTATGAATTTAAGGTAAAAACAAAGGGTGGGCTTTCCTGTTTAAAAGTCCTATAAAAATCTTGCGATCGCCATTATGAAATTCATACCATCAGAACTTAAATTGCCCTATTCTCAAAAACTGATCAATTTTGGGAAATACTTTCTGATTTCCTTGACGCTGTTGTTGGGTTTGCATCTTGTTGCACATGCAAATAATCCTGAAGTTATTATTCAGCCTGAATGGACAGCTAATTTACAAGCGAGTACTCAACTGATTACGACTGGTGAGCAAGTATTTGTAATTGGGAACCAGAAGTATAGTGAAGATTATTCAGCAACTTTATTTGCGATTAATACTGCATCAGGAAAAGTGCAATGGCAGCAGCAATTACCACCTTATCAGATTCTTGGTAGCCGCCAGTTAATTTTAGAGAATGGAACTATCTATGCTAGTCATGACAATGGCGTTGTGGGATTTGATCCTGAAACTGGTTCTCCGAAAACATCGTTTAAGTATGTAGAAGATATGGGGCGTGGTGGTATCCGTGATCGCTTAATGGGAATACATCAGGATATCGCCGTATATGGTGATTCTCTCCCAATTGATCAGAATAACTCTGGTCGTACCAGCTATCAAACAAAAGTATTTGGTATCACTAAAGATAAAACGATCTGGTCATATCAACTTCCTAAGACTAACGGATTAATTGGCATTTCGGCAATTCAGCCAGTGGTACAGAATGGAATTTTATTTTTGCCTTCTTTTCATGACACGTCCAAGGGCCGACTTGAACAATTTACAGTGATGGATGTGCAATCAGGGAAAGTTTTATGGACTTGGGAAACTGCATCACGAGATCCTAACGCTTTATGGGATGCCGATGTTTTGGGAGATACGATCTATACCTCTGTATTCGGTAATAGCAAGATGCGACCATCAGGACGTATCCGTGCGATCGCTCTGCAAACTGGTAAAGAGAAATGGTCGTATGTGATTACTGGCAAAGTTAAAGCCGTTAGCGATCGCGAAGTTTTGGTCTGGGAACCTAAACGGAACTCTCGTGGTAATTTTGTAATTTTAGACAAAGAAACAGGTCGATTCTTACGCAGATTTACAGTGACTCGTGTCTATGATAGTGAGCCTCAACATTTAACTTGGGCAGATGGACGACTTTATATGGATGATATGGAAATCAAAAATGTGACTCTGGGCTTTTATGGTTCTGCTGACAACAATAGTTGGATCAGTGCCTTTGACGATAAAACTGGCAAATTAGTCTGGCGAACTCCCACTTTGATGAATAGCCATATTTACTATCCTCCCTTGGTGAGTTCTGTAGGTGATAATCCTGAGAAAAAGCGTTTGATTTTTGCTAGCAATTTTTTAAGAACAGAAGGTAGTAGTAAAGTTCAATCTTTTATCATTCCCTAAGCAAAAAAGGCATCGCTTCGCGATGCCTTTTTTGTTACACCTTGCTGCGGAGAATGTCCCGACTGAGAGCATTTTGAAAGTCTTCTACATGAGATGGGTTTTGCGGCAGCCAAACATCTCCTGTATCAATGTGCATTGGTGGTAAAACATCATAAATTGGCTCTTGCAAAAAGTAAGTATCCTTTAGCTGCACTAACCATGCTGATTGTCCTTGGTCTTGTACCCTTGATTGAATATCAATGAGGCTAGTGGGTGCAATGTCCAGATGGCGATCGAGTTCAAAATCTACTGCCAAGTTATCGCGATCGCAGGGAAATATTGAAGCGATCGTAGCTAAGCCTTGAATCGCTAAAGCAGGAAAAGTGTCAGTATCAAAGCCAAACTCATCCATAAGTTGCCGACAGGTATGTGCCGAGTCGGGATGGTCGGGATAGCCAAGGGAATGAATCAAGACTCTTCTATCCATAGAGGTTTTAATAAATTCAGGTGGATTGAAAATAACTAGGGTACTGTATACCCTTGCTAAGTAACAAACCGCCTCTTCGGGACATAGAGAAATGGCTACGGTTATCGTTGCTCGATCAAGCATGATGCAAAAATGCAAGTACTTTTGATGTTTAAGCTGACAGCATACACCGATTTTTGAATTTGCGCGTTGCTGCAAATGACTTAATCTCAAGCTCAAATCGTTAATTTTGCATCAAGACTAGCTATTTTGCCTAGTCTGAGCATTTTAGTCATAAAAGCTATAGATATGGCATGGCTTTGCCATGCCACAAAAACTTTTAAATAAAGACCATCGGTTTATCCTTAAAGGGAGCGAAGGCTTCGGCATCGAAACGGTATAGGCTCGCGGGACGACCTGCTCCCCTTGAAGCCTTGATGCCCGTATCACTCAGGAATCCGAGCTTTAATAACTTAGTCCGAAAATTAGAATAGTCTGAAAAGTTCTCCCCAAGAACAGTCGTATATAATTGATAAAGATCGCTGAGGGTAAAGGCTTCAGGCAAAACATCAAAGGCAACAGGGCTATATTCCAGCTTGTTGCAGAGGCGGCGATGACCATATTCGAGAATGCGATTGTGATCAAAGGCGAGTTCGGGAACCTGCTGTACAGGATACCAAGCAATTCCACATACTCCATCAGCAATCAGTTCTGCTTGAGAGAAGGGAACAAGTGCAAAATAACTAACGGAGAGATAACGGACATGATAACTATCTGGAGCTTCACGAGGATCGCGTCCAATATCACCAAAGGTGTAGAGTTGTTCAAGATAGAGGTTCTTAGCACGGATTTTTTCAGAAAGAATCCGATAGGCAGCTTCTTCGAGAGATTCACCTTGACGCACGAGGGTTCCGGGCAGACACCAGCGATCGCGATAGGGTTCATGTTGGCGCATCACCAGTAGCACTAATAGACGATTCTGCTCAGTATCGACAGAAAAGATCACGTTATCGACACCGACTTTGAAGTCTGCTAGGGGTTTAGGGGCTATGGGGCGGGACTTGTCTGCCATGCGTAAAGCGACTCTCGTTGGATATATGCTGCGACTGTGGGTATTATGACTGAACTGTTACCATTGTTGCGATAGTCGGACGAAGAAACATTAGGGATCGAGGTAGAGTCAGGGGCGATCGCCACTTCTGTCCCCATATGCACAAGGCGATCGATATCAGCTTGGGCAATAGTCACACCTTGACGGGGAACAACTAATAGCTTGACTTGATTTAGCAGATCTTGGGCGCGATACCATGTTGGCAATTGGGGTACAAGGTCGCCACCGATAACGAGGGTAAAGTTTGCCTGAGGCAAGATTTGTTTAGCTTTCGCGACGGTGTTAATTGTGCGCGGATCGCTAAGTTCAGGATGTAAGGTAATAGTTTGGGCAGGCGGATCAATCGCAGCGATGGTCAGATCCATCATCCTGAGGCGATCGCTGAGGCTTGCCTGATGAGTTTTAAAGGGGTTGTCCGATACCCAAACCAATACGCGATCGTAATGATTATCCAACCATTGCAAGATCTGTTGATGCCCGATGCTAGGCGGATCAGCACTAGTTCCAAAAAGAGCAATGTTCATTAGTTTATCTAACCGTCATTATCCATTTATGTCTGATTAGTAGCTAATCAGTAAGTCTAAAAAACAGAGATTTTCAGTTTGTAATGCCTTAAGAATACGTTATAGAGGATGGCTAACTGTTGCGGCTTAAAGTAGTACAGAGAAATTTTTGAAATCGCGGTAAAGCCGCGATTTCAAAAATTTCTCTGGGTTTCAAGTCAGCGCAAAGCGCTGTAAGAGGTTAGTTTTAATTGAGCAAAAATTGATAATTCAAAAATGTCTTGGGTTTGTAGTCGTTTAGAGAACAAGAGGATTTCTAGATTTTCGACGTTTCCATTTGCTAGATTTAGTTGGGCAACAATTTCATCGCCGATTTCTTCGCATTCTTTATCTGGATAAGACAAGCATTGATAATTGAATTTTCATTTCATTTTGTAGATTTTCTTAAAAAAGGTCTTTCACACACAAGGAAAAACAAATATGAAGTTACAACACTAGGTAACAGCATGATCAGAAAAGGAATTAATACAGGTGCATTAACTAAGGAAAATGGTTCTATAAAATATTGCCACATCACTTGTAAAAGTGGAGCATGCATTAAATATAGACTATAAGCAAATGTCCCTATAAATATAAGTGGCTTCCAAGATAATGCTTTATAAAGCTTACTCTGATCGTTAGAAGCTAATCTGATGAGTAAGCAACTTGCACAAATACCTGCTAACAAATCAGCCAAAGACCACCAACCAGTTTTCCAAAAGATCTCATAAGCAACTAACGCAGACATACCAATTAATATAGTGATCAAATCCAATGGCAACTTATTTTTTAATCTTGACAACCAACCATCACCATAGGATATTTCTGCCGCCAGCATTCCTAAAGTAAATAATCCAATATAGTGTGGACAAATCCCCCAAGGTGATGTATTAAGTGATGAGAATTTAAGAGCAAACAAAATGAAATATGAAACGACTATAGATATTACAACCGTTACTAAAGATCCAAATCTTCTCCAAGCCCAAACAATTAATGGAAACAAAAAATAAATTCGCCATTCTACTGATATAGACCAGAATGAGTGGTTGATTTTAGCTGAGGTATCCCTAAAGATATCTTGAATTAAGATTAAATGTGTAAAAACATCTTTTGGTGTAACAGGAATAGTTTTATCCCAGTGTGTTCCAGTATTTTTCCCAATTATTGTAAATATCAATAAGAGAGATAACCCCATTGCCAAATAGTAAGGAGGAAGAATTCTTCTTATACGTTTTTGAAAAAATATAATAACATTGCCTTTTAGTCTGCCACCATTACGAACTACAGGCAACATTAAACAAAATCCAGAAATTACAATAAAAAGATCAACAGCATAATGACTAAGTTCAAATAAACCTACAAAAAACTTTGAAAAAATATCCAATGATTCTAACGTTTCTGTACCAAATTGTAGAATGATATGATGCATTACCACATAGAGAGCAGCTAGTCCTCTCAAGGCTTCGACATAACCTAGATGAGATGTAGAAGAAATATTTTTCATCGTTCATTTAAAAATGGGGTAAACCAGATAATATGATTAATACATCACAATATAACGATTTTCAAAAGATATATAGCAATCCTAAATGTTTTGTAGAAGTTTACTCCGAAGAGATACGCTTCTACAAAACATTTAGACTACTAAAAAAATTTATTTACATTTTAAGAAAGAACAAATCTTTAAATTCTGCCTAATTGGAGACAAAGTCTACGATTTTTCCTAACCACTTAATCGCATTCATGATCTACGATCACTATAATTTTGGGTAAATTGTCAGTAATCAATTCAGGGATATCATAAGATTCATGGACGTAAAAGCCGCAGTTGCCTTCGCCGCAGGACAACCTCTTAAAATCGAGACAGTGCAACTAGATCCCCCCAGAGCAGGAGAAGTCCTCGTCGAGATCAAAGCCACAGGAGTCTGTCACACTGACGCATTCACACTCTCAGGAGCCGACCCAGAGGGATTATTTCCCACGATCCTCGGGCATGAAGGTGCGGGTGTTGTCGTTGAGGTGGGGGCTGGTGTCACATCTCTAAAAGCAGGCGATCGCGTCATTCCTCTCTACACCCCTGAATGCCGTAACTGCTCCTATTGCCTCAGTGGTAAAACCAACCTCTGCCAAGCAATCCGCGTTACCCAAGGTCAAGGCTTAATGCCCGATGGAACTAGCCGCTTCTCGATTAATGGCGAAAAAATCCATCATTACATGGGAACCTCCACCTTTGCGAACTACACCGTTCTTCCTGAAATAGCCCTTGCCAAAATCCGCGATGATGCCCCCTTCGAGAAGGTCTGCTACATCGGCTGTGGTGTTACTACTGGCATCGGCGCTGTGATTAATACCGCCAAAGTCGAATATGGCTCTAATGTCGTTGTCTTTGGCTTAGGGGGCATCGGCTTAAACGTAATTCAGGCAAGCCGCATGGTTGGCGCAAATATGATCGTCGGCGTAGATATTAATCCCAAAAAACGTGCCCTCGCCGAAAAGATGGGCATGACCCATTTTGTCAATCCCAAAGAAGTCGAAGGTGATCTCGTTCCCTATCTTGTCGATTTAACCAAAGGTGGTGCAGACTATAGCTTTGAATGTATCGGTAGACCTGACACCATGCGCCAAGCGCTCGAATGTTGTCACAAGGGTTGGGGAGTGAGTGTGATTATTGGCGTAGCAGGAGCAGGGCAAGAAATCAGCACCAGACCATTTCAATTAGTCACAGGTCGTGTCTGGAAAGGTACTGCCTTTGGTGGCGCAAAGGGACGTACTGATGTTCCCAAAATTGTCGATTGGTATATGGAAGGGAAAATCGATATCGATAGTTTAATTACGAATGTAATGCCAATTGAGCAGATCAATGAGGCTTTCGATATGATGCATAGAGGCGATGCCATTCGTACTGTACTAACCTTCTAAAAAAGAGAAGCCTCGCAAAGCGAGGCTTCTCTTTTTTAGTCAAACAGTGATATGCACTTTTTAAAACTAGGCAGTCGCAAAATTAGCAGCGACGAAATCCCAGTTAATTAGTTTTTCAACAAAATTAGCCATGAAGTTAGGACGGCTATTTTGGAAGTCCAAATAGTAAGCATGTTCCCAAACATCCATTGTCAACAAAGGAACTTGACCTTCATGGATCAAAGGATTTTCAGCGTTAGGAGTCTTGGTGATTTTCAATGTACCGCCTTCAGCAACAAGCCATGCCCAACCGCTACCAAATTGGGTTGCACCAGCATTTTTAAATTCGGTCTTAAAGTTATCCAAGCTACCAAAGCTGGCATTAATTGCATCTAACAAAGCACCAGTAGGAGCGCCGCCACCAGCAGGCTTGATACCATTCCAGTAGAAGGTATGATTCCACACTTGAGCTGCGTTATTGAAGATTCCAGCTTTGCCTTCTTTGTAGCTAATCTTGATGATTTCTTCTAAGGATTTGTCAGCAAGATCGGTATCTTTAATTAGGTTGTTGAGATTGTCAACATACGCTTTATGGTGCTTACCATAGTGAAATGATAGGGTCTCAGCAGACATACCCGAAGCTGCAAGAGCGTCTTGGGCATAGGGTAAAGGTGGGAGTTCAAATGCCATTGTTGTTTAACCTGTTAAAGTTTGAAGTGATTTCTCAGCTTTAAGTATTGTTACAATTATAATCGAAATGGTAGATAGTAGTAACTGTTACTTTTTTGTGATCTGCCATACAGCATCCCCAATCAAGAATTACTGATGTGGGGATTGACTACAAAGAGAGTAGTCTTTGGCTCATGGGATTTGAGAGTCTAAATGCGATCGCTATTTAACAATTTCACATCCAGAGAGTCATTGATTTGCGTAGGTCAAGTACAAAGATGCAAAAGTCTAAGGCGATTAGCCGATCAGATCAACCATGAAGAAAAGAGATTTATTAATAACTGGAACTGCCTTGATCGGTGGTGCATGGCTCTGGCAGGCTTGGCGATCGCCATCAAGTAATTCCATATCCAAAGATTCGGCGATCGCCTTAGACTTAGATATAGACTCAACTAAAGCAACCAAGAAATATCCAATTATGAAAACTGAAGATGAATGGAAACAAATCCTCACCCCAGAGCAGTTTCGCGTTTTACGCAAACATGGCACTGAGCGAGCCTTTACAAGTCCTTTAGATAAGGAATATAGCAAGGGTACTTACAACTGTGCAGGTTGCGATTTGCCACTGTTTACATCAGATACCAAATTCAATAGTGGCACGGGCTGGCCGAGCTTTTTTCAGCCCATCGAAGGGGCGATCGCGACTACGGTTGATAATTCCTTTTTTATGAAGCGAATTGAAGTCCATTGCAGCCGTTGTGGTGGGCATTTAGGTCATGTCTTTAATGATGGGCCAAAACCCACTGGACAACGCTATTGCATGAATGGAGTATCTCTCAAGTTCATCGCTAGCTAACCCAGTTTTTTAGAAAAGCTTTGCGTAGCAAAGCTTTTCTTTTAGATTAATTACGCTGTTCAATTCCATTCTGAACATTAGTGACATTAGAAGGTGGACGAGTCCAATTAAAGTCACTGATTCGCAAGAGAAGTTCACCTAAACCTTGATTGGGATTGTAGCGAATCAATACCGCATAGGTACGCCTTGCATATTCTAAGGAATAAACAGAATCAAATAATGTGCCATTATCCAAACTCCAGCTTTGTTGAATTCCGAAACGCAGAGGACCATAGATTTGTTGAACGATACCTGCACTAATTAATCTCGTATCGGCTACGCGGTCAAAGACAAAAGGCGATCGCCCACTGGAAAATGCCTGTGTATAACTGACATTGAACCCTGTATAGTCCAAGAAATCCTTCGCAAAATTCCCAACTTCTCCAGACAAGCCCACAGTTCCATAAAGTACCGCTTGATTAGCACCATTAGAATAGATGGAGTTGACACCCTGTAATGACACAACAGCATCTAACTTCGGCACAATTGGCTTAGGAGAGTAGCGCAAACCTGTTTCTCTTTCAGCAGGTGCAGGTTCGCCACGAAAGAGTGGAAAGGCGCGACTGAGCACAGCCGCACTCTGTAAACGCACTAATGTACCAACCGTATTAGGTACAGCAACATCATCTCGTACCGCCCCTACTAATTGAGCAGCAAGTTGATAGTTAAAGGAAATTTTGGAATCGCCAAGTACATAGTTGGGAGAGATCAAAGTCGATCCCACAATATTGTTGACATCCTGAAAGCCTAGCGAACCATTGAATACGCGATCGCGAAAAGCGTATTGGGATAGCAAAGTATGATTACCAAAGACAGTCATGGAATGAGTGGCATTGAGGCGCAGGATCGAATCAAGGTTGCCAAAGTTTAAGCCCGATAGGCTTGCCCTTGCGGATAATCTTTGACCATCATCAAAGGCTCCATTTAAAGTCGCTACAACTCCGAAAATATCAAAGGCTGATACACCATTCTGTCCAGAAGAAAAAGCGCGTTGGATGAGTAATTGTGGTGATACTTGAAAGCTAAGGTTTGGTTGAGAAACAACATCAAAGCTTTGTTGATAGAACACACCATCGCGATCGCGTTTATCAAAGCCCACTAACGCAGGGGCAAACCTCTGAAAGCGATCTAGAGTAATACTATTCAGTGGTAAAGGTAGCGAAAAACTCTGATCAAAAATAATGGTCGGAGATTCTAGATCGAGACGGTTTTGGGTGGGAGAAATCGGTGTTAAGGTGGCTTTGCTCGTAACCAGTTCTAATTCAGGTGGACTAAAGGGATCGTTGGTCACACGCAAATTCTCGGCTGTCCAAGTATCGCCATCGAGAATTAAGCGATCGGCAACAAAACCAAAGCGGCGCACTTGCCCTTCAGATGTATCACTATTACCAGTAGCCGAAATCGTAATCGAATTAGTTGCCGTATCCGCAGGCGATCGCGATACTTCCGAATTAACTAAATTCCCAAGGTCAACGGAACCTGAAGCCTTGATCAGTTCCCCTTTGACGTTGCCATAGTTATAGGTCAGCTTTGTACCACGGATTTTTTGATCGCCACGGGTAAAAAAGACATTCCCTTCAGCAATTACCTCTTGGGTCTTGGTATTCAATTGCACACGATCAGCTTTCAGTTCAGATTTTTTATATCTGATTAAAACATTGCCTTCCGCGACAAACACCTGTGTATTAATGTCATATTCTTGGCGATCGCTAACAACCTTTAGCAAATTACGCAGCAAAGGAGCCAGATCCTGCAACACAGGTTTAATGTCTTGGGAGTTACCTGTAGGCGGAGTTTTGGGAGGAGAAACTTGGAGTGGCTTATCCGTAGGCTTGGGCTTGGGTAAGCTATTAGGCTTTACTGGTCCTACTTGAGCCGTTAAAGTTGGGGCAATTAGTTTACGGGCGATCGCATCGGGATCGGGTAGCCTTTCTAAAAATAGCTCTAACTGCGATCGCACCTCAATCGGCAATTCGACATTCAATCTCGTAGCGATATGACTATTTAACGCTGGTGATGATCCCAACGGTTGCGGAGATTGCTGTCTTACCTCTGCATATGGGCGAGGTGGCAGTTGTGTTGAAGGCGGTGGTAAAAAGTCCATACGCAACTAAGTCTACAGGATTTTTCGCTGAGATGAAAAGAAGTAGATCGCTTAGCGGCGATTTTAACGATAAAAGCTCACTAATAGTGGCTTTATACCCAAACCCAAAAGGACTACGCCCTTTTGGGTTTGGAAAAACCTTACTGGGTCTAGTTTTTAATTCACAAAGGTTATCACGCTGCTAACATTTTGAGAATTAGTTACGAATTTGTACAGGCATAAGCAGATAAGTCATTTTAGTTGCCCCAATCGGTACAAGCACCGCAGGACTCGTGGGATTATTAAGCTGGATTTGAATCTCATTGCTGGGTAAAGCCTTTAAGCCATCTAGCAAATATTTGACATTAAAGGCGATCTCCACATCTTCGCCCGACACTTGGGCTGGTAAAGACTCGCGCCCTGCGGCAACATCTGGGGCTTCTACGGACAGCGAAATTTCCTGACCCGTTGAGTCAATCGTGATTTTGACAATGTTATTTTTTTGGTCAGCGAGGACAGCTATCCGTTCTAGGGCTGACAAAAACAATTTGCGCTCGACCGTAACTTGACGCTCAAAGCGATTGGGGATCAATTGGCGATAGTTGGGATAAGTACCGTCTAACAAGCGCGAAATCAAGATTTGATTAGCACTTTGGAAAATCATGTTAGCGCGATCAAACTTTACCGCGATCGCCCCTTCAGTTTGTTGGTTGAGCATTCTTTCTAGCTCACGCAGCGCTCTTGCGGGGATCGTCACTTCCAGATTGGTGGATACGGTGTCACCTGTGACAGGTGGCTCATCGGCATCGAGGAAACCTGTCTGGACTACGGACAAGCGATGTCCATCAGTGGCGGCAAACTCAAGGCGATCGGCACTAGCCGTCAAATGCACCCCCGTAAGAATCCGCTTGGTCTCATCAGCCGAAGTAGCAAACAGCGTCGAAGCTAGACCACTGAGCATTGACTCCACGGGTAAGTAGGTAGTTTCGCCATCTTCGCCAATTTGAGGCAATTCGGGAAATTCTTCCACAGGTAGACCATGCATTTGGTAGCGACCTGAACCGCAGACGATCGACACCATCGTGTTGTCCTTGTCTACGCTGATGGTGATGTCCTCATCGGGAAGGCGGGAAACGATGTCATTGAGTAACTTTGCAGGTAGGGTAATCGATCCCGCTTCGACCACTTGGGCAGGGAAAGACACCTGAATCCCCAAATTGAGGTCAAAGGCTGTCATGCCAAGGCTTTGGCTAGAGCTATCAGCATCGAGTCGGATATTTGCCAAGATCGGGTGTGTGGGACGGGAAGCGACAGCACGACCGACAAGGGCAAGGTTAGCAGCGAGTTGGTTTTGAGGACAGACTAGTCGCATAGTTTGAGGGCAAAATTTGTCTAAACTGGTTGGGAAATACTGGAGATTATGGCTAATTTCTTAACCATTTTTAACCGACTAAAAGCATTCTGACTTGTTTTTGGTTGTAAGACTTGAGGAGAACACCCATGTGGAAAAGTCTAGAGAATTTCAAAACTGCGAGGACTTGTGAGGTTTTAGAAGAAATTTGAAAAATGTGGAAAATGAAAAAAATATGTTTAAGCAATTCAAAATTTGAGAAGAAACTTTAAAACGAAAGTATTGAGCTAAAACTCTTTATTTTTTTGATTGAGTTTTTTGATTTGTGGAAGCTAATCATAACACCGTTGGAAATTTTTACAAGTTGAAACCAAAAAATTATTTTTCATGATTTTTCGTTCTTTTTTCATTTGTTCTAATTATTACTATTTAAAAATAAATAAATTTATTAATAGTAGTAGTAGGGGCTGTGGAAAATGTGGAAAACTTTGAAGAAAGTATATCCAATAAGGCTCCTAGGGTTTTCTACCTGTGGAAAACCCTGTGGAAAAAGTGGCTAGTTTTCCACAGGGTATAAATACCTATTAAAAGTTTTCCACATTTATACCCAAGTTATCCACAGATTTTGCCAAGTTATCCACAAAAGATTTAGAGTTATCCACAGGTTTTCCACAGGCAAAAACACTATAGGTGGAATAGGCTGTGGATAAATAGTCAAAAAATAATCAAAAAAGTTATCAAAAGTTTGCGCGATCGCCTCCAGCTATTCTTGAAAATATCACTAAATATACTAAATATTATGGTGGGGCAAAATACAAATGGGGATGATTTTGACTTCAGTTTAAATTTAGAAATCGATGATAATGTTGATCCCTATCTTTTAATTTTTATCTTTGCAATAATCAAGATCCTCAAATTAGTAATTCAGATATTTTCGCGATCGCTTTGCTTGGCCTAAAAAATATCCATAAAAGTTGTGTAAATTCTGTGCGGTATTAGATCTGTAAATTTTATGAATTTTCTGGTTGCTTGTCTCATTTAAGACTCATCTCAAAAAATATGGTTGTGAAAATATTGTCATTAAAATTTCAGTTAATGTGGCATGGATCTTTTTAAGTTCTTGATAATCCTGCTCTAGTTTTGATCTATTGCAAAATACAGGAGTTACCTATGAAGATTCAATATCGTCAATTACAAAAGCCCGTTCTCTACAGCGCCATTTTTCTGATGGGAGCCTCGGTAGCGATCGGTGGAAAACAGCTATTCACACAAAATAAAGCGATCGCTCAAGGAGTCGCACCTGTTGTCGCTGAAAATATGTCATCAGGAAAATTAGCGATCTCTAGTGATGCCAATTTCATTACGGAAACCGTGAAAAAAGATGGTGGTGCAGTCGTGCGAATTGATTCTTCGCGCACCATAGTTCGCGAGATTCCTGATATCTTTAACGATCCTTTCTCCAATCAATTTGCTGATCCAGATAATCAAAGAAAAGAAGTAGTTCAAGGAACGGGATCGGGATTTATTTTTAATGCGAATGGCGAAATTCTTACCAATGCCCATGTAGTGAGTGGTGCGGATAAAGTAACTGTGACGCTCAAGGATGGGAGATCCTTTAATGGCAAGGTTTTAGGTGCTGATAAGGTGACTGATGTGGCGGTGGTGAAGATTGACGCTCCCGATTTACCCGTTGTGAGTTTGGGAGATTCCGATCGCTTGCAGGCTGGCGAATGGGCGATCGCGATCGGTAATCCGCTTGGACTAGATAACACAGTCACAGTGGGAATTGTCAGTGCAACGGGACGTTCTAGCTCTCAGGTCGGTATTCCTGACCAACAGGTGCGTTTTATCCAAACCGATGCAGCGATTAACCCCGGAAACTCAGGGGGGCCGCTTCTCAATCAACGTGGTGAAGTCATCGGCATGAATACGGCGATCATCAAAGGTACGCAGGGATTAGGCTTTGCAATTCCCATTAACAAAGCTAAGAGTATCGCTCAGCAGTTAATTAGCCAAGGCAAAGTTGATCATCCCTATTTGGGAGTGCAGATGGTCGGGCTGACTCCTGATGTCAAACAGAAATTGCCTGCGAAATTCAAAGTAAATAGCGATCGCGGAGTCTTGATTGTGGCGGTGCAGAATAATTCACCTGCGGCGAATGCGGGACTGAAGGCTGGTGATGTGGTGACGAAACTCAATGATACGGAAGTAACAAAACCAGAAAATTTGCAGCAGGTTGTTCAAGATAGTTCGGTAGGTAGTAACCTGCAACTGGAAGTAAATCGTAGTGGACAATCGATTAAAGTAAGTGTCCAAGTTGGTACTTTACCCAATCGTGCAGGATAAAATCTATCAATTTGCTAAGGTCTGCGAAGTAAACCTTAGCAAATTTGTATAATAAGCATTATGCGAATTCTTTTAGTGGAAGATGATGAATATATCGCTAAGCCTGTTGCTAAGGACATCAGGCATCAAGGACATGTTGTCGATGTGGCAAGCGATGGCATCAGTGGTTGGGAATGTGCTCAAGCTGTGGAATATGATCTGATTCTGTTGGATTTGATGTTACCGCGTTTAGATGGAATTTCTCTATGTAAGCGTTTGCGGGAAGCGGGATGTAAGACCCATATTTTGATGCTCACCGCTAAGGATACGATCGCCGATAAAGTTTTAGGATTAGATACAGGTGCAGATGACTATCTCGTTAAGCCCTTTGATTTGGATGAGTTGGCGGCGCGAATCAGGGCGTTATCGCGGCGAGTTGTGGAAATGCAGCAAACGGTGATAGTGCAAGGTCTATTGGAATTGAATTTGCAGTCCCATGCGATCGCCTATGATGGTCAGCCATTAGCCTTAACCCCCAAGGAGTATGTCATTTTAGAATGTTTTTTGCGTAACCCTACGCAAGTATTTACAAAAGCCAATTTACTAGATAGACTCTGGGATCTGGATAAACTCTCTGGTGAAGAAACCGTGAGAACTCATATTACGAATATTCGTCGTAAACTTAAGGCAGTAGGAGGTTCTGAAGATTTAATTCAAACGGTTTATGGTGTGGGCTATAGCTTCAATTCCAAATTATCTAAATCCTAGAGTTTTCCACAACTGTTGAAACTATTGTGGAAAACTTTAATTACAAATCATATTGAGATGTTTCAAAAAACGCGACTAAGATTGCTGTTGGCTTACTTGGGGATTTTTGCCTCCATTCTGAGTGTCTTTGCGATCGCTGTTCGTACTGTCTTTGTGCATACGATGACCAATCAAGTTGTGGATAAGCTCACGACCCTCGGACAGACGGTAGCTGCGAGTTCAGGATTTAAGAATGGCAGGATTCAGGTTGCGGATAATCTCTCGGTGCAGGGTTTGGATGTGCGGCGGCAGTCTTTGCAATGGATTGATATTCAAGGGAACACGGTTTATATACAGGGAAATCGCACGCTATCTTTACCTGCGGCGATTCGAGAATCAATTCAAATTCAGCCCAGTAAGCCTGCTTTAATTAGCGTCAATATTCCCATTGTGGATACATATAATCGGAGTTTAGTGGGCTATTTGCGCGTGAGTCAGTCGCTAGAGGAGTTGAATGAAACCTTTAGACAGTTAGATTTAGGATTGATCGGGGGCGCTGCAATTTCTTTGATCTTAGTCAGTTTTGGGGGCATCTTTTTGACGCGCCAAGCGATGCAGCCGATTGAACAAAGCTTCGATCGCTTACAGCAATTTACTGCCGATGCGTCCCATGAATTGCGAAGTCCTCTGATGGCGATTAAAGCGAGTTCTCAAGTGGCGATGCGCTATCCTGAAGGAATGCGTCCCAGTGATGCCGATGAATTTAGAGCGATCGCCCAATCGGCAGAACGGATGACGCGGCTGACTGAGGATTTACTGATGTTGGCAAGAATGGATAAGAAGCTAAAAGTTACATGGGGAAATATCAATCTAACGGAACTTCTTCAGCATTTGGTTCAGCAATTGCAAAGTCAGGCTGTAGCGAAGGATTTAACTCTTGTCTATCAACCCAGTAGTTCGCTCACGATCAAAGGGAACTCTGAGCAAATCCTGCGTTTATTCACGAACTTGATAGAGAATGCAATTTACTATACGCACGCGAGTGGGCAAATTATGATTTCGGGGAATGTATCAGGACAGTGGATTGCTATCAATATCAAAGATACAGGTATAGGAATTGCTCCTGAACAGATAGAACATATCTTTGATCGATTTTGGCGGGCGGATACTTCGCGATCGCAATGGACGGGAGGTAGTGGTTTAGGACTAGCGATCGCTCAATCCATCGCCGAAAGTCATGGCGGTAAAATTTCTGTTACCAGTCAATTAGCAGTTGGTAGTTGCTTTACAGTACGTTTACCTATTACTAAATCATAGGCAGATTGTTTGGAGAAAGCCGAAGCCTTGGTACAATCAATCTCATTGTTTAATTTAATTGTTTGGACATCATCAAAATTAAAAAATACAGGTGAAAATTGCCTGCTTTTTTGTAAATTTGGGAATTACCTTTGCTTGCTTAAAAAAATTAGCGATCTGTTCATTTAAGTAGCTAGGCATAAGAAAACTTAAGAAGTATAGGTTGAGATCCCCGACTTTTTCTAAGCAAGCAAAGAGAATTTGTGAATTCACACAAAAAGTCGGGGATCTGTGCATTTACAAGATTTCTTTTGCTGACTTACTTACATATTTTTTGAGATGACTTAATTGCCACAAATGCTCTAGGATCTATTAAGGTGGGGTTAAGAAATAAATACGCTGTTAAGGGGCTTGCGATTAATTAAAGTACCTACGGCTTCGACTTCGCTCAGCTAACGTTGGCTGAGCGAAGTCGAAGCCATACAAAGGTGGCACTTTTTTTCTCGTCAAATCCCTAATCATAGGATTGTGCTTGTTTTAGAATTATTGTTTTAGAATTATATGGGAACACATAATAGTTATTTCTTTGAGATTGTTAAAAATATTTTCAAATACTAATTTTATATATTTATTTAATTTATTTCGTATTTGTTGGGAGTTAACTTGTTGAACTCATCTAAGCTACAACTTTCTGAACTAAAGTTAGCAATTGTTCGTAATCCTCTCACGGTTAGCCCTCAAGCAAAACTTACCGAGGCGATCGCCCAAATGGTGGCTGGGCGATCGCAATGTTCTGTTAATTATGATGCTCATAACGATTTTCATCGGATGGGGATCAGTTGTGCACTGATCGTTGAAGAGCGTCAGGTCATCGGTATACTCACAGAACGCGATGTCGTGCGTCTAATTACTCAGTCACTTCCCATTGAGCAGTTGACAGTCGGTGATGTAATGACGCATCCTGTCATCACCTTCCGCGAGTCTGATTTCTCCGAAGTATTATCGGCAATTAACATCTTTCAGCAACATCACATTCGGCATCTGCCCATCGTCGATGAGCAAGACCATTTAGTAGGACTGCTTACCCATGACAGCCTGCGACAAGTCTTTCGTCCCTTTGAGCTATTGCGACTGCGGCTGGTGGGGGAGGTGATGACCAGTCATGTTATTTGTGCTAGTCCTCAGGCTTCGATGTGGGAAATCGCACGGCAAATGACGGAATATCAGGTAAGTTGCGTGGTGATTGTCGAACCCTTGCCAACGCAGACATCCTTACTCAAGCCTGTGGGAATCTTGACTGAGCGGGATCTGGTGCAGTTACAGGCTGAGGGAATTAATCTCAAAAATCACCTAGCAAACATGAGAATGAGTCAACCCGTCTTTACGGTTCAGCCTGATGATTCTCTTTGGGCGGTGCAGCAGAGAATGGAACAAAAATTAATTCGGCGGTTAGTGGTAACGGGGGCGCAGGGAGAATTGTTAGGAATTGTGACGCAAAGTAATGTCTTAAAGGTTTTTAATCCGCTAGAAGTCTATGGCTTGGCAGAGATGCTAGAGGCAAAGGTACTCCAATTGGAGGCGGAGAAGGCAGAGATTTTGGCAGGTCGTACTGCTGAGTTAGAAAGACTAGTAGAAGAAAGAACAGCTTCGTTAAGGATTGCGGCGGAACGCGAAAGGCTAGTCTCGGAAATCGCCGATCGCATTCGGGTATCGCTAGATCTGCAAGAGATTTTAAATATTTGTGTGAGCGAGGTTCGTGATTTCTTGGAATGCGATCGCGTATTGGTGTATCAATTTCAACCCGATTGGAGCGGGATCATTATTGCGGAGTCGGTAGCACAGGGCTTGGCTTTATCCCTAGGCAACCATATTCAAGATTCTTGCTTTGCTGAGCAAACGACGAATCTGTACAGTGATGATCAACCGATATTTGTGAATAATATCTACACCGCAGGCTATGCCGATTGCCATGTGCAGTTACTAGAGCAATATCAAGTCAAGGCAAATCTGGTGGTTCCGATTCGGGTGTCAGGGCAGTTATGGGGACTGCTAATCGGACATCAATGCCAAGAGTTTCGTCAATGGCAAACCAGTGATATTAGTCTCTTGCGGAATATCTCGGTACAATTAGCGATCGCCATTCAGCAATCCAATGCATATCAGCAACTTCAGGAACTCAACCAAGAGTTAGAGGCGAGAGTGCAAGCGCAGACTCAGGAGCTTTGGCAAGTCAATAATTTGCAACGGGCGATTCTCGATAGTACGGATTATGCAATAGTTTCCACTGACTTACATGGTATTGTGAAAACCTTTAATGCTACCGCAGAGAGCCTCTCTGGTTACAAGGCTAGTGAACTAATTGATATTACTAACACTTTGTTTCTGCATGATCGTCAAGAATTAATTGATCGGGCGGCGGCACTTTCGCAAGAATTGGGTGTAGAGATTGCTCCTGATGAAGTGCTGGTGGCGATGGCAGCAAGAGGTATAGATCGGGAGGAGGAATGGACGATTACCCGCAAAGATGGTTATCGCTTTCCAACGATCATATCTATCAAACCTCTCAAAGATGTTAATGATCAAGTGATTGGCTTTTTAGGAATTACTAGAGATATTACTGAGCAGAAAGCCGCCCAACGCGATCGCCAACTTGCCGAAGCTGCCCTCCAAGCAAGTGAAACCCGTTTCCGTAGTTTGTTTGAATCTAGTGTGGTAGGTCAGATATTTACGGACTTTAGCGGTCAAATTACTCAGGCGAATGATCGCTTTTTAGAAATGTTTGGCTATACCAGAGAGGAACTGGAGTCTGGGCAAATTAATTGGAAACAGATGACTCCTCCTGAATATGAGCAAAAGGATTTGGCAGTGATCGCCTATCTAATGAATCATCCATCAATTGAACCTTGGGAAAAAGCCTTCTATCACAAAGATGGACATTATGTTTATGTGCTAGCAGGAGCTACCATGCTCTCTGAGCAATCTTGTTTTGCTGTCATTGTGGATATTAGCGATCGCAAGAAATCAGAAAATGCTCTGAGAGAATCTCAACAATTTATCCAAACTGTTTTAGATAGTTTTCCCCTTGCCGTATTTTGGAAAGATCTAAATTCTATATATCTCGGTTGTAATGAAATATTCTTGCAAACTACGGGATTCTCATCTACTTCAGAAATTGTGGGAAAAAATGATTTTGATTTTCCCTATACCTTAGATCAAGTTAGAAGTTTTCGAGCCGATGATCACCAAGTCATGCAATCTCGTATACCCAAATATTTCATCGAAGAAAGGATCTCGATGCCAACGGGTGAGGATCGCTGGCTGGAGACCAATAAAGTGCCACTGGAAGATTTGGAAGGTAATATCATTGGAGTATTGGGGACTTTTCAGGATATTACACTCCGTAAACAAATTGAGCAGCAATTGCAGCAAAGTCGCGATCAATTCCAAAGACTAGTGACTGATATCGGTGATCAATTCATCTTTTTTAGCCATTCTGGTGCTGAGGGCATCCTGAATTATATTAGTGATGGGAGTGCCCCAATATTGGGTATTAAAAGTGAAGATGCCATCGGTAAGTGTTGGGTGGAAATTGCCCAATGGAATTTGGAGGATCTGCAAAAGACATCTGATGTTTTGCAGCAAATGATGGCAGGTGAGATCGATTTCAATCAATTGGATCTCCGATTTACTCATACCGATGGGACAGAACGCATACTTAGGATCTCGGCGCATCCTATTAGAGATAGTGAGGGCAATCTAATTGCTGTTGAGGGACTAGGGGAAGATATTACTGAAAGCCACAAAGCCCAGCAATTACTCCTTGAGATGAATCAAAAACTGGCGATATCTAACGATCAGCTTGAGCGTGTTACCCGCCTCAAAGATGAATTTCTTGCCAATATGAGCCATGAACTTCGCACTCCTCTCAACGCGATTCTGGGAATTGCAGAAGGATTTCAAGAAGGAACCTTTGGAATGCTTAATGATCAGCAAGAGAGGATGTTGCAAATCATATCTAGTAGCGGTAGCCATTTACTAGATCTAATTAATGACATTCTTGATCTCGCCAAAATTGAAGCTGGCAAATTGACCCTAGAACTTGCAGTGACGAATATCGATCAGCTTAGTAAAGATAGTGCTGTATTTGTCAGGCAACAGGCAACTCAAAAAAACGTGCAATTGCAAATTCAAGTGGCGCAGTCGCTACCGCAATTAGTTATCGATGAACGTCGTATGCGTCAAGTATTGATTAATCTGCTCAATAATGCGGTGAAATTCACGCCAGAGGGCGGTAAAGTGACGTTAGAAATCACTCTCCAAGAGGCGATCGCTAACAATCCGAACCCTGATAATTCTGAAAATAATATTACGCACTGGGTCAACTTTGCAGTGAGCGATACAGGGATTGGGATTGCACCTGAGCCTCTTAAGACTCTATTTCAACCCTTTGTCCAAGTTGATAGTGCTCTCAATCGTCAGTATGAGGGGACTGGTTTGGGCTTAGCTCTAGTCAAACGGATTGTCGAAATGCATGGTGGATCGGTGAAGGCGACGAGTACGGTCGGTGTCGGTAGTTGCTTTACGATCGCTCTTCCCTACAATCAACTTGATGTCACCATTTCGCAACCTTTGGTCAGGACAAGTACCGCATCATTGAGGCATATCGATGCTTATATTACTCCACCTTGCTCCCCATTGATTTTGCTAGCCGAAGATAACGAAGCGAATATTGTTACCATCTCTAACTATCTGGTTGCTAAGGGCTATCGCGTCATTAGTGCTAAGGATGGAGAAAGTGCGATCGCGATGGTGCAGTCCGAGCAGCCCGATTTAGTATTAATGGATATTCAAATGCCGACAATGGATGGACTGGAAGCGATGCAATGGCTTCGCAGTCATAATTTCACGATGCCGATCATTGCGCTGACTGCCCTAGCGATGTCAGGCGATCGCGATAAATGTTTAGCCGCAGGAGCCAGTGACTATCTGAGCAAACCGATTAAGCTCAAGCAGCTAGTAACTTTAATTCAGAAATGGCTATAAGCCCTAAAGACCAGCACCCCAAAGGGGTGCGCTTCCACAAACCATTTAGGTAACTCACCTTACGCAGAAGTTTATAAGACCCTCACCCCTAGCCCCTCTCCCAAAGGCTGCCGTGTACACACAAGTCTAACTGTCTACGTTTTGATTTATCTAAGCCCCCTAAATCCCCCAATTCTGGGGGACTTTAAAAGAATTTTATTTTCTTGTTCCCCCAGAATTGGGGGCTAGGGGGCGATTAATTGTTGATTTGACTGGGTTTTATGACTTGTGTGTACACCGTAGCTCCCAAAGGGGGAGAGGGGAAAAGAAAAATTCAAAACCACCTCTTGCTCCCCTTCTCCCGTTCTGGGAGAAGGGGTTGGGGGATGAGGGCGGATTTTCTATCTGCGTAAGGTGAGTTAGGTAAGTTTTGCAAAGAAGCATTTCTAGACTGAGATTTTGTTCTTAGCATTATGCTAGTTTCTATAGCAAGCCTAAATGGGGCTGTAGAAGTTCGTCCAAGTAGCCCAACTTCCACAAACCTGTATGTTTAATAAATAAAATAAGTAAAAGAGCTTCTATGCGAAAACTAATCAGAGGTTTGCGCGAATTTAAGGATAACCATTTCCCATCCCATTTGGAACTGTTTGAAAAGTTGGGAATGGGACAGAAACCGCGAGTTTTATTTATTACCTGTTCGGATTCACGGATTGACCCCAACCTATTGACTAAGGCTGATGTGGGGGAACTGTTTATTATGCGGAATGCTGGCAATATTATTCCGCCCTATGGGAGCTTGAGCGGGGAAGGTGCAACGATTGAATATGCGATTCAATCCTTGGAAATTGAGCAGGTGATTGTCTGTGGACATACCCACTGCGGTGCGATGAATGGTTTATTAAAGCTAGAACATTTGCGAGAAGAAATGCCGATTGTCTATGAATGGCTGAAACTCGCTGAAGGTACGAGGCGGTTGGTGAAAGAAAACTATAGCCATTTGCGGAGTAAAGAGTTATTAGAAATCACTAGTGCCGAAAATGTCTTAACCCAAATCGATCATCTCAAGACCTATCCACTGGTGCGATCGCGTCTATATCAAGGACGTTTAAATATTTATGGCTGGGTCTACAATTTGGAAACTGGTGAAGTGCTTGCCTATGACTCCGTGAGCCATTCCTATGTACCGCCACAACATCAGCTAGTGGAAGATCTGCCCGAACCATCTTTGCCCACAGACATATCCGATCCTCTCGATAGTATGGTGGTTAATTAGGTCATACAGCGCAAAGCGCTGTAAAGCTCCTTTCAATGGCGTGGCTTTGCCACGCCATTGAAAGAAGCATATTTTTGTCGTTGTTTGGTGACAGCTAGATGGCAGAGAACCGCTACAATTATTAAAAATTGTAAAGATTTTTTATAGCATTTACTTGTACTGTCTCATCAAGCCATACACAAACCTATGACTGAATTTGCTACTAAAATGGCTGAATCCCTTCAGCCCATTGCCGATCAATTCAAAGCTCTAAATATTCCTGCACCAGTGACTCACTGGGGACATCCATTTTTCATGGCGATCGTTATTTTTGCGATGGGATCATTTGTCGCTATTTCAGGATGGCGTGGGCGCACGGTCACAGATACTGAAGTTGCGATTAAAAACAAAGCTGATCATCGCAAAGTTGCCCCTTTAATGACTACTTTTTTAGCTCTGGGCTACAGTGGTGGGTTGCTTTCTCTGGTGATGCAAGGCAAGCCCCTACTAGAGAGTCCCCATTTCATCACAGGCTCAGTGGTTTTGACCTTGCTCGCTATCAATGGTGCAATCTCCCTCACTGGTTTTGGTGGTAACAAGCCATTACTGCGTAATGCCCATGCTTATCTAGGCAGTGCGATCGTGCTGTTGTTGTTTGTTCATGCGGCTTTAGGTCTGAAATTAGGGCTTTCGATCTAAGCAATGAACTCCTTGCTGAGGACATAAAACCCAAAAGATGAGTTGCGGCGCGAAGCGCCGCAACTCATCTTTTGGGTTGTGAGTTTTACCCACGGTAAAACTCATATTTCTAAGCCTTGTTTAATTGCTATACCAACCCAGATGGGTTAGTATTTGCATCTAAACACACCTTACCGATTTAACTCGCGATCGCCGCCATGGAAAACTGGGAGTTTTTGTTACAACGCAAAGGTGACAAGTCCTGGTTGCCCCTAGAATCTCCCACCGTTGAGATTTTGGAAGGGCAGTACAGACTCGCTGCACGCTCTGATTTAGCGAACGTGCCAGTGGGCATTGCGATCGCCTATCGTCCGCTTGCCGATGTCAGGCATCAACCCCTTCAGCAAAAACTAGTCAAACGCCTCAGTCATGACGGTTTGCTGATCGTGATGCCCTACACCAATTTTGTACCAGGGCTATGGCAAATTGACTGTCTCTCAGTGCAGGCGAATCCTGATCAAACCGATGAACAATCCGAAGCTGAATTGGGGAATGCGAATGAGACTCCTCCATGGAAAAGAACGGTTAAGTTTGATGTAATTCCTGTTTCTTCAGACTTTGGTTCGGAATGGCAATATAGCGATCCTGACAGTGATCTTGATGAAGATATTGAAACTCCTTCAGAGATTCCTAATGATATCCATACTAATGCGCTGGGGATTGAGCAAACTGAACCAACGCCACTCAGTTATAGTTCGCCAATTTTAGATATTGCTGAGCAGCGATCCACTGAACTCGTGCAATCGATGTTTGAGGAGTTTGCTCTATTTAATGATGAACTAGAGGAGGAGAGTGAAGAGTCTGAGACTTCGCGAGAAACTACTAGCGATCGCCTCAATCTTGACGAACTCGTAAGTCCAGATCCCCTAGCTGATGGACAGGCTGATCTTCTTCAGAGTGAAGCACCACTACAACCACGTATCCTACTGCGTCTGCAACAGCCTCAATACATTGTCAATGATGACAATAGCTTTAATCTCACTGGTGATGCCTATACGAATGGTGAAATTGAAGTCAGTCTCAAAGATCCTCAGACCCTTGAGGTGCTTGTGCATGAGCGCTATGCGATCGCTAATGTTAATCGCAATGCCGCAACAGGGGCGATTCCCTTTTCCTATGCAATTGTTGTGCCACCACCATCGGAAGTTCAAGTCCTGATTGGAGAGGTTCAAATTCATCCACAGCAAGACTTTCAGCAGTATGACGATCTGTTTATTACGCAGCAAGTGATCGCTGTTTCCTATCCTGCCTCACGAGTTCTCCCTGAGATGCTCAAGGAAGCGCAGAAATACCAGTCTCAGGAGCATCCTTCTTCTAGTTCCACTACTCCTTCTGGATTAGACAATTATTCTAGTTATCCACAATCTCCACAGAGTTTTCCACAGGTAGCCAGAGTAACGGAAAATTTATCAACTGAGCCAACGCCCAAGGCAAAACCAGTCCCTTCTCTGAGTCTGCCACCTTTGCCATCTAATAAGCCCAAACCCTCTGTGGCAGCACCAGAAGATAATCAGAATCTTCCAGTTTCTGTCTCATTACCCCCGTTACCACCATTACCAAATAAAGCTCCTGATCAAAATTTGAATTTGGAAAATGCTCCAATATTAGAGGACTATTCGCAGAGTTTTCCACAGGTGCAAGTGGACGAGCTTCAGCAAATCGAAGCGGAGTTTGCGCGTACAAATTTTTCAGAGAATGCCAATAATGCTTCTGTTCCGAAGGGAGACGAGCCAGAACTTTTGTATAGCTTTGAAGAGGAACTTCCTCAAGACTACGAAGAACTGCTAGAACAGCCCAAACTAGAATCTCAAGGTCAATCTTTACCTCCTCTCAAGAATATACCTGCATCCTCCCGCGATCGCCATCGCAATAATCGATTTCTCAATAAACTCCAAACTTTATCGGCGGAAGCGATCGCTGCTCAAAAAGCTAGTCAGCGTACCGAGGAATTATTACTCGATCACTTGCCGACTAGTGCCACCTTAAGCGGGTCTGAAAGCCTATCGGGGCTATCCATTGATCTTGATAATCCTGATCAGCCACCTCTGACAATTGCGGAGGAATCAAGTCTGGCTAAGCTAGATCGCGAGCTTGATCTAGAACTAGATCGCCTACTTGCTCCAGAACCAGAAATTCCTGAACATATTTTAAATGAATATGTTTGGGAAGAAAATATTGATCATAATAACTTTCCGATTGGCAATGCGATCGCCTCGACACTTTCCGAAACAGCCCAAACTATCCGCAATCTTCAGGAATCGTCACCCCAACCGCTCTCAGAGCAAGAACCAGTTCCTATCCCTGAATTGATTGTGCCCACGGGTGAGATTGTATCGGGTACACCGATGATTGTGACTGTGCGCCTACCTGCGATCGCACCTAAGTTTTTTGTCAAGTTCTGGATTAAGGACTTGCAGACACGCACGATTATCGATGGTCCGCGTTGGTTATTAGATTTCAGTGTGGTTCCCAATAGCGAATTTATCGAAACTCGCACTAATATTTCTATTCCCCTGAGTAGTGTTGATGTCGCATTTGAAGCGATCGCGATCGAAGCTCAAACCCAGAGAGAAAGTCATAAAGTAAGAGTTACTCGCGCTGTGACTCCGCCAAATTTGGCACAGGATGTCTACGAATAAAAAAAGAGCGCCTTGCGCTCTTTTTTTATTCCTTTTTTTAGACTTACGCACTTGCCCTGCAATAAATTGCGCGCTAAAAGCTTAAACCTGTTGAAACAGGTTGATTTGAGGCTTTCTTTAGTCAGTTAAAACTGACTTTATCTTTGAGCCAAGAACTTTAGTTCTTGGTTGATTTGCGTAAGTCCTATTTTTATAATTTTGTGTGGCTTTACCGAGCTGCACAAATTAAATTACAGAATTCTTAAGGCTTACCTTGTAACCAGTAGTAAGTCGCCATCGGTAATAGGGTCGCTAAAATTAGTAGCAAAATTACGACTACATTAGAAGAACTTGCTTCAGTTTCTTCCTTGGTTGCGTAATTACTTGTCTCTGATTCTTCTACCACCAATAACGGTGCACCGGGGTCAGGATTGCCTTTGAGCACAGCTTCTAAACGGGACATTCCTTCATTAACAGCTTGGTTGTAATTTGCCTTACGTGCAGGATAGAGCATCGTCTCATCGGAAATACTGGTGGCAATGCTTTCGGGCAGGACTTCCTTCACCTTAGCGCCAGTTTGAATGGCAGTCCGATGATCTTCCGTCGCGAGAAATAGGAGTACTTGATTAGCTTTCTCAGCCTCTGTGGGGAACCATTTGTCGAATAATTCGGCGGCGAACTCCGAGGCAGGTTGCCCTAAATCAATGCGCTGAATTGCGACTACATGGACTTCAATCCCAGTCTGTTCAGCGAGTTTTGCCGCCTTGCTTGCGATCGTACTTTTGGTAAGAGCGCTCAATACCTCTGAGTCATCAATGACCCAAGTTTGATCTGCTAAAGTCTTAATCTCTGCAAGATCAGGTATATCAGAGACCTGTAATGCAAAGGCGGGAACCATCAATAAATTAAAACTAATTAAAAAAGCGATCGCGCCAAAACCTAGCCTTTGTAATCCTTTGTTGATTTTTGGTAATGCTTGGGGAAAGCACCATAAATGCTGTAATAAATTTGTCATCACTATTTTTAAACCTAATAATTAAATTTTTTATTAAACAAGTAAGACATAAAAACGAGAAGAGAGTTGCGGCGCTTTGCGCCGCAACTCTCTTCTCGTTTTTGTTTTTGTCTTAACATGATTGGCTATTGCTATAAAACTAATACCTACAAATTTATATTTTGCCTCAGACAAAAATATAAACTTCAAAAACTAACTGGGACTTAAGGGTAGCGCTATTAACTAATCCCCTTGGCATAGCTTTGAATCTCGCCAATCTCGAATACTGCACCAAATTGTAAACCTTCTTTTGCGTATAGCTCAGCACCACCCTGTTGGCGATCGACCAATGTTAATACATGGGTCACGGTATAGCCTGCATCACGCAATTTCTCAACTGCTAAAAGGGCTGATTGTCCCGTTGTCACCACATCCTCCAGCACTACCACATTGGTATTAGGCGCAAGTTCTGGCCCCTCAATCCATGCACCTGTCCCATGCCCTTTGGGCTGTTTGCGGATGATCAGAGCAGGAATTGGTTTGTTTTCGTAAGCAGAAACGACGCTAACTGCACTCACGATCGGATCAGCACCTAATGTCAAACCTGCTACTGCCCCCGTACCCTCTGGCAACATCGATAATAGGACTTGCCCTGTCCATAGTCCACCAAAGGGATGTAGTGTTACTAGCTTGCCATTGATGTAATAGGTACTTTTTTTCCCAGAAGACAATGTAAAGTCACCACTTTTATAGGCAAGGCGACAAAATAGGTCTAGTAACTTTTCGCGATTTGAATGTTCCACAACTTTTACTTGGGTTTTGTATTGAGATTTTGATTTTTTAGATGCTTGTTTTAGTACTACTAAAATATTTTAGTAAGGATGGACAGCGCATTGCGCTGTCCATCCTTATCTAATTTAGCAATACCTTTTTTTTAGTTTATAAGGTTGCGAATCCCTCAGTAACAGGAATTTGGCTAAATGGTTTGAGAGATTATGCTCTTAAGAGCATAATCTCTCAAACCATTTAGCGTTTCTCTTTGGTGAAACCCGTCAATTTATGGCTGGATCTGCTACATTAGTCAGCGTCCAACTGTGAGGATGTGTATTTATATGAGTACTCGGTTCTCTTGGCTTGCTTCGTCACTGGTTGTAGCATCAACGCTGCTAGCTAGTGGTGCTGCTCTTGCCGACCCCCGACTTACCGATCAGGATGAATATCCTCGAAACTTTCCTGCTACCTATCCTCAGGTACAGAACAAAGTTTTGGATATGACCTCTGATCCTAATTTACCTGATGCCTATTTTCAAACCACATATAGGGATCAATGGATGGAACGCCAAAACAATGCGATGCGGGCAATTCATCGGGAAATGATGGACTTGCAAACTCTTAGTGATGCGACTATTCGCACCCGTGATTTGCCATCTTCCTATTGCTCGTCGTTACTTGCTGAAGGATTTAATGGTTGTGCTGCTCCTGAAGAGCCAGCCCCTGCGGTTCCTGCTCCTAGAGTAGAGACTCCAGCCGCAGTGCCTGCTGCGCCTGTTCCCGCTTTGTGGTAATCGGTTAATTACCCTAATAAAGTTTTTTGTGTTGAGACTATTTTTAGAGGCAGTGCTTAGCACTGCCTCTAAAGTTTTAAGGGCTTTGATGGTTGCATAGCAGCCATCAAAGCCCTTAAGCCTAACTTGATTTTAAAAACCTTATTGGGTTTGGTTTTTAAATCACGAAAGTGTACTAACACTTTTGTGATTTGGTGTTATGAATTTGGAAAGATGCGTAAACGGCGATTTGGCTCGGAGCCGTAGCTTTCCGATCGCAATTGATAATGTTCGACGAGTTCATGCTGCATACGGCGAATTACCGATGAACGGGGGAGTAGCTCGACAGGTTGACCTTTTGGGATGACGATTTGCTCAACGGCAAGACGGGTTTCTTCGAGGGCTTCGATTTCGTCCTCGGAGTCGCCATAGGCAAACATATTCAGGTCAGTAATCGTATCGGCTGGGCTTTCATCGATATGCAGGATCCGTCTGAGCGCACGATTGATTTGGGGTAGGGTGCTGGTTTTGATCGCGTGAATCGGAATTTGACGAGCCTCGGCAACTTGGCGCACTTTAGAACTAGTGCGAATTTGCGATCGCAAAGCCAGCACGATATCCGCCTCATCGAGATCCTTGGTCACTTCGATCGGCAAATTAATCGACTGAATTACCTGCTCGGTTTGATGGCGGCTGACTCCATAGAGATAGACATAGAGCGTCCCGAAGCGTTCTTGCATTGCTCCATAAACATTTGCCAGATCGTTGGCTTCTTCCTCTTCCTCATTGATATTGGGGCTACTGATATTGCTGGGACTATTAGTTAACTTGCTTGTTAAGTCTGCAATTTCAGGATGGGGTTGCACCTGTGGATCGAGGGGAATGGGTTTCATTCTGCCCGATGCTCGCCAACCCTTAACTACAGGATTTTTGACAACTTCGGGATTTTTCGGCTTTTCCTCGGTAGTGGTCACTTCGCCCCCATCACTGACGGAGCGAATCTGTCGCCCAGGGTCGCGATCGCGTAGGAGCATATCAATGGTTCCCGCCACATCGCTATGCACTGCCCAACGGTAACGCTCCCACATCTCCACGGCAATATCAAAGGTGGGTTGTGCCTTGCGTTCGAGAATACTCTTTTGGGGCAAGCCGCGCCGCCGCATTTCTTCATCGCCGAGGGTGACTGACTGAATACCGCCGATCAAGTCCGAAAGCGTAGGATTTTTAATTAAATTAGCGAGTTGATTGCCGTGGGCTGTGCCGACTAACTGTACCCCACGCTCAGCGATCGTTCGGGCGGCGAGGGCTTCGAGTTCTGTGCCAATTTCATCAATGACTATCACTTCGGGCATATGGTTTTCCACAGCCTCGATCATTACTTGGTGTTGCAACTCGGGCTGAGAGACTTGCATCCGTCGCGCCCGTCCGATCGCAGGATGGGGGATATCGCCATCACCTGCGATTTCATTGGATGAGTCGATAATGACGACGCGCTTATTGAGGTCATCGGCAAGGACACGGGCAATTTCGCGGAGAGCCGTAGTTTTGCCCATCCCCGGTTTACCTAGCAATAAAATTGATTTGCCTGTTTCCACGAGGTCGCGAATCATGGCGATCGTGCCGTAGACTGCCCGACCGACGCGACAGGTTAGCCCGATAATTTCGCCTTTGCGGTTGCGGATGGCACTGATGCGGTGGAGGGTGCGCTCAATACCTGCACGATTATCGCCGCCAAATTCCCCCACCTGTTTGACACAATGCGCTAGATCTTCTTTGGTAATTGGGTCATCGGTTAAATATTTAGTACTGTCAAAATACCTTGCTTCTGGCAGCCTGCCCAAGTCCATCACAATTTCGACAAGTTGTTCTAACCCGCCGCAGAGTTCGAGGCTGTTTTTGATGCGTGGTGGCAGAATATCGAGGAGTTGATCGAGGTTGTCGGTAACTTGCTTGCGGATGGAGTCCATTAGGCTTTTTTAAGGTTTTACGGTTAGGTTTAAAGGTTTGCTCTTTCTCGCAAATGGAGAAAAGGCTTTAAAGTCCCTCTCCCTCTGGGAGAGGGATTTAGGGTGAGGGCGTTTTAATTTGGGAAACTAATTGTTTGGCGATCGCTACGGCTTGCCAGAGTAAGCAGGGATGTTCCTCAAGGCGATCGGGGATTTCTTCACCACGACTTTCGAGAAAATCCATCACGATTTTCCGAGCATAGCTGCCGTAGGCAACTCCCGCGACGGGAATATTCGCTTGGCGTAGTTTGGGGACAGTGCTGGCATTGGTTCCGCCTGCGAGTTGGACAAAGCCAAGGGGTAGCTGCAAGTCCAATACTTTGCGCCCCAGTTGGAGGGCTGCCCTCGTTGCCCCGTCACCGATATCACCACTCATGGGTCTACCATCGGTTTGCCAGATTAGCGATCGCGGCTGAGGTTGCATTCCTGCGATTAGCGACATGAGATAATCCCGTAAATTTTCGCAATCGGGGAAACTGACCGCCATCAATTGAAGCTTGGGGATAATCGGACTTAGGCGTTGCCAAAATGCAGCAAATTCTTGAGTGCGGTTGGGCTGTGTATGAATTTCGATCGCATCAACTTTTTGGTTAAGTACTTCATCAAAAATATCTTCAGGGACATAAACCTGTTCGCGAGTGTGAATAATCTGCACTGGACATAGCGGCAAACAACGACCGCACCCATAACAAAGATTTGATATAACCCCATTGTAATCATTCTTAAACTGGATTGCTGTGGTGGGGCATACCTTTTCGCAGGGTCTTGGACAATCGCTGGGGCAAAGGGCAGGATCAAAAATTGCCTTGCGAAAGTGAGGGTCTTCACCATCGTTAAAACTGACCATCACTAAAGGCGATCTCACCGATTCATCTAACTCCATGGCGGCAGCAATTCCCTCCCTTGCCGCCGCGATCGTTGCAGGATCGGGAGCCATATCAATGCAATCTGCTCCTGCTAAGGTGTAGATCTGTGCCAAATGTCGAATGGCAGGTAAATGTTGATAACTCGCACCACAAATGAGCTTAAACCACTGGCGCGATCGCAAAGCTTCGATTTCCATAATTTCAGGACAATTTACCAATGGTAATTTGCGCCCTGAAAAACCTCAATAATGCTGAATATTCTCGATTGTAACTGCGATCGTCGCTATTTAAGTAGCTATAAAATCTTGAACGTGCTGCTTTGCAGCACGTTCAAGATTTTATAGCGCGTGTTTTGCCACACTTTCATCAAGATTGGCTGTAGATATAATTTAGAAAATTAATTAGCTATTGGGGCTATCCCATAACAGGTATATCTAAATGTCATTTATCGTCTCGACGATCGCTTCATTGATATCTGTACTTGTGTTTTTTAATAGCCAACGCTTAGTGGACAATCGCACAGCACAACTAGTGATCAAAGCGATCGCAGGTTTGATTGCTCTGGCGACCGCTATTAGTGCTTTCAGTCGATTATTGGTGGTGATACCTGCGGGAAGTGTCGGAGTCGAAGATTTTCAGGGCAAGGTCAGCGATCGCACCTTACCCGCAGGCATTCATCCTATTAATCCCTTTGCGGATGTAGTACAGTTCTCGACCCGATTACGTGATCTGAAGGAGGAAATTGGGGCAACCTCCAAGGAAGGTCTAGCCATCGGCATTGATGTCAGTATTCAATACCGTATTGATCCAGCTAAGGCATCAAGTGTCTATCAAAATATTGGGCTAGAGGAACGGGAAATTATTGTGTCGCGATTTCGGTCAATTTCGCGGGAAATCGTCTCTGGCTATCCTGCGGAAGCGATCTATGCTACTAAACGCGAAGAAATTAGCCTGAAACTTGCGGAAAAACTGCGATCGCAACTTGCACCCCTCGGTTTTGTCGTTGATGAGGCATTACTCCGTAATGTGAAAGTTCCTGAAACCCTACAGGCGGCGATTCAGCAAAGGCTCAAAGCGGAGCAGGAAAATTTGCAAATGAAATTTGTCCTTGAAAAAGAGAATCAAGAGGCTGAACGTAAGCGCATCGAAGCTAAGGGTCATGCGGATGCTCAAAAAATCTTGGCGGAGGGTTTAACGCCTGCGGTCTTGCAATTAAGAGCGATCGAGGCAACCGAAAAACTCGCTCAATCGCCTAACTCTAAAGTAATTGTGCTGGGTAATAGTCAAGGTACGCCCTTAATTTTGCCAGTTGAGCGAGATGCTGCTAGCAAATCAGTTCCAGCAAATTAATAAAGACAGCGCGAAGCGCTGTCTTTATTAATTTGCTGGGTAAAATACTGTGCCGTCCGCGTAGCGGGTGGTACAGATAAATTATTTCTTGTTCTTTAAGGTGGTGGTGCTATCAATGACACCATCACTACCCTTGTCAAGCTCAATCGTGAGGCTGCCTCCGTTACCAGTCCATTTGGCATAATCCAAATAGAGGGTATCTCCTGAATCTAGGGTCAGATCTTCACCTTCAAATTTTTGTTCGGTCTTGTCATCGATCCGACTGATCAGCAAATTGAATTTTGCTTCCTGCTTGCTTTCACTAATCTTGATACCAAGGCGACCTTTGGCAGTATCCAGATTGGTGCTAATCGTACCACCAGCATCGATCTCGATTCCATCAAGCTCAAACTCATAGTCATCATTCTTGCCAGAAGTCCCAAATATAATATTGGGAGATTCCGCATTGCTGGGTTGATAGGATAGGCTCCGCCCACTAGCATCGAACTTGATCGTGTCCTTTTGTCCTGCCAGTACCTTAATCCCTTCTACGGCAAGATCGTAGCCCGGTCCAATCATCGCCACATCGGTTAGCTCTTTCCCATTGCTTTTTTTGTTGCCTTGCAAGTTAATTGTGAAGGGGACGTTCAGAGGAATATTGTAAACGGGTTCCTCATCATCCTGCCAGAGTTCACTGCTCCTGATGGGAATGAATGTTGCCCCAGAGAATGTGTTTACAAATTTTTCATTCTCATAGCCAATTTTTTGATTGCCATTAGTAATTAGAAGATCAGCATCGCCTTCGAGAAAGATTTGATTAAATTTCGCGGCGATCGCATCTCCTGTATTTCCCTTATTAGCTAAGGTTTTCTCAGAACTATTTTCAGTAGATGTCTCGTCACCACAGAAATTACAGGCTTGACGCTCGTAGCGCGGTGGGGTGGGTGTCAGGGTGAGAGTTTTGGTTTCAGCGTCACCGATATAAGTTGCTTCAGGCTCATCGGGATTAGTTGCCGCGTAATATTTCCATGTATTAGCATGGCGATCAATCTCGACTTTTCTCTCTACTTTGGGATGGTTATTGTCATAGACCATGACCGCATATTTGCCATCGCCTAAATCTTCCACTCCATAGGGGGTAATCGCATGACCACCTTTAAACCCAGCTTGATAAATCCCCATTGTGTAGGTTTCATCAATGCGAGCGTTCAGTTTCATCGTAGACAAAAGAATGTCTAGTAATTCGGAAGGAGTTTTGTCTTTGATTTCGCTTTTTGCTGTTGGTTGAGCGTACTGAGTCGCAAACCAGTAGGCAATTTCACGCTGAAGCTTTTCATTTCCCTGTAAGGAAAGATCTGGAGGATTCCCAAATCCATTAGCTTTATCCTTATCAGCATAGAGAATCATACTAAGAACCGCCATTCCTTCGCAATGTCCCCCATTCATGGATTTATTGACTTCTTCCATCCATTGCTGTGCAGGAGGCGTAAGGATACAAGCATCTCCCTTAGTAGCACAGACTTGGTTCCCAAACATCCTTTGCATTTCTACAGGTGAGAGATTTTTAATGCTACTATCCTTGCCGTAATTCTCGAAACTGAACCCATTGGCGGCTGGACGGAAACCTAAATCTGCTGAGAGATTACCTGATGTGATGGATGTCGAAGCTTTGGTTTTGTCTAAGGAAATTGCCCCCTTGTTGTTAGAGGAAATAGCCAGATTAGATTGACATCCTGCCAAAATCATGATCATAGATATGGCGGAGACTACTAAAAACCTAAACCAACGATTAAACAACCTAACAATGCTGATCTTTTTGTGTTCACGCATTTGATTTCAAATATTTTGAGCAATCCTGATAGGTTAAGTTACTCAAACTGTTAAAATTTTTGTAAGGTTTAATAAAATTCTTTACAGTTTTAGTTATAAAACGCAGACAGGATCGCAAAACGTGAGAATTGCAGTAGATGCGATGGGTGGGGACTTTGCCCCACGCGAAGTGGTTGAAGGAGCAATATTAGCTCAGACTCAATTAGGTGTAGATATAGCGCTGGTTGGCGATCGCGATATTCTCGCGAACTACCTCAAGCAACATAACTATAAGGAAAGCGATCGCCTAGAGATCGTGCCATCGGAAGGCATCATCGAAATGGATGATGAACCCCTCGAAGGGCTACGCCGCAAGCCCAACTCCTCGATCGCCGTTGCCATGAATTTAGTCAAGCGCAAGCAAGCAGATGCTGTGGTTTCGGCTGGACATTCTGGCGCAGCGATGGCAGCCGCCCTGCTCCGATTGGGGCGTTTACCGGGTGTAGATCGACCTGCGATCGGCGCATTATTTCCCACACAGGTTCCCCATAAGCCTGTATTGCTACTTGATGTTGGCGCAAATGTGGATTGTCGCCCCAAATTTTTAGAACAATTTGCGATCATGGGTTCGCTTTACAGCAAATATGCGATCGGTATTCAAGAACCTAAAGTCGGGTTGCTCAATATTGGTGAAGAAGCCTGTAAAGGTAATGAGCTAGCAATTCGCGTACACCAGTCCTTGCAAGATAATCAGCAAATTTTATTTGCGGGTAATGCCGAAGGTCGGGACATTCTCAAAGGTCAGTTTGATGTCATCGTTTGTGATGGCTTTGCGGGTAATATCGTCCTCAAATTTGCCGAGGGTGTCGGTAATGCCGTCATGCAGATCCTCAAGGAAGAACTGCCTAAAGGTTGGCGCGGTAAGCTTGGAGCCTTGCTGCTCAAACCTAATCTCAAGAAGGTCAAAGAACGCATTGATGCCGACGAGTATGGTGGCGCTTTGTTGTTGGGTGTTGCAGGTGTTTGTGTAATTGGTCACGGTAGTTCTAACGCTGTTAGCATTCGCAATGCCATCCGTGTCGCTAAGGATGCGGTGGATAACGAAGTCCTAGAGCGTATCCGTGGTCAAATCAAGCCCAAGGTGGCTGTCCCTGCGGATGATACTCCCGACGATCCACCAACTTAACATTCATATTGTTGTCGCACAGCGTCAGCAATATAGCCTTTTACTTATCCAGCTTAAATACAGCCCATGACTAATACTGAATCTTCTCTCCTTGGAGTACGTTTTATTGGTAGCGGTTCCGCCGTTCCCAATCGCGTGTTGACCAATCAAGACCTTGCCCAGATGGTGGATACCAATGATGAATGGATCTCCTCACGGACAGGTATCAGAGAACGTCATATTGCCGATGGCGAGAATGATTCAGTAGCAAATCTGGCATCTCAAGCGGCTCAACAGGCGATCGCTGCCGCTGGTTTGCAACCTGAAGATATTGACCTAATTATTTTATCTACCTCTACCTCTGACGATCTATTTGGTACAGCAGGACGAGTGCAGAAAATCCTAGGAGCAGAGCGTGCTGTTGCTTTCGATCTCGTGGCAGCCTGTTCAGGATTTGTGTTTGGCTTAGTCACTGCCTCCCAATATATTCGTACTGGTGTTTACAAAAATGTTTTGCTGATTGGGGCAGATGTGCTCTCGCGTTGGGTCGATTGGCAAGATCGGCGCACTTGTATTTTGTTTGGTGACGGGGCTGGGGCTGTAGTTTTGCAGGCTAGTAGCCCAGAGTCTCCCCAGAACAATCTGTTAGGCTTTGAGATGCGGAGTGATGGCAAAGGCAATGAATTCTTAAATATCAATTATTTAGGACGCAATACCTTTCATCCGATTACGATGAATGGGCAAGAGGTTTATCGGTTTGCGGTGCGGCGCGTGCCAGATGTAATTGAAAAGGCTTTGCACTATGCCAGTTTGGAAGTTAGCGATCTTGATTGGTTAATTATGCACCAAGCTAATCAGCGCATTATCGATGCGGTAGTTAATCGTTTTGGGATTGATCCAGCTAAGGCGGTGAGCAATATGGGCAAATATGGCAATACTTCGGCGGCTTCAATTCCGATCGCTCTAGATGAATGGGTCAAGGCAGATAAAATCCAAAAAGGTCACTTAATTGCGATCGCAGGTTTTGGTGCAGGCTTAAGTTGGGGTTCGGCGGTATTTCGTTGGGGCTAGACCTTCAAGCGGTTTTTAGGAATCCATTTACCCAGCCCTGTTAAGCGATCGCGCCAAGTCACGCAATCCCGAACTTCTGCGGGTAACAGGCTTGCCATATAGCGTAGTTGTGTTTGAGACAAGGGCGATCGTCCACAAAAAAATGGATGTCTAGGTTGGCGACTGCAATAACCGAAAAATATTGCTGAGCGGTCATATTTAGTCGGTGGTTTGCCTCGATGGTAATACTTAGCCGTATCCACAAAAATTACTGTTCCTGCTTTACCAGTACAGGTTTTGCGCCAGTTATCTAGCATTTGTTCGGGCAAGATCGCCTCTAGTTCACGCTGATAAGCGGTTTTGTACTTCTGGAGCGATTTAGAGTTTAAAGCAATATCGATAACTTTATTGGCGGCTGGCGTAACGCACTCAAAGGGGCCTCCGTCCTCATCGACATCATTGATATAGACCCCGATTTTGATCATTTGCCAATCCTCTTTGTCCCGATGCCATTTACGGGGACCCGCTTCCCTACTATCAGCAGGGCTGTAGTAATAGGACAGTCCATCATAGGCAACGGGTAACTGGAGATAGTTTTCAATTATGCGTAAAAGCTTGGCATCCGCGCCCCACAAAAATAGTTCGGGATGGCGCATGATCTGCTCTGCATTTGCTGTCAGTGTATGTTTGCCCATATAGAGCGGAAGATTTGCATTGTCCTTAAGTTCTTGAGATATTTGTTGGGCTGCGAGCAAAAAGCGATCGCTGAGGGGAATTGCTAAATCATCAAGATGGATGACTGAGACTCCATACTGTTCTAATTCTTGGACAATTTTGGCTTCCTCAGGAGTCAGGCTACTGAGGGAAAATTGATGCTCTTGTAGCAATTGTTGATAGCGAGGATAAAGAAGCTCTTTCTCAATAATTTCTAAATTACTAATAAATAGCGCAATATCTGAGGGAATACTAATAAATCTTTGCCATAGTTTATCAATAGTCTGAGATATTTGAGATATGACGATTTGAATCACGCAAATACATCCTGTGCCGTATTTTTAGGTCTGTAGTCATGTCTCGGATTGTTTCAAAGACCGATGATCCACTAAAAAGTTGCCAGCATATCTACTTATAGCGCTTTGCACTCAAACCCAAACCAAGAAGAATTTTGAAAGCGTTGCTTCGCAACGCTTTCAAAATTCTTCTTTTGATCGGTAATTGCTGTAGCGATCGCTTCTCGGTGTATTCTTCCCCAGTAGGGAGCAAATATTTCTGATTGCAGATTTTTGTGTCGCCCGCTACGCGGGCGACACAAAAATTTGGGTTGTTCAAGCTAGCCAAGTTAAAATTTCATGGTTGACGCGCTCAGGACTGTCATCATGGGCGCAATGACCTGCATTTTCTAAATAAACTAAAGAGGCATTAGGAGCATATTGCACCAATCGTTTACCTTCAGATGGAGGGATGAGGCGATCGCGACTGCCCCACAAAATCAATAGTGGAACCTGTAATTTACTAAGAGCTTGCGTTAAACTTGGCGAATAATTGGGTTTATTAATACTGCGATTGAGGCACACAAAGGCTTCGGCAGCTTGGCGATCGCGTGCTGGTTTGGCAATAATTTCTACTAGCTGATTATCAACGCGATCGCGATCGCAATAGACGATTCCTTTTAACACGAATCGAATCATCCAAGGTTGACGAAATAGATAAAAAAGTGGTTTTACAAAAATGGCATTCACGATCGCTTTGACTGCTCGTTCTAAGGGCTGTAGCCATTTTGGAACTAGGGCTTGAAAAGCTTCGATATCAGGCAGGCTGATAGTGACAACTCCTGTGGCGATTTCGGGATGATGACTGGCGGCAATGGCAGCAACAAGAGCACCGATAGAGTTCCCAATAATGATCATGGGTACACCGACAAATTTTTGCCAAAAGCTCAATACCTGCTCTACCCACAAATAGATAGAATAGTCCGTCGGTGGTTTCTCTGATGCGCCAAATCCCAATAGGTCAATGGCATAGACAGTATGCTCTGCTGCGAGGGCGGGAATGTTATCGCGCCATTGATCCATCGCTGCCCCAAATCCATGAATTAATAGAATTGGTGGCTTCTTGGTATCTGCATTCTGGGATATGCTTACGCCATAATGCGATCGCCATCCCCTAAATTCCCAATCGCCATATTCTAGCCCTATAGTTCTATTCATCATTACCGATAATTCCTAATCAAATCCAGAATAAAGGCTCGCTAAGCGAGCCTTTATGGTTTTTAAGCATCCTTAGCGCGAACTAGGCGACCGTCACTAGTAACGTGCAATCCACATTCTTGATTGCTCATTTCCCACCACCAACGACCAGCACGCAGATCTTCACCCGCTTGGACGGCTCTGGTACAGGGCGCACAGCCAATGCTAGGGAAGTTCTGATCGTGGAGAGCATTGTAGGGAACATCATTGGCGCGGATATATTCCCAAACCTGTTCATTTGTCCAATCGATCAATGGATTGATTTTGGCAATACCGCGATCGCCATCTAGCTCGACGGTTTCCATCGTGGAACGGTTTGCAGTTTGGTCACGACGTAGCCCTGTAATCCAAGCATCCAGACCCTGAGTTGCCCGACCAAGTGGCTCGACCTTGCGGATATAACAACATTGCTTGCGATTTTCCACACTGTCATAAAAGAGATTAATGCCTTTGGCACTGACCATTTGTTCCACTGCTTCCGCTTGAGGGAACATGATGCGAAGTTGCAATTGTGGATATTTTTGTTGGACTTTGGCGATTACGTCATAGGTTTCGCTATTGAGGCGACCCGTATCGAGGGTGAAGACATGAGCATCGGGCTTGATTTTAGCGATCATGTCAATCAAGGTCACATCTTCGGCTCCAAAGCTAGACGCGAGGGAAATATTTTGGTAGTTGCCGAGCGCCCATGAGAGGACTTCTTGAGGAGTTTTGCCCTTGAGCTGTGCGGCGGCGGTGTCAATGTCTGTTTGTAGGGTCATTATTGGCTGGGTGAATCTTGTCTTCAAAATATAATGTTATTATGGCTTGTACTCAAGTTGGGCAATTACGACTATTACCGATAACTACAGCGCTTTATGCTGAGTTGAAATCCAGAAAATTTTTTGAAAGCGTAGCTTCGACGCACTTTCAAAATTCAGGTAATTCTAAAGTTTGTGAATTCTAGGGCTTAATTGATGTAGTGCCTAGCAATGCAGGTTTTAAAAATCAAGCAAACCAAATCTGGGACGTTGCGGCTGGAGAATAATAAGTATGGAAGAGTTATTAGAACTGAGGGAATTGCTGGTAGGTGGCAACATCTCTGATGCGTTGCTGTTGGTGGAGGAGATGACGGAGATGAGCAAGGATGACAAGCTGAATAAAATCTCTAGCTTTGCCAAGATTCTCCTGTTGCATTTAATCAAACGTCAAGCGGAAGGAAGGACAACACGATCATGGGATGCCTCCATTGAAAATGCTGTGTATGAGATACAGAAAACGAATCGCCGTCGTAAATCAGGTGGTAATTATCTAACGATAGAGGAATTACAGGAAGCAATTAGGGATGCCTATCGTGTTGCTCTATCAGGTGCGGCGGCTGAGGCTTTTGGTGGTTGCTATACGGGCGCACAATTAGGGGCAATGGTCGATCGCGAAGCAATTATCAATCAAGCGATCGCTTTAGTTTCTGGTAGCTAAGATAAAATCAAAATATTGGTAAATCATTGGTGTAAATATGGAGCCAGTTTCTTTGATTGTGGGGTTGTTGGCGATTGTGGGAACAGGTTCGTTAACCAAGGTTGGCGAAAACATTACCGATGAAACATTGAAGTTGGCGCGATCACTTTGGTCAGTCCTCAGCCGTAAAGCTCCCAATACGCAGACGGTAAAAGCGATTAGTGCGGGTGAAGATTTTGATGCTAGACAAGCAGTAATCGATGTGGAGGCGATCGCGGATGATCCTGAAGTGACGAAGTTATTGGATGAGGTGCGATCGCTATTGGCTAGTAACCAAGAACTAGCGGCTAAGGTTGAGGCTTTGGCGGCACAAGCTCAGTCTAAAAATATTCAGGTGGCGGCAAAGGACTTTGAGGCGGATGAGTTGGATGCTGAAGTTGATCAGAAAATATCATCAGTCGAGTCTAAGGCGGTTAATCAACAAACTGGTTTTGATAATGTGAAGATTAAAGGTAAGGCTACGATTAAGCTCAATCAACAAATTAATTAATTCCTATGTATGAGGCAATCAAAAATATTGAGCCAAAGCTTTCTCTAGAATTACCAAGCGCTCAAATTCAGGCATTTTGTCAGCGTTGGCAAATTCAGGAATTGTATGTATTTGGTTCGATTTTGCGCGATGATTTTGGCGAGAATAGCGATATTGATTTGTTGGCAACCTTTGACCCCTTGGCAGATTGGAGCTTGGGCGATCGCGTGCGGATGGAATTGGAATTAAGCGATTTCCTGCAACGTCCGATTGATCTACTGGATCGTGAAGAAGTTTCGCATAGCCCGAATTGGCTGCGGCGCAAAGTAATTTTAGATGCTGCTAGGTTGATCTATGCTCAAGGATGAGGTGGTTTTGCTTGATATTGCTCGCTTTTGTCAGGAAGTGATCGATCTAACTTACGGTATGGATCGTGATGATTTTACAGGCGATCGCACCAAGCAGTTAGCTGTCCTTTATGAGATTGCGGTTCTAGGGGAAGCGGTAAAACGTCTTTCAATGGAGTTTCGTGAGGCTCATCCTGAAATTCCTTGGAAAGAGATTGCAGGAATGCGGGATAAGGTGATTCATCAATATGATCGTGTTAAGGTATCTGTTGTATGGCAAGCCGTGAAAATTGATGTTCCCACTTTGTTAGAAAGTATTACACCTTTGTTGCCTAAAGAAATATGAGCAATAAATACACTCAAACTGGAATTAGCGGTTCGACTTTTGGCGACAATGCTCAAATTGAGATTAAGCAAGAGATTAAAGCGTTACGCCAAAATCAAGCAATTCCTAGCAACGTGCGGCAGGGTTCCAAAAACTTTGTGGGGCGAGAGGATGAATTTGCGGATATTCATGCAAAATTGCAAGAGGGGCAGGGTGTCATCGTCTGTGCGGTTGAAGGTATGGGCGGTGTCGGTAAGACGGAACTTGCACTGCAATATGCGACTCGCTATCAACAGAAATATGTGGCGCAGTATTGGTTTTCTTTGAGAGGTGGGGATTTAGCGCAAGAGGTAGTGAAATTGGCTAGCCCTTATCTTGACTTACCCGAATCGATGAAGTCCGCAAGCCTAGACGAACAAGCGGCATGGTATTGGCAAAACTGGTTGCCTGAGACTGGTAAGTTGTTGGTGATTCTCGATGATGTGCCGAAGGCGGAGAGCATTCCTGATCTGGCGATGCCATTCGATCCGCGTGTGCGGGTATTAGTGACAACTAGAGAACGAGAATTGAATGTGGGTTTTGAGTCTGTGCCTCTGGATGTGCTGTCAGAGGAGAAGGCTCTGGAACTGTTAAGAAAAATAGTTGGTGCGGCAAAGGTAGATAAAGAACTTGTCACGGTCAAGGAGATTTGCAAGACTCTGGGCTATTTGCCTTTGGGCATAGAGTTAATCGGTGAATATCTGAGCAAAAATCGCTTTCTGACTTTTGCCAAGTTACAAGAAAGGTTAAGTCTAGCCGATGAATCAATTGCACGGGAACGCAAGCATAGGTTTTATGCCCATCGTGGTGTGGAGGCAGCAATCCAACTAAGTTGGGATGACATCAGTACTGGCTCTCAGAGAGTGGCGATGTTGTTAGGGCTGTTTGCACCTGTTGAGATTTTGTGGGAGTTGGTGGCTTGGATTGGAGCAAGTGCGGAAGTTACGGAAGATGAACTCAATGAGGCAAGAGGGCAGTTAGACAGTTTGCATTTGATTCAACCAGTTGATGAAGAATGCAACTTTTATAAGATTCATACGCTAGTCCGTGAGTTCTTTCGGGCAAAGCTATTAAAAGCTGAAGAAAATCATCAGTTTCGGCAAGCATTTGTAAATAGTTTGCTTGCTACAGCTAAAGAAATACCGCAATCGCCAACGATAGATCTGATAGCAAGGGTAGCTCCTGCTATTCCCCATTTGGATATGCTGAGCCGTGAAATGCTAGATGATATTCTCAATCCTGAAGAAGACTTATATTTGGCATTTGAAGGAGTTGGAACGTTTTATTACGGACAAGGATTCTATGCACTTGCCGAAAATCCCTATCAAAGATGTTTAAAAGCAACGCAAGAACTGTTAGGTGATCGCCATCCCTCTGTCGCCACCAGTCTCAACAACCTTGCAGAGTTATATTGTTCGCAAGGGAGATATGAAGAAGCAGAAGTACTTCATAAACAAGCCCTTACACTGAGGCATGAACTATTAGGAGATCGTCATCCCGATGTCGCACAAAGCCTCAACAACCTTGCGGCGCTGTACAAATCGCAAGGGAGATATGAAGAAGCGGAACCTCTGTATCAAGAAGCGATGCAGTTGAGGCGAGAACTTTTAGGAGATCGCCATCCTGATGTCGCTCAAAGTATCAACAACCTTGCGGGGCTGTACAAATCGCAAGGGAAATATGAGGAAGCAGAACCACTTTATAAACAAGCCCTACCACTGATGCAAGAACTTTTAGGTGATCGCCATCCCAATGTCGCCACCAGTCTCAACAACCTCGCAGCGCTGTACTATTCACAAAGAAGATATGAGGAAGCAGAACTACTTTATAAACAAGCCCTATCACTGATGCAAGAACTTTTAGGCAATCGCCATCCCAATGTCGCCAACAGTCTCAACAACCTCGCATTGCTTTACCATTCACAAAGAAGATATGAGGAAGCAGAACTACTTTATAAACAAGCCCTATCACTGATGCAAGAACTTTTAGGCGATCGCCATCCCGATGTCGCCAACAGTCTCAACAACCTCGCATTGCTTTACTATTCACAAAGGAGATATGAGGAAGCAAAACCACTGTATCAACAAGCCCTATCACTGAGGCAGGAACTTTTAGGCGAACTCCATCCCGATGTCGCCACCAGTCTCAGCAACCTCGCAGTGCTGTACTCTTCGCAAGGGAGATATGAAGAAGCGGAACCGCTGTATCAAGAAGCGATGCAGTTGAGGCGAGAACTTTTAGGAGATCGCCATCCTGATGTCGCTCAAAGTATCAATAACCTCGCAGGGCTGTACCAATCGCAAGGGAGATATGAAGAAGCGGAACCGCTGTATCAAGAAGCGATGCAGTTGAGGCGAGAACTTTTAGGAGATCGCCATCCTGATGTCGCTCAAAGTATCAATAACCTTGCAGTTTTACGTTACAACCAACATCGTTACGGTGAAGCGGAGGCGCTATTGTTGGAAGCCCTAGAAATTCGGGAATCTGTTCTCGGTAGCAATCATCCTAATACGCAAAGCACTAAAAATTCCATTGCCTATTTACGCGCAAACATCAGTAGGGTATTTTGGTTTTGATTTAGGCGTGGAATTGTTACTGAATCTGTAAAGTAAATTCTTGTATTTCTCTATTGCCAGTAGAATAATAGCTAACACTACTATCCGCAATCCTTATCACCTTTCCCATCCGCTTTGCTTTTACATTAAACTCAGGGTGACGGAAGAGATTTCTGAGTAGAAGAGAGATTTCGGAAGCACGCGAATCTGGCAAATTAAAACAGACTATACAAAAATATTCACTTATCGCTACTTTTCGCCAAAAATCCCGCTCATTGATAGTGATAAACGTAGGCTGCGCCTCTTTTCGCAACAACATAGGAATCGCTTCATCTTTAATAATCGAATTAGGGCGTAAGTCCGTAATAAAGCAGACATTACCCTGATACCATTTGCCGATCGCCTGTTCCAGATTCGCTCCTAAAAGCTGTTCATCAAGGACAATCATGCTGCACTCAAAATAGGAAGACTCTCAAGAAAATGAGTTGTCACAACTTGAATCGCCTCAGCGATCGCCTCACGCGAAACCCTTCCCCGAAAACCAAGCACAATATTTTCAACATTCTCACCCTTAGCTAAGCGCTCCATCACACCCGCAATCTCAATCCGAGTGTACTTAAAAGTTGGGCGATCGCCACAAACCCCCATAGCCCGAACAACATACTGCCCTAGCGGATAGTAGCTATAGGATTCGCCATTAATTATTTCTGTGACAAGCGATCGCATATAAACTTTTTCATCCAAAGATTTTAAAACACTCATCTGTCAAACCAATAATAAACTTTCTTCTTGTCAATACCAAAGCCGTATCCTTGTAATTATATCACGGTAAAATCGCACCCAATTCAATATCTGCTTAGATAACGGCACGATTTGCGATGTAGAATTGCATTGGTATGAAGCGCATGGAATTGGCAAAAAAGAAATAAAAATCAAATACTTTCTATAAGGAGAAAATCATGGAATTTGTTCTTTGTATTCGCAATGACGACTATTCCGCATCCATCGAAAAGCGCAAAATATATCGCGTTCTCCCCGATCCCAACGCAACCCAACAAAATTTTATTAAGTAGGTGGGCGCAATTAAATATAAAACCCCAAAACCTGTGGCGCACGCACAGCGTGCGCCACAGGTTTTGGCTCTGGTTTTTAATTATGCCCAGCTACTTAGAATCATTGACGAATCAGAAGAAGACTATCTCTACCCCATCGATTACTTCGTACCCATCCAAATCCCCCAACTCGCTATCTACTGCTATCTAAAATTGAATCAGCCACCGTGAGGTGATTGTCATATGGAAAATCTAGAGAAAATTGACAAGTATCGCACAATTATCAAAGAGATTTTGGGACACTACGCCTCCTACAAACCCTCTCATGGCGAGATCGAGATGCAGTTTCTATCGGATACAGAACACGATCACTATCAAGTATTAGGTGTGGGATGGGATCAAAAAACACGAGTTTACGGTGCTTCCATGCATTTAGATATTAAAAATGGCAAAATTTGGATTCAAATCAACAATACCGAACTCGATATTGGTCAAGCCCTAGTTGAAAAAGGTGTACCAAAAGAAGATATCGTCATCGGTTTTCAGCCCGTTTATATCCGTCAAGTGTCAGGCTATGCGATCGCCTAATTAGCGCCGCATTAGAGCAAATTAGCCCTGATGATATAATGCAGCTACTCAAAGAAAGTATCTTAGGTAAATGAAATATATGTATCAAGTTACTGTTGATTATGCCAAAAAGAACCTTGATGAACTATGCGATCGGGCTACAAAAGAAGCTGAAGGTGTAGCGATCATCAGTGAAAACCGTAGCTATGTTTTGATTGCTCAAGAAGAATGGGAATCACTCATGGAAACAGCGATGATTATGCAAACTCCTAATATTCTCCAACAAATCGAAATAGCAAGACAAGAATATCTCGCAGGAGAAACTGTGAGCATGGAGCAAATATTTGGATGAGAACCTACAGAATTGTTTTCTCTAAACAAGCCCAAAAAGACATCAATGAACTTACACCCAAGCAAAAAAATAAGCTAAATAGAGATATTAGAAAACATCATTTCACCTAATCCTTATGTCGGCAAAGCTCTAAAAGGTGAATTAAAAGGCTTATATTCCTATCGTTTAAATCTTAAAGATCGACTTGTGTATGAAATCTACAATGAAGATTTAGTCATTTTAGTGATTCGTGCAAGAACTCATTATGGAGAATAGAAATAGACTAGATCGCGAGTGTATTTTGGTTTTGATTTAGGCGATCGCTAAAATATGCCTTGACCACAAGTAACATATAAGTTACTCTACTATCTAGTATGAAAGTTCAAGAATATATCCAAGAAGATGGCTCAAACCCCTATCAGAAATGGTTCGATAATCTAGATGCGATCGCTGCGGCAAAAGTGACAGTTGCAAAATCGCGGCTAGAGCTAGGCAACACATCAAACATCAAATGGTTTGATGGGATTGGCGAATATCGAATTGATTGGGGCGCAGGATACCGAATTTATCTAGCCCAAGATGGTAATCAACTTATAGTTCTATTTGGTGGAGGCACTAAAAAAGTCAACAATCCGATATTGAACGAGCTAAAGAACTGCATCAAGAGTATAAAAGACGCAAAAAAGAGGCTAGACAAGCAGCCATCAAAGAAGAAATTGACAAAAAGAAGAAAAAGAGAAAATGACAACTACACCCCTAACACGCGACTTTAAAGAAACAGTCAATGCAAGAGTCCAAAGAGATTCTGCATTTGCTGCCTCTTTACTTGACGAAGCTATTTCCCTTTTCCTCAATGGCGAACCAGAAACCGCAAGACTCATATTGAGAGATCTCGTTAATGCCACTATCGGATTTGAAGAACTAGCGATCGCCACCTCAAAACCGAGCAAAAGCCTTCATAGAATGCTCTCTGCAAAAGGAAATCCCACAATGGATAATCTCACCGCTATTCTCAGAGTTTTGCGTAAAACCCTTCAAGTCGATATCAAAGTACAGACCGTTACTTGTGCTTAAAATTGATCGCCTGTTCCAGATTCGCTCCTAAAACCTGCTCATCAAGGACAATCATGCTGCACTCCTCATGGGGGCTTAGGCAATAACAAGACTTCAGCTATGGCGATGGGGCTATATCATCGACCGATTTCTATGTTGGAGTTGCTATCATTACGCGGCTTTTCTTCCCTCACCCTTTAACTGACACGTCAGTTCGGGTTAAACTGGCAAATTTTAAAAACCCAAAAGTAAAAGCCTTGCGTAGCAAGGCTTTTACTTTTGGGCTTTTAGAGAGGGTTTGCTACGCAAACCCTCTCTAAAAGCCCGTTTCAAATTATCCCGAACTCGCGTTAACTGACTAGTGCCTACATGAGAATCATCTAGAACACGACTAAATAAAAACAGGCTTAAAAACCAAAAAAGCCCCGCATTGCGGGGCTTTTTTGGTTTTTAAAGCTTAGTAACGAGCGCTGTTAGGCTTGTGTACGATGAAGCTTTGGACTTGGCACTGCTTGATGTTGTCGAAAGCTACAACGCGGATGAAAGAACCGGGGTAGCTAGAGCGGCAAGCTTGAACTTCGCTCAAAACTTCTTGAGGAGTCTTAGCGTTGAACAAAGGCAACTTCCAAAGAGTCCAGTAGTGGATAGCAGGATCGGAATCTTCGTTAAATTCGATCGCTGCGTAGAAACCTTGTTGAAGGGTGTACTCGATTTGACGAGTGATTTGAGCATCGCTCAAAGGGGGAAGATAAGAAAGAGTTTCGTAACGACGCTCTTTTGGTAAAGTTTGCATTATTTCCTCGCGATTGAAATTAAATTGCTATTGATTCGGGCTATTGATTTGCTTCAGTAGAAGCGCGATCGCCATCAACATCTGAGTCAGCAACTGCTTCGAGAGGACTACCGAGACTAGGTTCTGCAATAGGTTCTTTAGGTTCTATATCAGCATCTAGATTCTCGCATTCTGCATATCCTTCAGAAGCCTGAACACTCATGATGCGCTCAAAATGCCGACGACGAAGCTGCATATTTGATTGTTGAATACCTGTGCGGGTCATTTCTGGCAAAAAATCTAAAATCTCATTTGCTAGATGTTCTCGCACAGTCATCACTCGAAAAGCCATCTCTTGGTGAACTTCAAATAAGTCTTTAATGTAAAGCTCGCCATTTTGGAGTCTTTCGCGTGTCGAGAATTGGTTAAACCAGAGAGCTTTTAACTTATCAGTTTCTTCCAACTGCTCGGCAATCGTCTTAACAGCCTCGAAGGTCAAAAAATTGATCAACATATTGGCTGTGGACTTAGTACTGCGCTTAATATCCATAGGCTGAATTTACCAAGAGTTTTTTTGCAAAAATGGGCTACGCCCATTTTTGCAACGGCAGAACGATTAGAGAGTATCCATTGCTTCAAACTCGAACTTGATTTCCTTCCAAAGTTCAAGAGCAGCGTTCAATTCAGGAGACCAACGACCAGCTTCACGAAGAACGTCGCCGCCTTCACGCCACAGGTTACGACCTTCGTTACGAGCTTGGACACAAGCTTCGAGAGCAACACGGTTAGCGGTTGCACCAGGAGCAGCACCCCATGGGTGACCCAAAGTACCACCACCGAACTGTAAGCAAGAATCATCGCCGAAGATTTCAACGAGCGCAGGCATGTGCCATACGTGGATACCACCTGAAGCTACAGGGAGTACGCCAGGCATAGAAGCCCAATCTTGGGTGAAGTAGATACCACGAGAGCGATCTTGCTCAATGTGGTCTTCACGCATGAGGTCAACGAAGCCCATGGTGATTTCCTTTTCGCCTTCGAGCTTACCAACAACGGTTCCAGAGTGGAGGTGGTCACCGCCAGACATACGGAGACACTTAGCCAAAACGCGGAAGTGAATCCCGTGAGTCTTTTGACGGTCGATAACTGCGTGCATTGCGCGGTGAATGTGCAATAGCAAGCCATTTTCACGGCAGTACTTAGCAAGAGAGGTATTAGCTGTGAAACCACCTGTCAAGAAGTCATGCATGATGATCGGTGTGCCGATTTCCTTAGCGAAAGCTGCACGCTCAATCATTTGCTCGGAGGTAGGAGCAGTTACGTTGAGGTAGTGACCCTTGATTTCGCCAGTTTCAGCTTGAGCCTTTTCGATTGCTTCTTGTACAAACAGGAAGCGATCGCGCCAGCGCATGAAAGGCTGAGAGTTAATATTTTCGTCGTCTTTGGTGAAGTCTAGACCGCCGCGTAAGCACTCATATACTGCACGACCGTAGTTCTTCGCAGAAAGACCTAATTTAGGCTTAATGGTACAACCGAGGAGAGGACGACCGTACTTGTTCAACTTGTCGCGCTCAACTTGGATACCGTGAGGAGGTCCTTGGAAAGTCTTGAGGTATGCAATGGGTACGCGGATGTCTTCTAGACGAAGTGCACGGAGAGCTTTGAAACCGAATACGTTACCAACCAATGAGGTTAGCAAGTTGGTTACAGAGCCTTCTTCAAACAAATCTAGAGGATATGCGATGTAAGCAATATATTGATTGTCTTCGTTAGGTACTGGCTCGACATCATAGCAACGACCTTTGTAGCGATCGAGGTCGGTCAACAAGTCTGTCCATACAGTAGTCCATGTACCAGTAGAAGATTCTGCGGCAACTGCTGCTGCGGCTTCTTCGGGAGGTACGCCTGGTTGAGGCACGAAGCGGAAAGCTGCGAGAAGGTCAGTATCTCTGGGTGTGTAATCGGGGGTATAGTACTTTAGTTTATAGTCCTGAACACCAGCGTCGTACCCAGCCTTGGCTTTAGACTGTGTTTTTGAGTAAGACATTAATATCTCCTTACTAGAGTTAAATTGAGAATCGTTTAAATTTCCACCATTCGTCCTATGGCAGTTTGCTCCCGTGAGAGTGCGTAAGGCAAAATCATGCCTCAAGACTCAAAACGATGATTGACAGTAATCAAGACTGAAAGGCAAGCTTTGGAACTGAAAAATGAGAAAAATTTTTGGTTCTGTGCATCACTGAGTCTTAAAACTGGGTTGCCCGCAAACTGCACGGGGCGCTGCAAAAAAACTTAAGAGGCAGAGTCAAAGAGTCAAATCAGATATCTCTTTATTTGGCTTTTTGCTGCTGGCTCCTTGGTGGAACATTTTTTGCTTTATATAAGTTAATCCTATCAGGAATTCTTCGTGTGAAGCCCTTGAGTGATGTCTTTAATTTAAACATAAAGTGCGTATCTACATTTACTTTTTTTTGAAAAAAATTTTTTGAAAAGCACCTTTTTTGGTTATAAATTCATATAAAAAATTTATATCACTCTAATAAGCTAGATATATCCTCTAGTACTTGTTTGCAATTGTTTTGATTGGATCTGGTTACTCAAACTCTTGCCAGACAAGTACTTGGGCAACAATATAGCAGTCAATTTATATTAATAAAACTAAGTATCTATTCTTTGATTTTGGGGATCAACTGGTACAGTGTTAGCCTAAAAATGTTATGAATAGATGGCAATTTTAACAGTATTAAAACAATATTAGAAATCCTAATAGCAGATATATAAATAGAAAATCAATCAATTTTGATTGGACTTTGTTATCAAGTTAGCCATCGATTTACACAGAGTATTTCTACTCATTGCTATTACAGCGCAACGCGCTGTAGCAAAATACAGAGAAATTTTTGAAAGCGCGGCGAAGCCGCGCTTTCAAAAATTTCTCTGTACTACTTTAATCCTCAACAGGCTGTAAGAGTGACTCCTTAGCGTTTAGCGGATTTGCTGATTCAGCCATGACAACAGCACTTGCTCTAGGGTGTGATTATTTTTGTGCATTTCCTGTTTGACCCATTGCGCGATCGCATCAATTGCCGAGAAATTAGCCCCTGCTTTCCATTTGACATCGATGCCCATAGAGGTCAGATGTGAGCCTTCGAGGGTTTGTAAGCTAACGGTTTTCGGAAATTTTTGCTTGAGGATTTGGGCTAGGGTCGAAATTTCATCGATATCATCGTCGATAAATTTGACTAATAAGTTATGGGTGGTTTGGTAATTGGCACTAACTAATTGCTCAGTTTCCTTGGGGGTGGGGGTGAACTCCATGCCCGACATTTCAGGGATAGTGCCTGATAGTTCTTTAAAAAAAGGAATCGAGCGATCGGCGCTGTAGTTGTTATAGGCGATGTAAATATTGCCTGCACGGGTGGGTTTATACAGACTATTAATTAATAGATGGATTTTGCAGCCCATACTATGCCCCATGCCAAATACGGGGAAATAATCAAGAAATAGTTTGCTGCGTGCCTTGCGAAAGGATGTATGTACGTCACGGGCAATTTGGCGATGGTCAAAGGTGTTATTAAGAAATGGGGTTGCCACGATCGCATAGTTATTCTGAGCAAGTTGCTCTAGCACACGGCTATAGGCAACATGGGGAGCCGCTGCAAAAAATGCGCCGCCGAGAAAGTGAATTACACCTTTGGGTTTAGCTGGAGTCAAAACCCAATTTTCTTCAACCTGCTTCCATTGCATTGGTTTAGCTACTATTTGTGTTTTACACTTCTTTACATCTCTCCTATCTTAATCAATTCATCCATGGAATCAAATATTTTTACATCGCTGATCTTGCCGATCGCTCTAGGGACAATGATGTTAGGGATGGGTTTATCCCTTGTGCCAGAGGACTTTCAGCGAGTGGGAAAATATCCGAAAGCGGTGGCGATTGGTTTAATTAGTCAGTTGGTTTTATTGCCGCTTATTGGGTTAGCGATCGCCAAGATTGTGCCGATGCAACCTGCGATCGCTACGGGTTTGATGATTTTGGCGTTATGTCCGGGGGGAGTTTCCTCAAATTTGGTCACATTTTTAGCAAAAGGTGATGTGGCGCTGAGTGTGACCCTAACGGCTTTAAGTAGTTTGATTACGATATTTACGATTCCTGTGTTTGCTAATTTGGCGAGTCAACATTTTTTTGGACAAAGTGCGGCGGTTGAGTTACCGATCGGGACAACGATTCTCCAAATTTTTGTGATTACTTTTTTACCGATCGCGATCGGTATGAGTATTCGGCAATTTGCGCCTAACCTATCCGCAAAATTAGAAAAAGTAACCAGTGTCTCGGCTGCGGTATTACTGGCGGTGATTATTTTGTTGCTGATCGTTAAAGAATGGAGTCGTCTACCCAATTTTATTGTCCAAGTTGGGGTTGGAGTTTTGCTGTTAAATGTTCTGTCGATGGCAGCAGGATTCTATTTGAGTAAATTTTTTAAGCTTAACCCTAAGCAACAGATCTGTATCAGTATTGAGGTGGGTCTGCAAAACGGAACTCTCGCGATCGGTATTACCGCAGGATTGCTCAATAATCCTGATATGGCGGTTCCTGCGGCAATTTATAGCTTGCTGATGTATGTGACGGGTTGTTTGGCGATCGCCTATGGGCGCAAGTTGGCTGAAACATAAAAAAGGGGGCGCATTGCGCCCCCTTTTTTACTCACGGTTAGGCTTGTCAGTGGCGCGGTTGAGTAACCAGAGTGAGGCGACTAAGCCGACAAAATGGGCAAAGATAATATTGAAACTTGCCTGAATGATTTGAAAATCGAGGGGCTGAATTGTGAGATTAAAGTTACCCGCACCAGCAAATACCCCCTGTTGCGATCGCAGGGTTAGCGCACCCACGATCGAAGCGGCTCCGATTAAAGTAATCAACATCCCCAATAGATTGATGATGATGCCAATTTTGATTTGAAATACGGTTTGGCTTTTGGTAGGGCGATCGGGCGATCGCAACTTTTTCGCCATTTGCGTATAGCGAAAATTCCAGAAAATACTTGCACCGAGTACGGCGATACCTGCCCATGCAAAGCTCAATCCGGGGAGTGTGGCAGGATTGCTATCTGCACCTGTGGGCGTATTTGTCGTTGGTGCTTTTAATAAAACAAGTTGCAGCAAGACTAGCGAAGAAACTACACATAAAACAACCTGTGTCCAAAAAGATGCCCAACCCCAGCGCCGAAAGGCTAAAACGACACGCAACACATTTGGGGACACATCGCTGTTATCTTCTTCTTTTTTAGCGCTTTTTAGTTCTCTGGGCATAGTGGGCTAGTCTGGCTAGTAAAAACTGTAAATACTATAGCGCTTTGCGCTTTCATCCCAAAAGTAAAAGGGCGCAGAGCGCCCCTTTAGTTAACAATTTGATTAACAATATTTTGAAACATCTTCGCCTTTATCAGCGAGATAACTAAGCGATCGAAAACGTAGTCCCACGAGCTGATCGTATAGAGGATTAATTTCGCACATGGCAGGGATGTGCATAATTTTGCGCCCAAATAAAACGATATCGCGCTCAAAGGGGCATTGAGCAGGCACAACTTTACAAATTAGGTTGGCAAGGCGGGAATCATGAATATCCATATGATCGAGCCATTCCTTGACAGGTTCTAACAGATCGGGATGATGCTCTTCATGGTGTGAGGCGGCTTCTAGTTTGATCCGTAATTCGTTGATTGGCGTTATTTCTTGATCAAGTGCTGTACAAAATTCTTGAATAACACGATCTTCCGTATCTGTATATTTACCGTCGGCAAGTGCCATCATCACTGCCATCCGCAAAAAATTCTGCCCCACCCTGCGATCGCTACCCAATGCGTCAGCCAGTTCTTGAGCGCTAATCGGTTCAAACCTTGAAATGGGAATTTCCTCGCCCCATTCATCACTATGGCTGATCTGATCAAAAAGGGTACGTTCTTGATCACTGTAATCATTGTCTGCGAGAGCCACGCTCATGAGTCCCCGCAACCAAGCTGAAATCTGCGCTTGTGTATAAGTCGGATGATCTGTTTTCATAACAAGTCAGTCTACAGGTTGACTAAATCATAGATTGCTTTGTCTTGCATTGGTGCGGTTATGGCATTAAGGAATGTTTAACAATTGTTGAGAGTAAGAAACGCGATCGCACCAAATACGTCGATCCCGTTTTAGCTGTCCAATGCCTTACCTTTCTTTCCTCTTTTCATACAACAACCTTTTTTTATGCATAAACTTCTAAGTAGTTAAGCATAAATAAACTTAAAACCCAGATTGCTGTGCCGCCCGCGTAGCGGGCGGCACAGCAATCTGGGTTTAGTTTGTAACTATACCGAGCTACTTAATAAATAGCTTCCTTCGGTTTCACTAGATTAATTGCTCTCAATCCTGAAATTACTCCCGTGCCAATTACCGCTCCTGACAAACCACGCATGGCATTCTCTACAGGAATAATGGGAATGAGTGCATTCCAAATTGGTTCTGGCCAGTTAAAGAGATAATAGGTAAATGGAACTTGGCTGAGGTGTGCCAGCCCACATATTGTCCAAGTACCGCCAAATATACCGATCGCAACTTTAATCAAACTATTGCTGCTAATGAGACTGGTAAATAAACTCCTTGTTGGTAGCAAAAATAATAGTATGGCTGACCAGTCGATGAAAGCGCCGAAAATGAATGTATTGATCGGAATACCATTACGAGCGATCGCTAAATAGGCATAGGCAGCTAACTCTAATCCAAATAAAGCTGTTAAGGCTAAGAACCAAAATTGCCGACTGCGATTTGTTCCCATAGATCCTGCGGCAAAACTAGCAATCACAGCCCCCCAAATAGCGATCGCTGGGACGCTACCTGCGGTATGCGGGGCAAGGAAGATGCCAATAAAAGTACCAATACCACTAGCTAAAGCACCTGCCAAAGGCCTAGTACCCAACCTAAAAGTGGATAAATACTTTGGCTGAGGGGAATGCCTTTTCCAGAGCCAAGGGTAATAGAGAAGGGGATAAAAGCTAAAACGGTGGTGACAGCCGCAAGGACGATAATATAAGCGATCGGTGTGCCATCGATTGCTGCACCGCCTATCGCTTTAACTTCGCGCTCTTTACCTTCAGGAATATGGGTGTCGGACATGGCAGTTTTTGAGAATTTTATTGATTGAGTTTATTTGGTTGTAGCAGTGGTTTTTATTTTATCGCAACCAAGTAAAACTAAAAATTTAAAGAATAGATATTCTCCTTTATATAAAATATTTCTTACTAAAATGTAATTATTGCTTTGCTATTACTAGCTAACATCTTTGGTATACAAGGGTTTAAGCATGTATAGATAGTTACTATTATGAAAATCAAGCCCAAAATTATTGACTTTAATTCTCAAATAGGTTTAAGCTATTTTCAATAGTTATTGCGAGTAATTCTTTTTAATGCGTCAGTTGTTGTCTAAAAAATTAATGACCAAAGCTCTGTTTACACCTGTTAATTTATTTGTAGCCTTAGGTTGTGTTGCTACGGTCGGCTTAACTGCCTGTGGCGACAACAACCAACCAAGTACATCTCAATCCACTCCATCAAATCAAGTAGTAACAAAGACTGCGGATAAGGAGCCTACTAAAGATAGTCAGCCCAAGACAACGACAGCAAACCAAGCCCCACTGAAAGAAATCACGATCGCCTTTGCTACTCGTCGTGATACCAAGGACTTGCAAAGCAAAGTTGACCAAGTTTCTAGCATCCTATCCAAGGAAATTGGCATACCTGTAAAGGGAGTAATTGGTGACGAAACTGCCTCAGTGGAAGCCCTCAGAGCCAATCGGGCAAATGTTGCCTTTGTGAGTGGTCGTGCTGCCCTCAAAGCCGAAGATTTATCGGGGGCAAAGATGTACCTTGCGGAAGTCCGTGAAGACTATTCAGGGGGTAAAACCTACAAATCTGTATTTGTCGTCCCTGAAGATAGCTCTTTAAAAACCTTGCCAGATCCCCAGAAAAATCTGGAACAATTGCGTGGTAAACGGATGGCTTTCACTTCCCGTTCCTCTGGCTCAGGATTTATTTTCCCTGTGAGTGAATTAGTGGGATTGAAGTTTGTCGATGGTCCCGATCGCTTAGAGCAGTTCTTTGGCAAAGTGACCTATGGTGATGGCTATAGCAGTGCCTTGCAAGCTGTATTACGTGACCAAGCCGATGTCGCTGTAGTTTCCGAATATGCTTTACTCCCTCCTTGGGTAACTGCGGAAGAAGGGAAAAAGCTCAGAGTTCTCCACGCTGTATCTAATGTACCTGCCCATGGAATTTCTATCGATGATAGTGTGCCTACGGATGTGCGCGAAAAGCTGATTACTGCCTTTTTAAAGCTGAATGAACCTGCGAATAATGAGCTATTTCGCAGTATGTATAACTCTACGCAACTCGTGAAGGTTGATCATGAAACCCACCTAGCACCAATGCGGACTGCAATTCAGCGTGCAGGGCTAAAACCCTAATTCATTATTAGCAAACCCGAATTGAGTAATGAAGTGCCACGCAGAGCGTGACACCTCATTACTCATCAATAAGTTTAAATTTGACTTTAAATGTATGGAACCCTTATCAGACAGAAACTTGCCTGCGATCGCTTGCCACAATATCCGCACGGAATATCAATCTACTTTGCAACGTCCAATCCTTAATGGAATTGATGTGCAGATCAATCATGGAGAATTTGTCGCTTTATTAGGAATGAACGGTGCAGGCAAATCGACTCTATTGCGATCGCTAGTTGGGCTAGTGCCAATTCAGCAAGGAGAAATTCAAATATGCGGAACATCGGTGGAGCAAAGACATATTGGCGAAGTTCGGAAAAATATTGGCTTCCTCTTTCAAGGTGGCGCTTTAGTCGATCAGCTTTCTTGTTTGGATAATGTTCTCTGTGGGTGTTTAGGCGAACTTACCACATGGCAAAGTCTATGGGGATTTCCCAAAAGCGATCGCCGTGTTGCCATGCAGCTATTACAGAAAATGGGGCTACAAGAGCAAATCTATCAAAAGGCAAGACAACTAAGCGGTGGTCAACGCCAAAGGGTCGCGATCGCTCGCACCTTAATTCAATCACCCCATATTTTGCTAGCTGACGAGCCTACTACTGGACTAGATATATCAGGCATTAATCAAGTGATGGATTCCCTTGCCGAAATGCACAGCCGAGGATTGACAGTAGTAGTGGTATTGCACGATCTTGCTCTTGCGGCTCAGTACGCCCAGAGAGCGATCATTCTTGATGCAGGGAAGGTCTGGTATGATGGGAACTGTCAAAATATTGAAAGACAGTTTGCGAGATTGCAAAGCCTGTCCCAATTCCAGTCCGCTAGCGCTGCCTAATGAAATTTACTGATCGGATTCAGCCCACTATTTCTAAAATCACTTCAAACCAGTACAATGTCTGGCTGGTTAGGGTTTTAGTAATTATTGGTTTAGGATGGGCTTATATCTGGTCATTGCAAGGGCTAAAAGTTAATCCCGAATTAATCAAAACCAGTCTTCCCTACATGACAGATTTTCTGTCACGACTGTTACCGCCCGATCTCAGCATTTTAGATGTAGCAATTAAGGCGCTAATTGAAACTGTGCAAATGTCTCTCTGGGGAACTACTATTGGCGCAATTCTCTCCATTCCTTTAGCATTATTATCGGCTCGAAATCTATCACCTGTTTGGTTACGCTGGTTAGCCAGTCTGTTACAAAATGCTGTCCGTTCCGTTCCCTCGATTATTTTAGGACTATTCTTTGTGGCGGCGACTGGCTTAGGCGCACCCGCAGGAACTTTGGCTCTAGGAATTTATACGATTGGCTATTTAGCGAAGTTCTATCAAGAGGCGATCGAATCTGTGGATCAGCGATCGATTGAAGCTTTGCAAGTCAGCCGTGCCTCGTGGTGGCAAATTGCTCAATATGGGGTAATGCCTCAGGTTTTGCCACTATGCCTTGGCTATACACTTTATATGTTTGAATACAATATTCGTGCTGCCTCTGTTTTAGGAGTAGTCGGCGCAGGGGGAATTGGCTTTGAACTAGTCAGTTATATTCGCGGATTTGAATACAATAAGGCAACAACAATGATGTTGGTGTTATTAGTGGTCGTAACTGCGATCGATGCGCTCAGCAGTCAATTGCGAAATAAATTTAAAGTAGATTGAACCAGAAAAATTTTGAAAGGTTTACGAAGTAAACCTTTCAAAATTTTTCTGGTTTGGTATAGAGCGCAAAGCGCTGTAATCAACCTTGCTGTTTGCTAATAGACTTTCCTGTAAGGCTTTGGAAATAGAGGAAACCCGCAGAAGCTAAGAATGTGAAGTAAGCGATCGCCTGTCCTAGAAATAGGCGATCGCGAAAGCCAAACATCGCCTTGAGTAAAATGGCTGGAAATTTAGTATCAGGGAAAATATCATGGACATCCCAAACTAAACCACCAAGCAAACAAGAACTCATTTCCGTAGCCGAAGCCCCAGGTAAACAAATAGAAGTTTGCGTTAGTTGCCCATAGGCAGCTACAGCTTTGTCAAGATGACCGATCGCACTGATAACTAGTCCTGCAACGATGAGTAGGAGAAAAATACCCATTGCTTGAAAAAACACTTGAAGATTGATGCGAATTCCAAATTGAAAGAGGGCAATCCCGAACGCTACTGCACCAACTAAACCAGCGATCGCGCCAACGATTGGTACAAGCCCACCTTGCAGCTTTGCCGAAATAAAGATCACAACCTCAAAGCCTTCTCGTAATACCGCAATCAAAATCAGGATAAATACTGCCCAACCAGCACTTTTTTCATTAGCGATCGCCTTACCAATTTGTCCCTCAATTTCTCCCTTGAGTGCCTTGGCATTTTCGGTCATCCAGACCAACATCCAACTCAACATGGCGATCGCGGTGATTCCTAAAACTCCCTGCCACAATTGCCCATAAAAAGCCGCCTGCATCGGTTCAGTATTTTCTACCTGTTTCACAAACCAATTGAGAAATATACCTACGATAAAACTCGCTAATACTCCCGTACCAATACCCCCAAATACCCAAGGATTGAGCGAACTGCGATCGACCTTTTTAAGATATGCCATCACAATGCCTACCACAAGGGCTGCTTCGACTCCCTCCCGTAGGGTAATCGCAAAGATTGGTAAGGCTGCACTAAAATCCATATCTAAGTTTTCCTAATATAGCGTTTTTTAATGAGTCCATACTAGTATTTTCTACATGGATAGCGCTTCACCCCATCTATCCTCATCATCATAAATCTTTCCTTTTTAGGACTGCCCCAAATTTTGATTTAGTTCCCTAATACAGCCCACTGAGGGATTAAGTAGCACAGTAACAACACTTATAGGACTTACCATCGGTTAGATTGGCGCGGGAGAAGCCCACACCAATCTAACCAAAACCGAGTAAATTCGTTAGCATTGCGTAAGTCCTATAAATATCAAATCATTGCTAAATTGAGTGTAAACCCTCGTATTACTGAGTATGCCCCCCGATGGACAAATTTCTAGATGAGAATATAGGAGATCGCGCAACCTATGAACTCATAGCAAAAGCGATCGCCTTTATTCGTCAAAACCATCGACAACAGTCTGACCTCGCCGCGATCGCCCAACATGTACATCTGAGCGAATATCACTTTCAGCATTTATTTGCTAAATGGGCAGGGATTAGCCCCAAACGATTTTTGCAATATCTGACAGTGGAATATGCTAAGTCCAAAATTGCGGAAACAAAGAACCTATTGGAACTGACGGGTGATGTCGGTTTATCCAGTTCATGGCGATTGCATGACCTATTTGTGAAACTCGAAGCAATGTCACCGCAAGAGTTTAAAACTGGTGGTGCGGGTTTACAAATTTGCTATGGCATCCATGAAACCATGTTTGGCGGTTGCCTGATTGCTACGACCGAGCGAGGTATTTGTAATTTGTATTTTCTCGATGGAATGGATGAGCAAGCTGCTGCATTAATGCTGCGAGAGGAATGGTCAAGTGCTGAGATTATTGGCGATCGCCAAATTACGCAACCAATTTGCGATCGCCTATTTAGCCATCTTCCTAATCTTAATACTGAGAACCAACCGCCCCTCACGCTCTACGTCAAAGGTACTAACTTCCAAATTCAAGTCTGGCGAGCGCTTCTGCGGATACCCTTTGGCGGGATTACCACTTATCAGGGTTTAGGGCGATCTCTTGGTCGTCCCAATGCTGCTAGAGCGATTGGGAATGCCGTTGGCAGCAATCCGATTAGTTTCATCATTCCCTGTCATCGCGTCATTAGAGAATCAGGGGAGTTAGGTGGCTATCGTTGGGGATTGGAGCGCAAAACTGCCATATTAGGCTGGGAGGCTAGTCATAACTAGCGCTGCAACATTGCCCAAACAAAACCTGAGCCTTTTCCTTGAACTCTTGCCATCTGAATCCATAGCAAAGTCATATGTTCTAGATGTAAGCTCATAGATAATTTACCCGTATCTACTGGTTCCCATCCCAATTGCGAACAGAGAGAACTTACCGTCTCTTTGGCAGATTGATCATTACCAGCTATCAGCATCGCAGGTTTGAGATCTCCATAGCCAATATAGGTACTATCTTCAAAGTTCTCAAACCCATAGATGGTAAAGGCTTTCACTACATGAGCATTAGGAATAAATTCTTGAACGGTTTCACTGCCAGAGATTTGACTTTGCAGACCATGCGATAGATTTGCGCCTACGGGATTAGTGCAATCCACTAAAATTTTCCCATCCAGTAACGATTTCACAGGAGCAAGCGCAGTCTCGATCGCATTAAAAGGAGTTGCTAAAAACACAATTTCTGCTTCTTGGACAGCTTCTAGCGGAGATTTGACAATCAGTTCAGAATTGCGACTGGTAGCTTCTAGAACTGACTTAGATTGCGGATCGCGAGCAGCGATAAAGACTTGATGACCGAGTTTTTGTAAGCGATCGGCGAGGGGTGCGCCGACATTGCCAGTGCCAATGAAAGCAATTTTCATGCGATTACTCCTAATACTTCTAATTAACGGGAGTTCGATACAGCCATTCGCGCCGTACGGCGCGAATGGCTGTATCGAACTGAGGTTCTAATTACATCAAGTGTGGATCGAGTATCATTCATTTGTCCAATGGATAATTTGTATAAAAATCATTCATACTATGAATTTTAGTCTGAATCAAATCGATCTCAATCTGTTGGTGGTATTTGATGCCTTGATACGCGATCGCCATGTCACCCGTGCTGGTGAACGCATTGGCTTGAGCCAACCTGCGACGAGTAACGCTCTAGCGCGATTGCGACATCTAACTAAAGATGAATTGTTCATTCGGGTAAAATCGGGACTGCAACCCACACCCGTAGCGATCGCCTTAGCCAACCAAATTCAACCTGCTTTGCACCAGATTCAGATAGCGCTGTCATCGGAAGCAGGGTTTGAGCCAATGACTAGCGATCGCGTATTTGCGATCGGCATGACTGACTATGTGGAATTTGTGCTGTTACCGTCATTGTTAGAGAAATTAGAACAGGTTGCTCCCAATCTAAAAATTCAAGTGCGAACAGGCGATCGGCAACAACTTTTTGATTTGTTAGATAATGGCAAAGTCGATCTCATCTGTGGTGTATTTCCTGAACAGATTCCTTGGCATCAAGAACAGTTACTTTTCCAAGAGCGATTTGTTTGTGTCTGTCGTCAAGACCATTCCTTAATTCAAGATTCTCTATCGTTAGAAGAATATCTCACAACTTCCCATCTACTGATTTCGATTAAAGAAGATATGGTTGGAAGAGTTGATGATACCCTTGCCATCCAAGGACTCAGCCGTAATATCAGGCTTTCTATTCCTCATTTTCTAGTTGCGCCCTCTATCCTTGCACGTACTGACTTGATTACTACGCTTGCAGAACGAGTTGCGATCGCTTTTGCTAAGGACTTGAACCTCAAAGTTTTTCCTTGCCCCTTAGTAATTGATGGATTTTCCGTAGTCATGCGCTGGCATCAAAGCACGGCCAATCAAAGTACCCATCAATGGCTACGCCAGCTTTTTACGGAGATTTCAGTCAATATTTAAAGTTTTATTTACTATAATTACCGTAAGACTTAACATATAAATCTTAGATTTTACCATCTGTGCGTTAGCTGTAAAAACATTGTATAACCCAAAATGTGTGGTTTTAGATATCAGTGGTTTAAAATTTTACAAACAAAAATATGCTTGCAATTTTGGTAAAAATAACTATAATAGAGATATACACAAAAACACCCCACTAAAGCCATGAGCGCGATCGCTGTCAATCCTGCTGTGAGCCTGAAATCAGATACCCTAAACATCGCCTCCGATGAATATGGATTGCTCACTGATCTGTATCAACTGACGATGGGTGCTTGCTATGTGCAAGAGGGATGCGATCGCAAGCGGGCTAGTTTTGAGTTATTCGTGCGTCGTCTGCCTGAAGGATTTGGCTATCTCATTGCGATGGGAATCGCCCAAGCCGTGGAATACTTACAGAATCTTAGATTCACCACACAGCAAATCGCAGCCTTACAAGCAACAGGAATATTTGAGAATGCAGATCAACGATTTTGGGAATTGCTAAAGAACTTCCGTTTTGAAGGCGATCTCTGGGCAGTTCCTGAAGGTACAGCCATGTTTGCTAATGAACCTTTTTTGCGAATCGAAGCACCTCTCTGGCAAGCGCAATTAGTGGAAACCTATTTACTAAATGCCGTCAACTATCAAACTCTGATTGCCACTAAATCCGCAAGGATGCGTGATGTAGCGGGCGATCGCATTACCCTTTTAGAATTTGGTACAAGACGCGCCTTCAGTCCACAAGCCTCACTCTGGGCAGCCAGAGCCGCACTCGCCGCAGGCATGGATGCAACTTCTAATGTATTAGCTGCACTAAAACTGGGCAGACAACCTAGCGGCACGATGGCTCATGCATTGGTCATGGCACTGAATGCAACCGAAGGCAGTGAAGCTCAAGCCTTTAGTGCTTTTCATCAAGTCTTCCCGAATAGTCCTCTCTTGATCGATACCTTCGATACGATCGCTGCGGCTCGTAATCTTGCCGAAAAGGTCAAATCTGGCGAGATGCAAGTAAAAGGAGTTCGCATTGATTCAGGTGATATTGCCGCAGTTTCTAAGGAAGTGAAAGCACTGCTTCCTGATGCCGCGATTTTTGCCAGTGGAGACATTGATGAATTGGAAATTGTTCGCTTAAAGTCTTTAGGTGCGCCGATTGATGGCTATGGTATCGGCACAAAACTGGTGACAGGTGCGCCTGTTAATGGAGTTTATAAGTTAGTCGAAATTGATAATATTCCTGTTGCCAAAAAATCAAGCGGTAAGCAATCGATCGCTAGTCGCAAACAGGTCTGGCGCAGTTTTGAGAATGGCATATTCACAAGCGATCGCCTCACCCATATTTCCGCGATTCCTCAAGCTAACGAGCAGCCTCTCTTAGAACTGATCATGCACAATGGTGAGTTGTTGAAGCCTTTGGATGATTTAGATGCGATCGCAAAACGTACTCGTAATTCTGTCCAGTCTTTACCTCAAGCAGTCCGTAACATTGCCAACCCAGAGACAGTTCTGGTAAAAGTTGACATGGCTTAGGATCTATTCCGCAAACATTTCCGCCAAAATATCAAAAACTTCCCTTTGCTCATCTTCGCTAATTTGACCAATCTTTTTCACTAATTGAGATTTATCGACGGTACGAATTTGATCGATGACTATTTGTCCATCTTTACCCTGAAACTGACAAATAACGCGAGTGGGATAGATTCTGCCTTTAGTTGTCATTGGCGCAATAATCACTGTGGAAATATAGCGATTCATCTCATCTGGTGAAACAATCACGCAGGGGCGAGTCTTTTGAATTTCGCTACCGATCGTAGGATCGAGATTAACCAGAAAAACATCAAACCGCTTAGCTACCATTCCCATTCAGCCTGCTCCCATTCCGTTGGATTAACTTCATCTAAAAGCACATCATCTTGTTGTGCTGTCATTGCTGCAAAAGCCTGATCCCAACCAGTCCGCAATTGTTGTAAAGGTCGAATAGTCAAGCGATCGCCATCAATGCTAATTTCAACTTCTGTTTGAATTCCACTTTGTTCTAGCAAGGTTTTGGGAATACGGATGCCCTGAGAGTTCCCAATTTTAATGATGCGAGTTCTGATAGCTGTACTCATAATTCAAATAACTTTCAAGCAAAAAGTAATTACATTGTAGCTACTTTTGATGAAAATTGCCAACTAAGCACAAGGTGCTTCGCGAACCTATGTTGTTACAGTTGAGCAGGTGGTTATTGCCTATTACTTTCTAGCCAATGGTGCGATCGCGCAGACGATCTTCACAGGCAAAGTCAAGCGAAATATGCCCGACCCCATTCCTGTGATGATTATTGGACGTTTGGCAGTTGAACAAAATTGGCAGGGTAAGGGAATTGGCAAAGCTTTGCTAAGGGATGCGATACCTCGCACTTTGCAAGCTTCTGAAATTGCGGGAATTAGAGCGATTTTAGTGGAGGCGATTTCTGAAGAGGCAAAACAATTTTATGAGAAGTGCGGGTTTACGGTTTCGCCGATTGTGCCAATGACTTTGATGATTACCATCAACGATGCAATTTCATCTTTAATCTAGGCTGTCTTATCTAACTAAACTAGCTAACTTCTCTTCATCTAGAGCTACGCCTCGGCGCTGCAAATATTGGCGGAGGTTAATTTGAATGAACAAATCTTGTAATTCTTCGGCAATTTCTGCTGGTGGATTGCCTGATAAAGCAATTGCAATAAGTCTATTAGCAATCTCAAATTCTCCACACTCGATCGCTAAAGAAGCGGCGCTACGATGTAAAACCGAACGGGTTGGTTCAGATTCCCAATGATTAGCAATTAAGGCGGCAGCACTTGACTCTTTCGTAAATGCTTGTCTTTGTAGATTATTAGCTTGTTCTATTTCGCCTCTGAGTTTAGCCACTTGAGCTAATTCTGCTAAGTCCATTGCTTCTTGATGTAATACGTTAACTTGCGTCATTTTTTTGCTGTCCTTGCCATTGGTTTGCTAAATTCAACTACTACAACATAAGCAGGCAATAATCCATCAGAAGGTTTAGTCTGTTCTAGTTTTTGCTTCAGTCTGATATTGATACGTTTTTCATCACCTGAGCGAATACCTGATATTTCCAATCTTGCTTTGTTTTGAAATGGAAGTAGAGAATCATCATTTTCAGTACCTAACGGCATTGTTGCATAAAAAGGGGAAGAGGAGGTAAATTAGATAAAAATCAGGAGAGGGAGTCCCAGATAATGAAAGAGAAATATCAGGTACGCAACTGGGCAGAGTATAACGCAGGGCTAAAACAAAGAGGAAGCCTGACCTTCTGGATTAGCGAAGAAGTAATCGGAGGATGGTTAAATCAAACATTAAGTGGCAAACGGGGTGCTTCAAATGATTACAGTGATATAGCGATCGCGACATTTATCACTGTAAAAGCGGTATATCAGCAAGCAGGAAGACAAACGCAAGGAATGTTAGAGTCACTATTTACCTTGATGGGAATAGATTTGCCAGTGCCAGACCACAGCACCGTATCAAGACGGACAGCAAGTTTAAGTGTGCCCTTACCAGTAATCCCCAAGCAGGGAGCTGTGCATGTAGTAGTTGATTCGACAGGGATCAAAGTCTATGGTGAAGGTGAATGGAAAACACGGCAGCATGGGATTAGTAAGAGACGGACATGGCGCAAATTACACCTTGGAGCCGATGAATCAACGGGAGAAATACTGGCTGCGGTCGTCACTACGAATGATTGTCACGATGGTGAAGTACTCGCCGATATTCTCGATGGGATTGATGCTGAAATTGATCAAGTTTCCGCAGATGGAGCTTATGACCATCGTCATTGTTACGACGAGATTGCCCAACATGGAGCTAAAGCCGTGATTCCTCCCCGCAAAGATGCCAAAATCTGGCAGCATGGCAATGCCAATGCTCCTCCTCATCCCCGTGACCAAAACCTGCGCTATATCCGTAAACATGGGCGTAAAAAATGGAAACGTGACTCAGGTTATCATCGACGTTCTTTAGCAGAAACCACGATGTTTCGTTTCAAAAAAATCTTTGGTAGTACTTTATGTTCTCGTAAATTTGACAATCAGGCGGTTGAGTTGTTCATCAAATGTGCTGCTCTCAATCGCATGATTCAACTTGCTAAACCTCTCTCCTCTCCTGTTGCTAGTTAATTATCTATCCTAAGATCCTCCATCTTTTGGCTTCTTTTTATTCATACAACAAAGCCGTACCTAACCAGTAATCAAATCCTGTACCTTTGCGCGATCGCTCAATAACTGTAAAGTCTGTAAGCCTAGTAATAATCATAAAAGCAATACCGTAAGCTGCTTGCTCTGTTGTATATTCTAAGTCATTCCAACATCTAAGCATCTGTGGTGTTACGGGTTGCCAATACAACTTAAATGTTGCTTGAAAGTCGCCTTTAACTATAAGGTTTATGCCTTGAGGATGTCCGCGATCGCTTAAGCAAACGGCACAAGCTTCGGCTAGGGTTGCCCCAAATACAGGAGTAATTGCAGGGAAACCATTAGCTAAGTCAGTTAGAAATATTGGGTCAGAATTTTTGGAGTCCATATCAGCTATTGCGTTGGACACAATTTTATCTTATTAAGATCGCTTGACTGGATATCGTACAAACTTAAATAACTTAGGTAAAACACTATGCTGAATTATTTGGCGATTGCTGAATCACAGGAACAATTACCAGCGCTGTCTAAAAAATTCAGTGATCGCGAGTTTATGTCAGCGTTACACGAAGGCATCCGACAAGCAGATTTAGGACAAACGGTTAGTTTAGAAGCATTAAAATTAGAATTTTAAATGATCACGGAAAATAATGAATTGGCTGGATTTTGGTGGATACCTTCAAACCCTGACAATAAACTTGCAGGAATCTTTAGCCGTTCTAAAGAAAATGGAATGAGCCTTAATCTGATTGGTTCTTTTTCTGATGAAGAAAATAGAATTATCACGACCACTAAAAAATATCCTATTATTTTTGGAATTGTTGGTAACAAGGAAATTACTTTAATCAACTGTTCTGTCACAAATTCAAGTTTTAGTACGTCAGGATTCTCAAGCTTAAAATGCCGTATAGATAAATTATTTATTGGCGCATATCTACATTTCCCCGAAGAAGATTTATTCTATAAAGTTGAAGTTCAATATACATATTTAACCAATTGGATTGGAGAAATACAATTTACAACATCAAACACTTCTACTGAAAACCATGAAGAATATCAAATAGTTTGTCGTCTTCCAAAAGCTTATGCTTTTTCTTCAAAGCAAGCATGTTTAAAACTTAAATACGATCTAGATGGAGAAGATAATTTTTTAAAAATAGACTTATGTAAAAAAATTACACTGGAGATTGAAGTAGAAGTTGATTTGTCATTTGATGTATTTATTACTCAATTTGTCTACCCAATACAAAATTTCCTTACATTTGTAACTGGCAGACCTAATGCATTGGAAAGAATTGATGTTTACTCTAGACAAAAAAACACTATTTCCTATCAGAATAAAAATATTTCGCTACCAATTCAAGCTATACGCAATCAAATCTATCATGGAGAAGATCGCAAAGAGAATTTTCAACTTTCAGATATTTTGTTTGGTTTTCAAGATGTTAAAGAAAAATTTGGTGAAATAGTTGATAAATGGCTCGAAAACTATGAATGCTTTGAAGCAACGTGCAATCTTTACTTTGGTATCCAATACCAAGATCAACTTTATTTAGAACAAAAATTTTTAAGTATAGCTCAAGCAGTTGAGAGTTTTCATAGACACTCTTCTAAATTTTCGACAAGAGTGCTTCCAAAAGAAGAACATAATAAGAAAATCGATGTAATTATCAAGAATGCGCCGCTAGAATATCAGGAGTGGCTGAGACAAAAGTTGAATTTTAGTAATGAACCAAGTTTACACAACCGTCTAAGCGAAATGATTGATTCTGTGAAAGAAGCAATTGAACCTCTTGTAGGAGATATAGATTTATTTATAAAAAAAGTAAAAAATACAAGAAATTACTTTACTCACTATGATAAATCCAACAAGAAAAAAGCTATGCAAGGATTAGACTTATTTTGGCTCATTCAAGGCTTATCTTTTCTACTTCAAGCTCTTTTACTTGCAGAGCTAGGATTTTCTAATGAAGAGATTAAAGGATTTATATCTAGTAATTCAATGTTTAATTTGGTGCGCGATAATCTCAAAGCTGAGATTGCAGAGTAAAGCTTTGAAATAAAAATGTTAGTAGTTGTGACTATTAAAAAAGGCGATCGCTGTTTTGTCTGGCTGGATGCTTTTGGCGATCGCAAACAGTTTGTTAACCTATAGTAGACTAGGGCAATAACCTGAGAGCAATTTAGGTAAATCAAGATAAGCGAGTTAGTCAAAAATGATTAGAGAATTTAACGTAGTTATCGAAAAAGACTCTGATGGGTATTTTGTCGCCTCAATCCCCAACTTGAGAGGTTGCCATACCCAAGCAAAATCCCTTGATATTCTCATGGAACGTATCCAAGAGGCAGCAGAACTATGTTTAGAGTTCGAGAACCAAGACAGTCCATCCATAGAATTTGTAGGTATACAGAAAATTTTAGTAAAAGTATGAGTAAGCTACCAAGTTTGACAGGCAACCAACTAATCAAAGCTCTACAGAAACTAGGCTTTGATGTAGCGCGAGTAAAGGGTAGTCATCATATTCTTATTCATGCTGACGGTAGACGTACAGTATTTCCAGTTCATTCAGGTGAAGATATCGGAACTGGACTACTTTCACAAATTCTTAGAGATTGTCAGATCACAAGAGATGAACTTAGAGACTTGCTGTAAGCGTAATTTCTGTTTTGATTGACTTGAGGGTTTTGGCGATCATCTGACTAGTTATTATCTAGTGAAATTTAATGAGTGGGAGCACAAAGCGCCGCCACTCATCATTGAGGTATTGTGATTTAAAAACTGGAAGCGGCATTTGCTAGGACTAAAAAGGCGATCGCACTTACAAAAAACTTCGCTGAAAAAGCTAGAACATCAAAAATAGTCATTGTTCTGTGGGGTTAGAGGGTGGAGAGAGCATTTGCCAAAACTAAAACAGCGATCGAGCCAGCGTAAAACTTGAAAATAAATCCGCCGAAATGAAATACTGACATTGTTTGGTTCCTCACTTCCTTAATTCTCGATGTACTTAGTATCAAGCTTTTCTATAGATAAGGACGTGATATTCACCTTGATAGTTGCGTGATGATTTCGTCTCAAAAGTGTGATCGCGATCGCAGATATTAAAACCAGAACGTGGGTCGCCCGTTATGCGGGCGACCCACGTTCTGGTTTTGTTTTTTAATTATGTTGAACTACTTACAGCGCTTTGCATATGCAACCAAAAAATTTCTTGGTGTATTTAAAAAGAGCTATATCTTTCCTCAGCAAAAGGCTCACCCCGATGGTGATAGCCATTACGCTCCCAGAAGCCAAGTTTCATCTTATCGAGAAATTCTAAACCATTAATCCATTTGGCACTTTTCCATGCATAGAGATGGGGAACTACCAAGCGCATTGGTCCTCCATTATCGATGGGTAATGGCTGGTCAAAGAGAGTATGCGCGAAAAAGTTCTCCGATCTCGCAAAATCTTCCATCGCAATATTGGTAGTGTAGCCGCCATAGCAATGTTCCATTAAATGCACTGCTCGCGGATCGACCTCGATATATTTTAAAAAATCCGTAACTTTGACACCTTTCCATTTCACATCTAGCTTTGACCATGTGGTGACGCAGTGGAAGTCTGCTGTAAATTCAGTTTGAGGCATCGCCATAAAGTCATCCCATGTGAAGGTCTTCTCAGTGGCAAGCCCCCAAACTCGCAATTGCCAATCTTGACGCTTGATTTCGGGCGTATCTCCATAGGTCATGATTGGGAAGCCATTGGTCAGTCTCTGTCCTTTAGGAACGCGATCGCTATTTGAGCGCGATTGAAATAAGCCGCCAAACATAGAAAATCCTCATAATATCTTTGCTCAATATTATCGCTGTTATCGCTTGATCACTTTTGTCCAGAGTCCAAGGAGATCTACCAAGAATGCTTGCTCATCAGCAATTCCTGTAAGAGTTTTGAGTGTTTATTTTGCTAAATAGGTAAGGATTAGGTCGTGCTTCGCGCTGCCTTTACCACAAAACCCCAAAAGTTGTGGCACACGCACAGCGTGCGCCACAACTTTAGCAAAAGTGTTAATCTTAGGACTGGATGATGCTCACCAATGCCTCATCTAGAGCAAAAGTTTTGTTTGGTTTACGATCATGTCCCTCACAGGATTACCGAATATTTTGCATGATATTCAGTCACGCACGAGTTGGCAGCAGCGCTGTCAATATTTGCTGATTGTCGAAAAATGGGCTGATATCGTGGGCGAATCGGTGGCTAAGCAAACCTGTCCGATTGGGGTATATCAAAAGTCTTTGCAGGTGGCGGTATCTAGTCCTGTGTGGTCACAGGCTCTCACCTTTGAACGGGTGCGCCTCTTAGCCAAGATTAATAAATTATTGGGGAGTGCCAATAGTTTAGCGATCGCCGATATCCATTTCTCAACGGCAAAATGGGCAACACATCAGCAAACCCTCCAACAGAGTAAAGTTATAACCGCAGATCATCCCAGTTATTTACCTGCGATCGCCACAGATACGATCAATACAATCAAAAAAAATGCCCAAGGTCATCAACAAAGGCAAGTACCTAAACCTCCTGAAACTGCTAGCGAAGCATTTCAGCGTTGGCAAGAAGTCATGAAATTAAGGACTAATCAAATGCCAAAATGTCCTCGATGCGATCGCCCTGCATTGATGGGGGAAATATCCCGTTGGCAAATGTGTCGCGTCTGTGCGATCGAACATTTATTTAATTAACCTATTCCTGCACCATGCCCAACCTCTCTTCTCTCCATGCTTGTAATCCCAGCTTTTTGCTCTGTCCGCAGAACGAAGTTTATTATGTGGATTTGGCGGATGGAAGGGGTGAAGATGTCGTCAAGCGGTTGCGGCGAACTATTGTTCTATCTCCAAATAAGCCTACATTTCAACTATTGTCAGGACATGTCGGCAGTGGCAAAACAACGGAATTAATGCGTTTAAAAGCGGGGCTAGAGCAGCAGGGCTTTGTGGTTATTTACTGTGCGGCGGATGAATATTTACAAATTGATGATGTGGGCTTAACGGAGATTTGGCTATTCATTTTGTATTTGATTTTGCAACAGATGGAAAAAAAGGGCGAGTCCCTATCGGTTGCCTATTTGCCTAATGCGATCGTCGAAATCGAACAGTGGTTAAGAATTTCTGCTCCCATTGGTGTGGCTACCTATGCGCCACGTTTACAGAGAATTTTGCAGATTTTGCAAGACAACAATCAACATCGCCGCCAGTTACGACATCACCTAGAGCCAAGGCTCAAAAATTCTCTCCTTGCGGCTGGTGAAGAAGTTACAGCGATCGAGGTCGATCGCCTAAAACAGCTTGGTAAAAAAGGACTGGTAATTTTAATTGATAACTTGGATCGCTTAAACCTTGAGCAAATTGAGATGATTTTTGGTGACGGGGGCAAATATCTGCGTCAATTTCAATGTCATACCATTTACACACTGCCCTTACTAGCGATCGCAACAGAAGAAGAGCAACTCCAACGCTTTCAGCAAAGGCTGAAGGGAAATATGCCGATTGTCCTGCCCAGTTTAATGCTGCGCGATCGGCAGGGAGAGATTAATGCTCAATGTTTAAATTTACTACGCCAAGTAGTTTTGGCGAGAATGCTGTCCCATATTCCTAGGGAAAAAAGGCTAGAGCAAGTAACGGAGGTTTTTGAGGATCTCGATACCCTTGACCAGTTATGTCTTGCTAGCTATGGGCATCTTCCCTATTTGTTGTCGCTATTGTATGGTTGCTTGCAATGTCAAGATCCACCGATCCAACTGGCAACGCTCCATCAGGTTGTACAAATCGATCATCAGCGCCGTTTGGCAACAATCTGCGATCGCGATCAACAAGCCTTACAAAAATATCTTACTAAGCCCCATGTACTGACACCAGAGGCACTTAATTTATGTCAGCGACTCCTACTATTTGAACATCATGATGAGCAGGGGAGTTGGTTCAGTAGTCCTTTTGCGAAGTAGCTAGGTGCAGCAGTTGAATGCAAAAAAGCGCACGCGCAGCGTGCGCTTTTTTGCTATATTTCCCGTGATGAGCGCCTATTTGCTTATTTCCTTGAAAACTTTGCCATCAGAGCCAATTAATTGCACCTGCATCGGCATTTGTCCATAGGCATGGGTGGAGCAACTTAAGCAAGGATCGAAATTGCGAATTCCCGCTTCCACACGATTGAGAAAACCTTCGGATACATCGCCATTGTGAATATAATGCTGAGCAATCTGGGCAACGGTTTTGTTCATCGCCAGATTGTTATGCCCTGTCGCAATAATCAAGTTAACTTTCTTAATTACTCCATTTTCATCGACGTTGTAATGATGAAACAATGTGCCGCGAGGAGCTTCGCTTACACCAATACCTTCGAGGGCATTAATTCCTGCTTGGGCGCGAGTATGGGATGACATCACATCGGGATCTTCCACAAGTTCAGCAATTTTCTCTACGGCGGCAAGAATCTCAATTAACCGCGCATAGTGATAGAAGAATGAAGATGTCGCCACCCTGCCCACTGCGCGATCGCGAAATTCCTGTAGCTCCTGATTAGCTTTAGGCGTATCGATATGTTCACAAACATTCAGCCGCGCAAGGGGCCCCACGCGATAAATACCATCGGGATAGCCAAGGGGTTTGTAATAGGGAAATTTGAGATATGACCAAGGCTCAACGGCTTCCCCGATATATTGTTGATAGTCGTCTTCAGTGAGGTTGTCGGCGACGATCTGCCCTTGACTATCGACAAAGCGAATATGTCCCCCGTAATGCTCCCATTCGCCTTTTTTGCCAACTAAGCTCATAAAAAGCGATGGGAATTTACCAAACACATCAACTTCCGTTTGCAGTTCGGTTAATAAATTTTTAAATAATCCTAAGGCATTCTCGATGGTAGCGAGGGATTCGGGTAAGCGATCACGTATCCATGCGCGACCTTCTTCACTAAGAGGCGATCGCACGCCACCCGCCACTGCCCAAGCCGTATGAATTTTTTTTGCTCCCAAAATCTCGATAATTTGCTGACCAAACTGACGCAAGCGAATACCACCTCTTGCCAGATCGGGATTTGTTGCCATTAAGCCAAATACATTTCTTGTAGCAGGATTACTATCCCAGCCGAGCAAAAAATCGGGGGAACTGAGGTGGAAAAAAGAAAGGGCATGGGATTGGGTAATTTGGGCAAGATTCATCATTCGTCGCAGTTTCTCACCCGCCGCAGGAATCTTGACTGCTAATAATTTATCCCCTGTTTTCGCGGATGCTAATAAATGACTCACGGGACAGATGCCACAAATGCGTGAGGTGATTCCCGCCATTTCCCACATGGGACGACCTTCGCAAAACTTCTCAAAGCCGCGATATTCCACCACATGAAAATGGGCATCCGAAACTTCGCCAAGATCATCCAGAAAGATCGAGATTTTGGCATGACCTTCAATGCGAGTGACAGGATCGATTACTACTGTTTTTGCCATGACTAGACTCTCTAACTATTTATAGTTGTTTTAAATAATTTGTAGAGGGGGCTTCGACTTCGCTCAGCCATCGGTGTAAGGTAGCTGAGCGAAGTCGAAGCTATAGTTCTTATTTGAATTATCTATATTGCTTGTTTGCCTCTCCCATAGGGAGAGGGGCTAGGGGTGAGGGCTATCCAAACTTAATCATTTCGCGTCCTTCCATCAGTGGCATCTTGCCCTCTAGTAAAGGTGCGATCGCTGCCTTAATCCGATCCGCCGATGGAGGACAACCGGGAATATACATATCCACTTTCACCACTTCATGCACAGGTATCACTTTTTCTAATAGCTCAGGAACAATCCCAGGGGCTTTGGGAAGTTGTGGCGTAATATCACCCAGTTCCAAGTAACTACGGCGCAACACCGTATCCGCATTATTGCTTCCCATCATGTTTCGCATGGCGGGGACATTAGCCGTCACTGCACAGTCACCAAAGGAAATCAGGAACTTTGTCTGGTTGCGGATTTTGTGAATTAATTCCAGATTTTCCTCATTGGCGATCGCCCCTTCCACGAGACAAACATCAACATTTTCGGGATAGTTTTTAATATCAGCGATCGGGCTATGCACGACATCGGCATATTTCACCAGTTCAAATAGCCATTCGTCCAAATCTAAAAAGGACATATGACAACCTGAACATCCTGCTAGCCATACTGTTGCTAATTTAATCTTTTCTACCTTGTCCATTGTTTCTGCTCCCTCGCGGTAACGATAAATTCGAGTTTGGTGCGATCGCGTTGCATTTCACCCACTGCTGAGCCTTTATCAAAAATAGCTCCCGTTGGGCAAGCGTCAACGCATTTACCGCAGGAGGTGCAAGCATCGACTGCACCCCAAGGCTGATCGAGTCCTGTGATTAGTTTTGACTGTGCGCCACGATTTGCCACATCCCACACATGTGCCCCCTCGATTTCATCGCATACCCGCACACAGCGCGTACAGAAAATACAACGGTTGCGATCGATGCCAAATAAATCATGGGATAAATCCACATCCCGTTGCGGGAACTGATAGGGAAATCGGGAATGCTCCATCCCCGTTGCGATCGCCATATTTTGCAGTTCACAGTTGCCATTAGCCACACAGACTGCACAAATGTGATTCCCCTCAGCAAATAGCATTTCCACAGCCATTTTGCGATAGTTCTTCAACTGGTCAGTATGGGTATGCACCTCCATGCCTTCCGCAACTTGAGTGACGCAGGCAGCCAGTAATTTATTACTACCCTTAACTTCCACCATGCAGAGACGACAGGCTCCGACATCGCTCACGCCTTCTAGGTGGCACAGGGTCGGAATAGTGATTCCTGCTTCCTTAGCAGTTGCCAGAATGCTTTTACCCTGCTCGGCGGCAACTTCGATATCATTAATTTTTAGGGTGACAACTGACATTTCTGTATACCTAATTAAGAAGTAGGAGTACTGGTGAATTCCCAACCATTGGCTTCTGAATATCGTTCCATAAATCGCATGAAGCGCTCCCAATGGTCATCTGATCCAACATCAAACACAATTTCGATTTTTGCCAACTCGGAATCATCGCCTTTATCTTTCCAAAATAGTTTTGAGGTTTTCGGTTCAATGGAAATTGTGCCTTCACTATCCACAAGCCTAATATCGTTAAATGATGCTTTGGCAAAACTATTCGCGCCTTGGACTGCCTTGATATTTACAAAAGTCATCTTGACGGAGTTTTCGCCAGTATTGCGATCGCGTCTTAGTCGCACATCACTCAACTCTTCAGGAATACCTGCGAAAAATTCAATTGACGGGGATATAGAGTTCATATGAATTAATTCCTATACATAACAAATATAAATAAACTTTGTATGCCATTTAGCGTTACAAATAATCACCTTATTCTCGATAAATGGGACAGGTCACGCATCGAAAACTACCCCAAGTTGCGATAAATTCAGAAAAGTCTATCTCGTAGACCTCATAACCTTTATCTCTCAAGAATGTGTTCGTTTTACTAGCATGAATGTTAGAAATTACCGTTTTTGCATTAATCCAAAACAAATTTGCCGCTAGATTTAGCTCAGATTCACTTTTGTCTAATGAATAGATAGAGTCAAAATAGTTTGCTAGTAAATCTCTCGAACTTTCAGGCAATTTATTAAGAGCATACAAAGCTGTTTGATCGGGGAGTGGCGATAGACAGCAATCGAGATGAAGAGCTTGATGAGGAACTCTTACAGTTTCAATACCATTTTTATATAAATGATCGCGTAACTTCTCGAAACCAATTTCGTTTGTATGTCTATGCGTTCCGACTAAAACAACTGAAGCATTTTTGAGAATCATCACATCTCCACCCTCAATAAGCGCTCCATCTCCTCGCAGATCTATTATTTGTCCAGCCTGAGAGAAAATATTAGATAGACCTGATGTTTCTGGATGCCGATAGGTATCACATAAACTACCAATGAATAAAGTATTTCCTATGACAAAACAGGGATCACGAGTAAAGACTTGGCAAAAAGCGCTATCTTGCACTTCAGGAAATAATAAATTAACTCCAATTTCTCTTAAAAGATCTAAATAACAATCTTGTTGAGCAATAGCAAGACTTTTTGAGACAGGCTTAGTTTCTGGATGCTCTTGCAAAATATTTGAAGGAACTAAGCTATGCCAATCTTCTGCACTAATATCTATAAAATTATTGGCAGCATGAACGATTGCTGTTTTTAGTGTGCCAAATTCATTACGGACATTCAGATTTAACATAGTGAATTTCCTACCTTATCGGCTCTAGACTTAGCAATTAATGCCAAATAGTCATCGCGGAAGTGGCGTAAGGTACTCACAATTGGATTAGGGGCAGACTGTCCTAAACCGCAGAGGCTCATGGATTTGACCATGCCACAGAGTTCTTCGAGACTGGCAAGATCGGCTTCTGTGGCTCTATGTTCCACGAACTTGGTTAATAACTGATGGAGTTGTACTGTACCCGCACGGCAGGGAATACATTTACCGCAGGATTCGTCCATACAGAACTGGATGAAAAACCTTGCCATATCGACCATGTTCGTGTTTTCATCCATCACCACCATGCCCCCTGAACCGATAATCGAGCCGAGGGCTTGCATCGCTTCGTAATCCACGGGGGTATCAAAGGCGGAGGCAGGAATGCAACCACCAGAAGGTCCCCCCGTCTGTACTGCCTTGACCTTGCCGCCACCAGATGCGCCACCACCCATATCTTCGACAATTTGGCGTAAAGGAATGCCCATTGGCACTTCCACTAGTCCCGTGTTAGCGATATTTCCTGCGAGGGAAAATACCTTTGTGCCTTTGCTCTTTTCCGTGCCGATACTGGCGTACCATGCACCACGATTGCGAATAATCGGGACGATATTTGCGAAGGTTTCCACATTGTTGATTAGGGTAGGACAGCCCCAGAGTCCTGATTCCGCAGGATAGGGTGGGCGAGGATGGGGAATCCCACGCCCACCTTCGATGGAGGCAATCAAAGCCGTTTCTTCGCCGCAAACATAGGCTCCTGCCCCGACGCGCACATCAATCTTAAAGTCAAAGGTGGACTCGAAGATTTGACTACCGAGGATGCCATGCTGTTTGGCTTGTTGAATGGCGAGGCGGATATGCTCGATCGCAGGAGGGTATTCGGCACGCACATAGACATAGCCGTGAGTTGCGCCGACCGCATAGGCCGCGATCGCCATGCCCTCTAGCACCCGATGCGGATCGCTTTCGAGAATGCTGCGATCCATAAATGCCCCGGGGTCTCCCTCATCGGCATTGCAAATCACATATTTTTGTTGTGGTTGATTTTGAGTTTGATTGCGCCGCCGATCCTGCATTTTGGCAACCGTCGCCCATTTCAATCCTGTGGGATAACCAGCGCCGCCTCTCCCCCTTAACCCACTGCGGGTGACTTCATCAATCACTTGCTGCGGAGCCATTTCATGGAGAGTGCGATAAAGCTGACGATAACCCCCAACGGCAATATAGGACTCAATGCGCGTAGGATCAATTTTGCCAATATGTTCCAATACAATCCGCAATTGTTGGGTAAAAAATGGATGTTCGAGATCGCCAAGGGTTGCGGTGACATTGCCTCCTTTGAGTCCACTCACAATCGATGCTGCTTGTTCAGGTTCGACTCTCTCATAAAGAACACTAGAGGGATCGACGGCGACTAAAGGTCCGCGACCACAAAAGCCCATACAGCCAACACTGACTACTTCCGCAGTTTCTTCAAGTCCATCAGCATGAATAGCGGCATCTAGGCGATCGCGTACTTCTAAAGAACCAGAGGCTTGGCATCCACCCGAAATACAACAACGAATGCGAATACTCTTTTGGCGATCGCGTTCTTCCTTAGCAATTTGTAATAGTCCTTCAATATCCATAATGAGTTTATGGTTCCTCCATCCAACCTTTGACCATTGCTAAAACATCTTCAGGGCTTTGTTGGCGCGATACATGACCGTCATAGATTGCCGCAGGTGCAACACCGCAGTTACCAATACAACGCTCTACTCGGAGAAATACTTTGCCATTAGGCGATCGCTCTCCCGCCTTGAGGTGCAGTTCCTTAGTTAAGATATCTAACAAAGCTTGCCCCCCTTTGGTATAACAAGCCGTTCCTAAACAAATGGAACAGGTATGTTTGCATTTAGGCTGGATCGAGAAAAGATGATAGAAAGTTGCCACACCATATACTCGACTAAGGGGTAGTTTTAATTCCCTTGCGATATAGGTAAGGACATCTTTTTCGAGGTAGCCAAACTGCTCTTGGGCCCTATGTAATACTTCAATCAGAGCATCTTGGCGGTTGCGATTTTGGCGAATCGTCAAATCTAAAGAATGGAATCGGGGATTAGACGAACCGTCTTCAATATTTGGCTGTGGAAGGGATATTCTCGACAGCATAAGCAATACCTTTGTTTCTAAAGTAGAGGTATTTCGCACTATTTATCTTTCATTCTCTAATTTCTAGATAGAATTAGTGCAAAAAACACAAATCTTTAACACTTAGAGTGAAATTATGGAATTGTTACAGCAATTTCTGAACAAATGAATCATAAGAAATCTTTTGAAAGTGTTGCTTTGCAACACTTTCAAAAGATTTCTGGGTTTGGGTTTGAGCACAGAGCGCTGTATTAACTTGTGTTGCAAAATTTGAGAGATTTCTTTAAGTTTTGTCGAAGGATAGATTTTGATACTCAAAAAGCGAGAAAATTAGATATAACCGATTCTTCATAGTTTTGTGCTACAACACCGAAATTGCGAAGACTATCCATAGGTGGGAAAATCAAATGGTAAATAACCATAAGCCTAAGCGTATCGGTATTCTAACCAGTGGGGGAGACTGTCCTGGACTGAATGCCGTAATTCGTGCCGTTGTGAAGGTGGCAACCTATAAATATGGATGGGAAGTCTATGGCATTCCCTATGGAACCGATGGTTTTATCGAACTCTTAGTTGGCAAACGCCAGCCCGAAGAGTTACGCATCAAGGAGCATGGCTACGACATTCCGGGATTAGTGCAGGGGCTAGATATTCTTTATTTTCTGAGTGGTAGTGTATTAGGTTCGATTAGTAAAGGTGATCCTGACCAACATGCTGAAGACATTATTAAGGGCTACGAAAAGTTAGGATTAACGGCTCTGATTGTGATGGGTGGTGATGGCAGTATTGAGATTTTAGATGGATTAGCTCAAAAGGCTGCGGAGCAAGGAGCCGCATGGAATTGGGTTGCCGTTCCCAAAACCATTGACAATGATATTCCTTTTACAGAAGCATCAGTGGGGTTTGATACAGCCGTTAATCGCGTTACTCAGGCGCTCTATGACCTCACATTTACTGCCGCTAGTCACGATCGCGTGATGATTGTCCAAGTAATGGGACGGGATTCAGGCTATCTGGCGATGGAAGCAGGAATTGCGGGTGGTGCTGATGCGATTCTCATTCCTGAATTAACTCCCGTTTTAAATGAGGATGTGATTACGGGAGTCTGTCGCCATATTCAAGAATTACAGAAGAGTGGTCGAAGATTTGCTCTAGTTGTAGTTGCTGAGGGAGTCAAAAATCATCTCGGACAAAAAGAACATTACATCGGTGATTATGTGGCGCACCACATTAAAGAATGTAGTAGTAAGATGTGCCAGATTAATACATCAGATCCTGATTACATACATCCCTTTGATACTCGCGTTACGGTATTAGGGCATGTGCAGCGCGGTGGTACACCAACATCTAGCGATCGCCTTTTAGCAACTGCCTTTGGTCGGGAAGCTGTGGATTTAATTGCTAATGGGAACTACAACCAGATGGTGATTTGGGAAAATGGTAGGGTGAGCAGTGTTCCCATCAGTCGGGTGATTGAGCAAATCAAAAAGGGACGTAGAGAAAAGAAAGCTCCCTCAAGTGTCGATCCTCAAGGTTTTTTAGTGAGAACAGCGCGAGATATTGGTATTTATGTGGGAGAGGCAAGTAGTGATGATCAGTGTTAAGTAGCTGGGTGCAGTTAAATATAAACCCACAAAACTTGTGGCGCTGCGCCACAAGTTTTGGTTCTGGCTACTTATCAGAAACTTTTGTTGGGGTTTACCCAGTAGATTAGGTAATATGAAATTTATGCTATTCATTTGGTGTAGTCGTTCAATAACCGCACCTTATACGATGAATGGCTTTTTTTCTGTTTCCTAAATCTGTCCGAAGTTTTGTTAAGCAATAGGTTTGTCAAGAGATAACATGAGTCCCCATCCTTCTACAGAAGTTTACGATGCGATCGTAGTTGGCTCTGGAGCCAATGGCGGCGTGGCTGCCAAGGAATTAAGCGAACGTGGTTTAAAAGTCCTTGTCTTAGAAGCAGGTCGGACTCCCGAGGCATCTGAAATCGGCAATCAGGCTAGGGATATGGCAAAGCGTCTGTATAACCTTGCGATCGCTAAGCGTCAGTCCTATCAGTCAATGCACCCTGGATATTGGAAGGCAAATCCTGACCTGTTTATTGATGAAAAAGACAATCCCTATACCACGCCGCCCGATCAGCCCTTTTATTGGATTCGGGGTCGTCAGGTGGGGGGCAAAAGCTTAACTTGGGGCGGGATCACACTACGTTTATCCGATTATGAATTTAAGGCAGCTAGTCGTGATGGACATGAGCAGGACTGGCCGATCGCTTATAAAGATCTCGCCCCCTACTACAGTAAGTTAGAAAAATTCTTTGAGGTGCGGGGTAGCCAAGAGGGATTGGCACAGTTGCCCGATGGTGATTATCAGCCGACTTTGCCGCTAACGCCTGCGGAGGAACATCTCAAGCAAATCGTCGAAAATACATGGTCAGATCGTCACCTGATTCCTTCACGAGGGTTTGGGTTGCATCGTCGCACCCCAGAACAACCTTGGCCCGCATATTCCAGTCTGGGTTCTTCGCTCAAGGCGGCGATCGCGACGGGAAATGTGACTTTGCGATCGGATGCAATGGTCAGCCATGTAATTTTCGATCCTGATACCCACAAGGCGCGTGGAGTAGGCTATATCGATCGCAACACCAATCAAGCCTATGAAGCTTTTGGGCGAACTGTAATTTTATGCGCTTCGACGATTGAATCGGTGCGGATTCTGTTGCACTCCACTGAGAAATATCAAACTGCGGGCTTAACTAATCCTTCGGGAATGCTCGGTAGATTTTTGATGGATCATGTGTCCACCTCGACGTTCTTCTTCTTGCCAAAGATCAAGCAAACGAAAACCTTTGATCTTTCAGGATGCGACAGCTTTTTCATTCCCTGCTTCTGTAATTTAGAATCGCAACAGGAGAAATTCTTACGCGGCTATGGCATCTGGGGCGGTGTGCAGCGCTTTGATTTACCGCATATTTTGCGAAAAGTTGGCGATGGCTCGATCGGTTTCCTGATTGCCCACGGTGAAGTTTTACCGCGCTATGACAATCGCGTACAACTTAGTCAGGATGTTGTGGATGCTTGGGGTCTGCCTGTGCCGCACATTGAATGTGCATGGTCAGAGAATGAACATCTAATGCTCGATCATATGCACCGCCAGATTGATGAAATCATCAAACTCGCAGGGGGCAAGAATATGCAGTTGACGGAGATGTTCCATGTACCTGTGTTTTCAGAATTTGTCAGTCGTATGGAAGAAACCATGTCATACTCTGCGCCCCCCGGTTATTACATCCATGAAGTCGGCGGCGCAAGAATGGGTAATTCACCTGATCATTCGGTTGTCAATGCCCATAATCAAATATGGGAAGCGCCTAATCTCTTTGTCACCGATGGTGCTTGTTGGACTTCCTCTGGTTGGCAAAGTCCGACTTTAACGGAGATGGCGATTACCGCGAGAGCCAGTGATTTTATTGCCGAAGAAATGCGAAAAGGTAATTTGTAACTCACCTTACGCAGAAGTTTATAAGACCCTCACCCCTAGCCCCTCTCCCAAAGGGGGAGAGGGGAAAAGAAAAATTCAAAAACACCTCTTGCTCCCCTTCTCCCGTTCTGGGAGAAGGGGTTGGGGGATGAGGGCAGATTTTCTATCTGCGTAAGGTGAGTTTGTAATTAAAAGCCATTGCTTCGCAATGGCTTTTAATTACAGGACAAAGGTCGCTTTCAACATGCCTTCATCGGGATCGGGTTGGAGTTTGAATCCTAATCTGCGACAAATGCTTTGCATGGGGTCGTTGCTATTGAGGATATAGCCAACGATCGCTTCTAGATTTTGTTCCTTACCAATTTCTAAAATGCGGCGCAATAGCTCAGTGCCTAACCCTTGATGATGATAGCGATCGCTAACAATGAGCGCAAATTCGGCTTCATTAGTGCCATGTAGCTTACTTAGCCTTGCTACACCTAAAATCTCATGCTCGGAGGTTTCGGGATTTTTGTAATCGGCGGCTAAGACCATCTCGCGATCATAATCAATAAAACAGATGCGGGTCAGACGTTCATGGGCGATCCGCTTTGTCAATTTCACCGTATGGGCATAACGCAAATAGACGCTTTCTTCCGAGAGACTTTGATGGAACTGCACCATTAATGGCTCATCTTCAGGGCGAATAGGGCGAATGGTAACGCGATCGCCCTTACGAGATTGCCAACATTCTACATATTTAGTGGGATAGGGAGTAATCGCAGGGATCGGACGTTGAGCGATGTCGGCATCCGTATGTAATAAAACTCTGGCATCAAGGGCGATCATCCCATCCGCAGAAACTAACAAAGGATTAATATCAATTTCGCGAATCTGGGGTTGCTCAACTACCAGTTGACTGAAGTTGACTAGTAATTGCTCAAGTTTTGCCATATCGATCGCTTTTCTACCTCGGACTCCCTGCAAGGCTTGGTAAATGCGGGTTTGCTCCATCATCCGTCGCGCAAGGGTGGTATTTAGCGGCGGTAAAGCAAGCGCCCGATCGCGAAATACTTCCACCAATTGACCACCCATCCCAAAGAGCATCACTTCCCCAAATTGGGGATCAAGGCTACTGCCGAGAATCAGTTCGTAACCTTCCATTTTCACCATTGGCTGCACCGTGACACCCAAAAAGGCTTCGGGATCAATGGCGCGAACTTTAGAGGCGATCGCGGCAAAGGCAAGACTAACCGCCGCCGCATCTCCTAGATTCAACCGCACACCACCCACATCAGTTTTGTGAGTAATCTTTTCTGAATGCAGCTTGAGGACAACGGGATAGCCAAAGCGATCGGCGATTTCTACAGCTTCAAGATCACTGGTGGCAATTTCGGTCGGTACAGTGGGAATACCATAGGCGGCAAGTAAATTTTTCGATTCGTATTCAGTTAATAGATAGCGATCGCTTTTTGTGGCTTGAGCGAGAATGCGTTCGGCTAACTGGCGATCGGGCGCATGTAAATCCGAATCCACAGGGAGGGAAGGCGTTTCATAGATTCCCCTCAGATTGTAGGTATACCGCCACATATAGTTAAACAAGCGCACAGCCGTATCGGGATAGGGAAATGTGGGAATATTCGCTTGATTAAGAATTTCGGTTCCTGCGGCAATTTCCGCACCACCCATCCAACTTGATAAAATGGGCTTTCCTAATTTACTGTAGGACTTGAGCTTCTCTGCCGTTTGCGTGGGATTGGTCATCGCCTGCGGAGTCAAGATCACCAACATCGCATCACTATTGGGATCATCAGCAACTACTTCAAGGGTTTGGGCATAGCGATCGCTGCTGGCATCTCCGAGAATATCAATGGGATTGTGATGACTCCATTGTGCGGGTAAAAACTGATTTAATTTCTGGATCGTCTCTGGTGCAAGTTCCGATAATGTACCGCCGCCACTGATCAGCGCATCGGTAGCGATCGCCCCCGGACCTCCTGCATTGGTGACGATCGAGAGACGATTGCCCTTGGGTCGCGGTTGTTTTGCCAAAGTTTCCGCCATATCAAACAAATCCGATATGGTATGTACTCGCAATACACCACAACGCCGAAAAGCAGCATTTAAAACTTCATCACTACCCGTCAAAGCTCCTGTATGGGAAGCCGCCGCCTTTGCTGCTGCCTCCGTATGTCCGACTTTCAAGACAATGATCGGCTTGTCCATCGCCACCTCACGGGCTGCCGAGAGAAAGGCATGGGCATCACCGATGGATTCCATATAAAGAACGATGCTGTGGGTATGGGGATCATCTCCGAGATATTCAATCAAATCGCCCCAACCCACATCCAACATCGAACCGATGGAAACGAAGGCACTAAAGCCCACATTCTCACCTAAGCTCCAATCTAAAATCGAAGTGCAGAGCGCTCCACTTTGACTGATGAACGCGACATTGCCAGAACGGGCGCTTGTACCCGCAAAAGTCGCATTTAGCCCTGCAAGCGGATTCATTAAACCTAAACAATTGGGACCAATAATTCGCATCCCCCCCCTACGTGCTTCTGCTAAAACTTCCTTCTCTAGTGCAGCCCCCTGCTCCCCAATTTCCTTAAAGCCTGCGGAAATAATAATTGCTCCCTTGACACCTGCCGCTACACATTCACGAATCACCTGTGGAACGGTCGCCGCAGGTGTCGCAATTATGACAAGATCAACTACTTCAGGAACGCTTGCAATATCACGATAAGACTTAATTCCTAAAACGCTATGACGTTGGGGATTAACGGGAAAGACAGTGCCACCAAAGGGACTCCGAATTAAGTTCCACAATAATGTGCGTCCGACACTTCCTTCTCTTTCGCTTGCGCCAATCACAGCAACGGAACGTGGACGAAAAATACAATCAAGAGGATGACGCTGCTTTTTCCAAATATCATGGGCGGGATCGCTAGCACATACTTGATTTGCTAGAATTTTTTCCATACTAACCTCCTGATATGAGACACCAAGCTATGTGGTGTAGTAACTTCCAGATTAACTCTTTATCAGAAGATAGCTGCAAAATTTAATCTAAATACATCTTCATAAGAGAGATGGAGATTTGCTCCATCTCTCTTATGATTTAACTAACAGCGATCGCAATGGCGATCATTGCCACAATGATGCTGAGAACAGCGATGAGCTGAAATTTGAAGTTCTTTGGTTTTGAAGCGTCGGGTTCTTCAATATACATCTTGGGCATAACGGCAAAATTATTGAGAATGCCGCGATCATCGATGGTATAGCTTCTGACAGCTCTTACTTCTTCGCTCGAACTATTGGATGCTTGAGGAGTTGTCGCAGAGGAGTTATCACTGCTTGGGTTTATATTATCAGATGTCATTGTTTCCTTGAGTTCAATGGTATTCATATTGGTAGTACCTCCATGAATATTTTTATTTTATATGGTATAATTATAACCCTTTATCCCTTTCCAAGCACTAGTCTTACAGCATTTTACGCTCAAACCCAAACTAAGAATCGTGGTAAAAGTATTGCAGAGTAACACTTTTACCACGATTCTTGCAGCTATTTTGATTGATAATGGCTGTAGCTCTTTATAGCTATCTGCTTTGTAAAAAATTCGCGATCGCCTGATTAAAAGCTTCAGGTTCTACTAAAAAAGCCCAATGATTACCTAATACTTCACAAATTTGTAAATTGGGGAAATACTTCTGATAGGGGCGTAATTGCCATGCTTGCCGATTCAATCCCTGCTTGGGTTGTACAAACAAAGTGGGAATATCAATGGATTGAGTTAAGCCTTCAATATCCATAATTTCCTCAAAGATAAAATCACGAGCCTGAAGGGGAAATTTGCTCTGCCATGTACCATCGGGTTTGGCTTCGATACTAGACTGAAAAACCGTTTGTTGGAAATCTGACCATCCTTGATATTGCTTGAGGCTCCGTGCAATCTTTTCTACGGTTTCGTAATTTGGGAAGTTTCCCACTACTTTTAGAAATGGTAAGACACGGTACATCAGTGGGAAGGTAATCCTGATCCAACTCGGAAATCTGCCGATAAAAAAGGGATCGACCAAAATCAAACTGCGAAAGCGATCGCTTTTTTGGGTAGCCCAAATTGCGACGGTTTTGGCACTCCATGAATGGGCAAGTACATGGGCGCTAGTGATCCCCAGATGTGACATTAAGGATTCTAAATCCGCAATGATACTTGCAAAGGAATAGTCGGTAATGTCTTTGCTGCTCTCACCATGTCCACGCAGATCAGGCGCAATAATCCGATAGCGATCGCCACCCACATTGCCTAGATGCTCTGCTAAATTTGTCCACACCATCGCCGAATCTGCCATGCCATGAATTAGCAATAAAGCTTCTGAACCGTTACCGCCCACTAGGTAGGACAGGTCAAGATTTGGTAGATGGAGGGTATGTCTAGTGAGCATGGAATTTTAGAACTTATTCAAGAACCAATTTTGATGGGCTAGCTTTGCCAGCCCATCAAAATTGGTTCTTTATCTTACTGCATGTTGATAATAGGCAGCACAAGCACCTTCCGAAGAAACCATCGGTGCGCCAAGGGGATGTTCAGGGGTACAAGCTTTGCCAAAACTATGACATTGATGGGGCTTGCTTGTACCTTGCAAAATCAAACCACTAATGCAGAGCGGAGATTCACAAATTTCTGGGGCATTGTCCTCATAGTTAAAGCGTTTTTGGGCATCAAAAGCGGCATATTTATCCTTCAATCTAAGTCCACTTTCAGGAATCTCGGCTAAGCCTCGCCATTGTCGATTCGTCGCTTCAAAAACTTCTTGCATCATTGCGATCGCCTGTTGATTACCCTCTTTTTTGACCGATCGCGCATATTGATTTTCGACTTCCGCTTTGCCTGATTCCAACTGCTTGATACATAGATAAATCCCTTGCAAGATATCAATCGGTTCAAACCCTGTCACAACGATGGGGACTTGATATCGCTGCGCGATCGCCTCATATTCGCCATAGCCCATCACTGTGCAAACATGCCCTGCCGCCAAAAATCCCTGCATCGTGTGATCGGGATTGCTCAGAATTGCCTCCATTGCTGGTGGGACAAGTACATGGGCGCAGAGGATCGAGAAATTATCTAAACCTAATTGGGCAGCTTGAGCGATCGCAAGAGCCGTAATCGGCGCAGTCGTCTCAAAGCCAACCGCAAAAAATACGACTTGGCGATGAGAATCTTGTTGAGCGAGCTTAACCGCATCTAGAGGTGAATAAACCATCCGTACATCTGCCCCTGAAGCCTTTGCACTTAACAAATCGTTGTTACTTCCAGGAACGCGCAACATATCGCCAAAGGAGCATAAAGTGACATTGGGTTGTGAGGCGATCGCGATCGCTTGATCGATCAGATAAATAGGCGTAACACAGACGGGGCAACCTGGCCCGTGAATGAGGGTAATTTCTGAGGGGATGAGGCGATCGATGCCATGTTTGACAATGGAGTGGGTTTGTCCGCCGCAGATTTCCATCAATGTCCAAGGATGAGTAGTTATGGAGGCGATCGCTGAGGCATATTCGTTAGCAAGTTGGCGATCGCGGTATTCGTCAATATATTTCATCGCAGTTGATCTAAATTTGTTGCAAATCGAGTAATGTTTGTTCTGCTTCTGCGGGATCAACGATGGAAATTGCCACCCCTGCATGGATAATCGCATAGTCACCAATTTCTGCCTCTGGCAAATAGGCTAGATTTACTTCTTTCACAACTCCACTAAAACTAACTTTTCCCACTCGCATTAAGTCTTCTCCTTGAATGGAAAGAATTTTTCCGGGAATAGCTAAACACATGATTTTAATCTCCTTGGTTTACAGACATTGAAGAATCGTGCTTTGCACGATTCTTCAATAGGATATTTCTCGTAATGCTGCCATAATTTGTCCTGCGGCAATCCCTCCATCATTGGGTGGAATGTTTTGATGACAATAAACTTGAAATCCTGCTTGCGTTAACTTGTCGATTGCTCTTTCAGTTAAATATCGATTTTGGAAACAGCCTCCCGTTAACACAATTTTCTCTATCCCAATTTGCTTGGCGATTGTCACCATTACTGCCACTAAGCAATTATGGAATTTAGTCGCAATCGTAGCGATCGCAGTTTGATTTTGGATATCTTCTAAGATAGATTGAATCAGGTTAAACCAGTCAATTTCACCGTCATTCTTAACATCCATCCCATAAAAGTCATCAATCGTCGCATCACAGATTTGCTCTAGGGCGATCGCAGCTTGCCCTTCAAAACTGCTAACTTGACAAATATTAAGCAAAGAGGCGATCGCATCAAACAATCTACCAATACTTGAAGTTTTTGGGAGATGATGTGGTTTTGTTAATAAAGTTTTTAAAATTCTTAATTCAGAATTTGTGAATGATTGTAAGGTCGGTAATTGCAAATCCCAAAGGCGATCGCCAAAGATTTCCCAGAGTATTCCCAGCGCTACCCGACGTGGTTCTTTTGTCGCCTTATCTCCACCGAGTAAGGGAAACTGGCGCAAATGAGCAACTCTTGCAAATCCTGAATCGGTAATCTTCAGAAATTCGCCGCCCCAGATTGTGCCATCGGTTCCATAGCCCGTCCCATCCCAAGCAATTCCTAATACTGGCGCAAAAATCTGATTGTCTACCATACAACCAAGTGTATGGGCGTAATGGTGCTGCACAGGAATTAAGGGAATCTGCAAAGATTGGGATAACTGCCGCGCATATTGGCTAGAGAGATAATCAGGATGGGCATCACAGGCGATCGCTTCAGGTTGAAATTCGTAGGTCTCACTCAAACATTGAATAATCCGTTGAAAATGTTCAAAAGCCTTAGTCGTCTCTAAATCGCCAATATGTTGACTAAGAATAATTGAGTTATTGATGGATAAGGCGATCGTATTTTTGAGATGTCCGCCTAGAGCCAAAATCCTCCGATCTGCTACAAGCAAAGGTTTGATCCCCCTGCCTTCGGCATCCCCCTTAAAAAGGGGGACTTGAATTAATTCTCCCCCCTTTTTAAGGCAGGGCTATTTCAAGAATGAGAAAAAAGGCTAAAGAAGAATACATAAGCACAAAGAAATGATTAAAGCGATAATTTAAGTTTAATGTAACTAAAAGAGGTGGAAAATGAGCAAAAGCTTAATAGATTATCTTAAAGAAGTACCAGATCCACGAGGAGCGCAAGGGAGTCGAGACGATTTGTGGCAAATCTTGCTAATTATCATCATGGGAATTATGAGTGGACAGCATGGTTATCAAGGATTAGGAAGATTTGTAGAAAGACATAGGCGTAGTCTGATCAAAATCCTAGGACTTAAACAAGGAACAGCACCATCATATTCAACACTTAGACGCATCATGCTGGACGTAGACTATGCCAAGCTGAATGAAGCATTTAATAACTGGGCGCAATCACAAGCAATGGCAAGAGGAGAAGCTATCGCAGGAGATGGTAAAAGTCTGCGAAATACGGTAAGTAATGCGGACAATAATCGGCAGAACTTTATTAGCATGGTATCGCTATTCTCACAGCAACAAGGCGTAGTGGTAGCAACCGCAATTATGGAGAACAAGAAAGAGAGTGAAATCTGTGTGATTCAACAATTGTTGTCACAGCTTAAGTTAGAAAATCATGTATTTACGATGGACGCATTACATTGCCAGAAGAAGACAGTGGCAACGATTGTTGAGAGCAACAATGACTACATCATCAAAGTAAAAAAAAATCAACCAAAATTGCAAGAAGCAATCAGAGTTAAGAGCGAGCAAGAAACAGGGCTTCAAGTTAAGGTTGAGGAGGAACAAACAAAAGGACGCAAAATCCAGAGATTAGTAGAAGTATTTGCACCACCAGCAGACATTGATTTAAGTTGGCAAGGTGTACAGTCAGTGATACGGGTAACTCGTTCTGGCGAACGTGATGGGAATCCATACAACACCTTGAGCTATTATCTTAGTTCTTTACCACCAAAGGCTGAACGGCTTGCCAAAGCGATTCGAGGGCATTGGCAGATTGAAAATCGCCTACATTGGGTAAAAGATGTCATTTTCGATGAAGATAAGAGTCCCCAAAGAGCAGGAAATGCAGCGATTAATTTGTCACTCATCAAGACTTGGGTACTTTCTGTATTTAGAATTCATGGTTTTGATTCAATAAAAGCTGCAATTGACTATTTTTCTCATAATATATCTGCTATGTGGTCTTTGCTTGTTTAAGCTCTCTCTTAAATATTCTTGAAATAGCCCTGCCTTTTTAAGGGGGGATGGGGGGGATCTAAACTCCAAACTGTAGGGACTAATTGGAGTCGGTGCATATCCCCTCGCTCTCCGTAAAATCACAGGGCGATCGCCAATTACCCTCACCACTGAATCATCCACAGGTTGGGCAATATCACGATTATGAACTAAAAATAAATCTGCAATATTTCCTAAACTAGCGATCACTTCTTGATTATCAATACAAATTGGCTCATCGGACAGGTTGCCACTGGTCGCCACAATAGGAGATTGCAATTCTGTCATTAACAAATGATGAAGCGGCGTATAGGGCAGCATGACCCCGATATAGTCATTGTCAGAGACAAGGGGCTTAAGCCCCTTGTCCGATTTCTGTAAAAGTACGATAGGTGCTTCAGTTGACTTTAATAACTGTGCTTCTAGTGCCGATACTTGGCAATCTTGGTGAATGCTCTCCAAATTGGAATACATCAGAGCTAAAGGTTTATGGTGACGGTGTTTGCGTTCTCGCAGTTTGGAGATCGCCTCTGCATTATTCGCATCCACCACCAACTGAAATCCACCTAAACCTTTAATTGCTAAAATTTTGCCCTCTCTAATTGCTTCGACAGTTTCTAATAGAGCCTGCTCACCAATGGCTAAGACTTGACCATCACGATTCCAAAGTTCTAAATGCGGTCCACACTTCGAGCAAGCATTTGGCTGAGCATGGAAGCGCCGATCTAGAGGATTGTCATATTCCGATTGGCAAGCATCGCACATTTGGAACTTGTGCATCGTCGTATTGTGGCGATCGTATGGCACGGCTCTGATGATGCTGTAGCGAGTTCCGCAGTTAGTACAGTTGGTAAATGGATATCGATATCGCCGATTTTTCGCGTTAAAGATATCTCGTAAACAATCATCACAAGTCGCTAAATCAGGCAGAATTACTGCGGTTTTGATGGATGCATCATCCTTTGATTCCTGTATCTCAAAGGTTTGATAATGAACAGGTTCGCACCACTCCTGAGTGATTTGATGAATTTGCGATCGCGCAGGTTTTTCTGATTGTAATCGTTCTAGGAATAAATCTAATTGTTGTTGATCGCCTTCAACTGCGATCGCTACACCCTGAGCATTATTATTCACCCAGCCTTTAAGATCTAATTCTTTCGCAAGGCGATAAACAAAAGGACGAAATCCAATACCTTGTACTAAACCAGATAGACGCAACACTAAGCATCGTAACTGCACATTATTGAATCTCATGCTTATGATAACTATAAGAAATTGAGCAAGCTAAGAGATATTTAAGAATTTTGTTGATCATTTGGAAGAGATTGTAAATGATCTAAAAATTGTCGTAATTCTTCATGTGTTAAAATTTGACGTGATCGCTTATTAAAATTGTGAACTAGATAATCACGACCTTGAAGCTTTGTCCAACCAACCCTTTGCATTTCTACATCTGATTGATGTATTAAATCTTCAATAGAAATAATTTGGTTATCTACTAAATCGATAACACCTGCTATCAACTTCCAGCAAGGTGTCTCATTTATTTCCCAGTCAACTGGTTTATAAGGCATTCCTAAACTCATGGTAATTAAATATTGACCATTAGTCTGTAATCCATACTCAAGTTTCTTAATGAATGAAGGATCGGTGATCGGTATATCTGACAATTTTTTGCCAGAAGATGTAACTATTGTCCCTAGCCATTGGGTTATATCTTTAGAAGTCTGTCTTGATTTTACAGATAATCTAGAAACCTTAACTAACTGTAAAGTTTTCCTTTTATCAGAAGGTAATGACTGTAAAAATTCAAGACTAACAAATTTAGAATTATTGTGTAGTATTAAGTCATCATCACAATATTTAGTTATATCTTGAGCTTTAGCCTTGCCGATAACTTTCCACTGTCCTTTCATTATAGATAGATTTTCACTTTCAAAATCAAAGTTGCTACCAGTAGCAGCTAGAGGTATTTCTAAAATATCTAATAGCTTAGGCTCGTTCCCGTTCAGAATATAAACAGATCTTGGAACTCTGCCATCATCTGGGTATAAAGAATCACACACAGGTCGAATCCATTTACCTGTATCAATATCAATTCCAGCAATACAGCGCTCTTTTAATTTCCACGAATTAGCAAGACAAATAATTCTTTTTATAGATGACATATATTGATATTTCCCCATTTTTTACTGAGGTATTCAGCTACTAGCCGACGATGGCAGTTGTGAGGTTTTGCTTCACTGCAAAGCAAACAGCCGTAACTGATTAACTCAGGTGAGACTTTTTTCTCAATTTCACGTTCAGATATTAATTTTAAAAACTTCCGCTCATATACCTCCCAATCCCCTTTATTTTTCTTGTATTCATCTAGAATATCTTTAGTCGGTGCTAAGTCAAGAATATGTACATAATCAATTTCTCCAACCTGTTTAAGAAAATACTTTAAGTCATTTTTCTTTGTGAATCCTGCCAGTTGAGAAACGTTATTAAGTCTTGTATCAATGAGCGTTTTGATACCTGACTTAATTAAGGATTCAAAAAACTGCTCAGCGCTTTTTTGAGTAAAGCCAATAGTAAATAATTGAATTGACGGATTAAGCATAAATCTCCCCATTAACCTCTACATAAGCGATTTCATTGCCTTGTCTTTGATATGCTTCAAGCAAACAATCTTCTTTGTTTAACTGATTAGATATACTTTGGATCGGTTCTAGAATATCAAAAAGTGAGAGTTGGCTCGCGAGATTATTGTTTGTGAATTGACTAAACCCATGCTTAACTAATAATCTTTCCTCCAAATCTCCATGAGATTCTAATTCGCCGTTATTCTTAATATGCTGGATATCTAAATCGTATTCCTTAAGATGTTGGCAGACTAAAATTGCTCGATGACAAGTTAGTGGGTCTTTTTCAGCACACATCAATGCAATTCTATGACAACTTTTTACTCCTTTTAGTATTCGTCTTATACCCTCTGTAAATAAGTCAGTCGCGGCAATTCTCTCATACAGAGCTTTACCGTCTACATAGCAAAATGGATCTTCAGGTCTCGCGCCTAACTCTTGCCCTAAGAAAACATAACGAATGTGATCGTCTTCTAACTGTTTCTTTAATTGTGCTTGGCAAAAATGTGGCAAGTAACGACTATAGGGACGAGATCTCACATCTGCTAAAGCTGTTATTTTGTGCTGTTGTAAAAGTTCAATAAAATTTCTGGCACTGTGGTTAGAATGACCAATCGTAAAAAGTTGCATTAGATTGACCTCAAAAATTTTAGAATATAGTATCAAAACTTCAGTCTAATTTTAAGTAACGCACTATTCTTATAACTAACTTCTATTAATTATTAATATTTTGATTATACAGCAAGAGATTTTTGTAATGATTGCTCAAGGAATTGACACCAATCTTGCATCCCTACTCCCGTTTTCGCAGAAATCTCTAAAATCTTAGCCTGTGGTGCAATTTGGTGAATGTTTTGCAAGGCTAGCTCACGGTTAAACTCCACTACTTCCGCGAGATCAATTTTGCTGATTAGAACAATGTCCGCAGTTTTGAACATCACGGGATATTTGAGAGGCTTATCTTCGCCTTCGGTGACAGAAAATACCACCACACGCAAACTTTCGCCGAGGTCGTAAGCCGCAGGACAGACGAGATTACCAACATTCTCGATCGCTAATAATTTCACCCCATCAAGGTGCATTTGCTGCAAGGCTTTAGCAATCATTTCGGCTTCGAGGTGACACACTGAACCTGTGGTAATTTGAATGACCTCTGCGCCCGATCGCCTTAATCTTTGAGCATCATTATCCGTCGCCAGATCGCCCACAATGATGGCTGATTTGAGTCGATCGCGTAATTCTGTCATCGTGCGTTCCAAGAGCGCCGTTTTACCTGCCCCTGGGGAAGACAGCACATTCAAAACACTAATTCCCTTTGCCATGAAGTAGCCACGATTACGCTCAGCAAGGCGATCATTTTGCGACAGAATTGATTGGCTAATGGAAATGGTGCGATGATCGCTATCTAAAACGATATGTTCGTGATGATGGTCATGGGGATGTTCATGATCATGGGGGTGGGTATGATCGTGCGAATGATCGTGGGCGTGAATCTTGACCATGCCTTCAGGAATATCACTACAGCCGCAATCTAGACACATATCAGGAAACCTCTAGGGAGACTAATTGTAATTCTCGACCTTGGCGAATTTCATGGGTCAGCCGTTCGCAACGCGGACAGACATAAACCCAATCATGGGGAGTAAATTCGGCATGGCATTGTGGACAGTAACAGACTGCTTTTACCCACTCTATTTCTAATTTTGCATCTGAGGCGATCGTTCCTTCTGTGCAGGAATCAAAGGCAAATTGCAGAGCTTCAGGGACAACACCTGAAATCGCCCCTACCCGCAAATTTAGCTGATGGATATGATCTGCACCTTGCGATTCGGCTTGCTCAAAAGCAATGTCTAGCATTGATTGGATGATACTAACTTCGTGCATAGGTTTTGAAGGAAATCAACGGCTTGTTCAATACTTTTACGAGTCACGGCAGACACTTGCTCTCCAAATTCCCAATTCACCGCAGGTAGTAATAGCGAGTAGGCTACGGGGACTTCACCATATACTTGTTGTGCTAATAGAAGTAGCGATCGCGGATCGGAAAGATGCCCAAGTTCGGCCGATGGAGCAGAATTGAGCTGCTTGGATACTGCAATCCTTTGGACTTGAAGTACTGGGGGGGATTTTTTGCGCTTAGTTGACTGCTCATTGCCGCCAACCCAAGCATCAATAAAGATCGCTAGCTCCGACTGCGCGATCGGTTCTGCAAGTTCGGGGGTAAGTTGGTGGACGGTTAGCGATCGCACATAGGGCAAATTCCAGCTAGCGACAATATCAGACACTCGACATCCCGCCCCGTCATCACTTCTGAGGGAATTGCCATAACCAATCACCAGAATTGAGCCAAAATTAGAAGTAGCCAATTTTTTAGTTTTATTATTCAAAAAAGAATGTATTTATTCTCTCTTTATAGATCGGCAACCAGTTAGTTTCTTTCAGAGAAATTAATAAACAAATCCAGTATCGAGAGTATTTAGTAACACTTAGAAATATCTAGAAACATAAGTTAATCTATATTTGAGTTTATGGAAGCGCATCCCCTTTGGGGGTGCGCTTCCATAAACTATTAGTGCAAAATGCCAACCTAATTTCTAGGTGCATGATATTTCTGGCGCAGTGGTGAATCGCTAGGCAGCTCAGCAATCAGTTTACATAGATCGTCAAGAAAAAAGTTGAAACTATCAGCGATCGCTCCTGTCACATCAGCTTCCGCATTGGCTCTGATAGATAGATCTCCTCTAGCGACTCCTTCCACATCATCGAGCAACTGTATCAACTCTCTAGCTAAATCTTCTTGAGCAGTTTCATGAATATTTGTAACCTCTTTGAGGTAGCTAATGAGTTGAGAACGGCTCCAGTGATGATACTGAGAATCATCACTCAAAAACCTTTGTAATATATCTAAACCATTCGCTAAGCCTTGTCTTAAATATTGAAATATCTTCATACTCTATAACTTCTTTAGCATTGCAAAACACTATATAATCTCTATTAGTCAAAATCTTTGTGAAAGAGAAGATAAGAGGCGTATAGATTATGAATGGTAAGCAAACCCTGAGTACTCGCAACATCGCTCTAGTTGGGGCTTATCTGAGTGGTAAAACCACGCTTTTAGAAAGTTTTTTATTTGTTACAGGGGCAATCTCACGTAAAGGAAAGATAACTGATAAAAATACTGTCGGTGACAGTGGTGTCGAAGCTCGCGATCGCTCTATGAGTGTGGAAGTGAATTGTGCTAGCACCGAATATGAGGGAATCCGCTTTAACTTTCTCGATTGTCCAGGTTCAGTGGAATTTCTACAAGAAACCTATCATGCCCTGATGGGTGTAGATATGGCGATTGTGGTCTGTGAACCGAATAGCGATCGCGTCAATACCCTCGCGCCCTTACTCAAGTTTTTAGACGATTGGGAAATTCCCCATGTCATTTTTGTCAACAAGATGGATCGCGCAGGTTCTGGGGAAGTTGCCCATGCTCAAGCATTCCGCACGCTCATGCAAGCTCTAAGGACAGTCTCCAATCGTCCGCTAGTCGCGCAGCAATATCCCATCACCACAGGCTCAGACTTAACAGGCTTTATCGATCTTGTCACCGAGCAAGGCTATCAATATCGTCCTAATTCTGCACCACAGGCGATCGCATTATCCGATGAGCTAGCCTCACAGGAAAAAGTAGAGCGGGAGGAAATGCTGGAAACGATCGCCAATTTTGATGATCATCTCCTAGAGGAATTACTGGAAGAAATCAATCCGCCGCAAGAGGAAGTCATCGAAGATCTGCAAAAGGAATTGAGCGCCGACCAAATTGTGCCTGTCTTCTTTGGAGTTGCCGATCAAGACTATGGCGTGCGTCCATTGCTCAAGGCTCTCCTGAATGAAGCACCTCAACCCGAAGCCACCATTGCCCATCGTCCGCAATTGGCAAATGCGAATCAGTCAGCCGATGCGACCGTTGCCCAAGTTCTCAAAACCTATTACACCCTCCAAGGCGGTAAACTCTCACTAGTGCGGCTATGGCTCGGTAAACTCACCGATGGCACTGTGCTAAACGGTATGCGGATTGGCGGCTTATATCGGCTCACAGGTGGACAGCAGCAAGCTATTTCTGAGGCGGCAGCAGGGGATATTGTCGCGATCGCCAGAATGGAAGACGTTAAAACAGGTGACACCTTAACTACTGTCCAAACTAGCATCGAATCCTTAGCGATCGCACCATCCTTAGAACCAGTATTTGCTTGGGCGATCGCGACTGAAAAGCGTAACGATGAAGTCAAACTCAGTAGCGTCCTCAATAAACTCTGTGAAGAAGATCCTGCGCTACGTTGGGAGCAACATAATGAAACCCATGAAGTCGTACTATGGGGACAGGGCGAAATCCATTTACAGGTAGCGTTGGATCGGATGCGTCGCAAGTACAATCTGCCGATGACGAAAAATATCCCACAGGTTCTCTATAAAGAAACGATTCGCAAAGCGACCAATTCCCACGGACGCTACAAGCATCAGTCAGGTGGTCATGGACAGTTTGGCGATGTCTATTTGAATATTCAGCCTCTGACTCGTGGCGAAGGCTTCAAGTTTACAGAAACCATCGTGGGTGGCGTTGTACCAAAACAATATATCCCGGGGGTAGAAACAGGTGTGCGCGAATATTTAAATAAAGGATCTTTGGGATTTCCTGTAGTCGATATTGTCGTCACCCTAACCAACGGTTCCTATCATTCCGTTGATAGTTCTGAACAGGCGTTTAAACAGGCGGCGAGACTGGCGATGCAGGAAGGAATTCCTCAATGTGAACCAGTTTTGCTAGAACCGATTAATCTAGTGGAAATTTCGATTCCCAATGAATATACCTCCAGCATTTTGCGCTTGGTTAGTGGCAGACGTGGACAGATTCTCGGCTACGTTGCCAAGGATGGCTGGCAGCGCTGGGATAATGTCTCAGCATATATTCCTGAAGTAGAGATGCAGAGTTTAATCTTAGAACTGCGATCGCTAACGATGGGTGTCGGCTTTTTCAGCAAAACCTTTGATCGCTTGCAAGAAGTTCCTGAGAAGCTAACCAATCAAGTTATTTCATCGGTTCGAGAAATTTAAATTTAGCTCTATCTCAACGACATGTCCCAAATTTATATTGGTTTCGATCTACGGTAACTTTGATTAAAAAATAACGTTGCGATAAATTTTAGTCATTGCTAATTCAACATTGATCGAATCCAGCAAAATCGAATCATTCAAGCCTACAAAATCACTAAATAACCATCCATTTGACTGTTTGCGATAACGTTCTACAAATGGTCGATCTTGTTTAACTAAAATATATTCGCTAAGACTAGGAATAGAGCGATACATCTCAAATTTGTCAGTACGATCATATTTCTGAGTTGATGGCGAAAGTACCTCAACAATTAATAAGGGGTTTAAAATTTCATCTTCACGTCCATCATGGAACTGTAACTGACCGTCAACAACCATTGCGTCTGGATATACGCCGCAACGATATTTAGGAATCCATATTCGTAAATCGTTATTGAATGCTTCAAAGTTAGTCCTTTCTAGGTTGTTATCCAAAAAATTGACAATATTTCTACTAATACGACTATGTGTCGCAGTCCCGCCAGTCATCGTAATAATTTCTCCGTCATGGTATTCACATTTTTCGGTTGAGGTTTCAGCGATCGCACGATATTCTTCGAGACTGTAGCGGCGCTCAGTGGTGGCAATCATGGGGTTGTACTCTCAATTTCAAGATGACATGCAGGACAACATTTCTATTGTAATGCGAGGACTAACAGGGGCTTAGGCGACTTGTCTTGTTTGTAAACCTTGCAAAACAAGCAATCATAGAGTTTAATTTATAGAAGATAGCTCAATCATCAGATCTGCACATGAAAATATTTGTTTATCACACTCCTGAGTTAGTTCCTGCTGAAGGAAGTCCAGACTGCGCGATCGCTGTCGATATTTTGCGAGCCACTACGACTATTGCTACTGCGCTTGCTGCGGGAGCTGAAGGGGTACAAGTGTTTTCTGATCTCGATGAGTTACTGCGCGTGAGTGAGACTCATCCTCCTGAGCTAAGAATCAGGGTTGGTGAGCGTGGTGGTAAAACGGTGGAAGGTTTTGATTTGGGCAATTCTCCCTTTGACTTTACGCCAGAAGTTGTCAAGGGTAAGCGGATCTTTATGAGTACGACCAATGGCACGCGATCGCTGCAAAAAGTCCAAAATGCTAAGAGTGTGTTAGCTTGCGCGATGATTAATCTCGGTTCGGTATTGAGCTATCTCCGTGAAACTAAGCCTGAAACTGTGTGGATCGTTGGTTCTGGCTGGGAAGGCAGCTATTCCCTCGAAGATACGACCTGTGCGGGTGCGATCGTAGCTAATCTGGAAAATGAAGCTGACTGTGGTAATGATGAGGCTGTGGCGGCGGCAACTCTCTATAAGGCTTGGAAGGGAGAGGTTGAGGAGCTATTTTATCAAGCAAGTCATGGCAAGCGGTTGTTAAACCTCAATGGTGCAGAAGATATTGCTTACTGTGCCAAAATTGATGTGGTTAAGGTATTGCCTAAACAGTCAAGTGCAGGTTTGCTAGTGGCTGCCTAAATCTTGATTGAGATGATGGAAAGATTTAAAAGTATTGCTTTGTAATACTTTTAATCAAAATATTAGGTTTTATTTCATTTCAAAGCAGAGGAAATAGCAGTAGATTGGATAAGCTGAAAAATTTTTCCTTGCTACCATGCCATCGATGCTATGCTCTCCTCTGCTCGTAAAACCCTTGGCAAAACAAGTGGCAAATATTGCTGAACCTGTGTCCAAGCTCGATCGCCTTACGCCTCCCTTAAAATGGGCAGGTGGTAAGCGTTGGCTTGTGCCACATTTACAGAAAACTTGGCAAAAATATCGTGATTATCGGTTAGTAGAACCATTTTGTGGTGGTTTAGCGATCGCTCTGGGTTTACAGCCCCAGCAAGCCTTACTCAATGACATCAACCCCCATGTCGTGAACTTCTACAAATGTCTGCAAAGGGGATTAAAGTTAGATATTGAAGTTCAAAATGAGCGTGAATTTTACTATACTCAACGAGTAGAATTTAATCGCTTAATCCAATTAGGAAAGTCCAATACTCCCAAAGCTGCTCAACTTTTCTACTATCTCAATCGTACTGGTTATAACGGTCTATGCCGCTTTAATCGTAATGGCGGATTTAATGTTCCCTTTGGAAGGCATAGGACTATTAATTACACCGAAGACTTTTCAGCTTACAAGCTTGCATTTTCTGAATGGAAGTTTACAAATGTTGATTTTGCTAAAATCTCTATTAACGCTAGTGATTTTATTTATGCTGATCCGCCCTATGATGTCGAATTTCGCCAATATGCTAAAAATGGTTTTGAATGGTCAGAGCAGGAACGTTTGGCACATTGGCTAGCTCAACAAAATTGTCCTATGATTGCATCGAACCAAGCCACTCCTCGGATTCTCGAACTCTATCAAGATTTAGGATTTAATATTCATATTCTCAATGCTCCGCGCCGTATTAGCTGCAATGGCGATCGCGTCCCTGCAAAGGAAATGCTTGCTTATAGAGGATTTGCGAAGGAGCTAGAACTATCATGAGTCTTCGGAATACAGAAACTGGTACAGTGTTGGAACAGATGGTTTTGCATTCCCTCATTTATGGTGGTTATCTCTATCAATCTCAGCAATACATTGGTAGTCGTCCGGGGGGAGGTAAACATATCATTGATGTCATTGCCAATCGTGGCGATCGCAATGTTTTGATTTCTCTCAAATGGCAACAGGTGGGCGGTACGGCGGAACAGAAAGTTCCTTTTGAAGTAATTTGCTTAATGGAGGCAATGGAACAAAACCCCAACTATCAAAAGGCTTATCTAGTTCTTGGTGGTGAAGGCTGGACATTACGAGAGTTCTATATTTCAGGTGATTTACAACAATACCTACCCTATGGCGATCAGGTGGAAATCCTCACCCTTGAAAGATTTATCATGAAGGCAAATACAGGTAAGCTTTAGTGATTAATCCTAAGTACAGGACAAAAATTTAATGGAGTTAAAGAAGGCTTGGGAATTGAGATGTAAGTCAAAGATGAAGTGACGCAGAAAATCAAAACCAAGACGAAAAATACTTTTAGGTAAACGACCGTGCTTTTTAGGTTTGAGGGGATTGATTTGAGCAAGCCAAAGCCCAGAAGAAAAAGCCCAACATAAAGCCAGAGTTAGTAAAGCAATAAGTTTAGAAAGGCGTTCAGGGTGTTGAATGTGAGTAGCCTCCAAACAAAAGCCACGGGATTTAAAACACCCAAATAAAGTCTCAATCGCCCAACGCTTGGCATAGTCAGCAATAGCCCTATTATGGTCATGAGCAGTGGCGACAATTAACAAATCACCATCATCAAGACGCATAGCTGCTATATAAAGCCAATGTTGCCAAACTAATCTGGGCTTGGACAATACTTTTGATTGACCAACTTGGAGATCTTGGAAACAAACATCAGCCCGTAATTGTTTCTGCCCATCATCAAGCAAGGTGTTTTTGCGAATACGGATACGAAAACGGGTAGATGGGTCATAAAGCAAGTAATCAAACCATTCTTCCCCCACAAATTCACGGTCTGCGGTCAAAAAGTCGATTTTGCCGTCTCCAAATATTTCCAGAAATCGATTACACAATTCACATCGTTCACGGGTGTTCGAGTTACCTTTTTTGTCCAGCACCATCCATACCAACGGGAAGGCGATACCGTGATGCACTACTCCCAAGGTCAGTATATTAAACACCGTCTTGCCGAATTTCCAATCGGTGCGGTCGATGCTGATTACCCATGGTTCGGGTATTTTCATCACTTTGACGACCATTAAAGCGATACTTTCATAGTCCACTTCAAACTCTCGAAAAAATCTCTGTAACCGCTTATAGTGCGATTCGACTTTGGCTTTACCACTAAATCCTGTAGCGATTTCGGTTAGGTTTACTGTCTTTACTCGCATTAGCGCAATCAAGAACATGGACACAAATGCTAGTCTTGCTCCATTCCATTGCAGATGTTCATGCAACTTTTCGCGAAATAGGTTAATCTCTTTCACAGGGGTTTTATTTGTGATGTGGTTATCTTTTATAAAACCCCTTCCTGCCTACTTTTGCAACTTTTTGTCCTGTACTAAGTGATTAATCCCAAAACAGAAAATGGCAACGCCATTTTCTGTTTTGGGACAACTCATACTAAGCGTTGATAGCGCATTCCGGGGTAAGGCGCGATCGCACCGACAAGTTCTAAATGGGTTAAAGCACCTAACACCTCACCCGAAGGCGTTTTCACCTGTTCCACAATCCAATCTAGACCGACAGGCTCACCAAACCCGATCGCTTGGAGAATATTTTGCTGTAGAGGTGGCAGATCAGAAATTGCGATCGCTGGTACAGGTGTATCCAAATTTGGCAACATTCCCAAAGCTTCCAATAACTCATCTACACCTAAAATTGCCTGAGCGCCTTTACCCAAAAGCTTCAAACAACCCTTCGCTTCATTCACTTCAATGGAATTTGGCAACGCATAGACATCGCGACCATATTCATTAGCTTGATAGGCAGTAATTAAAGCTCCCGATCGCTCTGGTGCTTCAATTACTAACGTTACACGGCTCAGCCCTGCAATAATCCGATTACGGGCGGGGAAATGCTTTTTGTCGGGTGGAGTACCTTGGGGATATTCACTCAATACCAGCCCTGAATCCACGATTTGCTCATATAGAGACTTGTGTTTATGGGGATAAATTTGATCAACTCCTGTACCAACTACAGCAACAGTTTGACCAGAAACTTCCAAGCAAGCCTTATGCGCTTCGCCATCGATTCCTTCTGCCATGCCAGAAATAATCGTGAAACCACCCTTAGCTAAGGCAGTTACTAACTTTTTTGTCCAACGCTTGCCATAGGGAGTTGCTCTGCGCGTACCGACAATGGCGACAGTATTGCGTTCATTCCAGTTTTTGAGATGACCACGATAATAGAGAATTGGTGGCGGATCGGGAATTTCCCAAAGCAATTGTGGATATTCGCGATCGCTAGGTGTCCAGAAATTGAGATTGTTATGCTCATGTACTGCTAAGAGGGACAAGGGTTCCACCTCACGCTGGGCTTGGCGAATTGTTTCTAGAAGTTGCCCCCCGATGCCATCAATTTCTTGCAATTCCTTTGGTGAAGCTTGCCATGCCTCAGCCATCGAGCCAAAAGCTTGATAGATTCGCTTGGTCAAAACAGAACCAATGCCGCGTACTTGCGACCATGCTAACCAGTAGGCTCTTTCCATAATAGTTTTGCTAAGTCTCGAACCTGTGAAAACAAGCTCGAGACTAAAAAGAATTAAGAGTATTTTTAAATCACGCTTTTAAAGAAGGCGATCGCTTCTTTGAGGGCAGTTACAAAGGTATCCACCTCAGCTTTGGTGTTATAGAAATAAACACTCGCTCTCGCAGAACCACTAATCCCTAAAAAGCGATGCAATGGCTGGGTACAGTGATGTCCCGAACGGATCGCAATCCCTTCTTGATCGAGCATTGCCGATAAGTCGTTAGCGTGAATACCGTGGGCGATCGTAAAGGCTGCTAAACCTGCGCGATGATGACGGGGCCCATAAATTTTAATATCAGGAATCTCGACGAGATAATCCATCAAGTAATTAATTAATTCCTGTTCGTAAGCGTGGATTTTATCCATGCCGATCGCCATTAAATAATCCACGGCAGCACCGAGTGCGATCGCTTCCCCAATCGCAGGTGTACCAGCCTCAAACTTGTGGGGTAAACCCGCATAGGTCGAGTGATCGAGAAATACATCCGCAATCATTTCCCCACCACCCATAAACGGAGGCATTGCTAGCAATATGTCCCGCTTGCCATAAAGGAATCCAATTCCCGTAGGCGCACACATTTTATGCCCAGAAGCCACTAACCAATCGCAATCTAAAGCCTGAACATCAATTGGCATATGTGGAACACTCTGACAAGCATCCAGTAATACTTTTGCCCCCTGAGCATGGGCTAAGGGAATAATCTCTTCCACTGGATTGACACAGCCAAGGGTATTGGAAACATGGACAATTGATACGAGCTTAGTTTTGGTATTGAGCAAAGACTTAAACTGCTCTACGCTTAATATTCCCTCATCATTTGGTTCTAGGAACTTCAACACTGCACCTGTACGCTGAGCAATTAACTGCCAAGGTACAATATTGCTGTGATGTTCCATTACCGAGAGAATTACTTCATCGCCTGCCTTGAGATTCGCCCAACCCCATGTATAGGCAACTAGGTTAATCGCTTCACTGGCATTACGGGTATAAATAATCTCCTGAGATGATTTCGCATTGACAAACTTGGCGATTTTATCCCTAGCCCCTTCATAGGCATCAGTAGCTCTAGCACTGAGAGTATGTGCGCCCCGATGCACATTAGCATTGTCATGCTCATAGTAATATTTCCAAGCATTGATCACCGCTTTGGGCTTTTGCGAACTGGCGGCATTATCAAAATAAATGAGGGGCTTCCCGTTAACCTCTTGATTCAAAATATCAAAATCTGCTCTGACCTGATCTGCTAAGGTCTTTTCGTAAGTTAATGTCATGGATTGCTGCTGTCGTAACTGCTACTTGCATCTTAACAGTTAGCGATTGTTACGGTTAGCACTTTCGTTTAGATAATTACAGCCTGTTGAGATCTATAGCAATGTAAGTTTTGCTTAGGAAATAAAACTAAGAAGATGAGTTGCGGCGCGAAGCGCCGCAACTCATCTTCTTAGTTTTTGGGTTTGTACTAGCTAACTCTTTTTTGCTATATCTGGATTTTAAGAACGGACAAAGTGCTGTTATCTGGTGTTTGCTCAATAATGCGTTAAAAATATGGCTTACAAAGGCAATAAATCCTTTTTACCTAGTAAAGATTGTGTAATTTGCGGTAAACCCTTCTCATGGCGCAAGAAATGGGAAAAATGTTGGGACGAAGTAAAGTACTGTAGCGATCGCTGTCGCAAACAAAAAAGTAATAGTTAAGGGCTAAGCTCTAAGGTTTACTTTTGCTATAAATGATTAATGATCAAAACCTACACACAACGCAAAAAAGCCAAAGCTTTGCTCAAAACCTATCGTGGTAAACGCCCAGTATTTGCCTGTGTGCTAGGTTTCACCGAAACAGGACTAATTCCCAATATTTCAGCAGCAGGAGCAACACCTGAAGACCGCAAATATACTGCGATCGCTGATGCCGAATTTCTCGCCACGGGCAAAAATATCAATTTCCCTTTGCCACCTTTAATTGCAGGCGCATCACCCGTTGTAATTTCCCGTGCCGTTGTTGCCGCTCAAGAATTACCTCTATTTATTTTTGATGCAGGTTTAGCGATCGCTACCACAGTTGAAACTAAAGCCATTTCCCTCGGTGGTTTACCAGCAAAATGTGTCAGCACAGGTAAAGCAATCCCCCTTGAAACGATCCTGCAATTATTTGTACAGGGCTTAGTATGGGGCGAAAAATTAGCACAATCAGGAGATTATGTAATTCTCAGTGAATGTGTAGTTGGCGGAACAACAACAGCCTTAGCAGTCCTCACTGGCTTAGGAATAGATGCTAAGAATAAAATTAATAGTTCCCATCCCACCTGTAACCATGACCAAAAATGGGGAATCGTACAGTCAGGATTGCAACATGTCTCTGCACAGGCAACCCCCTTTGAAATTGTTGCGGCTGTTGGCGATCCTATGCAAATTGTAGTGGCAGGTATGGCGATCGCCGCTAGTCGCCATGCAGGAGTCTTACTTGCAGGTGGTACACAAATGCTAGCGGTATATGCCCTTGCAAGAGCGATCGCAAAATATCAAAATCTCACATGGCATCCTGAGTCAATTATCATTGGGACAACCCGATGGGTTGCTGAAGATCCTACAGGTAATACAATCGATCTAGCCTTGGCTGTGCAAGATGTCCCATTACTCGCAACCGAACTCAGCTTTGCTAAATCGAGGTTTCCACAGTTACGTGCTTATGAACAAGGTTTCGTCAAAGAAGGTGTCGGTGCTGGTGGCGCAGCGATCGCGGCTCATCTCTATCAAAATTGGACACAGGAAAAGTTATTAAGTGCGATCGAAGCACAGCTATAGCTCTAAAGATCTAAGTAGTTAAGCACTCCGACTAATTACGCGTTCATAAATTGCCATCAGTTGCTGGTAATTGACCGAGCTTGTATAAAGTGTTTGGTAAGTCTTAAAAGCATTACTACCCATGATTCGCATTTCTTCAGGATGTGTTCCACACCAACGTAACTTTTCTGCCCATGCACTAACGCGATCGCAGGGAACTAAAAAGCCATTGTGTTCTGAGGTGATCAGTTCCGATAAAGCACCCAAATCTGAAGCTATGACTGGCTTACTACAGGCAAAAGCCTCCACAATTACTCGTCCAAAAGTTTCATACCATTGTGAAGGAACAACGATAGCAATGGCAGACTGCATAGCAATAGCTACCTGTGATGAGTTCAAATATCCTAGAAATTGAACATTTGTCATACCTTCATCATTGACAAATTTCTGTAAATTAGATTTTTCTGCACCATCACCCACAATATTTAATTGCCAGTCTGACATGTTTAATTCCATCCACGCCTTTAAGAGCGTGATTACTCCTTTCTCTGCTGATAATCTGCCTACAAATAAAAAATTAGGTTTAATAGAAGATTGAGATGGAATATTATCTCTTGGGTTCGGCGGATTAATATAGGGACTTACTGTATTAATACGATCGCGACTGAGACCAATCTCAGTTAGCTTTTGAGCGGAGAAATGACTAGGAGTAATAAAAGCATCAACATCCCGCCACCAAGTGCGCCGCCATCGATTGAGCATGAGCATTACCCAGACCGCTAAAGATGCCATTGGTGAATCACGATAGCAGCCATAGGTAACACCTTGCCAAGGATTTTTACCCACACAGTTTTCACAGATTTTTCCATCTCGAAATAGGTATCCATTCAGACAACCTAAGCGAAAATTATGCAGGTGCTGTACTGTTGGTATATTCAGAGATCTCGCTGCTGCATGGATAGATGGCGAAAATAAAGGAAAGAAATTCTGGACATGGACAAGGTCGGGTTTCAATTCTTGAAATTGCGATCGCATTTCGCGATAAACCTTAAAATTCCAAGCAGTCCTTGCAAACAACGTAAGCTTAGCAAATTGAGAATAAGATTTGATGATGTCATTGTGAACTTCAATTAAAGTAACGCGATGGCCATATTTGCGTAATAGTTCAACATCAGCATCTGTTGAGACATCCTCACCGCCAACATATTGATAACGATTGTGTAGCATTACAATATGCAGGGATTTATCCATAAAAGCGCACTAACCAAGAAAACAATTTAGCGGTGAATAGTGGAAATCCAATTAAAGTACCATACTTATAAGTATGGTAATAAAACTGAGTTGGTAAATGATAAGGAGATTTATAATCCCAGAAGATTGATTTAAAATTGCGATTCTTGGTCTTTTGAAGATAATTAGAGAAATTATGAATAGGGTCTTTCTCTTCTACCAAAGTTACTTTAGCTTTACCTAAAATACATACCTTAAACCCTGCCCTAGCTGCCTTTAAGGTATACATTCCATCACCAGCATATTGTCGGAACTTATGGGCATCGGGAAGACCTATTTTCTTGAATACACTTACTGGCATCGCAACACAATAGCCACTCAGACCATCTACATCTGCAACTTCATGCTCTAAAGCCTTAATTCTTGCTCTACCCTTAACTCCTGTTTCTATTAATAAGCCTGAGTCTTCTATATAACAGGAAGCGCCAACTATAGAATTAGGATTACTCTGCAAAAAATCTATTAATAAATCTAGAGAGTCAGATGTAGTTAAACAATCATCATTTAACCAAATAAAATGAGTTGCTCCCTGCTCATAGGCATATTGCATTCCCAAAGCGATCGCGCCAGTCCACCATAAATTACCATCCCCTTTGAGCGCTATAACTTCTGGATATACTTTATGAATTTCTTCAGTAGTACCATCGCTAGATCCATCATCTACCACGACTACATGATATTTTTGGAGATAGCCATTAGTTTTGAGATTTGCAAGACAAGCTAAAGTAAGTTTTTTGCGATTATGGACAGGGATAATGATATAAGTCTGCATAACTAAATCACTCGATGGACAATTTCTCAAAAGCATCTACGGTAATCGTGAGTTTCTTATTGATTATCCTGTTGCGCTAATGATTATTTCTAGCTATGGATTTTTAACTAATGTCAAAGTTGCTTATGCTCCCCCGTCTGTATGCATCTCTTGCTCCTAACATATCTAGATTCACAAGTGCATAGGAGAGTTGATTGAGAAAAATAGCATAGGTAACTTTTACTAACACAAATTGCTAGTTATATTGTGAATTAATCAGTAAAATCACCCTATAAAATATATAAGACTCGCATCGCGAGTCTTAATTAACCTTAATGGCGATGGTTGCGTCGTGAGTTATTTCTTACTGGTATAGGAATCAACTCAGGTTGGGGTTGGTTTTGTCCCAAAAGGGCTTCCAAAACGCGATTTAGAATTTCGCCGATCTCTTTCAGAGCTTTCTTGATCGCTTTCACTATGGTTGGCTCCCTATCATCATCTAGGTTTATTTACCCAATCATAACAAATCTTTTTCTAAACAAATCTAAAGCTGAGCTTACAGTTGCCATTCTGATCCAATTTCTACCTCTAGAGGGACTAAATCGTAGCTCGATCGCCTCTACCTTGCCCTGAGGATCAGCGATCCCGATGTAAACTAGCCCCACAGGTTTGGTCTCAGTGCCACCCGTTGGTCCTGCGATCCCCGTGATGCTAAGGCCCCAGTCAGATTTGAGTTTTGACTTCACCCCGATCGCCATTTGTTCGGCAACGATCGCACTGACGGCTCCATGCTGATCGAGAGTTTGGCGATCGACATTTAACAAATCAGCTTTGACTTCGTTGCTATAGCTAATTACGCCACCGAGGAAATAGCTGGAGCTACCTGATATCTCGGTTAGTGTTTGCCCCAACCATCCGCCTGTGCAGGACTCGGCAACGGCGAGGGTTTGTTCGCGTTCTTGTAAGAGTTTGCCTGCCACACTTGCTAAAGTGTCCTCATCAGTGCCATAGCAAAACTCGCCTGTGAGTTCACGGATCTCTGCTTCGACGGGGGCTATTAAGGCGATCGCTTCTTCTTGAGTATTGGCTCTTGCCGTAATCCTGAGTCTGGCTTGTCCGTAATTGGCATATGGCGCAACTGTGGGATTTTTGAGATCAAATAAGTGATTGACTTTAGTTGCTAGCGCTGACTCAGCGATCCCCCAGTACAGCAACACTTTAGAGTGAAATATGCCCTGTCCATAATTTCTAGCTTGCAACAAAGGGGCGGCTGTTTGCTCCCACATCGGATATAGCTCGCTGGGTACACCGGGGAAGGTGAGAATTAATAAATTAGGTTGTGGTTCCCAGATCATGCCGGGGGCAGTACCAACGGGGTTAGGTAAAATCTCGGCTCCCTTGGGTAGTAGAGCTTGTTTGCGATTGTTAGCAGTGAGTTTGCGACCAGTTTGCGATGCCATTTGCTGAATGCGTTCCCAAATTTCGGGACGCTCTTCGAGGGGGGTATCAAAGAAATTAGCGATCGCCTCAGTGGTGAGATCGTCAGGTGTGGGACCCAACCCACCAGTAGTAATGATTAAGTTAGAGCGACTAGCAGCAATTTCTAGGGCTTGATGAATGCGATCGGGATTATCGCCGACAACGGTTTGATAAAAATGTGGGACTCCCAATAGAGCCAACTGCTGAGCTAGATATTGAGCATTACTATTAAGAATTTCGCCCAGTAATAACTCTGTCCCAATGCAAAGAATTTCCGCGCCTGCATTCATATGCTGTTTTCACTAAAAAATAAAAAATAAAGGGGTCGCTTAGCGACCCCTTTATTTTAGTTAATGATTTCACGTCGCTTCGGTTTTTCAACATTGATCCGAGGACGCTCGACCTGTACTTGTTGGCGTTCTCGACGCTCTGAGTTATTGTCTTGAGAGTCATCGGAGGTTGCGTTGGGGGTTGGGTCAAAAACTTCAAATCTGGCGCTATGACCAACTTCTTGGGCTGCGGTCATGACAACTGTCCGCACCGCTTGGATTGTTCGTCCCCCTTTGCCAAAAACTCGCCCTCGATCTTCTGGATCGAATGCAACTCTGATCCAGACGCGATCGCTTTTGCTATTTGACTCAAAATCTACCCGCAGGGCATCTGGATGAGCTAGTAATGGCTTTAGCAAAAAACTAATTAAGGAGTTATAGTCGGGCATTTTTTAGTTAGGCATTGCTGTTAGGCAAAAACTTATAATTATTTTATTTTAATTACTTTATTAATTATGTTTATTAATTATGTTTTAAGCGCTAACGAGATCGAATACCTTAGCTTTTTCGAGGATGCGACGTACTGTATCAGTGGGTTGAGCACCTTTTTTAATGCGATCGACGATCGCAGGTACATCAAGTTGGGTTTCTTTGGTACGTGGGTTGTAGAAACCAAGCTCGGCAAGGGGACGACCATCGCGGCGGCTGGTGCTATTGACAACAACAATGCGATAGCTGGCTTCAAACTTCTTGCCAAATCGCTTTAATCTCAACTTAATCATGGGTTTATGGCTCTAAAATTTCTGCGTGATTCGGTTCAATATTTTAGCAGAATTTTTAGCATAGCATAATCGGAATTTGTTGGTAAAGGATATTAGCAACTGAAGAAATTATGATTTTGGCAAAACTGAAAATAATTTAATTGTGGATTATTTTCAGTTCTATAAATTGTGCTTCAAACTACTAATAGCGTAGTACTTGTTTATCTTTACAATTAATACACTAAATACAAAGTGATTTAAGCATATTTTGCGCTAAGCTTGGATCTCTATAAATGTTGTAGAGGCCCAAGTACTATATGGTGCTAGAATTCTCACTTCTTCAAACAGAAGTTCGTTTCCCCGAAAGCGCTCCTGCCGCTTATCCCGTGTTTTTCAGGACTTATAGCCGCAAATATAATAACAAGCGGGAAAGCTGGGCAGAGGTATGCGATCGCACACTTACAGGTTTAAAAACGCTAGGCAAGCTGACCCAAGAACAAGCTGACCTAATCGACAAGATGCAAAAACAGCTTAAGTCCCTCACCTCTGGGCGTTGGCTGTGGGTTGGCGGTACGGATTGGGTCGATCGTCCCGAAAATTTTTCTGGCTCCTATAACTGCACCAGCACCAATGTGATCGACTGGCGCTCTTTTGGCTTGATGATGGATCTCGCCATGCAGGGATCGGGAACTGGCGGCGTATTAGAGCCGCAGTACATCAGCCAATTGCCCGTGATTCGTAACCAGTTACAAGTCAATGTCATCGGTGCGATCGGCGCAACCCCTGTCGAAAAGCGTCGCCACAATACCGAAGTTGAATTTGACTATGCTAACAATGCCGTCAAGTTTTGGGTCGGTGATAGCCGTCAAGGTTGGGTCAAGTCCTATCAATCTTTGCTCGAACTCTCTAGCAACGAACAATTTGATGCGACTAAGCCCGTCCAAATTACCGTTGATATCAGCGATGTTCGCCCCAGTGGTGAACCCCTCAAGGGCTTCGGCGGCATGGCAAATCCTGTCAAGTTGCCCACGCTCTACGATCGCTGTGCCAATATTTTAAATAAAGCGATCGGTCGTCAACTCACCTCGGTTGAGTGCTGTATCCTCATCGATGAAGCCGCCGTCTGTATCGTAGCTGGTAACATCAGAAGGTCTGCCGGCATGAGACAATTCTCGTCTGAAGATGCTTTAGGTTCTGTCGCAAAGGATAATCTCTGGCAGCAGGATGAAGCTGGTAATTGGAGAATTGATCCTGAGCGCGATGCTTTGAGAATGGCGAACCACACGAGGGTATTCCATCGCAAGCCGACTGAACAAGAATGTATTGACGCTGTTCGCAAGCAATATTATTCGGGTGAAGGGGCAATTCAATGGGCAGGTGAGGCGATCGCACGTTCTAATGCTGACTTGATCACAACTCCTGAACTCAAGCGTGATTTCCTTGCTGCATATGTGAAAGGAGAAGGCAAAGAATGGTTAATGAATCATCAACCTGAAGTCTCTGAACGTGAGCTAGAACACAGATTACAGCGTTATGCCCTGAATCCTTGCGGTGAAATTTTGGGGGCGAATTTTCACTGTAATTTATCTGAAATCCATCTAAATCAACTTGATCCACATAATCATAAAGAGCAAGAACAAGCCTTTAAAGCAGGCGCTTTATCTGTTGCCGCTTTGCTCAATCATCGCTTTAACGAAGAGCGTTATCAATATAGCCGTGAAATTGACCCAATTGTGGGCGTATCCTTTACAGGACTATTTGACTTCTTCGTTCATGCCTTTGGTGTGGAATGGTTGCGCTGGTGGGAAGCAGGTCGTCCTGATACTGTGCAGGGGCTAGATTTCAAAGAGAAGGAAGCTGATTATCTAAATCGCTGGCGTGAGATTGTGCATCAGACAGTTTGGGAATATTGCGACGCGCATGGCTTACGTCGCCCGAATCGTTGCACGACAACTCAGCCAGCAGGCACGAAATCCTTACTGACTGGCGCTTCCCCAGGGTGGCATCCACCTAAGGCGCAGCGCTTTATCCGTCGGATTACTTTCCGTAAGGAAGATCCTGTAGCGCGGGCTTGCATGGACTATGGCTATAGCATCATTCCTTCGCAATCGGATAAGGATGAGAATGGACAATTGCTCAATGATCCTTTCGATCCGAGATGTACGGAATGGCTGGTGGAGATTCCTGTGAGCGTGTCTTGGGCTGACCTTGACGGTGCGGATCAGGTGGAAATCAGCAAGTTCGATGTGATGGCGCAGTTTGATTTCTATATGCAGGTGCAGAAGCATTACACCCGTCATAATACTTCCGCAACCTTGGAGTTACGGGAGCATGAAATCGAGCCTTTAGGGAAGAAGATTTATGAGGCGATTCGTGATGATGAGGGTTATATCTCGGCGGCGCTGTTGGCGCGTTTTGATGACCTGCAAACTTTCCCTCGCTTGCCCTTTGAGCCAATCGATAAGGCGACCTATGAGAAGCTCAGTGCTGAGGTGCTAGAACGTCGCAAGTCTGATGATTTTTACGCGAGTTTGTTGCGTTATGATTCGGGTGAGTTGATGGAGGCGGGACCTGCGGGTTGCGATTCTGATAAGTGTATGTTCCCTGAACAAAAGCCATAGATTCTCTATAACATAGCGACTTGGTTGATTAGATAGAAAATTTCTATCTAATCAACCAAAATTTGAGAGAGGAAAAAAATACTTATGGTAATTCAAGAATTCTAAATGTCATTATCAATGCCGTCTCAAATTGTAATTGATACTAACGTCATTGTTACTGGATTAAGATCCAAACGTGGCAGTGCATTTCAGTTGTTAAGTCTTATTGGCACAGAATGTTTTGACATACATCTATCAGTCCCTCTCGTCATGGAATATAGAGATGTTTTGTCTAGAGAAGGTCAAATTTCTTACCTGAGTTTGGATGATGTAGACAATCTAATTGATTTTTATTGTCAAGTAGGAGTAAAACATGAAATTTTCTTTCTTTGGCGACCTTTTTTGCGCGATCCCAAAGATGACTTGGTATTAGAGCTTGCTGTTAAAGCTGGAGGTGCGAGTATAATTACATACAACACTCGTGATTTTCATGGTGTTGAGCAGTTTGGAATACAATTGTTTAAGCCTCCAGATTTTTTACGGTTGATAGGAAAGTTGCCATGAGTATCGTCCAAGTTCAAATTCCTGATTCTTTGCACAAGAGTTTGTCTGAACTTGCAAGTCGTGATGGCATTTCTATTGACCAATTTATATCTACAGCGATCGCTGAAAAGTTGTCGGCTTTGATGACAGAAAGTTATCTCAGTGAACGGGCTAAGAGGGGTAGTCGAGCAAAGTATGAGGCAATCTTGGCAAAAGTCCCTGATATTGAGCCAGAAGCCTATGACAAGCTCCCATCTATTTAAACAATTTTAGAATGTATGCAACCGCAGGGAAGACAAAGCTATGTGAGCAATTCGGTTACAGCAAACTATAGAAAAAGACAGTGAAATTCATCTAAGTGATTTACCTGTTTTTCAAGGTCAAGAGGTTGAAGTAATTGTTTTAATTTCTCCTTTGCCTGAGCCTAAAAAAACTTTTACTGTGCGTCAATTACTCGATTCTGGGTTAATTGGTGTGTGGGAGAATCGTACTGATATTAAGGATAGTTTGACCTACGCTCGGCAGTTGCGCGATCAATCTAATCAAATTAAGAATGAACTAACAGCAATAGCGCGAGATCCACAAATTCAAGCTGAGCTTACTCAGATTAAGCAAGAGTTTTCTGATTAAGATTTTAGACCTTTAATCTAGATAGGACGACAATGAAAAAATTTGACTCTAGCAAGGAATTGAACAACTTTGTTGAAGCTAATGTTTACTACTCAGACAACCCATATTTAAATGCGAATGAAAAGTTAGAGGTGGCAATGTGGTTTGCATTACCTAGTGTTTTAACGTCCTACAGTTTTTTGGCAACTTCTATCTACTCTGTAAACTATTCTTTAAATTGGTTTTACTTATTTGTAATTCCGATAACCGTAAATCTAATTTCTGGTTTAGTTAATTGGCTGTTCTATTCAAAAAAGCTTAATGTTTTCCTAGGTACGACTATTCTCAATGGTTGGCTATTATTTATTCTTCAAATTGCTAGCACAATATTTTTAGTGTCAAGAAGTGCTTATATTCTAGCTATCTTATTTATAGTCTTTTCGTATAATCCTTTTTTTAATCCTTTAGAACCACACGCTTATTTGTATTCTTATTTTTCAAATAAGAGATATAAAATTCATCCTTACTACGCATTCTTCAAACACTTTTATAAATACAGATTTCCTTTTGAAAATGGTTAAAATACTATAACAGATTGAGAAAAATATCTAAAATAAACGGAAAGTGCTGTTATCCAGAAGTGTTGAATCAAAAGCAAAGAAATACCAAAAACGGATACACTTCTGGTGTTTGATAATGATTGGGAAATGACCAAATGTTCTATTTTCTTTGACAGCTAATTTCCTTTACGAATAATTCCAGACTACCCTGAGGTCGCTATAATAATCTCCTAAATTCAAAACTAGAAAGTCAATGTACAGAAGAAAAATTTTAGGATGGTTAGGCTGGATAATTATATTATCAGTCTTAGCAGCAACTTGTATTGCGTATTTTGTTGTTACAGTTAATCCTGTTACAAAAGAGATATTTGATGGATTTGGTCGTCCTCTTAGTGAAACGCCTTGGCTTTTGCGCGTTACTATATTTAGCTCAAAGCGTTTTTGGGCAGGATGGGGTTGGTTTATTGGAGATCTGACCATTTTCTGGGTCGGTATGATAACTGGCTGGCAACTTGTGAGTTATAGTGCAGAGTAATTTTAGCTTCCTTTGCAATGGGCAAGTACAGCTTATAGAAAACCTAAACAATCTACTCGAAGGAACGCGCGTAATTGTTGTCTACCTAAAAACTAAAGTAAGTAACTTCTTCTTCTTTAGAGTTAATACTGGAGAATACAAAGATGCCAAGCTTAACACTTAAGTAACGAACAAGTTGTAGAACTTGTCAAACAACTGCCACAAGAGCAAAAAATAGAGATTTTTAGATTCTTACTACTGTCCCAATGGCAGCAATGGCAAGATTTATCTAGCTATGACGCGGATAAAGTCAAACTTGCGGCAAATGAGCGTGGCTATGACTGGGAAAAAATGTCAGAAGAAGAAAGAGAAGAATTTATTGATTTAGTTGTCCATGAGAAATAGTGAAATACATAATTATCGAATGCGCCGTAGTCATTAACGCAAGCCATATAGTCACAGGAGACAAACAGCTTTTATCGCTTGTTAAATATCAGAACATTGCGATCGCTAAAGCTACGGATTTTGTTAATTTATTCTCTTAGGTAGCGATCGACTATGACGCAGCTAAAGCCAAACTTTAAATGGGGTGATATTTTGATTTATTAGGCGATCGCATTGCAAATTAGAGAATAGGCGATCGCCCAAATAAAATTGGATAATATACTAAGATAAAGTTTTAGAGGAAGCTAAACCATGACAGTACTTAACGTCAAACAGCAACCCCAAATCCTCATCGAAAAATTACCTGACAACTAGTGGACTTGATTACAAAGCGATCGCTCAAAGCCGATTCTTTCCCAATCTTGATTTAAACCTGATGGTCGAATACATCCAACCCGATCAAGAACCTGCAATGGTTAGAGCATGGCGTAAATAGTTAAGCACGCATGATTAAAACCCAAAAAGGCTGTGGCGCACGCGCAGCATACGCCACAGCCTTTTTTGGGTTTTAACAATCTAAAGTATGTTCTAATTCCCAAGGACTAATGCGAGTGCTGTAATCATTCCATTCGCGTTGCTTTAACTTGATATAGGATTGCACAAACTCTGAACCTAAAGCATCGGGCAAAATCGTATTTGCTTGCAGACATCGCAACGCATCTAAAAGATTTGCTGGCAACTGCTTCACTGTGCCGAAGGGAAGCGGATCGGTGTAGGAATTATTGTCATAACGTTGACCTGCTTCGCGTTGGTGTTTGATGCCATCGAGACCACTGGCGATGAGGGCAGCAGGGAGGAGATAGGGATTCGCTGCTCCATCGGCGAGACGGAACTCAAAACGACCTGCTTCGGGAATGCGGATCATGTGGGTGCGATTGTTGCCTGTGTAGCTGATTGTGTTGGGCGACCATGTTGCACCAGAGTTGGTGACAGGAGCATTAATCCGCTTGTAGGAATTGACGGTGGGATTGGTGAAGGCGCAGACGGATTCAGCGGAATGCAATACGCCACCGATAAATTGATAGGCTAAGCTCGATAAACCGAGTTCTCCTTTTACGTCATCAAAGAGATTCGTATTTCCCTCTAAATCCCAAATGGAGAGATGGGTATGACAGCCATTGCCCGTTAGGTGTGGGAATGGTTTCGGCATAAAGGTGGCGCGGAAGCCGTGCTTTTCAGCGATCGCTTTGACCATATATTTAAAAAAGGCATGGCGATCGGCTGTGACCAAAGCATCAGCATAAGTCCAGTTCATTTCAAATTGACCATTCGCATCTTCATGATCGTTCTGATAGGCTCCCCAACCCATCGCTAACATGGCATCGCAGATTTCGGCAATGATATCGAAGCGGCGCATCAGGGCTTGTTGGTCGTAGCAGGGCTTGCTTGCGCGATCGCTTAAATCAGAAATATCCGTACCATCAGCAGAGAGTAGGAAATATTCGCATTCCACGCCCGTTTTGACGCGATAGCCGAGGGCTTCGGCTTGGCTGAGGGCTTGCTTGAGAACATAGCGTGGGGCTTGTTTGACGGGTTCGCCATTCATGTAGAGATCGGCGGGCATCCAGCCAATTTCAGGTTGCCAAGGTAAGGGGAAGAGACTATTGCGATCGGGAATGGCGAAGAGGTCAGGATCGGCGGGTGTCATATCAAGCCATGTGGCGAATCCTGCAAATCCTGCGCCATTAGCTTCCATCGAGTCGATCGCTGCGGTTGGTACTAATTTAGCGCGTTGCACGCCAAAGAGGTCAGTGAAGGAAATGAGAAAGTAGCGAATCCCTTTTTCTTGAGCAATTTCCGATAGAGCCTTAGTCATAATCCTGTATTCACAATGTTTATCTCTCAGCAAACGGGATTATCACTCAAATTAAAATTTAATCTGGTATCAATCTTGTCAATAATATTTCAAGGTAATTTCTGCGTGAATTTGCTATCCGATGCAGGGTTTAGCATCCCCTCACTTTCCTAACAATACTTAGAATCTCCCCTCTCCCTATGAATGCACCATAATATGCTAACAAAACTGAATCGTAACTAGCTTCAAAATTTTCAGATTTAGGAATAGTGGTTACATAAAGGTGTTGACCTCCTAAAGGATGACTATAGTGATAAACATAATGCCCATCGTTGAGTTTACCAACAAGCGTAGAATCTTTAAAGTCTCCCCTAGATAAACCAACCACTCCACAATGACTAGACCTCAAAAGCTCGTCTTTTAGTTCACGGATGTTCTGAATCATAGAATTACTTGTAAATGGATCGTGATCAGTAAACATGTGGGAAACACTTTGTTTGGAATAACCTGTGTACCCAGTAACATAATAAGCAAAATGTTCACAATTTCGATGCCCTAAATGATAGTCAATCCCTGTGGTCATCTCTCTAATTCTCTGATTAATCAAAGACTCATTAGTTCCTGTGCGCTGTTCTAGCGTAATTTCTTTTAATTCTCCATCACTACCTAGCGATTTATACTCTGAACCAGATTTAAACAGTTCTTTTGTAAAAACATGACCTTTCCCACCCATCCAAGACATTCCATCCCAAGGTCCCCACTCTACTATCTTTCCACCGCCAATATAAACAAAGAAATGTCGAGTATGAGCAAATAACTCAACTGACAAAATATCTCCTATCTCAAACATTATTTTTTGTCTTTCTATTTATAAACTTGCAATAACCTATTTTGTTTGGTTGCGATCATTATACAAGCTTCTAAAGTCAAGATATGGAAGAAATACAGGGTTAATTCTATTTTTTTCTAATTACTCGCATCTTTAAATATAACCATTCGCGCATCGGTAAAATCCTCATCATGAATCTCAAAATCTTTCCATAGACCTTTGATAGAAGTTTTCTTACGAGGACTGTGTAACAACTGATTACTTACAATCTTTTTTAAACTTTCAAGCTCTTCTTGAAGAGACTGAATACGAAGCAAAACATATTGACTCATAATTAAGTTACCTCTTTAATAATCTAATTCTACAACCGTTCACCAAGTCTTTGCTACAAAATCCTGACCATTAGCGATCGCTACCGTATCCCCCGAAGGCTTAATCAGAAATAGCCCTTCCTGCGTGGCATATTCATCGGCTCGCTCATCCACCTTAATCCCAGCGATCGCGCCATAGAGCTTATAACTTTGATACTTAGGCAGAGCCTGTTTAAAACGATCTAAAGTGATTAAAAATCGCTTCACATCGCGAACTTCTAAATGAGACTTGACCTCAATCGCCACCACTTCATTAGTATTTTCGGCTAGCACATCAATTTCGATAGAACCATTTTCATCCTGAGCTTCCACTCGCAAGGCTGTAAAATGCACTTCAATCCCTTTCTCTCGAAACATCCGCACTGCCGCAGGTCTAACTAAATTTTCGACAAACTCACCCCAGCGACTCGTAATCCCACCGACTTGCTTATTTGTCTGCGCGACAATTTTTTTGAGTTCAGCCATTTCTTGCTCAGAGGTCTGTTTATATTCTTGCAGAGATCTTTGCAAAGACTGCTCAAACTCTCGTTGTTGTTCTTTGCGTTGGCGCTCACTTTCACGAAACAACTCGAAAATATCATCTATGGTTACAGGGCGTTGAGACATAGTTTTTAGCGATCGGATTAGATGTTAATAATGATTATAAACTCTTCCAAAAGCCAAAAGATGAGTAGCGGCGCTATTCATCTTTTCTAATGGCGTAAACTGTAAATAGCGATCGCTGGATGAGCAAAGTTAGGAGATACGCAGATGACCACCCTATTACAAATCTCACAGATTAAAACCTTAGCGGGACAAAGTACAGTCCTCCATGAAATCGACTGGGAACAATTTGAATCTATCCTCCAAGACCTTGGCAACAAGCGCAGATCAAGAATTGCTTATTTAAACGGTGTATTAGAAATTGCTTTGTCCCTACCTGAACGCGAAAAAATTAAAGTTTTGATTAGAGATTTTTTACAAGTCCTGATGGACAAAATGGAAATTGATTTTGAAGGGTTTGGATCTACAACCTTCAAGCGTGTTGACAAACTCGCAGGACTAGAACCTGATGACTGCTTCTACATTCAAAACAATGTTGCTATGCGTGGTATCCGCAAACTAGACATGAACATCGATCCTCCACCCGATCTAGCGATCGAGGTGGACGTAACTTCCAAAACCAAGTTTGATGTTTATCGTACCCTTGGAGTACCTGAACTCTGGCTGTACGATCAGACCTTGAAAATTTACATCTTGCGTGATGGCGAGTATGTCGAATCGCAGTTCAGTTCTATTTTTGGTAATATCCCGATCTGCGATGTCATACCCCAGTTGTTAGAAATTAGCTTTCAGCAAGGTCGCAGCACTGCTATGAAGGCTTTTCGAGTATGGATGCAAGAAAAATTATCCAATTCATGAACCACTTAGCAATTCCCACACTGCTTGACGAATAAACTTCTCATCTTCAGGATTTTGATAGGGATTGCCAGCACGATGACCCCAGATCGATGGAATGGGAAGGTATGAACTATTAGGAATTAGCGCCGCCTCGCGATCGCAATCTTCGGGGGTGAAATATAAATCCGTGGTGCTAGGCATGACTAGAGTTTTCGCTCGAATCGATCGCATAGCAAGTTCATAATCATTTTGATAAATGGAATTATTACTCACATCGCACCTGAGCCAAGTATCAAGCATTGCCATCAAATTTCGCGGATCGCGCTTACGATATCCCGCTTCCCAACCACGCAGGAGATAATCTTCGAGAGATTCATAACCGAATTGATAATACAAACCTTCGCGATAAAAGGTTTGGGAGGCTGCCCAACTGGCGTAAATTCTGGCAAAGGTGCGAAATCCGCGATCGGGAATACCATCAAAACTAGTTCCATTCCAAGTTGGATCGCCAGTTAGGGCATAGCGCAAACTCTCTAAGAAAATGCGATTGTGATCGGTGGTTTTCGCCGTGCCACAAATTGCTGCGATACGTTCTACGCGATCGCTATACAACGCACCCCAATGATAGGCTTGCTGTGCGCCCATCGACCAGCCGTAAACTAGGGCTAAGCGCTCAATTCCAAAGACTTCGCGTAGCAATTGCTCTTGAGCCGTGACATTATCTAGATGCGTAAACCAGAAACCCTGCTCAGCTAAGCCACATTCCGCGCAATTACTAGGCGAACTCGATAGCCCATTCCCAAACATATTGATGATGATTACGAACCATTTTGTCGGATCGAGAATGCCATCAGGTCGCACTAGCCATTCAATATCAGGATGTTGCGCTCCGTAGGAGGTAGGATAGAGAATTACATTCGAGCGATCGCTATTTAGTTCGCCATAGGTTTGATACACCAATTGCGCTTTTGGCAAAACTGCACCGCACTGAAGCTGAAAGTTCTTAATCTCAAAAACATTCATGCTGCGGAGTTCCCAGTCTTTGCGCCGAAATTAGCGATGATTTGGCGATGGACGTTGAAGTAGCCATTTTCCACACATTCAAAATGCGAACTCAGTTTGGCATGGGCTGCGCCTAATTGATGAAAGGGGATGGAAGCATAGAGATGATGCTCGGCATGGTAGGAGATATTCCAAATCAAGAATCGCAATGGCGCTAGGGTCAGCGTGGTGCGGGTATTGGCGAGCATATTGTCGGTATTGGGGCGATCAGTATGCTCAGCTAGGAGTAAAAATCTTAAAATCGGCTGACCGACTGCAAGGGGGAGCATCCAGTAGGTGATAAACCAAGGTTGTTGGAAATATACAGAAATGGCGATCGCTACCGCATAAACCAATAGCTGTAAACGGTTAGAGCGAATTACTTCGGCACGGGAGCTTTCAGGAATAAATGGGCAATTTTCTAAGTTGCCAATCGCGGTGAGGAAATGTCTCTTAAACTTGCCGATCCACCAAGTAAGCCCGCTAATTTCGATGATATATTCCTTGAGATTGGTGGGCTTGCGATCGCTTAATTCAGGATCTTTATCCAAGATTTGAGTATAGCGATGATGCCACTTGTGATAGAGCCGATAGAAGGTACTGTTATAAAAAGATAATAGCCCTGCAAACCAGCAAAGCAAATCATTGGCACGATTATTGGTAAAAACGGTGCGGTGAGATGCCTCATGCAATGGCGCGAACATTATTGCAAAGCTAAATCCGTAAAGCACTAGTGCGGGTAGGGCAATAAACCAGCGATCGCTAAGATGTCCCATATTTACCCCCCACAGATAGCCACTCCCAGCCATCACGGTAAGATGTCCTAATAATTGCAAGGTTCCTTTCAGATTTGACTTAGCATTTAATATATTTAATTCTTGTGGCAAAAGGATTTGGGTAGGTTTGATCTGCGGCTGGCTAGATGTTGCTATGGGAGTTGTGGAAGATGCGAAATCTACTGGATTATCTATTGCTGGCGTATCGTTGGGAAACATGGCTAGAAATCACTTGGTACTTAGTAAGGAAAGGGTTTGATATTCCCCAAATGCTCTTGTCATCTTGAGAATTGATACTAAGTATCTGGTGAAAGTGTTTCTAAATAAGTTAAAGCTAATACTAAATGCACAATCTTCTAATATTAAGGGTGCGTTAATGTAACGCACCCTTAAAGATAAGCTCGGCGATCGCACTTTTAGAATGGCTTACGCCCACTAATATTTCCACCGGGATTATAAACGCAAGATAAATAGACTGAATTTTGCGTCCATTCGCCACCCATAGCACTTGACTTACGATTTAAGCCACAGCCTACTTCAGTCGTATCGCGCCAAACCATCTGAGTATAGTGACCGCAGACCTTGCCTGACTGACAACTTACAGACTCACTGTTCCAAAAGGCTTTTTCTTGCCACCAACCAGTTGGTCCATTAGTGGCAATATTCTGACTTGAGGGAGCAGCAGCAGCTAAATTTTCACCCGAATAGCTACCCAAAATGATCTTTTGACGATCTTCCGAAGAACTATGTCCCCACACATCTTTATTGACCCAATCTTGGGCAAAATCTGCTAATTTACAGTTCCATTTGAGTGGTGGAACATTAACTTCAGCGCGTGCTGCATTATGAACTCGCAAGATTTCTTGGATTTCGGCACTGGTCAATTGATTTGATCCACTACAAGTACTGTCAGCGTCATCATTGGCTGCAACTGGTTTGACTGGAGCAGTCTGTGCTGGTTTAGGATTATTGGTGTTAGTTGTGTGAGAATTAACAGCAAAGATAGTCTTTTCCCAAGATTCGTTGTCCTTATCTACGTCACAATCCCAGAGATGAATTGGGTTTCCATTCTCCCAATCGGGATTCTTTTTGTGGAGGCATTTGCTAGGATTAGCCTTGGCACGAATTTGTCCTGTTTGAGCGTTGTAGATCCAAGATTCGTTGTCCTTATCCACACCACAATCCCAGAGATGAATTGGGTTTCCATTCTCCCAATCGGGATTCTTTTTGTGGAGGCATTTGTTAGGATTAGCCTTGGCACGAATTTGTCCTGTTTGAGCGTTGTAGATCCAAGATTCGTTGTCCTTATCCACACCACAATCCCAGAGATGAATTGGGTTTCCATTCTCCCAATCAGGATTCTTTTTCTGGAGACATTTATCAGAGTTTGCTTTCAGTTGAAGGGTATAGTTTGGTGATTGTGCAGTTGACTGGGTGGTGACAACGAGGGGAAACCCAAACAAAATCGATAGGGGCAATGCTAATCGTTTCATCAGATTTAAGTCATATTTTACTGGTAAATTTGCTTACATAGATTGCTTTGATACTTGGACTATTGTAGAAAAGTATGTCTATGTTCCTATTTAATATACTGGAGTATATCAAGAACTTACTAAATAGAGGTGTTTGTGAAGCCAATGCCTACGTAGTCGGCGATCGCGCAATCTTTGTATTTTTGTGTGCGATGTTTTACTAGGATGATCGATATTTAGAACCATTCGGCAGGGTTGCGCCTTCCAGAAAAGCAGCGCTGAGTTCTGACTCACTGATTGTCGCTCCCTTTAAGTTAGCTCCTGTCAGATAAGCCCCAGTCAAATTGGCTCCGCTCAAATTCGCCTGTTTCAAATTCGCCCCACTGAGGTTGACTTGGCTCAAATCAGCACAAATGAGATTGGCATGAGTCAGGTTTGCACTGCTCAGGTTGGACTCTTTGAGGTGGGTAAAACTGAGGTTAGCGTAATGGAGATCAGCACCGCTAAGTTTAGTCTTACATAGGTCTGCCTTATTCAGGTCGGCATGGTTTAAGTTCGCATTACTCAGGTTCGCTTCGCTTAAATTTGAGTTACTCAGGTCTGCCCTTGGAAGTTGAATTCCAACGAAATCTGCCCCAGAAACCTCCAAGCTTCTGAGTGGGACTCCATCTGCATTCAAATCCTGAAGTGCCAGAATTCTAGCGTAGCTAACTTTCACACCATGCGCGGCATCGATCGTACTCCATGCTTGATAATGGAATTGTTTGCGCCGATCAGGGGCTTCCTTGATAAATAGTACCAGTGCTAGAATCAAACTAGTTGTATCAGCCCCTTCTAAGACCTTTGCAAGCAAGGAGTTTTCTTCGGCGGCGACAAAAATCACTGACCAGATCACAGCCGCGATCGCCGCCACTAACCAAACAGGTGCATTCCAAAATGCATCCAGCGATCGCCTCAAAACTTTCTGAGGAAGTGTATGCCACTGTTGATTCGCTACTTTGGCTTGAAATTCCTTGAATTGTTGACTAAATCCAATTTTTGATTCTATTGATGCCGCCGAAAATGCGCCTTGTTCAGAAGTTTTAGGATTCTGCGCCTGAGCTGTCTTAGAAGCCACCTGTTTGGCTGCTCCTCGCAACATCTGGGAAGTGATTGCTCCATACGCATCTTTCCATGCTTGCTTGAGTTCTGGTGTCCAATCATCCTGAAGATATTGCTCAAACGTCAGTAGCAGGGCTTGTCCAACCGCAGGATATTGCTGAGGAAGTGACCCATAGCCAACATGTCTGGCTCCCAAGGCACTGAGAACTGATTCCAATGCACTGGGATTGCGAAGACTTTCAACAACCAAAACTAAAGCACTTAAAAGTTTTTTTTCCTGTTGCACCATATCCACATGGGCAAACATGGGTTTAACCTCTGGGTGAGACTCAAACAAGTGTTCATAGAAGCTAGCGGTAAATTCTTCAGCTTGGGGTTTAATTTTCTCAAAACTTACTTGCAACAGTTCCACAGGCAAATCTGACAGAGCTAACGTGGGCGTTTCCTCAACTTCGATTTTTTTAAGTGAATTTGCAACCGCAGAACTAGTCGATACAGCACTAGAAGCTGCGGTTGGGACATTGAAGGAAATAGTTTGCGGTGATGATGCCAAAGGTAAACCTTGCGATCGCTCTGTTTCTGGATGAACACTTCCCGCCCCTCGTAACATCTGGGCAGTGATCGCTCCATAGGCATCCGTCCAAGCTTGTTGGAGTTCTGGTGTCCAGTCATCCTGAAGATACTGCTCAAATGTGAGCAGCAGGGCTTGTCCTACCGCAGGATATTGCTGGGGTAGCGACCCATAGCCTACATGCCTAGATCCCAGTGCACTGAGAACCGATTCCAAGGCATTGGGATTGCGAAGATTTTCAACGACCAAAACTAAAGCGCTTAAAAGTTTCCGTTCCTGTTGCGTCATATCCACATGGGCAAACATGGGTTTGACCTCTGGGTGAGCTTGGAACAGGTTTTCGTAGAAGCTGGCGACGAACTGCTCTGCACAAGGTTTAATGCGCTCAAAACTTTGCTCTAACAAGTCAACATTGATAGACATGACTATAGCTCCAGACTTTCTAGTTCTTCCGACACTTGAGCCATAAATTCTGTTGCGTTTGTAATCCCCATTTCGCCTAGGGACTTCCATTCCTCACTGCTGTAATCCAAATCCAATCCCATAATCTCTTGAGTCCAGTAGGGGAGATTAGATGGTTTTTCCATGAGTTCGCAGATACTTGTAAGCAGTTCTATTTTCGATGAATTAGATCTGGTTTTTGTGACCAAACAAAAATGCAGTAACTTTGCTAAATTGCTATCTGGTGGGATGGCAATCAAAAATGCCATATTTTGGGCTAATAGAAATTTTTCTGATTTCATATGCAATCTTTAATTAGTTGCCTTTTTCTATCTAATTAGAGGAATGGGTATTGCCTTTCCGTGCTGCTTGAATCAAAGCATAGAACTCGTGATAGTCGATATGCCCATCCCCATCACTATCCGCCCGCTTTAGCATAGTTTCAATTTCCGTATTAGTAATTAGAGAATCATGGTTGCGAATGCAAATTCTCAATTCTTCCAAGCTAATCGTTCCCGATCCATCTACATCAAAAAGCTGAAAGCGTTCCAGTAGCTGCTCATCTTCATGGCTAAGCAGATCACTCTGAAGCAAGGTCGCAAATTCCTCAAAGCTTATAGTAATTCTACCAGAATGACCTGTAATGATATCTATGGCTTCTTGTACGCGCTCTATAGAATAGGGTCTGCCAACGGAATTTAACACAGAGAGTAGCTCATCAACTGATAAGGAATTATCCCCATTTTTATCGAACTTCCTAAATGTGTCTTTACAAAAAGCAACTTGTTCATCGGTCATCCAGTCAATATTACTCGACCTGTGACTAGCATCCGAATGCTTATATTTTTGCGCCAGAGAATTAAGGCGATCGAGAACATCAAAAGTATGAATTGTTGCTTGCCAAAGCCGACTGGGATCGGTTCCAAATTGTACACTTCCACTTTCACTAACTAGAGGTAGATCGAATCGCAAAGTGGGATCTTCAAGTAATAATTTTCCTGCTTCTGAAGTCTCGCGACCAAAATAATGATCTCGGTGCGGAAACACGCCACAAATATTGATGATTTTCAAATGTGCTTCAAAAATGGTGCGAAAGCTACGAAACTCAGGCATTAAGTCAGACTCAATTTGCTCGTAGTATGAGACACATTGTTTCTGATCTTCCAGATTTTCTTGATGTGTCAAAATGAGACAAGGAACAAATAAGCATTCCTCTGAAGTGAATTCTGCGATCCAGTCATGCCCCCTAGCCAAAATTTCCATCGATTTTTGATCACCTGCATACATTTGCACAGTATGGCGATAAATATTGCGTGGAAACTGATCGGTCAGAATCATTAGTGCAAGACAACCATGAGGAGTTTCCATCCAATCATCTAGTTCGCCTGAGATTGCTTGATCTACAAAGTGGCTATATCGTTTACGAATTTCATTATCTGTGTCGTGACTCTTTCCAAACCACAATTTCAGACAGGCTTCGGCATCTAATTTCCCTGTTGCATCGCGGCGAAACATATAGTCAATCAACTCCTGTTGTAGGTCTTGACTATTCAGCGAATGGTTGAAAGAATTTGTACTCATTCTTGCATCCCCTCATATAGTAATCGGGCAAACAACCTTGCGCCATCATCTGTCTTAAAACGTTTATAGGTAGGCAGTTCAGATATTCCTACCGTTCGCAAATCAGATAATAACTCTGGATGAAACTGACATGTAAACGATCGCCGAATTTGCTTACTCTCAAAGTCTTTATAGATAATGCAAGTCGCAGAATCACATTCGCTTAAATAGCCTAAACGAGATCGCCAATTGTCAGTGGGATCTGATGTTTGATTTACTTTGATTGTACTCATTATTTATTAGGAAATCAGAGAAGATAGCAAAGACACTAGTTCAGTGTAATGATGTGCTAACAATCATGAGACAGTCATGAGATAGAAAGACAATATACATAGATTTTGTTGAACTAATGCAAAGAAGATCGTAGTTAATATTCAGTTAACGGAGGATGTGTTTTGAAACAAATATTTCATAACAATGCAAAACACATAAATACGTTGATCGCATTGTAAATACCCAATTTCAGACTACCCTAGGCTAAGTTTTTAACCCGTGATTCTTAATCAAAATTTACGCTAAGCCACAACCAATGGCAACCTATGCAACCTGTAAAATAATTTAATCAACTAGCCCAAATATTTGTTATGCAAAAGGTTATAAAAAGTTCATTTAATTGATATTAAAAAGGTGAGTTGCATTTCATTAGCACACCCTACGCGATCAGCGATCGCACTTGAACATAGCTAAGCAGCTTGAAGTATCTTCGGCTCAGGAATAGATTCACCTTCCATTTGCCAAGCTTCTAGGTACATTTCAATAACTTCTTCACCATTATGAATTGCTTGCTCACGAGTTTCTCCGTGAGTACAAGGCATGACAACGCGATCGGCAAATTCTGGAATTGTGACTAGAAACAACTGATCCGCCTCAGACCATTGAACATTCATACTGTATCTATTCATAAATCCTCCTCCTGATTCTCTAACTTCTTGATTTCATCCAATAATTTTGTGAGTTGCTTCTCTAAGTATATTGGTACATCATCGCCATCCTTACCCGAAATCGTTAATGTTTGACTGAGTATAGGGTGTCGCCAGCGCTCATGACTACCCTTACCCCGTTTGGGCAAATAAATGAAACCCTCGCGAGAAACTTGGGCTTTGAATTCCCGAATTTTTCTAGGCATTTGTTTCTTTCTTACTACTAAATCTCTGAGTCAAGCCTTCGCCTACTAGCGATAAACCGATCGCCATAAAAGTAATCGCCAAACCAGGGAAAACTGTCGTCCACCAGACATTTTCACCAGTCGAGAGAGCGTCGAGAGCTTGCTTGAGATCGTGACCCCATTCAGGTACATCTTCAGGGATGCCTAAACCTAAAAATCCTAAACCAGCGATCGTCAGAATTGCATCGGCAGCGTTGAGGGTGAAAATTGCAGGTAAGCTTTGGATCACGTTGGGCGCTAGATATTTCATTAAGACTGTTTTTGTGTCCGCACCGATCGCTTGAGCCGCTTCGATATAAACTTCGGTTTTCGTACTAACAGTTTGGTTGCGGATTACCCGAAAATATTGAGGGATATAGGCAACACTGAGAGCGATCGCCGCATTCCAGACACCCGCACCGACCACAAAGGCGATCGTCAGCGATAGCAATAAACTGGGTAAGGTGTACAGCGCATCCATGAGAAAGACTAAACCGCGATCGAGCCAGCCGCCCTTGTAGCCACTCAGCATTCCCAAGGGTACGCCGATCACTAAGCTAATGATGGTCGAAGCGAGCGTGACTTGCCAAGCCACACCTGCCCCTGCGATCGTTCGGGCAAAGACATCATGTCCCTGTAAATCTGTACCGAACCAATGCTGTGCTGATGGTGGCTCATGGATTGGATAGCTGAGAAACTCACTCGGATTTAACAGCCCGAAAGCTTGGAGTAGCGGTGAAACGATCGCCATCAGCAAAAAGACAACGCTAATCACGATACCAATAGACATTAACCGTTGCGATACTGACTGCTTAGGCGATTTCATAGGGACAAAGATTAAATAAAAACTGAATAAAAACCAATTTAGTAGGTTTTGCACCTACGGCGCAAAACCTACTAAATTGGTTTTTCCTTGATTTGTACTATACCGCGATCGCTAAATCTGGATAGAATAAGCTTCTGGGATCGTAGGTAAAAATTATGGATGTAATTCCCGCAATTGATATTTTAGATGGACGCTGCGTCAGGCTCTATCAAGGGGATTATCAACAGTCAGAAGTATTTGGTGAAGACCCTGTAGAGGTTGCCCAACGCTGGTACAGTCAAGGCGCTAAGTATTTGCATGTAGTTGATTTAGATGGTGCAAAGCAAGGAAAACCCCAAAATTTGAAGGTAATCGAGGCGATCGCTCGTTCTATCCCCATGCGTGTGCAGATGGGTGGTGGCTTGCGCGATCGCGAAAGTATCCTATCCGTGCTGCACTCTGGCGTTAGTCGCGTTATTTTAGGCACAGCAGCCGTAGAGAACTCACAACTGATCGCCGATATTTGTGCAGAATTTCCTGAACAAATCATGATTGGTATCGATGCCCGTGATGGCAAGGTTGCTACAAGAGGCTGGCTAGAGACCTCGGAAGTCATGGCTGTGGATTTGGCTAGACGTATGACCTCTATTGGTGTTGCAGGAATTATCTATACCGACATTCATCGTGATGGGACGATGCAAGGACCAAATATCGAGGCTTTGCGCCAACTTGCGGAAAATGTTGATGTGCCTGTCATTGCTTCTGGTGGCATTAGTTCGATTACCGATTTGTTAAATCTACTGTCGTTAGAGTCTGTCGGTGTCAAAGGGGCAATCGTGGGTAAATCGATTTACACAGGCGCGATTCATTTACCTGAGGCAATTAGAGCAGTTGGCAATGGACGCTGGCAAGATGTGATTGATAATTCCGCGATCGCCTAAATTACATCTCTAAACAAAAAGTAGGGGCAGTGCAAAGTACCGCCTCTACTTTTTGTTTTTTGTCTTAACGTTTGCATGAGAAAATAGCACAAACATCTCTAGAATTAACTAGATACGAGTATTGCTATGGGCTTTGCTGACTATTCGATCGCTGAGATCGCCGAAGACTACAAACTCACTATTGAGGCTGTATTTAAACTTTGCGATCGCCTTGGGATCGCTTACCAAGATGCAGAAACCAAACTCGCTTTGGAAGATGCAAAAGCCGTCATCATGGCATCTGAAGCCCAAAATTCTAAAAAGCCCAAAGCTTGATTGTGATTTGCGAATCGCAACAAATCTTTGAGATCAGGTTAAATTCTTTTAGATAAACTTAGATTAACTAAATTATCTCCGTAATTATGAACAAAAATGTTTTTAAATATCTAGCTGCGGCGATCGCTTTTGTAATGATTGCTTTTCAGCTTTTTACCCCTAGTGTCAACGCTGCTGATATTCCCATCGAGCTGCGTACTGTTCCTCTTAACGAAAACACCAATATTGTCTTGACACAAAAAGACATTTCTAAGGGCAAAAAATTATTTCAAAATGCCTGTGCTAACTGCCACCTTGGCGGTGCAACTTTTACCAATCCTAACGTTAACCTTTCTCCTGAATCCCTTGCAGGTGCATACCCAACACGTAACAACGTACTTGGCTTGGTAGATTTCATGAAGAAGCCCACCACCTATGATGGCGTAACCGAAATCTATGACGTTCACCCCAGCCTCAAGAGCACCGATATCTTCCCCACCATGCGTGGTCTAACTGACAACGACCTCAAGCTAATTGCAGGTTACATCCTCTACGAACCTAAGGTTAAAGGTATCGGCTGGGGCGGCGGAAAGATATACTATTAAACAAAGAATGTGTGCTTTTAGTCGAGCCACAGTCTAATTGCCCCAAAAGCTAAGTCTCATAGCTTTCTCTACGTGTTTTAGTCACATTTAATTCGAGTCGAGTCGAATTTGTGCAATTTCAGTTGAATTTTAGTCGGTAACTAATCATGAATATTTCTGCATTTGCAAAAAAGCTTGGTCTTTTGATCGTCAGCCTTGTGCTTGTTGTTGGTAGCTTCTTCATGTCTGCTACCTCGGCTTCTGCTGATACCGTCACCGTTAAAATGGGTTCTGATGGTGGTCAGTTGGTATTCGATCCTAAGGTAGTAACAATCAAAGTTGGCGATACTGTCAAATGGGTTAACAACAAAGCTTTCCCTCACAACATCGTATTTGATGGTCATGAAGAGCTTTCTCACAAGAAGTTGGCTCAAAAGCCTAAGGCTGAGCTAGAGTCTACCTTCAACGAAGCTGGTGAATTCTCTTACTACTGCTCTCCTCATCGTGGCGCTGGTATGCAGGGTAAAGTGGTTGTTCAATAACAACTAAGCTTTTTTAAATAAAAAGAGGTGCAAACATTGTTTGCACCTCTTTTTATTTTTATCTGAATAATATCAGCCCAAGAGATGAGGGGCTAAGAAAACCCACATTTCTATAGCTTTAAGTAACGCGAGTTCGGGATAAGTTGAAACGGGATTTGAGAGAGGGTTTGCGTAGCAAACCCTCTCTCAAATCCCAAAAATAAAAGCCTTGCTTAGCAAGGCTTTTATTTTTGGGATTTAAAAATTTGCCAGCTTAACCCGAACTGACGTTAAGTATCAAGTAATGTTTAGACCATTAATTGATACTTAACCTGAGCTAGTCGATATAGAGGTCTCCAAACTAAACGATTAGTGGTGACAACTAGTAATGACATCACAATCGTAGAAGCCAGTAATAGGGGAAAATCTCCAATATCTGAAGCTTGGGTAATTGTGGAACCTAAACCTGTTGCGGTCAGTATTTTTCCCTGAAATTTGATATATTCCCCTGCGATACTTGCGTTCCATGCACCACCAACTGCGGTAATAATGCCTGTGACTAGATAAGGGAAAATTCCAGGTAAAATCAAGGTGCGCCAGCGCTCTATGGATGAGAGTTTATAAACCCTAGCTGCTTCAAAAAGTTCTGATGGAATTGCTTGTGCACCTGCAATCACATTAAAGAGGATGTACCACATACTTCCTAAAGTCATCAGAATTACTGCCCCAACATCTAATCCTCCACCAATATTTGCCAAACCTAGTAATAGAATTGGGAACAACGCAGTAGCAGGCACAGAAGCCGCAATCTGCACTATTGGTTGAAGGATTTGGGCTAACTTCGGACTGCGCCCAATCGTGACACCAATGGGAACAGTAATTAGCAATGACAAAATCAAAACAGCGAAAACTCGTAGCGAAGTGTATAGCGATCCGAGCATGACCTGTTGCCAAGAAGCTAAGGGCATTTGACTTAATAATAAAGCAGCTTCAATAGTTCCACCTAAAACAATGAATCCGACTAAACCAATGAGTATCCAGTTTACCCAGTTCATCCATTTAGATGCTTTATGTTGCCTCTCAGGAGAGTCTTTATGTTTACTGCTAAAGCCATGGTTAACGGCTTCAGCTAATGGTGTAAATAGGCGATCGCTAATAATCCGCATGGTTGGCGATCGCCTTAAAAAGTCTAAGACCCGTGACTCAGGCACTTGCGTGGCTTCAACTGTTTCATGCTTAAATTTCTCGGCCCAAGCAATCAGTGGTCGCCAAATCAAATAATCAATGATGGTAATAATCCCTATTAAAACAATAATCCCCCAGAAAATAGCGATGTTATCTCCTTTATCTGCGGCTGCCTTCAGGAATGAACCCAACCCTGGTAATGTAAAGTTGCGATTGGAAAGGGTAAAGGATTCTGTTTGCATTAAAAAGAACCATCCCCCAGCCACAGACATCACACTATTCCAAACTAAACCCACTACACCCGATGGTAGTTCTAACGTCCAAAATCTTTGCCAAGGGCTAAGGCGATACACTTGACTAGCTTCAATCAACTCTTTAGGAATGCTGCTTAGGGATTGATAAAAGCTGAAGGTCATATTCCAAGTCATACCTGTAAAAATGAGCAAGATCGACGCTAGCTCAATACCCAATCTCTGCCCAGGGAATAAGCCTACTAAAGCCAATACCACCGCAGGTAAAAAGGAGAGAACGGGAATCGATTGTAAAATATCTAATAAAGGAATAAGAACCTTTGCCCATGTGCTAGAACGGTAAGCAACATAAGCGTAGACCAACGTAAATAATAGTGATAGTCCATAGGCTGCAAGCATCCTTACCAAAGTTTGTAAGGCATAGTTTGGTAAAAAGCTTAGGGATAGATTAACTACATATTCACTATCATAGGTTCCTGTAAATTTACTCGCAGTCTGAACAATAATGAAAATGAGAGAGATAATCGCTAAAGGCAATAACACATCGCCTATACCCCATCTGGTGCGAAACTCTGACTTAGGATCGATAGTGGGCTGAAACATAAGCAATCCAAACTAAACCGTAGAATAAAAAATATGTACAGGCAAAAGATGCAGATAATTCTTTAAAAGCCTTGCTATGCAGAGCTTTTAAAGAATTATCTGGATATAAGGAAACTATGGATTATCATCTTCAAGTTGATGATTACTCTCATCAATTAAAATGGAATCTGAGGAATCACGATAGTTAAATAACTCAACGGCACTATCTTCGATAAAGATTTCCCCTGAAGGCTCATCATAACTAAATAGCTCAGCATAACGTCCCCAATCCATGGCTGTTCTGAGTTGTCGTTGCGCTTCTTTACTGGTGAAATAATTCTCTAGAATATCAAGAACTAGTTCCTCAGAAATCCGATGATTGCGTTTAGCTAACAAAAGCTGACAAATCTGTTGGACTAAGCGAATGTTTTGCTGCAACAAATCACGAACGATCGCTTTGCGTTCATCAATATTACTATTGATAAACTTCTCACCATTGGCTGATAGTTGAATATCCCCCTCAGTAACAGCGACTAGTTCCATTAATTTACTCGCATCAACAATCGGTAGTAAATCATCGACTTCTAATAACAGTTCTTGGGCAATGCGATAAATATCCTTCTCTTGCCGACCTTCTAGAAGTTCTAATAAACCAGCTACTGAGCCAATCCGTACATGGGGCAAAGACTGATATTTCGGTTGAGAAGGTGGTTTGGTTGTAGGGATAGAAGTTGTGGTGGTTGGCTGTGTGGAAATATCAGGGAGATCGGGATTAGTGAGGATTTTATAAACTTGGTCAACCAAAGCTTGGAATTCAGGACTTTTGCGATCGCGATAATGGGGTAACGTGATTGGTAAATCGGCACGAATCCGTCCGGGGTTGCGACCTAATACAATCACGCGATCGGCAAGGGTAACGGCTTCTTCGATCCCATGAGTCACGATTAAAATTGATTTAGTGGGAATTCTTTTTTCGAGCCATAGGTCAAGTAACTCAAAGCGCAAGTTTTCCGCCGTCAGCACATCTAGAGCTGAAAATGGCTCGTCCATGCACAATAGCTCAGGTTCAACAGCCAAAGCTCTTGCAAAACCAACACGTTGCCGCATTCCGCCTGAAAGTTCTTTAGGATAGGCGTTTTCAAAGCCATCTAAGCCAATGACATCGATCATGCGTAGTGCTTTTTGTAACCTTGTATCCTTAGGTTCTCCCTTGGCTTTCAATCCCAGTTCTACATTTTCGAGAACCGTAAGCCAAGGATAAAGTGCAAAATTTTGAAAGACGATCGCGACTCCAGGATTTAAGCCCACTAGAGGACGATTGTAATACAACACCCTGCCGCTAGAAGGTGGAATCAAACCTGCAATCATTCGCATAATTGTTGATTTGCCAGATCCCGAAGGACCTAGCAACGCAATAATTTCACCTACTTGCAACTGACAATTAATATTTTCAATGATTGAGATAGTCTGTCCATTTGGTTGTAAGTAAGACTTCCCAATATTCTCTAGAGAAATAAAGCTGGCTTTTGCGGCGTTTTGAACCATAATGTTATCTGTGCAGGTATTGTGAGCTACATAGATAGGGAAGTTTTCGCTACCCAACCCAATACATTATCAGCTAAGAGTGCCCAGAATTTGCACTACACCTGTTTTTTAATTCAGCGCAGCTTCACCGCACCACAAAAAATCAGTTCTTTATTCAAGCCCCAAAATATAACCCCTGTAGAAGAGAATTAAGTTTTAAATCGATCTGGAGGCTAGAATAATAAATACTTTGCTTTAACTGCATTGACCATTTACTTTTAGTCCATACACCTGACATCTTTAGACCTCAATGTCCTACTCTCTTGTCCCTGTCCCTCTAGGTTCCTTGCAAATTAATGAACTGATCTACACTGAAGATGTATTAGGGACAAGTTCCACCAAATCAGCAACTTTCTCTTTAATTATTCCTACCTATAATGAGAGCAAAAATTTAGAGAAGTTAGTGGAAGTTCTCAGCCAAATTTTAAATAGCCATTGGAAGGGAAACTACGAGTTAATTATTGTTGATGATGATAGTCCAGATCGAACGTGGCAAGTGGGATTGGAATTAATGCCTCACTATCCCAAATTGCGCGTCATGCGTCGTCAACAGGAAAAGGGATTGTCAACGGCAGTGATTCGGGGTTGGCAGGCTGCACAGGGGGAAATCTTGGGTGTGATCGATGGTGATTTACAACATCCACCTGAAACCCTAATTAATATGCTCAATGAGATGAAAAATGGAGCGGATTTAGTTGTTGCTAGTCGTCATGTCGAAGGTGGTGGTGTTAGTGATTGGGGATTTATCCGTCGGGTGCTCTCACGAGGAGCGCAGATGCTGGGATTAATCATTTTGCCGAATGTGATCGGTCGAGTTTCCGATCCGATGAGTGGTTATTTTATGGTTAGGCGTAGTGCGATCGCTAATTGCTTGATGAATCCATTGGGATACAAAATTTTGATCGAAGTCTTAGGACGCGGAAATGTTGGTAAGGTTGCAGAGGTTGGTTATGTCTTTCAGGAACGCAAGGAGGGCGAAAGTAAAGTTACTTGGCGACAATATGTAGATTACATTATGCATTTATTAAGACTGCGATCGCGTGGCAGGATTAGTAGAATTCGTGAAAAGCTGAGGGTTCCCATTAAGCGTTTTTTAAAATTTGGCATCGTTGGCTTTAGTGGAGTATTTGTAGATATGGCAATCTTATACTTGCTCAGCGATGCCTCCACCTTACACTGGGGATTGACACGCAGTAAAATTATTTCTTCGGAAATTGCGGTAATTAACAATTTCCTATGGAATGATCTATGGACATTTAGCGATATTTCTAGTCATCAAAAGGGCTGGCGCAAAAGGATTAAGCGTTTTTTGAAATTCAACTTCATTTGCCTATTTGGAATGAGCTTAAATTTGATTATTCTGAATCTGCTCTACAATTATGCTCATATCAATCAATATCTTGCTAACTTAATTGCGATCGCGATTGTGACCATATGGAACTTCTGGTTTAATCTCAAACTAAGCTGGCGAGTTACTCAAACTAAATAAGGAACAGGCAAGAAGTTTTTTAAAAGTGTTGCGAAGCAACACTTTTAAAAGTTAGATCAAAGCACGGTAAAGTGTTGCTATAAGCGCCATTTTATCTACTGAAGTTTAAGTTTTATGACTTTCTCCACAATTACTTTACCAACTTGGGTCACGCTATCACGGTTGATTGCGATTCCGATCATCTTTGGACTGTTCATCTGGCAAGATAGTGAACTGACTCGCCTAATTGCCCTCACTGTATTTTTGATTGCGGCGGTTACAGATTGGTTAGATGGATATTTAGCAAGAAAACTTAATCAAATTACTGAACTAGGAAAATTTCTCGATCCCCTTGTTGATAAAGTCCTGACGATCGCTTTGTTTCTGTTGTTTATTGAGTTGGGACAGGTTCCTGCATGGGCTGTGTTTGTGATCATCACCCGCGAGTTATTGATTACGGCTTGGCGCGGTGCTCCCAGCAGTTCCAGTGACGCAGGCACATCACCAATTATCGCCGCCAATTTGTGGGGAAAAGCAAAAACGGTGATGCAAATTGTGGCGATCGCTGCGTTATTAGTCAAAATCCCCTATGCGATCGCTTTTTTCTGGATCGCAGTTGCACTCACGTTGATTTCTGGCATTCTCTATGTTGTGCCAACCTCAGAGAACTAGTTATAATTCATGCATAGTTTCTTACGCTTAGTAAGAGAGCATTAGATTATAATTAAATACTAGAGTTGCGGTTGGAGTAAGGTTCTCATGGCGACATCACAAACACTGGGCAAAGCGTTTGGCAATCTATTAGGTGGACGCTTTCGAGTTGTGCAGACGATCGCTGATGATACCTATACTCAGACCTACTTGGTTGAAGATACAGTTGCGGCGGAGATGCCCCGTTGGATTGCCAAAAGTTTCTGTCTCATTAATAAAACTAATTTACAATTAGATTGGGCGCGATCGCTGTTTCGGAGTGAAGTTCCCAAATTGCAGCAACTCAGCGATCGCAGTAATGACTTTCCAAAAATCACAACCTATTTTGAGCAGGAGGAGGAATTTTATATCGTTGAAGAAGCCATTGATGGAACTCGACTCAGTGATGAAATAGCCAAAGGCAGACTATATAATGAGTCGGAAGTTATTAATTTTTTGCAGCAACTGCTTGCAAGTTTGCATATTGCCCACAATGCCAATATGGTGCATGGCGATATTAATCCCCGCAATCTCATTCGCCGTAGACATGACGCGATCGGCAATCATCACTTTGTGCTGACTAACTTTGCTGTTCTCAAAGGTATTTATGCAACGGCAGCCCAAAAGGGAGTGGTATTGGGAACCCCTAGCTATATGCCCTTTGAGCAGGCTCTTGGTCACTTTACCCCCAGTTGTGATATCTATGCGCTCGGATTAACTGCTATTCAACTGCTCACAGGCTTACATCCTAGTCAGCTAGTGCGTCGTGAAGACCTCAATCTCTTAAATTGGCAAATAGGAGCGACGATTCGTCCTGAGCTAGTGGCGATTCTCAATCGCATGGTTAAACACCATCCTGAAGATCGCTATCAATCTGCTCAAGAAGTTCTCTATGATCTGGACAATTTGCCCTTGAGCCAAGATTCTCAAGAGTTTCAGATGCCCAAATTAGTCCTTGGCGAAGTCATTACCGAAAATGTGGGACGTTGGGCGATCGCACTCGTCTGTTTTGCAGGTATAGCTTGGGGCGTAGTCAATTTTCAAAATCTCCCCAAACTGACGACAAATCCTAGCATCCCCACCCCTACCACCAAACCGACGACAGCAACTCCTCAACCCGTAGCAACAAACTATCAGCTACGGCAAACGCTGAAGGGACATAATGGCTGGGTCAGAGCCGTATCCTTTTTCCCTAATGGATTTAGTTTTGCCAGTGGTAGTTATGATCGCACCTTAAGGCTATGGAATGTTCGCGATAATCAGCCTTTTGAGACTTTATCCAAACACTTTGGTTCGATTTCAGGTATTAATGCGATCGCGGTGCATCCCAATGGGAATACCTTTGCTGCGGGATGTATTGATAAATCGGTCAAGTTATGGAACTTCCGTAGTGGACAACCAATTAATAATCTCGAAGGTCATGATGGACAGGTCTACAGTGTTGCCTATAGCCCTAATGGTAAAACCCTAGTCAGTGCCAGTGCCGATAAAACGATTAAATTATGGAATTGGCGTAAAGCAGAAGTATTGCAAACCTTTGAAGGACATCAAGACAAAGTCGTTGCGGTGGTATTTCATCCCGATGGTAAAAAAATTGCGAGTGCCAGTTTTGATAAAACCATCAAAATTTGGGATATCAGTACAGGTACAGAAATTCTCACTATTAGCGGACATAATGCACCTGTAAATGCGATCGCCTTTAGCCCCGATGGCAATTTGCTCGCTAGTGGTAGTCAAGATCAAACTGTCAAAATTTGGAATGCCAATACGGGTAAGCTGTTGCAGACTCTCTCAGGTCATACGGGTAATGTCTTGGCAGTTGCCATTAATCGTGACGGAACTGCGATCGCTTCGGGTGGTGCAGATAAAACCATTCGCCTATGGGATGTTAAAACGGGGCAGTTGTTGCAAATCCTCGACAATCATGAAGCGCAGATCCTGTCCTTAAGTTTTAGTCCCAAAGATCAAACGCTTGTCAGTGGTAGTGCCGATCGCACGGTTAAGGTTTGGCAATTACTATGAGAGCCAAATAGGTAAGGATGGGCGGCGCGGCGCGCCGCCCATCCTTACCTATTTAGATCCTTATTTTTCTGTTGAGGATAGATCCCAAAATGCTTCTACTGCTGACCGCATTCTTTGGTACGACCATAATCACTTTTGGGATCGTGAGGGCAGCAAATGTCTCTTACTCTAAATCACTTTTTGAAAAATGGGCGGCATTGCAATCCTATAATTTCGTTGCCTACGAGTATAGGATGATTCTAGTTGGTCCCTTTTTCTGGGGTAGTATGACGAATGATATCGTTTTCCGAGCAAGTATTCTCGACGATGCAAGTATTCTCGACGATTGCTATCAAGTTCGCAAATGCTGGATAAGATTCAGATTGAAGTCTTTATTCACCTTCTTCCCCAACAAAGATTTATCAAAATACGATGTGAAAATAGTTTGGGATCGAGGGAATCACAACCCAAATAAGTGAAGGCGGCACTTCGTGCCGCCTTCACTTATTTGGGTTGTGATTTGTCCTAAGCAAAACTTGCTTTGCTGTACCATTCGATGTATTCCTTGGAAAACCCAAAATCAATTTGCGATCCTCTGGATGATTTTGGGTACGATATTAAATATGAAGTACAGAGCCTCAAATTAGGTGATTTGTACGCATAATTTTGGAGAATTTCATGAAGTTAGCGGAATTTCTTATACAGGGGCAGCAATTACGGCAGCAAGACCGCACATCAGCGATCGCTTATTTTGAGCAATGTCTTCAAAATACAACTACTGACGCAAATTTCGTGGGGGATATGGGCACAAAAGCAAGGGTTTTACTGGATTTGGCAGTAGAACTAATTGCCACCAAGCAACCTGAGCAACTACAAAGAGCAAAGATGCTAGTCCAACAGTCGGGGGATATCTTAAACCAAAGCTTAGAAACCAGTAGAGAGCAAACGGCGTATTTGCTATATGTTCGCGCAATTTTGGCAATGGAATTGGGGGATTTGAGAGATGTTTTGCCAACTTTGCAAGCTGCCTATGAAGCATATGGAAATAATCAGGAGGGGCAAGCCTTAACCGATGATGCGATAGGTCATTACTACATCAAAGTCAGTGATTATTCCTCAGCATTAATTAGTTTTGAGCGATCGCTGTCCGTTCGCCTTGAGTCTAATGATGAATCAGCGATCGGCAAAAGCTATGCTCATTTAGGTCAATTGTATTTGTTGTCTGGTGAACTGAATCAGGCAAATAGCCTTTTTCAAAATGCCCTCGATCTTGCCATTGATCAATCAGATAATTTTTTGCGATTACAGGCCCTTAAAGGTTTAGGTAAGATTGCTCTTGCCGAAGCTCAATGGCAAAATGCGATCACTTTAATTAAAGATACGATTACTTTACTCAAAGAGCCTGTAGATAGCATCGAAATCGGTTATTTATATTGCGATCTCGCCGAAGCCTTACTAGGCAATCGCCAGACTGAAGAAAGCCTGATCTGCATTAGGATCAATGTTCTACCAAGGTTTCGGGATTTTCAATATGGTAGGGGTATTGCCATTGCGAAGCATTTGCGCGGACGCATTTATGTGCATCGGCTACTCGAAGGCTTAGATAGCTTAGATGAAGATGCGATCGAAACCGCAGAAGACTCTTTACTAGATGCTTCTATGGCTTTTGAGCAATTTGGCATGATGTATGACTATGCGAAGACTCTGTATGACTTAGCTTGTCTCTATCAGTTATGCAGTAGTTCGCAGTTTCAATATCAATACCAAGGTAAATCATTGCGATCACTCGAATTATCTCTGAGTGTCCTCGATCAGCTAGGACTAGGAAATAGTTATCTTGCCTCACAGGTTGAAGTCCTACTTAATCAAGCCATGCGAGGCAGTTTCTAAAAGAAAAGGCGATGCGTTGCATCGCCTTTTTTATATATTTAGAAAAAGTTAGCAGTGATTTTCATGACTGCTTTGCGGGTCACATTTGGCTCTAGTACAGTCAGATATTCCTTAGTATTCAGAGAATTACGAGTGGCACTCCAAGGCTCTAGGCAATAGAAGTCCTTGCCCTTGACTGTCCAGAATACAAGATAGGTATAAAAGTCGTCGTAATCAATTTCAATCTTGAGTTGGCGATCGCTATCAACCACAGAAGTCGAACGACGTGAAAGGTTGCCGAAGACTGAATCAATCTCATCTTGGTCAAAATTAAACTTGCCATCAAACGCAAAGTTCTCTTTTGTGCGATTGTCTTCGTAGCTAGTTGCAGGAATATCCACTTTAAGCTGATTTTTATCACCACAAAGGAAATAAGGGTGGAATCCAGCAGAAAATGGCATGGGAGTGGAGGAGAGATTTTGGTATGTTTGATGAATCTCTAGGGTATTACCACGCAACTCGTAGGTAAACGCTAAACGGAAATCAAAGGGATAAACCAGTTTCGTTTGGTCATTGCTACCTAGCTCAACGGTGAGGCTAGCCTTACCATCATTACTTTGATTGGTTGCTGTCCAAGGCAATTCACGGGCAAAACCATGCTGTTTAATTTTGTATTCCTTTCCATCAATACTGTAGGTCTCATTGGGCAAATTGCCACAGAGTGGAAACAAAATAGGATTACCACCTCTAACGCTCAAATCAGGGTGAGTAAAGCGCTCCGTATCAAGATAAAAAACTTCCTTCCCATTAATCTGCCAACTGGTAATAATGCCACCGCGTTCTGGAACTACTTCTACGAGAGAGTTGGTGCTGCTGTCAGACAGAGTATAGGTATTGTATTGCTTTTGCTGAGAGGAAACGTTATACACAAATTTTATCCTGTAATATTTTAGGAAGATTTTTACAGCAGTTTACGTTAATTGTGGCACTGTGCGCTATTGTCTCTCGCTACACAACCGACAGGATAAGCAGTGTGATAAGTGCGATCGCGTTTACCAAATAACTGATAACGATGGTCGCGAATCTGGATATAAGCCGCGTCTCCCATTGCTTTTAAAGGAAATAGCGATCGATAGGCAGCAATTAAGGATGCTCCCATGGGTAATCGTCGGACAATTTCTTCCGCAGCTTCACTGCCCTGCCATCTGGACATGGGATTATTGCGATCGACTAGGATCATTCCCATTTCACAGTCCTTTGACGAGACATTAAATATGTCTAATGTCTCTTGATCTTGCATAGGAATATAGCAAAACTGCCGCCCACGATCATACTTCTCTAAAATGCTGACAAAATTAGCACAGAGATTGCAGTTACCATCATAAATTACCGCATAGGACATAGCGTTTCAGAATAGAGGAAGTAAACCTCCTCTATTTTAGAGCGGCTATAGCTATGTAGTACATAAATGAGTGGTGGCGCGAAGCGCCGCCACTCATCTTATTGATGTTTGCAAATGAGCCTAGGCTCATTTGCAAACGTTAAAACTTACAAGGACCTTTCTGGTTATTAGGGCAAATTGTCTCCTCATCAGTTTTCGGCAATTTGGTTGGATCAAAAGCCACATCTGTGAGATTAATACCCGTTAACTTCGCGCCGCTCAAGTTTGCACCATTGATTTGACCACCAGTCAAATTGGCTCCACGTAAATCTGTACCTGTTAGATCCGTGTAATTAAGCCTCGCATTAGAGAGATTAGCGCGTTTGAGACTGGCAAAACTTAGGTTTAAACCCGATAGATCCTGTGATGCTAAGTTACGCCCCTCGCGTGGTTCGTTAACGATTTGCCAAGCAAGGAGAACAGTAGCAGGAAACCTTGTCGCCTTTTCCGTTCCTTGAGCGCCAATTTTGGAGTCTTTTAAGTTAGCTCCTTCCATTTTGGCACTAGCAAAATTAGAACGGGTTAAGTTTGCCCCTGCGAGATCAACTAGATTCATTTGAGCGTTATTAAACTCTGCCCAAATCACACTAGCTTTAATTAATCTCGCACGATTCAAATTTGCCTTAGAGAAGTTCACACCATCAAGATTTGCCTCTTGAAAATTTGCCCCAACTAGACTAGCATCTTGCATTTTTGCACCAGTGAGGATTGCCTTACTAAAATCAACATTATCTAGCTTGGCTCCCTTAAAGTCGGCATTGGTAAAGTCCTTCCCACTGGCATCCTTGAAAATGCCCCAGCGTAAACCAATATCAAAAATTGGTCGATTAAATACGGTATAGAGCAAGAAAATACCACCGATCGCGCCTAAACCGATCGCAGGAATTTTGAGGTAGTCCTGCCATAGGGATTCAAGACTGACGCTAGGCATCTTCAGCTTAGTCTGTTGTTTTGGCGCAGCTGGCTGTGGTGCAGAGGGAGATTCATAACCATAGGCTGCGTAGTTATCTTCGGTAAAGCGATTGAAATCAACTTGATCTGGAGTCGCAGCCATCCGAGCTTGCGTAGCATCAAAACTGGCGACAGGCTTACGGCGATCGCGAGGGATTTCTCTGGTCTCGCTGATACCAGTCATTTCTGAACGCGCTGCAAGGGGAGGAGTTCGCCCTCTAGAAGAAAGTTGTGGGCTACTGATAGAAGTAATGCTATCTGATAAATCGCCACTATCTAGTAACCCTGACCAATCCGTATTATCGTCATGGATCTCTAGCCCTAGATCATTAAAATCTGGCAACCCTGTATCTTTGCGTTTAGGAAGATTAGAAGCATTTCTATCCCTACTTTGGGGTGGCTGTCCTACACTAGAACCTGCACTGATTCCTGATCTAGGAGGCGTGCCTGTGCTTGGTTCCGAATATGGTGAACCTGTTGGCGATCGCAATACACCAGAAAGCACCGTATCCGCATCTAGCAGTTCTGACCAACCTTCATCAATTGGGTTCACAGGCTTGCGCTCCCTACTCTGATCCGATGGACGTTGATATCCCGCATTGGGGACAGAGGGGGAGGGAGATGTGGGCTTCGCTTGAGAAGGATTACGTTTTGGTGGCAATGGTGGCAAAAATGGTGGTGGTGGTGGTGTCGGTGGATTACTAACAGATGGGAAGGTTATGTCTTGGTTAGTAGAGAGCAATGGCACAGGTGCGATTGGCGGAGATGGTGGTGGTGGCGGCGGTGTAAGTCCAGTTGATATAGCAGCAGGCGCAAACCCAGAATCAAAATCATCGCCAGTTAGTTGTGTATCTATACTGTCTAAATCAAAATCATCTAAAAAATCGCGATCGCTAGATTCCATATCAAAATTGTCAGGTGATGATAAGTTTTGGGGTGGAGTGGAGAAATTGGGTCTGTTTACAGTCAGTTTTTCAATAGCACTTTCATCAGATGTATATCCATTCAGCAAATCATTGGCTAAGGCTTCTTCATGGAGATCTACTGCTAAATCGTAATCATTATTGAGAAGTTGATTATTTAAGGCTTCTTCAAAGGGGTCGCTGACTAGATTCGGTGGGATTGAGTTTGTGCTAACCGATGGCGGTGAAACTTCGATCTTTGATGTATCAGGAGGAGAAGGAGGAACTGAGACTGGACGATTGGGGGTCAAGGTTGTGGAAATACCATTAATCGCATTAGTTGGCGACATTTCGGGAAATACATCTTCATCAAAAGCTGCCAGATCAAAATTTTCATCTAGCATACTATCGAGATCTTGAAACTCGCCAAAACTCTCTTCAGGTGAACTGATACTCGGCTGTTCAGAAACACTTTTTGCTTCTACAGGCTTCACTACATAACTAGAAAAGTCATCGTCGAAATTGGAATCCGTAATTTGACCAGCAAAGGCTTCGTTAAATTTTTCCCATTCTGCGGCTGGATCTAGAGAGTCTTCAGGTAATGCAACGGCTTGAAAATTTGAGGCAGACTGATTACTACTAGAGAAACTAGATTGTTGCTCAATTTCCTCAAGCTCATTAAATTGATATTGTTCCAAATCTTGTTCCAGATCGCCAAAATTATCAACATCTGGATAGGCTTGCTCGTCTTGAACAGATTCAAAATTACCAATTGCAACCTCATCTATCACATCATCAATGGGGTTGTTATCAATTAAGTAGTTTGAATCATCAGCGATCGCAAAATCATCTCCTAGACTCTCGCCAAAGTCGAAGTTATCATTAAGCGCATCTTCAGTAAAATTCTCAACTAAATTGTTGTCAACGATATCGGCAAAATCATGATTTTGCTCACTTGCTAATGCTTCCAACGACTCTTCCGACAGAGCATTATGCTCATTCCACGCAATATCGTTGGCAATTTCTGCTTCTAGATCTGCGCTCCAAGCTAAGTCATCGTCAATTACATCACTAACAGCATCATCGACTACATTGCTAACGGCATCACCATCAACAGCATCAACAATCAGGGCTTCGGCTGCCGCAAAATCAGAATCACTAAATGTATCAACAGACTCTACTGCTGCGTCTAAATTCCAATCATCATTATTGATGCCACCACTGATTTCAGCTTCTAGTTCATCACTCCAAGCTAAATCATCATTGATGACAACATTTTCCGCATTATCCGTATCGTTAATTTCTCCTGTGAAATCTGCGATCGCAAATGGCTCTGCTGATGGCGCGATCGCGAGATCGTCAAATGTCCCAAAAGCATTATCAATAGATGTAGCAGAGAGATCTTCTGATGCAACATTAGCAGAGCTATCCCAAATAGCATCATCTATCACATCTCCAGAACTAGCATTACTCTGTTCCCAATCACTTGCGAATACATTGTCTAATTCATTACTGCTAATATCGCTGGCATTACTTGATTCAGCATCTAGATTAGGAACATCACCCCAAAATTCATCATTATCTATTCCCTGCAAATCTGAAGATTCAGGAATTTGTACCTCACCAAACCCATCCTCTAAGGGACTAGCTACATTTTCTACTAATCCATTAATTTCTTCATCAATTAATGGATTTTGAGAATCTTCGAGGAAATCTTCAAAACCATCACTGGCAATAGATTCAATGGATTGATCATCTAGTAAATTATCAGCCAGTTCCAAATCATAATCGACAGATTCAACATTAGAATCTGTAAACAAATTGACATCTTGTAAATTATCTAAATTATCCTCTTCTAAATTCGCTAGTGCTAAACCATGGTTGAAGGCTTCTGCGGCAATATCTTCTTGAGAGATTGCGTCAGATGGTTGATCGGCAAATAGATCTAGATTTTCGTCAATACCTTCATCATTACTAGCAACTGCTGTAATTTGAGTAGGAATTTCAAAGGCATCCTCAATAATATCCAAAGAAGAATAGGTGGGCTGATTGGTATAGGCGCTTTCCGATGCCTCTAAAATCCCATCCCAATCATTGACGGCATTATCTGAACTCGGATTATCATCAAAAAGATTTGATAACTCTAAGATTTTACCTTCAGTAATATCTATCTCATTCTGTAACTCATTGCCAGTTATGCTATCTACATTATCAAATCCAAAAGCATCCAACGAATCTAGCTCAGAGAAATCAGCATCCCCCACAAATTCGAGACCATCTAACCCAAGATCATCATCAATAATGTCATCTAAACTATTAGTACTTGTAAATGCTTGAGGTTCTATCTTCGATACAGGAGTATTTTGATCCAGAGAATCTAGAAAATCCTCCTCTGAACTATCCATTCTCGTTTTGAAATCACTAACAATTAACCAATCAATATCACTAACAGGATTACTATTTTGGCTACTAGTTTGTCTACCTGATGTAGTATTTTTTTGATCAGAAGATCGCTCAATTGGCTCATCTAAACCCAGCGATCGCAACCATTCTAAATCTGCTAAATCATCGTCAAGCCCTTGATTAGATGCTGACTTAGGTGCAGAATTTGATGATGAATTTTGAGTTTGTTGTTCTTGTTTTGCTTGAGGAGATCCGCCAATTCGCGTACTAAGATCAGACATGATCATCCAATCAACATTAGCAGCATCAGCACTTGCTGATTGCTGATTGGGTTGTTTTTTATCTGGTTCATTAGCGCCCTGACCTTTTTGGGGGATATTTCTATTAGAAGCCATGAATCGATCCTCAGCATTATTTTCGGATTTGCACCGTTAGGCGCTTTTTATTTTTGCTTTAGCTCACAAGTTTTAGCCCACAAATTGCTAGCTACGCTTATTGCATCAAACTATAGCTTATCAACAACATTAATAGGATTTCAAGAAACTTAATATGTTTGGCGTATCAAAATAGTTTCAGCTTCTTGATAAATTAAGTATCACAGTAAGTAAGTGGGCGCAATTAAATATAAAACCCCAAAACCTGTGGCGCAAGCTGCGCGTGCGCCACAGGTTTTGGCTCTGGTTTTTAATTATGCGCAGCTACTTAGCAGCACTTAGTACACCAATTTTTGAAGAAAGAATTTTACACCACAAAAGGGAAAATAAGAACACGCGATATCAATTAAATTAGCAGTTCCCCGATTAGTTAACACGAGTTCAGGATAATTGAAAACGGGCTTTGAGAGAGGGTTTGCTACGCAAACCCTCTCTCAAAGCCCAGAACCAAGAAAAAGAGTTAGCTAGTACAAACCAAAACCAGAAGATGAGTTGCGGCGCTTTGCGCCGCAACTCATCTTCTGGTTTTATGTCCTAAGCAAAAGCTTTGCTATAAAGTTTGCAAGCTTAACTCGAATTGACGTTAGTTTAGTTCTGCATGAATCGGAATAATTGTCGTCCCGTTATCCTATGATAAGAGAATAGACATGTTGAGCAGATCTATTGTCTGAAATGGTCTGAAGCTATAAATACTCCGCCCAGATATCAACTACTTCTTGAGAGCCATACCATTTACCCGATCGCGGTGAATGATAGACACCATCGATCGCCATATTCTTAGCTCCATCCAAATAAGCAGCTTCAATGGGAATTATGCCATCACCCCAGACATCACCTTGACCAATGGTGAGTTCATAACTACTATAGGCAAGCCATTTTTTTGGTGTAGATTTTTTGCCCTGTACCGCATTGCCCGCTACACAGATATATTCAATATCATCATAAAAAGCATCAGGATAATTGTCATTGACAAAGCCTAAATTTGGCAGTGACCAAGGTTCGAGACTACGTTGGGGTGTTCCCAGACAAACGAGTTTGGCAACTTTAGAGCGTGCATTCCAAACTTTGTCGTAATAGGGGCGATCGCCTAGATAAATCCGTGAGAGCCAGCCCCCTGCGGAATGGGCAATGATATTTACTTTCGATGCACCAGTTTTGGCTAATTCTTGATTTACGGTTTGGTCAAGTTTTTCTAAGATCGGCGCGATTGATCGCCCGCCCAAGGTTGGAACCCAGTCCCACCATTTCAAGGGCACAACTGTAGCCGCTAAATTTTTCTCTTCTAATTTCTTAGCGATCGGTATGTAATCAGATGCCCCCGCAAGATATCCCGCCAGAATAATATTGGTAGTAGTCATATAAATCTCAGAATGTATATCCGCGTATATAAAAAGTGCAAAGCGCTTTTTATATATTACTTTTCGTCAGGGCGTTGGCTCAGACAACTACCACCACGAGCCGCATTGCGGAAAGTTTGCACAACTTCGACAGTATTCACATGACCACAATAAGGGCAGTAAACCTGTTCCCCAATTTGTGGCTCAATGTCGGCACGGCTCCACCATTTATAACAGCGATCGCAATGAAAGTGATACAGAAATTCAAGGGAAACTTTCATAGGCTTGAGCGAAATGGTTAGAGAAATGTTTGGCGAAATGTCTTCAAGGCTTCAAGGGGGGATGCACTTAGAATACAGCGCTGTAACGTCGCTATATCAAGATCTGGCAAAAATTGGCTAGTTGAGGATTTGCAGTATTGGCGATCGCTTTGAGCGTCCAGATGATAAATATCAAGAACGCCGTCTTCCCATAGCCAGACTTCAGGGACTCCGAGCAAATAATATTTCTTTAATTTTTCTGTATTGCCGCTAGTCAAAATTACTTCTATAGCGAGATCGGGCATCTTTTTGGGGCTGCCAAAGCTATAGGATTCATCGGGCTGCAAAGAGACTTGTTCTACTTTTTCTTGAGTGGCTTGCCCCATCGGGAAAAACTCAATTTCCATCTCCAAAAAATATAATTCCAGTAATGCGCCAATAATCGTTTTAATTAGCTCATGATCGACTGACGTAGACACAATCTCTAAAATTCCCTCGTAATAAGCCAGACGAATACCCTTTGCATCCGCAAAACCACGTTGAATCAGCTTAAACTGTTCCCATGAGATTAAGGGCTGTTCAATTCTAATTTCAGGGTTGGGTTTAGTCTGAGTTAATAACATATTGCTATAGCTCCCAAAATGCTTTTTTCTTTTTAGGCTTCTTGGGTGCTGGTCTATCCCAAAACTCTAAGATGGGTTGTTTTGGTACAGGCTTATTACTTTCATGATTAAAACAAGCCCACCATTCCATACTCTTATGGATGTCTTCTAGGGAATGACGAGATAATTGTTCGCTGAGATTGGCAAGGCATTTTTCCTTACCGTCTCTTAAAGCTTCTTCAAACTCTTCAATTCCAACGAAAACCTTATCAATTAGCCCTTGATCATAGGCCGCATGAATTTTATCCATCAACTCTTCAGGATAAAGATCACAGATCGAGCAGGCTAGCTGGCTATAAAAGCTTGAATCTTCACTAGCCTGATCTTTCGTAAGTAATCCACCGAAGAAAGATAATGCTTCTTCCCTAGTAATTATGCCTTCGAGCACTGCATAGGTAATCGCCATAATCGCGGCCCCACGACTAAACTCATAGGCATTCTTATTGGCAGCGAGTCCTTTGATCTTTTCAAGATCCCCACCAGAGGTTCGGAATAGGATGGTGGGCAAATCTTCGGTCAGGACATCTTCCAAAAGATCATGTGGCAAAGGTTCGGGTAGGCTGACTAAATCAATGATCGCCTGATGCGCCGTAGGTTCTCGCCAATGTCCTAGTAACATCAGGGCATAGATATGAGCTTGATAATCAGAATCTTCTATGTAATTCTGCGGCTCATCCTTAACTTTTTCTAAAATCGCAATTAGATGCGGAATAATTTCTTCTTTTTGTTTTAGGGCTGCTTCGATGTGTTCGCGCTTATATTTGCCGTCGTAAAGCTCAATCCCAGCTAAAATTTCTTCTATATTCATTTTTTCTTACTAAAAATTATAGTGTTTCGCGATAGGCGGCATATACGCCTTTAACGTTGTACCAATTTAAGAAAATTCTAGCGACTTCGAGGGCGAGTTGGGGCTTACCTTGATTGATTAGCCATTGCAGCAAGGGACGTAGCGATCGCTCATTGAGCAAACCACCTAGGGACAATACGCCCCACAACACCACATGAATCCATGTCATCTGGATCATCATCTTCACTTCCCATGTGGGATGCTTTTGATAAAATACTACGCCCATGCGTCCACGCTGAGCTTCCACATCCACAAGTCGCGGTAATTGCTCGATCGTAAATGCAGGATGCCAATGATAGCCGACAGCATCGGGACATTTAATCAGTTTTAGCCCTAAATTTTTCAGGCGTACACCTAGCTCCAAATCTTCCCAGCCATACTGACGGAAGCTAGTGTCAAACTTGCCTGCCTCGATCAACCAATGCTTGGCGATCGCCACATTCCCTGTCGCAAAGAAAGCATTAGATAGATCCGTAACCTTCAGTGGTTCAGAGGTGGGATCTTCAAAATTAGAAGTATTAATCACCCGACCATAGGTAAAGGCGCGATCGCTACCTGCTAGAGCTTTCGCATGGGATGACAAAAATACAGGTGTAACGACCAGATCGCTATCGATAAATACAATCGTGTCACCTTGGGATACATCGATGCCTGTATTTCTGGCGATCGCCGCACCCTCATGATTTTGCTGAAACAAGCGCACATGGGAAAACTCAGCCGTATGACTCTGCAAAAATTCCACCGTGCCATCGGTAGAGCCATCATCAACGACCACGATTTCGTAAGGCTCTGTAAAATCTTGCGCTTCCATAGCTTGCAAACATTTTTGCAAGATTGGTAAGCGGTTGTAAGTTGGGATAATAATTGACCACATATTAGCCATTATAAAAAAATAGGGCGCTTTGCGCCCTATTTTTTTAATTCCGTGATTGTTGCCAAGATTGCCAGAGAGTCAAACCACCGACATAGCCATAGCTCAATGCGTACAACACCATAAATGGGAGGGTCAGGTATAGCCCCTTATGTACCGCGATCACACAGGCGATCGCACTATAAACACATAATCCAAGCTCAATCCACGCCGTAGCATCAAGGGGAATCTTGTATGCTTTGTTTTCCCAGCGATCGCTCTTGTGTTTAATATCAAACTTCGGAGTGCGGCGGAAATTTGCGCCCGTATTGGACAAACCTGCAAATACGGCTCGGCTATTGCTCCAAGAAATGCCCGTACCCAAAATTGCTAAGAGGAAAATCCGACCAATACGACGATGCCAAGATTTTGGATAGAGATCCTTTTGAGCATGGAAATATAAGAATGGGGGGCCAAAGGTTGCTGGCAACATAAAGATTGACCAAGCACTCTCAATGGAAACCCTCAAAGAGACAGTCTCTTTTGTAGTCATCAACATGAGCGGGATCGAGATCAAAATCAAGATCAACATCAAGGGATGCGCTGAGTATCCCGTTAAATGCATCGTTGCTTGGAATTTCACCACGGGACTAAGATCAGCTTTCCAGATTTGACCAATTAATTTCTTGGCGCATTGGATGCTGCCCTTAGCCCAACGAAATTGCTGCAACTTGAAGGCGAGCATGGCAACAGGCAATTCCGCAGGCGCGACAATATTATTGTCATAAACAACTTTCCAACCCTTAAGTTGAGCACGATAGCTCAAGTCCATATCTTCGGCGAGTGTATCAGCGTGCCAGCCACCCGCATCAATAATTGCTTGGCGGTTCCAAATACCCGCAGTACCGTTGAAATTTAAGAAATAGTCGTTATTGCAACGCGCCTGTTGTTCGATCGCAAAGTGACCATCAATGCCCGTCGATTGCAACTTCGTCAGCAATGAGTACTCAGAGTTGACATGTCCCCAACGGGTTTGGACAACGGCAACCTTTGCATCAGGATTATTCACATAATGGCGAATTGTATCCTTGAGCCAATTCATCGAGGGGATAAAATCTGCATCAAAAATCGCAATGTAATTTCCCTGCACCAAAGGCATCGCATCTTGCAAAGCACCAGCCTTAAAGCCAGAACGGTTGACACGATGGATATATTCAATCCAAAAGCCTTTATTTTGGTACTCTTGGACAGTTTCACTAAGAAGTGCTTGAGTGTCGTCAGTGGAGTCATCCAGTACTTGAATTTGCATCCGATCGCGTGGATAGTCCAGCTTGCAAACTGCATCTACTAATCGGCGCGAAACATAGCGCTCATTAAAAATTGGTAGCTGTACCGTGACAACAGGCAAGTCTTCTGTCGCAACTGCATAATGTTCAGAGGGATCGACTGCCAACACGTAATTAGAAAAGTTGTTGGCAAAGCTTTTGTCGAGGCGAAATTGATCAAAGTTATCGAAATTATCGAAGTTATTGACAGCGATCGCCCCTGAATTCGATGACGGCGACGCTGTAACTTGGGCTGTTTGGTATTCTCTGGCAGGACTGAGCTTCGGCAAAACAAGCTGTTTCCGCAGAGAACGTCTAGGCTTATGGACAGCAGTGAGCCAATAAGCATTTAGCCCATAAAGTAGTAGCCACACTGCTGCCACAGTGTTCAGGACGGCTAGGATCGCTATTAGTATCAGAATGACTCTTGACTCCTTCTTACCACACGAAGCACCAATCTTAAGGATTGATTAAACAAATTAAAGTAGCACACTAAGAAATATTACGATGCTTACTCTGTATTTGTAGAAAAATTTACGATTTGGCACTAAGTATTTATACACCTACCCATGAATCTTAATAAATAGTTTGGGAATTTACCAAATATCCGCAGAGGGAAAAATAAAAAATGAAGCTTTGCGCTATTTCTTAGTTTTTTAAGTAACGTCAGTTCAGGTTAATCTGGCAAATTTTAAAAGCCCAAAAGTAAAAGCCTTGCTTAGCAAGGCTTTTACTTTTGGGCTTTGAGAGAGGGTTTTAAATTATCCCGAACTCGCGTTAAATTTCTAGTTTAGACATCTCTTGGAGCGCGATCGCCGCAGCTTCCTGTTGAGCGGCTTTAATACTTTTGCCCTGTCCCTTGCCCCAACAGCGCTCATCAAACCATACTTCTACAGAAAACAAATTACTCCCCTCTGATGGCACATTGCGATATTCAGGCAAACGTTTCCACCGCCCCTGAGTTAACTCCTGTAACGCAACTTTATAATTTCCCAATGCAGGAATAGCGAGTAACGCTTCCGAAAATCGCTGCATATGAGGATCAAGCCATTTACGAATAAAAGCTAAATCTTGGGTATTGATATATAGCGCTGCCATTAAAGCTTCAAGGGCATCGGCAAGCAGCGATCGCAAAGCCTGCGAATCATTCCTTGCGGCATTAGACACTACGACATATTTTTGTAATTCATAGCTACTGGCAATTTCTGCTAAGGTCTTGTCACTGACTAGATGCGATCGCAAAGCTGCCAAATCCCCTACAGAGCGATCGCCATAACGTTCTTGCAAAAATAAACTCACCGATAGACGCAAGACACTATCACCGACAAATTCCAATTGATCATTGTTATAACTAGTCGAAAAGCTGGGATGTACTAAGGCGCGATCGATTAACAGCCAATCAAAACCATGAGGTTTGACCTGTTCTAATTTTGCTTGCTCTAACCCCATTTGTGCTAATAAACGGACTAATTCCCTTTGGCGGCGTGGATCAATGGTGGATGACATGAGCTTTGCAGATACAATTACAGCAACTTTATCAACATGATCGTAGTTCATCGTAACCATGACTAAAAGGTTTTTCTCCACACTTTGTCTGGCTTTACTAGCTACCGTGACCACGATTTGGATCGTAGCTTGTCAGCCTAACACCCCACCAACTACGAGTAGCACTAGTCCAACTAGTGCTGCCAACTCCGCATCCCCAACTACCACAGGTTCAGGTGGTGGTGGCGTAAAAGACACCCTTCGTCTTGGTGCGTTGTTACCGATTACAGGGGATCTCTCCTCGATCGGTGCGCCAATGATCAAATCGATTGATTTTTTAGTAGAAACGGTCAATAAATGCGGCGGTGTACTTGGTAAGCCAATCACCTACATCAAGGAAGACGATCGCACCGATCCTCCCGCAGGTGCAGAGGCGATGACCAAACTAGTAAAGGTGGATAATGTTGGCGCTGTAGTTGGATCATTTGCCAGTAGCGTCTCAACCGCAGCGCTGGCAATATCAGTACCTAATAAAGTTGTCCAAATTTCCCCCGGTAGCACCAGCCCTGTATTTACCGAACGTGCTAAAAAAGGTGAATTTAAAGGATATTGGTATCGCACTGCCCCACCTGACACCTATCAAGCCCTAGCCCTAGCCAACCTCGCTTACAAAAAAGGCGCACGTAAAGTCGCCACCCTCGTGATTAACAATGACTATGGCGTAGGTTTTGAGAAATCCTTCGTAGCAGCCTTTGAAAAGCTCGGCGGCACGATCGTTAATAAAAATAAACCCACTCGCTACGATCCCAAGGCAACTACCTTTGAATCTGAAGCGAAGGGAGCCTTTGGTAGCAAACCCGATGCAGTTGCTGCAATTCTCTATCCCGATTCTGGCGGCGCAGTAATTAAGGCAGCCTTTGAGCAGGGTTTAACTAAAGATGTCAAAATCCTGTTGACAGATGGTGTAAAAACTGAAGACTTTCCTAAACTAATTGGCAATACCCCTGAAGGCAAGCTCATCCTCGCAGGTGCAATTGGTACTGTTCCCGGAGCCGATGGCAAGTCCCTCGATACCTTTACTAAAGCCTTCAAAGAAAAGACTGGTCAGGAACTCGGCGCATTTGTTCCCCATTCCTATGATGCGGCGGCGCTGATTGCGATCGCAGCCGAGGCTGCTAAGGATGGTACTGGCGAAGGCATCAAGAGCAAAATCCGTGAAGTGGCTAATGCCCCCGGTCAAGAAGTCAGTGATGTTTGCGAAGCTATCAAACTAGTCAAAGATGGCAAAGACATTGACTATCAAGGCGCAAGTGGCAATCTCGATCTTGATGAATATGGCGATGTCAAAGGTAGTTATGACGTATGGGAAGTACAACCCGACGGCAAAATCAAAGTAATTGATCGCGTTTCCCCATAACTAATTTAGAGGGAGCGTTTCGCGCTCCCTCTAAATTAAGACAAAAACCTGCTACTCTTTGTTGTAAAAATTTAGGCATACCTCATATAGAGACTCCACATCTATGGCGATCGAACTTAAAGCTGCTCCTCCGCAAGAAGTTTCCATCTACATGCCCTATACCGAGAGCCAAATAAGCGCCAAGCTCTCCCCTATGCGATTTCTTTATATAAGCAAGGTGAAATCACAGGCGAACGTCATGTTGAGGGTAGTCCCGCAATTTCTTTTATGGCAGTGTGGCGCGTGGCAAACCTACCCGCAGATATCACATTATGTCGAGTCACCTTTGAAGGTGATGCTGACATGAGCTATGAAATGACCTTAGAAAATACAGAATTTGTCGGCTATTTAATTGATGTTGTTTCTAGTATTCGAGACAAAGGCTATGTCGATTTTCCCCAAATCTTTTATAGCAAGCTGTTTAGAATTAAATTAGCTGGTTCTGAAGGCTAATTTGTAGGTCAATTAAATTTTGCCAATTTTTAAATAAATGGCAGATCAAAAAATATCAATTAATGTATAATCCTAAGCTCAAATCTTGCCAAAAAAAACAAAGTCAGCTACAGTCCTGATGCAGCTTTTCCAAAGGCAGAATAACAGTCAATTTTAAGGGGACTACATTGTGACATATGCCGCCCAACGCCTTGAGCAACCTGAGCGCCAGTCTGAAACTGTCGCTAAAAAGGTCGATCCGATGATTGTCAGAGCCGCTAAACAAATTTATCGCTATTATGCTGATTCCTATGCTGCACAACTGCCGCGACCTATGGGAATTGCCATTAACCGCATAGATATGAGTGGCAAGCTCATTTACTCACAATTAATTTTGCTACCACAGGAAAGTTTTGTGCCGATGGAATTAATTGAGTTATCTGATTATCATTAAAAATTACTTAAAGATTACTTAAATCCACCCAATTATATTTAATTGATAGAAAATTAATTTATAAGTTTTTGATTGTGAGTTTTGTATTGTGAGCGATTGCACTACTAGGCGATTAAAGGAAAATTAAATCTATGGCTTAGTCTGTGTCACTGACTTAAGCTTTAGCTATCTTCACCAATATATATCGGTTATCAATTATGACATATGCCAATTCTTCCGTAACGGTTACAGCAACTGCAACTGCATCAGTACGTTTTCAAAGCAAACTCAAGGAATCTAAAAACTTTGGCGATGCTTTGATGGAAGTTTTCTCAGATTTGGTGGAATTAGAAATTGTGACTTGGGTCGCCCATGAAGGAGATACCACACACAAGCCCGGTAATCGTTTAAAAACAACGATCAATTTGATCGATGGTGATATCGAAAATGAAATTGGCGCAGATTTTTTACAGGGTTCTCCCTATGCTGAGCTACGCGGATTTCATGAAACCCAAGTCGAGAAGGGCGCTGAGACGATCGCCAATAATCTCAAAACCTTAGTAGATATCGGTCAGAAAGTTACAGGGCTACTAGCAGGTGAACATGAGTCTGAAAACTCTGCCAGTTTGAGTAGCGATCGCTTACCCAGTTACGTCTAGTTTGGCGCTTAGGAGCGCTTAGGAATCTGTATGCAAGTTGATAGGGCTACAAGCAATTCAAGGAATGCCGAAGATGCTGCGAATCAGATCAAGTCTAGGCGTGATAAGCCTGCTCATAAGTCAGCATCGGATGTGGCTGTCAGTAAAGACAATAAAGCTGCATTATCTAAAGATAGCGAGGGGCAAAGTACATCCCTTAACAACTTTCGCGAAACCCTCAAGGATGTTTTAGAGGAAATTACTTCCCTAGAAGTCAATACGATGATCGTTGGTAAGATCCCAATGATCAAGTTTGATGCGAAGGATTTTTATCGGGAACTAAGCAACAATATCAAGTACAAAACAGAAGCAGGTCTACAGGATGTGAAGGAGTCTCTCCTTGATCGTAGTACCCAGTTAAAGCAAAAGGGTTTTTCCCTCCCGCAGCAAACATCAACTCCGCTGCTACCTAAGGAAGCAGCAATAATTGATGAGTATCGTGCCGAGTTAACTCGCTATAACGAAGACTTAGAAATCTACAAAGAGGCTGAGCGAAATTTTCATGATCGCCAAAATTCTCTAGATCAACAGGAGAAAGAAAGATTTGAGCTAGAGCAGTCTTGCTATGTTGAGCTAGCTAGACAGTTAAAGAAGCTAGATATCAAAACAGATGCCAATGGCGAAGTAATCGTCGATGCCCCAATGATTCGCTATTTCAGGAAATTATGGGAATTTGAGCAATCGGTTTTGAATGGCGATCGCATTTATGCCCAGACAAAGTTTCATCTGGATGGAGATTTGACCAACCGCTTTGTTGATGAATTGTTCATGCCTAGCAAGAGCAAAATCGATCCCAAGATGACGCAGCTTATTTTTGATTTACATCGCCAAGGGGTAGAAAATGCTCAGAAGCAGTGGTCAGGACTCATTGAAACCTGTGTAAATCTAGTCAAGAGTTTGATGCCATTTCGCGCCAAATAAAAATGGGAGTTCTTTGATCTCTAAAGTCCTTATAAATCCTATCGATCCAAACATAATTGAGGATGCTTTGCATCTTCAATTTGCAAAATCCTATATAGCAATATGGAGTTACGGTGGCTGCGCCTGAGTGGTTGGCTATTGTCGAAGAAGAAATTATTGTGCGTCTTAACCCAAAAGTTTTGGCTCAAATTGAGGATGATACTTCAGGGTTTAGTGATCGCCACAATCATGATGCCGATATTCTCTATAAACTGAATAGTCAGGAGCTATTGCAAGTTTTAGCGTCCAGTGTTGGTATTGCCAAACCCAGTCAAGGGGCGATCATGATTTGGACTTATTATACGGAGCCTACGGCTAATATTTCAGAGGGCAGTTCTTCCCCCATATTGCGGACATTGATCAATATCGATGGCGATCTCAGTCAAAAGGTTTGTCAAGATATTTTGCAACATCCCCTCGGCGATCGCATTTTTCAAGCCCATAGTTTTATTGTTGGACAAATTACGCGGCAGTTGACTACGGCAATAGCCGATTATGTTGAAATGAAACTCCGCCCCTTTGCGATCGCTACGATCTCCATGGTGGCAGTATTTACATGGTGTGAACCATTACGACAACATTTGCACTTATCCGAGACCATCCTCGGTAATTGCTGGAGCATCGTCATCGCTGCACCAATTACGGTGTTAATCCTTTGGTGGCTGATCTCTAAATTGCCGTTTCGATTACCTGATTTGCCTAAGTCGTTACTAGATGTTGGTAAATGGTTGGCGATTATTTTAGAAAGTCGCTTTCTACAAATTGTGGCGATCGCAATTATTACCACTTTAATTTTGGGTTGGCTAGCCGTGACCTTTATCTTGCCGCCCCATGCCATAGTGAGTCGCATCATTTATAGCATTCAAAACTGGGTGGAGCCATATTTACCCTTCGCGATTATTAGTTTACGCAAGCTGATAGTGGGTCTCCTTGGCAAAATTTTCTTCCGTTATCCCTTCTTCGTAAAATTAATTTTTGGGCGGTTCATTAAATAAACGTCAGCGAGATATAACCATTTGCGCTGCACGCAGCAAGGTGCAAATGACGAAAAATGGTAAGCGTCACTAGCAATGCTTACCATTTTTCGCATTCATCGAACTGGCCTTAAATAATGATGTAATAGAGACTGATGTGGCTCTCCATTACATCCCCCTAAGACGATGAAACAAATTGAGATTTGGCGATTGCAAGCTGCGGCAACCCTTGCCTTTCTTGTTCCGAAAATAGCAGGTAATGCTCCTACTGCAAATGATGGTTTAGTCGATGATCTGGTGAGAGCGCTGAATAATTTACCTGCTCGTCCCGAGGCACGACAGCCCTATGCAGGTATTTTCCCTGCGGCGGATCTCCCAACTTGGCGCAATCGGGCCGCATTGACCCTCCAAACTTTAGTACCCAAAATTCAGAGCATTGAAGGTAGCGTCTACGATGGCGCGATCGATGACTTGATTCGCTTTATTCGTCAATTACCACCACGCCCCACAGGTCGCGCTCCCTATTCAGGACTATTTGCGCCCGCCGACCTTGCGACATGGCGTAAGCAAGCATCCCAAACATTAGTTGCTGCGATCGCCAAGATTACCGATCCCAAGTACACCGATGCTGATAGCAAAATTGATGACTTAGTTCGTGCTATGAGCGGATTGCCACTGCGTCCTATCCTTCGCAAACCCTATGAAGGACTTTATCCCGCCCCCAATCTTGTCGCATCCCGTCAATTAGTTGCCAAGCGTTTACAACAATTAATTGATGTTTTGAAGGATGATTTCAATCCCAAAGACGTACTAGTCGATAGTACGATTCGGGTCTTAAATAATTTGCCCCCGCGTGCTGCCGATCAAGAACCCTACGCAGGTTTATATCCCAAAGCTGAAGTTAATGCCCCTGTAATTACCCAAGATCAATTAAGAGCGATCGCTCCCTATTCCAATCCCAATCGCCTTACCCAATTGCTCCCTAACTTGAATACAACCATGCAACGCTATGGCATCACTACGCCATTACGCAAGTCACATTTCATTGCCCAGATCGCCCATGAAAGTGATGCCTTTAATACCAATGAAGAATATGCCTCTGGTGCAGACTACGAAGGACGTAGAGATCTCGGTAACACCAAAGCAGGCGATGGGGTGAGATTTAAAGGTCGTGGCTTAATCCAAGTGACGGGGCGTTCTAACTATGCTGCGTGCGGTCAAGCCCTCGGTGTGGACTTGATCAATAATCCTCAACGTTTAGCCGATTTTGACCTTGCTTGTCTCAGTGCAGGTTGGTATTGGGATACGCGATCGCTTAATGACTATGCCGACAACGATGATGTCATCCAAATTACCCGCATTATCAACGGTGGGCTTAATGGTTTAGACGATCGCCAAGCCTATCTTGCTAGAGCCAAGCAAGTATTCGGGATTTAGAGTGGATGTAGAATGGATTGAATATTTACAGGTTTTGGCGAGGGCAAATCTATGACTCTGCAACCTTTAACCACTGAATCAGAGCTTCCCGATGGGATGCGTACCGCTGAGTTAAATACACTTCCAGAGATCGACTATCCCGACAGTGATGGCAATCCCATGTCTGACAACACCGAACAATATCGCTGGATCGTAATTATTAAAGAAAATCTAGAGATCATGTTTGCCGATGATCCAAATGTGTTTATTGCAGGGGATTTGTTATGGTATCCCGTAAGGTATACGCAAAAAAGGTTTGCCCCAGATGTAATGGTGGCGCTTGGTAGACCCAAGGGGCGGCGAGGCTCCTATAAGCAATGGTTAGAAGATAATATTGCTCCCCAAGTCGTATTTGAGATTTTATCGCCTAGCAATAAAGATCGCCGAGGGATGGATTCCCTTGAAGAAAAATTTGATTTTTATGAAACCTATGGCGTTAAAGAATATTACATTTACGATCCAGACGATCTGATCCTAGAAGGTTGGCAAAGGGTGGGCGATCGCCTAGTCAAAATTCCATCAATGATGGATTGGGTCAGCCCACTTTTGGGAATTAGATTTGATTGGGCAACAGGACAAGAATTAGTATTGTCTCGTCCCGATGGTCAGAGATTTCTATCTTCTATAGAGCTAGATCACCGTTTACAGCAATCAAAAATTCAGGTTTGGCAAGAGCAACAACGTGCCGAGCAAGAACGCAAACGCGCCGAAATTCAGCGTCAACGCGCCGAACAAGAAAGCCAACGCGCCGAACAAGAAAGCCAGCGCGCTAATCGTCTTGCTGCTCGTTTACGAGAATTAGGTATAGATCCAGACGATGTTTAAGCTGAATGGCAATCTGGGACTCTGTGGGGCGCATCGTACTGGAAAAACCACATTAGCGATCGCCCTAGCAGATCGCCTTAATATTCCCTTTGTCCGCACAACAACGAGTCAAGTTTTTGCTCATCTAGGTTTAGATCCTGCGCAACCAATGGATTTTAAAACGCGCCTGTTTGTGCAAAATCATGTCCTAGATGCTGCCGAGCAAATCTGGCAAAATTCCGTAACACCATTTATTAGCGATCGCACCCCCATCGATATGATCGCCTATACCCTCGGTGATATCCAAGGCAAAACCGAGGTGGACTTTGACTTACTCAATCAATATATAGATCGCTGCTTTGCCAGTACCAATCAGTTTTTTCAAGATCTAGCAATTATTCAACCTGGAATCCCCCTTGTCTACGAAGAAGGCAAAGCAGCGCTAAACGCCGCCTATATCGAGCATATTAATGTGTTGATAATTGGGTTATGTAGCGATCTCCGCCTCTCCGCCAATGTATTCTGTAACGCTAGAGAAGCGATCAACCTCGAAATGAGAATACTTAATGTTTGGGATCGCTTTAAATGACGAAAAAATGGGTAAGTTGATCTTTAGGACAAGGGGGCAAAGTTCGTCGCAAGTAAGGGAAAGAGGCATTCAATATGTTGGAATATATCATTAGTGTATGGCTTCGCGATCGCCGATTCCGCAAGGCTCAAAGCCATAACGCATGGGGATTTACGTTAATTGAGTTACTAGTGGTAATCATTATTATCGGCATTCTGGCTGCGATCGCCCTCCCATCATTTCTCAATCAAGCCAACAAAGCCAGATATGCTGAAGCTAAAGCTTACATAGGTACGATGAGTCGTCTACAACAAGCATATTACCTAGAAAAACAGATATTTGCAGGTACTATGGCTCAGTTAAGCTTGGGAGCTAATACATCATCATCTAATTTCACTTACAGCATTATTACAGGCGATATCAGTGGCAATACAAATCCTGTTCAGTTAAATCAAATTGTGACTAATGTAGCAGCGCCAGTAGCAGTGAACGCTATTAAACCTTATTTGAGTGTTGTTGGTGTACCTGGAGTAGTTAGGATTGATACGGTTTTTTGTGTCGCTAATTCGACAACTGTCAGTCCCGCGCCTGGCTCTCTAGATGTTAGTAGTCAGACAATGGTCTGCCCTAATAACTTCACCCTTGACTAGTATATAGATATAGTAAGTCAGTCTCTATTCTTAATAAAATCATTAGGAGAAGAGGTGGTGCAATGCACTACCTCTTCTCCTATGTTACATTCCGCGAAATATTAGATAGCCCTAGTGGAAAAGCTCCAAAAAATATTTTTTCTCTGAGTGATAGCATTCTGTTTTTTTGTGGGTAAGTTATTTTCACAACCAAACAGTTAACGTTCTTGACATACACGGGATAAAGAATCATGAAATCTGAATTCAAGACCAAGCTCATTCAACACATCCTCAACAAGAAGAATGGCGAAAAAGGCTTCACCCTGATCGAACTTCTCGTTGTTATCATCATCATCGGTATTCTTGCAGCGATCGCACTTCCTTCCTTCCTTAACCAAGCATCTAAAGCTCGTCAGTCTGAAGCCAAATCCTATGTTGGTTCCTCAAACCGTTCTCAACAAGCTTATTACCTAGAAAAGCAGCAATTTGCCACTGACCTTCCTTCCTTAGCTCTAGGTATTGCAAGCAGTACTGCAAACTACGTCTATGCGACAACTGGCTCCACTAAAGGTGCAACTGGTACAAGTGCTAATGCCTTTAGTTATGCTCAACCCCAAGCTACCAACTTGAAAGGCTATGTTGGTGCTGTTAGTGTATCTACTCCAGCAGGTAGTAATGAAGCCACAACCTTGGCAACCCTTGGTGAAGCCACCCTCGCTAGCGTTAACAGCGGCATCTCTAATGCTAACATGACCGTTCTATCGAACGCTTTTTCTATTAGTATTACCCAAGCTCCAGCAGTTGTTACTGGTAACACTGGATTCGTCGCAGTTAACTAGACAAGTTTGATATGTTTCTTGTAATGTTTAGTAACTTGGTTTCTCTCAGGAGTCTTTTACTCATTACATACAATACTAAGCAGTAAACAGAGGGTGGGTTCATTACCTACCCTCTGTTTACTGCTTATAGTACTAATTTAGAACGCGCATAAATTTATGCCTTCTCATCTACAAGTCAGTATCCAAATAACTTGATATTTAGAACTAACATAATTAATTTTATGATCGATACCTCTTCATCTTTAGCCTCAATAAATCAAGCTGAATTAGCCAAGCAAGCTCACAGTCATTATCTTGAAGGTAAATATAACGTAGCAGAGAGTCTTTACGAAAGACTGCTCGTTTCGGAAAATGTAAGTAAAGCAAGTTCTTGGTATCTTGGGCTATCTCAATTATTACAAGGTAAAGAAAGTGATGCTCAAATGACTTGGCTATTGGCTGTAGAAGATGAAGAAGTGGAACAAATTGATCAATATACAGAAGAACTGTGTCAAGTTTTAGATGCTGAAGCCGATAGACTCGCATCGTTAGAATGCCATCAAGAAGCACTAGCTATTCGCAACAGTCTAAGAGAAATTAACCCCTATAATCTCGCAAATCTTGTTTCTACTATCTTGCTCTCTATTAAACTTAAGACATTTACTTCTGAAGAGTTAATTAACATAGGTATTTTGGATTTACTTGATTCAGAGGATTTTACACCTATTAAATCAGAACTTCTGTTAGAGCTAATATGGCAAGTACTAACTTTTAAAATACCTGAGCAAATTATTTTACAATTTGTAGGAAAAATCTGTTTTACCCACATTCAGTATAAAGAAGAGATTATTGAATACTTGCTCAGAAGTAGTGCAAATTTTGTCAATAGTCCAAATATTGCTGTAGAAATATTAGAAAGTTGTTTACTACGGATCGATCCAAACAATGCAGAAGCAAAGCTCTACGCTGTAGATTTTAACTATCAAAGTAACAATGAGAAATGTATAGAGGCAGCCAAAGAATTTTATACTTTGATGCTTGAAAATAATGGGAAAGCAATTTATAAGGTTCTCGCTAATCAATGGCTCATCAAGGCTTTGATATACAATTGTAATTACTGGGAAGAAGCTATCAAAGTTCATCAGCAATGTAATCAACACTTTGAAGAACTTGTTAATGAAAGTCCGAATAATCTATCCCTTAAGGAAGCTGCTTATTATCTACAAGTTACAGGTTATTACGCTCCTTACTTTAGTGATAGCCCCAAAGAGGCGCATCAGATCAGACAAGCAGTTAGACAGGTAGCCTATGACAGAATTCATGATAGTGAACAAGAAAATATTGAAAATTATAAAAAGCGTCTCTCCATTAGAAAGAAAACCTATAATCCCAATCGCCCACTTAGGATCGGTTATATATCTTATTTCCTAAGGAGGCACTCAGTAGGTTTTTTAGCACGATGGTTGATTCAATATCATAATCGTGAGAACTTTGAACTTTATGGATATTTGGGAAATTACCAAGAGAATGATGTTCTACAACTATGGTATGAGAAACAATTTCATAGGTCTTATCATGAGAAGTCCTATAACCCAGTAGACATTGCCAATCAGATCATCCAAGATGGCATTGATATTCTCATAGATTTAGACAGTTGTACAAATGCCATGACTTCTGGGGTTCTTGCCCTTAAACCTGCTCCCATACAAGTAACTTGGCTAGGCTGGGATGCTGCTGGACAACCAACCGTTGACTATTTCATAGCCGATCCCTATGTTTTACCTGAATCAGCACAAGATTACTACCATGAAAAAATCTGGCGTTTACCACACACATATCTAGCAGTAGACGGGTTTGAAGTATCAGCCCCAACCATCCGTAGAGACTTACTAAATATTCCTAAAGATGCCGTAGTATATTTCAGCTCTCAAGCGTCAATGAAGCGGCATCCAGATACGATTCGCTTGCAGATGCGGATTATTAAGCTAGTTCCCAACAGTTACTTATTACTTAAAGGATTTGGAGATAAAAGTTCTCTACAGGACTTCTTTTATCGTATAGCAGAATTAGAAGGCGTTAGTACTGATAGATTAATATTCCTGCCATACACAAATGGAGAACGTGAACATCGTGCCAACATGGGTATTGCTGATATTGTTTTAGATACCTATCCGTACAATGGTGCAACACATACGATGGAAACCCTATGGATGGGTATTCCAATTGTAACAAGGGTTGGTGAACAGTTTGTAGCTCGTAATAGTTATACCATGATGATTAATGCGGGTATAACTGAAGGAATTGCTTGGACAGACGATGAATATGTGGATTGGGGAGTTAAACTAGGAACCGATACAGAACTTCGTCAGCAAGTTACATGGAAACTCCGACAAGGCAGACAAACAGCACCTCTTTGGAATTCTAGACAGTTTACAAAAGATCTGGAAAATGCCTATGAGCAAATGTGGTTAGAGTACTTGGATTCAGACGAACAAGAGGTAGATGTAGATTCAGAACACGATCGAGCATTATTTATTGCAGAATCAGAAATTCAAAATACTCAAGGTATTATATTTGCCCAAAAAGATAAATTGCAAGATGCAATTCTAGCTTTCCAAACAGCTATTTCGTTAAATCCTTCATATGCTGATGCCTATTACAATTTGGGTATAGCTTTTAGTAGTATAGGAGATTTAGAGAAAGCAATAGTCAATTTTCAAGCAACAGTTTCTTTGAATCCTCATCATGCGAATGCGCTCTACAACTTGGGCATGACTTGTAGTCGCCAAGGTAAACCAGAAGAAGCTATTGCTTATTTGTCTCAAGCTCTTACATTGACACCTGAAGATATTGAGACGTACCTTACTTTGGGTAATGTTTTCTTCGAGCAAAACAAATGGGATGAAGCACTTAAATGTTACCAAGCCGTACTGGAGATTGATCCCAATAGTTCATCGGCACTTTGCTCTATTGGTGCAACTTTAGGCGAGCAAGGAACCTACCAAGAAGCCATTTCAACTTTACAGGCAGCGATCGCGATCGATCCTGATAATGCTCAAGTTTATTGCAATCTCGGTCATGTTTTTAGCAAAACTAAGCAAATGCAGGATGCTAGTGAATGTTATTGCAAAGCTTTACAAATACAACCTGATCTTGGTAATGCCTTCTGGAATTTCAATAACGACGTTTTGTCAAATTCAGATAATCCTTTACATCACAACTATAAGCTGAGGAGAGAAATAGCTGATCAATTTGTCGAAGCCTGTCACAAGAATGATAAGGTTAGATCTCTAGTTAACTATATTACAAACTACACTCAATCAGGACTTGGTGATATTGTAAAAAACAAACTTGGTGAGATAGAAAATTATGTATTAGAGAATAAAGATGTTTTAACAAAAATTGAGATTGAAGTTCTTTATAACAACTTTCTATTTATTGTTTCAAGTATTAGAGACGATATCAGTCTTAATACAGATCTGTATAAGTTTATTGGTAATCTGTATACAGAGAAAATAATCCAAGCAAAGATTGATTCTCAAGATACCAAAAAACAATATCAAAATTATCAACTGAGACGTACCAGTCAAGCCAATCAAGAAAAATGCTTGCTTAAAATAGGATTTCTATCTCCTCATTTTGCTCGACATCCTGTTGGCTGGTGCAGTTTAGACGTGATCCGTGAGTTATCTCATTTAACACCTCATATTTATCTTTACAACACTGGCAACATAGAACCTGATGATCGAACGAAGATGTTTGAAAAGGTTGCTGAGAAGTGTTATTGGTATGATGATCAAAAACTACATTTGAAAACTAACAATTCTTTTTCTAACAGACTTGAGAGAGTAGTTTCAGATATTTTACAAGATGAACTAGATATATTGATAGATTTAGATTCTATAACAATTCCATTAAACACTCATATTTTATATCGCAATCTTGCACCAGTTAGTATCTCTTGGCTAGGATTTGATGCACCATTTATTTCCTCAGACAACTATACACTCTGCGATCATCACACGCATCCTTCTACATCTGATCAACACTATATAGAAAGGCTTGTCAGATTACCTGATTCACATATGGCGATCGCAGGGTTTGAATATGTAACCATCAATAGAGATGAACAAAGAAAAAGTTTAGGCATATTACCCGAACAGATTGCCTATCTGTTCGCTGCACCTGGACGTAAGTTTAACCATGACGGAGCAAAAGCCTGTATTAGTATTCTGAAGCAAGTACCTAATTCAGTGTTAATTCACAAAGGGACAGGAGATACTGAGGTTATTCGATCGCTCTATTATCAAGAATGTAATGATCAAGGTATAGATTGTGATCGAGTCAAATTCCTACCAAGCTACAAAACGGAAGAAGAGCATAGATCTGCCTACTTACTAGCAGATATATATCTTGATTCTTACCCCTATAATGGTGGTAGCCACAATCTTGAAGCACTTTGGCTAAACTTACCATTAGTCACTAGAGTTGGTCACCAATCTTTTTCCAGAATGGGTTACTCATTTCTTCAATCTGTCGGCATAAAAGAAGGTATTGCCACAACTTGGGAAGAATATATAGATTGGGGAATTAAGTTAGGGACAGATGCAGCAATAAGACTTTCAATTCGAGAAAGATTATTACTATCAAAACAACCTGAGACACTAGCACCTCTCTGGAACCCTCAAAAGCTCGCCAAACATATGTACGATCTTTTCATAACATTGTTGACAGATAGAAAGTAAAAACAAATATCAAGCCAATGAGATATTCACTAACAGTTGAAGGATGGCGTTTCTTACCTCATTCTTATTCTATTATCAACCAATTTCAATGTCTTGAGATTTTAAAAAGAGAAAAAGTTGAACTCTTTCATCAAGATTTACCTTACCACAAAGACACTTGGGTTCCCCATGAAAAACTGTTTAGTCTAATTGAAGAATTAGCATTATCAAATATTAGCTCTCCTGCAATAGATCAATTCTCTGATGTGACGTTAAGAATATCTTATCCTTTTTGCTTTGATTTAGCTAAATCAAAGCAAACTTATGTTTTCATAACTTCTGAAGAGAGCTATATTGATAATGATGCTATGTGGCTAAATTGTTCACTTGCAGAAGCTCATAGAAACTTTGATGTTGTTTTAATTACACCATCAAATTGGTCTAGGAATGGTCTTATTAACAGTGGTGCAGACCCAAAACGTATTGTAGTTATTCCACATGGGATTGACCCAAATATATATAAACCAATATTAGAATCAGAAAGATATTTATTAAAAAAAAGTTTTGGTTTTGAAGATAATTTTGTGTTTTTAAATATCGGATCTATGTCTCATAATAAACGTATAGATCTGGTTATAAAAGCCTTTTCTAAAGTACTAGAAAAACATCCAAATTCTAGATTAGTTTTAAAAGGACTAGATACTATATATGAAAGTAGAGATGCTTTAATTAACTCTCTAAAAAACTTTCTTACTGAGAAAGAAGCTAATCTTGTCATTGATCGACTAACTTACATAGGAGTTCCACTTCCATTTTATGAGATCGCCAAGTTATACCAAATAGCGGATGCTTACGTATCTCCTTACGGTGCAGAAGGATTTAATTTGCCAGTACTAGAAGCCGCCGCTTGTGGATTACCTGTAATCTGCACAAATGGCGGTGCAACCAATGACTTTACCAATTCTGATTTTGCTTTATATATTGAAAGTGAGCTAGTAAAACCTGATTGGAATAACGATGCAATTTGGCTCAATCCTAGTTTAGAGCATTTAATTGAACTAATGCATTTTGTTATAGAGAAAGATAGCTTTAGGAAATCTGCACGAATCAATAGCTCACCTTTTATTCATCAACATTTTACTTGGAGTCATATAGTAGACAAATTATTAAATGTGTTCAAAATAAATTAATTTTTAAGGCATTGGCTAGTTAAAGCATGATTGATGTATTTGCATTGCCATGACAATATCAAGACATGTATAATTCATAGTATGATTTTAGTGTATAGATAGAAAATCAAATGAAATTACATATTGGTGGTCAAGAAAAACATCCTGACTGGAAAATTTTGGATATTGAGAAAAGGGACGAGGTAGATTATGTGGGAGATGCTTCAGATCTGAGTCAATTTGAAGATGAATCAATTGAAGCAATATATGCAAGTCATGTTCTTGAGCATTTCTATTATGCACTCAATCACGAATTATCGTTTACCTTGTTAGAATGGTTTCGAGTACTTAAGAAAGGTGGTCAGTTAATGATAAGTGTCCCCGATCTTAGAAGGTTATGTTGGCTATATTCAAGACCAGATATCACTATTCAAGACCGCATAGCGATTATGCGAATGATATTTGGTGGACAAGTTAATCAATATGATGTTCATAAGGTGGGATTGGATTTTGACATTTTATGCTATTACTTATCAGAAGTTGGATTTACTGAATGTCGTAGAGTACCTGAGTTTAATATATTTCAAAACGACTGTAGTACTGTACAGGTATTTGGTAATTTGATTAGTCTTAATGTAATTGTAATAAAATAGATGTTTTAGGTGTTTTTAAATATGGCAGGATTTTAGACTGCATTTTGAGAATATCTATATTGAAGAAATTTATATTTTGCCAAGGTTAAATTTCCAACATAAGATAGTCAAATGCTTCCAGAAATAATAATGTTTTCTTTATCAGTTGAAGCGAGCTTTCCTGTTCCGTAAACTGCAAAGTCGCTGGATTAATAGGTCTTAAATGCATCCAAACATCTATTAGAGATACCATATTCTGTGGTGCATCTAACAGAGGTAATAAACACATAGCAATTGCACTATCAATACTAATAAATTGATTATTTATCGATAGATATTGACTTATATTAAAACTTCTACATTCTGTCAGCTAGTAAATCTTCCTTAAATTTAAGAGTCTGTAATTGAGGATGAAGATAAATATTTGCTTTCTTCCAATCTGTATCAGACCATTCGGAAAAAGGAACAAATGTTGATGATGTTTGGGGATGACCACACCAAAAATCTAGTAATCGATGAACTGGATTAAGCAACTCGTATATTTTTAAGCGTTCCTCAATAGATATATCTGGTAAGCTCATAGACCAAAATATGGGTAAGTTATCTGGTTCTTTAAATAAATCCCTAAAGTCCCATTCACGCCAATTCACCATACTAATAAACTCTAAACCAGCTAGTTCTAAAAATTTAAACATATCCGAGACTGTATAGCCTTTATCTCCTTGGAACAAATGATTCATTAAAATCTCTGCTTTGTTGTCTTTGCTTGTGTAATTATGATTCCAAGTTTGAGCCTTCAGTACGACATTATCTTTTAGGGCTTGCATTGTTTCAACAACAACTTCTATTTCTAGATCTTCAGGATTTTCATCCATCAATCCCATCATCTTAAACATCTTTTGAGCACGATAAATACTAGACCTTTGCTCTATGCTATGCAAATTGCTACGAATAATTCCATCTGGTTTTAATACTGTTTTCATAGCCCTAAGAGCTTCGGACGGCTCAGGGAAAAGATAGAGCATTTCATCACAATTTATGTAGTCAAATTGATAATTCAATTGAGATAAGTTTTCTATGGATAGAACATGGAATTCAGCATTATTAAAACCATGATATTTTAAACGCTGCTCAGCTAACTTAATTGACTCTGAGGATATATCCACTCCTACTATTTTCGCATCAGGATTTGCCTCAGCTAAAATCAATGATTTATAACCAGAGCCGCAGCCTGCATCTAAAATATATTTATCTTTTGTATCAATAACTTTCTGGTCTCTCAAATAGAAAGAAGTCACTAAGTTATGAATGTATAACTCATTAGGACTATCTTTAGGAGACTTATCTAGTGGAATACGTGGATAAGGGCTACTGTCGAACTGTTGACGAATTTTGTCTAGTAATTCAGATTGATTGTCGGTCATAGATACTACTTGTCTTAGCGTGATTTTTAAGAACTTGGACTACTTTAATCAGATATTAAGTTATCTCTGGTTAAAGTTTAGGAATAGTAACAGTGATGGATGATTTTTGCTAGGTCAAGCTCGCCATACCGATCGCATTCATGACGTTAATACGCGGTAAGCGATGTTTGAAGCCGCAGAGAACTTCCCATGAAATGGTTCCGAGGAGATTTGCCCAGTCATCGGCAGTGTTTTCGGAATCGCCGCCTAGGAAGGTGACGACATCGCCGACATTTACATTTGAGACATGGGTCACATCGATCGCACATTGATCCATCGTGATTGTGCCAATCTGAGCAACTTTTTGACCATTAACCTCTACACGAATACGGTTGGATAGACCACGGGGAATGCCATCAGCATAGCCGATCGCTACGGTTGCGATGGTCATATCCTGCGGGGCAATGAATGATCGCCCATAGCTCACACTTGTACCTGCGGTAATGGTTTTGACTTGGGTGATGCGAGCCTTCACGGTAAGGGCTGGATGTAAATCCACCAGTTTTTTGAGATGGGGTGCGGGATAGAGTCCGTAAATACCTAACCCCGTTCGTACGATGTCGTAATGAATGTGCCGATCGCATAACATGGCGGCAGTATTGCAAATGTGAATGCGTGGTGGATTGATGCCTTCTGATTTGAGGGATGCGATTACTTGCTGAAATCTTTGGGTTTGCAACTGCATAAAGCTCCGATCTCTGTCATCAGCGGTGGCAAAGTGCGAATACACACTCATGATCTCTAAATTAGGTAAGTGTTGGACTAACTGCACAAAGGCGATCGCCTCTTGCCAATTCACACCTAAACGAGACATACCTGTATCAATTTTTAAATGCACAGGAAGTCGTTCATTAGTCTGCGAGAGGACTTCGTGATAGATCAGGGCTTGCTTAGAATTAGAAATTGTTGGTTGCAATCGGTATTCAGCGATCGCTTTAATCTCGTCAACGCCATTTGTCGCCCCCAACACGACAATTGGAACGGTGATCCCCGCACAGCGCAACTGAATGCCCTCAGGAATAGTAGCAACGCCTAACCAAGTCGCCCCCGCCTCGATCGCTGCTTGACTAACATCGATCGCCCCATGTCCATAGGCATCTGCTTTGACAATTGCCATTAACTCTGTTGGTGCAGTTAGCAGAGCCTTTAGTTGACGCACATTATGCTGAATCGCAGATAAATCGACTTCCACCCATGCTCGATGGTTTTGCTTAAGCATGACAGCGCAATCCTCAATGGCTTACAAAAAGTTATATTAATGTAATTCGGCAAAAAGACGCTTGATGTTCAATCAGGTTCAGTCTCAAACTCAAGGTAACTCAATAATTTATATTTATGCGACTAAAGCCTCTCATGAAACTAGCGCCACGGGTTTTCATGTCTAAAATTTGTCATGAATATAGTTTCGGGAATGCTCTTTGGCATAGTCTCTGGCAACTTGTGCGATCGCGCAAGCATTTTTTGTCATTTCTTTTTACGTTTACTTTGGTTACTACGTTGATTTTACCGAGTCTGATTCCTGCCTTGGGATCGACAAATCAAGCGATCGCGCAGCCTAGTAAACAAAATCAAAAGCAACCAGATAAACAATTAATAGTGCCAAATTCGCCAAGTCCAGCACCTGTGATATCAAGACAGGAAATTCGTGGCGTTTGGTTGACTAGTAATGACTTCACGGTGTTTAGCGATCGCAAACAGCTAGGGCAAGCCCTTCAACAACTTAAACAGCTTAATTTCAACACGATCTATCCAGTGGTTTGGAATTCTGGCTATGTGATGTATCCCAGTACAGTTGCCCAAAATGCAGGGATTCAGCCTTTTGTGTATCGAGGCTCTGAGGGACAGGATATTGTTGCTGACATTATCACGCAGGCTCACCAACATAATTTATTAGTGATGCCTTGGTTTGAGTTTGGGTTTATGGCTCCTCCCACATCAGAACTTGCCACCACTCATCCTGACTGGCTCACCCAAGAACGTGATGGCGATAATACTTCTGTGACTGCCGCAGGGGAAGTTTCATGGCTCAATCCCTTTCATCCTGAAGTCCAGAAATTTCTGACGGAGTTAGTCCTAGAAGCCGTTTCTAATTACGACCTAGATGGTATTCAGTTTGACGATCACACTAGCCTTCCTAAAACCTTTGGCTATGATCGCTATACCCTCAATCTCTATCGTCAAGAAACGAAACGAGATGCACCTGCTGATCCCAATGATCCTGATTGGGTGCGTTGGCGTGCTAATAAAATTACCGCATTCATGGCAAATCTGAATAAAGCGGTGAAGCAAAGAAAGCCTAATCTCGTTTTCTCGGTATCTCCGAACTATTATGAATTTGCCTATAAGCAACAGTTGCAAGACTGGCTGGGCTGGGTACGTCAAGGGATTGTCGATGAGTTAATTGTGCAGGTCTATCGCAATGATCTAGAGGATTTCCGTGCTCAAATTAGTCGTCCTGAAATTGCTGAAGTCCAAAATAAAATTTCTACGGGTATCGGGATTCTATCTGGACTCCGTAACAACAATGTCCCCATGTCACAGATTTACTCACAGGCGATCGCAACTCAAGAGCGAGGTTTAGGCATCTCTTTCTTTTATTACAAGAGTCTTTGGGGGTATGGACCTGAATCAGTTAGCGATCGGCAAAGGGATTTGCAATATCTCTTCCGTAGTCCTGCCCCCAGATTTATTGCCCGAAAATAAGAAAGTTTATGTTGCAACTTCGTTGCAACACAAACTTTCTTATTTTGAAGACTAAACTTAATATATAGCAGTCCTCAATCATTTGTAGATTTTTGAGTTTGTGGAAGCGCACCCCGAAGGGGTGCGCTTCCACAAGCCATTTAGGATTGCTATATATTGTCAATAGATTTTGTGGTTAATACATGGTTATTGCTACTTCAGAGCTAGAAACTCCACAAACAAATCCTCAGGTTACTTCTGTTAAATCGCCATTATTAAATGGTGAAAACCGAGTTGCGTTAACAGGTATAAGTTGGTTCTCATATCAAGCAATTTTGAATGCTTTACCTCAAAGTCGGGCGGTGAGACTTACTTATGATCGAGGAGTTTTAGAAATTACAATGCCACTAGAAACTCATGAAAATGCAAGTGAATTGATTGGTTTGTTTATTCGAGTTTTAGTATTAGCAACAGGACTAAAATTAAAATCTATGCGATCAACGACTATTAATCGTGAAGATCTAGATCGAGGTGCAGAACCTGATTGTGCCTATTACATCCAAAACCAACCGAAAGTAGCAGGAAAGACTGTTGATTTTAGACAAGATCCTCCACCTGATTTAGTCGTTGAGGTGGATATTACACATACTGATATTGATAAAAACAAGTTTTATGCGAGCTTAGGAGTACCTGAGTTCTGGCGTTATAATGGTCAAAATCTAAGTATTTACCAACTTCAAGAAGGCACATATATAGAGCGCGATCGCAGTCCTACCTTTCCTTGGGTTGAGAAGACATATCTCTATAATTTTCTCGAAGAAGCTCAACAGGACGAAATTGCTGCCGAAGTTAATTTACGGGCTTTGGTGAAGGATATACGGACTGACCTTAAGTAACTCTTTTACTAATGAGCCAATAGGTTTGCATCATCCCTTTACCCTTGACTTCAATCGCGCCACGCTCGACTAAATCAAACTTATGTTTAAGAAGTTGATAGGTTTCCGCAGTAACTTGAATTTTACCAACTTCACTATGGGATTCCATTCGACTCGCCACATTTACTGTGTCGCCCCAAAGATCATAAATAAACTTTTGCGTCCCGATCACACCAGCAATTACTGCGCCCGTATGAATACCAACGCGGATTTGTAAGGGGCTACCTGTCGAGATACGGAGTTCATCTACTTTATCAAGCATATCTAACGCCATACAGGCGATCGCCTCCGCATGGTTTGCTCTAGGAAGCGGAATCCCCCCTGCCACCATGTAAGCATCACCAATAGTTTTGATTTTCTCTAAGCCATAGATTTCACAGAGCGTATCAAAATTAGAAAAAATTAGATTCAGTAGATCAACTAAATCTTGAGGAGAGAGTTCCGATGACATTCTTGTAAAATTAACGATATCCGCAAAGAGCACCGTAACTGACTCAAAACTATCGGCAATGACCCCATGCGATTGCTTTAGGCGATCGGCGATCGCTTTTGGCAAAATATTTAACAACAAGCGCTCGGATTTTTCCTGCTCAGCAAATAGGGCTTCTTCCGCAAGTTTCCGTTGCGTAATATCGTCTAATACACCCAAAATGCCAATCGTCTTACCATCAGCATCAATGATTGGTAATTTACTGATATCTAACCAAATCGATTGCCCTTGCTTATCAGGATTAATTTTGCGCTGAATGATATGCATTTCAGGCACATTTGATTCCATAATTTGCTGATCATGTTTGCGGAAATTATCAGCTAATTCAGAGTTATTAATCAGATCATAGTCGGTTTTACCAATCACACTTTCAGGCGAATCAAGCTGAGCATACATCGCCCAATTTTTATTACAACCCCGAAATACTAAATTGACATCCTTCCAGAAAATCTGTTGAGGAATACTATCGATGATTAATCGTAAATAAGCTTCCTGTTCCTTGAGAGCTTGCTCCGCTTTCATCCGCGCCGTAATATCTTGAAAACTCCAGACACGGCCAATAATCTGAGTACCAAGCTTTTGGGGGCGTGAATAACGCTCTAATATTCTGCCATCGATTAATTCCAGCAAATCATAGCTTTCCATTTCAGGATGACGATAGAAATTATGCGATCGCTGCATAAATCCCTGAGGATCGATCATTTGTTCTGCGAGAAACTCTAATCGTAGGGAATAATCGGCAATGGCTAACACTTCTAAAGATAGAGAAAACATATCCACAAACTGTTGATTGTAGGTGGTGATATGTCCAACCCGATCCACTGCCAAAATACCATCGGCGACCGATTCAAAGGTTGCTCTTTGTAAACTCACAAATTCTGCCAAATCCGCAGTACGCTCTTCGACTCTTTCTTCTAACTCTTCTTTGTTTTTAGCAAGGGCGGTAAATGAAGCTTGCAATTGTTGCGCCATTTGATTAAAGGATTCTGCCAAAATCGATAATTCGCGGACATTTGCTGTGGCAATGGGATGGTAGGGTTGCCCACTAGCAAGTTCGGCGGAAGCAGATAGGGTAGCGAGTAAATGAGATGCTTCGATGAGTTTCTCTACTGGCTTGGCAATCCATTTAGATGTGTAAAAACCCGTCAGACTAGCGAAGACTAAAGCTAGGGCACATAAAACAATGGTATTACGGGTATTGATATTAATGCGATCGCGAAAGTCTTGTTCCGATACCGTTACAATTAGCAACCAGTCTAATCCTTGGGCATTCCTTAACTTTGTAATCTGCACATACTGTGTTGCGCCCTCCCATTCCATTTGGATTTGCTGATGATTAGGAATATCCGCCAGATTGGGATATTTTTTTTGTAGATTCTGAAAGGCTAAACGCAGTAAAGAATTTTGACTTTGGAGAGCATGAATCCGCTTTTGCCCTTGGGTTGTGTCAATGAAGGGATTTTCAGAAGTTGAAGTGGCAACTATTTCGCCTGACTGCTCTAGAATAAAAGCCTGTCCTGTTTTCGAGATCTGGAGCTGTCGGAGAAAATCGCCAATTTGAGAAAGTGTTAAGTCGATCGCTAAGACCCCACGTAAATTCCCTGATTCACCATAGATGGGGACAGAAGCCGTAATCCCTAAAATAGGTCTTGCCACAAATAGATAAATTGGACTCCAAACCGCTTGTTTTGCCTTAATAGCTCCTTGATACCAAGGGCGATCGCGAGGATCATAAATATCCGATTGAATTTGATTGAGAACTTTACCCTTGGCATCTAAACGATAGACAGCTTTTTGTTCTGAGGTTGCTAATAAAAGCGATCGGTGTAAAACCAAATCATTTTCTCCTCTGCGTTCAACCCCAATAAATTGACCTTGGGGATTAGCAGCATAGAAAAAATATAAATTTTGGGCTTGGTGCATTTGCCGCCAAAATAACTTATCTAACTTATCTAGATTTTCTAAAACTAGATGCCCGTCCCCTGCGGTTACACTATGGGCTTGGAGGATTTCTAAAGGTGTATCAAAATATCCGCGTACATGGGTTTCAATAGTATTACTGACTTCTTGCCCAATCTGAGGTGCTAGCTCCTGCGTTGCTTCGCGTCCATTCTGGACTGATAACCATCCTGTAATCCCCACCGCAGCAATTACCTGTGTCACAAATGGAACGATCAGCAATATCTTCAGAGAAAGCTGATGGCGATCGCGTCGAGGTTGATCATCATGATGTAACGGGGCAGACATAAAAAAGCTGCACTAAAAAATCTTTATCTTGCCTATAATAAGTTGATCTTCGCTTAAATTTACAAGTATGCGACTATTTGCTCAGTAAACATTTTCTAGATATGATGGCATACACAATTTATTTTCCTGCTATAGATTCCTTTGAAAGTTTTACTGCTTAGCACTTTTGATATTCGGGGAGGAGCTGCACGCGCAGCCTATCGATTGCATCAAGGGTTGCGATCGCTTTCTATCGATTCCAGAATGCTCGTACAGGAAAAGTCTAGTGATGATTGGACGGTGATCGCACCTCAGAACCGTGTCCAGATGGGAATTGCCAAAACCAGAGCCACAATTGATGCTTTACCTTTGCGCTTTTATCGTCAGTTTGATAATTATGGGGCTTTTTTCCCGCAATGGCTGCCTGACAATCTACCGACTAAAATTCAAGGCATTCAGCCAGATATTCTCAACCTACATTGGATTTCAGGTGGATTTGTCCAGATAGAAACCCTCAAAAAATTTAAGCAACCTATGGTGCTCACATTGCATGATATGTGGGCTTTTACGGGAGGTTGCCACTATAGCCAAGATTGCGATCGCTATACGATTAGCTGTGGTAATTGCCCACAACTCCATGGTCATCCCAATAGTCGTCAAGCTCAGGATATTTCGCGTTGGGTCTGGAACCGTAAGGCTAAAGCTTGGAAAGATCTTGATTTAACCATTGTCACACCTAGCCAATGGTTAGCGAATGTGGCAAAGACCAGTTCTCTTGTAGGCGATCGCCCTATTCATGTGATTCCTAATGGTATAGATACGCAGATTTATAAACCCATAGATCCGAAACTTGCGAGAGCCCTATTGCAGTTACCGCAGGACAAACATCTTCTTCTTTTTGGTGCAATGCGTGCGACTAGTGATCCTCGTAAGGGCTGGCAATTTTTGCAACCAACTTTACAACTGCTCAAACAAACAGATTGGCATGACCGCATAGAATTAGTCATATTTGGAGCTTCACAACCTGAGCAAGCAGTAGATTTTGGATTTCCCTGTCATTACCTAGGGCAACTCCATGATCAGCTATCTCTATCAGTGATGTATGCCGCAGTAGATCTATTATTAGTTCCTTCCATTCAAGATAATTTGCCTAACACTGTTATGGAATCTATCAGCTGTGGTACACCCTGTGTGGCTTTTAAGATTGGTGGTATCCCTGAGATGATTCAACATCAACAACAGGGATATCTAGCAGAACCATTTAATTGTCAAGATCTAGCCCATGGAATTGATTGGGTCTTGAATGATCCCCATCGGCATCAAAATTTGCGACTTGCTGCTAGGGCTAAAGCTGAACAGGAGTTTACCCAATCTCTTCAGGCATCGCGTTACCAAAAATTATTTCAGCAGATTTTGCGTTTACCCACCTAGATTTTGTATGCTTTCTCCAGATGTTTCCAATCTTCCTAAAGTTGCGGCGGTTATTCCTACTCGTAATCGCAAAGATAAGTTGTTTCGCTTTTTAGAGAAATTCTCCTGCCAGACTTATCCTCAACTTCAGATTATTATTGTGGACTCAAATTCCACTGATGGCACAAGGGAAGAACTGGTTCAACGTTTTCCAGAGGTGACGCTGATCTGTGTAAGCGATCGCGAATATTGGACTGGTGCAACTAATGCTGGAGTTAGAGCCGCGTTGAGAGATGGATATGAATATATTCTGACAATTAATGATGACTCGGTAGTGGAGCTAAACCATGTCGAGAGAATGGTAGAAATTGCTCAAAAGTATCAAGTATTAATTTTGGGAAACTGCATCAACTATCTTGCTAATCCTAATTTAATCTGGTCGCTGGGTACTTCTAATCAATGGGGAACTGCTAATTTTTTGAGCCTAAATTATCACGATACTAATCTAGAATCTCTGCCTATAGAAGTTAGAAATTTAGAAATTATGCAAGTAGATGCTTTAGCGGGAAATGGTGTTTTAATCTCACGACAGGTATTTACACAAATTGGTCTATACAATGAGAATTTTTTGCCGCATTATCACGCTGACTCAGAAATGACGATCCGTGCCCATAGTCGAGGAATCAAGGTATTTGTCAGCCCTGCGATTATTCTATTAAATGATTTTCATGATGATCAAAAGAGATTGGATTTAAAGAAATCGAAGGGACTAATTTATGCTCTTTTTCATAAGAAGTCTCATTTGTTTATATTGCCTCTAATTTATATTTTTGTCATGTATTGTCCTAACTATCAAAAGTTAACAACTTTATGGACATTAATCCAAAGATTTTTTAGGTTATATAGCAGTCCTAAATGATCTGCGATAAAAAGCTAGGCACTGGTTAGTTAAAGTGTGATCAACTTATTTGCGTCTTTTTCATTTCTCAAACTGGTAAATTAACGTCAGTTTTTCGCCATTTGCGCCGCGCTTCGCGCGGCACAAATGGCTATATCAAACTCACGGTAAATTATCAGGATCGATACCTTGCGATCGCAAATAAGCCGCCAATCTATTAGCCCTCTGACTCTCAGCCTCAGCCCTCTGGCTCTCAGCCTTAGCCTTCTCTGCTAGGGTTGGGATGAAACCATTCTGGTCATACCAGCGTAACCATAGTCCCTCTGTGCCTTGATAAAATCCCTGCCATAGTCCTAAACCTAAATCGATTTCTTTTAGCCAAAAACGATTTTCGGTGATTACTATTGGCTCGTAGCACATACCAGAGATTTTAAATGCCCTGAGATTATTTTCGTAGCGGTCATAGACAACATAGTAAGGAACTCGCAAAATTCGCTCATAAACTTCCCACTTAGTTGGTGGTTGATTAACCTCCCTAAGCCTTTGACCTAAGTCATCATCTTCAGTTCCAGGAGACAGTAACTCCACGATTAAGAACGGGGTAACGCCTTCTTGCCAGATTAAATAACTAAGCCTTAACTCTTGCTGTTGATTAGCGCGTGGCACACCCAAAACCATATACCAATCAGGACGCTTATACCAATTAGTATGTCTAGGATCGTAATAAAGATTGAGATCACTCGCTATTAGAATATCTTCTGACGAGTAGCCAACAGGCTTACAAGTCTCACTGAGTAAATCTGCCTGTATACAATGAAATTCGTCAGGCAAGCCAGATTCTCCTACCAATTCACTTGGTAAATCATACATTGTCGGCATTGTCTCTAATGGCGATCGCGGATGAATTGGCTGATACATGATACGACTAACCTCAAGTAACACTCTCTAAGTAAGATTTTACAATCTCTTTCGATTTACCTGCTAACTTGAGAACCTCTTTAGCTATTTATCACTATAGCTGCCTTCGCTTGTGTTAGGACAAAATCAAAACCCAAGAAGAGAATGGTGGCGCGAAGCGCCACCATTCTCTTCTTGGGTTTTATATCCCAAAACACTTGGCGACAGCTATAAGTAGTTAAGCATAGGTAAACTCAAAAACCAGATTGTTGGGCAGACCACCACACGGTCTGCCCAACAATCTGATTTTAGTTAGTTTGACTGGCTGAGTATGATTTGGCTTGGTAACTGGATACAGGCATAATATAAAACTATACAAAAATCGAAAGAGATTAACTCATCCATCATGGCTACCGTTAACGATAACTATCTCAAACTTAAGGCAGGCTACCTGTTTCCCGAAATTGCAAGACGGGTAAATGCCTTTATCGAGGCAAATCCTGATGCTCAAGTGATCCGCCTCGGCATTGGCGATGTCACCGAACCATTACCCCAAGCCTGTCGTGATGCCATGATCAAAGCAGTCGAAGATATGGGCGATCGCAGTTCATTTAAGGGCTATGGTCCCGAGCAAGGCTACGCATGGTTACGTGAAAAGATTGCAGCCCATGATTTTCAGGCAAGAGGCTGTGATATAGATGCTTCTGAGATTTTTATTTCCGATGGCTCTAAGTGCGACTGCGGCAACATTCTCGATATCTTTGGCGATGACAATATCATTGCCGTCACCGATCCTGTCTATCCCGTGTATGTCGATACCAATGTGATGGCAGGGCACACAGGCGATATCAACGAGAAAGGCGAATACGAAGGCTTAGTTTATTTACCCGTCACTGCCGAAAATAATTTTACTGCCGAGATTCCTACGCAAAAAGTCGATCTGATTTACCTTTGCTTCCCCAATAATCCCACAGGTGCAACGGCAACTAAGGAACATTTGCAAGCATGGGTTGATTATGCACGTGCTAACGGTTCAATCATCTTCTTTGATGCTGCCTACGAAGCATTTATCACCGATCCGAGCCTTCCTCACTCCATTTATGAAATTGAAGGCGCTAAGGAATGCGCGATCGAGTTCCGTTCTTTCTCCAAGAATGCAGGATTTACAGGTACTCGTTGCGCGTTAACCGTTGTTCCTAAGAACTTGATTGGCAAGGCAAAAGATGGTTCTAACGTGGAATTATGGAAGCTCTGGAATCGTCGTCAATCTACTAAGTTTAATGGTGTTTCCTACATCGTCCAACGTGGTGCGGAAGCTGTCTACTCTGAAGAAGGAAAAGCGCAAACTAGAGCCTTGATTGACTTCTACATGGAAAATGCCAAGATTATTCGTGAAAAGTTGACTGAAGCTGGTTTAGCAGTCTATGGTGGCGAAAATGCTCCCTATGTATGGGTGAAAACTCCCGCAGGGCTGACCAGTTGGGATTTCTTTGATAAGCTCTTGCAAACCTGTAATGTGGTGGGAACCCCCGGTTCGGGTTTTGGTGCAGCAGGTGAAGGTTACTTCCGTATTTCGGCTTTCAATAGTCGCGATAATGTGAATGAAGCCATGCGCCGCATTCTCGACAAGTTTAAATAGTAATTAGGCGCATAATTAAAAACCAGAGCCAAAAACTGTGGCGCACGCGCAGCGTGCGCCACAGTTTTTGGGGTTTTATATTTAATTGCACCCACCTACTCATAAAAGAATGCGAACGTTGAGTCGAAGTCTATACCACGCCCAACTGACTGACTAAACCAGATTGCGATAAGATGGGCATAGTCCTCGTTTTGATAGAAAAGCATGACCGCGATCGCTAATATTCCTCAAACCGCATCATCACAACCTATTGATTGGCAAGCGATCGCTAACGCCTTTATTGAGATTGTTGGCGATCGCTATGTTGTCCGCACTCGCGAGGAGCTACTTGCCTACGAATGTGACGGACTCACCAGTTACAAACAACAACCTGCGATCGCGGTTTTGCCGAATACTACTGAGGAAGTAGCCGCAGTAGTGAAAATATGCGATCGCTACAAACTTCCCTTTGTGGCAAGGGGTTCGGGGACAGGGCTATCAGGGGGAGCGCTGCCATTACCTGAGTCAGTGCTAATTATTACCTCACGGATGCGGAAGATCCTAGAGGTCGATCTCGAAAATCAGCGCGTCGTTGTGCAACCGGGGGTAATCAATAATTGGGTGACGCAAGCCGTAAGTGGTGCAGGTTTCTACTATGCGCCCGATCCCTCTAGCCAAATCATCTGTTCTATTGGTGGCAATGTTGCCGAAAACTCAGGGGGTGTGCATTGCTTGAAATATGGCGTGACGACCAATCATGTGCTTGGGGCAAAAATAGTGCTTCCCGATGGCTCAATTAAAGATATCGGTAGCAAAATCCCTGAAAGTCCAGGCTATGACCTCACAGGCATTTTTGTTGGTTCCGAAGGAACCCTTGGCATTACCACCGAAGTTACTTTAAAGATTCTCAAATCGGCGGAATCCATTCAAGTACTCTTAGCGGATTTCACCACCGTCGAAGCCGCAGGCTCTACTGTATCTGACGTGATTGGTGCTGGCATCATTCCAGGGGGCATGGAAATCATGGACAACATGAGCATCAATGCTGTCGAAGATACGGTTGCTACCAATTGCTATCCCCGTGATGCTGCTTCGATTCTCTTAATTGAAATTGATGGTTTAGAGAGCGAAGTTGCTGAAAATGCAAAACGGGTTGAAGCAATTTGTTATCAAAATGGAGCTAGGAATGTGACTACAGCTAGCGATCCTGAACAAAGGCTCAGGCTTTGGAAGGGCAGAAAGGCAGCCTTTGCGGCGATGGGTCGTCTCAGTCCTGACTACTATGTGCAGGATGGTGTGATTCCCCGAACAAAGTTGACCTATGTGTTACAAGAGATTGCCAGACTGAGTGAAGAATATGGCTACTATGTTGCCAATGTCTTCCATGCAGGAGATGGGAATTTACATCCATTAATTTTGTATAACAATGCCGAAGCTGGTGCTTTAGAAACCGTGGAAAAACTAGGCGGCGAGATTCTCAAACTCTGCGTGCGTGTTGGTGGTAGCATTTCAGGTGAGCATGGCATTGGTGCGGATAAGAAATGCTACATGTCAGAGATGTTTAGCGAGTCAGACTTAGAAACGATGCAATGGGTGCGTGAGGCATTTGACCCGCAGGGGATTGCCAATCCGACTAAGATTTTGCCAACTCCGCGCACCTGTGGCGAAGGCGCAAAACCGAATCATGATGCCAAGTACAAATTAGTTGATCGGTTCTAACAAATAGAGATGCTATTTATGCATGATGCGATCGCATTTTTGGTGATGAATTTAGCGATCGCCCATCTATCATTGATTAACAGCAAAATCTTGATACTGAGCAAGCATTCGGGCAATTTCGCTACTCTTAACAGGCTTACTGATGTAATCATTCATCCCCACATCAAAACAAGCTTGGCGATCCTCTGGCATCGCATTTCCAGTCATCGCCACAATATAGGGTTGTACATGAATAGAGAGATTAGACCGAATTAATTTGGTCGCTGTCAATCCATCCATTTCAGGCATCTGCACATCCATGAAGATCAGATCATAGCTCTGCGCCGATGCTTTCTTGACCGCTTCGATCCCATTATTAGCCACATCCACTTGATAGCCAAATTTTTTCAATAACATGAGCGTAGCAATTCTCTGATTGACCAGATTATCTTCTACAACCAAGATTTTGAGAGGGAAAGTCTCTGCCATTAGGGAATTACCCTGACTAGCAGCGATCGCAGGCTTAGCAGTCGTGACCATAGCCCCCGCAACATCGGGTACTAAAGCGATCGTAAAGTAGAAAATTGAACCTTGAAGCGTAGAAGAGGTAGTTTGCCAACCCAGAGGCGGCGCACCACCAACATTCCCTTGACTCTCAACCCAAATATTTCCCCCCATCAACTGCACGAGGAGTTTACAAATAGTTAAACCTAAACCAGTACCACCATAGCGGCGACTAATCGAATTATCAGCTTGGACAAAGGGTTGAAATAGAGTATCAATGCGATCGCGCGATATGCCAATACCTGTATCTTGAATTGCAAACTGTAATTGCGAAGGTTGCTGACAAGTGACGGTTAAGGTAATTTCCCCTTTTTTCGTAAACTTGACCGAATTACCAATTAAGTTCATCAAAATTTGGCTGAGCCTAGAGACATCACCGATCATAGAGTGAGGAACATCATCAGCGATCGCATATTTTAATGTCGTTTCTTGAACCTCACATTGCTTACTCAAGATTTGAATAACTGACTTGATCGCCTCTAGTAAATTAAAAGAACGTTTTTCAAGGTCTAATTTACCTGCTTCGATTTTAGAAAAATCAAGAATGTCATTAATAATCGCCAATAAAATATTGCCACTATTCCGAATGATTTGCACATAGTCCAACTGCTCTTGATTTAAAGGCGTTGAGATCAGCAACTCTGCCATGCCAATTACACCATTCATCGGAGTCCGAATTTCGTGACTCATATTAGCGAGAAATTCACTCTTCGCCCTAGTTGCAGTTTCCGCCGCTTCCTTAGCCTGAGCAAGGGCAATTTCCGCCTGTTTGCGCTCCGTAATATCCCTAGCAATCTGAATGACTTTATCCTTAGCAATTGGAGAGATATTCGCAGAAAACCACACATCTGTGCCATGAATCGGCAAACAATAATCGCAGCTTACGATTTTTTTAGTAACCAAGGATTCGCGAATTGCAAGCTGAATAATGCTCGCCGCAGGTTGAGGAAGTTCCTCAATAATTGAGCGGCTCAGAACTTCCTCAGGCGTACCTAATAGGTTATTAATATTAGTAGGTACAATTTTGATACACTTCCCTTCTGCGTTCCGAATCAAGGCAACATCAGTCATTGCTGAAAATAATGCCTTCTGCTCCGCATAGGCTTCTTGCAGCATTTCAGCACTCTGTTTCAATTCAAGTTCCGCTTGTTTGCGATCGGTTATTTCCGTAATATATCCATGCCAGAGAATACTCCCATCTAGTTCACGTTGTGGAGTTGACTGACCATAGACCCAAATGATCCGCCCATCCGCAAAGATCACTCGATATTCACATTGCCATACAGTCATATTTTGAGCAGACTCTGTGATGGTTTGAGCTACATGTTCGAGATCTTCTGGATGTAGCCTTGCAAATACTGGTGAGGCATCTTGACTCACATCTTCAGGTGAAAGATCGTAAATATCCCGAATACCCTGACTCGCATAGGGAAAATGGGAACTACCATCAGATCTGAGCCGATATTGAAAAATCACCCCCGGAATATTACGAGAAATTTGCTCTAATCTTTGTGATACTTTAACCTGCGGGCTAATATCCCGAACAACTACGAGGGCTTCGTTATCATTAATCGCAACTGAACGGACTTCTTCGTAGGCAATTTGTCCAAACTTAAAAAGTTGATGATTATGAATCTGAATTTCTCTTGTGGCGATCGCTTTTTCAATAGCTTGCAGTTGCAGTTGCAGTTGCTCAGGGGGTAAAACTTCCGATATATGCTGCTGAATTGGCACAAATTGTTCTGCTTCAGAATGGGAAGGCATGATGCAATCTAAACAGGAGCCATCACGATGCACTCGCAAGATTAAATCAGGCATCGCCGAAAGAATTGCATTTTGCCTTGCTTCACTCTGCTGTAGCGCGGATTCTACTTTTTTGCGATCGCTAATATCGACATGCGTCCCAATAAACCGCAGGGGCTTGCCATCAGCATCATGACTAAAGATGAGTCCTCGATCCAAAATCCATTTATAGCTACCATCCTTACAGCGTAGTCGATGCTCATTGAGATAGATTTGTGTTTCCCCTCGCAAATACTTTTCAATATCTCCATATACCTGTTCCCGATCGTCAGGATGTACCCGACTATCCCATTCGCTGAGACTGTTACCAATTTCATGGTCTGCAAACCCCAGCATCTTCTTCCATTGGCTAGAGAATGTGACCTCATTAGTTTGCAAATCCCAATCCCACACACCATCCTCAATTACCTCAAGGGCATTTTGCCGAGCTTCTCGATTATCAGAGAATATACGAGTCACTAAAGGAGTTGCAGTGATTTGGGAAGTCTCTTGAGTATTTGGCACAACTTGAACATAGTTATGGTATTGCAGTGCAATTCCTAATTGGGTCGCAACATTTTGCCCAATGCTGATTTCAGAAGAGTACCACTGACGCGGGCGATCGCATTGATGAGCAATGATTAGCCCAAATAAATGTCTCGATTGTTGATGGTTCACCAAAATCGGAATCACCAGATTTGCCCGCACCTGCATCCGTTCTAGCAAATTGGCATAGCAAGCATCGACTGGCTCAGCCAAAACATCATCAACAATACTAATCCGCCCTAACTGATAAAGCCCTTGCCATTTTCGAGAAAAGCAAGGGTCATAGATCAATTCCCCTAAAATTGCGATCCATTCCGCCCCCACAGACTCCGCCACGATCGCCCCATCCCCATCGGGCAAAAACTGATAAATTAATACGCGATCGCACTGCAACATATCTCTAGTATGTTGGACAGCAACATTCAACATATCAGTTAAGTTAGAGGAATTATGAATCTGTACAGATAGATCCGTAAAGCGATCTAACATTCCTCCCAAAAAAGTAGCAACATGATCAAAAGACATATTTACAATTTGTTACAAAACTGGAGCATGTACCTTCAATAATCAAACACTTTGCACTCATAGTAGATTCTAAAATTACTGGATCAATGTCTCTCAAAAAAGGACACTTCAGTAAAACCAGTGAAATTAGTACTATCTAAAGTGATATTCCCTCCCCTTCGATCATATCTTTAGAACACTTTAGGTTCAGTATCTTTACCTAAATTTTTTAATATCACCCTAATGTCACGTAATTATGGGGAAAGCATCACTAAGCATGTTTGAAATTCAGGATTACTGGATATATCCGAAAATCAAGAGGTAAAAGATTTCAGTCTTTAGTTTAGATTACACACCGTCATTTGGTGAGTAATATGCAGTAATTTAATTATGTGTGTTTATTTAAAGAGATATGACCCCAACCCTCCCCACCGAGCAAATCGATCGCATTGTGTGGAATCAACACCACGACCCCTTTACAGTCCTTGGTCCCCATGAAATTGAGCAAGATGGTAAGTCGGTATGGGTGGTTAGAGCGTATCTACCCGACGCAGAGGCGGTATCCGTAGTTACGCCCGATCAGCACAAGGAATACCCGATGCATTCAGTGCATCATCCCCACTTTTTTGAATGTGTAATTACTGACGCGCCCCACCTCTTTAGTTATCAGTTTAAAGTTAAATCTGGCAATAGCGATCGCCTCATTCACGATCCCTACTACTTCAAATCGCCATTACTAACTGAGTTTGACAGCTACTTATTTGGCGAAGGAACCCATTATCAGATTTACGAAAAAATGGGCGCTCACCCCACCACCATTGACGGTGTAGATGGCGTTTATTTTTCCGTCTGGGCCCCCAATGCACGTAATGTCTCCGTCATTGGTGACTTCAATAGCTGGGATGGACGCAAACACCAAATGCGTAGAGGCAATACAGGCATTTGGGACTTGTTTATCCCCGAACTTAAGGTTGGCACAGTTTACAAATACGAAATTAAAAGCCCCGCAGGACATATCTACGAAAAGTCCGATCCCTACGGCTTCTTCCAAGAAATTCGTCCCAAAACTGCCTCCATCGTCACCGACCTCAATACCTACGAATGGGGTGATGCCAAGTGGCTCGAAACCCGTCGTACTGAAGACCCACTCAAAAAGCCGATCTCAGTCTATGAGCTACATCTCGGTTCATGGATGCACGCCTCTACAGCCAACCCTCCCGCTAGTGGCTATCCTGCGGTATCCGCCGCCGATCTCAAACCAGGGGCAAGATTTCTCACCTATCGCGAACTCGCCGAAGACCTGATCCCCTACGTCAAGGAAATGGGCTATACCCACATCGAAATGATGCCGATCGCGGAGCATCCCTTTGATGGATCGTGGGGCTATCAGGTCACAGGTTACTATGCCGCGACTTCACGCTATGGCACACCTCAAGACCTGATGTATTTCATCGACAAGTGCCACCAAAATGACATTGGCATCATTGTGGACTGGGTTCCAGCCCATTTCCCCAAAGATGGTCATGGCTTGTCCTTCTTTGACGGTACATTCCTCTATGAGCCTGAGGATGTTCGTATCGGTGAGCATAAGGAATGGGGAACCAAAATCTTTAACTACAAGCGCAGTGAAGTCAAAAACTTCTTGATCGCCAATGTGCTGTTCTGGTTCGATAAATATCACATTGATGGGATTCGTGTCGATGCCGTAGCTTCGATGATCTACCGCGACTACAACCGTAAATCTGGCGAATGGCTAGCCAATGAATATGGCGGTCGTGAAAGTTTAGAGGCGATCGAGCTATTCCGCCACTTACATAGCATTCTCTTCACCTACTATCCCGGAGCCTTATCGATCGCTGAAGAATCGACCTCCTGGCCGATGGTGACATGGCCCGCCTATTCGGGAGGCTTAGGCTTTAACCTGAAGTGGAATATGGGCTGGATGCACGATATGCTCGACTACTTCAAGCTTGACCCCTATTTCCGTGGACATAACAACAACTATGTCACCTTCAGCATTTGGTACGCCTTCAGTGAGAATTTCATGCTGGCGCTCTCCCACGATGAAGTGGTACATGGCAAGAGTCCAATGATCGGCAAGATGCCGGGGGATGAATGGCAGAAGTTTGCGAACCTGCGCTGTCTCTATGGCTATATGTTTACCCACCCCGGTAAGAAAACCATGTTTATGGGCATGGAAATCGGTCAATGGGCAGAATGGAACGTCTGGGGCGATTTAGAATGGCATTTGCTGCAATATCCTAGCCACAAGACCCTCCAAAAATATGTTAGCGATCTCAACAAACTTTTGCGATCGCTACCTGAACTCTATACCCAAGACTTCTCAGAATCTGGGTTTGAATGGATTGAATGTAACGACACTCAAAATTCTGTTATTTCTTTCCTACGCAAAGGTATCGATGGTGAATTTGTGTTGGTCGTCTGTAACTTTACTCCTGTTCCCCACCATAATTATCGCGTTGGCGTTCCTGAAAAAGGTTTCTACAAAGAGGTTCTCAACAGCGATGCCCCAATCTATGGCGGTAGCGGCATTGGCAACATGGGTGGTAAGTATGCGGATGACTACGGCACTCACGGCAAGCCCTATTCCGTTGATGTGACTGCTCCTCCTCTCGGTGTAGTTGTCCTGAAATATATTGGTGAAGTATAGCGAAGTGATCGCTAATTTGTTTTCATAAAAAAGGGCGCTTAGCGCCCTTTTTTATACTCCTCGAAATCCGAGTGGCATATCCATTTTTTCAATATCAGTAGGTTTCAAAGCCTGTCGTATCTTTTCTTGATGTAGGTTGCCAATAAAACTCAAGATAACCCCTATGATTAATAAACTTAGTCCGTAATATTGGGCTAGGGTGGGAACCTGTCCCAAAATCAAGTAAGCCATAAAAATCGTCAGAATGGGATTAACCAAATTGGCTAAATTAATTTCTGTAGGTGTGGCGCTCTTTAAACCTGCTAGCCAACAAAGTCTGCCAATAACCACAATTACTAGCGCATAGAGCAACATCCATCGCCAAAGCAACGGCGAAAAAGCATCCACAAAATGTTCTGCTCCATAGAGAATATTCGCTATTGCGAAGAAAATCACCGTTCCTAACAGATTGCGATAAATTGTGAAAATGCCTAAAGGAATTGATTGCAATTGAACCTTGCCATAAACTGTTGCAATGGCGCTAATCACCGCCGCGATCGCTACAAAAATTTCTCCAGTGCCAACTTGCAATCCTGACATTGTCATCATTTTCCCCGATCCACCTAAAAGAATGGCAACCACCGCACCACCAAAGGAAATTAGCGAACCCGCAAATGTCCAAGCATCAACCCGCAGTCCCAATAACCAAACACTCAATCCCAGCGTTAAGATTGGCTCAATGCGACCAATCAAGACGATATTGGCAATATTTGTATTACCAATTGCTATAAATATCAAAGCAGGCGCGATCGCCCCAGTAAAAATACTCGTAATGGTTAAGCTCATCCAATCTTGGCGCGTCAGAGATCTGAGGACGTTTAGAGTCCAATCCCGATAAAAGAGAGGAATCATTAATCCCAAAGCGCAAATATTGCCAACAAATAGAACATTACAGAGGGAAATAGGATTTCGACCATCGATTAAATTATGCAATCCAATGTCATTCATAATCCGCGTTAGCGAATTAGAAGATGCAAAAATTACAACAGCGATCGCAAGATAGATCGAACTGGGAGTCCGATCTAATATTTTTTGGATATTCCTAATTTTCATCACAGGATTTTGTCATCTAATTGGGCTAAAAGTTTTGGACATAAAGCCCAAAGTTTGAAAGGGGCGCGAAGCGCCCCTTTCAAACTTTGGGCTTTGTCTAGAGGTTTGCAAAAACAAGCCTCTACTTATCTAGACCGCTATAAAGGTTTTCCAATTTGAATGAGATCGCTACTAAAAGCTGTGGATTTAGGACAAGTTCTAGTTTTAGAATCACATTGTCGCAGAAACTCCTTTTGCCAACTGTAAGGAATTGACAGTAGATCTCTAGAACCAGTCATCCCTTGACCGATAAACAGTAGTAAAGCAAAGCAATTGAGAATGATATGAATATTCCGCCAGCGATTTTGTTTATCTCTGTAGATATCTTGCGTAATAGCGACTGAAACAATCATTAAGATTGCCGCCACCAGCCCATAGTAATAATGAGAAAAGAACCATTCATTATCTCTTCTAAATATTTCTGGTTGCGCTCCTAATACAATCAACCCAATTGATGTGGCAGCCGCAAAAATATTACGCCATATCTTCACCTTGGCTTTGAATAGAAATGTGAATGTCGCAATAGTGCCAATAAAAATAGCGACTACTAAAAATGCTCGTACAGGCTCTTTGGAGAAAATATCATTTTTGAGAAACTTAGAAAAAATGGGATATGCCATCCCCAATAGAGCAACACCTACCACTGAAATACTCAACCAATTGCCAACCTCGACATGCTCAGATCCCACAATTGGCGGAATCTTACTTTTTTCGCCACTAACTACTTGCAGACGACGCTGACGCACTAACCAAGCACGATGGATTACAATACCGATTAACGGAAACACCACAATCACCGCGATCGCAGGATGTACTAAAGCAAAAAAGTCTTCCAGTTCCATTTTTAGAATCCATAAACTCAGATCAAATTACAGCAGAAAGAAAGCCATGCTTGGATTAAGCCGTTATAAAAAGTGACAATAAAATAGCGATCGCATCAGCAGGCTCATAACGCTTGCTGTAATCTACATCAATATGGGCTAAGGCAATTCGGCGACGGCGATCGATGATAAAGGTTGCAGGCACAGGCAATAGCCAATCATCATTTCCATTGTAATCGGGAAGAGTATGACCAAGTTCAGTATAAAGCTGTCTAAGGGAATGGGGAACTTCAAAGAAAATCCCATAGTCCCGTGCAACTTGAGAATCAGTATCGCTTAACACATCAAAGGTTAGGGAATTTTTGAGCACTGTCATGGCTGATGCTTCAAAAGTTTGAGGAGAAATTGCCAAAACTGAAGCACCTAAGGCTTGAATTTTGGGTAATAGATTTTGATAAGTGCGTAACTCTAGATTGCAGTAAGGACTCCAAGCCCCAAAATAAAACTTGACGATCGCCGATCCTTGAACCAACTGTTCATAGAGCTGCACCTGCTTGCCATGGGTATTGGTCAACCAAAAATCAGGGGCTTCATCACCAATTCTCAAGGTTCTTCGATTTTGAAATTCCGTAGCTAAAGCATAGGTAGCACTTTGGATAATTGTCGCTTTTTCAGGTGGTAGCTTTGTCCAAAATTCCCTTTGAAATTTATGTAGTTCAAGCTGTAAATTCACGATTTTCTCAATTTCTGAATTGGTGCTGAATAAGGAACTAAATTTGTGTGGCGCGGCTTCGCCGCGCCACACAAATTTGATTCTTTACTACTTAACTTCATTGGCTGGGAATAACTTCACTTTCCCCTTTTTCACCGCAACCACAACATCATAGGATGAGCAATAGGAGAAGGTAACATCGTTAGCTTTGTTGTAAAGATTGACAACCATACCCGCACCCCCTGGTTGAACACCAAGAGGCATTAAATCAGCAAAGAAAAATCTTCTGAGTTGATCGCCACTACCAATTTGTCCCTTGCTTTTGGTTATGAGATCGATCTTGTCCTGCACAGTCATTTCAGCAGAAGCGATCACAGTGCGCTGAAGTTGTGGCACAAATGTATGCAAGGCAATATCGCTAACACTAATTGCACTAGCTAGAGCTAAAGGAGCAAACAAAGGACTTAAGGATTTAATCTTTAACATTGTGTTGTGCTGTTTCAAAACTGTTAATAAACAAATCATTGCCTATTACTATTTGTTTGAGAAGTAGGCAAACTAGAATAGGCTATATGCCATTTTGGAATAGGTGAGACATGGATCGTATTACCTGTATGCAGAGCTTTGTCCGAGCGATCGAAATGAATAGTTTCTCAGCCGTGGCGCGGGAACAACAAACGACGCAACCGACTATTAGCAAACAAATTGCAGCCCTAGAAAAGCATCTCGGAGTCCAATTACTCATCCGTTCCACGACAAATTTAAGCCTGACCGACGAAGGGCAAAAGTACTATCAATACTGCCAGCAAATTTTAGAAACCGTCGCCGAAGCCGAGTCAAGTCTCACGGGCAAAGAAAAAGCTACAGGAGTGTTGCATCTTGGTTGTTCAGTACTGTTTGGACAGATGCAGATCGTTCCTCGGTTACAAGCTTTTATGCAGCGCTATCCTGACATCAAAATCGATTTGATGATGACAGATAATTTTGTGAATATTGTGGAGGAGGGATTGGATTTAATTATTCGTATTGGCAACCATTCTGACAATTCTCTCATCAGTCATCGCATTGGTACTACTCGTCGTGTCGCCGTTGCAACAACTAAGTACTTTGAGAAGGCAGGAGAACCGCAAACCCCAGAAGATTTGATCCACCATAGTTGCATTGTCTATACTCGTCTCTCTACGGGCAATGAGTGGCACTTTCAAGGGAATGGTGACACGATCAAAGTATGCGTGGGGGGAAGTTTTCAGACTAATAGCTCTGTGGCGATTCGAGCAGCAGTTTTATCAGGGTTAGGAATTGCGATCGCTCCAGTGTGGATGTTTGGAGATGAGATTTACCAAGGTGATCTCAAGGTGATTTTGCAAGACTATCAACCCATCCCACTACCCATTTATGCGGTCTATCGCCGTAGTCGTTTCTATCCCGCCAAAATAAGTTGTTTTATCAAGTTTTTAGCCGAAGAATTTCAATTAGACCCTTGGGTTTCTGATTATGGGACGATCACTAAGTAGCTCGGTATAGTTACAAACTAAACCCAGATTGCTGTGCCGCCCGCGTAGCGGGCGGCACAGCAATCTGGGTTTTAAGTTATGCTTAACTACTTACTAAGTAGCTCAGGATATTTATAAATGCTTTACTGCGCCTCCTGTCTTGCAGAAGGCGCAGCAAGTTTGAGTAATAGGAATAACGTTTGGAGAGTTTCCTATTGCTTAGGAAGCATTGGCGGCTAAGGAGCGATCGCGCAAATCATATAAACTCGTCATATCAGAATGGCTATGCTTCCAAGTCCGTGAATTGAGAAACGTCGGTAGCTTCACCTCACTCGTAGGGACTACATCAATAAACTGTTCCTGTTGATCTCTATCTCCATCTTGAGCAAAATCCTGTACATCCCGTTCCATCTCACCCAAAACCTGTAAAGCCAGATGGAGGTGTGCTTCTAGATATTTAATGCGATTTTGTAATACTTCGATGGTCGCTTCTTGGGTATTCATAACATGACCTCCATCAGTCGTTACACACTGATTTTGCAATCCAAATCTTTGAAAAAGAGTCTAATTCTTATACCTACATATCACCATCCTACGAAAGTATGAACTAGCCTATAGAGATTTTTAAGATACGTCAAAGTGAATACTGTTATGGTTTTGACAAGCTTAATTAAGCTTGTCCAAGGAAATCCAATATTTCACCTAATATCCAATCCATTTCTTCTTTTTCCATCAGAATTGAATCAAAACGATGTTTAATTTCTCCTCGCCAGATTGCATAATGAGTATTTTTTTGACCATCTTCTGACACAATCTCTTCAATGCCAATGCGTGTGATTTCTGAGTTATAGCCACGCTCACGACCAATACGAATGCCGAATAAATGCCATGCAATCCGAAAAGTTTGACGATCCAGTTCAATCAAGACATTACCAATTAAGGCATACACAAAAAGTAAGGCACACATCAATGCCATTAATCCAACTACAAATGCCACAGCACCCAAGGCAATTTGCGAAACCAGTCCCCAAGCATTCACGTAAGGCAGAATAAATTTATCTAAGCCCCAATAAATAGCTCCTGCCAACACCCCAAACACCCATGTCAGAGGACGATAACCAAGGCTAGGAATTTTGAATGTGAGGCGATCGCTAGTTCTTTCATACTCAATCCTTGTGTCTAGAGGCTTAAGTTTTCGAGCTTTTTCAATTTCCCCCGATGCTTTTAATGAGGCAATATAGTTATTCCCTCGATAGCTAGAACTCTTCGATTCCAAAGCATCTAAGGCAATGCGGGCAGAACTAAAGCGATCTTCCATTACAGGTTCGATCGCTTTTTCTAACCAATCCGCAAAGGTAGGTGAGATCTGCGTACAGGCACGCACATCGATTTTCATGCGCGTTTGCGGTAGTTCTGATGGCGATCGCTGCGTCAACAAAAATAGCAGTGTCGCGCCTAGTCCATAGATGTCCGAGGCACAGTCCGCCTGTCCCCGAAACTGCTCAGGAGCCATATAGCCATAGGTTCCCACAAAGGTACTACCACCTGCGATCGTATTGCGATAAACATCTTGGACTGCGCCAAAGTCCACCAGAGCGATCGCGCCATTAGTACGCCTAATCAAGTTCTGGGGCTTGAGGTCACGATGGACAACGGGGGGCGCAAGTTCGTGCAAATAACACAATACATCCAAAATTTGTTTAGCAATTTCCTGTACCTCATCCTCCGTCATTCTTGCGCCCTGCTGCACCATCTGCGCTAAGGACTCTCCCTCGATCAATTCCTGCACCAGATAAAAGCGGTGATCGCTTTCCACATCAATATGAAAATAATCAAGATATTTAGGAATCTGGGGATGATCGAGATTCGCTAAAACCTTCGCCTCCCGTTCAAATAATTCAATTACCTTCCATTGGCTAGCCTGACGCAAAGATAGGACTTTTATTGCCACAGGTTGATGATGCTGGCAATCCTCGGCTGCATAGGTAGTCGCCATCCCACCACGCCCCAGTACTGATGTGATCTCGTAGCGATCGCCAACAATATCCCCAACCTGATGTAATTCTTCTACCATTTTTTCGTAGTTAGTTAATTAGAACTACAGACTCAGTAATTCTCTATGAATTCTATGGATATTTTATTATATTTATTACTATAATGACATCATGATATTTCCTTGTCTTCCATAGATCAAACTGAATGTGTCATGGCAATCTCTGAGCATAGAATTCTATCCACAAGCAATTATAATAGTTTCAAGAATTTAAATTCAGTTAAAACTGAAAGAACAGTTTGCTTAGAATATCGCCAAGAACAATACAGAATTCAGCTATGCAAGTCACCAAAGGAAGCATTAGTTTCTATTCAACAAGAATTACCACATTGTATTTTATGGGATTGGGAATTAAACGATAACGATCGTAACTCAATGCTGCATCAGTTCCACGATTACCAAGTTCCCATCATTATCTTAGTAGAACGCAGACATGAAGAAGCCGTAAGTCTTGTAAGTACAGAGTATCAAGACTATCTAGTGAAAGAAACGCTCACCCCAGAATTACTCGGTACTACCTTACGCAATGCGATCGCCCAATTTCAGCTAAAGCAAGAACTCACGGCTACGACCAATAAACTGCAAAATTCGCTAGAAACAAATTTACTAGAGATTCAAAATCGTTACCTCGGTTGTATCGCTATGGGCGATCCTCTTGAGGAAACCTTGAACCTCCTATCGCAATTAATCGAGTTTCAACTTAAGAATACCTTTTGTGCCATCGTCATAATTGATACTCAAAATTGTCTCCAATGTATTTCTGCACCAAACTTACCGAAGGAATTAAGTTGTGCTATTGATGGCATCTCCCTAAAAGAAATTACACCTATCTTTGGGAAAACCTTTCAAGGCAAAAGGATCGATATCAGCGAGCTTACCAATCACCATTTGCAAACCTATCAGCATTTATTGCAATCCCACGGATTCACCAACTTGTGGATCAATTCTATCCCTACCCGTGATACCAAAAAAGTTCTAGGATTTTTTATCCTTTACTATCGCGACGCATCCCATCCCTTAACCGAAGAAATTAAAGTAGTTAGAAATACTGCCTACGCCGCAGGCATTGCCATTGAGCGCAATCATAGTGAGATTAAATTACAGCAGCAGCTACATCGCGAACAGGTTCTCTATCAACAGCTTCAACAAGAATTAAGCGATCGCCAAAAAGCCGAACAAACTCTAAGGGAAAATCAAAGATTTATTCAGAGCATCACCGATGCATCGCCCAATATTATTTTTCTCTACAATGTGCAAAAGCAAATTAATGTTTATGCCAATCAGGCAACCTATTCCATCCTCGGATACACACCACAAGAAGTTCAAGCAATAGGAGTCGAGTTTTTACCAAATCTTTTGCATCCAGAAGATTTCGCCAAATTCTCCGCTAACGTGGCTCTTTTGAATAAAGCCGTTGATGGGGAAATCATTGATATCGAGTATCGCATCAGACATGCAAATGGGGAATGGCGTTGGCTATATAGTCGCGATTCAGTGTTTAGTCGTGATGAAGATGGACAGGTTTTACTGACAATTGGTGCAGCCCAAGACATTACCGATCGCAAACGTGCTGAAGAAGCCTTACAAAGAAGTGAAGCTCATCAAAGAGCTTTAATTAGCGCAATTCCCGACTTAATCATGCGGATTAATCGTGAAGGGACTTATCTAGAATTTCTAGCTAGCCCTAAGTTCCATATCCTTGGAAATAATAATGTTGCCGATCTAGTAGGGCTAAATATCTTTCAAATTCTATCCCATGATTTAGCGCAACAGCGAATTAATTATATTCACCAAGCTTTAGACACAAATTCGATTCAGATTTACGAACAAAGTTTTCCCGTCAACGATAGAATCCAATTTGAAGAAGTCAGAATCGTTCCCTATACAGAAGATGAAGTCTTATTACTAGTCCGAGATATTAGTGACTATAAGCTAACTGAAGAGCGGCTCAGACAAAGTGAGAAAAGATTTGAACGGATTGCTCTATCTCTACCAGGGTTCATATATACGGCGATCATCCGTCCAGATGGCTCACATCATTTTGAATATATTAGTTCAGGGGTCGAGAAAATCAGTGAAGTAACAGTTGAGCAGGTACTCCAAGATCCTAAATGTCTGGACGAGCAACATCATCCCGATGATCATGCAGACTTTGCGGCAGCAGCTAACTATAGTGTGGCAACAATGACCGCTTTTAACCATGAATGGAGAATGATAACTCCTTCAGGCGAAATTAAATGGCTACAAGTTAGTTCGCTACCTGAAAAGATTGATCAAGATAATATTTTCATAGATCTGAGAAATGGCGCAATTGCTCGTCATGGAATCGTTTTAGATATTACTGCGCGTAAAACTGCGGAACTCCAAGTAATTCAGCAAGCCGATCAACAAAAGTTATTAGCAAGCATTTCGCAACATATTCGTTCGTCGCTCAATCTTGAGGAAATTCTCAATACAACGGTGGCGGAAATCCATCAAGTTTTAAAATCCGACCGCGTCTTAGTTTACCAAATATTTGCGAATGGAACTGGGGCGGCGATCGCAGAATCTGTATCACCTAGCTATCCATCAGTACTGAATAATACCTACAGCGAAGAGGTTTTTCCACAGGAGATCCACGAACAATATTTAAACGGACGAGTTTATATCCTCAACGATCGCGACAATGAACCTGTTTTAGACTGCCTTGTGGAATTCTTACATGAGCTTAAAGTCAGAGCCAAGTTAGCTGTACCAATTATTCAAGATAAAAAACTATGGGGATTACTCATTGTGCATCAATGCGATCGCCCGTATCAGTGGCAAGAATGGGAAATAGATTTAATGCAACAATTATCCAGCCAATTTGTGATCGCGATTCAACAGGCAAGTTTATATGAGCAGCTACAACTAGAATTACGCGATCGGCAACGCGCAGAACAGCTAGTACGGCAACAAGCTGACAGAGAAGCCTTACTGCGCGAAATTATGCAAAGGATAAGGCAGTCCCTCGATCTTAACAAGATTTTTGATACCGCAACCCTAGAAATTCGTCAATTTTTCCATGCAGATCGTGTAGTTATCTTTAAATTTGATGCTCCAAATTCCAATACAACCAGCGGCAAGTTTATTGCTGAATCTGTAATTGCAGGATATCAATCGCTTTTACAATTTACAATGGATGATCACTATTTCTGTGCCACATTTACTCAGGCTTGCCGTCAAGGCTCCTTTGTAGCATTCCATGATATTTATAATTCGGATCTTTCAGACTACCACATCAATCTTTTAACAGAATTGCAGATTAAAGCAAATTTAGCCGTACCTCTACTCAATGGCAATACTTTATGGGGCATCATCTGCATCCATCAATGTTCATCCCCTCGTCATTGGGAGACAATTGAGATTTCGCTCGTACAACAAATTAGTAACCAATTAGGGATCGCCTTGCAACAAGCCTTTCTATATCAACAGGTACAAACCGAACTTGCTGACAAGGAAAAGCTCTATGTACAACTCGCTAATGAACTACATCAGAAAAAGGTACTCCTCAAGGAAGTCCATCACCGTGTCAAAAACAATCTACAGGTCATGTCTAGCTTACTGAGAATGCAGTTTCGGAAAACTAGCCCTGAACTAAAAATTCTGATCGAAGAATATCAAAATCGTATTCAATCAATGGCTCTCATCCATGCTCAACTACATCGCAATGATGATCTAGAAAATATTAACTTCTGTGACTACCTCACGGATTTAACAACCAATCTCTTTCAGTGCTATGGAAACAGTTCGGCAAGCATAGAATGTAATCTAGAAGTGAACAATATTTTCCTATCCTTAGATCAATCCATTCCTCTCGGACTGATTATTAATGAGTTAGTCTCTAATTCATTAAAACACGCTTTTCCCTCAGGCAATGGCGAAATCAATATTCAATTAATATGTACAGATAACCATTGCCATTTAAAGGTGGCTGACAGTGGCATCGGTATCCCCTCAGACTTTGATTTAGAAAATACAGATAGTCTAGGAATGCAGCTAGTCCATAGTCTCACTGAACAACTAGAGGGGGAACTACAATATAGTGGCTATGAAGGCTCAGTTTTTCAAATCACGTTCCCTAGACAGACTACATAATGAATGAAATCTATGACATATAACTATGATACCTATACATTTTCACCTACAGGTATCATAATTATATTCTTCGGTATATTCACAATTTTACTTAAGATCTCCTTTTTAAAATGCTGACTTCCTATTTTATTCAGTTACTAGCAGATATGTTGCTGCAAGGAAGAGAAAAATTATGAGTATTAAAGTAGTAATTGTTGAAGATGAAAGATTAGTTGCACGAGATATTGCCAATATACTGCAAGATGAAGGATATATAGTTTGTGCGATCGCATCCGATGGACTGACTGCCCTCAAACATATCATTGAACATTCTCCCGATTTAGTTCTACTCGATATTCGCATCAAAGGAGAAATCGATGGCATTGATGTAGCCCAATTCTTACAATCATTTTATGACAGCCCTATTATTTACCTCACTGCTTTTTCAGATTCAGAAACTTTAAAACGCGCACAATCAACCAATCCTGCGGGATATGTGGTCAAGCCATTTCGGAGAGAACAACTTCTCTCTTCTATTACCATAGCACTGTCAACTTACACCTACAGAAAGCAGAATAGCAATGAATATATTAAGCACCAATTTCTATCAATTATCAGTAATGAAATCCGCAATCCAATTAATGCAATTTTAGGTTTCTCAGAATGCTTAAAGAAAGAAATGATGGGTGCAGTTAATGCTGAGCAAATAGAAGCATTGCAAGTGATTAACGATAGTGGCAATCATTTGCTGTACATGATTAACAATATCCTTGATCTATCAATGTTAGAGGCAGGTAAGCTCAAATTACAATTCGACTTATCACCAATTACCCCAACTTGCCGCACAGCTTTAGAATATATTCAGCCCGAACTAATCCGTAAAGATCTTCAGCTTGAAGTAAAGATTTCAGACTACCTTCCCTATCTCATGTTAGATGAGCGGCGTATCTTCCAAGTGTTAATCCATTTACTCAAAAATGCCATCAAATTTACGCCCAAAAAAGGACATATTAAGTTTGAGGTAAATTCATCTCAACAGGCAAAACTAGAGGATATATCATCAATTCAGATTGCCATAACTGATACAGGTGTAGGAATTTCTCCTACAGCTATGGAGCAATTGTTTCAACCCTTTAGCCAAATTAATAATCAAGGTAGTAGAACTAGTGGTATGGGTTTAGGCTTGATTTTTGTAAAAAGAATTGTAGAATTGCATGGAGGGCAGGTCTCAGCCAATAGTACTGTAAATAAGGGAAGTCGTTTTACAGTAACTTTGCCCTGTAAGGTTCCATTTAACCCATTCTCTTATAGTCATGACGATCTACTTCTATAGTCAAAACCAAGCCTATGCAGAGTTCTCTAACTTCGCACCCTTTGGAATTGAGCTGGATGGACAATGGTGGCGCACAACTGAGCATTATTTTCAAGCGCAAAAGTTTTTAGACAAAGCCTATCAAGAAAAAATCCGTCTCGCTCCTGATCCCAAAACTGCTGCTAATCTAGGAAGAAGTCGTGCTGTTCCTATCAGAGAGGATTGGGAAGAGATCAAAGATGATGTCATGCGGAGAGCGGTTCTGAAGAAGTTTCTGACTCATCCGCAACTCAAATCTCTTTTGCTGTCCACAGGCGATCAGGAAATTGTGGAAAACGCCGCAGGTGATTATTACTGGGGTTGTGGAGCCGATGGCTCTGGCAAAAATATGTTAGGCAAAATCCTCCAAGAAGTCCGCGCTCAAATCTCAAGTTGCTAAAGTCTCACCATGATTGATAACATCTGTAAGTTTTTAGCAGAAAGCTTCTCCGCAGACTTCGCCAGTTGGATATTAGGAGAAGCGATCGCTTTAACCAAAATCGAACCATCTGAACTTTTGGTTGAGCCAATCCGTGCTGACTCAGTGATATTCCTCGAATCAAGTAAGATAATTCTGCATATTGAATTTCAGACCGAGCCAAATAAAAATATTCCCTTCCGCATGGCAGATTATCGGCTCAGGCTATATCGTAAATTTCCCAATAGACAAATTCATCAGGTCGTTATCTATCTCAATGCTAGTCAATCACCATTAGTACATGAAACAACTTTTAGGATTGGCAAATTAAATCATGAATTTAGCGTAATTAGGCTATGGGAACAGCCTACAGGAATATTTCAGCAATATCAAGGACTATTTCCTTTTGCGACATTATCTCAAACCAACGATCCCGAAGAAACGCTAAGACAGGTCGCCAAACAAATCGAAGATATCCAAGATAAAGAAGTACAAAGCAACGTAGCTGCCTCGACCGCTATAATATCAGGTATAGCCCTGAATAAAGAAATCATCCAAAGACTTTTGAGGAGCGAGATTATGAAAGAATCAGTAATTTATCAAGAAATTTTATTGCAAGGTAAGGCTGAAGGTAAGGCTGAAGGTAAGGCTGAAGGCAAGGCTGAGGGCAAAGCTGAAGGTAAGGCGGAAACTGCTAATCAAATTGCTACAAATATGTTGCTTTCCAATATTTCCGTAGAATTAGTTGCCCAATTTACAGGACTCACCCTCAAACAAGTCGAAAAACTCAAAAAGCTTTCCCAAAAATCCAAGATGCCCAAATCGTCTAAACCTAAGCGATCGCCAAAAAATTAATCGTCACCATTCGCATAACGGAAAGTTATCGAGATTAACATAAACCTGCAAATAGTTCATGCGTTATTTGGGGAGAAAAAACTATTGGAATAAACATGTCACCGACCAATTGGCATATCTTAGAAACAGTTGAACCTCCGACTTGGTTAATCAACAAAGTTGGTAAATTTGCGGCGCGGTTACTTTATCAAAGAGGGATAGTTGAGCCTGAGCAAGTAGACGCATTTTTATCAACAGATGCTTATCAACCAACGAGTGCTTTTGAGTTTCCTGAGATGCAACAGGCGATCGCAAGAATTCAAACAGCCTATGAACAGGGTGAAACGATCGCAATTTGGGGAGATTTTGATGCGGATGGAATTACGGCTACATCTGTACTTTGGGAAGGGCTAGGACAGTTTTTTACGCAAGGCGATCGCTTAGTTTTTTATATCCCCGATCGCCTAAAGGAGTCTCATGGCATCTCGATCAGGGGATTAGATGATCTGCGATCACAATGTGAAGCCGTAGGAAAATCTATCAATTTAATTATTACCTGTGATACGGGTAGCACTAGTTTAGAGGCGATTAATTATGCTAATACATTAGGAATTGATATCATCGTCACCGATCATCACACCTTGCCTGATGAACGTCCCAATGTAGTCGCAATTATCAATCCGCGCTATTTAAGTAATAAGCATCCCCTGTTCCATTTATCGGGTGTGGCAGTTGCTTATAAATTAATGGAAGCACTCTATGAAACTTTGCCTGAAGTTCCTCAACAGCCCCTAGAGGATTTATTGGATTTAGTGGCGATCGGGCTAGTTGCGGATTTAGTGCAATTGACTGGAGACTGTCGCTATCTTGCCCAAAAGGGAATTGAGGTCTTGCGGCAAAAGAAACGCCTCGGTGTGCGAATGCTCTTAGAACAATGTAAGCGCGTTGGCGATCGCCCGATTGATATTAGCTTTGGCATTGCGCCACGGATTAATGCAGTGAGTCGCATCTGGGGCGATGTCCGCAAATGTGTAGAACTTCTTACTACCCGTGATGAGAGGGTTTGCAAGTCTTTAATCGAGCAAACGGAACTGGCGAATACACAGCGCAAAGCTTTGCAAAAGAGGGTATTTAAGCAGGTACAAGGAAAAATTGAACAGCTTGATTTATCAACAACGGGAATTATTATTCTTGCCGATCCGCAATGGTCGGTGGGAGTTTTGGGATTAGTCGCAGGTCAAGTGGTTGCGGAATATGGTCGCCCGACGATTCTCTGTACCGTTGAGGATGGTATCGCTAAAGGCAGTGCGCGATCGCTAGAAGGAATTAATCTCTATGAACTGCTAAAGGGGCAAGAGCATTTATTACTGAGCTTTGGAGGTCATCCCCTTGCAGGTGGTTTGAGCTTTGCGCTGGAGAATTTACAAGTACTTGCTGAGGCGATCGATCAGCGTTTTTGGAGTCAATATGGACAGTTACAGAGCAAAGCGATCGCTATTGATTTGGAAGTAAAAATCACGGATTTGAATAAAGATTTATTTAATGAATTCAAGCAGTTAGAACCCTTTGGTATGGGCAATCCTGCGCCAAAGTTACTAGTGCGTGACTGTGAGTTTGTCGATATATCCAATGCCAATATTCGCACTCACAAAGGACAGAAAGTTGAATATATCAAAACCGAATTTACCTTAAGCGATCGCCAAGGTAATCAAATTCATGGCGATTGGTGGGGACATTATAGTTATGAACTGCCAGATACCGACTGTGATGTGGTGATCGAGCTAGTGGATAATGCTTTTCGCAAACGCTATGATGCACGTTTGTTGGATATCCATGCTCAAAGCGCCCCGCTAAAGTCCGATGAATCTACGCTTGCCTCAAACTCCATCAAAAAGCACAATTCCAATCTCAAAATCATCGATCTACGTGGGCATGGGCAATTAGCACAAGAATTAGAAGCGACAATCTGCGATCGCTGTCCTACGAGTTGGCATGATTTAAACATGCTCATCGAGCAAGCGGCGCAATCCCATCAAGCCTTAGCGCTAGTTTATCCCAATCCAGAAAAGATTAATGGCGCGATCGCATGGCAAACGCTTGTGGGTATCGCCAAATACCTTAGTCGTACAGGCAAAGAAATCAAGCGATCGCAATTAATTGCTAAATTAGGCATCGACGATCAAAGTGTTTTGCAGCTTGGCTTTGAGGAATTGCGACAATATGGCTATGTTGTGGAGATCGTTCATAATGAGAGTAATAGTGAACCAGATGATCCGCAAATACGCATCAGTTCTGTTGCCGCCGATCATTTATCAACAGAATCATCGACACAATCCTCAACTATTACCAAACAGTTTATCCAAGCTGCCAATGAAATCCTGTTTCAGCAGCAGTTCTTCGATCGCCAATTAATTTCTTTGAATGAGCATGACCGCTAACTTTTGGGACATTGTCCGTTACTTTAAACGCTATCGCACCACGGCAATCTGGAGCATTACAGGTTCCAGTCTATTTGAAATCATCGATCTCGCCGTTCCCTATACCGTTGGGCAAATTCTGAATGTGTTATCAGGGCGATCGCTCGATCCTGAAATCAATAGCATCGTCATCGCAATGGCGGGTATTTTTGGACAGTCTCCGAGTCCCACCACCGCATTAATTATGTTATCAGGCTTGATTTTTGTGGTGACGGTTTTACGCGCACCAATTCAGGTCTGGATTGCCAATAACTTCCATTGGGAAATTGCCCTCAAATCGCGGCGCGATCAGACGCAAAAAGCGATCGCCAAAATCTTGACCCTACCTATCGAGTTTTATGATGAAAATAATGCGGGCAGGATTGCAGGACGAGTGGCGCGAGGGTTAGCCAATCATATGTGGTCATATCCCGAAATCGCAGGGCAACTGATTCCTAAAGTTGTGCGAATCCTCGGTATTTTTGTAATTATCTGTGCGATCGCATGGTGGATTTCCGCATTCTTTTTAGTCTCATTTATTTTGGTGCTATTAGGAAGTTTGCAAAAACTAAAGGGATTAGTCAAAACGGAAGAGAATCTCGACATCTATCAAGAGAATACCGAAAGTCGCACTTCCGAAATCATTACCAGCATCAAGACCGTCAAGTCTTTTGCCAATGAAGCAAAGGAATATAAACGCCAAAGCGAACGTCTCGAACGGGAAGCCAAAGTTTCGCTCTGGGGGATTCACATTGGCTATGTGAAATTAGGCATGGTGCGCGATACGGTGTTGGAAGCTTGCCAATTTGTCGTATTTGGAGCCGCCCTATTCGCTACTTTTGGGGGCAAGATGTCCATCGGACATTTCATCACCATTTCCACCTTAGCAAGTATGGCTTATTCAGAAATCAAACCGATTTGTTTACTTGCTGAGGTCTTTGCCCGTCGCTATTCCTCAATGTTGCGCTTCCATGAGTTCATGAAACAAGCCAATGGACAAGATGCCGCGATCGCTCTGTATCCCAACACCAAATATCCCCAATATCGCTTTGCAGGCAAAGTCGAATTTCGTAATCTCACCTTTGGCTACGATCGCGATCGCCCCGTCCTCGAAAAGATCCAATTCATCATCGAACCTTACGAAACCGTTGCTCTCGTAGGAAAATCAGGTTCTGGTAAATCCACTTTAGTTAAATTGCTGTTCCGTTATTTCGAGCCATCCAGTGGCGGGATTTTGATTGATGGCACAAATATTACTGAACTCGATATCACGGGCTATCGCAAACGTCTAGCAATCGTCCATCAAGAGGTAGATATCTTTAATGGAACCCTGATGGATAATCTCATGTATGGAAATCCTACGGCAACTTTTGATCAAGTCAAAGAAGCCTGTGCGATCGCTAGTGTTGATGAGTTTCTCCATTTATTACCACGAGGCTATAACACGATTGTGGGTGAACGGGGTGTGCGTCTCTCTGGTGGTCAACGTCAACGCTTGGGCATTGCCAGAGCTTTGCTAGTCAATCCCGATATTCTCGTCTTTGATGAGGCAACTTCTAGCCTTGATTATGAATCTGAGCGATCGATCCAACTCGCCATGCGTCGCATTCAGGGAACCCGCACCACGATTGTGATTGCTCACCGTCTTAGTACTGTGCGCGAAGCCGATAAGATTGTAGTTTTAGATCAAGGTGCGATCGTCGAAATCGGCTCCCATCAACAGCTTCTCGCCCAAGGTGGCATCTATCATCGCTTACATTCTTTGCAGGAGACAGGAGAATTGTTATAAGATTGGTGAAGATGCAAGAAGATAAGTAATTGGCAGACAGAGTTTTCAGGGGATTATTCGATTTCTTAAATGACGTTCCCTAATCGATTAATTTCATAATAGAATCCTTCTTTTTTCTTGCTAGTAGGCATCTTTACAATGAATGACACTTAGCAATAATACAATTAGCTCTCTGTCTTTAATTTCGTAGATAATGCGATAGTCTCCAACTTTTTTAGTTTAGGGATAACAATGCGATAGCTCATGCTTGGCTTACTTCGTATTGGACGAGGGTTAGGTAATCACCTGAAAGATATGCTGTTTGAGAAGAGAGAATGTTTTCTTTTTCTTCTGGGGTGATTTCCTCTTCTGCATAGCGAGATTTGAGAAACAATACGAAATCAAGGGTTTCTGCTAATAGTGATTCAGAAATGTTTTCGATTTCTTGAATTAGTTTTTCTTTGATAGTCATTGTTTTTGGGCGATCTGCTTGTCTTTTTATTTTACATAGCATCACGGATTGTCTGAAGACAACCGATCGCCTTAGTTTAAATTATTTAGCCTATTTTCTTTTTGGCTGCCATTGATTGATATCTATTATTTTCGATGAGTATTTGTCGCTCTAAAATACGGTCTGTATCATTAAAATCAAGAATCCTTGCTGTGACTTCGCCGATATCTGTAGTTGGTTGAATTATCGCTCCATCTAGTTGAAAATGTTCTCTCCATGAGTCTCGGCGAGGGTTAAAGAATCTGACTAGTTCACCATTTCGCCAATTAATCGAGCCTAGATCTGTGCCTTTTTGCAGGTTACAGAATAGGCAAGCATAGCAAAGATTTTTGGATGTCGAGTCACCGCCATGTTTCACACTAATGATGTGGTCAACTTGGCAAGATGGCGTGTTTTCTTCGGCAATCAGGCAATATTCACAGGAATAATCTGCTCGTTTTGCAACCAAGCGCCGCAACTCAGCACTAATGTAAGACCGAGGCATTTTCTTTAATTCCAGTGTCGATGTACTTATAGGCTTTAGCTTTAGCCAGTCTGAGGATATGTTCTAATACTAAATATTTCTCTAATTCTCTTTTGTCTTCTTTTGTAAGTTCATTGTTTTTAGCACTATGAACTAAATCCTCTAAACGTTCGCGGGCTGTTTCGGAAAGTTGAAAGTCGATAACGCTTTGGGGAGTTGTGCCAGATGCAATGAAGTCAACTATTTCATCGTAAACTTTGATGGTTTTAGTGGCTGTGTTCATAGCTATTTTTTTGATTGGTGAGTGTTTGTGCTTTTTTCTTTTTATTAGTTGTCAGAATTGTTTTCTTGTAGCAATCTGATTATATCATCAGGATTTTCGGCAATCATTTGTTGTAATGTTTCGGAACTCATACCTGTAGATATTTGCGATCGCAATATCATTAGGATCGAGTGCTTTAGCTAAGCGGAGATGAGTTGCAATTGAGCAAAAATTGGTAGTTCAAAGATGTTTTGGGTTTGTAGGCGTTTAGAGAAAAAGAGGATTTCTAGATTTTCGATGTTGCCATTTGCTGGATTGAGTCGGGCAATAATTTCATCACCGATTTCTTCGGATTCTTGCTCTGGATAGGGTATGCATTGATCGATGTAGAGAATATCGCCAATCTTGTCATAGCGGATAGTCATGTTGGATTTCATTAGGAATTACCTCCAGTGAGTTTACGGGCTGTATAGGCTGTGATAATCCAATGACGTTCGGTTAGATCATCGGTTACTGTAACAGCAATTAAATATCTCCCTGTCCGAATTGTATCAAACCATTTAGAAAACATTAGGGCTGAAGGATCGAAGCTACTGGGACGGACTTGATCGGGATTGTCAAGGGTTTCTGCTAGTTCGCTAAGATAATTGGGAAGAGTTTGTGGATGGTTTTGGTTAATGTGCTGTTCACGCTCTTCAGTAAGCTCAACATTAGCGTTTAGATAGGGACATGGGAAAAAGCGACTCATGGGGTAGGAGGTTTTGTGTTTAGCAAGAATTCTATAGGAAGACTAGGTTTATTGGCATCTCGGATCGCCTGAAGCCAACTGAGTGCTGCTTGAGTATCGGGATGTTCAGTGCCAAGTTTTTGTTCGTAAATTTGGATGGCGCGTTGGATGGATTGCAGGGCTTGGGGATGGCGTTGGGTATTATGATAGAGGGCGGCTAAGTTAAATAGACTGGTGGCGACATCTGGATGGTCTGCTCCTAGGGAGCGTTCCTTGATCAAGAGCGATCGCTGATAGAGAGGTTCGGCTTCGCTGTACTTCCCTTGCGAATAATAAAATCCTGCGAGATTATTGAGACTGGAGGCGACATGGGGATGGTCTGCTCCTAGTTGACGTTCCCAGATTTCGAGCGATCGCAGATAGAGCGGTTCGGCTTCGCTGTACTTCCCTTGCGATTCGTAAAGTCTTGCGAGATTGTTGAGACTGGTGGCGACATCAGGATGGTCTGCTCCTAGTTGACGTTCCATGATTTCGAGCGATCGCTGATAGAGAGGTTCGGCTTCGCTGTACTTCCCTTGCGAATAATAAAATCCTGCGAGATTATTGAGACTGGAGGCGACATGGGGATGGTCTGCTCCTAGTTGACGTTCCCAGATTTCGAGCGATCGCAGATAGAGAGGTTCGGCTTCGCTGTACTTCCCTTGCGATTCGTAAAGTGATGCGAGATTGTTGAGATCTGTTGCGATTTCGGGATGGTCTGCTCCATAGATGCGTTTATCGATTTCGAGCGATCGCAGATAGAGAGGTTCGGCTTCGTTGTACTTCCCTTGCAATTTGTAAAGTCCTGCGAGATTGTTGAGGCTGGTGGCGACAGAGGGATGGTCTGCGCCTAGTTGGCGTTCCCAGATTGAGAGCGATCGCAGATAGAGAGGTTCGGCTTCGCTGTACTTCCCTTGATTATCGTAAAGTATTCCTAATCTGTTGAGATAGGATGCCAATGTGAGCGGACTTGCTTTAACATTGGCGATTTTGAGAGCTTCTTCGGCGGGAGGGATACCAGCGCTATAGTTGCCTAATTCATAAAATAAAACTGCGATCTGATGGAGATATCCTGCCAAAATCATGCTGTTCTCAGGCAAAGCCTCCCGAGCTTGCTCGATCGCTCTCTGATAACCCTTAACCGCATCATCAAAATAATTGTGAGCCACCGCCGCTTCACCCTTAGCCAATGCCGCCTTAGCCCGATCGTGCGTACTTTTCGCTTGACGATAGGTTGCCTCAAAAATTGGAGCTTGGTTTAACCGAAAACTGCCAGCAATGAGATTATTTTTTTGCAGTTTATAAATACTGACTAAAGCAGGATTCGTAGCGGATTTGAGCCGATCTTCCACAAATTTTTGCGCCGATGCAAAATGTGGGCGCAAGGGTTGCCATGCTGTCACCAGATCCCAAGCCGCAAACGCAGGAATCTCATTAGCGCGATCGCTCAGTCCTCTCAACCATGCATCCTGCCAACCATCGCGATCGCCATCCTGCCATTGCTCACTCAAAAACTCATGCACCAACCGATGCAAGCGATAGCTCCTCCCGCGTTCGACAACTTGTAACCAACTCGATACTCGTCGCAGCGCAAATTTGCTATCGCTGAGATTGCGAATTGGAGCAAAAACAACGGGAGCAGCGATCGCCGTTTTTTTCCAAAAAGGAAATAGCAATCCCACCAACTGACCGAATGAATCCCAAAACTTTTGCCACCAACCTTTGCGAACGGGCGGCGCGGCGGACTGTTGCGGATAGGCTTGTACCACCGACTCCACCAACTCCCAAGGCAAATTTATCGGCTCAAACAAACTCAAAACTCGCCCAAGCTGCTGGGCATCAGGAGACAAATTTTGCCAACTCATCGACAGGGCAACCTGCACACCCTGTTCGGCTTTCTGACGAATATCAAGGCGATCGGGTTTCATTGCCTCACTGGCTAACCCATGCTTTTCCAAAGTGGCGATCGCCATCGATAAAGTGCGATCAGGGCTACTCAACCAACTCCCCACCAAAGTCAGCGCCAAGGGCAAACATCCCAAGCGATCGCACAGACTCGCCGCAAGCGCAGGATCGTTGATCACTGGTTGCAAGTCTTGATCGTCATCTTCATCATCGTCTTCATCTGGATCAGCCCATTGTCTCAACACCTGCACCGCCGCCTCAGTCGTCAATTCCTCAATTTCCAGCATTGCCAAGTTATTTCGCAACTGCGATCGCGAAGTCAGCACAAACCGAAACGGACAGCGATCGCCCGAAATCTTGGGTAAATAGGGCGCAACTTGCTCGTGATAATTCGTCACATCATCAATCACGATCAGCGCCAATCGCTCCGCACCACAAAATTTTTGCCATGCTTGCCAACCTTCCGCCACTTGCGCCTTTAAGGTTCGCTCATACCGTAAATCCCGATCTTCACAAAACCTCGGTTGCATAAAGTCCCTGATTTCTTCCCCAAACTGCGCCGCGTTAACAATCCCCACGCCACCAGTAAAATCATCCAGATGTAATTTGGCATATTGCCAAGCCAGTTCGCTTTTACCGATCCCCGCCAAACCCGCAATTAACACCATCGGCAAATCTTTCACTTGCTGAGATTGCGCTTGCAACAACCCATGCAAATGCTCTAAGTCAGCCTCACGCCCCACAAAAATGCTCGCGCCATAAAACTCGCGATCGTCAAGATTGTGATAGAAGTCTTGTTCATGGGTGACTCTTTCTGATTGAGTCTTGCTACTTTCTTCACCAATAAATAGTTTATCAATGTAGACAGAACTTCCTGCTTGAGCCGCTACACCAATTTTATCAGCCAGTTTATTCGGCTCATGATGAATCTCTTGGGAGATATTCGCATTGACATCACCACCAGCCGTGACATTTTCAAGTGCTGTTTGCTTGTTTTGCGGATCTCGTTCAGCCATGCTAAATTCCCTTTGTCTTGATTAGCTATCAACTAGCAGAATATTTTGCGCGGCTTTGCTCAAGCAAACTAGCCACAGAAATATGGGTTAAATAAAACTCTTCACCTTCCGAATCGCGTAAAGCATCCACATAAGAATCAATTCCACGCGGTTTTGGTAACTCATCAACATCAGCAAGATGCAAAACCAACGCCGATCGCATTAATTTTGTCGTATCTTCCAGAGTCTCGCCTGTAGCAATGCAACCCGCCACATCGGGTGAATATGCCGAAAAACCAGTGTCACTTTTTTCCAAGACGATGAGATATTGGTCAATCATTTTAAACCTGCCTGTCTGAGAATACTTGCCAGTGTTCTTTTACGAACATCATCGCTCAACTTACCCGCCACCGTCACATTTCCTGCTTTAGTAGGATGTTTGTACTGGCGATGACTACCCACAGTATCCACCGTTTATGGGATGCTGTAAAACAAGCCTTCTGTTACTTGTCCTAACTTTCCCTTTCTTTGCTATATAGTAACTTTAATTAGAGTTTGATTAGAGGCGATCGCTTTGTTGCGGGGAGATGAATTGGCGATCACAGGTTAGAATACTCAGCACATTCTGTCAAACCTAGTTTCTATGCCAATGAGCGAATCTGAAATACAAAACCAAGCAAGAAATATTTTAGATGCGATCGCTTTCACTCCTTTTGAAGAATGCCAAGCATTAAATCGCGATTTTAGTAATATTCCTGATCGTCCTGGTATTTATGCAATCAGACATAAATATGAAGGGTTGCTTTACATCGGTAAAACTAAAAGTTTAAGGAGTCGGTTTAAAGGAGGGCATAAAGCCTTTCTGTGGGCATGGCTTGATAAATACCAAGATAAAGATGTGCGTATTGCTGTACAAATAATCCCATACTCAAGAAATCCTGCGTTACTATTGGAGCTAGAGGCAATTATTCTTCGAGCTACTGAGCCTCCATACAATGTCCAAATCCCAATGGAATAATAGTAAATTTATGCAAGTAGAAATGTTAGAGCAAATCTCATCCAAAGATGCAGAAGCTATTTTAAAACTTCTGCCTGAGAGAATTAGAGTAGCAATCATTGCTCGATCCAAAGAAATAGATTATCCAATAGAAGCAACACTTGAGATGGCGATCGCTAGTTTTTTGGATACTGAGGCAATAAGTTTTGCAGACTGTAAGCCAAAGCGTGGATATTAAAAGAACAATATAGGCGATCGCTGTTTGTTGATTTTGCTTAGAGGCGATCGCTTTTTTATGGAATGTGGCGTGACGCTTCCTTGGAGTAATTTTCCCAAGCTTGTTTTACAAAATTGTAAAACTCTGTGAGAAATCTCTCGGTAGAAAATTGCATTGCATTGTCTCTACATACTTTTGGCTCAATCAGATGTTGATATTTCTCAAATTTGAGAACTGCCTCACAAATGCTATCCACGGACTGCTCTGCAAAAAACACACCCGTAGGGCGATCGCATTCTAAACCAATCACTGACTCCGTTACGCCGCCACGACTAAAGGCAATAACTGGTGTACCACAGGCTTGAGCTTCTACAGGCGTAATCCCAAAATCCTCCTCTGATGCAAAAACAAAAGCTTTCGCATTTTGCATATATGCTTTTAATTCTGCGGGGTCACGATAACCAAGGAACTGAACATTTTTACCTGCCTTAGCGCGAATTTTGGACATTTGTTCACCATCACCAATCACGATCAACTGGCGATCGCTCATCTGCGAAAAAGCTTCCACAATCAAATCAACTCTTTTGTAGGGAACTAATCTTGAAGCTGTGAGATAGAAATCCTGCTTCTGTTCACACAAGGCATAGTTTTGGAGATCAACGGGGGGATAAATCACCTGTGCATCACGGCGATAGACCTTCTGAATCCGACGAGCGATGAAGTGAGAATTGGCGATAAAGCGATCCACACCGTTAGCAGTGCGGGTGTCCCAGAGTCTAATTTGATGCAAAATCCATCGGGCAATCCAACTTTTAATTCCCTTTTCTAAATTGGATTCTTGTAGGTATTGATGTTGCAAGTCCCATGCATAACGAATCGGTGAATGCACATAGGAAATATGCAACTGATGGGGAGAAGTTAGTACCCCTTTGGCAACGGCATGGGAACTGGAAATAATCAAATCATATTTCGATAAATCAAGCTGCTCGATCGCTAAGGGCATCAATGGCAAATATTGCCGAAATTTAGTTTTTGCGAAGGGTAATTTTTGAATAAAGGTAGTCGTAACTTGTTTATGTTGAATATATCCCCGTTGCGAATCCTCTAGAAAATCAACTACCGCAAATAAATCGGCATGGGGAAACAAATTTAAAATTTGCTCAACAACCCGTTCTGACCCCGAATAATTAACAAACCATTCATGAACGATCGCAATTCGTAAACTTTCTAATTTTGACATACAGCATTGAACAGAGTTGCTAAAACCAAAATTTATAAGGGATGTCTAGCATCACGCAAACAGCATTAGAAATTTTGGAATATAGTTACAATAGCAATTTTGCAACTGCCTACCCTATGAAGTTTCACTATGCCTCTTCGACCTTAGCAGCCTTTGGTATGGCGATCGCTAGCGTTACAAGTATTTCTGCCGTAACGTTCACACCCTTGATCGCCAGTCCAGTGATCGCTCAAGAAACAGATGAACCCGTCACCACCACATCAACGCCTCAAGCGATCGCCTTAGCCAAATATCTCAACAAAATTGGTGCAAAGGTATATACAGCCTATTGGTGTCCCCACTGCCATAATCAGAAAGAACGATTTGGTAAGGAAGCCGTAAAGAATCTACAGGTGATTGAGTGCGATCGACGTGGTGTTAATCCCCAAACCCAACTTTGTATTGACAAAAAAATTCGCGGATTTCCCACATGGGAGATCAATGGTAATTTTTATGAAGGCGATCGAACGTTAGAAAATTTAGCAAATTTATCAAGATATCGTAATGGTATTTAGACGATAAGCACTAATATGTTCAAGATAAATCTATAAATTTGCATAGTTTAGGCTTTAGGCTAGAGTAATTACCGTCTAACTAAAAATAGCAATTTTCTGCATAAACATTGTATATAGGTTAAGAAGGCATTTCATCAGCCTTTAATTTTGCTCGTTTGTTTTTTTGATTACCGCGAACCTTGCAGGCTAATATGTCTACTCTTGTCATTGTCGAATCGCCCACTAAGGCACGCACCATTCGTAACTTTTTGCCCTCAGAGTACCGAGTTGAGGCATCAATGGGTCATGTGCGCGATTTGCCACAGTCAGCCAGTGACATCCCTGCGGAGTTAAAATCCTCTGAGTGGGCAAAACTCGGTGTAAATGTTGATGCGGACTTTGAGCCACTGTATATCGTGCCTGACGATAAGAAAAAGATTGTCCGTGAACTTAAATCTGCTCTTAAGGGAGTCAAGGAATTAATTCTAGCGACTGACGAAGATCGCGAGGGTGAAAGTATTTCTTGGCATTTATTGCAAATTTTGCAGCCGAAAGTACCGATCAAGCGCATGGTTTTCCATGAGATCACCTCGGAGGCAATCAAAGGGGCTTTGAAAAATTGTCGCCAGATTGACGATCGCCTTGTCCATGCCCAAGAAACCCGCCGCATTCTTGATCGCCTTGTCGGTTATACCCTCTCGCCTTTGCTCTGGAAAAAAATTGCATGGGGACTCTCCGCAGGACGGGTGCAGTCGGTGGCAGTCCGTCTCATTGTGAACCGTGAACGCGAACGTCGTGCTTTTAAATCAGGTAGCTATTGGGACTTGAAGGCAAATCTCTATGCCCCGAAACAAGAATTTCCTGTGCAGCTAGTCTCGGTCGGTGGGACAAATGTAGCGACAGGGAAAGACTTTGATGAGGCAACTGGCAAAATTGCCAAGGGTCGTAAGGTTTTATTGCTTGATGAAGCAGGAGCGATCGCACTCAAAGAGCGCTTAAATGGCAAAGTTTGGTCAGTGAGCAATCTCGATGAGCGCCCCACTACCCGCAAACCCTCACCACCCTTCACCACCTCCACCTTGCAGCAGGAGGCAAACCGTAAACTGCGCCTGTCGGCAAGGGACTCGATGCGGGTAGCTCAAGCTTTGTACGAGCAGGGCTACATCACCTATATGCGGACTGACTCCGTGCATTTGTCGCAACAGGCGATCGCGGCAGCGCGTCAATGCGTGACCAAGATGTATGGCAATAACTTCCTTAGCAAGGAGCCTCGCCAATACGTCACCAAATCTAAAGGTGCACAGGAAGCCCACGAAGCGATCCGTCCCGCAGGTGAAACTTTTCGTACACCCCAAGAAACGGGTTTGTCTGGTCGTGAGTTAGCGCTTTATGACCTAATTTGGAAGCGCACCGTTGCCTCACAGATGGCAGATGCCCAGTTGACGATGCTTAGCGTCCAGTTAACCGTTGAGGATGCTATTTTCCGTGCTTCGGGCAAGCGGATCGATTTCGCAGGATTTTTCCGCGCCTATGTCGAAGGATCCGATGATCCCGATGCCGCGCTGGAAGAAAAGGAAATCACCTTACCACCCCTCAAGCTTGGCGATCATCCCGTCTGTCGTGAATTAAATACGGTCGGGCATGAAACCCAGCCTCCTGCGAGATATACCGAAGCTGCTCTTGTAAAAATGTTGGAAAGTGAAGGCATCGGTCGTCCTAGTACCTATGCCAGCATTATCGGCACAATCTGCGATCGCGGTTATGTGCAACTGGTCAATAATGCTCTGATTCCGAGCTTTACCGCCTTTGCTGTCACTAGTTTGTTAGAGGAACATTTCCCCAATCTCGTTGATCCCAGCTTCACCTCAAAAATGGAGCAAACCCTCGATGATATTTCCACAGGCAGTGTGGAATGGTTGCCCTACTTAAAAGAATTCTATTCGGGAGAGCAGGGGTTAAGTGGGCAGGTCAAGTCTCGCGATAGCCTCATCGATGGTGAAGCCGCAAGGACAGTGTATCTCGAAGGGCTAGATGATGATGTCAAGGTCAAGATTGGTAAATTTGGTGCTTATATTCAAGTCGGCGAAGGCGATCGCACCGTTAATTCCTCCATCCCTCAAAACTTGACTCCTTCCGATCTCGTCCCCGACAAGATCGAAATGCTGCTCAAGCAAAAGCTCGAAGGTCCCGATCAAGTCGGTATTCATCCTGAAACCAATGAACCGATCTTTATGATGGTCGGTCAATATGGACCTTATGTGCAGTTAGGTCAAGCAACCGAAGCAGTTCCCAAACCCAAACGCGCGTCTTTGCCTAAGGGAATGCAGCCCGAACAGGTGACTCTTGACGTTGCTGTGAAGTTGCTTGCTTTGCCGCGCACTTTAGGCGCACATCCTGATACTGGCAATCGTGTATTTGTAAATACAGGGCGCTTTGGTCCCTATGTTTGCCATGTCAAGGGCAATGGCGATAAGGATGATAACCGATCGCTCAAGTCCACTGACGATCCCTACACGATCACCTTTGAACGTGCCCTAGAGTTACTAGCCCAGCCCAAGATCCTGCGTGGTGCAGCAGCAGCCAAGGTTCTCAAATCCCTTGGCAAACATCCCGATGACGATGATGCGATTGAAATTCTCGATGGTAAATATGGCGCTTATGTAAAGCATGGCAAGATAAATGTATCGCTGACCAAGGAGCAATCTGTCGATACGCTTACCCTAGATGAGGCGCTGTCAATGTTAGCAACTAAGTCGAAATCAAGTAAAAGTACTAGCAAGCGTACTAAGGCAAGCGAAACAACTAAGAAAACTGCGACCAAAAAGACTACTACAAAGTCTACGGTAGCTAAGGCAGCCACCAAAACTGCGACTAAGAAAAAGACCACTACTACCAAAAAAACCGCAGCCACAAAATAGCAATTAAGGCTTTGCTCAGGACATAAACCCAAAAAGATGAATTGCGGCGCAAAGCGCCGCAATTCATCTTTTTGGGTTTGATACGATCGCTAATTTGTCGCTTGGTGAAGAAATTGACCAATTTTGAGAGCAGCTTCTCTTAAGATTTCAGGGGGATATACTAGCGCAAACCTGACATATCCTTCACCATGCTTGCCAAAACCTGCTCCTGGGGAGAGAGCAATTCCTGTCTCCGCGATTAAATCTAGACAAAATTTGACGGAATCATGGGCATAAACTTCAGGTAATTCTGCCCAGAGATACATCGTGGCAGCAGGAAGAGGAATCTGCCAACCAATTTCTTTCAAAGCGTCAATCATCTCATCGCGTCGGGTTTTAAACGTGTCAACTACATGGTCAATGGAGGAGCGATCGCCTGATAAAGCTTTAATTGCCCCGCGCATAATGCCTTGGTATTGATTGAAATCGACTACAGCTTTAATCTGCCGCAAAGCTCTAATTAATTCGCGATTACCAACGGCAAAACCAACTCGAAATCCACCCATATTATAGGATTTAGACATAGTGAAAAATTCAATACTGACTTGGCGATCGCGATCGGCTTGTAGGATCGAAGGCTGAATTGAGCCATCAAAGACTAGATCGACATAGGGAAAGTCATGCACTAAGGCAAGATTATGCTCTTGGCAAAATTCCACCGCAGATTGGAAAAATTCTAAGGAAGCAGTGGCGGTGGTGGGGTTGTGAGGATAACTCAACACCATCATTTTCGACTGAGCTAAGACTGCGGATGGAATATCGGCAAATACTGGCAAAAAGTTATTTTCAGCAAGCAATGGCATTCCATAAACTTGACCACTTGCCATATGAATTCCACCATAGTGGGAGGGATAGCCGGGGTCTTGCAAGAGCGCAAAATCATTGGAATTGAGCAGCGCTAAGGGTAAATGGGCTGTCCCTTCCTGTGAGCCAATGAGTGGCAATACTTCCGTTTCAGGATCGACAGTTACCCCAAATCTTTGTTTGATCCATCTTGCTACGGCTTCCCGAAAGTCTAATGTACTCCCAAATAAAGAATAGCCATGAGTACTAGTATCATTTAATGCTTCAGCGATCGCCTCTAAAATAAATTGATCAGTGGGCAAGTCCGATGAACCTAATGAAAGATCAATTACTTGTTTACCCGATGCTTTGACCCGACTTTTGGCAATGTCCATATCGGCAAACACATTTGACTGAAGAGGCAGAAGGCGATCGGCAAATTGCATAGGACAGGAAAAAATCAAGATATAACCAATTTTACGTCAACTCCCTCATTCTGAGGGCTATTGCCGTTTTCAAATGAGTTTGTATTCATTTGAAAACAAAAAACAATCATCATCAAGGTATTGCAGTTGTAATTATGCCTAAGTAGCTAGGCATAATTAAAAAACAGAACCAAAACCTGTGGCGCACGCTGCGCGTGCGCCACAGGTTTTGGGGTTTTATATTTAATTGCACCCAGCTACTTACGGCAAAATTACAACTGCAATGAAGGTACACACAACACTTGCTAGATGATTGGGATAACATAGAGGCAGTTGTCGAAATTTTCTGGAGAAAAAGCTATGGTTTGCTGTAACCCCAAAGCTAAACTTGCTAAAGCTGTCAAATTACACCGCAATTTTCATTTCAAAACTGGACTATTGCTCGATCAAGGTGTACGTATCTTTGGTGTGCATAAATTTCCACTGACCAAACCCCTATACAAAGCTGCTAAAGTTGCAGGTTATACCAATGTTGCTCTCGCCAGTATTGCACTTGTTTTGTTAGAAGACTAAGATGGCACTTAGCACGATTCGTATATAGGAAAATTTCGCATGATTACATTGACCGATGCCGCGATCGCTCGCGTGAGAAACCTACAAAGCCAACGGGCAACTTCAGCGCCTTTACGTCTAGGTATTAAGCAAGGTGGTTGCTCTGGATTGTCCTACCTGATGGACTTTGCAGAACAATTAGAAGCTGATGATAACGAGTATGAATACAACGGTGTCAAAATTGTCATCAACAATGGCAATTTGCCTCAGTTGCAAGGACTAGAACTCGACTACACCGAGGACTTGTTAGGCGGCGGTTTCCGTTTCCGCAATCCTAATGCTAGCAAGTCTTGCAGTTGTGGAACTTCTTTCGCTACTCCCAAGGAAATTGGCGCACCTGTAGTTTGCAGCTAATCCCCTCTCCAAAAAAAGAAGCCTCGCATTGCGAGGCTTCTTTTTTTGTTTTAAGTAATCTGCTGAATATTTTCTTCCCAATGTTTGCCATTAAAAGGCACAATCGTAAACTTTTGCATCACGTCTCCATCCAGACAGCGCACATTCACATCATAATCGTTAGGATGCGATCGCGGACGATAAAAGGGATGAATACCACAGGTTTTGCAAAAATGATGCTTCGCAATTCCTGTATTAAAGGTATAGGTAGATAAGTTATCGTCACCCTGCAATAGCTCAAAGTCTTCTGGGGGAACTATTAAATGTAAGATTCCTTTTTTCTGACAAATTGAACAATTGCAATCGAGAGCTTCGTACTTGTTCACACTCACCCGAAAGCGTATTTTACCGCAGTGACAGCCTCCCAAAATCTTAGGACTTGCGGTTGTATTGGTTAATAGAGACATAAGAACTCTGCTTTTAAGGAATAGATTTTCGATAGCGTGGCTTTGCCGCGCTATTGAAAATCGTATTTTACGGGAAAATCAAAACCCAAAGCTGTAGCGCACTCGGAGCGTGCGCTACAGCTTTGGGTTTTGATTTAGCCTTGCTACTTACTGCTTCAATAAGTTAGGAGGTATGTTAATTTTGCCTGAATTGTAGTCCTCCCATACTTTAAAAATTAATCTAGCTCTCTTTTCACCCGTCTCTTCATAGGCTTGGATTTGCGACCTCAATAACTTTTTCATCAATGGACGCTTGGCTAAATCCAACAATTCCATTAGTTCTATTTCCGAAAAATTAGCTTCTAAACGGGCAACATACTGAGATTCCACATACTTCCAGCCAGCAGCCTGTGCAAGCATCTGTTGTAGCCATTCACTAAATTTAGTTCTAGTTCCTGTTCCGTAAGCAAGGTCAACACTATTCCAGAAAGACAAGTCATACTGCTTGCCGATACCTAACTCAACTAGGAGTTCTCTTGCTAATTGTTTTTTGGATTTGATGGAGACAGTCGTAGATGTAGGTGCTTGTTGACTATTTTCAGCATTGGCGATCGCTGGTATTGATATAGCAGAGAAAAAAACAGCTAACAACAATAGGTGAGCAAACTCAGAAAGTGAAAATTTAGATTTTTTTATATTCATCTCAATTGAAACTGGGGAATTTGTGCAATCACATACTATTTTGAGTTGCGCGATGATGAGAATAACAATTATGGGAATATTTAGTACAAGGTAATGCCAATTCACAAAAGTGTTGTCACACTTTTGTGAATTAAAACCCAAACCCAATAAGCTTTTGTCCCAAAAATAAAAATGACTATGCCATTTTTATTTTTGGGATAAAAACTAGTTTATGAAAATTACTTAAAAGCTATTCCTACCTTTCGCTATTGATTTAAACTTTAGCAGCTTATGTATAAATCTCGCTCTGCCAAGCAACCCAAACATCCCCTGATTTCGATGCGGTTATTCTTAATCGCTCCCTTTGCAATGCTACTTATTGGGGCGATGGGAGCAGTTGGTTATTTGTCCTTCCGCAATGGTCAGAAGGCAGTTAACGATATTTCAGGGCAACTTCAACAGGAAATAAATTTTAGGGTTAAGGAGCGCGTTCAGGGTTATTTAAAAGCTCCCCATATAGCCAATCAAGATATAGCTAATCAAGCTAAAGAGCCAATTCGTGAATTTTTACAAACTCTACAGGTTGGTAAATCAGGTTTTGTCTTTGTCCTAGAGCCAGCAGGGGAGTTAGTAGCCACTTCCCTAGACAATCAATTAGCCATTAACAAAAATCTAGTCAAGGCTTTGGATAGTAACCCTGTCCTAGTTCAAAGTATCAAATCTCTGCGATCGCAATTTGGTGATTTAGCAAAGATTCAGCAAACTACGCGCTTAGATTTTCAGCTAAATGGTGAAAGATATTTTCTTGCGATCTCACCGATTAAAGATGAATATGGGCTGAACTGGCTGACGGCTGTAGTCATACGTGAAGCTGATTTCATGGAGCAGATTAATATCAATACTCGCGATACGATTTTACTTTCGATCGCGGCTTTGAGTTTAGCGCTCAGCATGAGTTTTTCTATTGCTCGACTCATGTCGCGCTTTGTTCGTGATCTTAATAAGTCAGCTAAAGCGATCGCTAATGGGGAAATGGAGCAATTTGTAGAAGTAAATGGCTGTGCAGAACTAGAAGCTTTGGCAAGTTCCTTTAATCAGATGGCTGGTCAGTTAAAGACCTCTTTTGAAACCTTAGAAAATCGTGTGCAGGAGCGCACCAATGAGCTAGCAGTTGCTAAGGACAAAGCGGAAGTTGCAAACAAAGCCAAAAGTGCGTTTATCGCTAATATGAGTCACGAATTGCGATCGCCTCTCAATGCAATTATTGGCTTTGCTCAGGTAATGCTCCGCACGAAAAACCTATCACCAGAGCAGTACGAAAACATCAATATTATTCATCGTAGTGGCGAATATTTATTGACATTAATCAATAATGTTCTAGATTTTTCTAAAATCGAAGCAGGCAAAACCACGCTTAATCCCCAGGATATTGATTTATATCAATTACTGGATGATTTAGAAGATATGCTCCATCTCAGGGCAGTGAACGCTGGCTTGGAGCTAATTTTAGATCGGGGTGATAATTTACCTCGCTACATTCACACTGATGGTGTGAAGCTCCGCCAAGTTTTACTAAATTTGTTAGGCAATGCCATTAAATTTACACGCCACGGTGAAGTGGTAATGAGTATAAGCGCTCTAGAAAATTCAGAATCTCAAGACTATACCTTGAATTTTCAGGTGAGCGATACAGGTGTGGGAATTGCACCTAGGGAGTTAGATAAATTATTTGAAGCCTTTAGCCAAACTGAATCTGGTCGAGAAGCTCAAGAAGGTACAGGCTTAGGCTTAGTGATTAGTCGTCAGTTTGTGCGGTTAATGGGAGGTGATATTACTGTCACTAGTGAACTCGGTAAGGGTACTACCTTTAATTTCTCAATTCAAACTCAGCTAGGTAAGGAAATAATCGGAGAAACCTTTGACAATCGTCAAGTCATGGCCCTTGCACCGAATCAACCTGACTATAAGATTTTAGTGGTAGATGATAAACCAATTAACCGTCAATTATTAGTGAGACTGCTAGCCCCGCTTGGGTTTGATTTAAAAGAAGCAAGCAATGGTCAAGAAGCGATCGTCATGTGGGAAGCATGGCAACCCCATTTAATTTGGATGGATATGCGAATGCCTGTAATGGATGGCTATGAGGCAACCAAGTACATCAAATCCACCACTCAAGGGAATGCGACCGCGATCATTGCGCTAACAGCTAGTGTTTTAGAACAGGAAAGAGCGATTATTTTATCGGCAGGTTGTGATGATTTTATGCGCAAACCTTTTAAAGAACGTGAGATTTTTGCTGCCTTAACAAAACATCTAGGGGTGAAATATATCTACTCCGATTCTGTTAGCGAACAAGTAGATGCTTCGTTTGATTCGGCAACACCCTTAGATTTATCAGTGATGTCTGATGAATGGCGATCGCAAATATACGAAGTTGCTCTAGAGGGTGATAGTAATCGAGTTACCCAACTACTTAGAGAAATACCTGATCAAGAAGCAGCGATCGTCAAAGCTCTAGAAAGATTAGCTCACCAGTTTCAATTTGATGAAATGCTGGAGTTGATCAGTAGCTCCACATAAGTAATACCAATTCACAAAAGTGTGACAACACTTTTGTGAATGAAAACCCAACCCTAAGAATCTATGGCAAAAAAAGAGTTAGCTAGTACAAACTAAACCCAGAAGATGAGTTGCGGCGCTAAGCGCCGCAACTCATCTTCTGGGTTTATGTCCTAAGAAAAACCTGCTTTGCTATAGCAGTCCTAAATCATTTGTAGATTTTTGGGTTTGTGGAATCGCACCCCTTCGGGGTGCGATTCCACAAACCATTTAGGATTGCTATAGATAATTTGTAATAATATTCATTAAGTTGTTTAACCAAGTCTTTTGTGAATTCTAACTCTCCATCAGAAACTAAGGGCAATATTCTCTTAATAGATGATTTGCCAGAAAACTTAAAGCTGTTAACTGAATTACTTTCTAACCTTGGTTATACGGTTCGTAGTGCGATTAGCGGAAGTAGAGCGCTCAAAAGTGCGAGAGTCAAACTTCCTGACATTGTCCTACTTGATATCCAAATGCCTGAGATGGATGGTTATCAAGTTTGTCAAAGTTTTAAGGCTGATCCCGATCTCTGTGATATTCCGATTCTTTTCATTAGCGCATTAGATGAAACCTTTGATAAACTAAAAGCCTTTCAAGTTGGCGGTGTTGACTATATTACCAAGCCATTTCAACTTGAAGAAGTTGTTGCTCGCTTAGAAACGCACCTAACGATTCAGAGACAGAAGAAACAATTACAAGATGAAATCGCTAAACGTAAGCAAACTGAACTGATTTTGCAGGAAGCAAATCGCAAGTTAGAATTAATGGCTAACTTGGATGGGTTAACGCAAATTGCCAATCGCCGATGCTTTGATAGCTATCTCAATTGCGAATGGCAACGTCATCAAAGAGAACAAAATCCTCTGGCGCTAATCCTGATTGATATCGACTATTTCAAGCGTTATAACGATAGTTACGGACATCAAGGTGGTGATGATTGTTTAATTCGAGTTGCCAAAGCGATCGCCCAAGTTCCCAAACGTTCTACGGATTTAACGGCAAGGTATGGTGGTGAAGAGTTTGTAGTGGTTCTTAGTAATACAGATAATGAAGGAGCGCTAAAAATTGCTGCTGAAATCCAAACAGCGATCGCCAATCTTGCTATTGTTCACCAAAGTTCAGATGTGCATAACTATGTCACCCTGAGTATGGGCATTGTTAGCCTGATTCCCACAATAGAACAAAGTCTAGAAACTCTAATTTTCTTCGCTGATCAATCTTTGTATGCGGCTAAGGAACAGGGACGCAATCGAGCGATCGCTTACAGTGTTACATAATTACGACATTGTGAGAAGATTGAGCAGTATTAAAAACAGTTATGTTTTCGGCTAATAAATCAATCAAGAGATCAATGAGATATTTGCTGCGTCGCTTTTTGGCTTGGTTTGCGATCGCTCTATTGTTATTAACTGCTCTTTGGGGCTGCACTAATGGTAAAGCAATTAATGCAAATAGATTAGGGATAAGCGATCGCACAGAGGAGCGCATCGTTTTAGGCACAACCAGCAAAATCCGTACCCTTGATCCTGCCGATGCTAATGAATTTTTTATAAGTAATGTTTTTTACAATACTCTCGAACGCCTTTACACCTACAAAGAAGGCTCCAATGAGATAGTGCCGCAACTAGCGACAGATATGCCCAAAGTTAGTGATGATGGCTTAATTTACACCGTACCAGTACGGACGGGCATCAAATTTCACGATCGCACTAACTTTAATGCCTATACGATGAAATTCGCCTTAGAGCGATTTATCAATTCCAAGGGGACACCAGCCTATATCTTGGGCGATGTGATCGAATCAATTTCTGCGCCTAATGATACCGAGCTAATTTTCAAACTCAAACAACCTTTGCAATTTTTTCCGAAGTTTTTAGCCTTTACAGGTGCAGCCGCTATTTCCCCTCAAGTTTACAAACATATTAAGGATGAAAAGACAGGTGCGCTGTTATTCCTGCCCGATAAATTAGTGGGTACGGGGCCTTATCAAGTGACCCAGTTTGTCGAAGGTAGCTATTTACGTCTTGATGCTTTCCCTGACTATTGGGGGAAAAAGCCGATTAACAAGGGTATTGATATCCAGTTTTTCTCATCCAATGCCAACTTGCTAAATGCCTTTAAAACAGGTGCAGTGGATGTTGCTTTTCAGACACTTACGCCTACACAAGTCAAGAATGTTGAAGCCAATGCCAAGCAAAATGGCTGGACGATCGCTTCAGGACAAGGGGCAACGATTCTCTATATGGTTTTGAATACGCAGCAATCACCACTCAATGATGTGCGTGTGCGTCAAGCTCTTGCTGCGGCGATCGATCGCCCATTACTCGAATCACGCATATTTTTTAATCAACGCGCCCCACTCTATAGTTTAATTCCTAGTGCTTTTGCCGAATCTAAGCCTGTATTTGAGCAAAAATATGGCGAAGGTAACGGCAAGCTTGCAAGGCAACTACTCCAAGACGCAGGATATTCCGACGATAAACCCGCTCAAGTGACGATCTGGTATTCGCCGAAATATGGTGGCAATGGTGACCTTGTGGCAAGTACCCTCCGCGCCTCCATTCAAAAAAATGTTGGTAAAATCCTCCAAGTCAAAACTGAACGAGTGGAAAATACAGTTGGATATGCGTTCATTGACAAAGGTGTATATCCCAGTTACTTGCTAGATTGGACTCCCGATATTCTCGATCCTGACAACTACATCAAGCCATTCCTCGACTGTGAAGAGGCAGAAGGCGATCGCTGTAAAAAAGGTGGTAGTCAGTTCCAAGGCTCGTTTTATAACAATCCGAAAATGAATGAATTGATCGCCAATCAGCGTAAAGAGCGTGATGTAGCAAAGCGATCGCAATTATTGCAACAGATTCAAGAACTCCTAGCCCAAGATGTCCCCTTCATCCCTCTCTGGCAAAACAAAGAATATGCCTTTGCTCAAAAAGGAGTTGATGGAGTCAAAATTGAACCAAACCAACAGCTTCCCTATTGGAATATCTCCAAGTCATGATAGCTAGTGTAAGGCGGCGCGAAGCGCCGCCTTACACTATTTGAAATGGCGACAAAAAAAGCCTCGCATTGCGAGGCTTTTTTTATGGACTAGTTTCGCTAACCGATAATTGATAATTTGCGCGATCGCCATTTGTCGTACCAACCCAAATTTCATATTGACCCGATACCCAAGCACCTGACAATTCAGGACTCTTACCACTGCGACAATAAATCCCATCAGGACCTTTGACCAATAGAGACAAGTTGCGATCGCCCGATACACTCAAGCTTAAAAAACCAAAATTTTTCAAGATCGTTAAAGTGTGGTTGGGAGATTGATCAGCTAATCCTTGACATTGACCATTAGCTTTACTGGTAGCGATCGCTTGCAAAGGCACATCTCCCCCTGCCTTACCATAATAAACTTGAGGATCGGGAGTAAATCTTGGCGAGAGTGGCTTAAGTGTTTCTTGGCTCATGGCTGGAGCAACAGATAACAACATGGGCACTAAAGCAACTCCCAGTAAAGTAATTGGCTGTTTCAAGAATTTCATTTTTGAACTATTTCACTCAAAGACAACGTATAACTAAAAGATTGATTGACGTTTTTAGAACCAACCCAAACCTGATAAGTACCTCTAGGTAAGCGTCGATTGGCTTGTGGATAACGCCCACCCGACTCATCATCGGCACAAATCACAATGCCATTAGGTCCTTTGACTAGCATGGTTGGATCATCATTGACATTATTGGTATAAACCAATAGATCTAGCAAAGGGAAATTATCATTCAAAGTAATCGTGTGATTTGGTTCAGCATTTGCAAAACCACGACAATTATCCGCAATTCCCGCAAGACTCGCAAGACTAACATTCCCCCCTCCATTTCCTAACAGCTTTTCAGGATCTGGTCGAAAATTGCGATCTAGCGCGATCGCACTTTGGGCAAAACTAGGAGCAGCGATCGCCAAAGTTACGGCAATTCCTGCCAAGGCTCCCCAGCCGAGATTAGCCATATTCACTTGGCGATTCTTATAAATGTCCATACTTGACTCCATTGAGGTCTAGTTACATTAGATTAAATGCACTAATTTGGTACTTGCTGTACTTTCAGGCTTTACTTCAAGGATGCACTGTACTAAACATCAGGACAAAATAGCAGTAATTTTGTTCCCAATCTCATTCTTTTAACAATTGCAATGCTACATACAGCGCTTTGCGCTGAATTGAAACCCAGAGAAATTTTTGAAAGCGCGGCTTCGCCGCGCTTTCAAAAATTTCTCTGTACTACTTTAAGCCTCAACAGGCTGTAGCAAAAAAAAGAGTTAGCTAGTACAAACCAAAACCAGAAGAGAGTTGCGGCGCGAAGCGCCGCAACTCTCTTCTGGTTTTAAAACTTGCTTTGCTATAGATTTATTGTAACAAAATATTAAGTTATTGCTGTCATGACGGCATGACTCCTTGACAGCATCAGATTCTCCCTGTACCTTAGTTTCATACCCGGGTATTCACTGTTCTTAACCACTATGCAAGACAAGCAAAAGGTAACTTTTTATCTCCCCGAACGACTACATCAGCAGCTTAAGATTCGCTCTGCTATTGATGGTGATTCGATGTCAGACTTGGCAGAAAAAGCCATCAGCTTTTACCTATCCCACGCTGACATTGTGGAGTCTTCAGGTATCGGGCATACTCATCAAACTTATAACTGTCCAAGCTGTTCTCAGACAGTCGTAATCCGTAATGGTGACTTGCTAGCCATCGGGGGCAATCGTACTCAGACTTTACCTGTAACCGTTGGCAAAGCTGACAGCGCAGGCGAAGAACTAGTATCCGTTAACTGAATTTCTAGACCCTAGACATTAACTTTTATCTGTAGACAAGGTGAGGATGGAGGCGTAAACCTCTGTATTACTATATGCAAGAACAACTTAGCATTTTAATTCAAGCCCAATATCCCTTGATCTACCTCAACACCCCAGAGGAAGAAAGAGCAGAACGGGCGATCGCTACTATTTCTCAACTCAAACCAGTAAGTCGCGTCTTTGTATGGACTTCGACCCGTGGCATTGTTGAGCATGGTCAAGCGACAGCAGCAGCCCAACACAACACCGAGTCAATCCAAGCGGCTTTGCAATGGGTTATTCGTGCCGATCAAAAAGATCCTGCTATTTACATCTTTAAAGACGCGCATCCTTTCTTTGATCACCCAGTAGCTGTTCGGTTCTTGCGTGATGCAGTGGCTAACTTTAAGGGCACTCAAAAAACAATCATTTTGATGTCGCCCATCCAAGTAATCCCTGTTGAACTAGAGAAAGACATCGTTGTACTTGATTTTCCTCTGCCAGATATTAAAGCGATCGAAGAAGTCCTCGACCAACAGCTTGGACAAGTCCGTACTAAGAAGATATCTTCAGAAACTCGCGAAAAGCTGGTCAGAGCCGCACTAGGGCTTACCCAAGATGAAGCTGAAAAGGTTTATCGTAAAGCCCAAGTCACCAGTGGTCGGCTTACTGAAGAAGAAGTTGCAATTGTCCTCTCCGAAAAGCAACAACTGATTCGGCGCAATGGCATTCTCGAATATATCGAAGAAGAAGAAGATTTAGATGCAGTTGGGGGACTGGAAGAGTTAAAGCATTGGTTGCAACAGCGATCGAATGCCTTTAGCCAAAGAGCCAGAAACTATGGATTACCTCAGCCCAAGGGAATGCTGATTCTCGGTGTCCCTGGTTGTGGAAAATCCTTAATAGCCAAGACTACGGCTCGGCTATGGTCGCTACCACTCATTCGCCTTGATATGGGGCGTGTTTATGATGGTTCCACTGTAGGCAAGTCAGAGGCGAATTTACGCAATGCCCTCAAAGTTGCCGAATCTATTTCACCAATGATTCTATTTATTGATGAACTGGATAAAGCCTTTGCTGGTGGTGCAGGTTCGGCAGATTCCGATGGTGGTACATCGTCACGAATCTTTGGTACGTTCCTAACATGGATGCAGGAAAAGAAATCGCCTGTATTTGTCATGGCTACGGCAAATCGTATCGAAAAGTTACCGGGGGAATTTCTCCGCAAGGGGCGTTTTGATGAGCTTTTCTTTGTGGATTTGCCTAATGGTGAGGAACGCAGAGATATCTTTAAAATCCATCTGTGCAAGCGTCGTCCAGATGTTGAAAAATTAGACAGGTTCGATTTTGAGCAACTATCGAAAGTAAGCGATGGTTTTTCGGGGGCGGAAATCGAACAGGCAGTAATTGCTGCCATGTATGAAGCTTTTGCCCAAGATCGGGAGTTTACACAGCTAGACATCATTTCGGCTGTGAAATCGACAACTCCCCTCTCGCGCACGATGACTGAGCAGGTTGCTGCTCTGCGTGACTGGGCAAGGATGCGGGCAAGACCCGCCGCCACCTCTGTCGCTGAATATCAGCGTATGGAGTTTTAAAAAGCTTATCCTACTGTTTTGCAGGCAGTAGGGTTAAGGCTAGATTCTAAAGAATGTCTTCTTAAAAGACCTTTAGGCTAGCAGCTAACATAGGAGTAAGAACTACCAAAACTCTTATGTTTCACGACCGAGTTAACAGTTGAGTTCACTCTTGAATTAACAATTATTTACAGGAGCTATACTATTATGTCTCATTTCAGCACTCTTCGCACAAAAATTACTGATGCCGAAGTCCTCAAGTCGTCTTTGCGCGATCTGGGTATTACCGTTAATACTGAAGCTGATGTTCGCGGCTATAACAGCCAGCGCATCCGTGCCGACATTGTAGCGACTCTTGAAGGTGACTATGATCTAGGTTGGTCACGCAATGCTGATGGATCTTTTGATCTCATTGCTGATCTCTGGGGTGTTGCGAAAAAGCACAATCAGACTGAACTGATCAATTCGATCAATCAAAAGTATGCAGTGAACAAGGCTCTAGCTGAAGTGAAGCGTCCTGGTCTAAACAATGCCAACGTCAAACTTGTCTTGCAGTAAGGTGTCGAATCTTGCGAGTTAAATATGCAACTAACGGGCTGGTCATATCTTTGGCTAGCCTGTTTTTTGGTTTCTATAGCAAAAAACAGAGTTACAGCGCTTTGCGCTGACTTGAAACCCAGAGAAATTTTTGAAAGCGCGGCGAAGCCGCGCTTTCAAAAATTTCTCTCACAACAGGCTGTAGCTAGTACAAACCAAACCCAGAAGATGAGTTGCGGCGCTTTGCGCCGCAACTCATCTTCTGGGTTTATGTCCTAAGCAAAACTTACATTGCTATAGCTTCACATTTCTCGATTTTAAATGTAGGATATTGATACATAATTTGAGCTAACGTCGCCCCAATGGAAATTGCGATCGCCCTCTTGCAACATTACAGTTTCGATCTTGGTGGTTATACCATCAATGATTTAACTCGTGAGTGGAACAAGTTCAAGCCTGAGTGGGTGCGTCAAGCAGTAATTGAAGCACTGTTTCAAGGAAGATATAAAGCTGTTTCTGTCAGCCAAATTTTGCAGGTATGGGAACGTAAGGGGGAATCAAACTGTCGCTATAATCGTGAATTTGAGCGGCTGGTATGTGGTGATGTAGCCGTAATTTATGAAGATCGAATTTACTATACGCCGCCTCGTACTTCTGCTCGCGAAGTACCGATTACGGAAATAACTCCCTTTGCTCCAGCAGAAAAAACTACTGTACCGATTCCATTTCCTCGTCGTTCCAACAAGATCGCAGGTATTCCGATCGCGCTAGCGCCTCAACCTAAGCCACAAAGATATCCTGACCGTCTGGCTTCTTTGCCATCAGGAACGACTGTATCCACTCAAGCTTATCCGCCAATCCTAAATGCAGAATATTCAGAAGCCTATCGATCTGCCTATGAGAATATGACTTTGTTGGCGGAGACTTCAATATTTGTCGATAAGTTGCGGTCAATGTGTAGCGATCGCTTAGTTTTACCTGTCCCTGAATTTATCACCGAACAGGAGAAAGTAGAAATCACGGCTGATAATTAGCCAAACTATAAACGTGGAGTGGTCGTCCGCGTAGCGGACGACCACTCTCTTTTGTATTTCCCTATAAATTGCAGTTTCTCGCTAAAGTGGATAAGCACAACACCTCCAAACCATCAAGAAATTGTGAGGAATTTTGGATTGCTTTCAAAAATTCCTGTAATTTATGTTTATGAGATCAACCCCATTTATTCCCATTGCCGTATTTATCCTTACCCTTGCCCTGATCGGTTGGGGATACATCCGATCGCGCAAATTTGGCAAACTCGGACTACTCTCTTGGCTGCAATTCGTCGCCTTGATGTCGCCTTGGTTAGTTTACTTTGGCTTGTTTGTCTCAGGTGTTTTTATTAATTTCACAACGCTATTGTTTTTATTGCTTGGTTCGACGATCGCCTATGTCGCGATTGGCAACCAATTGCGTAAGGTGGCTACTGCTGAGAGAGCAGAGATCGAACAAAAGCTAAAACGGGATCTTGCAGCTAGTAGCGAACGCGCTAATTTGCAGAGCGATTCAGCAAATAATCAATCCCCAACTCAACCTGTAAATACGCCCATTGCCGTAGCCATGTCTCAGGGTAAGACACAGCTAAAACTATTTAAGGCGCTCCCTCCCGAAGACCTGAAGCTGATACAGGGTATTTTTGGGATTGAAACCTATTACCTAACTGAGACGATCCCCTATCAAGAGGGAGCCATTTTTAAAGGTAATTTGCGCGGTGAGCCTGATGTCGTCCATGAGCGCTTAGCGAATTCTTTACGCGATCGCCTTGGTGATAAATACAATCTATTTTTGGTAGAAGGTCAAGACCGCAAGCCTGTGGTGATTGTGCTGCCACATCGAGATATTGCTGTTGACAATGACACGATTCCTCAAAGGGTTTTAATTGCGGTATTGATTTTTGCAAATGCCTATACAGCCTTGAGTTTAGGAGCACAGGTTGCGGGAATACCCGCTGCTCAGACTGCTCAAGACTATTTAGCGGGATTGCCCTTTGCTCTTGGCGTTGCCACGATTTTAGGAATACGCGAACTTGCCATGCGATTTATGGCAAATAAATATAAGGTCAAGCTGAGTTTGCCATTTCTCTTACCTTCATCACAATTAGGCTCCTTTGGTGCATTTAGCCGCATTTTTTCGCCCCTGCCAAATCGTCAGGCTTTATTCGATATTGCGATCGCCCCAGCAGTTGCCAGTGGCTTGTTATCTTTGGTCGTACTGATTGCAGGTTTATATCTCTCTGCGATCGGTATGGGTAGTATTGAGATACCTAGCCAGATTTTCCAAGCTTCGGTATTAGCAGGAACCCTTGCCAAGCTATTCCTCGGTGATGCGCTGCACAATAATTTGATCTCAATTCATCCTCTAGTAATTTTGGGTTGGCTTGGCTCGGCGATTACGGCTCTAAACTTGATGCCTGCGGGACAGTTGGATGGTGGTCGCATTGTCCAATCCGTGTATGGACGGAGGATCGCCAGTTGGACGACGGTATTAACGCTAATTTTCTTAGTAATTGCCACGGTGATTAATCCCCTTGCGCTCTACTGGGGCGGCATTGTCTTAATTCTCTTGCGCGATCTCGAACGTCCAATGCTGAATGAATTGTCAGAACTAGATGGCGATCGCGAGGCTTTAGGAGTTGTGGCTCTGTTTTGGATGGTGGTGACTTTATTACCGCTTACTTCTGGTGTAGCAGAGAGGCTCGGCATTGGCAGTGGTGGCGGACTAATTCCTTAATTCTCTTTTTGAGTGATTGTGGCTTTAGATGAGTGGCAGCGCGAAGCGCTGCCACTCATCTTTTGGGTTTTAATTGCTATAGCTATAAAACTCAGACCCAGTAAGGTTTTCAAAACTAAAAATGGCTATGCCATTTTTAGTTTTTGGGTGACGGATTGCCCTCTACACCTTGGGAGGTGGAGTAGATTTCTCATTATCCGATGGGGGATTAAAGGGTTTAATTTCAGGTAGTGGTGGTTTTGATTCAGGTAAATTGCGTGCGGATGGGGGAATATTGCTAACGGCTCCAAAGGGTTGCTTAGCGATCGCCTCAACAATTTTGCTATCGGTCATGGCTAATAAAGATTGAATCGCCCCGGGGATTGACTGTGGATCCATGAACAAAACTTTGCTACTGGGACTCTGCCCGATCACCTGTCCCATTTCGAGATATTTCTGAGCCAACAAGTACTGCACAGCCTCTTGCCCATGAGGATGATTGGCGATCGCATTGGCAATGCGCTCAATTGATAGTGCCATCGCCTCGGTTTGTTCTAAACGTACTTGACGCTCTGATTCGGCGAGGACTTTATTGGAAAGTGCTACTGCTTCAGCCTTTTTTATTTCTGAAGTCTTTTCCCCCTCAGATAGAGAAATCATTGCTTTTTTCTCTATTTCCGCTGCTTTTTGTTTTTCCATTGACAGTAATACTGAGTTGGGAATGGTTATTTCGCCTAGCCTAACGCGCAAGACCCTAATTCCCCAGTCTTTAGTATCGCTAGAAATACCCTGCAAAATTTCTTCGTTAATACGCTCTTGTCCACCAATAATATTATCGAGATCGCAGCGCCCGATCTGCGTTTGAATCTGAGTGGCTAGGGACACGCTCAAGGATTTATCAACATTTTCAATGTTATATCTCGCCTGCTTGAGATCCGTAACTTGCCAATACATGACTCCACTTACACTGACACTGACGCTATCAGAAGTTGTGCAGGGTTGGGGTGACATTTCTAAAACCTGTTCGCGGGAGCTTTGAATTAACGCAACGCGATCAAGAAATGGTAGAACGATGTTAATCCCCGGTTCCATCGTTTTTTGATATTTACCAAATCTCTCCACCAGCGCAATTTGTCCTTCTTCGATAATCTGAAAGGAGCGATAGATATAAGTGCCACTTAAAAGAGCGAAAACAATACTGAAAATAGTTGCTTCCATAGATAAACCTGTTAATGGAGTATGCACTCATTTGCAGATCGCTATATAGCAATACGATCTGCACAAAGTACAGATCGTGGTTAGGTTTGAGTTAGCTGACTAATTCTATTTCATGATCACTTAAATGTGTCACAAATCTAGGTGTAAATCTCACTTCATAGGGATAGTTGGGGCTGATCGGACGACCATGCCACTCTGTATGTATACGCACAACTTCTCCTTCTAGTCCTGAAATATCAAAGGATTTACCCTTGTGTTCAGGATGATGAAAGACACTGAGTTGTGTCTTTACACGAACGCGATCGCCAACCTTCATAAATTCTGATGTATCCCAATGTAAACGATATTTCTCAATTATCGCTTGTCTGGGTTGAATTAATAAAGATGCGCTGCAAAGCAGTGGATCTTTATTAATTATTCTGCAACAGGAAAAGCTACTTCTAACTTTGGTGCATGTCCCCAAAATGCCTCTAGGTCATAATATTCCCGTTCCTGAGCCATCATCGCATGGACAATCACATCACCATAGTCCAGCAAAATCCATGTACCATCCTGTTCACCTGCGATATGTCTAGGCTTACGTCCAAACTTTTCTTCGATCGCCTCTTCGGTAGCACCTGCGATCGCTCGTACCTGTGCCTTAGAAAATCCTGAGGCAATGACAAAATACTCTGCCAAACTAGAAACTTCACCGATCGCGAGCAAAACGATATTCTCTCCCTTGCGATCATCAGCAGCGATCGCCGCCGCCAAGGCGATTTGATAGCTTTGTTCTTGTTCTCTTTCACTAAGTTGGAGATCTGGGGAGGTGGGGATATCGGTGGCGATGGTCATAGTTGACAGATGTACTCCTGATAAATTATTTCAGCACAGCTATATTGTAACTTGATTACCAATAAAGGCGGCGCGAAGCACCACAGATAGATTTTGTATCGCGTCTGCTAAGGACGGGCGGCGCTTTGCGCCGCCCGTCCTTAGCATTTTGTAGTAGCAATTTTTTTCTTTAACAAAAATCTTCTCGGCTGTCCCAATAGCCAATAATTGAAAGTACCTTCTTGGTCATGGACACGATAGCCAATCTCATCATAAAGATTACGTGCTGGATGATTATCCTCTAGCACATGCATATACAATCGCGAAAATCCCCATTGTTTCACGGTTTGCTCGGCGGCGTGGAGCAGTTGCGTTGCTACTCCCAGTCGTCGCCATTGTGGATGTACTGCTAAGTTAAAAATATAAGGGTACTGCTGCATGGTGCGCCCCAGCCAAAAGCCACGATGGGATTTGGTGGGTACATAGCGCATACAAATTTCTAAGGAAGCGATCGCTTGCGACTTATTGGCGGTATGAGTAGCGACAAGACAGGCATAGCAAGGTGTTTGCTCATTAAAGCGACTATTGAGATCGAGCATAATTCCATAGCGCAACAGTGGATAGACGAGATCTGTAAAGTAGCGCAGCAAAAAATTAACTTTGCGATCAGGACTCCGATAAAAGCTTTCGGTCAAGATGTCTGACACATGACCAACATCCCTAGAACTAGCGTGGCGAATGATAAACGAGGAAGATTGTCTTTGCACACTTAATGCTAATAATGTAGCAACAATAATTTGGCAACTGGGCAATGATAATTTGGCGATGATAGTCTAGCGATCATTATCTAGCGATAATAACTTAAGTACATTAGCTAGCATCTCATCAAAAAATTTTAGTGCCTACAATACTAAAGAATTTGGTTGATGCCAAGCACCTAATTTAGCGATCGCAATGACCAATCTCGACAAACCCATTGATAGCTTTAACCCAAGCTCGAACAAAATCCGCCCACGCAAACAATTTGGGCAGCATTGGTTGCGGAGTGACGCGGTACTTAACAAAATATTGCGGGCGGGACAATTACAACCAAGCGATCGCATTTTAGAAATTGGACCAGGGACAGGGAATCTGACCCGTTTACTCTTACCCTCTGTGGAATCCCTAACGGCTGTAGAAATTGATCGCGATCTTTGTGCAAAGCTTCGCCAAACTATGAAGCAGCCAAATTTTCAATTAATTGAAGGTAGCATTCTCGACATTCCCCTCCCCTCCCAAACCAATAAAGTCATTGCCAATATTCCCTACAACATCACTGGGGAAATCCTCAAAAAGCTCTTAGGAACTCTCGCCGAACCAGTGCAGCAATTTGAGCAAATCGTTTTGCTAGTACAGAAGGAAATCGGCGATCGCCTTGCCGCCAAAGCAGGACACAAAGCTTACAATGCCCTCAGTGTCAGGATTCAATATCTTGCTGATTGTCAATTTATTTGTGATGTCCCTGCCTCGGCATTCTATCCACCACCCAAGGTCAACTCGGCAGTTGTTCGCATTATCCCGCGTCCTCCGATCACGCCAGCTAGTGATCCAAAATTTCTAGAGCGACTGATTACCCTTGGTTTTGCCACCAAACGAAAGATGCTCCGCAACAATCTCATCTCAGAAATCGATCGCGATCGCTTAGTTGCCATTTTGGAAGCAATGGGTATTAACGCACAGGTACGCGCCGAAGATCTCGATGTTACCCAGTGGGTAGCCCTCGGCGAAGCTGTCCTCAAAACAAAAGCATAGCTATATTTCAAATCCCAAGTAAAAAAGTGGGCTAAGCCCACTTTTTTACTTGGGAATTTCGAGGTCTGCTTGCAAAAAGTCGATAAATTGTTGAGCAGTCCGTCCTGATTGACCATTATTGCGCGTTGCCCATTGCAAGGCGCGAAAATCAAGATCTTCGATTGGTAAGGTGATACCTGCACGCTTTGCCAGATGATGCACAATTTTGAGATAGATTTCTTGATCCGCCTTGAGGAAAGTCAAGGTCAAGCCAAAGCGATCGCTTAAGGACAATTTTTCTTGGACTGTATCCCAAGGATTTACCTCTTCACTATTACTCAAGGTTTTGAGCGTGGGGCGATCGCTAAAGTATTCCCGCAGTAAATGCCGACGATTGGAAGTGGCATAGACTAATAAATTAGCGGGCTGAGATGAGAGATTGCCCTCCAAAACTACCTTGAGCGCCTTATAGTCCTCACTTTCTTCTTCAAAGGACAGGTCATCCACGAAAATAATGAACTTCTGGGGCGCTTTTCGCAAGACTTCAGCAATAATTGGTAAATCTTTGAGATCGTCCTTGGCAACTTCGACTAAACGTAATCCGCGATCGCGATAGGCATAGAGCAAAGACTTGACCATTGAGGATTTGCCCGTGCCACGACTGCCATAGAGGAGGACATGCAGAGCGTGATAACCAGCTAGAAATGCTTCCGTATTTTTGTAAAGTACTTGACGCTGGGACTCATAGCCAACAAGATCCGATAACAGCACCAGATCGGGATAGGCAATTCCCTCTAAATGACCTTTGCGCCAACGGAAAGCTTCATAATCCGTGAATATACCTGTGCCTGAATGCTTGTAATAATCCCCAAGTTCAGGTAAAAGTTGCGTCCAGTCATCGGTTGCTTGGAATTTGAGAATCAGCGATCGCTTAGATTCCGAAAGTCTCGATAAATCACTGGGACACAATTGCCAAGACACATGGTTGTTGCTCGAAGAACTCACAAAATCAACCAGTTTATCTCCACCCCACAAACTCATCTCTTCTAAGATTTTGAGATCATGCTTAACCGCAGAAATTAAGGACATCGGCAGTTGTGAGAAATCCTTAACTTGAGCTAATTGACTAAAAGGATTCTCAGAGGTCAAGATCTGCAAAATTACATAGTCGCGCCAGTTATAGCCTGTCGCCGCGATCGCCCGAAACCACTGACCATAGGCAAAGAGGTAACTAAGCTGTCGTGAACTATTTTCATGACCATCTAGGGCGTAGTTTGCTAGAGACTTCAACAGTTTTTCGTAGGCTTCCCATGGGGCTTGATCTAAGACATTTTGATAGAGCAATAGCGAAGCAATTCTCACCTGCCGCGTGTAAATAAATTCCCTTGTTTCGTCAAGCATATTTCTCAAGTTCATTTGGTGAGGAGCAATGCTCACAAATAATCTTTAAACTCTTCCCATGTTATCCCTTGTTGGATGTAATTAGGATGATTTGGTTTGTAGGGTGCGGTGAGGCGATCGATAGTGATAATTTCTGCATGATCAGGAATTACGGGGATATCAGGATCAAAGGCTGTTGATCGCACTAAAGAACTCGAAAACCCTTTAAAAATCATCACTTCATCGATTTCGTCAGCAATTTTTAATTTGACGAGCAGGACTTCCTGAGGATGTTGACTGCTATATACTTCTAGCTGTTGACCCTTATTTATAGACATAAATTAGACATAAAATTAGACATGAATGTGCAGACATAATTGCTTAGTTTAAGGTAAGAATTGGAACTCAGTTAGCCTCATGCTTGTCAACAGCAACAAACAATCCTAATTCTGCTATTTTTTTTGTGGTTTCGCCGCACCAAAAAAATTGTTTTTTAGCTTTAACCGATTATTTTATAGACTTTATAGACCTTACATATGTTGAACACACGATCACTGCTTCAAGCTGCACCAATTGCAATACTGACATGGCAACTCATGAGTTTTACGGCGATCGCCCAAACCACCTTTGGGGCAACAGGACAGGATGGCGATCGTGGTCGTGACGGTCGGAGTGGTCGTGATGGTCAGGATCTAAAAATTGTTGGTGATGGTAAGCCTGCCGCCTATGACCTCACGGGTACAATTGGCGAAGATGGCGAAGATGGAACCGCAGGGCGATCGGCTAGTAGTTGTGAACAACCCTACCGTCCTACCAATTCTCTGATCGGCGCATCGGGTGGGCGTGGTGGCAATGGCGGTAATGGCGGACGTGGCGGTAATGGCGGCAATGTCACCATTTTTTATACAGATATTGCCAACCTGAAACAGCTTGAAATCCGCAATGCAGGCGGTAAGGGTGGCAGAAACGGTCGAGGTGCTGTCAGTGGTAAGGGATGTACCTGTCAAGAAGCGGAATGGCGTATTAAATATTGCAATGTGCAGATCGAGCGCAGACCCTACAGCGATCCCAAGGCAGCATGGCAATATTATTCCAATGAAACGCGGTTATGCGGACGTTCCAGCGATGGATTTGAGATCGACTTCGATCGCTTATTTTCTAAGTCCTCTGAATATCGTAGAGATGACTGGCTATATCGACGCACTAATAAGGGAGTTTCGCGTTCAGAATACTATTCCTGTCAAACTGGACGGGATGGTGAACCCAGTAGCAATGGACGTAATGGCGAAACAGGTAGCTACGGCAAGGTAACGCTGGTTCCCCGTTTGGATATTCCTGCGGAAATTGTTAGCGATCGCGCACCACTCGCCACCGCCTTGGACAAAAAAGTTAATCTCATCAAAAATATTTGGGTAGAAAGGAGTGGATTATCGCGGTTACTCCGTCCTAGCTCCGATGTTGCCGATACATATACCTATCTCAAAGATACCGCCCGTTTATTTTATCGCTTTGAATGGGCGGCTCCCGAATCACCGAAAGTCTTAGGGGTCGATCGCGTGGAAATCGGCGGCACGGTCAATGTCCGCAATGAAAATGCTGAAATTCAATATCAGTTACCGGGGACATTGGAATATCAAGTGATACCTGCGAATAATGCCGAAAATGTTCAAGTAGTAAAAATTACAGGTGGATTCAATCCCGATCGCGTTAGTTCTTTCCAATTGCAAACTATCTCAGGGGTGGGGACAGAAAATCAGCTTGTCCTGAGCGATCGCGGTAAGGTGCGAGAACTGCTCAAAGAAACCCAAATCGAGGTGCAATGCCTAAGTAAGCAATCAGCAACGGGGGTAGTGGCTAGCGACTACGTCAAGCGTCGCACCGTCACTTTTAAAATTCCACCAAAACTGACTCCCAGTGATGGCGCGATCGTCAATGACCATATCTACACCCTACCTGTGGGGCGTTATTGCTCACCTTGGCTACGTGCTGATAATGAAGCTACCTATGAGATTGCGATCGCTCAAACCACAAAAAGTGACGCAAAATATAGCCAAGCGCTCAAGTCTAGCTTTGTTGTTGGTAAGTAATCAACAAAGTGCCACGCAAAGCGTGGCACTTTGTTGAATTCAAGACTGCGAAGGCGTAATCTCGTAAGTCATAAAATCATGGGCAGGAATTGTATTCGCAAAAATCATCCTTGCCTCATTCACCAGATCTTCCAATAGAATTGCATTTCCAGGGGCATAGCGGGGGCTGAAATGGGTAATGATTAATTTCTTGACATTCGCTAAAAGTGCTACTTGGGCAGCCATCGTGCTAGTGGAATGTAAGCGCTGAAAAGCCATCTCAGAGTCTTGATGAGCAAAGGTCGATTCATGGATCAACACATCGGCATTTTGCGCTAAATCCACCGAGCTATCACAAAAAATCGTATCTGTGCAATAGGCAATCTTCCGCCCAACCTGAGGAGCGCCGCAGAATTCCTTACCATCGATTTTGCGCCCATCGGGGAGGGTAACAATTTTGCCCTGTTTCAATTCACCAAAAATGGGACCTGCGGGAATATCCATCGCGATCGCTTTATCGACATCAAACTTACCTGCGCGATCGCGTTCTACTAAACGATAACCATGGGCTGTCACCTTATGCTTGAGAGGGGCAGCCATTACATAAAATTCAGAATCTTCACAGACGATCCCCGTCTTCACTCGATGAACCTTGATCGAATAGGAGAGTCTTGTCTCGCTATAGCGTAAGCAAGCATCGAGATATTCCCCCAAACCTGATGGCCCATAAATATCAATATGGCTGACATTACCTGCCATGCCACAACTCGCTAATAACCCTGGTAAGCCAAAAATGTGATCACCATGCATATGCGTGATGAAAATTTTGGTGATTTGGCTAATTTTCACATCACTTCTGAGTAACTGGTGTTGGGTTGCCTCACCGCAGTCAAGCAGCCATACCTCAGCACGTTGAGGTAAACGCACTGCCACACTAGAGACATTGCGCCCGCGAGTGGGAACCCCCGAACTAGTACCGAGAAAAGTGATCTGCATATCTAGTCATCTACAAAAATCTCGATGCGGCGATTACTTTTGCTATTGCCTTCACCAGCACTACTAGCCAGAGGACGGGTTGCCCCATAACCGATCACCATCCAATAGTAGTTTTGCTCACCACGCAGTCTCGCTAAATAATCTCTAACCGCCGAAGCACGCAAATAGGACAAAGTTAGAGCATTCCCCGTAGTCGCATCCATATGCCCATTAATTCTCACCCGCTTGCCTTTGTCTAGGGGTAATTGCGCCGCCACCTCATCCAGCAAACGAAAACTTTCGGGGCGGATGCTTGCTTTATCCACATCAAACAAAGCCTCTGATGAGAGCGTAAATTGCTGCTTCTTATAATTTAAAAAGTTAAATGAGGGTTGCCATACTAAATCTGGGCGTACAAAGGCGATCGCTAAGCCACTGACAATTCCTGCGATCGCGCCTACGCCTAAGACTGCACTCCGCACAAGCAAAGTCACCACAGGACGATCCGCTTGTTGCGAATTACCAGACGCTTTGCCCGAAGGTTTACTAATTGATTTATCTGGAGTTGGTGAATTTGTCACAGCAACCGCACAATATCCTTGCTCAATATCAAATCCACAATTGAGCATACGCTTAATTGTGGATCTCATACAAATCTAAAAGTAAGTTTTTTAGATTTTAATTACCTAGAGGTGAAGACAGATTAATCTTCGTACCATCTGCCCTATAGCGCTTTGCACTGACTTGAAACTCAGAGAAATGTTTGAAAGTGTGTCTTTGCCACACTTTCAAACATTTCTTATATTATTTTTTCTTAGCTTTAGAACTAACAGTCGTATCGATCAGTTCAAGCTCATTAGCGCGAAATGACACAATCTTTTCCCAGTTACCACCACCAAAAATCACGGCAACACGACCATCAGTCACACGCTGCACTTGACCTTGAAATCCGTAATAGGTGTCACCCTCATTTACAACCCGCACTGCTGAACCTGGAAAAATGATTGGCTGCATATTTTCTTGAAACTCCTTGCTGTGGTTTTGACTAGGTTTATTCTATATCCTTTGACGATATTGCCCCTATTGCTTTTTCCAATGATTACCAGTTGGATTAGCTAAACTATTTGCCCAGTCTCACATAATTTCTTCAGCCAAAAGCTTGCCCTCGACCCGTTCATACTCATCTTCCAGAAACCATTCTTGGGCGGCTTGATAATTCGAGTGAGAGACAACCAGTTTGTAATCTGCGGCAGGATTGAAAACATTACATTTGCCATCATGATCAACCACAAGCATCAAAACTTTCGGTGGGAAAGGTATGGGATCGACCCAAAATTCGATAAATTTCCAAGTTTTAGCCTGTTTTTCGAGGGCTGGTACTAGGGATTGCATGATAATCACCTGTAGCTTTTAGGACTTTGATCTCTGAGGGTTGATATTTAAAAATCTGCCAAATCAATTCAATTTTCTAATTAGCCTCTTTGGGCTTTAATAGTTTTTAGAAATTAAACAATTTATATGACTATTAGTAATCTTCTGTTTCAACCATGGGTAAGGTAATCAATATAAAAATGGCAATCAATTCAATATTCCGATTCTGGTTGTTGGCGAGTCCAATTATGGTGTAACTCAAGGTGCGGAAATAGATGCGATTTTCACCCATAACCTAATCAATGGCATTATCAAAGGTACTTGGCATCATCTTTTTTTTAGCAATATCCAACGAACTTTTGTTGAAAATGCTAACACTCAGGAAGCAAGAAATGAGTTTTGGCATTCTGTTGCACACCATGAATACATTCAGGATTGGCTACCCACATCAGGAGTTCCACCTACTGAAGAAATGTGGAAAAATGCAAAGCCAATTTTTCAAGAAGTGGTTTTTGAGTTAGCTCCTAAGTGTATTCTCTTTGTCTGTAAGAGAGTCTATGATCGGGTGTCTGCTGATTTCGATGCAGGTGAATTAATAAATTTTGATGGCGGTAATCGTAAAACTCTACAAATCCAAAACGCCTATGCAACCTATATTAAGCATCCAACTCGATATGGGTTTAGGAATTCGTGGAATGTGGTTCGTAAATTGATTCTATTGGCTTGGCGGAACTCCCTGCGTCTAAATTGCCTTGTAGTATGAATAACTCAGTTAGCTAGGCGATCGCTGTTTAGTGGTTTGAATGATGGGGCGATCGCATTATTTTTGCTTTTGACAGATAAGAACTTTATCAGCTCTACTCATACAAACAATCATAGCAATTATTCAATGATTTATAGGTAAGTCATAATTTAAAATCTATGGCTACTATAAAATAATATATTGCCAAAATTACGGATTTGCTAGTTTTTATCACAAACTCAAGTCTCAACATGGCGATATACTGAGAACCATCAAGGTATATCTACTTAAACAACATAACTAATAGAGTCATTTGCTAAAGCAAACGCCCAAGCAGTGGCTTAAAATAGCAAAGATTTGGGATGTGCCGTGCCTAGCACAGTACATCTTAACTAGTAAAAACTAGCACTACTAACCAGAGCAACAGTTTACAGAGTAAAGAGGCGATCGCAAATCATGGTGATGATTGAAACCAAAGCCGAACGCATGGTCATAAACATGGGACCTCACCACCCATCCATGCACGGCGTACTTAGACTTATCGTCACGCTCGATGGCGAAAACGTAGTCGATTGCGAACCAGTACTAGGGTACTTGCATCGCTCGATGGAAAAAATCGCCGAAAGTCGCACGATTATTCAATATCTCCCCTACGTGACTCGATGGGATTACCTCGCAACCATGTTTACCGAGGCAATCACCGTCAATGCCCCCGAAAAACTAGCCAACGTGCCAGTGCCAAGACGCGCCAGCTATATCCGCATGATCATGCTAGAACTGAGCCGCATCGCCTCTCACCTCCTGTGGCTCGGCACGTTCGTTGCGGACATTGGCGCACAAACGCCATTTTTCTATGTTTTCCGCGAACGGGAAATGATCTATGACCTGTTCGAGGCAGCAACAGGGATGCGGATGATGCACAACTATTTCCGCATTGGGGGGGTAGCTGCCGACCTACCCTACGGCTGGAATGAGAAATGCGAAGACTTTTGCAACTACTTCCTTCCCGTCATTGACGAATACGAAAAATTAATTACTAATAACCCCATTTTCCGCAAACGGGTCGAAGGCTTAGGCACAATCACCCGTGACGAAGCGATTAACTGGGGCTTATCAGGTCCCATGTTGCGCGGTTCGGGCGTAAAACTAGACCTACGCAAAGTCGATCATTACGAACTCTACGACGAACTCGACTGGAATGTGCAGTGGGAAACTGGCGGCGACTGCTTAGCCCGTTACCTCGTGCGTGTAAGGGAAATGCGCGAATCCACCAAAATGGTGCTGCAATGTCTCAAGCAGATTCCCGGTGGATCTTACGAAAACCTCGAAGCACAAAGAGTTCTCGCAGGACCTAAGAGTGAATGGAATTCGTTAGATTATCAGTTCATTAGCAAAAAGCCTTCTCCCACCTTCAAAGTTGCCTCAGGCGAGCATTATGTGCGCGTCGAAGCACCAAAAGGTGAACTGGGTGTCTATATTATTGGTGAAGATAGCGTCTTCCCTTGGCGTTTCAAGATTCGTCCACCCGGATTCATTAATTTACAAATCTTGCCTGAACTAGTTCGGGGCATGAAGATCGCCGACATCATGGCGATCCTAGGAAGTGTGGACATTATTATGGGTGAGGTCGATCGCTAATGTACGGTGGAATTGATTTACAAAGATCTTTAATTGAAATCCTGACAGGGCTGGGCTTACCCGCCGATGTCGCCAAAGTAATTTGGATGTTATTGCCGATGGCAGTAATGGTTTTGGGCGTAACTGTGGGCGCACTCGTCTGCACATGGCTAGAGCGGAAAATCTCCGCCGCCGCCCAACAACGGATTGGTCCTGAATATGCAGGTCCTTTTGGTTTACTGATCCCCCTCGCAGACGTGGGCAAGCTGTTAATCAAGCAAGGCACAATCCCCGCTAAAGCCGATCCTTTGCTCTATACGATTGGTCCCGCTTTAGTTTTCATCTCCGTCTTTTTATGTTATTTAGTCATCCCCTTTGGTCAGAACTTAATTATTTCTGACATTGATACAGGCGTATTCTTCATCATTGCCATTTCCAGCGTTGCCCCCATTGGCTTACTGATGGCAGGCTACTCTTCAAATAACAAATACTCGCTGCTTGGTGGTTTACGGGCTGCCGCGCAGTCGATCAGCTACGAAATTCCTCTAGCTCTAGCAGTCTTAGCGATCGCCTTGATGACCAATGGACTCAGCACCATTGATATTGTCAATCAGCAAGCCGAATACGGGATTCTGTCATGGAATATCTGGCGGCAACCAATTGGATTTGTCATCTTTATCATTGCGGCTTTGGCGGAATGTGAGCGCTTACCCTTTGACTTACCAGAAGCAGAAGAAGAACTTGTTGCTGGTTATCAAACTGAATATTCAGGGATCAGATTTGCCTTCTTCTATGGTGGTTCCTATGCCAACCTGTTGCTAGCGGGCTTACTTGCCTCAATCCTTTACCTTGGCGGTTGGGAATTACCTTTCCCCATTGACAAAATTAGCGATGCTTTAGGAATTCAAGCAAACACCGCATGGTGGCAAGTTATCGCCGCTTTCATCGGGTTAACTTCAACCCTTGTCAAAACCTATGCCTTTATCTTCTTTGCGATCCTCTTGCGTTGGACAGTTCCCCGCGTTCGCATCGACCAATTGCTAGATCTAGGTTGGAAATTCCTCTTGCCCATTGGCTTAGCGAATTTACTAATTACCGCAGCATTGAAACTAGCTTTTCCCTTTGCGTTTGGCGGATAAATCTCTCACCCCTAGTCCCTCTCCCTCTGGGAGAGGGGGACAAGATTTTTGAATTTAAAGCAGAAACTTAAACCCCAATTACCAAAATGCTGAAATTTCTGAATAAAGTTGGTGAATACACCAAAGAAGCAGTACAAGCGGCGAAATATATCGGACAAGGGATGTCGGTAACTTTTGACCATATGCGTCGTCGCCCGATTACAGTGCAGTATCCTTACGAAAAATTGATTCCTTCTGAGCGCTTTCGTGGACGGATTCACTTTGAGTTTGATAAGTGTATTTCCTGCGAAGTCTGTGTGCGCGTATGTCCGATTAACTTGCCTGTAGTCGATTGGAAATTTAACTCAGAGATCAAGAAAAAAGAACTCAAGAGCTACAGTATTGACTTTGGAGTATGTATTTTCTGTGGTAACTGCGTGGAATACTGCCCCACTAATGCCCTATCAATGACCGAAGAATATGACTTGTCTACCTTCGATCGCCATGAATTGAACTTTGATAGCATCGCCCTCGGACGGATGCCCACCAAGGTAACTGACGATCCTTTAGTTACACCAATTCGTGAATTGGCTTATTTGCCTAAGGGTGTGATCGAGGGGCATGAAGTACCACATACCGCTAAACGGGCAGGTCTCCGCCCTGAAGAAATTGCTGAAGCGGCTTCGGAAGCAAAATAACTAAATTAGTAAAGAGGCTCAGCCTCTTTACTAATTAGTTTTTAAGATTAGGACTAATAAAGGAAATTTAGAATGAACAATATTGGTTTAGGTGATGGTTCACAAACCGTATCTTTAGTGGTGTTAGCTGCCATGCTAACCGCTTCGGCAATGGGTGTGGTGCTATTGCAAAATATCGTTTACGCGGCATTTTTACTCGGTGCTACTTTTATCAGCGTGGCGGGACTGTATTTGTTGCTCAATGCTGACTTTGTAGCGGCGGCGCAGGTTTTAATCTATGTTGGGGCGGTCAATATCTTGATCCTGTTTGCGATCATGTTGGTCAATAAGCGCCAAGATTACCAAGATGTTAAGTATGGGGCTTTACGCAGTGTAGTCACAGGCGTTGTTTGTTTGGGCTTGTTTGCACTTTTAGGAGTAACAGTTACTTCGACTAACTGGGCGATTACTCCGACGATCGCTAAACTTCCCTCAACAATGGTAGTTATTGGTCAGCATTTTTTTAGTGACTATCTATTACCCTTTGAATTAGCTTCGGTATTGCTATTAGTTGCCCTAATTGGTGCGATCGTGCTTGCTCGTCGCGAGTTTGTGCCTGATGCTGTAGTCGGACAATCGGATTCTGAAGAGTCTCTCGAATTGTTAGAAAAGCCCAAAGAGCAACTTGTTGCTTCTAAATAAATCATCAACGCCCTAATTGCAATTGATAGTAAACAGATATGACTTTAGAACCTTTTTTGATTATTGCTGCTGCTCTATTTTGCATTGGCATTTATGGCTTAATTACTAGCCGTAACGCCGTGCGCGTATTAATGTCTGTGGAATTAATGCTCAATGCTGTGAACTTAAATTTGATGGCTTTTTCTAATTTCTTAGATTCCGCCAGCATTCGTGGTCAAGTATTTACAATTTTCGTAATTTCGATCGCTGCGGCGGAAGCTGCCGTAGGTCTAGCGATCGTCCTATCGATCTATCGCAGTCGCGACACTGTGGATATGGAGCAATTTAACTTACTACGTTGGTAGACTAATTGTTTTAATTTTGCCTACGGCAAAATTAAAACAATTATAAATTTGCTAATCGCGATCGCAATTGCGGAAACTTAGTCAACTAAGATATTCCGTGATTGCTTTTTTATTGCAGGAGTTTTAAATATGACCCCTTTTAAAATCGGTTATTTAGTGGGAACCCTGATCAGCCCACTGGTGCTGATGTTGATTATTGGGACTATTTACTACTTCATTAAAGGGCGCAGTATTCCTTATTGGAAAGCAGTCTTTAGTCGGTGGGTGATTGTATCAAGCTTGATTTTAGCTCTAATCAGCTTTGTGGGGCGCTTTAGCTCAGATCTCCAACAAGATGCTAGTCATGTTTATCCTGAAAGAGATGTTAAAGCCTTTACAGAAGGTTGCCTAAGTGGTGCGAAAGGCAAGAAGGTAGATATTAAAGTTGCTGAAAAGCTCTGCTCATGTTCAATTACCGAAATTCAAAAAGCCTATACCTATGGCGAATTCAAAAAAATAGATCTAGAAATGCAGAACAGTAAGTCTATCCCTTCTGGGTTTAGAAATATTGTCACTTCATGCGCTCAAAAGTAATTTTGCAATACATAGCTTAAAGCGGCACTAGATAAGGGAACTGAGAGATTATCTGTGCCTCCGGGGGAATAGGCTTCGAGTAGAGCTGCGATCGCGGCAACAGGTATGGCTACACCCAGATCGCTAGGACGAATACCGTGAGTAATACCCAAAATACTAAGAATTACGACTACGCTTGTGGCAAACATGGCAAAGGAGCCTTCATAGCTGCGTTTATTGCCCAAATGCACAAAGATATGTGTACCAAATCTTTTACCAATTAGGGCTGCCATGCCATCACCCCAAGACATCACCATCACGCCGATCACTGCATATTGAGGATAGTTCTCCCATAGCAAAGTTACTAAAATTGTGATACTAAGCGCGTAGTAAAAAACCCCATAGGTTTTGCGCCCCACATCATCGAGCATCGGCAAAATATTAATGCGGTGAGATGCTAGGGCGATCGCGCTAAATGTTACACCTGCGGTGACACATAGCCATGTAGGAATATGTAACCACCATGAGATCAGCAATACATTGCCTGTACCGATATGCACAACCTTGCGAACTAATTCAGGATCTTGCTTGAGGCGATGCAAGATTTCTGAAGTCAGAAATACTAGACCAAGCCAAGTTACAACTGCACCAATTTGGATTGCCAGAGTAGTTGTCTGAGAAATATCGCTAGTTATGGGCATAGGACAAACTGCAAATAAGCGTGTAATTGCTTATGGTATCGCAACTTCTAGGCATAATTTTAGGTATATATAGCAATGCAAGAGATAGATAGAACAAATCAAGACCCAAAATATAAGTGGTGGCGCTTTGCGCCACCACTTATATTTTGGGTCTTGATTTGCTATGTAGCGGTTTCCCGCCTCTGGCGGGAAAACAAACTGCTATAACTAGCCTACTAGGGCGGCAATCAAGGCTGTAGCATCTTCAGCATTAATTGGGCGCGAGAATAAAAATCCTTGCCCATAGTCACAATCAAGGGAACGCAAAATTTCTACGTGAATTTCTTTCTCTAAACCTTCAGCAACTACTTTTAGCCCTAATCGCTTCGCTAATTCAATAATTGTGGAGGTGATTTCTAGATTGGTTTGATTAGTTTCAATATTCTGGATAAAGGAGCGATCTATTTTTAAAGTGGTGAGTGGTAGAGATTGGAGATAGGATAGAGAGGAATAGCCTGTTCCGAAATCGTCTATTGATAAACCAATGCGGCGTTCACGCAAATCGCGCAGAATATCAAAAGCTTCACGAATATTCTCCATTAATACAGTTTCTGTAATCTCCAGAACTAAGTTCTCACCACTGATGCCAGCATCCTTGAGATTTTGATCAATATGTTTCAGTAATGTGGGGCTGACTAATTGCAATCCTGACAAATTAACACTCATTTTGGCAGGACAGGCAACACCAAATAGTTTTTGCCATCTTCCCATCTGTTGACAAGCTTCTTCGAGAACCCAATTTCCTAAACGGACAATCAATCCCGTTTCCTCTGCTAAGGGAATGAATTTCAGAGGAGAGATCCATCCTTGGGTGGGATGTTGCCAGCGCACTAAAGCCTCAAAGCCAATTAAATTATCTGTACTGAGTAAAAATATCGGCTGATAATGAACTTGTAAAAGTTGAGATTTAATCGCTTCTTGGAGATTTATTTCGAGATTTAATCTCTGCAAAGCTATCTGCTGCATATTCGTATCAAAGAAGACGGTGCGCGTTCCTGCTCCCTGTTTGGCATAGTGGCTAGCAGTATCAGCAGCACGGAGGATATCTTCGGGTTGATCATAGGGAAGATCGCTCGTTGCAATTCCCACATGGATTAAAGAAGATATCGTAATTTCATCTAATTGAATGGGAGTTTCAAAGAGTTGATGTAATTGTTTGATATAAACTAATAAGCTTGTAGGCGTTTCTAGTTCCTGTAATAAAATTGCAAATTCGTTATTTTCTAGTCGCGCAACTACTTTAGCTGGAACTTCCCAACGCTCTAATCGACGCGCAACTTCGATTAATAGGCGATCGCTTAAAGCATGACCAAATCCAGATTTAATAATCGAATATCTGGCGACATCTAGAGTCAATAGGGCAAAGGAACTACCTTGACCCTGTTTTCGAGCAATATTCTTCGCAATTTTTTGGATTAGCCCATTACGATTCGGCATCCCCGTTAATTGATCGTAAAAGACTAAATTATGCAGTTTATCCAAGGCTTCTTGCAGTTTCTGTTCCTGCTCTTGCAATTGATGCACAACTTCTAAGGTTTTATTAATTGTAATTTCGAGGTCTTCAAAATCAATCGGTTTCGTTAAAAAGTCAAATGCCCCACAATTCATCGCTGTCCGAATATTTTTCATATCCCCATAGGCAGAAACGACGACTGCCTTAAGTGGGCGATCGAACTCGGATAAGTTGGATAATAACGTCAAGCCATCCATTTCTGGCATCCTGATATCCGTAAGAATCACATCGATCGCATTAGAGTTCCGTAGAATTTGCAATGCTTCTAAACCATTTTGGGCAAATTGAAAAGAAAGCTCTCCCGTTTGAATTTTTTTTCTAAACCGTTGTTGCATGAGGCGTTGAACCTCAATCTCATCATCAACTACCAAAATTAGGTTTGACCTGTTTGTATTTTTCATAAATTCAGTAAAGACTCATTCTAAGCACCCCACCATCACAACTATATAGCAAGCCTTGGTGAGTTTTAATCTCATCTTTGGTAGTAAATTGCAGTTTACTTAAACCCTGTCATAACTAACGGTATTGTGACAATAATTTCGGTAAATTCACCAAGATTACTGTTAACCTTTAATTCTCCTTGATGTTGCTTCACTATAATGTCGTGGGTGAGCGATAGCCCCAGTCCTGTACCTGAGCCAGGGGGTTTAGTAGTAAAGAACGGGTCAAGAATTCTCGACTGAATTTTGGGGTCAATTCCACAACCATTATCACGAATATGAATTTCTACCCTATTACCTATTAATTGAGTCGTAATGATCAGCTTAGGGACATAGACGGAGCCATCTCTATTGTTCGCAAAATTTTGTTTGTTCGCAAAATTTTGTTTATTACACCACATGGCATCACAGGCATTGTCAATTAAGTTAATGAAAGCTCGGATTAGATTATTAGGAATTACTTCCACGAGTCCGATTTCTGGGGCGTATTTGGTCTCAATGACTGCTTGGAAACTACTATGCTGCAATTCTTTACTCTGACAGGATAGTTTTAAGGCTTCATTGAGTAGATCATGGAGTACGGTTGGATGCATGGTAGTTTGCTCGTTATCGCTACGGGCATGTTGCATCATGCTGGTAATAATCTTGTCGGCTCTTTGGCTATGGTCACGGATGGTGGTCGCGTTTTCTTGCAAATCTGCAATTAATTCTTCGATGAGTTGATTATTTTCAGATGTGTGGGATTGCATCACTGGTTGCAAGATCTCCATGAGGTCTTGTGTAAGCTCGATGGAACCTTCAGCATAGTTTTTAACAAAGTTAAGAGGATTGCGGATTTCATGGGCAATCCCAGCCGTGAGCGTACCAAGGGAGACTAGTTTCTCTTGGGCAAGAATCCGCTCTTGAGCAGCTTGCAGTTCGCCAGTTCTCTCCTCTACCCGTTGCTCAAGGGTTTGGGAATATGCACCTAGTTGTTGGTTTGCTTGTTCCAGTTCACTATTCAACTGCGATAGGTTTTGTAAGAGATGCTCGCGTTCTAATTCTGCATGTTTGCGATCGCTAATATCTTCAACGACACCGATTAGTTGTCGGTCGTTCGGATTCTGATGAATGATGCCCCATACAGCAATCCAACGTAGTTCGCCATCTAGCCTCCGAATCCGATATTCAATTTGGTAGGATGCTCCTGTGGAAAAGGTGTGATCGATCGCTTGAACTACCCGATCATAGTCATCGGAATAGACCAGCGCCAGAAATGTATCGCGATCGCCAGGGAAAGTGCCGGGGACAAAGCCAAAAATTTCCTGAGCACGATCTGACCAAAAGAGTTTTCCCGTTTGGAGGTTACAGCCCCAACAGCCCATTTTTGCGGCATCAAGGGCTAGTTGGAGTCTCAGTCTTTCTTCTTGCAGGTTGCTTTCGGCAAGTTTGCGATCGCTAATATCAGTATGGGTTCCTAACATTCGTACAGGTTGTTGCTGAGCATCCCATTGCACAATTTTACCAATGGAGAGAATCCATTTCCAATCACCATTTTTAGTACGTTGCCGAAATTCCACCTTGTAATTTGGCAGTTCACCATTAACGTAGGCTCGATAAATGTTGGCAACTGGCTCTAGATCATCTGGATGCAGTCGTTCGATCCACTTAGCATTAGACTCTTGGAATTCATCAGGACTATATCCCAACATCGTGGCATATTCAGGACTAACAATAGTTTTACCAGTCTGAGGATTTAGGTCATAAAGCCCCTGATTTGCGGCTGTTAAGGCAAGACGCAACCTTTCTTCGCTATCTTGACGTAATATTTCTGCTTTGCGACGCTCAGTTATATCTCGATTAATGATGACGACACCTGTAATCGTGCCATCAACTTCAAAATAAGGATAGTAGGTCGCACTCACAAAGCGATTACCTGCTTTTTCAAAATAGACCCAATCGCCGTAATCAATAACTTCCCCCGTAAGGCAATTGTCGAATCTAGGTTTGACAATTGTGTGGAATGTATATTCACCCATGACTTCTTGGAGAGAATGTCCAATTATCTGCTCCTGTTGCCAATCATTGTGTTTTAAATAGGTTTGATTTGCCAAGCGATAGATATAATCGCGATCGACGATTGCCATGCCATCGGGAGAAAGCTCTACCATCCTTTCATATTGATGTAAGGCAATCTCAGCCTGTTTGCGATCGGTAATATCTTGGTAAGTTCCCAACAAACCGATCACTTCACCATTTAAGTTATATAAGGGCAATTTGTTGGTTTCAATCCAAATTTTTGCACCATCAGCACGTACCTGTGTCTCAATAATTCCGAGTCTAGCTTGACCAGATTCCATAACTTGACGATCATCAGCACGGTATTTTTCTGCTTCGGTCATCCCCCAAGGCATATCATAATCAGTCTTGCCAAGAATATCTATGGGTGCGTCTAAACCACAAGCGATCGCTGATTGCTGATTACAGCCTAAGTAAACGGATTGGCGATCTTTCCAGAAGACAACAAGAGGGAAGGTGTCAATTACCGTTTGGAGAAATTTCTGAGATTCCCTGAGTGCAATTTCTGCTTGTTTGCGATCGCTAATATCTTGAACGACAGCAATAAAATATTGCGGTTCTCCAATCAGGTTTTTTGCCAGAGAAACTGCCAAATTAGCCCAAACAATTTCACCATCTTTGCGAATGTAGCGTTTTTCGATAGTAAAGGTTTGTAACTCTCCTGAGAGTAAAAGCTTAGATTTGAATTGATCTATTGTTAAATCGTCAGGGTGAGTAATATCCGTAAAGGATTTTGACAATAGTTCTGCTTCTGTATAGCCTACTATATGGCAAAATTTCTGATTCATCTGTACAAATTTGCCATCAATCCAGTTCTGACAAATGCCAACAGCAGCTTGCTCAAAGGTGGCGCGAAAACGTTCTTCACTTTCTCGCAGCGCGATTTCAGCTTGTTTGCGATCGGTGATATCTTCAGAAATACAGATTAAATAATCAGGCTGCCCCTGATCATCAAAAACAGGAACTTTGATCGTATGTAAGATTCTTCTACCAAGGGTCAGACTATCAATTGGTTCTTCGGGAATATCCTCTGTTTGACCAAATAGAAAGGAATCGCGATCTTTCGCATGAAAGAAATCAGATTGTTCTTTAGGGAAAAAGTCATAAACTGATTTACCAATTGCTTGCTCTTTCGTACAGCCGAACATGATTTCACTAGTCTTATTCCATAGCAAAAACTCTCCAAACTTATCAGCTTTACCATTTTTAACAAATAGTGCCACTGGTAAATTTTCAATAATCGCTTCGAGAAAATTCCGCGTTTGCGATAGCTCTTTTGTCCGTTCCTGTACCCGCCGTTCTAGTTCTGCATTCAGGTTTTGCAGATCTTCCAGAGCTTGCATCCTTTCTAGTTCCGCGATCGCCCTCGCTCCAAAAATACGCAGTAACATTTCTGCATGTTTCTGATTAGATAATGGTTGTCGATCTAGCACACAAAGTACCCCTAGCTTCTTACCTTCTGCATTTTGCAAGGCAACACCAAGATAGCTATCGATATCTGCTCCGACTAAATGATCATTAAGCGAAAATAGCTGAGTTACATTTGAACAGCAATAGCTCCCTTCGCGTAGGGTCACTTCGCAAGGTGTATTCGCAATTTTGTAGGTAACATTAGATTGCAGTTGGTGATCGGCATACCATGCAAGCGTTTCTAAACAATCACCAACCTGCTTGACAAGATAAACATGGGAAACCCCAAGGGCGATCGCAATTTGCTTAACGAGTTCGGGGAAAAACTCTTTGCCTGTTACAGAAGCAGTACCCTGCAATAAGCTTTGTAGCGCTAAGTCTGCTTGTTTGCGATCAGTAATATCAATCGCAATACCAGCCGTCCCAATTGACTCATTGGATTCATCAATCACTGGAGCTTTGAATGTCTCAAGCCATTGTACTTTTCCCTCGGCGTTAACTAGCCTTTCCTCAAGCTGTTTACGTTGCCTAGATTGCATGACCTCTAGATCGTCACGACGATAGGACTCTGCTAACTCAGGAGTCCAGATATCAAGATCAGTCAGTCCAACCAATTGAGCCGCCTCATAGCCACAGGATTGAGCAAATGGCTCATTAACCGCTAAAAATCGTCCATCTAGATCCTTTAGCCATGCAATATGGGGAATATTGTTAATTAGGGAGTAAACCTGTCGTGATTTGGTGTCCGAGATCTTTTTGCTGGTTCTGAGGGCGAGTTCGGATCGTTTGCGATCGCTAATATCACGACCTACAATCAGCACATCATTGTCACTGCAAACCACAACTCGACATTCCTCAGTTTGTAACGCCCCATCCACCCAAAGTTCTTGCTCATAGATTTGCATTTCTTTAGTTTCAAGGGCTGCATGTACTGCATTCATCCGCCTTGCTGCCAAATCAGGAGGTAAACTTTCCTCTATTTTTGTACCTATTAGCTTTTGAGCATCTCCTAACACTTTAAAGGTATTGGTTGAGATGAAATCAAGGTATACACCATCCCGACTAACGCGCATAATCAAATCGGGCAAAGCATTGATCAAAGCTCTCTGTTTGGCTTCACTTTGGCGCAAAGCTTCTTCAACTTGTTTACGGTTAGTGATATCTAGAACTGAACCGATAAATCCGATTAATTTCCCATGAATATCGCGTTCAGGAATTGCTTGAATAAACATCCATTTAATAGAACCATCAGGATAAATATAGCGCTGTTCAACTTCGTATTCTGTATCACAACCTAAATTCGCTAATTCGATAAAATTGCGCCAAGCCACAGACATCTGATCGCGATCATCAGGATGCAGATTTTTAGTCCATTCTTCACCAAGGTTATCCTCTAAACTTAGTCCTGTAATTTCGAGGGTTTTAGCATTAGCGTAAATGGAAACTCCCTGAGCGTCATACTGGAAGAGACCCATAGGACTAATTTCTGATAGCAATCGATAACGCTCTTCGCTTTCTTGGAGAGCATTTTCAGTACGAATGCGATCGCTAATAATTTCTCCAAAGATGATAATCCCAGCAATATGATCTGTATCGTCATTATCTATATCGTCGTACCAAGGCAGGACTTCCCACCTTAGCCATTCCTCCCTACCATCAGCAAAAATGCAATGGTCTTTTTCATTTCGGGTCGTAATTCCCTGTAACCCTCTTTGATGCGCCTCGCGCCATGAATCAGAAATATTAGGAAAAAGATCGTAATGACATTTGCCAATAATTGAACCGTCTAACTGATTGGCTCGCTCTATTAATTGATAATCCTCGAGCCAACGATGGCTAGCAATCACATAGTTCATGTGGCGATCGAACATGGCTACACTCATAGGTGTATGTTCGATAAATAAACGTAATTGCCTCTCATTTTGACGTAGTTGTTGAGTGCGTTCCTGTATCTGTTTCTCTAAATTCGCATTCAACCTTTCTAGCTCACGATTGGCTAGTTCTAGTTCTTGTTGCTTTTGGGTGAGTTGCTGTTCTTTTTGATAGCAGCGCAAAGCCTCTGTCACCGTGAGTTGTAAATCAATCTCATTCCAAGGTTTTGACATAAATCGATAGAGATTGCCGCGATTAACCACATTCCCCACATCTTCGGCGCGAGCCTCTCCTGTTAACATCACTTTTAAAATTTGAGGATGCCGACGATGCAACTCAATGAGAACTTGATCGCCCTTCATCCCTGGCATAATCTGATCGGCAATCACCAAGGGGATTTCTACGCCATCATTTAAGAGTTCCTCTACTACTATTAAGGCTTCAGTCCCACTTTCAGCAATTTCGATCGCATAGTCAGGGAAAGATCGCATTAACTGTGTTCGCAACGTTAATAAAACATTGCGTTCATCATCAATACAAAGGATCGTAGGAGTACTCATAGGTAATTTGGCGATAATAATTTTTACGGAATTAAGGGGGTGATAGGTGGGTTCTCATAATTATGGCGATCGCGGATCTCCTAGCAATAGGGGCAATTTCACTGTGAAGATAGTCTGACCAACTTGGCTATGCACGAGAATTTCACCTAAATGCTTATGTACAATCTGCCGCACAATATCTAGACCCAATCCACTACCCTCACCACGCGACTTCGTAGTAAAAAATGGTTCAAAAATCTGTTCTTGTAAAGCTTCAGGAATGCCCCCACCAGAATCAATGATCTTGACTGCTATATATTCGGCTTGCTGGAAGACATGAATCTCCAATTTGCCCTGTAGCCCGATCGCATAAATAGCATTATCGATCAAATTTACCCAAACTTGGGTCATCTCATCAGGATTACAGAAAATGGGTGGGACTTCTTCATAATACCGATATAACTCTATGCCTTGTTTCAGCCGACTGTGGTAAAGCGTTAAGGCGACTTCAATACTATCGATAATTGGGGTAAGACTTTTATCCTGTTCGTGGCTATGATGGCTATAGTTTTTCAGCGCAAAGACTATTTTCGCCGCCCGATCTACTTCACTTTGAATGTTATCGACACTTTGATGTTGCAAGACTAGATAATAAGCCATTTGCAAAATGTCATAGCAGCGAGAATCCTGCAAAATTGATTGATAGAGACATAAGTTTTCTCTAATTTGCATATGACTAAGCTGTGTGGCAAGCTCTACCGCATCATTTTTTCTTGGTTCGGGTTTGCGGCGCTATCCAAGCGGTAGAGGTAACATAACCGTAAAAACAGTGCGATCGCTACCACTCTGTACCTTAATTTCCCCATGATGTTTCTGCACAATCTGTCGCACAATATCCAAGCCTAATCCACTACCTTCCCCTCTGGGCTTACTCGTAAAAAACGGCTCGAAAATTTTGGCTTGGATCTCTGGCGAAATCCCACATCCCGAATCAGCGATCGCTACCACCACATAACCCGCTTGGGTAGCGATCGTAATTTCCAGAGTTCCTCCATTCCCCATCGCATAGATCGCATTGTCAATTAAATTTACCCAGACCTGTGTGAGTTCATCAGGATTACAGAGGATTTCAGGAATCTCCTCATCATAGCGACGGATGACCTCAATTCTATGTCTCAGACGATTATGGTAGAGCGTTAGCACCACCTCAATGCTATCGTTCACTTTCGCAAGGATTTGCTCATTGTTATGACTGTGATGGCTATATGCCTTCAGTGCAAACACAATTTTGGCGGCGCGATCTACTTCCTGTTGAATACTTCGAGTATTGTGATGTTGCATCACCAATGCGTAGGCTACCTGTAAAATTTGCTCACATTTCGGATCTTGAAGGATCGAAAGATAAAGATGTAGATCTGAAACTATTGGCATCTGGCTAAGTTGGGTGGAAATAGCGATCGCCTTAGGATTCCCTTGATCCAATAGGGTGGTTTGCAGTTGCCGCCGTAATTGCCGTTCCTCTTGGGTTGATAAAGACTGATGTGATTGCAAAGCCGTATTGATTAAGGCTCGAAACTCTTGTTGCTGTTGAGGAGACAGGCTTTGCATAATTCGGGGTAATTGCTGAAGTGCCACATGATTTGCCGCCACAATATTGCTAGCCGCATTGCGAATCACACCAAGGGGAGTATTAATTTCATGGGCAATACTGGCGGTTAGTTGTCCCAGTGCTGCCATTTTTTCAGCTTGGATCAGTTCCTGTTGTGTAGATTGCTGATAGGTTAAGGCTTGCAAAAGTTCTTGAGTCTGCTCTGCAACTTTTTGCTCAAGGGTACTGTAAAGCTGAGCATTCTCTAGGGAAATCGCGGCTTGGGTGCATAACAAGTTCAGTATTTCCAAGCGATCGCTTGGAAACGCACCTACTGTAAGATTATTCTCTAAATATAAAATTCCTAGTAACTGTCCTTGTTTCAAGATGGGACTACATAACATACTTTTGGGCTGATGCTGGAGCATGTAGCGATCGCCTGCAAATTGGGGATTTTCTCTTGCATCATTGAGAACTAGTGTTTCTAAACTGTTTTTTACCCAATTAACTACGCCAATTGGTACATCGCTACTCGTTGCTAATGGTATTGGTGTCGTGAGGATTTGTGGTTGCTGTTCGGATTGGGCGATCGCCACAATCTGCAAATTTTGATTTTGTTGTAAGAGTAGGACACATTTATCTGCCCCAGCATTAGCAATAAGAATATTTAATAGCGTTTCTAACAGCTTATTAAGTTCGATTTCTCGTGAAATTGCCTGTGAAGCCTTGAGCAAGGTTTCGAGATCGAGCATGGCAGAGTTATTGTAGGAAGATTCGAGCGATAGCTTCTGATCAAATCTGGTCGCATCAGTTTGCTGCCTCAAGGACGCGAGCAGTTGTGGATAACGGTTTTCTAAATCGATAACTTTGGCTCTAGCCCCCCAACGCGCATAGGCATAATAGGCTTCATTTATATAGACTTGAGCGATTTTTTCTTTCCCCAAGGCTAGATAAAACTTTGCGGCAAGTTCGAGGGCTAAGGCTTCCTCTTGGAGATAGCCATTGGTTTTAGCTCCAGCGATCGCGCGATCGTACCAATCTCCAGCCAGATTAAATTTCCCCATCACTCGGAGGCGCTCAGCTTCCACTAGAGCCACCTTGTGCTGATAATTCATGGGAGCCGATTTCGCGAATTTAGCCAAATACTTGCGCGTAGTTATGACTTTAGCTAGACAGGCTCTTTGTTGCTTTGGCTTTAGATGAGGGTATTGCGCCAATCTGACGAGAGCATCATAGAAATAGATCAGCGTCTTCACGAAGGTTCCGTCGAGGATGGAGATCATGGATTCAACGATCGCGATCTGCTCCATCGCTAGTGAATATTTTTCAAACAAGATTGCAAGCTGAACTTTCCGTAGGCTTGTATAAATCTGTAGTTGCCGATCGCTTTTAGGGATCTTAGTTTCATCAAAAAATTGCCCAGTAATTTGACAAGCATCATTAGGCTCGGTCGTGAGGTTTTCCAAAATCTGGCAATTCAGATTATGCATGTCCAACATCGAGATCTGTTGCAGTTTCTGCAAAGTAGGACGACTAGCGATCGCTTCCCTTTTCAAGTCCATGAGATTTTGACTAGTCCAATAGGATTGGGTGAAGTATACACAGAGACTATAGGCGGCATACTCAGTATCCCCCACCTCTAGGCTCACTTGATAGGCTTCCATTAATAGGGGCAATACGTTCTGAAGTGGTTCCTTGCGATAGGAAATAAAGCGAGTCCAGAGAAACAAAGTAGGAGCTAAGGCTTCTTTGGATGCGTGCTGATGACAAAGAGCGATCGCTGCTTTCCCAATGGCATACCCTTGATCTATTTTTCCAAGCTTCTCGCAAAGCAAAAAAGCATAGATGGTATAAGCCATTGATGATTTGGGAATATTGCCATAACGTAGATAGATAGAAATACCAATAAAGGTTATAAAAGGAAGAATTTCGGGCACACTGCTTTGTGCGGCTGCACCAACCGCGTTAAACAGGTTACAGGCGGCAAGTTTATAAGGATCGGACATAGTAGGAAGGGCAAGTAGATCCTTAGGACTTGTGCCAATCATGCGATAGACCGTAGTAAAAAATCCAAGGATTGTTTGCAATTTGGATAGTTTTTGGGGAATCTGAACGCCAAAATTAGGCAATACCTGACGGGTATAAGCGATCGCTGCAAGGGCTTGATTTTGCGCCACCATCGCCAAAATCTGAATCTCATAGAATTTTGCGCGATCTAATTGATTCCTCGCCTGTTGTAATCCAATCTCAATGAGAGTTTCCATCTCGGCATAGATGCCAGATAGGTAAGCAACTTCCGCAGCCAGTTGATGTAGTCCTAGACTTAGCTCATACTGATTGCGCCAACATTGTGCTGATAAAAGCTGTAAACCTATCTTCAGATAACTCATCGCTGCTTCATAAGCGGATGAACCCCGTGCTTTTTTGCCAGCACGCCAATTGAGATGGGCTATTTCCTCGCGTTCCCTTGCTTGATCAATCAGAGAAATACCACAATTAAGTTGATTGACAATATGGAAAAGCTGCAACTCCTGTTCATTGCTAGAGTAGCGATTTTGGAGCAATCTGCCGATATCTAGATGAACTGCTTCTTTTTGGGAATTGGGGATCAGTGAGTAAGCAGCCTGTTGCACACGATCATGGAGAAATCGAAAAGAACAGTAACCCGATTCCCAATTCCAGAATTCAGGGATATTGACGCTATTGTCTGCAAATTTCGGTTGAAAAAATTTATAAATTTGATTGAGAGGAAGTAGTAATCCTTCTTGCAAAGCTTGCCATAAAGCCATTGCCGTCTCGATTTCCGATTGGGAGGACACGATCGCTAAGGTATGCAAATCAAACTGTGCACCAATGCAAGCAGCCAATTTCAACATTGATTGTGTGTTTGGGGATAGTTTTTGCAACTGTTGTGCGATGAAGACCACCACATCATCAGTCAAGCTTTGGACTTTGATTTGGCTGAGATCGCATAGCCAATAGCCAGTATCACGATTGAACTGGATGAAACCATCTTGATGTAAAGTCTTGAGAAATTGGGTTGTAAAAAAAGGATTTCCTTGGGTCTTTTGATAGACTAACTCGGTTAATGGTTGAGCAAGGGCGCGATCGCAACTCAAGGTATCCGCCACTAATTGATTGATATCGGATGGGAGCAACGGTTGTAGGGTGATTGTCTTGATCGTGATTCTTAGCTTTTCCAATTCACGCACCGTCAACATCAAGGGTTGAGCAGGCGTTACTTCATTATCGCGATATGCACCCAGCACTAACAGATGCCTTACATCCTGCATTAACAGTTTTAATAATTGCAAGGATGCCGAATCAGCCCACTGGAGGTCGTCGAGAAAGATCACCAATGGATGATCTGGGGTTGCAAAAACTTGAATGAATTTCTGAAAGAGTAAGTTGAAGCGATTTTGTGAGGCATTGCCAGATAATTCAGGTACTAGTGGTTGCGCCCCGATAATTCGCTCTAGTTCGGGGAGAATTTGCATAATCACCTGACCATTTTCCCCCATTGCTTCGAGGATTTTGGTTTTCCAGTGATTTAGTTGAGCATCACTCTCGCTCATAAGCTGTCCCATCAAATCACGGAAAGTTTGGATAAAAGCCGAAAATGGAATATTGCGATCGAATTGCTCAAACTTGCCTTTGATAAAGTAACCATGTTTTCGCACAATCGGTTTATGGACTTCATTCACCACAAAGGTTTTGCCAATACCAGAAAAACCTGCAACAAGCATCAGTTCGACATTTCCTTGTGAGACCCTCTCAAAAGCATCTAGCAAAGTCTTTACTTCTGAGTCCCTTCCATAAAGCTTTTCGGGAATGATCAAGCGATCGCTGAGATCCCTTGAAGCGATCGCAAATGGGGTAATCGTTCCTGTGGCGTTAAGCTGATCTAGGGCAAGCTCTAAGTCATACTTCAGCCCCAATGCGCTCTGATAGCGATCTTCGGCATTTTTTGCCATCAGCTTTGTGAGCATTTGCTCAACTGGGGGCGGAATATCAGCCCGTAATTTACTAACCTTGGGAATCGGTTTTGCTAAGTGACAATGCATTAACTCCAGAGGATCATCTGTTTGATAGGGTAATTCTCCTGTCAAGAGTTCAAAAAAAGTGATCCCCAATGCATAAAAGTCAGTACGGTAGTCGATTCCTCGATTCATTCGCCCTGTTTGTTCGGGGGCAATGTAAGCCAAGGTTCCTTCTAAAATATTGGGATGTTTGATTTCCTCAGTTTCTTTAGGCAAGAGTGTGGCAATGCTAAAGTCTGTTAATTGGATTTGCTGAGATACAGGATGGATGAGGATATTGGCTGGTTTAATATCTTTATGGATAATTCTTTGTTGATAAAGATAATGCAAAATATCCGCTAATTGAATTGCGATCGCCAAAAACTCAGCGAGAGTTAAGGGCTTAAGAGCAAGATATTCCTGAAGTGACCCAAAATCTTGATCGGCGGTAACTAAACTATATCCATTACTATAAGGTTCTAGGGCAAGGGGCTGCGATATTCCTGAAAAATTTAGTTTTTTAGCGATTGTGTAGTGGTTATGCAGCCTTAACAGTTCATTCAGCGTTGGGCGATCGCTTTTGAGCATTTTCAGGATTACAGGCTGCTGATCAACTAAACGCACAGCGCGATAGACCAAGGTACGGCTACCTGCATATACCTGTTCGCCAATATGATAACCGTCAATTTTGGGCAAGCGATCGCGATGATTTGTAGTTGATTGCATAACTATATTCCCCTTGATACATCAATCTCCCCAAAACATGATTAATTGTACTTCAAAGGAAACAGGGCAATTGAGTTACAGCCTGCTGAAGTTTGAAGTAGTGCAGAGAAATTTTTGAAAGCACGGCTTTGCTATGCTTTCAAAAATTTCTCTGTTTTTTAATATTAGGGCATGGGGGATCGCTGAAACCCTATATATAGCAATGTAAGAAATAGCTAGGACAAATCAAAACCCAAATAAGTGAAAGCGTCACTTCGTGCCGCTTCCACTTATTTGGGTTTTATGTCCTAAGCAAAATTTACATTGCTATAGAGTCTGATTAGGTATTTCCAAAAAGGCAAAGATTTATTGTGGTAAAGATGGGTAGCTATTCGCGCCGCCCATCTTTACCTGTTTGGGGTTAGATACAAAGGGCTTTCAATAGTGACAGAAGATAATCTATTTTTAATTTGCAATTAAATTAGTTAAACTTAAACTAGTTAGACTGATGTTATGCCAAAAAAAGTAAATTTAATTTTAGTAGTTGATGATGAAGTTGAAGTTCAACGACTTTTTCAGCAGCGATTTAGGAAACGGATTCAATCTGGAGAACTTGCATTTCAGTTTGCATCAAATGGAGTAGAGGCTCTTAGAGCTTTACAGGAAAATACTTCTATTTCCATGATTCTTACTGACATCAGAATGCCAGAGATGGATGGTTTATCGCTAATCTCTAAATTGGTAGAGCTAGAATCTCCGCCCAAAGCTGTCGTGATCTCAGCCTATGGGGATATGCAAAATATTCGGATGGCAATGAATTATGGTGCTTTTGATTTTATAACTAAGCCCATTGATTTTACAGATCTCGAAATTACGATTGATAAAACACTTGCATTTGTTAATCACTTAGAAGAACAACAACGCAAGCTTGATGAAGCTCAACAACAACTCCGCGCCCATGAGCAACAGGAAATTGCTTTAGCCCAAGCCAAAGAAATTGCCGAGGCAGCCAATAAAGCTAAAAGTGCTTTTCTTGCCAGTATGAGCCATGAAATTCGTACTCCCATGAATGGTGTATTAGGAATGGTGCAACTTCTAGCAACTACCGAGCTAACTCCAGACCAGAGGAATTATTTAGAAATTATTAGCAATAGTGGTAATGCTCTTTTAAAAATTATTAATGATATTCTTGATTTTTCTAAAATTGAAGCAGGCATGATCGACATAGAAAAAGAGCCTCTTATTTTAGAAGATGTGATGAAGTCTGTATGCGAAATTCTAGGCAAACAGGCAAACGATCGCGATATTCATTTGCAATATTATATAAGTCCTGATATTCCCAAAACTTTACTAGGCGATAGTGCGCGTCTTCGCCAAGTATTAATTAATTTGTTAGCTAATGCCATCAAATTTACAAAGCATGGCAATGTTTCTCTCTCTGTTAATCCCTATCTTCTCCATGATGCTGACCCAAATTATTATGGATTAGTTTTTATAGTTGAGGATACGGGTATTGGTATTCGTCGCGATCGCTTACATCTATTATTTCAACCCTTTAGTCAAGGCGATTCTTCGATTAGTCGTAAATATGGTGGTACAGGATTAGGTTTAGTTATTTGCAAACGCTTAGTGGAATTAATGGGAGGGACAATTTGGGTTGAGAGTCAGGGGGGTATGGGTGGCAATCCTCCCGCAGAATATTTATCCAATCCAGAATCTACGCCTAATCAAGGTTCCAAATTTGCCTTTACGATCATCGCCGATAAAGCATTAGAGAACTTTACTCCTAATTTAATTAACCTCCCTAGAATGAGACCATCGATCGCAGATAACGCTCCTAAAAAAGATCTCAGAATTTTGTTGGCAGAAGATGACCTCACTAGTCAAAAAATATTTAATCTCTTCATGAAAAGAGTCGGTTATCGAATTGACATAGCTAATAATGGATTAGAAGCGATCGAAATGTTACAGCGTCAATCCTATCAGATAGTTTTTATGGATGTCCAAATGCCTGAAATGGATGGGATCACTGCGACCCAAAAAATACGCCAAGAATTTGCGGAGCAGCCTTGGATTGTCGCGTTAACCGCAAATGCTTTTTCCGAAGATCAACAAGCATGTTTTGATGCAGGGATGAATGACTTTCTCTCAAAACCAGTTCAGCTTGACAATATCATTCATGTAGTTAATCGCTATACTCAACAATCTAACTAAGTAAGAATGGGTGGCGCAAAGCGCTGCCCATTCTTACTTAGTTACAGCAATTTTTGAAAGAGTTGCGAAGCAACTCTTTCAAAAAATTTCTTGGTTCGGGTTTGAGCGCAAAGCGCTGTAGTGTATAACGCGCTAGTCTTTACCAAATGGGCAATGCGATGCGTCACCCATTCGATACGCTGGGGAAATGTATCCTATTTATCAAAGCGATCGCGATACACTTGTCTAGGTAATAGTTTGATCAAGTCTGCCTAAACTCGATCAAATGACAAATATGATCTAATACTGCAAATGTCTGTCCATCCCTTTATTCGACTGACCCGATACGCACGCAACTACCGCCGCCAAATTTGGACGGCAACCACTTGTTCTATTCTCAATAAGTTCTTTGATCTTGCGCCACCAGTTTTAATTGGAGCTGCGATCGATCTGGTATTACAGAAAGAGAACTTCTGGGCAAATCCCTTTGGTGTCCAAGGGCTAGCCGCACAGCTATTCGTGCTTTCGGCGATCAGTGGCGTAATTTGGGGATTGGAATCAATTTTTGAATATGCCTATGCGCTGCAATGGCGTAACCTCGCTCAGACAGTACAGCATGACCTCCGCCTTGATACCTATCAACATTTACAGGAATTAGAACTTGCCTTTTTTGAAGAGAGGAGTTCAGGCGGATTGATGTCGATTTTGAGTGATGATGTTAATCAATTGGAACGCTTTCTCGATGGCGGCGCTAATGAAGTTATTCAAGTTTCAGCGACGATTCTCTTAATTGGTGGTGCATTTTTTGTGATTACGCCCAATGTGGCTTGGCTTGCCCTATCACCGATGCCTTTTATTCTTTGGGGTTCCGTTTGGTTTCAGAAATTTCTTGCGCCACGCTATGCTGATGTGCGGGAAAAGGTAGGTTTACTCAATGGACAGTTATCCAATAATATTGGCGGTATCACGACGATTAAAGCCTTTGTCACTGAAGATTACGAACGTAAGCGCATTGAGAAAGAAAGTAATCGCTATCGCCAAAGTAATCGTCGTGCGATCGCCTATAGTGCTGCCTTCGTTCCCTTAATTCGTATTTTAATCTTTATCGGTTTTATCGCAATTCTGTATTATGGCGGTTTGGAAGTGCAGGCTCAAAGATTATCAGTCGGCAACTATTCTGTCATGGTATATCTAATTCAGCGCTTGCTCTGGCCCCTGACGCGCTTAGGTGAGACCCTTGACCAATACCAAAGAGCAATGGCTTCTACCAATCGTATTCTCGATTTGCTGGATACCCCGATCGCTATTCATTCAGGCTCAAAGACTTTGCCGCCCCTAGCGCTAGTACAGAGAGAAATCCAACTAAAGGATGTCACCTTTGGCTATAATCCCAGTTTCCCGATTGTGGAAAATCTATTTTTGGAAATTGCGGCTAATAAAACCACGGCGATTGTCGGCGCGACGGGTTCAGGCAAAAGTACCTTAGTGAAGTTGCTCTTACGTTTATACGAAATCCAATCGGGTAATATCTTTTTAGATGGTATCGAGATTCGTGAACTGGAATTGCGATCGCTACGTTCCTGTATCGGTTGGGTTAGCCAAGATGTATTTCTCTTTCATGGTTCCGTTTTAGAAAACATTGCCTACGGTTCCTTTGATGCAACGGTTGAACAAATTGTAGCAGCCGCGAAGATTGCCGAAGCCCATGAGTTTATCCAAGGCTTACCTCAGGGTTACGATACGATTGTGGGTGAGCGTGGTCAGAAGCTCTCAGGTGGGCAGCGCCAAAGAATTGCGATCGCCCGTGCGGTGTTACGCAATCCGCCAATCTTGATTCTCGATGAGGCGACTTCGGCAGTAGATAATGAAACCGAGGCAGCGATTCAAAAATCCCTCGATCAGATTACGAAAAATCGCACAACAATTGCGATCGCCCATCGTCTTTCGACAATTCGCAATGCCGATCGCATTTATGTAATGGATCAGGGCAAGGTTGTTGAGACTGGAACCCATGATCAGCTAGTTGCCCTCAATGGTATTTACACTGGCTTGTGGAATCTTCAAACTGGACAAACTCATGGGGTTGTAGCGTAAACTCATATGGGAAAACTGAACTTCAACAGTTTTCCCTTAAAGCTTCAATTAAAAGTCAAGCGATCGCCCCTAATCGCATCACAAAGCGATCGCCTCAAATATCCACACTTTCACTAACAAGCGATCGCACCCAACAAACCAACAACATCATTTTTGTATCAATATTTTTGCTTGAGCCAGCATCTGCCGATATGGTAGGCAAGCTGATCGATTTATCTTCAGTAGCTGTATTGTCACTCGCCCAATTGCAGTCAATGGATAAATTACACCACTAGATTCTTCGATTTGAAAATTCTCTCGCCATTGGTCTTGTCTGGGATTGTAAAGTCTCATAACTTCGCCTGTTTCTACGTCAATAGAAGCAATATCACTGCCTTTAGATTGATTGCACAGTGAACAAGATAAAGCTAGATTTTCTTCTATAGTTTTACCTCCATGCTTTTCAGCAATTACATGATCTACTTGATGAGAAACTAAAGTTAAGCTTTCGGGAATTAGGCAATATTCGCAACAGTTTTGGGCGCGATCTCTGACTAGTTTTCTAATTTTAGCGGAGATATAACTCTTACTCATTGGCTCTGCTGGAGCTTAATCAGGGCTTGAGTTTTGGCAAGGCGCACTAGATGTTCGATAAATTCATAATGTTGCCATAGTAGGCGGTCGGTTTCGTTAAAACTTTGAGTGCGATTTTTTTCTAATAGATTATCAATTTCTTTCTGTGCGTCTGGTGCAAGGCGTAAATTTAAGACTTCTTGAGGGGATGGAAGTTTGGCTAAAAAGTGCAAAATTTCTGTTAATCCAGAAAAACCATTATTGGGATTAGCGTTTATTTCTCGCAATCCTAGAGCTAATATTTGCGGCAGATTATCTTGCACAGTAGCGGCGATATCGTCTGGTATGTCTAGGGTGATTTGCATAGGTTAGCAAGTGATTGTTAATGTTAGCTTTTGGCATTCATTTTATCAGATCGCCTAAATCATCCACACTTCCACGAAACAAGCGATCGCCCTCAAAACCAACAACATCAAACAGCGATCGCCCCTAATCTCATCACAAAGCGATCGCCTCAATAATCAATGCTTCTATCACACAAGCGATTGCAAATATGCCAAATAAGGTATATTGGGTATAACACAAAAAATCAGAACGCAAACAAATGAGCCGAAATCAAGTTCCTGAAGTTATGCAAGGTGGAACGAATTTGTTTGAAGATTTAGGGTTTGCACTTGAAGAGGCTCTTAATCTCAAAATTCGGGCTGACTTGATGTTGAATATTAAGCGATTCATTCAGTCTCAAGGATGGACGCAAAAGCAAGCTGCTTTGTTTTTTGGTGAAACTCAACCTCGGATTAGCGATTTAATCAATGGTGATATTGAGAGGTTTAGTATTGATAAATTAGTGATGATGTTAGTGCGTGCAGGTATGGATGTGAGAGTTGAGGTAAATTAACTCACGATGATAGTTGTATCATAGTGAATAAGAAATATGTAAAAGTTTCTAAATCAAGAAAATAATCAATGTGTTGTAATTCTTCAATAACAAGAGGTTTAAACTATGACTGAATTACTCGAACGTGTGATTGAGCAATTAAAAGTTCTTCCTGCTGATGAACAAGATGCGATCGCTACTCGGTTTCTTGCAGAAATAGAAGATGAGCGAGTTTGGAAAGCTAGTTTTTTTAAGACAACCGATGATCAATGGGATAATCTGGCTGCTATGGTACGTGAGGAAATCACTTCTAGAGATCTAAATTAAGAAATTTTCTCATGATTTTGTTCCATCACTGATAGCAAGAAATCACGCAATTTATCACGTCCTAAACCTCGATAAACATTCACTTCACAGCAAATATTTTGAGGTTGCTCGGCTTTAGTAAAGCGAACAATTCCTTTAGATGGTTCGTCAGCATAGATTAATGGAAGTTCTGCTTTTCTGAGAATTGCTGCTTTTTTGCGATCTGCTTCTTGTCTCTCAGGTAAGTCATGATAGGGGCTTTGACGTTCTATTGCAATTACGGGCAAAGAAAACATAGCTTCATGGCGACAAATCAAAATATCGAGAGAGCTACAACTTTTGATAAATCTCTGTAATTCATAATGGAGACTGGCTTCTAGTCCATTTTTCTGAACTATACGTGCAAGGGAAACTTCAGGAAATAAACGATATTGAGTTTTATCTTGCAAAACTCCCTCAATCAATTCCATCAAACAAATTTGCCCTTGATGAAGAAAAGATTTTCCTTCTTGAACTTGGCTCATGTACATATTAAATCCTCGATTTGTAATTGCTATGGTTGTTGTTTAAAATTCAATATCTTCATAGAATTTTGGCTCAGGTTCAACGATCTTAAATTCTTTAAATGAATTTTCAGGCTTCTCTCCATTTGAACGGAAGAAAGTTTCAATATTAACCTTTATTTCTGACAGTAAGCTTGTAAGAGGTAAAATATCAGATATAGAAATCCGAGAAGTTGATGGGAAGCGTTGATCTGTGGTCAACTCATAGCAAATATTCTGTTCGAGCATATCTTTAAATAACGGAGCATATCCAGAATCAGGCAACTCGAAGGAAAAAGAGTTATCAGTTGAATATAAATTTTCCTCAAAAATGGATACACGTGGATCTTTATCTTCCATTACTTCAGTCAATCTACCAACAAAGTCAGGCTTCTCAGTGACTGGAATATATAAGTCCCTGATCATTATTTCGTTTTCTCCATCATGGTGACCATAATCTTGCCATTCATACCAGTAAATTTGAACTTGATGACCACACCATATTTTTTCATGAATAGACAAAGCAAGTTCTGATTGTTGCTGTACGACATACATAGCAACTTTTGGGCGCTTAGAATCAGTTTTAGGAATGATTGTTGCGTACTGTTTACGATAACGAACCTCGTATAAATCCTTTAACCCAAGTTCATCTAATATCGCAATCACCGTCTCAATAGTCGGTATGCCAGAAGAATTAACTCCTGTATTTTCTGCGGCAGATAACTCTTCCTGATGAAGCAAATCACTGATACCCAGTAAAGACTGGAGTTGCTTAATATCCCAAGCGATCTTTTGAGTACCATCGTCAAGCGTTAGTAGCTCAACATTTAAGGGTTGTCTGTTCACGATCCTCATATACCTAAACACACTAATTTGACTGCTTGGGTTCATCCTAACACACTAATTTGGGCTTTTGGGTGAATTTGGCAAAAAATTTTGCATGATGGTAAAGCAAGCCATCAGCGCTATTGGTTAACAAATAACTATTTCAAATTAGATAAAGTTTTTGGAAACCGAAATTAATGTGATTGCAAATCTTCTGGAAACTGAGGATCGAGGATTTGGGCGATCGCATAGGGACAATCGGATGGTAAATCTGGATAATCGAGAGGTGTTTCTCGTACAACTAAAGCTAAAGCTACTTCATAGCCATCAATTATGGCTTGGTCTAGATAAGACTTCAGGCTAGGATTTTCTTTCAAATGTAATTGGATCTTTGTGCGTTGTTCTCGAATTGTCGCTCTCCAACTTTTCCCGCGCAATTCAGGTTGAAACTCCCACTTCAGCAAATGTCCAATCAGAATACCCAAACGATTGCGAAGCTCTTGTTTTTGCTGCTTACCCAACGACTCAATTTCCTCCACCAAATTCTCTATATCTAGAGACTGCCATTGACTGCGCCTTAATAGTGCTGACTGCTCCTGTGTCCAAGCATAAAAATCAACTTCATATAAATCAGTAGCTAAATCAGGGCTTGTGTTTACTGGTAGTTCCAACTTTGACTCAAGCATTATGTTCAAGCCTGCAATACATTACACACAACTATAACAAACCAGACCTACCATGCAGTAGGTTTAAAATCGTCATCATTGGCGATCACTTGAAGTAAGCTTCATGAATTTATAGAAACTTTTTCTAATCTTTCGGCAAGCCAGAACTTAATAATAGATTGACGGTCTACATCTAACTTTACTGACTCTCTATCAAGGGCAGCAATCATCCACTGAGGTAAATTTATGGAAACAGCCTGAGTTTCCAAAGCAGGACGTTTCAAAGTAGACAGATCGAATAAATCTAAGACATCTTCGCCATCATCAAACTTTTTATCCAACTCTTCAGCTTTCATATAGCTTTACCTCATTGTTGCGCGATCTCCTAACAGAAATAATTCTAACCACCGACTCGTGATAAGTAACGATAGCTGACCAATGCTTCGTGTCAATCTTACCAATGATCATAAATCGATCTTCGTCTGTTGACTTGGCGGTAATCTCAACTCTGTAAGAGTCTTTCCATAACATTTTAGCTTTTTCAAAGTCAATGCCATGCTTAGACTGGTTAATCTGACTTTTTACGGGATCGTAATCAAATTCCACTGTTTTAGGTAAATTAGCTAAAACAAGGGGCTTAAGCCCCTTGCCTCTTGTTAATTAGCTACCACCGATACGGGCGACATCGCGGGAGTTGGCTTCAAAAGCGGCGTTGAGGGCATCATCACCACTCAGCCCATCTTCTAAGGCTTCCTTAATCGCTTGCAATACCCGCTTGTAATCCTTCGGCATTACCTTCACGAATTTGGGAACGATCGCATTCCAATCAGCGAGAACCTTCGCACCCTTGGCGCTCTCCGTATAGTCAACGTGCTGTTGAATCAACTGCTTCAGATCCTTGATTTCTTCAGGATCTTCGAGCTTCTCTAAGCCGACCATCGAAGTATTGCAACGGGTTGCGAAATCGCCTGCCTCATCGAGAATATAGGCAACACCGCCACTCATACCCGCCGCAAAGTTCCGCCCTGTTAAACCGAGAACGACGACCTTACCGCCAGTCATATATTCACAACCATGATCACCGATGCCTTCGACTACGGCATTTACGCCAGAGTTTCGTACACAGAATCGTTCGCCAGCGATGCCGCGAATGTAGGCTTCACCACTGGTTGCGCCATAGAAAGCAACGTTACCTGCGATGATGTTCTCTTCGGCGACAAAGGTAGAAGCTTTGTGGGGATAGAGAATGATCTTGCCACCGCTTAGTCCTTTACCGAGATAGTCGTTGGTATCGCCTTCGAGTTCCATCGTCACACCAGAGGGAACAAATGCGCCAAAGCTTTGACCAGCCGTGCCTTGGAAATGGAGATGTACAGTGTCATCGGGCAATCCTTCCCAATGGCGCTTGGTGATTTCGTTGCCGAGAATGGTTCCAACGGCGCGATTAATGTTCTTAATCGGAACTGTGGCATGGACAGGTTCGCCATCAACGATCGCTGCTTGACACAAATCTAACAACACCGTCATATCAAGGGACTTGTCTAAACCATGATCCTGTGGGATTTGGGCATAGCGACCGACATCTTCACCCACTTCAGGCTGATAGAGAATCTTCGAGAAGTCTAAGCCCTTCGCTTTCCAATGTTCGACCGCTTGCTTGGCTTCGAGAACATCGGTACGACCGACCATTTCATCGAGAGTACGGAAGCCTAACTGTGCCATGAGTTCGCGCACTTCTTGAGCGATGAAAGTCATGAAGTTGACAGTGTGGGCGGGATCGCCTGTGAACTTCTCACGCAGTTGCGGATCTTGGGTGGCGACTCCAACGGGGCAGGTATTGAGATGGCAGACGCGCATCATGATACAGCCAAGGGTGACGAGGGGAGCGGTGGCAAAGCCGAATTCTTCTGCTCCCAGTAGCGCGGCGATGACGACATCACGACCTGTTTTCATCTGTCCATCGGTTTCCACGACGATACGGCTACGGAGGTTGTTGAGAACGAGGGTTTGGTGGGTTTCTGCAAGTCCAAGTTCCCAAGGTAAGCCAGCGTGTTTGATCGAAGTTTGGGGTGATGCGCCAGTACCACCGTCATATCCAGAGATGAGAACGACATCAGCGTGAGCTTTGGAAACCCCTGCGGCGATTGTACCAACACCGACTTCTGAAACCAGCTTGACGCTGATACGGGCGGCGCGGTTGGCATTCTTGAGATCGTGAATCAACTCGGCGAGGTCTTCGATAGAGTAGATGTCATGGTGAGGCGGTGGCGAAATCAAGCCCACACCAGGAGTAGAGTGACGGACTTTGGCAATCCAAGGATAAACTTTCTTGCCAGGGAGTTGACCACCTTCCCCTGGTTTTGCGCCTTGGGCCATTTTGATTTGAATCTCTTTGGCTTGGGATAGATAGAGACTAGTCACACCAAAGCGTCCAGAGGCTACCTGTTTGATAGCGCTATTTTTGGAATCGCCTTGCTCGTTTGTCCATGTATAGCGATCGGGATCTTCGCCGCCTTCGCCTGTGTTGGACTTGCCACCAATGCGATTCATAGCGATCGCTAAAGCCTCATGAGCTTCCTTGGAAATAGAACCATAGCTCATCGCGCCAGTCTTGAAGCGGCGCAAAATTGCTTCGATGGGTTCTACTTCTTCAATGGGAATGGATTCGCGGGATTTGAAATCGAGCAAGCCACGGAGGGTGAAATGCTGTTGGTTTTGTTCATTCACCAGAGAGGAGTATTTCTTGAACTGCTCGTAATTGCCTTCACGGACAGCCTTTTGCAAAGCATGAATAGTTTCAGGACTAAACAGGTGGGCTTCTCCTTCCTTACGCCATTGGTACTCACCACCGACATCGAGAGTATTACCACTCGCAGGGCGATCAGGGAAAGCATGGGTATGACGAGCGATCGCTTCTTGAGCGATTACTTCTAGATCAGCACCTTCAATGCGGGAGGCTGTCCAAGTGAAGTATTTCTTGATCACATCTTGATTGAGTCCGACTGCTTCAAAGATCTGAGCGCCACGATAGCTTTGGATCGTGGAAATACCAATTTTAGAAGCAACCTTAGTTACGCCCTTAGTAGCTGACTTGATGTAGTTCTTGACTGCGGTTTTGTAATCGACATTCACGAGCAATCCTTGCTTGATCATGTCGTTAATGCTTTCAAAGGCGAGGTAAGGATTAATTGCACCGCAACCGTAGCCGATTAGCAATGCAAAATGATGCACTTCTCTAGGTTCGCCAGATTCAAGGACTAGACCGACTCTGGTTCTTGTACCTGTGCGGATGAGATGGTGATGTAAGCCTGATACTGCAAGTAACGCAGGGATTGGCGCATTGTCAGGATTCACGCCGCGATCGCTTAAAATCAAAATATTTACACCATCGGCGATCGCTTGGTCAGCCTTAGCGCAAATTTCGGCGATCACTGATTCTAATCCAGATACACCAGATTTAGGATTAAACAAAGTTGAAAGAGTGATGGATTTAAAATCACCTTCGTTAATATGCTTCAACTTCGCCAGTTCCGCATCGCTGAGGATGGGAGTCTTTAGCTCGATCAAGTGACAGCTTTCTGGCTCAGGCTTGAGCAAGTTCCGTTCTGCGCCAATCGTGGTTTCTGCGGAAGTAATAATCTCTTCACGAATGGAGTCAATAGGAGGATTCGTTACCTGTGCAAATAACTGCTGGAAATAATCGTAGAGCAGCTTAGAACGATTGGAAAGAACTGCAAGGGGAGTGTCGGCTCCCATTGCGCCCACAGCTTCCACACCATCCCGTGCCATTGGGGTTAACAGCAAGCGCAAATCTTCAAAGGAATAACCGAAAGCCATCTGGCGCTGAGTTAGGGGAATCGCTTCTGGTTCGGAGATTTCTGCATCCTTGAGACTGGCGATTTCCACCATATGCTGATTAATCCATTCACGGTATGGATGTTCGGTTGCGATTTGATGCTTGATCTCTTCATCAGCAACAATCCGACCTTCCTGCATATTCACCAAAAACATGCGTCCGGGCTGTAAGCGACCCTTTGATTCGATACGCTCAGGTTCAATTTCTAATACACCTGCTTCCGAAGCGAAGATTACCAAATCATCTTTGGTGACGTAATAGCGAGAAGGACGTAACCCATTGCGATCCAAGACTGCACCGATCATTGTGCCATCGGTAAAGGCGATCGAAGCGGGCCCATCCCAAGGTTCCATCAAACAGGAATGATATTCATAAAAAGCTTTCTTCTCATCACTCATGGATTCGTGGGCTGTCCAAGGCTCAGGAATCATCATCATCATCGCGTGAGGTAGCGATCGCCCAGCCAGTACCAACAATTCCAAAGCATTATCAAAAATCGTCGAATCGCTGCCTGCAATGTTGATCACAGGCTTGATCTTTGAGATATCATCACCAAACAAATCCGACTCAAACATCGACTGACGGGCAATCATCCAGTTGGTATTACCGCGCAAAGTATTGATTTCGCCATTGTGGGCAATGTAGCGGTAAGGGTGCGATCGCTCCCAACTAGGGAAAGTATTCGTACTGAAGCGGGAGTGAACTAGAGCCAGAGCGCTCTCCATGTCGGGATCATGCAAATCATGGGCGTAATACTGTCCAACCTGCGCCGTCATCAACATCCCTTTATAAACGATCGTGCGACAGGAGAGACTAGATGGATACCAATAGGGATCGACATTTGAGGCACGAATTGCTGTGTGAGCAAGCTTACGCAATACAAATAACTTGCGATCAAATGCGAGGTCATCGGCAAGATCAGGCGATCGCTGAATGAATACCTGTTGCATGAATGGCTCACTGGACTGAGCTGTTGCGCCCAAAGACGAATTATCAGTGGGTACATCACGCCAACCGAGAACCTTTAAACCTTCTGCTTCTACCAATTTCTCGAAGGTTTTTCTTCCATTTTGTCTTGCCTCAGGATTGGGAGAAGCATAAACCATCCCTACACCATATTGTCCTGCCTCAGGCAAGATAATATTTGCGGCAGCGGCTACTTTTGCTAAAAATTTATGGGGAAGCTGTAACAAAATCCCTGCACCATCACCTGTATTCGTCTCACAGCCACAAGCACCACGGTGTTCCAAGTTTTCCAGAATTGTTAGCCCCTGCTCAACGATCGCATGGGACTTCTGCCCTGACTTGTGTACGATAAAGCCAACTCCACAAGCATCATGTTCAAACTGTGGATCGTACAAACCTTGTTTTACTGGGAGTGCGTTGCTATTCATCATGGACTACAAAGAGGTGGTATCTAAAAGGATTATGTAAGCTGGGACGTAATTAAAAGGTTACGCGGGCTACATTAGGATTGTACTCATAAATCTATATCTTAGGTAAGATGTCTTCAAAAAATGTTCATATAGCTGTAGCAGAAAACAACCCCCAATAGGGAGTTGCGGTGCAACTCTCTATTGGGGGCATTTCCCAATCTAGCTAACTACAGTTATATATAGCTGGGGAAACCCAAAACCTATGGCGCACGCGCAGCGTGCGCCATAGGTTTTGAGTAGGTTAGGGTTTGCATGTTTTTTGGAGTGTGACGAAGCCGTGACACACAATCAAAATCACAGAACCCTAATGCAAAAAACATAGGACTTACTCATTGAGGATATGTGGTGAGGGCAAAGCCCTCACCACATATCCTCAAAACCCAGTAAACTCGTTAGCATTGCGTAAGTCCTATTGGTATAAGATATTAGCAAGAAGTACTGATTTGGGGCGCAAATCCTATCTATGCCTGAGAAAGAACAAATGAGCCTGTTCGATTTGACTCCATCGGAAGTTCCGATCGCAGAACTCCCTAAGGCGGATGGTGTCGCTGAGGCTCTACCAACCAAAACTGCGCGTTCTTCTAAAAATATCGCTACTGCTGCCATTGCTGCTGTGCCTGTAAATGAGCAATTTGCTAGCCTCGATGATTTAAAAGTAGCCGCCTGTAACTGTCAGAAATGCCCCCTTGCCCCAACTCGTACTAATGTGGTCGTTGAAAGAGGCGATCGCAATGCCAAAATCCTGATCATCGGCGAAGCCCCTGGGGAACAAGAAGATTTATCAGGGCTACCCTTTGTTGGTAAGTCGGGACAGCTTTTAGACAAAATTTTAGAATCCGTGGGCTTTGACACCAGCAAAGATGTCTATATTTGCAATACCGTCAAATGTCGTCCCCCTAATAATCGTGTCCCCACCGAAATCGAAACAACCACCTGCAAACCCTATTTATTAGAACAAATTCGCCTCGTCGATCCCAAAATTATTTTGCTCACAGGGGCAACCTCCCTGAAGTCAATTCTCGGCGAAAAATTAGGCATTACCAAAGTTCGCGGTAAATGGTATGAGTGGGAAGGTCGCCTAGTAATGCCCATATTTCACCCCTCCTATTTATTACGCAACCAAAGTCGTGAACAGGGCAGCCCCAAGTGGCTAACATGGCAAGATATAAAAGCAATTAAAGCCAAATATTTAGAAATAATAGGTACAAACCCAGTTGATGATGATGAGGAATTTTAGTGAGTAATGTAAGAGCTGATTTAGCGGAGATGGTGGATGTGGCGCTGTGGGAATGGTTATCTCCCCATGCTGCTAGAGCAAGGGTAATTTTAGTTGGGGCAAATCTGGATCTCGTCGATGTGGGTGTTGCGTTAACTGAGGACAATACGCAGTTGGTCCAGTCATGGATTGAGGATGGCTGGTTGCGTCATCCTACTGCCGAGGAGCTAAGTGCTTGGAATGCAAACAAGGAAAAAGAGTTTACGAGCCTTGTTGTTCCACCATTTGTATTAGCCAAGCTTAATTTTTAATGGAAAGGGGACGTTTTGCTTCCCCTTATCTGTAAATAAAAAAGGAGATCAGTTATTAACTGGTCTCCTTTTTTATTTACAGTAACCAAAGAAAAAAGCCTAGGTTACTTTCCCTGTTTCGTTCCTAGGCTTTTTTCTTTGTTCGCTCCTCACACCTCTATAATATACATCCCTTATCTAGAAATGTCTACTAGATCTTTGTAAAAAACTAGATATTTTCATACGCCTTTTGGCTGATATTTTAGTTTTGCAGCGATCGCTACCCATCTAGAGGAGGCGAAAAGTCTTGATTTAATTGGCGATCGCTACTCAAATAACCCCATCACAAGGTGATCTCATGGTGATCTCGTATAGTTAATATCGAGCTTAAAATAATTTGCCAATCATATCCAGCTTCAAATTATGACAATTTTCAATAGTTCACAAGTACCGATCGCAATGACGATCGCTGGTTCGGATAGTGGTGGTGGGGCAGGCATACAGGCTGACCTCCGCACCTTTGCCTTTCATTGCGTGCATGGAACCAGCGTACTCACCTGCATCACGGCCCAAAATACACAGGGCGTAACGCGAGTGGATGCTATGCCACCCGAAGCGGTAACTGCTCAATTTGAAGCAGTAATGATTGATATGCGGGTGGGGGCAATCAAAACGGGGATGCTGCTTAATCAAGGGATTATTAAAACCGTGGCTAAGAAACTAGTTGCCTTTGGCTTTGGGAATGTGGTGGTCGATCCAGTGATGGTGTCACGGGCGGGAGCGCAGTTGTTAGATGATGATGCGGTGAAAACGATCCGTGAGCAGTTAATTCCTCTTGCGGCGATCGCTACACCTAATCGCTATGAAGCTCAAATTCTCGCGGATATGGAAATCCAGACACTGGAAGATATGCAAACTGCGGCTCAGAAAATTTATCAATTAGGAGCGCGATCAGTTCTCGTCAAGGGTGGCGGCTTCACCAATGAACTGAAGGGAGTTGATGTGTGGTTTGATGGCGATCGCCTTGAGGTTTTGCAGACGGAAGTGATTGATACACCGCATACCCATGGCACTGGCTGCACTTTGTCCGCCGCGATCGCTGCAAATTTGGCTTTGGGTAAACCACGCTTTCAAGCGGTTCAAGACTCAAAGAACTATGTGACGGAAGCTTTGAAATATTCTTTAGCGATCGGACAGGGACAGGGACCAGTTGGACATTTCTATCCGCTACTTAATCATTAATTAAGTTCGATAGGTCATGCTGATATTAAAACTGATGCACAGCCGATCTTCATCGCTGAGATTGGCTTCTACTCCATGATTGAGCCAACTTGGGAAAATGATCATCGTGCCTTCTGTCGCCTTATAAGTAATCTTTTGGATTGTCCAAGGAGTTAGTTCAGTAAGATTTGGCATAAACATATGCGCCACATCACGCGGATCGCGAAAGAAAATCCCGCCGCAGTTTTCTGCCGCTTTCACGTAATAGACTCCACTCAACACGGAGTTAGGATGGTTATGGACAAAATTGGAAGCGAATTTGGGATTGATAATTGCCCAGCAGTTAGTGACAATCATCGTGAATCTTGTTAACTCAAAGCCAACCTCTGTTCCCGCTTCTATTCCATTGGCGATCGCAATTTTGACAATCTCTTGAAATGCTGGATGTTGGTTGAGATAGTCTTTACTATGCCATCCTAGAGAGTTTGACCAGTTAACTCCTTGGCTATCTTTTTCCTTTTCTGCATAAATTGCTGGCAGTAATTTTTTGTTTAGCTCTTCGTAATTGGGAACTTCAAAGTGCCAAATTGGAGTAGGAAACCAGTCATCACGTTTTACAGTCATTATTTACCAATTTTAGCTTGAACTATAGCCGAGGATTGTAGGTAACACCAATTACCTACTAAGTAGGAAGGCTTAATTATTTGTAGGATGCGTTAGTGAAACGTAACGCATCCATTGGCTAAAGATGATGGGTTACGCGATCGCTAACCCATCCTACATTTAATTCCAACAATCTACTTATAGAATCTCTAGTAAAGTGACATCAATTTGTAATAATTAGAACAAAGTTTTGCCGAGAATGATTAAGCTTTGCTCAACACTATCTAATTCTGCAATTTGCGGTAAAAAGCCCCACTCCTCAAAGCCAAAACTGCTAAATAAACGACAACTGGCGGAATTATGAGCAAAAACAAAGCCCACCAGTTTAGAGATATTGAGTTTGGGACAACTAGCGATCGCATGATCTAGCAGCTTCTTCCCAACTCCTTTGCCTTGATAGTTGGGAGCTATATAAATACTAACTTCGGCGGTCTTGTGATAAGCCGGACGACCATAAAACATTTGCAAGCTTAGCCAGCCAATGACTTGTTCATTTTGGTCGCTTTGAATATCGTGGCTACCGATAGTCATTACCCAGACAGGATAGCGATCGCCATGCGATCGAAACCAAGTTCGGCGACTCTCAACGGAAATTGGTTCAAGGTCGGCAGTCGCAAGACGGGTGGGGATGGCTGCATTATAGATCTCAATAATTGCTGGTAAATCCGCCTCTACAGCTAACCGAATTTGCATAGTTCCTACTCCTAACTTGCTTGTTAACTATTACAGCACTTCGCTATTAAACAAGCCAATATTTTTATTGAGAGTCATGCGAAGTATGCCTCTCAATAAAAATATTGGCTTGGTAATTTTGCCACTCGGCAATTTGGGTGATGATATGCCGCGCATAGCAAGGCATATCATCACCCAAATTGCTATATGATTAGAACAATACTCATCTGCGCGTTATGGAATTATTTGCTGGGTTACTCACGACAGTTCTAGGTATAGCAGGCGCACCCGGGATAGCGATCGACAAAATCGCAACGGATTTTTTGCGTGGGCAGATTGTGCGAGCAGATGTGTTAGAGGTGCGCGTTGATAATGCCCCCAATTATCAAATTTTGTTAGGCAATGTCGATCGCATTCGAGTTGCAGGTCGAGGAGTATACGTTTTAGAATTTCTCCGCATTGATGAGATTGATTTAGAAACTGACCCGATTAGTATCGATCCGAATGTATTGCAATCTGGAAAAATTGTTTTGCGCCGCCCATTACAAGCAGCCGTGCGCGTAGTATTACGCTCCGAAGATATCAATACGGCTCTGCGATCGCCAACGATCCAATCTTCTTTTAAAAACCTCAGCATTGATATTACGGGGACAAATAAAGGTAAATCCGAAATTCTCGATCTCGTTAATCCAGAGGTAACTTTTTTAGAAGGCGATCGCATTCGGCTAGCAGCAACCTTGCAATCGCAGCCGACAACGGCAAAACCGAAGCCAACTCCTCTAAATGTATCTGTTAATGCCGAACTCAAAACCATTGGCGGTACAAGATTACAAATCATCAATCCGCGTATTGAATTAGAGGGAACACCAGTTCCTGACAAGATTGCTAATGCCTTTGCTCAGGGCTTAAATAAGGTGTTAGATCTACGGCAATTGGAAAGCAAGGGTATCACTGCTAGAGTTCTGAAACTAGAATTTACGGAAGGAAAGATGCAGGTGATTGGCTTTGCCAAAATGGATTCTATTCCTAATCAATAAATCCCATCAAAAAATAGCTCAGTCATTTTTTGATATATCTTCCTAGAAATATCTATGAGCCACTGCCTCAATCCTAGTTGCAATTTCCAGAATCCAGAGACATCGCCAAAATTGAACTTCTGTCAGGAATGTGGCTCCAAGTTAAAAATAGGCGATCGCTATCGAGCGTTAAGAATTCTTGGACAAGGTGGATTTGGGCGAACCTTTATCGGCATTGATGAGGCCTTGCCTTCCTGTCCGACCTGTGTAATTAAGCAGTTTTTCCCTGCGGATTTGAGTAGTGCGGTGAAAGCTGCTGAACTATTTCATCAAGAGGCAATTCGTTTAGATGATTTGGGCAAGCATCCCCAAATACCAACGTTGTTCGCTCATCTTGAACTTGACGGTAAACAATATCTAATTCAAGAATTTATTGATGGACAGGATTTGCTAAAGGAACTGCAAGAACAGGGAAACTTTAGTGAAGCCAAGATTAGGATGCTGCTAGGTGACTTATTACCAATTCTGCAATTTATCCATGAACGCAACGTCATCCATCGTGATATCAAACCTGAAAATATTATCCGTCGTCGGTTTCCGAGCAACTCTGGCTCTATAGCCGCAGGTAGTCACGTATTAGTAGATTTTGGAGCCGCCAAATATGTCTCTACTGATGCCATGGAAACAGGTACAAGAATTGGTAGCGCTGTTTACGTTGCCCCTGAGCAGGTGCGTGGAAAAGCCATCTTTGCTAGTGATATCTATAGTCTAGGTGTAACCTGTATTCATTTGCTTACCAATGTTTCTCCCTTTGAGTTGATGGACATGGATGGGAAATGGGTTTGGCGAGATTTTTTAGCTAATACTTCCATTAGTCGGGGATTAGGAGATGTTCTCGATCGCATGATTTTAACGGCTCCTAGCCAACGTTATCAGACAGCCCAAGCAGTTTTAAATGATCTCAAAAATGCGAATTCTTCTAATTATCAGGTCTATGTGCCGCGCCTAGCAAAATCTGTTAAAAGAAGTGCTATCGCCAAAACTAATATCACCCCTATCTCTGCTCCTAAGCCAATAATTCAAGCGATCGCACCACAACTATCTCAATTCTCCTTTGAAACTGCGACTGTAAAAATTAATCGCATTGGTGTAGGTAAGTTAGCGAAAACACTACTACAAATCAATACCAAACAAAAAATTGGGCGTTCCTATTTTGAGACCCTAGGCAATATTCAAGGTAAGCCAATTAGTCTAGAAATGGTATTCATCCCCGCAGGTAAATTTCAAATTGGTTCACCGATTAGCGAAAGCGATCGCACTAAAGAAGAAAGTCCACGTCATATTGTGAATATTCCCGCTTTCTTTATGTCCCGTTTTCCCATTACCCAAAAGCAATGGAAAGTAGTGATGGATAACAATCCTGCTATTTTTATTGGTAATGGCGATCGCCCTGTGGAGAGCGTATCATGGGATGACGTACAGAGCTTTTGTCAGAAAATCGTTGAGCGTACTGGCAAACCCTATCGCTTGCCTAGTGAATCGGAATGGGAATATGCCTGTCGTGGGGGAACTTTGACTCCCTTTTGCTTTGGTGAAACAATTATGGCAAATCTCGCTAACTACAATGCGGCAAGCCCATATTTATATGCTCCTCAAGGGCTTAGTAGCGCTATTACTACTGAAGTTGGCAGCTACCCCGCCAATGCCTTTGGGCTACATGATATGCATGGAAATGTCTGGGAATGGTGCGAAGATATTTGGCATGATGATTATGACCTATTGCCTAAGGATGGGTCAGCATGGACACAGGGTAGCGATCGCAGTTGTCGAGTCATACGGGGTGGATCATGGCGCGATCCTGCTCATTATTGCCGTTCTGCCAAGCGTTCTTGCAATGCAGCAAACCAAGGCGATCGCACCACAGGTTTTCGGCTTGCCGTGACGCTGATTTCCTAAACTACACATTAGAGATGCCACTACCGTAAGAGTTCTGCAAAAGTAACGTTATATGAACGATAAAAGCAAATTAAAAGTCTACTTCTATTGCTTTCCCCCAACCCTAAATGGCTATGGAGATTATGCTTCGGCATATCATTACTATCAGCATGGAACCGTATGTTTAGGAGAAGGGCTAAAGGCATTAGGTATTGAGTTTTATGCCAATGTCAATTTTTGGCTTCCATCTCCTGAAGAGCCATTTCTGTTCCGTTATGACCCAAATGTCAGTCCCGATGATTGCGATATTGTCATTATCAATGAGGCTTGGTGGGAGCGGCAGGGGCAATTTGCGAAATCACTTTGCGACATTCAACATCTACTACGAAAAAATCGTCCCCATCAAACTATCTTGATTGATCTATCCGATGATAGTCCGCGCAAAAACTTTTTAGATCCCAACCTAGCGCGATTTGACCACTATTTTAAATCTCATCTTTCTAAATCTACTCCTGTATTTCCTAACACCCATCCCTTTCCCTTTGGCTTATCCGAAAGAATCATCAAAGAATTAGCTCATGTACCACCGTTCAGTCAACGTCATCATAATTTATTAGTCAATTCCCGTGTTTTTCTCAATGGCGATCACTCGTTGCGAAACTATGTGCAGCAGCATTTTCTACCCAAAATCAATTCTATTATTCCCCTAGAGTCTAAGGTGATTGCCGATGCACGCGATCGCGGAGCCTATCACACCTTACAATGGGCACAAGCCAGTGGTAGACATAATCCCGGCTATTATGAACTTCTACTTTCAACTACCACCTGTAGTAGTTTTGGTGGTTATTTTATCTCTCCTTTGCCCCAGTATCCTTGGACGATTTTTGGTAGAGCCTGTCGTAAAGCAATTACGAAGTTCGGATGGAAAACACATCGCCTTGTCCAATGGGACAGTTGGCGCTTTTGGGAAGCTTTGGCGGCAGGTTGTGTACCCATTCATTTAGATTTTGATAAATATGGATTTATCCTACCCGTCATGCCTGAAAATTGGAAACATTACATTGGCATCGATCTAGATAATATTGAGGGAGCAATTGCTAAAATTTCCCAAAATGTTGACCGATTGCCTGAGATATCGAGCGCAGGTCGAGCATGGGCGCTAGAATATTACTCTCCTATCGCGATCGCCAAACGTTTCCTAACAACGGTGGGTATTACAGAGAAAATCACTTAAACTCAAACCAAGAAATTTTTTTAAAGTGTTGCAAAGCAACACTTTAAAAAAATTTCTTGGTTTGTTTGCTCGAAAATTGCTGTAATACTATGGTTTAGTTGATATTGTGGAGCCTGCTGAAAGATCCTAGTTTATGAAAACAACTTGTTTAATCAATAACTTCAACTACAAAGACTATGTTTGTGAAGCGATCGCCAGTGCCTTATCGCAAACCCATCCATTTGATGAAATTATTGTTGTTGATGATGCCTCTACCGATGGCTCTGATCTAATTTTGCAGGAGCAGTATGGACAGAATCCCGATGTAAAGATCATTATCCATCCGCATAATCAAGGACAACTAGCTGCCGTTACTACAGGCTTTCTCGGATCAACAGGTGATATTATCTTTTTTCTTGATGCCGACGATTTTTATCATCCACAATATCTGGAAATAGCTTTAAAAATATATAGAGAGCAGCCAAACTGTGGATTCCTTTACTGTCAAATGGGGATTTTTAGTAAAGGTAAAGAAAACTATCAAGCCCCCACCGAAGTTCAAATCTCTCAATATCAGAACTATCTTAAAGACTGTGGATATTCAATAGTTCTAGCGATGGAAATGCAGAGATTTGTGGGTAGTCCTTCTTCTGGAAACTCTATGCAGCGTAAATATTTAAGTGATATGTTACCCTGCACTTGCATAGGAAATTATCGAATATGGGCAGATACATATTTTGTCATTGCCTCGTCGATATTAGGAGCCCATAAGTTCTTAATCAATCTGCCGTTGGTCGCTTATAGAGTACATGACAAAAACATTTTTTATAGCAATTCGATTACAAGGGATCGGTTTAAAGTCTATCAAGATCAACTAGCGACAGTTCAATTCATTACATTTCTGAGCCAGAAAATGAACTATAACCGCCTGCTATTAACTCGAAATGCTCCCTACGAATTTAAAACTATTGACTATCCAAATTGGGATTTATTCTTCGATTATCTAAAAATAATGCTGCGAACTCCAGCAAGTGTTCCATTTGCACCTAATCGAAGATTAAGTAAATTGCATGGCTTTGCCGTCATGTTAAAACATATTCTATCTTTTAAAAATCGTTCAAAACCCTAGTCATATTTTTATATCGCCCGCTACGCGGGCGACGTAAAAATATAATCTCCTGATAGTCACTCTTGAGAAAATTAGGGACATTCAGGAAAATAAGAAGCCGATTTTTTGTGGCGAGGCTTCGCCTCGCCACAAAAAATCGGCTTCTTATTAAATCGCAGAACTTTACCTAGCGCTCATGAATAGGAATATAGGTGACATCATGCAAGCCTGTATACATTTGAGTTGGACGGAAGAGGCGGTTATCGGAAAGTTGTTCTTTCCAATGGGCTAGCCATCCAGGTACACGAGCGATCGCAAAAATAGTGGTAAACAAATTACTAGGAATACCCAATTTCTTGTAAATCAAACCTGAATAGAAATCGACATTGGGATGAATCCCCTTACTGGCAAGCTTATCATAGGCTTGTTTTTCTAGTTCTAGGGCAATGTCGTAGTAGGGATCATGACCAAATTTATCAAACAATTCATGGACTAAGTCCTGAAGCACGATCGCTCTAGGATCTTTGACCTTATAAACTCGATGCCCAAAGCCCATGAGCTTTTCTTTGCGCTCAATTTTGCGTTCGAGATAGCTGGTCACATTGTCCACTGAGCCAATTTCTTCAAGCATCAACATCACCTGTTCATTTGCGCCACCATGCAGAGGACCAGCTAAAGTCCCGATCGCGGAAGTCATCACTGCATAGGGATCAGTCAAAGTCGATGCTGTCACCAAAGCCGCAAAGGTTGATGCATTGACCGTATGTTCAGCATGGAGAGTTAAACATACATCGAAAATACGAGCTGCAAGTGGATCGGGAATCTTCTCATTCAACATATAGAGGAAGTTGGAAGCATAATCCAAATCATCGCGAGGCATCACAGGATCATTACCTTGGCGCATCATATGAAAAGCCGCCACCATCGTTGGTACTTTTGCTAATAAACGTACCGTTGCTTGGTAGATATAGTCAAGATCGTGAAAATTTCCCAAAGGATAAAACATCCCTAAAGCGGCAACACTAGTTTGGAGCGCATCCATAGGGTGAGCATTATCTGGAAATGACTTGATCATGTCGCGAATACGATATTTGATTCTTCTTCTATGGGTAATATCGTGTTCAAATTCATTTAGTTGAATGGCTTTTGGTAAGTCACCGAAGATTAATAAGTAACTGGTTTCAAGGAAATTACTATACTTGCAAAGATCCTCGATACGGATACCCCGATATTCGAGCAAACCTGACTGACCATCAACATAACTTATGTTTGATTGGGTTGCAGGAACTCCTTCTAAACCAGGCTTATATTCTCCGATTGCCATATACTCAGCTACCTTACAAGATTGATTTTATTGATTTCTGTGATTATTTTATCTCTATAGCCTTTTCCAGTCTATTTGAAAGTGCAGGTTTGGCTTCCCGCCTTTGCCCATTTGAAAAGCGCTATATCTATGTAGTTTATGATTATGCACCTAGCGCCGTAAGAATGTACAACAGGATGCATATCGCTATCTTTTACTTATCTACGGTCATTTTTTAGGTATTGCTAAAGACGGCAGGATTTAAAAGCTGAGGATGATAGTGCCAAAGTATTTCCCACCCTAGCGTTTTGGTTGCTTTAAGTAGGTGGGCGCAATTAAATATAACCCCCCAAAAGCTGTAGCGCACGCGCAGCGTGCGCCACAGCTTTTAGTTAAATAATATTTAGGCTGCGCTAGCGCAACGTAATGATTAGGTAGCAATGATGGGTTCCGCGATCGCTACGCCATCCTAAGTTTAATTCCCGCAACTTACTTAAAAATTGGTATGAGCGTAAGCAAGGCTCACGCTCATACCAATTGTAATTAAGGGTTTAAATAGGCGATAGATTTTCACTATCTAGTTTCTTATTGAAATGGGTTGTTGCCATATTTGCCGAATAGAGAAGCTTCACCCTTAATGACGGCTTTACCGAGGTTAAAAGCTGCCCAGAAAACTACCAAGACAACAGGTCCTAATACGACTAATATTCTCCAATCCATATGCTTACACCTAAAATTAAATAGAATTAAATAGAAATTGCTTTTAGCCCCTATTATGACAGTAAAACTGTCCAAAAAGGTAGAGGTATAGGGTCTTACCGAGCTACTTTGTCAGCTTTGTTTGACTAAATAGCTGACCATAATTAAAAACCAAATTTAAGCCCTGTAGTGCAGACTCAGTTTGCGCTACAGGGCTTTGGAGTTTATATTTAATTGCGCCTAGCTACTGAGTTCGTGATATATGTCATCTGTCTAGTTTTAAATTTTTATGGAATACTGGCAGGCTTTTGTTTTGGGGATTGTGCAAGGACTAACTGAGTTCTTGCCGATTAGTAGCTCAGCGCATCTCAAGGTTGTCCCCGCACTTTTTCACTGGAATGATGCTGGTGTGTCCTTTGATGCCGTCATTCAACTGGGAAGTATTGTGGCGGTAGTTAGCTATTTTTGGAAAGATCTCAGTAATATTACTCTGGGTAGTATTGAGGCTATTCGTAATAAGCAATACAAATCTCAGGAATTTAAACTAGCTATAGCGATCACCTTAGGTACGATTCCCATTTTGTTTGGTGGCTTGCTGATTAAAGTTTTTGTCAAAGACTATGACAACTCACCTTTACGGAGTTTGACCGCGATCGCGATCGCCTCGATTGTGATGTCTAGTCTACTCGCGTTAGCCGAAGTATTTGGGCAAAGAGGCGATCAACAAGAAAAGCGCCATTTTCATCGAGTCCGCGTCATTGATGGCATCTTAATGGGATTAGCTCAGGCAATGGCGCTGGTTCCGGGGGTGTCACGCTCTGGTTCTACTTTGACGGCAGGTTTATTTTTGGGATTAGATCGGGTTGCTGCGACCAGATTTTCATTTTTGTTAGGGATTCCTGCTATTACGATCGCAGGTTTAGTCGAGTTATTGAGCATTGTCAAAAAAGGCTTTGATGTCGGTGCTGGTCAGTTAGTAGTTGGACTCATCTCCTCGGTAATTTTCTCGTACCTCGCGATCGCATGGCTTTTGAAATTTTTTCAAACCCATACTACATGGGTGTTTGTGGGCTATCGATTAGTCTTTGGGGCGTTATTACTCACAGGTGTAGGTTTAGGCTGGTTTAAATAAAAAACAAAAAGAGAGTGGCGGTGCTTCGCGCCGCCACTCTCTTTTTCAGGAAATAAGCAAATAAATTTTCACTTCGCGAAAATTTATTTGCTTATTTCCTGTATAGTTATAGATCGCACGATCTTTCATGCTCGGATCGGGTTGTTTGCAAAATTGATGAAGTCCTTTCATCGATACCTGTACGGCATCTACTAAATATTTAAACACCATGAGTTACGCAATCATTGAAACAGGCGGTAAGCAGTATCGCGTCGAAGTCGGCAGATTTTATGACGTTGAATTACTAAGCGCCGAACCAGACAGTAAATTGACTATTGATAAGGTTTTACTTGCCAACTTAGATGGCGACATCTCTATCGGTCAGCCCCTAGTTGATAATGCAACTGTTGAAGTTACTGTACTGCGCCATTTTAAGGCAAAAAAAGTAATCGTTTATAAAATGCGTCCCAAGAAAAAGACTCGTAGAAAGAACGGTCACCGCCAGCCCCAAACTCGCATTATGGTTGAAGCGATCAACCTAAGTGGTAAGGCTGCTTAATCAAAAAGAAAAGTCACGAAGTGACTTTTCTTTTTGGTGCTTTTTAAGAGAGTTACAAAGAGTTATTTGCCTACTTTCGGTAGGGAAATAACCCTGTAATTCACTGGTCTAAGAAACGCTATATTCGTCTTTTAATCATTAAGAGGATCAAAAACAAATGGCACATAAGAAAGGTACGGGTAGTACAAGAAACGGTCGTGACTCTAATGCTAAGCGCCTTGGTGTAAAGCGTTATGGTGGTCAAGTAGTTAAGGCTGGTAGCATTCTTGTGCGTCAGCGTGGTACTAAGTTCCATCCTGGTAATAATGTTGGTCGCGGTAGCGATGATACTTTATACGCAACCGTTGATGGCGTTGTTACTTTTGAGCGCTTTGGTAAGACCCGCCAAAAGATCAGTGTTTATGCACCTGTAGCAGTTGCCTAAAGGTTACTTTATTCTGTCAGCATAAATATAAAAAAGCAGCGCATAGCGCTGCTTTTTTATATTTATGCTGAGCTAATTAACGCGAGTTCGGGATAATCTGAAACGGGCTTTGAGAGAGGGTTTGCGTAGCAAACCCTCTCTCAAAGCCCAAAAGTAAAAGCCTTGCTACGCAAGGCTTTTACTTTTGGGCTTTTAAAATTTGCCAGCTTAACCCGAACTGACGTTAATTATTGGTTTGGATTATTTTTGAGTGATTCGTATTGCTGCAAAATATTTTTGAGCTTTTCGATCTGAATAGGTTTACTAATATAGTCATTCATTCCTGCTTGCCGACAGATATCTTGATCGTCATGGGTAGCATTGGCAGTTACGGCAACGATCGCTATGGGGGGAAGTTGGCATTCGAGTTCTTGATTACGAATATATTGGGTTGCTTCTAAACCGTCCATTTCAGGCATCTGAATATCCATTAGGATCAGATCGTAGGACTTATTGGCGATCGCCTCAATTACTGCTTTTCCATTTTCGACAACATCAGCTTGATAGCCCAAATGCTTGAGTACGCGCAAAGCCACCTTTTGATTGACAAGGTTATCTTCAGCTAACAAGATGCTCAAGGGAGTCGCTACTGATGATGGAGACGGATTGCTAAGATTGGCTTTATGAGTATTGTAATTTGGAGCTGCGTTGCTAGGTACAGATTGATCGAGATTCCCTAAAGTATCCATAACTTATGGTGGGTGTTATTTAGTTGCCATATGCTCTTAGCCATGAGATGAGATCGCCTATAGTTAACCCATGATTTGTGGTACGCGGAAAAAGTCTTCATCGCGATCAGGGGCACAGTCTAGAAGGACTTCGCGCTCGGTAAATGGTTGCAATATATCAGGACGAGTCACATTAACCGTATTCACGGCTCTGGTGGTTGGCTCAACCCCTTCAAGTAGGGGATCAAGTTCATTAAGCTGTTGGAAATAGTCCAAAATGCTATCTAGTTGCTTTGTGAAGGAAATTTCTTCAGCTTCAGTTAGCTGTAAACGACCCAAATGAGCAACGTGACGCACTTGTTCTCTATCAATCATAATCACTATCTAAATTTGGACAAATTTTATTCACTTAATATTTATCATTCTAAAATAAAAAATTCTAGAAGAAAAGATTTATATCTGCTCGACCAGTAGTTTTGAGCCAGTTTTGGGCTTCGATGTAGTTATTGGGGGCAAGACGGATTGCTCTTACCCAATGATCGGCAGCTATATTGAAATATTCTTCCGCCTGTTCCTCATCTTGAGCATTTTCCCCTTTGTGGTGATAAATCACGGCGACATTGTTTAGAGCTTGGGGCATCCGAGGATTGAGATCGATCGCTTCTGCATAGTATTCAAGAGCCTTGTCATGTTCACCATTACTGGCATGAATTAAGCCCATGTTGTAGTAGATATAGCTGCGATCGTAGGAATTTTCCTCAAGTTTGAGAGCTTCCTCGTAGTTGCTTAATGCTTCAGCATATTCACCATCACCCTGAGCCGACATACCATCACGGTAATAGGCAAATGCTTCTTTTTCTTTCTGACTGGCCGGAAAGAGTTTTAAAATCGTGTCAGCAATAACGGTAAAGGTTTGATCGACGAAGTTGTCATTACGTTGCGATCTAGGCATAGTTCTTTATATATTTGCAATTCAATTTGCAGTCAGTTATTAATCAGCATATCAAATAAAGCCATAGGGGCAATTCACGAATTGTCTCTATGGCTGTTAGTTTATAGCAATTTCCAAAATATGAGTTGCTCTATTAAGTAACGCGAGTTCGGGATAATTTGAAAATGGCTTTGAGAGAGGGTTTGCGTAGCAAACCTTCTCTCAAAGCCCGAAATGAAAACGCAGGTTTTGGTAATTACAAAGTTACTTAGCTAGAGGCACTTGTATAAAATCTCAAAGCAAATTGCCAAAATTTATGAGAAGCATAGAGTAAAGCGATCGCTAAAAACATCGAGCCAACTGTCCAGATCGCTTCGCTTCGACCTAACAGGGCTTCCGCAGGGACAGTCGTCAAAAAGGCTATCGGCACAACAAAGGTAAAAAAGAAACGGTAAGAGGCAGGATAGGCTGCCATTGGATATCTACCTGATTCCATTAACCCGCGTAACACTTCCGTAACGTTATAAATTTTTACAAACCAAATGCTTGTTGCTCCCAGCATAAACCAAATGCTGTAGAGACTAATAAACCCAAAGGTGAGGGGAATTAGGCTGAAAAGATAATTGCTCAAACCTAGACCGAGCTTGTTACCTGCATAGAGCAAAATACAAAAGCCGAAAATTAGATTTGAAAATCCCCAAGGTGAGATCACTCTTGCTGAAAGCCAAAATTGACTACTGATTGGTTTTAGTAGGACAAAATCTAACGTGCCATTTTGGACATGCTGGACGATTTTGCTCAAGTTAGGTGCGAGAAATGTGGTCGAAAATCCTTCGAGGATTGTAAAGATGCCAAGGACAACCATCGCTTCTTCCCAGCGCCATCCCGCAAAGGTGTAACCATTGCGGTAAAACAAAAATAAGCCAAATAAGCTACCTGCTAAGTTGCCAATACTGCTCAATGCAGCGATCGCAAAATTAATTCGATATTCCAGTTCCGCAGCGATCGCCGTTGACCAGAACAGCTTAAGGGTATGTAGATATCTACTCATAATTCAATTTTGCATCAGAAACAGCCAAGAATGAAGACTGCACCCTTGGCTATTTCTAATGTGAGCAATTAATTAGGCTCTAGGCGTAGCCACGACCTCTAGGGCGATCGTTAGTACGCTCGCCACGAGGTTTAGCCTTATTAACGCGCAGGGTACGTCCCAACCATTCAGCTTCATTAAGTGCGGCGATCGCAGCTTCTTCCTGAGCATCATCCTCCATATCCACAAAGGCGAAGCCCCGAACCCGACCTGTTTCTTGGTCGGTAGGCAATTGCACACGCTTTACAGTGCCGTAATCAGAAAAGACGCTTGTCAAATCTTCTTTAGCAGCTTGATAAGACAAATTTCCAACGTAAATAGTCACAGTCAGTTCGCTCCAGAAAAGAGATCGATATAATAATTTAGCCAGTCTTCGGAAAAGACTCGCTCGATACGAGATCTCACAAATCCAACCTAAATTTCAGCTTTGATATAAGTTTACCGTTTACCCGCAACAATTTGCGTAGGCTGTATTACAAAGCTTTGTATAAGTGATGATATACAGATATCAAAGTGGACAAAAAAACAAATTCCTTACTAGAAGCGGTATTTATGGCAATTTGCGATCGCCTGTAAACCTGTTTTTCTGAGCTTAAATTCAAATTTCTTTCCAAAGGTATAGGTTAAATTAACTAGGCAATTTGAGATCTTTCACTAAATTTCAGCTTATTTGACAGAATATGAAAATAATTTGAAAAATAGTTTTAAGACTTCTCTTCCAAAACAATCAAAACGATATTGATAATTATGGATATTGCAAACTATATTTCAAGGAAAAGGCATTACAGCTGGGCGATCCGTAATTACAGGAAACTTTACTTTAGATTCTGCAACTGCATTAGCTTTGCAGATACGCTCAGGTGTATTGCCTTTTCCTCTTGAAATTATTGATTCCCGCTCTTTTTAAAGTTTTGCTAAGTATAGAGAACTTTTTGAAAGCGTGGCGAAGCCACGCTTTCAAAAAGTTCTCTGGTTTTTAATTCAGCGCAACGCGCTGTATCTGTGGGGTATGATGACAGATGTCTCAAAATATCCTCTGTTTAATCTAGCTTGAAGTAAAGCCACAACAGCGATACAAAAGCTATACCAAAAAGCTATACAAAAATATGGGTAAACAAAGCCGCCTGCTTGCCTTCGTATTGGCAATCTTATTAGGGGCTGTGTATCTAATCGTCATTCATCCACCTAAATTAGGTTTGGATCTACGAGGTGGCGCACAGCTTACACTCCAAGCAAAAACTAATCCTGAACAAGGTATTAATGAAATTACGCCGCGCATTATGGAAACCGCCAAGTTTGTGGTGGAGCAGCGTATTAACGGTTTAGGAGTTTCCGAAGCCACAATTTTGCTATCGGGTAATAATCAACTGATCGTGCAGTTACCGGGGGTCAATGATCCCGCTCAAGCTGAGCGTGTACTTGGTACAACTGCTCAACTTGATTTCCGCAAGCAAAAGAAAGGTACGGAAAGTGAACTAAGAGCAAGATTGCAAATTCAGCAAGCGGCGGCAATTCAGCGTGAACTCCTCAAAAATTCTGGCGATCAAAAGGCGATCGCTGAAAATGAAACCGCATATAAAAAGAGCATTGAAGATCTCAAGGGCATCTTTGAACGCACAGGCTTAACTGGCAATATGCTCAAAGATGCCGTTGCATCACCGAGTGGCAATGGTCCCGACTCTTGGCAAGTTGCTCTGACCTTTGACGATAAGGGCGGCGATCTGTTTGCTAAAACTACTGGCGAAATCGGCGGTACTGGTCGCGCTTTAGGTATTTTCTTAGATGACAAACTAATTAGCTCTCCCTCGGTTGGTCCAGAATTTCAAGGTAAAGGCATTTCGGGTGGACGAGCTGTCATTACAGGCAACTTTACCCTAGATTCTGCGACTGAATTAGCTTTGCAATTACGCGCAGGAGCTTTACCCGTACCCGTCGAAATTGTCGAAAATCGCACCGTTGGTGCAACCCTTGGTGCAGATAGCATCCTCAGCAGTATCTATGCTGGTGTGTCAGGCTTAGCATTAGTCCTGATTTTTATGGTGCTTTACTACCGCATTTTGGGCGGGGTTGCCGATATTGCGCTAATTACCTATGCAGTGATTACCTATGCCTTGTTTAGCTTGCTTGGCGTAGTACTGACCTTACCAGGTATTGCAGGCTTTATCCTCAGCATTGGGATGGCTGTGGATGCCAACGTCCTAATTTTTGAACGGACTAGGGAAGAGTTAAAAGCAGGACGCACACTTTATAAGTCCGTTGAGGCTGGCTTCTATCGCGCATGGTCAAGCATTCTTGATAGTAATGTAACTACCCTAATTGCTTGTTTAACTCTATTCTGGCTGGGTTCAGGATTTGTGAAGGGCTTTGCCGTCACTCTTGGTGTAGGGGTAATCGTTAGTATGTTTACGGCAATTACTTTGAGCCGATCGCTAATGTTGGCGATGATTAGCAATCCTCAGTTCCGTAAGCCTGAATACTACGGCATGAAAGCTTTTGGCAAAATCTCGACAGTGACGACTGATATTGAAGCCGAGACAGAAGTAGTGGATGACCAAAACGACAAGACAGACAATACAAAAGACAATACAAGCGGTGCAGTTCTATGAGATTAGATGTAGTTAAAAATGCGCGTCTTTACCTCACGATTTCCACAGCAGTGATTGTGGCGGGAATTGTGGCGATGGTGTTGTCCTTTCAGCAGTTAGGCTCTCCATTACGCTTAGGAATTGACTTTACAGGTGGCTCTAGTGTGACGCTTGGCTTAGCTTGCAATGGCGATACTTGCGGGAAACCCATTGATATTGCGGTAGTACGTCAGGCTGTGGAGACTAAAGGCTTTGCTAATAGTGTCATCCAATTAGTTGAAGGCAAGGACTTAAAAGGAGTATCAGTCCGCACGGCGCATCTCTCGACGGAGGAGCGCGAAAAACTGAAGACAACGCTTACGGAGTCTTTGAAACAATATGGCGAAGTCGATCCGAAAAAATCACAACTGGACGAAGTTGGTGCGGCGATCGGTCAACAAGCACTTCGGAATGGCTTATTGGCGATTTTGCTGTCCTTTGCAGGTATTGGTATTTATTTAGCATTCCGCTTTCAGTTAGATTATGCAACCTTTGCAGTGTTAGCACTCTTTCATGACATTTTCGTTACTGTGGGTGCTTTCTCTATTTTAGGTTTGACTCTGGGCGTAGAAATTGACAGTTTATTTATTGTGGCGATGTTGACGATCTGTGGCTTTTCCGTCAATGACACCGTGGTAATTTACGATCGCATTCGCGAAAATGTAAAACTTGATGCGGGTAACACAAGTTTTAACGATTTAGTTAATGCTTCGGTCAATCAAACTCTAGGGCGATCGATTAATACTTCGCTGACAGCGACATTGCCACTAGTGGCGATTTTCTTATTCGGCGGTGCAACCTTGAGGTTTTTCTCACTGGCTTTGATTATCGGTTTCTTGTCTGGTGCTTACTCCAGTATTTTTAATGCCAGTATTTTGCTGGCATGGTGGCGCAGTCGTCAAACTTCTAAACTCAAGCAATCAACTGTAGAAGCAAACTAAACTTATAGAAAAGCTCCCATCAGGGAGCTTTTCTGTTATTAAAGAATTTGTGTATATCTCTGTATATCTTAAAGATGGAACTACTTAGTAATGGATAGTGAAGATCTCGATACGGTTTCTAATCCATCGGATGAATCCTACGTTGATCAGATGTTAGAGCGCCAAGTTCAAAGACTAATCGAAGTACAAACCTATTTGCGATGGATGTTGGATATATTTCTGTGGCTGACGGTGGGCACGGCAAGTATCTGGGCTTTGCGATCAGAGATTGAGCTATGGATTGCTTCATTTACATGGGCAGCAGTACGCATAAGCTTGGCTTATAATCGTTTGCCGATGTTAGGTTTGGGGCTATGTATCGCCATGACTTTATCAACTCTGATCTGGCAGAGTGCAATTATCCTGTGGGGAGTGAGTCCTAGAGAAAGGCGATCGCTAATTAATCAAGTAAAAAGTATCAAGGCAAAAGGTACAAGTCATCTCCTATGGCGCTGGGTTTGTGAAGAGAAGATCACGAAATAATACAAATACAGAGCACCTAATTCAAGAACTTCTCCACACAACGCACAAAAATTTCCACACCAGTCGCTAGAGCAGTCTCATCAAAATTGAAGCGGGGGTGGTGATGGGGATAGGCTAATCCCTTGTCAGGATTGGCGGAACCAAGGAAGAAATAGCATCCGGGCACAGCTTCCAAAAAGAAGGACATATCTTCACCACCCATAGTCTGACATTCAGGTACGATACCTTCGGGAGTTTCGATTACATTTTCAGCAACGGAACGGACTAACTCTGCGATCGCATAGTCATTAATCACCGCAGGATAAAGCTTCTGATATTGCAGCTCATAGGTTGCTCCATGGGAAGCACAGACACCCGCAATCACCTCTTCCAAACGTGAAGCCACTTTTATGCCCACTTCAGGATTGAAATAGCGCACAGTTCCACTCAATCGTGCCGAATCCGCAATCACATTCACTGCCGAACCTGCATGAAATTCGCCAATGCTGATCACGGCTGATTCAAGGGGACTGACATTGCGAGCCACGATCGTATGAATGGCGTTAACCACTTGAGAAGCAACCAGAATAGAATCTATCGTTTGCTGAGGCAGTGCGCCATGTCCACCTCGTCCAATAATTTTGCAATGGAAAAACTCTGTGGCTGCCATCAATGCACCACTACGGACACCAACCGTACCAAGAGGAAGGTTATTCCAGAGGTGTAAGCCAATAATTGCATCAACCGTGGGATTTTGGAGCACACCTGCCTCAATCATCGGTTTTGCCCCCCCTGGACCCTCCTCGGCTGGCTGAAAAATTATCTTCACCGTACCGCTAAAATCGTCGCGATGTTCCCATAAATATTTTGCCGTACCCAAGGCGATCGCTGTATGTCCGTCATGACCGCAGGCATGCATCATATTATCGATTTGAGAGCGATAATTCACAATATTTTCTTCTTGAATCGGTAGTGCGTCCATGTCCGCACGGATTGCTAATACCTTGTGAAGCCCCTTTTTTTTGCCTGTAATCGTTGCGACAATACCAGTCTGCGCGATACCCGTTTGGTGGGGGATGCCCCATGCTGTCAATTTTTCAGCGATCGCTGTTGATGTGCGCCTTTCTTTAAAACCAAGTTCAGGAAATCGATGAAAGTCTCGCCGCCACTGGACAATGCTAGGTTGTAGCTCAAGGATATCGGCACGAATCTTGAAATTAGTATGGGTGGGTGAGGTAGTAGTAGCAAAGGACATGGGTTTGTGTGGTGTGGCAATGGAGGATTGACTATAACCAATATAACAATCTCAGCTTTAATTCCATGTTCTCGCCATGACTAAATACAGCGCGTTAATTAATTTTGAAAGCTTGGCTTTGCCAAGCTTTCAAAATTTTGTCTGTACTACTTCAAGCTTCAACGGGCTTACATGATGTGAGAGAGGATTGGCGTAGCCAATCCTCTCTCACATCATGTTAAAAATATTTCTATCTGCACTCATCCAAAACTTTCGCTGCAACTTCGCAATGAGACTATGGCTATAGATTAAGTCTTGGGTGAATTGATCGGCTTTTTGATCACGAACCATCATCATGGGATGTTGCAAAGGAAATTCCATTGGTTGCACAGGAATCTCCGCAAAGAGATTCTTTCGATAAGTGTGGGTTGCCTCTTTGCTAAAGCCAATATTAGACACCAAATTCACATTTGGTAAAATGCTTAGCCCACGCTGTAACCAACAGGCAAAAGTCCATTGATAATCCCAAGAGTCTGTGATGCGATCGCTAATTTTTTGAAAGTTCCGCTTCCATTCTTTAACTGCATCGCGATCTTGAAGGATGCCTTCTAACCAGTCTCCATCACAAACAAGACTCCATAACTTCATATCTACATCGTAATGCTGCCAAGCGCGTCGCCAACTTGCCCATCCCCAGCAATGGTTATAGCGTGAAAAATAGTAACTATCCTGTATTCGATGTTTGGGAGGTTGGAAGTTATTGCCGCCAATATGCATGACGCGCTGATCATCCCGATATTTCTCTAGTAGCTCTTCACAAAAGCGAAAAAAGCTCGGATGGGCTAAACAATCATCCTCTAGGATAATTGCCTCAGGAACCTGCTCAAAGACCCAACTTAGTCCCGATGCCACGCGCTGACGACAGCCTAAGTTGCGATCGCTAAAATTTGTCAGCACCTCACAGTCCCAATCAACCTGCTCAATCAGCGCTCTCGTTTCGGCGCAATTTTGGCGATCGGTAGGATGATTTTCCCTCGCACCATCGGCGATAACTAATAACTTCAGCGGCTTAACTTGTTGAATTACTTCCAAAACTCGCTTGGTGGTATCAGGGCGATTAAAAATAATCAGCGCTACGGGAGTGGTCAATTGCCAATGATTCATAGAGATTTCTGAGCAAATAAATTGATTAAGCCACCTAGCCATACCCGTCCAAGATTGCTGAGCAAGCTACGCTTGGGACTAGTTAGCAATACAAACATCGTCCAATCAATCTTATTAGAAGAGGATCGGCGCGAAAAATATCTTCGGAAGATTACCGTAATCTTTAAATCTTCTTTTTTGGGATGAAATCCAGTGGTTTCTTCATTTAGCCACAGTTGGAGATCGGGATGGGTTGTCAGCGATAAGCCCTTTCGATAAGCTCTGATCGTAAATTCATAATCTGACAGGTAATGGGGCAATAGACGAGGATAAAAGTCGCCCACCCGTTGTAAATCCTGCCAACGCATAAATAAACCTCGCGTACATAAACAATTAATCTCCGCCAAGGAACGAGTTTGGTCAAAGGTTAATTTATGGAGATTAACGTACAGTCCGCGATCAAGACAAAGTTCTGTTTGACTACTGCTATAGGCTTGAGCCTGTAGTAGCGTGTTGGGACGCTCTTGTAAAAGCCTAATGCCAGTCTCTAGAAAGTCCGATTTGAAGGTGACATCGTTGTTAATCATAAGGACTAGTTGATCTTGTGCATCGACAGCATTTGATTTAAGCCAATTAATGCCCTGCTGTAGACCACCAGCCCACCACCAATTACCTATTCCCTTAATAATTGTGAGATTGGCAACTTGACTCTTTACCATTTGGTCGGTTCCATCGGTTGAGCCATCATCAATTAAGACTAAATGATAGTTTTGATAGGTTTGTGAACTCAGGCATTTAATAAAATTTTGGGTGATTTCACGACGATTATGAACGGGTAAGAGAATGTAGCAACAGGTCATATTTTTTCAGTTAAACCTTCAATTTCTAGCTAAGAAGGCTTAATTGCTTCCATAAATAAAGAGTCAGGTTTTCGCAATTTTCCATCCATTATATCGAGATTGTAACTATTAAAATCGGGAATGCTACTTGCATCGGCAAGACAAACCTGAATATCACTAAATCCCGCTTTATGGAGTAATCTCTGCAAAGAAAAGCGATCGTACATCCAGCGATGAATTTCACCAGAGTTCCGAAACCAACCTTCATTAAAGGAATTACTAGCTTTCTTCCCTGCAATTAGAAGTAAATATCTGATAATTGTCGGTTTAATTTTTGAAAGGATTTTCGATAACTTTGTAGAAGTTAATTTCTCCCAAAAGGTCTGAGGCTTTTCCCAGTATTGTTCTGCTTCAGCGCCAATACGCGATCGAATATAGTTCTTATTCGTCAGATTTGGTTTTTGTAAGAACTGTGCCATTTCCCCACCACTGAAGCTGCGAACAGTCTGATCGTATAGCTCTATCATGATCCAGTCATAGTCATCCTGTATTTCCTGTGAGGGTAGATTAGGATTCAGACTGATTTGTTCTAAAATTCGTAAATATTCCCTCACCATTGCTTCTAAATTAGGAACTACTATGCGAATGATTCCTTGAGGTTTGAGGATGCGTCGGCACTCTACTAGAAGTTTGTGGGCATCCTCTTTGGTAAGATGCTCTAACACATGGGAACTATAGCAAGCATCAAAATAATTATCTGGATAGGGTAATTTTTTGGTTATGTCGCAATACTGAACTTCTGGGGCGGATGGGACAACATCGATATTGATCCACGCGGGATGAAATGTTAATCCACAACCAATGTTGAGGAGTTTCATAGATGAATACTGGTTTGCCTTGATATTTAACCGTACAACAAAAGGCGCAGGTCGTCGAGATTTTAGTGAGTAAAGATGTCCTGCTCAAAGAGCAGGACATCTTTACTCACTAAAATGAACCAAGAAATTTTTTGAAAGTGTTGCTTTGCAACACTTTCAAAAAATTTCTTGGTTCGAGTTTGAGCGCTTTGCGCTCATTGTGCATTTGGGCAATTAAGATATTCTCTAAGCATCTCTAAGCTAGATATGAATCACCAAGAACTCGCCAGATTAATTGCGATCGCTAAAAATTTCTCACCGCAGCAAGAAATTGATAATTTACAACCCTTTGGCAGTGGCAATATTAATGATACTTTCTTAGTCTCTCGGCAAGGAATAGACCAACCATTTATACTGCAACGCTTAAATACCAAAGTATTTCGTGAACCAGAACTGGTGATGCAGAATATGCGGATTTATGGAGAGCATGTGCGCGATCGCCTCGAAAATACGCCACTAGATCGCCAATGGACAGTACCGCAAGTATTATCTACAGATCAAGGACAGGACTATTACCAAACTGAGAATGGCGAATTTTGGCGATCGCTCAGTTTTATCGCTGACTCTCAATCCTTTGATGCAATGGGAAATTCTGAGCAGGCGCAAGAAGTTGGCTATGCTTTGGGGACTTTCCATCACTTGACCAGCGATTTAGCGCCAGAGAAATTAGCTGATACTTTAGAAGGGTTTCATATTACGCCACGATACCTTGGGCAATATGAGGCAGTGCTTACTAAAAGCAATATTACGAGATCTGCGGAAGTTGATTATTGTTTGCAAATTGTGAGCGATCGCCAAGGTTTAGCACATATTTTAGAAGATGCCAAAGCTTCAGGAAAATTACCATTGCGAACGATGCATGGCGATCCGAAAGTAAATAATATTCTCTTTGATAAGCAAACTAACTTAGCGGTGAGTGTAATTGATTTAGATACGGTGAAATCGGGTTTAATCCATTATGACATTGGGGATTGTTTGCGATCGGGCTGCAATCCTGCGGGGGAGGAGATCGAGGATTGGGAAAGTGTCGAGTTTGATGTGGAACTTTGCGAAGCGATTTTGCAGGGATATCTCTCAACGGCGCGATCGTTTCTGACGGAATATGATTATGACTATATTTACGATGCGGTTCGCGTAATTACCTTTGAGTTAGGCTTGCGATTCTTTACCGATTATTTAGCAGGAAATGTCTACTTTCATGTCAAATATCCTGAGCATAATTTATTGCGATCGCTAGTGCAGTTCCGTTTACTAGAAAGCATTGAAGCACAAAAATCAGTAATTAATAAAATTGTGAAAGCTAATAGGTAGCTTTAATCAATTTCGTGTCCAAAAGTAAAAGCCTTGCGTAGCAAGGCTTTTACTTTTATTAACAAAAAAGGAGGTGCTTAGCACCTCCTTTTTTGTTAGATTTCAAAGCCTGTAGAAGCTTCCTCGATCGCCATTTTGTGCATTACTTTTGCGAGTTCTGCCGCCACTTCAGGACGGGAGAACTCAGGAGGAGGACATTCACCACGACGGAGCATCTCGCGGACTTTTGTGCCAGAGAGATGGACTCGCTCTTCGGGTAAACTGGCACTAGTTTTAGTAGTAGCCATGCCCCCAGTGCGTTTGCAATAGAAAGCATGTTCAAACATCAAAGGAATAATGCCTAGCTCGCCAATTTCAAACTCATCGAAAATATATTGCGCGTCATAGGTTCCGTAATAATCGCCAACACCCGCATGATCGCGACCGACAATGAAGTGGGTACAGCCATAGTTCTTACGAATCAAAGCATGGAAAATCGCTTCACGGGGCCCCGCATAGCGCATGGCCGCAGGGTTAATTGCTAAGGTGACACGATCTAAGGGGAAATAATGTTCCAGCATGATTTCATAGCAACGCATCCGCACATCAGCAGGTACGTCATCGCTCTTAGTTGCACCGACTAAAGGATGCAAGAACAAACCATCGACGATTTCCAGCGCACATTTCTGAATGTATTCATGGGCGCGGTGAATAGGGTTACGGGTTTGGAACCCAACTATAGTCTTCCAACCCTTTTGAGCAAATAGTTCGCGGGACTCCGCTGGATCAATTTGATAGGTAGGGAAAAGAGGATGGGGGCGACGCTCTAGCAGCCATACATCTCCAGCAAGATACACTTCACCTTGGTTATAAACAACCTTTACCCCCGGATGGCGATCTTCATTGGTGCGGTAAACATGAAGAGCTTCCTTGAGCTTGTCGTACTTATATTTTTCGCTTAATTCGAGTACGCCGATAAAAATGCCAGCGGGATCGTCAAGTCGCACCAAGCTACCAACGGTCAAGCTGTCAGCAACGGCGGAGGTAACAGGTAATGTAATGGGAATTGACCAAGGCAAGCCATTGGCAAGACGCATATTCATCACTACAGACTCATAGTCGGCTTTGCCCAAAAAACCTGTGAGCGGACTAAATCCACCGATCGCAATTAGTTCTAAATCGGAGAGTGCGCGCTCAGTCAGTTGCACACGAGGCAAGTGGTCAGCTTTGCTATAAAAAACTTCTTTTTGGGCTTCTGAGGCAATGCGATTGATTAATTGACCACCATGCGGTGCAATGCTTTTGAGTTGTCGAACCATGACGTTTGAGTGGGTTTAAGGAAATGAACTGACGCTACTTTATAGAAATATTAATTTTATGTTAACTTTTTTTGTCAACAAATTGTAAGTTTGATTGCATTTAGCCTTAGCAATCATTAAAGAAATACGACAATGTCTCTAGACCAAATATCCTGCCCGATCGCATTTCAGCAATATCCCCAAATTCTATTGGCGCATGGTGGAGGTGGTAGATTAACGCATCAACTCATCTCTGAGATATTTGCCCCTGCCTTTGGGATGGGCGATCGCGCTCAACAGGATGCGGCGACTTTTGCATTGTCGGGGCAAAAACTCGCTTTTACGACGGATTCCTATGTGGTGAAGCCAATGTTTTTTGCGGGGGGAGACATTGGTGCTTTAGCTGTCAATGGAACCGTCAATGATTTGGCGATGGTGGGTGCAAAACCTCTGTATTTGAGTGCAGGCTTTATTTTGGAAGAGGGTTTGCCAATGGAGACCCTATGGCGCGTGGTGCAATCGATGCGTCAGGCTGCCGAGATAGCAGGCGTGCAGATCGTCACGGGTGACACGAAAGTGGTCGATCGCGGTAAGGGTGATGGCATTTTTATTAATACATCGGGGATTGGGGCGATCGCGACGGATCTAGAAATTGCACCACATTCAATTCGCGAAGGTGATGTAATTCTCTTGAATGGCGATATTGGTCGTCATGGCATCGCCATAATGGCGGCGCGAGAAGGTTTGGAATTTGAGTCGGAGATTCAGAGCGACTGTATGGCTTTGTCAGATGTGGTGATGGCGCTGCTAGAGGGAGGTGTGGAAATTCATGGGATGCGCGATTTAACCCGTGGCGGCTTGGCAACTTCACTGAATGAATTAGCGAGTACAGCTAATCTGAATATCACCATAGAAGAATCAGCGATCGCTGTGCAAGAGGATGTCCGCGCAGTCTGTGAGATTCTGGGACTTGATCCGCTCTATGTAGCTAATGAGGGGAGATTTGTGGCGTTTGTCCCTGAATCGGAAGTTGAGAAAGCACTCTCGATTGCTCAAAAATTCCCTGAGGCTGGGGGACAGATGCGTGTGATTGGTAGGGTTAGCGATCGCAGTAAGTCTCTAGTATCTATGCGTGGTCAGATCGGCGTGAGTCGGATTTTGAGTATGCTTAGTGGCGAGCAGTTACCCCGCATTTGCTAATTTAAGTGGGTGGCGCTTTGCGCCACCCACTTAAATTAGCTACAGATACTTAAAAGTGTTCCCAATCATTGATAATAGAAGAAGAGAAGTTAATTCTACCTTTGGAGAAATTGAGGGAAATTAATTTCAAAAGGAGGTAAAAATGATTACCACAGCCGCCAGACAACCATTATCCTATTCCATTGATGCCATCAAGCATGATGCTTGTAATCTCGTTGAGGAAGGTTGCATCAGTCGTTTACAACCCATTTATAAACTCTGTCAGTTTTATGGCGATCGCGATTGGGTATGTATCGAATGTGAGTTGGAGCGCAATGAATTTTTTCTACGCGATCGCATTATTGATTTACTAGATGGCGAAGAAATACGCGAAGATTAGCGATTAGCCATTTGAAAACAGGCTAAAGCTTCCTCCGTCGTCACTTCGGGAAAATGTCTATAAAAATAGCTGACGCTGACAAAGACTTCAGGACGTTCTAATAAAATGATGTTGTCGATCCGTGAAGCGATCGCCTTGGGCATTCGGAGGGGCGCAACAGGAGCCACTAGCCAAATTTCTCTGTAGGGTAATGTTTTCATTTCGGCAGCAATCACGGCGATCGTTGCGCCCGTAGCGATACCATCATCAACAAGGATTGCCGTCGTGTCAGTAATTTCTAACTGCGGTCGGAATGGTTGAAATGCTTGCAATAGTCCATCAGCTTTAGTTCTTGCATAGTGAATAGCATGGGGCCACTCGCTAGGAGAGCAATATTGCCTGCCCATATCTAGCATATAGCCGTCAGCCGTGATTGCACCTAGGGCGGTTTCAGGATTAATCGGAAGCACTATTTTTTTGGCGATCGCTACATCTAAAGGGCAACCAAGTTGCTTTGCGATCGGAGCAGCGACTAATATACCGCCACGGGGAATCCCATAAACAATCGGATTCGTAGGTTTTGCTCTGACAATTAATTCCGCTAATTGGCAGCCAGCATCATGCCGATCTTCAAATAAACCCAGTACTTGCATGGAGAGCAAAACCTCCTCAAGAATAGTCTTGGGTAAACCAAGTGATAAATTCCTAATTATCTATTTACTTCTATTATATAGCTCCCAAATAAATATATAGCGCCCAAATAAAGGTCGGTGGCGCTTCGCACTGCGCTCATTGCTAGCAGGTGGAATGGTAAAAGGAGTAAGTCGTTTTCATTAATCCTCAAACATAACTCGATCAAGTTTCCGATGACTAATTTGTTAGATGAGGAGTAGGCGATCGCCGCTACACAAAAATAAACTTTACAACATAGGCTTAGATTTGCTAACCTAGATAGTCGCCGCCTAAATTAAAATGCGCCAAACTAAAGCATAATAAGAACAATACTTTGCTCCCAAAATAAGCATGACTCAAATAATCGTTGGTGAAAATGAAGGGATTGAGTCGGCACTACGCCGATTTAAGAAAAAAATCCAAAAAGCTGGCTTACTAGCAGATATTCGTCGCTGTCAGTATCATGAAACAGCAGGCGAAAAACGTAAGCGTAAAGCCGAAAATGCTAAGCGTCGTGGTCGTTTCCGTCGTCGCGATGTCTAAGTTTACAAAAATAGGGATTGTGCATTGCATAATCCCGTAATAACAAAAAAGCTGTGCATTGCACAGCTTTTTTGTTTAGTAGCCAACGCCTAATAATTTATTTTCACGCCGAAATTGGCTGGGTGTCATTACATCTGTACCATTTTCCCAAATACCAACGCGATCGCTTTGGGCTTTTGACTCTAATTCTGCATAGCCTTGACAGTCCTTTTCTTGGAGGCGATCATAATGGGCAAGTCCGAGGGAAAGCATTAATTTATTAGCATTTTGTCCACCTGCAATTACTTCACCGTAGTAGCGCCCAAATTTATCCTTTTTGAAAACCCTCACATAGATTTCTTCATCGGCAAGGATGTTTTGTAATACTTTGCGGGCATGTTCCCCTTCGGCTTGTAGTAACTCAGGCGCATCGATACAGGCAAGATGAATTTTATTTTTGATGCCCCGATCCACAAGGGTAATATTGTCACCATCAAAAACTTTTACCCGCATTGGTACTGACCCAAATTGTGCCCATACAGGTTGAATGGCGATCGCTAAGCAAGCTAGGTTGGCTATAAATATTAATAGAAACTTTGGCAATTTTTGAGGAATAGAAAGTTTAGAGAGCATTTATATAAATTGACAAAAGTTTAAGGAGATTAACTTTTGTATTGCCAACAATTCTAGCTACTTTTTCTACTTTTAAACCCAGAGAAATTTTTGAAAGCTCGGCGAAGCCGAGCTTTCAAAAATTTCTCTGGGTTTTAAGTCAGCGCGAAGCGCTGTAGTCATCCATAAGATGGCAAATGATGTAGTACTGCAAATCTGTGGCTAATGACTCAAGATATCCTTTAGCATTGCCCATCTGCCATTCATAGGAAAGCTTGTTGAAATGTTCTTGGATGATGCTATATTTTTCTTCCTTATGAATTTTATAAGAATCCATATGGCTTATTGCGCGGTTAACTGTGCAATAACCAAACGCGCTACACAAAATATCTAGTACTAGGCTATCTCTTGCTATAACAGCTTTTACATTATTTTGAGTATGCATTTATCTCAATACCTCATCTTCAATTTATTTCGATGTTGAGAAAGTCAAAACAAAAGAATCTAGACATACTAGACAGTTATATTTCGTTTGTGTAAACCATAAAACATTATTATGCTTTTTATATAAGCATATACTTAAAAATTAATTATGTATTGTATTAGACTAAAAAATAGGAATCGACTAAATGCCTTTAAAATCAAGCTAAATAGCGTCAGTTCGAGTTAAGCTTGCAAATTTTATAAGCCATAAGTCAAAAGCCTTGCTACGCAAGGCTTTTGACTTATGGCTTTGAGAGAAGGTTTGCGTAGCAAACCCTCTCTCAAAGCCAGTTTTAAATTATCCCGAACTCACGTTAAATAAAACTTTTTAGATGTAGATTTTGATGACTTATTGGCAACTTTTAAATAACTTTTTCAGTTTTACAAATTAATAATTTAGTTTGGTTAAATTTACGTAGCAGCGATCGCAAATTCCCCACGGCATTTTGCGCCACCATTGGCGATCGCTAGCTCATGCAATGTAAATTCATCGCCGAGCTTATGGAATAGATGCTCTAGTAAAGCGCGAATCTCATCATCGGTTGTGGCTATTGGTGGTGCATCAGGGGCGATCGCATCGAGGAAAATAGGGGACTTGAGACAGCTTTGGAGATCTTCGGGAGATATCTCGACATCCATCGTTACGCGAATGGGATCGAGTAAACGCAATGGCTCCCCTTTAAGGATTTGGGCAATATTGAGATGAATTGCTTCTGCACATAGATCGATATTAGTTACTGCTAAGCCTTGATATTTTGCCCCCGCCCCGATCACATTTGCTTTAGGAATATCACCGCTTAAAATTTGACGACTTTTGCCTGCGATCACAATTTCGAGAATATCGATATGTTCGACCTGCGATCGCAACCACAGTTTAATGATAGGAATTAATACAGAACTAACAACGGACATATAAATTTGAATAGCCCTTTTCTGGGTGAACCTTTTAGCAATGATGGTGGTCAAAACTTGTAAGTTGATAGCCGATAGCCATCAATGTTTCCTCAATAAGTATAGATGCTCATAAGGTTTTTGGTTTTCATTTTGCTATCAGCACCATGAAAACCGATATAGCGGATGTTGATAGTAGATGTTCAAAACCATAACTACAAATATCGAAACTCCTAATCCCACTGATCCTGATTTACATCTGGTGCAAGCTTGCTTGCAGGGCGATCCCCATAGTTTTAAAAAGCTGTATCAACGTCACCATCACAAAGTTCGTTCCACGCTATTTCAGCTATGTGGCTCCGATGGTTTAGATGATTTGGTGCAGGATGTCTTTCTCAGAGCTTGGAAAGGATTAAGTAAATTTCGGCAATCTTCACAGTTCTCGACATGGCTCTATCGGATTACCTTTAATGTGGCAAGCGATCGCCGCAAAGCTCTAGCAAAAATGCGATCGCGTAATATCTCCGTCGAAGATGAGCAACTCGAAAACCTTTCAGATGATGCGATCGCTCGTGATGGCTATCAGCAAGCAGGACTAAACCAAATGCATTATCAAGACCTCATGCAACGTGGTCTAGCCAAGCTCAGTGAAGATCATCGAGCGGTATTGGTACTGCATGATCTCGAAGAGTTACCCCAAAAAGATATCGCGGAAATTTTGTCTATTCCTGTCGGCACGGTGAAATCGCGATTATTCCATGCCCGTAGTGCCATCAGAAAGTTTTTAGAAGCGCAAGGAGTTGAACTATGAATAATCCTAATTTTCCACAGCCTCAAGAAAACTTTGATGGAGATCCTCGGGATCAAACTGATATGGCTCTAGTTAATTTTCTCAAGCAAAACAAGCCGATCGCTCCACCACCTGCTCCCAACTTTGAGCAGCAACTATTTGCGGAGATTAGTAAATATCCCCAGAAATCAAGCAATAGAAATCTCAAACGCTGGTTGCCTTGGGCTTTGACTATTCCCGTAATACTTGCCACTGGCATTGGTTTCAACTTGGCAAATAATCGCTCTCAGTTACAAATTGCTAGTAATTCCATGAGTGAAGCTGATCGTGCAGCGATCGAACAGTCATTAATTAATAGCTGGGATGCTACCGATGTCAGTGTTGCTCAACCTACTAGCACCACAGCTTCAACGGATACTCAACTTTTGATGGAGTTATCGCCCCTTGAATACGAGTAGATCATTGCTAATTCATATGCCCCAGATCATTAGAAATTCCTGTGAATATTAAAAATCAAGAAAACGAAAAATATATGTTTAAGTCAAAACTATTTCAATATTGCGCGATCGCTGCCACAGCCGCAATCACCAGTGGTGTGATTGTCTCTAGTACTGCGAGTTTGCAATCTCAGGCTGTGAAACCCCAAGATCAAGCCAAGGTTGAGACGCAATCCCAGCTAGCAAGTCCCGATAAATCACCTGACAAATTAGCCGATTTGACAGATCCCGCAGATAAATTTGCTGCTAATAGTCCCGATATGCCTTCAGGAAAAGTCCTCAAGCAGCTAAATCTAACTCCTGAGCAATTACAAAAACTTAAGTCAGTTCGTGATCGCGATCAAACGCAAATGCGTGAACTGGGGCAAAAATTACGTCAAGCAAATAAGGAATTACAAGATTTATTAGCTGGTACTGAAGGCAGCGATGTCATTCGTGCTAATCATAAGCAAGTAATGGAGCTGCAACAGGAATTACAAAATAAGCATTTCGAGCGGATGCTAGCCATGCGTGACATCCTTACGCCACAACAGCGATCGCAACTCAAGGACATCATGCAAAAAAATCGCGATCGCATGAGAGAGGGCATGAAAGACCGTATGCAAAATCGCTTGGAAAATCGTAGAGAGCGGCTAGATAATCTGCGCGATCGCTCAACACTATAACGATAACAAGGGGCTTAAGCCCCTTGTTCTGTATCAAGGCGCAAAACAGCGTCGCTAAGCGATGCTGTTTTTGCATCAGTGTAAATACCTAACGCGAAGAAATTGTTAAATCCCCTTACCAAATCTGGAACTGCTCTTAAGATGGGTCGTAACTCTTATTCATACTTCTGTTGAGTTTTATAGAGATTCACGAAGAAATCCTGAACTTATTGAACTTGCATGACTGACTCTTTAACTTCTTCCAAACCAGCACAAGCATCTGAAACCTTTGCTAATAGCAATCCTCAAGCTAAAAGCCAATTTATAGAGCCAGTTGTCCTCATCCGTCGCATGGCGCTGGGAATTGCGATCGCTACTTGGATGGTGATGGCGATCGGTAGTGCTACTCGTGTGATGAATGCGGGTTTGGCTTGTCCAGACTGGCCCCTGTGTTATGGATCGGTGTTGCCTGCGGAGCAGATGAATCTCCAAGTATTTTTAGAATGGTTCCATCGTCTCGTTGCCTCCACTGTGGGATTTGCCACGATTGTGTTATTTGGGGCAAGTTGGTATTTTCGGCAGTCTTTACCAAAATGGGTACCTTGGGCAACTTCGGGATCATTATCTCTGGTGGTTTTTCAAGGAATTTTGGGTGGACTGACGGTGACGCAATTACTCAGATTTGATATTGTCACAGCCCACTTGGGAACAGGGTTGTTATTTTTCTCTAGCTTGTTGGCGATCGCCGCCTCGCTGACTAGCCAAGCGATTTCTGACCAAACTAGTACTTCACCCAAAATCGCTTGGTTAGGTCTAACAGCAGCAGTTTTAATTTATTTACAAAGTATTCTCGGTGCTTTAGTTGCCTCTCAATGGGCACTCCACCAATGTTTTGCGACACAGGATATGTGTATTGTTTTGAATGCACATTTAATCGGCGTAGTTCCTGCAACCCTTGCTAGTGTTGCTTTGGTGGTAACGGTATTGCTAACTAAAGCGATCTCTCCCGTAATTCGATTTGTCGGTTCGCTGGCTGGCTTACTAGTGATTGCCCAAGTAGCGATCGGCTATGCCACCTATAAACTCCATTTGCAAGTCGAACCACTCACGATTGCTCACCAAGCTACAGGTTCAGCATTGCTAGGAACTCTTGTTTGTTTTGCTGTGTTAGCCTTTAGACTCACCAAAAAAGCTACTAGCCCATCTCAAACAGAACAGAATCAAGCGCAACCTGCGATTCGCTAACTGTCATAACTGCGAAATATTTTAGGAGTTAAGCGCAATGCAAGAAACAGCTATTCAAGAATTAACTATTTCCGAAGAAAATATCTTTGCACCCGCCAATCCATCGATGAATCGGAACTGGCGCGAGGTGATCCAAGATTACACAGAATTAACCAAACCACGGATTATCGTGCTGTTGCTCATCACCACCGCAGGGGCTATGTGGATTGCATCGGAGGGGCAAGTTGACGGATTTTTGATGTTTATTACGGTTTTGGGAGGAGCGATCGCGGCAGCTTCGGCAAATGCGATTAACTGTTTATACGATCGCGATATTGATGCCAAAATGGAGCGCACCAGTTGGCGACCCATTCCATCGGGTAGGATTCAGCCACTTAATGCGTTGATTTTTGCGATCGCCCTAGCTGCAATCTCCTTTACGTTGCTAGCGGTCTATGCCAATCTCTTAGCTGCCTGTCTCGCCATGTCGGGGATCGCTACCTACGTCGGTGTTTATACGATTTGGCTAAAGCGGTCTAGTACGCAAAATATCGTCATTGGTGGAGCCGCAGGTGCAATTCCTCCCCTAGTTGGTTGGGCGGCTGTAACAGGTGAACTGAGTTGGGCGGCTTGGGTCTTATTTGCAATTATCTTTGTCTGGACTCCTCCCCACTTTTGGGCTTTAGCATTAATGATTCGCGATGAATATGCCAAGGTCGGTGTACCGATGTTGCCTGTGGTCAAGGGCGCAGAGGTAACGGCTCAGCAGATTTTGCTATATACGTTGTTAATTATTCCTGTGTCTCTATTGTTAGTTTTTCCTTGCAATGTGATGGGGCTAGTTTATGCAGTATCCGCCGTTGGACTAGGTGGAGCCTTCATTTACAAGGCAACGCAATTACTCAAAGAACCCAGCGATCGCAATGTTGCCCGTTCGGTCTTCAAATATTCGATTCTCTATTTAGCCCTACTCTGTGTCGCGATGGGAATTGATAGCTTGCCCCTCGCCCATATTTCCAGTCAACAGGCGATCGCCCTGTTACAAATACCAAGTAACATCTAAAACATTAAAAGCCTCGCTTTGCGAGGCTTTTATTTTAATCGTTGATTATACTTTTGCTGGTTCTCGTACAGATTGAAGAAACTGAACTAATTCTTGAATAACTGGCGCTTTGCGGAGAATCTCAAGATCTTCATGGACTAATTGATTAATAATTTGAGATTGACTCTGATAATTTTTAGATTGTGAAATTAATTTCTCTAGAGCTTGACGGGGCTGAAAATTAGCCCAAATCATTGTTTCTGAGGTAATCTCTAGCTTTAGTAATCGAGAAAGTAATACCTTATCCTGAAAGAAAATAGTTTCCATCTCAGGAATAGCAAGTATAACTTTCACAGGAACATTAATAGATACGCTTTCAAGTATTTCTTGAATACTATTACGACGCTCTTGAGTTAGATCTGGATCTATTAAATCTGCATCAAGAACAAGTGCAACTGGAACTTGTCTACGCACAATTAGCGAACGCGCAAGGGATTCAGCCGCATACTGACCACCCGCAGAAACTACTTCAACTTTTTGTAGTAATTCCTTGGGAAGAATTACTTTGAGTAATTGGGTATCGAAATCGCCTTCACAAATAATGTAAGCAATCATAAAATGTCCCTCTCTGTAACGTTGTAATCAGTTAGCGCATGTTCTACACAAAAGCGATATTTAAGAACTAATAGCTCACATATAACTTCTTTTTCTAGTGCATATTTTATTTCTTCTCCACTCCATAAAAGAATTGTCTGAGGTAGACAGAAACATGAAAGACTACGTGCTGGTTCGGTAAAACCTGTCCGACTAAATACTGCTCCAATTGTACTTGCGGGGCGGCGTAAAAGTTGGTTGCGAAGTTTAGCAATAGGAGCAAAATCAACGTTTACTTTGTCTTTAAAATCCTTGCTTTCAATTAAGCAAGATAGTCCAGAGCAATGAATAACACCATCAATTTGCTCAACCTCTTGATTTTGACCAAAAAGTTTTGCGCCATAAGGATATCTAACTTCTGCACCGTCAAGTTGAAATGCTCTTAATATCAAATATTCAAAAGCTTTTCCTGTCTCCCATAGTGGTGTGTTGCGTACCTGAATTTCATCCCATAGTAATCTCAAGCCATCCCACTGCAAGGATGTAATTATGTCTTCATATTGTTTTGCCGTAGTCAATTCTTACTCTCCAAATGACTATTTTTAGGCTTTTATAGCAATCTAAATATAGTGTGAGAGGTGCGGTGCAACTCTCACACTATAGGATCTAGCGGTTTAAACTAACTGGGCAATTTGGCTTTTCGGTAGTCTCTACGGGGGCGGGATCGGGGGGTAAGAGCGCGACAATATGGGGAACAGGGCGAGGCTCATACGCCATTACTGATTTACCGCGATAGGCAAGCGAGGCACTAGCTCCCGAATCAAGCATGACGACATCTTGCAAACCAGCCTTTGCCAAGACTTTACCTAAACCAACGGAATCGATCATTTCCATGGTTACACCAATGACAGGTCTACCAGATTTATCGATTCCCCAAAATGCGCGATCGCGACTAGCATCAAAACCATAGAGCTTACCAAAGGACTCGGCGGATTGGGGTTTACCATCACGGACGAGCCAACCTGCGGCAACAAAGGCATCAGTGACATCGGGCAATTCCGCTTTGACTGCTTCTAGCGAAGTATGTTTTGCTGCATTGAACGGAATAAATTTGACTGAGGTAGGACTAATTAGGACTAGAGGGCGACCATTTAGTAATGGGTTTTCTCCTTTATTGCCGACATTAAATATTCCTGCATTGCTGGAATATTGGCTCATCACTGGCCCAATCATCGTATTGCCATCAATACGTTCGAGTGAGAAAAAGCCGCCATCAACGGCAGCGATCGCATTGGGAGTCATGGCTAAAATCTCGGCTACCTGAGCGCGTTTATCGGCATGGGCTGTGACGGCACGACCACCATATACTAGAGTGAGTGATAAGCCATCAACTGTCACCTTCTTCTTCTCTACGGGCGTGGTGAAATTAATCGAACCATTACTGACAGTGGGCAAAAGTGAAACTTGACTTGCGGAAGTTCCACTGGAGGCTTGCTCGATCGCATCACTAAAGCGGGACTGTCCAAAGCGCATAATCGATAACAAATCATCGGATTCATTAGCTGAGCGTTCTTGGCGAGGATCGAGACTCATCGACAGCGCCGCCTTATAACCAGCTTCTTTGACCTTATCCTTAGCGCGTTCTGTGAAGTCACCTTCAGGATAGGTGAAATAATCAATGGTTACACCCAATTCTTTTTCCAGAGTTTTCTTCGACTCTAGTACCTCACGCTCTAATTCCGCATTGCTGAGGTTCTTCATATTCAGGTGATTGACCGTATGGGAAGCTACGGTAATCAAACCGCTTTTTTGCATTTCCCGTAGTTGATCCCATGTTGCCTTGGGCTTTTGACCAGCCGTACCCACAAATCGCGTATGTACTGACCATACCGCAGGATAGTTATATTTTTTGAGTAAGGGGAAAGCGTATTTGTATTGACCAATATAGTTATCGTCAAAGGTTAGCAATACGGGCTTCTCTGGCAGTTGCGAGCCAGTCCGCAAATGGTTGACTAAACGATCCATTGTAATTGGTGTATATCCACCATCTTGCAGCGCTTGAAAATGCTTTTCGAGATCCTCTGGGGTGACATCCCACTCCACATCTTTGGTGGCAGTAATGTCGTGATACATAATGATTGGGACTTTCGCTGCACGGGCGCGATCGCTAATTTGCGGAAATGGCGCAGGATTAAAACTGGCAACAAGATCGGCATTAATCGCATTACCTAAATTTGAGAGGGTTGGTAAGGGATCATTGGCGATCGCATTGATCGCTCTAACCTGATATAGCGAAGCTGTTACCGAGTCCAGCGCATTGTATTGACAAAATGAAGGTGCATTTCTAGATTTGGCAACGGAATTATCGAGGGTTGGGTCAGAAGTTTCCACGCTGGTGGACGCATTTCGATAGGATACAAATCTTGAAGCGATCGCTGCACCCATGCCAGTACCGAGGGCAGCCAATGCTAGCACGACCCAAATTACGTTCATGCTGCTGCTATTTTTTCCGTTGCCCCTGCTCATAAAGATTTATAAATTTTTTAATATTACTAGCGCTTATTTAATCAGACAGCCATGATGTAAACAAGTACCTAGGGATCACGAATGTTTATAAAAACAAAAGTAGCCACGCTTTGCACGGCTACTTTTGTTTTTATGCCCAACCTGCTAATTGATAAATAAATAGCCCAATATATTCTTTGATGGCATTAGTTGTATTTTTGAGAGCCTCCGCACTAGGCAATAAATCTAAAACTATTGCAAAACCCTTACTGTTTTCATTATTTACCGCTAAAAAGTCCGTTGGTGCAGGAATGACCTCTAAGCCAACCTTGCGGAAAATTTCCATCGATCGCGGCATATGTAGAGCCGAAGTAACGAGCAAGACCTTATTAATGCCGCGTTGATCGAGGATGTGCTTAGTATTCACCGCATTATCACGGGTGTTGAAGGATTGTGATTCTTGGATAATGGCATTAGCTGGTACTCCCATTGCCTCGGCGATCGCTGCCATATCCTCCGACTCAGGATTGCCACCCTCACCGTACCAATCAGCCCTACCGCCAGTGACTACTAATAGTGGGGCTTTACCCTGTTTATACAGCCATGATCCATATAAAATGCGATCGCCTGCTTCATTGACCTCATACCAAGGACGCGGGGAGATGCGTGGGCGCGTGCCACCCCCCAATACAACGATCGCTTCCGATTGGGGCAACTCACCACTAGGCAAATATTGCCACTCTAGCGATCGCACAAGGAACTTGGAAATAATTTCATTACTGCCGCAAAGTAAAACGACTAAAGCTACTCCCAGCAAAATTGAAGCAATGCGACTTCTTTGGAATAATAAGGCGGCTTTATTGATGTTACTGGAGTTGCGCGTTGGGCGAGATTTCCATACCAATATGCCGAAGGCGATCGCCACTAACAGAATGGATAGTCCCAATGGATAAAATAAAAGCGGTAATAGTTTCGATAAAAAGAGCGACACAATAGCGACAAGGTTGAAAAACTAACTTTTTGGAGATTGCTATACTATGGTGAAATCACAGCCGATGTTTAGAGAACAAGATTTATGACTCGCAAATCGTGGGATAGCTATTTAGAATTGGGCTTTTGGGATGGAGAAAGTGATAAATCAAAGAAACATAAATCTTTTCAACTGCCCGGAGCAAAGCCCCATTATAACCCCGATCGCCCAGGGCAGGTGGAGCATATTGCCCTCGATTTAGTCCTTGATATTCCCCAGAAAAGCATTACGGGGACAACCAAAATTCGCCTGCGTCCAGTGCGTGATGGCATCACGGATTTGACTTTAGATGCGGTCAACTTGCGGATTGACTCGGTGGCAATTACCGATCAAATTGCAGCAAAGCCCGATCCTGAAAAGTCAAAGAGCAGATTTGATTACGATGGCGAATTCTTAAAAATCTATCTCAATGAACCAACTAAGGCAAATATACCCATTGAGATTGCGATCGCCTATGCTGCGGTGCAACCTCAGCGCGGAATTTACTTTGTCCAGCCCACGGAGCATCAACCCGATAAACCCACACAGGTCTGGACACAGGGCGAAGATGAAGACTCACGCTATTGGTTCCCCTGCTTTGATTACCCAGGACAATTAGCCACTTCGGAAATTCGGATTCGCGTACCCAAGGAATTGAATGTAATTTCCAATGGAGAATTAATTGAAGTTAAGGAACAGAAAAAAGAGAAAATTTATCACTGGTATCAAAAGGAAGTTCATCCTAGTTATTTGATGACCTTAGCGATCGGTGATTTTGTGGAAGTCAAGGATGAATGGAAAGGTAAGCCAGTTACCTACTATGTAGACAAGTCTCGCACTGCTGATGAAGCAATCCTGACGATGGGCAAAACCCCTCGCATGATTGAATTTTTTAGCGAGAAGTATGGCTATGATTATGCTTTTCCGAAATACGCTCAGGTATGTGTGGCGGACTTCATTTTTGGCGGAATGGAAAATACTTCCGCGACATTACTAACCGATCGCTGTGTCCTAGACCAGAGAGCTGCACTGGATAATCGTTCGAGTGAAAGCCTTGTTGCCCATGAATTAGCGCACCAGTGGTTTGGTGATTTGCTGGTGATTAAGCATTGGTCGCACGCATGGGTTAAAGAAGGTGCAGCAACCTACGCCGAAGTTCTCTGGACAGACCATGAATATGGAGCCGAAGATGCTGCCTATTATCGTCTGGGGGAAGCGAGAAACTATTTAGCGGAAGATCGCGATCGCTATCGTCGTCCGATGGTGACCCATGTCTATCGTGAAGCGATCGAGCTATACGATCGCCATATCTACGAGAAGGGCGGCTGTGTGTACCATATGCTGCGAACCGAACTCGGTGATGAGTTGTTCTGGAAAGCGATTCATCATTTTGTGCGGACAAATGCCCATAAAACCGTGGAGACTATTGATTTATTAAGAGCGATCGAGGAAGCCACAGGACGCAATATTCTCTTCCTCTTTGATCAATATGTCTTCCGTGGTGGACATCCTGAATACAAGGTGGGCTATAGCTGGGATGGTGATAATAACTTGGCGAAGATCACAGTTTCCCAAACTCAGGATGAACTCTTTGATTTGAAGATTCCCATTGCCTTTGGCTTTGAAGATGCTACGGAATCGCAAGTTTTTAAAGTGCGTGTATTTGAGAAGGAACAGGCTTTCTATTTCCCCTTAAAGACGAAGCCCAAGTACATTAGCTTCGATCAAGGTAACAACTATCTCAAACAAGTCACCCTCGAATATGGCGTTGCCGAACTGAAGGCAGGCTTGCAGTCTGACCCCGATCCCCTTGCCCGTATCCAAGCTGCCGAAGCCTTAGCGAAAAAAGGAGGATTGGAGGCGGTGAAAGCCCTCGGTCAAGCCTTGCTCGATGAACCCTTCTGGGGTGTGCGTTTGGAAATTGCCGATAATCTTGCTTCGATTAAGCTCGATCAAGCCTTTGAAGCTTTGGCTAAAGGATTGGAAGATAGCAATCCTAAGGTACGCAATGCCGTTCTCAATGGTTTAGCTCAGAACAAGGTACAGAAGAGTTTGGATTTGATTAAGCCCTTCATCAAGAAGGGTGATCCTAGCTACACCGTCGAAGCTACCGCCGCCAGATTGTCGGGTGAGTTAGCTGCCGCGTTGAGTCACGAACGCGAACCTTCTAAGGTGGTTAAACTCTTGCAGACGGTTCTCAAAGAGCGAGCAGGTTGGAATGAAGTAGTCCGTTCAGGCGCGATCGCAGGTTTAGCGAAAATCAAGGAATCCGATGAGGCGCTAGAAACCATCCTCAAATATACGGAACCCGATGTGCCGCAGCCCTTGCGCCTAGCCTCAATTCGCGCCCTTGGTGCAATTGGCAAGTCGCAGACTAAGCCCAAAACCGAGAAAATCCTCAATCGCTTGCAAGTGATTTCCCAAGAGACTTTCTTTTTAACCCAAATGGCAGTGGTTGGCGCTTTGGGACAAATCGATAGCGCTGGGGCAATAGGTGTCCTGCGATCGCTATCTGACTCTACGCCCGATGGTCGGGTGCGACGGGTTGCCGATGAAGCAATTCAACGTGTCCAAAAGGCGATCGGCAAAGATGCGGGCTTAAAGCAACTACGCGAAGAAATTGATCAATTGCGTAAGGATAATCAATCCCTAAAGAGTCGATTGGAAGCGATCGAAGCAAAGTCTAAACAATAGAAATAAAGCACCCATAGGGTGCTTTATTTCTATTGAAGGAATTGGTATTAGCTATTTAGCGTGAAGTAAGAAAAAATATTAAGGTTAAGAAAGAAACCTAATGATGCTTGTATCATAGCCGAGTTACTTCAAGTAGCCAGCAGTAGCAACAAATGCAGAAAAGAATCCCTGTTAAAATTCCAGTTTCCGATGTCTTTAGCACTGCTTCACGGAGTATCGCTGTAACAGCGATCGCTGGCTATCAAAGATTTATCTCACCCTATAAAGGATTTTCTTGCGCCCATCGCGTACTCTATGGTTGCGAATCCTGCTCACAATATTTTAAGCGCGTGATTGCCGAAGAGGGGATTTTGGTGGCGATCGCAAACGCGAAAGGTCGCTTTCAGGAATGCCGTGAAGCCAATGAAATCCTAAAAGAGCGTCGAGCCAAATGTCATTCAAGGCGGAGATATTATGCTAGTCGCTTAGCTTCAAATACGATGGCGATCGAAGTTGGGGAACCCGATGATTTAGGCGATCCCGATCCTACCGACGAGCCTCAAGAATCGACCAATACGGATAAACCTAAAATTGGTGGTTCGCGATGGGCTTCTAAAACGCGATCGCAAGCGACGAGTAATAGCGAAGGAGGCAGCAATAACTGCGGCAATTACGATGACTGCAACGATTGTGCTAACTGTGCCGACTGTGCCGATGGTATGGGTGCGATGGACTGTAATAGCTTGAATTGTCCTGATTTAAGCTGTCCCGATCTCAACTGTGGCAATGCTGACTGTTTATCGGGAATGGATTGCAGCGGTTGTGGCGATTGCGGTGATTGCGGCGGCGCAGATTGTGGTAGCTGTGGTTAAGAAAACAATTCAAGATCCAGTTAAAGATATTTTTTAATACTTTCTAAAAATTATATGATTGATCATGATGTACTAATTATTGGTGGTGGATTGGCAGGCTCTAGGGCAGCATTGTCCGTCGCCCAAAATTATCCCCACCTGAGTGTGGGCTTAATTTCTAAGGTGCATCCGATCCGATCGCATTCCGTTGCTGCCCAAGGGGGCATCGCCGCCTCGCTCAAAAACGTTGATAATGACGACTGGCTCACCCATGCTTTCGATACGATTAAGGGTTCCGATTATCTCGCCGATCAGAATGCTGTGCAGGTTTTGACTCAATCGGCTCCTGAAGTAATTATTGATTTGGAACATTTAGGCGTTCTCTTTTCCCGTGCCGAAGATGGGAAGATTGCCCAAAGACCCTTTGGCGGACATACCTATAGTCGCGCTTGCTATGCCGCAGATAAAACTGGTCATGCAATTTTGCACGAATTGGTAATGAATCTAAGGCGACTCGGCGGCACGATTTACCAAGAATGGTATGTCATGGATTTAATTTATGAGGATGGCTCAAATGGAACTGAAGTTAAGGGTGTTGTCGCCTATAGTTTGGAAACTTCACAAATAGAAGTATTTCGAGCTAAGGCAGTATTAATGGCAACAGGAGGCTATGGGCGCGTTTTTAATACCACCTCTAACGATCTGGCTTCCACGGGTGATGGATTATGTTTGACCGCAGATATTGGCTTGCCTCTACAGGATATGGAATTTGTGCAGTTCCATCCAACGGGTTTATATCCTGTGGGTGTGCTGATTTCTGAAGCAGTCCGTGGTGAAGGAGCCTATTTAATTAATGATTTAGGCGATCGCTTTATGGCGAATTATCCAATCAGTAAAAATCGGATGGAACTCTCGCCCCGTGATATCACATCGCGCAATATTGCCTGTGAAATTATGGAGGGTCGCGGTATTAATGGCGGTAATTATGTATATCTCGATGTCCGCCATTTAGGGAGAGAAAAGATCCTCAGTCGTATTCCCTTTGCAAGGGAGGAAGGTTTGCGCCTAGCAGGTGTGGATTGCATCGATCATCCTTTGCCTGTGCGCCCCACGGCTCATTACTCTATGGGTGGCATTCCGACGAATATCAATTGTCAAGTAATTGGTGTAGATAGTCAGCCGATCGCAGGATTTTTTGCCGCAGGGGAAACCGCCTGTGTGTCCGTACATGGAGCAAATCGCTTGGGCGCAAATTCCCTGTTAGAGTGCGTAGTTTTTGGTAAACGTGCAGGTGAAAAATTAGGCGAATATGTCAGAGATCGCCCCATGCCCAAGCTCGTCTCGCGTCCCTACCTGCTTGATGCTGATGCTAAGCTCAAAAGGATTTTAGCTAAGCAAGGTACATCCCGCATTGCCGATATTCGCCAACAATTGCAGGATACGATGACCGAGCATTGTGGCATCTTCCGCGATGATCAACGGCTCAAAGATGGGTTGCAAAAAATCCAAACTATTCGAGATCGCTACGATCATGATTTGCTAATCGATGATCGCAGTACGGTTTTTAATATGGAACTGATGCAGGCGATCGAATTACGCAGCTTGCTCACCGTCGGCGAAATTATCATGTCCAGTGCTTTATCCCGCAAGGAAAGCAGGGGCGCACATTCCCGCGAAGACTATCCCAGCCGCGATGATGCTAATTACCTGAAACATACTCTTGGCTACTTAGAAAATGGTCATGTTAAAACTAGCGATCGCCCCGTTGATATGAGCTTACAAAACATTGATCGCGATCGCTTTACACCTCAAGAACGCAAGTATTAAGCTATATATTTTTGAAAGGGTCGCAAAGCGACCCTTTCAAAAATGTCTCTAGATTTTTTGGCAATTATAGATTTCTTAATAGATTTCTTGCTTTTGCATTTGTCTAAAACGACTGCAAAATCTCGATAGGAGCTATGCTTGAATAGATTAAAGTTTACTGACTTTGCGAGTAACGATTAACCGTGGCGATCGACGAATTTATAAAACTGCTGGATCAAGGCGTAAATAGCTGGAACAGATGGCGAGAAAACCATCCTGATATTCGCGGTGTTGATCTCAGTGAAATTCAGTTAGAAGGTGTTGACCTATCTGGCATTGATCTCAGTATGGTCAACTTGCGTGGGGCAAGGCTACGGGATGTCAATCTCACCTCTGCTAATTTGCGTGGTTCAGACTTGAGCATGGCAAATCTCCGAGGTGTCGATCTCAGTGGCGCAAATATTAGTTCATCGCATCTCAGTATGATTTGCCTAAGTGAAGCGAATCTCAGTAATACCAATTTAAGTGGTGCTGACTTGCGCGGCTCCAATCTTCGCCTTGCGAACCTCGATCGCGCTGATTTATCAACCGCTAAGCTCAATATGTCTAGCTTGAATGGGGTCAGCATGATTGGCGCAATTCTGATTGGCGCAAATCTCAGTCGTGCCGAGCTACGTGAAGCGAATCTAGCGGGAACTGATTTTAGTCGAGCTAACCTAAGCGAAGCCGATCTATCTCACAGTAATCTCAATGTAGCGGCTTTAGTGGGTGCGGATTTAATTGGGGCAACCCTTGTGGATATTGATCTCAGCGAGTCCAATCTTTGCCGAGCTAATTTGATTGGTGCTAATCTCTATCGCGCCAATCTCTGCGGCTGCGATCTTATTGGGGCAGATATGCGGGGCACAAATTGCAGTGAAGCCTATTTTATTGGTGCAGATTTAAGTCGTGCCGATCTGAATCGCGCCGAGTTTACTGGCTCCAATCTCAGCAAGACTAACTTTACTGGGGCAAATACTGAAACCACCGATTTTCAAGATGCTATTTTGCCAGATGTTTGGTAATACATAAAAAGGGCGTAGCCCTTTTTATGTGTAAAAACGTTTTTTCATTGCTACCGTCACTACTGTTTAGCGAAAAACAAACCGAAGAGAGGGGAGTCGCTTTGCGACTCCCCTCTCTTCCTATAAATAAGCCGCAGGATCAATGGGGTCTCCATTAGCACGCAACTCAAAGTGTAAATGAGGCCCCGTAGAAAATCCCGTCGAGCCAACGGCAGCGATCGGCTGTCCTTTTTCGACTACGTCACCATCTTTGACATATAGCTCGCTACAGTGTCCATAGAGTGTGGTCATACCATTGCCATGATCGATGATCACCGCATTGCCATAGCCACCGTACCAGTCGGCATAAATTACTCGACCTTGAGCACTTGCATAAATTAAGCTGCCATAGTCTGCGCCAAAGTCGATCCCAGAGTGAAAGCGTTCAGTACCGAGAATTGGATGTGTCCGCCAGCCAAAATTACTGGTGACAGGGCCAATCGTGGGATACATCAGTTGACCTGTGCCCGGAGGTAGGACGACACCAGAGTAGGGCTGGACTTTTGCCATGATGATTTGTGACAAGCGGCGCGAATCTTCGGCGAGTCGATCTTCCGCTTGTTCGAGGGCTTTGCGATCGCTCTTGAGGCGCTCAATCGTATTTTGCTGAGCAACTGCTTCCGCTTCGATATTCGATTTTTGATACTTTAGCTTTTGGGTTAATAGCTCGATCTCATTTTTCTGAGCAACTACTTGATTGCGCTGCTTTTCGACCCGTTCCGATTTTTGGGTTAAGTCAGCCAGTAATTTGCGATCGCTATTATAAATGCGCTCTATCTGCCGACGGCGATCGGCAAACTGATTGAGATCCCGACTACTGAGCAGTGTTACCCACCAGCGTTGCAACTGTTGCCTTTGTAAATAGCGTAAACGTGCAGAAGTTGCATCACGCTTTTTATTAAGGTCATATTCTAGTTCTTGGAGCTTAGTGCCCAGAGTTTGTAATTGACTGCGAGCTTGACGGATTTTTTTCTCATTTTCTTGAATCTGCGCCTCCGTAACCCTTACGTTTTTTCTGAGCGCAGCCAGCCGTGATTCCGCAGGCTTGGTTAGCGCATTAATTTGTTCTTGTTGCTTTTGAATGATTTGACGCTGTTGATCGACAAAGTTTTGATAGTTCTTGAGTTCATCTACCGACTGGGCTTGTACTGGCTCCCCTTGCCCCAGAATCAAGCAGCAGCCAATAGCGATCGCTACGATCACTACTAACATCGCAACTCGTTGTCCAAATACCTGAACCAGTTTTGGGTTTAGATCTTGCCAATTTATTTGCCAATTACGGCGATCGCGCATTCAGTCCACCAAATATCCACAAACTAGGGCAAGATTTTAACCGTATTTTGTCATTAATAAAAGCCTAGTTTTGCTTGAGGTTACTCTTCATAAAATGAATCAACATTATATGGATATGGAATTATTGTGGATATTTTTGGAGCGATGTAAAGAAATTGTAAAAAAAAGCTATATATAAATCTAAAATGTTACAGTTCTTCAGGTGGAAATAAGCAATTACCTCTATCTGTTTAGTAATATTGGGGCGTAAATCACTTGAAGAGTCTAAAAATATTATCGATTGTGACTGGAATATCAGGATTGATATTTAGCATATCTCAATCTCCTGCCAATGCTGGCACAATTCAGATTAGCGAAAGTTCCCCAGATTGGTCATGGAACTATAGTGGAAATTTTGCCGATCAACGTTTTGCAGTTTCTCATATACCTGGAGGAGGGCTATGGATCAATCCTGACGTAAGGTCTAATATCCCTGCCGATCCATCTGTTCCAGTAGGAAGTTCTTTTAAAGGTGTGGCATTCTTTTTCTATACTTTCTCGCTTCCAAGCAATATCTCTGACGTATCTCTTAATCTTCAAGCTAGCGCAGATGATCAGGTTGCTGTCGATCTCAATGGCAATGGTTTAGGGGTATTTAAGCTATTTCTTAACAATCCTACATCTCCAGTAGCAGGGAAGTTTACTAATGCTAATTTCGGGCAGTACGATGTAAACTTTTTACCAAACTTTACTCCTGTGTCGGTCAATGATCCTACTGAGTTTAATCAAGGATTAAATGTTCTGCGCTTTGCCTTTAACAATACGAATACTGCTGGCAATCCTAATGCAATTGCCATTCCAATTCAACCTGGTGGCGATGGCTCAATTCTTGGCGCTAGCGGAACTATAACCTATAACTCTAAACCAGTTCCAGTACCAGCTATAGTACCTGGTGTAATTCTTGCTGGAGCTTTTGGTGCATGGCGTATTCGCAAGCAGAAATATGTTCGTGCCTAATCATTATGGGAATTCATAAAAGCTCTATAGGGATAAAAAACCTGTAGAGCTTTTTTATTGGTTACGCGATGTAAAACTGTTTCTGAATTATCTGCAATCCAAACTACTTAGCAGTCCAATATTAAGAAATTATGAATTTTAGATTTCCATCAAACTATAACGTTTTAATAATATTTCTGTATCTTTCAATACTAAAATCTACATATATACTTTTCTCATGACATAATTAACGAAGCTAAATAAACTTTGGCTCTTAAAAAATTATTTAAAAACACAATTTAAATAACTAATTTAGTAAAACTGCTTCAAACTTGCAGAGACAAAGCTATGACAACCACCACACATCCACGTACTTATCGAGCCACTCAGAATACAAAGCAGTCTCACTATCTGCAATGTCTTCAACCCTTGCCTTCTACTTGGGTAACATTGCTAGAGCCTGTATCTAGTAGTTATGATGAGGCGTTGTTGATGTGTCAATATCCTGATGGTCAATGGGCTGCATGGATACCAGATCTGGGGGAAATTAAATTACATTCAGGTCAATTTTGTCGGATGTCATAGTTTATAAAAAAGGAGGTGCTAAGCACCTCCTTTTTTTGTAGTGAGGATATGACCAAATCTCAACATATTCATCTCTGGATTCCTGAACTTTTTTGTACCAAGGGGGGGATTCAAGTATTTTCAGGGTTTTTATTGCAAGCACTCCAATCCCTTTACCCTGAGTCTGATTTCAGTATTTTCCTCAAAAATGACTCAGAGGAAATGGTGCGGCAACAGGCTAGCCCAGATCGCAATTGGTCACGGACAAAAATCTATGGATCGGGAGCGATCGCATCGCCTGTTAGAACTTTATTTTTTGCTTGGCAGTTGATCAGCAAAGCGATCGCTCAAAAGCCAGATCTGATCATTACGACACATCTAAATTTTGCGCCGATCGCGTTCATCCTCAAAAAAATAATTGGTACGCGATATATTGCGATCGCCCATGGGGTTGAAGCATGGGATATTCAAAATCCTTTATTAAAGAAATCACTACAGGCTGCGGACTTAATTCTTGCCGTCAGTAACTTCACCCGCGATCGCCTCTGTCAACAGGGTTTATCCCCTGACAAAGTGCGAGTTTTACATAATACTTTTGAAGCTAATGCTTGGGAAATTAGAGAGAAGCCAGCCCATCTACTGCAAAAATATGGACTAAGCGCTCAGCAAAAAATTATCCTCACGGTATCTCGCCTTGTCGCATCCGAAAAATACAAAGGCTATGCTCGCATTCTGGAGGTATTACCCATTATTCGGCAATCTATTCCTGATATCCATTACATCATTGTGGGCAAAGGTAGCGATCGCGATCGGCTGAGCCAAATCATTCAACAAAATAATCTCCAAACCCATGTCACTCTCGCAGGCTTCATCCCTGACGCAGATTTATGCGATTACTATAATCTATGTGATTTGTTTGCGATGCCTAGTAAAAGAGAAGGATTTGGGATAGTCTATTTAGAAGCTCTTGCCTGCGGTAAAGCAGTCTTAGGAGGAAGCTTAGATGGAGCCGTTGATGCTTTATGCCAAGGAGAAATTGGGGTATTGATTAACCCCGATAACTTACAGGAACTAGTGGAAGTAATTACTAAAATCCTATCTGGCAAACATGAGCATCCTCTAATCTATCAACCTCAAAGATTACGCCAAGAAGTAATTACTAAATTTGGCTTTGAGCATTTTCAGTATAGCCTATCTAATTATTTATCAATTGTTCTAAACTGTCCGAAGTATTGATTGCAATCAATACATTCCTTGTCAGAATTGCTGGCAATCATGACGCTGCGTATCATGTACCTCTAGCATCTCAGCAATGGAATCGACGCGGGAGTTTAGTCGTTTTGCAAAATTGGTTACAGGCAATCTCATGATCAAAGTTCTGCATATTATTCCTTCAGTGGCAAAAGTACGCGGAGGTCCCAGCAAAGCAGTCATCGAAATGGTGAAAGCGCTGCGATCGCAAAATGTTGATGCGGAAATAGTGACCACTAATGATAACGGTAAAGACTTACTGGATGTGCCTTTAGATGAACTGACCGATCAGTTAGAGGAATATGGCAATGTACCAATTCGCTTTTTTGCGAGATTTTCGCCTAATGTGAATGCTATCCGTGAGTTTGCCTATTCAGGAGCGCTAACGGCTTGGTTATGGCAACATATCACCGATTATGACATCATTCATGTCCACGCCATTTTTTCCTATGCTTCCACGATCGCGATGGCGATCGCCCGTATCAAAAATGTGCCCTATATCAATCGACCCTTGGGACAGCTTTGTGAATGGTCATTACAACAAAGCCAACTTCGCAAACAAATCTATCTTAATATTATTGAACGCTCTAATTTATTGCATAGTCAATCACTCCATTTTACGGCTGAGCAGGAACGAGCGGAATTTGATCAACTAGGTTTAAATATTCCTAATTTCGTTCTACCGCATGGTGTACATATACCAAATCCAATTCCTGATGCTCAAGATCAACTCCACCAAATCCTGCAAATTCCCAGTCATATTCCTATTATTCTGTTTATGTCCCGCATCCATCCTAAAAAAGGATTGGAGTATCTGATTCCTGCGCTTAGTAAATTCCAAGACTCAAATTTTGCTTTCGCGATCGCGGGAAATGGCGAGAGTGATTACATGAATCAGATTCAAGATTTACTAAAAAAACATCAAATTGGCGATCGCACCCATCTAGTTGGTTTCGTTAATGGGGAAACTAAAAATCTATATTTACAGGGTGCTGATCTCTTTGTCCTCACTTCCCATTCTGAAAACTTTGGCATTGCTGTAATTGAAGCCCTTGCAGCAGGAACGCCTGTTTTAATTACTAGCGGTGTTGCGATCGCGCCAATGGTAAAAGAACAGGATCTCGGCTATGTCACACAATTAGATACTGAGGCGATCGCGTTATCAATCCAAGACTTTTTTGAGCATCCCCAAGTTGCAAAGCAAAAAGGCGATCGCGCTCAACAATATATTGCCGAACATTATAGTTGGGCTAAAATAGCCCATAGTTTGATTGATATATACGCCAAGTATGCCAAGTCATGAATGCAACTAAAGCTTTATATGAAACGGATTTTAATCTCTGGCTGAAAGAAACCGTAAATCTGTTACGCAAAGGAGAGGTTGAGAAATTGGATCTCGAAAATCTGGCTGAAGAAATTGAAGATATGGGGAATAGCCGTAAAGATGCCTTAGAAAGTAACTTGATTAGAGTGTTACAGCATTTATTGAAATGGAAATACCAACCGCAAAAACGAACTAATAGCTGGAAAGCATCAATTACTGAGCATTCTCTCCGTTTAAATAAAGCGTTCAAAAAAAGTCCTAGCCTGAAGCCTTATTTTGAATCTGTATTCGCAGATTGCTATCAAGATGCCAGATTGATTACGTCTCAAGAAACAGGATTAGATATTGCTACTTTTCCTGAGCTATGTCCATTTTCTCAAGCCGATGTCTTAAATCCTCAGTATTTACCTGAAGATTAGTTAGACAATTTTACGGGACATTCATCAAAATGATTGAGCAAATTACTCCACTAATTCTTACTTATAATGAGGCTCCCAATATTAGCAGGACATTAGAATGCTTAACTTGGGCAAAAAGAATTGTGGTAATCGATAGTTTTAGCGATGATCAAACTCTGGAGATCTTAGCTAGTTATCCACAAGTAGAAGTTTATCAACGCACTTTCGAGCATTTTGCAGGACAATGTAATTATGGGCTAGAGCAAATTACAACGGAATGGGTGCTCTCACTAGATGCTGACTATACTTTGAGCAAAGAATTAATTGCTGAACTCCATTCTTTACCAAAGTCTTTACCCAGAGATTCCTATTTTGTGAACTTTAAATATTGTGTATTTGGGAAACCTCTACGCGGTACTCTATTGCCACCTCGCAAAGTTCTGTACCGCAAAGATAAGGCTCATTATATTGAAGATGGTCATGCCCATCGGGTTAAGGTTTCAGGTGATTATGGATATTTAGCTGGATGTATCTATCATGACGATCGCAAATCCTTAAGTCGGTGGTTGCAATCCCAAGATCGCTATTTGTTGATCGAGGCAAAAAAGTTAATGACGACACCAGTAAAGGAACTAAGTTTTGGCGATCGCCTTCGCAAACAAAAGGTAATTGCCCCAATTGTGATTTTGTTTTATTGCTTGATCCTGAAAGGTGGAATTTTGGATGGCTGGGCAGGTTGGTATTACGCTTGGCAAAGAATGCTTGCGGAGATTTTATTAGCTATTCGCCTTATTGAGCTAGAGCAATAAAAAAAAGAGAACGCTTTGCGTTCTCTTTTTTTTATTGCTTAGTTCTTTGGGCAGTGGTTGTGGTCGGCATGACCCCATCGCTATTAGGTGAAGCGATTTCGGTGGGATCGAGTAACTTAATTGTCATTTGATTACTCTTGATCAAACCTTGCTTTCTCAACAACATTTCTCTAGACTTGCCCGAATTTAAGGTTTGCGGTAGTTGCTCACGCAAAGTATTAACACGTTGCTCGGCAGAATTTACCTCTGTTGTAATTTCGTCGAGGCGATCCTTTTGGGATGATTGATAAGGCAATAATCTCGTTATTGCTGCGATCGCTGCAAGGGACAAAGCCACATTTACTGCAATTACAATAATTGATTCCGTTGCTTTCGTTCGGCAATATTGCTCTCTCTTGCGCTGAATCGATTGGGCAACAGCTTCACTATAGCTATTAGTAGCAGTTAACTCAGGATTCATTGCCGACGGCATGGGAAACTTGCCACTAGAGGCTGAATGGTTGCTTCGCGACCCAATGCTCACGACATCATTTCGCCCATTCTGATCCTGCGATCGGCGTAGGGTTTGTTTTGCTACTGTTGGAGAAACTCGCGGAGATGGGTTTCGCTTGGCAACCATTCGCAACCTCTAGGTTGTAAAAAATATATGAATGAGGACTAGGAATTTGCAAGAGCAGAGCCTAACAAAGTAGCCAATACTGCGGGAACTAGTGCAAGTACTAAAGCTGAGAAAAGTTGAGCATCTGAAAGAGGCATACAATATCTCCTAAATATAGTTTATATAAGTGATTATTTCGATCTTAACAATACACTGTCATATCAAAAATTGACTAGTCGTTAAAACAAATAAAAACAAAAAGTGACAAAAAAGGAAAGAATTTATTGGGGTAAGAATAGGCGGCGCGAAGCGCCGCCTATTCTTACCCTATTTAGACACTTGATAAGCCAGTATAAATTCGCGAATGCGATCGCAAGTTTCAGGACGAATTTCATGGAACATTTCATACTCCTCATATTCCACGGTTGCCCCTAAACTCTCAAGTAACTGTCTGGCGCTACGGGCTGCCCCAATAGGAACGACAGGATCTTGTGTACCGTGAGCGATTAAAATCGGCGGCAATGCTTCACCGACAAGATCCCGCAATTCTTCCTCCGCAATATGTAAATAGCCACTCAGCGCGATTAATCCTGCTAAGGGGAAACCCAAACCTACATCTAAGGTCATCGCTCCACCCTGTGAGAAACCTAACAAAAATGTTTTTTCGAGAGGGATACCCGTTAGATTTGGTAAATTTTCCAGAAATTGACTGAGCAACTCGCAGCTTTTGGCTAATCCCTCAACATCAAGACTTTGGAGGTCATACCACATTTTGCCATTGGGTATCGGGTGGTTAAATGGAGCTTCAGGACAAATCCATTGATAATTTGGAATTCCAACCAGTGGTGCAAGGGAGATCAAATCATCACAGTTAGCACCCCATCCATGCAGGGCAATAATTGCGCCTTGGGCATGGGGATTAGGTAAAGTAGCAGGTAATGCGCGGTAGTTTAAGGTCATGGGCAAATCTAGGCATGATCCGATAAATGGTAAGGCTTATCAACATCGCTTACAATAAAAACGCATAGAAAATGCACTTTTAAAAATCAAATCATAAAACCTTCTAAAAATTGCTGGAGAATTGCCTGAATGCAACTCGTCGCGCTTCAGAACCTATTGGATAACACCTCATTTGCTATCCTCTTTGCGACCATGCTCATTTTCTGGGTACATGTCGCATTTCCCAACCTGCCCTATTTACGATCGCTAGGTAATGCAGGCATGGCGATCGCTAATCTCTGCATTGCTGCATTACTGGGAGCGCGCTGGATTGATGCAGGCTATTTCCCACTGAGCAATCTTTATGAATCGCTATTTTTCTTGGCATGGGGCATTACCACCATGCATATTGTCGTTGATCGCATTGGTAGCAAGAGCGCTAATGATACTGCCAAGCGTTTGATTGGGGCATTTACTTCACCAATGGCAATGGGTATCACCGCTTTTGCCGCTCTTGCCTTACCCGCAGGGATGCAAGTTTCGGAGCCACTTGTACCTGCCTTAAAGTCCAATTGGTTAATGATGCACGTTACGGTGATGTTGCTCAGTTACGCGGCTTTGATGACGGGCAGTATTTTAGCGATCGCGTTTTTAATCGTCACCCGTGGTCAAGATGTCGTTTTACAAGGTAGTTCTTTCGGCACAAATCTGCGTAGTGTCACCGAAACAAAGCAGTCGAATCCTGAAACCTTTGCTGCTTTTGCCGTTGAAGGAATGGGTAATGTTTTAAATTCAGCTAATCTCGCATCCGCAAATACCGCTACGCTAGTGGAGAATGCGACCCAAGCAAAGCCCCTATCGCTGCGCCGCCTCACCTTAGGAGAAACCTTAGATAATCTCAGTTATCGAGCGATCGGATTAGGCTTCCCGTTGTTGACCATTGGCATCATCGCTGGCGGCGTATGGGCAAATGAAGCATGGGGTTCCTATTGGAGTTGGGACCCCAAGGAAACTTGGTCTTTGATTACATGGCTAGTCTTTGCTGCCTATCTACATACACGCATTACTAAGGGATGGCAAGGACGCAAGCCTGCGATTTTGGCAAGTGTCGGCTTATTAGTAGTTTGGACTTGCTATCTCGGTGTAAACCTACTCGGTAAAGGATTACATAGCTACGGCTGGTTTCTGTAAATCAAAGAGGCGGCGCAAAGCGTCGCCTCTTTGATTTTGTTTTAAAAAAAGCCTCGCATTGCGAGGCTTTTTTTATGGATTATTTCGTTTGCTTAGTTCATCTTCTAGTTTCGGCAAACTCTCTAGTTCAAATACAGTTATTTGTCCAGAATTGGCGCTACCCTTGCCATTTTGTAACAACTCTACCCAATAGCCATACTTCTTACCTTGACGCAATTCCCCCTGCAAAGCCCACAAAATTGGTGAAGCATTCTTGCCGTGCGATCGCTGTACCATGGCAGCCGTAGGATAGGCATAAACCCGCTTGGCGGTGGCATAGTCGCGCATAATCTCTGGCCCATATATTGAGCGTAGGGACTCTTCTAAACGCGATCGCGTGACACCATTGATAATGTCAAAAAAGCGAATCTGCTCACTTCTAATCAGATTTGCGTCGCTCGCCTTAATTGCTGCAATCCCCGGTAACACCACACTGGCTTGAAATTGAAATCGTCTTGATGGGGTGTCACTTTTACGCACGAGTAGACGCTCACCTGACTCTGGACGCAGAGCTGGGTTAGTTCTAATCCAATCAATGACTTGATCGGGTGTTTGTCCTGGTAAAGCGATCGCTGATGGTATGGATTGCCATGTTGTTGGTATAGCAATACTTAATATCTGCGTCAAAAGCGTTGTCGCGATCGCGGCTCCCGCACCCTTGATTTTTGCGCTCTTAAAGCAATTCATGTAAATCCTCTAAACCAATTAAATCCTAATGGACAGAATATAGCTGGCAAATAATGGCTGACAGAATATCATGGACTGGGGGAATTGCAATGACTTTTTCAGGCTTTTTACGATATTTTGTGGCGATCGGTTCCGATGAAGTGCTAGCCCATCAAGGTATGGGTGAAGACATCTTAGCTTCACATCGTCAAAACCTTTGTACTGAGGGTATTACAGACTCTTGAATCAAAAAAATTAAAAAAATATACTCAAAAGTATTGACAAACGCTTTTGAAATCTACATAATAAAGACCGCTTGAATAAAGAAACGCAAGCAACAAGCTTAAAAAGCAGGTAGCAAGCGGTTCTTCAGAGTATTTGCAATAAATACTATTTTAAGCAGAAATCTGGGTTCGTAGTTCAATTGGTTAGAGCACCGCCCTGTCACGGCGGAAGTTGCGGGTTCGAGCCCCGTCGGACCCGTTCTATAAAGAACGGAAAAACAAAAAAGGAGTCGCTTAGCGACTCCTTTTTTGTTTTTGGTTAATGCCAAGTATACTCAAGTCCAAAAATCTGAATCTGTATTTGCCTTAGGTGCGATCGTCTCTGTAATCTCGGTGAAAGTAAAGCATGATCGCTCAGAATAATTTCACGATTTCAAGGTAAAATTTTTGCAATAAGGCGTTAACGCCAAATATTAAGAGGTTTTTATGGAGCCACTGACTACAGCCGCAATCGCCGTTGGGACGTTAATTCTGAAAAAAGCTTTTGAAAAAACTGGGGACAAGCTCGGTGAGGCGGTTAGTCATCAAGTCGGCAATTTGGTGAATTTGCTGAAGAAAAAGCCTCTTGCTAAGACTGAGGCGATCATTCAAGCTGAACCATCGGCGGATTTTAAGCTGGCGGTGTCGGAACTGGAAACTGTGGCTAAGGGTGATGATGAAGTTTCTCAGGCAATTCTGGCGGTTGAGGCTGCGGTGAAAGCCGATCCTGAGTTATTGCAAAAAATACAGGAAACTGCAAAAGCAATTAAAGACGAACCAACTTTAATTCAAAATAACGCTAAGCTTGCTGAAAAGATTGGTTTAGTGGTTCAAGGTGGTAAAGTCGAGATCCAAAATTTTAGCTTCTAAGATTGAGATCCCCGACTTTTTCTACTCAGGCAAAGGGAATCTGCAAATTCACAAAAAAAGTCGGGGATCTGTGCAGTAACAAGTCAGTTAAATCTCTAGTCATCACAGGTCGGTGTGAATCAATTCGGCAAGTTCGCAGAAAAAATCGGCATTCTCGTCCAAGGTGGAACGGTTAACGTTGGGCAAATCAGCTTGGATGGCGAGATGTCGCGGCAAGAGTTACGCAATCGCAAAGCATTATTGAATCATGTTAGAACTGCTTGGGTTGAGGGTGTGTTAGAGAAGTCTTTGCATGAGAAGATTCCCATTGTTCTCGGATTAGAGAATCGTCCTAGTGCTGTTGCTTCGCCTTGGAATATGGATATCATTAATCCAGACAAGTCCTGTCAACCTTTGCTAGCAGGTACGCCTGTAATTGATGTCTTCGATAAGCTAGGAGAAGGTGGGACGCTGCTAATTTTGGGTGAACCGGGGGCGGGGAAAACGATTACTTTGCTGCAATTAGCAAGGGATCTAATTGCTCGTGCGGAAGAGGAGATAGATCGCCGTATTCCTGTGGTGTTAAATCTTTCTTCTTGGGCGGCGGAAAAACAAACTATTGCTAAATGGATTGTTGAGGAACTGAATAGCAAGTATCAGGTAAATCGCAAGATCGGGCAGCAGTGGGTAGAGAAGCAGGAATTGTTGCTGTTGTTGGATGGTTTGGATGAAATTAGAGATTTGGAAAAGCGCAATGCTTGCGTGACGGCGTTGAATGCTTTTCAGAAGGAGCAAGCAACGGAGATGGTGGTGTGTTGTCGGGTGAGGGATTATGAGAAGTTAGGTAATCGCTTAAAACTGCAATCTGCTCTTGTTCTGAGACCTCTCAGTGCCGAGCAAATTCACAGTTATCTGGATCGCCTTCAGTCTAATCTGACTTTGTTAAAAACATTGCTAATTGAGGATGAGACACTTCAAGATCTAGCTCAATCTCCTCTGTTACTCAATATCATGGTGATGGCATATCAAGGAATTGAGGTTGCAGATATTCCTGTAAGTACAATTGCCTCAAATCGAAAGAAACGATTATTTGATGACTATATCAATCGTATATTTCAAGGTTCAAGACCAAGAGCTTATGATTCGGATTATAAATCTCAAGTGAAGCAAGCCTATCCTCGATCAGATGCTACACGCTGGCTGATATGGATATCACAGCAAATGGTTAAATATTCTCAAACTACTTTTCTAATTGAAAAGATGCAACCTTATTGGTGGATACAGGGTAGAGATCGTAACTTTATTCCTTATCTCCTTATAAGTTTTTTAATCACCACTTTATTTCTTGGGAGTTTGTCTTTGTCTCAGTGGGGATCGTGGGGAGGTTATAAATCTTTTAGTCAACTGGGGGATTGGCTCAATGCTTTATTCTGGTGGGCAATAACTATTAAATTCGTTACTTCAGATATTAAACCTGTTGAAACAGTTATATGGAATTGGAAAGAATTTAAAACAAACTTTTTAAAATGGTTGAGTATTTGTCTAACGGGAGGGCTAATAGGTGGTCTACTTTGTGGTTTTATTGGTGTTGGTTTTATGACTGGTCATATTGGTCTAATTGGTGGACTGCGTAATGGCTTTATACCCTGGTTTATGACTGGTCTACTCTTTGGATTTATGTTTGGACTATTTTCAGGGTTGATCATCGGTCTGAACAAAGGTCTAGTTAGTTCAGAAGTTGAGGTAAAAATTTATCCAAATCAAGGTATTAGAAAGTCAGCTATTCGTGTCTTAGCTTACGGGTTAGTCAGTGTAATAATTAGCTTGATATTAGAAGTCTTAATTAGTGAAGAATTTCCTAGAGAATTTACTCAAATAATGATTGTTCTGGTTCCTGTCCTACGTTTGGGGGGGCTAGCGTGTCTCCAGCATTTCACATTACGATTGATTCTATATTTCAAAGGATTTATCCCTTGGAATTACGCCAAATTCCTCGATTGGGCAAGCGACAAATTATTTCTCCAAAAAGTTGGCGGCGGCTATATATTTATCCATCGATCGCTGATGGAGCATTTTGCCGAAATGGAAAACGGATGAACAAGGAAAAGGTAAAAGGGAAAATTTTTATTCAAATAGCGATTTAGAGACCATCTCATAAACCAAGCATTTGTTTCACATCATTTAAAGCGATCGCGGGTTGATCATATTCCTCTTGCTTGGCAGCTCTCAAATCTTGTAAATCTTGAAAGTCCTCCAACATCTCTTTAATCACCAAAAACTGCTCATACGGAATTACCGCAAACATCGGCTTGCCATCTTTAGTAATCAATTCTGGATTTAAGTTAAGCATAATGGAGTTTATTGGTAGGCTTTATCTCTAGGTTTAACGCGATAAATCACAATACTTTCATTTTCTATCTCAAAGAGTACGCGATAGTTGCCAACTCTTAATCGATACTCAGGCGTAAAATTGGTTAACTTTTTCACATCGCCAGCTAAATCGTTTTCCATTAACTGAATCTTTTCTAATATTTTACTCTGTATTTGTTTGGGTAGACTCCGTAAATCCTTAACTGCTTTTGGCTTAAATTCAATACCGTACTTCATTTTTGATGATTTTAGTTTTCATTTTACTTTAATCAAATAGCGATTTAGCGACCATTTCATAAACTGAGCATTTGTTTAACGTCGTTTAAAGTGATCGCAGGTTTACTTTTAGCAAATAGCGATCGCTTTGTAATGTTTTATTGAATAGAGATCGCCCCTTATTCCCAAAAATTTACACTAAGCATTGACTCAATATCTTGATTAAATTCCCAACTATCAGGAAATTTGACAGACTTATAACCTACTTCCGATTTCACGATAAACAAGGCATCTTCAAATGCTTGCTGAAACAATTCAGGACTATTCACATAATTTTTTAAACTAGGCGACTGCCTGAGAATATCCCTAATTTTAATGCGTGTTCTCGCGATTGTAGTTTGCCATCCAGCGTAGTCATATTCACTCTTAACATAACAGCGTTTTAGAAGATGTTCGATAAGTGTGGTCAGCCTATTTTTTAGCTCACGCCTGTCTCTACCCGCCAAACCTTCTAACTCCTCTATTAAATTTTCAATGTCAAGATCCTGTAAATTGCCAGTTTTCAATTGCGCGATCGCTGTTTCTAACCATAGATTGAGATCGCAATCATACAGTGATGTCTTTCCTGCAATTGCTTGAGTCATTAGGTTTACTCCTGTGATCGCTCATCTCAATTTATTTTAATCTTAAAAATTAACTATAAGCGATCGCCTTTACTGCCCTGATTTGCATAGGGATTTAGCAAACATCTCACAAACTAAGCATTTGCTTCACATCATAAAGCGATCGCCCCTCTAATCATGATTTTACTTTTAGCAAAGAGCGATCGCTTATTTTGTTGTGAAAAGAGATGTTTTGCTTAGCAAAACATCTCTTTAAAGTTTAGGCAAGTAACTGCTTAGCGCGATCGCTAATTGCTTGAGCATTCATGCCATTGAAATCAAACAACTGCCCAGCCGAAGCGGTGGTTTCGCCACGCTTCCATGAGAAGACATCGCGCTTGCTGCTGCTACGGAGCATCACAGGCTCAAGCATTGCCGAAGCACCGCCGACAACACCAATGAGAGCATCACCGCCAAACAATGCCTCAAAATCAGCATCACTGAGGAATTTGCCATCTGGCTCAGAGCAAGTATCCCAAGCCACATCAGTTGATCGATAGAGGCGACGGGGACTAACAATGGAAACAATCTTAGAACCGATACCTTGCTCAGCAAGTTTTTGCGCGGCTTCGTATACAGGTAATAGCATCATGTCACCGATAACAGCGAAGACAACCTTCTTGCTACCTGCAATTTCTTGCAAAGCGATCGCGCCATCTTCCAGAGCTTGACGATTCTGCTCGAAGGTCGTGCGGATAGGCAGAGGTGATTTACTGGCGGTAATGACCACACCTTTATTGACTGCCTTCAGCGCCCAGTCATAACAAACTTGAATGCTATTAGCATCTAGAGGGAAGAGAGGGAAGATATTGCCATTTCGCATCATCGATGCAAAATATCCTTCGATTTCAGGGCGTTGGTGTGTCCAACCGTTGCGACCTTGCTCTAAAGCCCCTGCGGTAAATAAACACACAGTTGCAGGAGTAGGACGACGTAGCTCTGCCATCGCCTGAGTCACGGTTTGCCAAATGGGAAGTCCATTAATTGCGAAGGATTCATAGGAACACCAGAGAGTGCGGCTACCAAATAGCGCTAAACCAACAGCTAAACCAGCACAGGCATCTTCATTTAGAGGTTCATAAACCTGTCCACCGGGGGCTTGGTTATAGAGATCATCGGTGGTAGGGTGATTGATTTTCAGAGCTTGGTTGATATTGGCAATCCCCGAAGCTTCATTACCATCAGCATTAGTGACGATGAAGCGCTTATCGGTTTGTCCAACATAGCCAACTAGACGACCCATTGCGGTTGTCGCAATCTTCGCTTCTCCACCAACGGCATATTCTTCTAAGGGCAAGGTTCCCAAATCCGTTAGAGGTAGTACGGATTCAGTAACGGCGGTTTTAGAAGAAGAACCTCCACCAGCCCATTGCAAGTTGGTGCTGACGGTTTGCCATGCTTCAGGATTGAGGGCACGAGATTTTAAACCTGCGACAACATCGGGATTATCGAGGGTGTGATGGGCATAGAGGTTATGGGATTTTGCGCCACGGGCATGAACACCTGCTCCCTTAAGTTGTTTGATGATAAATACGGTCAACTTTCCACCAAAGGCAAGTTTCGCAGCCTGATCTGCACCAACGAGAACTGCTTCGGTAAAGGCAAGACGTTGTTTAAAAGAGAAAGCAGTACTATCAACATAAGCACCCGTTTGATTTTGATCGTCAAAATCCTTCGCATCAACAAGGATGACTTCATCAAAGCCATTGCCTTTCCAGAAAGCAAGCATCTCGGCATTAGTTTTGGTGGAAACCATGCTGTGATGCTCTTGACTGTAGCCGTTCCATACCAAAATCGGTACAAAATTGGTAACTTCAGGATAGGCGGTATGGAAATGGGCGATCGAGCTAATGGGATAGGGTTCACCAAGTCCACCGTCACCGATTGTGACAGGGAATAATTTATCGCGATGCAACAAAGCCCCTGCCATTGCAAAATGTTGCCCCTGTCCTAGAGGTCCCGCAGGTGCAAGAATTCCGGGAATGTAGCCCGACAAGTGACCAAGTAGACCATGCTTTTCGCGATAGCGATCGCGCATTTGAGCAACGGTATTAATTCCCATATCTTCGAGGGAGCGATCTAAAAACATGGCACTGTAATAACCGGGAGCATGGTGTCCCACTTCCGTTGGCATATTCTTGTGACCGAGCATATAGAATGCGGCTACGGCTTCAGCACTGCTGGCAAATCCTCCGGGGTGTCCTGATGCTTTGCTACCTGTAACTTGTAAGGTGAGATAGCGCAAAGCATCGGCAGCTAGTAACGTTTGAAAAACTGATGCGCGATCGCGAGGATCGGTCACACCAGATTTGTCAGGACTGAGGACAGGAATCCGTCCGAGTTCGTCGAACCCCTCCAACGGTTCGCCAAAGTACTGAATGCCTTCGCGAAAGTCATCTTTAAAGGCGGGAGTGGCTGCGTCTGTGGTGTTAGGGGTTGCGACCATAAATTTTGTGACCTTAATTTGTCCAGAATAGAAATTTAGCTATGCGATCGGTAGAGATTAAGAAATGTTGAAATTTTCTCTACGAGTCATTTTAGTATGTACTGGTGACAGAGCATGTAGTCATCAATAAATGGAAGATTCGGCAAGTCAGTCTCAACTAGCACAAAAATTAGCTGAGGTTCGTCAGCGATCGCAGTTACAGGCAGCGCAAAACTGGTTAACGGATATCGGCATTCCACTAGATGCTTGCCAGATTTTCTTGCCCAATAGTTCTGCCGCGCAAGCTCTAGAGCAATGGCTGAGCCAGTCTTTTCCTTGGCAATATGCACAAATTGATTGGCAAAGTGTCCCTGAAAGTATCTGTGTAAATTTGTCTAGTCGTGATGATGTGGCTTTAGCTTTTTCAGAGCTTTGTCAAACTCAGCAATTGATTAACCCTCATGTCAACATTCTCTGGTTTTCGGCACATCAACCCACTTTAGTAATGCCATTACAACTGGTTAAGGATGCGATCGCGGAAATTGTGGCGCAAGATTGGGATACATGGATCTTTGAACCTGTTACTGGTTGGTGTGTTGAGTTTCACCACGAAGGGACAATGTGTTACGGGGTATCTCCTAAAAGCTCAAAGGTATTGCTTTGCAATACCTTTGAGCTTTTAGGAGGCGATCAAAATTTTAAATTAAATATTGCAAAAAGTTTACATAGATGTGTTATATTAACAAATGCGGCAGCTTGGCTCAGGTGGTTAGAGCGACGGTCTCATAATCCGTAGGTCCCGGGTTCAAATCCCGGAGCTGCTATTAGGTTATATAACGAATAGAAAAACATCGGTGTTATATCCCAACGCCGATGTTTTTTGTTCATGATAGTATGTAGACAATTTACTCCCTAACGCAAAGGACAGGATTATGGGATTACTCGATCGCATTGGTATGGTGGTCAAGTCCAATGTAAATGCAATGGTTACGGCTGCTGAAGATCCAGAAAAAATTCTGGAGCAATCAATCATTGATATGCAAGAAGATTTGGTGCAATTGCGCCAAGCTGTCGCGCAATCAATGGCTGCCCTCAAACGCCAAGAACAACAATATAATCAAAGTGCAACTCAAGCCCAAGAATGGGAAAAGCGGGCAATGCTAGCTCTCCAAAAGGGAGATGAAAACCTAGCAAGGGAAGCTCTCAGTCGCAAGAAAACCCATGCGGATGCGGCGGCAACTTTAAAGGTTGGGTTGGATCAACAAACAACTCAAGTAGATACTCTCAAGAAAAATCTGATTGCGATCGAAGGCAAGATTTCTGAGGCAAAAACCAAGAAAGAAATGCTTAAGGCAAGATTGCAATCGGCTAAAGCTCAAGAAAATCTCAACAATATGTTGGGCAAGGTAAATACTAACTCTGCTGCTGCGACGTTTGAGCGCATGGAAGAGCGTGTACTAATGGCAGAAGCTAAGGCAAGTGCTAGCTCTGAACTGGGTATGGACAATCTCGAATCTCAGTTTGCTCAGCTAGAAGCTGGTAGTGGTGTCGATGATGAACTCGCCGCCCTCAAAGCCAAGATGATTTCTAGTAGTCCCACACCTCAAGGCGCATTGCCTCCATCGGATGCGGCAAGACCAAGTGTTGGTGCAGCGATCGATGCTGAGTTAGAAGCTCTTCGTCGTCAAATGGGTAATTAAATCCAATCCCCAAAAGAAAAAGGCACGCAAAGCGTGCCTTTTTCTTTTGGGGACTAAGTCAATGGTTGATGTCGATAAATAGCGATCGCCAAAAATTTTAATGCTCAGCGAATCTCAATCAAGTCACCTTTACCAATGCAGGCAATCCGATCTTGTTCAGGAATAAATAGAAAAACATCTTTACCAGAAATACTTACACAGTAACCAATCCAGCCCATACTGATGTGGCGGAATTTGCGATTATTTAAATAGGGGTTATTGTTATTCAATAGGAAAATCCTCTACCCAGAGCCAAACCATTAGATATTTTAGGAAATCTGGGATTATCAGTACCTATGTATAAGGATTAATCTTAATAATTCTACATTTGACAATAGCGATCGCCTGATCAATAACTTTCGCCACAAAACTTACATTGCTATAGGCAGAGCAAAGCTCTGTCTAAACCATCCATCCATATATAAAAAAGAGTTAGCTAGTACAAACTAAAACCAGAAGATGAGTTGCGGCGCAAAGCGCCGCAACTCATCTTCTGGTTTTATGTCCTAAGCAAAACTTGCTTTGCTATAAGACTATCCTTAGTTACCAATTTAGTTCAGAATTAATTCATGAGGAATTTCAATCCAAACACTATAGTGATTTGCATTAGGAGTGATTAATATTGCCATACCTAAATCTAAATCTCTTCTGCATCCTGCGATCGCTTCATTAAGAGAGCCATAATTTTTATCAACAACAAAGATTTTGCCTAAGAAGATAATCGCTTTTTCTGTACCAGTAACTGTATTGATAACTATGGATCGAACTTGATTTAGTGAATTGAGGATCATTGCTTTTGCCATTGGAAAGAATTTTTCTATAGGTATCAGTATGGCTTTACCTCAAGGAATAGATAGCGATCTCACAGCTATAGATCCTGTGATGCTCAATAACCAAAAATGCGATCGCTATCACAATCATCAACAAATAAACTAAAACTACAGCCTGTTTAAAGTATGCCAGAGAAATTTTGGAAAGCTTTGCGAAGCAAAGCTTTCCAAAATTTCTCTCGGTTCTAAGTCAGCTTCAAAGCAAAAGCTGCGGTATGAAGTACCGCAGCTTTTGCTAGCTTAAAAACCTGTGATTTTGGGAACTTAGAGAATGATTGCGAGTAACAAAAATGCAATCACTGCACTGTAGGATTTAACCATCAATTCGCCAATAGTAACTTCCATCATTGCCTTATTCCTTCCCTTTAAATCTTGATGTAAATAATATCGAGCTTTTTGAAGGTTAGGCTGGTGATTTAGCGCTCCATATTTAAAGAAATTGCTCACAGATCTTCTGTGATTTCTATCACCTATAGCGAATTTTCAAACGAGTGAACTATAGCGCACATCGAGCGTGCGCTATAGTTCCAATTACTTACCACCTAAAGCAATTAGGGCTAAGAAGCTACCACTATTCCACAGACAATGTAATAGCATGGAGGACAAAAGATTTTTCGATCGCCAATAAACAAATCCCATTACGATCCCCAAAACACTTAGGGGAATAATGTCCGCAATATTCAAATGGGCGAGTGCAAATAAAAAGCCGCTAGCTGCGATCGCCCCCCAAACTGGTAAAAACTTGGTCAGTGAAGGTAATAAAAAGCCGCGAAATAGGTATTCCTCGAAAAATGGTGCAGCGATCGCCAAAGTTGACCATAGTAGGAATTTAGGCAAAATATTTTGACTTTCTGTCAAAATTGGTAATAGCGGATTGCCACCACCTTGACCTTGGAGAAATTTCTGGCTGATCACAGAGACAATTAGCACAAGTGGCACGGCGGCGAAGTAACCGCCAATTCCCCATAGTAACCATTGCGGCGAAGTCAATTTAAAGCGGAACCAACCTTCAGGCAAGGGACGATAGGTAGCCAGACTAAATCGTAAAATCGGTAGCATTGGCATAACCGAGACGGTATAGGGAATCAGCACCAACAAGGCTTGTAATGTAAAATCTTCGCTAACTCTTGATTCAATTCCTAACAGTTCAAAGATTAAGGGTAATACTAACTGAGTAATCAAACAAAAAGCAGAGAACCATAAAACCATAACTTCCCAAATCGTTTCCATTCCCCAAGGAACTTGCCAGCTAATTTGATTGGAAGTTTGATTAGCCTCGCCTTCTGGTTTGGTATAAAAGGGAGAGGATTTGCGAAAGAAAATCCATTGAACTAGGAGTCCTAACCAGAGCACAACACCAATACTGCCACCAATCAATGGAATGGAATTGACAATTATAAGGCGTTTAATTGCCGTATCTACAGAGATTTGAGCCTGTTGGGCGAGGTTGCTTAATTCCTCACTTCTTTGTTGAGCTTGATAGAGCTTAGTGAGTGCAACTTGGCGATACCAACCATCAAGGGTATTTCTAAGCTGAGTTTCTGCATTAGGAAATAACATGGTCGTCTCTGACCACAGTCCTTGGAGGATTTGGGTAGTTAACCCATAGCTGGTCATGGATTCGCCCTCTATCTCCTTAACATTTGACCATGTAGCGATCGCGCCTTGAATATCTCCCGTTTGGATCTGGAGTAAGCCTGCCCGCATACTGATCTCACTGACAGCATTTTGCTTTTTTTGGAGTTGTTTGGAGAGAGATTGAGAGTCTGCACCACTCACATCTTGGGAAAGCCGCTCAAGAGCAGATTTATTCGCTTGAAGCACCTCTTGATAGCTTCTTAGGGACTGTGTATAGATATCTTGAGGATCTCCATCACTGATTAGCGATTGCAAGAAATCTCCTGCGAAATGATCCTGTTCTTGATTAACGGATTGGGTCGCTTGCAAAATTAAATCTGTTTGTAGCAAATCTAATTTCGTCTGCTCCTGTGGATTATTCCAACTTACCTGCAACGTCAGGATAATAAAAAAAACAGACAACAGGCTAAGAATACTTAATAGTAATGATTTCGCATTCCAAGATTTATCGTTTAACGACTGAGAATCCATTCTTTTATTTCTTTAGTTTTAGGCAATAGGATGTGGGCAAGGTAATGATCATCCTATCATTGTGGGCTTGTAAACCGCAAACCAACTATTCCCCCAATAATCAGGCTAATACAGATAAATCGCGTTAGGTCACGTGGCTCTCCTAAAAACACAGAACCAACGATCGCAGTTCCGACGACACCAATACCTGTCCATACGGCATAGCCTGTGCCAACGGGTAAGGTTTTTAAGGCTTGGGCAAGAAGGATGAAGCTTGCCGCAAGGGTGGCAAGCGTAATTAGGCTAGGAATTGGTTTTGTAAAGCCATCGGTATATTTCAAGCTACTCGCCCAAACAACTTCCAATAGTCCCGCAATAATTAAATTAATCCAATCCATTATATTTCTCTAAATCTTTTACAGCAATTTCTGATTAAATGAACCAATAAAACCTTAAAAGTGTTGCGGAGCAACACTTTTAAGGTTTTATTGGTTCGGGTTTGCCTAATTCCTAGCTCTCAATGATAGTGAACTCATCACAACGCTTACAGAACTAAGTGCCATCGCTAAACCTGCGATCGTGGGATTGAGAGAGATGCCAAAACTTGGGTAGAGAATACCTGCGGCAATGGGAATCGCGAGAGTGTTATAGGCAAATGCCCAAAATAGATTTTGGCGAATTTTGTTGAAAGTGGCGCGACTGAGTTCGATCGCAGGCACAACATCGCTCAACCCTTGACGCATCAACACAATATCCGCAGTTTCCATCGCCACATCAGTTCCTGAACTGAGGGCAATGCCGACAGTGGCACTGGCGAGAGCAGGGGCATCATTGACACCGTCGCCAACCATCGCCACACGCTGACCTGCTGCGAGTAATTTGAGAATTGCATCGGCTTTGCCATCGGGTTTCACTTCCGCGATCGCCCTTTCGGGAGGAATACCCAACTGATTGGCGATCGCGATCGCTGTTTCTTGACGATCACCTGTGAGCATCCACACCTGTAAACCCATTGCTTCAATTTGGCGTATAACTTCAGGAGCTTCAGGTTTAAGGCGATCGCGGATAGCAATTATCCCCAAGAGTTGCGTATCAACTGCCACGAAAATTGGCGTTTTACCTAGCTGGGCTAACTGCTGCGATCGCTCTGAAATTTCACTAGGAATTGTTACTTGGCGCTCAACTAACCATGCTGCATTACCTACCAGAACCGTTTCACCAGTTGTAAGTAAGGCTTCCACACCACAACCAGCGACAATTTGGGAGGATTGAGTTGGTAGTAGGTCGATGTTTAGCTCTTGAGCTTTGGCGATCGTTGCTGCACCAAGGATATGGTTTGCGCCAACTTCAGCACTAGCCGCTAGTTGTAAGACTCTGAGAGCCGAGGTTGGCACTTCCCGATCAATCAGGCTTTTAAAAGTGGTTTGATCGATCATGCTATTTCCAAACACCATTAAGTCATTGGTGATCACATCCGTAACTTCAGGTTTGCCCGTTGTCAAAGTTCCCGTTTTATCAAAGACAACGGCAGATAATTGATCGATTTTTTCTAGGCTTGCCCCACCTTTGATTAAAATCCCTTTTTCTGCACCCATACCCGTGCCGACCATGATCGCTGTCGGTGTGGCTAAGCCCAATGCACAGGGACAAGCTACTACTAAAACCGCGATCGCCAAGCGCAAACTAAACACGATTTCCGCATGGAGCAATCCATACCAAATGAGAAAGGTGAGCGCTGAGATTGCCATCACTGAGTAGGCGAAATAGCCCGCTACGCGATCGGCTAAGTACTGAATTGGCGCTTTACTTGCCTGTGCTGACTCCACCAGTGACACAATCCGCGCTAAGGTCGTTTCTGCACCAGTTTGCAAAACTTGGACAGTAATCGCTCCCGTCAAATTCAGGGTTGCCCCTGTGACCCTTGCGCCTAATTGTTTTGCCACGGGCATCGATTCCCCTGTAAGCATCGACTCATCCACGCTAGAACTACCCGCAATAATTTCGCCATCGACAGGGATTTTTTCGCCAGCCCAAACCACAATACGATCGCCAACTTGCAAATCTTCCACAGCGATCGGGACTTGAATCTCTCCCTCGTTGGAATTTACCAATAATCTGGCACTTGCAGGCTGCAACTCCATGAGTGCACGAATAGCATTGGAGGCTCTGCCCTTAGCGCGTTCTAATAAAGCCTGTCCTAACAGCACAAACCCCAAAAGCATGACAGGTTCTTCAAAGAAGCATTGCCAACCTAGCTGCGGTACATATAACGCGATCGTACTTGCCAAATAGGCGGAAATCGTGCCTAGTCCCACCAAGGAGTTCATATTTGGGGCGCGATACCACAGTGATTTCAATCCATCCCACCAGATCGGACGACCAACCCAGCCAAGCGCCACGGTAGAAACGATCCAATGGGCATACATATTGCCCAAGAGCGGTAGATCCACCACCCCGATTAAGCCTAAATGTCCGACGATCGCTAAAATTACCAACGATGCAGGAATGGCTACTTCTTGACTAATGCCAAACCACAGAGTTTTTGGAACAGGAGCATTGAGAGATTTCAGCCTTGACTGGCGATTTCTTTGATCAATAAACTCTGCCGAAAATCCTGCCTTCGCGATCGCTTCAATTAACTGCGGGGCAAAATCCTGTGGTGCAGTTTCACCGCTATAAACGACAGTTGCTTTCTCAGTTAATAAATTTACACTTGCTGCCTTGACTCCTTCACAGCCAAGCAAACGCTTTTCTACAACTGCCACACAACCCGCGCATTTCATACCTGCGATCGCTAAAGCTAAAGAGCTAGAGGGCACAATAGATGGCGAATTTTTTATTTCTATTGGTTGAGTTACTACCACAAACTTGTATCCCGAATCTACAAAAAATCTCAAAAGATCTAATATCGAATGAGTCAATACCCATTAAAAAACGATACCAAACTGTTATGGGTAATCTAGCTAGTACTAAAAGCTGATAGCCACATCTCATTACATAGGGTTAGCATATACTCAAATCTAGTTAAATTAGCTGGGTAATTCTGATACAACTTCCCGATAGCAATGCTCGTCTATTCTTGTCTTGCTCATTATGTGTGACTGTTAAACTTTAAGAGGTAGGGGTATGGGCGAATAGTAATAACTATTCTCTTAACTAGTACCTAAATCAAGGTATAGCAGTTTTTAGACAAGTACATATAAGCTTAAAGTTCACTAGATTTTCAGTCTTACCCCAATGGTTCAAAATTCTCTGACACTGAGTTAGCTAATGTCCATTTCTGACAGCGAGTTTTCTATTCATTTTTGGGGTGTACGTGGCAGCATAGCGACCCCTGGTTCAAGTACCGTGCGCTATGGTGGCAACACTCCCTGTGTAGAAATGCGCTGCCAAGGCAAGAGACTGATTTTCGATGGTGGAACGGGGATTAGGGTATTAGGACAACATTTACTCAAGCAGATGCCGATCGAAGCGAGTATTTTCTTTACTCATAGTCATTGGGATCATATTCAAGGGTTTCCTTTTTTCACTCCTGCTTTTATTAAGGGCAATCTTTTTAAAATTTACGGCAAAATCGCTCCTACAGGACAAACAATGCAGGAACGTCTAGAGGAGCAGATGCACCATCCTAACTTTCCTGTACCACTGCGGGTGATGGGTTCCTGTCTAAAGTTTTTTGATGTGGATGTTCCGAGTATCATCGATGTCGGCAATGGTGTAACGGTTGAGTCAGGATTGCTCAATCATCCGGGGGAGGCTACAGGATATCGAGTCAGCGTTGGCGATCGCTCGGCGGTTTATGCTACGGATACTGAGCATTTCCATGATCACATTGATGAAAATCTTGTCCACCTCGCACGCAATGCTGATGTTTTGATCATGGATGCCACCTATTCCGATGAGGAATATTGGTCAACAACTAATCCTAAAATTGGCTGGGGACACTCAACATGGCAAGAGGCGATCAAGGTAGCTGAAGCGGCAAATGTCAAAACCCTAGTAATTTTTCATCACGATCCTCTACGCAGTGATGATCAATTAGATGAGTTTGAAGGCTTAGCCAAAGAAAGATTCGCAGGATCTGTAATGGCAAGGGAAGGAATGTGCATTTCTATTCCTATTCGTACTGATGCCAAACCCTTAGTTAAAGTTTAAATCCACAAGAAAAGGATAGGCGGCGCGATGCGCTGCCTATCCTTTTCTTTAAAGCAAATCTTGAATTATTACTGCTATTTACGTGAACCTCGGAGTTTCCTCATAGAGTATTTTGAATCTCTTGAGTTAATGCTTGTTCATTTTAGCCTAGGCAGTTTTATCCAATGTATACAGTTTTAGAAGCGATCGCAACTGCCAACCCACCTTACAAGCGCACCCAGACTGAAGCCGCCGACTTTATGTTACAAACCGAAAGTTTATCGGCAGTCATTAGAAAAAGAATTCCTGCAATTTATGCAAACTCAGGTATTGACTATCGCTATAGCTGCATTCCCGACTATGGCGGCGATCTTCAGAATTTTGAACTCTATCCCCCTAATTGGGAACTCACCCCTACACCAACCACCTTTAGTCGTAATCAGATATATGCAATCTACGCACCAAAACTAGCTATACAGGCAGCCGCACAAGCGATCGCTCAGGCAAAACTTACTGCTCAAGAGATTACGCATCTGATCGTTGTCAGTTGTACAGGTTTTTCGGCTCCGGGGATAGATATGCACTTAATTAAGCAATTGGGGCTGCCCTATACGATCGTTCGCACGATGATTGGATTTATGGGCTGCCATGCGGCTTTTAATGGCTTAAAAGCCGCCCATGCCATTTGCCAAAGCGATCGCCAAGCTAAAGTCCTATTAGTTTGCGTTGAGTTATGTTCCTTGCATTTCCAAGTTGCTGACACCCTCGAAAATACAATTATCAATGCCATTTTTGCCGATGGCGCAGCAGCAGCGATTCTTGCCTCACATCCATTTGCGGAAGCAGAGGGAAAGCTTGCCTATACCGATGGATGTAGTCTCTTGATTGAGAATACGGAGGAGTTAATGAACTGGACAATTGGTGATACAGGGTTTCTGATGGGCTTATCTCCAAAGGTTCCAGAAGTAGTTGCGGCTTATCTGCCTAATTATTTACAAATGTTCTTAAATAAACACCATCTTACGCAAAATAATCTTGATTTTTGGGCAATTCATCCAGGGGGTAGAAAAATCATTGAGCAAATCCAATCAATTTTTGCCTTAAGCGATCGCATGGTTGCTGATTCCTATAAGGTTCTGCGGCAATATGGCAATATGAGTTCGCCAACGGTTCTATTTATTCTCAAAGAGATATTAGCCAAACATCAAGCAGGAATTAGCGATCGCTCTAACTCTACTTTTCATCATGGAATTGCCTTAGCATTTGGTCCGGGGCTATCCATTGAAGGTTGTTTATTTCAGAAAGTCTAAATCCTTAGGATAGGCGGCACTTTGTGTCACCTATCTTACTTCACTGCCCTAAAGGAGAATATTTATGCCTTCATTTCAAATCCGCACCGATCAAGATGAGTTGATGGATGATTTCACAATTCAGGATGAACGCCTGACGGATGCTTTAGAACAACTACGCCCAATTAATCAATTATTGGGTGGTTATGCAACTACGATGGAAATTATTGCTCCTTTTTTGAGATCAAAATCGCGATCGCAATCAAATCAAACGATCCGCATTCTTGATTTAGGTACGGGTATTGGCGATTTTCCCGAATATATTGTGCGGTGGGCCGCAGCGCAATCCCCTGTGATTAATGTCGAAGTGGTGGCGATCGATGCGAATCCCGTAACGGTGGACTATGCCCGTTCCGCCTTACAAAAGCGTTTACCGTCAAACTTGCAAACAAAAATCAAGGTTGAAGTTACCGATGCTCTGGCACTTCCCTACGATGACGGTGAGTTTGATATCGCGATCGCTGCCATGTTTTTACATCACTTTGCCCATGAGAATGCTGTGCAAATTGTGCGATCGATGCAGCGTGTATCTAAACATGGAATTCTAATTAACGATTTACATCGCCATTCCTTTGCTTATTACGGCATCTATGCCCTCACAAGGCTGTTACCTGCGGTAGATATGGTGCGGAATGATGCACCACTTTCTGTTTTGCGCGGCTTCAAATCCCCTGAACTAAAAAGCATCGCCGCATCCGCAGGTCTGAGCAATTTCTCCCTAAAATGGCGCTATGCCTTTCGTTGGGTATTAAGCACAGTGGTAAATCTTCCTTTATGACGAGATTGTCAATCTGCAATTGATATTTGCTTTTTACCACGTTTTCTCAAGTGTTTATTAATTGCTTCAATATCAATTTCTGCGTTAACTTCGCCAATAATTGTGTAGTTGCTAGGATTATTAATTCTATCTAGTCTTTGGACTGCTTTTGCTTCAGCAGAAATAGCAATCACAGATTCTCTCTGTAACTTTTCAGCGATCGCATCGCGTATCCATTCGGTTCCTTTTGCCTTGACGATTTCAAGTTGACTCACAGGAACTCGTAAACCAATTACTTGTTTAGCGAGTGGTTCATCACGCAAACTGGAAAACCTACCATGCTCATTTATTCCAGCACCATTAACCTGTTTCATGAGGCATATGTTCGTAATAATACCTAGATGTTAACACTTTATAGAAGCGTGTTAACACTGTATTTATTTTGAAAATTTACAGGCTTTCGTAAGTCAATTTATCTAAAAAATGTAAAAATAAAGAGCGTTTTTTGCACGATCGCCTATTTTTAACCTATAGTTTGGGGCTATGATGAAAATTGTGACTATTTACTGAACTTGACTATGGCGAATCAACCTAAGAATCAATTATTTTACGGGGATAATCTGGAGGTATTGCGGCGGCATATCAAGGATGAGTCGGTTGATTTGTGCTATATCGATCCGCCGTTTAACTCGAAGCGAAACTATAACCAGATTTACAACAATATTGGGAAGGAAGATCAGGCACAGGCACAAGCGTTTATCGATACTTGGACTTGGGATGATATTGCGAATCAGGGTTTGGCGGAGATTCAAGAAAATTATTTGGGTCATTTTACTCCCCAAAGTATCGATCTGATTTCTGGTTTGACTAAGGTTTTGGGTAAGGGAAGTTTGTTGGCTTATTTGGTTAGTATGACGTTACGGATTGCGGAAATCTATCGAGTTTTAAAGCCAACTGGAAGTTTTTATTTACACTGCGATCCAAGTGCTTCTCATTATTTAAAAATAATCTTGGATTCCATATTTTGCGCTCAAGGTGGTGATTTTTTAAACGAAATTATTTGGAAAAGAACTAGCGCAAGAAGTGATTCTCATAAATGGAATCATATCCATGATGTAATTTTGCTCTACTCTAAATCTAGTAAATATATTTGGAATACTCAATATTCTGACTATAATCAAGACTACACTGATAAATTTTATCGACATATCGAAGAAGGAACAGGTAGGCGATTTAGAGTTAGTGATTTAACGGCAGCAGGTACTAGAAATGGTTCTTCGGGCAAGCCTTGGAAAGGTATTGATCCAGCAAGCAAGGGAAATCATTGGAAATACACAATTGAAAAATTGGAAGAACTGGATAAAGAAGGAAGAATTTATTATCCTAAAAAGCAGGGAGGAGTTCCGGGTTACAAAAGATATCTTGATGAAATGAAGGGTGTAGCCGTCCAATCAATTATCGACGATATCTCTCCGCTATCTGCTCAATCTGCCGAAAAATTAGGTTATCCCACGCAAAAACCCGAATCTCTTTTAGAAAGAATCATCAAATCTAGCAGTAATGAAGGTGATGTGATTTTAGATGCTTACTGTGGCTGTGGTACGACTGTTGCAGTTTCTCAAAGATTAAATCGTCAATGGATTGGCATTGACATCACCTATCAAAGCATTAGCTTAATTCTCAAACGCTTAGAAGACAGCTTTGGCAAAGGCGTATTAGACAACATCACGCTAAACGGTATTCCCAAAGATATGAAATCTGCCGAAGCGTTAGCTAATAAGAGCGACGATCGCACCCGTAAAGAATTTGAAAAATGGGCAGTACTTACCTACTCCAACAACCGCGCCACCATCAACCAAAAGAAAGGTGCAGACAAAGGCATTGACGGCATTGCTTACTTTAGAAGCGAAAAAGACGATCCTGAAAAAATTATCTTGCAAGTCAAATCAGGCAAAGTCTCATCCAGAGACATTCGCGACCTGCAAGGCACAATGACCCGTGAAAGTGCAGCAATAGGCGTATTCATCACCCTGCAAAAGCCCACCAAAGACATGATCAAAGAAGCCAAAGAAGCAGGAATTTATAAAAGTCAATTCATGAGCGCTCCCGTCGATAAAATTCGGATCGTCACCGTCCAAGAAATCATCGAAGACCAAAAACGCCTTGATATTCTCCTCAGTTTAGAAGTCCTCAAATCGGCAGAAAAACAGATGGAGATTAAGCAAGGTACATTGGATTTGGGCTAAATTTAAGTCTCATAAACCAAGCATTTGTTTGACATCATTTAAGGCGATCGCTGGTTGATTATATTCCTCTTGCTTAGCGGATCTCAAATCTTGTAAATCTTGAAAGTCTTCCAGCATCTCCTTAATAGCCAAAAACTGCTCATAGGGAATCACCGCAAACATCGGCTTACCATCTTTCGTAATCAATTCTGGATTTAAGTTAAGCATAATGGATTCATTGGTAGGCTTTGTCTCTAGGTTTAACACGATAAATAATGATCGCTATTCTACTTTTAACAACTAGCGATCGCCTCTTCACGTAAAAGCTATATTAGAATAATGCACTTTTATTAGTTCAGATTCGTTATCACTATTAGAATAAAACATGAATTATGACGCGATCGCTATCGGTGCTGGGCTATCGGGCTGTAGTGCTGCCATTCAACTAGCAAAACTTGGTTATCGGGTATTACTGCTAGAGCAAAGCCATTATCCCGTACATAAACTCTGTGGAGAGTTTCTTTCCGTTGAAGTTACCGCAGCATTTGCGAACTTAGGCATATTAGAACAGGTTCACAAAGTCGGCGCACATCCCATTCATCGCGCTTACTTGACTACCTCTAGCGGCGCATCCTTTCGGAGTCCATTGCCTAGCACTGCTCTTGGTCTTAGTCGCTATCAACTAGACCTGATGCTATTTGAACGCGCCAAGGATTTGAATGTAACTTGTATTGACAATACTAAGGTTACAGGGGTTACAGGAAATCTCGCAGAGGGATTTCAGGTTAGTACTACTAAAGGAGAATTCTCTGGACGCTTAGTATTGGGAGCATTTGGGAAAAGATCTGCCCTCGATCGCACACTCAATCGTCAATTTATTGCTAAGCGATCGCCTTGGGTTGCCTATAAGGGACATTTCACAGGAATTGATATTGGTGATGCGATCGAGTTACATAGCTTTCCCAATGGCTATTGTGGATTGTCTCAAATTGAAACTGGGGAAATCAATGTCTGTTGGATTGCCCATGAACGAGTGATGAAAGAGCCAATTCATCAGGATTTAGGTATTCCAGAATCTCTAGCTAAAAATCCTGTACTAGCCGATCGCTTTCTGAATATGCAGCGAGTTTCGCCTTCTCTACAGGGCTTAAGCCAGATTAGCTTTGCACTTAAAGAGAACTTTTATCATGATATTTGTATGATTGGCGATACGGCAGGTATGATTACGCCGCTTTGTGGTGATGGCATGGCGATGGCTCTACGTTCAGCAGAAATAGCCGTTCCTCTAGTTAGTCAATTTCTCGAACAGCAAATTAGCGCGATCGCCTTTAAGCAACAATATGCGATCGCATGGCAAAAGGAATTTCAAATGCGCTTACAACTGGGGCGAATCATGCACAACTGCTTTGTGCAGCCACCCCTCGCAAATATGGGCGTGAGTCTATGCCAGATGGTTCCTGCATTAGGTAATTGGATTATTGGTGCAACTCGTGGGAAACCGCAGCAATTACTCAAAACTGATTTTGCGAGTAATGCGCTCACCTAACGCAATGCCTACACCTGCAAGGAGAAAAGCGATCGCTGTTAGTAAAATCGCATTTGGGGTGGAGAGCATCTCTGAGGATTTGGGAACGAGATAACCAAATATGGCGATCGCCCCTGACAAGCCGCCAAAGAATGTGCCAACGGTTAATCCACCGAGTGCCTTCGGAACCATTGTCAGCGCAAAGGCAACCATGCCATTATTTACGGCACTGAGGAATCCTAATATCAGCAAAATAACGATCAGGGAAGCGATCGCCCCATAGCCACCTGCTAGCAAACCTAGTCCTGCCGCAATCCCACCTAAGCTAAAGAGCATCAAGCGTTTGTTATCGATAAATTTGGAGATATTACCAGTACCGACCGCTAGTAGAGCCTGAGTAATTAATGCTGAACCCATTAAGATTTCAAAGGATAAACCTGTAAAGCCTGTAAGATCCGCTTTGAGGGTGCGGGGTAAAACATCTCCCATCAGCAAGCGCATTCCTAAACCGATCGCTCCACCTACGAACATCACGATCGCTAAATTACTTAAGAAATCTCTAATCTTGAATGGTTCTGCATTTTCTAAAGCAGGATTGAGATTTTTGGGAATATAGATCATCGCACTGCGTAAACCTGCAACACCTGCGAGCAGAGTAAATGAAGCGATCGCAAAGGTAGCGGGTGCGCCCAGACCCAAAATAAAGCTAGTTGCTAAGGGGCGAATCGAACCAACAAAACCACCGACCAAGGTTAAAACACTGCCTGCAAGCGGTAATTGAGTAGCCCCCGCAAAGCTTGCTAATAAACAAATGACGGGACTGCGAAAGGTTGCCATTACCATCGCCCACAAAACTGCCAAGCTCGGTAAGATCAAGCGCACAATTTCATTGGAACCACCAAAAACGACGACAGCAGGCAGGGCGATAAATAAAGCTGTTGAGCCAATTACTCCCGCCACAATCAAGGGCATCCGTGAGCTATACCAACGCTGCCAGCGATCGGACAGTCCCCCAAATAATGGCTCGACAATTACCGCGATCGCACTTTCGAGCACCAATAGCAACCCTGCAAATTGTTGGGCTTGACTAGTGGGGTATGCAAACACCTGCTCGATAAACTTAGGCAAGTACACCGCATAGGCAATCCAAGTCAGAGAAATAGCTCCCTGCACTGAGGCAAGACTCCACACTTGCAGCCAACGTATTTGATTTGATGCTGGATTTGATGATGGTGCGATCGACATAAAAAACTTCCCTCGCTTGGCATTTAGAGAGAGGCGTAAAGCGCCTCTCTCGGATGTTTATTTTTGCAGCATACAGCCCTGCATGGAAGTTGTACCATCAGGCATGGTCGCACGGCAAAGATTCGCTTGGCTAAGGTCAACATTTGTGACAATCGCATTGGTGAGGTCAGCGCGATAAAGATCGGCTCCCTTCAGATTTGCCCCCGTCAAATCCGCACCATAGAGGCTCGCATTACGCAAGGAGGCATTGCTGAGATTAGCGCGATTGAGTTTTGCGTAGACCAACTCAATATCGATCAAATTGGCATTTTGCAAGTTGGCTTCAGTTAGATCAATATATTTCCAGCGACTATTCCGCGCATTTGCACCCGATAGATTTGCCTGGATCAAGTCACTATTAATCAAAAAAGTATTTCGCAAGTCAGAGTTGCTGAGATCGGCGCTCCGAAAGTCAGCATAATACATCGTGCTAAACGCTAAAGTTGCGCCAGAAAGTGCGCTTTTTCGCAGATCGGCAACATCAAGAAAAGATTCACGCAGATCAGCCCCATTTGCAGCAATACCACTCAGTTCACAGCGCTGGCAAGTATGGTGTTCCAATAAAGACTTGAGATGGTCGGCATTTTGCGCTTGTACGCTTGATGTCATACTAATGGTCATCACACTAGCAATCATGGTGCTAGCGATCACAGTCACGGAATGATTAAAGGCTGTTGACTTCATAAAAAGTACCTAATTTTAGCAATCCTTTATTCATTGTTAACACAATGCTAGGCACTGCAACACAGCAAAATGTAATAATTATGCTTGTTGACCTTTTGTGATGGATCGTACTTAATGTTCGAGCAGTTTCTAGATATAAATGCCTTATCCTTTCGGGTTGAAGTCATTCCCATTTTGGGCGTGCTAATTCTGCTAGAGGCAATTCTGTCTGCCGATAATGCGATCGCTCTTGCCGCGATCGTGCGAAGTTTACCAGATCCACAGCAAGAGAAATGGGCGCTACGCTATGGCTTGATTGGTGCTTTTGTATTGCGCGTTGTTTTAATTTTTACAGCAACATGGGTTATCAAATACTGGCAATTTGAACTTGCGGGTTCACTATATCTACTATGGCTATCGGGTCGATTCTTCTTAGAAAAATCACAAGAAGGACATGATACTAAGCATCCAGTCCGTATGGCAGATAAGCTATGGCAAGTTGTGGCGCTTGTATCGCTTACGGATTTAGCTTTTTCCCTTGATAGTGTGACGGCAGCCGTTGCCGTAGCTGAGGAAACTTGGTTGGTATTAATTGGTGGGGTGGCAGGAATTATTGCCTTACGCTTTTTAGCGGGACTCTTTATCAAGTGGTTATCTGAATTTACGCATTTAGAATCGGCGGGGTATCTAATTGTGTTGCTAGTAGGATTGCGCCTATTCATTAAGGTGTTTTCCGATAGCCTAGTTCCTCCTGAATGGTTGATGCTCTCACTGATTGGCGCAGTTTTTCTCTGGGGATTCTCGAAACGTGAGCCGTTAGATGATTTAGATGACATTGACGCGATCGCTGATCCAAAACAGTAAAGAAAGGTGACGCATTGCGTCACCTTTTTTTTTGATCACAATTTTTTGGTATAAAGACTCAAGGTAGCGATCGCACTACAAATTTGCCAATTTGCTAAGCCATACATCTTTACAGCGCTAATCAGCGACTAAAGCGTCTAAATAGAGTAAACAAGGAAAAGTATCAAGATGTTTGAATATCCTGAAGACCTAAAATATACCAACTCCCACGAATACATTCGTCTAGAGGATAATGTCGCCACAGTGGGTATTACTGCTTTTGCGATCGATCAGCTAGGCGATATCGTATTTCTCGATCTTCCTGAAGTGGGGACAAAGGTAGAAAAAGGTCAAACTTTCGGTACGATTGAATCAGTTAAAGCCGTAGAAGATATTTACTCACCTGTGACAGGAACTGTGGTTGAGGCAAATACTGCATTAGTTGATGCACCCGAAAATATTACGACAGATCCCTATGGTGCATCATGGCTACTCAAAGTGAATATTGAGGATGAAAGCGAACTTGATGATACCCTTTCTGCCCAAAACTACCGTGAGCAAGTAGAAGGCAAGTAATGCAAAAAAATGGCAATGCCATTTTTTTGCATTACTGAATTTGTTTTTTAATGCGAGTTTAGATTTTGCCTAGGAATCGCTTAGAACTACAGCTACTTCCGATTAAACGAACCACAAGAAAAACTTTAAAAACCTTGCGAAGCAAGGTTTTTAAAGTTTTTCTTGGTTTGGTTTTGAGCGAAAAGCGCTGTAAGTAGTTACACATAAGTAAAACCCAGATAGTTATGCTGCCCGCTGCGCGGGCAGCATAACTTAGTTGTCTTGAGTTTGAATTAAGCGTGGTGGTAGTTCAATCGTAAAGGTAGAACCTTGATTAACTACACTTTCTAAATAGATCGTTCCACCCATAAGTAGGACAAGCTGCTCTGTAATTGCTAAGCCTAAGCCAGTACCACCATGTTTACGGGTAGAAGACTGATCGACTTGGCGGAATTGTTCAAAGATAGTACGTTGAAATTCAGGCTCAATGCCTATACCTGTATCACGAACTGAAATTAGAATATTCGAGGTGGCAAATGGGGATGTTTGACCTTCTTCAAGTGAATTACTGGTTTCTATAGTCTCTGAAGATAGCGCATCGATAGTTTGTGAAGATGTTTCCGCGTATTTTAGTTCAACACAAACTTCGCCATTATCCGTAAATTTAATCGCATTGGAAACTAAGTTAGTAATCACTTGTTTAATCCGAATTGAGTCATGGTAAATCGCACAAGTACCAATGTGGTTTTCAAATACAAAATTTAGGGATTTGCTAGTGGCTAGTGGTTGCAGGCTTTCACAGGTATGATGAATTAATTCATCAAGATTAAAGAATTCAGGATGGGGTTCCATTTTGCCTGCCTCGATTTTTGATAGATCGAGAATGTCATTAATCAAATCTAGTAAGTTTTTACCATTACGCAGAATCCGCTCTACCATATCAACTTGACTTGGTGAAAGAGCGTCACGGCGCTGACGCAGCAAAACTTGTGAAAACCCAATAATTGCATTCATCGGGGTTCGCAATTCATGACTCATATTGGCAAGAAACTGGCTCTTGAGTTGAGTTGCCTCTAGTAATTGAGCATTTTGCGCTTCGATTTGATTAATTAATTGAGCATTACCGATCGCGATCGCCGCCTGCACACCAAAGGAAGCCAATAGATTTAAGTCTTCGCGAGAACTCGCTCTTTCTAAACGACTGTGCCCGATCGCCAAAACCCCTAAACGCCCAGAGCGACTAGACTCAATCGGTACGCACAAAGCACTTTTGACAGGTAGTGCTTCCACCAAATGCGATTCACCAGCCTTAATTTCAATGGGAATGCCTTCTTTAAATACCTGTGCAATCAGATTTTGAGCATCTAGCGCAAAGGATGCTTGCAGAGGAAAATCATCGGGCAATCCTTTTGCTGCTGACAGAGTTAGTCGGTTCTCTTTGGGATTATAAAGGGCAATTACACAAATCTCTGCCCACATAATCGCGTCGCAAGTTGCCTCTACTACTGATTCTAAGAGAACATTTAGATCTTGTAACTGTTGGTTAATCAAGTTGGTGAGCCGTTGCAAAATGCTCATCCGCTTTTGCTGCTCGATCATGATTTTGTTCGTTTCTTGCATCACCTTATCGCGATAGCGCTGCTCGGTGACATCTCGCAAAATCATTACGCTACCAATCAGTTCCGATTCAGTCCCTACGAGTGGCGCAGCCTTAGTACTCAGGATGATTTCATTACCTTCAGGGGGGCGCAAAACCACTTGATCTTCCACCACTTCGCCTGTAGACATCGCCCGAAATACAACGAGATTCGCTAAATCAACAGGTTCGCCATCCTGATGCCTAATGTCAAATTGCTTGACAATTTCTTCCATAGATTTAGCAATGACAGGTGATGCAGGCACGCCATCATTGACCGCATTAAAACTAAGAATTTTACGTCCTGCGGAATTAATTTTGAGAATGCGTCCCGCAGGATCACTGAGGAGTACCCCATCGGCAAGTTGCTCAAAAACTGTAGTCAGTTCTTCTCGCTGACGAGCGATCGTTTCAATACTTTGGGCATTACTAATAGCAGTAGCAAGGCGACGACCGATGGATTGGAGAATGTTGCGTCCACGGGCTGAAAGGGGCGTGAGACTACCCAAAAACAGAACTCCCACAAGGCTACTTCTAAGCATCAGAGGATATGCCGAAATGCTCTGGGGTAAGAGATCGCCAACGGGAGTACGGTAAACTAAATTTTGTCCTTTGAGGCGATCGCCTTCCCAAATAATCGCTTCTTCTAATTGTCCAGCTTGACCGATGATCCCTTCGCCGAGGGTGATTTCTGTAAGTGCTTGACTAGTTTTATATCCCCATTCTGCTGCTAATACTAGGCATCCCTCAGGACGGGAGTTGGAATTTTCCCATAGGTAAATGCTACCGAGTTGAGCACCCGTAAGTTTACAGATCTCTTCTAAACTTGCCTTGATTAATTTGTATTGATCGGTAGTGTTGACCAATACGCGATCAAGAGATTGCAGAGCAAACTGAATATCACGAGCCTCAAGGGTGGCGGTTTTAGTTTCCATCTGCGCCGCCATCCGATTAAAAACCTTGGCAAATTCCCCGATTTCATCGGTACGGTTTAATTGCGATCGCGCCGACAAGTTACCTAAAGATAGTTCTTCAGCGGCTTCGGCAAGTTCTGTCAGTGGTGGTTGAATACTGCGGATAATGGAAATCGCCACAAATAGCCCTGAGCCTAGCCCTGTGGAAAGTACCACGATCGCTAACCATGTGGTAAAGGCTTCTAGTTCTGGTGTACCCTGCTGAATATGTAACAACAGAATCAAAGTTGCCGTGGCTAGGAGAGATGTACTCGTGGTTAGCCCAAAAATTAAGCGATTAACTAAACTTTCACGACGGGGCAGATTGGCATTAGTCATGGGACTTCAATTTAGTTTGGCGATTTAGTTTGGCGATCAAGTCTGATTCTAGTACCTATTGTAGAATCACCTCACGACTGAGAATTGCTCCTAAGGTTAGAGTTAGCTGTCGCCGTCTGTATTAGCACAAAGAGATGGCGGCGCATCGCGCCGCCATCTCTTCTTGGGTTTGTGACGACAGATTTGAGCGAGATTTGCCTAAAGTCCCATAAAAAAAGAGCGCTTAGCGCTCTTTTTTGTCTTTGCAGAATTGATCCTATTCCATAATTCCTAAAAGGGGCTGAGGATTTGCGTGTGGTAATTGAGGTGCGATGAAACCTGACGAGTAGAGATGGGGATTGGACTGAGCAACTAAACTGAAGGCATCACGAGCCTGTTCGGTGACGGCAACAGTTTTTGCATCATAGGTTTGAGTTGCCAACTTGGGATACAGCCCGATCGCTACAATTGGTACAAGTAAGCAAGCCGCAACAAATATCTCGCGAGGCTTAGCATCACTAACATATTTATCGAAGTGTAAAGCTGAGTTAGGCTTGCCATAGAAGACTTGGCGCAAAGTTGAGAGTAAGTAGATCGGGGTGATAATTACGCCAACCGCCGCGATAAAGATCATCACAATCTTAAAATTGGATGCATAGACATCGCTGGTGGTAATACCAAGGAAAATCTTCAATTCACTCACAAAACCACTCATCCCTGGAAGTGCGAGAGAAGCCATTGCCGAAGCGGTCATCAAGGCAAAAGCCTTAGGCATGATTTTGGCAATGCCACCCATTTCGTCCATCATCAGAGTATGGGTGCGATCGTAGGTGACACCAGCAAGGAAGAATAATGCGCCTGCAATCAAACCGTGGGATAGCATTTGCAATACTGCACCGCTAACACCAAGATCATTAAATGATGCCAGTCCTACGAGGATAAAGCCCATGTGGGAAATCGAGGAATAGGCGAGGCGACGCTTGAGGTTTTGTTGTGCGAAGGCGGCTAATGCTCCATAAACAATACCGACTACGCCTAAAACGGCAAGTAAAGGTGCAAAGTAAACATGGGCATTGGGCAACATTTCAATATTGAAACGGATTAAGGCATATCCACCCATTTTGAGCAAGACCCCCGCCAAGACCATAGATACTGGTGCAGAAGCTTCACCATGAGCATCGGGCAACCATGTATGTAATGGGAAAATTGGTAACTTCACACCAAAGGCAATTAAGAAACCAGCATAGGCTAGTAACTCAAAAGCGATCGGGTATTGCTTCATGGCAAGTTCTGACAGATTAAATGTAGTGACATCGCCATAGAATGCCATCGCTAAACCAGCAACAAGAATGAAAATCGAGCCTAGAGCTGTATAAAGAATAAATTTGGTTGCGGCGTAAAGACGCTTCGCTCCCCCCCAAATCGAAATTAGTAAATATACAGGAATCAGTTCTAATTCCCACATGAAGAAGAATAGCAATAGGTCTTGAGCTGCAAATACGCCAATCTGAGCGCTGTATAGGCAAAGCATCAAGAAATAGAACAGGCGAGGCTTTTGGGTAACGTTCCAACTTGCAAAAATTGCAAGGGTAGTAATCAAACCTGTCAATAAAATTAGCGGCATGGACAAACCATCAACCGCTAAGGAAAAGTTCAAACCAATTTGGGGAATCCAAGCATAGGTTTCTGTCATCTGAAACGCTGCTTCATGCAGGTTGTATTGACTCCAGAATGCATAAATGATTAAAGATAGTTCGACAAAACCAACCCCCACGGCATACGATCGCACGGTCTTGCCATATTTGTCTGGAATGAAGGGAATCGCAAAGGCGGCGGCTAGAGGAAACAAAAGAATTGTTGTAAGCCAAGGAAATTCTGCAACAGACATGATGAGGATAAATACTTACTCGTTAAATACATTGTATGAAGCTTTTGTAAACTTGTATTAAGTCTTTTGACATAAAAGTTAATAATTTTCAAATCATCCCAATAGACTCAAAGCTATACCCAGACTTATTTACTAGGATTTAGATTGAAAAGCATCTATAAATTGTCATTCAACTGATAAATATCATTGAGTTGTCACTATCGTTAAACTTGATAGGGACAAAGCTCTTTGATTAACCTTAGAAATTCAATAGTTAAATACCAAACCCAGATTGTCATGCTGCCCGCTTTGAGGGCAGCATGACAATCTGGGTTTTAAGTTTATTTGTGCTTAACTACTTAAAATTAAATATAGAACCCCAAAACCTGTGGTGCACACGCAGCGTGCGCCACAGGTTTTGGCTCTGGTTTTTAATTATGCCCAGCTACTTGATACAGGCTGACTTTATTAATCACAGATTATGATCGCGAGACAATTTCTATTAAGATCGAAGTTCTACAACAAATTCAGTTGATTTTTGTTGCTCCGCGACAATTATTCCAAACATTCACCTTATACGCTCTCAAAACACAAATGAAGACTTGGCTCAAACCTGCTCAGCGATTAGAAAAACTCCCTCAATATGTTTTTGCCCGCTTAGATGAGTTAAAGTTGCGAGCGAAAGAGCAAGGTCTAGATTTGATCGATTTGGGCATGGGTAATCCTGATGGACCAACACCTGAACCAGTAATCGAAGCAGCAATTACTGCGTTACAAAACCCTAAAAATCATGGCTATCCACCTTTTGAAGGTACTGCAAGTTTCCGTCGCGCAATCACAGACTGGTATAAGCGTCGCTACAATGTGCAACTTGATTCTGAAGGTGAAGCCTTACCTTTAATTGGCTCTAAGGAGGGCTTAGGACATTTAGCGATCGCCTATATTGATCCCGGAGATCTTGTGCTTGTGCCAAGTCCCGCCTATCCCGCCCATTTTCGCGGGCCTTTACTTGCAGGTGGCGAAATTTATGAAATGATTCTCACGGCTGAAAATAACTGGTTGATCGACCTATCTGCCATTCCTGAAGAGGTCGCCCAACGCGCAAAGGTAATGTATTTCAATTACCCTGCTAACCCCACAGGCGCGATCGCCCCACGCGAGTTTTTTGAAGAAGTGGTTGCCTTTGCGAAGAAATACGAGATTCTATTAGTTCATGATCTTTGCTACGCCGAACTTGCCTTTGATGGTTATCAACCTACTAGCCTATTGGAAATCGAAGGCGGTAAAGATGTGGGGGTAGAGTTTCACACCCTTTCCAAAACCTATAACATGGCTGGCTGGCGCGTTGGCTTTGTGGTGGGTAATCGTCATGTGATTCAGGGTTTACGCACGCTCAAGACTAACCTTGATTACGGAATTTTCTCGGCAATTCAAGTGGCTGCGGAAACAGCCTTGCAACTTCCTGATAGTTATTTAGAGGCAGTTTGCGATCGCTACAAAGAGCGCCGTGATTTCCTGATTGAGGGATTGGGGGAACTAGGATGGGATATTCCCAAAACCTATGCCACCATGTATCTCTGGATTCCTGTTCCTGCGGGGATGACCTCTGCTGACTTTGCGCTCAAGGTCTTAGAAAGTACAGGTGTCGTTTTCACACCCGGTAGTGCCTTTGGCAAAGGTGGTGAAGGTTATGTGAGAATTAGTTTAATCGCTGATTGCGATCGCTTAGGTGAAGCGTTAAATCGCCTCAAGCAGGCAGGTATAAGGTACAAATAATTGGCATGAGCAAGAATTGTGTAGTGCCAAGCGCCACATAGATTCTAGGCTTTTGAAATTAAAAAATAGCGTTGCCATTTTTTAATTTGGTATAAGAAAACAGGAAAAGGAAAAGTGATTAATTTGTTGCCGCTTGCTTTTGAATTTACCTCCCCCGGACCGATCGCCTTAGAGATTGGTCCACTCACAATTCGTTGGTATGGATTGCTGATTGCTTCGGCGATTATTATCGGCACTGTGTTAGCGCAAACCCTTGCCAAAAAACGCAATGTTGATCCTGAACTGGTTGGGGATCTGGCGATTTGGTTAGTAGTCGGGGCAATTCCCTGTGCAAGGTTTTACTACGTCATATTTGAATGGCAGCGCTTTCAAACTCAACCTTGGTACAAAGTCTTTGCGATCTGGGAAGGTGGTATTGCGATTCATGGGGCAATTATTGGTGGAGCGATCGCCGCAACTATTTTCTGTAAGCGCCAACAAATTTCTACTTGGTTAATGGCTGATATCGTCATGCCGACGGTGATCCTTGGACAAGCGATCGGGCGTTGGGGCAACTTTTTTAACTCCGAAGCCTTTGGTGCTCCCACGGATTTACCTTGGAAGCTGTTTATTCCCATCAACCGCCGCCCCCCTGAGTTTATTAATGAATCCTACTTTCACCCTACATTTCTTTATGAGTCACTCTGGAATGTTGGTGTATTTGCCATTTTGATCTTTACTTTTTTAAAGTTTCCTAAACTCAAAACTGGCACAATCACGATGATCTATGCGATCGCCTATAGTTTGGGTAGATTTTGGATCGAAGGTTTACGCACCGACAGCTTGATGATTGGACCCCTGCGTACTGCTCAAATGGTCAGTTTAACTGCGATCGCCGCAGGGATTTTTGGTTTGATTTGGCTATATGGCTTGCGCCGCCGTTTCCCAGATACAATCTCCAAAGAATTTCCCGCCGAAAACTCATAACTTGATTATTGCAGCAATTTCCGATCAAACGAACCACAAGAATTTTTTTAAAAGTGTTGCTTTGCAACACTTTTAAAAAAATTCTTGGTTCGGTTTTGAGCGCAAAGCGCTGTAAGCCAAGCTTAGCGGGGCTTAATAATATAAATATTTCTTGATCCCCATACCCATGTCCCCAGATCCATCTAAAGATCCGCGTGCGATGGTAGAGACTGCCTTCTTGGCAAGTACCACGGCGATGTTGTTTTTAATTAACTATTACTTTCCCCTTGGTCCCCTGTTACGGATGCTATTTCCATTGCCAACTGCTCTTGCCTATTTACGCTGGAATGGTCGTGCCTCATGGATGGCAATGATTGTGACAGCTTTACTTCTGGCGATCTTGATGGGGCCCACCCGCAGTATTCAATATATTATTCCGCATGGCTTAGTCGGAGTCACCCTAGGCTACCTCTGGAAGCGAGATTTTCCTTGGTCTGGTTCCCTTAGCATTGCAACGATCATTGGCTCCCTAGGGACAGCCTTTCAGTTTGCTTTTCTCTCAGTTTTATTAGGCGAGAATCTCTGGACATATTCAATTGTGCAGATTACAGGATTTCTCAACTGGCTCATGCAACTTTTTGGATCATTAGAGCAGCCCGATTTTGCCGCGATTCAAACCTTTGCGATCGCAGCGATCATTTTTAGCAACTTGGCCTATCAATTACTGGTTCATCTCGTTGCATGGATCGTCCTTGATCGTCTTGGTAATCCTATTCCTGCTCCCCCCAAATGGATAGAATCTTTGCTAGCTTAGTTATAAAACTTGCTCTTAAGCTAGTTTTCAGACAAACTCAGAGAATCTTAATTAATTGACACAATCTTGACTGAGAAATTATACTCATTAGTTAACCGCCAAAAATGAGTAATATTCTGAAACATTGGCGCAATTTACCCTCGCTATCATGACCAATCCTGCCGAACCGACTCCAACCACGCTAACACCTCAATCGATTGCCCTGTCCGAGCGAGAACTTCAAGTGATTGAATTAGTGGCTGCGGGCTTAACTAATCAAGATATCGCTGTTCAACTAGCAATCAGTAAACGAACTGTCGATAATCACATCAGCAATATTTTAACTAAAACTAAAACTGACAATCGAGTTGCCCTAGTACGCTGGGCTTTGCAATGGGGAAAAGTCTGCATTGATGAAGTTAACTGTTGCATCATTGACACGACCACAACCCCAATTAACAACGTTCTCAATACACAGGAATTAGAAAGTGCCTAGTGGGGAGCTATCGATTAATCGCAGCAAAATAACTTACAATCCCGATATTGCTTTAGCTATGTATCGGGAGCTAGCTTCACATCTTGAACAAATTGATGATGTGGATGTGGAATTATTTTGGCAAGAAAGCACTGAGTTTAGCTATTTAGGTAGTCAAATTGGTGGATTCTGGCTCAGCCGTCCCCAAAATATATCAGCGCGATCGCAAGTTTTAATCGAGAATATCTTAAATCACTACGGAACTTGGACTTCTGAAACTAAAGAATAAAAAAGTTGATCCTGCAAATTTTTTATTCAACTAAGCTTTTATGAAAAAACGCATATTTACCGACTTTGATGGTCCAATCATGGATGTATCAGAGCGCTATTATCAAGTTTATTTATATTGTCTAAAAAAGATTGGTCAGCCTGAGCAAATAGTTAAAACTCTATCTAAATCTGAATTTTGGGAATTAAAGCGATCGCAAGTTCCCGAAAAGGATATTGCCCAGCTTTCAGGTTTTACCGATGAGAAGCAACAGGTTGCCTTTGCTCATCTACGTCGTGCGACTGTGCATACTGATCCCTATTTCGCCTACGATCGCTTGATTGAAACTGCTATTCCTGCTCTAGAAAAAGCTCAAGCAGCAGGATACGATCTAGCCGTCATGACTATGCGCCGCCGCCGTGAACTTGAGCCAGTTCTCGATCAATATAATTTGAGACGTTTTTTCCCTAGCGATCGCATATTTTGTCTGGATGATGACTATGTAAAGACTGTCGATACTCAAGACAAACCCCAATTAATGAAAGTTGCTCAAGCTACTTTACCCAATGTGGATCAGCAATGGATGATTGGTGATACTGAAGCGGATATTTTCGCTGCCCAAAGTCATAATATTCCTGCGATTGCTGTCCTCAGTGGCATCCGCAACCAAACTCAACTCGAAAAATACCACCCTCAGGAAATCCTAACGAATTTAACGGCAGCCATAGACAAAATTTTAGGATATTAACGCAAAAAAGGAGCGCAGAGCGCTCCCTTTTGTGTTTATGGATGAAAGTCAGATTAGATGCCCCCTAAAAATTCTTGTTTAGCAATTTTTACCATAACAGCTTGTTGTCCTAGATAGAGCATATGTAACTCAGTGAGGAGTTGCTTTGCTGAGTCTAGATCAATGTTTTGGATCTGTTGGCAAAACATCATGTGGGTAAACTGCTTTTCGATAGGTAAGTCACTCATAAGTACCTCTTTAACGGATCAAACAATGACAATAGACAATGACAACAAGTAACTTATTTAAGTTTCCTGACATGTAGATGTTAGCACCTGTGTCAACATAACGTAACAATACTTTAAGCTTATGAGGAAAACTGTATCATGTCAAACATTTTAGATTAGATATATCGAAAGGAGCATTTTTGGTGCAAATTGTAAATATATTTCTTATGACTCCTATAAGCGATCGTGGGGCGTACATTAAAATCAAATCCCTTTCATGATGAGAGGCTGCACTTCGCTCTGACTCTTTGGGCATATAAACAAAAAGCAGAGAGAGTAAAAACTCTTTCTGCTTTTGTAAATTTTATAAAAAGCCTTACTTAGTAAGACTTTTGTTTTTGTGGTCAACAAAAAATTAAAGCAAGCCAGTATTTGTGTTTGGCTTACCTGTAGCTAATTCAACTTTGATAATTTTGCCACCCATCTTCATAATGCGTTGCTGCTCAGCGAACCAGTTGTCATAGGACACTAGCTTCGTAAAATAGGTATTTTGCAATTCTCGTTGTGTACGAATACGAGTCTGGCTAGGTACAACAGCAGTGATTTTAAAACTCCGCATAGCGGCAATCTCCTTCAGAGCCAATGATATTAAAAATAAATTACAAAAACAAAACTCAGTCTGAAATATTTACAGTCTGGCAAAGTTATTGTCATAAGCGTTGGCGGCGAGATAGGAGCTTAAGCTACCTACCGCCGCCGCCTTGTAAATATTAATTAATTAGAAATTAAATTAATAAATAAATAGCAACAAACGCTATATCAGCAATTAGCTCAAGCCAGAGCTGATGTAATCAAGGTAGATACCCAATTCTTTACCAGCGTCAGAACCAACGATGCTAGCAGCAACTTCCTTGATAGCTTGGATTGCTTGAATGGTGGAAACTACAGGTACTCCAAGAGAGCTGTAGGTTTCTTTCAAGCCGTTGAGTACGCGCTCATCAAGAATAGATGCATCACCAGCTAGCATTGCATAGGTTGCATAGCGGAGGTAATAGTCGAGGTCGCGGATGCAAGCTGCATAACGACGAGTTGTGTACATGTTGCCACCGGGACGGGTAACATCAGAGTACAACAAGGACTTAGCAACAGCTTCCTTAACGATGGTTGCGGAGTTAGCAGCGATCGCTTGAGAAGCACGAACGCGAAGTTCGCCAGTTGCGAAATAATTCTTTAGCTTTTCCAAAGAAGCTGCATCAAGGTACTTGCCTTGAACGTCGGCGGAGTTGATAACCGAGGTAATTGCGTCTTGTGCCATTTTTATATATTTTTTTAGGTTTGCAATTAATTTTTGAATTTAGAAATTAAGAAATCCGAAATGTTTTAAAACTAGCTACAGAATGCATTTCAAAACAGATCAAGAATCGTCTTACTGCAATGCACCGATTACATAATCGAAGTAGTAGCCAGCTTCTGCTGCATCTTCACCAGACAACAAAGCTGATGCTGCACTTTTCAGACCACGCACACCTTCAGAAACAGCGCCGATAGGAGTACCGAGAGATCCGTACATTTCCTTAACGCCAACTAGACCAATTTCTTCGATTGGGGTTACATCACCAGATACAACTCCGTAAGTTACGAGGCGGAGGTAGTAGTCAAGGTCACGCAAGCAAGTTGCGGTTAGCTGTTCACCATATGCGTTTCCACCAGGAGAAACAACATCAGGACGCTTTTGGAAAAGTTGATCGCCAGCTTGCTTAACAATGCGCTCGCGGGATTCGGTCAAAGTTTGTGCAATGCGAAGACGACGCTCACCAGAGGTTACAAAGCTCTTAATGCGATCTAGTTCACCAGGGCTGAGGTAACGTGCTTCAGCATCTGCATTCACGATGGACTTCGTGACTACGCTCATTTAATTTTTTCTCCAATCAAAAATGTGAATAAAAACGATTGATGTGATGCCGTACCATGCAGAGATCCTTTAACTCAAGCAATATCCAAGGGAGATTACTAAAAGTTTAGAGGCGCTTCTGACATGGAGGGTTTCTTTGTCAAAGCAATGATTACCAAAACATTTTGAAGCATTGCGTTGTCCACAAGCTTTTCTTCATCACACTTCTTAACATTTGCTATGGTAGCACTAGAGGTAAGAAACAGGATCAATTAACTTGTAAGTATTGCTACAAAAAGGGTTGCGGCTCCACCAATGATCATTAAACCTGCGGGCATGAATTTTTTGGTTTTGAGGAAGCGCATGACAAAGACGATTACTAAGAGGGTTGCGATCGCAATACCAGCAATTTTGCCCCACCCTTGACCTTGGGCAGTGGCGATTCCTGATATTAGTAGTCCTACCCCACTAAGGCTGCCTGAGATGAGGGATATTTTGCTCTTGCTTTTGGCAAAACCGATGATGCCACCTGCGATCGCAACAATGCCATAAGCAAGCAGGGCAATTGCACTGGGAGAAAAATTCATATAAACGCAAAAATGTGAATAAAGCATTGCTTAGCAATGCTTTATTCACATTAAACCGAATTTCCCCGCCTTGGGTGGGGAAATAATCCAAAGCTTTTAAAGCGGGAAGATATCGGACATAACTCCTGCTATGCGGTTGAGATAGGGGGCTGGATCGAGAGCTACCCAGCCATCACCTGATGGAACCATGATCTCAAAGTGTAAGTGGGGCCCCGTTGAACGTCCTGTCGAGCCGACAATCCCAAGTTGTTGTCCTTGAGCTACCTGTTGCCCTTGATAGACATAAATTGCTTCTAAATGGGCGTAGCGTGTACCTGTGGAACCATGATCCAATTCGACGAGATTGCCATAGCCATCGCCCCAACCTGCAAAATCAACTCTGCCTGCTTTTGCCGCAAGTACAGGAGTGCCAAAGGGTGCGCCGAGGTCAATCCCACTATGAAATGACCAAATAGCCGTAACAGGATTCATGCGCCAACCATAGCCAGAAGTAACAGCGACAGAGTAGGGCAGAGGATAGCCGCCTGTTTGCATGATCACAGTCGGATTGTCAGAACCTCTAGAAGCGATCGCAGGATTGAAGGGAATAGGATCGGGTTTCCAGATGGCTCCGGGTACAAATACGACTTTGGGGCGGCGTTGACAGCCATTGCGCTCAAATAGTACGTCGGCGCGAATATTATATTTTTTGGCGACAGTAGTGTAGTTTTCCTCATTTTTGAAGCGATAGGTCAAGCCGTCCATAGGGGGGATTGATAGGGTTTGCCCCACTGTGACATTGCCACTACGAACTTCTGGGTTTAGTCCCATCAAGGTTGCAGTTTTGAGGTTATATTTCTTGGCGATCGCATCTAGAGTCTCGCCTTGTTTGACTTTGTGTTGGGTGAGATCGTCGAGGGTAGGCTTGCCACATAGTTCTTCTGCTTCTTTGGCGTTGGACTCATTTTCGGGAGTAGTAGGTTTGGATGAGGCAGCGAGGGCAGGCAAGGGAAAGAAACTAGCGATCGCAACTACCAAAAATAAGGGTGAGAGCAGGGAGTTTTTCCAATAAGGCTTCATGGACTGTTAACTAGCGTTATTTATGGGGATGTTAATCGAGGAATGTGTGAGAGGAGATCAGGGGAGTTAGTGATTTAACAAAAAATGTAACAAAACATAAAGACTTATGATAAGAATCTTTACAATACAATGCCTTAACATTTTTGCAGCGATCGGTTCTGGATTAACACCACCAATCTGGTGATTTCTATTTTTAGAAAAATGACAGTGTGGCGCAAAGTGCCACACTGTCATTTTTCTAATGTAATCTGAACTCTATTTTTAAAATCCGCTTTAGGGTTAGGATCAGAAATGCAAAACACCTCTTATCTCACTAGATTTAATTCTCATAATTTATGACAACTTCACTAGCTTCCGTTAGTCAAGAGCAACTCCAAACCTTCTTAGATATTGCTACTGAGGCAGCTTGTGCGGGTGGTGCAGTTCTTAGATCCTATCTAGGGAATCTCCAAGAGAAGGAAGTCGAAGAGAAACGCCCTGGAGATTTAGTGACGATCGCTGACAAAGAATCAGAAGCAACCGTTCTATCGATTTTGCAACGCCACTTTCCTGATCATGGCATTTTGGCAGAGGAATCGGGTGTCTTGGGGAATACCAATAGTCGATATTTATGGGCGATCGATCCCCTCGATGGAACGACCAATTTTGCCCATCAATATCCATTCTCATCAGTCTCGATCGCCTTACTAATCGATGGAATTCCTTCCGTTGGTGCGATTTACGATCCCTTTCGTGATGAGATTTTTCGCGCTGCTACAGGCTTAGGCGCAACTCGTAATCGTGTGCCAATTCATGTTTCTAAGACGACAGAACTGAGTCGCAGTCTACTAGTAACAGGCTTTGCCTACGATCGCACCCTCGTTGAAGATAATAACTATGCTGAATTTTGTCATTTCACTCACCTCACCCAAGGCGTAAGGCGTGGTGGTTCCGCCGCGATGGATTTGGCTTATGTTGCCTGTGGTCGTTTAGATGGCTATTGGGAGCGAGGTTTATCTCTGTGGGATTTAGCGGCTGGTGTGGTGGTTGTACGCGAGGCTGGTGGCATAGTTACAGCATATGATGGCAGCGAACATATTCCGAGGTCGGGAAGATTGCTTGCGACTAATGGTCATTTACATCAGCAAATGATTGATGAGTTGGCACTAATTAAGCCTTTACCATTTAAGTTCCCCTTTGGGCGTTAATAGAGAAATTAGCCTGATTATTTTGGGTTTAATCTATATCATGTGTATGGCGATCTCTATTCTTTGTGGTGCAAAATCTTGTAACTTGTACTAACACAAATGGCGATCGCTATGATATCTAGATGTGATATTTAAGAGGTGAAGCTATGACTTTTGAAGAGATGCAAGCATTGATTGCGGATATGCTTGCAGTCCAAAGAGAATTACAGGAAAGCCAGTTACGATATCAAGAAAGCCAATTACGCGATCGCGAGGATATTAATGGAAATCGCGAAGATATTTTGCTTTTAATTGAACAAACCAAACAGTTGTCGGCAGTCCAGAGAAACATCCAAGAAGATCAAATTCGCGATCGCCAAGACATAGAACTAATGTTGGAAAATGCTAAAAAGCAAGAAAGATTAATTGATCGCCTGATTGGTTACAGCCTTTCCTATGAGTCTGACAAATTGGACTTAGAGCAAAGAATGACTGAGCTAGAACGCAAAAGGGCTGAGAGGGATAGATGAGTAAGTCCAATCGACTCCTGTTATTAGTAATATTGGGCATTGCGATCGCGGTGGTTGGTAGTCACTTTTTGACTATAGTTTTGGCGATTTCCTTGATGTTAGTTACCTACGCGATTCCCCTGTTGATTGTCTTGGCACTGCTAGTATTTGGGTGGAAATTGGTGTTAGGTGAGGGTACACAAGAAGGGCGATCGCAAATAGAACCAATTAAGAGCGCTAAGCCTGAAAGCCATTTAGATATTGAACGGGAGCTAAATCGACTTAAACATCAGATGGGGCAGATGCATAAAAAAGATAAGCCATAAACTTAGTTACAAGTCACATTCTCTGCATGAGGTAGCATAGGCAGTCTTGACGCACGATCTCTGTATTGAGGGTGAGCATTGATGGCATAGCTGCGATTTTTAATTTAATTTCGCCTTTTTCGATTTGGAAATAGCGATCGCCTTTTTCTTCACCTTCTTCACTTAGCGCTGATAAATATGCTTTATCGGTTTTGGCTTTACCAAAGTTTGCCCCAATCGGTAATTCGCAAAAATTGAGGCAATCCATCTCCGCAGGAAAAGTGATGTCATCGTTAGGATTACCATCAAAACTGAAATTAATTTCTTCAGGAACCTTGACGATCGCTACTGTGTGAAATAAATCAATATCAGCGATCAGCGAATCTGGCAGACTATCAAAACTATCGAGATTGAGGCAAGTTTCCATAAATTCCAAGGCATGGGCTGTACCATCGGGAACATCTGGCTGTCCGCACTCCACGACGATGGAGGGGCAAAAATGTCCAAAAGCAAAGGATTGTACTGTTTTGGGACTAGTGTAATAGACAACGGTTTTGCCAAATAATCTCGCCAGTTTCCGAAAATCCTTCTCTAAATGCGTAATGCAGCCATAATGAGGATTCCTGCCCGTATTATTATGCACATCGATGCTGGCAAAGACACCCCGCGATCGCATTTCCTCGATTACCTGTTGTGCCATGTGATGTTCTGGCGATTCCCCTGCTTGCCAGATGCGATTGTAGTCAGGCTGATTGGGTAAATGTCTGAGGCGATGTCTTGCTGCTGAAACATTACCGATAAATACTGATAGCGATCGCGGTAGCCTTTTATTTTCATATTTACGCAGTAATTCACGGATCGCTAACCAACTGGTAGTTTCATTGCCATGGAGCAAAACTGAAACAAACAATGGTGGTTGGCGATCGCCTTCTAAGTGAATTAGCGTGGGGCGCTCAAGTATTTTGTAAAGTTGATCGGACTCAAGATCGAGTAAACCGTCGGGCAAGCGATCGAAAACGTCAAGCATGGTAAACAAAAATTAAAAAATACCCAATATTAACCAGCATAAACGCAAAAGAGAGAGTCGATGCTAAGCATCGACTCTCTCTTTTAGAGATTTTCATTATGCCTACGGCACAATGAAAAAAACAAAACTTTACTGTGATTAATTTTGGGTTTACAAATGAGTATGTACTCATTTGCAAACCTCTATAAAGCAATTGAGGAGCACCATTTGGTGCTCCTCAATTTAAATGCAGGATAAAAATAATTGCACTTAATAGAAAATAAACAAGAATCTAGCCAACTAATAAGTAATTAAAAAAATAAATAATTAAAATTAGTAGGTCAGACCCAAGCTACGGCTGGTTTCAGCACCAAGATAGACACGGACGCTTAGGAAGTCAGTGGGGCAAGCAGTTTCGCAACGTTTGCAACCAATGCAGTCCTCGGTACGGGGAGAAGAAGCGATTTGAGCCGCTTTGCATCCATCCCAAGGAACCATTTCCAAAACATCACAAGGGCAGGCACGCACGCATTGTGTGCAGCCGATACATGTGTCATAAATTTTGACTGTATGCGACATTTTTGCTATTGCTCCAATCAATATATGTACCTATTCAGGCACGGGATGTTTAAAACCAAGTTTATCGTAGTGGTTTACATTCAATGATCAGATTGTGAGATAACTTAAAACAAATTAATATTTGAGGCAAAAAGTAAGTTTTTAGATTGATTTTATTAGCTGGGGCACTGATCAACTTAGTCAAAGGACATGAAACCCAAGAAGAGAATGGCGGCGCTTCGCGCCGCCATTCTCTTCTGCACAGCAACTTAGTAAATGGTGCAGCTTTGCCGCGCCACAATTAGGGCTTACTGCGAGGATATTCGGCTAATACTTGTTTGAGATATTTGCCAGTGTAAGATTTCTTAACTTTGGCCACCTGTTCGGGTGTGCCTTCAGCAACGATCTCGCCACCGCGATCGCCGCCTTCAGGACCTAGATCAATAATCCAATCAGCACAGCGAATTACATCGAGATTATGCTCAATTGTGATGATGCTATTGCCTTTATCAACGAGGCGTTGCATGACATCTAGCAATTTATGCACATCGTAAAAGCTTAAACCCGTAGTTGGCTCATCGATTAAATAGAGGGTTTTGCCTGTGGCTCGTCGTGCTAACTCGGTGGCAAGTTTCACCCGTTGAGCTTCACCACCTGAGAGCGTGGGCGCGGACTGACCGAGACGTACATAGCCTAAGCCCACATCCACCAACATTCCCAATTTGGCATGGGCGGAGGGAATATTCTCGAAAAAGTGCATCGCTTCTTCGATGGTCATATCGAGGACATCAGCGATCGTTTTTTCCTTGTACTTAACTTGCAGCGTCTCGCGGTTATATCTTGCGCCTTTGCAAACATCGCACTGCACATAGACATCGGGCAGGAAATTCATGGAAATGATATTTACGCCCTGACCTGAACAGGCTTCACAGCGTCCACCTTTGACGTTAAAGGAAAATTGTCCCGCTTTGTAACCACGAGTTTTCGCCGCAGTTGTCAGAGCAAAGGTTTCACGGATCACATCAAATAGTCCTGTATAGGTCGCAGGATTGGATCGGGGTGTGCGTCCGATGGGTGATTGATCGATGATGATAAATTTATCAAGGTGCTTGAGTCCCTTAACCTCATCAATCCCTTTCGGAACTGGCACTTTCCGCGAAAAGTTATGTTCGAGGGAATGGTGTAGCAGGTCATTAATTAAGGTGGATTTGCCTGAGCCTGATACACCTGTGATACAGACTAGTTTTCCAAGGGGAATCTTGACATTGACATTTTTGAGGTTGTTCAGATGAGCATTGCAAATTTCTAGATGCTTGCCATTGCCTTCGCGCCGTTCCGCAGGGGTATAAATTTGCTTTTGCTTAGAGAGATAGGCTCCCGTGAGGGATTCGGGATTTTTCTCAATATCCTTGACGCTGCCTTGGGCGACAATTCGCCCACCATGCACGCCTGCACCCGGTCCAATATCGACGAGGTAATCAGCAGCCCGAATGGTTTCTTCATCATGCTCGACCACGATGAGGGTATTGCCAAGATCGCGCAGTTTAGTTAACGTGGCAAGCAATCGCGAGTTATCCCGTTGATGCAGTCCAATACTTGGTTCATCCAATACATAGAGAACGCCTGTCAATCCTGAACCAATCTGGGTAGCAAGGCGAATGCGTTGGGCTTCGCCGCCAGAGAGAGACATGGTGGAACGGTCAAGGGTCAAGTAATCTAAACCGACATCTAATAAAAATTGCAGTCGGGCTTCGATTTCTTGCAATACGCGATCGCCGATTTGTCTGGTTCTGGTATCGAGATCGAGATTTTTGAGACGATCTAAGCAAGTGCCAATGGGAACCGCTACAAAATCAATAATGTTAAAGCCGCCAATCCGCACGGCAAGGGATTCGGGCTTAAGGCGCGTGCCTTCGCAAGTAGCACAAGACTGCTCGATCAGATAATTCTCTAACTTTTGCCGTTGCGATTCACCCGCCTCTTTGTACTGCTGTTCGAGGATAGCGATCGCCCCTTCGTAGCGTTTGTAATAGCCCTCAGCGCGATCGCGATAAAGGGAGTCAGGTTTAATTAAAATTTTCTCGGTAGTACCGTAGAGAATAATGTCAATCTGGGCTTGTGAGAGCTTTTCCCAAGGGGTGTTAATTTCAAATCCTGCATATTCGCCCACACTCGATAGGAGCGAAATATAGTAAGTATGGGTTTTATCCGCCCAAGGTGCGATCGCCGCATATACGGGCAAAGAGGGATCGGGAACGATCAGTTCAGGATTAAAGGTTTTAATACTTCCCAATCCATGACAAGCAGGACAAGCACCATAGGGAGAGTTGAAGGAGAACATCCTTGGCGATAGTTCTTCCATTACCGCGCCATGCTCAGGACAGGCAAAGTTTTCCGAAAAAGTCAGAATATTACTTTCTGGCTTGGATTTCTTGCTCCCATCGCCCTCTGGGAGAGGGGCTGGGGGTGAGGGCAAAATCTCTACCATCGCAATCCCTTCCGCACGTTTTAAACAGGTGGCGAGGGAATCCGTTAGGCGTTCTTGAATATCATCCTTACGAACTAAGCGATCAACGACGATTTCAATATCATGGAGTTTATTTTTATCTAGTTCGATATTGTCGCTGAGTTCCCGAACTTCGCCATCAATGCGAACTCTGCCAAAACCTTCAGAAGCCAGACTTGCTAATAATTTCTTATGGGTTCCCTTTTTGCCACGAATTACAGGCGCGAGCAATTGGAAGCGCGTGCGATCGCTTAACTCCATAATCGTATCCACCATGTGATCGATGCTCTGGGGGGCAATATTGCGATCGCAGATCGGGCAGTGGGGTGAACCTGCGCGACCAAATAGTAAGCGCAAATAGTCATAAATTTCCGTGACCGTGCCGACTGTTGATCGCGGATTATGGGAAGTGGATTTTTGGTCAATGGAAATCGCAGGACTTAAGCCCTCTATATAGTCCACATCGGGCTTATCGACTTGTCCTAAAAATTGCCGCGCATAGGCACTGAGCGATTCCACATAGCGACGCTGACCCTCGGCAAAAATCGTGTCAAAGGCGAGGGATGATTTGCCAGAGCCAGATACACCTGTAAACACGATCAGGCGATCGCGGGGAATCGTCAGGTCAACATTTTTGAGGTTGTGCTGTCTCGCACCTCTAACATGGATATGAGTATGGTCTGGCATTCGCAGCAATATAAAAGAGTTAGCTATATCCTAACTATAACTCTCCCAACGGTTTAGATGGGGCAGTGCAAAGCACTGTTCCATAGACAAAGGATTTTTTGAAAGTGTTGCTTCGCAACACTTTCAAAAAATCCTTTGTTGGGGTTTGAGCGCAAAGCGCTGTAACTAGGCCCTGATTGGCATTTCCAAAGAAGCGATCGCCCGACGAGCTGCGTCAAGATCGAAAGGAAAAGGATGGCGACGGGGTTGGTAATCCTTGGCATAGGGTGCACCGTGACGCAAAACCGCATTGACCATCACACAGGGTTGATCGCTGAGATTAATGGCGGCGTGCGGCACATTGGGAGGAATCGTCACCACCGCAGGACGATATTCGCTGAGAGGAATGTATTGATATTGGCGATCGCTCAGCACTACTAGGACAAAACTCCCACGTACTACTAAAAGTTGATCGGTCTGGAAATGATGCACAAACAAATCATCGATCGCTCCTGAGGCAATCTGGACAAGCATGGTTTCATGACTTGCCTGTGGGGTATAAAACTCCGCCATTCCATTTTTCATTGAGGAAAGGTATCGAATCTCTACTTTTCTTTGAATAGATCTGTTCGTATTCATTGAGACCTCCGCAATGTTGCGATGTGTAGGGATAAAAAATGGCTTTGCCATTTTTTATCCAAAAGAAAATTGGGATAAGGGACTTGCTATTAATTAAAGTACCTGTGGCTTCGACTTCGCTCAGCCAACGTTAGCTGAGCGAAGTCGAAACTCGATAACTTTGGTGGGACATTTTTTATCCACAAGAGCCTATGTCTAGATTAGGCGATCAATTTTTAATTTTTGTTACAAATAAAACGAATCTACTTATTTTGTGTATATACGCAACTACTCAATTAGAAATTACTAAATTAATTACTAATTGCGATCGCTACATAGCAGATTGCGACTAACACAATCTCTACACAGAATTTTTTACAATCCTTGTCTTGCAAGGATTGTAAAAAATTCTGTGTAGCCCTTTTACTTGGAAAAGACTGTAACTAGCGCGTTGTCTGCTAATCTGAGATTTGGTATCTACTATACAAAACTGCATCCATCATGGCCGATCGCCAAATCCTGCTTGACTTTGAAAAGCCCATTGTTGAACTAGAAAACCGTATCGCCCAAATCCGCGAACTCGCGAATGAAAACGATGTTGATATGGTTGAGCAGATTCACCTTTTAGAGCAACGGGCTGAGCTTTTACGGCGTGAGATTTTTTCGGGACTGGGAGCCATGCAAAGGATGCAGATCGCAAGGCATCCCCGCCGCCCTAGCACTTTAGACTATGTGCAGGCAATTACCGATGAGTGGATGGAGTTGCATGGCGATCGCCGTGGTAATGACGATCCTGCTTTGGTGGGTGGACTAGCTAGAATTGGCGATCGCCCAGTGGTAATCTTGGGACATCAAAAGGGGCGCGACACAAAGGACAACATGACCCGCAACTTTGGTATGGCTTCTCCAGGGGGATACCGCAAAGCCGCCAGATTGATGGATCATGCCCATCGATTTAAGTTGCCCATTATTACCTTGATTGATACCCCCGAGCATACCCCGGAGTATCTGCTGAGGAGCAAGGACAAGGCGAAGCGATCGCCGCAAATTTAAGGCAAATGTTTGGACTAGGTGTACCAATTATCTGCACGGTTATCGGTGAAGGCGGATCGGGTGGAGCCTTGGGGATTGGCATCGGCGATCACATCATGATGTTTGAAAATTCGGTCTATACCGTAGCGACCCCAGAAGCCTGTGCCGCAATTCTCTGGCGCGACTCAGGAAAAGCGGGGAAAGCTGCCGAAGCTTTAAAAATTACTGCTCCCGATTTGAAGCGTTTAGGAATTGTTGACTATATCATTGAGGAGCCATTGGGTGGGGCGCATCGTTTACCTCTCAAAGCCGCCGAAAATCTCAAAGCCGCTCTTGTGGAAAACCTCGATCGCTTAAGTAAATTGGGTGTAGAAGAGCTACAGGAGCTACGCTATCAAAAATTCCGCAAGATGGGCGTATTTCTCGAATCATAAAGAAGAAGGAGCGCTTAGCGCTCCTTCTTCTTTATGTCATCATCATTGCGACATTTCTTTGAATATCAGTATTCAGTTCCTCTAAGGGGAAGGTGCGATCGCAGTCATCAAGCTCGGCATAGCGGGTATAACCTAAGGACTGGAGCAAGTCCTTGAGTTTATCTCCCGTTGCTCCTGCGGCTTTCAAGCTAGTGGGATGCACTTCGATGATCAGGGTTGGTTTGAGCGTGGTGATCATTTTGCTTGCACCTGAGAGAAAAGCGCATTCACTACCTTCAACATCCAGCTTCAGTAAAACTCGCCCATGAAATTGCTGCCAATCCACGAGATCATCAAATCTTCTCAGAGGCACTTTAAAAGTTTTGTACTGATGAGTTGCGGAATGCTCTGGAAAAATCCCTGCGGAACCAGATGTACCAAGAGGAACTAAAAGTTCTATTTCGCCATCGGTATTTCCCACCGCAAGATTATGGATTTGGAACTGACATAGGGCATTAGCCTTGAGCGATCGCTCTAACGCCTTAGCTAAACGAGGCTGTGGCTCAACCGCTAACACAAATCCATTAGCACCGACCAACTTACTTGCCACGATCGCAAAACTGCCATGATTTGCACCAACATCTAGAAAAGTATCTCCTTCAGATAGTAATTTCGCTAAAACTCGCGTATCCGTATCTTGACCAGAGAGTTCATTAACTACTTGAAAAAGACGCATATCAACGGGATCTAAAAATACTTTGTAATCCGCTAATTGCAATTCTAAAAATTGATCGGGGGCAAGTTTGTAGAAAATACTTGATAGGAATCTAAATAATTTGCGACCACCACGAAGATAGTTTTTACCTGTGAGTTGAAAGTATGCTTTGCAATATAGGCTAAAGATTTTGTAAAGGAAAGGTAATTGCTTATTCAGATTGGGATTGAGTATCCATCCTAAAACTGAACGATCATATAGCCAAGCATCAGGTTGATCTAAATTTGGGGAAGGGGGAGAACTTGTAGTCATATCAATAATTATCGATTAATGATGGGTTACGCGATCGCTAACCCATCCTACATTTAATGCCAACAACTAATGCCAACAACTTTAGGGTTCTGCGATTTAATAAAGAACCAAATAATTTGTGGCACGGCGAAGCCGCGCCACAAATTATATTCCTGCTTGTCCCTTAGCTTGAGTTTAGATTCGGCAAATATTTGACAATCGATTTTATTTAAAGTTATAGTAGTGAGTTCGGAATTCTAAAACTGTAAAGCCATGCCGCTACCGATTGTTGCCGTTGTCGGTCGCCCCAATGTGGGCAAATCTACACTCGTAAACCGCCTATCAGGTGAACAATATGCGATCGTCTACGATCAACCTGGTGTAACCCGCGATCGCGTTTACCGCGAATGTTTTTGGGGAGCACACGAATTTCAAGTTGTGGATACAGGTGGATTAGTATTTGACGACGAGACTGAATTTTTGCCAATGATCCGAGAGCAAGCGGAAATTGCGATCCGTGAATCGGCAGCCGTAATTTTTGTGGTAGATGGACAGGCAGGAATCACCGATGCTGATGAACAATTGGGGGGCTGGCTGCGGCGACAAAATATTCCTGTGCTATTGGCGGTCAACAAATGCGAAGGCTCTAAATATGGACTGTCGTTAGCAGCAGAATTTTGGAATTTGGGACTAGGCGAACCAATTCCCATGTCTGGCATTCATGGTAATGGCACGGGCGAATTACTTGATGAGTTGATCAAACATTTGCCACCTCCTGACGAAGTAGTTAAGGAAAGCGACGAAATTAAAGTAGCGATTATTGGTCGTCCCAACGTTGGCAAGTCCAGCTTGCTCAATTCTTTCATTGGCGAAAATCGGAGTATTGTTAGCCCAATTTCGGGTACAACTCGCGATGCGATCGACATGTCTGTAGAGCGCGATGGCAAAAAATATCGCCTGATCGATACCGCAGGTGTGCGCCGTAAAAAGAATATTGATTACGGCATCGAATTTTTTAGTATTAACCGCGCATTTAAGGCGATCGGACGTTCTGATGTCGTTTTGTTAGTCATTGATGCGCTTGATGGTGTTACCGATCAAGATCAAAAGCTAGCAGGTCGCATCAACGATGAAGGCAAAGCTTGCGTAATCGTGGTCAATAAGTGGGATGCGATCGAAAAAGATTCCTACACCATTTACGACTACACTGCCGATGTCAAAAGTCGCTTGATGTTTGTGGAATATGCACCCATTATCTTTGTGAGTGCATTAACAGGACAGCGTGTAACCCAAATCCTCGATCGCGTGGATATTGCCGCCGAGCAGCATAAACGTCGCGTTCCCACTGCGGTCTTAAATGAAGCGCTCACCGAGGCAGTCACATGGCACGCACCACCTACTAGTCGCGGTGGTAAACAGGGCAAGGTTTATTACTGCACTCAAATTTCCGATAGTCCTCCCACGATCATCCTGTTCGTAAACGATCCCCATCGCTTTAACGATAACTACAAGCGTTATATCGAAAATCAATTCCGTAAGAGCCTTGGCTTTGAAGGTACTCCAGTACGATTTATCTTCCGAGGCAAAAAAGACCGCGAAGTTGAAAAATCGAAAAATTCAGCTCTTAGATAAATTTATAGCTATCACCAGTCTTGTTAGTACACAAAACCAGAAGACGAGTGGCGGCGCGAAGCGCCGCCACTCGTCTTCTGGTTTTGGTGACTACAGATATAAATAAAGGGGAGCATTGCTCCCCTTTATTTTATTTATCTAAGCCTGATGACGGTTGCTATGATGACTTTGCTATTTGGTACGATTGAATAATTTCAGTAGCATGAAGCACTTACTGAAGAGCGATCGCTTGCTACAAATACTATGACAGCCTTAGAAGAAACTAAATTTGAAACCTATACCCTTGGGGCGGCGACTTTTGATTTAAGTGGACTTCCCAAAGAGTACTACACCCTTGTTGATGGCAGTAAGAGCATTATCTGGGTGCAGCCAATTTTCCAAGCTCTGGGACTGAAATCATTATTGGCAGCTTCTCTGCCCGTAGAAAATTTTACCCATGCAGTAATTCATGGTAACGACTATACGGCTGTAGTCATTAAGCAGCATGGTAATTACCTAGCTCTACTAATCGAACCCCAAAGCGAAATCCTTGATGATCAGTTTTTAACTTGGGCGCAATCCTTTGATGCGACATCTCTTAGAAATAATCCGAAATTCCAAGTAATTTAATAACGTTCCCCTCTAAGACCAAGATAGTCTGTGTATCGCACAGACTATCTTGCTATGGGAATGTCCTATTTTTTTGGAGTAAATCGCGATCGCTCAAAAATTTATGCAAGACTTTAAAGCAAGACTGTACGCAAAACTTTAATAAATACTTAACAAGCCCATTTTTATGAAACGTATTACTCTGCTTGGCTCCACTGGCTCAATTGGCACTCAAACCCTCGATATCGTTGCGGAATATCCTGAAAAATTTCAAGTCGTAGGCATGACCGCAGGGGGAAATATTGAGCTTTTTGCCCAGCAGATTCGTAAGTTTCAGCCCGAAATTGTAGCGATCGCTAATGAAACTAAACTTGCAGAACTCAAAGAAGCGATCGCCGATCTAGCCGTAAAGCCGATCATGTTAGCGGGAGCCGAAGGGGTAGAAACCGTGGCTGCCTACGGAGATTCTGAAGCAGTGGTTACAGGGATTGTCGGCTGTGCAGGACTATTACCCACCATCGCCGCCATCAAAGCGGGAAAAAATATTGCCCTAGCTAACAAAGAAACCTTGATCGCAGGTGGTGAAGTGGTTGTACCATTGGTGAAAAAGCATGGCGTGAAGCTATTACCCGCCGATTCGGAACATTCAGCGATTTTCCAATGTTTGCAAGGAGTACCTGAAGGTGGATTGCGGCGGATTATCCTCACGGCTTCGGGTGGTGCATTTCGCGATCGCCCCACTGAAGAACTCGCCTCCGTCACCGTTGCCGATGCCTTAAAACATCCCAATTGGGCGATGGGTAAAAAAATTACGATTGATTCTGCAACCTTGATGAATAAAGGCTTAGAAGTGATCGAAGCCCATTATCTCTTTGGCGTAGATTACGACAAAATCGAGATTGTCATTCATCCTCAAAGTATTATCCATTCGCTTATTGAATTAGAAGACACTTCCGTATTAGCGCAACTGGGCATTCCCGATATGCGTTTGCCTCTGCTCTATTCCCTCTCCTATCCCGATCGCATTCCCACACAATGGGAGCGCCTCGATCTCGTCAAATGTGGCACGCTCACCTTCCGCGCCCCCGATCATCAGAAATATCCCTGTATGGAACTAGCCTATGCCGCAGGTCGCGCAGGTGGCACTATGCCTGCGGTGCTGAATGCCGCCAATGAGCAAGCGGTCGAGTTATTCCTCCAAGAGCGTGTGCGTTATGTGCAGATTGCCGATCTGATTAAGCACGTATGCGATCGGCATAATCTAATCTCTAAGCCAGAACTTGAGGATATTCTTGAAGCTGATAAATGGGCAAGAAACGCAGTACTTGAGCAAGTAATGGCTACGATTTAGCTATTAAAACCATGCAGGAGATAGCAATGATTAACAATTTAACTGCTGAAGAAGAAGATATTCTTACTAGTTATGAGCGTGGTGAGTGGCAATCCATTGATCATCTTCAGGAAGAAATGAATGCTTATCGGCAATCTGCCGCTGCTTGGATGAAAAAGAATCATACAATTAGCTTAACTTTGCCTGAGCAAGAGTTTGAGCAGTTTCAAAAGAAAGCACTCAGCACAGGAGCATCTTCGCAAACTATCTTGATAAATTTGATTCGGCAATTTATTGCTTCCTAAAAAAAGAGACTCGCTTTGCGAGTCTCTTTTTTTATTTGGCGATCGCAGGAGGCATAACCACTTTTGTTGCTAAGCCCAAAGCTCTAAGTACTTGAATAGCCCACCAAGTGACATCAATTTCCCACCAACGCCAGCCCGCTTTTGCCACATTGGGGTAAGCATGGTGATTATTGTGCCAACCTTCGCCATAGGTCACGATCGCCGCCCACCAAAGATTGCGCGAATTGTCATTGGTCTCAAAGGTGCGATAGCCCCACATATGGGTAACGGAATTAATAAACCAAGTGCTATGCCATAAGAATACTGAACGTACACACATTCCCCAAATGACGTAAGACCAACCGCCCAGCAAATATAAACCAACGCCTACAGGAATTTGCAATAAGAGGAAGTACTTATCTAACCAGAGATAGAAGGGGTCGCGAGCCAAATCAGGAGCATATCGGAAATACTTATCCGCATCGAAAAAGTCTGATTTAGGATATAGAATCCACAACATATGACTCCACCAAAAGCCTCTCCTTGCCGAATAAGGATCTTTCTCTTCATCTTCAGTATGGGCATGGTGTAAGCGGTGTCCTGCAATCCAAAAGATTGGACCGCCTTGCAAAGCTGCCGCCCCAATCAAAGCGATCACATATTCCAACCACTTCGGCACTTGAAAACTGCGATGACTCAGCAAACGGTGATAACCCAAGCAAATACCAATGCTGCCTAAAAACCAATGCAGTAAGATTGTGATTCCTAAAGCTGACCATGAAAAGAACCAAGGGGCTAACAGGGCTAGAGCATGAACAATAGTAAAGAAACCCACCGATACCCAACTCAGTTTTAGTTTTTCAGGTTGATGATCAGGAATGATATCTGAAAATAGTCTTGTCATATTTTAAGCGTCTATATCTAATCTAAATGGCAGTGCTAAAGGTTTTTGAAGGAAGAATATCCAGCACAAAGCGATGCCTATCCTATGCAAAACTTGCGTTCGCAAATGATGGGTATTTGAATTTGATGAACTTATGAATTTATGTAATGAGCTTTAAATACAAAGTTAGCCACTGAGCGATCGCCTATGAAACCTTAACCCGCAGAGGCTCAGTGGTTTGTGTGAAGTAAAAACCGCCAATCAATTCACAGCTAAAGCCTGTTCTTCAGCTTTAGCAAGTCCTTGCCAAGAACTACAAGCTTGCTGAAAGTCATGACGAGGATCATCTGATACAGCGCAAGATTCTTTGGGACTGGAACAATCTTTGCACTCGACATTTTGATGACAGTGATTAATGAGGGGGTGAAGCTCATCCAGTAAGATTTGTAGTTGCTGAATGGTTTCCTCGATCGCTCTTGCCTTTTTTGACAAACAATCATGCACTGTTTGACAAGTCGGGGATTTGCTATCTTTAGCAGCTAAGATTTCTCTGATGTCATCCAAGCTCAATCCCATCGATTTGGTATGGGTAATAAAAGTTAGGCGATCTACATCTTCTTGACTAAACAAGCGATAGCCAGATTCAGTCCTATGAGGAGGAGGAATTAGCCCAATCCGCTCATAAAAATAAAGTGTCTGAGGATTAAGACCTAATTTGCGAGAGACTTCACCAACTTGTAGCATTGCTATCCTTGTCCACGATCATTTTTTCACGACCAACAGTTACAAGCTTAGACCTTATACTATGGTATAAGGTCAAGGGGTTTAGTCAAGTTTCTGGATTGTAAAGATTTTTCTGTAAATAAAATTCACATAGAAATTTTTGAAAGCGTTGCGAAGCCATACATTCAAAAAGCTATAGTGCAACGCACTGAAGGCGATCGCTATATCATTGAGATCATGAAGATATTAACTAAGAGGGCGTTATGGTGACGACAACGAAACTCGCTGCAATATCTACACCAGCAAAATATCGCCTTACGGTAGAGCAGTATTACAAAATGGCAGAGGTTGGCATTTTGGGAATAGAGCAGCGCACAGAGTTAATTTAAGTTGAATTATCGAAAGATTTAGCGATCGCAAGGATTAAGATCTGATGTATACAAACTGATATAGCGAGTTTAAGCTTACCAATGGCAAGTTTGAGCTTGATGTAGCTACTCAGGAATGGAGAAAAGATCATGGCGATCGCATCAATAAATCCTGTAACGGGAGAAGTGTTAAAGACCTTTGAGCCTTTGACGGATGAGCAACTCGAACATAAGCTAGCACTCGCTGATCGCACCTTTGCCACCTATAAACAGACAAGTTTTCGCGATCGCACCCAATGGATGCACCAAGCCGCCGATATTCTGGAAGCCAAGAAAACTGAATTCGGGATTATCATGACCCTTGAGATGGGAAAAACTCTCAAAAGTGCGATCGCCGAAATTGAGAAGTGCGCCACTCTTTGCCGTTTTTACGCCGAACATGCACCGAGTTTTTTAGCCGATACTCCTGCCCAAACCGATGCTAGTCGCACGATCATTCGCTATCAACCTTTAGGAATTATCCTCGCAGTCATGCCTTGGAACTTTCCTTTTTGGCAAGTGTTTCGCTTTGCTGTCCCTGCACTCATGGCAGGGAATGTGGGATTGCTAAAGCACGCCTCAAATGTGCCGCAATGTGCCTTAGCGATCGCTGAAGTATTCCATGCCGCAGGCATACCTGAAGGTGCATTTCAAACCCTATTGATTGGGGCGGATCGGGTAGCAGGGCTAGTTGCGGATTCAAGGGTAAAGGCTGCCACATTGACGGGAAGTGAACCTGCGGGACAAAGCTTAGCGGCGATCGCAGGACATCATCTCAAAAAAGTAGTATTGGAACTTGGGGGCAGCGATCCATTTATTGTGCTTAAAAGTGCGGATTTAGAATTGGCAGTAAATACTGCGGTAACAGCGCGAGTAATGAACAATGGGCAGACCTGCATCGCGGCAAAGAGATTTATTCTTGAAGAAGCGATCGCTGATCAGTTCACCTCCAAATTTGTCGAGAAATTCAAAGCTTTGAAAGTAGGCGATCCGATGCAGCCTGAAACCGATGTGGGACCTCTTGCCACGCCGCAAATTTTGAATGAACTAGATGCACAGGTGAAAACTACTGTTGATGCGGGGGCAAAGCTTTTAGTCGGTGGCTATCGGCTGAAGGAGAAGGGGAATTTCTATGCGCCGACGATTCTTGACAAGATTCCCCTTGGAGCGCCGCCTTATCAAGAAGAATTTTTTGGTCCCGTTGCTTCGATATTTCGGGTGCAGAATCTTGATGAAGCGATCGCGCTAGCCAATAGTACTAGTTTTGGCTTAGGTGCAAGCTTTTGGAGTAATGATCCACAGGAAATCGAACAGGCGATCGAACAAATCGAGGCGGGCGCAGTCTTTGTGAATGGGATGGTCAAATCCGATCCGCGTGTTCCCTTTGGGGGCATCAAGCGATCGGGCTTTGGACGTGAATTGGGAATTGAAGGTATTCGCGAATTCGTGAATATCAAAACTATTTGGATTAAGTAAACCCTGTTTGTAATCATCTATAAAGCGGATGATTACAAACTTAATTTGTGAGGATGCTATGAACACCGCAGAACTATTAGTCAAATGTCTAGAGAATGAAGGGGTCGAATATATTTTCGGACTTCCGGGGGAAGAGAATATGGCAGTTCTCAATGCCCTTGAGAATTCATCGATCAAATTTATTACCACTCGCCATGAGCAAGGCGCAGCATTCATGGCAGATGTCTATGGTAGACTCACGGGCAAACCGGGTGTATGCCTATCAACGCTAGGACCAGGAGCCACCAATTTAATGACAGGTGTTGCCGATGCGAACTTGGACTGCGCTCCCTTAATCGCAATCACAGGACAGGTGGGAACCGATCGAATGCACACTAATTCCCATCAATATCTCGATCTCGTAGCCATGTTTGAGCCTGTGACCAAATGGAATGCTCAAGTAGTCCGTCCTAGTATTACTCCCGAAATCGTGCGTAAAGCCTTTAAACTTGCCAAGTCGGAGAAACCGGGGGCAGTACATATTGACTTACCCGAAAATATTGCTGATATGGAAGTCGATGCACAACCCTTATTGATTAAGGACGATCGCCATCCTATGTATGCGTCCTATCGCAGTCTCTCCGAAGCCGCTATCCTGATTGCACAGGCAAAAAATCCTCTGATTTTGGTAGGTAATGGCGCAATTCGTTCCCATGCTAGCCAAGCTGTCACTGACTTTGCAACACGCTTAAATATCCCCGTCGCTAATACCTTCATGGGCAAAGGTGTCATTCCCTATCGCCATCCTCTAGCCCTATGGTCATTGGGCTTACAGCAAAGAGATATTATTAACTGTGCCTTTGATGAAACGGATTTGGTAATTGCTGTCGGTTATGACCTCATCGAATATTCACCCAAGAAATGGAATCCTAATAGTACAATTCCCATTATTCACATCGCTGAATTATCGGCGGAAGTGGATAGCAGCTATATGCCACAGGTCGAAATCGTCGGCGATATTTCTGACTCTCTTATAGAAATTATGCACCGTTGCGATCGCACAGGAATGACTGACCCTCACGCGAGCGCCTTACGTCCGCAGATTTTAGCAACCTATGAGCAATATGCCCATGACGAAGAGTTTCCGATTAAACCACAAAAAATCGTCTATGACCTACGCCAAGTGATGGGAGCCGAGGATGTGGTGATTTCCGATGTGGGCGCACATAAAATGTGGATGGCGCGGCATTATCACTGCGATCGCCCTAATACCTGCATTATTTCCAATGGTTTTGCGGCAATGGGTATCGCGATTCCAGGGGCGATCGCAGCAAAATTAGTAAATCCTGATCGCAAGGTTGTGGCAGTGACAGGGGATGGTGGCTTTATGATGAATATGCAGGAACTAGAAACGGCTACCCGCATTGGTACAAACTTTGTCACCTTGATCTTCAATGATGGCGGCTATGGACTGATCGAATGGAAACAACAAATCCATTACGGAAAATCCTCATTTATTAAATTTGGGAATCCTGACTTTGTGAAACTCGCCGAGAGTATGGGGTTAAAAGGCTATCGAGTTAATTCAGCGATCGATCTGATTCCAACTCTCAAAGAGGCTCTCGAACAGAATGTTCCCGCCGTGATCGATTGTCTCGTTGATTACCGCGAAAATATGCGCTTCTCCCGTAAGGTTGGCGAATTATCTTGTCCCCTTTAAACAGAAAGAGGTCGCTATGCGACCTCTTTCTGTTTAGGAACTGATGTTACGTGGAAGTTTCTAAAGTAGGGGCGGGTTTTGCATATAGATCTTGCTTTAGTCCAGCATTATCAACTAAACCCGCCCCTACTGTGCACAGGATTACCTTACGGAGTGATGGTTCCACGTAACATCAGTTAGGAAGATTTTAAAAGCACAAAATAGCAACGCTATTTTGTGCTTTGGTATTACTAGTCTTTATCAGATTGGTAATATACTCCAGTACCTGAATCAGGAACAAAAATACATTCCTTTTGAGAAGTAAAGAAAGCTTTCCAGATTGGCACATTAGACACTCGGTAATATTTACCTAAAACTGGTTTAATTGCTTCCGTAGCAGTTTTGAGGTGATAGTGAGGAATGCCAATAAAGATATGATGGGCAACGTGAGTACCGATATTGTGATGAATATCATTGAAGATGCCGTAATCACGATCAATCGTCGAAAGCGCTCCCTTCAAGAAATACCAATCTTTACCACGATACCAAGGAATATCAGCTTCGGTGTGATGCAAGTAGGTGACAAGATCCAACCATACTACGAAGATTAGGTAAGGAACGATATAGAACTTGAATAGGAATAGGAAACCATAGGTAACGCCTAAGTATCCCAAAAAGCCTACCATTGCCAACCAAAGGCTAGTGCTAGTGATAATGTCTGTAGTTTCCGATTCGCGGAAAAGATCATTATTGGGCATGAAATGGGATGCGGTAGGACGTGCAGGCGATCGCTTAAATAGGTAAAGAGGATAAGCCAACAACAGGGCATCAAAACGAATAAGTTTACCGAGCCAATCCATTTCTTTGTATTGAGTTTCGGTGACAGGATACCAACTTTCATCGGTGTCAATATTGCCTGTATTTTGGTGATGGGTGCGATGACTGATGCGCCAGCCGTGATAAGGAACCAAAATCGGAATATGAGTTAGATGTCCAATCAGATTATTTAGCCATTTCAAACGAGAGAAAGAACCATGTCCGCAGTCGTGACCGACGACGAAGAAAGCCCAAAACATTGTCCCTGTGGCAAACCAGAAAATAGGATAAAACCACCAAGCATCTATATATACCGCAGCTGCATACAACCCCACAATAATTGCGGTATCGGCAAAAAAATAGGCGAGCGATCGCCATACATTAGGAGCAAAACATTCAGCAGGAATAGCAGACTTTACATCTTGAAAGGTAAACGGAAGTTCAGTTTGAGCTGTTGAAGATGTATCGGTAAGAGGGTTTTCTAGATTGATCCGATGAATAGTCGTAGACGACACGTATTATTTCCCTGTTGTTAAGAAAAATTAAGTTAATTTTTTGATTTTAGCAGTAACTTGGCTTCTTCCTCAAATCCAAAGTTATTTAGTAAAAAAGCCCACCGATTACCTTTTACATGTATATAGGCTTGCATTTGCTCGATTGCTCTTTGTGTCCCCACTTGTGATTTTAGTTTTTGTTGCTGGGGCAAGTTGTGAATTTCATATTCAAAGGGTGTCAACCAAACTAAATTACCCGCACGGTGCAACAGTCCTAACGCGATCGCCGCATCAGGATGCTGCTTAGTAACTTCCGTAAAATTACCGCGCCGAGGCAGTTGGGGCAGCAGCAATTGCGCTTGCTGTTGCAGTTTTTGTTGTTGCTGTAGGAAAAAATTTACCCTCTGGCGATCGCTATCATCGAGGAGTCCCGTTGGCTCACTTACTAACATCAAAGCCTCCGCAGGTTTATCATCACGCCCCGCCCGACCAATTTCTTGAATATATTCCGAAAGCGTCAAAGGCGGATGAAAATGCAAGACCCATCGGGTATCTGGCTTGTTAATTCCGAGACCAAACGCCGAAGTGCAGATCACAAAAGGATATTGATTATTGAGCCATTGCTGCTCAATATGCCGACGCTCTTGGGGTGGTAAGCCCGCATGATAGGCAGCAGTTGCAAAGGAATTGTCTTGCAACCATGCTGCTAATTTCTCCGCATCGCCACGACTGCGGACATAAATTAAGCCCGATTGCCCCTTGCGATCGCGAATAAATTTTAAAGTGCGCGATTTCCGTCCTGCGGGTGTCCATGCAATTTCCACCTTGAGACTCAAATGGGGACGATAGGGGCTAGTCCTCACAATATTGGGATTATCTAGCTGCAAACAAGATTTTAATTCGGCAGTCGTATCGCGATCGGCAGTTGCGGTAAATGCTGCCAGAGATATGTGTGGATGACGATCAGGCTTCTGCTGCATTAGTGCCGATCTCACTGCTCCTAAACGCCGATAACTCGGACGAAATGAATCTCCCCACTGCACCAAACAATGTGCCTCATCGAGCATTAATCCTGTAATTTTTAACTGGCGATCGCATAGCCTTTCCCAAACAGGCTGACTGAGCAATGTCTCTGGCGAAATGTAAAGTAAACGAATATTAAGGAGGTTGCGTAATACTTCTCGACGCTCCATCTGTGATAGGTTGCTATGCAAGGTGGCTGCGGGTAAATTGCGCGATCGTAAGTCCCTCACCTGATCCTCCATCAGCGCTAGTAAAGGAGAAATTACCAGAGTTAAACCTTCATTAAGGATCGCTGGCAACTGAAAACAAATAGATTTCCCACCGCCTGTAGCCATAATTGCCAAGCTATCTTGACCCTGCAACAAGCTAGAAACAATTTCGCGTTGAGATTTTCGTAAATCTTCATATCCCCAAATTCTTTGAAAGGCTTGCCTAATTTCGCTCCATTCCCTAGATATTTCGCTCATAGATTACAACAATGAAGATTTTATCTATGATTTTACCGATAACCCAAGGCTAGTAATGAAGATTCATGCTCTAAGTAGCTAGGATATAAGTGAAGGCGGCACTCCGTGCCACCTTCACTTATTTGGGTTTTATGTCCTAAGCAAAACTTACATTGCTATATCTGCTCACTCAAAAAAATATGCAACCTGTTGAGGCTTAAATGTAGTACAGAGAAATTTTTGAAAGCGCGGCGAAGCCGCGCTTTCAAAAATTTCTCTGTGTTTCGATACAGATTTATAGATATGTCAATATATTTATCATAAACCTTAAAAATTTGTGAGTTATTACTGTTGGATATATTGATGATTCCATGTAATTACAGATATAAAATCCTCAAACCTACTTAGATACAATAAATGGCTATAAGGTAGGTGGGCGCAATTAAATATAAAACCCCAAAACCTGTGGCGCACGCTGCGCGTGCGCCACAGGTTTTGGCTCTGGTTTTTAATTATGCCCAGCTACTTAGCAGTCCTAAATCATTTGTAAATTTTTGGGGTTTGTGGAAGAGCACCCCGAAGGGGTGCTCTTCCACAAACCTATATAGCTAGATGGCTATAGCCAGTCCCTAATTTTGATTTAGCCTAACTACGCATCTAAACTCACACAAGATATTTTTGAGGTTAGCTAGACTTACAGCCCTTTGCACTGAATAAAAAACAGAGAAATTTTTGAAAATGCAGCTTCGCTACACTTACAAAAATTTCTCTGTACTACAGTAGTTCCTAACAATCTTCGGAATAAGGTTACAATTAACAATCTTAAAAGTTATGATTGGACTGAGCTTTAGCTTTTTCCAAGTATTGCCATAGTCTTGCCACAGTGCTGAGAAGTGGGCTAAGGTATTTATGGAAATTATAAATAGCAAAGCTTATAGCTCAGACACATCCCACAACTTCTATAACTAAACTGCTGATACTCAAAAGCAAGATAAGCATCTAGTCCAAGATTTGACATTAAAAGCTCGTTGTAAAGGAAAATTATTCAGGTGAGATCAGAAGAGTCATCTACTCTTGCAATGAAAGATATACTTCATCACGTGCTTACGGTTGAAGATCCAAAAGGATTTCGCAATTTTCTTTTGCAAAATATGACTTATTCGTTAGGACGTAGCTTAGACAACCTGATTGTGCTACGTTCTAATCTAGTATCTCGGCAACATGCGACGATCTTAGCTGTCACCACTCCTAAAAGGAATTCCTACCTTTTTAGAATCATTGATGGGAATCTAGAGGGTATACGCAGTACCAATGGTGTCCTCATCAATGGTAAAAAAAGATTTTCGCATATCCTATCTCATGGGGATGAAATTCTCTTTAGTAAAGATACTAAAGCGGTATATCAAGTTATTAGTTCACTATCCAATAATCCCAAAAATAGGACTCTGCAAAGTAGTCCTTTAAATGAGAACAGTTTATCTGATCAAAGTCAGAACCTAGATGTTATTGGTTCAATTAAATGTTCGCCTTTGATATCTATTGCTGATAGTGATTTATCTGTTCATATTCGTGAAACTATTAATCAATTTATTTCATCTCCCGAACTTAATCCTCAACCAATTATTGAATTAAATTTAACTGGAAAAATCTTATATCTTAATCCTGCGGCTTTATACCAATTCCCAGATATTGATGATATGCAGCTTCAGCATCCTCTACTACAGGATTTGCCCAAGCAGTTAATCCCGCTTGTGACTCCGATTCGCAATTTCTTTACTCGTGAGGTGGCGATCAATGGCAAAGTCTTTGAACAAGTCATTCATTTTATGCCTTGGAATGAAGTAATCAGAGTCCATATATCTGATATTACCAAGCAGAAACAGGCTGAAGCAATCATCTCTTACCAAATCTATCATGATTCACTTACTGGTTTACCAAATCGGAAGTATCTCCATCATTATTTAGTTGAAGTTGTAGAGAAACTAGAGGATAAAAAACAAAAATTTGCAGTTCTATTTCTAGATATCGATCGCTTCAAGCTCATTAATGATTCCTTGGGACATGGAATTGGTGATCTGTTGCTGAAATCTGTTAGCGATCGCTTAAAAAGTCTGATCCGCCAAGGCGATTTGCTCGTGCGTTGGGGTGGTGATGAGTTTGCGATTATTGCCAAAACCATTGCATCACAAGATGTCGTAGTCCAAATTGCCGAGACGATGATCCAAGCTCTGAGTCTTCCTTTTGCTTGTAATGGTCATGAACTACATATCACAACTAGTATTGGAGCAAGTATTTATCCAGATCACAATACTGATGTTGAAGGGCTAATTCGTAACGCAGATATGGCCATGTATCGGGCGAAAGTGGATGGACGGAATAACTTTCAGTTCTACATTCCGAATATGCAGGAGCAGAGCTTCCAACGTCTATCAATGGAAAACAATTTGCGAAGAGCTTTAGAAAACGAAGAACTCGAAACATACTATCAACCTCAAATTGATCTGCATACTGGTCAAATCGTTGGTCTAGAGGTCTTGCTGCGTTGGAAGCATGTCACTTTAGGCTCTATTTCCCCCAGCCAATTTATCCCATTAGCTGAAGAAACAGGTTTAATTATTGCAGTTGGGTATTGGGTATTGAGGCATACTTGCCTACAGGCGATCGAATGGAATAAGTCAGGTTTACCACCCATTCAGATCGGCGTAAATTTGTCGATCAAACAATTGCAGCAAAAGGATTTTCTATCTTCTTTACAGCAAATTTTAAATGAGACCAATTTTGATCCTCATTATCTAGAATTAGAAATCACTGAAGGAATCATGATGGATAATGTGGAAGAGAAAATCGTTCTCCTCAATCAATTCCGTCAAATGGGAATTCAATTATCTATTGATGACTTTGGTACGGGTTACTCAGCCCTGAGCTATCTCAAAAATTTACCGATAGATACACTCAAAATTGATCGAACATTTATTGAATATATCGATCATAATGAGCAGGATCAAGCGATTGTGGCTTCTCTGATTAATCTATCCCACAGCCTAAACTTGATTGTGATTGCTGAAGGTGTAGAAACCCAAGAACAAGTTGATATCTTGCGGGAGTTAGGTTGCGATCGCATACAGGGGTATTTCTTTTATAAGGCATTACCTACAGAGGAAATAGAGGCTTTGCTGAGAGCGCAAGCAATTACGCAATCAAATTGATTAATCTCCTAGATATTTAGCCACAACTTCAAGTTTGTCTCTTGGACTGGAGAAGCTTTGGCAATTTGCACAAGTTCAAAATGAGTATAAACTGGCTCCTGCACAATTATCTCTACAGTTTTTAGCAAATCCTGCTGGAAAATTGTCAATGCGATCGCATCGCCTACTGCAAAATCTTTTAGCCGCTCATTAAAGCTATCCGCAGTCACCCGAATACCTGCGATCGCTAACACACTATCCCCTGTGCTAAGCCCTGCTTTTTGGGCTGGCGAACCAAACTCAACCTTCTCAACTTCTGCTAGTCCATTTTTTGATTTGAGGGTTAAGCCTGTAAATGGCACATCTTGACGAGCGCTGCGTAGCTCTAGCCCAAATGGATCGAGATAGTAGTTATAGTCTATTTCCTTTGTGCCATAGAGATAGTTATTCCAGAAGTCGGTCAGATCAATACCTGCAACCTGCTCAATTACTTCATGTAATTCTGCTTCACTAAAACCAATTTCATCCTTACCAAAGCGCTCCCACATAATCTGCATCACCCGATCTAGCGATCGCAAATTATTAGTTTGATCGCGAATTATTAAATCTAGGAGCATTGATACTAATTCGCCTTTGAGATAGTAGGAAATCTGGTTGTTGTGGGTATTCGCATCGGGACGATAGAGTTTAATCCATGTATCAAAGCTGGACTCGTACAGCGATTGCACATTGCGTCCAAAGGTAGTTTGCAATCGGGTGATGCTCTTGCTGACTAGTTTTAGATAATGTTTGGCATCGTATAGTCCTGCTCGCAAGGGAAAGATTTGATCGTAATAGCTAGTAGTTCCTTCACTAAACCATAGAGAACCTGTATAGTTCTCATTATCATAATCAAAGGTCTCTAAAGCTTTGGGGCGAATCCGTTTCACATTCCAAGTATGGAAAAATTCGTGAGCAACCAGATTCATAAATTGCAGATAGCTCTCTTCCTTGCGAAAGCCCAAGCGATTGTAAAGTAGTACTGTGCTGTCTTTATGTTCTAAGCCACCAAATCCATTGCCAGCATGGAGGATAAAGTCATAGCGATCGTAGGGCAATCCCCCAAATATTTCTGCTTCTACCGCAATGATTGTCGCCGTATCTCGAACTATACGCTGCACATCCGCATTGTGCTGTCCCCAAATAATTAAGCGATGGGGCTTCCCCAGTACTGTAAATTCATGCTGTTCTTGAATCCCAATCTCAAAGGGACTATCCACTAAAGTGTCAAAGTCCTTGGCATAAAAAACATTGGAACGATTAGCAACATTCGGTAAAGCCGTTGCAATCTGCCAATTCTCTTTAGGAATGTGAATCTCGACTTGGAAAGATTGCTTCTGCTGTTCTGGAACATACATAAATACAGCCGCACCCGTAAAGAAGGCATGGGTATTATCAATATGATTAGTGCGAACGGTTAATTCATTACAGAAAATGCGATAACTGATTTTAATTTGCGAACTATTGCTGTTGTTTACCCGCCAATGATTTTTACTGATTTTCTGCCATGACAGCTTTTCTCCAGCAGCATCAGTTGCCTCAAAGTTTTGGAGATGTTTGGCATATTCACGTACTAAATATGAGCCAGGAGTCCAAACTGGTAGCTTCAGATCGATAAAGTTATGCTGCCAATTAGCGATCGCGAGTTCGACATGCAACAAATGATTGGCAGGTTCTGGGATTGATATGCGGTATGTAAATTGATTGCTAGAAATACCTACTGTTTGTGGATCAATCATTATGTCTTAACCTTGCTCAGCGATGCCTACAGCTATAATATACAGATGGAATAGGGAAAAATTAAATTTTAATATGACATATCAACGGTCACTATCTCTGATAACTATTTTAATAGTTGAAGATTCCGAAGAGGATCGCGCTACTTATTCTCGCTATTTGCGATCAGATATAGATACGACATACCATTTTATCGAAGCCGAAACACTAGAAGATGGATTAGAACTATGGCGATCGCAGTCTCCTGATATTTTACTGATTGATCTCAATCTACCTGATGGCAGTGGCTTGGATTTTTTGGAAGCAATCAATGTAGATCATACGGGCGAAAGAATACCTGCGATTATGTTGACGGGACATGGAAGTGAAAAAATCGCAGTGAGAGCTATGAAGTTAGGAGCGTCTGACTACTTGCTCAAAGGGGAAATCACCCCCAAAATAATCACTACTGCGGTTAAGCAGGTGCTTCGCGAAACCATTCTCAGGCAGCAACTATGGCGATCTCAACAGCAGTATAAAATAATTGCCGAAATATCGTCTCGTATTCGTGAAAATCTCAACTTAGAGGATATTCTGAATGTAACTGTCAAAGAATTACGTGAATTTATCAAAGCCGATCGTGTTGCTGTTTATCAATTCCAGCCAGACATGGGTGGATCAATTATTTCTGAGGATATTGGATCACCTTGGGAGCCAAGCTTAAACGTCCTAGTTGAAGATACTTGCTTTCGTGAAAATCTAGGCGAAGATTATTGTAATGGCAAGATTTTTGTTGCCAATGATATTTATGCGGCGAATTTACAAGATTGTCATATTCAACTTCTAGAAAGATTTCAAGTGCGCGCCAATCTAGTCGTACCAATCAGATTACCCAAAAAGAACAAACAGTTTTTATGGGGCTTGCTCATTGTGCATCAATGTTCGGCTCCCAGAGTTTGGTCAGAGCTAGAGATTCAGTTAGTCCAGCGGCTATCGGTACAGTTAGAACTCGCCATTCAGCAAACGATCGCCTATCAAGATTTAGAGCGGGAATTGCACAATCGGAAACTTGCGGAACAGGCTCTCCAAGAAAGTGAGCAAATAAATCGCACCATAGTTTCAACTATCCCCGATCTGCTGATTCAAATGGATAGAAATGGAGTTTATCGATATAGAAGCGGAGGTTGCAGTAATGTGCGCGTTATCTTACCTGACTCTTCAGTTTCGCAACTACGAATAGAGAATATTTTACCCAAACATATAGCCCAAGCCCAAGTTTACCATGCCAATCTTGCCCTTGATAGCGGCGAAGTCCAGATTTTTGAGCAAATAGTTGATTTTGAGGATGAGCGTCGTTATGAAGAAGTGCGAGTTGCACCGATTGACGATCGCGAAGTCTTGATGATTATCCGAGATATAACTGATCGCAGACGGACAGAACTAATCTTAAAAAAACTATTAGAGGGGACGGCAACCTTTACGGGGGAAGATTTCTTTCCAGCCTTGGTAATTCACATTGCAGAAGCCTTGGAGGTTTCCTATGCTTTTATCACTGAATTAGTTGATGGTAAGCTTCACAGCCTAGCCTTTTCTGCCAATGGAGAATTGCAGCCCACTTTTTCTTACCAACCGCCAAGCACTCCCTGTGAATACGTCTTGAATGATGATGAATATTATTGTGAAAAAGATTTACAAACAATTTTTCCTGAAGACCTAGATTTGGTGTCGCTGAAAGCAGAAAGTTATCTAGGCATTGTCCTTAAGAATCATCGGGGTAATGCGATCGGGCATCTATGCATTCTTGATGTGAAGCCTTTGCCAAGCCCTAAAATTACTGAAGCCCTCTCTATTCTCAAGATTTTTGCCGCAAGGGCAGCAGTGGAGTTACAGCGCAAACGTACTAATGAGGAACTAAAACAACTAAACCAATCTTTAGAATCTAAGGTTGCGGAGCGGACTAAAGAACTATGGCAAGTTAACAAGCTCCAACGCGCCATTCTGGATAGCGCTAACTATTCAATTATCACTACTGACTTAAATGGCATTATTCAAACCTTTAATACTGCTGCGGAAAGAATGCTGGGTTACAGCATGGATGAAGTAGTAGGAAATTATAATCCTGCCAAATTTCATGACCCTCAAGAGATTGCAGAGCGTACTGCTGCACTTTCGGCTGAATTAGGAAAAGATGTGGGACATGCAGTATTTACAGTAAAGGCAGATCTAAACATTCACCAAGAGCAAGAATGGGATAGTATCCGTAAGGATGGTTCTCGCTTTCCTACTTCAATGCTGATAACAGCGATCAAGGATGATGAAGATCGCACAATTGGGTATTTAGGCATCGGTAGAGATATTAGCGATCGCAAACATATCGAAAAATTGCTAAAGCAGCAACTCGCAGCAATTGAAGCGGCAATTGATGGCATTGCGATTTTGCAAGACAATAACTACATTTATGTGAATCAAGCTCATCTAGAAATGTTTGGCTACAAGTATCCTGAGGAGTTGTTAGGGAAATCTTGGACATTGTTGTATTCCTCAGAAGAAATTACACGATTTGGGCAAGAAGTATTTCCTATACTAATGCGCGATCAATCATGGCAAGGAGAAGCGATCGCTACTCGCAAAGATGGCTCAACCTTTGACGAAGGATTATCTTTAACCCTGACCGATGATAATTTACTAATTTGTGTATGCCGCGATATTAGCGACCAACAAGCAGCCCTCCGCGAACGGCAAAAAGCTGAAGAGCAGTTAAAAAAAGCTAACGAAGAACTTCTCAAAGTCACCAAGCTCAAGGATGAATTTTTAGCAAACATGAGCCACGAACTCCGTACACCTCTCAATTCGATCTTGGGTCTATCAGAAGCTTTACGAGATCAAATTTTTGGCTTGATGAACGAACCTCAACTCAAAGCGATCAGCACAGTTGAGTCCAGTGCCGAGCATCTCCTATCTCTGATTAATGACATTCTTGATCTATCAAAAATCTCTTCGGGAATGATGGAACTGGAAATTGAATCTGCTTCTGTCAAGATTCTTTGTGATTCCAGTCTTGCTTTTATCAAACAAAAAGCCCATGAAAAAAATTTGCAAATCTTGACTAGTATTCCTATGTTCATTAATGATATCAATATCGATATACGGCGCACTAAACAGATATTGATCAATTTACTTAGTAATGCTGTTAAATTCACTCCTGATGGAGGAAAAGTAACCCTCCTAGTTGCTTTTGGGCATGGCGATAAGTGGCAGGGAGAGGCAACAATTCCGCAACAATTGAAGATGCAGAATTCATCAATGATTCTATTTCAGGTGCTAGATACTGGCATTGGCATCGCTGCTAATGATCTGCAAAAACTCTTCCAGCCCTTTGTACAGGTTAGTGGCAGTCTCAATCGTCAGCATGAAGGCACTGGTTTAGGGTTAGCCCTAGTGAAGCAGATTACCGAACTTCATGGTGGTCAAATTATCGCTGAGAGTGAATTGGGCAAGGGCAGCCGTTTCACAGTTGCTCTACCCTATGATATGCCTCCATCTAACGCTTCAGTACCTACCAAAGTTGCCACGACTTTACCGCTACAGCCCATAAATCTTGATAAGACCAATGCGCCGCTTATTTTACTCGCTGAAGATAATGAGGCAAATATCCAAACTTTTACAGCCTATCTAAGTGCGATCAATTACCGTGTAGTTGTGGCTAGGAATGGAAGAGATGCGATCGCTCAAGCTAAAGTCATTTCTCCCGACATCATTATTATGGATATCCAAATGCCAGAAATGGATGGATTAGAAGCAATTCGTTTAATTCGTGCTGATGCACAACTTGCAACAATTCCGATCATTGCCCTTACTGCCCTAGCTATGGAAGGTGATTGTGAAAGATGTTTAGCGATTGGTGCGAATAAATATCTAAGCAAACCGATTAAGTTAAGATTACTTGCCTCAGCAGTGCAACAGCTTTGTTATGAGTCAACTAATGTGGGATGAGCACTGCCATACCCATTTTATAAAGCATCTTTCTATTTCGAGACAATCCAATTGCGGCGGAAAAATCTGGCTAAATCTGACTCATCGATCGCTAAGCAGATGGGACGACCATGGGGACAAGTATGGGGATTGCGGGTTTGTTGCCATTGCCAGAGCAAGTCGCGAATCGTTGTTAAATCTAGCTTTGTGCCGTTACGAATGGCACTGCGACATGCCGCTGTTGCCCTCGCCATAGTCGGATCATCCTGTTGAGACATTTCTTGCAGAATTAACGCGCAGTCTGGATGACCGATGAGAATTTCTGGTAGCGATCGCACTGCCCATAGTTCATTACCAAAGGCTTCAATTTCTAAGCCCAAGGCTTGCAGTCTCTCAATGCCATCGGCATTAATTTTTTGTAAGAGAATCGGCTGTTCAATGGAGACGATTTGCCATTGATTTTCAATTCTTTCAAAGATGACTCGCTCATGGGCAACATGCTGCTCTACTAGCCATAATCCACCTGAATGTTCCGCCAAAATGTATGTATTGAGAACTTGAGCGATCGCCTTGAGAGAAAAATTTGGCTGATTAAAGTTCTCGCGTCTGGTAGGCATTAAATAAGAAGTTTTCCGTTCCGCAGTTCGCAATAGATCATTTGTAGCACTACCATAATTAACCTGAGCATTAGTTTCAGGCGCTTTCAGAGCTTCCGTAATCCCATCTTTAATTTGAGTTTGGATATCGCCTAGATTCTGAATATAGGCTTCGGCTTTGGCAGGATGTCGATTCCAGTCAATGCGATCGCAAGCTAAATTAAGCTCCACAATACAGACGGGAAAACGATTGCGGGGCAGAGTTCTCTCCAAACTAGCAAGGATAGTTTGCTCTAGTTCTGGGAAATTTACCACCCTTCCATTGAGAATAACTTTTACCCAATCGGGACGACGACGCGATAGGCGATCGGGCAGTCCGAGAGTGATCGAGATTCCCTCACCCCCAGCCCCTCTCCCAGTAGGGGAGAGGGGAGTAAGAGTCTCGCTCTCCCAATCTCCTTTCTCAAGGGGGGATTGGGGGATGAGAGCAAATTCTCTAAATGCGAGATCATAGGTCTGAATCGAATTAATAATTTGCGGCAAAATCTCACTTGCATTCTCACCAGCCCAAATCGTGAACCATTCGCGATTGTCTAGATTTACTTGCCAATTAATCTGGGGATTAGCGATCGCCATCTGCTGGATTTGCAATTGCACTTTACGAATCTGCTGGGATTTATTCGGTAAAGACTGTAAGCGATTGGGATAGCGAGCAAATAGATTGCGAACAGCTACGACTGTGCCTGTTGCGATCGCCACTACCTTGGGCTGCGATTGCAAATTGCCATGCTCATCGTAATTTGCCTGATAGCCCACTGGCTCCAGCATTGGACGACTGCAAATACTCAAGTCAGCAAGTTGCGCCAGACTATACAGCGCCTCACCCCGAAATCCTAAACTACGAATTTGGCGTAAATCTTCTGCATTATTAATTTTGCTGGTTGTATGTGGTGTCGCAGCTTGAGATAAATCAGCGATCGCCATGCCACAACCATTGTCACTCACCTGCACCGAGAGTGTTTCAGTCCAGATCGCAATGACAATTCTTGTTGCCCCTGCATCGATCGCATTTTCGGCGAGTTCTCTTACTACCGCCGCCAACGAGTCAATTACTTCACCTGCGGCAATGAGATGCACGACTTCAATGGGAAGGGTATGGATATTTTGCATAAATCTCACCTTAGCCAACCCAAAATCAATCCTAGCCTAAACGCTGCCTGAGCCAAAATTGCAAAGTGGGCAAAGCAATCCGATACCCATATTTCGCTCCGTAAACTAGTCCCTTCTGTTCCAAACTGTCGAGCGCTCCTTGGAGACTGCCACCTCGCGAAAGCTGATGCCTTTGAATATATTCACGACTATGGGGACTGACCGTTGGATCGATCGCTAAACTCTCTAGTACCCGTACCTGTGTCGGTGGCAAGAGCATAATCAAGGATTCAAAGGTGGGGGCAAGGTCTTCAATAAGAACCAACATATTCTGATGCACATGGTGAGGCTGAATCAGAAAATCCGCCTTAGAATCTGCATTGGTGGTCGCATCAGCTTGGGTGAGGTAGTCCAGCCAAATTCTTCTGATTAAAGCGATCGCATCACTCAGATTACCTTGAATATATTCGGTAAATAGCTGTAGTGAAGTAGTGCAAGGATCAAACTTCAAGCCCTTTGCCTGCATCGTTGGTTCTAGCCATTCACAAAGCTCATCCGTACTCATCGGTGACAACTCCACTACATGAATACTGAGCTTATGCATCCAAGGCTCAGGAACTGTGGCAATGAGCACATAACTCACACGGCTTTGTAATTGAATTTCCCGTCGCAAATATTCTTCCCATTCACCTTTGCGATCCCATGAACGAATATGGGTGAAATTATGCAGCACGATCGCTACTCGACAATCGAGCCACTCGGCCATCTGTTGAGGAATACTCAGTAAATTTTGAAATAAACTCCAAATTCCTGCGGTTGTAAGTTTCCAAACCATCTTCGGTTTAGCCTGTTCCTCGGTTTCAAAAGTCACAGGCTGTTCCCTGAGCAATTTCTGGAGCATCAGTAATTCTTCAGGTAGGTTAAAGGCATTGAGTAAACCTTCGGCTAGCAATTTCAAAAAGCGATCGCCATCGGTAGCTCGTAAACAATCTAAAGTAATTACCCTTGCCCCTACATTTTTTGCTGCCCATTTAACGAGAGTTCTGCGTCCACTACCTGCTACGCCTGCAATCAGCAAATCGCCATCTGCGAGCAAAATTTCACTAATCTGTTCTAATTCTGTTTGTCTGCCTACCAGTCTCTGGGGCAAAAAAGGATTTTTACTCATGGGCTAATTGTATAAGTAGGTGGGCGCAATTAAATATAAACCCCCAAAACCTGTGGCGCACGCGCAGCGTGCGCCACAGGTTTTGGCTCTGGGTTTTAATTATGCCCAGACTATAGCAATGCAGCCCAAGAGATGGCGGAGCTTTGCTCCGCCATCTCTTGGGTTATCACAATTAGTCAACTTTTAAGCAAGTCAGTACTATTTTTTAGTACTATGTTCATAACCGTTTATCCGTAAATATCAATGGCAATAGAGACCCACGATCCTGCTGCTGAACCTGCTCCTGCCTATTGGCATACCCTTGGGGTTGATGAAGCACTTAATAAACTACAAAGTGATCCCGAACAAGGGATGACCAGCAAAGAAGTTGCAGTCAGACTTGAGCGCTATGGCACAAATGAATTAACCGAAAAAGCTGGGCGATCGCCACTGAAAATTTTCATTGATCAGTTTACTAACATCATGTTACTGATGCTCATGGCAGTTGCCGTGGTCTCAGCCGTTCTCGATATTCAAGCCAAAGAATTTCCGAAGGATGCAGTCGCTATTTCTTCGATTGTTGTGCTCAATGGCATTCTTGGCTATATGCAGGAAATGAATGCCGAAAAAGCACTTGCTGCTCTCAAGCGTCTTTCTTCTCCAAAGGTGCGCGTTGTTCGCAATGGCGAAATTCTCGAAATTAACGGCAAAGAGCTAGTTCCGGGGGACATCATGCTATTAGAGGCAGGTGTCCAAATTGCGGCTGACGGGAGATTACTCGAAGAACAAAATCTCCAAGTACGCGAATCAGCTCTTACAGGTGAAGCAGAGGCTGTAAATAAGGAAGCCCATCTAATTTTAGAAGCCGATGCTAGTTTAGGCGATCGCTTGAACTGCGTCTATCAAGGAACTGAAGTTGTCCAAGGACGTGCCAAGGTCCTAGTCACCAAAACAGGGATGCGAACTGAATTAGGTAAAATCGCTGCCCTCATCCAAGATGTAGAAACTGAAGATACCCCTCTACAACAGCGGATGTCGCAATTAGGGAATGTCTTGGTTACGGGTTCCTTAATCTTGGTAGCCATAGTTGTAGGAATTGGGTTAATCAACAAAGGTAATTTTGGTGATCTACTTAAAACTTCACTCAGTATGGCAGTTGCTGTCGTGCCTGAAGGTTTGCCTGCGGTAGTCACAGTTACTCTCGCCTTAGGCACTCAACGCATGGTCAGAAGAAATGCCCTGATCCGCCGCTTGCCTGCTGTTGAAACCCTTGGCTCTGTCACCACCATCTGTTCTGATAAAACAGGAACTCTCACCCAAAATAAAATGGTGGTACAGGGTATCCGTACAGGACAGCATTCTCTACAAGTTTCAGGTGATGGATATGCGCCAACTGGTGCATTTACGATCTTAGGAAGTCCTCCAGAGGATTCACATCTAACCGTTAACAACATTCCTGAAGTTCAGCAGTTGCTAATGGCTTGTGTCTTCTGTAATGATTCAATTCTGCAACAAAAAAATGGTGAATGGATTATCATCGGCGATCCTACCGAAGGCGCATTGCTAGTACTTGCCAGTAAAGGTGGTTGTGATTTCTCAGAATGGCAGCATCGAATGCCCCGTGTATTTGAAGTTCCCTTCTCATCCGAGCGCAAGCGCATGAGTGTCTTAGTGCAGGGTGAACATGGCGGCAATGTGCTTTTTTGCAAAGGTTCCCCTGAATTAACCTTAGAATGTTGCACCCATATTCAAATTGGCGATCAGATTCATGCGATCGCTGATTTTCAACGCCAACATGTACTGGCTCAAAATAATGAGCTTGCTAGTCGTGGGTTGCGCGTCCTCGGTTTTGCCTACCGCACTTTCCCCGAACTACCCGCAGGTGGCATTACCGAAAAAGATGAAAGTAATTTAGTCTGGGTGGGATTAGTAGGAATGCTTGATGCCCCACGTCCAGAAGTTCGCGAAGCTGTAAAGCGTTGTCGTGAAGCTGGCATTCGTCCAGTAATGATTACGGGCGATCATCAACTCACTGCTAAGGCGATCGCGGAGGATCTAGGCATTGCTTATCAAGGGGATCAAGTGATCACAGGCAAAGAACTAGAACTAATGAGCCAATCTGATCTAGAGCAGCAGGTTAATCAGGTTAGTGTCTATGCCCGTGTCTCCCCTGAGCATAAATTGCGGATTGTCCAAGCCTTACAAAAGCAGCATAATTTTGTCGCCATGACAGGAGATGGAGTCAATGATGCTCCTGCCCTCAAACAGGCTGATATCGGAATCGCGATGGGTATTACGGGTACGGACGTATCGAAAGAAGCCAGTGACATGATCCTCTTGGATGACAACTTCGCCACCATTGTCGCTGCTACCGAAGAAGGACGTGTCGTTTATACGAATATTCGCCGCTTTATCAAATATATTCTTGGTAGTAATATTGGCGAAGTAATCACGATCGCGATCGCCCCAATGTTAAATTTCTCAGTTCCCTTAATTCCTCTGCAAATTTTGTGGATGAATTTAGTAACTGATGGTTTACCGGCCCTTGCTCTTGCCGTTGAACCTGCCGAACCAAATGTCATGAAACGTCCACCTGTTGATCCCCGTGAAAACATTTTTGCCAGAGGCATGGGATCATATATGGTGAGAATTGGGATTGTCCTATCGATTATCACAATTTCCCTAATGGTCTGGGCGCATGGATATACCACCACCCATTTTGATAATGTTTACTCAGCCAACCGATGGGAAACAATGGTATTTACAACCCTTTGTATTGCCCAAATGGGACATGCGATCGCCATTCGCTCCAATACCCAACTCACGATAGAGCTTAATCCCATGACCAATCCCTATGTATGGGGATCTGTGATTATGACTACAGTTTTGCAATTGGTACTAATCTATGTAGAACCATTCCGTATTTTCTTTGGTACATATCTCATCACCCCAACCGAATTAGCAGTTTGCTTCGGTTTTAGTGCCCTAATGTTTGTTTGGATAGAATTGGAGAAATTGGCAATTCGTTGGTGGCTGTGGCAACGTCAATCCTGACGACTATTCAGAGACTATTCAGAATAGTATGCTAGGCTACAAATTTGGATATCGATTCAAGTGTATTAAAGTTCAAGAATCAGTGGAGGAGTTAATTTGAAAAAGGTTGAAGCAATCATTCGTCCATTCAAGCTTGACGAAGTCAAAATTGCTCTGGTAAATGCTGGCGTAGTCGGTATGACCGTATCAGAAGTGCGTGGTTTTGGTCGTCAAAAAGGACAAACAGAGCGCTATCGTGGCTCTGAGTACACGGTTGAATTTCTACAAAAACTCAAGATTGAGATCGTTGTAGAAGATGACCAAGTTGATATGGTAGTAGATAAAGTTATTACTGCTGCCCGTACTGGCGAAATTGGCGATGGTAAGATTTTCGTATCTCCTGTAGAACGAATTATCCGAATCCGTACTGGTGAAAAGGATTTAGAAGCTGTCTAAATCTATGCTTGTACAAAGAGAGGCGGTGCTTAGCACCGCCTCTCTTTGTGTATACTTCGCTATATCCACTTTTAGGAAACCGTTAAAATCGCTTCTAATATTTGGGCAATGACTGCACCCAAAATAGCTACCGTTAAATATTTGCCAATCATTGGGTTTTTACCAAGAGAATCATCTTTTTTACAGCCCGTTAAGAATAGCGACCATGCTTGAGTCGCATTGATAGATTGAAATTTATTGAAACTAGTTGTGAAGATTAAACGCATGGATATTACCTAACTCTACGCATAGCGCTGTAGGCTGAATATATCACGAAACTCGTAATAAAAGTTAATATAAATTAAATGATGGGAATCGCACATCATTTAATTTAATGTATTTTCGTTTACAAGCCTGCGTACCATTCATAGCCCAAATCTTCCCAATAGCCGCGTTTTTCACCTAGCTCGCTCGTAAACTGAATTCGCGTTACCCATTTACTGAGCTTATAGCCAAGCTTTACGGGAGAAGCAAGACGTAACGGCGCACCATTTTCTGGTGCTAGGGGCTGTCCATTTTTTTGATATGCCATCAAGGTTTGAGGATGTAGCACCGAGTCCAGATCCCAGCTTTCGTAATAGCCATCTGCTGAATAGAAATAGACATATTTAGACTGGGGCAATGGCTTTGCGATCGCGAATAAATCTCGCAACCTTACACCACCCCATTGCACGATCGCTGCCCATCCCTCGACACATACATGGCGAATCACCATTGAGACAAATGGCAATTTTTGTAAATCTGCCAAACTGAGACTAATAGGATTATTTACTTCGCCATCAATGATGAGCCGATAAGCATCAGGATTAATCGTTGGTGTACCCCGAAAACTATTAACAATTAATTTATCTGGCTCGATCGCTGTAATAGGAAATTCTGGTATTGGTTGCTGTGGCTGAAAAATCAAAGACTCGACTTGTTGATTGATCGGCTCTGATATCCCGCCCACAACACCTTCCGCGAGGCTGCCAAATCCAATAGTGAGCAAACCCGCACCTGCTAAATTCAAAAAGCGACGACGAGGGATAGTATCAGTACCATCATCAATCTCTAGTTCGGTGTTTGGAGATTTTTGTTCAGGTTCTTGGGTCATTAGTTATTCCTCCAAAACATGGAATCTAGTAAGCGATCGCCACCGACCTTGCGCCCCAACTGTGAATGGAGAAATCCTAAAATCAATGTGCTAGGTACTGCCATAAAGTGCGTAATTCGCAAAGCGTCCCACCCACCAAAGCTATCAACAATCCAATAAAACTGAGCAGGCTTATACATCCCCACACCCGTAAAGATCGATAGCAATAAAATGGGGATGAGTAAGGTATAAACCACCCGATGCCAAGCATAATTTTTACGTTTGACATTTTGACTAACCAGTAGCGCCTTGACATCTTTACCGCTGACATAGCGATGTTGCCAACGGCGGGTCAGCACAACATAAATGCCATACCACAATAAATTCAGCACAAAGATCCACATCATCGCAAAGTGCCAATGTCTCCCCCCTGCAAGCCATCCTCCTAATCCAAAAATAGGCGGCATGTGCAGACCCGCCCTTCCGCCAAAAACGGGATTGGCATTGTAAATCTGTAAACCGCTAGTCATCATCAGAAACAAACTCACTAAACTTACCCAGTGAAAGATTTTCGTAGGTAAGGCTTGCTTTGGCATAACAGGCGATCGCATAGACATTCCTTAATATTTTCCGCCGTGTGCGCTGTCCGAAGCATAACGCACATGGCTATATCGAACAAATCATTATTTTATAGTGCTTTTCAATCTAGTGAAATACAGGGGGTTGTGTCCCCGCCTTCGGCGGGGACACAACCCCCTGTATTTCAAATAAAATCCATAAAACATGAAAAAGGGCGCTTAGCGCCCTTTTTCATTTAGTTAAATTAAATGAACTAAAAACTATTGAGGCTTTTTGGTAGCGTCAGCAGGCTTAGCATCGGTCTTGGTAGCGTCAGCAGGCTTAGCATCAGACTTGGTAGCATCAGCAGGCTTAGCATCGGTCTTGGTAGCGTCAGTCTTAGTTGCATCAGCCTTATCCTTATCAGCAGCAGGCTTAGCATCCTTAGCATCGGTCTTGGTAGCATCAGCAGGCTTAGCATCCTTAGCATCGGTCTTGGTAGCATCAGCAGGCTTAGCATCCTTAGCTTTGTCCTTGGTAGCATCAGCAGCAGGAGTTGTCGCTGCGGGCTTTGCAGTAGGAGCAGATGTAGCTGCTGGGGTAGAGGTAGGAGCAGGAGTTTCAGAAGCACAAGAAACTAGACCAGCAGATAAGCCAAGGCTTGCAACGATCAAAAGAGCTTTCAAATTCATAGTCGTAATTTTTTCTGTTTAGTAATGTATCTAACTAGTGTTTGATGTCAGTAATTATATGTAGTTTTTGTGGAGGAGCCTGCGTATAATTACTCACGGTAATATTCTATGTTAAATAATTGTTAATTAACAGCTTAATTTTTGTAAATTTGTAATCTGTATAGCCATATTAAGTCGTAAATCATGCAGATGCCTGATTGGGTAAGGGAATGATCAAAAATCAACTCATAAGAATTATTGAACTAATTGGGCATGGCGATCGCCTATCTGAGCAGGATGAAAATTTACTCAAACAAGATTTACTGGAAACTGATAATCGCCTACAAGTTATAGATAGTAGGGATTTGTGCGTTTTAGATTTCGGTGGAGTTGACGCGATTATTAACCAGCGATCGCATCTATTACAGGTGTCTTATCCAGAAATTTCACAAGTTATCACAAAGCAAAATATTCAATTAGATCATCCTTCAGATGTATTTACTCTTTTGTGGTATTGCTGGATTCCTCTTGCTCAAAAACTTGCCGATCAACAACAAAAATTAGCTAGACCCTTAATTCAAGGTTTTCTAGGAGGGCAAGGTACGGGCAAAACAACTTTAGGTCTTGTCTTGAGTATTCTGTTAAAGCATCTTGGCAAAACCTTTTTAAGCATTTCCCTCGATGATTTATATAAAACCTATGCCGATCGCCAAAAATTACGAGAGCGTCGCCCCGATCTAATTTGGCGTGCCCCCCAATACCCATGATGTGGATCTAGGGCTTCAGGTTTTGCAGCAATTGCGCGATCGCCATCCAGACCAGCCTCAACCAATTGCTATCCCCCGTTTTGACAAGTCTTTGCACAATGGCGCAGGTGATCGCATTGATCCTGAAATTTCCTATGGTGCAGATATTGTCTTGTTTGAGGGTTGGTTTGTGGGGATGCGCCCCCTGCCAATTTCAGCATTTCGCAATTTTGTCCCGCCCATTTTGTCGGAAAGCGATCGCGAATTTGCCCTTGAATGTAACGCCAACTTATATAACTACCTGCCTCTCTGGGATTATCTCGATAGCTTAATTGTGCTTGTTCCTGAAGACTACCAATACAGCTTGCAATGGCGACTGGAAGCCGAACATAAATTAATTGCATCTGGGAAAACAGGCATGAGCGATCGCGAAATCACCCAATTTGTCGAATATTTCTGGAAAGCTCTACATCCTGAACTGTTTTTGCCCCGCCTGCTTGGAGACCACAAAACAAGCGATCGCCTTTTAGGTGATCCGATAAATTTAAGAAATGGTGATCATATAAATAGAGACCATCCACCCGTTGATTTAGCGATCGAAATATCGCGATCGCACCTACCAAAACGCATTTATCGTCCCTAAATCCAACCTAAATCCAACATTGATGCAGCGCAAATTGGAATTTTGCTGATTTTTAATATAGCGATCGAGCAATCAATCGGAAGGAATAGTTTATTATTGTGTTACGAATAAAATAACCAAACTGACTTCACCTTCCTGATCGAGGTATTTCCTTAAATTACTTTTAAGTATTTGAGTAATCGCCTAAGTCAGGATCAATTATCATAAATTAAAATTAAGAATCGTTAAGATCTTATTCACTACATAGATTAAGGAACATTTGCAATGGGATTACCCTGGTATCGAGTGCATACAGTTCTCCTGAACGATCCAGGAAGACTGATTGCCACGCACCTGATGCACACTGCTCTTGTAGCAGGGTGGGCAGGCTCGATGGCACTTTACGAGCTAGCAATTTTTGACCCCAGTGACCCCGTCCTCAACCCCATGTGGCGGCAAGGTTTGTTTGTCATGCCTTTCATGACCCGTATTGGTATTACCAATTCTTGGGGCGGCTGGACAATCACAGGTGGCTCAACGGCTGACCCCGGCTTCTGGTCTTTTGAAGGTGTTGCACTTGCACACATCGTCCTCTCTGGTTTACTCTTCCTAGCTGCTATTTGGCATTGGGTAAACTGGGATCTCGAACTATTCAGAGATCCTCGCACAGGTGAGCCTGCTTTGGACTTGCCTAAAATGTTCGGTATTCACCTCTTCTTGTCTGGTTTACTCTGCTTTGGATTCGGTGCATTTCACGTAACAGGGCTATTTGGTCCTGGAATCTGGGTATCTGATGCCTATGGCTTGAATGGTCATGTTGCTCCCGTGGCTCCTGAATGGGGACCCAATGGATTTAACCCCTTCAATGCTGGTGGTATCGCTGCTCACCACATTGCCGCAGGTATTGTGGGCATCATTGCAGGTCTATTCCACTTGACCGTGCGTCCACCCGAGCGTCTTTACAAAGCGCTGCGTATGGGTAACATCGAAACCGTACTATCTAGCAGCATTGCGGCTGTATTCTTTGCAGCATTCGTTGTTGCTGGAACCATGTGGTATGGCTCCGCAGCTACTCCTATCGAGTTGTATGGACCAACCCGCTATCAGTGGGATACTAATACCTTCCAACAAGAAATCTCTCGTCGTGTCCAAGCTGGCATTAACTCTGGCTTGAGTGAGCAAGAAGCTTGGTCAACTATTCCCGACAAACTTGCTTTCTATGACTACGTTGGTAACAGCCCTGCTAAAGGTGGTTTGTTCCGCGTTGGTCCTATGAACAATGGTGATGGTATTGCCCAAAGCTGGCAAGGACATCCTATTTTCAAAGATAGAGAAGGTCGTGAACTCAGTGTTCGTCGTTTGCCTAACTTCTTTGAAACCTTCCCTGTAGTTCTCCAAGACCAAGATGGTGTTGTCAGAGCTGACATTCCTTTCCGTCGTGCTGAATCTAAGTACAGCGTTGAGCAAACTGGCGTAACCGTCTCCTTCGTTGGTGGTCAGTTAAATGGCAAAACCTTCACCGATGCGCCAAGCGTTAAGAAGTATGCTCGTCAAGCCCAGCTAGGCGAAATCTTTGAATTCGATCAAGAAAAGAATAATTCTGACGGTGTATTCCGTACTAGCCCTCGTGGTTGGTTTACCTTTGGACATGCAGTATTTGCATTGTTCTTCTTCTTCGGTCACATTTGGCATGGTGCTCGTACTCTGTTCCGCGATGTGTTTGCTGGTGTTGACCCAGAACTCAGCGAAGAGCAAGTTGAGTGGGGCGCATTCCAAAAAGTTGGCGACAAATCTACTCGTGTTAAAGAGGCATAAGATCCAATGGAAGCTCTAACCTATACTTTTATTTTCGCTTGTTTGATTGGTTTATTCTTCTTTGCAATCTTCTTCCGCGAACCACCTAAGGTTCCTTCTAAGGATAAGGAGTAAATAAAAAAGCCCGCCTAGGCGGGCTTTTTTATTTTTTAGTCAGAATAAAATATTTGAATTGCCAAGCTAAAGTGCGATGCATAGGAAAACTTTGACAAATTCATCGCTGACAAATATCAGTCTTTTTTCGGCTGAGGGTAAGCCTATTCAACGGCTCCCGAAAACTGTGCTAATTGTTTTTCATCGATATGGCGATCGCCTCTTGGTTTAGATGGTTAAGCGCCGATAATATCGTGTTAGCATCGTTATGAATATTTAAGTAGTAAAATGCCGAAAAATGGCAGGTAAACCAATACCTAATCCCTCGATTTTAGATAGATGTCGAGTTGTGGGAGTAGAGGGACAGAGAAAAGTATATTACGATGCTCAAGAAGATCGTTACTACACATGGGATTCGCTTCATGGTGAATTGGAGGTATTTAACAAGCGTGGTAGACATCTTGGTGTGGTGTGTCCAATCACAGGAGATTTAATCAAACCTGCGGTAAAGGGGCGTAGAATTAGCAAGCAAAACTAAGAAAATATTATGAATAAGTCGTTTATTGAAAAATGTATTAATGGTGATGCATCTCTAGATGAAATAGATGATTATATTGATGCATGGCATGATAGTGATTCAGACCTTGAGTTGCACGAGTATTTAGGAATGACTTGGGAAGAATATTCTTCATGGGCTGTTAAACCTAAACTTTTGGCATGGATTATTAATGCTAGAAGAAAAGGTATTGAATTAAATGAAAAAAACTCTATGCTAGCAAGTCAGAGCTTAGCTGCAAGATCAAATAATCAGAAAGAATCTTTAGAAGCAATCAAATGGTTAAAAGACATAGGTAAAATTAAATGACTCCTGAGGAAAAACTTGCTGTTAAGTTTCTAGAAAGACACAGACTTACCCCTCCTTATAATCTGAATGAGTTAGTTTCTTTATATGCGGAAGTAGAATTTTTACCATTTCCAGAGAATATTAATGCCGATGGAATATCTTTTGGACTAAAACAATTATCTAAGCCTAAGGTATATATAAATTCTTTACGCTCAACATCTAGACAGAATTTTACATTAGCTCATGAATTAGGTCATGTATTAATACCTTGGCATATTGGAAATATAGTGTCTCACACTGATATTAAAGAAATAGAAGATGACTTATCTTCTATTTCTGACAACAACGATTATGAATATAGACTAATAGAGAGCGAAGCTAATAGGTTTGCTGCTGAGTTGTTAATTCCGACTTTCTGGTTATGTAGTAAGGTCTTAAATTTTGATATATCTAATATAGAAAACATTCTAAATGAAATTGCTAATGATAGTGGAGCATCAAAGCAATCCATCTTGATAAAGCTGTTTAAAGCTTTGCCATCAGGCTATACATGCGCAGAGATTGATGATAACGGTATTGTTGTCAATAGTTTTATGTCAGCGAATACAACAGTATATAAGCCTAAAATTGGAATGCAATGTTATGATTCTGAAGTTTATTCAATATATAAAGATAAAAGAACTTTTAGCTTAAACAATAGGAATTATATTATATGGGCTTTTGAAAAGAATATAAAAGTTCCTGATGAAACTGATAAAAGACCTTGGAGAGAGATTTTAGAAGTAATTCTTAATGATTTGAATTTGCAATTTAAGAAGACAAGCATTAGTTCTATTTTATCTTCTGCTATGCAATCAAATAAAGACAAATCTGACTCTGAAATAATTTCTATTATTTATCATAGATATTCTGCTCACAAAGATTTAAGTGGATTTATAGAACATCCTTTGTGTGATCAATATATTGTTAAAAGATTTAAAGAATTACGAAAAAAATGGGGATAAGAGATAGCTTTAATATATAGTTCTGGTGATAAATTTAGCTGATCGCCATTTTTGAGAGCATAGGCGATCGCGCTAAGATACTTTTAAGCTAACTACGCAAAAGCCAGACTTAGTAGGAATTGGAAATGCAAACACTGACAATCCCGACTCCAGTAACAGACAAAAAAATCTGGACAGATGCCGAACTAATGGCGCTAACCGATGAAAATTGCTATGAGCTTGTGAATGGAGAACTGGTTAATATGGGAAACTCAGGCGCATTGCATGGATATACTTGCAGCCTTCTAGTCATGGCTTTAATGAATTACATTTTGCCTAGACAACTTGGCATTATTCTCGATTCTAGTACCGCCTTCACCATGAAGAATGGTAACAAGCGATCGCCTGATATTTCCTTTGTATCCAAAGAAAAACTACAGGGACTTACTGAACTACCCGATGGCTTTTTAGATGGCTCACCTGATCTAGCGATCGAAGTTCTCTCTCCCAACAACACGATTTCCGAAATCGATCAAAAAATTGTGGAATATTTTGAGAATGGCTCACGCCTAGTTTGGGTAATTAATCTCAAATTACATTATGTCCTAGTCTATCGTTCTGCCCAAGAACCCGATCGCTTACTCAAACAATCCGATGACCTCGATGGTGAAGATGTTATTGAAGGTTTCACAATGCCATTATCGGATCTATTTCAGAAGCTATCTTTTTGATTAGAATTGCGATCGCCTTGCTGGCTATTTCTGATGATGAATTTAGGCGATCGCAGGTTGGGAATGTCAAAAAAGCAATTCAAACCTAAAAATAAAATGTAAACAGAGGCTTGAAATGCGATAAATTGGTATAAGTTGTAACGATTTATCTGTATGTCTTATTACATTTCACCACGCTTTTTGGACAAACTTGCTGTCCATTTGGCTAAAAACTTTATGAAGCTGCCTAATGTGACTGTACCTCTAATTTTGGGTATTCATGGTGGCAAAGGTGAAGGTAAGTCTTTTCAATGCGAATTAGCTTTTCAGAAACTAGGGATCGATCCGATCAGAATGTCTGGTGGTGAGTTGGAAAGCCCTGATGCTGGTGATCCTGCGCGATTGATCAGAATGCGCTATCGTGAGGCGGCGGAATTGGTCAAGGTGCGGGGCAAAATGTGTGCGCTCTTGATTAATGACATTGATGCAGGGGCTGGAAGGGTCGATAGTACAACGCAATATACGGTGAATACGCAATTAGTTAATGCCACATTAATGAATATTGCGGACAATCCAACCAATGTGCAGCTTCCGGGGAGCTATGACAGTAATCCGATCAGGCGTGTGCCGATTATTGTGACGGGGAATGATTTTTCGACTTTGTATGCGCCGTTGGTACGGGATGGTCGCATGGAAAAGTTTTATTGGAAACCCGATCGCAGCGATCGCATTGGTATTGTTAGTGGCATTTTTGCCCCAGATAATATTCCGCAGTGGGAAATTGAGCGCCTTGTGGATATGTATCCCGATCGCTCGATTGATTTCTTTGGCTCATTACGCTCAAGTCTCTATGATGAGCAGGTACGCAAGTTTGTATATGAAATTGGTTTAGATCGTCTATCACTACGTTTAGTCAATAGCACGGAGGCTTTACCTGAATTTCGTCCCCCAAGTTTTGATCTCAGGACTCTTAAGGAAGCAGGCGATCGCTTGTTAGCAGAAGGAGATCGGGTTAGTCAGCGTAATCTTGTTGAGGAATATATGCCAGTGGGCAAGGTACTGCGATAAGTTTCTGAGTAACAGTCCCAACTAGACATATCCGTAATAATTAGCACCAAGAATTACTAAAAGTGCTTTTCAGGTGTGTTTCTCCACCTTCGGCAGAGAAATACATTCACTACTATAAGTAATTCTTGGTACTAATTATTTAGAAAGTTCATAAATTATTTATGTACGTTAACGCAACTCCCTATCCCTATCCTTATAATGGCGATCTCCGACCAGACAATACTGTACTGATCATCATTGATATGCAGACTGACTTTTGCGGTATTGGTGGTTATGTAGACAAGATGGGTTATGACCTATCGCTGACCAGAGCGCCCATTGAGCCAATCAAAAAAGTTTTAACCCTATTCCGTGAAAAGGGCTTTCATATTATTCATACTCGCGAAGGTCATCGCCCCGATTTATCGGATTTACCAGAAAACAAACGCTGGCGATCGCAAAGGATTGGTGCGGGGATCGGTGATGAAGGCCCATGTGGCAAGATTTTAGTGCGAGGCGAAGCAGGGTGGGACATCATTCCTGAGCTTTACCCATTGCCCGATGAGCCAATTATCGATAAACCGGGGAAAGGCTCATTTTATGCCACCGATCTCGATTTGCTGTTAAAACGCAAAGGTATTCAAAATATTATTTTGTCTGGCATTACTACTGATGTCTGTGTGCATACGACGATGCGGGATGCCAACGATCGCGGCTATGAATGCCTGCTGCTATCGGATTGTACTGGGGCAACTGATTATGGAAATCATCTAGCAGCTCTAAAAATGATCGAAATGCAGGGTGGTGTCTTTGGTGCAGTTAGCGATTCTGAAGCATTAACTACAGCAATTAAACAAAATTTCTAGTTGAATTAAAAAAATGTGCTAAATATGCGCCGCTATGGAAAAACCGATGCCTGATGATCTTGAAAGCGATCTTACTGATAATCTGGTTGTAGAAGAATCTATGAAAGAGTCGATTCCACCCGTGACTATTCCATCTAGTGTTTCGGCTGACGCTTTGCGATCGCATCTACCACCAGAACTAGAGCTAGTAAATATTTCCAAGAAATTTGGCTCTTTTACGGCAGTAGATAATGTATCGCTAAAACTTGCCCCAGGAACTTTTCACGCACTACTTGGTGAAAATGGTGCAGGTAAGAGTACTTTGGTCAAATGCATCATGGGATTTCATGCGGCGACCCACGGCGATATTTTGATTAATAAGCGATCGCGAGATATTAACAGTCCTCGCGATGCCTATGGCTATGGGATTGGCATGGTGTATCAGCACTTTACAGTTGTGCCAGCCATGACCGTCGCCGAGAATCTTTTACTAGTCAGACCTGACACCCCAACGGTCATTAATTGGAAAGATGAATACGAAAAGCTAGATGCCTTTATGTCATCTGCTCCTTTTAAAATTGATTTAAATACTCCTATTTCTCAGCTAGCGGCTGGACAAAAGCAGAAATTAGAAATTCTCAAACAACTTTATCTCAAAAGTCGGATTCTCATTCTGGATGAACCAACCTCTGTCTTAACGCCTCAGGAAGCTGATGAAGTACTAGGGCTTTTGCGTGAAGAAGTAACCGCAGGACGTTTGAGCGTATTGATGATCAGTCACAAATTCCGTGAGATTACGGCTTTTGCGGATGATGTTACCGTTCTGCGTAAGGGTAAATTTGCAGGTACTGGTTCCACCAAAGAGCTATCAGTTGCGGATATGGCGGCGATGATGCTTGGTGAAGCTAAAGAAGCGCGTCAAGTTGCCAAGACAGAAGTTACTGCGGAAAATATAGTTCTTGATGTGCGGAATATCCATGCGGACAAAGACAATGGTCTAGAAGCTGTCGCAGGTGTAGATTTACAAATCAAGAGTGGCGAAATTGTTGGGATTGCTGGTGTGTCGGGCAATGGACAACGCGAATTTGTAGAAGTCCTCTCTGGTCAAAGAACCCCCACATCTGGTGAAGTTTTTGTCAATGGCGATCGCTACTATGCAACCCGCAAGGAAATGTATAGCCATCAAGTCTTTTCACTACCTGAAGAGCCTCTACGCAATGCCTGTGTTCCCCATATGAGCGTTGCTGAGAATTTGGCGTTACGAACCTTTGATCGTCCGCCTCAAGCCAAAGGTGGGGTTCTGCTCTTATTTAAGGCAATTCGCGAAACTGCCAAGAATTTGATCAAAGTTTTCTCGATTAAAACTCCTTCACCTGAGACACCTGTAGGCAATCTCTCAGGTGGCAATGTTCAGCGTACTGTCCTTGCTAGGGAACTTTCGGCAGAACAAATCAAACTTCTCATTGTGGCGAATCCCGTATTCGGTCTAGATTTTGCGGCTGTCGAGTATATTCATAATCAAATTGTAGAAGCTCGTAATCGTGGTGTTGCCGTGTTACTGGTGAGTGAAGATCTTGATGAGATTTTGACTCTGAGCGATCGCATTTTGGTGATGAGTGATGGTAAGTTTGTCTATGAAAGCACCAGTGCTAATGCTGATCTTACCGAGATCGGACAGAAAATGGCAGGACATTAATTCACTTTTTGCGGGCACTTCGCACCCGTAAAATAATTATAAAAAACGATGATTATTAATCAACAAGTTCGGGTATTTCCTGAACTACTTACTCGTGAGCATTACGACGATTTGCCTTGGGAACCCTTTCGTAAAGGAGTTGAAATTTATCCTTTATATAAGGATGATATGGGCGCTAGTGCCGCTTTGCTACGTTATGAAGCAGGTGCAAAAGTTCCCCACCATTCCCATTCAGGATATGAGCATATATTTGTACTATCAGGTTCCCAATCCGATGCCAATGGCAAATATCCCAAGGGTTCTGTAATCATTAACGCTCCCAATACGAGTCATCAAGTCTCTAGCGAAGAAGGCTGTGTGGTCTTAATTGTTTGGGAAAAGCCTGTAATTATTAACGAATAACTTTGAATTTTCAGATTAAGTGCCACACCTAAAAAATCTATTAGGAGAAAATTATGTCTGCGATCGCTGCTCAACCCTACGATTATGCATTACCAACTGAGAGTAAAGTAGCCCTTGTCATCATTGATATGCAAAGGGATTTTTTAGAACATGGAGGCTTTGGTGATGCGCTTGGAAATGATGTCACTCAACTACAGAGCATTGTCCCAACTGTCAAAAAACTATTAGAGACCTTCCGATCGCTAAATTTTCCAGTCATTCACACCATCGAAGCCCATGCTGCCGATCTATCCGATTGCCCTCCCTCTAAGCTCAATCGCGGCAAAGGAGAACTCAAAATCGGAGACAAAGGCTCTATGGGCCGAATCTTAATCGTCGGTGAAGATGGCAATAATATTATTCCTGAACTGACACCCTTAGAGAATGAAATTGTGATTGTGAAGCCGGGGAAAGGCGCTTTTTGTCGGACTAATTTGGAAGAGATTTTGCAAAAAGAAAATATTACGCATCTTCTCTTTACAGGCGTTACTACTGAGGTCTGTGTGCAAACCACTATGCGCGAAGCCAACGATCGCGGCTATGAATGTCTATTAATCGAGGATGGAACCGCCAGCTATTTCCCCGAATTCAAATCTTCAACTATTGAAATGCTCCGCGCCCAAGGTGGCATCATCGGCTGGACTGCTCATGCTCAGCAGGTAATCGAGGCTCTTGTATAGGCGATCGCACTTCAAAAAAAATCTAAAATCAGATTATGCTAGCCTGAAAAATTTGATTAGCAGTTAGGTTTAGTTCTGGGAAGGTTTGAGAGATCAGGCGATCGCTATTTTGAAATTTACTGATCTGATATTCTCCATCCACCAAACTGCAAACCGATATTGTTGCTTGTTTAGGATTACCAATAAAATTCCGCCCTCCCAGCGCAGCATAATCGATAATCCAGTATTCTGGAATTCCCATTTCTTCATAATCGGCAAATTTTAGATGATAATCATCACGCCAATTGGTTGAAACAATTTCAATGATCAAAGGAATAGAATCACCAGAACTAAGAATCGATTCTTTTTTCCAGCGCTTTTCGTTAGTTAGATTAGCCCGATTCACCACCAATATATCTGGGAAATAACCAGAATCTCTGCCTTCAGGTCTGACTATAACTTGGTTAGGGATACCGTATGGTAGTCCCAACCTTTTGATTTCAAAGGGAATTTCTACGCCTAAAAAGAGCTTAATTTCTTCATGTTCTCCAACTGGTTGAGCCATTGCAATAACATTTCCGTTGTGTAATTCATAACGCACTCCCGAATTTTCAGGGAGCCAATCAACAAACTCATCGAAAGCCGTTAGTTTAGATAAGGTTTGGAGCATCATCTTACGTTTAAAATAGGCTAAGGAAATTATAAAAGTAACTATTACTCTAAATGTGATGTCACATCAGGAATAAAGTTCTGTAGATAAATGGGCGGGCGCACATAAACCATTTTGTTCTGTAACGGTGGCAAATCAAAGGGTTTGGGCAATACATCCTCATAGGGAATCTTCGCTAATAGATGATTGATGCAATTGAGTCTTGCCCGACGCTTATCGTCGCCATCAATCACATACCAAGGTGATAATTTTGTATCCGTTGCATTAAACATATCATCCTTTGCTTTGGAATACTCCACCCATCTTGCTCTTGCTTCTAAATCCATTGGGCTGAACTTCCAACGTTTACGAGGATCTTTAATGCGATCGCTAAATCGCTTTTCCTGTTCGTTATCATTAACAGAAAACCAATACTTAATCAGAATAATTCCCGATCGCTGAAGCATATTCTCAAATTCAGGACAGGAGCGCAAGAATTCGACATATTCCTCATGGGTACAATAGCCCATGACATGTTCAACACCAGCACGGTTATACCAACTGCGATCGAACAGCACCATTTCTCCCGCCGCAGGCAATTCCGCAGTATAGCGCTGAAAATACCATTGAGTGCGCTCTTGATCGGAAGGTTTGCCTAACGCTACGACGCGACAAATACGTGGATTGAGCGACTGGGTAATGCTTTTAATTGCGCCCCCCTTACCAGCAGCATCCCTCCCTTCAAATAGAATCACCACTTTTAAGCCTTCTTGCTTAATCCATTCTTGCAGCCTGACAAGTTCTATTTGTAAATGTTGAAGCTCTTTCTCGTAGGTTTTCTTAGATAACTTTGGTAGCTGGATGAGACTATCTTCTTGCTCAATGGCATGACCATTAAGTTCACTGGATTCATTAATTAAGGAGAGATGCTCATCTTTTGGAGTCCCTTTCTGAGAATGCTTGCGCTTACCATCTTTATCTTTTTTGGACATGGCTGTGCACTTTTGACTTTTTATTGGTCTTAGTATAACAGCCAGATAAAAGAGGTGGTGTTTAGTACCACCTCTCTATAAGTAACTTAACGTCCAATTCCAATATATTTATAGCCCAAAGCCTCGAGAGCTTTTCCATCAAGGAAGTTCCGAGCATCAATGATGACAGGATGTGCCATGAGAGTTAACATCTTGGCATAGTCGATCGCCAAAAACTCTTGCCAATCTGTCACCAATACCACTGCGTCACAACCATCCGCAAGACGCTCTAGATCTGTTTCCACAATTACATTGGAAAAACCTTGACGTAAACCTGATTGGGAAACCAAAGGATCATAGGCTTTGACCCGTGCACCCAAACGACTCAATTGATCGATCAAGGTTAGGGAGGGGGCATCACGCATATCATCAGTATCGGGTTTAAAGGTCATTCCCAATAAACCAATGGTTTTGCCCTTGAGAATCTTCAGGGCTTGTTGTAGCTTCTCTACGACGAGGGTACGCTGAAGTTCATTTACACGCACACATGCCTTCAGAATTTCGGTGGAATAGCCATAGTCTTCAGCCGTATAGATTAAGGCGGAGACATCCTTACCAAAGCAAGAGCCACCCCAACCGATACCTGCTTGCAAGAACTTAGAACCAATACGCGAGTCTAGTCCAATTCCTTTGGCAACTTCCTTTACATCTGCACCAACGCGATCGCAAATGTTGGCAACCTCATTCACAAAACTGATCTTCGTCGCTAGAAAAGCATTTGCTGCATACTTAATCATTTCCGCAGAGTTTAAATCGGTAACTACGACTGGCACTGGCGGTAAGCTCTTATCCTCAGCAAAGGAACGATCAATAATTGGTTGGTAAAGATCCTGCATCAGTTGAAGTGCGCGATCGCTGCCGCTACCAACCACAATGCGATCGGGATTAAACGTATCGTAAACCGCTACACCTTCTCTTAGAAATTCGGGATTGCTCACCACATCAAACTGAATCTGGTCAGTATTTTTCTTGGCTGCCATTCCATCTAGGACAATCATGCGAACCCAGTCACCAGAGCCAATCGGTACTGTTGATTTATTGACAATTACCCGATATCCTTCTGTTAAACTTTCACCGATACTACGAGCAACAGCTTCCACATAGCGCATATCGCTACGCCCATCAGGTAACGAAGGTGTACCCACAGCAATGAATAACACCTCACCATGCTTAACCCCTGCGGCAATATCCGTTGTGAATTCAATTTTGCCTTGACGAATTGATTCTGAGATAATTTCGGGTAATCCTGGCTCATGAATCGGCGATTGCCCCGACTTCATAAGTTTAACTTTCTCTTCGTTATTATCTACACAAATCACGTCATGCCCGATGTAGGCAAGACAAGCACCTGTGACCAAACCGACATAACCAGTTCCAATTACACAAACACGCATAGATTTTGATGACCTAATTTAACTTTTTGATGATTTGAATTTGAGATAGTTCACACAGAAGCGCCCAAGTAATCACGAAAATAAGTGATCGTCTTCTCTAATCCTTCTTCTAAGGGAACTGTTGGTTCCCAACCTAAATGGAACTTGGCACGAGAAATGTCTGGCTGACGACGCTGTGGATCATCCTGAGGCAAAGGCTTAAATACAATATTGGCAGTGGGATCGATCAAGCGCTGAATTGTTTGAGCCAATTGCAAAATTGTATATTCACCAGGATTACCTAAATTCACAGGACCAATGTAGTTTCCATTCATCAAGCGCATCAGACCCTCTACAAGATCTGATACATAGCAGAAACTCCGAGTTTGTGAGCCATCTCCATAAATTGTCAATGGAATTCCTTTGAGTGCTTGCACAATAAAGTTACTGACTACACGTCCATCATTTTCGAGCATCCTTGTTCCATGAGTATTGAAGATGCGAGCTACTCTCACCTCAACACCAAATTGGCGATGGAAATCAAAAGCTATCGTTTCCGAAATTCGCTTACCTTCGTCATAACAACTCCGAATCCCTGTACAGTTGACATTGCCCCAATAGTCTTCGGTTTGTGGATGAATTAGGGGATCTCCATATACTTCAGAAGTTGAAGCAAGTAAAACTCGCGCATTCCACTGCTTAGCCAATTGCAAAATATTGAGAGTGCCTAAAAAGTTAGTTTTAGCAGTTTGAATCGGATCAGCTTGATAATGAACGGGCGATGCTGGGCAAGCAAGGTGATAGATCTGATCAAGGTTATCGATTTCAATAGGGTTGATGATGTCATGCTCAATAAATTGAAAATTAGGATGCTCTGACCATTGGCTATTATTGGCTTTCCTGCCTGTGTAAAGATTATCGATACAGACAACTGTATGTCCTGCATCCATCAACCGATCAACTAAGTGCGACCCAATGAAGCCTGCGCCGCCAGTAACTAGGATTTTCATGTTTAATTTCTGAAACTTCTATAAAGATTAGTAACCAGTGAAAAAGGAGTAACGATGTTACCCAGAAATTTAGTAGCTGAGCTAAGAATGCTTGCTCCAAAGGATGGGCGTACTACAATCACATCGCGATCGCGTAGTCCTGGATTATTTTCTTCACTCAAAGGTAAATTTAAATCAGCAACAAGATTACGACGCATAATTGAACCATCAGGATTGACCCGATAAAGCTCCACTGCACGCCAATCGGCATCATTAGTCAAGCCTCCTGCTGCGGAAATAGCTTCAGTAAAAGAAGTATTAGGACGCAGTTGCAGAGGACCTGGACGAAATGCTTCACCAATTACTTGCACTGTAATAACTGTAGGCGAGAAGGTGGCTTTCGCAACCTGTAAATATTCGGTTGGATTAGTTTTTTCGAGTCGTGGCACAGTAATGAGATCACCATCGGTGAGGGTTATGTCTTGGCTTAGATCGGCTTTGGTGATCAGATCAAGCAGGTTTGCTTTTACGATTGTGCGCTGACCTTTGTCATTTAAGCGGGAAATCTGCACGTTACGAATATCTGCAATTTCAGTTACACCATTAGCAGCCTGCAATGCTCGGCTGAGGGTAACAGGTCCTCCATTAGATGCAACGCCAGCCGCAGTAGTTGCACCTGTGAGTCCTGTAGAAGTGATCCCATTACGGGAATAAACTAGGGTTTGCGGACCAACGCGATTAACTTCACCCACGATCGCTACTTGAATCGTGAAGGTATCTGGCGAAAAGGTGGAATTGCTAACCACCCTAGACTGAGCCGTACTAGTTTGAGGTAGTGGTGGCACTAGAATTGAGTCTCCATCAAGAATGCGGACATCTTGGCTAATATCACCTTTTTCAAGGAGATTTTGGAGATTAACTTTGATAGTTCGACGACCTGCTGCTCCGTCACGACGAGAAATCTGAATGTTACTAATATCGGCTCTTGAGGTGATTCCTGAAGCTGACTCAAGTGCGCGAGTTAGAGTTGCTGCGTTACTACCACCACCATTGTTATTGATAGCACTAGTACCGACATAATTTAAGAATCTTGGTCCTGGACGATTCACCTCTCCGACAACAGCAATATTTAGAGGACGGGGAGACAGTAGGGAGACATTAACAATATTACGCACTAAGAAGGGGCTTAACTTTGCCTTCAGTAAGGCATTGGCTTCATCTAAACTTAAGCCTTCTAACTTGAGTGCGCCCACTAAAGAAATATTAATAGTCCCATCTGGAGCGATCGTTTGATTGCCCGATAATTCTGGTACGTTAAATACTTCGATTTTGATCGTGTCACCTGCCCCTAAAGTGTATCTAAATGTATCTTGAGATTCACTGACATTTAGGGAAGGAGCACCACCATTATTAACCGTTGATAATGGTCTCAGGTTAGAATTTGTTGGCGCTGGAGATGCTGTAGATGTTCCAGATGATGGAGTGTTTTTATCAATTATGGTGTTCTGTGCCCAACTAGGAAAAGGAGAACAGGCAATCAATGTAAATAAAATTAATTTGCCAAACTTGGGTATACGCATAAAAGTACTCCTTAACCTAACCATCTAATCATTAGAAACTTAATACCTGTCATAATAATGGAGGCGGGTTTTCAAATCTTTGGCTGCCATTGTATCAGTACGTTCAATAATTTATCCCAGTAATTTCTCCGAAATATAATGCGATCGCCACAGGTTATTTATTTAGATGCAGTTGGCACTATATTTGGTGTAAGAGGCAGCGTTGGTGAACAATATGCAAAGGTTGCCGTAGATTTTGGCATTCATCTTGATCAGCAAGCAATTAATTATGCTTTTTATCAAAGTTTTCAAGCTGCTCCAAGAATTGCCTTTCCTAATTTGCCTCAAGCAGAAATCCCGATCGCGGAATATGAATGGTGGCGATCGCTTGCTGAACAAACCTTTAGCAAAACAGGTGATTTTGCAAAATTTGCTAACTTTGATAAGTTTTTCAAGCAACTTTACGCTTACTTTGCTACCGCAGAGCCTTGGATCATTTACGAAGATGTCTGTCTTGCACTAGATGCTTGGAAAAAACAGGGAATTACTCTTGGGGTGTTATCAAATTTTGACAGTCGGATCTATAAAGTTATTACAGACCTTGAACTTAAGTCCTACTTTGACTCGATCACCATATCTACCGAAGTCGGTGCAGCCAAGCCTGACATCCAAATTTTTGAGGCAGCTTTAACCAAACATCAACTGGATCGATCGCCCGATCTCGCTTGGCATATAGGCGATAGTTTTAGCGAGGACTATGAGGGAGCAACTGCGTCGGGAATCACAGCATTTTGGCTAAACCGCGATCGCCGCCCTGCTAAAAATCTAGCGCAACAGACGGCAAGAACAATTCATCTGCTAACTGACCTATAGCAAAAAGGAAACAATAGCCACCAATGACCAATCACCAATTAACAAGTTAATCAAGAAATGTTTACAGGCTTAGTTCAAACCATTGGCATCATTGAGCAACGCGATCGCAATCGCCTTGTGATTCATTGTCCTGATCTCGTCAGCAAAATAGCGATCGGCGATAGCATTGCCGTAAATGGGGTATGTCTGACCGCAACCCAGATTTCTGATACAAATTTTGTGGCTGACGTGTCTCCCGAAACCTTGGGACGAACTAATCTGGGCGATCGCAAATTAAAATATGTCAACTTAGAAATGGCTCTAGCCGTAGGCGATCGCATTGGTGGGCATTTTGTGTCGGGGCATATTGATGGAGTTGGCAAATTATGCGATCGCGCTCTAGTTGGTAATTCATGGGAGTTAAGCTTTGAAGCGATTCCTGAAGTTGCTCGTTATATTGTTTTTAAAGGGAGCATTGCCATTAATGGAATCAGTCTCACAGTTTCCTATTGCAATGATTCAGGCACAAATTTTCGAGTTGCGGTTATCCCCCATACCTATGAGAACACCACATTAAAATATCTCGATCTTGGTAGCTCCGTGCATTTAGAAGGTGATGTGTTAGGTAAATATGTTGAGAAATTTCTAAGATCAGGACATCTAGCGCCCAGCAGTCTAGCTCATCCCGAAATAACACCCGAATTTCTTGCTGAGCATGGCTGGTAAGCAAACCAAAAGAGAGTTGCGGTGCAACTCTCTCCTAAGTAACGTCAGTTCGGGTTAAGCTGGCAAATTTTAAAAGCCCAAAAGTAAAAGCCTTGCGTAGCAAGGCTTTTACTTTTGGGCTTTGAGAGAGGGTTTGCGTAGCAAACCCTCTCTCAAAGCCAGTTTCAAATTATCCCGAACTCGCGTTACTTAGATGGCGTTTTAAAAAACTGTATTATTTGCGTTCCTTAAAATGAAATAATACTTTCTGTAAACTTCTTTACAATTGCTTAATACTTTTACAAAGATCATGGAACGTACTTTTTTGGCAGTTAAGCCTGATGGCGTACAACGTCACCTAATCGGAGAAATTATTCGTCGTTATGAAGCAAAAGGCTTTAAGCTCGTCGGACTGAAATTGTTGCAACCAACCCGCGAACTAGCTGAAAGTCATTACGCAGTACATAAGGAAAGACCTTTCTTTGCTGGTTTGGTTGACTTTATTACCTCAGGTCCTGTCGTGGCGATGGTATGGGAAGGCGATGGTGTGGTTGCTTCTGCGCGGAAGATTATCGGTGCGACCAATCCTCAAACTGCTGAGCCTGGTACAATTCGTGGCGATTTTGGTATCAATATTGGACGCAATATTATTCACGGTTCTGATGCGATCGAAACTGCTCAAACCGAGATTGCACTTTGGTTTAAGCCTGAAGAATTAGTTGAATGGCAGCCTAACTTAACCGCTTGGGTTTACGAATAACAAAAAAAGGAGGTGTAAATAACCTCCTTTTTTTGATCGGTAATCTCGACCTCTATCTAAGGTATTGTTGACAAAACTTTACAATTTGATATATTTGTACATGTAAGCGCAAGTTTACATAAAAACAAGCTTTAAACCAAAACACAAAAATGACAACAGCAGTACAAAGACGTGAAAGCGCGTCACTGTGGGATCAATTTTGCAATTGGGTCACCAGCACCGAAAACCGCCTCTATGTAGGATGGTTCGGCGTAATCATGATCCCTTGCTTACTCGCAGCGACCACTTGCTTCATCATCGCCTTCATCGCAGCACCTCCTGTAGATATCGATGGTATTCGTGAACCAGTAGCAGGAAGCTTGCTATTTGGTAACAACATGATTTCTGGCGCAGTTGTACCTTCCTCGAACGCAATTGGCCTGCACTTTTACCCCATTTGGGAAGCAGATAGCCTCGACGAATGGCTATACAACGGTGGACCATACCAATTGGTAATTTTCCACTTCTTGCTCGGAATTTTCTGCTACATGGGACGTGAATGGGAATTGTCTTACCGTCTCGGAATGCGTCCATGGATCGCAGTAGCATACTCAGCCCCCGTAGCAGCAGCAACCGCAGTATTCTTGATCTACCCAATCGGACAAGGTAGCTTCTCTGACGGAATGCCTTTGGGTATCTCAGGTACTTTCAACTTCATGATCGTATTCCAAGCAGAACACAACATCTTGATGCATCCTTTCCACATGTTGGGAGTAGCAGGTGTATTCGGCGGTTCCTTGTTCAGTGCAATGCACGGTTCCTTGGTAACCTCCAGCTTGATTCGTGAAACCACCGAAAACGAAAGCCAAAACTCTGGTTACAAATTCGGACAAGAAGAAGAAACCTACAACATCGTTGCAGCACACGGCTACTTCGGTCGCTTGATTTTCCAATACGCATCCTTCAGCAACAGCCGTCAATTGCACTTCTTCTTGGCACTATGGCCAGTAGTCGGCATTTGGTTCACCGCATTGGGCGTAAGCACCATGGCGTTCAACTTGAACGGATTCAACTTCAACCAATCCATCTCTGATAGCCAAGGACGAGTAGTACCTAGCTGGGCAGACGTAATCAACCGCGCAAACTTGGGTATGGAAGTAATGCACGAGCGCAATGCTCACAACTTCCCACTCGATTTGGCTGCTGTTGATGTAGCTCCTGTAGCTATGAGCGCTCCTGCTATCAACGGTTAATCTTTTGACCTAGTCATCTCGAAATAAAAAAGCCTCTCCGCAAGGAGAGGCTTTTTTATTTCGAGATAATCTGAAATCTATTGATCACTTTTTATGAAATTAAGGATGTAAAGCGATCGCTGTTAAAAAATTGGCTGCTTTGACAATAGGAATATTTTGGAAGGGATGTAAATCTAGAAGATCGGCATCTCCTGTAATGATGTAGTTAGCTTCACCACAGACTGCTAACTCTAAGAACTTATCATCTTTAGGATCTCGACAGGCTCGAATTTTCTGGTTGATTGTGACTCTTTCGACCTGCTGGCTTAACTCCGTTAGAAATTTATTACGCTGTTCTAAGGTGATGTATTTTTGGAGTTTGGGGCGACTGATGACATTTTCTATTTCTGATTGAACTTCATCTGATATCAGCAGTATTGCTTGAGATGTGGCATAGTCGAAAACCTTCTGGGGCAGTGAGTTTACAGCCATTAAGCCACTGATCAAGATATTGGTATCGATTACTAATCTTAGTTTAGTCATCCTTGAGGATTTCCTCTAAGATTTCGGGAGTAAGTCCCTTTTGTTGGGCTTCTAAACGAATTTCTTGGACTACTTTTTGGAGTGGGGTTGGTTGGGAAACACATTGCAAAAAGATGCTGACAAGAGTTTGTAAGGCTTGACGATTTTCAGGGGTTGTATTTTGATATGCCTCGGCGATGGGGGCTTCGACTTGAAGGGTGATCGGTTTAAGCATGGTATGTCTATCTCTCATTCAGTGGTGGCAAGCTATTCACAATTTTAACTGACTCGACACTGACGCGCACGATCGCACTTAATGAGGTCAAGGATGTAGCGCGATCTTTATCACGGATGAGGCAATCGCTTTCTATAAGGAATTTAACTTAAATAATCGGCAATAATTTCTAAGATCACTTGTTCAATGTCTGGAATTTCGGAGCTAATGATTTTATCTTTGATATGTTTATGATCTGTATAATCTAGTCTAGGCTTATGATTTGCATTGTCATAACGAAATATCAAGTTGTTGTCAGGGTCTTGATAATGGAAAGAATATGAAAGCTTTTCAATGGATTCCTGTAAATCAACATATTCTTTAAAAAATAGACGTGAGCCTTGCAAAAATTCTAAACTTCCTTGAATAAATCCAACATAATCTGATCTAGGGTCAACGGAAAATGTAAAAGATAGAATCCATCCTTCATTCACATATTTTTGAATGGTGGAGATGATGTTAGCTTGATAGTTGTTGAGTAACATATTCGATCGCTTGTAACTTTTGCAGAGCATTAGTTAATCTCTTTTTGATTTTGGCTTCACCTGCCCAACTCACATATTCTTCATCGCCGCCTTTGAGATCTTCAGCAGTCCAATCGCTGAGAAAAATGTCGGATGAGATTTGATATTTGGTTTCAAATTCTTTTAAAAATTTATTGGTTTTATCTAGCGATCGCTGTAGGTTTTTGATTTCTGCATCAATTGCGGCTCTAACTAGGTTTTGGACGATTTCGAGATCGGGTGCATCGGATTTGATTTCTAATTGCAACATAATGGTTTACCTCAAATAAATTTTGCATTGTGCAGGATTGAGTTTATCTCTCATTCAGTGGTGGCAAGCTATTTACTATTTTAACGGACTCGATGCTGACGCGGACAATGCGCTTAACGAGGTCGATGATGTAGCGCGGGTCGTCTGACCAGTCGTTGGGATTGTTGGTAATTCCGCTATCTTTGTCGCGGGTGAGTTGATAGCGTTCCATGATCCATTCTAGGGCGGGTTTGCCGTTGACGATGTATTCGTAGGCTTGTAAGGGTATGCCTGTGAGGGTGATTTTGCTGTTATAGATGATGGTGGTTTTGTCTACGGCTTTGTTGCGGTTGGGGAATTTCATGCGTTCTACACGATAATCTTTATCTTCGAGATAGAGTTCGCTTTTGAATTCTTCTAGGGGATAGGGTTCGATATTTTCATAGTTGAGATGCCATTGGGCGAGGTTGCGTCCTGCGGTGCTGAAGCTGTGGAAGTCGGCGGCGTAGGGGATGCGGGGCAGCATTTTTTTGAGGTCGGCGGCGAAGCGTTGTTTGTATTCGGGGCTATGGAGGATGCCATAGATGTAATAGAAGATGTCTTCTTTGGTAATGGTTTGGTCTTGATAGGTGGTTTGGAAGTCGCTGAGGATGGTGTCGGGGATGTTTTCTTTTTTGGTGTAGCCTGTTTCGGTTAGGAAGAGTGTGGTTTGGTCGGTTGGTTCGGGTTTTTCATAGGTATAAAGTGGGAAGCATTGACCTTTAGAAATCAACTCATAATCTGGTAATTCATTAGTAATTAATGCCGAAAATTCTTTCGTTGAACCACTGCCAGTGACAGAAATTGACAAATTAAAAATTGTTTCATTAGGAAATATTTTGAATGCTTGTCCAACAAAGTCATTGATACTTTTATCAAAATAACCCCACTGCTTACAATATGGTCTATAAAGGCTTTTTCTAATGCTTTCGCTGTTAACTAAATGTCTTGTGAATCTACCAAGATCATTTCTAAGGCTTCTAGACCAACTAATCTTTTTAGGATCTGTGTTAATAAAACTTTCTATTTTCTTTTCTCTAATGGTTGATTCAGAAATAATCTGGTTGTCTAGGTATAATTTAAAATCTTCAACTTGTGAATTATAAAAATCAATCATTCTGGTTATATTTCCAATTGTAGAATCTTTGGAAAAATTATAAATCCAATTGTCTCGATTAGTTTTGATGCCACTTGTATAGACTTTGAATATAGTTATTTTGTATAGATCTTTCTTGTCTCCTAATGGAAGAAATTTTTCAAACTCTGGATCGCGTTGATTGATCCAGTCGTGACTATCGTTAGCAATCATCGAATCCCAGCTAATGCTTTTGAAACTGCCAAAGTTTTTAATCTTGTCTAGCTTTTCTTCACGACTCAAATAATCGCCAATATCGTGATAAAAAAGTTGATGCTGTCCTGCTTTTTCAGGATTTTTGATCAGTAAAGTTATGGCGATCGCGGCGCGACTTCCAGAACCAAAAATTTTACCGCCTTCTTGTCGTGAAGTTTCGCCAGATGTGCGCTGATTCCCTCTCAAATTGAAACAATAAACGCTCGTAAACTCATCGGTTAGACATTTACGCAATCCATCCATTGCATTGTTATCAATAAAAGAACCATTCGTCACAAAACAAACAATCCCGCGATCCTTGATTCTGTCACTAGCCCAACGAATCGCCCGAATATAGGAATCATAGAGACTATTTTTTAACGTTGCACTGGAATATCTTGCATAGGTATCCCGAATCTTGTCATCTAAAGCAGGATACTTGAGATTTTGGTTCCCATCATTTGCACTCGTTTGACCTCCAGAATAAGGTGGATTGCCAATAATGACCCGAATATCATTATTTCGCTGCCTCACCACACGCTGATTATTTTCAGGAAACATCACCTCATTCAAAGTCCCCTGACTCTCAAACATCTGAAATGTGTCAGTAAGGACAATCCCGTTAAAGGGTTGGTATTCCCTCACCCTAAATCCCTCTCCCAAGGAGGGAGAGGGACTTTGAGCCTGTTCTTGCTCCCCTTCTCCCGTTCTGGGAGAAGGGGCTGGGGGATGAGGGTCAACTTCTGAACTTGAAAGACTAGCCCTCACCCTAAATCCCTCTCCCTCTTTGGGAGAGGGACTTTGAGAAACTTCTTGCTCCCCTTCTCCCGTTCTGGGAGAAGGGGCTGGGGGATGAGGGAGAAGATCATGAAACGCCGCCTCAATATTAATCGCCGCGATGTAATACGCCAACAACACAATCTCATTCGCGTGAAGCTCCTGCCGATACTTCCGTTCCAAATCCTGCGGTGCAATCAAACCATTCTGCAACAACCGCACCATAAAAGTCCCCGTCCCCGTAAACGGATCGAGAATATGCACATTTTCATCGGTCAAACCCACCCCAAACTCCTGACGCAGCGCATCATCCGCACTTCGCACAATAAAATCCACCACCTCCACAGGCGTATACACAATTCCCAAACGTTCCGCCATGCGAGGAAAAGCATTCTTAAAAAACTTATCGTAAAGCTCAATAATAATCTTCTGCTTACCCTCAGCATTATCAATCCCACTCGCTCGCGTCTTCACACTCGCATAAAACTTATCCAAACTCGCAATCTCCTTACCCAACGACTGCCCCTCCAAAGCATCGAGCATCTTTTGCATCGCAATGGAAACAGGATTTAATTGCGTAAATTGATAATCCTCAAACAACGCATCAAACACAGGCTTCGTGATCAAATGCTGTGACAACATCTCGATCGCATCGGACTCACTAATACTGGGATTGAGATTACAGCGCAAACCCTCCAAAAAATCATCAAAAGCCTGACGGTGCGTAGCTTCCGAACTAGCCAATAAAGCCTTAATCCGTGACGTATGGCGATCGGCAATTTGCGCCACATCCTTCGCCCAATCTTCCCAATAACGGCGATCGCCACATTTGACGACAATCTTGGCATAGATCGCATCGCGCCATTCCTCCAATTGCGGAAAATTCAGCGTCATTTGTTTAGTTTTCGGCTCACCCTTACCGACCTTCTCCACATCATCAGACGCACCGCCACCCGTCACCCCAATCACATCCACTTGCGGCGGTCTAGTTTCATTCAACTCGATTTTGTTGATAATCGCATTAAAGCGATCGTCATGGGCGCGTAACGCTTGCAACACCTGCCACACCACTTTATACTTCTCATGATCCTTCAGCGCTTCTTCTGGAGTCATATCCGCAGGAATCCCAATCGGCAAAATAATATAACCGTACTTCTTGCCCTCCGCCTTTCTCATCACCCGCCCCACTGACTGCACCACATCGACCACCGAGTTACGCGGCGACAGAAAAATCACAGCATCCAAGGCTGGCACATCCACCCCTTCCGATAGGCATCGCGCATTGGAGAGAATCCGACAGAGATTACCCTGACTACTGGTATCCGCCTTTAGCCAATCTAGCTTTTGATTGCGAACCATTACATTTTGCTTACCGTCAACGTGCTGCACCTCACAGGGCAGAATTTCCTCTTCAGGATGGGTCTTTTGATATTCCTCAATGATTTGTGAAAACATCTCCGTAAATCTTTTCTCAGAAGCAGCGATCGTCCCTGCAAAAGCCACAGCACGACGCATCGGTGCAATATCTCCCTGCACATCTTCGCGATCGCTTTCTGCCGCAAATCGTTTAGACAATCCATTCCAACAGCCCGTAATCTTTACCGCGTCCTCTAGCCTTAATTCGTTATTAGCATCGGCTAACTGACGCTGAAAAGTAGCGCTGACATACTTCTCATCAACAGCCAACACCATCACCTTATAATCTGTCAATAGCCCTGTCGCCACCGCTTCCGCAAAACCTAAGCGATGAAATTCTTGCCCATAGATTTTCTCATCATCCATCGAACAGACGATCGCCTCATTTTCCTTAGCCTTGCTCTTAGCCGAATCAGCATAAAGCCTCGGTGTCGCCGTCATATACAGCCGCTTTTTCGCCTTAATGAAGTCCTGATCATGCACCTTCACGAAATGCGAATCATCATCCCCCGCCAAAGTCACGCCCGTAGTCCGATGCGCCTCATCGCAAGTAATCAAATCAAACTCTGGCAATCCTTTCTTCTGTGCATCTGCGATCGCTTGAATAGATTGATAAGTAGAAAAGATCACTGTAAGCAGAGGTTCTGCCCTCACCCTAAATCCCTCTCCCAAAGAGGGAGAGGGACTTTGAGAGACTTCTTGCTCCCCTTCTCCCGTTCTGGGAGAAGGGGCAGGGGGATGAGGGCAAAGCGCCTGATATCTCCCCACAATTACATCAACATCCGTCGTCGCAGGAAAAGCCAAATCACGGGCGCTCATATCCTCCGTATCCGACTTCTTCGACACCTTCGCATCGGAACAAACCGCAATACTCTGTAACTTCACCGTTGCCTCCGCCGACCATTCCCGCAAAGTCTGCGACAATAGCGAAATCGAAGGCACTAAAAATAAAACTGTCGCGCTACCTTTGGCGATCGCAACCTTCTCCGCAATCTGCAAAGCCGTATAGGTCTTACCCGTCCCGCAAGCCATGATCAACTTACCGCGATCGCCCGTCTCAAACCCCGCCATCACCTTTTCTAGCGCTGTCACCTGATGCGGTCTAATCGACTTTTTCGGCTTTAACGGTAAAATGGGCGCTCTAGTTTCTAAATCATCATCATCAATGCTTGTAGAAGCACTCTGCACGGCATAGCGCAAATTTTGCGATCGCACCTGACTCCAATCCACAGGGCTTTGATCGAGATCATACAAAGTTAGGCGATCGACTGGAATATGCTGATTTTTCAGAGCATCTTCGGCATTCTTACCCCAACCGCAAGTCGTCACAATCAACCGATGCGTAAACGGTGCTTTCCCCGAAGCCGTAAAAAATGAATCAATATCCCCCTTATCCAACACATGATCAGGCTGATAGCACTTGCACTGAATCGCCCAGTATTCACCTGTAGCACGTTCCTGAGCAACTAAATCAATACCCAAATCCCCCTTCTTGCCACGCAACGGGAAATCCATCCATAACCACACCCGTTTAAACAGTTCAGCATATTGCGGATCGGTTCGCAAATACGCCAATATCAGATTTTCAAACTTATCACCTAGATCACGAGTTGAGGTTGCCTCTTGACGAAACTGCTCAAGAATATGGTGAATGGTGACAGTCATATTAAATTTATGCAAATTTTTAGCAAATATTAGCATATTCTGCGTATTTGCTTGTACCTATAGCAAGGCAAGAGATAGCTAGAGATGAGTGGCGGTACGAAGCGCCGCTACTCATCTTTTTGGTTTACAAAACTTACATTGCTATAGACAGTCAATCAGAACGGATAAAGTCCCGAAGGACGGTAATCAGCCAAATTGCGATCGGGTATCCCTACAGATAGATTAGTCTTAAAAAGACTTTACAAAAATACATAGTCAACATTACATTTAGTTACATAGCGCAAGCTAATCATAAATTTTTAATTCACCGCAATCATAAAACAATGACAACAGCAGTACAAAGACGTGAAAGCGCGTCACTGTGGGATCAATTTTGCAATTGGGTCACCAGCACCGAAAACCGCCTCTATGTAGGATGGTTCGGCGTAATCATGATCCCTTGCTTACTCGCAGCGACCACTTGCTTCATCATCGCCTTCATCGCAGCACCTCCTGTAGATATTGACGGTATCCGTGAACCAGTAGCAGGCTCCTTGCTATTCGGTAACAACATGATTTCTGGCGCAGTTGTACCTTCCTCGAACGCAATTGGCCTGCACTTTTACCCCATTTGGGAAGCAGATAGCCTCGACGAATGGCTATACAACGGTGGACCATACCAATTGGTAATTTTCCACTTCTTGCTCGGAATTTTCTGCTACATGGGACGTGAATGGGAATTGTCTTACCGTCTCGGAATGCGTCCTTGGATCGCAGTAGCATACTCAGCCCCCGTAGCAGCAGCAACCGCAGTATTCTTGATCTACCCAATCGGACAAGGTAGCTTCTCTGACGGAATGCCTTTGGGTATCTCAGGTACTTTCAACTTCATGATCGTATTCCAAGCAGAACACAACATCTTGATGCATCCTTTCCACATGTTGGGAGTAGCAGGTGTATTCGGCGGTTCCTTGTTCAGTGCAATGCACGGTTCCTTGGTAACCTCCAGCTTGATTCGTGAAACCACCGAAAACGAAAGCCAAAACTCTGGTTACAAATTCGGACAAGAAGAAGAAACCTACAACATCGTTGCAGCACACGGCTACTTCGGTCGCTTGATTTTCCAATACGCATCCTTCAGCAACAGCCGTCAATTGCACTTCTTCTTGGCTCTATGGCCAGTAGTCGGCATTTGGTTCACCGCATTGGGCGTAAGCACCATGGCGTTCAACTTGAACGGATTCAACTTCAACCAATCTATCTCTGATAGCCAAGGTCGTGTTGTACCTTCATGGGCAGACGTAATCAACCGAGCAAACTTGGGTATGGAAGTAATGCACGAGCGCAATGCTCACAACTTCCCACTCGATTTGGCTGCTGTTGATGTAGCTCCTGTAGCTATGAGCGCTCCTGCTATCAACGGTTAATCTTCGAGATTAGTCTCTACAAATAAAAAAGCCACTCCGCAAGGAGTGGCTTTTTTATTTATAAATATCTCGTTGAAGGCGCATTTCCAAATTAAATATTTCGGCAAAGGTTTGAGCGATCGCCTTTTTTACTTGCTCAAAATCAACATTAGGTGCAAATTGATTGAGATTACAGACTTGGCAATTACTAATGCCACAGGGCACGATGCGATCAAAGCCCGATAAATCCATACAGACATTCAAGGCAAATCCATGCATCGTAATCCATTGACTGACCTTAATGCCAACCTGTGCGATCTTCTGATACTGACCTGCTTGATCGAGCCATACACCCGTTAAACCTTGAATCCGTTGTGACTTGACACCATAACTGGCGAGGACTTGAATAATCACTTCTTCGAGTTGCCGCAAATACCAATGCAAATCACGCTGATGATGTTCCAAATTCAAGATGGGATAGGCAACTAACTGCCCGATCGCATGGTGAGTGACTTCGCCGCCGCGCTCGATGCGATGACATTCGATATCAGGATCATTAGGATTGAACTTGAGAAATTCTAAGCTTGAACCTTGCCCAAGTGTATAGACCGCAGGATGTTCCAATAGCAATAACACATCGGGCAAGTCTTTTCCCTCACGCCTTGCTTGTTTGCGTTCCTCTACTAGTTCTTTTTGCCATTGCCATGCTTGTAGATAGGGAATAGGGCGATCGCTTTGGTACAGTAAGCAAGTTCGGCGCATATCAAGATTTTTTCAAAATTATTGGGATTTTCCAATGAGTATGCACTCGTTGGAAAACAAAAAATCAATTCCAGTGTCCTGAAATGATGGGATCTAAATAATTCTATAATCTTTGCAGATTTTTATAGATTTTTATGAATTATTGATAATTATGACAATATCTTTATCATCCCGTGCGGAACTACTGTCCAGCTTGATTTTAGAACTAATCGAAGTTTTGCGCGATCGCCAAGGCGACACATGGGCAGCAATTACCCGCGTTGCCTCTGGTAAATCTGCCACCATTGCGATCGATGATACCCGTCTGTATTTGCAGGCAGAAGATGGGCAAGATCTAAATCTACAAATTACTACCGCCGATCCTGACGCTAATAATTCCTTTGAGAGTACAAGTGAAGCTTTACGCAATGTCATGTTTGGGCGCTCTTCCCTCGACAAATCCGTTGCTTCTGGCAAAATATTTATCCGCGCTAGTTTTGGAGATTTATTGAAAATTCGTGCTGTTGTGTCTGCTGTGCTTGCAGATACCGAGAATGAGCCAAGATTACAGAATTTATGGGAACGATTTGATCGCGAATGGTAATAGCTATTTAAGCCGTACTTCGCACGGCTTAAATGGCAAGAATTTGCGTTTAAGTAATCTTACTCAAAATGGAAATAGTGCCAAATCCAATGAGAATGATACCGCTTCCCCAGTTGAGCCAGCTTGACCAACGGCGTATTTCTAAAAACTGTTTGATGATGCCTGTAAAGGTTCCTGCGATCGCTAGAGGTAATACTGACCCGATCGCATAGGCTAGCAAAAACTCTGTGCCGACGAGCAAGTTCCCTGAGCCTGACACCCATGCCAAAAGGGTAACTAAGACGGGTGTACTACAAGGGGAAGCGACAAATCCAAAGGATAAGCCGATTAGTAGCGATCGCAATCCTAGGGGTAAACTCTGCGATACTTCCCAATTACCCAAGCTTGGTAATCGCAAAGAAATTACTTCCAGTAGCTGCAATCCCATGACGATCGCAATGCTCCCCATGACTACTGACCAGCCCCAAGCCGTTTGTCCGTAGATTTTGCCAAGTAGTGCAGCCGTTAATCCGAAACCTGTTAAGGCGATCGCAAATCCCAAACAGAACCAAGCAGATTGTAGTGCTGCTTTCCATGTACTCTTAGCTTCGTAGCCGCCGATATAGCCAATGGTTAGCGGTAACATCGATAGGGTACAAGGGGTGAGACTGGTGACTAGTCCTGCTAGAAATACTACGCCAAAACTTGTCCATGAAACATGGTTGAGTTGATTATTTACTAGGGTATCAGCCCATTGCTCAAGGTGATAAAACCAGCTTGGTAGCGATCGCGCTAAAGTATCGATAAATTGGATCATAGAAATTGATGATACAAGATTTCCTTAAGAATTACAGCTAGTGCTAGGCTCCCAATGCGAAATTAGATAGAACTTGCCATTGTTGCTGATCATGTGAAAGTAATGTAATTTCCTTTGGGGCAAATTCAAAATTAATTTGGCGATCGCCAAATTCAGCCCATGCTAACTCGAAGTTTTCAGGAGTTAAATCTCGAAAACCAACCGTCATATGTGGCACAAAAGGTCGATTAGCATAGGGATCGACAATGCCAAGCTCATTAGACAATGTGGCAGCAATATCTACATAGAGACTTTGCAAGAATGGGGTTGCTTGGACATCGATATAAATTACACGCGGCAGAAAAGCAGCAAATCCTGATAGGTGAATCGGAAAAGGCGATCGCGTTTTGGCAAATTGCGCTAGTTCATTTTGTAATAGATCAAGGCGATCGCTAGACAACTCAAAGGGAGGTATGAGCGTGATGTGGGGAGGTGCTTTGAGGGTGGCTTTAGTACCGTAGCGATCGCGAAAATAATTTTGAATTTGAAGAACTTCTGTTTGTATTGCTATAGGTGGCAATAGGGCGATAAAAAATCTTTGATTCATATTGCTAATTAGCTATCGGGATTTGGTGGTGCGGATAAGTCTAATTCAAAGCTAAAAGTGCTGCCCACTCCAACCTCGCTCGTGACCATAATTTCGCCACCCATTTTTCTGACCAGATTTTGGCTAATCGCTAAACCTAAGCCCGTACCTTGATTTTTTGTTGCTGTTGCACCAAGCTGCTCAAAAGCCCAAAATATTCTTCCTAAATCAGAATCAGCAATACCCAGCCCCGTATCAGTGATCGTAAATCTAATTAACTCACGGTAATTTGTAGATGGCAACTTGCTCACAGCAAAGATAATTTCACCAGTGGATGTAAACTTGATGGCATTGCTCAATAAATTCAGCAGCACTTGTCTTAAGCGATGTTCGTCGGCATAGATATTTTCAGGAAGATCATCGGCAAATTGAGTTGTAAAGGTCAGATGTTTCCCCTCGGCATTTTGATAAACCATATCCACTGTCATTTGTAGGAAATTGGTGAACAATAAATGACTTGGCTCAATCTCCATTTTATCGGCTTCAATTCTAGCAATATCTAACAGATCTTGAATTAAGAACAGCAGATGAGCACTAGATTGGTGAATCATCTCTACAAACTCCTTTGTGTCGTCATCTAAGTTTGTATTGAGTTGGAGAAGTTGCGTAAAACCCATGATCGCATTGAGGGGAGTGCGTAATTCATGACTCATACTGCCTAGAAATCGACTCTTAGCGCGATTAGCTGCCTCAGAAGCGACGATCGCATCCGACAATTCCTGATTTTTGGTAAGCATTTGTTGCTTTTGGAGTTTCCGTTCAGTGATGTCTTCGATCGCAATTAAAATCATCTTACCAATATCACTTTGCTCGATCTGACAAGCATTGAGCAACATCGTGCGTAGACCTAATTTCGAGAAGTTTTGGGTGATTTCATAATCATGCACGGAAATATCCATGAGCAGTGTCTCATTGAGGAGCGATCGCATTTTGGGCATATCCCAATCTCCTCGTCCTAGCTCGAAAATCGATTGCTGCTCTACCTGAACAGGATTCATTTGGAAGATTTCATAAAAGGCGCGGTTTGCCGTAATTATTGTTAGCTCGGAGTTGAGTACGAGCAAGGGCTGGCGTAAGGTTTCAATGATTGAATTAGCATAGTTACGAGCTGATTCTAAGGTGATCGCATTGCGTTTGAGTACATCAATATCAATCAAGCCAATGACTACTCCATCAATGCGATCGTCAGTAGTGCGATAGGGACGGATGCGAAGGCTAAACCAATTTCCTTCACGATCCTGTACATCCTGCTCATAGGGAATCAAGGTATCAATTACTGATGTTACTAGGTTAATTAAGTGAGGAACATCAATATTTGTTTGAATATCACTAAAGGGTCGTCCTACATCGCTAGAAATCAGGTTAAATAACTGTTCTGCCACTGGTGTAAAGCGTCTAATCCGCAAGTCGCCTGACAGCATTAAAATCGCGATATTCACACTACTCAGCAGATTTTTTAAATCGTTATTAACTGCATGTAATTGAATATTGCGATTGCGTAACTCGTCATTGATTGTGCTTAGTTCTTCATTCGTGGCTTGAATTTCTTCCTTAGCAGTTTCTAGTTCCTCATTAGCGCTTTGCAATTCCTCATTACTAGATAGAAACTCTTCGCTAGCCACCTTGAGATCTTGATTGGTAGATTCCTGAGTCTCAATGATCGATCTCAAATATTCCTTAGTATTTTCTAACTCATAGCTGAGGCGAATAACTTCGAGTTCTGCTTCTGTCTGACGTACTTTACGAGATTTGGTCAGTGACCTGATGGATAGATTCGTAGATATAGCTGGATTAGGTCGACTCTCAAACAGTACCAAAAAGAAGCGATCGCTATTAATGCGTAAAGGAACCACATCGATCTTCACCAGCAAATTTTGCTGCATCTCAATGCCATCCTTACAAACGGGAAGATCCTGCTTTTTGGCGCTATGAATCAGCGATTGCAATTCTAGCTTTAATTCCGAACGAGCCATTTTTAATAAGTTCAAACTCGCTTTACCTGGAGAAGGTTCGAGAAAAAGACTAGTCTGTCCACGAAATTTCAAGATTTCTAAATTGTAATCAACTGTCACACCCACAGGTGCATAGCGATTTAAAACTACTTGGTCTGCTAATTGTTCTATATCAATGTCATCAACTAAATTAGAATTTTCTTCCAAATTGCCTGATTCTCTTGTATAAGTGCTTTTGCCAAAGTTGAAATTCATGCGAGGTGGCGTGAGTTTACGCTGATAAATGCGATATTTTTTGTCAATGATTTCAAACAAGTCCGTAGCATTGCCAATCCCCTCAGAACTGCCCAACATCAAAAAACGATCAGGATTCAGTGCATAGTGAAATATCGGCATGATCTTCTTTTGCAGAGATGACTCTAGATAAATCAGCATATTTCGACAACTAATCAAATCTAGCCTCGAAAAGGGCGGATCGCTAGTCAAATTCTGTCGTGCAAATACACATAGTTCTCTGACGGATTTTCCAATTTGATAGCCTCCCTGCACTGGTGTAAAAAAGCGTCGCAATCTCTCTGGAGAAACATCAGTTAGTGAATTTTGACTATAAATTCCCTGACGAGCTTTCTCGATCGCGACTTCGCTAATATCGGTTGCAAAAATCTGAATTGGGGGGCTTATAGGCAGATCATCAAAAAATTCCAATAAACTGATGGCAATGGAATAAGCTTCTTCACCTGTTGAGCAACCCACCACCCAAATGCGAATTGGCACATCGAGTCTTTTATTTTGACAAATTACGGGAAATACCAGTTTTTGGAGTGCGCTAAAAGATTCTGTATCCCGAAAAAAGCTGGTCACATTAATCAAAATGTCGTGGTAAAGCTTCTCAACTTCTTGGGGACTATCTTGTAAATGTTGGACATATTGCTCGAGATTTTGGATATTTATTAAACCCATTCGCCTCGAAATTCGCCTTCTGACCGTGCCTTGTTTGTAATGGCTAAAGTCTACTCCCATCGCTTTGTGCAACATTACAAATATTTGAGTAAGAGCTTCTTGACTTTCCTCAAATATTGATACAACTTCGTCATCTGCTCCATTCAGCGTATTGTCATCATCGATCGCCATATTTTCTATTTCACTTTTACTATGACTAATGTTGACAATTTCATTGGCAATCTCCGCTGGTGATAGGATAAAATCCACATATCCCGAAGCGATCGCAATCATTGGCATTGTGGGAAATTCAGCAGAGTCAATATCTTGAGCAAAGGTAATTCCGCCCGCAGACTTAATTACCCCCAAGCCTGCTGTGCCATCTTCATTACTACCCGATAGGACAACTGCGATCGCTAGATTACCCCGATCTGCGGCTAGCGAACTAAAAAAGCCATCAATCACCATATATTTCCCCCGCACTCGCCGCCGAGGTTCTAGCTTTAAAATACCCTGTTCTAGAGTCATCAGCGTATTAGGCGGAATCACATATACAGAGTTAGGAACAATCTTCATTCCTTCACTGGCTTGATGGACAGGCATTTCTGTAGAGCGTTGCAAAATCTCACTGAGCTGACTGATATGCAGAGGCGCTAAATGTTGAATTAGCACAAATCCTATACCTGTATCACTAGGTAAGTTTTGTAATATTTGTGTAAATGCTTCTAATCCTCCCGCAGATGCTCCAATCCCCACTATTGGAAAATATTCCTGTTGATTTTGCTCAGATTCAATTGATGAATTTGAGAAGCTATTTTCTTCTAGATTCGAGTCTGACTCAGAAATCATTTGCTTCTCTTGATTAAATCATTAATTGATCTTTAAATTAATTATAACATTTAGCGCATTAGTAGCTTTATTAATAATTACCATCAACCCTATAAAGAGAGAGGGACGCGAAGCGTCCCTCTCTCTTTATAAGAATTATTTGGGAAACCAAAAATGCCAATTAGTATTAGATCTTTTGGGCGGCTTATACAAATTAGAATTGCCTGTAAAGAGAACTTCTGCAATTAATGGAAAACTATCTGTTTGACTCGGTGGACAGCCCCAGTCAGGATGATGCCATTCATCTAACCGTAAGACTTCTATTAATCCTTCAGGAATGAATTTCTCATATTCATCTTTAGAGGCAAGTAACTCTTCGCGATAGCTAGCTAATAGAGCGATCGCAATATCAAACTCGCGATCGGCATACAGATCGCGATGGACCATAATTTCTAATTCCGTAATAGGAATAGACCTATTGCGAACATTCACTCTGTAAATATCCAGTAATTCATCATATTGAATTTGCCCAGTTATAAAAATGCGATCGCTATCAAAGCCCTGTCTACCCTGCACACAATTACCAACGCATTCCACTATCGTCGTTAACCCTTGTCCCGCAGGACACCAAGTAATCGAGTTAAACAAAAGCATCCATCGCGTCTCATCACGAAAAGCTAGTAGTCTTGAGGAAACATAGTCAATATTCATATTGCTAAAGCAAGGCATTTCAATCTCATTAAATCGGCGATCGAGAAATTCAAGAATTTGCTGTGGTGATTCCATATACTACTTCTGATGCAAACTATGGCGTTAGGGACATGCGATTCAAATTTTTTGTGGCGCGGCATCGCCGCGCCACAAAAAATTTGAATCGTAGAACCACCGTTAACTTAATATTTTTTTGTGAATGAGAGCCTGTTGTTTCAACTGATCAATACGAGATGCGATCGCCTGATCTTTATTCTCTAAATCCTTAATCCAAACATCTGTAAGTGATTGAGCATCATCAGGTAAATTCTCTAATTCCCAACCCGAAATACCCAAATCTTCCATTAAATAGGAAACCTTTGGATCATAGCTAATTGCCGAACATTGGCAACCTTCGGCAGCCGCCATAATCACTCCATGTAACCGCATGGCGATCGCTAAATCCACACCTCGGAAAATCCCCTTCAGTTTGCGCGGATCTTTTTGAATGATGATTTGACTCTGTTTCGGAAACTTGTCATTTAGAGAATCATAAATTGCCTGAGCGATCACCTTGTCCTGTGATGGCTGAAATGGAACTAGCAAAATATAAGCATTGGTTTGCGCTTGTAAATTTTGCAAGGCTTCCGTAATCGTGGCGAGGCGACAAGACGTTAAATCAGGATGCGATCGTAAAACTACCGCCACAAGGGGCGAAGCAATATCACCATATATATCCATCGGTGTGGACTCCAATGCCCAGACAGGATCGGGCGCAATAATGCTTTTGATTTGCCAATCAGCTAGTAACTCGGCGGAGTGGCGATCGCGTACTGATACCCCATAACATCCTTGAAAAGCACGTTTGGCGATCCATTTACTTAATCCACGCTTCAGAGGTCCAACACCCTGCGCCCATGCAACTGTCTGCAAACCCATCCCCTGCGCTAAGCCCATTAAACCACCATAATAAATGGGATTTCTGGCACTAGTGGCATCCTGCATCAAGCTGCCGCCACCCCAAATAAATAAATCTGATTGCTTGAACGCATTAATTAATCCAAATACCGAATAGCGATCGCTAGCCTCGACCTGATGTAAAGTTTCGGTAGCTTTTGGGCTAGCCGACAAAACAAGCGGTTGGATATCCTGAGGCAGCATTTGTAGCAAGGTGGCAAGCAACGCCTCATCACCACCATTGCCCATCCCGTAATATCCACACAACACCGCACGTCGCATATTATTCGCCTAAGTATTTACTAGATTTATTTGCTAGATTTTTTGCATTTCTCCAGAATCTCATTGTCGCGCATTTAGACATATCCTAAAAACCAAAGAAAAAGACGGCTCTTAGAGCCATCTTTTTCTTGATTAACGCCAGCTTAACCCGAACTCGCGTTTGATTATTCCAAAATAGCTCCTATAAATAGCGTCAACCCAATTAACAACCAAATGAGGGGCATCAAGTCAAAATTAATCAAACCATTGCTAAATTGCAACAAAGCGATCGCTATGCCTGTCACAATCGCGATCGCGATCGCCACTAGCCAACGCCAACCAGATTTACCTGAATGCCGAGGCGATATTTTTGATGGTTTTGCCAAGGTTGGGGGATGATAAAATTGCGTTTTCTGTGGAGGAATGTAATTTGCATTGCCATTGTAACGATGTGAGGCTGTAGCTGCCATGATGGTTTTTGCCTTTTTGGGATAATTTCTGGAGGCAATTCTCTGATTTAGATGCTTGCGACTCAGATATATGCGTTTTTCGAGTTTTTTGAGTCTCAACCAAAACAATAATCCCATTGCGATCGCCAATACCCCTATAGCGATCGCCACTTTAACTAACATAAGCAGCAATTCGATGTTGTCTTGAGTGGATAAAACAATTGCCATATTTGCTGCAATTAAGCCAAATTGCTAATTTACTAGTTGTCATTTTTCCACCTAGCACCAGACTAGACGGACTAGAAATCATCAGCAAAAATGTCAGCAAAAACATGACAAACGCAAAATATGAGTGGCTGCGCGAAGCGCTGCCACTCATATTTTGGTAAGCAAAGCGCTGCATTTGGTTAACTAGGAGTACTCAGATAGGTTAATTCCACATTGGGCGCAAGCGTAATCACATCTCCATTTCGCAAATCATAGGAAGACGCAACTTTCATGTGGTGATTAATGATCACACCATTGACACTTGGCTTACCAGACAAATCCCCGTCAATAATACGATAAGAATATTTGCCCCCTTCCCCTGGGACTCTAAGTAATACAGCATGTTGACGGGACACAAATCGTGAATAAAGCTGAATATTATTATTCACATCCCGCCCAATTGTGTACTTTAAGCCATCAAGTGCGAGTTTTCTACTACCTCTCGCATCTGTAATTAATAGCGTGTGACTAACGTGTGTTTCGCTCATTAGCTCACCAAGAAAAGAAGTAGATGTCGCTTACCAGCGAAAAGTATAAGGCTACTAGTAAGCATTTGGGTTAATCTCGCTCTACTTTACTCTACAAATGGCTGGAATTATAGATTTTTATCAAGAGTTAGAGAAGTAACTCGACTCATACCTTAAAACCTATACATTAAAATTTAGTCGTTAGCGGCGCATTGAAATTTATTGCATTAAAACTTAAACTTCAAGTTAGCTTTGGCGAAAGATAGAGAATATGAACCTCAGGGGCAAAGGTAATAATATCGCCATCTTGGAGTTCATAGGAGGAAACTTTTTTCACTGCATTAAGGACAATGCCATTTTTGCTGAGTTTACCTGAAGAGCTACCATCAACAATTCGATAGCCATCAGGTCGATTGTCATGGCGAACTTTTATCAAGATGGCATGATAGCGAGAGACAAAATCAGAATTCAGCCTCACTGTGTTGTCTTCTTCCCGCCCGATAGTATATTTATCAGCAATCAAAAATATTTTGCGTGTTCCACTATCGTCAGTAACCACCAATGTGGGATTTTCGGTCAAGTTAACGCTAAGTTCGGTGTCATCATAATTGGGGGCAGTCATATTTGGTATCCATACTCCTTGCTTCGCTTCTATTTCGTGTTAAAGTATTTGTTCTAAAAATATAGTAGCTGCTCTATAGGAATAATATAGGAATAACATTTTATAGACATCTACGATTCGGAGCTTTATAGATGTCTACAGGTTAAACTAACCTACATCTATAGCCCAAGCAAATCACCTTTAAGGTTATATTTTCAGGCTTACAACACTTTGTGCTCAAAACCAAATCAAGAAAAATTTTGAAAACGTTGCGAAGCAACGTTTTCAAAATTTTTCTTGTGGTTCGTTTGATCGGAAAGTGCTGTAAGACTAAGCCAATGAACGTAGTTTAGAGCAATCTAGTTCCCAATATCTTTTGTTTCTGCCTAGGATATTTTTGTGGCGCGGCTTCGCCGCGCCACAAAAATATCCTAGGTAATACCAATTCATTGAAGTGAGTCAACACTACAGTGAATTAAAAAACAAACCCAGTAAGGTTTTGAGATTCCAAAAATGGCAACGCTATTTTTGGAATTGGTATAACTAGCGATCGCTTTTTACCAAAAGATACTCTCATGGTGATTGCTATACAATACTTATTGGAAAACTAATCGTTATATTCGGAGACATATTGTCAGTGGACGTTACGGAGATCGCACGCCAAACTCAACTTTTATCTCAGCGCCTGAGCATTGCTCAGGACTATCTTTGACGTACCTGCGATCGCAGCAAAAATCAGTGACCTGGAGCAAACTGCTTCCCAGCCAGAATTTTGGGAAAATAGCGACCAAGCTCAAAAAACAATGCGTGAGCTAGATGCCCTGAAATCCTATCTCGAAAAATTTGATCGATGGCGTAAAAATATCGAAAACCTAGAGGCGATCGCTGAATTGCTTGCCTTCGAAGATGATCCATCTCTAGCCAATGAAGCCAAGCAAAGTCTTCACGAACTATCCCAAGAACTAGATCGCTGGGATCTAGAACAATTGTTATCTGGTACTTACGACAAATACGACGCAGTATTAACGATCAATGCAGGGGCTGGTGGCACTGACTCACAGGACTGGACGGAAATGCTCCTCAGGATGTATACCCGCTTTTGTGAATCCCAAGGTTATAAAGTCGAAATTTCGGAAATATCTGAGGGGGAAGAAGCAGGCATTAAGTCTGTCACCCTATTAGTTCATGGGCGTTATGCCTATGGCTATCTGGCTCCCGAAAAGGGTACGCATCGTCTGGTCAGGATTTCCCCATTTAATGCCAATGACAAGCGCCAAACTAGTTTTGCGGGTGTGGAAGTGATGCCATTATTGGAGGAAGATGTCGATCTCGATATTGATCCCAAGGAGCTAGAAATTACAACCACGCGAGCAGGTGGCAAGGGTGGGCAAAATGTTAACAAGGTGGAAACGGCGGTACGCATTACCCATTTACCTACAGGTATTTCCGTGCGTTGTACCCAAGAGCGATCGCAATTACAAAATAAAGAAAATGCGATGCGTTTGCTCAAAGCCAAGTTGCTAATTATTGCCCAAGAGCAACGCGCTCAAAAAATTGCCGATATTCGTGGTGATATGGTCGAAGCTGCATGGGGAAATCAGATCCGCAATTATGTGTTTCATCCCTATCAGCTAGTAAAAGATCTGCGTACAGGCGCAGAAACTACGAATATTCAAAATGTGATGGATGGAGATCTCGAACCTTTCATTCAGTCATATTTGCGGCAACAAAATCAGATTGTTTGAGTCAATATTTTTGTATATACGTCCTTAGTAGTTTTGGCATAGTGGCGCTTAGTTATGAACATGCAGTATCAGAGGCATTCAGGTAATCTCAAAAATAATTTCCCAAAGTATGTAGCCGATCTCAAGAGGGGAATAGGTAAGGCTAGTTTACTTGGCTTATGTTTAGCAATATCGATGATCGTGGAGCCTTTAATTAATCGCGATCGTTCCTTAACTTTTGCTCAAACTGATCAATCAGTAACCCAATTAAACAATATTTTGGCTCAGGCAGTTTTTGGTGATGACCAGTTAACTCGCTATGCCTCAGCCGTAAATGCGATCGAAAACAAACGTTTAGAAATTTTTCGGACTGCCAAAAATAATTCTAATTGGTCAAATGTCGCTAATCTTGCCGAATCACAACAAACCAAAGTTTGCGACATCTCTCAACCGCCCGAATTTTTGCAGGATCTCTGTAATCAACTGCGGAGCTTCAGCGAAAAAGAAATTCACCGTCGTGGTTTTACCAACAAGGAATTTAATCAGATTACCCGTGAACAAAGACAAAATCCGTATTTACGAGGCTTAATCCAAGCCAAACAAATGGAACTACGCAAGGGAAAATAAACAAAAAACAAAACAAAAAGAGTCGGGCTTGCCCGACTCTTTTTGTTTTGTTTTTTGTTTTGGTCTGTTTTGTTTGCTAAAACGACCAAAATCGTCTATAAGAAACAAGGCAAAATCAGACATCTACGACATTGGACATGATTATTTTTTCTTGTCCTATTGACAATGGACACTTACAGTCTATAATCCCTCCATTGTTTAGTATGCCCAGTGCTACAAAAGCTACAAAACTCGTAAAGACACGCTTATGTTCGGCTTAAAGTTTGGCGGAAAGTCTAAAAAAGGCATCGGAATCGAAATCACTTCCGAGAAAGTTAATCTTGTTCAATTGCGCCGCAAGGGGCAATCTTCCTATAAGTTAGTCACTCATGGCAGTGTCGAACTTCCTGAAGGAACCGTTGAAGAAGGACGTATTCTCGACCCTGTAGCGCTGGGAGAAATCATTCGCAGTTTGCTCTCAGAGAAAAAGATCAAGGTCAAAAAAGTTGCTACAGCGTTACCCGGTCGTGAGACAGTTAGTCGCTTGATTCGCTTACCCGCCGAAATTCCTGATTTGGAATTACGGGAAATGGTACTCAATCAAGAAGCTAGTCTGTATTTACCATTCCCCCGTGAAGACGCAGATGTGGACTATCAAAAGCTAGGTACATCACTAGATGATGATGGGATCGAGCGTATTGAAATTCTGATGGTAGCAACACCAAAAGAAGTGACAGATAGCTATATTCAGGCTTTAGAGATAGCTCAGTTACAGGTGGACATTGTGGAGGTCAGTAGCTTTGCTCTGATTCGCGCAATGCATAATGAGTTATCTAGATTTAGTACCCTAGCAGAAGCTGTAGCGATCGTTGATATTGAGTATGAAGCAACGGAAATTACGGTAACAGTTGATGGTGTACCACAATTTTCTCGCACCTTCCCAATTGGTACGGCTCAAATTCAAAATGCTCAATTAAGAGCGATTAACTTGCCACCACGTCGGACGACGGATATGGAGATGTTGAGTTCAACGGTTGTACCTGTACAGTCTATGGATACAGCCAGCTTGGCGGGTGGCGGCAATACTCCCGGTGATGCGGCAATTATGCGGGTTGTTGGCGACCTTTCCGATGAATTGCGTCGTTCAATCGATTTCTATACCAGTCAGTCCCCCGGTTCCGATGTTGTGCAATTGCTAATTGCAGGACCTGGAGCTTGTATTGGTCAGTTGAATGAATTCTTTAGCCAACGCCTCGGCATTGCAGCAAGTGCGATCGATCCACTCACTGCTATAGGTGTATCTGTTGAAGGGGATATTCCCATCCAAGATCGTATGGCAATGTCTGTGTCTCTAGGTTTAGGTTTGAGGGAGGTTTGAAACTATGTATACACTTGACATTAATTTTTTAAATGATCGTGCTGCTGCTGAAGCGCAAGGCGTAGAAAGACAGCCGATCGCTGATTCTCAATTTTTGATCTATGGTGGTGCTGTAGCTGTAGTCGCACTTGCCTTAGTTGGCGGTGCATTCTTTTTCCTCAATTCCGCTAATGAAGGAATCCAGCAGGAACTGGCAACTTTGACAGCGAAAGAGACCTCGCTGAACGGCAAGATCAAGTCCTTGGAAGATCAAGAAAAACAACTTCAAGCAATCCAAGATAGAACTAATCAGATTTTAAATCTCTTTGTTGGTAATTTGCCTGTGAGTGCGATCGCTGATGATCTGAGAAAACGCACTCCCCTCACAGTGCAAATTAAATCTATTACACAACAAGCTGCTACTGCCGCAGCACCGCAAGTTACTAGTCAGTCAACGATAACTCTCGATGGAACAGCTACTAACTACAACGAGTTAAATGACTACATATTATTGCTAAAAGCTTCTCCTCTTTTAGATAGCGATAAAACAAAGCTAGTGTCTTCCACACTACAACCAGCTACGGCTGATAAGAACTTTACATTAGTTAATTTTCAAGTTCAAGCAACAACAACATCTAAAAGTCCAGCAGAACTATTACCCCAGCTACAAAAGTTAGGAGCCGATGGACTAGTTGCGAGAGTTAATCTATTAAGACAAAAAGGAGTGATCAAATAAAATGACGAATGCTGGAGTTATATCAAACGATGAGGGTGGCTCAGGTGGAATTACCCTATTTGGAGTGACTTTAACTTCTAAAGTTTTAGGAATCCTGATGGGAGTTGGCGGGATTGGTCTCGCGATTTATGTAGCTACATCTTATGTGATGCCTATTTGGGACCAAGTTCAGTCTGGGCAAAATAATATTGCTACCAAGAAGTCTGGTCTTACAGCTTTGGAACAAAAAGTAGCAAGTAAAGGCAACGTTGCCCAAAAAATTGAAGATGCAAACAAGCAGAATCAATTTATTCTATCTCTTTTGCCAAATGTTGATAACATCGACACTATGATGCGTGACATTCAGGAGCAGATCCCTAAAACGATTGTCATTGCCTTACCGCCAGACTTTTCCTATGAGATTGCAGGTACAATGCGAGCTTTTCAACCCGCAGAACCAATTAAGGGACCTCAATACAATACCTACTCATTCACTATTGGTTTTGATGGCAAATTTGAAGATGTTTTCAATACTATCCAAAGAATTGAGCGCTTGAAGCCATTACTAGTTGTCAAAAATTTAAAATTGACCAAAAAACCACTTCCTAGTGATAAGTTTAAATTCTCGCGTCCAATTGCAGCAGGCAAAGAAAAAGAGATTATCGATATTCTTCCACCTCTAATTGGAGCTGATTTTACATTGGAAGCTTTTGTGCCATTGTCCGAAGCAGAGCTTAAGGCTGCCACTGCGGCGGCGGCTCCACCTAAAAAATAATCAATACTTCAGCATAAACTACAACATACAAGGAGCCTAGGCTCCTTGTCAGGCAAGCAATCTAAGTTGATTAGGCAGCCTTATTATTTTTTGATTTGAAATTGACAAGATGTGGTATAATCTCGACCCATAATCGTGTCAATTCTGTCTTGGTTCTGTCGTTCCTTTAGTTAGGAAATGTTCAAGTTCTTACAGGTTTACTAAAAAGATTAAGCGTATTGAGTTCCGATAGGAACCATGAGGAGTGTAATTATGAGTGCCAAGTTGAATGCCAAATTGAGCGGAAAATCGAAGGTCAAGTCTTTGGCTTGCTGGCTGTTAATGGCTGCTAGTTGCCCACAGGTACTTGCGATCGCCCCTAGTCAAGCTCAAAACCAGACTCAAGTATCAGCCAATCAAAGTGATGTTGTTGCTGTCGCAAGCCGCATTACTGATATTAATACCAGTGTGACAGGCGATCGCCTCAATCTCACTTTAAATTTTGCTAGTAGCGATCGACCTCAAGTTACCTACGCTCGGCAGGGTAAGGCATGGGTAGCATTACTAAATGGAGCACAACTGCAACTCGGTAACGGCAATGCTAGCTATGCACAAGTAAATCCGATGCCAGGGATCACCTCGATTGAAGCAACTCAATACGCAGCAAATAAAGTTAAGATTCGCGTAAATACTACAGATCCAGAAGTACTTAAGGAGCTTATTAAGCGTCAGGATACTCCCGAAGGTTTGATTTTGAGTCTAGAGACACAACCTTCAGCAATCCAGAATAGTTCTATCTCTTCGACAAATGCGCCTGAAACTGGTGTTGTCCCTAGCCAACAGAACTCCCTTGAAACGAGTAAAGTCCTGACTACTCAAAATACTACTAACCCATCTTCAGTGGGGAATCCATTATTTGAGCCGAAGGTTACTATTACGGCTCCTGATGGTAAGACTCGTGTTGCTCAGGCTAACCAGACAAATAATGCACCACCACCTGTAGCAAATCCAGTTACACCACAATTACCAGGTCGTGTTCCAGGTGTTGTACCTCCATTCCGCCAATTAAAGACTCCTCCTGTTGGAGACATTGCAACAACAACTGCTAAGCTTCGTCCCGATATTGTCGATTTAGGTACGGCAGAACGAGTCCCAAGGATTACTTTGCGTGAAGCACCAGCGATTGAGGTATTGACATTAATCGGTCGTGTTGCTGGCTTAAGTGTTGTTTCTGCGGAAGCACCCGCTGCGGCTGGTGCGCCAGCTACTACATCTGGCGGTCTAAAACAACCTGTAAGTCTTTCGATTGAGAATGAAACTGCTCAAGATGTTTTTAACAATGTATTGAGAATTTCTGGACTAGAGGCAAACCGTATCGGTCAAACAATTTTTGTAGCAACTAAGCTTCCTATAACCTTAAAAAATCTAGTCACAAAAAGCTATCGTCTTAACCAAATTACAGTTGGCGAGGCATCAGCCTATCTAATTGGATTAGGGGCATCTCGCGTTGTAAATCGTCAACGACCTATTCCTGGTACTCAAACTGCAACTATTGGTTCTGCTGCTACCACAGTGGTAAATATCCCCACCGAAGCAGTGCCAACATTAGAAACTGTTGCAATTACACCAGAGTCAGGGGCTACGCCTCTTTTGAAGGGATTGCAAGTGATAGCTGAAGAGCGTGGTAACTCACTAACATTAATTGGTAGTCCTAGACAGGTTGAATTTGCTGAAGCTCAGCTAGCAAGACTCGATTTTCGCAAGAGACAGGTTGTGGTTAACGTAAAAGTTGTTGAAGTCCGCTTAGGGGCTAACCAAACATTTAGTTCTTCCCTTGCCTTTAATCCTAGTAGTAATGGTGGAGGAACTACGGCAGTGCTAAATTCCAATGCTGGGACATTATTTGTAGATCTAAATAGAGGCAATGGACTAGTTACTCCTCAAACGCTTTTTGCTTCTTTAAACTTTAGTATTGCTAACAACAACGCTAAAATTATAACCGATCCTTCTATTACAGTCCAAGAGGGAGAAACAGGAACGGTAAGCCTAACAGAAGGGGTAGCAACGAAGAGCACAGTTACAGCTGCGACATTTAATGCAAATGGTACGGTTTTGACTCCTGCTACTCAGACCATTACTGTAGAAGATGTGGGTCTTGCCTTAAATATCCAAATTGATAGAGTTGATGATAATGGATTCGTCAATCTATCTGTTTCACCTTCAGTAACTGCTCCAGGAGAGTTGCTTGTCAATAGATTAGATAACAATGGTATCCCAGTTTTTGTTAGGTCTCTAAGCAAGCGTATTTTGAATTCAGGTAAAATACGTATGCGAGATGGTCAAACTCTTGTGTTGTCTGGAATTATTCGTGATCAAGACACTCTAAGTGTAACCAAAGTTCCTTTCCTTGGTGATCTCCCTATCATTGGTGCTTTGTTCCGTCAGGAGACTAATACTAACAATCGTAGTGAAATAGTTATTGTTGTCACGCCACGTGTTATTGATGATAGTCAGAATGCGAATTGGGGTTATACCTATCAACCTGGTCCAGAGGTTCAGAAGGTGATTGATAGCAATCAACGTAAGATTCAGTAGATTTTTCGATTTTCCTTTTCATTTACACTCCTTTTTGACAGCCGTAGACAAGCTTCTGCGGCTGTTTTTTATTGAACAAAAGTGAAAAATACTTTGCCATCTACAAATATTTTTTCTAAGCTTGCAAAAAATGCACAACATTGTGTCATAATTACAAAGCGTCAAAAAAGTGCCCTCATGGCTCAGGGGTAGAGCATTCCCTTGGTAAGGGAAAGGTCACGGGTTCAAATCCCGTTGAGGGCTTAATACTAAAAATAAAAAAGCGTTGCTTAGCAACGCTTTTTTATTTTTGATCGCTTTCTAGATCGAAAATTACTTTTTGCCAGTACCAAACTTCGGGCATATTTGGATGATCTTGTTTGGCAATGTCGATGAGACGCTGAGCGATCGCCATATTGCCACCGACTAAAGCTAGCAAACGTTGCTGCAATTCCAGACTGGGCATCTGCATTAAATCGACAGTTGCGGCAGCATTTGCCTGTTTACGTTTAGCCTCTTGGGTCTGTTTTTCCAATTCTGATTGCCAAAGATTGATGCGAGCTAGGGCATAGCGATAACGATCCATGATGGACTGATTAAACCAAATATTCGCTGCTTGTTGATAGTCAGCGATCGCACCTTGCAGATCGCCAAAGTCATATCTTGCTTCAGCGCGATCGCAATATAGTTGGGGATTATTTGTATCGAGAGCTAGCGATCGCGAAAAATCTTCGATCGCTGTGCGATAGTCCTTAAGCTTTAGATAGGCTCTAGCGCGATGGATATAAATTTCACTATTGCTGGGATATTCGCGGAGTAACTCATTAAAATCAGCGATCGCCCCCTGCGCGTCACCAATTTCTACCCGAATTTTGCCGCGTCCGATGCGAATTTCAGGATTCTGTGGTTCTAGAAATAGCGCTTGATTGAGATCTGTGATTGCACCTTGAGGATCACCCAGTTTGCCTAAAGTTAGACCCCGCAGACAGAAAGCTCTAGCATTTTTAGGCTCAATTTGTAAGAGCCAGTTGAGATCGATCAAGGCGTTGGTAAATTCATTCTGATCAATCTTTTGTTGGACATTGGCTAAGACATCCTCTGGAGATGGTGGTAACAGAGCCTCTAGAGGTTTATAGCTCTCGATACAACGCCGACAATTATCTTCATCGCGCAATTCTAAAAATAAGCTTGCGGCTTTTTTGTAGGTAGCGATCGCCTTTTCGATTTGATTTTGTTGCTTGTAGGTCAAGCCTAGTAACTGATGAGCCGTTGCTGATTTAGGGTTGATTTCTAGAGCTTGGGCAATATCAGCTTGAGCAGCAGTGAGATCGGCGATCGCAATTTTAGCCATGCTCCGCGCAATATATGTATCTAGATGTTTGGGATGCAGACTTAGGGCTTGGTTATAGTCCGCGATCGCTCCTTGGTGATCTCCCAAATCAAAAAGTAATAATCCCCTTTGATAATAAGCTTCCACAAACTCAGCATCAGTGGCAATTACCTTGCTAAAACATTGGATCGCGCCATAGCGATCGCCAGCCTTGGCTTTTGCTAAGCCTTGATTGTAAAAATCTTGAGGTGATTGTGCGTCCAAATTAGTTTGATGGAAATCTTGTGTCATCGTGAGTGCTTGCTTAGCTCTTTGCCAAGATTGGCGATCGCACTAGTATTATAGTTAAAACTATACTTTTGCAGTGGCTCACTCAGGAGTTGTCGCCATGCCCAAACAGCGCAAAGACCTAAAGCAACATCTGGAAAAAACACTACATACGGTTGCTGATGTGGCTCAAGAGCAGTATCAAAAAAATATCAAAAAAGCTCACAAAACCGTAGATAAGCAAGTTGATGTCGTTCGCGATCGCCTTGAGGAATTTGACAGTTGGGCTGTGGAAGCCGTGAATGAGACCCTCGAAAATGTAGAAAAAAAATTAGAGAAACAAGTTACTAAAACCGTCAGTCGCCTTCAAAAAGCTGTCCAAAAAGCAGCAAAATCGGCTTTAGATAAACTTACATAAGTAGCTGGGCGCAAACCCTAAAAGCTGTGGCGCACGCTGCGCGTGCGCCACAGCTTTTGCCCAGCTACTTATAGTGAAGCGCTGACTCACTATATTTGGGTTTTGATTCGTCTAAGTATGTGGGCGCAATTAAATATAAAACCCCAAAACCTGTGGCGCACGCGCCGCGTGCGCCACAGGTTTTGGCTCTGGTTTTTAATTATTCCCACCTACTTAGTGATATACAAAACAATACAAATGTTAATATTCATCAATTTTGCCCTGATCACCCTAGGGGCAATGTTAACATCCAAAATAGTTAAACCCTGATTAAACATAGCTTTAGGAGCGCATTTTGACATTACGAGTTGCTGTTGTAGGCGGCGGACCTGCGGGTTCTTGTGCGGCTGAAACACTTGCCAAAGCAGGTATTGAGACCTATATATTTGAACGGAAGCTGGATAACGCCAAACCCTGCGGCGGAGCAATTCCTTTATGTATGGTTTCCGAGTTTGAGTTACCTCCAGAGATCATCGATCGCCGCGTTCGCAATATGAAAATGATCTCTCCCAGCAATGTGGAAGTAGACATTAAGCTAGACAACCCCGATGAATATATCGGTATGTGTCGTCGCGAAGTTTTAGACGCTTTTTTACGTAATCGTGCTGCCGACCTTGGTGCAAAGCTGATTAACGGTCGCGTTCTTGATATCAAAATTAATAACAATGGCAATCAGCCCTACGTGATCACCTACTCAGACTTTGCTGAAGGTGGCAAGGAAGGTATTATCCGTACCCTAGAAATCGATTTGATTATTGGTGCTGATGGTGCTAACTCTGTAGTTGCGAAAGCTATGGATGCTGGTGACTACAACTATGCGATCGCTTTCCAAGAGCGCATTCGCATCCCTGAAGACAAGATGGAATATTACAAAGATCTTGCAGAAATGTATGTTGGTGATGATGTATCGCCCGATTTCTACGCATGGGTCTTCCCTAAATACGATCACGTGGCAGTTGGTACTGGCACAATGCACAAAAACCAACGCCTGATCAAGCAATTGCAAGCGGGTATTCGCGCCCGTGCTTTGCCTCGCATCGAAGGTGGTGAAGTGATTAAAGTCGAAGCCCACCCCATTCCTGAGCATCCCCGTCCTCGCCGTGTAGTCGGTCGGATTGCCCTCGTTGGTGATGCGGCTGGCTATGTCACCAAGTCTAGTGGCGAAGGTATTTACTTTGCCGCAAAGTCGGGACGGATGTGTGCAGAAGCGATCGTCGAGTTTGCCGAAGCAGGTAAGCGCATTCCTACGGAAGCCGATCTCAAGGTTTACATCAAGCGTTGGGATAAGCAGTATGGCTTGACCTATAAAGTCCTAGACATTCTCCAGAATGTGTTTTATGCCACCAATGCAACCCGTGAAGCCTTTGTAGAAATGTGCGCTGATAAGGATGTCCAAAAGCTCACCTTTGACAGCTATCTCTATAAAACTGTCGTTCCCGCCAATCCTTTAACTCAGTTAAAGATTACCTTCAAGACCATTGGCAGCCTATTTAGAGGCAATGCCTTAGCCCCCTAACTAAAAAAGGAGCGCGTTACGCGCTCCTTTTTTATGGCATTACAATAGATCTTGTTTGACCAAATCACCCCTATGCCATTTAGCAATTTCAAAAGTCTGGGCGCAACAGTCAAAGAATTGCAGGTGATATATACCGAAGCAAACTTTGTCACTCAAGCAGCTTTTCCTGTATCTGAATACTTTCAGCAAGATCTAGAATATGTAATGCGTGAAGGGGTGATGAATAATTCCGAATTTGCGATCTGTGAAAACTTAATTTATCCAATCCTCAAAGAGATTTGGAAAGCCTATAGCAGTAAGTTCACGCTCTGGAGTCATCAGTTATTAACCTGCGACGATGCTCTATCAGGTTATCCTGAGTATGTTCTCGCAAGGCGATCGCCTTTAACCCACATTCCGCTCTTATTTTACTGAAAAAAATATTTAGAAAACAAATCCTTATACAGCAAGTGTTTTGGGCTTTTATCAGAAAGATATCGTTATCTTAATATTGTCAATAATGACATACTAATAGAAATAATTATCATTAATTTTCTAGAAAATCGCTGAAACCCTCATTGTCTCGTTGTAAATATTTTTAGGCTTCCATTACGAGCGGAATGTGGGGTAAAAGATAGAAGTTCAGGAATTTGTGGATGTTTACCCAAATCATCGAGCCGCTTTGCCTCCTGCTCAAATAACCTGATGGCAACATCCAAAGTCCCTTGACTCGCATTAGGATTGATCGTTTCAAAAGCAAACTGCTTAATCACACAACGGGGCTGCGATGGCTTCCCCTCATCCTGTGCTAAAAAGGTTTTGCCAAATCCCCCTTGACCAAGTACCTTCAAAGCACGGTAACGATCTTGAATTTGTAACTTAGCGCCGCATTCGGTGCAGAATTTTGTGGTTAAAGGGTTAGCGCGATCGCAAGCAAGACAGAGGCAATTACTCATGCTAAGTAGATCTTAGAAAATTTAGCTTTGATGATCTATTTATAGCCTAATGTGAGTAAATCCTATTAATACGATGATTTTATAGGTGTGTTGGGCGATCGCACCGTAAATGCAGTGCTAGGCAATAATGGATTTAACCAAAAACAAAAAGCACAGCCCTAGGGCTGTGCTTTTTGTTTTTTCTGTTTTTTTATTTATTTGCTTGACCTTCTTCACGGCTGGCTGTTTGGATATACAGGGTCAGCAAGAAGACGGTAGGTACAAATACTGCTAGGACAGTAGCTAGAAGACCAAGAAAATTAGTTTCCATAAATTTTGAGTTTGAGGGCTGATTTTAAATATTTTAATGACTATTAATATATTAGGCTCAAAGATTACTTACTGTTGCCAAAACAATTATAGAAGTTCACGGGAAACCTGCTTAAGAAAATAGAGATAGTACTTTGTGCTATCTCTATTTTTGGAGATTTACGCTTCCCAGAGCTTGCTGATATTTTTTTCGAGGCGCTCCTCGGCTTCGGCAAAGACCTGTGCAGAGTTATCAAGCATCTCGCCTGCGTGCAGTTCGAGTAGCTTGGTAGACAGAGCAATGCGATCGCGAGATTCATCAATATCGATAATTACTGCCTTGATGATGTCATTGATCTGAAAGACACGGGTAGGATCGCTGACGGGCTTTTGGCTCATTTCCTTGACATGCAGCAATCCAGATACACCAGAAAACTCCACAAATGCACCAAAAGGACGAATATTGCTTACCTTGCCACTAATTAGCTGACCTTTCGCAAGCTGCCCGATCGCTGCAAGTTTAGCCGCTTGACGGTTCGACAGTACTAGCTTTTTGCGAGTTTCATCAGCATCTAGAACCATTACAGGAATTCTTTTGCCAACGAGTTTCGCAAGATCCGTAGCATCAGTAAGGTGCGATCGCGGTACAAAACCACGCAAACCAACAGCATCAACAATCACACCACCGCTATTAGTACCAATCACCTTGGTCTCGAATACCTTCGACTCGGTTTGGTAATCCTTCAGCGTTTGCCAAGCTTGCTTGAATAGTAGGCGGCGCACCGATAGCTTCACTTCACCATCAGCATTCTGGCTACTAATAATCAGAAATTCATACTCATTGCCGATGGGGAAAGCATCACCAGAGCGCGAAGAACCACTCAGGGTTGCTTCTTCGATGGGGAGAAAACCTAAAGATTTAGCACCAATATCGACATAAATGCCACTACTTTCAACTGAGATCACCTTGCCCTTCACGACTTGCCCCACAGCAAATTCGTAATTATGCTCGGCGAGGGCATTGGCAAAATCATCGGCAGAAAAGGGCTGAATATTTTTTGTGGCGTTCATGGATAGAGATAAATAAGCTAAATATGATAAGGATGCGAAGCGTTACTTGCGTGTATTTTAATGCAATTGTCTCACAGTGATAAATATTAAAGTAAGGTCACTGCTTTGCGTTGACCTTACTTTATATTGGGAATGCACTAGACTAGTAGTTAAATAAAGTCAACCGATACCGCATCGACGGGGTTATAAGGAGCAACAGGGCGTGATGTCTTCTGCAAAACAATTCTTTAGGTCAAACTTGTGGCGGCGCGTCAAAACGACGGTCGTGAGTTTCGCGATCTTGCAAAGTGTGGCGATCGCTGGGCCACCTCTGCCAGAGCGGAGGGTGAAACGGCAACGACAATTGGCTATACCGACTTACTTTCTAATGTCAAAGAAAATCGAGTCCAAAAGATCGATATTGAAAGTAATGGTTTAGCCGCAGAAGCAGTTTTGAAGGATGGGCGCAAAGTACGAGTTGATTTGATCGCTCGTGATGGCAATACCGAATTAATGAAGGCTTTACGTGAGAATAATGTTGATATTGCGGTCAGAGCGCCTCAACAGCCGACATTACTATGGCAGCTAGCGAGTACATTTTTTGTGCCATTGCTATTGATTTTTATCTTGCTAATGGTGCTTCGTCGCCTCAGCAATGCCCCTGGGGGACCCGGTCAGACTTTAAGCTTTGGCAAAACGAAGGCGCGATTCTCTCCTGAAGCGAAAACGGGAATTTTGTTTGAAGATGTCGCAGGGATTGATACTGCTAAAGAAGAATTACAGGAAGTTGTTACATTTCTTAAACAGCCCGATCGCTTTACGGCTGTGGGCGCAAAGATTCCTAAGGGTGTATTGCTGATTGGTCCTCCTGGAACTGGTAAGACACTTTTGGCTAAGGCGATCGCAGGGGAAGCGGGCGTACCATTCTTCTCGCTATCGGGTTCTGAGTTTGTAGAAATGTTTGTTGGGGTCGGTGCATCCCGTGTCCGTGACCTATTCCAAAAGGCAAAAGACAACGCACCTTGCATTATCTTCATCGATGAAATTGATGCGGTAGGTCGTCAGCGTGGCGCGGGTATCGGCGGCGGTAATGATGAGCGTGAGCAAACCCTCAACCAAATGCTCACAGAAATGGATGGGTTCCAAGGCAACACAGGCGTAATCGTTGTTGCTGCAACCAATCGTCCTGATGTCTTAGATAGCGCATTACTCCGTCCGGGAAGATTCGATCGCCAAATCACGGTGGACTATCCCGACTATAAAGGTCGTCAAGAAATTCTCAAAGTCCATGCGCGTAATAAAAAGCTCGACGAAAATGTTTCCCTCGAATCGATCGCCCGTTTGACCCCCGGATTTGCGGGAGCCGATCTGGCGAACTTGCTCAATGAAGCTGCTATTCTCGCGGCAAGGCGCTACAAAGAGGCGATCGGTGAATTGGAAATTGCTGATGCGATCGATCGGATTACGATCGGTTTAAGCATGAAGCCGATGCTTGATAGCGCCAAGAAACGCTTGGTTGCCTATCATGAAGTTGGTCACGCCTTGGTAATGACTCTGCTCAAGAATGCGTCATTGCTCGACAAGATTACGATTGTGCCGCGTTCGGGTGGTATCGGTGGCTTTGCTAAGGGTGTACCCGATGAGGAATATGGACTCGAATCGCGATCGCAAATTATCGACACAATCACAATGATGCTCGGTGGACGTGCTGCGGAAGAAGTGGTCTTTGGTGCCGCCGAAATTACCACAGGTGCATCGGGTGACTTCCAACAGGTTGCTCGACTTGCAAGACTTATGGTTACTCAATTTGGAATGTCGGAGTTAGGCTTAGGAGCGCTCGAATCGGAAAGTGGCGAAGTTTTCCTAGGACGTAACTTCATGCCCCAAAGTGATTATTCCGTGAAGTTAGGCGATCGCATTGATCGTCAAGTTCGCCAAATCGCTCAGACCTGCTATAACAATGCCAAGAAAATCATTGCTGAAAATCGCGACCTATGCGATCGCCTAGTTGATATTCTCCTTGATGTGGAAACCCTTGACGGTGAAGAATTCCGTAAGATTGTCGCGGAATACACCCAACTACCCGAAAAGAAAACCGCTTCGGTCAAGTTTTAACTAGCAAAAACAACTGATTATCTATAAAAATATAGAGGAGTCACAATGTGGCTCCTCTATATTTTTTGGATTTATCATGACAACGATCGCTTATCTTGGTCCCGCAGGTACATATACAGAAATGGCAGCCTTGCGGTATTTACAGCTTAAATATCCTGACCTAGAGCATGATCCTTCCAGAATGTGCCCATATCCCACGATCTCCCAAGCGATTAAGGCGGCGGAGAATGGAGATGTAGAAATTGCGGTCGTCCCCATCGAAAACTCGATCCAAGGCGGTGTAACCATGACCCTCGATAGTCTCTGGCAATCGGAGTTATTACAAATTCAGCAGGCGATCGTACTACCGATCGCCCATGCCTTGATTACTCGCGCCGAAAAACTCGCAGATATTAAAACCGTCTATTCCCATCCCCAAGGCTTAGCCCAGTGTCAGCAATGGCTTGATCAATATTTACCAACAGTGCAGCAGATTGCCACAGACTCCACTACCGAAGGTTTACATACTGTTGCTGAAGATATCACTGCCGCCGCGATCGCGTCAGAACGTGCCGCCGAAATCTACAACTTACCAATTTTAGAATTCCCGATTAACGATCAGCCTGATAATTTCACGCGCTTTCTGGTGCTGGGGCGTACTGCTAAAACAACCCAAGGTACACATTCTTCTTTAGCCTTTAGCCTCAAGCGCAATATGCCCGGAGCCTTAGTCAAACCCTTATTAGTATTCGCCGATCGCCAAATTAACCTGAGCCGCATCGAGTCACGTCCCACTAAGCGATCGCTTGGTGAATATATATTCTTCATCGATATCGAAGCACCGATCGGCGATCCCAACTTCCATGAAGCCCTACAGGAACTGCAATCCGTTACCGAAAATCTCAAAATCTTAGGTAGCTATGAAGTTTGCTAAAAAATAGGCGACGCTTCGCGTCACCTATTTTTTAGCAGGAGATAATGTTTTGATTTTGCTGGCGACAACTTGCTACCAGATTGAGCGACTGCCAAAAGCAACGTATTTGCTTATTCACTGCCTGCCATTGCGTGAAATGAAAAAAGTGTTTACCCTGCTCACATAACCAAAGGCGATCGCTATCTTTGAGATATGACCGCCACTTTTGGTAGGAGTTAGTGCCACCATTGCCGATCACATAATCATCCATCGCTCCACATACCAAAATTGGCACGGGGATTGCAGTTGGCATAATATGAGATGCTACTGGTGAGAAAGAATAGGGAATTAAAGAGCTATCCAGATCCTGCTTGAGCAAATCCGCTAACCAATGCAGCATTTCCGAATCTCGATACCCAAATAGATAAAAAGCCGTTCGCATCAGCATAGTTTCACGGCTACAACTCATTAACTGGCGTTGCTCATAATAGTGACTATGCCAACTGGTCGTTAAATTTATGCCCACTGATAGCAAAGTGAGCGATCGCACATAGTCAGGATATTGTCGCGTATAGAGCCAACCAATCAACCCTGCAATCCCATGTCCCACTAGATGCACCTTACCTTGACAAGACTGTAAGTACTCGTGCAATGACGCGATCGCTAGATTGACATCAACTGGCTCATCAGGATCTTGGCAATATTCCCATTGCGCGATCGCATATTGCTTTGATAGCGATCGGAGCAGTGGTAAATCAAACCGTCGTAAAGCTTGACTGGTACAAATACTGACAACTTGGGGAGAGGTAGATTGTCTAAAGGTCATATTATTGAGAATTTATATTATTAAAATCTTAAATAGGAACTCGTCATTCAGATTGCCTAATTAACAATATCAAGGCGATAAAAAAGACTGGGTGACAAAGGCTCCTTTACTTTTGCCACCGCAGCAAAAACGCATTTGAACTATGAATAATGAAACGGTGCTGAGTCAAACTTCCGCATCAAGGCTTCACTAATGACACCTTAGCTTTATTGAATATAATTGTCAATAGTTGGTGCTTAATAGCTATTTGCGCTGTGTAACGCACAGCGTAAATAACGTGAGTTCGGGATAATTTGAAACGGGCTTTGAGAGAGGGTTTGCGTAGCAAACCCTCTCTCAAAGCCCAAAAGTAAAAGCCTTGCTACGCAAGGCTTTTACTTTTGGGCTTTTAAAATTTGCCAGCTTAACCCGAACTGACGTTAAATAGCTAGTCTTCAAGATTGAGGTCTCTATTTTCGGGAATTAGCAAGGCGCTTATTTCGCATCAACACATTTGTCCCCTCATTGGTTTGCTCAATCACTAGTAGTGGTGTGGGCTTAGCATTTTGATCCCAACTAATTACCGCTAACCTACCTTGAATCGTGGGTTGCCAATTCCGATTTTCATCTGAAGCCGAGACAAAATTTTCTAAGCCAGCTTCCAACTCCTTGAGAATACCTTGTGAACCATGAGTCGGAATTTTCGATAGCCTGACATGGATGCGAAAGAGAACACGGATCTGCGAATCATCATGGTGTTCAGGTTGATAGGACACATCAAAAACGACATCGACCTTACGCACCTGCCCACTATCTGATGCTGTTGGCATCAAAGCGGGGGCAACCTTTTGCCGAAGATTGACTTTAATCTGAGCCAAGATCACATCACAAAAATGTGGCTCCTCCATCCTCATGCTGAGGTAATCCAAATTAAATTCGCGTGAATGAATTAAATCAGGATTACGCTCATGCTCATTAATAGTGTGTAGCGCTAGTTTGAGCTTTTTGGCAAATTCATGACTTTTGACCTTCTCGATCTTCAGTTGTTTCTGGGTCTTGTGCAATTTCCAATAATAATAAGCTGTTGCCCCGATCGCTCCCCATAGCAATACTAGCAAGAGGCTAACACCGCCTGCGTTTTGCAGTGGTAGGGTTGATTGGTTGATTGATCCTAGAAAACCTTCGCGATCGCTAGTTTTCACTGTTGTTAGAACTTTTGAGGCGTACAACATAACAATGTCTCAACAGCGTAAATAAAGTTTAGTTAAAGATGTCCTTGCAGATATTTTGCTAGCCCCCCTAAGACTATTCCCATAGTTCATTTAGAAATTAATCTTAACTATAGCAAAGCAAGTTTTGCTTAGGTCATAAAACCAGAAGATGAGTTGCGGCGCTTCGCGCCGCAACTCATCTTCTGGTTTTTTATTATGCCTAGCTCCTTAGCAATCCTAAATGAGTTTGAAGAAAGACAAGGGGCTTAAGCCCCTTGTTATGGCTTTTGGCTTCTCATGATTCATTTAGGATTGCTATATCTGGTCTTTTAAACAGAGCAAAGCGTCGCTTTTAGCACCTCGTTTTAATCCCCATTCAATTGCAAAATTGCCATAAATGCGGCTTGTGGCACTTCCACCGTACCAATCGACTTCATCCGCTTTTTACCTTTCTTTTGCTTCTCTAATAGTTTCTTCTTACGGGAAATGTCACCGCCGTAGCACTTACTCAACACGTTTTTACGCAGTGCCGAAATATTCTCACGGGCAAGTATCTTAGAACCGATCGCAGCCTGAATTGGGATTTGGAACTGTTGCTTAGGAATTAGCTCTCTCAGCTTTGATACTAGCGCCCGACCAACGTTATATGCTTTTTCGCGGTGGACGATACATGCCAAGGCATCGACGGGTTCTTCATTTACCAAGATATCAACTAGTACTAGATCGTTAGGACGATAGCCGATTACTTGATATTCCATGCTGGCATAGCCCTTAGTCCGTGACTTCATCTGATCGAAGAAATCCGTCACCATTTCCGCAAGGGGAAGCTCATAAATGAGGGTGGCGCGTTCAGTGGTGATGTACTTGGTATCGACAAACAAGCCCCTTCTTGCCACACAGAGATCCATCAATGTGCCGATATAGGATTGCGGGGTCATGATTTCTAACTTGACATAAGGCTCCTCGATTGACTTCCGCGAATTAGGCGGAGGCAATTCACTAGGATTGTCAATCATCAAGATTTCATCGTTGTTGGTCGTTACTTTATAAACTACCGATGGCGCAGTCACGATCAGATCGAGGTTGTATTCCCGTTCTAGACGCTCCTGTACGATCTCCATATGCAGCATTCCCAAAAATCCGCAACGGAAGCCGAAGCCCATCGCGTTAGAGGTTTCTGGCTCATAATTCAAAGCGGCATCATTGAGTTTCAGTTTAGTAAGTGCTTCACGTAATTCTTCAAACTGATCGGCATCGGTGGGGAACATCCCACAAAATACCATTGGCTTAGCCTCTTCGTAGCCCGGAAAAGGCTCAGGAGCAGAGTCGATCGCCGAAGTAATCGTGTCGCCAACCCGCGCATGGGCAACGGTTTTAATCGCTGCCGCCAAATAGCCTACTTCGCCAGCGTGCAGTTCATCCACTTGGATCTGGCCAGGAGCTAATACGCCCAACTCATCGATTACATATTCCTGACCCGATGCCATGAATTTAATGCGATCGCCCTTTTTGACCGTGCCATCCATGACACGAAAATAGACAATTACACCCCGATAGGCATCGTAATAACTATCAAAAATCAAAGCCCGTAAAGGTTGATCGACCGTATCCTTAGGTGCTGGCACTTTAGAGACGATCGCTTCCAAAATCTCACGAATACCGATCCCCTGTTTTGCTGAAGCATGAATTGCATCTGTACAATCTAAGCCGATTAATTCTTCGATCTCATGGGAAATGCGCTCAGGATCTGCCCCCGGTAGATCGATTTTATTAAGAACAGGCACAATTTCCAGATCATTCTCTAGAGCTAAGTACACATTTGCTAAGGTTTGGGCTTCTACACCTTGCGAAGCATCTACTACCAGCAAAGCCCCTTCACAAGCCGCTAAACTACGCGATACCTCATAGGAGAAGTCCACATGTCCGGGGGTATCGATCAAATTAATCGTATATTCCTCTCCATTAAGAGCTTCATACCGCATCCTTGCTGCTTGCAATTTAATAGTGATCCCCCGTTCGCGCTCCAGATCCATATTGTCTAGGAATTGGGCTTTCATGTCTCGATCCGCGACCGTGCCTGTAAACTGCAACAAGCGATCAGCAAGCGTAGACTTGCCATGATCGATATGGGCAATGATTGAAAAGTTACGAATTCGAGAAACAGGTACGTTGGTCATAGAATCAAAACACTGCGGTTCAAAACACGGCAAGATTATCCGATCCTATCTTATCGCGGTTTTTAATTTGCCATAGGTAAATTAAAAACCGCAATAACTGACTGAGATTGCCTTTTGGTTTTCCCATACATCCATAGCAATGCTTGACAAAACCCACAAGATAAATGGCGGCGCGAAGCGCCGCCATTTATCTTGTAGTAGGCAGAGCGAGTTCGGGATAATTTGAAACGAGCTTTGAGAGAGGGTTTGCGTAGCAAACCCTCTCTCAAAGACCAAAAGTAAAAGCCTTGCGTAGCAAGGCTTTTACTTTTGGTCTTTTAAAATTTGCCAGCTTAACCCGAACTGACGTTATCTAGCTGCGACTAAGCTCAGCCAACGTTGACTGAGCTTAGTCGCAGCCACAGGTACTTTAATTACAGCCTGTTGAGGCTTAAAGTAGTACAGAGAAATTTTTGAAAGCGAGGCTTCGCCTCGCTTTCAAAAATTTCTCTGGGTTTCGCTGTAATAGCAAGTCCCTCAAAGTAAAGTAGTGTAAACAATATGCCTCCAAGTTTTGAGGTTTGGCTTGTCCACAGAAATGTAAATATCCAAGTAAATATCCAAATTTAGTTTTGCTCAAGGCGCATCTTATAAAGACTTTCCCCAAAACTAATTTGCTTCATAAAAATTGCTGTAGAGTTAACGTACAAGTGCTAGTAAACTGAGTGAGATTTTGCCAAAGTTTGTGAGCCAAGTTGTCTAACTTCTCATATTACTTAGGTTTCATGAGTAATAATAGCTATAGTAGTTTCATCTAAAAATTTGAAACATACTCGCTAGCCTGCTTAGCAGGAATAGCTAGGCGCTTCTAAGATTAACTATGGTCAATGTAATTCAGTCAATGTAATTCAACCTAGCAAAAGATAGGAAGCAACTTCTATGTAAATTCAATTCATCGTGTACAACAGTTACGCAGGGCAGAGTAAGCAATGAGTATAAGCAATCGAGTTCGACTATATGAACTCTCACGAGAGCTAGACCTTGACACTAAAGATGTGATCGCCGTGTGCGAACAATTAAATATAGTTGTCAAAAGTCATAGTAGTACAATTACCGAATCAGAGGCGGAATTGGTGCGAACCAAAGCCCCTCAACACCATCCCAAAACTGCCGATCCCAAAGCTGTGGACAAGAAAGCTGCTGCTACGGTAAAGCCGAAAGAGTCCGAAGCACGCGCTAAGCAACAAATTCTTGCTGTCAGCAAACCAACAATTCGGCTCAACTCTCCACCTGTCTCTGCTAATGTAGGAGCTATACCTCCTGCTAACCCACCTGCGATCGCTGAGCCTAGCTCAGAGCCTCCTGCCAAAACTGCTGTTGTTAACCCTCCCTCGCCCATGCCCCCTGCTTCATCGTTAATCAAGCCTCCTAGTCGTCCTCTTGTCTCAGACAGTGACCTAGCAAATTCCGAAACTACACCTGTATCAAAAATCGAATTGACATCAGAAACAGCATTGACCCCACCAGAAAATCCCCAATCTAGTAAAGAATTGCAGCCACCATTGCCAAAAGCAGAATTAATCACACCACCAGTTGCCCCTAAATCTTTAGACAAATCTGATAAAGACAAGTCTAGCTCAACTGTTGTGACTAACTCCGTAAAAGCTCCTGTGGAAGAATCGACTCGCGTCAGTCCACCCAAAGATCAAGCGCCGAAAGAGCAACAAGCGCGTAAGGATACTCCAAGGGGAGAGCGTCCACCAGCAGATAAAGCAGAACGACCACTCACACCTAAGCAGTCTTTGATGAGTGTTTCACCACCACAGGTAAAATTGACCAACAAGCCTGTGGCTCCAGAGCGTCCTAAACCACCTGTGGCGATCGCACCGAAGGCAATTGTTGCTCCAAAGCCACCCGCCGCTAAACCTGCCGATGATGTAAGAACACCTGCTAAAGGGCCTCAGGGGAAAGAGCAGGCAAAAAATGAGCATGGTAAGGACTATAAGGGTGGGAATGAAGCAGGCTCAGCACCAAAGCAAGAAGCTGTCAAAACTAATCGACCTGAAAGACCAAAACTGAATCGACCTGTCGAGCAACCCGCACCTGCTGGCGGTAGACCACAGAGTCGCGTACCGAAACTAGTGAAAGATTCGGTACTGATCGAACGGGGAATCACGGCTCCAACTGAACCACCGCACAATTTGCGTCCACCGATGCCAACATTGATGCGTGCGCCTGAAAAGCCTGTTATTGCTGATAAGAACGCCAAGAAGCCTGAAGCTGGCGGCTTTGCGCCTGTACTGCCTGAGCTTTTGGAAAAACCAACGCTACCAAACAAAGCGAATAAGCGCAAAGGTAAATCTAAAGAAGAAGAAGAAAAAGATTTACTAGAGTTGAAAGAGAAAAATCGTTTGAATAAGCCTAAGCGCTATTTACGCGATTTTGATGATGATGATGATGATGCCTCCGATCTCGATAGCGGTGCTGACTTTGCTCAGATCAGTTTGTCCTTGGCTCGCCCAACGGCACGTCCTAAGGCAATCAGTGTCCCAGCGAAGCCAACCATGGCAGCAGATATCAAGCCTACACAAAAGTCTAAAAAATCTGCTCCAAGTCGCGATCGCCGCAACCAGCAAGTTGAAATCGTTCCCGAAAAGCCCACCTCCGTGGAAATCGAAGAGGGTATGACCGTGGCAGTATTGGCTAAGCGCCTAGTATTGTCTGAGACAGAGGTCATTCGCACCCTATTCATGAAGGGGATTATGGCAAATATCAACCAGACCCTTGATGTCGGTACTGCCAAAATGGTAGCGACTGAGTTGGGTTATGAGGTCCATGATCCTGAGATTATCGAACTAGCGGTCAAGACTGAGATGATCGAGCTAGCGGATCTTGATAAGCTCGAACGTCGTCCACCCGTCGTCACGATCATGGGACATGTTGACCACGGTAAAACTACATTGCTGGATGCCATTCGTAAGAGTAAGGTTGCTCAAGGCGAAGCAGGTGGGATCACTCAGCATATCGGTGCTTACCACGTTGATGTTGAGCATAACGGCGAGAAACAACAGATTGTCTTCCTTGACACCCCCGGACACGAAGCATTCACCGCCATGCGTGCGCGTGGTACGAAGGTTACGGACATTGCCGTACTTGTGGTTGCTGCTGATGACGGTGTTCAACCTCAAACCATCGAAGCAATTAGCCATGCCCGTGCTGCAAAAGTACCAATCGTGGTTGCGATTAACAAGGTTGACAAGATCGAAGCTCAGCCCGATCGCATTCGTCAAGAACTCACCGAGTACTCCCTCGTTGCTGAAGAATGGGGCGGCGATACGATTATGGTTCCCGTCAGTGCCATCCGTCGCGAGAACCTCGATACCTTGCTAGAAATGATCTTGCTAGTTGCTGAAGTCGAAGATCTCCAAGCTAACCCCAACCGTACAGCGAAGGGAACAGTTATCGAAGCTCACCTCGACAAGGCGAAAGGTCCTGTGGCAACATTGCTCGTTCAAAACGGTACGTTGCGCGTTGGTGATATCTTCGTTGCGGGTGCTGCCTTTGGTAAGGTACGGGCGATGGTTGACGATCGCGGCGCAAGAGTTGGTAAGGCTTCACCATCCTTTGCGGTGGAAGTCCTCGGTTTGGGTGATGTACCTGCGGCGGGTGATGAGTTTGAAGTCTATCTCGATGAAAAACAAGCCCGTGCGATCGCTGATCAGCGCACGATGGATCAGCGTCAAGCTCGCTTGGTTCAGGCGATGGCTTCTCGTCGTGTCACCCTTGGTACTTTGTCCGAAAAGGTCAAAGAAGGCGATCTCAAAGAACTCAATATTATTCTCAAGGCGGATGTACAAGGTTCCCTCGAAGCAATTCTTGGCGCACTTGCCCAACTACCGCAGCGTGAAGTTCAACTTCGCATCCTCCTCTCTGCTCCAGGGGAAATCACCGAAAATGACATCAGTTTGGCAGCAGCTAGCTCGGCGGTAGTATTAGGCTTTAATACCACAATGGCTCCAGGAGCAAGACAAGCGGCTGATGACCTAGGCGTTGACTTCCGTGACTACAACGTTATCTATAAGCTCTTGGAAGATATCCAAGATGCGATGGAAGGCTTGCTCGATCCTGAAATGGTTGAGGAATACCTCGGTCAAGCTGAAGTTCGCGCTATCTTTACGATTGGTAAGGGTGCTGTGGCTGGTTGTTATGTCCAAAATGGTAAGTTAATCCGTAACTGTAATGTCCGCGTTAAGCGTGGTAATGAGATTGTCCATACTGGTGTATTGGAATCTCTCAGAAGGGTTAAGGATGATGCGAAGGAGGTCGCCTCTGGGTTTGAGTGCGGTATCTCGCTTGGTAAGTTCTCTGCATGGAAAGAGGGCGATGTCATCGAAGCATATCGTATGGTCACGAAGCGTCGTACACTAGCTACTTCTTAATAGATAAAAAAGCGCCCCAAGGGGCGCTTTTTTATTGGTGTTTTATTCTGTATCTATGACAGCATCAATCAGTTTGGTCTGACGCTTTTCGTTGATGATGACTAGTGGAATTATTGATTCACAGCTTTGATTAACGACACCATGAATCATATGGGTTTTTTAAGACTCCTTGCACCAAAGCGATGAACGGCTCTATGTCCAATGCGAACTATCCAAGGTTGAGCATCAGGAATGCGTTTGAATAGGCTACCAGTTGCGGTCAATATTTCATCGGCAACTTCAAAGGCTCCTGTTTCAATGTCGATCGCAACAATTTTGCCGTAATTACCCATTTCGACTTGTGGGCGTACCTGAGTTTCATAAATCTCATCGCCACGCCTAGCAAATTCTTCCTTACTGTATCGAGAATGTCGGTTTGACATAACTTTTCTTCCTTTATTTAAAATTGTCTAAATAAATACGTCTAAAATCACATATCAAGCAGGATTCAAAAGGAGTTTAGGTGTGACAAGGCAACGTACTTCATTAATAGTTTCTTGGGGAATTTGAAGAATCTTTGCCATTTGGTTATGTAATAAGACTTCACGTTCATCAATTTTTCCATCAGCTTTTGCAATTTCCCAAGTAATAGCTAAAATCAACCTATTCTTAATTAAAGCTTTCTCTACATTTTTTTCATGCACAATATTTTTTACAATAATTTCTTCAAAGCTTTCATGACTATGTAATGCATCATTAACTCTATTTTTGTCACGGTCAGAAATTTTGGGATTAGATAATAGTTGTTGGATAGATAGATTTTCTTCTTCGCTAAATTCTCCATCTGCTCTAATCATTGGCAAGGACGCAATAATGACATCTGCTAGAAACTGACTTAAATTCTTCTCTTCAATTTTTCCTAATGCAAACATTGTTGCGCTGAATACAGTTGTGCCAATAGTTAAACCTAAAGCAATTGGAGCTACAACCGTATAAGCGGCAAAAGCTGTAGTTCCTACAACAGTTCTACCACCAAGTAAAACTGCTTGAACTATTCTTGGAGCAAATGGAGTCCACCATGTAGCAGGAGCAAAAGTTGCCGCCGCCGCAGATGCAGTTCCTATGCCAGTTCCAACTCCTGTTAAAGCTCCTAATGCTAAAGAGCCACCTACTTTTTTCCAAGGTTCAAGGCTTTCTGTAATAACTTTAATATCAGCTTCTTTGAGTATGATTTTAGAGGAATTCTTGCGATCTAAATAGACCACTAAGTCGGAGATATGGCTACTGAAATATTTATTAATTTCAATAGAGATTTCTTCTCCTAATTCAGCAAATTTAGGAGCTAAATCATCGAAAAGTTTCTTTGCTTTCTCTCGTAATTTATTCCAAGATGGACCTACAATATTTCTGAGAGTAGAAAGATCATCTTTCATTTCTTGAAATTCGTTTTTATAGACATATTCAAGATTTTTTAGATAAGGTTCATTGATACTAGTTACTATATCAAGCGCAACCAGTATAACTACCAGAGCAAAGAGGAGAGCAATAGGTGTTGTAACTGCTCCTATTATTGGTACTCCTGTAAATGGGACAAAAGAATGAGCCATAAATGCTAATTGGCTACTTAAGATTAAAGACGCTCCAGTTATATACTTGCGTGTCTGGGAACTAGGATCAGAGTTGTCATAGAGTAAAAATAAATTTTTGATATATTTAGGGATTTGTATTGCACGTGGTATGGCAAATCCTAATAATGCTCCTAGTGAAGTCATAAGAAAGGGAACTACAATACCAAAAAGACTTGTAGTAGCAGATAAAGCAAGTCCTGCAAATACAAACATGTTTTCACCTAAAACGCATATACATAAAATACATCTACTCTGATTTTAGTATAATTAATTCATAGTATTTATATAATTTGAGATTTCTCAAGATTAAAATAATTGATACACCTTTAAAGAGAAACAAACATGCTGCAAATGACTACCTTGCAAAATATTGAAACAAGCTTGAAGCAACTTCCTCAGCCACTACAAATTGAGGTGCTTCACTACATTGAATTTCTCAAAAGCAATTATGCTAATCAAATTAATGTTAATGCCACTTCTGCCCCTGTAAGTGATCGTCAACCTCGCATAGCAGGACAAGACAAAGGCAAAATTTTTATCGCCCCCGACTTTAATGCTCCATTACCCGATGAAATTCTTGCTGACTTTCTGGGCTAATAGGCATGAAAACATTACTTGATACCCATACCTTTCTTTGGTGGGTTGCTGATGATCCACAAATATCTATCAACGCCAAAGACATTATTAGCAATCCAAATAACGAAATTTACTTTAGCGTTGTCAGTGCTTGGGAAATTATTATCAAAGTTGGTATTGGAAAACTTTCTCTATCTGAACCACCAGAAATCTATATTCCCAGTCGTATTGCCTCTAATCAGTTTGAGATCCTCCCCGTCCAGATGTCTCACATTTTAAGAATTAACAGTTTGCCTAACTTCCATAAAGATCCATTCGATCGCCTATTGATTGCCCAAAGCTTAGTTGAAGACTTATCGCTAATAACAGTAGATGGGGCGATCACACAGTATCCCGTCAAAACTATCTGGTGATAAATCACAGCTTAGAAATAGACAATTGTATTTTTGGGGTGATCGCTTGCAACTGCATTTCTAATAGGACTTACGCAAGAGTCATAGGGATAGAAGGAAACTTGAGTTGAGTCCGCAAATAATCAGACAAAAGCCCAGATTTAAGTTTGTAGATAGTGTTACCAGATTGAAAAGCTAACCGCTTGAGATGATGCCACACGAGCATGGCACAGGCGATATGATTACGCTGAATTCTAGACTTACGACACTGGCAAGACTGAATACCAGTCAATTGTTTGAGTTCACGATGAAATTCCTCAATATTCCACCTGATGGAGCAAATAGCTTGTACTTCAGGGGTGTAGTCTTGAGTTAAGTCGTTAGTCACGACATATTCTGTCCTGCTGGAAGAAACAGTAACCCAGAATAGTTTCACCTTTTTGTCTTTGGGGAATTTATGAATTTTGATCAATTTTCCTTGCAATAATTCTTTCTCAGACCAAGATAACTGGTCAATCCGTTTATATTTCTCGACTCCACCACTATCATCAACTAGACGGTTAGACTTGAGTGGACAGTAATAAATCTTGCCGAAGTTATCAATTTCTGCCATCAAGCTTTGCGTAGCATACCAACTATCCATCAACACGGTCTGAAATGGTAATTGCTTGCTATGCACTAATCCCTTGAGCATGTCGGACACATGGTCTAACTTGCTCTTGCCATCACCGTTAGGGTCATAAATCCGATAGTCTACTACCCAAAACTCATGACGTTTGAAGTTGACATAGATACAGTTAACTAATCCTATTCCTTGTACAACCCCATGCTCGTTGCCACTGTATTGCCTTTGTGCCATTTCAATTTTTTTGGCATGACGTTTGTCTAATACTGTGTCGTCAAACAGCACGTATATGTACTTGGCTTCGTCCAACACAATCGTTGGTTTCACGTTTTCCCATAGCAGTCGCGGCGTTAACTTTTCCGTTTTTAGGTATCGGTTGATCTGGTCATGACTGTTTCCTTCTAAATGGTCTGCTAGGTTGGTGATTGTGTAGTTTATCTGACTACTTAGTAGGTACTGACAGTAGTCTAGGGTAGTAAACTTTTTTGTCATTGCTTTTGCTTAAACCTTCCCTCCTTTTTACATCACTTTTTCCTTTTGCGTAAGTCCTATCTAAATTAAAAATTTCCGCAAAGGTTTGCGCGATCGCTTCTTACAAACAAGGATCGCCATCAGGCGGATGCCAACCACCTTTGAGCCATAACGCTCTCGCTCGGATGATAAATCGGTCATTGTGGCGATCGTCATTGAGATCTAATCTGTGACAAGTAGCGCGACCAATTGCGGTTTTGCCAACAATCTGTAATCTATCAACCGACCAAACATAATGCTCTGACCAGTTCTGTTGACGTGGGTTAAAAAGAGTTACTTCCATTTCCGTCTCAGGATCAATACCAGTCATGAAATTGTAGCGGCGACTATTGCATCGAGAACAAGCAAGTGCCAGATTATCCACATCATCCATACCACCTAAAGATTGTGGTAGAAGATGTTCCATTGTAAAGCGATCGCTATTTAGATATTCTGGCGAATGGCAGTATTCACAGAGACTTCTGGCACATTCTCGGACAAACTTTTTTGCTTGAGGGGACACCATGCGGCTTTTTCAGCAATTTGGGCATTAATCAGAGTAAAGATGCGAGATAGTTCAGTAATCCCTTCAAGTTCAGCAATTTGCTCATTTGTGAGGGCATCTGCTTTCTTTCGATCTAAGAGGTTTTCTAAGCGATCTTGCAAATCATCCGTGAGATGAAATAGAAAGACATTACCTAAAGGAACAATATTCATCCCTACTGGTATAAGTGACGATGGCTGCACCATTGATTGGGTAATCATTTCTCACCTCGTATCTTTCTAAGAAACTTTATTTAGAATAGCGCAATATTGGAAAAATCGATAACCAGTATAAATTTGAAGGGCTTTGTTGTATGAATAAAAAGAAGCCAAAAGATGGAGGATCTTAGGATAGATAATTAACTAGCAACAGGAGAGGAGAGAGGTTTAGCAAGTTGAATCATGCGATTGAGAGCAGCACATTTGATGAACAACTCAACCGCCTGATTGTCAAATTTACGAGAACATAAAGTACTACCAAAGATTTTTTTGAAACGAAACATCGTGGTTTCTGCTAAAGAACGTCGATGATAACCTGAGTCACGTTTCCATTTTTTACGCCCATGTTTACGGATATAGCGCAGGTTTTGGTCACGGGGATGAGGAGGAGCATTGGCATTGCCATGCTGCCAGATTTTGGCATCTTTGCGGGGAGGAATCACGGCTTTAGCTCCATGTTGGGCAATCTCGTCGTAACAATGACGATGGTCATAAGCTCCATCTGCGGAAACTTGATCAATTTCAGCATCAATCCCATCGAGAATATCGGCGAGCAGGGTGGTTTCATTTTCGGAAAAGCAAACAGGGAGGGAGAAGCAGGAAATTTAGAAAGAGGAAATCAGTAAGAATAAGAGCAGGAGAGAATATCAAAAACTTGATGAACCTGATTAGCAAGAACCCGTTGCCCCTGAGGAATCGTGCGATAACCAAGGCGACGAACAGTAGTCATGATAAAACAGTGAATAATTGCCCAAATAGTAGGAGCATTACCACCACGACGTAACCCCGTATCTTCTTGAAAAAGGACATCGCGCACCCAATGTAAGCGATTTTCAATGCCCCAGTGTAGTCGAATCGGGTCAAGAAACTGGGATGCATTGAGAGACAAGTCAGAAATATAACCAAGCGACTCCGAAAAAGGCTTGTCATCACGCCAGCCCTCGCGTTCGACATAAATCAGAGACTGTAGAGACGACCAATGTTTACACAGGTGAGTCGGAGCAGGATAAACCCAAACGCGACGACGGACTTGACGACCATGAGATTTGTCAAACTCTTCGGCATAACTAAGTGCTGCTGTAGTTTGATATAAATTATCCAAAGTCTTAAGCAGATTCGGTTGATTGTTTTTGAGGGCAATCAAATAATGCTGTTCCTGTTCAACAATTAATTTCACCGTATCCTTTTGGCAATGTAAGGCATCCATTGTGAAAGAGGCTTTCTGCCCTTGTAAAGAGGTAATCACTTGTTTAACGACTTCGATTTCACTAATTTGCTTATTTTCGGACACAGCTAGGGCGATTACTTCTCCCGTTTCATGGGTAAAGGCTGATACGGTACTGGTAAAGTTTTGCCTAGAATCAGTCTGATTGGAGACAGTACATTTAATGCTTTTTCCGTCCATCGCCAACCATTGCCATGATTCGCCTGTATGGCTATTTCTACACCACTCGTTAAACAATTTTACCACTGGCTCGATTTCTACCCCTTGAATGACACGACGAAAGGTGGAATATGATGGTATCCGACTCTCTGGTGCTAGCTCTAGCCGTATTTGTAGGGTTTGCCAATGTTTCTCGCAGAAATCTGCTAATGGTCTATATCCATGATAATTACACAGTGTTCCTAGCAAGGTTAAGCACATGATTAGCCATAGCGGATGTCGCTTACCTTTATTTTTTCGATGGTCGGGGATCTGCTTTAATTGTTCTATAAAGTTCATGGTCTGGTCTTGCTTTTTGCTTAGCTTTTACCAGACCATTTTTTATTGTTTTTGCTCCTTTTTTATTTCCTGTTTTTTATCTAGCTTCTTTATGTGATCTATACCTACTAGCCCTTTCCGAAAATGAAACCACCCTGCATCGAGAATATCGGCGAGTACTTCACCATCGTGACAATCATTCGTAGTGACGACCGCAGCCAGTATTTCTCCCGTTGATTCATCGGCTCCAAGGTGTAATTTGCGCCATGTCCGTCTCTTACTAATCCCATGCTGCCGTGTTTTCCATTCACCTTCACCATAGACTTTGATCCCTGTCGAATCAACTACTACATGCACAGCTCCCTGCTTGGGGATTACTGGTAAGGGCACACTTAAACTTGCTGTCCGTCTTGATACGGTGCTGTGGTCTGGCACTGGCAAATCTATTCCCATCAAGGTAAATAGTGACTCTAACATTCCTTGCGTTTGTCTTCCTGCTTGCTGATATACCGCTTTTACAGTGATAAATGTCGCGATCGCTATATCACTGTAATCATTTGAAGCACCCCGTTTGCCACTTAATGTTTGATTTAACCATCCTCCGATTACTTCTTCGCTAATCCAGAAGGTCAGGCTTCCTCTTTGTTTTAGCCCTGCGTTATACTCTGCCCAGTTGCGTACCTGATATTTCTCTTTCATTATCTGGGACTCCCTCTCCTGATTTTTATCTAATTTACCTCCTCTTCCCCTTTTTATGCAACAATGCCAATTTGAAGTGCCATTAATCAAACGCAGTGTCAGAGAGAAGGCAAGCTGAATATATTCTCGCCTATGGCAAAATATGAGAGTAGCGATCGCGCATTTATTTTGTGACTAAGCTCAAGAGTATTACGCGAATGTTATGTAAACAACCAATTTATTGTAAGGACTAAAAACCTATGACTTGGAAAATTGAAGAAGCACAAGAACAATTTTTGGAAGTTATTAATGCTTCTGGACAAACTCCTCAACTAATTTATCAGCGCGATCGCTTTGTGGCTGCGGTAATTCATGCTGACCTATTTCAAGAATTTCTCACATGGCAACAACAGCAAAAACGGACTTCCCTAGCCGATACCTTCGATGAATTACGACAGATTTGTATTGCAGAAAACTATACCTTCGAGATTAGCCCACGCTGCGATCGCCCTAGCCCCTTTGCGGAAATGCTGCCATGACCTTTCTCTGCGATACAAATATTATCAGTGAGCTAGCTAGACCTCGCCCAAATTCTGGCGTTGTTGATTGGAGAGTAACACCTGAAATAGCTCAATGTGCAGGGCTAATGCGTGGCAACTTCAGAAAAAAAGGTATTTCTCGCTCTCAAGCTGACATTCTTATTGCTGCGACTGCTGAAGTTCACGATCTAATTCTGGTTACACGCAATACTCTTGATTTTGAAGGTTGTAATCTTTGATCCATTTTGTGGTTCTTAAATTGCCGTACCAGCAGTTCTAAATAGCATAGAAATCAACGTTATTATCAATAAGCTTTCGTTAATTGAGAATGTATAGATTAATTGAGAATAACTGTCCTTAATTGAGAACTAGAGATTATTCGCTATCCGCTAAACCCTATTAAATAAAAGCTTTTACGACTTAGACCTTATACCTGACTATAGGGATAATCAATAGATTCTCAATGCAAATCTAAAGGAAATATACACATAATAGAGAGAGAGAGAAATATCATGTAAGGTTATGGTGTGAGAAGTCAAAACAATAATTATTGACAGGAACAATCGTAATTTTATGGTATCTACTCCTCTCAAATTGTCTGAGCCAGACCTATCGAACAACTCAATTCAGGGGTCGATTAGTAGCTATGGTATTGCTCGTTCCACCGTTACAGGGACTCCTCTTAGTGCTGAAGAACTCCGTAAAATCGATGCCTACTGGCGTGCTTGTAATTATCTAGCGATCGGCATGATCTATCTACGCGAAAATCCACTTTTGCGTGAACCATTAAAGCCTGAGCACATCAAAAATCGCTTGCTAGGACATTGGGGATCAAGTCCTGGTATGAGTTTCGTATATACACACCTCAATCGATTGATCAAGAAGTATGATCTCAATACGATCTTCCTTGCAGGTCCTGGACATGGCGCTCCAGGGATTTTAGGTCCCGTCTATCTGGAGGGAACCTATTCTGAGGTTTATCACGATATTAGCGAAGATGAAGAAGGTTTGAAGCACTTCTTCAAGCAGTTTTCCTTCCCCGGTGGAATTGGTAGCCACTGCACTCCTGAAACTCCCGGTTCGATTCATGAAGGTGGTGAACTGGGGTACAGCGTTTCCCATGCCTATGGAACTGTATTTGATAATCCTGATTTGATCTCGGTGGTGATAGTCGGTGATGGTGAGTCGGAAACTGGTCCCCTCGCGACGGCTTGGCACTCGAATAAATTCATTAATCCGATTCGCGATGGTGCAGTATTGCCGATTCTGCATTTAAATGGCTACAAGATTAATAACCCCACAGTGCTATCGCGGATTAGTCATGAAGAATTAGAAAGCCTATTTATTGGCTATGGCTATCAGCCCTACTTTGTGGAAGGTTCTGATCCTCAGTCAATGCACCAAGCGATCGCCGCAACCCTAGAGCATTGCATTAATGAAATTAGAAGTATCCAGCAGGAATCTCGGAGTACTGGGATTCCCAAACGCGCTAAATTCCCGATGATCATCTTGCGGACTCCTAAGGGCTGGACGGGACCTGCGGAAGTGGATGGACATAAGGTTGAGGGATTCTGGAGAGCGCACCAAGTGCCACTGTCGGGAATGCACAACAATCCTGAACATTTAAAAATGTTATCGGACTGGATGCTTAGCTATAAACCCGATGAATTATTTGATGAATCAGGTAAGTTGCTCCCCGAATTGAAGGAACTTGCACCAAAGGGCGATCGCCGCATGAGTGCCAACCCGATCGCTAATGGTGGGCTGCTCCGCCGTGCCTTGAGAATGCCCGATTTCCGCAACTATGGCGTAAATATCGCCAAGGCTGGAACAACCGAGGCAGAAAATACGAAGCCCTTGGGTGTATTTCTGCGCGATGTGATGCGTCAAAACATGGAGAACTTCCGTGTGTTTGGTCCCGATGAAAATACATCGAATAAACTGCAAGCTGTTTACGAAGTCAGCAAGAAGTTCTGGATTGCCGAATATCTACCTGAAGATGCTGATGGCGGCGAACTAGCTACCGATGGTCGCGTGATGGAAATTCTTAGCGAACATACTTTGGAAGGTTGGCTAGAGGGTTATCTATTAACAGGCAGACATGGATTCTTCTCTACCTATGAATCCTTTGTCCATGTGATTGACTCGATGATTAACCAGCATTGTAAATGGTTAGAAATCAGCAAAGATATTCCTTGGCGATCGCCGATCGCTTCTCTAAATTTGTTGATTACTTCAACGGTATGGAGACAGGATCACAATGGCTTTACCCATCAAGACCCCGGCTTCTTAGATGTAGTGGTCAATAAGAGTGCTGAAGTAACACGCATCTATTTACCACCCGATGTGAATACATTGCTTTCCGTTGCCGATCATTGCTTGCGGAGTACCGACTATGTGAATGTGATTGTCTCTGATAAGCAATCCCATTTACAATTCTTGAGCATGGATGAAGCGATTAAGCACTGCACCAAGGGCTTGGGAATTTGGGATTGGGCAAGTAACGATCAAGGTACGGAGCCAGATGTGGTGATGGTAGGCTGTGGTGATGTCCTCACTCAAGAGGCTCTAGCCGCAACGATCTTACTCTGGGAACAGTTTCCTGAGTTGAAGATACGCTTTATCAATGTGGTGGATCTGTTCAAGCTCCAGCCTGATACAGAGCATCCTCATGGTTTAAGCGATCGCGATTTTGATTCGCTCTTTACTACTGACAAGCCGATTATTTTCAACTTCCACGGCTATCCTTGGTTGATTCACCGTCTCGCCTATCGCCGCACCAATCACAAAAATCTCCATGTGCGTGGGTACAAGGAGAAAGGCAATATCAATACGCCTCTAGAATTGGCGATTAGTAACCAAGTTGACCGCTTTAGCCTAGCGATCGATGTGATCGATCGCGTGCCTAAGTTGCAAAATATCGGCGCTCATGCGAAGCAAGCCCTACTCGATCAGCAAATCGAATGTCGTCAATATGCCTACGAGCATGGCATCGATAAACCTGAAATTGTCAACTGGCGCTATCCCCATTAAATTAAGAGATTTTGTGTGGCGCTTCGCGCCACACAAAATCTCAAGAGAGAATTATGAGCTTAAAACTATATCTACTGCGTCATGGCGAAACTGCCTATAGCCGCACTGGTGGCTATTGTGGCGAGCTTGATCCTGAATTAACAGAGAATGGCGAAAAAATGGCTCAAGCCTTTGGCGATGCTTATAAAGCGATCGCATGGGATGCCGTGTTTGTCAGTCCGATGAAACGCACGATCGCCACAGCCAAGCCACTATGCCAAGCAGTCAACCTAGAAATGCAATTTCGAGATGGCTTAAAAGAATTGCGTTATGGCAAATGGGAAGGATTAACTAATGAGTTTGTGAAAGAGAACTATAGCGAAGATTATCTGCGATGGCTAACGGAACCTGCATGGAATCCGCCCACAGGTGGCGAAACCGCCGTGCAACTTGCAAGCCGAGCTTCATTTGTAATTGCCGAAATCCAAGAGATGTATCCATCGGGGAATGTATTAGTTGTTTCCCATAAGGCGACTATTCGCGTGATTCTCTGTAGCTTATTGGGCATTGATATGGGGCGATATCGCGATCGCATTGATGTCCCTGCTGCTTCACTAAGTATCGTTCAGTTTGGCGCACTAGGTCCCATGCTCAAGGTGTTAGGCGATCGCAGTTTTATGGATGCTGACTTGCGATCGCTAGTTGGAACGTAATCTTGATCTAAAGAGGTTTTGATTTTGCCTGAGACAAAATCAAAACCTCTTTAGATATCACTTTTTACAAAGTATGTCCCATCCGTTTGGGAATAGCCTCATTGAAGTTTTTGGTAATTTCCGAGAGAGATACCGCGATCGCTTTTTCTCCTGCAACAACAATCTCCAAATCGCTAGCTGCATTGCCTACTGTACCGATACGCTGCCAGTCATTACCTAACTGACTGGTGAGATAAGCTTCCCATGTAGGGCGATCGCTTTCTTTGACCGAAACGACAATCCGACTTGCCCCTTCACCAAAGAGAAGTTGAGTGAGATTTAAACCTTCAGGAATAGATAGTTGAATCTGTGCGGTGAGTTTGCCAGAAATTGAGGATTCGGCGATCGCTACAGCAAGCCCACCTTCGGCACAGTCATGGGCGGACTGGATTAAGCCTTGGGCGATGCCTTGGCGACAGGTAGCTTGCACCTTGCGCTCTAGTTCAAAATCGACGGGTTGGGGACGACCTGTGACTTCACCGATGACTGAGGCGAGATATTCAGACCCTGCGAGACTAGCGCGATCGCTACCGAGTAAATAAATCGCATCGCCAACATTCTGCCAACCTTGACCGACGACCTTAGTGACATCTTCCACTAAGCCGACCATACCGATTACAGGTGTGGGATAAATGGGTTGCGCATTGCCTTCAGAGTCGATGGTTTCGTTGTAGAGGGAGACATTACCGCCTGTCACAGGTGTGGACAACTCACGGCAAGCATCGGCAATTCCGCGACAAGCTTCGTGTAGCTGCCAATAACCGATCGCATGTTCGGGACTGCCAAAGTTCAAATTATCGGTGACAGATAGAGGCTCGGAACCAACACAGGAAAGATTTCTAGCTGCCTCGGCAACGGCTAGTTTTGCGCCTTCGTAGGGATCGAGATAGACATAACGCGCATTGCAATCGACCGTAGCGGCAACCCCCGCAAGGGAATCAATTTGGCATTGAGCAGAACTGATTTCGCCAGCACCAAAACCTTGACTGCGTAAACGAATTACCGCCGCATCAGCGCCCCCAGGGAAAATCACCGTATTATTTTGAACTTGATGATCGTATTGGCGATAGACCCATGCTTTGGAAGCGATCGCAGGGCTATCGAGTAATTTCAAGAGTGCTTCGTTAGGATTGATCTGAGGGAAATTGGCGATCGCTGTTTTCTCATCCCATGCCCAAGCTTTCTTGGCATAGTCGGGCGTATCCGCTAGTTGACGGTGATAGATTGGCGTATTGTCAGCGAGGGCAGTAGCAGGAATCTCCGCCGCAACTTCCCCATGCCAAAGAATTCGCACAATGGGTTCCGCGAGAACTTCCCCCGCAACCACGGCATGAAGTCCCCAACGTTCAAAAATTTCAATTAGTTCCGCTTCTCTTCCCTTATGAGCAACGAATAACATCCGTTCCTGAGATTCCGAAAGCAAATATTCGTAAGGAGTCATTCCTGTTTCTCTTGCAGGAATCTTATCTAAATCTAAAGAAACTCCCACACCACCCTTTGCTGCCATCTCGGAAGTGGAACAGGTCAAACCTGCCGCGCCCATGTCCTGCGCCGCCACCACTGCACCAGTTTTGAAAGCTTCTAAACAAGCTTCCACTAAAGATTTTTCTAAAAAGGGATCGCCAACCTGTACTGCCGAACGATTCTGTTCTGATTTGCCAGAAATTTCAGTACTAGCAAAGCTCGCGCCCTTGATACCATCGCGCCCAGTAGTAGAGCCAACATAGATTACAGGATTACCTACACCCGCAGCGCCTGACTTGACGATCTCCTTAGTTTCCATAATCCCGATCGCCATTGCATTCACAAGCGGATTACGGTTATATGCCTTATCAAAATAAACTTCGCCGCCAACAGTAGGCACACCAATACAGTTACCATAGCCCGCAATCCCATTGACGATGCCATTGACGCGACTGCGTACCCAAGGGTCAGAAAGTTCGCCAAAGCGCAGTGAGTTCAAAATTGCGACGGGACGCGCTCCCATCGTGAAAATATCGCGCAAAATACCGCCCACACCTGTTGCTGCGCCTTGGTATGGCTCGACTGCCGAAGGACGGTTGTGGCTTTCAATCTTAAAACTAATGGCAATATCATCGGTAATCTTGACTACGCCTGCATTTTCTCCTGGTCCCACCAAAATGCGATCGCCTGTTGTTGGAAATTGCTTGAGTAAAGGTCGCGAGTTTTTGTAGCAGCAATGCTCTGACCACATCACGCCAAACATCCCCAATTCGGCTTTGTTGGGTTCACGACCAAGGCGATCGCAAATCATTTGATATTCGTCTAGGGTCAAACCTTCAGCTTTGATTTCGGCTGGGGAAAATTTTTGGGTTTTGATATCGGCGGTCATAGTTAACGTGCGACAAAATTTTGACGTGCAGTGACGATCTTATCGCAATACAGGTTTTATAGGATTAGCACACCAAAATGAAATAAAAATGACTTGTGGGTTGGGATATAATTTAAGTCGCAAATCAGCAGCAGCTAGCAATATCTATAGGTCTGAAGCGAAAGCAAGGGAAAACTGAGTATGACGGTTATGCAAGAAAACAATAAACCGCTATTTTCAAAGCATTATTTGGAGCATCGAATCCAAGAATGTTCAGAATGGCAGTTTGATGTAACCGCTAAGTTTGATGCTTTGCAAAGTCTCTATTTGTCCAAAAAAGATCTACTCCCTAAACTTAGTGAAGCACATACGGAAGAGGTCTTTATTAAGCCAGTCTTGGATATTTTGGGATTTAGCAATATCCCACAGGTGACGACTCGTGGCAAAGGGCGGGCGGAACGTCCAGACTATGCTTTATTTACCACTGAAAGCGATCGCGATCAGGCTTATCCATTACAAGAGCAGGAAACAGCTTTTTATGCAAGGGTGAGTGCGATCGCTGAGGCTAAGTATTGGGAACGTGCATTGAGTAAAGCTTCGGCAAATGATCAGCGAGATATTTATAAAAATGCTAATCCTTCGTTTCAGATTACGAATTACTTAGTCGGAACTGGGGTTGATTGGGGGATTTTGACCAATGGGCGCGAGTGGAGGCTTTATTACCGATTAGCTTCTTCGACTGCGACAGAGTTCTATCAAATAGATTTGGTGGAATTATTAGAATCATCAGCAGAAGACAAATTAGAACAGTTTAAGTATTTTTGGTTGTTTTTCTGTGCTGATAGTTTTGTTAAAGATCCGCAAGGGCGTAACTTTTTAGAGCATGTGCGGGATGGTAGTAACACCTATGCAAGACGGGTGGGTGAAGAGTTAAAAACTTTAGTGTTTGAGCAGGTTTTTCCAAGTATTGCGGGAGGGTTTGCGGTAAATGCGTTCCGATTAAATCATCAAGTAACGTCTGAAGAGCTTTATGAAGCGACTTTATCGTTTCTCTATAAACTGTTATTTCTGCTTTTTGCTGAATCGAGAAATTTATTGCCAATCAATAACAATGACTATCGAGATTATAGTGTAATCAATATGTCAAAGGAGGTAGCTCAAGGAATAGAAAGTCAAAAGAAATTTAGTCAAACGGGAACAGGAAGATATGACAAACTTTTAAGCTTATTTCAAATTGTTGATCTTGGTGACTCAAGCTTAGAAGTGCCACGTTATAATGGTGGTTTATTCCATTTTGATTTTAATGAATCCGATGATCAAGTTGATTATCCTGCCAATCATTTTTTATCTAGATTTAAACTATCAGATGCAGTGTTAGCGGCAGCTTTGGATAAATTAGCTAGATTTGAAGGTTTGCCAATTGATTATAGCTTTTTGGGTGTGCGTCAATTAGGTTCTATTTATGAAGGTTTATTAGAATATCGTGTTGTTATTGATAATGCTGAAAAAGGACAAGTACATTTAGAAAATGACAAGGGTGATCGCAAATCAACAGGTTCTTATTACACTCCTGACTATATAGTTAAATATATTGTTAGTAATACTCTTAAGCCAATTTTGGTAAAGCGATCACAAAGATTCGCTGAATTAATGGCGGAAATCAGCCGATTATATCAACAGTTGGCAGACAAGCGTTTAGGTTTGCAAAGTCGTAATGGAATCCAAAAGGAATTACAACGCTTAGGTCGAGAAGCTCAAACCACATTGCTGGATATTAAAGTATGCGATCCATCAATGGGAAGTGGACACTTTTTAGTTGAAGCAGTAGATTATTTGACTGATGAAATAATTCTGGTTTTAAATCAATATCCTGAACATAATCCAATTTTAGAAATGCTTAATCAGACTCGTCAAAGCATTTTAGGAAATTTAGAAAAGCAAGGAATTAAAATTAGTCCAGATCGATTAGAGCCAACCCAATTATTGCAGCGTGTAGTCATGAAACGTTGTATTTATGGTGTGGATCTAAACTCAATGGCAGTGGAATTAGCTAAGGTAAGTTTATGGTTACATTCCTTTACTGTTGGCGCTCCATTAAGCTTTTTAGATCACCATTTGCGCTGTGGCAATTCGCTGATAGGGACAACTGTTAAAGAAGCAGAAGCGAGTATGGTAAAGGACTCTACAGGACAGTTTAATTTACTAGCAGGTCCCTTTGTCGGACTATTACGTGCTGCTGAGATTATGCGTGGTGTGAGTGTTCTCAGTGATGCTACATTTGCGGAACTAGAGCAAAGTGAAAAGCTATTTCGACAGTTTGATCAGGCGGCTAAACCCTATAAACAATTGTTAGATATATATGTATCAAAATTCTTTGGACTAAAACGTGCTGATCATTTTTTGCGAGTATTTGGAACAAATGCAATTTCGGCTGATATTGCTAAAATGAACAAGGCTGATGCTGCTGTATATAAAAATGCTCAAAAGCTCAGTGATGAAAAACACTTCTTTCATTGGGATCTCGAATTTCCTGAAGTATTCATTGATCTAGAAAATGCTTGTTGGCATGAAAATGCAGGCTTTGATGCAGTAATTGGTAATCCTCCTTATGAAGAGTTATCTGAAGAGGTCAGAAGTAGTGTAGTTAATGAAATAGCCTATTTTCAATCAACGGTTAGATTTAGTCATGCACTAGGCAATCGTATTAATATCTACCGACTTTTTATTGTGCAAGCAATTAGTATTCTTAAATCAAGAGGAAAACACGGTTTTATTGTGCCTTTATCTCTTTTAGCTGATCAATTCACCTTGAGTTTAAGAAAGTATTTGTTAGAAAGTTTTGAGATAAACACTATAGAACAATTTCCACAAAAAGATAATCGATACAGCAGAATATTTTTCGAGGCGAAACTATCAACTTGTATTTATATACTTTCCAAAAAATTACCTGAATTAGATCATGAAGTTTATGTTCGTACACATATAGGACGAGATATTTTAGATACCTCATCTTATTATAAAACACTGCAAAATGATTTTATAAAATTTGATTCACATAATCTTTCAATCCCTGGATTAGACAAACGCTCTTGGGAGATTGCTTTACGTCTAGTAACTAATGAAAAATTTATCAGATTAGGAGATTTTATTTCAGCTTCGCCTGGCGAATTAATGATAAATAGTTCATTTAAACCATACTTAAGTGATAGTGTTTATGGAGAAGAAGCAATTCGAGGTTCTCATATTGCAAGGTATGCGGTTGTCGAACCTAAACAGGGAGAAGCAGTCTTTTTTGATCGTGATTTATACCTATCAGAACATATCACTAGTAAAAAAGCTTTAGCTTACCAACAAACTAGAGTTGTTTATCAGCGCTATGCAGCCATCGATAATTATCGAAGATTGATTGCGACAATACTTCCTGAAAACTATTTTTGTTCTCATACAACTGGATATATATCAGAAATTAAAGATTGCAGTTTGGGTTTTATATCAACTCTACTTAATTCAACATTGCTTGATTGGAGATTTAACCTAACTAGTACCAACAATAATGTTAACGGTTATGAGATTGAAGCCTTGCCTGTGCCAAAGATAAATTTTATAACCCCATCTGATCGCCGTGAGCAGTTATTACAAAATGCGATCGCACTTTATCATCAGTATCAAAGTGATCGCCAAATCCAACCAATCTTAAACCAAGTAAATTACCACCTCAACCAACAACCTGAAGAAGCAGATGTGATCCATGATTTATTAGCGTATTTAGCTGAGCAAATGATCGAACTTAATAAACAAAAACAAACTGAAATTAAAAGTTTTTTGCAGTGGCTAGAGCGTTTTCTTGGTTGTGAAATTGATGGACTTACCAATAAATCTAAAATTCAAAATTATCTAGGTGACTATTACAAAAATGAGTTAAACCTTAGCTTTGATGAACTAATCGAAATCCTCAAGAAGAACAAAAAGAAAATTAAAATTGATCCTGTTGCCAGAAAAGAACAGCAAACATTAGAAAAAGAATACCAAGATAGTCTGACTACTCTTTTACCCATCAAAGAACAATTAAGGCTCTGTGACAAACTAATTGATGCGATTGTTTATCGACTCTATGGCTTGACTGAAGCAGAAATAGCAATCGTTGAAGGCTAAAATTACTTTATGTTATCCAAAAGGAGGTTAACTTTATGACAGTTGAACTACTTACTGATAGTGCGATCGCCTCAAAGTTTAAATTCACAACCCAGCAATATCACCTCATGCACGAAGCTGGTGTTTTTAATGAAGGCGATCGCCTTGAGTTAATTAATGGAGAAATTAAAACCATGTCCCCCATTGGCAGAAAACACGCAGTTTGTGTGACCCGTTTACAAGAGCTTTTTATTAGTCGTTTATTAGGCAAAGTGCAGGTTTGGTCACAAAATCCAATTCTTTTGGATAATGGCTCAGAGCCACAGCCCGATCTCGCCATTCTTAAACGTCGTCAGGATTTCTATGCTGATCGCTTGCCAACACCAGAGGATATTTTGTTGATTATTGAAGTGGCGGATAGTTCCATTGATTACGATCGCCATGAGAAAGCACCTTTGTATGCATCCGCAGGTATTCCTGAAATGTGGTTATTTGATGTCAATAAAAAGGCGATCGAGGGATATTCTCAACCATCGGCATTAGGCTATAAACAAATCCATCGTTATGATGAAGGTGATACTTTAGTAATGCTAGCTTTCCCTGATATTACTTTCAATTGGAATGAAATGTTCTAGATTTACAGCAATTTTCGATCAAACGAACCACAAGAAAAATCTTGAAAACGTTGCAAAGCAACGTTTTCAAGATTTTTCTTGGTTTGTTTTTGAGCGCAAAGCGCTGTAAAATTGATTAACTACTGCTTTTAGGGGGCAGTACTCTTTTTTAAAACAGTTGATACAAGGCGATCGCTATCAATTACAAATAGAGAGGGACGATCTTTATTAGGAAGTGTCATGGAAGTAATAAAGTCAACTTTCCAGCGTTGGCTGTAGGTTGTGGGTAGAGAGACGATTTCATCTTGAGAAATCCTTTGCAGGGCTGGTTGTGAATTACTTAGGATACCAACAAGATGATCTGTTTGATCGCGAGCAATAATTAGAGATGGCTTAGCAGCAACAACCGCACCATTAACTACCAATTCCTGAATATCACTACTTTGAAATTTGGTTTGACTAAATAATAATTTCCCAAGGTCAATGATGGGAATATTTTCTCCTTCGGCTGTAATCTTCGGAACTTGCTTTTCTAATGGAATAGCACGATAGATTGATTCTATCGGCAAGATAAACCAAGCAATACGCAGTCGAAAAGCAACATATTGGAGTCCAATATCAGGGCGTAGTTCGAGAAGTCTTTGCGATCGCAGTGAAGAAATGGCTGGCATAATTGATACCTGATAGCTGAAATTAGAAGTTAATATGCACTATGCAAACTGCCAAACAAAATTATTGCAAAATTATTGCGCGAATTTGTTTGAGAATTTTTAGGACTTCTCGTAATTGATTGCGCTGGGGTATTAGCGTATAAAACACGTTGGATAAATCATATTCAGGGTTAGCATCTGTTTTCATTTTAATAAATAGAAACTCATCGCCACTAGTAACCATGCCATAAACAAATTGAGATGGGTTAGGATTTGCCATCATATAAGTCATTGCCTGTGGTAGAGCTATATTAAAAGATAGAGAATCTTTTGATTCTACTACTAGTACCCAAAGCCTTTGATGAATGATTAATGTGTCAATACGTCCACGCAAAATTTCATTCTGATTTTCAATTTCTAAATTAATACTTGGTTCGGTTGTGATAAAGAATGGCTCATCGTATAGCTTAGCTAAGGTTAGCAAAGGAGCAACTAGCAGATGATTAACTGTACCTTCCGCAAGAGAACTATGTTTACGATGACGGAAATAGCGCTGATAAATTTGATCGAGTGCTTCTAGCTCGGTATTTGTCAGTTCAGGTAAACTCTCTTGCCATTCAGGAAAAAAGTGACTGTTTTGAGTAGGTAATAACCGAAACCTTTCTTCCAGATCTCCCAAAGTTCGGATCGTTTTCGATATAGGTTTTGTAACTAACATGATATTTATGATTTATTGGCAATTTATTTATAACTTGTTTATAACTTGGTATTTACGAGTTGCGACAGAGTCTGTAACAGCTCATTATCTTTAAATGGTTTCGCAAAATATGCCGAGGCTCCTAGACGCATCGCCAAATCACGGTGTTTAGAGCCACTGCGTGAAGTGAGCATAATTACAGGAATGTCTTTGCAGTAATCATCCCCACGGGATTGCACCAAGAAGCCAAAGCCGTCTAGTCTGGGCATTTCAATATCACAGATTACTGCCCTGACGGGAGAACTGCTGGCTATGGCTTGGAGCTTTCGTAATTTCTCCATCGCCTCATAACCATCTTTAGCCTGCTCGACCCGATAGCCTGATTTCTCTAAGGTCATGGCGAGGAATCGCCGTACATTGATGGAGTCGTCAACAATGAGAATTGTGGTGCGTCGATCGTTCTTGCTCGGCAGCGTGAGAGGTTTACTAGGTGTTTCATCAATATCAACGATCGCCCAATCGAGGAGATTATCGATATCGACTAAGGGCACGATTTTACCGCCGCCTAAAATAGCGCAGCCCATAAAGCCCGTCGGCATGGGGATTACACTTTGCACGCCGCGAATAGTGACTTCCTGTTCACCCCAATAGCGATCGACTTGCAATCCAAAGGGGACATTATTTTTTGACACAATTAATATCAGCGATTCATCGACAACAGGACGGTTTTCTGTCTCAAACTGGAATTGAGGGCGCGAAAAATGCAGGCGATCGCTAAGTCGTAACAATGGTACAGAATAGCCTTCCCAATCTAATACTTCTTGATTGGCTACGGTATGAATGGAAGTATCGCGGATTAGCAAAATTTCCTCAACTGCACTAGTGAGGATTGCCATCTGTAAGCCATTACTTTCAAATAGCAGTACACGCGCGATCGATAGGGATACGGGTACGGTTAAAACAAAGGTTGTTCCTTTGCCAGCTTCGGTTTCAATCCGTACATTACCGCCGATTATATTCAGATTTGACCGCACCACGTCCATGCCTACGCCCCGACCCGAAAGTTCGGTGACGCGATCGGCAGTACTAAATCCCGCTTCAAAAATCAACTCTAGGAGGGCTTCTTCACTAGAACCATCTAGATCGCTTTCGCTCAGCCCCATCTGCAAGGCGCGATCTCGTAGTTTCGCAAAATTGACACCATTGCCATCATCACTGACGGTGATTACGGTTTGGTTGCCACGATAACCTGCGGCGATTTCGATTTTGCCCTTAGGCGGTTTACCCGCAGCAATCCTTGCTTTAGGAGTTTCGATACCATGATCGAAGGCATTGCGAACCAGATGGAGAAGTGGATCTTCGAGAATTTCCAAAACCGATCGCTCAACTAAAGTAGAACTACCGCGTACAACTAGCTCGACCTGCTTACCATAGTTGAGAGACAAATCGCGCAGTAAGCGGGGAAATCTACCCAGAATTTCGCTGAGCATCCGCATTCTGGCTTGCTCGATCGCCGTTTGCATTTGCCGTGAGGCTCGCCCTAGTTCCCGTTCCGTTCCTTCCGTATCTGTTAGTGCGGTTTCCAAATCGCTGGAGACTTCCTGTAACTGCACCACACTATCCATGATTTCCCGTGATAGGACATGCAGTTCGCTATAGCGATCCATTTCTAGCAAGTCGAAGCGACTGGCATAGGGTAGGAATCCTTCACTTGTGTCAGCATAGTTACCTGCAATGGGGCTATTGATGGCAGTACTAACAGGGAGCAAGGATTCTGAAGAGGTGACTACGCGATCATAGGCTTCTCGGAGTTGAGCATTGGACTGCTCTAAGCCATGCATTCTCGTGTTGAGAAGTTGTACGAGATCGCGCATCCGTTTCAGTTGTAGACGTAAGCCACTTCTCTCAGCATTTAATTCCCCAAAGCGATCGCTTAAGGCTTCGAGATGGCGTAAAGGGATACGGATCGTACTATCTAGATTGGTGACAGTATTTGTCTCACTAGTAGGATTAATCGTTGTGATATCTTGGATATTCGCTAAATTGAGATCGCTATGATTGAGAGCGAGGGTTTCATCCTCATATCTTAAACTAGTGTTAGTTAGTGATAATTCCTCAATAGAAGCCGCATCAAAAGGATTAATATTTTCGGCAACTTTTTCGGCAACTTTTTCGGCGACTTTGGGAATGACCTGTTCTGCGGGTTTTACGGGCAGAGGCGATAATTCAAAACGATTTGGTAAAGCATCAAATTGACCAACTAAGACAAGAGCTTGCGATCGCCGCCAAGCTTCTAGCGCCGCAGTGGTTACTTCGATGAGGCTGTTATCTTTATTATTGAGGGCGAGACTAATCCCTTCACAGAGACTAGTGAATGCGGGTAGTTCCAACATTTCGCCAAGACAGCCAAATTCTTGACTAGTAATTTCAAATTCTTCGCGCAATACTTGCGAATTAGGATCAGCGATCACATTTGTTAATCGTTCCAAACAAGCATCGACCTCAGTGGCAAACATGAGGACACGCATATCCTGACCTGCCTCTTCAGACAGGAGATTTGCCTCATCCTGTGCTGACAAGTCTCCTAGGATTTCATGCAAGCGATTAAAGGGTGGCAAAATCTGTTGCTGAATCCATTCATCCTTAGGCGCTTTACGCTGTTTGTGAATGGTTGTAATTTTGCCCATGCCATCGATCGCTGACAGAAATAGACTTTCGATTTCTGAGGCGATCGCAGTTTGATTATTTGCTTGAAGGATTTTAAAAAAGTCTTCGAGACGGTGAGCTAGGTCGCTGAGCGAATGGAAGCCCATCATTGCTGCGCCGCCTTTCATGGAGTGGGCAGCCCGCAAAATCTTATTAGTCGCCGATCGCTGCAAACCGCGATCGCTTAAGCCGATTAATTCGGACTCAATATCTGCTAAAAAATCTCGAACTTCCTCGAGAAATAGCAATCGGACTTCCCACTCGCGATCGGTTAAGGTATTCGTTGTCATATCGACCTCTAAAATAACTGTTGAATTGTGTTTTAAGTTTGTGAGTTGCACAAACTTAAAACACTAAACACTAAGCTGCATCAACCTTAAATGTTTCTACGGAAGCCTGTAGCTTACTAGCAACGTTAGCGGTTTCCTGTAGAGCGATCGCAACTTCGCGGGAAGTTTCAGAGGACTTTTGCGATTGCGTAGAGAGATTTTCCATAACCTGCTTCACCGATTGCGATGTTTGCACCTGCGAAGTTGTAGCGCTAGAAATGCCTTGGAAGAGTTCGTTTACTTTCCGCGCCACTTCCACAATCTGACTCAAGCTCTTTCGCGCATCTTCAACCTTGTTTGTACCTTCAACCACCTGTACCGTACTCGCTTCCATCGATTCGACCACTTCACTGGTTTCCTGTTGAATGCTTTCAACGATTCGAGCGATTTCCTTGGTTGCAGTTGCAGACTGCGCCGCCAGTGCACCGACTTCTTCCGCAACTACCGCAAAGCCTCGACCTTCTTCACCTGCACGCGCCGCCTCAATACTGGCGTTAACTGCGAGCATGTTCGTTTTCAGCGCGATTTGATCGATCAGCACGACTACCTTAGAAATTTGTTGCGATGCTTCACCGAGTCTCTTTACCTTTTTGGCTGTTTCCGCAACGGTTTGACGTAGTTGCAAGATACTGCTTGCAGATTGCTCGATCGCTTGACTACCAGTTTCTGCCGTTGCCGCCGCGACGTTAGATGCATCGGCAGCCTGTCTCGCGTTACTTGCCACTTGCTGAATCGAATCAGTCATTTGTTCTACGGATTGTAGAGCTTCATCCAGTTGTTCTGCTTGGAGGGTCGCATCTTTCGCGAGAGTCCGAATCGATTCATTGTTGGTATTTACCGAAGTGTTTACCTGCAAAGTCGCTTCTTTTACCTGCGTTACAACTTCCCGTAAGTTTTCTACGATCGCGTTAAAGAAGTCGGCAACGATCCCAATTTCACCAGCCGAGATTTGAGCACGAACGGTTAAGTCTCCACTTACCGCGCCTTCAACGTCAGTCAAGAGGTTAATTAATTCGCGTTGAATTGCTTCACTCCGTTGACGTTCCTGTTCTGCCACGATGCGCTGTTGTTCTACTGTGGCAAGACCGCCGAGGGCGCGTCCAATGTCTTCAGCATAGCTCTGCATCAATTTAATCTCAGGATCTTGCCATTCACGCACCTGTCCACAGGAATGGGCAATTAACAAACTATCCAATTCGCCTGCACGGACTACAGGCACGATCAGATTCGATTTAATTTGCAATTTCCGCATTAACTCAAGGTGAGCAGGTGCAAATCCTGAGTTCAGCACATCATTGTATTGAATCACTTTCCCTTGCTTATAGTTATCCAGAAGCTCTTTAGGAATACAAGGATCACTTAGTCCCGCATTTTTGGCGCTTGGTAAATGCGCTAAACCAGATTCGGCAACAACAATTCCTTGACTGCCAGTACCTGTATTAATGAATCGATAAACAACGATGCGATCGCTATTGAGTTCTTGACGTATTTCATCAACATAGCGGCTTAATGGTTCTTCTAGCTCAGTAATATCACGCGATCGCGAGACTTCTGCAAGAATTTGCGATCGCCTTGCTTGTGTCTCTTGCAAAGCCAAGAAGGTCTGTAACTGTCCCGCCATGGAGTTGATGTTATCCCCCAATTGCGCCAGTTCATCTTGACCCTGTACCGTCAGGCGCGTATCGAGATTACCTTTACCTAGCTCAACCACGGCGGCTGTCGCGTCGATAACAGGTTTCGTAGCGCGTTGGGCGATCGCAACTGCTAAAATAGCCGCTAATGCGCCAACTACACCAGTTGCGGCTAACAGAATGAAGATTAACTGTTGTTGTGGTTTGAGAACAATATCGGTATCCACCGCAATTACTGCATCCCATTTTAAATCAGGCAATCCTTCTAGTTTTGGTAGAGGTGCATAACCGACAAACTGTTCACGGGACGTAAGATTATCGATTGATGTCGCTGAGCCAGATTCCCGCTTTTCAACGAGAGGCTTTAATAATGGGAAGTCTGTTTTGAGATCGCGCCCAATTTGATCCTTTTCTAAGGCAGCAAAGAACTTACCATCTGACTCAATCAAGTGATATTGTTCACCACCAACACCATAGTCTTTAACGAGGGTATCTAGATATTCCGCAGGCATACGTGAGCGGATCACCCCAATTGTTTTCCCCGTAGCCGCTTCTTTAATAGGTGCAGCAATATGAACTACCACTTTCCCAGAAGATTTGGATAGTTCTGGCTGGCTAATGACAGGAGCATTGGTTTTGATGACTTCTTGAAAATAAACCCTTTCCTTGTGATTGGACAAGGCATCACCTTGGGATTGCACGATTACATCACCATTGAGGTCGAAGGCAGCAATACTGTCGTAAACAATATAGCTCTTGATGTAGTCATTAAAAACCGCTTGGCGCTCTTGTAACGTAGTTGCCGCAGTAACCTTTGGGTTAGTCAAAAACGATGTCTTCGATAATATCTGAATGTCCCCATATCGTTCTCGCATGAAGTAGGCAACCCGATAGGACATGTCATTCGCACTTTTAGCTTCTTTTTCTTTAGAAGCTTGAGTAAGATTTTGTCCGACGTATATAGAGGTAAATCCACCAACTAGAAACAAGGGAATCGTGATTGCAGAAACAGCAATAAGTGTTGTTTTTGTCCGCAATCCTAATTTTTCCCACCATCGTCCAATGGGGTTTTGGCTCATCCTAGGAGCAATCGGTATCGAAGTGTTGGGAGTAATTATTTCGATGTTCGTCGGATAGCTACCATTACTAGAGCCATTACTAGAACCGTTGGTAGTAGACTTTGTGCCATTGCCATTCGATACTTCAGCACCATCAACGCGAGAACGTGAATCAAGAACCATGATGAGAAACTCCGTTTTGTAAATAAAGTTTTGGAGAAGATGCAGCATCCTCTCCTATAGAGCAAATTTGTGGCTGGCGATCGCCTCTGCATCTAGTACATATAGATGTTCGCTAGTTTCCCCCGACTGTGTCACCCAACCACGTAAAAATGGCACAGTTTCAATTGGAATATTTGTCTTCGGTAATTCTTGTGGTGAAACAATATCTGCCTCACTAAAACGGACTACACGTCCAATGCGATATACCCCCAACCCCAAAAATGCATCACCAATCTGTAAGATGGCGATGTGGGTCTCGATCGCACTGGACTCAATGGGTGTAAAACCTAGTAATTGGGGCAAGTCCAGTACCCAAAAAACGTTGCTGCGATGTTCCACCAAGCCCATCAGACAGGGATGGACATTGGGCATTTGTGTAAAGCGCTCGGAAGCCAAGACGAGAGTCTCGCGGACAAATTTTAGTTGCACGGCGGCGACCGTATCTTGCCCAAGATTTAAACTTAAGTGTGGCAATCCTGCGATCGCCTGTGTCTGCTCCTCGCGTAATTCGATCGTTAAGCTGCTCATATCATCCTCCTACACCCAGCGATCGCACAGCCTGCACAATATCGTCCTTAGTAAATGGCTTGGTGAGGTAGACATCTACACCCTGCTTCATGCCCCAGAGGCGATCGAGTTCTTGATTTTTAGAAGTACAGGCAATGACAGGAACCTTAGTCGTAGCAACTTTTTTGATTGCTCGGCATAGCTCTAATCCACTCATCCCCGGCATGACCAAATCAGTAATGACGACATTAGGTTTGGTCTTCTCAAACTTCTCTAAACCTTCTGCCCCATCAGCCGCACTGACCACAGCATAGCCCCCCTGCCGCAGGTACTCACAAATTAACTCTCGTTCAGACGGGGTATCTTCGACAACTAATACTGTAATCAAGACATTTTCTCCTTGCTATAGCGATGATGGAAACTTGGACTGTGGGTAAGATGAAAGTTCAAAACTTGGTTAGGATGGAACTTATAGGGATTAAAGCTGGAATCAATTTTTGCTACGAGTGATTTCTAAGCAACGGAGCGAACGGCTCGAAGAATGTCCTCACGGGAGAAGGGTTTAGTGAGATACACATCAATTCCCTGTTTCATTCCCCATAGTTTATCCAGTTCTTGATTCTTAGAAGTGCAAGCGACAATAGGCACATCCTTGGTCTCACTATTCTTTTTTAAACTACGGCATAGTTCCAAACCACTCATTCCAGGCATGACTAAATCGGTAATTACAACATCAGGTTTCTTTCCCTCGATTTTCTTGAGAGCTTCTTGTCCATTAATGGCACTAATTACGGTATACCCACTTTCGACCAAATAGTTAACAATTAAATCCTGCTCAGAGGCAGTGTCTTCAACTACAAGCACTGTTGTCATAATGAATCTCCAACTTTCAGATTGTTTGGTATTGTTGTTTGAGTTTAATTTGAGGTGATAGATAGAAATTTGTTTGACGGAATTTATACCTAGATAAACTCTTATTATTGCATCTTGCAATTCTTAATAAAATATAAAGATACCATAGATAAAGATACCTAGATTAGGTTTTAGACTTTAATTCACAATTAAATGCGAATAAGTGTAAGTGCGAATAAGTGCGAATAAGTGCAAATAAGTGCGAAGTTCTATTAAGTAATTGCCATAGCTGTACCTATATCTAGATGAGATGCCGCATCATCATTTTTAGTAAATCGGCTTGGACAAAGGGTTTGGTTAGATAGTCAGTAGCTCCTGCGATGCGTGCTCTTGCGCGATCAATTATTCCTTTATTGCCAGTTACCATCACAATCGGAATATCTTTTAAACTTGAGGATTTCCGAATTAAAGTGCAAAGTTGATAACCGTCAACACTTGGCATTCCAATATCTAGCAGGATTAAATCAGGACGAATCGAAGTGATTCTCATTAACGCTTTCATTGAATCTTGAATGAGCGTGACCTGAAAATCTTCACTTCCTAAATAGCTGCTAATGATACTGAGCATGGATTCACTGTCATCGATACAGACAATTTTCCATGTTTTAGATTCCTGATTAGTGAACACCTGTGAAATACTGGAAATGTCATCTCCTGTATTTGCCTCATCAGTAAAGGTCTCAGAAAGCTTTTCAATGTTCTCACGTTCCTCCTCTGGCGCTAGATAATAGGTGCGTGGCAACATATCAAAGGGAGATAAGGGATCTCGCAAGAGAATTGAGCCATCACTCACTAACGGACAGAGCTGTTTAGCGATCGCGAGGGGGTCTTTGCCTAGTAAGGCTCCTAACTGACAGAAATTAAAACCTCTGAGAATCCGCCCTAACCTGTGTACAGTCTCCAAAGACATGCGCTTTGCGGCTGATGTTTGACTGACCAAATAAGGGCATTGATAGGGAGAAGAAATAGTGGGGCCAAGGCTATACCATGCTTTGAGGCGTTGCTCAACTACTTCTAAAATGCGATCGATAGGGAGACTGCAATAGTTTTCTTGCAATAAATGTTCATAGTAGATTCCTTGAAATTCTCCATTAGGCAGACAGAGAAAAGCCTCAATCACCTCTTGAATGATACGGGCGATGAGCTTACTTGCCATGTTGCTAGGTAGATGATGTTCATTCACTAGCCAAAGGATTGCAACATATTCAATACAGAGAATTTCGCTAGTCACTTTATACTTAGCATTCTCTGGGTTGGGATCATCAAACATCAGCCGCAATTGCGATCGCAATTTGTCATCTAAGTTTGGCAATTCACGACTAAGAGCGCGTAGATGTCTTTCTAGTCTTTCAAAACTTTCTAGGGAATGAGAGGCATATACGAGCTTCCCTCCCTTTACATAGAAAGCCCAACGAATGCGATCGCGGACAACGTAGATGCATCCATCTTTAGTTGACTCTAGACTTTTTAAAAGCTCTTTAGCAGAAGATTGTGTTTGATTCTTAGGCATACTAATACCAGCACAAACCATAAGTGGCTCCAATAGTGAAACTTATTTTGAAAAGATGTCTCAGTTCCCCCACGTTTTTGCACTATTCTACTTTCAGGACATAAAAGCTAGAGTGAGTTTATATATCTTGCAAAGTATGCTGAAGAATGGGCAGCTTTAACTCCAATTCTTACTCGATCTACAAGACTGGAATAGATCAATTAAAAATCGTATAAAGCGTTACAAATCATAGGCTTTAAGTTATTAAATTTTAAGCCATGTTGCTATTAAAGCATTATTAATTTATTTTATTAAGCTCTTTGTCACTTAATTTGCATTAAAAAGTGAGTAAGCTTTTCTCGGATGAGTTATTTTACTTGGGTTTAGGGTTCTGCGGATAAAAAATGTCCCACCAAAGTTATCTCTAGCTTCGACTTCGCTCAGCTAACGTTGGCTGAGCGAAGCCGAAGCCGCAGGTACTTTAATTAATAGCAAGTCCCTTACTACTCAAATTGCGGCATTTCTAGGGCGATGGGGGATTGCTCTAGCCTTAACGCTGACTGCTTGACCTTGGCAGCGAAGGCGAGAGGGTCGAGGTCAAACTGCTCGAATAGCTCACGTCCACGGATACAACGTAATTCAGGATTTTCGGCTGCACCACTGACTACCCAGAGGACAAAATCTTTATTGCTGCGGGCATTTTCAATTTCGATCGCGGAAATAGCAAAGGACTCGCGATCGCTAGTAAAGCTCTTAATTACTACAGCTTCGGCTCGATCATCTTTAGTACAGTCGAGATCGTAGCCCACTTGCGATTTATCGACCGATCGCACCATCCAGCCATCACGCATATATTGCGCCATCACCGAGATCATCGCCAGCTTTTCGGCAGTGCTAGGATCTTCAATCGAGAAAGGAACGGGTTTCTCAATCACGCGATCCACGACTCTTTCGACGACGCGATCGACGAGCTTCTCGACTTCCACAATTTTTTCGACTTCAACTAGTTTCTCGACCTCGACTAGCTTCTCGACCTCAACGATTTTTTCGACTTCGACGATCTTCTCAACTTCGACTAGTTTTTCAACCTCGACAATCTTTTCGACTACTTTCTCGACCTCAACAATTTGAGCAGGTTCCGATGGATAGGTGATTTCGGCACTGGAGAAAGCCGCGATCGCTTCTTCACTAGTAATTGATTCTGAAACAGGAATTGCAATTGGCTGCTCCTCAGGTGGGACTGTCACGATCAATTCGCTAGTTTCTTCGGCATCGTCAACGGGAATTGCCGTAGATGTTGCAATGGGGACATCAGGCTCGGCAATAGCTTCAGATGCTGTATCCGATGATGGTGCGATCGCATAGCTACTTCTGGGCTTAGCCTTGGGTAGTGAATCGATCGCTAGAGTTTCTAGAAATTCCTTAGCCTTTCTTGCCTTTTCGGGTTTGCCTTGGGTTTGATACAAAACAATTGCTTTCCGCAAATCATCACCCGCAAGGGTTTCATCGGCGATGCTGGGCTGGGAATAGGTTAAGCCGCGATAGTAGTAGGCATCGACATTGCTAGGCTGTAACTCGATCGCATGGCTAAAGTCCCGTAATGCTTCGGGATATTCCTTGAGGATGTAATGGGAGCGTCCGCGCCGAAATGCTGCCAAATCGCGATTGGGATCTAGATCAAGGGTGCGGCTATAGCAAGCGATCGCCTGTTCGTAACTCTTAAGCTTGAAATAGGTATTGCCTAAAGAGAAATGAGCATCGACATAATTTTGGTCAATGGCGATCGCTTCTTGAAAATCAGCTAGGGCTTGCTGAAACTGATTCAACAAAAAATTAATTTCGCCACGTTTGTAATAGGCAATCCTTGCCTTATCAGGACGCATGGAAATAGCCTTGCCATAGTCGCCGACTGCCTTAGCATATTCGCGCAAATTCACATGGGCATCGCCTAAACCTAAATATGCCTTGATGAAATTAGGATTCAGCTTAAGGGCTTGGCGAAAAGATTCCAGCGCATCCTGTGGAAATCCTTGCTGAATATCCTCTAAGCCCCATCGATAATAGACATCAACTAAACTCACACCCTTGCCAGCCCTAATTGCCTTTTGGGTTTGGCGCTCCCATTCGCGATCAAGCATCCGCACATATTCGTCCCGAAATACCCCCGCATCGGTTTGCGGTTCGAGGGGCATTCCTTGAAAGTGGGGCAACTGCCGCAGGTAATCCGTTCTTAGGGGTTCATCAAATGTTACGCAAGAATCCCAAGCCACCCATACTCGAAAATTATTTGCCTGCGAGTCGATGTCGTAGGCTTCGCTGAGTTCGCGGTAACGGGCTGATCGCAGTTTGAGTTGATATTCCCGATCCGCAGGCACAACCGTACCTGAGGCAAAATAGCCCTGATTGGCACTGCCGATCCGCTTAAAATAAGCGCGATCTCCAACCTTTAGAGTCTGAATGTTGCCGCAGTTCCAAGTAACGATATACTGCTCCCCCTCTGAGATCTCAGCGATCGCTTCACGAATGAAATCGCGAATCTCTGGCTCTGTTTGCTCGTTACACAGGAAAATTCTTGTGACCATAGGGGCTATATATCTTACGTTTGCACTGATTGTATCTAGAAAATAGAGGGAGCGCTTGGCACTCCCTCTATTTTCTCAAATATTTTCTCAAATTTGGGCGTAAACGAGATCGGGGCGGAGATCTCTGGCTCCATTTAAGTAAACATGCTTAATCTGGTGTTGCTCAAGTAGCGTATTTACATGAATTAAGACACGAATACAACGCTCTAAGCTGCCCTCGACATGCATTTGCTGCACATCTAAAAGTGGCACATGCTCCCAATGCGATCGCGATCGGGCAATTTTGGCAGGAAAAACCACATCGATATCTGTTGTTACCGAAAAGGTTGCACTCACTATTTCACGCGGATCGATATCATTTTGTGCTTCGATCTCCTCCATAAGCTCTAGCACAGCCCTTTCTAAGGCTGCGTATGTATTTGCTTCAACTGTGGTTGCACCACGAACGCCACGTACACGCCAACCCACGTTTTACACCATCCGTACTGTATGTAATTATGCTTGATTGAGTCAGAGAATGTTTGTTAGAAGGCAAAGTGCCGTAACAGACATTACTCGACTGTTAATCATATCTGTCATTTATTAGATTACCCCTAAAAAACAATGTTAATTTAATTGCGATCAATTGCCAAATAAACTGAGTGCTTTGTGAGTCCTTGATTTATAGCAATGTAAGAGATAGCTCGGTCAAATCAAAGCCCAAATAAGTGAAGGTGGTACGGAGTGCCGCCTTCACTTATTTGGGCTTTATGTCCTAAGCAAAACTTACATGGCTATAGTTCCTGTGCTTGGGGACGCACAGTAAAATAAGGAACCAGAATTTTTATAGCGTGGCGAAGCGCTACAAAATATTAAATAGCAATTAAATAGCAAACCCCTTATTTTATTTATGACTGAATCGCAAGTAACCTCAAATCCAGAAAATTCAGAATCCAGTGATATTTTTTATGTATCGCCATTAATTCGGGTTACTTTGTTGCTGTTATATCTAGTACTCACTGTACCTTTGCCATTCTTGAGCAACTTTACACATTCCGCAATTCCTGCTTCATGGCTAGGTTGGGGCTTAGCGATCGGATTTGTATTTTTATATGGGGCGTTAAGCGATCGCGTCATTCTTGATGATCAAGGCATTAGTTTGGTTTATCCCCGATGGTTTCCCACTTTTTTCCGTAAAGGTTGGTCATTGCTTTGGCAAGATATCCAAGCGTTAAAACCCAGAATTACGGGGCAGGGCGGAATTGTTTATTATTTTGTCAGTAAAAAATCTGATCGGGCTTATTTGTTGCCGATGCGAGTAGTGGGCTTTGCTCGATTAGTGCAACAGGTTCAGGAGCGTACAGGTATTGATACCAGTGATGTACGCCCTTTAGCTCAGCCTTGGATGTATTTAATTTTGTTGGTATTTACGTTGCTAATGCTAGCGATCGATAGCTGGACAATTTATACAGCCCTAACCCTCACGCATTAGAGTTTTACAGCTAAGTCGAGATATTTGAAAGCGCAGTGCTGCGCTTTCAAAGCTTTCAAATATCTGGTTAAAACTCTAAAGGGCGATATTCCGCATGAAGCTGGGCATTCAGGATAATTGCGGCGATGCTTTCCATGCTGTACTGTATCATTGTGGCGATCGCATCATCGAAATGGTTGGTTTGTGAATGGGTTAATGTGACCACCCCAATGACATTGATGCCATATATTAGGGGCACTGTTAGCGCAGAACGGGCTGTGTATGGTTGGTCAGGTAACTGTAACCAGCGTTCATCGGTGATCGCATCATAAATGATCCCAATCTGGCGATGGCGTAAAGTCCACCCTGCGAGTCCACCATCTAAAACTTTAGAAATTACGGCATCCTTGCGATCGCGTGTAACTGGCCCCCGTGCCAAAATACTTTCGATGATGACACCATCTTCATCAAGCAAAAAAATGCTCCCTTCATCCGCCTCAGTATATTTGGTGAGGGTTTCTACGGTATTTTTGAGTGTGGTTTTGAGAATGAGACCACCACTAACAGACTGAGCATAGGAAATAGAGTTTTTGAGCAAGGTTGCTTGTAGCTGGAGCGCAGATTGAGCCACAGTTAGCAAAGTGTGATCTTCTAAATTATTTTGAAAAGGGATGACACCTAGCTGACTATGGATTAATGGATCTGGTGAGTTGATCGTTTTAAGGTTCATTTACAATTCCCCCGTTTTGGGCGGATGCTGAAAAATTTTGCGAGGGCAGCTCAATAAAATTGCCAATTCAGTCCTTGTGTGCTATAAATCTTAGCCTAAATTCCCTAACGAATTGCACCTATGAATGCCACAGTAAATGCCCTCGCGAATCCATCGGATCACATGACAGCAAATCTTCAACAGGAAATCAATTTACTTAAGGTTGAGCTAGAACAGAAGGATCTGCTAGTGCAGCAGCTTTCTGAAGAGCTTTTTCGTTTGGTGAAGGGTAATACCGCCTTTTTGCCGAATGTTGAGGTGCATGAGCAACATTCAGAAGAAATGCGCTTTTTAGAACAAAAGCTTGCTATGGTCGAAAACCAGCTAATGGCAACTCAAGCGCAAATCCAAGATCGCGATCGCGAAGCTATCGAACTGCGTCAAACCATCCAAGAAATGAGCGATCGCAATCGGATGTTGGAGCAAGTGGTGCAGGAACTGCCTAATATTTATCGTGCTAAGTTTGCTGAGCGGATCGTGCCGATCAAACAAAAAATCGAAGCCTTACAAAAAGAAAATCGTCAATTGCATATCGAGCTACAAAGCCTCAGTTTCCGTCTATCGGGTCGGACTACCCGTCGCTCTACGTCACAGCAACGTCTGGAGCTACCTAGAGTTGTACCTGCCTTGGGCTAACTTACGGCGCTTTGCGCTCAAAACTGAACAAAAAGAAATTTTTTAAAAGTGTGGCTCAGCCACACTTTTAAAAAATTTCTTTTTGTTCAGTGAATTAAGGTTTGTTTCCTTGCCCTCAGCAGAGAAATAAAAAAATCTCAGTCACCAAAAGATGTCAGTGCAAAGCACTGACATCTTTTGGTGACTGAGATTTTGTACGGTAAAAAATCAAAATCACTTATGGGTGATATCAAGATGTCCTATGCAAATGGACTGAAAATCTGAGGAATAGCGGCTAAAAGGTCACTAATAAAGGATATGTGCAGAAGTGAGCATAATTGCTGCTGACAACAAAAGACAACAAAACAATTGCTAAGCGATGTGGCAAAAGATTAATAAGATTAACTTTTTCTGTAGAATTAACTTGCAAGGTTATAACTTTAAAAGTTTTTTGGCGATCGCGAAAAAATTAAGCGTAATTAAAAGTAAGCAAGAGTTTTTAAGAATAAATTTGAGGAAAGCAAAGTATGAGCACAACTAACGAAGGAAAAGCTGAAAGCACTAAGCCAGAAAGCCCCAAAACTGAAGACAAGTCTCCTCGCTCCCCAAAAGCTAAGTCAGACAGTGAAACTACTGCAAAAACAGGTACTGTAGATATCTCAGCCTTGGCAGTTAAAGAAGAGTCTAAGCCTGTGGTTTCATCAATCGAACAAAAGGGATCATTAACCGTGACGGAAACTCTTAAGCATTATGGCGATCGCCCCATTGTTGATGGCGGCTTTCGTGCCTTTGAATATTTTAATAGCTCTGGCGAGCGCCCCATCGAAGCTAGCAAATTAGCAGTTAGCAGCACCTATACCACTATGGGTGGTGAGCGCCCCATTGTTAGCAATGGCGTACATGTAACTAGTACATTCATGTCCTCTGGTGAACGTCCTGTGATGGAAGATGGCTTTGTCATTGTCGAAAAATTCTATGCCGCAGGTGAGCGTCCTATTGGTTCCGCAGGATTGGTGATTAGTGAAACCTATTCTCAGATGGGAGAAACAAGACCTGTGGCTTCTAATGCGATCGACAATGCAGGATTGATGGGATACATCGACTAATTGTTTAAACACTTAAAAAGCAGCACTCAATAGGTGCTGCTTTTTAAGTATTGATTTCATTTTTGTGATTTTTTAAAGTCTGATGGATACAACACTGACCACGTTAAGAGATAAGTTATTTTCAGGTAAGGAGTCAAATCAATTACCTGCGATCGCTGAATTAGCAAATTCTGGAGAAGATGGTTTGCTAATACTAGATGAGTTTATTCAATCCCGTAAAGCGGCTAATACGGAGGTGTCATGGATCGATGGCAAAATCCATCAAACCCTCTTGAAAAGTGATTTGCCCAAAGCGATCGAATTAGCGCAAACTCATTATCCTCAAGGTGTGGTAACTCTACATTCAGAAAAAGGGATTGATTATCAACCAATTCAAAATTTATTAGCACAGCAGGACTTTGAAGAAGCCGATCGCTTAACTAGCAAGAAACTATGTGAGGCAGCAGGTGAAGCGGCGTTAGAACGTGGTTGGCTGTATTTCACTGAGGCGCAATTAATTCCTATTAGTGACTTGCGGACAATTAATCAGCTTTGGCTCGTATATTCCGAAGGTAAGTTTGGCTTTTCAGTCCAGCGCAAGATCTGGCTAGGGCTTGGTAAGGCATGGGAAAAGTTTTGGTTGAAGATTGGCTGGAAAAAAGGTGGTTCTTTTACTCGCTACCCCAATGAATTTATTTGGAGTCTTGATGCCCCGCGAGGACATTTGCCGCTTTCTAATCAATTGCGTGGCAATAAAACGATGCAGGCAATTTTTTCGCATCCTGCTTGGTAGATTCAAGATCACATCAATTCAAGATTAGCCCCGTGCGAAGCACGGGGCTAATCTTGAATTCATCAATTACCATTGCCAATTAGGATGAAGGCCGCCCAGAAATAAGGATGCTGAAATTCTGTTTGCTTTGATTGTAGTAGGCTAAGTTGGGCTTCACGCAAAGAATTAATGACGTTAGTGCCCTTGTGTAACTGCGTATAAAAACTACCCATCAGTGATTGTGTGCCCTGATCGCTCACCGTCCAGAGCGAGGCGATCGCCGCCCTTGCACCAGTGCGTTGAATTTGATAGCCAAAACCGAGGATTTCTTCGCCACTACCAACCACGCCACCGAGGGCAGTCTGACAGGCACTAAGCACCACTAATTGCGTATTCGGTAACTTCCATTCGCGCAACTCCCGTAAATTGAGGCGATCACCATTGCCCATCAGCACAAAGGAGTCCTCAGGTGTCCCACTTACAAAAGCGGCATGGGTCGCTAAATGGATAATGTTGTATTCTCCAAATTGAGCAACGGTGGCATTGCGATTAAAAAAGGTATCCACTAATTTCGTCGTATTAGGGAAAGTCTCTGCAATTTTGTTAATTTCTTTGCCTGCAAAGGGTAATCCTGTAAACGAGAACTGCTCACGACCAACCGAGAATTTGAAATCACCCTGAGTAAAGGCAGCGGCGATCGCTTTGAGTGGACTTTTGGCAACGGTTTGCAAGTCTAAAAATCCAGAAGCAGTCAGATAATTAAAGCTATAGTTCTCAATGAGCCATTGCTTGCCATTATAGAGTGCGGCAAGGGGAATATAGCGCATTTGCCCGTCTGGAGCATAGAGCAGTAGCTCAATTTTGGCGGCTTTGAGATCATCCTCAATTGGTTTAATGAGATATTTATAAAGTTGTGCTGAGGATTCTTTAACATCACTAGAACTTGAGTCTTGTAAGTCAGACCGAAAGCTTTGTAACAATTTAGTAAAGTCTTCGGAGCGGATAGTAATAGACCGAAGAATTGGGGCTGACTTCGCGGGAAGAAGTACCAAGAACAGGCGATCTTCAAATAGTAATGGATAGAAGAGAGCCGCCCGATCGCCAAATTTCTGTACATTGGCTAGTAGCGATCGCGAACTAGCGAGATTAGCTTCTTGCTGAGATGCGATCTGTTGAATTTGAGCAGTTAATGGCGATCCATTGATTAATGATCGGAGTTCACTATTGATTACCGCTTGCTCAGGTGCAAAAAGTGTAATTCCCAACGAAGTGCGCTCATTTCCTTTCACATCACGCAGATAGTCTTGCAGTTCCTGCACTTTTAAGAGATCGAGGATTTGAATTGCCTCATTAATGCGACCCTGTTGTAAAAGAAGTTTGGCAAGATTGCGATAGGTATAGGAAACACTCTGTTTGTATGCAGAACGGTCTTCACGCGGCAGCATTCTGATCGATTGACGAATCGACTCGCGGACATTTACCGATTGCTTGAGAAAAGCGATCGCGATATCGTTTTGTTTCTGTTGGGCTAATAAATCACCAATATTCGCCAGTACTACTGACTCTGTACTAAGGTCACGCACTTCTCTGGCAATATTTAACGCTTTTTGATACGCATTGATAGCTTCTAGTTGCTTACTGTTGTTAGCATAGGCACGACCGAGGTTACTCAAAGCAACTCCAATACCTGCGCGATCTCCAACCTTCTCGTATTGGCTGAGAGCTTGCTGATGAAAGGAAATAGCTTGTTCTGTTTGTCCTAACCGAGTGTAGGTACTACCAATATTGTCTAGGGTGATGCCAATTCCTAAGTCATTACCAATATCTTGGTAGATATTTCTTGCTTTTTGAAAGAAAGCGATCGCCTCTTTATACTTTCCACTGTTGCTGTAGAGTTGCGCGAGATTATTGAGATTGTTTGCCTGTCCTGCTTTAACCGTTACATCATTGTTAGCAGTATCACCCACAGTGGCTCGCACCGACAGCCCACGACTAGTGAGAGTTGGATTGCTATTGTCCTCACCAAGAACATCATGGAGTAGTTCAATTTCTGTTTTTTTTAATCCTGCCACATCCTCTGTCGTGAGTTTGAAGTAGATCTTAGTTGCCTGATCAGCAAAATCTAGGGCACGACGGTTTTGTCCAAGACTAAAATATAGAGCGCTCAAATTATTGAGAATAGCTGCCTCATCGCCACGATAACAACAGAGTGTGCGAACTAGGGCTAGAGCTTGCTCATACGCTTCTAAGGCTTGGGGATATTGGGTTTGGTTAGCATAGATTACGCCAATATTATTTAAGGTTTGCACCCTGCCGATGATATCGTTGCGCTCAATGGCAATCGGTAGCATTTGCTGATAGCTTGCCAAGGCTCGATCATATTGGGCGGATTTAAAATAGATCGAAGCCATGCGTGCAAGCGTCACACTTTCACTGGTTTGTAAGGATTCCCGATCGCCTTTTTTAGCTTTTAAGCGATCGCGAAAAATATCAAGAGCCTGTTGATAGATGGGCAAGGCTTGGTCATATTGGCGCTGCTTGTCATGGACATCGGCAATATATTGCAAGGTGTAGCCAACATCCACAGGATCGCCATCGGGAGACTTAGCAATTTCCTTAGCAATTTTCAAGGCTTGCTGGAAATAGGGCATCGCCTTGTCATACTGTCCCGTCGTTAAATAGACATCTCCTAAAACGTTTAAGGTATCCCGCTCTCCCCCTGTGGCATTCCATTTGCGAAATAGTTCTAGTGCTTTTTGCAGATCAGCGATCGCCCCTTGGGGATCAGCTTTTTGGAGGCGATCGTATCCCGATTGTTTGAGGTAAACTGCCTCCGTAATTTGCTGTTTTCGCAATTCATCATTATTAGAGCTTTGGGCGATCGCCTTTAACCCAATTAATTCTAATTTTGGTGTTACGGCAATAGGCATACCCGCAGCTGTTAGCAATATTCCTAAAACAGCAAAATTACGAACTAAGCGCATAGTTACCTCCCTAGAGATGCTAAAAATAATTCTGCCCAATGGCAAAAGATTAGTTAGCGAGACTTGAATTTATCTTGTTGACTACAGCGAAATCTTTGCGCCTCAGAGGTCTTTGCGTGTTTAGTTTTGCGACCGCTTACCCGTTCTCGCCACATCAGAAATGATGAGCGTTTCATTGACTTACGCATGATTTTAATCACTTCAGCCTCAGAAATGCCAAATTGGTCGTAAATCGTATCAAAGCTGGTGCGGTCTTCCCATGCCATTTCCACAATGCGATCGAGATCCGCCGCAGTGATTGCTTCTTTTATCTGCTGTTTATCCATAAAATCTATCTAAAGTTTTTGCCCAAAATAATCTTTACCCTGCATCGCAATCGATGCAGTAAGTAGTTGAGAATTAAAAAACAAAGCCAAAAACTGTGGCGCACGCGCAGCGTGCGCCACAGTTTTTGGGATTTTAGATTTAATTGCGTCCAGATACTTCCAGATTATTTTCATTTATCGATATTACCAAAATGATCAATCGGCCAGAAGCGAAAAGCTGCCTTACCAATGATGTTTTGCTGCGGTACAAAACCCCAAATATGACCATCACAACTATTATTGCGATTATCGCCTAGGGCAAAGTAGGCATGGGCAGGGACGGTTATTGGTGGCAACTCATATTCAGGAGCTTTCGTTAAATATGGCTCGGATAAAGGCTGACCATTGATATAGGTAGTGCCATCCTTGATCTCAACGCGATCGCCTGGTAAACCAATCACGCGCTTAATCAATGAGCTTTTTTGCTTCTCAGCAGATAGACCACAGCCTTTTACTACTGCCTCATTTGGCTCAAATACAATAATGTCATAGCGTTTTGGCGTTTGAAAGTGATAGCTGAGTTTGTCCACCATCACGCGATCGTAATTTTGCAAAGTTGGCTCCATCGAACCCGATGGCGGTAAGTAGTAAGCCTGTGCGATCGTGACCCGAAATCCGAAGGCTAAGGCAACTGTTAAGCCTAAGGTTTGAGCAGTTTCCTTCCAAAAGCTAGATGCCTTTGATTTTTTACCTTGATTGGGCTGATTGGATTTATGCGGTTGTGATGATTGAGGAGATGGTTTCGTCATAAAAATTTATTGATTCTTGAGCTTATCGCTAGTTAAGACATTAAAAAACTAAAGAGAGTTGCGGTGCTTTGCACCGCAACTCTCTTTAGTTTATAAAGAACCTAATTTTTTATCCTTGTTTCCAATGGCGTGCTAATTGTTTTGCCTTTAGTCCCGATTCGATTACTTCTAATAGTCTGGTCATACCCGTTGTATTCACAATTTCATAGGTCTTATTTGCCCGACGACAAGCCTCGATCGCTCTTTCCGTGAGTGAGTGGCTTGCATAACCCGTCACGATAATAATTAAATCCCCACCTGCAATTTGGCTTTCACCCTGCGCGGCAAGCTGTAACCCATCCTGCTCGGTGTACCACATTAAATTAATTGCCGAATCGCGCAATCGATTTTTGACAGCCGTTTGTAAGCGATCGTGTCCTCCAAAGACTAAAACCTTACCACTGAGGTCGGTATACAAAGCAGGGCGTTTTTCGGTCTTGCGGTGTCTCGCGCTAGGTTGCACATCGGGAGCGCGATCGACACGGGAGCGATTTTCAAGCGCCTTATTGTAAATAAAGGTAAGTGTCTGTTCATGGCTACCACGTAAACGGGCTACTGGACCTTCTTCACTGTGGGAATTTATTTGATTGATCAGGGCTTCTACTACTTCTTCAAGTGAACCGATCGCTTTTAAGTCATTGGCATATCCCCTCACCGCGATCGAAGCATCCGTAGCACTAAAGAAATCATGTTGTTCTTCGATCATCTCTAAGAGATCCGCCTTTAATTCCCGTCGCCATTGAGCCGTTTGTTCCGTTATTCGCTCATCTAGTAGTCTTTCTTCACTCAAGATCAACTGGCGATCGGCGAGTTGAGCTGCTAGGGTAGGCGCTTCTGCAATTTCTTGTCGAATATCCGCCGCTTTTTTTTCTAGTCTTAGTTTTGTCTCGCTGTCTGGATTTCCACCTTCACGGTTGTATTCCTCTAGCATCTGCTCAACTTTTGCCAACAATGGTTTCAACCGTCCTTCAATTTGTGCTACTGCTTCTTGAATTTGGCGCTCGCGTTGTTGTTGCAGTCGATTTTGTTCTAACTCCACCTTTGCCATTGTTAGCAAATCGCTAACCGAAGCTTCCAGTTCATCTAATTCAGAAATATGCATATTTTACTTAATATTTATTAATATTTGCTTAGATTTGATAAGTCGAGAATAAGTCGAGAGAAATGACTCTGAATAAGTAATTATAAGAAGTTATCGCCACTAATCTCCAATGTAACCTCTTGCTCGCCTAAGTGTGTATAGTTTTATGCTGCCAAATGATATCGATCTCTCTTCATATATTGATTACGCCCTCTTAGATCCCGCCGCTAGCGATGAGCAGGTAGACTATGCTTGTGAACAAGCAGATCGCTTTGGTTTTGCTAGCCTCTGTGTATATCCTTGTAATGTCAAGCGTGCGACGGAGCGGCTACTTAAAAGTAAAGTAGAGATTTGTACGGTTATTGGTTTTCCCAGTGGAGCAACCACATCAAATGTAAAGCTTTATGAAGCGATGGAAGCTGTAGAGAATGGGGCGACGGAACTGGATGTGGTGATCAATTTCGGATGGCTCAAAACAGGACAGACTAATTTGTTGCACCAAGATATTGCTCAAATCTGTGAGGAATCAGGTAAGCCTGTTAAAGCCATCTTGGAATTAAGCTTACTTACCCCCGATGAGCAAGAACTAGCTGCTGAAGTCTGTATGGATGCAGGGGTTGCCTTTCTGAAAACGGGTACAGGCTGGGCTGGAGGCGCGACTGTGGAAATGGTGAAATTCCTCAAAGAGATCTCACGGGGTAAGGTTGGGGTGAAGGCTTCAGGTGGTATTCGTACTAGAGAACAAGCGATCGCTTTACTCAATGCTGGCGCTACTCGTTTAGGTACATCTCACGGTGCTGCGATCGCCCGCGAAAAAAGCTAGTCTTAACGTCAGTTCGGGTTAAGCTGGCAAATTTTAAAAGCCCAAAAGTAAAAGCCTTGCTACGCAAGGCTTTTACTTTTGGGCTTTGAGAGAGAGTTTGCGTAGCAAACTCTCTCTCAAAGCCCATTTCAAATTATCTCGAACTCGCGTTAGTCCTAAATCAATGCCCCATCTTTTTATAGGTATCCTAAAATATTGCTGTGTAATTTTGATTTGGAAATGGGGAAGCATACAATAAAAATATAAACATCAAAATTGAAGCTGTGATACCGACTATTGATGTTAAATGTGCATATTCGATGTGTCTGGGAGCAGTAATTACCCTGACAGGTGTTAACCTATGGCAACGATTAGTCCCATCACCAAATCGTGAGCTTCCCGAAAATCCCGAAATCTCCAAAATTATCATTCCACCCCTACCGACAACCTTTGCGCGCCCCAACCTCAACGATGGCGAAAATATAGGCAGTCTCCGTGTTGGCAACCGTACCGATCGCTCTGTACGGATAGTTTTACTTTCACGAATTACTTCTCAAAATGCATGGCACGCGATCGAGCCGCTCAATTGGGACTTTGCGCCAAATGAGGGTGGTAAAGAAGGATTGTTGTTATCTTTGCCCAATTACAAAGTGGTGATCGGTAAAGGTGACGTAATTTTTGCCTTTGCTACTGACGGCTCGCGCACTTACTGGGGACCCAATATCGTCGGCGAAACCGATGCTCCATTTTGGGACAGTCAAAACAAAGAATGGAGTATGGTCTTACAGCCATAATGGCTCTGCGATTTAATAAGAAAAAAGTTTGTTGTGGCGCGGTGAAGCCGCGCCACAACAAACTTTTTTCCTAACAAAGAACCTCTCACTTAGTGAGAGGTTCTTTGTTTATTCGTTAGGGTCTTTGCGCTTAATTAAAGGCTTGGGTACTGGGGGACGATCCTCAGAAAATCTAGGACGTGGTGGATAACCACCGAAGCTGTCACCATCGCTACTAATGGATGGCTTGTAAGGGCGATCACTATATGGGCGATCGTATCTCCTTGGGGCAAACTTACCGCCACCGCTAGGGCGACCCTTTGACTGTGGACGACGTTTACCTTTGTAAGGCACAATCCCAATAAATTCACCATCGATAATCGTTAGAACGTCGCCTTGACGCTGAACATTGACGCTCCAAAACTGTCCTACGGCATCGGTGGGTAACAGTCCTGTTAAACGGACTTTAAATTTACTGTATTCCTTAGTTACCTTATCCTTTTGTTTGTCAAATTTTTGCTCAGTACGCCGTACTTTCACAATTACAGAGTTATCTTCAATAGACTGGCTCGATATCTCACCACGTACAGAGAAATAACCATCTTGGACATTAGGTTCGATCGGTACATCCGATCTGCCAAGCTCTACAGGAGCCCAAACACCAGATATCTGTACATGCAACTTGCCAGCTTTATCATTGGTTCTTGGATACACTACCCATAGATAATCGCGATCGCCTTCCAAACGTTTTTTGACAATCGAAATAATTTTCCCAAGTAATACCGCATCAACTTGAGAACCGTCAGTTGTCAGGATATACCCCTTCGCAAAATTGTCAGGATTGGCAACATAACGCCCATAAATTACCCCAATCGCTCTGTATTGGAACGGCTCTGTCGCGGCGGGAATAGGTTGTAAACAAACTTTGTTCTCTGAATCAGTATCATTCTGACTATAGATATCTGCCTGAGTGTCCTTGGAACGACTAGTTGGCAACTTTACCTTCGTCGCAGGAGTGACCTTTGCAATGGTTTTCGCTGGTTGCTCGCTACTTGACTGTACTAACTTCTGCTCTTCAGGTTGATTAGTCTCTGGAGACTTAGGAGCAATAACTTTAAGAACTTCTAACTTAGGCAAATCTTTAATCGGAGGTTTAGGTGTAACAGATCTTGGCACAAGCTTACTATTTGCGTCATCGGACTGACTGGGCTTATTGATTTTACTCATGTGAACCTCCAGAAAACTAAGGTGTCTAATGCGGACTAGACCTTACTGGGCAACTATTAGAAAAATATTGCAATTAACTTAAAGAATATCCTACATAAACTTGGATGGAATAACCCCCCAATTGATGGATATATCAGGTTAAGTCTGAAATTGACTTAATATTTTTTAAAATCTACCTAAAATAAATTCCGCAAAAAAATGAAATATTAGGTAGTCTAATGTAGCCCCTTTGAATTGAATTTGTGACTTTAGCGTAACTAATTACGATCGCCCAAATAACAATTTTAGCTAAAATATAGACTTGCATATGTTAGCTAATCTAAGCATACACTGTTCTACGTCAGACCTGTTAAAGACTGTATAGAAATTCCTATCAGTCTCCATCGATTATTTAGTTAGTCGAAATTTTAAGTTTCCTACGATACATTAAGTGACAAAAATTCATATTTATAGTCGTATAGCAAAATCCCAAATATGAATGGCTGTGCTTCGCACAGCCATTCATGATGCGCTCAGATTATACAAATGACAAGAAAACTAGCAGCTCATCTTCTTGAAAAAGGATAGTCAGAGCTTTGCTCTGACTATCCTTAACGCGAGTTCGGGATAATTTAAAACAGGCTTTGAGAGAGGTTTTGCGTAGCAAAACCTCTCTCAAAGCCTTGCTAAGCAAGGCTTTTGCTTTCTAGCTTATAAAATTTAAATTTGCAAGCTTAACTCGAACTGACGTTATCCTCATCCAAAATGCTATGACAAGAAATAAATGGGTTGTATCTTCCTACTTTTTCAGTCTTTTTTCTGTCGATGGTATTAAGGATTTACAAAGGATTTGCGATCCCCGCTAAATCAGCCCTTACGATACTTTTGTCCTCAAGTTCAGGAAAATTTACCTGAGACTTATCGACTAGAGGTAGATCGTATCTGCCGATATTTCAATGGATGGAGAGGATTTTATGACATCTGACAAGCAAAATTTTGGACTGATTGGTTTGGCGGTGATGGGCGAAAACCTTGCTCTAAACATTGAGCGCAATGGTTTTTCGATGAGTGTTTACAACCGCAGTCGCGACAAAACCGACAAGTTTCTTGCCACTCGTGCGGCTGGGAAAAATTTCAAAGGTACATTTACGATCGCTGATTTTGTTGCCTCCTTGGAGCGTCCCCGCAAAATGATGATTATGGTGAAGGCAGGCGCACCTGTGGATGCCGTAATCCAAGAATTAATTCCATTTCTAGATGAAGGTGACATCATCATTGATGGTGGTAACTCGCTCTATAACGACACCGATCGCCGCACGGTGGAGCTAGAGAAGATTAATTTGAAATTCATCGGTATGGGTGTGAGTGGCGGTGAAGAAGGCGCACTCAATGGACCAAGTATGATGCCCGGTGGTCAAAAGTCTGCCTATGCAGAGATCGAGCCAATTGTGACGAAGATCGCGGCTCAAGTTGATGATGGCGCTTGTGTGACTTACATCGGTAAGGGTAGCGCAGGGCATTATGTGAAAATGGTGCATAACGGCATTGAGTATGGCGATATGCAGTTAATTGCTGAGGCGTATGATTTGCTCAGTAATGGTTTGGGACTATCCGCTAGTGAGTTACATGAAACTTTTACCGCATGGCGTAGTTCCGAACTCGATTCTTATTTGATTGATATTACGGCGGATATTTTCACTAAGGCTGATGATTTAACTGGGGATGCACTCGTCAATAAAATTCTCGATGCAGCAGGTCAAAAGGGAACAGGCAAATGGACAGTGCAAAGTGCTTTTGATTTAGGAGTACCGATCCCCACGATGATTGCGGCGGTGACAGCGCGGGTAATTTCTTCTTATAAAGAAGAGCGGGTGGCTGCCTCGAAGGTACTGATCAGCTCGACCTCTGGTAAATATCAAGGCGATCGCCAAGAGTTTATTGATGCCGTGCGTGATGCGCTGTACTGTTCTAAGATTTGTTCCTACGCTCAAGGTATGGCACTTTTGAGTGCAGCATCTCGTGACTTTGGTTATGATTTAAACCTTGGTGAAATTGCTCGTATCTGGAAAGGTGGTTGCATTATCCGTGCGGCTTTCCTTGACAAGATCAAGCTAGCTTTTCAGCGCAATCCTCAATTGCCTAACCTATTAGTCGATCCCGATTTCAAGCAAACCATCCTCACTAAGGAATCGGCATGGCGCAAAGTGGTTGTGGCTGCTGCTCAATTGGGTATTCCGATCCCCGCTTTTAGTGCGTCTCTCGATTATTTTGATAGTTACAGACGCGATCGCCTACCTCAAAACTTGACACAGGCTCAGCGCGATTACTTCGGCGCTCACACCTACGAGCGTACCGACAAGCCCAGAGGTGAGTTTTTCCACACCGAGTGGATGAAGTAAAACTTAGTTGATATCAAAAAGGGCGCAAAGCGCCCTTTTTGATATCAGACTTTAATATCTTCATCACATCAACTCAACATAAAATGAAAGTAAATTAAGACATTAAAACAATGGCTGAGAGATGGACAGATGAACGCTTAGATCGATTTGCTGACAAAGTAGATCGACTAGGTAATGACATACAGAAACTTATAGAAGCTCTATATCTTGAGTTGCCTACGGTCAAGGCTGAGATAAACAGCGTCAGAGAAGAAGCAAGAGAGCAACGTGAAACTCTCCATGCCGAACTGGTAGAAATAAAGGAAATTACTAAACAGCAAGCCATTAAATCACAAGCTCAAAGTGAATCTCTTCACACTGAATTACAAGAAATCAAAGAAATTACGAGACAGCAAGCTATCATTGCTCAGACTCAAGCCGAAAGTATTAGACTGATGATTGAAATGCTAAATCGGAAACAAGCTTAGAAATATAAAAAAATGGTTCAAACTGCTGTCACACAGGTTATCAAAACCTTAAATCATGTTCATCAAAAGTTTGGTTTACAGAGAGCCACTGATAACCAATTTTTTACGGAATGGTTTGAGGGATTACCACAACTAACAGCTTTAGAACAAGAAACTTTAAATGTAATTCGGCAGCGCTTTCGATACCATCGTGAAGAAGGACAAGTTACTGAAGGTGCGGTTAATGCAATCGTCGTATCGCGATTAATGGAATTAGCTGGTTTCTACGATCCGCCATTTCGTTTGCGATCGGAATTACCTGTCGAGATTGCAACCACAGTTGAGAATGAAACTTTACGGGGACGCATTGATTTTTTAGTCGTACAGGAACGTTTTTGGTGCGTAATTATTGAATCCAAGGAAACTGAATTTGATATTGAAGTTGGCATTCCCCAAACACTTGCCTATGCGATCGCCTCTTCAGCAGAAATATCACCATTATTTGGATTAGTTACAAACGGGAATAATTTCATATTTATCAAGATCGATCCCCAGAATAAACTGTATGATTTTTCCGAAACCTATTCGATGCTGTCGCGCACCAATCATCTTTATGATGTACTGCAAATGCTAAAAGCGATCGCCACTCTCTTTTTACCTACAACTGATGATTAATGCGCCAACGAACAAAATATTAGCGATCGGATTGATGAGTGGGACATCGGTGGATGGGATTGATGCTGCGCTTGTAGAAATTTACGATCGCCAAGGCATCCTTACCACTAACCTGATTGCAGGGCATACCTATGAATATGATGCAGATTTAAGAAAAGAAATCCTTGCCGTTTGTGCAGGTGAGCCGCGATCGCTACAACAAATATGTGAACTCGATGATCGCATTGCCGAGAGTTTTGCTAAAGCGGCTTTAGCGATTAGGGAGAAAGGCGATCGCCAACCAGATTTAATAGGTTCTCACGGACAGACCGTATTTCATCGTCCCCCCGCAGGTCTAAAAATGGGTTATACGGTGCAACTGGGGCGAGGTGCAGTCATTGCAGAATTAACGGGAATTAAGACGGTCAGTGATTTTCGGGTTGCGGATATTGAAGTCGGTGGGCAAGGTGCGCCACTAGTGCCAATGGTGGATGCTTTGTTGTTAGCCCATCCTACGAAATATCGGGCTTGTCAAAATATTGGCGGGATCAGCAATGTCACCTATTTACCACCTAATGCAGGAGCGATTCCAGAGCAAATATTTGGGTTTGATAATGGGGCGGGAAATGTCTTGATGGATATGGCAGTTCAGAAATTATTTGGTCAGCCTTTTGATCGGGATGGGGCGATCGCACGACAAGGTAAACCCAATTTAGATCTAATCAATCAATGGCTAGAGCAAGAATTTTTTCTCATCCCTCCCCCGAAATCAACGGGACGCGAATTATTTAGCCCTGAATATTTAGAACAACGCTTGGGTGAATGCCAAGATTTAAATCAGAGTTTAAGTGATTACGATATTCTCGCGACGCTGACGGAATTTACAGCGAGGGCGATCGCCAAAAGCTATCGTGATTTTCTACCTGTCTTTCCTGAAGAAGTTTTAGTCGGTGGTGGTGGTGGTCGCAATGGTTATTTGATGGAGCGCTTACAGGATTTGCTCAAACCTGCGATCGTGAAACGTACTGATGACTTTGGTTTGAGTGGCGATAGTAAAGAGGCGATCGCCTTTGCGGTATTAGGATATTTACGAATTAAAGAGCGCTATGGCAATTTACCCAGCGTCACAGGGGCAAAGCGATCAGTATTATTAGGTAAAATTTATCAATAGCGATCTCTTAAACACTAGATTTTACAGGTATCGAACAATGACAAATAAAGATGCCATCATTAACGAGTTGCAATATATTCCTGAATCTAAGCTATCCGCTCTATATGACCTGATTCACTATTTTCGGCTTGGCATTAATAGCGAAATAGAACAAGAAGCTGATGAAGATCTCAAAATAGATAAGTATCAATGTTTAAGCACTATCCAAAAAATTAAACAGGAAGGTTTATCGGGCTTTACCGAGATTAATGATGTAAAAGCTTATATTCAAGATTTAAATCATGAAATTAGTTAAAGATGATGAAATGATTGTTTTAGTTGATATTGGTAGTCATGATGAAGTTTATTAACGCCAATAAAAAAGGGTGGCGCTTAGCGCCACCCTTTTTTATGCAAAGATTTATGCTTCTGCTTCTTCTTCGTCGCCAGTGATGATTTCCTCATCAGCGTAGGCTTCTACTTCTTCAGCAGAGATTTCATACTCGATGTCTTCAATATCGCCATGACGACCTTCGTAGATTGCATCGGCAAGCTTACCGACGATCAACTTGATCGAGCGAATTGCGTCATCATTAGCAGGAATACCGATGTCAACGCTGTCGGGATCGCAGTTGGTATCAAGCAAAGACACAATGGGAATACGCAACTTTTGGCATTCTTGAACGGCGTTGTATTCGCGCTTGTGGTCAACGATGATCACGATATCGGGTGGCTTACGCATCAACTTGATACCACCAAGATACTTGCGGAGCTTTTCCATTTCGCGGCGAAGGGTGGATGCTTCCTTCTTAGGTAGGCGATCTAATGCACCACTTTCATCGCGACGTTCGAGATCCTTAAGGCGATCGACACGGGTTTTAATCGTTGTCCAGTTGGTGAGCATTCCACCCAACCAGCGTTGGTTGATGTAGTAGCTACCACAACGAGCGGCTTCTTGAGCAATCAGACCAGCAGCTTGACGCTTGGTTCCGACAAATAATACTTTCTTACCTTGCTCGGAAGCTTGACGCAAATAAGCATAGGCTTCTTCAAGGTACTGTGCAGTTTGCACAAGGTCAATGATGTGAACGCCATTACGCTCGGTGAAGATGTAAGGCTCCATCTTGGGGTTCCAACGACGGGTTTGATGCCCGAAGTGAACTCCCGACTCTAGCAATTGGGCTAGGGTTACGACTCCCATTTAAGTTTTCTCCTGTGTTCGGGTTTATCCTTGCGCCTGAGATGGAATTTGATGGTTTAAAAAATTTTGACTTTGCAAAATCTTAAAAACAAAAAACACCCGAAACCTCAAGCGTGTGTTTTTTAACAGCTTGTCTAGGATAACGCATATGCGGATCAATAGCAAAAAGCGATCGCTAATTCTGGGGTAACAGTACATATTGATAAGCAAGATCAAGACTGCGCGATCGCCTCTTGGTATTGATATATAGTGGTAAATATGGCGATCGCCGAATCAAAGGGAAATTAAGGATAACTATGTCAGGACATATCCTACTTGTGGATGATGAACCGGGTCTCAGAGAAGCCGTGCAAGCCTATCTCGAAGACAGTGGCTTTGCTGTGCAGGTGGCTAACAACGCAAGGGATGCGTGGCAACTGCTAGAGCAAACTACGCCAGATCTGGTAATTTCAGACATCATGATGCCGCAAGTAAGTGGGTATGAGTTCCTAAAGCAAATGCGTGAGGATGTCAGGTTTTTAAATTTGCCCGTCGTATTTTTGACCGCCAAGGGCATGACTAAGGATCGCATCGAAGGCTATAACGCTGGTTGTGATGCCTATCTGTCGAAACCCTTTGACCCCGATGAGCTAGTAGCGATCGCAGAGAATTTAATTGCCCGTCGTGCCATGCAAGCCGTCACCGCAAATAGCAACACCTCAGAAATAACGGACTTAGCTGGGCAACTGGCGGAAATAAAGGCACTCCTCAAGCAAAAGCCTGCTATTAACGTCACGCCGCCACCGATCAAAATTGAATTTACGCCTCGCGAACAAAGCGTGTTAGAGCTTGTAGTTGAAGGCTTAATGAATAAAGAAATTGCTAAACGTCTGGGTACAACTATTCGTAATGTTGAGAAATATGTCAGCCGTTTATTTAGCAAAACAGGTACGAGCAGCCGCACCGAATTAGTGCGATATGCGCTGCAACATGGTTTGATTGATTCCTATTCATAAAAGCAAAGCAAATTTAATATTTGTTGCTAAATTTTTCATGTGTATGTTTTAATTGCTAATAAATTTATGAGATTTAGCGATTAATAAGGTTACAGGCTATGCAAAAATTTAAGCCCCAAAAGCCTAATTCACTAGTTCAATTATCTTGTCGTTTTCTTTTGGAGTTAGCATTAGCCACGGCTATTCTTAACTATCCTCTATTTCTACAATCAGCCCAAGCCCAGAACTCTTCTCAGACAAATTCTACTTTTTTATCTCAAGCAGGAAATGATAATTCTGTTTGGAATAAAAATGATAGTGAAAGCTTTAAGTTTGAGCAATATCGACAAGCATTTGAAGAGTATGACAAAGCCGCTCGAATTAAGCCTAATGATCCTGTTGTTTGGAAAAAGCGTGGGGATGCTCTTCGTAATCTAGGGCGATATTTAGAAGCTGCTAATTCCTATGATAAAGCTACTCAACTTAAGCCTAACGATCCGATTATTTGGCAAAATTTAGGTCTTGCACTCTATAGACGTGGATATTATCAAGATGCAGTTGATGCTTATAGAAAAGCAGTTGAGCTGAATCCTGATGATGCCGATGCGTTGAATTGGCTTGGTAATTCTTTGCGAGAATTAGGAAATTATCGGAAGGATTTAGGACGCAATCAAGAAGCATTAAAACTATATCAAGATGCTGATTCTGCCTATAGCAAAGCGATTAAGTTACCTCGCCAGTTTGGGAATCCTGAATATCTATATAACCGCAGCTTGGCACTGAGACAGCAAGGACTAGTCCTCGATAGACTAGAAAAAAAAGAGGATGCGAAAAAGCTCTATACACAGGCTCTTGATTCTCTTAACAAGTCTATTGCTCGCCAACCAAATCCATTGCGTTTTTATCAGAGAGCACGATTTCTAATTGATCTTGAAAGATATGATGAGGTTTTGTTAATCCTTGACAATGCCCTCAAACTGGCATCTGGAGATATTCAGCTAAGAGTTAGTCCTTTTGATTTAAGTGCAGCAGAGGTTTCAACTGTTAGAATTTCTAGGGTTTGGCATCTTAAAGGTGTCACTCTTTTGGGTGACAAGCGATACTTAGAAGCTTTAGAGGCATTCCAACAAGCAATAAAACTCAATGCTTATTCTTTAGTGACAAGGGTTGATTTTGATTGGGTTAAGATCGAAAAAGATTTAGATGCTCAGAACTCTTGGTTAGGTATAGCTGCTTCGTTGGCAGAGTTAAGAAGAGATAAAGAAGCTCTTAATGCTGTGAATAAAGCAATTGAACTACAGTCAGATTATACAGAAGCGATCGAACTCCGAAATGAGTTGTTGCGTAGCAAAAAGGAGTGAAGACACTGTTAATTAAAGCTACTGGTTGCCCGTAGTTATGTCTCTTGGATTGATTCTAGTTGGTTGATTTGTTTTTGGAGTTTCTATTACAGGTGGCTCTGTTACAGGTGGACTTGTTTTTGGAGTTGCTGTTATAGGTGGCTCTGTTACAGGTGGATCTGCTGCTAAAGGTGAACTGGTAGTACCAGCCACAGTACCTATTTTTTCCCAGTTTATTTGCCTCCGAAAAAAGGGTAGCGTAACCTTATCTAATTCTGCAATTGCATCAGGTGATCGCCCTTGAGAGAAAGCTAATAGTGCTAATTCTAAAACCTTTTTCTCTTTTTCAAATTGCGTCTGCCATTGATTTATAAGTATAGGGATTTTCCTACCTGTTGAAGTATTGAGAGGAATTTCCTGTAGTAGGGCGATCGCCTCTTTTAACTTACCTTCATTTTGATATTGTTTCTCAGCAATCGCTAAAAGTTGTTGTGCCCATTGCTCAATTAATTTCTGAGACTCTGGATATACAGAACTACTGGGATTAATTTTGGCAGCGATCGCCAGAGCTTCTTTAAACTTGCTGTCCTTTGCCAAATTCTGAGCCTGTAGTAATTGTGCTTTTCCTTCAATCTCACTTAGTCCATTGAAGCATTCTTTCTGGATTCCTTGTATAGTCACAGAATCTTTTACACTGCTAGCGATCGCCTTGGCGCGATCAATACATTCTTTATATTTCCCTGCTGTCTGTAACCTCCGAATTTCTTCTATGCTTGTAGCAAGGCGTTTATTAGCTTCAGAGTCTTGCCAAAACAAATAACTGACGATTGAGGCGATCGCCATTACAGCAGCTAAACCAATTACAACATAAGGATACTTTCTTTTTTGTTGAGATGAATTAATTGGTTCTACTATATTTGTTGCAGAAACTTCTTCTTCCTTTTCAGTTGGTAATACAACTGTCGAAGGTATCTCTATAGATATCGGAGATATAGGTACTGACGGAGAGATCGTCTCTAGATCTGCGCTAACTATCGTTGAATTTGGTTCATTGATAGGTGCGATCGCTGATTCATCTAATTTAATTGGGACAATGGTTGAGTCAAAAGCACTTGGTTTTTGCAAATTTTGTAAAGCCGCCAGAGCCTCAGTTCCATTTTGAAAGCGCTGAGAAAAATGTGGACGAGTCATCTTATCCAAAAAGTCAGCAAACTCAGAATTAATGTTAGGAACAAGATCGCGCCAAATAATCTCTCCAGTTTTCTGATCTTCGGGCATTTGGCTAGGTGTTACACCAGTGAGAGCGTGAATACACATCATTCCCGTTGCATAGATATCACTAGCAAACTTTGGTCTACCATTAGCTTGCTCATCAGGCATATACCCAGGGGAACCAATGGTGAGTGTAAAACTTGTATATCCTTGATGACTAATTGTGTGTATGCTAGTTTCCTTCACTGCTCCAAAGTCAATCAGGACAATCTTCCCATCGGAAGCACGTTTAATCAGATTAGAAGGCTTAATATCACGATGGATTACATTTTGTTGATGTACAAACTCTAAAGTTTGCAGTACTTCTTCTAATAGCCAAAAAGTGAAGGATTCGCTTAATTTTTTGCCAGGGGTTATTTCTTGACTGAGTACAACTCCCTCGATCATTTCTTGTGCTAAATAAAATTCGTTGTCCTCCTCAAAATGAGCTAAGAGTGCAGGAATTTGACTATGTTTACCTAGTTTGTAAAGAGTCTGAGCTTCGCGATCAAATAGCTTTCTGGCAGATTCTAAAACAAACGAACGAGCATCCTTAGGCTTTAGCTGCTTGATCACACATTTTGGATGTCCGGGCAAATGTATATCTTCAGCAATAAAGGTTTGCCCAAACCCCCCACGCCCTAACTCTTCGCAAATTTTATAACGACTTACAAGAATTTTCCCTAGCATAGTTTTCATGCATAGCTGAATTTGAGCATATATTAAGTTATACAAACATAGCAAATATTAGTCTAGTAAAGCTAGAGCAAGACATACATTTAATAAGTATTCAGTATATTTGGTTCCACATAGTAACAGGAATTAGCAGTACAACTTAGATTATTTAATGCTTTTCTTTCTCAGTTTGTAAAAAAAATTTAATATGCAATGGTTTAAATTCAACTGGCTGAGTATCAAATCAAAACTGATTGTCATGTTGCTGACGGTTAGCAGTAGCTCGATTGTGGTGACTGCTTATCTTGGTTATCAAAGCGGTAAGTCTAATCTAACCGATCGCGCTTTTAATCAGCTAACCAGTGTGCGGGCTTCTAAGGCTTATCAAATTGAGTCCTATTTCAAAACAATTCGCAATCATATTCAAACTCTCAGTAATGACATTTCTGTGGGGACGGCAATTATTGAATTTACCAAGGCATATAGTCAGCTTGAAAGTGTCACTTTACCAGCCGATAATTCCCAAAAAATTACTGCCTATTATCAAAACGAATTTCTACCTAAACTAGCGAAAACCGAGCAGGGTTCGCCAGTTCTTAATTCTTTTTTGCCTGAATCAACCGCGAGTAATTATCTGCAATATCATTACATCGCGACAAATCCTAATCCCATTGGCAAAAAACATTTACTAGATAAAGCCAGTGATGGCAGCGAATATAGCCGCATTCATGAGCGCTATCATCCCATCTTCCGCAATATCATTGAGAAGTTTGGCTACTACGATATGTTTCTGATCGATCCACAGGGAACTGTCGTTTATACAGTTTATAAAGAGACCGATTTCACGACTAACTACACTACTGGAGCCTATAACGATAGTAATTTGGCAAGGCTAGTAGCCGCAGTACGCCGTTCCAAACAAAAAGACTATGCCAGCATTATCGATTTTGAATCCTATGCTCCTTCCTATGGTGCGCCTGCTGCCTTTATCGCTGCACCAATCTTTAATCAGTCTAAGTTTGTAGGCGTTCTGGCAATTCAAGTACCCGTGGACGAGATTAATAATGTGATGACAGGAAATCGTAAATGGGAAAGCGATGGACTTGGCAAAAGTGGTGAGACTTATTTAGTCGGGCAAGATTATTTAATGCGATCGGTGTCGCGCTTTTTAGTAGAAACTCCTGAGGAATATTTGCAGACTCTCGCGACATTGGGAGTTAATAAGGAAACATTAAATAGAATTCGTCAATATAAAACCTCGATTTTAGAACAGAAAGTACGCACACTGGCGGCGGAAGAAGCGATTACAGGCAAGCAGGGAATTAAAACTATTCGTGATTATCGTGATATTCCTGTCTTAAGTTCCTATGCACCTTTACAAATAGAAGGATTGAATTGGGCGATTCTTTCAGAAATTGATTTAGCGGAAGCCTATGCTCCCATCTATGATTTTGAGCGCCAGTTACTCATTTCGGCGACTTTGTTAATGCTATTAGTGATTCTCTTGGCTATGGCAATGGCTTCAGTATTTGTGAAGCCGATTAATCAATTAATCGAGAGTGCGCGTAAGGTTGCTTCTGGACAATTAGATGCGATCGCCACTTTAGAAACCCAAGATGAATTTGGCGAATTGGCGCAGTCCTTTAATGCAATGGTGCTGAGTCTGCGCGATCAAACCAATTTAGTAGAAGAGAAAAATCGCGAGAACGAGCAGTTATTGTTGAGCATTTTTCCTGCGGCGATCGCGAAACGTCTCAAACAAGGTGAAAAAAATATTGCCGAAAGCGTTTCTAATGTGACGGTGCTATTTTCCGATTTAACAGGCTTTTCCAAATTATCGGATTCCCTCACAGCCTATGAAATCGTCAGCATCCTCAATGATATTGTCTCTATTTTTGATGAAACTGCCGAACGCTATGGCATGGAAAAAATTAAAACCATCGGCGATAGCTATATGGCGGTCTGTGGCTTATCGGTTCCCTATCTTGACCATGATAAAAGAGCGATCGACTTTGGCTTAGAAATGCAGGCGATCGTGCGGCGGTTCAGCCAAGAGCGAAACTTCCAATTAAATATCAGTTTAGGTATCCATTCAGGAGACATCGTCGCGGGGATCGTTGGACGCAATAAATTTATTTACGATGTCTGGGGCGACACGATTAATATTGCTAGCGCCTTGAAATCAGCCTGCTCTGAAGGTGCAATCTTAGTCTCTAATGAAATTTATAATCGTTTGAGCGATCTCTATGAGTTTGCTCCCATCGCTGTTAAGGCAGAAAATGGTAAAAGTATTTTGAAAGCATGGCAACTTAAACCCAAATAAAGATTGAGAAGATTTACATCTCAATCTTTATTTATTTAACGCTTTGTGAAATTGCCCTATGCTCCAAACTAGTTCTAATCATCTATTCATTTGGGCGATCGCCTTAATCGTCGGACTTGCTCTATCTGTGATTATCCTTGGTGAAGTGATCTATCGCCTCCAACATCGTCGTCGCCCCCTTGCCGCCACCTTGCAAGTGGTGCGGAACTTGGTTTTGCCAATGTTTGCCTTCATGTTGTTTGTGCAGTACGTGCTACAACGTCCTGCCAGTGACGATATCGTCAAGAGCGTGCAAACTCTCTTTTGGATTTGTGTACTCCATGCGGCGCTCTCGTTACTCAATGCCGTGATTTTTGAGCAAGCCAAAGCTGATACTTGGCGGGCGCGAGTTCCCAAATTATTAATCGATTTATTTCGCTTATTTTTAGTATTGCTCGGCACAGCGATCGTCCTCGCCACAGTTTGGAATGCGGACTTAGCGGGATTAGTGACTGCTCTGGGTGTGAGTTCGATTGTCATCGGTTTAGCGCTTCAGGATACTCTCGGGAGTGTCATGTCAGGGATTGCCCTTTTATTTGAGCGTCCTTTTTCCGTAGGTGATTGGCTAAAGGTTGGTGAAATTCAAGGTCAGGTCATCGATATCAATTGGCGAGCTGTACGCTTGATTACCTTCGAGCGGGAGATGGTGATTATTCCCCATAAACTTATGGGCAATGAAATTATCCGTAACTTCAGTCGTCCTTTAGCTCTCCATGCTGAACGCATTCGTGTGGGGTTCTCTTACAAAGATCCTCCCAACCTTGCGAAACACGTTCTTCACAATACGGCTCTTGAAACTCAGGGCATTCTCAAAAATCCCGATCCCCAGATTTTCACGGTTTCCTATGATGATTCGGCAATTACCTATGAGGTGAAATTTTTTATTGGTGACTATGGCGAATTAGAGGAAATACGCGATCGCTTTATGAGTCGTCTCTGGTATGCCGCTCAGCGCAATAGCTTGACGATTCCCTTCCCCATCAGGACTCTCTATCATTTTCATGGTCCCACCTCCGAGGCGAAAGGAACCTCGAAAAAATTTACCGAAAGTCTGCAATCTCTCCCTGCCTTTGTGCCCTTGGATAAGTCTACCCACCCCAATACATCGACTTCGGGAATTGCCTTGCAGCATTTCGGCTCAGGAGAAACGGTGATTAAGCAAGGTGCTGAGAACAACTCTCTCTATATCGTGGTGGCAGGCAGTGCGATGATGATGGTGCGGGATGCCACTGGTAATAGTCACGAAATGTTAATGGTTAAAAATGGTGAGTTCTTTGGTGAAATGACGCTATTTTCGGGCGAGACGAGTCCGATTTCGGTAACTGCGGTTGAGGATTTGGAAGTAATGATGATTTCGGCGGAGGCGGTCAATCAAATGATCGATCGCCAGCCCAACTTTGCCCGTGAAATCAGCCAAATTCTAGAAACCCGTCGCCGTGTGGTAAATACAATTCAGAATATTTAGGGACATGTAGGAAAATAAGGAACCGATTTTTTGTGGCGCAGCGAAGCCGCGCCACAAAAAATCGGTTCCTTATTAAATCGCAGAATCCTTAACAGAAGTGAACTACCAAACTCTTGGCTTAATGCTTGAGCTATTTGCAATAATCACAGAATCTCCTGCTGGTGCGATTACAAATAGTCCTTCCTGTGTTGCGTAGAGATCGGATCTTTCATCTATTTTAATTCCTGCTACGGCTCCATAGAGTTTATAATTTTGATATTTGGGAAATGCTTCTTTAAATCGTTCTAATGTTTGTAAAAACCGCTTTATATCTCGAACTTCCAAATGAGATTTTACTTCAATCGCTACGACTTCATTAGTATTTTCGACAAGAATATCAATCTCGATAGAACCTTTTTCATCTTGTGCATCAACTCGTAAGGCGGTGTGATGTACGTCTATGCCTTGTTCTTTAAATAATTTTGCTGCGGCTGGTTTGATTAGGTTCTCTACAAATTCTCCCCATCGACTGGTTAAGCCACCTATTTGCGTATTAGTTTGAGCCACGATTTTACGGAGATCTGCCATTTCTTGTTCGGCGATACGTTGATATTCTTGGCGTTGCTGTTCACTTTCGCGGAATAGTGCATAAATGTCTTGAATGGTGATTTGCTCAGTCATTGGTTTGTAGATGACGCTGTCACTCTAAATTTTAACATTGGCATAAAACTGATTGCCTATTAGCCAAAATCAACTAGCGATCGCCTATCACCACATCTACAATGCGATCGCCCCTGCGAAAATTAACTAAACTGTGATCGCTCTGTCATTTAGTCTATGATTAAGAAATAGATTCTAACTTATACACACATAGATACTTATGTTGAATTTACAGGTAGAAGAGCTAAAACCTTTGCTCAAGGAAGCCTTACACGAGTTATTGATACAAGAACGTAGCTGGATTCTAGATTTGTTTTATGAGGCGATGGAAGAGGTGGCGATGGCAAAGGCGATCGCTGAGGGAAAAGATAGTGAGAATGTGGGAAGAGATGAAATATTTGAGTTGTTTGAGCGGTAATTATGCAGGTTGAATTTCGCAAAACTTTTAAGCAGGATTTGAAAAATCTTAAAGATAGTAAAGTTCTAAAACGCATTCAAAAAGTTGTTGAAGAGGTGGAATTAGTAAATGCTTTGTCAGAAATACGCAATATTAAATTACTTCAAGGGCATGAGAATTTTTATCGAATTCGTGTGGGTGATTATCGTGTTGGATTATTCGTAGAAGGGGAAGTCGTAGCTTTTGTTCGTGTTTTGCACCGTAAGGAAGTTTATCGTTATTTTCCATAAACTCAGTTTCTATAATCATCAGCGATCGCCTATCACCACATTTACAGTGCGATCGCTTTAAAGGATCTGGAATCCTGCTTGTGCAAAATGTTGATCAAAGGTAAGAACTTCTCGAATATTACGATCTTGCATGACAATAAATGAGACGCAATCTACTAAGCCCCATTCTTTATCTGGACGGGTTTTGTATAGCTCAAAGGCTCGGTCAAATATTTCAGGTGTGAAGCGGATAACTTCTACATCTTCTGAATTGAGAAATTGTTCGATTACTTCTATTGCTTCATTTTTGTATCTACGGGCTAGGGAGTTGGCGATTTCGAGAAGGACTGCATCGGTGATGGCTACAGGTTGCTCAATATAGCGATCGCTTAAATCTAGGGCTTGTGTGTGATATTGATCGCGTTCGTTGATGAGGGCAATGATGAATGAAGTATCAATGAATATTGTCAAGGCTCTTTTCTCCACTCATGTACTGATCAATGTTAGAGGCAAAGTCAACTGGCGCTTGGATTTTGATGCGTTTGAGTTTGTTTAAGATGCCTGTTTTCGGTTTGGTTATGGATTTGGCGTTTGCAAATTGCTTGACAAATTCGTATAGTTCATCAAGGTTGTTTTCTTCAATTTTGTTGATTTCGGCGTAGATTAGTTCTTTAATCGTCATGGCGATTTGATCTCAACTGATTAATTGATTCAGGTTAATATTAGATTAACCGTATTACCATCTATTCTATCTCATTAATTTACTTTTTATCCAATCGAACCATCCCCATACACCTTTAAGTTCTCTACTAATTTTGACAATATTTTTATTTGCATACTCAAGTATAGATTCATCATTTTCTATTTGAGCTAATTCAGCAGCACGGGAAAGTGAGAGCAAAGCTTCATTCTTTTGTCCAAGCTTGATTTGTATAATGGAAGTATAGTAGCTTAGATTTATGGCTTGATTAATCTTGTCATCTAGCTTTTCATATATATATAGGGCGGCTTTACTATAAGTCAATCCTATAAGCAGATCTTTTTTTAGAATTGCAAGATTTTGTAAGGTATGGGCTTCCTGAGATTTGTCACCAATTTGTCTGAAAACTGGCAATACTAATTCATAGTTTTTTAGCGCTTCTTTCCGACGATCAAGTTTATACAATACATATGCCATAGATATTAATATAAGAGATTTACCCTGTAATAGAGCATTGCTTAATTCTTCATTATCAACTTTTAATTCAGAATAGATACTTAATGCCTCTTTATATTTATCAAGTGCTTCTGAATAACGGCTTAGTAACTGCAATACATTTCCAATCAAAGCAAGAATATTTGATCTTAGAAATATTAGCGAAAAATCCTCTTTTTTATTTGAATCTTTAATTTGGTTGCAAATTATAAGTGATAGGTTATAACGTTCTAAAGCCTCTAAGTATCGATTCGTAGATTTTAGTACATCACCAATTAGTTTGAGTGTGTATGCAATCATTAATTGATTATTGTAATGCCTAAAAATATCTAGCGCTAACTCGTATTTTTCCAATGACTCTAATGGATGTTCGAGAAGATTTAATAGTTCACCTATCTTTCCTAAAACACTAGCTTCTTCTAAATGATTACCAACATTGCTATATAAAGAAAGAGAAATCTCATAATTTTCTAAAGCTTCTTCTTTCCGTCCTAATATTTTCAAAACATTAGCAATCGATATTAGAGAATTTGCTTTACCTAATAGATCATTATTTTCTTCAAAAATATCTAGAGATTTTTTATAACTTTCAAGAGACTCATCATAATATTTTAGCTTTACATAAGTGTCTCCAATTGCTTTTAATGTACCTGCTATACCTAGATGGTTATTAACTTCGTAGTAAGCGTCAAGTGCATTAGTGTAAAGATCTAAAGATTCATCATTATCTCCTAATATTTGATTAAGATCTCCTTGGAATCTCGTGATATTAGCCATACTCCTTGTTATAAATGTTGCTATATCTAAAATATATTCTGAAAAATCTACATAGGCTTTTGAAATAATTAATAATAGTTTAGAACTAAATATAGTTACTGAATATAATCTAGCAAAGACATCTATTTGCATCTTAGTTAAATCACTGATTTCCTTTATAAGATTTATTATGATTCTAAGGTTTTCTATACATTGTTTTAACTCATCGTGTCTGAACTTAAATCTACCCTCGCAAATGAGTAATTCAATAGTAACTTTAATTGTTAATCGGTTTGCATAAAGTTGTTGATTTAAGTTAAAGACTAGAGATGCTAGTTCTTCTCTACGAAAAGTATAGTCAAGCCTTTGCGATAAATCAGATAGTGCATCAATTCCTCTATTAGGATCGGCTACTACTAAATGATAAATCCTTTCAATTTGATTTTCTGATTTGCCACGCTGAGCAAAATATGATGCCGCTTTACCAGATAATTCTCGAAAACGTTCAGGACTATCTTTCCATAATCGATCTAATAACTGATTGCGTGTCAACTCATGGACATTATGTCCCCGTTCTGGAAATACTTCCACACAAGAAAGCTCTTGCAACTGCTGATAAATTTCATCAGCACGATCTCCTAACTCAGGACATAAAGCTGCCAAAATCTCCGCATTAAACCAATGGGGAATCGCCACCGCCCACAAAGCACTTGCCACATCCTTTGGCAAAGACTCCAATAAATTCTCCGTCACAATCCAACTGCGCTCCTCATCCGTCTGCGCCGCCATTAACTTCTGCAAGAGGTCATTACTCATTTTCGACACCCCTTGCTAGACTTTCTAATGCTTGTAAGATCTGAGATGGCTGCCCATTAAGATAGCGTACAAATAGCTCAATTGATTCTTTCCCAAATCCCCAATTCTGTGCTTTAGAAAAAGAGTGCCAAGCATCAGCGTCATCAATTTTATATAAAGGATGCGTAGCAGCCAAATCTTCCCATTCAATTGTTGGCTTCGGTACAGACTGCCCCGCAATTACCACCCGAATATTTTTTGCATCCACCACCTCTGCTAAAAATCCCCCCTCAATCCAATCCGCCAAAGTTACAGGGGCAGCATTATATGTATCTAAAATCATCACAATCGGCTTCTTAATTGCTTGAAAATCTTGGAAAAAAGCTCTTTGCAATTGGCTTAACCGAAAATTGCGAATATCGTCACTCTCAGTGTTCAAAACCACCTGAATCTGATTTTCCGTCCCTTCAATCTGATTACCTGAAACCTCAACCCCAGAACTAAGAAACCTACTCAGCGCCCCATTAAACCTTGTGAAATTATCTTCACCTAAACGACTCTGTAACTTAGAAAAAATATAAGCAATACCAGTCTGAGCCGACTTTAGATCGATTTTGACCAATATCGCCGCCTCAGCATGAATAGGACAAAGCGCTGCAAACTCGGTTAACAAACTCGTTTTGCCCATGCCCGAAGCCGCCTGAATCAACAAAATGCGCTGGGATATCTCACCCCGCAACATTTTCTTAAAAAACTCAACCTCCCTAGTCCGATTCGCCAGCCTCATGCCTTGTCCTCGCGATCCGCCAGATTCGATTTATTTTCAGCCTCCACAGTAAAGTCCAAGTCTTCACCCTTCATCACCGTATCTTCGATCCTAGTATCATCCTTAGCCACCCGCACTTTCAGTTTTTTACCAATCATCTTCGTCCCTTTAACTACAGTACCAGCTTGCCGAGATTCTCTTGCTTCTCTAATTTCCGCATTGCCCTCAAACTCAGAATCACCATGCTTAGCTCTGAAACCACCTTTAAAAAAGCCAATCCCAAAACGAAACATGACAAATAAACCGATCAAGGCGACAACTACAGCGATCGCAATTATGTAAGCTGGTTCCATATTCACACCTCAAACTTTAACCTGATTTTCTCATGATTAGAGCTAAATGCGATCGCCAAAATCATCAAACAAAAGACTAAGAATTACTCACTCTCCCATGATTCCCCATGAATCTCTCTCATACAGATCTGCACACCACCTTCCAAATCTAAAAGCGCATCATCCATCGAATCATACTCATCCTCACCTTCCCAAAAGGTTCCACCCGTCTCAGAAGCACGAACAAATGCACTGGTATAACCATTATCTCTCCAGCCAATTTCGATTATTCCATTCTCTCTATTCACCCAACGAGAGATATTTGGATATCTATCTTCAAAAGATTTAGGCAAAGACTTCTTAGGCATAGATGGATGATTATGTTAAGGCTCAAATTATAGGCAAATTATATGCTTAAAAAGCGATCGCATGATGACCATGAGAAGTAACGCGATATAATAGTCTCTGCTTAGCTTTACACGAAAATGATCGACATTTTTACTGTCATTTTAATCGCCCTTGGCGGATTCGTCATGTTTCTTTCGATTAAAGAGACACAACGGATTCTAGATTTGCTCAAAGACAGTAAATATCAGAAGCTTTGGTACATTCTCAGAGCGCTGATGGTTTTCTTTCTCCTAGGATATCTAGGCGTAATCGTCCTATTTCCCCTCAAAGTCCAGTGGTTAATCCTAGTTCTCACAGGAGTTATCTTCTTCTTTGGTGCTTTATTTGTCTACATGGTCGTCAAAATAGGCTTTCTGACAATTCGGGATTTATTGAAAACCAATATTTTAAGATTGCAATTGCAACAAGAAAAGGAAACAGCCGAAGAGATTGCGCGGATTAAGTCTGAATTTCTAGCCACCATGAGCCATGAGATTCGCACACCGATGAATGGAGTGATTGGCATGACAAATCTCTTACTTGGGACTTATCTTGACTTAGAGCAGAGGGAATATGTAGAAACCATTAATACCAGTGGTGAATCTCTATTGATGATTATCAATGATATTTTAGACTTCTCGAAAATCGAAGCAGGCAAAGTTGACCTAGAAGTAAAACCTTTTGAGCTTAAAGAATGTTTGGATAGAGTTTTTAGTCTGTTTATCCCTAAATCCAATGAAAAAGGATTAAAAATATATTATCTAATTGATGTTAATGTTTCCCAATTTATCGAAGGTGATATTAATCGTTTACAGCAAATTTTGATTAACTTGGTAGGTAATGCGATTAAATTTACATCAGTGGGTGAAGTCACTGTCAGTGTGACTAAGTATAACGAAGAGCAACTTCTTTTCGAGATTAAAGATACAGGTATTGGCATTCCTTCTAATAAGTTAGATAAATTATTTAAGCCCTTCTCTCAAGTAGATTCCTCAACTACACGCAAATTTGGTGGTACTGGCTTAGGCTTAGCGATTTCTCAGAACCTCACAAGGCTTATGGGAGGAGATATCTGGGTTGAGAGCACCTTAGGCAAAGGGACAACTTTCCTATTTACGATCGCCTATTATCCCGCCGAGCAGCCATTCATAGCTACACCAACTCTTGAGAAACTAGATCATCTACTAGAGTTGGGTTTAAAGCCTGCTAAAGATAACCTCGCCACAAAAAACCTCACGAGTAAAGTTCCCAAATTAGCAGACAAATTTCCTTTTAAGATTTTACTTGCCGAAGATAATCCCGTGAATCAGAAATTAGCGAATCGTCTATTTGAAAAGATGGGCTATGAAATTGATGTTGCCGCCAACGGACTAGAAGTTCTCGAAGCTATCAAGAAAAAGAGCTATGACATCATTTTTATGGATGTGCAAATGCCTGAAATGGACGGTTTAGAGACAACTCGACAGATTCGGGCTAAGGAGAAATTTGCTCAAACAGATTTAACCAATCTCGATGAATCGCACAATTCCCTTCAAATTATTGCGATGACTGCTAATGCCATGCAAGGTGATCGCGAAAAATGCCTAGAAGCAGGCATGAATGATTACGTGACCAAGCCTTTTAAAATCGAACAAATTCAATCTGCGATCGAGAAATGTGGACAAAATCTGTGAGTAGAGAGTAACGTGCAAAGCACGTTACTCTCTACTGGGAAATTAGAGCAAAACTATTGGCAAATTGCTCAAAGACTTTAGCTGTTGGACTATTTGGATCGCTTTTATCACTTTTAGCAACAGGTTGATAGTAGCGAACGGTATAGATGAATTTGTCGGCTTCTAGAGTTAAGACTTGAACTTTCCAGCTATTAGAGGCGATCGCTGTGGTAAATTCCTTTTTCGAGCCAGACTTTGCCCCCTTAACTTTTGCATCAAAGGGAATCGTGACTAAATCTTTCGCATTTTCGGAACCGTCGGAAGCGATCGCTTTAGCATCACTCGGCTGCCTTGCCACAATCGTATAAACCTGTTGGCTTTGTTGCAGCTTTTGGAGGATTTTCTCTAGACTATTGCCATTAGCCAGATCAACTTCTTTACTAGGCGTAAATATGACCGTACTCGCGCCCGATGCTTCTAAACCAAGGTCGATCGCTTTCCAATCGGCGGGATAACGCAAGATGTAACCCGCACCATTGTATTTACCCGTCGTTGCAGGTTTGGCATCCTCAGAGCGACAAATCTCGATTTTGCTAGCATCTTGATTAGTTTGCAGGATATAGCGAGTATCCTCAGCAACTAAAGCAATTTCAAATCCCTCTTGAGTCGGCGCAACCGTTTGGCACAAATCAGCAACATTCGCAGGTTGTGGTTTTGCCGACTCCGCCGCGATCGCCACATTCGCCGATAGCTTAAGCTGCGATCGCAAATAGTTAATCGCCTTCTCCGTCGCAGGATTAGCCGTTGGTGCAGAGGTGGGGCTAGGCGATACATTTGGCGATAAATTCTGCTGACAACTAGCAACAATCAATGCGATCGCAGCAATTCCGATATAAGTTTGAAACTTTGGCATAACATAAAACGAGATCTAGCACCCATCATAATGCTTAGAGGAAGAAGGGGCGCTTTGCGCCCCTTCTCCTAGCGATAAATTAACAACTAATCATCAAATGGATATCAAAACACTAGTATTTCCTGCGATCGCTACCATCGGCGCATTGCTCGTTTATTTTGGCTTAGGCATTGGTGTGGGCGTGGCTCGTGTTAAATACAAAATTTCACCACCACAAACTACAGGTAATGAAGACTTCGAGCGGGTTTATCGTGCCCACCAAAATACCCTTGAGCAGATTGTGATCTTTTTGCCATCTCTATGGCTATTCAGCATTTATGTAAATCCTAACTGGGGCGCAATTTTAGGTGCTGCTTGGATTGTGGGGCGGATTCTCTATGCTTGGGGCTATTACATTGAAGCCAGCAAACGCGCCCCCGGAAATGCGATCGCCTCCTTAGCTACCCTTGCTTTGATCTTTGGCACACTCTTTAATCTGATACGCGGATTGCTGTTTGCCAGTTAACCTCATCAGATTATTGTTTCGTCCGCTATGCGGACGAAACAATAATTAAGCCTTGCTATACCATCATGAAATCCAAGCTTTAGCGATCAACCTCTTCAACTTGATGGATAGAAGTCTGGAGAATGAAAATGTCATAATCGTCTGTGTATTAATACTCAGCGAAATTTGTAATACCAATTATGTCTAAACTTGTCGCGATCGCCGCGAGCTTATATTTTGTTACCCTTGCTTATTTCGGATTTGTTCCTGCGGCTTCGGCAAATTCCCTTACCCATACCCTAAATTCTGCGATCGCAACACCTATGGCACTTTTTTCCTTTTCTGGCACACGCCCCACTAATCTTGGCGTAACTAATGGCAAGCTGCTTGATTGCCCTAATTCCCCTAACTGTGTATCGAGCCAAAGCACCGATGCTGAGCATAAGATTGCACCCTTGACCTACACAGGCGATCCTGCCACAGCCTTGACTGATCTCAAAGCTGTGATCGAGAGCTTGCCCCGCACCAAAATCATTACCGCCGAAGGTAACTATATTTATGCGGAGTTTACAAGCAAGCTCATGGGCTATGTCGATGATGTGGAGTTTTACTTAAATGCTGACAAGGGCATCATTGAGGTACGCTCCGCCTCCCGTCTTGGTCAATCGGATCTAGGCGTAAACCGCGATCGCATTGAAACCATTCGCGCCAAATTTGCCTAATTTATGAGGGGCTGCGCGAAGCGCAGACCCTCATAAAGCATCGGGCTTCGGCTTCGCTCAGCCATCGGTTGATAGGTGGCTGAGCGAAGCCGAAGCCAATGATTTCTACAACTGATTTAAGATTGCTATGAATAAACAGCGCACCAAGTGCGCTGTTTATTTTTTGTTATCGCGCAAATAACTGATACATATCATTCAATCGATACCATTGAGATTTATGATTGTGATTGGTAAAAAAACTAGAGAAAGTTTATGGGAATGGCAGTTGGTTTGGTCGAGGTGTTGGGGCATCCCCCTGCACTCTCCGTTGCTGACACAATGGTTAAAGCTGCGAAAGTCACTTTTGTGGGCTACGAAAAAGTTAGTGGCGCTCGCCTCACCATCATCATTCGGGGGCCAGTTGGCGATGTCAAAAGAGCCGTTGAAGCAGGCGTAGAGGCGGCTAAAAAAATTGAAGTTTTAAGTTCCAAGGACAAAGCATTATTCCTCTCTGCAACCGTAATTCCTCGTCCTCACGAAAATCTTGAAGCAATTACGAAGACGATGCGTTTTAGCTCGTCAATTGAGCAGTTTCGTTAATTAAGAAAAAAGATAAAAGAAAAAAATTAAAAAGAATAATTTAGAGCAACTAATGAAAATTTTGGTTCTGCATGGGCCAAACCTCAATATGTTGGGCTTACGGGAGCCAGAGGTATATGGCAGCACCACATTAGCGCAAATTAACGATCGCCTAACTCAAGACGCAACAGAGTTAGGCGCAGAATTAACATTTCTGCAATCCAATCATGAGGGTGTCCTGATCGACACAATTCATGCTGCTTTTCAAGTACAGCAAGGAATTTTGATTAATCCTGGGGGATTGACCCATACCAGTGTGGCACTCAGAGATGCGATCGCCTCGGTGAATATTCCTACTGTAGAAGTGCATTTAAGCAATATTCATAAGCGCGAAGAATTTCGTCACCATTCATTTATAGCTCCCATTGCGATCGGTCAGATTAGTGGCTTTGGCGCAGAGAGCTATCGCTTAGGACTTAGGGCATTAGTTGCTCATATATCAAAGTTATGACAGAACCTTCGCATTATTGGATTGTTAATACGCGCATTCCCAATTGTTTTATTGATAGTACGATTCGGACTCAATCTGTAGATCTGCCACTCACGCCAACTTTACAACGCGATCGCCTATTTCCCTGTCATATAGAAATCAAGAATGGTTTAGTCGCTTCCATAATTCCAGATTTTCCCGACTCACTCGCTTCCCAAATTTCTACTGAGAGTTTACCAATTGTTGATGCAAAGCAAGGACTGATGGTTCCCTGTTTTGCGGATTTGCATACCCATCTTGACAAAGGGCATATTTGGGAACGAAGTCCGAATCTAGATGGAACTTTCCAAGGCGCACTCAAGGGTATTTATCGCGATTGCACAGAAAATCGCAACTGGAAATATGAAGATCTCTATCGCCGCATGGAATTTGGACTGAAGTGCAGCTATGCCCATGGAACTAAAGCCATTCGTACCCATTTAGACTGCCCACCTCATCAGTTTGAAACAACATTCCAAGTATTTAGAGAATTACGGGATAAGTGGAAAGATAAAATCACACTCCAAGCGGTATCCCTAGTAACCCTTTCCTATTTTGAAACTAAGGAAGGAGAACTATTTGCCGATGCTGTTGCCGAACTCGGCGGTTTGCTCGGTGGTATTGCTCATATGATTCCAGAATTAGATCGATATTTGGCAAGAATTATCACCCTAGCTAAGGAACGCGATCTCTGCCTAGACTTCCATACTGACGAAAACAACGATCCCGCATCGCAAACCCTACGACGAGTTGCCGAGGCGGTTCTGAAGCATGACTTTAGCTCACAGGTTGTCTGTGGTCATTGCTGTAGTCTAGCGGTGCAGGATGAGGAAACGGCTAACCAAACGATCGCTTTAGTAAAACAGGCTAATGTTGGAGTCGTCAGCTTACCGATGTGTAATATGTACTTACAGGATCGAGTTGCAGAACGTACTCCGCGCTGGCGTGGTGTTACCCTTGTGCGCGAACTTGATGCGGCAGGTGTGAAAGTGGCGCTCTCTAGCGATAACTGTCGCGATCCCTTTTATGGGTTTGGCGATCATGACCTCCTAGAGGTTTTCACGATGGGCGCTAAAATCGAGCATCTAGATACTCCCTACGATAATTGGATTGAGTCGGTAACTTCCCGCCCCGCAACCCTAATGGGGTTAGCGGATGTCGGTAAAATTGGCATTGGTCAAACCGCCGATTTAGTGCTATTTAAGGCGCGAAGCTATAGTGAGTTGCTATCTCGCAATCAACGCGATCGCAAGGTATTTAGAAATGGCATTGCGATCGATACCACCCTTCCTGATTATGCAGAACTTGACGATTTAATTTTTCATTGACAAAAGTAATAAAGTGACGCGCTCTGCGCGTCACTTTTGTTGGTTTATCGATTGGAATGCTTTAGCCACGAGATTGTATTCATTTTCAATCTTCAGTACGAGATCTTCAATTTTGGCTATATCTACATGAGTATGGTGATGGAGTATATCTCTACATAGGGATTGTAGCTCCTTACAGAATCCACAAAGATAGGTAGCACCCAACATCCCACTACCTCCCTTGAGAGAATGATTTTCTGCTTCTATGGTAACGATGTCGCTATTCTGGATCGATGATTTCATCTTCGCAATTGACAATCTAGAATGTTCTAAATATTCATGAATTAGCTGAGATAAGCCTTGTTCCCCGATCATCATTTCTATATTAGCAACTATATCCATATTGATTGGATTATGATCTGATGTCTTGGGTACTCGTTGAAGTGCCGCCACTAACTCCTCAATTTGTAAAGGTTTCGTTAGGTAGTCATCCATACCTACTGATAACGCCAAATTCCGTGACTCCGTAAAGGCATTCGCCGAGAGACCAATGATCCAAGGACGTTGATTGGGTAATTGCCGAATATTTTGAGTTGTCGTCAGCCCATCCATCAATGGCATTTGAATATCCATAAATAGCAGATCATAGGATTGATTTTGAAGAGACTGCACCGCTTCCAGTCCATTGCCCACTGAGTCAGCTTGATAGCCTAATTTTTCTAGCATCAATAGGAGAATCTGCTGATTGATCGGATTATCTTCCACCAAGAGAATGTGGAAAGGATATTTTGTAGCAAAGCTTTCATCTATGCTGGCATAAATAGCAATATTGCGATCGCGGCTTGCGATCTGAGGAGGATGACTCGTGAATAAGTCGAGACAAGCCTGATAGAGCTTAGAAGCTGAGATGGGTTTCGTGATAATTGAGGCAAAATCAGTTGTAATTGACTCCAATAACGCATTGGCAGGAGTTAAGAGAATCAAAGGCAATGCAGGAAAAATGTCTTGAATATTTTTGGCAACCTCTAAAGCATTAATCTCTCCTAATTGTCTATCGATGATTACGGCATCAAAGTTCTCGTTAGACAAGCATTGCAACGCTTCATTCGCCGAGTATACTGCACGCAAACAAATTCCCCAAGGTTGTGTATACAAAGCGATCGTCTGTTGAGATGTTGAGTTAGTATTAATACTCAGAATGCGTTTACCATTAAATTCCTGTGGTATTTCGGGAGCGATCGCAGTTGATTCTGAGGTATCCTCCATAGCCAAAATCGAGAAGCGGAAACAAGAACCTTCCCCAAAATTGCTTTCGACGGTGATCTGACCACCCATCAGTTCACATAGCTGTTTACAAATAGCTAGTCCTAAACCCGTACCACCATATTTGCGATTAATCGAGCTATCCGCTTGTCTAAATGCTTGAAAAAGTTTGGCGATCGCATCAGGAGCAATGCCAATGCCCGTATCCCTTACAGTAAAAACTAGCTCATACTTTTTAGCATCTTGATCAACTTGATCAACTAAGCGAGCTTCTATAGTAACCACGATCTCGCCATGTTCTGTAAATTTAATCGCATTACTAACTAGATTGACTAAGATTTGTCGCAACCGATGATAGTCTCCACAAATCCGTCGTGGCACATCTAGATTAACCATAGCGAGAAGTTCGATCTCTTTTTCTGCTATGCGAGATGTCATTAAGTTGAGAACTTCCTCAACGCATTTTTGCAAATTAAAGGGATGTTCTTCTAATTCAAATTTCCCTGACTCAATCCGTGAAAAATCTAAAATGTTATTAATTACCGAGAGCAACACTTCTCCCCCTTGGCAAATAGTGAAGACATATTGCTGTTGTTGCGGAGATAGGGGAGTATTGAGCAACAGTTCAGTCATGCCAATTACAGCATTCATTGGTGTCCGCAGTTCATGACTCATAACAGCCAAAAATTCACTCTTGGCTTGATTAGCAGCTTCAGCGATACGTGCTGCGGCTAGTTTTGCCTCAGTTTGCTTGCGCTCAGTCACATCTTCGACATTCGCAATAAACTGAATAGGCTTGCCATGATCGTCTCTGATTAGACTAACTCTACTTATGGCATCTATGATGTGACCATTTTTATGAATATATTGCTTTTCAAGACATACATTAGTTACTTCATTGTTTATTAAGCTACTTAGTGCTTTCAGAGTGATCTCGATAGAGTCAGGATGTGTAATATCAATCGTTCTCATATTGAGTAGCTCATCAGCAGAATAATCATATATTTTGCAGAACGATTGATTAACATTTAAGAATTTACCTTCTAAGTTAAAGGTAGCAATACCAACAGGAGCATTCTCAATGGTTAATCGTAATAGCGCTTTATTATGACGAAGAATTGCCTCCGCAGCTTTGTGATCGCTAATATCTTGTGCAATACCATACAGTCTGACAACTTCTCCATGATCACCATATTCAGCATGACCAATACCTTCGAGATAACGATAGGAATCATCAGTTTGCGCCATTCTCAACTCTAAATGATATGACTCACCTTGATGAATTGCCCTTTGCACTGCATGATTCAGTTTTTGCTGATCTTCTGGCACAAAGTATGATAGGTGTTCATCATAGGTGGGAGCACCCATATTCGGATCTCGCCTAAAAATATGAAATAACTCTTCTGACCAAGTGATTTCATCAGCTAGAATATCCCATTCCCAATTCCCAAGCTTGGCAACTCTTTGAGCCTCAGCAAGCATTGCTTCATTTTTGCGTAAAGCTTTCTCAATAGCCTTGATTCCACTAATATCTCTGCCTTCAGGAATTAATAAAACAACTTGTCCAGATTCATCTTTGAGAGGACGCAGTGAAAAGTCAATGGTGATAGTGTGTTGACCCGCCCCATAGATATCCATTTCATAGCGCACAAATTCCCCTTGAGCCGCTTGCTTCACCGATTGCCTGATTCGCTGCTGAGTAGCTTCCGAAATAGACAGCCAATAGGTTTCCCAGATTGGCTTACCAATGACATCTTCACGAGTCACACCACCAAAGTCTAAAGCCGTTTGATTAGCTTCTAAAAAAATCCCATCTATTGACAGTAAACCAATAAATTGGAATGTATTATTGAAAATCCCTTTAAATCGTAGTTCGCTTTCTTTGCGATCGCTAATATCAAAAGCCGAACCACGGAGCACCTTAGTTTTACCATCCGTTGCTAAGCCAACAGTGGCATTATCTCTCACCCAGATAATTTTGCCTTCACGATTAATAAACCGATATTCACAGTAAAAAGGTTCATTGGTTTCGATACTTTTTAGAACCTCTTGCTGAACGTGATCGCGATCATCGGGATGCACATATTCTGCCCAAGTATTAAAAAAACCTGCATTCCATTCAGAAGCTGGTATACCCAAAAGATCTTTTAATTGGGGGCTGATATAGGCAAATTCTGGAGTATTGGCGATCGGTGAGACATAGGACACATTGGGGATTTGCTCCACTAAAGAGCGATATTGCTGAGTCCATCGATGTAAAACGGCATAGGCTTGATCTGCTTCTTCGATCTGCGCCAATAATGTATTGTCACGATTTGCTCTTTGCAAAAGGATTTCGATCTGCATCGCTACTTGTTGTAATAGCAACACATCATCTTGATCCCATGTATTTTGAAAGTTAGGATTGCCAGAGGCAGTGCATTGATGCACAGTCAAAAATCCCCATAATGGGCGATCGCAATCCAATTCTGGCAACACAATTGGCACTAGTAAATAAGCCTTACCAGCAAATACTTCAGCTAAGTTCAGTTCACATCTAGTAATCCCCGCCGTGTAATGATCAATAATTGTTCCCGTTACCTCTTCTCCCCAATGGTGTTCCGAATATAAGATATTTTCGATCTGAATTTGTGAGCAGGGTTCGCAATATGTCGCTTTCGCCTCAGCAATAAATCCCCCCGCAAGCCCTGTGCCATAACTAACATTTCCTGCTCTATCAAGTTTATAGATAGAAACATGGACTGCTTGAAGGAATCGCAGCAATTTGTTAGTAATAGCTCCAAAAACTGATAGCAAATCCTCAGTCTGACGTATCGTTTGCAGAATGTCTGAATATAGAAGCATTCCTTGTCTTGATTTTTCCATTCGTAAATTCAAATGATCTGGTTCGATATGCTTTTGCTGAGAACTACCTAACAAATCATCATCATTCAATTGTGACTGTGTTTTTTTATTCATACTGAAATGGTTTGAATTGCAAATTTCATCCTCACCTGTTGTCACTGGGAGCTATTTTTACCTATTTATCACAAAGCCCAAGATGATTGCTCAAGAGAGACAACCTTGCCAAAAAACAAAAAACTTAGTTAAAGATCTAATTTTTAGGTAAACCTAACATATTTGCTAAGTTAGAAAAATTAATAAAAAACAAAGCCCCACTTGATAGTTATTATAGGCGATTAGTTTGGATTTCTCTAGGGAAAAGATTTTTGCGATCGCAAGAATCTTTTCCCTAGGGCAGTTTTCACTTCGTCGTAGGCACAATGAAAACCGCTATATTAGGTTTGTGGAATCGTCTCCCGAAGGGGGCGATTCCATAAACAAAAAAATTTAAATGAATTAATTCTCAATTTGGCGGGGTTCACCTAATCAATTTCCTGAACGTTTTGCTACACTTGCAGAAGAGAAGCAAACAGTATCGAGCATCCATCCATGAGAAGCAACCTACTACTGACCAAAGAACTGCCAAGTTTACAATATTCGCCCGTTGGCGATCGCTTTGACGAAACTTGGGAAGCCCCCCTCTCGATCCTCTTAGGACTTGGGCGAGCAGCAGGCGCAGACTTTGTCGAATTTTTCCTAGAGCGCAACAATTACATTAGCTGTCTTGCTGAAGATGACACAATTACTAGTATTTCACCAAGGCTATCAACAGGGGCAGGGATTCGCGCTTTTAAAGGCAAAGCCGATTGCTACGTCAGTACCAACGATCTTACTTTTCTAGGATTAAAGTCGGCTCTAGAACGTGCTCTTTCGATCCTCGGTTTAAAGCTTCCTTCTCAAAACTCTATTATTCCCTCCATTCAACTAGAACTCTTCCGTGACTATGCCTCTAAAAAAGGTAAAGAAACATGGATTGCTCAATGTAGCCCCATGCGGGAAATGGGTGACATTCTCCTTGGAGCCAATCAACTCCTCGCCAAAAAAGGTAAACATATTCAATCAAGGCGATCGGGCTACTTCCGCGATTGGCAAGAAGTCCTAGTCGCAGCGAGCGATGGTACATTTGCTAGAGATATTCGTCTTACACAATCAGTTGGCTCTAACCTGCTCTGTGCTGATGGCGCAAACCGTTCCTCAATTAACAAGCGTGTTGGTGGTACAAGCGATCCCAGCTATCTCCGCAATTGGAACTATGAACCAGTCGTTGATGAAATCGTCGAAGCGGCTGGGAAAATGCTCTATGCCGATTATGTCGAGTCTGGTTCCTATCCGATCATCATGGCAAATCAGTTTGGCGGCGTAATCTTCCATGAGGCATGTGGGCATCTCCTCGAAACTACTGGTATCGAAGCAAAAACTACACCCTTTGCAGAAATGAAAGGTCAGAAAATTGCCCATGAAAATCTAACCGCATGGGATGAAGGCAGATCCACAGAAGCCTTCGGCACAATTGATATGGATGACGAGGGGATGCCCACCCAGCGCACACTATTAATTGAAAATGGAATTCTTAAAAACTTTATTAGCGATCGCGCAGGGGAATTACGCACAGGAAATCCCCGTACAGGTAGCGGTCGCCGCCAAAGCTATGCCTATGCTGCGGCAAGTCGGATGCGAAATACCTACATTGATGCAGGGGACTTTTCCCTTGATGATCTATTTGCCTCAGTGGATAAGGGAATCTATTGCAAAAAGATGGGCGGTGGTAGCGTCTTACCCACAGGACAATTTAACTTTGCTGTAGATGAAGCCTATTTAATCGAACATGGCAAAATCACCAAACCACTTAAAGGTGCAACCCTCATCGGCGATGCTAAAGAAATCATGCAGGAAATCTCCATGAGTTCAAGCGACCTAGAACTTGCCGCAGGTTTTTGTGGCTCCGTTAGTGGCAGTGTCTATGTCACCGTCGGTCAACCCCATATTAAAGTTGACGCAATTACGGTTGGTGGTCGCTAAAACTAGATTGTTTTTGAAGCATAAGCTTAGCAAAGGTTTCAAAAACTTGTTTCATAGCGATATAGCGCTTTTTAAGCAAGCGAGGTACATAGGTTTGTTTCCCCGCCGAAGGCGGGGAAACAAACCTGTATTAGTTTGGTAAACGCGATATTAAGTTGTTTTTTAGTGTTGTCTAAGGTATGCTCATTGGCTAGTTATACACAGTGCTAAGCGTGTAGCATAAGAAACGACTGTATTGATGAGGCTTTCTAGTAAGGTGATCGGGTCGTGCAATCAAATGTAATCGATGTTCTTCAATCAAAGGTACTTGTTGTTGACGATGATCCAGACATTCGCAATGAGTTAGCGTCCGCATTGATGGATCGCGGCTATATCGCGAAAACTGCTGGTGACGGCAGTGAAGCTTTGCTGTGCGTAAAAATGCATTCTCCCGATCTCATCTTATTAGATGTATCCATGCCACAGATGAGCGGCTATGAAGTCTGCCGCATCCTTAAGGCAAATACCGAGACAGAAGACATCCCGATCATTTTTATTAGTGCCAATGAAGGCATTCAAGACAAACTGGAGGCTTTTGCCAGTGGTGGCGCTGACTATATTACTAAGCCTCCACAACTAGCCGAAGTATTTGCTCGTGTGCATTTGCATTTATCCCTAAGACATTTACAGATGCACCTTGCTCAAAAGAATCATGAACTATCCCATGCAGTCTTTGAGCGGATAGGAATGTTGAAGGAGTTGCAACGCACGAATCTGCTACTCCATGCCCAAAAAGAAGCTTCCATTGATGGTATTTTTGCGGTTGATGAACAGGGAAGAATTGCGAGTTTTAATCGTCGTTTTTGTGAAATGTGGGATATCCCCCATAGCATTTTAGATGGGGATAACATGAGCGAAGATGAAAGCTACGACCCTCCATTAGGAACTTTTTTAATTAAATCCTACCTACCCGATGTCTTAGTCAACTTGTTAGAAACTACCTATGATGATCCCGATGTAATTAGGCGAGGAGAAATCGTTTATGGCGATCGCATTTTTGACTACTACACCAGCCCCGTAAGTTCTGACCAGAATAAGTTTTTTGGTTTAGTTTGGTGCTTTCGAGATATTACTTCTAAAAAACAAGCTGAGTTACGCCAATTTCAGTTAATGGAGGATCTCCGTAAGGCAAAGGAAGAAGCAGAAGAAGCAGTTCGTACCAAAGCCGCATTCTTGGCAATGATGAGCCATGAAATCCGTACTCCGATCAATGGAGTGATCGGCATGACTCAGTTATTAGCAGGAACGGACTTGAATCCTGAACAAAACAAGTTTGTCCGTACCATTCAAGTTAGTGGCGAAATGCTGCTATCGGTAGTCAATGATATTTTAGATTTTTCCAAAATTGAGTCAGGTAAACTGGAACTAGACAATGCCCCTTTAGATGTCCGCGCTGTAGTTAGAGATATCTATGATGTGCAATTAGTTAAGGCAAAAGAAAAGAAGCTCAAATTTGAAGTCAGTATGCAGTCTAACGTACCACCATATATCATTGGTGACGTAACAAGGATTAGGCAGATTTTAGCCAATTTAGTTTCCAATGCCCTTAAGTTTACCGATACAGGCGCAGTCAGAATTAGTGTCAGATTAGCATCTGATCAGACTCCCATTGCTGATCGTCCATTTCAACTGCTATTTTCTGTGAGTGATACAGGCATTGGCATCAGTGAAGATCAAATGCAAAGGTTATTTCAGCCATTTTCCCAAGCAACTGCGGCAACTTCTCGTAAATATGGTGGTACTGGCTTAGGGCTAGTCATTTGCAAGAGCTTAGTAGAAGTCATGGGTGGAAACATCCAAGTCGAAAGCAAGATGGATCAGGGTTCTACTTTTTCATTTACAATGACAACCCAAATTGCGAAGGAAGCGCCAACCTATACTTTGCAGGATGCCATGAACAAGCCTGTGATTCCTGCGGGGCGACTAGGCGATCGCTTGCCTTTGAAAATTTTGATTGCCGAAGATAACTTGATTAACCAAGAATTAGCGATGGCAATGCTCGTTAAAATGGGCTACTATCCTGATGTCGTAGATAATGGCTTAGCCGTACTCGAAGCCGTACAGGTCAATCATTACGATTTACTACTATTAGATGTGCAGATGCCCGAAATGAATGGTCTAGAAACAGCAACCTATCTAGTCAACCATTGGGATGAATTACATGCAGGCTATGAGCGACCAACGATTATTGCGATGACCGCAAGTGCTATGCAGGGCGATCGCGAAATGTGTTTACGGGCAGGGATGGATGATTACATCAGTAAACCGATTATGATGGAATCCCTCCAGCGTACCATCGAGAAATGGGCGATCGGTGGTCAATTTAATGAAGACGACAATTTAAGTATTGTTGAAACTAAGCATATTGCTTCGGTGATCGATCATGGTGCGATCAAGAATTTGGAGCAAATTAATCCTAATTTAATTGGACGCATGATCCATTTATTTACAACGGAAGAAGCCCCTATACTTTTGCAAAATCTCCGACAGGCGATCGCTAATAATGATCTTAAGGAAGTCAGCTATACCGCACATACCCTAAAGGGCAGTAGCAATATTTTAGGTGCGAAAGCCCTAGGCAGATTATGTCTAGACATGGAACTCAAAGGTAAGCGTGGCAACAATACAGGATTACCAGAACTATTAGCCGAAATTGAACGGGAATATCAAGCTGCTTGCCAAGAACTTTCTGAATTAGAAAAATAGATAGGACTTATGCATCGGGTAGATGAGGCGCGGGCTTCGTCCGCGCCTCATCTACCAAAAAAACATTGAATTCGTTAGCATTGCGTAAGTCCTAATAGAATGGAAAAACTAAGTTTTGCTATCCTATCTTTCACCATTGTGATGTGATGTGCCTCGCTCTGCGAGGCACATCACATCACAATCATTACTTCCTTATCGCTACCACAATTTTTTATGCTGTCTATCCAAAAGCTTTGTTACCATCCACCGGCCACACCTGAAGCAATTCTGAAAAATATATCGTTTGAATTGCAGGATCGGCAACTTGGTGTCATGGTTGGACCTAGTGGCTCTGGCAAAAGTACATTATTAGAGATTTTGGCGGGATTTGTGGAATGGACTAGTGGCGGCATTTATTGGAAATCCCAAGAACTCACTCCTGACCATTTACAGCAAATATGTGGATTAGTGTTCCAGTTTCCAGAGCGACATTTTTGTGGCAGTACGATTTTAGAAGAATTACGACTCGGACATATCGATCTCGATGGCGATCGCATTCAGGGGGCTTTGAATGCAGTCGGGCTAAGCCATCTCAACCCTAGTACATCACCACAATCTCTGAGTGGAGGGCAACAGAGGCGATTAGCCTTGGCAGTACAGTTAATTCGGCAACCGAGTTTGTTATTGCTAGATGAGCCAACCGCAGGCTTAGATTGGTCAATGCGAAAACAGATCTTAGGGATCTTGGAAGATCTCAAAAAAAATTGGACAATTCTTGTAGTCACCCATGAACCCGAAGAACTGGTTTCTATGGCAGATCAGACTTGGGCGATCGCCCACGGAGAAATAGCTTAATTTTTATTGAATGTTCTTCAAAACCTGAATTGGTAACACTCTTAATCAAAACGTTAGTTTTTCCTTTAGTGCAAAGTGCTAAAAGATTGACGTTTGCTATACACTATTGGCAGATAGTAACTAGATATTTCACTATGACCTTCACAACAGAATCGCCAATATCTCCTGTAGAAGCAGAATCTAGTTTTGCACCAGAGCCTAGTCACATTGTGCAAACCATCCAAACTGTTATTGCTAGTATGGATGCTGACAACTCGGCGCTTGAAAACCAGACAGAGGATACGTGGAAATTCCAATATGGCACTGTAGAGGTAGTTGTCAATATTACTGGAACTGAACCGAATGATACCTTTACTGTCTTTGCAACGGTATTAAATGCACCTTTCAAAGACGAAGCTAAGTTAACACGCTGGCTATTGGAAAAAAATGCTACGGATACTTTTGAGGCTCGTTATGCTATTCAAAATGATCAAGTGTTAGTCTTAGCTGCACGCTCTGTTGAAGATCTTTCCCCTGCGGAAATCTCTCGTATCATTACTATTGTGGCAGCGATCGCTGATGATAACGACGAATTTCTGAAAGAAAACTTTAGTGCTTAAACGCATTTCAGCCTAGAAATTACTTGATGGTAGATGTCCTTTGCTAAGAGTTAAGGACATCTGCTGTAGTAGAAATATATGAATAAAGTATGGCAGCTTATCCCCTATTCCGAGACATCGGGAAAGCTGCATATGGAATTGGATAATTCTTTACTCGATCGCCATAGTAACAATCCGCAAGCTCCATCAATTTTAAGATTTTATCGATGGACACCAGCCGCAATTTCGCTTGGTTTCCATCAAAAGCAATATCCCGATCGCTGGCATGAGATTGCTCAAAAATATCAGCTCGATATTGTCTGTCGTCCCAGTGGAGGTAGAGCAGTTGTCCATCAGGGCGATCTTACCTATGCGGTAATTACAAATGTTGAATTAGATGGTAAACAGCGATCGCACCGTGAAATTTACGAATATATTTGTGAATTTCTGATCCAAGGTTTTGCCCAATTAGGGATTCCACTTACCTACGGACAGTCAGGACGTGGATATATCCACAATCCCAGTTGTTTTTCCACAGCCACTAATGCAGATTTAATCATTCCCGATGGTAGGAAACTGATTGGTAGTGCTCAGGTTTATCGCCGCAATTCCGTCTTACAACATGGTTCCATTGCGATCGCACCTGATCACCAATTACTAACAGAGTTATTTCAAGCTAAAGTTCCAATTGTAGGCTGTGCCGAACTATTACAAAACCAGTATGAAAGTTTAAGTGCAGAATTAATCAGGATATTAACGGAGGCGGCGCGGCAACACTTTCAGGCGGAGTTCTTGTAACTCATGATCGGTTAAGCTGCGCCATTCTCCCACGTTGAGATTGTCTAAACGTAAATGCGCGATCGCTACACGTACCAGTCGCAACGTCGGAAATCCCACAGCCGCCGTCATCTTTCGCACCTGACGATTTTTCCCTTCCGTTAGAGTTAATTCAATCCATGCTGTAGGAATACTTGCTCGAAAGCGAATTGGGGGATTACGTGGTGGTAAATCTGGCTCAAAGTCTAATAGTTTTGCGATCGCAGGTTTAGTCTGATAACCTTGGATTAGCACACCATCCCGCAATTGCTGCAATGCCTCTTCTGTGGGAGTTCTTTCCACTTGTACCCAATAGGTTCTTGTATGTTCAAATTGCGGGTCGATTAAGCGATGCTTTAATTGTCCATCATTGGTCAAGAGCAGCAATCCTTCGCTATCAAAATCCAATCGACCAACGGAATAAACCTCAGGGATATCAATATATTCTTTTAAGGTAGGACGTGGTGATGCACTGTCATCAGTAAACTGGCAGAGCACACCATAGGGCTTATAGAAAATAATATATTTAGGAATATATTGGCGATCGCGCATAAGCTTCATGCATTAGAGAGTTCACAATACCAACCCTCTTATTGTACAACCAGAGCCAAAACCTGTGGCGCACGCGCAGCGTGCGCCACAGGTTTTGGGGTTTTTATTATGCCCAAATTATGCTTACATGTTGTTGTTAAACTTAGCTACTCTCCAGATATTTAAGAATAGTACTCTCAATTAATTCGCCTTCAAATTCCTTTGCCATTTGGGTTAATTTCTGGATAAAAGGTTGGTAGCGATCGCTCTTTTGGCTAATTAGCTCTAGATGTTGCATAAACTTAAGAAACATGCCTTTTTGGGATAACCCTAAGAGAATACGCAAATCCTCAGATGGAGGTGTAATTATCTCCAGATCACTAATTTGACTTTCTATAAAGTTAGGTAGTTTTTTTGCTTCTTCATATTTCCATGTTAGTTGTAAATATTTAGAGATTAACTGTAATAAATAATCAACATTGATAGGCTTTGCCAAGAAATCATTACCGCCCATTTCTTTAGTTTTTTGTTGCTCCGTATCCGATACTGATGCTGAGGATACAATCACAACTAAATCCTTAATTTCTATGTCATTACGGATTTTTGTCAAAAGTTCAAATCCATCCATAACTGGCATAATGATATCTGTAATGATCAGATCGTAAGACTTTTGCCTAATTTGAGTTAAAGCCTCTTGCCCATTCCCAGCTTCATCCACTTCAAAGCCGATGGCTGTTAATAAATTAACAAGTATCGAACGATTTTCCCAACGATCATCTACAACTAATAAACGTCGAGTTTCACCCTCATATCCCACTATTTGGTTACTATTTTCAGCCAATACTTTCTGTTCACAACTACTAGTGGTTTCACAAACTATATCAAAGCTGAAAGTACTGCCTTGCCCTAATTCGCTATTAACTTCAATTCGACTTCCCATTAAACCTATAATTCTTTGACTGATTGCCAAACCTAAGCCTGTTCCTTCTACATGGTGGTTTTTGTTGCCAACCTGTTCAAAAGCATCAAAGATTTTTTCTTTATAACAATTATCAATACCAATCCCCGTATCTTCGACTTGAAAACGAATCAATACTTGTTTAGATATTTCAGGTTCCTCGGAGCTTGAGGATATCTGATTTTGAACATTTTGAGAGCTTAAATTTTGGATGCTAAGGGTGACATTTCCTTGATCGGTAAATTTAATGGCATTACCGATTAAATTAATTAACACTTGTCGTAGCCGCTTATCATCAACAAAAATACCCTCTGGTAGATCTTTATCCAAGTTAACAATAAGTTGAACCCCTTTTTTCTCTGCTCGTAATCGACAGATTTCTACTACACCTTGCAAAAAAGATTGCAAATGAATCGCCTGCGAAGTAATTTCCAGTTTTCGCGCTTCTATTTTGGATAAATCTAAAATGTCATTAATAAGGGTTAATAGGTGAGAACCACATTGATGAATAATATCAATCCCTTGGCGTTCTTTTTTAGTGATCGCCTTCGAGCGACTGAGAATTTGAGTATAGCCCAAGATCCCATTGAGGGGTGTGCGTAGCTCATGGCTCATACTTGCTAAGAATTCACTTTTTGCTTGATTGGCATTATCTGCAATTTCTTTAGCCTGACTTAATGCAATGGTTCTATCCGCAACTCTTTGCTCTAGTACCTCAAAGGATTCTTTGAGTTGTAATGACATCTGGTTAAAGGAATTAGCTAAAACCTCCGCTTCTAAAATTCCATGAGTATTTACTTCCTGTTCTAAGTCACCTTCAGCGATCGCTTTAGCGGCGGTCGTTAGTTTTTTCATCGGTGCAACAATCAAACGTGAACTAAAGACCCCAATGCCAATAGCGGCTAATAAAGTGAGTAGACAAAGAAATATGGTGAAAGTAGTATTTTGGTTGACTTGCTCCATAAAATCATCTTCAGGTACGACTAGGACAATGATCCAGTCAATACCACGCTGATCCTTGATGGGAAATACTTCCACAAACTGTCTTTTGCCATCAAGATCAAAATCTAATTGTTGTCTCGCCGAAATCGCTCTAACTCCTTCTGAGGATTTATTTAAATACTTAATTGTAGATTGCAGTAGATAATTTTGGCTTTGAGAAGCTTGGATTTTAATTGCCTTATTGCCATTAATAATGAAGGGTTGTGAGATCTTAGAACTGGCAAGTAAATCTTCTGTTTGACGTTCAATAGCAAATATCTGACTATTATTGGTGATTTGGAGATCTTTTTCTTTGATGATACGAGTAAGATTTTCTAGATCTAAGGTTACGCTTATGACCGCCAGCAAATCCTGCTGATTAGCATTTCGATACAATGCTTGGCTCAGACTTAACCCCAATGCAGGTTTTTGAGAACGTGCTAGAGAAAAGATCTGAGTCCAACTAGCTTTTGGATCTTTGATAGCCTGTTTATACCAAGGGCGATCGCGAGGATCAAATTTTTCTTTGGCAATTAAGTCTGTACGCTGCCCTTGAGGATTAATTTTATAGACAAACCGATTTGGTGTAGTCGTTTGATCGCGAATCTTGACTATGTTCTGACCATCTTCTAATTTTTGATATAAGATAAAGTCTCCATTGGATTTTCCCACCTGCCAGAGTCCACTAGGTTCGATATTTACCAAATTCAATAGGAATTTGTCTAAACTAGACAAATCATCAAAATAAGCCTCCTCATTAGCGAGATCAGCAACTACAAGATCGAAAAGAGAATACAACTTTTCAAAATAGTGTTTAAATTGGTTCTCAATATTAATACTTGCCTCAGTCCGTAGTTGAGAAGCAACATTATTTACCGCTTCTCTTCCATTCCGTAACGATAGCCAACCTGTTAATCCTACCGCCACAAATGTTTGGAGAACAAAAGGTATCACGATAAGCGATCGTAAAGGGATAGAAATAAATCCTGTACGACTAGCTTGATTGAGTTTATTATTAGGTTCAAGATTGTGATCATTCATAAATTCCCTCCTGCAACTATATTTGCAAATTAATTCTTTCAGGCATCCTCAACTTAGATGCTTTTCCCTCCCCTTCTCCACTATCTAATTTCAATTGTTCTATATAGTGCTTTTCAATCAATCGAGGTATAGAAGTTGCTTTCCCCTTTAAAAGCACAGAAATAATTCGTATTTTACTGATTGAAAAATGATATAGAGAAATATTTGAAAGTGCTACAAATTAATGATTTCGAGCATTTCTCTGGACTTTCTCACAGTACAAAGCGCTGTAAGAAAGTTATGCTTAGTTTGCTTGTCGTCAACTATAGAGCTGAAACTTTGTGCATTATCCAACTCAACTAACATCTTGCCTTACCTCAGCCAGATTGGATTTAAATTGTTTGTATTCTTTAGACAATTATTATGATTTTATTCCACCCCATATCGATTTATTATAATGCTATTAAGTGCTAGTTTGTTTAAAAATATATAGAAGTTCTTATTGTGAAAATCAGGTGATTGTAAAATAAGAGTTAGTTATATGAATAAGGTTATTAAGTCCCTTTGTACCTTAATAGATTAGGAAATACTATATTTTTTGCTTTCATCTTCCCGATACATCTATTCAGCGAAAAGATTTATTGGGGGCATTTAGAATAAAACCAAAACCAGAAGAGAGTTGCGGCGCTTTGCGCCGCAACTCTCTTCTGGTTCTTATGTCTTTATAGCTATATCAGCTTTTGTGATAGCTGCTTCTGATCGTGCTTCTAAGTTGTCCTCAGTAGATGTCTTTTGTCTCTAGGCTTGGAATCTTTCATGGCAAGTCTTCTCAAATTCAAAACTTATGGGACTGCCTAAAAGTATTTGGTGCGTTGATTTCGATTCTTTCAAAGTAAAACTGATAAAAAAAGATAGACTTTTGATTCATAGATCGATAAAGAATGTAATATCGTATGGCAAGTTCTGGATTGTTACAGCAATAGCTAGACTATGGCGATTTAGGTAGATCGAAATGAAAGACGACCAAGAATATCAATCAATTGGCTGTTGGGAATGTACAAAAGGGGCAGGGCTAGGGTTTGACTTCACAATGGCATTTCAACCAATCGTCAATACTACATCCAAAAAAATTTTCGCTCAAGAAGCGCTAGTAAGAGGCACAAACGAAGAACCTGCTGGAGAGATTTTAGGGCGTATCAATGATGAAAATCGCTACCGTTTTGATCAAGCTTGCCGTGTCAAAGCTGTGCAATTGGGTGCGGATCTAAATATTGATTCCTTTATTAGTATTAATTTTTTACCCAATGCAGTTTATCGACCAGAATTATGCATTCGTACAACGATTGAAGCTGCCGAAACTTTTGGATTTCCTGTAAAACAGATCATCTTTGAATTTACTGAAGGTGAAAAAATAACCGATCATGTCCATCTGCGTGAAATAATTCAATATTATCGAAATACAGGCTTTTTGACAGCGATCGATGATTTTGGTGCAGGCTATTCAGGACTTAACTTATTAGCTGATTTCCAAACTGATCTTGTCAAGTTAGATATGGGTTTAATTAGAGATATTTCTCATAATAAGAACCGCCAAGCAATTGTAAAAGGAATCGTTCAAGTATGTAATGAACTAGACATTAAGGTTATTGCTGAAGGCGTAGAAACCTATGAAGAGTTAACGATTTTACAATCTTTTGGGATAGAACTATTTCAAGGTTATTATTTTGCTAAACCTAAATTTAAGGGCTTGGCTGTTATCCATAATTTATAGCGTTAGGTTTGTTTCCCCGCCGAAGACGGGGAAACAAACCTATGTACCTTGCTTGCTTGAAAAGCGCTATATAAATGATTTGCAATTTATTTTTGGGTTATAGATTTGGATTAAAATCCTGTTGCATTGCTTAACTCAAGTTAATACTTATTTCAAAGTAAGTAGGTGGTTGCAATTAAATATAAAACCCAAAAAACTGTGGCACTCGCTGCGCGTGTGCCACAGTTTTTTGGCTCTGGTTTTTAATTATTCCCAGCTACTTACATCATAAAATCAGCATAAATATAGTTTAAATGCACTTTAAATACACTTTTAACAGAACTTGACATTTATGCAATGGTTACATACACATATATCACCCTATTTATAGATGACGATCCCCCCTAGTCAACCTAGTGTGGGATATCCATAGATTAAAAAACAGTAGAATTCAAGTATTAAGCATGATTCATCAATTAGCAGTTCGCTTAGGTGTGTCGTGTGTGCTGCTCGCAACTTTGCCTCTCGCTACCGACGAAATCGTCAAGTATGTGCAAGCCCCACATATCTTTTCAGGTATTGGTGCGATCGCCTCATGTATCGGAGCCTGTGTCCCAGTTTTAACGCTATTCCGTAATTCTGACTAAACTTTAGAAAGCACCACGAAGTATTGCTTGATTATGCCCAACGTCCAATCACAATTCTGATCGTGCCATCTTCTAATACTTCTTGCTGCTCGATCGCAAATCCCTGTTGAGTTGCACTTTGTAAAACCGTTTTAGTCGCATACTGCTGATTTAGTTCTCCTAAAAACTCCTCCACATTCATTGCTACTCCCCACATATCAGCAATTACTTCATAGCGATCGCCAACCTTCCGAAAACCTAGATCATAGTTATTGGGCATGGGGATCACATATTCAGCATTAGTGGTATTCCCTAGATATCCACGTACTAAAGTATTTTGTTTGACGGGATAGCCAAGTTCTTCTAAGGCTTGTTGCAGCAAGTCCCCATTTTTGATTTCGATAGCGATCGTAGTGAAGTGGGACATAAAATCTCAAGTAAAAGGAGCATAAAACAGCAAAAAACGCTGCCTTTATTCTAGGTTAATTGCAAATTTTCGTAATTCCTGTAGTAATTCCTCATCATTAGAGGCTGTACGTGCCCCCGACTCCGCTGCCCATTGCTTGAGAGACTCGATCTGCTGAGAAGCGATCGCGGCTAATGGCACTGTTTCCTCAATTGCACTAATAATATCTTCAGTGGTGAAGTCTTCGCGGTTGCCACTGCTACCACGACCAAAGGCGCGATGAATACCATCAATAATTACCTGCTCGATCTCTGCCCCACTAAAGCTTTTGGTATGTCTAGCTAAAAGCATTAGATCGAAATCGCGTAACCGACTGGGGCGCAGTTTTTGTAAATGCACTTTAAAAATTTCTTGACGTTCCGATTCGGTCGGTAAATTCAAAAAGAAAATTTCATCAAATCGTCCCTTGCGTAAAAGTTCGGCGGGCAAAATTCGCACATTATTGGCAGTAGCGACAATAAATACAGGTGCAGTTTTTTCCTGCATCCATGTAATTAGGGAGCCAAATACACGCCGACTTGCCCCAGAGTCACCATCAATTGCCACATTGGCATTACCAAAAGCTTTATCGATCTCGTCAATCCACAGTACGCAGGGTGCTGTTGCCTCGGCAAGTTGAATCATTTGTCGCATTCGGCTTTCACTTTCACCGACATAACTACCAAATAACCGCCCTATATCCAATCGCAGCAGAGGTAAGCGCCATTCGTTAGCGATCGTTTTCGCCGATAGCGACTTACCAGTGCCTTGAATACCGACTAGCAATACGCCCTTAGGTGTAGGAATACCATAACGCTTAGCCTCTTCAGTAAAGGCATCGCGACGAATCCGTACCCATTGCTTGAGATTATCTAATCCCCCCACATTTTTGAGGGACTCATTCACCGTAAAAAATTCTAAAATGCCCGTCTGTCTGATGGCTTGTTGCTTTTCTGCCAGTACCGCATCAATATCTGAGTCATTAACCTCTTCCTTTTCGGCGATCGCCTTAGCTAAGACTCTCTGAATCCGAGTTCGGCTTAGCCCTTGACAAGCCTTAACCAACTGTTCCCAAGCTAAGTTAGATAAATTCAGTTTATTAGAGGAAATTTTTTGTTTAATTAAATATTCGATCTCAGCGATCGCAGGCAAAGGAAAGTCGATCGCTGTCACTTCTTCCGTTAATTCGGCAGGAATTTCTAAAGTATGGCTCGTCAGGGCAATTGTGCGGCGATCGCGCTTCAAATCCCTTGCCAGATTCTTTAACTCACGAATCATGGGGATATAGCGCTCATTATGCGGATATTTAAGGATCGGATGCAAATCCCGCAATACATATAAAACGTTGTCCCCATCTTTAGTTACTTTATCGCGCTGAGCAATCCGTGACAAAGCTGCCATCACCGATCCCTTGTCAGCGTTATTGTCACTCCACCCTCGCGCAATATCCCAAAACAAAATGCGACGACTGGGGCTAGATTGTAAAGCCACCTCCGTTAATATCTCTTCGACTGGCTCTTCTTCGGCAGTCACTATATATATAAGTGGATATTTTGCCCGAAGTAATAGATCAAACTGCTCTATCAGAGCCTTATAAACTCTGCTTTTGCTAGGAGATAGGGGATCTGGCAAATGTGGCGACATAACCGCAAGTATATAACAATCGCAACTTCACAATTCGTGATACATGCCAAAACCCAAAAATATAAGTGGTGGCGCAAAGCGCCACCACTTATGCTTGCTTAACAGATTTCCTAGTCGAAGGCTGGGGAAACAAACCTCTATAACTCACTAAGTAGATGGGTGCGGTGCAATTAAATATAAACCCCAAAACCTGTGACTCACGCTGCACGTGAGCCACAGGTTTTGGCTCTGGTTTTTAATTATGCCCAGCTACTTATACTGCGGCAAGTAATGGTTCTTCGAGTTTGGTTAATCTTTCGGTTAACAATTCTTCTAGTGTCACCAGTGCTTTGGAGAAGCCTTTAATTCCTTCATCAAGTTTCTCGGATGCCATGCGATCGCTAGCGTGCATAGCATCAAATGTAGCCTTGTCCATGGGGATCTTAGCAATCTCTGCTTGAGCCGCGATCGTGGGGTCAAGCTTACGGACTAGATTTCCCTCTGTATGATGCAACTCATCTAGCAAAGCGGGAGAAATGGTGAGGAGATCACAACCTGCTAACTCCACGATCTCGCCCATATTTCGGAAACTTGCACCCATAATTTCCGTTTTATAGCCAAACTTTTTGTAGTAGTTATAAATTCGCGACACTGACAATACCCCGGGGTCTTCGTGCGCGGGGTAACTATCGCGACCTGTATCTTTTTTGTACCAATCGAGGATGCGCCCCACAAAAGGAGAAATTAATTTCACTCCCGCTTCCGCACAGGCGATCGCTTGGTGCAATCCAAATAGCAAGGTCAAATTGCAATGAATACCTTCTTTTTCCAACTCTTCAGCCGCCTTAATACCTTCCCAAGTGGCAGCAATTTTAATTAAGACCCGCTCACGGGAAATTCCATGGGATTCATACTGAGAGATTAAATAATGCGCCTTAGTCACAGTTGCTTCAGTGTTATAGGAAAGTCGCGCATCTACCTCCGTCGAAACACGTCCAGGAATAATTTGCAAAATTCTCATGCCAAAGGCGATCGCTAAGCGATCGAAAGCCAAAGAAACTACCTGAGCAGGTGGGGCATTTTTCCCTAAATCTTTTCTTGCCTCTAAGAGAGTTTCATCAACAATTTCCTGATACTGAGGCATTTGGGCCGCAGCCGTAATCAAAGATGGATTAGTAGTTGCATCTTGGGGCTTCACCATTTCGATCGCATGGATATCACCCGTATCCGCAACAACGACAGTCATTTCACGCAACTGATCGAGAAAGTTTTTGGGCAAATCATTAGGCATAAAATCCTCCATATCACCAGTTATCACTGGCTACCTCTGCACGCCTATCTTAGCTTCAACAATTTTGGAGCTTCGCCAACCTTTAGAGTAATTACAAGATCATTCTCAATAGAGGTGCTAATTACATAAATTACTCATGTAAACAAAGTTTTATTAAGAAGTTTATAGGACTAGTTTACTTAATGGTCAGCAGTTAATCATCTCAATTTATTGCGGGATAAAGGATTGCGGTGATTAGAGATATTCTAAACAATTGTTACAAACTCTCTGGAGCGACACAACCCTAAACCTATAATTACCTCATCGTGGCACAGCGACTCTTGTACAGCAGTACTTATCTCATTCATAGATTCAGCACTATGAGAGAGCTTGCCTAATCGTTTAATCTACTTTGTCTTAACAGTCTGAGAGAGGAAAATTTACATGACAATGACTCCTCAAAAGCCAGACACAGAGGTAAAGGTATCGGTTGATCGTGACGTAGTACCTACTTCCTTTGAGAAGTGGGGACAACCTGGTCACTTTGACCGCACCCTCAAGAAGGGCCCAAAGACAACAACATGGATTTGGGATCTTCATGCCAATGTGCATGACTTTGACAGTTTCACAACCGAAGAAGATACTGCCCGTAAGATCTTCTCTGCTCATTTTGGGCATCTAGGTATTGTCTTCATTTGGCTCAGTGGTATGTATTACCATGGAGCAAAATTCTCTAACTACACCGCTTGGTTGTCTGATCCTGTCAGCATCAAGCCCAGTGCCCAAGTGGTCTGGAATGTTTTCGGTCAAGATATCTTGAACGGTGACGTTGGCGGTGGTTTCCAAGGTATTCAAATCACTTCTGGTTTGTTCCATCTTTGGAGAGCATCTGGTATCACCACGGAGTATCAACTCCTCTGCACCGCAATTGGCGGTTTGGTGATGGCAGGTTTGATGTTCTTCGCTGGTTGGTTCCACTACCACAAGTCAGCTCCTAAACTTGAGTGGTTTAAGAATGCTGAATCGATGATGAACCACCACTTGGCTGGTTTGCTCGGTTTGGGTTCACTCGCTTGGGCTGGACATCAGATCCATGTTTCGATTCCTGTCAACTATTACCTTGACAAGGGCGTAGCTGCTAGTCAGATTCCTGCACCCCATGAGTTCATTCTTAATCCTTCCTTGATGTCGGATATTTTCCCTAGCTTTGCTCAAGGTGTAACTCCTTTCTTCACTTTGAACTGGGGCGCATATGCAGACTTCTTGACTTTCAAGGGTGGTTTGAATCCTCAAACTGGTTCTTTGTGGTTAACTGACCAAGCTCACCATCACCTTGCGATCGCTACACTTTTCATCATCGCTGGACATATGTACCGCACCAACTGGGGTATCGGTCACAGCATGAAGGAACTGCTTGAAGCTCACAAGGGTCCTCTAACTGGTGAAGGTCACAAGGGCTTGTATGAAATCTTCACAACCTCTTGGCACGCTCAGCTTTCTTGGAACTTAGCTTTAATGGGTTCTTTGAGCATCATCGTTGCACAACATATGTATGCGATGCCTGCTTATCCCTACATTGCTACTGACTACGCTACTCAAATCTCTCTATTCACACACCACATGTGGATTGGTGGATTCTTGATCTGTGGTGGCGCAGCTCACGCTGGTATTTTCTTTGTTCGCGATTACGATCCTGCCAAAAATGTAAATAACTTGGTTGATCGTGTATTGCGTCATCGTGATGCAATCATCTCTCATCTCAACTGGGTCTGTATTTTCCTAGGCTTCCACAGCTTTGGTCTTTACATCCACAACGACACCATGCGTGCATTGGGTCGTCCTCAAGATATGTTCTCTGATACAGCAATTCAGTTGAAGCCCGTCTTCGCTAACTGGATTCAAAGCTTCCACGCTGCTGCTGCTGGTGTAACTGCTCCCTATGCAGGCGCTAGTGTTAGCCCCATCTTTGGTGGTGACACTGTAATTGTTGGTGGTAAGGTTGCTGCTGCACACATGGCTCTTGGTACTGCTGACTTCTTAGTACACCATATCCATGCATTTACCATTCACGTCACCGTACTGATCCTCCTCAAGGGTGTTCTTTACGCTCGTAGCTCTCGCTTGATTCCAGACAAGGCAGAACTCGGTTTCCGATTCCCTTGCGACGGTCCTGGTCGTGGCGGTACATGTCAAGTTTCGGCATGGGATCACGTATTCTTAGGGCTTTTCTGGATGTACAACTGTATTTCCGTTGTTATCTTCCATTTCTCTTGGAAAATGCAGTCCGATATCTTCGGTACTGTCGATGCAAGTGGCACTGTCACCAACATGGCAGGCGGCAACTTTGCACAAAGCGCATTAACCATCAATGGTTGGTTGCGTGACTTCTTGTGGGCACAAGCTTCCAACGTAATTCAATCCTACGGTTCGGCATTGTCGGCTTATGGCTTGATCTTCTTGGGCGCTCACTTTATTTGGGCATTCAGCCTCATGTTCCTGTTCAGTGGTCGCGGCTACTGGCAAGAACTCATCGAGTCAATCGTATGGGCACATAACAAGCTCAACGTAGCTCCTGCTATCTCTCCTCGCGCTTTGAGCATTACTCAAGGTCGTGCAGTAGGCTTGGCTCACTACCTCTTAGGTGGAATTGCCACAACTTGGGCATTCTTCCTAGCCCGTTACGGTGCACTTGGGTAAACTGGCTTAAATTTAAACGGAGAAATTGAAGTAAAAATGGCAACGAAATTTCCTAAGTTTAGCCAGGCTCTCGCACAGGATCCTTCAACCCGTCGGATCTGGTATGCGATCGCCACAGCGAACGACTTTGAAAGTCATGATGGTGTTACTGAAGAAAGTCTTTACCAAAAGATCTTTGCTTCTCACTTCGGACACTTGGCAATCATCTTCCTGTGGACATCTGGCAACCTGTTTCACGTAGCGTGGCAGGGTAACTTCGAGCAATGGATTAAAAATCCTCTCACAACTCGTCCAATCGCTCATGCGATCTGGGATCCTCACTTCGGCAAGGCAGCAGTTGAAGCGTTTACACAAACTGATGCTGCTGGTCCTGTAAATATTGCTCTTTCTGGTGTTTATCAGTGGTGGTACACCATTGGTATGCGTAGCAACCAAGAACTATTCGGCGGCGCAATTTGGCTGTTGATTCTTTCTTCCCTCCTGCTATTTGCAGGTTGGTTGCACCTACAACCTAGCTTCCGTCCTAGCCTTTCTTGGTTCAAGAATGCTGAATCCCGCCTCAACCACCACTTGGCTGGTTTGTTCGGTGTTAGCTCCTTGGCTTGGACTGGTCACTTGGTACACGTAGCTATTCCTGAAGCCCGTGGCGTTCATGTGGGTTGGGAAAACTTCTTGAGCGTACCTCCTCATCCAGCAGGGCTTGCGCCTTTCTTCACTGGTAACTGGGGTGTATATGCTCAGAATCCTGATACCGCAGGTCATGTCTTCGGAACAGCTCAAGGTGCAGGTACAGCAATCTTGACCTTCTTGGGTGGTTTCCATCCTCAAACAGAATCTCTTTGGTTGACTGATATTGCCCATCACCACTTGGCGATCGCAGTGTTGTTCATCATTGCTGGTCATATGTACCGTACCAACTTTGGTATTGGTCACAGCATGAAGACAATCATGGAAGCTCACAATCCTCCTAAGGGTACTCCTTTCGGCGGTATGATCGGCGAAGGTCACAAGGGTATCTATGACACCTACAACAACTCGCTTCACTTCCAACTTGGTTGGCACTTGGCTTGCTTGGGTGTTGTAACTTCCTTGGTTGCTCAGCACATGTACTCCATGCCTTCCTATGCGTTCATCGCTAAGGACTTCACAACTCAAGCTGCTCTATATACTCATCACCAATATATTGCTGGTTTCTTGATGGTTGGCGCGTTTGCTCACGGTGCGATCTTCTTCGTTCGTGACTACGATCCTGAAGCTAACAAGAACAACGTGCTTGCACGTATGCTTGAGCATAAAGAAGCAATCATCTCTCACTTAAGCTGGGTATCCCTCTTCTTAGGTTTCCACACTCTTGGCATCTACGTTCACAACGACGTAATGCAAGCTTTCGGTACTCCTGAAAAGCAAATCTTGATCGAGCCTGTATTCGCACAATGGATTCAAGCTGCTCACGGTAAAGCTCTATACGGATTCGATGTTCTCCTTTCTAACGCAAATAGCATCGCTTCTACGGCTTACCCTAACAGTGGTAACGTTTGGTTGCCCGGTTGGTTGGCTGGTATCAATGCTGGTGATAACTCCTTGTTCCTCACCATTGGACCTGGCGACTTCCTCGTTCACCATGCGATCGCTCTAGGTCTGCACACCACCACCTTGATCTTGGTTAAGGGCGCGTTGGATGCTCGTGGATCTAAGCTCATGCCAGACAAGAAAGACTTCGGCTACAGCTTCCCTTGCGACGGTCCTGGTCGTGGCGGTACTTGCGATATCTCTGCATGGGATTCCTTCTACCTCGCTATGTTCTGGATGTTGAACACCATTGGTTGGACAACCTTCTACTGGCACTGGAAACACCTCGGTGTATGGCAAGGTAACGTTGCTCAGTTCAACGAATCCTCTGTCACCATCATGGGCTGGCTCCGTGACTATCTATGGCTCAACTCTGCTCAGTTGATCAATGGCTACAACCCCTATGGCATGAACAATATCTCTGTTTGGGCTTGGATGTTCCTCTTCGGACACCTAGTTTGGGCAACTGGATTCATGTTCTTGATCTCTTGGCGTGGTTACTGGCAAGAATTGATCGAAACCCTCGTATGGGCGCACCAACGCACACCTCTTGCAAGTTTGGTTCAGTGGAAAGACAAGCCTGTGGCTCTCTCCATCGTTCAAGCTCGTTTGGTTGGCTTGGCTCACTTCACAGTCGGCTACATTGTTACTTATGCAGCCTTCCTGATTGCGTCTACCACAACAGCTTTCGGTTAATCTAGCTTGCTAGTTAATTAAAAAAATCCCTCACGGTAACGTGGGGGATTTTTTTGTAAAAGCTATAATATCTAAAATGTTTATAAGAGTGGCGAATATGGCAGCTATTCAAGACAAGTCAGATATTGTCCGTACAGAAAGAGGACTTACTATTAATGGTACTCGGATTACTCTGTATGATTTGATGGATTATATTCAGGCTGGTTATCCTATAAAGCTGATTCGTAATTATTTTTTTTACATTACTGATCAGCAATTCAATGCAGCGATCTCCTATATTGAAAACCATCGCGAACAGGTTGAGGCAGAATATCAACAGGTTTTGCAGGAATCTAATGCAAATCGCCATTATTGGGAAGAAATTAATAAAGATAGATTTGCTCAACTAACTAAACACTCTCCTAAACCTGAAAATCAGAAAGCATGGGAAAAACTGCAAGCTTGGAAAGCTAAACTAGCGATTGAAATATGAATTTTTTAATTGATTATAATCTCAAGGGTAAATCTTTAATCCTTTGGGGTGTTTTAGCTGCTGAAGGTTGGCTGGAGTTAATACAAGTTAAATTTCTGCAATTTGAAGATGTGGGATTGCAACGAAATAGTAGCGATCTAGCTGTTTGGGATTTTGCTCAACAAAATCAAATGATTTTGATTACTGCTAATAGAAATATGAAGGGAAAAACTTCTTTAGAGCAGACAATTAGAGATAAAAATACAGATCTTAGTTTTCCCGTTATAACTATTAGTAATGTGGATCGACTTGATGAGAAAGTATATCGAGAAAAATGTGTGGCTTGTCTAATAGAAATTGGTCTTGATCTAGATAGCTATTTAGGAGCTGGTCGTATTTTTATTCCTTAGTTATTGTTTGCATGGATTACAAATGCTAACAGTATTGGGGCGGGAGATTGCTATGTCAGAAGCACATCAGGGTGATCGCCTACTACAAAAATATATTAAACTTAAAATATCTGTAGTAAGAAACTAACATGATTACCATAACATCAACCTTTGAAGTACCTGCTGAGATCGCTCAAGGGTTGACTGATGGGATTTACTATCGCGTTGGGGGCGTAATTCGAGAAGTCGCAGGAAAACAGCCTATCGTTACATGGCTGCGCGATGTTCCTAAAGCTTCAGTGAATAATTTGCCGTCATTACTGGACATAGCATCTAGTTCTAGTATCCTAAACTTAGGTATTTCCGTAATGGGGTTTGCGGTTGTATTGCATAAACTCAAGGATTTAGAAGAAAGCTTACAGAAAATCCAGAAGACCTTAGAGAAAATTGATCGCAAAATCGATCTAGGCTTTTATGCTAACTTCCGCGCTGCTCTTGATTTAGCAACCAATGCTTTTGCGATGAACCAATTAGAAACCCGCAAAAATATGGCAATTCAAGCTATCAATCGGTTTCTAGAAGCAGAGCATATTTATCTAGATTACATAGACAAAGAACTGGAGCAACGCAGTAAACTTGTCCATGAATATCTGTTAACACTATCTCTAGCCTATATTGCTGAAGCACGATGCCATCTAGAACTAGAAGAGTCAGATGTTGCTTTGCAACGTTTAGAGGCAGGATCTATCGTAATTAGCGATCGCATTCGTAAATATCTTGATATCCTTCTTACCTCCAATCCCGCAGCTTATTTACATCCCAAATTTAAGAATGAAATTGGATTAAGCAAATTCACAAAAGTTTATCAATGGATTGATCCAAGTCTAGATGCTGCTGCTGTGTTTGAAATGCAACGGGATAATATTTTTAGTCTAAACAAGGATCAAGGTAGTGAATCAGGCTATCAATGGGTGAATCAACTGCCTCAGGCAATAGTATCTGAATCTGAGGTTCAGGGTAGTATGTGGGGCAATAGAGAAGAAATGAAAACAGAGGCAATGAATCGTCTTCCGCAGGTTTTCTCAACTATGGAGTCGATAATTGAAAGCATTCAACGTTTTGAGGCTTATCAGTCCGAGGTGAAAGCAATTTCAAAACTTGAAATAACTTTTCGTGAATGGACTCTATTGGCTCCAGTTGATAAACAGCAATCAGAGAATAGAGCTTTGATGTACTTAATCCCATCTGCACCTGTTGAAGCTTGATTTAGTCGTAATTCCCAGAGATTTATTTAATGACTCACGAATATTCAAAAGCACTAGAAATGTCCTACCTAGCTTGGTTGGCATATAGCACCGAACTAGCCGAAATCCATGAGAAGCTAAATGTAAGTGCATCGCCAAATTTGCAAGCTTACCAAATTCTTGAACTACTTAGAGAAGGGACAGAACACTATGGCTTTGTGGCAATAAACGGTGAACAAGAAATAGTGATTGCGATTCGGGGGACAGTCAGCGTCAAGGACTGGATGTATAACTTACTGACACCGCGTATTGTCGATGAATTTCATTTTGGATTTCAACTTTACACCGAGCCAATTTGGAAACAGCTACAAAATATTCTGCCCAATTTGCTAAAAGATAAACCCAAAATCATTACTACAGGGCATAGTCTAGGCGGAGCTTCAGCGACTTTACTCGCCCATAAACTCAATAAATCTGACTTAAAGTCTAGTTATTCTAGTCTCGAAACCTATACATTTGGTGCGCCGCCCTTGGGAACTGAGAGCGTGAAATTAGAAACACCACTTTATAGATTTCGTACCCCTGGGGATCTGGTTCCCCATTTGCCACTATTGGGCGGATGTATTGTCGAGATGACTAGCAATAGCTTGGCTTGGCTTCCGCAAGTTCAACAACCATTGACGGAGATGAGTAAAACACTCACTGAATATAGTCATCCTGAGCCAGAGTATTTACTGCATTCCACAGGCAAAGTTTATAAACTTGATGCCTCTCAAATGAATATTCAGAAACAGCAATCTGAATTTTTGAAAATCTTGTTGGAGAAGCCAGATCACGGTGCTGCTTTTGCTGAAATCACTAGTAGCCTTGTCAAAATCTTCCAATTTCAAGGGAATATTCAGGCTTTGATAACTGAAAGTATTGGAGGTTATCTCGGAAAGATTACTGAAACATTGCTGATTGAACATGATATCTTAAGGTATATTCAAGCTCTAGATAGCGAAAAAAACTTACCTCAATCAATTTTTGCTAAATCTGAACCTGACATCACAACTGAGATACAAGCAATTAGCTTAGTAGAAGATCAAGATATGTTCAATAAAAACTTGTTGAAAAAGATTGCTAAAGGTGCAGTTCAGGCGGGTGAGGAGATTGTAAAGGAAACTGCTCATGTTGGTGGTGAAATTATTGATATGACTAATCTCTCTGAATCCGTTGAACCTGTTGATAATTCTCAAGCAGACGAAGTTCCGACAACGGACTCTGCAATTACGGTAACTACTGACAAGCCACAAACAGGAAATTGGTGGGATGGGGCGTTTGGAGTAGTTGCAGGAGCCGCAGGAGCAGTTGGTAATGCAGCTAGTGCAGTTGGTGGCACAGTTGCAGGTGCGGCTGGTTCTGTTGGGAATGTCGTTGGTGGGGCGGCTAGTGCAGTCGGTGGTACGGTTGCGGGGGCGGCGGGAAATGTGGGCGGTGCGATCGTTAGTGCGGGAAGTGCAGTGGGAGGTGTAGCTGGATCTGTCGGTAGTGTAGTCGGTGGAGCAGCAGCAGCAACCGCAGGAGCAGTCGGTGGTGCTGTTGGTGCATTTACACAAACGGTTGGTGGTGCTGTTGTTGGTGGAATTTCATCTGCAACTAGTAGCGCAGGCTCGGCGATCGAGACTGTTAGTAATAGTCCTTTAATTCGGAAAGCGGCTGGAGTATTTAATGCTGATTGGTTTCTGAAAATATTAGATCAGGTAGATGTTAATGCAGCAGAAGCGGAGGTACAGCGCTTAAAAGAACAATATCCCAACGAGTCAGATTATCAAATTGCCCAGAGAATCATTGGACAAAAAGCCGTGTTTGCGGGTGCGACTGGATTTGCTACTACGATTGTCCCTGGTTCTGCCGCAGCATTGTTTGCAGTTGATCTAGCTGCAACAACCTCGCTTCAAGCTGAGATGGTTTATCAAATAGCCTGTGCCTATGGCATGGATCTTAAAGACCCAACTAGAAAAGGAGAAGTTATCGCGGTATTCGGGTTAGCGTTTGGGGGCAAAATGGCTATCAAAGCAGGATTAGGACTGTTACGAAATATTCCACTGGCAGGAGCTGTGATTGCTGCAAGCTCTGAAGCTGTGATGCTTTACACACTTGGTCAAGCGAGTTGTGCTTTTTATGAGGCAAAGCTAGACCCTGTCAATTTTGAAGAAAAATTAGTAGATATTCAAAAAGATAGTGAAGAGCGTTTAAAAAGTGCAATTCCACAAGAAAAGATTATTGATCAAATTCTCGTTCATGTAATCTTGGCAGGTAATCAAGGCAGAAGTAAGGAAAGTGTCTTGGCTGATTTAAAAGCAGCAAATCTTAGACCAGAATCAATTGAGGCGATCGCTGAGTATATGGAGTCACCACTACCGCTTGAAACTTTACTAAAGGATATCAAGCCACAGTATGCCTTGTCTTTGTTTGCCCAATGTCAAAACTTTGCAATGTTAGATGGCATCATGACTCCTGAAGAAGCCAAAGTAATTGAGATGATTCATCAGAAATTTAGTTAAAGCGCCAATTTAATGTGGGGAGCTTTTTGGATGCAATATGTTAGACTTCATAGCTACTTTGGATAATTAAGTCAACATTAAACGCAATAGCAATTGAAACTTATGAGAATGCGATCGCAAAATCAGCAAAATCTTTTATATTCTTTTGTTCGCGTTGCCGTTGCTGCTGGGGCATTTTCTTTAATCTCCTTAAACCTAAATCATCCTCAAAGCATTGCATTGGCAAAAAATCTCGGCACTTCAGAAACATCAACGAGATTTCTTTTCATTGACTTACAAAGCCATTGGGCCCGCAAGTTCATCGAAGGCTTATTGACTAATCAAGCTTTAAGTAATGTTTTAGTAGCTCCTGACTCCATTAGTCAATTTCAGCCCGATCGCCCTGTTACTCGTGCAGAATTAGCTAACATCTTAGATATTGCCTTTGGGAATCGTAATTCTCCTAAAATCACTACTCGCCTGAATGAGCCAGCTACTAAGGCAGAAGCTTTTGTACTCGTTGCCCGTGAGTTAAATCTAAATAATCAGGCTGTCAAAACACCACAGGCTTATTTACTATCAATGTATCGTGATGCCCCTGCGGTTCCTGACTATGCTATTCCTGCGATCGCCGCTTTGACAAATGAAGGGCTAGTTACAAATTATCCCGATCCACGCATTTTAGAGCCTAAGGATACGCTCTCTAAAAGCGAACTAGCAGTTTTGCTTTATCAAGCACTTGCCTATCAGAAGAAACTACCATTCTTGAAATCACCCTATACGATTAATCCCAATCGACAATTGTGGGATCGCGAGCTAATGCAGGTAACACGCCTCGAAGTCAGCATTAGTCGCCGTACTGTTACCGCCTTTCATGGCGAAATCCCCTTAAAAACCTATCCCGTTGCAGTTGGTCGACAGGGTTGGAGTACCCCCATAGGAAATCATCGCGTTTTGCAAACTATTGAATATCCTTCTTGGCAAAATCCTTTTACGGGAGAAGTGATTCCCAGCAAAGATCCCGAAAATCCATTAGGCGATCGCTGGATTGGCTTTTGGACAGATGGCAAAAACTGGTCAGGATTTCATGGGACACCCAATCGTGCTTCAGTTGGACAAGCTGCCTCCCACGGCTGTATCCGTATGTATAACGAAGATGTACGCGAGTTATTTAGTCAGGTTAATGTTGGTACTGTGGTGAGAGTATCACCATAGAAAAAACGGCTCTAGAGCCGTTTTTTCTATGACTTTAAGACTCGTACTACTGTAGTTTGAGGGAGATTACTAGCGTTAATTTCTAAACTTGATCCTTCTAATTTCTTGATACTATCGCTAGGCATAAGTGCTAGAAATTCATCAATCGATGCTAGCTGGCAAGACTTATTAGATTTATCAGTACGATAGTACACAGGAATAACGATCCGAGGATTTAGTTCTTGAACGATCGCCTTTGCCTCGACTGGTGAATAGGCTTTTGCTTGCGAGGGGTCATTACCTTGTTCGTTACCACCTATGGGCAAAATCAGTACATCAGGACGACCAATCAAAATTCTTTGTGACGCATTAATTGGCGCAGCAGCACTACCTAAATGCACTATAAAAATACCAGACTGTTTCCATTTCCATGCCACATTGCGTCCAAACCGACGACCACCAATGCGATCGTGCTCCATCGAGATTCCTTGCAGGTTAATCCCCTTGAGATTGTAGGAACCTGGTTCTGACAAAACACGTTGATTTTTAGGCAAATTCTCTAAATATCCTTCGTCCAGTAGCCGTGAGCTAATCAAAACATAGTCAGATTCAGCTACGGGGGCAGGCAAATTCGCAGTACAGCCCGCAGGACGGAATGGATGGGTTAAGAACCGTACCCCATCCCCTGAGATTAAAAATGACAGATGCCCTAACCATTGCAATCTTAATGTTGAGTTAGTTTGTGAGTTAGCAGCATCAGCGATGATTCCTGCGGTAAATGCTGAAATGAGTCCACCTTGAGCGAGTCGAAGAATTTGTCTACGGCGCATGTTGTTTAAAGTAATGATTTATTTTGAGCTAATTGATGGTTCAGACTGTGACGCTGAGTCCTTTTAAGAAGTTTCTCAGTAAGTCTTTGCCTGCCTCAGTCAAGATGCTTTCAGGATGAAATTGTACGCCTTGAATGTGAGGATATTGCTTGTGTCGGACTCCCATAATTATGTCATCTTCAGTCCATGCAGTCACTTCCAGTACATCAGGACAGTTCTGCCGATCAATCACTAAGCTATGATATCGAGTCGCCGTAAATGGGTTGGCTAGCCCTTCTAAAATGCCAACGCCCTTGTGATAAATTTGCGATGTCTTGCCATGCATTAAGTAAGGCGCTGAGACTACCTTGCCGCCATACATCAAGCCCATACTCTGATGTCCAAGACAGACACCGAGGATGGGGGTCTTGTCGCCAAGGTCTTTAATAATATCTAGTGATACACCCGCTTCTTCAGGACGACCAGGACCTGGAGAAATTACGACTCCTACGGGATTAAGTTGCTTGACTTCTTCAATATTTATTTCATCGTTGCGCTTAACTAATATTTCACCTAGGGCAGGAAATTCAGGGAGTAGCTCTCCCAGATATTGCACAAGGTTATAAGTAAAGCTGTCGTAATTGTCGATAACGAGAATCATGGTAACAGTTCTTGTATTTGTAAGGCTTTGGGCTGGAAGGCGATCGCCAATTTCTTACTCAATTTAGCCTTCTCAATTTAACATTAAGTGCTGTAATATTTGGGGATTCGACTGGCACTACCACGAAATTTGATTTTATGAAACCAGTTTTTGGCATTTTCGCATCGGTCTTAGTAGTCAGTACCTATGGGGCAGATATTGCGATCGCCCAACTCCGCCAAAAACCACCCCAAAAGGTGCAGGTACAGCAACAGATTGTTGTGCCGCCCAATGAGACTGCCGATCAACTGTTGGAGCGGGGCAATGCCTATGTGCGTTTAGGAAATGTGGAAGGGGCTATTGTCATTTTTCGAGCGGCAATTAAGAAAAATCCTGAACTCACTGCGGCTCACTATAATCTTGGACTTGCCTATGCACAGGCAGGGAATCTGAAGGCGGCTATTTATTCTTTTCAACGAGCGACGAGACTTGATCCTAAGTTTGCGATCGCCTATAGCAATTTGGGGGCAGCTCAGTTACAGTCAGGCAATCCCGATCAAGCCATTTCCAATTTACAAAAAGCTATTAGCCTTGACCCCAATCTTTCCGTTGCTTATTACAATCTGGGGCTAGCCTTTAAGGAGAAAAAAGATATTAATAAAGCGATCGCGAATCTCAATCAAGCCCTAAAACTTAATCCCCAAGCCTCTGAAACAATTTATAACTTAGGCTTATTAATTCAAACTCAGGGGGATCTGCCTAAAGCGATCACCTATTACTCTAAAGCGGTGCAGCTAAATCCTGAATATGCCGAGGCTTATTACAATTTGGGTGCAGCTTTGTTCATTCAAGGGCAAACAGAACAGGCGATCGCGCAACTGAGTAACGCTTTGCAATTTCGCAAGGACTACGCCGAGGCTTTTTATACATTGGGGGTAGCCCAAGCGAAATTAGGCAAGAAGCAAGAGGCGATTCAATCTTTTATCCAAGCGCAAGCTTATTTTAATCAGCAAAAAAATGTGGCTTGGGCACAACAAAGCGATCGGCAAATTCAGAAATTACGCAGTAGTTAATTTTTTTAGGCTAGCCGTATAAATGACGAAGAATGGTAAAAATTGCTTTGCAATTTTTACCATTCTTTGCTTTAGATGCTCTTCCACAAACCAATTTGGGATAGATATACAACTTGTTGAGGCTTGCAAAACTTTGTAACTAAGAAAATTGCTCAAAAATAACTTTCCGATAACTTTCACTAGCTGACAAATAGGGCTAAACATCTGATGATAGATCCATAAGTTGTGGCTTAGTTAAATTTTGAACGGGGAGGACGTACTTCAACATTTAACGTTTCAAGGTTGAAGTTTAGTTAAAAGAGGAGCTGATGCTCCTTTTTTTATGGGATTCCCCAGATATGAATATTGGCATCTTCACCACCACTCACTAAAGTTTGTCCATCATGACTAAGCGCGATCGCATTAATAAGATTGATATGTCCATGTAGAACTTGAATGGGCGCACCCGTTTCTAAATTCCAAACGCGAATTTCTTTATAACTAGCACTAATTAGGGTTTTGCTGTCACGACTAATGATCAGCGATTTCACCCAACCCCAATGCCCTTCAAGGGTACGAACTGCTCTCCCTGTTTGCAAATCCCAAACTTTAATCCGCGTATCGAGACTGCCACTGACTAAAGTCTTTCCATCGGGACTAATCGCAAAGGAGAGAACTCTTGCAGAATGCCCGATAAATTCCCAACGTAGCTTGCCAGAAATAATATCCCATACACGAATGGTCGTATCCCAGCTACAACTAGCGATCGCTTTACCATCGGGACTAAGAGATACCGAATCAACGAGACTCGTATGCCCCCTTAGTGTCTGAATTTCCCTACCCGTTTTAATGTCCCAAAGTTTAATCGTGGTGTCTTGGCTACCAGTGACTAAAGTTTTGCCATCGGGCGTAATTGCCACCGAATTGACATAACCAATATGTCCCGTTAAAGTCAGTAATTCCTTTCCCGATCGCGCATCCCAGAGTTTAATCGTCTTATCGCGACTGCCACTTGCTAAAATCCGACCGTTAGCACTAAGAGCGATCGAGGTCACAATGTGAGTATGTCCACGAATTATGCCGATTTGTTTACTCTGTCTTTGATGAAAATTGTCTCCCCTCCCTAAATCCCACACCTTAATCGTGAAGTCCGCCCCAGCACTATATAAAATGCGCCCATTTGCTGATAGAGCAAGAGTTGAGATTGACTCTTGATGCCCTCGAAGAGTATCGACAATATCAAATAGATGAAATTGGCTATATTTCTCGACGATTTGACGGATATATGGCTCAGGTCTACGCCAGAGTAACAATAGGGCTGTGCGCTGAACTTTGAGAGATTCATCTTGCAGCCCTTGCAATATTAAATTTAAGCCAGTTTCGCCATAATTTAGGGCTTCGCGTAGAGCCGAAATTCTGGGCGCGATCGCAGGACTAGCTAATCTTCTTTTGACTCCCTCAATTCCACCTAAAACAACCCCACCCAATGGTGGTGGCGCTTGACCTCCAAGGACGGCATCCTGTGATTTGGGCTGCTGGTGATACTTTGAGTGCAAAGCGCTGTAAAAAGGTTATCTAAACTTCTGTAAATGTTACCGCACAGGTATTTGTGCCTTCTCCCATACCTTTGTGATAGAAAGTCAATTTGTAGTTAGGGAATTTTTGGGACTTCTGGACGATATCCGAGGCAATTAGCAACAAATGGCGATCGCTAGCTGGCAAATGAAACAATCCTCGCTTAATCCCCGTTTTGATGCCATCTTCAATTACCTCAGTCAATTGGGCAATTACCCGATCTAATTCGAGGCGATCGATAATAATTTCTTCTGGTTCATTATCTATAGAGGAATTTTCCTTAGCGCTTGCCGCAGAAGTATTTGCTTCGGACATAGTAGACTTTTGATTTGGAAATTTTGTACTTGATGAGCAGTGCTAAGCACCACTCATCAAAAATTAAGCAGCCTTAGCAAGAGCTTCTTCTAAGGAATGTTCAATGTCCGAAAGTTGATATTCTCCATAAACTTCACAGGAGTTATTCGGACTTTCAATTAGTTTGATGCTATGTAGTTTTGCCCCAATCTCACGAATTGGCTGGGTCAGAACCTTTTGGATATAAACCGCAATATTTTCCGCAGTCGGGACAACTTCAGCAAAGTAGGGAATATCTTTGTTGAGGAATGTATGATCCATCGGATCTACAACATATTGATCAAGTGCCTTTTGGAAATCACTCAAATCAGCAATCATGCCAGTACGAGGATCGATTTCACCAGAGATAGAAACCTCTAAATGGTAGTTATGTCCATGACCATGAACCCGAGCACATTTGCCATAGATGGCAGAATTCTCTTCTAGAGAAAGTGTATCTAGCGCGAGCCGATGGGCGGCAGAAAAGTGAGTGCTAATCGTTAAATTTGCTTGCATGTCGTTACCTTGATAATCAGCCCAGAGTTCAGGATGTTCGTATAAGCGAATATTGACCAATGGCAGGTGGGGAGCTAAACGCTGCCAAATCACACGGGCAATATTTTCAGTAGTGGGAAGGGTTTGTTGAAATTCTTCCCATACTTGGTTGAGATAGGAAAAATTTAGTTGCGTCGTGACTTCACGAGCAAGCGTATGCTTGACATCTGAAAGATTCAGCACCATGCCAGTATTGTCGATTTCTCCCTGCATCCCAACGTACAGAACATAGTTGTGACCGTGGGGCGGAAAGTTAGTACATGCACCGAATTTGGCATGATTTTCCTCATCTGGGATTTCGGGTAGCCAGTAGCGATGACTCGCAGAAAATTCGGCTCGGCGATTAATTACACATTTAGCCATCAGGAATAAGCCACCAAAGACAAGGTTTGATGAATTGTAAATTTATTTTAATAAGGTAACATTTTCAGCGATCGAATCAAAATTTGTAGTCATGCTTTGTCTCTATAGATATAGTAGATGTGGTATTTTCAGTTCCAGACACTTCTCGCAAAATTTGCAAAATTTGCAAAATCCCTAAGAACTATGACAGTTAATGCACAGATTGGCATTATTGGTGGCAGTGGACTCTACAAAATGTCTGCCCTAACTGATATTCAAGAAATTAATATTGATACTCCCTTTGGCAAAACCTCCGATGCCTTTATCTATGGCAAGCTTGCAGGGACACCTGTAGTATTTTTAGCGAGACATGGGCGATCGCACCATTTGTTACCAACAGAAGTTCCCTATCGCGCCAATATCTATGCCCTGAAAAGTCTAGGCGTGGAATATATTATTTCGGCTTCGGCAGTTGGCTCTTTACAGGAATATGCCAAGCCCCTTGATATTGTGTTGCCCGATCAATTTATTGATCGCACCACTAGCCGCACATCGACATTCTTTGGTGAAGGGATTGTTGCCCACGTTGCCTTTGGCGAACCTATTTGCAAGTCACTCCTATCCGTTGTTGCCTCTGCGGCTGAAAGCATTGATTTGGGACGCAACAAAGTCCATAAGGGTGGTATTTACCTCTGTATGGAGGGGCCAGCTTTCTCTACCAAGGCAGAATCTTTGCTCTATCGTAGTTGGGGCGCTAAGGTAATTGGCATGACTAATCTCACTGAGGCAAAGCTCGCCCGTGAAGCGGAAATTGCCTATGCGACGATCGCCTTAGTTACTGATTATGATTGCTGGCATGATGATCATGAAAGCGTCACCGTAGATATGATCATTCAGAATTTACACAAAAATGCAGTTAATGCCCAGCAGGTAATTCAAAATGCTGTAGCAAAAATTGCTGCAAATCCACCAAAGTCAGAAGCCCATCATGCTCTCAAAACTTCAATCCTGACCGATTTGAGTAAAGTATCTGATGCAAGTCGCGATCGCCTCAAAGTAATTTTGCAAAAGTATCTCTAATAAAAAAGGAGGCGCATTGCGCCTCCTTTTTTATTAATAGCTGAGCCCCTTAACAGTCTCAAAGAAGAATCTTGCGTTATCTTCGGGAGTGGTGGAGAGGATGCCATGTCCGAGGTTCATGATATGCCCCTTGTTGCCAGCCTTCTGTACAACTTCGAGAATGCGATCGCGAATATAACTTTGCTCAGCAAAGAGAACGCAGGGATCAAGGTTGCCTTGGACAGGAATATCACGACCAATGCGATCGCGGGCATCGGCAAGATCTACAGTCCAGTCAACGCTGACGATATCCACGCCAGACTTCGGCATCAGGTCAAGCACACCTGCACTGCCACTAATATAGAGAATCATTGGGGTGTTGGGATATTTTGCTTTTACCTTATCCACAACCATCTTTTGGTAAGGTAGCGCAAAGGTTTTATAATCCGTTGGGCAGAGATGTCCAGCCCAAGAATCGAACATCTGCACCACTTGAGCGCCACACTCGATCTGGTGGATTACATAAGTACCGATCATTTCGGCAATCTTAGTCAAAAAGCTATGGATAATCGCAGGCTCTTTGTATGCCATCGCTTTAATTGTGGAGTAGTCCTTAGAACCTTTGCCTTCAACGGAATAGGCTGCTAATGTCCAAGGTGCGCCCACAAATCCAAGAATTGTCGCTTGATCTTTAACTTCTTCTTTGATTGCGGTCAGAATCTTGCGAATGAAGGGGACGGCGGTGTCGGGATCAAACTCTGTAAGTGCGTCAACTTGGGCTTGAGTCCTGATGGGTGACTCAATAATTGGACCTCTACTTTCGATGATGTCAAAGTTAATGCCGATACCTGTGAGGGGGGTGAGGATATCGGAGAACATAATCACGCCATCGGGTTGGAAAGCGCGAAATGGTTGCAAAGAAATTTCGGCGGCTAACTCAGGGATTTCCGAACGCTCTCTAAATGTTGGGTATTTGTCGCGCAGATCTCGATACACCTTCATGTATCTTCCTGCTTGGCGCATCATCCATACTGGTGGACGATCCACTACTTCACCTCTTGCTGCCCGTAGCAAGCGATCATTTCCTCCCATAATTAACTCTTTCCTATGCTTTAAATTTTTTTTATTATTGTGCTTTTGAATTATAGAACGTGACGTACCAGACATAACTAAACTAAATATGAGCGCTTTGCCCCGCTATTGATTCTGCTCTGGCTAAATCCTAGAAGAGGACATCAGTTCATGTCTAAATTTAGGCTTTATTTAATTTCTAATTGTGATTTGATTCCTTATACTTTTTTTAAGATATGTTATTAATACTTAAGCTAGAAAAATTTCAGGGTCGTAAGCCTTAGTGTGCTGCGACACTATCTCAACCTCTAGTAAGCTATTAATGGCTGAGTTCAAGGTTTCAGCTAGACTGATCGCTAGGTTTAAAAACTGTGATTAAAGAAGGGGCAAATTTGACAAAGGACGCTGATGTGTTAAAGGACAAGGCATCAGAGATAACATTGCCATATGCTGAGGCAAACACACCTCAGAAAAGCTTTATGGCGATCGCGATCGCTTTTGTAATCGTAGCGATCGTAAGTATTCTCTGGCTATTACGTCCACCACTCGACCCATATACACAGTCAGTACTTAGCCTGTCAGGAGATCCCGTACAGGGACGATCAATATTTGTGATGAATTGTGTGGCTTGTCATGGTCAATGGGCCAATGGCAAAGTGGGCCCAAGTTTGCATGGGGTATCCGAACGTAAGTCCGATGCCAAGCTAGTCCAGCAAGTAGTTAGTGGCGAAACCCCACCCATGCCTCAGTTTCAGCCAAGTCCACAGGATATGGCTGATTTATTAAGTTATCTCAAACAGCTATAAAAAAGGGAGCGTGTCACGCTCCCTTTTTTATTCAGCTAATAGCTAAGCGCTAATAGCTCCTTAATCCCCTTATCTGCAACATCCAGCATCTGATCCAATTGCGATCGCGTGAATGTATCAGACTCGCCCGTACCTTGCACCTCAACTAGCTTGCCAGTGCTATCCATTACCACATTCATATCCACGCTAACCGCCAAATCTTCTTGGTAATTTAAGTCCAAAATGGGCTTGCCATCAATTAAGCCCACGGAGACAGCCGCAACAGCATTACGAATTGGCGATCGCTCGATTTTCCCTTCCGTCAGTAAGCGATCACAAGCTGCCTTGAGTGCAATAAATCCGCCTGTGATCCCTCCTGTGCGCGTACCGCCATCAGCTTGAAGGACATCAATGTCTACGGTAAAGGTGTAATTAGCGATCGCCGTCATATCTAAAGCAGCCCTGAGACTACGCCCAATTAACCGTTGGATTTCTTGAGTACGACCTGATAATTTGGCAAATTCACGCTGTTGACGGGGAATGGTGGACGCAGGCAACATCCGATATTCCGCAGTAAGCCAACCTTGATTACTACCTGCTAAAAATTTCGGGACACCTTCTTCGATCGATACAGTACAAATCAATTGGGTATCACCAAATTTTACCAATACCGATCCCGCAGGTGCTTTGGTAAATGGTTGTTGTAAGTGAACGGGGCGCAGTTGATCCCATGTTCTACCATCGGAACGTTGAAGATTGGATAAATTGCTCATAGTTACTTATTCAGTTGGGGATCGCATTATAGTTTGGTGACATACGTTCTAACTTATTTGTTACAGACTCAATCAGAATCGATCGCAATTATTTCTTTTTGGGTTTTGGCTTTCTTTCGAGAATGGCGCGGCTTTGTCTGACAAAGGGAAAGTCGGGCTTAATTTCCAGCGCCTTATCATAGGCTGCGATCGCCTCATTATCACGATCCAGTTTTGCTAGAGAAAATCCTTTGGCAGCCCAAGCATCGGCATTATTGGGTTCTAGCTTTAAGGCTTCTTCCGCCTTGGCTAGTGCTTCCTGTGGTTTGTCGTTACGATTGAGCAAGATTGCCTGAGCAAGCAGTTCTTCGGCAGACTTCGTAGCAGCAGGGCTAGTGGTCGAAGCACTGGGAGTAGGAATTGGTAAAGCAGGAGGGGTTGGAGGGAGAGGGATGCTTATAACAACATTGGGACTTTCCGATTTTGGCGGTGTATGCGTCGATTTCACGATCGCCACAACGGCGGAGATGGCAGCAATCATACCCGCAATAATCGCCAACTTTTTCCAAGGATAGACCTTCTGTTGCTGGAGTTTACCGACATTGGTGGAATTAAACCGACTTACGCTAGATGATTCCTGCGTATTTGTGGGTATATCAGTTGATTTGGCGATCGCTTGGGGCGAAGTAATAATTGTGGAACTGTTATTAGCATCTACATTGGGATGGCTACTAATTAACGTTGGTAAGTCATGCTCATTAAGGCTAGGCAGAGCAGCGATCGCTGTTAAGACTTCCTGTGCGGTTTGGTAGCGTTGGCGGAAGTCATAGCGCACCATTTTGTCGAGGATATCCAGAAATTGCGGTGAATAGTTGCCCTGTACATGTTCACGCCACATTAATTCCGCAGTTTCAGGATGCTCATCAAACAAGCGCGGCTCAGCACCTGTAATTGCCTGAATACCGATCATCCCCACTGCATAAATATCACTACTAAAGCGCGGCTTGCCATTAACCTGCTCGATTGGCATATATCCGGGGGAACCGATCGCGATCGTCAGATTTGTATTCCCCTGCGAGTCCCCTGCTAAGGCGTTAATTTCCTTAACTGCGCCAAAGTCAATCAGTACAATTTTACGATCTGCCTTGCGCCGAATTAAATTAGCAGGCTTGATATCGCGATGCACTATGCCCCGTTCATGCACATATACCAATATTTCTAAAATCTCTTGTAGCAGCGCAATTACCAAAAACTCAGGAGATCGCTTGCCATTGCCGATCTCCTTGGCTAGATCCTTGCCATCAGCAAATTCTTGAACTAAATAAAATTCTTCGCCTTCTTGAAAGTGGGCAAGTAAGCGCGGAATGCGATCGTGGGAACCCAATGAGTAAAGCATTTCTGCTTCTTTATCGAAGAGTCGCTTAGCGGTTTCCAGCACAAAAGGCTCACGGGAAATCGGCTTAAGTTGCTTGACTACGCAAGTGGGATGGGTAGGCAGGTCAATATCTTCTGCGAGATAGGTTTGCCCAAAGCCACCACCGCCAAGGTGACTATGAATCCTGTAATGCCCTCTAAGTATGGTATTTAACACATTTACTCTACGGGTTATTGATAAAAATTTATAGCCATTATCGCAAAGACTCAAGCGTTAGGGACGTGACAGAAAATAAAGAACCAGATTTTTTGTGGCGTGACTTTGCCGCACCACAAAAAATCTGGTTCTTTATTTAAATTTTGTTATGGATTTATGCAAACATTTGCTAATATATAAATCGCTCTGAAATCGAGCGAGCAAAATAACGGGTGACTGGCGCAGTGGTAGCGCATCGGACTCTTAATCCGCTGGCCCTGGGTTCGAATCCCAGGTCACCCATTTTTAAAGTAAATAAGGAACTGACTTTTGTGGCGCGGCTTTGCCGCGCCACAAAAGTCAGTTCCTTAAATGATTGTTTTGAGCATAAGGAACTAGAAAGTTTTAGATTTTGGATAGAAGACTTTAAATATAATTAGGACTTACGCATCGGGTAGATGTATTGATAGGGGATCTAGAAAATGTCCTCATAAATATCTGCCATCGTTAGCGATAGCTTTATCGAATTTAAGACTAAAGTATCCTCACTTTGCAAAACTTCCATTGTCCAATCCCCTTGCAATTCTTGACGATAAACCTCTACTTTAATCTCATCTTGGGAAACTAAAACATATTCCTGTAAACTCCTAATCGTTTGATAATTAACCAACTTTTCTCGACGATCACTTACCTCTGTACTGGGTGACAACACCTCAAAAATTACACAAGGATAATTCACAAAATACTTGTCCCGATCTTCGGGATTGCAAGTAATCAACACATCGGGATAATAGAATATTGTCTTATTTTGATTAGCAGCCCTTAACTTGACCTTCATATCCGACATAAAAACATCGCAAGAGTTACCCCGCAACAGAGAACGTAAACGACTAGCAATATTTAGAGTAATGATATTGTGAGCCTTGCTCCCCCCAGCCATCGCAAATACCTGACCACCCAAATACTCATGGCGAACTTCGCTCTTACTCTCTGCTTCTAAATATTCCGTAACCGAGAAAATAGGAATGGGCGATCGCATAATTTTTGCTGCTTTTGCTGCCTACCATGCCATTATACAATTTTAGACTTTGTCATATCTGACGTTTGAATAGGACAAATTGTTTGAGCGATCGCATCAAAAGAGTGGCAGCGCGAAGCGCTGCCACTCTTTTGGTTGCTATAGGCGATCACATAACGATAAATAAATTTGCGATCAGGATGCACTTAGAGCATGATTGAGAAAAGATAGCTCTATTGTCCGAGGATATCCGAGGAGAAATTATGAATTCTACATATAAGGCATTTTGGCTAGAAGCAGGCGATCTCGTTGTGATTGACCAAACCCAACTTCCCTTTAGTCTAGTCACTAAGACCCTCAAAACTAGCGCCGATGCAACACTAGCCATCAAAGATATGACCGTGCGCGGTGCAGGCGTAATTGGTAATGTTGCCGCCTTTGGGGTATACCTTGCTGCTAGGGAAAGCAAAGGTGATCTTGCCAAAATTAAAGAACTTGCCGCAGTGATTCGTTTAGCCCGTCCTACTGCCGTGAACCTGATGTGGGCAGTTGATCGCCTACTCTCCGTATTAGAAAAAGCTGCTACTCAAAAACAAGACCTAGTAGAAGTTGCTCTCAAAGAAGCGATCGCTATTGCCGATGAAGATGTAGTTGGGACACGCAACATTGGTAAATATGGCTGTGAACTCATTGAAGCGATCGCAAAAACAAAGCCCAAGGGTGAACCTGTAAATATTCTCACCCATTGCAATGCAGGATGGTTAGCGATCGTCGATCGCGGCAGTGCCTTAGCCCCAATTTATGAAGCTAGTGAGAGGGGAATTAACGTTCATGTATGGGTTGATGAAACCCGTCCCCGCAATCAGGGTGCGAATTTGACCGCATGGGAACTCGGACAGTCCAAGATTCCCCATACATTGATTGCTGATAATACGGGAGGGCTACTAATGCAATATGGCAAGGTCGATCTCTGCATTGTTGGAACCGATCGCACTACCCGTAGTGGTGATGTCGCGAATAAAATCGGTACATATCTCAAGGCTCTTGCTGCTTTTGACAATAATGTTCCCTTTTATGTAGCTCTGCCAAGTTCCACTTTTGATATGCAGATTTCTGACGGTGTCAAAGAAATAGCGATCGAAACCCGCAGCGCTGATGAGGTTCTCTATCTGCAAGGGCTACAGGATAATGGTGCGATCGGTAAAGTCCGTGTCGCTCCCTTAGAAACCCCTGCTTTAAATTATGCCTTCGATGTCACACCCGCTCGACTAGTGACAGGATTGATTACTGAGCGTGGTATTTGTGATGCGAATGAAACATCAATCTCGGCAATGTTTCTCGATTTAATTCCATAATTAAAAGGGTGCAAAAGCTCCCTTTTAATTATGGAATTTGGAAATCTTCGATTTCGATCACATCACCGATCGCTGCCATCGTCATCACATCATCACGCACCTTCGCTGTAACGCTGATTTTCAAACCATCCTGTAAAATTTCTTCGGGAGCAGGTTGCCAAATCTCATACTGCTCATCGGTATCGGTCACGAGCGCCCAAGTGCCTGTACCGATATCGATATATTCTACAGTTCCAGCAATTTGAATGTTCATTTTTTATCTAGAAATTATATTTTTCTTCAAAAGCCTTGCAACGCAAGGCTTTTGAAGATTTAAATGGTAGCAGTTTCGGACTTAATCGATAGATAGGCGCAACCGAAGCAGAGGATAGCATTAACACTCAGAAATGCGATCGCAGGTAAGCCATCACCAATCCACATCATTTGCGGAGCCAACACTGCACTAGTGGCTAGGCACGCGGCAGTTCCAATCGATGCTCCCATCGCAAACCATTTCCATTGAGGATGTCCCAAGAGAATCACTAAGAGTCCCAAAGGTAATAGTACACTTGCCGTAATTGGGTTGAGGGCATTGGTATTAGAAAAAGCATTACCTAATTCAGGAAGAGAACTTCCTGCAATGCGGAAAGGCAGTTGGGTAATATCAAATAGATAGAAACCTCTCAGGAAAAATAAACCTGCACCACCAAAGAAGATGCCATTCGTAAAAGACCAATTCCAACGGAAAGGCAACCAGCGATTGATCAACCATGCCAGTAAATAGGAACCAATCACCATAATTAGCTTAGGAATTAAAGCGATCGCACCACCATCAATCCAAAAACGAGGACTCAAGTAGCCATTATCTCTTGCCCAGCGTAAGAAATCAGGAATTCCTAATTGTCCCTGCGAAGCCAAACTCACAGCCGCCGCCGCATTGAGATGTCCTGCTCCATAATAATTAAGCGTATCATCGTCAACCTTGCGCGAAGACTGTTTGAGAACTTGCATTACCTTCTCTGGATCTTTTACCCCTGAGGCTTCGATCAGCGCAACGACACCTGCAACGTGAGGGGATGCCATACTGGTTCCCTGAAAGGAGCGAAATACGGATTCCTTAGTTTTTGGGTCAATCGTATTTTGCAAAATGCCCCCAGACAGATCTCCTTTCTCACCATTCTTACCCCTTGCGATCGCGCCTCCGGGAGCTGAGATATCGACACCAGCACCGTAATTAGAATAGGGCGCTTTTTCGCCAGTGGAACTGGTTGCGGATACGGCGATGACCTTAGGATATCGGGCGGGATAGAAGGCAGCATTACGATTGGAGTTACCTGCTGCCGCGACGATAGTTACCCCTTTTTTGTAGGCATAGTCGATCGCACTTTGCATGAGCTTACTTTCGCCACCACCACCAAGGCTCATATTAATGACATTTGCGCCATTATCCGCCGCAAAAATAATTGCCTCGGCAATATCGGAAATTGTGCCCCCACCTGATGCGGAAAGTACCTTAAGCGGCATGATATTTGCTTCGTAGGCAATTCCTGCTACCCCAAAGTTATTATTCGTTGACTGAGCGATCGTGCCTGCTACATGGGTTCCATGCCCATTGTCATCGCTTGCATCTTCGCGATCGTTGACAAAATCGTAACCCTTAACAAAATTAGTATTCTTTAAGTCATCAACTTTGCTTACGCCTGTATCAATGACCGCAACAGTAATCCCTTTACCTTTAGTCTTTGCCCATGCCTTCTCGACATCGATCGCCTTGAGATTCCATTGATCCTTATACATAGGATCGTTAGGAGTTGTACCGCCAAAGAAGTCCATAGAATAGACATAGTTTGCCTCGACATATTCTGTCAGTTCCTGTAGCTCCTTTGACTGTTTTAGCTTTTCGAGGACTTGAGTATCACCCTTGACAATATAAAGGTTATCTCCCTTGGAAAAAGCACTATTAAACTTCGGTTCGATACCGTATTTTGAGGCGATCGTCTTCAGTTCGCGATCGACCTGAGCAGGGGATAGGTTATCCCGAAAGTTTAATACCATGGAGTCAAATTTACCTTCACCTGCTAAGCCTCGGTAAGTTGACAAAGCCCAAAATAAACCTGCAAAAAATAAGCAAGCGAGCAGAAATTTTTTCATAACTCAAAAACCTCGATCTCAAGTCCCTAGTCGCTATTTTTATTATGATATAGCGCTTTACAAAGATAGTGATGGGCGGCGCGAAGCGCCGCCCATCTTTACCTAACTTGCAACTACGACCTGTCCTTTATCAATTTTGGCAGTATAAGTTGGTAGTGGCTTTGTCGCAGGTTTTTGAAGAACTGCACCATCGGGAGCAAACTCAGCATCATGACAAGGACAAACATAGACTTTTTTGTCGGCTTTCCAAAGCGTAGCGCAGCCCTTATGGGTGCAGGTGGGGTTGACCGCTAATAGACTATCCTTGTTTTTAGGATCGCGGATGACAGCAATTTGTTTGTCCGATGAGACTAACACGCCATCCTTATCAAGTTGAGCAACTGCACCGATCGCTTTAAAATTTTTGCTAGAGGTAGCAACGACACTTTCAGGTGCGGCTTTAGTTGGTGAAGCTGATGTAGGGGAAGATGATGTGGTGGGATTAGAGTCAGTACAACCTAGTAATGACGATGGAAGTAAACTCACTAACCATCCTAAGCCAAACCAAGAAAGTAACTTACGGCGATCCATATTTTTTCTCTATAGTTCTCTATAGCGTTATGTAGAAGCTCAAACAACAAAAGTTGTTGCATCAGACGAAGTTGCATCAGACGAATTTCTTATAGCATTTGTTCTTAAGCCTAGCCCAAATATAACTCATACCAAATCTAAAAATGGCGTAGCCATTTTTAGATTTGCAAATCCTTTCTGGGTTTGATTTTTAATTCACAGAAGTGTAGTCACACTTTTGTGAATTGGTATCAGTCTCTAAATATCAGCATTCATGCTGTATACAAATCATCACAATGATCGCTATACATGGTTAAGGTTTACTAAAGTTGACATATATCCATGTACACATTTTTCGAGCAAGCCGATCATCAAGATGTTAAAACGGATGCCCAACCCCAAGTAAAACTGAATACTTACTTGAAGTTTGCGATCGATCCTCAAACTATTGGCTTATTGGAAAGTGAATTTACACAGGAAGTGTTAACGATTAAAGCCTCTCATGTCATGCCAGTGCCCAATAAACCATCTTGCATTTTAGGGATTTTAAGTCGGCAGCGTCGTGTGTACTGGGCAATTGATTTAGCAATGCTCCTAGGTTTCCAGCCCCTAGATCCTAATATCCGCCTTTACGAAGTGATTCTGACATCTGTACAGGAGTTATCGCTCGCTTTGATTGTTCCTAGCATTATGGGGGTTGTCCATCTTCCTAGTAATAATTTTGAGAATGATATATTTGCTCTCCCCGCAACATTGAAACCCTATCTTAAGGGATATATTCATGGTGAAAGCAAAGAAAGTATGGCTTATTTACTCAAAGCAGAACATATCCTACAGTCAGCAATTTTACACTCGTAATTTAATAGCAAAAGAAACAATGTATTTCTGCTATTAATGCTATTAAGATGTCTATGTCTTTACATTCATCGCTCCTGAAATTCGATAGAATCATCTGAACTTGGGTGCTTCTTTAGTACATCCTCATGCCATTACTTTCATGGAATCTTGCCGCAATGTGCTCATTGAATTTGTCTATAGGGAAGCTCATGCCCAAATCCAGAGCTTAGGCAGTGGAATTAGACATAAATATAACGTTGATGAAGTCATTGCCTATGCTTTAAATCGCTTGCCTGCGATGTTTGCCTCAACGGATATTGAATTGCAGCAAAAGCGTCAAGAATGTATGTTGATGCGAGAAAACATTACGAAAATGACTCGCCAAGCGCTAATTGCAGTACGTCGCGATCCCTTACGTCAGCCGCAACCAATGGCAGATATTGAGTTAGCTAATGCGCCCTATGCTTTGTTAAGTGTTCAAGAATTATTGGGCTGGCAAAATCTCATGTGGTGTGATGTTCCTAAAGCTTTGGAAGAAGCATTAGAAAATACGATCGCTAAATTTAATTCAGGAAATCTATCACCAAGATTAAGTAAATATGGAGCATTAGGAAGAAGACAGGTTAATGCTCAAATGTATTTGAATAAGACTTCTCAAAAATGTAGTGTCGCTCCTGAATCGAAACAGAGAGAATATGATGCATATATGATTGAATCTAATCATCTTGTGCATTCATTGGAAAGACTGGTGATTAGAATGGCGCAGAATCGCGCTCAAAATTTTCCGCCTACTGAATTGAAGTTTATTCGTTTGGAAGATGTCCTTGCAAAGACCCTAAATCGTTTACCACCATTGTACGCAACTTCTGAAAAGGGGCTAAATCATTTACGTTATTATGCCCAAATGAATATTGGTTCTGAAGTCGCGATTATGGTGCATGAGACAATGCTAGAAGTGCGGAATCAGAGCTATCAGAAGATAAATCCTTTAATGTTCCAGCGCATTCGTCATGAGAGAGAACATGCCTTAGTCAAGGTTCGCAAGTTATTGCTGAATCGCGATGTCAAATGGCAAAATCTGGTGGAAGTCGTATCCCAATCTTTGGAACTGGCTAAAACTGGAAAAGTCTGTTGGGAGCGATCGCCATCTAAAACTTCCGTTATGTAGTCAGTTTGTGGAAGCGCACCCCGAATGGGTGCGCTTCCACAAACCCCAAAATCTACTGTTTTTCGGGTTTGTCGAATTGACATCAATATCGCCATTTGAGCCTTGCAAAGCAAAGCTCAAATGGCGAAAAATGGTAAGAATCGCTTAGCGATTCTTACCATTTTTCGCATTCGTCGAACTGACGTTAACATAGAGATCAATGTAGAGATCAATGTAGGCATAGCCACTGATCTGTTCAATATCGTAGATGTTAGGAAAAGTTCATGAGCGATCGCTTAATTCGCGCCATTGCTGCCGATGCTAGAGTCAGAGTTGTTGGTGTTAATGTCACCGAATCGATTAATGAAGCCCAGCGCCGTCACCATTTGTCTGCTGTGGCAACCGCAGCCCTTGGCAGGGCTATGAGTGCAAGTTTGTTGCTTGCCTCAAATATGAAGCAGCCTCAAGCTAGAGTCAATGTGCGGATCGCGGGAGATGGTGGTTTAGGTCTGGTTTATGCAGATGCTGGCTTTGATGGTACTGTGCGTGGATTTGTGTCTAATCCCCATTTCGAGTTGCCAGCCTTTGAGAATGGTCAGCAAAATGTGGGTGGTGCGATCGGTACGGCAGGTTTACTGAAAGTGTTACGAGATGTTGGTTATGGCGAACCCTATAGCAGCACCGTTGAGTTGATTTCGGGAGATATCGCTGAGGATGTGGCTTGGTTTTTGGCTTCCTCAGAGCAAACCTATTCCAAGTTAATGCTAACGGAAGCGATCGATCATGAGGCGATCGCTGATCCTAGTTCTAGTAATCATCCTGTGAAATTCGCTGCGGGCATATTGCTACAAATCATGCCTAAAGCAGCTTTACGGGCGGCAAAAACTTCTAATTTCTCGCAGGTAGATTTGCTGTCTCAGTTAGAAGCTAAAAGTGATATCACCAAATTTCAGGATCTATTGGCTCAAGGTAAGGCGATCGAAGAGGTGATGACAACGCTCCTTGGTGATCTCAATCTAGAGATTTTGCCAATGGATAAGGATGTACGTTTTCATTGTCGATGTACGCTGGATCGGATGCTAGCGGCAATGAAAATGTTTGGTGAGGAGGATTTGCGATCGATGATTGCGGAAGATCAAGGCGCTGAGGCTACTTGCCATTTCTGTAGTCAGGTTTATCACGCAACTACGGATCAGCTCAACAATTTGCTCAAGGAATTACAGCTAGAGGCAAAGGCTTAATTTGTGAGATAGCCTATTTTGGCATGGGGCAATTCCTCTGTGGTTTGTTCCATGTAAAATCATTGGCTTCGACTTCGCTCAGCCATCTGATTTACGGATAGCTGAGCAAAGTCGAAGCCACTCACATTTCATTTAGAATTGCTATAAAAGTAGATTCAATTAAAATCTAGAGGGTTTTACTTGAATTTACTTTTGTTGTATAGCAATGTAAGTTTTGCTTAGGATATAAAACCCAAAAGATGAGTGGCAGCGCGAAGCGCTGCCACTCATCTTTTGGGTTTTGATTTGTCTTAGCTATCTCTTACATTGCTATACAACCTTTAATTTGGTACTGACGAACTTGAGCTAGCTTTCGAGATATTGAGCGCCATGTAAAAAACGAAGGATTTCAACAGTTTCAGGAGATTGAAATCGCTATACTTTAAAGAGTCCCTTGCTGTCAGTGCGATCGCATTGTTTAAGCTATGACACTAACTGACGCAATTATTACAACTGTGGCTGTTTTACGAAATTATTTAGCTGAAAAGTTTGCAGAGCGATCGCCTGTTGTCCTTGCTGATCAATTTTTGTATTACGCGCAGGGATTTTCTAGATTGCGAGTTGCACCTGATGTAATGGTGATTTTTGATATTCCGCAGCAGCCATATGATAATTACAAAATTTGGGAAACAGGGCAAATCCCCAGTGTTATTTTTGAAATAACTTCTGCGAGTACGCAAGCCCATGACCAAGCTAAAAAAAGAGAGCTTTATGAGAGCATTGGAGTTTTGGAATATTGGCTATTCGATCCAAAAGGTGAATGGATTCCTGAAAAGTTACGGGGATATCGTCGTCAAGCTAATTTGCCCAAAAATGAGGAAGAATCTTTGGTTTACGAAGCGATCGCTGATGGCTTGAGTCAAGTTTTAGGATTGCGTCTCGAAGTCGAAAGTTCTCTGATTAATTTCTATCGACGAGATAATGGCGAAAAGTTGTTGATTCCCAGTGAGCTATTGGCAGCTTTGCAAGCTCAAACTCAGAGGGCAGATTCTGCGGAAGAACGAGCTAGAATTGCTGAATTAGAGGCTCAAAAATTGCGCGATCGCCTAGCTGCATTAGGTGTCGAACCATAAATGATTTAATTACCATATACCACCTGTAGGGGTTTGGCATTTGCGCCACTATTTTCAAACTCATCACGAAAATCTCACTCCGCAAATGCTAAACCCTCTTCGCTTACACCGATAAATTGTCCCTGCGTTGTGAGGTTTAGGGCATAGCATTCCCATAGGTTGCGAATCTGAGAATTTATAAATTTCTGCGGGAATGCTGTGCCCCTACAGCTATTTATCGTAAAATCAATCCAAATTTCTGGAAGTTTTAAGGCTATGACTTCTACGGCGAAAGACTTTGCTGGTCAAAACTTGCGCGGTAGGTCTTTTAAGGGGCAAGACCTCTCAGGATCGGATTTTAGCGGCGCAGATCTTAGAGGTGCGGATTTTACGGATGCGATTTTGAAAGGGGCGAATTTCGCAAAGGCTAAGACTGGCGTGCAGAAACGGTGGCTGGCTTTTCAGCTAATTATTTCTTTTATCATGTCGGCATTGTCAGGGTGGCTTGCTGCTTTTACTGGTATATGGATAGCCTTATTGTTCGCTCCTAGCAATATCAAAAGCTTTACGATCGCCCCTGGTATAGAAGTAATAATCATTCTCATAGTCTTCTTCTTTGCCATTATTCGACAAGGATTTACGGCTGCTGCTTTTGGCACGATGGCAGGGGCATTGGCATTGACAGTGACAGGGACATTGGCATTGACAGGGGCATTGACAGGGGCATTGGCAGGGGCATTGGCAGGGGCAGTCGCAGGAGCAGGGGCATTGGTAGTGGCATTGGTAGTGGCATTGGTAGGGGCAGTCGCAGGGGCAGGGGCAGTTGTAGTGGCAGTAGGATTGGCATTGGCATTGGCAGGGGCAGTCGCAGTGGCAGTGGAAGGATTGGCAGTTGTAGCAGGGGCAGGGGCAGGGGCAGGGGCGGCGGTAAGGGCAGTTGTAGTAGCAGGGGCAGGGGCGACTGTATTGCTAAGTATTTATGTTGCATGGCGCACTTTAAAAGGCGATCCCAAATTCGATATATTGCTGAAGTTTGGTGTTGCCTTTGCCAGTATTGGCGGGACGAGTTTTCGCGGTGCAGATTTGAAGAATGCTGATTTTACGCAAGCAAATTTGAAAAGCAGTGACTTCCGTAATTATCGCGACCAGAATATTCCCAAAAATACAGATCTAGCTCACACCCTTTGGAATCAATCCCAAAAACTAGATCGTGCAAGAGTTGGACAATCAATCTTATCTAACCCCGAAGTACGTGAACTATTAGTCACAGGCAAACCCAACCCAAGCAAATCCTACGAAGGCTTAAACCTTCGCGGTGCAAACCTTGACGGGGTTTATTTAGAAAATGTCAACTTCAAACGCGCCATCCTTAGCGAAGTAAGTTTCCGCAACGCCAATCTTGAATGGGTAAACCTCACCGAAGCCCAAGCCATTGGCACAGACTTCACAGGCGCACAAATGACAGGCGTTTGCCTAGAGGGTTGGAGCTATGACCACACCACCAAACTTGATGATGCCGATTGTCGCTTTGTCTTCGAGCTAGAGCATCCCAACGCCAAAGGTAGCCGAGAACGCCGTCCCCACGATCCTGACAAAGAATTTGCAGAAGGTGACTTTACTCAACGCTACAGTGTTAGCCTCAACATCGTGCAACTACTCATCCGCAATGGCATCAACCGCGAAGCCTTCATCGCCGCATGGGAAAAGCTGACAGAAGACTATCCAGATATAAACCCTGACGACATTCAAGAAATCAAGAAAAAAGGTCAAGATGTCGAGCTAACAGTCGCCGTTCCAGAAGATACGGATAAAGGTCAATTTGAGCATAGCTTTGATATTGGATACGAAACTAAACTCAAGGAAATTGAAGCAAAACATCAAGCTCGGTTATTAGAGGAGAAAGATCGCACTATTGAGACGATGAAAGATATGTACTTTGCTTTAGCTGAGGCAAAGAAAGGTGATGTTACAGTAATTACACAGACAGAGGCAAAAAGCATGACAGAACAAAATCCTGTAACTTTTACTGCGAGAGATATCACTAATAGCGTAGTTAATCTCGGCAAAATCAAAGGCAATGTCACTAATGCAATTAATCAAATACCAGTTCAAAATACTGGCGATAGTCCTGATATCAAGATGCTCTTAACTCAACTACAAGAAGCAATTAGCGCCGAAAAAGAGCTCGCTGATGAAGACAAAGCTGATGCACTAGAAAAAGTGGAAGAACTTGCCCAAATTGCCCTTAACGACAAGCCTGAAGAAAAATCAACCCTTGCTAGTAAAGCAATTAGAGCCTTAAAGCGCATTATCAATACCATTCCCACCATCACCAAAATTGTCGAAACTTTGGGTAAAGCTTTCAGCGCATAAGCGATCTTAAAACTAAACAGCATCCACCAAATCAATCTTGATTCGCTTACCGACAGCCCTTGCCGCCTTATCCAAAGTCCGTAAAGTTACAGACTCATACTCAGGATCGAGTAATCGATCTAGCGCTGCTCTGCTAGTCTGCATTGATTTCGCCATTTTGGACTTAGATAAGCCACGCTCTTTCATAGCTTGCTCAACTTGCCAAGCTAGCACCCGCTTTAACGCTACTTCCGTCACCTCGTTTAAAATCCCTTCATCTTCGAGGAAATCATCAAAAGAAGAACCTAAATGGCAATTATTAGTCATTTGTAATCCTTTACCCTGTGGCTAAATTTTGTTTCTAAACTCACTTTGTCGCTTAAATGCCAAATCTAAATCCTCTTTAGGCGTTTTTTGTGTCTTTTTCACAAATCCATGCAGAAGAATCATTTTATTGCCCTCTACGGAAAACAAAACCCGTGTAATTTTATTCTCAAGATTGGTACGAACTTCGTATAAGCCTTTCCCCATAGGACGACAGGTTGGCATACCTATAGGAAATCCAAATTCTACAGTTTTAATGTCTTCTCCAATCTTTTGTCTCTCATCTTTAGGCAAAGACATAAGCCAATCTCTCACAGGCTCCTTACCCAATTCAGTTTTAAAAAAGATTGCTTTAATTCGTTTGACATTACTCATACTAGGAATATAGCAATCCTAAAAGATACAAAATTTTAATATGGAATGCTTTTGAGATTGATCTTCTTTAGGTATTGTACCATTTTTGATACATAAGCGATCGCCTGTCGCAGATCAATCAAGCTATCATTAACGTGAGTTCAACTAACAATGGAAAAACATTATGGACTTATGGAGTTTTGTGATTGGTGCAGGTGTCTTCTTTGGTTTAGGAGGCTCATCTTTTAAAATTGTCAACCAAGGCGAAGAAGCACTAGTCGCATCCTTTGGTAAATACAAACGCAAACTACCTGCTGGCCCCCACTTTATCCTGCCCTTTATTGACACTGTTAGCTATAAAGGATCGATCAAAGAGCAAGTATTAGATATTCCTGCCCAACAATGCATCACCCGTGACAACGTACCGATTACTGCTGATGCCGTTGTGTATTGGCGGGTTGTCGATATGGAAAAGGCATATTATCGCGTCGAGAACTTACGACAAGCGATCGTTAATATCGTGCTGACCCAAATCCGCTCAGAGCTTGGCAGCCTAGAACTTGACGAGACATTCACCGCCAGAAATAAAATCAACGAACTCCTATTGCGCGATCTTGACGATGCGACCGAACCTTGGGGGGTGAAAGTAACGCGGGTGGAGTTACGTGATATCTTGCCTGCTAAAGCCGTGCAGGAGTCAATGGAACTGCAAATGACCGCAGAGCGTAAAAAACGTGCGGCAATTCTCACCTCTGAAGGCGATCGCGAGGCAGCGATTAACAAGGCTAAAGGTTTAGCGGATTCCCAGCTACTCAATGCGGAGGCTTCTCAAAAAGCGGCGATCCTAGAGGCAGAGGGACAAAAACAATCTCGCATTTTACGTGCGGAGGCAGAACGGCAAGAACAGGTACTGAAGGCGCAGGGGACAGCTCAGGCGATGCAAGTATTGTTGCAATCAATGAAGGGTAATCCTCAAGCACAGGAAGCCCTGCAATTTTTACTAGCTCAAAGCTATATCTCAATGGCGACAACAGTTGGTTCTAGCGGTAGCAGCAAAGTCATGTTTATGGACCCGCGATCGCTACCTTCGACTCTAGAAGGTTTGAAGTCAATTGTTGATACTCCCATCGATACCAGCGATTTACCAAATCAAGATTGGACTAAATAATCAAAAAGGCTCGCTTAGCGAGCCTTTTTGATTATTTAGTTTAAACAGATGGACTAATCGGAATCCGCTTGAGTAAATGATATTTGCAACCTGTGGCAAGAATATGAACGCGCAAATTGTGAATTGTCAAAGGTGCAGAACCGCTTACCCATAGTTGGTTGCTGTAAGAGACTTCACCTGGATCGACTACTGTTACCGTGCCACGCCCCATCACCCGCATGATGTTATTAGGTTCAAAGATGGCTACCGTGTCTTCATCAATGCCAATGCCAATGCGGTCAGGATGCGCCGCGATCGCTGTCATTAGACGCGCCATGCGGTTACGGTTATGGAAATGCTGATCAACAATAATTTCTGGCAGGATATTCAAGCCTGTACTCATATTGACCAGTTCCTTATGGGGAGATTCACCACTGCTACCACCAGAAATCATGTGATAGCCCATAGCGGCTGCCCCAGCACTTGTACCAGCGAGAACTAAACGCTGTTCGGCGATACGTTTGGCGATCATAATGGCGAAGGGGGTGTCAGCGATCAAGCCGCAAAGACGGAGCTGATCACCACCTGTCATAAAAATCCCTGTAAATCGATCCACTAATTTTTCGGCATCAGGATAGTCATCGTGAGGACGCTCACGAATATCTAGTACTTCAACTACCTTTGCGCCGAGATCGGTGAAAATATCATGATAAATTCGTCCGATAATATCAGGTTCTCTAGAGGCACAAGGAATTATGGCAATTCGAGCTTGGGAGCCGCCAGAATTTTCTATAAAGGCTTTGAGAATCTTGCGGTCTTGGACTTTATCCTCTCCACCACCGATTACCATTACCGCCGACTTAATAATTTGAGTCATGCCCCTATCTGTTGCCACATCTTCATCTAAGTTCAGCATATTAGCAGATTGGTCAACAAATTGTTTTAGACGATCAATTAGGCTAACTTGACTCATTTTGTTTTTTTGTTGACTCCTCAATGGTTGGAATTACCTCCATTGACGCTACATGACTAGAAAAACGATACACAACTTAAATTGTATAACTTTTGCGTGATCACAGATTAATATTTGCCAAAAAAATAAGAGCGCTATGCGCTCCTCTTCTGGTGGACTTAATCACTTTGCCAGCATTCACGACTTAATAAATCACAAATGCGATCGCGTAGTAAGTAATGATTTTCTTCTAATTCTCGTTCGATTTGACACCATTCGCGATCGCGGAAAAAACGGCAAAGGGTATGAATAGGCTGACTACGGCTAAGCCTTCCACTTTCGAGTAGATGTCTTGCTTCGTCTTGGATAGCGCCGATGGAATAATAAAGTGAGTGCAACATAACCAGACTCTCTATGTAGGTTTTTGCGTAAATTTGGGTTCTAGCGGTCAATGATTTACTCAAAGCCTAGAACTTACAGACTGTTGCTAGCAAAAGTAGCCAGAATTTTTTCAAAGCATGAGTTTTCAGTGATTTAAGAAATTCTTGGGGCTTTGGCTAGCATAAAGACTGATATTTATAGCGATCGCCAAGTAAGTTAAGACATAAAAGGCAAAAGAGAGTTGCGGCGCATTGCGCCGCAACTCTCTTTTGATTTTTGGGCTGTCCTAACATAACGGGCTACCGATTAGTAATAACTTGTGTCTGTGTGGAAGAATACAAACTTTAATTATTTTCCCATGTAGTTCTGCCCTCTTCATAAAATTACATGAAACTCAAAACAACAAAATATTTCCTTAATTTCATGAAGCTATGGAAAATGTAGCAATTTATACTTTTTGGACAAAGGTTTTGCCGAGTAGCCCTTGGGGACGTACCAAGAGAACGATGAGTAGTAAGGCAAAAGCAACTGCATCTTTGTATGCAGACTGATCGGATGGGACAAAGGATTCGGCAAGCCCTAAAACTATCCCGCCCACAACGGCTCCGGGGATATTGCCTAGTCCACCCAAGACGATGACTGCTAATCCTTTTAATCCAAAGCCAATACCAAAATATGGACCTGCGATGCTGACACTAGAGCCAACTAATGTACCTGCCAGTCCACCTAAAAAACCTGATACAAAAAAGGTGAGCAAAATGAAAAAGTCGGTATTAATACCTAAAAGGCTAGCGGTAGTAGCATCTTCAGCAACTGCTTTCATCGCCTTACCGAGTTTGGTGAAGTTAATGCCATAGGTCAAAATCGACAAAATAATGACGGATACGCCAAAAATCATAATTTGGACGGTGCGAATGGCGATCGGTTTATCAACTGTGCCGAAGTTGATGGCAGCGGGTAAACTGCCATAAATATTGGCAGGAAAGTTGTAGCTTTCTGCACCAACAAGATATTGAATGATATTGACGATCGCTACGGCGACTCCTAGGCTGGACACTAGGGTAAGTAAAGGATCGGCTTTGCGATCGCGTAGAGGTCGAAAGGCAATTCGCTCGATCAAAACGCTGACCCCACCTGCCAGTAAACTGCTCACAAAAATGGCAACAAAAAACGGTAAATGTAGTTCTTTGGGTAAGGAGAGATTGGCTAAGATGCCATTAAATCCAAAGGCTCCTCCGCAAAGCACGTAGGTAAAATATGCACCAAGGGTAAATACAGCACCATGAGCAAAGTTAATAATTCCTAAAATCGAGAATACTAGAGTATAGCCGAGGGCAAAAATGGCATAAACACTGCCAATGGATAAGCCGTTTAAAAACTGCTGCAAAAATACTGACAAGTCCATATGCGTTTATGAATTTTTCTTATGAATTTTTTTAAGGATTTTACACTTGTGCTTACAGGATTAGCGATCGCAATTACAGTTACGCCTGCATCATCGGCGATCGCTACTCTTAAGTATCCTCACACTAAGCAGTATATAGATCAAAACCTAACTGCTTCTGGTTCATCCCAAGTAATTGAATTACCTGATACGGGCGCACAGAATGACAGTTGGAGTTGTGGACCAAATTCCGCAGCAAGGATATTGCGCTATTACGGACATGATGTGGACTATGCAACGGTGCGGGCTGCCACGGATAAGAAGCTATTTTTGCCGCAAAAAATGCGGAACCCCTTTAATAATCAATGGATTGAGGTGCGAACAGGGACACCACCGCAGACTTTGCAACAGGTGATGCAGCGCTGGGAAGGCGATCGCGTCAAGAAATCGCCCCAGACTAGCTTTAATCGCTTAATTAATTTAGTGCGATCGGGTAAACCTGCGATCGCCTTGGTGCGGGTTGGCAGCTTCCAGATTCCATATGTTGGGTCAATTCCCTATTTGCATTGGATTGCAGTGACAGGAGCCGATCCAGTGCAGCAACAAATCTATTACACCGATACCAATAGCCAAGTTTATTCTTTGTCTTACAAAGATTTTCAGGCTCGATGGAATTTGGGCTTAGATCGAGATGTGAGTAATGCGATCGCCAATATCCTCAAAAGTAATGGCGTAGAAGCAAGGACTATAGTCTGGGTCGATCGTTGATGACTTGCTATGCATTTGAAAGGCTTGCTTTGCAAGGCGTTCAAAAAATATCTTGGTTTGGTTTTGAGCGCCAAGCAATGAGCTAAGAATAGCTGCCTGCTTAGTAGGCGGCTATTCTTAGCTCAGTAGTACCTCTTGCTGCTGGGACTCTAAAAACTCGCGAATACGTCTGATTTGAAAATCACGGGCATAGCCGAGGATTTGATTGGCAAAGGGAGTAAAGGCGGGATCGGTTTCTTGCAGCAGCGTCACTTCATCCTGAATAGCAAGAATATCGCCGATACGTGCCAATTGAATTAATTTGTCTAGGGTGCAGCTTGGCGGAATGATTAAGGGCAAAGCAGTCTCCTCAACATGGCGATTATTGCGACTATTTGGCGGACTATCTAATCCATTCGTCAATGGCGCATTACCAAGCGAGAGATCGTCATATTGCCACTCTAAATTTAGTAGCGATCGCATCGTATGGAAGAGACTATCGGGATTGACGGGCTTGGAAATAAAAGCATTGCAACCCACACTGAGACTAAGTTCGCGATCTTGACTAAAGGCACTGGCAGAAACCATCACAATGGCGGTTTTCTCGAACATAGACAGCTGCCGCAATTGCTTCGTGGTTTCATGACCATCGAGTTCGGGCATAACCATATCCAGCAAAATTAAATCTGGGGCAAAAATCTGTGCTTGGTGAATACAGTCATAGCCATCGATCGCCTCGGCAACAATAAATCCGATGGGCGTAAGCAGGTCACTCAAGACCATTCTATTTTCGGTCTTGTCATCGACCACTAAGATTTTGCGGCGATCGCCATCGTAACCAGTGATCGTGCGACTATCAATGGTAGTTGTGATGCTGTGATGGGGAACTTCTGCCAAATCAATTTCAAACCAAAAAGTACTCCCTTCATTCAAAGTACTGGTGACTTGGAGTTTCCCTCCCATCATTTCCACAATTTTTTGACAAATTGGTAAACCTAAACCAGTGCCAGAATAACGACGGGAGCGCTCACCTACCTGCTGAAATGGTAAAAAGATCTCCTCTAGTTTATCGGGATCGATGCCTACCCCTGTATCGGCGATCTCAAAGCGCAGTTTGTAGTTCTTCTGTTTGGGGGTGCTAGAGTTGAAGTTGCTAGATTCGTAGGGCTGGGCACTGACGCTGAAGGAGACACTACCGCGATCGGTGAATTTGACCGCATTGCCAAATAAATTGATCAGTACTTGTCGCAGGCGCTTCTCATCCCCATACATAATTGTGGGTAGAGGAGTGAGTGGTTGATAAATCAATTTCACATCCTTAGCATGAACCTGTAATTGAAACATATCGGTGATACTTTGCAGGAGTTTCGGAAGGTCAAACTCACTGGTATTAAGCTCTAGTTTTTTCGCTTCAATTTTGGAAAGATCGAGAATGTCATTTAATAGCGTTAATAAATGCTCACCACTGCGCTGAATGATTTCTAAGCCTGAGCGGTGTTTTTGTGGATCATCACTGCGCTTGAGGATTTGGGCATAACCTAAAATCCCGTTTAAAGGAGTGCGTAACTCATGGCTCATGTTCGCGAGGAAGTCACTCTTGGCGCGGTTTGCCATGTCCGCAATTTCTTTGGCGGATTGGAGTTCCTTTTCAGCCCGTTTGCGATCGGTAATATCTGTGCCGACAGAAAGAATTTCAATTAATTGTCCCTGATCGTTATAAATGGGCTTGTTTGACCAAGTTACCCAGACCCGTCTTCCATCTTTACAGATATTCTCATTCTCATTGAGTTGATATTTTTCGGGACTCTGACAGATATCCTCAATCATTGTGCGAAGGTCTTCGCCTGTAATACTTTCGGCTGACACAATTGTTTCTAGAACATAAGAACCGATGATTTCTTCTAATTCATATCCAAAAAATTTCAATCCATAGTCATTTAAAAAGCAAATATTCCCTTGAGTATCCCAGCGTAAAATAATGCAATTAGCTGATTCAACGAGATCGCGATATTTTTTTTCACTCTCTTTAATATTCTCTTCGATTTTTTTGCGATCGCTAATATCTTTCACCGCATAGATCGCAAAGACTTGACCACCAAATTCAATGGTTTCGGAAGATATTAATCCCGTGATGATTTTGCCTGCTTTAGTGACAAAACTTGCCTCGTAGTTAAAAACTCGCCCATCCCTTTCTAAAATTTCTAACATGCGATCGCGTTCCTGCAAATTTAGCCATAGATTCAAATCAGAGGGCGCTGCACCAATCGCTTCTTCGCGACTATAGCCTGTAATCTGCGTCCATTTGTCATTGACATCAACATGTTTGTTCGTGCCAGCAGTAATTAAAGCCATGCCATCGGGACTAGACCGAAACGCCTTGGCAAATTTTTCCTCAGATTCACGCAGGGCTGCTTCTGTCATTTCATGTTCGAGAATCTCCTGCTGTAGAGCTTGGGTGCGTTCATCGACTTTCTGTACTAGTAATTGCGAATATTCCTCTAATCTGGTGTGCGATTTTTTCATTTGGCGACTCATCTGATTAAAGGCTGTCGCTAAGATTGCGAGTTCCTTGACTACGCAAGAATATTCAACTTTTTGATTGAGATTACCATTAGCGATCGCCTGACTCGCAAAGCTTAATTGCGTAATTGGGCGACTCAGCCAACGTGCCGAAATAACGCCAAAGATAGTGGTCAAGCTCAATGCGATAAAACACAAGATAAATGTTGAGATGGTATTTTCTTTGATTTGGGAGAGAAATTCCGAAGCAGGTACAACTACGACAATGCACCAATTCAATCCCCGCAATTCAGATGTGTTCTTGAGGCTGTCTACCTGCAAGTAATGATTTTCGCCATCAAATTTAATTACTGACTGCAAAAGTTGATGATTATCCTCAACCTCTTGCTTTTTGAGCCATTCAGCTACTTGTTGAGTTAATTGATCTTGGCTTTGGTCTGCGAAAATGCGCTCAGGCTTACTATTGCGATTATTTTGCTTGCTAGGATCAGCAATAGTGGAGTCTAAATTAGAACTTGCCACTAGCCTTCCTGCATGATCGACGATAAATGTCAGTCCCTTTTGGCTAACTTTAGTTTCCTTTAGAAAGTGATTAATATCGCCCAAGCGCATGGATACACCCAATACACCTTGAAACTCGCCATTAGAGTTGTAAATGGGCTTAATTGCCGTGATTGCGGCTTCACCAGTGATCGACTCCGTATATACTTCGCTCCAAGTACTTTGTTTATTCTGTATGACTTTCTGATACCAAGAGCGATCGCTGAGCTTGAGGCGGTTCTTTGCCATCAATGGTGATTTTGGTCTGCCAAATTCATCCGCCATATAAGCAGCCGTAGAGTCTTCCACGGTGAACTGATTCTTGAAGCGGCGTGCCCCGATGTATTGACCCGAAGGAGTAGTGACGTAGATATTACTGATATGGGGAAAATCTTGTAACTCTTTCCAAAATAGGGTTTGGATTTTCTGCTCATTAGCACCATCGAGTTGCTCTAAATCAATACTGTTCGCATTGACTTGGTTGAGGGTGTAGGGAAGTTCTAAATAGGAATTTAAGCGATCTTGGACTTGTTCCGTAACTTTGCGATGGATCTGATTGGTGAGATTTCCGATCGCTTCATGGGCATTGCGAAAGGTTAACCAACTAATTAAGCCGACAATCCCGAAGGTGCTGAGCAGAAATGGCACTGTGATCAGCACAATCAAAGGTACTTTGAATCCATTGCTTTCACAACTGATGCTAGCTCCAGTTGTGACTACTTTAGAAGTTGTGGAAGGAAGGATTGGTGTTGTCATGGGTTTTTTTTAGTCAAAACCTAGTCTTCTCAGCGCGAGGCGACGATTTTGCCATACTTGAGTCTCTTGGGGCGAAATCTGAATTGCTTTATCATAGGCGGCGATCGCTTCTTCTAGTTTACCAAGTCCACTGAGGGCATTGCCACGGCTATACCAAGCAAAATGGTCATCAGGATTAATTTCCAAGGCGCGATCATGGCTGGCGATCGCATCTTCATAAAGTTCTAAGCGGCTGAGTACCAAACCGCGATTATTCCAAGCGTAATAGTCATCAGGACGGATTTCTAAGGCTTGATCATAGCTAGCGATCGCTTCTGCATAGTTTCCCCAATGCTCAAGCGCCTTAGCACGGCTATACCAAATTTGATGATCATGGGGCTTATACTCTAGGGCGCGATCATAACTTGCTACCGCTTCCCCATATTTGCCAATACTTTCAAGGGCATAGGCTCGACTAAACCAACCTTGCACATAGTCAGGTTTGAGTGCTAATGCCTTTTCGCAATGCTCGATCGCTTCTTCATACTTACCGAGCACACTATAGACTAAGCCCTTGCCGCCATAGGAATAATAGTAATCGGGCTTATGTCTAAGGGCGATATTGTAACTATTGATTGCCTCTTCATAACGCCCCAACATACTTAAGGAGGTTCCCAAATTATGCCATGCTGCATAAAAATCTTCTTTGTAGGAAAGTGCTTGGCGATAGTTATCTATAGCTTCTTCATGATGATCGCTCAGGTCTAGAGCAACAGCACGGTTATACCAAGCTAAATGGTTATCATTACGAATTTGTAAGGCAAGATCGCAATTGGCGATCGCTTCTTGACAACGGTTGCCTGAAACTAATAAACCACCCTGCTCTAGCAATAGCTCGATGCGGCGTTCAGAAATTAATGGTTGAGCATCAATTAACTTTTGGAGATCCTCATACTTATGATCGCGCTCTTTCTCACTAATTTGAGCATAGGCTTCATAGCGATCGCCCCCCACCCAACGAAAGGTTTCTTGACGCAGTAGCTCCATGTCCGTGGGGAATTCAAACACCTCAACGGAATCATTGAAAAGTTCAGGAGAGCTATTAATAAAAAACTTAAGGGCAAATAAGGGTAATAGAAATACAAAACAAATTGAAAATTTCTCTTTAAGTTTGGATTGTAATAAACTCAAATGGGCAAGCGGACGTGGAATATATTCTAACTTTGCGCTTAAGCTACTATCAGCAACATCTGCAACTTTGTTCTCTAGAAACTCTTCGATACCTGTAACAAATAATACTTTTGCATTGTGTAAATCTGTCCTCTCAACTAGCATCTCGTAAAAATCAGCGATCGGTTGATCAAGTCTTAATACATGGATACTTCGATGGGCTGTATCTGTTATTGACCTTTTTATAATTTGCTCTCCCTCAGCAGGCGAACAACGCACAAAAAGCATTGCAAAATCTTGTTTTTGCCTCAATAAATTTAATAAGGTTTGATATTCTGTCTCTGGATTTTTTAGAGCGTCTTTATCCCAAATGTTTCCAGTGTAATTCATGGCTCTCCAAGTTGACTGAATACTCAAGCCAATCATAGCAAAGTTGTAAAAATCTGTTGCATTTCGCGATCATAAAAATAAAGGCGGCACTTGAGTACCACCTTCATCGTTTAGGCATCGTATACAATATCTACGATTTCTAGTTCTTGTTTGGTTCCTGCGAAGGGATTATCTGGGGTCAGAAAAAGCATACAGTGACATTCTTTGCGTTCACGCATTGGTACACAGGGACAATTCCAATAGGTATCTTTGACTTCAGCTTCCTTGTCTTCGTAATAACGGCAAGGACAGAGGGGAGAGCCTAATTCTTCTTTATGCTTTGCTAAGCCTTCGATAACGGCATTGGTTACGCTAGGATCGGAGCAAAAAAAAGTCCCTGTGTTTTTAGCATATTTTTCGGAAAATTTTCTCATCGCTTCAAAGCTTTTGGAGGAAGCTTTGTTTTTCCCACGATCTGACTCTGACTCTGGTTTAAGGGACATAAACTAAAAAAATTGCAAAGAAACGGCTAATTATTACCTATAGCATGAAATCGCTACGCTACCATTGCGAGAAATTGTCTGATTTAATAATTGCAAACAAGAATTTTTGCTAAAGTAGTAACTAGGACAATTGAAGTCCTATCAGCCTCACCCGTAAATATGGCATATGGCAAGTATGGCAAACACATATGGCAACTACAAGTGGCAACTACAAGTGGCAAACATATGGCAAATACAGTGGCAGTTAAAGTAAAACTTTATGTTTGTGCGAGGTTAGCGATCGCGGCAATCTTGGTCAATATGATTGTCGGTATTTCTATGACGCAAGCCAATGATGCTGATAGTTCTACCGAAAAGCTCGGTGCAGTAAGGGCGTTGCCGAGTTTGCAAACAAGAGCACAACCTCCCTTGCAGCCTACAACTTTGCATCTTGGTATGTTGCAGAATCAGTTTTTTGAATATGCCAAGGACAATAATTGGGTGGCGATCGCTACGATCCATCGAGGTGAATTCACGGTGCATCAGTTGCAACCGGGGGGCGAAGGTTTGTATGCCTTGCCCGATCGCAAGCTAGTTTATGTACGTGGCTTTACAGCAAATGTTTACTTTGAAAGCGATCGCTTAGTGGGCATTCGCTTAGTTCCTGATAATCGCGATCGCGCCTTGACTGCTCCCGAATTATTAACCTTAGTTCGAGCATGGTTCCCCGATGATGCGTTGAGTGTGATCTATCAAGTCGCACCATCCGATCCTCGCAAGAGCATAGTTGAAACGCTAATTGGTACAATACCAAAGGCTTTTGAATGGGATTTAGGAAAAACGAGTTTGCCCTTTTGTCGCACCATAGTCTTTCCTGCTCCCGTTCCAATAAATACATTATCGACCTGTAACCTAAATATATAAGTAGCTAAGCATAAGTAACCTTAAAAACAAGAAGCGTGGGTCGCCCGCTTAGCGGGCGACCCACGCTCTGGTTTTGGTTTTTAATTATGTTGAACTACTTAGAATTTTGAGTTTTCATTTTGCTGTAGGTAAAATGCAAACCGCTATATTTAACAGCCAAGGGGCTTAAGCCCCTTGTTAATCAAATCTACTGATAAATCCCTTTCCTTCCATGCAAAAACGAGTTCTATCTGGTGTACAACCAACTGGCAACCTCCATATTGGCAATTATTTGGGGGCTATTCGTAACTGGGTAGAGACTCAGGCTGATTACGAAAACTTCTTTTGTGTTGTCGATCTGCACGCAATTACAGTCCCTCATGATCCGAAAACCTTAGCTAGCAACACTCGCGACATTGCGGCTTTATACATTGCCTGTGGGATTGATCCGAGTATTTCCACAATTTTTGTGCAGTCTCATGTATCCGCCCATGCCGAGTTAACATGGCTTCTCAATTGCATCACGCCGCTAAATTGGTTGGAGAGAATGATCCAATTTAAAGAGAAGGCAATCAAGCAAGGGGAAAATGTGGGCGTGGGTCTGCTGGACTATCCCGTATTAATGGCGGCGGATATTTTGCTCTATCAAGCAGATTTAGTGCCAGTCGGTGAAGATCAGAAGCAACATTTGGAACTGACGCGGGATATTGCGGGAAGGTTTAATGACCAGTTTGCACCAGTTTTGAAAGTGCCTAATCCCTTAATTCGGAAGGAGGGGGCAAGGGTGATGAGTCTCACTGATGGAACTAAAAAAATGTCGAAGTCCGATCCTTCGGAAATGAGTCGGATTCATTTGCTCGATAAGCCCGATGAAATCGCGAAGAAAATCAAGAAGTGTAAGACCGATGCGGTGCGTGAGTTAGCCTTTGATGATAGCGATCGCCCTGAAGCGAATAATCTTCTCGGTTTATACGCGATTTTTGCGAATAAGACTAAGGAGGAAGTGCAAGCTGAGGCGGCGACATGGCGCGGCTGGGGCGATTTTAAGACTGTGTTGACTGATGCTGCGATCGCGCATCTTGAGCCAATTCAATCTAAATATAATGAAGTGGTAAAAGAATCTGGCTATCTAGATCGCGTATTAAAAGAAGGTCGCGAAAAGGCTTCTGAGACTGCTTTTAATACTCTTAATGCTGTCAAAGATGCGATGGGTTATTTACCAACATTGTAGAAATTCTTGTATGTTTCAACTCGATGGACAAGGGGCTTAAGCCCCTTGTTTGTATAATAAAAATTATTTCTACAGATTTGAATGGTGGAATGTTGCAAAAATATGCCACGAGTGCGATCACCTCAAAATCAATATGAACCCAGAAGAACCGAAGAATTTGAAGATTTTACTCATCAAGCAATTCCCTAAGCAAATCCTTTAAATCGCTATCTTCTGGTCGTTTTGCATATTCAGCATGAGTATAAATCCAAGCTAATTTGATAATCTTTTGATTTTCACTCACCAAATACATCAGTCGCCCCCGTGCCGATGCCCCAGCTAAATTTGGTATCCTAAATCTGAGTTTATAAAATTTCCAATCATCAGACACAGCTAATCCTTTTGGCAACGGTTCAGGATTAGCATCAGACAAGAAAGGACTGGATGATAAGCGGTTTACAAGTTCAGAGATCGCCTCAATCATCTCTTGTTTCTGGCGATCGCCTTTACAATGACGCTTGAGCAAAAGCTTATAACTACTAGGACTTACGCAAAAGGAAAAAGTGATGTAAAAAGGAGGGAAGGTTTAAGCAAAAGCAATGACAAAAAAGTTTACTACCCTAGACTACTGTCAGTACCTACTAAGTAGTCAGATAAACTACACAATCACCAACCTAGCAGACCATTTAGAAGGAAACAGTCATGACCAGATCAACCGATACCTAAAAACGGAAAAGTTAACGCCGCGACTGCTATGGGAAAACGTGAAACCAACGATTGTGTTGGACGAAGCCAAGTACATATACGTGCTGTTTGACGACACAGTATTAGACAAACGTCATGCCAAAAAAATTGAAATGGCACAAAGGCAATACAGTGGCAACGAGCATGGGGTTGTACAAGGAATAGGATTAGTTAACTGTATCTATGTCAACTTCAAACGTCATGAGTTTTGGGTAGTAGACTATCGGATTTATGACCCTAACGGTGATGGCAAGAGCAAGTTAGACCATGTGTCCGACATGCTCAAGGGATTAGTGCATAGCAAGCAATTACCATTTCAGACCGTGTTGATGGATAGTTGGTATGCTACGCAAAGCTTGATGGCAGAAATTGATAACTTCGGCAAGATTTATTACTGTCCACTCAAGTCTAACCGTCTAGTTGATGATAGTGGTGGAGTCGAGAAATATAAACGGATTGACCAGTTATCTTGGTCTGAGAAAGAATTATTGCAAGGAAAATTGATCAAAATTCATAAATTCCCCAAAGACAAAAAGGTGAAACTATTCTGGGTTACTGTTTCTTCCAGCAGGACAGAATATGTCGTGACTAACGACTTAACTCAAGACTACACCCCTGAAGTACAAGCTATTTGCTCCATCAGGTGGAATATTGAGGAATTTCATCGTGAACTCAAACAATTGACTGGTATTCAGTCTTGCCAGTGTCGTAAGTCTAGAATTCAGCGTAATCATATCGCCTGTGCCATGCTCGTGTGGCATCATCTCAAGCGGTTAGCTTTTCAATCTGGTAACACTATCTACAAACTTAAATCTGGGCTTTTGTCTGATTATTTGCGGACTCAACTCAAGTTTCCTTCTATCCCTATGACTCTTGCGTAAGTCCTAACTACGCTGAAATTTACTTGATACTTCAATCTGAAACGGAAACAAGCCAGTCACGAAAATCACTCCCGTTAGTAAATTTTTGATTTTGAGATTCATCCATTGCAGATTGTACTGCTTGCTTCATCGTTGCCTCATAGGCGGGATGTTGGCGCTCTATTTCATCCAAAATCAAATCATCATCACCTGTATAGTTCTCTAAAGCTTGATTAATTTGGCTCTCTATTAAACGTTTTAATTGGATTAACTCTTTCAGACCTAACTTCGCGATCGCATCAACAAGAGAATGTAACGGCAGAGAAAAATTTAGCACAACTTGCTGCTCTGCACCAGCCGCTTCCTTTGAAGACCCCAAGATCGGCTCGATTACCTGTGGCATAAATTTATAAACCTCTATATGGTTTAACTCCTGCTTTCCAATATACCGCTACAAATCAAGTCTTGTCATCCTCAGTAACCCCGCAAAGCCTTATAATAGAAAGACACTTAGTAAGAATTGCCTATCTCAAGCGGGGCAAGCACTGCCAAGCCATGCAAGGAGAATTTAAGTAGCCGTATGACTGATATCTTAGAAGATCGGATTATTCCAACAGACCTACGCGGCGAAATGTCGCGATCGTATCTGGAATATGCCATGAGCGTGATCGTCGGTCGCGCCCTGCCCGATGCCCGTGATGGACTCAAACCTGTACACCGTCGCATTCTCTACGCTATGCACGAGTTGGGCTTGAGTGCCGATCGCCCCTTTAGAAAATGCGCCCGTGTCGTCGGTGACGTAATCGGTAAATATCACCCCCACGGTGACACGGCAGTGTATGAAGCACTGGTACGGATGGCGCAAGACTTTTCAATGCGCGATCGCATGGTCGATGGTCATGGTAACTTTGGCTCCGTGGATAACGATCCCCCTGCGGCGATGCGATATACCGAATGTCGCTTGACTCGCATTGCTCAGGTGGGGCTAATTCAAGATATCGAGCGCGATACGGTCAACTTTGGCGATAACTACGACGGTTCACAACAAGAACCCCTAGTAATGCCAGCGCGAATTCCCCAATTATTGCTCAATGGCTCCGCAGGGATTGCAGTGGGGATGGCGACCAATATTCCGCCGCATAACTTAGGTGAGTTGGTGGATGGATTAGTGGCTTTGATTGCTGATCCTAGCCTCAGCGATTTGGATTTGATGAAATATATCCCTGGCCCTGATTTCCCGACAGGAGCTTTGGTATTAGGCAGTGATGGCATTCGCGAAACCTATACGACTGGGCGTGGTTCGATTACGATGCGTGCGGTAGCAAGTTTTGAAACGCTTTCAGGCGTGGGACGACAGGATCGTGAAGCAATTATTATTACAGAAATGCCTTACCAAACTAATAAGGCTTCTTTAATTGAAAGAATTGCGGAAATGGTCAATGAGAAAAAACTTGATGGTATTTCCGATATTCGTGATGAAAGCGATCGCGATGGAATGCGTTTAGTGATTGAACTCAAGCGTGATGCCTATCCTAAGGTGGTGTTGAATAATCTTTACAAATCGACACCTCTGCAATCGAACTTTAGTTGCAATTTACTTGCATTGGTTGATGGTGAACCAATTACGTTGACTCTGCGCCATGCTCTGCAAGTATTCCTTGATTTCCGTTATGAAGTGATTACGCGCCGTACTCAGTACGAACTGAAGAAGGCGCAAGAGCGTGATCATTTATTGCAAGGTTTATTGATTGCCTTAAATCATCTCGATGCTGTAATTGCGCTGATTCGGGGAGCCGATGACAGTGCCGCAGCTAAGGCGGGATTAATTGAGAACTATGGACTTTCGGAAGCGCAAGCTGATGCAATTTTAGCGATGCAGTTGCGCCGCTTGACGGCTCAGGATGCCGATAAGATCCATGATGAACATAATCAGTTAGTTGAGAAGATTGCTGATTTGCAGCATATTCTCCAAAATCGCGATCGTATTCTCACCATTACCCGTGAAGAATTAGAAGCAATTAAAGCAGAATTTGCAACACCCCGCCGCACACGCATTCTTCCCAATGAAGGTGATATTGATACTGCTGATTTGATCGCCAATCGCGAAACGATTGTGATGGTAACGGAACAGGGCTACATTAAGCGGATGCCTGTGGATACTTTTACGGCGCAAAATCGAGCGACCAGAGGTAAAGCAAGTGCCAATGTCAAAGATGATGATGCGATCGCTCATTTCTTTGCCTGTCGTAGCCATGACAAGGTTCTCTTCTTTACCGATCGTGGTAAGGTCTATGGAGTCAAGGCGTATGAAGTCCCCGAATCTGGTCGGGCGGCGCGTGGTACGGCAGTAGTCCAGTTATTACCGATCGCTGCCGATGAGAAAATCACCACCGTATTACCAATTAGCGAATTCAGCGAAGATGAATATCTAGTCATGCTCACAGCTGGTGGCTATATCAAAAAAACCAAGCTTCCAGCTTTTGCGAATATTCGTTCTAACGGTCTGATTGCGATCGCTCTCGAAGAAGGTGACTTATTGCGCTGGGTGCGTCGCGCTAAAGCCGATAACACAATCATCGTTGGTTCCCGTCAAGGGATGTCGATCCGATTCCGTACTGATCATGAGCAGTTGCGCCCCATGGGACGCGATACTCGCGGCGTGCGATCGATGCGTCTGACAGGTGATGATGAAATCGTGAGTATGGATATTCTCCCCGCAGGTTTGGCGGAAATTGAGGAGATTGAAGGTTCCGAAGAAGATCTGGATTTGACCGCAACCGTCAATGAAGATGAGAATCTGGAAACGGAGAGTGCTGAAGTTGAGAGTGAAAAAATTCAAGGGCCTTGGGTCTTAGTAGTTACCAGAGGCGGCTATGGTAAACGGGTTCCTGTTAACCAGTTCCGTATTCAAAAACGGGCTGGTAAGGGCTTGCGCGTGACCAAGTTCAAATCTGGTCAAGATCAACTGGCTTCTCTTTGCTTAGTCGATGAGGGCAATGAGTTAATGATCGTCACCAGTCGCGGTATTGTCATGCGGCAATCTACCGATGCGATCGCCCGTCAATCTCGCACGGCAAGAGGTGTAAGACTTCAGAAACTTGATTCTTCCGATGCGATCGTAGGCGCAACTCTTGTTCCTCCAGCATTGGAAGAAGAGATTGAAGAAGCGGAAATCCTAAGTGGTGATGCGGCAGTGACTACGATAGAAACTGTTGTTGAAACTTCTGTTGTTGAAACTTCTGAAGAAACTGAAGATTAGAACTATAAAAAAGAGATGAGACCATGTGCGCCTCATCTCTTTTTTGTTTGATTTCTCGTCTTCGCTATGATGCAATAGTCCAATCTTCGATTTTTAAATTTGGTACTTTTGCAAAATCTTTGTGATTGCGAGTAACAACTATGCCATTTACAGAAAGTGCGATCGCTGCAATTCTTATATCCCCAGTGCGTTTCATCTTTACTTGTTGCCGTAGTTGTAGATAAATTTCATAAGCTTTTTGATCAAACTCTAATACCCTAACCTCTTTTAGATATGCAAGTGTATTGCTAAGTCCTCTATAGCTATAGATTAAATTACTTAGTTTATTTTGGTTATTTGCTTTGTTTATCTCATTGAACCAGCCACTAATTAATTCCTCGGCTGTAATGATAGTTATGGCAACATCACTAGGATTAACACCAGCAAGCTTTTTCTCAATATTAGGGGCATAGCCATGTAATTGGTTGATAACATTTGTATCAAGTATCCACAAGGTCACCTAACTTAACTCCTCAACAAAATCGTTCTGACGATTTGCTTCGATGTAGGTTACGACTTCTTCAAACAATGGATTATCATTATGCAATCCAGCCATTTTTAACCAAGGATTTTCTTTCTTTACCTCAGTAGATTCCAATTTATCCTCGTAGTTATTAGAGGATAAAGTTTGTGACTTAATATTTAATTCATTGCTTTCTACTTCGGATGATTGTTTTGCACCATTTGTATTCAATGAACTAAAAAATCTATTTAATCGAGCGTCTACGACATTAGCAATTACCTCCTTAAATTCATCAACAGTTAAACTATTAACTAATCGTTGAGCATCACTAGTCGACAAGGCTTCTGTCATCGCATTTGTCCCTTCATCAACAGTCAAACTATTAACTAATTGAGTAGTCATTCTTGATTGTCTCCATTTTTATAGATTCAATAAGCGTAGTGTATTGCTATTACATCCAGTCATCATCGTCATCATAGGAAACTCTGGTGTTGGGACGGCGGCGATCGTCTTCATCTTTGCCGCGTTTATTGCGACTGGCAAAACTACCAATGCTTTCGAGAATGCCACCGAAGAGATCGTCATCCTCATCATCGTAATATTCTTCCTCAGCATAGAGTTCGCTGGACAAGGCATAGAGAGCCTCTTGCAATTCCACTTGAGCGCGATCGATTAGGGCATCATCTTCCTTAGCAATGGCATCCTTCAGTTTCTTAATCGAACCTTCGATTTGTTTGCGGCGTTCGTAGCTGAGTTTATAGCCATAGTTGAGAGCGAGATCCTTGAGTTGACGCTCGGCTCCCACTGCCAAGTTGTCAGCACGATTTAATTTTTCAATGCGCTCTTTCTTTGCCCGATCGCGATCGGCATATTGCTCGGCTTCCGTGACCATACGTTCGACTTCTTTTTCATCAAGGGTCGAAGCTCCGCGAATGGTGACTCGACGCTCGACACCTGTGCGGCGATCGCTAGCGGTTACTGCCAAAATGCCATCGGTATTCAAATCAAAGGTGACATCGACCTGCGCCGTGCCGCGAGGTTGGGGATCGAGTCCGCTAAGTTTAAAGCGACCTAACGACTTGTTATATTCCGCCAGATCCCGTTCACCTTGCACTACATGAATTTCTACCGAAGTTTGATTGTCTTCGGCAGTGGTGAACAATTCCATCTTGCGACAGGGAATGGTTGTGTTTCTGGGGATTAATCGCTTAACTACGCCGCCCGATGTTTCCACCCCTAAAGATAAAGGCGTGACATCCAGCAATAAAACATCTTTAATTTCGCCAGATAAAATCGCGGCTTGGATCACCGCCCCGATCGCGACGACTTCATCGGGATTGACACTTTGGCTTGGGGGCTTACCGATCGCTCTTTCCACCATTTCCTGTACGGCGGGAATTCTTGTAGAGCCACCAACTAGGACTACCTCATCGATTTGGCGTGGACTAATTTGAGCATCACGTAAGACGCGATCAAGGGGGATTTGTAAACGCTCTAGTAAATCGGTACTGAGGCGTTCAAATTGCGATCGCTTTAAGCTCGTTTCTAAATGTAGGGGACCTTCAGGGGTGGCGGTAATAAATGGCAAGTTAATCTCAGTTACGCCCACTGTCGAAAGCTCAATCTTTGCCTTTTCGGCTGCCTCGGTTAATCTTTGCAAGGCTTGGCGCTCTTTTCGCAAATCTACACCATCGGACTTGAGAAATTCTTCGGCAAGGTAATTCACAATTTGGCGATCGAAGTCATCCCCTCCTAACTGGGTATCGCCTGTGGTTGCCTTGACCTCAAATAACCCATCGCTGACCTCTAGCACTGACACATCAAATGTGCCACCGCCAAGGTCAAATACTAAAATTTTCTTGTTGGATTTCTTATCCAAGCCATAGGCTAAGGAAGCTGCCGTCGGCTCATTTAAAATGCGTTTGACTTCGATCCCCGCAATTTTGCCTGCGTCCTTGGTGGCTTGACGCTGAGAATCATTAAAATAGGCAGGAACCGTAATCACTGCACCCGTTACAGGTTCACCCAAATATCGACTCGCCTCATCTACAAGCTTGCGAATAACCATCGCTGAAATTTCTTCAGGCGCAAAATCCTTTTCGAGGCGTGAACTGCGTAACTTGATATTACCCTGTTCATCCCGACGGACTGTATAGGGGACGCGCTTAGTGTCTGCGGAGAGTTCACTATGCTTGCGTCCGATAAAACGTTTTACAGAATAAAAAGTATTGTCAGGATTTAGCACCGCTTGACGACGTGCCATCTGCCCGACAAGGCGCTCACCATCTTTAGTAAAGCTAACAACTGAGGGAGTGGTTCGGCTACCTTCTGAGTTCGCAATTACTACGGGCTTGCCACCTTCCATAACGGCTACCACAGAGTTTGTCGTACCCAAATCAATACCTACAATTTTGCCCATGCTTGACGTATATCCCTCTTCGCTTCCCAAAACTGATTAAACAGCTTATTAATTTTTATTTTGCCTTACTTTATCAATATCCTAGCTCTAAACACACCGCTATAGACAAAGGGCTTTAGCCCCTCGTCTGTTAATTAGCAGATTTAGCTTAGCCGAAAACTTTATTTTTCCAAGCTGTAATCGTATCAATTAATTCTTTGCGGCTATTGGCGAGGAGTAGATAGCGGTAGACAAACCAAATCGAATAGCCAAAACCAACTAGTTCAAAGATGCTAGGCAGTACAGGTAATTTATCCAAAAATTCTAAAAGTGTAGAAGCGGCAATCAATACAGGGATAATGGCGATGACTGAAAGGGCGAGCGTAACATTTGCCTTTTTACCTTCGCCGAAATATTCTTGCCAAGTTGCTGTGACTTTATTCCAAAGCTCAGTGGTAAGTTCAGGTGTGTTTTGGGGAATGGCAACTTCGGTGCTAGGTTCTTTGGTTGATTTTGCTGACTCAGGTGCAGATACTACTGGCTTGGTAGCTGCTGGCTTGGTAGTTTCAGGAGCAGGGGGCTTTGGTGCTGCTACTTCGATAGGTTCGACTAAACTTTCTGCGGCTGCTTCAACAGTAGTTTCTTGGGGTTCCATGATTGATTTGTTTTTTCTAAGTTAGTTACTAGACAATATTATGGTGAGATTTTAACAACATTTGTATCGTTTAGTAGATCAAAAAACTAAAGGCAACGCTAAGCGCTGCCTTTAGTTGGTGAACAGTTGGTGAACTCGAGAAGTATGATTAAACTTTTCGTAGTGATTGTTCAAATTGATTACGATTTTCAAATACATCAAATAAATCCTTCATTGATGTGGCTTCTAGCAAAAAGTCTACATATTCACTAATCGAGCAAAGGGCAAATTTGCATCCTGTTGCTTTGGCACTCCGCAATGCAAAAACTAAAGCTCCTAAACCTGAGCTATCCATTTGCTTGAGATGTTTGAGATCAACTAGTAAAACATCAGGTTTGCGATCTAAAACATTACTAGCTTGTTGCCGAAAATAGTTGGTGCTAGTTGCATCAAGATGTCCTGTCGGTTGCATCACTTCAATACGCATTTCTCTTCTCTCCTTTTCCCCCAATCATGAGGTGCTACAAATATCTAAATTAATCTAATAAATCTAAGTGAGAATTTAATTAACAGAGTTGATTAAATTTTTTGTATAGATGTCTGGATAATCACTTTGAGGAAAATTTCAAGTTGAGAAGCTACTTTTAATATTTAGAAAGAAAGTCATCTAAATAAAAATTTGCGGCTGCACAACCATCATCTCTTGCTTAATGTATACATACTACTTCCTAGTCTCAGTATTTGTTTAAGCAAAAGTTATGCAAAGGTTATTAATCTGTTTAGCAAAAAGTTATTTCTGTTGATTTTCTTATTTGTGAGATACGGAAAGGCGATCGCGTAAGTACCAACGCCAAGGAAGATCGATTCCCTGTGTAATGCCGATGCGGGTAGTTTGATGAATTGTTTCTGCAAATTGTGGCGATCGCGCCTCTAACCATAAATCAGAATCTGGATGTAGGGTAATACCGTCAAGTTGGCGATCAATTCTCAAGAGGCGACAAAGTTTACCTGGTCCTGAGCCTGCGCGGTGAGGTTTATCTTTGGGGTTGCTCCAACTGGGTAAGCGATCGCATTCGATGGCGCGAATGAGTACTGCACTGCAAAAATCTTCGCGATCGGTGACGATATTGACGCAGTGATAAATGCCATAAATTAAATAAACATAGGCAGTGCAGGGTGCACCAAAAATTGCCCCATTGCGTTTGGTCTTGCGACGATAGCCATGACAAGCAGGATCGGTAGCGTCATAGGCTTCGGTTTCAATAATTAAGCCCCGATATTCAATGCCATCGATCCTGCGTACCATTGTGCAGCCCAATAATTCTGGGGCAACCTCATAGGCGGGACGTTCAAAAAAAGCTTTTTCTAGCAACATAGCTCATTAAAAAAGTTACAGCGCTTTGCGCTGTAACTTTTTTATATAGGACAATTTACCCAACTGCTGACACCATCTAACCAAAATTCTTTTTTCCAGATGGGTGCATCTGTTTTTAATGTATCGATCGCATAGCGGCAGGCTTCAAAAGCTTCGGCACGGTGGGGCGAACCCACGGCAACTAAAACACTGATTTCCCCAACTTTGAGTTTACCTAGGCGATGGTGAATGACGACCTCGGTAATATCAGGAAACTTTGCCCGACAGCGATCGCTAATATCTTGAAATACTTGTAAAGCCATCATGTCATAGGCTTGATAATCTAAATAGTCAACGGCTCTGCCCCCTGTCTGGTTGCGTACCATGCCACTCATGAGTACAACTGCACCATTACGAGCATTATCGGCGATCGCATAGACAGCCGCCACATCTAAAACATCATGGGTAAGGCGAAAATTCTTGGTCATGGGTGATGCGCTTAGATAAGCAGTGCTTTACGCTGCTTATCCGTCAGCTAATCTTCGTGTTCTTCAAATTGATCCACTAACTCTTTATTTGGTGGTCCAAATGACACGTAAATCGCATAAGCCGTTAAACAGATCACGATGACAGCAATAGTAACTGCGATCGAAGTTGCGTTTTCCATGAATTGAACCAATGTTTTAAGTTATTGTTACGATTATACTATTTACTAACAATCGTTTTTAATAGACAAACTTTATGTCACAACGTACTTGGCTTGGCGATATTCTCAGACCACTGAATGCAGAATACGGTAAGGTTTCTCGCGGTTGGGGAACCACCCCTCTGATGGCTGTATTCATGGGATTGTTCCTTGTATTTCTGGTCATTATCCTCCAGTTGTACAACTCCTCCTTGATCCTTGAGGGTGTTAACCTCAACTGGGGCGGCTAATTTCTAGTTAGGCGCGATCGCAATATCAAAGGCACGCTCTGCGTGCCTTTGATCTATTAATTCACTAAACTAAGTTGTCTATACACAAGGTCATTCCCCATGAATATTTTTGGTATCGGCTTGCCTGAGATGATTTTGATCATGTTAGTGGCGTTGCTGATTTTTGGTCCCAAAAAGTTGCCAGAAATCGGACGCAGTATGGGCAAAGCGATTAAAGGTTTTCAAGATGCTTCCCGTGAGTTTGAATCAGAATTTAAGCGTGAAGCTGATCGCTTAGAACAGACTACTGAAACCGCTAAGGCTCCCGCGTCATCAACCCCTGAAGTGGTGGCAACTCCAGTAGCATCTGCCCCATCTGAAGCAGTCAAGGAAGTAGCAAACGCCACGGATGCTTGAGAATCAGTCTATTTCCCTAATTGTAGGGCTAGGTAATCCCGGAACAGAGTATGAACGTACCCGCCATAATATTGGTTTTATGGCGGTTGATGCCTTAGCTAAAGATTGGAGTATCTCCTTAGGTAAGGAAAAGCGGTTCTATGGTATCTTTGGCGAGGGGAGGTTATCTAGCTCATTAGCCCATAACGGTAAAATCCGTCTGCTTAAGCCTACGACCTATATGAATTTATCGGGACAAGCTGTTCGAGCCTGTGCCGATTGGTTTAAATGTAGTCCCGAAAATATTTTGGTTATTTACGATGATATGGACTTGCCCCTAGGTAAGTTGCGATTGCGTCCCTCTGGTTCCGCAGGTGGTCATAACGGCATGAAGTCGATCATTTCGCATTTGGGTACGCAAAACTTTCCGCGTCTGCGCCTTGGGATTGGGCGTGGCGGTAATAAAGATAATCAGGCGATCGCCACAAAAGCTAACCAAAATGTTACCAACCACGTTTTAGGTGGATTTACGGCTACAGAAAATAAAGTTTTGCCTGAAGTCCTAGCTCTTGGTAATTCCACAGTAACGAGTATTTTAAGGGACGGCTTAGAAAAGACGATGAGTTTGTATAACAGTCGCAGTATCGATTTTTAGATTTTGAAGACGATGCGGTGGGCATTATGCCCATGACCTGATCCTTCTAGGAAACTACCTAACAAGGTATGATAAAACCAACTTTCAGGCATTTTGAAGGTACTTTTTGAATTGCTGGGACATGCAAGTGAGATTTCATCATAGTGTGAGGAGACCATAAGTTATGAAAGCCATGATTCTGGCGGCGGGTAAAGGTACGAGGATTCGCCCCATCACAAATATCATGCCTAAACCCATGATCCCGATCATGCAAAAGCCTGTTATGGAATTCTTAGTTGAATTGCTGAGACAGCATGGCTTTGATCGCATTATGGTTAATGTGAGCCATCTGTCTGAAGAGATTGAAAACTATTTTCGGGATGGTCAAAAATTTGGCGTGCAAATGGCTTATTCCTTTGAGGGAACTATTGTCGATGGTAAGTTACAAGGTAGCGCCCTTGGCTCCGCAGGTGGGCTAAAAAAAATCCAAGATTTCTCGCCATTTTTTGATGACACGTTTGTCGTTCTTTGCGGTGATGCTCTTATTGATCTCGATCTCACCTACGCCATTAATTGGCATCGCCAAAAAAAATCTCTAGCGACCATTATTACCAAGACAGTGCCTAGAGATCAGGTTTCCAGCTATGGAGTAGTTGTGACAGATGCTGAAGGTCGGATCAAGCAGTTTCAGGAAAAACCCAGCGTTGAAGCTGCTCTTAGCAATACGATCAATACAGGTATTTATATTTTTGAGCCAGAAATTCTGGACTATGTGCCTTCAGGTGTGGAATTTGATCTTGGTAGTGATTTATTCCCTAAATTAGTGGCTGCGGATCTGCCATTCCATGCGATTTCGATGGACTTTCAATGGGTGGACATCGGAAAAGTTCCCGACTATTGGCAAGCTATTCAAGATGTTTTATCCAATAAAATCCAAAATGTGAATATTCCCGGACATGAAGTGCAGCCGGGCATCTATACGGGTTTAAATGTTTCCGTTAATTGGGACAAAGTTGATATTCGAGGACCTGTTTATATTGGAGGGATGACCCAAATCGAGGATGGGGCAACCATTATTGGCCCAACGATGATTGGACCTAATTGCCATGTTTGTAGTGGTGCTGTGGTTGAACGAAGCGTAATTTTTGAATATTCGCGGCTTTCGGATGTGCGGTTAGTCGATAAGTTGGTGTTTGGTCGTTACTGCGTTGATAAGACAGGCGCAACGATTGATCTCCAAGCAGCAGCTTTGGACTGGTTGATTACTGATGCCAGACATCAACAACAAAAATCACAATCGCCTTTAGAGTTTTCTAAAGTTCTGTCTTAAAACAAAGGGTGGCACATGCCACCCTTTGTTTTATTTGGTGTTTTTATCTGCGAACTCGCATAAATTGATCAATACCTTTAGCGATCGCCTCAGCCATCCGCTTCTGATAATTGGGATCACTAAGATTTGCAGCTTCTCTAGGATTGGTCACAAATCCAGTTTCTACCAAAATTGCAGGCATTGAAGTTCGGGCAAGTACATAAAAACCTGCGGCTTTTGCATTGCGATCATTGGCACCTGTACTAGCAATAATTTGTGATTGGACATAACTCGCCAATTCTCGTCCTAATGTCGATCCACGCGCATGGAAAGTCTCAACACCATTAACAGCACTATTGAGCGAAGCGAGGGAATTTGCATGAATGCTCACAAAAACATCAGCATTAACCCGTTCAGCTAGATCAACACGGGGTTCGAGATCAATTTCTACATCATTGGTGCGAGTGTAATAAACGGTGTAGCCCATACTTTGTAGGCTTTGACCTAAAATTAAGCTGATAGGTAGTACGATGTCCTTCTCGCGGACTCCATTCGCGACTGCGCCGGGGTCGCGTCCACCGTGACCAGCATCAACGAGAATTACCCCACGGCGGCGATCTCCAGTATTTTGTGGCAGTGGTGTGGCATTGCTGTTAGGCAAGGGGGGTATTGGATTAGTCTGCGAAATAGGTTTGGGAGATTGTAAAGCGCTATTTAGCGAAACTTGTAACTTAATCTGCTGATTATTTAAGCGTTGAGTTTCACGTATTTGCCAACCAGCGATCGTTTTAAGACTAATTTCTAAGGAGTTTCCAACCTGCTCTAGGCGAATTCTCTCAATAGGGCTATTAGCAGCTAAAGTGGGTCTCTGAAAATTAGCTGCAATTTTGGCATTAGGGATAGTTACTTTATACATCCCAGAAGTTCGATCAATCGTAGTTTGATAGCTTAATGATTGATTAGCCTCAATTATGACTTGTCCATTGTTACTAAAACTCAGTCTTGTAATTTCCGAAGGTCTATTACTGACTTCTATAGGGACTGGACGCTGAGTGTTAGGAGTTGATTCTATGGGGATCGATTGGGTGAGGCGATCGCGTGTGGCGTGAAATGATAGCTCATGAGCTTCTATTTTTGAGCTAAAGATAGCTCCTATGTAGCTACTAGCAATGCTAATACAAACTCCAACTGCTAGTTGACGATATTGCAAAATAATTCTCCCAATGGCTTAAATATTTGCAGATTTAGCTATTTAATAGCTAGATTGTTGGTTTCGTAAAATTTTTCGATTATCTATCTTCGGTTAGACTTTAAAAATTGATCGATACCTTTAGCGATCGCCTCAGCCATCCGCCTTTGGTAATTGGGGCTAGTCAAATTTGAAGATTCGGCTGGATTAGTAATGTAACCTGTTTCAACCAAAATTGCAGGCATAGAAGTTTTGGCAATTACATAAAAACCTGCCCCCCTGATATTGCGATCGATTGCCCCAGTGCTAGCAATAATCTGCGAATGTACATAGCTAGCTAGCTCTTGCCCCAATGCTGAGCCACGAGCATGATAAGTTTCTACCCCACTGACACTAGACGCATTCACGTCCAAGGAATTAACATGCACGCTCACAAAGACATCAGCTTTAGAATTTTCGGCAATCTGGACTCTTGGTTCTAAATCTAGATCAATGTCACTAGTTCGGGTATAGACGACGGCATAGCCCATTTGCTGCAATATAGCGCCCAAATACTTACTAATTTCCAAGGTAATATCTTTCTCGTAGACCCCATTTCTCGTAGCACCCACATCAGGTCCCCCATGTCCGGGATCGACAACGATGACTCCTAACCCTTGTCTGTTTGGCGCTGGCAATGACTCCGAAGGATTATTACTGGGTGAATTGGAAGCAACTTGTAAATTGATTTGTTGATTGTTTTGGCGTTGGATTTCCCGTACTTGCCAACTTGGACTAGTTTTAATCCCAATTTCTACCGCATTTCCTACTTGGGATAGGCGAATTCTTTCAATGGGGCTAGTAGCTAAAAGTGTAGGACGCTGTAAAGTTGGTGAAATGTTAGCGTTGGCAACCCTTAAATTAAAGGTTCCCGAAACTCGATCAAGACTAGTTTGATAGTTAACGGGTTGATTTGCCTCGATTATCAATTGTCCTGTATTACTAAAGCTCAATTTTTGGATCGAGGCTGGTTTGCTTGTATTTATAGGATTACTGCTTACAGGAATTGGCAAACTAGGCGTTACGGGAGTTTGAGCGAGATTTGCTGGAGTAAGCAATAAAGTATTGGTTGCGGCGATGTACTGACTTTTCCAAGCAACTTTGCTATTGGGATCATTACTATCGAGGTCAAAAACTAACCGTGCGATCGCAGGATTATTTTGAAATTGAGCAATTCTAACCTGTTTCACCCCAAAGCGATTCATCGGCAGGCTAGATTTGTGTAATTCCTTCACCACCGCAGTATTTTGCAGATCCACAATCAAGCGATCGGGATTATCTTCACGTTGAATGCGGATTTCAGGATTAGCATTCAACGTCAGCATCAAGCCATTAGTCGTAGGACGAATACTATTGAGCCTGATGCTACTAGATAGGTCAGATGTGCTTTGGGCAATTACAGGTGCTAGTAAATTGATTGGCTGCGCTGTTTGATTAGTTCCTGAAACTGTTGGCAAGGTTTGAGAGCTTAACCCATAAGCTACGCGACTGGATGGGTTTCCCAGACTCCATCCATAGCTAGTAGTCATGCTCACACAAATTCCCAATGCTAGTTGTCGATATCGCAAAATAGTTCTCCCAATGGCATAAAGATCCGTAAGTTGAGCGATCGCACAGCTAGATATTTAACTATTTGTAATTACTTGATCTACTTGATGATCTATCTTCGGTAGGATTTTAAGAATTGATCGATCCCTCTAGCGATCGCCTCAGCCATCCGCTCTTGATAAGAAGGATTCACCAATCTTGCTGCTTCCGATGGATTGGTAATATACCCAGTCTCCACAAGAATGGCAGGCATCGAAGTATTGCGAATTACATAAAATCTAGCTGACCTCACACCACGGTCATTTGCACCTGTACTAGCAAGAATTTGCTCATGTACCAATTCTGCAAGATTCTTTCCTAGAGACGCACCCGGAGCATGATAAGTTTCAATGCCACTGACCTGCGATGCATTGGCATCTAAAGAATTGACATGAACACTAACAAACACGCTTGCTCGGGAATTTTCGGCAATCTGGACTCTTGGCTCCAAATCTAGATCAATATCTTCAGTACGGGTATAAACCACGGCATATCCCATTTGTTGCAGAATCCTGCCTAGCTGCCTACTCATTGCCAAAGTAATATCTTTTTCATATATCCCATTGCGAGTAGCACCGACATCGGGTCCCCCATGTCCTGGATCGATGACAACTAATTGCCGACCAGTATTATTGCCATAGATTTGCTGCGGTTGAGATCGGGGAATTCTAGGGACGCTGGTATTAACTATACCAACACTCACCAACTGTAAAGCGATCGCTTGAGCATTAGTCCTAGCCGTTTCCCTGATTTGCCAACCTGCACTGGTCTTGATACTGATGACAACCGAGTCGCCAACCTGATTAAGGCGAATCTGCTCAATTGGACTATTGGCTCCTAATATTGGACGACGCAGTTGTGCTGAAATCCTTGTAGCGGGAACAGTGACGCTATAAATATTATTAGTCAAGTCCAAGCTGCTACGGTAAGTAATTGCTCGACTGGCTTGAATTACTAATTGTCCATACCCATTAAAAGACAAACCATCAATAGTTGTCGGTAAATTGTTATTGATAGGTAATGACGCTATCGGTAAGCTTACAACCGTGTTATTAGCTGGTGAAGCTACGATTCCTTTAGGTCGTAGCTTCAATAAGCCCCTACCCGCATCAAATGAGCTTTGCCAAGTCGTAGGATTAGGATTGCCTAGATCCAAGTCCAACCCATCAGAATTAACTTGGATATTGCTTAGCTGCAAAGCTTGCCTAGAAGTAGATACCTGCGCTTCTAGATAACTATCCTGTAGTGGTTGCTCAAGAGCTACTTTTGCTTTGGTTTCCCGCACATCCAGCAGAGTGCTACCCAATAAGCAAATCAAACAACATAGCGATCGCTTGTAATGTTGGTTCAGTTGGTTCAAGAAAAAATACTCCCATCAAATCGACTAGAGAGTTCCTATCAAAACTTTAAGACAGCAATTCTACAGGAGATAAGGCAACTTTTTCCACTAAAGGCAACTTTCCTAACCATCGGCGCGATACTTGAGCAAAACGATCGGGTTCACCACTCACAAAAAAGCGAGTTTCGGCACGTCCACAACGATTGTCTAGACATTTCAACCCCATCAAATCTAACTCTTGGGCGGCAGCTCTCACCACATAGGATGCAGGATTTACCAAAGCCACATGGGATGGCAAAATTTGGCGTAAAACTCCAGATAAATGCGGATAATGCGTGCAACCTAAAACCAAAGTGTCAATATTTGCCTCAATCAGTGGCTGCAAATACTGCTTTGCAACTTGCATTGTGTAGGGATCTTGAATGCGATCGGATTCAATCAACGGGACAAACTCTGGGCAGTCCACTTGAAATACCTGTGCTTGGGGATCACTCTCACAAATTGCCCTGACATAGGCTTCACTCTTCACAGTTGCCGTCGTCGCAATTACGCCAATCCTTTTACCCTTGCCTACAGCCGCTCTTGCCCCTGGCAAAATTAGCCCCAAGATAGGGATATCAAAATCTTTCCTAACGATATCTAGCGCTAAGGCTGAACTCGTATTGCAAGCCATGATCGCCATCTTGACTCGCTCAGACTGCATCCAGTGCAAAATCTCATAGACATATTCAATAATTTCCGCAGGCGATCGCTTTCCGTAAGGCAATCTCGCTGTATCACCAAAATAAACCACTGACTCATTAGGCAGTTGGCGATGAACTTCTTGTAAAACCGTAAGTCCCCCAACCCCGCTATCAAAAACACCAATAGGGAACCGAGCTTCCTGCTGCAAAACCATGCACATCCTCACACTTCACATGCATCACAGTAAAGCATATTTTTTCAAAAGTGCGTATCAGCCTAACTAATTAACCGTAAAAACAATTGCCCTAGACACTTATACTTTTTCTAGGTAGACAGCAATTTGCTATGCGATCGCTGGTTGACCAAAACGCGTCAAACATATACATAAGTAACAAACAACACCTAAAGGATCACCGTTATGGATTTATCTCTTATCCCACCACAACCTAAAGCAGGCATCCTCAATGTCTTGATCGAAATTCCCGCAGGTAGCAAAAACAAGTATGAATTTGACAAAGACCTCAATGCCTTTGCTTTAGATCGCGTCCTATATTCCTCTGTCCAATATCCCTACGACTACGGCTTTGTTCCTAATACCCTTGCCGACGATGGCGACCCCCTTGATGGCATGGTCATCATGGATCAACCTACATTCCCCGGTTGTGTTATTCCAGCTCGTCCTATTGGAATGCTAATCATGATCGATGGCGGCGATCGTGACGAAAAAATTCTCTGTGTCCCTGCTAAAGATCCCCGCTATGCCGATGTGAAATCCCTCGCTGACATCGCCCCTCACCGTCTTGACGAAATTGCTGAATTTTTCCGCTCCTACAAAAATCTAGAAAAGAAAGTTACCGAAATTAGAGGATGGGAGGGTGTAGAAGCAGTTCAAGCTCTTGTAACTAAGT
>CP192607.1:7500-2375000 GCA_050632425.1 Pseudanabaena sp. BL-A-41 | reverse complement strand
CGCTGGTGTACCAGTTATCGTGCCAACGGTAAACGCTGGGTAGCTATGTGCGGAGAGGATAACCGCTGAAAGCATCTAAGTGGGAAGCCCACCTCAAGATGAGTATTCTCATGGGATAACCCAGTAAGGTCACAGGAAGATTACCTGTTTGATAGGTTTCAGGTGGAAACGTAGTAATATGTGTAGCCGAGAAATACTAATAGACCGAGGGCTTGTCCTCAATAAACACTCTACTTCTTCTACTTGTTAATTATGATTAATCATAATTAATCATTTTGTTACTTGATTACTGTGCAGCTTTCAAGGTTCTAACTTATCAGGTAGACCTTACAGGTTTGCTTGGTGTCTATGGTGCGGTGGTACCACTCTGACCCATCCCGAACTCAGTTGTGAAACGCTGTCACGGTGAAGATACTTTAGGGGTAGCCCTACGGGAAAATAGCTCGATGCCAAGCTCATTTTTAAAAGAGAAGGGGTAGATAGTCTAAACTATCTACCCCTTCTCTTTTGATGCAAACTACGGCGTATTGTGCTGGGGTTTATCTTTCACTATAGATATATTCTAGATTTAGGTGTTCAGCCATTCTGGCAAAAATCTTATCTTCGGTAAACGGTTTAGCAACGAATCCGTCAAATCCATGCAGATATAAATCTTCTTCTCTAAGATCGACGAGACTGGCGGTGAGAGCTATAATTTTGACTTTTTGCAATGCTGAAATATTTTGTTTTGATTCAATTTCTCTAATGGTAGATGCCGCTTCGTGTCCGTTCAGGATTGGCATTCTTACGTCCATCCAAATCAGGTGAGGTGACCAAGATTGCCATATAGCGATCGCATCTTGACCATTGCTTACCTCACGTACTTCTAAACCTAGGGGCGATAGAATTCTATTTAATAGTTGCCGATTTAGACGGATATCTTCAGCAATTAGGATGCGATAAGATGGGCTACCCTTAATCCCAATTACCCGATTTAATGGCTTAGCTGTATTATCTGTGCTGAATAGATCTAAAGATTTAACGGGAATGTGAAACTTAAACGTAGAGCCTTCACCTAATTTGCTAGTGACAGACATCTCGCCGCCCATGAGTTTGACATAGTTATAACTAATGGATAATCCTAAGCCTGTACCTTCTTGCGATCGCCGCCCAGATGCTGTTTGGACAAAAGGCTGAAATAGGGTTTTTTGTTCTGAATCAGAAATACCGAGACCTGTATCTTCAACTTCAAAATAAAGATTTTGTTTGGTTTCAGAACTTAAACTCTGGTCTTGGTTAGCTCTTTCTGGAAAAATCCGCACATAAATATGACCTGTATTGGTGAACTTGATCGCATTCCCAATCAAATTAATCAAAATTTGGCGTAACTTGCCTTCATCAATGCAAATATAGCTGGGAACATCGGGATCAATCTTGAAATCGAATAATATATTTTTCTCTTGAGCCTTGAGAGAGAGCATATCTCTTGCGGTATCAACAATGTCATAGAGATAGCATTCTTTTTCGCGTAACATAACGCTGCCAGCTTCTAGTTTTGACATTTCTAAGATGTCGTTAATCATCGTTAATAGATGATTGCCACTATTACAGATAGTCTGGAGATCGGCTTGATGTTGCTCATTTAGTTCTTGGTCGTACAGCATCAATTGAGCAAAGCCGAGAATTGCATTGAGTGGAGTTCGCAATTCGTGACTCATATTGGCTAAAAATGCTGCTTTAGAGCGGCTAGCGGCTTCGGCGGCTTCCTTGGCTTGTTGAAGATCGCGGGTACGTTCTTTGACCCGATGTTCTAATAGATTTGCTTGTTCTCTTAGTTTTGCTTCTGATTCGCGTAGGGCTATTTCGGTGTTTTTAAGTAATGTAATGTCATAAAAAGTGCTTAACAGCACGCGCTCCCCTTTAAGCCAGAGTAGATGAAGCGAGGCAAGTACCCAAACAGGTTGCTGATTGGCTTTGGAGAGACGAATTTCATAGTCACGGATACTCTGTTTTTCGGCAAATTCCTGCTGTAATAGTTCCCATTCTGATTCTAGATAAAAAAGATCAGCGATGGAATGTTGGATTAAATCGTAGGAATCCCTTTGTAGCATTGTTCCTGCGCTGGTATTAGCATAGGAAATCACACCATCACTCAGGCTGCTGACGAGCATTGCCATACTAGTTGATTCCGCAATGACACGGAATTGTTCTTCGCTTTGGCGCATCGTCTCGACGGCGCGGTTATATTGCTCGTACTCGATCGCATCACCATGTTCTGTAGCTGTAGCTAACATGATTTCGAGATCACTTTTATCGCGATAGACAATTTCTAAGATCGATTGCAAGGTAGCCTGAGCCATCTTGCGCTCTAGAATTTCACTTTTTAATCTCTTATTAACTTCTAGCAATTCTTCTTCTACAAGATCGCCATGTTCAATCGCTGTTAATAGAGAGTTTTCTAGATCGGAATTTTCCATCTGAAGTCGGCTGACTTCAATTCGTAATTCTTTGACCTCTTTTTGAAGAGCTTGCCAGTCTTGAATAGATGTTTCTCCAGAAATTTTGGGTGTGTTCATGGGGGGCAAATTTCTTACATCGGGTCAAATGATTAAGTAGTTCAACATAATTAAAAACCAAAACCAGAGCGTGGGTCGCCCGCGTAGCGGGCGACCCACGCTTCTTGGTTTTAAGGTTACTTCTTAGCTACTTACAAGCTTTCAAGTAATCCTAAAAGATTGTTTAAATTTATTATGTGCTTTAGATGTCTCAGTTTAATCACTTTGGGGCAAAGTCTAGAGGTGTTGCTAAATTGTGTGAATCATACAACTCTATAATGCAATGTGCGTAAGCATTTTGACATGTATTCCTCTATCTAAAGCGCAGACATCAAATCTGAAAATCTACAGGATATTTACCTGTGCAGTCTCATTATTCTTTTGTTTTTTTAAGTATTAGGGTGATCACTACAACTATAGCCTTAAAAATAATTTTGACGGGCGTTGATAGATGTGGTAAGGTGCGCTACGCTATTAATCCAAATCGCTTAAGTAGATAGTTATTTGATTTCAATGAGTTATCAATCCCAGACATACGCGATCGCTAGTCGCCAAGAAGATCTAGAACGACACCTACTTGAGGCATCAGTTGTAGATCGAGAACAGTTGGCAGTGGCTAAACGTTGGCAAGAACGCCAAGAAGGTCCCTTGCTGATGATTTTGTTACAGCTTAGTTTTATTGATTTACAGCAATTTAGTGGTTTGTTGGATTGGTCTGGTCATGGACGGATGGATACTAGTTATTAGCCACCACTGACAGGGGGAATCAGTGCAACCTCATCACCATGATTCAAAAGGGTATGCGGTTCCGCAAAGTTTAAGTTAATTGCATAACGGGTGAGCGATCGCCATCTTTCGAGACTTGGTTGCTGCGTGACTAAGCAATCGAATATTTGCGATACCACTGCGCCTGATTCGATGTCTATCTGAATTTCATCAGTAGCAAATACTTCTTGGAAAATTGCGAATAGTTTAACCTTGACCTGAATCTGATTAGCATTAGTGAGCGTTGGCATTTTCAGCATCCTCATAGGCTGCAATGATGTGATGGACGAGGGGATGGCGGACAACATCGGCTTTATCAAACATATTGAAAGATACCCCTTCCACTCCTTTGAGGATATTCATGGCGATGATTAAGCCAGACTTTTGATGACGGGGTAAGTCGATTTGGGTGATGTCACCAGTAACAACCATCCGCGATCTAAAACCTAAACGGGTTAAGACCATTTTCATTTGCGCTGCCGTCGTATTTTGCGCCTCATCCACGATGATGAAGGAATTGTTGAGGGTGCGTCCGCGCATATAGGCAAGGGGAGCAACTTCGATAATGCCACGTTCCATTAGTTGAGGGACTCTTTCGGAGCCAATCATCTCGTGCATCGCATCATAAAGAGGACGCAAGTAGGGATCGATTTTTTGTTGTAAATCCCCAGGGAGAAAGCCAAGACTTTCGCCTGCTTCAACGGCGGGACGGGTGAGGATAATCCGCTCAAATTTATTACTCTGGAGGGCACTAACTGCGGCAACCGCCGCGAGGTAGGTTTTACCAGTACCCGCAGGACCAACACCGAAGATCAGGTCATGGGTTTCCATGGCTTGCACATATTGCTGTTGGCGATAGGTGCGCGGCTGGATCGAGTCGCCACGACGGTTCCGCGAAATGGTTGCCCGATCGCGCCATGCAGTAGTGCGTTCCTCGGCGATCGCCTGTTGTGCGGCGCGAATATCGACGGAAGCGATCGCTCTTTCCTGCGACCAGAGAGGCTTGAGGGCTTTGATCAATTGCTCACAGAGGTTAATCTGCTCGGCTGTGCCATCGATCAATAGATCTTGTCCCCGCATTACTAGCTTTACACCAATCTCGTCAGCTAATAGTTTGAGATTTTCCTCACGATTACCTGCAAGGGCGATCGCACTACTCTGTGTTGGCAGACTGAAAATGTATGGTTCGTTGCGGGGAGTACCCATTAAATTCATCATCCTCTAAAGTTGGTGGATATGTTTCGTGGGCAATATATGCATATATGCCCACGAAATCTTATTTGACAAGATTCTCCGCACCACTAATTACACGGGCAGATAAAATTTTGTCGCCTAACCTTAGTTTATCCAAAGTTTCCTTGCCATCGGTGACATAACCAAAAACGGTGTAGTTACCATCGAGCAAGTTCAAACCTGCGGGAGTCAGTTCAGACTCAAATAGGTAGATAAAAAATTGGGAGGAGCCACCATTGGGATTGTCGTTAGGATGTGCCATCGCCACCGTACCAAAGGCAGCAAAAGGCAACACAGGCACAACTCCCGATAAACCTGTTTCTTCAAAGGTTTTGCCGTAGCTGGGGGCTTTTTGATCAGGTAAACGTACCTCGATCGGTACTGCACGATATTGTTTGGTCTTGGGATCAATATAGCCATCGGCTGCACCTTCAGGGTCGCCTGTTTGCAGATAGTAATTTTCATCGGCGCGGGTGAAGCTCAATCCGTCATAGAAGTGCTTCTGAACGAGGTCGATAAATTGACCTGCATTAACTGGCGCGTTGAAACCATCTACGGTGATGATGGCATTACCTTTTTCGGTGACTAGCTCGACGAGCGCCCGTCCTTTGAGCTGAGGCAGGGTAGCGTATTGATCAGGAACTTTAAAAGGAAATTCTTTAATCAGATCGGATTCGATCAGTCCTACATAGTCCAAGGACTTTTCGGATAAAGCCTTAACATTATTGCGATCCTTGATTTCGATCGCTTCTTGTAATGGTACAAGTGCTTTCTCTAAACTAGCTAGGTGTTCGGTGACACTTGCTTGGCGATCGCTATTAGCGGCGGCAATTAAATCCGACTTATTTTTATTAATGGTTTGTGAAACCGTTTCGATATCTCTTTTTAGACTGCTCCAGCGCTTGAGATTTGCTTGACGGGGCATTTGCTCTAAAGTGCGCTGTACATCACGCAAGAGGTCATTATCAATCGGAAGCGCATTCCGCAAAATAATCCGAGGATCTTTGATGGCGCTTGTTGTTGGTAAGGCTGCCATACTGGGCTGCACTGCAATTGCCAAGACCATCATTAATGATGTCACCATCAAAGAAGCGACGAAGGTTGTCGCGCTTTTGAACCAAGCAGTTCTATAAAAATTAAGATCTACTCGATCTAAATTACGATCTAAATTAAGATTCAACATTGCACCCAAAACTAAACTAGCCACTTAAAATGCTATTTCATTTGGTTGCACTGTTTGGCAAACTTATTCTGATTTAATGCTGTCCTATGGGGAAAATTTCATTATGACGGACGCAGATCTTGAATCTCAGGTAGATCCCAACTTACATCCTAAGACCGATGAATCGGATCTATCAGTTTTGCAAAGCGATCGCCTGTTTCGGTCGATTATGGAAAATGTTGCAGATTTGATTGCCGTCATCGATGCGCGAGGCTATCGCATTTACAATAGCCCCTCCTATCAAAGGGTTTTGGGATATTCTTCCGCAGAATTGCAAGGGACATGGGCTTACGACAAAATCCATCCTGAGGATCAAGAAAAGGTATTGCAAGCGGCAGAAGAGACTTTAAGAACGGGTGTGGGTAAGGTTTTAGAATATCGAATGCAGCATAAGGATGGGACTTGGCGCATTCTTGAATCTTCGGGGAGCGTGATGCGTGATGAGCAGGGCAATGTCCAAAATATTGTGATTGTTGCCCATGATATTAGCGATCGCAAATCGGATCAGTGGGAGCGTCGCCGTGCCGAAAGGGAACTAGAGCGATCGCGTCAAAGTTATAAAGATCTAGTGAAACGGGAGGAAATGCTCAACCGTCGTCTAGCCAGTCAAATTCGTAATTCCCTCGATTTGAATACGACGATTGCTACTGCTGTCAATGAGGTGCAGGATTTATTGCTGATTGATTTATGTAATTTCTTTTGGCACATTCCTGATACCGATCCCCCAGAGTTTCAGCTAGTGCATTTTGCGACTAGTCATAGAGCGATGATTACTACCCATCATTATCCGCTCTCACAGTTGCCCAAGCTGGGATGTCGATTGCTGAAACAAGAAGTCATTCAAATCCAATCAATCTATACCAACTCCGAACTGGATAATGTCAGCCGCCTCATCCTCTCCGATCGCGGATTTACCTCCCAGTTGCTTGTACCGATTAAAACCCGATCGCAAAAGTTAGGCGTGATTGTGGCGGCTCACTGTCAAGGTAGTCGTCCATGGATTGCCGATGAAGTGGAGCTATTGCAAGCGGTAGCCAATCAACTCGCGATCGCGATCGATCAAGCAGAACTTTTTGACTCGGCTCAAGCCAATGCCGCCGATGCCAAAGCTCAAGCTCTAAAACTTAAAAATGCCATTGATGACTTACAGCGTACTCAAAGCCAACTAATTCAAACCGAAAAAATGTCCAGTTTAGGGCAATTAGTGGCAGGTGTCGCCCATGAAATTAATAATCCTGTGAACTTTATCTATGGCAATCTCAACTATACAAATCGCTTTGTCCAAAGTTTGCTGGGGCTGATCGAGCTATATCACCAGAGCTACCCAGAGCCAACTCCCGAAATTGCTAGTTTCTTAGAGGAGATTGATTTTGAGTTTCTCCAAGAAGATCTCCCCAAAATGCTGACATCCATGAAAATTGGGGCGGAGCGGATTCGCCAAATCGTGTTGTCTCTACGCAATTTCTCCCGTACCGATCAGGAGGGACGCAAACCCTTTAATATTCATGAAGGTTTAGATAGCACCCTATTGATTTTGCAAAATCGCTTTAAAGCCTATGGCGATCGCCCTGCTATTAATTTAACCAAGCATTATGGTGATATTCCCTTGGTAAATGCCTATGCGGGGCAACTCAATCAGGTGTTTATGAATATTTTAAGCAATGCGATCGATGCGATCGAGGGGCTAAATCAAAAGGATGTGGCGAGCGAGATTTCGATTATGACGGAGTTTCAGCCATCCACCTCAGATAATCAGGAGCCAATGGTGGTAGTGAGGATTGTTGATAATGGTCAAGGTATTCCTGAAAATATTCTCAAGAAACTCTTCGATCCCTTTTTCACGACTAAGCCTGTCGGCAAGGGGACAGGACTAGGGCTATCGATTAGTTATCAAATCGTAGTCGAAAAGCATCAGGGCAAGCTGGAATGTTTTTCGACGATCGGTCAAGGTACAGAATTTCGGATTGCGATTCCGATTAGCAGCCCATCCTAGCTATCTCTTACGTTGCTATGACTAACGCGAGTTCGGGATAATTTTAGAAAGGGTTTGCTATGCAAACCCTTTTTAAAAGCCCAAAAGTAAAAGCCTTGCGTAGCAAGGCTTTTACTTTTGGGCTTTTAAAATTTGCCAGCTTCAGGGCAACCGCATAAAAAAGTGAATAAAATAAGGAGACAATAAAGAAGTCAAGCCGTAATGAATAGCCCTATCACAGTTAGTTTAGTGAGCCACTTTGAGGGAGTAGAAGATCCACGAGATAACCGAGGGAAAGAGCATAAATTGCTAGACATAATCGTGATAGGGATCTGCGCCGTGATAAGTGGGGGAGAAAACTGGGAAGACATCGAGCTATTTGGCAAATCAAAACAAGAATGGCTGGGGACATTTCTTGAACTACCGAATGGGATACCCTGTGATGACACATTTGCCAGAGTGTTTGCGAGATTAGACCCGCAACAAATGCAAAATAGCTTCATCAGATGGGTGAAATCGATAAGTCATGTGCTGAAGGGAGAGATAGTAGCTATAGACGGTAAAACCTTGAGACAATCCTACGACCAAGGAGCAGACAAAGGTGCAATCCATATGGTGAGTGCATGGGCAAGCGCAAATCGATTGGTATTAGGGCAGCGCAAAGTCGATGATAAATCCAACGAAATCACCGCAATACCAGAATTGTTAAAGCTATTAGAAATTACTGGTTGTATTGTGACAATTGACGCAATGGGATGCCAGAAAGAAATAGCTAGTCAAATCGTTCAACAGGGAGGGGATTACGTTTTAGCACTTAAAGGTAATCAGGGAAGTCTATTTGAGGATGTGCAGTGGTTGTTTGAGCAAGCTATCACCACTAATTTTGCAGATGTAGACCATGACTTTTGCCAGTCTATAGACAAAGGACATGGACGTTTAGAAATTCGACGTTGTTGGACTTTATCTAACTTGGATTACCTTACACAACTGCCTTTATGGGCTGGTTTACAAACCATTGCCCTAGTCCAAAGTGAGCGCCGCATCAATGGTAAAGTCTCCACCGAGAATCGCTACTACATTTCGAGCTTGCCTTCTAATGCTTCTGTCATGAATAACGCGGTTCGTACCCATTGGTCGATTGAAAATTCATTGCATTGGGTTTTAGATGTCTCTTTTCACGAAGATGCTTCTCGTATTCGCAAAGATAATTCTCCTGAAAATATGGCGATGTTGCGGCACTTTGCTCTTAATCTCTTAAGCCGTGATAAGTCTTCTAAGTCCAGTATGCGAGCTAAACGTCATAAGGCGGCTTGGGATCTGGCTTATCTTGAACATCTCCTTTCCCTTTGATTTTTTATGCGGTTGCCCTGTTGCCAGCTTAACCCGAACTGACGTTAACGACGCTTTCTGATTGTGAATAGTGATGACTACGATAAGATCAAACTAATCGTAAAAAGGCATGAGTAAGATTCAAGATGTTAACTTAGTAGATCTTCAAGAACATTCTTAGATAAATTTTCCTCTTAAATTTAGTCAGAGGCTTCATTAGACTCGTTGTTAATCCCTTCAACATTGCATCATTTTGCGCTCTTAACGCGATCGCCCCACCATGACACAAAATTCCTCCGACAGTAACGCATCACCTCTACAAAATATCTTCTCTTGGGTCAAGAATACCCCTGAGCGAGCAATTGACGAGGCTTTCGAGGCGGCTGTTAATATCAAGCGGATTGAAGAAGAAAACTTTAATGGCAATAAAATTGCGAATGACGGCAGTTTTAGCACCAGTGTATTTAGCGTCTTTGAGATCCAACTTCAGAAGTATCTCAGAACCATTAACCTTAAGCTCAATTTTTATAAGGTCAGTGCCTCCTTGCCTTATCTGCAAGCACAAAGCTCAACCAATCGAGCAAATACAGCTATCGCCAAATATGCTCCCAATAACCAAGAGCTTGATCCCGTTAGCAATGGAGACTTATCGGCAAGTCAACTGGGTGGCAATAGTCGCAAGTTCTCGATCTATCAGAAACTTGCCTTTATTGATTACACCCTCGATAGGTATAACAAGGCAAGCGATCGCATTATTGATGTGGATTTTAAGCCTTCGGGTAATAACTATAGCGCTCCCAAGTCAGACTTAGAAGCAGAGAATGGGGCTGAAGAGGATGACAAGTTTCAGATGTTTAAAAACAAGCCCAAAAACTTTAAACGCACTCCTCAGCAATCAACACCCGTTGAAAAAAGCATTCTCCCTGGTTCGTTTTTTAAAGCTTTTGATCGGGTCAAACGTAATCTGAGTGGTTCCTATGTCGATTATGAAAAAGATATTGTCGAGGAACTGCGGCAATCCCGTGAGCGGATCAATCAAGCTTTGCGCTACATTGCCATCCTTATCGTTTCAGTCATTGCTGTCCAGTTTTTGTCCAAAGCCTTTATCTTTAGCCCATTGATTAATAGCTTGGTGGATACCAATAGTATGACCATCAAGTTTAGCCCTGCGATCGAAGAAAAGGCTTTTAAAGCATTGCAGGCAGCTAAAGAAAAAATTGAATTTGATTACATGATCAAATCAATTGTGCTTGAAGAAACACGCTCTAAACAAGAAGCTGTTTCCAAAGAAGGTGCTAAATCTGAAGGTGCTAAGTCTGAATCTGTTAAATCTGAAGGTACTAAGTCTGAAGTGGGTAAAACTGAAGCGAGTAAACCTGAAGAAAAAAACAATGAAAAAACAGAAAAAAAATCTGCATCGGAGGAAGTTGAAGCGCTAATCCAACAGGAATCGGTCAGGATTTTAAAGAAATATAATGAGGAAAGTTTAAATGGTGTTAAAAACTTACTGGCTGACTTAACTGCTGCCTTTGTCTTTTATCTATTTCTGCTCTCAGGACGCAAAGAGATCAGAACTATTAAAGAATTTCTCGATGAGATTCTTTATAGCCTCAATGACAATGCCAAAGCCTTTTTAATTATTATTTCTACCGATACTTTTGTCGGGTTCCACTCTAGCGAAGGATGGGATGCTTTATTAACGGTTGTGTTTGAACATTTCGGACTACCTGAAAATAAAGTTTTAGCCCAGTCTTTTATTTCCACTGTGCCCGTATTTCTTGATGGTCTATTCAAATTTTGGATTTTCCAATATCTAACCCAAGCTTCGCCCGCTACAGCGACAATTTATCGAGAAATGAACGAATAACTAAAGGGGACACTTTGTGTCCCCTTTAGTTTAAGCAGCAAAAACAAGCCTCAAAAGCCTTGACACTCTCACAGCTCATACCACAGCTTTTGAGGTTTTATATTTCAGAGAAATTTTTGAAAGCGTGGCAAAGCCGCGCCTTCAAAAATTTCTCTGGTTTTTAATTCAGCGCAAAGCGCTGTAACCAAAACACGTTAAGATTTATGATGGCGTTTTGAGATGGCACTGCGACTTCAGCCATTGACTTTGTTCGCTGTAAAACAGATTTTATACAGACCCTGATAAATTCCCTATGATTTACGAAATTTTCATGCCCGCGCTTAGCTCCACCATGACCGAAGGTAAAATCACCTCTTGGGTGAAATCCCCTGGCGATAAGGTGGAAAAAGGCGAAACTGTCGTGATCGTAGAGTCGGACAAAGCCGATATGGATGTCGAAAGCTTTTACGAAGGCTATCTCGGTGTAATCATCACTCCCGAAGGCGAATCTGCCCCCGTCGGATCGGCGATCGCCTATGTTGCCGAAACTAAAGAAGAAATTGAAGAAGCCAAGAAAAAAGCGGCTGGACAATCTGCTGCTCCTGCACCTAATAAACCTGAAGAACCACCCTCTAAATTAGTTTCCGCGCCCACAGCCGCATCTGTCGCCTCAATTCCTGATGTGGTTGTATCCTCACCTCGCAAATCTGCACCCGCAGCCGCATCTTCAGGTCGTCAGATCGTATCCCCCAGAGCCAAGCGCATCGCTAAGGATAATGGCGTTGACCTCACCAAAATCGCAGGTACGGGGCCAAATGGGCGGATCACTGCGTCTGATGTCGAAGCATTCTTAACCCCTGCTGCTGTACCTGCTCCTGTTGCTGTTTCTGCCCCTGCGAAGGTGGCAACTCCTGCTCCTGCTAAAGCGTCGGCTCCCGTTGCTTTGGGTACTGCTCAGTCCTTAACGACTTTGCAAAAGGCAGTAATTAACAACATGAATCAGAGCCTCTCAGTGCCTACATTCCGTGTGGGCTACACGATTACCACCGATGCTCTGGATACTCTCTACAAGCAAGTCAAGTCTAAGGGTGTGACCATGACCGCACTTTTGGCTAAGGCTGTGGCGGTAACTCTACAAAAGCATCCTTTGGTAAATGCAAGTCTTAGCGATCGCGGTATCGAGTACAAGAGCAATATTAATGTTGCCGTTGCCGTGGCGATGGATGATGGCGGCTTGATTACACCCGTATTAAAAAATGCCGATCAAACCGATCTATATACACTTTCCCGTGATTGGAAAGGACTAGTAGAACGCGCCCGTGCGAAGCAATTGCAACCCGATGAATACAACTCTGGCACATTCACCATTTCTAACTTGGGTATGTTTGGCGTGGATCGCTTCGATGCAATTTTGCCTCCCGGAACTGGCGCAATTTTAGCGATCGGTGGTTCTCGTCCTCAAGTTGTGGCTACTAAGGATGGTGCAATCAAGGTTGCTAGTCAAATGCAAGTTAACCTCACCGCCGATCACCGTGTGATCTATGGCGCTCATGCGGCACAGTTCTTGCAGGATTTAGCTAAACTAATTGAAACCAATCCTCAATCTTTGACTCTGTAATATTTCTGACTTTTTATCAAAAAGGAGGTCGTGGTACTTGATGCCACGACCTCCTTTTTGATCTTTAAGCTTATCCGTAGTCTGGATGCGTTAGCGCTAGCGTAACGCATCCAGACCTTATATAGCAATGTAAGAGATAGCTAGGACAAATCAAACCCCAAATAGGTGAAGGCGGCACGAAGTGCCGCCTTCACCTATTTGGGGTTTATGTCCTAAGCAAACCTTACATTGCTATACCAATTAACACAAGTGTGACTATATTTGTGTTAATTGAAAACCAAAACCAGTATGGATTTTTAAATGAAGAAATGGCTCCGCCATTTCTTCATTTTGTATTATTTATTGGTGCGTTACGGATTCGGCTAACCGCACCCTGCCTATTTTTGACCTTTACTGCTCATATGTATTTTTCCAATTCTGGAAAGCAACTAGGAAAGCGAAAAGTCCAATCCCAAGAAAGCCGACAGAAAAAAGCCAAAGAGAGGCAAAGGAGTTTATATGTGCATCAGTAGGTTTGTCAGGATTGAAAAGGACAGGGACAGATTGTTTCAATCGATATCCTCCTCCCTGAGAGCCAACTTGCGAAATAAATTCAATGAGTTGACCATTTTCAGTTTGAAACTGTATACGGGGATATCGGGAGCTTTGTTCACTTAGTGTCCCACTTTTGATAGAACGGTCTTTCCAGCCAACCACAATGCCTTGAGTCTCTTTTGCCTGAGATACAAAAGTGATGGTCTGAAACGTTTTAACAGCACCGTACAAAGTCATCGGCGTTGCTAAAACAAACACTGAAATCAACAAGAATTTCCTTACACTCGTCAAATTTTTTTGCATCTGACCGTTAAGACTTAAAAATAGGGGTTGCTGCTATCTACAGCGCTTTGCGCTCAAACCCAAACCAATGAAATTCTTGAAAGCGTTGCGAAGCAACGCTTTCAAGAATTTCATTGTGGTTAGTTTGATCGATAATTGCTGTAAGTATTGGACAGGATTTTGTTGTCTAACATGATTATAGAGAATACAAGCTACATGTAAACTGCACAGTTATTACAAGATCTAGCTAAGTTGATTGAAGCCAATCCTCAATCTTTGACCTTGTAATATTTCTGACTATAAAATTGCCCTACTGTCGGTGATATCTTTCTGAGGTGATCGCTTTAAATGCTTTGTGGGCGATCGCTCCAAACTAAATTGGCGATCGCACATTTATCGGTGTCTAAAAAATCAGAAATCTAGGTTGGAAATGTATTTTTCCTCATAAGTTTGAAAATCTACAGGGGCAATAATATCAATATTCTCAAATGTGGCGATCGCTAATAAATCCTTATCTCCTGTAAGGATACATTGAGCTTTACCTGCTAAAGCTGTTGCTAACGCCCAATCATCATCAATATCTCAACATACCTGCTGCGCTAATTTAGTAGGAGCAACTATCTCCATTTTGGTTTGAAATATAGATAGAGCCTCAGTTATATCTTCTGTCTCATACTTAAATTTCTTTTGGAGCTTTTCTGATAGTTCTTCAAGTATAAATTTGGAGGAAATAATCTCATGAACTTCAAGAGAATGCTCTACAAGTGCATAACATTTGCCTCTAGAGATCAGTGATGCTATCAAAACATTGGTGTCAAGGACTATTCTCATGACACCATTTCAAAGATATCTTCGTCTGTGAAACCGCCTTGTAGGTCAGCTTTGTTAAGCATTTTTTTGCGTAGCGATCGAAATTGACGTACTAGTAAGTATTCACGCACTGCACGTTCGATAAGTTCTGTTGATGAAATTGCCTCAATTTTTGATCGCAATTCGAGTGAGGCTTTTACATCTACTGGCAGATTTATGGTTATTGCTTCTTGCATAGAGCATTAGGGACAAAGTAAAAAAGCATTGCTTGTGGGTATTTTAGCAAAAAGCAAGTTTTCTTAGAGACTAGACATTTACGAGACGATCGTGAAGCTCTCCACAAAAAAGCGATCGCTTAACAATTATTTGTTATTTGTACTTGGTGATCGCCAATAACTTCTCGGAACTCATCAACGAAGTAAATCATTTAAAGATTGCTTTTAACAAGTCGGCTCCAACTCAGTATTAGTCAGCACTTACTTTACGGATTTCTACGCTGCCTTCTTCAAACACTTGAACTGTGAGTTGATAGCCTTCCATCAATGACATTCCAACTAGGGGTTCTGAATCAGCTTCATCGATGGGAACAGTCAGATAGTCACCATCCCAAACTACAACTGCTTCATAGACATTAAAAACGCATTCACTACCATCACCAAGAATAGCGCGTCCTCGTCTTTTCCATTTCAGATTTAGCTGCTCAATTAGGTCTGGTGGCAATGAAAGCCAACCATTAAAACCTGTATCAACAATTGCATCTTGCGTGTAAATCTTGCCTTCAGAGTCACATATCGATAGCGTGATAATTGCCTCAAAGTCTGTATTAACAATTCCTGAGATCATATTGCTCTCTTTGTTCGTCCACCAAATCGCCGAACGTGGCGAGAACCAACACGAACAATCCAAATTTGTGCATCTGGGTGACGGGCTTCTAGCTTATTGCAAGCAGCTATTTCACGGGCATCAACCTCAAAGTCTCCAGTTTCAATATCGATCGCAACTATTTTGCCATGATTATCTGCTTCGATCTGTGGGCGAATTTGCGTTTGATAGATCAGATCGCCTCGTTGGGCAAATTCTTCTTTGCTATAGCGCGGTTGACGGATTGCCATAATTTGAATTTTCCTTGATCGCGGCTTTATTTGGCATTATAAGCGAATGGGAAAGTCTCCAAATAAATTACACGTATCGGTTTCGGTCTAACGTTCCGACTGAGTGGCTGCAAGTAACCTTTGCAACACTACCAAAAACTCCCATAGTCCGCTCCAGTCGTTTTGTTATGCGGCTTTTACTGCTCTTTTCCTTCAGAAAACTTAACTGGCTGCTTTTGAAACTCATCCCAGAATACAGATGCATTCTCATCTGTAGCAATCCTAAGCATCATTTGCATACAAAGCATCATTCCTGATTGAATTTCGTCATCAGCGACTTCTTGACCATCAAAATCTGGATTTGTTGGAATGTCTACTTCTTTAATCCACCATCGATCTATTTTTGTTAATAATTCATAAATATCCCCCAGAAGATTGACATTTATTTCAGCATCAGCAGTCGCAATAAATTTAGGTAAATCATGCGCCAACTCGTTGCGATGTTTACGAATCTCATCAACTAGCTCAATATCAGTATCATCAATAGCAGACACTTCTTTCAACCACAGAAGCGATGCTCGGAGTGGACTTTTATCTAGTGATAAAACCTTACCTTTATAGTCTTGACTGATAACTCCTCCATGTTTGTTGAATTCACAAGTAAACAAATCATGAATACGATCAATAACTAAATTCCGAAGTAATTCATATGCAGTCAAGAAAATTGAGGCGGTAATTAGGTTGCCTCTCAAAGATTCAGGATTTAAAAACTTAGCCCAACTGCGGTATACCTGATCTTGTGGTGTGTTCATATTCAATAACCTTACTCGCTTGCTCACCACTCTTCTAGTAACTTCAATTTTACTTGATAATTTTATACTGTTTCACATTTCCTGTTTCGTGATAGCATTAAATTGAATGCAAATTTAGTGCAGTAGCCCTATGATTAACCTCAGCCAAGACATTCAACCCCTATCCACCTTCAAGCGGAATACCAACGAACTCATCGCCCAGATGAGAAACACTGGACATCCCATAGTATTAACCATCAACGGCAAAGCAGAATTAGTCGTACTAGATGCAGCCTCCTATCAACAATTGCTTAATACAATTGAAGAACTAGAAACCATCATTGGCATTAAAAAAGGATTAGAAGACTTGGCACAAGGTCACACTAGACCTCTGAACCAATTTGTTGAAGAAATGCAAAAAAAACATGGAATTTCAAGTTAGGCTAACTCGTTCCTCAGAGCAGCAAATAGAGTCAATTTATCTATGGTTAAAGGAGCGTAACCCTGAATATGCAGATCAATGGTTCAGAGGTTTAATGAACTTGATTGCCACGTTACAAGACAAACCCAGACGATGCCCCTTAATCAAAGAAAATCATTCTACACCTGAAGAAATTAGACAGATTCTTTACGGTAAATCAAGAAATAAATATCGAGTTATTTTTGCTATTAGAGAAGATACCGTGCATATTATTTATGTACGTCATAGCGCCCAATCTTCAATTAATTTTAATACTGTAGATTTTGAATAATCCCAAAAGCAAAAGAAATTAAAGCCATGACGATCGCCACAGAACAAGCTAAATCTAAAGCCAAAATTTGGACTGATGAAGAGTTCATGGCTTTGCCAGATCGCGGCGATCAATCTCGACCTGTTGCCGAGCAAAGGATTTGGCTCGAAAACATCAGTTGGCAAACCTTTGAGCGATTGCTGGAAGATATAGGCGATCGCCGCAGCACTTTATTTCATTACATCAATGGAAACTTAGAAATTATGTCGCCAATGGCGCTACATGAGCGCAGCAATCGGTTTATTGATGATTTGATTCGGGTGCTTTCCGATGAGCTAGAGATAGATTTATGTAAATGCGGCTCATTATTGATGCGGATTCCTGAACTCAAGATTGGTGCAGAACCAGATTCTTGCTATTACATTCAGAATGAGCCAATGATTCGCAACCAAGAAGTAATCACGATGGGGCAAGATCCGCCGCCCGATCTCGTTTTAGAAGTTGATATTACCAATCCTAGCGATCGCCGTTTACCGATCTATGTCCAACTCCAAGTCCCTGAAATTTGGATCTATAACGGCTATGGCTTAGAGTTTCTAGGCTTAGAAAATGGGGCATATCAAAAAATTGAACATAGTCTGTCTTTTCCTAACCTACCTGCGGCGGTGGTAGTGGAGTTTGTGCAGAAGCGACTTGAACTAGGCGATCGCCAAACCCTCAAGGAATTTCGGCAATGGGTGCGCGATAACCTTAAAAAAAGCTAGAGACTGACCTAGCTTGGTTAAAAAAGCCTGTTAGTATATTAAGTAATAATAATTAACATAACTTTTTAAGATACTTTGTTTTTATCTCCTGACAAGGTTGAACTTGAGGAGCGCTCCTTAGCACGGGCAACAGTTCAGGTTCTACCTCCTACTGTCAATGTCACGTCAGCGTTTCCGCAATACTTATCACAATATTTGCTAGCTGCCGCCTCACTGTTACAGCATTGGCGCGTCTGGTTTGCGGCTCTATTTTTAGTATCCGTACCCGTCTTTTTTGAAGCTCCCCTTGTGCGTTATGCGCCTTGGTTGAGCCTGATTTGTACTGTCGGCTGGCTAGCGATCGCCAAGCATCTCCGAGAAGAACCCAAAACCAAAACATGGGGCAGCCTAGTCTGGGGCTTTAGCCTTACTTGGCTATGTGGCTCCCTCTATTGGGGATGGCTACGCTGGGAGCCTGCATACCATGTACCTGTCGAAGCTTTGGCACTACCTTGGGCGATTTGGGCAACTCGCCAAGATGCTTACCGAGTCGGCGGTTGGTTTTATATTGGCTCATTACTGGGAACAGCGATTACCGATCTTTACTTCTACATCACGCATTTGTTTCCCCATTGGCAGGCATTGATGCAGGTAGAGTCCGATCTTAATCTCGCTCAACCAATTTTGAAAAATGCTCTAGCTCTTGTGGAAACTCCTTGGGGGATGACATGGGCTTGTATTCTTGCCGCATTGCTCTTAGTGACTGGTAATCGCGCTATGCGATCGCCGCAGCTTGGGTATTGGGCATTTGGTGGCGCAGTGTTAGGGACTATATTTGTAGATTTACTCTTTTTCCTTGTGGCAATCCTTAACTAAAAAAGAGAGGGAGCTATGCTCCCTCTCTTTTTTTAGGCAAATAAAAACCCAGCGTTTGGTGCGCTGGGTGCAGTCAGTTTAAGGCTTCATTGCTAAGTAGATTACTGGACTGCACTATTCTTTTACCTCACGCGATCGGGTGAAATTTAAATATCTAATCCATCGGTAAAGAATCTACCTTCTTAAATTCTCCATTCCAAGGCGCGAAGAATGGGAGGAACATCATCCCTGGAATTGCTAGTACTAGCGTCAATAGGAAGAACAGCGCCCAACCTTTGCCATCGCTGCCAGCAAACCATACGACTTGGTTAATGGCATCCCATGACGGTAAATTGCGCTGAATGAATTGGGCGGACTCTCCAGAAAATGGTGAAGCTAAGAGATCGCGCCCGACCGCAAACAGACTTGATAGTAATGCGAACTGAGTTGCCGAAAAGCTGGGATTGCACAACACCATTAAAAATCCTAAAAAGCCTGCGGTTCCTAGTCCGCCGCAAAAGTTCTCGACATTAATGGCAGCAAGCAAAACATAATCATTTTTACCAACTACTGAAATGGCGTAGTAACCAATATTGCTAATCGCTTGCAAAAATCCAAATACCCATAGAGATCTATTAACACCGATTTTGCTTAATATTGCACCCCCCGCTAAAGTTCCAACAATGGTTGCGACTAAGCCAATCCCCTGACGCACCGTGCCAATCGTGCCATCATCAAACAGAGTTTTCAAAAAAGGAATTGCCATTTTGCCGACCATCGCATCACTAAATCGATAGAAGATCGTAAACACAAGTATTAGCAATACTTTGGTGACACCTAAGCGTTGAAAGAACTCCTGAAAAGGTTTAACTACGGCTTCATCTAAGGAGGCTGGTCTTGCCTCAACTTCGGGAGGCTCAGGCGCAGAGATAGTGGCAATTAGTCCAAGGCTCATCACAATGGCTAGTAAGACATATACCCAAGCCCAACCTAATTTACTTGCCAAATTAAATCCGACGAATCCTGCAAATAGAAGCGCGATCCGATAGCCCAATACCCAGATCCCAATCCCTGCTCCCACCTCTTGAGTTTCTAAAACATCGGTACGATAGGCATCGATCGCAATATCTTGAGTGGCACTGAGAAAAGCAAGAATTAGCGCCGCGATCGCCAAAATTGGCAAAGCCCCTACTCGCTCTGTCGGTAAAGTATTACCGATTGTAAACATTTGCCAAGCGATCGCGACAATTGCTAGTACTAAACCGCCCTGCGTTAACAAAATCCAGCCGCGTCGTCGTCCTAAAAATGGTGGTACAAAGCGATCAATCAATGGCGACCATAAAAACTTGAGGGAATAGGGTAATGAAACTAAGCCTAGCCAGCCAATCGTACTGAGGTCAAACTTGGCGCTGGTAAGCCATGCGCGGAAAGCGTCATCGGTGAGGGCATAGGGTAAACCTGAGGCAAATCCTAATGCCAAAAGAGCCGCCATTTTGCGACTCTGAAAAACCCGAAAAAATTGGGCGATCGTATTCATATCAAAGAATTAGACTACAATATATATGTAAGCGGAGACGCAAGTTTCCGTTCACTCCTCACACCACATTCCGCCTGAGCTTATGAGCAGCAAAGGCGGTTTCTTCTTTTTTGCCTATGGGAGGCAAATAGGGATGATGCCTGAGCTAATGAGTATCAGCAAAAGGTCGTTTCTTCTTATTTGCCTATGGAAGGCAAATAGGGATGCTGCCTGAGCTAATGAGTATCAGCATAAGAGAGTTTCTTGTTTTTTGCCTATGGAAGGCAAATAGGGATGCTGCCTGAGCTAATGAGCATCAGCAAAAGAAAGTTTCTTGTTTTTTGCCTATGGGAGGCAAAGGTAGTAAGGATTTATTGAAGTAAGGGGATAGGCGGCGCGAAGCGCCGCCTATCCCCTTACTTATTTAGCACTACTAGCAGACAAGTTTGCATGATGTTGTGTTGCCAACCGATTGAGTCGAGGAGTAACCCAGATAAATTTTTAAAATTTATCTGGGTTACATCACAGCGCAAAGCACTGTAAATAGAAGGGAAAAGCAATTTCAAGCTAGTCTCTATGGTAAGCATAAATGTTACAATTCTGGTTTTTATCAAATTTGGGATGCTAACTGTTATACTAGCTACACATAAATTTTGACAGTTAAAAGTTTTTAGTATTTAGGGAGTTAGCAAAGCATGTCATCAGCGATCGCAGTCACAGATGCTAGCTTTGAGCAGGACGTACTTAAAAGTGACATCCCTGTTCTAGTAGATTTTTGGGCACCTTGGTGTGGACCATGCCGTATGGTTGCTCCTGTAGTGGAAGAAGTAGCTGCACAGTATGAAGGCAAAATCAAAGTTTTCAAACTCAATACCGATGAGAATCCTAGCGTAGCTGGACAATATGGCATTCGCAGTATTCCCACGCTCATGTTATTTAAGGGTGGTCAGCGCGTGGATGTGGTTGTAGGTGCTGTCCCCAAGGCAACACTATCTACCACTATCGAAAAGCATTTAGATAGTTAATTACTTTTTCGTATCTGCTTACCAAAAAGGAGTGGACGCAATTGCGTCCACTCCTTTTTGTTTTTGTCTTAACACAAGGTCAGTTCGCCATTTGCGCGACGCAAATGGCTATATCGGAACTCACGTTAACACAAGCGATAGCAGCTATACATTTCAGAAACTTGGTATCATTGAGATCGATCAAGTTCATTTCATGAAGCTAAGTTGTGACGCAATCTAAGATTGTCGAAATTTTGTCTGCTGATGAGTTACGTCGGACGATCAATCGTCTCGCTTCCCAAATTGTCGAAGCAAGTGATGATTTGAAAAATGTTGTCCTCCTTGGCGTTTATACTCGCGGTGTGCCTTTGAGTGTAGCGATCGCTAAGCAGATCCATACCCTTGAAGGGGTGCTAGTGCCGACGGGAGCGCTAGATATTACCTTTTATCGTGATGATCTTGATCGCATTGGCTTGCGGACACCAAGCAAAACTGAGCTTCCCTTTGACCTAAATGGTAAAACTGTGGTCTTAGTAGATGATGTGATCTATAGCGGGCGGACAATTGGGGCAGCACTGAGTGCAATCCATGATTATGGTCGTCCGAAGGTGGTGAGGTTACTGGTTTTAGTCGATCGCGGTCATCGTGAGTTACCGATTCATCCTGATTATGTGGGGCGTACTCTGCCCACCTCTAAGGATGAACAGGTAAAAGTATTTCTCAGTTCCGCAGGGGACGCTCGCGATGGTGTGGAGTTACTTAAACCTATAAACTAAAGTCATATGCTTTGCCTATGACTTTAGTTTTTGAATAGTCGTTTGTAGTGAGAACTATATAACTGCGATTTAGTACCTTTGGTCATGCTTTTTTTTACATGATTTAATGCGGGACTAATTACAAATAGCGTGGTTCTAGTGAGATTCTCTTCACGAGTAGCCGCAGCCATTGCCAGTAGGGGAACCGTTAAAATCTTTTCATCTTCCCAACCTAAGCGATAGCAAATTGCTACGGTTGTATCGGGTGGATAATGTTCGATTAATTTTGATTGAGCGTTCTCGACATGGTGAGCGCTGAGATAAAGACATAGTGAAGCTTGATGGGCGGCAAGTCTTGATAATTCTTCTTTTTCAGGAACTTGAGTACGTCCACTAATCCGCGTGAGAATAATCGTCTGTACGATTTCAGGGACTGTTAGTTCTACTTGTAAACGGGCGGCGGCTAATTGGAAGGCGCTCACCCCTGGAATGATTTCAAAGGGAATTTCGGCTTCACTTAGAGCGATGATTTGCTCTTGAATTGCTCCGTATAGACTAGGATCGCCATCGTGGAGGCGGACTACTAATTTATGAGATCGCACTCTGTCGATCAGAATTGCGACTATTTCTTCAAGGGATTTACTGGCGGTGGGAATAATTTCGGCATCGGCGCGACAACATTGCAGCATCGAGTCGGGGATGAGGGAATTCGCATAGACGATTACATCGGCTTTGGTGAGGAGGTTTCTTCCTTTAACGGTGATGAGGTCAGGATCACCAGGTCCTGCACCAACGATATAAACTGGTTCGAGCATGAAAATTCAACAAGTAGAGAAGGTGCAAAACACGATCTCTATTATGTCATTGGAATTGTCTCTAGTGATAGAGAGTTACAGTGCAAGGCGCTGTAACTCTCTTTTGAGCTACAAAACTAACTTTCCTAGGCGATCGCACAATACTGTTTTAATATCAACCTTCAGATCTGTATATTTTTGGACATAGGTGATCGACCTTTGTGTAATTTGATCGGTGATATATTGAAAAATTGGGCGATCGCAACCATTTCTAACTAATAATTTATGCACGGCTTCCGCAGTGGGAGTCCTCTCAATGGCTTGAATAAGCTCAATGGATAAATTCTCATGGACTGCGGCTCTTACAAGAATATCGATACGTGCATCCGCTAAGTGACTGGAAGTATTAAAAATTCCACCTGCGAGTTTGAGTAATTTGCCGTGATAGCCAATTAGTGTGATGGAAGTTATTCCCAAGAGAGCTGCTTCTACTAACATCGCTCCTACCCAGTTAGCGGTCTGGACTAATTGCGAAGTGGGAAACCCTAGATTTTGGGCGACTTGATAGCCATTTGCGCCGATGTAAAAGGCGATCGCATGGGAATCAGCAGCTTTAATGCGTAAATCTGCGCGAAATTCTTCGAGTTTGTCTTCTACTGAGAGTGGTTTGGATATGGCGGAAGTTCCTAATAGTGATAAACCGTCAAGAATTCCAAAAGCGGCATTGGAAGTTCGCGTTGCTAATGCTTTTCCTTCAGGTAAGATAAACCGAATTCTTGCGGTCACATTGGTTTCTAGCAAAGGTAATAAATTAACTTCTGCTAAATCCCTTGCCAGCTTGTAAATTGCAGGCTCACCACTGGCGGTTTTCCCTAATCCTTCGCCTGCTTCGAGAATGATTCTTTGTGGCGATGCTTCTATTAAAGGTTCCAATTGCACCCATGCCCAGATAGGCGTACCTGCGGTGAGATCGAGATTATCCCCGGGGTCACTAATAGTGATCGCAAGGGCTGTATTTTCACTAATCATTGCACTTTGCGCGATCGCCACTTCCCCATTCCCAGATTCTAATAAATCAAGATCTACTGAGGATGCAGTTTCTTGGCGCAATGCGAGGATAGCGGCTTTAGCAGCAGCGATCGCAAAGACAGGGAGGGTATAACCAGATTTCATTTATTGATAATGCTCAGGGCGTAATTTTTGTAATTGAGTATTGGTGTAATAGAAGTTGAGAATGCGATCATAAGTAAATCCCATTCGTGCAAGGTTATAGGAACCTGTCTGGCTCATGCCGACACCATGTCCCAAGCCACCACCGATGAAGGTATAGCCAGTTAAGACTTTTTCTTTTCCTTGCTCCTTATAGATTGGCTCTAGGCTAAAGAAAGTGCTATCAGGTGGATCGAAGGCATCAATAATCTCATCTTTTTTAACGGAGAGTTTACCTGTATCCGTGGTGACTTCCATTTCTAGTACACGACCTGAAGGCGATCGCTTAGTTACTTGCAGTTGTTTAATCGTATTGAAATTAGTAGTAGTATCACCTGAAAAGCGCAAAAACTTTTTTAAGGATATTTGTAATTCATCCAGTGAGCCACTTTTGCGCCAACGGAGTGTCCGCCAACCAACCTCATTAAAGCCTTCCTGACGGTCGAGAAAGGCTTTTAAATTCTTGTTATCAGAGATATTTGCCGATCGCTGATTTTCAGGACGATTAGCGAGATCTAATACTGATTGGAGATAGGGGCGGGGTGTGCCATCCCACAGATCATTATAGTTGGCGGTAATTCCTCCCGTTGTCGAGGAATAGAGGGCATCGATCACCCGATTGTTATAGGTCAAAACTAAGCCTTTGGTATCGGCTACAGCGCGATCTGCGACTTCGGTTGTATTTTCTAAACCGCGATAAACTTGGCATTGGGTATCGGCGCAAAGCTCATAGTCATCGGCTTTAAATCTTTGTAAACTTGCCAGAGCATAGGTTCTTGCCAAAATGGCTTGGGCTTGCACCGCAGGATAGGGAGCGCTATATCCGATTTCATGGGGAACGACTCCGCGCACATAGGTTTCTAAGGGAACATTATTAACAAGTGTAAAACTTTGATGGGCATTGGGTTGGAGCTTGAGTGTACCAGCATAGGGACGATTACTAATTTCTGCTTTATTCTCACGCTGATAGCTAACTTCCACAATTCCCGAACTACTGCTCACATCAAGGCGATCGCGATTATATTTGAAATCACCCACTGTCCATGAGGCGATCGCTTTTTGTGGCAGGATGCGGCGATCGAGTTGGACAGTAACATTGCCTTGCGATCGCAGGGTGTAAAACATCAAATAGCGCAACAGCATCAAGTCATAGACATCTCGCTTTGCCCAGACTTGCCAACGTCGCGGCTGAGCAATTTCCGTTTGCACGCCCTTCTCATTCCAATGAAAGGCACTGGCGGCGGCATTCTCAAAACTGCGATGATTGCTGAGGACTAACTTTTCTTCGAGGATTGGTTGGGTTAGGGGCTGTGGGGCAATTTCGATTACGAGGCGATCGCTAGTTAAGGTTTGGGTACTTTTGCCATCGGCGGAGGGAAAGGTGAGGGTGAGTTTCCCGCCAGATGGGGCTTTGATTGTGAGTCGATCCTGTGGTCTTTCCCCGAAACGCTGTACGATGCCAATCTTTAAAATGGGATTAGTTTCCGTTTGAGCTTGTACCAGTTCACCAGCCGTCAGCGTAAACGAACAAACGGTCACAATTACGGTTTGACGAATAATACCGAGAGTTTTTAGCATGTCAAGCTCAAAATTTCAGAAACCTAGACATTTTACACCCACTCTAGCGCTAATTTCTTTGGCGATCAGCCGATCGCTAGAGGAGATCGCTTTTAAATCTGGAGGAAATTAGCTAGAGTGAATAGCAATCAAGCTCTATCACAATTTCTTAATGCTGGAAGTCCTGCAATCAACCATCGATGGTATCGCTGTCGGCAGCATTATTGCCCTTGCCGCAGTTGGTTTAACGCTTACCTATGGCATCTTGCGCCTTGCCAACTTTGCCCACGGTGACATTCTCACCCTCGGCGCATACCTTGCCTTTCTCGCCAATACCACCCTCAATCTCAATATTGTGGTATCGATCGCTTTGGGCAGCGGTATCTCTATCGCCATTGTCTTACTCTGTGAAAAAATCCTCTGGCAGCCATTACGTGCTAAGCGAGCTACTGCAACCACGATGATGATCGTCTCCATTGGATTAGCACTGGTGATGCGTAATGCGATCGTCCTTGCTTGGGGCGCAAAACCACAGAAATATAATTTGCCCACTTTCCCTGCGATCGATGTATTTGGCTTAGCGATCACTCGCAACAAAATCGTAGTTATTGTGGCGGCGATCGCGGTAATTGCAGGACTCTACTATCTGCTCCAAAACACCAAAATCGGTAAAGCGATGCGAGCCGTTGCCGATAACCCTGAACTCGCCAAGGTTGCAGGTATTAACGTCAATGCTGTGATTATATGGACATGGGTCATTGCAGGAGGCATGACCGCCTTTGGTGGCAGCATGTATGGACTGATTACCAACTTGCGCCCGAATATGGGTTGGTTCTTGATTTTGCCGATGTTCGCGGCAGTAATTCTGGGCGGGATTGGCAATCCCTATGGTGCGATCGCTGGGGCACTGATCGTCGGTATTTCCCAAGAGGTGGCGACGACCTGTCCAGCCGCTTTAGGTGAATTCCAAAAGTATTGTATTGGTACGGACTATAAACTAGGCGTAGGTTTGGTGATTATGATTCTAGTTTTACTTTTCAAGCCACAAGGATTATTTAAAGGAACGATTTGAGAAAGAACTGATTTCTGGCTGCAAATCATTAATACCCTTAAAAATCATTAAATAGCTGGATATAATTCAAACCCCGAAATCAGTGATGCACGCTGAGCGTACACCACCGATTTCGGGGTTTTATATTTAAGTGTACTTAACTTTAAGTAAATTGATTGGTATAGCCTGTTGAGGTTTGAAGTGGTATATAAAAACTTTTGAAAGCGCGGCTTCGCCGCGCTTTCAAAAGTTTTTATGGGTTTCAAGTCAGCGCAAAGCGCTGTAACATTTTTCGTCTAGTGAAATATGGCTTAGTTTTCCCAATGTATTCGGAGGCACTAAACTCTGTACCCTGATTGAAAATTACTATCACTGTGTAGAAACAACTTAATTTACGAATCCAAAATATTTATCCTATTCTTAACCAAAATTATATTCTTACCTTAACCTAAAGTTATAAAGCTTTCATGTAATCTACTTAAGGCAAAGTTTTTATTAGCTTTAAAAACCTATTCCATACCTAAATGATTTGCAGAGGAGTGCAATCTTTAGTTATGTCCCAACATAGCGAATTTTCGATTAAACGAATCGCAAGAAATATTTTAAAAGCGTTGGCTGTCAAGACTTTTAAAATATTTCTTGGTTCTAGTTTGAGCGCAAATTGCTGTAAATCTAGAAAACCACAAACACTCTAGGAATAAAAGAGTTGTTGGGACTATTAGCAAAAATCTAGATGCTATATTTTTGCTAAATATTAATTTTATTTTAATGAAGCATATCCATCTAAATTTGCAATTGCTATGGAGATGCTTCGCGCCGCAAACAATCAAGAAAATGCTTCTATTTGTGTACTTGGTGCGCCGAAGTTCTTGTGTTAGCGGCTCAGTTTTCTATGTGTAAACGTCAAAACAAGCTAGTGAGAAATAGTTAACAATGGTAGCTTCAATTCTTGGTTCTGGTGATGTAGCATTTCTAAGTCTTATCGCCGACAATCCTGACACCTTCTCTTTTGTATTACTTAAAGATATTGAGGCAGGAACTATTATCAACGTTACGGATAATGGTTGGTTATCATCGGGTAGTTTCAGAACTGGTGAAGGCGTTTTGCAATATGTCGCACCCACCGCTCAGACAGTCGGAACTGTGATCACCTATATCGATGGCGCTGTAAATACTGGCTGGACTAACATTAGTGGCGGTACAAATTTTGCTTTATCGACATCAGGTGACTCTTTAATTGCCTTTCAGGGAGATTTGAGTGGAACTGGTAGCTTAACTACTAGTACTTCACCTAACGTTTTAGCAGCAGTAACCATCAATCGCTCTACATTTGATGCAAATTCAACTAGTTCAAATACGACAGCCCTCCCCAACGGTTTGACTCTAGGACTAAATGCTGTCGCCGTTGGTCAGGCTACGGCTGAATTTGATAACTCGCGTTACACAGGTGTAACTACGTTTGCCTCAGTAGAAGAGGCGAGACTAGCGATTAATAACCCCAGTAACTGGACTGGAAGCGATACTGTGACGACTAATTTCAGTGGTTCTTTTAGTATTGGCGCTTCCTCAAATCCCACAGTTAACCTATCTGTGAGTACGAATGCAGGCTCAGAAGCTGGCACAACCATCATTACCGTGACAGCTACTGCATCTAGTGCAGTGACTGGCGATCAAAGCGTTAGCGTTGCAGTGAATGGACTGGGGATCACCACAGGAGACTATACCCTCAGTAATAATGTCATCACGATCGCGAATGGTGCGACCACAGGATCGGTCACTTTTACCGTTGTCGATGATGTTTTAGCGGAAGGTACAGAAACTGCCACATTAAGCATTAGCAATCCATCGTCAGGTATTGCGTTGGGTAGTACTAGCGCTTTAAATATCGCGATCGCCGATAACGATGTTGTGGTTAGCCCCAGTGTGCGGATTCACGACATACAAGGTGCGGGGCATATTTCCCCCTACGCAGGACAAACTGTGACAGGTGTTGCAGGTATCGTCACAGCGATCGCCTCAAATGGTTTCTATTTGCAAGATCCCAACCCTGATGACAATGATGCTACTTCTGAAGGGATTTTTGTATTTACTTCTTCCGCACCCACGGTACAAGTGGGCGATTCCTTACTAGTTAACGGCACAGTAACCGAGTTTCGTGCTGGAGGCTCGGCTAATAACCTCACCGTTACGGAAATTGTCAGTCCTGTAATTACCAAACTCTCGAGTGGTAATGCTTTACCCGCCGCAACGATTCTCGGCAATGGCGGACGCGCAATTCCCACCCAAATTATTAGCAACGATGCAGCTAGCGGCAATGTGGAAAATGCTAGTACTGTGTTCGATCCTGCTCAAGATGGCATCGACTTCTACGAAAGCCTAGAAGGAATGCTAGTGCAAGTGAACAATCCCGTAGCAACTTCGCCCACAGCCAACTTTGGATCATCGGAAGAAATCTGGGTATTGGCAGACAATGGCGCTAATGCGACCAGCCTCACTAGCGAAGGCGGCAGCTTGATTACCTCCAGTGACTTCAATCCAGAACGGATTCAAATCGACGATCTAAACAATTCCTCAGTATTACTGCCCGATGTGAATGTTGGCGCTCAGCTTAGCTCAGTTACAGGTGTCGTCAACTACGATTTCAATAACTACGAAGTTCTGGTTTCGACAGCCCCAACGGTGGTGCAACCATCAACTTTACAGAAAGAGGTCACAACCCTCACAAGCAGTGCTACCCAATTGACTGTAGCAACCTTCAATGTGGAAAACCTCGATCCGAGCGATACAACGTTTAATGCCTTGGCAAGTGCGATCGTGTCCAATATGAAATCACCCGACATCATTAATCTCGAAGAGATTCAGGACAATAACGGTGCAATTAACGATGGGACAGTTGATGCGAATGTAACCTTGCAAACGCTGATTAATGCGATCGCCGCCGCAGGTGGTCCCACCTATGAATATCGCCAAATCAATCCAGTTAACAATCAAGATGGCGGCGAACCGGGGGGCAACATCCGCGTAGCATTCCTGTTTAATCCTAATCGCGTGAGTTTTGTTGAAGGTTCATTGCAACGCTTGACCGATAGCAATCTTGCTGATGGTGATGCTTTTGCTAGCAGCCGCAAACCGCTTGTGGGTAAATTTGTCTTTAACCAGCAGGAAGTTACCGTCATTGGCAACCACTTCAATTCTAAAGGCGGCGATCAACCTCTATTTGGACCTAATCAACCCGCGACACTGAGCAGTGAAGTACAACGCAACCAGCAAGCTGCGATCGTCAAAGATTATGTCCAAGGTTTGCTAGCAACCAATCCCAGTGCCAATATCGTCGTGGCAGGTGACTTAAATGATTTCGAGTTCTCTAATCCCCTCAGTATTTTAGAAAGTGGTGGATTAAATACTCTCATTGAAACCCTGCCAGCCAATGAGCGCTATACCTATAACTTTCAGGGTAATGCCCAAGCGCTGGATCAGATTTTGGTAAGCAACAATCTCAGTAGCAAACTCGATGGTTTTGATGTCGTACATATTAACTCTGAGTTTGCCGATCAAATTAGCGACCACGATCCCAGTGTGGCTCGTTTTAATCTCCCTGCTCCCAATCAAGCTGCCTATACATTACAACTGCTTCACTACTATGGTGAGAGCGGCTTACTGGGTGTCGAAACTGCGCCGATCATGGGTGCGCTGATCGACAAGTTTGATGACCAATACAGCAATACTTTAGTAATTGGGGAAGGGGATAGCTATATTCCCGGACCTTGGTTGGTTGGTGGTTCCGATCCTTCTTTAAATGCAGTATCTGGAATCGGTAGCACGGCCCTCGGTCGTCCTGACATTGCGATCATGAATGCCTTTGGAACCGATGTTTCAGCATTAGGTAATCATGAGTTCGATCTTGGTTCGCCAGTGCTGCAAAGTGCGATCGCACCTTCAGGGACTTGGGCTGGTGCACAGTTCCCTCTGATTACTTCCAATTTAAATTTCAGCGCTGATAGCTCTTTGCGAGGTCTAGCTGATGCCTCGCTCGGTGGTACAGCAACAAACGCCTTTGCGGGTCAGGAAGCCTCAGCGATCAAGGGTAAGATTGCCCCTTATACCGTAATTACCCAAGGCGGAGAGAAGATCGGTATCGTTGGTGCTACTACCTACGATCTATTGAGCAAGACCTCACCGAATGGCACTGTGCCGAAGGATGACGGTATTCCATCCACCGATGATTTACAAGAGGTTGCGGCATATATTCAGTCCTCAGTAAATGCGTTGAAGGCACTAGGTATTAACAAGATCGTGATGGTGGATCAGCTAGACACGATTGAGCGCAACAAAGCTCTTGCTCCATTAGTTTCAGGCATCGATGTGATGGTTGCTGGTGGTGGGCACGAACGCTTGGGCGATGCAAATGATACTGCTGTGGGTTTTAACGGTCACTCTGCCAATTTCGTTGATACCTATCCAATTGTTACGGCTGGTGCTGATGGTAAACCAACATTGATCGTTACTACTGACACCGAATATTCCTATCTCGGTCGCCTCGTAGTTGATTTCGATGCCAATGGTGAGATCATCCTTCCTAATCTGAATCCCCTGATCAATGGAGCCTATGCATCAACCGAGGCTAATCTTCAGGCTGCCTATGGCACAACTCAAACCGCCGCGCAGATTGTTGCTAGTAGCACAATTGGCTCCAAGGTTAATGCGATTACCGATGCAATTAACAATGTGATCATCTCCAAGGACAGCAATATCTTTGGCTACACCAATGTTTATCTAGAAGGCGATCGCGCTTTCGGTCGAGCGCAGGAAGTCAACCTCGGTGACATTACCGCCGATGCCAATCTATTTAAAGCAAAAGCAGCCCTTGGCAATAATGCCATCCTCTTCTCATTAAAGAATGGGGGTGGTTTACGTGCTTCCATCGGTGCGATCGGTGAAGATGGAGGGAAGGAACCACCTGCCGCCTCTAGCGTGAAACCTGCTGGTGCGATTTCCCAACTCGATGTTGAGAATGCACTCCGCTTTGACAATAAGCTGATGGTGTTCGACACGACCCCACAGGGACTGCTAAATATCTTGAACTATGCGGCTGGACTTGCCCCTGGTAATGGTGGCTATGCTCAGCTTGGTGGTATCCGCTTCTCCTACGATCCCACCAAACCCGCAGGCTCTAAAGTACAGGATGTGGCAATCTATGACCTTAACGGTAGTCTAGTTGCGAAGGTCGTGGACAATGGCGTGGTATTACCAACCGCACCCGCAACGATCAGCGCTGTGGTGCTTAACTTCACAGCAAATGGTGGTGATGGCTATCCCATTAAGGCAAATGCCGACAACTTCCGCTATTTACTAAGCGATGGCACGCTATCCGCACCAATTAGCAAGACTCTGGACTTCACGGCTGTTGCGAATGTACCGACCAACACCCTTGGGGAACAGAAAGCCTTTGAAGATTTCCTCCGCACATTCCACGGCACACCTCAAACTGCGTACTCCGTTGCCGATACCCCTTCCTCACTCGATCAGCGCATTCAAAATCTATCTGTGAGACAAGACGAGGTATTCACCAATGTAGCGAACTACGAATTCTCCAATCTCCCAACCCTTGGCACAACTACCAATGGACAGCAAATTTCACTAGGTGGCTTCTCTGGTTTGTATTTTCAAGAAGTAGCCGACAATGGCAATCTCAAATTTGTGACTAATACCGATCGCGGACCCAATGGCGATCCAACGGGTGCAAATAGACCATTTTACTTGCCTAACTTCCAGCCCGAAATCGTCAGCTTTGAGCTTAACCGCACCACAGGCGAGGTCACGATTACTAATCGCACTGGTTTATTCCGTCCCGATGGTACAACTCCATTAACAGGATTACCCAATCTGCAAGCGGGAGCCAATGGAACCGCCTATACCGATGAAATTGCTGTTGATCTCAATGGCAATGTTCTGCCCAACGATCCTCTGGGTGCTGATTTAGAAGGAATTGCGGTTGCGGCGAATGGTGACTATTGGATGGTAGATGAATACCGTCCCGCCATTTATCACTTTGATGTGAATGGGAAACTGCTCGATCGCTTTATTCCTCAAGGCACGGCAACTGCCCCCAATCCCGATGCACCTGCTGGTAGCTTTGGGACTGAGGCGTTACCCGCAGTCTATGCCCAACGCCGCAATAACCGAGGCTTTGAAGCTGTGGCTCTAGAGGGTAATAAACTCTATGCCTTCATTCAGAGTGCGATCGACAATCCTGATAATGCTGGCGATACAACTTCTAGAAACTCACGCAATCTCCGCATTTTAGAATTCGATATTGCTTCTAAAGCGGTTACTGGCGAATATATCTATCTTTTAGACAGTATTTCTGCAAGTGGTAATGCCAAAACCGACAAACTCGGCGATGCTGTTTCCCTTGGTAATGGCAAATTTGCCGTTGTAGAACGCGATGACCTTGCGACTTCTGCATCTAACAAATTGATTTATCAAATTGACTTGGGTGCAGCCACTAATATCTACAAAGCCAACTTTATCTTCCCCACTGGTAAAACGGCGATCGAGCAGCTTACTCCTGCTGAACTCGCCAGCGCAGGTATTAACGTAGTCTCTAAGAGCCTGATTGCTAATGCCGCTCAATATGGTTACACAGGTGTAGAAAAGCTCGAAGGTTTAGCGTTGATTGGGCCTAACCAACTGGCTCTGATTAATGACAACGACTTCAATGTTTCTGGCAAGACCCCAACGGAGAAGCTGGGAATTCTAGAGGTGAGCAAAACTCTACCTGTTTCGGCGATCGACTTTAGTGGCGCTAACTACAGCGTTACCGAAGGCAATGGTGCTACAACGGCAACCGTTCGCATCACGAGAACAGGCGATGTATCGGGAACAAGCACTGTAGAACTGCAATTGAATGATGGCACGGCAACGGGCAGCGTAATTCCGCCGACTTTTGCTCAAACCAAGGGGGCTAGCAGTTCCGCAACTCCCTATTTAGTTCCTACGGCAGCAGGTGTCAGCTTCACCTCAATCCTGACCGTAGGCGATAGCATCGGTGGCTATAGGATGGTTGGTATTCCCGACGGTCTTGGTTCCTTTGATAATGGTGATGGAACTTTCACCCTTCTAATGAACCATGAGCTGGGAAATACGAGTGGTATTGTGCGTGCAGATGGCTCTAAGGGCGCTTTTGTATCCAAATGGATTATCAATAAGTCCGACCTATCTGTTGTGAGTGGTAGTGACCTCACCCAGAATATGAATATCTGGAATGGCTCTGGATATACCACATACAATGCTGCCAATCCATCTCCCTTAGCCGCATTTAGCCGTTTTTGCTCCGCCGATCTCGCTCCAGTTTCTGCCTTCTACAATAGTGCTACAGGCTTAGGAACTACCGAACGCATCTATTTGAATGGTGAAGAAAGTGGAGTTGAAGGTCGTGCTGTTGGGCATATTGCTACGGGTTTAAATGCTGGGACATCTTACGAGTTACCAGCACTTGGAAAATTTAGTCATGAAAATGCTGTAGCTAGCCCCACTGCAAGTAACAAAACAGTCATTGCAGGAATGGATGATGGTACTAACGGTCAAGTTTACTTCTATGTCGGTACTAAGACCAATACAGGAACCGAAATTGAGAAAGCTGGGCTAACTAACGGTAAGCTATTTGGCATTAAGGTCGATGGTCTAGTAGATGAAGCCAACACTACCACTTTGGCGACAGGAACCCGCTTCAGTCTCGCAGATTTGGGTGCTGTGCAAAATACCACTGGGGCTGCCTTAGATGCTGCGAGCGAAGCCGCAGGAGTCACTAGTTTCTTGCGTCCTGAAGATGGAGCATGGGATCCTTCTAGCCCAAGAGATTTTTACTTCACTACTACTAACAGTTTTACAGGACCTAGCCGACTCTGGAGATTGCGCTTTGACGATCCGACTAATCCTGAGTCAGGTGGAACCGTGGAAATGGTGCTTGATGGTACGGAAGGTCAAAAAATGTTTGACAATCTCACCATCGATCGCTACGGGCATATTTTGCTCCAAGAAGATATCGGCAACCAATCCGCTATCGGCAAAATCTGGCAGTACGATATCGCCACGGATAAACTTACGCAAATTGCTCAGCACGATCCCGACCGATTCGTTTCTGGCTCAGCTAATTTCTTGACACAGGACGAAGAATCCTCTGGCATCATTGATGCTCAAGATATTCTCGGTGCAGGTTGGTTCTTGCTCGATGTTCAGGCTCACTACAGCATCCCTGGGGAATTAGTAGAAGGTGGTCAGCTTCTTGCCTTCTTCAATCCCGATACTTACAAGGCTTCCTTGTTGGACTACAACAACAAGCCCATTACCGTAACCTTCGCTGCTGGTGAAACATTCAAGGATGTGCAGATTCCAATTGTGGGAGACACTAATCCTGAAAGTAACGAAACCATCAACTTAAGCCTGAAAAATCCTAGCTCTGGCACATTGATCGGCATCAATCAACCCAAGGCTGTGCTGACAATTCTCAATGATGATGTCAATAATGCTCCAGTTCTAACAGGTACTCCTGCAATCCTTGCTGCTGGCAAAGAAGACACAACTTACAAGATCGCAGCAGCAGATTTACTAGCGGGCTTTACCGATGCGAATAACGATGTGCTTTCTGTGTCTGGGCTAACTGCTACCAATGGCACTCTCATCGATAATCGCGATCGCACCTATAGCTTTACGCCAAATGCCAACTTCAATGGCACGATCAATTTGAGCTACAACGTCATCGATGGCAAAGGAGGCTCAGTCGCCGCAACCCAAACCCTTGTGATCGCGGCGGTAAATGATGCCCCAGTCCTCATGGCTGGAGACCTTACCCGCAAAATCAGTGGCAATGTCAGCCAACCAATTACAGGCATCAGCATTGGCGATATCGATGCAGGCGAAACCCTCAATGCCATAGTTCAAGTTACTTTATCAGCAGGTAAGGGTGTACTCACCTTAGGCACGACGACTGGACTAACGGGCGCAACCAGTGGCAGCAACATTACCTTTAGCGGCCCGATCGCGAATATCAATGCCGCTTTGGCAACCCTCTCCTATAAGAGCAATCCCAATGTCTTTGGATTTGGTGCAGATACGATCAACCTCACTGTTAATGATCTCGGCAATACTGGAAGCGGTGGTTCCTTGACTGACAGCAAAGCGATCGCGCTTAACATCTACAACACCCAAATCGGCACAAGTGGCGACAATAACTTTGCGGCAACACCTTATCCCGATGAGTTCCTCCTCGGAGCGGGTAATGATCGCGTCATTGCCGATATCTTCAATCTCCAACAAAACGATATTTTTGATGGTGGTACTGGTAGCGATCGGTTTATCGTTTTCGGTGGTAGCGCCTCGGATAATCTCTCACTAAATATCACTGACAATGGAGCCAATTTACTCACTGGGCTTGCGGGACTCAATGGAACCACCATTAACAATTTCGAGCGTTTTGACTTTTCTAACTTCCTTGGTAGTCTCAATGCTACAGGTAGCAGTCAAGCCGATGAAATCTTTGGTGGATTTGGTAACGATCTTCTCGATGGTGGTGCAGGTATTGACAACCTCAAAGGTGGCTTGGGTGACGATCTCTATATTGTTGATAATGCAGGTGACATCGTTACTGAGCTAGCAGACGAAGGTATCGATACTGTCCAATCCAGTATCAATTGGACTTTGGGCAATAATTTCGAGAACTTGACCCTAACAGGTAGTGCTATTTCGGGAACTGGCAACGGGCTTGATAACATCATCATTGGCAATAATGCCAACAATATTCTCAATGGTGGTGCTGGTAACGATACCCTTGATGGTGGTTTAGGTGCTGACAGCATGACAGGTGGAACAGGTGACGACACCTACATTGTTGACAACATTAATGACACCATTACAGATTCCTCTGGTATTGATACTGTTCGTTCTAGCATTAGCTGGACATTGGGTAGCAACATAGAAAATCTCTCCCTCACTGGTAATGGCGATATCAACGGCACTGGTAACAGTCTCAAAAATGCGATCGCAGGCAATACTGGCAACAACATCCTAGATGGTGGTAGCAATGCTGACTCGCTTGCGGGTGGTGCTGGTAATGACACCTATATCGTCGAAAACGCGAATGATGTGGTGACTGAGTTAGCGAATGAAGGCATCGACACAATTTTTTCAAGTGTCACTCGCACCTTAGAAGCCAATGTGGAAAACCTCACGCTGACAGGCAATGGTTCGCTCAATGGTACTGGCAATGATCTGAACAACATCATTATCGGCAACAGTGGCAATAACATCCTTGATGGTGGTCTTGGAGCAGATTCCCTCAGTGGAGGTCTGGGCAATGACACCTACATTGTCGATAACTTGGGTGACTCAATTACTGAAGCCTTGAATCAAGGTACTGACTTGGTGAAATCAAGCGTTTCATGGACTCTCGGTGAAAATCTTGAGAACTTGATTCTAACGGGTAACGCAAACATCGATGGTACTGGTAATAGCAGCAATAACGTTATTACGGGCAACGATGGCAACAATACCCTCAGTGGCGGATTTGGTAATGATTCTCTCACAGGTGGTTTGGGCGCAGATATCCTCGTTGGCGGCTTTGGTAATGACACATTGTTCCTCGGTCTCAATGATGGCGCTACCGATAGGGTCGTCTATAACCTTGGTGATGATAGCGATGTGGTTAATCAATTCACTCGCGGCATCGGCGGCGATCTGCTCCAGTTCAACGGTATTGCGGCTATTGATGTGCGTACTGTCAATGGCAATACTCAGTTCCGTTTAGGTGATGGCATTGCTGGCAACAATAACTTTGGCAGTGGTTCTCTATTACTAACTTTAAATGGAGTCAGTGGCTTCACGTCTAGCAATATTAACGACAATATTCTCGCAGGTTCAACTCCTACGATCTTCCAATTCAGCTAGTCTTGCATAAAAAAGGGGAGGCACAAAGTGCCTCCCCTTTTTTTATCGTCCTAACGCATTAAACAACTCTTGTAAGCGTCCTAAAAATGAACCTGTTTTCTGTCCAGTTTTCTGACGAAAGAGGCGATCGATATCGTCACTAGATGGACGCTGTTCTACTTCTGAAAGAAATTGCATTCCCTCTTCAGTGTTCACCCACACCTGCCATGTTTGCGGATAGCAACGCCATAATGCACCAAGATCTAGCGGCTTAATGTAGTAAGCAGTCTCGAAAGTACTTAAAAAGCGATCGCGTAGTCGTCTTGCCGACAGCCCTAAACCGACCTCACTATTTTCAAGGCGAGGATTGAGCATCACAAAGGGGCGATCGCCTGCTAGCTGCACTAATTTCTCGACCTGATCGACTTCAACGGAGCTTGGCTCAACTAATAAGAATGCTTTATCTTCTTCGCGAATGGCTCTACGACCTTCATTGACTCCACGTACTGACACATTGAGATCCGCCCATTCCCGTTTTGCTAGTGCGGCTGCTCCTGCGTCTGAAAAAATTGCTTGCCATGCGTTGCCATAGCGCTCATTAAAACTACGGGCAAATTCATAAGCGATCGGCATAGATTTGAGTTCAGGAAAGCGCAAATCTACGAGGACACGGGTAGCCCCATCCGCGATCGCTTGATAGGTAGAAGCGATCGCTTGCTCAGTCGTATCTTCTAAATTGTTGGGTAGTGTGATTGGGTCAGTTACATGAGTCATATAAATTATTTTTAGATATTTTTTGCGAGATTTTTTTCTTAAATATAGGACTTACGCAATGCTAACGAATTTACTGGGCTTTGGGTAGATGCGGCGCGGGCAAAGCCCGCGCCGCATCTACCCAAAGCGTAAGCCCTAAAATAGTTATGTTGTAGGCTACATCAATCCTAAAACAAAAAAGAGGGGGACGCTAAGCGTCCCCCTCTTTTTTAAGTGGCAAATTACATCATGCCACCCATACCGCCCATACCACCCATGCCGCCCATGCCGCCCATACCAGCAGCACCAGCGTCAGATTTCTTCTCTGGCTTCTCAACCACGAGAGCTTCGGTGGTCAAGACCATGCCAGCGACGGAAGCAGCATTTTGCAATGCAGAACGTACAACCTTCGCAGGGTCAATGATACCAGTAGCGATCAAGTCAACATATTCGCCCTTAAGTGCATCAAAGCCATGATTGAAAGGAAGTTGCTTAACCTTTTCAACTACTACAGTGCCTTCGAGACCAGCGTTATCGCTGATTTGACGAAGTGGTGCAGAGAGAGAACGAGCAACGATATCCGCGCCGATCGCTTCTTCGTTCTTCAAGGTTGCCTTGAACTCTTGCAATTCAACTGACAAGTGAGCGAGGGTTGCACCACCACCGGGGACGATACCTTCTTCAACGGCTGCACGAGTAGAGTTGAGCGCATCTTCGATGCGAAGCTTACGATCCTTGAGTTCAGTTTCAGTTGCTGCACCGACCTTGATTACAGCTACGCCACCAGAGAGCTTAGCAATACGCTCTTGGAGCTTTTCCTTGTCGTAGTCAGAGTCGCTGAGTTCCAATTCCTTACGGATTTGAGCAACACGCTTGTCAACATTTGCCTTGTTGGAAATGTCAGAAACAATGGTGGTCTTGTCCTTAGAAATGGTGATCTTACGGATTGTACCAAGTTGTTCCAAGGTAGCAGCGCTGAGTTCTAAGCCAGCATCTTCAGAGATGACTTGTCCATTGGTGAGAACAGCGATGTCTTGTAACAATGCCTTACGGCGATCGCCAAATCCGGGAGCTTTGATAGCAGCGATATTCAGAGAACCTCTGAGCTTGTTAACAACTAGAGTTGCCAGAGCTTCGCCTTCAACATCTTCGGAAATGATGACGAGAGGAGAACCAGAACGAGCTGCCTTTTCGAGAATTGGAACGAGATCTTGGATAACGTTGATCTTCTTATCGGTGAGGAGAACCTTAGCATTCTCAAATTCCACCAACTGACGCTCGCTGTCGGTAACGAAATAAGGAGAAATATAACCGCGATCGAGTTGCATACCTTCAACAACTTCCAATTCGGTCGTGAGGGACTTAGACTCTTCAACGGTGATTACGCCATCTTTGCCAACTTTGTCCATCGCATGGGCAATCATTTCGCCAACTTCAGGATCATTACCTGCGGAGATGGTGGCGATTTGCGCGATTTCTGCATTGGAATCAACTGCCTTAGCTTTTTCAGCAATTACGCCAACCAAGTGAGCAACTGCCTTTTCGATACCGCGACGTACACCCACTGGGTTAGCACCTGCGGCAACGTTACGCAAACCTTCACGAATAAATTCTTGAGCCAAAACGGTAGCGCTGGTAGTACCATCACCTGCTACATCATTGGTTCTAGAAGCAACTTCACGAATGAGTTGTGCGCCTGCATTTTCTAAGGGATCTTCTAATTCAATTTCCTTAGCGATGCTCACCCCATCGTTGATGATTTGAGGAGCGCCATATTTCTTTTCGATAACTACGTTACGACCTTTAGGTCCAAGGGTGACACGTACTGCGTCAGCGAGGGCATTGACACCACGCTCAAGGGCGCGGCGAGATTCTTCATCAAATACTACGATTTTAGACATTTTATTTTTAATTTGGTAATTGGTTCTATTTTTTTGATTTGTACGAAGTACAAATCAAATCACTTATTCAACGATCGCAAGAATATCTCTTTCAGCAAGTAGCAAATAATCTACATTGTCAATTTTGACTTCAGTACCTGCGTACTTGGAGTACAGGACTTTATCGCCTGCTTTGACTTCTAAAGCAACGCGAGTACCTTTATCGTTGCGTGTACCAGGTCCAACGGCAGTTACTTCACCGATTTGGGGCTTTTCTTGGGCTGTGTCTGGCAAGAAAATACCGCCTACAGTTTTTTCTTCTTTAGTTGCTACTTTTACCAATAGGCGATCGCCTAGGGGTTGCAATGTACCAGTATTTAGAGTTAACGATGCCACTATGCCTATACCTCCTTAAAATCTAATCAGAGTGGACTTTGCAGGTTGTGACTTAGGGTGGAAATTTGTCTCACCTTAGTCACACATTGCGTGCTTTAGCACTCTGTCTCACTGAGTGCTAATATACTGCGAAAAGAGTCAGTAACTAGATCGGCTTACCGTACAAACAAAGAACCAGTTTTTGGTGGTGCGGCGTAGCCATGCCTCCAAAAATCGGTTCTTGATTAACCTTTGCTATTCAGGCAAGTATTCTTTGTCTAGTGTTTGCTCAGTGGTAAAGGGAGATTCTAGGGGAAACAAATTAATATCTAAGCCTGTTTCAGCACTGGCTAGTTCTCTTGCCGTTTCATAGGCTTCCGCAAATTCTGCGAGGAAATGTCGCTTGAGGCTGGGACTAGTTTTAAAAGCTTTTTGGATTCTACGACGATGCTCTAGTAAAGTGTATCGCCAACTGTTAGAGCGCTTGTCGGGTTGATACTTGTATTTTAATAAGTGCATGAGAACTATTTCCAAATTGCTCTCTATAGCTTGCTTTTGGCTACTTCCCATGTCTGCAATCTCTTCGATTAAATTGTCTATATCTAGTTCTGCCAAATTTCTTTCTCTCAATAAATCCATAGCTTGCTCTAGCCATAGATACAAGTCCTGTTCATATAGTGCTTGATGGGATATTTTCTGTTGGGGGTGGTTAGATGCGATCGCCATATTTAACCAGTTGAACGCTAAAGTAATCCTAGCATTAAGGCTTTTGAGTCGGTAAAGATGACATCTAATGGTACATCCCAAGCATCATGGGGCAGTTCATCTACATAAAACTCATCGAAAATAATTCCTGCTTTCAATCCTGTGGAGTGAGGCAGCCAGCGATCGTAAAAGCCGCCGCCATAACCGAGTCGATAGCCTTGGCGATCGCAAGCCACCGCAGGTATCAAAATTAGATCAATATTTGCCAAATCTATCAGTGGTAAATCAGGATGCGGCTCAAGGATATTAAAAGCCCCTAATTGCATTTGGGCTGAGAAATCAGCGATCGCTACTTGATGCCACATCAAATCTTTTTCGATACAACGCGCAAATCCCCAATTTTTTTCAGGGAATCTTTGCCACAGTGTACTCAAATCTGGTTCTTGCCGAAAACTGGTGAAGGCTAAGATATTTTTTGCTTGTTGGATTGTTTGCCAATTGGAAAGGCGATCGCATAACTCTAGACTTTTTTGCTGCCAAACTTCATGGGGGATTTGGCGACGTTTAGTTAGTAAGTCTTTTCTGAGTTGTCTTTTGATTTTCTGCTTGTCTTGTTGAGCATCTGTAATCGCTTCAATCACGCTATCGTAACCTGCATATAATGTATAAATCTGTAAATCTAAACTCAAGAAACTAGATAGCCGATCTTAACTGGTGTTAACTATATGGTCGCAACTATTGCTAAACCACTTACCCTAGAGGAGTTTCTGCAAATGTCAGAGACTAAGCCTGCGAGTGAGTATATCGACAATCAAATCATCCAAAAACCTATGCCTAAAGGACGACATAGCTGCTTGCAGTATGAACTTTGTAATGCAATAAATCAATCGACTAAACCCCAAAAAATTGCCTATGCTTTTCCAGAGCTAAGATGTACTTTTGCCGATCGCTCAATCGTTCCAGATATTGCAGTTTTCCAATGGCAAAATATTCCATTTCTAGAGGATGGAGAAGTTCCCGATCAGTTTAATCTTCCGCCAGATTGGATTATTGAGATTCTTTCACCTGAGCAAAACGCAAATAAAGTAATTGGCAAAATTTTGCTTAGTCTGCAACATGGTAGTCAATTAGGCTGGTTTCTCGATCCTAGCGATCGCAGCATTTTGACATTTCTACCCAATCAACAACCGATCTTGATGACAAATAGCGATCGCCTGATCACCCTAGAGACAATTAACTTAGAGCTAACAGTTGAGCATGTGTTTAGTTGGCTAAAAATGGGCGGTTAGGCCCATTTGTTGGAAAATAGCGATCACTAAAAAGTACAAGTAGCAAAGTACAAGTAGCAATTTGTCACCAGTTAGAATCTAAAATAAGGCTGAATAAGGGAGGAAAGTTGATGATTGCCACACCGCAAGCTAAGGCTACTGAGGGCATAATTTCACCATCAGTAATTGAGCAACCTAGACCACTAGCTGAACACCGTATCTTGTTGCACAACGTTAGTTGGGAGACTTTTGAGCGCTTGCTGGATGATGTGGGCGATCGCCATAAAACTTTATTCCATTACATTAACGGTACTTTAGAGATTATGTCGCCTCTCTCACTCCATGAAGGAAGTGGTCGTTTTTTTGATAAGCTTCTGACTATTTTTGTTGATGAACTAGATATCGATATGCGCTGTTTAGGCTCACTATTAATGAAAATGCCAGAGCTAAAAATTGGTGGTGAGCCAGATTCCTGTTATTACATCAAAAATGAGTTGAGCATTCGCGCTCAAGAGAATGTCATCGTTGGTCAAGATCCTCCGCCCGATTTGGTTTTGGAAGTGGATATCACTAATCCTAGCGATCGCCGTTTACCGATCTATGCACTTCTTGGTGTGCCTGAAGTCTGGCGTTATGATGGCTATAGTTTAGAGTTTCTCGCTTTACAAAAAGGGGAATATGTAGCGATAGAAAATAGTTTGTCATTTCCGACGTTACCCGCCAAAATTATTGTGGAATATGTGCAGAAGCGATTGCTCTTGGGTGAAAGTAAGACTTTAAAAGAGTTTCGAGGATGGGTGAGAGCTAATCCAAGATCTACCACGTAAATTAACGTCAGTTCGAGTTAAGCTTGCAAATTTTATAAGCCAGAAATCAAAAGCCTTGCTACGCAAGGCTTTTGATTTCTGGCTTTGCGAAAGGGTTTGCGTAGCAAACCCTTTCGCAAAGCCAGTTTTAAATTATCTCGAACTCGCGTTAAATTAAGGTATAAACAAAAATTAGGGACGCAGATCGCCCCGTTAGTCTATGTAATACCCAAAATTGCTTTTTTGTAAGCAGGGCGATCGCTAATACGTTTGATATAAGCATCGATTGCAGGATACTGAGCATAGGATAGTTGCAACATCAAAATTCCATATCCCAAAATGGAACCTACTGCCACATCAGCTACGGAGAAGTTATCGCCTGTAAGATACAGTTTATTTTCGAGAACTTTATTTAAAGCGCTGAGCAATCGAGGGGTTTCCTTTTCACGACTTTCGGCAACAAATAAACCAGTGCCGAGGGTGGAATTGGCAAACAATACCCATTGAGATGCGATCGCTCTTTCTTCGAGGGTTTTCACCTGATCATATTTATCGGCAAGGTAGAGCAAAATCGCCCCAGATTCCCACAATTGGAAATCACCTTCAGTAATTGCAGGAACCTTTCCGAAGGGATTAATGGCTAAAAAGTCAGATTGTAAGTGCTCACCTGCCTGCATATCGAGAAGTTGGAACTCATAGGGAGCTTGAATTTCTTCTAAATACCATTTCACGATTGAAGCACGACTTCTCGCGCCACCATAGAGTTTAGTCATAGTTTTTGAACAATGATTTGGGCTAATTCAAGACTGTAATGTTACTACAGATTGCGTAAGGGAGTTTCCTGTCCATAGATAAACTTACGCTCTAAGTTATTGCAGATGAACCAAACCGCGATCGCGAGGATCGCCGTAGTAGAACCTAGTAAAATTATCAATGGGTTTGCAGTTAGGAAATAGCTAATTAAGGGTGTAATTGTCCATGCGATCGCCGCCGTAATGATACTTGCGGTTTTGAGCGATCGCACAGTTCGTAAAGCCTTACGACAACTGGCACATTTAGAAGTATGGGAGTGATAACGATCTAGGAGGACTTCCTTAGCAATAGGCGGAGTTAACTTCTGTCCGACAAAGGGAGCGGCTTCATAGCGATTTACCCATTTTCGTAATTCTGAAACATAGGTATCGGCAGATGTTGGTAAATAGAAAGCCTTGGCATAATTTCTGTCATTTTCGGGTTGAGCAAGGGTCTGTTCCAGATAGCGCTCCTGATAATGCAGAAAGATTTGATCATCTTCAAGAATTCCATTCTGTCCGATATGGGAATACCAACGGGGTGTGATGCCTATAAAAAATCTTGGAATTGCTGAATTGAACTGAAAAGGAAAGCGAGCAAACATCCGACATTCGCCTTTGCGTGTGGGAGTAGCATAGACCACTGTCATCGTTCTGCCAAATTGCTTGGAAGTGAGGTCATGCCACATCAATGAAGGTGCAACAAAAGTTGTATCCTGTCTGCCTAATTTGCCACGACGAGGTCCTTCCTCCCATGTACCATTAAAGCCCTGTTTATGGCTTTCGAGAACTTCTAAAAACATGGGTGCGGCATTAGCACGATTGCCCACGGACTTATGATGGGTAAAGGGTAGATGACTAGCATCAAGGACATTTTCTAAAAGCGTGATTGCATCATAGGGAAGATCTCGAAAGGTTCCAAATAGAGTCCATTTTTCTGGTTCAGACTCAATAGGATCGACGATGGGAATTCTGACATTGGGGGCATTTTCAGGCTTGCCTGCATAAATAAAGAGCATTCCTTGACGCTCTGCGGTAGGAAGTGCCTTCACACAAGCGCGTTTGGATTTATGGGCTTCGCCACCTTCAGGCTGTTGAGGAATGCGATCGCAACTGCCATCACCCTTAAACGCCCAGCCATGATAGGGACATTCGAGTAAACCATCCTCAGCAATTCTTCCTTCTGATAGAGGGACGAGGCGATGGGGACAGCGATCGTCAAAGGCTTTCCATGCTTGACTATGACTATCCCACCAAATTACGAGATCGCGTTCTAGTAGAGTAAATTTGTTGGGTTTGGTTTTCTCTAAATCTTCTAGATAAAAGACGGGATACCATACCTCTTGCCAATCAAAGCGATGAGGATCTGCTCCCCCAGCAGGCAAAATTTGTGACTGTGAATCGTTGGCTTTGGTATTTAAAGGGTTAATTTCATCTCGCAGCAAGGTATTTGCAGTCATAGGTCTAGCTAAACCTGTCCAATTGTAAAGTTATGTATAGTTTAGCCTGCGATCGCCAAAAGCAGTGTCTCTCAAATTATTAAGGAGCTAGTTTTTTACCGTGATTGCGTGAGTATTTGTGCTGTGCGAAGCAAAGCGCAAATACTCATATCGAACTGAGTGTTTTTAAACGGGATGATGCGTTTGTTACAAAAAAATGATAATCTTAATAAAAAGTTAAGTTTTGTTGCTCCCCCAAATCCTATGCTTCGTCTCGAACACATTCAGAAAATTTATCCCACTGGCGAAGTCCTCAAAGACGTTAACTGGGAAGTCAAAACAGGCGATCGCATTGGCTTAGTTGGTGTTAATGGTGCGGGGAAATCAACACAGCTTAAGATTATTGCAGGGGAAATCGAACCAACCGCAGGGCAAATCGTGCGTCCTTCGAGTCTGAAAATCGCCTATCTCAGCCAAGAATTTGATATCGAAGAGACTCGTACTGTCAAACAAGAGATGTGGCAAGCATTTCAGGAAGTGCGCGAAATTCAGAAGGAATTAGCGATCGTGCATCACCATCTGGAAAACCTTAAGGATGGTGAGGACTATGAGCCAATTCTCAAAAAGATGGATCGCTACCAGCGTCAATTTGAAGATCACAATGGCTATGAATTGGAAAGCCGTATCGATAAGCTATTACCAGAACTAGGTTTTAAAGCTGACGATGGCGATCGCTTAGTCAGTGAATATAGCGGCGGCTGGCAAATGCGAATGGGCTTAGGCAAGATTTTGTTGCAATCCCCAGATCTATTGCTATTGGACGAACCGACGAACCACTTGGACTTAGAAACCATCGAGTGGTTAGAAAAATATTTGCGATCGCTCAGTACACCGATGGTGATCGTCTCCCATGACCGTGAATTTCTAGATCGCCTCTGTACTTCAATTGTGGAAACCGAACGGGGTGTGTCCACCACCTACTTGGGAAATTACACCTCATACCTCACCCAAAAAGCTGAAGCTAAAGCTGCTCAGAGTGCTGCCTTTGAGCGCCAGCAAAAATATATCGAAAAGCAACAGGTATTCGTCGATCGCTTCCGTGCGAGTGCCACCCGTAGTACCCAAGCCAAGAGCCGCGAAAAGCAACTGGACAAAATTGAGCGAATCGAAGCGCCTGATAGCGATGTGCGGACTCTCAAATTCCACTTTCCACCTGCATCTCGTAGTGGTCGCGTTACCGTCGAAATTAAAGATCTTACCCATGCTTACGGGGAGCAAATTTTATTCTTGGGCGCAGATCTGGAAATCGAAAGAGGCGATCGCGTTGCCTTCCTTGGACCTAATGGTGCAGGTAAATCCACATTGTTAAAAATGGTGGTTGGCAAAGAACCCTACAACGAAGGCGAAATCAACCTTGGACATAATGTCCTGATTGGCTATTTTGAGCAAAATCAAGCGGAAGCACTCGATCTGCACAAAGACGTGTTTCATACCATCCATGATGATTTTCCCAAAATGACCCATGAGGAAGTTCGTGGTGTTCTGGGTAAATTCCTATTTAGTGGCGATACCGTATTTAAACAGGTGCGGGATCTCAGTGGTGGTGAAAAAGCCCGCCTTGCCCTCGCAAAAATGTTGCTCACTCCTGTGAATTTCCTGATCCTTGATGAGCCGACTAACCACCTTGATATTCCTGCCAAGGAGATGCTTGAAGCAGCTTTGCGTGAGTATGAGGGAACTGTAGCGGTGATCTCCCACGATCGCTATTTCATCTCCCAAGTTGCGAACAAGATTGTGGAAATTCGTGATGGCGATCTAGTCGTGTATGCAGGTGACTATGCTTACTACCAAGAGAAAAGGGAAGAAGAGGAGCGAGAAGCTAAATACAAGGCGGAAATGGCAGCTAAAGCAGCTAAAGATGCGCTAAAAAAAGAAAAGGAGCGTACAAAGCAAGCAGAAAAACGTCAAGAAAAGCAACTACAAAAGGCAAAAGCCAAGTAACATGACATCATCTAAGTAGGTGGGCGCAATTAAATATAAAAACCCAAAACCTGTGGCGCACGCGCAGCGTGCGCCACAGGTTTTGGCTCTGGTTTTTAACTATGCCCAGCTACTTAAATCCCAAGGCTGTAATTTTATGTAGTTATAGTGCAAATAGTTTTTACTTCAGTAATATAACGGCTTAAAATTAAACTAAGGGTTTTCTGATGAACGAAAGAGACGCAATCGTTCTTTTAGATCTAAGCACAATTCCTATGTTGGATCACTTTGCTAAGAAACGCAAGCTGATAGAACGTTATTCCCAAGGAGAAAGAAACTTTGAGGGAATGGATTTGATGGGCTTAGATTTAAGCAAAGTTGACCTTAGTAATGCAATTTTACGCAATACCAATTTGGTTTTTGCCAATCTATGGGAAGCAACTCTTTGTAATGTTGATCTATCAGGTGCGAACTTGTCAGATGCTGATCTATGTGGTGCTTCGCTCTTAGACGCAAACCTAAATAATGCCAACATCACACGCACTAATTTTAGTTATGCCGCCTTGAGTGGGACTAGTTTTGTCAATGTGAGTTTAGATGGCGCAAATTTACAGACCTCGATTTTAAACTGTACCAATCTGCATAGCATGAGTTTTGTAAGAGCCAATCTGCAAAAAGCTTATCTTCTGGAAGCGAATCTTTCTAGGTCAGATTTGAGTTATGCCAACCTGCACCATGCTTTTTTGTTTAGAGCCAATTTAAGTCGTGCGAATTTACAGCACGCTAATCTCAGTGAAGCAGATTTAAGTGAAGCCAGTCTCCACGGCGCAAACTTAAAGGGAGCAAATTTAAGTGAAGTAGATTTGCGCGAAGCTGATCTTGATCGCATTGACTTTAGTGAGATTAATCTGCGTCTGGCTAATTTGAGTGGACTAAACTTGAGTAATGTTAATTTCAGTGGTAGCAATTTAAGTAAAGCAATTTTACGCGATACGATTTTACGCGGCGCTTGTTTCAATGCTGCTAATTTATGGAACGCGGATTTAACTAATGCGGATTTAACTAATGCAGATTTAACTAATGCAGATTTATATGGTGCTAACTTCAATGGTGCTAATTTAAAATATGCAGTTTTAGATGTAGGTTGGAGAAATGGTGTCAAGATTTGCCAGACGACTTTGCCAGACGGAAATGTCTCAATGCGAACTTGTCAATTGTAGATTACAGCTCTTTGCGCTGACTTGAAATACAGAGAAATTTTTGAAAGCGCGGCTTTGAAACGCTTTCAAAAATTTCTCTGTATTTCTTCAAGCTTCAACAGTCTGTAACAGTGATTGCTATATTTAGAGATAATGAAAGAACTGTTTAGTTTTCACGATCCAAATTTATTGCGAATGGCATTAACCCATCGCTCCTATGTCCATGAAAATCCGAGTGTGGGTGAGGATAATGAACGTCTAGAATTTTTGGGGGATGCTATTTTAAATTTTCTCAGTGGTTCCTACCTCTATCGTCAACATCCAGAATTAGGTGAGGATGAGTTGACCCGTAGGCGTGCAGCGCTTGTGGACGAAAAGCAGCTTGCTAATTTTGCGATCGCCTTAGAATTAGATACTCAAATTTTGCTAGGAAAAGGGGCGCTACGCGATGGAGGCAATAAAAGCGATAACTTGCTGAGTTGTGCCTTTGAAGCAATGATCGGTGCGTTATATCTAGATCGTAATTGTAATGTGGAGTCCGTTCGACCTGCGGTGGAGGCGCTGTTTGCCTCAGTACCACCTGAGTTGGTGAATACTCGCTCCGATTTAGATGCGAAGAATCGCTTACAGGAGTGGGTGCAGTCCTATATTGGACATACCTTGCCGCGCTATATCACCGAAAAAGTGGGAGGAACTGATCATACGCCCGAATTTGCGTCTAAAGTATATGTTGGCGATCGCTTATATGGTCAGAGTCTGCGAAATTTTTCTAGTAAAAAGGAAGCAGAACGAGCCGCTGCGCTTGACGCATTAGAACAAATAGAGAGAATGTTATGAGTCAAAAGCTAAATAGTTAAGGATTGGTGGCGCTTCGCGCCGCCAATCCTTAACTATTTAGCACTTTTGGCAAGGAAAAAGTTATGGCAGAAGATTGGTTGATTATCGGCAAAATTGTTTCACCGCAAGGACTCAAAGGTGAGGTAAGAGTTTTATCCTATTCTGATTTTCCTGAGCGCTTTGAAACGGCTGGCAAGCGTTGGATTGCACCGTCAGAAAAAGTAGAACCCCAAGAAGTGAAAATGTTATCTGGTCGTGAACTGGCTGGTAAAAAGAATCTATTTGTGGTGCGTCTTGAAGGAATTAATGATTGCGATCAGGCTGAAGCTCTGCGTAACTATGTCATGATGATCCCCACTAGCGATCGCCCTTACCTAGAACATAACGAATATATGATCGCTGATTTGGTCGGTTGCAATGTTTACCATCAACCGACAGGGAAGCTCTTGGGTGAAGTGATTAGTATTATGGCCGCAGGTAACGATCTGCTAGAAGTTCGCAATCCTGACAATGAAGAGATCGAATTAATTCCTTTTGTCGAAGCGATCGTTCCCTTTGTAGATATCCATCAAAAAAGAATTGAAGTGACTCCTCCCCGTGGACTCATTGATAAGTGGCTAAATTCTGCCTCTTAAGTTTACGGTATGATTGAAGAGTAAGTAGGTGGGCGCAATTAAATATAAAACCCCAAAACCTGTGGCGCACGCGCAGCGTGCGCCACAGGTTTTGGTTCTGGTTTTTAATTATGCCTAGCTACTTATAGCTGTGTAATGCTTTCTAATTAATAGATCAAATAATCATGATTCCAGAATCGGGCGAAGGTTTTAAATCGGGCTTTGTCGCATTAGTCGGACGACCCAATGTGGGTAAATCGACATTGCTTAATGCTCTCATTGGTCAGAAAATTGCGATTACTTCGCCTGTTGCCCAAACTACCCGCAATCGTTTACGCGGAATCCTGACATTGCCCACAGCTCAAATCGTGCTAGTAGATACCCCTGGAATTCATAAACCACATCATTTACTGGGTCAAACCATTGTCAAAAATGCTATTGGAGCGATCTCTTCCGTTGATGCTACGGTTTTAGTGGTTGATGGTAGCGATCGCATGGGAACTGGCGATCGCTTTGTTGCTGAAACCATTTTGCAGAGTAAGGTTCCTGCTATTCTTGGGGTCAATAAAATTGACATTTTAGAGGATGCTGTTGCGGATGAAATCTTCGCAAGCTATGAAAGCTTTGCCGCCGAGCATGGTTGGCAAGTTGCGAAGTTTTCGTCAGTCACAGGAGAAGGATTAGAAGCATTGCAAGCCATGATGTGCGATCGCTTACCCGATGGCCCCTACTACTATCCACCAGATTTAGTCACCGATCAGCCTGAACGGTTCATTATGGGCGAGTTGATTCGTGAACAGATTCTTTTACTAACTCGCGAAGAAATTCCCCATTCCGTTGCCGTCAGCATTGATCAAGTTGATGAACAGCCTAAAATTACGCGAGTCATGGCGACTGTCCATGTGGAACGAGATTCTCAAAAGGGGATTTTGATTGGTAAGAAAGGACAAATGCTGAAGGAGATTGGTACTCAAGCTAGACAGCAAATGCAGAAATTAATTATGGGTTCTGTTCATCTAGAGATCTTTGTCAAAGTTCAGCCTAAATGGCGTTCATCACGATTCCAGCTATCGGATCTGGGTTATCGTGTGGAATAAAGCGCGAATTCCCTGTTTAAAATTCATTGCCATAGTAAATTCTGATTCCCCACATTCCGACGAGAAGGATTAGTAAGGCAATGTCACGGGGAAGTAGTCTTAGCGGATTCCACACGACCAGATGCGTATTAGGACTGGTGAAACCACGTACCTGCATAGCACTGGCGGTTTGCTCAGCACGGATGAATAGATTGTCGATCAGACGTTCGGCAAGGATTAGCCAGATCTGAGTAGTGCGCTTAAATCCTAATCTTTTCCAATTAATAGAACGGGTACGCATTGCTCTCGTGAGATTCTGTACTTCTTCTAAAACGAGGGGGACAAAACGTAAGGCAAGGGTGAGGGTGAGTACTACTTCCACAATAGGGATTTTGCAGAACTTTAAGGGTGAAAATATAGAGGCGATCGCAGCCGTAATTTCTTCGGGAGCCGTAACCAGCAGAAATAGTGTTGGTGCATAGAGATAGGTGAAAATTAAGGTGCAGACGCGCACCCCTAACTCACGGGATCTACGGGTAATCGTGATACTGCCTGCTTTCCAGAGTACATAGTTATAGGAAGTTGGTTGCGGTAATTTGAGGGTTAAAGGCGAGGTGATGCTCGGTTTATCATTACTAACATTCACTTCAGGAATGGGGCGGCGTGGCTGCACTGTGGCATTGAATCCATCGGGGGAAATCGTAGCGATCGCAAGGGTCATAAAAGCCAGTAACAGCAAAATCCCCATCTGCTGTTTCCATACGCGCATTGGAATCTTAGAAGCAAGAGTGAGTAGGATCAGTAAAACCGCGATCGCGATCCGCCAAAACTCATTAGCTTGAATTGGTGTTAATAAAAAGGTAAGTAGCCCAAACAGTTTAATGCGTGGATCAAGTCGGTGTAGCCATGTAATGGGCTGTTCGAGGTAAAGTCCGATAGGAAGCGATCGCAGTATATCCACTATATTCTGATATTTTTCGAGGATTTTGTTCGTGCAATTTACAATATACCAATTAAGAGCAACAGCACTTCCTATGACATGCTCTAGACAAATTAGCTAAATAGTTTGTGGAAGCGCACCCCTTCGGGGTGCGCTTCCACAAACTAAAAAATTGTTCATTTTTTGAGTAGGGTTAGAGTTTACTAGGTGCACTCGAATCCACTACTCTAATTCTTCCTGACTGAATTGCGGCAAATACTGAATTAATCTGATAAACTTCCTGCTCGTTGAGTCCGATATTCTCAAATAAACTGTTGTAAATTGCCTTACTAAAATATAGATAGCTTTTACGATTAATGATTCCTGACTGCATAATCCGCAGTACCACCTCATCAATAGTAATTGTATTAGTGGATCTCCCATGGGTAGTACTTTCAGGTAAGTTAAAGCCAGTAATCTGATCGCTCGTATTCACAGATGTAGCTTTTGGAGCATCATTAGGTTTGCTAAAAGTAGTGTTTGGTGGAATTGATGGTGTTGTTCTACTGGGTAAACACCGATTAACTGCGGACTTCAGCATTTCAGGATCGAATGGCTTAGTCAAGTAATCATCTGCGCCGATTTCCATGCATTGCATGACACTATCCATTTCTTCAAGAGCAGAAATTATGATGACAGGAATATTTCGTAACCTTGGGTCTTTTTTTAAATATTTCAGTACTGCATATCCATCGATCTCAGGCATCATGATATCTAGAAGAATCAAGTCATAGCGATTGACCTGAATCATCGATAAAGCCGCACGACCATCCACGGCCATTGATAGATTAAAATCCTTTCTACGCAAGCGCCTTGCTAGCATATCTCGATTTATTTCATTATCATCAACAATTAATATTTGGAAGTTTTGCATTGCCATATTGCTACCCTTACTTATGAATTGTGAGACCATAACTTAACGCGATTTCGCCCTTCTCTTTTAGCTTTATACAGAGCGAGGTCGGCTTCTTTGATTAGTTGCTGGGAAGTTGTTAATTCGGCAGAAGGGTTAATTGTTGAGATTCCTAGGCTAGCGGTAACGTAGGAATTAATCTGTGAAGATATATGAATAACATGAAGATTTTCTATCGCAAAGCGAATTTGTTCTGCACAAAAGCTTGCCCCCTTCAAATCTGTATCTGGTAAGATTACTGCAAATTCTTCACCTCCATATCTTGCTAATGTATCTCTTGGTCGCTTAATAACTCGCGATGCGGCGGTCGCTACTTGGCATAGACAGTCATCACCAGCAAGATGTCCATAAGTATCATTGTATTTCTTAAAATAGTCTATATCAAATAGGATGAGGGATAGAAATTTCTGTTCTCTTTTCGCTGCATTCCATTCCCTTTCTAAAACTTTGTCGAAATAACGACGGTTAGCAATTCCTGTTAAGCCATCACGGTGAGACAGCGCTTCTAATTCATTTTTGATGATTTCTAGCTCATAATATGCAACTGCAAGTTCTTTGTAAGCTGCCTCAAGTTTTTGCTTATTTAAAGCTTCGCGATCGTGTAACATTTTCTTCTCAAGACAGGCTCTCACTCTAGCTCTAAGAAGGACGCGATCATAGGGTTTGATTAAATAATCTTCGGCTCCCTTTTGAATGCAGGTAAGCATCATCTCTTTTTCATCTAATGCCGAGATGATAATTACAGGAATAATTTGCCATTCTTGATGTGATTTGAGATGGTTTAGCATTTCTAATCCATTCATCACTGGCATCATCATATCCAGCAAAATTAAGTCAATTGGTTGTGATGCGACGATTTCCAGACCTCTTTTGCCACTATCAGCCAAGATAATGTTGGTATATCCTAAATTTTTTAAATGGCGATAGAGAAGCTCTCGATTCATCTGAGCATCGTCAACAATGAGTAAGCTAGATTCACTAATTTCTGGCATACTTTTCCAACAATCTCTCAATTTTTTCTAATAATCTTGTAAATTCAATCGGCTTAGTGTCGTAATCATCACAACCTGCCTCCATCCCTCTTTCGCGATCGCCTACCATCGCATGGGCTGAACAACCAATAATCGGAATATTGCTAGTTGCATCTATTTGTTTTAAGCGTTTGGTTGCTTCCCATCCATCTAAAATTGGCAAGCTCATATCCATCACGATTAAGTCAGGGAGTTCTGACTCGGCTGTGGTTATGCCCGTAGCTCCATCTACTGCTATGACAACTTCAAATCCCCTACGCCTTAATCTTCGCGATAACATATCGCGGTTCATTTCATTATCTTCAACCAGTAGAATTTTTGCCATATCGATTTAGGTTGTCCTAGTTGTATGCCCCCAGCAAATTAAGTTCTACGGATTACTCCCCCTTATAGTATTGATTATAGATACTTTGCAAGTTCTTAAATTCTAGAACAATTTATAAACAAACTGCAAAGCAAGACTTTTATAAGTTTACCCATACTACACAAAATCTAAATATCCTGTAAATGAAAATTTAAATCTTCATTTTAGTCATTGCATATGCTTAGGGGGCTGCGATTTAATAAGGAACCAATTTTTTGTGGCGCGGCTTCGCCGCGCCACAAAAAATTGGTTCCTTTCCTGCCTATTAAAATTTTTGAGATTTTATAGCAAAGCCTTGTGTCAATTTTTAAGAACATTAATCAAGGCAAGAAAGACTTGGTATGCCAAGTCTTTCTTCATTTAGGCTATTTGCCCATGCCTAGTTGTTGTGCTTTTTGGTAAACCTTTCCTTCGGTCAAGAGTGATGGTGCAATGACCACTTCCACTTGTTGCATTTCACGGATATTAGCTGCACCTAAAGTTCCCATACTAGTTTTGAGTGCACCTAAGAGGTTATGCGTGCCGTCGTCGAGTCCCGCAGGTCCGCGCAAAATTTGCTCTAGGGAACCTGTTGTACCCACCTTGATGCGAGTACCACGTGGCAATACGGGGCTAGGTGTTGCCATACCCCAGTGGAAACCGCGTCCGGGAGCTTCAGATGCTCTCGCAAAGGGTGAACCAATCATCACAGCATCAGCACCACAGGCGATCGATTTACAAATATCTCCCCCAGTAATCAAGCCACCATCGGCAATGATGGGCACATACTTGCCAGTTTCTTGGAAAAAGTCTTCACGAGCCGCAGCACAGTCAGCGACAGCCGTGGCTTGAGGAATCCCAACGCCAAGTACACCTCTAGATGTACAGGCTGCACCTGGTCCAATGCCCACGAGTACACCTGCGGCTCCTGCCCTCAACAGTTCTAAAGTGACATCGTAGGTAACACAGTTACCCATGAGTACTGGAATTGGCATCTCTTTACAGAATTTAGCCAGATCGAGAGAAACTAATCCTTCCGCAGCAATGTGAGTGGTAGATACTACTGTGGATTGCAAGAAAAATAAGTCACAACCTGCTTCGGCGGCGATTAAACCATATTTGAAGGCATTAACGGGAATGCTGCTGGCGCAAGCAATACCGCCTTTCTCTTTGATTTCGCGGATACGTTTTTTAATGAGTTCGGGTTTAACTGGTTCAGCATAAAGCTGTTGCATAAGTGAGACAAACTCGGTAACGCCCACGGATGCAATTTTTTCTAGGATTGGCTGGGGAGCGTCATAGCGGGTTTGGATACCATCAAGGTTAATTACACCTAATGCTCCTAGCTCAGAAAGTCTTACAGCCGCATCGACATCGACAACGCCATCCATAGCGCTGGCAATAATCGGAATTTCTCGACGAATTCCCCCAACTTCCCAAAATGTATCGGCAACGTTGGGATCGAGGGTTCTTCCTCCTGGTACTAGTGCAATTTCGTCGATGCCATAGGCTCTGCGTGCAGTTTTACCGCGCCCAATTTGAATGTCCACTGTTTGTACTCTCTTCTCTAGAATTTAAGTTTAGGTTAGTGCTGATTGTAACTAGATGGCACAAAGTGACATGTAGTTACAAATTCACCATTTGCCAAGGTTGACGTAAGAATCTCGTGTTCAAGATTTACGCGAAGGGTTGATGTTTTAAGCAGCGATCGCTTGGTGATTGCCACTAAAGTTGTGCTTAGTGTTACAGAAAATCTTAATACTTTCTTAAGATACTGTTGCTTATTGACTAATGATAGCTAATTAGTGCTATAGAAGGTTATTTTTTAAGAGAAGTGCTAATATCCCATCTTAATAAAATAACAAATCTCACCGATGGCTGAATTTTTTAATACCTATGGTTTTTTGATTGTATCGGCAATTTTTGGGGCAATCCTAGGGATTTCCGTTTATCTACCATTAATGGCAGGTCAGTTATCGCTAGCAACATCAGGTTTTTATGCCTTGGGTGGATATATCGCCGCGATCGCCTCTACTAAGATTTTAACCACGACCACAGGAACTGTGCCAATTTGGTGGCTATTACTCGAAATGTTGGTGGCTGGTGTGGTTTCAGGAATATTGGCGATAATTTTGGGAATTCCTGTATTACGTTTACGGGGAATTTATCTCGCGATCGCCACTATTGCCTTTGTAGAAATCTTGCGGGTGGTATCTCTGAATTTGGAGATCACGGGTGGTGCGATCGGTATTTTTGGTATTCCTCAGCCATTTCAAGCACCTTTGGAATATTTATGGATTGCATTGCCATTGCTGGGCTTAAGTATGACATTTATGTATCGCCTAGAAAAAATCCGTGTTGGTCGCGCCTTGATTGCCATTCGGGAAGATGAACTTGCTGCCGATTCTATGGGGATCAATCCTACTTATTACAAAGTTTTAGCCTTTACCCTTGCAGCGATTTTGGCAGGTATGGTTGGAGCCGTGAGCGCCCATTTCTTAAATACATGGAATGCTCGGCAGGGAACTTTTGATGCCAGTATTATTTTCTTAGCTTTTGTCTTAATTGGCGGTTCGCGGACATTCTGGGGACCTGTGGTTGGTGGCATTGTGCTGACCGCTTTACCTGAAGCTTTACGAGGTATTGCCAGTACTGGTGTTCCATTATGGTTAGGACAATTTTTTAAGGATGGACGTTTAATTATTTTTGGGGTGTTGATTGTGGTTGGTACAATTTTTTATCCTAAAGGAATCATTACGCCCGAATTTTTAGTCTGGTGTAAAAAGGCTACTCAAAAAGTATTTGTCAAAGATAAACATAAAAATAGACAAGGGGTTTAAGCTCCTTATCTCTGCGATATAGAGTCAACATGTCACCACGAGAAATAGATAATCGCCGATCGCTATCAATCTTTGGCTCCTTTGCATTATTTGTGAGTCTATTGGGAACCTATGCGATCGCAACGCCTCAGATATTCCATAATTTGTCCTGTGTGGTTAATTGCGAAGCAAGTGCCGTTAATGAATTGCTCAATAAAGATAAATCGATCGCTAGTTTGATTAATCTCAAACAACTCGATAAAAAGGCGATTGCGATCGTGATTGAGAAATCAAAATATAAACTGACTGTCTATTATCAAAAAAAGCCAATTAAATCCTATGCGATCGTTTTGGGCGCAAATCCTAAGGATGACAAATTACGTCAAGGCGATAAGCGCACTCCTGAAGGTATCTTTCATGTACAGGAACTGTACTACCATTCCGAATGGTCGAAGTTCATTTTGCTAGACTATCCCAATCAAGAATCATGGCGTAAATTCTTGCAGGCAAAGGCTAGAGGCGAAGTAAAAGCTAATGATGATATTGGCGGTGAGATTGGTATTCACGGGGTTGAGAAGGGTAAAGATTGGCTCATTGATCGCAAAATTAACTGGACTTGGGGTTGCATATCTTTAAAGAATAAAGATGTTGATGAAATTTATCCCCTATTACAACGTGGAACAACTATTGAAATTTTGCATTAGGAGAAAGAGAGAGCCACTTAGTGGCTCTCTCTTTCTCCTAATGCGAGTTCTGGCAAAAAGTAAAAGCCTTGCGTAGCAAGGCTTTTACTTTTTGGCTTTTAAAATTTGCCAGCTTAACTAGAACTGACGTTAATTAAGCAGATTGTTTCTTGTTTTTCAGCAAGCGTGAACCACCTAATGCACCTGCTGCCATGATTCCAAATAACAGACCGGGAACAGGAACAGGCTTAGTGGAAACGTAAGAATCGCTGCTATTAAAGACATTTTGTAAGTGATAGCCGACTCGGAATGTACCGTTATTTAAACCATCAACAACACTGGCGTAATTTGTACCTACACCAGCAAAAGTTATACCAAGAGCTTCACCGCTTTGAATAGCGTACTTATTACCACCACCATTGTTAGCATCAAAGGCGTAGTTGGTGCTAAACCCAATAATATTCCCTTGAGGGAAGTTAGTGTTACTGAGACCACCAGAAAATCCTATGTAGGTTCCAGCAGTGGGGTTACTTGCATTAAAGAAAGAAATATTGTTGTTGCTAGCACCTAGAAGAGCAGGCGTAGCATCAATATAGATTGTGCCAATAAAAGTATTGGTAGGGCTGGTGATGTTGTTAAAGAACTTGAAAGTTAAATCAGCACCTGTTTGCTCTACACTCAGGGACAGACCTCCATTTAATGCATCCCCAACTGTGTCACCGCCATTAATATTGCTAAAGCTAAAAGAAGCAGCGTTTGCTATCAGAGGAGAGGAAAGCGCTGATAAAGTAACAATCCCTGACAAAGTTAAAGTGCTACCTATCAATTGAGAAATTTTCATTTTAATAACTCCCCTCCTTATGCAGGAAAATTTTTTATATTGCTAATGATTATCGCAGGCTATATTAGGTAGAACAATCTCATAAAGATATCTGTTAGTTATACAAAAGTTATAAATGGACGAAACTAGTAAAACAACTTTAGGTATTCAACAAGTAACCCGTCGCTTTGGTGGCTTGGTGGCAGTCAATGAAGTATCTTTTGACGTGCAGGAAAATGAGATTTTTGGGGTAATTGGTCCTAATGGTGCTGGCAAAACTACGTTGTTTAATACGATTACAGGATTAATTGCTCCTAGTAGTGGTCAAGTTATTTTCGATGGACAAGAAATTACTAATCGTCGTCCTCATCAAATTGCGAAATGTGGCATTGCCCGCACGTTTCAAAATATTCGTTTGTTTGGAGAGCTTTCTGCGTTAGAAAATGTGGCGATCGCTAGACACTTAAGTACCACGACAGGCGTTTGGAATGGAATTTTAGGTTTGCCTCCCACCCATAAAGAAGAAAAACAAACCTATGATCGCGCCTATGAATTATTAGAACTTGTAGGACTAAGCGATCGCACTGATGTTAAAGCCAGAAACTTTTCCTATGGCGATCAACGCCGCCTTGAAATTGCGCGTGCGCTTGCCCTGCAACCCAAGTTATTACTTTTAGACGAACCTGCCGCAGGGATGAATCCTAGTGAAAAGGGGCAATTAAGTGATTTCATTCGGAGTTTGCGCGATCGCTTTAATCTGACGATTTTACTGATTGAGCATCATGTGCCTTTAGTGATGGGACTATGCGATCGCATTGCCGTTTTAGATTTTGGTCAGCTAATTGCGCTCGGGCAACCTGAAATTGTCAAAAGCGATCGGGCAGTCATTGAGGCTTATCTTGGCGATGAAGGCTAAAATTATCTAGCACCAAGAATGCTCATCTGGGGGATTATGCAGTAGTTCACGAATATTTGCTTCAATTACGCGATAGCCTACATTACCATTTAGCCTTTGCCGACCTTCATTAAAAATGAGAGTAGGGCTTACGGTGACGTTGTGTTCTTTTACTAGCTCCATATCCTTAGATAAGCTGGCATAGGCTTCACCACTATCAATGATTGATTGAATTGCTTTTTTAGGAAGCTTGAGCTTTTTGGCTATTTCAAATTGAACTTGGCGATCGCTAATATCGGCAAGCTTTGTAAAAAAGGCTTCGCGAAAAGCCCAAGCTGTTTTTTCAAGAATGTGATCGCTGACTGGTGCTAGTCCTTTGACCTCCAGTAAATGCACAGCACGAAGAAATAAATGTGCCGAGGTCGAAGAAGCAGGAACTACTTGAGTCCAAATTTCTGGATGTACGGAAATATGCTCAAACTTGCTTGCTGTTGTCTTTACATGATCGCTATATCCCTTTAACCTGCCGCGATCGCGCCATCCATTTTCTATCTTCTCTCTGGCATTACCAAACACAGGTACAAAGCGATAATCAATGATGATACTGTCTCCGAACTCAGCTTTGAGTTCTTCTAGTCGAATTTGAGCAATATAAGCCCAAACACATAGTACATCGGAAAAATAAAAAATCTTAATTGGTGGCATGATCGTTCTCAAGGCGCAAATTATTTTCTTTGATTGTAAGGAAGTTTGGTAAGGATCATTCCCATAGCACAGGTATTGGTAACTCCTGCAAACACTAAGCCACTGCCTACAAATCCACTAAGTATAAAAAAATAAGGAGAGACAAAAGCTCCCAATAGAGTTCCTACAACAACCAGAGAACCTGCAACAATTTGAACTTGGCGGAATAAACTGATAGGTACATTTGGATTACTTTCGGTTTTAAAACCTGCGGATTTCCAACTGGATATTCCTCCTTGAAGCTGGCTCACGGATTCAAACCCACATTCTAATAATTTTTGAGTTGCTTTACTAGAGCGCATTCCTGACTGACAACATAGTACTATTGGCTTAGTACTGATCTGAGCAACTTGTTCTGGAGCGAAGGTTGACAAAGGTACAGAAATTGAACCTAATATATGTTCTGATGCATATTCATAGGATTCGCGGACATCAACGAGAGTAACTTGTTGTAAATTCAACTTTCGTTTGAGAGATATTGCATCCAGTTCATTTACTGTCAATCGCTCTAATGGTGTGTGCATAGAATTCTGGGAATTAGGATTTAAAGGATGTATTGCATTATATGCTTATATGGTAATATAACGCAATACATCGCAAGAATTTAGTTTAACGCGAGTTCGGGATAATTTGAAATTGTCTTTGAGAGAGGGTTTGCCAGCTTAACCCGAACTGACGTTATTTTGTGTTTGGCTATAGCAGTCCTAAATCATTTATGAGAAAAATAGGGCTTCGACTTCGCTCAGCCAGCGCATACCGATGGCTGAGCGAAGTCGAAGCCTCTCACAACTCATTTAGGATCGCTATAGAAAACTTGCTGTTAAACAAGTTGAACTACTGCCATATCTTCTAATAAATTTTGCTTGGTTAGTAAATCAGTAACTGTAATTCGCAAAGTGCGCTTTTCGTCAACTTGGAAAAAGACTTTAATGCGATCGCTACCTGTTTGACCCAGAGGATCGAGATTGGCAATGACCTTACTATTCTCATTGAGAATTTGGACTGCAACTTGCTTTCCCTCTAGTACACGGGTGACAAGGCGTTGATCTTCAAAATAAACTTCCACATTAGTTTCGCCTAGTTCACCAATGACTAACTCAATGCTTGGTTGATTGGGAACTGATGCTCCAAGAGTTAGCTCCACGGGCTTTTCTAAGGGATAGTTTGTGCCAGATTTGACGATGGTGTGCCAGTTGTGTTTTTTTAAGCGCTTATCCCAATAGCGAATCCCATAACTGTGATAGAGAAAGTCTTTAAGTTCCCAACCTTGGGAAATTGCGCCATGGGCGATCGCTTCAAAGGGTTTATCTGCTTTTACTTTCTCGCTAGGGAAATGTTTTAAAGCCCATTCTTTCACAGCAGGGATTTGGGAAGTTCCACCCACTAAGAGAATCGCATCAATTTGATCTAGGTCAAGGTTTTGGCGAGTTGCTTGTTGACGAATGCGATCAAGAGCAATATCAAGATTTACAAAAAATTTCTGTTCTTCCAGAATTTGATTGAATTGCGATCGCGTCAAAGTTAAGTCATAGGACTCAAAGGTTTGATCATTAAAGTAAACTTCTGTCGCAGATTCATTACTAGAAAGAGCTATTTTAATCCGTTCCGCTAAGCGAGTTACGAGAGAATTTTTCGGTACTCCTAACTCTTGATGGAAATAATCAATAATCCAATTATCGATATCAATCCCGCCAAGATTTTGACCTGTTTTCGCGAGGACTTTAGCGGTTTGTGAGTTTTGGTTATTGGCGGAATTTTTAACAGTGCGATCGCCCCATTTTAATAAAAAACCAAGTGGTGATTTGGGCTGATTATCTTCTATTTGCACTTGGGCAAAGGATAACTTCACTAAAGATAAATCTAAAGTTCCACCCCCAAAATCTACTACTAATAGAGTCTCCCCACCACCATTAATTCCATAGCCCAGTGCGGCCGCAGTTGGTTCATCAAGGATTCGCACTTGATTGACAGTTAGCTTCTGACAGACTCCGCTGAGCCAATTGCGATAGGACTCAAAACTATCAACGGGAACCGTGAAAATCAACGAATCTACATCAGGTAAACGCTCAATAATTCTCTTTAAAAACCATTCTCCTACTAGTTCAAATTCGACTTCACGCCCATCAAGTTCTGGAACAAATATCGAAATATTAGAACCGATCGCTCTTTTAAAAGCCTTAAAAAATCGCTGCTCACCTCTAGAATTCTTGCTATCTAAACCGCGATCGCTTACCTCCTGACCAATCAATACTTGCTCTTTGTCGGCATCCTGCACATAAACAAAGCTAGGAACTAATGGCGGATTATTAGCAATGAGACTACTGTAATCAGCTAATTTAACAGTCTCAATTGTGCCATTCTCATTAATTCTTGCCACAACAGTATTACTTGTGCCAAAGTCGATCGCATATTCCATGAGGGTTGTATTTTAATCTGGTAAATAATCTATATCTAAGCTCTGTTCTGATGTAAAGGGGCTAATTTCAGGAAAATCCGACATCAGTAACCCAGTTTCAAGTGATGCCATCTTGCGAGCAGTTTGGTAGCATTCTGGAAAAACTTCTTGATAGTAACGTTGCAGACTAGGACTACGTTTAAAGGCTTTTTTCAAACGATTACGATGCTCAAAAATCGTTAACAGCCAACTGCGGGATCGTAATTGTGGCTGAAAGCGATATTTTAATAAGTGCATCAAAACTATTTCTAAATTACTTTCTAGCGCATCTCTTTGACTACCACTCATATCATCAAGTTCTTCTAATAGATTCGGAATATCCAATTCTGTTAAATTACCTTCTCGCAGAAGTTGGCTCATGGATTCCAGCCATACACAATAGTCACGATCATAGAGAGAGGTTTGTTCTAAGTTGGTTGCTGCTAATGGCTCATTGGTAATTGCTAGACTCATAGCTAGAAATCCTGTAGTTACATACTTTTAGTATAAGCGGTGCAAAAAATCAGCATATTAGTTTCTAATTCTCATACTAATATCCAACCAAGGTGATCTCGTCACCATTGCCGAAGTAGAAATATAATCTACGCCTAACTCTGCAACCTGTGCGATCGTATTGAGCGTAATATTGCCTGAAGCTTCGATTTTGGTATGGGGACTATGTTGGCGAATGAGTGCGATCGCCTCACGCATCATTGATAAGGGCATATTGTCCAACATAATCACATCCAGATTGAGATGCATTGCTTCCTTTACCTGCACGATTGATTCCGTTTCCACTTCAATCGATGTCGTAAATGGAATATGTTCCCGCACTCGTTGCACTGCCTCGGTAATGCCCCCTGCTGCCGCAATGTGGTTATCCTTGAGCATGACAGCATCATCTAATCCATAGCGATGATTGATTGCCCCACCGACAAATGTGGCATATTTTTCGAGTATTCTCATGCCGGGGATGGTTTTGCGGGTATCGACCAGATGCGTTTTGGAACTAGCGATCGCTTTGACATATTCCGCAGTTGCGCTAGCAATTCCCGATAAGCGCATCACCAAATTTAAAGCGACTCTCTCACCCATTAGTAAAGTCGCGAGACTACCATTAATTTCAGCAAGCAGATCGCCAGATTTTACAGGCTGTCCATCCTGTGCGATCGTCACAAAATTTACTGAGCTATCTAGTAATTTAAAAACCCTCGCAGCGATCGGTAATCCTGCCACCACACCATCCGCCTTAGCAATCCACACCGCTTTACCAATGGGTGCATTACCATCGGGAAATAAACCACTAGTGCTGCGATCGCCACGTCCAATATCTTCGCGCAACCAGTCTTCAAGGATGGGATCTAAAACAATAAAAGGGGGAAGCATAATTTGCTGCTTGTTTAAATATGACTCTTTATAACAGTTTTCAAATGGACATACGCTCATTTGAAAACAAAAAATGTAGATGCAATCTTACATCTACATTTTTTGTTTATCTATTAATTAGCTAATTAGCAATGTATTAGTTAAGGAACTATACAGAAGCCAAGAAAGTTTTCTTGTATTCAGTAATTGCTTCCTTCAAGATTGCTTCAGCATCCTTAGTCAAGGTCTTCTCAGACTTCACGATTTCAGAATACTTAGGCTTGCTAGTTGCCAAGTAGTTACGTAGACCCTTGTTGAATGCGCCAACTTGCTCAACTTCTAGTTCATCAAGGTAGCCATTAATTGCGGTGTAGATAATCGCAACTTGATCCCATACGGGCAATGGAGAGTATTGAGGCTGCTTGAGAATTTCACGGAGACGTTGACCACGAGCAAGCTGTGCTTGAGTGGTTTTATCCAAGTCAGAAGCGAACTGTGCGAAAGCTACGAGGTCATCGTACTGAGCCAATTCTAGCTTGATCTTACCTGCAACCTGTTTCATTGCCTTGATTTGTGCGGCGGAACCAACGCGGGATACCGATATACCAGGGTTGATCGCAGGACGAATACCAGCGTTAAACAAGTCGGAAGACAAGAAGATTTGACCGTCGGTAATCGAAATTACGTTGGTAGGAATGTAAGCAGATACGTCACCTGCTTGGGTTTCGATGATTGGCAATGCGGTCATCGAGCCACCGCCGAGTTCATCACTCAACTTCGCTGCACGCTCGAGCAAGCGAGAGTGTAAGTAGAATACGTCTCCAGGATATGCTTCACGACCTGGTGGACGACGGAGCAAGAGAGCCATCTGACGATAAGCTTGAGCTTGCTTGGACAAGTCATCATATACGATCAAAGTGCCTTTGCCTTTGTACATGAAGTACTCAGCCAATGCTGCGCCAGTGTAAGGAGCGAGGTATTGCAAGGTAGCGGGATCGTTGGCGCTTGCCATAACGACGATCGTGTATTCCATTGCGCCGCTTTCGCGAAGCTTGTTAACTACGTTAGCAACGGTAGAAGCTTTTTGCCCGATCGCTACATATACGCAGATACAATCCAAACCTTTTTGGTTGATGATGGTGTCTACGGCAACGGAGGTCTTACCTGTTTGGCGGTCACCAATGATCAATTCGCGTTGACCACGACCAACAGGAATCATCGCGTCGATCGCAGTAATACCAGTTTGGAGAGGTTCAAATACGGATTTACGAGCAATAATGCCAGGAGCAGGAGATTCGATTAAGCGAGTTTCGCTTGATTTGATGTCGCCCTTACCATCGATAGGTTGAGCCAAACCATCAACAACACGACCAATGAATGCTTCACCTACAGGAATCTGTGCAATTCTACCAGTTGCCTTTACAGAGCTACCTTCAGCGATTTTACGACCTTCACCCATCAACACAACACCAACGTTGTCTTCTTCAAGGTTCAGCGCAATGCCGACAGTACCATCTTCAAATTCCAGCAACTCGCCAGCCATGCACTGTTCCAAGCCATAGACACGAGCGATACCGTCACCGACTTGCAGGACAGTACCAACATTGGAAACTTGCAGCTCTTGGTTATAATTAGCAATTTGCTGCTTGATAATATTGCTTATTTCGTCAGGTCTGATGCTAACCATAGTTGTGTTTTACCAGTTATCAGCGATCGATTTTGTTTTTAATATTTGAGGGGTTAGCTATTAGTGATTAGCTGTTAGCTATTGAGAATTGGTGATGGGTAATTGGTGATGGCGGATTGGTAATTACTTTTTCCTTATGCCTTTTACCCGTTTCCTTACTAGGCAGCAGCGAGGCTGCTCTTAATACGGCGCAGTTGTCCACGAATGCTGGCATCTACTACCTGAGAACCAACTTTAATGATGACACCACCAATTAAGTCAGAATTAACTGTAATTGAAAGTTCGACTGCCTTAGCACCAGTCAGTTTCTTGACTCGATCACGTAAGGAATCTTCTTGCGCTCTACTCAATTGAAAAGCAGAGGTAACTTCGGCAAGAGCAACACCATCAATCACGCGCAAAAGAGATTGAAACTGCTTAACGATCTCACTTAAAAAGGCGATGCGTTTGCGATCAACTAATAGCAGTAAAAAGCTTTTGGTCAATGCACTTACTTGCGAACCAAAAACACTTTCAATTACGCCTTTCTTGACATTTTCGCCAATAAGAGGACTTGCAAATAGTTGACTTAATTCAACGGAATCACTAAGAGTATCGCCAATTAGTCGCACATCTCTAGCGATCGCATCGAGACTATTTTGCTCTTGAGCCAAAGAGATCAAAGCGTCGGCATAGGGAGCAACGACTGCTTGACTAACAGAATTAGATTTCATGTTTTCTCCTAGTCAGAACTCAAAAGGGCAATGCTACGGTCAATTAATTCGATTTGCGTATCTTCACTTAAACCGCGATCAAAATAAGCCTGTACACTGGCAAGAGATTTCTCAGCAACTTGCTGACGCAATTGCACAATGACACGTTCTTGCTCAGTAGCAATTTCTTGATCGGCAGCTTCATGCAAACGTGCAATATCAGCATCAACCGTCGCTAAAATTAAATCTGCCGCATGTTTCGCATCGACTTCAGCCTGCTGGCGCAATTTGTCTGCCTCAGACTGAGCCTGAGCCAATTTATTTTGCTGTTCTGCAAGCTTAGCCGAAGCTTCGTTTTGACGCTTCTCTGCATCACTAATTGCCGATTGAATCGACTCTAAACGTGATGAGAGAATTTTGCCAAGAAACCCGCGACCCGCATATACCAGAAAAGCTAGGACAATTACTAAGTTAATTACATTAGTTTCAAGAATATCGGTATTTAACCGAATTCCCGAAGACTCGCCTGCTTCGCTAGCAAGTAAAACGAAATTGCTAATCATAAACGTTATTTCTATTACTCAATATCAGCCAGAAGCCAGACAGAAACTATCATAGGATTATGAAGACTAGGATCTTACTAAATTACCTAGTAGCTTTTCGAGAACTTGGCGACTGAGTGATTCTACTTCTGCATCCAAAGATGCTGTGGCATCTTGCTTTTGTTTTTCAATTTCAGCTTTAGCGCTAGCAACTTTTGCTCTTGCTTCTGCTGTAGCTGCATCAATACGTTCTTTACGAATTCTGTTTGCTTCAGCCTGAGCACTAGCCAAAACATTTTGAGTTGCCTTACGAGCAGTAGCTAGCTCTTGCTCATATTGCTTTACAACTAGTTCTGCCTTTTCTAGCCTTTCCTTCGCAGTTATAATTTGTTCTCTAATATAATCATCACGATCATCGATCGCTTTGGTTAGAGGCTTAAAGAAAATAGCGTTAAGGATAGCTACAAAAACGATGAACTGCACCGCCATTATCGGGAGAGTGGCATTAACATCAAATAAGCCACCCTTCTGCTCGACAGCTTCCGCAGCAAGCAGGACATTTGAGACAAAGTTCAAAAGTATCATAGGTATTTTGCCAAAAAAATTCGGTTGCTAGGTCAATTTAAGAAGCTAAGAGCATTGGCTCATAGCTTCTTGTGAATTAACTCTTAAGCAAAAGGGTTGGCAAAAAGTAAGATTAGAGCAATAACTAGACCATAAATGGTAAGAGCTTCCATAAACGCAAAGCTCAACAGCAAAGTACCACGGATTTTGCCTTCTGCTTCAGGTTGACGTGCGATACCTTCAACAGCGCGGCTAGCAGCAGTACCTTGTCCGATACCAGGTCCAACTGCGCCAAGACCAACAGCAATACTAGCGGCGACTACAGAAGCTGATGCTACTAATGGATCAATCATGTTTTTACTTACTTTTTAGTTAATTTGTTGAGAGTAGAATTTATTTAACACAGCAGATATACACCTGCGAAGTTTTAGAGAAGTCAAAAGTGAAGATTTCAAAGAGAAAATTAAATAGATTTGATACTATCTAATGCTCGTGACCTTCATCGCCATGACCTTCCATTGCTTCACCAATGTAAGATGCGGCAAGTGTTGAGAAAATCAGTGCTTGGATTGCACTAGTAAATAGTCCTAAAACCATCAATGGTAAAGGAACGAATAGAGGTACTAAGAGAACCATAACACCTACCACTAGCTCATCAGCGAGGATGTTTCCGAAAAGACGGAAGCTTAGGGATAGAGGCTTGGTGAAATCTTCTAGAACCCATAAAGGAAGAAGAAATGGAGACGCTTGAACGTATCTGGTAAAGAATTCCAGTCCACGCTTCTTTAATCCGCCGTAGAAATAGGCTAGGGAGACTAACAGAGCCAGTGCGACAGTGGTGTTAATATCACCAGTAGGAGCGGCAAGCTCACCTTCTGGCAATTTAATTAGCTTCCAAGGAATTAATGCCCCTGACCAATTTGATACGAAGATAAACAAGAACAGACTACCAACAAATGGTACCCATTCTCTATAATGCTTCTCGCCGATTTGGTCTTTGGCAATGCTCTGGACATACTCCAGAGCGTATTCCATGAAGTTTTGAAAACCTGCGGGGACGCGCTGATCAGCTTTGGCGGTGCTAGACCCAATGATTGCAGCAACGATGACTACGCCCATTACAATCCAACTCACGATTAATACTTGAGCGTGTACCGCTAGGTTACCGAACTGCCAATAAAGGTGTTTGCCCACTTCTAGCGCGGCAAAACTGTTTTGTTGGCTAAAAATTAATGGATCGATCATGTTCGATATGTTACAACCTATAGGAGGTCAAATCAGCGAGAATCGGACTTACTTGTCAAATCTTGAGCAAGAATCGCAATTACAGCGACTTTATAGGTCATAAAGCCAAAAAAAGCGGGTAAAACCTGCAATTGTTCGGACTTGGCAGCGATCGCAATCAGGATGACAAATACACCAAATCGAGCATAACCGAGACGCTTGGACTGCTTTCCAAGCCGATCTACTCCTTTAGCTAGCATTCTGAGATAGATAGCACCAAACAATGCACCTATAAAATAGCTAAGTGCGATTTTTTGTCCATACACGCACCAGACCACTAGACCGATAATCAATCCAGAGGCAAGGGTTAGCATTAACAGCTTCCTCTTAAGGCGGTTATACTCTTCCAGAGCATCAGTAACTGACACGGAGGAGTTTTCGACAACCGTCTGCGAAGCTGTACTGTTTTTTGCGGGGATAATCTTCACTGTTGACTTTTAGCGAAAATTGCTGATTATTTTGAGTGAAGAACCAGTACTTAAGACAGTACTCAAATGGGTATCCAAAAACTTGGATGTAGCTGCCTACACCGTTGCTAAGCATATCACGCAAGATGTCACATTTGCTTTACAACTCTTCAACAAAATAAGTGATTAGGAGTCTGAAGGGCGCTCCTATACTTTTTGACAGATATGACAGATATTATGACGGATATTTTTAACTAGGTATTTCGTCTATGTTGGGGTGTTACCATAACAAAAAGTTTTAGACTATGGCTGCCAAGTTTTCTAAAGATTTCTTAAAATTTTTCTTGAGAAAATTTTTAAGGTTTGAAGTATTCTCAGCCATCATCTAAAACTCATTACTTTTTGTGAGCATCCAGAATTTGCAACCTATGTCCACACCTTTTGCTAAGCCCCGCTCGTTTCAGTTTGCTTTCCAAGCCGCAGTTTTGTCTGTTATTTCCTCTGCTGCTTTGTTGCCTTTAGGGGCGATCGCGCAAAATGCTTCCCCGCAGAAGCCTCAAGCTCAGCCTGTAGAATCTACTAAGCCCAATGCCCTTGAAAGTAGTGTGTTTAGCATTTCAGGTGGGCAGCGTTTGATGTCGGAGGCAACCACCGCAGTTAGTCAGCAAAATTATGATTTGGCTGTCACCAAGCTGCAAGATGCTCGTCAAGTATTTAATCAACTATCAAATTTTTATCAAGAGCTAACTACTAGCTTTTCTGGAATTGATAATCGTATTTCTGATAGCCATCGTCGTAAAGCTCTACAAACGGCTCAATTACGAGATGAAGCAACCTATCAACTTGCGGTAGTTTATCGTGCTAAAAATCAGCCTGAGCTAGCTGTGCCGTTATTAATTCAATTGATCCGTAGTCAAGCCCCAACCCGTGACTTAGGACAACAAGCCTATCAGCAGTTGTTTGAACTAGGCTTTGTCGATGCTCAGTATGTGCGCCCAAGCGCTGCTACTCCATAAATCATAAATGATGCAAAGCATCGCCTTTTAAGTAGCTGGGCGCAATTAAATATAAAAAGCCAAAACCTGTGGCGCACGCGCAGCGTGCGCCACAGGTTTTGGCTCTGGTTTTTAATTACTCCTAGCTACTTAAATAGTTTTGTGCGTTTGTTCTATACAAATTTTATCTATTGCTTAGGGATGAGTTGAGAGTATTTGTGGGAATAGTATATAGGGACTTATCTTGAGAAACTACTGTCACAATTGTTTCGATGGATTAGGCAGTCTATGCCCTTAACTTTTTCAGCTAATTAACACTACGAAGCGTTATGAAATTTTCCCTACTCCAATTTTTGTCATCTCCCCTATTCAAGGTGGTTGGATGTTTAGGTTCAATTGTTGCGTCTGCTAGTTTTATGACTATGATCGAGCCTGCCCAAGCACAGTTGCAGGTTTGTAATCGATCTAACAAGACTGCTTATATTGCAGTTGCCTATGGTGTTGGAAATGATCGATGGCGCTCTGAAGGATGGTTTGAAGTTACTCCTCGCCAATGTGAAGTAGTAGTAGAGACTGCTTTAACTTCTGGTGACTATTACTATCTTTATGGTGGCGATCGCGGTGACAACTGGGTATGGGAAGGTACAACTAATCAAAATTTCTGTGTACATCCTACTGATAAATTTAATTACATTGCTACTGGTGATGGCTGTGGACGAAATGGTTCTGAGTTACGCCCATTTTTTGAAGTTAAAGTAGATAGTAGTACTTACACTATGAATTTGAAATAACTATAATAAATACTTTGCACGGCTAAAATTTGAGCTTTTTATACACGAGTGTACTATTGATTGCAAATGCTTAATCTATAGATCGTGCAAAGTATAGCTTTCTAAATTGTCCAATTTAGCTATTAAGATTTTGCCCACCAAGCTAAGCTGTAGCGCTGACTTGACTTGTTTGTTTGTGGAGATTTAAATACAATTCTAAGCTTGTATTTGTCTGTAGATGGGATTTTGATAAAAATATGCTGTAGGTTGTCAACTTGGCTAACCGATGACCAAACACTTTGGGAAATGTCATTATCTTGCGATCGCATTAAATACAATTCGAGTTTATTAAAGCCTTCATCAGTAAAACTTTCACCAATATCAAATAAACCATTGCCATTTTTATCGTTGAGTTTGACCTGACGATCCCAAGTTAAAGTTGCTGAGATATAGCTATCAGCTTCTAGAGGTTTGGCAAAAATATAGTCTTGATATTGATCAACCGCGACAATATTCGTGTCCCACCCGATCGCTTTAATATTTTCTAAGCCATTGTTTTGGGGATTCGTAGGCAATTGTTGTCCTGCTTGGTATTGCAGAAAAGCACGATGGGCATTAAGTTGTCCTGCGCCAAGGTGACGACTGAGGGGAATAGTGCGACTGGCATAAGCTTCGGTGTCAATCCATGTTTTACCAAAGGCATCGAGAATAGTTTTGGACATACCGAGAATTTTGCCATCTCCTTGATCTTGGATTTTGTCTGCAGAGTTGATCAAGACGGCTTTGATTAATTCGTGACGACGCGCATCAATGTTCCAGTTACCAGCCTCAATTTGGCGATTGGCATATTCATGTAAAAGGGCGATCGTGCCCACTACATGGGGCGCAGCAAAACTAGAACCATTGACATTTTTAAATTTACTTTGCAGGGTGGGGAGCTTGAGGTTATTGCCGGGGGCAAGAAGGGCAAGCGATCGCCTGCCATCAATGGGGCTTTCTACGCCTGCTGTCCATTTACCATCTTTATTCAGATCGCTGAATACTTCCCCTTGATCGTATTTGCCATTGTCATTGCGATCGATGAAGGGTTCATCAATGAGATTGCCGCGATCGACTTGGCGATAAATGCCATCGACCTCACGAGTAAAGCCGACTGTAAAACCGTTATATAGATCTGTGGGAATGGGTATGCCCCCTTTGCCTTGATTGCCTGCGACGATGGGTAATGTGTTGTAGTTGTTGGATACCCAATCAACGCAGAGAGTAAGCAGGGCATTACCATCTAAAAGTGGTTTGGGTCTCGGATCTTCGCTGAGGAGTTCGCCAAAGCTAAAGTTGATGGCGCGAACGGTGCTGTTATATTGTCGCGCGACATACTGAGCAGCTAGACAGGCTTCGGGCTGTCCATCTTGCCGACGCTGTGAATATGCCGAAGAGAGCAGCTTGGCATCTGGGGCAATCCCCCGCCGCGTCTTATCATGGCTAATGATCACAGCCGCAACTTGAGCCGAGTGATCGTCTAGGTTTTTATTGGGGATAGCTTTACTATCACGAAAAAATACTTCGTAGGGTTGGACGATCGCGCGATCGATTTGCAAGAGCTTATTTGAGATTTTATCGACAGCAAAGCGTGTGGGGCGGCTGAGTTCAACCTGTCCGATGAAGACATTTTTGCCAGTTAGGTTATAAGGTGGTTTCTGTAAAATACGCGCATCAATCCCTTGGCGATCGGCGGATTTGTCTAATGCCAGCCCAATGGGACTAGATACCAAATTGGTGCATATACTTAGCAAAATCCCACCGAAAAACCAACCTAGTCTACGCATCTTTAATTTCCTTACTTTGCCTATTTGCTGCCTACAGGATTTTGCACCAAACATCTACTAGGATAATCAAAAATTTCTAGAGCTAAACAGCACTTAATGAATCGTCCAATGTTTACCGTAATTAGATATGCAGAAATTGACTCGACTAATAGCGAGGCATGGCGACTGTTGGATCGTCATCAGGCTTCAGCAAATACTGTAATTATTGCCAAACGTCAGACTAAGGGGAGGGGGCAACGCGGACATAGTTGGCAGTCAGATCTCGGTGGACTATTTATGTCCGTGATTTTGCAACCTGATTTAGCTGCATCGCAAGCAAATCAAATTACGCTATGGACAGCTTGGGGCATTGCTAAAGCTCTGAATGAGACTGGGGCAAATGTGAAGCTTAAATGGCTCAATGATTTATTAATCGATCGCCGCAAGTTGGGAGGCATTCTCACCGAGACCAAGATTGAGGCAAACAAAATCCTCTATGCGGTGGTGGGGATTGGGATTAACTGGACAAATGAAGTGCCCGATGGTGCGATCTCTTTAGGAGAGTTGCCCACGACTTTATCGAGTATGGATGAATTAATCGAAGTAGTGCTAAAAGGCATTGAAATGGGGCAAACTCGTTGCGATCGTGAAGGGATCACAGGCATTTTGGCGGAATATTTGGAGATGCTAAGCGATCGCTATGTGCGTAAAACCATTGATGGACGGGAACTTCAAGGGCAAATTATCGACATTAGACCAACAGGCGAACTGGTAGTAAGATGGGAGAACAACCTCCAAGATGCGATCTATCAGCCTCAAAACTTCTCTGTCGGCTATCAGTAGACTCAAATATGCGAAAATCAACTCTTTCCACGATTACCTTAGCAACCCTGCTCTGCTTCTCCACAAATAACTATTTTCTAGTTGGCTCAGCATATGCTGCTACTAAGTCGGCAGTTTCTCCCGATGTAAATATCTCTCAACCTTCCTCCACAACACCGAGTCAACCTGCGATCTCACCTGCTCCCACTCGTGTTGAAATTAAAAGCGTTGAAATTAAATCAGATCGGAATACTCCTGCTGTAGAAAATCGTGAGTCTGTCCAAGTCAATATTGAGACTTCATCTAGAGTTTCATCGAAAACGGAAGTAGAGCGATCGCAACCTGTGGAAATTGTGCTGGAAAATCGTTCCACTGGGTGCCAAGCGAAAGCCAGTGATCTCTCAGGACGCAATACTAATCTCTGCGCTCCTGAAGTGACCGTCGGTTCGCAGAAGCAATATTATCAAAATGGTAATGTTCTCTATGCTGCCTCCTCAGGTGAAACCGCTGTACAGGTACGTCGCTTGACCCCTGAGGAAATTTCGGCAATGAGCTTGCCCAGCAATGGCGATAAGCAGATGCTGTTCCCATTGATTGTTCCATCGACAATTAGTTCGCTATTTGGTACTCGCGTACATCCTGTTACGGGGCAAGTCCGATTTCACCAAGGGACAGACCTTGCTGCTGCTGAAGGTACTCCAGTAGTTGCCGCCTTTAGTGGTCGGGTAGAAATTGCAGGTTGGCTTGGTGGCTATGGCTTAATTGTGGTGATTTCCCACGGTGATACCCATGAAACTCGTTATGCTCACCTGTCTGAGGTACTAGTCAAATCTGGTCAGGAAGTAAAACAGGGAACGGTGATTGGTTTAGTGGGAAGTACGGGTTTAGCAACGGGACCTCACTTACATTTCGAGATTTGGCAAAAGATGAAGGATGGTCTCGTCGCGATCGATCCTACGCCTCAGCTAATGTTGGCAATGGAGCAACTTCAAAAATATCTCGCTCAAACTCCCAAATCTCCCAATAAGGCTTAGTACCACAACACAAAATGGCATAGCCATTTTGTGTTGTGAAAATCCTTGTCAAAAAAATTTAGGACTTACGCAATGCTAACGAGTTTACTGGGTTTTGAGGAGATGTGGTGCGGGCTTCGTCTACTATGGAAGGTGATCATCTTCCCATTGAACTTATTCGACAATTACCATTTATGATCGAAGTATTGCTCAAATTCGTTTTGAGATCGGCTTTGTTGTATGAATAAAAAGAAGCCAAAAGATGGAGGATCTTAGGATAGATAATTAACTAGCAACAGGAGAGGAGAGAGGTTTAGCAAGTTGAATCATGCGATTGAGAGCAGCACATTTGATGAACAACTCAACCGCCTGATTGTCAAATTTACGAGAACATAAAGTACTACCAAAGATTTTTTTGAAACGAAACATCGTGGTTTCTGCTAAAGAACGTCGATGATAACCTGAGTCACGTTTCCATTTTTTACGCCCATGTTTACGGATATAGCGCAGGTTTTGGTCACGGGGATGAGGAGGAGCATTGGCATTGCCATGCTGCCAGATTTTGGCATCTTTGCGGGGAGGAATCACGGCTTTAGCTCCATGTTGGGCAATCTCGTCGTAACAATGACGATGGTCATAAGCTCCATCTGCGGAAACTTGATCAATTTCAGCATCAATCCCATCGAGAATATCGGCGAGTACTTCACCATCGTGACAATCATTCGTAGTGACGACCGCAGCCAGTATTTCTCCCGTTGATTCATCGGCTCCAAGGTGTAATTTGCGCCATGTCCGTCTCTTACTAATCCCATGCTGCCGTGTTTTCCATTCACCTTCACCATAGACTTTGATCCCTATCGAATCAACTACTACATGCACAGCTCCCTGCTTGGGGATTACTGGTAAGGGCACACTTAAACTTGCTGTCCGTCTTGATACGGTGCTGTGGTCTGGCACTGGCAAATCTATTCCCATCAAGGTAAATAGTGACTCTAACATTCCTTGCGTTTGTCTTCCTGCTTGCTGATATACCGCTTTTACAGTGATAAATGTCGCGATCGCTATATCACTGTAATCATTTGAAGCACCCCGTTTGCCACTTAATGTTTGATTTAACCATCCTCCGATTACTTCTTCGCTAATCCAGAAGGTCAGGCTTCCTCTTTGTTTTAGCCCTGCGTTATACTCTGCCCAGTTGCGTACCTGATATTTCTCTTTCATTATCTGGGACTCCCTCTCCTGATTTTTATCTAATTTACCTCCTCTTCCCCTTTTTATGCAACAATGCCTTTGAGATCTGTAACAATACTGAGCAAATCAAGATTCAAATGCAGGTATAGCAATGTAAGTTTTGCTTAGGACATAAAACCCAAATGAGTGAAGGCGGCACTTCGTGCCGCCTTCACTCATTTGGGTTTTGATTTGTCCTAGCTATCTCTTACATTGCTATAGAACACCTTTACCAACTACAACTAACTTTCTATACCAATGAATCTGATGCTTACAATTTATGAGATTCATTGATTTTATTAGATTTTAGAGTAATAATACTCATAATGTATTTTGAGAGACATACAGATTATGAATAATTACTAGTATTAAGTAATTATTAACTTATAAATTTATACACTTTCACTATTCAAGATACAGATTGCTAGAATTTACCAGAAATTGTCAATGCAATTCCTGATTTTTGTGTAAAACTACAGATTTAAAATGCTTATTCGGAAAATAATTCAGAATCTAGTAATACAAAATATAGATAATAGTGATTTTACTCCTAAATCATCAAAGCTAAAGCGCAAACAGACTGGTATTCTTTCAGATCAACAATTTTCCCATTTTAAAGAAGATCTATTATCTAAGCGAGTTGGAATAATAGCCTCCAACAGTACAGGATACATAGAAGCTATGTTCAATTGCATAGAATGCGGTGAAGTGGCTATCCCTATCAAAAATGCAGATGATCAATATCGCATTAATGCAACTGGCATCTCCTCAATTATTACACCAACAGATCATTGCTCATGGATGAGAAGACAGTTTATTCCTTCTCGTAACAATGAAATAGCATTAATTTCCTTCACTTCAGGAACAGAAGGTAACCCTAAAGGGGTTATGCTAACCCATAATAATTTAGCAAATGTTGTTACTCGCTTGAATTCAATCATGCAATTAAATGATGATATTCGCGAATACATAGGAATTCCCATCTACCATTCATTCGGATTTGGTCGATGTCGTGCTGTCTCAACTGCTGGCGGTCAGTTTTTCATTCCTAGTAATGGGTTTAACCCTTTTGAGATCAAAGAAATGCTGAGGAAAGGAGAAATCAACGCAATTTCAGCCGTACCAAGTCTCTGGCGAGTATTACTAGCTAACAAAGATGTCATTGGCAGCTATGGCAAAAAAGTTTGCTGGATTGAAATAGGGAGTCAGTACATGAGCAGGCAGGAAAAAGAAGAGATGAAATCTTTATTCCCTGAAGCAAGAATTGTGCAGCATTATGGTTTAACGGAAGCGTCACGCACAACTTTTCTTGAAATACATGCAGTAGAAGGAAATTTATTAGACTCTGTTGGGCAAGCTTTCGAGGGGGTGGAAGTTAAGCAAACCTTGGAAAATCGAATTGCGATTCGAGGAGAGCATATCGCCGCTAAATACCTCATCAATGGCAAAGAAATACCTCTACAAGATAACGATGGTTGGCTACTTACCAATGATTTAGGAATCTTAGAAAATGGATATTTGTATTACAACGGTAGATTCGATGATGTGATTAATTGTGGAGGCATCAAAATTTATCCAGAAGCTTTAGAATCTAGGGTTTATGCCAGTATTGGACTGAGCAATGGCTTAGCTGTCTGTTGTAAAAAAGACTCCGTCCGAGGTGATGGCTTTTTAGTAGCGATAACCAAGGAAACTAAAGTTGATCAGCAAAAGCTTTATGAAACAGTTTTACAAGCTACTCAAGATTTAGGAGTGAATGCCGCTAATTCGATCGCTATTATCGAGGTCGATAGTCTACCCAAAACTTCCACAGGCAAGATTCAACGTAAACAGCTATCAGAATGGTATGAAAAGGAGTATTCACAGGAAAACTTAACTTGTAATGATCTAGTCCCTACTAGTAATTGTTCTGCGATCGCTAGTATTTTTAGTCAATCATTAAAAATTAGTAGTCTACAACTACAAGACACTTTTGTTTCTCTAGGAGGAGATTCTCTAGCCTATATTAAAGTATCCATGCAGCTTGAAAAATATCTGGGGAAAATACCTCAGGCATGGGAGAGCATGACTTTAGAAGAACTAGAAAAGCTTATCTCTTACGACACCTCCAATAAAATATCTTGTATAAATTCTGACTTGGATACTGACTCCACTCTTACTCCTACCAATACAAGCTATTTACTGCATATTGACGACTTACGTGACCTTATGTTCAGAAATACAAATATTGCAGGTATGAAGATGGGTACAAATTCAATGCTCACAAGACTAAGTGCCCCCCAACTTCAATCTAAACATAAAGTTATATGGGTTGGTTTAGCTAATTTAGCGCAACAATTTGCAGGTTTTTGTGAGACATATGTTTTCCCACCTGCGGGTTATAGAGTTGTTAAGCATCCTTCTGATTATATTTATAGAGTTGCCACTACCTATGTCAACGATCTGCTCTCAGCAAATATTTCTGAACCATATATTCTTGTGGGTTGGTGCTTTGATGCGTTAATCACATTTGAAATCGCACAACAATTAAGGAACAAAGGGAAAAGAGTTGCTCAAGTGATCCTAATCGAAAGAGAATTTCCAAATCACTCTTGGATAGTAAGAATTCGTAAGTTTGAGCATAAGCTCCTTACTATCAACTATCACATTAAACAATTACAAGAAAGAGATTTTCTTGCTCAGAAACAGTATGTTTTAGATCGGTTGAGAAAAAGATTGAAAAAGTTCAAGCATTTTAATCAGGTCACTTCAAATATATCCATTGAGAATAATCTCAGGCAAATTGATCAACACAGTATTTTATCTAGGAGGCAGCATCTTAAAGGTCTAATCAAAAGGAATCTTGTTGCCCAGAAACAGCATGTTTTAGAACGCTTGTCCAAAAAGCTTGATAAACCTAATCCCTTTGTCCCTAATCAAGTTCTTTCTACCTCAGAAATCAATGATGCTGGTAAAAATCAATACATTCAACAAAATGTCCAACAAAGTGAAGCTAGCCTAGATAACTCTCAAGAAAATCAAGAACAACTGATCTGGAAATCGATTAGTGAAGTAAAAAATGGCTATATACCTCAAGTCTATGCTGGCAATGTCACCTTACTATTTTGCGATCATTCGACTGCGCCTGTTCCACTTAGTTCCGATATATCTTGGTTATTTCCTAACTATGGATGGAGAGATATGATTGCAGGTAAACTACAAACATTTATTCTTCCTGGACATCATAATATGTTTTGGCAGCCAGACTTTCTCAATGAATTGCACATTGACGTTTGGATTGAGAAAATTAAATGGTGTATTGAAAATGGATAATTAGTATGGGCTACAACTTTGTGCTACCCATACTAGTTCTAAAATTCTTTGTATTATCAGTGTAATCAATAAAGGAGCTTTGCTTGCCTGTATTTTGGTAAGCTAATGGTATTATTTTTGCAAAAATACTCAAAGCTCACAAATCTAAGCCCCATGACCCTTCGCATTTACAACACACTCACTCGTCGCAAAGAAGAATTTATTCCCCTCGAAGCAGGGATTGTGAAAATGTATGTTTGTGGTGTAACGGTCTACGACTATTGCCATTTGGGTCATGCCAGAGCCTATGTCGTTTGGGACATGATTCGGCGCTATTTAGCCACCAAATATCAGGTCAAATTTGTCCAGAACATCACGGATATTGACGACAAGATTTTGAAGCGCGCGCTAGAAAGAGGGACGACGATGCAGGCGATCGCTAATCAATATATTGCCACCTACGATGAGGACATGGCTAAGCTCAATATTGAGAAAGCCGATGATTATCCTCGCGCTACGGAAACGATTCCCGAAATTATTGACCTCATTCAGAAGTTAATCGATCGCGATTATGCCTATGCTGCTGGTGGAGATGTCTATTACGCAGTGCAGAAATTTCCTAATTATGGAAAGCTCTCAGGGCGAAAGCTCGAAGATATGCAGGCGGGGGCAAGTGGTCGCGTTGATGAACAGGAAGAGCAAAAGCGCTATCCCTTTGACTTTGCATTATGGAAAGCAGCTAAACCAAATGAACCATTTTGGGAATCACCTTGGGGAAAAGGTCGTCCGGGTTGGCACATTGAATGCTCGGCGATGGTGCGATCGCGTTTAGGAGATACCATCGATATTCACGCTGGTGGCTCAGATTTACAGTTCCCTCACCATGAGAATGAAATTGCCCAATCGGAAGCAGCTTCTCACCAACCTTTAGCTAAATACTGGATGCATAATGGGTTTGTGAATATCGATGGCGAGAAGATGTCCAAATCGCTGAATAATTTCACAACTATTCGTGATTTGTTTGGCTATTTCGATCCGATGGCAATTCGTTTATTTATCCTCCAAGCGCAATATCGCCAACCCATTGACTTTACCGAAGAAGCGATTAATGCGGCTACTAAGGGATGGGAGACGATTCGCGATGGCATGTTATTTGCTGCGGATTTTGGAAAGCAATTAGGTTGGTCAAGTAGTGAAGTTCCATTAAGAGAGGATGTTGCTGAGGCGATCGCTTGTTTTGAAGAAGCGATGAATGATGACTTCAATACTTCTGTGGCGATGTCCCATGTATTTGAATTAGCAAAAAAATTACGTGCTGAGCGCAATTCTCTTTCGCATTCAGGCAAGACTGCGGCAAGTTCAGAAGTTCTCTTTCAAGATTGGCAAGCCCTTAGCTATATGACCAATATTTTAGGGTTTGTGGCAAATATTAGCGATCGCCAAGTTCAGGAAGATGGTATCAGTGAGGCGGAAATTGAGTCTTTAATTCAGCAACGGATTGAAGCGAAGAAAGCGAAGAACTATAAAGAAGGCGATCGCATTCGTGACGAGTTAAAAGCGTTAGGGATTACCCTCGTCGATCAGAAGGATGGCACAACACGCTGGCTCAGAGCATAGTGTAAAAGCAGCTTTAGAATTGTTTTCCCGCCGAAGGCGGGAAAACAATTCTAAAGCTTGAATTATGGGAGCAAAAAATATGGATAAATATCAACAGGTTAGAGAAGTCGGCACGAATGGCGATAACTACGATCTGAGTACTGAAGATCTTATCGAACAGTTCCAATATTGGGATGCTCAGTATGGGCTTGAATTGAGTGATATCGAATTTGATACGGTAACTGTCACTTTTAAAAACTTGCCTGAGGACTTAACAGAGCTTGCCGTCGAAATTTATGAGTTCTGTCCAGATGTCATCGATCAACATTTTGGTTGTATGGCTGATGCGATCGCCGTTGCCGAAGAATTTCATCAGCCTCTATCGGTCGAAATCCAAGTTTTACTTAAAGATATCGATCTTACTGATGAGGACTATGGTTTTGAGCTACTCAAGCGATCGTTAGGAATTAACAAGGCTATGACACTATGGTGGGATTAATCACAAAGTAACTTCTTTTTGATCCGCGACTCAATTACATGGGAATCAACACCATATTTTTCTGCGGCTTTGGTCATTTTCAATCGCAACAATTCATCATTGATTAAAGCAACCTTGTTCTGTGGCTGATCTAGATTTCCTCCAATTACCCGCCGTAATTGACTAGCAACAGCTCTGGCTAATAGAGGTGGTACAGAATTCCCAATCTGGCGAAACCCATGCCATTTCGTACTATGAAATCGAAACCAATCGGGATAGGAATGTAATCTCGCTGCCTCACGGACAGTAATGCAACGGGGGTGTTCAGGATGAATTGGGCGAGGAGCAGTAAATGCTCCACGATTACTAGGTGTTCCAGCCCTGAGCGTATTGCAGATGCCTTGGGGATCGAGTTTTAGAAATCGACTAATTTTCTCAGTTTCACCATTGGCTGTAGCACGAAAACGGGCGATCGATGAGGGACAATGGGCGGTACTGATACTAGATGTTAATAATTGCGGATTATATGCGCGAGGATAGGATAGGTTGCTAGGTTCTATCTGTAACCCTCGGAGATATTCACTATAAATACTGCGGGGCTTGTGGTACTCGGCAATGCACCAATCATGATCTTGGAGTTCTTGGTATTGGTAAATATCTGGTAAATCAGCGATCGCATCACTTACAGTTGGACTATTTGGTAAATTGATTAATTCTTTCGGAATGCGTTTGGCTTTAGCAGGTTTGGTGATAGGGAATGGGTAATGGGGAAGTGGTAAATCTTGGCGACAGCCGACGAGAAATAGTCTTTCGCGGTGTTGCGGTACGCCAAAATGAGAAGCATTCAGAACTTTATAGGGTTTGAGGATTTTGTAGCCATTGTTCTCGAAGTTGGTAATTACTTCATCGACAAACTGACTATGATTGCCTACGGTCAACCCCTTGACATTTTCCATCACAAAATACTTAGCTTTGAGTTCTATGACTAAACGCATGAAATGTGACACTAGCTCATTACGCGGATCGTCAAAGGCGCGTTTGCCCATTAAGGAAAAACCTTGGCAAGGTGGCCCCCCAAAGACCACATCAACTTCGCGATCGCCTATTTCCGACTGTTGGCGAATATCATCCCCCGAAATATCAGTAACACTGGCGCAAATCACTTTCCACATGGGGAAATTGTACTCATGGGTAGCACAATGGATGGGATCAATTTCTACCGCCGCAAGGACATCAAAGCCTGCTTGCTCGAACCCCAATGTCATCCCGCCCGCACCCGCAAATAGATCCACCGCGATCGGTCGTTGATTTCCCATAGTCTATAAGACATCTATATATCAGCATCTAGCAGTAGCCAAGCAAACCAATAATGAGAGTTTCGGTGCGAAGCACCGAAACTCTCATTATTGGCTATAGCTATAGATACTCTATCCTATAGCGCTTTGCACAAAAAAGCCTTGCATTGCAAGGCTTTTTTGTTTATTCGTTTGTGCCTAATGCCCCCGGTGAACCACTTAAAGTCCTACGGGGTGAACAGGTCGCGATCGTAATAATTAGCGTCATTATGTAGGGAGCCGCATTAAACAAGTACCGATAGGAGCTAATGCCGACTGCTTGCAAGGAAGGACCGATCGCTTGAGCACCTCCAAATAATAAAGCAGCCCATAAGCAATGAATTGGTTGCCATCTCGCAAAAATTACCAGTGCAACCGCCATTAAACCCTGTCCGCTAGAAATGCGCTCAGACCATAATCCGGGGTAATACAGAGATAAACTTGCACCACCGATTCCTGCCAAGAAACTGCCTGCCACGATCGCGCCAGTGCGTACACCTACAACTGAGATGCCCATTGCTCTGGCAGCACTGGGACTATCGCCCACCGCACGCACGTACAAGCCCCAACGGGTTGAACTAAAGAACCATTGCATAATCGGCGCGATCGCAATGCCAATTAGTAACAAAGGACTAATTTTCAGGGCATCCTGCACCTGTGGGTAGTTACTCCAATTGCCTAGCTCAAATACAGGTAGAGGAATCGCTTTGGGTTGAATAAATGCCTTGCCAAAGAAAAATGCAATCCCGCTACCAAAGATAATCATCGCAATACCAACGGCGACATCACTGACCCTTGGACGCTGTGATAACCAAGCATGAATTAATCCCAGTCCGACACCAGCCAGCCCTGCGGCAAGCACACCCAACCAAGGCGATTTGGTCAAATAGGAAACTGCATAGGCAGTCATCGCCCCTGTGAGCAATGTCCCTTCTAGACCAAGATTGATTTTGCCAGCTTTTTCTGTAAGACATTCACCTAAGCTGACAAATAGAAACGGGGCACTACCTCGGAACGTCCCCGCAACAATTGCCAGAGGCACGCTCATCCAACCAAGTGTATCGTCTGTCATTGTTTTTTATTCCTAGCCAATTACCAATCACCAATTATGCTAATTGACAAAAGTGTGACTACACTCTTGTCAATTAAAAACCAGACCTATTAAGGGTTTGAAAACAAGAAATGGCAAAGCCATTTCTTGTTTGGGTATTACCTAAACAACAGTTGCGGAAGCATCAATCTTTACTTCAGGCTCACGATCTTTAAAGAAGTCTAAGCGACCGTAAAGAGATTCACTAAAGAGAATTGCTAGGAATACAATGCCTTGAAAGAGGAGAACTGTTGCATCGGGTAATCCAAATGATCGCTGTAAGGCGCTACCACTTGCCAAAATGCCACCCATTAATACAGCAACGAGTACTGCGACTAGAGGATTTTGTCTGGCGATAAAAGCAACCAGAATGCCACTATAACCATAGTCAGCATTGAGGGAAGCGTTAGCACTGCCATGAATCGCCGCAATCTCTACCATACCTGCTAAACCCGCACAGGAACCACCCAAAAAAGTCACAATTAAGGTGAGCTTACCTACAGGCAATCCCGCAATTTTGGCGGCACGGATATTCCCGCCTACGGTGCGAACGGCAAAGCCAAAGGTGGTGCGATGAATTAGGAAATAGGCGATCGCACAGGCAACTAAGCCATAAATCAATCCATAATGCACTCGCGAGTTAGGAATGCTTTGCAGCATATTTACCGCCGCCAGAGGGAAACTGGATGGTTTATTTAAGCTGGAAGGATCGCGCATGGGACCTTCAACTAAGGTATTGAGGACAGCGATCGCAATGTAGTTCATCAATAAACTACTAATGGTTTCGTTTACGCCTCGGTAATACTTAATCGCACCGACAAACATCACCCAAAGCCCACCTGCGATTAGCCCAGCCATTGCCATTGCAATCTGTACCATGATCGGCGGTAATGAGGACAAGGCTAAACCCATCGCGATCGCGCCTAAACCGCCAACGATTAGTGCGCCTTCGTTACCAATGATTGTCAATCCCAGCATGGCGGGTAAGGCTGTGCATAAAGATGTCAGCATGAGGGGAGCGGCGCGAATTAATGTACCTTGCCACGAAAAACTATTACCAAAAGCCGATTGATAGATAGTGCCGTAAATAGCGATCGGATTCTTGCCTTGCACAGCACAGAAAATCCCGAACACAACTAACGAAGCAAGTACTGCTCCAATCGGAATGAGAATATTCTCAGATGTTGAGCGCCAGCGATCGCGTAAATTCATATGCCTATAGCTGTTTTGCAATGGTTAAATATCCCAATGGCAAAGAAGAAGCGGCAATGCGCTTCTTCTTTGGATGATTGGAGTTAGCTCTTAACGCTACCGATAACTCCTTCCACAAACCAATCCATCTTTTCAAGGTCGAGATCGGTTTGTTTATATTCTTTGCCCTTGGCAATTACGACCTTACCAGTATTGTCCTTTATCTCACCAGCATAGATCACCATGCTGCCATCCATAAACTTCGCCAGCACCTTTTCAGCTTCCTTCTTGGTCGCAGCACTCACCGCACTACCAAAGGGCGACACCTTACAGAACTTCTCCTTGAGACCACCACGTACTAGGTGAGGAATGCCTCCATCTGTAACCGACTTACCAGCCTTAAACCATTCCACATACTGAGTATATACACTCGTCCAATCCCATTCTGCACCAGTTAGATAGCCATTAGGAGCGAGCTTTGACTGATTAGCATGATATCCAGTACAGAAAATCTTGCGTTTCTCCGCAGTTTCCATGACCACCTTGGGGCTGTCTACGTGACAAGTCAATACATCTACGCCTTGATCGACCATGCTATTCGCAGCTTCCGCTTCCTTAACAGGCACTGACCAATCACCCGTGAAAATGACTTGCACTGTTACTTTAGGGTTAACACTGCGTGCACCAAGGGTATAGCTATTAATGTTACGAACTACCTGTGGAATTGGCTTCGCTGCCACAAATCCCAACTTACCAGTTTTGGTGGTGAGTCCTGCAACCACTCCCGCAACATATTCTGCTTCGTCGATATAGCCGTAGTAGCTGCCAATGTTTTTAGGATGTTTCCCTTCGGTATACATTCCACCGCAATGGAAGAACTGTACCTTGGGATTATCTGCTGCAACTTTGAGAATATGTGGATCGAAGTAACCGAAGGAAGTTGGGAATAGCGCTGAGACACCATTTTGGTTAATCATGCTCAACATGGTTTCTTGAACTGTGGCAGTCTCAGCAACACTAGCTTCACTCACAGTTTTGACATTAGCTAATTTTGCGATCGCCTGTTCACCCTCATAGTGAGCTTGGCTATAACCAAAATCATCTTTAGGTCCAACATAGACAAAACCAACGGTTAACAAGGCCGCCTTAGGCGATCCTGATGTACTTGGCGCTCCTGTATTAGCTGTATTGTTAGGGGCTTGCTCGGTGCAACCTGCCCAAAGCTGAGAAGTTGCTCCAAAAGCTGCTGTAGCGATCGCGCCCCGAATAAACTTGCGACGTGGAATATAGATTGGACTCATGCCTTCACACCTTTCAAAGATTGAATGTTCTGGGAGTTAAGAAAAAACTATTAATAGAAATCTACACTGCTTAGAAGTTAGCAAACATCATTTGTAACAAATGTATCGCCAACTACCTGAGTCAATACATAACTATAGCTATAAAAACAGAAGGATACGCAAAGCGCATCCTTCTGTTTTTGGAGATTTTAACCTCTAAAATTAGAAGCTAAAGACTGCCTGCAAGTTACCCACAAAAACAGTTGGATTACTGTTGAAGTTGTTAGGGCTGAAAATAGTGTAGAAAGAAGGAACAAGAGAAATGTTCTTGCTAATTGGATAGACGTAGGACAGTTCTAGATCGTACTGTGTACCACCATCACCTTGTCCACTAATTAGAGAACTCTTGCCACTGGTAAAGTTAAAGGGCATACCGAAGGAAATCAAGCCTTGAGCGCCTTCCTTGAATAGGTCAGGGAATGCTGCGCCAACTTGGAATGTTTGCATTACGACATTGGTAGAACCGCCAGCAGTCAAGTTAACGTTGGTAGTACCATAGCCATAGCGACCAAACAAGCCAAATCCCTTAGATAGCAACCAGTCAAAGTTAGCAACGAATACATCTGACTGTCCATTGTTGGCAGCAGCTACAGTACCAGGAAGAGATGGAGTAAATCCAGCACCGCCAACTGTACCGCCAATATTCTGGGCTAGATTTGTACGGCTGTAAAGCAAACGGAATTTAAATGCATCACTTGGCTTGTAACCAATCTCAGCCGTTAAAGCATTGTTCCCACCAAACAATCCGCTTCCTGGCGCTGCAGCGGATGTACCAGAAGGACCGGGACCAAATTCATTGCTCTCAGCCAAGTAACCAATTTTGAAATCAAACTGGTTGCCTAAAGGAGTCAAGAATACAGCACCAGCACCACGCTTAGCGTTGGTCAACAATGTGCTGTTGATGGAGTTAAAGCTGGTATTCCAAGGATAGATAAAGCGAATATTATCAAAGTATTTATAGAAGTTGATGCGAGGACCAACAACTAAACTTGCCTTCTCAAATACTGGGAAGGTATAGGATAATTCACGCAATACAAAAGTGTTAGCAGCAGCACCAGCAGTTTGATCGGTGAAAGGGGTTCCTGTGGTATTAAAGAAACCACTGGGACCAGGAGTATAAGCGTTGAAAGGAGATGTACCATTACCAACAGCTAGTTGGGTAATTAAAGAATCCTTACCAGTAAAAGATGTATTTAGAGTCAACCAAACTAGACCACTCATGGTCACATTGGGTGTGCGTTGAGGAGCGCCAGTTGGATCTAAGACAGCATTATTACCAGTAGCACCAGTAACATTGAAGAAAGCAAGACCACTGAGCTTAGTGGTAGTGGAGAATTGCTGAGCTTCGAGCTTGGTGACCTTTGCATCTAGAGCATCGACACGACCACGGAGGGTTGCCAATTCAGCCGCAAATTCTTCTTGCAGTTTTTGCAAGGTAGCGAGGTCTTCTTTGCTGACCTTATCAGCTAGACCTGCGGAGATGATTTCGTTGATTTTGTCTAAACAAGCATTCAAACCTGCCGCAAACTCGTAGCGGCTGGTTGCTTGTTTTCCACGGAAAGTGCGATCAGGATAACCTGCGATACATCCATAGCGCTCAACTAGAGACTGCAACGCGGTAAAAGCCCAATCTGTAGGCTTTACGTCGCTCAATTGAGAAACAGAAGTAACATTTTGAGCTACTTCTTGTTTAGGACGGTTTAGTTCTGTATTGATCGCCCGAATAGTTTCTGATTCATTTACCTTTACCTCAGTTGTGGGTAAAGATGCCTGTAATACGGGAGTTGAAGAAGCTTTAGATTGAACTTGAGCTTGACTTTGATTTTCTGCACTTACGCCTGTAGCTGCTGCTAGAACACTCAGTCCCAATAGAACTGAGAGATTACTGATTTTTTTCATACCATCACACCAATTAGAGAAGAATCTGATACATATGAACAACCTAAGTAAAAGTATTATTTTCACAAAAATTGCTCACAGTAACAATACCGTAACTGATGGAAAACTAACAAAATTGGAAAGAAACAAATGTATTACTAAATACATTCTAGCCCCAGTCATCATCCCAATCATCGTCGAAATCGTCTCTAAAGCCCTGTTTTCTCTTGGTAGATGGATTTACAAATGAATTTTTTGATGACGTTTTTTGAGGTTCTGTTTGTTTCTTTTGGACAGATGGCTTTGTATTAGGAATAGTGAATTTTGGAAGGCTAGAAAATGAGAATTGGCGGGAGTTTTGAGAAAATTCCATGAACAGAGTCGTAGTTATTGCTCCTACCCCTGTACAAAAAATAAGTACCAGCCCTAAAGGTAGTTTGATAGATTCAAATGTTCCTAATTTCACTGTGACAGGATAAATGTTTTGGCTAGCAAAGATAGCTAGTCCCATAGAGCCAATCCATAAACAGAAATAAAGTAATAAACGCAGCATATTTCGTTTTTTATTCCATTGAATTGGAGAGGTAATGACCAAATTCTGCAACAAAGCGATTATCAATGATTGCTTGACGCATTCTTTGTGTAAATCGAATAAGTTCAGTAATGTTATGGATAGATAGCAATGTATATCCTAAAATTTCCTGCGATCGCACTAAATGGCTAAGATATGCCCGTGAGAAATTTTGGCAAGTATAACAAGGGCAATCGCGATCAAGCTGTTCAAAGTCACGTTTAAATTTTTGATTTTTGAGATTCCAGCGATCGCCTCTTACTAGAGCGACATTATGCCTTGCTAGTCGGGTAGGAATGACGCAATCAAACAAATCTATGCCTGCGGCGACAGCCTGTGCCATTTCCTTGTATGTACCAACGCCCATCAGGTAACGGGGTTTATTGGTTGGCAATAGTGGGGTGGTGGCTTTCACAATTTTTTCGATGAGTTCGGGGGGTTCACCAACGCTCACGCCACCGATCGCATAACCTGGTAAGTCAAACTCAATCAGTTCTCGCGCCGATTTTTGCCGCAAATCGAGATAGACCCCACCTTGGACAATCCCAAATAAAGCTTGAACATCCTTGCGATCGTGTGCCTTAATGCAGCGCTCTAGCCAACGGGTGGTGCGTTCGCCTGCAAGTTTAACCGCTTCATAGGTGGCAGGATAGGGAGCGCATTCGTCAAATGCCATGATCACGTCTGCGCCCAGTTGATTCTGGATTTGAATCGATTTCTCTGGGGTGAGATTGATCATGTTGCCATCACGTGGCGATCGGAACTGGACACCCTCCTCGCTAATGGAACGAATTTCACTAAGGCTAAATACTTGAAATCCGCCTGAATCTGTGAGGATGGGACCATCCCAATTCATAAATTTATGTAAGCCGCCTGCCTCCGCGACAATATCTTCACCTGGTTGTAGATGGAGGTGATAGGTATTGGCTAAAACCATCTCTGCTTTGCAGTCTTTAAGCTGAGCAGGAGTGACGGTTTTTACGTTTGCCAATGTGCCAACGGGCATAAACCTTGGTGTACTCACAACTCCATGTGGGGTGTGGAACTGCCCAACTCTTGCATCAGTGTGGCAGCACTGGCACTCTAATTTAAAAGTGAAGTTATTCAGAGCTTACAATCCTTATTACAAACTTAGACTTAAAATCTACAGATTCAATCGGTCTCTAATTGTATCTCAATCTCACTTTACAATTAAATGCTTTTGTTTCCATCCTTGCGATTAAATGGGGCTTTGGTAAGACTTAAAAAACAAGCCTTACCAAAGCTGATTTGATTAGTTCGATTGTAACAAAGCAACTTGCTTAAATTGGTTATGGTTAGGCGCGATCGCATTTGCGGAACTGCTGATCATGTTAGTTGCCAAGTTGGGAATCAGTCCAAAGAAAACGATGATCAGAGCAAGGGCGATCGCAGGGAATTTTTCTTGCCATTGAGCAAAGGGGATCGAAGTAATAATTTTATCGCTACCATCTTTACGAACGGAGAAGCGACCAAAAAATACGCGATCGAGCATGATCAGAAAGTAAACTGCGGTTAAGCCAGTACCTAACATACAGAGAATTGTCTGTACAGGGAAAACGGCAAAACTGCTACGGAAGATCACAAACTCAGCGATGAAGCCCATCATCCCTGGTGTACCTGCACTAGCCATCGCTGCCAAAATCATTAAGGAACCTGTGATTGGTAAGCCGCGTTCGGGATTGAGCAAACCATTGAGAGAGTCAAGATTACGAGTTCCTGTCTTCTTATAGACAATACCCACCAGAATAAACAGGAGTGCGGAAATTAAGCCATGACTGACCATCTGAAAAGTTGCGCCGACAAGGGAGAGGGGAGTAGCAGTGGCTAGGGCTAGAATAATATAGCCCATGTGACCAACGGAGCTATAGGCAACCATCTTCTTCATATCTTTTTGGGTGATTGCCGTGAGACATCCATAAATGACGCTGACCACCGCCCATATTGCTAAGAAAGGTGCGATCGCTTGCCAAGCTTCGGGTAGTAAACCAAGACCAAAACGTAATAAGCCGTAGGTTCCTAATTTCAGTAAAACGCCTGCGAGTAGAGTGGAAACAGGAGTGGAAGCTTCAACGTGAGCATCTGGCAACCATGTATGTAATGGCACAATCGGAATCTTGATCCCAAAGCCAAGTAACAGCAGAATCAGTAAAATACCTTTAGCACTTTTTGATACACCTTCTAGATTTAAGTCTTGATAGTTAAAGGTGAAACCCGTGACACCATCACTACCAAAGGCTGCCATTCCGAAGAATGCGGCTAAAATTAATACTCCAGAAATAGCGGTATAAATTAAGAACTTGGTCGCTGCATAACCTCTTCTTTCACCACCCCAAATCGCAATTAAGAGATAGAGAGGAATTAGTTCTACTTCAAAGAATAGGAAGAATAGCAGTAGGTTTTGGGCAAGGAAAGCACCATTGACACCACCACCGATGAGTAATAACAGAGGAAAGTAGAGATTGGGACGCTGAATATCATTACTGATATAGATCGCAATACTTAGTAGCAAGCCATTAAGTAGGACTAAGGGAAATGCTAAGCCATCTACACCTAATCGATAACTAAGTCCGATTTGATCTAACCAAGCTAAGGACTCAGTTAACTGCATGGTGGCAAGACTTAGATCAAATTTTGTCAGCAGAAATAAAGACCACCCAAAACTAGCGATCGCTATCCCTAATGAGATATTGCGTAACTTTTTGGAGTCAAGTATGCCGCCTAGTAAAGCGACTATCACCGCTCCAGCGATCGGGAACCAAATTAATGTGCTTAACATATTTGAGAAGGAAAGGAAAGAAAAAGGAAAAAGGAATTTATGTTATAGGTTCCTCTCCCATTGCGAGCTAAGGTTTACACACAAGTTAAGAGCTAACGATTAGGTTCTAAATGATCCCCCTCAATCCCCCTTAAAAAGGGGGAAGAAGAAAATTCTCCCCCCTTTTTAAGGGGGGCTGGGGGGGATCGACACCCTGAAACTTAGATAGAGAGCTTTGTGTGGACACGTTAGCTTAGGAGAGGGGGAATGATGGCGGTTAATTTAAGCCATAGAAGGCGGCGAAACCAATCAGAATCAGACCGATTAAGATTGTTAAAACGTACTGCTGTAATCTACCTGTGACTGTATATTTCAGGCTCTCACCACTAAAAATGGAAGCAAAGCCCAAAAAGTTAACGGAACCATCAACTAAATAGCGATCAATCCAAGCTAGCAGTTTGGAACCTCCACCAACGATCAAGACCACCGTATATTTGTAGATTGCCTGTACATATAGGTCATAGGCAAGCAAATCCTGTACAGCTTTCCATGCACTACGAACAAACTTAGGAGGCATAGAAACAGAACTGACGGTTGAATAATAGGGCTTGATGTAGATATATGCGCCTACTCCAAAGCCAAGTAAACCAGAAGCTGACAATATGGTTGTACCCCAGATATCCACTGTATCTAAGTCAATATCTACAAATTCCCAAGATGGTAGGAGAATTGGCACAAGCAGCGTAATAATCGTCAGTCCTACGAGGGGAAGTGCTACCTGCCAAGCTACTTCGGGCGCACGTCGGGTTTTCTGCTGTGTAGGTCCTAAAAAGACTAGTGCAAAAATTCGTATTAATCCAAAAGCAGTAATGCAGTTAACTAATAAGGCGATCGCAATTAGCCAAGGATCACTATTCCAAAAAGTTTCTTCCCAACGCAGGAGTGTCCAAAATCCGCCAAAGGGCAATAGGGCAACCAGACTGAGGGAACCAACAATAAAGGAAACTAAAGTAGCAGGCATTCGTGTTTTCAGTCCGCCCATTTCTGTAAGATCCTGCGTCATCGTCGTCATCATCACTGCGCCACAACTAAGGAAGAGCAAAGACTTACTGATGCCATGACTAAAGAGTAAACCCAAGGCGAGATCGGGCTGCTGCATACCTACAGCGATGAAGACTAAACCTAAATATGCACTCGTGGAATGGGACAGTGCGCGTTTGAGATCGATTTGGGCGATCGCCACTAAACTTGCACCGATCGCTGTAATTGCCCCAATAATTACTGAAACTTCGGCTGCAACAGGAAACAGTGATAAAACTGGCTGAAACTTAATCAATACATAGGCTCCTGCACCTACAACCACCGAGTTTCGCAAAATCGAAGCAGGGTTAGGCCCCTCCATCGCCTCATCAAGCCAGAGGTGTAAGGGGAACTGGGCACATTTACCAAGGGGACCTGCGATCAGGGCTAGTCCTAATAAAGTGCCAAATTGCTGATGTTCAGAAAAGTAAGCGATCGTCTGTGGATTAGCCGCCCATTCTTTTAAATCCGAGAAATTTAAGCTGCCTGTTAAGTTGGACAATGCGACCACACCCATTAATAGGAATAGATCACCGACCCGTTTTGTCCAAAAAGCATCACGGGCTGCCGTTACTACGAGGGGCTGTGCGTACCAGAAGCCCACTAGTAGATAGGTGGACAGGGTGAGCATTTCCAGCAAGGCATAACTAAAAAAGAGCGAGTCACTAAAGGCAATACCTGTAATCGCTGCTTCAAAAAAGCCAATCAAGGCACAAAATCTCGCGATCGCCCAATCAGTTTCCAGTGAGCCTAGTCCATAGACCTGTGAAATTAAGCTCATGGTGGCGATCAGTACCGATGCCCCCACACTAATTGTGGAAATATCAAAGGAGAAAACAAGATTTAAATCAAAGGCTTGAAACCAACTAAACTCAACCTGTTGCGCTGGTTCGCCCCAGATCGATGTCAGTAGCCAACAACTATGCACTAAGGCTAGTACAGTCATCAATATATTTAGGTAAGCCGCAGGACGTGGACCAGTACGCCGCACCAACCTCAGCGACCAAGGTAGGGTGATTCCTGCGCCCAGCAAACCATAGCAAGGAAGTAGCCAAGCTGTTTCTAGGATCATTGATTCTACTATAGAGTTTTTACTATGTTTATATTAAAAAGTATCAAATATTTTAAAAGTTTACATCAAAATGTTTCGCGCCTAAGCTTGCCCGATTAAGAAGAACGTTGGATATTAGGCATAGCCATAGAGAATAATTTAGGGTTCCACGATTAGATTTTGTGGGGCGGCAAAGCCACCCTAAAAAATCGTTAGTCAGGTAAGTGCATCTGACAATATTTTTTGAGCAAGACGAAGCGATCGCTAGCCTGTTGATGTCGCTTTTGCCAAGTGGCGGGATTACGAGCGGTTTGTAACATGCTTAAGTCCACACCCAGCATTTTTAGCTGTTTATCTATTTCTACTTGCAAAGATAAATTGGGCGGTGTGACCTCTAAATCAGTATTGATAATTTCGGTTTGAAAAAAAGCTTGGATTTCCCGATGCGATCGCAACCAGTCTTTAGCAAGTGAGGACGCGGGTTCTAGCTGTGATGCGATCGCTATTTGCAACATTTCTAACTGACTCTGCAAATCCTGAATTAAACCGAGATAGTCCTGTGACACTTGTATCTCCCTAATTGTGCCTTGATTCTGTATTTTGAGAGATTCGCTCGAAGAGCGAATCTCTCAAGCTGTCAGGAATTTTTATTGTGTAGCTAAGCGATCGCTTAAAAAGCGATACCAATTTGAAGCAATATTGACATCGGTAAACCTGATACTAGGCATCTCTCCAGTCTTTAATACCAACTCCAGAGAAATTTGTTTGCCATTTAAAGGAAATTCGGCATCTTGATCATCAAAAAATTTACTATCAATCCGAAAGCGAATACGGGCAATATCATCAAAGCTAACTGTTTGTAAATTCAGAGGATCTTTACGTGTCGGTTTGCCCCAAGTCAAGAGATCATCTTTTTGTCCTAACACGGAATAAATGTCATATTTATGGCGTTCAAATTGGGTTGCCCATCTCTTATAGGACTCAATTTTTTGGTATTCATTCCAGCCTGACCAAGCTAGCCAAAAGAAAACTACTAGCAGAGGCAACCACAATAATCCACGTTCCATAAAACCGAAAAGTTTAGTTGATTTGCTAACACCGATGACATCGCATTGTGCTTTATCCAATTAATGATAGTGGTGGTGCGAAGCACCACCACTATCATTAATTGGATTTACGAGTATGGAGGGACTCGAACCCCCGACCCTCAGAACCGGAATCTGATGCTCTATCCAACTGAGCTACATACCCATACTCTGACAAATCATACCATAGGTTTCAGGTTTGTTTACCCGCCGAAGGCGGGTAAACAAACCCATACTTCACTCGATAATTTTATGAATTGAAAGAGAATCGGCGTACAGCTAATAAACTACCTAGTACGCCAATGACTGAACCAAAAATTAATAACACCATCGGTAAAAGAAGTTGGACTCGGAAATCCGTAGTTAAACCAAGAGTTAGGGATTTGATCAGTTCAGGTTGATTAACGATCGCTTCTCCCAAAAGATTGAGACTCAGCATCAACATTACATAGGCAGTCGCCGCACCCGTAACCCCAAATACTACTCCCTGCAAGACAAACGGGAAATAAATCCATGTTGCCGTTGCCCCCACCAGTTGCATTACTTCAATTTCGCGTCGTCGCGCTAAAACGATGAGACGGATAGTAGTTGTAATTACCGCGATCGCAATAACCGTAAAAATCGCCACGATCGCCACACTGCTATTGCTCACCGCACGGCGCAACTGACCGATACGCTCCACCACCTCATTGGTATACCAAACCTCATTGACACCCTTTAAGCCCGAAATTCGCTTGGCAATATCAGGCACGCGATCGCTAGATGTCGCACGCACTTTAAACTCATCAACCAAAGGATTGCCCCCTAATTGTTGTGTCGCTTGAGTCAGATCATTTTTACCGAGATCCTTCATCAAGTTTTGCCATGCATCTTCCTTGGGGATCAGCTTTGCCGCTGCGACACCATCAACTAGCAACAAGCGTGACTGCATCGACTCACCCACCGTGTTTTCATCTAAATACACCGAAATTTCTAATTGACTGCCTAACTGTCCTAGGACATTTTCCAACTGCCAAGAAATTTGTAAACTTGCGCCAAACAAAAATAACAACACCGCTACTGTACTTACTGCCGCCCAGTTCATCCAACCACCACGCCGCAAACCGAGCAGAGTCTCGCGGAGCAAATAGTCAATTTTCGTAAAGAAGCGAACGACGTTTTGAACCATAGCGTTAGGAAAGGAAAAAGAAAAATGCTTAGAGATTTAAGATTCAGTTGATAGAAAGTTGCTAGGAAAAAGAGATTAACAGGATTAAATGTAATTGCCAATTACCAATTACCAAGCCAATAGCCAAAACCTAAACAATATAACCATTCTGCAAATGTAATACAGGATGATTGGCAGCTCTGACTAATTGCTCATCATGGGTAGTTAATAAGACGGTAACACCAAAGGAATTGAGCTTTTTCAAGATTTTAATGACCTGCCACGCATTGTCAGGATCGAGATTTCCCGTTGGCTCATCGGCAAGTACAAGAGGAGGTGTATTGACGATCGCTCTAGCAATACTGGTTCGCTGTTGCTCACCACCAGAGAGTTCTTCGGGGAAGCAATGGGCTTTATGTAACAACCCGACCATTTTCAGAGCAGGCTGTACTCGCCGTTGGATTTCCTTATAGGTATAGCCCTGCGCCATGAGAACAAAGGCAACATTTTCCGAAACAGTACGGCGCGGGACGAGCTTGTAATCTTGAAAGACGATGCCAATTTTGCGGCGTAACATCGCCAAATTCTTACCTTTCAAACCATTGAGGTTAAAGCCATTGACAAATATTTCCCCATCCGTGGCTTGCTCAGCGCCATATAGCAATTTTAGTAATGTGGATTTCCCCGATCCTGAATGACCTGTAATAAATTTAAAATCCCCTTGATAAAGTTCGATGCTGACATCCCGTAAGCCCACAGCACCGTTAGTGTAGGTTTTACGAACATTTTCTAATTTAACGATCACCGACTTTTTAGGATTAGTGGCATTGGTGTCTGGAGGACGATTGGGATTAGGGTTAGTTGCTGTCGGATTTGGCTTGGTTGGCAGTTTTAGCATGGGCGATCGCTTTTTTATTCTGAAAAAGTTGAGCATAGATATACCATGCTCGGTCTTTTGTACTTGAGATTATACAGATCTAGTCAAGGGATCAGTATCAGCTATTGCCCTAAGGTTAATACCAATAGTTATAGCGCGGCTTAGCCGCGCTATAACTATTGGTTCCTTGAAGCTGCTAGTAATACAAAGTATTGGCACTATCTTTTTTAGTATTCAGCACAAAGCGCTTTATGCTACATTATTGCGGGTTTCCAAATCGTTAATGAGATTTAAAATCTGTAGTTAAAAATTTTTACTCATGGGATATCATGAGCGAAATTTATCAAAAAACTAGTAAGCTTTTATTGATCTGGTGCTTTTACCTTAAAAACAAAGGCTTGCGATCGTTATCTTTTATAGAATCAGCTATCCTTGCAGGGACAGTAATGTAATAACTAAAGGAACTAGCTAACTACTATATATGTCCATTCACCAAACCAACTGAGGGGTTATCAGCAGTGGCAGCTCACAAGATACTAGTGATTGATGATAGTCGCGTAATCCGTAATATGGTGCGTGATATGCTCCCGCCAGCAAATTTTGAAGTAGTAGAGGCAGCCGACGGCATCAAGGGGCTGGAAATGATCCAGCAGCAGCATCCTTGGATGATTATGCTAGATTTTTTGCTACCTCGGATGAGCGGCTTTGAGGTTTATGAGGCTTTGCAGCAAAATCCAGAACTCAGCCTCATTCCCCTAATTTTGATGTCTGGGCGTAAGGAAGAAGTAACGAGTAAAATCGCAGAACCTTTTGAAGACAAATATTTGGTATTTATTGAAAAGCCCTTTGAACAAAAGGAATTAATCACAGCGATCAAAAGGGCCAAGATTTTAGCGGACAAGCGCAAAGTTTCAGTTATTACACCCAAGTCAGACATTCCTAGTCCAGAGAAAGATAGTAACTTGGTTAAACGGATTGAGGAGCTAGAAGCGAAGCAGAAACACTTAGAGCAACAGTTGGTAACACAGCAGAAGCAGTTCCAGCAGCTAGTAGACTTTATTAAGAAGAAGCTAAAGTAAAAAATTAAAACAGCGCGATGAAACGGGCTTTGAGAGAGGGGTTGCTACGCAACCCCTCTCTCAAATTAAAAGCCTTTCTTAGCAGGGCTTTTAAAATTTGCCAGCTTAACCCGAACTGACGTTTTTTATGTGTGGATAGAGCCATCAGGCATCGTTGCCCCACTAAATTTTGTGTGATCGATTTTAGTTAAACTCAGATCGGCTTTGAGTAGATTTGCCCCCTGTAAGTTGGCGCGGCTAAGATCGGCTCTAGTCAAAATTGCTCCTCGCAGATCAGCTTTTTCGAGATTAGCCCGACTTAGATCTGCCCAACCGAGATCGGCTCCTCGGAGATCGGCTCCACTTAAGTTAACGTGGGTCAAAATGGATTCGCTAAGGTCGATGCCATGTAAAGACACACCCTGCAGATCGACATCATGCAAATGGGTTTGCTCAAAGTTACGATCGCCTTTAGCATAGCGATCTAGTAATTCAGCTTTGGTGAGCGCTGCGTGAGAAGGTAATGTCATAATCGGTTTCTGCAAATATTTAGGAGCACTTTGTACTTCTAATATTTATCCTAGAGTTGTATATATTCATTTTTATCATGACGGATTGGTTGCAACGTACAGAATTACTGATTGGGGCTGATGGACTGCACAAGCTCAAGCAAGCAAATGTGTTAGTTGTGGGTATGGGCGGTGTTGGTAGTTTTGCGGCGGAATTTTTATGTCGTGCAGGCATTGGACAAATGACTATCGTTGATGGCGATCGCGTTGATCCTTCTAATAAAAATCGGCAGATTGTCGCGCTCGATAGTACCGTTGATGTCCATAAAGCAGATGTGATGTCCCAACGCATGAAAGATATTAATCCAGACATTCAGTTGACTGCCATTAAGGAATTTCTCACGCCTGACTTGATGATGGAGCTAGTCACGACCAAATTTGACTGGGTGCTAGATTGTATCGATAGTTTGCAACCAAAGCTCTATTTCCTTGGGGCAGCAGTGACTAATGGGGTGAAGGTAGCGAGCAGTATGGGCGCAGGTGGTCGTATCGATCCCCAGAAGATTAGAATTGCCCCAATTTTTGAAACGGACTGCTGTCGCTTTGCATATAAAGTGCGAAAAGGACTAAGGCGTAAGGGTTTTGATAAAGCAAATATTATTGCTGTCTATTCGGAGGAGTTAGTAAATCGTGAATCTCTGCAATTAACTGATGGCAATAATTTCAAGCGATCGTATTACGGCACAATTTCTTATATTCCTGCTTTATTTGGCATCAATATGGCAAGTATCGTCATTCGTGATCTTATGCAATAAAAAAGAGACTCGCTTTGCGAGTCTCTTTTATGTAAGCGAATGGCGGGAATCGAACCCGCAACATCTGCTTGGAAGGCAGAGGTTTTACCACTAAACTACATTCGCGAGTGCATACTTTTCATACGCAGTTATTAACTATAGCAGCGATCGCGATATTGTCAAAGAGTTTCTTGAAAATTTATTAACTAAGCTTTGCTTAGTTAATAAATTTCGTCTTTAGAATTCACAATAGCCTTGCTCCATTTCAATGCGATCGAGCACCTTTAAACCCCGTGGATCGCCAAGTTTCCGTAGGGCATTACGGGCATCGGTCTGCACACTGAGATCATCATCATCGAGTGCATAGATAAGCGCATCTACTGCATCATGATAAATTTCATCTTGAGCATCAAATTCACTCCGCTTCTGGACAATCAGTTTGCCTAGTGACCATGCACAGTTACCACGTACAGCAGACATAGCATCTTGCGTTAAAGCTTCTACCAATGGCTCGATCGCTTCTATATCTCCCAACTGTCCCAGCGCACTCGCCGCCCATAGGCGCACTGCGGTAATGTCATATTTGAGTGCCGAAATTAGCGGTTTTAAACCTATTGCGGCACGACAAGTTCCTAAGGCCCAGACGATACCTTTGCGAACATAACCATTCCAGTCTTGGTTAAGTTGCTCAATCAATGGAGCGATCGCTTTTTCACTTTTGTTACGTCCGAGTGCATAGGCAACACTGACACGCACGAGGGGACATTCATCTTGAAGTAGTTCGATTAGACGGGGGATGGCTCGCTCATCCTCTAGTTCACAAAAAGCTCTGGCAGCCTGCATTCTCTCTAAGATAACATCTGAATTGAGAAGGGCTAACATCTCGTCAGGATCAGGAAGAGGCATTTCCTCTTCGGCGGGCAAGTCCAATGGGCTAAGTGGAGATGCTTCAATATCTAAAATTGTTAAGTCGTCATTGCGTGTCATGGCGATCGTCATGGCAAAAAGTCAGGCATAGTGGGGATGCCCCGATGTGTAGTTGTTATCTTACAGTGCTTTGTCCTGCTTTGTTAACTACGATTGTAAACACAGATAGTTGTGATACCTGCTACGCAGGTATCACAACTATCTGTGGGACACGCTGTGCGTGCTCTAAATACTAAAAAGGTTTCCAATCGGGCGATCGCAGCATTTTAAAGTGTTCGAGGCGATGGTGGAAGTAACTCTCGTCCAGTTTGCTGTGATTGTGGACAATTGCCGACTTGACACTAATCGCCCATGACCAGATCTGTGCGGCTTGCATCAAGGGCTGCATACATTTTAATTCGATGTCCTCAAGGGGTTGTGCGGTCTGATAACCCTGCAAAAATGCCTTGCGAACGCTAGGACTAATCCCCGCTTGCAAAGTCACTTGCAGAAACTTAGCAATATCAAAGGAGCGCCAGCCATAGCCACATTGATCGAAATCAAAGAGGGTAATCTCGTTAGTTTCCGTAAAATGCACATTGCCACTATGGGGATCGCCCCAGCAAACACTCCAAAGCGGCAATTCTTGTGGTAAGTGGCGAATTTGTTCTTTAATTTGGGCGATCGCTTCACTCAGATAGTTGCGGGCTACTTCACTAAAAAATGGTGACAGATCGCGAAAAGAATCATCGAGTAAATAGTTAATGGTCAAATGGGGACGCGCCACATGGCATTGAAAATTTTGGGCAGTATTATGTAGTCTGGCTACAGTTTCACCGAGTTTTTGCGCTTGAGTTTTGTTGAGATCGCCAACAGCGATTTGACCTGCGGCATGGGTAAATAGTGATGCATAGCGTTTACCCTCAAGGGCAGGAATCTCGATCGCTAATTGTCCATCCTCAGTCTCAAGGGGATGGGCAACGGGAATATAGTTTTTATGCAAAAAGGTTAATAACTCTAGCTCAAACTCAATTTCAGCCCTAGATCGCCAATGGGCATGGGAAACACGCAAAACATAACGATTATTGTCAGTTTCCACCAAATAGATATCGCTCAATCCCCGCATCCAAAAAACACAGCTAGTAATTTCTCCCACTGCGTAACGAGACAAAACGCGATCAACCAATGCTTGCGGGGCAAGAGTGGAATAGGTGATCGGGAAGATATGGTCAGTTGTACTTAGGAACTCCTTGAGAGACCAATCTGCGACAGGCATGGTGATCAATTGGGTGAATTTTGAGCGTTAGTTCTAGATATATCGCAGACTCAAAATCGAAAGTGTTTACCAAAAACCAAAAGATATTTTTGTCTTTTACTTAGCAGGAATCAAAAATATTTTGTAGTTTTTGGCTATGCTAAATACTATGCAGCAGAATTCCCCAACCCCTCATAAAATTGTTAATGTCACCAATGCAGGTGAAGTCGTCGTTAATGTCACTAATGAAAATGTGTCACGACGGGCGCGAGTACGGGAGCACGTCAATCCCCTCGCCAAAAAATACAGTGTCGCGATCGCACCACCAGTATGGACAGAGATTTACGCGGATTGGTCAAAGTCTCTCAGTCTAGATATTGGCTCAGCGCGGGGACGATATATTTTGCAGATGGCGCAACTGAAGCCTGATTGGAACTTTTTGGGTCTAGAAATTCGCGAGCCACTGGTTGATCGCTGTAATGAAGTGCGTGACGAGATTGGTTTAACTAATTTGCATTACATTTTTTGCAATGCAAATGTGTCGTTAGCGGGGTTATTAACTAAAAACTCATTGCATGAGGTCACTGTTCAATTTCCCGATCCTTGGTTTAAACGTCGCCAGCAAAAACGCCGCACTGTCCAACCCGAATTAGTAACGACCCTAGCTGAGTTATTAGTTCCCAATGCTTCCGTATTTTTGCAGTCAGATATTTTGGAAGTTGCCGAGGATATGCGCCAACATTTTGAAGACAACGAGAACTTCATTAATCTTGCTGGGAAAGGGAATTTTGCCGATGACAATATTTTCCCTGAGCATATTCCGACAGAACGGGAGAGTTCAGTACTATCACAGGGATTGCCTGTATATCGAGTCTATTTAAAACGGCGTTAATAGAGGGTTGGCTACGCCAACCCTCTATTAACGCTAATGTTACTTAAATTGGGCTTGGAGTAATAGGGTTGCTTCGTGAGCGGGGACGGGGCGGCTGAAGAGATAACCCTGCACTGCATCACAATTATGCGATCGCAAAAACTCTAATTGCTCTTTACGTTCCACGCCCTCAGCGATCGCGGTCAGATTAAGGTTATGCGCCATCGCAATAATAGCTGACGTAATTGCCGCATCCTCATTATTTTGAGGAGTTTCGCGCACAAAACTAGCATCAATTTTGACTTTGCTAACGGGTAGTAGTCTTAAATAACTGAGGGAAGAATAACCAGTCCCAAAATCATCGATCGATACGCGCATACCCAAGGACTGCAACTGACGCAGCATTTTGATGACTGTGTTTTGGTCTTGCATCACCAAGCTTTCGGTAATCTCTAGTTCCAGATACTGCGGCTCTAAATCTGTCTCTGCGAGAATTTGCATAATGCGATCGCATAAATTGGGAGACTGGAACTGTTTGACCGAAAAATTTACAGCAACTCGAATATGTGGCAAACCGCTTTTTTGCCAAGAGCGCGTTTGGCTACAGGCCGTTCGCAAAATCCATTCCCCTAATCTCACAATCAGACCATGCTCCTCTGCTGCAGGAATAAATTGATTGGGGGGAACCCAGCCTAATTCGGGATGCAGCCACCTTGCCAAAGCTTCTACGCAATCAATTTCACCCGTCGCCAGATTAATCTGTGGTTGATAAAACACTTGGAATTCAGAACGTTCAAGGGCTTGGCGAATGCCATTCTCGATCGCTACATATTCCATAACCTGTGCACCGATCGCATGGTTATACAATTGATAATGATTGCGTCCACGTTCTTTTGCCCGAAACATTGCCGTATCTGCATGTTTCATCAATGTCTCCTCATCCATCCCATCACTAGGATAAAGACTAATACCGATACTTGTCCCAATATATAGCGCCATTTCCTCCACAAAGAACGGAACTTCAAAGGACTGTAATATTAACTGGGCAAATTGCTGAATCGACTCGACACTCTGCAAATCGGACACAAAGATCATAAATTCATCACCGCCCATTCTGGCTAAGAAAGTACTTTCAAACATGCACTCACTTAGTCTTTTGGCTACTTCAATTAAAAGGCGATCGCCTGCGGCGTGCCCCATCGTATCATTGACCAATTTAAAGCGATCGAGATCTAGAAATAAAACAGCAAGTAATGGAGGAATTAGTTTGATTTCTACTTCCTGCATTTGATCTAAATAGAAATGTAACTTTTCAGAGGCATTATTCAGGGCTTTGGAGAGGCGATCGCGGAATAAAACCCGATTGGGTAAATTGGTAAGTGAGTCATGGAAGGCAAGATGTTCAATCTCTGCTTTTGCGATTTTGCTAGCGGTAATGTCCTCCACTGTTCCTTCAAAATAAAGAACATTACCTGCTACATCATGGACTGCATATATATTTTCCGAAGTCCAAATGATTGATCCATCCTTGCGATAAACCTCGGACTCAAATAATTTCACATCCTCTTGTTCCTGTAAAAGGTTAATTAGTTCTAGTCTTCGTTGAGGATTAACATACAATTGGCTGCCAATATCAGTAAGATTCTCGATTAAATCTGTGGAGGATTCATAGCCATAGATTTTAGCAAGCATCGGATTGGCAATTAAAAACCGTCCATCCACCGATGATTGAAAAATCCCTTCTATGGCATTCTCAAAAATACTGCGATACCTAGCTTCGGCTCTTTTGAGGGCTTCCTCAGCCTGCATCTTTTGCGTCACATCATTAATTAAAATCAGTTCGCATTTACGATTGTTATAGGTAAGGGTATGTGCTGAAACTGAGACGATGATGTGGCTTCCATCTTTTTTGCAATGTCGCCATACTTCAGACTCCGTGAAGCCTATTGATACCTTAGAGATCGCTTCCAATAAACGAGGAACATCCTCAGGCGGACGAATATCCAGCAAGGTCATCGATAGAAATTCGGCTTCACTATACCCGTAATGATTAATAGCAGCTTGATTGACAGCTAAAAATCTCAATGTCTCGATATCATAAATCCACATTGGATTGGGATTATTTTCAAATAGATAGCGAGTCCGATTGTCAGCATCTCGCTGGTTCTTCGTAGTTTGTTCCCAATCTGTTATATCCTCAAATCTATTAACGAAATAGGGTTCCTTAGTATTATCAATGGATAGATCGGTACTCTGTAATACTTGGACAATTTGCCCATCTTCGCGGATATAACGCACGTTCAGATAGCAATGATCGATTTCCCCTGATAGCAATCTCTCTTTGAGGAAGTAGTAGGCTGATAGGTCATCGGGATGGCAGATTTGCTCATATTTGAGTTGAGAGATTTGCGAAGCGCTATATCCTAACAAATCACAAAAGGATACACTCACCTCACGAATTTGATCATCTAACGTGGTCTCAAAAACTCCAACCGTACTATTTTCGATACATTTAGCAATACGCATCAAGTTCTTAAGACGCTCTTCTTTGAGAATCTCTTGATAGATCGGATTCAGATGTTGATATCTGTCGGCCAACTTTTTTTACCTTGTCGGTCTTACTAAAATTATTGGATGTACTGAGTAGCTAGACATAATTAAAAAACAGAACCAAAAGCTGTGGTGCACGCTGCGCGTGCGCCACAGCTTTTGAGTTTTTATATTTAATTGCACCTAGCTACTTAGATCATACTCAAAGCTAAATTTACAAGTTGCTCATTTGATAATGGTACTGGCAACTGTCGAATCTGCGCTCGATCGCTATAGGGTTTTAGTTTATTAGCGATCGCTTCAGTAATACCACCTTCCGTTAAAAAATATGGTAGTACATTTATTTGATGCACACCCTGAGCAATCAGATGCTCAATTTGCGTTTCGACTTTGGGTTCAATTCCCCAATAAGCGGTGATCGCTTGACTCGACTTAGCGAGATTCTCCACTACTTGGTTCGCCTCGGCTCGACGACTACCGTGGGAAACTAAAATTCTTGCTTGCTTTTCGGGGGAATGTTGCTCCGTATATTTCTCAAACTGCTGCGCTAGTAAATCAGAAATTTGCAAATGGGTTCCTAAATGTGGAAGTATCCGTAACGTGATCTGATTTTGGAGCTTACTTTGGGCGATCGCTACCTCATGGGGGATATCTTCACTAACATGAATCCCCGCCAATAGTAATAATGGCAAAATAGCAATTGTCGAAACACCATAATCGGTGATTTCATTGGCAAACTTGTCTAATTGCTGAGCCAGTGTGAGGGGCTGCCCCTCTAGGCATCCACCACTAATGTATAAATTACTATGCGATCGCGCTACGGTCACGAGATCTTGTAATGCTGACCACGAACGGCGATCGCTACTACCATGCGTTACAAAAAAAAGCGCTGTGGCGTTCATAGTCTCTTGAGTATAATTGTAAATACTGCCTTGAGCAGTGTTTACAATTATATCGAGTAACGCATATCGAAACTATTTACGGAAAAACCCAAGGATTAAAGGCTCATCAATTAAAACAATTGGATCGTCTATATCGATCGCGATTGCCACAAGATAGCCTCACCACTCCCGAACTCGCTCAACGTCTTGCAGTGGTCAGCGCTGAGCTAAAGGAGTCTATCTGTATTTATATCAATCGGCGCGGTCAGGTAATTCGGGTGGCGATCGGTACACCTAATCAAACCAAAATTCCGCCCTTAGAGTTGCCGCGCTATGGTAGCGATCGCCTCAGTGGTTTGCGTTGTATCTGTGCCACTCCCGATGTCGATCCGCCGAATGTGACCGATCTCACCGCGATGTTAATGCAGCGTCTAGATGCCTTGGTAATTTTACCTGTCAATCTTAAGGGCTATGCCGAACGTGGTTACTTGGCACATTTACTGCCCGCATCTGATACGGAATTACCAGAAAAGCAGGAGGCTTGGCGCGTATCTAAGCCCATGACCTTGGATGCTTTGTCCAAGCAGGATTTTTTAGAATTAGTTGAAGGCTTAGAAGAGGAATTTAGCCGCAATTTTGCGGGTAGGGCTACTGATGACAATCAAGATCGAGTGGTGCTAGTAGGCTTAATGCATCAAAAAGAGAAATCTGACTCGATGCCCTTTGCGATGATTGAGCTTGGTCATTTGGTGGAAAGTGCTGGTGGCAAAGTCCTTGATGCTCTCTGGCAAAAGCGCGAACGTCCTCATCCGCAAACAGTGCTGGGTGAAGGTAAGGTTTTAGAATTAGCGATCGCTGCCCAAACTAAAGGCGCAAATCTGGTTGTATTTGATCGCGAACTGACAGCTTCCCAAACTCGTAATATCGAAAGAATGATTGGTCTGCGCGTTAGCGATCGCACGGAAGTGATTCTCGATATTTTTGCTCAACGCGCCCAGACATCGGAGGGAAAGTTACAGGTTGAGCTAGCGCAATTGGAATATCGATTACCACGTCTGGCTGGTCATGGGCAGGCACTCTCTAGACTCGGTGGTGGTATTGGTACTCGTGGACCTGGAGAAACCAAATTGGAAACCGATCGCCGCGTCATTCAAAAGCGGATCACTTTCCTGCAACAACAGGTCAATCGTTTGCAAGAACAGCGATCGCGTATTCGTCAAAAGCGTGTCGATCAGGAAGTTCCCACGGTAGCGATCGTTGGTTATACCAATGCGGGTAAATCAACTTTGCTCAATGCAATGACGAGAGCCGATGTTTATGCTGCCGATAAGTTATTTGCAACCCTTGACCCCACTACACGTCGCCTCAGTCTCACGGGTGAAGATGACAAAATCCATACCGTTTTGCTTACCGATACCGTAGGGTTTATTCACGAACTCCCCCATTCCCTCGTTGATGCCTTTCGCGCCACATTGGAAGAGGTATCCGAAGCCGATGTTTTAGTACATTTGGTCGATGCCTCCCATTCTGCATGGGAAGATCAGCTTAAAGCGGTGGATAAAATTCTCAAGGATATGCCGATCGCCGTTGGTCCCACCCTATTGGTTTTTAATAAGATCGATGCTGTACCTGAGCCTCAGGCAATTCTAGAAAAATATCCCGAGGCGATCGCCATTTCGGCATTGAAGCGTCAAGGCTTTGAGCAAATGAGCAAGTCTTTGCTAAAGCTAATTGAATATGCGATCGGCGAACTAAACTAATCAAAAAGTAATAAAAAAGCCTCGCTTTGCGAGGCTTTTTTATTAGGCGGATTCAGGCTTAGGCATTGAGGCAGGATGTTGCAATATCTCGGCAGTTGATAGGTTTTCGACCATATCGCGAGTGATCAGACATTTGGTGACATCCTTGCGCGATGGCAACTCGTACATCATGTCTAGCATCAACTGCTCGACGATACCGCGTAATGCTCTTGCCCCCGTTTTGCGGCGATAAGCCTCTTTGGCGATCGCCTGTACAGCATCGGGCTGAAACTCAAGCTGGACATTATCCATTTTCAAGAGTTTCTGATATTGCTTGATCAAGGCACTGCGTGGCTCAGTCAAGATTGCCATCAATGCCTTTTCATCAAGAGGATCAAGCACGGCAGTTACAGGTACACGACCGATAAATTCAGGAATCATCCCAAACTTGACGAGATCATCGGGTTGGAGATTTTTCAGGATCTCCGCAGTACGCTTTTCACGGGGAATCGATTCACCCTGCTGCACAAACCCCATCGACTTTTTACCGATGCGCTGCTCAATTAGTTTTTCCATGCCCCCGAAGGCTCCACCGCAAATAAACAAAATATTTTTGGTGTCAATTTGGATGCAGTCTTGATAAGGATGCTTACGTCCACCTTGAGGCGGTACATTAGCGATCGTCCCTTCTAGCATTTTTAACAAAGCCTGTTGTACGCCTTCGCCTGACACATCACGGGTAATCGAAGTATTTTCGCTCTTACGGGCAATTTTATCGATTTCATCAATGTAAATAATGCCGCGTTGCGCCTCTTCGACATCGAGATCAGCAACTTGTAATAGCCGCAGTAAAATATTCTCCACATCCTCGCCGACATAGCCCGCCTCGGTAAGTGTGGTGGCATCAGCAACCGCAAAAGGCACATCTAGCATTTCGGCTAGGGTCTGCGCCAAAAGGGTCTTACCACAACCCGTTGGACCAATCAGCAAAATGTTTGACTTCTGAAGTTCAACCCCATCTTCAACTTGACCTTTGCCTGATGATTCCAGAAAACTCAGACGCTTGTAGTGGTTATATACAGCCACAGACAAAACCTTTTTGGCTTCGTCTTGCCCCACTACGTTTTCATCGAGATAGCGCTTGATATCGCGAGGTTTGGGAATTTGGTTGAGATTGAGATTTGCCGCAGTTTTGGTTTTACGCTTTTCATTGGCAGGATCTTTACGCTGAGCAGCTTGGGGGGGAGCGCTATTGAACAACTCCTCATCGAGGATTTCGTTACACAAATCCACACACTCATCACAAATGTATACCCCTGGTCCTGCAATAAGCTTGCGTACCTGCTCCTGCGATTTACCGCAGAAGGAACATTTCAGATGAGAGTCATATTTACTGGGCATAAGCTATCTCGCTGTGGCTAGACTAGGGAGAGGACAGATGGCTGAGGGCTATTGGCATTGGTTAAAACGCGATCAATTAAACCATATTGCTGAGCTTCGGCAGGGGACATGAAGAAATCGCGCTCGGTGTCTTGCTCGATTTGTGCAAGGGGCTTACCTGTATTTTCGGCTAACATCTCGTTTAGCGATCGCTTAATATACAAAATTTCTCGCGCTTGAATTTCGATATCCACGGCTTGACCTTGAGCGCCACCGAGGGGTTGGTGAATCATGATCCGCGCATTTGGTAGAGACATCCGCTTGCCCTTAGCACCAGCCGCAAGGAGGAATGCTCCCATGCTAGCAGCTAGCCCCATGCAAATGGTACAGACATCAGGACGGACATGGTTCATCGTGTCGAGGATCGCCATCCCTGAGTAGACTGAGCCACCGGGGGAGTTGATGTACAGATAAATGTCCTTTTCGGGATCTTCAGCTTCTAGGAATAAAAGCTGCGACATGATTAAATTGGCGCTGGTGTCATCGACTTGCGAACCCAAGAAAATAATCCGCTCTCGCAATAGGCGCGAGAAGATATCAAATGCTCTCTCGCCTTTACCTGATTGCTCGACCACCATCGGTACAACCTGATTTTGGATCGATGCGATCGCGAATTGACTTGATGTTAATTGACTAGATAAAGGGAACATTCGTTTTGAATTCACCATAATTTTGATGCATTATCTCAGGCAATGCTTGAGTTTTACCATACCTATTTGAGAGCTATTATGACTCAAAAATCGTATTGATGATGTTGTCATTCCTATTGTAATCGTTTACGCAATCTGATTTTTTTAGTAAAGAGGGGGTGCATTGCACCCCCTCTTTATTTATTTAAGCCGTTATTTAAGCTTCTTCAGAGGTTGCGTCAACCGTGACAACTCCATCAGCATCAATCTCTGGTTCAATGCTTTCGAGGGTTTCATCGACTGGGGGCTTCAAAGAGCCTTGCTCAACCAATTCGATCTCAGAATGCTCAATCAACCATTCGAGGGCATTTTCGGTCAAGATTTCTTCACGAATGACGGTTGCCAAGCGATCGGGATCGATATTTTGACCCTTGAGGGCTTCTAGCGCACCAGCAACTCTTTCGTTAAGGGTCGCTTCATCGGCAACAATTTTTTCTTGCTTGACGATTTCATCGAGGGCAACCTTACGTCTGAGGCGTTTCACAGCTTCTGGGTGATTGAGGCGACGCATTTCTTCGACCAACTCCTTGGTGAACAGTTGCTTTGCCATCGCAGGATCGATGCGCTCTTGGAGATAGCTGGCTTGTTGTCTTACCAAGAAATCTAGTTCTTGCTGTACCAATGTTGCAGGTAAATCTACTTCAAGTTCGGCGGTGAGGGCTTCAAGGATCGCAGTTTCTTTGTTTGCCTTAGTCTTGGACTCAGCCTCATCGATAACGCGCTGCTCTAAAAGCTCACGCAATTCGGCGATCGTTTCCTTATCGCTGATGGATTTGGCAAACTCATCATCAAGGGCAGGTAATTCACGACCCTTGAGTGATTTGACTGTAATTACGTACTTAATTTCTTTACCGACATATTCTTCGGGGTAATAGTCTTGGGGGAAAACGGACTCAACTTCCACGACATCATCGATTTTTGCACCGATGAGCGCTTTGACGACTTCAGGGATAAATGCTTTTTCATCAACATCTAACTGAAAATCATCTTCGCCAGCATCGGGCAATTCTTCGCCAGTCTCGCGATCAAGCACTTTGAGATCAACAGTTGCCACATCATTTAATTCGATCGCGCGATCTTCAACGGGTACTAAGGTGGACTTACGCACTTGAAATTCGTGCAAGGTGCGATCGACTTCTGTAAGATCTGGTTTGATTTCCTCAGCTTTAACGGTAAAACCTTGATACTTAGCAAGAGTAACTTCTGGCTCTACATCGATCGCTGCTTTAAAAGATACTTCTTGTCCGGGGGTGAAGGTTTGGACAAGGGTTTCAATATCTGTAATCAGTTGAAAGCCGCCTAAAGCTTTATCTTTAACTTCTTTGTTTTCGGCGAGGGCTTCGTTTAAGGTTTTTTCTAGCAACTCTTCGAGGACATTTGCTTTGAGTCGCTGACTACCAATTTGTCTTAGTACAAGCTGTTGTGGGGCTTTACCTTTGCGAAAACCGGGGACTTGGATCGTGCGTGTCAAATCTTTGACAATGCGATCGTATATTGCTTGAGACTTTGCCCCTTCTACTTGAATGTCAAAACCAATTTGACTAGCGGGAAGCTTCTCTAGAGTGACCTTCATTATTTAAATATGCCTAGATTAAGTATGCCTAGATTGAATATATCTAGAAATCAAAAAACATTTTTTGGTGTTTTGCCAACTTTTTAGCAAAACTGTCAGCAAGTGATAAGTTATGCCAAGTCTATAATATTACGATATCGACGCTCATATTTGTATAAAAAATAGATCGCCTAGATCACCAAAACAGATGTAAAGTTTCTGCGATTTAATAAGGAACCAATTTTTTGTGGCGCGGCGAAGCCGCGCCGCAAAAAATTTGCTTCCTTATTTTCCTGCATGTCCCTAAAGGTGCAACCTCAAAGCTCAGAATCAAAAGCCTTGCTTAGCAAGGCTTTTGATTCTGAGCTATTTACGGGGCATAAAAGTAGGACGATTATCGCTTGGTTTCTTGGATGTGACTGGCTGAGTGACAGCAATTTGTTGGAGAGGAGTAGGAGATCCTGCCCCATCTAATAAAATTTGTAATTTTGGTCCCGTTGCTGCTAGTCGAATGGTGATCCCATCTTGTACCCGTTCTTTTTCGATGGGCTGATCGTTGATATATGTACCATTTGCCCCAATATTGACGATTTCCCAATGGAGGGGATGACGGTGGATTTCGACATGGTAACGGGAAACAACTGAGCTATATAAAATAACGTCATTATCACCAGAGCGTCCAATCCGAATCACTGGCTCAGACTCAAATTTCCATGTTTGGATAGGAGTAGCCTCAATAGGATGCAGCAAGTTAAGCGTAATCACAGGCTTTCATGCAGAATTTTTACAGGGATAATCAAGATTTGACGGTAAGTGCTCTACAGAATTTGCACTTTTTCCAGTTTATTTCAAAAGTCTAACACTGACTTTCTCACAACTCGCTAAAATTTATGCATATATTGAAAGAGTGCACCCCCAAGGGGTGCACTCTTTCAATATATGCAATATATAAGATATTCATGACGACTGTTACTATTGTTGGCTGCGGGGTGATCGGAGCCTTAATTGCCTATGAACTAAGCAAAGACTGTCAGGCAAATACCCTTGATATAACTGTGATTGAGGCGAATAGTCAACCTGCTATGGGCGCAACGGGTGCTTCGTTAGGAGTTTTGATGGCGGCTTGTAGTGCCAAGGCAAAGGGGGACTTGGTCAAGTTGCGTTTAGCTAGCTTAAGTAAGTACGATCGCTTAATTTCTGAGTTGACTGCTCAAACTAAGTCTGATCTTCTCTACAACCGCCATGGCATTTTAAGTTTGTATCGATCGCCCGATGCTGAGACGAAAGCGCGATCGCTGATCGAAATTCGCAAAGAACAGGGATTTGAGTTGCAATGGTTAGGACAAGCTCAAATTGCTGAACAATTTCCACAATGGCTCACAGATGGTGGTTTACTCAGTCCCTGCGATCGCGGCTTGCATCCGCGCAAGTTTGTCCAAGCACTAGTGGAGGCGGCTACGCAAAATGAGGTGAAGTTTCAGTGGAATACATCGGTTCAGAACTTAGCAGATATAGCTAGCGATCGCCTTGTGCTCACAGCAGGGCTAGGCTCTAATGCTCTGATTGCCCCATTCTTAAAAGAGCAGGATCAAGATTTGCTGCAACCAGTTGGCGGTCAAGCGCTGCGGGTAAAGGTTCCAGACCTCAATCTCAAAACGATTGTTCATGCGGAAAATGAGGATGGCTCGGATATTAATATTGTGCCTCTTGGGGATGATCAATATTGGCTCGGTGCAACCGTTGAGTTTGAGTACGAGCAATTACTACGTGAGGAGAATATTGCCTTTTTGTTAGAACAGGCGATCGCATGGTGTCCAGCTTTTGCTAAGGCGGAAGTACTAGAAACATGGGCAGGGGAACGACCTAGACCACAAGCGACAAGAGCACCCATTTTAGGATTTGTCCCTGATCATCCCCAGATGTTGATCGCTACAGGACATTATCGCAATGGCGTAATGATGGCTCCCGTCACTGCTCAAATTACCAAAGATTTGCTGTTAACTGGCAAAAGCGATTTACCTTGGCAACCCTTCTCTCTGTCTAGATAGTTATTTATCTCACTTTTCGGGCATGACAGTACATGCTTAGTCCTGAATAGCGAAATTGAGCGATCGCTGTTTTTAACATTTGAGTCAGGATTGCCAATTTACGGTTAAGGGATGGTATCTGCTCTAGGCTCTTTCCTCTAGTACGTAAGTTCTTATCTGCTAAATTTGTTGAAATGCCACGCCAATCAAAAGGTTCTGTCTGAAAATGTATGAGTTCCCAGCCCATCCGTTCTAAACAGCGTTTAGTAGCCTTTAAATTCCATCTAGTTTGATGGTGTGGAGGATAATCCCAAAATTCTTTTTGCCCTGCCAATAGATCTGCTTCTAGATATTGAGAATAGCGTTTGGGACTAGGGCAAGAGAAATAGAGATCTGAGTCAATTGCCATCAATTGATTGAGATCTTTAAAAAAGCACTCAAGATCAACCAAGTGTTCAATTACATGAAAAAAGACAACGGCATCAAAAGTTTGATGATATTTTTTGTGCAATTCTCTCAGAGAGCAGTTATATACTTCTAGCCCTCGCGATCTCGCTACATTTAGAGCAGCATCATTAAAATCTAGACCGATTACCTGATGACCTTGATTTTGTGCCATTTCTAAAAAACGTCCTTCACCGCAGCCAATATCCAGAATCTTCCGTTTTAGTCGCATCGATTTGAGAGACTGGTAAAATTCCCAGCGATCGCTGTAATAGTTTTTTTCTATATCCATTTCTGCATAAAAATTACCATCTGCGGCAAACATAGGATTAGCAAATTCTAGATGGCAAGTTTTACACTTAAAGAAGGTGATAGTGTTTGGAATCTTGCTGGATTGACAACTATCTTTAATAATTTGTTTAGCAGTACTACCCAACATGGGATGACTAAAAATCTTGGACGTAGCAATGGTTTCTATAGGATGGATTTTTAGGCTTAGGCAAGCGGGACAATGCTCTTGGGGAAAAACTGAAGACTGAACCTGTGACGAGAATTCATTCATGATTTCAGGAGGGAGATTGTGATTATTATTTAATTTTAAGTCTGATTCTTTCTCCATTCTATTACAGATGTTGCTGCAACTTTTCTCGAAATAGGTTAATCTCTTTCATAGGGGTTTTATTTGCGATGTGGTTATCTTTTATAAAACCCATTTCTCTATACTTTTGCAACTTTTTGTCCTGTACTTAGGAAAATTATAATCGAGCTATTTTGACTGTCTATTTCCGTAACGAATAAACTTAATTAACCGTTTTGGGAAGTTGACTAATCCTTTCCAGAATCCAATGAAGAAATTCTCGATTTTGAGAATGATTGCATCTAACCAAAAAATTACAGTCATTACTGGATTATAGACATAGCCTAAAAGGCTTGCCTTGGCTTCGATCCATGCTCTTAATGGACGTTCATTCTCTGTGTCTGGCGATGAGCCTTGATAGGCTAGCAATTCTTCTTCAAAGAGTAAACTTCCTTCGAGTCGATCTTGAGAAATTTGTGTGGTTGTGGTTTCAAAACTTTGCAACTCCCCTGAAGAATTAATTGCTGCCATATCTTTGGACTTCGTAAAGGCTTGAGACTCATATTCTAAAGGAAGTGGCCAAGGACCATTATCATCACCAAAGACATCTTCCATTGTTAGCCATGCTTCTTCGCTGGGGGCTATATCAGAAGTTTCATCTAGGGCAGGTTGTGATAACTGTCTACCAAAGAAATAGGCGATCGCTTCGGCAATCAATCTCTGTAAACGTTCAAGTTGATCATCAAATTTGAGATCATCGGAACTTGCAGAACTAGATTGTTTAGTTCTATTTGGAGAAGTCTGAGAACTGGTTTGGAGCTTATCGGCAGCTTCTCCTGATAGAAATTCCGATGCTTTTTCTTGGAAATCCTCAAGGACATCACTAGATGTTACTTGATCGCCATCAAGTATGCGCTTACCGATGAAATAGGCGATCGCGGCGGCGATTAATTCTCGTAATCTTTCTAGATTAGTATTTTGAGTTAGTGGCGAATTTTCTTTGATTGCACCCGTTGATTTGACGCGCCGCCGCCCTAATTTGGGACTAGAGGGTAAAGCATCAGATTCTGTACCTGATAAATCCGTTAATTCTTCATCACTAGCTAAATTTTGTTCTTGAACATTAGCTTGATTGCCATGACCAAAGAAATAGGCGATCGCTGCTTCGATCAAACGGCGCAACTGCTCTAGACTGCGATTTTTCCCTAGGGCGACATTTTCCGCTAAACCATTACTTTCTTTTAAGGCGTTGTCATCAGCTTGGCGTTGTTCCACCTGTTGCTGCCAAATTTCCGCGAAAATCCGATTAGCTATTATTCTTGGTTCTAATTCAGGATTGTCGATATTTGCGAGATTATCAGGTTGGCGCTTGACGATCGCTGCAATATTGCGATCTAGTTTGAGCTTAGTGCGATCGATCCAATTTAAAAATTTGACTAAAGGTCTTAAAAGTAAAGGAATTTCTGGGGGGATTTCGGGCTTTGGTAACTCTTGCTCAATTACCTGCTCAATATTTTCAGTATTTGCCTCAGCTTCCGATAATAAGCCGACGGACTCAGGTTGCGATCGCAGTTTCTCTCTATCCTCAGTTTTACTACGACCCAGTGCAGGAAAAATCCGCTTAGTTGTCGAGGCAATCAGATATACAGGATATAGAGCCGCTTTTGCTACTTGATAGGCAAGCAAGCGCGGTAAGTCCTTCACGCTGGGCATCTGCCTTAATTGGCGATCGATTAACCGTCTTGCACTGCGTCCTAATTTGGCAGGCAAGGATTGATCGATCCAATTAAATAAGCGGCTTTGAAAACGTGGCATAGATACATCATAAAAAAGAAAGGCGCGATCGCCAATAAAAAAAGGATTTCGAGTACTACTCGAAATCCTTTTTTAGGTTCAAATGAGTTGCCAAGCAACTTATTTGAACTAATTAGAACAAGCCCAAGGTCAAAGACTTGTCAATGGGCAAGGTGGAGCCGATACCCAAGTAAAGGGTAAAAGCAGTACCAAATAGGAATACTGCCATCGCTACGGGGCGACGGAAAGGATTTTGGAACTTGTTGACATTCTCGATGAAGGGAATGAGGATCAAGCCAACGGGAATCAAGCTTTGGAGCAGTACTCCCAAAAGCTTGTTAGGGACGATCCGCAAAATTTGGAATGCAGGATACAAGAACCACTCTGGCAAAATTTCCAAAGGAGTTGCGAAGGGATTAGCAGGTTCACCAACCAAGGTGGGGTCAAGTACTGCCAAACCAGTAATCAAAGCGATCGTGCCAGTGATTACAACGGGGAACATGTACAACAAGTCATTCGGCCAAGCTGGTTCGCCGTAGTAGTTGTGACCCATGTTCTTTTCCAACTTGGCACGCAAGATTGGATCATTCAAATCGGGGAGCTTTTCAGTCTTTGCCATTTTATTGCTCTACTATTGCAATGTATTTTTTCTAAAATTATCTAATACGAAAATCCTAAATTTGGTTGTAAGATAACAAACCTTACAAAGGACCAGAAATACCTTGCTTACGAATCATCAAGAAGTGAGCAAGCATGAATACAGCGATCAACCAAGGCAATACAAAGGTGTGCAAGCTGTAGAAACGGGTAAGGGTTGCTTGACCAACGCTTTGACCGCCACGAAGTAGTTCAACTAAGGTTCCACCAACAACAGGAATTGCTTCAGGTACGCCAGATACAATCTTTACCGCCCAGTAGCCGACTTGATCCCAAGGTAAGGAGTAGCCAGTTACACCGAAGGTAACGGTGATTACGGCAAGGATTACGCCAGTAACCCAAGTCAATTCGCGGGGTTTTTTGAAACCACCAGTCAAGTACACACGGAAAACGTGCAAGATCATCATCAAGACCATCATGCTTGCAGACCAACGGTGGATTGAGCGAATCAACCAACCGAAGTTAACGTCGGTCATGATGTAGCGCACTGAATCAAAAGCTTCAGTAACCGAGGGCTTGTAATAAAAGGTCATCGCGAAACCAGTCGCGAACTGAATTAGGAAGCAGGTGAGGGTGATGCCACCTAAACAATAAAAAATATTGACATGGGGGGGGACGTACTTACTAGTAACGTCCTCAGCGATCGCCCCGACTTCAAGGCGATCGTTAAACCAATCGTAAACTTTACTCATGTAATTGAAAAACCCAAGATTGCTGAACTAGTTAACAATTTTTTGATAGCTGTAACTTATTTTAATACTTATGATCGAGTGTAGGCAAACCTAAAGAAGGTTTTTAACAAGTTTCACTAAATATATAGAAAGATATAACAATCCTATTTCATTTATGAGATTAAATAGGTTGTGAGAGTGCGCCCCTGCGGGGCGCACTCTCACAACCTATTTAGGATTGCCCTATAGCAAGACATAGCAAGAAAGCTTGCTAATTATTTCCCTGCATGAAAATACATTTGCGTCTCAGATTAGCAGTTTTTGTGATTTCTCTGCCCTGTACTTGTGTAGCTCCTGTCTTTGCTCAAGTTTGCCCCAAGGAATATTCGCATCCAAATTTGGAAAATGATCACGAAGAATATCCACCGACACAGCGTGTTGCTTCTGTCCGTAGCGATCGCAACTTGAGTTTAGCTTGGGCTTTACCCACAGAATTTACCGCGATCGATCCATTTGTAGGCAAGGACTATCAACTAGCGGCGCATGAAGGCATTGATTTTATTAACAGCAACCAGTTAATTGCTCAAGTTTTGGTGCGATCGGTCGCCGATGGCACGGTTATGTATGTTCGTCGTGACTGCCCTCAATCAAATTCCTTTGAGCCAAATAATTTACAGCGTGACTGCGGTGGTGATTGGGGAAACCATATTGTAATTCGACATCCTAATGGGCTATTCACTCGTTATGCTCACCTCTATCCTGATAGTATCCAAGTAAAAGTTGGTCAGAAAATCACTCGTGGTCAAGCGCTTGGCAAAATGGGCAATTCAGGACGCAGTGATACTAGACATTTACATTTTGAGTTAGGTGTTGCCATTAAGATCGATCCCTGTGCGCCAGCCCAATCTTTTCACTATGTTTACAATCCAGCTATTTATTTACAATGGGACAATACCCAATAGAGAGTGGCGGCGCTTCGCGCCGCCACTCTCTAAATATATGCAACCTCGCAAAACTTAAATGTATGAATGATCTGACTGATAAATCTCTTGAGAAGGAAAGCGATCGCGATCGCCAAGATGCTAATAGTGTTGATATTCGCGAGATGAATATTGACGATATTGCGCCAATCTTTCACTTAGGCGAACAATTATTTACCAGTGACTTATATCCATACCTCTATCGCACATGGGACGAGTGGGAGGTGATTGGGATGTATAACACTGATTCTGAATATTGCCTAGTTGCTGAAATCGACGATCAGCTTGCAGGGTTTATTCTCGGCACAATCATCAATAAGGCTTCGTGGAAATATGGCTATATTACTTGGCTAGGTGTAAACCCCAATTTCCAACGGCGAGGAGTAGCCGATCGCCTAGTCGATAAGATCATCGAGCGAATGATTGAAGATAATGTGCGCCTAATGCTTGTCGATACTGATCCTGCGAATACACCTGCCATTAATTTCTTTAACCGCAAAGGTTTCGGCAATGCCAGAGAACACGTCTTCCTATCGCTAAATCTCGCTAAACATGAATATTACGGCAGGCTCATAAATTACGAACGCGATAAAGCAGAGCGCAACCGTCCGCGATCGCGCCGACGCACTTAATCTTTTTTAAAAGCAGTCAAAGCCAATTTTGTGACTTTAGATGATGCCAAGTAGTGTAAATATGTTCGGCTTTGAAAATTTGCTTCTTGCGAGGATTCCAAGAATGAAATAGGTCAACAGCTTGATTGACATCTTGGGCAGGATTCTCATACTTTGTTGCAATCCAATGCACTGTTGCTAGCATTTCTAAACCGTAGGGAGTCTCAAATCCACTAATTAGATTGCTAACTTTTTCTAGTCTTTCTTCTGCTTCAGGATGATTTTGTAAAAATTCTGTAGCAGATTGTCTGCCTTCAGGTAATACATAAATTTCTCCTTTACCCGTACCATCGCCATAGCCACGAATAAAGTGACCTTCCATATGTTTTAAAACATGGTTGAGATTATTGGCATAGGGGCCATACAAGTGTTTTTCATAAGCTAGTTTTAAAGGCTCACCTGCTTCTTGGAGAAAATAGGCAAGTTTTTGAATTTCTAATTTAGTTAACTCATAACCTTGAACGCCATATATTTCTAGCAATCGAATGAATAAAGCACGCGATCTCGTCATATTCGGGATTTTTGAAGCTACAGTCATATTTTTTGCAACTGGAGTACCCGATGGCTCAAAAATAATTACTCGTACATTAGGTAGTTGTGCAAAAGCTGACTCAATTAATGGTTTTACTTCTAACCAATTGAGTCCACCATTACCACAACCTAAAGGAGGAATAGCGATCGATTTTATTTCTAGCCTTTCAACCTCATCAACTAAGGCATCTAAACCACTTTGAATATCAGCAATTTTTGATTTGCCTTTCCAATGATTTTTAGTTGGGAAATTAATTAGATATTTTGGGGTAAATAGGCTACCTGTTGGTACTACAAACATTTTGCCTGTTTGCACTTCTTTGTTTTTGCAGGCACGTTCATATAGCTTGAAATTTTCAGGAAATGCTTGTTTGAATTGCAAGGCAATGCCTTTGCCCATAATGCCAACACAATTAACTGTGTTAACAAGGGCATCTGCTTTTGTCTCTAACAGGTTGCCTTGCTGATATTCAATCATGTGAGGTGAAGAGTTTTATTTAATAATACCAATCTCGGCGGACTAAAATATTTGGTTTGTGTACGGATTTCAATAATAAATTGCGAACTTGAGATTGGATTGTAGAGTTGATCACTCCAATCTCATTAACTAAGTGCCAAGGAAAGAACTGATAAACTAAAAACTCAGCTTGACGGCGACGTTTACGATCTGGATCTTCTTCCGTATCAGACCAATATCTAGCCTCCATTAGCTCCCAATCAATAATTGGCTCAAGATACAAATACTCTATATCATCATAAAAATCACTGTATTCCATGACTGCATGACCATCTGTATACGCATATGCTAATCCCCTATCGCTTATAGATTCTGCTGTTGTAACTAGGTGCAAGATTTGCTGCTGACCTTGGGAATAGCCTTCTACATTACCTCTATTAATGGTGTATAGCATCGGAGAGCGAGGCGCAAAGTAAAAGGGAACATAGTCGTGTAGCGAACCACCTGCTCCACAAGGTACTAACTTATTAGAACGTCGATCTTGAATACGTTCGTAGGCAATATTTGTATAGTTAGCTTTCCTCTCACGCAATCGATTATGGGACATAAGCCCCCCATAATTGATAATTGATGTCAAATTTTGGATAGCCGTGATGTGATAGATCGGTATAGTCATTTAGACTTCATATAAGACTTATTTTCAACTTTATACGAAATCTTTCTAAGCTAAAACTGCAAAGTAGGTTAAAGCAGCCTGACAATCCGCTTGAATCTGCTCTTTGAGGGCATCGAGAGAATCAAATTTTCTTTCAGGACGAATGTACTTAAGTATCTCAACTCTTAACTCGTGATCGTAGAGATCTCCTTGCCAGTCAAACAAATGAACTTCGACAGAGCGAGTATCACCATTTACGGTTGGTCGCATACCAATATTCATTACACCGAATAATTGAGGGTTTGGAGTTGATTCTGACATTTCGCTACCTATGCTTATGCGTACAGCATAGACTCCATAACGAGGCAAATATTTTCGGGTCGTAACTTCTATGTTTGCAGTGGGGAAGCCAAGTGTCCGTCCCAATTGTTTACCTTTAACGACCCTACCGATCAAGCTATAGGGACGACCGAGTAGCGATGTTGCCAAATCGATCTCTCCTTGATACAAAGCTTCGCGAATATTTGAGCTACTAATTCTTAATAAAGGTCGTTCGGCACGATAACTTGGAATTGTCTGCTCAGGAATTACCGTCAGGCGATCGCCCCAAATATTTGCTAAATCCTGAACATTGCCTTGACGTTTCTGCCCAAAATGAAAATCAAAGCCAACGCTGATTAATTCCACTTGGAGGGAGTCAATCAAAATTTGCTGTATAAATTCGGCAGCCGTGAGTTTAGCAAGATCCGCGTCGAAGGGTAGCAAAACTAATTGCTCTACACCAAGGGATTCTAATAGGGCAACCTTTTCATCAAAAGGAGTAAGTAGCGATCGCACTTTTTCGCTAAAAAATTCTTTAGGATGGGGTGAAAACGAAACAACGGTACTTGTTAAATGATGATGCTCGCTACCTAAAGCATCGGGCAAAATCGGCGCAATCACATGGCGATGTCCTACATGCACGCCATCAAAGTTACCGAGGGCGATCGCAGTAGGGCGGGAAATCTGGGTTGGGTCAAATATTACTCTCACACTTAATATTTTGACACAATTCTGGGATGTGATCTCAGCACTAATTTTGGGTTTTGTCGCACCATATAGCAGTCAAAGTTTTGCTTAGGATATAAAACCCAAATAAACAAAGACGGCGCTTCGCGCCGTCTTTGTTTATTTGGGTTTTAGCATTGCTATAGGTGCAACAAAACCCAAAATTTAGTTTTTGTCATGACATTCTGGTATGTTTGAGATCCCGCCGTTAGCTTACTATCCATGACCGTTAGAGAAACATTTCGCCGCACCAAAATTGTCGCTACTATTGGTCCCGCAACCAGTAGCCCTGATATGATTCGCCAGCTTATTGAAGCAGGTGCAACTACCTTTCGTTTAAACTTTTCCCACGGAACCCATGCAGATCACCATCGCAGCATCTGTAATATTCGCCAAGTATCTAGCGAACTAAATCAACCCGTCGGTATTTTACAAGACTTACAGGGGCCCAAAATTCGCCTTGGGGTATTTAAAGATGGACCTATTACTTTAAATAAAGGCGATAAATTTACCCTAACTAGCCGCCAAGTTCCAGGAACCTTGGAAATTAGCTGCATTACTTATGAAACCCTTGCTGAGGAAGTACCTGTTGGTGCGGTCATCATGCTCGATGATGGCAAGGTAGAAATGGTTGTCGAAGCTGTGAATGCCGAATTAGGCGATCTTTATTGTCGTGTGGTTATTGGTGGCACATTGTCTAATAACAAAGGTGTCAATTTCCCAAATGTCCACTTATCTGTCAGTGCCATGACTGATAAGGATCGCGAAGATTTGCGATTTGGGCTGTCGGAAGGTGTGGATTGGGTAGCATTGAGTTTTGTTTGCACACCTGAAGATGTACTTGAAGTTAAAGATTTAATTGCTGCATCGGGTCGTAAGGCTAGCGTCGTTGCCAAAATCGAGAAGCATGAAGCGATCGCCAATATGGAAGCGATTCTCTCGGTATGTGATGGCGTAATGGTGGCGCGTGGTGATTTGGGTGTAGAAATCCCTGCGGAAGATGTACCGATCGCCCAAAAGCAATTAATTAAAACTGCTAATCGTTTGGGTATTCCCGTCATTACGGCAACCCAAATGCTCGATAGCATGGTTAATAATCCCCGTGCGACCCGTGCCGAAATTTCCGACGTAGCCAATGCGATCATTGATGGAACCGATGCTGTCATGCTTTCCAACGAAACGGCAGTCGGCAAATATCCAATCTTGGCAGTAGAAACAATGGCAAGAATTGCCGTTCGCATCGAAAGAGAGCAAGATCTCCAAATGCAACCTATTCAAAGTATGGGGAGAGCCGTACCTAATGCGATCAGTCAAGCGGTTGGTAGTATCGCTATGCAACTAAATGCCGCCGCGATCGTGACATTGACCAAAACAGGTTCGACAGCCCGCAACGTCAGCAAATTCCGTCCCCCGATTCCCATTTTGGCAGTTACGCCCAATGTCCAAGTCGCTCGACGTTTGCAAATGGTTTGGGGTGTTCAGCCCTTAGTCCTAGTTTCCTTACCATCCGCCAGACAAAACTTTGAAGCGGCTCTTAACCTTGCTCAAGAAATGAAGCTACTTTCCGCAGGGGATTTAGTAGTTATGTCAGCAGGTACATTACAGGATGTAGCAGGCTCTACCGACTTGATCAAAGTTGAATTCGTATCATCGGTAGTAGGAAAAGGCTTAAGCATTGGTTCGGGAATGGTTCATGGTCGTGCTAGGGTTGCTTTCCATCATCTTGATGTGCGTGATTTTAACGAAGGGGAAATCCTTGTAATTGATCGTACTGATGCTGACTTTATTGAAGTAATTCGTAAGGCAGCCGCAGTCATTACTGAAGATGCCAACCTTGATTCCCACGCAGTGGTCATTGGTCGAAGGTTAGGCATCCCTATTCTTGTTGGGGTCAAAAATGCCACAGGCTTTATCCGTGATGGTGAACCTCTGAGTATTAATTTCAGCAAAGGCATGATTTATTCTGGTTCGCGATCGGACGATTTGGCATTTTAGCTATATTACAGTTGGTGCTTAGCACCAACTGTAATGTTTTTTGAGTTAGTCATGATTTGACCTATCCCGTTAATGCTCCACTCCAAGATCGGATGGCAGAATCAATGGCGATTGTTTTACCGAATATGCTGACCATTAAACGTGATCGCAAACGGGACAAACTGTTGCAATATGCTGAAAGGGGTTTGGGTCTGGTCGATGGTGATGTCATTAGTTGTTGAAGTTGTTGAGCAAATTTTAGCGCTCTGTGCTTAACTTCTAAAAGTGCTGCTATGCAGCACTTTTGGCTATTTATTTTGATATTGATAGATATGACTAAGAAACTGTTATTTGTTTGTCTCGGAAATATTTGCCGATCGCCTGCTGCGGAAAATATCATGAATTATTTGATTGAGCAGGAGGGACTAAGCGATCGCTTTATTTGTGATTCCGCAGGTACAGGTGGTTGGCATGTGGGCGCACCACCTGATCGCCGAATGCGAGCTGCCGCTAAAGAACGTGGTTTAAATTTTGTTGGTTCGGCTAGGCAATTTGAAGCGCTGGACTTACGAGAATTTGACCTAATCTTGGCAATGGACAGAGACAACTATCGCAATATCCTCGCCCTCGATCCTCAAGGGAAATTCAAGGACAAGGTGAAAATGATGTGTGACTATTGTCAAACCCACAATGACAAAGAAGTGCCAGATCCCTATTATGGTGGTGCGGATGGCTTTAATTATGTCATCGATCTCCTCTTCGATGCCTGTGATGGACTTCTCAAATCCTTGAAAAGTCGCTAAAGTCATGTAATGCTCTGCCCACTCAGAATAAACAGCGAAAAGGAGCAAAGAATATGTCTGCTTCAGTTACAGAAGACCTCATAACACCAAACGCAAAAGTCTGGACAGATAGGGCATTCATGGCTCTTCCCGATGATGAATGTCGTTATGAAATTGTAAATGGAGAACTAGTTGTCATGGGCAACTCAGGTGCTTTACATGGCTATATTTCCATTGTTTTGAGTTCAGCTTTGTTTGCAATTGTGTCATCGCAAAAGCTGGGGGTGTTATTTGATTCCAGTACAGCCTTCAAGATGAAAAATGGTAATAAACGCTCCCCTGATATTTCTTTCTTTGCGAAAGAGAGATTCCAAGGGATTGAAGATCTGCCCATTGGCTTTTTAGAAGGTGCACCTGATCTAGCAGTGGAAATACTATCCCCCGGAAATACGGTCGAAGAAATTAGTACCAAACTTGTGGAATATTTTGAAAATGGTACAAGGTTAGTTTGGGTAATTAATCCTATCCAACACTACGTCTTAGTTTACCGTTCTGCCCAAGAACCCGATCGCCTTCTTAAGCGCGGTGATTTTCTGGATGGAGAAGATATCATTAATGGGTTTAGTTTTGCTGTTGATCAGCTATTTCAAAGACTTTCATTCTAGCCAAGCTTTGATTTTTCAAGAAATCTTGAGAATGTTGTTATAATTCAGTGGCAATTGCTGAATATTTAATACCAATTCACAAAAGTGTGTCAGCGTTTTTGTGAATTAAAAACAAGACCCAGTAAGGTTTTTTAAAAGCTAAAAATGGCGTTGCTATTTTTAGCTTTGGGATAAGTAGCTTTAAAGATAATCCTTTTTAAGGCTAAGAAATATCATTTTTTAAAGAGTAATGACAGAGACGAAAGCATTGAAATACGCCTACTATTCTGGTTGCGTTGCTAAGGGTGCTTGCAAAGAACTCCACGCATCGACAACAGCGATCGCTCAAGCCTTAGGCATTGAATTAGTGGAATTAACTAAGGCAACCTGTTGCGGTTCGGGAACCTTTAAGGAAACCGATGAGCTAATGGAAGATGTGGTCAATGCGCGGAATATTGCTCTCGCCGAAGAATTGAATTTAAATGTGATGACGCAATGTAGCACCTGTCAGGGTGTACTTGGTCGGGTTAATGACAAGCTCAAAAGCTCTGACCCCAATCGCAAAGATGAAGTTAATGCCTTACTGAATACTCAAGGTCATCATTTTCAAGGCTCGACGGAAGTTTTGCATTTACTCTGGATTCTCATTCGTGACTATGGCTTAGAAAATATTGCGGCTAAAGTGACGCGATCGCTTGCCAATCTGAAATGTGCTGCCTTTTATGGATGTTACTTACTGCGATCGCAAACAGTTACACGCTTTGATGATCCCTTTAAACCTGAATCCTTAGAAAATATTTTTCGCACCGTCGGGGCAACTCCTATTTATTACGATGGTCGCGTCCAATGCTGCGGCTGGCCAATTTCTAGCTATGCCCCCAAAGAATCTTTCTCCATGGCAGGGAGACATCTCACCGCCGCGATCGCCGCAGGCGCAGATTGTATTGTTACCCCATGTCCTCTTTGTCATTTAAATCTCGATTCCCGTCAACCCGAAGTTGAAAAGGTAATTGGTCAAAAATTAGGAATTCCGATTTTGCATTTACCACAACTAATTGGCTTAGCGATCGGTCTTGATCCAAAAGTGCTTGGCTTAGATCGTCACATCATTTCTACAAATTCAGTCTTACAAAAACTTTCCCTATAAAAAAGAAAGCTCACTTAGTGACCTTTCTTTTTTGATTTATGGGCAAAGAGAGAATCGAACTCTCATGACATCGCTGTCGTCAGATTTTGAGTCTGATGCGTCTACCAATTCCGCCATTCGCCCTGACTTCAGGATTTATATATTAACTAACGGTCATGTTCTTTGTCAAATATTTTTTCCAACAAACTGATCGCGATCGCCGATTCAGTAAGTGCTTCGCGAAAACTACTATAGGAGGGATATGTCTATCACTCTATGGCGGCTACTATAAGACTTGCTTTCCAATCATGCAAACTTAATTAGTGACCTATGTCCAAGCTAGAACGCCTCATTGTGATGGCGGAAGATGAATTAGTGCAGTACAGTACCACTGCTCGTAAAATCGAAAAACTGCGCCAAAAAATTAGCTTATCTCTGAATGTTGCTGAACAAAAGCAAGCCAAGGCAGAACTACTTGCGGCAATGTCTACCGATGATATTAGTCAAATAGTCGAAAAAAATCGTCAGACAATCTCTCTGCCTTTTTGGGGGATTGCAGGATTAGGATTGCTGCTAGGTATATCAATGGAACAGCCCCTAGATTTTATTGCTACGGTAATAGGCACTGGGGCAGCGATCGCATTGCAAAAATGGGGATGGCAACTACAGGCTAAGCGACTAGTTTTACAAACCCTAGAAGATATCGAAGAAAGGACAAAAAGTTAGCCAAGCAATCCTAAATAGTTTGTGGAAGCGCAAGCCTTCGGTGTGTGCTTCCACAAACTAAAAAATCTACAAATGATTTAGGGCTGCTATATTTAAAGACTGTGCTACAACCACAGTCTTTAAATTTCCTGAATCGTCAATGCTGCAAGTCGCTCTCATCTATCCCGAAATTCCGCCCAATACTGGCAATATCGCTCGCACCTGTGCCGCCACAAATACCCATTTGCACTTGGTTGAGCCTCTGGGCTTTGAAATTAGCGATCGCCAATTGAAGCGGGCAGGCATAGACTATTGGGACTATGTAAATGTGACCGTGCATCCTAATATCGAATCCTTACGCGAAGCATCCAAAGGGGGAAGGTGGATTTGCTTTAGTGCGAGAGGCGCAAAACACTTTCGAGAATTTCAATTCCAAGATGGCGACTGGCTCCTATTTGGTAGTGAATCCAGTGGCTTACCTCAAGAAGTCCTTGCCAATAATCCTGCGGTTTATATCCCGATGGAAAATCCCAACGTCCGCAGCCTCAATCTCTCCGTGAGTGCTGCTCTCGGCTTATTTGAAGCCAGACGACAGTTAGGAATTTAAAAATTTATGCAAATAAACGTATCAGCCAATCTGTAAATTTTATGGCTAGATCGGTATGTGGTTGTAACGCTTGCTTAGTAATCGCTCTACCGAGGGGATTATCTGGTTCATCATGCCAAGATAGATATGTGTGAATTTCTGCCTTGCTACGATGGACTTCTTTAAACGTAGTCAGGTTTCTCGATTGAGCTTCTAAAACACAGGCTTTTGCAAATGCTAAGGCGTTTGGCTCAGCAAGTTCTGCACAAAAATCTTCCAGCATTCCAGAAACCTGATTATTGGGCATAAGCCAAAATCCTAATTTAGGCTCATCATTACTTACGACAATTGTGCCGTTAGCATTAGGTTTTGTGGGCAACTCATAACTATAGTTTTGCAATTTTTTAGTAATTGCTTTCCAGCGACCTTCTAGGGAAGGATTGTCAGCATCAAGCATGACTCCAATAACTTGAGGTGGATTCGGGCGAGTGATTAGTGCATTTAAACGTTTTAGGACTCCATCATCTGAGCCACATTGATATATTCCAAAAGTCTCTGGGACTTGATGTGCTTGGCATAAAGCCATAACAACATGACAATCCGTATCTCCTTCGACTAGTAAAACTTTATCTGTATCTTGTTTACATACAGAATTTTGCTTTAGATTTTCTATGCGACTCATCTCACTTCTACGTCCATTTCCAGAGAGTCAGCAAGGGTTTCTAAGGTATATTCTGTGGCTTTAATTTTGCCATTTTTTTCATCGAGCCTAAAGAAAGCACCACTTTCTGGATAGTTATTCCATGTTTGCTCAAAAGCTTGCACACAATCACGACTATGAGTTGTTGCAAAAATCTGTACATTCAGTCTTTCAGCTAGCTGAAAAATAATATCCCAGACTTTAGGTTGTACAGTCCAATGCAACCCATTTTCAAATTCATCGATTAGCAATATGCCATTTTTAGCATTCACAATAGCAACAGCAATATGAAATATTCTCATTATTCCATCTCCCATACTTTTTAATGGTAACGGTTCATCAATTCCTTGCATCTGTACCATTGGGATGCGCTCATCAAGTTCACCGTCAACAAAAACAACTGTTACTACTCGGTTATCGATTAGCTTAAGAGCAGAAATAACATCTGACTTTAAGTCAGTTAAACTCGTCAAATTCCATAGATAAGCAAGTTTTTTACTTGACATATTATCTGTTGAAACAATCTGGTATACATATTTAGGAAGATTTTCTTGTCTCTCATACATACCGCTTAAAGTTTGATGTCGAGGGCTTGTTAGATCCATTTCTAGGCGAAATAGTCTAGTTAATCTTTCACCTTCCTCTGCTACAAGATAAATTTCAACATCAGCTAAATCTTCATTTAACTGAGAGGTAGAAATGCGAACTTTTCTTAACCCTGTTTCATCATTTTGATTTTTATAAATAGCTACATATAGATTGAGGGGTATACAAGGAGGTGCTTCTCCTAAAGATAGTCCTTTCTCATTTATTTCTGGTATTTGATGCCCAAAAAACAAATGACGAACAGAATTTTTCCGAAAATTTAGCACTTGGTGTAAAAATGATTTTTGTGCATACCTAGTATTTGGAAGTTGTGATTTATTCACATCATTAGACCAAGTTTCCTGCCTAGCGTATATGAGGTCTAACAGTACTTCATAGGTAGCATTACTTGCATATATCTGTATTGCTTCTAAAAATGTACTTTTCCCAGAATTATTTTTGCCAACAATTAAGTTAACTTGTCCTAGTTTTTTTACTTCTAATTTTTCAAATAGCCTGAAATTACTTATTTGAAAGGACTTTAGCATAGGGAAATCTCCAAGAGCCTTTCTGTCAGGTTAACAGATAACATACAAAAAATTCGGTCTAATTATTTAGTAACTAGTGCATCGTAACTAGCTTTAAATCCTGCTTGCTGTAACGCTTTAACTGCCGTCTCCTCATCTTCGACCCAGAATTGATTGCCTAGGCGTACTAACTTTGGCATGTATTCGATCGCTGCAATTACAGGGATTTTGGCAGAAGTATCAGGTTCATTTCTGCCATAGTTAGAATTGCTTTGGTTAGAGTTGCTATAGCTAGGATTAGGATTTAGGGCGGTTTTGAGTTGCTGCAAGACTTGGCGATCGCTAGCTTGTTCGCGAGTTAGCTCGACCCGCACCATCCGCACTGACTCAATTGACTGCATATTGTCAATAATTAATTGCGTCTGCTCATCACGGCGATCGATCTTGCCCCACACCATCACCCGTTTATCCTTTTCCAAGAGATGCTTAACCTTATCAAAGGTCTTAGGGAATACGACAGCTTCAGTACTCCCTGTGAGATCTTCGAGTTGCAAGATTGCCATCTGATCGCCTTTTTTTGTGGTTACGGCTTTGATATCCAAGATCAAGGCGATCGCGGTAACGGTCTTAGTTTCTGAGGAATCAGGAATATCACAAAGATTAATCGGAGCCATTACCCTTGCCGAACGGCTGATGACGCTGAGGGGATGATCGGAAATATAGAAACCGAGTAATTCCTTTTCCATCCGTAACTTTTCTTGAGAGGAATAGTCCTGAACACGATTAGTCGTAGGCGCAGTGTCAAAGGTCTTGGTATTGCTACTTTCGCCAAAGAAATCAAACAGATTTCCCTGACCTGATGCTAGCTCTTTGGCGCGGCGTGAAGCCCATTCCATCGTGATATCGAGATCGTTCATCAACTGGTGACGATTTGGCTCTAGTAAATCTAGCGCCCCAGTTTGGATCAATGCTTCTAGAGCTTTTTTGTTGAGCGATCGCGAATCGAGACGACTGCATAAATCAGCCAGTGAGGTAAAGGCTCCATCCTCCTGTCTAGCTTGTAGAATCGCTGCGATCGGCCCTGCCCCAAGGTTTTTAATCGCAGCTAAACCAAATAAAATTTGCTGTCCCCTTGGCGTAAAGTCTTCTCCTGAACTATTCACATCAGGCGGCAATACCTGAATCCCCATGCTGCGACAGTTGGCAATATAGCGCTGCACCTTGTCTTGGTCACCACTGACTGAAGACAAAAGGGCTGCCATATATTCGACAGGATAGTTTGCCTTTAGATAGGCAGTCTGATAAGTCACATAGCCATAGGCGACACTATGGGATTTATTAAAGCAATTTGAGGCAATATAGCCCTTATCCAGCAGAAAATTGTGATCCTGCTCTAAGCCAATATCAAAAACAGCTTGTAACCCCAGCGATTTACGACCAACGATTTTCATTTTTATTAATTACCCCCAAATAATAAAAACTAGCACCCAGATATATTGTCTATACCTAAGCGCTGAATCTTAATAAAATTTATGAAAAAATACGAAAACTTATGGTTCAAAACCTTCTAGTTCAGGCACTTCGGCGACGAGATGTACACCTTGAATATATAGAGAGCGACCATACTTGCCAACATTCTCTAAGCGGAGTTTACCACCTTGCTTTTTGGCTTGCACTGCCATGTCGATCGCCGCACCTACGCCTCTACTGACAATCTTGGTAACACCTTCAAAATCCAAAACGATTGCTGCCAACTTCTGATCAATAAATGGCTGTACTGCTTGTCTAAAGTATGGAACAGTGGTTACGCTCAAAGCACCATTCAGTTTGAGAATAACTTGATCGCCATCAATTTGTTCAACGATCTTGAGTTCATCTTGTAAAAATGAGGAATGAGTCATGGTTGGAGAATGGGTTTGGGGATAGACAAAAACTTACTCATACGGACTGTTGTACCTTGATCGGTAGATTCGATTTCTACCTTATCGACCAATGCTTTGATCATATGTATACCGAAACCGCCGTTTTTGACACCAATCTCGGATATCAAATCAAAATCAGGCGGAGGCACACTATCAACATCAAAGCCAGAGCCACGATCATGGACTTCTAAAACTAGGCTGGTATGTGCTGCGAAAACAACAACCTCCACGTCAAGGTCTGATGTACTGTAAAGAACCGCATTCACTAAAGCTTCCGTAAGAGCTTGTACGATGTCTTGCACAGCATTAGGACTAAACCCCATTTTTGTAGCGAGTACTTCGACTGCCGCGATGGGAATGTCCTCGATTCCCTCAACGGGTGGAATTGAGATTCGCAGCTTTAAAGGCTTCTCACTCATGGGGAGTCATTCTTTAGCTTTGATTAGCTTTGCCAGATGTAATATACCACACGTTTTCAACGGATGTAGGTAAAACCAATAAATTTTTGGTAACAATCATCTAAGTAGCTAGGCATAATTAAAAAATATAGCCAAAACCTATGTCGCACGCTGCGCGTGCGACATAGGTTTTGGGGTTTTATATTTAAATTTTGCCCATTTACTGAGATGCATAATGTCGCAATTTTTGTGGCTTGGTAAAGCTACAAAAATTGCTATTTAATCATGGGTTCCCCAACTTCTAATCGCTTCTGCGATCGCGGCAATTGAGGCTGAGGCAAGGATTAGCAAGACGCTGAGGGCATTTAACTCAGGGGTGACACCGCCACTCCTCAGGGATGAAAAAATAGCGATCGGCAACGTGGTGGAGCCAACGCCTGCGGTGAAATAGGCGATTACAAAGTCATCCATGCTGAGAATAAATGCAAGGAGACAGCCCGACAAAATCCCTGGTAAAAGTTGTGGTAGGAGTACGCGCAAAAATGCTTGGACTGGGGTAGCACCGAGATCAAGGGCGGCTTCTTCGAGCTTGGGATCAATGCTAGCAAGGCGACTGGAGACTACTACTGCAACATAGGCTAGGCAAAAAACAATATGCGCGATGACAATTGTGCCAAGACTTAGGGGCAGTTTAATCGCTGCAAAAAATACGAGGGTTGCTACTGCGATCGCAATATCAGGAACGATCAAGGGCAAATAGGTGACTCCTCGATAGAGGCTCTTGCCAGGGAAATAATATCGGGCTAAACCAACTGCGGTGAGGGTTCCTAATACTGCTGATACGGACACAGAGGCTAGGGCGATGCTAAGACTGTTTTTTAGCGCTGCGCGTAATGTTTCGTTTTGAAGGAATTTGGCGTACCAGTCCAGACTAAAGCCTGCCCATTGTGAAGGGGATGGGGATTTATTAAAGCTAAAAATGGTGAGAACGCCGATGGGCAAGTACATGTAGAAGAAGGCAAGTAGCATGTACCAAGTTTGCCATCGCTTGATTGGAGGGACGTTTATTGCGTTAGCCATCACTTAAAAGGGGAAAAGGAAAAAAGGATTAGCTATCACTGACTACGCGGCGATCGCCATATTTAATTAGCAGGGCTATCACAATGGTGACAGCCAGAATCAGCACCATGCTAATTGCTGATCCAAAACCGCGATTACTACTTGCGCCTAAAAATTGCAACTCAATGATGGAGGCGATCGTGCGACTACCTGGCCCGCCTAATAGTTGGGGATTAATGTAGTCACTAAAGCTAGAAATGGATACTAGAGCCGTTCCTGCAATAATGCCCGAGGACACTTGTGGTACTGTAATTTGCCAAAAAGTCTGCTTAGAATTTGCGCCAAGGTCGGCTGCTGCTTCGAGTAGACGCAGGTCAAGGCGTTCCAGCGAGGTATAGAGGACTAAAACCATATAGGGCAAATAGGTATAAACCATGCCAATGATTACACCCTCAGCCTTATTTAAGACATTGATCCCTGAGAGTCCAATGAAGTTGAGAAAGGTGTTTAAAACGCCCGTTGGTCGCAAAATTGTAATCCAAGCATAGGATCTCAATAAAGAGGAAGTCCATAGAGGCAGCACGAATAACAGTAATAAGATATTGCGCCAACGCTTAGGTGCGATCACCGCTAGCCAGTAAGCCACAGGAAAACCTAAGATCAGGCAAAAACCTGTGGTAATTACTGCATAAAGTAGCGATCGCCATACGACGGTTAGGTAAATGAAGTTACCACCAACGTACTCAAAGACTCTCAGATAGTTGTCTATGCCAAACTCAGTTTTGCCAAGGGGGACAAGACTCTGAATAAAAATAAAAATCGTGGGCACAAGTAGAAATGCAACGAGCCAAAAGCCACTTGGGAAAAGTAGGGCAAAAGGCTCAAGCCATTTCAGTTGCTTAGATGTTCGTTGGTTAGATTCAGGAGGATTACTTTCTGTCATCGGTTTTAGAAATAAAGCACCCGTGAGTCAATCCCTTGCGATCGCAGATAACGAGACACAGATTCGGCGGAGTCACGATTTTGATAAGCACCTGCATGAATGTAAGTGCCCCGACCAGAATTAGTGAAAAAGGCATTAGGGACATACTGACGTACCTGTGTTAGCAAATACTGATTGCTTAATTTAGCTGGAACGGCGGCAATATAGCGATAATTAGGATTTACAGTTTGTTGAGGTAATTGTTGCTCAGCACTGGTCTCATTCGCTATTGGTTGAGTTTGGATAGTAGATAAGTTACTACTGGGCGCAACATAGCTATCGTAGGATGTGGCTGGCGCTAGCATTGTTGTTGAGGACTGCACAAATCCAGTTTGAGGCTGCACATAACCAGTTGGCTGCACGTAACTAGTTGGTTGGATAAATCCAGTTTGAGGCTGCACATAACTAGTTGGTTGAACGTAGCTTGATTGGGTATAGCCAGTTTGGGTATAGCCAGTTTGGACAAGTTGAGTTTGGGGAACAACCGCTTGGGTGACAACCTGTCTAGTTTCAGGAACCAATACCTGTTGCCAACGGGGGACTAATACCTGCTGTGTCTGTACCTGTGGCACAACTGTATTTGTTGTGATCTGCTGATACTGGTTAGTGTAGGCGATCGGCTGCTGTGGTGCAGAGGTATAGATCTGTGGTTGCGGATCTGCTTGAAAATTTATGGTCTGAGGTGCTGGAGTTTGTTGAATAATCACTTGCTGCGGGTTATTCGACAAAGGAGCAACTGAAGTTGTTGTGTCCGTAAAAGGTACTTGGACATTACTTTCCTTACCTCCTGAGGTACTGAAATATTTTTGCGGTGATAGTCCAGTGTTACTCAGAGCCGATACTAAGTTATTCGCACTGGTCTCAGAGTTAAAAGTACCTGCCTGAATTGCAGGTTGTCCATTGATTTTGGTCGCGAAAGCAGTTGGTGAAACAGTCTTAACTCTTTGTAATGTTCCAGAATCATTACCTTCTACAAAAACTACATAACGTGCCGATGCAGATTGCGCGATCGCTAGGGACGCGAGCGCTGTAGTTCCGATAATACTAAACCTTTTGAGCCAATTCACAGCAGTACATCCCCACACTTGAATGTAATAAGGGTTAAGTTTAACTCAACTAGATCAAGTGATGTTTTTTCTAGTCAAAATTATTTGGTTAATTTAAGCATGTAATATAGCAGAACATAAAAATTAAAGAGGGGCGCTTCGCGCCCCTCTTTAATTAAATTACCAAAGCTATAACTGTATGGGAAAAAATGGAAAAAATTAAGACGGGTTTAAATATTGCAATTTTTATTTTTTTAGCAGGTTTTATCGGTCTAGAAATCTGGACATTAATATCCCATTTCCTCAAATCATAAAAATCACAAAACTAAGGATGGCGCAAAAGCGCCATCCTTCATGATCATTGTTTGGGTGGGGAAATACGAATTTCTGAATAAAACTTGGAGGATTGAATGTGGCGATCGCCTGCATTGTTACCCTGCGACACCGTAGCCACACGGAAACGCAGATTTGGATTTCCGTACCAAATGCGTTCTTCGACTACCCCTTGCGATGTTACGGTGTGAATGGTCAAGGACTCATCTTGAGCGAACTCATAGATACCTTTGCCTTGCTCACTTAAAATCAATCCCTTGTGTGGTGAGTCAGGATTCGGTACTGGGACGATGACAGCACTACCTTTCGGCTTAATGCTGCTTAATGACTCTTCTTCCCATGATGTCCTGACAGCATGTTGAGCTGTATGCGGATCAATGTCATATTTTTGGCAAATTGCGATTAAGTCAGGATCATCCTCACTTAGTGCATTGATTTCCAATAAAGAGCGACCATCATTACCATTTTCTTGACCAAATTGATGATCGCTGCGTTGCGATCGCCAACGACCGACAAAAAGTTCGAGAAATTGATGAATATCCATTAAAACAAAAGCTGATCTAAAAGCTAATAAAAAAGTAAAGCTTAGGGTTCTGCGATTTAATCAGGAACCGATTTTTTGTGGCGTGGCTTCGCCGCGCCACAAAAATCGGTTCCTGATTTTCCTGCATGTCCCTTAGCTAATTTTGACATAAATCTTGATGTTTATTTGGCTAGCAATTTCCCAAAACAAAAAGGGGCGCATTGCGCCCCTTTTTGTTTTAGGAGAGAGTTGTAACCTACTCTCCCTTAAAAACTTGATTTAGCTCTTGCGGTAAGGAACTAGCTTTTCGTAATCAAGATTTTGAGCGGAGACGAGTCTTCCAGCAGAAGCAGGAATATTCAGGCTACGAGCCAAGTTCAAGAACAATGCTGGATCGCCTGCTTGGGGCTTTCTGTCGGCAGGGGTATAACCGCGAACTTGATTTTGCCAAATGATTTGAGGGAAGCCCAACTGTGCACGATGGTAAGCATCGTAGCGAGGAGAAGTGATGTTAAAGGGTCTTTCACCAATAGCTTGGCTGGGGAGAACACGACGGCGTTGGTAAGGCAATGTGTCATCACCAAAAGCTTCAAGATACTCGTCACTGTTGAGGAGTGCATCGATAAAGCCTTCGATACCCTTGGTAGCTACAACGATAGACCAAGCAATTTTTTCACGTTCGCTGTAAACGGCTCGACCGAGAACACGCTGTACGGTTTGCTCTACAAAGCGATAGTTGCTGTTTTTTTCATAGAAACTGGTTCTATAGGTGTTAGAAAGAATTAGCCCGCGCACAAACTGTCTAACGGTGAGGTTGCCAGAACGCAACTGCGATTCTAAAGTAACTTCGCGATCCACAGCAAAAGCATGGAAGAAAATTTGACGATATGCAGCTTCGATCAAATCATCTAGCTCAGTTTTAGAGAGCAGGTTATTAGTAGTGTAGATGCGAGGTGTTTCATCACCGCCTACTGTAAAACCAGCTACGCGAGTGTTTTGCGATGCTGGAGCGTATTCTAATAAAGGAAGCGCCACGTTTAAATCTCCAAATAATATTATCGAAAAAGTTCTAAAAATACTTATTGCCAAATTTACCGCAGTTCTTAAGTTGGAGACAACCCAAAAACTGCAAAACTCATATTTTGGATGTATCTAAGGTTTTTACTTTGTCCATGCCAAGGTAAGAACCACAATACAATGAGTTCAGGTCTAAATAAGCTAAATAAAATTACAAGAGGCTAACCTCTAGTCAATGATAGGATAGGCGAAATTAGCTAGTTCTACTTGCTTCATATAAGTTTACCTTTTTTAACCCTTGAGGGCTAGTTTCAGTCTGCTGATAGCTCGTTGAAACTAGCAAAATCCATTGAGTTAGAAGAATCTTAAAATCTTTTATATTTCGTAAACAATAAGTAATCTTAATGACTTTTGCATATCGTAAGTTTGCCGATCGCTTTTGGACATGGAGAGGCTATGAGATTGGTTATTGTGCTGAAGGATTAGCGAAAAATTTAGATAGCCCTGCACTTGTCTTAATCCATGGTTTCGGGGCATCAGTGGGACATTGGCGAAAAAATGTCCCAGTTTTGGCGGAATGTCATAGAGTCTATGCGATCGATCTGATCGGTTTTGGATCTTCGGCGCAGCCTAAGCCCAGTGAGCTTGCCTATACCTTTGAGACTTGGGGACAACAGATTGCGGATTTTGTGCGTGAGGTCGTGGGCGATCGCGCTATCCTCATTGGCAATTCGATCGGTGCAGTGGTAGCCATGCAAGCGGCGATCTATGCTCCTGAGTTAATCACCAAAACTGTATTAATTAATTGTTCCTTGCGGCTATTACAAGAACAGAATCAATTGGCGAGTCCTTGGTTTAAACGTGTGGGTGTGAAGGCGGTACAGAATATTTTGGGCGTGCGGGCGATCGCTAAATTATTTTTCGATCAAGTGCGCCAACCAAAATCAGTCCGCCAAATTTTGTCGCAAGCTTACATTCACTCAGAAGCGATTACCGATGAATTGATTGAAATATTAGTGAAGCCTGCTCAAAATCCGAATGCAGTTGATGTGTTTATGGCGTTTGTGCGCTATTCACAAGGTCCCAGACCAGAGGATTTGTTGGCAATTTTGCCCTGCGAGGCGATTGTCTTATGGGGCGATCGCGATCCTTGGGAACCAATAAAATTGGGACGCGAGTCTTTTACGAAATTTGCCTGTGTTCAAGAATTTATCGATATTCCCAATGCGGGGCATTGTCCACAGGATGAAGTGCCAGATGTGGTTAACGATATTTTAATAAAAATAACAACAAAAGCCATCTCTTGAATTGCTATACCAATTAACTGAAGTGTCATGACACTTCAGTTAATTGGTATAAACTAAGACGGAAAGAATTACACCTCACTACTTGCGATATTTTTGTGATGCGCGTCAAACCCTATTTCCTATCAGCCTTAGTTGCCCTCTTACTAATCGTGACAAGCTGTGCTTCGTCAGGGCAATCCGCTAGCGCTCAATTGTCTGATGCTCAGTTTGAAGCAAAAGTTTTAGAGATTCTTCGCAAAAATCCACAGGTAATTTTGGATTCAGTGCAAGCCTATCAAAGAGCACAAGCTCAGCAGGAAGAGCAAGCCCGCGACAAGGTGCTATCACAAATTCGCCAAGAACCACGCTTATTACTTCGTAATGCGCCTGTTACAGGTTCCAGCAGTCAGAAAATCATCATGGCGGAGTTCTCTGATTTTGAATGCCCTTATTGCTCTAAGGCTCATGAGGTAGTGAAGGAATTCATGGCAAAAAATGGCAATGATGTCACTTTGGTATACAAGCATTTCCCGTTGAAGCAAATTCATCAACAGGCTGAACCTGCGGCGCTTGCATCATGGGCCGCTTTTCAGCAGGGTAAGTTTTGGGAATACCATAATGCTTTGTTTGAGCAACAGAGCAAATTGGGCGAAGAGTTTTATGTGGAATTAGCTAGGAATTTAAAACTTGATATCGATAAATTTAATCGCGATCGCAAGAGCAATGAAGCCAAGGAAGCGATTAAGAAAGATTTTGAACTTGGCAAGTCTTTGGGAGTACGCGGTACACCTTCCTTTGTGATTAATGGAGTCTTTTTCTCTGGAGTTCCCAATATTCAAGATTTAGAAGGACTAGTTGCTCAAATTAAGGCAGGCAAGTAATTAAGTAATTATCTTGATATGACCTTGATATGAGCAGTTGGAGAGATAGCAAATTTATTACTCCCCTTGCTCGTTTCACCGATCGCTTAATTTGGCTATCGGAGCATCCTGTATTCGGAGTAATGGCGATCGCATTGGTTGCCTTTGGGACAAGATTTTGGAATATCGATGGTACGGCCGATATTGTTTTTGATGAGGTTTACTATCCTAAGTTTGCTCAAAACTACCTACATGGTGAAACTCTATTTGATGCACATCCGCCCCTAGCGAAATACATCATTGCCTTAGGTATCCAGCTTTTGGGTTATGCGCCCTTGGGCTATCGCTGCATGACGGCGCTAGCGGGTTCGCTATTGCCCCTAATTACCTACGAATTTGTGTGGCAGTTTAGCGATCGCCGCAGTTGGGCATGGCTAACGGGTTGGTTTATCGCGATGGATGGTTTGCTATTGGTGGAGTCACGGTTTGGCTTGATCAATATTTACATCTTGCTATTCGGGATGCTCAGTCAGTTATGTATGGTCTTAGCCCTGAAGCGATCGCGACAGCGTTGGTTCTGGACAATCATTACGGGTTTGATGTTAGGCGCATCTATAAGTGTGAAATGGACAGGCTTGGCTTATATTATTGGGCTAGTAGCGATCGCTGGTTACGCATGGTCACGCTACCGCCAAACCCTAAATGCCGCTCAGATCGCCATTGGTTTAATCATTGTCCCGATCGCTTTCTATTTTGTGCAGTGGATTCCCCATTTGATGATTAATCCTGAGCGCGATATTTGGGAATTGCATCGTCAGATCATTGGCTTTCATCAAAACTTAGGAGTCGGTAAAACTGAACCAATTCATCCCTACTGCTCGCCTTGGTGGAGTTGGGTATTATTAATTCGCCCGATCGCGTACTTTTTTGAAAATCGCCCCAATAGCATGGTGGAATTTGTTCATGCGATGGGTAATCCCTTGTTGTATTGGCTCAGTGCGATCGCCTTGCTACTTTGCCTCAGTTTTGTCATTGCCTCGAAATTTAGGTTTCCCCCTAAAGCCATAGCCCAGATACCATTGCGGGAGCGATCGCAATTATTTTGGTTGATGTTTTATGTGACTGCTAGTTTCTTAGCCCATTGGTTGCCTTGGAGCTTGAGCAAGCGCTGTATTTTTTTGTATCACTATATGCCCGCCTCCGTATTTGCCTTTGCTGCCCTTGCCCTATTGGTGTCGCTCCTGTGGCGATCGGCTTTACCTAATGTCCGTGCGATCGGGGGTGGGATTTTTGCAATTGTGGCGATCGCCTTTTTATTCTGGTTGCCGATTTATATCGGTTTACCGATCTCCTCAGGTTATTTGCCCATGTTAATGTGGTTGCGTAGCTGGATCTAATCTTTTGAAAATGCCCTTGGCGTTTCCAAAAGCAACGATAGGGTAAGCTAAGTTATCTCCTTGTTTGCAGTTCGGGAAATATGCAAAACTTTCGCAATTACTATGAAATCCTCGGTGTACCGAAGACAGCTACGGCTGACGAAATCAAGCGCTCCTATCGCAGGTTAGCGCGGAAATATCATCCCGACCTGAATCCCAATGACAAGGCAGCCGAAGAACGCTTCAAAGATATTGGTGAAGCCTATGAGGTATTGTCTGACACCACGAAGCGGCAACAGTACGATCGCTTTGGGCAATATTGGAAACAAGGTGGATTCCAAGGAGCAGGCGGACGCGCTCCATCCTCCCGCGAACCCTATACGCCCGACTTTGAACGTGGTGGCTACACAGGCGATGTAGACTTTAGCCAATACAACGATTTCCAAGAATTTGTCGATCAATTACTGGGCAAATTCCGCACTAACGAACGCGCCCAAGATACAGGTGGTGCATCCTCCTATCGCACCAGCACTCAAGCCCCACCCCGTCCCAATCCTCGCCGCGATTCCGAAGCTGTCTTAGAATTACCGCTCGAACGCGCCTATGTCGGTGGTCGTGAAAGAATCCGTCTCGAAGATGGGCGATCGCTAGAGGTGAATATGCCCGCAGGTGTTCTCTCTGGTCAGAGAATTCGCCTTAAGGGACAAGGCGCATCAGGCGGCGATCTCTATCTCAAAATCATTCTCAAACCCCACGCATTTTTTACCCTCGAAGGTTCCGATATTCGCTGTCAATTACCCATTTCTCCCAGTGAGTCTGTTTTGGGTATCCAAGTGGAAGTGCCAACCCTAAGCGGCTTAGTCAAATTGACGATTCCACCTGCGGTGAAGTCAGGGCAACAGTTGCGCCTCTCTGGTAAAGGATTTCCTAAAGATGCCAGAACCTTTGGCGATCAGTATGTAGAAATCCAGATCGTCGTCCCCAAAAATCCAAGCAATCGAGAAAGAGAACTTTACGAACAATTACTCAAAGTTCAATCCTTCGATCCGCGTGAACATTTACCCAAAAAATAATCATTAATAACCATTAATGCGGCGCATCGCGCCGCATTAATTATCTATCTAGAAACTACTATGTCTACCATCATTTACATCAGCCAAGCCTGCATTGAATCCCTCGATATTACCCCTGCCAAAATTGCGATCGAGAAGTTATTAGCCAATTGGGATGAAACTCCAGAAAGCGATCGCCAATTTCAAATAGAACTTGTATGGGATAAGGAAGATGGCGACCCTCGCGAATTATCGGAAATATCAGAAGTCCGTCTCTGGTTTGTGCGTCTCGATGCGACCTATCCTTGGTTTAGCTATCTCCTCGATTGGCGTTTAGAACTCAGTCGCTATGCAGCGATGCTGGTTCCCCACGAGTTTAAACGCGAAGGTGATGGCTATGTGTTGCAATACAATCCTGAAGCACTGGAGCTTTTTGTGATGCAGAAGGTCTTCACAATTTCTCTCTGGCTCAAGTCACGTGGCATTGAAAGTACAGCTAAGTTACAACAAATGACCCAAAGTTTAGGCTACGAAATTGATTCAGCGTTCTTTAATCTTTTGTAAATTCTGAAGATTATTCGTTGTTTGGAGGATGATGTTGTATCGCCTAGACATGGACTGGTTGACAATTAATCTGTTAGGACTTACGCAAGAGTCATAGGGATAGAAGGATGTTTGAGTTGAGATCTTAAATAATCAGATAAAAGCCCAGATTTAAGCTTGTAGATAGAGTTACCCACTTGAAAAGCTAGCCGCTTGAGATGATTCCAAACTAGCATGGCACAAGCAATGTGATTACGCTGAATTCTAGACTTGCGGCATTGGCAAGACTGAATACCCGTCAATTGCTTAATTTCCCGATGAAATTCCTCAATAATCCACCTGATGGAGCAAATAGCTTGTACTTCAGGGGTGTAGTCTTGAGTTAAGTCGTTAGTTACGACATATTCTGTCCTGCTTGGAGAAACAGTAACCCAGAATAGTTTCACCTTTTTGTCTTTGGGGAATTTATTGATTTTGATCAATTTTCCTTGCAGCAATTCTGTTTCAGACCATTGGAGTTGGTCAATCCGTTTATATTTTTCCACGCCGCCACTATCATCAACCAGACGATTGCACTTAACAGGACAGTAATAAATCTTGCCGAAGTTGTCAATTTCTGCCATCAGTCGTTGAGTGGCATACCAACTATCCATCAACACGGTCTGAAATGGTAATTGCTTGCTATGGACTAATCCCTTCAGCATATCGGACACATGGTCTAACTTGCTTTTGCCATCACCATTAGGGTCATAAATCCGATAGTCTACCACCCAAAATTCATGCCGTTTAAAATTGACGTAGATACAATTGACCAGCCCTATTCCTTGCACTACTCCATGCTCGTTTCCACTGTATTGTCTTTGTGCCATCTCAATTTGCTTGGCATGACGTTTGTCTAGCACTGTGTCGTCAAACAGCACGTACATATACTTGGCTTCGTCTGACACAATCGTTGATTTTACGTTTTCCCACAGCAATCTCGGGGTTAATTTCTCGTTTTTTAGGTATCGGTTGATCTGGTCGTGGCTGTACCCTTCTATATGTTCTGCTAGGTTAGTGATTGTGTAGTTTATCTGACTACTTAGCAGGTACTGACAATAGTCTAGAGTAGTAAACTTTTTTGCCATTGCTTTTGTTCAAATCTTCCTTTTTTTTTACATCACTTTTTCCTTTTGCGTAAGTCCTATCTGTAATTGCTTCATCAATTCGGCTAGTGAAATATTCCGTAATTGAGATAACTTAATAAGATGTTGGAGGCGATCGCCATCTGCTTGTTCAACAATATCAATAAGCTTGAGCAAGTCTTGATGTTCTTCAGGAGTAATAGTTTGCGATCGCATTTTTGCGCTTAGCTCATTGTATTTCTGTTGTATTTCTTCTGGTAAAGCTTGATTAATTTTTTGCAGTAGTTCTAGTTCTAGTGCAGGAAGGCTAGGATTTTGACGATGGGCAAGTACTTGTCGAACTTGAATAAGTAATTTCTCTAAATCAGGTGTGTCTAGCTGAGCTACTCCAGTGAGTAGTTGATCGAGTTCGATGCTGATCTCTGATTTAAAATGAACTGTAGCCATTTGTAGTGACCTTTGTAAGGTTGTGGATTACATATTCTTTAGTGAGAATTATAGCAATACAAAATACTTACCAGCATTTTTTGTGTTAACTACTCCAATTATTCATTTAAGAAATCGTTGAGAATATCGACAATCACCTTAAAGTCAGCAAAATCTTTAGCATCCTTTTTCTGAATACAAAGCCATGTGCAGAACTTCATTTTTTGAAATTCTTGAATTTTATTTACTTCTCCATAATCACCAATTTTAGTTTTCAGTACATAAAATTCTTCAGTAAACAAATGATCGGGAAATAAATTTTCAATTCCTTTTTTAATCTTTCTATTTTCCTGTTTAGGGATGGCTCTTATTTTGAGGTTGTCATAATCAGCACTTTGCTTTTTCGTGTCACAGTCATATAAAAGCAACACTTTTCTAGTTAAAAATTTAGGGTTAGAAAGAAGAACATCTCTAGTGTTATTTAAACCACTGTCTCCAGTATTTATACTTTTTCCTTTGTTTACAGAAAGTCCTACCCACTCAATATCTACTTGCTCTAAAATTCCCTGTTTCCCCAACAAATCCAACGCTGTCCTAATATAAATTGGATCTGTTTCTCCTTCTGTTAGAACTAGATATCTAGAGCCTTTCTCAACAGCAGCTTTTACTGAATCTTTGCTAAGATTGATCTTTTTACAGTAATCATAAAACATGTACTGTCCCAGAAGCGTTGAACGATAGAAAAAAGTTAGAAAAAAGCGCATCTAATTTGATAAATTAGATGCGAACAAATAAAAAATAATATTAGAAATGCTATCTAACTTTCCTAAAGTTGTCAAACAATTCCTCAAGAAATTACCACAAGACGATTATCCAAAACTTAGCACATTTGCGTTTGTATCTTGCTGGCTTAGTTATGTACTAGACCAGAGTCAAACAAGTATGACAAGTTTATTCCAAAGATTGAATATGCGAGGGATAGACATAGATAAATCAACATTTTCTAAAGCGAGCAAGAAAAGAAACTCAGATATTTTTTGTAATTTATTTGAGGAATTAAGAAAGGAATTGAAGAAAGAGAAAGAAGTAAGTAGAGAAAATTTAGTATTATTTCCCCTAGACTCCACCATAGTTACGCTAACAAGTAAACTAATGTGGAGCCAAGGATACGGACAAGTAAAGCTGTTTAGTGGGATCAATAACTGCACTAATGAACCTGATGGAATATTGATACATTTTGGCAATGGGCATGACAGTAAATACGGGGAAACAACTATAGAAGCAATACCAAAAGAATCAGTCGGAATAATGGATAGAGGGTTTGCCAAACTCAATCGCATCAAAAATCTCATGCAATTACAAAAGCGCTATTTTGTGATCAGAGTTAAGAACAATATGAACCTAGAATTGCTAGAAAATGGAAAAGCGATATTAGGGACAGGTAAGGATAAAGTAGAAGTAAGAGTAGTTTCCTTTTCAGACTTAGAAACCCGTAGTGAATTCCGACTTGCCACAAACTTATCAGAGGCGGCAGATCAAGAAGTAAGTAATGATGAAGTAGCAGAGATTTATAAAAAGCGATGGCAAATTGAGCTATTTTGGAAATTTTTAAAAATGCATTTAAAATTAGATCGATTGATTACTAAAAATGTCAATGGAATTACTATTCAAATTTATACTTGCTTAATTGCTTATATTTTACTAGAGCTAGTAGAAATACCAAAAGAGTTTGGTTGTAAGATGTTAGATAAGCTGCGATATTTACAAGCTTTTATGTGTGAGAATATTAGCTATCTACATTGGTTTAGGAAAACAGTGATTTTAAGCTAAAATCACTGTTTTGACAGGTGTAGTGTATCCGTTTTTAGTATTTCTTCGCGTTTGCTTCAACACTTTTGGTACTGTCCATGTTCAGCCATTAGATAGCTACAATAATCTTCCCAAGTCTGAACTGACCAATGGCTTAAAGACTCACGTAGACGCTTATAAGTATCACTTTCATTTTTATAACCATAACGATCATTTAAAAAGCCTTCAGGATAAGTCACTTCGGTATGTGCGGGTATATTAGACTTAGCCATTATTTCCAATAAAGCAATCCCCTCTAGTTTCCACATTCTTAAATGCTCTATTAAATAAGATAGGTGTATAGGATTAGATGGATCTGCAACAACAATAATACAAAATCCTAAATATAAGGGATTGTTGTGTTCTCCATCAAAACTACCTTGTTTATAAGCATCTATAATTGCTTGTGCTGGATTTTCTTTTAAAACAAGATCACCCCACCAATAGGGAATACCTTCAGTACTAAACCCATAACCACACATTAACCAAAAGCTACCAACAATATTTTGGGGGTACTCTTCCAGTAATGCCATAGCTCTGCGGGGATGAGTAACTCCAATTCGTGGTAAGTGTACTGTCATTTCTAAGATTCTTATGAGAAATACAATGAAATAATAATACAAGTAAACATAATTCAAAATGCTATAAGTACAGTGCTAAAACCATCATCTTTTCTCCCAAAAGGAATGCGAATAGAGCAAATCAACCATCTCACGTTTTTTAAATTTACCGATGAACTTGGCGATCTCGTTCAAAACTTACTAGCAAAAAGTAGATATACTCTTAATATACTGTTATTTTTTAGTAATTAATATTCTAGCTCCTTTCTAAAAAATTACGGAAGCACTATTTATTTTCCTATGTCACAACAACTAACCATTCATCAATTTGGTCCAGTTTCAGACATCAAGCTTGATCTGAATGACATCCTTATATTCATTGGCTCTCAAGCTAGTGGAAAAAGTACCGCCAGCAAAGCAATATTCTTCTTTAAGTCCTTAAGAGATGACTTATATCGATATTATCTTGACTGCTATAACCAAAATAAATTTGATAAATCTATTTCTAGTTTTGCTAAACTTGCAAAACAAAAATTTATAAAAATTTATGGCTCCATACAGCAATCTCCAGACATGAGACTGGAGTATAAGTATCGTCATGGAATCAAGATTTATATTTATCCCTCTCAAGATAATCGTTTTATAAATATTGAATTTAGTGAAGACTTTACAAATAAATTCAAGAAGATAATGGATAAATCGGAGAATTTATATATTGAATTACATCCAAATCCCTATATTTTTCCTTCCTCGCGAGAAATAAGCACGATTAAATCAAAAGAAGCAGCTCTATTTGAATATATTGGGACTGAACTTAATTGGCTCTTTCGCGATGATAGAGATATCGTATTTTTGCCTGCTGGGCGAAGTTTAATCACAATTTTATCCCAACAAAGATACAACATTGATATGGGAGATGAATTGCTATCTAATGGGGAATTAGAATCAGATGGCTTAACGAAGCTAGATTATCTGATGCAAAATTTCATTGCTCGTATCGATCAAGCTAAACCAATCTTTGAGCAAGGTCTAGATAAACTAATCCAAGAACATATTTCTAATAGTAATCCTAATACTATCCAAATTATCAAGCTTGCTCAAAATCTAATTAACCAAATTTTACGAGGATCTTATAGCTCTTTTAATGGTATTGAAAGGATTGCCTTTGCAGATGGGAAAAGTACTTTAATCAATTTTGCCTCATCTGGACAGCAAGAAGTTGTTTGGATCTTATTACTTATCCTCCTTCTAATTCTTAATAATCGCAAAGTATTTCTAGTCGTAGAGGAACCTGAAGCACATCTTTTCCCTGTCGCCCAAAAACAAATCATTGACCTGATAGCACTTTTAGCTAATCAAAATGATAACCCAGCTAATGAATATGACAATCAGATTCTTTTGACAACCCACAGCCCCTATATTCTTTCATCTTTTAATAATTTACTATACGCCCATAAGATAGGTATAGATAAAGCCGAAGAAGTCGCCACAGTTGTAGATCCTCACTTGTGGATTAGATCGAGTAGATTAGATGCCTATATTTTAGAAGATGGGACTGCTCGAACTATTGTCGATCGCGAAATGGGATTGATTCAATCAGCCGAAATCGATAGAGCCTCAAATATTATCGTTGACACTTTCAATCAACTCTTTGATCTTGAGGACTAAGGGATGAAACTGAACTGTCATGAGTTTCAGCAAAACTATGGGGATTGTACAGATTGTTCTGAAGGAAAGAGAATTGTTGCAGAAGAAAACAAAAGAAAATATATTCTTCAAAATCCATCTAAAAAGAAAGTATGCAAAATTAGAATTGATGGCTGTGTGATTTCTAGTCAAACTAAAAGAAAGTGCGACTATCTCATCATAGTTTGTGAATTAGAGTACATGTACTTTATTGAGCTAAAAGGAAAAGATTTAATTTCTGCTGTTGAACAGCTAACTGAGACAGTTAAACATTTTCAATCTGAGTGTAATGAAGTTAAAGGTAAAATCTTCGCTAGAGTCGTTTTAAGTAAAGTTCCTATGCCTAAATCTATCGAGGCTGACTCCAGAGTAGTTGCTTTAAGAAAATTACTGAAAAAGCTGGGTGGTGATTTTGCTTATAGTTCAGTGCAATTCGAGAATGACAACATCTAGATGAACTAAATCGCCTCCAAACTCTGCTTGACAAGAAAAAAGCAGATACACTTACCGCCACAGAAAATCTTGAGCTAGAAGCGATCGCAGAACTGGACGAGATTTTTAGCTATGTTAATGCAGCGATCACTATGCAATACGAAGCGCTGCATCTTATCTACTAGAGCACCAAGCAACTACCACTTACTGATTGCATCGGTGAGATGCAAAGCTGCCGCCTGTACTGAAGCGATCGCTCTGGTATAGCCCAAACGAGTGGGACCTAAAACTCCGACTGTGCCAACGGGCTTATCATCACAGAGATAGGTACTCGAAATGAAAGTACAGTTTTGAATTGGCTCGATAGAAATTTCTGAACCGATGGAGATACTAACGGCATTGGTCGCAGATCGAGCTTGATCGACAATTAACGCCATTAACGAAGCGCGATCGGCTTCGAGAAGCTGCACAATATTCTGCACCTGTTGTAAATTAGAAAATTCAGGCTGACGTAATAGTTCCGTTAAGCCACTAATAAACATTTGCCCTAAAGCTGTGCGATCGCATAGTTTCATCAACTGCTGCAAGGACTGCTGTAATAACACCGCATATTGCTGAAACTGCCGATCTAGATCATCCCATTGCAGCGCACTACCAAGTTCTGTCCAGCTTTTATCGCGTAAATGTTCATTTAAAAAATTATTGAGAATATTTAATTCACCCTCTAAAACATCAGGTCGAGTTTCGCTTGGCAAGTCCATCGTCACAGAGGCAGTGTGGTAAGTATCACTAACCGCGATCGCCATAATTTTGCGTTGATCGACCATGACTAATTGCAAATGCCTAATTCGCATAGTTTGCATATTCGGAGCTGTAATCACTGCGATACATCCACTTAAAGTCGCTAAAATTTGGGCGACATCGCGCAGTACCCCATCGAGGCTGGACTTACCAAGGCGATCGCCTTTGCTTGCCATAAACTGATGGGTGCTATAGGTCAGCTCGCTGGCAGGATCGATTAGTTCATCGACATAAACACGATAGCCAGAGTCTGAGGGCACACGTCCTGCGGAAGTATGGGGCTGATACAGCAAACCACTGCGATCTAAGGTATGCATCACATTACGGATCGTTGCAGGGCTAATGTCAAAGTCATACTCTGACACCAAAGCCTTTGACCCAACTGGTTCCGCCGTTTGGATATAGTGATCGATGGTTGCCCAAAGGACTTTTTGTTCACGATGGGTAAGTTGAGTTTTCATAGGCTCTGACGGTGTAATAATGTTCAAAAAGTACTAAAAGGTAATAAATAAAGGTTTTTTGATAAAAATCGAAAGTAAATTGCCAAAATGAATTGCAAATTAAACAGAATAAAAATAAGTATTAAACAAGCATTAAATAAGTATTAAATTTTTGTTGTTAAATTTAACTCCTATAGGTTAAGAGTTTAACTACTTCTATACCTAGATTCTAAAGAAATCCAGTATCAAGTTGTATATCCGTTGATATTTTTGGAGATTTGCTAGGCGCAGAACAGCTCAAAATCCACTAAAATTGTGACTTGGTTTCGCTACAATAGCCAAATGTCTCTTGAAGAAATAGACCAAACATTTAATACTGTAGTTTCTCCGATCATTACAGTCCTTACTGTAGTGGCTTAGACATACCTCAGCTTCACCTATATATTCACCATTGAGTTTGGTAAGTAACTAACATCTTCATGGAAAATCAAGAGCAAACTTCGGCAGTTGAGCAGCAATATCTTTGGGCAGTCGGACTAGATACCGAGTCCTTTCCGCCTGCATCGTTACTGGGCGATCGCTATCGTGTCCTATCCTCACAAATTGTTGTTGATACCGATGCCTTCACACTACCTGAGCTACCCCTTGAATTTCAGACTTATGTAGTGTCTTACCTCAAGCTATCACGATTGAGCCTGCATCTGCCCCGTCCCTATGGTTTGCTTTTATTAGGTGAGGAGCTAAATCTTTCAGAAATATTTTTATTAGAAAATGTCCCCATCGATCGCCAAGGCAATCTTTGTCCGACCTTAGCTGAGAGTTGGGGCCAAGCCTCCGCTTTACGTCAAATTAATTTGCTCTGGCAAGTCCTCAACCTCTGGGAACCCCTCGCTGAACAAAATATGACGCGCACTTTGATCGAACCCAAATTGGTGCGGGTCGATGGGATGTGGGTGCGCCTGTTGGAATTGCAAGCGGATGTATCGGCAGTGCATATCTCGCAACTAGGAGATATTTGGGTACAGTGGCTGGATCTGGCTAAGTCCGAAATTGCCGAACCGATCGCTGAATTTTTCTACAGTTTGGCGCGTGGTGAATACGACGTAAATAGTGCGATCGCCTATCTCGATAAGTTGACCTTAAAGGTGATGCAGGATCAGTCATTCACTGTGCGGGTAGCAAGTGCCACTGATGTAGGACAACAGCGCGATCATAATGAGGATGCTTGCTATCCTGACACCAAACGTCAAAAACGTGGTGAACAGGCTGATAGCTTACGCGATCGTCTTGCGATCGTTTGTGATGGGCTTGGTGGTCATGATGGCGGTGAAGTCGCAAGTTCACTAGCGATCAAAACCCTCGAACAACAACTCAAAACCCTCCTCAATCAAGCAGAGAATGATCCTGACTTCTCCGCGCAGGGATTTATTGCCCAGTTAGAGATGGTGGCTCGTGTGGTCAACAATCAAATTGTGGCAATTAACGACCAACAGCAACGCCATGCCCAGCAACGGATGGGAACCACTCTAGTCATGGCAGTAATTCCCCGACCCAATGGACAGCCCAGCAATGAGGTCTATGTAGTGCATGTGGGGGACAGCCGCCTCTATTGCATTAGCAAAGATAATTTGCGCCAAGTCACCCTTGATGATGATGTGGCAACCCGCGAGACCACCTTGGGCTATAACTTCTATGCCTATTCATCCCAACGCATTGATGGCGGAGCTTTGATTCAAGCCTTGGGAACTAGAGGCTCCGATATGCTCGTACCAAGGGTGCAAAGATTTTTTATCGACGCAGATTGTCTGCTGCTACTTTGCTCCGATGGGTTGAGTGATTTTGAGCGTGTTGAGCAGATCTATGACAAATATTTGCTCCCAGTTTTAACTGAAGACAAACCACTTAATCTCAGTTGCCAAAATCTCATTGATCAAGCAAATGAACTGAATGGGCATGACAATATTACGGTTGCCCTGATGCGTTGTCGGTTTGCGCCTCCCGATCCCAATGAGGATAACGTCAGTGAGGATGCTCAGGTAACTTCTTCCGAGGGTTCGGAAGATGATGTGGATACTGAAGACATTTTGCCCAACCCCAATCATGTCAATGAAGAGGCAGGTGCTTTAGCAACTACAACTACTGATGCTGATAGTGCTGAATCTGCTGAACCCGTAGATCTTCCCGATAATTTGAGTGCCAGCGATCTGGAATCAGCAAAAACCGAACTAGCAGTGCCTAGACAGACCAACAAAGCCTTCATGATTATTTTGATCTTGGTTGCGCTCTTGTTAGGTAGTGGCTTAGCGGCTTTGCAGTTTCCACAGGTGAGAGATTGGCTCCGTCAGCATGTACCTGCGAGCTTCAAAAAGTTTGTGCCACCAAATTCCTAAGGCAAATTTCTCAATGATCGATTGCCTTTCTTCACAAGCGATCGCTACTGCTGCTCAGATGCAAGCGATCGAAAATCTGATCTTCCAAGCAGGAATGCCCGTAGCCGCATTAATGGAAAAGGTTGCGCTGCGGATTACCCAAAGACTAACGGAACTCTATCCTGCTCAGAACTATGGACGCATTGGCATCTTAGTTGGGTCTGGACATAATGGTGGAGATGCCTTGGTGGTGGCGCGAGAACTGCATCACCAAGGGCGACAGGTGCGAATCTATACACCATTCGCCAAATCTAAACCCTTAACGCGAGTACATGGATGTTATGCCAAAAGTTTAGGGATTCCCTCTGTTGATCTAGAGGCACTACAGGATTGCGATTTGATTGTTGACGGTATCTTTGGATTTGGATTAGAACGGGATGTCACTGGCGATGTCGCGATCGCTATGCACACCATCAACAATTGGCAAATTCCTATCCTCAGTATTGATTTACCATCAGGGCTTCACACCGATCACGGTAAGGTCATGGGTATTGCCATTCGGGCAACCTATACATTTTGTTTGGGACTATGGAAGCGGGGCTTACTGACAGAAGCTGCTACGCCCTATGTTGGCAAACTGGAAAGAATTGGGTTTGACATTCCTGAGCAATTTATCCATCAGGTATTAGGGGAGCAACATCCTCTCTGGCGGATAGAACCACAGACACTCTGCGATCGCCTACCAATTGCCCGTAATCCCATTGCTCACAAGTATGAAATTGGACATTTACTGCTAGTTGTCGGTTCTCAACAATATGGTGGTGCGGCAATCCTTGCGGCGATAGGCGCAAAGGCAACGGGTGTGGGCATGTTATCGATCTCCGTTCCCCATTCTCTAAAACCGCTAATTCTCGCTCAAGTTCCTGATGCTCTCGTCATTGGCTGTCCAGAAACGGCTTCGGGAGCGATCGCTGAATTGCCGAATCTTGATTTTGCGAAATATCAAGCGATCGCCTGTGGTTGTGGGCTGTCCCTTGAAGCTATGCCAGTAGTCAAGCAAATCATCGATTGCGATCGCCCCCTAGTCCTCGATGCCGATGGTCTAAATGCTTTAGCCTCACTGGACAAAGCCGCAGGGCTTGACCAATTACAAAACAGAAAAAATCCTGCGATTCTCACTCCCCATTGGGGCGAGTTCTGTCGGCTATTTCCTGACTTACGCACAGTTGAACGCATAGAAGCTTTGCAAAGAGCCGTAACCCTCACGCAGTCCAGCATTTTACTGAAGGGCGCAAAAACAGCGATCGCGTTTCCCCACAACACCTCATCGCAGGTATGGATCAATCCCGAAAGTACTCCTGCCCTAGCTAGAGGTGGTAGTGGTGATGTCTTAGCAGGTATGCTTGGGGGCTTATTAGCTCAAGGCATGGCAGCTAGTGATGTTGCGATCGCGGGAACATTGTGGCATTCCCAAACCGCGATATGGCTCGCTAAACAGCGCACGGAAATGGGTGTCGATCCTGTAAACCTTGCCCAGAATCTATTGCCTTTTTTAGGTCAAGAATTGCCTGTTTATAGTTGTTTTAAATAACTTGTAGACGGGGTTCGACTTCGCTCAGCCCTCGGTGTAAGCTAGCTGAGCGAAGTCGAAGCTGTAGTTTTTATTTGAATTATCTATAATTACACTTATAGCAATATCACAAATCTCATAGCTCTATTAAGCAAATTACGTCTATTTGTGAGTAATTAGTGCTTTTTGAGAGCTACGATGAAATCAAGATTGTGATATTTGGGAATAATGTATTTACACTATTGAGAATACTGTTAAGCAATTAAAATAATCTCTAAAATTTCTCTAGATCTCCTTAATTAATCTGTTTGGACAATTGGTATTTCATCTTTCTATAGAGATAGTGGCTGTTTGAGAAGTTGGCTCCATAAGTAGCTAGATGTAATTAAATATAAAATCTCCAAAACTACGGTGTAAGTGCCACATAAACCACAGGATGTTGTTCCGATTGTCAATGATTTTAAGTTTATCTAAGAAATATCTTTTTTTACTATCTGGATGCAATTAAATATAAAATCTCAAAACCTGTAACGATTGCTGTACTTATCATACGGATTTTGGCGCTGGTTTTTAATTATGATTAATTACTCAGTGTCAATATGGATTTGTATAAGAGTTGTCTTGACAAAAAACACTATTAAACAAATTAAATACATTAAATTTTTGGATGCATTATTGCCTAGCTCTATATTTTTGATAGAAAGAAATCGATGCGATCGCGAAAAGATTTGAAGTAAATTTGTCAGCCAATTTACTTACACTAAAATGTGTCAATTTATCGACAATATAAGATAATCTTAAAACTGTGGAATATGACTGTACTTGCCTGTCTTAACAATAGGCAAACCTTGAAGTAGTAATTGCAAGTTTATGAGCGATCAACCCGAAAAATCAGAAAATAATAGCGATCGCGTCGATCAGACCGAAGATATTCAACCCAAAACAGCTTTTAGACCAAAACTACGCCATATTTTGGGAATGCTATTTCTTGGTGTAGTGCTTAGTGGGGCAGCCGCAAGAACTTGGCAAATCATTGGTCAGCAAAAAATATCTAATGAACCGATCGCTCAAGATCCAAATTCCGCAATCCCCCTATACGATCGCAATGGCTTTCCCAATTTAATTCCACCACCACCTGCTGATGTGGAAGTATGGGAATGTGATGTGGCGATCGTTGGCGGTTCCCTAGGAGGAGTAGCTGCCGCCTACCATTCGATGAAAACTGGGGCAACGACCTGTTTAATTGAATTAACTCCGATGCTCGGTGGACAGGTAAGCTCGCAAGGGGTCAGTGCGATCGACGAATCCCTACTCATGCGCTATCGTCAGCAGTTTCCCCTCAGTTGGACACATTTTAAAAATATTATTGCTAGTCAGCCTGCTCTACCCGAAAAATATTCATATCTCAAACCGGGGGGCGTAGTTGCAGACACCAATAGTTGCTGGGTTGGCAATCTTTGCTTTACCCCCTATTCAGGGGAATTAGCATCTGAAGAATTTTTGCGTGAGTCCCAGCGATCTGCGCCTAAGAGTCGTTGGGAGACACAAGTTGCCTTTAAGGGGGCAAGTTTTAACGATAAAGGCGATCGCATTACGGCTATCTACGGTGTGAGAAGAATTCCTCGCGATCCTAACTATTTACCTCAAGGTCGCCTATCTCGCGAATTGAAAAGCTGGTTTAACTGGAACTCTGACGAAACCTTTGATAAAAAAGCAATTCGTTTGCAGGCTCCCGCAGGCAAGCAGATGATCGTAATTGATTCGACGGACACAGCAGAGTTAATTGCATGGTCAAATTTACCCCATCGCCTCGGTGCAGAAGGGTTTAGTACAACGGGTGAAGTCCATGCTGTTGCCGATAACCCTGAATGTACTCAAGCATTTACATTTCCCTTTGTACTGAAAATTGCTGATGATGATGGGCAATCGCTCAAGGAACTCCGCAAAGTACAACCTGGTTATTCACGGGAAGAACATCGCAAGGATTACGACTTGGGGCGATTTCCGATGTTTGAAGGAAATAGTGTGTTCAACTATCGCCGTATTATCAGCCTCAAACGTGATGATCCCTTTAAAGCAATTCCTGCTAAAGGTGATATGACTGTCGTGAACTGGAATCGTGGGAATGACTGGGGCATTATGAATCCCCCCTTAATTTTGACGGATAAGCAAATTCGTGATTCAGGACAGCAACAAAATTGGTTGGGTGGTTTAAATACTACAGCCCTAAAGGATGGCGAAAATCATGCCCTGCTATTTGCAGAATGGATCATGGACAAATACGCCTCTCCCCAATTCCCTGTACGCATGATGTCGGGGCCCGATAGTCCTATGCCCACCCAATCTGGCTTGAGTATGTATCCCTATATTCGTGAAGGTCGGCGTATTTTAGGTCGTCAAGCCTATGGGCAAAAAGAATTTTTCATGCGTGAGCAAGACATTCGTAAGGATATGGATGGGGGGCGCAATTTTAATCCAACTTCAATTGGTTTAACTCACTATGCGATCGATATGCATGGTTGCCGCTACCGCAACTGGGAACCATCGAAGTCGCCCAGTGCTGCACCTGCCAATGAGGATAAAGTCCGTCCAATTATTTTTCCCTTGGAGAGCTTAATTCCTCAACGCATTGATAATTTGCTGATGGGTGGCAAGGCGATCGCTGTTAGTCATATCGTTAATGGCGCAACTCGTATCCACGTTGGTGAATGGGCGGCAGGCTCAGCCGCAGGTGCGACGGCTGCATGGATTACCTTGCAAGATGATTCATCGTTAACGCCTCAAGCCATTCTTGATCGCGGCAAAATTAGTGATTTACAAGCCCATTTGCGATCGCAAGGTCTATTAATTGACTGGTAAATAATAAAGGCGGCGCTTAACGCCGCCTTTATTATGAGAATTATGAGAGATCTTGAGGTTTGCTAAAAAGTGATGTAAATACTTGCTTCAATGTGAGTAACACCAATCCCAAGGCAATTACCGCAAAAATCATCGTGATGCCTGAACCAAGCGCCAATAGGATTGTGCGGACAAGGGTAGACAGACGATTTGCTAGCGTGTTTGTGGTCTGCAAAGGTGCGGTCGCTAACTTATTAGCCACCATATTCGTAAATGCGTAGAGCCCAGTGGCTAGCGTGGCAGCGATCGCTGCACCTGTGAGATTTTTAAAAGGTGAGGGTGTCTCGTTAGACGGAGATGGGAGTTGAGCTTCTTCAGTCATCTTCTTGAGTCATATGTGAGGTTAAATGATTTAAGAGATTGCAACCCGAATAGTTGCAATCTCTTAAATCATTTTTAGGAATGCCTTATATAAACTAAAAGATAAGTAGCAATGCTGAGCTTTACTACTTATCTTTTAAAATTTGTGACCTAAAATCACGAAAAATTCACCTAAACAGGCAAAAAACTTAATATCTTTGACCGCAAAATGATCTAAGATATCCGCACTCAACACAAAAATGCTAGTCCCACTGGAAACAGTGGGCTTTCTTTTATCATTGCACAAATGTTTGTGTGGTGCGACAACAAATTTAGGGTAATGTTGTATGTTTATTTCTTTTCATGCCTTGCATAGTCATCTTGGAAGCGAATAATGTCATCTTCACCCAAATATTCGCCATTTTGGACTTCAATCAGGATGAGCGGAATAATGCCCGGATTTTCAAGACGATGCGCGGTACATTTCGGTACATAGGTCGATTGATTTGTACTAATCATCGTTTCTTTGTCCGCACAGGTCACTTTGGCAGTACCAGAAACTACGATCCAGTGTTCACTGCGATGATGGTGCATTTGCAAACTGAGGCGATGACCAGGTTTAACCTCAATACGCTTAATCTTGTACCCACGTCCCTCCTCTAACGTAGTAAAAGACCCCCAAGGGCGCTCTACAGTGGGATGAGCAGATTCCCCATTGAGGTTGGTTAGACTGGCGATCGCGGAAGGAGCTTCTTTTACTGGTGACATAACTTGCATCTTAGAAGGCTGAACTGCTCCTAGAATAGCACTAAGCCAAATAATCATGATGAACTAAATCACAGCTTAATTAATCATTAATTTGACTTTGATTCATCAATTTAAAATCCATAAAAAAATTCATAACCAATATTGTATCTATAGCAAAAAAAGAGTTAGCTAGTACAAACCAAAACCTAAGAAGATGAATTGCGGCGCGAAGCGCCGCAATTCATCTTCTGGTTTTATGTCCTAAGCAAAACTTGCTTTGCTATGGCAACAAAATGCTCAACAAATTTATTAGGTTTATCGGTTAAATAGCTTATGTTTGAGTACTTACGGGTGGGTAAACCTGCGCCAGATTTTGAAGCAGATGCAGTCATCGATCAGGAATTCACCAAAATTAAACTTTCTAGTTATCAAAGGAATAAATACGTTGTTTTATTCTTTTATCCCCTTGACTTTACTTTTGTTTGCCCTACCGAAGTACTTGCCTTTAGCGATCGCTACGATGAGTTTGCCAAATTAAATACAGAAGTAATCGGTATTTCCGTTGACAGCAAATATGCTCATCTTGCATGGATTCAAACCCCACTCGCTGATGGTGGACTGGGTGGAGATATTAAATGTCCATTAGTATCTGATCTAACAAAGGCGATCGCTACTGCTTTTAATGTGCTTGACCCATCTACAGGTGTAGCTTTGCGGGGATTATTTATCATTGACAAAGCAGGAATTGTCCAGCACGCAACTATCAATAACCTAGCCTTTGGACGAAGTATTGATGAAACTATCCGCACCCTCAAGGCAATTCAACATACCCAAATCCATGAAAATGAGGTTTGCCCTGTTGATTGGCAAGAAGGAATGGCAACAATCACAATTTTTAGTTAACTAGGGTACAAATCAGAATCCTAATATCAGTTAAGTTGATTTCGTTAAAATTTAAAATTGTCAACTCATCTTAATGAGGAAAGCAAGTAGAGCGTATGGCTGAGCAAAAAAAAGCTGTTTTAATGGTACACATTGACCAATATCAAGGGCAACTGTGGCAAGCAGCTTTGGAAACCCAGCAATTAGAGGTAACTTGGGAAAGTCCTAACTGTGACCTCGTGCAATATTTAGAGCAGTGCGATCGCCAAAATCTTCCTAACCTTCTATTGATGGATATAGCGCTCAAAAGCCCTAACTCAGAAACTTTGCAATCATCATCGGTATGTCAATGGGTAAAAAAACAACAAGCTGATACAAAAGTTGTCTTATTTAACCCTCGCCAAGAAAGGATCAAAGATATCGAACATAGCTGGGCAATAAGACGGGGTGCTGCTGATGTCTTACCACGCCTATTAAGAGATAATTTAATCTCGGAAATCGCAAGAGTTACTGCCTTAATTGGCTGTTCATTAATTGCTCAACCTCTAGAAGCAATAGCCATTAGTATGGATGGAGTTTCCACCGTGCCGCAAGAGAAGACAGTAGCGGTGAAATCTGTTGATGCAGTTAAGGTAAACTCAAAGCCAGAAATAACAAATAATCCGAATAATCTGAAAGTTGATACTAAATCTGATACAACGATAATGTATCGCGGGGTTAGAATTAGAAGGTAATTGCCTTTAAATCATGTCTAGCAGTTCATCTCCGCAAGATTTCTCTAAAGATAAAGATCAAAAGTTCATATTATTTGTACAGCATGGGTGGGCAGATACATACCAAGATGTTAATTACTTAGCTCAAACACTAGTAAATGAAGCATCAAGATCAAATATTTCTATCTACACGCCCGATTTAGGTTGGATTAATACTTGGCTCACGATCACCCCACTAATCGATAAAGTGGAACGGATCGCAGTAGAAGCGATCGCCAAATATCCAGATCTTCCCTTACGCATTATTGGTCACTCGATGGGTGGATTAATCTGGCTCGAAGTCCTAAATCGCCATCAGGAATGGTGGCACAAAGTTCATAGTCTTGTTCTGGTGGGTTCACCTGTAGGCGGCTCAGATTTAGGCAGGTTGTTCGATCCACTGCGTTTATTTCCCCTAATTGCCCGTGACCTAGGCACAAATCGTCGCCCCATTGCCGAAGCGATCGCATCCCAAATCCCCACACTATCTATTGTCGGCAATATTGGTAATCACACCGATGGCACAGTACCTATCGGTTGTTCGCAGTTTAATTATGCAAGCCTTGTCTATTTAGATGGATTGAACCATCCCACGCTTAAAAATCATCCCAGAGTTGCCGAAACCATCCGCCAATTTTGGCACTGCCCAACAATTGCCCCCCTAGCCACAGATACGGCTTCGCAATTAATCACCAAACTAAGAGCGATCGACCTCACCGAAACCAATAACCAAAATTTTCAACATGCCAAAGTAATCAAAACCTATCCAGATGGCACAAAGCTTTGGATATGGAAAAACTATCTGCAAGTTACTTATGTTTTTGTCAGTGACAGTATTGCAGAAGACAAAGATTCAAGCGATCGATGTATCTACACAGCTTTCACAGGTTGGAAAGATCAAGATAAATTGGTAATTTCTCTCAAAAATTTATAGATTTATCAACAAAAAAGCCCGCGCTTAGTGTGAGCTTTTTTTCTGAGTTGAAGGTATTGCAATTTATTGGAAACTAGGAATTAATATCTTTCTTGTTTCTCAGGGAGTGAATAGCTTTATTACCCAAATACAATGCACCCAGAATACCAATACCTATATTAGGTGAAAAATCGAAAGGTATTGGAGTATCAGCAAAGTTTGCATTATCAATGAAATTACCAGTAGTAATATTAGAATTGGTTGTGCTTACAGTAGCATTGTTAGTAACTGTAGGAGTTACACCTGTTGTCGTATATATATCAGCAGTGCCATTAGTTAAAGTAGTTGCTGTAAATGCAAATCTAATAACTTGTGCTGATCCACTAGCAGCAGCAAAAATATTTGCAAAAGAATCAGAAGTGTAGCGAGCCCAACCATTAGTCGTGCCTATATCGCTTGGATTTAGTTGAGTAGCAAAAATTGCGTTAAAAAGTTGAGTAGATGTGGTCTGATTAGTTATTGTGACTGCAATTGCGTTTATTTGTGGGTTACCAGAAGAATCAGCCCGTGCTCTATGCCATAAGTCAAAATATAATCGTGTAGGAGAACCTGACGCGGCAATTGTTAAGTCTTGATAAAGCGCGGAATTCTCAGTTGCGTTGACTTCTGCAAATTGATTCCCATTCCCTGGAGCTGTCAAAACTGCTCCAACACCACCAGCGTTAAAGCCAGATTCCCATAGCTCTATAGCACCTCCAAAAGTAGTTGCAGTAGTTTTCCAACCTGTTATGTTGCTTTGATTGGTAACTACGAAAGCTGGACTTGTCCTAGTTGGGGACGATGATTCATAACTAGAGTCACCTGGTACCACAGACACTAAAGTTTTGGCATCATCTGCTTCAAAGTTAGGATTAACTAATCCGATCGCCTGAGCAGAACCGAAAGACAGAGTATTACTTGCAATTAGAGCTAATACACCTAGTAGACTTGCATTTTTGAGAGATGTGGTAGATGTCTTCATAGGACTTGTGATTAAAAATATTTAGGTGAAAGTATCCGATCTGTCTCAAGCTGCCATTTGACTCTAGTTAAAACTTGCCGCTACCTTGGATTATGTAAACAAAGCTATTGGCTCAATAATAATACCCAACAACATTTAATAATAAGCTTAATTTTATAGCATATCCATATTGATTTAGACAAATAAGTAAAACAATTTAAATCTCTTACGTGGTGGACTACGCGTTATCTTTATAGTTATTAAGACTCTCATCTAATTTTTGTATATCGCTTTAATTAAATATATCAAGATGTACAGCCTGAATACGCTACAGCAATCAATAGAGATGATACGATAGAAGTAATTAATTTATTTAACAGCTTCAAGATTAAGGCTTACAGGATAGTATTTGCCATTTACTAAAAGCTTTCGTCCTGAATAATCATCAAAAGTGCTCAACTCATCTGTACCTGGTGTCCACTCTCCTACTTGAGAAAACCCAACCTTAAGTAATATTTCAGTCAAGCTAGACTGATTAAATATTGTCATGTGAAAATTATATTTATAATCTTGTCCCCCCATTAGTATACCGACAATTGAATTGGCACTATTATCGTTGTCCTTATAAATATTTAATATAAGATCAAAATCTGGTACGGAAAGACGAAGGATACCATCTTTCTTTAAGACCCTAAACCATTCAGACAGTACAAGTTCAACTTTAATATGATGTGAAAAATGCTCTAAACAGTGACAGGCATAAATTAAATCGACTTTGTTGTCTGGCAAAAATGATAAATCATCAATATTTCTAACATAGTGGATGTGTGAAGCAGGTAATCCATCAACATTCACAAATTTACTGTGGTTAATATTCCCACATCCAAGATGCAAATTATATCTTCCATTCAAATCAGGGAAAGGAGGACGAACAAATTGTCTTTTGATTTTAGCTAAAAGAACCTCGTAGCTAGATCCTAAGCTTGATAATCCATTGTAGTAATGAGCTAACTTCATACGATATCTATATTTAATAGATGAGGGAAGAAGTTTTTTAAAACTGTTTTTAATCATGATTTTTTGATGTTATTGATGAAATTTTCTGTTATGCGCTTCCTTGATTTTCTAAGTGTTTTACTCAGCCACAGAATCATTTTATAAGATTTTTTAACTTGATTTTAGAAAAAAATACGAGAATATTTTGACAAAAGGATAACATGGGAGATAACGATCATTATGCGGTTGCGAAAATCTTTAAGCTACAGTACTTTGCCCTTAAACCAAAAGAAAGTGTTTGAAATTTTTGCTTGGCAAAAATTTCAAACACTTTCTTTTGGTTGCCTTGTTTAGAAATTGCTGTGACTCTAATCTTCTCTCAGGGCATTTCGGATTGCTATAGATTTAATTTTGCATCTCTTTAATTAATTGCATAATAACTTGGCTGTCCTCAGCGTAGGGGATATGTTGTAGATAGTTTTCGAGATCTATTCTTGATTCGGTAAAGCGTTCAAGTTGATAGCAGATTAAGCCCCGATCTCGCCATTGGGTTGGTACATTAGGATTCAGCATTAGCGATCGCTCGATAGTTGCTAATGCCTTGTTGGGTTCGTGGCGGCGCAAATAAATTAGTTTTAAATTGTTAAGTAAACGGTCTAGAATGCGGCGAATGCTAACGGGTTCTAGATATTCTGGCTGAAGAGGCACTCTTTGACCATATAGTTGGGCTAATTTGTTCTCACAATCTTCGGGAAATAAAATTTCACCTTTATTATAAGGATCGATAAAAATTTCTAGATCGGGATGTTGAGGACGAATTAGAAAATGACCGGGGAAACTAATTCCTTCGATAGGAAATCCAAGGCGATCGCCTATTGCCATATAAATAATTGATAAGGATATGGGGATTCCTAAGCGACGATCTAGAACATCATTGATGAAGCTATTACGTGGATTGTAATAGTCTGTATCATTGCCAGAGAAGGCTTTCTCGATAAATAGGTATTGATTGATCTCTTGTACTATTTTGAGAGGATAACGAGTCTTGGCAAGACGGGGCTGTAAATCATCCGCCATCCGTTCCAAAATTTCTCGATAGTGCCCGAGATCCATCTTGGGATATTCTTCCCATGCGATCGCCAATGCTCCTTCGAGCAAATGGGAAATGGTCATTTCAGGGTCAGGCGTATGGGCAATTTGCCAAAACTTTTGCCGCGCGGGGGAAAGACTTAACACGATCATTAAAATTAATTGAGTGTATATACTTGACCGCTAAAAAGAATGCGGGTAATGCCTTTCTGCACAAGTTTAGGGCGCGTAATATGAATGAGGTCGCTGGGGAATTTAATCACACGCTGATTATGGTGAGAAAAACGTCGCGCTACACGATGGTTATCAAAAATTGGGATGGTCTTGGATAGTGATTCTTCAGGAGGGATTGAACCTAGATCTTTAAAATCCTTAAGGGGGCGGGTGATAATCTCGGCAATGCGATCAACAACTATGTAGCAAATCACAGGTAAATCAGCTTCGTCTAGCGGCAAAATCTCTAGGCGATCGCTGGCACTATGAGTACCATGCAAATCGGCAAACATCGTTAGGCTCGATTCTGTATCTTCTTCGGAGAAATCTAGCTCGTCTTCACTCAGATCAAGATTATCTTCATCGACGAGATCATCTTCGGATTCATCATCGTCCTCTAGATCTTCATCTTCTAGATCTGCATCCTCTAGATCTACGTCTTCAAAGTTGCCTACTGTCATATTTAGATTGTCGTTTAGCTGCTGGTCATCCATTGCGATCGCCGTTTCTTCACCTTGCTCAAAGTTGTTAATCTCATCGGAAATAATTGACAAATCATCGGGAATCAATGCAAGTTGATTTACCTGAAAACTGCCAAGATCGTGATTTACTCGCGATCCTCTTTTCCCTTTAGCCTGTTTTTGGCTTACCAATTGTCGATATTCCTCAGCAGGTAGTAGCTCTTGTAGCAGTCGTGAAACTGTACTCGTACTAATGCCAAACTGCTTCGCTAAGTTAACTGTCGTCGCGTCAGAGTCGCGATAAAGGCGAAGTATTTCTTGTTTTTCATCCAGCGCAAGTTTAACAGCCATTGATTTGGGAAACCCAGAAACCGCATCTACGAACCAATCAATATCTTAACGCTTGAGCGTATGGATTAGAGTTCTAATATGTGACGTATTGAGCAAAAACATACTAGAACTTACTAAATATTTAGGTAAGGTAAGCTATCCATTACATAATTATTTAGTGAAATATCTTAAATGGCTGATTACATTAGGTTTCTAAGCCACCCTAGATATTTAATTAAATTTGACAGTTGGTAAGTGATTTCCTATGTATCCAATAATGATTTTTTGTGGTTGCTCTGGATAAAAATAGATACGCCAAGCTAAAGGAGTAAGTCGAACATGCCAGCTAAAAATGCGGTTTTCTCCGTCAGGACAGGTAAAAGTATGTTCTTGTGAATATTTTTGTAGCGTAGCTTCACTTTCAGGAGTAGTTTTACTTAACTTTTTTGCATCAAAATTGCCTTCTGTCCAACTTTCTGAATATTTTTGCAACTCAAATAATCTTTTTGTCACTGGAGAAAGCATCAAATTACCAATCGATAAACTTTGTAGCTGATTTTTTACAGAGCTACAAAATTGAAGATTTGGGAATAAATCATCTTTCTGATTCCATAAAGCTCTCCCATCAATATTGCTATGAATACGATTCTTAATCCAGTCAATGTGATTTTGTAGGTGTTCTTTACGGCTTGCATGAACAATCTTTATTTTTTTATCATCTTCATCAATAGAGATAACATCTAAATCTACGTAACTGCAATCCCAACAGATTTCTGAGAGTAAACTTACTGAAATAATATCCAGTAGGTAAGCAACACCAAGACCGAGTGCGGTTTTACCCTGATATCGAAATTCATAAGAACCTCTATTATTTTCAAGTAATTGGACTTCGTCAGAATCTGGTGCAACTTCAGAAAAAGGAGCTTTTGTACTAAGAGATCTAATAAATCGCCGTTCTTCCTTATCTACATCAATGTCATTCAACCATCGACGTAAAGTATAGTCAGATGCTAATAAAGTTAAGTGAAAATCATATTGTGTTATTAGAGTAGCTCGACTTTTAGTCTCAGCATTTATAGATCGCACAATTTGCATTAGGTTAGACATCCATTGACGAGCTATGGATGTATTTGGGGCAGGAGTTTCTATAGACAGCTCATTCAAAACAATATCTAAAGCCATATTTCACCCCTGAGCAGGCTCTAACAAGGCATCTAAGCTTTTGTCCCATTCATCAAAAAAACCATCTGGCCATTGATCAATACGACCATTTCGATCAATTCGAGGTGAAGAGACTTGGGTAGAGGCTTGATCATTCTGCTCAATGCGTTGAAAGAAATGTAAACAAACATCCTCTGGGTTAATTTTGCCTCCATGTACTGCAAGCCGAACACCATTTAGTACATGATCGCTGTGGGTTTCTAGGACAACTTGCACACCACAATTAGCAGCCAGAGCCAATAAGTTTCCCATCATTGCTTGTCCTTGAGGATGAAGATGCGCCTCTGGATTTTCGAGGAGAAGCAGTGCACCTACTGGTGCGGATAATATAGCGATAAGGATTGGCAATGTATAGGTAATTCCAAAGCCGACATTGGTTGCTCGATAGGGGTTACTCAGTCCGTAGGAATATTGTAAACTGACTAAACCCATGTCAGGACTCAATTTTCTTTCAATCCTTGTCCCCGGACTAACCTCCCCAATCCACGCTCTGACCTGTTCAATTAAGCTGTAGGATTCTGCTTTTGGGTGACTAAGGGCAATGTTGGGGATATTCTCATCTCTATAAACTGACAAAAAATGTGCTGCATATTCTCCTCTAGTACCAATTTGTCTAAGTTGCCGCACTTGAAATTCTGATGTTTCAAAAAATGGACGAGGACCAATTCTCTCTGCGGTAAGGTATTGAAAAGAGTTATTAAAGAGACTCGTATTATAAATTTTAGGATAAATAGGTTTTGAATTTAATCTCAAAACATCAGCCACTCTATTGTAATTAAATAGCCATGCACCCTCTTTGCCATCTTTCCAACTAATCTTAAAGCCAATTTGATCTTCTACGGCACCTTCAAATAGCGCATCCTGTGCAGTACCAATAGTTACTAAATCACCATTAAGTGCTAAGCCCAAATCAGGAAGAAGCCCTTGGTCATGTGACTGGCGCAACAATAAAAGTGATTGAATAAATGTAGATTTCCCAGAACTATTAAGACCAGTTAGAAGGGTTATATTCCCTAATCTTAGAGTTTGTTCTTCAAAACATTTAAAATTTGTTAATCTTATTGTTTCAATCATGTTCAATTTGCTTTTTATTATATTAAGTTTTTATTTTGTTTTACTTGACATTTAGAATTTTATCAATTAACCATTTGACTGTGCTAAAGCGATATTTAACCCTGCCAATAGAACCAGTTCCCTCAGAGATAGAATCAATAAATCGACGATCTGCATTGATTTCAATAAATAACTCTATAAGAGAATTTTTTCTCATTTTTAATAATTCTATTTGATCGTAATTTAAATAACTTAGATTTACAGACCAAGCCTCAAATAGAGCTTTATTGAAAGGCATTTTCCTAGCATTTTTGTCAGCCCGTTTACGAAATGCCTCATTGCCAAAGATATCTATCGCAGCAGACATAGCCTTAAAAAAATCATATTCTAAATTGTCAAGATGTTCATCTGACATATCATTCATTATTTTCATAGCATTATTCAGAAATGTGTCTAGATCAACTGCATCATATTCTAAAAAATGGGTTATCTTAAATGCCAAAAAGCGTAGGACTGTCTCACGATCTGCCATACGTTCATCTCGCACAGAATTTCCTGTAGCATTTTTAAATTCTTCGGTTTTAGCAAGTTTTTCAAGAAATTTTGTTGCTTTCCCTTGATTGATAGCATGACGAATTTCTTGAGGTGACAAAGGTAAACCACCAGTATTAATACGTTTAAATATATTAAATTTAAATTCTTCTGATGTCCCCTTTTCAATCAAGTGAATGGTGATTTGAGTTTCATTAATTCTTCTCTGATAATTTCTTGGTATTTCTTCATAAGATTTGCCATTAAGCTGTGTGAGAAACTCTAATTTTGACAATCGAAATATATCCTTGTCACCATTTTTTTCTTCATCCTTACCTAACACAAAATGTTTGATTGCGGTTAATCTTTGCTGTCCATCTATAATTTTCCATTTATCTTCATCAGTTGCATCAATATAAAAAGCTGGTAATGGAATGCGTATAAGCATAGACTCAATCAATCGACTTTTAGCTACAGGATTCCAAATGTTAGAATTGCGTTGAAAATCTGGAGATAGTTCGATTTCACCAAATTTAATTCTGTTGAGAACTAAGTCTATTGTTATTTGTCTTGTATCAATTTTAATTTTAGTAGGATCAAATGGCTCAATAATTTCTTGTTCTGGTTCTTTTTCTATTTCAATATCTAAAATTTCATTCTCAAAAATTTGATTTTGTTTGTGATCATCAATATTTTCTTGCGGTTGATTTTTGATTGTACTCATGGTAACTACTCCTCATTACAAATAGTAACTTGCTAAATTTAATAGACTATTATATTAGAGTCAGAATATAGATTTAATATGAGTATAAGTTAAATTGAATAACAATTTTTAGATGGTTACAAGTATTGCTTAGTATTAACTAGTATTGTAAGCATATTCAGTCTTAGACATAATAACCGAAAAATGAAGGGCAATGTTTTTATTGTTGGTGCAGGAATTGGGGGCGTGGAATTTTTAACAGTTCGCGCTAGGGACTTGATTAGTACTGCTGAAGTAATTATTAGTGATGCGCTGGTCGATCGCACTTTATTAGATCTTGCGCCGCCACAATGTAATTGCATCGTTGCGGGTAAACGGGGTGGACAGGAAAGCATTAAGCAAGCAGAAATCAATCAGATGCTGGTGGAATATTGCTTGCAGGGTAAACGAGTAGTCAGGCTCAAGAGTGGCGATCCTTGGATATTTGGTCGATCGCTACCTGAGATATCAGCATTGCAAGCCGCTAATTGTTCATGGGAAGTAGTCGCAGGGATTTCCAGTGCGATCGCGGCTCCGATGTTGGCTGGGATACCACTTACGGAAGTGGAGGCGAGTTCTTGTTTTGCGGTGATGACGGGGCATGATTTGGAGCGGTTGCCTTGGGGAGCGATCGCCCAAATTCCGACGTTGGTAATTTTGATGGGGACAAATAATCTGGCGAGATTGTTGGCAAAATTACAGGAGGGAAAATCGGCGGATACCCAAATTGCGATTGTGCGTTGGTGTGGGCGACCTGAGCAGCAGGTATGGACTGGGACTTTGACAGATATCCAGTCGAAATTGCCTGAAGGCTCGCTATCGCCATCGGTGATGATTATTGGGGAAGTCGTAAAGTTTCATGAGCAATTGTCCTGTCCTGACAGGAAATTATTAGAAAATTGTGTTTTCCAAGACTTGGTATCAAGTCCCATAAAAAGTACGTTGGCTTCGACTTCGCTCAGCCAACTTTGGCTGAGCGAAGTCGAAGCCAGTGTTGATCTAGAAAAGGAAAAATTACCATTGCAGGGCAAACGGATTTTAGTTACAAGGGCGGCGACACAGGCTAGCCAATTTACAGATTTACTCACCAGTCAAGGCTTTGAAGTGATCGAGATGCCAACTTTGGCGATCATGCCGCCGACTAGTTGGGAAATGTTGGATCAAGCGATCGCTAATCTTATTAATTATGATTGGTTGATTTTGACCTCAGCAAATGCCGTTGAGAGCTTTTTCGGACGTTTGCAACAAGCTGGCAAAGATAGCCGCGCCTTGCACTCCCTGAAAGTTGCCGTAGTGGGGCGCAAGACAGCCGAAGTACTAGCGAATTATGGAATTACCCCAGATTTAGTACCAGCAGATTTTATTGCCGATTCCTTGATTGATGCCTTTCTGACAGGTAATCATGTTTTAACTGGCAAAAAGTTGTTATTCCCACGAGTGCAATCGGGCGGGCGTGAGGTTTTAGTAGAGCAGTTGCAGCAGCATGGGGCAATTATCGAGTCGATTCCTGCCTATGAGTCGGGCTGTCCCGAAGCGATCGATCCTGTAGCGCTATCAGCAATTCAAAATCAAAACCTTGCTGCGATTACTTTTGCTAGTTCCAAGACCGTAAAGCATTTTTGTCAATTGCTAGATCGTGTGACGACTAGAGCAACTTGGCAAGCATGGATTACTTCGGTCAAAATTGCCTCAATTGGTCCTCAGACTTCCAAGACTTGCGATGAGTTATTGGGGCGCGTTGATTGTGAGGCAGCCGAATATACCCTAGATGGTTTAGCCGAAGCGATCGCCAAAATCCTTAACTAAATGGTAGGTACAAAGCACCTGCTCTCAGTTTTTAAACATTACAAAAACAAGCAATTTCTGACATTTACTAGCTTTTTTCCATACAATAAATACATAGGCTCTTTTAAAACTGTAATTTGAATCTGGCTTTAAGTGAGATCAATTACAAAAACTAGCGAAATCATGTTTTTACGAACACAAAAGAGCCAATTGATTAGCCTAGTGGCGTTTTTTATTGAGGCTGAATTGTATGGAACTTGTTGCTTATCTTCACAGTGAAATGATTTCTGAACGCCTACAGCAAGGCGAATCTATTGATCAAACTTTAGATTGTCGATTACTAGACTCGATCGCGCAATCATCCCATCATGCTAAGTCCGTTGTATGTGTTGGACTTGCCGCAGGCGCGATCGCCATTAATGCTATGCCAATTGCTGCCTTTGCCTATACGCCAGAAATTGCCAGTCTTCAACAACTATTGGCAAGACGAGGATTTAATCCCGGAGCAATTGATGGAGTTATGGGACCTGCGACTAGAGAGGCAATCGTCACTGCCCAAACATTTTATAAGATCGAAGCCGATGGTGTTGTTGGCTCTGGTACTCTCGCCGCCTTGCAATCAGATACTTATGAATCTGGTTCTGCCCAGAAACTTCCTACTGATTACAAAACACCAGATGAAAGCAAATCATCAGATGCGGTAAAAAATGTGCAGCAATTGCTGAGCGATCGCGGTTTTTATGGTGGTGCGATCGATGGTATCAAAGGTCCCATGACCCAAGAAGCAATTATTCTTGCCCAAAAAACCTATGGCTTAATCCCTGATGGTGTAGCAGGTTCTATCACCATTGCGGCGTTAGAAGCAGATACCAATGTTCAGAAAGTCCAGATTGCGGAAACCCAACCTAGTATTCATGTTTCCGATAATGCCATCAAACAAGGTCAAACCCTATTGAGTAATCTTGGTTTTTATGACGGAGCGATCGATGGTATTCAAGGTTCCCGAACTACGGCTGCGATCAAAAAAGCCCAAGCCTTTTATGGCTTGACTGTAGATGGAGTCCTCGGTTCCCAAACCTTAGCAGCATTGCAGTCTTAGGAAATAAGAAGCCTCGCTTAGCGAGGCTTCTTATTTCTATGGATATCTGTGGATAATAGAAGTGCTGCAATCTTCTACGGTGAATTACTCATGACCACTGTCATTGATTTGAATATTCCGAAAATGGCGATCGCGATCGGTATGATTGCGATCGCTACTAGTTTCTCGGTTTGGCAAAAATTAGACATCGCCAAGAATTTAATCATCGCCACTTTTCGCAGCATCATTCAATTGATTGTGGTGGGATTTTTGCTAGATGCCGTATTTGAGATTAAGCAGCCCGTAGTTATTCTCTTCATCATTTTCTTGATGAGCCTGATGGCAGCTCGTGAAGCCAAAAACCGCGTGCGCGAAAAATTACCTTACGTTCTACCGATTATGTGGATATCAGTCATCGTTGGTACTCTCGCAATTCTTGCCTACACCACCTTCTTAGTGATTCAGCCTGATACTTGGTATTCACCGCAATATCTAATTCCCCTCGCAGGAATGATCTTAGGTAATTCGATGAATGGGGCTGCGATCGCTGCCGAGCGATTTACACAGGATTTAGTCAAGCGATCGCGGGAAATCGAAACCCATTTATGCTTAGGTGCAACCCCACTACAAGCAATTTCCAACTATCAAACCGATGCCATTAGAGCCGCGATGATTCCCACCATTAACGTGATGATGGTAGCGGGAGTAGTATCTTTACCGGGAATGATGACAGGTCAAATTTTAAGTGGTACTTCGCCATTATTAGCGGTGCGCTATCAGTTAGTAATTTTGTTTGCAATTACCACAGCTAATTTAATCACTGCCTTAATATTAACAAATCTTGTTACTCGCCAATTCTTTACCCCTGCTCAGCAATTAAAACTACCCTAATTAATGATAGCTTTGAGTACCTAAATCTCTCTCAAAGCCCATTTTAAATTGTCCCGAACTCGCATTAATTTAGTTGGGATTTATATCAACGTCAGTTCTATGAAATTGAAAAATGGTAAGAATTGCCAAGCAATTCTTACCATTTTTTGCCATTAGCACCATGTTCGCATGATGCTAATGGCTGTGTCGAAATCCCGTTGAATTAGTTAAGTGAAACTTCTTGATTTAATTGTTTAAACTTACGACGGACAAAGCGCAAGAATAATAACCATTTCTCAGCAGGATACTCATAGAATGAGAAAATATCTCCGAAAGCTGCAAAAGCATTTTGATGGTGGAGCCAATGTCTTTCTGGAGTAGTAATAAAGAAGAAATCACAAAAGGCTTTAATAGGTTCAGGTGTTTTCCATTCTAGAATCGAAACATGTCGCCACACTACATGAAACTCACCTAACAGTAGTCCAATAACTGTTCCCACAGGCGACAATTGCCATAGCCAAGGTGTAAATATGAAATAGGGAACTGCACCTAAAATACCATCTAGTAATACGAGAGGATTTCTAGTTAAAACAGCATAATGGAGAAAGCTACGATTTTTACCATGATGCACAATGCTGTGAAACTTGCCAAATACATGCTCAGGCACATGATAGAAAAATGTTGAAAAAAAGTCGCCCAACAGAAGTAACAGCATCGTTGCTGTAATTGCTTTAATCAACTCTAAAATAACTTCCAAAGTAAACCCTCACAACCTTGAGTTTAAGCCTAGGAGATCAAGTTAAAGTTGCGTTTATATCAAGGTTAAGAATCGATTTTTTAGAAGTAAATCTACTTGAAACGTCCGTAAATCGTTAAATTAATCTTAAGTCTAACTTAACAGAACTTAATATTTGTAGCTAGGATTTTTCAATCATTACTATATTTCTTTGGTTGAGAAATAAGTAGCTGGACATAATTAAAAAATAGAGCCAAAACCTGTGGCGCACGCGCAGCGTGCGCCACAGGTTTTGGGGTTTTATATTTAATTGTGCCCACCTACTTATAGCAATGCTTAATGACTAGCGCTTGCTATGTTTCTCGATAGTTGTTAATAACTCCTTTTCCCCAAAGGGTTTAGTGAGGTATTCCGTCGCCCCAACCATCCGCGCTTTAACGCGATCGATAAAGCCATCTTTCCCCGTTAGCATGATAATTGGAATCTTGGCAAAAGCACTGGAGCGGCGCAGCATTCCACATAGCTCATAGCCATCAATCTCTGGCATAGTGATATCACACAAAACTAGATCGGGCTTATATTGAAAGATCACACTTAAAGCCTTAATCGGACTAGAAACTGCTGTAACCTGATAACCATGATTATGCAAAATATATTCCACAGCACGACAAATGGTCATACTATCGTCAACGCATAAAATCTTGGGTGACTCGACTTTTGCTTGTGGTAGGACGTTAAGCATTAAAGGTGGAACTGTAACCTCTCCAGTAGCGATCGCCCCATAAATCGCCTGACCAACTTTGCATATATCTAATCCTGAATATCTTGATAACTGGCGGATAGTAGTTTTGCCATCAATCCAAGTACTTAAGTGTGGTAATGCATTATTGGATAGCAGTACGGGACATTGATTAACTGACTGGATAAATGGATAAAACTGTTGCCATGTCTGTAACTGACGCGAAAATTCAGCGCTGATTTGAGAAAACTTGAGGTGGGTTAATCTTGGTGTCAGGGCGGGGCTAATTTCAAAAACAAATGTGCCTTGATAAAGACTCAGAATCTCAAAAAGTACCTCACGCATCGTACTTTCAATAATTGACTTTGCTTGAGCAGGATTGAGAATGTTTGATTCTAGCAGTGACCAAATTTGTCCATATTCCAAGACATTAATCCCTAACTTGGAGGTGGCTAATTGATCGATCGCATGTTCTAAACCTAAACCATGTAAATAATCTCGTAGTCTAGTTAGATTGCTATTAGTATCAGTTGCATAGATCAACTCACCACGACTAAAAAATAAAAACCAAAACTTCCCTGTGGTTGACTCAATCAATAACTCGCCAGTTCGCTGCCCAAGCTCAATCAGGTGAATAATAGTATATAAGTCAATTTCTCTGAGCGTGCCTTGCATGGATGGTTATAAAGGAGAGTTTTTGTGTATTTAGTATGTAGAGTAATGTGTCTACATTATCAGAATCTCGTTACACTGCTTGATTTTAAGGCTTTTTTAGTAGAACTCCCACTTAATTCTTAACTATCTTATAAAGGTGGAATACGGGCAATTACACCGCTTTTAAGTGGTTCAGGACGCTCTTTCCATGCCAGCATCCCATCAGCGCGATCGCCATATATCTCTGCACAGGACAAGATCGCTGAGGCAGTATTGCCAATATTGTCATTATCGATGGGCAAATCGCCAAATAAATAGGAGTACTTACCCTCAGAAGCAAAAGTAACCACACAGGCATGACTACAAGCACTCATACAGGAGACAGGACGGATAGCAAACTGCGATCGCCGATCCCAATCTTGATGTAGTTGCGAAATTTCCTTGAGTAGCATTTCACCACCACTCACACCTACCTTTTTGCCATTTTGCCAAGTGCTCGCACAGGTGGTGCAAACTAATAAACTATGGGTCATTTACGCCTCAATACAACACACAAGAAAAATTAAGCCTCATAATTATGAGGCTTAATTTTGATAAATTTTTTGATAAATCTATGATTTTTCGCCATTAGGAGAAGAATTGTAGAGAGCATCAAGTCGAGAACGCGCATCATCAACATTAATTGATTTAATTACCATTAAAGGTTCATCGATATACTTACCATCTTTGTCCCATAATTCAGGATGAGCAAATTGGGGAGATACACGACGGCGATTGTCTTGATAGCTACGCGCATCATTTTGAGAAAGCGATATCATGCTACGGATGAGATTGCTGATCGCAAAAATGGAGAGGATAGTAAAAGCGAGTATGTAGATGATTTGTACCATGTCTGCTTTCCTAAAGAAGATATATAAAGGATTAGGTGAATCTAGGCTGAAGATTTGGCAGATGTTGAACGCAGAAATGATGTCTACACTAAACCTACATCTTCAAAGTTTTGATAACAAAGTTTTTTATAAGGGATCGCAGCGTGAGGCTAGCAGATCAGGAGTAAAAATTTTAAGTTGACTGATTACGATAGTAGCGCATCCCTACGCCCTGACACTCCATAAGTAGTTTATGCCAAGGCTTCATTGCCGCCATATCTACCCCTATTTGATGTCCTGTTGCTTTGAACAAAGAGATCGCCGCACTGACCTCTTTGATTGCATTTTCCACTCGTTCTAAAAGAGATTGTTGCTCTGGTTCTGTCAAGAAAGTAAGCCTTTCGTTGGACAAGAGTTTTTGAGAGCGGTCAAACCAATAGTTAAAATCTTCTAGTAAAGGTTCGAGAATTTGCCTGAGCATTTCAGGATCAGGGCTAGTGGTGTCACTCATAGGGTTACATGTCTAGCGGCTTGATTAGCGCTATATATATTTTCGTAAAGGCATTTATTTTTATACTAAACAATATAGCATTTTGTTACTTTTCTTAACATTAAACAAATCTTACAAATCCTATGAGTTTTGATTATTCGGCTAACTTAGTCGCGTTGCAGCATTTGATCGATGTGGTGGCAAAGTTGCGATCGCCCGATGGTGGTTGTCCTTGGGATTTGGAGCAAACTCCCGAAAGCTTGATCCCCTATATCATTGAGGAAGCCTATGAGGTCGTGGATGCAATTCAGGGCGGTGATAAAAAGGCGATCGCGGAGGAGTTAGGCGACTTATTGCTACAGGTGGTCTTGCAGTCTCAAATAGCCAGTGAATCACAGGACTTTAGCATCGCCGAAGTTGCCGAAGGGATCTCCCAAAAGCTAATTCGTCGTCATCCCCATGTCTTTGGTGATGTGAAAACCGAAAATATGGAGGAAATTTATCAAAACTGGGAAAAAATCAAGGCTGAGGAAAAAGGTGAAGATTTAGCCACAACCCAAAAACTAAGTTACAAGCTCAAACGTTATGCGCGATCGCTACCACCATTAACGGCTGGTATGAAAATCTCCCAAAAAGCTGCTGCTAATGGCTTTGAGTGGGACAATGCCGATGGGGTTTGGGCAAAGTTTCATGAGGAGTTAGATGAGTTGCGCCATGCCCTAGAACATGAGTCCAAGGAAAATCAACAAGCGGAGTTAGGTGACTTGCTATTTACATTAATCAATGTGGCGCGTTGGTATGACCTTGATCCCTCAGAGGCGTTGCAATCGACAAATCGTAAGTTTATTAAGCGCTTAGAAACCATTGAGACGTTAAGCGATCGCCCCATCGATAGCTTTACCACTGAGGAGTTAGACAATCTCTGGAAACAAGCCAAGGAAAAACTCAAATAAAAAAGCCGCGCTTAGCGCGGCTTTTTTATTTAGTAGTAGGGGCCTCGGGTCGTAAAAAGCGTGAATCAGAAATTTCGATCAACTTATCAATGGAGGTTTCTGCTAACAACTTACGGGCTTTGGCTAGATACTCTAAGTTTGGGCATTGATCTCCGAGGATACAGCCATTGGTACATTCTTCTTGACAGTTGACTTGGCGGGACATGAGGTTAAGGATTAAGTAAACTAAAATTTAAGGCTACTATAGCAATCCTCAATGTTTTGTGGAAGCGCACTCCGCAGGGGTGCGCTTCCACAAAACAAAAATATCGAGCAATAAAAAAGAGCGCTCAGCGCTCTTTTTTATTATGCGGTCAGAGAGACTCGAACTCTCACAGCTTTCGCCACCACCACCTCAAGATGGCGTGTCTACCATTCCACCATGACCGCAACTGCAATTTAGCTTTTCAGTTAAGTGCTTTACTATATTACAGCAATAGTGCAAATATGCAATATCTTTGATTAAACCTGATCTTTAGACTAGCCAGTACCATAGGTACAGTAACCCCAACATCTGTTTCGTAGGTAAATCCAGCAATTAATCCCATGACTGAATCATCTTTAGAATCAGCACAAAATCAGCAAACTCAAACCCGATCGCCTAAAACTTGGTTGCGTCCTTTAGCAATTACAGGCATCGCGATCGCTAGTTTTTATGGTTCAGTTTGTGCAGGACTATGGTTTGGACAAACAAGACTGGTATTTTCTCCTGAAAAAGAACTGACGACCACACCAGCCAAGTTTAATGCGAAATATGAGGATGTCTTAATTCCCGTTAAAAAGGCAGACGGCACAAGTGAAAATATTCATGGCTGGTGGCTGCCCAATGCTAAACAGAATCAGAGCAGTAATCTTAGCGATCGCAAAGTGATCTTGTATCTGCATGGTAAGGGTAAAAATATTAGCGCCAATGCCAAGCACGCAAATCGCCTCATGCGAATGGGCTTTTCGGTTTTAGTAATTGATTATCGGGGCTATGGCAGAAGTGAGGGCGATTTCCCCACCGAGTCCTCGGTTTATGCCGATGCCCAAACAGCATGGGGCTATCTCATCGAAAAAGGCTACAAACCAAATCAAATCATGATTTATGGGCATTCCCTAGGCGGCGCGATCGCGATCGATCTGGCGCTGAAACATCCTGATGCTTTGGGAATGATTGTAGATGCTTCATTTACTTCGATGAGCGACATGGCGCAACTCGATCCCAAATATCGCATTTTCCCCATTGATTTATTAATTCATCAGCGTTTTGATTCGATCGCTAAGGTGCGATCGCTAGCCATACCTGTCCTCTATATTCACGGTACTGCCGATGAGTTGATTCCACCCATGATGAGTCAGCGCTTATACGACGCAACTCCAACCAGAAAACAAATTGTTTTCATTCCCAATGGCGGACATAACAATAATGCAGCGACTAATGAGCCACTCTATTTAAATTCTATTAGCAGTTTCTTTAACCTGTAAGTAGCTGGATGCAATTAAATATAAAACCCCAAAACCTGTGGCGCACGCGCAGCGTGCGCCACAGGTTTTGGTTCTGTTTTTTAATTACGCCTAGCTACTTAGTAGAAATTACTTAACTAAACCAAGAACCTACAGAGTTTTAAGATCAACATCAACCAATAAATTTTTTAAACATGTTACGAAGCAACATGTTTAAAAAATTTATTGCAGTTCATTTGACTAGAAATTGCTGTAAGTCCTTGTTTATAAGACTATTAGTTATCTTCTCTAAACAACAGCATAACCTGTATGTACCCTTACATCAGGTGGATAAAATCCTAAAACAATCTTCTCTTTAGGAACACCAGCAGCAACCAAATCTTCAGTTACGCTATCTTCTATTCCATCATAATGAATCCAGATTTTATCGTTAATAATCTGACCATGAAATAAACAACCATGCACCCGTAATCCTTTTTCCCAACCCTGATCCATTAATAAAAAGTGATTATGGTCTTCACTAATAATTAATGTGGTAGTAATGTCACCATATCTGTAGGACATCTGAGTATACTTCTCAAGTATTTTTCGTAACAAACTTTGATATTCAGTTAGAGTTTCCATTGGACTATTTCCTCCTTATTTGGATCAAATATGATTAGTCTTAAGTCAGTCTCACTGAGCATCAGTTGACCAATTTCTTCTGAGAAAATCTCACTAAAAACTAGGCGTGTTATTGCTAAATATAGTATCCTGTCTGGCTCTTGTTGTGCTAACACCTTGGAATATAGTACAAATTGTCCTACAGCCTGTTCTAAATCATGAAGCGGTGATGGATTAAGAAAACTCTTGATTTCTACAGCAATTTTTTGACCTTCTCTCTCTGCTGCCAATAGTTTTTCTGCGCCCAAATCTACTAGAGCTTTGCGACGACCTAGTTTTAAGGTCAAAGGATCATTAGTTATCAACCATCCGTCCTTTTCTAAAGCTGTTCTTACAGCATTATGGTAAATATCTTTTGCCACATCAGATTCCTTGTATAAAGATAGGAAATAAAAAAACGGCGCATCGCGCCGTTTTTTTATTCTGCCAATTTATCAGCAATCAATTTATTAGTAGATTGAGGTTCGGCGCGTCCTTGGGTCTTCTTCATAGTTTGACCAACAAAGAAGCCTAAGAGCTTGGTTTTACCAGCTTTATATTGCTCCACTTCCTTCGGATTCGCAGCAATAATTTCATCAATGATTTTCTCTAGTTCTGCACCTGCAAGAACTGTTAAACCCTTAGATGCAACGAGTTCCTTGACCGATCCACCTTTGACGATTAGTTCAGGCAAGATATCCTTCGCAATTTTGCTACTGATCGTACCATCGGCAATTAAAGCAATCATCTCGCCTAAAACCGTAGGTGTGAGAGCGATGTCACCAATCTTCAGCTTATTCTCATTGAGATAGGCAGTAATGTCGCCCATCACCCAGTTAAAAACTTGCTTCGGTTCTGCACCTGTGAGAATTGTCGCATCAAAGAATTCCGCAATACTGCGATCGTCGGCAATCAGAGCAGCATCGTAGGGAGTCAGTCCAAACTCATCGCGATAACGATGACGATTTGCCACAGGGAGCGTGGGAAGTTCGGAACGATATTTCTCTAGAGTCGTTAAGGGAATTTCGATCGCCATCAAGTCAGGCTCAGGGAAATAGCGATAGTCACTAGCTCCTTCCTTAGAACGCATACTGATTGTGCGTTGTGAATTCTCTTCCCAAAGGCGAGTTTCTTGTTTGATGGTTTCACTACCAGACTCAATAGCTTCTATTTGACGATTAATTTCAAAATCGATCGCTCTTTGAATGGCATTGAAAGAGTTCATGTTTTTGATTTCTACCTTTGTGCCGAACTTCTCTTGTCCAACAGGACGCACAGAGATATTCACGTCACAACGGAGCGAACCTTCTTGCATATTGCCATCACAAACACCGAGATAGCGCATAATCCGTCGCAGTTCTTGAGCATAGGCAGCCGCTTCTGCTCCCGATCGCATATCTGGTTCAGAGACGATTTCGCACAAAGGTACACCTGTACGATTGAAATCTACGAGGGAGTGACTAGAACCTGAGAGGCGATCGCTACCTGCATGGACTAACTTACCTGCATCCTCTTCCATGTGCAAGCGGGTAATGCCAATGCGCTTCGTGCTGCCATCTTCTAATTGGATTTCTAGCCAACCATGCTCAGCGATCGGCAAGTCGTATTGAGAGACTTGATAGTTTTTGGGAAGGTCAGGATAAAAATATTGTTTGCGATCGAATTTGCTATGGGGGGCAATTTGACAATTTAGTGCTAGTCCAGCCTTGACTGCATACTCCAAAACTTTTTCGTTAAGTACTGGCAACACCCCCGGCATTCCGAGACAAACAGGGCAAACATTGGTATTTGGGGTTGCGCCAAACTGGGTTGAACAGTTACAAAATATCTTGGAGTTCGTGGTCAACTGGCAGTGAGTTTCTAGTCCAATGACAGCTTCGTATTGTGTTTTGGTTGTTGTCTTGGTGGCGGTTGCAGTCATAACGGGTGCTTTTGAGATGCTTTTTGGCAAATATATCTAGTGCGTTAAATTGTAATGCTTTTAACTACAATCTTGCTTAACTATTATAGCGATCGCGTTTACTCGTAATGCATCCACATCCTGATTATTTTAATGCTGTGCTTTGGTTCAGTAACCTCATAAACAATTTGGCATTTTTTGAGTTTGCTTAGTATCTACCAATTCCCACTTCACCATTAAAGGTACAATTGGCATATTTTCTCCTAGATATTAAACAGAACTGATTTGACCGCTTTTCGTATACGCTTTAGCTCCTCTTCATTGTGTTTAAGAAGGGGATGTTCCCATATTTCATTGGTGTTGTCAGCGCAATCCTTAGCAAGAGATTCTCCAATTGATTCAAAACTTAGTTTCATCTCACTTTTTAACTTCTCTGGTGCAGTTCGCGATCCAAGAATAAATACCCGTTCTTGCAAATTATCTGGAATTTGGCTCCTGATATAACTTAATCGGTTTTCATAACTCAATCCATCTGGTTCCTTATAATCATCAAAGTCGATAACCAAGACGATCATTCTCTTTGGGAATTTCTCCATTTCAGAGACATGATCATTCTTGAATTTATCTACTACTTTTTTCCAGCCATTAGCGATTGGTAAAACCTGAATAGCAGATGCTTTAACGTTTAAATTAAGAATAAATCCATTGACAATTTGGCGATTAGCATCATCTTCAGGCAGCACAAGAATATGCTCTAAAAACTTGTTTACTCTCATAATTCTATGTCGCCACGAATTAAGGTGTCTACTAGATCCCCATTAATAGGTATGTCACTAAGTAATCTTACCAAGGTTGGTTCTAGATGACTTTTGCGATCGAGTATAAAGGTGTTTTCATTGGAGAACTTGCGAATAGCTTCTTCATTATGTGAAGTTACTAAAATCTGACCACTATTCTTAAAAGAGCGTCGTAAAGCTGTGACAAAATGCCCGACTTCTGATAAAGAAAGATAATTGTCAGGCTCATCCCAAAAGCAAAAAGGGCTATAGTACTTGTTGGCTGCTAGTACGACAGCACAAAGAAAAAAGCATTTTTCTCCATCAGATAAGTCTGTAAAATCGAGACTCAATGTTTGATTATTTGCTTCAAATTGAACAATCATGCTTTTAGCATCTTTGCCAATTGGTTCATTTTGAATATCCTGAATATCTGGCATAACTTCGCGAAGGTATCTATCAACCTGCGTGTAAGCAGCAGGGTATCGCCTAAGTAGACCAGAGAACCATTCACCAAAATTTGAACCATCACGTTTTGGTTCCAACGTCTCACCACTAGATTCTCCTGTCATCAAGCTAGGGATCGGAGCCAAAATGATCATGCGCGATAGCCAATTCTTGAAAATATAAAGTGGATCAGTCTCTGATTGTGCTTGAATTAATGGCAGAGCGATAAGATGCCAATCTACTTGAAATTGGGAAGCCATCAATTGACTAGTTAATGGGAACTGGTTAGAAAATGGAGTAGCAAATCGATTGTCTTGAGGTGTCTGAGATTGAATATTGTTGCCATAAAGTTTGACTTGGGAAGCCTCACGAGAATAAATTAGATTCCCTGCAACTAATAATTGTTCTTCAAATACGCGAATTTCTTTAAAATTTTCTGGTGACAATTCTAACGCAATGACATACTTATACAATTGCTCTTTAAGTGATACTTCTATTTCAAAACGGATTGGAACACCAGACCTACCACTATTAAAGTCCTTAGCCTGCATTAGTTGACTAACTCTATTAATACCCCGACCTATGCTTTGTAATACTTCTAATGCCGAAGCGATCGTTGATTTGCCTGAACCATTTTTGCCAATTAGAAGAGATGATGGGAGATCCTTTAGATTTAACTCAAAGTTCTCCAAGCATCTAAAATTATGTACATAGAGCCTTTGAAGCATAAAAAACTATTCCAATGAGTTTGATTGAGTATTTTACAAGTATTTTACAAGATCAGCGATCGCACAGAAACCCTCTATTTAGATAGATCTGGAATAATATGCCGATCGCTTAAACTAGGAGAGAACTTATCAATCAAGCGATCTTCAAGTGCTCAGTAAAAACAAACAGAAAATAATTGTAGTTGGGGCGGGAATCGGCGGCTTAACGGCAGCAGCTTTATTGGCGAAGCGTGGCTACGAAGTAACTGTTTACGATCTCGCGCTAGTTGCAGGTGGTTGTGCGTCAACATTTAAACGAAGAGGCTTTACCTTTGATGTCGGTGCGACACAGGTAGCAGGATTAGAATCTGGCGGTATTCACGATCGCATTTTTCGCGAGTTAGAAATTGAACTTCCCGAAGCAACCCATTGCGATCCTGCCTGTGCGGTGTTTTTACCCAATGAAAGCGAACCGATTAATGTCTGGCGCGATCGCCAAAAGTGGAAACAAGAACGACAAAGACAATTTCCCCATAGCGAACCATTTTGGCAATTTCTCGAAGACTTATTTTGGCGGAGTTGGCGCTTTCAGAGCCGCGATCCGATTTTGCCACCACGCAATCTATGGGATATGTGGCAGTTAATAAAAGCCTTACGCATCGATACATTAGCAACAGTTCCCTATACCTTTTCGACGGTGGGTGATGCCTTGCGCGGTTTTGGATTATCCAATGACAAAAGATTACGCACCTTTCTCGATTTACAGTTAAAACTCTATTCACAGGTCAATGCTGAAGAGACAGCTTTACTCTATGCTGCAACTGCACTAGCCGTTTCCCAAACCCCTTTAGGGCTATTCCATCTCCAAGGTAGTATGCAGGTATTAAGCGATCGCCTGATTGAAAGTATTGAGCGCGATGGAGGGAAAGTATTAATGCAGCATCGGGTTAGCGAGATTAAGGAAAAAGAAAAAAGGAAAAAGGTAAAGGTGGAAAGTCTCAGAACAGCAGAAAATTTCTGGGATGAGGCGGATCATGTGGTGGCAAATGTGACGGTAAATAACTTTGTACAGCTTTTGGGAGATGATGCTCCTAAGGGTTACGCTAAGCGGGTGAAAAATCTTAAACCTGCTTCCGTTGCTTTTGTCGTTTATTTGGGAGTAGATCGTGCGGCAATTCCAGAAACCTGTCCGCCACATTTGCAATTTTTGGAAGCCTATGAGAGTAATTTAGCGGATAAGCCCCACTCTCTATTTGTATCTGTGAGTAAAGAAGGCGATGGACGTGCTCCAGATAGGAAAGCAACGATTATTGCTTCAGAATTTACTGACGCTGAAGTTTGGTACGGTGGTGAAGATTATCAAGAACTCAAACAGAGATTTACCGAACGGGCGATCGCACAGTTAAGTTCATACTTCCATCTTAATGAGCAAACCATTATTCACATAGAAGCTGCGACACCTCAGACCTTTGAGCGATATACAGGACGAGATCGCGGCATTGTTGGTGGTGTAGGAATGCGTGTTTCCACCTTTGGACCCTTCGGTTTTGCTAATCGCACTCCCCTCAAAAATATTTGGCTAGTCGGAGATTCTACACATCCCGGAGAAGGAACCGCAGGGGTGAGTTATTCAGCAATGAATGTAGTACGACAAATAAGTAAAGTCATTTCGGGTTAATCTTTCAAATTTATCATCCCAGAATCACTAGCCTTGTTTAGCAAAGATTGTGATTCTAGACCTTGAAATAGGGTTTGTATTACCCTCCATCTCAAAGTCTGTTTTAAGTTACCTTGGGTAGTCCTAAAAAGGCAAGGATAAACATAGAGCGAGAGAATCATTTAGGACTTACGCAGGGGACAAAAAGAGGTAAAAAAGAAGAAGAGTTAGGTACAGTCAAATGGCGAAGAAATTTAGCACCCTAGACTATTGCCAGTATCTGCTGAGTAGCCAGATAAACTATACAATCACGAACTTAGCTGAACATAATTTTGCAGGGTTTAGGAAGCGAAAGGATTACAGAATCCTCAGTATTAGGAGGATTACGATTGAGTTTAATAGAGGAAGCTTTACAACGTAGCCGTGAAATAGATAATTCCCAAGTTGGTTCTTGGTTTATGGAATAGTTAGGATTAGGATAAAGTGATTAGGTTTCCCTGATTTCTCTTAACGTTATGGAAAAAACAATTCAAGATCTGGAAGAGCGCATCCGCCAAGCTCAGCTCTCTAATGATGTAAATACACTCAATGAATTAATTTCTAATCAGTTGCAGTTCGTTTTTTTAGATGGATCTATAGCTTCAAAATCTGACGACTTAGAAGCGCATAGAAATAAAATAGTCATCTTCCACAGCATTACTTTCACAGACCAAATCATTCAAACCTTTGAAAATTTAGCTACTGTAACCGTTAAAGCGGAAATCAGTGGCACTATGAATGGTCAAGACTTTCATGGCTATTACCGATATGGAAGAACTTGGGCGATGCTAAATGGTCAATGGCAAATCATTGCAGGCAACGTGGTTCAACTGGCTGAATCTCATAATTAGCTAAGCGAGATTAAATATGAACAATAAAGCCAAAGTTTATACTTTATATTTTGCAATTGATGATCTTATAAACTCAATTTGCAGAATCATCAATAATCGAGAAAATTCCAAAAAAGTTAATAGTGATGAACTTTTTAATAGATTCTGGACTAAGGCAAAAAACAAATATTCTGATCTAAACTATGATCTGGTGTGCGAAATGGGAGTGACTAATACAAAAGCAGAAGAAGAGTTCGCTAGTATTGCATCAACAATAGAAAAGGCTTTAGGGAAATTGGAAAATGATAGTTATTGCTACTTGATTTATTGCCTGTGGTTTGCCTTCAATACTGCCATAGTTGAGTATTCTTTAACTGACCCATCCGTAAATCAACATGACCTATACTATGAGACTGAAGACAAGTTGAAATTGGGTTCGCAGAAGTATCTATCTTTATCTCAATCTGTTGAAGAATGGCAGCATATTGATTTAATCGTTAAAGCGAGATTGGGGAATTTCTAAAGATAAAAGCCTAAAATAGAGTTGCACCTCAACTCCATTTTAGGCTTTTATCTAAGCTTACTTAGGACATAAAACTTAAGCTACAAGTGGCGGTGCAAAGCGCCACCACTTGTAGCTTAAGTTTTGATTTTTAGAGAACTTGAACCTGCATCTTTTCCCATTGAGATAGGCTATAGGTTTTTAGCTGTAAGGCATGGATTGCGCCAGTATCGAGGTGTTCTTGAATTGCGCCATATACTAATTTGTGTTGCTTAATCATCGATAAGCCTTCAAACTGTTCAGCAACCACGATCGCTGCAAAGTGTTGACCATCATGATTAGGATCTTCAACCTGAACTTTGGCATTAGGTAAAGCAGTACGAATTAATTCGGCAATGTAGTTGTGAGAAATCATGTTGGGCAAACTCAAAATTTACAAAATCTAAATTGGGCTGTTCACATTGTGCCATATTGCAACAGTAGGGCTTAGCATTTGTGTTACCTTGCTATTTATGAAAATTTTTGATTAGCAACAGAGATTTAGGGATTTAATGAAAATCGCAACTTGGAACGTCAACTCAGTTCGCACAAGGATCAATCATGTTTGTGATTGGTTACAAGCAAATCCTGATGTCGATCTGTTGTGTTTACAAGAGACCAAGGTAATTGATGCGGACTTTCCCCATCAGCCTTTTACGGACTTGGGCTATCAGATCTATATTTATGGGCAGAAGTCCTATAACGGGGTAGCCATAATTTCGCGATCGCCTTTAGAGGATATTCAAACGGGCTTTGCGGCGGTATTGGGAGAAATTACTGACCCTAGCCTAGATGACCAGAAGCGTTTGATCGCGGCGAAATTTGGTGATGTCCAAATTGTGAATATGTATGTCCCCAATGGCTCGGAAGTCGATAGCGAGAAATATGCCTACAAGTTACGCTGGCTGAAGCTCTTAAAAGAATATTTGCAAACTTTGCTCAGCAAAAATGCCAATGTCCTGATTTGCGGCGATTTTAATGTGGCGATCGCTGATATCGACATTTACGATCCCAAGGGACGCGAGAAAAAGGTAATGTCCACAGATATTGAGCGTGAGGCTCTAGCGGAAGTCTTGAATCTGGGATTTAAGGATGTATTTCGGAAGTTTGAATCGGATGGCGGGTACTATAGCTGGTGGGATTACCGTTCTGGAGGTTTTGCACGCAATCGTGGCTGGCGCATTGATTATCATTTTTTGACGGAATCTCTCTATGAAAGGGCAACTGCTTGTGAAATCGATGTTGAGCCACGTAAGTTAACGCAACCGAGCGATCATACTCCCGTCATTGTGACGATTGCTTAAATATGGTGATTTACGCTTTAATCAAAAATATTTTGTGGAAGAGTGATCCTGATCCTTCGGGGCAATCTTCCTCAAACCCAAAAATCTCTAAAATTTAACTCTAAGAGAACTTTAGCTATGAAATATCGCATCTATTCGGCGATCGCGCTACTTATCATTTTGCTTTTGTTTCCCTTACCAGCAATAGCCGCGAACCCTAGCCATATTGTCAAGTTACAAACTATGCAAACCTGCCAAGTTTGCGATTTAACTGGGGCATATTTACCCGTTAGCAAATTAGACTATACGTTTATATTGTCTTCTGATCTGAGTAGAGCTAATTTAATTGGCTCTAGCATTACTTTCTCAAATCTGAGTCGCGCTAATCTGAATGGAGCGAATCTTAGCTATGTGAATTTCAAGCATACGAAATTATTACTCACCGATTTCACCAACGCGATTTTCGATAAAACCGATCTAACAGAAGCTGACCTAACCAGTGCAACTATCTCCGAAGCGCAACTAGCAAAAGCAAAGCTATGTAAAACAGTCTTGCCCGATGGATTAGTTTCCAATCGTGATTGTTAAGTATAAGACTTAAGCATTGAGTGGTGGTGCGGGCGAAGCCCGCGCCACCACTCAATGCTTAATATTAAAAACCAGAGCCAAAACCTGTGGCGCACGCGCAGCGTGCGCCACAGGTTTTGGGGTTATATATTTAATTGCGCCCACCTACTTAACGGGAAATAAACGTAACATTTAGTTACAATAGGGTACTGACTAATTGCCTAAGCATTCCCCATAGCCCTATGACCCGTGACCTGCGATCGTTTCTCAAACTGCTCGAAGAGCGCAAACAATTACATCGTGTCAAAGCCCAAGTTGATTCCCAGCTAGAGATTGCCGAGATTAGCAATCGTCTGTTGCAATCAGGTGGCCCCGCACTGCTATTTGAGAATGTCAAAGGTTACAACGTACCAGTTGCTGTGAATTTATTGGGCACAGTAGAGCGGGTCTGCTGGGCAATGGGCATGAAAGAACAATCAGAATTAGAAGTTCTGGGCGAGAAATTAGGCAAGTTGCAAAGCCCGAAGCCACCGAAGAAAATTTCACAGGCGATCGAATTTGGAAAGATTCTCTTTGATGTGGTGAAGTCCCGTCCGCAAAAGCTTCTATTTGGGAATGCTCCCTGTCAAGAAGTCGTATTGCAAGGCGATGAGGTGGATCTTGATCAGATTCCCATTCTCAAACCCTATCCTAAAGATGGTGGTCGAGCAGTCACTCTAGCGCTAGTGATCACCAAAGATGTCGAGAATGGTATTCCGAATGTGGGAGTTTACCGTTTACAGCAACAGTCCAAAAATACGATGACGGTGCAATGGCTGTCAGTGCGAGGCGGTGCTAGACATTTACGCAAGGCAACTGAGGCGGGTAAGAAATTAGAAATTGCGATCGCGATCGGGGTTGATCCAGTTTTAATCATGGCAGCCGCAACGCCAATTCCTGTAGATTTATCGGAATGGATTTTTGCGGGACTTTATGGCAATGAAGGCGTACAGCTTACTAAATGTAAAACTCTCGATTTAGAAGTTCCCGCCTGTGCCGAATATGTTTTGGAAGGAACGATTACCCCCCATGAAGTGGGAACCGATGGACCCTTTGGCGATCACATGGGCTATTACGGGGGGATTAATGACCAAGCGCCTCTGATTCGCTTCCATTGCATGACTCATCGCAAAGATCCCATCTATCTCACCACCTTTAGCGGCTTACCTCCTAAGGAAGAAGCAATGATGGCGATCGCCCTTAATCGCATCTATACGCCTATCCTCCGCCAGCAAGTTTCGGAAATCACCGACTTCTTTTTGCCAATGGAAGCGCTTTCCTATAAGGCAGCCATTATTTCCATCAAAAAGGCTTACCCCGGTCAAGCTAGACGCGCCGCCCTTGCTTTTTGGAGTGCCTTACCCCAATTTACTTACACTAAATTTGTGATTGTGGTTGACCATACGATCAATATTCGTGATCCGCGTTTAGTGGTTTGGGCGCTCAGTTCCAAGGTTGACCCCACTCGCGATGTGTTTATTCTGCCCGACAATCCCTTTGATTCCCTCGACTTTGCCTGTGAGAAGGAAGGACTAGGCGGACGGATGGGGATCGATGCGACCACGAAAATCTATCCTGAAACCGATCGCGACTGGGGCGATCCCTTAGAGAGCGATCCTGATGTGGCGGATATGGTTACAAGGCGTTGGGCTGAATATGGATTAGCGGATATTAAACTTGATGGAGCCGATCCGAATTTATTTGGTTACGACATAAATTAACGCGAGTTCGGGATAATCTGAAACGGGTTTTGAGAGAGGGTTTGCACAGCAAACCCTCTCTCAAAACCCAAAAGTAAAAGCCTTGCGTAGCAAGGCTTTTACTTTTGGGCTTTTAAAATTTGCCAGCTTAACCCGAACTGACGTTAAATTAATAGATAGGCGGGCTTCGACTTCGCTCAGCCCTTGGTGTAAGGTAGCTGAGCGAAGTCGAAGCTATAGATCTAGATTTTAGGGATTTTCAAATCACCTTGCTCAATTTTTTTTAAGACATCACCAATTCCTTCTTTGCCGCTTATCTGAACAGTTCGTAAGATCTCCAAACTATCTTCCAGTAAAGTCTCGACATCTATGGATTGATAATCTGGAAGATATGCAGGTAAGCGGCTTGTACCTTCTCCTAAGAGAATTGTGGCTCCATGCCAGTTGTGGTTTTGGAGATGATACAGACCAACGGCAATTTGCAAAATCCCCTGATAAAAAGCCCGATCACTTTGCCAAGCATCATTCCAGATCGCTTCCAATGTATCATGACAAGCGTAATAATCTCCATTGTTAAACTGGGCGATCGCTTCAGCAAATAAGGGATCGACGACATCTGATTCAAGCATTGGCGCTTACTTGGTCTAATATTTTGTCTAATACATTGGCGATCGCTTGTTTTTGCTCAGCGTCATATCCCCATTTATCAAGAAAAGCGACATATTCGCCATTATTTGAAAGCGCCGCATCGTGAACCTGTGTCGCAATTGCGCGAACTTCTGGAAGATCCACCTTCTCAATTAGAAGTGCGGTACGCTTAGCCACGCGATCGGAACCTTCCGCTTGTTCAGTATTTCCTGCTCGGTGGTGGGTCATTGCCATTGCTGTAGACATGACCAAATTTTTGACAAGGAGTTCTGAGATCGCCTGAGGAGTCGATTGCAATGCGCGAATTACAGCAGTGCTAGGTGCGTCGGCAAGTTGCCATTCTCCAGTCAAAAAGCACACAAAAAAGCCTCTTGCACCATTGGCGGTTTGCACAAGTGCAGTAATTTGCGATTCCAATTGAGCGTCATCAAGCTCGCTGCGGGAGAGCAAATCGTCGGTATAGGCGATCGCTTCTTCAAAGGTGATATTTTCCATACATGACCAGCTATAGCGGTTTTCATTTTGCCGATGGCAAAACATCAACGGTAATCTTTTAGATTTTAGGATGGGTGGCGCAAATCGCCACCCATCCTAAAATCTAAATATGATCTAAACAATGATTTGGTAAAAATGCTGTCCAGCCATTATCTAATTTGACACGGCAACTGACGCTAATCACCTGCTCAACGATTCCCTTATGATTAGCATATTGCTGACGGTTGGCATTTACACAGACGCGATCGCCAACTTTAAAAGTTTTACTTTTAGCGACTGCATCCTGCTTTTTGTCAGAAACACTGGGGATCGCTGCCTTTTTGAGAGTGGGCGCAGAATGAAAAGTCAGTGATGCTGCCTGTTGTCCATTGACTTGATAGTTATATCCCCTACCCTGAATAAGCTGCAAACTCCCGATCTGTACATTGGCAAGATATTGGACAAATTGATCAACGGATATTTCCATGATTTCGGCAAGGTCTTCAAACATAACGGGATAGCTCCAATAATTTTCACCAACTTGGAGATCCGCTAACTCTTTCCATGCATCAAATAATTTTTGTCCAAATTGTGAGGCGAGATCCTCCGATGACCCGCCATAGGACTTGGTGCTAGACCTTGAGGATTCACTACTGGATATCAGGGTTTCTAATGTTTTAAGCAGATTTTGAGCAACGCGATCGCTTGCCTCTGTCCTTGCTCGGAGATATTCGAGAATCTGCTCAAACAAAGATTCACTAACATTAACAGCCATATGACTACTCGTACTAATCTTCTCTAAGAAATCTAAAAAACACTTGTTTTCATGCTGAGCAGATGAAGAATACCGTTTTTAGACAACTTTTGGATATTCTCTAAAGTAACACCAATAAGTTAACACCAATTTGTCATTGCTCCTTATGTTGCAAATTTTTTACACTTCAAAAATCACAAGATAAGTGGCGACGCTTTGCCTCGCCACTTATCTTGTGGGCTTTACATCGCTGAGTCCTTATTAAGTAGCTGGGCATAATTAAAAACCAAAGCTAAAACCTGTGGCGAACGCTGCGCGTTCGCCACAGGTTTTGTTTTTTATATTTAATTGCGCCCACCTACTTAAGCCCCGCTTCCCAGTTTTTTGGTAAAGGTTCGTGACAAAGCTGATGAATTTCGGTGATGCGGGCAAACAACCAAGGATAGTCCCGACGATAGGCGGGAATTAAGCCTAAGGGAGAAAGTAATGCGGCGGCGGCTAAGTCGGCGACACTAAAGCGATCGCCTAGTAAATAACCATCTTCTTTCCAAGCTTTACTCAACAGCGCGATCGCTTCATCGATCCTTTGAGCTGCTAATTTTGCCGAGTCCGCATTAATACCATATTGTGATCGGACGATGGCGATGACCATCTGACTCATCCATGAAGGATCGATCTGCTTGCCCTCATTAGCACGGAACTGATAATACACAAACCTTGCGGCTGTACCGATGGATTCATCAAAATAATCTTCCAATCGCAAGGCTTCCTTTTGTTGTAAATCATCCTCTAAATAAAGTGGTGGATTAGGCTGATAGGCTTCGAGAAAGCGAATAATTTCGGTGGAATCAGCAACTACGGCAGGACAATTTTTTTGTTGGGGTAGCAATACAGGCACTGTCTTCTTACCTGATAGAGGCTTAACCCTAAAAATATGTAACCCCGGAGTCAGGTTTTCGACTTGGTAGGGAATTTGTTTATAGCCAAGAGCTAGACGCGCTTTGCGGCAATAGTGGGAAGTACTAAACTGTAATAAGAGCATGGTAGTCAAAGTTTATAACAATTTATATGCCAAATCTTTACCAACAAAGAGAAGAGAGTTGTGCCGCTTCGCGGCGCAACTCTCTTCTCTTTGAGCACTGTACAAGTAGGTGGGCGCAAATGAATCACCCCGCCGCAAGCGGACGGGGTGATTCATTTATGCTCACCTACTTAGAGGGACAATAAAAACAATCATTTTAATTCAACAAATTATGTAAATCATATGCTATAGTCTCGACTAAATTTTTTATAGTCACTAGTCTACGGTGCGATCGCCTATGCAAGCCCATCCAGTCTCTAAACCTACAAACTCTCAAGCTGGTTATCAGACCGCCCCATCTGGTTATCAGGCCTCAGTCCCTGTCACTGTGTATCGAGAACTGGCTGCGGAGTTGCAATCGACTCAAGCAAAGCTATCTTTTTTTCAGTTGCAAAATGAGCAGCTAGCTAAGCAAAATCAAATGCTGTTGCAAGAGTTTGAGGCGATCGCCCAAGCTACGGATCGTGTGCAGTCGATTCTCACCCAATCAAATTTGCCAGAGTCTAAGCTCTCAGAAGTGTTAGCAGGTATTCGGGCTTCTTCCCAGATTAATCCTGCACCATCGCGGAGCAATCCACAGGGTCGTCCACCTGCGGCGAAACCCCGTACTGCTGATAAGCCTGCAACAACTAGTCCGCGTAAGGCGGCGGTACAGCAAACAACCAATGCCATTCAAGAGGCGATTTCTAGAGCCAGACAACTCGCTACGGATTCAGCCCCACAAGCTACTAATGAGCCAGTCTTAGGGGATGCGTTGTACTACGACAGTTCTTTTGCTGCCTTTGAAGCGCCGAATCCTGCACCAACTCCCGCACCGATTCCTAAATCATTACCGAAACTAGAAATTCGGGAAGAAGTATCTTCGCGACCTCTCCGCAATGAGGCGATGGAAGAGGCTAGCGAATCCACAGGGTTAAGCGGTTGGGTTTTGACCTTAACAATTGTCGCGATCGTGCTGACTTCCTTTGGTGCTGGCTACCTATTGATGCGCCCATTTGTGAAATAAGTTTGAACACTTTTAGAAAAAAGATGGGGACGCTTAGCGTCCCCATCTTTTTTCTGTTTAAATTGAGGGGGATACAGCGCAAATCGCTGTCATAAAATCCAGCAACATTTTAGAAAAGGTCGCAAAGAGGCACTTTCTAAAATTCGTCTGGGAGTAATTTTTGTTTTTTTATTTTGTCTACGGCAAAATAGAAAGCCCTTGCAAAGTGCTGTAGATTTGGGAGATTCATGGATAGACGGAAGTTTCTAGTTTTAGGTGGCGCGGCGATCGCCTCCATTGGCGGATGTCAATTGTCAAATCCTTTTGATCAACGCGATCGCTTAAAAATTACAGGACTATTGGGTGCAATTCCTAGCAAGGTAATTAACCAATTTGAAGCAGCCTCACAACTCAAGACGGAGTTTAAAGCCGAGAATTTACCATCGAAACTCTGGCAAGAGCTACAAAATTATCCAAATGCTAAAGATAAAGCACCACATCTGACGAGCATTGGTGATGCTTGGTTGGATCTGGCGATCGCGCAGTCATTGATTCAGCCAATTGCTCCTAACTTGTTAGCCCAAATTCCCCAATGGCAGAAACTTAGCCCAATTTGGCAAAAAAGTGTGACTCGCAACAATCAAGTCTGGGGGATTCCCTATCGTTGGGGCGCAACCGCGATCGCTTACCGTAGTGACAAACTCAAATTTGATATTATGCAATGGTCTGACCTCTGGCGATCGGAACTGAAGCAGAAGCTGACCCTGCCTGATGATGCCCGTGAAGTGATTGGGCTGGTCTTAAAAAAAATCGGTCAATCCTACCAACAGGAAAACCTAACAGAAAATCAGGAAATTTTTGCCAAGTTGACCCAAGAACTCAAAAGCCTACATTCGCAAGTTTTAACCTATACCTCTGATAACTATTTGCAGTCACTATTAGCGGATGATGCTTTAGTGGCGGTGGGTTGGACGAGCGATATGTACAAAGCACAACGCCAAAACCCAAATCTAAAAGTAGTCATTCCTCAGGATGGAACAGCACTATGGAGTGATCTCTGGGTCATGCCAAAGGGAGAAGTACCAGTTACAGCCGCCGTATGGATGAATTTTTGTCTAACCCCTGCGATCGCTGCTCAAATTACATCCTTAACCGATGCAGTGAGTCCATCTAGCGAACTCGATCAAGTTCCTGCTAGTGTCAAAGCCGATCCCATCAAATTTTTCCCGCAAGAAATCCTAGCTAAAAGTGAGGTGCTCTTGCCATTGTCACAACCCACAGTCCAGCAATACAAAGATCTATGGACAAAAATGCGAGCTTCGATATAGCTTTTGCACCGTGCTTTACATGGCGCAAATGGCGCAAAATAGTTAACCTGAAGCTACTTTAGACATGGTTTGGATAGTTGTAGTCGCTGCGTTTGCGCCATTCAAGCTCATTACTAACAGCTTTTTGTAAACATTCCTCGACGATAAAGGGAGCATTACGCCAATTAATATCATCACGTTGCAGAATCCAGCGGATTTGCTCTAGAGCTTCCTCTAGCTCCGCTTCAAAACGTGCGAGAGGCAATGGCACTTTTTGCACGTTGGGAGTTTCGACGCAGACAGCGATCGCTTCCTTGAGGACTGCGACCACTTCTTTGCCATACACTTCCCTTGCCCGCAATCGTAATTCTCGATATCCTTTCTCAGTAGTGGCATACATCGTGGGGAGCCGATTTAAAACATAGGCAGTGGCTTCACCTAAATCAACCGTTTCCGCGATCGCAGGATGTAGCTTTTGAATTTGATGATAGGCAAGGGAAAGTACCAGTTTTTCTAAAACATTGCTGAACTGATAATTGACATCCACCATATAAGTTTGGAAATCTCTTGCCTTTTGAGCATCTTGAGACAGACTGGTCGAGGTTTTCACCTGCCGACCTTTCCAAGAAATTTCTGGTAGTTTGCGCTCAAAAACAGTTTCATCTTTGCTGGCGATCGCCTCACGCTTGTTCAGAACCATGTAGGTGTTACTAACTGAGCTTTTGAGCTTGATCGTCAGCAATGCATTCTCCAATGCCGTGGGAATATCTAACCAAGAAGCATTTTCCGCACCTAAAATTTGTTGAAGCTCGGCAAGCGATCGGGCATGGTTAGCTACCTCTTGGGATGGTAAAGGTCGGGAATCTCGCAAGGCATCTGGCTTAACGCTAGTAAGGGCGCGACGCACGGCTGACTCTATCTGTGAACGCATGTCCGTGGCGGCTTTTTTGCGTTGTCGCATCCATCCTGATTTAGATGTTGCATACATTGGAGGTAGCCGATTGAGTGCATAGGCAGCAACTTCGCTGACATTAATCTGATCACGTCGATATTGTGGCAAATGCGAAATTTGAAAATCAATTTCCGTAATTACCAATTCCTCTATGGCATTCTTGCAACTTTGCATATCAAGCTGTCCCAGACCTAATATGAGCCTTTAATATTACTAAATAAGAAAACATCAAATTAACTGTAAACTTTCTGGATATCATTTGGCAGCAAAAGATATCCAAAGGGATTTTTCAAGCAATGCAAATAATTACAATTGCTTTGTGTTCGCAGATAGAATTTGTATATTATAGAAAGCCCAATTTCCCTATAAAAGTTTCACCATGCAGGTTGCTCTTTTATAGCTAGTCAAACACTATGAATTGTTTAGGCTTACTATAGTTGCCAAAAGAGACAAATAAAAAATCTCATTTTAAATTAGATTGCAAACGAAATTTCTAAATATCCAGACATTATAACAACAGGATCTAAAATCCTGATAATACAAGATCCTGTATTTCAAGGTATTTACAGTGCTACGAAATCATAGGGATTATGATATTAGGATTGTGGTTTTAAGAGATAAGTAGGTGGACGCAATTAAATATAAAACCCCAAAACCTGTGGCGCACGCTGCGCGTGCACCACAGGTTTTGGATCTGGTTTTTAATTATGCCCAGCTACTTATTTACTCCGATCAATCCGATAGAGCCATACCATTAAAGCTAGGACACCAATTTGTAAGGTAAGGTTTCCTAAGTTAGCTTCTAGCTCACCATTGCCTGCGATCAGCCTTGCTAAAAAAATAATTGCGCCAATTAGCCCAGAGCCTGCAAAAGCAAGATAGATAAATATGCGTAAGCCTCGGTAAGGGGACTTGGCTTCACGTCTTAGCCTTTCGTATTGTTGAGGATTGAGCTTTGACATATAGTTGCTTTAAATAACTTGTAGATGGGCTTCGACTGCGCTCAGCCCTTGCTGTAAGTTAGCTGAGCGCAGTCGAAGCTGTAGTTTTTATTGCGAGCAAAGATGAAGACGACACTTAGCATCGCCGCTTGCTTTGATATTTACTTTTGATTCATCGCAGTCCGATCGCATAGCCAAATCGTATTACCAGTAATTAAACGTGAAGGATATTGGTTTACATCACCACTAGGTGCTAGTACTGCCTTGAGCGCTTTCGCTTTCGCCGCCCCCTCAATCATAAAAATAATTTCTTTAGCCCGATTAATGAGCGGTACTGTCAAGGTAATCCTTGGCTGCCCATCTTTTGAGCCGACTGTGACAAGGCGATCGCTAACTTTCAGGGCAGGAGTATGTGGAAATAATGATGCAGTATGTCCATCGTCACCCATGCCGAGTAGCACCAGATCAAATTGAGGAATTTCCCCTGCACTCACTCCAAAAAATTCTTGAATATGTTGCTCATATTGGACCGCCGCGATCGCGGGATCATCTTTGTCTGTTGGAATTGCATGAATATTTGCGGCGGGGATAGCTACGCGATCGAGCCAAGCTTGACGGGTCATGCCCTCATTACTTTGGGGATCGGTGGCAGGGACATAGCGTTCATCTCCCCAAAAAACATGCACCTTTGACCAGTCCCATTCCTTACTTGCTAAGAGTTCATATAAAACCTTAGGGGTACTGCCTCCTGCGGCAACAATGGTAAATCTTTCACCATTTGCGATCGCCTCATCATAGGCGATTTGACATAGCATCAATGCTCGGTTGGCAATTTCTGCGCGATCGTTCCAAATTTCTACTTGCCTAGCCATAATTCCAACGATACCTCTCAAAAATGTTTGGTGCTAATGTTTTGCCATTAGTGGTGTGGCGAAGCTATACCAATAGGAGCAAAACATTAAATAACTTATGGGCATAAACAGCACCATAGGATCAGGATAAGTGGTGTAGAGAGAAACTTCGCCCAATCTTTACTTTGTTGTTATACGGGGATCACTACAATCGACACCCGAGCCTACGGAGGATGACCGATTATGAATGAATTAATGACACGTTTTGTGTAGATATTTATCGAAGTTATCTGCGACACCAAAAGTGAAAACTCTTTGCCAGTATAGTTTCTAGGCTCTCTTGCTACTGTCAGCTATCTCAATCAATCTTGAGGGAGGTGTTTTTTATTTCATTTTGTGTGAATTTTGACAGTACTCACGTAGAAATGTACTAACCTATAGATTGTTAGGAAAATATTAAGGTTAAGGTAAACAAACATGTCACCTGCTATTATACGTCTCTTCTGGGACTCAGTTAACCAAGCACAGCCTAATCTCCTTCTGAATCTTGACGATGACGGACTCATGAGTTGGTTAGTCGATCAAGTCAAGCAACGCTCTGCCCTTGATTCTCATCAGCAAAATGATCTTAGCCACTACATTAGCGATCGCCTACCATTGATCCGTGAAATGGCATATCAGAATTAAGCCACTTCAACCTAATTTTCAAGTTAATTCGCAAGCTAATGTCAAGCTTTAATTACTGGGGAATCGTTCTCAAGGGGAACATCTAGGGGTTTCTATCGATGTCATGCTCTGAAGTGTTAGGATACTTGCCTGAGCTTTGTAATCATTAATTTCACTGATTAATTTCATAGCTCCATAACCTATTCACAGTTATTTCTAGCGGTTATTTCTAGCGTATGACATCTGCAAGAATTATTGACCTGTTACGTGGTGGTCAGATAAATGACTCCTACACACTTCGTGGCTGGGTGAGGACTAAGCGAGAAGGTAAGGGAATAGCCTTCTTGGAGTTAAATGATGGCTCGTCGCTACAAGGGCTACAAATTGTTTTACCTCAGACAATTGATGGCTATGAAACGCTAATTAAACAAATAACTACAGGTGCATCCATTGAGGTATCAGGGACTCTAGTGGAGTCTATGGGGAAAGGTCAAAGGGTGGAAATGCAGGCTAATGCGATCGCTGTATTTGGCACTGCTGATCCTGAGACCTATCCTTTACAAAAAAAACGTCACTCGATCGAATTTTTACGGACGATCGCCCATTTACGTCCCCGCACGAATATGTTCGGGGCAGTATTTCGGGTGCGAAATGCCTGTGCTTTCGCCATACATAAATTTTTCCAAGAGCGGGGGTTTTTGTGGGTGCATACGCCAATTGTGACCGCTAGCGACTGTGAAGGGGCTGGCGAAATGTTTGGTGTGACCATGTTTGACTTAAATAAAGTGGCAACATCGGGAAAGCCTGTGGATTTTTCGCAGGACTTTTTTGGTAAGCCCGCCTTCTTGACCGTCAGTGGTCAGCTAGAGGCGGAAATTATGGCAACTGCCTTTTCCAATGTCTACACCTTTGGTCCCACGTTCCGTGCTGAAAACTCCAATACTTCGCGCCACCTTGCCGAGTTTTGGATGATTGAGCCAGAAGTTGCCTTTTGCGATCTCGAAGGAGATGCGGATCTTGCCGAAGATTTCCTCAAATATATTTTCAATTATGTGTTGGAAGCCTGTCCCGAAGATATGGAGTTTTTCCAAGAGCGGGTGAATAATCAGGTGATGGCAAATGCTCGCAAAATCGTCGATGAGAAGTTTGAGCGAATTACCTACTCTGAGGCGATCGCTATTCTCGAAAAGAGCAGCAAAACCTTTGAGTTTCCTGTTTCATGGGGCTTAGATTTACAATCGGAGCATGAAAGATTTCTCGCTGAGGAGCATTTCCAAAAGCCTGTAATTGTGATGGATTATCCCTTGGGGATCAAGGCATTTTATATGCGCGTAAACGATGAATCGGCAAGCGATCGCCAAACTGTGCGAGCTATGGATATTCTCGCCCCCGGAGTTGGCGAAATTATCGGCGGTTCTCAGCGTGAGGAGCGTCTTGATGTTTTAGAGGCAAGAATCCGTAGCGTCGGCTTAAATCCAGAGGATTATTGGTGGTATCTCGATTTACGTCGTTATGGCACTGTGCCTCACGCTGGATTTGGACTAGGTTTTGAGCGTTTAGTTCAGTTCATTACAGGCATGGGCAATATCCGCGATGTAATTCCATTCCCGAGGTTTCCGCAAAGTGCAGAATTTTAATTAAAAGGTGCTTTGCGCCTTTTAATTAAAATTCGATTGATTAAAACTTCAAATTTTTGTCTTTGCAGCCATGAATCAGATTCTTTTTCCTGATATCAAATCCTCTAAGACAGAACAAGAATGTCAATGCTTAGATAATTGCTCAAGTTATCAAGAATCTAAGAAATATATTGAGGAAATTGACAATCGTGATTTCTTAAATGCAATAGCTTTAAGCTTGGATTCTGCTAATCAAATAGCCGCCTATATAACTACTGGTGGAGCTTTTGGCTATTCATTTCGAGATGCAATTGTGCAAGTAACGCCGAGTCTCCTCCATGTTTATCGTTGGACTGAAGTTACTGAAAATATTGTCGAATCTGGATTTATCAGAGGAAAAATTGATTGGCAAAAAGTTATAGCCGTAATGAAACAAGACGGACATAACCCAGACGAAAATCTTAAAAGTAAAAATTTTCAAGACCATTTCGGGAGGAATATTATGACTTATGCAGTCTCAAAAAGCGATCGCGCTTGGGTCAAAATTCTGTCAGGTAGTCATCGACTCAGTGTTCATCGATTGCATCACCTAATGGTAGAACTCATAAACCGCAAAAATCCACTAAGTTAAAGCTAATTCGCCCATGATATAAGTTGCCGCGATCGCACGGTCATCTCCCATAATGAGTATGGCAAATAATTGATCAGATATTTCGGCAAGGGTTGGCGGATTCTCTAAATTGATCGGTTTATTTCTTAATGCCATAATTGGTGTCGATCGCATATCTAGCACCACAAAATCAGCCTCCTTCCCGATCTCAAAATTTCCCAATTTATCCTCAAGACATAATGCCCTTGCGCCGCCTAAGGTGGCGAGAAATAGTACTTGAAAGGCGGATAACTTTTGCGATCGCAACTGGGCGACTTGATAGGCGGCGCAAGCAGTCTTTAACATTGAAAAGCTCGTTCCTGCCCCCACGTCAGTACCTAGACCCACTTTCACAGGAGTTTCCTGCGACTTTGCCTGTTCAATTTTAAAAAGCCCACTTCCTAAAAACATATTTGAAGTTGGGCAAAAAGCGATCGCGGCTTTTGCTTCCGATAATCTGGCGAATTCCTGATCCGTAAGCTGCACCCCATGGGCAAAAACCGATCTTTCTCCCACTAGCCCTGCGCGATCATATACATCGAGATAGCCTTTGCTATCAGGAAAAGTTTCCGCAACATAGGCGACTTCTTTAACATTTTCCGATAGATGCGTGTGCAAATACACATCAGGAAATTCTACTAGCAGCTTACCAACATTACTTAATTGCTCTGGAGTTGACGTTACGGCAAAGCGTGGAGTGACGGCATAGAGCAGGCGATCGCATTTATGCCATTTCTCGATTAACTGTTTTGTTTCTATATAAGATGACTCGGCAGTGTCGGTCAAAAAGTCTGGGGCATTGCGATCCATCATCACTTTTCCCGCAATCATTCGCAAGTTGCGGCGCTGTGCTTCCTCAAAAAAAGCATCCGTTGATTGTGGAAAAATGGTTGTAAAGACTAGAGCCGTAGTTGTGCCATTTCGCAGTAACTCATCTAGAAATATCGAGGCGATTTTCGCGGCATAATTGCGATCGGCGAATTTGCGTTCAGTGGGAAAAGTGTAAGTACTCAGCCATTCCAATAACTGCTCACCATAGGAGGCAATCATTTCTGTTTGGGGAAAGTGAATGTGGGTATCGATAAATCCTGAGACAATGAGGCGATCGGGATAATGGGTAATGGGCAGATCTCGGTATTTATCTTGGAGATCCACGTAATTTCCTAACTCCTTTACCTTGCCCTGTTCAATCACTAACAAACCATCGGGAAAATATCGAATACAGTCAATCTCTGGGGCGAAAAATGGATCGGCGATCGCATCTAAAAAACTGGCTCGAAATCCTTTGATGGTTTGATTTTGCATAAATGAGGTATAGCTCGTAATTTTGATACAGCAAAATAATTTGACTGCTTTAACTGAACTAATTATTTTTTATGCTTTTGGTTATTATCGTAGTCGCAAAAAGTACAATCATCGTTTTACAGCTTGTGGAAGCTTTTACTACAGCGCTTTGCGCTCAAAACCAAACCAAGAAAAATCTTGAAAACATTGCGAAGCAGCGTTTTCAAGATTTTTCTTGTGGTGCGTTTGATTGGAAATTGTTATGTCATCCCCCAAGTTTATAGGTGTTGTTTAATGGGCAAATACATCCGCATAGCCGAGCAAGTCTAAATATACGATTGTCGGAATATGAGCAAAGCAAGCTTTGGCTAAGTCGTAGCGATTTTCGCGAATTAACATATCGATCAGTTTGCGATATACAGGCAAAAGATAGCGCACATCATTAGCCGCGTACTTCAATTGATCCTCAGATAGTGCTTGTACATTACCCCAGTCCGAAGATTGAGAGGTTTTATCGAGTTCCACCTTTTCTAATTCACGAACGAGTTCCTTCAATCCATGTTTATCCGTGTATGTTCTTGCCAGTTTGCTAGCAATTTTGGTACAGAAAATTGGATGGGTGGCAATCCCTAGATGGGCTTCCATCATGGCGACATCAAATCTAGCAAAGTGAAACACCTTAGTCAGCTCAGGCGATTCCATCAAATACTTCAAGTTAGGAGCTTCTTTGATGCCTAGTCCAATTCTGACCAAGCTCACAATCTCTGCATCATTACAAATTTGGATTAAACATAAGCGATCGCGCCTAGGAATTAAACCCATCGTCTCCGTATCAACTGCGATCGCTTCACAACTGAGATATTCTTGTAGGGTTTCAAAATCAATATCATTATCAAAAATTTTAAAAGCTGGCATCTTAATATTTAGTTTAGATTCTTGAGGTTAGCGATAGCAAAGTTATACAGCTTATATACCGTCTATGTACCTTATTTGGCAAATTTATGGGACTTGAAATAATTTGCTGTAAGTAAGATGGAAACTTTACAATACTTTCAGTAGTTTGAGAGAGACGTTAGATAGTTTGATTTATTATTCTTAAAAATTCCCAATTGATCTAGTAATATTTGGGTAACTATGATAGTAGTATTATTTTTAAGTTCTATGTAAAGTTCATTCGTTTTAAAGAACTTGAAATTTCTTTTTCCTCTTGGTTGTTTAACGCATCAGTGCAATTTTTTCAGGCAAATACATTGAGTAAATACCTGATCATTATTGAATGGAGTTATGCAACATATCCTAAGTAGTGCGTCCTCGTAGTCTAGTAGTAAATTTGGCTTTTTACTTTTGTCACAACCACATAGCTAGTGACAAAAGTAAAAAGCCATAAACATAATTGTTAGATTTTTAATATTTTGGGTTTATCTTCGACAAACTAAAAATATCCAAACCTTATTCTCAGGAAAATGGTTGCCATTAAAATCTATAAAATTATTAGTTCTAAAATTTTTGCAAGATTTATCCTGTTTTCTTTCGCCCAAAACTTTTAGGAGAATTGTTCTCCCATAATCAAAGAAACTTTTAGATGAATTTTTGAGTCAATTCTTCAACACATCTTTTTTTGATTAGTATAATATTGATCAAACCTAATGTTTGAGAGATTTTACTGTTGCTTAGGAATATATCGGTATGGCACAGTTTTATAACCAATACGAATCTGAACATTTTCAAGAACAAGGTACAGATATAACTTCGGGTAGTCTTGAACAAGCCCAACAGTATATCTATAATTTCTTTTTGACAATTATCAAACATTATCAAGTTGATGATATTTTAAAGCAATTTGAAAGGCTGTTTATTAATTATGAGAAAATTGATAATGTTAATGCCTATAATGCTTTAGGTGAAATCATTTTTTATAGCAAAGAAGATGAGTTTAAAAATACACTTTTGCGATGTTGCTATATCCTCAATAACAATTGGGCACTCAATGGTAATATTAGCGCCTGTCAGAAATTAGTTGATCTTTTTCTGTCACATTCTATTAGTGTGCCTACAAGGATTTATAAACTCAAAAAGCTCAGACAATGGCTGCAAAACTTTGTCCAATCTGAAGAATATAAAACTTTGCGATCGCTCTCAGGGCGATCGGGAGTATACAAAAGCTATCATAGTTGGAGCGAACGGTTTTCATCTTATTTACTCGTTTCAGAATATACAGATTTTAATAAGCCGCCAGAGCAACGCCAATATGCAGAAATTTTGGCACGTAAAATCAAAAAGCAATTTAAGTTTGATTTAGCCCTATATACAGCTAGGATTGAGTCTAAGTCTGGATCTGCTAGCCAACGTCAAAATCCGACTACGTTAGGAGATGGCGTGCTGATTTTAATTAAAAAAGTATTGAATAAGCATGGTCATGAAGACTTAAGAGGGATTGCTAAGAGGTTTCGTAACCAAGTTGATGATATGACTTTTTCGGAATTTAAAGATTATCTACTCGACTATTTAGGCATTTCGAGAGATGACTTAGAGATTCCTGAAATCATGCGCTTAACTGTAGTCCAAAAGTTTAGGCGTTTTCAAGAACATCAAAATGACCAATTCATGAAGGGTAGCTTATTGCACGTAGCCTGCAATCGAGTTTTACAATATCTGTTATTAAATGAGCGTCGCCAACCATCTGAGTTTTTACAGTTGTCCTTAGAGGGCAATAACTTTCTTGGATATGTGGTTCTATTACTGAAAGTTGTACTGATCTGTCCAACGAGTCGGTTGTATCTAGAAAGCTATATCGCGGAACTAATCAAGTTTTATAGTAACTATGATGAAGTTGAATGCCGCTATTTTATTAGCTTTTTAGATGTTTTAAATGTCACATTGGCAATTTTTGATGAAGATACAGACTACAGCTTAGTGAAAATGAAGGATCTGGAAAATGATTTTCCTGATGTGAATCTAGACAACTATCGTGTTTTTTCGCAGTCAAAACGCTTAGCTGGTTTAATTACTCAACCTTTAGTTGAGCAGGATGCCACCAAAACTCTAATTTCTTAAATTCATCTTGCTAATGAAACGTGAGTTCGGGATAATTTGAAATGGGCTTTGAGAGATGGTTTGCTAAGCAAACCATCTCTCAAAGCCCAAAAGTAAAAGCCTTGCTACGCAAGGCTTTTACTTTTGGGCTTTAAAATTTATCAGCTTAAACCGAACTGATATTAATGAAAGAGCAACCCGAAGGGTTGCTCTTTAGCATGATACTCATTCACTGGGAATGGAGTAGGATTCAATCCATTCAAAAATGCGGTTCCATGCCCACCAACGATCGCGATCGCCATATTGGTGTTGACATTTTTTGCTACTGACATAACCGACATGACCACCATATTGTGTGACCATCAGTTTAATCACAGGATTTTCTTGAGCAATTTTTTCTAAATCCGCAACAATTGATGGATCAAACATCGGATCGTCTTGAGCATAAAGAATCAGCGTGGGCTTTTGTAAATGCGGCATGAAATATAAAGGACAACTAGCATCGTAATATTCCTCTACGCTGGAAAATCCTAACTTGGCGATTGTTAATTCATTATCAAATCCCCAAATACTATTAGCTCGCTCTACCGCCTCTCGATCAATTGCTTCAGGATGTATTTTTGCCATACCCCTTGCCAATTTCTTCAGTTCGCGAGCGATCGCCTTTTCTAAGAATCTACCTAATTCATCCTTAACTAAATAAGTAAGCGATCGATTTGAGTCCACACTAGGACAAATTACCGCAACGCCCGCAATATCCGCAGAGGTAATTGCTAAATCACTACCCCAACTAGCGATCGTCTCGCCAGCCTTAATTCCCCATAGGGCTAACTGTCCACCGAGCGAATATCCCGTCAACCAAAATGGTGATGGACAGCCTAACTGTTTCGCAGTATTAGCAATGCGAATAAAGTCTTCGCCTTCATAGAGTCCATCTGATGTTAGGGTCGGCGAAAGCTCGGCAGTTTTACCATGGGCGCGCCAATCAAATAAAACTACGGCATATCCTTTGGCAAAAGCCTTACGACCAAGAATTTTGAGAAACCATTGATTATCGAGATCGCCCGTAATGCCATAGGTTCCAACTATAGTTCCTTTTGCTTTGGGAGGAATTGCATACTTCCCAAAGATAGGAACTCCATTTGCACCAAGGAAAATATGCTCTTGATAAATAGGTTCTGGTTCAACCGTAAATTTTTCCCACTTTTGGCTAGCCCTTAACGCCGCATACAACGTCATCAGCAACCCATTAGTCAGATGCCAAGGTGGTGTGTAGAGCATATATGCTTCCTCATAATTTAGATGCGGCATTTTGAAATTCTTGCTGTAGAATATCAGCGCATATAACGCTTTACTCTCTATTAAAAGCCAGAGAAAACATTAAAAAGGTTGCTAATCAGTCTTTTCAATGTTTTCTCCAGATTACATTAAAACTAAATAGACTGTATGGTGTTTTTCATACTAGTGAAGTACGAGTTTGTTGACCGCAAAAGCCAAAATCTCCTAATACATTAAATGAGGATTGCTGTATACAGATGCAAATAATATTCAGGCTATTTTTTGTGACTGGGGCAGGGTTGCTATACATGGGCTTATCTCTCATGGGATTTGACAAACCAGCGATCGCCCAATCCCAGTTAAAGCCTATCGAAACTCAGAATTTGGTAACTGTGAATGAAACTGTAAATACGGAGCAAGTGACATCGGTTTCTCAGTTGAGTGATGTGCGATCGCAGGATTGGGCTTTTACTGCCTTGCAAACTTTAGTTGAACGCTATGGATGTATTGCGGGTTATCCTGATCGGGCATTTCGTGGTCAGCAATCCATATCAAGATATGAATTTGCCACAGGGGTTAATGCTTGCTTAGCCAAAATCAATGAAATCATGGCTACAGGTTTCGCAGATAAAGTTAGTCAAGCGGATCTCGCTGCTATTAAAAAACTGCAAGAAGAATTTGCCACTGAGCTATCGACCTTACGCGATCGCCTAGATAAATTAGCGACCAAAACTACTAAACTAGAAGCCCAGCAATTTTCTCCAACTACCAAGCTCTATGGGCAAGCTATCTTGGGTTTACAAGGACGCTTTGCTAATATTTCGGATGTTTTACCTAGGGATGGTATTCGTAATGTTGATGATGAATCTGACAGAGGCATCAATTTAACATTTGGTTATAGCCTTGGGCTAACATTTCTCACTCAGTTTGACTTTGCCAATCGAAATCTTTTATTAGTCAGCTTGAGTTCTAGTAATTTATCCCTTTCCGCAGGTTTGCCCTTACGCTTACGGGATTCCTATACGTTACTAGGCTACGAAGGCAGTAGTAATAATCAATTTTCACTCTCTGATTTGTCCTATAGATTTAAAGTTAGTGATAATGCTGCTTTAATCATCGGAGCCGCAGGAGTAAGCCCTAGTGCTGTATTCCGAGGGACTAACCGTTTTGAAGGTTCTGGTGCAGGACCTCTATCTGCCTTTGCTCAACGGAATCCTATTTTAGGATTGGGATCTGGAACTGCGGGTGTAGGATTTGACTGGCAGTTGAGCGATCGCATCAGTTTACAGGGAGTATACGCTGCTGGCGATCCTGCAAATCCTAATGATGGTGGACTATTTGGTGGCTCCTATGTCACGGGTTTGCAAACTACATTGATGCCTACAGATAACGTTGATGTGGCACTTTATTATCTTCATGCTTATACAAATGGCGGTTCCCTTAAGACTGGAATTGGCGATAGTATCATTACCTCCTCCAATACCTTTAGCTTCTTAACTGATGCAATTGGCGCAACTCTCAACTGGCGGATCAATCCCTATGTAACCCTAGGAACTTGGGGCGGTTATACATCCTCTAGTGCAGTGATTGGAACTTCAGGGACAGTGGACACGAGGAACTGGATGGTTTATCTCAATTTCCCTGATTTATTTAAGCAAGGCAATCTGGCTGGCATTTATGTGGGACAACCTCCAAAAATTACGAGCAGTACTTTAGCAGAAAGGAATCTGCCTAGTGCTATTGGGTTGCCTACCTTCGGTGCAGGTGGTCAACCCGATACAACTACCCATGTTGAGCTATTCTATCGCTATCGACTGACAGATAATATTACGATTACTCCTGGTTTAATCTTCATCTTTAATCCTCTCCAAACAGTAACCAGTGATGCCATCACCATAGGTACGATCCGCACAACTATCTCATTCTAAAAACATCAAAATGCACCTTTTAAATAAATTGCGACAATTGGATAGAAGATATTTATGAAAAAAACTTCTTTGTTTGCTAAAGTTGGGCTTATAGCTGCGATCGCTATATTTTGTAGTGTGAATTCTGGGGTACAGCGCAGTATTGCTCAGTACGATTTCCCAATTGATCCTAATTCACCTAAGTCGCCGCAACCACCCATTATTTTCCCTCCAGATGGGAGACTTTGCGATCGCCTTACCAATAGTATTTGTAGTGGTACTCCTAAGAGACCGATAGATATTATCATTCGCAAAATTGACGATCAAGAAACGCAAGCTATTTGTGGCTATGCTGGCATTTGTCCTTCTACGCCTACGATAGATTTTGAGTCAATTCAAAAAGAGATTCAAAGCTCAGAGCAAGCAACGGGTAGCCCTACAGCTTTGATCTATCTAGATACTTTTGATGACCATGTAGAAATTATCATCGTGCCATCTTCAGGGAAAGAAATTCGTAAAAGCGTTCCCCTACAAGATATTGGTCAAAAACAGTCATTCCTTAAAGAAGTCAGTAAAATTGCTGCAAATGGTGACAAACCGAATCTACTGATGGCTACAGTGCAAGATTTGCTAGTCTCACTTCAAGATTCTACTAGTCTGGATTACTTGCAGCCAGCCCAAAAACTCTACAATTGGCTGATTCGACCAATTGATCAAGATTTGCAAGCAGCCAACATTAAGACGTTAATCTTTGTAATGAATGGTCCCCTCCGTGCAATTCCCATAGGTGTATTGCATGATGGGAAGCAATTTCTAGTTCAGAAATATGCCACAGCAACAGTACCATCAATGGGATTAGCAAATTTACAAATCCCCGATCGCCGTAATTCAAAAATACTCGTAATGGGTTTAACCCAAGCTAGGCAGGGATTTTCGGCTTTGCCAAATGTAGGGGTAGAAACTAATGTAATTACCTCTAAACTTTTGCCAGATGGGGGAGATTTATTTCTGGATGATAAATTTACGATTGAAACTTTGAAGAATCAACAGAACAAGAAAGACTATGGAATCGTACATATTGCTTCCCATGCTCAGTTTTTAAGTAATACGAGCAAAGGAGCATTCATTCAATTTTGGAATCAGACTCTATCTCTTGACGATCTTCGCACGCTTAGATCTGGTAAAGAGAGAATTGACATGCTAACTCTGAGTGCCTGTCAGACTGCGGTTGGGAAAAATCTAGGGCTTAGTGGTACGGCTCTGATTTATGGTGCAAACAGTGTATTAGCTTCACTCTGGCCAGTAAGCGACGCAGGAACCACCCCATTGATGCTTTCTTTCTACAACTATTATCCCAAAGCAAAGAGTAAAGCGATCGCTATTCAGCAAGCACAATTAGATCTCTTAGAAGGAAGAGTTAGAATTGAATCAGGTCAAATTAAAGGTATTAGTAATTTACTATCAATACCCTTAAGTCAGTCAACAGGAGATATTGATTTGAAACACCCATATTTCTGGGCTTCTTTCATTTTGGTTGGTAACTGGTTATAAAACAATTAAATTTTCAATACTTTTTTCCTAACTTACAGCCTGTGAAAGCTTGAAGTAATACATAGAGACTTTTGAAAGTGCTGCTTTGCCGCACTTTCAGAAGTCTCTATGTTAATTTAGAGCAATGTGTTGTATTGCTTGATAGTGCTTTAAAAGCGCCACTTTGGATTATTTTCTAAAATACTGAAAAATTTTTGATAAATTTACTGCAACTTTTCATGCGTTTAGATAGTCATATATCACATAAGTTTGGTTGCTTCAGTTACTTTGATTTTGACCATATTTCACTGTCAAAAAATAGCATCTAAGTAGCTGGGCGCAATTAAATATAAAACCCCAAAATCTGTGGCGCACGCGCAGCGTGCGCCACAGATTTTGGTTCTATTTTTTAATTATGCCTAGCTACTTATTAATTACGTATCCTGATTATAAATAAAAACAAAGGGGGCATACTAAGCATATATATTCCCACAATGTGATTGATAATTCATGAGTTAAGTAATTTGAATTTATCTATGTTGTTGTCTGATTTTGGAGGTAAATCGTATGGCTTATCAAATTTATGGGGATAAACGAATACTTTTGGAGTTATTGTCTTTCTCTGGACAGTGTTTATTAACTAGTAGCTTAGTACTAGGCTTTGGAGGAAAGGCGATCGCTCAGAGTACATTTGGTCCACCACCACCGCCACCACCTCATATTCCCACTACTGATATTCCCACTAATACCAATATCCCAACTAATACTGTTGACATTGTTCCTGTCGAGGCAAATTGTGAGCGCTTAGTAGGGGTATTTTGCAATCCTATTGAATTGCCACCTAAGGTGACTAGTGATATTCCCAAAATTGATGAAAATATCACTAATGCCCTATGTGCGTATTCTAAAACATGTTCATCAAATCCTTCCGTTAGCTTTAATTCAATTCAAGAAGATATACAAACAGCTTCAAAAGTTACTGATAGTCAATCATGGGTAATTTATCCAACTATTTTTGATGATCATATCGAACTTATCGTAATTCCTCCATCTGGTAAAGAGATTCGCAAAGTTAGTCCTACTTTTAAGCGAGATGAACTAACGGAAACAGTCCAAAGTTTTTTAGATTCCATTCGTGATCCTAGTAGCAATGACTATTTAGAGCCATCTCAGAAACTATATAACTGGATAATTCGCCCACTTGATAGTGACTTAAAAGGCGCAAAAGTTAAAACCTTGATTTTTGTGATGGATGGAGTATTACGAGCAATTCCTATAGGAGCATTGCATGATGGTAATCAGTTTCTAGTTCAGAAATATGCTACGGCAACAGTGCCATCAATGGGATTAGCGAATTTGAAAGTACCCGATCGCCGCAACTCAAAAATACTCGTCATGGGATTAACCAAAGCTATCAAAGATTTTGTAGCTTTACCGAACGTAGAAGTAGAAACTAGGCTTATTACCTCGAAAATATTGAATGAAAATGCAGATCTGTTTCTTGATGAGAAATTTACAATTGAAAATCTTAAGAAGCAGCAAAATACAAAAAATTATGGAATTGTGCATATAGCTTCCCATGCTCAATTCTTAAGTGATGTCTCCGATGGAGCATTTATTCAATTTTGGAATGAGAAGCTCAAATTAAGTGATCTTCGTACAATTAGACTAGGAGAAGAGCCAATTGAAATGCTGACTCTAAGCGCCTGTCAGACAGCGGTAGGAAAAAATTTGGGACTTAGTGGAACTGCCCTAATTTATCGAGCAAAGAGTGTCCTCGCGTCACTATGGTCAGTGAGTGATGCAGGTACAACACCGTTAATGTTGGATTTTTACTATTACTATCCTAAGGCGAAGAGTAAAGCGATCGCTATTCAGCAAGCACAATTAGATCTTTTAGAAGGCAGAGTAAAAATTGAAGGAGGAAAGATTAAGGGGGTTGGCAATTTGCCAGCAATCTCTCTCAGTCAGGTTTCTGGTGATATTAATTTGAAGCATCCATATTTTTGGGCTTCCTTTATTTTGGTAGGTAATTGGCTTTAATAAAAAATTGTTGCTTTCTAAATCTATAGCAATCCTAAATGAGTTTGAAGAAAGACAAGGGGTTTCATCCCCTTGTTATAGCTTTTTGCTTCTCATGATTCATCTAGGATTGCTATACATTCAGCAGGTGATTTTTGAGAATCAGTATTTATTGGGAAAACCATATAATAAATAGAGCATTTGGTAATTCTTCTGCTTTTTTGAGACTCATTGTGAGATTAATTGAGGTGATATTAATAAAAGTTTCACTGTTGAGGGTAAGCTCTCTGAAACCCTCATTCTTTCGCAGTAAATATTTTTTTGTCCACAAATCACCTGCTGAATATAGGTTTTAAATGAGTTATATGGGATTTTTGGCAAAATGATATAAGCTTATACGTAACTATATAGGCTGTTTAGAGCAAGTAAAATGAACCACGTGTTTGGTATCAATAGTTTTCTATTGATTAAGATTTTTTCTAGAGGTTGGCAATGGGGGATAGTATCTGGACTTACAATGATAAGTCTTTCCTCACAAGTAATTGCTAATCCAATCTCCGCAGAAAAGATAGATATCAAAGCTACATCAAAGGTTTTAAACGAGTCTAACAATCAAAAATTCAATACACAATTTATTCCAGATAAAATAGATCCTTTAAAGTCTGAAAACAATATTTCGCAGTCCGAGACTACACCAGTGTCACAATTAAGTGATGTGCGATCAACTGATTGGGCTTTTACTGCCTTACAATCTTTAGTTGCACGTTATGGATGTATTTCTGGCTATCCAGATAGTACATTTTTAGGACAGCGAACGATTTCACGGCACGAATTCGCGGCGGGTTTAAATGGGTGCTTGGATAAAATCAATGAAATAATTGCTGCTGGTCTAGCCAGTAAAGTTAGTAAAGACGATGTTAATACTATTCAAAAACTGCAAGAGGAGTTTGTAACCGAGTTATCTATTTTGCGTGGGCGAATAGTCTCGTTAGAAACGAAAACAGCTAAATTAGAGGCGCAACAATTTTCGCCAACTACTAAACTTTCTGGACAGGCGGTTTTTGGTTTACAGGGAAGATTGCCTAACTCTTCCGATATCAAAAATCGCCCAGAAATTAATAATGGGAAGCCCGATCTAAGTACAAATGTAACATTCGGTTATAACGTCAGTCTCAGTTTATTGACTCAGTTTGACTCTGCAAGCCGTAACCTTTTGGTTGTAGGTTTAAACTCAGCTAACCTCAATCTTAGTAATGATTCTGAGCAAATCTTACAACGTGGTTATACCTTATTAGGATACGAAGGTGATACAAATAACCAAATTAAAATTTCTGATCTTTCCTATCGTTTCAAAGCAAGCGATAATCTATCTTTTATTGTTGGTGCGGCTGGGGTGAGTCCAATTAGTGTATTTCGTGGTACGAATCGCATTGAGAATTCAGGTACTGGTTCCATATCTGCTTTTGCCCAACGTAATCCTATCTTAGGGCTTGGTGGTGGATCGGCAGGAATTGGGTTTGATTGGCAAATTAGCGATCGTGTCAGTTTACAAGGTGTCTATGCAGCACAAGATCCTGCAAACCCAATTGACGGAGGGCTGACAGGTGGTAATTATGTAACTGGTTTGCAAGCTACGCTCTCGCCAACTAATTCAGTTGATGTTGCGCTCTATTATCTCCATTCATTTTCCAACAATGGGAACCTCAACACAGGCATAGGAGATTATGTAATCGCCTTCCCATTTAATGATCCCACCCTATTTTTAACAGATGCGATCGGTGCAACCATCAACTGGCGAATTAGTCCTTATGTTACATTGGGCGCTTGGGGTGGCTATACCAACTCTAATGCGGTAAATAATACTAATAACAGTAATAATCTTCGCAATGACAATTCGGGTACGGTTGAGACAAATAATTGGATGGTTTATTTGAACTTTCCCGATCTGTTTCAACAGGGTAATCTCGGTGGTATTTATATTGGACAACCGCCCAAAATAACTAGTAGTAATTTAACATCACGTATTGGCTTCAATGCTAATATCCCTGGTGCTCTTGGTCTTCCTAATACAACTTATGGTGCTATTGGGGGACAGCCTGATACTACTACTCACCTAGAACTTTTCTATGTGCATCGACTGACCGATAACATTAGCATTACCCCTGGACTGATTTTTGTGTTTCACCCTATTCAAACAGCGGGTAGTGACACGATTACGATTGGTACTATTCGCACTACTTTCAGGTTTTAGAAACTCATGAAATTACATTCGTTTGCCCAAAAATTAGGATTTGTTTTAGTTTGGGGAATAGGATTTTTCCTGATCCCATCAACTCAGCCAATTAAGTCTCAATCATTCTCCCCATTTATAGCTCCTAGTCCTGGGACTTCAATCACAAAAACAGGTGCTAGTGACAATTTACCTAAATCAGATTCGTTAACATGCGATCGCCTTACTGGCTCGATGTGTAATCTATCTCAATCCACAAACCAGCCTCGTAGTATAGAACAGCTAGATGACTCACAAACTAGCACACTATGCGGATATACGGGAACTTGTTCTTCTTCTAATTTTCCTCCAATTGACAGTAAGTTCTTACAACAAACAATCAAGAGCGTATCAACAGCTACTAATAGTCAAACAGTTGTGATCTATCCAGAAATTTTGGAAGATCGCATAAAACTTTTAATTGTTCAACCATCAGGGAAAGAATTCAGCAAAGTTGTTACTGATGTTAAGCAACAGGATTTGACAGAAACATTAGTCGAGTTTCTGAACTCTCTTCGCGATCCTAGTAGTGAAGATTACTTGCCATCAGCCCAGAAGCTCTACAACTGGCTGATTAGACCAATCGACGCAGAATTAACTGGAGCTGAAGCTAAGACTCTCGTTTTTGTGATGGATGGTCCATTAAGAGCGATTCCCATAGGAGCTTTACATGATGGCAATAAGTTCCTAGTGCAGAAATATGCTACAGCAACAGTACCATCCATGAAATTAGTCATAAAGGACTTGCGGGATGACCTACAGTTAAGCGATCGCCGCCGTTCCAAAATCCTCATAATGGGTTTAACGAAAGCAGTACAAGGTTTTTCTGCCTTGCCGAATGTAGAAGTAGAAACCCAAACTGCTTCAAAAATGTTTGGTAGCACTGAAAAAGTCTTTCTCAATGAAGAATTTACGATTGAGAATCTCAAAAAACAGCAAAATACGAACAATACTAATAATTACGATATTGTCCATTTAGCAACTCACGCTCAATTTTTAAGTAATACTCCTGACGGTGCATTTATTCAATTTTGGCAAAATCGACTATCTCTAGAAGATATTAAAACCGTAAGATTAGGAGAGAAGAAAATAGAGCTGCTAGCCCTAAGCGCCTGTCAGACAGCCGTCGGACAAAACTTAGGTTTGAGTGGAACTATGCTAATTTATAGAGCGAAGAGCATTCTCTCATCACTATGGACGGTCAGTGATGCAGGAACCCCCGCATTAATGCTATCTTTTTACAATTATTATCCAACAGCGAAGAGTAAAGCGATCGCCATTCAGCAAGCGCAATTAGATCTCTTAGAAGGCAGAGTAACAATTGAAGGAGGAAAGATCAAAGGGATTGGTAATTTGCCAGCAATACCTCTAAGTCAGGTCTCTGGTGACATTAATTTGAAGCATCCATATTTTTGGGCTTCCTTTATTTTGGTCGGCAATTGGCTATAAAAAAATGACCCACGCTTAGCGTGGGTCATTTTTTGAACGGAGAGAGAGGGATTCGAACCCTCGTTAAAGTTTCCCCTAAACAGCATTTCCAGTGCTGCGCCTTCAACCACTCGGCCATCTCTCCTCGCTTGATGTCATAGCCACTTTAAATAAGTTACTTATTTCATCGTGCGGATTTTAATCATACCAAAGCTTGGTACATATGCAAGAGTTGGAATCGTAAAAAAGCAAATTTTTTTGATAGTTTTTTTGTTTGCCCACATGAACAAATAAAATGGGCAAACAAAAAACTTAGGCAGCGTGCTGGCGATACCAAGCGATCGTTTGGTTTAAACCTTGTCGGAAACCTATCTGTGCAGTGAATCCAAAGGCTTGTTTGGCCCGTTCGACATCAAGACAACGACGGGGCTGACCATTGGGTTTGTCGGTTTCCCAGACAATCTCGCCATCGTAACCCATTAACTCGGCAATTAAATGAATCAAGTCCTTGATCGATATCTCAGAACCAGTGCCAATATTGACTGGCTCAGATTCGTTATAAATACCTGAGGCTAAGACAATGCCACGCGCTGCATCTTCAGAATAGACAAACTCTCTAGTAGGTGTACCATCGCCCCATACTGAAATAGTGCGATCGCCTCTTTGTTGAGCCTCATAAACCTTACGAATCAGTGCAGGAATTACATGAGAGCTACGGGGATCAAAGTTGTCTTCAGGTCCATATAGGTTCACGGGCAAAAGGTAAACACCATTAAACCCATATTGTTGTCGATAGGACTGCAATTGTACGAGCAATGCTTTTTTGGCTACACCATAGGGGGCATTAGTAACTTCAGGATAGCCATTCCAGAGATCAGACTCTTTGAAGGGGATGGGAGTAAAGTTAGGATAGGCGCAGATTGTGCCAACGCAGACAAATTTCTGGACACCCGCTTGATATGCCGAATGGATCAATTGCACACCCATCATCAAGTTGTCATAAAACAATTCAGCAGGTTTTTCGCGATTGAGTCCAATGCCGCCAACATGAGCCGCAAGGTGGATGATTAAATCCTGACCTTGAACGACTTTTTCGCAAACTGCTAGCGATCGCAAATCATGCTCTTTTGATCTAGGTACGGTGATTAACTCTGGATTAGCGCCTGAGGCGACGAGTTGAGAGATCACCTGCTTGCCTAGAAAGCCAGCACCACCAGTGACGAGAATCTTCTGATCTTTGAATTGATCCTTCTTGAGTTGAAAAGTTGCTTGAGGTTCTGGCATAGAAATTTCTTTGAAATGAAAACAATTTGTGAAGATTTAAAGCAATTTAAAAACCCTACTTTGTAGGGTTTTTAAATTACCAAGTTGAAGGCTGCCCAGCCTTTCTCAAGGTAGCGATATCCTTAGCTTCAGTGCCTTTAGGATTAGGCAAGCCCAATGCCTCTAAGTCAGCATCAACCATTAGCTCAACTAACCCCTTGAAGGTTACTTGGGGTTCCCATCCCAGTTTTTGCTTTGCCTTAGTGCAATCACCTAATAACAGATCGACTTCGGCAGGTCGGAAATAACGGGGATCAATTTCTACATAGTCTTCCCATTTGAGATTGACATAGGCAAATGATTCTTCGAGAAACTCTCTCACCGAATGGGTTTCGCCAGTCGAAACCACGTAGTCATCGGGTTGCTCCTGCTGCAACATTAACCACATTGCCTCAACATAGTCCTTGGCATAGCCCCAGTCACGCTTGGAGTCGAGATTACCTAAATACAGCTTTTTCTGTTGACCTGCAACGATACGTGCGATCGCCCTTGTAATTTTGCGTGTAACAAAGGTTTCGCCACGTCTTGGAGACTCGTGATTAAACAAAATGCCATTGCAAGCAAATAATCCATAGGATTCACGGTAGTTGACCGTTTGCCAATGAGCATATACCTTAGCGCAAGCATAGGGACTGCGAGGATAAAAAGGAGTTGTTTCACTTTGGGGGACGGCTTGCACTAACCCATACATCTCCGAAGAACCTGCTTGGTAAAAGCGAATTTCTGTATTGTTACGTTGCTGATAATCGCGCAGAGCCTCTAGTAGTCGTAGAGTTCCCATGCCTACAGCATCAACGGTATATTCGGGAGAGTCGAAACTGACACGCACATGGGATTGCGCTCCGAGGTTATAGACTTCATGAGGTTGTACAGCTTCTAAAATACGCCCTAAGGTTGTGCCATCAGTTAAATCGCCATAGTGCAAAAATAATTTAGTTTCTGGTAGATGCGGATCTTGATACAAATGATCAATGCGATCGGTATTGATCGTTGAAGAACGGCGGATGATGCCATGGACTTCGTATCCTTTAGCTAGCAAAAGTTCTGATAAATAAGATCCATCTTGACCAGTAATGCCCGTAATTAAAGCGCGTTTAGATGTACTCATGAAGTATGGTTTGAAAGAACTCTACAAAATTTTACTCGCTAGCATACCTAATAAAATCCCTAATTTGTGAAGATTTCATAGTAATCATTTTTAAAGTACCCAAAATCTCAAAGAAAAGTCCATCAAACTCTGATCAAATAAGTAATAAACCGATTTTTTGTGGTGCGGCGAAGCCGCACCACAAAAAATCGGTTCCTTCCCTAAAGATTTTACAAACTTTTTCTATCAACTAACATCTTTTCAAACTCAGGTGCAGGTAAGGGTGGACTAAAGAAATAGCCTTGCATTTGATCGCAACCATGCTCTTTTAAAAACTGCATTTGTTCAGCAGTTTCTACACCTTCAGCAATAACTTGTAATGACAAACTATGGGCAAGATCAATAATTGCTAAAGAAATTGTGGCATCGTGGCGATCTGTGGTCACATCTTGGATAAAACAGCGATCGATTTTGAGGGTATTCACTGGAAAATGTTTGAGATAGCTAAGAGATGAATAGCCCGTACCAAAGTCATCGATCGCAACTTTGACACCCATAGTTTGCAATTGTGTCAACACCCCAATCGTAAATTCAGCATTTTGCATGATGATACTTTCGGTGAGTTCTAGTTCTAAATGTTGTGGATCGGTATTACTTTCTTGCAAAATCTTGCTGATAATTTCGAGCAAGTTGTTGTCTGGGCGAAAATGCTGACCTGATAAGTTAACCGCCACAAAACCATAATTAATCCCACTATCTCGCCACGATCGCATTTGCTCACAAACTTCACGGAGAATTAACTCACTTAAGCGGAGAATCAAGCCTGTCTGCTCAGCAATGGGAATAAACTTGCTAGGCATAATGATCCCTAGATCAGGATGTTGCCACCTTGCTAGCGCCTCAGCACCAACGATCTGCCCAGACTGGAGATCAACTAGAGGTTGATAAAAAACTCGGAATTCATAGCGATCGATCGCGCGATGGAGGCTATTGGCTAAAGCCATATATTCAGAAGATTGGATATTTAGCTCTGAACTATATAACTTATAGCTATTTCTGCCGTGGGTTTTGGCATAGTACATCGCTAGTTCAGCATTTTTGATTAATCCTTCCGCTTCTTGGTGATCATCAGGAAAAATAGTAATCCCAATACTACTAGTGATAAAAACTTCATGCCCATACAAATTGTAGGGACGACTTAATAGATCTAAGATTTTTTGGGTTTCAATTTTGATGCTCATCGGATCAGCGACATCGGAGATGATCATCGCAAACTCATCCCCCTGTATGCGCGCTACCATATCGCAGGGGGCTGTATAACGTCTCAGTCGTTCAGCGATCGCTTTGAACAGTTGGTCGCCAATATCATTACCAAGGGTGTTGTTAATGATATTGAAGTTGTCCATATCTAAGAAGAGTAAAGCTAGGGACTTATTATTGATTTTGGCGTGTAGTACGGCTTGGGTTAAAGACTCATGAAACAAAATCCGATTAGGTAGCTGTGTGAGTCCATCGTGGTGAGACAAATATTCAAATCTTGCACCAACAGCTTTGATTTCGTCGTAATAATGCTCCCTCACGGAGTTGTATTTCTGTAAGCGGGAGGCGATCGCTCCTAATAGTTCTGAAGAGGTAAATGGCTTGGTGAGATAGTCGTCCGCCCCCAACTGCATCGCTTGGCGCATATCCGCCTTGTCAGTCATTGCCGTTAAAAAAATAAACGGAATCATTGATGTTTTTGGCTCTTGGCGTAGTGCCATAAGAGTGCCATAACCATCCAGCTCTGGCATGGCGATATCGCAGATAATTAAATTTGGCAAATAGGTTTTAGCAGTTTGTACCCCCACAACTCCATTTTCCGCCCCTAACACATCAAATCCTTCATAGGAGAGCGTCTCCATGATCTCTTCGCGTAAAGCTTCTACATCTTCGATTACTAAAATCGTTGTCATGATTGTGTTTTTTCTATCAATTTTTTTGGATTGGAATAAGTAGTATTTGTCTCCACTTCCCCTAACCCATAGATATTGGCAACTTCACTCGGACAGTTGTCCCCTTATTTTCAACACTAGTAAGTTGAATTGTGCCACCGAGAATGTCAATGGAATTTTTGATAATTGCCATGCCTAACCCAGTTCCTGCAATCATACCAACATTGTGAGCACGATAAAAATGCTCAAAAACCTTTTCTTGATCAATTTCAGGAATACCTATTCCATAGTCTTGAAATTCTAATAACAGCTTAGGTACGCGATCGCTAGTTTGCGAAATCGTAAAATTAACTTCAGTACTATTCGGTGAATATTTGATCGCATTTGATAATAGATTAGAAATAATTTGTTTGAAGAACTTAGTGTCAATTACGACATTTGTAGGTGTATTAATGTTTTTAAATATGACGTGATGTTTGCCATTACCTAATAGCTTGGCTTGTTCAATAATCTCCAAGCAAAAAGATTCTAAGTTAATTGTCTCTCCACGTAGTTCAAACTTTCCAGATTCAGTTTTACCAATGACTAATACTTCTTCTAAAAGGCTAGTCATCCCCTTGACTTCACGCTGAATTTTATCGATTCGTTCCAGCTTTTTCTCATTGGACATCTTATGTCCATAGTTACGTAATAGGTCGCTGGCAGTTTGAATGGTAGCAAGAGGAGTCCGAAACTCATGGGAGGCTCTAGAAATAAATTGAGATTTGAGTTCATTTAGTTCTTTTTCTTTGAGTAAAGCTCTTTCAAGCTGGCTCAGACTTTGCTCTAGTTGTTGAGTGCGCTCAGCAACTTGGCATTCAAGATTTTTATTGAGGTCTTGCACACGCTCAAATAATTTGACCTGCTGAATAGCGATCGCCACATGATTTGCTAATTGCCTTAGTAAATCAATCTCAAATTCTTCCCACAGACGTGTTTCTAAGCACTGATGAGCAATTAGTAATCCCCATAGGGTATCTCCAAAAGAAATTGTAACGACAATATTAGCTTTGACATGAAATTGCTGTAAAAGTTCTTTGTGGTATGGACTAACTTCGGCATTCTCAACATCATTGATACTTGATATTGGTTGTTTATAATATCTTTGAACATTCTCTTGATTGAAACATGGATCATTGATGGTTTTACCAAGAATTGATAATGATGCATCATTAACTGCTTCAACGACAAATGTACCACTCCAATCTTGATTAAACTGATAGATAGCAACGCGATCAATGCGTAATAATTCTTGAGCTTCTTTAACGGTGATTGCTAAAATTTGTTCGAGGTTTAACTCTCGCTGGATTTTAAGTAAAATTGCATTTAATAAGCGTTCTCTTTCACTTTGATAGCGCAGTTGTGTCTCAACTCTTTTTCGTTCGGTAATGTCATAGTAACTACTCAAATACATGCGCTTCCCCTTATAGAGCATGATTCTTGTCGAAACTAAAACATCTTTAAATGTGCCATCTTTATGACAGATTCGAGTTTCAACAGTAGTTGCCCGACCAGTTTCTTGTAATTGTTGTAAGCGTTGTAAAGCCTTATCATGCTCACCCCGATCAGGATATAAAAAATTAGTAAAGTCATGACTAGCATTTGCCTCAGTGATCGTATATCCTGTGAGATTCTCCATCCCAGCATTAAAAATTGAGAAATAGCCTGAGTCATCACTAAAGGTGATCCCTTCTTTAATTGATGTCAGCACTGTTCGTAAACGCTCCTCACTTTCTAGTAATCTTTGGGTGGATTTGACTTGTTCGGTGATGTCGGTTTGAATGCCAATATAGTTGGTTAGATCGCCATGATCGTTAAACACTGGCGCAATATATAAATCATTCCAAAATGGTGTTCCATCCTTGCGATAGTTAAGCAGTACTGCGTGACATTCCCGTTGATCCTTAATAGCTTGGCGTAAATCTAAGATCCCAATCTGATTGCGATCGCCACCTTGAAGAAATTTACAATCACGTCCAATTACTTCAGCAGCACTATAACCTGTAATCCTCTCAAAGCTAGGATTTACATAGATCATGGGATTATCTGGTTGCGTAGCATCGGTAATCACAATCCCGTTAGAACTTGCCGCGATCGCCCGTTCTCGTAATTTCAGCGATTCTTCGACACGATTGCGTTCAGAAACATCACGCAAAGAGGCAACTACATATACCCTCCGATCTTCATCAATGGTTTCTGATACTCGCATTTCTGCTGAGGTAGTTTTACCTCGACTGAGAATATCTATATCTGTACTTTCTCCTGAAACTATGGGCAAGCCAAAACTTTCACCAATAATATCTTCTGCTTTACAGCCAAACATTGTCTCGGCGGCTCGGTTAACGTAGCGGACAATCCCCTCATGATCAACTACTACAAAAGCATCGGAAACAGAATTCACTAAATGACCGAATTTTTGATCATTGGTATATCTAACGTGAGCTTTAGATCGCGATAAATTTGTGATGTCTTGACAAGTACCGATAATCTTTTGCGTATGATCATTATCGTCAGTTTCAAGTGATAACGAAATTAATAAAACCCGATTAGTAATCAGATCAAGATGTGCTTCATAATCAACTTTTTGTTGCGATCGCAAGCATTGACTAATATGTGTATTTAAGGAATTGACAAATTCTAAAGGTAAGCATTCATGAGCCTTTAACCCAATTAGATCAACAGTTTGATCGATAATTCGTTCCCCGAATACTAGATGGACAAAAGCAAGATTGGCAGTTTCAAAGCGCAGTGTGAACTCCAGATTACTGTCGCTTGATCCATCTGGATTTGACTCAACGGTCAAAACAAAAATTCCGCATTGAATATGATCTAGGATATTTTGCATAGATAGCCACATCCTTATACCAACTATCGCGGTTATATTAATTCTACAGTGAAAAGTAAATGGCTGGGCATAATTAAAAATAGAACAAAAACCTGTGTCATAAGCGCAGCGTGCAACACAGGTTTTGGCTCTGGTTTTTAATTCTCAGCTACTTAGAGCTTTATAATCTAAAAGTGTTTATATTGCTTTTAGAGTGCTTCCTTACTATGTCTTTAAAGTTATTAGTTCCCTCCATCGGTTGTGCTAGTTGTATCGAAACAATTTCCAAAGCGATCCAATCTGCCGATACATCAGCAATAGTTACAGGTGATCCTGCCTCTAAAACTGTCAATATCGAGACCCAATTGCCTGAATCTCAAGTCCGTGAACTAATTGCGATCGCAGGGCACAAAACTGCCTAAGAGTTTGCTTTAAAGATCGCAAAATGCTCCTCTTGGCAAATTAAAGTCTTCTGACTTTCCCCCACTCTTGTGCAATAACCTTGCATTGGAAATAATCATCGTCTTTTCTAAGGATTTAGCCATATCGTAAATGGTGAGAGCCGCGATGGTAACAGCAGTTAAAGCTTCCATTTCTACTCCAGTCTCAGCCTTGGTCTTGACCTCCGCTTCAATCTGATAGCCCGGAATATTTTCATCTAAGATAATTTTGACATCGACACCCGTTAAATTTAGCGGATGACACATTGGGATTAAGTTGGCAGTTTGCTTGGCTGCCATAATCCCTGCCAATCTTGCTGTGCCTAAAACGTCCCCTTTCGGTAAGTTTCCTGCTTGGATTGCGTCCAAGGTCGTTGTTTTCATGGATATTTCGCATACTGCGATCGCCCTTCTTACTGTTGGTGGCTTATGAGTCACATCCACCATTTGAGCATTACCACTTTGATCAAGATGAGCCAGTGACTGAGGAGTATCCGTATCCATAAAAGCTTTGCCGAAATTCGCACAATAATAAAAAACAAGGTATTGATAGAGTTTGCTTTTAACTAATAGCAATAAACTCTTTCCCTAGTACAAAAGTCTACCTGAATATATGACTGAGACTTTAAAGATTGACCTTTATGCCAAGAATCTAGATGCGACCCAAGCGATCGCCACCCAACTTGCTCAACTTGTTCCCGTAGGTACAATCATTTTGCTAGAGGGAAATCTGGGTAGTGGCAAAACTACTTTTATGCAGGCTTTTGGTCATGCTCTTGGTATCAGCACCACGATCGCTAGCCCTACCTTTACCCTCATTGATGAATATACCGAAGGGTGCTTGCCACTTTATCACATCGATCTCTATCGCCTAGAGCCATCTCAAGTACCCAGCCTTCACTTAGAAGAATATTGGCGAGGCGAAGATTTTCCTCTCGGTGTTGTAGCGATCGAATGGGCAAGTAAGTTAACCAATATTCCCCCACAACATCTCAAGATTAATCTCTCAACACCAGTAAGAGCATTCTGTGAAGATATCCATTTATCTCAGGCAGATGCTTTAGACGAAGATTTTATCGATGATCTGCCGAGCGATCGCCTCATTCAACTAATTGCCCAAGGCGAAACTTATGTCGAGATTCTTAAACAGTTTCAACCCACCTCGTAGTACAAAGAAATTTTTGAGAGCGCTGCGAAGCAGCGCTCTCAAAAATTTCTCTAATTGTCTTTGTCTGGTGTATTTGACGCATCAGCTTCACCTTGTCCCTTCATCTCATCTTGAAACCCTCGGAGAGCTTGCCCCACACTGCGTCCGATCTCAGGGATACGCTTAGCCCCAAAAATTGCCACACCCACAAGCGAAATTACAACTAACTCTGGCCAACCGATTCCAAACATTGCCCTTACATCTCCTCAAGCGTATCTGCTATCCTTTTATACAGCCTTTTGTAAACAAAAGAGCTACAAAGAATTTTTTGAAAGACTGACTTTGTCAGTCTTTCAAAAAATTCTTTGCTGTAATGACAAATAAGCGCACCTAAAAAATAATGGAATCAACCATTACTTGGCAACTTGGCAGCACTGATCCTGATGCTGAGGCAAATCTTGCCCGCATTGCCCAATGGTGGGTGTCCCTTGCGGGGCAAGAAATTATTTGGCAACAACGCCCCATTACCGACAATACTAATCGCGAAGCGATCGATTGGAGCAAACAAGCTCTCGACGAAACCTTCACGATTCAAAATTCTAGCTTACGTGGTATTACCCTTTATTGGTACAAGCCCAATAGCCCTGACGAGCGCAATATCTCGGTTGGCTACCTCAAGCTCGATCTATTTAACCAACAGTTAGACGTATTGCCATCATCAGGCAGAAGTTATCAACTTCGTGTTACGTTGCCTAAAATTGTCTACCAAAAGATTCAGTTAGATGACCCACAATTTGGTAGCCTCACTCAACCTAACGGCGATACGGTTTTACTATTTCGAGATGAAAAGCAACGTCTCGAAATCCAAATTAATCTCAGCGCTATCAACACAACTTTACTTCAGCAAAAGATTTCATCATAATTTAAAACTGGCTTTGAGAGAGGGTTTGCGTAGCAAACCCTCTCTCAAAGCCAGAAATCAAAAGCCTTGCTTAGCAAGGCTTTTGATTTCTGGCTTATAAAATTTGCAAGCTTAAGGCTCTTGAGGATAAAAAATGTCCCACCAAAGTTACCTAGCTTCGACTTCGCTCAGCTAATGTTGGCTGAGCGGAGTCAAAGCCACAGGTACTTTAATTAATAGCAAGTCCCTAACTCGAACTGAAGTTAGTTACAGTGAAATGTATTGAATTAAAAAATAGATAAATTTTTAATAGATAAATTTTTGAAAATGTGTCAAAGGCGCTCTTTCAAAATAAACTTCAACAGGCTGTAACTGTGGCTGGTCGTTAATATTGATGAAGTACGGAATGTTTTAACAAAATCATCCCTATGCTTTGCCCTATGATTTGTCCATATTTGGCAAACAAATTCGACTTGCGGGTAAATCTATGACACTTCAAGAACTCCCACCTCCGATTAGTCCCCGTCAGATGGATATTCTTCGTGCAGTTGCGGCAATGGCTTGGGCTGATGGCAAGCTTGAACCCGATGAAATTCGCCTCATGCTGGATGAATTTGCTGCCTTGTTTGCCAAGACTGACGCAGAGCGTAATTCCCTCAAAAGTCGTCTCAGAGAATATTTAGGGCAAAACATACCTTTAGAAGAAGTTGTGCCACACATTAAGAGTATTGAAGATCGCAAACTAACTCTAAGGCTGGGATACCAAGTGATTCAGGCTAGTCGTCGTAATCCTGATGAACCAAGGGTCAATCTTGATGAAGCCGCAGCTTACCAAAGATTGGTTAGAATATTAGACCTACCCTCGGAAGTAGTTGCTGATATTGAAGCATCGATTATTCCCCCAGATGAACTTCATCCTCAAGGAATTATCAAAGCTCTCGCATCAAGACTACATAAGATATTGAATAACTAAATTTATTTATCTCAGACTATTAATTACTGATAATTACTGAAATAACTAAGTCATTGTGCTTATTAGCAATGCCTTTGTTCCAAACTCAGATAAAGTAGTTACTGACAGTGAATTTTTCCAGAGAATAACATTTACAGCAAAGTTTTTAGGGGCTACGAGCAGCTACTATGCGGGATGGAACTGATCTTCAGCAAAAAATTATGTCTGCCCCATTTTTTATGGGGTTGCCTGATGAGGCAGTGATAAGGGCGACTGCCCATATGGTTACGCGCACCCATCCAGCCGATCAGGTGATTTTGCTAGAAAATGATTGGGGTAACTCGGTTTACTTTATTTTGAGTGGCTGGGCAAAAATTCGTACCTATAACCTTGATGGCAAAGAAATTACCCTCAACATTCTAGGCTTTGGCGAAATGTTTGGTGAGATGGCTCCCCTCGATCAAGTGCCACGCTCAACGGATGTGATTACGCTGACACCCACAACTATTGGCAGCCTGCCTGCCTCTGACTTTGTACATTTGATTGAGACAGAACCAGCCGCAGGTATTCATTTGGCAAGGTTAATGGCGAAGCGCTTACGTCAAGTCAATCGTCGTTTACGGTTGCGGGAAGCAGATAGTACCTCACGAGTTGCTGATGTGCTTTTGTTTTTAGCAGAAGGTCAGGGCACTAAAGGTACTAGTGGCGTAGAAATACCCAACTTACCTCATCGCGAACTGAGTAGTTTAAGTGGTTTGGCGAGGGAAACTGTAACTCGTGTACTTGGTAAGCTAGAGCGCAAAAGTTTAATTCAACGTATCCCCGATCGCGATGTTTTATGTATTCTTAACCCTGAAGGTTTGGAAGCTTTGATGGTTTAACCATAAGCCTAGCTTTGCTGTACCACCTTGGAATCTGTTATTATTAGGCTCGTTATTTGGTAGGTAAAAAGTATAAATGCTGAATCCAGTTGATTTCAGCGGTAGACCGTTTCATTTTGTGGGTATTGGCGGGATCGGCATGTCAGCGATCGCCTATATCTTAGCAAAGCAAGGCTTTACGGTTTCTGGCTCAGATCTTAGTAGCAATCGCATCACTCAAAAACTACAGGATCTCGGTGTCAAGGTCTTTAAAGGGCATCACGCAGACAACATCGATTTGGCAAATGCGCCTCAAGTTGTCTGTTCTACGGCAATCAATCAACAGAATCCCGAATTTCAAGTAGCCCTAGCTAATGGACTGCCAATTTTACATCGTTCAGATTTATTGGCGGCTTTGATCGAGCAATTTCAAGGTATTTCGATCGCAGGTACACATGGGAAAACTACAACCAGCAGCTTAGTTGGCTTTTTACTGCTTAAAGCTGGAGTTGACCCTAGCATTATCATTGGCGGTGAGGTGAGTGCATGGCAGGGCAATGCTCGGCTCGGCAATGGTAAATACTTGGTTGCCGAAGCTGATGAGTCCGACGGTACTTTGGTGAAGTTTTTATCTCACATTGGCGTAATTACCAATATTGAGCTAGATCACCCCGATCATTACCATAGTCTTGAACAGGTAATTGAGATTTTTCAAGCCTTTGCAAAGCGTTGTGAAGTAATGATTGGTTGTATTGATTGCCCAACGGTCAAAGCACATATTAAGTCTGATATTACCTATAGCCTGAGTGAGCCTAGTGCTGACTATATGGTGTCGGATGTGCAGTACACCCCGTCTGATACGCAAGCAGTGGTGATTGAGCGTGGTCAGCCCCTAGGCAAAATTTCTTTGGGACTCCTTGGTAAACATAATTTGAGTAATGCTCTCGCAGCGATCGCAGTGGCGCGTTATGTGGGTGTGGAATGGCAAGCGATCGCTGATGCACTTCCTGATTTTGTGGGGGCAAGCCGTCGTTTTGAGATTAAGGGTGTTCAAGATGGGATTACCTTTGTGGATGACTATGCCCATCACCCTAGTGAAATTATTGCGACTCTTGCTTCGGCAAGACAGCAAAATACTAATAGTCGTGTGATAGCTATTTTTCAACCCCACCGCTATAGCCGTACCCTCAGATTTCTTGATGAGTTTAGTCAGTCCTTTGGTGATGCTGATTTAGTGGTGGTCACGGATATCTATGCGGCAAGTGAACCCAATGATGGCAAGATCACTGGTGAGCAAATGGCAAAAGCGATCGCTAATATCCGCGATAAAGTGCATTACCAGCCCACGCTTAAGGATGTGCAAGACTTTTTAGTAAAGAACCTAAAGTCGGGTGACTTAGCTGTATTTCTCGGTGCTGGTAATCTCAATCAAGTGATCGCCCCCACTATGCAGGAAATCGCAACAGCTATTAAAGCCTGATCGCAAATTCTGAGATTGGTTTGCAGATTGCAAGCTTTTCTATCATTAGAACTAAATCTTTCTATGTCTATCGATTTATCAGACCAACCGCCAATCCGTGCTCATGTTTCCCTTGCGGGACTAACCTCAATGAAAGTTGGAGGGGCGGCTGAATATTTCATCTCGCCCCGTTCTAGCGATGAGTTGGCGGCTAGCTTGACATGGGCAAGCGATCGCCAGTTGCCGATCACAATTATTGGTGCAGGTAGTAACCTCCTAATCAGTGATGATGGCTTAGAAGGGCTAGTAATTTGTACTAGACATTTGCGGGGCATCGATTTTGATGGACAAACTGGACAGGTTACTGCTGCCGCAGGCGAGCCTGTGGCTCGTTTAGCTATGCAAGTGGCAACTCATGGTTGGGTTGGCTTTGAATGGGCAGTTGGTATTCCGGGGACTGTGGGGGGACTGGTAGTAATGAACGCAGGGGCGCAGGGGGGATGTGCTGCCGACTGTGTTGTAGAGGTACAGACAGTAACATTAACTGGTGAAACTAAGCTGATTTATCCACAGGATTTGGATTTCAGTTATCGCACCTCAGCTTTACAAGAATCTCCATATCTAGTGACAGGTGCAACCCTAAAATTTCAAACTGGTGGTCAGCCAGAGGCGATCGCTGCGGATACCGAGGCAAAACTGAAAGCAAGACATTCTACCCAGCCATACCATTTACCCAATTGCGGCAGTGTGTTTCGTAATCCTCTGCCCCAATTTGCTGCCAAATTAATTCAAGATGCAGGACTGAAGGGTTATCAAATTGGTAATGTCCAAATTTCGGAGTTGCACGCCAACTTTATCGTCAACCTTGGTAATGCAAAAGCCCAAGATATTTTCCGTCTCATAGAACACATTAAAACTGTAATTAGCGATCGCTATGGGGTGGTACTGGAAACCGAAGTAAAGATGCTCGGTAATTTCTAATCACATCTGAATATTTAGGGGTTGCCAAATTACGTATTCAACTATAGATAGATTTAAGATTCTAACTATTTACAATACTCAACACTTACCCTAATCTAAATTAATAAGCGCAAGCTTACATACAAATTTTCATAACTTATTCATTCCCAATAGGATTATTTGCAATCATGACAACAGCAGTACAAAGACGCGAAAGCGCTTCACTGTGGGATCAGTTTTGCAATTGGATCACCAGCACCGAAAACCGCCTCTATGTAGGTTGGTTCGGCGTAATCATGATCCCTTGCTTACTCTCCGCCACAATTTGCTTCATCATCGCCTTCATCGCAGCCCCTCCTGTAGATATTGACGGTATCCGTGAACCAGTAGCAGGCTCCTTGCTATTCGGTAACAACATGATTTCTGGCGCAGTCGTTCCTTCCTCGAACGCAATTGGCCTGCACTTTTACCCCATTTGGGAAGCAGATAGCCTTGATGAATGGCTATACAACGGTGGTCCTTACCAATTGGTAATTTTCCACTTCCTAATCGGAATTTTCTGCTACATGGGACGTGAATGGGAATTGTCATACCGTCTCGGGATGCGTCCATGGATCGCAGTAGCATACTCAGCCCCCGTAGCAGCAGCAACCGCAGTATTCTTGATCTACCCAATCGGACAAGGTTCCTTCTCTGATGGTATGCCTTTGGGTATCTCAGGTACTTTCAACTTCATGATCGTATTCCAAGCAGAACACAACATCTTGATGCATCCTTTCCACATGTTGGGAGTAGCAGGTGTATTCGGTGGTTCCTTGTTCAGTGCAATGCACGGTTCCTTGGTAACCTCCAGCTTGATTCGTGAAACCACCGAAAACGAAAGCCAAAACGCTGGCTACAAATTCGGACAAGAAGAAGAAACCTACAACATCGTTGCAGCACACGGCTACTTCGGTCGTTTGATTTTCCAATACGCATCCTTCAACAACAGCCGTCAATTGCACTTCTTCTTGGCTCTATGGCCAGTAGTCGGCATTTGGTTCACCGCATTGGGCGTAAGCACCATGGCCTTCAACTTGAACGGATTCAACTTCAACCAATCCATCTCTGATAGCCAAGGTCGTGTTGTACCTTCATGGGCAGACGTAATCAACCGCGCAAACTTGGGTATGGAAGTAATGCACGAGCGCAATGCTCACAACTTCCCACTCGATTTGGCTGCTGTTGATGTAGCTCCTGTAGCTATGAGCGCTCCTGCTATCAACGGTTAATCTTCGAGATTAGTCTTTAAAAACAAAAAAGCAACCCCTAGGGGTTGCTTTTTTGTGCTTTATGATCGCTTAATTAAAGAATCAAAGAAGCACAAGCTTCTTGCAAGGTTATTAATTAGGAGTAATATCATGCCAGTTGTGGCAGTGATCGACTACGACATGGGCAACTTGCACTCAGCCTGTAAGGGCTTGGAGATTGCAGGGGCAACCCCTATTGTTACTAATGATCCTCTAGAACTATCTAACGCCGATGGTATTGTTTTACCAGGGGTAGGCTCCTTCGATCCCGCAATGCACAAACTACGGGCTAACCATCTAGAGCAACCAATTAAGGAGGCGATCGCTTCGGGTAAGCCTTTTTTGGGAATTTGTTTAGGGATGCAGATCTTGTTTGAAAGTAGCGAAGAGGGGCAGGAATCGGGCTTAGGAATTATTCAGGGTCAGGTCAAAAGGTTTATTCATGAGCCAAATGTGACTATTCCCCATATGGGTTGGAACCAGCTAGAGCTTACTCAAACTAATTGCCCACTTTGGCAAGATTTGGGTAATAGTCCTTGGATGTATTTTGTGCATTCCTATTACACTGCACCTGTTGATAATAGGGTGACTGCGGCAACGACAACCCATGGCAGCCAGACTGTGACTGTGGCGATCGCGAAAGATAATGTCATGGCAGTGCAATTTCATCCTGAAAAATCATCCACTGACGGGATACATTTACTATCAAACTTCGTCAGAATGCTTAGTGCGTAGCATAATAGTAAAGTATCGTAAGATTTATGAAGATCCAAATGATCAAAAAACTGGGTATTGTTTCCTGTCTAGCTGTGGCTTGTGCAGTTGTTTCGCCGTCGGTAGTACGCGCCCAATCTAATGCTGGATTTATTCTATTCGGTGGCATCAAAGATAATGCACTTGACTATTGCCTTGACAATGGCACCAGTAATCGCACCGATCGCTATTATCTAGAAGTTAAGCCACAAAAGTTTAAAGTTTCTGAAATCATCATTACTTACCCCGATCATTTCAATGGTAGCTTTGATACATCCGATATCAAGTTACGTGTAACTGATCAATGTCGTGGGGGCAAAGATTTAGAGCTTGAGTCAGTAAATTGGGATAAAGAAACTCGCCGCATTACGATAGTCCCTAAAGAAGCTATTCCTTCCAAAACAGCACTGCGAGCTGTTTTGTCCAATGTGCGAAATCCTGACTATAGCGGGTTTTATCAATTTGATGGCAGAGTTATGCGTGCTGATGTACCTGTACCTGTATATATTGGCTCTTGGGTGATTACCCTTGACTAAAAATCTTGATTGCTAAATAGCAAAAAATTAGAGGGGGGCGCTTAGCGCCCCCCTCTGTTGATTGAGTGAAACCTTGAACCAATTAAAGTATGAATATTCTGATTAGTAATGATGACGGCATTTATGCTCCTGGGGTAAGAGCTTTAGCTGAGGCACTTAGTGATACTGAACATCGGATTACGGTAGTTTGTCCAGACCGTGAGCGATCGGCAACTGGTCATGCGCTCACTTTGCAAGAGCCGTTACGGGTTGATCAAATTTCTGGTTTATATCCTGATGGGATCGAAGCTTGGGCTTGTTCAGGGACACCTTCAGACACGGTGAAATTAGCGCTTGATGCGTTACTAAGCGATCGCCCCGATCTAGTTTTGTCAGGAATAAATCGGGGAGCAAATTTGGGAACTGATGTTTTGTACTCTGGTACAGTATCGGCAGCTATGGAAGGTGTATTAGAAGGTGTGCCGAGTATTGCCTTTAGTCTTTCTAGCTTTACACATTTAGACTATAGTGCGGCAGCCAACTTTGCCAAAAAGATGGTGCAGACGATCACTGACTATCCCCTCGAAGAACCCATTTTATTGAATGTAAATATTCCTGCGATCGCTGAGGAAGATATTTGTGGCGCGGTAGTTACTCGCTTAGGTATTCGCCGCTATCGCGATCAATTTGAAAAGCGCATTGATCCTAGAGGCAAAACTTACTATTGGCTATCGGGAGTAATTATTGAGGAAGAAGCCGAATCAGATACGGATATTCAAGCAATTAGAGACAATTACATTACAATTACGCCGCTTAAGTATGATTTGACTTTCGCCTCAGCAATTCCTTTTATGCAGACATGGACAGAAAAACTAATCACGCAGCAATATCGCTCAATTTAGCTCAATTTAATTATTAGATTGAAAAATCATGACATGGGAACTATCTGATCTATTACGAGCGATCGCTACCACGATTGTGATTGGTATTCATGCTTCCCATCACTGGTGGTTTGGGGTCAAAGATACTGTAACTCTCAATCCTGAAATCTTTATTGATACGATCATTAATCAAGTTGGACGTTTTACTGTCCCCATATTTGTGATTCTATCTGGATTCGCCCTTGCCAAATCTGAGGATAAACGTCCCTTTGATTTAAAAATATTTTGCCAACGCCGCCTGTGGCGAATTATTCCACCTTATATACTCTTCACCTTACTCAATGTTGTCGGGCGATCGCAATTTCTATCGGGTGATTGGCAAGAGAAAACGCAACAAATTTGGCAAGCTCTTTCAACTGGTATGGGTGATTATCATCTTTATTTCTTAGGCATCATTTTGCAATGTTATGTGAGCTATCCGTTGCTTCGTTGTATTGCATTCACGGCAAGGAACCTAGGCATATTACTGGCTATTACTTTTTTGCTATTTAGTTGCCGATGGCTTTTCGCCACGTTTGACTTAAACATGACTAATTTTTTACCTGATGGGAATCATGTGATTTATTGGCTACCCTATTTTCAAATAGGTATCTGGCTCGCTAAAAATCAGGAATGGATTGTTCAGATTGTCTCAAAATATCAATCGCGTACATGGGGTTATCTATTTGCGATCGCGGCAACTTTAGAACTAGGTGAATTCTATTGGACTGCAATCTTAAAAAACTCTGCCGAAGTGGTTGGTCATTACACCCGCCCAACGATAATTTTGATCACCCTGACATTCCTCCTATGGGCAATATCGTGGCAATTGCCTGATCCGAACAAACAAGTTCCTAAGATATTCTCCAATGCCAGCTTTACCACCTACCTAGTTCATGTATGGATTTTAAGAGCAATTGCTCCCCTAGAAATAGTTGGTGGGATATTATTTGTGCCCCTTGCTGCAACCATGTCATGGCTCATTGGGATCAGCATCTGGAAAATAGTCAAATCCAAACGCTGGATAGCGATCGCTGTGGGGGCATAGCCATTAAGCAAACTTTTTCAACACTGTTCTTAAATCCTCAATACGCACAGGCTTACTAATAAAATCGTCCATACCAATTAATAGACATTTTTCACGATCTTCCTTCATGGCATTTGCTGTCATAGCGACAATTTTAATTTTATTGCCTGAATCACTATCTTTCTCAATTAGGCGAATTCTGCGAGTTGCTTCTAATCCATCCATCTCTGGCATCTGGACATCCATCAAGATCACATCATAGGGCTTACTTTCCAGCGCCTTTAAAACCTCCAATCCATTCACAGCACAATCAGCCTGATATCCCAACTTACTCAAAAGCCGCAAGGCAATCATCTGATTAAAGGTATTATCCTCAACTAAAAGAATTCGCAAAGCACTATTACTGTTAATGTCAATATTGGTTTTTTCTTGCCTGATTTCCTTAATTGGTTTAGGAAGTTTTGAAGGTTCAGTTATGTGACTTATTTCCTGTCCTAAACTGGATACAGGTTGAACAGCAATCTCAAAATGAAAGACTGTGCCTTTCCCTAAAGTACTACTTACCTTAATCTGTCCACCTAGAAATCTGGCAAACTGTTGACTAATTACTAATCCTAAACCAGTTCCTGTCTGAGATTCTCGACCTGAAGCAGTCTGAACAAAAGCCTCAAACAAGTTACTAATTTCTTCAGGAGAAATTCCACATCCAGTATCCTCCACTTCAAAATGGAGTATTACTTTAGAACCTACCATCTTTGGCTCACCTAATGTAACGCGCAGAATTACATAACCTTGACTGGTAAACTTGAGAGCATTCCCAAGGAGATTTAACAAAATTTGCCGAATCTTCCGTTCATCGGTTTTGATATATTTCGGTAAATTCGGATGAATCGCAAAAATTAGTTGCAAGTTTTTATCTTTTACTTTAATTTGCAGCATTTCTTGCAGATTATGCAACAACAAGAATAAGTCGAATTCCGTTTCTTCTAGCAGAATCTTACCTGCTTCAATCTTCGATACTTCTAAAACATCATCAATTAAGTTTAGAAGATGTTCGCTACTATAGCTAATGATATTTACATATTCGCCAAGATCGTTGTTGAGAGATTCTTCATGGGACATTAATTGAGTACAACCTAAGATCGCATTTAGAGGGGTTCTCAGTTCGTGACTCATTCTTGCCAAAAAATTACTTTTAGCTTGACTAGCTACTTTAGAACGTTCAGCCTCTTGTTTAAGAGCCTGCTGCGAAAACTCTAAGGCTGCAAGCATGAGCGTACTTCTCAATTCTAAAGCTGCTTCTGTTTCTACCTCATCCCAAGGTAAAGACTTAGCTTTTACAGTCTCCTTCCATAGTTCAAAGGAACGTCGTGGTGATGGGTCAAGGTCATCATCAATATCTAACAATTTAGTTGGATCTCCTGCCCAATTAACCGTTTGAACTACTTCTGGACGGAACCAAATAATATGATAGGAAGTGTGATTTAGTTTAATGGAAATAGATAACAATCCACTTGCTTGCTCTTGAAACTCTATCGCCTCAGGGAAGTCTTTACTTAAACAGGTTGTATAAAAAATGTCTTGAGCCGTAGATTCCAACCATGCAATTAGCGATCGCGTAAAGTCTTGAGCAGGACATTGCCCAAATTCTGAGATACAACCATCAAGATAAATTACTGCCCCCTGAGCATTCACTAACCTCAACAAATCATCCATATCTCGAGTGAAAGTGGAGCTAAGGGATTGATGGCTACTCAGAATGTTTTGTTTCAGCTTGGATTGAATACTCTTAATTTTTGCTTGGGCTTTCTTCAGATACTGCTCATGCTTATTAACAATTTCGACCGACATGATCTGTCCTAGAAATTCACAGGTTTTTCTAGTCTCATAGTCAACATATTTAGACGCATAATGATGGCAAACTACCAATCCCCATAGTTTATCAGCATTAATTAAGGAGATACTGAAGGATGCTGAAACTCCCATCTTTCGCAAATATTGAATATGGAACTTAGAAACACTTCTCAAAGTGCTATAGCTCAAATCGAGAGGTGCTTCTGTCAGTGGATTATTGAAGGGGATTAGAGGAACGGACTGATCTTCTAAATCTGCAATGAGTCTTAGCCAATTTTTACAGTAAATTTGGCGAGCGATTTCGGGAATGTCAAAAGAAGGATAATGTAATCCCAGTAATGGTTCTAAATTATGAGCCTTAGCTTCAGCAATGACGACTCCACTATGATCAGGCTCAAATTTATAGATGAGTACACGATCAAATCCACTAATCTTACGAATTTCCTGAACTAGTAAGTTTGACATTTCATCAAAGTCCTGAGCTTGACGGACATTCATTGCTGCCGCCTTCGCTAAGTAGTAAAATCCCAAACTAGAGTCTATATCCTTAGGCAAAGGCTCCAGTTCCAAAACTAATAGACCGTCAGAACGATGCATCACCCCTTGAAATCCAAACTTCTTTCTATTGATAGTAACGGTTAGCTTAGTGGGGTTAAAGGCTTCTAGATCTTTATGCGACCAAAAAGACAATAGGGTATTGATCTGCTCCTGTGAAAACAGAATATCCAGTGGCTGATCAATTAGTGAGCTAGCAGGAAGGTTGAAAAATTGAATAGTATTTACGCTTACCTGTGCGATCGTCAAATTTGCCTCATTGATAGCCAGTAGGACACCATGAGACTGGATATGTCCTAGTAAATGAATTTGTTCGCGATCGCAGTTTTGATAAACCAGTGATGTATTTCCAGAAAGATCCGAAGGTAGACCTTGTACTATTTCCATTTCCTAATTACACCTGTTAAGCCATATCGTCCATATAAATAATCAACAAAAATCAACAAAATTATGAAATCTTGGAGAGTGTTGCAAAGAATATTATGTTCCAGATATTTATAAGGAATACTCTCTTAAGCAAATTTTGCCCCACCATCAAGTTTCTTACTACCCTAACTGAGTTGGGTATGACACCATGAATATAGTACCCAGAAATTCCAGACCATATAGCGGAAGTTAACCCTACCAGAAATTCTTGTATCGCTACTTTACCAAATATTTTCCGAGGGGAGTTTAGTCTTAGTTTTGCAAAAAACTTTAAAAAACTATAGACAAAACATCTCGCATAGAGTTAGGATTGTTAATCGTGACTAAAAACAGAAACTGAGAAAGAAAAGCTTAGGCTTCACTTCTTAAGTCTGAGTCGCGCAATTGGTATAAGTAGGCTAAATCAAACTTATAGTTCTTTAGCTTATAACGACCACCCAAGAGATTGTGTTTCTCAAGTCTAACAAAATTTGGTTAGACATCTGCCGTAAGTCGTCTCGAAGTCCCTTAAACAGTCTTCAACAAAAATACTTCTTACTAAGATCGAAACCGATCTCTTTTGAGCCTGTCAAAAATCTGCAAGAAAAATCTATTTAATTTGCAGCCACAAGCAAGCGGAGCTAACTTTAATGACTGTCGGAATTCTCGGCACAAAACTTGGGATGACCCAAGTATTCGATTCGGATGGCAACGCTGTTCCTGTAACCGTTGTCCATGCAGGTCCCATCACTGTTACACAGGTCAAGACTGATACCAAAGAAGGCTATAAAGCTATTCAAGTTGGTTATGGTAAGACTCGTGAAAAGCTTTTAACCAAGCCAGAATTGGGGCATTTGAAAGCATCAGGCGCAGAACCTGTTAAGCACCTACGTGAATATCGTTTGGATGATGTGAGCAACTACACCATCGGACAAACCCTAGATGTAAGTCAGTTCAAGGATGGCGACATCGTTGATGTGATTGGAACTAGCATTGGTAAAGGTTTCGCTGGTTATCAAAAGCGCCACAACTTTGGTCGCGGTCCGATGGCTCACGGTTCTAAAAACCACAGACAACCTGGTTCGACAGGCGCAGGTACAACTCCTGGTCGTGTTTATCCTGGTAAGCGCATGGCTGGTCGTCTTGGCGGTAAGCAAATCACCGTAAAGAAACTAACTATAGTCAAGGTCGATGCAGCGAACAACGTGCTGCTAATTAAAGGAGCAGTACCTGGTAAAGCTGGTGCATTGCTTAATGTCATTCCTACCGTAATTGTCGGCAAGGCTAAGTAAGAACTAAGTAGTTTGTTCGTGAGATCGAGAGAGTTTAAGTTATGCCTATAGTAAAAGATTGGACAGGGAAGGAAGTCGGTGAGGTAGATCTGGAATTGCGTGTTGCTAAAGAAGCAACTGCAAAGGGTCTAGTACACCGTGCCCTCGTCAGACAGCTCGCTAATGCCCGCCAAGGCACAGCCAGCAGCAAGACCCGCGCCGAAGTTCGTGGTGGTGGTCGTAAGCCTTTCAGACAAAAGGGTACTGGTCGCGCCCGTGCAGGTTCGACTCGTTCCCCTCTAACCCGTGGTGGTGGTGCTATTTTTGGACCAAAACCTAGAGATTACGACACCAAGATGAACCGCAAGGAGCGTCGTCTTGCTCTTCGCACCGCATTCACTGGTCGTGCAGCAGATTTGATCGTAGTTGAAGATTTTGCTGTAAATCTCGTACAGCCTAAGACCAAGGAATTCACTCAAGCTCTTGAGCGTTGGGGTGTAGTTGCTGGTAGCAAGGTCTTGGTCATTATTGATCAAAAAGAAGAAAACATTGTTTTGTCTGCACGCAATATTCGTAACTTGCAGTTGCTTGCGGCTGATCAATTGAATATTTTCGACATCGTTAATGCTGAGAAGATTGTGGCAACGCGCTCGGCGATCGCCAAGATTCATGAAGTGTATGGTGGCGATGCGAAGCTAGCAACTGAGATCGTTACGGTCGAAGATGCAGAATAACGGAATCTAAGTAGAAGAAAGAAATACCATGGCTAAGATCCCAACCCAATTCGATCCCCGTCGCTTGCCCGATCTCATTCGTCGCCCTCTGCTCAATGAAAAGGCAACCAGACAATTAGAAAGCAACAAGTACACCTTTGATGTTGTGCATGATGCCACTAAGCCTGAAATCAAAGCTGCAATTGAGAGTTTGTTCTCAGTCAAGGTTAAGAAAGTGAACACCCATAACCCACCCGCACAGGCGCGTCGGATTGGTAAGTTCGCAGGCAAACGCGCTCAAATCAAAAGAGCGATCGTCACCCTCGCTGAAGGCAGCAAAATCGATTTGTTCCCAGATGTGTAAAAGTTCAACACAAATAACTGAAAGTTATTTATGTTGAACAAAAAACAAAACCAGAGAACTGTTCTTTAACAACATCAGACAATTATGGGCGTTCGTGCATATAAACCGTATACCGCTAGTACCAGACAAACCGTTGTCTCGGACTTTGCGGAAATCACCAAATCAGAACCCGAAAAGTCTTTAACCACCCATGTCCATCGCAAGCGTGGACGTAATAACCGTGGTGTAATTACTAGCCGTAGACGTGGCGGCGGTCACAAGCGTCTTTATCGGATTATCGATTTCAAACGCAACAAACGTGACATCATCGCTGAAGTCATTGCGATCGAGTACGATCCCAACCGTACCTCTCGCATTGCTCTATTGCAGTATGAAGACGGTGAAAAGAGATACATTCTTGCTCCTAAGGGTATTGCTGTTGGCAACAAAATCCAAGCAGGTACAGGTAGCGTTCCTTTTGAAATCGGCAACGCTATGCCTCTGGCAAACATTCCTCTCGGTACAATTGTTCACAACGTTGAACTAGTACCTGGAAAGGGTGGTCAAATTGTTCGTTCTGCTGGAGCTGGTGCTCAAATCGCAGCGAAAGAAGGTGATTTTGTTACTCTTAAGCTTCCTTCTAGCGAAGTGCGTTTGATTCGTAAGGATTGCTTCGCGACTATCGGACAAGTTGGCAACCTCGATCACAGCAACACTAGCCTTGGTAAAGCAGGTCGTAGCCGTTGGCTGAACCGTCGTCCTAAGGTTCGTGGTATGGTCATGAACCCTGTCGATCACCCCCATGGTGGTGGTGAAGGTTGCGCCCCCATCGGACGTAGTGGTCCTGTTACACCTTGGGGTAAACCAACCTTGGGTTACAAGACTCGCAAGAAGGGCAAACTCAGTGATGCTCTTATTGTTCGTCGCCGTCGCAAGTCCTCGAAGCGCGGTAAGGGCGGACGTAACGCTTAATTTTTTTGCTAAGCATTTGCTTTGCATTTGCTTAGCGCAAAGACTTATTTAGAGAATACAAATTATGACGCGATCGCTAAAAAAAGGTCCCTTTGTTGCCGATCACTTACTGACCAAAATCGAAAAGCTGAACGCCAAAGGCGAAAAGCAGGTTATCAAAACTTGGTCACGCGCTTCCACTATTCTTCCTCAAATGATCGGGCATACCATTGCCTGCCATAACGGAAAACAGCACGTTCCTGTATATGTCACGGAGCAAATGGTAGGACACAAACTCGGTGAGTTTGCCCCTACTCGCACCTTCCGCGGTCATGCCAAGAGCGACAAAAAGGCTAAGAGATAGGTAGACAGGTAGATAAAATGATCCTTGCCCAAAACGAAATCCCTGCCGTAGCTAAATACATTCGGATGTCCCCTCACAAGGTACGCCGAGTACTCGACCAAATCCGTGGTCGTAGCTACCGTGAAGCATTAATGATTCTTGAGTTCATGCCCTATCGCTCCTGCGAACCAATTACCAAGGTATTGCGTTCTGCCGTAGCTAATGCTGAACATAACGCTGGACTCGATCCCGCATCCCTAGTAGTTAACCAAGCCTTTGCTGACATGGGACCTAGCCTCAAGCGCTTCCGTCCCCGCGCTCAAGGTCGTGCTTACCAAATTCGTAAGCCTACTTGCCACATTACGATTACCGTCAAACCATCGGAGGAAGAATAGGTATGGGTCAGAAGATTCACCCAACAGGGTTACGCCTCGGCATCACCAAATCCCACCTCTCTCGTTGGTATGCTGATGTCAATCGTTACGGTGTCTTGGCTGAAGAAGACAACAAAATCCGTAAGTATATTGAAAAGACCTTGAGCAATGCAGGTATCGCCGAGATTTTGATTGACCGCAAGGCTGATCAAGTTGATCTCGAAATCCGTACCGCTCGTCCAGGTGTAGTTGTCGGTCGTGGTGGTGCTGGTATCGAGCAATTGCGTGTCGGTCTAGTGAAGTACCTTGAACAAGATGGCTCCCTCAAAAAAACAGGAACCAGCCAAGTTCGGATCAATGTTACCGAAGTTACCAGAGTTGATGCAGAAGCACCTCTGATTGCTGAATACATCGCTCAACAAATCGAACGTCGTGTTTCCTTCCGTCGTGTCGTTCGCCAAGCAATTCAAAGAGCACAGCGTGCAGGTATTGAAGGTATCAAGGTGCAAATCAGTGGTCGTCTCAATGGCGCTGAAATTGCGAGAACTGAGTGGGTTCGTGAAGGTCGCGTACCTCTACATACCCTCCGTGCTGATATCGACTACAGCTATAAAACATCCAGAACTATTTATGGTGTCATTGGCATCAAAGTATGGATCTTTAAAGGCGAAATTATCGAAGGCGAAGAAGCTCCTGCTCCAGCCGCTCAACCCCGTCGTCGCCAGCAACGTCGTCCCCAATTTGAGGATCGTTCTAGCGCTGAAGGATAAACTTCTGTCATCTAGAGTTTTGAACCATGTTAAGTCCTAAACGTACAAAATTTCGTAAGCAGCAACGCGGTCGGATGGCGGGTCCCGCTACCAGAGGAGCTGAAATCAACTTTGGTGATTACGCCATGCAGGCTCTAGAGCCTTCTTGGATTACTTCTCGCCAAATTGAAGCTGCCCGTCGTGCTATGAACCGCTACATCCGTCGCGGTGGCAAAATCTGGATTCGTATTTTCCCAGACAAGCCTGTAACCATGCGCCCTGCTGAAACCCGTATGGGTTCTGGTAAAGGTGCTCCAGAGTTTTGGGTAGCAGTAGTTAAGCCTGGACGGATCATGTTTGAAGTCGCAGGTGTTGCTGAAGAGACCGCTAGAGAGGCTATCCGTTTGGCTGCTGCCAAGATGCCAATCAAAACCAGATTTGTTATCCGTGAGAAGGAGTAAAGATATGGCACTCCCAAAAGTCCAAGAAACCAGAGAACTATCTGATGATGAGCTAAAAGCACAGATCTTGAGCGTCAAGAAAGAGCTATTTGATCTGCGCTTTAAGCAGGCAACTAGACAGCCTGTGCAGCCCCATCAGTTCAAACACGCAAAGCATCGCTTATCACAACTGCTGACTGTCGAGCGTGAACGCCTGTCCAGAGCTTAAGAGAGCTTATCTAACAGCAAATTTAAAAACTTAAGATTTAAAGACATAGGAACTAGCAATGGCAGTAAAAGAAAAAGTTGGCGTTGTCGTCAGCGATAAAATGCAAAAGACGGTGGTTGTAGCAGTGGAAAACCGCACTTCTCACCCCAAGTATGGAAAAATCGTGGTCAAAACGACTAAGTTTAAAGCCCACGATGAAGAAGATAAAACCCGTGAAGGCGATCGCGTCAAAATTCGGGAAACCCGCCCCCTTAGTCGTACAAAGCGGTGGGAAGTTGTAGAGATTCTCTCATCTAGCTCGGAAGCATAAGCCATGATTCAACAAGAGTCTTATCTAAATGTTGCGGATAATAGTGGTGCTAAGAAGCTCCTATGTATCCGCGTACTGGCAGGCGGCAACCGTGTGTTCGGTGCAGTTGGAGATGTAATTATCGCCACTGTTAAAGACGCTGCGCCTAATATGCCAGTTAAAAAATCTGATGTTGTCCGCGCTGTCATCGTTCGTACCAAAGCATCAATTAACCGTGAAAGCGGTATGAGAATTCGCTTTGACGACAATGCTGCTGTAATCATCAACCAAGACGGCAACCCCAAAGGAACGCGCGTATTTGGTCCAGTTGCGCGTGAGTTGCGGGATAAAAACTTCACCAAAATTATCTCCCTAGCGCCAGAGGTACTGTAATGCCCTTCAAACCCAAACCCGAATATCGTGGCAATCGTAAGTCTTTTAAGATCCATGTCAAAAAAGACGATCTAGTACAAGTAATTTCAGGAAGCTCTAAGGGAACTGTTGGCAAAGTCCTCCAAGTTTTCCCTAAAGACAGCACCGTCATTGTTGAAGGTGTCAATGTCAAGACCAAGCATGTCAAGCCTCAAGCTGATGGTGAGTCTGGACAAATTGTCACCCGCGAGTTTCCCATTCACAGTTCTAAAGTTTTGTTGTACTCCGAGAAGGAAAAGACCGCTAGTCGTTCTGCTATTACCTTCACAGAAGATGGCAAAAAAGTAAGAATGCTCAAGAAAACTGGCGAAATCATTGATTCTGTCAAAAAAGACAAGAAATAATTCTAGAAACCTGACCAAGCCCAGGAAAATTCATCGAGGAAGATAAAATGCTAACACCGTTCACCGAAGTCTATGCCAAGCAAGCTGTTCCTAAGCTGATGGAACAGTTCAAATACACCAATATTCATCAAGTTCCTAAATTTGAGAAGGTGGTAATCAATCGCGGTCTGGGTGAAGCTGCTCAGAATGCTAAGTCCCTAGAAGCTTCTTTGACCGAAATCGCGACGATCGCAGGTCAAAAGCCCGTAGTGACAAGAGCGAAAAAAGCGATCGCAGGTTTTAAACTGCGTCAAGGAATGCCTGTCGGGATCGTAGTCACCTTACGCCGCGACAAGATGAACAATTTCTTAGACCGTCTGATCAACTTCTCTTTGCCTCGCATCCGTGACTTTCGTGGTGTGAGTCCCAAGAGTTTTGATGGACGTGGTAACTATACTCTCGGTGTTCGCGAGCAACTTATCTTCCCCGAAATCAGCTACGACAGTATTGAGCAAATTCGGGGGCTTGATATTTCCATCATCACCACTGCCAACACAGATGAAGAAGGACGTGCACTCCTGAAAGCAGTCGGTATGCCCTTTAGAGAATCATAAGTAGATCGAATTAGGAGATAAGGATGGCTACCAACGACACCATCTCGGACATGCTTACACGCATTCGCAATGCCACACTTGCGAAGCACCAAACAACCGCAATTCCTGCGACAAAGTTGACATTAAGCATTGCTCGAGTACTTAAGCAAGAAGGTTTTATTGCAGACTTTGAAGAAACTGGCGAAAATATTGATCGACGCTTAGTAGTTTCTCTCAAATACGAAGGCAAGAACCGTCAATCAATCATTAAGCGCCTCAAGCGCGTTAGCAAACCTGGTTTACGGGTTTACTCAAACTCTAAGGAACTACCCCGTGTATTAGGTGGAATCGGCATCGCCATTATTTCCACCTCCAAAGGCATCTTGACCGATCGCGAAGCTCGCAAACAAGGGGTCGGCGGTGAAGTTCTTTGCTATATCTGGTAACTCAGAACTGTTAATTCAGGAATAACACACAAGCAAAGGAAAACAGATATGTCTCGTATTGGAAAACGTCCCATTCCTCTGCCTCCTAAGGTTGCGGTCTCCATCGCAGGGCAAGAGGTGACAGTCAAAGGACCTAAGGGTGAACTCAAGCGTGTACTACCTAATACGGTAGAAGTGCTTCAAGAAGAAAACACCTTGATTGTCAATCGCGTTAATGAATCTCGACCTGCTCGTCAACAGCATGGTCTCTTCCGTACCCTTGTAGCCAACATGGTTGAAGGGGTATCCACTGGATTTAAGCGCAAATTAGAAATTCAAGGGGTTGGTTATCGTGCCAACTTGAATGGCAGCAATATTGTGCTCACCGTTGGTTATAGCCATACTGTTGATATTGTTCCTCCTTCAGGAATTTCTCTTGCTGTGGAAGATGCTGCTGGCAAGAAAGTCCCTCAAGGTACATTCATTGTTGTGGAAGGGATTGACAAGGAAGTCGTCGGTAACTTAGCTGCCAAGATCCGCGCTGTACGTCCACCTGAAGTCTACAAAGGTAAGGGTATTCGCTACTTCGGTGAATTTGTCAGACGTAAGGCTGGTAAGACTGGTAAGAAGTAAGACTAAGAATCTTTTTGAGCCTCTTCTAGCTTCTTTATTTAATCTTCTTAATTTTCTTAATCTTTACTTATATAAAAAACATGAGTGCTAATAGTCGTAGACAAGCAACCATAAGCCGCCATAAGCGTATTCGTAAAGGGCTATCAGGCACAGCAGATCGTCCTCGCTTATCGATTTATCGCTCTAACAATCACATTGTGGCGCAAGTGATTGATGATGTAGCTCAGCATACTCTTGTTGCTGCATCTACTCTCGAGTCAGATGTTCGTGGAGCTGTTAGTTCCACAGCAAATTCTGAAGCATCGGCAAAGGTCGGCGCATTGATTGCAGAAAGAGCGATCGCCAAGGGAATTACCAAAGTCGTATTTGATCGTGGTGGCAACCTCTATCACGGTAGAGTCCAAGCTCTCGCTGAAGCTGCCCGCGAAGCAGGTCTCGATTTTTAAGCAATGAATCATCCAGTGAATCAATAGATATAAAACTATGGCTAAGAATAGAGAATCCAAACCAGGTGGCGGTCGCGACGGCGGCGGTGACAATGGCGATAGCCGCGAAGAAAAACGTAAAGGTAAGCGTGATAGTAAGAAAAACGATCGCGCTCGTACCGAGAAAGAATCTGAATGGCAAGAACGAGTTGTCCAAATCCGCCGTGTAACCAAAGTGGTTAAAGGTGGTAAAAAACTCAGCTTCCGTGCGATTGTGGTCGTCGGTAATGAGAAAGGACAAGTTGGCGTTGGTGTTGGCAAGGCTGCTGATGTTATCAATGCAGTTAAAAAAGGTGTCGCCGATGCCAGAAAACATGCGATCGACGTACCTTTGACCAAAGCTAATTCCATTCCTCATCCCACCAATGGTATTGGCGGTGGTGCAAAAGTGATCATCCGTCCCGCATCCCCTGGTACTGGGGTAATCGCTGGTGGAGCAGTCCGAACTGTACTTGAACTTGCTGGAGTCAAAAATATTTTGGCGAAACAGCTTGGTTCCAGCAGCCCTTTAAACAATGCTCGTGCTGCTATTAATGCACTTTCAACATTGCGTACCTTTGGTGAAGTTGCCAGATCCCGTGGTATCACACTTGAGCAGTTATTTAATTAATGCAATAACGGTGCGTAGCGCCGTCACTGCACCAACGATAAATGAGAAAAAACTATGAGAATTGACGATCTTCAGCCTCAAGAAGGCTCACAGCATCGTAAGCGTCGAATTGGACGTGGTATTGCCGCAGGGCAAGGTGCTAGTGGTGGATTTGGTATGCGCGGTCAAAAATCTCGTTCAGGTCGTCCCACCAGACCTGGATTTGAAGGTGGTCAAATTCCCCTTTACAGACGAGTACCCAAACTTAAGCACTTCACAATTGTCAATCCGAAGCATTTTACAATTGTGAACCTCGATCAATTAAGTGGATTACCAGCAGGTACGGAAGTAACACTTGATTCCTTAATTGACGCAGGTATCGTTACTCAAAATGATGGATCTTTGCGGATTTTAGGAAGAGGCGAAGTTAATGTTGCACTGAATGTTCGTGCACATTCAATCACTGCCTCGGCTAAAGCGAAAATCGAAGCTGCTGGTGGTACTGTAGAAGTTACAGCCTAAGCAAAAGAGAATATGTGGCGAGGTGCTAGACGCTTCGCCACATATTCTCTTTTTTCGTTTTGGACAACTATAGATTGCACTGTTCATCATCGAACTACAATATATTTCATAGCTAGGGTAGGTGGTGCAAATGCATCGCCTACCCTAGCCTATAGACCATTAGCCTTGAGGTAAGTTTAGTTATGGTTGTCAGTAAAGGAAAGAACCCGACAGCCCAAGAAACTTTTTTGCAAATGGCTCAAGCCGCAGGATTGCGGGGACGTTTGCTAGTTACTGTGGGCGTTTTGATATTAGTTAGGCTGGGAATTTATTTACCCTTACCAGGTGTCGATCGCCTCCGATTTACAGAAATTGTTAAAAATAACGCTGTAGTTAATTTCTTAGATATTTTCTCTGGTGGCGGTTTGTCGCTATTGGGTATTTTTGCCCTTGGTATTTTGCCATTTATTAATGCTTCGATCATCATGCAACTGATGACCTCAGCACTGCCTAGCTTAGAAAATCTTCAAAAAAATGAAGGTGAAGCAGGTAGAAGAAAGATTTCTCAATATACACGCTATGTTGCCTTTGTTTGGGCAATTATTCAAAGCTGGGGTTTAGGAGTTTGGGTGCAAAACTCAGGTGTCCTATCCGAAGCTAGTGCGAATTGGATTTCCCTCGGCGATGGTAGGGTCATTTTTTCCAGTTTCATTTTTCAGACTACAGTTGCCCTTGCGGCGGGTTCCATGTTTGTGATGTGGGCTGGTGAATTGATTACCGAGAAAGGTGTTGGCAATGGCGCTTCCCTACTAATTTTCATTAGTATTGTGGCAAACTTACCAAAGTCCTTGGGAGACACGATCGCTCTTGCTCAAAAAGATAGCTCACGAGTTGGCGGCGTTATTCTCTTGCTAGTGATCTTTTTGATCATGATCATTGGCATCGTCTTTGTGCAGGAAGGAACGCGACGTATTCCCATTATCTCGGCACGTCGTCAGGTGGGACGCAAGCTTTATCGTGAACAAGCATCCTATTTACCTTTGCGCTTAAATCAAGGCGGGGTGATGCCCATCATCTTTGCTTCATCGGTGATGATCTTGCCTGCCTATTTAAGTCAAAGTATTAATAACGAAGTATTTGTGTCGATCGCCACTTGGATTTCTCCTAGCGGTGCGGGACATATTCCTGTGTATATGCTATTGATTTTGGGTTTTAGCTTCTTCTATTCAACGCTGGTGTTGAATCCGATTGAGTTATCGCAGAATCTCAAAAAAATGGGTAGCAGCATTCCTACAGTCCGTCCAGGTAAGGCGACTTCTGATTACATCAGTGGCGTTTTAAACCGCCTAACTTTACTTGGTTCAATCTTCCTCTGTGGAATTGCCATTATTCCTAGTGCATTGGAGAAGGCTACGGGGGTATCTACCTTTAGTGGCATTGGCGCAACGTCATTACTGATTTTGGTAGGTGTGGCGATCGAGACCTCCAAGCAAATCCAAACATATGTAATTTCTCAACGTTATGAAGGTATGGTTAAACAATAATGCCTAGAGTGATTTTGATGGGTCCCCCTGGAGCTGGCAAGGGTACACAAGGTGAAATTTTGGCTACTGAATGGCAAGTGCCCAAAATTGCTCCTGGTGATATTTTTCGGGCAGAAATTAAGCAGGGTACGGAGTTAGGATTAAAAGTCAAGTCCTATAGCGACTCGGGCAGATTAGTTCCTGATGCAGTCGTCATTGAAGTAATCGAGTCCCGCTTGCGTCAACCTGACACTCAATCTGGTTGGATTCTCGACGGATTTCCTCGCACAGTTGCCCAAGCGGAAGCCCTAGATGTTTTACTGGCAGAATTGAATCAGCCCTACGATTCAGTGATTAATTTGGATGTGCCCGATCAGTTTTTAATCGATCGCCTGAAGGCAAGAGCGATCGATCAAGGACGTGCTGATGACACGGAAGAGGTGATCAAAAATCGATTAGAGGAATACAATGCCAAAACAAGACCTCTGCTAGAATTTTATGGCAATAAGGTTAAACAGATTGATGGCACACCGTCGATGCCAGAAGTAACTGAAGCAATCAAAAAATTCCTTGCATAGGTAGGCTGATAATTTTATGGAGCCAAGCTTCATAAAATTATCTAAAACATACAGAACTTATACTGAATTTTGGAGAGTTTATTTGTCAAAAGAAGATGCTATTGAAATGGAAGGGACGGTAACTGAGTCACTTCCTAACGCTATGTTTCGAGTTGCCCTCGATAATGGCTTTAATGTCCTTGCTCACATTTCGGGCAAGATCCGTCGGAACTACATTAAAATTTTGCCAGGCGATCGCGTTAAAGTGGAGCTAACGCCCTATGACCTCACGAAAGGACGCATTACTTACCGCCTCAAGAATCAAGGCGGCGGCAAAAAATAAATTACAAAAAAGAAACGCTCATAGAGCGTTTCTTTTTTAGAAAATTACGCAAGGTGATAAGCAATGATTGCCTCGTCAAAAATCAAATCTACGGAAACTGTAGCTGCTCGATCTGGTCTTGAGGAAGTTAGGCTACCTGCCGAAAATCGCGTTTTACTGCATAACGTTAGTTGGGAGACCTTTGAAAGATTACTGGCGGATATTGGCGATCGCCGCAGCACCCTATTTCATTACCTCAATGGCACTTTAGAAATCATGTCTCCGCTCTCACTGCATGAAGGTAGCAATCGGTTTATTGACGATCTAATTCGAGCATTTTCTGATGAATTAGAAATTGATTTGCGAAAGCTTGGCTCTTTACTGATGAAAATTCCAGAGCTAAAACTAGGAGCAGAGCCAGATTCCTGTTATTACATCCAAAATGAACCAATAATTCGTGGCAAAGAGGTGATTATTGTAGGTCAAGATCCGCCACCTGATCTGGTTTTAGAAGTAGATATCACTAATCCGAGCGATCGCCGTTTACCGATATATGCTTTGCTTGGTGTGCCTGAAGTCTGGCGCTATGATGGCTATAGTTTAGACTTTCTGGCTTTACAAGATGGCAAATATATTTCGATCAAAAATAGCCTATCTTTCCCTGATTTGCCAGCCGTAATTATTGTGGAATATTTACAGCAGCGATTAACTTTAGGGGAAAGTGCAGCCTTAAGAGAATTTCGTAAATGGGTGAGGGCTAATGTTGTGCGAGATTCTGGGATTTAGCCGATCTCTTTAAAGTGTGGCTAACGTCCTCGTTTATAAAGTCGATAGCCAATAAATGTGGCGATCGCAACTAGAACACCAACAACAACAATCTTGCTAACTACATCTATATATTTTTCGACTATTGCATAATTTTTCCCTAGCAAGTAGCCTGCATAGGTTAATAAAGATACCCAGCCAATCGTACCAATGGTGGAATAGATAAAGAATGGCACAATTGGCATTTTGCTAATCCCTGCGGGAATAGAAATCAATGTCCGAATTCCGGGTACAAGGCGACCCAATAGCACAGCCTTTGCCCCATGTTTTTGAAACCAATGCACTGACTTTTCGATATCTTCGCCAGAAATCCCAATCCATTTACCGTAACGTCCTGCCAAAATCTGCAAGCGTTGTTGCCCTAAAACTAAGCCAGCATAGTACCAAGGAATTGCTCCTAATATTGTGCCTATTACACCCACTAAAATGGCTGGAAGTACTTGAATCTGGCTATTAGGTAACGTTGCGGTATACCCTGCTAGAGGCATGATCAACTCTGAGGGAATTGGTGGGAATAGATTTTCTAAAAACATCAGTAGCCCAATCCCTAGATAGCCTAGGGAATTCATTGTGTTTGTAATCCATTCCTGCATTTATGTGTACCAAGTCCTAGAAATCGTAGCTAATATGGCGATCGCTATTATTAATAACCGATATGTTAGTAGAGTATCTTATAAGCTGATAGAAATTAGGAGCAATTGAAGAGTTACCCCTATTTTTATTTCTTTTCTATTCCTTTGAAATTCAGCAAAGTTCTGCCAAGGTAATATTGCCTTATTGCTCATGAAAAAATCTTTAGCCTATCGCACGTTACAAATTGCTGCTGCTGTAGCAATTTATTCGGTAACTTCGGTATGGGCCTCGGAAAACCATGTAGAGATTGTTTCTCAAACGATTACCCGTATCAATTCGCTGTTAGTCATTTTGGCGATCGCCTTGGTATTCCCTTATATTTGTTTCAAAGCTTTAGGTAAACTCTATACCCCACCAGCATCAAGAGATCTCGATGATCCCCAGTCAGCTACCGATAGTGCAGATAATATTCAGACTGAGTTCGACGAAACTTGGGAAACGATGCAATATCGAGGAAATCGGTATAAACCTGAAGATTTAGATACTAAGTCCAGTGATATCGCCGCACCAAACAAAAAAAATGACACAAAGCCAGTCATTAAATATCGGGGTGCAATTATCAGTAGTGACTATAGTGATCAGAATGAAGATATTGCTTCTGGGGAAGCTCCAGATAACTTATCAAAAGATCGCCAACCCAAAAAATCTGCTCAGCCTAAAGAAAGACTGAAATATCGAGGTTCATATATTGATTAAAAAGATAGGCGGCGCATCGCGCCGCCTATCTTTTTAGGATGAAGATAATCGATAAAAGCTTAAAGCTGTTTGTCCATATTGACGGCGATCGCTACAAACCAAATCACCAATCACATCAGGTAGTGGGCGTAAGCGATCGCACTCAGCAATAACAATGGCATCATCGGTCAACAATGGCGGTAAAGCTTGGAGCACAGGTTGATACAGATCGCTTTGGTAGGGTGGATCAAAATACACTAAGTCAAAAAATTTTGGTTGTAATTTTGGCACAATCTTCAACGCATCACCCTTGATCACTTGTACCATCTGTTCTGATTTCGCGATTTTCTGCCAGTTTTCCTTCACAATCCGACAAGCGATCGCCGATAATTCAATCCCCACAACTTGGTGTGCACCACGTACCAAAGCTTCGGCTCCCATAGCTCCTGACCCTGCACAAATATCTAACCAATTTGCGCCATAGATATGACTTTGCAAAATATTAAAGACTGCGGCTCTCACCTTACTCGGCGTTGGGCGTGTAGCTAGTCCTGTTGGGGTTTTAATTGCGCGATCGCCCTTAATGCGAATAGACATAGATCTTAGATCTAGATTAAATGACCAGAAAAAGATAACCCCTCAAGCTGATCAATGGGAATCATCCAAACCTTATTTTGATAGGGTCGCCATACGGCACTCATCACATAATGATTGCGAATCGAGATGATATGCACATGGGGAATGCCTGAAAACTTGGAACAAGAGCGCAAAAAATCCAAAGTTCTAATTAAACGACTATGCAAGAAAGTTGCCATTTCATCACTACAGTTTTGGCGCAACATTGGCACAACCTGTGGATCACTATCACCCCTTAACTCATAAATGATATGAGTTTTTCCTTTGAATTCGATTTTGCGCGATCGCACTTCCCATCCACATAGCACCCCAAAACCGATAACTGCCATACCTAGATCAATATGAAAATCACGCATTTGGAATTTTGTGTTACTACTCATATCAGTATGAGTGTTATATCCAGTCCAGATGTGGAACTTCTCTAAATTATCATCATTAATATCAACGGCAGAACGATAAGGAGAAGTAACAACACGATTGGCTTGTGTGATGTCTGAAGGTGGCTCTGATGTCATACTTGTCTCGTGAGTGACAGCATCTATGGGAACGGTAATTCTAAGCCCAATTAGTATTGCTATAAGCAGCTTAACATTTTTTTTAATTGAGTTCTTAGTTAAATTACTTACAGGCTACAGTACAGATATATATGATTCCCAAAAGTTCTCTTAACTACCAACAGTTACAACCAATTGTTTTGCAGCGTGAGTTATTGCAATATCAGCGTACCTTGCTGGTTAATGTGGGAATTTTAGTTAGTCTAGTGATAATTGGAACCTTAGGGTATCACTTGATTGAAAGATGGAGTTGGTTTGATTCTCTCTATATGACGATCATTACCCTTGCCACGATTGGTTATGGGGAAACCAATCCTTTGCATTTGGAGGGGCGTATATTTACGATGACCTTGATTGTGATGGGGGTAATTAGCATTAGCTACATTGCAGCACAGTTTACGACAGCGATCGCTAATGGTCATATTTATAATATTTTTCAGGCAAGGCGACAGAGAAAAGTTATGGAATCACTCGACAAACACTACATCGTTTGTGGATTTGGGCGAACGGGGCGACAGGTAACTGCCGAATTTGCGGCGGAGGGGAGCATTCCATTTGTCGTCATTGATAGCGATCCTGTGACGATCGAGCAGGCTGAGCAGGAGGGCTATCCAGCATTACAAGGTGATGCGGCTCTCGACAATACTCTCTTGCTAGCAGGGGTAGAGCGTGCCATTTGTATTGTGGCGGCTCTACCATCTGATGCGGAAAATCTCTACACTGTATTATCTGCCAAAACCTTAAATCCTGATATTCGGGCGATCGCGCGAGCTAGCACCGAAGAGTCCATGAAAAAACTGCGTCGAGGTGGAGCCGATGAAGTAATTTCCCCATATATTACAGGTGGTAAGCGCATGGCAGCAGTAGCACTACGCCCGCAGGTGATGGATTTTGTGGATGGCATTATTGCAGGCTCAAATCGCTCCTTTTATATTGAGGAATATCGCATTGATGAGCCTAGTTACATTGGGATGTCCTTAAAAAAAGCGAGCTTGCGATCGCAAACAGGGGCTTTAGTATTAGCAATTCGCCGTGCTGATGGTGATGTCATTGCAGGTCCCGATGGTAATACTGAAATTTTGCAAGGAGACGTTCTAATTTCTATGGGAACCCCTGAACAACTGCGAGCCCTCAATCAAATTCTCAGTCCTCTTGCCAAAAAGCCAAATGTCCTCAGGCTGCCACGTACTAAAGAAGCGTGAAATCAAAATTGTGAAGTTCACTTCCCCATCCCAAGCGATTCAAATGGCGATCGCTGATGCTATTAAGGCAATATTTCAGATTGCGATCGCTCCTAGAGGAATCTCGATCACTGCTTGCTATCCCAAGTATGCAGCTCATTACACATCAGCGATCGCTTTAGCGATTTCTCAACGTTTGAGCGCTAAGGCAATCAATATTGCGGAAGCGATCGCCCAAGCCTGTTCACAAAATCCAGAAATTTCATCGCAATGGCAACTGCAAGCCTTTGGTAAAGGATGGCTCAATATTGTTTTAAGCGATCAATATATATTGACCAACTTATTAGCACTAGAATCTTGGCAACCCTATGGCATGAATTACGATCAGGGATTCTGGCACAAGGGTAATATCACCAATCACACACAAGCTTCTGAGCCAGTCCTACAATATGCCTATGCCCGATGTTGTGCCTTGATTAGATTGGCTTATAGAGAAAAACTACTGCTACCATCAGCATTAATTGATAGTTCGATCATCGCAAGTGCAATATTCACAGAGCCTTCAGAAATTGGTTTATATCTACAAAATTTAGCGATCGCCGAATTCCTCGATTGTGAACAGCAAGCTTCCCTTGTTTCAGATCATGGTCTAAGCAGATCGCAACTATCGCGAGCACTCGCAAAATCTTTTTTAGATTTTTACGATCGCTGCCGCATCTTTGGAGTTAATCGCGGCATTGCTTTGAGGCGCTTATTACTAATCAGAATTACTCAAAAATTGCTATTAGCGATCGCTCCAACCGATATCAACTACACAATGTACTTATGAGAATAGCTCACAAAAATGGGGCGCACGCGAAGCGTGCACCCCAGCTTTGTGAGCTATTTATTCAACATCAACATGGCATCACCAAAGGAATAAAAACGATATTCCTTGGCGATCGCTTCTTGGTAAATCGACATTAAAAATTTACGCCCATCTTTGCCCAAAAATGATGACACCATCATTAATAAGGTTGACTTGGGTAAATGGAAATTAGTCACCATGCCATCTAATACTTTCCATTCATACCCCGGATAAATCATCAAATTTGTTTTACCCTTAAAAGCTTGAAAGTTTGAGCTTTCTAGCGAGCGTGCCACCGTGCTGCCCACTCCGATCACTCGTCCACCTCGCGCTTTTGTTGCTTGGATTTTGGCGATCGTTTCCTCAGGCACTTCACACCACTCGTTATGCATGACATGTTGAGTAATGTCCTCAGTCTCGACAGGACGAAATGTGCCAATTCCTACATGCAGGGTGACAAAAGCCTTGTCAATGCCTTTAGTCTGTAGTTCCTCAAATAGTCGATCTGTAAAATGTAGCCCCGCAGTTGGCGCAGCGATCGCCCCTGATATTTCTGCATAAATAGTTTGATAGCGATCAGGCTCCGTATGCGAATCAGTCACATAGGGAGGTAAAGGAATTTGACCGAGCTGATCAATAATTTTGTCCAAATCCGCATCAGCAGGAATATGAAATTGTAATTCTCTCGCCCTTGTTGTTGTTTCAATCCCCTCAACCGTTGCCTTAACATTTTCCGAAAATATAATTGTGCTGCCTATTGGCAAGCGCTTACCGGGTTTCACTAAAGCTAGCCATCGATCATGCCCAATTGGCTCCATCAATAAAATCTCGACAGGGACACCCGATATTTTATGTCCATACATTCGGGCAGGAATAACCTTGGTGTTATTAAAAACTAATAAATCCCCAGCCTGTAAAAACTTGGGAAGATCGTAAAAGTGATGATGCAGTAGTGCGCGATTTTGATCAATGACCAATAAGCGCGATGAGTCTCTTGGTGTAACTGGATCTTGAGCAATGCGATCGCTAGGTAACTCATAGTCATAGGCACTTAACGAATAGTCAGGCTCAAGTTCGGTTACAGGCAATGAAGTCATAGAAAGATTACATTTTGAAACATCGGCATTACTTAAGATTTTTAGCTAAATCTTGTAGCACTCTTCTAAGTGTTTGATAAAAAGTGACTAAGTTACAAAAAAATATAAGAAATTTTATATATCAATCGCTTAAACAGTGGTATACAGATGGCAGCAGCAATATATGCTTGCCACATATTGCGATCGCTACGCCAAATTTGACTATTACAACGAGGAGTTTATGCAGTACTTAATGTCAGATCTTCATCAACGTTTCATCGGCTCATTGAACTATAACAAACCTCTCGCAGTCGGTGACATATTCCGTGCTGACAACACTAAAACCTATACGGTTGTAAGTATTAACGATACGCGCAACAAGAGTAAAGATGTTAAGTCCGTTACCGTAATTCCTGTACGCGAAACTGCAAATTCTAATTAACTCACCGATCAGTTAGTGTTGATTAATTGATTGTCAGCGATTTAGTTGCGTATCCCAAAACAGTCGAGAATGTTGACTCAAAACAGAGACAGTACAAAATTAGTTCTAAAAGCATAAATCTGAGAGAGATAGAAGCTTCTACAAACACATGGAATATACAAGAGTATTTCTTACCTCTCTACAGATGCCACAATCATTAGCATTAAATAAATTGAGAACACTATTCTCGATTACAAGAAACAGATTCTTCTCTAGAACATAAAAAGCGTAGTAATCCTACGCTTTTTATATGGCGCTTTTCAAGCAAGCGAGGTATAGAGCTTTGTTTCCTATCTTCGTTGGGGAAACTAGCGACTAAATACTCCACGTAATTAGTAAAGAGCCTGCAATATAGGCAAAAGCTTCAATCAATCCCGCGCCGAGATTGGGAACTTGCTGTCGCACGATTTCATCGGAAATTTTGACTCCGGGGACGAGGATGAGATCGGCAACCCAGCGAATTGCGATCAGCATCAATAGTCCAAAAGGAATTGCTAAGGCATACAAAATAAAACTAATGCCCCAATTCTCAAACTCAGGCAAGAAAGCAAAATGCACGACATTACCGATCGCTACTAGCAAACCCGCAAAGGCAACGCCCGCCGCAGGATTGTTATGTTCTTGAATTGCTTTAAATACGTCATAACCAGCGATCGCTGAATAACAAAAACTCGCAATTACCAATGTGGCTAAACCGATCGCATAACTTGCTATGCCAACTAACCAAGTTCCCGAATCCCCTCCCATCGCCGAACTAATAATAATGCCATTGGCAATATGACAGCCTGACTCGAGCGCCGCCGCCCCAAAATTGCGTTCTTCGAGAATTTCTCTAGCGCTGTCACAGCGTTCCAAAATTAAGCGATCGCATACTAATGCGCCGATCCACATCAATCCAATGACCAATAGTCCATAGATAACCAGATTGATAATTACATTTTGCCAACCTAGGACTGATTTGGTGAGGGCGCTTTTGAGTGCGATCGCAATGCCTAAATAGTAACCAACTAGAGCTAATGCTACTGCCGAGTTATCGCGTACAAATAGCTCAACATTAAGTTCGAGCTTGCGTCGGAAGAATTTTTGATAAACAAACTGTCCAATCCAAAACAAGATGAAGCCAACGGCAATCTCGGCAACAATTAAAGGCGATCGCCCAATTTCCTGTAAGACTCGTTCCATGAGGCAGTTAACTCAACGTTGAGAATCCAAATATATAACAAAAATGAAGTGCCTTGCGAAGTAAGGCACTTCATTTTTGTTACTTGGCTAAATTGCGGAGTAGCGATCGCTGCTTTTCATTCATGCTTTGGAGCACTTGGCGGGCATCGCTGTTTTGCAGCATCTGTAAAAGCTCTTCGATTTCTTCATTGAGCGATCGGGATACAGGCTCTTGGGTCTTAGTTGGCTCAGGAACATATTGCTCATATTGCTCAGTAGTAGCATTAGGCATTACACAAGTTCCCGTCTCGCAATTCATACCTAGTTCTTGCCAATAGAGGCTAGGAACTGCTTTGCCTCTTTGTCCTACATGTTCATGCTCGACTAAATCGCTTTGCAAATAGTTGCGAGGTGAATCATGGAATTTGACATCGCGGTTGTAGGGAATGGTGTGACAACCAAAGGCGGTGCGATATTCTGTGGAGTCAAAGATTTTATGGAAGAAGACAGCTACACCTTGCTTTGTGAGTATATCGGTATAGACACTAATTTCTTCTTTATCGTGAAGAGTTCTACCAAGAAGGTGCTTAAAGCTAAACTCCATAAACTTCAAATTAGAACTGTCACGATAGAAGTTATCTAAGTATAGATTCGACATTACCAATTCCCCAAGGAAATGTCTGACATCCAATTTGCCAGCTAGAAAATTCTTCTCTAAATCCGCAATCTCGTGACGTTCCGAAGCGTAGGGTTGGCGTTCTAGCACTTGAGTATAGATCTGCGCCAATAAGTTTTGACGATCTGCTGCGGAATGAACAGAATGACTAACTGCCGCAGCTTTGTGTTGCATTTCTTCAGGCATCACACAGGTTCCCGTTTCGCAGTCTAACCCTAGCCTTTGCCAATAGATCATCGGTACGATTTTGCCGCGCTGACCAACATGTTCTTGCTGTAAGAGATTTGTCTGGAGATAGTTGCGAGGTGAATCATAAAACTTGACATCACGGGCATAGGGAATTGTGAAGCTACCAAAGGCTTTGCGATATTCCTCAGAGCCAAGAATCTCATGAAAAAATGCCGATACCCCCTCCATCATCAGCAAATTCATATACTTCGCGATCTCCTCGTTGTCTCTTAATGCTCGACCGAGGATATGCTTAAAGCTCCATTCTACAAACTTGAGATTGGAACAGTCATGATAAAAACTGTTGAGATAGACCGATGACATAACTAGTTCGCCAATAAAATGACGCACTCCCAATTTGCCCTTGAGAAATTCCTTCTCAAGCTTTGCGATCGCCTTTCGTTCAGCATCGTAGGGTTGACGTTCTAGTACTTGAGCATAAATTTGCTGAAGTGCATTTTGGCGCTCTGCCTCGGTAGAATTACGGTCAATGGTAATGGGGGTATGAGTATCCATAACAGCTTCTCCTGCAAACCTCTAAAAATTTTTGAAAATACTTGTCAATCTAGTTACCCAGAGTCTCGGAGATTAGAATTGATATTTGACTTGAACTAGGCGTTCATTAATGCGGAAATAGCTAGCTCGGAATATGGCTTAACCAACATTGCACATTCAGAAGGAAGTATTTCATCAATGACTGTTTGCATGAGCCGATAGCAAGTAGAGCATTCCTTCGCAACTTGATAGGAGTTAATGATATTTGCCAACCAATCCATCAAGGTTTCTCGGAAGAAAAGCTCATCATCACGCAATATTGATAGTGATGCATAGCGAATCATATTGGTCATGTCATATTTACAACGAGCCAACTGCTTGTGTACCAACTCAGGATATTGCTGAGCTAAGAGCTTAAGAGTTCTGATGGTGATTTCTTCAGCGCGATCGCGTAATAGGCTATAGGTTTTGACACGCAATGAGAAAGTGTTAGCAAAACGCTCTAAATTGAAAATGTCGCTGTCAGTAAGATAAACATGCTCAACGTCACTAGTTTTCTCTTCTAAAGTACGATTCATCGTTAGCATAATCTTGTAACCCCTCAATTAACTACCGTAGATATTGTATTTGTGCGATCTTTCGCCCGAACTTTGAAAAACTGCCCCGACAACTCCCCCGATATCTAAAAGGATAAAGTTGTATTTGCCCCTCTGTTCAAGAATGAAATTAAAGTTAACTTAACAATATATTTCGACATAAGTAGCTAGGCATAATTAAAACCCAAAAGACTATGGCGCACGCTCAGCGTGCGCCATAGTCTTTTGGGTTTTATATTTAACGCGAGTTCGGGATAATTTAAAACAGGCTTTTAGAGAAGGTTTGCTCCGCAAACCTTCTCTAAAAGCTTTGCGGAGCAAGGCTTTTACTTTTGGACTTTGAAAATTTACTCGCTTAAAGCAAATAGGGAACCAAATTTACAATTTTGTGGCGTGGCTTAGCCACGCCACAAAATTGTAAATTTGTTCATGCAAGATTTTATTGCGATGTGAAGAACGTCACGGTTAAAATGTTAAGTTAACAGAACGTAATAATTTAGATACCTCCATGCAATCGGCAGTAAGAATTGAAAATCTCAAGAAAACTTATGGCACAACTATTGCCGTAGATGGAATTTCTCTAAATGTTACACAGGGGCAAATCTATGGGCTGCTAGGTCCCAATGGAGCAGGCAAAACTACAACCATGCGTTGTCTCTGTACTTTAACTACCCCTGATTCAGGTTTGATTGAGGTAGCTGGGGCAACAGAACCGAGGGCAATCCGCGATCGCATTGGCTATATTGCACAGGAAGTCGCTCTCGATAAAGTTTTGACAGGGCGCGAACTTTTACAATTTCAGGCAGCTTTGTATCATATTCCTGCCAAACAAATTAGCGATCGCATTGACTATGTTCTAGATTTACTACAGCTTGAAGACTATGCCGATAAACTCTCAGGTACTTATTCGGGTGGCATCAAAAAACGTCTAGATTTAGCCGCAGGACTACTGCATCAGCCATCGGTACTGATCCTTGATGAGCCAACAGTCGGGCTAGATATTCAGAGTCGGCTTGCCATTTGGGAATTTTTACGCAAGCTGAGAGCCTCGGGTGTCACCATCTTAATCAGCAGTCACTATCTTGAAGAAATTGATGCCCTTGCCGATCGCGTAGCCATTATCGACAAAGGTAAAATCATTGCCGAAGGCACGACATCTGAGCTAAAAACTAAGGTTGGTGGCGATCGCATTACCGTCAGGATTCGTGAGTTTGCTGAGCGCCATGAAGCGGAACATGCCCAAAAGATTTTGCAGCAATTACCAATTGTCCAAAGCATCACAATCAATGCCGCTCAGGGCAATGCCGTTAACCTCTTTGTCAAGCCTGATGCTAATGCCATCAGTGAAATTCAAAATATCCTCGCGGCTGTTGATATTGAAGTATTTAGTTTGTCGCAGTCACGCCCCAGCCTCGATGATGTCTTTTTAGCTGCAACGGGGCAAACAATTCTTGATGCTGAAATTGCTCAAGCAGAGTTAACAAATGCAACAAAAGGTAAAAAGAAGCGCTAATTTCGCCAAATTTTTAAAAATTCCTCTATTAGAGCTGCTGAGCGATTTTCATATTTTTGGGGCGCTTAAAAGTCGCAAATAAATAAGTTTTTCTTTATGTTCAGGAAAAACCTTAATTATTAGTGACTTTTTTTTCGAGATATCTCCACTTAAGATACGGAAGAGGATACTCCTTAATTGTTCAGCTTTGAGGTGTAATATGCACGATTTTCCCTCTTTCCTGTTAGCTCAAACGTCAACAGCGAAAGGATTTGCAATTGAAGATTTGCTTAAACCCGATGGACTAGTATTGCAACTTGTATTTGCGATTATCATCCTAGTCGGTGGTTATTTACTAGCAATATTTTTTGCCTCGATCACAGAGCGGTTTCTGAAACGCACAAGTATTGACAATAATTTAGCCAATTGGCTAACAGGCTCCCGTAGTAGTGCTTTTCCCATTGAAAAATGGGCAGGCACTACCGTCTTCTGGATTATTTCGCTCTTTACCTTAGTCGCATTTTTCCAATATCTAAAATTAGATGCAGTTGCAACACCGTTAAATGGTTTTTTAGCGCAAATCACGTCATTTTTGCCAAAACTTGGTGGTGCAGCAATCTTAGTTGGGATTGCATGGGTTTTAGCAACCGTTAGCAAATTGCTGATCGGTAGTTTCTTGAGATCCGCCCAAATTGATGACAAAGTAAACGCACAGGTTAGTGATGCCGAATCAAAGGCTGATGTCTTGCCTCTCAGTGAGACCCTATCTTCAGCTTTGTATTGGTTTATCCTGCTGCTGTTTTTGCCGTTAGTTTTGGATGCTCTCGGTTTAGTACAGGCACTCCAACCTTTACAAAACCTAGTCAATCAGATTCTAAGTGCTTTACCTAAAATTCTTAAGGCAGTAATTATTGGCGGTATCGGCTGGTTGATTGCTCAAGTAGTCAAGCGAATTGTGACAAATCTCCTTGCTACGAGTGGAGCCGATCAATTCCTACGACGCTGGGCGAGCAATCAAACTGAATATACGCTTTCTCAGGTGGTTGGGAATTTCCTTTACGTACTGATTCTAATTCCCACAGCTATATCTACGTTGGAGGCTTTAGAAGTTGGCGCGATCTCTCGTCCAGCAACAGCAATGCTCGATCAGGTATTGCGATTCCTTCCTCAAATCTTCGTAGCCATCGTTATTCTAACTGTTGCCTATTTTATTGGGCAGTTTGCTAGAGATATTGTTTCGGGAATTCTGACAGGCTTAGGATTTAACAACATCTTGCAATGGTTAGGATTTCCTGCGATCGCCGCAATTCCTCCTAGCGATTCATCAGCAAATGAAGATCCTGAGAATAAAGCAAGTACGACGCTACCTCAACAAACGCCTTCGCAAGTTGTTGGTATCATCGTGTTCATTGCGATTATTCTCGTAGCGATCGCCGCAGCCACCGATGTCTTACAAATTAGTGCTCTTACCCGCATTGTGTTTGGCATCTTGCAAGTTGCAGGTCAAGTACTAAGCGGTGTAATCATCTTTGGTATTGGTCTATATCTTGCCAATCTTGCATTTAACCTGATTTCTAGTACAGGTGGACGACAAGCTAGAATTCTTGGTCATGCGGCGCGGATTTCCATTGTTGTTCTGATTACAGCAATGGCTCTTAAGCAAATTGGTGTTGCTAGCAATATTGTTGATCTTGCCTTTGGGTTACTGACTGGTGCAATTGCTGTTGCGATCGCCGTTGCCTTTGGTCTTGGAGGCAAAGAGATTGCTACTCAACAATTGCGTGAATGGCTAGAGTCATTTAAACGTAACTACTAAAAAGAAATTAAAAAAGATTCGCATTGCGAATCTTTTTTAATGATTGAATTTAGAGAAAAAAACTGTGGCGCACGCTGCGCGTGCGCCACAGTTTTTTTTGCTAATTAAACGATTAGTGAACCTGTGCCATACATGCCTGAAGCGATCGCTTTATTGATCAGAGAATTCGCTCCTACTAAAGTTTGAGAAGGAATATGAGCATTCTTCCCAATGGAAGCAGCATCTCCTATATAGCAGGGAGCCTCTAAAACTGCGCCCTCAGCAATATTGGCATTTTTGGCAACCCATACACCCGCACTTCTCTGCTCAGAGCGATCACCAAAATCATAGGGAACCTTTGCTTCCAACACATCAATCTGGGCTTGGAAATACTTCTCAGGTGTTCCCATATCCATCCAATAGCCATCCCACACAAAACCCATCATCTTCAAACCACGCTCCAGCACATTGGGGAAGACTGTCCGTTCAAAGCTCAAAGGCTCTCCTGTAGGATAGATATCAAAAATCTTTGGCTCCAGAACATAAGTTCCTGCATTAATCGTATTAATCCCTTGCGCTAGAAATGCTACGGCTTGTTCTGCATTCGGTTTTTCGCGGAAAGCCTGCACTTGATTTTGCGCGTCAATCTCTACTAAGCCAAAGGGCGTAATATCGGGGACTCTAGTTAAGGTCAAAGTTGCATCAGCTTTAGTCTCTTGATGAAACTTTATCAAAGCCGTCAAGTCTAAATTAGTGAGAATGTCAGCATTGAAAACAATCAATGATTCACCCGTGAAATATGGCTCTGCAAGCTTAATGGCTCCTGCGGTATCTAATGGCGTAGATTCTTCAACATAACGAATTTTTACGCCAAAGCGATCGCCATTCCCAAAATAATCGATTACTTGTTGCGAGTGATACTGCACATTTAACAAAATGTCGGTCACACTAGCTTCACGACATCGGTTAATCATCCATTCTAAGAATGGACGATCAATCAGAGGTAGCATTGGCTTAGGGCATCCATAGGTCAAGGGTCTGAGCCTAGTTCCTTTCCCACCAGCAATAATTACAGCTTGCATAGAGTTGTTGACTTGCGGTATATGTTGTTTGTTGAGCATTATAGAAGTTATGGAGTGGTGTGTGAGCAATAGACCGATAACTGCATCCAAAGTTCGGTCAGCCGATCCCACCAATCGTGCTGATTTGCCTACTAATTTGCCAGAATCAAAGCAAGTCGATGTTGCCCAGACCATCTCCAAAATTAAGCGTATTCCCTTTGCAAAAATCGGATTTACGATATCTTTACTTGTCTCTGTTGGTGCTGGTGCGTTTCTAGGACGAATTGTCCCGATTAATGCCCTAGACTGGGGTGGTTTACTCTCTGGTCGCAAGCCCGAAGAAGTATTGATGGAAGGCTTGGGGCGGAAGTTAGAACGCCCTTACCAAATTCTAGTGATGGGAGTAGATCGTGTTCTTGAGGCTCCCCTTGGTTCGCCAGAATCTTTTAATGGTCGCAGCGATAGTATGTTGCTGATCCGTTTTGATCCAAGCGATCGCTCCGTAAATATCCTCTCAATTCCTCGTGATACTCAAGTACCGATCCCCAATTATGGCGTAACCAAGATTAATGCCGCTAATGTCTATGGTGGCGCAGAACTCGCACAGGAAATCGTTTCTGAAAAACTCAATGGCGTGGAAATTGATCGCTATGTACGCTTAGATACCTCTGGACTATCAGCTTTAGTTGAGGCCCTTGGTGGAATTGAGGTGAATGTTCCTAAGCGAATGAAATATATAGATAAAACGCAAAAGCTAAATATTGATCTTTATGCGGGAGTGCAAGTTCTCAATGGCGAGCAGGCTGAGGGTTTTGCTCGATTCCGTCATGATGAAGAGGGTGATATCGGACGTATCAAACGTCAGCAAATAGTTTTAAAGGCTCTCAAGGCAAAAATTGCTAGTCCTTCGGTTGTGCTACGTCTTCCCGATTTGATCAATATCATGCAAAAGCATGTAGATTCTAATCTCAGTTTTGACGAGATGATGGCGATCGCAACCTTTAGTCTCACGTTAAAACCTGAGCAAATCCAATCCGCCAGCCTTAAAGGTAGACCCAGCGCTCCCAATGAATTTCGTTTTAGCTACTGGATTGTGGGGGCTGATGATGTGGAGCAAGCGATCGCAGGAAAGTTTAAAACTAAACAAGATACCCAATAAAAAATCACCATAAAAAAAGCAGCACTATGTGCTGCTTTTTTATTTATTTTGGACGGGCCAGGAGGGATTCGAACCCCCGACACCGTGGTCCGTAGCCACGTGCTCTAGTCCACTGAGCTACAAGCCCTTAACTCGCGAATCTAATAATAACATACTGTGCAATATTGACAAGCAAAAAAATATTTTTTTGCTGTAAACGGTGAAAGTCCTGCTTAGCAGGACTTTCACCCTTGGGGTTAAGTATAATCAGACTAAAGTTAGCTTGCTTAAAACTATGGTTAGCCCTGCGATCGCTGAAAAAGCAGAAGAAATAGCTATTCCCAAAATTTCCCTTGATGAATGGGTTAACAATCCACCTGATGGTGGATGGGAATGGGTTAGCGGCAATTTAATCGAAAAAACGGGTATGACATTACAACATGGTCGGGTGCAAAGTAGGGTTGCGAGGATATGGGGCAACCACATCGAAAATTCTGGGATTGGTGGTGAAGTATATACCGAAGTACCATGCCGTACTTTAGAGCAAGGACGTAGACCTGATGTTGCTTATCTCACACCTGATTTACTAGCTGCATATGGTAATTTACCCACTTTGCCCCAAAGCTTTCCTTTAATTGCGGAAGTAATCTCACCGACTGATGCTGCTAATGATGTATTTGCTAAGGCTTACGAATATTTGCGATCGCAGTGCCAAGAAGTTTGGCTAATTTTTAATGAAGAACGGTTGATCGTGGTATTAACCCAAGATTCTCGCAAAATTTATGTCGCCGACGAAGTGATTACCTCTGTCGTTCTTGATGGCTTTAGCATGACAGTTAATGAATTGCTGCCTGTTACTGCTTGAAGTATTACAGAGAAATTTTTGAAAGCGCGGCGAAGCCGCGCTTTCAAAAATTTCTCTGTTTTTTAGCGATGTATTGGGGTGAAAGAAAAAGGAGCGCTGCTTGTTCCCTTTTTCGGATATGGGTTTAAAGTAGAGAAGGCAATGTTCTTAAGTTGATTTCTGTGCAAGAAGATTTTCGGTTAATTGTTGATTTAGTGACGGTTCTTGCAGCAGCCTCCTTTGGCGGATTATTTGCGGCAGCGCTGCGATTACCAGTTTTATTAGGCTACATCTTTGGTGGCATCGTCGTTGGACCTACGGGCTTAGGACTGATCAAAGAATTGATTCAGGTAGAAACCCTTGCCCAGTTTGGTGTTGCCTTCTTACTGTTTGCCCTTGGCGTTGAGTTTTCACTGAAGCAGTTAAATAAAGTGAGAGCGATCGCCCTTGGTGGTGGTACTTTACAGATTTTATTGACGATCGCCCTCACCACAGGCGTATCTGTATTGGTGGGATGGGTGGACACACCAACTCAAGGCATTTTCCTCGGTGGAATTTTGTCGCTCTCCTCTACGGCGGTCGTGCTGCGAAGTTTGATGGAAAACAACGAAACCGAGTCTGCACAGGGACAGGTGACATTGGGGATGTTAATCATCCAAGACTTGGCTTTGGGATTAATGTTAGCGGTATTGCCTGCGCTCGATCATCCTGAATCCGTAGGCATTGAGGTCATCAAAGCCTTAGCGGTAACGGCTCTATTTGCAGGAGCCGCGATCGCCGCAGGAATTTGGGTGATTCCGCCATTTTTGCGCTGGGTGGCTAGTACCGAGAGCCGTGAACTATTTTTGCTGAGTGTGATCGTGCTATGTCTGGGCATTGCCCTGCTTACTGAGCATTTAGGCTTATCGATTGAAATGGGTGCATTCGTGGCAGGTTTGATGATTTCGGAGGTGGAATATGCCGATCAAGCCCTCACCTATGTAGAACCCTTGCGAGATGTGTTTGCTACCCTGTTTTTTGCGGCGATCGGGATGCTGATCGATCCTGCCTTTTTACTACAAAACTGGGAATTGATTTTGAGTCTGGTGGCGATCGTGATGTTGGGTAAGTTCCTAATCGTCGTGCCATTGGTGAGCATTTTCCGTTATCCCTTGCGCGTTGCCATCTTTGCAGGTTTAGGACTTGCCCAAATTGGGGAATTTTCCTTTGTACTCGCTAGCGAAGGTCAAAAATTAGGATTAGTTTCCCGCCGCGTATATTTACTGATTTTGGGGACAACTGCTGTCACCTTAATGGTTACGCCATTCTTATTGAAGGCAACACCGCAGATTTTGCAATTACTTGAAAAAATTCCCGTTCTCAAGGCATGGATGAATAAGCTGGATATGCCTCAAGAACTTTCCGCCAATGCTGAGCTAAAGGATCATGTGGTGGTCTGTGGTTATGGGCGGATTGGACAGGGCATTGTGGCGTTGCTGCAATCCAAGGGCTATCCTGTGCTGGTGATTGAAGATGCGGAGTCCAAGGTGCAAATCTTGCGATCGCAAAATATTCCCTATCTATATGGCAACTGTGCCAGCCCCTTGGTACTCGAAAAAGCGGAAATCGACCATGCGCGATCGATGCTGATTGCGATTTCTGACCCGATCGCTACGAGATTATGCGTCCAGAGAGCCATTAGTATTTCGCCAGAGATTGATATTGTTGCTAGGGCTGAAAAAGATGCGGATATCGATACGTTGTATCAACTGGGAGCCAAGGAAGTCGTGCATCCCACCTTTGAGGCAAGTTTAGAACTGACTACACATTTGCTAATTTGTTTGGGTGAAAGTACCACGGATATTCAGGCAGAATTAATCGGTATCCGCCGCAGCCGCTATGCCAATTTCCGTCCTGAAATTGCCTGTGTAATTCCCACGCCACTTTTACTACCACCTAGCCCCAATCTCACTGAGGTTGATCAAGCTTCCTAGTAAGCCACAATAAGATTATTAGGATGAATATCTCTTTGAGATACTCATCATCTTTACGCAATTGATGCGTTTACGTTTCACTAACGCATCCTACAAATAATTAAGCCTACATACTTAATAGAACTATGGAAACAGGTTTATATGAGACAGATTTTTATGGTTGGACAATGCAGCAGTCCAAACTTTTAGCATTAGGGAAGTTAGATGGATTAGATGTAGCTAACTTAGTTGAGGAAATTGAGTCTTTGGGTAAGCAAAAGCAGCAGGAGTTATCTAATCGACTGGGAGTGTTGATCGGACATCTCTTAAAATGGCAATATCAACCCCAGAAGCGATCGCGTAGTTGGCAAGTGACGATCCAGTTACAAAGAGAAGAAATTCAGGATCTGTTAGTGGATAATCCAAGCCTAAAGTCCTATTTAGATAAAGCTTTGTTCAAGGGTTTTCGCTTGGGATTAGCATTAGTTTTGAGTGAGACCCCAATTAAGAAAAATGTCTTGCCCAATGAATGTCCCTATAGCTTGTCTCAATTGCTGGACTTGAGCTTTCCTGATGATATTGATGTGGAGTTTTAATGAAGTTCACATTTCGATTAATCGTAGGACTAATTGCTTGTTCCCTCACCGCTTGCCAAGGGGCTAATCTTGGTAATTCCTTAGAAGGAGCGATCGCTCCAGCGAGTCCCACCAGTGATTCCAGCCCAGAACCTGCCGAACAAAATAAACCTGCTCCCTCTGCTACCCCAACTGCAACTCCTAGTAAAACTAGTGCGGAACCTGCCACCACGTCATCCCCTTCCCCCACTAGCTCACCCAGCTTGACTCCAAAATTTAGCGATCGCCTAAATATCCCAAATTTTAAAAGTGAAAGCTTATCTAATCAGATGATCGCGATCGCTTTACAAGCCTTACCCAATCCCTCAAGCGCCAAAAGTCCAAATTCGCTCAAGACCCTTTTTTACATTAATTTTGCTACTACTCAACCTCAAGCAGGTGAATTTAGCGATATTGAGCAGGCTCCTGTGGCTCTAAGACCTTGGATCAAAGATCTCAATAAATTAGGGACGATTACCGCAAAAACAGGACTGCAATTCCAGCCTAATAACTTAGTCGCAAGGCGGGAATATGCCAGATGGCTACTGCAAACTAATAATCGTCTCTACAAAAATCAGCCAAGTCGCCAGATTCGTCTCGCTCAACCCAATGACACGGCAAGTTTTACGGATATACCGAATAACCATCCTGACTTTGCCATCATTCAAGGCTTAGCCAATGCAGGACTGATTGCTACAGGCGATCGCTTTCGTCCCAATGATCCCCTCCTGCGTGAAGAGTTAGTGCAATGGAAAATCCCCCTCGATCTTAGACAGCCTTTGCCTAGTGCCACATGGGACAGCATTAGTCAAACATGGGGCTTTAAAGATAGCGATCGCATTAGCGAAAATGCCTTAGGGGCAATTTTTGCTGATGCTCAACTGCGTGATATTTCTAACATTCGTCGTAGCTTTGGATTTACCACATTATTACAACCCCAAAAGCCTGTCACCCGTGCCGAAGCCGCCGCTTCTCTCTGGTATTTTGGCACAGCAACTGATGGGATCTCAGCGAACAAAGTTGTGGAACTTGACCGCTAGGATTTTGCAACTTTTAAGAATTCATTACTGTCTTGAAAATTGTTATTCCTTATTAGTAAATTTTGAGAAGGCTAATATAGTAATCTCAACATCGTCAATTGTAGCAACGTACTTAAATCAGGTTTAAATCAGGTTATGAAAAAATTCCTATTGCTCCTTACGATTATCGGCTCCTGCATATTTTGTAACTCCGCTATAGCTGCGCCATCAACTACAGAAACTGTCAAAGCCAAATCAACCAGTAGTGCTACCAAAACTACAAAAGGTAAATATGATGTTTGGATGAGAATCGGTTATAAAGCCTATAACAAAAAAGACTACAACACCGCGCTGATTAATTTTAAGCGTGCTTTAAAACTGCGCCCCAATGATATCTATGCTACTAGAGCAATTCAAAACACCGAGAAGCGTCTAGCAGGGAAATGATGATCTGGGCGATCGCTACTAAAAGCTAACTGTAAATTACTGTAAAGGAGTTCTAATCATTATGCCTGCAACTCTACAAGCCTCGCTCAGCTTGTACGATGTCAAAAGTAAGTTTCATTTGCAGCAATCTCTAACTGATAGTTTTTTTAGTGATTTACTAAATTCGGCACAACCGCTTAGCGAACTCGAAAAGCAGCAGTTAGATCGCACTAAGCAGCAATACTTATATCTTGCCGATCGCCCATTGTTAGAAGTAACCGTCAAGATGGTTACGCTGTCGCCTTTGCTATCCCTTGCAGGGTTTTATGATCCGCCATTTTATACAACCCTTGAAGAATCGGTTGAGGTGGAATCTCAAGATGGCTCTGAAACAGTAAGGGGACAAATTGATGTTTTAGTCCTGCAAAATTCGATCTGGGTCGTGGTGATCGAGTCCAAGAGTATTCAGTACGACGTAATGATGGCTTTGCCTCAAGCATTGACCTATATGAGTGCTAGCCCAAATCATCGGGCTAACCAAAATACGTTCGGGATGATTACCAATGGGCGAGAATTTCGTTTTATTAAGCTAGATCCGATTCCTTCCCCGACCTACACATTATCTAAAGTTTTCTCCCTTTCAGAACCAGAAAACCATTTATACCTAGTGTTGCAAATTTTAAAATCCCTTGGTCAGCTCGTAATATCACAGTAAAAGCCTGCATAAGTTGGTGGGCATAATTAAAAACCAGAGCCAAAACCTGTGGCGCACGCTACGCGTGTGCCACAGGTTTTGGCTCTGGTTTTATATTTAATTGCGCCTACCTACTTAAAGCACTACCTTGCATTTTAGGTTTTTGATCATTTTGATTTATAAACGCTAGAATATTAGTAATTGTTATTGTTAGGAAAAACTTATAGATTATGTCGCAATATCAACGAATTGAGTACTTAATCGGGAAAGATGGCAAAATCGTTGAACGTGCGATAGACATTTCTGGTAGTGAATGCGTTGCTATTACTGCCGAAATCGAGTCGAATTTAGGCAAAGTCGAAACTCGCGAATTATTATCTAGTTATTACGAGACTTCTGAGCAAAGCTTCGATCATAATGCGATCGAGCAAGCCCAGTATGATCAACAGTCCTAAATCCCATTAGATTGAGATACTTATTGTTCTGTTTATTCATCGCATAGGCGAACAAAATTCGTGTATCAATGTCTTAGTATCTGAGAATCTATCTCAATAAAAGTTAAGCTATCTACCCTGATTTGGGTAAAATTGTGGTTAAGAAATTAAGAATTGTTAAAGATCTGCTTATGTAGAGATGTGTCATGGTAACTCAAACTCCGCTATTGATCTCAAAGTCGAGCGCAACTAGTAAATTGCGAAAAATTTTTGCGTCTGTCGATGCCATGAGTTGTCCACATAGGCTGAACTTTCATTTGCACACGGTGCATTCTGACGGCAAGATGCAGGCTGTTGATTTAATTCAGCAGGCGATCGCTTTACGGCTATCCGATTTGGCAATTACCGATCACCATGCGATCGGGGGCTATTACGTTGCCAAGCAATATCTTGATAATTTTGCTAGTCAAGTCAATGAGCCAGCAACTCTCCCAACCCTCTGGTCAGGGATCGAAGTGAATGCCAGTCTGATTTTTACGGAAGTGCATATTCTCGGTTATGGCTTTGATCCTAACCATGGGGCAATGCACCCTTATTTGCAGGGCAAAACTACTGCTGGTCTAGACTATCAAGCAATTAGTGTAATTAAAGCCATTCATTCGGCTGGGGGATTAGCGGTACTTGCCCATCCAGCCCGTTATCGCCGATCGCCTGAAGACCTGATACCCGCCGCCGCCGCCTTGGGGATTGATGGTGTAGAAACCTACTATGGCTACGACAATAGCGATCCTTGGAAACCTAGCCCTAAGCAAACCGAAGAAATTCGGCATCTTGCGGATATTCATGGACTTATGCATACCTGTGGAACTGACTCTCACGGTTTTAAAATTAGTAAGAGACTTTAATTCTGGTCATAAGCTTTGCTTCATGAGGTTATCCGTGAGGTTAGTTACAGAAAATTTGTATTCAAGAAAATAATGACAGATAAACCAAAAGTAATCGTTGTTGGTGCAGGTTGGGCTGGTTTAGGCGCGACCTATCAACTCACTAAACAGGGCTATGATGTCACCTTGCTAGAGGCAGGGGCGCAAGCAGGGGGATTAGTTGCTGGTTGGAAAACCGCAGGGGGGCGATCGGTTGAGGCAGGTATTCACGGTTTTTGGTATCCCTATCGCAATATTTTTTCCTTAGTTAAAGAACTAGAGCTTGATCCCTTCACCCCTTGGACGCGATCGGCACAATATTCTCCCGCAGGCTTAGAAGTGGAGTCGCCGATTTTTCAAGACCTGCCACGATTGCCTTCACCCCTTGGCACTTTTGCCTATACACAATTTAAAAGATTGCCCCTTAGCGATCGCCTGTCGGCATTGCCTTTAATGTATGCAGTGGTTGACTTTGACAATTCCGATGAAGCATGGAAACGCTATGACGGGATCACCGCTAGAGAATTATTCCGTCAATATGGCGTATCGGAGCGGTTATATCGTGAATCCTTTGAGCCAATGCTATTAGTCGGATTATTTGCTCCTGGGGAGCAATGCTCGGCGGCGGCGGCTTTGGGAATGCTTTATTACTTCATCTTGGCGCATCAAGCGGATTTTGATGTGGTCTGGTGTCGTGGCACAGTGGGCGAAAAAATCTTTAAACCTTGGTGCGATCGCATTACCAGTTTGGGCGGCAAAATCCTTACAAATAGACGTGTTAGTGATTTGCGCGTTGATGATTCAGGTAAAGTCACAGGTGTAATTTGTGGCGAAGAAACCTTTGATGCCGATGCTGTAGTTTTCTCCGTGGGCATTTCAGGAATGCAGAAAATTGTCTCGAATAGTGCGGCTTTGCAAAAACGGCGTGAATTTCGTAACTTGATGAATTTAGGAGCGATCGATGTCTTAGCAGTGCGCCTATGGTTCGATCGCAAGATAAACATTCCTCGTCCATCCAATGCCTGCTTTGGGTTTGATGCAACTACTGGCTGGACATTCTTTGATCTCAATGTGCTTCATGATGAATATGCAGATGAGACTGGTTCCGTAATCGAAGTGGATTTTTATCACGCGAACCAATTTTTGCCCCTCGACAATCAAGAAATCGTAACAATTGTCCAGCAATATCTTGCTACTTGTTTGCCAGAATTTAAGAAGGCAATAGTTGTTGATAGCAGTGTAATTCGGCTACCTCGTGCTGTGACCCATTTCGCGCCCGGAAGCTACCAGAACCTATTGCGCCCTATTACTAGCTTTCCGAACTTATATATGAGTGGTGATTGGATTATTACGAATCATGGCTCATGGTCACAGGAAAAAGCCTATGTCACTGGTTTAGAAGCGGCAAATTTAGTGATTCAACAATTTAGTCAGGGCAACATGGCTCAGATTCTCCCAATTGAAGCCGATGAGCCTCACATCCAAATTGCGCGATCGCTCAATCAAAACCTAAGAAATTTGGCAAAATCACTGATCCCTAACTTTTCCTTGCCATAATTAATTAAGTTTTTGGCTTTTAGTGCTGATGATGCTGAAAATCAAAAACTATGAAACATAATTAGCTAGTAATCAATGTAAAATTGGATACGGTTAGACCAAACCTAATACAACTTTTTTATGCTCTTAACAGAACAGCCTGTCTCAGCTTCTAAAACCACTGTCGGTTGTATCTTGGTAGTGGAAGATGAAGCGATTATTCAAGAGGCGATCGCTCTGGCTTTGCGAGAAGAAGGATATAGCATTTTCCTCGCTGAAGATGGTTATTCGGCTTTACAAATTGCCAAAACTGCGGCGAGGTTAGATTTGGTAATTTTAGATGTAATGTTGCCTTCGATTAATGGTTTAGATTTTTGTCGGATCTTGCGTCATGAAGGTAACAATGTCCCTGTTTTGATGATTAGTGCTAAAGGCAATGAATCCGATCGCATTGTAGGCTTAGAGGTCGGAGCCGATGACTATCTCAGTAAACCCTTTGGGATGCGTGAACTTGTAGCTCGTTGTCGAGCCTTATTGCGTCGTAGTCGTCGTGATTTTGTGGCAACTAATGCCACAGTATATAAGTTTGGTGATATCACCATGTATCCCGATGAATGTCGCGTTACGATCAATGATGCAGAGATTAACCTTTCGCCAAAAGAATTTCGCCTACTCGATTTATTTATGAGTCATCCTCGTCGCGTTTGGTCGCGGGAGCAGTTGCTAGAAAAGGTCTGGGGAGTAGACTTTGTTGGTGATAGCAAAACTGTTGATGTGCATATTCGCTGGTTACGCGAAAAAATCGAAATTGATCCGAGCGATCCAAAACATATTGTGACTGTACGCGGATTTGGTTATCGCTTAGGCTAATTTACGAGAGGTCAGGCTAGTTTAAACGGGCTTTTAGGGAGAATTTGCATAGCAAACTCTCCCTAAAAGTCTAGATTCAAATGACTTTAGGTTTGTTTTCAAGCTTAATCCGAACGGATGCTACAGCCTGTTGAAGTTTGAAGAAGTGCGGAGAAATTTCTGGAAGCGTAGCTTCGCTACGCTTTCAGAAATTTCTCTGTTTTTTAATCCAGCACAACGTGCTGTAATTTCTTCAAGTCAATAATAGTTTGCATGGCTTTGATTTTTACATAAAAAATTCTTTAAAAAGCTTGCAAAGCAAGCTTTTTAAAGAATTTTTTGTTTTGGAGACTTTACTTTGATTTGGGGACAAATCTACGACATTTGATCAGTCCCATTGTTCATATTTCTTGATAAGTTAAGTCTAGGCAAAGAGTCTAAAAAAGTAATTATCCAAGACATATAATAGGTTTATTTCGTTATAATAAAATGCTTTTATTTATAGCGACAAAATTGCGAATAATTGCCAATAAATACTTAGCTAAAATATATATCCATCTAGTTCATTATCTATTCAAATGAGATTTAGATAATGAATGACAGTAGATTACTAGGGGGGAGATATTGGATATATTCGTTTCGCTTATAAAAGCATAAAAAATAAAAAAATATTAAATGGTATTGCATGAATTTAAGGGCATAGTCATAAACTATTTCTCTTAATTTACCAATATCACATATCACCAAACCGATAGATTTCTTTGCCTGTTAAAGCTTAATTACACCCTTTGATCGAAGGCTAATACAGGTATAAAGCGATGCTTGGATTCGTCAATGTTTTGGAAGAAATTCTAGTCAAGGAAACCTATCAGCAAATCGACGAACTACGTCCAGAAATACAACCTAAAGTTAGAGTTGCTGAAGTTGTAGCCTATGCTCTTAACCGTTTACCACCATTATTTGCTACATCTATGAGTGGATGGCATTACCAATATGCCTATGCCGTAAATGAATTGCAGCCTCAAATTTCACAATTAGTTAGACAGGGCATAAAAACTGTCTTATTTGGCGATCCTCTCCATGATTTAACACCATTACCTAATCATTTATTTACTAATAGCGCAGGTGTGCTTTATCAATTAAGCCAAATTTTAGGACGTAAACATTTACGTTGGCGAGATGTTCCTGTCTTAGTTGAAGCAATTAATACGCGATCTACCTATGCAACCAAAATTAATAATCAAACGATAATTCAATCAGAGGAAGAAACTGTTTTACAGGAGGTGAGTCATTTGAGTAGAAGTACTCAAGCCTTACTTTCTGGCTCAAAACGTTTTAGAGAAAAGCGCATAGCCCAACAAAAAGAACAGGAATCAAATCAGCAATCATTATGTCTGTATGACGCAAGTCTCTGTGTAACTCAAAAACAAGTGATGTATGGTAGTTCTTCTTGGGCTTTGGAGAAGAAAGTTAAGGATGCAGCGGAAATGGAATATAGGGCGCTACAGTCCTACACTTTGCAAGCGCAGTTAGGGCTGGTTAATGTTTTAGATCACCTCATATTCCGTGCTATGGAAAAAATTATGAAACCAGAGCTATATGATCAAATCAACCAAGCTGAGGTGGCTGCCTATGCCCTAAATCGCTTACCGCCAATGTATGCAACTAGCGATCGCGGATTTAAACACCTAAGGCAAAAAGTAGTCAATGAATTTGCGCGTGAATTGGTTGCGGCTGTGCGTACTGGGGTGATGAAGGTTTTACAGGTTTCCTATACCAATGTGCCACCGATTTATGCCTATCAATTTGAGAGGGAATATGAGCAATCAATGCAGGTATTAAGAAAATTTTTTAATCGTGAGGATATTTCTCTAAATAATATTGTGCCAACTGTGCAGGAGTTACTGTTGTCTAAGTCAGCATAAATGTTTGAAAGTTCTGCTTAGCAGAACTTTCAAACATTTATGCTGATTGCTTCCTTAGTCAAATGGCTATATCGAACTCACGTTATTTTTATGGAGATTCATCTTGGGGCTGGAGCAATTCAGGAACAGGATCATAACCACCAATATTCCAAGGATGACAGCTACAAATTCTCTTTACGGCTAGCCCACCACCTTTAATTACACCGAAGCGATCGATCGCAGTTAGAGAATATTGCGAACAGGTGGGCTGAAATCGGCACCTTGGTGGAAACAATGGTGAAATGAATAATCGATAAAACTGAATCAATAAAATGACAAGTTTTTTCATGTTTTTTTTAATGAATTTTTGCGTGCTGCGGTAGGCTATTGGTAGGGCTATAGCCACATCTTACCGTTTTCATCCTATCTGCTGATGTCATCCTCTAATACTGTCACGATCGCTGTTATTCAAGCATCTTTGAATGCAGATATTGCTACCAACGTCGCGAAAATTTCGGAGTTAGTAAACAAAGCTGCTCATCAAGGCGCACAGGTAATTTTGCCGCCAGAATTATTTGAAGGTTCTTATTTTTGTCGAGAGGAGCGGGATCTCTTTTTTGATTGGGCGCAACCTGTAGAAAATCATCCGACGATCGCCCATTTTCAAAAGCTGGCTCAAGAACTGAATGTTGTGATTCCTGTGTCATTTTTTGAGCGATCGGGGCAAGTCTATTACAACAGCTTGGCAATGGTAAATGCCAATGGTGCATTGCTAGGTGTATACCGCAAAAGCCATATTCCTGACGGACCAGGTTACGAAGAAAAATTTTATTTCCGTAATGGGGATACAGGTTTTAAGGTTTGGGATACGACCTTTGGCAAAATTGGCGTAGGGATCTGCTGGGATCAATGGTTCCCCGAATGTGCTAGAGCTATGGTGCTAATGGGCGCAGAAATTTTGCTATATCCCACTGCGATCGGTTCAGAACCAGAGGAACCCAATTTGAATACTAAAGATCCTTGGCAACGCGCCATGATTGGTCATGCTGTGAGTAATGTTATTCCTGTAGCTGCCGCAAATCGGATTGGCTTAGAGGGCAATCAAACTTTTTATGGTCATTCCTTTATTGCTAATCACCGTGGTGATAAGGTTGCCGAACTAAATGACACCGAAGAAGGGGTAATTCTAGCTGAATTTGATCTGACTCAAGTAAAACTGAATCGTGCTTCCTTTGGCTTTTTCCGCGATCGCCGACCTGATCTATATCAAGTTTTACTATCGCCATAGAAGCGATCGCCTTTGCTTCGCAAATATGATCGCTATACCCAAGACCACCGACGTTTTGGAGTATTTGTCTTTTTCACATCTAATCTTTGCGATCGCGTCGGCATTGGCTCAATCACCGTTGTAATTTCTGCTAATGGACTTGACCTTAATTCATTGGTAAAGGTATTACATTGGTAAACCATAGCCGAATCAAGATCCAATGCCGATAACCAACCACTCTTAGGATGATAAGCACCAGTATCAATATCCAGCCATCCTTTGCCTAAAACTAAGTTCCCCGGTTTTACCCCCGGAAATACAAAGGTAATCGTATGTCCTGTAATAATGATTTTGTCATCAAAAAAAGGCTCAGTGGCACTGTGAAATTCTTCGCGAATCCAACAAAACTCAGCAGCACCTTGCAACTCAAGAGGGATATTAGGATTGAGTCCCGCATGGACTAACCAAGAATCGCCTAGATCTAAATAAAGTGGCAATTGTTGCATCCACTTTAAATGCTCTATGGGTAAGCCTTCCTTTCCATAGCTTTCTAAGGTGTTTGCGCCCCCATTCAGCAACCAACCTTTCCAAATCAGTGAACCCTCATTACTCCCAAAGGCATCAAGACACATTTGCTCATGGTTACCCCTCAGAGCAGTGTGACCATTTTCCATTACCCAGCGCACAACATCGGCACTGCGATTGCCACGATCGATCAAATCGCCAAGAAAAAATAATTTGTCGCTAGAGCTGTACTTAATAAAGTCTAGTAGCTTCATTAAGCCATCAAATTGACCATGAATATCGCCGAATACAAATCGAGTCAACTTATCTCACCCAGTATCACTAATGATGAAGGTAAAAGCATATAGAAATTAAAGCTAGCGATAGACATTTATAAGGTTCGTAAGTTTAACAGGTTTTGAGACTGATATAACTTTTGCCAAATTAGTCTTGTATCTACGTTATCTATTTTATGACAAATTTTCCTTGCTTTCGTTCCATTCACTTAGGAGAAATGCCGTATTTTACCTCTAGAAATTGCTGAAAGAGCTTGTGCTATAAGACCTTAAGCATTATGCATTGTCAATTATTTAGAAATTCCAAGTTATAGAAACTTTGTCTCATCAGTTTAAAAATCAGTCTAAATTCTTATGTTCAATGGATTTATTAGCATCGATAAGCCGCCCGTTATTACTGCCCATGACTGTGTGAGTAATTTGCGAAAGCTGCTTAAACAGAAAAAAATAGGTCATGGAGGTACGCTTGATCCCATGGCTACGGGGGTTTTACCGATCGCAGTTGGCAATGCAACTAGGCTTTTACGATTTCTACCTGAAGGGAAAGCTTATAACGCCAAAATTCGCTTTGGGATTGTGACGAATACCGATGACATTACGGGTGAGGTGCTGAGCGATCGCCCCTGTCCAAATTTACCTCTTGACGAAGTTGAGAAATATCTATCTCTTTTTCAAGGCAAAATTACGCAGCGTCCACCTGCCTTTAGCGCGATTCAGGTCAATGGGAAACGACTGTATGATCTTGCCCGAAGAGGCGAAATTAGTGAATCTGATATTCCCATACGTGAGGTGGAAATTACAGAAATCAAGGTGTTAGGCTGGACTGAGGGAGATTATCCAGAATTAGATGTGGCGATTTCCTGTGGTTCAGGAACTTATATTCGCTCCATTGCCAGAGATTTAGGAGAGAAGCTTGGTTATGGAGCGACTTTATCCTCACTAAGACGCACTTATAGTAACGGGTTTGATTTGGAAGCAAGTTTGAGTTTTGAACAAGTTGCTGAACTTATGCGATCGCAATCTCTCAAAGTTCTTGCGCCTGATCATGGCTTACATTTTTTACCCGAAGTTACGCTCGATGTCGATCTGACAAAACGTTGGTGCATGGGACAAACAATTAAGGATGGATTTGCTCTCACCGTTAACTCACCTGAAGAATTAGCAAAACCAGAAATTCATAATTATGTCCGCACCTATGCTGAAGATCGGCAATTTCTCGGTGTGAGTGAGGCGATCGGCTCCGATCTCCAACCAATCGTAGTTTTACACCCTATTAATTAGCTAGCTCATTGAGTGGCTTCGGCTTCGCTCAGCCAATAAACCCGATGGCTGAGCGAAGTCGAAGCCAATGGTGTTCACAAATGATTTAGGACTGCTATAACCTATTCATGATTCTTCAAGAATTTCAATATTTTTGCTTGCAAGTTCTTCAATAAAAATCTTCAAGCTAGGATTTTCTGGATAAAGCTTTAGCAAGGAATTTTGGTTAGCATATTCCATAGAAATTCTCTGATAATATCTAGGATCTTTTTCTTTGAAATCTGGTAAATCTCGTTTTAAAATATTCAAGCAGTCATTAGTTTCTGCTTTTTTGTCTGGAAGGCATAAAGGCAGTATCCAACATTCTATTGAGTGAACTGCGATCGCAAAAATGATCTTGTCTGCATACTGGTTATAGAAATCTTCCCCAATTAACTCTCTAAATTTGTTTACTACTTTTGCTATTAATTGTTCAGGTGTTAGTAATTCTCCATTTTCATCATAATGAGGAATATTAAGTTTAGGTTCTGAAGATATATCAGTATCTATATGAATAATGACATATTCATTTTCTTGAAAAGCTTGTTTAAATTGTCTTGACTGACAATATTTAATAACTCTTGTCCAACCTGCTGGAGGTTCTTTTGTATTAGGTATAGAATCCCTAGGCTGAAGCCATGTAGGTTTGATATCTGGGTTATTGAAATATCCAGCCAAGATATTAGTAATAACTCTCTTGTCATTTGCCCCTTCAACTATTCCTGCAAAAGTACGTTTTCTCATATTAGAAATTATCTGGTAAGCCCCCAATGTAACCATTCATAAAAGCTTCTGATAATGGTACAGGATCTTCATCTTCTAATGGTTGTGGTGCAAATATACGTTCTGCTTTTGTATGACCATAAATATTTCGATAAATAGTGAAAAGTCTTTGCTCATCGTCAGTTAGATCTAGTCCATCTAGAATTGCAGGATTATGAGTGGTAAATATAACTTGTTTATCATATTTTTTGGCTAGTTCTACTAATTCTTGGATTAGCCTTGTACATAGTTTAGGATTGAGAGCATTTTCGATGTTGTCAATAGCAAAAAAATTAGGTGTATCGTCACTGACAAATAGAGCAAAGTAGAACATCAAAAATAGAAAGCCTTCATTAGAACTTATTTGATTAAAGTAAGGTAACTCTTTATCTAAGTAACGATCTTTAATTTGAATAGTTCTTTCTATATCTGAATCTTGATGTATTTTGAAATCATCAAACCAATCAATAAATTCAAGTCTTTGTTTAATCTCATTAATTCTTTCTGGAGTATTACTTAAAACTCTTAACAGCTTCAGTAACCCTTCTCCCTTTGTACCCAATGGTTGAACTTGCCCTTCTTCTTTAAAAGTACGTAAAGCGGAATTTTCAGGAAGGAAAATAATAAAATCTTTTATGAATTTCATTCTTTCTTTTGTCCGAGCTGATAACATATTAAATATTTGATTTACCCGAAATGAAATTTCATCAGGAGAAATTTTATCAGGAATTAGATTGACGATATCAATATCTTCCTGAACTTTATTAAGATCAGGTACTTCCCGCAAAATATATTCCCAAGGAGAATAATCTTTATTCCTATTTTGTATTGCAAAGCTTAATCCAAATTTATCGCCTTTTTGTAGGTTTATTTTAATCTCTTTAGTGATATTCTCCTTATCAAAAGCCGATCGCATAAATTCTGGTTCAGTAACTCTAATCCCTCTAGGAGCTAAAAACTCATTATCTAACTTATTACCTGCCGCCGCGCCAGCTAAAGCGATCGCCTCTAAAATATTGCTCTTACCGCAACCATTTTCCCCAATAAACACATTAACCCGTCCCAAATTTATCTTGAGACTTTGGATAGACTTGTAGTTCTCGATTTGAACTTCAGTAAACATTGGTTTTATGGCTAATGAGTATCACTCATAGCTTAGCATTCACTTTAAGAAACTAAAGGCGGCTTTTTGAGCCGCCTCTTGGGTTTAGATTTTGCTGGTCAACTTAGTAAGCAACTGATTCGATCGCTGCAAGAAGCCCTTCATGCTGTCAGCATCAAAACTCTTTTGCGCCATCAGAGCCAAGTCATAAACATGGGTACAAATCAAATTCGCAAGATCCGCCGATTCAGATTTGCCATCAACGAGAATTTGATTAGCATCTAGCTCGATCAGCTTTTCCATTAGAGGATGAGCCGTATTCACCAACAGCACATGATCTTCGGGGAAGCTCACTGTACCCTGTTGGAGCACCGCAGTCATCTCCTGCATCCGACGGGCAAATTCAGGCAAGAGAATAATTGCAGGTGGTGCAGAAGCAGCATCTTCAGCCTTAATTGCCTCAGTGCGAATTGTGAGTTTAGGCTTATTCAGGGCTACACGGAAGATATCTTGGAGATGATCGCTCTTAGTTTTGTTGGTCTTAGGATCGACGATTTCCGTTTTCGATTCCTTATCCACAAGGCGATCGTCAATTTCCGCGTCCACGCGAGAAAACTTAATATCCTTAAATTCGCGTTCAAGGAAGTTGATGAAGTGACTATCGATAAAGGAATCAAAGGTCAGTACTTCAATACCTTGGTTTTTATGCAGTTCTACATAAGTGCCTTGAGCAACGGGATCGGAAGTATAGAACACTTGATTTTCATGTTCTACTTTGTTCCGTTCAAGATATTCTTGAAGCGTGGTGTAGTTGCCGCTTTCGCTCTTGACTTTCTCATCTTCGCTAGTGGTGGGATAGACCAAGATTTCCTTGACTTGTTGATAGAACTTGTCGCTATTCATCGAGCCAAACTTCATGAAGATGCTGATATCTTGCCAGCATTTCAAGAACTCTTCGCGAGAGTCACTATAGAGAGAAGTCAAGCGATCGCCTACTTTCTTCGCAATAAAGTCTTGAATCTTGCGAACCTTGGGATCACCTTGCAAGAAACTACGGGATACATTCAGGGGAATATCAGTACTATCGATCGCTCCACGCAAGGGCATCAAAAACTTAGGAATCACATCATCGCAATTGTCGCTGACAAAGACGTGATTGCAGAATAGCTTGATTTGTCCACGATTGGGGTCAATATCCGCCTTCATCTTGGGGAAATAGAGAATTCCCTTAATTACAAAGGGATAATCTGTATTTAGATGAATCCAGAACAGAGGATCATCTTGGTAAGGATAGAGATAGCGATAGAATTCGAGATATTCTTCATTAGTAACTGACTTGGGCGACTTGTCCCATAGAGCAGTTTGCTTGTTGATCACTTCATCATTAAGCTTGATCGGTACGGGCATGAAGTCGCAATAGTTGCGAATCATTCGCTTGATTGATGCTTCTTCCAGATACTCTTCAGCATCTTCTTGTAAAGTGAGCGTGATCGTTGTACCCACATTAGGGCGATCGCTACTATCAAGAGTAAAGGTCGTCGAACCATCACAAGACCAATGTACGGCTTCCGCGCCTTCTTTATAAGAAAGCGTATCTATCTCGACATTGCCCGCCACCATAAATGACGAGTAAAAGCCTAAACCAAAGTTACCAATAATTTGTTGATCACCAGTACCACTGCTGGCATACTTCGTGGCAAATTCTTGAGCGCTAGAGAAGGCAACTTGGTTAATATATTTTTTGACTTCATCCGCAGTCATGCCGATACCTGTATCAGCGATCGCGAGTGTCTTTTTTTCTTTATCAATTGTGACGATAATTTCGGGATCGGCGGAGTGAGTAGTTTCACCTGCATAGGAGACCATCTTCAGTTTGCTAATTGCATCAACAGCATTAGAAATTAACTCCCGCAAGAAGATATCACGTTCTGAATATAAAGCCTTCTTGATAATGGGAAAGATATTCTCGGTATGAATGCTGATCGTTCCCTGCTCGTGCATATCTTGCAAAGCTCCTGAATATTACTAAATGTTACTGAGTATTAACTAAATCTGATTATATCGAATCCAATGTCAAGCCAGTCTCCAGATGTTGTCGCGTTCTCCGTACCTATAAGCATCTAAAAAGGCGCTTCGCCTTTTTAGATGCTTATTATGTGAAGCTTTGCAAAGCAAATCTATACATTTTCGTAATTCTGATTGAAAAACCTAACTTCCTCATCTATTGTGATATCAATATTTTTAGTTGAACATAATAGATATGGCGATCGCAGCAATCATCTACATATCGATATCTGTACTTTTAGTAATTAGTGCAGGTATATTCTTTGTTAAAGCTATCCAGTCTTTAATGTCTAAAAAACAAGTATCTGATCATAATGATCAAGTCATGTTTTTACGCCCTAATGCCAAAGACCCTTTAGCTATTTCTACCCAACGCGAAGAAATCATTGCTATGCTGGAACGGCAATTTGCTAGTAGCCCATCATCTGACTCCTAGCAACACAAGTAGGTAAGGGCAAAGATGACGCTTGAATTCCCGATCTCCAATGGAGAGGCAGATTATGTGGCTCGCCGCAAACAACTGCGAAAACAACGCCGCCTTCGCATTTTTCAACGTATTTGGCAATTAGTATTTATCACAGGGCTTACAGGTGGCATGTTGTGGGTTGCCATGCTGCCAGAATGGCAATTGCGTAGCTCAAATCAGATTGAAATAGAGGGTAATAAATTACTCTCTAAAGAAACTATTAAGAAATCTCTGTCGGTTCAATACCCACAATCAATTTTTCAGATTCAGCCACAGGCGATCGCCTCTCAGTTAGAAAAGTCAGCACCTGTCTCTAAGGTTTCAGTAACCCGTACTATCTTCCCGTCAAAGTTAACTATCCAAGTCCAAGAACGTCTGCCGATCGCTAACTCCACACGCAATAATCAGCAAGGCTTTCTAGATGCTGAGGGAGTCTGGATGCCTACTAAGGTTTACCCGTCTAATATTACTAAGCCAAATCTTATAGTTCTAGAGCCAACTAATCGGGCTTTTGTGCAATGGTCAACTTTGTATCGTCAAGTTAGCCAAAGTCAGGTCAAAATATCGCAAGTGGATATCAGGGACGAATCAAATCTAATTTTAAATACCGAGCTAGGGTTGGTATATTTTGGCACATACAAGCCCTCACTGTTTAGCACACAGTTAGAGACACTTGATCGGCTTAGAACATTACCTGACCAGTTAAAATCTAAGAGTTTTAACTATATTGATCTAAGCCAACCTACTACCCCTATTTTAGAAATGAATATCCCATCCAAGGATAAATCTTCGGAAACAAAATCTTAAATAGCCGTTTTAAGGCTATTATTATTTTTTTCAGTTAGGTTTAAATTATAAATCGGACTTCTAGCTCGAAAGGGGTTTAAGCTTAGCGAAATCTAGAGAGCATCAGTAAAAACGATTCTATTTATGACATCCCTCGATAAATGACATCTCAAAACGACTGGTCAGATTTGGACTCAAATGGTTCAGAAAACGGAGAAGTAGACGTGGAAATGGATGAACTTTCTGAGTTTTCAAATAACTCTAGATCAAATCTAAGTCACTCTCACAATCGTATGAAGCAGCAGTTAGGCGTTGATGCAAAAGCGGATAATATCATGTTGGGCAGTGTTGCAAAAATTAAAGTAATTGGTGTTGGTGGTGGCGGCGGCAACGCTGTAAATCGCATGATTGCGAGTGATGTAGTTGGTGTAGAGTTTTGGTCATTTAATACCGATGCTCAAGCCCTCCTACAATCCTCCGCCTCTAAACGCTTCCAAATGGGGCAAAAGCTGACCAGAGGTTTAGGTGCTGGCGGCAACCCCGCGATCGGTCAAAAAGCTGCCGAAGAGTCCCGTGATGACATCGCTGCGGCTGTTGAAGGAGCCGATTTAGTATTTATTACCGCAGGTATGGGTGGTGGCACGGGCACTGGAGCCGCACCCATTATTGCCGAAGTCGCTAAAGAAGCAGGGGCATTAACCGTAGGGATCGTCACTCGTCCTTTTACCTTTGAAGGTAGAAGACGTGGACAACAAGCTGAAGAAGGGATTGCTGGTTTACAGAGTCGTGTCGATACACTCATTGTGATCCCTAATGACAAATTGTTGTCTGTGATCTCAGAACAAACTCCAGTCCAAGAGGCTTTTCGGGTTGCCGATGACATCCTGCGTCAAGGTGTGCAGGGTATCTCCGATATCATCATGATCCCCGGACTTGTTAACGTAGACTTTGCGGATATTCGGGCCGTGATGGCAGATGCAGGCTCAGCGATGATGGGTATTGGCATTGGTTCAGGCAAATCCAGAGCCAGAGAAGCTGCGATGACTGCGATCTCATCGCCATTACTGGAAACATCGGTCGAAGGAGCTAGTGGAGTTGTCTTTAACATTACAGGTGGTGAAGATATGACCCTCCATGAGGTTAATGCTGCTGCTGAAACTATCTATGAGGTCGTTGATCAAAATGCCAATATTATTTTTGGTGCGGTAATTGATCCCAAACTAGATGGTGAAATCAGAATTACCGTAATTGCAACGGGATTTGCCCCAAAGACACACCCTGCGATCCCACCACAAATTTCTAAGCGATCGCCACAATCTCTAACATCTACATCTTCTTCAAAATCGGCTTCAGCACCTCCGCCTAGTACATCGCAAAGTACTTCCCAATCGGAAATTAAGATCAGTAAACCGGGCTTAGACATTCCTGACTTTCTACAGCGTCGTCGCCCACCCAAATAAAAACTCAACAGCTTGTGCCTAAGCTACGCGCAGCTCAGCATCACATAATTTCAATCCCAATTACGAAAAGACGGTGCTTGACATCGTCTTTCATTTTCATATGCGATCCCCTTCTGCAAAAAATAATCTAATTTAATCGTAAACAGATGCTGAGAATAGCGGATTAGGCGTGACAATAAGTATATGGCTATGTTACCTCCCAATAAATTGCAGTGACACACTTAACGACTACTAGGCACGGACTTCACAGATTACCCTCTCTTAATAGTGGTGAAGATCGGCTGAGGCTGTTTGCTGGCTCGGCAAACTTGCCACTTGCCCAAGAGATTTCCCGTTATTTAGGTATAGAACTCGGACCTATGGTGCGAAAAAATTTCGCCGATGGGGAAGTCTATGTGCAAGTACAGGAATCGATTCGGGGTTGTGATGTTTATTTGCTCCAACCTACCTGTCGCCCTGTTAATGACCATTTGACTGAATTGTTGATCATGATTGATGCCTGCCGTCGTGCATCGGCAAGACAAATTACCGCAGTGATGCCCTATTACGGTTATGCCCGCGCCGATCGCAAAACCGCAGGACGTGAATCGATCACCGCAAAACTAGTTGCTAACTTGATCGTGCAATCTGGTGCTGATCGCGTCATTGCGATGGATTTACACTCAGCACAGATTCAGGGATATTTCGATATTCCCTGTGATCATGTTTATGGTGCACCTGTTTTATTAGACTATCTCAGCGAAAAGAAACTCCCCGACTTAGTGGTGGTTTCTCCCGATGTGGGGGGCGTAGCTCGTGCTCGCGCCTTTGCGAAAAAGCTTAATGATGCTCCTTTAGCCATCATTGATAAACGTCGCCAAACTCACAACGTAGCTGAAGTAATGAATGTGATTGGGGATGTTTCTGGTAAAACTGCTGTACTAGTCGATGACATGATCGATACCGCAGGAACCATTTATGAAGCAGCTAAGCTGCTTAGGAAAGAGGGGGCTAGACAAGTTTATGCCTGTGCTACCCATGCAATTTTTTCACCACCAGCAATCGATCGCCTATCCAGTGGTGTATTTGAAGAAGTCATTGTGACTAACTCCACTCCTGTAAGGCAAGAAAACTATTTCCCCCAATTACGAGTTTTGTCAGTTGCTGACCTTTTAGGCGAGACGATTTGGCGTGTCCATGAAGATACTTCTGTAAGTAGCATGTTTAGGTAGCGATCACCCTAAAATTATCTCTGGTATGGCTCTAACAGGAAAGCTTGCATTTCGGAATTATATTTAATTGAAGAAAATGTGCATCATGATACAAACTACAATGATGTAGTGAGTTTAAGTGGAAATAAGCGCTTATTAATTTAGGTGTTTTGTCTAGATTAAATCTATGTCTTGATGAATTCTAAATAGGCTAGGAATAAATCTAACTATTTCTCTTTAGCTTTTACGGAATATTCTCAAAGTATAGATTCTTAGGCTATATGCACAGACTAGCTTTTTGATAACGACTACTTCCAAGTTATATGAAAGTTAACATAAACAACTTAAATTGATTGTGCGCTGGCATACTTTCCTGTAAACCATACCAACTCTCTAAATGTGGCTGGTGAGGTATATAGATGGTAGGTATTTAGCCTCAAGGCGATGCTTGCCATTATTTGGTAAAGGCTCAAACAATTACTTGTACTTTGCTTTGTTTTATTTTTTATTTTCGGTTAAAGAGGGTGTATAAGATTGGCTGACCGTGCTCTTGTTGAAGTCTTTCGCGAAATGAATGGGGGAATGTTTCCACCCATGACAGAAACGTTTGAACGCGGTAAGACAATTTTCTTCCCGGGTGATCCTGCGGAGCGTTTTTACTTTTTAGTTAAAGGCGCAGTCAAACTTTCGAGAGTTTACGAAGCAGGTGAAGAAATTACCGTTGCTCTATTGCGTGAAAATAGTGTTTTTGGTGTTTTGTCCTTGATTACGGGGAATCGCTCTGATCGCTTTTATCATGCGGTTGCCTTTACGCCTGTGGAGTTGCTCTCTGTGCCAATCGATCAAGTCGAGAAGGCGCTCAAAGAAGATCCTGAGTTACCGATGGTGCTATTGCGTGGATTGTCATCACGGATTTTGCAGACGGAGATGATGATCGAGACGCTGGCTCACCGTGACATGGGATCAAGACTCGTTAGCTTTTTGTTGATTCTCTGTCGCGACTTTGGTACGCCTTCCTCAGATGGTGTAACGATTGATTTAAAGCTTTCTCATCAGGCGATCGCGGAGGCGATCGGCTCAACCCGAGTAACTGTTACCAGGCTACTCGGTGACTTACGCAAACAAAAGATGATCGCTATTTCCAAAAAACGCATCACTGTGCATAATCCTATCGAATTAGGTCAACAGTTTGCTTAAGTGCAAGATTTATCCGCCAAGGGATATGCAGGAAAATAAGGAACCGATTTTTTGTGGCGCGGCTAAGCCGCGCCACAAAAAATTTGGTTCTTTATTAAATTTCAGAACCCTAAGTGATGATTCTTGTGTCTAAATGGGTTGGGAAATAACACCCTCTCAACCCATTTAGGACGGCTATATGTTTCTAATGTAATTGCTGATGCGTTAAGCTGTTTATAGAAAAATACTTAAAGAAAAATATCTAAAATGTACGGAACCTTGAAAGCAATTTGGGCAGTAGTTGCAGTATGCCTAGTAGTTTTAATTTTATTGCATAGCCCTAAGAGTGATGGTCTAGGTGGCTTTAGTGGTCAGGCGCAACTGTTTTCAAGTACCAAGAGTGCAGAAACAACTCTCAATCGAGTGACTTGGTTCTTGACAGCAGCATTTTTAGGCTTAACCGTTGTCCTAAGTGGTGGTTGGTTCACAGCCCCAGCAGCCGTAACTGCCCCAGCCCCACAGGTTGCTCCATCAACCAAGAACGTTCCTGATGCTAAGCCCATTCCCCTGAATTTACCTGCGACAACTCCCGAAAAGCCTCAGCAATAACACGAAGGTGTCATGACGGTAACTCTAACTAAATCCAGCGATCGCAACAGTAATCAGATATTGTTGCCATCAATTCGATGGGAGACATATCGGGCGATCGCTTGTGATTTGGAGTCGCAGCCTAACATGAGACTTACCTATGAACAAGGACTGCTAGAAATACGAAGGCAGTCGGAACTACATGAAAGCTATTTAGTTATATAGTGCATCAAGCAACTGGATCACAGATACGAAAATGTACTCCAAGTTGAGAGTTAAACAGAGCATTATCAACTTGAAAGAATAGCTCTTCGGTATTGTCAGAATTAACGATTACCACATCCGCAAGTTCGATTTTTTCTGATTGAGACATTTGACTAGAAATTCTTTGTTTTGCTTCGGATTCTAATAAATGATTGCGATTCATTAGTCTTTGTAGCTGTTGTTGGGGATCACAAGCGATCGCCCAAGTCTCAGTCACTAAGCCCTCCATTTTCGCCTCGAATAGCAGAGGAATCACCATGACCACAGTTGATGGTGCGAGGCGATTGGCTGCATTAATCAAGCATTCTTGGACATAGGGATGAATTAGCGTTTCGAGCCACTTACGCTCTCTCACACTCTCAAACACGATCGCCCCTAACTTGCGGCGATCAAGGTTGCCTTGATCGTCAAGGATTAACTTGCCATAGCGATCGCTAAGTTTCGCGAGGCGATCGCCTGTTAAAGCTTGTCTAGCATAAATATCCGCATCCAGAATCGGTAAGCCATAGGTTTCGTGCAAATAATTGGAAACCGTGGTTTTACCTGTGGCAATGCCTCCTGTGATGCCGATGATGCGTTGGTTCATGTGTTTAAATTCTAATCTGGGAAGATTGCACTAAAAGTCAAATATCCTCAAATTAGCCTATTTATGTAACCTATGGACTTTACCAATATTCTTGGATTTACGGCCGCGTCTCTAACGACCTTTGCTTTTTTGCCCCAAGTAATCCAAGTATGGCGATCGCGATCAACTAAAGATATTTCTTTGCCAATGCTCGTTACCTTCATTGCGGGGATCACGCTCTGGCTAATTTATGGATTACTTGTGAATGCCGCACCTATCTATATTGCTAACGGGATCACGCTAATTTTAAATCTCGCAATTTTGCGCTTCAAACTAAAGTATGGCTAGCTGCAATAAAAGTTAAAATTTATTACACTACCTTCGCTTTTTTAGCTCTATTTTCGTACTTAGTTAACATGACCTCTCTTAGCACTTTCTTCTCAACCTATTTCACCCATTTTGTGATGCTGGGTTTGATTTTGACCTTTGCGATCGCCCACAGTGGGCTTGCCGCATTACGGATTTGGGCGGAATCAAAAATTGGAGAGAGGCTATACCGCGTTTTGTTTGCTTTGGTGAGTATTCCCCTTGCGGTCGTCCTGTTTATTTTTTACTTTAACCATCGCTATGACGGTGTGCAGTTGTGGAATTTACAGGGCGTTACAGGAATTCATGAATTTGTGTTGGTTTTATCAGCGATCGCCTTTTTATTCCTCTATCCAGCGACATTTAATCTAGGCGAAGTGGCGGCGATCCAAAAGCCGCAAGTGCATCTGTTTGAGACGGGGATCACTCGCATCAGCCGCCATCCACAGTTAATTGGGATGACGCTCTGGTGCATTGCCCATACGCTTTGGCTGGGGACTTCCTTTGCTCTGACCACAGCGATCGCTCTAGTTAGTTATCATTCCTTTGCGGTTTGGCATGGCGATCGTCGTTTATTTAAGCGTCATGGGGAAGCATTTCTAGCCCTCAAGGAACGTACTTCAGTTGTGCCATTTTTAGCGATCGCCCAAGGTCGGCAACAGTTAGTTCTCAAAGAGTTTATCCGTCCTGCTTATGTTGGTGTCGCCATCACCGTTGTGTTATTTCGCTGGCTACACCCTATCGTGATTACAGCTTCCGCAAATTTAAATTGGTAAAATTGATGCTAGCTCGACATAGACATCGACATAGATAAATGTATGTTTCGACTCAAGTACCCCACCGAACAAAGTGATCCACCTCTGTCGCCTAGGGAAACCCTACCGACAATGTACGATTTACCTAGTGAAGATCCAGAGGAGTCTGGTTTGCCCGATCAATTTCATGACTTTCAGCCCGAACTGTTGGGATTGACTTTTCGCCCCGCCAACTATCCTGAAGATAGAGTTTTTACGGCTAGCGATCTCAATCTCTACTACGATGTCCATCATCAAAATTGGCATAAGCGCCCAGATTGGTTTGCCGTTTTGGGTGTGCCAAGACTTTATGACGGTCATGATTTGCGATTGAGCTATGTGATTTGGCAAGAGGGAGTCAGCCCTAGCATTGTGGTGGAACTGTTGTCACCGAGTACGGAAAAAGAAGACTTAGGAGAATTGGAAATCAGCGATCGTAATGGGGCTAATTCCCAAACTGAAAAGCCACCCTCTAAGTGGAAAGTTTATGAGCAAATTTTGCGGATTCCTTATTATTTAGTGTTTAGTCGCTATACCAATCAGTTGCGTGTATTTACGTTGCGATCGGGACATTATGTTGAAATGCCGTTAACTGAGTCGAAAATCTGGATACCTGAAATTGAGCTAGGCTTAGGAATTTGGGAAGGTGAGTATCGCGGTATTCATCGATTATGGTTACGTTGGTATGACTCAGAGGGGAACTGGATACCTACGGATGCTGAGCGTTTGGAAATAGCTAAGCAAGAGATAGCCTCAGTTGAGCAACGCGCTGAATCTGCGGAACAACGCGCTGAATCTGCGGAACAGCGTGCCGAATATTTACTACAACGTTTGCGAGAGTTAGGCATTGAACCCTAAGATATTTTTTGAAAGTGTAGCAAAGCCACACTTTCAAAAAATATCTTGGCTTGGGCGCAAAGCGCTGTAATTTCTAGTAAACAGGCAAGGTAAATCGGAAACAACTGCCTTTTTTGCCGATCGCATCGTCTACCCAGATGTGACCGTAATGGGCAGTAATAATCCGACGGCAGAGCGATAAACCAATGCCATAGCCCTCAGCTTCCCCATCTCGCTCAAGACGATAGCGCTCCTCAAACACGCGATCGCGCAATTCCGCAGGAATCCCTGGCCCATTATCAGTAATACTAACTTCGATTTTTTGAGCTGTCCGATGCATTACCGTGATCTCAATTTTGCCGCCTTCGGGAGTGTATTTAGTGGCGTTACCTAAAAGATTGATTAAAACCTGCCGAATCTTTTCTTGATCGATATATACAGGTGGGAGATCGGTGGGGATATCCTTAATAAGCTTTTGCATTTTCCCCTCCAAACATTTATTGAAATAGAAATCGCTGATGACACTGTGACAAAGCTGATCAAATTGAATTTTTTGGCGTTGAGTCCGAAACTGTGCGTTAGCTCCCCTTCCAGCTTCGAGAATATCAGTAATGAGATTGTCCGCATCCCTCGCTTTATTACGGGCATGTTTGAGTAAACGGGACACCATTTGTGGCTCAATTTTGTCACCACTTTTTTCGATCGTATCGATCGCTAATAAAATTGCTGTTAAAGGATTGCGTAAATCATGCGCCAACATACCGAGAACACGATCCTTAAAGCGCAGTTGCTCCTCGATTTCCGACTTTTCCTGTGACAGTCGAAAGACATCATCCGCCAGATGCGCTAATTCGGTCATATATTCAATATTTTGGGATAGCTCAGGTGGATAATTATGGGTGGACTGCTCTAGTACCTGTTGCTTCCATGTATCCCAACAGTTTTCTAATTGCTTAATGAGGTTTTTGCCAGCGATCGTTTGTCGAGGTAAAGGTGATAGCTTAAGCAATGCAGGAGACATCACCACTTTAAATAGCTCTGCTAATTGTGGTTGCCCTGCGACATTGATGATTTGTAGTTCCGATGGACAAGCTTTTTCTCGTTGCAAAAATTCCTCTACTTCCTTGACTAAATCCTTTGCCTTGGGGCGATCGTCAATAAATAGTAGGAGTTGGAGGGTTGATTCAGGTAATGTTGGAATAGTCCTCATTAGTTTTCGGACTCGCAACGGATTTTAAGACATTCTTAACAATTATATTATTGTTCTCATGAGTTTACCTCAACAACGATGGCAGATTTCCGCACCACAGACAGATTTATCAGAAGCGATCGCTAATGCTACAGGACTTTCTCCCATAATTGCGCAGGTTTTACTAAATCGTGGCATTAATACCCCTGAAGCCGCGAGGATATTCCTTGACCCTGATTTAGAGGAGTTACCAGATCCTAAACAGGAATTCCCTGACTTAGTGGTGAGCATTGATCAAATTGAGCAGGCTATTAAAAATGGCGATCGCATTACCATCTGTGGTGATTATGATGTCGATGGCATGACGAGTACGGCTCTATTGATTCGCACTCTAAGATTGTTAGGCGCAAATGTAGAATACGAAATTCCCAGTCGGATGACCGAGGGCTATGGGATCAATCCACGTATTGTCCGAGATTGTCACGAACGTGATGTGAAATTAATTATTACTGTTGATAATGGCATCGCGGCTTATGATGCGATCGCTTTAGCAAAGTCCTTAAATATTTCTGTAATTGTCACCGATCACCACGAAGTCCCCGAAGACCCTAACAAAATCCCTCCCGCGACGGCAATCCTGAATCCGAAATATCAGGTCGATCCCAATTCTCCCTACGCAGCGATCGCTGGTGTTGGTGTTGCCTATGTGTTGGCGTTGGAGTTAAGTGATCGCTTTGGCAAACGTGCCGAATTAGAAAATCCTTTATTAGAATTATTTACCCTTGGTACGATCGCTGACCTTGCCTCACTAACAGGTATCAATCGCCGCCTCGTTAAAAAAGGTTTGCGGTTACTTTCGCAATCTAAAGTAATTGGCATTATCGCCCTAATTAACGAAACGGGAATTGCCAAAGATAAACAGACAGGCTTAAAACCTGAAGCGATCGGTTTTGGTTTAGGCCCCCGTATTAATGCGATCGGTCGGATTGGCAATCCGCAAACCGTCATCGATCTGCTGACTTGTGATGAGATGGGTCGTGCCATTACTTTGGCGCAAGAATGTGAAGCAACTAATCGCAAGCGCCAAGCTCTTTGTCAAGAAATCGAAGAAGAAGCGATCGCCTATATGCGAAAACGGAAGTCAGAAGGCTTTGATATTACTCAAGAGCGAGTTTTGGTAATTATAGATCGTGAGGTGCAAACTGTCCTCAATCCTCAATCTTCTCCCGCAGCAGAGGGGAAGACGAGTACGGCTAAGCGCAAAAAAGGAACTTCTAAAAGCTCTAAAGCTAAGGTTGAAGAGGATGTAAATCCTAATCCCTCTGCTAATGGGAAAGAATCTGTTACTAAGGGTTGGCATCATGGCGTAATTGGCATTGTTGCCTCCCGTTTAGTAGAACGTTATGGCGCACCTGTGTTTATTGGCAGTTATGAAGATACCCATGAACAAGAGAGTGATTTAGAAGTCACACATCAAGATGCAACTGTCAGATTCTCGGTGCGCGGCATTCCTGAATTCCATGTTTTCCATTCCCTTGAATATATTGCCAATATTCGGAATAAAGGCGGCGGACATAAGGCGGCGGGAGGCTTTACTCTGCCTGCGGAAAATATGGAGAAGTTGCGAAGTGAGTTGAGGGAATTTGCCGATCGCGAAAATATTTTACCTAGTCACATCATGCCATTGATCAATGTCGATGTGAAAGCTGATCTTAGCGATATCTCGATGACATTGTTACAAACCTGCGATCGCCTCCAGCCCTGTGGTATCGGTAATCCTGATCCAGTATTTTATAGCGAGAATGTGCGGGTACTTGCCCAACAAACTCGCGGTAAGGATAAAGTAAAGCATCTATCCCTAGAGCTTGATACAGGCAATGGCAAAATTAAAGCGATCGCATGGCGATGGGGAGAATATTGTCCGATTCCTGATCGCGTAGATATCGCTTACAAACTTCGGGCAAATCAGTGGCAAGATACAACTTCTGTAGAATTGGAAATCGTCGGTATTCGCGAGGCAAGTGACGTAATGGAAATTTCCCCGAATTTACCCAAACAGATTTCGTTGCAATACAAAACTGCGCCTGCAATTACCAAATTCCCCCAATGGCAAAAACTGAGTGAAGCACCTCGCCCCTTACCCAGACCACTATTACTCTATGGCTGCGATCGCCCCGCCGATAAGTTTCAAGGTGATGTCGATTGCGATCGCCCCATACGCGATCGCGACTATCAAGCAGTTGTACTATGGACTTTGCCGCCATCCTTTACGCATTTGCAATGGCTAATTGCGATCGCTAAACCGAACCACATCTACCTCGGTTCTCATATTCCATTCATACCTTCGATTGAGGAATTTCGAGCTAAAATCCAATCCCTCGATATCGAGAATCTGAATAGTCTCAATCTCTTAGATTTAGCACAGCAATGGTGGATTTCACCTAGTGCGATCGTCTCGGCTTTGCGGGAACTAGGCTACAGCTGTGATTTTCCAGACACGCTATCTCTCGAAGGCGAATTGTTGAGAATGCAAAAGTGGTATGGGATTTCCATAGGAAAGCTTTCTGTAATTCTTGCGGATGTATAAACTGACTACAGCGATAAGATGAAGTCTCTATAGGTGTTTCTGGGCGATCAAATATACTCAACGGTTCAAAGCCTTTCATGACGACCGTTTCAGACATCGAAGGTCTCCAAGGCTACAAATATTTTGCATCAAGCATTTAAGCTAACGTATCTCTCCGAAACACCATTGAGCCACTTTAATTTATCAGCTTTTGCCTTTTTGTCAATTTTCTTACGTTGAGCAATTACCTTTTTTTCTGCCTAGCTACTTAAAAGAAGAGACAACGCAAAGCGTTGTCTCTTCTTTTAAATTACGTCAGCAAATGTTTTTTCCATCTTCCTAAAATACCAAATTCCACTCCAAAGTAACAAAAATACCAAAGCTAATGACAGCAAAAATCCAGGGAGATAAATTGTTGATTGTCCGCCTATAATTGCCCAACGGAAACCATCAATTACACCCACCATCGGATTTAAGGAATAGAGCAAACGCCATTGCTCAGGGACAATGCTACTACTGAAACCAACAGGGGAAATGTAGAGACCAAATTGGATAATAAAAGGCACTACAAACCGAAAATCTCGATATTGGACATTCAAAGCTGCAAGCCATAGTCCCACTCCCATCGAAGCAGCACAGGAAATGAGAATAAAAATTGGCAATGTCAAAATTCGCCAATCAGGGACAAAGTTATACCATGCCATTAAGCCCAAGAGAATCATCCCTGAAATCAAAAAATCGACAAAACTAACAATTACGGCACTAGTAGGTACAATCAAGCGGGGAAAATACACTTTAGAAATCAGATTCGCATTCCCAATCAAACTATTACTACATTCGCTCAAAGCATTAGCAAAAAATTGCCAAGGTAACATCCCTGCAAATACAAGTATGGGATAGGGAACTCCTTGAGAAGGCAATTTAGCCAGTTGTCCAAATACAATTGTAAAAACAACCATCGTCAAAAATGGTCGCAGTAATGCCCAAGCAATACCGATCGCTGTTTGTTTGTAACGCACCAAAATATCGCGCCAAGCTAAAAAATAAAACAACTCTCGATAGCGCCATAAATCTTTCCAATATTGCTTTTCTGTCCTTCCAGCCTCAATAACTAGTTCTTGCTGGGCTGTATTACTTTGATCGTTCATATGTTTAAAGTTCAAATTTCAATATTTGTAATTGATTGGCAAATCAATGGAAGAATTAACGAGCTAAAACTATTAATGCTCTGGATTCTCTGAATTAGAAGATGAATTCTGCATCTGGTGATATTTCCATAAAGCACCCTTTCTATCAATTAGTTCCTGATATGTACCCTGCTCAACGATCCTTCCTCTTTCCAATACCACTACTTTATCGGCATTGGCAATTGTCGAAAGTCGATGGGCGATCGCAATAACAGTACAGCCTTTAGATAGTCGATCAAGCGACTCTTGAATTAGCCTCTCTGTTACCGAATCAAGGGCACTAGTAGCTTCATCCAAAATCAAAATATCTGGTTTACGAAGTAATGCCCTAGCGATCGCAATTCTCTGGCATTGACCACCAGACAACCGCACCCCGCGATCGCCAAGTACCGTATCAAATCCCTTCGGCATATCCAAAATAAAATCAAGAGCATTAGCTTGTCGCGCCGCCTCAATTAAGGTATCTTCATCAACATGATCGACACCATAGGCAATGTTATAACGCACCGAAGCATTGAAAATGAAAGTATTTTGGCTAACAATTGCCATCCGACTTCGTAAAGAACTGATTTTAAGATCCCTTAAATCAACTCCATCAATCAAAATTGTGCCACTAGTAGGATCGTATAATCTGGGAACTAAATCCGCCAAGGTCGTTTTCCCAGCCCCTGAACTTCCTACCAAAGCCGTAGTCTGACCACGCTTAATTGATAGATTAATATCATGTAATACAGGCTTATCGGCAGAGTTATAACTAAAGTCAACAGCCAAAAAGTCTATGGAGTTTTCGAGATGAGTGAACTCTAATTCGCCATCTTTGAGGTAAATCTTATCTTCTGTGGTTAAAACTTCTCGAAGTTTTGCTAGTGAGCCACCATAGCTACCAATCTCTACTCTTAATCCATTGACCTGCTCCACTAGAGGCATCATTCTAAAAAGAATGAACATAAAGGTCAACAATGAAGCCGTTTGTAGCTTGCCACTCACAACAAAAACATGAAAGGCAGTCACAATCACGCAAATCAAAATAGTTGTAGAAATTGCTTCTGCTAGGGGGCGAATCAAATCGACTGCTTTATTCAATCGAAATAACGCCTGTTTAACTCTTTCCGATGACCTATAGAAACGGACTCTTTCAAAGTTTTGCGTAGCAGATGTTTGAATTGTTCGCATTGCGCTAATTAATTCAATGCCTGCGGATGTAAAGTCACCACCAGCCTGTGATACAGGAAAACTAGCTTCCCTTACTCGGACAACAAAGCTAGAGATAAATACAGAAAGCATCCCAAACAAAACAAGTGAGGCTAGTGATAGCTGCCAAGATATCAAAAACATGGCAACAATATACACAATCAGGGTGGAGCCTCTAATCGCAAAGCCAGAAACCGCCCCAAAACCTCTTTGAATAGTTGCAATCTCATTATTGAGGCAGTTGACTAAATCCCCTGATCTAGCTTGAGAATAGTAGCTAAGACTTAAGCTAATGAGTTGCTCAAACATCGACTTCCTCATGCGATCGGCAAAGGAAGCATCAGTGAGCTTGGCGTAAACTGGCCCCAAATAAGCAAATAGCGATCGCATCCAAGCCAAGAGAATTACTAAAAATCCAAGGCGCGCAATGCGATCGTTGGTACTTGATTCTGGACTAAATATCCATAACTTGATCCAGTCAAACCCTAAGTTAACAGTAGTAGTTTCAGGATTGGTGAGAACCTGTAGAAATGAATTAATAACTACGAGAGCAGCACCTTCAAAAACTGCTCCTAAAAAAGAGAATATAACTGCAAGAACAGCTATATCCCAAAAGTATTTGAACTCTCGCAGAAAAATACGGTTTTCTTGCCAAAAGGCAGTAACCTGAATGAGGCTTCGGAAGAACGCGAAGACTTTCTGCATATGATATTGCTCAAGAAATAGTTAAAACTGGCGCAAAAAGCGTAAGTCACTGGTAAATAGACGACGGATATCATCAATTTTATGCAAAACCATAGCAACTCGGTCAACGCCAAAGCCCCATGCAAAACCAGTCACTAGTTCTGGATCATAGCCCACAGATTTAAAGACATTGGGATCGACCATGCCGCAACCACCAAGCTCTAACCAACGACCATTCCACATGACATCGACTTCTGCGGATGGCTCGGTAAAGGGGAAATAGCTCGGACGGAAGCGAATAGGACATTCACCGAGAAGTTCTTCTACAAAGGTTTTGACCGTGCCCTTAAGGTCGCCAAAGGTTAATCCTTCTTCGACGGCTAACAGCTCAATTTGATGGAAAATTGGTGAATGGGTCGCATCAATATCATCTTTACGATACACTCGCCCCGGACAAGCAATTCTCAGTGGAGGCTCGTTTTCTTCCATATAGCGAATTTGGACGGAAGAAGTCTGCGATCGCAATAATTTACCATCACTCAAATAGAGTGTATCTGCCATGTCACGGGCAGGATGATCCGCAGGCGTATTTAAAGCTTCAAAGTTATAGTAATCAGTTTCGATTTCAGGACCTTGAGCAACAGTAAAACCCAAACCTACGAGAATATCGAGCATCCGATCAATGGTGCTTTGGATAGGGTGCATCCTGCCTTGATACGATCGCAAGATTCCAGGCATAGTGACATCAAGGGTTTCTGATTCTAGTCGCTTAGCAATTACTGATTGTTGAATTGCGATTTTGCGATCTTCGAGTTGATTTTGCAAGGTTTGCTTGACCTGATTAGCGATCGCACCGACTTGAGGACGCTCTTCAGCCGATAGCTTACCCATCGCACCCAGAATTTGCGAAAGAGTGCCTTTCTTACCTAAGTACTCAACCCTTAATTGTTCTAATTCTTCAGGAGTTTGCACATCCCCAACTGATTTTGTCGCTAGTTCTGCCAGAGATTGCAATTGAGATTTTAAGCTCTCTAAGTCCGTTGCCATCAACGTTTCCCGTTTATTTATGAAGAATTTTTGCTCTCCTAACTGTAGCAGAAAACATTCGTCCTATACGCTTCTCAAGCAATAAAAAACGCAGGTGGTGCATTGCACCACCTGCGTTTTTTATTGCTCTTTATCTTTTGGCACTAGCAAGAAATGCCATTGGATCGATCGCGCTACCACCATTAGGACGAATTTCAAAGTGAAGGTGAGGACCAGTACTAAAGCCAGTACTACCCATAGCAGCAATCACTTGACTTTGACCAACGCTCTGACCTTCTTTGACATAGATTTCGCTGAGGTGTCCATAGCGTGTGATTGTGCCATCTGGATGGCGAATATCGATCATGTTGCCATAACCACCATCATTCCAGCCTGCATAGTCCACAACACCTGTAGAAGCTGCCAAAATTGGAGTCCCTATCGGTGCAGCAATGTCAATACCTGCGTGTAGTCTGCCCCAACGCCAGCCAAAACCAGAACTAATCACACCATCCGCTGGCCAAACAAAACCAGAGGATAATCCATAGTCGTTAACATCTGGCAGATAGGCACTAGCAGTTAATTGGGGTAACTGAGGGGTAACTCCTGAACGATCACCAGGGTTAGCGATCGCGCTACGACTAGAATCAAAATTGCGATCGGGGTTAGGCGAAGCATTTAAATTTGCTGCGGCAATCTTTGCGGCTTCCAAGCGACGCGCTTCTTCCGCCTTGCGTGCAGCCTCTTTAATTTCAGCATCACGAACCTTGGCATTCAGTTGGTCTACCTCAGTCTCTAAACGCTTAACTTCCAAAGAAGTCATTCTTGACTCAGCATCAGGCAATAAAGCAACTTGGCTAGGTTTGCCACTAGTAGCCATTGATTGTTCTACTGACTGAGATGCAGGAATCTTAGGTGCGAGGCTTGCTGCTAATTTGGCAGGAATCTGCACATTTGGCTCAGATGCAGGTTGTGAAACCACGCCAGCAGGCTGAGCCGTAGAATTAGCATTTTGCTCGATCGCTCGATTCGCGGGCACACTTGGTGCTGTCAATACCGCAACTGGCGCTGACTTTACAGTTGGCTCAGATGCAGGTTGACTAGTTGCTTCGATCGGCGCATTGCGGACAGCAACTCGTTGCTCAGATACCAGAGCAGCAGGAATCTGAGGAATTGACAAAGCTGTAGCAATCTTTGCCGAAAGCTGAACTTTAGGCTCAGCTACGGGCTGAGAAGAATTAGCTTCAACTGGTGCTGAGCGATTTACACTGTATTGCTCAGTGGCAATCGATGCAGGGATAGAGGGAGCCGAAATAGATCTCGCTGGCACATTGAGAGCTGTTGTTGATGTTGCCAAATTTTTCTTAGCATTGCCACCAAGTTCGCCAAATAACTGATCTGGAGCAAATGGGAACAGAGAAACGGCAACCTTAAGAGCAGGTTCAGCAGCTACAGGTAAACTCGGTTGAATAGATGTAGCTTTGGTTGGCAAGTTAGGAGATTGTTCTTGTACAGGAGCATTAGGTAGATTTGCACCAGTACCAGTAAGCTGCATCAAGCCATCCCAAGGGGATATACGATTTGCTGCCGCTACCTTGATACCTGCTGTGTTATTTGACAAGACCATAGGAGTCGCCGCAGTAACACGTATCTGTGCAACCTCTTTTGGTGCAGCAGCATTTACATTCGCAGTAGTATTGCTCGACAAATCACCTGCTGGCGATGGCACATCTTTAAAAGGCTTCTCATTATTGGCAGCAGCAACTGTCTGAACTACAGGTAGGTTGCGATCTTGAGGTAACTTTAATTCTTGATTTAGCTCCAACCATTGAGGATTTTCTAGCTTATTGGCTTCAATGATCGACTTTTGCGTAATGCCATATCTTCTAGCGATTGTCTCAATCGTGTCGCCATTTTGCACCTTGTAGGCAATGTACTTCGGCTGCTTGGCGATCGCATTGTCAGCAACATTAGCCTTAGAGTTGGTGCTAGCAAGAGTAGCAGTAGCCTTTTTACCCTCAAGCTCTTGCAGACGCTGCATTAAACGCTCTTTTTCTGCAAGTAACTGTCTTCTAACATGACCTTCTTTGACTTGCATTAAGGTTGCAACGTTGCCTGGAATGACCAAAGGTTGATCGATCGCTAAGAAATCTCCCGAACTTAGCGATGTATACTTGATAATTTCATTTTTAGGAACATTATAGTAACTAGAGATCGCTTCTAGCGTATCTCCTGGTTTAACCTTGTGAACTAACCCATTCACAGGTGGAATCGTTAATTTCATACCAGGTTGTAACTCAGTATTCGCACTGATTCCGTTAGAAGCCGCGATCGCTGCCGCGTCAACTTGATAAATCTGAGTTAGTTTCCATAAAGTCTCATCTTCACGCACTTCATGAACAATTACCCCTTGTGTATTGTCCCATGTACCAGAAGCGATCGCCGTGCGAGCCATTTCATATTTGCGATCCTGATTTTGTGCCATCACGTCCGTCAAAGTACGGGACGAAGCAGCGACAGGTGTAGCTTTGAGATTGTTATTCGCTGATTGTTGGCTAACCAATACCCCCACAGTCCCTGCGGATAATGCAAAACCTATTGCTGCAAGCGAACGACGTACCTTCAAAGAGGACATCTTTTCGCCCAATGTCAGGGAAACATTGGTTGTTAGATCCTCGTCTTTGGAAGATATCTTTTTCAAAAAACTGCCTCCTCTAAACTAGCTTCGCTCCTAAACAAATCAAGTGTGAGAACAAGACGAACTACATAAGTGTATTTATGCAAATTACATAAATCACTAATTCGATTAAGGAGCAATTACAGATTCTAAGTTACCTTGCTTTTTTCTTTAAAACAAGTTCATGGTGAACCGCAAAAAATCCTTAATCATGCATTTCAACCATTCCCCAACCCTAATGCACTTTGTGCTTATTTTGTCAACAATCGATTCGGTAAAATATTCTCGCAAAATCCATAAAAACCAGACTTAGACTAATATCTCCCTAAAGATAGTTTTTACTCAAAAATTGAGTGCTTAGATGATCAAGGTTTTGAGTCTAGCAGGTAGTTTTACTTCATCCACGATCTTAAGGTAGCTCTCATTTCCGTAGGTAGCAAGAGAGTACATTACAGTTTTTTATAGGGACAATCTATTAATTACTCTTTCTTACGCCAATTTACTCTGGTTTTCGCAAAAATACGCAACACCTCCTTATGTAATCTTTTTTTAACAATTTGCATAAAAAAATTTACGCAATACCTCAATATTGATTTTCCAAGATACCAATGGCTAGAAGCCAATAATGACAACTCTGCGATCGCCTTTGTTTTCTGGTAAATAACGATACAGAATCGTACTAAGTACAGCAATAGCTTAAAATTACTTTAAAAATGCATTAAGAAATGAAACGATACTTATTAAGCTTGCCGCCTTCAGCATAACTAAATTGCAATAAGTAGCTCTGTACCTTATAGGGCAATACTTTTACTCATTGCATTCACTAAATATATAAAGTGTGATGTGTGGCACTATGAGGCGTAAATCATTAAATTCAGGCATCATTGGCTAAATTAAGGACTTTTTAGGAAAAGAAGATCTATGAGCATTGGATATCTCGCGCTGGTCTTACACGCTCACCTGCCTTACGTCCGTCACCCTGAAAGTGACTATGTACTTGAAGAAGAATGGCTGTACGAGGCAATCACTGAGACTTATATTCCCCTAATTAAGGTTTATGAGGGACTCAGACGAGATGGCATTAATTTCAAAATGACCATGAGTATGACACCACCATTGGTGTCTATGTTGCGCGATCCACTTCTCCAAGAACGTTATGACAAGCACCTTGCACTACTGCAACAACTAGTTGAGCTAGAGGTGATCCACAATGAACATAACGGTCATGTTAAGTATCTTGCTGAGTACTATGTCAAAGAATTTGCCGAAACTCGCGAAATTTGGGAAAAATATGGCGGCGATCTTGTAAATGCTTTCAAACAATTTCAAGACACCAACAATTTAGAGATCATCACCTGTGGTGCAACTCACGGCTACCTGCCACTGATGAAAATGTATCCAGAGGCAGTCTGGGCGCAGTTAGAAGTTGCGGTTGAGCATTATGCAAATGAGTTTGGACGCGCCCCCAATGGCATTTGGTTGCCAGAATGCGCCTATTACGACGGTTTAGAGCGAATGCTTGCCGATGTGGGTTTGCGATATTTCCTCACCGATGGACATGGCATTTTGTATGGTCAGCCCCGTCCCAGATTTGGAACCTATGCACCTGTATTTACGGAAACAGGTGTAGCTGCCTTTGCGCGTGACCATGAATCATCGCAGCAAGTATGGTCATCAAAGGTGGGCTATCCTGGCGATCCTGTTTATCGTGAATTTTACAAGGATTTGGGCTGGGAAGCGGATTATGAATATATTAAGCCGTTTATCATGCCTAATGGTCAGCGTAAGAATACAGGCATTAAATATCACCGCATTACAGGGCGTGATTTTGGCTTAGATGCGAAGCAGCTTTATGATCCTTACTGGGCAAAGGAAAAGGCGGCGGAAAATGCGACAAACTTTATGCAGAACCGCCAGAGTCAAATTAGTTATCTACATAATATGATGGGTCGCCCTCCACTAGTGGTGTCACCCTATGATGCGGAGTTGTTTGGCCACTGGTGGTATGAAGGCCCTTGGTTTATTGATTTCTTGATCCGTAAGTCCTATTACGATCAGACGACCTATGAAATGACCCATCTGGCGGACTATCTCCGTGGCAATCCTACTCAACAGGTATCGCGTCCTGCTCAATCCAGTTGGGGCTATAAAGGCTTCCATGAGTATTGGCTCAATGAGACCAATGCTTGGGTATATCAGCATTTGCATAAGGGGGCTGAGCGAATGATTCATCTCTCCTATCGCGAACCTGCGGATGAGTTGGAGTGGCGCGCACTCAATCAAGCGGCTAGAGAGTTACTCTTGGCACAATCTTCAGACTGGGCGTTCATTATGCGAACTGGCACAATGGTTCCCTATGCGATTAGAAGAACGCGATCGCACTTAATGCGCTTGGAAAAACTATTTGAAGATATTGAGGCAGGCAAGATTGATGCTGGCTGGCTAGAAAAAGTAGAATATATGGACAATATCTTCCCTGACATCAATTACAGAACCTATCGCCCTCTTACAGCAGCTTAATTTTCTAAAAGATAAATGCAGGACAAGGCTACTTTATCTCTTGTGATTTTTTAGTAAATAATGCGAGTTCGGGATAATTTGAAACGGTTTTTGAGAGAGGTTTTGCGTAGCAAAACCTCTCTCAAAAACCAAAAATAAAAGCCTTGCTTAGCAAGGCTTTTATTTTTGGGCTTTTAAAATTTGCAAGCTTAACCCAAACTGACGTTATCTAGTGTGTCTTTTTCTTTACACTTATTTAATAAAACTTTAGTAACATACGCTACTATTTTCATGCATATATGTTATGTTAACCATAATATTTAACATAGGATAGTCCAGCCATGAATATCAGCCAAAGAAAGGCAGAAGCCGCCGCTAATCACAAAGCAAATCTATCGGCTTCGATTAAGCGCCGTATGGAAGTTGCTCGTTCTAATAACGACACTAGTTTGTTAAATATTCTTGAACAAGAAATGAGACAATTAGGTTTAAATTAAAAAAAGGGCGCTCAGCGCCCTTTTTTATTTAGTATTTAGCTTAACAAGAGCTTAACTAGCGCCGCCGAAAACTTCTATGTTTTCAAATAAACAGACTGGGGATGCGTGTCCGACGCGAATTACTTGGTTAGGCTCGCCTTTACCGCAGAAGGGGGAACCATAGGCTTCTACGGTAGGTTGATCGCCCACTTTAGCAAGACTGCTCCAAAATTGATTAGTGATACCACGATAGTTAGGGTTGCGGAGAGTTTTGGTTAATTTGCCATTTTCGATGAGTTTGGCATATTCGCAGCCAAATTGGAACTTATTGCGATAGTCATCAATTGACCATGAGCGGTTGGACTCCATATATACGCCATGTTCAATATCAGCAATGATTGATTCAAAGGAATGATCGCCTGCTTCGAGGTTGATGTTTGCCATGCGATCGATCGCTGGACGATTCCATGAGGTAGCCCTAGCATTAGCCACGCCTTGAAGCCCCGATCGCACCTGACTCTCGGAACTACCTAAGCCCCGCAATAGTTTTCCCTCTTTGATTAAATATTCCTTAGTAGCAGGAATACCTGCATCATCAAAGGCATAGCTAGCAAATTCCCCAGCCCTAGTAGGGTCAAAGGTGACATTCATCAGCGCGGAGCCATACTGCATTTTGCCAAAGTCTTCCAGTTTGACAAAGCTACCGCCTGCGTAATTACGTTCGTCACCGAGAATGCGATCGATTTCTAGGGGATGTCCAATGCTTTCATGGATTTGCAACAACATTTGATCGGGCGCAAGCACTAGGGATGTGGTTTCTGTAGGACATTCGGCAGCAGAGAGCAGTTCCACGGCTTGCTCACCAACTACTTTTGCTCTTTGCAAGATGGCACTGCGGTCGAAAACTTCCATACCGATTTGGTTGCATCGCGCAAGTTGTCCATTATCACCACGACGCTGAATGATTGCCCCATCTTGTGCAGTAGCCGCATAGTCGGTGGCAACAACTAAAAATTTTTGATAAATATCTGAACCGTTACTACTAATAAATTGGGTCTCTATTTCTGTAATTACGGCATAGGCACTCGTTTTGACAATTTTATCGGCGACCTTTAAGGTGTCGCAGATCTCAATTAGTAATTCATTGAGTTCTTTAGGGGCGATCGCATCTGTTGGCTTAAGAAAGGGTGAAAAATACTGCCCAACTGCCTTAGGTCTTTGATTAATTGTAAAGTGATGTACGGCCCATCTTGCCGCAGTTTTTGCTTGTTGGTAAGCTTTTTGGGCTGTGAGTTGGATATTGGCTAGATCAAGATGATTGGTACTGGCATAGCCAAACTGACCATCGACTAATACTTCGATCATTACACCATGGGATAAGCTGCGACCATTGGACTGAGGGAGGCGATCGCGCACATAACGGGTGGTATTAATCTCTTTAACTTCACGTAAGCCAATCCATTCAGCTTGGGGTAAATCAATATGAGATAGGGCAGTTTTTAAATCAAATTTCCAATCAGATTTTAAGTCCAATGCAGAATCAGCCTTTACATCAAGTTTCATAGGTCGGATCTCAATATAATTTTGTCATCATAGCCGAATTAAAAAAGAAGAGACGCTATGCGTCTCTTCTTTTTGTTTGATAAGCGGGTGATGGGATTCGAACCCACGACATTCTCCTTGGCAAGGAGATGCTCTACCACTGAGCCACACCCGCGTTTGGTGTTGTTTTTGCGTGGTTTTGCGTTTTGCGCTTTATTAATATGCCAAACATTGCAACTAATGTCAACTACTTTTTTTAAATAATCTAAATAGATTAAGGCTCCCATAAGTAGCTGGGTGCAATTAAAACCAAAAACCTATGGCGCACGCTGCGCGTGCGCCATAGGTTTTTGGTTTTAATATTTGAAGCCATTTTTGCGTGTATGCACAGCAGGTTCACCTTCACGGAGGCGATCGCCTGCATTAATTGTTGCCAAGATAATCGTATGGTCACCCGCATCGAGGCTACTAGTTACGGTTGCATCAAGATAGGCGATCGCCTCGGTTAAATAAAGCTGACCACTAGGAGCAGTTGCCGTGTCAACTCCATCAAAAGGATCAACATCAGACGCAAAGCCTTTCGCAAAATGTCCAATGATTTTTCCCTGTCCCTTTTCAGCAACATTAATCACTACGGGACTGCCTACAGTTAAAAATGGCTCAATCGGTCTACCTTTACCAACCACAAAAGTTACCGATGGTGGATTAAAGCCCGCTTGTTGTACCCAAGAAGCGAGCATCGTACCTGTTGCGCCATTTTGTTGAGAAGTAACGATAAACAAGCCACTAGGAATCGTCCCGATCGCGGCTCCAAGTTGTTCATTTTGGGAAATAGTTTCGGTCATTTTTTAGGTTGAATTTTAGCTATTGAGGAAGTCTTTTTTAGCTTACCGTTTCAGACGGACACAAGTTAAGACATAAGAAAAAGGCGACGCATTGCGTCACCTTTTTCTTGACTCTAAAAATACCTTAAGGGCTTTAGCAAAGCTAAAATCCTTAGAAACAAAAAATTAAATGTACAAATCAGGGTCAGATCAGGGTCAAAATACTAGACGTAAGCAGTCTGGAAGCCCCACCAGAGCAGGAACCCGATCGCACTCAGGACAACAATGCTAGATAGCACGATTGATAAAGGGCTATCGGCATTTTCAAACTTCATGATGCCGCGATTAAAATCTGACATATAAGCAAAACCTAACTAGTTGATTTAGATTACTTAAGCAAAACAATTTATTTATAGCTCAACTCTGAGTGAAATTACTTAAAAGTAACAAAATCTCTGGGAATCAGGACTCTAGGATAAGAAATTACCTATGCTCGAAAGGATGCGTATTTTTTGGTTGCCATCAAAGCCCGTTAAAAAATTAAAAGAGTTGCCCCAAGATGCAGGGGTCTATTACATTACGGCGCTGTGGGTCGTGTTGTATGTCGGTAAAGCCAAAAATCTCCGCAATCGTTGGAAAACAAACCATCATCGCTACCAACAATTTAAGTTGCTGCACCCCTTTGGCAGATTGCATTACAAGGTTTTAGCAGCTAGCCAAATTACTTCCTATGAGAAATCGGAAATCACAAAATTTCGTCCTGCGTGGAATGGTACTGCTAGGGTCACTTTTTGGAATCTACTATGTTTGTTTGTAGCCGTGTGGGGGCGAGTGATTATTTATGCCTTGTTGCTATTGCTAGCGATCGCTGCTTTTATTTATCTGCTCATGCAATGATTCAAGTTGCCAATAGTAGAGTTTCGGCGCGAAGCGCCGAAACTCTACTATTGGCAATCATTTTTTGGAAGACAAGCTAAGATAAACTTCTCAAATTTATATGCCAACGCTAGAGCCTATTTGTTGATGCTAAATTAGATAGTTAATCATCAGGAGATTGATATATGCCACAGCTAATTGGAATTTTGGTACTAGTCGCCTATGTATTTGGGGTTGTGAAATTTTTGCAAGGATTTCAACGCACCGACTTTTCGGGTAATCAGATTGGACTTGCTTTACTCTGGCCAGTCCTATTTGTCATGAATGGTAACTATCGCAAAAATTTCTTCAAAGCACTTAAAGGCTCTTAATGAACTGGTGGAAAAGGCTCAGATCCAATCCTCTCGCTTGGATTGGAATCACGATTTTAACTATTTTTTATGCGGCGGCTCTATTTGCTGATTTCGTAACGCCTTACGGAGTCAACGAACAGGTCAAAAATGCCGCTTTGCTCCCGCCTACGCAAATACATTGGCAAGATCGCCAAGGTCAATATATTGGCGCACATGTCTATCCCACTACCCAAGGTAAGGTCGATCTCGAAACAGGCGATCGCGCTTTGATCGTTGACTATACGAAACCCTCACAGATTCAGATTTTCCACGGTGGGCACTTATTTCGTACTACTGGTGAAGGAAAACTCAACTTACTAGGAACTGATGAACAAGGACGGGATCAACTAACCCGCTTACTGCATGGCGGCAGAATTAGCCTGTTGATAGGCTTTATCGGTACGACTATTTCCTATGCGATCGGTTGCCTTGTTGGTGGTATTTCTGGCTATATTGGCGGCTGGCTAGACGTAGTCTTGATGCGCTTCGTCGAAATTTTAATGTCAGTTCCCTCAATTTATTTATTAGTAGCATTAGCTGCAATTTTGCCTCCCCAAATCAGTAATACTCAACGATTCGCATTAATTATTGCAATTATTTCCTTTGTGTCATGGGCTGGGCTAGCCAGAATCATTCGTGGACAGGTATTGTCTATCAAAGAGCAAACCTTTATTTTGGCGGCTCGTGCCTCAGGCGCAAGTCCATTACGGATTATTGTGAACCATGTTTTACCTCAAACCATCACCTTCATTATTATTTCGGCAACTCTCGACATCCCCCGATTTATTGTCGTAGAAGCTGTCTTAAGCCTTGTCGGACTAGGCATCCAGCCTCCCGATCCGTCATGGGGTAATATGCTATCTTTGTCTACTAACGCTTCGATTGTGATCCTGCAACCTTGGCTAGTGTGGACTCCTGCATTAGCGATCGTGTTAACGGTGCTATCATTTAATCTCTTAGGAGACAGTTTGCGTGATGCCCTTGACCCCAAAAACATTAGGCAATAAGCTTTAGGCAGTTTGTTCTAGCAAGTTTAAGGTTAAGAAAACCTATGACCCATAACCGTTTTAGTATCAGTTTTTCAGTCAGTAACTTTTAGCATGATTTCAGATAGCAACAGCCTCAGAATTTCCAAAAAGTCTTCAAATATGTCGCCAAAAAACTCATGCAATTAGGTAGTATGAGATGAGGATCTAGACTATTTTGTATTTTCTATGACGGGTTTTTGCTCTTTCGTCATGTCAATCTGAAAGTTAGCATCAGCAAAATAGGAGTATATTCAGCGTGCAGTACTTAGCGGAACTTCAAAAAACTCAAGCAGCTTTTGGATTAGGTGGTAACTCGTCTGTCCGTCTACTAGCACGTAATACGGGTGAAAATGTTTGGCAGCCGATTACCAACGAGCAAGTTTTGCAGGTTCAAGATTCGAGCCAAGCCAAAGATTTTAAAGATGGTCAGATGGTCATTGCCGAAGTTACAGGCAGTAACCAAGTACAAAGTATCCAAGACGCTTCTAAAAAGATCGTCAATATTCTCCAAGCCTATTCGCGATCGCAAGACAAATATAAATCTGCGGAAGAAGAAGTTGAACAATGGAAGCAATCTCTCAATTTCCAGAGCCAAGAGTTGCATCGTCGTGAGCAAGAATTAGAACAAAAGGAATTAGAGCTAGAACACCTTGATACAAGACGGCAAGAAATTGAGGATCTAGAGGAGAAGTTTGCTAAAGAACGTAGTGAGATTGAACAATTAAGAAAAAGTATTGAAGCTGAGCGCGGACAATTTGAAGCTAAGGCAGCCGCTCTCACTTCCGATCAAGCCGAACATCTCAAACATCTCATCGGTCAATTATCATCTAGTTTTACCAATCCAGATTCTCTTAGGGATCGGATTCATAGTGCCCTTGATTTAATTAATAAGCGACAGGAAGTACTGACGAGCTTTTGGCAAAACTTAGATAGTTTAAAAAATGAAGCCGAAAAGCAAAAGGGCATTCTCAATAAATCTACAGAAGATCTGAATGCCCGTAAAAATCAATGGCAGCAAACTCAAATTGCTCTAGCAGATGCACAGGCCGAGTTAAAGGCTCAACGCGGTATTCTCAAACTGCAAGAGAATAATATGGCGATGTCTAGGGTGCAACTTGAGGCTCAAATCGATCTCTATGAGCAAACATCTAATGCGATCGAGTCTTTTGGTGGTCCTGGTAGCATGGAAGTCCTTAGTCCAGAGGAAGAAAACCGTCTCCAGTCGATGTCTATTGAAGAACTAGAATCAACCATTAAAGCCTTGCAAGCGGATTTCGATAAGTTAACTAACTACATTGGTGCTCAAGAAGATGAGTTAGCAGGGCTAGAAGGTGAAATCGCAGATTTGCAAAGTCAGGTCGAAACTGCTGATCAGTTTGCCAAAATAGAATTAGAGAGTAATAAAGAATTTGCGGAGGAGCAATACAAACTTCTTGAAGAAAGCGTTTCAGGGATGCGACGTGGGATGCAAGAGAGACTGTCACTCCTTAATCAGCAAAAGGCGATTTTAGATCGACGCAAAGGTATTACTGTCGAAGCAAGCCCTGTTCAAAGTTTAATGCCTCTGTTATCTCAAATCGAAGCACAAAAGAATCACCAAGAGCAGGAGTTGCGGAAGATGGAGAGCCAGATCGATGCTGTCAGGAACTATACGCAACAACAGCAAGAAATGCTGTCTAAGCAGACTCAAGAGCATTTGCAACAAGAGCAAGCTATTCGTACAGCCGAAGCCCAACAACAAGAACGGATTAGAACTGTGGCAGAGTTATTAGGTCAAATTAGTGCCCAAGAGCAGCTATTACGACCTGTACAGGATATCGTGGATACCTTGCGTCCACAGTTAGAAGCTGCGGCTCAGGATCTAGGTGTCATAGCCAATGGCAGTAATTCTTCACAGGTTCTTGCGGACTTACAATCTGTCATTCAAACTTTAGTTGCTGCATAGTTGCGATGAAAGTTATTAGTTCTAATGCGTCTATAACTAATCTTGAAGTTCTAGAGCTTCAAGAACAGCAAATCACAGACAATGACAATGTTAGAGAAATTAAGTCTGAAGAGATTCTCTGTCAGCATTGTCTGCGTACTGCTACTAATGGGATTAAATGTCAGGGCATTTGTGTAGCAGATAGTGGTTATTAAACTAAAAGAGAAAAGAGGCTTAAGCCTCCTTTCTCTTTTAGTTTAATCTTCAATCTTGATGGAGATAATTTTGTCACCACGACGAATAGCTTGGGCAACTTCCACATCATCGGTGTAACCGAAAGCAGCATATTGACCATCTAAAAATGATGCATCGCCAAGGGTCACAAAGAATTGACTGGTGGCGCTGTTAGGATCGTTAGTACGAGCCATAGAGAATACGCCAGCTTTGTTGTGCTTGATCACAGGCTTTTTCCCGCGAGCCAAAACATTGCCAATTGTCGCTTCGCTGTCACCTTCGGCCCAGATTTCGAGCTTAATGCGATCGCCTGATCCGCCAGTACCATTACCAAGAGGATCACCGCCTTGAATCACAAACCCTGGCTCGACACGGTGAAAGGTTAGCCCATCATAAAAACCATGCTTGGCGAGGTCTACGAAATTTTTCACAGTGATAGGTGCATGTTGGTCATCAAGCTCAGCACGCATGGTTCCCTTAGCGGTCTCAATTACAGCACGGATCATAAATAAATTTACCTAAAATTTTTTGCAAGGTTAGAGCAGCTTAAAGTATAGCAACCACTAAGGTGTTTAAGATGTAACCCAAGTGAAAGTAGGAGCAATTCATGAATTGCTCCTACTTTTGTTTAGTATGATGGAGCTATAGATCGGCTTTGAGGATCGCATAGGGTTATGGATAGCAATAATTTGCTGAAGCAGTTATTAATGCTTGGAGTGGGTACAACTTCGATTGTGCTGGAAAAAATCAAGGACGCTAGCGAAGATTGGGTCAAGGATGGCAAGATCGATCCAGAGCAAGCTGCCGAGATGTTTAATGATATTGCCGATCGCCTCAAGTCGGAGCAAGGAAATCTGGAAACTTTAATTCAGCGTCAAATCCGCAATGTGATGCAGGATTTGGGCGTACCACGTCAAAATGAAATGGACGAATTGCGCGGCAGAATCGATCGCCTTGAGCGTCAAGTACGCGAATTAGAAAATAAACAGTGGCGCTAGATCAAAACCCAATATTTTTGTTAAAAGTGTTGCTATGCAACACTTTTAACAAAAATATTGGGTTGCTATATATGGATATTAATTAATGGAAGCTTCAGGGATTCTCTATTTGGTGGGAACGCCGATTGGTAATTTGGAGGATATGACTTTTCGGGCGATCGCCACGCTCAAACAGGTGGATTTAATTGCGGCTGAGGATACAAGGCATACGGGAAAACTATTGCATCATTTTGGGATTGAGACTCCCCAAACTAGTTATCACGAACATAATGCCCATAAGCGCGTACCTGAATTAGTCGAGAAGTTACAGCAAGGCATGGAGATCGCCTTAGTCACCGATGCAGGGATGCCCGCAATTTCTGACCCCGGAGTAGAACTAGTACAGGGTTGCATTGCCGCAGGGGTGCGCGTAGTCCCAATCCCCGTAGTCACCGCAGGAATTGCCGCTTTGACAGCTTCAGGTTTTGCAACCCAGTATTTTGGCTTTGATGGATTTTTGCCGACGGATAAAAAGGAACGCCGCGATCGCTTAGAAATTTTGCGATCAGAAACCCGCACGATGATTCTCTATGAAGCGCCACATCGGTTATTGCGTACCCTTGAGGATTTAGCCGAGAGTTTAGGCAATGAAAGACGCATCTCTGTGGCGAGGGAATTAACCAAACTCCATGAGGAATTTTGGCGCGGCTCCATCGAAGAGGCGATCGCCTATTTCACAGATCATGCCCCCAAAGGAGAATTCACATTAGTGTTAGAAGGGGCGAAACCTAGTGAAAAGCCTGTGTGGACAGAGGAAGTAATTTTAAAAGAGTTACAAAATTTGATTGATGCTGGCATTTCGCGATCGGATGCAAGTCGTCAATTGGCAGAACTTGCCGATTTACCCCGTCGCCAAATTTATCAGTTAGCGCTGACGCTATAGCGATCGTCAATCTATTTATCACCGCCGAAGGCGGTGATAAATAGATTGTGCCTGAACTTTTGTTACTTAAGATCAACAAAAGTAGAGACTCATCTATGCTATTGATTGAGAATCAGCCACATTAATCTGGAGGTTTTATGTTCAGTAGGTTGTCAGAACAAAAAATGCATGTCATTAAGTTAGTTCTTGCGGCTGGTTGGTTGATCCTCATCTTGTCTCTGCTCTACGATCCGATTTCACCTTACTTCAGCGATCCTAATAATCTCACTAGCCCCCTGAGAATTGATCCCAACAAATATTTAGATCCATCTCAATGCGTCAAGATTCAGGGTATATGTCAACCTGAAACTCCCTATGGCGTTGGGGCAAGACTATTCTGGTCAGTCATTATCCCCGCAGGACTGATCACCATTTTTGTCTTTGGGCATGAGGTATGGCGGCGGATTTGCCCCTTATCTTTTTTCTCACAAATTCCCAGAGCCTTAGGAATTCAACGCAAGCAAAAAATCACCTCCCCTAATGGCAAAACTCGTTATCAACTATTTAGCGTCGATAAAAACTCTTGGTTAGGCAAAAATCATTTATATCTTCAATTTGGCTTGTTTTTCTTAGGAATCAACATTCGCATTCTGTTTGTTAATTCCGATCGCCTAGCATTAGCCATCTTTTTAATCCTCACCATTTTGGCAGCGATCACGGTTGGTTATCTCTTTGCAGGCAAAAGTTGGTGTCAATATTTTTGTCCGATGGCTCCAGTCCAAATCGTATTCACAGGAACCCGAGGTTTATTCGATAGTCAATCGCACTTAGGACAAAGATTAGGAATCACTCAGTCCATGTGTCGCGAATTTGATAAATCAACAGGTAAGGAAAAAAGTGCCTGTGTCGCTTGTCAAAATCCTTGCATTGACATTGACTCGGAGAGATCCTATTGGGAGCAAATCGAGCGTCCCGATCGCAAACTTCTCTATTACGGATATCTAGGTTTAGTATTTGGCTTTTTCTTTTATTACTTTCTCTATGCTGGCAATTGGGATTACCTCTACTCTGGCATCTGGTCGCATGAGGATGGTCAGCTATCGAGGATTCTCAGCCCCGGATTTTATATTTTTAATCAAGCCATCCCAATTCCCAAATTAATTGCTGTGCCTCTGACACTGGCAGTATTTACATTTGGTGGATATATGTTAGGAGAAATTAGTGAAAAACTCTACCGTCAACATCTCCACAAGAATGGCAAGAAGATCCCTAATGACCAAATATTGCATCAAATTTTTACGATTTTCACCGTGGTTGCTTGGAACATATTTTGGATATTTATCAGCCGCCCTGCGCCGATGGAGAGGCTTTTAACTGGCTTTACGGTCTTGGTGAGTGGTTTATGGTTTGCCCAAACTTTCTGGCGCACTTCTGAACAGTATGAAAGAGAAGGACTAGCCAATAAACTGCGTCGCCAATTGGAGAAGTTGGGTCTCGATATGTCGAAGTTTTTACAGCGAGGTACGGATGAACTCAAACCCGATGAAGTCTATGTATTAGCAAAAGTATTGCCTGAAGTCACTCGCGAACAGCGCGAAAAAGTCTATCGTGGAGTCTTAATCGAGGCTCTAGATGATGGCATTATCAGCTCTAAGGAAGAAAATTTACTCAAAGAACTTCGCAAAGAATTAGAGATCGATATCGATCAACATTACACAATCCTCGCAAGTCTAGGGATTGAAGATCCTACACTCTTTAATCCTGATCGGCAATTTACATTGGAAAAACGGTTACGCTTAGATGCCTATCGCAAAAACTTAGAATTTTTGATTTTTGATTTGGTTGATAGCGGTATCCCCATCAGTGAAGCGTTAAACCAGAAAAAAGATCGCGTTACAGCCCTCAGACAGGAATATCAAATCAGTGATGAAGAGGATGAGCTAATCATTGATGAAATTTTAGGTGAAGAAGGCAGCTTAGCCCAAAATGCTCAACAACTACTTAAAGGTTTATGGGATCTCCATTCTAAGGTGATTAATCTAGAGGACTTGCCAGCCGATCCTCATAATGCCGTCTACCAACTACTCCGCAATATTTTGATCGATCGCGAAAAAGCGGTCATTAATAAACTAATGGCGATCGTGGAAGTGTTGGGTGATGGCGCAATGGTTTCGCAAATTATCAACTCGATCAATTTGCTGACACCAATTACCTTTAGACAGGTTTTAGACAAAAAGAGAGCCGAGCATTTCTGGTCGGATCGCTTTCATCAGAATGTAATCAATCTCATTGAGCAGACAACTGAGGCGAGCGTAGATGTCTCAACAGCAAAAATCTTGCCTGAAGATGTGACTGGAACCCTAATCAGTGTCTTGGAAAGATTCTTGCATGAAGATATCGAGCCTTTGGTACAAGCCCTAAGCCTACAGGCTTTACGCTCTATTGATTTGGAAAAAGCCCAGCGTGCGGCGATGGAAATATTACAAAAAGGCATTGATGCGACTTCAATTTTGGCGGAAACTGCCCAAGCGGTAGTCCAAGTTGGCGGGAATCAATCTGAGCCTACTAATTTAACCACCTTAGAGAAAACGCTGTATTTATTTGAAACTCGCTTCTTCCATCACATCAATATCAACACCTTAATTGAAATTGCGCGGTATTGTCAGCCCCAAAGCTTTGCCCAAGGCGCGATCCTTTGTCGAGCTGGGGATGATAGTAATGAGTTACTGATTATTATCGATGGGCAAGTTGATGTGATTATGCAGCAAGAGGATGGTTCGCTTAAGGTTGTTAATCAATGTGCGCGGGGTGAGACCATTGGTGAGTTAGGCGTGTTAACCCAGACCAGCCGCACCGCCACTGTATCTGTAGAAAGCCCTGATGCGATGGTTCTGACCCTAAGCGATCGCGATCTTGAGCATCTGCTCCAACGCAATCCTCTATTGTCTAGTACGCTTCTATCAATCGTGAGCAGTCGTTTACAAAGAATTCTTGGGCAAATCAAGTAATAATTGCCTGTGCGGAGCGCAGGCAATTATCTTTTACGCCGCAAAAACGTCAGTAGCTTCTCAAAGCCTTCGGGCAAAGGCGCAGTATTTTCAATGAGTTCGCCTGAGACTGGATGCGTAAAGGTCAGCCGCCATGCGTGAAGAGCCTGACCTGAGAGATATTGCGAGACTTCTTTATTGGGATGTCCATAGACAGGATCACCTGCGATCGCCCAGCCCATGTATGCCGAATGTACGCGAATTTGATGGGTGCGTCCTGTTTCCAAATCAAATTTAACGAGGGTGTAATTGCCTAAACGTTCCTGAATTTGCCAATGGGTCACGGCTCTGCGTCCATTTTCGACTACGGCCATTTTTTTGCGATCGCTATGGTGTCTAGCGATCGCCGCATCAATCACTCCCGATTCTCCCCCTAATTGACCTTTGGGAACTCCACGCACAATTCCTAAATATTCCCGTCGCGCTGTTTTTGCCTGTATCTGGGCTTGCAAATCCTGATGGGCGCGATCGTTTTTCGCCACCACCATCACGCCACTTGTATCTTTATCTAAACGATGCACGATGCCCGGACGTTGAGTTCCATTTATCCCTGAGAGTTCCTTACAATGGGCTAAGAGAGCATTGACTAAGGTTCCATCGCTATGCCCTGCGGCAGGATGTACGACTAGCCCCGCAGGTTTATTTATTACAATCAAATGCTCATCTTCGTAGAGAATATCTAAGGGAATCTCTTGGGCAATCAAATCCAGAGGTGTTGCTGCTGGGGTGATTAACTTTATACGATCGCCTGCTTTGACTAAGTCCTTTTTGTTGTTACAAGTAACATCATTTACAGTGACATATCCCTCATCAATTAAGACCTGTATGCGCGATCTCGATAGATCAGTATGTTGTGCTAAAAAGCGATCGATGCGCTCTGGTTTAGCTAATTCTGACGTAACTTCAATCAAATTAAGATTATTTTCTGGAGGAATTATCTCTAAGTTCATAGAAAACCACTATATCGTTTTCCAGTCTAGCATTAGCATTACTTCTTTCCGCTAGCAATCCGCTATCTGATTGACTGAAAAAACTGTTGGAATCCACATTTACCGTAGGGGCAGGTTTGGCTAAAAGCCTTACTGTAAGATAATCATTGGTCTGCTAAACCTGCCCCCTACAGAGATCTGTCAGTCAATCAGAATCCACTATAAAATAGGGGGATAGCGCCAATATATAAATATGCAAATCTCTTTAGACAATCTATTAGAAGAATTATCAGGTATTGAGACGATTACTAATCCTGCCCAAGTTGCGAAACTTTCGGAAGATTATGCCCACTTTAGTCCTGTCCTCGTTCCATTGTTAGCAGGAAAGGTTGGCGATGTTGTGGTAAGACCTAGTAACGAAAGTGAAGTATTGAGGATTGCGAGAACCTGTGTGAAATATAAAATCCCTCTCACTGTCAGGGGTAGTGGCACAGGCAACTATGGACAATGTACGCCGATGCGTGGGGGGATAATTTTAGAAACTTCGCGACTACAAGCAATCAAATGGATAAAAGCAGGGCTAGCCTGTGTGGAAGCAGGGGTAAAAATGATAACCCTTGATAAAAAAGCCCAAGAAACTGGTTGGGAATCGCGGATGGTTCCATCAACCTTTAGAACTGCTACCGTTGGTGGATTTATTGCAGGAGGAAGTGGCGGTATTGGTTCGGTTTTGTATGGACAATTGCGCGATCGCGGAAATTTACGTGCTGTGCGTGTCGTTACCCTCGAAGATGAACCCCGTATTATCGAGTTGCGTGGTGATGATGTCCAAAAGGTCAATCATGCCTACGGTACAAATGGCATTATTACAGAACTAGAGGTTCCTTTGGCGACCGCCTATGGCTGGTCAGAGTTTGTGGTTAGTTTTGCCGACTTTATGACTGCGGCGAGATTTGGGCAGGCTCTAGGTAATAGTGATGGCATTATCAAAAAGATGATCAGTGTCCATGCTGCACCGAGTAGCAATTATTTCACAGCTTTACAGAGCTATATTCCCAAGGATTCTAATTGTGCTTTGGTGCTTGTTGCGGAAAGCGATCGCGAACCATTTCTCAGCCTTGTTAAGGAATTTCAAGGTGAAGTTTGTTATGAGAAAAATCCTCAGGAAGCAAGTAAGGGACTCAGCCTTGTCGAGTTTTCTTGGAATCACACGACACTCCATGCCCGTGCTACTGATAACTCTATTACCTACCTTCAGAGCCTGTTTTTAAACGATCCGAAATTGGAACTTGTGCAACGGATGCATGAATATTTTGGTGACGAGGTAATTATGCACTTGGAGTTTATTCGGGTAAATGGGGTGGTCATTCCTGCGGCGATTCAATTGGTGCGCTTCACGACAGGCGATCGCCTCAATGAGATCATTGACTACCATGAATCACAGGGAGTATTTATCGCTAATCCCCATACCTATATTCTCGAAGATGGTGGCATGAAAACTGTAGATTACGATCAATTGAATTTCAAGCGCATGGTTGATCCTTACGGATTAATGAATCCAGATAAGATGAAAGCTTGGCAGGTATAGCTGCCAAGCTTGGGTCACTCTCTTCTATAAAAGAGTGGACGCTAAGCGTCCACTCTTTTATGACTTGGCAACCATACTTTTATAGGTTCCATCTAATACTGAGAGCGCAGCCACATATTGCGGATCTTCCTTCGTACCTAGTTGTTTACGAGTTATTGGTTGTGTTAGTTCAACTTCCACATCGGGAATGATGCCACGTTTGTGAATATTGTGATGTTTGGGAGTTTCGTATTTAGCGATCGTCACCGCTAAACCTGAACCATCTTCCAGTTCATAGAGAGATTGAATTAAGCCCTTACCAAAAGTTGTCGTTCCCACAAGCTGAGCGCGATCATTCTCTTGTAATGCGCCAGCGAGGATTTCACTAGCGCTAGCTGTACCGCCATCGGTAAGCACTACTAGGGGAGCCTTGGTAATGGCATCGCCTTTGGCTTCAAAACTTTCCTGCACGCCATGACGATCTACGGTATAAACGACAGTTCCTTCAGGAATCCACATCCGCGCAATTTGTAACCCTGCATCAAATAGTCCCCCCGGATTGCCTCTTAGATCGAGCACATAGCGATCCGCCCCTTGAGATTGAAATTTCTTCAAGGTCTTTTCCATATCTGCCGATGCATTACCATTAAATTGATTTAAGCGGATATAGCCGACTTTATGATTTTCTTCTTGGTTGAGCTTAGCAATGATTGGTGTAACCGCAATGCGATCGCGTTTAATTACCACATCAAGCTGCTCGAATCCTTTGCCATCAGCCAAAGGACGCTCTAGGCTCAGCTTCACTTCAGAGCCGATCGTTCCACGCATTCTGTTGGCACATTCATCAAGGGACAAGCCTTTAGTGGGAATGTTATCAATGCCAACAATGCGATCGCGCGATCGCACACCCGCCACGTCCGCAGGCGAACCTTCAATCGGTGCAATCACCGTCACCTTGTTATCAGGTTCATCGACAACTATTTGCAATCCCACCCCCGTTAACTCACCCGATGTACTAGTTTGCATACTTTTAAATTTGTCTGGTTCTAGCAAACGGGTGAAGGGATCATCCAAAGTTGCGAGCATTTCGCGAATAGCCGTATAGGTATCTTCACGGCTATTAAATTTGCGATTGATAAATTGACGACGTACTTTGTACCAGTTTTGATGGTTAAAATCCGAGTCCACATAGGAACGGTTGACGATTTGCCAAACATTAGTGAGGAATTTTTGTTCTTGCAAATAGTCTGTCACCGCAGCATTTGCCCCACCAATCCAGAAAAATTGCAAAGCGATCGCCATCAAACCAATCACGAGCCAAGACCAAATCCGACGCTGTTTTATCATGCTCTCTACGCAAACTCTCGATGCAAAAAACTATTGTCTCTATCCTAGCTAATCTTTCTTTAATCGCAAACGCTCTTAGGGTTTATCATCAATGTCAATTAAATTAGAAATGACACAAAGTGCCATTTCTAATTTTTAGAGTTTTATGCAAATGCAGCATTGGCAGAAATTTCAAGCAGCCTTAATTTTTTATACCTGTCTGCCCCTACGTCCCAAGGGAATGCTCGATTTTCGCGGAATCGCTGTCTATGCACCACTAATCGGTATTTGTATCGGTAGTGCGATCGCCTGTTTAGATCTCCTGTTAGGACTACTTAAACCTACACCTGAATTTATTTATCTGCGATCGCTACTTACGATTTTATTAGGCTTATTAATTACGGGCGGTTTACATCTCGATGGGGCAATGGATACTGCCGACGGGCTTGCCGTTACCGATTCAAAGCGTCGCCTTGAGGTGATGGCGGATAGTCATACGGGAGCCTTTGGGGCAATGGCAGCGATCGCCATTTTGCTTTTAAAAGTTATTGCACTTGCGGCGATTAAAGATCAGCGATTTTGGATTTTAGCCAGCATTTGGGCTTGGGCAAGGTGGGGACAGTTACGGGCAATCATGGCTTATCCCTATCTCAAAGCGATCGGCAAAGGCAAATTTCATCAAGAGGATTTGCATCACTGGCAGGTATGGCTAGTGGCGATTTTATTAACGATCGCTAATTTAGCGATTGCCTATTGTTTCCATGCAGTCTATTTAGGAATTGGTATAACAGTAATCGGTTTTAGTTTTGCTTGGCTCATTGGTGCTTGGTTTAATCGTCAACTCGGTGGACATACTGGCGATACTTACGGTGCGATCGTCGAGTGGACAGAAGCTCTGAGTTTATGCGCGATTGCCTTTTTATAAAGTTCTCGACTTCAGAAGAGAGATGCGGCGCTTTGCGCCGCATCTCTCTTCTGGGTTTTATCTATATTTCCTGAATCTTTTTGAGATTGCTATATTATGGAGATTAAAAGCTAAAATTTTGATGCTATGAAAATATTAGAACAAACACCTAGGAGACTAGTGTTCTACAGTAGACCCATCGGACTGTGTCTATTTACAGCCATATTCCCTACGATTGGTATTTTGATTGGCATTTTTTTCATAGACATCAACTCCTTTAGCTGTAAACGCCAAGGCTCAGGCAATGATTTCTGTCAAAAAACAACTATTAGTACGCTAGGAACACGCACAACTCAAATTCCACTTAACGATTTGCTAGGTGCTGAGGTCAGACAAAAATATGACAAGCAAGAAATATCCCACCGTCTTGAAATTAATACTAAGCAGGGTATCGTTCCATTAGGTCAGGGATGGGAAGGTGGAAGTAGTTCTTTTAGCGAAAGTGCAATGGCTTCCCAAATCAATAATTTTTTGCGAAATAGTCAGCAGAAGTCAGTCTCAATCACTCTATATCCCAGTGCAATTTTACTGATTTGGTTTTTCCTATGGGTTCCAATTACTTTATTGATATTCTTTACAGTTGCCCAGATTAGAATTTGTACATTTGACAAAAATCTTCATAAATTGAAGGTAGAAGTAAAAGGTTTATTAGGTTACAAATCTACTGAATATCCCCTAGAGCAAATTTCAGATGTTATTATTTTAGACTCAGAATCAAGCAATAATGTCGCCGTAAATCCAGTCTATGTAGTTCTCGATTCAGGACAAAAGATATCTATTTACTTGTCATTAGATTCAAGTAGCAATAGGTTCCAAAAAGCTCAAGAAAGTACTAACTTAATCAAATCTTTCTTAGGAATTCCTATTTAGTAATTGCCTGTTTTATTAAACTAGAGGATTTAGAAAACATAAAAGAGATTGAAGAAGATGCGATCGCAAATTCTATATTGGATATGCAGCCTTTACTCAAAACCTCATAGCAGCAGCAATATGCACCACAAAAAATCAGTTCATTATTAAATCGTAGAAACTTTAGCGATCGCTATCACACAATGTGTATGCTGATAAACACATAAGAGCAAGGACTGCGATCGCCTATTCATATTGAGAGATTTTGGATAATAGCCTCAAGTTAGCCATATCTTTGTAGAGAGACTATCATGAGTAAAACGACTATGAGCTTCATTATACAAGAAAGATTAATAAGTGGATTCGGTATTTTTCTCTTATGTACTAGCTTTTCGATGGCTGGTTTAGCTAAAACTCTAGAGTCTGAAAGCAACATCAAGATGGGCGGGATTCCTACTACTTGTCATTTACAAAGGTTGAAAACGATTACTGAACCGACAAAACAAGCCTCAGCCTTCGCTCGCCAAGTCAGACGCTATCGGCAAGCTAATCAAGATCGCCTTATCTTGCAACTAGTTAATGGTATGGATAAGAAGCAATTTCCCGAAATGCAAGCAGAGGAATTGATACAGTTTGCGTACCATCATCTAGAAGCAAAGGAACCTGAAAAAGCAGTTTCTGTGCTTAATCAAGCATTCCAGTTACTGCAAAATGATTTGTCACCAACTAGCAATAATGAGCGACATAGATTGCAAACACTTTTCTTTTATAGAGAGAAGTATGATCTTTTGGCAAGCTTAGGAATGCTTTTTATCGAAGCAAAACAGCCAGAAATAGCAGAGAAAGCTCTTTTACAAGGACTAAATATCAAACAACAAAAACTCAATGAATCGCCTAGAGACAAGGTTGAGTATATGGTGAAGATTGCCAGAGGATTTTTTGCCTTGGGCAAGCAAGAACAGGCGATCGCTCTGTTAGACAAGAGTTTAGAAGTTGCACAATCTCTCAAAAAAAGTAATAGCGGTAGAGATAGACAAGACTGGCTAAATTTGTTGAACAATCTCAGTTGGGAATATCGAGCAATCGGAAAAGTTAATAAGGCTGAGCAGTTGTTTGCCCAGATTCTTGACTATGCCAACTCCTTTAGCAATCCAGTAAGTAGAGTCTGGTGGCTATCTGTTCTTGCCGAAACAACTTACTTACCTCCTTCTGCATTAGATTTTAGTGATGAACGTCAAGCTAAATTGAAGCAGATATTTGGCAAGATTTTACAGACTGCAATCTCGCATCCGTCCATTGAGATGAGCAGATTTATCACCTATGCGTTAGCCGCAGAATGGTTGCAGTTTTCAGGAGTGGACTCGGCAATGCAGATAGTCAATACTATTGCTGATCCAGTAGAGCGATTTAAAGGGCTATCTCCCATTTTAGAGAACATTCGCAGTGAAAATGCTAACAAAGACATCGATCTGCTCGCACCGTTATTACATGAAGCAGAATCGCTAGCGCGAACAATTCCGCTAACTGCCGATCGCGATCAAGCTTGGACTATCATTGCTAAAACCTATGCCAAGCTAGGTCAATCTCAAACAGCTCTACAGACGATTGAGCAGATTCAATCGGTGGAGCAGAAACAACAGGCTTTGATTGATGTGGCAGATAGCCTAGCCCGAAACCTCCAGCCCGATTTAGCACTTAGTCTGATCAAGAATTTACCAAATAATTTGGTGCAGCAAGTTTTATACGACTCAATGCTGTCCTATCTCAAGAATGGGAAGCTAGAAACCGCCCTAAGTCTACAAGGTCGTTTATCCCCAGATTATCAAAAATTTACCTTAACGAGTCTTGCAGAAGCTTCAGCTAAGGCTGGACACACCAGCCAAGCGCTGAAACTATTGCAACAAATCACCGAAACTCGCTGGCGACCTGAAGCCTTTATCTTAATCGTCAAGCAATCTCTTGATGTCGGCGATCTGGATCGAGCCTTAGTATTTGCTCAACAGATGCCTCAGTCTTCAGAAGCAGATATTTCTTCCAAAGCTTCGCTATTAGAAGAAATTGCGATCGCCTATGCGGAATCAGGACAATATGAAAAATCTCTGCAAATATCGCAACCTCTCCAAGATCGATCAATATCTCAACTAGCAATCTGCGCCAAGGGACATGCAGGAAAATAAGGAACCGATTTTTTGTAAGCCGCGCCACAAAAAAATTTGGTTCCTTATTAAATCGCAGAACCCTAAGCGATCGCCATAAGAACATATAAAAACAAGCGCTTGGCAAATGCGTGTATACTCAATTTGCAGAACAAAACATCAATCACAGCCAAATTTTGGAGTTTAGAGTTTGCCATAGGCAAAAGTCCAAATTGCGATAACAGATAAACTGAACTATGCAGCTTAGATATATATTTCGCGTTGTTAAGACCATGTTCTTAACCTATTACGCCTACATGCTCGAATATCGTGCCGAGCTGTTTATCTGGTTACTATCTAATTCTTTGCCATTTATTTTGATGGGAGCATGGCTCAAGGCTTCAGAGAATGGCAGCTTTGGTATGACATCGCTAGAATTTATCCGTTACTTTCTCGCCGTATTTATCGTGCGCCAGTTTAATATTGTCTGGGTGATTTGGGACTTTGAGAAAGAACTCATTTCAGGTCAACTTTCCCATCGGCTATTACAACCCATCGATCCATTTTGGCATCATTTAATCAATCACATTGCCGAGCGTTGGGCAAGATTACCGATGTTGGTAGTTTTGGTAGCACTATTTTTTATTCTCTATCCGCAATCATTTTGGATTCCCTCATTGGCAACGGGTTTACTCGCGGCATTTCTGGTGGCGATCGCCTTTTTATTACGCTTCCTAATTCAATATACCTTTGGAATGCTTGCCTTTTGGACAGAACGCGCTAGTGCGATCGAGCAACTCTGGTTTTTATCCTATATATTTCTCTCAGGAATTATCGCGCCTTTAGAAGTGTTTCCTCCATTAGCAAGGGATATTGTCCTATGGACTCCATTTCCCTATATGGTCTATTTCCCATCGGCGATTTTAGTGGGCAAGGCAGTAAATATCTGGCAGGGAATTGGTGTAATGGGGGGATGGATGGCAGTTACTTTTGTGATCAATCGCTGGCTATGGCGGAAAGGTATTAAGCAATATTCGGGAATGGGTGCTTAGAATAAATTTAAAACAAGGGGCTTAAGTCTGCATCGAACTATCAGTTTTTACATGGCGTTCAGCAGCACCTTTAATTTTTGCAACCAGTTCATCTCGTGGCGAAAGTTTAGGTGTTGTTTGTTGAGCAGGTGCAGACCAAACAAAAACTGTCAGACTAAATGCCAATAAGCCCGACAGCAAATATTTGTGCTTTACTCGTAGTCCTTGCCAAAACTGCTGCTGTTTTTTGACCACTTTACCCTAAACCTAAAAACTAACTTGATTTTAGGACAAATAACGGAAAAATTCAGTATAGGCAAAAAAAGGTTTGCAATTTTTCACTATTAGCATGAAAATTTGCTGCTTCGCTAACTTATTTGCGATTCGATCGCACCTTCGGCATCATTGGCGATCGCCTTTAAGCGATCCAACATATCCGCAGTTACATCCTGCCACATCCCACGCTGATTCGCTTCTAGCAAGCGTTCTGACATATCTCGCAACGCCCAAGGATTGCTAGACTTAATAAAATTCTGGACTTCAGGATTAAAGATATATGCCTCCGCAATGCCCTCATACATGAAGTCGGAAACGCAGTTAGTCGTAGCATCATAGGCAAACAGATAATCGAGCGTTGCTGACATCTCAAAGGCTCCCTTATAGCCGTGACGCATTGCTCCCGATATCCATTTGGGATTAACCACACGAGATCGATAAACCCGCGCAATCTCTTCACTCAATTTCCGAACTTTGGGCTGAGCCATCCGTGAATTATCGCCAAAATACACCTCTGGAGCATTGCCAGATATAGATTTGATTGCGGCAGTCATTCCACCTTGAAACTGATAATAATCATCGGAATCGAGAATGTCATGCTCGCGATTGTCCTGATTTTGCAGCACAATTTGCATATTGCCAAGGCGTTGGTTAAAGGCTTCAGGAGCAGATTTGCCCTCAGACTTGCTAGTGTAAGCGTAGGCGCTCCAATTGATATAGGCACGGGCGAGATCCTGCTCACTTTCCCAGTTTTGCGACTCGATTAAACCCTGCAAACCCGCACCATAGGCACTTGGCTTTGAACCAAATACCCGATAACGCGATCGCTCTTGGGCTTGTTCTAAAGTTAATCCTTCTCTTTGCCACTGTGCGGATTCTGCTTGAACTTTTGCCGCTAAGGGATTTTGATCGGCGGGTTCATCAAGATTCGCCACCGCATTCACCGCACTGTCAAATAAATCGATCAAGTTGGGAAATGCATCGCGAAAAAATCCCGAAATTCGCAAGGTCACATCCACACGGGGACGACCTAAAATGGATAAAGGCAAAATCTCAAAATCCACGACGCGCCGCGATACGCCATCCCAAACAGGTTGAACTCCCAATAAAGCCAGCGCTTCAGCAAGGTCATCGCCACCCGTTCGCATCGTGGAAGTCCCCCAAATGGATAAGCCCAGAGTTTGCGGATATTCGCCATGTTCCTGAGTATAGGTTTCGATCAGCACATCCGCAGCTTTGCGCCCAATATCCCAAGCAGTTTCCGTCGGCACAGCGCGAATATCCACCGAATAGAAATTCCGTCCAGTGGGCAGTACTTCGGGTCTGCCCCTTGTTGGCGCACCTGACGCACCGCTAGGCACATATTCGCCATTGAGTCCGCGCAGGAGATTAGTGATTTCTTGATTGGTTTTGTAGAGAGATGGCAAAAGGCGATCGCGAATCCATGTTAGTTCCGCCACAATCTCGCCCCCCTTTGCAAGGGGGGGAGGGGGGATCTCTTCAATTTTTAAATCCCCCAAAGATCCCCCTAAATCCCCCTTTATAAGGGGGACTTCAAGAATATTGCCCCCCTTTGCAAGGGGGGTAGGGGGGATCTCTTCAAGAATCTGTGCCACCAACTCCGCCGCATATTCCTCTATCACTTCCACTGCATCCCCAATAATCCGACAATTCGCTAAGCGTGGATGCGAACTTGCTGGAAGTAACTCGCCTAAATTCGCAGTCAAGGGATCGAAATCTAAACCCCAATCCTGCGCGATCGCCCGCGTCAGCCCTATCCGATTAGCCGTAGGATTACGGGCGATCGCAACGACTAGATCCCTTAATTGCCAACCCTCTGGACATTGCCCGAAAATATGCAAACCATCACGAATTTGTGCTTCCTTAATCTCGCACAGATAACCATCGGCTGTCGTGAGAATTGTATTGAGAGAATCCTCTAAATGGTCTAGGGAAATTCCTAAATCATGGTAGAGATTTTCCTGCTTGATGGTTTCCAGTAGGCGATCGCGAATCATCCCCAAACGAGAAGGATCGAGAGTTTCCGCTTCGTAATATTCATCGATTAAGCCTTCTAATTGCTGTAAACCACCATACAACTCAGCGCGAGTCATCGGCGGCGTGAGATGGTCGAGAATCACCGCTTGCGATCGCCTTTTTGCCTGCGAACCTTCCCCTGGGTCGTTAACAATAAAGGGATAAAAATGGGGCATCGCTCCAAAAGCGGCTTCAGGATAGCAATTTTCTGAAAGCGCTACACTCTTTCCGGGCAACCATTCGAGATTGCCATGTTTGCCGATATGGGCGATCGCATGGGCGTTAAACTTGTCGCGAACCCAGTGATAGAAAGCCATATAGTCATGGGTTGGCTCTAAATCTGGCGCATGATAATTGAGGGTAGGATCGAGATCGTAGCCCCGTGAGGGTTGAATACCGACAAAAATATTGCCAAATTGCATACCAGCGATCGCAAATTCCTTTTCACATTTCGGCTGATGCCATCTTGTCTGAATTCCATTTTGGACAGGCTCAGGCAAATTCTGGAAATAATCTTGATAGTCTTCTAAAGATAGTGATTGATTAACCTGACGTACCCCAAAAGATTCGCGATCGTTGGTTACGCCTGTGGTTAATAGCTGCATCAATTTATCGCTAGTTTCAGGAATCTCACCAACGTTATAGCCCGAACTTCGCAAGGCTTTAAGAATCTCCAAACAACTAGCAGGAGTATCTAACCCGACTCCATTGGCTAATCTGCCATCACGGTTAGGATAGTTCGCGAGAATTAACGCAATCTTGCGATCGCTTACCTCCGTATGCTTTAGCTGTATCCATTTCGCCGCCAGATCTGCCACAAAATTGATGCGCGATCGTACAGGTTCATAGGTCAATACTTCCGTTTGCAAAGCGAGATTTTGTCCCTGCATCGCTTTAAAAGAGACTGCCCTAGTGATAATTCTGCCATCGACTTCAGGCAACACCACATTCATCGCCATATCGCGAGGGTTTAGCCCTTGAGTTCCATTTGCCCAAGTTTTCTTAAGTCCGCCACTAAAAATCACCTGAAAGACTGGCACATTCAAAGCTTCCCAAAGATCCACTTGCGGCGTATCGGTTTTTAAACTCGCTAAAGAGAAGCTAGTCGTGTTTAAAATCACGTCAACTTTTTGACCAAATTCAGGTAAACAATAGCGAATTAATTCCGCTTGCACATCAGGTTCTTTGAGGGATGAAACATAGATGGGTAAAGGTTCTAAATTACGTTCTCGTAAGGCTTCACATAAAGAGGCGATCGCCCCCGTATTTCCCGACAAATAATGAGCGCGATAAAAAAGAATCGCCACTAGACCGAGATCCCCCTCAATCCCCCTTAAAAAGGGGGAAGAAGAAAATTCTCCCCCCTTTCTCAAGGGGGGCTGGGGGGGATCAAATATCCCAATCCGAGGCACTGGTTGCGGCAATTCGTACTTTGCAACAATATCTAAAAATTCTTTTGCAACAAACTTCAATAAATTCTGATAATTAGATATTCCCGCCTCAATGAAATATTGCCAAGCCTGATTCACCAAAGTTAGCGAAGTTGTCGAATGACTCGTTAAGCTCGGATCAGGACGCTCATCCCCCGGCAATACGATCAAGACTGCGCCCGTATTTGCCACCGTTTCCTTAACGACCTCTAAGCCATAGCTCCAGTAAGACTGTCCCCCAATCAATCGCACAATAATTACCTTGGCTTGCGACAAAACCTCTTCAGCGTAGGTATCGATCGCGATTTGTTGCTGCAATTGCAATACATTCACCACCCGAATTTGCGGAAAATATTCAGGCAAGTTCGCAGTAGCCGCCGCAAGGGTTTGGATATCCGTATCCGCAGCAGTAATGATTACAATCGGTGCAGGTTGCTGATCAACAAAAACAACGCTGTCGGTGGACTGGTTCCAGCCTCCTGAAATAGTGGCAATACGGTGCATTAGTTAGCTAGATTAAAGATAGGTATCTCTATATAGCGTACAGTGCAAAGGCAGATAGAATCTAGTGATTTCTTTTGACAATCCTGTAAATAGTTAAGTAGAAGTAACTATTTTGGATCTGACCAAGGCGCAAATTTAATCTCGACTCCTCTCACTTCCATTTTGAAGTAAGCATAGGGTGCTTTTTCCACCTCTGGAAACTGAGGTGTTTTTAAGTCATCACCATTGAGTAGTCTTAAAGGTAGTTTTTTCCATAGTCTTTGTATTACCTCTTGATTAATTGCCTCATAGTTAACGATTTGCCCATCAGCAGAGACTTTTAGCTTAAAGATAGTAGGTTCTTTATAATAAATACCTTTATCATCTCTTGCACTCAGAAAATTTTGGCTTAACTGTAAAATTGACTGTAGTACCCCTATTTCTGAAGGATTATTAAGGTCAGCTACATAGTTTTTAAAAACTGAACTAACACGAGATTCAAGGATAAGATTTTTGCAATTTTCTTGCTTACATATTTGATCAAAATATTTCTCACTGCTTGGATATGCCATTGACCAAGGAAGAATATGCTTAACTTTCCCATCTGAAGAAATCACAACCTTAAAATCAACAAATTCTATTTTGCCGCCTTGAGCCAATTCTGCACCTAATGCATTTATTGTTTTTTTCTCTAGTGCTTCTATGATGGATGACTGGGCATTTCCCAGTTCCCGTGATTTCTCATCATAGGCAAAGTATGCAATCAATTCTCCATTTTTATTCAGTAAAAATCTCCAAACAATGTCTTGGTCATACTTCTGCTTACCTTTATCATACTTATTTTGAATAACCTGAGTCAACTGATTAGCCAAATCCAACCAAGTTTCAGAGTCTTGAATTAGAACTATTCTATTACCATATTTAGATATTGCTTCGCCTCGTCGGTAAGAGTAAATCAGACCCATAAAAGAGCTAATATTGCGAATCTCCGACACAGAATGTACATCTATATTCGATATTGGAAGTTTATAATTTTTGAACAAAGTTACGTCGGATGGTATGTAAAAACTTGTGCCCCAACTTAGTGCAGACCAACAGTCGTCCAGTATATTCTGATCGTTTATCAAAGGATCGGTTCCATTTACTTTTGGTGAGTCTGATAGTCTACCAATTAAAAAAGCTTGCTGGTAATAGCATTTTGCTCTTGATTTTCCTAAAGTAGATGCAACTGTTATAGGGTTTTGCTGCCCTGCCGACTCTTTTTTTACTGAACTATCAAGCGAGATCAAATTATCGACAATTTCATTTAATGAATTTCGTGTTTTTTCACTAATATTGTCCTCGTATTTAAGCTGTGCCATTATCACAATGGCTCGATTAATCGCAATATCTGCGGATAATCTAGGGTCTAGACTAAAGTCGTTAGATTCGCGACTGAGGTTAGTTATTGCTTTGTCAGCACGAGCTAATAAATCCTCAGCTTCACGAACTACTTTCTCATCAATTCCACCTTGCCAATTATTCTTTTGCAACCCTGCCATAAGCATCACCCTTGCTTGGGCATTTAAAAATTGAGGAACTCCATAGAAAGATCCTTTTTTGTATACTTTTAAAGCCTCATCAAAGTTACCTAGTTTCTCATACAAAAAGCCAATAGCAATTTGTGATTTATAGTCATCTTGTGCAAAGTTTAAAGCTCGCTTATAACTTTGCACCGCCTGAGACCACTCGCCATTTTTTTCATGCTGCTGTGCCCGATCAAAGTAAATATCCCCAACTTTAGGCAAATTATGATGGATACCATATGCTGCCCCCATTAATAACAATGATGCTCCAAAAGTAGCTTCAGCATGAAGCGAAGCAGGAACTTTCATACTTATCAAAGTACTTTCAACCGCTTTTTTGCCTTTATCAGTAAGTGCGCCCCCCGCCACAAAAGCTAAACCTGCACCCTGTCCAATAGTGCTGAGAGTACCTAAAAAGTCAAAACCTTCACTAGAAAAAGCTTTGGCAGTTTGGGTAATAAAAGATGTCGCAACCACCAAACAAACTACTGTACCTACATTCCAAACCCAATCAAACTTGTCCCACCCAGTCTTGGCTTGAGAAGCTTCTATAACTGGTTCAAGATACCACCACCAAGCAGATTCTGGTGGAAGCAAACTTTGGCGCATTTGTTGCAATTCTTTGTCAGCACAAACAATGTCTGAGCGTTGCTTCAGTTCTAGGTCTAGCTCAGCCAATGTTACCAATTGCTCATCATCTAGTTGTGCAACTTGGGAGAGCGCATCTTGGAGGCGATCGCGCGATCGCAATACTTTGAGAACTTGCCGAGAAGATGACTTGGATTGAGATGGCAAACCTTTAAGAGCCTCCGCATAGTCAGTAAGGAGTTGGTCTAAATTCGGCTCATTGTGCTGATTACTAAGGTTTGCCATAATTCAACCTTTTACCTCAAAAGTCCCAAACATTTTTCTCATTGATATTTCTGCAATCGCTCAAGTCAATTACTCAGTGAACAAATCTCGCTTTATACAAAGCATTTAAGTATTGTCCAATGTAATTAATGACTATGAGTTAACCATGTAATAATTATTTGTCTTTGAGATTACCAACGCCCTAAAAAACATCAATTAGAAGTTATCTTCGTCTCCCGCAAATGACTTTAAGCCCCAGAGCCCTTCAATATTGAGTCGAAAGCAGTCAAGGCGATAGCGAGTCGGGCGACTCACTCCACGTTTATACTGTTTTTAGTATAGGACTTAAGACATGGCAATTGTAATCGCTGGTGAACGTAGTGGGGTAGGGAAAACCACAGTAACTTTGGCGCTACTAGCCGCCCTAAAAGCCCGATCGCAATCCGATCAAGTGCAATCCTTTAAGGTTGGGCCTGATTACATCGACCCCATGTTCCATTCCTATATCACGGGGCTACCATGCCGCAATCTCGATCCTGTACTTACCTCTGAAGACTATGTGCGATCATGCTTTGCTAAATATTCTCAAAATGCTGCATATTCTCTGATTGAAGGAGTGATGGGGCTATTCGATGGTGCGACGGGCAAGGACGACACCGCAAGTACCGCCCATATTGCGAGATTGCTCAATATACCAGTAGTTTTAATTCTCAATTGTGCTAGTACATCACGATCTATTGCCGCGATCGCTCACGGATATCGTACTTTCGATCCACGAATTCATATAGCGGGAGTTATTCTCAATCGCGTAGGTAGCGATCGCCATTTAGAACTTCTAACCCAAGCTCTTGAGCCTCTTAATTTACCAATTTTAGGCGTTCTCCGTCGCCAAGATAATATCTCAATTCCCGATCGCCATTTAGGACTAATACCCACCGCCGAAATGTCCGATCTTGATGGCATTATTGAGCGTTTGGCGCATCTAGGCGAAACTTGCTTTGATTGGGAGAAATTATTGCCATTGATGAAAAGCCCTCACCCCCCAACCCCCTCTCCCGCAGGAGAGGGTGAGCAAGTCTTGCTCCCCTCTCCTAATGGGAGAGGGGCTGGGGGTGAGGGCAAAATCCGTATTGCGATCGCCCAAGATCGCGCCTTCAGTTTTTACTATGCCGATAATCTCGATTTATTTCGAGAAATGGGAGCCGAGTTAGTGCCTTGGAGTCCCATTAGCGATCGCACCTTACCAGAAGATACTCAAGGCTTATATTTTGGTGGTGGTTTTCCAGAAGTATTTGCTGCTGAATTAGCGGAAAATAAAGATGCTAGAGAATCGGTTCATAGGGCAATTATTTCAGGGATGCCCACCTATGCTGAATGTGGCGGCTTAATGTACCTATGCGATCGCATTGTCGATTTTGAAGATCAATCCTTTCCAATGGTTAATATTTTCCCGACTGCGGCGAAAATGGGTAAGCGGCTCACTTTAGGCTATCGTCAGGCGACTGCTTTGCAAGATAGTCCTTTAGTCAATCAAGGCGATCGGGTGTGGGGGCATGAGTTCCATCGCTCATCTTTAACAGAAAATAGCGATCGCCCCTTATATTCTCTGCAAGGCTATGAATCCCATTTGCCATATCCTTACGAAGGTTGGCAAAGATATCAAGTTCACGCATCCTATACGCATCTACACTTTGGCGCTCAAACACATTTATTAAAAAGATTTTTAACAAACTGTCAAAGCCAATAAGTAGCTAGGCTTAATTAAAAATCAGAAGATGATTGGCGGCGCTTCGCGCCGCCAATCATCTTCTGATTTTTAAGCAAAACTTACATTGCTATATGAGCATCGAAAATGGCTCGACAGCATTGATGTCCGCAATCTCATCTTTATCGATGAAAAGGGTTAAATCTGGCAAAGCGCTTTTATCCACTTAAAATTGAGGCTTAGCAGGAGGTGGAGTAATGAAAATTGCGATCGCATTGTGGACAGGGGCTATCTCAGTTATAGGGCGATTGAGAACATTGCCACCAAGGAACAAAGTCGAAGAACTACCTCCATCGAGATTTAGCGCATCAACCGCACCAATCTTTTTGAGAACTTCCGCAGTTTGGAAAAGATTGGGGGCAACGCCTTCGGGAGCCGCTTGGACTGTGGTGAGCAGCAGTTTGCCTTTCTCTTTTGTTGTAGCGATCGCACTGCGATCGGCAGCTTGCGTATCAAAACCTGCTTGGAAAGTTTCTAATTTGCCATCTAGGGATATATTGCCATTTTTTAGTAATAAAGGTCCCGCACCAATCAAGTTAGGGAAGTTAGAAAACTTTTCTGGGACAAAGGCTTGACGACCGCGCACAGTCATCCCCACAGGTAATTGTTTTCCTGCTTCAGGAGATTGTCTTGCCACTAAAACATAACCATCGCTAGGAATGGTAACCTGTCCCACGCCGACCGCGCCACCTTGGTACTGAGCAACTACGCGATCGCCACGGACTACGATCAGCAATTCATTCTCAGTTAATGGCGTATAACCACTGCCCCAATTGGAAGTATAACGAGCAATTCCGCGTTGGACATAACCACTATTGAGATTTGTGAGCGTGATTTTGGTCTGGTTAGCAGTAGTAATTTCTTCAGTAAAATTGAGGCGATCAATTAGGGTCTCTCCCTTCTCATTCCATGCGATCGCACCTCTAACTAAAGCCGTTCCCGCAATCCAGCGATTACCTTCACGGATTGCACCTACGGGTAATTGACGAATCCGATTAAAAAATCCTCCATTAATCGCACCTACCGCTTGAGCCTTTTCCACCATTTGCGGCACTGGTAATAAACCGAGAATTCCATTTGGTGAGCCATCGGGATTACTCCAAATTGGGCGCAATTTTAACCTTGGTTGTTTGAGATCAACTTCCAAAGCTGTAACGGAGAACTTAATCGTTTTGGGATCTTTATCTGTTTTTGGTTTATTGGGAATTTCGACAATTTTTTCAATCCTTCTCAATCCATCTGCCCATTGCACCGTGAGACTCGGTGGCACATAGTCACGGCGCAGATCAATCACCATGCGGGGCGTGGGACTGCTCAATAATTCGATCGCAGGATGAATTGATTCCTTAGTCTCAATCTGAATTTGGGTTAATTTGCCTTGCGGTTGCACCGTTACCGATTTTACGAGATTGCCTGCGGTGGTATTTGTGCCAATTGGTTGATCGGCAGCCATCTCTGCTGACACCACGACATTAATCACATTCCCCTGATGACTCACTCGCCAAGGAGTACGCCGATTGAGATCAATCACAAGGCGATCGCCCCAAGCCTGTTTACTGCGACGGACTGCCTGTATTTTCGTGTCAGGAGTGTAGATATTGAGGGAATTGCCAATAATTTCTGTCCGCCATTGCTCGGCAAAGGGAGTGAGATCGAGATAGCGAAATCTCCCTGTACTATCAAAAGCTACTCGCGAAAAGGTAGGGCTAGAGAACCAGCGCACCCTTTGGCGATCGGCTTTTTCGGAATCCATCATCTGTACACCTAAGCCACCTGTCAGCCAGTCTTCCTGCACATACAGATTTTGCTGTCCCTGTTCCACTCTCCTGATCCAACGTCCTGACCAAGGCTGTCCATTGAGTTGGATTACATTGCCGCTCTCAGGTACGGGTGCGGAAGGAGCGCTATCCGCAATGAGAAATTGGCTAAAACTGACAGCAATAACGGAGATTAGCGTTTTACGGTATGTCATTTTCATGATGCTAAACGGTGACTAATTTGCGTGATTTTGAGGGCATCAAAGAGGTCATCAAAACTATGCAGAAATAATTTAAGGCGCAGGATTAAAGTAGCGGGCATGAACTTGGTCGATTTCTGCCAAAATCTCAGTATTTAGCTGTACTTTAGCACTGTCGATATTTTCCTTGAGTTGTTCCATCGTGGTTGCGCCAATAATTGTACTGGTAACAAACCACCGACTTCGCACAAATGCTAGCGCCAATTGGGTCGGAGATAAATCATATTTTTGAGCGATCGCCGCATATTCCGCAGTCGCCGCCTGTACATTTACCTTCTTATAGCGCTGCCCAAACTGCGGGAATAGGGTAATGCGGGTATTGCTGGGCGAACCTTGGACATATTTGCCTGAAAGATGCCCAAAGCCTAAGGGACTATAGGCTAGTAGCCTCACCTGCTCACGATAGCAAGCTTCGGTCAGCCCCATTTCAAAGGTGCGATTGATCAGGTTATAGGCGTTTTGAATTGAGACAATTTTCGGTAAACCTAACTGCTTGGCAGTATGGCTAAATTCGCTAATACCCCAAGGTGTTTCATTGCTGACTCCTAAATGACGAATTTTACCTGCTTGAATTAATTCCGCAAATGTGGCTAATTGGTCAGGGATCGCCACCATTTCCCGCTCATTTTGAGGCTCAAATGTGACCTGCCCAAACATCGGTACATTGCGATCTGGCCAATGGATTTGATAAAGATCGATATAGTCAGTTTGCAATCTCTTGAGGCTATCATCGACTGCTTGCAAAATATTTTTACGACTTAGAGCCGCGATCGAGTCATCCCGCAACCAACTGTAGTTACGACCCGTGCCAATAATTTTGGTGGCAATAATTAATTTATCTCTTTGTTGCTGAATGTGTGGTTGTGCTAGCCATTCCCCAATATATTGCTCAGTTCTACCCTGCGTTGCCGCATTAGGTGGGACTGGATACATTTCCGCAGTATCAATAAAATTAATCCCCTGCGCGATCGCGTAGTCTAGTTGCTCATGGGCTTCGGCGATCGTGTTTTGCTGTCCATAGGTCATTGTCCCTAGACATATTTCTGATACTAACAGTTCACTTGTGCCAAGTTTTTTGTATTCCATGTTTGATGCACATATATTGCAAACATAACAATACTATGGAAGTCTATCTTCAGATTAGTAAATAGTTCTTAAGTAGGTGGGCGCAATTAAATATAAAACCCCAAAACCTGTGGCGCACGCGCAGCGTGCGCCACAGGTTTTGGCTCTGGTTTTTAATTATGCCCACCTACTTATACTAAATTTAAAATAGAACCTAGTTGCAACATGATCGCATAATCAAACCTGTGATTCATGAGTTAAAAATCCATTGTCCTCGAATTTATAAATTTCCAAATGCTAAAATTATCCAAGTAGCAATAACTTATTTGCTTAACAACCTATGAATGTTAGCTTCCCAATCCCTAAAGACCTTGAGACCTATGTTCAACTACAGATTCAGTCTGGAGGTTTCAACAGCGCCGCAGACTACTTCTTGACGCTGCTAAATCAAGATCGGCAGAAAAAGGAGGCTCAGGCAAAGCTATCTAGCCTATTACAAGAAGGACTAAGTTCAGAGTCTGAACCAGTAACGACGGCTTATTGGCAAAATTTACGCCAGTCGGTATTAGGAACGGAACAATAGCAAGAATGGCTTTTCACGTAATTATCCGCGATCGCGCCACTCAAGATCTTAGGCAACAAGCAAATTATATTCTGGCAATGGGCAATCGGGATGCAGCCGAAAGATTTTTAGAATCTGCTGAATATGCTTTTAATCAATTAGCGATCGCACCGAATATAGGAAAAATAGTTGCATTACCTGACATAGCAATGATTCGTCAGTGGCGAATTAAGAATTTTACAGATTATTTAATTTTTTACAGAATTAAAGAAGACCAAGTAGAAATTTTGCGCGTCTTACATGGTGCAAGAGATTTAGAAAATATTATGGATTTCTTAGCTGAATAAATACAAGAAAGGCTCGCTTAGCGAGCCTTTCTTGTATATTAAGCGTTCTTTTTCAAGATTTCTACTTTGTCTAAGCGTTCCCAAGGAAGATCGAGATCGTTGCGACCTAAGTGACCATAGGCGGCGACATTTTGATAGAAACGACCACCTCTCGTGCTAGGTAGATTTTGCAAATCAAAGTTCTTGATAATTGCCGCAGGACGCAAATCAAAATTGTCTTTGACTAGACGCAATAGGGTTTCTTCATCAACCTTGCCAGTGCCAAAGGTATCGATGTGCATACTAGTGGGACGCGCCACACCGATCGCATAGCTGATTTGTAACTCACACTTGCTAGCCAAACCAGCCGCCACAATATTTTTGGCAGCATGACGCGCCGCATACGCCGCACTGCGATCGACCTTTGTGGGATCTTTGCCAGAGAAAGCGCCACCACCATGACGGGCATAGCCACCGTAGGTATCGACAATAATTTTGCGTCCAGTGAGCCCAGAATCACCTTGAGGTCCCCCAATTACAAATTTGCCAGTGGGGTTAACCAGATAGCGAGTTTGGTCATTAGGCTTAACTGAAGTATCGGCAAAGCTAGGCAAGACTACATGAGTCCAGAGATCAGCTTTGATTTTTTCCTGTACTTTGGCTTCGTCAGTAATGCCATCGATCGCTGCATCATGCTGTGTCGAAATGAGGATCGTGTCGATCGCAACGGGCTTATCACCTTCGTAAACTACCGTAACTTGGGTTTTACCATCAGGGCGTAAATAAGATAATGTGCCATTTTTTCGGACAACCGATAGCTGACGGGCGAGGCGATGGGCGATCGCGATCGGCATGGGCATAAATTCAGGGGTTTCGTCACAGGCAAACCCAAACATAATCCCTTGGTCACCCGCACCTACTGCTTCGAGGGCTGCATCTTCTTCTTCACCAGTACGGGCTTCGAGGGCAACATTCACGCCCTGAGCAATATCTGGGGACTGTTCATCAAGGGCCACGATTACCGCACAGCTATTTGCCGAGAAACCGTTATCAGCATTGGTGTAACCAATTTCAGCAATTTTTTTACGGGCAATATCGACGTAATTGACATGCGCTTTGGTTGTAATTTCCCCTGTGATCAAGACCAGACCAGTGTTTACTACAACCTCGGCAGCGACACGCGATCGCGGATCTTGAGCCAACAAGGTATCAAGAATCGTATCGGAAATCTGATCGCAAATTTTATCAGGATGTCCTTCCGTAACCGATTCAGATGTAAATAAGAAGCGACTAGCCAACTATGTTTCCTCCTAAACGTAAGAAGTGTAAGGCAAATTTTTGTATCTCTTAAGATTTATCCATCATAGTACAAGGCGTTATTGCTTTATGACTGGTTTAATTGCCGCCGATCAACCGCTAAAAAGAAGATAGCACTCAGTACCATCTTCTTTTTCTTGGAAAATATTCAAATAATGCTTGGAAAATGTAACTGCCTATGGGTATAGTTCTGATTAGCTTAGCTACGATGCTGATTGCCAAAATCGCCCAGTTTGATCAACCTATGGAGGCAAATAACTTGAAATTTCAAACTACCGCTCAAGAAGCCTGCTATGAAAAAGTAGTAACGTGGATCCAAGAGATTTTTGGCAAATATCCCTGCGCTCGCCAAGATTTTCCTGGATTAGGAATGTTTGTCGGATCAGCATTAGTAGAAATATTAGTTTTTCCTTGGGACGAAAATGACGCGGTAATTAATACGCGATCGTATGTAGTGGTCGGTGCTGAATTAAAACCTGAACTGATGCGATATTTATTAGAAGAAAATGCCAAGATGATTTTTGGTGCTTTTGGAATTTCCCCCGACAATGAAATTCTCTTTGAACATTCCATCGTTGGTTCAACTTGCAGCATGAAGGAATTAGAAGCTTCGGTCAAGGCGGTGATGGAAATTGCTGATGAATATGACGATAAAATTGTCGATCGCTGGGGTGGTAAAAGAGCCTTAGATCGCATCCATGCAGGCACATTGTCTAATAACGGTTGGTCACTGCCCACATTTTGAATAATGGGAATTTGCTCCACAACTTCTCATTATTCATTAAATTCTAAAGCCCTATATTTCTAGATAATTTCAATTCAGCCAAGTCCTATGCCCCAAACGATCGCCGATATTAATGACAAAATCAAAGCTGGTAAGGCTAAAGTCCTAACTGCGACTGAGCTTAAAACCCTTGTTGCCGAGATTGGGGTTACGCAGGCGACAAAGAAAGTAGATGTGATCGTTACAGGCACATTCGAGCCGATGGAGTCATCGGGGGCAATTCTCAATTTAGGACATACCGATCCACCGATCAAGATTCGCACTTGTTGGATTGATGGTGTACCTGCCTATGCGGGATTTGGTGCTGTTGATATTTATTTAGGCGCAACCCAAGAACCAGAGGCTAATGATGAAGGTGTCCAAAATCGTGGCGGCGGTCATGTGATTGCCGATTTAATTGCAGGCAAGACGGTTAACTTTAAAGCGATCGGACATCCTAACGATTGCTATCCTCGCGCTAATTTTGAGACGACAATTACGAAGGATTCGATCAATCAGTTCTATCTCTTTAACCCTCGCAATCTCTATCAAAACTTTATTGTCGGTGTGAATGGAGGTGAAGAAACTCTTTACACCTATTTGGGCCCACTTCAGCCGCGATTAGGAAATGCGGTCTATTCTAATCCGGGGGCAATTTCACCACTATGGAACGATCCTGATTTGCAATTAATTGGGATTGGTACACGCATCTTTATGGGTGGTGGTATTGGCTATGTGGCATGGGAAGGAACTCAGCATTTCCCTTTGCAAAAGCGTTTAGAAAATCGTACTCCCATTGGGCCTGCGGCGACTCTGGCGCTAATTGGCGATGCTAAGCAAATGACTCCTGAATGGGTGCGTGGTTGCTATTTCCGTAATTATGGCGCATCGCTAATGATGGGTGTTGCCGTGCCGCTACCTGTGATTAATGAAGAAGTGGTTGCGAAGGCGGCGGTACTAGATGAACAATTAGTTGCACCTGTGATTGATTTCTCGATTCCCCGCAGAGTCCGTCCGATCTTTGGTTCTGTTTCCTATGCGGAACTTAAGTCTGGCAAAATCCCGATCGCAGGTACGACTGTTAGGACTGCGCCTCTTGCTAGCTTGCATCTATCAGAGGAAGCGGCGAAGACTCTCAAGGATTGGATTGTCAAGGGAGAATTCACGCTGACAGAACCTGTGGCGATGTTGCCAAGCGATCGCACTTTTTTACCCCAAGATTTACGTGGTTTTTAATTTGTCTCTAGAACAATATTGGCGATGCGATGGACGAGTTATATTTGATATCGTATAGCTATTACCTGCGGTCATTTTTGGAAAAAAAGGGTATAAAACTATGATTTCACCAACATCGGAACCCTTGCAAATTCTAGACTTACTCTATCGACAGGGCTATCGAAGTAATTTAATTGAGCGTTCCCTTAATAAGATCGTCGAGTTAGAGCGAGCTAATAATCTTAAGCAAGCTTCTGAACTACAAGCAAAGTTACAAGCATACGAACTTCAGTATCAAATGCCTTCGGACATTTTCTATCAAAGATTTAACGAAGGTATTTTAGGTGATGAGATGGATTATTTTGAATGGGGTGTTATTTATGAGCTTTGGCAATCTGTTCAAGAGCGTTTGCAGGTGTTACAGCCCAAAAGACAATAATCATTAATAATCATTATGGAAGCTAGTCAATATCTTGAAAATATTAAGTCTAGACTGATTTCCAGCAATGCGATCGCTGCGTTTACGATTATTGAAGAATTAGATTTAGGCGATCGCGGTTATTTTCGGGCAAGGATTACGCTTTGTAATGATGATTTTTTGGAAATTGCTGAGTATTTCAAAATTACAGATGATGTTGTTGAAACGACTAGATATCGCTATCAGTGGATGGACTGCGATCGCATTATCTTAAGAAAACGTTGGGACAATGTTCCGCATTTTCCCAATTTGCCTAATTTTCCCCATCACATTCATGTGGAATCGGAAGAAAATGTCATTTCAGGTAATTCTCTAAGCATTCTGGAACTTTTAGATATTCTTGAACAAGAAATTGAGATCTGACTGCTGTAACTTGCTTCAAATGTTTGATGTTGAGGAGATCGCTTCAATCCGCTTCAAACAAAGTCACTAAGCTCTAAATATAAATACTTGTAATTATCTCTAAATCTGACGATAATGTGATAGTCAGTAATTTTTAGCATCATGACCGATCCCTTAGCTGAAAAAATTGGTATTAATGTGCAGGGCGGTACTGTGAATGTGCAGAACCTGAATGTTGGTATTGCGGAACGGTTAGAAAAATCAGGTGATCGCGTCAGGATTTTGGTAGTAGCCGCTAATCCTTTAGGCTCATCACCTCTGAAGCTGGATCATGAGGTGAAAACTATCCAAGAGGCGTTAAGGCGATCTCGCAAACGGGATAATTTTGAGGTGGAATATCGGCTGGCGGCGACACCTTCAGAATTACGTCGTGCTTTGTTGGATTTGGAACCCCATGTTTTGCATTTTAGCGGACATGGTGCAGGAGATCGGGGACTGTTATTTGTCAGCGATGAGTCGGCGGGTGCGATCTATCGTTCTGAGGGGGGCGAGGTGCGATCGCGTTCGACTAATAGCAATGAAATTAAGTTTGTACCAGCAAAGCCGTTAGCAAGTTTGTTACAGCTTTGTGAGGAGCATTTGGAATGTGTGGTTTTGAATGCTTGTTATTCGGATGTGCAGGGTGATGCGATATCAGCAAATATTCCGTTTACGATTGGGATGCGCGATGTGGTTGAGGATCATGTGGCGATTAAGTTTTCGCAGGGGTTTTATGATGCGATCGGGGCGGGGAAGGGTTATGAAAATGCTTTTAAATGGGGGAAAGTGGCGATCGAGTTTGATTTAGCAGATGATCAAGCATCTCAAATTCTCATTTTAAGAAAGAAAGGGGAATCATTTTTTCAGCCTAGTCTCGTTCCTCTGCAAAATCTAAGTTCTCCTACAACCCCGCAACGTTCTCTTTCAGCTAATGAATATTTCAAACGCGCCTACGAGAAATCACAAAAAGGAGACAAAGAGGGAGCGATCGCCGACTATAACGAAGCCATCCGCCTCAAGCCTAATTATGTCAGGGCTTATACTAGAAGAGGGGTTGCATTAAAATCATTAGGACAACATGAGAATGCTAAATATGATTTTCAGCAAGCAATTGTTTTGGTTTCTAAAACAGAAGATGACTATTTAGGTCGAGGGTTAGCGAAATATGAATTAGGAGACAAACAAGGAGCGATCGCCGACTATAACGAAGCTATCCGCATCAAGTCTGATTATGCTGATGCTTACATCAATCGTGGTAGTGCGAAGTATAACTTAGGAGACAAACAGGGAGCGATCGCCGACTATAACGAAGCCATCCGCCTCAAGCCTGATTATGCTGATGCTTACTACAATCGCGGGATTGCGAAGAAAAATTTAGGAGACAAACAAGGAGCATTGGCAGATTTTCGGAAGGCATCGGAACTCTATCAACAGCAAGGGAATACAGAATGGTATAACAACTCTCTCGCTAGAATTAAAGAACTAGGAGGTTAAACTTATGATCACCACCCAACAAGAACTCATCGAAACCTTTGCCGCACTTCCCCCAGAAGCCCAGCGCCAAGCCCTCAACTTCATCGCCTTCTTGCACCAAACCTATCAAAACCCTGCTACAGATCTTCCCAATATCACAGTCAAAGACCCAGATATCACCATACAACAGCAAGGATTAACCCCTAGCGCTAAATTTGCCACTCAATCAGCAGAAGCAAAAGCCATCTCACGACTACCAGACCAAGACGATCCCAGTAAATGGATAACCTCAATAGATGAGGACGAACCAATTGATGAGCCAGCTTTAAACGCTTGGCTAGAAAAGAAAGGCTACCAAAAAGCAAATGTATAGAATTACCTTACATCAAGATCTTCAAACCGAAGATTTGCCTCTATTGCCTGATGAACTAAGAGAAGACTTCATCCAATACCAAAGAGTCTTAAAACTCGATCCGTACAAAACCAGAGGTATTCCTAGCCACGATTTGCGCGGCGATCTCAAAAAACATCGAGCAATAGAAATCGACTGTAATGGAGGCAGTTACCGTCTGGTTTATCGTATCTACGAGTCTCCATCACCCAAACGAGTTCAAATCATCAGTTTTGGGGAACATGATCTAGCTTATGAAAGAGCCAAAGAAAGAAAATAATCTGAGATAAAATAGAAATAATACATCAATAAGAACCTGTGAATATGACACAACAAGAACTATTCAAAGCCTTCGATTCATTACCCGCCGAAGCCCAACGCCAAGCCTTAAACTTTATCGCCTTCTTGCAACAAACATACGCCCCAGTTACAATCTCTTCCAATATCACGGTCAAAAGCTCAGATATCAACGCACAGCATCAAAAACTAACCCTCAATGACCTAATATCCACTATTCCCAATAATTTTACATATCCTGATGATGTAATGGAATTTACTGAAAGTGAACCACTAGGGAATATAGCAGTCCTAAATCATTTATGAGAAAAATAGGGCTTCGACTTCGCTCAGCCATCAGGATACGATGGCTGAGCGAAGTCGAAGCCTCTCTCAACTCATTTAGGATTGCTATAGAACAATGGATCGAGTAGAACATTATCGCCAAATCGTGCGTACCTTTCTCGAAGAATATGCCCAAAAAAGCGTCTCACCCAGAAAATTTGCCGCTCTTTCCTGAAGAACTAAGAGACAAATTTATCCAGTATCAAAGATTATTAAAGCTAGAGTCATATCAAAAACGATCGCCTTTATTCTAAATACGAACACCAATCGCTCCAACTGCCTGCATAGAGTTTGCCAGTCTCAATTCCTGCTAATTTCAAAGATAATAAATTTACGCAAGCAGTTACACCCGAACCGCAATACACAATTACTTCTTGAGCATTTTTGACTTCCTGCCAGCGATCGCTTTGATTAGCCATCACGAAACCCTGCTCATTAGTAACTTCCATCCAAGGATAGTTAACTGCGCCTTCAATGTGACCAGCGATCGGATCGATGGGTTCGCGTTCACCCCGATAGCGATCGCCTTCTCGCGAATCGACTAAAACCACTTCTGGCAAATCCTTACGCGCTTTCACCGTTTCGATGTCCACTACCCATTCCGTTTGTAATTGGGGGACAAACTTCCCAACTTTAGGATGAGGAATTTCAGAACTAGTTGCATAATTTTGGGCTTTCCATCCTGCGAAACCGCCATCGAGAAGGGCTACTCGCTCATGTCCCATATAACGCAATAGCCACCATAGCCTTGAGGCAAAGGCAAATCGCGAATCATCATAGGCAACTACGGTTGTTTCGCTGGTTATGCTAATTTGCGACAGCTTTGCGGCTAGCTGCTCGAAATCTGGCAAAGGATGTCTGCCGCCATGTTTTTGGACGGGACTAGATAGATCAAGATTGAGATCGAAATAATAGGCTCCTTCAATATGACTCTCTTGATATTGCTTACGCCCAAGAGCTATATCCATTAACGAAAAACGACAATCAACCACGACCACCTGTGGATCATGGAGATGTTCCTGTAGCCAGTTAGCGGAAACAATGTGAGGATTAGGCATAGTTTTGATTTTATCGCTAATTTTTAGGAAAGGGGCTACGAAGTAGCCCCTTTCCTAACTGATCCATAATAAACTGCAATACAAATCGATCTAGTGAAACTATGTTTATAAAAGAGCGATCGCAGGTTTTACAGCCCTACTTAATTACTAAAGCCGAGCGCGGAATCATTGGCAAGAGTCGTTATGCAACGAGACTGCGCCACGAAATTAAACAGGCAAGTGAAGATCGAGAGCCAGTATTGATCCTTGGAGAACCGGGGCTGGATAAGGATAATATTGCGGCGTTGATTCATTTTAACTCGGCTTATCGACGGGAAGCGATCGCGAAGGTCAATTGCAATTTAGTACAGGCAAGTGGAGCCGAGCTATTTGGGAGAGCAGGGGGAAATGCTGGCTTATTGACCTATTTGGGAACAGGAACTCTCGTTTTAAATAATATTCAAGAATTGCCTGAGGAATTGATTCCCAAACTTGTGCAGCTTTTAGAAACGCGCACCTATAGACCCGTTGGCAGTGATGAACAGGAGGAGCCTTTAATCTGTGAAACGCGGATCATCATGGTGACAGAGAAATCTCAACCCACTTGCGAATCCCATGTGAAGCATTCCATCAAAGTCCCCGCCTTGAGAGTCCGTAAGGCTGACATTAAACCCCATGTGGAATATTACATTAGTTTATTCTGTCGCGATCGCGGTATTCCTAAACCCACAATTACTGCTGAAGCCCTCCGCAGTTTACAAAGCTATGACTTCCCAGAAAACTTAAAGGAACTCCGATTTTTAGTGGGCCGGGCGATCGTGCAGTCCTTGAACGCGCCATTTCTAACTGAGGCTGTGTTTTGGTCAACCCAACCCAAGGGAAAGAAATTTCGGTTTAATCTGCTCAAGGCATATCCTAGCTTACGCCGCTTCTTACGGAGTGAATGGTTCACTGATCGCATTAACTATGGATTTACACTCACATTTTTTGCGATCGTTGTCGCGACGCTATTTTTAGCACCCCAAACCCGCGATCGCAATGTTGCCCTCAATATGTTTTGGGCATGGTGGTGGCCATTGATTTTGATCGGATTTCCATTTGTGGGGCGACTGTGGTGCGCGATCTGTCCATTTATGATTTATGGAGAAGTCACGCAAAAAATATCACTGTGGCTATTCCCCCGACATCTAAAACATTGGAATCGCGATGTTTCGGAACGATGGGGCGGTTGGTTTCTCTTTGGTCTATTTGTATTGATTTATCTCTGGGAAGAACTGTGGGATTTACAAAATACCGCCTATCTTTCGGCTTATTTACTACTGTTGATTACGGCGGGAGCAATGATTTGTTCGTTGATTTTTGAGCGGAGATATTGGTGTCGCTATCTCTGTCCCATTGGCGGCATGAATGGACTATTTGCGAAACTCTCCATGACTGAATTACGCGCTCAACAAGGGACTTGTTCCGCAGAATGCACTACCTATCAATGCTATAAGGGCGGCGCGAGAAAAGGCGAAGGTTTAGAGACCAATGGCTGTCCGCTTTATTCCCATCCTGCTCAACTGCAAGACAATCGGGACTGTGTGCTATGTATGACCTGTCTCAAGGCTTGCCCCCATCGTTCCGTAGAGTTTAATCTGCGTCCACCTGCGATCGAGTTATGGACAACCCATGTGCCGCGCACCTATGAGGTCGCCTTGCTGTTGCTATTACTGGGCGGTGCATTTCTGCATCGATTGCCAGAGATTCAAACAGCGATCGCTTGGCAAATTAATGCAGATGCATTCTTACCGCATTTAGCATTATCGGTGCTGATTTTGCTAGTTGTCGCCGCAGTTCCCCTAGTCGCCTATGGCATGATGCGATCGCTCCATTTCATCATGGTTAATTGGAAAAAGAATTGCCAAGACAATCAGTTACCCTATGGGATTAACACCTGTAAACCCAAGTCCTTTATCCAGCTTGCCTATGGATATTTACCCCTAGCTCTAGGTGCAAATCTAGCCCATTATTTACGTCTCTTTCTGCAAGAAGCTGGTCGTGTCTTGCCTGTGACTTGGGCAACGTTGGGAATGGATGGCTCAAGTCTGCCCATTTTGATCGCCCATCCTGCGGTAACAGCATTTTTGCAAGGAACAGTGTTGATTTTTTCAGTGCTACTGACATGGGTTTTAACCCAAAAGATTGCGCGTCAGTCTTGGCGATCGCTCTTGCCTCAGCATGTGAGTACGCTGATTTTAGCGATCGCCTTGTGGGCAATTATCCTTTAATAAAGAACCTGTTTAGCGCGGCGAAGCCGCGCTAAACAGGTTCTTTATTTGGAAATTAACCCATCTTGAATGCGAATAATGCGGCGAGTTCTCTCGGCTACATCTGGTTCATGGGTGACTAACACAATCGTAATTCCTTGCTCATTTAAATCAGCAAGCAAATTCATCACCTCATGGGAGGTGTGCGTATCTAAGGCTCCCGTTGGCTCATCGGCAAGAATTAAGGCAGGTCGATTGGCTAAGGCTCTGGCGATCGCAACCCGTTGCTGCTGTCCGCCTGATAGTTGATTGGGTCGATTGGACATGCGATCGCTAAGTCCCACTTTTGTTAAAGCTTCGACAGCCAGACGACGACGCTTTTCCTTGGGAATATTGGAATAAATCATCGGCAACATCACGTTCTCAAGGGCAGTTGAACGGGCTAGGAGATTAAACTGCTGAAATACAAACCCAATGCGACGATTGCGAATATAGGCGAGTTCATCATCGTTATAGGTGGTTAACTCCCGATCTTCGAGATAATATTTCCCCTTCGTCGGGCGATCGAGGCAGCCAATGATATTCATGAGGGTGGATTTGCCTGAGCCTGACATTCCCATGATGGCGGCATATTCCCCTGACTGAATTTCCAGATCGATGCCTTTGAGAACGGGAACATCAACTTCACCGAGTCGGTAGGCTTTGCGGATATTTTCTAAACGAATCATCGGATTTTCCGTGGTGAAGAATGGAATTAAGGAGCCAATTTTTTGCGGTGCGGCTTTGCCGCACCGCAAAAAATTGCCTGAAGAATACTAAGCATTAGGATCGATGCCTAAGGCGATTAGTTTTTCTGCTAATTGTTGCGATCGCCTTTCCGCCTCGGCTACCCTTTGATTTGCCTGATTGAGTAGTACGGTAATTTCTTCAAAAGTCTGAAATATTGCGCCATCAGGACGGCGTAAAACTAAGGCATCTTCGCCCATTTCAAAGTGAATACCTAAGCGAGGACTTGTCCAATTTTGTTCCCAATGCACGATCTGTAAGCCCTCGTCTTGACGCAAAAACACTCGTAAAATCTGACGCTGGGGATCGTAAATATAATATTCTTCAACCCCGTAGCGATCGAAAAATAGCAACTTCATATCCATCTCATCAACAGTGTTGCTAGGAGAAATAATCTCAAAGACAACTTGCGGCACAATATTAGCTTCGTTCCATTGTTGATAGGATTTGCGATCGCCTTTAGGTCTACCAATCGCCACCATCACATCAGGAGCAACGACAATCGAGGGTTTTCCTTCGATGGGATACCAAAACAAATCCCCTGCTACAAAAACATCATCGTTAGCAAAAATCCATTCTAAATTCTGCTTGATCGTGACAATCCAGCGAAATTGGGTTGTGTTATTTGCCATGGGCTGACCATCACAGTCTGGATAAATAATCGGTGTTTGAGTAAGCAACTGAGTAACCATAGCGATCGCTGCTCCCTAAGTACTAAGTGAATTATATCAAAGCCGAAAATGGCTGCGCCATTTTCGGTTAGTCGCTTCTAAGCGCTTGAATGGGGTCGAGTTTGGCAGCACTGCGGGCAGGAATTACACCTGCAACTAGTCCGACAATCATCGATAAGCCAAAACCTGCCAAAACTGCCCAGATTGAGATCAGAAATGGAAATTGAAAAATTGTTGCCGATCCATAGGCGATCGCTACTCCTAATCCAATGCCAACTATGCCACCCAGCCCTGAGACTAAAATAGCCTCGGTGAGAAACTGATTGAGAATGGCGGCTCGCGTTGCTCCTAAAGCTTTGCGGACACCGATTTCACGGGTGCGCTCGACTACGGAAACCAGCATGATATTTGCGATGCCGATACCGCCAACGATTAGGGATATGGCAGCGATCGCACCGACCATCAGGGTTAACAATCCGACAATATTCGTAAAGGCACTGACAATATCCGTTTGGTTCACAATCCGAAAGTCATCGGGCTGAGGCGGATAAATCTTATGCCGCAGACGTAAGAGATTGGTTAATTGGAATTGCGCCGCTTCGATTTCTGATTCATCTAGGGCTTGTACCCAAAATCCACTCACGGAGATCCCTTGCAAAGAATTATTACCCACCTGTCGCGCCGACATATTTTTTAAAGGGATATATACGCGATCGTCCTGATCGAAACCACCTGAAGCTCCTTTGGATTCCATTACACCAATTACTTGATACTGCTCTCCCTGAATGCGAATTCTCTCCCCGATCGCATTTGCTCGTCCAAACAAATCAGATTTCACCTTCGAGCCAAGTACTACTAAGGATTTGGCATTATCAATATCTTCTTGCTCGAAATATCTGCCCTCGGTTGGGAAAGTATTCCGAATTGGTGAATAATTAACATCCGTACCAATTACTGTTGTGGAAGTATTTTGATTACCGTAGGAAACCTGTCTATTGCGCTGTAAATAGGCGGACATCAACTTTACCGCAGGTGCTTTTGCTACAGCTTGAGCATCTTCTAAGGTCAAAGTGGAAGCAGAACCACCACCCTGATTAATGCCACCTGTCCGAGCCGAACCTGTGAGAACGTTAATCGAATTTGTGCCAAGGGCTTGTAACTGATTTTCGGTTGACTTCTGAATGCCTTGTCCGATCGATGTAATCGCAATTACCGCCGCGATCCCAATAATTACGCCTAGCATCGTCAGGGCGGTGCGGAGACGATTATTCCACAGAGACTCTGCTGCCATAGTCAGGATCTCAGCAAAGGGAACTTTCGCAACCTGAATACGTTGCCTTGCCAATGGTTTTACTGGGGATTTAGCGATTGGCTTTAACTTTTGCATAAATTTATTCTTAACCCCTTTGTCTCTGAGGTGTAGAAGGCGTTAACCCCGGAACACCTCTAGGCTCAGTTTTGGGACGGGAACCTTCAGGGAAGGAAACAAAGATTTTCTCATCACCATTCAAACCTGACTTCACTTCGGTTTTATCATCGACGGTGACACCTGTTTCAATTTGCGTAAATACAGGAGCTGGACTCTGTTCCGTCTTCACATAGACTCCTGTACTTCCCTGCTGACGCACGATCGCTACAGTAGGTACGACCAAAACATCTTTTAGCTGCCCTGCCCGAAACTCTAAGCTAGCATTCATGCCCGATCGCAACATTTCCTTGTCCTTAGAAGTGATTTCTGCCTTCACCTCAAAACTGGTGACATTTTGATTAACGATCGCCTGCGGTGAAATGGATACGACCCGACCGCTAAATTTTTTATTAGGATAGGCATCAACTTGGAAGGATACCTCTTGACCGACGGCAATTTGAGCAATATTAGCTTCGGCAACATTGGCAACGACTTGGTTATTGCTAGCAAGGGCAAGAATCGAAGAAGCCGTTGCGGAACTAACGGCACTGCCTGAAGTTGTGGGGGTTACAAAGGCTCCCGGATCGGCATACTTCCTCACTACTACGCCATCAAAGGGAGCGCGAATAATTGTATCTTCCAATTGTGATTGCACCGTTTGCAGAGTACCTGCCGCCGCCACAACTTGAGCCTGAGCGCGATCAATGTCTTCAGGTCGTGAACCTGCCTGTTGCAAAGATAGAGCTTCTCTCGTTTGGGTGACTTTAGCGCGATTTGCTTCCATTGTTGTTCTTGAAGCATCAAGATCCCTAGAAGCGATCGCCCCCTCTTTATAGAGCTGCTGATTTTGACGATAAACGATTTCTGACTGTTCGAGGGTGGCTTGGGCATTGGCTAAGTTTGCTTGGGCTTGGGCAATATCTTGAGAACGATTGCCTGCGCGAAGGAGATCGAGGCTTGCTTGCGCCGCCGCTAATTGACCATCGGCTTGGGTAATTTGTCCTAAGGTATTGGACTCATCCATATAGGCGAGGATCTGTCCTGCGGTCACAGATTGCCCTTCTTTGACCAATAAACTCTTGAGGCGACCTGAACTTTTAGGACTGACGTTAATTGATTTTTCGGGCTGGATTGTGCCATTCGCAGTAACGATGATCGGCAAGTCAATTCTTTTAATCGAAATTACGCGATCGCGCTTACGACTTCCTTGATTACTGGCAGGGGCAATCATTTGAGTATAGGCATAGTAACCACCACCGCCAACTAACGCAAGGATTAAGACAATGGCAATCCGCCATTGCCAGCGTCCTATAAACGATTTCTTAGGCGGAGCAAGCTCGTCGGGAAAATCGGATAGTTCTTCGGGGAGATTGTCTTCCTTCGGTTCTAGCTGGTTTTCGGTTTGCATAACAGTCACGTCAATGGTTGATACCTTTAGACTCTTATATACGATAAAACGTTCACATATTCTTAAATCAATAAGCAGATCTCATGAAATATGCACCAAAAACTCACGCACAGCAGATGATAGGCGGCGCGAAGCGCCGCCTATCATCTGTCGGTTAAGGATTGGTAAACGTCACTTAGTTCCAGCCATCAATCTTTATACTGTAGTAATCCTAAGCAATAGCCCTGTAATAAATTACGGGCTGAAAGCTTAAATCCGTTGAAACGGGTTGATTATAGAAGTTCTTTAGTCTGCTTTAGCTGACTTTAGCTTTGAGCCAAGAACTAAAGTTCTTGGTTATTTTGCTTTTGATGACTTACGTAATAAGAGTTTTGAGGTTTTATTTTGCCTACGACAAAATGAAACCCGATGTATCACGTTGGATGACTGTTCTTAAAAATCTGATATGCAAAATAGATCCGCTCGTTATTATGCTTTTCTGTCGATTGGAGCCGCCATCCTCACTATCGGCTTGAAATTAGGTGCTTATTTTTTAACTAATTCCATTGGATTTTTATCCGATGCCCTTGAATCGGGAGTCAATCTCATTGCCGCAATTGGTGCAGTGTGGGCTTTAACCTATGCCGCGAAACCTCCAGACGAGGAACATGCCTTCGGACATTCCAAAGCTGAATATTTTTCCAGTGGGTTTGAAGGCGCATTAATTTTAGTTGCGGCGGTTAGTATTGCGATCGCGGCAATCCCTAGACTATTGCATCCTCAGCCCTTAGAACAGATTAGTTTCGGTTTAGTCTTATCCCTAGTCGCATCAGCGATCAACGGTGGACTTGCTCTAGTATTACTCAAAGCTGGGAAACGCCTTCAGTCGATTACTTTACGAGCTGATGCTCATCATTTACTCACCGATGTATGGACTTCTGTGGGAGTAATCCTCGGCATACTATTAGTATCTGTAACAGGATGGTTGATTCTTGATCCTTTGATTGCGCTATTAGTTGCTGCAAATATTGTCTGGACTGGCGTAAAGCTAATACAGGAGAGTGGCTCGGCGTTGTTAGATGCTTCTATTCCATTAATGGAAAGGCAAATGATCGATGAGATTTTATCGGCTTACGATCGCCAAAAAATCCAATTTCACGATATTCGCACCAGAATTGCAGGTACAAAGAGGTTTGTCTATTTTCATGTTTTAGTTTCTGGCACATGGACTGTGCAGGAGGGACATGACTTATGCGAAGAGATTGAATCCAAGATTATGGCAATCATCCCCAATATCAAAGTGTTTACGCATTTAGAGCCTTTAGAAGATCCTAAATCATGGACTGATCAGGAACTATAGGGACGCTGCTCATCCCTTTGGTTACAATTGATTGGCGGCAAATGTATCACACTGATTCATATCTCCCGTATCCAGACCACGCTTAAACCAAGTGACCCTTTGTTGAGATGTGCCATGTGTAAAGGATTCGGGAACTACATGCCCACCCTTTGACTGTTTTTGTAAGTAGTCATCACCAATTTGCGTAGCTGTATTGAGAGCCTTAGTGATATCTTGATCAGAAATCAAGCCACGCTGAGCCGTGAAATGGCCCCACACACCCGCAAGGCAATCCGCTTGTAATTCCTGACGGACTGAGAGTTCGTTAGCCTTGACCTTGCTAGAACTTGCCTTTAGCTGTCTGACATTACCAGATATGCCTCGTAAATTTTGGATATGATGACCGACTTCATGGGCGATCGCATAGGCTCGCGCAAAGTCCGCATCACTACCAGCCGTCGCTTCTAGATATTTAAAGAAACCCATATCTAGGTATACTTTCTTGTCCGCAGGGCAGTAAAAGGGCCCTGCCGAAGTTTTTGCGGAGCCACATGCTGAATTAACGGAACCTGCAAATAGGACTAGTTTAGGGGCTTGATAGTTAGTATTTAGCTGTTGCTTAAAAATGCGTCCCCAAGTATCTTCGGTATCACCCAAAATTGATTTGACAAAGGCCGAATCGCGATCTTTGGTAGGTTGTTTGACTAGCGCCTGTGGTGCAGGTTGCTTTGTATTAGATAAAAAGCCTAAAAGCTGAGCAGGATTAACTTTAAAAACTAGACCCGCAACTAAGGCGATCGCCATACCGCCAAAGCCTAGTCCACCTAGTCCGCCGAGCATTCCTAATGGTGATGAGCTTGAGCTAGATGAGCCATCACGCACATCTTCGACGTTGTCGCTCTCCCGCATTTCATCCCATTTCATATTGTTAATTCCTGCTTTGATGCCAATTTATCTTGGAAAATATAACATTTCTCACTCTTGTTGAATCAGAAAAGAGGCTTAAGCTTGGTTTTTAGAATGGATATCTGGCATTGCGGTAAAGGCGCGATCGCACAAAGTTTTTCTGACATAATTTTGAGCTATTTATCATTAGTGTCATCAATTATTCGCGCCCTCAAAGCCCTATAAAAACAAACTTGTAGGGATTGAGCATTTGCGCCACTATTTTTATACTCCCCACAATCATTTTAAAATGCAAATGCTCAACCCTTTGTGCTTTCATCGATAACTTGTCCCTGTGTTGCGAGGTTTGGGCAAGGCATTGCCAAATCAAAATTATCTGAAAATTTATAGATTTTCGTGGCAATGCTTTGCCCCTTGTATCTAGGAAGAAAAGTAAAAGATAAAATCTTAACTACAATCCAAACAAGCAAAAGCAGAGATAAACTCGTTCTGCCCCTTTTATCCCCTTTGTCTCATTTTAAGACTCTATACTTGTCAACCCTTTCAGGCTTTTTCTGCACCACTAATCGCCCTGACTAAAACCTTCTTTGATAATTGAGTTCAGAGAAAGAAATAACTATTCTTGTACCTGACTCACGGAATAGCTGCACATCACCTTCGAGCTGCTCAGTCAGCAGACAAACTAATTGCCAGCCCAAACTCTCGGTCTGACGAAAATTAACCCTCTCAGGAAATCCTACCCCATCATCAGCCACCATGAGAATAATTTGGTCTTTTTCATCATGGCTGAGACTAACAAAAAGCTCACCAGAGCGATGCTCAGGGAAAGCATGTTCTAAAGCATTGGAAACAAGTTCATTGATAATTAGCCCGCAGGGAGTAGCCGTTTCAATATTTAAGAAAATTGAAGTGACTTCACAGCGTAACTTCACCCGATCATGATTAAGGCTAAAGGTTGCGAAAATCTGTTGAACGAGACTATAGAGATATTCACCAAAATCAATTTTGACTAAATCAGGGGAACGGTAAAGCTTTTCATGGATGAGGGCAATACTGTTGATGCGCTTTTTACTATCTTCGAGGATGCTGAGGAGTTTGGGATCTTGAACTGACTCGCCCTGCCAATTGAGGAGACTGATAACAATCATGAGATTGTTTTTGACACGATGATGGATTTCCTTAAGTAAAATTTCTTTCTCATGGAGCGCATTTTGGAGTGAGGCTGTCTGAGCAGACACTTCCGTTTCGAGACTAAAGGTTAATTTTCTTAACTGTAAATGGGTTCTAATTCTGGCGATGACTTCACGATATTGAAAAGGCTTAGTAATATAGTCTATAGCTCCTAGTTCAAAGCCCTTCATCTTACTATCCAAATCCTAAGTACAGGACAAAAATTTAATGGAGTTAAAGAAGGCTTGGGAATTGAGATGTAAGTCAAAGATGAAGTGACGCAGAAAATCAAAACCAAGACGAAAAATACTTTTAGGTAAACGACCGTGCTTTTTAGGTTTGAGGGGATTGATTTGAGCAAGCCAAAGCCCAGAAGAAAAAGCCCAACATAAAGCCAGAGTTAGTAAAGCAATAAGTTTAGAAAGGCGTTCAGGGTGTTGAATGTGAGTAGCCTCCAAACAAAAGCCACGGGATTTAAAACACCCAAATAAAGTCTCAATCGCCCAACGCTTGGCATAGTCAGCAATAGCCCTATTATGGTCATGAGCAGTGGCGACAATTAACAAATCACCATCATCAAGACGCATAGCTGCTATATAAAGCCAATGTTGCCAAACTAATCTGGGCTTGGACAATACTTTTGATTGACCAACTTGGAGATCTTGGAAACAAACATCAGCCCGTAATTGTTTCTGCCCATCATCAAGCAAGGTGTTTTTGCGAATACGGATACGAAAACGGGTAGATGGGTCATAAAGCAAGTAATCAAACCATTCTTCCCCCACAAATTCACGGTCTGCGGTCAAAAAGTCGATTTTGCCGTCTCCAAATATTTCCAGAAATCGATTACACAATTCACATCGTTCACGGGTGTTCGAGTTACCTTTTTTGTCCAGCACCATCCATACCAACGGGAAGGCGATACCGTGATGCACTACTCCCAAGGTCAGTATATTAAACACCGTCTTGCCGAATTTCCAATCGGTGCGGTCGATGCTGATTACCCATGGTTCGGGTATTTTCATCACTTTGACGACCATTAAAGCGATACTTTCATAGTCCACTTCAAACTCTCGAAAAAATCTCTGTAACCGCTTATAGTGCGATTCGACTTTGGCTTTACCACTAAATCCTGTAGCGATTTCGGTTAGGTTTACTGTCTTTACTCGCATTAGCGCAATCAAGAACATGGACACAAATGCTAGTCTTGCTCCATTCCATTGCAGATGTTCATGCAACTTTTCGCGAAATAGGTTAATCTCTTTCACAGGGGTTTTATTTGTGATGTGGTTATCTTTTATAAAACCCCTTCCTGCCTACTTTTGCAACTTTTTGTCCTGTACTAAGATCCAAATCAGTTAAAGCGGTCATAAAGATTATCGGGATCTGGCAAGTTCGAGAATCAATTTTGAGCTTTTGACAGACCGTAAAACCGTCCATATTTGGCATCTGGATATCCAGCAAAATCAGGTCTGGTAAGATCTGTTCCATTTGCTTTAATGCACGTTCCCCACTAGTAGCGATCGCCACATCATAACCTTCTGCATTCAGTGTTTCCGAAAGAACAGCTAAATTGCTAGGTATATCATCTACTATGAGTATAAGTTCAGGTGCATTCACTAATTTAGTACCTATTTTAAAACCTGTCCGTTGACATAGTTTGATCTTAATCGATTAGTTCGAGGGCAACAAGTACGCGATTCCGTCCTTCCATCTTGGCTCGATAAAGAGCATCATCAGCAGACTTGAGCAAAGCCGTTTCTGTGCGAGCGTGCTTTGGGAAAGTTGCTACCCCAATCGATACAGTGATTTGCCCTAAGTGGCGATCTTGATAAATGGGATCGAGTGCTTGACATTCTGCGCGTACATGATTTGCGATCGCTTCTGCTTGAATCTCGTCACAGTTAGGAATGAGAATGAGCATCTCCTCGCCGCCATAACGACAGACGATATCAGAGGCTCTTACCAGCCTTTTTAGTAGTGCTCCTACTTCTTTTAGGACATAATCTCCTGCATCATGTCCGAACATATCATTAAAGCGTTTGAAGAAATCAATATCAAGCATCAGTAAACTGAGGAAACTATTTTGGCGTTCGGCTTTGATGCGCTCTTGATATAAAGCCTCTTGGAAATAGTGCCGATTATAGAGAGTAGTAAGCGCATCCCTTGTACTTTGGTACTCAAGAGCTTTGTATTTCTGAGCCTTGTGCAAAGCTAGCTTAATCGAAGCATGAAGTTCCCTATCATTGAAAGGCTTGAGAATGTAGCCATAGGCTCCAGATTTTTCGGCGCGTTCTAATGTGGCATCATCGGCATAGGCGGTGATGTAGATCACAGGAATGCCAAATTTTTCATTGATAACTTGGGTCGTGTCAATGCCATCACGATCGCCTTTAATGACTATATCCATGAGGACTAAATCAGGAGGATTCTTATCAATCACATTTAAGGCGGCTTGGCCCGACGAAACTATCGCTACAATCTGATACCCAATTCCCTTGAGTTTTTGGGATAAATCCCGCGCAATGAGTAACTCATCTTCGACAATGAGGATTTTCTCACTCGTCATAACTCAAAATCTCCTATGGGATTGATATTTGGATAGCTGGTATTCTTGGGACTTTATTAAATCGGGAGGATTTTCGGCGATCGCATTAAGTGCCGACTGACCCGAAGACACGATATCAACGACTTGATAGCCCATATTTTCTAGCTTTTTGGACAAGTCTCTAGCGATAAGAAATTCATCTTCTACAATTAAAATTTTTTGCTCACTCATGACTAAAATCTCCATTGATAATTGAGTTCAGAGAAAGAAACGACTACTCTTGTACCTGATTCACGGAATAGCTGCACATCACCTTCGAGCTGCTCAGTCAGCAGACAAACTAACTGCCAGCCCAAACTTTCGGTCTGACGAAAATCAATCCCCTCAGGAAATCCTACCCCATCATCAGCCACCATGAGAATAATTTGGTCTTTTTCATCATGGCTGAGACTGACAAAAAGCTCACCAGAGCGATGCTTAGGGAAAGCATGTTCTAAAGCATTAGAAACAAGTTCATTGATAATTAGCCCGCAGGGAGTAGCCGTTTCAATATTTAAGAAAATCGAAGCGACTTCACAGCGTAACTGCACCCGATCATGACTAAGGCTAAAGGTTGCAAAAATCTGTTGAACGAGACTATGGAGATATTCACCAAAATCAATTTTAGCTAAATCAGGGGAACGGTAAAGCTTTTCATGGATGAGGGCAATACTGTTGATGCGCTTTTTACTATCTTCGAGGATGCTGAGGAGTTTGGGATCTTGAACTGACTCGCCCTGCCAATTGAGGAGACTACCAACGATCATGAGATTGTTTTTGACGCGATGGTGGATTTCTTTAAGCAAAATTTCTTTTTTACGCTCTGCCATTGTACGTGCAGATTCTGCGATATTGCGTTGTCGCTCTAATCGATATCCTTCTATCAAGTTGCTACAGGTAACTAAAAATGGCTGAAGATATTCTATTAATTCTTCGTCATATCCATTTGGACAGTTGGCAATGCCCACCATCCCAATTAATTGGGAACCTTTATAAAAGGGCAATCCTAAGAATGCGTTAAGCGGAGGATGTCCATCGGGAACCCCTCCACGCCGAGGATCTGTGCTAGGACTATTGGCAATTACAGGCTGCCCTGTCATGATTGTGGCTCCAAGCAGGGTTTGCATATTGGTAAATTCCATGCCAATTTGATCGTTTTCCTCATAAAATTTTTGAGTGGTATCATCCCAAGAAATGTTTGTAATACCATGGGTTTTGAGATAGGGGACACCTCGTATTTTCATCAAGCTGTCCTCCATAAAGGCACTACCGTCTTTACGAAAGAGTACTTCGCCGATTAAGCCATATTCGCTATTGGTTAAATCTAATAAACTGCTCAATAGATCTTCAAAAATGGTCAAGCGATTAGCCGCAGTAATAAATTGAGACTGGGCTTTACTGATGCAGGACAGCAGGTCGTTGCTTCTTTTTAAGGAGACTTCGGCGATGATGCGATCGGTGAGGTTTCGCACGATTATGGATATACCTATTGGCTGTCCTAGCTTGTCTTTTAAAGGAGATAAGGTCAGAGAAACATCCATTTCTGTAGTGTTTTTATGGATTAAGACAGTGTTAAGGTTTTCTAAGCCTTGCCCCTGTTTAATGTGGGCTAATAGTTGAGAATGCTCACTTCGTTCTAGTACAAAAAGTATAGAAATATTTTTAGCGATCGCTTCATTTTGGGTATAGCCAAATAGCTTTTCAGCAGCAGGATTCCAACTGTTGATAACCCCATCTAGGGTCATTGTGATAATCGCATCACTCGAACATTCGACCACAGCAGTGAGCAATTGCGAATTTTCCTGCTTGATTCTTAGCTCTAATTGGCTGATGACGAGATTACTGAGGGATTCTAGATGCTTTATCTGTGTGGGAGAGAGGGTTTTGGGTTCTGGATCAATGGTGCATAGGGTTCCTAAAACAAATCCATCGGACGTAATGAGGGGTGCGCCTGCGTAAAAGCGTATTTTCGGTTCTTGAAGTACTAAGGGATTATCAGCAAAGCGTGTATCTTGAGTCGCATCTTCAACAATCAACATTTTTGAACTGGCGACTACATGACCGCAAAAGGAAATATCTCGTGAAGTCTCTTCCGCATCAATACCTACCTTTGCCTTAAACCACTGGCGATCGCGATCGACTAGAGAAATTAAGGCAATTGGTGTTTCACAAATTAAGGATGCTAGTTGAGTTAAGTCGTCAAATTCGCGTTCGGGTAAGGTGTCTAAAACTTTGTAACGCCTTAGTGCTTTTAAGCGTTCAGCTTCATCATCTAAAATTTCGGGTTTCTGCATAGCATCGTGGTTTTGATAATTTAGAGATTGTGATGATGTTGTAACATCCGTGATGATGGGATAATAGAAACATCCTCTCTTAGAGTGTTTAAAACATTTACCAACCCAACAAAGTAGAGGTTCGTTTCCACAAACCTCTACCTCGCTTGCTTGAAAGTTGGTTTGGGACTGCCACATACAACAGTGCTAAATCATTGTTGGCAGGAAAATAAAAATCTACTTTAACAGACTAGAGAATGCTAGAGCATAGAGACATATATTTCTAAATATCAACTAATATCAATATGAGAAAAGTCCTAATTTTAGGTGGTACGGGTGATGCTGTAAAGCTAGCTACCAAACTGGAAAGTATCCCCAAAATAGAAGTGATTAGCTCCCTCGCAGGACGCACCAAAAAGCCATCTGCGTTAGTTGGGCAGGTTCGTATTGGTGGATTTGGTGGTGCTGAGGGATTGGCGAACTACTTACGAGAGAATGCTATTGATTTTCTCATCGATGCTACCCATCCCTGTGCGGGACAAATTACGATAAACGGCGCGATCGCTTCTCGACTTGCCCAAGTTCCTCACCTCATGCTTGTGCGTCCGCAGTGGGAAAGGATATCTGGAGATCATTGGATTGAAGTGGAATCTGTGGAAGCTGCTGCTCATGCAATTCCTGAATCCGTACATCGCGTATTTATTACATCGGGTAGACAACAACTAGAGCCATTTTTGCAGCGATCGCAAATTTATCCAGATACTTGGTATTTGATGCGTTCCATCGATCCACCTGATATTGAACTTCCCAATAGTCAAGTTTTGCTTGATCGTGGACCCTTTAGTTTAGAGCAAGAACGAGCATTATTGCGTGAATATCAGATTGAGGCGATCGTGAGTAAAAATAGCGGTGGTAAGGCAACCTACGCCAAGATTATTGCCGCAAGGGAATTAGGAATTCCGATTGTAATGGTGCAACGTCCTGAGATGCCTGAAGGTGAGAAGGTGCCGAGTATTGAAGAGGTAATATTATGGTTAAGTTCTCAATTGGCTAAGTAACTGGGGAACCCTTGGCGCATCAGGCGTTTGCGCCATAGGGTTCTGTGTATGCCCATGTGATTAGATCACTTAGGGATTCATCTTGAGCTAAATATCCTCTCAAAGCTGGAATTTCAGCAACAAAACCACCTTCTTCACGCGGGTAGATGACTAAGTGATGTTAAGCTAAATTGCCATCTCACAGAACATCAAATAGCGATCGCACCCTCAATACCCAAAATCGCGATCGCCTCAACACCAAAATTAAGTAGCGATCGTCTTATTTCCTATTTTCCCAATATCCAACTTCTCGACTGCAATGCATCACGGCTAAAATGAGAATGTAATCTTGCTCAATCGTATAGAGGATTCCATAAGGGAATTTCTTTGCCATGCATCGTCGAATATCTTCATCAATTGTGGCGTAACGATTAGGAGATTCTTTAATCCGAAAAATCGCATCTTCAATTGCATTGATAAAGGCTTGTGCGATTTCCTTTCTCTGTTCAGCATAATATTGAACTGCATCAGAATATTCTGCTAGTGCTTCGGGATGAAATACATACTTCATTATGCAAGTAACCGTTTTACCTGAGCTAGAGCCTCTTCTCCTTCGATTGTTTGAACAGCCCCATCACGGACTGCATCACGTCTTTTTTTTGCTTCGGCTGTCCATGTTGCCTGAATAGTTGGATCGGTGTCAAATTCTAGGCTTTCGATTAGTTTTTCTGCTAGTAGTGCTCTAGAAATGCTAGGGAGAGATAATAATTCTTGCGTAAGTAGCTCTATTGATCTCATAAATAACCTCAAAGCAATGGGGATTTGGTATGTAGTCTAGCAAAAAATAAATTTAATGGGTGTAATAACGCCACTTCATCAAAATCAAACAGCGATCACCCCCTCAATCCCTCAAAATGCCATGATCGCCTCTCCACAAAAATTAAACAGCGATCGCATTATTTTAAAACTGAGGTTTGATATGAGCATTCCATACTTCACGCAAGTTATCAGCATCTTCTTGAGATAGCTGTCCTAATTTGGTAATCAGTAAAGATTTCTCTAAGCAATCAAGTCGTGATAAGCGCACAGTTGAGGCAACTCGTAAACCACTGGCTGACCAGTCTTTTAGTAAAACATCGGTTTGCGTTCTCGGTTGTGCGGATGTCACTGCTGCTAAGACAACATCAGATCCATCTAGCCAAAGAATTAATACGGGTCTCTTTTTTGAGGATATGCCATTTGTAAAAGGAATTGCTGCAACCCAAATTTCTCCTGCCTTAATAGTCGTCATACAACCCTTCATCTTCTGGTGAATAACTTTTTAAAAAGGCATCATGGGCGCGATCTCCTGTTTCTGATTTTGGCTGAATGGTAATAAGCCATTTACCTTTACCGATTCCTTCTATTATGGAGCTAGGTATTGTAAGTTTTTCTCCATCTTGAAGCTCTATTTCAAAAGCTAATTGTAACAACTGACTTTTCATATAATTTTAGGAGCTAAAATATCTAAAATCCTAACATAGAGTTGGTTTTAGGTTTTAAAGCGATCGCTTTAATCAAACCTCAAACAGCGATCGCACCCTCAACACCCAAAATCACGATCGCAACTTTACCAAAATCAAACATCTATTTTTTGCGTGACTTTGTTGATGTCTTACGCAATGACTCACGGTATTTTTTGCCTAGTTGCATAGCTTTGTCGTAGTCTGGGCTATCTGCAAATGTTCCTGTGATTTGCTTCCACCAAGGTTTTACTGTGGCAGTAGGTCTTTCCACTTTGTTCTAGATCAGGTTGATTTCAGCCTCTAGGATTGCGACTCTTTCTTCTAGGGTTATTGACATTAGGGTTAGAATTCACTCATGGTGTAGAAATGATTATAACAATTGAGTCGTTAATACAGACTGATTGCCCATCTCAACAAACAAAACATCGTGATCGCTACTTCACCAAAATCAAACAGAGATCGCCAATCATGCTTTAATTAAATTTAGTTAACTGCTAAAATTTTAAGGAGTCAAAGCAATATTTCGTTATTTTTTTGAAGTATGTATGATTATCACTGGAGATTTCAATGCCGAAAGCCCAAAACGTAGTAAATGATCCAGAAATTACTGATGAATTAAGAGAACTAGCAGAAGTTGAAATACGTGAAAAACAGAAAGTAGTTGACTATGATACAAAAGAGTACCCTGTAGAAGTTCTAGTTCAAAAATACAGAGAGGGATTAGATGAAGATCTCAATGAGCTATATATACCAGACTATCAAAGAGAATTAATTTGGGATGACATTCGCCAGTCAAAGTTTATTGAGTCTATCTTTTTAGGACTACCTATCCCATACATTTTCGTTGCTGATCTGCGACCAGAAGAAGATGATCTAGCCAGATTAGAAATAGTTGATGGAACACAGCGTATACGCACTTTAGATAGATTTTTGTGTAACGAGTTAAAACTTTGCGAACTAAAAAAACTAGTCAGTTTAAATCACTTTAGATTTAGTGATCTACCTCTAGCAAGACAACGCAGGTTTAATCGCGCTACGATTCGGATGATAGTTTTAACTGAAAAAGCTGATGAAGAGACAAGAAGAGACTTATTTGAGAGGGTAAATAATAGTGTTGAATTAAATGATATGGAAAAGCGCAGAGGTATATCTTCTGGCCCATTTCTTGAGTTGATTGAAGAACTTGCAAAATATCCTAAATTTATCCAACTTTGTCCTCTATCTGAGGTATCTAAACTCAAACGAGAGCCTGAAGAATTTGTATTGCGATTCTTTGCTTATTTAGATAATTATCAAAACTTTGAGAGACGAGTTAACTTATTCCTCAATGAATATCTTGAGGCAAATAACAATAATGAACTTGACAAAGATACTTTGCGGAATAAATTTTATGCAATGTTAGATTTTGTTGATAAGTTTTTCCCAAATGGATTTTCTAAAAAGAAAGGTCATGTTAGAACTCCTAGAATTCGTTTTGAAGCAATTTCTGTCGGTGTAGCATTAGCCTTAGAACAAAATAGCAATTTGGTTCCTAAGACATTAGATTGGCTTGATTCTCAAGAGTTTAAAGAGTATACAACTTCTGATGCTAGTAACTCTAAGCCCAAAGTAAAGCAACGTATTGAGTATGTTAGGGATCAACTTTTAAAATAACTATGCAAACAGTGATTTTGGATTTTAATACTCGCGTTGAAGAGATAAATAAATACTTCTTGTTCCTTGAAGAACTAATTAGTGAAAAAACAAAGTTATCTATATTGGATGATAATGGAAATACTCAAATTAAAGAGGTTGATTCTGAGTTAGTTAAAACTTTAAAAGCGAATAGTTTTCTATTGCTCTATAATTTAATTGAATCTAGTATGACTAATGCTATTGAAGCTATTTTTGATAAATTGATAAGTGAGAAAGTCACTTTTGATGATATTAGGATAGAACTCAAGAAAATAGTTGTTGAAAATTTTAAAAACCGATCACCTCAATCTGTATATAATCAAATGAGGGATATATCTCTTGATATAATTAAAGTTGGATTTAATAAAAGAGAAATATTTTCTGGAAATATTGATGCTAAAAAAATTACAGAAACTGCTAGACAATATGGATTTTCATATAACACAGATTATCAAAAGACAAAGCACGGCAAGAGCTTATATGACATTAGAGAGATCCGTAATAATTTAACACATGGATACAAATCATTTGCAGAAGTAGGTAGAGAGAGAAGTATCGAAGAACTTATAAAAACAAAAGATGAAGTAGTGGAATATATCAAACAAATATTAATTAATATTGAGTCTTATCTAAATTCAAATCAATATTTAGCTCCGTCTTAATTATTAACTATGATTTTGAATATGCTTTAGAATACTTTGAGCAATAATTTCACCTAATTTAACAGGTACAGCATTTCCAATTAACTTACCCACACGATCAATTGATATGGGTTCATTTGGATCTACAAATTCATAATTTGGCGGAAATGTTTGTAATAAAGCTGCTTCTCTAAGAGATATAGCTCGATCTTGCTCAGGATGACCAAATCTTCCATTGCCAAAGCCAAAACATTGGGTAGTGATAGTTGGACTAGGCTGATCCCATTCCATACGACCATATACTGCTGGATAAGTTTTACCAGTTTCTTTTGTATGACATTTAGCTATTAGATCTTTAGACCAATCACGCCAAGTCCCACCAGGTTTTGAAGCACGGATGCGTTTAAGGTTAAGGGGAGATAATTTACTACATTGGTGAAGTCTATCAATCGTAGAAGCTTGACCAGCCTTAAGAGGTTCGAGATTTTGGATTGTATTCCTTACAGTATTGTATTTGTCTGCACTATGTGTAGGTTGAATAAGATTGATTTTTCCTAACTTTGAGGCAAGAAGAATTAAACGTTTTCTAGATTGTGGAATTCCATATTCTAGACAATTGACTTCATAAACTTCAAGCAAATAATCTAATTTCTCTAGTTGTTGAGTAAACTCATGAAAAACAGAGTGATGCTTTACTTGCAAGACATTTTCCATTGAAACAATTTCTGGTTGACATTCCAAAACAAGTCGCGCAAAATCCCGTAAAAGTTTCCATCTAGACTGTTTATCAGCATAGCGTCTTGAATAGCTTGAAAAAGGCTGACAAGGAGCGCAACCTGCTAATACTCTAATGCTACTCCCAGAGAAATGTCTTGCTAAATCTGATCCATGAATACACTCAACATCTTCTAGTACAAATTCTGCATTAGTGTTGTATTCATAAGCAAACTTACAAGCTGGATCGATATCATATCCAGCCTTAACTGGAAGACCTGCTTGTTCAAAACCATAAGTCAGTCCCCCAGCACCACAAAACAGATCAACTGTAGAGATGTTGCCAGCCATTTACTTTCTTTTATTTATATACACTTATTAACCAGACTAACGCATTTAAAGCATTTCAGCAATTCTACACACTCTCAACACAGGGCAACCGCATAAAAAATCAAAGGGAAAGGAGATGTTCAAGATAAGCCAGATCCCAAGCCGCCTTATGACGTTTAGCTCGCATACTGGACTTAGAAGACTTATCACGGCTTAAGAGATTAAGAGCAAAGTGCCGCAACATCGCCATATTTTCAGGAGAATTATCTTTGCGAATACGAGAAGCATCTTCGTGAAAAGAGACATCTAAAACCCAATGCAATGAATTTTCAATCGACCAATGGGTACGAACCGCGTTATTCATGACAGAAGCATTAGAAGGCAAGCTCGAAATGTAGTAGCGATTCTCGGTGGAGACTTTACCATTGATGCGGCGCTCACTTTGGACTAGGGCAATGGTTTGTAAACCAGCCCATAAAGGCAGTTGTGTAAGGTAATCCAAGTTAGATAAAGTCCAACAACGTCGAATTTCTAAACGTCCATGTCCTTTGTCTATAGACTGGCAAAAGTCATGGTCTACATCTGCAAAATTAGTGGTGATAGCTTGCTCAAACAACCACTGCACATCCTCAAATAGACTTCCCTGATTACCTTTAAGTGCTAAAACGTAATCCCCTCCCTGTTGAACGATTTGACTAGCTATTTCTTTCTGGCATCCCATTGCGTCAATTGTCACAATACAACCAGTAATTTCTAATAGCTTTAACAATTCTGGTATTGCGGTGATTTCGTTGGATTTATCATCGACTTTGCGCTGCCCTAATACCAATCGATTTGCGCTTGCCCATGCACTCACCATATGGATTGCACCTTTGTCTGCTCCTTGGTCGTAGGATTGTCTCAAGGTTTTACCGTCTATAGCTACTATCTCTCCCTTCAGCACATGACTTATCGATTTCACCCATCTGATGAAGCTATTTTGCATTTGTTGCGGGTCTAATCTCGCAAACACTCTGGCAAATGTGTCATCACAGGGTATCCCATTCGGTAGTTCAAGAAATGTCCCCAGCCATTCTTGTTTTGATTTGCCAAATAGCTCGATGTCTTCCCAGTTTTCTCCCCCACTTATCACGGCGCAGATCCCTATCACGATTATGTCTAGCAATTTATGCTCTTTCCCTCGGTTATCTCGTGGATCTTCTACTCCCTCAAAGTGGCTCACTAAACTAACTGTGATAGGGCTATTCATTACGGCTTGACTTCTTTATTGTCTCCTTATTTTATTCACTTTTTTATGCGGTTGCCCTGACTCTCAACAGGTTCAGGCTTCCAAGTTTCGCCGTACTTGTCTTTGAGTGCAGCCCATGCTTCGACTTGACCTTCGGCATATTCCCCCGGTTTACCCCATTGTAGGAAAGCACTCATTTGGGGCTTATCATCGGCATCGAGGAAACGGATCGCGTAGGTGGTGAAATTGCCGCGTTTGGCTTCGGCGGTTTCAAAGCGGACATCGGTGATTTTGTCCATATTGAGGTGAAACTCGATATGTTCGGAGTGCATATTCGCATACTTGCCCTTAGGGAGTTCCGCGTAAAAAAGCTTCTCGATATTTACCCTTGCCTCTAGTACACCCGCATCACTAGTGACGATCAGACGGACTAAGCCGAGAGTGTGACATTCTTCTAAAAAATCTTTTAAAGTAGCAGCCATAGTTGGTTAATTAATAAGTTTGTGATGATGTTGTGAAATTTTTTTGCGATCGCAATATCCCTATTAAACCCGAAAAGAGTTAGTGTGTGTAGCTTTTGGGGCATAAAAGTAGCGATCGCCTGATTTGGCTACAAGCTCCAAATCCCTCAAAAATGCTCTAAAGTTGACTACAGACTCATTTACCAGCACTCATTTAAGCTTTTACCTATGAAAATCGCTAATAATATTACTGAATTAGTTGGACGTACCCCCTTAGTCGAACTACAACGTATCCCTAAAGCTGAAGGCTGTGTGGGAAGAATTATCGTCAAACTTGAAAGCATGAATCCTGCTGCCTCCGTTAAGGATCGCATCGGTGTAAACATGATCCAAGAAGCAGAAGAACAGGGCTTAATTTCTCCAAATAAGACCGTCCTCGTTGAGCCAACTTCAGGCAATACAGGTATTGCCCTCGCGATGGTAGCAGCAGCCAAGGGATATCGCTTAATTCTGACCATGCCAGAAACCATGAGTTTAGAACGTCGGGCAATGTTACGAGCCTATGGAGCTGAACTCGAATTGACCCCCGGTAGTGAAGGTATGGGTGGCGCAATCCGTCGGGCTAAGGAAATTTCAGAAACTATGCCCAATGCCTATATGTTGCAACAGTTCCGCAATCCTTCTAATCCTTCCATTCATCGCAAGACTACTGCCGAAGAGATTTGGGAAGATACTGATGGACAGATTGACTTCTTGATTTCGGGGGTTGGTACTGGGGGCACACTTACAGGCGTTGCGGAAGTAATTAAATCCCGCAAACCATCATTTAAGGCGATCGCAGTTGAGCCAGCGAATAGCCCCGTCTTGTCGGGTGGTCGTCCTGGCCCTCATAAAATTCAAGGTATCGGTGCGGGGTTTGTACCTGAAGTTTTGAAAACAGAATTGATTGATGAAATTATTCCCGTTGATGACACTCAGGCGATCGCTTTTGGACGCAGATTAGCCCGTGAAGAAGGTTTGCTTTCAGGGATTTCTAGTGGGGCAGCTCTCTATGCAGCAATTCAAATTGCTAAGCGTCCTGAGAATGAAGGCAAAATTATTGTGATGATTCAGCCTAGCTTTGGTGAACGCTATTTAAGTACACCGCTATTCCAAGATCCTGAACTGCTAGCACTTAGCTAGACGTAAGGATGGGCGGCGTGAAGCGCCGCCTATCCTTAACCAAATATTTAGTTAGGCAAAATGGAAGCTTCTATAAAACTAAGAAATTTCACGAATTTGAGGCTTGCCGTCTTTAAATTCGCCAACAAGAATGAGATCGGTAACACCGACAAAGAGACCGTTTTCAACGACACCGGGGATATTATTTAAGGTCTTTTCCAGTTCGGCAGCATCAGCGATCGCATCAAAGGTGACATCTAAAACCATATTGCCCTGATCCGTAATTACGGGACCATCTTTTTTCACACCCATTCTTAGTTCAGGCTTACCACCAAGCTTTTCTACGGCTCTAGTTACAGGCGCAACAGCCATAGGCAAAACTTCGATGGGTACAGCAAAGGTAGAACCTAGCTTATCAACTAATTTCGATTCATCGACTACAACGATAAATAGGCTTGCGAGGGAATCAACTACCTTTTCGCGAGTATGGGCTGCGCCACCACCCTTAATCAAAGTCTTATGAGGATCAACCTCATCAGCACCATCGATCGCCACATCTACGCGATCGACATCATCAAGGCTACGGATGGGAATACCATATTTTTTTCCTAATACAGATGCTTGGAATGAGGTTGGAATGCCAACGATGTCGGTTAGCTCGCCTGCGCTAATGCGTCTACCTAACTCCTCGATCGCAAAAGCAGTAGTCGATCCAGTACCTAAGCCTACGACCATACCTGACTGCACTCGTTGCGCCGCCGCAATTCCAACTTCTTGTTTTAACTTTTTAATATCTTCAGCAGAAATACTCATTTATAAACTTTAAAGCAGCACTTTTAATCCTATCGCACCAAGCGAAACAAGAAGACATTAACTCACAGCACTTTTCGCTCAAACGAACCCCAAGAGGATTTTTGAAAGTGTGGCTTTACAACACTTTCAAAAATCCTCTTGGTTTGAATTTAGTGTTGTATGATACAGATGTTTAAAAGATTGACATCAAAGCAGTTACGCCGTATTGCTGATTACCCTTGGGGCATGGTTTAAGCTACAAGTAAGTGGGGAAGCTTCATTGTTTATCAATCAAATCACTACCAAATCACTACAGTGCTTACCAAGGTATAAGTTACAAGGTTTGGTTCCCTATCAAAAATGGGACATAAACCGATACTTTAATCAATGGAAAACTGTTACATGAATATTGCAAAGATTGCTATCTTTCGTTAATCAAAATATTGTAATTCTATGAAAAGGCTAACCTATATCAGTAATTTCTCGCGATCTCTTACCAAAAAAGAAATAGAGAGCATTGGTAGTGTTTCGCAGACGAATAATTCTCGTGAAGGAATTACAGGGGTTTTATTGAGTTGCAATGGGATTTTCTTTCAGATTTTAGAAGGGGAAGAAGATAGAATTGATTGCCTCTACGAAAAGATTTTGAAAGACGATCGCCACAACCAAATTTTATGTCTCAAAACGGAGCTAAATATTACTGAGCGACGTTTTCCTGAATGGTCGATGGAAGTAATTTCGCTTGATGAAAATAATGATATTTTGATGCAACCAATCAAGATTTTATTGCAAACCTTAGGCGAATCTCAAACGATTTTAGCCAGCTATACGCAGTCAGGAGTGCTACAGGCGATCGAGCATGGCATTAATCCCCTGACACTGAAGCCCCAATATACCGAAAAAATAGTTCTATTTAGTGATGTAATTTCCTTCTCTAGTATTACTGAAAAATTACAGGTTGCCGAAGTAGTAGATTTGCTCAATCACTTTTTTACCATTTGCACAAATGCAATTACAGCAAGAGGGGGAGAAGTTACGAAATTTATTGGTGATTGTGTGATGGCATATTTTAATGGCGATCGTGCCGATGCTGCCTTGCAAGCAAGCCTCGATATTCTGGCAGAATTAGAGATTTTACGCAATCAAGCTCCTGCAAACAGTCCATTGCGCGTGCTTTACATTGGTATTGGTTTATCGAAAGGGATTGTTTTAGAAGGGAATATTGGTTCGCAAACTAAGAAAGAATATACAGTAATTGGCGATGCGGTGAATGTTGCCGCCAGAATAGAATCTTTGACTAGACAGCTCAATCGATTTCTCGTATTTTCAGCCTCTGTACGTGCAGGATTAAGCGATCGCTGGAAGCCTGTAAGACTTGGTGATTTCCATACGAAAGGTAGAGAAAGTATTGTGGAAGTTTACTCCGTTGATGATGTGTTAACCTTCCAAAAATCAGACTTTCATAAACTTAAGCAGGAAATCAAGCAACATTTGGAATTAATTACTTGTCAATCAATTAGGTAACTCATTGTGCTTTCTGCTTAGCAGAAAGCACAATGAGTTACTTATAGCCTCGATATGCTGTACGATCCCTAATAATGATGAATAGGCGATGAATAGGCGATTAATTAACTCCATGATGTCAAACCTTTTAGATAACCGCTATCGCGTCACTAGCGTCCTCAGTAGTGGTGGCTTTGGTGAGACCTATTTGGCTGAAGATACCAAAATGCCCTCTAATCGTCGTTGTGTGATCAAGCAGCTCAAGCCCGTTGCGGATAATCCTCAAATGTATGAATTATTACAGCAACGATTTCATCGTGAAGCAGTGGTGCTCGAAACCTTAGGGGAGGAAAGTCGCTATATTCCTAAACTCTATGCTAATTTCGTAGAAAATGGATTATTCTATTTAGTCCAAGAATGGATTGATGGTTTAACTTTAACGGAAACCATAGAAAGGAATGGTAAATGGAATGAAGATGCTGTTCGATACTTAATGAGTAGCATTCTCCAAACGCTGATCTATGTCCATGAACGGGGCATCATTCATCGTGATATTAAGCCCGATAATATTATTTTGCGATCTGGTGAACCTGTACTGATCGATTTTGGTGCAGTCAAAGAGACTTTAAATGTAAGTACAATCCGTAGTTCCTCTCAACAGGCTCACTCGATTGTGATCGGGACACCCGGATTTATGGCTTCAGAACAGGCGGCAGGTAGACCATTTTTTGCTAGCGATCTCTATAGTCTTGCCTTAACTGCGATCTTTGCGCTGACGGGCAAATACCCGCAGGAATTGGGTACTGATCCCCAAACTGGGGAAGTGCTTTGGCAAAACCAAGTTACTGGTATTAGCACTGATTTAAAAGCTATATTCACGAAGGCGCTCCAGTTTGATCCTCGCGATCGCTACAGTTCGGCACGAGAAATGTTGAATGCTTTGCAAGTTGGTCAATCCCCAAATCAAGTAAATGTAGTTAAGGCTCCCGTTCAGCCTGCCATGTCTAACATGCAGACAGTAGCGGTAACGCCAAGAGGCTATGCCCCCCCTGCGGTTCAAAATCAACCTGATATCTATGTCTATCAGCCCCAAAATGATCCGAAGAAAAAGATTTTTGGTCAAGCCGTAGCAACGATGATTGTTGGCGGTGCAATTGGTGCAGCGATCGCCTTAGGTGTTGTCGTTTCTCAAAATGGAGGTATCGTCGCCTTCTGGAATAAAATCTCTCCCTTTAATAAATCAGTCGATAAGAAAGCATTCTATTTCCTTGCAGATTCTGCTTTTGATGATAAGAACTATGCGAACTTGAGAGTGCAGGCTCTTGTCAATGAGGGATTTAAAGAAGCAGGAGCTTTTTGGATACCTGACTATCCGAATCTCGGCAATAGTAAATATTATCAAGTCTATGCAATTCCCTTTGCTGATGCTAATAGTTGTACGACTAATCTCAAAACTTACGTGAAGAAAGTTCCTGATGCTTACTGTGCCTTTGCGAGCCTAAATGCCAAAGATCCTGTCAATCGTATTACTGGTGAGCAGTTACAAGTATCCACTTCTCCTTCTCCTTCGGTAACTCCAACACCTTCACCCACTGCAACTTCAACTCAAAAAGCAAAACCTTCTCCTGAACAATTTGTCAAGAACTATTACAGTCTGGTCAACGATCGCCAATTTTCAACTGCATGGAAAAATCTCACACCCAAATTTCAAAGCGATCGTGCTGGTGGTTATAGTACTTTTACTGATTGGTGGCGTACTGTTGATAAAGTTTCTATAAATGGCTCACGTTTAGTTGAAGTTAACGACAAATCAGCAGTTATTGATATTGATCTGACCTATCAAAAAGGTAAAGATATTTTTCCCGAAACCCTACGCATGAATTTAGTTTGGGATGAAGCTTCAGGTCAATGGCAAATTAATGGAACTAAGAGACAGTAAAACTGGAGCACGCTATGAAGATTACAGCGATCGCCCTGTCTGGTGGTAAAAGTTCGCGGATGGGAAGCGATAAAGCGTTATTAGAAATTAACGGTGAAACGCTCCTATCACGAACTAGTCGGATCGCCTTGCAGGTATCTGATTCTATATATATCGTGGCAAGGAGTCAGGAACAATATCAGAGCTTGACAACAGATTCTCAAGACTCCATTCATTTAGTGCTTGACCAGAAACTTGATGGCGCATTAGTTGGTTTTTGGCAAGGACTTAATGCGATCGCTGATGATCCTCCCGATTGGCTATTATTATTAGCCTGCGATTTACCCAATCTCCAAAGCGACATTCTGCAAACTTGGGCTAGCCAATTAGATACTTTACCTAAAAATGCGATCGCCTATTTACCTCGCCATGAGGAAGACAATTCTGATCAATCGAGAAAGCAATGGGAACCGCTCTGTGGCTTTTATCGATGGCAATGTCGAGAGTCACTAGCAGAGTTTATAGAACAAGGAGAGCGATCGTTTCAGAAATGGCTAGATACTCAAGAAGTGGTAGAAATTCCCCACGTACCATTAACAATGCTTTTTAACTGCAATACACCCAATGATTTTCTCAAAGCCATAGAGAAATGAGTCACTCAGTGACTCATTTCTCTATGGCTTTGAGGATTAAGCGGAAGCTAGATCTTTTCTCCACTGATAATAAACATCGGACTGACCGCCGCAAAAACTTGACGATTGCCACGGGTTTCTAAGCGGTTAACCGAGGACTGTACCACTTCCACATTACGGGCATGGAGCTTGGCAAAGCTTTCAGAAATAGCATACAAACCTTCGAGACTATTAGTAGTAGCGATCGCTCGACCATCAGCTTGTAAGCGCTCCCAACCATATTCCAGAATTTCTGATACCGATCGCCCACCTTCGATACAAATGCGATCGGGATTTGCGGTCAAGTCAGTTAAACATTCTGGCGCACTGCCAATCCTAATTTCGACATTATTTACCCCAAATTTTTTGCAGTTGGTCGCAATCAAGCCTGCCACATCTTCATCACGCTCGATCGCCACAATTTTTCCCTTAGGACAGAGTAAACCTATCTCCACGGGGATCGTTCCTGTGCCTGCACCAATGTCCCACAGAATTGAATCTAGCTTTAAACGTAGTTGCCCCAAAATTAGCAAGCGAGTTTCACATTTGCTCATGGGAATACCTGGCAGGCGATCGAAGAGTTCGTCAGGAATGCCAGGGGTGACATATGACCAGATGGGTTCAGACATGAGCTTAGCGCACTAGATGATTAAACATGCTAAATATAGCGTTTTTCCAACCCAAAAACTAACTAAGCTGTAGTGGCTAGCCACTACAGCTTAGTTAGTTTTTCAGAAATCACAAAGCGCGACAAATTTTATTCAATATTCACTAACTTATTGCGACTAGACAAACCCATCTGAATTGAAATGTTAGATTTCGGTACATCAAACTTTTTCGCTAAAAGTTCTACTAACTCTTTATTTGCCTTACCGTCAATGGGTGGTGATTTTAAATGCACCGTCAGACTGCCATCTTCCTCTTCGATAATGGCTTGTTTTTTAGAATTAGGCTTAACTTTGATGGACTTTTTCATGCTTTAACATGCTTTTAATATAGTTAAACCGCGCTATGCGCGGTTTAACAAAGAAATTTAAACAGTTGCGGCTGTGCGTCTACGTCTACCAGTACTTGCTGTTGCTGCACCTGTAGCTGTTGTCGTTGTCGCAGCAGATGCTGCACCATTGCCATTGCCATTACTACTTGCCGCATTGTCCTTAGCAACCACTTTTACTGCTCCCGACTTGAGAGTCACACCTAAAGCATTCGGTTTAGCGGCAGGTGCAGGTGCTGCTTGGGTAGAATTTGGTGGTGTTTGCAAGAGGAAAACAATCATCGGTTTGCTTTGCATTTGCTGACGCAAGACACGGGTAAGATCGCGCTCAAGCTGACCACGCAATCCGATCCAATCTACCTCTAAGGAACCAACGTTACGGGCGAAGTTACCCCAGCAATTCGACAAGGAATTGTCGATCGCTCTAGAAACTGTAGCAATAATCTGTGAATGTTCCATCGGGAGGACAACACCACTGAGTTGAATATCAGGTGTGGTAGAGAGTTTACCATCGAGACCAACGGATACGGCGATCGTGAAGATGCCATCGCCCGCAATTTGTTGGCGATCGCGTAAGACATCACCCTTGACCATGCCATCACGAGAGGAGTCAACTAATTCAACCCCAGAAGGAACCTTATCTACAACTTTGATATAGTCTTGGCAAACTTCAACTACATCACCATTTTCGGCAATCACAATATTTTCACTAGGAATACCCATTGCTTCCGCCATCTTCGCGTGTTGTTTCAGCATTCTCAACTCACCGTGAGCAGGGAAGAAGAACTTCGGACGAACAAGGGCAAGCATCATCTTATGTTCTTCTTGAGAGCCATGTCCTGAAACGTGAATACCTTTGTCATTACCGTAAATCACATTTGCTCCCAACGCCATCAAGCGATCAATCGTCCGTACAACAGGAATAGTGTTACCTGGAATCGGATTAGCAGAGAAGATTACAGTGTCGCCTTGTCGTACTTCTAATTGACGATGGCTGCAAAGCGACATCCTTGTTAGCGCTGACATTGGCTCACCTTGAGAACCAGTGGTCAAAATCAAAATTTGATCATCGCGATAATGACGTAGATTTTGCAAAGGTTGGAAGAGGTCATCACGGCACTTGATATAACCGAGATTACGCGCATGGGCAATCACATTCAGCATCGATCGCCCAACTACACCAACTACACGACCTTGTTTATCGGCAATATCCAAAATCATATTCACACGATGAACGGAAGACGCAAAGGTGGTAATAATCACGCGACCTTTTGCCATCATGATGAATTTCTCTAGGTTAGGATATACAGCCCTTTCCGAAGGCGTAATACCGGGTCGTTCCGCATTAGTTGAATCACTAATTAAGGCAAGTACCCCTTTTTCACCATGTTCCGCCAGACGCGCAAGGTCAAAGAACTCACCATCAACAGGAGTATGGTCAATTTTGAAATCACCCGAATGGATGACTACGCCCGCAGGAGTATTAATAGCGATCGAAAAACTATCAGCGATCGAGTGGGTATTGCGAATGAATTCCACAAAGAAGTTCGTGCCCACACGCACCACGTCACGGGGCATGACTCGACGGAGTTCAGTACGATTTAAGACACCTGCTTCGCGAAGTTTGTCTTCGAGCAGAGCCATAGCTAAGCGTGGCCCATAAATTACAGGAATTTCAAATTGCTTTAAATGGAAAGAAATTGCACCGATATGATCTTCATGCCCGTGGGTGACGATCATGCCTTTGATCTTATGTTTGTTGTCACGTAGGTATGTCATATCAGGCAATACCACGTTGACCCCCGGCATCATATTGTCAGGGAAGGACAAGCCACCATCGAGGAGCATGATTTCATCGTTGTATTCAAACACCCATGTGTTTTTACCGATTTCATGGAGTCCACCGAGGGCAATAATTTTGAGAGCAGGAGCGTTAGATGTAGTCATAGGTTATCTCTATAATTTGAAGAAAAAAGTAAAAGGGAAAAAATTGAATCTTGGATTTAATTCAATTAAATGGGTTATGGAAAAATCTGTAGTTATCAGTACTTAGATAGAATGACTAAAAAGGTGTGATTCCCCCACAAGTTCATTCTTATCAGTAGTAATCAAACTTTATGTCTCTAGATTGAAATTGCTAAGCCATCACTAGGCAAGGATTCCCGCTTCTGTTAGGACAGCTTTGAGCTTTGCTTCGAGTTCAGCATTACCCATAACTAGAGGCGATCGCACTACGCCTGTATCTAATCCCACCAAGCGCAAAGCTAACTTGAGAGGAATTGGATTGGTGGTTAAGAATAAAGCTTTAAAGAGAGGGAAAAGCTGAAGATGAATTTGCAATGCTTCGGAAAATTTGCCTGCGGCAAAAGATTGCATCATTGCTTGTAGTTGATTGCCAACTAGATGGGAAGCAACACTAACAACTCCCTTTGCACCCACTGCCATTAAGGGCAATGTCAGAGAGTCATCCCCTGAGTAGATCGCAAATTCGGCAGGTGTGAGAGCACGAATTAGGCTAGCTTGATCTAAATCACCCGTTGCTTCTTTAATCCCGATAATACTCGGAATTTCCGCTAATCTTGCCACAGTTTCAGGTTCTAGTTTACAACCTGTACGCCCGGGCACATTATAAAGAAGAATTGGTAGATCTGGAGCCGCTTCGGCGATCGCACGGAAATGTTGATACAGTCCCTCCTGTGGAGGCTTGTTGTAATACGGTGTTACTTGCAGTGTACCATCTAATCCAAGATGTGCAGCTTTTTGGGTCGCAGATATAGCCTCGGAAGTAGAATTTGAACCCGTGCCAGCCATGATTTTGGCTTTGCCAGCGATCGCTTGCTGGATTACCGTAAACAACTGATATTCTTCGTCCCAACTTAGGGTAGGCGATTCGCCTGTCGTACCGCACACGACAATCGTATCAGTGCCTGTTTCCACAAGATGATGGGCGAGCTTTTCGGCTTGGGCATAATCGACATTCCCTTCTTTATCAAAGGGCGTAATCATTGCTGTTAGTAAACGTCCGAAATCGATTTCACTCATAGATACTCATAAATAGAAGCTTTCTGAAAGCAATCATGGCTTTCAACTTAAAGGAGAGACTTGGCAATTAGTAGTTCAGCGATCTGGACTGCGTTTAGCGCTGCACCCTTACGGATTTGATCTCCACATAGCCATAATTCCAGTGCATTGGGATGAGAGATATCTTGGCGAATTCTACCTACGAGGACATCATCTTTACCACTTGCCTCGATAGGCATGGGGAAATAATTTTTACTGAAATCCTCAACTAACTGTACTCCAGGTGCCGTGGCAAGAATTTCTCTAGCCTTGTCAGTACTGAAGGGTTGAGCAAACTCTAGATTAATCGCTTCAGAATGTGCTCGCAATACGGGAACCCGTACACAGGTTGCGGTAATCCGAATTTCTGGATCATCAAAAATTTTGCGAGTTTCATTGACCATTTTCATCTCTTCCTCGCAGTAGGAATTATCCGTCATCGGCGAATTGTGCGGGAATAGATTAAATGCAAGCGGATAGGGCAAAACTTCAGCGACAGCAGGCTCCCCATTAAGAATTGCTTGTGACTGCAATTTCACCTCTTCCATTGCTCTTGCCCCTGCGCCACTTGCTGATTGGTAAGTAGCCGCGACAATGCGCTGGATGGGTTGCACTTGATGCAGAGGATAAATCGCAACGCTCAACAAAATGGTTGTGCAATTAGGATTGGCAATAATTCCTTTATGATTTGCGGCAGCTTCAGGATTGACTTCAGGAACAATCAATGGCACTTCAGGATTCATCCGAAATGCGCTGGAGTTATCAATGGATACGGTCCCTGCTTTAGTGGCGATCGGTAGCCACTTTTTGGAGATGCTACCCCCTGCCGAAGCCAGCACAATATCCACATCATCAAAGGATGATTCGGTAACAGCTTCAATGATTAAATCTTCACCTGCGAAATTAACCGACTTACCCGCCGATCGCTCTGAGGCAAGAACCTTTAACTTCCCTAGAGGAAAATTTCTTTCTTCTAGTAAAGCTAGAAGTTCTGTGCCAACTGCGCCTGTTGCTCCGAGAATGGCAACGTTATATTTCCTACTCAATGAACCTCCAAAATAAAAACATCAAATATAGGGTGGGAAACTTGTGTATAGCCGATATGCGCCAATAAACAATGACGTATGTGTAGCTTTGTCATTAGTGGCAGTCAAATGGCAGTTACTAATCTGTGAACTATAAACTATGACTTATTTAAGTATTATTTCAGCAATTAGATGTGAATAACGATAAGTCTCTCTAGCTTAACCACATATTAACAAACTTTAATCACAAACTTGTGTGATATTGCTAATTTTTGGGCTGACTTTGTGACTATGGACCTGTAAAAATTGCGTCTTCTACATCTTGGCGGCTGAGGGAATAGGGAAAAGCCCTTTGAATTTCTTTACCGCCATAGGCATCTTGAATATATCGTACCCTGATATCTTCAACATCCATGATAATTTCAGCTTGCCATGAAGGACGGGTGACGCGCCAAACATTGGGATTTGACTGATCCTGATAACAACCTTGCTCATCTAACCATGCTTCGAGTGCTGGCAAAGGGTGATTGTAAAGCGGGGTAGTTGGTGATGGAAGCGCCATAGGTGACGATTTACGATTATGGGAATTATTTATGGTGGTTAACGAAAAACAATTGATAAAGGTGTGATCGCTTCTGGGAAAAGGCGATCGCCACGTAGCCAAGCAACTAAGATCGCTAAAACTAAACAGGCAACTAGCGTAGCACCAATTAACAAGAGTGAAAATAGTTCTCCCCCAGATAAGGGACGTTCTGTAGGCAATCCATCATCATCAATTGTCTGGAGATTGCTTGGTGCTTGATTTTGCGATTTTGTACCATTGTTTGAATTTGTATATTGAAACCGCGAAAATTGGATGAGGCGATCATAGGCACTACGGCGATCGGCATTACTAAGAGTTGCGTAAGCCTCATTAATTTTTCGGAAATTCTCGATCGCCACCTCTTTAGATAACTGGGTCGTGTCAGGATGATAGAGCTTGCTGAGATCGCGATAGGCTCGACGAATTTCAATTTCACTCGCCCAAGGACTGACACCTAGTATGGCATAGTAGGTTTTTTCTAGGGTATTAAAAAGTTTGGGTGGCTCTGGCAATTCACCATTGCCATTTGCGGTTTGGTTAGATGGTGGCTTAGAGTTAGACATGGACTTCCCAAATTTGCATAACGATTTTGTTGCTGGCACATTTGATGGGAGTATGCTGAAAGTGCAAGTTATTAATGAATATGAAACCTAATCTCCTAATCTTAAGTATCATATTGCCTAACTTTGTGTAAATTGCCCCTGTCCACTTTTTTATTTGTGCCATTTCCATGCCTTCTTGGACTCGCATTATTAGTGCTTTATTAGTCGTTCCACTTGCATTAGGCGCGATCGCGCTAGGTGGTTGGGCGTTCACAGCAGCTTTTGCGCTGTTAGTGGTTTTGGGTCAGATGGAATATTTCGCACTAGTAAGGGCTAAAGAGATTGTTCCTGCTAGCAAAATTACGATTTTTGTCAGCTTAGTGTTGCTGATCGCATCGCAATTACAGGTTGGGCTAGCGGATGCAATGATCCCGATCGCAGGCACATTTATTTGCTTTTATCTCCTCTTTCAGTCCCGCATTGCCACTATCGCTGACATTGCCGCCTCGATTTTAGGTTTATTTTATGTTGGGTACTTACCTAGCTTCTGGATCAGGATCAGGGGCATTGATGATGGCGTACTGTTTCAAGTAAGCGATCGCCTTCAGCAGTTTGATATTTTCAATTATTTACGCAATATCGAGTTTTTAAGCTGGTTGCGAATTACGTTTCCTGTCACCAATGGCAGTGTTTATGTCCTGATGGGCTTTTGTTGTATTTGGGCTTCAGATGTTGGTGCTTATATCTTTGGCAAGATCTGGGGACGGACTCGCCTCTCTGATATCAGTCCTAAGAAAACCGTCGAAGGTGCGATCGCAGGTTTGTTATGTTGCTGTGCCACTGCGATTATTTGGGCTTTTAGTGTGGGTTGGCACAACTGGTTGATATCTGGATTAATTCTGGGGCTACTGATTGGGATCGCAGGTTTGTTGGGTGATTTAACTGAATCAATGATGAAACGCGATGCTGGTGTCAAGGATTCTGGACAAATTATGCCCGGACATGGTGGCATTCTGGATCGTGCTGATAGCTATATGTTCACTGCACCTTTGGTGTATTACTTCTTTACGTTAATTTTGCCTATTGTTAGCTAAAAATCAGAAAGGCTTGCTTAGCAAGCCTTTCTGATTTTTTATGGCTTTCGTAGCCATAAAAACAAAGCAGAGAATGGCGGCGCGAAGCGCCGCCATTCTCTTAGCTATTTACTTTGAGGGTGAGACGCATTGTGCCTTGAGCAGATGATGATAGGACTACATTCTGTAGCGATCGCTTGATCGACTCAATTAGGTTTTGATCCTTAATGCTTGAAGCCACATCATCCAATACAAATCTAGTGAGTCGTCCATTTTGAATGGGGATTTCTAAAATAATTACACCATTGACACCAGTGGGAACATTGATGGAGCTTAACTGTTGTGTAATTAACTGTTGAGCTGCTACTACGTCTAGCCCAGTTAAGCCTGTAATGTTCACCACTTGAATTTGGGTACTAGGTACTTGCTTTGCCACCTTAGCATCTTCCATAGAAGCGTTGGCATTGCCTCTCAATCTAGGTTGCAATTGATCTTTACCTGAGTAAATTACGGCTCCTTGTAACCTTCCAGAAGTGTTAAAGGATGGTGCTACAGGTAAAGGTGCGGGAGCATTGACTGATGAGAGGGCAGATGGTTTTGGAGTGCCGTCAACAGTAGCATCGTAGCTTACACCTTCAGGAATTAAGACAGGTACTTGAACTGTCACTTTTTCGCCTTCAGGATTTACGCGCACTTCTTCGCTGACGGCAACAAAGGCAGTGTATTGAGACAATAGGCGATAGTTGAGGGCAGTTTGCGTAACTGCATCCACTAGAGACTTCACCTCACCACCAAACATCTGATTCATTAGATCCTTAATGCGGGCGCGTCCCCAGAGTTGAGCAATTCCCAGATTACTGTTCTCTCCACCGAAATTAATATCAAGGGTTTGCTCGTAGCGCTCACCACCTGCGGCGATACCTGTGATTTTTAGTTTGCCATTAACGCGATCGCCTTTTTTACCAAAGAGAACTAGAGGTTGTTCAGCGAATAAATCAGGAGCATTGCTGGGATAGATTTCTGGGGCGGAACCTTCACCCTCCCATTTCACTTGAATATTCGTGAGAACGGGATTGTTAATCTGACGGAAGAATTTTTCGGCGACTTCTTGAGTTGGTTCATCTTGACGCACGACCCGCGATGTCCCACGTCCCATTTCCGCAACGCGCTCTAGCAAATAGCGATTAACGGAACTACCGACCCCAAAGCTATAGAGGCGATTTCCTTTCTTTAATCTTTTTTGGACTGCGGCAATGACTTCATTATCATTACCAATGTAACCATCTGTAATCAGGACAATACTCCGAATCCTGCCATCACTAGGGGGTGGAAAGCTGGTAGCCACATTGATACCATTCATTAACTCTGTACCGCCATTGGCATCAATCTGATTAATATAGTTCAGAGCCTTTTGGCGATTGGCGACAGTATTGGGCAAAGGATAGCTAGAAAGCTGGCGGGTGGTGCTAGAGAAATCAATAATCGTGAAGGTATCATTGGGATTCAAACCATTGATAAAGCGAGTCATTAACTCTCTAGATTTGAGAATTGGATCGCCCGATTGAGAACCTGATGTATCCATCAAAAAGACGACATCCTTCGGCACAATTTGATCGGCACGATAGGCGATCGCAGGTATTAAATAAGTCGCAAAGTGTCCGCCTTGGTCATTAGTTGTGGTCAGAACTGTGGGCGTTGTGCGATCGCCACTTACTTTGTAGCGCACGATCAAGTCCTTATTGGGAATATTGTCGCCATTGGCAAGCTTTAACTCCACCTTTTCGCCATTATTTTTCACATCAAGACGATGGGAAGTGGAATAGAGATTGCGAATGGCAACCCCTGCATCAATTTGAAGGCTAACGCTAATATCATTGCCCGATCGCGTTTCAGGACGGAGAACAGGCGGCTTAATTCTTGAGGCATCAGGAACTTGATTGGTATTGCCCTTAGAATCGATCGCTTGTCCGGGGATATAGCGAGGACCCACGACCATCGGGAACACAAATTCATAATCCCCCTTCTCAAACTTCAGGCTTTCGGTATAGCGAATCGTCACCTTGATTTGTTCATTAGGTTTAATATTCGCTAGGGATTGCGTGAAAATATTGTCGCGTTCCTGTTCTAGCAAACCTGCGGTGCGTCCCTCTTGGCGGGCGCGTTCGTAGATTTCCTTGGCTTCTTCCCGCTTTTTGATATCTCCCTTAATCACGCGATCGCCGATTTTAATTTCCATATCATCGACAGCCGCTTGATCAGGAAGTGGAAATACATAGATTGCCTCTAGGGGCTTATCGTAGGGATTTTGGAAGGTTTGGGTAACTTCTACTCGCGAGATGTTCCCTGAGATCTTGCCCTTAACATCGGTATTGGTGAGGGTAAAGGGTTGCTGTTTGCGATCGCGAGTTTGCACATACAGTCCGCCCACAGGTCGCTCTTTCATATTTTGCGTAGGCACTGAGGGATTATTTGGGCGATCGCTGACTGGTTCAATAATTCCTGAAGTAATCATAGAGGTGGGATTACTTAGAGGTTTACTCATGGGATTAGACTGGGCTAATGTGCGATGGGCAACCATTCCCGCAAGGGCGATCGCCATAGGTATAGCAATATAAATCGGCTGAATTAATTTCATAACAAGGCACTCCTCAGTACCCACTGCTTCCTTAATCTAGGCAGTTGGCAAGCTGTTAATATTTCCTAATCTTGAGTTTCCCAGCATTTGCTAGGCTTACCTTCTCAGTTGCATTTTTTGTAACAAAAAATCTCTTGGCAGATTGCAATTACAGACTGCGGTGTTTTTTAGGGGTAAAACGCTCCGCCCTAATCACCGCCCCGTCGGACTCAACTCGAAAGAGCCAGCAAATCAACAGGCTCATACCTCAAAGGCATTAGATTTTCTGCTCTAACCGTCAACATCGCATAAGCCTGACCATCCAAATCTGAAAACTCAACCTCAAAAGCTAAGCCATCCCCTAAAACATCAACAACCGTACCAACTTGACCTTGACACAACAAAATAGGTAACTCTGTAAGAAAACGAGTTGAGCGGATATCTTCTTTAAGTGCAACTATTTCATGTAGCTTAATTTCTTTCATAAATAACCTCTCTATCGAATAGGATAAATGCTGGTTAATCTTGGATAAGTTTCTCCATGATGAACAATCCAAGCACTCAATATTGAAGATCTACCAAAATTTGTTTCTAAATCAAAAACTATAACGTAGCGATCGCCATATTCATCAGATCGGGTAAACTGTGCATACTCAGAAGTAGCCGCCACATCACGAATTGCGTTAATTAACACATTCATATTCACCTTCGTAATCCCTAGTTTAGCTTCAAATAGTCTAGCTTTGTGTTTACCACTGCTATGATTAAAATCTAATGAATATGTGTCTAATTTATTAGTAATTTGCTGTAAATCTGTTTTATCTCCGTAAGGCAACTTCATACATTGAGTAACTGAACTAAATTTATTATGTCATCGATCAGTCGTAAGTAGTGCAATGAATAGAACATCTAAACAAGCCTTTGAAAATGCGATCGCTGATGTTCTATTAACATCTGGATATCATCGTCATTTCTCACAGGAATTTGACCGCGAAAATGCCATTTTCCCTAATGAGGTACTTGCCTTTATCCAATTTACCCAACCCAAAGTCTGGGAGAAAAAAGTTCTAGCTATCTCTTGCATTGCTATATTGGAGATCTTGACAAAGTTGATGGGGCAATCGTTCTATTACTCTTTTAAATGGTGCAGTGTCCCTCAGCCCATGCGACAAAATCAAAGCTCCTTGCATGGCAATCAACGCATCTTCAGCCCTTTCCCTAGCCAGTTGTTGATCTGATAGTCCTGCCTTGACTAATACTTCAGCGATCGCATCAATCCACAGGCTAAAAGCCCACTTAATTTGTTCGTGAAAAAGATCATCACTGGACTGCTGCATCACTAAAACTGACCAAAGGCAGGAGCTTTGTCCCTCATTAAAAAAGTTGCTAATTGAGGCAAACATAGCTTGAAATTTGGCGATCGGCGGATCTTCGCGCTTCAAAATTTCTAAGATTTTCGTTTCCAGTAAAGTATTCACATAATTAAGGGCTGTCTCTGCCATTTCCGCTTTACCTCTGGGGAAATGATGATAGAGACTCGCTTTACCCAAGCCCGTTTCTTGGGAAATTTTGGAAAGTGTTACTCCCTCATAACCAAACTGCCGAAACAGTTTCAGGAGAATCGGGACATAGGTTTGTTTGGACATAGGTTTATCTGAGTGGTAGCCCAAAGCGCCACCACTGCTCTTTTTTAATTTGTGGCAGATGTATTTACCTATTGACAATTATACCGAACGAACAGTACAGTAGCAGCGTACCGAACGAACGGTACAAAACATTCAAGGAAGAATCAATGATTAAGCTCCACGGTCACGAAATCTCTGGCAATAGCTACAAAGCGCGTTTGATGTTGTCGCTACTTAATCTGGATTACGAATGGGTCAGGGTTAATCTGATGAAAGGTGAACATAAAACGCCAGAATATTTGGCAAAGAATCCCTTTGGTCAAGTTCCTTTATTGATTGATGACGAAGCCACAATTGCTGACTCTCAGGCGATCTTGGTTTATTTAGCGAAAAAGTATGGTGGCGAACAATGGCTACCCACAGATGCATTACCAATGGCGCAAGTGATTCGCTGGTTGTCTACGGCTGCGGGTGAAGTGCGTCAAGGAACCGAGAATGCAAGACTTTTCCATTTATTCGGAGCAGGAACGAAGATCAATATCGATCGCGCCACGGAGAAATCTCATTTCATTCTCAAGCAACTCGATCAACATTTGAGTACCCGAACTTGGCTAGAATGCGATCGCCCTACAATTGCCGATGTTGCCATCTATCCCTACATTTCCCTAGCTAAGGATGGCAAGATTGAACTTGATGCATATACCCATGTTTTGAATTGGCTTGAGCTAGTTAAACAACTTTCTGGTTATATCCCAATGGCAGGAGTGTAAACCAATGCCCAGACAATTTGGCACGATCGCCTTCACTCCCGCCGTGAAAGCCATGCAAGAGAAAATGGGTTCCCGTGAGAACTACGAGCGCTTTGTGGCAAATGGAGCCGATAATAATACCGTCACTCCTGAAGTTGCTCAGTTTATTACGAGTATGGAAGGCTTTTATTTGGGAACTGTTACCTCCAATGGCTATCCCTATATCCAGTTCCGAGGCGGCAAGGCAGGATTTTTAAAAGTTCTCAATGAGAAGACCTTGGGCTTCGCGGACTATCGCGGCAATGTGCAGTATATCTCGGTCGGAAATCTCTCCGAAAATGATAAATCCTTTCTATTCTTAATGGATTATCGAAATCGCCGCCGCCTCAAAATTCTCGGTCGCGCAAGAATTGTTGAAGATGATCCCGCAATCCTTGCTCAAGTGCAAGATCTCGACTATGCCGCCAAGGTAGAACGAGCGATTATTTTTGAAATCGAAGGTTATGATTGGAATTGTCCGCAGCATATTCCTATTCGCTATTCGCAAGCAGAAGTGGAAGCATTGCAAGCTAGAATTAAGGAATTAGAGCAACTTCTAGCAGAGGCTAACAACTCATAATTATGAAACTCCATGCAGATTTGAGCCAACGGGTTGTGATCGAGAGTGAATCCCTTGATTGGGTAGATTCGCCCATGATTGGCGTGCAGCGCCGAATGCTCGAACGTGATGGCGAAGAAGTGGCAAGAGCTACTTCAATTGTTCGCTATGCTCCTAACAGTCATTTCTCGGCGCATACCCACGGTGGCGGCGAAGAGTTTTTGGTCTTAGATGGCATTTTCTCGGATGAGTATGGCGACTATCCTGCGGGAACCTATATTCGTAATCCCGTTGGCTCAACCCATACGCCTTTTAGCAAAGATGGCTGCACGATTTTAGTTAAGCTCTGGCAAATGCATCCTGATGATCAACAACGGGTAGCGATCGACACAACGCAAACACCTTGGGCGAAGGGCTTAGTTAAAGGCTTGCAAGTCATGCCTCTGCATAGCTACGGAACCGAGAATGTTGCCCTAGTGAAATGGGATGCGGGTACATATTTTCAGCCACACCTGCATTTAGGTGGCGAAGAAATCTTTGTGGTTGATGGAGTCTTTGAAGATGAATTTGGCGCTTATCCCAAGGGGACTTGGCTAAGGAATCCTAGTGGCAGTCGGCACACTCCATTTAGCAAATCAGGTTGTCTGATTTATGTCAAAGTTGGACATCTGAACTCATCTAGTTTGGTAGCCTAACGCTACTTGGAGCAATTCATCTTTGAATTGGCAATTTTTAACCTCATCTAATCTATTAAGCTCAAAAACTATGAAAGTTGATGTACATAAGCTTCCTCAAAACAGTCCAGATGATCTCACAGCACTCAAAGCCGCGATTGCATCTGGCGAAATTAATCCCCAAGAGATTGTGGCAATTTTGGGTAAAACAGAAGGAAATGGTTGTGTTAATGATTTTACACGGGGCTTTGCCGTTCAAACCTTAAAAAATTATCTCGCTAACTTTGTGGGAGAAAAACAATCTGAGTCTATCGTCTATGTGATGTCTGGGGGGACTGAAGGAGTCTTAAGCCCCCATTTAACAATTTTCACAAGTCAGCCTTCTCAACCAAATATGCCAACAAGGATGGCTTTGACTTTGGGCGTGATTCATACTCGTAATTTTACTTCTGCGGAAATCGGCTCTTTAACGATGGTAGAGGAAGTGGCTTTAGCTGTTAATGAGGCGATCGCATCCGCAGGAATGGCTAAAGCTGATGTACATTTTGTGCAGATTAAATGTCCATTAGTCACCAGTCGCGATCGCCTGCTCGAAGATTCTCAATCTATGGATAAGTCTGTAAGTAGCTATCAGTCAATGGGGTACTCACGGGGAGCCTCAGCGCTAGGTGTTGCTGTAGCCTTAGATGAAGTTCAATTGGTTGATCTCAGTTCCGATGATATCTGCCAAAATTATGCTTTATATTCCACTGTAGCTTCTACTTCCGCAGGGGTAGAACTACGCAATTGTGAGATTTTAGTATTGGGCAATGCACCAACATCAACCAGTAATTTTGTCATTGGGCATAGTGTGATGCAACACGCTCTAGATGCTCAAGCCGTAACTAAGGCAATCGCTTCAACAGGTCAAACTAGCGATCGAATTGTAAATATATTTGCCAAAGCTGAAGCCGATCCATCGGGGGAAATTTTGGGAAGGAGACATACGATGATGGATGATTCGGATATTAACCATACAAGGATGGCTAGAGCTGTGGTTGCGGCAGTAGTAGCATCGATTGTCCAAGATCCAATGGTCTATGTATCGGGGGGGAGTGAACATCAGGGACCATCAGGCGGTGGACCTGTTGCAGCGATCGCCCGTATAGACTAATCTCAATTTTCAAAATGGCAATGTCACTTTTAGGACTTACGCACTTGTCCTGCAATAAATTGCGGGCTAAAAGCTTAAACCTGTTGAAACAGGTTGATTAGAGGCTTTCTTTAGTCAGTTTTAACTGACTTACGCAAATCAACCAAGAGCTCAAGTTCTTGGTTGATTTGCGTAAGTCCTAACTTTGGAAATCCCCAAAAATTAGAGACTGTTTGAGAAGTTCCACTCTAGCAAAAATTTCTGCTTGTATTCCTCCTCATCCATTACTAAACTAACGCTTACACACAATTCATATACTTTAAAACTATGGAAACTAAACCACCACTTCCACCATTTACCCTAGAAACTGCTAAAGCGAAAATCCAAGCTGCCGAAGATGCGTGGAATACTCGCAATCCCGATCGCGTGGCTCTTGCCTATACCGAAGATTCCGAATGGCGCAATCGCAATGAATTTGTAAATGGACGCGATGAGATCAGGGAATTTCTCAAACGCAAATGGGCGAAAGAATTAGATTACCGATTGAAAAAAGAACTCTGGTGCTTTATGGATAATCGGATTGCGGTGCGTTTCGAGTATGAATATCACGATCAAGATGGCAATTGGTATCGTGCCTATGGCAATGAAAATTGGGAATTTGCCGAAAATGGCTTGATGATGAGACGCTTTGCTAGCATTAACGATCTTGCCATCCAAGAAAGCGATCGCAAATTTCGCTGGGAACGCAACTAACAAAACAGGACTGCGATCACAGTCCTGTTTTTGTACTAAGTTTGGTACGGAGAGAGGGAGATTCGAACTCCCGTTAGGTGTGACCCTAAATCTGATTTCGAGTCAGACGCATTCAACCACTCTGCCATCTCTCCAAATATGTTGTTTTACTGTCTTTGATTAGCAAAGCAGTTGTCACTATATCACAGTATGTGTACTTTGGAAATCCCCAGATCGAGATTTTACAGCAATTAGAGTTCTACGATTTAATAAGGAACCAAATTTTTTGTGGCGCGGCTTCGCCGCGCCACAAAAAATTTGGTTCCTTATTTTCCTGCATGTCCCTTAGTGAAGTATTTATCCAAAAGATGAGTGACGGCGCGAAGCGCCGCCACTCATCTTTTGGGTTTTGAATTGACCTAAACTGTAGTGCTAATCTCGATTAGAGGTGTTAACACTCCATTTTGGATTTGTCCATTCGTGCTGAGTTCACTGTGGCATAGATACAGGCGATCGCTTACACGATCTAGTAGATCCTTGAGTAATCTCTGTAAACGTTGCATATCTGCTTGATTTTGATGTTCGACTGTCCATTTTTCTCCTGTCCAACCTTTGAGAAATAATGGTGCGCCAAAGAGAGAAGCAGCTCCACCCTGTAACCACAAGTCAGAACTCGCATCAAGCCAAAATTGCCAACGGTGAGACAGCCGCGCCATACGGTATTGGAAGATCGTCGCTAGCACAACGCTATCTTCAGGCGGATTGGGAGCATAGGGATTCGCTGTGACAGTGCCTTGGCGAATTAACTGAATAAAATTTTCGAGAATTAATGGATCTTCTTGATCAAGACGATATCCCAGTTGCCAGTAGTATTGAGCAGTTTCGATGAGGGATTGTAATGTCGCAGTATTCTCATAGCTGAGTTTACGGGGTTTGAGAAAAGCTTGAATGGCGCGATCAATGAATAGCAGTGGCGCATCCTTAGGAGATTGTTGTTCTATCCATTGCCGCAACTTTTCATAGGCTTGAGTAGCTTCATAGCCGAGGCGATTCCATTGATTATAGGTTTCGGCAGCAAGTAGATGGGGAGTCTCAGGATGTGGCGCAAAGCAATAATCAGCAATCATTCCTGCGCGTGCAGGATCGATCGCATCTGTGAGTACGACCAGCATCTCTGCAATGTGATCGCGACTGACGAGTTTACCGAGATTGGGATAAACCAAGGTAATTAAAGTTAGCAGCGATCGCACCTGTGCTGAATAGGAGAGTGGACGCTGTTCATTAAGGGGCAGAATATTAATCTCTTTTTTGCGGAGAATTTCGGCGATCGCATATTTAGCAATGTTATCTAAACCGGGGGCAATAATGGCAATATCACTAGCTTTAACCTCGCCAGAGGCGATCGCATCAGCAATGGTTTCAGCGACATTGCGAAATAGTTTGGCACGGGAGACGGACTCAATTGAATGAACCACGGCATAGGGTTCGATAAATTGCAAAATTGGTTCATTGACAATGGTTAAGACTGACTCGGAGATTTCTGCTCCTAGGGTGTCTTGAGCGGCGGAAAGTTTGACAACTTCACATACTGATTTAATTTCTTGCCAATATTCGGGATCGGCTCCTAGTCCTAACCTTGCAGATCCATCAGGATTAAAGGTGAAAATCCCTTGAGCCTTGGATTGGAGCAGAAACTTACATAAATCACAGGCGATCACAGGCATTTCATCGGCACGATCAATCATCACATAGGCGAATCGTTGCTTGAGTTGACGTTGGTATTGTGGATTAGGCAATAAATGATGGACGAATAGGTCGGTGATGATCCCATAGGTTAATAAACCACGTTCCCAGCAATATAAACGCCATTCTTGAAGAGCTTCACCGATTTCCTGCCACTGTTCTAATATTTCCGTTTCGGCATTAACTTTCTCAGAAGTGTCGAGTAAATTAGTCTCAATACCTGCATTCAAAATTGTTGGAATTTCACAGATGTCATGACCACCATAGGCTGACAATAGGAATAAATCGAGCAACCTTCGCACAAGGCGATCGCGTCCTATCCCCTCCATTTGTAAAGTTCCCATTTCTAAGCGACCTTTCCAAACTTGCGCGGCTAATTCCTGCTCATTCTCTACCCTTAGCAATAGCGGAAACTGCGCTTTAAATTCGAGTTTCTTCACTAATAATGTCCAAAAGAGCCGCACTTCATCCCGAAAAAAACTTAGAGGTGTCGCCGCAGTGACAGGATATTGTCCATGGGTTGCACGAATTAGGCGATCGCTGAGATTTTGTCTTTGTTGAGAATCAACTGCTAAAACTAAGACCTTTTGAGAAGCAGCTTGAGGGTTAGCCTGTTGAGCAAAGTCTGTTTCCGCCCAACAACAAAACTGCTGAATCATGTATTCAGTTTTGCCGCTACGACTACCACCCTCAATCCACAAATTAGTCATGATCCTTTTTAGAATAGAATTGTGCGAAGCACAACTCTATTTTAAGCATTTTTATGTGGCGATCGCATTTAGCTCGAAGTTTACATCAACACCGCAACCAGCCTGAGGCTAAGTTTTTGCAACTGGCAACGGTGGGGCTAGATCAGCGTCCACGTAACCGCACCGTTGTATTTCGCGGCTTTCTCGAAAATGGAGATCGCCTGCAAACACCTCTACAGGATTGTCTCAAATTTGTCACGGATCTGCGTAGCCAAAAGCCTGCTCAAATTGCTGCAAACCCTTGGGCAGAGGCGAGTTGGTATTTTACAAAAACGCGATCGCAATTTCGTTTTTTAGGGAAATTGCAATTAATTGATCACGAATGTGCCAATCCAGAACTCCAAGCGGCTCGGATTGAGACATGGCAAGCCTTATCTGACCCTGCCAGAATTCAATTTTCTTGGCCGCATCCTAGAGAATCAAGGATTCATTTCCCGAAAACTGAGCCACCCGATGCGGAACTACCCCTCGATTCTTTTTGTTTGTTGTTACTAGAACCGATAGAAGTTGACCGTTTAGAATTACGCGGTAATCCCCAAAATCGCTGGATCTATGTACGCGATGACCAAGGCAATTGGACAGAACAAGAAGTTAATCCCTAATAGTAGTAGCCGCACTAAGTGCGGCTACTACTAAAAATCGCCATAGTCAACCTGTAAGCAAGTTAAGCCCAAATCTCGCCAAACTCTAACCACTTGGTCGCGATCGTCTAGGACAAAAGCGACATTGTATTTATCAAGAATAAATTCATCATAGATTTCCTTTTTGACAATACTATCCTTTCGCAAATCACCAGACTTTCGCATATATATGCCATCAAAAGAGATATTATGCTTTTCCAGCCATGCTAAGGTTTGGGGCTTAAACTTATCCTCTCGACCTGATACAAATAAAATCGCTTTACCCGATGTTGCGAGAATAGAGCGTACTGGCTCATTGACAATATCTCGCTCACAATTCGCCGCATCATAGGGACTGCGATCGCCAATCAAAGCAATAGTTCCATCTAAATCACAAATAATTGCTTCGGGTAGCTCAGGATTGTAAACTGGCTTGAGCGATCGCGGTGGGGCGATGAATTGGTTATACATATCACGAATCACCTTCTCGCCAACCGAGTTCATCCTCTTTAAATCCCGTTCAATACAAGTTTCTAGTGGTACATGGCGAAAGTCCACTATTTCTAGAACTGCTAAGCCCTTGATTAATTCGCGAATTCTGGCTTCATGTTTAGGTGCAAGGTGCGTATTATCGACAATGACATGTTTGCCATTCTCCAGAGCAGCTTTAATAATTGAGTCTTGGATATCTAGCACAAATTTCTCATTCCCTTTCGAGAAATAGGAATTGTCTAGCATCGCTCGCAATTCATCCTTATTGACTCTCTTAATGCTATTAGGAGATTTATTAACTTTTTCCTTTGCCCATGTGGATTTACCTGAAGCAGGAAGCCCAATTGTAAAATAGACTGTCAGCATGTTACGGTTACTTTGCATAGCTACTTATCTTTAACATGAATTCGATACTATTTGCGCCGCGCTTCGCACGGCGCAAATAGTATCGAATTCATGTATTTTTAAACATCATCATCCATAAAAGGCTTTTCATGGGCAGGTTTAATCGTCCGCCAAATGTAATCACTATAATCTTTCCCATCGAGCATCGAGAACAAAATTGTATGATTTTGGCAAGTTAAGATATGTTTCGCCATTTCCTTGCGATCGCGGCGATCAACAACAGCCACAATCCTCTCGAAGTCTGCCTTAGCTTGATCTTCAATCTGTTGATACTGACCTAAGAGTGTAGCCTTCGTTTGCTTTACCCAATCATAAAATTCATCGGGAACATGTTCTAAAATATCTTCAAAGGGCATTTGATCGCGTAGCATTTCCCAAATCACCTTACTAGTTACTTGAGTGAGCACACGATGTAACTTCACATAGTCCGCGAACTTAAACTTTAGTCGTAATCCGCTCTGAAAGCGAATCACAAAGCCTTCTTGATTTTGTTCATTGAGTTTAGCGATCGCCTCTAAGTCTTTTAAACCATCATATTTTTTGGCAATGGGGAAACCTAAATGACTGAATTCCTCAATAGAATATTCACGCCCTGAGGCAGTTTCAATAATCGCTAACAGCACTAAAGCTTCATAGTCACCATAATCGACCACAATCCGATTAGCGGGATAAATAATCTCAAACAAATAGGTAAGCGATCGATCTAATAAGGGAATTGTATCTGCATAAAGAGAATAGAGGATTTGGTTAGCTTTAACGGCTTGATCAGAATTAAAACTCCCTCTAGAGGCGATATAGGGCTGATCTTGATACCAATAGAGAATCCCTAATGACCCATCTAATTTTTCATAGACATCAAAGGGTTCTGAGGGCAAGGATTCTTGATGTTCTTGCAAATTAAAAAACTTGATTAAAGGTCGAGCAGCGATCGCTCCATGACGATCTAAAATCAGTCCTCGACATTGCAGCGTTTCAGGTGTCCATAGGCGATCGTACTGAGCCTTAGCGGTGTAGTTATAGATGAACATTTCACCACTAGAATGAGGACGCTTGGTGATATATCCTTCTGCAATTAATTGATCAATTCTCTCTAGGTTGATTTCACCCATTCTCTTTCCTTTAATTCCCTCAGTCCTGACCGTGATTTTACAAATGGGTATATACTCACTTGTAAAACAAAATCAATCCCTGTAAAGTTTTCAGCAGTTATTACTTTGCTGGGTACAAAACAAAAACTACTATAGCGATAGTATAACAATCCTCCTATCGTTTGCAGATTTTAAGCCATAGATAATGTAGCCCTTCTCCAAAATATTTAGGGTTGCTATATAATCTAAAGCAAGCAAACTAAACTGAGCGAAATTTAGAATTATGACTGTGGCAGAAACATCGCAACCTCTAAGAGTTCTCATTGTTGAAGATGATCCACTCATCCAACTCGGTTTAGAGCAATCCCTCTCTCAAAAATCCCATGTAACAGTAATTGGTATCGCTGAGGATGGTTATATCGGCGTAAAAATGGCACAGGAATTAATTCCTGACATCATTGTGATGGATATTGGTTTACCAAGACTGGATGGAATTTCGGCAACTCAGAAAATCAAAGCGAACTTACCTAATGTTCACATTGTGATGCTTAGCTCCCATACAGATGATACGGAAATCATTGCTGCGCTTTCTAGTGGGGCGGATGCCTACTGTGTCAAAGGAACAAGTACCGAAAGCCTACTAGCAGCTTTTGCCGCAGCTAAAGATGGCGCAACCTACCTCGATCCTCAAATTGCTCGTAAAGTAATGGATCATCTCAAGCCACCCATCCAACCAGAAAATACTTCGCATCTATCGCAGAGGGAATTAGAAGTACTGAAATTAATTGTTGATGGCAAAAGTAACCCCGAAATCGCCAAAATACTTTATCTCAGTCCGAACACGATTAAAACCCACGTCCGTGGCATTATGAACAAATTATCGGTGGACGATCGCGTACAGGCAGCCGTGATTGCTTTGCGATCGGGATTAGTTAATTAATGTAAATTCTTGATCATGCCCCTGTTGAGGGCTTGTTGGGATGTTAGGTTTTGTAATGACAATTGCTACCGAGATATATAATAGGCAATAAATTAAGCTGATAAATACTGTGGCGCATACCTTTTTAGTTCAACCTGGTAAATGGACTCTCGAAGGCAACTGGATAGAGCGAGACTCAATGCCTATTGAAATTAAGGGTAGAACTTTAGTAGGTTGGTCTAAGGATAATTACTGGTTTACGATGGTCACAAAATTGACCTTCCCCAATAGCGATCGCGATGAGTTAACCATGGCTTATAAGGGCAGAATTGACTCCGATGAGCGTCGATTTACCTATGTAGTGGATGATAGCTCTCTGGGAAAAGTAGAAGGCGAGGGCATCATCGGTCCCGATTCAATTATTCAGCGCTATTGGGTCATGGGTGATAAAAGGATGCGAACAGGTTTTCAAACTATGTATCGTCGCGAGAATAATATCTATTCCTTAGCAGGTGGCATCATTGCGGGACAAAATCTAGAAAGCACGATCGAAGCAATCTTGACTCGACATCCAGACTCTTAATAAAAAAGCAGCCCTAGGGCTGCTTTTTTATTGCTTTTATTTATTGCTTTTAACTAGCGTGAGCTGACATTTTTCAGTTCGCTTGAAAGAATATCGATCGCTTTGGCAAATTGTGGGTCAGCAACTGTACCAACGAGATCGCGATTCTTGTTAAGTTTTTCTAGATCCTCTTTAGTCAACTCAACCACCCGATCGGGCACGATGCCCATGTGATTAATATCGCGTCCATTGGGGGTGTAGTACTTCGCGATCGTCACTGCCATCCCTGAACCATCGCTCAAGGAATGCACTGACTGCACTAAACCTTTACCAAAGGTTTTTGTACCGACAATGACAGCCCGCTTATTGTCTTGCAAAGCACCAGATAGAATTTCGCTGGCGCTTGCGGAGCCGCCATCTACTAGTACCACCAGAGGCTTATTGGTTAGAGATTGACGATTAGCAGTCAGTCGTTCACTTTCGCCCTTACGGTCAATAGTCGAAACGATGGTGGCATTATCGAGCCACATTCTGGCAATCTCAGCACTGGAGTAGAGTAAACCACCGGGGTTAGAGCGCAAATCGAGGACAAAGCCAACTGCGCCCTTGTTGACGTGATCTTGGATTGCCTTACGCATATCGCTAGCGGCATTAGCATTAAACTGGCGCAAGCTGATATAGCCGACCTTGCCGATATTGGTATCGCGCAACTCTGCCTTAACTGGGTGAATTTCAATCTTGGCACGTTCTAGTTCGACATCAAATTGACGATCGCCACGCTTAATGCCCAACTTGACCTTTGTACCAGCAGGACCACGAATCAGGGCTACAGCTTGGTTGATATCCATACCATCCGTAGATTTATCTGCGATCGCTGTAATGATGTCCTTAGTTAAAAGACCAGCACGAGCTGCGGGTGAGTCCTCAATCGGTGCAACTACCGTTAGCTGTTTCGTGGCATCATCCATGCCCAATTGAATACCGACCCCTGTAAGTTCCCCCGAAGTATCAATTTGCATACTCTTGAATTGCTCAGGATCCATAAATCGAGTGTAAGGATCATCAAGCAACTTAAGCATTTCCCGAACCGAGCGATATGCCTCAGCCTTGGATGAGTAATCACGGTTTTCGACATATTGCCGTCTAACTTGCCGCCAGTCTACTTTGTTAAAGGAGCCATCGACATATTCCCGATTAATAAGCTGCCAAGCTTCGTCAACAATTTCCTTGGGGCTGTCCCGAAATGCGGCGATGCTAGGATTTGCTAGCTGAAAACCAACAACCGCGACAGCCGCCGCTAATGCTGCTGTTGTACCAAGTACAAGTCCGCCTTTTGCCATGTCAACTTCCTGAAAGGTGATGTGAGTGAGGAATGCGAGATTTAAAAGTACATCAACTCTAGCACAGGAGTTTTTAAGCGTGTGATGAAATTGCCAAAATCAACCAGAAGTACTACTTTTGCCCCACATATCAACTTAGCATCGCTCAAAGAAATTATCAAAACCTAACAAATTCCTTCTGATTGCGATCGCAAATACTAGATTTTGCTTCTTCTAAGTTGTGAATGTAACTTCTAATACAAATTGATGCCTTATAAGTTGATGAAATCATTCTTGAATAATTTCTCTATGGTAACTATACAGATGAGTACTGAGCACCATTAGTTTTTCGCTTTCAGTGATGGAATGCTCTTGGAAATGGTGCTTACCTAGCTCATGTCGCCTTATTGTGATGACAAGAAAACTTTGTGAAAGGATAGAGTCTGTGATCAAAAAATTTCTACTGAGTGCGTTGCTAGTCCTGTGGTTAGTGAGTTTTCCTTTTACAGGTCAAGCTTGGGCTCAAGCAACTACTTCTCCTTCTCCTACAACTAGCCCAACAGCGACTACTTCACCTAGTCCCACTTCTAGTGCTTCACCCAGTGCATCGCCCAGTGCATCACCCAGTGTTTCACCTAGCGCTGCCCCTACATCGGCTCCAACTAGTGGTGATGTTGTAACTTTGACAAAGGATCAAAAGGAGGCACTAGACAAGCTTCTAGCCCCTGCACCTGCTGCCTCACCAATCAACTCAGGTGATACTGCTTTTATGCTAGTAGCAGCAGCTCTTGTGTTGTTGATGACTCCTGGGCTTGCCTTTTTCTATGGTGGCTTGGTCAGAACCCGCAATGTACTGAACACAATGATGATGAGCCTATTGCTCATGGCAGTCGTCGGTGTGACTTGGGTACTTTGGGGATATAGCTTAGCCTTTGATGTAACTGCCGATGTAGCTAAGGGTACTTTTGGTCAGGGACTAGAAAGATTTATTGGTGGACTTGATTGGACATTCCTCAATGGAGTCAAGTTTGACGCACCTGATCCCATTGGCTATGCAGGGACGATCCCCCATGCGGTGTTCATGGTTTATCAGATGATGTTCGCGATTATTACACCTGCTTTGATTTCAGGGGCGATCGTGGAACGGATGAGCTTTAAAGCTTATTTTTGGTTTATTCTGCTCTGGTCTACCTTTGTTTACTCTCCTCTCGCTCACATGGTATGGGGACGTGGTTTCTTAGGAGAACTAGGAGCCTTAGACTTTGCTGGCGGAACGGTTGTACACATTAGCTCAGGTGTTGCTGCTGTTGTAGCTGTTTTGGTTGTTGGCTCTCGTAAAGATTTCGCTACTAGACCCCATACTCCCCATAACGTGCCTTACGTGTTATTGGGAATTGGTTTACTTTGGTTTGGTTGGTTTGGATTTAATGCAGGTAGCGCTCTTGCGGCAGGTCCTGTGGCGGCAGTTGCTTTTGTGGCTACTACTGTTTCCACTTCGGCTGGTGGCTTGACATGGCTATTGGTTGAATGGGTTTTACGTGGAAAGCCAACCGCTGTTGGTATTGCTAGCGGATTTCTAGCTGGACTAGTGGGAATTACCCCTGCGGCTGGTTTTGTCACTCCTATTGGCGCGATTTTGATTGGCTCAATTACAGCAGTATTTTGTTTTATCGCTGTGAGTTTACGTGCTAAGTTCAAGTTTGATGACTCCCTTGACACCTTCTCTGTGCATGGTGTGGGTGGAACTGTTGGAGCGATATTGACTGGTGTATTCGCAACTAAAGCTGTAAATCAACTGAAGGATACTAAAGGCGAAGTAATTAACCTCGGTTTGTTAGATGGTAATGCTGGTCAAATAGTAACTCAGTTGATTGGTGTTGTTGTAACCTATGCGTTTGCAGCGATCGCCACATTTATTATTCTTCAAGTCTTAAAACTATTTATGGAATTGAGAGTAGCCCCTTCGATCGAAGAACAAGGTATCGACTTACCTATTCATGGTGAAGAGGGTTATGGTAGCGAGTTTGGTTCTGGTGTATTCATCAGCCAAGGATCTTCTTCTGAAGGTTAACCTTAATTAGCTAATTAACAATTTCTAGTAAGTATTTTAAATGTTTACCTTAAATATGGGTGGTTGCTATGGCAACCACCCATATTTAATTAATGTCAGTTCGGGTTAAGCTGGCAAATTTGCAAAGCCCAAAAGTAAAAGCCTTGCTATGCAAGGCTTTTACTTTTGGGCTTTTAGAGAGGGTTTGCTACGCAAACCCTCTCTAAAAGCCCGTTTCAAATTGTCCCGAACTCGCGTTAATTATTTTGTTGATTTTTTGCTATGAAAAATTTACTTAGCATAGATAGGTTTGAATGGTGTTTCATGATTTCCTATGGTTTTAATTGTATTTTTTCGTTGCTCGCTTACCTCTGAATAATGCATAAACCAAAGATTTCTATATAGGGTTGTACAAAATACGAGTACTTAGATCTGATGTGATTGATTTCATTAATCTTTGCATTGGCATGATTGCATTAATTCAACGAGGAGAACTCAAAAGTGTTGGTTTATAAGTCAAATCACAAGAAGAGGCTCAAGAGTTCAGTAAACTGGGCGGCTTGTGTACCTCTAGCAGCGATTATTGGTGTTTTTTGGATCTATGCAGCCACTGCTCAGACTACGGCTCCTACTGCTGCGCCGACAATAGATGATGTTAAAGCTAGTGTAAGTGCTCTCGATGCCACTCTGGACACCCTGTGGGTAGTCATTGCCGCATTTTTAGTGTTTTTTATGAATGCTGGTTTTGCGCTAGTTGAGTCTGGTTTTTGTCGTCGTAAAAATGCAGTTAACATTCTCACTAAGAACTTAGTTGTATTTGCGATCGCGACTCTTGCCTATTGGGCGATCGGCTTTGGCTTTATGTTTGGTAACGATGATGGTAATGCTTTCATCGGTTTAAAAGGATTCTTTATTTCTGGCGCTGACAATAGTCCTGCGATCGGTGATGCCTATAAGGGTGACTTTTCGGCTCTCAACTGGACAAGTATTCCCCTAGAAGCCAAATTCTTGTTCCAACTTGTATTTGCAGGAACTGCCGCAACGATCGTTTCTGGTGCTGTTGCTGAGCGCATTAAGTTTGTTGCTTTTTTAATTTTTAGTTTCTTGCTAGTAGGCGTTTCCTATGCGATTACAGGTCACTGGATCTGGGGCGGCGGCTGGGCTGCCAAAATGGGATTTTATGACTTTGCTGGCTCCACTGTTGTGCATACTGTTGGTGGTTGGGGCGCTTTAGTTGGTGCGGCTGTGCTTGGTCCACGACTAGGACGATATACCGCAGATGGTAAAGTAAGAGCGATCCCTGGACACAATATGGGCTTAGCAACTTTAGGTTGCTTGATTCTTTGGTTGGGATGGTTTGGCTTTAATCCTGGTTCTACGATGGATGCCAATGGTAAACTCATCGCCCACATTGCCCTTACAACAAATATGGCAGCTTCCACAGGTGGGATTGCGGCAACAATTGTGGCTTGGCTTTACTTAGGTAAACCCGATCTTTCAATGATTGTTAACGGTATATTAGCTGGATTAGTTGGCGTTACAGCATCATGTGCCTTTGTTGATATGCCTAGCGCGGCGATCATTGGTGCTGTTGCTGGAGTGATTGTTGTTTTTGCGGTTGGATTTTTTGATTCTCTCAAGATTGATGATCCCGTAGGCGCAACTTCGGTTCACCTTGTTTGTGGAGCTTGGGGAACTTTAGCTGTCGGACTATTTAGCAAAGCAGGAGAGTTTGGCGCAGCTCCTGCACCTAAGCTTGGACTATTCTTTGGTGGTGGTTTAGAGCAACTGTGGTATCAGTTTGTTGGCTTTATTGCCGTTGGTGGCTTCACAGTCGTGTTTAGCTTCATTGCTTGGTACGTAATTTCTATCATTACAGGTGGTATTCGAGTATCTGAGGAAGAGGAATTTAAAGGTCTCGATATTTCTGAACATGGCATGGAAGCTTATCCAGGTTTTGGTAAAGAAAGTGAAAGTTAATTTATTGACTTAGCTACTACTTCAACAATCCAAAAAAAGACGATGCTCTGCATCGTCTTTTTTTGGATTGCTTTTTGTAAACTTCATCCTAATTCCGATAGGATTATCGGGGTATAATGGTGGGGCAAAGCAAACTAAATTACATTAGGTCTCGATAGCTGAACCATGACAAATAATCTGATTAATACTGGCAAAGTATCAAAGGTTGAAGTCCTCAAGCAAAAAAGTAACTTTTTGCGAGGTCCTATCGACACTGAATTAAACGATGGCAATCCATTTTTCAGTCAAGATGGGATTCAAATCTTAAAGTTTCATGGTTCTTATCAACAAAAAGATCGGGATTTAGAAAAGGCAAAGGCAAAAGGGGAAGAGGCTCAATACAGCATGATGTTGCGGACTCGTAGCCCTGGGGGATTTATTCCTTGGCAGTTGTATGTCGCTTTGGATAAATTAAGCGATCGCTATGGCAATCACACTTTACGCGCCACGACTAGACAGGGCTTTCAGCTTCATGGTGTTCTCAAGGAAAATCTCAAGGCGGTGATCGTTGATATCACTAAAAATATGGGATCGACCGTGGGCGCTTGCGGCGACATTAATCGTAATGTGATGGCTCCACCTGCCCCATTTAAAAATAAGCCTGAATATGACTATGCTCGAGAATATGCAATTAAGCTTGCCGACTTGCTAGCACCACAGGCAGGAGCCTATTACGATATTTGGCTTGATGGTGAAGTTGCGGTAACAGCATCGGAAGCACCAGAGGTCACTGAAGCAAGAAAGCGTCAAGGTACAGGAACCGCAAAAACGAATATCAGTGATGTTGAGCCAATTTATGGCACTCAGTATTTACCTCGCAAATTTAAAATTGCGATCGCAGTTGCTGGTGATAACTCCGTTGATCTCTATACCAATGATTTGTCATTAGTCGTGATTACCAATGCGGCTAATGAGTTAGAAGGATTTAATGTCTATGTTGGTGGTGGTTTAGGTCGTGCCCATAATAATGATGCAACGATTGTGCGGATTGCGGACAGTATTGGTTTTGTCCCTGTTGCCCAAGTTTACGATTTGGTGAAAGCGATCGTTGCTTTGCAGCGTGACTATGGCGATCGCCACAACCGTCGTCACTCCCGCTTCAAATATATTTTGGAAGAATGGGGCGTTGAGAAATTCAAGCAAGTTTTGTTGGAGTACTATCCAACAAAACTTGCAGATGCCCGTGAATTGCCTGCTTTCAAATATCAGGATTATCTCGGTTGGCATGAGCAGGGGGATGGCAAGTATTTTGTTGGTGTCTCCATTGAAAATGGTCGAGTACTCGATCGCGAAGGTTTGCAACTAAAAACTGCTTTGCGCGAAATTAGCGAAAAATTCCACCATGATTTTGTGTTGACCCCTAATCAGAATTTGCTGATTACCGAAATTGCTGCCGATGAGAAAGAAGAAATCCAGAAAATTCTCGATCGCTGCGGCATTTTAGCTCCCGACCAGATCGATACCTTAGTGCGCTACTCGATGGCTTGTCCTGCTTTCCCCACTTGCGGATTAGCGATCGCGGAGTCAGAACGGGCGTTACCTGATATTTTGGCAAGGATTCGCAAATTGTTGGTGCGTTTAGGTTTGGAAGATGAAACCTTTGTCACACGCATCACAGGTTGTCCCAATGGTTGTGCCCGTCCCTACATGGCGGAACTAGCCTTTGTTGGTAGTGCTGTCGATGAATATCAGGTTTGGCTAGGTGGTAGTTTTAATTCCACTCGTTTAGCTCAGCCCTATGTGCAACGTCTCCATCTTAATAATCTAGAGAAAGGTTTAGAACCTCTGTTCTTCTATTTTAAGAAGGATCGCGTAGAAGATGAAAGCTTTGGTGATTTTTGCGATCGCAAAGGCATTGAAGATCTTCGCCAGTTTGCGGAAACCTATGTATCGGATCTGCCTGAGGAAAAAGCTAAAGGTAAGCGCCGTGATGTTCGCCATCGTGTCACTCTTTCTGCTAAGTCCTTTGAGCTTCTCAAAAAAGCAGTCGAAGAGCAAGGTTCATCGATGAAGGATATTGTGGAAGCGGCTCTGGAGAAATATTTGGCTTAACTGCTGGGTGTTGAAGCTTATCCGCAATTAAATGCTTTTCATTTTGCCTACGGTAAAATGAAAACGCTCAAGCCTTGTGGAATAATCTCCCTACAACTTTGAAATGGTAGGGAAAACTTTGTTTAATTCGATGATGCTATTAGCAATATTGGGTAAGGCGATCGCTTGATGGGGTAATAGATATTCCCTTTGAGCATAATTGCCTTGCCCTTTAGCATCACGATAGGGTTCTCGATAAACTTCTAGATGATAGTCGATTAAATTGAATATCCAGTAATGGGGAATCCCTGCTTCGGCATAGAGTAATCCTTTGATATCGCGATCATACTTGAGGGTGGAGTCGGCAATTTCAATGACTAGTAGAATGTCTTCGGGTAATGGATGTCCTGTTAGGTAATCATCGGCGCGATCGCGGACAATTGCAAAGTCTGGTTCGGGTTCACTGTTGGGTGGCAAAAAAATGGGATCTTGGCAACGGATGATTGCTTGCTGATCAACTAATTTGTTAAGCAAACGATTTAAATTACTGCAACAGACTACGTGTTTAGTGCCTTTTGCTGCCATCGATAGCAGTTCTCCTCTAATTAATTCAATGCGATCGCTTGGCTGTAATATCCCTAGTTCGATCATCTGGTGATATTCGGCGATCGTAAAGTGCTTGGTTTGAATTAGCATGGAGCGCACCTCTTTGTTTTGTATCAGCCTTCTCAATTTAAAATATAGCGTTTTTTGATCAGCCATATCGATTTGTCAATACTGACCCAGATCTCCAACTTTTTTATGGCTGACAAAATCTATGAAAAGTCGGAGATCTCAATTTCTTATTTTCCCCCACAGCTTAGTCCAAATGCGGCGGAACCCATCAAAGATTTTCTGAAGGAGATTTTTGCGGTGGAGACGTTTGCGGGGTGTGGGTTTAGGATCTGGTAGCGATTTCTTATACCAGTCTGGCAATTCTTCTGGTTCATCCTTAATTTGGAAACGCTTGGGTTCTTTGGCAACTGTTTCTAGTGGTGCAAAGGCTTTATCTGAACCCTGAATCTCATGATAAATTCCCAGTTCTTCATATATCTTTCTTGAAGCGTTGAAAGCCTCTATAGACTCACCTCTGCGACCTAATGCTTTGAGAGCAACCCCCAAGTTATTGAGAGAAGATGCTTCACCATTGCGATCGCCAATTTCTCTTTTAATTTCCAGAGACTGCTGATAGAACTGAATTGCTTGCTGGTACTCTCCTAGTGAATAGTAAGCATTGCCTAGACCGTTGAGAGAAGATGATTCACCATTGCGATCGCCGATTTCTCTTTTAATTTCCAGAGACTGCTGATAGAACTGAATTGCTTGCTGGTACTCTCCTAGTGAATAATAAGCATTGCCTAGACCGTTGAGAGAAGATGATTCACCATTGCGATCTCCGATTTCTCTATCAATTTCCAGTTGTTGCTGATAAAAATTAATCGCTTGCTGGTACTGTCCTAGTGAACGGTAAGCAATCCCTAGATTGCCAAGAGAAGCTGCTTCACCATTGAGATCGCCAATTTCTCTATCAATTTCCAGAGACTGTTGATGAAAATTAATCGCTTGCTGGTACTGTCCTAGTGAAAGGTAAGCAATCCCTAAATTGCCAAGAGAAGCTGCTTCACCATTGCGATCTCCAATTTCTCTATTAATTTCCAGAGACTGCTGATGAAAATTAATCGCTTGCTGATACTGTCCCAGTGAATAGTAAGCAATCCCTAGATTGCCAAGAGAAGCTGCTTCACCATTGCGATCTCCAATTTCTCTACAAATTTCCAGTTGCTGTTGAAGAAAATTAATCGCTTGCTGGTACTGTCCTAGTGAATAGTAAGCATTGCCTAGATTGCCAAGAGAAGCTGCTTCACCATTGCGATCTCCAATTTCTCTTTTAATTTCCAGAGACTGCTGATGAAAATTAATCGCTTGCTGGTACTGTCCTAGTGAATAGTAAGCATTGCCTAGATTGTTGAGAGAATATGCTTCACCATTGCGATCGCCGATTTCTTTAAAAATTTCCAGAGACTGTTGATGAAAATTAATCGCTTGCTGGTACTGTCCTAGTGAACGGTAAGCATTGCCTAGATTGCCAAGAGAAGCTGCTTCACCATTGCGATCTTCTATCTTTTTCGACAACTCTAATGCTTGCTGATAGAATTCCATAGCTTGCTTAAAATCGCTCAAACTATGGTAAGCACTCCCTAATTCATTCAAAATATTGATCTGACTGGCAGCATTGTGATTTGATTCTGGGTCAGAGCCAGATGGCTTAGCCTCCATTAATAGACGATGCAATAGATCAATACGTTCTTGTTTTTCAGGCTTGATATAATTCCCAAGAATCCGATCTGAATTAATAGTTTTTGCTTCCGCAAACTCCCTCGCTTCCTGCGTAGTCTGAAACTTAAACACCCCCGATCGCCATGCCCAAAAATCTCCAGCAAACTGAGCAAACCGCGTAATCGCATAGTCAGGCAACACAAACAGCACAGGATACGGCACATACTTGATATAGGCATCCCGCACAAAATTGAGATCCACCAAAAACTTAGGATAATCACCCACCACAGCGATCGCATTTTCCAAACCCCGCAACACCAAAATTAACTTCTTCCCCTCCTGTCGCGGCAACACCGCCAAACGCTGCCTCAACTCATCCAACAAATAGCGCAACTCAGGATCATTAAACTCCCAATCCACAATCTGCAACTCCGCCCACTCAGGATCAGCCGCAATCTCCTCATTCAGCGCCGCCACCAACGCCACCCCATCCTGCCAAAAATTACATTCCGCAAGGGCAACTGTAAAACCATCCGACAAATCCAACAAAGACAACAATTCCTGAATCTCTTGACGATTCACCACCGCAAAATCAGGCTTATCTGTAGTTTCACTATCCATTCTTTTCGACCATTGTAAAGGGGGCTAGGTTCTATCTATGTTTTTCTTTATCTAAGCCCCCTAAATCCCCCAATTCTGGGGGGCTTTGAAAGAATTTTATTTTCTTGTTCCCCCAGAATTGGGGGCTAGGGGGCAATTAATTGTTGTCTTGACTAGTTAAGATCCCCGACTTTTTTTGTGAATTTACAAATTGTCTTTGCTTGCTTAGAAAAAGTCGGGGATCTGTGCATTTACAGGTTTATTTTGATGACCTAATTACGGATTTTTAGCTCGATAATCCTCCAAAGCTCTTTGGAATAAACGACTTCTAATCACCACTGGATTAGGATAATTCCATCGACTTCGACCATTATATTCAAACACCGAAATATTAAATAACATCAATTGTCCCATCTCATCTCTTGGTGCATCCTTCATTAGATAAATTTGTGCTAAAACTGGATAATGCTCAGTTGGGATCAGCCTTTCAAAAGTAAATTGCAATTGATTAATCGAATAATTTACATCCTCTAAATTAACCTTAGAACGACGATTAGTTCTTGCGTGTTGAATTGCACCGCGCACCAGTTGCATGACCTGACGAACATGACCGCCACTATATTTTGCTAATTCTAATAACTCATTACGTGACTCAAAAATAGCATCCACTTGTAATCGCTTCTCAATTAAACTAGCGACCGCATCCAATCCATTTTGATTATATTCAAGTTCAACATTGCTAATACTAGGATCATAATTGTAAATATTGATCATAGGAATTACATGGAAATTCTCAAAGAAATTACTAGCATTCTTTGGGGAATAAACTACAGAAATAGGCGCAGTATAAACAACTGTACATTCCAAGCTCTTAAGAAACTTAGCATTATCAATAAATAATTTTTCTGCCACAGCCGAAGGACATTTATCCAATCCATCAAAAACGATCAAAAATCCTTTGCAACTTGGAAACTTACGTCGCCATTTTTTTAGCCCATCATTTAATAATAAATTAATGTCAAATTTTAATCTCGAAATGTCTTGAGTTAAAGTTTGTCTAATTACTCGCTTGCGCTTATCAGAACCTTTAATTTGAGCCAAAAGTTTAACTAATAATTTCGCCAAAAAAGGCGGTACAAATGGAATCTCTGACTGCAAAGTTAACTCGCCTTGCATGGAAACTGATTTTTCTACAGATTCCTCTGTTTCCTCGATAACCTCTTTAAACCAATCTTCAAAGTTTTTGAATAGTTGTGCATCAAACTTCAAACCTTCTTTTCGCAGTTCAAATTCGATCCATTTAATCGCCAATAAATAAATTTCAGTATACTCAAAATCATTAGGATCAGCATCGACCTCAATGTCAACATCAGGGCAACCGCATAAAAAATCAAAGGGAAAGGAGATGTTCAAGATAAGCCAGATCCCAAGCCGCCTTATGACGTTTAGCTCGCATACTGGACTTAGAAGACTTATCACGGCTTAAGAGATTAAGAGCAAAGTGCCGCAACATCGCCATATTTTCAGGAGAATTATCTTTGCGAATACGAGAAGCATCTTCGTGAAAAGAGACATCTAAAACCCAATGCAATGAATTTTCAATCGACCAATGGGTACGAACCGCGTTATTCATGACAGAAGCATTAGAAGGCAAGCTCGAAATGTAGTAGCGATTCTCGGTGGAGACTTTACCATTGATGCGGCGCTCACTTTGGACTAGGGCAATGGTTTGTAAACCAGCCCATAAAGGCAGTTGTGTAAGGTAATCCAAGTTAGATAAAGTCCAACAACGTCGAATTTCTAAACGTCCATGTCCTTTGTCTATAGACTGGCAAAAGTCATGGTCTACATCTGCAAAATTAGTGGTGATAGCTTGCTCAAACAACCACTGCACATCCTCAAATAGACTTCCCTGATTACCTTTAAGTGCTAAAACGTAATCCCCTCCCTGTTGAACGATTTGACTAGCTATTTCTTTCTGGCATCCCATTGCGTCAATTGTCACAATACAACCAGTAATTTCTAATAGCTTTAACAATTCTGGTATTGCGGTGATTTCGTTGGATTTATCATCGACTTTGCGCTGCCCTAATACCAATCGATTTGCGCTTGCCCATGCACTCACCATATGGATTGCACCTTTGTCTGCTCCTTGGTCGTAGGATTGTCTCAAGGTTTTACCGTCTATAGCTACTATCTCTCCCTTCAGCACATGACTTATCGATTTCACCCATCTGATGAAGCTATTTTGCATTTGTTGCGGGTCTAATCTCGCAAACACTCTGGCAAATGTGTCATCACAGGGTATCCCATTCGGTAGTTCAAGAAATGTCCCCAGCCATTCTTGTTTTGATTTGCCAAATAGCTCGATGTCTTCCCAGTTTTCTCCCCCACTTATCACGGCGCAGATCCCTATCACGATTATGTCTAGCAATTTATGCTCTTTCCCTCGGTTATCTCGTGGATCTTCTACTCCCTCAAAGTGGCTCACTAAACTAACTGTGATAGGGCTATTCATTACGGCTTGACTTCTTTATTGTCTCCTTATTTTATTCACTTTTTTATGCGGTTGCCCTGATGTCAACATACATGACCTTATAGTCAGCTTCCCATTGTTTTTGAATATGATTTAGCTCTGTACTCTTACCGCCGCCACGATGCCCTGTAAATAAAATTGTGCAAAAATCTTCTGCCTGTTGATCTTCTAAAATTTGGCTAATAGCAGAAATTGCATTATTTTTGCGTGTCCCTGACAGATCGACATAATACTGCTCAAGAGCCAAGTCTTTAAGCGGAACCACATCGCAAACACGATAGGCATCCTTGAGATTATCGGCTAATGGATAAGATGAAGTTGTCATAGTGTTGATGATTTATAGCAAAGCGCTCACTAATTATCGCAAATTTATATAACTAGGCTTTAAACTTAGCACTGAAATATAGCAAGTAAACACAAATCGCGATCGCCAAAAGCCTAAAATTTTAATGAATCAATACTCAACTCCATTATTAGAAGCGGCGCGGCGATATCTTGATATCAATCACGCGCCGTTTTATATGCCCGGACATAAACGCGGTCAAGGAATCGATCGCGAATTTATGGCACTTATGGGCGAAACCATGTTTCGTCTTGATCTGCCCGAACTTCCAGAACTAGAAGAAGCCGTTAATGAAGCAGAACTGTTAGCATCAGCAGCATACGGCAGCGATCGCGCATGGTTTCTGACCAATGGCTCTACCTGTGGCATACAGGCGATGCTTTTGGCGACCTGTGGGCAGGGGGACAAGGTGTTAATTGGGCGCAATTGCCACAAGGCGGCGATCGCGGGTTTAGTTCTCAATGGCGCGACTCCAATTTATTTGCCAACGGATTATTTACCAGAATTTGACTTGGATTTAGGCGTAAGTCCTACAACCTTAGAAGCCTTTTTACATCAACATCCCGACGCAAAAGCTGTGCTTTTGGTAAGCCCTAATTATTTTGGAGTCTGTGGTGATCTAGAAAAAATGGCAGCGATCGCCCATTCTTTTAACATTCCCTTACTGGTCGATGCGGCTCATGGCGCACATTTAGGGTTTCATCCCGATCTTCCTATTTCCGCATTGCAAGCAGGAGCCGATCTCGTCGTACAATCTACCCACAAAGTTGCAGGAAGCCTTACCCAGTCTTCCATTTTGCATTTACAAGGCGATCGCATTGCTGCTGAGCAAGTAGAAAGGGCTTTGCAAATATTGCGATCGAGCAGTCCCAATTTATTACTACTCATCTCCCTTGATGTCGCTCGTCGCCAAATGGCGATCGCTGGTAAAGAACTTTTAACCGAAACGCTGAGACTTGCCCAAGAAGCTAGGTTTCGACTCAATCAAATTCCCAATCTCCATACCTTTGATCAGCACCAAGTTCCAAATCTCGATCTAACTCGCTTAACGGTAATGCTTGATCGTTTAGATGTCACTGGATTTGACGCAGATGTATATTTACACTCGCAATTAGATGTCATGGCAGAAATGCCCACCCTAAGCCAATTAGTATTTATCCTCAGTCTCGGCAACACTCAAGACGATATTGATCGCCTCATCAAAGGATTTACAGAACTGGTCAAGGAAAAAGGAAAAGGTCAAAAGGAAAAAGTAAGAATTGATTTTAATTACCAATTACCAATCACCAATCACCAATTCTCAATTACTCCTCGCCAAGCCTACTTCGCCAAAAGCGATCGCCTACCAATAGAACAAGCGATCGGCAAAATTAGTGCGGAATCTCTCTGTCCCTATCCCCCCGGAATTCCCTTACTCTGCATCGGTGAGGAAATTACCGCCGAAGTGGTGGAGATGTTGCAATGTATTTTGCGATCGGGCGGCATCATCAATGGTGCGAGTGATGAAAGTCTAGAAACAATTCTTGTCATATAAATATGGGTCGCGCTTAGCGCGACCCATATTTAGTTACCAACCTTTGGTGATGGCGTTGTTGTTTGTGGCTGTGCTGTTACCTTTGGAGTAGCGGCTGGAGTCACAGCCTGTGGTGGTGTAGTTGCCGCAGGAGCTACCGCAGGTGGTTGTGTAATCGTCACAGAAGGTAGATTAATTTCCACCGTAGGAGTAGGTTGTGGTGTTGCGGGACTAACCTCTCTAATAGTGGTGTTATTCCGTTCGATCACCGTTGACTTATTCTCTTTCACCGTATCAGTTGCGCTAGGAATTAAGACGGGTGTTGGGGTTGGACGGCTGTTGAGGAAATAGGCGATCGCCCCTGCGCCAACCGCTAAGCCAAGCAAAACAATAATGACTACGCCAGTCATACTACTATCATTAGTTACTCTAGTAGTACGCTGTTCAAAAACTCTACTTCCATTTACAGAATTATTGGGAAGTGATGTTACTTTTTTGGATGTAATTTCTCTTTCAATTTCATCGGGCATGATAATTAATCCTTCATATAGGAATTGATATTCAAGAAATTTAGGAATTACACAATAGCCCTGTAATAAATTACGGACTGAAAGCTTAAACCCGTTGAAACGGGATGAGCATAGAAGTTCTTGAGTCTGCTTTAGGTTTGAGCCAAGAACTTGAGTTCTTGGTCATTTGCGTAAGTCTTCTGTCTATTAAGCAGACTTGATCAGGCGTAGACCAAATAACAGCACAACTGCACCAATGGTGGCAACAATCAAACTGCCAAGTAATCCACCACCACTAGATAGACCTAAAACGCTAAATAGAAATCCACCAAGTAATGAGCCAATTACACCAACAATGATGTCTCCCAGTAGTCCGAAACTCCCACCTTTAACCAGTTGTCCCGCTAGCCAGCCAGCAGTTAAACCGATCAAAATAAACCAAATAAAACTCATATACTTCTTTCCTAATTTAGAAACTTATTCAAACAATTCTTGGACTTTATCTTTCGCATCTTCCAGTAAGTTGCGAGTCTTAGACTCCACTTGCTTACCTTTGCCGACAATTTGATCTTTGCGATCGCCTGTCACCTTCCCGATCGCTTCTTGAGTCTTACCTTCAAGATTTTTCGCACCAGCTTTTACTCGTTCTGGAATTTGCACACTGTCTTTAACATCTTCAGCCGCATTACGAAAATCTGCTTCAGCTTGTTTAGCTTTGCCAATGATTTGATTTTTAGCGTTACCTGTGACATTGCCGATCACTTCTTGAGTTTTACCTTCAAGATCTTTTGCGCCTGCTTTCACTCTCTCCATCGAAGCGATCGGAGTAAATGAATTTGCTGCCCAACCTTTATTAATAGGTAGCCCAAAGACAATGACAGATGATAAGAATAGAATGCAGCCGATAGTTAATAAGGATCTGTAAATCCGTGAAATCATTTTAGATATCCTAAAGTTTATCGAGCGCAAATTTTATTTTGATATAGCTAAGAACCCATAAAGAAAGATATACAGAATAGAATTCTTTTAAAGGGAAGCACAATAAAATAAAATCAAAAAATAAAATAAAACAAATATTTGAGCAATCCAATCGAATAAAATCAAATTACTCAAATATTTTTTAAGAATACTTAGCAATTAAATATGTAGCAGTTAAGCGTTTAATCGATAGCTTCTTTAGCTTTTTTCTTGATGTCATGAGCTACATCTTTAGCCTTATCCTTTATATCTTCTGCGATATTGCGAATATGGGCTTCAGCCTGCTTAGCTTGACCTTCAACTTGTTTGCCAGTGTCACCAGTGACATTACCTACAGCCTCTTCAACTTTACCTTCAATATCCTTGGCAGCAGCTTTGGCACGTTCTTGTAAACTCATAATAAATGTCCTCTATTTGTATTGTCATTGAACGAAATGCTATAAAAGACAAAATCGAATTTACAACTTCTTTTCTAACATTTTTATTATTATTCATTTAATTAAATTATTCATCCGCCTCAAGGCATAAGATATAGATATATATTGAGGATATTAATCAAAATACAAACAAAGTTGTAATTTAATTTGTTTGTGTGCTATGTATTGTTTGACAAACAAAAAAATAAAAAACTATCTATTTAAATAGGCTTTATTGCAATTGAAGCCCAAATAAAAATCTAAACGGAAATTTATATTTTTATATTTTTATAAAAGAGTGTTTTTTGGCGAGAACTAATCTCTTTGATTTTTTATTCACCCGAATATCTTGATCGGGAAGTGATTGATTTATTGAATGAATTGATGAGTTACGACACAAAATGCAATAAAGAGAAATTTGTCATGCCAACACCCTTATCAAGGAACTAAACAATGTCTGATCAAAACGGTGTCATGATGCAGTACTTTCATTGGTATCTGCCAGATGATGGTAGTCTGTGGAACCAAGTAGCAGAGAAGGCTGAAGGCTTAGCCAAGGTTGGTATTACATCGCTATGGTTGCCCCCAGCCTACAAAGGAAAATCAGGTGGTTTGGATGTGGGCTATGGTGTTTATGATCTATTTGATCTGGGTGAGTTCGATCAAAAAGGCTCGATCAGAACGAAATATGGAACAAAAGATGAATACATTCAGGCGATTAAACTAGCGCATCAAGCAGGGCTTAGTATTTATGCTGATGTGGTTTTTAATCACAAAATGGGAGCCGATCGCTCGGAAGAGGTAGAAGCCACACCGATGAGTATGGACGATCGCAATCAGGCGATCGGTGATTATCAAACCATCCAAGCTTGGACTCACTTCACCTTTGAAGGACGTAAAGGCAAATATTCCGAAATGGAATGGCATTGGTGGCATTTTGATGCGATCGATTACAATGCCTACAATGAAGGGGAAGACGCGGTCTATTTACTCAAGGGTAAATCCTTTGACAAAAATGTTGATCTTGAGAAAGGCAATTTTGACTATTTGATGGGCTGTGATCTTGATATCCAGAACTCAGAAGTACAAGGCGAACTCAAATATTGGGGAGAATGGAACTATGATCTGACAAATGTTGATGGTTTCCGCTTTGATGCAGTCAAACATGTTTCCGCACAGTTCTTTCAGGAATGGATAGAACATATGCGTGACCACGCCAAGCGCGATCTATTTGCTGTCGGTGAGTATTGGTCTTATGAAATGGAAGCTTTGCATAATTTTATCGATGTTACCAATGGCACAGTTAGTTTATTTGATGTGCCTTTACATCAAAATTTTCATATTGCAAGCCAATCACGCGAAGACTACGACCTTAGCCAAATCTTTGAAAATACATTAGTTAAATATCAGCCATCTCTGGCAGTCACCTTTGTCGATAATCATGACTCCCAACCATTGCAGTCCTTAGAGTCAATTGTTGAGGCTTGGTTTAAACCTCTTGCCTATGCGCTGATTTTGCTACGCCAAGAGGGATATCCTTGTATTTTTGCTGCCGATTACTATGGCGCACATTATCAGGATTATGGCAAAGATGGTAATGAATATGAAATCTGGATCGATAGTCATCAATGGCTACTTGATCAGTTTCTATCAGTACGCCAAAACTATGCCTATGGTCAGCAGCTTGATTATTTTGACCATCCCAATACCATCGGCTGGACAAGACTAGGAGATGATGAGCATCAAGGAGGAATGGCAGTAGTATTAAGCAATGCGGAGGAAGGAAGAAAATGGATGGAAATTGGTCAGCCTAATTGCACCTACATCGATATCACTAAGCAGGTAGAGCAACCAATCACGACCAATGATGATGGCTGGGCGGAATTTTGTTGCAATGGTGGCTCTGTTTCAGTTTGGATTAAAACCACAAAGTAGAGTTGCGTCACTTTGCGCCACAACTCTACTTTGTCTTTTAGTTTTTTAGGCAACACGCTAAATTACGCATTTGAAAGTGCGCCTTCGCCGCGCTTTCAAATGTTTCTCTGCACTACTATCATTTATAGATTTTTAGGTTTGTGGAATCGCCCCCTTCGGGGGCGATTCCACAAACCATTTAGGATTGCGATATGACACAATGGGCTGAAATCAATTCACAAAATTTATGTCTGATCTTGTACCTGCAACTATTTTGCAAAATCGCCTCAGCTATCACGGCAGCAAATTCTCGTTTCACACCGATCTCATTAAGTTACCCAACGGCGTTATTGGTGAATATTCCTATATCAAACACCCTGGAGCAGGAATGGCAGTTCCTATCACTGCGGATGGGAAATTTGTCTTAGTAAAGCAATATCGATTCGCAATTCAGCGCTATTTATTAGAATTTCCTGCGGGAACATTAGAAGTAGGCGAAAATCATGATGTGACGATTAAGCGGGAAATCGAAGAAGAGACAGGTTATAGCGCCAGTAAATGGCAATATCTTGGTGGATTCTACATTTGTCCCGGCTATTCCGATGAGATTATCCATGCTTACCTCGCACAGGATCTCACCAAATTGGAACAACCTCCTGCTCAAGATGAAGATGAAGAGATAGAAGTAGTACTGCTCAGTCGGAAAGAGATAGAAGCTTTGTTGCGATCGCAGAGTGCAGATGCCAGCCTCGATGCTAAGTCCATCACTGCATTTCATCTAGCTTTGCAAGTTTTACAAGCCTAATGTAGTTTAATAAATTTTTTGTAACGCGGCTTTGCCGCGCTACAAAAAATCGGTTCCCTAATTTCCTACATATCTTCAAGCTTATGCGGCGCTTTGTGCTCAAAACCAAACCAAGAAAAATTTTGAAAACATTGCGAAGCAACGTTTTCAAAATTTTTCTTGTGGTTCGTTTGATCGGAAATTGCTGTAAGTAGCTGGGCGCAATTAAATATAAAACCCTAAAAGCTGTGGCGCACGCGCAGCGTGCGCCACAGCTTTTGGTTCTGTTTTTTACGCCTAGCTACTTACATGAGAGTAGGGTAGTCGTGCTTAATAATTTTCTCTGATCGCGCTGTAGTATAGAAAAGGACTCTATGCGATCGCCTTTAGAATGAATCGTAACTTTTGGATTATTGCTCTCATTTCTTTCATTAATGCGCTGAGTTTTACGATTCTCATCCCTGTTTTGTACCAATATGGTAGACAATTTCAATTAGATGATTTTCAGACGAGCTTATTATTCGCAATTTATGCCATCTCGCAATTTTTTGCAACTCCAATCATCGGGAAACTTAGCGATCGCTTTGGACGTAAGCCTTTATTAATCCTGAGTTTAGCGGGAACAGTGGTCGCTAATTTGATGGCAGGAACCGCCGCTAGTGCCGCAGTATTGTTTTTTGCGAGATTTTTGGATGGGATTACGGGGGGGAATGCCTCGGTTGCTCAAGCCGTCATTTCTGATGTCACTACACCCGAAAACCGCGCCAAAGCTTTTGGGATCAATGGAGCCGCCTTTGGGATGGGGTTTATTCTAGGTCCTGCGATTAGTTTGCTTGCCCAAAAAGCTGCCCTTAATACACCTTTAGGGAAATCCTTTGGGGCTTCGTTTTTGGTGTCAGGGGGGATTGCGGCGATCGCTTTATTTTTAACTATCTTCTTCTTACCAGAGACACTAAAAACTAAAGCGGAAAAAGCGCAAAATATATTTGACCTTGGGTTAGAGAAACTAGTTACAGGTTTGCTAATGCCCAAAATCGGCATTTTGCTGATTATTAATTTCCTGACAGGCTTAACCTTTAATATCTTTACCTTTGCCTTTCAGCCTTACTTTCTCAAGGTTCTTAACCAAAATAGTGATGGGCTTGCCCTCATGTTTTTACTGTTTGGTGTACTCGCCGTCATTATGCAAACGGCGGGGATTTCCCAAATGACCAAACATTTGCAACTAGTGCAAATATTGTTTTTAGGACTATTTATCCGTAGTCTCTCCTTTGTCTTAATGCCAATTTGGAAGGATATCTATTACTTTATCGCCGTTTGCGTGCTCTTCTCATTACTTAATTCAGTAGTGCAACCGATGATTAGCGCCATAATCTCTCTCAATGCCCGTCCTGAAGAGCAAGGCACTGTACTAGGTATAAATTCCTCCTACCTGAGTATTTCCAATGGATTTGGTCCCGTCATTGCAGGCTTACTTGTTAATCAAGAGCATCCTGAGTCCTATGGCTATCCGCTCTATTTAGCAGGTATTTGTACCTTCCTTGTCTTAGGTTTAGCCTTTGTCAAACGCAAAGATTATGCAGTCAAAATGGTGAGGTGAACCCTACCGAAAAAGTTCGGTTCCCCTTCTGTCCATAGCTTTGCAGCTATTTCATAATAAAACTGTGAACGAAAGGGAAGTACAAAATATCAACTAAATCCTAAATCTACTTCTAAATGTTCATAGTTGTTTTGAAATAGCTCAAGGTGATATTTATGTTAGTACGTTGGCAACCTTTACAAGAAATCGAAGAAGTTCGTCGTCAGTTCGATCGCATGTTCCGTGACATCACTACCCTAGATCAAGAAGCCTCCAAAGGCTGGGTTCCCGCTAGTGAATTGCGCGATGATGGCGATCATTTAACCCTCAGACTCTCCATTCCTGATATCGAAGCTAAGGATCTTGACATCCAAGTAACCAAGGATTCGTTGACAATTGCTGGTGAACGTCACCTCGAACGCAAGGAAGAATCTGATGAAAAGGGTTACTACTGGAGTGAAATCAGCTATGGCAAGTTCCGCCGTGTATTTGCATTGCCTGTCGCGATCGAAAATGAACAGGTGAAAGCTGAATACACCAATGGCATTCTCACTCTAACCTTACCTAAAGCTAGTGAAGTCAAAGCTTTCAAGGTTAATGTCTCAACTGAGTTACCCGCCTCCTAATTCATAGCCATTTGCGCCGCGCAAAGTGCGGCACAAATGGCGAAAAATGGTCAAAATCACTAATGATTTTAACCATTTTTCGCATTTATCGAACTGATGTTAATTCATCAAAAAAGTCCAACTTAGCCATTTAATTCAAGAAGTGCAGCGCGAAGCGCTGCACTTCTTGCTGTGTTAATCTGAGTATCAACACAAATTTATCGAGGTTTCCAAGTTTTGATTTCAACGACACCATCAAGCTTTGTTACCTCTGATTTTCCTGCTATTTGCGGTAATGAAGAATTAATTCAAATAGCAGTACAGGATGATGCGCCTGTATTTCTCAATAGCAATAATTTAAAACTAGAAGAGATTACTTCCGCTTTTGCCTGTGCCTTGCATATGCACCAGCCCACCATTCCCGCAGGCGCAAATGGGGCTTTAATTTGTAATCTTCAGCATATGTTCGAGCATCAAGGCGAAGGTGATAATCACAATGCTGGGGTATTTGCTTGGTGCTATAGCCGCATGGGCGATTTCATTCCCCAACTTGTCGCACAGGGTAGCAATCCTCGGATCATGTTGGACTATTCTGGAAACCTGCTCTGGGGCTTGCAGCAGATGCAGCGCCATGACATTTTAGATAATCTCAAACGGATTACTTGCGATCGCCAATATCAGCCCTATGTGGAATGGCTCGGTACAATGTGGAGCCATGCGGTGATTCCCTCCACCCCGATTCCTGATATCAAACTGCATATCCAAGCATGGCAAAGTCATTTTGCTTCTATTTTCGGCATTGATGCTCTGAAGCGAGTGAAAGGATTTTCGCCACCAGAGATGCACCTTCCCAATCATCCTGATACACTCTACGAATATATTAAAGCGCTTAAGGAATGTGGCTATCGCTGGTTGATGGTGCAGGAGCATTCCGTAGAACGCTTTGATGGTTCAGGTTTAACTCAAGATCAGAAATATTTGCCTAATCGCTTAGTGGCGATGAACTCGAAAGGTGAATCGATTAGCATTACGACCCTGATTAAAACTCAAGGCTCTGATACCAAATTGGTCGCGCAAATGCAGCCCTACCACGAAGCTAAAGGTCGGGGTAAACAGCAACTTGGGAATGTTTCCATTCCTTCTCTAGTCACTCAGATTGCCGATGGCGAGAATGGCGGCGTGATGATGAATGAATTTCCCCGCGATTATCCTTTGGTATGGGATCAATTGAAAAATAATGGTCGTGGCACTACGGGTGTTGTCGGTTTAAATGGCACTGAATATTTAGAAATGATCGAGGCAGCAGGTGTCAGTCCCCTTGATTATCCAACGATTCAAGCGGTGCAGCAGCATAAGGTCTGGCAAAAGGTCGAGCAAATCGGCGATCGCCAAAATCTGAATACGGCTACGGTCGAGCAGGCAATTACCGAACTCAAAGCTAGTGATCATCAATTCCATATGGATGGCGCATCATGGACAAATAGTATGAGTTGGGTCAATGGTTACGAAAATGTCTTGGAACCGATGAATCAGCTTAGTGCCAAGTTCCATGAGAAATATGATCCACTGGTTGCACAAGATCCCTCAGTTACAAAGCGATCGGACTATCAGCAAGCCTTACTCTATAACCTACTAGTCCAAACGAGTTGCTTCCGTTATTGGGGACAAGGCACATGGACAGACTATGCCCGTGAACTCTACCGAAGAGGAGAGCAAAGTTATTAGAAAATAAAAAAATGCCGCTTCGCGGCATTTTTTTATTTTCTAATAAGAAATAAGCCTTTTATCTCCAATCAATAATTGCTCAATTTTATGACAAGGCAAAGGATTGCTAAATAGAAAGCCTTGCATCATATCGCAATTATAGGTTTTCAAGAAATTAGCTTCTGCTAAGACCTCTACACCTACACCAATTGCTTGACAATTTAAGTTGTGAGCCATTTCCACTAATGATTTTACGATTGTGGCATTGGCTAGGTTGACATCAATATTGTTGACAAAGCATTGATCCAACTTAATCAAGTTTGGCAAAAACTTTTGTAGGCAGATTAATGAAGAATGACCAGTACCAAAGTTATCGATGGCAACCCGAACACCTAAACTTCTGAGCTTATTCAGTCTATCAATTGTCAAATGAGAATCTTGAATCAAAACATTCTCTGGAATTTCCAGATTTAGCAAATTTGGTTTAAATTTCTGCTCAATCAGGGTTTGTTGAACTGTTAGATAAAAATCTGGATTTCTAAATTGATTGGCAGAAATATTGACTGAAACTGTTAGATTTTCTTGAATACTTTGCCATTGCTGAGCATTTTTGCAAGCTTCTTGCAAGACCCATGTATCCAGTCGCCTAATCAGACCTGTGGTTTCCGCAATTGGAATAAATTTGCTTGGTGTAATAAATCCATACTCTGGATGCTGCCAACGCACCAAAGCTTCAACACCACTAATTCTCCCAGATTTTAAATTAATTTGAGGTTGATAGAAAATGAATATTTCTCTTTGATGTGGATCTTCTAATTTGTCGAGCGATCGCTTAAATGCATCGGAGAGTGTTAAATCTACTGAACTGAGCAAAGATACCTTAGCACCATCAATTTGTTGCTGGATTTGTTGAATTTGTTCATGTTCCCATAGATATGAATGATCTTGAGATTGTTCAGTTAAAGAGTTGGTAGCAAAGGTCTTCTTGTGCAAACGTACAGATATAGCTTTTAAAAGATCATTAGGTGAAAAGGGTTTAGTTAAATAGTCATCGGCTCCTAACTCAAACCCCTGACGCATACTCCTATACTCAGCTTTAGCTGTTAAAAATATAAAGGGAATATGTCGGGCTGCGACATCTTTTTGTAATGTCTCTAGTACACCATAGCCATCGATTTCTGGCATCATAACATCGCAAATGATTAAATCAGGATTCTGCCGTTGGGCTAACTCGATCCCAATACGTCCATTAACAGCAGTAATTACACTAAAATCTTCCAATTCCAGAATTTGCTGGATATTATCACAAACTTCCTTGGAGTCTTCTATTACTAAAATCTTTTTCATGTCTAATATTTAGAGGGATTCACAAAGGTGTAATCTGAACAGTTTAACGAGTTAATTAATGAACATTTCATGGACTAGCTTAGGGCTGTTAGAAATGTTAGGACTCTTAGGGATAATCACAGTAAAAGTTGTTCCTTGATTGATTGTACTTTCTACTCCAATTACGCCACCATGTAAATCAACACATTTTTTGACAATAGCTAATCCCAGCCCAGTTCCAGATATATTGCCAACATTTCTAGCTCGATAAAACGAATCAAATAACTTTGTTTGATCATCAATGGGAATGCCGATACCATGATCTTGTACCTTTAAAATTGCATTATTATCCTGCTGCATTAGCCATAAATATATCATTCCCCCATCTGGCGTATATTTAATCGCATTGCTTAAAAGATTTGTAATAATTTGCCGCATGAGTTTAACATCACAGCGAATATTTAGAGTTGTTAAATCAGTCTCATCAAGATTATTTGATATAGCAAAGAAACTAATATTATGTTCTTTAGTACTTAGTTGGATTTCTTCAGTGATATTTTGGCAAAAAGTAACGAGATCAACTATTTCTGGATTGAAGTCTAGTTTGTTAACTTCAGCTCGATTTACAGTAAGCACATCATCCAGTAAATTCACCATGTGATTGACACTCGATTGAATGCGTTGCAGATGGTTGTTTTTCTTGTCTTCAGTTAAGCGATCGCTATAATTTTCTAAAATTGAGGATGAGGATGAAATAATCGTAAGTGGAGTCCGAAATTCATGGGATGCTGTCGAAATAAAGTTAGAACGGAGCTGGCTGAGTTCTTTCTCTTTGGCTAATGATTGACGAATACCATTTTCCATTTCTTTGCGAGCTGTCCCATCTCGACATACACAGATCAACCCGACACCTTGAACCATCGTTAGTGATAGTTCTTCGACAAATGTGCTGCCATCTCGTCGTTTAGCGATCGCTTCTCCCCTCCATTTTTGAGTTTCACCAATGATGGGGAAAACTTCTTGCTCAATGCGCTGTACTTCGTCAGGATAGTAAAATACTTTCCAAGTTGCACCAATTAGCTCGCTAGGATGTTGATAGCCAAACAAATCAAGATGAGCCGCATTAATATAAATATATTTGCCTTCTTCATTAACAACAGCAATGCCATCAATGCTAGCTTCGATCGCTGCTATGAGTCTTTGTAATGTCTGGGTGCGTTCAGCTACTCTATTTTCTAGCTCAAGATTGAGTTCATGTACAGTTTTTAGAGCTTGTTGCAGTTCTGATTCCTTTTGCTTCCAAGCGGTGAGATCGCTATTAGTACCAGAGATACGGATCGCTTTACCCGTATCATCTCGCTGCAAAAGTGCCCTTGCGTAAATGGGGACATAATGCCCTTGTTTATGCAATAAACGATATTCAAATTCGAGGAGATGTTGCTGATTATTACTTTCAGTAGTAATCATTTTGGCGTTTACGCGATCGCGATCCTCTGGATGGATTAACTTTTGCCAATTCTCGAATGATGATTCTATCTCCCTATCTGTATATCCCAACATATCCCACCAGCGAGGAGAGTTATAAGCCCGATTTTGTAATAGATCAAAATCCCACCAACCATCGTTAGAACCTTTTAGAACTAGGGATAATTGTTCTTTTACCTTTTCTAAATTTTGGGTGACTCTGGTTAACTGCAAATGGTTTTTAATACGTGCTAAGAGTTCTCGCACATTAAAAGGCTTAGTAATATAGTCTAAAGCACCAAGTTCAAAGCCTTTGACTTTACTATCTATGTCGTTTAAAGCTGTCATAAAAATGACAGGAATAGGAGAGGTTTTCTGATTTTCTTTGAGCTTTTGACAGACAGTAAAACCATCCATATCAGGCATATGGATATCTAGCAGGATTAGATCTGGTAATTGTCGATTGACTATGGTTATTGCTCGCTCCCCACTATTAGCAATAGCCACGTCATACCCCTCAGCAATTAAGACCTCTGAAAGAACATTAAGGTTTGCTGGCTCATCATCCACAATAAGAATTAACCCTTGCAGGCTGATTGACTCTATTAACATAGGTATATTTCTTATAAATTATTTCAACAGGTCAGATGGCGTTACAAAACTGTCCTATAACAATTTGTGTAATTCCTAGATATGACCCTACCCCCACCAAACATTTGTTTGAGCTTATGAAACTATCAATCAATTACCATTGATTGATTATGTAGAAAATTCTTAGGATTTCAACTTGTCACAAAACAAAAATACAATAAACTAAATATAACAAACCGTAAGTTTGCGTAATTCATTGTATTTTTGTAATAACAGTTTTTATCCTATTCCCTATAACAACAATAACATAGACCTTTTGCAAAAAAATATATTTTTACAGATTTATACTTAAAGATTTATAGCGAAAAAAGAGTTAGCTAGTACAAACCAAAGCCTAAGAAGATGAGTTGCGGTGCGAAGCGCCGCAACTCATCTTCTGGTTTTATGTCCTAAGCAAAACTTGCTTTGCTATATGGCATTTGGGGTGGTCATAAATTGCTAAAATCGCACGATATTCCCTAATAATTACTTCAATCTCTTTCTATCGAAAATAATTAATCAATTACTTCAAGTTTCAATTTCACGGTAGATCAAGTGCTTAAAAAGCACCATAAAATTTTCCTTCAACCCAAATACTTAAGGGATAAAGATGATTGTCATTCCACTCACCAAATATCATTACAGGATGTCCACCACTTAAAGCTAAGATTGTCCAGCCTCTCTCAAACCTTGGGTCGATCGCTAATAAATTATTGGCGCGATCGCGAATAAACCATTTGCCATCCTGATGCACTGGGATGACCTGCTGAAGGGTGAGGGGAAAACGCTCTAACCAAGGATTTTGGACTAGGGCGCTACTGTAAGAGGCGATCGCTAAATCAATAGTTTCAGATCCGACAATCTCGCCCACGGATACAGACGACGATGAGTTCTGTCTAGATTTGATAATTGCACGAAGCGGATAGGCACTCTCGAAAAATGCAAGTTCAGCTTCTAACGAAGTTCCTAGACCGAAATTCATCTCAAAAGCTTGAGTTCCATGAGCAAATTGCAGTAATAGGGCATAGCGATGACTATGCTTACCCCAGAGCCAAGTCCGACTGACGCGCAAACGTTCCTCCGTTTCTATTTGCTGTCCCATGACTAGCCAGAGATCCTGCTGTAGATATTGAGATGCAGTTGCGGAATTTTCCAGAGCAGTGATCAGTTCGGACTGGTTTTGTGTCCAGCCGATTTGATTGCGAATATCAGCTTGATTTGGCAAAGGAAGAGACTCTAAATGATGAAAACCTTCCAAAAGTAAATGTAATTTGCCTAATTTCGCTAATAGTCTCGATTCCCAACCTGTACCCGAATTAATGATGCTGGGAATCTCCCGCAACTGTCTGGCTAAACTCGGTGCTTGGGCATCGACCATTCGCGCCGCAGGCTGTTCCCAAAATTGGTAAGACTCTGTGCGTACTGAGGTTAAACCCTGACGGATTAAGTCATTGAGCCACATTTGTAAATCCTGCACTCCTGCCTTGACCTTGTTAAGTCTGGCATGAGCACGTTTGGCTTGAGCCTCTGGATCGATCGCTTTTTCAGGTTGGGTTAGCTTTTGCTTTTGTTTCTCTTCCCGTTTTGTCCGTGATGCAATCCAATCAGCGACCCAATCAGGTGGCGTTCCATCGGTTAAAACCGTAGGTTGGCTGACCATCATAAATAATAGTCCCAAGCCATGCTTGCAAGGAAATTTGCGGCTAGGACAACTACAGCGAAAGGCAGGCTCCGAAAGGTCTATCTGCGTGCGATAGGGATCTTTGCCACTACCTTTGCATTCACCCCAAATTATCTGTTGCGCCTTGCCCAAATTGCTCCATTTATTTAATGTCGCTAGTCCTTTACCATTCTTTGCTGAGGCAGGATCGGGGGCTAGAGACACCACCTGATCGCTAGTCCAAACACCTATTTCTATAGTAGGAGAATCATGATTTGTTTCGTCCATTTTCTTCTGATGGGAATTGAGTTAAGAGTTATGTAAAACTATGCTGCCGACTTCGCGAGTTGCATGGTATCGAGCCATTCGATCAAGCTATCAAGCTGCTTATCGTGGGAAAGCGTACCTAAGCCGCGCACGGTGACATTACCTTTGCTATAGACAAAGCGCGATCGCAAGTGACTAGGGAGATGTTCATGCAGTAACTTCCATGCAGGCTCTTCCATTTTTGATTCGAGGACAACATGCTGTTTGCCTTCGGGCTTAATGCGTGAAAACCCAATTCGCTTAGCAATCAGCTTTAATTCCATCACTTTAATTAATTGCATTGCTGGAGCAGGGACTTTACCGTAGCAATCATTCCATTCCTCAATGATTTGGGTGAGTTCACGGCGCGAGGTCACTGAGGATACAGATCGGTAAGCGCTCAGCTTGCGATCGCCATCAGGGATATATTCCGCAGGAATAAAGGCGGTAATCGGCAGATCCACTTGCGTATCATCGACTTCGGGGATTTCGGAGCCGCGTATTTCGGCGATCGCTTCTTGGAGCATTTCCATATACAGATCAAAGCCAATCGTATTAATTTGTCCCGATTGCTCAGCACCGAGGAGATTGCCAACACCTCGAATTTCCATATCGCGCATGGCTAACTGATAGCCTGAACCGAGATGAGTAAATTCTTGAATTGCCTTAAGCCGTTTCCGCGCCACATCGGTAAGTTCGCCTTTTTCTTGATAAAAGAGCCATGCATGGGCTTGGATGCCTGCACGACCGACACGCCCACGCAACTGATAAAGCTGAGCAAGTCCAAATCTTTGGGCATCTTCGATGATGATGGTATTTACCCTAGGAATGTCTAAGCCCGATTCGATAATCGTGGTACAGATCATCATGTCTGCTTCACCACTACTAAAGCTGAGCATGGTTGACTCTAGCTCTGATTCGGGCATCTGACCGTGGGCGATCGCCATGCGTACTGAAGGCAGCATTTCATGGACTCGCGCCGAAACTTCTTCGATATCATCAATGCGCGACACCACATAGAAAATCTGCCCACCGCGATCGAGTTCTTGACGAATGGCGGCACGAACCAATTCGAGGTTATAACGGGATAAATGCGTCATGATCGATCGCCGCGATGGAGGCGGTGTCGTAATCAGACTCATTTCCCGCACGCCTGACATCGCCATATAGAGGGTTCGCGGAATTGGTGTTGCCGAGAGAGTCAGCACATCTACTTCCGTTTTCATGGTTTTGATTTTCTCTTTTTGCGCTACCCCGAAGCGTTGCTCCTCATCGATTACCAGTAGCCCCAAATCCTTAAACTCCACATCCTTAGCTAAAAGCTGGTGCGTACCCACGACAACATCTAATTCACCCGTTTTCAGCTTGCGGATAATTTCTTTTTTTTCGGAAGTACTCTTAAAGCGATTTAGCAGCGCAATGTTGACGGGATAGGCGGCATAGCGTTCTTGGAGACTGTGGTAATGCTGCTGCGCGAGAATCGTTGTAGGAACGAGTAGCGCCGCCTGTTTCCCAGAAGTTACTGCCTTAAAGATTGTCCGAATCGCAACTTCTGTTTTTCCGAAACCAACATCACCACAAACAAGGCGATCCATTGGACGCGCACTTTCCATATCCTGCTTCACATCTTGAGTTGCCTTTAATTGGTCGGGTGTGGCTTGGTAAGGAAAAGAATCTTCCATTTCCTGTTGCCAAGGATTGTCAGGAGGGAAAGAATAGCCTACCTGTTGCGATCGCTTGGCATAGAGTTCCAGCAAATCAAAGGCAATTTTCTTAATTGCTTTCTTTGCTTTAGTCGTGGTATTCGTCCAAGCCTTGCCCGTCATTTTATGCAGTTCGGGTTTTGCCTCATGCATTCCCCGATAGCGTGACAGGATCGACATCTGATCGACTACGACGCGCAATAATCCATCGGCATATTTAAGAACCAGATATTCGCGAGTTTCATTGTTAACGGTCAGCTTCTCTAATTTGACAAACTGCCCCACACCATGATTCTTGTGGACGACGTAATCCCCCGGAGATAGCTTATTTAAGTCAACCTGCTTAGAAGTAGCCCTGCGGCGCTTTCGCACATAATTGGGTGTACCAAGGGCGTGCTGTCCAAAAAATTCGCGATCGCTAATAACGACAATCCGATAGGTCGGCAACACAAAACCTTGAATCTCCGCAATGCCTGAATATTTCAAAGCTACGGCTATGCGGAGGTTATGGGTTTTCTCGATCGCAGGATAATCCCGAACATTGGGAATAAATTGCGCTTGGCAGTCGTGCTCTTGGAGTAGGGCAACTGTACGCGAAGGCTGAGCAGAAATAAGAATGATCTTGTACTTCTGTTCCCGATAGTCGCGGATCGTTTGAGCAAGCTTTCCAAACTGATGCGGAATCGCTGGCACAGGACGACTTGACATATTTACGCCGCGATTTTCTTCAGCAAGTTCAAACACATCAAGGCGATAGAATTTATTGATGTCAGCTAAACATTCGGTAAAGGAGCGATGGAGGATTCCCTCTCCCCCAGCCCCTCTCCCAAAGGGGGAGAGGGGAGCCAGTGCTTCGGCGGATTCGTACCAGCGATCGCAATGGGCTTGACATTGTTCTAGCTCGTCAATGACTACTAGACATTGCTCTGGCTTGGGTAAATAGTCTAAGATCGAAGCGCTCGATAAGGGATGAACGGCAAAACCTTTGCTGCTAAATTCATCTTCAGCATCCTGATCAGGAAACTCTAAACTACCAAGAATATGTCCATAACTAATGGGAGTTAGTAAAACTGAAGGAATGCTGTCTAAGGCTCGCTGTGTTGCGGGATCAAATTCGCGAATCCGCTCAATTTCATCGCCGAACCAATCAATCCGCACAGGCATTTCGCTGGATACAGGAAAAATATCGATGATATCGCCACGCCTTGCCCATTGGCCTTCAGTCTCCACCGTAGAAGCATTTTCATACCCCATGATGGTGAGATTTTCGGCTAAATCCCGTAACTTGATCTCACAACCAACTTCTAGTTGGACACAATAATCATTAAATTGTTGAGGACTAGGTAAATGTTTCTGAAGGGCGCGATCGGTTGCCACGATCGCTATTTTTTTCTTTTCCCCTTCCTGCTCATGCCAATCGGCTAAATCCGCCAATACCTGCATCTGTCCCCAGATTACCTCTGACTCAGGCTGATATGGCTCATAGGGCAACATATCGGAATTGGGATAGTAATGCACCGTATGCCAGCCCATCGTCTCAAGCTGCACCGCCCAGCGTCCTGCCTCCTCAATCGTAGAGGTAATCACCAGCATTAATCTTTCTTGACGCTGACTGAGGGTTGAGCTAACTAAACCTTTGCTTACGCGCGATAAACCTGAAAGCGTTAGTTGATGATTCCTCGCCAGTTTACTCTCTAGTTCATCAGTGAGTGGCGATCGGATTAATGAACGAATTACAGAGGAAAATGGCATGGAATAGATAATTGATGGTGGAATTTGGATAGAGATGGCACACAGCATCTATGCCAACAAGTCTAACAACAATTTTAGAGAGCAGTTACTCAGTCAGACACGCATTATCCAGCATGATTGCCTCCAAAACATAGCTATGGCAATTTGCAAATAATAGAAATCAGTTGCTATAGTCCCATCAAAAATAACCAAATATTATTTAAAATGCAAGAAGGTATAAGATAAAGCTATTGGCAGATGTCGATAAATTTTTGGTTTATTGCGAACTATTCTCACTTGGATAGTGTATAAGTATAGATTAAGGATTAAATTTCCTATCTATTTACCTCAAGACTAATACCAAGGTCATTGTCTAAGACTTTGTGTAGTCTTTTGACAATTAATTGCTTTACGTTTGGATCATACCTGTGACTAAATCTACCTTTTCATTTACGCATATATTACTTTCTGGATTTGTTTTGGCATTAATCGCTGGTGGTTGTACGACGACCCCAGAGGCAACTAAACCTGAAGCTGTCAAAACTACTGCCCCATCTGCCGCACCTACTTCCGCAGAGCCCAAAGCATCTCCCTCTGTTTCTCCTGACGCTGCTGCACCCAAGTCAGCGAAATCGAGCAAAATCAATATCAACACAGCTACCAATGCTGAATTGGATAAGCTAGAGCTACCAGGAACAAAGCCTTCGTTATCAGAGCGAATTGAAGGTGGTAGACCCTATAAACAAATTGATGATCTGGTCACCAAAAAGGCAATCTCTGCCGAAGAATTTAAATTAATTCAAAATCTAGTTACCACTGAAACCAAGTAGGGAAACCAAGTAGGGAAAGTATGGATTTTAGTAGCGCACTGCCAACCTTCTTAATCACTCTTAGAGAAGGCACAGAGGCAACTTTGGTTGTGGGGATAGTATTAGCTTACTTGATACAAGCAAAACAATCTGTCCTCCAAAAATGGGTCTATTTAGGAGCGGCGGCAGGTCTATTTATCAGCAGTATTATGGGCGCGATCGCTCAAAAGTTGATTGGTGGCTTTAGCGGTACGGTCTATTATTTGACGAAAGGTATTTTCTCGGTTGCAGCGATCGTGATGCTGAGTTGGATGTTGATTTGGATGACGCAGCAAGCCAAAACTATGCGCCATCAAGTTCAATCTAGTCTTGAAAAAGCCATCAGCTCAGCAGAAATTCGCAAAGCAGGTTGGGGGGTATTTACTCTAATTGCAGTGGCAGTTTTACGTGAAGGTGCGGAAACTGTGCTGTTTATTATAGGTACATTGACACCCGACCAGACACAATCAGGCTTGGCGCAATATGCACCAGTGATCGGTTGTTTTGCAGGAATTTTTGTAGCGATCGCGATCGGGCTTGCGATGTTTAAATTTGGTGTGAAACTGAATATACGTGCTTTCTTTCAAGTTTTGGGGGTAATTCTCCTATTGATTGTGTCAGGACTAGTAATTACTTCTCTTTCCGCTTTTGATCTTGCTAATACAGTTGATAAAGTCTTCAACCCCATCACTCAATCCTATGAGTTCCTCGATCCACCCCATCGTGTAGTTGAGTGGTTTACCCTCGGTTCACAAATTACCGACACTTCATCAGTCCTACCTGCTGATAAATTTCCGGGGATCATTTTCTCAACTCTATTTGGCTATTCCGATAAGCTATACACAACTCAGATTGTCAGTTATTGCATCTTCCTATCAACGATGGGAACTCTTTATTTCCGCTCTCTAGAAGGCAAAAAACTATTCCGCTAAAATCATCATTTTGGAATATCTAACTTTGTATTTGAGCCGCCGCAGACGATCCTTGAATTTTGAAGATCACTTTTGAGAGGTTGGCTCAAAACTTATGTTAGACAGTCTCTCATAAAGTTTATCTAAAGCTAAAATCGGAGAATTGGATACCCTCAATATCTTCCACTGCTATGTCTAGCCTTATAACTGACGGAACTGGGCAGTTAAAGCGTGATCGACCTATTTGAGTCTTTTCATCGGTATGAAATGGGCGTTTCAGTACCTATCCCCGATTAGCTGACTAATGCCCGAATAAATATCTGAGGTCTTAACGACTAACTTTTTTAAAATAATCCCAAGTTTCATAGTTCGCACGACCGCTATTGTCTTTGAATTGCGTCTTGGTCACAACGACTAATTGATTATTTTGAATCTTGACCCATACCCATTTATTGGCAAATCCTGGGTCATATTTGCCCCTTACCCATTGAGGACGTTGGTAAACAGGTGTCCAACCCCAATCACAAGCTGTAGGATGACAAGAACCATAGACTCGGACTCGACCGACATCAGTAGGTTGTGATTGACAGTTACCATCAGGACACTGAACCACATCATGGCAACTAGAACGATATTCGACTTTTACTAACGAACGGGTATTGGGATTCACGTTTTGCCAAACCCCATCCATTGGACTTGATACGCAAAGTGCTTGTGCTGGCGCAGGTAGGGAAAGCATTCCAGTTGTAGTTAGTCCCAAAATACCTAGGGCTTGTACCCCAACCATCAAAGTTACAAGTGGTCTATACATAATAATATTTGGTCTGAATTTGTAGTTTGTATAAGTAAGACTCGAATTATGAGTAGTCAGACCAATTTTGCACTTCAAGAGTTCCTTTATAGATAATTTCTAAGTCAAAGAAACATAGACTTGGGGATGTCAAGTTTCGGTCTAATCATCACGTCACATTAATGTTCACAAATCTCTTATAATCCAAGTCTTTTCGCATACTCGCAATCAACATTTGCGCCTTCGGCATCACCGAGCTTAGCCTTAGCCATGCCGCGATTGAAATAGGCTGGAGCAGCATCGGGAGCTAACTCTATGACTTTAGTGTAATCCTCGATCGCACCCTTATAATCCTTAATCTCTGAGCGATCGTAGGCGCGGTTGTAGTATGCCTCAGCGTAATTGGGATCGATCGCGATCGCTTCGGTATAGTCAGCGATCGCACCAGTATAATCACCATTTTCGGCGCGTTCCATACCGCGATCGTTATAAGCTGCTGCTGAATTTAGTTTTTCCATTTTCCCTTTTGCCTTTGCCATCAAGATGTCAAAATAACTTTACCGTAAGTTCAAATATGCTGATTGCTCTATGAATTCCAAGCTCAAACTACCTATGCCCAAGTTTTTGCAACCTTTGCAGTCATGGTGGCTCAGCAGCCAAGCTAAATTTTTTCAACTAATTAGCCCATTGCAAGCATGGCGCGAAGGTAGTCGCTTGTTAAGTGCTAAATTTTTGGGCGGATTGCTAGTGGTGATGCTGGCGACTTTGCCATTTTTAGAAAATGCTCAGACAGGGGTAATTGGGGCAGCCGTAGCGATCGCATGGTTATTACTATGGCTTAGCGATCGCCGAGATGCACAGGATCAATCAGTACCGATTTGGACTGCCGTTCATACGCCCTTAATTGCTTATTGGGCGATCGCTTTAGTCGCTACTTTGGTTTCACCTGTGCGGGTGGCTGCTGCCGATGGCATGGTGAAGCTCACCCTATATATGCTTGCCTTTGTGTCGATGAGTCGCTTAATGCGCTTGGGGTGGCGATCGATTTTCATCGGAGCATATTTAGGCTCGGCATTAATTGCGAGTGCCTATGGTGTGCAGCAATGGTATCTCGGCGCACCCGAACTTGCCACATGGACAGATCCCACTTCCGAGACCGCAGGTGTTACCCGTGTTTATAGTTTTTTGGGCAATCCTAATTTATTTGCGGGTTATCTGATGCCAGCATTACCCTTGGGAGTGATCGCTGCTATTCATTGGCGCGGTTGGGGCTTGAAGGCTTTGGGACTAATTACGGCAATTTTTGGGGCATTTTGCATTACGCAGACCCAAAGTCGCGGCGGACTTATGGGGATTGCGGCTGAGAGTTTTACGCTAGTTTTGTTATTAGTATATTGGTGGGGCAATCGTTTACCAAAGTGGACTTTTCCTACGGTCTTCGGAGGCATGGCTGGGGCGATCGCTATCGGTACAATTCTCGTACCGACATTGCGTAAACGGGTGTTTAGTATTTTCGGAACCGATGATAGTAGTAATGCCTTTCGGGTCAATGTTTGGCAATCGGTTCTTAATATGATCAGAGCCAAGCCAATTTTAGGAATTGGGCCAGGAAACAAAGCTTTTAATCAAGTCTATCCGCTCTATCAGCGATCGGGCTATAGTGCCTTGGGGACTTATTCAGTGCCATTGGAAATCACCGTAGAAACAGGAATTGTTGGCATAATTTGCTATAGCTGGCTAGTTTTTACCATCTTTCGTCAAGGATGGCTTGGGCTAAATCGTCTGAGAAGCGATCGCGATTCGAGTGGTTTATGGATTATCGCAGCGATCGCGACTTTAGTAGGAATGCTCGTTCATGGCTTAGTAGATACAGTCTGGTATCGTCCTCAAGTGCAATTACTCTGGTGGTTAGTGATCGCAATTATCAGTAGTTTTTACATTTCCCCCGTATCTAAGCAGGAAGTAGAAATCGAAAATTAGGGAATGAAAGGCAAGCTATTTGAAATGCTGATCCCCAAACGACCATTATCACTTCAGGCAAAAAGTCATAATTTACAAGCTTGGAAAGATTATGTGTATGGTCGCGCTAGAAATGAGTGGAAGGGGGGACTTCCCTATTCACAATCAGGACTTCGTTTAACTTTAGTTTATTTATGTGATGATTCTCCAGCCGACATCGATAATTATAGTTAAGCCCATACAAGATGCGCTTGTAGGAGTTGTATATGCTGATGACTCTCTGATTGCTGATGTCGATAGCCATAGAAGATTTATCACAGATGGCATTGATCTCATAAATTTACCAATGCTTTTAATTCAAGGTGCTCAGTCTGGAGAAGAATGTGTTTATGTAAGTGTGAGTTTGTCTGAAAATTTAGAGGTTTACTTATGATCACCACACATCAATCTTTACAGGAACAACAAAAAATTCAGTCTACTGCTCAAAAATTACAGGAGCGTGGATATCAAGTTGTCACGGAACCCTCGAAATCAGACTTACCATTTAATTTAGGTGGATATCTTCCCGATTTAATTGCAATTAAAGATGATCAGGGAATTATTTTTGAGATTAAAACTACTTTCAAGCGACTTTCAGTTGATAGATTGCAAAATATTGCTGAGCAAGTTGCATCTCATCATGGATGGCGATTTGTATTAATAACCTTAGATGACGAGAATGAAGAATTTTTTCAATTAGAAGAAAAAGACTTTCCATATTGGCAAGATTTAGAATCTCGATTGTCAAAAGTAGATATTCTCATTCAATCATCACTTTTTGAACCAGCTATTTTATTTCTGTGGAGCATTCTAGAGTTACTACTGCGTAAAAAAGCAGTAATAGAAAATATCCCCATAGAACGATTTCCCGCAAGTAATTTACTGGATCATCTTTATTCAAGGGGAGAAATTTCGATGGAGCAATTTGACATTTTTAAGGATTTTTTAAAGCTGAGAAATCAGATTGCCCATGGGTTGATAACACCTATAAATTCGACTGGCGATATGCTGAATCTAGCTCATCAAAAAGTAAAGGCTTTAATAAGTGACTGGAAGTTAGAAGATGCTGTTAATTTAATTAAATAAAAAGAGAGGCGCTTTGCGCCTCTCTTTTTATTTGGAATATAAGCTCTGGAGAGTGGGAATAAATGAAGGATAGGAAATGGCGGCGGATTCGGCGCGGTTAATTGAGGTTTTGCCCTTGGCAACTAGCGCGGCGATCGCTAAACTCATGGCTATACGGTGATCGTCATAGCTATCAACCTCAGTACCAGTGAGCGCTTTACCGCCGACGATTTCCATACCATCGGGGCGCTCGGTCACATTTGCGCCAAGTTTAGTTAATTCATTTACCATCGCCACAATGCGATCGCTTTCTTTAACCCGTAACTCTTCGGCATCCTCGATGATTGTTGTTCCTTCCGCACAACTAGCGGCGATCGCTAAAATAGGAATTTCATCAATTAAACGAGGAATGACCGCACCACCGATGCGGCAAGCCTTGAGAGATGCCGAACGCACATGTAAATCAGCAACGGGTTCACCTGTAACTTCGCGTTCATTTTCATAGGTAATGTCGGCTCCCATTTCGGCGAGAACTTCTAAAATCCCTGTACGGGTGGGATTAATTCCCACGTTCTCAATTACTAAATCGGAATTGGGAACGATCGAGGCAGCGACTAGCCAAAAGGCGGCGGAACTAATATCTCCCGGGACGGTTACTTCTTGACCGACTAATTTTGCACCACCTTTAACAGAAACTGTATTGGTATCAACATCGACACTGACATTCGCGCCAAAAGCTGCCAACATTCTTTCACTATGATCACGCGATCGCTCTGGCTCGGTGATAATCGTTTCGCCATCGGTCATCAAACCTGCCAGCATGATGCAGGACTTGACCTGTGCCGAAGCAACGGGGGATTGATAATGAATTGCTTTGAGATTTTGTCCTGAAATGGCAAGGGGTGCACGCGCTCCATTGTCTCTACCCCAAATACTGGCTCCCATCTGGCGCAAAGGATTGACCACGCGGGACATGGGGCGCGATCGCAAGGAAGCATCACCTGTGACTGTAAAAAAGCGATCGGGATGACTCGCTAAAATGCCTAACATTAAACGTAGCGTAGTGCCTGAATTGCCTGCATTGAGCACATCTACGGGTTCCTTGAGATTGCCTAGCCCGATCCCCTTGACGATCACTAGATCTGAATTTAGCTCAGATATTTCCGCACCCATCGCTGCGAAACAAGCTGCGGTACTACGAGGATCTTCGCCCAGTAGTAACCCGCGAATTCGCGTTTCTCCTTCGGCAAGGGAGCCAAGCATTAACGCCCGATGCGAAATGGATTTATCCCCAGGAATTGTAATTCTGCCCTGTAACCCCTGAGGCAACTGGCTAGAGTCAATATTGAGGATATGGTTGGGGTGCGTAGTGGCAAGGTCAATCATGTTAAAGTCAGTTAGCAATTACTATTAGATTACAGTGCTTTGCGCTCTCCGTAAAACATAGAGTTTTGTTGAAAGTGTTGCCAAATAACCCTTTCAAGAATAGTTGCTCATAGGAAGAAACCATGAATGCCACGCCCAATCCTGAAGATATTAATGCGATCGCGCCCGATAGCAGCGCTAATAACAGCACCGATAGCAATGCTGAAAGTGTTACTCCTCCCCCACAAAATTTAGGGACATTTCTCGATCGCCTTTATGGGACATTGTTTTTGCCCCAAGTAACCTTTGAGCAACTCAAGGCGCATCCGTCCTTTGTGCAAGCAGCGATCGTGATTGCTTTAGTCAATGCTTTGGAAACTATTCGCCTCGATCACTTATCGATTGTAAGAATTATCGGTTCGGTGATTGGTGGGAGTATTGGCTGGGTATTTTTCACATTTTTATTGAAACAATTGGCTAATGTGTTTCAAAAGAATGTTGAGATGCTGGAATTACTGACCCTCACGGGGTTTGCGAGCTTACCTTGGATATTCATGGCTCCTGCCCTTAGCTTGCCATCACAATCTCGGTTTTTCGCGGCGATCGCGGTAATCATCTGGTTTATCGTTTGGCAGGTATGGAGCGCATCGGTAGCCCTAGGCATAAAAAGCTGGAAAACCTTGGCGATAGTGCCTTTAGCGATCGCTGGTGGTGTCGTTGCCCTCATTTGGCTCGGTAACACCGTGAAGTTAATATGGAGTATTAGCTTTTAAACTAATGCTGGTTGCGAAGCCGCGATCGTTTGTTCGTAATATTTTTGCAACTGTCGAGTAGCTGCGTCCCATCCCCATTTCTCTGCTTCGAGACGGGCTTCAATGCACATTGCCTCATGGCGATCGCGTAAAAGATTTTGAGTAGCGGTCACCAATCCATCGAGATCGCTTGGCTCGAATAAATAACCATTAACGCCATTGGTGACAATATCAGGGATACCACCTGAGTTTGCTGCCACCACGGGACAGCCTGCCGCCATGGCTTCTAATAGCACTAAGCCGAGGGTTTCGGTACGAGAGGGGAATAGAAAGGCATCGCTAGAAGCAAAGGCAGAGGCAAGATCGTCACCCCGCAAATAACCTACAAAATTAGTATTTGTCCCTGCAAAAATTTTCTCTAGCTCCTGACGATAGGGACCATCACCAACGAGGGCAAGGCGGCTATTGGGGATAGCCTGTAATACGGGCAGAATTTGCTGGATTTCTTTCTCCGCCGATAGTCTACCTACATACAAAAACAAAGTATCTTCGGGATGTCCTTGAGTAAGGCGCGATCGCATTTCGTCACTTTTAAACCTTGGATGAAACTGCACCGTATCCACACCACGCTGCCACAGATCGAGCCTTTCTACACCATGCGATCGTAATTCATCGATCATCGCTGTGGAAGTACAGAGATTTAACGCAGCCTGATTATGTGTATTCTTTACCAAGTCCCACATCACCCCTTCCAGAAAGCCTAAACCATAATGCTGTAAATATTGGGGCAAATGCGTATGGTAAGAAGCCATCAAGGTGTAATTCATCTTTTTGGCATAATAAATCCCAGCCATTCCTAAAATTGCAGGGTTTACCACATGGATCAGATCGGGTTTGAACTGTTCTAGGGCATGACCAATCGAAGGGCGGGGCAAGGCTAGTTTTAGTTCTGGATATAGGGGAAAGTCAAAGGCAGATACTCCATAAATCTGAGCGCCGCAATATTCCGTAAGTCCCCCATCAGGTGAAAATACGAGGACTTGATTACCGAGCTTGACCAAATACTCAACGGTATATTTGAGGCGGGTGACGATGCCATCAATTTTTGGCAGAAATGTCTCGGTAAATATGGCGATACGCATAGTAGTTATACACGTTGGCTATAAAGCTGACAGCATCATACAGCGCTTTGCACTCAAATCTAAATGAAGATATTTTTTGAAAGTCTTGCGAAGCAAGACTTTCAAAAAATATCTTGTAGCTCATTGAATAAAAAAGCACCCATGGGTGCTTTTTCTTTTACTAGTAGGACTTACGCATCAGGTAGATGAAGCGCGGGCAAAGCCCGCGCTTCATCTATCCAAAACCCAGTAAATTCGTTAGCATTGCTTAAGTCCTAACTAGAAGTTAGAAATTGGATTTTTGACCGTATCTTTGGCAATTTTCAGATATTCCGTATTAACCCCTGATTCACGGGTGAGCGAGACCTTGCCAGTACGGGCAATTTCGCGAATGCCAAACTTGTTTAACATCTTGAGGATCGCAACCATCTTACCGGGGTCACCCACTACCTCGATAGTTAAGAAATCATCGGCCACGTCAACGATACGGGCCCGGAAAATTTGCGAGATTTCAATAATTTCGGAGCGTACATTGGGAGCAGCATTTACCTTAACGAGCATCAACTCGCGCTCAACACAAGGAATATCGGTAAAGTCAAGAATAGTGATCACATTGATCAGTTTGTGCAACTGCTTAGTGATCTGCTCAATCGTGTGATCGTCCCCTGAGACAACCATCGTAATGCGCGTAAATCCATCTTGCTCAGCCGTCCCGACCGCAAGGCTCTCGATATTAAAACCTCGGCGGGCGAACAAGCTAGCAATACGGGTCAGTACACCTGCCTCATCTTGGACGACAACGGAGAGAGTATGTTTCATGGTGAAAAATTCGGCAAATAAACAGCACAGTAGACTATATTAATGACTTTGGTTACTTTATTGCGACTATCAAGCTACATATTGCATAGCCAATTATCTTAGATTGCTAAATTACGCACCAGATTTTCAAAGTCATCACATAATTTATTGACTAAATCTTCTATTTCTTTAAAGAAGTAATCTCCAACTTTTTTACGGTATAAGACTTTGTACTTACGATAGATTTTAGAAAAATCGTCATAAATCTCTTCTTCTGAGACGTTAGATTTTATTTTTGTAATCAATCGTTTACCATCATCAGAGGAAAGAATATAGGCAAAAAAGTCATCAATCTTTGCCTTGAAGTTGCGAATGCGTTCTCCCTTTAATTCCTCTTGCTCATTCCGTGCTTCGAGGATGGCAAGAATATCAAATTGATGAACTGTATAGGGAGATTTACCTTCAGCTATTTTGATTGGAGGTTTCGGTTTGGTCTCTTTGGGCTGAGTTTGGACTTCGATGATGCCAATTTGATTGTCAAAATAGACCTCGATCACATCTTTAACGTCATCGGTACGATGTAGCTGGTTGTAGATTTTATTGAACAGACGTAGGAAATTTAAAAAATTCGATTCGCTGTATTTTGCCTCTAGAGCGATCACATACTCAATGCGATTGAGTATGGTGAAATATTGGGCGGTTTTGGCTTTGGTGTCGGCAGAGGGTTTGGGATTAGCTTCAATGTGCTTTTCGATGCTATTGCAGTTTTCATATGAATACGGTACGAGCTTCAGTCTCAAGGAAATAGCCAAGAAGGTCTTTCTGCTGAAGAGAAGCAATGAAAGTAGAAACAGCAGCATCTAAATCCGCTCTATTTCTAGGCTTAAGTTTGCGTAAAAAAGCCTTTAGTTTTGACCAAAGCATTTCAATAGGATTTAAGTCAGGAGAATAGGTAGGCAAAAACAAGACCTTTGCGCCAACCGACTCAATCGCCTCTATAACTAATTGATTAGTATGAACATTGAGGTTGTCCATGACGACAACAGCCCCTTTTCATAGAGTAGGAACAAGAATTTCGCGAACAAAAAATAGAAAAGTCTCTGTATTTGTCCCACCCTCAAACATCAGGCTCGCAATTACACCAGTGATGCACATTGCCCCAATCAAGGTGACAATTTTTCCTTTAGGTTTAGGACGTTGACCATGACATCTCTTGCCGCGCTCTGAACGACCATGCGTGCGCGTAAAGTTAAGACGCATCCCAGTTTCATCCAAGAACACTAGATTCTTAGTTACGATTTCCCAAAAGGCTAGTTGATAGTTTTTCATCTGCTCTTGTACTGCAACGGAGTCTTGCTTGGGGTCATGAAAAGTTTTTTTTACGAGTTAATCCCAGTCTCTCTATACCCCGATGAATAGTCGGTACACTTACTTTTAACCCTGTTTCTATTTCTAACTGTTCGCTTAATTCGGATAATGTTGCATCATTAGTTGATTCGACGATTTGCTGCAATTTCTGTAAATGTTCTGCGTCTAGCTTTGGATTTACTCCTCCTGCGTGCGGTAATGGACTTACACTTCCTGTCTTACGCCATTGTTGAATAAGATCGTTTACAAAGGTTTTACCTACTTGAAATTGTTTGGCTATTTCTCGTATTGAACCCACTTTCTCTTCATATGCTCTAACTACTCGGATTCGTAAATCCTCGGAATATGGTTTTGCCATTCTGTTTTTCCTCTTTTTCCCCATTATATCCTGTCCGCTTTGCTCCGAAAACTGCAATACTTGACTGTTGGGATTTTCTGATAGCAGTTGTAGTCGTCTCCGATTGCGGCTGACTCGACGGATTACCAAATCCCCATTGACGGCGGCTACGATTATTTTCTGTTCGGTTACTTCGATTGAGCGATCCACTATCAAGAGATCTCCTTGCTGCAATCCACTCTCTAGCATTGGCTCTCCCTCAAATCGCATGAAAAAAGTGGCGGTGGGCTGTCCGATCAAATAACGGTTGAGATCTACATTGGCTTCGAGTAAATCGTCCGCAGGTGAGGGGAATCCTGCCGAAACTCTGCTCGAATATAGCGGCAACCTTATCTGTGATTCGGTATAAGGCTTTTTGATTTGACTGATATTAACCATTGCTACGCTCTAATTTATATCTTATGATTATCGTACATTATTTAAAGCCGTTATGGTTGACGTTTTTCTATCCCCCTAGTCAAGACATCTCGTCTGTTTGTCTCAAATCTCAAATCTTGCGGATTTTGGCTGGGGAGTTTGATTCTTCTCTGCTTGGGCTTCCCTGCAAGGTAGCATTTGCTCTATGCTCCTTATTTCTGGATTTTGGTTATTATGTAGCTTAATAACTTGATTCTCTAATACTCTATGGCTGTCCAAGGAAAACTTGAAGTAACTATCAAAATTAATGAATTGCCTGCTATTGCTTCTAAAGATAAAAATGGGTGGGTAACTTTCGAGCTTGATTGCGAGGGGCGGCTCTTTACGTCTACTGTCAAACCCAAGGTGTTCAAAAAGCTGGAGGATGCTCAGGCTAATTTCCCGATGTGGGTAGCGGCGATCGCGGGGAAGTTAGGGCAGCCTACAATTCATGGATTTGTGCTTGATGATGTTAATGTTCAGGTCTTTGAAAAGAAACCTAAGGAACCCAAGGAACCACAAGCTGTTGCGGTTCCTTAAAGTTCTATAGAACCTATTTGAATTGCTTTAGCAAATAGATGCAATTATGAAGCTGATGGCGATCAATAAGTTACGATTACGCAATAATTGAAAGCTATAAAATATTTCTAAACTTTATCTGGTTGCGATAAATCTATGCCTCTTCCCGTTAGTTCCAATCTCAATCCTGTTTTGCAATTAGCTCAGTGGATTAACGATCCTTTAGGATTCATGGATAGCAACGCGGCTCAGCTTGGTGACATCTTTACTTTGCGTTGGGCAGGACTAAAAAATATTGTGATGGTCAGTGAACCTACTGCTTTACAACAAGTTCTGACTAGTCCTTCTTTTGCGGCTCCTGGGGAAGCTAATGAGATTGCTCGTCCTTTGGTTGGCGATCGCTCGGTAATTTTAATGAGTGGCGAGCAACATCAACAACGCCGCAAGTTGTTGATGCCTCCTTTTCATGGCGATCGCTTGGTCAGTTACGGTCATACTATTAGCAAAATTAGTAATCAAGTTATAGAACAGATTGGCTCCAAACAAGCTTTTAATGTCAGAGCTACGATGCAGGAAATCACGTTGCGGGTGATTTTGCAGGTGGTGTTTGGTTTGTATGATGGTGAGCGCTTAGAATTGCTGAAGCAACGCTTGGTTACGCGGCTAGATGTATCTTCCACAAAGTTGGGTGCGCTGTTTATTTTTCTTCCCTTCTTACGCCAAGATTTGGGTGCGTGGAGTCCTTGGGGACGTGTGATGAAAAAGCAAAGGGATTGCGATGAGTTAATTTATGCGGAAATTCGCGAACGTCGGACTCATCCTGACCCTGAACGGATTGATATTCTCAATCTCTTGTTAGCGACGCAGGATGAGGATGGCAATTATTTAGATGATGTGGATTTGCGTGATGAGTTAATGACTTTGCTGTTTGCGGGACATGAAACAACGGCTACGACTCTAGCTTGGGCGTTGTATTGGATACATAAGTTACCCGATGTTTATCAACGTTTAATGTCGGAGTTACAAAGTTTAGGCGATCGCCCCGATCCTATGGCTATCTTTAAGGCTCCTTACCTAACTGCTGTTTGTAATGAGACTTTGCGGATTTATCCCGTGGCAATGACAACCTTTCCGAGGGTGGTGAAGGTTCCTATCGAAATTTCAGGGCAAATGTTGGATGTTGGTACAGAAGTACTTGCTTCTATTTACCTCACTCATCGCCGTGCCGATCTCTATCCCGAACCTGAGAAGTTTCGTCCTGAAAGGTTTCTCGAACGTCAGTTTTCTCCCTATGAGTTTATTCCTTTTGGTGGTGGTAGTCGTCGTTGTTTAGGTATGGCTTTGGCTCAGTTTGAAATGAAAATTATTTTGGCGACTATTTTAACTAATGCTCGGTTGAGTCTCAGCAATCCATCCCAAGATCTTCTTCCCGTAAGGCGTGGTGCTTTACTGGCTCCAGAAGCTAATTTTACGATGCTCAAATCCTAAACCAAGTTATTTCCCTGCCATTTCCCTTACTCCCAAATACGAAATTACCACATGTCTTTTTTTAATCTAAAACATGAGCCAAAGTTTCAATCCCTAAAAGGGTTTCAGAGGCTTTGAAGCTCAATCTATTCCGATATCAGAGACTATTCCCCACGTTTCAATCCCTAAAAGGGTTTCAGAGGCTTTGAAGCGTCAAAGCCTCCCCGATTGTGCCTGTGGTTGATGCGTTTCAATCCCTAAAAGGGTTTCAGAGGCTTTGAAGCCAAGTGAAAAGAATTTCAGCGTAAGAAAAACTGTGTTTCAATCCCTAAAAGGGTTTCAGAGGCTTTGAAGCAAAAAGCAAAGCAAACGATGTGCATCTTGTTACCAGTTTCAATCCCTAAAAGGGTTTCAGAGGCTTTGAAGCCCCATCGCCTAGAGATTGCCGCAGGTATTCTAGAGTTTCAATCCCTAAAAGGGTTTCAGAGGCTTTGAAGCTCAGAATCGGAGGGGTTGGCAGTAACTATTCCGTTTCAATCCCTAAAAGGGTTTCAGAGGCTTTGAAGCCCAAAAAAACTTGCAATGCAAGGCTTTTTAGCATCTTTTAGTTTCAATCCCTAAAAGGGTTTCAGAGGCTTTGAAGCCCTTTAATTTGCGATCAACCCGTTGCTGTATTCCGTTTCAATCCCTAAAAGGGTTTCAGAGGCTTTGAAGCGTTCTACAGAATGGAATCAACCCGAATTTTTTAAAGGTTTCAATCCCTAAAAGGGTTTCAGAGGCTTTGAAGCCAAATTCAGGTAGAAAACCAAGTGGTAATCCACCAAGTTTCAATCCCTAAAAGGGTTTCAGAGGCTTTGAAGCCATTTCGCCATTGAGTAATGACTATAAAAAGAAGCTTGTTTCAATCCCTAAAAGGGTTTCAGAGGCTTTGAATCTCCAAAGTTTTCTATGTTCATCGCTCAATACATGTTTCAATCCCTAAAAGGGTTTCAGAGGCTTTGAATCTCTTGCCAAATTATCAAGTAAATGCTAGTTTAGGATGGACAGTTTCAATCCCTAAAAGGGTTTCAGAGGCTTTGAATCCCTATGGAGAGTATGGAGATGATGGCAATATAGATGATGAAGTTTCAATCCCTAAAAGGGTTTCAGAGGCTTTGAATCCAAATGCCCTAGGGAAAACCCTTGCGGGTGTGGTTGTTTCAATCCCTAAAAGGGTTTCAGAGGCTTTGAATCAGCTACTAACCTGATCGAGGTTTTGAATCGTTTGCAAGTTTCAATCCCTAAAAGGGTTTCAGAGGCTTTGAATCTAGGGAAGGGCTAGCCATTGATACTGAAGCTGACGTTTCAATCCCTAAAAGGGTTTCAGAGGCTTTGAATCTAGGGAAGGGCTAGCCATTGATACTGAAGCTGACGTTTCAATCCCTAAAAGGGTTTCAGAGGCTTTGAATCTTACTTTAATGGTTGAATCAAATCCAAAACCTATGTTTCAATCCCTAAAAGGGTTTCAGAGGCTTTGAATCTTTCCAAAATCGCTTGTCTCTTGTCAATGCAGATGTTTCAATCCCTAAAAGGGTTTCAGAGGCTTTGAATCATCGGCACAGCTTCGAGGATCTTGGCTGTAGGAATGGTTTCAATCCCTAAAAGGGTTTCAGAGGCTTTGAATCCAAACTCGATTAGCGATCGCTATGGCAATACGTTGTTTCAATCCCTAAAAGGGTTTCAGAGGCTTTGAATCTTCCTGCATTGATTTGATCGATCAAAGATTGAGCGATGGTTTCAATCCCTAAAAGGGTTTCAGAGGCTTTGAATCTTCAGTACTTTCATAGCTACTTTACCTATTGAGATTCTGTTTCAATCCCTAAAAGGGTTTCAGAGGCTTTGAATCACCCCACCGACATCTCGCGTTGATATTGAAAAGCGTAGTTTCAATCCCTAAAAGGGTTTCAGAGGCTTTGAATCCGCCTTCAGTTGGATCATGAGGTACGGAAATGGCTGTTTCAATCCCTAAAAGGGTTTCAGAGGCTTTGAATCATTTTAAGGGGAACCAAAGAACAGAAAATTAAATTGTTTCAATCCCTAAAAGGGTTTCAGAGGCTTTGAATCAAGAAAACAAACTCTTGCCGACCTGTCAAGCAATATCGTTTCAATCCCTAAAAGGGTTTCAGAGGCTTTGAATCTCGCTAGGCGATCGGCTAGATTCTTTCATAAGAGAAGTTTCAATCCCTAAAAGGGTTTCAGAGGCTTTGAATCACCAAAGGGATGACTTCACGGAATATAGAAAAGTGTTTCAATCCCTAAAAGGGTTTCAGAGGCTTTGAATCGCGTGATTCCGCGCCCACTGCATCTCGCTTTGAATGTTTCAATCCCTAAAAGGGTTTCAGAGGCTTTGAATCGACCGATATCCCCCTTCAGCAGTGTCGAACCACCAGTTTCAATCCCTAAAAGGGTTTCAGAGGCTTTGAATCAACTTGATTTTTCTGAAGGCGAAATGGTGAGCTTGTTTCAATCCCTAAAAGGGTTTCAGAGGCTTTGAATCGAATGCTAGTGTAGCCGTCCTTGACGACAGTATGAGTTTCAATCCCTAAAAGGGTTTCAGAGGCTTTGAATCGATCGATGGAGTTGGTTTCACCCTGATCATGCTGAGTTTCAATCCCTAAAAGGGTTTCAGAGGCTTTGAATCATTTCTGCCAGCATTTCTAGTTTCAATATATCCTTCGTTTCAATCCCTAAAAGGGTTTCAGAGGCTTTGAATCATAAGGCTCTAAGGTTGTTTTAGTTTGATAAAAAGTTTCAATCCCTAAAAGGGTTTCAGAGGCTTTGAATCGTGCTTTGAGAATAGGTTAGCAATGACTCATTGAGTTTCAATCCCTAAAAGGGTTTCAGAGGCTTTGAATCTAAGGGCAGTTTGTCCCGTCAGGACGCTTGAATAGGTTTCAATCCCTAAAAGGGTTTCAGAGGCTTTGAATCGCTAATTTGCTGTACTTGAATTGAATACATTTTATGTTTCAATCCCTAAAAGGGTTTCAGAGGCTTTGAATCATTTGTTCGAGCGATCATTTTTCCGCAGTGCAGGCGAAACAAGTTTCAATCCCTAAAAGGGTTTCAGAGGCTTTGAATCCCAAGATCAAGCTACTTCAACAGCAAATCAAGGCGCGTTTCAATCCCTAAAAGGGTTTCAGAGGCTTTGAATCCAAAATGCTAAGGGTTCGTAGTGCGTGCAAGGAATATGTAGGTTTCAATCCCTAAAAGGGTTTCAGAGGCTTTGAATCGGCGATCGCTTTCGGATAAATAGGCTAGGTTTCCAGACTGGTTTCAATCCCTAAAAGGGTTTCAGAGGCTTTGAATCTTTTGCCCCCTTTGGCGCTCCCACTGGCTGGGGCTTGCTTGTTTCAATCCCTAAAAGGGTTTCAGAGGCTTTGAATCTATGCCGCAAGACTGCTGGACTCCAGACCTAAACAACACATTGTTTCAATCCCTAAAAGGGTTTCAGAGGCTTTGAATCGGCAGTAACTTGCTCTGCGATCGTGTCGATCAGTTGTTTCAATCCCTAAAAGGGTTTCAGAGGCTTTGAATCAAAGGAGGCAGATTCTATCGCATCGTTGAAGACGTTTCAATCCCTAAAAGGGTTTCAGAGGCTTTGAATCATATATTTCATTTTTACGGGAGGCTCCGCTATTTGTTTCAATCCCTAAAAGGGTTTCAGAGGCTTTGAATCGAAAAACCTTCACCACCACACTCGAAATTGTCGATGTTTCAATCCCTAAAAGGGTTTCAGAGGCTTTGAATCGCTCGACCCGAAAGGATTTATTAATCAATTGATTTGTGGTTTCAATCCCTAAAAGGGTTTCAGAGGCTTTGAATCGCCAGAAAGAGAAAATTCAGCACGCCAAACATGCTGTTTCAATCCCTAAAAGGGTTTCAGAGGCTTTGAATCAAAATATAATCAGGCTGGAAGGTTCGCACATCGGAGTTTCAATCCCTAAAAGGGTTTCAGAGGCTTTGAATCACCACTGTACAAAGGATAAGACTTTTGAGCATTACCTTTGGTTTCAATCCCTAAAAGGGTTTCAGAGGCTTTGAATCTCAATCCCAAGCAATCGCATTACTCACGGAGAAAGGTTTCAATCCCTAAAAGGGTTTCAGAGGCTTTGAATCATCTCTAGGTCTATTTGGTGTAACCCCCCTTACTCGTTTCAATCCCTAAAAGGGTTTCAGAGGCTTTGAATCGTAGCAAAAGAGCTTACACCTAAAGATAAATTCTTCACCGGTTTCAATCCCTAAAAGGGTTTCAGAGGCTTTGAATCCTATGGGCAGCGATCGCAGGAATAGAAGTTAGGCAGCTAAAGTTTCAATCCCTAAAAGGGTTTCAGAGGCTTTGAATCTCCAAAAAATCAGAATTGACCCATTAAAGCCTTCCTTTAAGTTTCAATCCCTAAAAGGGTTTCAGAGGCTTTGAATCTTAATCAGTATTAATTACTTTGTCCCTAAACGTTTTGTTTCAATCCCTAAAAGGGTTTCAGAGGCTTTGAATCATTAGTCGCGGGAACTTCCGAATATGAGATCTCTCGTTTCAATCCCTAAAAGGGTTTCAGAGGCTTTGAATCAACACTGTTGCGCTGGTGCAACACGCCCTGACTTTTAATGTTTCAATCCCTAAAAGGGTTTCAGAGGCTTTGAATCATTCGTGGTCAGTGGCGGCTATTTTGATTTTTACTAGTTTCAATCCCTAAAAGGGTTTCAGAGGCTTTGAATCCAGCCCGTGACAGTAGGTTGTGATACCCCCAACTCTTTAGCAGTTTCAATCCCTAAAAGGGTTTCAGAGGCTTTGAATCTTCTAGGCTAGTTTATTTTTGCCTAGCCTAGAATTAGGTTTCAATCCCTAAAAGGGTTTCAGAGGCTTTGAATCTTTTTAACAGGTAGTTTTTCGTTTAATCCTTTATTTTGTTTCAATCCCTAAAAGGGTTTCAGAGGCTTTGAATCGATCTGGTCTAGGGGTATCAATGGCGATCGCCCCTGTTTCAATCCCTAAAAGGGTTTCAGAGGCTTTGAATCGATTCGCTGACACCTGCTTTGTTTGCAATGCTTTTGTTTCAATCCCTAAAAGGGTTTCAGAGGCTTTGAATCATAAGTTAGATGTCATCAAACGGATCGTCACTGGTGTTTCAATCCCTAAAAGGGTTTCAGAGGCTTTGAATCGGCTATTACGGCTTGCAACTCACTCAAAACATTGAGTTTCAATCCCTAAAAGGGTTTCAGAGGCTTTGAATCTTCTTGACCATTCACCATTCTTACAAGCTTTTTAGTTTCAATCCCTAAAAGGGTTTCAGAGGCTTTGAATCACCACTACCTCACGGGTAGGTGGTTTCATAGAGTGTTTCAATCCCTAAAAGGGTTTCAGAGGCTTTGAATCGCAGCAAAATTGTTTACCAAGAGGTTTTTTTGAGTCCGTTTCAATCCCTAAAAGGGTTTCAGAGGCTTTGAATCCTAATCCACCACCAATAGCCCCCGCGATTGCTCCAGTTTCAATCCCTAAAAGGGTTTCAGAGGCTTTGAATCTCAACTGGTGTCAATTGCAATTTGGCAAAGTCTGTTTCAATCCCTAAAAGGGTTTCAGAGGCTTTGAATCCTCGGTAACAGCAAGGGTGATGTCAGTACCTTGAATGTTTCAATCCCTAAAAGGGTTTCAGAGGCTTTGAATCTTTACTGAAGACAAAGAAACATAGAAAGAATATAAGTTTCAATCCCTAAAAGGGTTTCAGAGGCTTTGAATCTGAATCGTAGACCTTTCTGCAAAAGAAAAGAAGTCGTTTCAATCCCTAAAAGGGTTTCAGAGGCTTTGAATCTTTGAGACTCAAGAAAAGCATTTTTCAACCGTACAGTGTTTCAATCCCTAAAAGGGTTTCAGAGGCTTTGAATCAATATTGATCGAGTTTTTACAGATTTTATCGAATATGTTTCAATCCCTAAAAGGGTTTCAGAGGCCTTGAATCCTCTACCTTAATCGCCACACATAGAAGAGATGCAACGTTTCAATCCCTAAAAGGGTTTCAGAGGCTTTGAATCCCACAAACCAACCACTTACACTGCAACACTTCCTCGTTTCAATCCCTAAAAGGGTTTCAGAGGCTTTGAATCTGTCAAGATCAGGCAATACAGGCAAAACAAGATTAGTTTCAATCCCTAAAAGGGTTTCAGAGGCTTTGAATCTAGGTGTATCATTAGTATTTTTAGCTTTTGCTTTGTTTCAATCCCTAAAAGGGTTTCAGAGGCTTTGAATCCCAGCCTTAATCTTTTGTTCATCAAAAACTACTCCGTTTCAATCCCTAAAAGGGTTTCAGAGGCTTTGAATCGAAAGCACAATAGATAGATCGGTGTTGTCTGAAGTATTGTTTCAATCCCTAAAAGGGTTTCAGAGGCTTTGAATCGTTTTTGATGACTACCCTAATCAAATCAAAAACAGACGTTTCAATCCCTAAAAGGGTTTCAGAGGCTTTGAATCAACACCTTTTTTTTCTATGTTACCTGCAATATTAGGTTTCAATCCCTAAAAGGGTTTCAGAGGCTTTGAATCTCGCCTATATCGATTTGATCGCTTTTGGAATTTGTTTCAATCCCTAAAAGGGTTTCAGAGGCTTTGAATCCATCAAGAAACAATCGAAAGAAAGAGATAGAAATAGTTTCAATCCCTAAAAGGGTTTCAGAGGCTTTGAATCCTCTAACACTTGCGCAACTGCCGATTGAGCTTAAGTTTCAATCCCTAAAAGGGTTTCAGAGGCTTTGAATCCCAGAAAAAACTAAACTTGAAAAAGAATTACAAGCCGTTTCAATCCCTAAAAGGGTTTCAGAGGCTTTGAATCGATGTTGCGATTGTGTTTGGTGCGCCCGTAGAACTTGTTTCAATCCCTAAAAGGGTTTCAGAGGCTTTGAATCTGCTTATACTAATTACCATAGGCTTCGTATCGCCAAGTTTCAATCCCTAAAAGGGTTTCAGAGGCTTTGAATCAGAACTACTTGGATTTAATCGAGTTTCAGGGTTACGTTTCAATCCCTAAAAGGGTTTCAGAGGCTTTGAATCACTTGGTTAGTGTGAACACCAATGGGTTGTATGTTTCGTTTCAATCCCTAAAAGGGTTTCAGAGGCTTTGAATCTCAGCCGATCCATGAAAGCCGCGCATGGACAATGTTTCAATCCCTAAAAGGGTTTCAGAGGCTTTGAATCCTAGTGGATTTTAATTTCTTTTCAGCCTTTGGGTAAGTCAGTTTCAATCCCTAAAAGGGTTTCAGAGGCTTTGAATCAACCACGAACCAAAAACACCTATAACCGTGATTTTCTCTGTTTCAATCCCTAAAAGGGTTTCAGAGGCTTTGAATCCCCTCCTCGCCCTGCCCCACTGGCTTACTTCCTTCGTTTCAATCCCTAAAAGGGTTTCAGAGGCTTTGAATCTTTCGCCATATTCAGGGCAATCGCTTATTTACTAATGTTTCAATCCCTAAAAGGGTTTCAGAGGCTTTGAATCAAGCGTGCTGAGTGGTGGTGGAAATTTCGAGAGGCACTTGTTTCAATCCCTAAAAGGGTTTCAGAGGCTTTGAATCCATCAGTGAATTTTGCAATAAATATCTGGTTTATGTTTCAATCCCTAAAAGGGTTTCAGAGGCTTTGAATCACACTAACGTATCCTATATCTCTGCAACACCAATAAGTTTCAATCCCTAAAAGGGTTTCAGAGGCTTTGAATCTCTTGGTCGCCTTGGAAGTTGGGAGCCATTTAGGTTCAGTTTCAATCCCTAAAAGGGTTTCAGAGGCTTTGAATCAATCTACCATTAGGCAAAGGTCGAACAGTAAGCGCGGTTTCAATCCCTAAAAGGGTTTCAGAGGCTTTGAATCCACCCGCTTGTTGTACCACTGATTCAAAGATTTAAGGTGTTTCAATCCCTAAAAGGGTTTCAGAGGCTTTGAATCTCTTTTTAACTATAATTATGGATGATGACTTACAAGGTTTCAATCCCTAAAAGGGTTTCAGAGGCTTTGAATCTATCGAAGCTTATGACTCGGACAGAGCTTTGGATGTTTCAATCCCTAAAAGGGTTTCAGAGGCTTTGAATCTTATAGTAATAAACTGCTTTAGCCTGATCCCTCTTGTTTCAATCCCTAAAAGGGTTTCAGAGGCTTTGAATCCGCATCGATCGCCTCTTTTCGTTGTTGTTCTTTAGGTTTCAATCCCTAAAAGGGTTTCAGAGGCTTTGAATCGGTATAGATACACCTGTGCATTAACAACAAGTCTTAGTTTCAATCCCTAAAAGGGTTTCAGAGGCTTTGAATCTTAGATCTAGAGTCTCTATAATCCCACAAATTGTTTCAATCCCTAAAAGGGTTTCAGAGGCTTTGAATCCGATAGCGGTTCGAGCCGACACATCATTAGATGCTGGTTTCAATCCCTAAAAGGGTTTCAGAGGCTTTGAATCTCCCAAACCCTGAATACCAAGAGGATTTTTAAGCAATGTTTCAATCCCTAAAAGGGTTTCAGAGGCTTTGAATCTCTGCAATGTCTTGAGGCTTTAGGTATGGATTATCAAGTTTCAATCCCTAAAAGGGTTTCAGAGGCTTTGAATCTCCTCAGCGTTTTTATCGCAGCATCTTTGCTCCATTGGCAATCCCTAAAAGGGTTTCAGAGGCTTTGAATCTCCCACTCAATGAATGGCTGGTAAATTGACTATTAAATGGCAATCCCTAAAAGGGTTTCAGAGGCTTTGAATCTCCGATTAGCGGTCAACGTGCCAACGGTGCTATTTGCTATGGCAATCCCTAAAAGGGTTTCAGAGGCTTTGAATCTCTGCGAATCAATTCCACATTTGCGGGGGCAAGAATAAATGGCAATCCCTAAAAGGGTTTCAGAGGCTTTGAATCTCTTCGGAGGAATTGGAGCATTCTCCCTTGCAGCCAGAATGGCAATCCCTAAAAGGGTTTCAGAGGCTTTGAATCTCGCTAGCACTGCTAGTTATCCTGATTTGAAGTAGCTGGCAATCCCTAAAAGGGTTTCAGAGGCTTTGAATCTCGTAATACTGTAGAACGATGGGACGGATTGACTGATCTGGCAATCCCTAAAAGGGTTTCAGAGGCTTTGAATCTCAAGGGGTAAATCTAAGTAATGATGCGGCTTAAAAGGCAATCCCTAAAAGGGTTTCAGAGGCTTTGAATCTCGTAGCATCCATAGCCGCAGGGTTGCGAACAGCCGGCAATCCCTAAAAGGGTTTCAGAGGCTTTGAATCTCTTAGCGATCGCCCCTTCATCTGAATCAATTCCTGACCGGCAATCCCTAAAAGGGTTTCAGAGGCTTTGAATCTCTGTAGGACGCTTATCTGCTGATTGCTTTGCATCTCGGCAATCCCTAAAAGGGTTTCAGAGGCTTTGAATCTCTATTTTGTGGCGGCGCGATTGATGGCGGAACGGGTGGCAATCCCTAAAAGGGTTTCAGAGGCTTTGAATCTCCGCCCGCGCTTAGAAACTATATCATATTTAGTTTTCAAGGTACATTTGCGCGAACGATCGCAATTGTAGCAGATTCGGGCTGATTGAAGCGAATTTAGATCTTGTCGTAAACATTGAAAACCTATATATAGCAAAGCACTCAGGACTTGCGCGAACCAAACAATTCGTGCGATCGCATCCAAATCCATACCAGCCAACACCTGTAAAACCACTAATTGCATACCATCCTCAAAAACACCCAACGCCTCGCGCAAACCGTGAACTAAAAATCAAGCGAAAAATATTGTGTCGTCTCGCACCTGCTCGCCGCCAATACGCTCTATTTTAGGCTGACAGCAACCACAAAGGAAGTAAAAGCGAATACTATCCTCACTCGGCTTAATCAACTTACTCAAACGCGATCGCAACTTAGCATATTGAGCATCAGTAAGCTCACACTCAAACACACTAAACTGCATCCATTGACCATAGGACTTGAGAATCTTATGGATCTTAGTACGGCGTTTGTCTTCGGGGATATCGTAGGAAATGACTAGAAACATTTTTAACGCATTTGAAAAATATTGAAAATTACGAATTACGAATTACGAATTGATAATTCGTAATTCGTAATTCGTAATTATTTACTTCATCACCAACGGCGGATACTTATCTGTCTCGTCCATTAGGTATTTAGCCAACAGCCTTGTCTGAAGCTCAAAAGCCTCTTGATAAGTACATTGACGACCCATGACGGGATGCTTAAATTTTGATTGTTTCTTCTGCTCGTACAGCGTCAAAAATACTTTTCGCGCCTCATTAGATAGAGAAATTGCCTTGCTCAGTGGCTCAGAGGTAAAATCCTTGGGAGCGATCGCTTTGCGATTAATTGCCGACAACACGATCGCATCGACAATCAAAGGGCGAAACTCTTCCATCAGGTCGAGGGCAAGACTGGGGCGACCGTAGCGCTCTGTGTGCAAATAGCCAAGATAGGGATCGAAACCGACAATATTTAGCGCTCCTTGAATATCATGACGTAGCAGGGAATAGCCAAAGCTCAACATCGCATTCACAGGATCGGTCGGCGGTCGGCGATTGCGGGTCGTGAAGCTAAAACCATCGGCGCGAATTAATTTGGGAAAAGCTTGCCAATAGACAGCGCTACCATGCCCCTCCACACCACGCAAACTAGCGATCTCCTTAATGGTCGCCAGCGAATCGATCGCCCGTTCGAGATCGTCAATTGCTTTTTGCAAATCATTATCGGGATAATCTCGCAGATGCCGCATTAATGACGCTCGATAATTTTTTAACTTACCACGCACAAAGGCTTGCACCATATGAATTGCCTTTGGTGTTTCCCCTGCTGCATCCCACTGCGATCGCCTTACGAAAATATTTTTAGTTAGCTCAGGTTCTAAACGACCGAGAAAGCGACCTGTTCCAGTCATAAAAGACATGGGAATCTTGCGCTCCAACAGTTCCATCACAGCCGCAGGTGAAATTGTGGCGCGACCGAGGATGACCACCCCTTCAACCTTAATCAGTGGCACATCAATTAACTGTTTCTTATCGGCTTTGACCGTCAAACGTTCATCAGTCTTGCCAATAAATGAATCATCGTGAGTTATGTAGAGAGTTCCCATGAGTTTTTAGTAATTGATAATTGTTTTCCCTAACCTTTTTGTAATTACGAATTACGAATTACGAATTGTTATCCAAGCAGCTTTATGTTTCTTAATACCTCCTAACTTTCTCGTAATTCGTAATTCGTAATTCGTAATTATTTTATGCTTCTCTATACCTCCCAACTTTCTCCTTCGCCATCGGTACGCACTGAGTAAACAGGCTGCAACCCTTACAGCGATTGCCATAGATTGCAGGAGGCATCTTGCCAGTCTCCATCATTTGCGAGATTTCCGTAATTGCCGCGATCGCCTCTTTTCGCAACTCAGATGTAATCTCAATCTCTTGTCTTTGGTGCGTCTGAGCATAATAAACATAGCCCTTCGTAATGTTTTTACCTGTCATTTCTTCTAGACAGAGCGCTTGAGCGACAACCTGCATCGCGTCATTATCCCACTCGCCTTTATGTCCGCGTTTATATTCAATGGGATAGAGACTGCCATCAACTTCTTCAATCAAATCAGATTTCCCTATCAAGCCATATTGTTCCGACTTTAGCCAGATCGCTCTGATTTGCCAAGTCTCTTCTCGTTGATTCTCACCAAGCGTATGCACCCGTTGATGTAGATCCGTTCCTTCAATTGTGTAATGATTTTCCACAAATTCTCCTGCACAAAACATTCGCCAGCAACGATGAGGGCAATATGCGTACTGATTCAGCGCCGCGATAGGAATTGGTTCCATAATTCATAATTTATAAGTATTCAGCAAAAGAAACCTGTAAATGTCCAGATCCCCGACTTTTTCTAAGCAAGCAAAGACAATTTATAAATTTACAAAAAAGTCGGGGATCTCTTAACCTTTGCTTTTTAAGTTTTCTTATACCTAGCTACAAAATTCATAATTCATACTCTTCTAACCATTCCCATTCCCATTGTGGTTTTGCGTCCAATTCCCGAAAACATGGCAAAATCGGTCAGAGCATTTATTTGTTTAATTACTAATGGTTCGACATCGCCGAGAATCCTGTAACCAATTTCACCAACGCACCCGATAAAGGTATGCGTATCATAGTTCTTGACAACTTCTGTCTTAATCTCAAAACGGCTGGGAAAGATATATTCGATGATTTCGGGATTGATGGGAATGGAGCTATAGGTATTCCAGCGATCGCATAGACTCTTGAATACATTGTCGCGAGTGGGCAATGGCGAATCGTACTTGCCTTGACGGAATGCGGTGGGGGTGGCGAGGTGAAAGGTAATGTTTCGTTCGGTTTCAGAGGCGCGATCGTAGATTTGTTGGTAGGTGGCAAAGTTTGCCCAAGGTTGGCTAGATTGGGGTGTGCCGAGAATACTGGTGATATAGAGGTCGGCGGAACCGAGATGAAAAGCGCGATCAGGGTTGAGATTTAGCCAAAGTCCTGTGAGTTTGCTAAAGAGAACTTCATCTAAAAGGGAGATGCGCCACCAGCAGGGAGTTGAGGCGGGAATTTCTTGATAATGCCAAAAGAGGCTTTTAGCTTTTAGCGGTTGGCTTTTAGCTTTCTTTAGCTTGGGTTTGTTCTTGTCAGAGCTAACAGCTAATCGCCAATCGCTAACCGCCAATTGCTGAATTGGACTGAGGCTAAATCCTTTATTTGCTTTTTCACCATGTAGGCGATCGCCTAATTCTTTATCTACTGAGCTAACTAAGGTCAAAAAAAGTGCGTGAATATGCCGTCCTGTTAAGTATTCAGGATAAATGGGAGTTTTCGGCATAAAATTAACAACTAAGCTATGAGGCATGATTTTCTGAGTATTGAAATATGTCTTAAATTTATGATTTTTTAAAGAAAAAGCAACGCTAGAATCACTAAAAACTATGAGAAAAGATCTATTTGAAAAAATAATTTCTGAATCAAAAATTGATGATCGAGTAGAAACTCGTCAACTTATTTTAGATATAGAAGCGAACTTACCAATTTCTGTACGTTTTTCAGAAAGAGGTTTATACTCTCTAGCTTGTGAAGGTATTAATTTAGTCGATGAGCAAGGGATTCATCAGGTTGAGTCTGTGTCATATGCTGGAGATATGGGTGGAATTCTCTGTAGCATAACGGCTGAAGAGAAAAAAGCAGAGGGCGGTGATAATTCTCTTCGTGGTTTAATTACCTCTATAACTTTGCGTCCTTTGACGATGCGATTGGATTTGTATCGTGATAATTCTCTTCGTGGTTTAATTACCTCTATAACTCATCTTAAGGTCGATCCTAAACATCCTCTAGCCGAGAGAATTAAGCTGTATCAGAAAAGAAGAGCTACCCGTTTAGAGATCGCTAATAGTGGTAGAACACTCAAACCAATCAAGTCTAAGAAAAATAAAAAGGGCTTTGGGGCTTAATTGAGCAGTTGCGATCTCTCAAATGATTTTATTCATGTTTTCATAACTCGATATCCTCATAAATATCAGAAAGAGCGATCGCTAAGTCAATCGACTGCAACTGTAAGCTTTCACCCATATTCAAGGATTGAACTAACCAACCTTCAGGATCGCGGTGATAGAGTTCTACTTTAATTTCAGATTGAGAAACCATGACATATTCTTGCAAAGTTTCTAATGTCTGATAGTTAAAAAGCTTTTCTCGCCGATCTAGCATGGCTGTAGAAGGTGATAGAACTTCGATTAACAGGCAAGGTTTCTGCTTGACATAGGAATCGCTATCGGTGCGATCGCAAACTACCATCACGTCAGGATAATAAGTTGCGTTATTTGCGGAGGCGATCGTGAGTTTCATTGCTAAGGCTAATAACCGAGAGCCAGTACCGCGCAAATGTGAATGGATACAACCAACTAGATTGCCAACAATCAAATTATGATTTTCATCTTCCTCAGCCATTGCAAAGATTTGCCCATTGACAAATTCATGCTTAGTGGGGCTAGTTTGTTCGTAGGCGAGATATTTTGAGTAGGTTATTTCTGTTTGTCTAGCAAGCATTTGTAATATCTTCCTGTTTTCAATTTGGTTGATTTTCTCCTGTTATTGCTTGTACTAAAATCCTCATCACAGTTTCAAAATCATTGGGAACTCGGTATAGATTTAGATCTTGTTGAATCAATTTAGTCTGACGATGTAATAGTCCAAATTGCCATACTGAGCCAGTTGTGACTGCACCAAATAGACGATCGCATTCAGGAGCTTTATCCCATTGATCGAGGGCAATTAGTTCTGTTGCTAATTGGGTAAATCCATTATAAAGATCTTCGTGCTTTGCTTCAATGACAATAATCCAAGCCTGATTCCGCAAAAGGTAATCGAAATATCCTTGCAAATGTTCGCTTACTTTGATTTGATATTCGATCCTGAGTTGAGATCGCGTGTAGTGAACGAGATCAGTCACCACTGGTGCTATTAGCACTTCGCGGCGGGTTGCTTCGTTGGCGAGGTTGACGTAGGGCAGGATTTCGGAAATGCGATTTTGGGTATCGCTAATACGATCAAGATCTCCTTTGTATTGTGGTAGTGATAGTTCTAAACGTTGAAGAGTGTAGCCAAATTCATTTACAAGATCATCAACTTCTACTTTTAGTTCAAAGAGTTTGCTAAATGTGTAAGATTGTCCTGCTTGTAAGATTTTACTCATTGTGTCCTCAGTTAGTTAGCGATTGAGCCAATCTTCATCGGCGATGTGGTTGACTCCATGCAGATAGACAACGGGAGTCATTGGTACGCCTTCAACGGGTTCATGTTGATGATCGTTTGTGCCATGAGCGCCATAAAACCAGATCGTATTGACATTAAGCTGCATTTCTAATGGTTCGATTTTATTCACATCATTGAATCCTCCTTCATAGCCTTTGACGACTACTGGTGTGTCGGGTGGAAATTGTGACAGGCGATCGCATAGTTCTTGAATAGTCATAGTTGTTTATCCTCCTTATCTAGAGCTTTTGTGTATGAGATGATCACTTTCTTGTCTTCATGTTGACAGAGTAGCTTTTCTTCAAAGCCTTTAGCTCTCAGCTTGATAAATACACCTGGTAAATTTACAAAGCCTAGCTCTTGATCATAGTTGTATTCTTCTTTTCCGTCATACATACATGCTCCATCATTATTGGGAGACATTTCGATAACGATATCTTTAGAATAAGCAGAGCCAAATCTAAGCAGTCTTAGCGCCCAGTGCGTTGTTTCAACATCATAGTAGCGCTCATAAACATGAGTGTTTGCAAATTGATTATCGTCACGTTGAAGGAGTCGATCTAAAGGAACTGTAACTTTTGGAAAAGATTTATTCCCATGTTTATCAACTAATTCATCATTTTTATAAATTAATGTTGCAGATGGTGTCCAACTTCTAGTAATGACAAGTCCTTTTTCATGGATTGGTTGACAAGTTAGGTCAGCACCATAAACGTATTCATGAAGCATTGAGAATAATTCAACAACTCGGTAATCATCAATATGTTCGGAGCGTGAGATACATTCAGAGATTTGTTTAGAGTCGAAGTTAGTCAAGTTAACTAGCGTCTCTGCATAATTTGTCCAGCCGTCATCATCAAGACTATTTGCAAAATCTTGAATTTTGTCACCGACTAAGATAACTTTTGCATCTTTTATATTGCCTTTACGATTACAGCGTCCCGCTCTTTGAATCAAGTTTTCAGGGGGGCAAATCTCAGATATGAGAACTTCAGAATTTAGATCGCAGCCAACTTCGATCGCACTAGTAGTTACAAGAATATAAGGCTGTTCATTATCGTCTCTTTTCTTGATTTGCTTATATAGTTCTGGTCTGAGTTGATCGGCTATACGACCATGATAGAGAAATAGAAATTTGTCATCTGTTGAGACAACATTGAGACTGTTTTTCAAATTCTTGTAGATTTCAACTGCATCTTTAACAGTTTCCACAACTGCAAGAATACGGCGATTAGGTTTAGCATTCCATTCTTTGAGAATGATTTGAGTGAAATTGTTTTGAAAATATTCAGAACTTTTTTCAGGATTTTCTGAATCGTGTGATATGTTGCTAATCCATTCAAAATCACGCTCTCGGTGATATTTATTTAGCTCAGGATGATTAATGTAATCAAAAGTTTCTAGATAATCTAGTTGCTTTGATAACTGTTCAGGCATGGTTGCGGTCATCAAAACAAGTGATCGCCCTGCTTCGTAGAGTGACTTTACTAAGCTAGAAAAGTTTGTAAAAGCAATCTCATCGTAGCTATGGGACTCATCAAAACAAATTAGAGTTTTATCTTGATGGATTCTCAATGGAAAGACAAAAGATTTTTGTTTATCACCAAAGGCAAAGTAGCGATACAAGAATTTATCTAAAGTCGTGAGAATGACATCACCTTTGTATAGATGTCTTCTAGGGTTTATATTACGCTTTACCTCTTCGCCATTTTGATAAATATAGCGATACATTTGCGAACCTGTATCGACTACCAGTGAAAACTCTCTACCTTGATTGATGGGTAATCTCGAAAAAGTCTTGATATATTTTTCAATGCGCTCTTTTTGGTCTTCTAAAAGACTACGAGTTGGCAAAGGTAAAAATAGCCGATAGCCTGAAGCTAAGGCAGGGAATAGAATAGTTTCAGTTTTACCTGAACTAGTTGGTGCTTTTAGCAAAATAGCTGGATGCTTATCGTTTTTCTCATCGTAGATAGCATCAAACATCTCTTCTTGCATAAAATTAGGAGAGAAACCTGCTACTTGCTCGTAAAAGGATTTGGCAGTCCAAGATTTTTGAGTTTCTGTTGTGGAATAGGACTTGAGAGTAATTTTTCGCTCTATAATTTTTGCTGATTGTCCTTCTTCAGATTGCCACCATGCTTTTACACTGCGGTCTAAAGTTGTGCCAAGTTTATTTTCTTGTCTCTTATCAATACATTCTTTTAACTGATTTTTGTCTTCTTCAGAAGGATACATCGACCAATACTTGAATGTTAGTTCGATACCATTTTGTTCTAATTCTGGAGAAAAAGCCCAAGGATCGATGTAATAAATATTTTCTTCGGTTTCACTCTTGGCGATCGTATAGTCCATGAATGCTCGTGACTCCCCCTGATGTGAGTCATCAATTACACTGCAAGCCAACTCAGCCTCAATCTGATCGCACATTTCTAAAATATAAAGCTCGATCGCGTAGGCTAAAGGCTCTTTAGTAAGAATCTCTGCATATTGAGGATCTTTTTTGAGGGTGTAAGCATCTCGGCAAATGTCATGAACAGAAAAATCATGATGTCCGATCGCTAAAGTTTTCGCCCACAAATCCTTGCTGTTAGCTAGAAATCGATGTCCTCGGAAAGAATAAATATACTCCTTAAATTTATCAGTATTTGACTGAATTGCAAATTTCTGAGGTTTGCCTGAGTCATGAATTTTTGCAGCTTCTTCAACTCGATTGATGGCATTTTCGCGATCATATGAAAATTGTTCTGATTCCCAATCCCACAAACGAACGAGTTTGACCACATTTCCGACATGGTTGCCTAATGGTTGAAATCTAACTTCGCTTGGTATTGCAAGTCTTGGATGATCTGGGAAAAATACCCTACCAAAATTGTAAGGAATTTGGCGTTTAGCTTCAGACATGGGTTTCCTCTCTTAAAAGATTGACAAGAGATGCAGGAATATAAATTTCGCCATTGGTGTAGTAATCAATTCTTGGTGGCGGATCGATTGGTCTAGGGAAATAGGCGCAGACAAAAGGTGTAAAGCCTTTAACTGGTGTTGGCTCACTGTCTAGAAAACCATCGCCAAATGGTAAAGAGCGATCGCCGTTTTCCCACTCATAGCGGTAAAGATTATAAATATCGCATCCACCGATAAATTGATTGCTATTTAGCAAAGCTTCCATCGGTAAAAGTGTGGAAGGATGCGCCGCAGTTGTTACTAACTCTAGTTCTATGGGCTGATCGGAAATATCCGTAATATAGGCATATCCCTCTTTTCCGATTTTGCAACCATAGCCAACAAGATCTTGAAAATGTTCCAATCCTTCCAAAGATTCGGCAGCAACATAACCCACAAGCTCATCAACGATTAGGTATTCCCAAGTATGCAGTTGAAAGTCTTCACCTTTGCCATCGACATAGAGTTTAGAAAAGTCATCATGGTTAAAGCTTCTCATACCTTTGCGATAGGTGCGGTGAATGCCACTCCATGCATCAAGTTTAGGATAAGCACCTAAACTCAGATATTTAGATGGCAAAGCATAAACAGGTGGGTTTTCATTGTTTACCTTCGTTTCTGGGAGTTCCTGCCCTGCGCTCAACATTGCTAATCTGCGTAAGTATCCCGACAAAGTGGTTGGCGGTACAAATGGATAAGTAGCAATGTTGAGAATTGAACCTGGCAGGATGCGAAATGTCATCGCCGCCGTTGGTTTAATCGTAAATTCTAGGCAATACATAGTTAAGATGCCTGTAAAACTCGATTTACAAAGTCGCCAGCATATTCTTGTAGTTTTTCCAAAGCTGCATCACCAATCCAACGATCAAAAAGTGGCTCGGAAATGTGATCGGTATTTGCTGTTGGAGTATGTGCCAAACGCTGAAAATCAGCGATCGCATCGGCTGCATTGGTGACAGATGGCGAAATGATCGGGCGTTTGCCTCTAGGAACAAGATAGCGATCGAACACTAGTAAGGGCTTGTTATCAGAATCTTCTGCAAGGGAAACTCCTTTAGGATTTCCTGACCCGATCCGTGCCAGTGAATCTAGAAAAGCATAGGCGACAGCTGCAAATTCTTTTTCAGTAATACTTAGAGCGTGATTGTAAACAGGATAAAGCAGTCCTGGTTGATTGTACTGACGCTTAAAGGGAATTGGTGTTTCTTCCTTCTGATTAACCAATCTTGCGGGGTGCATTGCTCTCTGCTTGTCCACAGGATAAAGCTCTTGAACAGCAACACCACCGCTATGGGTAACGCGCCCAATCAGTGTTTTCTTGCCTGCAATCAAACCGCCAAAGGTTGAGCAGATAGGACATTCAGGTTGAGCGCAAGTTTCAGGAATGCCACATTTCAGCTTATCACCCAACAAAGTACCACTCCTAACAGGCGACCAAATCAAGCTGCGGCGTTCAACACCTCTACGCTTAGTTGGCGAAATGTAGCATTTTTCAATGGATTTACCATCAGTAGTTTGAAGTTTGACAACTTCTACAAGATTGATGTTGACTTGTACTTCATGCCCTAGATAAAGTTCTTGTGAACCTTCCAAAATAGCGTAAATATCAAAGTGCATCCGAGGGTTTTGAGCATCAGTGGCGGGTAATCCAGTAGACATTATTTATCTCCTTTAGTTTTAAGTTTGCGAACGAGTTCAGGGAATCTTGTGTAGAGGGAAAGCTTGAGTTGATAGGTCAAATCATTCCAGTCTTTAGGCTGTGAGTAACCATTTTCTGCAAAGTGAGTGTAAGCACTCAAAACATCATCCGCATAAAGCACGAGATAGGTTTGCTGTTTATCAGTTTCGGTAGTTTCTCGATCGCTTAAGCCCAACTTCTCAAGCAAAGTCTTAGTTTGATCGTAGACAAAGTAGTTGTAAGGACTGCGATAGAGTCGAGATTGGACGCTTTTCTTGGTTTCATCTCCCAAAGTCGCGTAATAGCAAAAAGCAACCGCATCATCGACTTTTTCAATCAGTTTGCTCACCTCTCGCTCAGCATCTTCATCTTTCATTGCTTTTTTAGCAGTATTTTCAAGAGACTGAGCAAAGGCATAGGTTAAGCCAGTGAGCGCGGCGACATCTCGATATAACCTAGCCCGTTTTGATAGTTGATTTTCTGATTCCATAGAAACTCCTATAGCTTGTAAATCTTTTTGAATCTGCAACCAATAAGCTTCACGAACCTTTTCAAGTTCTAGTTGACCATAGGGAGCAGAAATTTTGGTTAGCGTGTACTCTGCAAGGGTTGGCAAGTCTTGATCGATGTAGCGAACTGCATCGCCTAAAGTCATATTGATATCTTTACCAGAGATAATAATGGGCTGGCTGTAGCTTTCCATTACTCCTTTAATAAAGAGTAAATGCCGACTTTTTAACTCGATCGCTTGGCTACTTTGGACAACTAACGAAAAGTCAAAGTCCGTCAAAACTTCGACTGGGAAAATCGAAGCGACTTTTGCCATTGCATACTGTACCTGTCCTAGCTTTTGGGCAGCTATGTCTCCTCCACCTGTGCGATCGGATGCTAAGACCAGATAACGTCCACCGCTAAGGTGCATTTCTTTATTAGTGAGCATTCGCACATAGTCTTTAATCGAGACTGAATCTTTATCACCTTTAACTGATGTCAGTTTCAGAATGATACTTTCATCAGTCACTTTTAGTGGAGATGCAAAAGCAAGCGCAGAACAGGAAGTACAAATATGTGGTCTACCTTCTCCTGACGATGATTGACGGCGTTGTGAAGGTCGCTCAAACATAAATCGGAGAACTTGCCATTTTGCAGTTTTCGCATCGATCGCCACACCGCAGGAATAACAAAACTCCTTGCTATCATCACCAGCCGATCGCCACTCAGGAAGAATTATTTCTTCACTAAGTAACGGCTCTGGCAAAGGATCAAAAGTCTCTGTTTCTAAAAGGCGATACATTTCAGAAATGCACTGAGTAAAAATATCGCCACGAGTCGCATTAATTTGATCGGTTGCCACTTTCGAGAAACTTTTGGTGATCGCCTCAATTTTTCTAAACTTCTCTAAGTCTTGCGATCGATTCAATTGTAAAAATACAAATGGATCGCCTCTAGACTCAGCTAACAAAGAAATCTTTTGCTGTACTGACTCCTGAGAAAAGACAACTTTACTTTTGAGGTTGTCCTGCTGTTTTTGCAACTTGTTTTTTTGAGCTTTAGTTAGTCCTGTTTTCTCTAGCTCCTTTGTGATTAAGCCTAACTCTTGCCATACAGAAGCCTGTTCCTTCAGAGATTTATCAAAACCTTTTTGAAAATACTCTTGATATTTTTTAGCTTCCTTATCCTGCATAGCCTGCTTATCTTGGAGTTCCTTAGATTTAGACTTGACATCTTTTTCCGCCAAGTTAGGTTTATCTAATTCTTTTCCAAGAGCATCAATTTGTCTCTGTCGCTTTATTTGACGACCTTCAACATCTCTAGCTACTGCAAAATACCAAGCCGCTAAGACATTTGCCTGATCTCTGGTCAGAATTGGCACATCAAGAGTGCTAAACCCTCGCCCAGAAAGCGTAATTGCATTGAGCATGACAATAAATGTCTGCACTAGCCCAGCTAATTGCTCTTTGCCAAAAGTTGAGAAAGCAACATCTTCAAGAAATTTTTGCCACAGTGTTTTAAAGTTTAGAATCTCCTTATTTGGGATAAATACCCGCACATGGCGATCGCTTTCTTCTAAAACAACAATCTGATGAACTTTCTGCAAATATTCCAGAAATCGATCTATGGCACTTTCTATAGCCAATCTAGCTTGTAGCTCACCAGGGATCGGCGATTTATACAAAATCTGAATTTTACCAAGCTCTTGATCTTGATAAAAAACTTGATCTTGTTTGTAATCAATTTCTATTGTTGAGTTAGCCGCAAATGGTTTACTGAGTTTCAGTTTACGAACTAACCGTGAACACCCAAAAGGCTGAGCAATAGATATAACGTTAGATTGTCTTGTAAGCCAGTTGATTAAATGATGCTCTTGTTCTACAAGATTACCAGTAGCTAAAACACTGAGTAAAATCTTAGTCTGCTGTAGTGCAGCGTTCATCTGTATATCCTCAGAATGTAATTTTGGAGAGCTTGAGGAATATCGCTATTCCCCAAGCTAGGAAAATTATTCACGCCTTGCCAGATAATCGGCTAGAGGAATAATTTCACCATCTTCGTCCTCAAAACTCATAGCCTCAATTTCATCAAGTCCATCGTCGATCCCATTATTGGTAGCCCTCCAATGAATATCTCGAATGTCTTGAAATCCACCATAGTTGCTTGGAAAGCCTGAATATCTGTGGTTCACGGTATTTACCTCCTTTTATGAGCATAGAAAATCAGGAGATCCGTGATAACCTATAAAGCGCGACCAACATAGGCAAATTAAGGGATCTCCTTGGTTTGCCTTAAATATAGCACAAATATTTTTATGTCAAAACTCGGTTAGGGTTATATGAGTCATTTTTGTATTTTGTTCTGAGACTAAGTGCGTGGTAAGTTAGAGTAACGAAATCCTTTCAGGAATTGAAACAAAACATCGATAAGGGTAATATTTACTCCTTAACCATCCAACCCCTACTAGGGATAATCAGGCGGTTTTGTATAACTTCTATAGTTTTCCTAGCCGCCTTATATTTTTCTGTTACTTGTTCAGCCATTATTTTTCTCCAAAGCATCTAAATAATTGAGGATTTGGCGCTGATATTGAGCATAGTCAGCAATTGTCAGAGCGATCGCCCCATGCACAATTTCTGGATTGATCTCGTCATACAGATGCACAATCACATTTCGTAACCCGATTGAAGCTGACATCTTCTGAGCAAGACCAATATCAATAACTCCTAAACTATTCACCACAATCGGAGTCTCCGCATTCTCTACAGGTTGAACACCTCCCAACCCCTTAATCAAATGTCGATTAATATCAGTCTGCACATCTGCAATCAGTTGTAGCAAACGCTCAACCACATAATGATTGTGAGACTTGAGGTAATCCTCCAAAGAAAGATCTCTAAACCTGATGAGATCCTCTAGATATTGCTTCATATAAGCAAACTTTGCTGTCACGATCGCAGGATTAACTCGACTCATACACCCTGCTCCTGCAAAAAAGCCTCAACCTGTTGACGCAAACTAGCACTCAACTCAGCGATCGCCCGTTGAGTCATCGTTACTCTCTGCTGAAAATCTCTAAACACACCAATTTCAGACTCATACAGCACCACACCCTCAGCCGCAATGTAATGAGCAATCAACGCCGAGCAGCGCGTCACATCCACCACATCCATACGCTCACCACCAATCTCAAAACAATCCTCGATCGCATTATGCACCGCTAAAAATCCATAGGGCTGATCTGCGATTGCCTTTTGCCTTGCCTCCTCATCGCAAAACATCGCAAAATCCCAATCACTGCGCTCATAGGCATCACCCCTCGCTCTAGAACCAAATAGCACCAAAAACTTCAGATAGGGCAGGCGATCGCCAATTATTAGCGCCCGTTGTTGTAAATCAGCTAAAGACAGTTCAGTTGTCATAAACTCACATCCTCATAAATATCTGAATAAATATTTGAAAGAGCGATCGCTAAATCAATCGACTGCAAATGTAACCTGTCACCGACACCCAAACATGACACCAACCGAACACTAAGACTGAGAAACCTCAGTCTGATTTAAACTATCCGCCAAAGCCATAACCCTCATAGCAAATTGCTGATACAACTCTGGCGAACCCTTCATAAACAAAACAATCGTATAGCGCAAACTGTAAATTGCCATATATCTTTGCTTATTCAAAATTGACAAGACTATAGCCGCAATCCCAACTAACAGAAGGAAAAAAGCAAACATCGGCGAACTTCCATTAGACAAAGTGCTAATCCATCCAATCAGACCAATTACAGCCAAACCAATCCCGATCGCCAGCAGCAGATAGATCGGCGCAGTATGAATCTCAACACTATCGATATTCTGAATTCTCGTCCGCGAATCCTTCTTTTCTAACCCACTCTTAACCGTAGCATTCAAATTATTTCCATCAATCTTGACCGAGATAACTCCATTACTAGGAATAATCACCCCATTCCAAACCTGAGCGCAAGAACCAGTGATTTCTATCGACTTCAATCTACTTGTCATCTTATTTGTAATTATTTGTAACCAAATACTTTAATGATTAATTTTTAGAGACCTTGGCTGTGCTAAATTTATTCAAGAATAGCCATAAATTTATTAGGTATCCTTTATTAATCAAATTTTGTCCGTAAATCTCTACAAACAGATAATTGCACGAAAAATCAAATTACACAAGACTTTTATTGATTAAAGTATACGGACACTTTCTTGTTGAAAAGTATATCTAATCTTGATTAATGTGGTTAAAATAACTAAAGATATAAATTTTCGGGGGTAACGAAATGAATTTTAGCAGTCACGAACATACAAGATATGTATGGGAGGAGATTTCAAAGGGTTTACGCGATCTCCAAGAGTCCCCAAAACATAAAAATGTAGCAATCTTCGCAATCCTGACTTGTTAAGACTCCCTACAGGTGAGCATCTATGGTATGAGCAGGGAATATTTCATCAACTAGAAAAAGATGCAGCAATTTTAGCAATGCTGCTATGCTCAAAGTTTATGGCGACTCTCTAACCCCACCAATGCCGATAATCGCGATCGCCATGTCGAACCTAATCGGTGTAAACAAATTGAGAAGATTTAAAAAAATTAGGTTGTCAAACAATTTAAAAGTAACTAACTCATGCAAGATCTAGAATCAATCCTAACCAAGATTAATCAACGCAAATCTGAGCTAGATATTTTGCGTCAAAATCTTGACAATGCCACAATTAAAGAAGCCTTAAAAGTTGAATTTTTGTACGAAAGTAATCGCATTGAAGGAAATACGTTAACCTTGCGCGAAACGCAACTCGTCATTAATGAAGGAATGACAATTAGTGGCAAGAGTATGCGCGAACATTTGGAAGCAATTAATCATAAAGAAGCAATTTTGTTTATTGAAGATTTAGTTACTCAAAAAATGGAGCTATCAGAATATGTACTCAAACAAATTCACGGGATAGTCCTGTACGGCATAGATCGTGAAAATGCTGGGGTTTATCGCAAATTACCCGTAGCGATCGCAGGAAGCAAACATTTACCACCACAGCCCTATTTATTACAGGATTTAATGGAAGCTTATTTTCGATTTTATGAGCTTAATAAAGATGATTTACATCCCGTAGTTTTAGCTGCCGAAATGCACGAAAGACTAGTTTCTATCCATCCATTTATTGACGGAAATGGTCGCACTTCCCGTTTAATTATGAATTTAATTTTATTACAGCACGGCTTTCCCCTAGCGATTATCGGCGGTGATTATGAAAGCCGTATGGCTTACTATGATGCTTTAGAAAAGGTACAAACTGAGAATGACAAACAGTCCTTTATTTTGTTGATTGCCCAAAAAGTTCTATTTGCATTAGAACGTTATATAAATATACTTAGTCCTAACAAGAGCCAAAACAAATGACCGCTATGGCTGTTACAGATATAATTACAGCAATTACCGATCAAACGAACCACAAGAGATTTTTTAAAAGCCTTGCGAAGCAAGGCTTTTAAAAAATCTCTTGGTTTGGGTTTGAGCGCAAAGCGCTGTAAATTCCCGATTCAATTGACTATAGAGAATTTCCATTCTGATAAATTTTCACTACTCTTGTGACTTACGCTCTCAATGGTTACGCTGGTGATTAGATAGGAGATCGCTTATGATTAAATTAGCTAAATCTATCACCATTAGCATCTTTAGCAGAAACGCAGGAAATCCGTGTCACGAAAAGGCGAATCAATTACACTCTCTATCAAAGAACGAGATAAAGCTAATTTAGAAGCGATCGCGATCGAACTTGGCATGACATGGGGCGATCGCCCAAATATCTCCAAGCTAGTCGAAGCGATCGCCCGTAAGCAAATCCAAATCTCCAAAAATAATGATTGGACAAGCGATCGAATAGAATCCCTTGCTCGTACCTATAGACTATTGATTGATTATGGCGAACTTGAAAAAGCACAAATCATCGCCCATCTATTACTTGAACGTAGCGAAATAAATAACCCTCTGCGCCGAGATATCGAGCGATTTCTCGAAAAACCTCCTGAAGTTTGGCGACATACCATCGATCGCTACATCAAGCAACAACAACCATTTCGCTTGCAATATCTTGATGCTGCCGAACATCCCCACGAGTTCTCTATCTACTACGCAAAGGTTGCCACCCACGACAAGCGACTTTATCTTGACTGTTGGTGCGAAGACATTGCCAGAAGCGATACAGTTCCAGCCCTACAACACAATCGTTCCCTCAGACTTGATCGCATTCCCCCCGAAGCCGCGATTACTCCCATTGTCGGCAAATGGAGATCGCAACTCGATCAACTTCACGTCACCTTTAATTTATCGGGAAATCTCGCCTTTGCCTATAAACCAAGGGACGAAGACATCGATAATACATGGCTAGATAGTGACCCACCCATACGTCAAATCATTCGCAAAATCAGTAACACCTTTTGGTTCTATCGCGAAATTATGCCCTATGCCGAAGACTGTGAAATTATTGAGCCTGATGATGTGCGGGAAAATTTCAAAGCAAAAGTGCGATCGCTATATGTCAAATATTCAAGTGATTGACAAATGATTAATTTGTCAAAAAATAATCATCCAAAATCTAAAGCTTAAATTGTCATAGAAATACCTTAGAACAGATAATTGTCATTTCTTAAATTTGTCCACAGTATTGAGCGATTGTTTTTAGATTTTATCTCTGATTATAATCGAATCCTACTTTTATTCATTCGGATTTCGCTAAATGTTACCTTAACAGGGGTAGGGTGAGGGTCTTAAAATTTTCTGCGTAAGGTGAGTTAGATCACTCGGTAGTTGACGATACAAAGAAAAGAGAAAGAATATGGCTTTAATAAATTATTTTCTTCTTTTTCTTGGTGGTCTGTATGGCTATGGAGATCGGAGAATTATCGGACTCCTCAAGACTTTTATTTGATTTACAAAAAGCAAATACGATCGCCCAAAACTTTTCGGGATGTCTAGAGCCAGAAATCATTAGTCGTAAGACAGCCAAGGGTTTAGTTGAGCTATTTAACTCGGCTTTTGCTCGTATTTGGCTAGTGGAGCCTGATGGCGCAAATTTAAAGCTTGTCGCATCTTCAGGGCTATACGATCGCATTGATGGTTCCTTTGCCAGAGTGCCAATGGGAGCTTATAAGGTCGGAAAAATTGCTCATAACCGAGTTTCCTTTTTAAGCAATAATTTGGCTGAAGAAACTTGGGTTAAGGATCGTGCATGGGCGATCGCTAATCAAATTCGAGGATTTGCAGGATTTCCACTGATCGCAGGCGATCGCGTAATTGGGGTATTGGCTACTTTTAGTCATGCAGCGCTCACACCTGAATTTCTGGAAGTTTTACAAGTACTTTGCACAACAGTCTCTATAGCTCTAGATGCGGCTTTGAAATATCAACAGGAGCTAAAGCAATCATCTACTTTTTCTGGCAATGGGGAAAAGACTCCACTATCAGACCAACTTGCCGCAATTTTAAAACCCTTACGCTTAACCCTGATTGGCACAGAAGAGGCGATCGCCTCTTCCCACGCGCAGGTTTTTTTGCAAGCTTGTGAAGTATTAGCTCGGTCAGAATGTCGGCAATGTCGATTGACCTATGACGCAGATGGGATCAGCTTGGAAGCGATGGTCGTAGAACCTAACCGAGATTTACAAGAGCATCAGCGTTGGCTGCGATCGCAATTAGTACTAGTATCTTTGATGGTTTCCTATTTGGGTGGTCAACTTGAGAGTCAAATAGGACTAGAACAGAAGGTATTACAACTGTTGATTAGTCTTCCTTATAACCAGACTCAGACTGTGCCCTCTCTTCAAGACCAAAGCGGTTTACCTCGGTTGCAAACGCCATTGTCAGAACGAGAGCGAGAAATTTTAGGGTTATTAGTTCAGGGTTTACGCGATCGAGATATTGCCAATCATTTAATTATTAGTGAAAGCACCGTTAAGTTCCATTTAAATAATGTGCTAACCAAGCTCAAAGCTCGCACTCGTTACCAAGCACTCTATCAAGCAATCATACAGGGATGGATTTTAGAAAGCATTTAAGAAAGCAAAGATGCCCCAAAACAGGTATGAATACTGATGAAGTCTAGTATCAGTCCGAAAAGATGCGTCAAGCCTATAATACCGATTTATCAAATGAAGAGTGGGAAATAATTGCACCAATGCTGCCGAAACCATCAAAATTATGGATAGTGCAGGTAGTCGTGGTATTGATGGTGGTAAAAAGGTTAAGGGTCGCCAACGCTTCATCATGGTTGATACATTGGGTTAAAGACAACTTTAGGTGCACTTGGGAAGTCAGCACAAGGGATAAAACGCAGAAAGGTTTTGTGGTTGAATCAAAGCGTTGGGTAGTGGAGAGAACCTTCGCTTGGATAGGCAAATATCGCAAACTCAGCAAGGAATGTGAATTTTATGAGAATACCTCGGAGTCGTTTATCTACCTAGCTTTGCTCCGCAAAATGCTGAGAAATCTTGCTGCTATCAATTCTTAAATGCTTTCTTATAGATATGTGTTGCACAATCGATAACCTGACTATTTCAGTAGTTTCACAACTAGGCGATCGCCCTATAACAATGGAGCAAATAACCTCACCTAGCGTTATTACTAGACATGAACCTTCCGTATTTATTAATACAAAAGAACCTAAGAATAACCACTTAGTCTGAAAAGTAATCCAATAAGTAGAATTGAACCTATGACGACAAATCATTATCCAGTCATCATTGTCGGTGGCGGTCAGGCGGGGCTATGTATGAGCTATGCATTAAAAGAAAAGGGGATTGATCACTTAGTTTTTGAAAAGTATCAGATCGGACATTCATGGCAGACATATCGTTGGGATACATTCTGTTTAGTCACCCCAAATTGGCAATGTCAATTGCTGGGCTATCCCTACTCAGGCAGTGATCCGAATGGATTTATGGTTAAAGATGACATCGTTCAATATATTAAAAACTATGCAAAATCCTTTAATCCACCGATTAAAGAAGGAGTGGAAGTCTCTAAGATTAAAAAAAGTGAATCTCAAAATATTTTTGAAATCACTACAAACATTGGCAACTATACCGCCGATCAGGTCGTTATCGCTGTGGGTGGATATCATCGCCCTAAGTTGCCGAGAATTGCCGAGAAGTTTCCCGAAAGCATCGCCCAGATTCATTCATCAGAATATAAAAATCCCGATCAATTACCAGAAGGTGCGGTATTAGTAGTGGGTACTGGACAGTCAGGCTGTCAAATTGCCGAAGATTTGCATCTGGCGGGTCGAAAAGTGCATTTATGTGTCGGCAGTGCGCCGCGATCGCCCCGTCGTTATCGTGGCAAAGATGTGGTGGAATGGCTAGATCAAATGGGCTACTATGATCTCTCGATTGAGGATCATCCCCAAAAAGAGAAAGCTAGAGCCAATACTAATCACTATGTGACTGGTCGCGATGGCGGTCGAGAAATCGATCTACGGCAATTTGCTTTAGAAGGAATGGAACTTCATGGTCGATTGAAGATTATCCGCGATCGCAAGTTGGAGTTTTCTGATGATCTCGCAAAAAACCTCGACAATGCCGATGCAGTGGCGGAAAACATCAAAAAAACGATTGATGGCTTCATTAGCAAAAATAAAATTGCAGCCCCCATCGATCCACCCTATCAACCTGTTTGGCAACCTCCTGAAGAAGATGTAGCCATAGATTACGAGCAGGCAAATATTAGCGCTGTGGTTTGGTGTACGGGCTTTTATGCTGATTTTAATTGGATTGAAATTCCTGTTTTTGACGGTAAGGGTTATCCTGGTCATCAGCGCGGGGTCACGGAAGTAAGCGGTTTTTATTTTTTAGGGTTACCTTGGCTCTACACATGGGGTTCAGCGAGATTCTCAGGTGTAGCGAGGGATGCAAGTTATTTAGGCGATCGCATTGCCTCAAAACAAAATGTTAGGAGAGCTAGTAGCGAAGATTGGAGGATCGTTAATGAATTTCTGCTTGGCTCATGAAAAAGTCGTACTCCCTTCCCAGTGAAGAATTAGACGTTGCGGCGCGAAGCGCCGCAACGTCTAATTCTTGGTTTTTAATGTTCAGTTTTATAGAGGGAAGGGAGTAACATCCCAAAAACTGTGGTGTAATTTTTGGGATGTTAAGCTACCTATCGATTTCGATAGGTAAACGAGTCAATTTACTCTGATTTTTAACTTGGCGATCGCCTTGCCTAGCAATACAGACAGACTTCACTCTTTTGTATCCAATTTGACAAACCCCTAACTTGCCAAACCCTATTACTGATACAAGCTTCCAAACAAATTTCCAATAAACTACCAATAAGCGCAAGCAAGAGAAAACAATGCCCGAAGTAACTGCACCCGCTCATCAAACTGGTGATTTCTTTGTTGATTATGAAGAAAAAGTATTTCCTGATGTCAAAGCCGATGCTGGCGAAAAGGCTTTGGTAACATTCCATACCGTTGCTTTTGAAGGTTCCATTGGATTTGTAAATCTTTTGCAAGCCACAAGACTACAACGCAAGGGATTTGAGACTTCAATTTTACTCTACGGACCAGGTGTAACTCTTGGTGTTCAACGCGGATTTCCTAAGCTCGGCGATGCTGCTTTCCCCGGACATCAAAACTTTAACGATCAAATCACCAAATTTATGCAAGAAGGTGGCAAGGTCTATGCTTGCCGTTTTGCTCTTCAAGCTCTTTACGGACATGGTGAACCTTCTCTCATTCCCGGAATTCGTCCAATTAGTCCCTTAGATGTTCTCGATATTATTCTGCTCCACCGCAAGGACAATGCCTTTATTTTGGACACTTGGACATTGTAAACATGGATTATTCGCGAATAGTTAGAGCTGCTGCCGTTCAAATTAGTCCCGTTTTATTTAGTCGAGATGGAACTACTGAGAAGGTTTTAAATGCGATCGCTAAAGCTGCAAAAGAAGGCGCTCAACTGGTCATTTTTCCAGAAACATTTATCCCTTACTATCCCTATTTCTCCTTTGTTCAGCCGCCTGTCCTGATGGGCAAAGAACATATGCGACTATATGAAGAAGCTGTAGTAGTCCCTAGTCCTGTCACTGATGCGATTGGTCAAGCCGCCAAAAATCACGGCATGGTGATTGTGTTGGGAATTAATGAACGAGATGGCGGCTCTTTATATAATTCGCAATTGATTTTTGATGCTGATGGAACTCTGCTCTTAAAGCGTCGCAAGATAACGCCCACTTATCACGAACGCATGGTATGGGGGCAAGGCGATGGGTCGGGGCTAAAAGTTGTAGATTCGGCAGTAGGGAAATTGGGTGCGCTGGCTTGTTGGGAGCATTACAATCCCTTAGCCAGATTTGCACTCATGGCTCAGCAGGAACAGATTCATTGCGCTCAATTTCCGGGATCTATGGTCGGTCAGATTTTTGCTGATCAGATTGAAGTTACGATTCGGCATCATGCCCTTGAATCTGGCTGTTTTGTGGTTAATGCAACGGGTTGGCTATCAACCGAACAAGTTGCACAGATTACTACTGACGAAAAGTTGCAGAAAGTACTGAGTGGCGGTTGTAATACAGCCATTATTGGGCCAGAAGGCAATCATCTCTGTCCACCAATTACGGAAGGTGAGGGTATGGCGATCGCCGATCTTGATTTTTCGCTGATCACGAAACGTAAGCGGATGATGGATTCAGTTGGTCACTATTCCCGCCCCGATCTTCTGCAATTGCATCTCAACTCCCAGCCTTGGTCGGCTATGGAGAATCGATTACCTAGCCAATTACCCGATCAATTAACTAATGTAGCCGATGAATAAGCAACAATTAATTACAGACATTCAAACACAGGGTTTGAGTTGGGTAGAGCCAAATATTGGGGTGGCAGGTCGTAAAGGTGGTGCAGGTCCTTCCGATCACAAGGCGATCGCCATTGATGGCACTACGGTAATGGTTCCCATTTATACTGGCTCGTCGGCGCGATCGCCCTATACGGCAGCGATCGATCCAGAAACCAATCAGCTAGTACTGCGAATTGATGGGCAGGAAATCATGCCGATCTCCTTTCCGCAGGAACCAAAATTTTACAGTCTGACGACTGCGGATGGAATTCCCTATCGCAAGATTGCTTTGTTGCACAGCCGTGATGTGCTTGCGACAACGGTTTTACAAACCTGTATGCGTTACAACAACACCGAAACATCCTGTCAATTTTGCGCGATCGGTGCATCCCTAGAAGCAGGGCGCACGATCGCGAGAAAGACTCCATCACAACTTGCGGAAGTTACCGAAGCCGCCGTGCGTCTTGATGGGGTTAAGCATCTGGTGATGACTACAGGTACACCAAATACTAGCGATCGCGGTGCTGCTTATTTAACTGAATGTGCTAAAGCAATTAAGACAAGAGTAGATATTCCAATTCAGGCGCAATGCGAACCGCCCGATGATTTCATCTGGTTTGAGCGGATGAAGGCGGCTGGAGTTGATACTTTAGGGATGCATTTGGAAGCAGCCGATCCAGAGGTGCGATCGCGAATTATGGCAGGTAAAGCATCAGTCCCAATCGAATATTATTTTGAAGCGTTTGCGGCGGCGGTGAAAGTATTTGGTTGGGGACAGGTAAGTACCTATTTGCTAGCTGGCTTAGGCGATAGTTTTGAGACGCTAGTAGAAATTAGCGATCGCCTGATTAAGTGTGGTGTTTATCCCTTTGTAGTTCCCTTTGTGCCAATCTCTGGAACACCTTTAGCCAATCATCCTGCTCCCAAGAGTGAGTTTATGTTTGCTCTCTATGAAAAGATTGGAACAATGCTCAAGCAAGCAGGAATGTCTTCGGCAGACATGAAAGCGGGTTGCGGTAAGTGCGGCGCTTGCTCGGCGCTTGCTACTTTTGAAAAGTTATAGATCCCCCCTAGCCCCCCTTAAAAAGGAGGGGGGAGAATTAATTAAATTTTCTTCTTCCCCCTTTTTAAGGGGGATTGAGGGGGATCTCTTCAATATCAATTTCAACGAAGAGAAGAATATGTTCCAACCTTATATTTTTAAACTTGCCACCTCCCCTAAAGAAATAAAAGATTACTTCGATTTAAGAAGAGCGATCTTTGTGGAAGAGCAGGATGTATTTGAAGAAGACGATCTTGATGATATCGATAAAACTGCCTATCCCATTGTTGCCATCGAAACCGCTAGCGATCGCGTTGTGGGTGTGGTCAGAATTTACGAAACCCAGCCTAGACTCTGGTATGGCGGTAGATTGGGCACTCATCCAGAATTTCGTCGCGGTTGGCAGATTGGCAAAGGCTTGATCCACAAGGCAGTCACCACGGCAAATACTTGGGGCTGCGATCGCTTTTTGGCAACTGTGCAATTACAGAATGTGCGCTTTTTCCAACGGCTGCATTGGGAATCTCTGAATGAAGTCACGATTTGCGATCGCCCTCATCACTTAATGGAAGCCGATCTCAATTTCTATCCTGCGGCGATCGAGCTATGTCCTAGTCTCCTTTGGCAAAGTCACAAGGTATCTTGATGCTTTCAGAACTGGTAAAAAGATTGCAGCGATCGCTTAGTTTGCCACAAAAGCAAGATATTCAAACGGCGGCAAAGGCGCTATATCAAGCATGGCAACCTGAAGCATGGCAAAGCAATCGGGTTTTAATCGGTGATGACTGTGCGGCGATTCCTGATGGCGATGGCTACTTACTATTAGCTTCTGAGGGCATGTTACCCAAACTAATTGAAACTGACCCTTGGTTTGCGGGTTGGTGTGCGGTGATGGTAAATGTGAGCGATATTTACGCGATGGGAGGTGTACCGATCGCCGTTGTCGATAGCATTTGGAGTCAGTCCCGCGAGCAGACAGAACCAATATGGGAAGGAATGTACGCTGCATCTCTTGCCTATCAAGTCCCCATTGTTGGCGGTCATACTAATTGTCATAGTGTCTACAATGCTTTATCTGTGGCTATTTTAGGACGCGCTCATAATCTAATCTCCAGTTTTAAGGCTCAGCCCAACGATTTGCTATTAATCGCAACGGATTTTCGCGGGCAATGCCATCCCGATTATGCCTTTTGGAATGCTGCCACCACCGCCGAGCCTGAGCGATTGCGCCAAAATCTAGCAATCTTGCCAAGACTAGCGGCGAATGGTTGGTGTGATGCAGGTAAGGATATCAGCATGGGCGGACTTGTTGGCACATTGCTGATGCTCTTAGAAACCTCTGAATGTGGTGCAATTCTCGATTTGAATCGCGTTCCTTGCCCTGATTCACTTTCGCTCGAAAAATGGTTAACTTCATTTCCTAGTTATGGATTTCTCCTGAGCATCCGTCCTGAACATTTAGTGAATGTGCAAGCAGAATTTGAGCAACAGGATTTAGTCTGTGCGGTAGTTGGGGAAGTACAAGCAACTACTCAGTTGATATTGCGATCACAAGGTGAATCATGTTTGTTTTGGGATTTCAAGCGTGAAGCTTTAACTGGATTTTGAGTTGTAGTTTTGAAAAATAAGAGATTGTAAAACAGTAAATCACCTACGGTTTGTTAATTTTTCAATAGTAAATGATTTTCGTATATCTAGCTTTTTAACCGTTAATTATTAGGGATTAATTTCTTAGAAATGTTATCAACAACAACTTACATAAGTAGCTAGGCGTAATTAAAAAATAGAACCAAAGCCTATGGCGCACACGCTGCGTGTGCGCCATAGGCTTTGGAGTTTTATATTTAATTGCAACCAGCTACTTATAACAACATAAAAATCAATAGTAATATAGCAAATCGCAGCTTAGTAAGGTACAGCAATTGAATAAACCAAACAAATCAAACATCAGGAAATCCTCACGTAGCTATGAGACAATTTATCGAATGATCTATTGCATTTCATCCGCACTACATCTTTAGAATTGGCGAATCAATAGGTTGTAAACGATACAATCTCCATTTTTGTGAGTTCTATAATAGTTATCATGTAGCTAAGTGAGATTGAACATATAATCCTAAAACTTTTGACGCACGCGCAGCCTGCGCTATAGGTTTTGGATATTGGTTTTAATTATGCCTAGATACTTAACTGTTAATATCCTTGCTAAGACCTCGTAAATTAAGAACAAATATTGTTTTTGATTTTTTATTAAATTAGTGATGGATTTGAGTTGCATTTATTAATTATAGAATGTTTAGCAATCCAATTAAGAAGCAAGAGTAATTATTATTTCTCAATAAGTCTTTTGCCGTCAAACAAACTCTAAATTTATTTGTAATAAGTAGAGGATTTTATGTCTTATCATGGCGATATATCTTCGAGCGAAGATGCAGTTGGAGTTGCGGTAGTTAATTACAAAATGCCGCGCTTGCATACTAAGGAAGAGGTCATTGAGAATTGCAAAAAAATTGCCTCAATGATCGATGGCATGAAGGTTGGCTTACCTGGTATGGATCTGGTGATCTTTCCAGAATATTCCACCCACGGCATCATGTACGATCCTAAGGAAATGATGGAAACTGCCGCAACAGTTCCCGGTGAAGAAACTGCAATCTTTTCCCAAGCTTGTATTAGGAATAAAGTCTGGGGAGTATTTTCTTTAACAGGTGAAAAACATGAGGCGCATCCAAATAAAGTGCCTTATAACACCCTGATTTTAATGAACGATCGCGGTGAAATCGTTCAGAAATATCGCAAGATCATGCCTTGGACTCCGATCGAAGGTTGGTATCCTGGCGACTGCACCTACGTCTCAGAGGGACCTAAGGGCTTGAAGATCAGTTTGATTATTTGTGATGATGGTAACTATCCTGAAATTTGGCGTGATTGTGTCATGCGTGGTGCAGAGCTGGTTGTGCGCTGTCAGGGCTATATGTATCCCGCTAAGGAGCAGCAAATCATTGTTTCTAAGGCGATGGCATGGATGAATAATACCTATGTGGCGGTGGCAAATGCCTCTGGATTTGATGGGGTTTATAGTTACTTTGGTCATTCGGCGATCGTTGGATTTGATGGTCGCACGCTTGGCGAATGTGGCGAAGAAGAAAATGGTATTCAATATGCGGCTTTGTCTAAGTTTGCGATCCGCGACTTCCGTAAGAATGCCCAATCGCAGAATCACATCTTCAAGCTGATGCATCGTGGCTATACTGGAATGCTCAATTCAGGTGATGGCAATCAAGGCAAGGGAGAATGTCCCTTTGAATTCTATCGAGATTGGATTCTTGATCCAAAGAAGGCAAAAGAAAGTTCCGAGGCAATTACTCGTTCAACTGTTGGTACAGCAGAATGTCCAATTGTTGGTATTCCGAACCAGCAGGCTATGCCTTCGGTAGAAAAAGCCAAACCCGAAACTGTTCCAGTTTCAGTTAAGGGATAGTTTTATAGCGCTTTTCAAGCAAGCGAGGTACATAGGTTTGTTTCCCCGCCGAAGGCAGGGAAACAAACCTGCACTTCACTAGGTTGGTAAACGCTATAACTAGATTATTTTTAATTACAGTGCAAATTAGTGAAAAGAAGGTTTTTATTGAAACGATTGCGAAGTAGCAGTTTCAATAAAAACCTTCTTTTTTGATATTGCAGTTCTCTATGTATTAGCGATCGCATTTCCAGTTTTGCAGTATTACACCACCAACCCCAGAAAATCTTTAAGAGATGCGTATCGCTCTATTTACATACTCCACCAAGCCTAGAGGCAGTGTCATCCATACTTTAGAACTAGCCGAAGCATTACAGGCTTTAGGACATCAGGTTTGTATTTTTGCTTTAGATAAAGATGGATCGGGATTCGATCGCCATTTATCCTGTGAGTTTCGCCCGATTCCTGCTAGAGATGCGCCAAAAGAAATTGATTTATTGATTAAGCAACGCATTCAAGAATTTGTGGATTATCTAATCGATTATTCGCAAAATTCGCAACTGGATTATGACATTTACCATGCCCAAGACTGCATCAGTGCCAATGCTCTAGCTATTATGCGATCGCAACAAATCATCCCCCACTTTATCCGCACGATTCACCATATTGAAGATTACAATAGCCCCTATTTACGCAATTGTCAGGATCGTTCCATTCGTGAAGCTTCGTTATGTCTATGTGTGAGTGATAGTTGGCAGAAGCAGATTCAAAAAGATTATCAAATTCATGCGCCGCGAGTCATAAATGGTATTAATGTAAGCAGATTTTCCGATCGCAAAGATGGTTCTGAGGAGCCACTCAAGCAGCGCTTGGGATTGACTGGATCGCCAATTTATCTGACGGTGGGCGGCATCGAACCAAGGAAAAATTCTATTAATCTCTTAAAAGCATTTTCACAGGTATTGACAGATTTCCCTAATGCTCAGTTAGGGATCGCGGGTGGTTCTACGCTCTTTGATTACCAAGATTATCGCGATCGTTTTTTGACTACGGCTCAGCAATTAGGGATTGACATCGGTAAATCTGTTGTGATTACGGGTGTACTATCCGATGCAGAAATATGTACGATTTATCGTTGTGCCGATATATTTGTATTTCCCTCAATCAAGGAAGGTTGGGGACTGGTAATCTTTGAAGCGATCGCTTCGGGTTTGCCAATGATCACCTCCAATATGTTGCCGTTTACTGAGTTCTTAACATCTACACAAGCCTTATTAGTCGATCCTAATGCAGTGGAAGCGATCGCCCTAGCAATGCGATCGCTCAATAATCCCGATCTTGCTAATTCCTTAATCCAAGCCAGTCGGTGTATTTTGGCTGATTATCTTTGGGAGCGATCGGCAAAAATGCATCTTCAAGAATATCAAAAACTTCTTTTATAGAATCTGTTCGAGCGAAGAAAGCTATACTTTAATTACGAATCACCAATCACTCAAACCCATGCCTCAAATCAATTTTCAAATTAGCTGGCCCGATGGTTCAGAACAAACTTGCTATTCTCCATCGTTGATCGTCAAAGAATATTTTGCTCCTGATGTTGAATACAAATTAGATGAGTTTGTAGAATCTGCGCGAATTGCTCTTAATATTGCTAGCGATCGCGTTAAAGCAAAATATGGTAGACCATGCGGATTAGCGATCGGGCAGTTACAGGATATTGAGGCAAGGGCATCTGAGTATCAAAAGCTGGAAAACCCAAAAGTCAAGTTCATCCGATTTATTGAGTAGATAATCATGAATTACCGATTACGCAATAAATCATCGCAAAGTTTATTAACTAAATCTTCTATCTCTTTTTAAAAATAATTTTCCACAGTCTTCTGATTCAAAATTTTATATCTGCAATAGATTTTACCGAAATCATCATAAATCTCTTCTTCTGCCGATTACACAGCAATCATCGCTTTGGCATAAGGGACTTGACGAGAAAAAAGATACCACCTAGTTTGTATGTCTTCGACTTCGCTCAGCCAACGTTGGCTGAGCGAAGTCGAAGACACCCGATAAATTTACCCTGAGGACAAGGTGGAGAGGTGGAGCGCTTTGTTAATCACCCGTTCTTCATGACGCACTTTGACTACAAGGGCATCCAAATAAACTATCGGATATACCGCAGCGGATGCCTTCGGAGTAGAGGCTTTTGCTGAGGTCGTTGGCGACTTTATCGAGTTGGAAGTGGGCGCGATCGCTTATTTTGAGGTCATGCCCTTGTTGTTGTAGCCAAGTGAGGAGTAGTTCTTTCTCAATGTTGCGATTATTGGGGCGATCTTGCCAGTTGCCGAGGTAGTCTAGCCTAAGGTGTTGCGAAATAGGTTAACAACTCAGTTTTGGGTATGGCGTTCTTTCTGCCCAATGTCGCTCATGATTTTTATGGTGGCATTTAAATAATGCTATCATTGAATATATAGTAATGATTGCAAAGATGGCTAATATTACGATTCGGAATTTAGATGATGCGCTCAAGGCAAAGCTACGGGTTAGGGCGGCGCGATTGGGGCGATCAATGGAAGAAGAGGTGCGCGTAATTTTGCGGAGTGTGTTGGCAGAGGAAGATACGCCGCGCAGTCTGGGGCAATCAATTCATCAGCGCTTTGCGGGTTTAGGTGGTTTTGATTTGCCTGAGATAGTACGGGAGCCAATTCGCGATCGCTCTTTGTTTGATGAATAGAATCTGATGAATAGAATTTGATGAGTAGAACCTTGTGATTATTCTCGATACAAATGTCCTCTCAGAGTTTATGAGGGCTGTACCAAATCCTGCGGTGATGAATTGGGTGGGACAACAGGAAATCTCTGAGCTTTTTACCACAACGATTACACAGGCTGAGGTTTATTACGGTTTGGCTTCGTTGCCGCTCGGAAAACGCCGCAGTGATATGGAGAGGGCAGCACGGTTAATGTTTGAGCAGGATTTTCAGGATCGGATTTTGACTTTTGATAGTGTGGCGGCTGTGGAATATGCAGCTTTAGCGTCATTGCGGCGACAACTTGGCAAGCCGATCGCTCAGGCTGATGCTCAAATTGCGGCGATCGCAAGGGCTAATCGGGCGGTATTGGCGACTCACAATATTCCCGATTTTTGTGACTGTCAGTTAGTTTTAGTCAATCCTTGGGACAATTAACAATTGATAATTATCAATTGTTAATTGTCCCAAGGATTGATTTAATGATTGCGATTAGGAGTTTGAGGCGATCAGGCTATATCACCGAACGATTTCTATGATCGAGTTGCTATCGTTACGTGTGTTTCATTCCCTCACGATTTAACTGACCATTGCCATCCACTCAACACCACTATCTTTCATCGGCACAGACTTATCAAGCCCGCGAGTCACGGTTTCATTGATGAGAGACTGTTTGAGCTTGCCGTATTGTGTTGCCTTTTGGGTGAGCAGGTCAATTTTGCGATCGCATTGCGCTGTTTTGGTGTCGAGGTAATTTGCGATCGATTCTTGTTCAGAAATCGGGGGAACTAAAATATCAATATTTGATAGGCTATTAAGGTAAATACCTGGCTGAGCGGAATAACTGGTGTTAGACCATAATACGTTTTGGAAATAAGAAGAACTAACAAAATAGAAGAAAAATTTGCTGTTTAAAATTTTAATGATTGGTCTTAAAGTAGCAAGACTTCTTTGGGTAACAAATTCAGTCATATCTGAAGAGACTAATGCAACCTTCCCCATAGTCGCTCCAACAACTGCTAATTGTAAATCACCTTCCTTAATCTTCAATGATTTTGATATCGTTTTATAGTCTTCTTCTGAGATAAAGCTATCGTCATCTAAAAATATAAATTTTGAATTTACAATATTTCTAACGCTTAATAATGGATAACCAATATCTACTCTACTAAAAGATCCATGAGTTCCATCTCTTATATGCGAACATATAGCTTTCGCTTTTCTAACTTCCCAATGCTCAGGCACATCGCCCAACCACGCGATCCCACTATCCTTATAAACTGGATAACTTTTAATTGACAATTGATAATTATTCATTAAATACTACATCCTCATAAACCTGTTCAATCTGACAGGTGAAATTAACACTTTTTAGCTCGATCGCATCCCCTATTTGATAATTAATAATCCGCCAATCACCCGTTTCAGTTTTACGGAATAGCTCGATCAGACAAGGATAGGTAATGTATTGGTTTGTGGTTTTATCGCGATCGCGTAGCGTCTCTGAAAGAGAATCGTCACAGGTCACACTGATATCAGGATAGACGTACTTCGTCGCGCCCACAATACTGACTCGACAATCAGAATTAAGAGTTTTACAGCCGCTTCCGCGCAGATGAGTTTTAAGTAGCGTCAGAAAGTTTCCCGCAATATCCCCATGAGCGATCGTGCCACCACTCATCGCATAAACTTCACCATCGATGTACTCATGACGTTCTAATTGTTGTTCCTCCCATGCGAAGTATTCTTCTGGAGTAAACTTCGGGAAAAAATCTTTTAATGGGATCATCTAAAACCTCCAAACATTTAGTCAAATTTTATATTGACAATTGATAATTATTCATTGTTAATTTTCCACTATCAATTGCTTGTCATCATCAGGATAAATAGTTGCCGCATATTGCAAAGAAAAAGTTGATAAGTCAGCAACATCTTCCTCAGTCCAAGTATCGCTCTCATCAATAACCGCCAATTCTTGCTGCACAAAATTATTCATGAGCAAAGTCGCCAACCGCAAGCGATCTGACAATGGCAAAACCTGAATACATAGATCGTAAATTTCATTAATCTTTGTCAGCATCATTAATCCTCCAATTACAGATCAATAATTAAATTTTCAAGTTTTCGTAGCTCCTCATCCAGCATAACAATTTCTCCCAAAATCTCCTCAACCGATCGCAACTTTTCAGGCTTATAAAACACCTTATTAAAATTAATCTCCACACCCACAACATTCTCCAAATACTCAAACGGCTTCGTAATATATTTCGCCATAAACGCCGCGATCGCCTCCCGATTTGCCACCTCATCACGATGAAACGGAATAATCTCATAATCTTTTTGGTAGTCAGGAGTTAACTCCACCGTAATCTCAATTCTCTCAGCCTGAGTTTTAGTCGCCTTCTTAAAAGCCGACTTCACCACGATCTTTCCGCAGCCCAACTCCTCTCGCTTTGCCCCAGACTGTTTGATAATTGTCTCGCGATCGCTATCAAAACTATAAACAGCCTTTTCCGTCGTCACCACCAACGGCTGCTCCTTATAGTCCAACGAATCAATAAACGGCTTAATGTCCTGCTCATAAAATGCCAAGAGATCATCAGAATCGGTAATCGTAAACTCAGTTAGCGATCGCACTCCATTATCTAAAGCGATTGGCGCTAACTTGAGACTGGTTTTCCCATCCTTGAGATGACTCGCAAAACTTCTGCCCTGCTCATCCACATTCGTGAGCATAATCCCCTGCTTATTGAAATAGAAATACTCCTTGTCGAATACCCGCGCATAGTCATTGTCCACAAACCGCGCCAAGGTTTCCACAATTTCTAAACGGCTTACCTCATCGATTTCCTTGCGCTTCGAGCCTTTATTTTTCTTGAGCGGCTTAAACTTTTCACTCGCATTAATTAGCATCACCTTATCTTGGCGATCGCTCAACTTGCGCTTATTCAACACCCACAGATAAGTATAAATACCCGTATTAAAAAACTCATCCGTCGGCAACTGGATCACTGCTTCCACAATATCGATATCCAACATCCACTTGCGAATATTGCTCTCCGCCGAACCCGCATCGCCACTAAACAGCGTCGAGCCATTGTGAACCACCACACCCATACCCTGCTCACTCAGCTTCGAGATCAAATGCTGCATAAACAACAACTGACCATCCGAAATTGACGGCACATACTTAAAGCGCTGTGTCTTATCGTCCTTAATTGCTTTTTCGTAACCCTTCCAACTCACCCCATAGGGCGGATTGGCTATCACTACCTCAAATTCATCATTGTAAAACTTGTCATCCGTGAGCGTATTGCCATGCTCGATCTTAGAATCCAACCGAAACCGACTCTCAATCTTCGCCAACGCATACAGCGCATCATTCCAGTCCTGCCCAAAGGTCTGAGTCAGCCGTTGCACTTTGGCATTAATCCGATCCTCCACCCCAAACAGCAAATTTCCACCGCCACAGGTACAGTCATAAATTTTCAAAAGGCGATCGCTATCCTCAATCTTTGAGGCAATAATCTCCGCAATCAACCCAATCACATCATCAGGCGTGTACTGTTCCCCCGCCGTCTCCGCCGAAATGTCTGCCCACCGCCGCTTGATATGCTCCTCTAAAGTCGTAATTGCCGAGTTATCAAAGGGCTTTAGGTCAATTCCACTCCATTCCTTCGTATAGCCCAACAAAACTTTTTTCGCCTTCAGCTTCGCAATCACCCCCTTGATATCGAGAAACTTCTCGCCATCCGTCGCCTCAACACCCAATAAATCCCTAGTTTCTCCATCAAAACCATGCAAATAAGCCTCAAAGTCAATATCAAAGGATTTATCATTCTGTCAGATATCCTTCAAGGTCTGATTCTTCTCAAAAATAAACTTGTTATAGCCCTGACCGCGATCTTGAATTAGTGTCATCCGATCCTCTGCATCCAGATCCGCCAACTCCGCCTCCCCAATTTCGGCAGTTAGTTCATCCAGCATCCTGATCAAACGGCTTTCGATCATCACCAAAGCAAAAAAGGGCATCATGTAGGACGGCCATTCTGACTCCTTAATCCCACAGCCCCGCAGTAGATCCGCCGTTGCCCAGATCCTTGATTCGTATTGAAGAATGTTATTGTTATCAGTCATGCAAAATTTTTTAGCTACAGCTTTTGAAAGTATAGTAGCTACAAGCCACCAAAAAAATTCGCCAAAAAAAATTCGATTAGCTAAACATCCAAAAGTATGACTGCTCAGTTTCATCATGTCCCCGTGCTTGCCGAACCTACGATCGCTGGTTTAGAGATCGTTGCAGGTGGTGTATATCTCGATTGCACCGTGGGTGGTGGTGGACATAGCGCCTTAATTTTGCAAGGGGCGGAGAATGTGAGCTTAGTAGGAATCGATCGCGATGAAATGGCGATCGCTGCTGCTAGCGAAAATCTTAAAGACTATGCAGATAGAGTTAGCTTTTGGCGAGGCAACTTTTGTGAATATAAACCCGCACCAGATTTAAAGTTTGATGGCATTCTTGCAGATCTGGGGGTAAGCTCAACGCAATTTGATGTGGCGGAACGAGGCTTTAGCTTTCGGGAATCTGGCGATCTTGATATGCGAATGGATAATCGCCAAACCCTTACAGCCGCCGAAATTATCAATCACTATCAAGAAAAAGAACTTGCGGATATCTTTTTTAAGCTTGGAGAAGAAAGATTATCGCGAAGGATTGCCCGTCAGATTGTCGAGAAGCGTCCTTTTAAAACTACTTTAGAACTTGCCAATGCTATCTCAGCCTGTGTACCTGCAAGCTATCGGCATGGCAGAATCCATCCTGCCACGCGCACTTTTCAAGCTTTACGTATCGCCGTTAATCGCGAATTAGAAAGCCTTGAAAAATGGCTAGCCGTTGCGCCCAACTGGCTAAAAACAGGTGGCAAAATTGCGGTGATTACTTTCCATAGTCTGGAAGATCGCATTGTCAAACATACCTTTCGTGAAGACGATCGCCTCCAAGTAATCACCAAAAAAGTGATCATCGCCACCGATGAAGAAATTCGTGCCAATCCGCGATCGCGATCGGCAAAGTTACGCATCGCACAGAAAAAGGAATAATCACAACGCAATGTATTGTGGTTACTTTGCTTCCATCCAATTTTTGCCAGTGTGAATATCTACTTCTAGCTTGACGGAAAGTTCCAAAGCTGATTCCATTGCTAACTTGATCTTCGGTTTCAATTCCGCAACTTCATCGGGAGGAACTTCAAAGACTAATTCATCGTGAACTTGCAAGAGCAAACGTGCTTGATAGTCTTTAAGAAGATCATGCACTCTGAGCATGGCAAGTTTCACAATATCAGCGCTAGTTCCCTGTATCGGTGCATTGACCGCCGATCGCAACAATGCTGCTTTTTGATAGCCACCCATATCTTTGAGATTGCGGAAATAGCGCCTTCTGCCTAGCACAGTCTGCACATAGCCATCCCGTTCCGCTTCGACTTCCACGCTTTGCATATAGGTAAAGATGCGTTCATAGCGTTGGTTGAATTTGTCAATGAATTGCTTAGCCTGTTTTACAGGTACACCAATATCACGGCTAAACTTCTGCGCTCCCATGCCATAGATCACCCCGTAGTTAATGATTTTGGCGAGGCGACGTTCTTCGCTATTTACTTCTTCTTTTTCTAGCAGCAGTTGCGCTGTGACTGTATGCACATCTTCACCAGCGTTAAAGGCTCGCATTAATTCAGGCTCTTGGCTTAAGTGAGCGAGAATCCGCAGTTCAATTTGAGAATAGTCGGCAGCTAGCAAAATCCAATCTTCCTTGGGCAGAAAGCCAGCCCGAATCCGTTTACTAAAGGCAGTACGGATTGGGATATTCTGCAAGTTAGGATTAGAACTGCTTAAGCGTCCTGTGGCGGTAACAGTTTGATTAAAATCCGTGTGCACGCGCCCCGTCTTGAGCTGAATCAGGGAAGGTAAAGCATCAACATAGGTGGATTTAAGTTTGGCAAGGGTGCGATTTTCGAGGATTGTGTCAATGAGAGGATGATCGCCTTCTAATTTATTCAGAACAGCGACATCGGTGGAATAGCCTGTTTTGCTCTTGCGCGATTTCTTAGTGAACTTTTCGCCAAGTAGTTCGACCAAAATTTCGCTTAGTTGCTTGGGTGAATTAAGGTTAAACTCCTGCCCTGCCTGTTGATAGGCAGCGATCGCTAAAGCATCTAAGTCTTTCTCTAGTTCCTTCGAGAAAATACCCAAATAATCCTTATCTATCCTGATGCCTCGCCATTCCATTTCCGCAAGAATTGGCTCTAGGGGCATTTCCAAATTTTGGAACAATTCCCACAATTCAGGAACGACTTTTAACTTCTCTTCTAAAATTGGTTGAATATGATAGGTGATGTAGGTATCCATGCCGCAATATTGGGCGACAGAGGGAATATCCACTTCGGCGATCGATTTGAGTTTGCCGACAAGGGTTTTATAGCTAACGGTGCGGATTTGCAGCAAGTCCATCGCCAGATCGTCAAGCTTATGGCTAGCTTCGGGATCGATGACATAGCTAGCGATCATCGTGTCGAATATCACACCTGCCAGTTCAATCCCTGCGGACTTAAACATTAGGCGATCGAACTTGGCATTCTGCAAATATTTGGGATAGCTAGGATCTTCGAGAATAGGCTTGAGCATTGAGCTTACTTCTTCCCATTTCAAGTTCTGCCCTGCACTATGACTTAAGGGAATATAAGCAACTTCGCTAATGGTATCGCCCCAACAGCAACCAATGCCCACCAACTCCGCCTCAAAGGGATTTAATGCCGAGGTTTCCGTATCCCATGCCGTCGGTTGTTTGTCACTCAGGATTTTGCATAAATTCTCTAATTTAGGAATTGTGTCGATAATCTGCACATCTAATTTTAAAGAAGCTGTTGCAGCGATCGCTTGATTTTCCTCTTGCTTAGCAAAATCAAACCACAACTCCTCATCCTCCCCATTCGGAGCCGATGTTTTGCTCCCCTCTCCCCTAGGGAGAGGGGCTGGGGGAGATGGCTTCTTCTCATAATTCCCCGACAACTTCGCCTGAATCTGATCGACTTTATCTATAAAGGCTTTTAACTCAAGTTCCTCTAATAGTGGAATTAACTGCTCCGTATCAAAACCTGTCAACTTACAATCAGCGATCGCTACAGGAAGCGGCACATCCGTCTTAATTGTCGCCATAAATTGCGAGTGCTTAGCATCCTCAATCCCTTGTTCTAGCTTGGTTTTAACTGCACCTTTCATATTTGGCAAATCTGCCAAAACATTCTCTAACGAGCCATATTCTGTAATTAACTTAACTGCTGTTTTTTCACCAATCCCCCGTACCCCTGGAATATTATCGGAAGCATCACCGCAAAGGGCTTTATAGTCTACAACCTGCGTGGGTAATACACCGAGTCTCTCTTTCACTTGATCGGCATGGTATTCCACAATCTTATCTTTTTGTCCTAAGTTCAGTACCGAAATGCGCTTTTCGGCATCAATTAACTGAAACAAATCGCGATCGCCACTTAGGATCTTTACTGTATAACCCTCCGCACTCGCTGCCTGAGAGAGCGTTCCTAAGACATCATCCGCCTCAAAACCTGCTTGGGTAATTGCAGGCAAATTCATCGCTGCTAATACTTTTTGCAAGTTCTGAATGTCAGGAATAAAACTCTCAGGGGTTTCTGAGCGATTCGCCTTATAGGTATCGTCAATTTCATGGCGAAAGGTGGGCTGAGCAAGGTCAAAGGCGATCGCCACAGCAGCAGGCTTTTCGCGATCGAGCATCTCAATTAATGCTTTCAAGAAACCAAAACAAACACTGGTGGGGATTCCTGTCGAAGTACGCAAGCCGCCTTCGGGATGTTTGCCAAAGGCATAAAAGGCGCGAAACGCGAGGGAATGTCCGTCAACGAGTAAGAATGTAGGGTGGTTTTGTTCGCTTGAAGTCATGATGCTCGTTTTAAAATTTTGGCGATCGCTAGTCTTAGGTTAACCGATCGCTGATTATAGTGCGATTATTACCACAAATTGTATGGATATTATTTAGCTTTTGAGAGCAGGTAGCCCTTCAACCTCTGAGCTTTGTTCTGCTTCCCAATGACTGAGGATGATGGCATTTACACTATTACCAATGATATTCACCACGGTTTTTAAGCCATCGGTAATGCGATCGATGCCTGCCACCAGTGCGATCGCTTCTAAGGGCAATCCTGCGGCTGATAGCACCGTTGCCATCGTAATTAATGCGGAACCGGGAACCCCCGGAGTACTAAAGGAAACTAATAAACTACTGACAGCGATCGCTGTTAATAGGGAAGGTGTTAAAGGAACTTGATAAATTTGTGTAACGAATAGGGCATTAAATCCCTGTAAAATAGCAGCGCCATCACGCTTAAGAGCAGTTCCCAAGGGAATCGCAAAACTAGCAATCTCTTCTCGCAAACCATAGTTCTCTTGAATATTCTGCAATACTACAGGTAAAGCGGCATTCGAGCTAGCAGTACCAAAGGCTAAGGCGATCGCCTCTGATAGACTACGCAAAAACTTAGTAGGATTAGCTTTGAGCAGCAGCAGTACAATCATGTCGAAACTCAGCATGATCGAAGATGCAATCACTAGTCCTAGAACATAGAGAAATAATTTGGCGATGAGGTCTAGTCCTTGAGTGGCAATCGTTGAACTCATTAAGGCAAAGACTCCTAAAGGAGCCGCATACAGAATAACTGAAAGCGTTTTCTCGCTGATGTGATAGATACTTTCAATAAATTCTACAAATGGTTTTGCTTTATCCGCCGCAAGTTGTACCCCAATACCTAAGAAGACTGCCGAAAAAATGATTTGTAATAGATTGCCAGTGCTGAGAGCTTCTAAGGGATTGACAGGAATGAGGCTCACTAACCAAGTTACTAGTGAAGGCGCTTCAGTGACATTAATTTCTGTAGATACCGTAAACCCATTGACCCCACTCCCCGGTTGTAAGAAATAAGCTGTTCCCATACCCACACAAAGAGCGATCGAGCTAGTCACGATATAGCTCGTCATTAACTTGACTGTAAATCGTCCGACTTGTCCTGCTCCTTTGATGCGCGTTAATCCCATGATTAATGAAGAGAAAACGATGGGAACTACGACAAATTGAATCAATCTTAAAAAGGATTCACCAATAGGAGACAGAATATTTTGATTAATGATGGCAATATATTCAGGGAAAGTTGTATTTAGTACTGTTCCAAATACAACGCCGATACCAAGGGAAAGAAGAATAAACGTAGATAGATTCATATGCTAATTTGCTAGGGTGAAAAGCGCTGGGTAGTGATGGGGAAATGCAGGTGATGAGGCAGTGGTGAACCTAGCTCAAATTAGCTTAATAGGGAATAACAGAAAGTCCAGTATGAACGACGATCCCCGCCATAAGGCGACTTGAAATTTTTGAAAGCGTTGCTTAGCCACGCTTTCAAAAATTTCTCTGTAGGCTAGCGCTTTTCAAGCAAGCGAGTTACATAGGCTTGTTTCTCCGCCTTCGGCGGGGAAACAAGCCTGTCCTTCACTAGGTTGGTAAACGCTATATCAATTAGGACTTACCCGCACCACATCTCATAAGGTTGTTACGGAGTTACTAGGTGGGGCAAAGTGAAAGACCTTGAATCTAGGTTTATTATGGCGATTGCTATATAATCAATGCTGCTAGATTAATGCAGTTAAGTTACCCCTCTCAAATTTTAAATACGAAAAAAAGATGTTATGGCGGATCGTTATGTTCGCGTAAAAACTACTCAAGGACAGGTTTATTACGGACTACTAGAGTTAAATCAAGCCGTAAAGATACTTAGTACCGCACCTTGGTTAGGAGGGGAGCCAAATGGTGAATTACTTGCTCCAGATACTTATCAACTCTTATATCCCTGTGAGCCAAGCAAAATAGTTGCTGTTGGTAAAAATTACTCAGCCCATGCTGCGGAAATGGGAGGAGAAGTACCGAAGGAGCCGATTATATTTTTAAAGCCGACCACCACTTTAATTTCTCCTGATGATGAGATAGCCTTACCGCCACAGTCTAAACGGGTGGAGTATGAAGGTGAACTGGCTTTAGTAATTGGTGAGCGTTGTTTTAACCTAACGCCAAATCAAGCGATCGCAGCTATTTGGGGCTATACGATCGCTAATGATGTCACTGCTAGAGATTTGCAAAGAAGTGATAGTCAATGGACAAGAGGCAAGGGGTTTGATACTTTCTGTCCCCTTGGTCCTTGGATTGTGCGTGAGATCAATCCATCGGCAATGCTGCAAACTTTTGTGAATGAAAGTAAAAAGCCTGTCCAGTCTGCGGCGATCGATGAAATGGTTTTTTCCCCAGACTATATTGTTTCCTACATTAGTCAGATTATGACTTTGCTACCCGGAGATATTGTGATTACGGGAACACCTGAAGGTGTGGGGCCAATTCAAGAAGGCGATCGCGTTTATATCGAAATTGAAGGCATTGGTAAGTTGCAAAATACGGTGATTCTGCGAGAGCCTTTGCCCATCGAAGTAGATCTTGAAGAAAGTGAAATTAGTTAAAACAATCAAGAGAGGATGCTTTGGCATCCTCTCGGTAGTGCTAAATAGGTAAAGATGGGCGGCGCTTAGCGCCGCCCATCTTTACCTATTTAGGGAACATATTTGTTAAAACTGATGTCATTAATAGGTGGTTAGCCTCATAGTTGCACAATAATAGTTGCATGATTGTCTATAGGAATCTCATACAATACTGCAAGAGATCTAAAAATTGACAATAAATTTTTGGGGGATTTGCGTTTTCATCCATCACCACTCCTTACACACTCACTAATCCTATGAATTACCATCTTGATAAATCATCAAAATTGCGACCTGTTGGCTGCTTATCCGTAGCGATCGCCTTAGCTTTACCTTGGGGCATGGCTGCGTTGCCTAGTTTCGCCCAAATTATCCCTGTAGAAACTAAGCCTAGTACAACAACTTCGCCAGCACCCAGTTCCCCAACAAGTAATCCACCCGCATCTCAACTCCCATCAGATAAACCCAACGACAAGGCAGCAAATCCCAGCGATAACAAAAATGCGAGATTTAGCTGTCAAATGCGTGATGGACAATATATCGTCGTCTATCAACCTAAGAGCCAACCTCAAAAATATTTCCCTTGGGCTGCACCTAGCGCTATGGGAGATGGCTGGTCGCCTGAGCGTCGTTGCAATGAAATTAGTCGCCGCCTTGAGTCCTATCGTCCCGATGGTTTGCTAGAAATGCGAACCAGCGCAGAAAATGGCTATAACGTTATTTGTGCCACAACTGATAAAAATTCTGCCTGTCGAATTGTCTTGACAGTGCCCAATGGTCAAGATCCGATCGCTACTCGCGACAAGGTTTTTGGTAATCTTGCTACTGCTGATAGCGGTCAAACCACTACGGCTGTGAATACCTATCAAGGTAATGGACGCGATCGCACTTTAGGGAATATCACGGGTAACCTTGGCTTGGGTGGCATTGACCTTTCAAGCATCAATGGTGTGCTCGGATCGGTTCTGACGAATCGCCCTGCACCTACTGCGTCAAATATTCGGGGTGGCAATATCTACTTGAAGCCATTTCTCGATCCTAGTGATGGCGGTACTGGTGCTAGCTTAGGCTCTAGCAATTTCACTGGTGGCAGAAGACTCAATCCTGATAATTTCCGCTAAATAAAAAAGGGTCGCTCAGCGACCCTTTTTTATCTATGTAGCAATGCAAGAGATAGATAGAACAAATCAAAACCCAATATATAAGTGGCGGCGCGAAGCGCCGCCACTTATATAGCAAAACTTGCTTTGCTATATTTTAGAGACTTTTGAAAAATTAAGCTTCGTTCAAAGCAGCAATACCGGGGAGGATCTTGCCTTCGAGCAATTCTAAGCTTGCACCACCACCAGTGGAGATGTGGCTCATCTTTTCAGCAACGCCAACCTTCTCAACTGCGGCTACGGAGTCACCGCCACCGATGATGGTGATTGTGCCTTTTTCTGTCAAGCCAGCGAGGGTATGCGCGATCGCTTCAGTACCAACGGCAAACTTATCAAACTCAAATACACCCATCGGACCATTCCAGATTACTGACTTCACATCAGCAAGTGCTTCTTGGAATACCTTTACGGAGTCGGGACCAATATCTAAGCCCAACCAACCATCGGGAATATTTTCGACACTAACGGTTTGAGCATTAGCATCAGGGCTGAATTTATCGGCAATCACCACATCGGTAGGTAGCAATAGCTTGACACCACGTTCCTTAGCCTTTGCTTCCAAAGAACGAGCCAAGTCTAGTTTGTCTTCTTCCACGAGGGAGTTGCCAACACTCAAACCACGAGCCTTGTAGAAGGTGAAGATCATGCCGCCGCCGATGAGCAGTACGTCAACCTTATCGAGCAAGGTTTCGATAACGCCGATCTTGCTGGAAACTTTGGAACCACCAACGATCGCAGCGAGAGGACGCTGAGGATTGTCGATCGCGCCACTGAGGTATTGCAATTCCTTGTCAAGCAAGAAACCAGCAACGGAGGTGCTGATGTACTTGGTTACGCCTTCGGTCGAAGCATGGGCGCGGTGAGCAGTACCAAAAGCATCATTTACATAGATGTCAGCCAAGGAAGCTAACTTTTTAGCAAATTCAGGATCGTTCTTTTCTTCTTCAGGATAGAAACGAACGTTTTCTAGCAAAGCCACATCACCATTGTTGAGGGCATTAACTTGAGCTGCAACTGCATCACCGATAGAATCATCGGTCTTGACTACAGGCTTACCGAGCAATTCTGACAAACGAGCAGCAACAGGATTCAAACGAAGACCTTCGGTAACACCCTTGGGTCTGCCAAAGTGACTGGTGAGGATTACACGAGCACCAGCATCGGTCAAATACTTAATTGTTGGCAAAGCTGCGCGAATACGGGTATCGTCGGTAATTTTGCCAGTTTCATCTTGAGGAACGTTGAAATCGACTCTGACTAATACCTTTTTGCCTGCCAAGTCAGCAGCAGTCAAGCTTGCTAGATTCTTTTTTGCCATAAAAATTTAAGTTTTTAGTATATAAAGTTGCTTTTTTACAAAGTCTTAATAATTTTACACAAATCTGTCCACTTCAAACTAATCATGAGTAAAAATACTTACTACGACATATGGCAACGTTAAGAAATAGCTAGGACAAATCAAAACCCAAATAAGTGAAGGCGGCACTTCGTGCCGCCTTCACTTATTTGGGTTTTATGTCCTAAGCAAACGCGAGTTCGGGATAATTTGAAATGGGATTTGAGAGAGGGTTTGCGTAGCAAACCCTCTCTCAAATCCCAACAGTAAAAGCCTTGCGTAGCAAGGCTTTTACTGTTGGGATTTGCAAATTTGCCAGCTTAACCCGAACTGACGTTAAGCAAAACTTACATTGCTATAGATGATTATTTTGTGGGATAACGAAGTATGGCGCAAATGGCGAAAAATGGTAAGAATCACTTTGTGATTCTTACCATTTTGGAATTTCATCGAGATGACGCTTACTTGGAAGTAATCTCTTGTAAGGTCTTAACCAATTCTTGCTCTCGATAGGGCTTGCTGAAGTAGGCATTAGCACCAAGCTCTAAGGCAAGCTTTTGATCATTTTCATTGTTGCGGGCAGTCAGTACTACAATCGGTAAATTGTGTAATTCTGCATCGGAGCGGATACCAGATAGGAGCTTAAACCCATCCATTTGAGGCATCTCCAAATCTGTAATCACAATATCAATATCTAGCTTGTCTTTGAGTCGATCTTTTAGAAATGCGATCGCGGCTTTACCATCCTGTACCTGTTCAGTGAGAAAACCTGATCTTGCTAAGGTCATGGCAAGATAGCGTCGCACATTGGCGGAAGACTCGACGATCAGTACCTTTGGCTGGCTAGACACTCTTTTCTGACCATCAGGTAAATCACTCATAAAAATGCCAGAGCTTTCGAGATTTTCTGGCTCAGATGTTTGGCTCAAAGAACGTACTGGCTGCTCCAAAAATTCTGATATATCCGAATCGTTGGATTGATCATTGACGGTGAAGAAATCCGATAAACTCTTCAAATTCTCTAACTGAGGGGAATTATCCTGTAAATCAGGAAAACCGTCATGGGCAGACTGCGAATCTAATACACCAATATTAGGGTGCGATCGCAAGCATTGATTGACTAATTCAGTCTGATTAATTAAAGCCACTGCCTGATTGTCCCCTAAGATTACAGATCCGCTAAAGATTGCTGGCAGGGCAATATCTCCCTCAATTTGATGAAATGTCGCTTCTTGTTCGTGCCAGCAACCATCGGTTTGCAGGGCAAACAAATTATGATCATGCTGAATAATTAGGTATGAAGGGACAGCGATCGCAGGTCTATAGTTTTGTGTTTGGTTGATAAATGCTGGGGGTTGATTATTGAGTGGTGCATTCTTCTGATAGGAATTACACTGACAATTGAGCTTAAGTAGAGAATTGAGGCGCACAATAGGCACAACTTGATCATTCCATACTAGAGTTTGCGGATCTTCATTTGCCTTAGCTTCGTCTGCATTGATGGGAACAACTTCTCGAATACTTCTGCTCGCGATCGCTAAACACATTTGATCAACATCAATTAGCAATACCCTAAGCAAGGAAATCGTAATTGGCAAAGTTACAGTTACTTGCGTTCCTTGACCTAAATGTGATTTAACCGAAATCTTCCCTCCGACATTCCACAACTTCTTGCGGACATTGCTTAACTTCGCAATATTTTCTAAATAGGAAATGCTACTAGTCTGATTATCAAATCCTCGCCCATCATCACTAATTTTAATAATTGTTTGGTCATCAGTTTGAGTGGCGATAATTTCAATCTTGCCTTGTAATGATTTACCTTGTTGATGACGCTCACTAGTCGGCTCCATACTATGCTCAAAAGCGTTACGCAGTAATAGCTCAAGGGTCTCATCTACTAGAGCTGCAATTTCGCGATCTAGACCTATTTCCGAGCCTTGGACAATTAACTCAACTTGCTTTCCTTGTTCTAAGGAAAGGTCATGTAAAATGCGTGGAAACTTTCTAACCAGACTAGATATTGGGTATTTAAGAACTTGTCGAAAGTTTGTTCTTAAATTACGAGCATCATGACCCATTGCATAGGATTGCTTTTCAGTATGCTCAAGGATGCCAGTAATCAGTCCTAACGTATTTTGTAAAGTAGCGATCGCCTTTTGATTGCCAGAAGCTTGTGGCTCTAAAACCTGCAATTGTTTTCGTGCTTCGTGGGACAATACACGCATTTCACTTAAATAAACATCTAAGTTTCCCTTTCTAATCAACAATTCCTCTGATAGATCTTCCCAAAGTTCTAAATAATTAAGAGGAACTCGAATATTAGCCTCATGATTATCAATATTTGTCAGGTGCGTATCTAATGGCTTAATAATTCCTGAATCTGAATCTTCAGAGGAGTGTAAATTTATCTTGAGATCCGTTGGCATCTTTAGAGATAAAGGCGAAATATCCCCAAGGTCTTTATCAATAGTCGTATCTGTACTTAATGCTGGATATTCAATTTCTTGATGATGACTATCTACTAATGCCAAATTATCAGGACTAGGTATAACTTTGTTCTGATAAATTGGAGATTCTTCTATGGCAGTATCCACATCTGAGCTAGAAAAATCCTGAGATTTGAGCATATCTAGCCAGAGTAAGTCACTCTCTTTTTGTGACTGATCAATACTACTAAGCTGAGATTCAGATTGCTCTTCTAAACTACTAAGCTGAGATTCAAACTGCTCTTCTAAACTACTAAGCTGAGATTCAGACTGCTTTTCTAATTCTTCTAATTGTTGTGGATCTTCTAATTGTTGTGAATCTTCAAGAAGATCTAAAGAATCCATAGACTCCATAGACTCTAAAGAATTCCAAAATGCAGCTTCATCATCATCTAATGGTAATGGATCAAAAAAACTATTAGCGATCTCGTCGTCTATCAGATTGCTTTCGTCAGTCGATAAAGGAGAAGTTTGTTTGGATATAGTTGCAACTTCGACGCGATCGTCATTACGAGCATTTAGCTCTGCCCAAGACTGCAAAGATCCAAACTGATGCCAATGATTATCTAAGTCATCCTCTCCATTTTCCCAATTAACCCCCTGTAGTGTAGTCTCATCTTCATTCCCCAATAAATGCTCAGTATCAGTTGATGGAAAGATATCCTTAAGTAATTCTGGCATTGGTAATCTTTGTTGCCCCCCTAAATTAATCAGATTATCAAGTTGAGCATCAAAATCTTCGGATATTGCTGGTATTTTCTGATTGGCTTCGATATATGGGGCTTCTTCGCTAGCAATTTGAGATAAGTCTTGATTGAGATCTAATGATGATTGAAATGGCTCTATTTGAGATTCATCGAGATCCTGATCTAGCGATTGCGGCAAATCTAGATCATCTAATTGCAGCAAAAAGAATGTGTCTTCACTCTCTGATTGATTTATTTGATTGAAAGACAGGAAATCATCGAAGTCTTCAGTTTCACTATCTTCTACATCAAATAAATGTAGACCCTCAAAGGTGTCATTTAAGTTAAAAGGTAAATTTAGCGACTCAATTTCTTGCTCATTAAGCTCATTATTATCATTACCATCATTATTATCTTGTTTAGTAATTATGGAACTTTCATGATAAGCATGGCTCTGTTTCTTGGTAACTAAACTAGCATTTATTTGCTCAAACAAATTATTTTGTAAGTCAAGCCAATTTGGATTTGGTGCTGAGGTAAAGCAATATTCATTGATGATTTGACGCAGCATAATGATTACTTCGATGAGTAATTCTTTAAGATGCTGATTAATACAATCTGGGCGATCGCCTAACACCTTGATTGCATCATCAAAGCGGTTGATGATACTTGTAAAAATAGGGCTTTGGCTATAAAAATCTGCCTTAGTTGCAGATTCCCTAAGCTGGTTGTAGGTAGTGAGTACTTGATCAATTTGTCGATTAAAATTTGATAGACTCGGATCTAGTTCTGAAATTTGCTTTTCTAGATTACTAGTATAAAGCTGGGCTTCTTCAGAAAATATTTGTTTGGTTTGTTGTGATGCTGTTTCAATCATTGCAGGAGTCATTATATGTAGCTCTAGTGAACTTTTTCCCTTGATTCTAGGATGGCTAGCTTTAATCACTTATCGAGTCTTAAATTGAGCCAAAGCTTGTTGTAAGTCCCCAGAATATCTTTTAGTTGACTTGAGGAACTTCGATACTTCTGAAGAAGCTGCTAGATTCCTTTTGGCAATATGAGAGATATCCTTCATTAAGTTGGCAACGCCTTCTGATGTTTGCACCTGAGAAATGGTGGCATCGGAAATCGACGATACTAAATCATCAATTTGTTGAGAAATGTGAGAGATTTGCAGCAGACTATCTTTTGCTGAGATTGCCAATGTGGTGCTCTCAGCAGCTTGGTTGCTACCAGACTCAACTGCCATCATGACGGCATTCGCCTCAGTTTGGATACTATTCAGCAAACCTTCGACTTCTTTGGTCGCAGCTACTGAACGTGCTGCTAGTTCCCCTACCTCTTCCGCAACCATCGCAAATCCATTGCCCATATCTCCTGAACGAGAGGCTTCAAGGGTGGCATTAATCGCCAGAAAATTAGTCTTAATCGCTATTTCATTAATTGCGGAAATTGCCTTGGCAATTTTTTGTGAGACTTCGCCCAAGTGCTTGACCCGCTTAGCGGTATTGGCAACAGTACCTTGCAATTCACCGACTTTTGCCATCACTGCATCAATAGAGCGATCGCTTTCAGAGAGTTTTTCCGCAACCATTTGCGATGATTTCAGCACATTCTGACTGTTAGTTGTGATGGAGTTAGCGGATATCTTCGCCATTTGTACTGTATTTAGCGATCGCGTCACCGTATCGACCTGTCTCTGAGAAACACTGGTCAGATTGGCGATCGCCTGTTCATTTTGCCCAAGTGACAAATTAACTTGACTAGCAGAGGATTTAACTTGCCCAACGATGTTTTGCAACCCACGGATGACATCATCAAAGAAGATGGATACATTATTGAGATTGCCATCAATGGATTTTGTCGCCACAGTCAAATCACCATCAGCTAAAGCCTGTACGTCCTTCAGCATTTGCATCAGTTGAGCTTGCAGATCAGATTTCTGCTGACGATAGCTCTCAACTTCGGCATTACGCTGTACCATTTCCCCACGAATTTTTTTACCCAATTGCATGATATTTTGATCGGATAAATCATCGTCTTGAATTTCTTGTTTTTCTTCCCTTGCAAGTTTAGATAAAACCTTAAACATTTTAACCACTTGCGCTTGGAGCCTTTGTTGTTCCTGCTCTTGCTTTTGCATCATGACTTGGAACTGATCAGACATTTTATTGATGCTTAAGGAAATATCGGCTAATTCATCATTGCCTTCTACGCTGAGGGTTCCAAAGCTAATATCAGTATTGCCTCGACTGAGATGTCGTAGGGCTGAGCGAATATCCTTAAGTCGGTTACTTAATCGTCGTGATAGCGCATAGGCGATCGCCGCAACCAGTAAAGGTGTCGCCGCAATGCCAATACCGATCACCAGCAACAGATTTTGATTTCCAGAAATAGCTGTGGCTTTATCGATAGTGGTGACTATATCCCAAGCCATGCCATAACTTTGCATATTAGCAATAGGTGCATAGGCAATAATTTGGGGATTGCGGTCACCCTTTACAATTTCTGGGAGATCATTAGATGGTAATGAACGTAAGCTGGGGAGCATTGCAAAATCTGTTAATGCATCCTCGGCAAGCGTAACAGGTTGGGAACTAGCAATGTATTTGTTCGCATTATCAATTACATAGAAATTGCTCCCTCCGTTACTATTTCTATTACTGCTTAACTCGCTTACTAAAGACTTTACAGGGATTTCTACCTGTAAAATCATGCCTACTTTTTGAGAAACTGAACTCTTAACAGGAGTGACTGCATATAAATAAGCACCATCCTTATCAACTACAGGATTCCCAATTAATACATTGTCAGCCGTAGCAGCTTTATTGAGAAGATTAGGATTAATTGCCTGAAGCGTTTTGGAGTTGTTGGATTGCGCTAACAGTTCTCCATTGGTGCTAAATATCGCAATGCTCGTATATTGTGGATAGGCTTGACTATAAAGATTTAAGCGATTAGTTAAGAGTTGCTTATATTGACGTTGTTGGTTGACTGGTAAGGATGCTAATAGCTTAATAGTCTTATTCGATTCCGATGGATTCGTCGTAATAGTATTCTGTCCAGCATTTTGTAGGGTGTTTTGCCCTACCTCTGCTGAGACCAGCAATGTCTTCAGTACCCCCACATCACTTGTTTGTCTGTGCAAGAAATTTTCAGTGGTCTTAGCAAGTGCGATCGCTTCAGACTGTTGACCTTGTTTGACCTTTGTGAGCAGCAAACCATCGCCGACCTTATAGGCTGTTACCCCTAAAATAACCGCAGGAATAGTAGCAACTAAAGCCCCCCATAAAGTAATTTTTTGTCCCACTGTGGAAAACTTCAGCATATCTTCCAAAGCGATCGCTGAATTTGTGGAGCTTGTAGACTGATTGATCACATTCTCCGCAAAAGTCCCTTGCTCAGCAGCATCTGTAAATACTTCTGATTCTAAGGGTGGAAATTCAACTTGGGGCTGTTTCTTTTTGCTCCTCTTCGTCTTTTTGTCTTTAGGATTGCTATTTTGCAGATTAGCGATCGTATCCTGCAAAATTGATGCTGGTACTGATGTTGATGCGGAGGAGTTAGCAGACCTTTCCGTTGGCTCATCACTGAAAATAAATGACTCACTGGGAGGTTCTTCGGGAATGATAGCCTGTAGCTTGTTCTCCAATAGAGCAGCGATCGCAGGTGGTGGTGGTACTAATCCATTGCTAGGTTTAATGGCGGTTTGAGGTTTAGACACGTTGTTATTACTAAGAATACTAGAATTAGAAGCTAATACAGTTTCATCCCCACTACTCTCAGCTAAATTGGAATTAGATGCGATCGCATTATCTACTAGGCGACTTATCCCCAATATCGCATTACTTTGAGGATGCATGACTTGGGTGATTTCTTGTTGCGAAGATGAATCATGCAATTTATGGGAGCTATCTAGATCTTTGTGAGCGGCTTTTCTGGATTCAGGTTTTTGAGCGCTATGAGCTAACTTATTTTGAATTTGAGCAAGGGATGTGCTAGCCAGATCAAGCAAATCAGGATCGTCCGTAAGGGTCAACACCTGTTGATATTGCACCTTAGCGTACTCAATTTTACCTGCCTTACGAAAGGTTGCGCCCAACCAAATATGCAGTTTGGGATTGCGAGGATCTTCATACAACAATTCTGAGAACTGCTGCATTGCCTCTTCATACCGCCCCTCTGCATAGGAGTGTAGAGCCGCCTGATACTGCGCTGTCATCATGATCGTCCCTGTATGAAATACGTCTTACTTGTTTCAAATAAGGAGTCTTAGGTCTCTACAAGCCTCCTAATACACAATTAAACGCATTAATATGTAAATTCTCTAGCGCCATTTTGCTTGTGTTTATTAAAAAAAGTGCTATTGTATGTAAGGACTTGTTACTCTCAGTTATATAGAAATTGAAAAAGCTGGTTTTATTGCTTGGATGTGATTGGCTCCTCAACGAGAAGCTAGGCGACAGACGTGAGTCTGACCCTACACTCTCTTGGGATGATGCCTGTGAAGGTCCCAGTATGTTCCGATCGACCTTCTAACTATTAGGGTTGTAACCACTGTTGACAACCTAGGTCGATCGCTTCTCACGAATGGGAAGAATAAATATTTTCAAAACTGAATATCTAGCACAAAGAACTGTTTGAACAGGGATTTTCTCATGTTCGGGTTTTATCTTGGCAGTAATTAGTGTTTTGACTAACATACTAGGCTGTCAATATTCAACCTGTGACATATCAAAAAGTTTCGGTTCTACGATGTTCAATTTTGCTTGTTCAGTTTTTGAAGCTTGCTCAATTTTTATTGCATACATTTGCATACATCTACTAACACACAAACATCTAGGACTATAGAGAACCATGAAACGCGAACTACTTAAACAGACTGTTGAACATATTGACATCAAAGCTTTTGATGTTGTGGGATTGGTTGATGCAATGGCAAATACCGCTTTTCAAGGACGTAATCTTGGACGCGCGGCTCGTATTTACGACAACATGATCCAAGATAAGGATTGTGCAATCATCCTATGTTTAGCAGGTTCTTTATTTAGTGCTGGTCTAAAGGGAATTATCTACGATTTGATCGTCAACAACATGGTAGACATGATTGTCTCTACAGGCGCAAACATCGTTGATCAAGACTTCTTTGAGGCTCTCGGCTTCCGTCACTATGTGGGTGATACCTTCGCAGATGATACTGTACTCCGCGAAAATGCGATCGATCGCATCTATGACACCTACATCGACGAAGACGAACTGCGCGTTTGTGACATGACGATCGCCGAAATTGCGAATTCTCTTCCTCCTCGTCCCTATTCCTCTCGCGAATTCATCCATGAGATGGGTGCATATCTAGATAAGAATGCCAAGAATCGCCACTCCGTCGTTTTGGCAGCTTATGAGCATCAAGTTCCTATCTTCGTTCCTGCCTTCAGTGATTGTTCGGCAGGCTTTGGCTTAGTCCACCATCAATGGAACTCTCCCGAAGAACATGTCAGCATTGATTCTGTAAAGGATTTCCGCGAATTGACTCAGTGCAAGTTGGCAAGCCCTCACACTGGTCTATTCATGATCGGTGGTGGTGTTCCTAAGAACTTCGCTCAAGATACTGTTGTTGCTGCTGAATTGCTCGGTTTTGATGCAGCAATGCACAAGTATGCAGTCCAAATCACCGTTGCTGACGAACGTGACGGCGCTCTATCGGGTTCTACTTTGAAGGAAGCACATTCTTGGGGCAAGGTAGATATCGTTCAAGAGCAGATGGTATTCTCGGAAGCAACTGTAGCTCTACCTCTGATTGCAGGCTATGTCTATGGTAAGAAGAACTGGTGCGATCGCGCTCCTCGCCATTTAGCCCAAGTTTTCAACAAGCCATCTGTTACTACTTTCAGTAATATTCCTACTCCTGTTAGCGTATAGAAAGTAATCATCGCATTGCGATGCTTTTTGAGGACTGGTAGAACTTTGTGCTACCAGTCCTTTTATTTTTGTTTGAGAACTAGCAATGTGATGTCGTCATAGATTTTTTGTGAGCCAATATGCGATCGCAAATCATCGATCACTGCCTGCCGAATGCTACTTGCCGATACATCCACATGTTGACGGACTACTTGACATAAGCGATCCACACCATAGAGTTGACGGGATTCATTTTCTGCTTCCGTAATCCCATCGGTGTACAGCACCATGACATCGCCTAAATCTAAATGAATTTGCTTTTGAGCGAGGAAATCAGCAATCTCTTCCTCTAGACCAATGGGAAATCCCAGATCGATAGTATCAAAGCGTTCTAGATTTCCGTTTTTACGCACCACAATAATTTCTTCATGCTGACCACTTAAGGTCAATTTGCCATGTTCATAGTCAATGAGAGAGAGAGTTAAATTTTTGTCCGATGACATTCTCTGCACATTGCCATAAATAGTACGGTTCAGGGTATCTAAGAACCGCACAGGATCATTCTCCTCGCTTTGCAATAAAGTCCTTACCGCTGTCTGCACCATGATCATCAGCACACCACTTTCTAGCCCATGACCAGTGACATCGCCGATGCCGATTTTAATGCGTCCATGCTGTTGCAGTACATCGTAATAATCGCCACCCACCTCGGCAGCAGGTTCCATAAAGCCAGCAATATCTAGTCCTAAAATTAACGATAGCTCCTGCTCTTTCGGTAAAATCATCTGCTGAAGTTTGCGCGTGACTTCTAGCTCACTACTCATCCGCAGGTTCTCTTGTTTGAGGCGATTATTTAGCGCCAGAATTTGCTGATTAGCTTTCTCTAAGGCGATTTCTGCAATCTTGCGTTGGTTAATGTCCTCAACAGTTCCTTCGTAGTAGATGATGTTGCCTTGGCGATCGCGAATGGCTCGGACATTTTCACTGATCCAAATAGTGCTGCGATCGCGTTTATATATTTGTGATTCAAAGTTCGTAATTTTGTCATTTGCTTCTATGAGTTGCTGAAACTGATGGCGGCGATCGCTATCTACATAAAGCTGTGTTTCAATATCAACTAATTCATCGAGCATTTGCTCTACCGAATCATAGCCATAAATATGAGCCAGCGCAGGGTTCACACTAATGTATTTACCATTGATCGTAGTTTGAAAGATGCCATCGACTGAGTTTTCAAAAATACCTCGATATTTAGCTTCAGACTCCCTCAGGGCGATCGCCACATTGTTAAACGAGTGAACCACCATCGACAATTCATCTTGACTATTGAGATTGACCAATATTTCACCACCATTAGTCATTTGTTTAGATGCGATATCTAACTGATTTACAGTTTGCATTACTGCTAGGTAAAACCCAATAAATAAATAGATGATAGTGATGAAAATTACCGCTATAAAGATCAAGATAAATTGTTTGCGTTGCTCAAAGCCTTGAATGCGATAAGTCAATAGCTCATCGAGTCGATCAACAACTTGTTGCCAGAGTGTAAAGCTTTCATTTAGAGTGCTTTCCATCTCTTGCTGATAAAAACTATCTGTAAAATTAAATTTGTTTTCTTGTTTTACTAACTCATTGGTATAAGCGTTAAATTCACTGATACTAATAACAAAATTATGCAGAGAAATATTGAGAGAGTTACGGAGATTCTGGCGCGGATTATTGTTAAAAGCTCTCTCTAAATTTGCAGCGATCTCTTGATTGTAATTATTTAATAAACTAATGCAAGCAATTAATTTCTCTTCATTAGCATTGCTAATTTCTTTTTTAAAGATGACTTCTGCCTCTATCTGCATAACTTGGTGCAAGAGCTTTTGCATCTCTGGCAACTTTACGGCACTAGCATCCATCAGATAGTAAGTATCGAGATCGGGATCGAGAATCAAATTTGAGAAGTCAACTATGTGGATACGGAAGCGATCGAGTTGTTCGAGGAGCGCATCATGATTCCGAAAAGAAGCAAACTCTTGACTATCTCTCAGACTAAGCCATGCAATTTTAATATCTTGCAATTTATCGCCAGTTTGAACGACCTTACCTAATTGGCGATCAACATTGGTGAGCTTGATAAATGCTTGATCGATTTTGTTTTGTAAATCGACTAATTCCTGTGATTGGGAATGTAATATTTGACCGAAACTTTGGGTATCTTTATAGAACTGGCGCTGTAAAATTAACTGTCTGCGGGGGATATGCTGCCAGAGTTGATTGAGAGGACGGAGGTAAGCATTGCCATAGATTTCTTTTTGAGTAAAGTCAATGCGGCTGTTGATTTCCGATAGTAGTAAGTTCATTACTAGTGCTAGCGGTAAGACAAATAGCAAGCTAATCAGAAAAAATTTCTGGGGGTATTTCAGACGATTCATAAGCGCGATCGCAGGTTTAAATAGCGTCATAATCTTGCTGAAAGTGCTTTTATAGACTATTTCGTTGCATAAGCTCTGTTAAAGCTTGGAGCTAGCTGGGAAACGATATATAGATGATGCACTACATTATGTTTTGCTATCGCTCCAGAGGTATTACTTCTTTAGCAATTGGTCATAGATTTCCTTAAATAGAAATTTCAACTATGTCGGGAGCAATTTTAACTATGTCGGGAACTTATCACAAACTGAACCATCATAATAAGTTAAATCTAGGTTAAGATTAGGTTAATAAAAATCGCTCACGCCCATCAAATTTAAATAGCTGCCAAAAAAGGTTATACCCCGCACTCTAATGTGCCATCTCACCTTTCAGGATTTTAAGGCTACCTAACATCTAGTCACCCTGAGTTGCCATCCAAGGAGGGAAAATCATGTCTACCGCAACCAAAGTTATGTTTCCCCGTTCTCGTTACTACGGTAAATTTACGCCCGAGAACCTAATGTTTAACTCCAATCTGCAAGAGTTTTCGCATCGAGTCAGTATTATTTGTGCCTTAGAAACAGGCGGTAAGCTTTCATCTCAAGAGGCATACACGCAAATTGCAGAACTATGGCAGCAGCTCGAAAAATCTAAACAAAACCTCGCAATATAAAGAAGGCGGCGCATTGCGCCGCCTTCTTTATTTCGGTGTATTTGGGGGAGTGTATGTGTTGATTTGCCAACAATTAGTCTAATTTCTGGTTTAAATTCCGCGCTTAGTGCTAATCTTGTTAATGGCTCGGATCTATGCGATCTTAACGCCCGAATCGTGTCAGGGTCGGAAGACAGCAGCACTAAGGGATGCTTGAGGTAGGCGTAGTACCCGGGCTACTTTTTTTAGGTTTAGAAATCGGTTTAGGAGAGATCCATGGGTCGGGCGAAAAAAGTCGTACTTGCGTATTCGGGCGGCGTTGATACATCTGTTTGCATTCCTTATCTCAAGCAAGAATGGGGTGTTGAAGAAGTCATTACCCTTGCAGCAGATCTAGGACAAGGCGATGAATTAGCTCCGATTAAACAGAAGGCTCTAGATTCGGGAGCTTCGGTTTCTCTAGTTAGAGATGTTACTAAAGAATTTGTTACAGACTATGCCTTTCCTGCGATTAAAGCCAATGCGCTTTATGAAAATCGCTATCCTTTAACTACGGCTCTAGCACGTCCTCTCATTGCCAAGATTTTGGTTGAGGCAGCCGAAGAATATGGTGCGGATGCAGTAGCCCACGGCTGTACAGGTAAAGGTAATGACCAAGTGCGCTTTGATGTGTCGATCGCAGCCCTTAACCCTGATATTAAGGTGCTAGCTCCTGCCCGTGAATGGGGGATGAGCCGCGAAGAGACGATCGCCTATGGTGAAAAGTTTGGGATTCCTTCCCCAGTGAAGAAGTCTTCTCCTTTCAGTATTGATCGCAACTTGCTCGGACGCAGTATCGAAGCAGGCCCTCTCGAAGATGCTTGGAACGAGCCACCTGAAGAAATTTATGACTTCACCAAGGCGATCGCTGATACTCCTGATGAGCCAACCTATACCGAAATTGGCTTTGAGAAAGGGCTGCCCGTATCGCTCGATGGTCAAGCCCTTGAGCCAGTGGAATTAATCACCCGACTCAATACGATCGCAGGTGGTAATGGCTATGGACGCATCGACATGGTAGAAAATCGTCTCGTGGGTATCAAGTCTCGCGAGATCTACGAAGCCCCTGCGATGTTGGTATTAATCCATGCTCACCGTGACCTCGAAAGCCTTGCTTTGCCCTCTGACCTAGCTCAATACAAGCGTGGTGTCGAGGAAACCTACGGCAAGATCATTTATAACGGCTTGTGGTATAGCCCTCTCAAATCTGCCCTTGATGCCTTTATTGATAAGAGCCAAGAGCGCGTGACAGGTGTGGTTCGCGTGAAATTCCATAAAGGTAACGCTACCATCGTTGGACGTAAATCAGTTAATTCTCTCTACGACGAAGAATTAGCAACTTACACCAGCGCTGACCAGTTCGATCATAAAGCTGCCGAAGGCTTCATTTATGTTTGGGGTCTGCCAATCCGTGTATGGGCTCAGAAAAACAGATAAACTAAAAAGGAGCGCTTAGCGCTCCTTTTTAGTTTATGTAGCTCTAACCTATGTCAAAAGTCCCTTTACCCGAAGAACGTATTTTGTTTAAAGGTCATCCTGCTGTGATTGGTAGTGTGACTAGGCTATTGGTAGCTGTCTTTACTCTAGGGATTGGGGCGATTTGGTTTTGGCTAAAATCGACTAATACACAATATTTAATTACTTCCCAGCGAATTGTGATCGAAACTGGGATCTTTTCGAGAGCGATCGAGACTCTCGAAATTTATCAAGTTGATGATATTCATCTCGAAAAGCCTTTAAATCAACGCATTATGGGTACGGGGAATGTCCTACTTATTACCCGTGATTTGTCTGCACCGAAATTGTTATTGGAACGATTGCCAATAGATGTCAGGGAACTATACGAACAAATGCGTCCCTGTATTCAAGAAGCGAGATTTCGCTTTCGTGTCCGTGATGAAGAAAATCCCAGAGAGTTTAGCTAACTTACGCAAGGAGATGTGGTGCAGGCGAAACCCGCACCACAAAAAATTTGGCTAAATCGCAGAACCCTAATTTCCTTTAGGTTTACCTGCTATAGCAAAAAAAGAGTTAGCTAGTACAAACCAAAACCATAGGATGAATTGCGGCGCGAAGCGCCGCAATTCATCCTATGGTTTTATGTCCTAAGCAAAACTTACTTTGCTATAAGTAGCTGGGTACAATTAAGTTAAAAACCAAAAACCTGTGGCGCACGCTGCGCGTGCGCCACAGGTTTTGGTTCTGTTTTTTAATTACGCCTAGCTACTTAAAAATAGTTAGGACTTACGCAAATCAACCAAGAACTTGAGCTCTTGGTTGATTTGCGTAAGTCAGTTAAAACTGACTAAAGAAAGCCTCTAATCAACCTGTTTCAACAGGTTTAAGCTTTTAGCCCGCAATTTATTGCAGGACAAGTGCGTAAGTCCTAATAGTTTTGTAATTGTGAGTTTTATCATTGTGTGCTCGGATTGCGATCGCTAGATCTAAAACACAAGCTAAACTAGGAAAAACGATAACTAGTGCCAAGCTTAGCAAACATGACTTCATCATCGATTTCAGTTAGAGAATTGCCGCTGTTCCCCTTACCTGAGTTGGTGTTATTTCCGGGACAGTCGCTGCCGCTTCACATTTTTGAGTATCGCTATCGCATGATGATCAACACGGTGTTAGAGAGCGATCGCATGTTTGGAGTACTCATGTGGGACTCGGAAACAGGTAAGCCCGCCAATGTTGGATGTGTCGCTCAGATTTTGCAATATCACCGTTTGCCAGACGATCGCTTTAAATTGTTGACCATCGGACAACAACGCTTTCGAGTATTAGAATATGTCCGCGAAACCCCCTACCGTGTGGGGCTAGTGGAATGGATTGAGGATGCACCTAGTAGTGACGCACCATATTTATTAGCTACGGAAGTCCGTGAACTGCTCAATGATGTAATTCGTCTCTCCCAAAAGCTGACCGATCAAGAAATTGAATTACCAAAAATTCCCCGTGGTCCGATTGAATTGTCCTATTGGGTAGCGAGCAATTTTCAAGGGGCTAGTCTAGAGCAACAATCATTACTAGAAACCTGTGATACTGCGGCGAGATTGCGGCGTGAAGCAGAAATATTATCTTCAACAAGAAGTCAATTAGCAGCTCGTACAGTTTTGAAGGATACTTTTAAGGAGATCTAAAAATAACTGATAATTTTTATTAGTTATTTATACTGATCGGCTCCTGCAAAATGTGAAGTCCATCAGATCATCTAATTTACAATTTCTACAATACGCAGGTATGGGAAAAATGTTTGTTCTTTCGCAGCAACGACTAAAGACATTCCCTCGTTTTGTAGCAATTGTAATATTGGCACTAATCTACTATGGCACGGCGGAAATTTCCCGTCGTATCGCCTCTACACCTCAGTCAGTCACTCCTATCTGGCCGCCTGATGGATTTGCTTCTGCTGCGGTTTTAATTTTTGGCTATCAGATTTTACCAGGGGTTTTTATTGGCTCATTTCTTGCCAATATTTGGGCGTTTTTTAATGCTGATAATTGGTATACGATTCTCTCTTCCGTGATTCAGGTAGTAGGAATTGCGATCGGGACAACGCTTGGGACTGGCTTTGGTAATTACTTATTTCGACAAATCATTAAAGGTAAAAATCTATTTAGGCGTTTGAATGACGTTTACAAATTTCTGCTCCTAATAGGTTTGATTGCACCGATGATTAACGCCACTGTTGGTGTATTTTGTTTGTGCTTAGGAGGTAATGTGAGTTGGTCAGGCTTTGGGATAGTTTGGCTAACTTGGTGGATTTCTAATGTTGGAGGAATATGTATATTTACGCCTGCAATTTTAAGCTGGTACGAATTTTATTTGAGGAGTATTAATAATATTCAAGATAAAAAAGATTTATCTTCTAGTATTAAGCATCATAAGCGTCAGATTGATATATGGCGAATTATCGAGACAATTACTTTAATGGTTGTTGTTGTTTCTTTAAGCTTCGCGTCATTTTATCAAACATATGACTTGGAATATATGCTAATTCCCTGTCTAGTATGGACGGTATTAAGATTTGGACATTTAGGAGCTACAAACTTAATAGTTGTAATTGCCATGATTGCAGTTTCAGGAACTGTTAAAGGATTAGGCGCTTTTGGTGATGATCCTTTACATTCCTTGACTTCATTGCAATATTTTATTGTGGTTATGGTTGTCACCACTCTAAGCTTAATCTCAATATTAGCGGAGAAACAACAGGCGATCGCTAGTTTACAGCAATCAAAAGTGAGACTAGTAAATAAATCGATTCAGCTTGAAAGTAGTAAGGCAAGTTTGAATGAGACTGCTTTAATATTAGAAAAACAAAATCTTGCCTTAACAGAAGCTAAGAAAGCTGCCGAAGAAGCAAACCGTATTAAGACAGAATTTCTGTCAAATATGAGCCATGAATTGAGAACTCCGCTTAATGCTATTTTGGGACTAGTACAGTTATTACAAGAATCTCAAAATATTGACTATCAGGAAAAATTAGACGTTCAAACGATTTATCAATCAGGAACACATTTACTTAATTTAATTGATGATATTCTTGATATTTCTAAAATTGAAGCTGGCAAGATGGAGCTACATCTACAAGATGTCTACCTGTCTAGACTATTGCAAGATTTAGTAGAAATTATCCGTGTTCAAGCTAATCAAAAAAATATTGAATTTATTGACTCATTCTCACCAGACTTACCGAAAATAGTCCATGCTGATGGTAAGAGATTAAGACAAATTCTCTTGAACTTACTCAGTAATGCAGTGAAGTTTACGAATAAAGGTCATGTTATATTTCGTGCTTATTTACATCAAGTGATGGGAGAAAATATTGCAGAACCATCAAATAGTATATTCATTAATTTTGAGGTTGAAGATTCAGGAGTCGGAATTTCTAATGATAAACTAGAAACCATATTTCTAGCCTTTGAGCAAGCTGGAGAAACTCAGTTTAAAAATCAAGGCACTGGTTTAGGTTTAGCAATTAGTCAAAGAATTGCAGAAATGATGGGTAGTAAAATCATTGTCAATAGTCAACGTGGTGTTGGCAGTATTTTTAGATTTACTGTTAAACTACCAATCCCTGAATCGAATTTATCTATTAATCCCAATGTATCGATTATTAGTGGTAAATCAGTTTTTGAGCAAAATTTATCCCAGAAACTACCGTTAAAGATTCTAGTGGCTGAAGATAATATGTTTAACCAAAAGGTTGCTCATAAAATTTTGAGTAGATTGGGCTATGAAATTGATATGGTCACTAATGGTTTAAAGGTTTTAGAAGCATTGAATCATCACAACTATGACGTGATTTTCATGGATGTCCAAATGCCTGAAATGGATGGTTTGGAAACTACTAAGAAAATTGTGAATGATCGCCAACGATCGCATCGTCCCTATATTATTGCGATGACAGCCAATGCTATGGATGGCGATCGCGAGATTTGTCTAGCGGCGGGTATGGATGACTACATTAGCAAACCCGTTAATGTAAATTTGCTGGTAGAAGCCCTATTGCGATCGCAAACTAGCACACACAAGGCTTAGAAAAAGGGTTTTACAATTGTAGTAGGTTGTAGATTTTGTGTTTTGTGGAAGTACACCCCAAAGGGTGTACTTCCACAAAACACATAGATATAGTCAAGTTCTTGATTTTTGAGGAGAGATAATAGTGAAAATTGGTGTGCCAAAAGAAATTAAGGATCTTGAGTTTCGGGTGGGGCTAACACCTGCGGGGGTAGTGGCTTTAACTGCGCGATCGCATCAAGTTTTTATTGAGACAAATGCGGGGCTTGGTTCTGGCTTTAGTGATGAGGAATATATCAAGGCAGGTGCAAAAATTGTAGCTACTCCTCAAGAGGTGTATGCCCAAGAAATGGTGATCAAGGTGAAGGAACCTTTGCCCAGTGAATATGACTTGCTGCATCCGCAATTGATTTTATTTACCTATCTGCATCTCGCCGCCGATCGCCAATTAACGGAGGCTCTGATCAAGTCGGGTGCGACCTGCATTGCCTACGAAACTGTGCAGTTAGATAATGGTCAATTACCTTTGCTCGTACCGATGAGCATTATTGCAGGACGGTTATCGGTGCAGTTTGGGGCGCATTACTTAACTAAGCAACAGGGTGGCAGTGGCGTTTTACTAGGTGGGATTCCGGGGGTGCGAGCTGGTCATGTAGTGGTGCTAGGTGGTGGCGTAGTTGGTACTGAGGCTGCCAGAATGGCGATCGGGCTAGGGGCTAGGGTGACAATTTTAGATGTCAATTTAACTCGTCTTGGCGAACTCGAATCCCTATTTGGATCGCGGGTACAACTTTTATATAGCAATGCCAGCAATATTTCTGAAGCCGTGATTTCGGCGGATCTGGTGATCGGTGCTGTATTGATTGCGGGCAAACGTGCGCCCACTTTGGTTAAGCGTGAGTTAGTGCGCCAGATGCGATCGCATTCCGTCATCGTCGATGTGGCAGTCGATCAAGGTGGTTGTATTGAAACCGTGCATCCAACTTCACACACCCAACCCATCTATGAAGAAGAAGGGGTTTTGCATTACGGTGTCCCTAATATGCCGGGGGCTGTACCTTGGACGGCAACCCAAGCTTTAGTTAATGCCACACTGCCCTATGCCTTAGCTTTAGCGGATTTTGGACTGGGGGCATTGGAACGCGATCGCGCTTTGGCAAAAGGGCTAAATATTCAAAACGGTAAAATCATCTACCCTGCCGTAGCCGAAGCTTTCCCCGATTTGTAGCTGCCGCCATTTTTGTTAGGCACAAATAGCGTAAGGCGGCGCGAAGCGCCGCCTTACGCTATTTGGTACAGGTGACTATAGCTATATAAACAAGTAAGTGGCGCAAAGCGTCACTTACTTATTCTTTGATAGTGTTAAAAATCTTCATTGGTTTGGGTAACATCGTCAGTGTTACAAACAGAGCAACTACATACTTAAAACAGTTGCTTTCTAGAGACTGAGACCAAGTTAGGGTCTAAGAATGAGGATAAATCATGAAAGCAGTGCGATTAAATCTTGAAGATAGACAAGCGTGGCAGAAACTACAACATGTTCTGACCAGTCTTGCTTCCGATTATATGGATCTAGTGGCTGCTGAACAAACGGAATTTAAGTTTGAACAGCAAGTTCTATCCATTGCTTTTACTTTGATTGCTGCTAATTCCGATCGCGATCGCCTCAACGAATTTACTCAAAGCATTGACCGTTATTTCAATCGGTTGCAATTGGTGGGTGTACGCCGCATTGAATGGGAATTTTACATCATTGGGGAAGATGTTCCAGTCTTAACACAGGGAAGAGATATTCCATTAATCGCCGCACCTGCACCCCTTCCCAAAAGTGCCCTTGCGCGTACAGAGGACAGACAATCGCTTACTCGGAATTCTCCACAAGGAGCTTTATCTAGAGGCAGATTTAAAGTAGGCAATCTGGTTCGGAGTTTACGTGGTTGGTTGCTCGATCCGAAAACTATTGCTGCGGCGCGTACTACGAGTCGCATCACGATTCGCGATCCTAAGGGAGCCTTAGAAGCAATTCGGACTAGTGCGATCGCCAAGTTTAATGACACCATTCAATGGGTGGATACATTCCCTTGGGAGACTTGGACTAAGGAAAAAGCACAACAGATCAAACGCCGCCATCAACGTAATCTAGTCCGTGCTGTGATTGAAGATGTATTGATACTGGGGGTAGTCCTGATGTGTCTATATTGGTTGACCGAAGCTCTATCGGGGCCAACAATTAATCTTGCTCTATTGCCTTCACGCCATTACGACAACAACATTACTAATGTGCAGTACCGTTGTGGCAACCCCGGAGTCACCCTCAAAAACTATGTCTGTCTAGGACGGGGAATGCGTTATGACCAAGTGGCTAGCATCTTGGGAGGAGAAGGTAAGCCTCTCGGTATCGATCATAAGTATGGCGATCGCGCCGTGATTGTTAGCTGGTCAAACAATGACTTAAGCATGAATGCCACCTTTGTCGATGACAAGCTAGTTACTAGAGCCTATCGTCAACTGACTGCTAGCAAATAAATTTTGCATTTATTTTCAAGAAACACCCATAGATTGGTTCTTGAATAACTAAAATAAACAAGGTTCGCCTAGCGAACCTTGTTTATTTTATGGATCATACTTGCTTTGAAAAGATTGTCTAAGATTTTCAGCTTGTTAAATTTGCTGACATTCATAAGCTTGATAACAGCATCAACGGCGATCGCTGCGAATCCGAAAGTAAATGCATCACGGATTAACCAAACCTCTCAAGCCGACCAACGGGCTGCCGATGAATATCGTCAATTAGGGCTTTCCTATCGGAAGCAAGAACGTTTTGATGATGCGATCGCGGCTTTACAGCAATCTGTCAAACTCGATCCCCAAAATATTGATGGTCGTATTATCCTTGGCTGGACACAACATCTCGCGAAAAAGCATGATGCCGCCGCCACATCACTCTGGGAGGCAATTTACCGATCGCCCACATCTCTACAGGCTTTTAATGCGATCGGCATTGTTTATCTCGTGCGGGGCGATTTACCCCAGTCGGTAGTCTTACATAGTTGGGCAGCACTTCTCAAAACTGACAACGAGATAGCTCACTACAATCTTAGCCTCGCCTATCAGCGTTTAAAACAATATGATCTGGCGATTGCCTATGCCCAAAAAGCGATCGAACTAGAACCTAGCAATCCGCATCCCTTTGTTGCTCTTGCGATCGCCCAATGGACATCTGGTGATCAGACTGGAGGCAAAAAAACATTTCGGGATGCGATCGGTGTGGATGCGCGATATCGTAGTTCCGACTTCTTAAATTTTCTCAACGAAGCAGGTTTTAGCAATGAGCAAATTCAAATTGCTAAACAAGTTTTAGCCAGTTAATAGTAATTTTTCTATAAGTTAGGTAGATACAATTAAATATAAAATCCCAAAACCTGTGGCGCACGCGCAGCGTGCGCCACAGGTTTTGGCTCTGGTTTTTAAAAATGCCCACCTACTTAGCAATCCTAAAGGGTTTGCTTTCACAAACCATTTAGGATCGCTAATGCATCTCGCTCAGATACAGCCTGTTGAGGCTTAATGTAGTACAGGGAAATTTTTAAAAGCGCGGCTTCGCCGCGCTTTTAAAAATTTCCCTGTGTTTCGCTATAGTCAATACGCATGAAATTGAGATAAAATAATATGTAAATTTTCAATAGTTTAACTATGGGAAATGTGCGATTGTTGCGATCATAACTGTATTAATAATGGGTAGGTTATTATTACTTATCTAGTTTAAAATCTAAAAAATTTTATTTGGGTCGCGAAAAGCCGAGGATAGATAGTGGAAAACCCAAGAACATTCCGTATAGAGCGTGGCATTGGTCAATATGACTTTAATGATTACTATGCTGTATTAGGCTTACCACTGACAGCAGAGGCTTCCCAAGTGCGTAGGCGATATCTCTTAATTGCAAAGTGTTTGCATCCAGATATTCATGGGCGTACTCCGTCAGAGAAGCAAGTTGCTACGCAATATCTATCTAAACTAGTAAATCCCGCTTACGACGTGCTGTCTCAAGAACGCGAACGTACAGAATATTCAGCGATTTTAAAACTATTAGGCAAACGTTTAATGAAGCGTAATCAGACATTTACGCCTCAGTCAGAACTTGCCAAAAAATATTTAACTGCGGCTACAGATATCAATTACGAACAAACAATTCAGACTATTGCGAAAGTTCAGTATCAGGATCTTGACCAAGTCTTAGAGCACATTGGGTTATTAAGCGAACTAAATTTAGTGCATATTCTCCTGCAAGAAGGCTATAGACACAAATCTCATGAGGCTGTGAATTCAGGAATTAGCACGCCTAAAGTGTCTGTACCCAATGGATTGGCAAGCAACATAAATAGTAACAGTACAAGTAATAGCAGTAATACTAGTGGTAGTAGAGTCAGTTCTACTTATCCCAATAGTACGAATAGCACCTATCAAATGCGGAGTGAAGCACAAGTTTCTCCCCGTAGTGCTGCGGGTAATGCGAATAACAACTCATCTAATGCGAATAATACTGGCTCGAATAGTACAGGGCAAACCCAAGCTGCGGCTAGCAATAATGCGTCTGGTTCGAGCAATCAATATATTCGCCAAGCCGAATCCTATATCAACCAAAAATTATGGGCTTCAGCATTAAAGGAATTACGCAGTGCGATTCAAGCGGATTGTAACAATAGCAAATGTCATGCTTTGTTAGGGTTTGTCTATATGAATCAAAAGTTATCAGGTATGGCAAAGGTGAGCTTTCAGCAAGCACTGAAACTCAATCCAGAGGAGCCTTTAGCGCTACAGTACATTAACCAAGTTAGTGGCATATCACCAAATGTAGAAAAAAATCAAGCTAAGCCTAAGGAAGAAAAGAAAGGTGGATTTTTTGGTTGGTTAGGTGGAGGCTAAAAGTATCAAAAATGCGCTCCTTAGCAGCGCATTTTTGATTTGTAATATGAACGATCATCAATTATCTTCGCAAGAGCTCAAACAAGCGATCGCGCAAAAAGCCTTAGACCTAGGGTTTAGTAAAGTTGGAATTGCCAAGGCTGAGTCTGGGATTGAATCAGAGCGCTTGCAAGAATGGTTATCTCTGGGCTATCAAGCAGATATGGACTGGATGGCAAATCCCAAGCGCCAAGATATTACTCAAGTGATGGTAGGGGTAAAGTCGGTCATTTGCGTAGCGCTGAATTATTACACTCCCCATCAACATTCAATCGATCGCCAAGTGGGGAAAATTTCTCGTTACGGCTGGGGACGTGACTATCATAAGGTTTTGACCAAAAAGTTAAAGGCTTTGGCAACTTGGCTAGAGTCACTGGGTGAGTATCAAGGGGAGAAAATTCAAACTCGTTATTATGTGGATACAGGTCCGATCGCCGAAAAAGCCTTTGCTCAAAGGGCGGGGATCGGTTGGATTGGCAAACATAGCAATGTGATTACTCGCGACTATGGCTCTTGGTTATTTCTTGGCGAAATTCTTACCAATCTTGAACTTGAACCCGATCGCCCCCATACCGAACATTGCGGAACCTGTATGCGCTGCATTGATGCTTGCCCAACGGGGGCGATCGCTAAACCATTTGTGGTGGATGCTAATCGATGTATCGCTTATCACACCATTGAGAATAAAGCTGAGCAAATTCCTGAAGCGATCGCCACTAATTTACAAAACTGGGTTGCAGGCTGTGACATTTGCCAAGATGTCTGTCCTTGGAATCAGCGATTTGCTCAAGAAACCTTAGAAACTGATTTTCAACCCTTTCCTCATAATGTCGATCCCCAATTAACAGATTTAGTAAATATGACTGAAGAAGAGTGGGATCAGCATTTTACAGGCTCAGCCTTGCGACGAATTAAACGCGATCGCTGGCAACGTAATGCCCAAACATTAATCGATAGGGGATAGAATAGCAGAACTTAAATTTTTGGGATTGGCTTTGCCAATCCCAAAAATTTAAGTTCTGCCTTGCATAAGCTAAACGGCTGATATAGATTTGTTTAATAAGAAGCGTAGATTAGAATGATATCAACAGTAAATTTGAGTAATTAAATCATCTTGGCTGACCTAAAGATTGTTCGACATATTAAAGATGGTGCAGAGCGCTGGAATGCTTGGCGCGAAAAAGCTCAACCTGAAGAGATTGATTTGCAAAAAGTAGACCTCTCTGGTCTAAAGCTTAGTGGTGTCAATTTAAGTCAAGCTAATCTCAGCAAAGCTAATTTTAGTAGAGCTGACTTAAGTAACGCTAATCTAACGGGAGCAAATCTGAGTGGTGCGGTATTTCCCAATGCCAACTTAAAGGGAGCCGATTTGCGTGGTGCAATCCTGGGTCAGGCTAATATTAGCCAAGCGAATGTCCAAGATGTTAATTTGGCTGGTACGGACTTGCGATCGCTAGAACTTAGGGGCATCAATCTTGGCTCAGCCAACCTTAGTGGTGCAGATCTACGGGGCGTTAACCTCAGTGGTGAGAATTTCCAAAAAATCAATCTTAGCGGAGCTAATCTGAGTGGCGCATCTCTCCAGAATGCTGATTTTAGCGGAGCCAATTTGAGTAATGCCAATTTAAGCAACGCCAAGATGAGTCGAGCGAAACTGCGGGGAACATTACTAACTCGTGCAAATTTATGTGGAGCATTACTGGATTTTGCAGATATCAGTATGGCTGGCTGCTTGATGGCAAATTTTAGTGAGGCGATTTTAAATAAGGCAGTTCTCAATAAAGCGAATTTAGGTAGTGCAATTTTTAGTGGAGCGCAGTTAGTTGGTGCAGAGTTATGTGATGCTTTTTTGGAGGATGCTTTTTTGAGCATGGCTAATTTAACGAAGGCAAATCTTAGCCATGCAGATTTTAGTCGTACCTACTTATATAAAGCAATTTTGGCTCAGTCTAACTGTATCGAAACTAAGTTTCGTCATGCCGAACTCAAGGAAGTTGATCTCAGTATGGCAATTCTCAAACAAGCTAATTTAGCCGTGGCTGATCTCCAGAACTCCTACTTAGGTGGTGCAGACTTGAGTGGTGCAAATCTCATGGGTGCGAATTTACAAAATGCAAATCTGGCGAATGCTAACTTAACTGACGTAATTGTCGAGAGTACAATTTGGGAAGGTGCTAATCTGAAGGGAGTAATTGGATTTTCTCTATAGTGATTAAGTATGGGAAGTATTGCATATTTAGATTGCCCGACAGGTATCGCAGGTGATATGTGTTTGGGGGCGCTAGTGAACGCAGGTGTCCCATTAGAATATTTGCAAGAGGTTGTGCATAAGTTGGGACTCGATCGCGAAGTGAAGCTATGGACAGAATTAGTAATTCGTGGTGGGATTGAAGCGACAAAACTCCATGTGGAGTTATTAAATTATGTCGGTAATGAGCCACCAACCGTAGCCGCCACCGATTCCCATGAGCATAGCCATGATCACACCCATAGTCACTCTCACGATCATGACGCGCACGTTCATGGAGAACATTCCCATAGTCATGATCATCATGAAATCCATACCCATAAATTGCATCGGCATTTGCCTGATATTGAGAAAATCATTCGTAATGCTAAGTTGCCAGCGCAGGTTGAGAAATGGAGTTTAGCGATATTTAAAGAACTCGCGATCGCCGAGGGAGCCGTACATGGAATCGCGCCAGAGGCTGTGCATTTTCATGAAGTGGGGGCAATCGATGCAATCGTCGATATAGTTTGTACCTGTGCAGGCTTTGCTTGGTTAGAAGTCGAAAAAATCTATTGTTCGGCTTTGCCTGCGGGTGGTGGCTATGTCAATTGCGATCATGGCAAGATGCCAGTGCCTGCCCCTGCAACCTTGAAACTATGGGAACTACATGGTGTAACTACCTTTGACAATGGCATTCGCAAGGAATTAGTCACCCCCACAGGAGCGGCGATCGCTGTCACTCTCAGTGAAAAGTTTGGCGAAGTTCCCTTAATGAAAATCAAAAAAGTAGGTTTAGGGGCAGGTTCTCAGGATTTGGAAATTCCTAATGCCTTGCGGTTATGGGTTGGGAAGAGTAAGTCCAAGGATAAAAAAAAAGATTAAAGATTAATGCTGCGTTTATTCAAGAAGTTGACAAACAGCAAACTGCCGCAAGCATTACTGAAACCATCGTCATTCTGGAAACTCAAGTTGATGATATGACTGCTCAAGCGATCGCTTACACGATGGAGCAGTTATTACAAAATGGCGCTCTGGATGTGTATACCCAAGCAGTGGGCATGAAAAAATCCCGCAACGGAACGCTAATTACCGTTATTTGTCCCTGCGATCTCCAGTCTATTTGTGAGCAAATTCTTTTTCGCGAAACTAGTACTCTCGGCATTCGCTATCGTTGGCAAGAGCGCAAAATCCTCCATCGCGAGATCCATGAAATAGAAACGGAATATGGCAAGGCGCGAGTGAAGATGGCATGGCGCGATGATTTCTGGACGATTCAACCAGAATATGAGGACTGCGCGAAGTTAGCGCGATCGCATCATGTGCCATTAACTCGCGTTCAAGAAGCTGTAAAGCTTGCAGGAGAAATTTTGCTAGAGATTGGCTTTGCCAATATTTAGTTAACTGATGTTACGTGGAACTATAACTCCGTAAGGTACTGGTCTGCGCAGTAGGGGCGGGTTTAGTTGATAATTTTGGGATAAAGCAAGATCTATATGCAAAACCCGCCCCTACTTTAGAAACTTCCACGTAACATCAGTTAGTTAAGAAGCGGATTTATCGCCTGAAGTTAGTAATAACTTTAATTTGAGGTCGATTAGGTTAATATCGGCGAGTCCGATCTGCACATCACCTTCGAGGACGATTCCTGTACTAATCAAGCGATCGAGTAATTCCAAAATTGATGATTCACTTGAGGACTTATCTGGATAATAGGCTCCGCGTCTAGGTAGCAGCTTCCCAAATTCACCGAGATCGAGATTAAGATCTTCGGGATCAATTTCTAAGACTTCGCAAAGATTGAAAATCTGTTTCTCTAGAGCTTGCAAACTATCCGCCGCTCTCTCGATTTCCGACTCGGTTAATTTCTCTGCATCCATCCGCCGAATTACCTGTGCTTCCATTAACTGGCGCAACAATTCCACCAAAGTGAGAATCAATGGTGCTAATCCAGATTTTTTGGGCTTGACGATTAAACTATCATTGCTATCAGTCATTATGTTTTTGCGGAGTGTTTTTGCAGAATTTAGCGGAAGGGATCATAGAAGTTTAATCTGCCATAGCCCAGAAATTGGGTGTTAGGGCGATCGCCTTGCGGAGATGCAGAGACTCCAAATAAATAGCCCCCATCATAACGGGGATTGCGAATTGGTCTTAGTCCGACTACTAGTTGGCGATTAAGCTCACCATTAGCAGGAATTGGGGGATCAAAGGTAATGACTATTTTCTGTTGATTGCGATCCTGATTTTGGAGAATTTCAGCTTTGCCAGAAATAGGAATGCGATCGCCTGAGGGTGCTTGCAAATAGGCAATTGTTTCATCAAGCCGAAAGTCAATCGTCTCAAAACCTTCTGATTGGACTATTTCCAGCCTTTGTAAGTTTTCTCCCATGCTCTGGGGAAGCGCGATCTTGAAATAATAAGTGGCATTCCGCGCATATATCACATTTACGGTTGACTCAGCCTCTAGGAAGGTTGGTAAATGCAGGAAATAAGTCTTGCCATCCCGTAATTGCACTGCTCCTGCTTCCAAAATCGGCAATCCTAAAACTGGAAACCCTAAAACTGGTAACAATGCGATCGCTATCATAACTTTTTTATACATAAACACGTACCATTTTGCTAGCATTGTACGAATAGCTACTTTTTTCGCAGCGATAGGCTTAACGAAAGCCTGACACTCTCATTAAATGCTATCTCATTAAGATAGAGGTATCTACTGTGGTTTCTTCCCCCCCAACATCATCGAATGCCGTACTCAATCTTGAAGGTGCGCTTTCATCTAGTATAGATTCAGCTAGCACAAGTTCTGATAGTACCACAGCCAATAAAATCACTCGTTCCATGATTGCTATTCTCGATTTCGGGTCTCAGTACTCGGAGCTAATTGCTCGACGTATCCGTGAGACACAAGTTTATTCCGAGGTTTTACCCTATCACACATCAGCAGAAAATTTGCTGAAATCAAACATTAAAGGGATTATCTTGTCGGGTGGTCCTAGTTCTGTTTACGACGAAGGTGCGCCACAATGTGACCCTAAGATTTTCGACTTAGGCATTCCTGTTTTAGGCGTTTGCTATGGAATGCAGCTAATGGCGAAACAGCTTGGCGGCACTGTCGAACGCGCTGATCGCGGGGAATATGGCAAAGCAGAATTACAAATCGACGATCCCACTGATTTACTGACCAATGTCGATACAGGGATCACCATGTGGATGAGTCATGGCGACTCAGTAGTGGATTTACCTAAGGGATTTGAAGTGCTTGCCCATACTGCAAATACTCCCTGTGCCGCGATCGCTGATCATGTCAAAAAGCTGTACGGTGTGCAATTCCATCCTGAAGTGGTGCATTCCGCAGGTGGCATGGCAATGATTCGCAATTTTGTCTATCACATTTGCCAATGCGAACCAAGCTGGACTACCGATGCCTTTATCGAAAATGCGATTCGTGAAATTCGTGAACAGGTTGGGACTAAGCGCGTTTTGCTAGCCCTCTCTGGTGGTGTGGACTCTTCTACGCTTGCTTTCCTGCTGCATAAAGCGATCGGCGATCAACTCACCTGTATGTTTATCGATCAAGGCTTCATGCGAAAGCTAGAACCTGAACGCCTTGTCAAACTCTTTGAAGAACAGTTCCATATCCATGTGGAATATGTCAATGCCCGCGAAAGATTCCTAGAAAAGGTAAAAGGAGTCACCGATCCCGAACGAAAGCGCAAGATCATCGGTGGCGAATTTATCAATGTTTTTGAAGAGGAATCCAGCCGTTTAGGACCTTTTGACTTCCTCGCTCAAGGTACACTCTATCCCGATGTGATTGAGTCTGCGGATACCAACGTCGATCCTGCCACTGGTAAACGTGTTGCTGTCAAAATCAAAAGCCATCACAATGTCGGTGGCTTGCCTGAAAATCTTCGTTTCACGCTTGTGGAGCCACTTCGTAAACTCTTTAAGGATGAAGTGCGGAAGGTTGGTACTGCTCTCGGTCTTCCTGAAGAGATTGTCAAGCGTCAGCCTTTCCCCGGTCCTGGATTAGCGATTCGGATTATTGGTGAGATTACCAGTGAGAGATTGAATACTTTACGCGATGCCGATCTGATCGTGCGTCAAGAAATCAATCGCGCAGGTCAATACAATAATCTCTGGCAAGCCTTTGCGGTGCTATTACCAACGGTTCGCAGTGTTGGCGTAATGGGTGACAAGCGCACCTATTCCCATCCTGTGGTTTTACGTCTGGTCAGTAGTGAGGATGGTATGACTGCGGACTGGGCAAGGGTTCCCTATGAGCTATTGGAAACTATTTCCAATCGCATTGTCAATGAAGTGGAAGGTGTCAATCGCGTGGTGCTAGATATTACGTCTAAGCCCCCCGGCACAATCGAATGGGAATAAATTAAATAGAAGGGGGCGCATTGCGTCCCCTTCTTTATTGCGATCTTTATTGCGATCGCAGCTTAGATATTGTTTTTAGTGTAATCAAGCTACTGTTAGAATTTGCTAAGATTTTAGAAACTAAAATATGCGAGAGATGTAAAGTGATGATAACCACAGAAACTTCAACTCAAAGCGATATTAGACAATCTCTAATTCAAGAAATTGAACTAACTTCAGATAGTGTTTTAAGTGAAGTTTTAGATTTTCTTTTGTTTGTGAGAGCAAAACATTCACAAGCTGGTTTGAATATAAATGCTGGTAGCTATGAAGCTGATGAAGATTACGAGGATATTGAAGATGCTAAAGCTGCTCTAGCGTCCGTTGATTCTGAAGGTACTATCTCTTGGGAAAGTCTCAAGGCTGAGATTGGTCTATGACGTATCGTATTGAGTTTGTAAAGCAATCTGCCAAACAACTAAAATCTCTATCCATAGAAGATCAACAAAGGATCAAGATAAAGATTGACGCTTTAGCTAATATTCCTCGTCCTGATGGTGTGGTCAAGCTGACTGGCGAAGATAATCTCTATCGCATTAGGGTTGGAAACTATCGCATCATCTACTCTATTCAGGATAATCAGCTACTCATTTTGGTGTTAAAAATTGGACATCGTAGGGATGTTTACCAGTGATTAAGTAATTACCAGAGGCGTTATGTAACGCCTGATGCTAATCGGGTTACCAAGGAACCAAAAAGGTGAAGCAAATGTCTTCCCTTGCTTACTAATCGTTTTAAGATATAGCGATTGCACTTTAGAATTTGATTCACTGAGTGACAGTAAGGATTTAGGAATTTGTGCTGTCATAAGCCTCAGCCTTATTATTGAATTATTTTCATGCTACTCCTTTCCCAGTGCCTAGTGGTGCAAGGTGAAGCTTCGCACCATTAGGCGCTGGTCATTGAATTAGTGCCATTCTTTCACATTCTTTACAAGAGGAACAATACCCAAACTTCCCCTTGAAGTCTTGAGATGTATTACTAACAATTATCTCCTTGTCATCACAATATAAAACTCTATAAACTAAACTTTGCCAAATACGACATTGAGGATGAAAGTGATATTTTGTTGCAGTTTTTAGGTTCCCTAGATATTTACCCTCAAACCTTATTTCAGGAATTGTACTAGCAATTAAATTAAAAAATTGATATGCAAGATTTAATCCTGAAGCTGAGAGTATTATCTTTTTAGATCTGATGTCTTCAAGAAAATTGTTACGCTCATCTTTTAAAATCTGAGCAGGATTTTTACTATCCTTCATCTTATTAGAAAGCCTTTTAGTTAGCTTTTGTAGCTCAACATAATCATTTTGATTTTTATTAGAAGACCATGAAAGATCTTGAAGTTTAGAAAAATCTTTATATCTTTGTGGTTTATAAGGTTCTAGTTCCTGTTGAATCTCTCTTGTTTTATTATCTAATTCTTGAAGAACTGATGCAATTTTTTCGAGTTTTTCTCCATTTAATCCTAGTATATCAATAACTTCCTTACATACAAGTCCTTGATTTTCAAGACTGTAAAGTTTCTGAATGCGCTCTAGAGAAGGATTAGTTAATATAATTTCCTTGTTTCTTAGCCTTCTTTGTAAACTAGTTATCTTCTTAGGAAGTTTCCCATTGATACAACTAAATATTAATATAGATATTTCAGAGAAAGGAAATGCGTAGTCAGCCTTCCATCCCCAGAATGCCCATCGAAGAAGTGTTAAAAATAGAAAAGATAGTGCTTTAAAGTATGTAGTAACTTTCCGCCATCGTGTCAATGGCTCTAAATCTGTATATTCTAAATCTGTATCTCCAAGATTAACGAAAGTAGTTATTAATCTCTTGACCTACAGCTTTGCCTCCACTGCTAATATTATTAACCATATTCACACCTTTTTCGGTGTTTTGACTGACATATTTTGATTGTTGAATATTCCAATCTTCCACTATATTCTTCAACTTTTCTAAGAATTGAGCATCTTCGTTACATTTTTGAGCAATAGTCTGTTCAACTTCTTTTAGTGTTTCAGGATTATTTTGTAAACGATCTGGAAAAAGCTTTCTTCTAAGTTTATTCTCAAGAAGAGAAACAAGTTGATCACCAATTTTTTTAAATGCCCCATCCCCTACCTTGCTCGAAATCTGGAGTAAAATATCTAAAGTTAATGATGCAACTTGAGCGGAATTCATAGTTTAGGACTCCTAATGATTATCATAAAGGTGGACAGAATTGTGAATGGAGTATTCAATTAACTTTTAATAACGAGGATAAATACCCCGATGCTATGCGGTGTAAGTACATTTTAGTAAAAAAGAAATTGATAGCCTGTAAGATTGCGACGGAGTTCTTCATCCCTTTCAATAATTTTAGCAAATCAAGACAAAAATTGCAGAAAAATTCTGCGATTTATGATCACAAAAACAATTAAAGATGCTAAGTGTCTTTATTGTTTTTATATTTTACGATAAAATTTATCTTAATAAGCTTCTGCCTTATTTGCTTATCTTTAAGATTGGTATTAAAGAACATCGGAATGAATTTCTCGACAAAAGAAAAAGGATCTTTTTACCAAGCTTTCTTAACTAGATTGATCCTAGTCTATCAAGTAAAGTACATTGATAAAATGTAACACACCTAACTTTTCTGAACAAAAGCAATTACTTAAGAGATCGCAATTTGACTAGGGTGGGTGGCGATCGCTTAAGTTTGAAGATTAATATTGGCAATCAATATTTTTTTGGATTTGGTAGCGATCGGTAAATGATAAAATTCCGCAATGATTGATAACATCTGTAAATACTTAGCAGAAAGCTTTTCCAGAGACTTCGCCAGTTGGATATTGGGCGAAGCCATAACCCTAACCAAAATCGAGCCATCGGAACTCTCAGTCGAACCGATTCGCGCCGACTCCGTAATATTTCTCGAATCAACCGACATTATTCTACATATCGAATTTCAAACCGAGCCAAACAAAAATATCCCCTTCCGCATGGCAGATTATCGACTTAGGTTATATCGTAAATTCCCAGAAAGACAGATATATCAAGTTGTTATTTATCTCAGCCCCAGTCAATCCCCTCTAGTCCATGAAACGACATTTAATATTGGCAGACTAAACCATGCATTCAACGTCATCAAACTATGGGAGCAACCGACGGAAATATTTCAGCAATATCAGGGACTATTCCCCTTTGCAACCCTAACTCAAACCAATGATCCCGAAGAAACCCTCAGACAAGTTGCTAAACAAATTGAAAATATCGAAGATAAACAAGTACAAAGTAACATAGCCGCATCGACCGCTATAATATCGGGTATAGCCCTGAATAAAGAAATCATCCAGAGACTTTTAAGGAGCGAAATCATGAAAGAATCAGTAATCTATCAAGAAATACTACTAGAAGGCAAGGCTGAAGGTCTAGCTGAAGGTGAGGCAAAAGGTCTAGTCAAGGGTAAAGCTGAAACAGCGAATCAGATTGCGCTAAACATGATACTTTCTAACATTTCTGTGGAATTAATTGCTCAATTTACAGGACTAACCCTCAAACAAATCCAAAAGTTACAAAAAATTTCTGCTCAAAAATCCAAGATACCAAAATCATCCAAGCCAAAGCGATCTCCAAAACCTTAATCCAGTACTTTGAACTGGATCGCCAACTAAGTCACAACTTTGAAGTTGATCTAAAACTGGTTGAATGTCAAATTTAATCCTTCTATAGCGCTTTGCTAAATCTCGAACTTGGCGCTTAAAAACATCCGTAAACTGAATCTTCAATTTAGGATTATTGCTAGACATCAATCCCATCCCAAAGTTCAGAAATATCGTGAACTCTACCTGCTTTAACATCTTCTAAAGACTGACGCAGATCTTCTAGGATTTTTTCTTGAGGATCATCATAATCTTCTACTAATTCATCAGCATCTGTTTGTATTTCTAGCTGTACTGGTGAATGTTTAGCTCTAATGAACAAAAGAAAGTCTAGAACTTCGCTTAAAAGATAATCTGAAGTCTGATCAATTTCTTGGATTAACGCCTGTCTAACATTTATTTGTGTAGAAGTCTCTGTAGTTAACATGGCTTAACCTCAGTTCAAAACTACATATAAAGCTAACATACTTAGGAATATAGTGCGATCGCCGATCTTGTAGGTTTTCTTACCTTAGCGAGTAGGAAATTTGTTGGTGATGGCGCGATCACTCTGGAGTGCTTACACCTAAATAAAATTCAGTGTCCCTTACTTTTTAAGAGCTTTACGGAAAGTATTTGCTGCTTCTAATCGAGAAGTTTGTGCCATTGAGACACAGCGAGTCAATAAATCTATATCTAATCCCGCAAGCTCTGGAATCTCGCTCTGGGAAATCACTTCATAGGTGCGATCGCGTAAACGATAGAGACTAAATACGCCATCTTGCCAAAACCATACTTCAGGAATCTGCAAAGCTTGATAACGTTGTAACTTCTTAGGACTGCCGCTAGTAAAGATTACTTCGATTACTAGGTCAGGAGTAGGCTTTGATGTCCCAAAACAGTATGATTCATCTGGCTCAACCGAAACTTCTCCCTCACGCTGTTGAGTCATCGACCCTGTTGGCTCAAACTCGATATTATTTTCTATACAAAAGATACTTAATAGAACACAAATAAATCGGCTGACTGTTTCGTGAGCGCGTCCTGGCATAATGATTTCAATAGTTTCCTGATAATAAAAAAGTCGTACCCCCGTAGAATTAGCAAAACCTGCTTGGATGAGCTTAAACTGCTCCCAAGTGATACCCGAATAGATAAGCTGTTGATCGCGATCTTGTTCGCTAGATGTAGTGGGACGACTTAGGGCTTGGGTCATGGTGACACCTCAAAGATTAACGTAGCTTCATACCAATTCACGAAAGTGCGACAACACTTTTGTGAATTAAAAACCAAACCCATTAAGGGTTCTCAAAACTAAAGATGACCTAGCTATTTTTAGTTTTGGTATTAGCATTTAGTATAGCGGTTTTAGCATTCAATGCTGTTGCCTAAGGAGAGCAAACAGCCGCCACTTGGCGGTTACTTTTGCCCATATTTTTATTGATAAAATCAATTGAGTCTCCCTTCGCATTTAGGATTACAGATATGAGTATTCAAGGATCGCCACAACAGAATACTGATCATGAAGACTTTTATGCGAATCTACCTGTACTTGAAAATTTTGTAGATATTACTCATAGTGAAAATTTTTATGCAGTTCCTAAAGACTGGGCAGTAATTATTACCGATATTACCGACTCCACAAAAGCGATCGAGGCAGGGAGATATAAGGATGTCAATCTTTTAGGGGCTTGTTCGATTATTGTCATTTTAAATCTAGTTGGAGACTTAGAGATTCCCTTTGTATTTGGTGGCGATGGAGCCTCGCTTCTGATACCTCCAAAATTTATTCCCGATGCTGAACGTGCCTTATTAGCAGTTCAAAAAATGGCTACTGAGGAATTTAACCTGATTCTACGCACTGGCATCGTTCCACTAGAAGCGATTACATCAAACTATGATGTCAAAATTGCTAAGTTGCAAATCTCAGACAACTATACCCAAGCGATCATCAGAGGTGGAGGTATTAGTTATGCCACAAGACTAGTTAAGGACAAAGCAACAAGGGATTTGTATAGTCCTAAGCTGAATTATAAATATGCGATCGCTGATTTCTCTGGTTTAGAATGCCGATGGCAGGATATCCCCACCCGTCACGAAGAAATTTTGAGTTTAATTGTGCAAGTGACCGCACCTAGTCAGACGCAAATCGACAATCTCTATCGTGAAGTAATTAACCAAATAGATCGCATCTATGGGAAAGATACCGAATGTCATCCTGTTGTAACGGAGAACCTGCAACTTGCTTTTCGAGGGAAAAATTTATTGTCGGAAACGCGAGTTTTTAAAGCTTCTCAGGGATGGTTACAAAAAACTTTGTATATATGGAAAATCCGATTGATTAACTTGTTAGGACTACTTCTGATGACTTTTAACATCAAGACAGGCAATTTTAATTGGGGTGATTACAAACAGATTGTCTCGGAAGCCACGGACTTTAAAAAATTTGATGATGTATTGCGGATGGTTATTTCTGGTAGAACTAAACAGCGTCAAAAATTAACTGACTATTTAGAGAAAAAGTTTCAAGAGGGGCGTTTAGTATATGGCTTTCATATATCCGATCGCGCATTGATGACCTGTTTAGTCTTTGAACGCGATGGTCGTCAAGTGCATTTTGTGGATGGGGCTGATGGTGGCTATGCCCTAGCCGCCAAGCAGATGAAGGAACTGATGAAAAGTTAAAGCAAGTTGTATACCCTAAGGCATCTTTAAAGCGATCGCATTGCAGGGTACGCTATAGCTAGTGTCTATAGCAAAAGGAAACCTCCCGTGCTTTTATCCAAAGGCTTTGAAGTAGAAATATATACCTCTACACCAACGGGGGATGTGATTGGCTTTAGCGATCGCATCGTGGCAAATCTGCATGGGTTTGTGCGCGAACCCGATAGCCGCAATGTCGAATACATCACTCCACCTTTCCTCAAATATGAGCCATTACTCATGGCTTTGGTGGAACCACGCCAAAAACTACGCAGCTATTTGCGATCGCTGGGCGATTATACTTTGATGCCGGGGAGTACGCTTGCCCTAGGGGGAACAGATCATTTCTATCGCTCCGATCCTAATAATCCCTATCACACCTATATCGAACAGACCTATGGTACGGATGTAGTCACCGCTAGTATTCATATTAATGTTGGTATTCCTGATTTAGAGCTATTAATTGCCGCCTGTCGCCTCATTCGTCTTGAAGCACCCCTCTATCTAGCTCTCAGTGCGGCTTCTCCTTTTCTCAATGGTAAGGCAACTGGCTTCCACTCTTCTCGTTGGCAAATGTTTCCTAAAACGCCAAAGGAAGTTCCGCTATTTCGCGATCATCATCATTTTGTGGAATGGACAGAGCAGCAATTGCAATTAGGAACGATGCAAAATGTACGTCATCTCTGGTCATCGGTGCGTCCCAATGGTGACAATCGCCCCTATAACCTCAATCGCTTAGAATTACGAATTTCCGATCTTGTCATTGATCCTGTGGCTCTATTAGCAATCACTTCCCTTTTAGAAATGCGCCTCACTCAATTTCTCGAAGCAGGAATTGGCTCATCCCTCGATCCACTTGCACCTAATTCCAGTAAATTTACGCCAAGCGAACTTGCGGAAATTTCCGATCGCAATGAAATTGCCGCAGCTACCAATAGTCTTGATGCAGTGCTGACTCATTGGCAGACAGGTGAAGAGATTACGGCGCGGGAATGGGTGTCCAATCTCTACGAAGAATTGCGATCGCGAGCTAAGGATTCAGGTGTATGGTGTTTCCTCTCGCCCTTGAAGAAAATCCTCGAACAGGGAAATGAAGCGCAACGTTGGCTAGCAGCTTATCACAACGGGATTAGTCCTCGTCAAATCATGACCGATGCGATCGCCAGTGCCGAAAAGATGGATAAGGAACTAGCAGAAGCTCTATTACTAATCTAATAAAGAACCGATTTTTATGGCGCGGCTTCGCCGCGCCATAAAAAATTTGGTTCTTTATTAAATCGTAGAACTCTTAGTACAGCCTATTGAGGCTTTGAGTAGCCCAGAAATATTTTTGAAAGCGGCGCGAAGCGCCGCTTTCAAAAATATTTCTGGGTTTTAAGTAAGCGCAAAGCGCTGTAGTTTCTATTCCTGTTCCCAAAAGCGATTGTTGAGCATAGTTTCTATTTCCTGATCAAATTGCCATTGATCAGGAAAATCCACTTGTCGATATTCTTCACGCACAGTTTTAAGGGCAATCTCCCAAGCATCAGTAAAGCTGTCATGCCAACGAGTTTTTAGACTTGGAACTTGTTTCAGCAAAACCTGAAGACCATTGCGCTGATTACGGATTGTTCGTTCCCATCCGTTATAGTCATAGGGAAGATCAACATAAAGACGCTTTAGCAAATGTTCCAGTAAAGTAATTAAGCGACTAATCAATTCTTTTTTCTGCGAAATCCCCAAAGATTCTACCTCTTCGATTAAATTTTCCAGATCTAAATTCTCAAAATCATGGGCTTTGAGTTTAGCAACTGTTTCCTCAACCCAGAGTAAAATATCACTTTCATAGAGTGATTGAGATTTAACTGCTTGTGTCATGATTACTGCTCCGATTCTGATGCTTCTAGTGCAAAGTTAACACGCTTATATATGGCGGTTGTGGCGATCGCTAAATCAACGGATTGCAGAGAAATTGTCTCATCACTCTCATAGGCAGCAAATATCCAGCGATCGCCTTCTTTATAAAAATGCTCTACATAGATACGATCTTGAGCAACCAGTAAATATTCTTGGAAACTAGGAATAGTCCGAAAAGCGGCAAATTTACCACTACGATCGTAGTTTGCTGTTGATGGAGATAAAACTTCGGCAATCAAAATCGGATTAACTAAGGTATCCTTTCGACCTTCTTGATATGCCAAAGGCTCACTCATCAACATAACATCAGGGTATGTCGCAATACGGTGAGCGGGAATCCAAAGACGCTGATCGGTGACAAAGACTCTATATGGATGGGGTAAAGCTATATGTAATAACGATAGTAAGTTAACAACAAGGGTGTTGTGAATTGGTGTACCACCAGTCATTTCAATAATTTCTCCGTCAATATATTCATTTCTGGTTTCGGCAAGAATTTCACGATCAAAGTATTCAGTAAGAGAATATTTTTTTGTTAGTGTTAGCATGGCGCTCTATCCAGAATAATGTTTGTAGTGGTGAAAATAGGCGGTATGTCAACTATGAAAAAACTAGAGCCTTTGGAATCGCACTGATTAGCTTTTGGGTGTATTCCTGTTGAGGATTGGTATAGATCGATTCGGCAGTATCTAGCTCGACGATCGCCCCTTTGTTCATCACCATAATGCGATCGCTCATAAATTTGACCACACCGAGATCGTGGGAAATGAAAATATAAGTTAAACCAAATTCCGCTTGCAGTTCCTTTAATAAATTGAGAACCTGCGCCTGTACGGAGACATCAAGGGCGGAAACAGGTTCATCGGCGACGATCAATTTGGGATTGAGGGCTAAGGCTCTAGCGATGCAAATTCGCTGACGTTGACCGCCTGAGAACTCATGGGGATATCGGCGCATGGCACTTGCCGTCAAGCCTACACGCTCCAGCAAATAGGCAACCCTTTCTTTTCTAGCTTCGGCTTTACGATAGCGCTGAAAGCGTTCTTGATGGCTATGGACAATCAATGGCTCTGCGATCGCATCACCAACGGACATCCTTGGATTGAGGGAACCATAGGGATCTTGGAAGATCACCTGCAAATCACAGCGTAAATTTTGGAGAGCCTCGCCCTTAAGCTTAGAGATTTCTCTGCCTTCAAATTTAACGGAACCCATCACAGAATTGGTTAATCCCAAAATTGCGCGTCCCGTCGTCGTTTTCCCACAGCCCGACTCGCCCACAAGTCCAAGGGTTTCCCCCGGATAGACATCGAAACTAATATTATTAACTGCGACGAGATAACGTTTTTTTAAGCCTAAAATGCTGCGAATTGGAAATTCAATCCTGAGATTTTGGACAGAAAGAAGTGGTTCTTGCTTTTGGAGTTCACTCAAACGCGCTGCCGTTTCTTCGGGAGGCACAACTTCTAAATAGCGCGGATCGGAAGGTTCTTTCTCAACGATGACACCGTTCTGTAATTCCATAAAATCGCTGACCGTTGGTAACAAACGCAACTGGCGATCGGGCTGAGGACGGCAAGCGATCAAGCCTTTGGTATAGGGATGTTTGGGGCTTTGGAAGATGGATTGCGTATCTCCTGATTCGACAATTTCTCCTTGATTCATGACGATCGCCTGATCAGCAATCTCTGCCAAAATTCCTAAATCATGGGTAATAAAAATCATCGACATCTGGCGCGATCGCTGAATTTCCTTGAGTAATTTCAGAATCGCCGCCTGTACGGTTACGTCGAGCGCCGTAGTCGGTTCATCGGCAATAATCAACTGAGGATTGCAAGATATTGCCATTGCTATCATCACCCGTTGCAATTGTCCGCCCGAAAGCTCATGGGGATAGCGTTCGATTAATTGCTCAGGATTGGGTAATTGCACCTCATTAAATAACTGGATCGTGCGAGTCTCGGCTTCTTCCTTAGAAACTTTCTGATGCATTTGAATCGCTTCGATGACCTGATATCCGCAAGTAAATAAGGGGTTAAGCGAGGTCATTGGTTCCTGAAATACCATCGCCATGCGATCGCCGCGATATTGCAGCATTTTCTGAGGCGAGACGCGCACCAAATCTACGGGATGGCTGCCCTTGGGACGAAATAGCACCTGCCCGTTAGTAATTTTGCCTGATTCTCCTAGCAGTCCCATAATTGCCAAAGCTGTTGCTGATTTACCAGAGCCAGATTCGCCGACGATGCCAAGGGTTTGACCTTGAGCAAGATCGAAGGAAATATTTTTGACGGCATGGACGAGTCCCTCATCGCCACGAAAGCTAACTTGCAAGTTAGATACCGCAAGCAATAAATCTGTAGTCGGGTTCGGGGCTTGGTCAGAAGCTGGAGATGGTGACATAGATTATGAATTAGCAGCAGAATTAGCAGTCATTATATAGCGTTAGTTTGTAGGATGCGTTACGTTTCACTAACGCATCCATTTGAGTTTTCATTTTCCCTGAGGCAAAATGAAAACCGCTATACTTTAGTAAACATCAGTAAATATGCGTCTTTCCTATTCTCAACTTCCCATTCCCGATCTCAGTAAAGCTGCTTTTATTGCCAATGATGCGGTGGTGGTTGGCGATGTCCATCTTAGCGATCGCGTAAATATTTGGTACAAAGTCGTAATCCGAGCCGATGTCAACCGTATGGATATTGGCTACTGCACCAATATTCAAGATGGCACAATCATCCACGGCGATCCCGATAAGCCTTTAGCGATCGGTGATTATGTAACCATCGGGCATCGGGCGGTAATTCACTGTTCCGAAATAGGGAGAGGTTGCTTAATTGGGATGGGTGCAATTCTGCTTGAAGGGGTAAAAATTGGTGCGGGTAGTATTGTGGGAGCAGGAGCCGTAGTGACGAAAGATGTGCCTGCGGGTGTGGTGGTGGCAGGTGTTCCCGCCAAAGTAATGCGCGAACTTTCGGAAGCCGAACAACAAGATGCGATCGCCCATGCCGAAAATTATTACCAGCTATCGCTGTTGCATAAATAAAGAAGAAGCGCCGCATTGCGGCGCTTCTTCTTTAGACTTTGGCAAGTTGTTTGCTCTTAATTACTTCTGCCGCGCACATCCTACCTGATAGCGTTGCGCCTTCCATACTATCGATGTAGTCCTGCATCGTGTAGCTACCTGCAAGGAAGAAGTTCTTGACAGGAGTAGCCTGATCGGGACGGAAGGGATCTTTCCCAGGGGCTTCGCGATAGAGAGACTGTGCGAGTTTGACTACGCTCGACCAAATGACATTCAACTTAGTGGAAGATGGGAAAATCTGATGTACTTGGGCAATCATCTTCTCAACGATCGCTTCATTACTGAGCTTAATGTAATCATCCGCAGGTGTGATAACTAACTGCAACAGTGAGCCTTCGCCTTCTTTGTAATAATCAGTAGGACTGGTAATCGCCAAATCGGCAAAGGTGGAGAAATCCACTTTCACCGCATAGAGCAGGTTATCAATATCCGTTACCCAACCATCAAAGCGCAGTTGCACCGTAATAACAGGCACAGCATCGAGCTTATAGATATTGTCAAACTGCGACCATGCTCTCCATTTTTCAGGAATAATCCGCTTCACTCCTGGAATATCTGTGGCACAAATATAGACATCAGCAGTAACGATTTCTTCGCCATCTTCTTTGCCGACAATCAAGCCAGTGACGCGAGTATCTTCGCCTTCACCTTCAAAGAGAACTTCGCGCACACCACGACGTAAATGGAACTTACCGCCCTTAGATTCAATATGCTTGACGATGGGCTGATGTAGAAACACATCAGGAGAACCTTCGAGCATTCTCAAAATGGAAGCTTCAGTGCGGGATGCAAAGAATTGGAAGATGGTGAGCATACATCTTGCCGAAATATTTTCGCAGTCAATGAAACCTAAACCATAGGCGATCGCATCCCACATCAGGTCAAGACTCGCTTGCGATCCACCCATGCCCAAAAACCAATCTTTAAAGCTGATGTTATCAAGGGCGCGGATTTCTTTCATTGCGCCAACATGATCGACTAAGCCACGAATTAAGGGACTGCGCCCGATCGCGATCGCATTTTGGATTTTGTCCTTAAGTGGTAATTGACCTGTGGTCACAAAGGCTTTCAGACCATGAAAAGGTGCGCCACCAAAGTTACGAAAATCAAGGGCTGCCTGTGCGCCACCGGGATTGACGAAAATATGGGTGTGTTCCTTGAGGCGGAGATGCTCGAAGGCTCCTGTTTTTTTCATCAGGGCAAAGAGGTTGTAATAACAGCCGAAAAATACGTGCAAGCCCATCTCGATATGGTTGCCATCTTTGTCTAGCCAACTGCTGACCTTGCCTCCGACAAAAGGACGGGATTCAAAAAGTTCTACTTCATAGCCCTGCTCACTGAGTTCTACGGCAGTACTCATACCTGCTAAGCCTGCACCAATAATCGCTGCTTTCATGTTTTGTTATGCTCGACCCTTACCGTCGTTATCTTGTAATAAATTTGCTTAACATATTGTAATCTTGTTTGGAGCCTCTCGTGGGAAATTCAGTCAGGCGGTATAGTCGCGTCTTTGATTGCTTTACGGGAAATGTTGGTCACATATATCGTCACTACAACTGTGGCAATTAAACCAATGATCCGAATTATCCATTGTAATGTCAGATCTGGGGATTGCTGAGTGCTGCCAATACGGGCAAGCTCACCAGCAAAAGAGCCAATATAAACATACATCACTGTTCCCGGAATCATGCCAATAGAAGCGATCGCATATTCCTTCAATCCCACACCAGTGATACCAAAGGCGTAATTTAGTAAGTTGAAGGGAAAAACAGGGGATAGGCGCGTTAATAGCACGATTTTGAATCCAGAATGGGCAACAGCGCGATCAATGGCTACAAATTGCTCATTATTTTCAATCTTCTTGCCAATCCAATCACGGGCTAGATAGCGTCCAATCAAAAAGGCAGCGATCGCCCCTAAGGTTGCGCCAACAAATACATAGATCGAACCCCAAAGCACGCCAAATAATGTACCTGCGCCTAGGGTCAATGCAGAACCAGGGATAAAGGCAATGGTCGCGATAATGTAAATCACAATGAAGGCAATTCCGCCAACATAGCCTAAGCTTTCAATCCATTTCAAGATATTGAGAAATAGTTCTTGAGGATCGAAAGTGGCGATCGCAGTTTGTTGAGCAAAGGCAGGACTAGCAAAGATCGCATTAATCAATAAACTGATCAATAAAAAGGCGATCGCGCTTAAATTCAGCATCCAAATGTTGGATTTTTCTGTTCCATCGGGAGATGATTTAAGGGGATTCTGTAGCTTCATTAGCAACACCCGCCTCCGTTATAGTGCCAAGTAGAATCAGTCACGATTACTTCTTGCGGAAAATTATGAGCCAGTTTAGCGGCTGTTTTATCACATACAGAGAGAGGATTACCCCGTTGTAAATGATGCCCTGCGCGATCGTCGAGATATTCTGCACTACCGCTATATATTGCGGTTTTACCTGTAAAGACACAGGCTCCATCACTGGGAATGGGAACCTTAAACGATACAGTATCTAAACTTTCTAGTAGTAGCGGTCTGTCTAATTCAAAGCTATGGGTATCGAGTAGGCGATAGGGACGACGGGCGCGTACTTCAATCTGTCCAAAACCTACGTCAATCAGATGCTGAATATAATCATCATAGGTCATTGCTCCCGATAAGCACATAGCCCGTAAGCGTTCATCTGCTTGCAAGTGGGCAGGAATAGGACGAGTGGCGATCGGGTCACTCATGATCAATCTTCCCTTGGGTTTGAGAACTCGATAAACTTCCTTTAGCGCTTTAGTTAAATCCTGTGGTTCAAAGATATTAAAGAGACAGTTTTGCGCGACGACATCAACCGATGCATCAGGTACGGGCAAATTGAAGGCATCACCTTCAAGAATTTCCACAAAATTGCGATCGAACCAAGCATTCTCTTTTGACGCTAGTTGGAGATTTTGATCGGCAACTTCTCGCATCGCGGCTACAGGATCGACAGCAATAATACTCCGTTGACGACGGCAGAAATAGGCAAATTGCAGGGCTTCTAAACCACCACCAACACCAATATAGAGAACGGTAGGATTGTTGCGTAATTCTGTCGGGTGAATGGTTGTACCACAGCCATAGTTCATTTGCTGCATGATTTCAGGAATCCTGAGATCGGGATATTGCAATGGTGGCGTGCTAATGCAACATAGCCCCACCTGTGGTTTTATGGCTGCTTCTGTATAAAATTCGGCGGTGGTTTCGAGATAGCTCATGGAGATCGGCAAATGATTGGGGATAGTCAGTGCTATGCACTAACTATCCTATGTTAAAGCAATTCCGTAGAACGTTCGGCAAGTGGCGATCGCTCACCCTTGCTAAGGGTAATGTGCCCCGCTAGCGGATCGTTCTTAAACCGTTCCACCACGTAGGTAAGCCCATTACTTGCCGCATCGATAAAAGGACTATCGATTTGTTCTGGATCGCCTGTCAAAACTACTTTAGTGCCTTCCCCAGCACGAGTGAGAATGGTTTTGACCTCATGGGGGGTTAGGTTTTGGGCTTCATCGACAATTAGAAATTGTTGGGGAATTGTCCGCCCACGAATATAGGTGAGCGGTTCAATCTGAAGCAGACCACGCTCAATTAAATCTTCATGTCCACGTCGCACATGGGGATGGGGGCTGCGTTTTTCCTTCGGATCTTTCGGAGACTGTGCGCCGAAAATCAAGTCAAAGTTGTCATAAATAGGCTGCATCCAAGGGGTGAGCTTTTCTTTGATGTCCCCAGGTAAATAGCCGATGTCCTTACCCATAGGAATGACGGGGCGCGAAATGAGTAGTCTTGTATAGCTACGCTCATCGCTGACTTTATGGAGTCCTACGGCGATCGCTAATAATGTTTTGCCAGTACCAGCTTTACCAACGAGGGTAACGAGAGGAATAGCATCATTCAATAAAAGATCAAGGGCAAATTTTTGTTCACGATTACGAGCCTTAATTCCCAAAACACCTGCATTGGTGATTTCATTAATGGCAACCAGTTTGCTGGAATGCTGATGACAATCTTTGACGATCGCTAAAGCTGTATGGGAGGGATTGATTTCATCCACTAACATGACCGCTTGATTAGGACAAAACTCACCCTCAAGGGTAATTGCATCATGTTTAAAAAGCTGGTCGATTTTGCTCGATCCGACAGTTACTTCGGCAAGCCCTGTATAGAGTTCGGAAATATCAACCTTATTAGTTTCGTAGTCCTCCGCCTCTAGTCCTAGGGCATCGGCTTTAATTCGCAGGTTGGTATCCTTGCTGACCATGACCACACGGCATTGACAATGCTTCTTCAATTCGAGCGCTACGGCTAAAATGGCGTTGTCATTACGATCGCCTTCCAGTTCAATGGGCAAGGTTTTCAAAGTTTCGCGATCGCACAATGCGACCCTTAGCAGTCCCCCATTTTCTAAATCAATACCCTTGATAATATTCCCCTGACTTCGTAAATCATCCAGTTCACGCGAAACCTGTCGAGCGTTGCGTCCGATCATTTCAGGTTGTTTTTTAAAGCGATCAAGTTCTTCAATAATGGTCATCGGCAAGACAACTTCATTATCTTCAAAGCGCCTCATGGCAGTTGGGTCATACAACAGCACATTAGTATCAAGTACAAAAGTTTTTTTCATAGCATCTAAATTCCCTAGATAAAGTTTAATCTTGACACTTTTGCGATGATGATGACGATTATATGTAGCGATCGCCATAATGCTTAATGCAACTCAATCTAAAGCCAAAAAAGCAAAAGCTGGCATAGAATGCCAGCTTTTGCTTTTTTGTTGAAATCTACACTGTGCTTCGCACGACGCAAATGACTATATCGTCTTCACTTGGAATTAGAAAAATGTAGAACTATTAGGAATTAGGTCTTTGAGGTCAAGCATCTTACGAACTACATCAAAGGTAGACTGGCTATCATTGATGGGAATCAAAGAGCTTAATTGTCCGGGGAGCACCTGCATCACAGGAGGCATATCTCTTGTAAAGATACTGACTGTGCGCTCAATTAGAGATTGCTCACCTTTAGAGAAGGCATTGGTATAGGTGCATTGGGTTGGTGCTGGTGGCAAACCTGCGACATTAAATAAACTTGTCGAGATGCCTTGAGATGTCGTCAAGAAGCGAGCCACAGTTTGCGTGACAACGGTTGTGGTTGTGATTTGGGTGAAGTAGTCATAGGTCTTGACATTGCGATCAATCCGACCAATGCGCTGAGAATCGATACCAGCAACAGTCCGCAATGTGCCATATGCCAATGGATCACTAGGCAAAATCAGACTAATCGCAGCAAAGTCTTTGAGCAATTGCACTTCGGTATAACCCAAGGGACGATTTTGCAAATCAAACAAACGCACAACTATGCGATCGCCTGGGTTAAGCCCACGAATAAAGGTAGCTCGTTGGTTCACAGTAAAGCGGTAATCTCCCACAAAACGCTCCTTGAGGAAGCCATTGGGACGCTTGGACTTGAGCGATATACGCGCAATTACTTGATTCAGACGTTGTGGAGACTGAAGAACTGCGAGGCTGAAATGTCCACGATGGGGATTTTTCTTGGACTGTTCAACGCCATCACGATATTTACAGTTCTTACTGGCGGTGCGGCGACTGTCTTTATCATCATCATCGCGATCGCGACGATCGGCTCTACGGTTATCGTAGTGAATATTTCCACCGTTTTTGTCATCGGTGCGGCGATTGTCATGACCATTGGAGCGATCCTTGTTATCGGTGCGACGGTTATCACGATGCTCTTTGCGATCCTTGTCATCATCACGACGATTATCGCGATAATCACGACGATCTGACGCATCGCAATCGTAGTCATCATCTTCGTCATCATCATTTTGGGTGACGATGATCGGCTTCATTTGCTGAGTCTGGACAGTTTGGGTGGTCGTTTGAGTGATAGTCGTTTGGCTGGTTTGCGAACCATTGGAAATACCTAGATCGCGATCAGTCAGAATAGTATTTCCAGAAGTATTACTGGTTGTAGTGGTAGTGGTGCGACTGGCAATTACTTCAGAGGCTGTAACTGTGGTGATCGATGAGAAGGATTTGATTTCTTCGATTTCAAACTTTGAATCCTTAACTCCGTTAGGCAAATCATAGCGAACACTTGTAATTGCCTTGAGATCGCCATTATATAAATCGTCTAGAGAAATCTTTTCACTCAAACTGCTGAGAGAAATTACTTCAACAGGGGGGAAGAATCGACCGGCCTGTTTAGAAAGTAGTCTTGCTCCAGAGTTGGTATAAACTTCACGCCATTCCCCCGCACGGCGTACATAAAGTTGGTAAACCACGTTGGCGTAGTTTGTGTTTGGCTTGTTCAAGACATCAAACAAAATGCCAATGCTAGAAAGATTCCCCGAATTGTCTAAAAGCTTTAATAGTTTTACCCCTGTTTGCCAGTCTTGAGGAACTTGGGCAACGATTTGGGGAACAGATGGTGCAGCGATCGCTTCTAAGGTAGAGATAAAGGGAGCAGTGGCGAGAGTTGCTGCCAATACAGATAATGAAGTTCTATGAAAAGTTTTACCAAGTTGCTTCCGAAAATTTTTCTGAAAAATATTCATCGTGATTTTTTCCTAGCGTAATTTACTGCATGATTTACTAGTGTTCACCTAATCTGCGTTGGCGCAAGACTATACAAACACTCAATGCGCCACAATATTTCAGTACACAAGCCTCTGAAATGCAGACGATCTCATGAGTTTTTTGTTTCAGGTTTTCCCAAAAATAAAGCAAAGTGATGCAGATAATTTTTGAAAGTACTACTTCGCGGTACTTTCAAAAATTATCTGCATTCTATGGCAGTACAAAGCGCTGTATTTTTAAAGAAATCTAGAGATTTGAATTTGCGCCCAGAAATTTTGCAGGCGATCGCTAATAGTGGCGATCGGAAATCTTGGTTGCTGCTGCCATTTATCTAGTAAAAAATGCCCCATCGGTGTGAGTCGAAAACTATCGGTGATCCCTTGCCCATCAACTTCACGACGTAAAACACCGACTTGGATCAGCCATAGCAAAGCATTTTCGGTAATGATTAAATTGCTAGCGCGAGTGAGATATTGATTCTTGAGTCCTTCGTTACTAGCGATCGCGCGTAGGTTTACGCCTTGGGTTGCCATATCCGCAAACAATTTCACTGTAAATGGTGCACAGCGCAAAGCAATTTCGGCTCTTTGTAGGATATGTGCTTCATACTCCGCAAAATTTTTATGATCACTTTGGGTTGATTGGGGCAGTGTTTGGCTAGACATTTTTATCGCGAGCTTTAATTTTTTATTTAATTGCTTAATTATCAGCGCATTTCATATTTTGTAACTCTGGCAATGTGTAGAAATAACTAGACAAAAGCTCAAAATAATGAAGTACCTCACTAAGTGAGGTGCTTCATTACAACAATTATCAGCAAATTTCATATTTTATAATCCCAAAATCAAAAGTCTTGCGTAGCAAGGCTTTTGATTTTGGGATTTGAGAGAGGGTTTGCGTAGCAATCCCTCTCTCAAATCCCGTTTTAAATTATCCCGAACCCACGTCAGTATAGAGTTTTAGGTTTGCCTTTTGACTATGGCAAAAGGCAAACTGTTATAGCTGTTGAGGATTAGTTGTATCTATTAGGATCTTTCTTTTCCTTTTTTTCGGAAGGATCTTTTTTAGGCTTCTTTGCCTCTTTATTGCCCTTTTGTTCTTTTGCCATGATTTTCTCCAGTGCAGATTAAAGAGGATGTGATAAGTAGATTTTTTGTCACTTATTTATCTCCATTCTACCTTGATTCTAAATAATCTGTGAGCTTTCTCTATTACCGCACTATTCAAGCAATCCATTAGGGTGAAGCGATATTTAGAGCGATCACCCTATATTTAAGTCAATAGCTAAAAACGCTAGAAGTCCAGCTAGAGAGCGATTGCAATGATGTCCACTAACCCAAAAATTCACTCTCCCATCAGTAATGCCTTCGCGAAGGGAATCGCATTAAAGAAGATGTATGAATTGGGGCGTAAGGATTTTGATTCTGAAAACTTTTCAGGGCTGAAACTATCTTGCTGCAAGCTCCCAGCGATTAATTTAACAAGTTCTGATCTGCGGGATGCTGACCTTGACCTTACCGATTTAAGTGGAGCTGATTTACGGGGGGCAAATTTAGAGCGATCGAGTCTGAGTTTTAGTAACCTTAGTAACGCTGATTTGAGTAATGCGAATTTAAGGGGGGTAAATCTAGGGGGAGCAGATTTAAGTGGTGCGATTCTCAGGGGAGCGATTCTCAAAAATGCGAATTTACGGGGTGCAAATTTAAGTAATGCTCATTTGGAATTTGCTGATATGCAAGAAACAGACTTAACGGGGGCAAATTGTTTTTCTTGCAATCTAAGTTATACCAATCTCAAAAAAGCAAATTTGACGGAAGCTAATCTGAACAATGCAAATTTGCGGAAAAGCGATTTAACCGATGCAATATTAGAGGGAACAGGTTTAAACAATGCAAATTTGGAAGGGGTGAATTTGCCAAATATTACTGAACAATTTTCATAGAGAAACAAAAAGCCCCTTTGGGGCTTTTTGTTTCTCTACAATGTTTGCTCGCTATTGGGACGAGGACGAACGCGGCTGGGGGTTACGTCTGGCTCAGGCAGAGGGGTGTATTGATTTCCTGTAAAATCCTTGCTGACTCTGAGCCTTTGACTAGTGATCGTGATTCCTGACTCGCGGACTAGAACTACAGAAATCCAGCGATCGCCTGATGTAAAAGGAGCCTGTCCAATCTTAAATAAGCCACCAGCTCGCAAAGGCTTGAGATTGATCGTGTTGTCATTAAGATAATTTTTAGCTTCGACGGGTTCCTCGATCGCTGCACCTAATAACAGATTTGTACCTAGTGGCTCAGTGACGATCGCATCAAGGACATACTGACGACCGACTCCAATCAGTTCAGGAACCTTTAGCTTGACCATTGGTGGTGCTTCACCTGTGCTCAGCGAAGATTGCTCTGAGAGAACTTGCTGCGAGGTGACTTGCAATTGCCCATTGATATTTTTATAGGTTTGAGTAGAAATCAACCTTGCGTCTAGCTTAAAGTTATCGTTCTCTACGCCCTTTGTGCCCTGCACCATCGTTACTGTTTCCGCAGTAATCGTGTCGCCTTGCTTATCCCATTTGGAGATTTCGGTGCGATAACTAATATTCTTGTAACGTTGCCAGAGTTCGCGCAGTACCTGTTTATAGCGATCGCGGTTTAGCCCATCAGCATGATTAAAAGTTGGGGCATAGTATTTCATCACCGCTTCAATGTCTTGACTACTGGCCGCTTTATCCAGTGCATACACGATATTTGCTAGCTCAGGTGGGGCTGGCTTCGATGATTGGGCCGCAAGTGTAGGATTGGCGATCGGTGCGATCGCTGTAACTGTGGCAGAAACGAGGAACAGAGCAATTCGTTTGAACATGCGTAACTCTAAGTCAATAACCTGATAATGATGAGATTTAGTTGATGAAATTGGGACTAGCCCAATTGGCAACCCTGATGATGTTTGATAGCTATTTCCGATCAAATGAATCACAATAAATTTTTTGAAAGTGTTGCTTAGCAACACTTTCAAAAAATTTATTGGTTCGGGTTTGAGTGCAAATCGCTAGAAGAATGGGACAACGCAAGAAATTGTTTCTCATTTATACGCCCTGATTGGTATAGTGTCTCATTTATTTCCGAGATTTTTAACACCGCATGGGGTGAATAGCCACTTTGTTGAATGCGATCGCGCACTCCTGCCTCATGATCGATAAATACAACAATATCGCGTACCTTTAGACCACAGCTTTCGATTTTTTGTGCCCCCTCGATCGCACTTTTGCCAGAAATCAAAATATCATCGACGACCACAATGGTTTCACCCGCCTCATAGTTACCCTCGATCAAGCGTCTCGCGCCGTATGCCTTGACTTCCTTGCGTGGAAAAATAAGCGGAAAATTGAGACGTAAGGCAAGTCCTGAAGCTGTGGGCAGAGAACCATAGGGAATCCCTGCAATGCGGTCAAATTGCAGATTTTGCAAGATCTCGGCATAGGTAGAGATCACCGCATCAAAGACCTGTGGATTGGAGATAATCTTGCGTAAATCGATGTAATAGGGGAAAACTTGACCAGAGGCTTGCACGGTTTCTTCAAAAGTAATGCAGCCAATGTCAAACAATTGCAAAATTAAATTTGTATGTGAATTTGAGTCGGGATGCCCTTGGCGATCCAGTAAACAGACATTTGGAACCCATAGCTCACAACTAGGACGTTGATGGGCAGTTAAGGCGATCGCTTGGTTGACTTCATCCCTGAGCGATCGCACAAATTGGGCAGGTTCGCCGATGGCTAGCGCATCTTGATTGACTGGCAAAATTAAACCATCACCATTAGCATCTAGCCCCGCATTGAGAATGGCGGATAAGTTATCAATCTTGTATGGATTCTCCTGCCCGTTACCCTGACTATTTGCCCAAATACTGCGGGCGAGAATTAATCTTTCAGGCGCAAGCGATCGTACCTTTGCTAAAGCCTCGATATTTGCCGCCCCCACTTCTAGGGCTAAAGTTTCCATCCCTGCCCAAGCTTGACAGTTTTGCACCACATTGAGATATAGAGGCTGATCGCGGTTGGGATATTCCTGAAAATCTTGAGCAGTGGTGTTTGAGGAATAGCAACTGACAAATATGGCTCTATCGGGATACATCAAAAAACGTGCTGCTAAATCTTGCCCACCATAGGGACTTAAGGTAATTGCATCCACCCTCCATTCCTCAAAGGCAGTCTTTGCCATTACCGTGCTGCTATTGAGGTCAGCGTGCTTAGCATCGAGAATGATCGGGATTTCAGGAGGAATGGCGGCGAGAGTCTTGGCTAATAGCTCTAAGCCTGCGGAACCCAAGGCTGTATAAAATCCCAACGTAGGCTTATAGGCACAGACTAGATCAGCAGTGGACTGAATAATGAAATTCATCCATTCCCATAGATAAGCAACGGCATGGTCGTGATGGGTTGCTGACTCAGCATCATACTGCGCCTTATATTTAGCAGGCATCACTTCAGGATTGGGATCTAGCCCCAAACACAAAATACTTTGATTAGTGGCGATCGCTGCCCTGAGTTTCGAGGCAAAGCTCATAAATTTAGCGGCTTAATATCGATTTGCAGACTGCAACAAATATACTGCTTCGGTATTCATTATTTTTAAGAGATAGCTAGGACAAATCAAACCCCAAAAGATGAGCGGCAGCGCTTCGCGCTGCCACTCATCTTTTGGGGTTTATGTCCTAAGCAAAACTTACATTGCTATAGAAATTAAAGTAGATTTGCGATCGCTCTCCCACCTCTGTCCTTGCAAAAGCTTGTTTTTCTCAATAATTTCTTGCAAGAAAAAATAATTTTTTGTCTGGTTCATGATCGCGAGTTGTCATATTTTCTCGAAATTGATGTAGAATCTCCTTCGTTCTCGTTACGCAAATTCCCAGAGTATTTATTCCTAGTCTTCTACAAGTAATTTAGAAATTAGGAAAGTCGGCTTAGCCAAAACTTTTCTAATCCTGCAACACCTTTTGTGCATTTTTGTACTGCTTGTAGCTTGCCCTTAACCCTCCTATAGCGCAACGTTCCAATGCAAAATTTTATTTCTCGCTCCCTCAGCATTTTTCATCGATCGCCTAGTTCTCTGCCAAATGGTAAAGCTAGACCTGTGAATATGCGTCTGATGTTATTAACTCTTGGCGGTTTGACTAGTAGTTTAGCGATCGCTGCACCTATCGCTCATGCTAATCGTCTCGAAACCTTTGTCTATGACTTGACTGATAGCAAGATTGAGTTTTCCCTCAAAAATGACATTGAGCCAAAGGGTTCAGTAATCAGTAATCCCACCAGAATCGTGATTGATTTGCCGGGGATTGTCTATCAAGGTCCAACGGTACGTCGCAGGGTCGGTCGGGGAGTACAGGCTGTGCGTGTTGGACAAGTAGATGCTAATACCACCAGAATGGTGGTCGAGTTTTCCCCTGATGTCACGATCAACCCGCAGCAATTGAAGCTCAAGTCGCGGCAACCGGGGAAATGGTCGATGCAATTGCCCCAGAATATTGCCGCGATCGATTTGAATACTATTTCTAACTTTACTTTACCGATCACGGGCGCGGTCATTAGTTCAGGATTTGGTTGGCGAGTACATCCTGTCACAGGTGAGAGAAGATTACATAAAGGAGTAGACTTTGCGGCTCCTACGGGCACGCCAATTTTTGCGGCGGCGGATGGTATGGTGACCGATGCAGGCTGGACAGATGGTGGTTATGGCAATATTGTCGAACTACGCCATAGTGACGGTTCGGTGACGCTATATGCTCATACGAATAGGGTGTATGTATCTAAAGGACAGGTAGTAAATAAGGGGCAGGCGATCGCAGAAGTTGGTACAACAGGACGCAGTACTGGGCCGCATCTGCACTTTGAAGTACAACCCGATGGTAAAAATGCCGTCGATCCAATGGATTATCTACAAATGCGCCAAGTCACCCTTGACCTTGCATCTAATAGTTTCAAAGATTAACGAGAAAAGCGCCCATAGGGTGCTTTTCTCTGGGTCAGTAAATCAAAACCCAAAAGATGAGTGGCGGCGCTTCGCGCCGCCACTCATCTTTTGGGTTTATGCTATATAGATTAGCGAGAAAAGCACCCTGTGGGTGCTTTTCTCTGACTTAGCTATAGATAGCGGGAAATTATCGAGAGATCTAGATGTTCTTCTAGTAGATCTGCCATGCTGTTATAGAGATTTTGTTGATGTTCTTGCCAAGAAATAGCAGCAGGTTGATGTTGAGATATATTTGCTAATTGAGTCAAAGCTTGACGCGCATGGGCGGACTCAAAGATACCATGTAAATAACTACCCCAAACGCGATCGCCTTTTATCCCTTCAGCGTAATATTCGCGATCGCCATCTGTTTGCAGCACTTGCAGTAAAGGCTGTACCTGATGAGATTCTATGCCATCAATTAATTTCGTTACACCCATATGGATTTCGTAAGCCATCCATTGGTCAATAGATTGTGCTGATTTCCAAATGGCTTGTACTTGACGCACCTGTTTTGATGCGAGAAATTCTGTGCTAATTGCTAATAGTCCTAGCCCTGCGACTTCCCCTGATGTACCAGCAATACCTTCGCGATCGCATAGATATTTTCCTAACATCTGATAACCACCACAAATACCAACTATCGGTATGCCCCGTTGATGAGCTTGGAGAATCGCTTTATCTAATCCCGTAGTTCGCAACCATTGCAAATCGCTCAGGGTGTTTTTGCTTCCTGGGAGAATAATGATCCGCGCATTTTCTAATTCTGAAGCATTTTTTACCCAAACAATTTCAATTCCTGCATCCAATTGCCAAGGTTGACTATCTTGAGAATTAGATAAATGGGGAAATCTTATCCATGCAATTTTTGCTCCTTTCCCCTTCGATTCCGCTTCACTACAGAGACTATCTTCGCTCTCAGGCTGAAGGTCTGTGGCATAGGGAAGTACACCCAAATAGGGAAGGTGTGGCATATGCTCACGAAAATGTTTCTCTGCATCGCTAAAAAGGTGCAGATCTCCCCGAAATTTATTGACAATAAACCCTAATCCCAATTCCTTCGCAGGTTGAGGCATCAAATGATGAGTACCAATAATCTGAGCGAATACACCTCCTTTCTCAATATCGCCAACCAATAGCCATCTTCCCTGCAAATATACAATTGGTCTTAAGTTCACTAAATCGCGCTGCATGAGATTTAGCTCTACAGGGCTGCCTGCACCTTCTAGCAACAAAACATCACAGCGATCGCGCCAAAACTCAAGGGTATCGCGTACAGTTTCCCAAAGAGTTTCGATATGTCGATAATAATCAACGGCGGCGATATGTTGACGGGCTTCTCCTAATAAAACTAATTGTGAAGTTCCATTCCCCGATGGTTTTAAGAGAATCGGATTCATCTCGGCGATAGGACGCATCCCACAGGCGATCGCTTGGACAGCCTGCGCTCGACCGATTTCCCCACCTTCCAATGTTACATAGGAATTGTTCGACATATTTTGGGCTTTAAATGGAGCAACCGTTACGCCATTGCGTCGCAGCCATGCTCCTAATGCTGTCACCATCCAGCTTTTACCAGCATTCGATGAAGTTCCTAAAACAGAGATGGCTTTCATAGGATTATTACGATAAGTTAGGATAGGCAGCACTTTGCACCGTCTACCCTAACTTATCATTGACTTTTAGTGCTAGAACTATCTCCTAATTTTCTGATTTTGATTTTTGCGGCAATTCTCGATCGCTTAATTGGTGATCCTGTTAATTGGTTACATCCAGTACAGGTCATGGGTTGGATGATCGCCCAATTCACTAATTTGGTCATCATGGAAGATGCTGCTACTCATAAGCGGATTCCTCGATTTTCGCCATTGATGATGAGAATTGCGGGATTTTTCCTAGGTATCAGTATGGTTTTAGGAGGTGGGGCAGTAACTTGGCTGATGCTAATTATTGCTTCCCAAATTCACCCATTATTAGCGATCGCCCTATCCAGTATTTTATTAGCCTCATGTTTTGCGGGGCGCAGTCTTCGCGATGCCGCAGAATCCGTTTTAAAAGTATTGCAAACAGGAAATCTTGAGCAAGCTCGACAAGAACTCAGTCGCTATGTGGGGCGTGATACTAATGACTTGTCAGAACTAGAAATTTTACGGGCAGTACTCGAAACTGTTACTGAAAATGCGATCGATGCTGTGACATCACCCTTGTTTTATGCCTTGATTGGTTCCTTCCTGTTTCCCTATGGTGGTGTTGCCCTCGCGATCGCCTACAAAGCCTCTAGCACTCTTGACTCAATGGTGGGCTATCGTGAAGCACCCTATAGTGATTTGGGTTGGTTTAGCGCTAAAACCGATGACGTTTTGACTTGGCTACCCTGTCGTCTCACGGTAATTACCTTAGCCCTAATTTCAGGAAAGCCCCTTGCTGTTTGGAGAACTTGCCAACGCGATGCCCATCAAGACCCTAGCCCTAATTCAGGTTGGAGCGAATGCGTTTATGCTGCCATTTTGCAAGTGCAATTGGGTGGTGAAAATCGTTATCGCGGTATTGTCAAACATAAGCCCCTATTAGGCGATGCAATTGAGACGATCTCGCCTCCCAAAATTCAACAGGCTCTCAGTTTAACAAGGACTTGCTTCTTGATTTGGCTTAGTCTGGCAATCTTCTTTGCAATTCTATTTACTGATTTTTCGACATTCCTCAGCAGATATAGCTTGGGCTTGACCATTCGGTAAAATCTTGACACAGGTAAGATCGGCTTTGGGCGCAAATACCACATAGGCGATGCTACCACTGGTAATTAGTAGTAAAAATGCAGGAATCAAAATTTGCCACGATAGCCAAGCTGGACGCAGTTTTTTCTTGACATTAGCTAATTTCTTTTGTACTGCAATAATATTTGGATGCCCATTATTAAGCGATCGCTTATAAATTTTGATGGCTTTTTCGTAGAGATTTTTGACTTCTGAATATCGCTTTTGGGGATAATAAACTGCGGCTAGATCAACCATATTTGCCGCGATTTCTGGATGAGCATCACCTAATAATTTTTGTTTGATTTCTAGCACTTGTAAAAGGATTGATTCAGCTTTAGCATATAACCCCTGCTTATTATAAATTGCGGCTAAATCTAGCATGATACTAGTAACATCTAGATGCTCTATGCCTAGCACCTGTTGACGTAGTGCAATTACTTGTAAAAACAAGGGTTCTGCTTTGGTAAAGTTATTTTGTGAATAATAGAATATTGCTAATTCAATTAAGCAGTCTGCAACGTGAGGATGACCTTTGCCATAAAACTGCTCGGTTATGACTAAAATTTGTTGAAGGGTTGCTTCCGCCGCATCTTTATAGTTTCTAGCTTTAATATAGGTTTTAGCTAGTTTCTTTAAAGCATCTAAAAAAATATCAATCTTACCATTTGCATAGGGTGGCTCTGGATCAATGCGATAGTAGGCACTACTGTCACTACTAAACACAATTTCATCGCCATGCATGAGTATCCAATGATCGCGGCGCTCTCCATTAATTTGCAATCCATTGGTACTTTTACCTGTTTCGGGATCGCCATCACTCAGCCGAAATAACTGAAACAAAGGAGGATCGGTAATGAGGCCTGTTAAGGTGGCATGTTCGCGAGAGACCATTTGCGATCGCAACACAATATCGTTTTTGGGCGCTCTACCAATTTTGTAAAACCGATCATCTAGTAATATGCCCTGTACTCCTTCAGGATCTTTAATCACCAACGAATGCTCGAATTGACTACCTTCAACTACAGTGGCATCTTTTGAATTCATGGCTTGATTAGTCATAGGAGTAGTCAATATATTTTAGAGTTTATAGCACGCAAACTTTTGATGAGCTAAAACATCTTCTGATGCTGCCTTATTTATCCATAACAAAATTTCCATCCCAGCAAGATACGCTATTTTACTGAATTTAAGCATTTTTAAAGAAACGAATAATTTCACGAACATGCTCTAAAAATTGACTGTCAGTACTGAGTTGGGCGATCGCTTGCCGAGATTCCCGTGACAGGCGATCGTGATCGCGCTCATTAGTTGCCCGTAAGTCTTCAATATTTGCCCCTAATTTTGATAAGTCCTTGCGTGTCTCATCGGCAAACTGCTCATATTTCGACAGCCATGAATAGGGATTTTCTTTGCTGAGTAATTCATCGTTAATTTGTCGTACTGAGTTTTCTAAATTGGCAAAACGCTGCCGCAACTCGGTTATATCTTCGCGAGGATAATCAATTTGTTGGGAAATCGCTCGCAGACGTTGGGATATATATTCATAGGCGCTAATCGCAGGACGTAAGACCGTTAACAATAAAGCTGCGATCGCCCCGACATAACCCACTGTCCCTACGCCACTTGAAGCTAAAACGTATAGAGCGATCGCTGAAATTACATGCAACCCAAGGGCTAAACCAAGCGATCGCTGGGCTAGCGATCGGACATAGGGCAATTGCTGTTCATCAATATTGATGCCACGCTCTTGAGAAAGCTGGGCTTGGTTGAGTACAGATTTGGACTGAAAGTAGAGATTCCAAGGCACTGTGACAATGATAATTAACCATACAAAAATGCTTGCCCCAATTACCCAATCAATGAAGTTCCCAAAGGGTAAATTGAGCCATTGAGTGAGTCCGAATCCTGCTAAAAAGATCAGCAGTAAAGCGCCAAGCCAACCAATAAATTTACTCATCAGTTTATTCTCATAAAGTAGAGGGGTGAGTGCTTAGCACTCACCCCTCTACTTTATGAGATATAGCAAAAAAAGAGTTAGCTAAACCAGAAGATGAGTTGCGGCGCTTTGCGCCGCAACTCATCTTCTGGTTTACTAAGCAAAAATAGCTCGGAAAAAAGTATGGCGCACGCACGCACAGCGTGCGTGCGCCATACTTTTTTTGTTTTCTAATTAGGGAACTTTTGAGGGAATTGAGATGCTTCGACATTGAGCGCTACGGTTTGACCATTCCGTTTCACTTCCATCCGAATTTTGTCACCAACAGCGCGGTCTTCTACGAGTTGGGTCACTTGATCCGCAGTGAGGATATCTTGATTATCAAACTTGACGATCACATCGCCACGCTTAGCACCTGCTTTTGCCGCAGGCGAATCTTCCACAACTCTAGTAATCAATACTCCCTTATCTTCGGAGATTTGAATACCTAAATTAGAGTCTTGGTTGACTTGCTTTTTCACACTAGGATCGACCGTCACCATTTGGATACCCAAATAAGCACGGCTAACCTTGCCATTTTGGATCAGTTGCTTAGCGATGCGTTGGGCAGTTTCGATGGGAATCGCAAACCCTAGTCCCTGTGCGCCTTGAATAATCGCTGTATTTACACCGATGACTTCACCGTTCTGATTTAGCAAAGGACCACCTGAGTTACCGGGGTTAATGGCAGCATCGGTTTGAATGAAGCTAACGCGCTTGTCTACGCCAATTTGTCCGCTCTTGCGCCCGATCGCACTGATGATGCCCGCAGTTACCGTATTGTCGAGACCGAGGGGATTACCGATCGCGATCGCCCAGTCTCCAGGTTGCAAACTCGCAGAACTACCGAGACTGACCGTAGGTAGATTATCGGATTTAACTTGGATAACAGCGATATCAGTCAGTTCATCGCTACCAATTACCTTACCTTCAATTTGGCGACCATCCTTGAGGATGACGGTCACTTTATCGGCTCCACTAACAACGTGAGCATTGGTGATAATATCGCCTTCTTTGTTGATGATAAAACCTGAGCCAGTGCCACGCTCAACTCTCTCCTTAGGCATCCGTTGTAACTGATCGCCAAAGAACTGACGAAACATCGGATCGTCTAGGAATACATCAGGTATTTGCTGATTATTAGCAACGGTACGTGATGCGTTAATTCTAACCACGGCGGGACCTGTGCGATTCACAGCATCCACTACATAATTGCGAGGAACAGAGATGGATTTTGCCTTGTCGCTATCTTGCGCGATCGCAGGGGATACCGATGCAACTTGAGGTAAAGGTGTAATGGCTGTCATATTTGGCGATCGCACTCCAGATACAACTGCCCATGCACCTAAAATCACGCCTAGCAGCAGCATCGAAGCATAGATCAAGGGTTGCTTGTAACGAGATTTTTTATTTGAGTCTCTCATAGCTATTTCCGCGACCAATAATATTTAGATTCTACAAAAAAATTCCTATGATGTTAATTTTCGCAATTAACGGAAAACCGTCAATGCTATTAATTAGCTATTAATTAACGTACCTATGGCTTCGACTTCGCTCAGCCAACGTTGGTTGAGCGAAGTCGAAGCCATAGGTACTCAGAAATACTTTTTTCTCTGCGAGTCCCTCATGCCAAATAAGGTTTTTAAAATTAAGAAATGGCGTAGCCATTTCTTAATTTGGTATTACTTAGTATTCATGGACTTGGGCAATGGGACTAGTGGTTCTTCCATAGCGATTAGTACTGGCTCCTCTGCAACTGGAGTAGGAGCTTTCACACTATTGGCAACAGGGCTAAATTGGGGCGATGAATTGAAGGTAAATAATGAACCAAATACACCAACCACAGCCGCCACAGATATACCAATACCCGCGAGTTTCCATTTGCGGCGCTGCGATCGCTTGTCAATTTCTGCAAAGACGCGATCAATCATGACCTCAGTTTCTTTCTTTGCAGAGGAATTAGCAGCTACTGGTACAGGTAAATCAATTAGCGATTGTCTCAGTTTCATCTGTTGCTGGTAGAGGCGACGAAAATCAACATCGTCCGACAGCCATTGCTCGACGAGTTGTTCTTCAGTCTCGGTTACTTCACCATCTATATAAGCACTGAGTAACTCAAAGCGCTCATCTGGAGTAGTCATAGAATTATTAGAAATTTGGTTAGCACTCATAACTTAAATACACCCCCTTACATACTAGACAAATAGGGTTGTAGTTGCGCTTGGAGCTTCAATCTTGCTCTTGCTATACGTGATTTTACTGTACCAAGCGATACACCTGTTAGTTCAGAAATCTCTTCATAGGATAAGCCTTGAATTTCCCGTAGCACAATTGTTTCGCGGAAACTAGAAGGCAAATCTTCAATGGCTTTACGGAGTTGTTCATAAAACTCCTGTGTTGACATATTGTCTATCGGGCTAGGGGCTGAGCTAGGCAAGTCCCAAGACATTTCATCGCCATCGCCAGACATAAATGGAGCATCGAGGGAAACGGAATTTCCTACCCTTTTACGTTTACGCAACTCGTCATAAAACAAGTTGGTGGCAATGCGACTAAGCCAACCACGAAATTTTTCTGGTTCTTGCAAACGCTTGATATTGCGATAAACACGCAACCAAACCTCTTGGGCGAGGTCGGCACGATCCTGCCAGTCAGGAGCGAGCTTATACAAAACTTGATCGACATAGGATTGATTACGTCGCATAAGTTCTGCAAACGCAGACCTCTTGGGTTGCGCTTCTTGCTGGCACATTTGCACCAATTCAACGATGGGGAGCTTATCAACGGACACGGAGTTGGAGGGCGTGTACCCTCCGATGCTGGTTGACCAAGATAGGCTGTAACTCATCAATCAATCGCTCCTACTGGACTTGAATCAGCAGTAGATCTAACAGAATTTATCAAAATTAAATAATCTGTATCTCTAATGCTCAAGTTTTAGGACGGTGATCGAAAAAGTTTGTTCCTACCAAAAAGATATTTCAAGAGGGATAATAGCAGTTAGTTTGTGTGTTTTTGCTAATTCATAGATTTCCTTAGATTTTTCACTTAATTCTTTTACTTAAATTTACTTATGCAGCGATCGCAGTGGATATCAGTACTAACAGGCGTTATCGCCGTGATTTTGGGTTTAGGTTATTTAATTTTGGTACAGATACTCGATTGGCGTGGTGGTGAGATGCTACCGGCCCCCGTTGATTTATCCTTTCTTTTTTAAAGTTCGTCGATCGTGGTGCTATCTAAATTCGTAAATACATGTAGCCAAGATTCGCAAAGCGAATCTTGGCTAAATAAGTGGGTTTTATGAAACTAACCAGAAAAGGTCATTACAGTGTGAAGGCGATGCTCGATCTGGTGGTTTGGGCAAAACGTAAGCCTGCCTCTGTAAAAGAAATTAGCGATCGCCAATCAATCCCTGCTCCATATTTAGAAAAAATTTTAATAGCGCTACGCCAAGCAGATTTAGTGGAGTCAGTGCGGGGTGTGCAGGGGGGGTATAGGCTGAAGCGATCTCCAAAAGATATCTCCCTCGGTGAAATATTATCTGCCGTCGGCGAAGATACCCACCCCTTACCGAGATTAAAGCCACAGGAAAAACTAGCCTCCGACTGGGTGACATTTGCGCTTTGGCAAAGACTCGATCGCAAGCTTAAGGATGCACTCTATGGAATTTGTTTAGAAGATTTATATTACGATGCCCGCAGTTGGCAAGCCTCCCAAGGACAAAGTGCTGGATTTATAGTGTGATTTTATTCACTGGGAATATTTTCTAGCTCATCGGCAATGAGATCCTGAAAATCATCGCCACAATGAGCCTGTAAATGTATAGCTGAGGCATTTAGCTCTGCTAGTACTTCAATACGCTGACTATCGCTTAGATTGGGCAACTGTAGTTGATTGATCAGAGTAATTATCCTTTGACACTCAATACCTAGCTCTGCAATTAAAATACGCAGAGTTTTATCTTGAATCGATATTGGTTGATATACGCTTACCAAGCTATCTATAGGCAAATCTGTAATTTGCATAGTTATCTCCCTAATCTTTTCATTGCCTTATCAATACCTTTTTCAAAAGCACGAATTTCTGTTTGCCAGTGACGAATTAAGCCTTGATCGGGATAGTCTTTTTCTAATTCCCTACTAATTTTCACTTGATGCTCAGCAATTCTTTGATTAAGCGATCTAATAGATTTTTCATGGTTTTTCTTGCCCATTACGTTTTATCTATCAAATAGTATTTTAGCCTTGCTTGATAAGTTGGTTAAGTTCTTAAGCAGCTTTACTGCGAATTTGGCGCATGAGGTTTGCCATTTCGATCGCACCCATGCCAAATTCCCAACCCTTATTGCTCTTGATGCCAGCGCGTTCGAGAGCTTGCTGCATCGTGTCAGTAGTCAATACGCCAAAAATAATTGGCACACCTGTTTGAAAAGAGGCGGCAGCAACACCTTTAGAAACTTCATTGGATACATAGTCAAAGTGTGGTGTATCGCCACGAATGACCGCTCCTAAGCAAATAATTGCATCATAGCGTCCCGAAAGAGCCAATTCCTTTGCCACCATGGATATTTCCAGACTACCCGGAACCCATGCGTAGTCAACTTGGCTGCCATTTTCGGAGACATCAACGCCATGGCGTAATAATGAATCTTGACATCCTTGGAGGAGCTTACCAACGATCAGGTCATTAAACCGAGCAACCACGATCGCAAAACGCAAACTATCAGTATTGGTAAAGCTACCTTCAAAAACTGCCATAGAGTTAAATTAAGTCAAAAGTAAAGTCGAAAATAAAAATTTAAGGATTAGATGGAGCGCTTAGCGCTCCATCTAATATTAATTAAGCTACAAAAGAATTTAAGATGCCGATCACGATGACAAAAGCTACCCAAATTAGGGAGCCAAGAAACAAGAGGGGCTTGGTTTGGTTCCAAGAGCTAGGAGATGCGTATGCGACGGGTACGCCAATCACCAAAACGAAGGAAAACAGCACAAATGCAGCTAATAAAAGCTGAAATAAGATAGTCATTTTTTTAACTCCAAGTACTAAAACAAAATACCAAAATAAATCCTTTACACCAAATTAGCAGAAAATGCGTCTCTCTGAGGGGTTGAAGCAAATAGGGCATATGCCCTATTTGCTTTATAAAGCTCCTGCGGCAGTGCGATCGAGAATGCCTTCAGAGAGATGGGTGGTGATATTGCAAGACTGTAAAACTGGTTTACCCTGTGCGCCTTGAGGATAGTCAATTACACTCACGCCGCCATTACCTTGCTTAAAGATCCAAAATTGCTCTGGTGTAAAGCCAAATAATAAACAAAGAATTGCCTTATTCACAGCATCATGGGCGACAACTAGGGCAGTTTCTCCTGCGGGAACTGACTCCACAATTTTTTGCCAAATTACGGCAACACGATCCCACACCTGCTGTAAATTCTCGCCTTCAGGCATTTGCACGGTTTCGGGCTGAGACTGCCAGAGGGCTAGCTGACCTGCAAATTCAGCTTCAATTTCATGTTCAAATTTACCTTCCCAGAGACCATGGGAAATTTCTTTGAGTTCATCAAATAGCTCAAGTTTGATATTAGGATGCTTGCTTAAAATTTCTAGCGCCGTATCCTTGGGACGGAGCATTGGGCTACTAAAAGCCTTGTCGATTTTGACTTTGGCGAGAAATTCACTAGCGCGTCTTGCCTGAGCATGACCATTATTATTGAGGGGGACATCGATCTGTCCTTGGAAACGTTTTTGGCGATTCCACTCGGTTTCACCATGACGTACTAGCAAGAGACGTGGCCCATTGTTGTTTTTCTTGAGGGGGGGCAATGGTGATTCAGTGAGATCTTGGAGATGGCTGACGAGGTTCAGTGACTCTAGTTGAACACCTTCGTTAATGCTTGGGCTTTGGAAATTGAGGACGCTGATCGCGCAGTTGACTTGGTGGATATTGTGATAAAGACTGACAGGGATGCCGATCGCAGAGCAAATTAGCGCCCGATTAATGCCACTATGCCCCACGAGCAAAATGGTTTTATCTTCATGCTTAGGCAGGATTTCTGCCCATAGAGCCTGAGCTTGCTCGAAAAGATCAAGAATAGGATAGCGATCGCCTAGTTGAAATTTTTCTGGCTCATTTTGCCAAAAATGATATTTTTCAGGAAATTGCTCTTTGACATCACTTGCAATCATCGACTCCCACTCAGTGAGGTCGATTTCGAGCAAACCCTCAGTGGTATTTAATGTCGGCGGTTGAAAATTTTCGGACAGAATGATCTGAGCAGTATGCTGAGCGCGAACTAGAGGACTGGCATAGGCTACATCAATACTCAAATTTGCTAGGGCTTTTCCTGCGAGTTTAGCTTGGTGCTTACCCTTGTCAGTTAATACAGACTGCAATTCTGGGCGATCGTAATTGCCCCGTCCTTGGATTTTGCTCAGGATATTGAAATTACTTTCGCCGTGACGGACGATAACTACTCGCGTACTCAGAACCTTACCCTCATCTTCATTTAAAGTTGGATAGTTGGGACAACCAGATAGCCAACACAACTACCTAATATTAAAACACTATTAAGAAATAGTAACGCTCAATGCTGCGCTATAATACTACGATAGGCTTAAGATAGCTGCTAGCTAAAGTGCATCTAGCTAAAGTGCATCTAGCTGTTAGTTAAGCAATCAAGCTTACCTACCATAATCATAAACTTGAATCATCAAGTACGCTGTTTTACCTATAGGCTGAATGCTGTAGGCAAATGGTGTAAGCACCTTCTAGATAGTTTAATAAAAGTCAGTCTAAGAAATAAACTTAGCTTTTAACGAAACCCCACCAAACTTCCCAACAACTATATTCATACTGCATTGCCATAAGTATTGCCATGAGTATTGCTCGATGAGGTTGCTGATGATAGGCAAAGCTTAGCGTCAGTGGTCTGCAAGGTTTTAAAATTTAGTTTTTACATAAAGTAGATAGAAAAACCTACCTATTTTGTATAGAAACTAGTTTATTGAAAACCTAAGAGCGTCATAGTTTTTGGTATCTAAACCATTCCGAGCAAAGCAATATGTCTCAACTATCGTGATGTCAGAGCAGACAAATCGCCCAATTACTAGCTCGGTACATAGCTAAGTATTAGGTTTACGATAAGGGCTATTTGTAATCGAAATTTTTTTCTTACTTTCGTTATTGGTATGTTCTGGATAAAGCTCCCACTATGACTCTTTGAGGCTTTTAATCAGGGGTCTGAAAATATTTTTCTAAACATTTTTCTAAAGTTTGTGTAAAAAAGTATTTTTCAGATAAGTTCTTAGACTGGCTCTTTTGAATCGAAGAAATTCTGAGGAAATTGAATGCCAAAGCAAATAATTATTGCCGAGCAGTATCGAATTGCTGCCGTATTTAGTGAAGATCAAATTGAAGAAATTGTTGTTGCCGCAGGAACTCACCAAGTTGGGGATGTTTACTTGGGCGTTGTTGAAAATGTTTTAACCAGTATTGATGCGGCTTTTGTAAATATTGGCGATGGCGATCGCAATGGGTTTATTCACATTACTGACCTTGGTCCCTTAAAAATGAGGCGATCGTCTGGCTCGATCAGCGATCTGGTCGTACCGCAACAGCGCGTGTTGGTGCAGGTCATGAAGGAGCCAACGGGTAATAAAGGTCCCCGTTTGACGGGAAATATTTCGCTACCTGGTCGTTATGTGGTGCTACTGCCCTTTGGTCGCGGGGTGAATCTATCCCGACGTATTCGCAGTGAAGCTGAGCGTAATCGTCTGCGGGCGCTGGCGATTTTGGTCAAGCCTGCGGGTATGGGCATTTTAGTGCGGACTGAGGCGGATGGTATGCCTGAGGAGCAGATTATTGAGGATCTGGATAATTTGCAACGTCAGTGGGAAGGCATTCAGCAGGATGTGGCAACTACGCGCCAGCCAACCCTGCTCGATCGCGAAAGAGATTTTGTGCAACGGGTACTGCGTGACCTCTATAGCACTGAGGTAAATCGGATTGTCACCGACTCTAGTGATGGTTTACGCCGCATTAAGCAGCATTTACTCAACTGGGGCGATGGCAAAATTCCTAGTGGATTGCTACTCGATCATCACCGTGAACGCACCCCCATTTTGGAATATTTCCGCGTCAATGCAGGTATCCGTGAGGCGTTGAAGCCCCGCGTCGATCTGCCCAGTGGTGGCTATATCATCATTGAGCCAACCGAAGCATTAACTGTTATTGACGTTAACTCTGGCTCCTTTACGAAGTCCCAAACCTCTCGTGAGACAGTGCTTTGGACAAACTGTGAGGCGGCTGTAGAGATTGCCCGTCAGATCCGCCTACGCAATATTGCGGGTGTGATCGTGGTGGACTTCATTGATATGGACACTCGCCGTGACCAATTGCAGTTATTGGAATATTTTAATAAGGCTTTGCGAGCGGATAAGTCACGTCCGCAGATCGCGCAGTTGACGGAACTAGGACTGGTTGAGCTGACCCGTAAGCGCCAAGGTCAGAGCATTTATGAATTATTTGGTCGTCCCTGCTCGACCTGTGGTGGTCTTGGACATTTGATGCATTTACCTGGGGAAGCCGCAGGTCAGCCTGTAGACTCGACTTCACGGACTTGGGAATCGAAGCAGTCTAACCAACTCGACTTTACCTCTGAGTATGAGGATGGCGATTCGGAGTTGGGTGGTGGACTGGAGCCAAATTTGGTCAATCATCCGAGCTATCAAGAGCGGGGCAATTTACGCAGACGAAGCAAGCGGACGTTACTCAACAAGGACCCTCGCGAGTTGCGTGAGGTGGAAAAGGTTGCCCCTGTGGATGTGCGATCGCGGGTTGAGGCAAGGTTTGAACCACGGTTTGAACCTCGTGTCGAGCGTGAGATTGTTGAACGTGCTGTTCCTAGCAAAATTGCTTTACCGAGCATTTCGCCCACCAAGCATGTTGCTGAGCCTGTCGAAGAGTTAGTGGAAGTGATCGAGCCTGCACCGATCATCGCCGCGCCTGAAGTGTCTATCCCTGAACGTCCTAATAAGCGAGAATTACGGACTAAGGTTGTGGAACCACCAGAGGTCATTGTGGTGGAAATGACTGAGGAAGAGCAGGATGTATACTCTCTGATCGGGGTTTCTCCCTTGGTCTTAGTTGATCGGGAAGTGAAAGATCCTCGCAATGTGATCGTTACTGTAGCCCTACCCGGTCAAGCCCCTAAAAATGCCATTAAGCCAAGTCCTGAAGTATTAAATGAGAGTATCTCCGAAGATGTCTTCGAGACAGAAATCGCTGAAGAAATAGAATCTGAGGTTGTGGTCAATGAGTCGCCCATTGTAACTACTAATAATGGGATTACTAACCCTAATGGTGTGATTTTGAAAGTTAATCGGGCGCAACCATCGGAACCGATTGATGATGAGGCAAATGACTCTAAAAATGACTTTTTAGATGGTTCTAAAGAATTTGTGCCAATTCAATCCCCTGAAGCCTCACGGCGCAAGCGTTCCTCTGCTTCACAAGGCTAATAAATTTTAAGAAAGGGGTTGCGTTGCCCCCCCTTTCTCCATTTTTCGCCATTTGCGTCGTGCGAAGCGCGGCGCAAATGGCTATAGCAAACTCACGTTAAAAGACTAAATCTACATCCAATTTTTTGAGGTTGACAACATAGAGTTTGTAACCTGAAATATCGGAAGTAGCGATCGCTAATAAATTAATATCAACTGGGGCGATCGCTGTAATTTCCCCATCAATAATTAAGTTGTTAATGTTATTACCACGTAAATCTAGCAGTATCAAAATGGTTTGATACGCATTGTAAGTAGCTGTAATTGCATAGCCCCAAGGCGTTGCTGTCATTAATAGGACTTCATACTCTAGTGGTATTCGCACTAAGCGATAGGGTTTGAGATCGAGTAAATATAGATTGCGACGATTGCCTGCTTCTAACAACATGACGCGATCGCTTGTAAAAGTCGCAATACCAGTCTCAATTGGTATAGGCAAAGCTAGCCGATACATGATATTGCAACGACGGGAAATGACGATCGCTCTACTCTCATTCGTTTCTGGCTTATTAGCGATCGCCACTAAATGATGTTGATCAAAGGCAATAATGCAGCTTAAGTCCCTTGTTGCAAACTCCAAGCGCATCGCTCGACCATAAACAATATTTCTAATTTCGAGTTGTTTTCCCGAAGAGACAGCAAACCAATCACCATTCGGCGAAATTGTCCATTTAAAAGGTTGGGCAGATTGATATAAAGATTTGGGTTTTCCCTGAACAAATTGATAAAGCGATCGCTTAGTCAAGGCAAATAAAGACTTTTTCGTAAAGATAATTTCCTCAATTTGTTGCTCAGACTTGGCAATTTGTTCTTCTTGATCGAGGGATAAACTATGCCAATGTAAATGTAGATTTGACGTACTATAAAATCGTGACTTGCCAGCACCCACAAGACTCACAATTCTTTCGGGCATATCCTTTTGATCAAAATAAGCTGCCTTCTGAGCAAATAGAATTGTCGCGCAGTTATCGACATCAGTAGCTACCTTAGTCTGACCAAAATTAAGTGCGTTGAAATCTTCGGAATTAATAGTTGCTAATAAATCTAAACGCATCTCTTGTGCTGAGGTGTAGCGGCGCTTCGGTAACTTTTCTAGCGATCGCGCAATTACATTTTGTAGCGATCGGGGCAAATTATCAGGAACAATTACCCTCTGATTTAAATGGGCATTCATCAACTCTGTGGGCATCCCTGAAAAAGGTCGCTTACCCACCACCAATTCATACAAAATAATCCCCACAGCATAAAGATCTGACCCTGCCGAAAATTGCCCATAAAAACGTTCAGGAGCCATGTAACCAGGAGAACCTGTATTACTACCATCCGAACCAATTTCTTGACTGAGACGGGCAATCCCAAAATCTGAGATCATTGCCTGCCAACCCTTAGCTGTGATTTTCAGCAACACATTTTCAGGTTTAATATCGCAATGGATAATATTTGCCGCATGGGCATGTTCTAATCCCAGCAAAATATCATTTACCAACTCAAAACATTGTTGGAGCGATAAAGCTTTGGGGTAGTTCATCAAGTCTCGTAATGTGCCCCCCTCGCAATAGTCCATGACTAAATAACGATAATTTTGGTGATGGACTAACGCTGTACAAGACACGATATTTTCATGCTGTAGAGTCAATAAAAACCGTAATTCTCTGAGGAGCTTACTAGTAGGAAATCTTTTGTTTTCTAGCTCCTTGAGTGCTACCAATTTGCCCGTATCTCGCATACGCGCACATAAAACTTTGCCAAATTGACCCCTGCCAACCAAGCCTAAAATTCGATATTTAGAGAACTGCGAAGTAGCTTTTATATTCATACGAGCAACATCAAGTCTCACAAACTGCTTTATTCATACTTTGAAACAGGGCAGTTATCTCACTCCTTTTAACTTTAACTTTAATAATATTTCCCGAAACGACGCTACGACCATCATCAACCTTATACATCATGCGTTAGAAAAGCGCTATATATCGCTATACTTTATGCAATCAAAAACAATAGCCTGTAAAGCTTTTGGCTGTATGCAGTAGCTCTAGCCTATCGAGAATTGGGATTACTTTTAGGTTTTACGGATGTTGGCGATCGCACTGCTTAACATTTCGTTGCAAAACATCTAGAGAGATGTCCAAAGATTGTCGATATCATGGTAGAGATTGATATATAAAACGTAATATTTCTCAGCAAAACCGTTATTCAAATTTATGAGTCAAGCTTCTGCATCCGCCGATGTCCCTAGCATTGGTCGTCGTCGATTTCTAAACCTAGTTTTAGGGGGGTCTGCTGCCGTAACCACCCTTGGTGCTGCCTACCCCTTCTTGGCATATTTTGTGCCTCCTTCTCGCGGTGGTGCTGGCGGTGGCGTTTCTGCTAAAGATGCATTGGGCAAAGATATACTTGCTTCGGCTTTCTTGGCGAGTCATCAACCTGGCGAACGCGAACTTGCTCAAGGACTCAAGGGCGACCCTACCTACATTGTCGTCACTGAAAATAGAGAAATTGCCTCCTATGGCTTGAATGCAGTTTGTACTCACCTTGGTTGCGTTGTACCTTGGAATGCTGCCGAGAACAAGTTTATTTGTCCTTGCCACGGCTCTCAGTACAACAACGAAGGTAAAGTTGTGCGTGGACCTGCTCCCTTGTCCCTTGCCCTCGCTCATGCCACTGTTGAGGATGACGTTGTGCAATTTAGTCCTTGGACGGAAACTGACTTCCGCACCAATGAAGCTCCTTGGTGGTCTTAGTAGTTTGTCAGAAACCTTTACAATTGGTCTTTAAATCACATTTGAACTCATACATGAAAAAAGCTTTATCCCGTGCTAAACGTCTGTTTGTCGGCGTTAGCCTATGTGTCCTCACCAGCTTGACTTTGTTATTTGGACTAAATAACCAGTCTGCCTCTGCTTATCCTTATTTTGCCCAAGAAGCTTACAAAACCCCTCGTGAAGCGACTGGTAAAATTGTCTGTGCTAACTGTCACTTAGCGAAAAAGGGTATTGAGTTAGAATTGCCTCAATCTGTTAAGCCCGATTCCGTATTTGAAGCAGTAGTAAAGGTTCCCTATGACCACTCTAAGCAGCAAGTAGCTGCTGATGGTAGCAAAACAGGCTTGAATATTGGTGCAGTTTTAGTATTGCCTGAAGGTTTTAAGATTGCTCCTGAAGAGCGCTTATCTGAAGAACTAAAGGAAAAAACCAAAGATATTTATTACCAACCCTACAGCGACGATCAAGAAAATATCGTTCTCGTCGGACCTATCTCTGGTGATGAGTATTCCGAAATTGTATTCCCAGTCCTATCTCCTGACCCCGCAACAGACAAGAATATCCACTTCTTGAAGTATTCCGTATACGCAGGTGGTAACCGTGGTCGTGGTCAAGTTTACCCCACTGGTGAAAAGAGCAATAATAATGAATACACATCTTCTGTTTCTGGTCTAGTTACGCAAATTAGCCCGATCGCTCCTAACGAAGATGAAGGTATCTATGGTGGTTATGAAATCTCCATCCAAACCACCGATGGTAGCATTGCTGTAGAGAAGGTTCCTGCTGGTGCTGAGCTAGTTGTCGAGCCAGGTAGTGAAGTAAGAGCAGGTGCACCTCTAACTACTAATCCTAACGTTGGTGGTTTTGGTCAGCAAGATGGCGAAATCGTACTTCAAGATCCTCGCCGTATTCAAGGCTTGCTAGCATTCTTCGCCGCAGTAATCGTCACTCAAATTCTGTTGGTCTTGAAGAAGAAGCAGGTTGAGAAGGTTCAAGCTGTTGAAATGAACTTCTAATAACAAAACTACAAGTGGCTTAGCTATAAAAAAAGGAAAGATGGATTAATCCATCTTTCCTTTTTTTATAAATCCCTATGGGTAAAAGACTTGGCATTAGCCCCTGCATAGTCAGCGACAATATGCCCATTCCCGACAAGACGATATTTGTAAGTAACCAGTCCTTCTAGCCCAACGGGCCCTCGTGGCGGCATTTTATTGGTGCTGATGCCTACTTCTGCCCCAAAGCCATAGCGGAAACCATCGGCAAATCTAGTAGAGCAGTTGTGATATACCCCTGCCGCATCGACATCACTAGTGAAGATATCCGCGATCGCTTGATTTTCAGTGACGATCGCTTCCGTATGCTTGGAGCCATAGGTGGTGATATGAGCGATCGCTTCTTCTAAGGAATCGACAATTTTGATCGATAGAATCAAATCCGAATATTCCGTTGACCAATCTGATTCGGTGGCAGGCAGAATATCAATGATTTTTTGGGTGCGATCGCATCCCAGTAATTTCACACCACGTTCTTGAAAGGCAGTTAAAGCTAACGGTAAATATTGAGGGGCGATCGAACTATGTACCAAAAGAGTTTCGATCGCATTACAGGCGGCAGGATATTGGGTTTTGCTATCGACAGCGATCGCTACGGCTTTATGGAGATCTGCCACCGCATCAACATACAAATGGCAAATTCCATCGGCATGACCAAGCACGGGAATATTTGTATTGTCTTGGATATAGCGGACAAATTGATTGGAACCTCTAGGAATAATCAGGTCAATTAATTTATCCATACGGAGAATTGCCAAAGTCTCGGCACGGGTGGTTAATAGCTGCACGACATGAGGTGATACAGCCTGACTTGCGGCATCTTCGGTGGTTGCGTATAACTTCTCTAAGGCTTTACGCATCACAGATGCGATCGCTTCACAGGAATTGACCGCTTCACTACCACCTTTGAGAATCACCCCATTGCCCGATTTAATGCCCAGTGCAGCAATTTGGGTGACGGCATCGGGACGCGCTTCAAAAATAACGCCAATGACACCTAGTGGACAGGAAAGACGCTCCAGAATTAAGCCTGCATCTAATTCGCGATGAATTTGGCGATCGCCAATAGGATCGGCAAGGCGAATCACATCGCGCACGCCAGCAACCATACTTTTGAGTTTACTCGGATCGAGCTTAAGACGAGCGATCAAGGCGCTAGGCAATTGGGCCGCAGTCGCCGCTATGACATCCTTTTGGTTTGCCGCCAAAATTGTTTCCGAATTTTGCTCTAGGGCAATAGCGATCGCTTCTAGGGCAGCATTTTTGGCAGCAGTCGGCAATTTCGCTAAGGCGATCGCGGCAGTGCGCGTATGTTGAATCGACGTTACCAAATTTTCTGCCAAATCCTCTGCCAAATTCATAGATATATTCCCAGACACTTGATTCCCTATCGCTTTGCGTAGATTGCTATTTTGGAGTAAAGATATCAGCTACAGAAACTAAGTAGTTCAACATAATTAAAAACCAAAATCAGAGCATGGGTCGCCCGCTACGCGGGCGACTCATGCTTCTTGGTTTTAAGCTAGCTACTTAGTAACTGATGTTACGTGGAACAAATATCGCCCTCACCCCCCAGCCCCCTCTCCCATTAAGGGAGAGGGGGAGCAAGACTAATTTATTGTTCCCCTCTCCCAAAAGGGGAGAGGGGCTAGGGGTGAGGGTCTTGTAAGCTTCCACGTAACACCAGTTAGTAACTCTCTACCCATTTCTCTTATGGTAATACGAAACCAATTAAGTAGCTCAGCATCGCTATAAACTAAAGCCAGATTGTCATGCTGACTTGAGCAATTCTTTGACAGTATCAACTAGATCTTCTGGTGGAAAAGGCTTGCTAATGTAAGCGTTTGCACCTTGGCGAAATCCCCAATGGCGATCAACGCTCGTGGACTTAGTTGAACAGATAATAATGTTGACATCCCAAGTTTCAGGATTATCCCTAAGTCTCCGACAAAGTTCATATCCATTCATTTTCGGCATGATGATATCTAAAATTACGAGATCAGGATGGAGTAATTCTGCTTGAGACAATGCTTCCAAACCATTGTTAGCTGTTACTACTTCAAATTGATTATTTTGGAGTAAATTAGCAATCATTTCCCTCTGGGACTGACTATCTTCAACAACAAGAATCTTGGACATGAGAGGAACCTCCTGATTTCGATATGTTCATCCTATAGTTGCGATAGAAATAGCGCATGAAGCTTAAGTCCTGAATTTGTCTAGTACTTTAGTCCTATGACAAAATGGGACTATCGCCCCTTGATTCCCATCATATAAACGGCTAATCTGAACCTGAGAGATCGCCCTCAATCCCATAAAAACTATCGGTTTAATAGGTAGCTTCCATGAAAATCCGCGTTTTACTTGTTGACGATCATTCCTTTATCCGTCGTGCTCTGCGAATTTCACTAGGCGATGAATCGACATTAGAGATTGTCGGGGAAGCGGAAAATGGTCAATTAGCGATCGCCCAAATCGAAGACCTTAAGCCCGATGTGGTGTTGATGGATATTCAAATGCCAGTTATGGATGGAGTGGAAGCAACTAAACAAATTGGCGATCGCTTTCCAGAAACAAAGGTATTGATTCTCACGGTTGATGATACCGAAGAATATATCTCTCAAGCTCTGAAATATGGTGCATCGGGATATATTTTAAAAAATACACCGCCTGAAGAACTATCCTTTGCGATTCAAGCAGTGTATCGGGGCTATATGCATTTAGATTTGAACTTAGGACGCAAGGTGATCGCTCGCATCCCTGAAAATGCGGAAGTTTCTACAACTGACTGGGATAAACTTACTCCTAGGGAACAGCAAATCGTGAAATTAATCGCGACAGGGGCAAATAATGAAGAAATTGCGAGTCAGCTTTACATATCCACGAGAACTGTAAAAAATCATATTACCAATATTTTAAGTCAGCTAAATTTACGGAATAGAACCCAGATAGCCATTTTGGTAACTTCCATTCTTAACTATTCGTAACTCATAAAACATCAACCAAAATCTACAATAAATTCTAATAGACTCCCTGTTAGAACTAATTTAAGAATTGTCTAGATCCCCCTCAATCCCCGTAAAAAAGGGGGAAGAAGAAAATTCTCCCCCCTTTTTTTACCTTTTATACACAAGCCATAAAATCTAGTCAAGGTCACAATTAATCGCCCCCTAGCCCCCAATTTTGGGGGAACAAGAAAATAAAAGTCTTTCAAAGTCCCCCAGAATTGGGGGATTTAGGGGGCTTAACTAGATTGGTATACGCTATACACATGTGAAAACTAGAAATTAATCCTAGCAAGAGTTTTGAGTTTTCATTTTGCCTTGGGCAAAGTGAAAACCGCTATAGCATCGCTGGAGGTTGTCATGGATCATCAAAATATGGGCTTCATTGCACGAGAATCTACTCAGCGCTTCCGTGAATTGCAAATACAACTACGCGATCGCTGGCAAAATATCGAACAATTCGAGCAAAGTGATTACGATATTCTCGTTGTGCCATCCCTGACCCTTGACCCATCGGAACTGAAAAAAGTTGAAGGTAGCCATCACTACGAAGAGCGTTTATTATTTTCGCTAATTCGCCTGCGCAATCCTCGCAATCGCTTAGTTTATCTGACTTCGCAGCCCTTAGCACCGATCATCATCGATTATTATCTGCAACTATTACCAGGGATTCCCTTTTCCCATGCGAGGGAACGCTTAGTCACACTTACTACCTATGATGCCGCCGAGAAACCCCTCTCTCAGAAAATCCTCGAACGTCCGAGGTTAATCGAACGGATTCGGCAATCATTACGCCTTGATAAGGCATATATGATTTGTTTTAATTCCACACCTTTAGAGCGAGAATTGTCAATTCAATTGGATATTCCCCTATGGGCAGTCGATCCTGATTTATTACATTTGGGAACCAAAAGTGGCAGTCGTCAAGTATTTGCCGAAACAGGAATCCCTCACCCCGATGGCAGTCACCTCGTATGGACAATTGGGGATTTAGCGATCGCTGCTGCTGAGCTGTGGGAAAGACAACCAGATCTAAGGCGAATGGTCGTTAAGCTCAATGAAGGCTTTTCGGGGGAAGGTAATGCGATTTTATGTTTAGATGAGATTGCAGAAATTCATCAAAATGGAAAACTGAGTCTCGCTGAGCGGAGTGCTGCTATTTGTAATCTCTTTGCCTCCATGCGGTTTCAGTCCAATCATGAAACATGGCGCAACTATGCACGGCGGATTCCTGAGCTAGGAGCAATTGTTGAGGCATTTGTCGAAGGTGAGGAAAAGCGATCGCCTAGTGTGCAAGGTCGGATTACGCCAACAGGTGAAGTAGAAATTCTTTCTACCCATGATCAAATTTTAGGAGGTCTGGATGGACAGGTATATCTAGGTTGTAGCTTTCCTGCCGATGCTGCCTATCGCTTGCAATTGCAAGAAATTGGTTTAGCAATTGGTAAAAATCTAGCAAGTAAGGGAGCTTTAGAACGCTATGGTGTGGATTTTGTGGCAGTGAAACAACCTAATGGCAATTGGGATTTACAAGCGATCGAGATTAATTTGCGTAAAGGCGGCACAACCCATCCGTTTATGACATTGCGGTTTCTCACTAATGGAAAGTTCCAGCTTGAAGATGGGAAGTTTTATAGTCGCCAAGGTCAAGAGAAGTATTATGTGGCAACGGATAATCTCCAAAAGCCTCAATACAAGGGATTGCTACCCCACGATCTGATGGATATTATCGCCTACCATCGGTTACATTTTGATAGCAGCACAGAAACAGGAACCGTCTTCCATCTCATGAGTTGCCTCTCGGAATTTGGCAAATTAGGACTCACTAGTATTGGTAACTCTCCCGCAGAAGCACAGGCAATTTATGCACAGGTCGAACAGGTTCTCGATTACGAAACAAAGCTAAATAAGTAAGGATAGGCGGCGCTTTGCGCCGCCTATCCTTACTGAAAATTTCTTAAGGGAATAAAGAACCCGATATTTTATGATGGAGCTTAGCCCTATCATAAAATATCAGAACCATTAAGATAAAATGTGGATTTTCAGGAAGTTTGTTCCGCCTTTCACACCCATAGGAATACCTCCCACAATCAAAACGCGATCGCCTTGGGATGCTAAATTCCGCCCGATTAAATAGGACTCTACCTGTTGGATTACCATCTCAAAGGAATTTACCTCTTGCTCTAATAACAGAGGCTTAACTCCCCAAACTAAATTGAGTCGATGGTACACATTAATACTAGGAGTGAGCGCAATAATAGGAAGCTTGAGTCGCTCCTTTGATGCCAAAATCGCGGTATAGCCAGTTGCGGTAAAGGCAACAATGCAACGAAAGTCGATAACATCAGAAATGGCATGAAGTGCTTCACTGATGGCATGGACTTCATCGGTTCTAGAGGCAGGATAATTGATAAATGAGGCATCCTTTTCCACTTCAGAGGCAATCCGCGTCATCATCTCTACAGCTTGCACAGGATAGTCTCCCACCGCCGATTCACCTGAGAGCATGACGGCATCCGTACCATCCATAATTGCATTGGCGACATCACTTGCCTCGGCTCTAGTTGGACGTGGATTTTGGATCATGCTTTCTAGCATTTGTGTTGCCGTAATCACAGGAATACCAACTTCATTGCAACGACGAATAATATGCTTCTGGATCATAGGCACTCGCTCTGGAGGCATTTCTACACCTAAATCACCCCTTGCTACCATGATGCCATCGACTACAGCGATGATTTCTTCAAGATTGGCGATCGCCTGTGGCTTTTCGATTTTGGCGATGATCGATACATCTGTCTTTCCATGTTCTGCGATTAAGGATTTCAGCAGCTTGACATCTGCGGCTTGGCGGACAAAGCTTAACGAAATCCAATCCACACCCTGTGCTAAACCAAATGCGAGATCCTGTTGATCTTTTTCGGTCATAGAAGGCAATCGTAAATTTAAACTGGGAAAGTTTACTCCTTTATGACTTGTGAGGATACCGCCTTTTATGACTTCGCAATGTACCGCATTACCTTCAACACCAGTGACCTTGAGTTCAAAAATGCCATCCGCTAAGAGGATTTGAGTACCAATCGTCGCTTCTTCAGCAACGTATGGATAATCAATGGTGATAGCATCTGCATAATGGCGATCGCTTGTTTGGTTGGGAGCGATGGGAATGAGCGTAATCGAATTGCCTTCAGTCAGATTGATCCCATTAGTTGGTAGCGCACCAACGCGAATTTTGGGACCCTGTAAATCTTGTAAAATTGTAATCGGAACATCCAGTTCTTCCGATACTTCTCGAATCATGGTAATAGTCTTGGCATGGTCTGCATAACTACCATGGGAGAAGTTTAATCTCGCGACGGTGATCCCCGCTTCTACCATTTTCCGAAATACGTTAGGGGAGCGGCTTGCTGGTCCAATTGTGGCAACGATCTTGGTTAAATGCTGAGGAATTGCCATATTACATCAAGCTCTAGAGGAATTTAGATGACTAGAATTGATGCTAGTTTGACACAATAAATCAATATGTCAATCCTAAATGGTTTATGGAAGCACATCCCAAAGGGATGTGCTTCCATAAACCAAAAAATCTACAAATGATTTAGAACTGCGTAGAAAGAGCCTAATCAAGAAGAGGCTGTCCATAGGACAGCCTCTTCTTGATTATTCTTCTTCGATGCCAAATACTTGGTTGAAGGTTTTGAGAACTTTATAGCCCGAATCAATGGATTCTAGAGGATCTTTGCGAAGACGGTGACGTAGACAGAGACCAATTACGGCTTTGATGTCATCTACTTCTACTTCTTTGCGCCCTTCTGAAGCTGCATAAGCCTTTGCTGCACGGGTGGTCACAATATCACCACGCAAACCATCAATATTTAGGTCAGCGCAGACAGTCGAGATTTTGAGACGCAAATCGCGATCGATATTCACATCATTGAGAATCTGCTGCGCTCTCACGATTTGGTTTTGCTTTTCCGCTTGCTGTTCAGACTTTTCGGCGAGAAATGCGTGGGGATTATTATCAAAGGTGGTGCGATTCTCTACAATTTGCAAGCGCAGTTCGGGATCTCGGGCGGTCTTAATTTCGGCATACATGCCAAAGCGATCGAGTAACTGTGGACGCAACTCGCCTTCTTCGGGGTTGCCTGAACCAACTAGCACAAAGCGAGCAGGGTGGCGGATCGAAATCCCTTCACGCTCAACGGTATTCCAACCAGACGCAGCAGAGTCTAGCAATACATCAACGAGGTGATCGTCGAGGAGGTTAACTTCATCAATGTAGAGAATGCCGCGATTTGCCTTAGCAAGTAGTCCGACTTCAAAGGCTTTGACCCCTTCGGATAGTGCTTTTTCGATGTCAATTGTGCCGCAAACACGGTCTTCCGTTGCACCGAGAGGCAAGTCCACCATGATTACTTGCTTTGTAGTCACAGGTAGTTTTTCACCATTAGCAATGCGTTGGCGGACTTCTTCGCTTTGTAAGTCGCCATCAGTAGGATGGCTGCTAAAGGGATCGTCAGCCACTACTTCGATTTCAGGTAGGAGGTCGGCAAGGGCGCGAACGGTGGTGGATTTGCCCGTACCGCGATCGCCCATTACCATGACTCCACCGATTTTAGGATCGATGACGTTGAGCAACAGGGCGAGCTTCATCTCTTCCTGTCCGATCACGGCGGTGAAAGGAAATACAGGTCGTCTTGTCGTTGGTTTAATGGGAGTTGCAATCAAGGTTTTTTAAATTTTGTATCGATAAATGTGTCACTCTAGCCAATATACAGCTTTTCATAACCCAAAAGAATAGGGGCTTTGCAAAGCACTGTTTCTAAGCCTATGCGAGTTCAGGATAATTTAAAACAAGCTTTGAGAGAGGATTTGCATAGCAAATCCTCTCTCAAAAATTAATTGCCCCCTAGCCCCCAATTCTGGGGGAACAAGAATTTTTAAAGTCCCCAGAATTCCAGATTTAGATGGCTTGTAAGCTTATGAAATGGCGTTACAACGCCATTTGTATGGCGTATAAATGGCGTAAAACTGTAAAAATCGCTCTGCGATTTTTACAGTTTTACGCTTTTGTTGAACTAGCGTTAATTTACTTGCTAATTTTCTGAAAAAACACAGAAAGGTTGTTGGCTGGCATTGATTGTACTTTTTGGAGGATGAGGTTTTCGGTGTCGGCAACCTCTATGACTGCTTCGAGATCACGAACGCCCCACTCTGGATTTTGATAGCGCAAACTAGCGTCAAAGTCAGCATTGCTAGGGGATGTATGCTTACCATTTTGTTTGTATGCACCGTAAAGATACAGGATGCCCCCTTCTGACAAAATCCTATTTGCACCAGCCATTAACCCTAAGCAAGCGCTCCAAGGTGAAATATGGAGCATATTGATGTTGACGATCGCCTGAATATCTTGGTTTGTTAATTGATGGAGATCGCTCCAATTCGCCGCAGTTACATCAATATTTAATGGCTCAGCTAGGTTTGGTGATGGCTCTTGTTGATGCCAAGCGATGATGCTAGAAATTGCGATCGGGTTAGGATCAGATGCGATCCATTGGCGCGGCTGGAAATGTGGCGCAAAGTAGACAGAATGTTCGCCAGTGCCACTCGCGATTTCTAGAATATTGCCTGTAGTGGGCAAATTTTGGAGTAGGACTTCTAAGATTGCTTCACGATTTCTCAGAGTAGCTGGAGCATATTGTCTAGCATCTTGCATAATTTCTAGTAATTAAGTGGCAATGGGTGTTTTACGGTTAAATAAAGAATTTTTTGAGGCATAGCAAAGCCGAGGTTCAAAAAATTCTTTATTTATGAATTTTCCCATCAGGTAGCGTTGCACCAATTAGAATTGCACCGACAAGATTGGCACTGCTGAGTTCGGCGCGGTTGAGAATGGCATCCGTTAAATTCGCACTTGCTAGATTTGTCCTTGCTAGATAAGCCTCAATGAGATTTGCCCGTACCATAATCGCTCCCCGTAAATCAGCACGACTAAGATCAGCACGGGAAAGTTTGGCATCAGTGAGATCTGTGCCCTGCATCTGGACTCGACTTGCTTTCACGTCAGCCATTACTGCATTTCGCAAGTTCACCCCATTGAGATCAGCATCGATTAGAATGGCGCGTTCTAACTTCGCATTACTTAAAACTGCACCTGACAATGTGGCATTACTGAGATTTGCCTCGCTCAAAAATATGCCCTGCATATTGGCATTATTTAGCTTTGCCTCACTGAGATTAGCACCACTGAGAGTTGCTTCTTGGAGGTTGGCTCCCCGCAAGTCAGCTTTATGTAAATCTGCACCAGAGAGATTGGCTCCCCGTAAGTCAGCACCAGATAAGTTAGCACCATGTAGACTGGCAATACTCCGCTTTTTTTGATTAGATGCAATATCATGCTGATCGCCGATCGCCCTTTCTTGTCTAAGGTTTGCTCCACGCAGACAGGCTCCAACGAGGTTCGCTCCATTTAAGTTTGCCGTTCGCAGATCTGCTTCAATTAAGTTCGCATCCATCAGGTTTGCCAAACTGAGATTAGCTCCAAATAGAGTTGCACCTTGGAGACTTGCACCATGCAAATCCGCATTGGATAGATTGATATTACTGAGACTCGCTTGATTAAGATTTGCCCCGCACAAATGTGCGCCCATCATCACAGCTCCGCGTAAATTAGCACGGGTGAGACAGGCAAAGGTTAAAACCGTACTATTGAGATAGGCTTTTGATAAGTTGACATCTAGCCAATCGGTACGGCTCAGGTTTGCGCCACTGAGTTTGATGCCATTGAGATTAATGCCACTAAAATCGCGATCGCCTTTAGCATAACGGCGCAAAATATCTTGAGGGGTGAGTACTGCTTCCATATTTAAAGTCTCTATTTAAAATCTCTTTCTTAAAGCGCTCATGATTGCGCTCCTAGACAATTTGCAAATTTCAGAAGTTGCTTGTCTGGACTATCCAAATTGACAGGTATCGTCATCATCACCTTGATGGAAAATGGCACTTGGCTGAGTGAAATCAGTATCCTGTGATGGCTGTAAGCCACCTTCGGCAGGATGCTGCATTGATTTGGAGACAAGCTGATCGTAGAGAGTCTTGATCACTTGGAGAATGTAGTTGGCAGACTGCTCATAGGCACTTGATTCATTAAGCGATCGCGCCACTTGCCAGAGCGTATGCTCTACTTTGTCAAAGGATGGGTAGGCATAAAATAGCTGTCGCAGTAGCCCGTCTAACTCATGGGTACGCAAATCCTGCCAATTGTCGCGATCGGGATCGAAGGGGTAATAAAGTGTAGAAAACAGTAAGATTTTGGTTCGCATAGAGTTGGTAAAACGCATTAACTCTAAACGCAAATCAAAGAGATCATTGACTATTTGAGGATCAAATGGAATTTTCGATTGCTCATAACTTGCTATAGGAGCTACAGAGCCATTGGTTTGATAAGCAGGTGGCGCAACTACTTCTGCAATATTTGGGTAAGCGCTATCAGGATAAAGAGGTTCCAACTTTGCGAGTAACATATTGCCAATTACTGTATATTCCGCAGGTTTAGAAACTCTTTGCACAGCTTCCTGAATCAAGGCTTTTAATTGCGGAAAAGTGGGCATAAAGGTGACTAGTTCTTTGAGCAAGCTTACCCAATCGATGCTATTTAATTGACGGAGATCGCTTTCCCATACATCTTGATAGGTATAGAATAGAAGCTTTTTTAAACGCATTTGCTGAGCATCTGTATCAATATCATGGACAACCCATGCATAAATATCATTGTCTTCACTAGGATAGGAGTTAAGGAGAGATAGCTCATCTTGATTGAATCCCAATTGACTCTCTGATGACGGGAAATCTTGATAGAGATCCGCGTCAGGTAATTTCTCTTCTAAAACACTTTGATTATTTAGAGAATTCTCAATTGGTGCAACTATCTGCGCGGAGCCAGCATTAATGACTAAGTTACTTACTTGATAGGGAATTGGTTGGCTCATTACCTGAGGATTAGAACTGACTGGCTCAGAACTACTGGCAGAAACTTCGGCTGTTGATGGCTTGTAGAGTTGAGAAACTATATTAAAGACTGTTTTGGCAACGATGAGATACTGGCGTTGCTTTGGTACGGAGATTGTCTTCACAGCTTTAACTAAGTTCTCTTTTAGCGATTCTATCTTTGGATATTGCTGATACAAATCTTGAAGTAGTTCCACAAAACTAAAATTATCTAAACGCTGGGCATCATTCTCTAAGATGCCAGTACATACTAGGCATACTAATTTCTTTGCTCTGACTGGATCTTCACTCATTTCCAGATCATCGGAAATGCCGTCAATGAGAAGGTCAAGAGGACTCTTAGCGATGTTATTGAGCGTGGAATTTTGAAGATCGGAATTGTCAGGAGTTAAAGATAAATCGTCAAGCGATGATGGTGTAACTGCGCTAAAAATGGTTTGAGCAAGGGACTTGGTTAATAATGGCTGGAGGGCGGCTAACACTTCATTGGCAGATTGATAGCGCTGACGGAAATCAAAACGCACCATTTTGTCGATGACATCTGCTAGGGTCGGCGTTACTTTAGCGCGATCGCGCCAACGAAATTCACTGGTCATCGGATCTTCAGGAATTTGATTGGGCAATAGTCCTGTTAAGGCTTGTACGGCAATGATCCCGATCGCATAGATATCACTAGCAAACATAGTTTTGCCGCTATATTGCTCATTGGGCATATAGCCAGGGGAACCAATCACCAAACTCGAAGTATGCCCTAGTTGACTAATGGGCTGGGTACTGACTTCTTTAACAGCGCCAAAATCGATTAGGACTATTTTGCGATCGCTGATACGACGAATTAAATTACTTGGCTTAATATCGCGATGAATGACCTGTTGGCGATGCACAAAGTCCAAGGTCGTTAAAATATCCGTCAAAAAATCAATCGTGTATTGCTCTCCTAAACAAATCCCCTTTTTAATTTCTTGAGTCAAAACCTCGCCTTCAATCAATTCCTGCGCCAGAAAAAATTCTTCATCCTCTTCAAAGTGAGCGAGTAAGCTGGGAATGCACTCATGCTTACCAAGTCGATACAGTACCTTAGCTTCCTTGTCAAAGAGTTCACGCGAAATTTCTAATACTTCTATTTGCGATGATGCAGGTTTGAGTTGCTTGATCACACAGGAAGGTTGATCAGGCAAATATCCATCTTCAGCAATAAATGTTTGGCTAAAGCCGCCGCCACCAAGTTGTTTGACGATCTTATAGCGCCCAGTCAGGGTTTTACCGAGCATAGTCATTTGAGCCAGTACCAACGGGATATTTACTAGGATGGGCGGCTATGAGCTGTATCTATCCTAGGTCTTAATATTTTGACATCGGATTAACCTGATAGCAAGTTAATTTTCGTATTGCATCACGAATATCGGAGATTGTGCTTATAAGTAGCTCCACATAGCTATAAACCAAACCCAGATTGTGATGCCGCCAGCTACGTGGGAATTAGCTACTTAGCAGTTTTTATTTTGTCTACGGCAAAATGAAAACTGCTAAGTAGCTAAATAGAATTTACACTTACGCGATCGTCAAAGACAAAGCACTCACCTTCCCAAATGCTTTCTTCTGGCGGAACCTCTTCTAAATATTTGAGAATTCCTCCCTTAAGATGATAAACCTCAGAGAATCCCTGAGAAAGCATATAGGAGCTAGCCTTTTCGCAACGAATTCCACCTGTACAGAACATAGCAACTTTCTGATGTTTCTCAGGGTTTAGCTGCTCTTGGACATAGTGAGGGAATTCGCCAAAGGTTTCGATATTGGGATTAATTGCGCCTTTAAAGGTTCCAAACTCGACTTCGTAACTATTGCGTGTATCAACGACAATCACATCAGGATCAGCAAGTAACTCATTCCAATCTTTGGGATCAACATATTTACCAACACGATAGCGAGGATCGATATCAGGAACGCCTAAGGTCACAATTTCCTTTTTGAGCCGTACTTTCATCCGTTGAAATGGAATTCCTTGGCAATAGGATTCCTTATGTTCTAAATCCTGAAGACGGGGATCACTCCGTAAATGGGCAAGTAAAGCATCGATCGCTTCACGGCTACCTGAGATTGTTGAGTTGATACCTTCTTTGGCGAGGAGGATCGTACCCTTGAGTTGGTGGGTATCACAAAATTCCTTGAGAGGAGCGCGCATCGCTTCATAGTCAGGCAAGTCAGTAAAATGATAAAAAGCCGCGACTACACAAAGCTCAATATGGTCTTGCTTATTTTCTTGAGCCTTTGCCTTTGCTGCTACAACCTGTGCTTGCAGACGATTGATTTGCTTAATCCTACTCATTTGCCCATTCATTTTTGCTACAAATCAAATATAGCGCTTTGCGTTCTAGTTGTCCCAGTCGTAGGCTAGAGATCCATCGTCAAGCTTATCTTTTACAAGCTGTCGCACCATCGTCACTTCCTCCACAAAAACTTTACCATCAGCATAAATAGAGCGATCAATTTGCTCCATTTCGTATTTCGTAATTCTGCCATCAGCGATCGCGCGATCGATCAATGCATGAAGTTTTTGCAAACTTTGTAACTCTTCGGCGGTCAATTCTTTATGGTTAGGACGTTCAATTAACATTTGCCCAAATCCAAACTCATCTATGTCCACGATATCTAAATTTATTGCTTTTGTGGGGTTCGTGATACAACCTGTTACATTTTTAGACCAATTGCCTTGAGTGTAGTCACACTCAAGGCAATTAATCCACAATAAAAGGGATGGGCGGCGCTTCGCGCTGACCATCCCTTTTATTGTGGATTTGGAGGACACCAGAAGAGGTTTTGACTGGATATACCCAGTGATTCTAAAATCTCTTTCATTTTGCTAGTGCATTCCATCCAATAGTCAATACTGTCGTACATCCAGTCAGGACTGAAATGCAAATCGTAATGGAGCAAATTGGGAATACCAGCAAACTCGTCAGAGCTTTGTTTAGAAATCAGTAATACTCGAAATGGCTTGTCTGCACATTTAGTCTTGAGCTTTTCCATTAAATCAAGAACATAGTCACGGTTGGTTACGCCTGTACGAATGAAGAGAATCTCATCACTATGTTTGAGAGTATATAGGAATCTCTTAGCACGCGCAGAATAACGAACACGCATCCGTTCATGAATAGGCTGCATATTATTAATTGGATCGTCAGAATCTTCGACTTCATGCCCAAAGGATAGTCCAGACCATTTGGAATGATAGATGCGACGCTCGGTAGGATTGTAATGCAGGTAAGCAGGATTCCACATATCCCGAAAGTCATTAACAACCAAGTCAGCCACATCACCGAGATTCGTGGAACGCGCCAGATCAAAGGGAAATGCTGGCCCATCATATTCCATTTTATATAGCAGCATTCGGGCGGCACAACGATCGCCTAAGGGTAAAATCGCAATTCGCTTTAGCTCTGACAGGTTGCACTTATATTTGAGCAGCATTGTTGATTTGGCAGGAGCTTTGACTCGACTCTCTAAACCGCGATCGCCAATAATCATTGTCCGAAATGGCGCGTCGGGATTGACAGGATCGTGGTATACCGCCGCAGGCATTTCGGCAAGGGCTATCCGAATCTCTTTCCACATCGGATGAATGTTATATTCTTCGTCGGATTCGTTGATGATCCGAATCGTGCGATCGCCTTCCTTGAGAATCCCTAAATATCCATCGTAGTAGATGATTTCAGAGCTTTGGGGCGCAAAAAACTTCAGTGCTGAGCAATATTGTAAATCTGCTCCAACGGGGATTGAGACTGTATTCTCAATGGAGCCATTAACCCCAATGGTCAACAAGGGTAACGTTCCTAACTCGTCATTTTTGGAAATATAAGTTCCAGAAGTTAGTTCTGCTTTACGCTTCAAAGCTGTTTGCAATTCAATCCAAGTGGGCGTGATATTGTAGGAATGCTCAGACTTGTTGATGATTCGTAAGGTCTGAGCTTCAGGACAGGCAAACACTTTAAAGCCATACTTATCTTCATACACAGAAACCTCTTCTAGTTTTTGGCTTTGCAAAAGAGATTTGTGATTTTTTAGGCGATCTTCTTTCCTAATGTTAAATAGCTCTAGATTAATCGCCTCAAACATCACTTGATGTCCCGCAGTATTGGGATGGGCTACATCAAGTGATAGATGGGATTTCCATCCTCCATAGCCATTGTCCAAACTATCTAGCCAGTTGAGAATGGGAACTCCCCAATTCAGCATCCGATGATGGGTATCGCGCAATAGCCAGTTATGCTCTGGGTTATAGTCCCCATTCGGGTATAGACCACCAATGATCGGAATTGCTCCCAAATCTTGAACCATTTTCACCAGTTGCAGTAAGCCACTCTCAAAGCGACGTTGCACAGCCCGACGATCGTGGGGACGACTATAGGCTAAGCCTTCATTGCCGAGGGATAGGGAGATAATGACAATATCGGGCTTTTCGGGGACAACTGCGGCGGCAAAGCGCTCAATGGTACTAGTGACATTTGCGCCCAATTGCGATCGGTTAACCAATTGATGTCCATATTTTTCCTCTAATGCTTTTCCTAGATGACTTGCCCATCCCTTGAGTAACCAAGAGCTACAGCCCATTGCGACGGAACTGCCCAAAACTAGTACTTTGAGTCCACTCGGTGAAATATTGATGTTAGGAGTAGAAGCGATCGCCTTTTCTAAATATCCATAGGGGAAAGGTTGAATATAGCCAAATGCTCCATCATCAACAATTATTGTAGAGGTGGTTGAATCGAGATGCTCTGGCTCAATGGGAACCCAGCGATTTTCACCAAGATCTGACTCCCACTGTACTTTTCCATTGGCAGCAATCCGCACATATTTATATTCAATGCGTTCTTGCGGATTCGGCAAGATTAAAGGATCTATGGCAATATCTACAGACCAAATAGGGTAGCGATCGCTAGATGTATTTAGAGGTAGATATTTTTTCACATCCCACGATCCCAGTTGAGGAATCGCGCCAACTATACCAATCATTTCCCCATCTTGGGTGGGAGCCTTTACCTGAAATCGATACATAGAGATGTCTTCTCTGGATAAGGAGGGAGTAATTATGCCTAATAGAACTTCCACAGTCTTTATATCGCGATTTTTAAATGAGTAGGTACTCATTTAAAAAACAAAATCAATCCTAGTAAGAGTTTCGCGGTTTACATTTTGCCGTAGGTAAAATACAAACCGCGATAGGCATGAATCTTTTTTTAAGCTATCACCTAATGCACTCTAAGTGTGTTTTAGAAATTACAGCCTTAAATTACAAAGTATTGCAGTTTGCCAATGAGTAAGTAGCTAAGCCAAAAGCTGTGGCGCAAGCGCAGCGTGCGCCACAGCTTTTAGGGTTTATGTAGCGAAGACACGAAAAATCGGTTCCTTATTTGGCATAGTAAGCGCGTGTACCTTTCGCCTCGATCGCTTCACTTAGCCTCGTTAGCGCATGAACATAGGCGGCAGTTCGCATGGAGATCTGTTTTTGCTCAGCAATCTTCCAAATTCTGAGGGTTTCAGCAACCATACTTTGCTTGAGGCGATCGTTTATCTCTTCAACTGTCCAATACCATCCACTGCGATTTTGTACCCATTCAAAATAGCTAACGGTGACACCACCCGCATTGACTAAAATATCTGGAAAAACCATAATTCCTTGTTGCTCTAACATTCGATCCGCCGCAGGGGTGACGGGACCATTAGCAATCTCGAAAATATACTTAGCGCGAATTTGATGGGCGTTATGTTCCGTAATTTGATTCTCCAACGCCGCAGGAATCAAAATATCTACATCTAGCTGGAGCAATTCCTCATTGGTAATCTTCTTATGCTCAACAATATTGCACACAGAATCCTGACAGTACACAGCTTGAAAGTTGCGCGTTGAATTTTTGTAACTGATAATGCTGGGAACATCCAATCCCTGTGGAGCATAGATCCCCCCCTTAGAGTCACTTACTGCGACAACTTTGTAACCTCCTTTGCTGAGTAGATCGGCGATCGCTGCACCGACATTACCAAATCCTTGGATTGCTACCGTAGTCTGTTCCCGTTGCCTATTGAGTAATGGCAGTAAAGTCTCAATCACAAAAAATGCGCCCAAGCCCGTTGCAGTTTCCCTGCCAACGCTTCCACCCATTGCTAAAGGTTTGCCAGTAATCGCCGCAGGACAGAGCCGACGTTGAATATTGCTATATTCATCTACCATCCAGCCCATAATGGTCTGGTTCGTCTGCACATCGGGGGCAGGAATATCCACATCGGCTCCAATGAAGTCAGCGATCGCATCAATATAGCCGCGACTGAGACGTTCTAGCTCGAACTTCGATAATTGTTTGGGATCGACTGCTACACCACCTTTTGCGCCCCCAAATGGTAAATTTACGGCTGCACATTTAAAGGTCATCCAAAAAGCTAGGGACTGCACCTCATCCATATTCACATTGGGATGGAAGCGAATGCCGCCTTTAGTGGGTCCCCGTAAGTCGTTGTAGCGCACCCGATAGCCTTGAAATACCTTTAAGGTTCCATCATCCATGCGTACAGGAATGGAAACCTGTAAACTTGCCTTCGGAGATTTCAAACGTTCGATCGCATCTTCGGAAATATCAACATGGGCGATCGCATCGGCAAGCCTGATGCTTGCTTGATCAAATAAAGATTCTGACACCAATAACTCCAGCGTATTGTGATGAAACAACGCTCACAAAAATCTTATACTAAATTGGTAGTGATCAAGAGTTTGAGGATAGGCGGTGCGAAGCACCGCCTATCCTCAAACTCTTGTCAATTTATAGCTATGATTGAGTTAGGTGAGCCAAATCAAAAGCTAAGAGATGAGTGGTGACACTTCGTGTCACCACTCATCTCTTAGCTTAGTCCTCAATACTGTTATAATTTCCATCGATTCATAAGTTCTATCGGAATATATTCATGCAGTTAAGGATTAAAGTTCCATTACTAATTACGCTGATTACTTTCATTGCTTCTCTTCTGCTGACCTTATTCTTCTACCAAACCTCTCTACAATCAATTGAGAATAACCAAAAAGAAGAACTAGCAACTACAGTTACTTTAATCCAGAAATATACCGATGAACAAACGAAAAAAGCCTTGTCTAGGGCTGAGTTAGTTGCTTCGCTGCCATCGGTACAACAGGCTTTTCGGTCTAAAGATCGCGACCAACTAGCCCAGATACTTGTTCCTGCATTTTTAATTCAACGCGATCGCTACGAAGTCCGTGATGCTCATTTTCATGTACCACCTGCCACATCATTTTTGCGGTTATTTTTTCTAAAAAACTATGGCGAAGACTTAACTAGCTTTCGAGAAACAGTGGTAATTACCAATCAGAAACAAGAACCGCAAAGTGGCATAGAAATCAGTCGTCATGGACTAAATATTCGAGGTGTTGTGCCAATTTCTGATGCTCAAGGCGCAATCGGTAGTTTTGAAGTTGGCATGAGTTTTAACGGGGTTTTAGAGGCAGTTAAACAGGTAACTGGATTTGAGCTAGGTGTATTTGTTGACAACGAACTGATGACTAAAGTTGCTACGGGACTGCCTGCACCTGAAAGCGATCGCGTAATTGGTGGCTTAAGACATGAGAGTTCTACCAACTGGGGATTTATCCGTCCATTGCTTACACCTGATGTATTGCGTAAGGTTAATGATACGACCGTAAAAGTTCAGAAAATTGATGGTATTGATTATGGGATTGCCTTAGTTCCTTTACTAGATTTTAAGGGTAAAAAGATTGGTGTCATTGTTGCTGGCAAGAGTTTTCAGGCTTTGACGGGGCAAGCTAATGCGATTTTAGTCAATTCTTTAGTGATTGCTCTATTTGAGGTGATTGTCTTAGCGGGAACGGCAACGATTCTATTTAATGGCTTGCTAATGCGTCCGATGGTTGCGGTGGGCAGTTATATAACTAGTTTAGCGATCGGTGATGCCGTTTCAAAATCAATAGAAGATCTGGCTATTCGTAAGGATGAGGTTGGCAAAATTGCGAGGGGATGTGAATTACTCCAACAAAAATTGAAAGAAGAGAGCAAAGGTCAGAATCACAATGCTTAAACTCTATCGGTTCCTTATTACATTTGGACTTTGCTTTCTGTTAGTTCTGACAGGTGCAAATATTGCCTATGCTCAAGAACAACCTGCACCTCCAGTCACGCCAGTTCCGAAACCCGTTGTGATTGTTAAACCACCAACCAATGAGTTTCCCAACAATGTCCCCAAACCAATCAAGGTGGAAGTTGCTCTCGTTATTAACAATATCTCGAAGATTATGGATGCGACGGGTACTTTTACCGCAGATATTGATTTGCGGTTGCGTTGGTACAATCCCAATCAATCCTTCGATCCGAAAACTACTGGTACTAGCGAACAAAGTTTTGTCGGTGACGATGCTACTAACAAATTAGCGACAATCTGGAACCCAAAAGTTGCGATCGCCAATTTAGCAGAGAAACCATTAAAGCAAGAATCAGAGCTTTATTTGAATGCTAACGGCACTGTGATTTATCTTCAGCGATTAACGGTCACGTTAGAAGCTAAGTACAAGCTTGCAAATTTTCCCTTTGATATTCAAACTCTACCGATCCGTCTGATCTCTAAATACAACAGTAATAAGATCATCTTCTGGCAAACCCAAGACGACATTGATTTTTCGGGTATTCCACAGGAAATTCGCTTGTCAGGTTGGAATACAGGGGATGTTAGTTTTGTCCCATCGAATTTCAAGGGCTTAGATGGCGATCTCCATCCCCAACTCGAAGCGCAGATCGCTATGAAGCGTAATCCTGCGAGTCATTTACCTAATGTATTTATCCCCCTGTTTTTAGTGCTATTAGTACCCACAATTGTGGCGCTATGGACTAATACGGATCTCGATAAGCGCATTTCGGCATGGGCAGGTAGCATTTTGACCATGGTTGCTCTTAGTTTCACACTATCGGTGCGTTATCCTGCCTTGGGAGTAGAAAATGTCTTTTTTCAAGTGATTTTTCTAGGCTTTGCCTTCCAGTTTCTGGGACTAGCCGTTAACGCCACGATTATGAATCCATCCCTCGAAAAGCTATTTGGTGGCAAATATATTGTGGCTGAGATATCTAATTTCCTGCGTTGGAGTTTACCTCTAGGGCTAGTTATCTTAATCACCCGTGTAGTTTTACTTGCTTTACCATAGCTTTGCCATCAATAAAAAAATTAGAGCCGCTAACGGCTCTAATTTTTTATGCAATCTATACCCGACTAATTTAGTCTGGTATATTTGACGACTATAGACCCATATGTTAAGGTTCATTTCAATCAAAGAAATAAAAAAACTTTTAGCGACTAAAAGGGCGACCAAGAACATGACAGCAACCATTGCTTCTCCTTACACCAGCGAGCGTGTTGATACCTTCAGTAATCTCAAATGCAAAGAGTGTGGTGCAGAGTACGAAGCCAAGGCAATGCACGTTTGTGAATTGTGCTTTGGTCCTCTAGAAGTTGCCTACAATTATGATGCGATCGCTGCGAGAGTTAGCCGCGAAACTATTCAAGCTGGTCCCCTCTCGATCTGGCGCTATCGTGATTTTCTACCCGTCAAGACTGACAACTATATCGATGTATCCACAGGCATGACTCCCTTGATCAAGGCAAATCGCCTTGCCAAACGTCTCGGCATCAAAAATCTCTACATTAAAAATGATGCTGTGAACATGCCCACCTTGAGCTTCAAGGATCGCGTCGTTTCTGTAGCCCTCAGCCGCGCTCGTGAATTAGGTTTTACCACCGTAGCTTGCGCTAGTACTGGTAATCTTGCCAACTCCACTGCGGCGATCGCAGCCCATGCAGGTTTAGAGTGTTGTGTCTTCATCCCCTCTGACCTCGAAGCAGGTAAAGTCCTTGGTACAACCATTTACAATCCTAAAGTTTTCTCCGTCCACGGTAACTACGACCAAGTAAACCGACTCTGTTCGGAAGTAGCCAATACTCACGGTTGGGGCTTTGTAAATATCAATCTCCGTCCTTACTATTCCGAAGGTTCTAAGACCCTTGGTTATGAAGTAATCGAGCAGCTTGGCTGGAAACTTCCCGATCACATCGTTGCACCTTTGGCTTCTGGTTCCCTCTTCACCAAGATCTACAAGGGCTTCAATGAATTTGTGAAGGTAGGCTTAGTGGAAGATAAGCCCGTTCGTTACAGTGGCGCACAGGCTGAAGGTTGTTCGCCGATCGCTTCAGCATACAAGGAAGGACGCGATTTCATTACCCCTGTTAAGCCTAAGACCATTGCTAAGAGTTTGGCGATCGGTAATCCTGCGGATGGTATCTATGCGATCGACATTGCTCACAAGACCAATGGCAACATCGAATCGGTAAACGATGATGAAATCATCCAAGCAATGAAATTACTTGCGGAAACCGAAGGCATCTTCACGGAAACTGCTGGTGGAACCACGATCGCTGTTCTCAAAAAATTAGTCGAAGCTGGCAAGATTGATCCTGAAGAAACTACCGTGGTTTATATCACTGGTAATGGCTTGAAGACGCAGGAGGCAGTTCAAGGTTATGTTGGCGAACCCTTCTTGATTGAACCTAAACTCGATAGCTTTGAGCGTGCGCTAGAGCGTTCTCATACCCTAGAGCGCCTCGAATGGCAAACTGTTTCTGTTTAATATTTACAGCGCTAAGCGCTGACTTGAAATCCTAAGAAACCTGTGAAAGTGCGGCTTTGCCGCGCTTTCACAGGTTTCTTAGTTTAAGGATTAACTAAAAAGTAGCTCAACACGCTGCTTTTTAATTTTTTAGAGATCTAGTTTTTAAGCATATGGGAACGCGAAATCAATCTTTCTTCTTTAAACAATTTGCGATCTATCAAGACAAATGTGCGATGAAAGTGGGGACGGATGGGATTTTGTTGGGGGCTTGGGTAAATGTTCCTGATAATGCCCAAATCTTAGATATTGGTACTGGTACAGGATTAATCGCCTTGATGTTGGCGCAGCGATCGCAAACTTCGGTGATCACCCAAATTGATGCCGTCGAAATTGACCAAGAAGCCTATGGGCAGGCTCAGGATAATATTAAAAATTCACCTTGGGGCGATCACATCAAGATCTATCACGGGAGAATTCAGGACTTTGCGGCTACTTGTCCTCAGCAGTACGATCTGATTATTTCTAATCCGCCATTTTTTGAAAAAGCCTATCAAGCGTCAGATGCATCGCGAACCTTAGCAAGACATAGTGACAGTCTATTACAAACGGATATTCTGCACATTGCCAGTGGCTTACTCAAACTAAATGGACATTTAGCCGTGATTTACCCAACAGAATTAGCGCATAAGTTTTTGAGTAGGGCTAGAGATTTTGGCTTGTGGTGCGATCGCCAAGTAAATATCAAACCAAGGCTACATAGCCCTATCAAACGGATTGCCTTAGAACTAAGCAAAACACAATTTCCTCTGCAAGAAACTACGCTTACAATTGAGGAAAGCAAACATCTTTATACAGAAGATTACATTGCCTTAGTTAAGGACTTCTATCTAAATTTGTAGCTAAGATGAGCAACCCTTTGTGCTGCTCGTCTTAGCCTATTGGTAAACCTAGCTAGAACTAATCTCATGCCATCTAATAGTTCAACTATGCCATCTACGCAACCTGCGATCGCAAATGGAGCTTTACGCCGAGTGCATCACATTGCTTTGAATGTGAGTGATATGCAGGCTTCCTGTGATTTTTATGGCAATATTTTGGGACTGCATCAACTTGTTGGGGATGAGGTTCCCAGTACGCTGATTGATCTAGTAGCGGCAGACAAAGTGGCGAATTTTAGAACTCCCGATGGCACGATTCTCGATTTATTTTGGGAACCAGAGCTTACACCGCCCGATCCCGATCCACAGCGACAATTTACTCGCGCCAATCATCTCGCCTTTGATATTGCGCCTGAGTTGTTTGATCAAGCTGTAGCAGTATTGCGATCGCATCAAGTCCAAATTGAGGGTGAGCCTGTTACTCGTCCCACTGGTAGAGGCATTTATTTTTATGACCCCGATGGATTGCTGATTGAAATACGCTGCGATCCCAGTTGACACAAAACTTACGCAGTAAGTTTTGTGTCAATGAAATTTTGCCAAATCTTGTTGGGTTTCCAAATTTTATGTAAATCAGCGATCGCCTGTTCATGTTCACAATTTAAGTGTAAGCGGCGATAGAGATAGATAAAAGCCGAAACGCGCATATTCTTTGCACAATGGACAAAGATTTTTTGATTTTGGCGTTTCTCCATTGCCTGTAGGAACTCGTCTAAATCCGCCATCGTGGGACTTTCCCAATTCACAGGAATGGCAATGTATTCCATGCCTAAGGATTGCACTAGTTGCGCTTCATTGGCGATCGCGCCATCAGAAGTCGGTAGCGCCAGATTAATCACCGTCTCGAAACCAGCATCAGCAATTGCGAGCAATTGCTCGACAGTTGGCTGTCCTGCTGTAGCGAGTTTGTCTGAAATTTGCAGAAAGTTGATAATTTCTGCTAGGCGATCGCTATTTTGATTCATAAATCGGTTCATAAACAACTTAGTTCCCATTTCTGTCTTGGCAGAGAAGATGAGGTATAGAATCAACAATGTGATTCCTCCCAAAAGTTGAAGCCAACCATTATCCATTACATCTGTTGTAAATATTTTTCGCTACCCAACTCTTCAAGTTTCTCTTGCTTTTCCATCACCATGTCTTTTAGGGATGTGCGATAGGCAATCACCTGTTCGAGCAGATCAGGATTGTGACTAGCTAGGATTTGAACGGCTAGCAGTCCCGCATTATCAGCATTACCGATCGCCACAGTCGCCACGGGAATCCCCTTGGGCATCTGCACGATCGAATAGAGGGAATCTACGCCACTCAATTGACGAGTAGCAACGGGTACGCCAATTACAGGCAAAGGTGACAGCGCGGCAACCATCCCCGGTAAATGGGCGGCTCCACCCGCGCCTGCAATAATTACCCGAATACCGCGAGTATGGGCAGTTTTGGCAAATTCTACCATCCGTTCTGGCGTGCGATGGGCGGAGATAATTGCGACTTCGTGGGGAATATGAAACTGTTGGCAGATGGCGATTGCGCCTTGCATGGTGGGTAAGTCGGAATCGCTACCCATAATGATACTGACTTGGGGTTGATTATTCATATTTGTAAATTTAAAGTGATGCAGGTCTACAATGCTCTTAAATTCAACTTATCAAAGAGAACTGCATTTCTTTTTTTTGCGTCAGCTACTAACTTCTGGAAAGAGATTATTTCTATATAAGTTTTATAGAAAGCGTTATAACCGAAGTACCCATCACCGCCAGGAGAAAGTGTTAATGGAATCATGGAAGCGAAATTCTTGATTTTTGGTGTAATAGAGCAAATAATATAAGCATAAAAAGGAGTGTTTTCGTCAACAAGTATCTGCCCCCCGTGTTTGTCTGTGGCACGACCTTCCCTAATGAGTTGAACGTATTCGTAAACTTGCTGAATTGGGTTGTCATCATCTGAATATCCCGATCTCATTGGTCTTTTAAACTCAATAATGACCACAGACGAGTAAGGATATTGCTCACCAATAAAAGCTAATGGTAAATCAAATATAGACTCAGAATCACTTTGAAAAATAGCTATATCAGGTTCTTTTTGACTTTGTGAGCTAGTACCTTGATAACTCTTGATTGGTAAATCTGAAGCAAGAAATTGATGATAGGAAAGCTTTTCATCAATAATCCATAAGTTTTGCTGTTCATAAGGTACTTCATCTGAAGTTTTCCGCATTGGGAAAACAATTTCATGAATTTTTTCTTCACGACTATATTTACCATCTGCTCCTGAAAAAAGCATTTTTTCAAGCAACTCAAGAATTACTTTTCTGTGTACAACATATTCGACTAGCTTTGATTTCCCAAGTGCATTAGACTCCTCTATAAATTGGATATATTCATCTTTTTTTAGTTGTAGATCATCAACATCATCGATATTATCCAAAAGTTCTATGCTTCTTTTTTTTATTTCAAGCTCTAATTCCATATAAAGCTTGTAGAGTTCTATTTCTAATTGCTGTTCTGTCAATCCTGAAGCAATTTGTTTTAGCCTTTCTTCCCGATAACTTAGCAAAAGGCGAAATTGAGGTCTACGACAGATATAAGATACTGTTCTAGTATAGCTTTCTTCAGCTAATCCCATAAGATAGGGACGTAAATAAGATTCTACTTCTGATAAAGCTCCACTCAAAATGTCTTCCCATGAGATATCATTGAAGTCCAACTCCAAACGTTCTCTTGCGATATCAAATTCTGTTCTTTCAGCATTAACCCTATCATCTAAATATTTACCTGACACATAAGCCATATAAACAAAAGATTTTCCCGAATCATCTTGGACTTTGCCTTTTAAATGAGATATCCGTTTTGATAAAGATATTCTTTCACTTTCTACTTCTCGTTTATTAGCGACAAAACAAAGTTTATGTTCAGAATCATCGCCTGAAGAATAAAGCCTCAGACTAACTAGATTAAAAGATTGATCCTTACAAGTAAAAGCTTGCTTACTAGAATGAACTTTAATTTCTTGTTTGAATATATCATTTAAGACAATCTCTTCATTAGCTTGCTCATCAATAAGACGAATTAACGGAGCATTATCTCCAATAAAATAGTCTAGACAATGCTCAATAATTCTATTAGCTATTACGGCTGCTGTTTTAGGTGATTTACTTCTATAATTCTCTTTGAAACCTATCAATTTTACGCTTGTTTCCACATTCTCAATGTCAACAATATTTAGAGAATCATTAACTACACCTTGACTAGATAATCTAAAATCAAATTTCCGCTTGTACAAACTTTCGTCCTGTTGGAATAAGCTCTCGATTTCAACATATTCAAAAGCCTTTAACCAAGAAAACCGCCCTATACCTTTGCCACCCTTATCCACCTTAAATGTTGTGTCTGAGGTCTTAAAAGAGTTAAAGTGTGTTTCATCAAAGCCAACACCATTATCTTTGATCACAAAGTTTTTAATAGGTTCTAAAAAATTAGAATCATCTAAAAGATTTTTTTGTCCAGAACGCTCAATATAAATATTGATTTCTCCTTGCTTTCTTTTTGATTCTTCAATAGAATGAATAGAATTGACTACTGCTTCAAATAGTGGCAGTAATCCCTTGCTATTTGCAAGTCTATAGTTGTTAACTCTTCCGACAAGATCAGTTTGCATAGAGCTTTCTATCAATAGTCTTAACCTACTGTAGACATTTTACATTGTTTATAAAATTTTAGTTAACACCTCTTATAAAACCTAAAATTTCTATTGCAACTTGTGATGGTTGTTCTAAATGGGGAACATGACCGCTATTATCAATCCAAACTAGTTTGTTATTGGGAATGATGGATTGGAACTTGGCGGCATCTTTTGTGCCGAGAATACGATCGCGATCGCCCCAGAGAATCAACGTTTCTTGCTGTAAATAGGCTAATTGATCGGCAAAGGAACCATAGCCGCCACTCTTGGTAAAGGAGATGAGGGCTTCATTCCAGCGTGGCATTGCTAAATGGAGTGCGGCGCATACCTCAGCATCGCTAGTGACAAAGCTAGGATCAGCATAGGCTTTGAGGCTGACTTCCCTCCGAACTTTGGGACTGCGGAGAAAGTCGGTTGCCATCCGATCTAGCGGTGGGACAAGGAATTTACCTGCGGCAGTTCCCTTTCGCATTCCTGCACTACCGATGAGAACTAGCTTCTTGACAACTTCGGGATAGGTGAGCGCAAAGTCAATGGCGGCGGCTCCACCCATCGATGCACCCACGAGAATGATCGGCTTGGCGATCGCAGTTTTCCAGAAATAATAGAGGTGGTCTTTGATCGTTTCAGGGCTAACTTGACCATCGACAAGGCGCTCGGTTAGACCAAAGCCAAATAAATCCATCGCAAAGGTTTGATGAGTTGGCGCAAGCCTTGGAATGAGGCGACGAAACTCAAATAGAGAGCTATCAAAACCATGTAATAGCAAAATTGGCGCTTGCTCATCTCTTGGCTGACCATCACAAATATAGCTCGTCAAAATCACTTCGCTGCTAAAGGAGGTTGAGACTAAGCAAAATTGGATTTGGTCAGCAAGGGCGATCGAAGTCGATTCGGTAAGTTGCGATCGCAGTGGGATCACTTCAGGCGGTAAATTGGACATTAACTATCTAAAACTACAATGATTCTGAAATCTCACTACTTTCATTATTTAAAGCGAGAGCAGGTTGGGCTTCCTCTACTTTAGCTTGGCGATGTAAACGCATTTTCGCAAGGGTTGCTCCTGTAATCGTGGCATAAAAAGGTGTGAATCCTAGGAAAAACCAGAGAATCCCTCTCAAACTGCCCATGCCTCGAAAAATTAACATAATGGCGATCGCGCTAAAGAAGACTAAAGCAACATTTACGACAATCCACCAAAATAATCGCCGCTTAGGAACTGTATTGCCTACTCCATTCCAAAGAATCAGCCATTGTAAAATCCCTAATAAAAGTCCTGCTGCAACTAACCATAGGGAATTGGTGACTAATACGGGAAGGCGATCAATGATATTGCTCTCTGCGAAAGACCCATCGGCACTGATCACAAACCCAAATTGGGCAGTATAAGCCAAACTGGTTGCCGCAAAGCCAATCCAAGTCCAACCGAAGGTGCTTGCCATAATCCACCATGCAGGCGATCGCAGAAAACGGCGCAAAACCAAATATTGCATTAAGCCTACAAATGCACCGACAACCAGAGCACCACTGAAAATGCCAGTGGTGACGGGACAGGTAAGACTGCCAAAACCTGTATGACAAATTTTTAAATCGATGAGGCGATCGCTGAGGTAAAGGACTCCTACGATACAAGCAGGTATTCCTAAAATATTACCGATCGCAGTACCGACAAAGGTTGCAAGTACCCAGCGCCACCATAGACCTACAGCAGATAAAGGACGTTGTTTTTGCATTGTGTATTCTCATTCCGCCTTGATTTTGCTTTAGACAAAATTAAACTCGCGATGATTCCTAGATTAGCTCCTCCGTTACAATCCTACGCAAAATTTCCGTAACTGTAGCCGCCATGCGGGAATCAATTTCTAAAGCTTCGCGATCGGGATCTTTGAGATCAAGCGCGGCTCTAAGGGTCATATTCACGGAACGAAACTTCGGTAAGGGCTGATCGTGGGATGTCGCAAGGCGATCCACAAATTGAATACAAGCAGTATAGGTCAGTTCTGAGCGTTTCCGTTGATCGCTATAGCCAAAGCCCATCTTCGAGATCACAACGGGATCGCCAATAAAATATTGCAAGCCTAAAGCCGCGATCGCTGCATCCATATATCTTGCCGTATCTTGCCCCATCGCATTGATTAAATTACTGAGGCTATGCCATTGAGCATAGGGTAAGCGATTGGTTGGTGGAATATGTCGATGCCATGCCACTAAAGACATAACTCTAGTTAGATCGTATGCCGAAATTAAATTATCACCCCGATGCGGTTCCTTAGTGGGTGGAATGATGCTGTTACCGACAACATCTAGTAGTACGGGCTTTTCAATATAGGGCTTTTCGCCATAACGACCTTGAAAAGAGAGTTGACTATTGCCTGTAAGGGATATCAACCAATTTTGTAATTCTAGGGGAGTTGCAAATTGCTTAAACATGGCAGCTAAAGAGTTAGAGGTCATCCCCTCCGACTCAACATAGTTACAAATGCGCTGCGCTAGTTCTGAGAAAGAACGTGTTTGTTGCGTGCTACTCGGATCAGTGATCGCACAACTCGTGATCGCCTGATTGGGTTCTGCTCGGTTTGCCTTACCGATGGTATATAGCAGTGGCAAGATTTTTGTCGAACTCCAAAACTGGGCATTTCTGAGAGGATTTTTGCCGATCCAACGAGCCAGCATCTGACCATTGACGACACTACCGATGCAGATACATGCCTCTTGAATGCTTTCATGGAGAAACTCTAAGCCAATATTTTCGATATTCGGGATTTGTCCAAGGTTAGGATAGGGACGAAAGCGCACTCTGATCTGAGTTCCCGCTAGCATCGCAACTTCACCATAGGAAACTACATTCACACCATCAGGCAAAGTCGAGAGACGGGTGGGATAGGCAGGAATATGACCTAATAAAGGCGATGGGGCAAAGTTGCGATTGGGCAGGCTTTTCATCGATCCTGCCGCACAACCTGTCACACCGCGATCGAGAAAGCCGAGGTGATTGGAGTCGGCTTGCCCCATATTTACAAAAATGCGCTGGGAGTTGGTGAATTTTTGTAAGAGGCGATCGCCTTGCCCTAAAATCTCTAGCAAATGTCTGACTACCGCAGGAATTTGCAACAGGCTATTGGTAATTGCTTGGGAATTGGCATCTAAAATGGTGTCGATACTGAGGGCATTGGCAAACTGCACAAATGCAGCTTCGGTTAACTTGCCATAGATGCCATCCACTTCGCCATCGTATAGCCCTAACTGGAGCAACCCTGCTTGAGCCTTAGTTAGTTCATCCAGCGAAAGTTTGATATCTGTCACCGCCATTAAATTCCTCTACAAAAAAGCCTTAGTTTTATCGCAATAAATAATCGTTGTAATAGCAGAACTTGATGCAGCTAAAGCATTGAAAGCCATAAAGCCCAAGAGGTGAGTTGCGGCGCTTCGCGCCGCAACTCACCTCTTGGGCTTTGATTTGTCCTAGCGATCTCTTTCATGGCTATATTAACTATTACTATTACTAGTTTATCGAGAAGCTTGACGATTTCAATGTGTTCCCAGACTCATTTGAGAATTAGGACTCAGGGGCAGATTTCCCGAAATTACCCATACCTAAATATAATTCGGCAACTTCAGGATCGTTTAACAAATCATTTCCCTTGCCCGTAAATTCATCCTTGCCCAAGTGCATCACATATCCGCGATCGGCGATCGCTAGAGCCTTACGCGCATTCTGCTCCACCAAAATAATCGATGTCCCCGTTTGATTAATCTTTTGAATCAAATTAAAAATGTCCTGTACCAAAATGGGCGATAAAGCCGCCGATGGTTCATCCAAAATCAATAGCTTTGGTTCTAGCATCATCGCTCGCCCCATCGCCAACATTTGCCTTTCTCCACCTGAGAGTGTTCCTGCCCTTTGATTGCGTCGCTTCGCTAAGACTGGAAATGTTTCATAAATTTTGTCCTTGAGATCCTTAATATTGCCATCACGGGTATAAGCCCCCATATCCAAATTGTCAGAAATACTCAGCGACGGAAACACATTGGCAATTTGGGGGACATAGCTAATCCCTAGGCGCACGATTTGCTCTGGCTTCAGCCCAATTAAGTTGCGATCGCCAAATAATATTTCCCCAGAGCGCACTGGCACTAGCCCAAATATAGCTTTGGCAAAGGTGGATTTCCCTGCACCATTGGAGCCAATCACCGTTACCAGTTCACCTTCATAGACCGATAGGTTTGCCCCTTGCAAAATATCTACGCCTTCCACATATCCAGCCACAACATTACGGGCTTCAAGGATCAGGTTCTGGGAAATTTGGCGATCGCTTAGATCAGCAGATTGACTGGCATTCATAATTGGGATTAAACAATTGGCATTAAACGGCTGCAAGGTTAATATTACGCTACATCTTAGGATTTCTCATCCCCTAAAATTCAATCGACCATTAGCTAACCTGTATCAAATCTCTAAAAGAAATCTTCCCAACTAAAAATCACATCAGGGAAAGCAAGGATGGATAGAGTATCGTTCTTGTCGTAATGATTTATTTGTTTATATCCTGATGCTGATGCGTGAGAATATCCCTCAATCACTTTTTTGTTGACATCAAATAGCCACATTTCAGGAATACCTGCCGATGCGTAAAGAGGTGCTTTGATTTCACGATCATAGGAAATTGTGCTATCAGCAACTTCGATAATCAATAAAATATCTGAAGGCTCAGGCAAACCTTCTTCATAAAAATCTTCACGAGGCTTCAAAATCGCAAGATCGGGCTGTGGTTCTGAGCTATCAGCCAAGCGAATTGGATTTTGTGACCAAATAATGCTGCAATCACCTAGCTTTAACTCCAATCTTTTGGTTAAACGAGCAACACAGGTAGCGTGTTTTCTACCAATTGGCGACATTTTTTTGATTTCTCCATTAATGAGTTCGAGGCGATCGCCCTGTGCAAAAACACCAGCTTCGTGCATGAGATGATATTGCTGCGTCGTAAACTTATGCGTAAGGAGTTGGGCTGTCATGATCTTAATTAGGTGTTCCTAGGTATTGAGATCGAAGTAACGCTATCGAAATTACAGCGCAAAGCGCTGACTGGAAACCCAGAGAAATTTTTGAAAACGCGGCGAAGCCGCGTTTTCAAAAATTTCTCGAAGCCTCAACAGGCTGTAATGCTAATGATAGCTCAATCTAAATTGCTGAAATAGCTACACGAAAACCGATATCATTGTAGCGATCGCCTTGCCAATGCCAATCACGACTCGCTGAGCGACATAACTTTGCCTCGTTACTCCATGAGCCGCCCTTCCGCACGCGCCGCCCTGAATTTCCCTCAATCCAAGCTGAACCATCCGCAGGTGCGCCCTTAAAATTATCGTGCCAAGCATCCTCGCACCATTCCCATACGCCGCCGTGCATTTCGTAGAGTCCCCAAGGATTAGGAACTTTCTGCCCAACTGGTTGCGATCGCTTATTGGAATTATCAGCAAACCATGCGTAATCTGCGAGTTGAGCAGGGCTATCACCGAAATGGTAAGCCGTATTTGTGCCAGCACGACAGGCATATTCCCATTCCGCTTCACTGGGTAGACGGTAAGCATAGGCATGGGGCGATCGCGCAGTTAACCGACGACAAAAATCCTGTGCTTCGATCCAAGAAATATTTTCCATAGGCGCTTGCAAACTTTCACGGAAATTGGCAGGATTGTTGCCCATAATCGTTACCCATTGTTCTTGCGTAACTGCAAATTTGGCGATATAAAATGCAGAGACTTGCACTTCTACTAATGGTGTTTCATTATCCCGTTTGCCAATTTCATTGGGCGGCGCACCGAGCATAAATTTCCCTGATGGAATTCGCACCATTTCCAGATAAATCCCGTTACCAAAATCATCACGAAAGGCTTTATCACCTCTCTTGAGGGGATCTCTTGTTGGTTCAGGAGCTTGGGGATTTTCTACAATCACAATTGGTTTCGGCTGCGGTTTCAGTTTTTCTAAAAAGACCGCTAAGCTAAATCCTGCGATCGCTGCGCCAATATTGATCAACACTTGCCGACGATTGAGCTTAATGGGGATTTGGGCTAAGGACTTAATCAAGGATTTGGCGATCGGGAGAGCCTTGAGCGTAGAAATATCAGAATCCTGTGGAGCTTTATGATCAGGATTTAATAAATTCGGTTCATTCTCAATTCGCTTTAATTTATTACCAAACTCCTGATTAAATTCCTCTAAATAGGCATAACCTTCCAAATAGTCACGCACTACGCAGTAATAATCATCGTCATTAAAAAAAGCCTGTACTCTCGGTGCAAGGGTATAGTTCTGTCCAATTTCATAGAGTCTACTCGCGATCGCCTCATGCTGAAATTCATGCTCACTCGGTTCTATAGTTTGCCAACAATAAATCACACATAGCGGCTTCGGCGTAACAGGGAGTTCTAAATTTTCGGCAAGATAAATTGATAAAGCGATCGCCCCAATTTTCTCGCTGCCAAGGGTTTGCTGAATGTGATAACGATTGCGGAGAATGGCATCTAAATTCATGAACTCTATCTTATCGCAAATCAAAAAACCAGAGATAAGTGGCGGCGCTTGCGCCGCCACTTATCTCTTAGATTGCGATCCGTCATAATTTGCGATGTAAATTTGCTCATTGACTTTAGCTGAGGCAAACAGATCGACTACAGGATTGGGATAATCAACCCCAAGGCGAACCTGAAATCTTTTCTGCTCAACAGGCAGCAGTTTCCAAGGCTGATGTACCTTATTTGCTGGCAAGGCTGCAAGCTCTGGTAGCCAATATTTGACATATTCCCCATGAGGGTCGTAGTCCTGAGCTTGTTTATGGATATTGAAAAAACGGAAGCCTCTGGCATCATTCCCAATCCCTGCGGTATAGTTCCAATTCCCCCAATTGCTACAGGGATCATAGTCAATCAGAAGTGATTCAAACCATTCTGCTCCCATTCGCCAATCGATGCCGAGATTTTTAGTGAGAAAACTTGCTACATTTTGACGACCGCGATTGGACATAAAGCCTGTAGCTGAGAGTTCGCGCATATTCGCATCGACCAGAGGGAAACCCGTTTGTCCTTTTTGCCATAGAGCAAATCGCTCCCAATCTTGCCGCCAAGGGATATCCATGCCACGTAGCCCTGCGCGATGGAATAGCTTATTTCCATGTTTTGCCGCTACAAAGCGGAAATAGTCGCGCCATAGTAGCTCAAAAATTAACCAATAGGTTGAGTCATTGGCAAGGCGATCGCTTTCGTATTGTTTGACTTGAGCATAAATATAGCGAGGACTGAGACAGCCCAAAGCTAGCCAAGGTGAGAACTTTGAGGAATCATCAGCATTCAGCATCCCATTACGGGTTTGCTTGTAAACCTGTAGGCGATCGCTTTGCCAAAAGTAATGCTCTAAACGTTGGATGGCGGCAGATTCGCCACCACAAAATTGTAAAACAGCGCGATCGCATGGCTGAGGTTCAGGTAGCTCCAAGTGCGCTAGGTTCGGAATATCACCAACATCCAGATTATCAGGGAGAGGATTGAGACTGTTTGGAGTAGGGAAGATTTCGCGAACTGTAAAATCAAGTTCTACCCGTTTTCGGAAATTAGTAAAGAGTTCAGGAAGATTGGCGATCGCAAAGGGGAAATCCTCAGGATGCAATAATGTACTTCCCCAAAAGCTTTTAATAGTGATATTCTGCTGTTTTAAGATCTTGCTAAGTTTGGTTTCTACAGTTGTTTCTTCTGAAGTAATTTCGGTATGGTAGTAGATTGAACTAATGCCCCATTGCTGGATGAATTCGGGTAAAACATCCTCAGGCTTGCCAAGGCGGATAATCAGATCGGAGTTAAGCGATCGCAAGTTTGCGCGTAGGTTTGCCACACTCTCGATTAGGAATTTGGCGCGAAAGGCTCCTGTTTTAGCGAAGCCAAAGGAAGTTTTGCCAAAGTGTTGTGGATCAAAGCAATAAATGGGAAATATATTTGCTCCCGTTGGCTCAGCCTGTTGGGATGCTCGATATAGGGTCTCGCAGTCATGGATTCGCAAGTCATTACGGAACCACACTAAGATATTTTGATTAGTCATACTTACTTATTGTTAACAAGGGGCTTAAGCCCCTTGTTCTAATGAAATTCATCTTTCTACAATTTGGAATTGACGGTTAAGTAAGTTCATACTGGCGGAAATAGTGAGGCTAATCGCCAGATAGGTTCCCATGATAATTAAGATGACATTGACGGGTCTACCCGTTTGATTAATCGTTGTAGAGGCAATGCGATAGATATCTGTATAGCCGATCGCGATCGCCAGACTAGAGTTTTTGGCAATATTTACATATTGACTGGTAAGTGAGGGAATAATCACCCGCAGAGCCTGTGGCAGAATGATTTTTCGCATTGTTTGGAAGTTGCTTAATCCTAAAGCCTTAGCTGCTTCCGCTTGCCCTTTCGGCACTGAGAGAATGCCACCACGCACGATCTCCGCAATAAAGGCACTGGAAAACATGGTAAGTCCCAGTACAAGGGCGCAAAACTCAGAACTAATGGTCATTTTCAACGCTGCAATCGTTAGCCCATCCTTGGCGAGGGTAGCGAAGCCAAGGGAAATGCGATCGCTAGCCGATGGCAATGATAAGAAAATGGCAGAGTACCAGAAAAAGAGTTGTAGCAGTAGTGGTGTATTGCGGAGAATCTCCACATATATACGTGCCAACTGTTTGAGTAACCAGTTATTCGAGAGGCGCGAAATGCCAACGGTGATACCAATGACGGTAGCGGAAATGATACTGACTGCGATCGCTTTGAGGGAATTAATTAAACCCACCTGTAAAGCGCGAGTATAACTGTCTGATGCACGGTAGGGAAAAGGTGTGTCGGCAATGTCAAAGGAGGCAGGATCGTTTAAAAAATCAAAACTAATAGCTAGTCCAGAACTTCGCATATTTCTAGCAAGGGTATTCCATGCCAAAATGCTACAGGTGATAACAATTGCTAAAAAAATCAATTGGGCGATCGTGCGCCAATTCCAGAACTGATTTTTTAAATTTGTGATGAACTTCCCATTACTAGCAGACATCGCTGGCATCACTCCGAAAATGGATTAGATTTTAAGTTTAGTATACTTGGTGCTTTTAGGACTTACGCATTGAGGAGATGCGGTCGAGCAAAGCTCGACCACATCTCCTCAATGCCCAGTAAACTCGATTGCGTAAGTCCTATTAAATTACCTTGCTGCCAGCTATGCTGGCAGCAAGGTAATCTGTTTCAAAGCTCTGTATGCTAATTTAGATTTGATCTTTTACCAAATTTCTCAGACTGGAAACTATGCCTAAGTCATCAATTAAAATAGCCGTAGTAGGTGATGTGCATGACTTATGGCAACCTAACGAAGATCGTTTAGCTCTGCATATACTGCAAGTTGATTTAGTTCTATTTGTCGGTGACTTTGGGAATGAGGCAATAGAAGTTGTAGAAGCGATCGCGAATTTAGATCTGCCGAAAGCTGTCATTTTAGGCAATCATGACGCTTGGTATAGTGCTGTCGATCCTTATAGCAAAAGTCCTAACAAGAAACAATGTCCCTACGATCGCACTAAAGAAGATCGGGTGCAAAGACAATTAGATATTCTAGGCGATTCCCATGTGGGATACAGTTGGCTTGACTTTCCCGAATTCAATCTCTCGGTGGTTGGTGCGCGTCCCTTTAGTTGGGGAAGTTCTAAATGGAAGAAGAAATTTTTTTATCGCGATCGCTTTCAAGTTAATAGTTTTGCCGAATCGACGCAGCGCATTACCGCATCCGTCAGTAACACTAAACATGATCATGTCATCTTTTTGGGACATAATGGGCCTTCTGGACTAGGGGAAGAAGAACATTCAATTTGTGGTAAGGATTGGAAACCCATTGGCGGCGACTATGGCGATCCCGATTTTGCGGAGGCGATCGCAAAAACCTATCAAATGGGTAAATCAGTTCCCTTAGCCACCTTCGGGCATATGCATCACCATTTACGACTAAATAAAAATCGCCGACGGGAGGCGATCGCGACTAACGACATGGGGACAATTTTTTTCAATTCGGCACTGACTCCCAGAATTGTCCAAACCAATGATGGATATTATCGGAACTTCTCGATTGTCACTTTAGAATCTGGACGGGTTAGCCAGATATCGATTGTCTGGCTTGATGCGCTTTTGAAGGTAATTAGCGAAGATGTTCTATTCAGCATTAATCCTGCATAGGAATTGATAGATGCTAGCATCTATCAATTCCTATGCAGTCCAGTAGTATACGTTAGTGCAACGTAACGCATCCATTGATTAAAGATGATGGGTTACGCTATCGCTAACCCATCCTACAAATAACCTACTTAGGGATAAATTACAGGCATATCCTGCACATACTTACCATCACATTCAAACTTTGCGCGAAACTCCTGTAAAACCATGCGATCGCCATCTAGCTTATAAACCGCCGACGAGGCGCAGTCACCCACACCACGGAACTTAGTGAAATTGGTGAGAGTCTGCGATCGCACATTAAACCTTGGCGCACCAGCGATCGAGCGATCGGTAGTCCGTTTGGGCTTTTCGCCATTCTTCCCTTCTTGGAAACTATCAAAATCTAAGGGAATCACACGGGGTTTAGGAGCATCATCAATCCAAAGCACATATTCAAACGCACCCTGATAAGCCGCTAAAAAGCATTGAATCTGTACTAGATACTTCTTGTCAGAGATCTGGAAAGCTTTAGAACCTATACCTCTTTTTCCCTCCTCAGCACGGAAATTGTCTTTGCAAACTCCCAAGCTTTCACGGTTATCCAGAACATATTGCAGAGGCTCAGCCGTAGAAGCATTAGCTGTAGTCGTATTAGAGCTACCATTTCGTGCCAGATATCGCAATAACTGCTCCTCACTCAGCTTGCCATTTGGGAAAGTCACACGCAAAACAGGTTCAGGATTTTGAGTAGTTGGCGCTTCGAGTGTATAGATATACCCATCATTCTTAAATTCGATCTTCCCAGACTTTTGGGGATTGTAATTCATCGCTTCCATATCCAAGCCACCGCTACCATCTTTGTTGCGACTGATGTAATAGCGAGGACGCTCTGGGGCGCTAGCATCCGCACAAATATAAACTCGATAATTAGAAGTTTCACCATAGGCATAAGTAACCTTTGACTTGCCACAGGTACTATTATCGTCAAGCTCTTTGATATCACCAACAGTGATCGCCTTTGCCGCAGTCGGTTCAGCACTTACTTTCGGTGACGCTGAAGTAGTCGGGGATGGGGTTACAGCTTTAGTAGTTGTGGCGCTGGTACTAGGTGTTGGCAACGAATTAGTCGCCTCTGGATTCCCACATCCCAGAACTGTGAGACTTACGAGCATCGCCATTAAACTGATTCGATTGGGCAACATGAATGCTTCTCCTTATTTCTTGTTAAGCTTCACTACAACGATCAATAGTTTAGATATAACGGTTTTCGTTTTGCCTACGACAAAATGAAAACTTAAAAACCTTACTCAGATTGATTTTTCATTTTCAAATAAGCATATAGCCTATACCAATCTAGTGAAGTATAGGGTTGTGTCCCCGCCGAAGGCGGGGACACAACCCTCTGTACTGCTCATTTGAAAACTGCTATAGTGCCAAAAAAGTAATACATTGAGGGGGTGATCATGCATGACAGACGTGAACACATCTTTAGGACTACGCAATAGTAAAGCCATCCTCAATATTCTCTATTACTTATAGGGAAATTGACATTTATCTGAAGAAATAAGTTCCTACAGCGCTTTGTGCTCAAACCCGAACCAAGAAAATTTTTGAAAGTGTTGCAAAGCAACACTTTCAAAAATTTTCTTGGGGTTCGTTTGATCGGAAATTGCTGTAATTTCAGGCAATGAGCCAACAGGTTAACGCCGCCGCGATCGCATCAGCAGCATCATCAGGTCGAGGAATACTGTCTAAACCGAGTTCCCGCTTAACCGCTTCCTGCACATCACTCTTATCCGCATTACCATGCCCAGTCAGAGCCTGTTTAATTTGCGGTGGCGAAAATTCAATAGGTTCAATATTATGTTGATTGAGAACTAAAACAATTACCCCTCGCGCTTGAGCAACATTTACCAAGTTTCCCATCCGATAGAAAAAGAGCTTTTCCATACCCACCACTTGCGGCTGAAATTGCTCGATCAATGTATGCATATCTTCATAAATAGTCTTTAAGCGATCGCCTATCGGTGTTTGCTTCGGCGTAACGATCGTGCCAAATTCTAATAGTTTTGGTGAAGCGAGTTTTTCGACTTCAATTAAGCCAAATCCGACAATTGCTAGCCCAGGATCGATCCCTAAAATTTTCATGTGAATCATCCTAGCAGAATTTTAAGGCATCATTTCACGGTTAAGTTAAGAGTTTTGTTTTTAAATGGGAAGAATAAAAAAATCTTAGTATTGTGTTGCTATAGGGATGAACGATACGTCGCATAGGGGATCAGTTTTAACTAAAGAACAATGGTTCTGTGGAAATGCTTTGCCATGCTGCAAAACAATGATTTCTTGGTTGTACTGCTAAACCCTAAATGTCTAAGACACCTAAGTTAGATAGTGTTTATTCTCAATAATTTTGGAGAGCATATGAAAAAGTATCTAGGATTTATTGCAGCCACTTTTCTTTTAGTTGAGGGATTTGGTGTTGGTGCAGCAATGGCTGGCGACAAGTATGGCGCGGTAGCCACTGGAGCTAATGGTGCTTATGGCTATTCCTATAACTATGACACTAGAGAAGACGCAGAAAATGCTGCCCTTTATGAATGTGGTGGTACTTGCTCAGTTCAAGTTTGGTTTGCAAATGCTTGTGGAGCCGTAGCTAAAGGCGATGGCGCAACTGGTTGGGCTTGGAATGTCAGTAAAACTGCTGCTCAAAGGAATGCTGTTGCCAGTTGTTATGATTATGGCGGTTCTAACTGTCAAGTAGTTGCTTGGGCTTGTACAGATCGTTAAAAATGTAAATAAAACCTTAAGAAGCTTGCTTTGTAAGCTTCTTAAGGTTTTATTTTGGGCTTTTGGGAAGCGTACGCCGAAGGGGTGCGCTTTCGCAAACCATTGAGGATTGCTATATATCCAGACATTTAGGGAATGATTAACTTACTTAGACTATTAGGAAAACCATGAAAAAGTATCTAGGATTTATTGCCGCCACCTTTCTTTTGGTTGAGGGCTTTGGGGTTGGAGCAGCGATCGCTGGTAGCCAATATGGAGCAGTCGCCACTGGTCCCAATGGAGCCTATGGCTGGGCTTATAACTTTAATAGTGAAGAGGGCGCAAAACAATATGCACTTTCTGCCTGTGAAGGTAGTTGTACAGAAGTAGTTACTTTTAGTAATGGTTGTGCTGCCGTTGCTAAAGGTGGTGGCTATTTTGGGTGGGCTGCTGCTACAGACGAAACAACTGCTAAAAACAATGCTCTTGGTTACTGTGGCAATGATAGCTGTGCAATTCAGGTATGGGCTTGCACAGATCATTAGGATTTACATTTCCAGCATTAAAGGCTTTTTATAAAAGTCCTGTTTAGCAAAGCTTTTGCTTCTGGTCTTTGAGAGAGGGTTTGCTACGCAAACCCTCTCTCAAAGACCGTTTTAAATTATTCCGAACTCGTATTTTTCAACGTCAGTTAAACAAATAGCGAAAAATGGTAAGAAGCACCAAGTGCTTCTTACCATTTTTCGCTATTGTGCGTTGTGCTTCTTATAGTGCAAATAGCTATATCGAACTCACGTTTTTTTACGCGATTACTGGAGGTACATAAAAACTTATTCTGAGATGGTCTCGACATATCTGTAAGGCTTTTAAGCTATAATGGCAGAGTGTTTTTGAATCTTTACTCAAAAAACACCCTAAAACACCATCAAGAGCGCTTGTAAAGTTTTTCTTTAAAGCACCCTTGAAGACGACATAATTTCTGGAGTTGTTTACCTTCATGCCTGAGATCGTTACAGAAACTTATAATGCCAATCAGATCCAAGTACTAGAAGGTCTAGAAGCAGTTCGTAAGCGACCTGGGATGTATATTGGCTCAACGGGTCCTAAGGGATTACATCATCTAGTATTTGAAGTTGTTGATAATAGCGTTGATGAAGCCCTTGCAGGACATTGCGATCATATCTTAGTTGAGCTGATGCCCGATGGATCTGTATGTGTGTCAGATAATGGTCGTGGTATTCCCACCGATACCCACCCAAAAACTGGTAAATCAGCCCTTGAAACTGTATTAACCGTTCTCCATGCAGGGGGCAAATTCGGTGATGGTGGATACAAGGTATCAGGTGGTTTGCACGGCGTTGGTATTTCTGTAGTTAACGCCCTTTCTGAATGGGTAGAAGTGTCCGTATGGCGACTGGACAAAGTTTATAAGCAACGCTATGAAAGGGGCTTTCCTGTTACCGAATTAATTGCGAGTAAGAGTGAAGAAGCCAAACCTCGTCGAGGTACACAGGTGCGTTTCAAGCCTGACTCCCAAATCTTTACCACGCAAACGGAATTTGAATATGATATTCTCGCGAGCCGCCTCAAAGAGCTTGCTTATCTTAATGCTGGCGTAAAAATCGAATTTTGCGATCGCCGCAGTGAAGAACTTCGTACCGATATCTATTGCTATGAAGGTGGCATCCGCGAATATGTCGCTTACATGACTCGCGATAAGGAACCGATTCACCCTGACATTATTTATGTCAATGGTGAACGCGATAATGTTGCTGTTGAAGTAGCATTGCAATGGTGTATTGATTCATATAATGACAATGTGCTGGGCTTTGCCAATAATATTCGTACTATCGATGGTGGTACACACCTAGAGGGGCTGAAAACTGTGCTGACCCGCACCATGAATGCCACAGCACGCAGACTGAAAAAGATTAAAGAGAATGAATCAAATCTTGCTGGGGAAAACGTTCGTGAAGGCTTAACTGCGGTTATCTCGGTTAAAGTCACCGATCCCGAATTTGAGGGACAAACTAAAACTAAGTTAGGTAATACTGAAGTACGTGGTATTGTCGATTCCTTCGTGGGTGAAGTTCTCAATGAATATCTAGAGTTCCATCCTGCGGTTGCTACTTCAATTATCGAGAAAGCACTGCAAGCCTTTAATGCCGCAGAGGCAGCGCGTCGCGCCCGTGAACTAGTTCGCCGTAAATCCGCTTTAGAGTCTTCCACTTTACCTGGTAAGCTTGCCGATTGCAGTTCTCGCGATCCCAAAGAATCCGAAATCTTCATCGTTGAGGGCGATTCCGCAGGAGGCTGTTTTGATGGTGGTACACTCGTTGCCCTAGTAGACGGTCGTAATATTAGTTTCAAGCAACTGGCTGAAGAAGAAAAGGCTGGTAAGCAAAACTTCTGTTACACAATTCGTAATGATGGCACGATTGGCGTTGAGCGGATTATCAATGCCAGAATTACTAAGCAAAATGCTGAAGTAATTCGTGTCACTCTGGATAATGGTGAGCAGCTAATTTGTACACCTGATCATCCTTTTATGCTGCGCGATCGCACTTACAAAGCGGCGGCTGAGCTTACAACTGATGATTCATTAATGCCTCTCTATCGCAAGCTTTCCAGTAAAGCAGATAAAGGCATAACCATTGACGGTTACGAGATGGTGTGGAACCCAAAATCTGATGGTTGGTTATTCACGCATATGATCGCAGATTGGTACAACCGTTATCAAGACGTTTACCAAGTCGAAGATGGGGATCATTGTCATCATGTTGATTTTAATAAACTTAACAACAATCCCAGTAATCTCCAGCGTTTGCCAGCTTTAGAGCATTTGCAACTGCATCAAACTCACATTGCTAAAACCTTGCATCGTCCTGAAGTGATTGAAAAGTGTCGTCAGTTAAAAACTACGGTCGAATTTCGCGATCGCATGAGTCAGAGAATGCAAGAACCTGCAACTAGAGAAATCCTTTCGCAACAGGCGAAGGCTCAGTGGCAAGATGCTGATTACAAAGCCTATATGACAGCAAAGTGGCGTGGATTTTATGAAAGCAACCCTGATTATCAACAACAAAATCAGCAGCAGTTAGATCAGAGTCAGCGAGAATATTGGAGTAATCCTGAACATCGTCAGCAGCAATCTACAAGAACAAAAGAATTTTTTGCCCAAAATCCTGAAGCAAGACAACGCTTATCAGAGCTTGCCCAGCAACAATGGCAAGATCCAGATCTGATCGATTGGCGGCGTGTGAAAACTCAGGAGCAATGGACAGATAGCTTTAGAGCGAAACGTAAGTCGGCATTGCAACAAACTTATTACCGCAAAACCTTAGCTGCTCTTAAGCAGATTGCAGTTGAAAATGGTTGTCTTGATTTAGATGCCTATCGTGCTTATCGCATTGATACTCGCGATAAATCTCTGCTGAAGTTTGAGACATTTTGCGATCGCTATTTTGAAGGCAATTCTGACCTTGCAGTTGAGGCAGTTGCTAATTACAATCACCGCATTGTCAAGATTGAGAAACTAACCGAGCGCATTGATGTTTATGACATCGAAGTGCCAAATAGTCATAATTTTGCCCTTGCTAGTGGTGTATTTGTGCATAACAGCGCTAAGCAAGGACGCGATCGCCATTATCAAGCGATCCTGCCTTTACGCGGTAAAGTTCTCAATATCGAGAGAGCCGATGATAGCAAGATTTACAAAAACAATGAAATCCAAGCCCTGATTACTGGTTGCGGATTGGGAATTAAAGGCGAAGACTTTAATGAATCACAATTGCGCTATCACAAAATTATTCTTCTTGCTGATGCGGACGTTGATGGAGCGCACATTCGCACCTTGCTTCTGACCTTCTTCTATCGCTATCAACGAGAGCTTCTTGATCGCGGCTTTATTTATATTGGCTGTCCACCACTATATAAATTGGAACGCGGTAAAACTGCTCAATACTGCTACAGCGATCGCGACTTACAAGAAGCGATCGCCTCTTTCCCTCCCAACGCCAATTACAACATTCAGCGCTTCAAAGGTTTAGGTGAAATGATGCCGCAACAGCTATGGGAAACGACCATGAACCCTGCCACGCGATCGCTAAAACGCCTCACCATTGAAGATGCTGCCGAAGCTGATCGGATCTTCACGATTTTGATGGGTGATAAAGTTGCACCGCGTCGTGAATTTATCGAAACCTATGGCTCGAAACTTGCCCTTGCAGAACTAGATATCTAAAGACAAAAGGCAGCGTTGCTGCCTTTTGTCTTTAGAAAGCACCGCACTTTGTGTGGTGCTTTCTTGTTAGGATTTAGTTTTTTCTAGCACAAAACTACTAAGCGATCGCTGAATTGATACGACAGGAATTTGTGAAATTGCCTCCGTTGCAAAGGCATAGGTCAACAGTTTTGCTGCACTCTCGGCATCGATCGCCCGACTTTGGAGATAGAAGATTTCTTCAGCATCCAATTGACTAACCGTTGCCCCGTGAGCGCATTTGACATTATCCGCAAAAATTTCTAACTGCGGCTTGGTATCTACTCGCGCCTTGCCCGATAGCAACAGATTACGGCTTAGCTGCGCCGAATCAGTTTGCTGAGCTAACTTCGCGACTTGAATCTTGCCATTAAAGACCGCATGGGAACGACCATCAGCAATGCATTTATGCAGTTGCTTGCTCGATCCGTGCGGATAATTGTGAGAGATTACTGAATGGGTATCGGCAAGCTGTTCTCCATCGATAAAGGCTAAACCTGTGAGCGAAGTTTCCGTTTGCTCTGCCATTTGATGCACAATCAAATTTTGACGCGAAATCTTTGCGCCAAAGCTAATCGCTTGATTCTTATAGACACTGTTTCTTGCCTGTGCGATCGCAGTAGTGTTGATATGAACTGCTTCGTCACCTTGTCTTTGCACCTTGGTATGATTGACCTGAGCGCCTTCCGCTAGCCAAACTTCCGTCACCGCATTCGTGAAATAGATTTGACTATCTTCACCAACAAAGGTTTGTACAAAGGTCAATTGGCTATGGGTTTCCGCAATCACCAAACAACGAGGTTGGGTAATTAAAGTTGCTTCACCTGCTTGGGGAGCAGAAATAAAGAGCAATTGCACAGGATTCTCGACCACCAAATTTTTAGGGGCGAGAATGATGGCGACATCTTCCATGCAAGCGGTATTGAGACTCGCAAAAAAATCATTGGCATCGGGATGCTGCGCGAGGTGCGATCGCAACTTCGGCAAAATGCGATCGCCGAGGGATTCTAATGTACCGATAACCAAGCCTTCAGTTACATCGCTAGTATCTGACAAGTCCTTACGATACTTTCCATTCACAAACACCAGACAGTTGCCTAAAGATTCTGGCGCGATATTATTGGCAATCAGAGCCTCAAGATTAGCCGTGCGGGAAGCGAGCGCGGGTTGATTGGCAAAAGTCAAACTCCCCAAAGCGGAAACATCGGTATATTTCCATTCTTCATCTTTAGTGGTGGGGAAAGATAGGGTTGCTAGGCGATCGCTAGCCAACTGGCGCAGGTTGCTAACAAAATCGTTAGTACCCTGATCAGGACTTGCAATATCAGAGCGCAACCCCAAAACCTGAGCGACAAATTGCTCGCTATTAACAGCCAATTTACTGCGCGTACTTAACGCACCCTTAAATTCCGCTTGATCTTCCAATTGTTCAGAAACTTGAATAGCCATTATGCTAACACCGCCTCTTCTTCTTTGAGCCAGTCATAGCCCTTCTCTTCTAGTTCTAGCGCCAAGTCCTTACCACCCGTGAGAATAATCTTGCCATTTTCCATCACATGAATGAAGTCGGGAATAATGTAATTGAGCAAGCGCTGATAGTGGGTAATGACGAGGGAAGAATTATTTGGTGTGGAGAGCTTATTCACACCACCCGCCACAATCCGCAAAGCATCGATATCTAGCCCCGAATCCGTTTCATCCAAAATTGCTAAGGTAGGATCAAGAATTGCCATTTGCAAGATCTCATTGCGCTTCTTTTCACCACCTGAAAATCCTTCATTGACGCTACGGCTCAAGAATGATGGATTCATTTCCACAATTTCTAACTTCTCTTGAATGAAGTCATCAAAATCAATAATATCTAACTCTTCTAAACCCTTATGCTTTCGCAAATTGTTATAGGACAATCTCAAGAAGTCAGAATTTGTCACTCCTGGGATTTCCAGTGGATATTGAAAAGCTAAAAATATGCCTTCTCTAGATCTAATTTCAGGTTCTAAATCCAAGAGATTTTTGCCCTTATACCAAATCTCGCCACCTGTGACGGTATAGGCAGGATGTCCCGCTAAGATTTTGGAGAAGGTACTTTTGCCCGATCCATTAGGCCCCATAATCGCATGGACTTCACCAGCCTTAATTTCGAGATTTAGTCCTTTAAGAATCTGGACTCCATCCACTTCCGCAGTCAAATCCTTGACCGATAAAATCACTTCACTATTTTCGACAATCATCTATGTTTCTCTTAACAGTTACTTAATATTGTATAGCGTTTTGTATGACTCTGTACTCATTTGCAAAACAAAAAACAATCAGCGTAAGGGTTTGCGCTAATTGATTTTGCCGTAGGCAAAATCAAAAGCGCTATAATTATGTAGTGGATAGAGATTGGCATAAAATTGTCATAAAAAGAGTGAGTAACTATGTCCTACAGTGCTTTTACGTTACGCAAAGCGAAGGAAGAACTAAATCTCAATTTTATCGAAGGGGTAAGATTTTTACCTGATCTAGATGTAATTACTCCTAGTGCCAACCTGACTGAATTCTTGCAGGAAAGTATTCCGCTAGCGATCGCTATGGGGTCAGAAAAAGCACGATCAGAATTAATTATTTCACCGATTCTATTTGAAGTGAGAAAACAGCTTGATCGTCAAATTAGCTTTTTTTCGGGGGAAGAGTTTAATGTGGATGAAAGTATTGGTTTAAATGGGGTTTGTGACTTCTTGGTTAGCCGATCAACCGAGCAGCTTTTTGTTGAAGCACCTGTAGTTGCGATCGTCGAAGCGAAAAAGGATGACTTGAAATCTGGTTTAGGTCAATGTATTGCGGAAATGGTTGCTGCACAAAGGTTTAACTTGAGTCGAGAAAATGCGATCGATGTCATTTATGGTTGTGTGACTAGTGGCAATCGCTGGCTATTTTTGCAATTGAAGGAACAAAATTTAACCATAGATTTAGAAGAATATGTGGTTCCTCCTGTGAATTGGTTGCTCAATGCTTTGGCATGGATGTGCAAACCAAATTTTGGCGATCGCGATCTCTGCTAAACAGTTCACCTTAGGGCTTTACCTAGCTAAGCTGTCGTTTCTTTACAGTATAGTCTTTACTGATTTTTACAAGTAGCTGTTAACAACGGATAAAGATTAGCAAATTCTATTTAGTGCAATTAAGCTGTTATTGCTTCTTTAACCTGATCGCGTACTTGAAACTCTTTCAGGAATTTAAAGAACATTTCAAAGCCCGTCTTTTCATCGTGACAGGAAAGCATGATTAGCTTTGCCCATGAAGTAACGGATCTTACGCCTAGTTTTTGCTGTAGCCAAGGCTGAAACTCGTTATAAAAGTCTTCTTCTTCTTGAGTAAGTTCTTCATTAATCTGACTTCGTGCAAATTCATATCCAGCTAAAAACATAAATAGATCGCTAACGGATTGACGACCTAAATACATTCCTGAGTTCTTCTCAATTTTTTGTAAAAGCTCAAATAACCCAATCATTTTATACCTCTCAAAAAATATTACAAAGTAGTTAGTTCATCGACTATAAAAGAGCCACTCAGACAACTAAAGTCTTTTATCCAATCTTCACGAGATAAGCCTTCAGCAGACAAATTATCAAATACTTTTCCCATGACTTCTACTCCATAATGAGTCCCATTTTCGGTTATTGATTCGTCTAGTCCATAGCGATCGCTTGTTATAAAGTTTTCACTACGGCGTTTGGTTCGTAACCGAAGGATTTTTGCTTCGATGCCACGTTTTTTTAGCCAACGCATTACGGTTAGGGCGCATTTATCACATTCTAGCAATGGAAAATTAATCGTAATCCTACCGATTGCTTGCCAGATTTCCTCCTGTCTTTCCATAGTTAAGGTGAATTTTTTGTTGGGTATACTGATAAGTTAAGCTAAGTTATCATCTATCCTATTTTTCTTGTTTTATTAGTCTTAAAAGTGATAAGCCAGAAAAAAAGTTAGTATTATAATTGTTGAAATATAGGAATTTATCCATAATTAACAATATCTTAGAAAGCATATATCTATGAATCATTCCATCTTAAATACAAAATCATTAAAAATCTTAGTGCTTAGTATTTCCTTATTAACGACGCTAGGGATTGATTTTCTTGTCCCCAATAATATCAAAAAATCATTTATATTTTCGCCATATGTTGAGGCACAGACAACAAGCAAAATAAATGAAGCTAAAGTGTTCTTTGATAGGGCAAGTATGAAGTATGGCGATAAAGCTATTGCTGATTATACCGAAGCTATTCGACTCAATCCTAAATATTATGAGGCATTTTTCAGACGAGGTCTAAGCAAGTCTATATTGGGTGATAGCTATGGAGCGATTTCTGACTACACTGAAGCCATTCGCATCAACCCTAAATATGGTGACGCTTACTTTGCAAGAGGTCTAAGTAGGTCTTTAAAAGACAACTATGGAGCTATTGCTGACTATACTGAAGCTATTCGATTTAAGCCAAAACATACTGTGATGGAAAGTATTTATGAATCTCGTGGTAATGCAAAGTCTAGATTAGGAGACTATTACGGTGCTATAGCTGATTGGGATGAAACCATTCGTCTTAATCCTAAATATTCATTTATGGTTTACTTGAATCGTGGTATCGCAAAGGCTGAGACAAAAGATACTTATGGAGCAATTTTTGATTACACTGAAGCTATTCGACTTTATCCTCAGTTTGCTGATGCTTACTTTTATCGTGGATTAGCAAAGTTTAGTTTGTTAGACAAGCGGGGCGCAATCAATGACTACACTAGAGCGGCTGAATTATATGATCAGCAAGGAGAAACAAAAAAACTGCAAATTCTTTTACAAACAATTAAGAAGTCAATTCAATAAAAATATTTTCCCGTAGTTTATAGTGAGATTGCATTTTCTAAAGCTTTTCTAAGCAGCCTCATTACCAGTTTTTTACCTTTGTAGCAGTGTTAATTAGGTAATCACAATTATGTCAAAACCTTCAAGCTATTGTTAACAATTGCATGGCACGTTTCAAGATTTCCGATTGATTCACCATTTTACCAAGGGCGATCGCATCATAAGCACCACCGAAAGCCTCTAGTCTGGCATTGTCTAAAGCACGATCATAGGCAACTTCGAGAATTTCTTGCAGTTCGCGATCGCTTAAATAATTACCACCAGCCTTACGCCGTTTGTTAGTACGTTGAATTGAGAATATAGAATTACGAATTGATACATCCCAAGAACTTGTAGAACGCTTTTCGGCAGACTGCTTGATTAGATGTAGCAAGAGAATCACAGCATAACTTTCGATTTTATTAATCTTGTCGTCTTTGCTCATCTCTTCTAGCTCATCAATCAACATCAGAGCAGATTGCGTATCTCCTCTCTGAATTAGCGATCGCAGTTCTATGAGTTCTTCCATAATTCTCCAAAAAATAAAGTAGACACGAAGTGTCTACTTTATTTTATCCAACACTATTTTCTAACTTCAAAGCCAAGAGCTTATCTGCCTCAACTGCAAATTCCATTGGCAAAGCGTTAAATACTTCCTTACAGAAGCCGCTAATGATCATCGAGACTGCATCTTCTACGGCGATACCGCGTTGTTGGAAATAGAAGAGTTGCTCTTCGCCAATCTTGGAAGTGGAGGCTTCATGCTCGACTCTGGCGGTATTATTTTGGACTTGGATATAGGGGAAAGTATTCGCCTGTGAGCAATCGCCGATCAGCATAGAGTCACATTGAGAATAATTTCTCGCGCCTTCTGCTTTTGGTGAAATCTTCACTAAGCCACGATAGCTATTTTGGGAACCACCTGCGGAAATACCCTTAGAAACGATTTTGCTGCGGGTATTTTTGCCGATATGCACCATTTTTGAGCCTGTATCAGCCTGTTGCTTGTTATTTGTCAGCGCTACCGAGTAAAACTCACCAACGGAATTTTCGCCGACTAAGACACAGCTAGGATATTTCCAAGTGATTGCTGAACCAGTTTCTACTTGAGTCCATGAGATCTTAGAATTCTTGCCTTGGCACAAGCCGCGTTTAGTCACGAAATTATAAATTCCACCTTTGCCATTCTTGTCGCCAGCGTACCAGTTCTGCACTGTGGAATATTTGACTTCGGCATCATCGAGAGCGACGATTTCCACAACTGCGGCGTGCAGTTGATTCGTATCAAACATTGGTGCGGTACAGCCTTCAAGATAGCTGACATAAGCGCCTTCTTCAGCAACAATTAAAGTACGCTCAAACTGTCCAGAATCGCCATTGTTAATGCGGAAATAGGTGGACAGGTCCATTGGACATTTCACGCCTTTGGGGATGTAGACAAAGGAACCATCGCTAAATACGGCGGCATTGAGGGCGGAGAAGTAGTTATCAGCGATCGGGACAACGCTTCCTAAATATTTTTTGATGAGTTCGGGGTATTCGTGCATCGCTTCGGAGATCGAGCAGAAAATTACGCCGACTTTGGCTAAATCTTTTTTAAAGGTAGTCGCAACGGAAACGCTGTCAAAAATTGCGTCAACCGCAACGTTAGCGAGGCGCTTTTGCTCAGATAGAGAAATACCTAATTTCTCAAAGGTATCGAGCAATTCAGGATCGACTTCATCGAGGCTTGCCTTTTTCTTGGACTGCTTGGGGGCGGAATAGTAAACGATATCTTGATAATCGATCGCAGGATAATCCACATGCGCCCAAGTCGGTTCTTGCATCTTTAACCATTGGCGATACGCTTTGAGACGAAATTCCAGCATATATTCTGGCTCATTTTTTTTAGCCGAAATCATGCGGACGACATCTTCGCTAAGCCCGCGAGGAATCGTGTCCGACTCAATAGACGTAACAAATCCGTATTTGTATGGTTGGTTGACAAGTGCTTGAACCGTTGCAGTCATGTCAGTTAAGGCTCCTGATAGTTGATGTGTAAATTTAATGCTTCGTGTTAATTACATTAAATTTACGGGATTAAAACAACTTGCTTGTTTCTTTACTCATTGTACGGTACATTAGCAACATACAAGTTGTCAAAGTCAATTTTTTATAACTTTACAACTTCAGCACATAACTATGGTCATTAACATCAGGCAAAACCCAAGAGCAAATTGCGATGCTTCGCATCGCAATTTGCTCTTGGGTTTTGCTTATATGACCAACTGCTCGAATTGCCATCAGGAGCTTATTTCATGAAAACTCCCATCGGCGTTGCTGAGATGATTACGCCAGACTTAAAGCTAGATCAACTAGATCATAAGTCGGATAAAAGCGTGGATAAAAGCGATGCCAAGCCTGAAACTAAACATGACACTAAGCAAGATATTTTGCAGCATTTGCTAAAGCGTGGCGAAGTGACCGCCCAAGATTTGGCAGATCGGCTAGATATTAGTCCTCAAGCAATTCGGAAGCATTTAAAAGATTTAGAGGCTGAGGGGCTGATCTATCACACTGCTGAGCAGGTGGGTATGGGCAGACCACAGTTTATCTATGCTTTGACGGTGGCGGGGCGCGATCGCTTTCCCGATAGCTATAACCAGTTTGCCATAAATTTCTTAGATACGCTGATCGATACATTAGGCAAAGAGCAAGTATCTGAGGTATTGCAAAAGCAATGGCAACGCAAGGCGCAAAATTATAAATCGCAACTTGGAGGAGGTTCGCTAAAACAAAGGCTAGAGAAATTAGCTGAAATCCGCCGATCCGAGGGCTATGTAACGGAATGGTTTCCCGTAGAAGGGAAAAATCAAAGTTTTATTTTTACGGAATATAACTGCGCGATCGCCCATGTGGCGGAATCTTTTCCCAGTGTTTGCGGACATGAATTAGAAATGTTTGCCACAGTTCTAGATTGTCCAGTGGAGCGAACTCATTGGATGGTCAATGGCGAACATCGTTGTGGATATTTGATTCAGGAACTAGCTAATAGCTGTTAGGGTTCTGCAACTTAATAAAGAACCAATTTTTTGTGGCGCGGCGAAGCCGCGCCACAAAAAATACTGATTCTTTATTTTATAGCAAGTCCCTTAGAGTTGTTAGCTTGATGTTCACAACCAGTGCTAATTCGATTAGCATAGTTAGTAGTCTTAAGATAAACAAAGGAAAATATACAAGGGTAAACATATGAGTTTGACTTTAACCAAAGATAATGTTGAGAATGTTCTCGATGAATTGCGTCCCTATTTGATGTCTGATGGTGGCAATGTGGAACTTGTCGAAATTGAAGGACCAATTGTGAGATTGCGCTTGCAAGGTGCTTGTGGATCTTGTCCTAGTTCGGCTATGACTCTAAGAATGGGAATTGAGCGCAAATTGAAGGAAGAAATTCCTGATATTGCTGAAATTGAACAGGTTTTTTAAGTTTCTATATATTCCTAATAGGAAGCGCCGCTATGCGGCGCTTCCTTGGGTTTTAAATATGAGTGGCGGCACTTTGTGCCGCCACTCATATTTTTATGTAAGAGAAATCTTTTGAACTTGAGAAAATAGATCTTGCATTCTGTTAAATAGAATAGTTGCATTATCCATTTGTTGATTGCGTCCCATTTGCTCTAATTCATAAGAGATATCAGCAATTGAGGGGATACCTAAGTTACTAGAGGAACCTTTAATGAAATGGGCAATCTTTTCTAGTTCGCGATAATTACTATCAGCGATCGCCTTTTCGAGCTTTACTAAATTTTCGGACATTGATTCGCAAAAAGTTTCGAGTAGTTCTATCTTAAATTCTTCGCTACCTTCAGCAATGCTATCAATATATGTCCAGTCAATCAATGGCAAAGATTCAGGTATGGTCTCTGGAATTTCTAAGTTAGCAAGCATGGCAAGGCTCTCTTCACTATAGCGATCGCGATTTTCTGGAATTATATTCTCAGGCGGACAGATGATTAAATTCTGTCCAAAAATCTTAATCTCCCACTCTAAAAGTTTTTGCGCGAGATCTTCCTTGCGGATGGGTTTGCTGAGATAGTCATCCATGCCACAGTCAAGGCAACGTTCGCGATCCTCTTTCAGCGCATTGGCAGTCATCGCAATAATTACAGTCTTAGATTTGTCTGAATTGAGATTGCGAATAGCGATCGTTGCCTCATACCCATCTAGCTCTGGCATTTGGCAATCCATCAGAATAACATCGTAATGAATATGTTCTAATAAATCTAGAGCTTCCTTGCCATTACCTACGACATCCGCTTCATAGCCAATACTATGTAATTGATGCAAGGCAACCTTTTGATTGATTTGACTATCTTCGGCAATGAGAATCCTTAACTTAGACATCTTTATTGCTTGATTGTCGTTGTCAGGATACAGACTTGCGGTTGAGGTAATCGATATGGGATCACTGACTAGATTATTCTGGGATGCTGCAACTACCTTGGTTAAGGCATCAAGTAAGCGAGATTGTTTGACAGGTTTAACTAAATAATCAGAAAATCCAATTCCCTTGATGTAATTTAAGCCAACTTTTTGATTTACGGATGTCAGCATGATCAGTTTGAGGTAACTGAAAATGGGATCTGCTTTAATTTGTGCTCCTAGCATTTCCCCATCAATTTCAGGCATTTGCATATCGAGAATTGCTAACTGATAGCGATCGCCTTCAGCAATTGCCGCATGGAGAACGGGGAGCGCATCCACTGCATTTTGGACAGCATCAACCCGCATCTGCCAAGCCGTAAGCTGATAGGTCAAAATTTTACAGTTGGTTTCATTATCATCAACCACTAACACCCGAATGTCTTTGAGATTAGTTTCACGACGTGTTTTTAGTTCCGCGATCTCACTAGCAGTTTGTTTGGTAAATGGAACCACAAACCAAAATTGAGAACCCTTACCTTCTTCACTATCAATCCCAATTTCTCCGCCCATCAAATCCACAATTTGTTTGCAGATTGCGAGTCCTAAACCCGTGCCACCATATTTGCGTGTCGTCGAAGCATCAACCTGCGTAAATGGCTGAAAGAGCTTGTTCTGAGATGAAGAACTGATGCCTATACCTGTATCAATAACTCGAAACTCAATGGTGGTATCTATGTCCGTTTCATCGATTAGGGAAACTTTAATAATCACTTCCCCTTTAGTTGTAAATTTGATCGCATTACTAACTAAATTGGTTAATAACTGTCTTAATCTTGTGACATCACCACATAGATACAGAGGTACATTTTTATGGATGAGTGCAGCAAGTTCTAAGCCCTTTGCTTGGGCTAGCATCGCTAGGAGATCTGTGACTTCCTCAACACAAGTATTAAGATCAAAATTGATTTCCTCTAATTCCATTTCATTAGCTTCAAGCTTAGAAAAATCAAGGATTTCATTGATCAGTGTTAATAAGTTTTCGCCACTAATCCGAATCGTATCTACAAAATCTTTTTGTAAAGGAGAAAGTTCAGTATCGGCAAGTAAACCTGTCATTCCTAAGACTGCATTCATTGGAGTGCGGATTTCATGGCTCATAGTGGCTAAAAATGCACTTTTCATCTTCGTGGCAACTTCAGCCTCATTGCGAGCTTCTTGTAAATCAATATTTTGTTGAAAGAGTTGTTCGCGACGTTTGGTTTCTTGTTCTAAGAGAGTCGCTTGATAGATGGCGATCCCAACTTGATCGGCTAGCTCCTTTAAAAAGCCGACTTCAAAATTGCGCCAATGTCGAGTATGACTGCATTGATGGACGATTAAGAGTCCCCATAGTTGTTCACTTTCTAGAATAGGAACTACTAAATTTGCCTTTACTTGAAATTGCGACATCAATTTCTTATAACAATCTGGCATATTTGAGTTAGCAATATCATCATTGATAACCTTGCTTCCCTCTCGATATTTTTGCCATAGTCCCTCACGAAAACATAGATCTTGGACATCTATACCCATTGATGGCAGCCAAGGTGATTCTACGGATTCAGCAATAACTTTACCTTCCCATTCACCATTAAATTGATAGAAAACTACGCGATCGGCTTTGAGGAATTGTCTGACTTCATTGACAGTTGTAGTTAAAATTTCATTTATATTCAGTGATTGACGAATGCGTAAGGTGATTTGTGATAAAACTAGCGATCGCCAGTTCTGCATTCTGATTTCTTCTTCTACCTGTTTGCGATCGGTGATGTCTAACCCTGTGCCAATGATAAAATCAATTTTATGATCTGGGCTTAGCAAATTTGTTGTTGACCATGAAATTAGTCTTGGTTCTCCAGATTTAGTCTTCCAATATTTTTCATAGGTATTAGCTAAACTTTGATTGGTAGTTTGAGTAATAGCATTCCTTACGGATGCGATGTCTTCAGGTAATAAGAAAATTTTGTAGAAGCTTTGGTTGCGGACTTCTTCATAGTGATATCCTGTCACTCTTTCACATTCACGATTAAAGCGAATAATTTTGCCGTCAGGATCTAAAACGATTACTAATGCTCCTACGGTATCCAGCACAGCAATTGTAAAATCTCTTTCCTTGGCGAGACTAGCTTCTAAGCGACGACGGGCAATAATTTCATGATAGATCGAATAAAATAGGATGCCTAGTACACTTAATGTTGATAATAATGTAATTAGAGAAATACTTGTTGCTTGAGTGATAGAAGTTTGCTTTTTTTGCAGCCAATTCGTCAGATTCATCTTCTCAAGATTGATCAAGTGATCCAACTGAACATCAGCAAGATCTAAATTGTTTTGGTTGATTTTGTCAAATAGTTGTTTTTGTGTCGCTTTAAAGTCACCAGTTTGATATAAAAGTACGGCTTCTTTTGAACTGGCGAGTTCTTTTTGGATGTATTTGATTAATAAATTAGTTATTTCTTTTTGGCGATCAACATTTTGAGAACTATATAAAGATGTCTGGGATTTTCTTTTGCTAGAGGATACTATCTGAATTGTTTGTAATTCTTGTTCTAATTGAATAGTTAAGTCCTGATACTTGTCTAAGCTTTCTTGGTTGCCTGAAATTAAATATTGCATTAAAGCAACTTTTAAATCACGCAGATGATCAATAGGACGACTAATTATCTCTAAAGATTCTTGTTGCTGTAAAAAAGCTTGGCTGGTCTCTTGGAGCTTGCTAAAACTAACATAGGAAATAATACCCATACCTATGACCATTGAGCCAGCGATCGCAAGACCCAAAGCAATTCTTTTAATAAACTTGCCTTTAGGATATTTCGCTTTGATCGATGACGAGGATATGGACTTGTTGTTAACTTCCTTTAAACTACGCCGAGTTTCGATGAGATAACTAGCTTGGTTACTTAGAGCCTTGAGAGCCTCAATTTGATCCTGATTTAACTTTCTAGGTTGATTATCAATTACACATAAAGTTCCCAATGGATAGCCTTCGGCTGTTTTAATGGGAACACCTGCATAAAACCGAATATTTGGGGAATGGGTAACTAAAGGATTATCTGAAAAGCGCTCATCCTTTAAGGTGTCTGAAACAATAAAGACTCCATCTTGGAGAATTGCGTGGGCACAAAAAGCTAATTTTCTTGGTGTTTCGCTTTTAGTAAGACCAACCTTGGATTTAAACCATTGGCGATCGCTATCAATCAAACTGACCAGTGCGATGGGTGTTTGGCAAATGTGAGCAGCCAATCGCGTAATATCATCGAAGCCTTGTTCTGGCTCAGTATCTAAAATATTGCACTGATGTAGAGCTGCGACTCTCTCCAGTTCATTAGGTGGCTCTTGTGCAGGAATCATTTAAGTTTCAGTTTAGAATATTGTGTGAGGGGTTCCCACGAAAAATGCTCTTACTAATTCCAGTCGATTAAATTTTTGTAATTTTTAATCTTTATGTTTACAATCTATACCCACCTACCCCTGTATATCTAATAATAGCTTAAAGTCGTGCAACCGATTTTTGGGGTGAAGCGAAGCTTCACCCCAAAAATCGGTTTAGTTCTAGGGAGAGAATTTAAAGAAGTGTTGCGATCGCTCTTTAAAGCGGTATTCCTTCACAGTACAATGGCGATCGCTATCTCTATGTTGTAAGCATATATACTCTCTTGATTTCACTTGAATCCGTTACCAAGATTTACCATCAGTCCTTGTTGTCTCTGATCTTTGAGGCGCAATCTGTACATCGCCAGCATCATCAAACTGACACTGTGCAAATGTGTACACTTTCCAACATTAAGTCGGGGCGTTGTCCTGAAGATTGCAAGTATTGCCCTCAGAGTGCGCGTTATCCAACGGGTGTAGAGAGCTACCCTTTGTTACCTTTAGAGGAAGTAATTAACCAAGCGCAGGAAGCGAAACAGCATGGTGCAACCCGTTTTTGTATGGGGGCAGCATGGCGTAATGCTCCCGATGGGGAGGAGTTTGATCGGGTTTTACAGATGGTAGAAGCTGTAGCTGGTATGGGAATGGAAGCCTGTGTAACTATGGGCATGTTGCGTCCTGATCAAGCTCAACGCTTAGCTCAAGCGGGGCTAACTGCTTACAATCACAATCTTGATACTTCGGAAAGTTTCTATCCTGAAATTATCACGACTCGCACCTATCGCGATCGCCTCGAAACAATTCAGCATGTTTCCGCCGCAGGGATTCAAGTCTGTTGCGGGGGGATCGTCGGCATGGGCGAAACTGACGACGATCGCATTGAGCTTTTGCATACCTTGGCAAATCTCACCCCCCAGCCTGAATCAGTTCCTATTAATGCCCTTTCGCCTGTTAAGGGAACTCCCTTTGGTGATCTCGCACCTATCGATCCTTTAGTACTAGTGCGAATGGTGGCAACGGCAAGAATTTTGATGCCTAAGGCAATTGTGCGACTTTCCGCAGGACGCGATCGCCTCAGTGTTTCTGACCAAGCGCTATGTTTCCTCGCAGGGGCTAACTCGATCTTTTCTAGTGAGAAGTTATTGACTACTGCTAATCCAGATTGGCAAGATGATGCGGAAATGTTTAATCAGTTAGGGATTGCGGCTAAAGAGTTAAGTAGATAAGTTAAATAAGAACTACAGCTTTGACTTCGCTCAGCTACCTTACACCGAGGGCTGAGCGAAGTCGAAGCCCATCTGCTACTTCTGCCATAAGTTTTTTTAATTTAATCTGAATTATTTAAGAGTTTTAAGATTATTGATTTTAGTAGTTCAAGATGTTGCTGTGTAACATCCCAAACTGTCTCCAAATCATTGGTAAATGACCTCTGCTAAGATTTTTTCTTTGATTTGTGGTTTGAGTCCGTCTTTGGTGACTAGATCGGCTTTCATTTGCAGGCGATCGCTTAAATAGTCTTGTAGTTCGATTAAGTCAAATAAGTAGGACTTACGCAAAAGGAAAAAGTGATGTAAAAAGGAGGGAAGGTTTAAGCAAAAGCAATGACAAAAAAGTTTACTACCCTAGACTACTGTCAGTACCTACTAAGTAGTCAGATAAACTACACAATCACCAACCTAGCAGACCATTTAGAAGGAAACAGTCATGACCAGATCAACCGATACCTAAAAACGGAAAAGTTAACGCCGCGACTGCTATGGGAAAACGTGAAACCAACGATTGTGTTGGACGAAGCCAAGTACATATACGTGCTGTTTGACGACACAGTATTAGACAAACGTCATGCCAAAAAAATTGAAATGGCACAAAGGCAATACAGTGGCAACGAGCATGGGGTTGTACAAGGAATAGGATTAGTTAACTGTATCTATGTCAACTTCAAACGTCATGAGTTTTGGGTAGTAGACTATCGGATTTATGACCCTAACGGTGATGGCAAGAGCAAGTTAGACCATGTGTCCGACATGCTCAAGGGATTAGTGCATAGCAAGCAATTACCATTTCAGACCGTGTTGATGGATAGTTGGTATGCTACGCAAAGCTTGATGGCAGAAATTGATAACTTCGGCAAGATTTATTACTGTCCACTCAAGTCTAACCGTCTAGTTGATGATAGTGGTGGAGTCGAGAAATATAAACGGATTGACCAGTTATCTTGGTCTGAGAAAGAATTATTGCAAGGAAAATTGATCAAAATTCATAAATTCCCCAAAGACAAAAAGGTGAAACTATTCTGGGTTACTGTTTCTTCCAGCAGGACAGAATATGTCGTGACTAACGACTTAACTCAAGACTACACCCCTGAAGTACAAGCTATTTGCTCCATCAGGTGGAATATTGAGGAATTTCATCGTGAACTCAAACAATTGACTGGTATTCAGTCTTGCCAGTGTCGTAAGTCTAGAATTCAGCGTAATCATATCGCCTGTGCCATGCTCGTGTGGCATCATCTCAAGCGGTTAGCTTTTCAATCTGGTAACACTATCTACAAACTTAAATCTGGGCTTTTGTCTGATTATTTGCGGACTCAACTCAAGTTTCCTTCTATCCCTATGACTCTTGCGTAAGTCCTAATAAGCTTGGTTTATGAGAATATTCCACTAGGATATCTATATCGCTGGCTGAGTTGTAATCGCCTCTAGCGTAGGAACCAAATATTCCTAGTTGGCTAACGTGATATTTATCTGTTAGTTCGGGCTTTAGCTCAGTGAGTATGTTTTGGATGTCTATTAGTGTTTTGAGTGGTATGCCTATGGAATGATTAGGAACTTCCGCAGCACGATCAAGAATGCCAAGAATGAAGCTTTCGACTGTGACATTACTTTGATTTGCAATTTCAATCAGCTTTTGTTGTAACGATTCAGGAATTTCTATAGTTAATGGTTTCATAAAGCTATTCGTAATGTGACCACATTCGCAAAACTTCAACAGTATTGCTTTCTTTAACTACGCGATAAACCAAACGATGTTTGATATTGATACGCCTTGAGTAAAATCCTTGCAAATTCCCGACTAATTTCTCGTAAGGTGGTGGATTTGTGAATGGATTTTCTCTGAGTATGGCAACTAGCTCTCTGGTTTTCTCAAAAAGTCCAATACTTCTCAATTTCTTTAAATCTTCTTGGGCTTTTTTACTGAGGATAACGTCCCACATTTTTACAATCCTAGCTCTTGAGCGTTTACCCATTCACTTCTGGGGCTAGCCATAACCTCTTTGAGTGAGTCGATATATCCATGGATGGAGTTTAGATAAATAGTCTCTTCGATCGCTGCCCAGTCTTCTTTGGAAATCACAACTACGTCATTCTCTGAGCCTTTAATCATGACTGGTTTATGGTTTTCGCTGACTTGATTGATTAAATTATTAAAGTTGGCTGTGGCATCTTGAAGTAGTAAGTAATCCATTTTATTCCTCTATTCAATTGATGTGCTTGTGTGGTAGTAAACTTTTAGGGGCTGAGTAGTATTTTAGGCTAAGTCTTTCCATGCTTCATTTTCTTCTTCGCTGAGCCAATCTTTTACTAAAGAGGATTCAAGTAATGGAGGTTGCTCTCTAGTTTCCATGAAGTCATCTGAGAAGAGATCGAGGCTATTCCAGAGGGTTTGACAAGGGTTGTTTTTGGGAATAAGGATAATCGCGTTGCCAACTTTTTTGATATAGACTTCTTCGCCGACTAGTTGAAAGCCGTCTGGTAGTATGGCTAGTTGTTCGTTGCCTTGCATTCTAAGTTTGGCTGTGTGCATGGGTTTGTTCTCCTAGTTGTATTCTAAGTTAATTCTTCTAAGCCAAGCTTTGACTTCATTTGTGAGTTGTTCACTGGTTTTTTCTCCTGTGAATTGGCGTATTGGGATTGACTCTGTTAGGCTTTGGCAGAGATGATGAATCGCCTCATTAGCACTTTTGCCATAAAGGGCGATCGCTAATTTCTCGACACCAAGATCGAACTTTAGATTAAGTAATTCACGCTCTAAACAAGAGACATCTTGAACTACTGGAATCCTACGACCGATAGAATTAAAAATTTTGTTGGTTAATTTCTTTGCGATTACATTAGGATCGCGTTCTTGTTCGAGTTGGCGGACATCGACAACTAAACAGCGTATTTCGGGATGTGCGGCAGTGCGATCGAGTTCTTTTTGGATTGCGTCACAATCTATAAGTTGACTTTCTAAGGTTTGAATTGAGTGTGTGTTATTTGAAGGTGTAATGTCTACAATTTCGGGATGGATAGATGTTGGTTGAGAATGCCATGCTTTATAAAAGTCTGGATAACTCATATTTTGAGCGCAAAGCCAAATTAATCCATCATATCTTTGTTCAAATTCATATAAATCAGAATGTAATTTTTTCTTTTTGAGTGCATTCTTTCCGTTGTTTTGCAAGAAAGAGACTATAAATGATAAAACTTCAATACTAGAATAAGGAATAGTTTCTACTAAATATTGATACGAGTCCCAAGAGTAAGTGGAAAAACAGATATGTGTAAATACATCCTCAAGAAGAATTTCAGTAGCTAACAAATTATTTGGATTAATAATTTTTAAGACTCTAGCTATACTAGCTTGAGTCGATATATAAATATGAAATATATTAGGTGGATATGAAATAAGCTTATCTTCAAAAAAAGATTCATATTTAGAAATATCATAGCCAAGTTTATTTAGACTGATAGCAGCTTGACTACTTCCGCACTCGCTATGCTCTGGATGTATTTTTTCAATAATATTTTCTAGTGTCTGTATAACTTGTTGATCTGCAATACCAATAACCCCAAAAGCTTCGGCTATATGATAAACAATTAAATCTTCATCACCATTACAAATTAAAGACGATGCAAGTTTAACTAATTTAGATAAAATACCTGTTGAAACGATCTCTTTATGGTTAATATTATTAAAATCAACTATATGTTCTATACATTTTCTAACGATCTCAAAATCGTTTGAATCAAGCAGTTTACTGAGAGCTATAGATGCTTCTAATGAAGACTCAGAAGCACGCAATAATAAATTAACATAAGAATAAATAGCATTCTCTTTCTGTAGTTCTTGAGCAAATTTAAGCCATCTACTAGCTTCCTCCCTAATCATTTCTGGATTGATTTCAGCTAAAGCATATAAACCATCCCAGTGAGTACTACGATCATTAGCTTGAGTAAGCATAATTATTTCACTCAGTATTATTGTCATTTTCTCATGATATCCCTGAATTTCTGAGATATTTTTAATGGTAGTAAATGACATAACAATTTTGTAATCATTAAAACCTTTTTCTCGAAAGTACTGTATAGTTTTATAGAAAACAGATAATACTGAATTCAAGTTTTCTTTATTCGTTTTGATTAGAGTATCAATACATCTCCAAACCTGAAAGTAATTGGCTTCTATGTAATATTCATTTACTAGGTTTACAAGGCTAGATATAGCTGTAGAAGATGTGGGACAAATTTCTAGCAATAAGGATGTTAGACAACGTATTTCTTCTATGTCATTACACTCATTTATTCTCTTTTCAAGAATAAGCTTGACCAAATATAAATTTGTCTGCTTTAAACTGTCTTTAGCAGCTTCATGAATATTAGCAGAGAAATAAGATAAATATATCTCTACAGTCTTCTCAATAATAGTTTCTGAAAGTTCACATAATCCAATTTCTGCAACGCAAATAGTAGCTATAAAATGTGATCGATAACTATAAATCCTTTCAGAATCTATTAAGTCGTCAAAATCAGATAAAGCGTATATAAAATCTGATGCTATATTTATATTCCCCGATTTAATTTGATTCCCAAACCATAAAATTATTGTTTCTATCCACTCAGGTTGAAAAACTCGATACTTGCTTTCTTGCAAATTATGTACATTGTGATACAGAAAGAAATCCCAATTATCGACCGCTAAAGCAGCAAAATACTCTTGAAAGGATGTATGATAAAAAGCATAAACAGTCTCTAGAGGATTTTCTGCGGCAACCCCAATCTCATTTAACCAATTGAGTTTAAGCGCAAGATCGAATAAATCAATATCAAACTCTCTGAAAACATTCTCAATAAAAGTCTTAGTCAAACGAAACCGCGAAGTTTCCCCATCTATAGCCCGTTTTGCTAATTCTCCCAAAGCTCGATTTAGCTTCTCTTCCTGACTGCGAGAAAGTTCAATCTGTGCTTTGCCCTTATTCCATTTATAAAATGCCTCCACAAACCATTCATAAAGCCCTGCCTTAGTCTCAGGCAATTCCCCTTGCTTCAACTGCCAACTATAACAAAGCAAAGTCAACCGCAAAGGATTTTTCACCATATCGCGGATGCGTTCTTTCCCTGACTGTTCTAAAGCTTGTCTTAAACTCCTAGCTAACTCTGGAGTGCCAGCAAACCACTTATCAATAAATTCATATACATCATTAGGATAATCAAAATCTAAATTTCGATAGACATCAAAACCTGTCAGCGCATTTTTACTACCATCCCAAACATTCACCCGACAAGTCAAAACAACCCGCACATTCTTGAGCCAGCCTTCTTTTAATTGATTTGCCAGATAGGAAAGCGGATTGCTAACCGTCATCTCATCAACACCATCGAGCAATAACCAAACCTTTCCAGATTTGATCGCATCTTCTAGCGAGTCTTTCCATGCTTGCGGAGCAGTCTCAATTTCACCCGATGCCTCACGCACCCAATTTTCAAATAGATATTCCCTTAGACTTTTTGCCCCCAAATCCGTCAAAGAAATCCAGACTGGAATATCATCACTTTCTTCCAGCAACCAAGAACCAATTTTCTGTAACTGCGTAGTTTTCCCTGCTCCCGCCTCCCCAATCACCGCAATCCGTTTACCCTTGCTGTATCTCGTATTACCCCGCAAAAGCACATCTTCAAAAAATTCTTTATGAGTAATCGGCGTTACCTTTTCTTCATACAACTCAGATCCGCGATCGGGCGCACCATCATCTTTATTCCGTTTAGTTCTTTCTTGACGCTCCACCACGCCCAAAGGCACAAAAACATCATCAAAGTCAAAGCGAATCCCATCCCCAGCAGTTAAAGCCTCAGTAGTCAGCTTCTTCAAATCTTCTAGCATTCCTTTAATTGCACTACGAATCTTGTCTATTCCTATAGCTGAAATGCTTTGTAATGCAGAAAACTCATCAGGATTAAAACCTAACGCTTGAATCAATGCTCTAAAGGAGCTTTCCCCCATTTCATTTTTTCTACCAAGAAATCTTTTTGCAGTAGATAGATCAACATGAGCCTGATCTGCTAAATACTGTTGTGTCCACGTTTGTTTAGCTCTTTTATTAGATGAAGTAGGTTTTTCTAATTGCGCCATTCTTTGTTTCACTTTATCTAATTCGTCTAAAGTCAAAACAAATTCATGCTCTTCAACTAATTTAGGCATAACGTTAAAGCCAAACTTACTTTCAATTATTAGCTTACAAACACTGAAAATATTTGGATAGTTCAGATTAGTTCATTTTAACTTGACCTAATTTGCTCTGGTGACACCCTGATTGTACATGATATTCCTATGGCATAGCGTTAGGATTCAGTCTATGCAAGCATTTCAAATCAGCTACTTACCAAATTTTGAGCCAATCCCCATCGAACGATGCAAACCCAAGCGATCGCGCCATCGCCTACCTCGCCCAAAATCCACCAAAACAACCAACTACCAACAACTAGAAATCACTTGGAACAACTAGGGGAAACCACCATGTACCAAAACTACAGCATTAACGAGCTATACCAACTCCTCAAACAAATCGAAACCACCATCGACAAATACAACCTCGACCCCAAAACATTTATGGAAAAATTGGGCTTTCAGCAACCATCCCCCGAAACCGAAATTGTTTTTGAGAAAACAGGTGGACGGTTCCATCTATTCAAGGCACTTGAAGAAGCTAAAGAACGCATCGTCATCAAATGTCCTTGGGCAAGCGATCGCGCGATCGACAACGACCTCATGCTACGGCTCAACTATGCCCTCGACCAAGGCGTACAAATCGACCTCGGTTGGGGCTACCAATACGACCTCGGCACGATCATCAAAAAAGACCATCACGGCAACCTCACCTTCGCCGCCGAATCCCAATATCGCTATAGCGCCATGTCCAAACTCTTCCAACTCCAAAAACGCTACAGCGATCGCCTCCACCTCAAACTCACAGGCGGACATAGCAAATACTTTGTCTGCGATCGCAAGTTCGCCTATGTCGGCAGTCACAACATCCTCAGTTCCACCATTCCCAATCTTAAAGTCGCCTATCCCGACCTCCAAGGCGATGAAACAGGCACAATCCATCGAAATCCAGAAATCATTCAAAAACTGATTACCCGCTACGACCAAGCGATCGATCTCACAGGTTCCAATATGTTATCAACCGTGAGATTAACAGCATGAAAAATCTTTCACCCATTGGCGATTACAAAAGCTCGAGAAACCGATCTATATCCATTCTTGCCTGTTTTAAAATGTGCGACAGAGTAGATCGCTTGACTGGACGATGAGCAGGAACCGTAATTTTTAGAGTTTCATCAACTGTGCGTTTTTGAAGACGGATATGGCTTCCCTTCTGACGCACCACGATCCAGCCATCTCTTTGCAACGCATTGATAATGCGATCATAGGGCAAATTTGGGACTTTACTCATACTTCAACTTCCTGAAGCATCGCCCGTTCAGACATCAACAAATCATCCTCAACAGGTTCAAGATAAAGCGCGATCGCCTCTTGAATATTTTCGAGAGCTTCCTCTACTGAATCTCCTTCACTGATGCAACCTGGCAAAGAAGGCACATAAACCGTATAGCCTAGATCTTCACTCGGCTCCAGAATAACTTGAAATTTCATGCTTGCTCCAATTGCCTAACAATTACAGTCAATTTTAGCCCAAAACTATCCAACCAAGTCGCCAACTCGTACACCACTTGACTTTTATCACTTGCACCAAAATCTTTTACCCATTGGCGATCGCCATCACCACCCAACGCGATCGCCACATCATCAAGCGCCGCAGCCAACAACTCAGGCTCAGGATCGGGTTCCTCGAAAATTGCCGTGAGATAACCAGCCGCATTTTCAGGATCTTGTTGGAATGACTCGATCAAATAATCTTGAAAACTTCTGCTAGAAGGATGATTAGTACTTTCCATAATTTGTTGAGTTTTCTAAAATAGAATCCGCCAATGAACTACCTCATCATTGCCTAGGCTTGGGTTGGAGTAGTTCATTAGCTTGACCTTGAGAGACTTTGACGCAGCGCTTTTAAGCAAATTCAGGTCTGCCCTGTGACATGAAATGTTTTTGTGAACTCATCTCAGGCTCACCATCTTTGGGAACTCTCTGCACATATGTACCATCAGCGTGAAGATCCCATGTTTGGCGGTTATCCGCTAAAACGATTTCCAGAATCTGCTTTAATTCTTGGACTAGGGATGGTTCCTCCACGGGAGTGATCACCTCCACACGGGCATCCAAATTGCGCGGCATCCAATCGGCACTACCGATATATACCTGCTCCTCGCCGCCATTACTGAAATAGAAGATGCGAGAATGTTCGAGAAAGCGACCAATTACACTAATCACCCGAATGCGATCGCTTAATCCCTTCACCTTGGGACGCAGACAACACATGCCGCGAATAATCAGGTCAACATTCACGCCTACCTGTGATGCTTCATACAGTGCCGAGATAATTTCGGGATCAACCAGTGAATTCATCTTGGCAATAATGTATGAAGGATAGCCCTGCTTTTGATGTTCGATTTCCCGATGAATCAATTGCAGAAACCGATCGCGCATATTTACAGGTGCGACTAAAAGCTTGCGATATTCGCGCTGACGAGAATAGCCAGTGAGATAGTTAAACAAATCGGTTAAATCTGCACCCAAATCATCACGACAGCTAAATATACCAAGATCGCTATAAAATCTAGCCGTTTTAGGATTGTAATTGCCAGTACCAATATGCACATAGCGCACGAGGCGATCGCCTTCTTGCCTGACCACCAGAGCCGTTTTGGTATGGGTTTTGAGATTCTTCAATCCATACACGACATGCACACCTGCATTTTCCAGTTTCTTTGCCCAGAGGATATTATTCGCCTCATCAAACCTTGCCTTGAGTTCCACTAGCACAGCGACCTGTTTGCCATTCTCCGCCGCCCGAATCAGTGCATGAACAATTGGCGAATCTCCCGAAGTCCGATATAGGGTCTGTTTAATCGCTAATACCTTAGGATCATTAGCCGCCTCTTCGATAAATCGCTGCACCGTGGTCGTAAAAGATTGATAGGGATGATGAACTAAAAAATCTCCTTCCCGAATAATATCAAAGATGTTTTTTTCATTAGGGGACTCCTTGAGTCGCGGATGGGTGACAGATTTCCAAGGTTGATCTTGATGCTCAGGTAAGGGCAAAAAAGCGAGAGCCATCAAATCCCCCAAACCAATTAACCCCGGAATATCATAAACATCTGTTTCCGTAATCCCCAGTTGAGAAATCAATTCTTGGCGGATAGCATGGGGAACATCATTAGCAATTTCCATCCTCACGACTGATCCAAACTTCTGCTTGCGTAATTCCTCTTGCAATGCCGAAATTAAATCATCAGCTTCCTCTTCTTCGATGTCTAGCTCCGCATCGCGAGTAATCCGAAATGGATAGTAACTAAGAATCTCCATACCAGGGAATAATGCGTCAAGATTGTGAGCAATGACCTGTTCTAGAGGGACAAATGTATGATCTTTCGTCTCAGGAATTCTCACAAAGCGGGGCAATACACTGGGTACTTTGACCCGTGCAAAATTTTCTTCACCCGTCTCGCGATCGCGCACCAATACAACTAAATTTAAGCTGAGGTTGGAGATATAGGGAAAGGGATGGGCAGGATCAACGGCTAGGGGTGTTAGTACAGGAAATAGTTTTTCGCGAAAATAGGTTTTGAGATAGTGCTGATGCTTCTTATCAATATTTTTATAATCGAGAAGCTTGACTCCCCGTTTATGTAGCTCTGGGCGCAATGTATTCTCAAAAAAATCATGCTGCATTGTCACTAACGGTACGAGAGCATCCCGAATTGCTAGTAACTGTTTATCGGGTTTCAATCCATCATCGGTAATGATATCAAGCTGTTCCGCGAACTTTTTCTTGACCCCTGCGACTCTCACCATGAAGAATTCATCAAGGTTTGTGCTAAAAATGGCACAAAATTTAGCTCGCTCTAGCAATGGAGTCCGCGCATCAATCCCTTCATGTAAAACTCTTTTATTAAAGGCAATCCAGCTTAATTCACGGTTAAAGAAATATCGCGATCGGTCAATCGTCTTGTCTGCTTTTTTATTAACTGGTTGTTCTAGTTCTAATAAACTTTTATCGGATTTCCCATCAATCTCTGGATTAGCTGAAGTCTCAACTACTACATCAACAGGTGTTTCTGTAACAATTTCTCCATTTTTCTTAATCAAATCTTTTTTAGTTCTAGTCATAGCCAGTAGATGTTTATTTCCTATTAACTAGATTACCGACATATCGACGATTACAGTGTGAGTTGAGACACCTACAGCGCTTTGCGATTTAATAAAGAACCAAAAAAATTGTGGTGCGGCGAAGCCGCACCACAATTTTTTGGTTCTTTATAATTTAAAACTGGCTTTGAGAGAGAGTTTGCATAGCAAACCCTCTCTCAAAGCCAGAAATCAAAAGCCTTGCTTAGCAAGGCTTTTGATTTCTGGCTTATAAAATTTGCAAGCTTAACTCGAACTGACGTTAAATAGGCTGTACTAAATCGGGAAAAGTAAGGATTTGCTTAGCAAATCCTTACTTTCTGTTGAAACTTAACCTAACAGAGCTTCAATGTCTTTACGCAGTCCAGCATCTTCAGGGGCAACGCTAGAAGGATAGTACTTCACGACTTTACCTTCCTTATCGACAAGAAACTTATTAAAGTTCCATTGCACTTGACTACCTGTCGTTTCGGTAAGGTATTTATACGCATCGGCAATGTCAGCACCTTTCACCTTCACCTTGCTAAACATATCAAAGGTGACATCATAGGTGAGAGAGCAGAAGCTCTTGATTTCAGCTTCAGTGCCAGGTTCCTGTGCGCCAAAGTCATTGCTGGGAAAGCCCAAAATCTCAAAACCTTTATCTTTATATTCACGATAAAGAGATTCGAGTCCTTTGTATTGCTTGGTGTAACCACATTTAGAAGCAACATTGACAACTAGAGCAACCTTGCCTTTGTATTGGGCGAGATCAACTGGTTGACCATCGATGTTAGTAATCTTGAAATCGTAAAGTGTGGACATATTTTGAGTTTTAATGGGTTGTTTTGAGTGTGGTATCTGAGAGGTTTATCCCGCAGGGATAAACCTCTCAGACCGATTGAGGATTGCTATAGTTGAGAAGATCTATTTAGCATTTTGCAGCGATTTGAATGGCAAGTGTAATTATCCTGATTGGTGTACCTGCGAGTGGCAAATCTAGCCTTGCTGAGCAGATGTTGCGTACTTCTAATCAGAACTCTGACCAGAACAGCAGTAGCCTCACGTATGGGCAAACGCAGCTCATCAGTCCCGATCGCATTCGTGCCTCGCTTTATGGGTCAGCCGATATACAGGGAGTTTGGTCAGAAATTTGGGCGCAAGTACAACAAGAATTTGCAAATGCTGCCAAATCGCAACAATCTGTAATATATGATGCCACAAACTATAAGCGCGAATATCGCAAAAATATTATTTCTCTAGCTAGAGATTATGGATTTAGACCAATTACGGGGCTTTGGTTAAATGTGCCGCTTTGGATTTGTTTGTCGCGCAATGATCATCGCGATCGCCAAGTCCCTGACGATATCATTATCGAAATGCACCGCACCCTCTCCTATAGCCCGCCTATCCTCAGTGAAGGCTTTGACCGCATCCTCTTTCGCGATGAAAAATCAGATAATGAGTGGATTGATTAAAATAGGTTTTTATTTCCCTGCCTTTAGCGGCAAGTAACCCAGAGAAAATTTTGCAAGTGGCGCGAAGCGCCACTTGCAAAATTTTCTCTGGGTTTTTAAGTCAGCGCAAAGCGCTGTATTGTGCTTTGCAAGACATATAAAAAATAATTTGTGTTTGTCTATTTCTCGTTTTGTGCTAGCTTAAATAGACGCAATCTCTAAGGGGTACAACAGTTTAAAATGGCTAAGCGCCGCAACCAGAAAAAAGAAAAAGCTCTTCGCAACCAAGCGTATGCGCGTAAGTTTCGCAAGCGCACCCCTCTGGGTCGCTTTGGACGCAGAAGACCAATGGGCAACTATAACGATCCTGAAGATTCTGAATCCAATGGAGCTGCGGATACAGGTGCAGCCGATACTGGCGCTGCTGATACTGGCGCTGCAATTGGTAAGTTCTAACTTGAATTCTGGCGATCAATTCCCAGTATTCTACAGATCATGACCATAAGTTTTGCCCTTGCGTTACACACAACCACCACAAAATTAGAGCTTGCGATCGCTGAAATTAACCCAAATTCAGATCGCAATTCTCAAATTTACAACATCTATAAACAGCAGTCATGGGAACTAGGCAGAGAGCTATCTGTGCAGTTGCATGACTGCTTAAGTATGTTTGTGGGTGATCTTTCATGGACTGATTTCGCTTTTTTGGCGATCGCTACAGGACTTGGCAGTTTTACTGGCACAAGAATTGGCGTGGTGGTAGCAAGGACATTAGGCGAACAGCTTAATATCCCTGTATATGGAATTGACTGCGAGACAATTATCACCAAATCGCATCAATCTAATCCACCCATGTCCTTGAGCGAAAGCTTACTGGCGATCGCCTATGAGCAATGGCAAGCAGGCATTTATCCAACTTGGCAAGATGTATTGCCGCTCTATGAATCCTGACAGAAGGTGCGCTTAGCGCACCTTCTGTTTTTTTAGGCGGTTAGCACACTTACGTTTTGGTATTTCAAAGTGCTAGAATTGCGATGCTGAACGTATATACAAGGTTGAATTTGCTCAGCTAGCGATCGCTCGTTAGAATTGCAGGGAATCCTTTTATTACCTAGGCAAATACATCTAGGACGGTAGTTATTCCAGCTTGACCTATGCTTCAAGACGCGATCGCCATTCGTCATTATCAAAAGATTACAGACTCACTCGTGGAAATGTCAGAACGAGGCTATCGTTCGACGGACGAAATGAGACTCTTTTTAGACGGTTACTTATCGGCTCTGCGCGTTACTAATGCGATAGAAGTGCATAATGTCCATCGTCTCGAGGAAGAGGTAATCAGATTTCTGTATGATTCTTCTAACTTTGAATCTCCCTATGAGTTTGAGATGGAGGTCGAACGGGGTGAAAGGTAAACGCTATGGCGGATACCTTCAGTCAGAGGGGTTTGAAAACGATCTTGCTTAACCACTTGCAGTCCTTGCTGCTCACAAAATAAGTCAATCTGCTCGCTTTCTTCGGGTAGCCATTGACCACGGTAGAGAATGGCTGTGCCACTTCTTTTGAGAAATGGTAGGCAGTAGCTAGCGCAAATATCTGGTTTGCCTACGGCGCGAACAACCGCTAAATCATATTTTTTCTTATAACCAGAGGTTTGGTTAAGCTCTTCGACGCGACCTGCCTGTGCGATCGCATTCGGTAATTGCAAATCTTGGATCGTTTGCTGCACAAAGGCAACCTTTTTTTGCTTGCTATCGATTAAGGTGACTTGCCATGATGGCTTGGCGATCGCGATCGGTAGTCCGGGAAAGCCTGCGCCTGTACCAATATCAATCAATTTAATATTTTCGCGATCCCAAAAAGCGAATACTCCCCTCAATGAGTCCCACAGATGCTTTTCCCAAAAATCGTCAGGGGCTGTAATTCTTGTCAGGTTTTGCTTACTATTCCCCTCTAAAACCAATTCGTATAGCTTTTCAAATTGTGCGAGTTGAGCTGGGTTGGGCAACCAGTTGAGGGTAGATTGCCATTGTGCAAATAAGTGGGAAAAGTGGGGCATAGGGAACATCAAATAAAAATGGCGCACAGCGCGATCTTTACTTTACTAGCGATCTGACGGATTTAAAAGAAATGTGACCTTAAGGTACATTTCTTTTAAATCTATAGCAAAAAAACAGAAGATGAGTTGCGGCGCGAAGCGCCGCAACTCATCTTCTGTTTTTTTGCTATATGTTGAAGAATTTTGGCATTAGGGGATAAGATTAAGGAAAATTAAGATTCATGTAGCATTGCTAAGCGGTTTATGTTTGCATAGCCCTGTAAAGTGCTTTCACTCATTGCCGCATTGCTGTTGATATAACAAAAAAATATAAAAAAGTATAACAAGGTAAAATTTAATGGCTGAGCAAACTCAAACTCGTACTGCTTTTACTAAAGATGAGCGTGGAATTTTAAATAACTGGGCGATCGAACCCAAAATGTATGTTGATGAGCAAAGTGATAACCGCTTTGGGCTGACAGAATATGCTGAACTGATTAACGGTCGTTTGGCGATGGTAGGCATCACTGCTATTTTCATCTTTGAATTTGTATCTGGTAAAGGATTCTTACAAATTATCGGTTTCTAACTTCATACAAAGAAATTTTGAAAGCATCGCTTTGCGATGCTTTCAAAATTTCTTTGGTTTTTCAAGTCAGCACAAAGCGCTGTAATCTAGTTTTATGTCAACATCTCAAGATCCAATTCAGTTTTTAACCTTAGCGGAAGCCCATGCGATCGATGGAGCCATGCTATCGACGATGGAAAAATTTATGACCCGTATCACCATCTCTTCGATGCGGATCATCACCAAAATTGCTCAAGAGCTTAGCATTCATGCAGAATCCCTTTCGGCGCAGCAAATTGTGCAATGGATAGAGCGTGATTCCCAGATTCGGAAAGAGCAAGGTGAGGATGCGGCCTTTCTGAAATGGACTTCGCCCCATCCTGATTTAGATTTTGCAGATACCAGACAGGATGAAGTAACGCCTGCTAATCTTTCCAGTCATGAGAAATTTTTAACCCGTATGGTGATTTCGGCGATGCAAGCATTAGTAGCGATCGCTAAAGATTACAGTATTCACCTTGAAGATTTGACCGCAGAGCAAGTAATTGCTTGGGTAGAGCGTGATGCTAAGGTCAAGCGTGAGCAGGGTATTGAGGCAGCATTTCTATCTTGGTAGCATGAGAAATCTAGAATGCCGACTCAACTGTTGTGAGCTAAGTAGCTAGGCATAATTAATTACAAACCAAAACCCGTAAAGTAGCGCCCCGAAGGGGCGCTACTTTACGGGTTTTGGTAATTTATTTTGCACAAGCACTTATATAGGCGATCGCATGGCTTTATTGTTGTTTGCTAAAATCTACATAACTAAGCTGTGAGCAGAAATATCATGCAAGCAACTGTAACTGAAACAGAACAAGAGCAAGAACCTCAAATTCATCTTTGGTCGATCGCGGACTATCATCAAATGATCGAGGCGGGAGTTTTGGATGAGGACGATCGCGTAGAACTGTTGGAAGGAAAGATTGATTGATTTTGGACTATGACTATGCAAGCTTTTCCTGATGTGGCGATCGCTTTAGATGCTTTGTTTGCAGTGCAAAACTAAATTGGCGATCGCTCAGTCTTGGCATGGGTTAGCAGAGCATAACGCATTAATAAAAATCATTAAAAATGTGCGCTACATTTCATTAAGGTACGCTACAAGATTGGCGATCAAACTACAAGATCGGTTATTGCACTAATTTAATGATCAAGTGCCAAATTATATAGAGAGGAACTTAATTGACACATCGAGGGATATTTATTTTATGTTCCAAAATAGCAGAATCATTCAAAAATGGATAATTATCCATCATATTATTCATTGTATTAGATATTACGGAATCAAGTTTATTCTGACTTCGTAAATTATAAAGTCTAGACCATGCATGGAAAATTGGGGTGTTCACAAAAGATCCGTAGTAAGGCTTCCAATCATTAACCCGAAAATGTACTGGATCAGTAAAAGAAGCTTCTAAAAAGCATTTCTTTGCATTTTCTGTTTCACCTAATAAAGTTCTATACATTCCCAAATTATAAGCTATATAAGCCCTTTGAGGATCACTGACTGAACGTCGATATGCAGCTTCCAATCTATTTCCTATTTCTTGAACATCATTGTTATCATTACTAAATTTTAACAATCCCATTGCTTTATTGATATGGTAATTCCCATCATCACTCCATTGTAATTCGTAAGCATGAAAATTTTTGTCTTTCATTAATCGATCCCACTGTTCTTTGCCTTGAAAGTTACCGTTAACACCTTGTTCCATACTAGATAATACATAAAGTAAATTTTGATAAAAGTTATATTTGAATTGTGCACTAACTGAAATCTCTTTGTCTTCAATTCTATTCCATAAGCCCGATAGAGAACCAAGAGAATCATTCCAATCACCTGAGTTAGCTTGAGTGATAGCAGTAGTATATCTGTCTAGTGCTTCAACCCCTTTGGAAACCTCAGTTGAGATCTGGCTTTTTATATAATTATCAAAAGCAAACCAACCACCTGTTAAACTAGCAATTGTCGAGACGAGAGTACCAACACAGAAAGCCCTCAGGCTCCTCATTTTTTTAAGCTCCTCTTGATAATCTTTAGCTAGAGAAGTGACTCTTTCAATGTCTTTCTGTTGATATTTGATTTGGTTTGCTACTTTCTCTTCGATAAGAGAAGTGATTCGTTCAATGTCTTTCTGCTGATATGTAATTTGTTCTACTACTTTCTCTTCAGTAGTAGTTTCAATTGATTTGTTGTTTGAGTCTCTATTGTCGTTCATAGCTTATTAATCAGAAAATAAAGAATATACTAATGAGTTCAAGTTGTGAGATTAAAATGATATAAATCACAATAAGTCATACCAACCTTTAAAAAGTTTAACAGTCGAATTATATCTTTAACCCGATTAAAATTATAGCGATTTGTCATCTCTAATGTTTGATTAGACTATTCTTACTTAACAATTATTTGTTTTTGCAATCAACAAAAACTTCTATGAAATCAACCATGAAGTAAATCATCTTAGCTTGACTAAAATATCGGGTAAAATAGAGATAAGTTTAAATAGACGTGTTGTTTTAGCTTGTATACATTTAAACAATGGCAAAAGCAAAAAGTCGATATGTATGTAATAACTGCGGTGAAGACTTCCCGCAGATGTATGGGAAATGTCCCGCTTGCTCCAGTTGGGGAACATTGCAAGAGGAACTTATTCCTGTCATCTCCACAAATACCAATGCGATCGCTACATTCTCGCATCTCGGTACAGCCAAATCTACAGGCAAAGCCAAACCTAGAGAATCCTTAACCCTCTCGCAAATTACCGACAATGACCAAGCGCGATCGCCTTCTGGTTATGAAGAACTCGATCGCGTCTTAGGTGGAGGCATTGTCGCTGGTTCCTTGGTGCTGATTGGTGGTGAACCGGGGATTGGTAAAAGTACGCTGTTATTGGGCATGGCGCAAAAATTGATGAGTCGCTATCCCACACTCTATGTCTGTGCCGAGGAATCAGCACAACAGGTAAAACTGCGATCGCAACGATTGGGAATCTTAGAAGAGAATTCTGAAGATCTCTATTTATTAGCGGAAACAGATTTAGAAACTGTCTTAAGAGAATTGCAATCTCTTCGCCCCAAGGTTGCCGTAATTGATAGTATTCAAGCGCTCTACTTCTCAAACTTAAATGCTGCCCCTGGTTCCGTTTCCCAAGTGCGGGAATGTACGGCTGCCCTAATGCGAGTGGCTAAGCGGGAAAATATATCGCTATTTATCGTTGGTCATGTGACGAAGGAAGGCTCGATCGCGGGGCCCAAAGTTTTAGAACATATGGTCGATACGGTTCTCTACTTTGAAGGCGATCGCTTTGCTACCCATAGATTATTGCGATCGGTCAAAAACCGCTTTGGCGCAACACAGGAAATCGGTGTATTTGAGATGATCGATCGTGGATTGCGCGAAGTTTCCAATCCTTCGGAATTATTTCTCGGCAATCGTGATGAATCTGTCCCCGGAACCGCCACGATTGTCGCCTGTGAAGGAACGCGCCCAATTGTCGTGGAGTTACAAGCTCTTGTTAGTCCTACGAGCTACTCTTCGCCACGACGCACGACAACGGGTATTGAGACCAACCGTTTTTTGCAAATCTTGGCGGTTCTGGAAAAGCGGATCGGTATTCCTCTATCAAAACTTGATGCCTATGTCGCGGCGGCGGGTGGTTTGAATGTGGCGGAACCTGCGGTGGATTTGGGAGTAGCGATCGCGGTGGCGGCAAGTTTTCGCGATCGCACGGTCGATCCGCGCACAGTGATGATTGGTGAGGTGGGACTAGGCGGGCAGGTGCGCCCCGTCTCGCAATTAGATATGCGATTAAAGGAAGCCGCAAAATTAGGCTTTAAACGGGCGATTATTCCCAGTATGCAGGTGATGCAAAATTATGGAATGGAAATCGTGACTGTGACTAAGGTTTTAGATGCGATCGTGGCAGCTTTACCGCGCACTAAGTTTGAAGTTTCTAAGCCAAATGATGAATCTTAGGCAACCTGACTAATTGTTCTTGGCTCTGGTAATCTCTCCCCCGAAGTATTGTAGGCTATAATCAAAGCCTCCAAAGCTTCAAGCCCATTATGAAAAGCTTCTTCATAGGTATCGCCATGCGATCGCCATTTTTGGTTAGGAAAATCAGGAAAGCCAACTAAAAAACAGTCATCTTCATTTGACCACTGGATAATCATTTGGTATTTAAGACTATTCATTTTTCTCAACTCGATCGCAGTTCTAAGCCTAATACTTGAGTATGCTCGCCTCGCGCTTGCGTTACCCCAATAGTGCGTTCTGAGGCTTCGATCATGGGGCGGCGAAGGCTGACCACGATGAACTGGGCGAGATTGGCTTGCTTGCGTACCATTTTCGAGAGACGTTCTACGTTTGAGCCATCAAGGAACATATCCACTTCGTCAAAGGCATAGAAGGGGGATGGACGATAGCGCTGGAGAGCGAAGATGAAACTAAGGGCTGTGAGGGATTTTTCACCTCCAGACATGGATGAGAGATGTTGTACCTGCTTACCTTTAGGGTGAGCAACGAGCGTCAGTCCACCACTGAGGGGCGCATTGGGGTTTTCTAATTGGAGATAGCCATCACCATCAGAGAGTTCCGCAAAGATTTCTTTAAAATGTCCATTTACAGCATCAAAGGCTTGCATGAAGGCGCGTTGACGCAGGGTCGTAAAGTTCTCAATTCTAATTAAGAGTTCAGTACGTTCTTGGTTAAGAGTTTCCAGACGACTGCTGAGTTCTTCCAGACGTTCAGAAGTCGCTTCGTATTCAGCGATCGCCATCATATTGACAGGCTCCATCGACTGAATCCGTTTGAGTAAGCGCCGTTGCTCTAGTTGCAATTGCTCCAGCGTCATGCCTTCAGGAACTTCAGGAACAATATCTGGCAGTTCAATTTGCTCAAGTTGTTCGGTAAACTGGGCAATTTGTTGCTCTAGTTCTACCTGACGCTCGCGATTTTTTTGTAACTGCCATTCCTGTTGCTGTTGCTGTTGCTGTTGAGCGCGTAGCGATCGCTCACAGGCATCACGTTCCTGCTTAGCCGCACCAATAATTTGCTCAAGAGCATCAAGACGTGATTGGTAAGAGGCGATCGCATTTTCAGTCTGTTTAATTTGATTTTGGATTTGGGCAGTGTTGTTAATCAGTTCCGTTTGCGTACTCCGCAGTTCTTGCAGACGGGTTTGGCGTTGCGCCATTTTTTCTAATGCAAGCTTATGCTGATTTTCTAATTCACCCAATTGTTGCTTTGCAGTACGCAATTCAATTTCCGCACTGTTGAGCAAAGCTTCTTGCCCTTGTAAAGCATCTTGAGCCTGTAGCCAACGGGTATGGGTTCCCGACTTTTCTAATTCCGCAAGCTCGGCACGTTTGACCAGCAGCTTTGCTTCTAGTTCGGCGATATTACCATCAAGGGTATTTAACTGGGCTTGACCAATTTCAATAGCAGTACGGGTTTGTTGAATTTGATCCTGTAGGCGAGAGCGATCGCGACTGTTACGTTCGATTTGCTCATAGATGCGATCGCGTTTGAGTTGTGCTTCACGGTGCGTAGTTCTGGCGGCTTGCAGTTGCTCCTCGTATTTAGCAATACCTGTCAAAGCTCCACGCAAACGTTGATTCAATCGCGCTAACATTTGGTCAATTTCCAAAAGGCGATCGCGTAGTTGCTTAGTTTCTGAAGATTCCGCAGGCTTGGTATTGCCAAAATGGAGGCTGGTATGTAAGGGAGCACTACCACCCGTCATCGCACCAGAGGTTTCTAAAATTTCTCCCTCTAGCGTCACCATCCGATATTTGCCAATATGGAAACGTGCTTGGTCGAGATGCTCAAATACAAGGGTATTGCCAAAGACAAAAGAGAAGACATCTTGATAGCGATCTTCGTAGTTCACAAGATTAAAAGCGTAATCGATCGCGCCTAATTTCTGAGCCTCCATGCGGGATGGAAATTTAGCAGGCTGCAATTTATTTAATGGCAAAAAAGTAGCGCGTCCAGCCCTTTCCCGCTTGAGTAAGGCGATCGCCTCAGCCGCCACCTGATCGTTCTCAACTACTAGATTTCCGAGGCGACCACCTGCACAGATTTCCAGTGCTAGCTGATAGCGAGGTTCCACCAGTCCCAACTGGGCAACCAGTCCATAGACTCCTGACATATCGGACTCGATAACGATCTGTGATGCTTTCGTCCCTTGAACCTCACGACTTGCCTGTACCTGTGCTTCTAGCTTATCCAGTTGACGGGTTTTGACTCGTTGCTCTTGATTGAGACGATCAATTGTTTCATTTTGCAGTTGTACTTCTAATTGAGCTTCTGCTAGATTTTTGGCAAGGGTTTGTACTAAAGCCTCTGCGCCACTTACTTCTGCTTCTTGTAAACGTAGAGCATCTTCTAAGGACTGATTGGAAAGCATATCCACAGCATAGCGACCTTCGCCAGCTATGATTTCCTGTAGTTCCTTTTCCTGCGATTCTAATTGTAGCGATCGCTGATTGAGGACTTCTCTAATTCTGGTTTGTTCTTGTTTTTGGGGATCAAGTTCTGCTTGAGCCTGATCAACATCTTGACGCAACTGTGTTTGCTGACGCACCCATTCCGATGAAGCTGAGGCGATCGCTTGCACTTCTTTACGATATTGGGAAACAATCGCAGCCTGTTGATCGCGGGCTTTCTCGGCTGTAGCTACTGCTTCTTCCTTAAGTTGCTTTTGCGATTCTAAGTGTTCAGATTCACGGAGAAGCTGATCGATTTCCTCTTGGGTACTGACAATGTGATTTTGGTTATTTTGATAGGAGCTAGTCAGCGATTGCTGCTGCCGTTGCAAGCCACGCAATTCTGCCTGTTGCGCTGATAGATTGCTCGAAACTGAGAGATATTCTTCTTCGCCGAGGGTATGGACGCGATCGCTCAGTTCATTAAGCTGCACTGTTCCCATCTCAATTACCTGAGACAGTTCCAGCAAGGCATTCTCAATATTGCCGCATTGTTCGCGATTATTGACTAGCTCGACATTCCGCAGCGACTGTTGATAAGTAATCTCGCGCTTTTGGAGTACTGCCTCCGACGCTTCCATGCGTTCATATTCCAAGCGCAGGGCTTTATATTTTTCTGCCTTAACGCGATCGCCCTTTAGCTTTTCTTTGTTGGCAATTAATTCCTGTTCAACAATCCGAAATCGCTCTTCTTGGGTCTTTACATCATCGAGCTTATCCTTAGCCGTAGCAATTTTGCGATCGAACTCCCCCACACCTGCTAATTCATCAATAATTTCTCGACGTTCCCGCGAGTTCATGGAAATAATGCCCGTAACGTCCCCCTGTAAAACAACGTTATAGCCTTCGGGATAAATACGGAACTTCGCTAACTGTTCATGGAGTTCGCTTAAATTGCAAGGGGTTCCATTAATGTAATAAGTGGAAGTATAGGTTCCCTGTGTAGTTACACGCAACTTCCGCATGACTGTCCATTCGCCCACATTCTGCCCTTCGGCTGTGGGAATTTCGATCCCTTCCGCTTGCATAGCTGTGACTTCTGCTTCCTCTAGAGCAAAGGTTACAACCACACTCGCCTCGACCATCCGCCCCTTTTTACTATGGGCTTGGTTAACTAAGTCTGGCAAGCGATCGGCCCGCATCCCCTTTGACCCTGCAAGACCGAGCGCAAATAGCAAAGCATCTAAAATATTTGATTTGCCCGAACCATTAGGTCCCGAAACCACTGTAAATCCCTGCAATAGGGGGATCGATGTGGTCGAGCCAAAGGACTTAAATCTGGTGAGTTCTACATTTTTAATGTACATATGCAATATACGCAGTAGCGATCGGGGGGGCATCAAACAAAAAGTAGCGATGCTATGCTTTTGTTTTCTCTAGGATGTCAGTTTTTGACAGCACGAAAGTGCCAATACGTTATCATAACTTGGCAAAAATGGCGTAGTATCCTCAAGATTTTTTGTATAGCAAAGCAAGTTTTGCTTACCCAAGAAGAGAAAGGTGGCGTTTCACGCCACCTTTCTCTTCCAAAACAAAAAAAGCCCACCCTTAGAGTGGACTTTTTTTGTTTTGGAATTTAATTTAAGCGATGGACTTAGCTTTTTCCACGATCGCAGTAAATGCATCAGGATCAAGGATCGCAATTTGCGAAAGCATCTTACGGTTAATGTCGATATTTGCTTTCTTAAGTAAACCTGCAAACTTGCTATAGCTCAAACCTTGTTGGCGAGCCGCAGCATTAATGCGGGTAATCCAAAGACTACGGAAATCGCGCTTCTTCTTGCGGCGATCGCGGTAGGCGTTACGAAGAGCTTTCATTACCTGCTGGTTAGCAGTGCGGAACAGCTTAGAGTGCGATCCGCGAAAGCCTTTGGCTAATTTCAATACCTTATTGCGGCGCTTTCTAGCTACGTTACCGCGTTTTACTCTCGTCATGGCTTCGTTATTATCGTGTTTGTTTTTATCTAATTTTTTACAGGGTGCTTGCACCCTGTAAAAAGCCCCTTAAAGAGCCCTTTAAAGAGACTTTAGGCGTAAGGCAACATTGCGCTTACTCTGTCATTATCAGTCTCATCAACTATTGCTTTTTGACCCAATCTGCTCTTGCGGGCAGTGGACTTATGCTCTAGTAGGTGGTTGCGACCAGCGTGGCGGCGAGCAAACTTGCCGCTACCCGTCACCTTGAATCGCTTGGCGGCAGATTTACGAGTTTTGAGCTTAGGCACTTCTTTCTAGTCCAAATTTTTGACCTTTACGAGTGTACCATAATTAAATGCGATATGTTGAAATTTGGAGTGAAATAATATGACACAAACTGTCATGGCAACTGCTCTCGCTAATCAACTACTCACGCTTGAGGAATTTTATAACTATGATGATGGTTCTGACACTCGCTATGAACTGGTGGATGGGGAATTAATTGCTATGCCTACTGAATCACCAGCAAATTGCAATGTTGCCAGAAAATTATTTGCTCAGCTACTTAAACTCATCCCAATTGAATGGCTCAGCTACAAAGAGATCATGCTAGAAGTAAGCGGTCGTAGAGCCAAAGTCCGTATCCCAGACATGATGGTTTTAGGTGAAGAATGTTACAACGCAATTAAAGATCAACCTAGAGGGACAATCACCCAAGATATGCCACCACCTCTAATTGCGATCGAGGTAGTTTCGGCGGGCAGGGTAAATGAGTCGAGAGATTATCGTTACAAACGCTCTGAATATGCAGTTCGCGGAATTGCCGAATATTGGATCGTTGATCCTAGTCAGCGTAAATTTACGGTACTTACTTTAGTAGAAGGTTTTTACGAAGAAGTTATTTATGGGATAGATGATACTTTTCGGTCTGGGATATTTCCTGAACTAGAGGTCAAGATTAGCGATATCTTGAATGTGTAAGTCATAGGACGCTCTTTGCCACTAACCAATGTATTTGTATGGAATCTAGCTCAGAAATCAACTCAGAAATTAAAATGAAACGCCGCATATTTATTAGTACAGGCGAAGTGTCAGGGGACTGGCATGGGGCAATTTTAATCGAAGCTTTGCAAGAACGGGCTGCCCTCAAGGGGATTGAGCTAGAAATTTTGGGACTTGGTGGCGATCGCATGGAAGCGGTGGGCGCAAAGCTGCTTGGTAATACCGTGGGTATTGGGTCAATTGGTGCTGTCGAGGCTATACCCTACATTTTGCCAACGATTCGGCTACAGGAAAATGCCAAGAAATCCTTAAAAAATTCGCCGCCTGATGTTGCCGTCCTGATTGATTACATGATGCCTAATCAGGGTATGGGCTACTTTGCTAAGCGGGTGCTGAACATACCTGTAATTTATTACATCGCACCGCAGGAATGGGTCTGGTCATTTAATGACAAAAATACTAAGGCGATCGCGGCCTTTACCGACAAACTATTAGCCATCTTTCCACAGGAAGCTGTTTATTACGAAAAGCAAGGAACCAATGTGCAATGGGTGGGGCATCCTTTTGTAGATTTGATGGCAAAAATTCCCGATCGCATCGTGTCGCGTCAAAAATTGGGGATTGCCGCCGATGATCTTGTCGTCACTCTATTGCCAGCGTCACGCACCCAAGAACTGCGGGATGTCATGCCGATTATTCTCAAGGCGGCAAAGATTATTCAAGCCAAGCTACCCCATGTAAAATTCTGGTTGCCCCTCTCCCTTGAGCGCTACCGTCCTGCGGTGGAGAAGTTACTAGCGGAATATGAGATCAACGCCACGATTATCTCAGGACAGTCACAGATTGCCATCAGTGCCGCCGACTTAGTGCTCAGTAAATCAGGAACCGTGAATTTAGAAACAGCTTTGCTGAATGTGCCACAGGTAATCTTGTATCGTGTCAGTGCAATTACTGCTTGGATCGCCCGTTATATTGTGCGCCTGCAATTGCCCTTTATTTCCCCAGTAAATTTAGTGAATATGGAGGCAGTTGTACCTGAGTTTGTGCAGAATGAGGCGATACCCGAAGCGATCGCGGAAAGTGCCTTGGATTTATTAATTAATCCCCAAGCAAGGCAAACCATGCTTGATGGATACACCAGAGTCAGAAAGAGTTTGGGAGAAAAAGGGGCAATTAATCGTGTTGCCGATGCCATCCTTGATTATTTATAAAAATAAGAGCCGCCTTTGGCGGCTCTTATTTTTGATTTATAAACGCTTGTCTTCAGTTACAAAGGCGCAGAACTTATCAAAGGGAAGTGGGCGGCTGTAGTAATAGCCTTGAATACTATCGCATCCCAAATCTTGGAGAACCTTGAGCTCGCCTTGGGTTTCTACACCCTCAGCAACAGTTTTGAAATCAAGACTCTTTGCCATCGTGATGATGGCTTTAGCGATCGCCCGATTTTGAGCATCAGTATCAATATGTTGCACAAAGCAGCGATCAATTTTGAGCGTATCCAAGGGAAACTTTTTGATATAGCCCAATGATGAGAAGCCCGTACCAAAGTCATCAATTGAGAGCTTGACCCCGATCGCTTTGAGATCCATCAACTTTGCTAAGCTGGCATCAATGTTATGGACAACCGTAGTTTCCGTAATCTCTAATTCTAAATATTGAGGATCAAACTGAGTTTCTTCCAAAATATCTAAGATCCGTTTATTGAGATCCTGTTGTTGAAACTGTCGGCCAGAAAGGTTTACCGAAACTTTAAGGGAGGGAATAAAATTCTGGAGATCCTCATCAGCATTGTGAAGTGCATTTTTGAAAAGCAGTTTCTGCGCCGCCTTGACCTGTTGACAGGCAGTTTTCAGCACCCATTCCCCAATCTCAATAATCGAGCCATTACTTTCGGCGATCGGGATAAACTTCATCGGTGAAATGAGACCCTCAGAGGAATGATTCCATCGGATGAGCGACTCGGAACCAAACATCTCACCCGTGGCGATGCTGACCTGTGGCTGATAGTAAAGCTCAAATTCTTGATTATCCAGCGCATGATGTAAATCGGTCTGCAACTCTAGACTCAGAGGCAGCTTGACTTGAATTTCATCAAAAAATTGATAACAATTGCCTCCGCGACGCTTTGCTTCTTGTAGGGCAAGGTTCGCCTGCTGCATAATGCCATTAGCATCTTGAGGATAGAGAGAAATGCCAATACTCGCGGTAACGTAAACTTCGGTTAGTCCTACGATAAAAGGAGTCGCAAAAGACTCTAACAATGACTTGGCGACATTATTAGCTTCTGCCTTGGGATTGGCTGTCGATAGGATAATTGCGAACTCATCACCACTAAGGCGACAAATCGTATCATCATCCTGAACGGCATCGATAATCCGTTTAGCGATCGCTTGGAGTAGCATATCCCCAAATTGTTCTCCCCGTGAATCATTGATCATCCCAAATCGATCAATGTCAATTAAAAGAATTGGAATTGGTGCTTCTGGAGAAGTATCAGAAATAACACTATCTAAGCGCTCACGTAAGGCTAGGCGATTGGGAAGCTGCGTTAAGTTATCAAAATATAAGAGGCGTTCTAATTGCTCTTGAGCAATATCTTGGGCAATATTTTGAGCAACTTCTTGGTAATGTTGATCAACTTTTGCTTTTTTGCTAAGTTGTGCGGCGATCGCTTCTAGTAACTCCTCTCGATTCAGAGGCTTAGTGAGATAGTCATCGGCTCCTTTGAGCATCCCTTGGCGTAAATCTTGGCGATCGGCTAAAGATGTTAAAAAGATGAAAGGAATAACCGTCAGCTTCGGATCTTGGCGAATAGCCGCCAAGACATCATAGCCATCCATTTCGGGCATTTGCACATCAGACAAAATTAAATCTGGTATTTGCTGTCTCGCAATTTCTAATCCCTCCCGTCCGTTTGATGCCGACATAACATGATATTTTGACAGTTCTAGAACGTCACAAATGTTATCTCGGATATCATCATCATCTTCTATAACTAGTAAGGCATACATTGTGTGTAACCTCTGCAACATTCCATGGGTTTTACAGCTTTTGCTAGCAAAAGGGGCATAATAGAGACTGTTAGAAACTCATCGCGATCTTTTCACGTGAGGGACAAGGTTTGTTTGCCTGATACAGGCTAGAACATAACCCTAGTATTCTAGAAGCATACCGTACTTTGCAGATTTCCTCGATTTAATAAAGAAGTAGATTTTTATGGTACAGACATGCTACAAAACATCTGCTTCTTTTGCTTCTTTAATTTAAGTACAGCCTGTTGAGGCTTAAAGTAGTACAGAGAAATTTTTGAAAGCGAGGCGAAGCCTCGCTTTCAAAAATTTCTCTGGGTTTCAAGTCAGCGCAAAGCACTGTAACGTCAGTTCGGGTTAATATCTCAAATTTTAAGAATCCAAAGGTAAAAGCCTTGCTAAGCAAGGCTTTTACCTTTGGACTTTGAGAGAGGATTTGCTACGCAAACCCTCTCTCAAAGTCAGTGTCAAATTAACCTGAACTCGCGTTACAGCCTTGAAGTAGTACAGAGAAATTTTTGAAAGCACGGCTTTGCCGTGCTTTCAAAAATTTCTCTAGGTTTCAATTCAGTGCAAAGCACTGTAAGTAGCTAGGCGTAATTGCGACTGGCTACTTATGAAATAAAACATTGGTAATATGACCAGGCAATAAATCGATACCCAATGAAGACTTGATCAGATAGACAATTAAAATTGTTACTGAACTAATTAACAGACTCATCGCAATAATTAATACAACTGCCATAACAATATTGGCAAATTTGGTAATTCCATTAACTTGATATTGCCTTTGTTGTTTACGCATATCCCGCCCAATTAGCAACACAACAAAGTAGCGAATAAGAATCAGATCGACAATAAAACGTAAGTCAATGATTTTGGGTGATGGTCGAGGAATTGCTGATTGAATTACTGATTTAAGTCCTTCTCTTTCTTGTTCATCGAGTTTATCTAGAATCTGATCGGGAATTTGATGCATATAGTAATTAGCATCTCTATCGTTATAATTCCTCTTGATTTTAGTCATATAAATAGTTTGGAGTGAATAGGATTAAAGCCATTGATATATGCACCATCCAAGAATCATTGCCCCCCAGACAATAATTATTAATCCATAGGTAGATTGCCTTTTATTGAGTCCTAATTTGTACATACGCCGATTCGCGAATCCTAATAGGAAAACAACACTAATAGCAATTGTCCAAGATAAAAGTAACCATAAAGCAACGGATGGCCCGTCATTTGCCACTAGTTTATATGGTTTTGCCCATATCAATACACTAGCCCAAAACCACATTGATAGCCATGCGATCGCTAAGCTAATCGAAGCGCTTCCTGCTTGAGCTAACCTTAGAGTGACTATAGAGTTACCTAACCAAATAAATTGATTGGCATTGTAAGCTGCGAGGAGAAGCCCACCCGATAAACAGCCTATCAACAGAACTATCAGATAAATGATTGCATCATAGGCTACAGGTTTAATTTTCATGTTTTTGATAAATAAAGCAAAAAATAGATGCTTATAATTTAAGTTTATAAGATTTTAAAACATAAAATATAAAAAAAATATATCTTCAATCTAGGCATAAACACTGATCGTAATTTGCCCTGTCATAAGTAGGTTGTTGAAAATAAATGTAGGGGTTAGCGATCGCTAACCCCTACATTTATTTTTAATTGGTTACGTTGCACTAATGCATCTTACAAATAACTAGGCTTTCCTACTTAAAACAATTGAGCTTTTAAAGGTGTCACTTCGGGACATTTTTAAAAGCTCAATTGTTTCATAAAGGTTGATTAATTGATTGGCTTTATAGCGCTTTTCAGGCAAGCGAGATCCCCGCCGAAGGCGGGGAAACAAACCTGTACTCCACTATTTTGGTAAACGCTATATCTATTTCAAGATTTGTGCATCCGTTGAAAAATCGATGTCAGCTTGATGGCGATTTGATGGGAGGTAATCCTGCTCGAAGGAAGTTTTTAAACCAGCTAATAGATCGTATTTGGGCTGCCAGTTGAGATCTTGGGTTGCCTTGGTAACGGAGGCAAAGAAATGCTGGAGACGGAAAGGAAATGCTTTCTTTTTGCCAAAGTCAAAGTCTTTGGGATTGTAATAGACAAAATTTAAAGTACTAGGATCTTTGCCTGCGGCGATCGCACATTGTTTAGCAAGTCCGATAAAGGTGACATAGCGTGTATCGGAAACATTGTAAATTTCACCGATCGCTTTTTGATTACCTAAGACTGCCGTCATCGCGCTAGCCAGATCTGCAACATGACCAAGCTGGGTAATAAATTTGCCATTTCCGGGGATCGGGATCGGACGATCGCGCACAATGCGATCGAAGAACCAAGCTTCTACATCGTTATAGTTTTTTGGCCCATAAATGTAGGTGGGGCGAATGGAAGTATAGGGGAAGCCAGATTCAGCACGGACTTGTTGCAAATATGCCTCTGTATCGAGCTTGCCTTTGTGACGACTCTTGGGATCGACGGCATCGGTTTCGTCGTAGGGCAGGATGTCGCTATCGAGATAGACACCCGCTGAACTCATATAGATAAAATGCTGGAGGCGATCGCGAAAAATTTCGACGAGAGGCTGTGTATCGCTGAGTTCACGACCATTGTTATCAAAAATTGCCTCGAAGGATTCGCCACTAAGTTTGTCTTGCAGTTGTTGGGGATCAGTGCGATCGCCAATAATTGTGCGGAGTCCTGCAACGGGTGAAGGCTTTTTACCACGATTAAAGAGGGTTACTTCATGTCCTTGATCAACCAACAATTTGACCAGTGACACACCAATAAATCTTGTGCCACCCATTACTAAAATTTTCATTTTTGAATTAATTTAACTTAGTTTTCTTTAAATTTACTAAATAGGACTTATGCATCGATGAGATGTGGTGCGGGCGAAGCCCGCACCACATCTCATCAGTATTGCTTAAGTCCTACTAAATTCAGAATATAGCTTTTTGCGCTGTAGATTCCGCTATGAGGATAGTATTAAATAGTGATGCGTTACATCGCTCTTTTTAGATAAGTAACAGGAATTATGCGGCGACAGATAGGAACTCTTCTGATTGGGACTTTGAGCTTTTTTATGGCTTCCGCAACAAGCGCCCAGAACTTTGTCTCACCCACGCAACTACACCTCACCTATCCGCCGTTACAACATACCACTAACAACGATCGCCTATTTTTTATTGGTACTGCTCCCAAGGATGGTCAGGTCAGTATTAACGGCAAGGTGATATCACGAAGTACCGCAGGGCATTTTGCCCCAAGCTTGCCGCTTCGGATTGGCGAAAATATTTTTCAGATCAAGTACACCAATCCTAAGGGCGATCGCAATAGTGACAAGGAAATCACGGTGAAGGTTGTGCGGGAATCAAGAATTACCTTACCGCCCAAAGACATTGGCTTTATCGAAAATTCTCTATTCCCCACTGTTAATATTGCTCGACAGCCCAATGAAAGAATTTGCTTTGATGCGATCGCCACACCTAATGCCCAAGTTGTTGCTAGAATCGGCGATCGCGAAATTCCCCTCTTACCCCGCCGCCGTAATGTTCAACTACCTCCGAATTCATCGGTACTAACAGGTAGTAACGAAGCTAGCGCCGAATCCCCATCAGGCTATTTCCGTGGCTGCACCACCTTTGAAACACCTAGTCAACTGGGGCAGCCCGAATATGAAATGCGTATAGGCGATCGCCTGATCAAACAAAAAGCGCAAGGCTCTGTCGAAATTCTCTCACCGAAAAAACTCCAGATTGCCGAAATCACCGCAACTGCGGATGCCAGAACTGGTGCAAGTACTGACTTCTCACGCCTTACTCCCTTACCTCAAGGCGTTAAAGCTCTAGTCACAGGCAAACAGGGGCAATGGCTAAGACTCGATTATGGTGGTTGGGTAAGAGAACGCTTTGTGAAGGTATCTGATACTGATACGCAGCCGCGATCGCTAGTGCGCGGAATTAGTACAAGGGCTGCGATTGATAAAAACAATCCGCAGAATATTTGGACAGAGATCGTCATTCCCCTTGAATGTAACGTCCCGATTTCTGTCAGTCAAGGCGATCGCACCTTGACTTTGACTCTGTATAACGTCACAGCTCAAACTGACACCATTGCCATTGCCCCCGAATCCATCATCAATAAATTGGAATGGGTACAATCTGATCCTGATAAAGTCACCTATACGATTAGCCTCAAACCTAAACAGCAATGGGGTTATAAGGTTCGTTATCAAGGCACAAATCTGATTGTTTCTCTCAAGCATCCACCAGTTCTCTCTAATCCAATTAAAGAACTGCAACCGCTCAGTAGTACCAAGATTCTCTTAGATGCAGGACATGGTGGTAATGAAGACTTAGGTTCGCGAGGACCAACGGGATATCCTGAGAAAGATGTTGCCCTAATTGTGAGCAAACTTCTCCAAGAGGAATTGCAAAATCGTGGGGCAAAGGTGGTGATGACTCGTACCGATGATATTGATCTAGATTTAGCCCCAAGGGTTGCCAAAATCGAACAGGAGGAACCAACGGTCGCTGTTAGCCTTCATTACAATGCCTTGCCCGATAATGGTGATGCATTGAATACATCAGGAATTGGGACTTTTTGGTACAATCCACAGTCGCAGGACTTCGCTAAGTTTATCCATAACTATGTTTCGCAAAAGTTACATCGCAATGAATATGGTGTTTACTGGAATAACCTAGCCTTAGCCCGTCCTACAGTCGCCCCAGCAGTACTTCTAGAATTAGGTTTTATGATCAACCCCGATGAGTTTGAATGGATTATCGATCCGCAACAGCAAAAGCTGCTTGCCAAAACTCTTGCTGATGGTATTACCGAATGGATACTGAATGCTGCTAACTAATCCTGACAACTTCTGGTCTATCTTCCATTTTGGTGATCTGATCAATGCATATATTCCATTAATGTTATGGACTGGTATTGGTTTATTAATTTCCCGATTCGCTCCAATCAATACTTCTAAATTTCTTGGAGTTGGTCTTTATTGGATAGGAGTACCATTACAACTATTTGTCCTTGCGAGACATACCCAGTTTTCGGACACACCCTACATTCCCTATGTGGCGATCGCCGCTTTAGTGCTTAGCTGGCTACTAGCCCTGATCGGTTGGCAATTTGCCAAGCAGGAACATAGCGATCGCTCTAGTTTGGGAAGCTTCATTTTGGCGACGATGCTTGGTAATACGGGATTTGTCGGCTTGACGCTGACCAATTCCCTTGCAAGTTCTAACTATGCCGATTGGGCAGTTCTATATAGCATCGCCAGCAACGTGGCGGGAAATTATGGGATTGCTGTATTTATTGCTAGCTACTTTGGGAAGAGCGAGGTAAAGCCGCCTTGGTGGAAGTTGTTGCTTGATGTAGCCACAGTACCGAGTTTATGGGCTTTTGCGATCGGTTGGTATACGCGCCCCATCGGTTTACCCGAAGCGATCGAGTCAGGACTAGATATGGGAGTATGGGTGACGATCGCCTTTGCATTGTCTCTTGTCGGTTTGCGCCTTGGCAAAATTGAGAAATGGGAAAGTCTCAAACCTGCGGCGATCGCTGCTTTTTTGCGCGTGGCGATCGTACCTTTAGCGATCGGGCTAGGGGCAACTGCCTTTGGTTTGAGGAGCGATCCTCGCTTAATCCTCACCCTGATGTCAGGAACTCCCACAGGGCTATCGGTATTAATTCTGGCGGAAGTCTATAACCTCGATCGCGATTTGTTAATTAGCACGATCGCCTTCTCCTTCATTGGTTTATTTTTAATGCTACCGATTTGGATTGTCTGCTTTGGGACATAGAAATATCGAGAGCTTGCTCTCGATATTTCTATCTAGACTTAGCAGCAAGTCGATGTTGAATCTCTAGATAAACCAGCAAAGCATTCACATCCGCAGGATTTACACCACCAATACGGCTTGCCTGTCCAATTGTCATTGGTCGAATTTTACTAAGTTTTTCCCTTGATTCTTTAGATAAAGTCTCGATCGCATTGTAATCAATGTCTGGTGGTAACTTGCGATCGCTATGTTTGGCAACTTCCTCGATCTGATGTTCTTGGCGTTGGATATAGCCGACATATTTCACTTCGATCTCTGCGGCGAGACGTTCAAAGCGATTCAAATTGTCATCGGCTAAGCCATAGTGAATTAATTCCGCATAGTTAAACTTGGGGCGACGCAATAAATCAGAAAGGGTAATTGCCCCCCGAATTACTTCGCCAGTTTCCGCAGTAATCCTTTGACCGAGTTCATCCTTTTCCTTGACGCGAGTTTCATTGAGGCGTTGCACTTCTGCATGGACACGCTCTTGCTTTTCACAGAACATCTGCCAACGGCGATCGTCAACTAGTCCAATTTCACGACCGATGGGGGTGAGTCGGCGATCGGCATTGTCCGATCGCAAAATCAGGCGATATTCAGAACGGCTCGTTAACATCCGATAGGGTTCGCGCAATTCCTTTGTACATAGATCATCGATCAGCGTACCGATATAGCTACTGGCGCGAGGCAATACCACCATTTCTTTGCCTTTCGCATAAAGTGCCGCATTCATTCCTGCAATTAGCCCTTGCGCCGCCGCTTCTTCATAACCCGTGGTTCCATTAATCTGACCTGCACAAAATAGCCCTTCAATCAATTTGGTCATCAAAGTGGGATAACACTGTGTCGCAGGAATATAGTCATATTCCACTGCATAGGCAGCACGGAGCATCTGGCAATTCTCTAATCCTGGAAGAGTTCGCAACATTTGCAGTTGAATATTCTCAGGCATTCCCGTTGAAAAACCTTGAATATAAAGTTCTGGAATAGTCCTGCCTTCAGGTTCGATAAAAATTTGATGGCTCTCTTTATCAGCAAATCGCACAATCTTATCTTCGATGCTGGGACAATAGCGCGGGCCCTTGGCATCGATGAAACCACCATACACAGGCGTAAGATGGAGATTCTCGCGAATGATCCGATGGGTTTCCGCAGTGGTACGAGTTAAATAGCAATTCATCTGCTCCCGTTCCACCCATGCTGAAGGATCGAAACTGAACCAGTTCTGTTCGCTATCTGCGGGTTGAACTTCCATTTTGCTGTAGTCTACGCTGCGGCGATCGACTCGTGCAGGGGTTCCCGTTTTTAAGCGATCGGTAACAAATCCCAAGGCATTCAAGGTTTCTGTAAGCCCTGTGACCGCAAATTCGCCTGCCCGACCTGCGGACATTGAGCGATTACCGACCCAGATCTTGCCATTGAGAAATGTGCCTGTCGTTAAAATGACCGCTTTACAGCCATAGCCCACTCCAAATTGAGTTTCAACGCCATAAATCCCTTGATTGGCATCTAATAAAACATTAATGACCGTTCCCTCACGCACCGAGAGATTCGGCTCATTTTCTACCACCTGCTTCATTTCGGCGGCATATTCGCGCTTATCGGTCTGCGCTCGCAAAGCCCATACTGCGGGTCCCCGTGAACTATTGAGAATTCTTTTTTGTAAATAGGTGCGATCGGTGATTTTGCCAATTTCACCACCGAGGGCATCGACTTCATGGACAAGTTGCGATTTGGCGGGACCACCCACAGCAGGGTTACAGGGTTGCCATGCAATGCGATCGAGGTTGAGGGTGAGGAGTAAAGTTTTGCAGCCCATTCTCGCTGAAGCAAGGGCGGCTTCACAGCCTGCGTGACCTGCACCAACGACGACGACTTCAAATTCGTCTAGAAACTGGACTTGATTAGCTGAATTAATGGAATCCTTTATCTCGCTCATTGCCTGACAGACCTGACCAACAAAACATTATTCTAGCCTAAAACCCTTAAACATACGATGAAGCACCGTGCTTTGCACAGTGCTTCACATGCTTGTGCTACCCGTTACTCAAGCAGTACAAGCTCTATCTAGATCAAAGCTACATACGACCACGCAACATTTGCGCCATTTCGTTGGGCTTCGGCGAGTTCTCTACGGCAGTTTCTTCCGTAATGCGCCCATCCTCATAGAGCTTATAGAGAGACTGGTTCATATTGACCATTCCCTCATAGGTGCATTTAGGAATGATCGCCTCAATCTCGTCTACTTCACCACGCTTGATATAGTCGCGCACCGCATCGGTATTGATCATGATTTCATGAACTGCCGCACGTTTGCCATCGGTCGTTCGTACCAGCGACTGAGCAATAACACCTACCAATGATTCCGCCACCTGAATTCGCATTGGTCCCTGTTGTTCAGGTTCATAGAGATTCAGAATCCGTTCAATGGTTTTAACAGCACTATTCGTGTGCAGCGTTCCGAATACTAAGTGACCAGTTTGGGCGGCTTTCAGCGCTGTGTTCACCGTTTCTTTGTCGCGCATTTCCCCAATCAGGATGATATCGGGATCTTCACGCAAAGCTGCCTTGAGCGCATTATCGAACTTGAGAGTATGAATACCTACTTCCCGTTGTTTGATCAGCGCTTTTTTACTTTGGTGGACAAATTCGATCGGGTCTTCGATAGAAATTAAATGCTTCTGCATTTCCGTATTGATGAAGTCCACCATCGCTGCCAAGGTAGTGGATTTACCCGAACCAGTAGGACCTGTGACAAGGATCAAACCTTTGTGAGTGTAACAAAGTTCACGGAATACCTCAGGTAAACCAAGTTGATCGATGGACAGAATCTTGAGAGGGATCAGTCGCAAAACCATTGCAGGACCGCGTAACGAATCAAAAATATTGATCCGACAACGGGCAAATTCGTACTGGGTTGCACCATCAAATTCTAAGGTGTCGCGAAATTGCTGGATTTGCTTGTCATCCATAATTTCGGTCAGCCAAGTATCAAAGGTTTGCTTATCGGGAACGGGATATTGCTCCTGTGTCACCATCAAGCCACGACTCCGAAATCTAACTGGTTCATTTACGCCAGCATGAATATCAGAACAATTTTGTTCGTGGGCATCTTTGACAATTTGGGCAAGGGTGGGTTGTCCTGAACTACGCTGTAAAATCGCTGGTACACCTAACCCTGGTAAGTTTGGAGGTGGACCGGGACGAATTGGAGGACGGGGGTTAGGAGGAGGAGGAACGCTTGTAATCTGGGTATCTGTGGGGATTGCCATTTGGGCTTGGCGTGCTGCTGCCGCCGCCTGAGCCTGTTTTGCTTGTAGTTGAGCCTGTTGTAGTTGAGCTTGTTGTGTAGCCTGCTGTTGGGCAGGATTTGGAACAGCACGCACTTGACCAGCAGCTCCTTGAGCAGTGGGAGCAACACGTTGCTGAGCTGCGGGATTAGGAGGTATCTGAGGATTGTTGGGAGGAGCGACACGCTGCTGGGCGGGTGGTGGTGCGGCGGGATTACGTGGCTGTTGTGGTACACCACCCCCAGAGGAAGGTGGCGGTACGGGAGGCATCCCAGATTGCGTCATAGTTGAACCTCGTTCTTAAACATTTTTGTTAGGCAGCAGGCTTAGTGATGAGAGTTTTGCTGGTCAAATTATGCGATTTGACCTAAAAATAACCAATCCTGTTACCTCATAGGCTAAAAATATATTAGCTGTTGTAAATACTATCCTCAAATAATTAATGAATATTCTTAGTGCCCTGCGATCAAAACCGAGCGCAGAAAGCAAAAAAGCTTCTAAGCAAGCAGCCCCCAAGCAAACTAAAGGTATTGAAATCAAGTCGCAACGTGAGTTGGACTATATGCGTGAATCATCCCGCATTGTCGCTACGGTACTTAAGGAGATTTCCGAAATCATTGCTCCTGGGATGACGACGATGGATATCGATGCTTATGCCGAGAAACGCATTCGGGAAATGGGTGCTGTTCCTAGTTTTAAAGGATATTGCGGTTTTCCTGCTAGCATTTGCTCTAGTATCAATCACGAAGTCGTGCATGGTATTCCTAACGCTAAAAAGGTAATTAAGCTAGGCGATCTTGTAAAGATCGATACTGGTGCTTTTAAAAATGGGTTTCATGGCGATTCTTGCATTACGGTGGGTGTAGGCACGATTAGCGAAAAGGCGGCTAAGTTGATGCGTGTAGCCGAAGAAGCACTATATAAGGGTATTGAGCAGGTCAAACCTGGTAACTGTATGCTCGATTTGGCTGGAGCGATCGAGGATCATGTTAAGGCTAATGGCTTTGCGATTGTTGAAGATTTTACGGGACATGGTGTTGGTCGTAATCTCCATGAAGAGCCATCGGTATTTAATTTCCGTACTCACCAATTGCCTAATGTGCGTTTTCGTCCGGGGATGACCTTAGCGATCGAGCCAATTTTGAATGCGGGAACTAAGCGCGTCAGAATTTTGGCTGATAAGTGGACGGCTGTAACAGTGGACAATCAGCTTTCGGCTCAGTTTGAACATACAGTTTTGGTAACTGAGACTGGCTATGAAATTTTTACTGATCGCAACAAAATTTAAACCATTTCCAAGGCGCTGCAACGCAGCGTTTTGGGATCAGTAAAACTCAAGATTATGCAGAATATTTTTTTAGCAGGTTCGAGTCGCGGTGTTGGGCGAGAAGTTGCCAAGCTTTTGCTGGAAAATGAACCACCATCGGTAAATTTAACTGTCCTCTTACGCAATCCTACCTATGCGGTGGAGCTAGAGGCTCTAGGGGCAAAGGTTGTCTTTGGCGATGCGCTCAATGCTGCGGAACTGGAAGCAGCGATCGCTAAAGCAGGAGATATCGATATCGTAATTACGACGATGGGTGGTTTGCCTAGCGATCGCGGTGAGCGGGCTGATTGTGAAGGCAATAAAAATCTGATCGATCTGGCTGTGAAGGCGGGAGTTCAGAAATTTATTCTCGTTTCTTCGATTGGTAGCGGTAATAGTGTAGTTGCTTTGGCTCCGCAGGTTTTAGCGACCTTGGGGGCAATTCTCAAGGAAAAGGAAAAAGCGGAGCAGCATCTCGTAGCGAGCGGCTTGACCTACACGATTATTCGTCCAGGTGGACTAAAATCGGAGCCATCAACAGGTAATGCGGTGCTTACGGAAGATCCCACGATATCGGGGATTATTCACCGTGCGGATGTTGCTAAGCTGGTCTGCAAATGTGTAAATTCAGAGAAAACGAATCATAAAGTTTTTTCAGCGATCGATCGCAATATGCTCTTTAAGCCAGTAGAGTTTGAGACGTTCAATTTTTAAGCTAATAGAGTGAGTGAGCTTGCTCGCTTTGTTAAAAATACAGTGAGGCAGCCATGCAGGAATATATTGTTCAAGCTGGAGACACACTTTCTAATATAGCTAGGCGCTTCTTGGGCGCAAATGGCGATTGGCGCGAGATTGCAAGGATTAATAACATTACGAATCCTGCAAGTTTACAAATTGGTCAGCGCTTACTGATTCCTAATCCTGCTACACCACCGATCGCCCAAAATCCTGAAGTGGCGATGGTGCGAAATACCTTGCAGGGAGTTTACCCGCCCAATAAGATTGCGATTTCCTTTACGACGGTGGGTAGTGATCTGATCGCAAATTTGCTCAATACTGGTCAGCAGGAGCGATTTGCCAAGACTAAGGATCTGGGACTATATCGGTTCGGTATTTTTAAGCTGCGTGATTTCATTATCTATGGCTCAGGTTTGCTACAACAGTTGCAAATGAGTCCCTCAGAAATCAATGTGATGTTGGTAACGGCGGCTAATGAAGGAAGTCTCGATGCTATTAATACTTGGGACAATCAATATTTGAGTTTTGGCATCTTCCAATGGACTCTAGGCTCCGCAGGACAAGCTGGTGAGCTACCTGCTTTGTTGAGTAATTTAAAAAGGCGATATCCTACGGAGTTTCAATATTATTTTGGACAGTTTGGTGTAGATACCATATCGATGGATGGGGTAACAGGTTGGCTCTCTCTCAATGGTAAGCAACTTGTTAACGCTGCTGATAAAAACATTATGCGTCAACCGATTTGGGCGTTACGCTTTGCGATCGCAGGTATGGATGCGCTAGTGCAGTCCGTCCAAGTTCTTCATGCAATTTCCCGACTCGATCAGTTCTATTTTCGACCCTCCCAGACTTTACAGGGCTTTGCGCTTTCGCAGTTACTCACCTCCGAGTTTGCCGTCGCTCTGTTACTCGATCACCATGTCAATCGCCCCAGTCATGTGATTGGCTGTGTGGCTGATGCGATCGCGCGATCGGGGTTAACGGCTGCTCAGATTGCTCAAGGTTCTAGAGATAATGAGGCTTTAATCATTCAAAATTATTTAATTTTACGCGAAACCTATGGTGGGTCAAATGCGATGACCAAATCACGGGAACGTGCCGAGTCAATTAGAAATGCGATCGCCACTGGTAATCTTTCACCACAAAGGTTGTCTTTCCGTTCTAATCGCCAATCGAGAGTTTAAGCTCTTAGCCCACAATTTATGGCAAGGCTAAACTTCTCAAATACACTTTTACATTGCATTAACGCGCCCTACGCGATCGGCGATCGGACTGCTCAGGAAATTTTAGCTTAACGGTGAAGTTGTGCGGCGGTCACTAACCTTTGCTTGTCACCACTATACCTTGGTTTCGTCTATTCCAATGATTTGTTATGCTCCGTTCCCATATGCTCTTCTATTTTTGTGAATATAACAATTTCTGCGACTCCTGATTAGCACCTAGCGAAAAGTAAATTTCTCAAGCCATGCATCACTCGTTTCTGGTAGCTGAAGTTCCGCATTAAGAGGTGAGAGGCAAATGATATAACCCACTGAGGTTAGGTTTCCCTCATTGTCATAGTCATCTAAGTCTAATTCGAGCATTTTTTCTTCATACCTTTCATATTCTTTGTCGTCAAGGGTTTCAACAAAGGTTGGACTTGATGGATAGGCATAGATATCAACCTTGTATAAATCGGGCGGCACATCTATGACTTGGAAAATCATAAAGTTTTCTCTAGGCGGTCTTCCAGAAATTGCATGGGCAACATCTTCAGTGACACAGCTACAAAGCAAGATTAGTTTTCCACAGGGAATGTTCAGTTTCCAAGTAAGTCGGGCACGCCAATCGCTCTCCTCCTGATTCGTTAAATTCCCGATTACAAAAAGTGTTTTGCGATCTAGAGAGCAATCACTTTCAAAGAGAACGGGCATACAAATCCCTTGAGACAGGAGAGGCGCGATATCGTCAGACGAACCATTCAAAACAAGATCCGAAAACTGACTGGGATTTAAGCCACTACCGCCTAAACTGGCTGAGGTAAGGACATAACCATGACCATCACAAAAGAAATCAGGAGAAATGGGTATTCGCTTACTATAAACGCTCATCTACTCTATCTCTAATTAACATGTTTCTAATTGATTTAAGAGGAGCATAACGTTGCCCATCACCTGCCGCAGATAATCTTTACATCACAACCGAGCAAATGTAGCGGTCGGCGTGCATGGATGTTGTTATGCGGCAATTGCCTAAATGCTAGCATGAAATATGAGACCTACTACCACTCTATTCCTTCTTCTTCAAAAAGTTTTCTGATTAAATTCTCCTTTTCAATTTTTAACGTGTGAATCTTTTGAGTCTGTTTGTCAATCCATTCTTCATGCTTAGGAATATCTTGCTCATGATTTCCATCGGACTTATTGAGATAAGATTGGATTTTAGCCTGATGTTCAAGCACCTCAGATTCTGCATAATCAATTGCCATCGTACAGTCATAGATTCTCTCTTCAATATATAGAACCCATTCTTCAATGGGCTTCAAGTCCAAAAATAATTTTTCTAACTGCTCTTCGCTATCAAGTTGTTGAATCTTATAACCATAGGGAACTCTCTCTTCAGGGTCAACAAACAAGTATTTATATTTGACTTCTCCTTGCATATACCAATGATCGATTTTTTTGAAATAGTGATTGAAATGTGCGTCCCAATCACCACCCAAACCTTTTTCAATAGACCACTGATGATCAGCTTCTAAAATTTCCTTGTCTCCATTTTGATATTCACAAATTCTGTACCATTTTTTTGAAAAGTTTTTTGAATTTGACCACGACATATACTGATTGCTTTACATCTTCGAGAACTAAAGCCAAGGCTAAACTTTATCGTCAGCATAACATTAGACAGAATTTTTCCGTCTAACGTGACTGTAGGGGACAGGGCAACCGCATAAAAAAATTGAGATCCTTAACTATCAAGCAACCCAGAAATCGATAAGTAAAAATACTTAGGAATGAAATCCTTACTGCGTAAGCCGTCTATTTTTTATGCAGTTGCCCTGTCCATTGGCGGTGTCAGAACATCGTGTTCGTATTGGCAGATTGCTCTGCAACTGGTTGGAGCACGTCCCAATGTTCGACGATCTTGCCGTCGGAATTGAAGCGGAAAATATCCACTCCAGCATGCTCCTTGCCTCCCCAATCGAGGTAACGGACGTGAATAAATGCTAGGTCGCCGTCAATCACCATACGCTTGATCTCACAGGGAAGGCTGCCAGCTTGCTTAAGATAGTCTGCCAATGGAGCAGTGCCGTTGGGGAAAAGTGGGTTGTGCTGGATGTATTCGCCTGTCACCAAATCGGCAAGCAGGTCTGCTTGTCCTTGATTAAAGACTTGCGAATAAAGGGTTTCAACAGTGGCTTTAATTTTATCTTTAGGTATGTTCATGGCTTTGTTGTTGCTATCGATACGTGTGATTTGCACGAGCAGCGTGTATGTCGCCTAACGTTCCTGGTCGGCAGATGCAGACAAACTCTCGAAACTTAACAGAATAGAGCTGGACACTTTCCAGAGTAAAAGCTTTACTTTTCAAAGTAAAGTAGATACCTGAAAGTAACATAGGTTTAGAATGGAAAGTAATCAAATCGCCACCTGGAACGTTTATGATCAAAACTGTCCAACGCGCCTAGTGTTGGATCGAGTGGCAGACAAATGGACAGTGCTGATTATCGGCAAGCTGTCGACGCAAACCTTGCGCTTTGGAGAACTACAGCGAGAAGTGTCTGGCATTTCCACTAAGGTTCTGACGCAAGCACTGCGCGGACTAGAACGAGATGGAATTGTGAATCGGCAAATTTATGCCAGTGTCCCACCTAAAGTAGAATACTCTTTAACTCCCCTTGGACAGACCCTAGTTCAACTAGTAGATTCCATGCGTCTTTGGGCAGAAACGAACGTTGAAGTTATCCTGACAGCCCGACAAACCTTTGATACCTCTGGTTAACTCTGGCTCTAACGTTCCCAATCACCACAGCTTTGCCACGCATTTGTTACAGAATGGCTATGACATTCGCACGGTGCAAGAATTACTGGGACACAAGGATGTGAAGACAACGATGATTTACACCCATGTGCTGAATCGCGGTGGGAAGGGTGTAATTAGCCCCCTCGATCTCTAGATGAAATTAATTTTGCATTTAAAGGGAATAGCGAAGTATTGCAATGACAGAAAAGGGAGCGCTTAGCGCTCCCTTTTCGTTGACTTTTTGATTATGTTCCTTCAGTCCAAGAATTGAGGTAGTGAACTTGCTCAGCAGTGAGGGTATCAATGGTGATGCCCATTGCTTGCAACTTCAAACGTGCAATCTCTTGGTCAATGTCCTTAGGAATTGGCACAACACCAGCAGGCAAGTTGCCCTTATTCTTAACGAGGAATTCACAGGCAAGCGCTTGGTTAGCAAAGCTCATGTCCATCACACTAGCAGGATGACCTTCGGCAGCCGCAAGGTTAACTAGACGACCTTCACCGATGACGATGACCGACTTGCCAGACTTCAGCTTGTACTCTTGTGTGAAGTTACGCACAAAGCTTGCAGATTCGCTGAGATCATTAAGCGCAACGAGGTCGATTTCTAGATCGAAGTGACCAGAGTTTGCAACGATCGCGCCATCTTTCATGTTTTCAAAATGCTCGCGACGGATAACATGCTTGTTACCAGTGACGGTAATGAAGATATCGCCAACCTTAGCTGCTTCTGACATAGGTAATACGCGGAAACCATCCATTGCTGCCTCGATCGCAGCAACAGGGTTGATTTCCGTAACAACTACGTTTGCGCCTAAGCCCTTAGCACGCAAAGCAACGCCCTTACCACACCAGCCATAGCCAGCGACGACGATCACTTTACCTGCCAACAGGATATTGGTAGCGCGAATGATGCCATCGAGGGTGGATTGACCAGTACCATAACGGTTATCGAAGAAATGCTTGGTTTCTGCGTCATTAACAGCGATCGCAGGGAAGGTCAACTTGCCATCCTTAAACATGGCGTTGAGGCGCACTAAACCTGTGGTGGTTTCTTCGGTAGTACCGATAATTTCAGGGATTTGGTCAGCGTGGTGTAATACCAAGGTGGTGGTTACGTCGCTACCATCATCAACGATGATGTGAGGACGGTGGGCAAGGGCAAGTTCAACGTGACGATGGTATGTAGCGTTATCTTCACCTTTGATTGCAAATACCGAGATTCCGTGATCGTAAACCAAGGAAGCAGCAACGTCATCTTGAGTCGAAAGAGGATTGCTAGCGATCAATACGGCATCTGCGCCAGCCGCTTTGAGGGCGATCGCAAGGTTTGCGGTTTCGGTGGTGACGTGGCAGCAAGCGGCGATGCGGATACCTGCAAGGGGCTTTTCGGCAGCAAAGCGATCGCGAATTTGACGTAATACGGGCATTTCGCGGCTAGCCCATTCGATGCGTTGTTTGCCTAGAGGTGCAAGAGTGATGTCCTTAATCTCGTGCTTAACGGTCACGGTTTCGGGCGCAATGGTAGTGGTCATGTATTGAGTTGAATTTTTTACAAAATTTAACCTCATTATATGCTAATCACCATCACAGAGTTGCGGATCTTGCCACTGCTTTTTTAAGATGTCGATTAAAATAACTCACCTTACGCAGAAGGTTATAAGACCCTCACCCCTAGCCCCTCTCCCAAAGGGGGAGAGGGGAAAAGAAAAAGTCAAAACCACCTCTTGCTCCCCTTCTCCCGCTCTGGGAGCTACGGTGTACACACAAGTCATAAAACCCAGTCAAGTCAACAATTAATCGCCCCCTAGCCCCCAATTCTGGGGGAACAAGAAAATAAAATTCTTTTAAAGTCCCCCAGAATTGGGGGACTTAGGGGGCTTAGATCCATTGAAACCAAGACAAAGAGACTTGTGTGTACACCGTAGGCTCTGGGAGAAGGGGCTGGGGGATGAGGGCGGATTTTCTATCTGCGTAAGGTGAGTAAAATAACTAAACTTATAAAGGCGATCTCAATTACGTTTGAAACAGGGATAGAGAGGAATTTGAAAAATGGCAAGATCAAACTATGGATGGGTCTATTCTCCCAAAAAAGAGCCAAATCCTAAAATACCTGAAATCTTGAAAAAATTAGTACAGGAACGTTTTCAAGAAATTATTGACAATGATCTCAAACCTAACTGTATTCATCCGCCATCACCAGATAACAAGCTCATGTACTTGGTAGATATTTTTGGTAAATGGTATCGCAATTACTTTTACATTTGTGGAACCTATAAATGGCTTTGTTGTATGAATAAAAAGAAGCCAAAAGATGGAGGATCTTAGGATAGATAATTAACTAGCAACAGGAGAGGAGAGAGGTTTAGCAAGTTGAATCATGCGATTGAGAGCAGCACATTTGATGAACAACTCAACCGCCTGATTGTCAAATTTACGAGAACATAAAGTACTACCAAAGATTTTTTTGAAACGAAACATCGTGGTTTCTGCTAAAGAACGTCGATGATAACCTGAGTCACGTTTCCATTTTTTACGCCCATGTTTACGGATATAGCGCAGGTTTTGGTCACGGGGATGAGGAGGAGCATTGGCATTGCCATGCTGCCAGATTTTGGCATCTTTGCGGGGAGGAATCACGGCTTTAGCTCCATGTTGGGCAATCTCGTCGTAACAATGACGATGGTCATAAGCTCCATCTGCGGAAACTTGATCAATTTCAGCATCAATCCCATCGAGAATATCGGCGAGTACTTCACCATCGTGACAATCATTCGTAGTGACGACCGCAGCCAGTATTTCTCCCGTTGATTCATCGGCTCCAAGGTGTAATTTGCGCCATGTCCGTCTCTTACTAATCCCATGCTGCCGTGTTTTCCATTCACCTTCACCATAGACTTTGATCCCTGTCGAATCAACTACTACATGCACAGCTCCCTGCTTGGGGATTACTGGTAAGGGCACACTTAAACTTGCTGTCCGTCTTGATACGGTGCTGTGGTCTGGCACTGGCAAATCTATTCCCATCAAGGTAAATAGTGACTCTAACATTCCTTGCGTTTGTCTTCCTGCTTGCTGATATACCGCTTTTACAGTGATAAATGTCGCGATCGCTATATCACTGTAATCATTTGAAGCACCCCGTTTGCCACTTAATGTTTGATTTAACCATCCTCCGATTACTTCTTCGCTAATCCAGAAGGTCAGGCTTCCTCTTTGTTTTAGCCCTGCGTTATACTCTGCCCAGTTGCGTACCTGATATTTCTCTTTCATTATCTGGGACTCCCTCTCCTGATTTTTATCTAATTTACCTCCTCTTCCCCTTTTTATGCAACAATGCCCCTATAAATATAAAAACCCCTTGACAGGTGAAGAATCTTCATCTGAGCACAAGTTCTCTCGATTTGAGTATGTGGGAAGCGATCGCTTTAATGTTGCGTACATGCGACACACAGAAAAGTTTTGGGAATTTATGCAAGATGTCACCCTAGAACAATGCCTTGAAGCATTGCAAACTCTTTCCCATTTGCGCCCATTTTAGTTTCATTCTCTGGTTTGTTTCCCTGCCTTCGGCAGGGAAACAAACCTCTGTACCTCACTTGCTGGAAAAGCGCTATATACTTGGGAAATAATGTAGAACATAGTGACATGATCGAGCCGATTGGATATATCTTGGGAACCAAAGATGCTACCCCCCTTGAGTTTTGGGTGGCGGTAAGTGATGGCAAAGTCCTACGGCTTGATGATGTCGTGCAGGTGAAAACCGATCGCCCTGACAAAAAAGGTGTCGTCAATTTCTATGGTGTCGTCGATCATGTGCGAACGATCCACGAAGGAACCCAATTTGATACGGATACATTTCTCGTTACTACTGGCAGTATGCCTGTAAATGTCTCCTATGCCGCTCATATTCAAGTCACCCGCATCGAGCCAGAAGAATATTTACCCCCCCAACCCAGCGATGCAGTCTATTTAGCTGAAGATGAGAATCTCCGCTTTGCGCTGAACTTCGATGGCATGGAGCAGCGCATCTCCGCAGGAATTATGCGAAATGGTAGTCCCGCCTATTTGAATTATGAATTTATCGATGGCACAAAGGGCGCTCACGTCAATATTTCGGGAATTTCAGGTGTGGCAACCAAGACTTCCTTTGCTCTATTCATTCTCCATTCCATTTTCAATTCGGCAGCGCTAGGTTCTAAGAGAGCAAATACGAAGGCATTAATTTTCAACGTTAAGGGAGAGGATTTATTCTTCTTAGACAAGCCCAATAACAAAATGCGGGAAGAAGATCGGGCAAGCTATCACATTCTCGATCTGCCCGTAGAGCCATTCCGTGATGTCAGATTTTGCGTTGCGCCTAAGAAAAACACTCAGGAAATCGAACCCCATCTCGATCAACGTTCCGATAATATTTCTGCCTATGTGTGGGGGATGCGTGAATTTTGTCGCGATCGCCTATTTCGTTTCCTATTCGCAGGTGATGACCTAGAGCGAGGAAATATCGGCTTTTTAGCGAGTATTGTCGAGGAGCGCTTAGCGAGATTAGCTGCGGATAATGACAAGTACGATAAAAAATTAGGATTTTTACCGCGAACGAGTCTGGATCTAGATGATAGCTATGGTGAAGATGGCAAGGATAAAGTGGAAACCTTTCGAGATTTGATTGAATTTCTCGAAGATAAGTTGGTAGAGAATCCCGATCAGAAATGGCTAGGACGCAATGCTCCTGCGACAGCCGAGGCGCTCACCCGTCGGATGTGGGGAATTGCCGATGAAATGGGACATCTGGTGCGTGGCGATTTACCTGCGGAGGAGTTACAAAAGTATAAGCTCGATCCCCTTGCGGCGGAATATCAATTAACGATCGCGGATATTAACAAACTCGGCAGCAAGGCACAAAAATTTGTGGTGGGCGTATTGCTGCAAAAGCTTTTCATGGAAAAGGAAAAGCGCGGACAATATCCCGTTGTTTTTATCGTACTCGATGAATTGAATAAATACGCACCCAAGGAAGGTCGTAGTCCGATCAAGGATTTGTTAGTGGAAATTGCCGAACGGGGGCGATCGCTAGGCATTATCTTAATCGGCGCACAACAAACTGCCTCAGAAGTGGAGCGTCGTGTCGTTGGACAAGCAGCAGTGCGCGTGGTCGGTCGTCTAGACTCCGCCGAAGTAGAACGTCCTGAGTATAACTTTTTAACAGGAGCCTGTCGGAAGCGATCGCTTCTTTTAAAGTCTGGCAGTATGTTCATCCATCAGCCTGAAGTGCCTTCACCTTTGCTAGTTGGCTTCCCATTCCCAGCCTATGCAACGCGCTTACGAGAAGTCCAAGTCAACGAAGTTGAGAAGAAAATTATGGACAAAAAAGTTAAGCGCCTATAAGTTCTGAATCAATCGTTTTTTGATTTATGGAAGCACACCCCGAAGGGGTGTGCTTCCATAAATCATATGCCTCGATAAGCTCTGCACACCATCAGCCTAACAATCTACCCTTTTTTCTCACCATGGCTAACCTCAAACATCGGCGATCGCAAAATATTTCTGGTGACTTTTATGTAGACAGTAGTTGTATCGATTGCGATACCTGTCGATGGATGGCTCCAGAAATCTTTAACTGGCAAGACGATCAATCAGCCGTTTACCAACAACCACAGAATGATTTGCAAAGGATCAAAGCCATGCAAGCGCTTTTGGCTTGTCCCACTGCATCGATTGGGACTGTGGAGAAACCGACAGATATCAAATCCATTCAACAACAATTTCCTCTGTTAGTCGCCGAAAATGTCTATCACTGTGGTTATCACTCTGAGAGTTCCTACGGTGCGGCGAGTTACTTGATTCAACGTCCCGAAGGAAATATTTTGGTGGATTCTCCTCGCTTTGCGCCTCCTCTGGTGAAACAAATTGAGAATATGGGTGGAGTGCGCTATATGTATCTCACCCATCGTGATGATGTTGCCGATCATGAGAAATATCATCAACATTTTCAGTGCGATCGCATTCTGCATATTGACGATATTTCCACAGGAACCAAATCTGTAGAGATTCAGTTGCAAGGTGTAGAGAATTATCAATTAGATACCGATTTACTGATTATTCCCGTTGCGGGTCATACTAAGGGACACACTGTTTTACTCTATCGGGATCAATTTCTCTTTAGTGGCGATCATTTGGCTTGGTCAGATCGCTTGCAACAACTTTATGCTTTTCGGAATGCTTGTTGGTATTCGTGGACAGAATTGGGTAAGTCGATGACAAAGTTAGCAAATTACAATTTTGAATGGGTGCTTCCCGGTCATGGCAGAAGATTTCATGGCGATCGCGCAACTATGCAGCAACAAATGCGTAAATGTCTCGAATATATCGATAATCATGCGTAAGGGACACATAGGAAAGTAAAGAATCGATAGATTAAGACTGTTAGATCCAGATGCGATCGCTAAACCAGAAAATATCAGTTTGTTTACACTTGAGTATAAAGTGTGAATCTAGGCAGATTGAGCGATCGCTTTTGTGTTACATCGCTGTAGTCATAGCTGTAAAGCTAATCAGCGATCGCGCTGCAAATTTTCTCATGACACAAAATATATTGGCTCTAAGAGGTGGATTTTAGCATTAGCCACAACGGAAAACCAGATTCCTTTAATCTTCAGAAATACCAAGCGATCGCAACTTTGCCATTAACGATTCCACCTGTTTCTGTGACTCATCAGCCCGTTGTCTTTCTAAATCAACTTGCTCATCAGCAGTGAGATAGCGATCGCCTTTTTGATCAAACCAGCTTAAAACTTCACGACTAAAGCGATCGCTTGGCAAGACACAACGACCAATCCCTAAGCCGATTTCTGGCATCCATAGAGGCTCACCAATCTGTAATTGGTAATCGCTATCAACTAATTTATAAACCTCAAAAGGTAAATGTCCATCGCGCCGCCAGAACTGAGGATTGTAAATCACATAATATTTGACACCTAATTTGCGATAAATATCCAACTTCTTTTCATACTCATCGCCATAGGTATGGGATACAACTTCTAAAGCCAAAATCGGTGCAGTATATTCTTCTTCCCACATCACATAGCTACTACGCGATCCACCATTTTTGCGCCGTTCCACTCCCAAGCTCAAAAATCCATCAGGAACTACGGGAACCCTAGGACTTACGCCAGTGGTGTGATAGATCCCCATATCCACACCAAAGTACCAATCATCGCGACTTTTCCAAATATATTCCAACAAGAATAGTAGTAAATTTGGTACAAAATTCTGGTCTTCGTTATCCACAGGCGTATCATCGGAATCAGGTAATTCGTCGCTGGTGGGTAGATATTGGCGATCTATTTGTAGCATCAGCTAATCCCAAATGTGTCCTAGCTATCTAGTTGGTATTATAGGTGATCGCTATCATTAACAAGTTGCTGTGTTCTTTGTTGCAAAAGACTCAAGCTAGTTTGTCGATCGCCTTCAATTTGCAGAGTTCTTAAAATTGGCTCTAAACAAGCTTTAGCATCGGCATAACCACGTTGTTTTAATAACTCAATACGATCGCTACTGAAATCAAGAAAAGTAATCGCATCGCCATAAAGGGGAACATCAGATTTATTGATAAAATCCTGTGGGCGAATTTCAATCACGGTTTGATTTGGGAATTGATGACGGTTCCAGATTGCACCATTTTCTAAATGAATTACGATCGCATGGGTGCATCCTTGAGCCGCTAAAGCGCCTAGTGGCACATTATCCGCAAAGCCGCCATCAACATAAATATTCCCGTTGATCTCGCGTTGAGGAAAAGCAAGGGGAATTGCTGCGCTGGCTAACAAAATATCGTAAATTTGCCGATCTCTATTGGCAGATTGAACGTGCAACCAATGGGCATCTTGTCCCATTTTGGCGCGGATCATGTCGATTAATAGCATTGCTGGATCGTAACGGAATCTAGGGATATTTAGTGAAGGGAACACTGCAACCCATAGCTCAATGCCATTGCGTAATTGTTGTGGATTGACAGCCCGACGTAAAAAGTTTTCAATAGGTGCGGGGTCAAATACTGATTTTGAATCAGAGAATATACCAATTGATTCTAATAATTTCGTAGCCCATGCGCCAAAGGTGGGGAGAGAGGTTTGGATGATATAACTGGCAAGTTGAGCGATCGCGCCGCGATCAGGTTGAATGACATTGGCTGTACCTAAATCTGTCCACATCAAATCAAGCTGATTTGCCGCATCTTGAAAGTTTGAGTTAGCCGCAAGCACAGCACCATTGAGCGCTCCAATACTTGTTCCTGCGATGATGTGCGGCACAAAATCAATTTCTGCAAGATATTTAACAGCTCCTGCTTGGTATGCACCTTTCGCACCGCCACCAGCAAGGACTAAGCCTATTTTGGGAGTCATAATTTATCTTCCTAGAGAGTTCCTAAACGTGAGGCGATCGCTGACAGTTTCGTTGACAATGCGCTCAATAAATTCATTTTTATCTGTCGCAGGAAAAATGAGATCGTAATCGCGGCGACATAGCTCAAAGGCAATTTTAGCGGGATCTTTTGGACGGGCTTCTTCGGGCAATGTAGCTAATTCTAAAGTTGTGCCAAGAGTGAATAGATAGGGAATTTTGGCAAGTCGGGCGGGTGGTAGCGATCTCACTTCTAGTAATGCTTGTGTTAATTCTAGGAGATTGCTTGCGGTTTCTTGATGAGCGAGATTGAGTAAAGTGGTTAAAGAGAATGAGTTATCAGGTATTTGATTACTGGCGGTGATTAGTTGATCGATGATTTTGGGACGTAGTTGGCGATCGCTTGTCATACGCTCATAATCAGAAAGCGCAAAATCAACTATTTCCCGAATCACAAAGGCAATCTGAACTGCCCAATGAAAACCTTGATAGGTACGTCCAGATTGCCAAGCAGCAATGATTGTATCAATTTTTTGGATGGTTTCGATCCGATAAACACGCTGTTCTAAATTGTGAATCCGTTGCTCATGATCATTTAACTGGATTTGTAAATGTTCAGTAATTTGTTTGAGAACATCAATTTCTTGTCGATGATTGCGAAGAGCGTTACGGGTTTCTAATAGCTTTGTTTGGGTAATTTCTAGAGCAATGTTACTAATTCGCAAATTGTCGGCTAGAGCTAATATCCATTGATGCAGAGATTTAATGCCGACATTGAGGTTACTGTCAATCAGGATTTGCCGATCTTGATCGCTGCCTGTAATTACATCAAACAAGCGTCCAATAAAACCCCGATTTTGACGAAAGCAGATGAAGTCATCATTTACTTGAATCCCATTAACTAAATCCACCAAAATCTTGTCGCTGATAATGGGGACTTGTTGCTGTAGGTCTTGTAATGATTGGGTAATTGGATTATATTGCATCATCTATCTCATCTAAATTCATTAATCGGTAAATTTCTTCTACAAAATTAGGTCCATCATTTTCATAGTAATCAATTGCTGCTTTCCCCGCAGAATTTGTTGACCACCAATCCATACCGCCGCCAATCACTGCTCCAATAACGGGAACTACTTTAGTCAGAGATTTTTGAATAGTTTGTTGAGCAATTTTTTTGCCAGCAATTTTCCAAATAACACTTCTAAATATTTTGGGAAGATTGCGCAATGCATAATCTCTTAAAGTTTTACCACCCATATCTACAGCAACTTTAGCTATATATTTTGCTCCAAAAGATTGTCCTACTTTTGTGAAAGCTTTAGCAGTACCTTGTTTATAAACAGTTTGACTCATTAATTGAGCAATAGCTCGTTTTGCCACACTTTCCTGCCTGACTTGTAGTTCGGTTTCCCTTGCAAGGAAATCTGCAATTTTTGAAAAAGATCCATGCGATAAAATTAACAATAAATCAGTTTTTAAATCTAATCGATCTAAAGAATATTCGTAAAGATAGGATAAACAACAAATTGTATATGCCTGAATGTGCAAGTGCTTAACTAGATCTAAAGGAATAGTTAATGGCAAAGTTATAAGTCCACCCATGCCAGTGAAAGCACCAGACAAACCACTTATATTCGATTGATGTTTAACAATTTTATGGGCAATCTGTAATCGATTTGAGCCATTATTTTTCAAGCACAAGTTATCAACATAGTTTTGAATTTTCTGATGATCATGAATAGTGACTTGATCAATCATTCTTTCAATGAATGGATACAACTGACCTGCTGATTCTTGAGATTCAATATCTTCAACTTTATTTGTATTCATGGATTTATTAATGGCAGCGCCTAAGTCTTTATTTATGATTGATAATCGCTTGTTGCCAACTAGTAACGATGTCTTCTTTTTTGATCCCTGCTGCGATGAGTGTATCAACTAATCCTTCCTCAAAGTTGTCTTCTTCGATGATGACTTGGCGATCGCTGTTGTCTTTTTCGATAAGTCGCGCATGAAATAGGACACTATCCATCCAGCGTTGTTTATCCCAACCTGTCGCAAGAACTAGAAAATGCCCAGACTCAGCATCACAAATTGGGTAAAGCTTAATTGCTTGCAGACTAGGCTGATCGATTGTGGCATCCTGTACTGTTTTCTTGAGGATGTCTACATACTTTAGTGAGTTATCCATTTGACAATTACCTCCTGATCTGGGGCATAGATTAATAAATTAATTTTATTGCGCTGGATGGCAATCTGGAAAATTGGTCTTTGAAATTGTGAAATATACACAGCTTGACTTATAGCTAAAAATAATTGGCGTTCTGGCTCTTGTTCTTCTAATGCCCATTGGTAAAGTTGAAGTTGACCCATAGTTTTCTCCAGTTCGCTAATTACCGAAGATGCATCAAAATCTTTGATCTCAACTGCTATTTTACGCCCTTCCTTTTCGGCTGTAAAAAGCTTTTCGGCTCCTAAATCAGCTTTTAAAAGTGTCTGTCCAAGAACCAAGATCAAGGGATCACTGGTAATTATCCATCCATCTTTTTCAAGAGTACGGCGCAAAGAAAAATGTAAATCATCTCGTCTAGACATAAAGGAATTAATTAAATTGCATAGCTATTGTTTACTTTTTAGGATTTCTCCGACGTACTTTTTTTGATTATCAACATCCCCCTTCAACTTTGCACTATCATCAGAAATTTTATCGAGAGCAGCTTTACGCTCTGCTTTTTTCTCAGCATTTTGTTTGTTGAAATTTATAGATTCATGCAATGATTCCTCGTAACCCTTGAGGAATTGATCAAGTTCAGCAAAGGATTTGTCAAGCATAGCCTGAAAATCCTCTTCTAAGTAGTCAAATACTTGCTGCTTAACTTTTGTAACTGCTGCTTCAATAGATTCCTCAACATTTTTATTAACTTCATCAACAGAGACAACAAAGAAACGCTCAGTTCTACTCACTGGAACTTGTTTTGTATGTTCGTAAAGCCAGAGGGTATACCAACGGCGTTCCTTAACTGTCTTATATTCTGTGTATTCTCTAGAGCGAGACTTTGCTTGGATATCTAAGCTAACATCTTCTGGATAGAAATCATCAAACATCTCAGGCAATTCAAGAGTTACGTTGAACTGTTTAGACAGCCTACGTTGTGCTTGTTCGATGATTGGTTTAGTTTTGGTTCTAAGTAATTTTTCGATTCTATTACGCAAACTCTTAACTTCTCGCCAAGTATCTTCTCTAGCATCAGACATTAAATCGTTCACAATCATCTTGACAGAAGCAGTAGCAGTCTCAACAAATCTATTTGCCTCATTTGCAGACTTAAATTTAATCTCGCCTGTACCTTGATAATCTTGACCAACAAGTAGTCCTACAAGCTTTGTGAGTCCTAAGCCAGCTTTCTTAACTAGTCCTGCTTCCTTATATTCCTTTCTTCCAAAAATCCTCTTTAATTGCTCACGACTTTGAGCTTGCATATCAACTAGGTTAGAGCTTAATTTTCGCTCCAATGATCTACGAAGATCTACAACTTCTACTTTGAGATTATCGCGACAATCATTTAGTTTACGCAGATCATTTTCCAGCGCATCAATTGCTGCTTTTAACTTGGCTACATCTTGTCCAAAAGATCCTTTTTGGATATTAGTGTTATTTTGTAGATCCGTTAATCGAACGCTTGCCTCGTTAAGAGCTTTGCTCAATGTGAGAGGTGCTGCTTGAGACATCAAAACTGCGATCGCTTTTTCTAAAAATTCAGCAAATCCTGATTCATTCCATACATCATTTGCAGCTTCCTCCATATCATCCATATCAACTTTTTTCTGGAATTTCTTGCGCCAAGAATCACCATAGTATTGCATTCCCAGCAAATCTGATGTTTTCATTTCTTGAGGAGTTACAGATCCCTGTTTCTTTTCATTCCAAAAATTAGAAGCATAGGCAGCACGACTAGCAGAAATTTCAAAAACACGATCTGAACTGCCTTGAATACCAAATTTATTTTGCACAAACTCAAGGACTTGAGCCGCAGTCATATCCTTCTCAGGTTTACGCAGATCAATCTTATTGACTAGGATATAGATGCTATCTTTCCCCTTGATGTCAGACACTTTATTAACATCATCTTTTACATTCTCAGCAGCTTCCGCATTTAACTGAGTGTAATCTAATACAAGTAAAATGATGGAACTAGCTTTAAGTTGAAATTCAACTACATCTTTTAGGTTTAAAGCTCCTGCTTCGTTTGGTCCTGGTGTATCAACAATCACCAACTTACCCACACTATTTAAATTCAAAGCAGACTTTCCATCCAAAAAAGGTACTTCAATACGAGGTACAGATACTAATGACATTAATGGTTTATCTGAACTCACTAAGACATTACCTAGCCGCATTAAATCATTGATATCAGTTAAAGCTTTTTGAATTTGTTCTGTCCCTGAGACTTCACAACTAAAAGAAACTTCTAAATCTTGAGCAATGTATTCTAACAGGTCTTGTAGGTGAGAATAGTCAGCAGCAATAATTTCAAGTCTTGCTTGCGCCAAGCCGATGTCATCTATTTTTCTTTTGATATTAATCCACGATCGCCTAAGAACTGAATAGATATCAACAAAATCATCACTTTCAGGGTCTAGTTGGTAACGTAATTTCAGTTTTGGCTCAGTAACATCTTTTGAGAAAACAATCTCAGTCGGTAATGTCGTCATTGCTGCATTACGGCTTGGCAAAATATCTTGCCCCACGATCGCATTAATGATTGTTGACTTACCCGCTTTCATCGGAGCAGCGATCGCCATGCGTAACTCTAAATTTTTGACCTTAGTAATCTCATTCTCAATGCTCTTAGCGTGGTCTGCATAGCGCTTTTCCTTGCCACTTGATGACTCTAATTTTTGGCTTGCATAGTTCATCAGACCTCGAACTTGCGACAAAACATCAACCACAGATTTCTGAATCTCATGGATAGGAGGCTGTTTTAGAGCATCGTTAGACATTACTTGATTCCCCTCGTATGTTGATGTTTCAAGAATTATTTATGACTATAACTTGAAAATACTTAAAAATAAGAGTAAATGACAAGAATATTTATTGGTTTTAATTGAGCATTTCGGTCATTCGTCAATAACAGCGATCGCAACTTTGCCATTAACGATTCCACCTGTTTCTGTGCCTCATCAGCCCGTTGTCTTTCTAAATCAACTTGTTCATTAGCAGTGAGATAGCGATCGCCTTTTTGATCAAACCTGCTTAAAACCTCACGACTAAAGCGATCGCTTGGCAAGACACAGCGACCAATCCCTAATCCGATCTCTGGCATCCCATAGAGGCTTACCAATCTGTAATTGGAGTGACGGTGCGATTTGCTATCACGCATCTCTTGGGTTTGATAGGGTTGGTATAATATTGTATTGCGTTGTGAAAAGAGACTAAGTAAAAACATGGCAGCGATTGGCATCATGACCGCACAGGTGCGTCCCGAACGTGAGATCGGACAAATCCATGTTTATGACGGAGCAGGCAAAGGCAAATCACAGGCAGCATTAGGCGTAGTCCTGCGATCGCTGGGCTTAGGGATGTCCGACACCTCACCCTTCGGCACAAGAATTTTACTATTGCGCTTTCTCAAAGGCTCCGAGCGTGAATATTCCGAAGATGCTGCAATTTCTGCATTACAACAAGGCTTTCCCCACTTAATCGATCATGTCCGCACTGGTCGCGCCGAATTTTTTGATGCCGAGCATGTCACCCCCTTCGATCGCCAAGAAGCCGAACGAGGTTGGGCGATCGCTAAAGGTGCAATGGCATCTGGACTTTATTCTGTAGTAGTTTTAGATGAAATTAATCCCGTACTCGATTTAGGCTTAATTCCTGCCGATCGCGTCGTTAAAGATTTAAAAAATAAACCGCCACACTTAGAAGTGATCTGCACAGGACGCGGCGCACCCCAAGCCTTAATTGATATCGCCGACCTACACTCGGAAATGAGATCGCACGATGATGCCCATGCTGAGAAATATGATGTGACAGGCATTGAGATTTATACGGGGGCGGGTAAAGGTAAAAGTACTTCGGCATTAGGAAGATCTTTAAAAGCGATCGGTACTGGCATCAGTCGCGATTTATCTCACCGAGTGTTGATTATGCAATGGCTCAAGGGTGGGGCTGGCTATACCGAAGATGCGGCGATCGCCGCGCTCAAACGTGGCTATCCCCATGTGATCGATCATCAGCGCTGTGGACGTGATGCGATCGTTTGGCGTGGACAACAGCAGGAAATCGACTGCATTGAAGCGCAAAGGGGGTGGGAGATTGCTCAAGCAGCGATCGCTTCAGGGCTTTATAAAACAATCATTCTGGATGAACTCAATCCTACTGTCGATCTCGATCTATTACCCGTAGAGCCAATCTGCCAAGCGTTACTTAAAAAATCGCGTGACACGGAAGTAATCATTACAGGACGCTGCCTCAACAACCCAGCCTACTTTGATCTTGCGTCAGTCCATTCAGAAATGGTCTGCCACAAACATTACGCTGAAAAAGGTGTAGATCTCAAGCGTGGCGTAGATTTTTAACAAAAAAGACTCACGGAGTGAGTCTTTTTTGTTTAAATTGCATTCGGAAATGGTCTACCACAATCATTACTCCGAAAAAGGCGTGGATTTTAAGCGTGGTGTAAACAATAAACAAAAAAGACTCACGGAGTGAGTCTTTTTTGTTTATTGTTTAGCAATTTCAATTGCGGTTACTTCTGGATCTGGTTCAATATCTTCTTCTTCATGTCCTTTAGGATTGAGATAGTACTGATCGTAATATCCATAGTGGTACTCACTATCCGAGGAGCCAATCATATTAATCAATAAACCAGAAACGTTTGCTCTTGCGATCGCTAATACTTCTAACGCACGAGAAATACCACCTCTAGTAGAACGATTAATGGCAGCGACCAGAATAAATGTATCTACCTTAGATGTTAAACATTGAGCATCAGTTATCCCAATCACAGGTGGAGTATCCACTAATACATAGTCATAGGCTTGTCTCCATTCCTGTAAGAGCGCGGTCATTTTTGTTGATTCCAACAACAACATGGGATTTGGGGGTAACGAACCTGATGCCAAAACATGCAAATTACCCTTGTCATCTCCAATCTGTACCAGATCTTGCCAAGGGCTTGGTGTTGCGAGAGCCGTGGATAAACCAAACTTATTACTTAACTTGGATAATTTATGAACAGTCGGCTTCCGCATATCCGCATCCACCAAGAGAACCTTATATCCTAGCGCAGCTAAAATTGTCGCCAGATTATAGGTCAAGGTACTCTTGCCCTCAGACGGTACTGATGAAGTAAAGGCAATTACTTTCATCGTATTGTCTGTACCTAAATAGCGAAGATTTAAGGCTAGCGAACTCAAGGCTTCCTTAAAAGCGTAGTAGCTACTAGTCGGCAAAATTCCCTGACTTACCATGGCACTTAAAGAAGCCACTTCCGTTAGGGGAACCGAAGCCAGTAAGGGAATATCAATGATTTCCTTAACTTCCTCAACCTCACGAATGCGTTGATCGAGGCGATTAAAGAGTAATGCACATAAGACCCCTAAGGTTAAACCGATAAAGGTTCCAGCAATAAGGCTTTTCTCAATATCAGGAGAGGATGGTCGGGTTGGAATCAGGGGTGGTTCTAGAATTCGCCATGAGGAAATTTCTTGAGCTTCGGAAATTCTCAATTCCTCTAATTTTTCAGTTAACTTTTCATAGGTAGAACTATCCAAAGCTAATTTTCTTTGGATTTCTATATATTTTTGTTGAATTTGAGGAATTTGCGAAAACGCCTTAGCAACTTCAGCTTGAGCACCTCTAATACTTTCTAACTGAGCCTGATTTACCGCAAGAGATGTCTGGGCTTCAAATAACTGAGTGGCTAAGGTTTGTTGAATGGGACTATTTGGCTCATTGGTAATGTTAGTCCCTTTAGTACCAACTACTGCTTGAGCACGGGTTTCCAATAATTTATAGAGTTCATCGCGACGATCTTTGAGAGATTTAACCGTAGGATGATCTTCACGAAATCTTGTCCGTTCTAGAAAATAGTTAGTTTCAACTTCTTGAAATTGTTTAACTAGTGACTGATAGGGAATGTCTTGTTGTAAAATCGCGCCACTAATTGCTGCATCTGGAGACTTACCAACTTGGCGGCTAAGAGATTTATATTGCTGTTGAGTTTGTGCGATCTTAACTTGCAATTCTTGAGCTTGAACCTCTAAAGCCTCGCGCATTTTAAAAACAGCAGCAGCATAGGTTTCAGGATCAACAATATTATAGGTTTTGCGAAACTGCGTAACAGCAAGGGCGGACTTGTCAAGTTGCTGTTTGACTTGCGGTAATTTATCCTGAATAAATTTAATCGCAGTACTGGATTTAGTCCGTCGATCTTTTAAGCTATATTCGACATAGGTTTGGGCTAAGGCATTGAGAACTTCCCGTGCACGCTTCGGATCGCTGTCGGTATAGTTAAGCCGCAAAATCAGCGCATCTTTTTCAGGACGAATCTCTAAGCCACTCATAATCGTCCCAGCATCGATATCTTTGACAGTGTTGCTGGCGGAAGATTGTTTTATCTTGGCAACTGCGACTTCGATGAGAGGTCGGCTACGGAGAATGCCAATTTCTGTACCAAGATTAATTAATGAGCTACCTGGTAAACCGGGAACTTGAATATCAGATACAGCGATCGTGGAGTTGTTAATTAGAAGAGAGGCACTGGAGCGATATAGGGGAGTTCTGGTAAATGTATAGTAAGCATTGCCAACAAATACAGTGGCAGAAACAGCTACGATGACAATCCAACGTTTGCGTAGAACTCGGAAGAATTTGGCAAGTTTAAACGAATCATCGACATACTTGCCTGCATAGGTCGCTTTAGGATATTCAGTCATCGTTTTATTTTTACCTAAGTAGCTCTAATCATCACAGGCTGAACAGCTAATGTTTATATCAAAACCAAGGAAATATAGCAATCAAGAATGGTTTGTAGATGTTTAAGAATTATGAGAGGTAACTTTTGGGGTTATCGATCTCATAACTAGTTAAGTTTTTCCAGAAAAAACTATATTTGTTATCAGACCTAAGCACTAAGTAGGTGGGCATAATTAAAACCCAGAGCCGAAACCTGTGGCACACGCTGCGCGTGCGCCACAGGTTTCGGGGTTTTATATTTAATTGCACCCACCTACTTAGATATCAAATCTAAGATATGACTGCTGATGAATTTCTAGATTTGCCCTAGATTTGGTATTTATAATATGCAGTTATAGCGGCTTTCATTTTGCCGTAGGTAAAATGAAACTTCCAAAACATCTACTGTGATTAGTGCTTTGATTTTGCAAATGAGTATATATGCATTTGCAAAACGCTATAACAAAATCAGTTAACAGATTGTACCCAAACCTATAAAATTTCAGTCCGAATGCCTGCAACTATCCCTACAATATATTCCACACTCCTCTTAACAATCCTGTTGTTTTTGGGACTGATTTCTTTTTTACGTGGTTCGATTCGCGATCGCACTACCGATGCGCTTTTTAATGTTGATAAACTTACGGACGATCGCTTATTAATGCAAGTCCGCGATCATTTCCAGCAAAGAGCTTATAAAGTTGTGGAGATCGATCCAGAACGGGATGTGGCGATTTTGTTGGGTCAAATCAGACCGAGTATTTTCTTAGCAGTATTTTTGTCAATATTGGCCGCAATTGGTTTGATTTGTCTTGGTTTAGTTTTGGGTGTTTTAATTCCTGATTTAGAAAATCTTTGGTTATGGCTGATCATTGCCTCACCGATCGCAGGTTGGTTTTATTGGCGTGGTGTTCCTCGTGAGCAGAAGGTGAGTTTGCAACTATTGCCCGATGGCAGACTGAAAGTGCGTGCTCATAAGGACGAGATTGCCGAGTTGCAGCGATCGCTCAATCTCGAAAAAATCGAATAAAAATAGAAGCAGGTGTAAAACGCCTGCTTCTATTTTATAAAATAAAAATGCCTCTATTTTTTATAATAGGTATTAGATAAAGATTTACAACAAATTATTGGTACTTCATGACTACTGTTTTAAATAGTCTAAGACAAGAGACTGTTGCGGCAAATTCACTACAAAGTAACGCTTCGAGTTTAAATAGCTTGTCGCCCAATCAACAACTGTTACCACTAACGGCTGTAGTTAATGCCGATGATCACTTAGAAATTGGTGGTTGCGATGTGGTGGAATTAGTCCAGCAATATGGTTCACCACTGTATATTTTAGATGAAGTAAGTTTACGAACAGCTTGCCAGCAATATCGCGATGCTTTGGTAAAGCATTATCAAGGATCTTCTCAAGTTTTATATGCTTCTAAAGCTTGGAGTTGCCTTGCCGTTTGTGCGATCGTTGGCTCGGAAGGCTTAGGTATTGATGTGGTTTCCGCAGGGGAAATCCTGACGGCAGTGCGTGCGGGTGTTTCACCTAGTTTGATTTATTTTCATGGCAACAATAAATCCCTTGATGAACTAAGCTATGCCCTAGAGTCTGGCTGCACAATCGTAGTAGACAATTGGCATGAGCTAAAGACCTTAGCTAGTATTGCCAAAGAGCAAGCACTCTCGGTTGCCTTTACGGCTCCAAGGATCATGTTGCGTTTGACCCCGGGGATTGAATGTCATACCCATGAATATATCCAAACAGGGCATATTGATAGCAAGTTCGGCTTTGATCCCAATGAAATTGAATCTGTATTTGCCTTTGTGGCAGGATCTAATCTGAACTGTATTGGTATTCATGCCCATATTGGCTCCCAGATTTTTGAATTGCAGCCCCATCAAGATATTGGCGGTGTGATGGTGCAGTGGTTTAAACTCGCTGGCGAAAAGTATGGTTTGCAATTCTCCGAGCTTAATATCGGCGGTGGTTTAGGTATTCGCTATGTCGAATCCGATGATCCTCCTAGCATTGAAGAATGGATCAAAGCGGTCAGTGCAGGAGTCACCGATGCTTTTGCTGCCGCAGGTTTAGCCTTGCCTAAATTGCTCTGTGAACCGGGGCGATCGCTAGTTGGGGCGACCTGTGCCACTGCTTACACCATTGGCGGTAGCAAGACTGTGCCTGATATTCGCACCTACGTGACTATTGATGGCGGTATGTCGGACAATCCTCGTCCGATTACCTATCAGTCCAAATATCGCGCTGTAGTGGCAAATCAGATGAGCGCTCCCCTAGCGCAAACTGTGACGATCGCAGGTAAACATTGTGAGTCAGGTGATATTTTAATTAAAGATATTCAATTGCCTGAAACCAAGGCAGGCGATACTCTAGTTGTATTTGGAACAGGCGCATACAATTACAGCATGGCTTCTAATTACAACCGCTTGCCTAAACCTGCGGCAGTAGTTGTCCAAGGTGGCGAATCTAGTTTGATCATTAAACGTGAAACTCGTGAGGATCTATTACGTCAGGATTGTTTGCCAGAGCGACTACGCAAGTAGTCTCGAAATGAGTTGCCAAGTGAGTTGCGAAATTAGTTGTGAATGAGAGGGTTATGAATGCAGTGGTTTGCCAATATCAACTCAATTGCATTCATCATGAGGGCGATCGATATCCTTGCACTGTTTGGATTGATCTACCTCATGCTGTCCCTCAGCAACGATCGCCGCACTTTGTTGATGGTGCGGGGCATTATCTTTTTACTGATTGCTAGTGTTGTTAGCGATCGCCTTGGTTTGCGATTGCTAAATTTTGTTCTCGATAAACTATTGATTGGTTCAGCCGTAGCCATGGCAGTAATTTTGCAGCCAGAATTGCGGCGGTTTCTCGAACGTCTTGGACGTGGGGATTTACTCTCCCTATTTCAACCAGCCACCAGTCGGCGTTCGCCTGTGGAAGCTGATTCGGTGATTGAGGAAATTATCGAGGCAGTGATCGAGCTATCTCAAAATCGGACGGGTGCGCTGATGATTATTGAGACGGGTGAGCCGATTGACGATCGCGATTTTTCTGTACCTGGTGTCAGACTCAATGCCTTGTTATCCAAAGAGTTACTGCATACCATTTTTCAAACATCAACACTTTTGCATGATGGAGCAATCTTAATTCGCGAAGATCGGATTGTGGCGGCCGGCGTGATTTTGCCTATTTCGGATCGGGCAGCTTCGCGGGAAATTGGCACAAGACACCGAGCCGCTATGGGTATTACCGATCGCGTCAGAAATTGTTTTTGTGTTGTAGTTTCTGAGGAAACAGGTTCGATCGCGATCGCAGAAAATGGCATATTAGATCGTCCTCTCGCTAGTAGTCGGCTCCGAGAAATATTAGAAACTAAACTCGGTAATTATCGTCCGACTCCTTTAGGAAGAACAGTGCCCAAGTTTAATTGGCTCTGGTCAAGTGTGAATATCAAAAATATGGTAAGTCGAAAATCGTCAGAAAAGAAATGACTGCTAAGCTATTGCAAACTTTGCCACCAGATCTAGATCGTCAGCGATTGCCTAAACATGTTGCCGTAATTATGGACGGGAATGGTCGTTGGGCTAAGCAAAAAGGAATGCCCAGAATTGCAGGGCATAGACAGGGGGTTGATGCGCTCAAGGACTTGCTACGCTGTTGCAAAGACTGGGGAATTGAAGCGCTGACAGTCTACGCTTTTTCTACGGAAAACTGGAGTAGACCTGCACAGGAAGTTGATTTCTTGATGGTTTTGTTTGAGCGGATGTTGCGCCGTGAGTTAGATGAAATGTGCAATGAAGGGGTGCGGATTTCCTTTGTTGGCGATCTGGATTCTCTTTCCCATTCCTTGCGTGCAGAAATCGAGCGATCGCAAATTGCTACGGCAAATAATCAAGCGATTCATTTTACGGTAGCGATTAATTACGGTAGTCGCCGTGAGATCGTGAGAGTCTGTCGCCAAATTGCTGAAGCCACGCAATCAGGGGAAATTAAACCTGAAGATATTGATGAGAATCTGTTTGAGCAGCATCTCTATACGGCGGGAACCCATAATCCCGACCTGCTCATTCGCACTAGTGGCGAGATGCGGTTGAGTAATTTCTTGCTCTGGCAAATGGCCTATACCGAGATGTATTTTACGAATACCCTCTGGCCAGACTTCGATCGCCGTGAATTTCATCGAGCATTGATGGATTATCAAGAGCGCGATCGCCGTTTTGGCAAAGTATAAAAAAGGGAGGTGCGTAGTGCCTCCTTTTTTCGATCAAAGAAAGGTGCGTAGCGCCTTTCTTTATAACCAGTGCTTGGGGTAAGTACGCTCTTCCGCAAGGTTATTAAAAATAACCGCACATAGCACCAAAATTACCGATCCTTCAAAGGTGGGTCTCACCAAAAACTGCCAATCGGGTTTAGTCATCATCACCACAAGAGCAACGGCTCCTGATGGCGGATGTACAGTATGGGTAATTTGCATGGCAGCGATCGCAGTTGCTACGGCTAAGCCCATCGTCCAGGGAGAAGAGCCAAACAGGTGCAGAATCGTTAAGGCAATCAGCGCCGCTAATAGATTTCCCCCGATAACATTGCGTGGCTGAGCTAAGGGACTTTCAGGTACACCAAAAATGAGGACACTCGTTGCGCCAAAGGGAGCCATGATCAAAGGCGAGTTCGTGACTGTTGAGAGGTAGGCAGTTATGGCGATCGCAATACAGCTTCCTAACCAACTCCAAACAACATGTTTATGGTGCGGTCGATCAATGGGACAGGTTAGGGGACAGGATTGCCATCTACCGAAGAGTTTGAACCAATAACTTTGCCACTTTGATCGCGCTTTTTGAAAATTCAACATGAACAAAAACAAATAAAAATTGGGAGTAAAATGTCATAGATTCTTGACATCTTACTCCCAAAAATGAGAGTTTGGTTGTTAAAGTGTAGCTATTTTTACAGATATTTTACCCTTTATTTATCCTAAAACACAGGGCGCTCTGCGCCCTGTGTTTTAGTAATGGTTGCCAATTTTGCGATGGTGAGCGGCGGTAAGAGCATCGGGCTTAGAAACTCTGCCTTCTTCAGCGATCGCATAGATAATCCAGTGATCGGCACATTCCATCCGACTCATGACTTCGCATTCCATAAAGGCAAGAGCCTCCGTGAGAATCGGTGCGCCATAGCTAGATATTTGGGTTTTCACACCCTCGAAACGATCTGCCCCAGGAGCAAATCGCTTGAGGAAATGCTGCATCAATTTGGAATAGTTGCCATCTTCAAGCACATTCAAGACAAAGCGATCGCCTACTTGCATAAACGATTCGATCGCCCGATCCTTTGCCACCGCAACGGTAAATCCTAGGGGCTTGAAGCTTGCCTGCGCGACCCAAGAGGCTAACATCGCACTACGAGCGCCACCCTTGGCTGCGGAAATAATATACAAACCACCTGCTAAACGTCCTAAAGCCTTATCGAGATCAGCATCGATCGCCTTGAGTTGTTTGATATTTTGCTTACGAGTGAGCAACTGTCCTAAGTCAGTTCCCGCCTCATCACAGGTCTGATAGGTCGCCTCATTGGGATTTTCACGGACGCGAATTGCTGGAAATGCAGTCACCACCCCTAGATCCTTAAAGCGGTTATTCAACAAATCAATGGAGGAATCTTCATTCCCGTGCGGTTCGTACAACCCAATGACTTGTTTTTCGGTTGCTGCTGCTAAGATTGCGCCGATCGCCGTTTCTACATTGCTATTTGAAGCGGGTGCTGTGCAAACGACTAAACCCGCAGCATGACTGACTAGTTCGCGCAATTCCTGCAAATCAATCACCTTGAGATCTGCCATTTCCACAGCGACACCTGTTTTGGCGATCCCACGGGCGATCGCTTGGGATAGGCGATCGCAATAGCCATAGTCGGACACATAGCAAACCACAACGTTCGTCTCGCCCTTGGTTTGCGCTTGGCTCCATTGGCGATAGTTTTCGGTCAATTCCTTAACGTTGTAGCGCAAAAGCGGCCCATGCCCATTAGCGACGATTTCCGCTTGAGGCAACTCATCCATCCGCTTCATCGCCGAGATGACCGATCGCGCATTGGGAGCCATCAAGCATTCATAGTAAAAGCGATAGTCGGGCGTAATCTTTTGCAAGTCCTCATCGTAGGTTGCCTCACTGCAATAGTGCATTCCGAAAATATCGCAGGTATACAAAATTGAAGTGGCATGGTCAAAGGTCATCATCGTGTCTGGCCAATGCAAGTTTGGCGCATTCACAAACTGCAAAATGTGACCATTGCCCAAATCAACCTGATCGCCATTTTTGACAACTTGCTGTTTAAAAGGTCGGTTAATTAACTCACCCAGAAATTGCAACGCTACCTTGGTCGCGACTACGGTGACATTGGGGGCAAGTTCTAATATTTCCTTGACTAGCCCGCTATGGTCTGGCTCCGTGTGACTGATGACTAGGTAATCAATCTGGGCGGGATCGATTTGTTCCTTGAGGGTTTTGAGGTATAGTTCGCGAAACTTAGCGTGGGATGTATCGACTAGGGCTAATTTCTCGCCACGAATGATATAGGAGTTGTAAGTTGTCCCATTTTGCAAGCCAAACTCAATATCAAAGCGATCGCGATCCCAATCTAGCGATCGAATGGTAGTCGTGTCAGCCGCAATTTCCGAAACCTGCACAGTCAGGCGACGCTCAATAGGCTTCTCTAAAATTTTGCCAATAGATGGAATCTCAGTAACAGCTACCACGCTTTTGTCTCCCTATCTCATTTTTTCTTCCTCTAGTCTAATCCCTACTTTTGGACAAGTCCAATTGAATGTACTAATTGATACTATAAGCACACAGCAAAATTTGGATATTTGCTTGAGATTTATTTATCAAAGCTGCCACTATGTCTGATCTATATGTTTCTTGGGACGAATATCACGCCAAAATCGAAGGACTGGCAGCCCAAATTTATCAGTCTCAATGGGAATTCGATCAAATTCTTTGCCTTGCTAGGGGAGGCTTACGCATTGGGGATATCCTGTCGCGCATTTTTGACAAACCTTTAGCGATTCTCTCGACCTCTTCCTATGGAGGTAAAAATTTTCAAGAACGTGGTGATTTAAAAATTGCCCATAGCATCACCATGACTACGGATACGCTCGGTAAGAAGATCTTGTTAGTGGATGATTTGGTGGATTCAGGTGTCACATTGGCGCAAATTCTTGAATGGCTTAAGCAACATCCAGAATTTGCAATTACCGAAGTGCGATCGGCGGTTCTTTGGTTCAAGGCTTGTTCTGTGGCTAAGCCTGATTATTACATCGACTTTTTATCCGACAATCCTTGGATTCATCAGCCCTTTGAGAAATATGAAAAGATTAATCCTAGCGAATTAATCTTCTAAAGTGAGATACCTCCCATAGCGAACGAAACACATCGCAAATGGCGCAAAATGGTAAAAATCGCTTTACGATTTTTACCATTTTGCACTTTCGTCGAACTGACGTTTTATTGAATGAACTATCTTTATTTACATGGCTTTGCCTCTAGTCCCAGTTCCTACAAAGCCACCTATATGCAGCAAAGGTTTGCGGAATTAGGACTAACCTTGCATGTGCCCGATCTCAATCTCACTGATTTCTCCAAAGTTACTCTTTCTGAGCAGCTAGCCTACCTCGATCGCAATTATCTCCAAAACAATGAACCCATTTCTGTAATTGGTTCGAGTCTCGGTGGATTTTTGGCAGTACAGCTCGCTGCTCAAAATCCCTTAGTTCAGAAATTAGTCTTATTTGCCCCAGCTTTTGGCTTTGGCGATCGCATCACCCAGAATATTGGCGCAGAGAATGTCGCCCAGTGGCAACAGGAGGGCAGCCGTGAGTTTTATCACTATGGCTTAAAACGTAATGTAAATTTACAATTTCAGTTTTTAGTTGATGCTCAAAAATATTCAGAAGAGCAACTCACGCGATCGCTACCAATTCTGATCTTTCATGGCATCCACGATGAAGTTGTACCAGCATCCCTGAGCGAAGAATTTGCCAAAAGGCGATCGCAGGTAATCTTAAAATTACTCAATGATGATCATGCACTTGGTAGTGATTTAATAAATATTTGGCAAGATACCAAGGAATTCTTGGAAATCAGCTAGAGTTTAAATACTCATTCCAAAGGGTAGTTTCCTTTGATACAAAATATCCGCTAGGATTTTAAACAAGCAGTTGCATTTAAGAAAAAGGTTTAAAAACCGTTGAAAAATACCATCAAAACGCTGCAAGCCGACTTCACGATCATTTTTGATCGTGATCCTGCTGCCCGTAACTGGCTAGAAGTCCTGTTATGCTATCCCGGACTCCATGCCATTTGGCTCTATCGCTTTGCCCATTGGCTGAATATGCTCAAGCTACCTGTGATCCCTCGAATGATCTCACAGATGGCAAGATTCTTTACAGGGATTGAGATTCACCCTGGGGCAAGAATTGGTAAGGGTGCATTCATTGACCACGGTATGGGCGTAGTAATCGGCGAAACAGCGATCGTTGGTGAATATGTATTGATTTATCAAGGTGTCACTCTCGGTGGTACTGGGAAAGAATCAGGTAAGCGTCACCCCACCCTTGGCGATAACGTCGTTATCGGCGCAGGAGCCAAAGTCCTTGGCAATATTGAAATTGGTAGCAATTCACGGATTGGTGCTGGCTCGGTGGTGATCAAATCTGTCCCGCCTGATTGCACCGTAGTCGGTATCCCCGGACGAATTGTACATCGTCATGGTGTCAAGGTTTCAGCACTCGATCATAGTCAAGTTCCCGATCCTGAAGGTGATGTCATTCGTTCTCTGATTGGGCGCGTAGAACAACTAGAGAAAAATGCTGAGTTGCATAGTTTACATCCTGTCAATAACTACATTATTGATTCAGAATTGCTCAAAAATGTCCGCCCGCGCCATCTCGTGCCTTCCGATCATTTTGAACGTCATGAACGTCATCAAGAGTATGAAGGATTTTCAGAAGGCGGCGGTATTTAAAAATATTTGCCAAAATTCATAATAAAAAGGCTCGCATTGCGAGCCTTTTTATTATGAATTTTGGACAAGCCGCTATAATGCACTCAAAAATGCATTACTAACAAATTCTATGGATCACCAGTTTCGATCGCGTCGTCAAGGTTTTCGATATTTCTGGAAACATCTCTGGCACAGAATTTTGCCTAACTCAATGTCCAAGCAATTCTGGCAACGCCCGATCGCTTGGTTGATCACAGGATTAAGTCTATTTTTGTGTTTATTTGCTCTCGCCGCCTGTGAGCCAGTCCCGACTCCTGAGCAAGTGAGTGGTAATGCGGCGGGAAATCGTGACTACCTCAAAACCGTATTGAAACGGGGCAAGTTAAATTGTGGAGTTAGTGGCGAATTACCTGGATTTAGCTTTGTCAATAAAGAGGGCAAATATTCGGGGTTAGATGTTGATATTTGTCGGGCGATCGCTGCTGCACTATTTGACAATCCCGATGCGGTGCAATTCCGTAACCTCAATGCTAAGGAACGCTTCACCGCTTTGCAGTCGGGGGAAGTTGATGTGCTGAGTCGCAACACCACATGGACATTGAGCCGTGATACGAGTTCGCGCCTATCGTTTATGCCCGTAGTTTTTTATGATGGACAGGGACTAATGGTTCGCAAAGATAGCAATATTAAGGAGATCGGCGATCTTAAAGAGGCTGATATTTGCGCTCAAACGGGGACAACTACTGAGCAGAATCTCGCTGACCAAATGCGTAAGCGCAACATTCCCTATAAGCCCGTCGTATATGAAGAGGTCAATGCCACCTTTAATGCTTACCAATCAGGACGTTGCAAGGCAATTACCGCCGATCGCTCTGCCTTAGTAGTACGCCGTACTCGTCTCGCCGATCCTGAGAATCATGTAGTTTTAGATTTTGTGATTTCTAAGGAACCTCTCGCGCCTGCCGTGAGTGATGGTGACTCGAAATGGTCAGATATCGTCAAATGGATTATTTTTTCAGCGATCGAGGCAGAGGATTTAGATATTTCTTCAGCTAATTTAGCAACGCAATTACAAAGTAAAAATGCGGAAGTGCGCCGATTTTTAGGTGTGGATGGCAGCCTTGGCAAGGATATGGGTATTAGTAATGACTTTGCGGTAAAAGTGATCAAGCATGTAGGCAACTACTCCGAAATTTACGATCGCAATCTTGGTAAAGATAGTGCTTTTAAATTACCGAGAGGACAAAATGAACTCTGGCGAAATGGTGGTTTAATGTACGCTCCACCATTTCGCTAATTAATTAGCTGCTCAATGGGAGAGCAGCTAATTACTACCAACCAAAAACTGAAGCGATCGCTGGTTGAGAATTAGCACTTGCGGCAGCCTCAACATCACCATCTTCATTCATCAGTTGTTCAGTGCAGAAAGTCGCTTGACTAAATCCGCCGAAGCGTTGCACCGTACTAGCCCGCACGCGCACATTCGGCGCAGGGAACCAGAAGCGCTCATAGGAACTCATCGATGGGTAATCAGTGATGAGCACTAGTGCTTCTTCGTCATCAATTTCGTAACGACCAATTACAGGCATGACTTCCGCATAGCCAACTTCCCGTAACAGCTTACCTTTGCGTCCTGTCTCATCATCTGGTACAAGGGCAAATACTGTTTCCCCTGAGTGGGTTTCCCCATCGTCTTTATCCCATGCCATCGTGCCATCCCATTTCACATAGGCTCCACCGATCGCATTAGCGGGTTCAATTTCGTGCATTTGGCAAATTTCGATAACCTTAGGATCGTCGGCATTTAAGGGATTAACCAAAATTTCAGAACCACCTCGCTCAGCACGACGGAAGGCGAGGTGATGGGTAGTACGTTGCGATCGCCATTTACCTGCGCTCTTTTGAAAAAATTCTAATGCGTTCATGTTACTAAATCAAAAATAAATCAAAAACTAAAAATCTAATTATTCCTATGGTAATGCTAAAGCTTGCCACAACATACAGCGCTTTATGCTCAAGCTAAAACCCAGAAACCTTTTGAAAGTGTGGCTTCGCAACACTTTCAAATATTATAAAGAGTTCCAACGTTCCGCAGCCGAGGCGATCGCTTTGTCGCTAGGCTTTTCCTTGAGCATCGCCAATTGTAATTCCTCATAAATAATCTTCCGCAATTTCTCAATATCCTTAGCAGGGGGAATTAAAACCTCAGATTGTGCTAGTTGCGAGGCGCTAATGACTCTGGCGCGATCGAGTAACGGCGCATCTTTAGCAGCTTCCGTAAAATAGCGATCGCTCACACTCTTAATCGTCGAGGGTAAGGAATTTTCAATTTTGGAAAATGTAAGCTGATTTTCCGCATTAGTTAAATAGAGGGCAAACTTAACCGCAAGGGCTTGATTGGTAGATGTAGCTGGTACGGCAACATTCATCACTGCCGCACTCTTTTTACCCGTTGAGCCAGTAATTTGTGCGCCCACATCGGTGACTTTGGCGACCTCTGGCGCATTCAGAGCCACCGTTTTTAAAAACTGCGGGCCAGTCAATAAAATTCCTAACTCTCCCGATTGATAAAGTTCGATCGCTTTACGATGACTTTCTGTCAAAATTTCACGGGGAATCAATTGCTTCTCAAATAGATTGACCCAATAGTCAAAGGCAGCTTTACCCGCAGCATCATTAAAGGCAGCCTTGCCATTGGCATCAAGCAACTTCATGCCCATCTGCACCATGGCTTCGAGAACCTGACCACCATCCATCGTCAACAGAAAGGCATATTTACCAGTTTTTGCCTTAATCTGTTCCGAAACCTTAGTAAGTTCCTCAAAAGTCTTAGGAGGCTTGGCAGGATCTAAACCTGCCTTTTCAAAAATAGAACGATTGTAAATGGTGATATCCGTTGCTACATACCAAGGCAAGCCAAAGGTAGCGGTATCCAATTGATTTGCTTTCCAGATATTTGGGAAATAGCTCGATTTATCAGTTTCAGAAATGGTTGTTGCCATGTCTACTAGCGCCTTCTTCTCTGCTAGTTTGGAGGCAAACTGAGGATTGAGATTTACCACATCAGGAGCCGTTTTAGCTGCTACAGAACTTAAAATCTTGGTTTCCATTTCTCCCCAAGGTACATCCACCCATTCTACTTCCGCCGTTGGGTTCTCTTTGACAAACGCAGCAATTAAGTCAGTCATGTATTTATCAAATTGTGGCTTTAATTGCATTGTCCAAAAGACAATTTTACTTTTGCCTGAAGTGCTTGTGGATTGTGTGGTTTGCGCTCCACAGGCTCCGAGTAAAAATAGAGTAGAGAATCCAATAAACTTACGACGATTGAGATTTTGCATAGGAATTAGGTGATATATCAAAATAAGCAGAGATCAACTTAAACACTAATTGAGAGGTGCAAAGCACCCCTCAATTAGCGATTAAGTTGATCTCATGGTAAGCGATCGCTTGAGATTTAGCGTCACATTATTGTCTTTAGGTGGCACATCGCTAAAGGCTTCAAAATATTCCTGAGCCACTTTGGGGAAATTGGGAAAATGGAAATCGGCATCACCATCAGCGATATATGCCCAAAAGTAACGTAGGTCAGGAGTCATTTTCTCAGCAACCTCTAGAGGTAAATTGAGGGGTGGATGCGTAAGTAATCGCAACACAAAAGGATGCGAATGATTGCCCATCCATTCTCTTGAGAAATGTAAGAAATCAGCATGTTCAGGAATTGATTCCACACGGAAGGATTCTACTTCTAAGCGATCGCCTAAATCGTCGGAAATATAATTCAGAACACGGTAGGGATGGGGATAGCTCACAAGGGAACCAGTGGTAATGTCATAGAGATCATAGCGATCGCTATAGGCAATGTCCTGCACATGCAGATGTCCTGTAAAAACCATCTTCACATTTGCCCGATGTAAAATCTCACATAATTGCTGTGTATTTCCCAGCATATAGCGCTTTCCGAGTGCATTGCGGGACTGGTCATGCATATGTTCCAGCACATTATGATGAATCGTCACCAAGTTCAATTCATAATCCTTGCGATCGAGAACAGTCTGTAACCAATCTAACTGCTCCTCATCAATCCAGCCAATCTGCTGACCTTCCTCATCAAAGCGATTAGAATTCAATCCAATTAATCGCACATTAGGCAATACTTCGCATTCGTAATAGAGTTTATTGGGTTCACTAATTCCTTGTTTGAATCCAAACTGCGTATAGTGTGGCGTAAACTGATCGAAGGTTTCGACCCTTGGTACATCATGGTTTCCTGCAATGACATAGACAGGATAGGGAAGCTTTGCAAGTCGCTCCGCTAGCCATTGGTGGTTTTCAGGTTCGCCATGCTGAGTGAGATCCCCAGGTAATAGCAAGAAATCTAAGTCTAGGGTAGCCAGATGGGACAGCACCTCTTCAAATGCGGAAATGCTGTACTCGACAAGATGAAATCGCGCAGGATGTTGCCAAATCGTGTGGGGCAATGCAATGTGCAAATCCGAGGCGATCGCAAATTTAAACTTAAGTGCCACCTAGATCCAAACCATAAATAATTACTTTTTGATTATAGGCTATAGCTAGTTATAAGTAGCTCGGTATAGTTATAAACAAAACCCAAATTGCTGTGCCGACCGCGTAGCGGTCGGCACAGCAATTTGGGTTTTTATGCTTAACTACCAGTTTCCTGATCTCACACATAGGGTTACGACATCAAAAATTCTTTCTTAAATTATTTGGATGGCGATCGCTTAAACCGCCAGAAATCACCAAGTAAATCAGACCTGAAGACTAGCTTTATACAAACTTAGATCGCGATCGCGGTTATCATCAGTGATAATTTCTGGAAAGGAGTAAGCATTCGATGTCCGCAGTCAATCAGCAAGAAGTTTTAGCAAGCTTTAAGGTATTGGTAAGCATGGCAAAAGCCGACGGCAAACTGCTCGAAGAAGAGTTCGCCAGCCTCGCCGACACTTTTGAAGAAATTCATCTGCCTGAAGGAGTTACCGTCGATCGCCTATTGAACGAAGACGACGAACCCATCGACACATTACTTTCGCAAATCACCAGCGACATTGCACAGGAAATGGTTTACCAGTCAGCCTACGCGATGGCAAATATCGATGGAGAATGTAGTTCCGAAGAACAAGTTCTTTTAGACAAAATTGGTACAACCTTTACCAGTTCTAAACTATGGGGGAAACAAGAATGGCTGGAAACCCTAGAACGTCGCTCTACGCGATCGTCAATCTCTGAACAAGTTCGCCAAATCGATGATCCCGACAAACGCGCGATCGAAGTGGAGAATGCCATTACCGATACCTGCTTCCTCAATGCCGTGCTAGGCGCATTTCCCTTACCGGGGATCGCGATCGCCTTTGATATGTTGATCTATTGGAACCAACTCGACCTCGCCCAAACCATTGGTCAAAGCTGGGGCTATGATCGCGACAACGAAAACCTTCGCAAGGCACTCTTTGGTAGCTTGGGGATCACAGGAACCCGCATCGCTGTAAGCAATCTAGCCAAGCTCGTTCCCGTCTTTGGCATGGTCGTCGGCGCAACCACTGCCTATGCTAGTACATGGGCGCTCGGCAAAGTTGCTAACGAATATTTTGCCTCAGGTGGTGAAATGGATGCCTTTAGCCTCCGTCAAGCCTTCAAAAAAGCTAAGAAAGAGGGTGAAGCAATTTACAAAACTAAAGCTGAAGAAATCGCCGAGAAGAAACAAGCGATCGAGCCTCAAGTCCAATTGCTCAATGAGGAACTAAAGGCAGGTAGCATTACCCCTGATGAATATCAAGCGAAGTTGAAAGAACTTCTCTAATTAATCGCCCCCTAACCCCCAATTCTGGGGGAACAAGAAAATAAATTTTTTTCTAAGTTCCCCAGAATTGGGGGAGTTAGGGGTCTTGGTAAATCTAAACGCAGATAGAGAGATTTGTGGGTACAAGGCAATTCTTTAAAGATGAGCAGGTAGAAGAGAAATCGATACAATCGCCACGAAGATCATTGCCGAAAGGGTTTCAAGGATCGCCACATTACTATCCCAAATGCTAAAGCCGAGAATGCGTTCAACCAATCTTAGTAACAGATTCCTGCAATAACGAAACTGGCGATCGCGTGATAAATCAAACTCGGCATCAAGGAGGCAGTTTTCGGTTTACGCAGCTTCACCATAAAAATCGCACTGCTAAAAAAGAGCGTATTCAACAACCATAATCCCAACACAGGAATAGAGATCGTGCCACCAGTGACGGCATCGGCAAAGGTTGCGGCGAGATAAACGGTAGCAAAGGTGAGAATTTTATTTGTTGTGACAATGCTGCTCCTGTGAGAAATGAGCCAAGTAGAACAATTAGGACTTACGCACTTTATAAACTTGCAGATCTGGGATTGAATATCCCCATTACTCTTGTCTTGGACAATGCTCGTTACCAAAAGTGTGCTTTAGTTTTTGAGTTAGCCCAGTCATTAAACATTGAGCTTCTCTATTTGACTACTTATTCCCCAAACTTAAACTTGATTGAGCGTCTTTGGAAATTCGTCAAAAAGCAATGTCTCTAATCTGTCTATTATCCTAATTTTTCTTCTTTCAAATTCGCTATTTCTTCTTGCCTTGAGAATTCCTACACTACTTATAAAGCATCTTTGGATTCTTTATTGACTTTGCACTTTCAGTCCTTTGAAAACGTAAAGTCTATTCCCTGTTAAGGTATAGACTTTACACATTTTTCTTGACAGTCTCCACAAAAGGACTCAAGTTAGTATCTTAGGCTCTGCCGATAGTCTTACCTTTGAAGCTTTTATTGCCACGCAACTAGTTCCTAAGCTTTGGGCAGGTGCTTATGTTTTTATGTATAATTGCTCTATTCACAAGGGAGACAATATCGAAGCTTCTATTGCAACTGCGGGAGACACCCTAACTTATCTACCTCCTTATTCTCCCGACTTTTCGTCAATTGATAATAGTTGGTCAAAGATTTAAGAGTATTCTGCGGTCTATTGGTGTGAGAAATAATCCTAATTTACTCAAAGCTCTTGATGATGTCTTTAATAGTCTTTTTGCTTCTGATTTTTTATCTTGGTTTACTCATTCTTGCTACTGTACCTCACTAGACTGATATTTGCTATATTATTTTGGTTATTATTTTTCTACAACTTCAAATAGCCAGATTGATGTCTGGTCTTTTTGTCTAATGAAAGCATTAACCCCAAAGGGAAGATTAAGAAGAGACTTATCATCATGATCTGTCATGCTATCCCAAGTTATTTTGGCTGGCTCATTGCCATTTTGATTAATGACTCCAATATTAATTTTTTTATTCCCTTGAGCATCTAATGAAGTTGAAAATTGTAAGTTTCTTTTTTCTTTACCTATCCCACAATCAATTTGATAATTAGACGCAAAAGAAAAACGATCACTATTAAATCTTTCAGCGACTAACCGCAATGAACCAATATCACCTAGAGGCCATTCTAAGGAATTGTTGTAAGCTCCTATAGGTTTAAGAATACATTTAGTCTTATTAGCTATTTCAACTATCCTGTTATATGTTATAGTCATTGGTAGTTCTATGGCTTGATTAGGAAGAATTTGGGGTTGTAACCCAGATGAACTATCTTGAGATTGGTCTATAGAATTTATAGGTGAAGAATTGGCATGAGTATTAAAACTACCAAAGGCAATAGTTACAGTCAAAAACAAAGAAGTAGCAACCTTAGTTAGAGATTTCATGTAAATCATATATCCTTCTTTCTACAGATCCTTTCTTAACTCAAAATGACAAGTTTTTTCTCAAATAAAAAGTGAACTTGGTGAAATTAAACATCTAAACTGGGCAAAAACTTAGTAACTACTAAAAAAAGAGGCAGGAAAAACATACCTACCCCTTTTTTTAGATTAACAAGTTATTTAACTTGATATATCCACTGAACTCTGCCATTATTATTCCCCATCAAAGCTTTAGCGGAGAACTGATCATTGGTTGCAGATTTGTCATCAGCATCAGTCATAGCTTCCCAACAAACTTTTGCTGGATCGTTGTCACTTGCATTACGGGCGCAGAGATTAATTTTTCTCCTTCCTATAGGAGGCCATGCAGCTGCAAATTGGAAAAATCTTCCAGTATCTCCAACTGCATAGTTAGCGGCAAAGCTAAAAGAAGTACTCGCATTACGAGGGCTCCAGTCTCTATATTGAGCGGTTAATGAAGGAACATCACCAAGAATCCAGTTTTCTGAATAATTATGAGCACCCACACGGGTAAGTGTATAACCAGTTTGATTAACAATCACCACTTGAAATTTCTGCTTCGAGCTGACTATCCCTAGAATTTGATCTATGGTTTTATTAGCATCAATCTCAACATTCACATTTTCAGACTGAGCATGAGCATTGCCAGAAAAGCCACTGAAAGCAATGGCTATAGGTAGTAGAAAAGCAGTAAAAACATTAGCTGCCTTAACTAAGTATTTCATATTTAAATTTCCTGAAAGGGAACCCCTTCCCGTGTCTCTCTTTTTATGATATTTGATTGTGTCTAAAAAGGTCAATAGGTTCTATGTAATTCTTCTGTCCGATTGTACTAAATTATCGTCTGTAACTCTTATCAATCAAGCCTTAGAGTTGATTGCCTCTAGCAAAATTGCACCCAAGTTCCATCATTTGAGCAAATGTTTCTCTTCTTACGCCAAATAAGCGTTTAAATTCTTCTCTTGATAGATTTTGACTGGCTTTGTATTTCCTGACTTAATTTTAGGGCGAATGTAAAAATTCAAAACCCGTAAATCTAACATATTTTCGGTTCTGCAAGAGGTCTATTGTTTTCCTTATGAATATGTTGGTGCATATCCTGCTCAAAGTTCAACAATCCATCCAGCATGGCGCGATAGGTGTTGCAAGCCCATTCAGGAGGAGTGTAATTATCAGTGAGTTGTCGCAATTGCCCCAACGCAACGCCTGCATCATCATGTTCAAATTCCATTTGACGCACAGGATTAGCGATCGTGCCACAGTGGAATTGTGGAGTTGTGACACTCGCTTCCAACTGCCGAATCATTGGGAATAAAATCTGTTTTTCTTTCTGCAAATGTGTTGCTAGTTCTTGGGAAACAGCTAAAAAGATATCCTTAATTTTCTGTAGACGGGGTTCCCGATCGCCATGTACCGCCGCAACTTTTGTGACCATTCGTTCCAAACGAGGAAGTTCTGTATGGAGGTAAGCATGGTGGGTTTGCTCGATGTGATCAGCTAGTTCCGTCAGCGATAAAGTTGTGATGTTTAGCTCTGGTTCTTGATTTGAGGTAGCGATCGCTTCTAATTGTGTGATAAATACTTGAGGATCAATACCTTGCTTACGACAAGCCTCATCAAGCGTTTTCTTACCGCCACAGCAATAGTCAACCTTGGCTTGCTCAAACAACCGTGAAAGGGAAGGGCGATCTCGAACGATGTCGCCTACGGTGTCACTGATTTGAAAAGTTGTCATATCTTTAATCTCCTTTTTTATTTGTGCCAAGATTTCGGCTTTGCCGAAATCTTGGCAAATATTTAGCCGTTTAAGACATCTTTTTTATGTTGTGGAGCCGCCGCTACTGCCGCCACTTCTGCCAAGAGTTCATCGGAAACTCCCATATCCTTGAGTGTAATCATCAGATCTTCGGCAACCGCATCAAAGTGACTACTGTTTAAGCCCTGCTTTTCTACTAGTTCCTTATGAGCCTCGCGCATATAGCGACCGTCGTATTTGTCAGTACCACCGAAGGCGTAGGTGAGAAAGGCTTTTTGGTGCGATCGCTGTTTTGCCATATCGGTATCTGCAAAAAAGTGTTTGATGCGATCGTCTTGCAGCACTCTTTCATAGAATCGATCTACTGCTAGGTCAACAGCCTCAGCACCACCAAGTTTTTCAAACAATGTTGTCATGGGATTTCCTTCTGTCTTATGAGGACAGCATAGGAGCATATCCACTAAAATCCTTTGATTTAAGTCAAAAGATAAATCCAAAGCTTTACGCTTCATTAAACACAGGAAAGAAGTGAATAAACCCGAATTCAGTAACTGGTTACAAACAACTCTAATTTTTCAAGGATTATCCCTAGAGCAGCTTGAGCCAATAGTCCAAATTTCGCAACTGCAAAAGTTTCAAAAGGGAGAAATGATCTTTATCCAAGACAGCGAAGCGACGGGATTTTTTGTGGTGCAAGAGGGGAGAGTCAAGGTGTTTAAAATGGCATCTAACGGTAAAGAACAAATCATGCATTTGTTAGGTGTGCGCGATTACTTCGCCGAAGTGCCTGCTCTTGATGGGAAATGCTTCCCCGCATCCGCGATCGCTTTGGAATATACAGAATTAATCTTTTTCCCTCGATTTGCTTTTCTAGAACTGCTCCATCAATATCCTGCGATCGCTATCAATATGTTGATGAGTCTGGCTACGCACTCGCGCAAACTGGCGCATATGGTCGAGGAACTGTCATGCAAAGATGTACCGCAGAGATTAGCTTCTTACTTATTAGATTTAAGCGCTCGCAACCATCAGGCGAATATCATCACTTTAGATGTCACCAAAACTCAACTAGCTGCAAGCTTAGGAACAATTCCCGCAACTCTATCTAGGGCTTTGTATCGGCTTAGTAGTGAAGGCTTAATCGCCATCAATGGCTTACAGATAGAGTTACTAGATTGCGATCGCTTACAAGAAACTAGCGATTAATTCTAGACAAGGGGCTTAAGCCCCTTGTCTAAGGTAAAAATCAAGCATCAAAAATCGATCTAACTAAACTCTTTACAACCCATACATCAATATCGTCGGTTCTGACGGCTTCAGCGATTTGATGGGCGCGGTCTAAATCGGCGGCGATCGCAAACATGGTTGATCCCGAACCCGACATCATTGCACCGAGACATTCTTGCTCTAGCAATTTGTTTTCCAGAGCGACAAGTTCAGGATACTCAGGCAATACGGCTCGTTCTAAATCGTTATATAGCAACCGACCAATTTTAGCTGGTGCAGACTCACCGCCCGATGCGATCGCGGCAACCATTTGACTAGAGAGAGCCTCATGTTTAGCGGGATTATGCGCTAGCAAGCCATGCGATCGGAAAGTTTGATAAGCCCAGACGGTGGAGATCGAAATATGACGAGGTTTGCAAACTACGAGGACTAAATCCTTGAGATCAGGTAGAGGTGACAAAATTTCTCCGCGACCTGTCGCTAGAGCCGTACCACCAACTACGCAAAATGGAATATCCGAACCTAACTGAGCTGCCAAATCGCAAATCTGTGACTGGGTAAGTCCTAAATTCCATAGGCGATCGATCCCCACCAAAACTGCTGCTGCATTTGCGGAACCGCCAGCAAGCCCTGCTCCCATGGGAATTTGCTTGTCGATGGCAATTTCAACTCCCCCGATCTCTGGAAAGGTACTTTGCATCAAGGCGGCTGCTTTATAGGCAAGATTACTGCGATCGCAGGGTACTTCAGGATTGGTACAGCTTACTTGAATCTCGTCTGTACCAAGTTTCCGAAGATCAACGCGATCGCATAGATCAATACTCTGCAAGATCATCACTAAGTCGTGATAACCATCAGGACGATTGCCCGTAATCTCTAGGTAAAGATTGATTTTTGCAGCAGCCTTGAGAGAAATACGCGATGTCATTGGGAAAAAGTTCGCTTGTAGATATGTTGGAGATTTTTTTGATCGGTATCAGAACCCATACGGCGAAGCGATCGCATTTGATTTTCAACCATGAGCTTTGCATCTGCTCGCGAGACAGGCTCAAATTGGATACCTTCGGGACTATTGGTAATTAGGAAAAATAACCTTTGGGCATACAGAGTAGTGAACAAACTACGAAACTCATCTACCCTACATAGGCGAGATAGCAAGCCAAAAGTAGGATGATTTAGATAATGTTCGGACATTTGGCGGGCTGGGAAATTTAATAATTAAGACGTGTGAATTTTTTCTGTATCGCAAACAACACAAGTTTGACGAATATTTCATAAAAAAGTATTTAAGCCGAGACTTAGAATACTCCTAGAAATTAGACAATACAACCTATTCGACAATATTGCGATTACTATTTTGATATGTTTGGTGCGATTAATCAGGAAATGTTATCAAACCTTAATGACTTTTTGTTCAAACCAGCTTAATTGCCAAATTTCTTAAAATAGATTGCAGTATCGTCTCTACAGCCCAGCTAGATCGGTTCAAGAAACCCTTCTTTCTTAAAAATATATGGATGCTGAGACTCCCAATATTACCTCTTTGCGTAAATTTCGAGCAAATTATGAGTCGATTTATTAGTTTTCATGCCTTAGCTAAATTTTTATTAGTTATTCTTATATTTACAACTGTTTTCTTGATAAATAGTCAAGCGATCGCATCTGAGCGTCGTCCCGTGATCCCCGCTAACGGACAGCCAATTCTTAGTGGCAATATGCATGGCTCAGATTGGATTGCTGCTTCCCGTGATTCTAAACAAGCCTATTGCGAAGAAGCCTTTGCCGCCTTCCGTGGTTCGGCTGCTCAAAGCTATATCATCAGTCACAATATCCAAAGCCTTAGCCCAGAAGGACTATGCGATCGTATGGATCAGTACTACAGTCTCGAAGATTATCTTGATGATCGGTTAGGATCAGCCGCCGCGATCGCCCCCATTTTGTTTGCTGATACACCTCTTGGTACTAAATATTAAGCTTTAATATTAGGCTTCAACCACGCCACACTTAGAGGAACAATAGTTTTCTGCAACCTGTCTGTTTAGCTACATCTTATCTATAAGTTATCTATGGGTATCTCTATGTATAAGTGTGGCGCAAGCGACAGAGAAAATCATTCAGATCCGTATAATTACTCATTAGATATGTTTATGGGTATACAAAAATACACATAACATAGGCTAGAATCTGAGTCATAAATATTTTTGTGGTGTGATCGCAACGTTTTAAAAGCGTTTTAAAGGAAAGTATGAGCAAACAAACTGAAGCCCCAACAAAAGAGATTTCTACATTGAACGTAACCGCCAAAAAGTTATATTCCGAAGAGGTTCAAGCTGAACTGGCGGAATTGCAATCCGATATCGATGTTCTTTTTCAGCAATTGCAAAGCTTGAGCCGTCAAAGATTGACCACCGCAGGGAGTGCTCAGTAGTGGTTGCCATACAAAACTCCTCACACACTCTTACGCCTGAGACCACCCTCCGCGACATCATTAAAACTATCCCCTCCCAATACTTTGAGAAAAAGCCTCTCAGAGCTTGGTTTGGTGTGTTGTTTTCCTTAGTAGCCGCCGCGCTTGGTTATGCCAGTATTGCCTTCTCGCCTTGGTATTTGTTACCTTTCGCTTGGATTTTTACAGGTACTGCTCTAACAGGCTGGTTCGTAATCGGTCATGATTGTGGACATCGCTCCTTTTCTAACAAGAGCTGGGTCAATGACCTAGTTGGACATATTGCCTTTTTGCCACTGTTGTATCCTTTCCACGGTTGGCGTTTCAAGCATGATCACCATCACCTGCATACCAATAAAATGGGTGAAGATAATGCTTGGTATCCTTTCACTGTCGAAGAGTATGAACAAGGTAAGGGGCTGATTTCTGGTGTATATCGTCTAATTCGTACCCGTTTTTGGTGGATTGGCTCGATTATTCATTGGGCAAATTTACACTTCGATGCCAGTCTCTATCCTGAGCGTCAACAAAAACAAGTAAAGTTTTCCTATCGCTTAGTGATCGTGTTTGGTGCGATCGCGATTCCTGCTTTGATTTACACCGCAGGTTTCTTAGGATTTATCAATTTCTTTTTGATGCCTTGGTTGGTTTATCACTTCTGGATGAGTACCTTTACAATCGTTCACCACACGATGCCAGATATCCAGTTTAAGGATCAAGATAAATGGCACGCTGCGACCGATCAGCTAACTGGAACTGTACATTGTGACTATCCAGTTTGGGTGGAATGGTTATGTCACGACATTAATGTTCACGTTCCTCACCATGTTTCTACTGGTATTCCTTCCTATAACTTACGCCTAGCGCATAAGTCCTTAGATGAGAATTGGGGACAATATCTATACAAGACTAAGTTCTCATGGGAACTGATGAAGGATATTGGCGATCGCTGCCATATCTACGACTCTGAAAAGTGTTATAAACCCTTTGCTGAAGTCGATGCTGCTAAATCAGTTTAGATAAAATCAAATTAAAAAAAGAAGGATACAAAGTATCCTTCTTTTTTTATGCGATAAATTTTCACTGTATTATTTAACGTCAGTTCGGGTTAAGCTGGCAAATTTGCAAAGACCAAAAGTAAAAGCCTTGCTTAGCAAGGCTTTTACTTTTGGTCTTTAAGAGAGGGTTTGCGTAGCAAACCCTCTCTTAAAGACCATTTCAAATTATCCCGAACTCGCGTTATGGCAATGTAAGAGATATCTATAGCCCCGTTATTATCAAAAATCGCCATATCTCTCCAAGGTTTAGTAGAGATATGGCGATTTATTGAGATTTTTATTGTGGATTTGTAGCCTATAAATAGAGCGTAAAACCTTCAATCAATCGGAATGTTGGGATTTGAACCCAAGACCCCCACTACCCCAAAGTGGTGCGCTACCAAGCTGCGCTACATCCCGTTGCGTTTTTTGCGCTTGTCTATCATAACATAGCAGTTAGCAAAATTTGCATACTAACAAAATAAATTGCTCAAATATTCTCTACTTTCCCAAATTACGCTTGAGTCGCTCAAGTTCTTCATCCATTTCCCAACGGCGAAAGGTTTCTTCTAACTTGTCATTAGGATCACGGAAGGGAGGCGTGTAGAGATTGTCCCAGTTTAAGGGTGTGCTAGCAGGAGACTTTGCCTTAGCAGTTTTGGCAGCCTCAGCAATTTTCGCTTGTACCTCCTTACGCCTTTCTTGAATTTGGACTTGTAGGGATTGGCTATCGATCGCCCGTTTTTTGACTATTTCCATCTGCGCCCAAATTTGATTACCCTGCCGTAGCAAGGCTGCTTCACGCTCCTTCGCAAGATTCGCCAAGTCAGGACGATCAAAGGACTCGGCTTTAACCGTGCGATCATGCCAGACTCGGATTTCTTCTGCGATTTCCAGAATCCGATCCTGTAAGTTTTTTTCCTCTTGCTTGGAGGTAACGATTAATTTCGTGATTTCTTCATCTTGTTGGCGTAACTTATCTTCGAGGATTTGCAATTCAATTTGGGGATTATTGCGAATAAACTCCTCTAGACGAGTTTCTAAAAAGCGAGATATATCCTCTAGCAACCCCATATATGTTTTCCTTAGATAGTTAGATTTTTGAGGCTCAATTTATTATGTTGTTAGAACTTTTGCCCAACAAATATAGTTTTTGTTTCTCTACCACGTTTCGCCACCACCTCTTGCTGACTAACGCGAGCTAACACCCAGCCTGTATTGCCGATCGCTTTACCTAGACCGACTGATTGCACTGAGCCATTCATATCAAACATTGCTGTGGAGCGATCGCCTAAATCCAGCACACCAATTAATGTATATGATGGCATAGGTGCAGCCGCTTGTGTGAATGTAGAGTTGGGCTTAGCACTCGCAGGCGGATTAGATGCGTCAATGGAATTGTTGGCTGTGAGAGGGGGCAGGGCTAATGGGGATGGCGCATTGCCATTATTGCTACTTGCGAGGTTAGGTGGTTGGTATACAGGGACATACATAGGCTGATTCCCGTTAGCAAAGGGATTCGGCGCAGCGGATAGGGGCATATTTCCTACCAAAGGCGCAGCCATCAATGGCAGGTTGCTACCAATATTGCCGTTAGAATTTGCAGCGATCGCTCGATTTTTATCCGTAATATCAGACAACATCCGCTTGATTTCATCAGCAAATGTTTTATTGTCAGGTGCAATCTTAGAGGTTGCTGGTACAACAGCTACTGATTGCCGTCCTAACCAAATACCATGATTAATTGTCCACATCACGGCAGCTAATAGGGCTGAACTACAGGCTGCAACTAACAAAATGCGATCTAATAAATTAGACTTTTGAACTACAGATTCAGGGGGTGTGGGTGGAATATTAGAAGGTGGTTCTGGATTCCGCATGATGTAGGGTTGAATCCAGAGTACGTCTTGTTTGGAAATCGGTGGTAAGGAGATATCAGCAAGATTTAGCTTGGTGATGCTAACGGTATCTTTGGATGTAGAAACATCTCGATTTTCCGACTCAATTTTGGATATGGCAACTATATCTGAACTAGATGCTTTTACTGAGGCATAGGGAGCAGATTGTTTCTGTGCTTTTTTAGCTTTTGGCGATCGCTGCTTGGCGTAATCAACATGAAGAGTACTTTCCACCTCTCCAAATAGATCATCCATTAAGTTATCTACGTTGTCTGTATAGGCATCAACGTCCTGCGTTACATAAAATTGATTTTTATCTGTATCTTGCATCATATGCCGACCTTACTCACTCCATGATTCACACGCACTCACCACAAAAACTGCCATACTCAAAAAAGTGCTGTTGGGATAGCTATTTTAGCCAAATCAGAATACTTGAAAGTTGTCTCTCACAAAACAAGAAGAAATAACACTGGTAAGTGATACCACAGATCGACTCTGAAAGCTACAACTTTAGGCTAGATTTCGCAAATCTTTTTATAGCATTGAACAATAAAGGCAGCGCCAAGCGCTGCCTTTATTGTTCTTTTGAAAGTGCGGCGAAGCAGCACCATAGAAAATCGGTTCTTTTTTGGGGAAATTTTAAATTCTGACTAGATCGGGGTAGATGGTCAAAATTTCATCATTGGTGAGAGTATAGTCCTCAGATTGAGGCTCCCAGAGGATTTCTACTGCCAAGAGATTATCTTCGGGGACTGAACCGATCGCTGATAGTGCAGATGTTAAATCTTCGGAGGATCTCAAAGTCGGTAACTTACTGAGGGAGTCACCAGCAACGGCTAAGAGGATGGTAACGACAATATATTCACTAGGATCTTCAAGGCTCAGACTACCTTCGCTAGGTAAAGCCGCCGCAGTTTTGCCTTGGAGTACGCGACCGCCGACATTACTTAAAACTTCTGCATTAAGCTTGCTACGCTCAGACATGACTAAGCTATTAAATTTTTGTTCAGCAAGGGCAAACTTGGTGTTTTCACTAGCACTGCTCACGTAAACCCAATATTCAGGATGACGCATCAAGGAAACTGCGGTTTCGCGAGTAACGACAGCTAAACCTTCAACGGATGATGTATCAGACTCTAGCGCCAAACGAGTTAACTCTTGCTGTAGCGATCGCGCAGAAGAAAGTAGACCTACTTGAATTTTGGCAACGCTGACTTTGCTGTCCATGCCTGTAATGCCTTCGCCATCACCACGACCACGGAAGGCTTGCATAATCGCACCTGCGACAATTACCAGCAATAACAGGGTAAATAGTCCGCCGCCGAAGCCGCCACCAAAGAACATGGGGAAAAAGAAGAAGCCACCGCCAGTATTAGGGCTGTATAGGCTGTTGCCGCCACTATAGTTGCTATATGACCGAGAAGGGCTAGAGGGGACTGAACGACTGGGGGCTGATCGAAAAGCACTACCGCCAACGCGACCTCCTCCTCGCCTAGCCAATGCTTCATGGGCATTGCCAAAGATTGTCATTGCGACTAGGGCAACGACTAAAAGCGATCGCGTCCAGACTTTGACGTGAGCTTTTACTTTTTTCATAACTTCTGGGCTAAAAACTTGCATGGGTAAAAGCGACATAACTAAAAAAATTTCTATATGATGTTCTACCTCAATTCTATTCCAAGCACCAATAAAAAAGTAAATGGCGCACAGTGTGCCCCATTCCAAGCAAGAGATTTTTTAAACTTGTTGCTTTGCAACAAGTTTAAAAAATCTCTTGCTTGAGGCTTAAGATAACTTTGCTAACCAATCCATCACGCGATCGCCGAGCGAAACACCATCGAGGCGATCGATTTCGCGGACACCTGTGGGGCTAGTCACATTCACTTCTGTCAGATAGCCGCCGATTACGTCAATACCAACAAACATTAAGCCATCGCGTTTGAGGGTAGGTGCAAGCTCTGTGCATATTTCCCTTTCGCGAGGCGTGATATCTACTTGCACAGCACTACCACCTGCTGCCATGTTGCCACGAAATTCTCCTGATTTGGGAACCCGATTTACTGCGCCAATGGGTTCGCCATCAAGGAGAATGATCCGCTTGTCACCCAATTGAGCATCGGGCAAATATTCCTGCACCATCACAGGGGTTTTACCAATATTGGTACTGATTTCGATCAGCGAGTTAATATTGCGATCGCCTGTTTCTAAAAATAGAATTCCTTCACCACCCTTACCTCCTAAGGGTTTCATCACGGCTTTACCTTCCGCTTTCACAAAGTCGATGATTGTACCTTTATCAGCAGTGACAATCGTTTTCGGGATTGCTCCTGTAAACTGCAAAGCATACATTTTCTCATTGGCGGCTCGAATGCCCTGTGGTGAGTTGAGAACTTTGGTCTTGCTAGTGTCTACATAATCGAGAATATAGGTTGCATAGAGATATTCTGTTGTGACAGGTGGATCGGGGCGCATCCACACGAATTGCATCTGCTCTAGGGGCTGAAATGATCCTTCAGCAACTTCATACCAAGGATGGGGAACTTGCCATTTACCATCTACAAGAGGAATAGGATGAATCTTAGTCGCTTGGAGAAAAGCCCATGCTTTACCATCCCTGACACTGAGCGTATTCATATCTGTGATAAATACTTCATAGCCCTTGCGACAAGCCGCCTCCATGAGGGCAACGCTAGTATCATGGGCGGGATCGAGTCTAGCGATCGGATCGATAATAAATGCAAGTTTCATTTTTAGTGATTAAGCGTCAGCAGAGTTAATGTAGTCTTTAGCTGCACCAACTCTACCAAAAACCTAATTAACTAAGAAATAGATTTTCACTAGGAGATAAAATTCGTGCCTGTAAATCATGTACTCATTGGCATATCTGGAGGCATTGCTGCTTATAAAGTTTGTGAAGTGGTTTCTAGCTTGGCGAAACGTGGTCTTGAAGTGCGAGTCATCCTCACGCGATCGGCCGCCGAATTTGTCACACCCCTTACCTTTGCTACGCTGTCGCGCCAACCTTCCTATACTGATGCTGATTTTTGGCAACCGACAAATGGAAGACCTCTACATATTGAACTAGCAGAATGGGCCGATGTATTTTTGCTTGCGCCTGTGACGGCAAATACTTTAGCGAAGTTAGCCTATGGCATGGCAGACAATTTACTCACAAATACTGTGCTTGCCTCCAGTTGCCCAATTCTCTTTGCGCCAGCGATGAATACAACTATGTGGCTACAACCCACTGTGCAGGAGAATTGGCAGAAGTTATTAAAGGACGATCGCTATACCGCGATCGCGCCGACGGATGGTATTCTCGCCTGTGACGCTGTGGGCACTGGGCGCATGGCAGACCCAGAAATAATTTTGGAATATCTCGAATCTTTTCTATTTACTCAAGGCAAACGGGATTTAAAGGGGAAAAAGATTTTAGTTAATGCAGGGGGAACTCGCGAATTTATCGATCCTGTTCGCTTTATTGGTAATCCATCGACGGGTAAGCAGGGCATCGCGATCGCTAAAGCTGCAATCCATCGTGGTGCAACTGTCACCCTCATCACTACTTCTAACGCGGCTCTCCCTGTGAGCGAAGTGCCACCATCGGTGAGATTAGTCCGCACTTCCGCAGAAATGCACCAAGCCATGCTCGAAGAGTTTCCCCTTGCCGATATTACGATCGCCGCCGCCGCCGTTGGCGATGTACGGGCGAAAACCATAAGCGATCGCAAGTTGCCAAAATCAGAATTGCCCTTAAATCTAGAACTTGAATATATTCCTGATATCGTGGCTGATCTGGCTAAACGTAAACGTCCTGAGCAAATTTTAGTGGGTTTTGCCGCGCAAACTGGGACAGATCAAGAAGTAGTAGCTGCGGCAAAAGATAAATTAGCGCGAAAAGGACTAGATGCGATCGCGGCTAACGCGGTGAATAGTTCTCAAACTGGATTTGCTACAGATACTAATCAAGCAACTTTCATTCATCAAGATGGTAAGGTTCTATCTACACCACTTTGTTCTAAATTAGAACTTGCTCATCGATTATTAGATTTTCTGATATAAATAGGACTTACACAAAAGTTGCTAAGACCCTCACCCCTAGTCCCTCTCCCAAAAAGGGAGAAGGGAAAAAGAAAAAGCTCTTACTCCCCTTCTTCCTTTCTGGGAGAAGGGGTTGGGGGATGAGGGCAATTTAGAGTTTGCGTAAATCCTAATAAAAATGATGCGAAGCGTCATTTTTATATCAAGCTATGCTGCTCCGCTTGCGAGATTCTTTGTAGGAGGTGGTGATATTGCGTAAACCTGACTTCACCATTTGCTGTTCTAGAATCGCAAAAAAGCGACGGCGATCGCTACCTGTGACCACAGCTTGATTATGTGCCTCAGCAAGTGCGACAGGATAGCCATAACCTTTCTGGACTTGGGCGAGAATGATTTGCAAAGCTTGCGATCGCAGTTCTCCATCAAGGGCTGTCCAAGCTGGCATCTCGATTCTGGCAATTTCTGTCCCTACATGGAGATAACAAAAATAAATCTGATGTTCGCCATATTCTTGCAAAATTCTTGCCTGACTTTTCCAGAGTGGACTACATTCACCGACTTTTAATAAACGGCTCCATAATGTACCATCGCGCAAGGGTTGAATTTGGCTACAAGGTGCAGCATCTAGTGGTTTCGCAGAGCAGTGCGTATGACAATCAGGTTGCTCAAAAGGACAGATTTGTAACCGCAAAAAATTAGTTGCCTCCGCCGCACGGGGAGCGCTGATATAGCCTGCGAGGGGAATCCGTTGAGCTTGCAATTCATCCCATGCGGCGAGAATATCTGGTAAAAGTTGCGATCGCGCATCGGCGGGAATCTCATCAAGCTCCCAATGGACTAAGGCTCCATCGCTAAAAGCTAGCATTGGTGACTGGGGATAACTCGCAATTGTCGCGATCGCTAAATTAGCTAAGGCGACATTCTCGGCAACTGTACGCTTTAGGGTCATCCATTGTTCTGTCTGAATTCCCCATTGACGGGCTTTATAGAGATCTTCTGTTTTATAAAAGACTTCAGGAATATTGTCGAGTAAGGGATAGATACCAGAATTATAGTAAATGGCAACACGACCAATATTAATTAAATAGCAATAGGCAATCTCATGGCGGCTAGGGGCAATCTGGGAGCCATCGGTAGCGAGAACAATATGGGGTGTCGTTATGGGAGATATTGCTTGGATTTGTCCTAGAGGTTCTACTGGTTCCGCGCAATTAAACATGAAGCGATCGCGTAGTAGTTCACTATGCTGACAAAGGTGAGATTGATTGGCGATGGCTTCAGTAAATATAGTTTCTGCGCGATCGAGTTTAGCTGTCAATTGCTGAGCTTCCTTTTGCAATTGTTCAGACATCCCTTGCATCTGTCCCATCAATTTCTGTAAATCCAGCATAGTTGCCTTTAACGTATAGCAATACAAGACGAGCATAGCCTTGTTTGAACTTTTTTGGCGATCGCTATTGCATTCTTGTAGTACGTGTAGTATAAATGTAGTGCAACGTAGTTCAAGCGCGTAGAACGCCTAGTCTAATAGCGATTACAAGTACTACTCCAGTATTTGTGGAGCAATTGGGAAAGGAGATGCAGCCTCGCAAACTGCTGAATTCCTTTATGCAGTGACTTGCCTGTATGGGCTGAAGCATTCAGGGTTATTGCTACCAGATAGGTGCTGCTTGTTCGCAGGTAGCATCTATCACCAAATCAAAACTCTCATTTTGAATTTTGTCATAGGCAAAATTCGATAAAACTCTTATTTTAAATTTTGCCTATGGCAAAATTTAAATTGGATATATTGACGGGTAGCTCAGTGGTAGAGCATTGAAAACATCCTTTGTCGTCACTTACCTGCAAAGGTCGCAGATTTAGGGTTATCGCCTGAAACGCCAAGTGTCGGGGGTTCGAGTCCCTCTCCGTCAATTGGGAGTTTGATTTTGAGTAATGTTTTGGAGAGATAGTTATGCGATCGCAATCGAAACTTCTCTTTGCCCTAGATTACTAAATGGAGCTTTGCGCCAATTTAGTAATTAAAGGGACGAATTGGCTAGGGTTATCGCTTTGGTTGCATCACCTCCATGAGGTGACTGGGTTCAATTCCCATCCCTTCCTAAACTAGATGTTTTGCCTGTCGATGGCTAAATCTCTTCTATCTATTTCTCAAAATAGATCCCTAACTAGAGGTAAAGAAACATAGAGTGCTTAGCACTCTATGTTTCAACCACCAAGAGTGCTTAGCTCGCTTCTAACTGTCTAATCCTTTGTAGTGAAATTGGCATCACAATACACTTTGGCTGTATTATTCTACGTTCGATTCGTAGCGAAGGAATAGCTAGTTTACTAGCACAAGCGTGTCGGAAGCCAAAGTGAACGAGGTGGTAGTCTGTGAATCTACTATTAGCGAGTTAGAGTCTCGTCCGACACTCCAACTTGGGGTGGATAGTTCAACTGGTAGAACGCACTTTTGCCCGCAAGGGACGCAGACTTAAGGTTATCGCTTTTAACGATCTCCCCCTTTATGTCGCGAGATGTGGGTTCGAGTCCCATTCCACCCCCTCTAAAAGTTTTTAGCTGTTAGCAATTAGCTTTTAGCTTTTTGAAGATTTTGATTGCACTTACAGTGCAATCAAAATCTTCAAAAAATATCCTTCTCTTTGGTCGAGGCGAAGGAAGTTCTCTTTAACTTTTCCCTTACGGGACGGAGAATGTCATGTCTTATAAATTTTTATTCCAGAAACCCAAAGGTACTCCTCAAACTCAAGCGATCGCAGGTCGTGAAGCCGAAATGATCCAAGGGCGATCGGGTGGCTTTGCCTTTGATGCTGGTATCTGGCGCATGTTGCGTCGTTGCTTGCTGATTGGTACGGCTCAAAGCACCTACTACGCTGGCAAGCACGAACTGTCCGCCGATTTCATCGATACGGTGCAGAAATGTGTCGCCGAAGATGCCGATCGCGTGAAGAGCGAAATTCTCTATGCTAGCGATGGTCGTGCGGTAAATAACAGCGCTCCTATTCTGGCGCTAGTCTTGCTATCGATGGGTGACAGCCAAGCGGCGAAACGGAACTTTATGGAAATCTTCCCCCAAGTTGTCCGCACAGGTAGCCACTTCTATGAATGGATGAACTACACCAAGTCCATGCGTGGTTTTGGTAAAGTCATTCGTGAAAGCGGTAAGGCATGGCTTTCCAATCCCGACACCAAGGCGCTAGCCTATCAATTACTGAAGTACCAACAAAGACAAGGGTTCTCGCATCGTGATGCGCTACGGTTGTTTCACGTCAAGCCTGAAACTGACGATCAACAAGCGCTCTATCAATGGGTGGTCAAGGGTTGGGATGAACTTCCTTCGCAAATTCCATCGGATGCGCTGGCGCAAATCTGGTGGTATGAATGGCTGAAGCGTCACCCTGACAAGACCCATGAAGCGATCGCCAAGGGTAAACTCACCCATGAAATGGCGGCTCCCATCGGACAGATGGATGTGCGTGCATGGCAGTTGCTCTTTAACGAAATGCCCATCGGTGCATTGTTGCGGAACCTTGGTTCCTTGACCGAACTCGGAGTCTTGACTGCGAAAAACAAGGATAACTTGAAGCATGTCACCAATGTATTGAACAATCGCGATCGCCTGAAAAAGGGGCGCATTCACCCCATTGATGTTTTGAAAGCTCTCAAGACCTATCAGTCTGGTGGTGCGCTCGGACGTAGCCAAAAGACTTGGGAACCAATTCCTCGCATTGTCGATATTCTGGAAACTGCTCTAGAAATGTCCTTCGATGCGATCGCGCCTACGGGTGCGACTTTCCTCCATGCGATCGATGTGTCGGGTTCGATGGCGTACTACACCGTTAGTTCTATTGGCTTGACCTGCTGCGAAATCGCGGCAACGATGGCTTTGGCGACGGTGAAGGCGGAAACCAACTATGCGATCCGTGGATTTGCGACCGACTTCCGCGATTTGGGAATCACCAAAAAGGATTCCTTCACATCGGCAATGCAGAAGGCAACGAACCAAAACTTCGGTGGTACGGATGCATCGGTGGCTTACGATTGGGCGATTAAGAATAAGTTCTATGCGGATGTGTTCTGCTTCTGGACTGATTCCGAATCTTGGGCAGGTCGTCGTCATCCTAGCGAAGCCTTGGCTGAATATCGCCGTAAGGTGAATGCTAATGCGAAGGCAATCTATGTGACCTTGGCTCCCTACAAGCTCTCGCTAGTCGATCCCAAAGACTCTAATTCTTGGGATATGGGAGGTTTCGATCCCGCTATGCCCCGTGCGATCCAAATGGTAGCCATGGGTGAAGTCTAAAAAAAGGAGTCGCTTTGCGACTCCTTTTTTATTAGGCAACCTCGGCTGGTTCCCTTGTTTCTAATGAAAGCCCACCTGCACGGATTCCTTCCATTTCTTCTAGTACCTGCAAGTATCGACCTGTGATAATTCTTGCGCCACGTCGATGGGTGAAATAGTTCCATCCCCATTGAACCATGACCAGCAATTTATTATCAAATTCCACTAGATAGTAAATATGCACAAATGTCCAGATAAACCATGCTAGCCAACCCTTCAGACGCAAGAACTTGAAGTCTACAACCGCTTCATGGCGACCAATTACCGCGAGACTTCCAAAATCCCAATACTTGAATTTTGAAGGTTCCTTTTTTTGCACCTTCGCTTCGATATGATGCGCGACATATTCACCCTGCTGCATCGCCACAGGCGCAACCCCCGGAAGAGGGCGATCGCCTTGGTGTGGATAGTTCGCTAAGTCACCAATCACATAGACATTAGGAAAATTAGCGATCGACATATCAGGCTGGACAACCACACGACCAACGCGATCTAGTTCCGCATTCAGGCGATCGCCTAATACTTTACCCATTGACGAAGCCTTGACACCCGCCGCCCAGAGAATTGTTTGGGCTTGGATTTGCTCAACTTGCTCACCCAATTTAAAGGTAACGACATTATTTTCAATATTCGTCACCATCGCACTAGTTTTGACTTCCACCCCTAACTTCAGCAGAGATTCCTTCGCTGCCGCCGAGAGATCGGCATGGTATGGAGGCAATACGCGATCGGTTCCTTCAATCAAGATGATTCGCGCTTTCTTGGTATCAATATTGGTAAATTCATCACTGAGAGTGCGATGGGCAAGCTCCGCTAAGGTTCCCGCAAGTTCCACGCCCGTTGGACCTCCACCGATGACCACGAAGTTCATTAATGCTTCTTTAAACTTAGGATCGTGGGTCTTTTCGGCTGCCTCAAAAGCGCTCAGGATGCGGCGACGCATATTAATCGCATCTTCAATGGTTTTTAATCCGGGGGCTTGCTCTGACCATTGATCGTTACCAAAGTAATGGTGACTAACTCCTGTCGCCACGATCAGCGAGTCATAGCTTATGTCTAAGTGATTTTTTAATTTAACTACCTGCGCTTGGGCATCAATATCTAGCACTTCGCCCATCACGACGCTGGTATTTTTGTTCTCGGCGAGGACTGCCCGCAATGGTGAGGCGATATCGGCGGGGGAGAGGCTGCCTGTGGCGACTTGATAAAGTAGGGGCTGGAAGAGGTGAAAGTTACGTTTGTCGATGAGGGTGACTTTAACGGGAACCTTTGATTTGCCTAACTTTTGGGCGGCATATAGTCCCCCAAAGCCGCCGCCAATAATAACAACATGATGGGGTGCGCTTTCATTTTGAGTGCTTAGAGACATGGCAAGTTTTTAAGTTGGGTGTGATGTTTTTGCTGGTAGCGTCTTTAAAAAATTATTATATATGTAAATAAAAATATCTTTTTGTATCTTTTTGTTCTGGATGGCAGCGATCAGATATTAGCCCAGAAATAAATTGTGTGTAGACTGAAAGCTTTTCCAATAGGTCTCAAATACCACCTCTGTTAAGGCTCAAAATAGCGCACGTATATCGGGTGCTTTAGCCTTCAAAAGATATTCCATTTAACAGAGGATAGTCTCATAATATAGATAATTCAAATAAAAACTACAGCTTCGAGTTCGCTCAGCTAGCTTACACCGAGGGCTGAGCGAACTCGAAGCCCGTCTACAAGTTATTTAAAACAACTATACTTATAATTCTCCCTATCTATTTCGTTAGCGTGATATTTGTTAAGTTCAAAACTTGACTTTCAGTATATATATTTATACTTTATAGTGATATTAAGCAGATTTTTTTGTGACCTTAACTTTATCCTAATCCTACTGTAGTTTAGCTTGCTACATTATCGTTGGGATACGGGCTTATTTACTCACTATTGTTTTGTCAAACAAACTGAATAATAAATATATTATTTTGTGAAAAAGCTTATTATGTCCACACAGATGAGAAAACAGGGCAACCGCATAAAAAAGTGAATAAAATAAGGAGACAATAAAGAAGTCAAGCCGTAATGAATAGCCCTATCACAGTTAGTTTAGTGAGCCACTTTGAGGGAGTAGAAGATCCACGAGATAACCGAGGGAAAGAGCATAAATTGCTAGACATAATCGTGATAGGGATCTGCGCCGTGATAAGTGGGGGAGAAAACTGGGAAGACATCGAGCTATTTGGCAAATCAAAACAAGAATGGCTGGGGACATTTCTTGAACTACCGAATGGGATACCCTGTGATGACACATTTGCCAGAGTGTTTGCGAGATTAGACCCGCAACAAATGCAAAATAGCTTCATCAGATGGGTGAAATCGATAAGTCATGTGCTGAAGGGAGAGATAGTAGCTATAGACGGTAAAACCTTGAGACAATCCTACGACCAAGGAGCAGACAAAGGTGCAATCCATATGGTGAGTGCATGGGCAAGCGCAAATCGATTGGTATTAGGGCAGCGCAAAGTCGATGATAAATCCAACGAAATCACCGCAATACCAGAATTGTTAAAGCTATTAGAAATTACTGGTTGTATTGTGACAATTGACGCAATGGGATGCCAGAAAGAAATAGCTAGTCAAATCGTTCAACAGGGAGGGGATTACGTTTTAGCACTTAAAGGTAATCAGGGAAGTCTATTTGAGGATGTGCAGTGGTTGTTTGAGCAAGCTATCACCACTAATTTTGCAGATGTAGACCATGACTTTTGCCAGTCTATAGACAAAGGACATGGACGTTTAGAAATTCGACGTTGTTGGACTTTATCTAACTTGGATTACCTTACACAACTGCCTTTATGGGCTGGTTTACAAACCATTGCCCTAGTCCAAAGTGAGCGCCGCATCAATGGTAAAGTCTCCACCGAGAATCGCTACTACATTTCGAGCTTGCCTTCTAATGCTTCTGTCATGAATAACGCGGTTCGTACCCATTGGTCGATTGAAAATTCATTGCATTGGGTTTTAGATGTCTCTTTTCACGAAGATGCTTCTCGTATTCGCAAAGATAATTCTCCTGAAAATATGGCGATGTTGCGGCACTTTGCTCTTAATCTCTTAAGCCGTGATAAGTCTTCTAAGTCCAGTATGCGAGCTAAACGTCATAAGGCGGCTTGGGATCTGGCTTATCTTGAACATCTCCTTTCCCTTTGATTTTTTATGCGGTTGCCCTGGATGAGAAAACCTACCTTTAAGAAGAAAAGTGTACTATCGTATACAATTGTTACAGTCATTGGGGCAGTGGCACTAGGAATTGCAAGTTTTTTACTTGATCCAAAGCCTGATAGCTTAAATCGAGTCATAGCATCTAGTTTTGTTGGAGGCGTTCTTGGCTGGATGTATGAGCTAGCTAAGGATTTATACGAATTAGCTACTGAGCTAAAGAAGGAGGCTGCCACATTAATTGAGGTTTCTCAGAATCGCTTAGAAGATGTTTGCAAATATCTCGATTATCAGGAAAAGCCATTAAAAATGCTTCTTCGTGCAAAGAATCATGCAGGAACTATGGGGACACTATTAACTGCTTCCCTAAATGATAAATTCCGTCATATTGCCTATGTTTATGAAAATCAGTACTTGACTTATCTTAATTCAGCAATTGAAGAAAGTGATTGCTTCGAGGGAGTAAATAGGCAGATTATTCGCTGGTTCAGAGATACGCCGAGTGGTGCTTCCTATCTTCAGCGTCTACGCGATAAAAAAATGAATGAGAAACTGCGTATTTTTATTATAGATGATGAAGATGAAACTAAGATGAATGAAGATTTGGCAAATCAAGACCTCATGGATTTTTACTGGTCAAATACTGGAAAAGATGTACAAACCTACTGGGTATCAAAAGCATCTCTTAGAAAAACATACGTACCAAATGTAGATATTCCAGATGATTTCGCTCTTTATGATAAAAGCTTTCTTATTCGATATGATCCTGTATACCGAACACTTACATTTGATTTGATAGAGGCTGGATATAGATATCCTGAAAGCGTAATTTTCTCAAAACTAAAAGAGCAATTAGAATTGAAGCAAGTAAATCCATTTATAAAGATAGAACCATCTAATATAAAGATAGAACCATCTAAGTCCTAAAGAAAGTAAAGCTTCTGATGATAAATAAACTTTTGCGTTTTAGTCAGAATGAGAGACTAGTGCTAAATGATAAAGTTCGCTCTAGTATGTCAGAGAGTTTTGTTAAGTTGTCTGACGGGATTGTTCATTATGAGTTATCGGGATCAAAAAATGACCAGCTTGTGGTTTTAATACATGGTTTTTCTACTCCTTACTTTATTTGGGATGAGACAACTATACCGCTTATTGAATCTGGGTTTCAAGTTTTACGGTATGACTTGTATGGTCGAGGATATTCTGATAGACCAAATGTTGCATACAACTTAAGTTTATTTGAAAGACAACTTTTAGATTTATTAAAAATTCTTCAAGTTTCTGATCGAATAGATTTAGTTGGTCTTTCAATGGGAGCTGATATTGCTGCTCATTTTGTGAACAAATATCCAAATTTGGTACGAAAAATTTGTCTAATTGATCCTGCTTGTTTTTTTGTCAATAAAACTATTATAGGGAAACTACTCAATTTTCCTATGATAGGAGAAGTATTAATATATTTCTTGGGAGATTTGATACTTTTATCTTCTCTATATGATGATTTTTACAATCCTGAAAAGTTTTCTAATTACAAGGATAAATTCATTGTTCAAATGCAATATGAAGGATTTAAGCGATCAATTCTATCAACATATCGTAGTCTATCTTCTCAGGATTTTTTAACTGTATATTCACGTCTCGCAAAGCATGACAAATCAGTCTTATTATTTTGGGGGATGGAAGATTTAACTGTCCCCATTGAAATGAGTCAAAAAATTTTAGAAATCATTCCTCAAATTGAATTTCATGTTATTGCTGAAGCTCGGCATGTTCCACATTACGAGAGACCTGATTTAGTAAATTCGATTCTCATTGAATTCCTGAAGTAGTGACAGGGCAACTGTATTAAAGTGCGATCGCTGATCGCGTAGGGTGCGTTCATAAAATGTAACGCACCTTTTTAATATCAATTAGATGAACCTTTTACAACCTTTACCATAACAAATATTTGTGCGTTACGCTACGCTAACACACCCTACCTAGATGGCTACTCATCCCAAATATTTTGGGGCTTTTCTGGAACTTCTGTGACTCCCCAATCAGGTGAATATTGTCCCTGTGCGATAAAACGATGAATGCTGGAAAACTGCCAATCTTCAGCTTTTGCACATAATCCATGTCGTACTGGATTGTAATGAATATAATCGCAATGTAGAGCATAATCTCGCTCATCTCGGATTAGATGCTCCCAAAAACGACGCTGCCATAGATTCTTTTCTTGTCGTTTTTGTCGTGACAAAGAAACTTCTGCATTAATACCTAATTTATCCCCATAGTGCTTAGTGACATAAGTTTTGATTAATCGCAATCTCACTGAAAAATCCTTATCTCCTTCTGGTAAAGTCCACAAGCAATGGAAATGATCTGGCAATAGAACAAAAGCATTTATTTCAAATGGATATTTCTCGCGAACTTTAGCGATCGCCTCTCGCAATCCTATCCGCCCCAAATCACTACACAGCCAAGGAATTCTCTGATAGGTAACTTGGGTAATGAAATAAGTTCCTCCTGTAATTGTTGGTCTTCGGTAATTCGACATCATCTTTAATCCGATCACGTAGGGTGCGTTAATGCAATGTAACGCACATTTCTGATGATTTTGATTGTGCGTTACGCTTCGCTAACACACGCTACGAGGTTGGTTATTTATTTCAAATTTCTTGAGTGCGATCTCGGATCGAGTTGGGCGGGTTGAAAAAAATCGTAATTACTTGGCTGATAATGGGGCGAAGCGATCGCTTAAAATAGTTACATAAAGAGTAGCCAGCAGCTTTATGACCGCAGTACCAACCTTACCAAAACGATATATCGAGCAACGCGATCGAGGATACTGGATCGAAGGAACCCGTATTTCTCTTGATTCTGTTGTTTATGCCTTTTTGAATGGTAAATCACCTGAAAGCATTGCCCAAGACTTTCCATTACTCTCATTAGAACAGGTTTATGGAGCGATCGCCTTTTATCTTGGTAGCCGAGAGTTAATTGATGCATATCTCAAAGAAGGTGAAGAAGAATTTGAGAAATTGCAAAAATCCTGTAGACAAAAGAATCCACTTCTGTATCAGAAGTTAAAAACTGCTCAAGCTCAGAAGCTAATCAAATCATGACGGTAGTTCACTTTCAAGCAGATGCTGACCTTAATCAAGCAATTGTTACTGGTGCGTTACGCAGACAACCCAATCTGAGTTTTCAATCAGCTTATACAGCAAGGCTGGAAGGCAAGAACAGAAGTATTAGCAATAGCAGCACAAGATGGGAGAGTACTTGTGACCCACGATCGTAAAACGATGCCTGCTGAATTTGGCAAATTCATACTTACAAAAAACAGTTCGGGAGTTTTGATTCTTTCCCAGAAATTGCCAGTTAGTGACGCAATTGATGCGCTTATCCTCATATGGGAAGCCTCTACTGCTGAAGAATGGGTTAATCAAATAATGTCTATCCCATTCTGAGTAGATAAAAGATTTAGGATGAATGCGATCTCTAATTTTGTAATGCGATCGCTGCTTTGCTAGGTTATGTTCATGCGTTGACAATTGCTATAGGATTAAGTAGTATGACAATACAATCCTACTAAACTATCGTAGGCAAATTAAGCAATGAGTAAAAAAGTCAGCATCACCTTAGATGATGAAATCCTCAACTTTGTAGATCGCTTAGCAAGCAATCGCAGCAGTTTTATCAACGACATTCTCTGGAAAGAGAAGCAGAGAATTTTTATGAAAGAACTGGAAAATGCTTATAAAGAACAAGCCAACGATCCAAGTTTTCAAGAAGAGATTTCTGTTTGGGACGTTACAGTGAAAGATGGTTTAAATGCCTAATGGAACCTTAACCTATAAGCGAGGAGAAATATGGTGGGTCGATCTGAACCCAATTGTCGGCAGTGAGACTGGCAAAGAACGTCCTTGCTTAATTTTGCAAAATGATATTGGCAATCAAAATGGATTAACCACCATAGTTGCGCCATTACTGCCTAATAAAAGAACTTATCCATTCGTTGTGAATGTTGCACCGACCGCCCAGAATGGACTAAGCGGCGATCGCCATATTAATTTGAGTCAAATGAGGGCTGTAGATGCTCGAAGAATCAAGAATAAACAGGGTGTTTTAGAAGATATCTATTGGAAAGAAATTGCGAAGGCTGTATCTATTGAGCTTGGCTTCAATGACTTCTCTTCTTGATTAGTATTGCGGTTTTCAAATGAGTACGCACTCATTTGAAAACCGCAATACTAATCATAATAAGGGTTTTGAATTTTCATTTTGCCGTAGGCAAAATGAAAACTGCAATAGACGTACAAGCGATCGCTTAAAATAGTTACATAAAGAGTAGCCAAAAACTTTATGACGGCAGCACCAACCTTAGCAAAACGATATATCGAGCAACGCGATCGAGGATATTGGATCGTATGTTAAAGTAAACCAATGTGTACTCGGTATTGCAATGGAAAGTACTCAAACGCTTGTGCCAGCAGCTAACCCAAATGTAGTTCACTTACCTAATATCAATGTCCCTGATCATACTCAACTACCAGAGTCTGATGGTACTTTCGTGAAGAATTTTCAAGAACATCCGCAAAGCATTGTTTTAACGAGTTCCATTGAACCGATTTTACAGAAACTACACCCCGATGGACGTTATTGCATTGGTCAAGATAGCGGTATTTATTGGCGGATAACTGAGCCTCCAGAAAAGGGAGCCGAAGCACCTGATTGGTTTTATGTTCCTAATGTACCGCCGCTTTTAGATGGGGAGTTTCGGCGTTCCTATGTATTGTGGAAAGAATTTGTTGTTCCTTTGATTGCGATTGAGTTTGTATCTGGTAGTGGTAAGGAAGAAAGAGATTATACATCCCCTCATGAAGGTGAAAAAGCAGGAAAGTTCTGGGTCTACGAGCAAGCGATCGGTATTCCTTTCTATGTCATTTTTGACGCTAGTAAAGCTTTAATCGAGTTCTATCACCTAGTCGATCGCAAGTATGTAAAAATGCAACCTAATGATCGCGGACATTATGCAATTGCTCCAATGGGAGTAGAGATTGGACTTCAGCAAGAGGCTGGTTTATATTGGTTGCGCTGGTGGGACGATTCGGGTAATTTGTTGCTCACAGGTGACGAACGGGCGGCGAAGGCTGAGGCGTTATTACAAAAGTATCGCGATCGCTTCGGTGATATCTCTGAATAAAAAAACAATCAAAGAGGCGATCGCCTCTTTGATTGTTTTTTTAATTATTGTGGTTCAGTTTTTTACCTTGAATAGAGTAGTCTAAAAGTTCCATTGGATGCATGAGGAGAACATTCTTATTTTGGAGATTTAGATGTTTGCGAATTTGGGTAATACATCCCACATTTGCCGATGCAATCACCTCAGCGCCAGTATCAGTCAGATTTGTCACCTTCATTTCTCCCAACTCATGACCAACCTCTGGCTGCAAAATATTATAAATTCCTGCACTACCACAGCAGAGTGAAGCATCAATAGACTCTCTTAATTGGACATTGGGGATTTGGCGCAAGAGGCGGCGAGGTTCGAGACTGATCTTTTGTCCATGCAGCATATGACAAGCATCTTGATAGGCGATCGCTAAGGGTTGATCTTGCAATGGTGACAACTTAGCAATTAAGCCCACATGATCGAGAAATTCCTGCACATCCTTCACCTTACTAGAGAACTCCTTCGCCTTTGCCGCATATTGGCGATCGTCTTTGAGGATATGTCCATATTCCTTGAGTGTATGACCACAACCTGAAGCATTAATGAGTACTGCATCCAAATTGAGATCGGCAAAGGTATCAATAGTTTGCTTCGCTAGCTCTAGGGTTTGGGCTTCCTGTCCTTGATGGTGAGTCAAAGCACCACAACAGCCTTGCAATTTAGGAATGACAACTTCACAACCATTCGCTGTTAATACGCGCACAGTCGCATTATTTACTTCTGGCAAAAATACACGCTGCACACAGCCTAGGATCATACCAACGCGATAGCGCTTCTCTCCCTTAGCAGAAATCACTTCTGGTAGCTGATCTTTAAAGGATTCGGGTGTAAGGTCTGGTAGTACTGACTCCATTGCCTTTAGCTGTTGAGGCAGGAATTTCTCTAGCCAACCCGTCGATCGCAATAGTTTTTGTAACCCTAATTTCTGATAAGCCAATAGGGGCGCAAGTAGGACTCGGAGGCGATTGGGATAGGGAAATGTCGCAAAAATAAATTGACGTAATAATTTCTCAGGCAGCGATCGCGGATGGTTGCGTTCAACTTGGGCGCGAGTTGCCTCGATCAACTGGTCGTACTGCACACCAGAGGGGCAAGTAGTCACGCAGGCGAGACAACCCAAGCAAGTATCGAAATGCTGAGCGATCGCAGGAGATAGGGGAATATCACCTTCATTAATTCCATCCATCAAGTAGATTCTTCCCCTTGGCGAATCCGTCTCTTTGCCGATAATGCGATAACTAGGGCAAGTGGATAGACAGAATCCACAATGCACGCAGGCATCAATGAGTTCAGGGCTAGGAGGATTCTTGCTGTCAAATGTTTCTGAACCTGTTGGGGTTAAGGAAGTAAGCAAATTAGGAGCGAGGTTATTAGAGTTAGGCTGATCAGAAACTTGCATATGGATGGTTATGAAAAGATTGATGGAAAATTTCTAGAATATGAACAAAAGGAATTTGAGATGGGAACTAAAAAAGTCGCTCAGGACTGAGTAAACCTCGCGGATCAAACTGTTGTTGAATTTTGACCATGAGATCACGGGCATTACCTGTATATCCCCAAACATTTCCTAAAACTTTGTTATTAAATTTCAACTCTTGGGGCGCTTCGAGAAGGCTGAGAAATCCACTCTGGGCTTCGGCAATACTTCTTACCTTTGCTAACTGCTCTGCAATTTGAGGCTCGGTGACATTTTCTATTCGCAAGACACCTAAACCGCTACCAGCGTGAATTTGTAAGAAATAGGATTGCTGACTAAAAATTTGTTGGCACTGCTGCGTGAGGGAAACGCTTGCTGAGGGCAAGATCCCTACTTTACAAACAACAGGATGACTGGTGGATGCTGATGACACATTACGCAGTTCATTTTGCCAGAGTAAATTTTCTAGCGATCGCCAAAAATCTGTCACTTCATCAACAATCTGCACTTGTAAATTCAGTTCTTTCGCAAGGACTGCAAGGCGATCGCATTGTTCGAATACGCTAATTTTGAGGCTAGAGAATTGCACCGCTAAGCCAACACTCTCGCCTAAGCCCAACTTGGCAATTACTGAAGCTGACAATAAATCACATGCTGTGGGAGTCAACACCGATGTACTAAGTTTTTGTTGTAATTGAGCGATCGCTTCGGCGGCTCCTGTAGCTACTACAATTTGTGTGAATTCAGGTAAAGGATAGAGTCTAAAGGTAATGCTGGAGGCAATACCCAAAGTTCCATAGGAACCCGTTAATAGTTTCATCAGGTCATAGCCAGCCACATTTTTCACCACGCGCCCACCCGCCTTGACCACTTCCCCATCGGCGCGAACAAATTCAATTCCCAAGCACATATCGCGCACACTGTTATAGCGATGGCGTAACGAACCTGCACTCCCCGTTGCTAAAATGCCGCCAATGGTTGCATTGGGGTAGGGGGGATCGATCGCTAAAAATTGTCCTTGTTTGCCTAAGACTGCTTGTAAATCCTGATATGTCACTCCCGCTTGTACTGTCACAGTCAGATCACCAATACAATGCTCAATGATTTGGTTTAGCCGTGAGGTACTAATCACCACATCAGCACGACTAACTAAACCACCCCAATCTAATTTAGTTGTATTACCGCAGGGCAAAACTCGCAATCTCTGTTCATAGGCTAAAGCGATCGCCTTAGATAACTCATCAATAGTTTGTGGATAAATTACGCAAGCTGGTGGCAGACTATCAGGTGTGAGACTTTGCACTATGCGATCGTGCAAATGGGAGTTGAGGCTTGCAAATGCAAGAACGCGATCGGCTCCCAAAAGCTCTGTAAATAGTGCAACTAGTTGATGATCTGTAAGTCTCACAAAGTTAACATCCGTACATAAATATACTAAACACCAATTCTATAGCAAACCCCTAGGATTGAGAGGCGGCGCACAGCGCTGCCTCTCAATCCTATTAGTAATTTGAAAGTAAGTAGGTGGGCATAATTAAAAACCAGAGCCAAAACCTGTGGCGCACGCGCAGCGTGCGCCACAGGTTTTGGGATTTTATATTTAATTGTGTCCACCTACTTACTACGAAGCAGGACTTTTAAAAATTTCTTAGTTATTATAAAAACCGCTTACTGCCATCGGGGCGAATTGTACCCCAATTGGTTTTTGCTTGAGATAATTGTTCATCAGAAATCTTAGCTCCTTTCAAATCCGCATTACAAAGATTTGTCCCCTTAAGATTAGCTTGACTCAAGTAGGCTCCCTTTAAATTTGCCCCACTTAAATTAGCACCTGATAAATCAGCTTTACTCATATAGGCTGACTGAAGATTTGCTTCACGCAAGTCCGCAGATATCATCGAAGCACTCCCAAGATCAGCCTTGACTAAATTTGCACGCTGCATTTTAGCATCCCGTAAATTGGCACTATTTAACTTTGCCTGAGATAAATTTGCACCTTGGAAGCTTGCACCAACTAAATCGCTATGGCAAAAATCTGCTTCAACTAATTTAGAGCGACTCATCACAATTCCTGAAAGAGTCGCGCTACCAAAGGCAGCTTTAGAATAGTCTTGGTTGGCAAAATTACGTTTACCTTGACTGTACTCAACGATTACTTTGCGCCCACCTTTAAGTTCACCGCCAAGACGACTCGTCGCACCCGCACGAGTATTGCCAGCCGTCAGCATTCCACTGTCCCATCCTTGGGTACTGCTATACTTTTGGGCTTGAATACGCGAGTTTGGTGGCTGAGTATTCGCGGCTTTGATCGTTACAGATGAAGGTGTTGATGGTACTTGTCCATTGATTTTAGGAATAGCAGCAGCTTTAGGGGCTTCCTCCGATATACCACCAGATTCCAAAGCCTTTAAAGCTTCTTCCGCCGAACGAAAGCGCTGTGATACTGACTGCTGAAGCAATTTCTCAAAGACAACCCTCATGCGATCGCTGAATTTAACACCCGCTTTCCAGTTGATCTCACCTGTATAGGGATCATGGGGCAAATCCTTGGGCGATCGACCTGTCATCAAGTACAGACAACTCATCGCCGTGGCATACAAATCACTGGAATATACAGGACGCATAGCCATCTGTTCAGGTGGTGCAAATCCGGGTGTGCCGATCGCAAAATTTGTTAAGAGACCACTAGGATCATCATCGGCAGAAGGCTTATTAAGCTGACTAGAAACCGCACCAAAGTCAATTAAGACTAATTGACCGTCTTGTTTACGGCGCATGATGTTCGCAGGCTTAATGTCACGGTGAATCACCCCATTTTGGTGCATGAAGCCAAGGGCGGGAAAGATTTCCGCCAAAATTTTACGAATCTCAATTTCACTGAAAGGACCACGCCTCTCAAACTCTTGCTTTAACGTTTCCCCATCAACAAATTCTTGGACTAGGTAAAAATTACTATCCTCTTCAAAATAATCTAGTAAACGCGGAATCTGAGGATGGCTACCAATCTTGCCTAGGGTATAAGCTTCACGCTCAAATAATTCCCTTGCCATTTTCATCACACTAGGCGATTGGGTATTTGGGCGTAATTGCTTTACGACACAAGATGGAAACCCCGGTAGTCCTTCGTCGGCAGCAAGAAATGTTGCTCCAAATCCACCCTTTCCCAGTGGACGACTTGCCCGATAACGGTTTCGCAGCTTCAAACTAGAGCCACAGCTAGCACAATTAGTAGCAAATGGCTCGTTATTTGGATTAGCACAGTTCGGATTAACGCAATAACTCACGGTTGATCGAAAGCCCAAGTAATGGTTGATCAAATGAAATATCAAGGCTTTGATGACATTTGGATTGTCTTTTGCCTAGACTTAATATCGTAAACTACCCCAACCCCCTTAAGTAAGGCTAAGGTTTCCTGTCTCAATGGGCTTTACTCTTATCTACAAAAAGATAACTAGTTTGTCCCTCAACAGGCAGAAGTCCTAGTTCCTAAGACCCATACTTTTTCTTCCTCCCCGTTCAGCTTGATTTTTGGCTGTGGGGAAACGGTCAAGACTTCTTGATCGTAGCATTGATTCGCAATCGCTCAAGTTTATTTGCTGTTAGCTTTTCTCCGTTTCGGCTACATGAGGGAGCCGATTCAGATAATTTTGCTCTATACAATAAATCAATAATTTTAAGATATTGCCTTAAAACAAACACTTTAATATTAACTTTAGCAAATAAATCTAAAAATCGTCAGTGTCAGGGATTTCATTGTTTGGATATGATGGGCGAGTTGATGGTCTCCTTCTTCTTCCCGAAGCCAAATTCTCCTTTCCAGATACATCGCCATTGCTAAACCCATCGGATTCACTATTGCGATTTCTGGGGCGATCGCCATTGCTACTATCACTGCTAGGACGTGGACGACGCTTAGGACTTACAGGACGAATATCATTTTCGTCGATATCGATTACTGAATCATTGTTGCTAGTGCTAGGGCTGCGCTTAGGGCGACGTGACGAACGACGTTCATCGGTAGTATCTCCTCTTAGCTCACTGGCTTCTGCACCGCTAGGAACTGCTCCACGCATCCGACGGGCTGAATCGCGAGTGGGACGGGGCGCAATTTCGCGAGTGGGATCAATTTCCACACGATAGTCTGAACCAATCGGTTCTTCGTCATCGACTAATGGACTTGATGGTGCTCTGCGTGCTTGATTGGCAAGGGCTTGACGTAGTACTAAAGACTCGACTGCAAACCAACCTGCAAATCCGACAACCAGTACCTGTGCTAGCTGTGTGGTAATTTCCATCCGAAAATTAAAGGCTAGCAGGATGATGCCATAGACCAAGGCGATCGCGGAGAAAAATATATCGTGGTCGCGGGCTAATTCAGGTCGAAAGTTTCGCACAAAATATAAACCCACACCTCCTAAAGCGGCAACGATTGCCAAAAGAATCATTAGCGGGTTGCCACCGATGTTGATCATGGTTCTATATTTCTCCTAAAGACTTGAATTTTGGTTGCTATTAAGTAGCTATTAATTTGTCGCTATTTTGCCACTAAAGTATAGTGATTTTCATTCTGGCATAGGCAAAATGAAAAAATAAAACTTTGCCGTGATTGATTTCGGGTTTTGTAAATGAGTAACTCACTTAACAAAATGCTGATAATAGTGAGCTAGACAAGCTTTGTCACCCAGTATAGCAATACAGCGCTATCGGCTGAGTCAAACAAACCACAAAAAAGAACCTCGCAAGGCGAGGCTCTTTTTTTATAAGCTTATATTAACCGCGACGAACAATTTTGTCCTTTTGGCTAACGAAATACAATGCTCCGAAGATGAGTCCAAGAACTACGCCGCCTGCGACAAGGCTGCCTAGAAAGTTTGTTAATGATTGTGTCATATAGCTTCGTAGGTAAGTTTTTTATATTACAGACTAAATACTTAGCATAATTTTAACATCTGGCAGCATCAGGAGATCGTAACTCCGCAAACCACATACAAGTGCTTTGCGCTAACTTGAAACCCAGAGAAATTTTTGAAAGCGCGGCTTCGACGCGCTTTCAAAAATTTCTCTGTACTACTTTAAGCCTCAACAGGCTGTATAGCAAAGCAAGTTTTGCTTAGGACATAAAACCGAAGAAGACGATTTGCGCCGCAAATCGTCTTCTTCGGTTTTATAATAGCTAACTCTTTTGGATTAGTGCTTCCGCGATTGATTTTGACTACGGACGATCCAGTAACTAATGGAGAGGGATAGAACGGCGATCGCTAAACCAGTTAAATCTCCATCGGATTTGCTATCAAAAATCACGATCTTACGGGCTACCGCAGTCAGAGCCGTAATGATGACTAGTTCTAGCTGCACTACATGCTGACGTAGATAAGCTGTGACATTTTCCATCAGTTCCAGAGCGATGAGCACATTGAGGAACATCCCAAATATCTTCAGAAGTGGCGCAGTAAAGAATCCTTTGGGATCTGTGAAAAATAAGTCAACTGTCAAAAGTTTCAGTAGATCGAATAGAGCAATGAAGATCACAACTACTAGAGCGATCGCTAACACCTTAGAAACAATGTTTTCGATACCGCTAATAGCTTTTAAAAAACTGTCATCTTTTACGGCGATCGCCAGATAACGCCATAAATTTGTAATCCGTCGCCTAAATCTCATTGTGATCCTACTTTTAAAGCCTTTATAACGTTTTTCTTTTCACCTACGGCAAAAAGAAACCTCAAAATGTCTTCCTCAGGAAGAAATTTTGCATATTCCTTAAATGATTATATAAACCAAATACATAGAATAAAAATATATATTGATGCTAAAATCATAGAATATAGTCTATGATTTTGCTGCCTACTATGACTTATCGCTTATCTGATTCTCAATTAGCAAGCCACATTACGCTACACCAGTTACAGGTTTTTGAAGTAGCGGCTCGACATGGTAGCTATACCCGTGCTGCTGAGGAGCTATTTCTCACCCAACCTACCGTCTCTATGCAAATTAAGCATTTGACAAAAGCGATTGGGATGCCTTTATTTGAGCAAGTTGGTAAAAGACTATTTCTAACTCAGGCGGGGCATGAATTATTTGCCACCTGTCAAGAAATTTTTGGACGCATATCGCAATTTGAAATGAGTGTTGCGGATATGAAGGGCTTGAAGCAGGGGTATTTAAAAATTACGGTAGTAACAACTGCAAAATATGTGATCCCACGTTTGCTAGGACCATTTTGTCAGCGCTATCCCGGTGTAGAAATATCTCTGAAAGTGACAAATCATAGTGGCATTTTAGAAAGATTGTCTGAGAACAAAGATGATTTATATATTCTCAGCCAAGTTCCCGATGAACCAGATGTCAAAGCTCATCCATTTTTGGCAAATCCTTTAGTTGTACTTGCCAATCATGATCATCCCTTGGCAAATGAAAAAAATATTCCGATTCAGAAGTTAGCCGATCAGCCTTTTATCACTAGAGAGTCTGGTTCGGGTACAAGGGGATATGTCCAAAAATTGTTTGATGACTATAAAATTACCCCCAAAGTCAAGATGGAACTATCGAGTAATGAGGCAATTAAGCAAGCGATCGCAGGTGGCTTAGGGATTTCGATCCTATCGCGCCACACGATCGCCTTAGAGGGAGCTTCAGGACAGATTGCCGTATTAGACGTTGAGCATTTCCCGATTCCCTGCAATTGGTATGTGATCCATCTTGCGGGCAAACAACTATCAGTCGTTGCCCAAGCTTTTTTGGAATATTTGCAAACTGAAGGCAAACAAATTGCGGAAGAAACATCAGCTTGGTAATAAAAAAGCCTGATTGCATTGCAATCAGGCTTTTTTAAGGCGGCACCCAGACTCGAACTGGGGGTGAGAGTTTTGCAGACTCCTGCCTTACCACTTGGCTATGCCGCCGAACGGATACCTAATATAACAAATTAGGTAACTAGTTGCAAACAACCTGAGGATTTTTTGCATTATGTCTTGAGTCAAGCTCCACATAATGGCAATTATCTTTGTAAGTAGCTGGGCATAATTAAAACCCAAATAAGTGAAGGCGGCAGGAAGGGCCGCCTTCACTTATTTGGGTTTTATGTCCTAAGCAAAACTTACATTTCTATATCTACAAACCTGTATTGGAGTCATGTTCATCTTCCCAAATCTCAATATCGAGGTCGTTGAGATAGGCGATCGCATTTTGAATTTGGGCATGAGTACCTTTGAGGGTAAGGTGAAACCATCCACTACCAGCATTTACACCTAGAGTTGCCGATACGATATTGACAACTAATCCATAGCGAGAGGTCAACTGCGAAATTACAGGCTCACCATGAAGATCTTCAGGAATCCGAAGCCTAAGATCTTGAATTATAGAACGAGTATCAATAGTCATTTAGAGAAACTCCTTACTAGTTTTTATTGTTTTTTATTGGTGTTCAAGGCTTTGTTGTATGAATAAAAAGAAGCCAAAAGATGGAGGATCTTAGGATAGATAATTAACTAGCAACAGGAGAGGAGAGAGGTTTAGCAAGTTGAATCATGCGATTGAGAGCAGCACATTTGATGAACAACTCAACCGCCTGATTGTCAAATTTACGAGAACATAAAGTACTACCAAAGATTTTTTTGAAACGAAACATCGTGGTTTCTGCTAAAGAACGTCGATGATAACCTGAGTCACGTTTCCATTTTTTACGCCCATGTTTACGGATATAGCGCAGGTTTTGGTCACGGGGATGAGGAGGAGCATTGGCATTGCCATGCTGCCAGATTTTGGCATCTTTGCGGGGAGGAATCACGGCTTTAGCTCCATGTTGGGCAATCTCGTCGTAACAATGACGATGGTCATAAGCTCCATCTGCGGAAACTTGATCAATTTCAGCATCAATCCCATCGAGAATATCGGCGAGTACTTCACCATCGTGACAATCATTCGTAGTGACGACCGCAGCCAGTATTTCTCCCGTTGATTCATCGGCTCCAAGGTGTAATTTGCGCCATGTCCGTCTCTTACTAATCCCATGCTGCCGTGTTTTCCATTCACCTTCACCATAGACTTTGATCCCTGTCGAATCAACTACTACATGCACAGCTCCCTGCTTGGGGATTACTGGTAAGGGCACACTTAAACTTGCTGTCCGTCTTGATACGGTGCTGTGGTCTGGCACTGGCAAATCTATTCCCATCAAGGTAAATAGTGACTCTAACATTCCTTGCGTTTGTCTTCCTGCTTGCTGATATACCGCTTTTACAGTGATAAATGTCGCGATCGCTATATCACTGTAATCATTTGAAGCACCCCGTTTGCCACTTAATGTTTGATTTAACCATCCTCCGATTACTTCTTCGCTAATCCAGAAGGTCAGGCTTCCTCTTTGTTTTAGCCCTGCGTTATACTCTGCCCAGTTGCGTACCTGATATTTCTCTTTCATTATCTGGGACTCCCTCTCCTGATTTTTATCTAATTTACCTCCTCTTCCCCTTTTTATGCAACAATGCCGGTGTTCAATATAATTTGCAGTGCTTATTGGTAACTTCCATATAACACAATTTACGAAATTTTCAAGGATTCGTAGACTACAATTCTTTATGCCATTATGGTTTTGATGGCAAGGATGATGACTGTCACTAGAAAAATTCGGCGTAACCAGAGGTTATTGAGTTTGAGGGCAATCTTAGAGCCAATAATTCCACCAATAAACATGGTGATACTCAAGACAATTCCCAAGGGATAGTCAACAATCCCGCTTAGGGTAAAGATGCCAGTTGCTAATAAAGAAGAGAAAATATTTACCAGTTTCGTTGTGGCGATCGCTTCTACATAGGTCATCTGAAATAAGCCAACGTAGGCAGCCGTAAGCATAGTTACATAGCCACCGCTAAAAAATCCTCCATAGATGCCAAGGATAAGTGTTGCTATGTAGCCTGTAAACTGTTTGATTTTAGAGGGATTGCCTTTAGATATCACTCCAGCACGATGATTGAGTAATATGACTTTGCTTTGAAGTTTTCTTATACCTAGCTGCTTGAAGACTTTACCGTATCGCTATTGAAATACCATGTTCCAACTGTTACTCTTTTTGATGGAACTCACAAAAAAAGCGCCGTGCCGCCGACCTGAAATAAAGACTATAGCCAGTAGTTAGCGTCAGTTCAAGTTAAGCTGGCAAATTTTAAAAGCCCAAAAGTAAAAGCCTTGCTACGCAAGGCTTTTACTTTTGGGCTGTGAGAGAGGGTTTGCGTAGCAAACCCTCTCTCACAGCCCGTTTCAAATTATCCCGAACTCGCGTTAGTTATTGTTAATAATCTTTGTGTTGCGCGAATGGCAACACAAAGATTGTTTTTTGCTATTCCCGTTCATTAGGATTATGGGTTTTGCGTTCCAAGATTTCCTTGAGAACTAGAGTCACTACTGCTAACAACGCTAGTAATACCGCCGCCGAATAGGCGACTTCATTCTCATAGTTCTTATATGACTCTTCTACAAATAGAGGTAAGCTCTGAGTTTTAGCAGCAATATTGCCTGATACAACAGATACAGCACCAAATTCACCCATGGCTCTAGCGTTAGTCAAAACCAAGCCATAGAGAAGCCCCCAACGGATATTAGGAACGACCACTTTCCAGAAAATTTGCCAGTCGTTAGCGCCAAGGGTACGGGCGGCTTCTTCCTGCTCGGTTCCCATTTCATCTAATACGGGAATTACTTCACGGGCAATGAAGGGCATACTGACAAAGATGGTAGCCATCAGCATTCCTGGGAAAGCAAAGATAATTTTGATATCATTGGCTTCGAGCCATGAACCAAACCAACCGAGGCGACCATAGAGTAGAACGATCATTAAACCTGCAACTACGGGCGAGATCGAGAAGGGCAGATCGATGATGCTAAGTAATAAGGCTTTACCAGGGAATTTATTACGGGCGATCGCCCAAGCCGCACTCAAGCCAAAGATCGTATTTAGCGGTAAGGCGATCGCGGCTAGACTTGCGGTTAACTTAATCGCTACCCATAAATCCTCCCGCTTAAACGCATCGATCAATGGAGTTAGTCCTTTATGAAAGGCTTCATAAAATACGTTGGCGGCGGGTATGAGTAATACTAAGGAGAGATAAATAATGGCGATCGTAATTAAGATTGCAGGGGCAAAGCTTTTTTTCTCTTTGATCTGGTTTGGGTCGGGAGCGCTTTGAGGATATTCGCTGACAGAAGAATTTAAATTAGCCATATCGCTTGCTCCATGCTTGTAATAGATTAATCGCCAATAGGCTCACAAAGGAAATAGCCAGCATTACCACGCCGATTACAGTTGCGCCAACATAGTCATACTGTTCTAGGCGTTGAAAGATCAAAACTGGTGTAATTAAATCCTTAAAAGGAGTATTGGACGCAATGATTACGGTTGAGCCATACTCACCAACAGCACGGGAAAACCCCAAGGCAATCCCTGTCAAGATCGAAGGTGTAAGTGGTGGCAAAATTACTTGGATAAAGGTTTGGAATTGAGAAGCACCTAATGACCATGCGGCTTCTTCGATTTCCTTTTCCAATTCCTTAAGGACGGGCTGAACCGTTCTGACGATAAAGGGTAATGAGATAAAGGTCATCGCTATAAATACACCGATGCGACTAAAGGCAATTTTGATGCCAAAGGGGGCAAAATATGCACCAATAAAACCTTTATTACTATACATTGTGGCTAGGGTTAAACCTGCGACTGCTGTCGGGAGTGCGAAGGGTAAGTCAACAACAGCTTCAACAAAGCGCTTGCCCCAAAAGTTGTAACGCACGATTACCCAAGCGATCAATGTGCCGAATATGCCATTAATCGCGGCAGCAGCAAAGGCAGTCACAAAGGTAACTTCGTAACTAGAGAGGGCAATGGGTGATGTCGCAGTTGCCCAAAACTTTTCAAAAGGCTCTTGCGAAGCTTTGCCAATCATCGCTATGATTGGCAAAATTAGCAGGAATGCGAGATAGACAAAAGTAATTACCCATGTCCAAGGAACTTTACCAAGGAATTTTAAAACAGGATTAGATTGGCGCTTTCTGTCAGGCAGAGGTGTTGTTGTGACCATGTTGTCTTTAATTTTTCAAAACGCTTGGGCATTTAGCCTAAATTCTATAAAACCGCAGCAAAGCTACAATTTTATAGAATTTAGTTATTAATTTAGGCAAGGGGCTTAAGCCCCTTGTTGATGACTTGCTTAATTAGCTATAGCTAAGCTCTAGCGCTTGATTTTGGCTTGAACTTGGTCAAAAATTCCGCCATCGGCAAAGAATTTCTTGTCGGCATTTGGCCAACCACCAAAATCTTTATTAATGGTTGCAAGTTCCTTAACTGCGGGGTAAAGTTCAGTAAACTGCTTCTCTTTGGCAACAGCTTCATCGACAGGACGGAAACCGATCTTGGCAAATTCAGTTTGTGCTTCGGTGGAGTAGAGGTACTTTACAAATGCTTCAGCTACTTCCTTAGTGCCATGCTTAGCCACGTTTTTGTCAACGACTGCGATCGGATTGTCGATGGAGATGTTGACATCGGGAATTACATAGGTAACTTTTTCGCCCTTCTGAGTAGCAAGAATAACTTCGTTTTCGTAGTTAATCAAGACATCGCCCTGACCTTGTTTAATGAAAGCATCACTGGCTTCCCTAGCATCTTTGGTCAAGATTGGCACATTGGTAAATACTTTCACTAAGGTATCAATGGTTTTGGCTTCATCCTTATTATTTGCCTTGAAAGCCGCATTCCAGATGCCTAAGAAATTCCATCGCGCAACACCAGAGGTTTTAGGATCGGCGGTGATTAGACTGACACCAGGTTTTTCGAGGTCAGACCAAGTTTTAATGTTTTTGGGATTGCCTTCACGAACGATAATTGCTGGTACGGACTTCGAGACAATTCCCTCATTAGGATATTCTTTTTCCCAACCTGGCTCAATTAGTCCAGCTTTTTCTATTTTGAAAGTGTCAGCACTAAGGGCGAGGTGGACAACATCAGCTTCGAGTCCGTCAATAACGGCTCGAGTTTGCGAACCTGAGCCACCATAGCTCTGTTTAAAGGTAACTTTTTGATTTTGTTCCTTTTGCCATTTTTCCACAAACTTAGGAATGATCTTCTCGTGAGCTTGTTTGGTAACAGCAAAAGATACAAGGGTCAGTTCAACATCTTTTTTAGGTGCGCCTGCGGCAGGTGTGGTTTGAGCGGCGGGGCTGCCACCTGTAGTTGGGGTTGTTGCTGCGGGTTTGGTGTCAGTCGTTGCAGTGCAAGCTGCCATGGTGACACTAATTAATGCACCTGCCAAAAAGAAGGAGACAAATTTGCGTCCCCATTTATGGCTGAATATGTTTTTAAATGTATGGCTAAATAATTTGGCGATCGCCTTGACCGCTGATTGTGAACGTTTTAAGGGGTGTTGTCCTAAGCTCATGGGATATCTCCAAGAAAGTAATCTACGATATCTTGATGGGGATACCGTGTTTAAATACCATACAATACTTTCCTTTGAGATACAAATAAAATCTGTCTATTTTTATTTAGACATTCAGAGATTTAGCAGAAATATTAGAGAAGCTAATATTCTCTTTGCCTAACATCTTTTTAATCTGGCTAACGCGAGTTCGGGATAATTTAAAACGTTCTGAGAAAGAGGGTTTGCGTAGCAAACCCTCTTTCTCAGAACAAAAGTAAAAACCTTGCTATGCAAGGTTTTTACTTTTGTTCTGAGAATGCACCGTGCTCAGCGCGGTGCATTTATCTAGGGTTATCTATTTTTCAAATTACCCTTGGGTTCTTCATCTAGAGGTAATAATGGGGACAAATTAACTAGCACTTTATCCACTCGATTTCCATCCATATCAACTACTTCAAAACGGATTCTTTGCCAAGTGAAGTGCTCACCAACCATCGGAATATGGCGGAGATAAGTCATCATCAATCCACCTAGTGTGTGGTAATTGCGTTCCTCTTCGTAGGGTAAGTCTTCAATTTCGAGAATCTCTTTGAGCCGATCGCTAGAAATCATCCCATCAATTAGCCAAGACCCATCTTCTCTCTGAATTGCATCGGGATCACCTTGGCGATCGCTGGATGGTAAATCACCCACAATCGCTTCAAGTAGGTCAGTGAGAGTAACCATGCCCTCGACACCGCCATATTCATCTGTGACCATCGCAACGCGATCGCCTGATTGTTTAAATTGCTCTAAAACGCTTAAAGCACTGGCGGTTTCCGCAACATATAGGGGAGGACTACTAACTTTTAATAAATCAATGGGTACGCCATGAATACTGGCATTGAGAAATTCTCGAATATCGACAATTCCCACACAATCATCCAGATTTTCCCTAGCTACTGGAAATCTTGAATGACCACTCTCTAGAACTTCGCGTTGCGTTTCTTCAAATGGAGAATCGATGTCAATCCAATCAATCTCAGTGCGCGGAGTCATGAGCGCTTTAATGGGGCGATCGCCTAGGCGAAATACCCGTTCTACCATGTCTTGCTCAGCCTCTTCAAACATCCCCGACTCTGCGCCCTGAGCAATCATCACCTTAATTTCTTCTTCAGTTACCTGCGCTTCTTCATTGGCTTGAATTCCTAGCATACTCAGTAATGCTTCGGTAGAGGCGCTGAGCAAATACACAATCGGTGTACCAATATTGGCAAGAAAGCGCATCGGTGGGGCAACGCTACAGGCAATCTGTTCCGCGTTACTCATCGCCAATCGCTTAGGGACAAGCTCACCGACAACGAGGGATAAATAGGTGATAATTCCGACAACGATTGAAAAGCTAAGGGATTCGCTGTAAGGTTTCAGAATTGAGATCGTATCCAATATCTCTTTTAGGCTTTTGGCTACGGTTGTGCCCCCCAAAGCCCCACTCAAAATTCCGATTAAAGTAATCCCAATTTGGGTGGTGGACAGAAAATTATTAGGTGAGCTAATCAATCTTAAAGCAGCTCTAGCTTTGGCATTTCCTTCTTTTGCCCATTGTTCTAAGCGTACTTTCCGAGCTGAAACAATGGCTAGTTCAGACATCGAGAATATACCATTGGCAATGATCAGCAAAATAATGAATAAAGCTTCGACAGCAAGGGAAGACATTGTTTTGGGCAGAACGACCTTATGGGAATCGTTTGTGAAATTTATTAATGATAGTTATATATTCTCATACCAAATTATGTGTCAAGTTGCCCAAGACTCAGATTTTTGTGACACCTGCTACGCAGGTGTCACAAAAATCGATAACGTTGCTGAGCTTACTTAACGGCTATAGAGTTGCGTCACTTCTAGCAAGCGATCGCTTAAATCTTGGTTAAGTAAATTGGGATCACTATAGCGCCAGCCCCAATTGCCTGTAGCAGTTCCGGGGACATTCATCCGTGCACTATTATCTAAGCCCAGAACATCCTGTAGGGGAACGATCGCAATCACTGATACCGATGCCATCGCCATGCGGATTAACACCCAGTTAATTGGTTCACCCGTAGCAAAGCCCACGATATAGCGATAAAACAAGTTCTTTTCATACTTGCTTGCCCTTTGCCACCAACCTACAGCAGTGTCATTGTCATGGGTTCCTGTATACACAACACTATTACGCACGTAGTTATGGGGGAGATGGAAGTTATCAGAGCCACCACCAAAGGCAAACATCAGTACGCGCATACCAGGGAAGTTAAAGTCATCACGCAATTTCTCAACTTCCGAGGTAATGATGCCAAGGTCTTCCGCAAGAATTGGTAATTCTCCCATAACCTCATTGAGTCGAGTAAATAACTCGGCTCCAGGGGCTAGTTCCCATTCACCATTAATGGCAGTTTCCTCTCCTGCCTTAACTTGCCAAAAGGCTTGAAATCCACGAAAGTGATCGATGCGAATAATATCGACATAGCGATTTAAAAAGCGGAAGCGATCGATCCACCATGCAAAGTCAGTTTCTTGGAGATATTCCCAGTTATAGACAGGATTTCCCCATAGCTGACCTGTAGCGCTGAAATAGTCAGGTGGCACTCCTGCCATGAGCGCGACTCCATTGGTTTCAGGGTCAAGGGCGAAGTTATCAGGATTTGCCCAGACATCGGCGCTATGGTGTGAGACATAGATCGGAATGTCCCCAATAATCTGAATATTCCGAGCATTGGCGTATTGCTTCAGCTTCAGCCATTGATCGAAAAAGAGAAACTGTAAAAAACGATGAAATTGAATTTGATCCGCTAATTCTTCGCGCTTTTGTTGCAGTGCTTGCGGGTCACGCTTGGCGATCGCCTCTTCCCAGTTATTCCATGTAACTTCAGGATTTGCTTCGTGCAGGGTGATAAATAGCACATAGTCTTCGAGCCAGTCTGACTCTTCAGTACAAAACTTTTTGAACTGCTCTTGAATTAAATACAGATCGTGATGATGTTGGGGATCTTGATCAACATAGCCCTGTTTGAAGCGTGTATAGGCAAGTTCTAGTAAATTGCGTTTGTAAGGGATCACTGCCTCAAAATCAACGCGATCTTGATCAAAGTCAGGAATATCTGCCCAATCTTCTTCCTTGAGTAAATGTTGCTTAGCTAATAGATCTGGACTGATGAGATAGGGATTACCTGCGATCGCACTAAAACTCATGTAGGGAGAATTACCATATCCTGTCGGTCCAAGGGGCAGGACTTGCCAAAGCTTCTGACCACTACGGGATAAAAACTCAATAAACTGATAAGCCGTTTCTCCTAAATCCCCAATCCCAAATTTGCTGGGTAATGAGGTTGGATGCAGCAAAACGCCACTAGCACGTTGAAAAGCCATACACAAAAATACAAAAGCTTTTAGATCTGGCTCTACTTTACCGCCTTATGTATCGTCTTACAGAGTTTTGTTTTCCCCCCGAAGGTGGGAAAGCAAAACCATACTTCACTAGACTGACAAATACTATTTGACAAGTAAATAGGCGTTGGTGCACGCGCAGCGTGCACCAACGTCTTTATTGCGCCCACCTACCTATCAGATAATTCCATCTGCTGCCATCTCTTCACGGGTGTAATTAACAGAAAAATCTAAGAAAGACGAATGAAGTTCAATTTCAGCAACCGCAGGAAAAAGTCGTAATGTACTAATTCCTAAGTTTTTAGGATTATCAGCGAGCCAACCAAAAGCTCCGCGAGTGTGGGTTTGGATGATTAAAATTTCGCCCTCAGGAGTTTGATTTAACGATAATTCCGCATCTCCCGGTTTCAAATACATTTCACTATAAATTTGTCCTAGCATCCGCCACTGCTGCCGCCAATAGGTCATCCCCTGTCGTTCATGGGCGATCGCATATTCTGCAAGGGTGGCAATATTCCGCCATGTAATATCATCCCGTTGAAAAATGATTCGTAACTCTTTAATAGCCTGTTCGCAATCCTCTTCAAACTTGAGCAATGGAAGTGGATCAGCAAGACGACGAGGCGTTTTACTCAATGTCATCATTGCTTGAATCACCGTTGACTCAATTTGACTTGCTATTTGCTCTTTTGCCTTTTGGGTTTGCCAAGCTACCCCTTGCTCAGTCGTGGCATACATTGGCGGCAATCGATTGAGAACATATGCCGATACATCATCAATGCCAACCTTGCGCGGCAACACATTTTCCATGTGCACTAATTGATCTTTTACTTCCTGCTGTACTAAATCTTCGAGAACATTAGTGAGGGAATATGAAGCAGAAATAATATAGGAGTTTAGCTCAGGATCAGGTATTTCGGCATTTTGCTGATGCCAGTCTTCATGGTCATGATAATGCCCCTTACGCTGTAAATAACCTTTGATCTCCCGAATGCGATTGCGATCGTAGATGCTCAATCCCGCATATTCTGGGGAGTGTGTCACTAAGGTGAGCGTTTCTTGAAAAGCTTGTGGGACATCTTGCCAGACTAGAGATGGTTTACTAAAAAGCTGTTGTAGTTTGGCTAAAATATGAGCAGGGGTTTCAACTTTGCTAGCCGCTATCTGAGTGGTTTTTCGGAGCGGATCACGCTTTACCCCCATTAATGCATGTTGAACAGCACTTACAACTTGATTTTTCAATTCATTGTGAGCCCGTTTGCGCTGTTGCAACCAACCTCTGCTAGTACTAGCGTATAGTGCTGGCAAACGGTTCAGAGCAAAGGCAGTTACTTCACTAAGGTTAATGGTTTCACGTGATGCTCTGTTCAGTTGCTTTAGTTGCTCCTGTACTTCTACGACAACGATTTCCTCAAGGGCATTTTTGAGGCTAGTCATAAGTTTGTGCTACAAGAAATTCTATGTGTATAAGCCTTGTTAAATATTACTGTCAATTACTATCAATTCAAAGAGAATACTCACTACGTTTGTGCTTTTGACAGGCTAGTTACCAAAAATGATATTACATTCTTCAGGATTTATAAGTAGGTGGGCGCAATTAAATATAAAACCTCAAAACCTGTAGCGCTCGCTGCGCGTGCGCTACAGGTTTTGGCTCTGGTTTTTAATTATGCCCACCTACTTACCTTTATAGCGTTTAGCAACCTAGTAAAGTACAGGTTTGTTTCCCCGCCGAAGGCGGGGAAACAAACCTATGTACCGCGCTTGCTTGCAAATACCTTTATATGGTTGGTGCGAAACGCTAACCATATAAAGGTATTTGTATAAATACTTGGCATAACAGCCATTAGGAAAACTATGGACACAAATGGACTCGAACCATCGACCCCCACGATGTCAACGTGGTGCTCTAACCAACTGAGCTATGCGTCCTTAACGGTTTATTAATATAACATAGTAAAAGTGAATTCAACAAAAATCTATGAAATTAATTTTGTATAGCAAGCAAGGCTGTTGTCTGTGTGAGGGTTTGCTAACAAAATTACAACAGGTCAAAAATGTGAATTTTGATCTGGAGATTCGGGACATCACCACTAATTCCGCATGGTTCGATCGCTACCAGTACGAAATTCCTGTCTTGTGTGTACTTAATGATCGCCAACAGGAGCAGGAATTACCAAGATTTCCACCGCGATCGCCTGTGTCAAAACTGGAAGATCTACTCCAGCGTTATCAATAGTTTGGGCGCTTTCTGGTGCTTTCTGGCAATTTTTATAATTTTGTCATGCTGTATTCTGGGCGGATCGGCAAAATTATAAAAATTGCTGGATGATGTTGTTTAAGGTTTTGAGTTTGACTGGCTTCGTTAAATATTCATTTGCGCCTGCTTCTAAACACCTTTCGCGATCGCCAACCATCACACAACTAGTTAAGGCAATCACAGGAATATCTGCTAATTCAGCATTCGCCCGAATATACTTGATAGCCGTGAGACCATCCATTTGGGGCATTTGAATATCCATCAAGATGATATCAGGATGATCTGCGATCGCGGCATCCAATGCCTCTTGACCATTGCTAGCCAGTAACAACTGATAGCCCCTGCTTGATAGATAGTCCCAAATACTTTGAACGTTACTAGGGTTATCCTCGGCAATTAAAATTTTGGGAGGACTCGTGCGTGGAAGCGATCGCACCTCAGGAGATTTAGCATTTGCCCCATTGACCTGAGCAATGTTTGCTTGATTTTCTGATTGGCAAAGCTCAAGGGCATTTTGACTCGAGTTTGTTTGGCTGTCTTTCATCAAAGATGAAATAACTTTATGGCAAGGTAATTTAATCTTAAAACAACTACCTTGGTGCAGTTCGCTTTCAATATCTACGCTACCACCATGCATTTCGGCAATTTTTTTGACTAGGGATAAGCCTAACCCTGTACCCGTATATTGACGATTAACGGCACTATCGATCTGGACGAAAGGTTGAAACAGCTTAGAAATATTCTCTGGTGCAATGCCAATGCCAGTATCTTTGACTGCGAAACATACTGCGGGTATCTGATTGGCATCATTCTCAATGGATGCTGTTAGCGTGATATTACCGCCTTCAGGGGTAAACTTGACCGCATTTGACAGTAAGTTAATTAAGGCTTGACGCATTCTTAATTCATCAATGCAAATATAGGAGCTTAGCGGACTGTTAAAGCGATCGCTCACTAGGGAGGTTAATTTAATATTCTTTTTGATAGCAATCTGCTTTACAAAAGTCATGCTGTCTTCACAGAGACTTTGCACAGAAGCCTTTTCAATATGTAGTTCTAATTTGCCCGATTCAATTTTGGCAATATCGAGAATGTCATTAATCAGTTGGAGCAAATGCTGACCACTACTTTCGATTGTATGTATAGATTTCTTTTGGCGATCGCTTAATTCACCTAAAGATCCATCTTGTAGAGCCTCAGATAATCCTAAAATTGCATTGAGGGGAGTGCGTAACTCATGACTCATATTTGCGAGGAATTCATCCTTAAGCCTTGTCGCACGCGCTAAGTCAAGATTGCTAAGTATAAGTTGCTCGTTGGTTTGCTGCAACTGCTTCTCACTTTGTTGCAAAGCGGCTGTCCGATGTTGGACGCGCTCTTCTAACTCTTGGTTTAACTCCCTTAGAGCCTTCTCTGCCAACTTCCTTTGGGTGATATCTTCCTTAACCGCTACATAATGGGTGATTTCCCATTCACTATTTCTAATGCCCGAAATAGAAGCAAATTCCCAATATAGCTCACCATTTTTCTTTTTGTTTTGGAACTCGCCATACCATTTCTCGCCTGCTGCTAGCCTTTCCCACATAGCTACATATTCTTCAGGTAATGTAAAACCTGTTTTGAGAATGCGAGGATTTAGTCCTCTCGCCTCTGCTAAGGTATAGCCTGTAATTTCCTCAAACTTGGGATTAACATATTCAATTTCACCATTTACATTCGTAATCACAATAGAAGCAGGACTCTGTTCCGTCGCCCTAGAGAGTATTTTGAGATGTTCTTCTGCTTTTTGGCGTTGATTGATTTCCGCTTTCAGTTGTTGATTTTGTTCCGCTAGGGTTTGTGCCAGTCTGCGTAATTTTAAATGTAGTTCAATCCTTGAAATTACTTCCTCCTGTTGAAAGGGTTTAGTAATATAGTCAACTGCCCCCAAGCTCAAGCCCTTGACCTTATCTCCAGTACTAGCCAACGCAGTCATAAAGATTATGGGAATATCACGGGTTGTTGGCGATTCTTTGATTTGCCTACAAGTTTCAAACCCATCAATCCCTGGCATCATGATATCAAGCAAAATTATGTCAGGCAAAGCCTTATTAATCCTTTGAATGCCACTTGTCCCATCCATGGCAATCAAAACCTTATAGCCAGAGATTTCTAGTAACTGCGAAAGGACTTTAAGGTTAGCAGGATTGTCATCGATAATAAAAATAACTGCTGATGGATTGTTCATAACTGCTACTCCCCAGTTGAATTGATAAGATGTAGAATGCCGACTTCGTCAAAATCCTGTGCCAAAGTTACTAAACGATTAACAAACCACTGGTATTGAGAATCTAGCTGAACAATGCGTTGGGCTTCTTGTTCGATCACTTTAAAATCTCCAACCTCTAAGGCGTTACGAATGAGCGCGAGTTCTTTCTCTGGAGGAATGTTTTGATGGATAGGATCGACGTTATCTAGATTCGCAGAGGTGGCAGAAGTTGGGGTTTCAGCATAGAGCCAAGACAGATGTAGGTGCTGAGCTAGTTTGTTTAATAAGGTTACAGCCTCGATTGGCTTTACTAAAAAGTCACTACAACCTGCTTTTAAGCTTTTTGCTTGATCTTGCGGTAAGACACTAGCAGAAATTGCCAGAATAGGAATATGCGGAAATTGTGGCATCTCTCTAAGCATCTGAACCATTTTAAATCCATCCAGCACAGGCATAATTAAATCGGTAATGATGGCATCGATGGAGTTAGAGGTTGCCATGGTAATGCCATGATGTCCGTTGACCGCTTCGATCACATTAAAGTCCCATGACTCTAGCAGTTTAGCGATGACGCTACGGTTTACCCATTTGTCATCTACAACTAAAATCGTCCGCTTTTGTCCCACATAGCCAATTACGCGATTGTTTGTCAAATTAGATGTCCCTTGAGTAAAGATCGTAGCACTAGTTTCGGGTAATTCCAAGTCAAACCAGAAACGACTGCCCTTCTCCAGTTCACTTTCAACACAGAGCTTACCTCCCATCATCGCTACTAATTTCTGCGAGATGGCTAGTCCTAAACCTGTGCCATCGGGACGATCATGGCGATCGCCAACCTGCTCAAAGGGTAGAAAAATCTGAGTAAGGTTATCAGCAGCAATACCTCGACCTGTATCGCTAATCATGAATCGAATTTTTCCTGTAACCACTGATTCGTCTTTTAAGCCATCTGATAACATCTCTGGAGTCTCTGGCGATTGAGATGCTGATGCTGTATCTTTGGGATCTTCGGCGGGAGAGTCTTCGGCGATCGCCTCGACTTTCATGGTTACACTGCCAAAGTCAGTAAACTTAATCGCATTGCCTAACAGGTTAAGGAGCACTTGGCGCAGGCGTTGTTCATCCATTAATACAAAAAAAGGTAAGCGATCAGAAATTTCATAATGAAATAGTAGATTTTTCTCTTCCGCTTTAATTCGACACATCTGGGCTACGCCAGTCAAGAAATTGGGAAATTCTACTTCTGTGGGACTAAGCTCTAGCTTATGAGCTTCTATTTTCGATAGATCAAGAATCTCAGAAATTAAGTCAAGTAAATGACTACCACATTGGTAAATGATCTGAAAACCTTCTTTTTGCTTGAGGGTAAAGTCAGGATCAGTTAAATAAATCTGAGCATAGCCAAGGATGCCATTGAGGGGAGTTCGCAATTCATGGCTCATATTGGCGAGAAAAGCACTTTTAGCATGGTTAGCTTCTTCGGCTAGTTCTTTCGCTTTTTGTAAGGCTAATTCATTGGCTTTGCGCTCAGTTACATCTGTAGCGATCGAAATTAAGGTTTTGCGCCCATCGGCAATTCGTCCTAAGTTTGACGAGCCAAAGTCCCAGATTCGACTAGAGCCATCTTTGGTAATTATAGAGAATTCCCCATTGTTTTGAATGCCCTCAGTTTCATAAAGGTTACTAATCAGATCTTGTATCTGTAGATGGCGATCGCTATAGGCTTTTTTTGTCCATTCCTCAATCGTAGGAATATCGGTGAGTTCGTAGCCACTCAGTTCTGTCCAAGCACGATTGATTGCTAATACCTCTCCGTCTTCTGCATGAAGCATGATCGGCAGAGGCGCATTGATGATTGCATCTCGAAATCTTTTTTCATTTTGTTTTAATTCCAGTTCTATTAACCTTTGTTCGGTAATATCTACTGCCATTGCAATAGCAGCAGACTTGCTATCTGTGTGGTTGGGCAATAGTGCCGAGCCAAATCGCCAAATACGCTGTGAGCCATCGGCAATTGTTAATGTAATTTCCTGATCTAAATAGCGATCGCTATCTTGGTTTGGTTGTGGTCTAATTAGTGGTAAATAGTCACGACAAAACTGTTCAGTCCATTGGTTAAGCTCTTGAATATCGCAATCAGCATGACCTGATTGATTAATCCAAGCACGATTGATTTGCAAGATCGCATTCTCTTCTGTATAGAGAATGATCGGAAAGGGAGCATTAATCAGTGCTAAGCGAAACCGCTCCTCACTTTTTTTGAGAGAGCTTTCGGCTTGTTTCCGTAATCTCTCAGAATCAGCTAAGGCTAGAGCAAGTTCAACATCTTCAGCTAATTCTTTTAGTAAAGCGATGACATCATCAGTAAAGTAGTTGATTACTGACGAGTAAAACATAATTGCGCCAATAGTATGTCTGTCAATGCGTAGGGGAAAGGTTGCACTAGCTCTAATGCCGTGGCTAAGGGCGATTTCATGCCAAGGGGTAGTAATTGAGCTTGCTAAAAAATCATTGGCAATTACAGAGCGGATTTCGCGGATCGCCTTACCTGTGGGGCCATGGGCAATCTCTAGCTCAGGATCAATAGAGATTTGGATATTTTCGAGATAGTAGGTTGCTGAACCTGCCGCCGCCGCGACTTTGACCATTTTTGTAGCAGGATTAGGAATGCCAACCCAAGCTAATTGAAAACCTCCATAGGCGATCGCAATCTCACAGATCTTTTCTAGCAATTCCTGTGGATTGCGGGTTCGGACGATCGCTTCATTGGCTCGACTCAAAAAAGTATGTAGTTGTGTAGATTGCTCAAGTTGCCTTTGAATCCTCAGGCTATTAGTAATGTCCTGTACAAAAATGAAAAATTGACCTTCACCTTCAGTAAAATAGGAAATGCCAATTTCCACATCTATGATTTGTTTGTCTTGGCGCTGCCATTTTTGCGTGAGTCTTTGCTTCTGGGTTTCGTCAGAGTTAGTGATAAAGTTCGTGATCTCAAGGGAATCATCTACTGCTAGATCAAAAACACTGAGATTTAGTAACTCTTCGGTGCTGTAACCCGTAATCTTGGCTAGAGAATCATTGGTTTGGATAAACTTGCCTTGGCGATCAAATAGAGCATAACCATCAATGGAAGTCTCGATCGCAGTGCTATAGCGCTTTGCATTGTGTTCAATAATGGCTGCATGATCGATTGCAGATTGCTGCTGTGAAGCAAGTAGCGCTAATTCACTATTTCTCCATAGTTGTCTTGCAATATAGAGCACGATCGTAATGAATAAGAGAGTTAGAACACTAATAACTGTTGCCAGTTGGTTTAATTGAGTATTAGCTTCCGTTTGATCCATCTTAGAGATCATGATCCAAGGCGTTCCCTTGACCAAATATGAGGCTCCGATGGCTTTAGCTCCTCGATAATCAATTCCTTGCAACAAGGACTGATGGGTTTCAACTGCTTGAATTGCTAATAATTCTTGATTGTCAAATGATTTGGTAAGTTCTAGTGGTGCATTATTTTTGTATCGAAGAGGAGTCAAGTACCTGATGATGTTTTGTTCTTGACGTACCAATAATGTTTCTGCGGTCAAACTAGAAGTAGGCCATGTCTGGAGGAGTGGAAATAGATATTTGGATGCATCAAACTCCATATAAATAGCCCCTAACAATGGCAATGATGCATTGGAGTGATCATATATAGGCGCAATTACTCCATGTACAATCGATTTACCTGTTGGAGTTTCTCGCCAATGGAGGTCTACTAATTCTGCTTTACCCAGATAGTATGACGATGGAAGTAGTTTCTGCCGAAAAATAGACAAAACTTCAGGAGCTAAGTCTGAGTCTTGATTGAGACTTTGTGCAACTGCATCACCTGTGAGATCTATTACAATAATGCGGCTATAGCCATATTCTTCTTTAGTCTTCTTGATTGCCTCTTGCAAAGCGTTTTGATGAACAACTAGAGCTTTATCCCGATTCTGAATTGCTTTGAGAACTTGTTCTAACGAATGGATGCCTGCAAATATTTGTGCATCAGCTTTGCGTTCAGATAGCCACTGTTGGATCTGCTTAGATTTTAAATCGGCGATCGCCAAAAGCCCTTCTTTGGTGTCTTGGTTGATGCGCTGCCCAAACCATTGAAATGTAAACCAGCCACCACCAAGAATACTCACTATCGCGATCGCTAGAGAAAGAAATAATACTTTCGCAAGAAATTGATGCTTTTGAGGATTTACCTGTAAATCCTTTGGTTGGCGGTGAAGCATATGCTTAAACTCAATAAGCTGGCTACTTGCATACTAGAAGAAATTATTCTTCATAGTTCTATTTTTGCTCAAACTACAGATATATTAATGACTTTTTAAATATCTTATTTGTTATAGAGATTACCGTAACCTTCCTGAACCTGAATTTACCACGAGTTTATGGCTTTGCTTTTGAAGCAATAAGTAACGTCAGTTCGGGTTAAGCTAGCAAATTTTAAAAGCCAAAAAGTAAAAGCCTTGCTAAGCAAGGCTTTTACTTTTTGGCTTTGAGAGAGGGTTTGCGTAGCAAACCCTCTCTCAAAGCCCATTTCAAATTATCCCGAACGCGCGTTAAGTAGCTAGGCATAATTAAAAAACAGACCCAAAACCTATGGCGCACGCGCAGCGTGCGTCATAGGTTTTGGGTGTTTATATTTAATTGCACCCAGTTACTTAATTACAAAAAGCAAATGATTGTAAATCTACGCGAAGCAAGACTTGATGTGACCTGAGGTGATGGCATACTAACCTAAGGGCATGGGTAGCAATGTCGTTCATTTTTTAGACTTGCGTAAGTCCTAAACGATATCAAAATCAACACAATACATCAAACAAAGCTATGCCAGATTCTGATTATTCTGAAGGTTTAACTTGGACAGTAGAAGCCAAGGTCAAATATAAAAACATTCCCTACTTTGTGCGATCGCAAGCTCGTCAAAGAATTGAGCAACTTGCACAGGCCGCAGGGAGTGATACGATTACTGCTGAAATTGTCGAAAAAGCTAGAGTTGAGTTTGGGCAATAGAAGGAACAAGGTAGAGGATATAAGGAAAGTTTTGATGGCTAGTGAATCAGGTGTGGGATTGCAGGGCAATGAGCTAGGGAGCCAAAATCGCGATCGCGGTTATTTGTTAACGGAGCAGGCAAATCCCCATAGCCAAAATTTGGATCGGCTCAGTCCTCTAGAAATTGTGGAACTGTTTAATCAAGAGGATCTCAAAGCAGTTGAGGCAGTTGGGAAAGAAAAAGAGGCGATCGCCCAAGCGATTACGGTAATTGCTGAAGCGATTACCAATGGCGGCAGGTTGTTTTACATTGGGGCAGGAACGAGTGGAAGGCTCGGTGTGCTCGATGCGGCGGAATGCCCTCCCACATTTTGCAGCGATCCTGAGTTAATTCAAGGGATTTTGGCAGGGGGAATGAATGCAATGGTACGCAGTTCCGAAGCCCTCGAAGATCGCGAGGATGACGGGGCTGCCGCCATCCAAGAGAGAAATATTAGCGATCGCGATGTTGTCTTTGGGATCACCGCAGGGGGTACAACTCCCTATGTACATGGAGCCTTAAAAGAAGCGAAACAACGGGGGGCAAAGACAATCTTTTTTTGCTGTGTCCCTGCCGAGCAATTTCCGATACAGTACGATATCGAGATTCGTCCCCTTGTCGGTGCAGAGATTTTAGCTGGCTCGACCCGCCTCAAGTCTGGGACAGCCACCAAACTAGTCCTCAATACCATCTCCACAGGTGTCATGGTGCAACTGGGCAAGGTTTACGGTAATCGGATGATCGATGTCTCTGTCACCAATAGCAAACTCGAAGATCGCGCCATTCGGATCATCCGTGACCTCACATCCCTCAGCCGTGAGGAGGCAACAGCACTATTAGAGCGCTCAGGTAGAAGCGTAAAACTAGCGTTATTAATGCATTGGAAAGGGTTAGATTCAGCCAATGCCGCGCAAATACTCCAAGCAACTAATGGGCATCTAGGTAAAGCGATCGCTTAACTATCCCCATGAAGCAAGGAATTTTTTGAAAGTGTTGCTTAGCAACACTTTCAAAAAATTCCTTGCTTCGGGTTTGAGCACCAAGCGCTGTAGGTTATAAATTAACGAGCCATTTGCGCCGCACGAAGCGCGGCGCAAATGGCAAAAAATGGTAAAAATCGCTTAGCGATTTTTACCATTTTTCGCATTCGTCGAACTGACGTTAAATTACAGTTGAGATAAGATGTGTTAAGCAAAAAATGTAGAAACTATGACAGGCATACAACTCCGTCAAGCGATCGCCAATAAATGGAATTTTTCCTATGATGTACAATTACGCAAAACTCAAGGCAAAATCTTTTTGCAAGTAATGTGGCGCTATCAAGAGCAGCAGTCCTTTTCGATGAATGAAGTCGAATTTCTGCAACATCTCGATACCATCGCTTCTTACTTAAGCGATTGGGGCGTAGTCGATCAGGTGCAAACATTTATTGCTAATACCAAAGAACGCCCACGCCTTGGTAAAGCCGTGAGCATCCCTCTGCAAATCGGTGAGCGATCGCTAGAATGGTTGGTCGAGTAGCTTGAAAGTACCTAAAATTACGTCTCATTTTGATAAAGAATGCTATAAAAGTTAATCAAAAGATGATCAAAGTATTGAAAAAGTATGACCTGTTGCTGACTTTCTGGGCTAAAGATTGTACGCTTATGATGAAAAGTCATTTGTAAATATATTTCCATAAATCACTTTCGGGAAACTGAAACTTTTCTACGGTACGCCGCTAACCATACCTAAGTCAAAAACGTCAGGGCAAAAATATGAGTCAAGCAGGAGCTAACCCATGGGATCGCCAGTTTGTTAACCTTGGGCGAATCATGCAGTTCTTGCGTGATGAAGATAGTATCGACAATCTATTAACTGCTACTCTCGATTATCTTCGGGACAATTTTGATTACAAACTGATCTGGATTGGGCTGTATGACCAAGAAAACCATCGCCTCACAGGAAAAGGTGGTACTACCCCTGCGGGAGAAATTAAATTTTTAAAAGATCGCTTTCCCCTCAATGCAGGAGATTTACTCGATCAGGTGATTTTGCAACGACGACCTGTACCGATCGCTGATCTGCGTCAAGAGAAACGTAGTGGTGAATGGCAAAAAGTCGCTCAAAAATTTGATATTCAGGGGACTCTGCTTTGGCCGATCTATCATCGCGATCGCAGCTTTGGGGTCGTGTTGCTCGGCTCAACACAATGGAATGTCACACCACGCAATGAAGAACGCGCAAGGCTATCGGTCGTCTTAGGAACTTTGGGATCAACCCTCAGTCGCCTTGATGCGGAATGGCATTACCACAACGCCAAGCGCCCCGATGAACCACTACTGCAAATTCTTGCCAAAATCCGTAATATTCCAACCCTGACTGAGCGTCTCGAAGAGATCGTGCAGGAAACCCATAGCTTTGTGATGCCCGATCACACCAATATCTATTGGTTTGAGCGCGAGCATCAGTATTTTTGGCGCAGAGTTGCTAATCGCCAACCCGGCCCCAAGTCAAAGCAAGCTATTGATAATACCGCAGGTGTAACCGTCCAAAATGCTCCGGGGTTATATCAGGCTCTATCCAGAGATCAGATTGTGGTGGTGGTCGATGCCAAGTCCATGACCAAAAGCGAAATTAACAATCGGGTGATGGAACAGTTTGGTGCAGTTTCGATTATTATTGCGCCGATCTTTTTCCAATCAGAGCTATTGGGCTTTTTGTCCGTAGAAGGTGATGAACCGCGTCTCTGGACAGATGATGAGCGGAATTTTGTCCTTGGGGCTGCTCAGCTAGCTGCGATTACTGCCCCCTTAGAGGAGATGGAAGTAACGGTAGATCGCATTGCTTCCGACCAAATTTTGACGGCTGGAATTGCTAGGGCTATTTATTCTAATAATGATTGGCAACAGGCGCTAGAGCAAGCGGCGGAGCAACTATGTCAACGCCTTGGTCTGGAACGGTTTTGGGTGGCGACCTATGATTCCGACAATGAGGTCTTTCGAGTTGATTTTCAGTATCATCCCAAAAATCGTCGCCCCATTCCTACGCTACTACCTGGGCTAGCACCTGTCGATTTCCAGATGCTTGAGCAGTCTCCCGATGCCGCAACGGTGGAAAATCTCGATAGTGATTTCAAGTTCCTGTCATGGCGCACTTCATTACTTGATCTCGATGTGCGATCGATGATTGTTAGTAGCACTTCGACGGGCAAATCCTTAGAAGCTGTTTTGGCGGTTGCCCATGAAGCTCCACGCACATGGTCACGCCCAGAACGCGAGATGGTGCAAGCGGTTGCTCAACAAATTGGGTTAATTGTCCACCAAAACGAATTGCAGCGCTTGTCCGATGAACGGCAAAAGTCTCACCAATCGGTGCAATTTGGTTTAGTCGCTTTACAACAGGCGAACACCCTCGATAAATTGCATCACACGGCAACCCAATTAATGGCTCAGGTAACTCAATCTCCCCTTGCCGTACTAGTGGTATGGCTCCCCGGCCGACAGGGTGGACAAATTGCCTCGGTGTTTAGCAGTCGTGATGAATATCAACTCACGGTTAACGAAACCCTGATTGCGATCGAAGAAGATCCCCTCGTGCAATGGACGATTCAAAGTGAGGGAATTTTGCCCCTCAGCATCCATGATTTACCCGAACAGACTAGAGCTTGGCTGAATGCTCCTGCCCTTGGACATTTGATGGTGACAGCACTGAGAACAACCCCCGATCATCAACCAACAGGGATGATTTTAGTTGCCGATCGCGTGGGGAGGCGCTGGGTCGATCGCCAGTTGCAAGCCTTTAATATGTTGACCAACCAGCTAGCATGGTCACGTCGTCATTTGATCCTCGTTGAGCATCTCAAACATAACCGCCAAGAGTTAGAGCGCCTCAACTGGTACAAACATCGTCGTTTAGAAGATATTTATCGCACTGTCAGCAGTGGTGTACAGCGATTACTGGATGCCGATGCTCGCGCTAATGGCACTGGGGGTATCAATAACGTCACCTTGCAAAGTTCTCTCAAGCAATTGCAAGGTTCCCTCTCATCCCTGCCCCAGATTATTCGCAAAGAGCAATGGCGCTTGCGTCCTAACTATGAGACAGCACCACTGGCAGGAATGCTCAAACGTGCTTTGGAGAGAGTTGATTCCCTCGTGAAGCAACGGCAGATTTGGTCACAGGTGCATAATCAAGCCAATGTCGTCGTTGGTGGAGATATTGCCAAAATGGAAATGATCCTCAACGAGTTACTACTATTTGCCTGTGGACGCTCAGAAGTAGGTGGTCGTATCGATCTCTGGTGTCGCCAAATTGATGAGAAACTATTAGAGCTATCGATTACTGACTATGGGGTAGTTGATGCGTCGTTGCTCCAAGAGTTACACCAAGGTAGAGCGATCGATCCTTTATCCCCATCATTACTCGATCAGCCCCCTGGGCTACATTTAGCAATCTGTCAAAATCTGATGTTAGAAGCAGGTGGGGAGCTATCTCTCTATCAATTAGAAGATAACCGCATTCTCAGTCGTCTCATTTTGCCTCTTTCTACTTCTTAGTACTATGGACAGTGCTTTGTACCGTCCATTCTTACCAAATACTAGTTTATAAACTCGAATTCCATGTCCTACGATACCCCTCGCATTGCTAAAGTCCACCGTAAAACTGGCGAAACTGATGTCACAGTGGCGCTAAATCTGGATGGTACTGGTAAAGGCAATATTAATACAGGCATTCCTTTTCTAGATCATATGCTGCATCAAATTTGCTCTCACGGCTTGATCGATCTGGATGTTCAAGCAACAGGGGATTTGCATATTGATGACCATCACACCAATGAGGATGTGGGGATTGTATTAGGGCAAGCGTTAGGACAGGCGCTAGGCGATCGCAAAGGGATTAATCGCTTTGGTCACTTTGTCGCGCCTCTAGATGAGGCTTTGGTGCAGGTTGCGCTTGATTTTTCGGGTCGTCCCTATTTGGTCTATGGCTTAGTGATTCCTAATCAGCGTGTGGGTACTTATGACACTGAGCTAGTGCGGGAATTTTTCCAAGCAGTTGTCAATCACGCACAAATGACATTGCATATTCGGTTATTAGAAAGCGGCAATTCGCATCACATCATCGAAGCAGGCTTTAAAGCCTTTTCCCGTGCGATCAAGATGGCAGTAGAAGTCGATCCTAGACGAGCCACTGTAATTCCTAGCTCGAAAGGTGTGTTGTAAGAATAATATAAAACCCCAAGACCTATGGCTGAAGCTGCTCGTGAGCCATAGGTCTTGGGGTCTTATATTTGTGCCATAGACTCTGATAGGCTTAAATTGAGACTCTCGCATCCTGATTGTTTGTAACAAGCATGACCAATTTACCGACAAAGCAAGTTTGGCACACACTTACAACCGAAGAAGTGATCGTTGCTTTGGATACAAATCCAGAGTTTGGGTTAGAGTTATGGCAAATTAGCGATCGCCGTGCGGTCTATGGGCGTAATGAGTTAAGCGGTAAAGCAGGACGTACCAAGCTAAGTATTTTTATCGATCAGTTTACCAACATCATGCTGTTGATGCTGATGGGCGTAGCAGTGGTGTCGGCGGTGTTGGATTTGCGGTTGGGGAGTTTTCCTAAGGATGCGGTAGCGATCGCCGCGATCGTCATTCTTAATGGAATTTTGGGCTATGTGCAGGAAAGTCGTGCTGAGGAGGCTCTTGCCGCACTAAAAAGAATGGCGGCTCCGAATGTGCGGGTATTGCGCGAAGGTAAGGTTGCAGAAATTCTATCGGCAGAACTGGTCGTTGGCGATATTGTATTTGTGGATGCGGGGATGCAGATTGCGGCGGATGGGCGTTTATTAGAAGCAGCAAAGCTGAAGGTGCGGGAAGGGGCGCTCACGGGGGAATCGCAGGGAGTTACGAAAATTGCCGATCAAGTATTTAGAGAAGACGAGTCTTTAGGCGATCGCCGCAATATGGTATTTCAGGGAACTGAGGTATTGCAGGGGCGGGGGATGATGGTAGTTACGGCTACGGGGATGCAGACGGAATTAGGAAAGATTGCCAATCTGCTGCAAGATGTGGAATTGGAAGAGACACCATTACAGAAGCGGATGGCGGAACTGTCGAAGGCTTTGGTAATTGCCTCTTTAGTGCTAGTGGCTCTAGTAATTGTAGTGGGACTATGGCGACATGGCGACTTTGTGAAGTTACTAAATACTTCCCTCAGCATGGCAGTAGCGGCAGTTCCTGAAGGCTTACCTGCGGTGATTACGGTGACTCTGGCGCTAGGAACCCAAAGAATGGTGAAGCGCAATGCCCTCATTCGCAAATTACCTGCGGTGGAAACCCTTGGTTCTGTTACTACAATTTGTTCCGATAAAACAGGAACTCTGACCCAAAATAAAATGGTTGCCGAAAGCCTCTTTACGGCGAATTATGCGGCGCAGATTAACGGTACAGGTTACGAACCAATTGGCGAATTTGCAATTTCCCGTTTAGCAGGAGATATGCTCGCCAGTGATTTGAATGTTTATCAATGTCCTGAAATGCAACTTCTGTTAGCCGCAAGTGCAATTTGTAATGATGCTTATTTACAGAACACTGCTTCTAACAATCAAGGAACAAGGGGCTTAAGCCCCTTGCCTGTTAACGCTTCTCAATGGAAAATCATTGGTGATCCTACGGAAGGAGCGTTATTGACTTTGGCTGGTAAGACAAATCTCTGGCAAGCCCAATTTACAAGCTATTTTACAAGGGTTGCGGAAATTCCCTTTACCTCTGAGCGCAAGTTGATGAGTGCGATCGCCGCAATTCAGAGTATGGATGCTGAAGATACACCCGAATCGATGCGAACGATCGCTAGTTTATTACCCAATTCTCCCTATTTCTTATTTTGTAAAGGCTCACCTGAATTAGTTCTAGAGCGATGCGATCGCATTCAACTTGAAAAACAAATTATCCCCATTACAATTTCTCAAAGGTCAGCGATCAATATCCAAAATACCTTGCTTGCCACTAAGGGAATGCGCGTTTTAGGATTTGCCTATTTACCTTTAGAGCATCTACCAACGGAATCAGAACTTAACAATATTGAAAATAGACTTGTATGGTTGGGACTAGTGGGCATCCGTGATGCTCTAAGAGCCGAAGCGGCGGTTGCGGTGCAGGTTAGTCGCCATGCGGGGATTCACACGATCATGATTACAGGCGATCATCAACTGACGGCTCAAGCGATCGCCCGTGACTTAAACATTTTCTATCCCGAAAACGATAAGGTGGTGACGGGACAAGAAATCGAGCTAATGGATGATGAAGAGCTTGCCGCGATATCGCGAGAAACGGCTGTCTATGCAAGAGTTTCGCCAGAACATAAACTCCGAATAGTGCAAGCACTGCAACGTCGAGGCGAAGTTGTGGCGATGACAGGGGATGGGGTGAATGATGCTCCTGCATTGAAACAGGCGAATATTGGGATTGCGATGGGGATTACAGGAACGGATGTGTCTAAGGAAGCGAGCGATATGATTTTGCTCGATGATAACTACGCGACGATTGTGGCAGCAACGGAGGAGGGGCGCACGGTTTACGCGAATATTCGCCGCTTTATCAAATATATTCTCGGTAGTAATGTCGGTGAAGTCATCGCGATCGCTTCCACGCCATTTTTAGGGTTTGGCGCAGTGCCTTTGACTCCATTACAAATATTATGGATGAATCTCGTTACCGATGGTGTGCCAGCCCTTGCCCTTGCGGTGGAACCTGCCGAAGCCGATGTCATGGAGCGTCCTCCCTTTAATCCTCAAGAGAATATTTTTGCAAGGGGTTTAGGTTGGTATATTCTGCGAATTGGTGTAGTTTTTGGATTACAAACGATCGCCTTAATGGAAATCGGCTATAACTCTAGCAATCCCTCATGGCATGAGCATTGGAAGACAATCACCTTCACGACCCTCTGTATCGCGCAAATGGGTCATGCGCTTTCCTGTCGCTCAGATTCTAAATTACTAATTGAATTAAATCCCATTTCCAATCCCTATCTCTTGGTTTCTGTTATCTTCACCACGGTTCTGCAACTGTCATTGCTCTATGTCCCATCATTACGTCAATTCTTTGGCACGGATGCACTTACAACCTCGGAATTAAGTTTATGCTTTGGATTTAGTATGCTCCTAGTCCTCTGGACGGAATCTGAGAAACTGGTGTCAAGATGGTGGGTTAAGCGGCGTGCATCAAAATCTTCTATAAAGAAACAGCCCTAAGCCGATGAGAAGAAAATTTCCTTGGTTGCGATCGCTAATTGTTTTAGGCTGTTTCGGTCTAGTTATTTCCTTTGTCGTTCCCTTACTCGATCGCATCATCCAAATCTATCAACTCGTTGCAAAATCATCGCCAATTTTGGGCGGCTTTGTCGTGCTATTGGTGATGGGAGTATTGGCAGGTCTATTTTTTGTAACTTGGCGCTATATCAATCTCTTCCAATCGGAACCAACGCCACCACGCCCTATCCCCGACGCGCCCACCGACAAAATCGAAGCGGCTCAAGATAGTCTCGAAGCCCTAGAGCGTCAAGTTGAGCAGATCCAAGACGAGGTCATGCGGCGATCGCTAGCTGAACAAACGGAACAATTAAAGCAGAACTTCATTCGTCAAGAATTGCGCGTTGTCGTATTCGGTGTCGGTTCCGCAGGTAAAACTTCGCTCGTAAATGGATTGCTAGATTTATCGCTGCAAGATATTGCCAGTAAAGGGGAAGTCGGCGCAACGATGGGAACTACGCAATTAGGGAAAGTCTATGCCCCTGTACAGTTTCAGAATCTGGAAGTACCGATTCAATTTACCGATTGTCCGGGAATTTTAGAGGCAAGTGCCTTGGGTAGCGATCGCGAACAAGAGGCGCGAAAAATTGCGACTGAGGCAGACTTGATCGTATTTGTGGTTGATGATGATTTGCGGCGTTCAGAATTTGAAGTCCTGAAAGCGCTTACAGAAATTGGCAAGCGCACGATTCTCGCCTTTAATAAAATCGATCGCCTCACCAAAAGCGATCGCGAAATGATTCACACCAGCTTGCGATCGCGGGTTTTGAGTTTTATCGCACCTGAAGATGTCGTTGCGATCGCGGCTAGTCCAAGTTCAATTACCCTCGACAATGGCGAAATCGTCACACCTAAGCCCAAAATCCAGCCATTACTAGCCCGTATTCTCGATATTCTCAGCTATGAAGGCGATGAACTGGTGGCGGACAATGTTTTATTGCGATCGCAAAGGTTAACGGAAGAGACTCGCGAAGTTCTCTCACAACAGCAACAAGCGGAAGCCGAAAAAGTCGTTGAGAAGTTCCAATGGTTAGTGGTCGGAGTGGTCTTTGCAACGCCTTTGCCCGTAGTCGATCTCTTGGCTACTGCCGCGATTAATGCTCAAATGGTTGTGGAGATTGGCAGGGTTTACGGCTGTGAAATCAATATCGATCGCGGTAAGGAATTAGCGAATTCTCTCACTCGTACTTTAGTCAGTCTCGGCATTGTCAAAGGTGTAGTCCAGATTGTGACTACGGCAATTTCCGTAACCTTAGTGGGCTTAGTTCTCAAGGCAACAATTCAATCGGTAACGGCGGCTTACCTGACCCGTATTGCTGGCAAGAGTTTTATCGAATATTTTAGTCGCGATCGCGATTGGGGTGATGGTGGTATTGCGGAAGTGGTGCAGCGTCAGTTCCAATTAAATCGCCGTGATGAGTTTCTCAAGGCTTTTTTGCAAGATGCGGTGAATCGGGTGATGGTTTTGGTAAAGCAGCAAATGTAAGATCTCGCGATCGCCTATGCGCTTAACTAATAGGCGATCGCAATGGCACTCATGGTTATTCTCTGCCGAGGTTGAATAGTTGACGGAGAAAAGCGCCTAAACCAGCAAGGACAATTACCGTAGCTAGAGAGTAACTGATGGGCATAATGAGAGGGGTGATATCGAGGTTGGGGGTAGCGCTGGTAGCGGTTGCGGTCGTTTGAGTGTTTTTCATTTCTTTAATTTAATTCACTGGAATTAGCTTAAATGCGATCGCTGAAAACATCGACCTGAGCTAGGTTGGCGCAATGTCTGAGTTATGTTGGCGCAATGTCTGAGTTGTGTTTTTATTTGCGTTTAGGTTGTTTTGGTAGGGGTTTAGCATTTGCGGCAATGTTTTCAAATTCTCGCGATTATCTCTTTTGGCAAATGCTCAACCCTCTTCGCAGTCAGTAGATGGTTATGAATTGCGAGGGGTTTGGGCAGAGCATTCCTGATTTGGAGATCGTGGCGAGATTTATAGATATTTGCAGGAATGCTATGCCCCTACGAGTGGTTATTTTGGATAGAATAAATTTGGTAAGGGTTTCGTGAGGATTTTGGGTTGTGAGTGATCGATCTTTAATTGCAACAGAGACAAGAATCAATCTCGCGAGAATTGCTTTGACGGGTAAGAAGTTAACGCAAGAGAAGCTTGCACTTGATTTGGGGATAACTCGCTCTACAGTTTCTAATTTCTTTGCGGGTAAGCCTGTAGATCGGCAAATCTTTGTCACAATCTGCGAAAAGCTGGAAATTAATTGGCAAGAAATATCTGGACAACTCCTCTCATCTTCCGTAAAAGATTCTGGGGCTGAGGAAATTGATATTGAGGCATTAGTGAAGTTGGCACGGGAGCGATGTGCGGGGGATATTCAGAAGCGGTGCGGGACGATGCGGGTGTTGGATATGGAGCAACCTGTTGCTTTGAGCGATATTTATACGGATGTCAATATTTTGGAGAAGATAACTCGCAATCAAAGGAAAGAACTCGACGAGTTAATGGCTGTATGTGGATTTGAAGAGTTTGATCGGTGGGGCTTATCAGGAATTAAACAAAACCGAGTAGAGGGCATCGAAGCAGTTAAGAATCACAGCAAATTGATGATTTTGGGTAAACCGGGGGCTGGGAAAACTACGTTTTTGAAATTTTTGGCGATGTCCTGTGTTAATGGGAAAGCATTTGTCGATTTGGTTCCTATTTTCGTAACACTAAAAGATTTTGCGGATCGGGAGAATCGTCCGAGCTTGCGGCAATTTTTGACGGGAGAATTTAGTCAATGGGAGGTTGAAATTGAACCGATTTTAAAATCAGGCAAGGCTTTTGTTTTGCTCGATGGATTGGATGAAGTTCGAGCTGAATATGATGATCAGGTATTGCGTGAGATTCGGGAATTTGCTGAAAGATATAATCAAAGTCAGATTGTGGTGACTTGTCGGATTGCTGCGAAGCAGTATATTTTTGAGCAGTTTACTGAGGTAGAGGTTGCCGATTTCGATGAGCAACAGATTGCTACTTTTGCTGGGAATTGGTTTCTTAGGAAGGAAATTAAGTCTGAGGATTTTTTAGAAGAACTCAAGAAATATCGTGGTGTTCAGGAATTGGCAACAAGCCCATTATTACTGACTTTATTATGTTTGGCTTTTGAGGAGTCAGGTAGTTTTCCTGCAAATCGGGCGGAACTGTATAAGGAAGGATTGGATGCATTATTGCGGAAATGGGATGCGAAAAGAGGAATTAGGCGAGATAGTGTATACAAAGATTTGTCGGTGCAGAAAAAGGAGGATATGCTTTCGCAAATTGCTTTGACGACCTTTGAGAAGGGAGATTATTTCGTAAAGCAAAGGCAGCTTGAGGTCTATATTTGTGACTATATTCGTAATACTGCCAATGCTAAAACCAATGATGAAGAGTTGCATTTAGATAGCGAAGCCGTATTGAAATCCGTTGAGGCACAGCATGGGCTATTTGTGGAACGGGCGAGAGGGATCTATTCTTTTTCCCATTTAACCTTTCATGAATATTTTGCGGCGCGACAGATTGTTGTATCCACTAGCCCTAGTAAATTAGAAACTGCCTTGCAAAATCTAGTAACTCATATTACCGATAAACGCTGGCGAGAGGTGATTTTGCTAGCGGTGGGAATGGCAAGGGAAGCAGATGATTTGTTGCTTTTGATGAAAAGGAAAATTGATAGTCTATTAGCAAATGATGAGAAGTTACAGAGCTTTTTAGCATGGGCAGATGGGAAGTCGCGATCAGTAAATGTCTCTTATAAAATTGTTGCCGTTAGAGCTTACTACTTCGCCCTCGACCTCGCCCGTGCCCTCGACCTCGACCTCGACCTCGACCGCGCCATCGCCCGTGCCATCGCCCTCGACCTCGACCTCGACCGCGCCATCGCCCGTGCCCTCGTCATTGCCATCGATCTTGACCGCGCCCGTGCCCTCGACCTCGACCTCGCCCACGCCCGCGACTTATCTAAGGCAATCGGTGACGAGACATTATACCAACACCTGCAAGTCCTAAAAGATCGGCTACCTGATCGCAATCGTGATAGAAATGCTTTTAAAGAATGGTGGAAACAGAATGGAAAGGTTTGGATTGCTGAATATCGCCAAGTGCTAATCGAACATCGCAATATTGGTCACGATTGGCAATTTACCGATGAGCAACGCGAAAAGTTGAATCAGTATTACGAAGCAAATAAACTTTTAGTGGAATGTCTGAAGAGTGACTGTTATGTGCGCCGCGAGACAAGACAAGCGATTGAGGAGAGTCTGCTGTTGCCAAGTAAAAGGTAAAAAGTGATTCCCCGTAACCAGCATCTTGAGTCGCGACACCGTGAATTAGAAATACGAGCATGAATATTTAAAAATATCTTTTGTCAGAAGATAGGCATTGTTGCATAAAAAGGGGAAGAGGAGGTAAATTAGATAAAAATCAGGAGAGGGAGTCCCAGATAATGAAAGAGAAATATCAGGTACGCAACTGGGCAGAGTATAACGCAGGGCTAAAACAAAGAGGAAGCCTGACCTTCTGGATTAGCGAAGAAGTAATCGGAGGATGGTTAAATCAAACATTAAGTGGCAAACGGGGTGCTTCAAATGATTACAGTGATATAGCGATCGCGACATTTATCACTGTAAAAGCGGTATATCAGCAAGCAGGAAGACAAACGCAAGGAATGTTAGAGTCACTATTTACCTTGATGGGAATAGATTTGCCAGTGCCAGACCACAGCACCGTATCAAGACGGACAGCAAGTTTAAGTGTGCCCTTACCAGTAATCCCCAAGCAGGGAGCTGTGCATGTAGTAGTTGATTCGACAGGGATCAAAGTCTATGGTGAAGGTGAATGGAAAACACGGCAGCATGGGATTAGTAAGAGACGGACATGGCGCAAATTACACCTTGGAGCCGATGAATCAACGGGAGAAATACTGGCTGCGGTCGTCACTACGAATGATTGTCACGATGGTGAAGTACTCGCCGATATTCTCGATGGGATTGATGCTGAAATTGATCAAGTTTCCGCAGATGGAGCTTATGACCATCGTCATTGTTACGACGAGATTGCCCAACATGGAGCTAAAGCCGTGATTCCTCCCCGCAAAGATGCCAAAATCTGGCAGCATGGCAATGCCAATGCTCCTCCTCATCCCCGTGACCAAAACCTGCGCTATATCCGTAAACATGGGCGTAAAAAATGGAAACGTGACTCAGGTTATCATCGACGTTCTTTAGCAGAAACCACGATGTTTCGTTTCAAAAAAATCTTTGGTAGTACTTTATGTTCTCGTAAATTTGACAATCAGGCGGTTGAGTTGTTCATCAAATGTGCTGCTCTCAATCGCATGATTCAACTTGCTAAACCTCTCTCCTCTCCTGTTGCTAGTTAATTATCTATCCTAAGATCCTCCATCTTTTGGCTTCTTTTTATTCATACAACAAAGCCCAGAAGATATCAAGATTTAAATCCTAAAAAGTAAAGGGAATGCTTAGCATTCCCTTTACTTTTTAACGAATGTATTCTTTTAAAACACTATTACGGTTAGGATGCCTCAATTTACGGAGAGCCTTAGCTTCGATTTGGCGGATACGTTCACGGGTAACGTTAAAGATTTGACCAATTTCTTCAAGAGTCTTCATCCGACCATCATCTAAGCCATAGCGCAGACGTAATACATCACGCTCCCTAGGACTGAGAGTTCCCAATACGCTTTCGAGATCTTCGCGCAAGAGACTCTTAGCAACTTGGTCATCAGGAGTTTCACCTTCAGACTCGATGAAGTCACCAAGACGCGAATCTTCTTCCTTACCGATGGGAGTTTCGAGGGAAATTGGCAACTGGGCAGATTTGGCGATAAAGCGAAGCTTTTCGATCGTCATCTCCATACGGGTAGCAATTTCTTCCTCAGTAGGCTTACGTCCCATTTCTTGAGAAAGCAACTTAGTTGTTTTCTTAATCCGCGAAATAGTTTCGTAAAGGTGGACAGGAAGACGAATAGTACGCGATTGATCGGCGATCGCACGGGTAATTGCCTGACGAATCCACCATGTCGCATAGGTCGAGAACTTATAACCCTTTTCATGGTCAAACTTCTCGGCGGCTCGAATCAAACCTAAACTGCCCTCTTGGATCAAGTCTTGGAAAGACAAGCCACGATTCATATATTTTTTGGCGATCGATACCACTAGACGCAGGTTCGACTGCACCATTTTGTCTTTGGCTCGGCGACCAGAATGAAGACGCTTGCGAAACTCACCAAGGGGCATCCCCATTTTGACAGCCCAATCTGGCTCTCTGACATCATCGGGATGGCAGTCGATTTCGGTAGCTATTTCTTCACGCTTTAGCTCTAACTCCAGAAGATCTGCAATCTTACGCGCTAACTCAATTTCTTCATCAGCCCTAAGGAGACGAATACGACCAATCTCTTGCAAATAGAGACGAATTGAGTCTTCGGTAAAATGCTTTTTCTTAGTTTGACTGGCTCGTTTTGCTTTAGCCCCCTTTAATTTGCCAGCTTTATCGGGATCGTCGTCAAGGTCTGGATCTTCATCTGAATCATCAAGTAAGTCTTCCTTGTCAAGATCAATATCATCATCTAAATCTTCAAGGTCTTCTTCAATTTCATCAAGATTTCCGCCAAGTTTGCCAATAGGCAACTTGATGTCAATAGGTAGGTCGATGGCTGCTTTGCTCATGCCAGATTCCTCAGATCCGTACTGTCTAAAACTTGTGTCTACGGGGATTTACACCTAGATGATTGTAGCTTGACAAACACAAAAATGGTGATTGTAGCTACTCAGAATCATGAAAACAACTTCTAAAAGTTAGTTAATAGGGGTGCTGCCATTTAATAATTAACCTGATTTTTTGTGATGTGGGTGCGCCGCCGCACAAAAAATTGGCTCTTTATTTTACTGCAAATCCTTAATACTTTAAAGTTGTCCGACTGGTGTAATTCCTACTTATATATTTATAGTCTAACGATGCTCTGTTTACTTTTGAAAGAATTTTAGTCATTAGCAAATAAATTTATGACCATTGGGCTTTAATTTCAGACTGTCGAAGCTTGAAGATTTTTGAAAGCGTGGCTAAGACAAGCTTTCAAAAATTTCTCTGGTTTTTAACTCAGCACAACGCGCTGTATGCCCAACTACTTATTTCCTAGGGATCACTATATTTTGCGAAAAAGCGGATACATTTATTAAGTATTATTAATTTTTGATTATGCTTAAGCTTAATAAAATATCCCTTGCTTCAGTTGGCTTGTTTATTGGTGGAATTCTCTTTTTAGTTGGTTTTTGGGCCTATGCCAAGGGAAACTCGACCTTAAACCTAGTTGGCTTTTTCTACGGGTTTCCGATTCTCCTAGGGGGATTTGCTTTTAAATCATCAGAGGTCGCACCAGTGCCTGTAATTGTGCCTGAATCAGAGGAGGTTGCGGCGCTCCGCAAATTGCAAGAGACATCAACCCAGAAGCAATTACGCAGAGATGTCACTCGCTATCGCTACGGAATTAAGGCTCATTTAGATGAAGTTTTAGAAAAATTAGGAATGCGTCCAACTGATGAGGAGCGTCCCCTTTTAATTGGCATCTATGAAGAAATTTCTCAGGCTGAAGAAACTAAGGGTGCTTACAGTCTAGTTTTGCGGTTTCAATCTCCCTTGATGGGCTTTGATGTTTGGCAACAAAAACAAGACAAGTTAACCAGATTTTTTGGTCCTGGAATTGTTGCTGTTGTCACTGAGCTAGCAAATAAGGAAGTTGATCTGCGACTAATTTCCCAGAAGGCAGCAAGTTAGGGCTATTAGCTGTTAGCTTTTAGAAACATTACAAAACCAATTACAAAAATGCAATCTTAGCCATGAGTTTAGTGTCTTTAGCCGCTTTAGTCGCAGGTGCAAGATCGGGGCAATTGGTTAGCTTTCCGACTGATACTGTGCCTGCTTTAGCAGTACGTCCCGATCGCAGTGCTGATATTTTTACCCTCAAGCAGCGATCGCCTGATAAGCCATTGATTTTGATGGCATCGAGTTGGCAGGAGTTTTTACCATTTATTGATATCGCCCATCCTGCTTTAGAAATTTGGCAACAAACTGCTGCGAAATATTTTGCAGGAGCCGTAACTTTGGTTTTGCCTGCTAGCGATCGCGGCGCAAAGTTAAATCAAGGTTTTACAACTCTAGGGCTCAGAATTCCTGATAATAAAATTGCGATCGCGATTTTGCAGCAAACAGGAGCGATGCTGACTACTAGCTCCAACAAGAGTAATCAGCCGCCACTCAGGAAAATGCTAGATATCTCTACCAATTTCCCGAATGTATGGACGTTAGGCGATGGTATTGAGATTAATGAGCCGATAGGAAGCGGTTTGCCATCCACAGTCGTGGAATGGACAGCAGAAAATTGGCTAGTCCGTCGGCAAGGGGCAATCAAGTTTTAAAAAGGTGACGCTTAGCGTCACCTTTTTTTAGGCTTGCCAATTGCGTGAGAACTGCTCTAACTGAGCAGAAGTCAATTCCTTTTCTAGCCATTGCAAGGCATTAACTTGACTCGGAAATTGTTGGCTGTTGTAGTCTTGGAAAACATCTAGCAACGAAATAGCGATAGCGCTTTGCTCGGAAGCCGTTGACCAACGTTGGAAAAACTGCTGCAAGACTGTATCGGGTACGGCAGCTTGGAGATTTTCGAGAGCAGTCATTTGACTGGGAGTACGTTTGTAAACCTTGACTGCATCAGTCAGATTGAGCAACTGTGGAGTACTTGGAGTTGGGTTAGGCTGAGATGGGGTAAAGGGTGTACCTGTTGTACCTACAGCCACGTTGAGATTTGACCAATCTTGACGGAACTGGTCTAGAGCTTGAGGTAGCAGTTGGTTCTGTAACCATTGCAAAGCCAGATTTTGGTTAAGCATTTGGCTACTGTTATAGGTACTGAGTGCATCCTGTAATGATGAAGCTGTATTTGCCTGACCAGAGGCGATTTGCCAACGTTGCAGAAATTGCTGCAAGATTTCAGGGGAGATATTTGCTTGTAAGTTATTAATTGCCACAGTCTGATTGGGCAACTTAGCACGACTATAGCTATTAGCCGCATCCACTAAACTAATCGCACTAGCTGGCGGAATTGAGGTGACAGGTGTTGTGTCAGTGCTAGTGCCAGTTGGAGCAGGCACAAAAACTGAAGATGGGGGGGTAGGAGTAGGTGTTGCTGCTGGAGTAGGTGATGGCGATGGAGTAGGCGTTGGTGTTGCTACTGGTGGACGCACAATCACGACATCAGTTGGTGGTGTGACTGATGGCTGGGGAGTGACATCCGCGATCGCAGGTGCTTGTAATTTTTGCCATGTTTGTGCGCCCACTTTGCCATCAACAGTTAAACCATTTGCCCTTTGAAAAGCAGCGATCGCATCCCTTGTACCCACGCCAAAATCACCATCAATGCGTCCTTGGTAATAGCCTTTAGCTTTGAGAAGTTGTTGAGCTTGAGCTACAGCTTGTCCTTGAGAGCCGGGCAATAGGGTTGGTAAGGCTTGGGTTGATGGAGTGGTGGTGGGGTTACTTGGTGATGGAATGGCTTCTCGTAGTTTTGACCAACTCGCATTGCCCACAATGCCGTCAGCAGTTAGCCCATTAGCTTTTTGAAATTTTAAAACTGCATTGGCAGTACCAGCACCAAAATCACCATCAATTTTGCCTGTGTAGAATCCCTTAGCTTGGAGCAGTTGCTGTAATTCAACTACCGCATTACCCTTGCTACCTTGTCTTAATGTTGCGTCCATAATTAGCCTAATTTTCTCAAATTAATAGTTCGCGATTGTGTTTAAAAATAAAGTACACGGGCATCTATTCCCTGCGATCGCAAGAAATGTTTCAAGGATTCAGCCGCATCACGATTGTTATACCCACCAGCATAAATGTAGTCACCTCGAAATGACTTAGAAACAAAAGCCTGCGGGATCAATCGCTGTACTTGTGCTAAAGCAGCTAACCCTCCCGAACTCATTGGTACTGCTGTCACATAGCGATATTGCGCCAAGTTATCTCCATTGGAGAAATTGTTAGGGAGATAGCTTGGCAAGGTTACATAGGGTGAATTAGTTGTTGGAATCGGCTGGACATTTTGGGCTGTTTTATAGGTTTGTTGAGCCGCGACACCACGCCTTTGTAGCTCTCTGGCGACATAATCTGCGGTGGGTGCATCAAAAGCCCCTGCAACGATCGCAGTCTGTCCATTGACTGAGGCAACCACAGGATTTGTAACAACTTGCCTTGCAATACTTAGAGTTACAGGATTATTGCCTGCGACATAAACAAGAATATTTCCTAGTTGGGCATGGGCGCTAGCGATCGCCAAGTTCCATGATCCTAAGCTAGCGATCGCCAAGCCCATAGCTTTCTTCGTCCAGTCGGGCATTTTCATCATTTTTAACCCTTTAACCCTAAAGCAACTTAATTGTTCTGAAACCTAAATTAATTCTATAGCAATCCCTTGATTATTTTTTCACCCCGTATGTACTAAAACGTAAAACCCAAGAAGAGAGGGGCGGCGCTTTGCGCCGCCCCTCTCTTCTTGGGTTTTGTGATTTTGTTCTAACACAAGTGACGGTAGCTATACCCTTACAAATTCCATCCCTTGACCAATAAATTCAGAGATATTGACTCATGCCAATGTTCTAGCAAAATTCCAAATTCAGGCGTATGGATGCCTTTGCGCCACAGCATGAGGGCATCCTCATTTGTAACCTCGTAGTAATTAGGTCTTCTCCCAATTTCTTGAAAGCCAAAGCTTTGATATAGAGCGATCGCCACATGATTAGATTCGCGGACTTCGAGAGTTGCCCATTCCAAATGGCGATCGCGAGCTTTTTTGAGTAAGCCCCAGACAATAGCTTTACCAAGACCTTGACCTTGATATTCAGGACGTACTGCTAAAACCGTAATATGCGCTTCTTCCAGAATTGCCCATAGACAGCCAAAACCAAGTAATTCGTGATTTTCTGTCGTTAAACCTAATACACAACTACTAGGGTTATCGATTTCACGTTGATAAGCATCTAAACTCCAAAAATCACCTAGGCACGCACAATCAATAGCCCTTAACTGCGCTAAAAATTTTTGATCAATCTCACTTAGATAGATTCGGGTCGATAGGCTCATGTGTTGTAATTATCTAAACATTCATAGGATTTGCGGCTCAAAGTGCCGTAACTAGCCTGATACCAATGGATTATCGATCAATGTCAGAACTCATGCCAATTGTATATCTCAGCGTGGTTAGCTTTTTTGCTTGGATTGTTAGCACTCTAGCGGGTGGTGGTAGTCCATTCATCTTAATTCCCTTAGTTAACCTGCTCATGGGAGCCGCCGCCGTTCCACCTGTAATCACAATCGGTATGTTTTTTGGTAATGCTCACCGCGTTTTCCTGTTTTGGCGAGACATTGACTGGGTATTGACCGCTTGGTATGCACCGGGGGCGATCGCAGGTGCAATTTTGGGAGCCTATACCTTTACCCAAATCCATCTCGATTGGTTGCAAATAGTGATTGCGATCTTCCTAATCGTGAGTGCCGTTTTATTTGAACTAGAAAAAAGTCCCGAAAAAACTGTTGCTGAGGATCAGTCAAAGCAAATCAAACTGGTCGATGATTCCCAAGAGTTGGCAGAGATCGAAAAACTGATCGAGATCAATCAGTTAGGTGAATTAAGTGAATTAAGCGCTCTTGAAAAATCAGAATTAATTCCCAAAGAAGTAAAACCCAAATTTCAACTTCAGGCTTGGCACATTATGCCTGCGGGATTCCTCAAGGCATATGTATCAGGTTTAGTCGGCACAACTGGACCCGTCTTAAATCCCTTTTATCTGGGCTATGGCTTAGTCAAGGAGAAAATGCTAGCTACCAAAGCAACTCACATGACAATTATCCATGTCGTGAAAATCATTACCTACGGGGCGCTAGCAGCTATGTCTAAGGAGCAAATTGTGGCAGGATTAGCGATCGGCTTAGCTGCAATACCTGCAAACCTCATTGGCAAATATCTCCTCAGTCGCATGAGCCATCAACAGTTTCGCCAAGTGGTTCTTGCTTTTATGGCACTCGGCGGATCATGGATGCTGTGGCAACAAAGAGGCTTGTTTTTAAATATCCTGTAGTGAGAGCTAAGTCTTGATGCGATCGCCTATTCACCAAAACCAAAATAAGGCGATCATTTCAATCAAATAATTCAGGTATACAATCTCAATAAGAGTTACATCCATTAGTAGCCTAAAGTTAATACAGTGAGCATCATGACATCAACAGTACTTTATGAATCTGATTTTTATAATTGGACAGTTGAACAGGTCAAGCATTTACGCTTAGGTAAGTTTGATGATTTAGATTTAGAGAATTTAGCGGAAGAGATAGAATCCTTGGGTAATCAGAAGAGGTCTGAATTGGAGAACTGTTTAGGGGTTTTATTAGGACATCTGCTCAAGTGGGATTTACAGCCAAGTTTACGTGGCAAAAGTTGGCGATCAACAATCAGAGAACAACGCCGTGAGATTAAAAAATTAATCAAAAAAAATCCTAGCTTGAAATCCTACCTAGATGAAGCGATCACCGATGGCTATGAGTCCGCTTTAGATTTGGTAGTAAGAGAAACACCTCTAGATTATAAAGATTTGCCAAAAGATTGCTCTTATTCGATCGCCCAAATTTTTGATGATAATTTTCCTGTTGGTATAGAGATCTAAGATATGGCGATCGCCCCATCATTCAAATTACAAAACAGCGATCGCCTATTCACCAAAAATCAAAATAAGGCGATCACCCGATTATTTAAGCCGATTTTAGGTGAGTGACTGGAATTTGCTCAGTTCTCTCAGGAGAGCTTTTTCCAGTTGCAATAGCATGGACAGCATGAAGGATTTCTGCTGAATAGTAGCGATTACGGCAATTATCACAAACTCCAATGGTTATATCTTCGAGGATGACAAATCCATCTCTATGTTTGAACACCTGTTGTTTAACGTTTCGCGGTTGAACTGTTCCTTGACAATACTCGCATTGATATCCATACATAAGATTTAGACCTCAAGTTCAGTAATTTCATAAACTGTGATGATTAGATAGCGTCCGTTACTCAGAAAACGTCCAACTACTCCAACAGGTGTTTGTTGATCTAGTGCGGTTCCAGCTACGACATATTTTGTGCCTCTGGGATCATCTTTTTCTACTCGAATAACACGACCATTCAAAACTGCTTCTTCAACATCCAAGATAGTTAGCAGATCCTCCGCCATTTCTTCCATTGCATGAGCGGTCATATCATACTGACGGAGGCGAATTTTTTCTCTGATGCGGTAAATGTCGTTTGGTGGCACTTGTTAGTTGCGATCGCTAATCTAGCTAAATAATAGCAATTTAATTCGTAATACTTGCCTCATTATCTATTCACAAAAATTAAAACAATGCGATCGCCCCATCATTCAAATCACCAAACAGCGATCGCCTATTCATCAAAAATCAAAATAAGGCGATCTCCTATTTAACAAAACAGAAAAACTTTAAGCAGACTGTTGAGTTTTACTGTTTTCTATATATTGGCGTAAAACACTATTAATCAGAGTTTTATATTGATCTCCTTGATTCTGAAACCATTGTTTTACATCGGGATCTAGCTGAACTAAGTTTTGAGCTTGATCTACGGGAATGCGTAAAGTTGCACGTTCAAAAAATTCATCTGTTAGCGGTGGAATATCTGAATAGTCAATATCCTCATCTGACATTGCCTTCAATGCTGCCCAGTTAGTACGAGAGGTATTGTTCAAATTTTCTCTGTTCATGACGGTTGGCTCTTCTTGCAGAAATGATTCGGATGATGTTGTTTTTACGTTCTGTCCAGACTACTACCGCTATTCCAAGACCGAGAAAACCGATCCCAAACCAGCGATCTTCGCCATAATCAAAGCGATCATCTAGTTCTATCAGCATTTCACCATCAAACATTGAGGGAACATCTGCAAAGTCAATTTCATGCTTGCGAATGTTTTCAAGATTTTTTGTTTCGTCCCACTCAAACTGCATGAAGGTTATAGCTAATCAAACTAATTGCTTTCATTATCACCTATTCATCAAAAATAACCAGATCGCCCCATCATTCAAATCACCAAACAGCGATCGCCTATTCGCTAAAAATCCAAACAAGACGCTATCAATAATTTAAGACTTAGGCTTAATTTCAAATGTGGAATACTGGTTATTGATGGGCTGTGTCTGTTTGTTTGAGTGCTTCCATTAAGATTGCGCCAGCACCAAACATATCGTAAGGAGTCGGCAAGTCATAGGTTTTAAATGGTTCGATTGGTGCAATATCTTCAGCAATGTCTAAGTCTTCTACAAGAACTCGAATTAGTTTGAGCTTTTCGATCACAGTAAGTCTTCGTGCTGCTGGAATTACTTCGGCTAATGTCATGTTAGTCGCTCCGTAGTCTGAGATCTTGTGTTTCTAGCTTACTTGATCAAATGCGATCGCCCCATCATTCAAAATGCCAAACCATCATTCAAAATGCCAAACAACAATCGCCTATCAAACCAAAATCAAAATAAGGCGATCGCCTCTCAAAAAACAAATCAACCAGCGATCACTTCACCATGAGTCTATTGTTTTTCCATAGGCTTTACATTGTCCTTTTCAGTTGTTTGTAAACTTCATCATCGTTCCGTTTCTCAATTAATAAGATTTCTAGTGTTTGCTCTTCCACATAATAAACTATCCGATATTCACCAATATCGGCTCTATGATATGGATAACCTTTTAACTTGAGAGAGTCTTGAGGATAAGGATTTGAAGTCAATTCGGTGATTTTGGTTGCTACTTGTTTGGCGTGTTTGTCGGGCAGTTTTTTTAAGCGTTTTGCGGCTTGTCGAGACAGGTTAATCTTAAGCATTTAGAATCTCTGATAATAAAGCCTCACTTTCTGTAATGCCGATAAAACCTTCTTGTTTGGCTTGCTCTGCTTTTAGAGCCAAGAATTGATTTTCTAAATCCAAAAATCTTTCAAATTCTTCGATAGACATCATAATTGCAACACTACGCCCCTTTTTGGCTATTTGCACTGGCTCTCTACGAGCTAAGTCTAATAGTTCGCCAAAGCGGTTTTTTGCTTCTGATGCACCTAATGTTTTCATGGTAGTAATAGCTCCTAACAGTGTTGTTAGCTATTATAACCATATTGGCTATTTTAGCTATAATCGCCTCTCAAAAAGTAAAACAGCCAGAGATCGCCTATCCAATCCCCACAAACAGCGATCGCCCCATCATTCAAGTCACCAAACAGCGATCGCCTATTCACCAAAAACAATGTGATCGCCCCATCCTTCAAATCACCAAACAGCGATCGCCTATTCATCAAAAGTTAAAGTCAAGTGAATCTGAAATTACTATAAAAGGTCAAAAGCAGTAATTATCCCTATAATATTATTTGTATTATTCTCAATAAATATTAGTGGTTTCCCTTCCATTAACTTAAGTGCATCTTCAACTTTAATATCATGTTCGCAAGAAACAGCAGTATCAAAGTTAAGCTTGTTTAGCGAATCGTTAATTGCTTGTTTGACAGTTTTTGCTAAATTTATTTTTCGGTATTTTTTGTTGTCTTGATTTATGTATTTTGCTATATCTCTATCAGACAAAAAACTCCATTTATCATTTTCATTTAGGAATGGGATATAGGAGAAGGAATTAGAAAGCATTTGTTGCCTGACAAAGCTTAATGGCTGCCAAAGCGATGCTTGTAAAACATTACGAACCATATAATCAGATACTTTATCTTTACCCGTCATAAGTGCATCCTCAATAATTAAAGCAACTTGCACAGCGTGATCAGTTAGATGTCTAGCATAAGCACCTTGATGCATAGCATCATTTCTTCCATCTTTTACTGAATCATATAAAACACTAAAAATTATATGATATGACTGTGCTTGATTATGGTTTGGAATTGATTCGGCAAGAGGTGATTCTATAGCAATTTTTTCTATCTCTTCTTTGTAATAACCCCCTAAATTTAGTTTTCCAGAATTATTTAAATCTTTTTTGTTTCTCAGATCTAGTTGGACTGATTTATTAACTAGAAACGATCCGAGCTTTTCTAGACTGAATAATATTTCATTACATGACTCAGAATCTTTTTGAGCAATTGCACGAGCATTTCTAAATAAATCTCGAAAGTAAAAAAGCTCTTGAATATCTGAAAAAGTTATTTCTAGATGACCTTTCCCTTCCATATATTTATTTGGTAATTTTATACAGCGCTATTAGAATTCGATTTAGAACAAGAATTTTCGGTTAGGAATTGGGTCTTGACAGTTACGGTGTAGCCTTTGTCACTGATCACTAAGTTTAGAAATCGCTGTACAATCTGCTGCACTCGGTCACTAGCTGTTTTTATTAACCAGTCCTTGCAAGCTGCTGCTTCTAGCTTATTAAGTGCATCACGCTGGGCGGACTCCTGTAAACGCACCACATCGGGACCAAGATTTAGAAAGCCTTTGTTGTAGTCATAAACTCTTGACTGGTTAACATCTAGTTTTGTATCTAGAACTCTCAATGGAGGTAACGTTACGGTGATTTTGTTATCTTCTACTTGTACGTCATCATCACGAAATTCACTGAGGTCAATACCAACTCTTACTCCGCCATGAGCAATGTAGAGTAACTTACTTTCCAGTAGCCCCTCTTTTTTACTTGCGTCAATTACAGTTTCTGTCTCAAAAATGGCTGTGGCTAGTTCACTTACATCTCTAACTTGATGAACAATTAATGATCTGGGATCAATTGTTGTATTACTGTCAAACTTAAAGAATAGCTGCGAAGATAACCACAAAACTAAAATCGAGAGAATTGCAACGCAACCAACCAAAATATTACTGGATATCTTGTTCAAGCTAGGAAGCGAGACACTTTCTTTATTTATCCACTTATCTAAATATTCTTTAGGATGCTTGAGCATAGTTATTTTAAATAAAAATATATTTTCATTATGTATGAATTTGTTGATAATCTCCCTGCGGCTCATTTTCATCTAAATATAAAAAGTACTATCGCCTAAAATTCCTGTTATGTACGTGATTTTTAAGCAAAGCCTATGCAATGAGTAACAATATCTTCAAATTGTCTAGTTCTCATCACGACTAATTTCCCGTTCAATAATTTCCTTAACAAACTCAGGAATTTCTTTATCTAAACTCATCGCCCTTTCCTTCAACGCCTCATACACAGCCACCTCATCACCCTCCCACAAAACATCGATACGTCTCACCTGTCGCATTGCAATATGTAGATAATTTTCAGGATACGCCCAATAACATGACAAACAAATAGACTTATTCTTAAGCTCAAGCCAATTTTGGCAATGCTCAAAAGCCCAAGACTTTGCTCGATTCGCAGAACCACATAAAAGCATAAAGTTTTCAGGTACTAAATCTGGTTCACCATCAACCTCAAAAGGGACACGATGATCGATTTGCAACTCGCGCTCATCCACTTCCTCTAGATAGATAAAACAGCGACAACCATAACTCTTAATCAACTCATCCTTAACCTGCTTTGATAACCCCGTCCGACCAGACAACCTCGAAAATCTTGTCTTGCTAATATCTCCAAATCTATAGGCAGCAATTTTTCTGCCATCACTTCCAACTACCCGAAAAGTTTCTAAGGGAATACCATGCTCGCGCACATCTCTAGCGGCTCTCGGCGGATGATTATAACCATAGGTTTCCTTCAGATCCTCAGTCGTAATAAACCCATATTGGAGAATGTGATCAATTACCGCTTTTGGTCTTTTGGCAGTCACAGATCGACAAAGCTGCAAAAAATCATCGGGTAATGGCTGAGAATTATCCATTCTTTACACCAAAGTCAATTGTCTAGACTGCTCACGTCTATAGCTAGACAAATCTATCAATTTATCCTGAATGAGATTTGGCGATAGATATAAAGACTCAATAGTTTTTTCTGCCCTACCTAATAAAGTTGACTGTGACGATCGCCCAACTTCAATTTCAATTCTTTTAAGAGCCAACCTCTCAGGCAAAATCTGACCAAAAGCCTTATTTCCTAACTTACCGTCATAACTAATTACAAACCTAATGCCCCGATCATTGAGACTCTCAAGAGCAAGAACAAACTCATCAAAATCAATCCCCGCTAAATATCTCGAATCCCTATTTCCACATACACCCTGATAAGGCGGATCGAGATAAACCAGATCAGTTTTCTTGACTGCCGCTAATACTTTGCGATAATCCCAAGATGTAAACTGACATTTACCTTTTAATAGACTAGAAACCCCCGCAATATTTTTGCTCATCGTTGCAGGCACTGTCCCTTTGCGTCTCTTGTCTGGACTCTGGTTAAATAAACCTTCAGAGTTGTAACGCACTGAGCCTTTTACACATCTAGCTAATAAATATAAAAACAATTTTGGATCGTTAGTTTGATTAAATTTGGTTCTAATTTCAAAATAGTGACTACTCGAATCTTTATGCTGCTCTTCCCATATATTTGCGTAAGCATCAGCAATCTCACGCGGATCATCAATAATCAACTGGAGTAATTCAATTAGAGGCTTATTAAGATCGTTTAACCAAAATCTTTCTGCATATCGCTTCGCAGAAGCTGCAATACTAATTGACGCAGTCCCTGCAAAAGGCTCAACCAACCGATCAACTTTGTCAGGAAAGAAACCAAGAATAAATGAAGCGAGATTTCTTTTGCTTCCCTGATATTGAATTGGATGCGGTAAATTAGCCATTAGAAACGCAAATATTTTGCCAATTTATTGTAACAGCTTGCTCCAAGCGATCGCCGTATCTTGTTAAACAGCAATCTATTGATAATCTATTTCTGGAATACCTACTCTTTCTTTAGCGTGTTCAATCGTCATACTGCAAAGTTGACCATCTTCATCTAAATCCAATAATATATTTTCGTCCAAATCTTGTGTCTCCGCAGGTGTTTTTTGAGAAAGGACGATATAAAGTGTGTCAGTATCTGCAAAATATCTGATTTTCATGATTCTATCTCCTTGAAATTTCTATCAAAAAAGCATAACGTTCATACTAGTGTTTAAACATTTATCTTGTGAAAGACTACTTACTGTGGCTGAAGTAATACTCGATATCAAAACATGGGGCAATAACTTAGGTGTTCGGCTACCCGCAGCGATCGCTCATGCTGCTCGTCTCCACGTCAACCAACGAGTAAAACTATCTGTTGTTGATAAGCAAGTCGTTATTGCACCTGTAGATGAACCATTAACCCTTGAAGAACGACTAGCTAAATTTGATCTAGCCCGACATGGTGGCGAAGTGATGGCAACATAAAAACCATTCCGCTACATCAAAGAGCCTCTTTAATCGGTTGCACAGGCAACAAAAAACTAAAAATATTCAGTTAAAAAGCCCCATAAAAGCCAACATGATCCCTAAGAGAGATCTTAACAATTTGGTTAAAAAGGCGTGAAAGCCGTACACACAGAATGCTGCTAATGCTGTGCTAGTATTAACTTTAACCAGAACGCAGCAAAGTATGGGGAAACGCCATGTTTGAACGCTTTACAGAAAAAGCAATTAAAGTCATCATGCTGGCTCAAGAGGAAGCTCGCCGCCTCGGTCATAACTTTGTCGGCACAGAGCAAATCCTATTGGGTCTAATCGGAGAAGGAACTGGCGTTGCCGCCAAAGTACTTAAGTCCATGGGTGTAAACCTCAAAGATGCCCGCATCGAGGTTGAGAAAATCATCGGACGCGGCTCTGGTTTTGTCGCAGTTGAAATACCTTTCACGCCTCGCGCCAAAAGAGTCCTAGAGTTGTCGTTAGAAGAAGCCCGCCAGTTGGGACACAACTATATTGGTACTGAGCATTTATTGCTAGGACTGATTCGCGAAGGCGAAGGTGTCGCCGCTAGAGTTTTAGAAAATCTCGGTGTAGATCTATCCAAGGTTCGCACTCAAGTAATCAGAATGCTCGGCGAGACTGCCGAAGTATCCGCAGGTGGTGGTTCATCGGGACGCACCAAAACGCCGACCCTTGACGAATTTGGCTCAAATCTGACTCAACTAGCCCAAGATGGCAAACTCGATCCTGTTGTGGGTCGTGAAAAAGAAATTGAACGAGTAATTCAGATCCTCGGTCGCCGCACCAAGAATAACCCAGTCCTAATTGGTGAACCAGGTGTTGGTAAAACCGCGATCGCTGAAGGTTTAGCTCAGCGCATCTCCAACAGTGACATCCCCGACATTTTGCAAGAAAAGCGGGTTGTTACTCTCGATATCGGTCTGCTAGTTGCGGGTACAAAGTACCGTGGTGAATTTGAGGAACGCCTCAAGAAAATCATGGAAGAAATCCGCACGGCTGGCAATGTGATCTTGGTAATTGATGAAGTGCATACCTTGATCGGTGCTGGTGCTGCCGAAGGCGCGATCGATGCCGCGAATATCTTGAAGCCTGCCCTTGCCCGTGGCGAATTGCAATGCATCGGCGCAACTACTCTTGATGAATATCGTAAGCATATTGAGCGTGATGCCGCCCTAGAGCGTCGCTTCCAACCAGTCATGGTCGGTGAACCTAGCGTTGAAGAAACCATCGAAATCTTGATCGGTTTACGTCAGCGTTACGAGGAACACCACAAGCTCAAGATCGACGACGAAGCCCTTGTTGCCGCCGCAAGATTGTCCGATCGCTATATTAGCGATCGCTTCTTACCTGACAAGGCGATCGACTTGATCGACGAAGCTGGATCTCGCGTGCGCTTGATTAACTCGCAGTTGCCTCCTGCCGCCAAGGAACTTGATAAAGAATTGCGTCAAACCCTCAAGGATAAGGATGATGCGGTTCGCAAGCAAGACTTTGATAAGGCTGCGGAATTGCGCGACAAGGAAATCGACCTCAAGCAGCAAATTCGCGCTCTTAGCCAAACCAAAAAAGCTGAAGCTCCCACCGAGGATGCACCTGAAATTCGCGTCACCGAAGAGGACATCGCCTATATCGTCAGTTCTTGGACTGGTGTACCTGTCCTCAAGATTACTGAATCCGAGTCCGTTAAGCTCATGCAGATGGAAGAAACCCTGCATAGCCGCGTCATCGGTCAGGATGAAGCGGTTAAGGCAATTTCCCGTGCGATCCGTCGCGCCCGTGTGGGGCTGAAGAGTCCTAACCGCCCGATCGCGAGCTTTATCTTCTCTGGACCTACAGGGGTTGGTAAAACCGAGCTAACCAAGGCACTTGCGTCCTACTTCTTCGGTTCTGAAGATGCGATGATTCGCCTTGATATGTCCGAATATATGGAGCGTCACACCGTATCTAAGTTGATCGGTTCACCTCCCGGATATGTTGGCTACAACGAAGGCGGTCAGCTTACCGAAGCAGTGCGTCGTCGTCCCTACACCGTCGTCCTCTTCGACGAAATCGAAAAAGCTCACCCCGATGTCTTCAACTTGCTCTTACAAGTGCTTGAAGATGGTCGCTTGACTGACTCGAAGGGTCGCACCGTTGACTTCAAGAACACCCTGCTGATCATGACCTCGAACGTTGGTTCTAAGGTCATTGAAAAGGGTGGCGGTGGACTCGGCTTTGACTTCGCGGCTAGCCAAGAGGATGCGCTCTATACCCGCATTCGATCGCTAGTTAACGAAGAACTGAAGCAGTACTTCCGTCCAGAGTTTCTCAACCGTCTTGATGAAATCATCGTCTTCCGTCAATTGACCAAGCCCGAAGTCAAGGAAATCGCCGATCTCATGCTCAACGAGTTCTTCAAGCGGATGCTCGATAAGAACATTGTTCTGACCGTGACTGAGCGCTTTAAGGATCTGTTAGTCCAAGAGGGCTATAACCCTAGCTATGGCGCACGTCCATTACGTCGGGCGATTATGCGCTTGCTCGAAGATTCTCTCGCCGAAGAGATATTGACGGGCAAAGTCCGTGAAGGTGCATCGGTTCAGGTTGATGTCGATGATGATGGCAAGGTCAAAGTCATTGAACAAGAAGCTCTAAGTGGTTCTGATAACAATCTTCAGTTATTGCCTTCAGCTTAGAATAGACAAGGGGCTTAAGCCCCTTGTTTCGTGATATTTAGATTTTCAGCTTGATCAAAGCTTCATGAATGTAAACGAGCGTAATACTGCCGTGAGAACTAATCCTCTGTCGCCTAGCAAACTCCAGTCAGGTGCAGGGGATTTGTCATCTGCGGAGATGCCTGAAGTGGTTGTTGTTCCTGACAATCAGGAACCTGTTGGCAACATTCCTGCACCCTTAACTCTTGCTGATGTTGAGGGTGGAGATCTGAAGCCTATTTCGTCCAAGCCTGCTAAGCAAACACAACCGCAACCGAGTAGCGATCCTGAGGTTTTTCAAGTCAGATTTAAAACCCTAGATGGCAAACTAAATCTCTTGTTGCCGACAGAAAACAAGACAAGTATCACATTTGATAAAGTCAGTACTAGTGCTGATCAAGCATCTGTTAATGTTGGTGGCAATGACGGTAGTAATACCTCGGCAACTCCATTATTAAGTCTAACTTGGCAAGATCTGCTCGCTCAGCTAGAGCAACGGATGGCGGCAAGTGGGCATGACTGGAAACCCCGCACACAGGTATATTTGCAAGCAGGCGATCGCCTATTAGATACGCGCCAACTCCAAGAATTATCCGAGTCATTACAAAATCATCAATTGCTGTTACATTGTGTGGTGACAAATCGCCGCCAGACAGCAATTAATGCTGCAAGCATGGGCTTCTGTGTAGAGCAGGGAACTATCTTTCGGGAAATATTAGGTTTCAATCCGATTCCTGATGCACCGTTAGATGATCCTCTATACATTAAGGCGACCGTAAGATCTGGTACAGAAATTCGGCATTCTGGCAGTATTATTATCTTCGGTGATGTCAATGCTGGTGCAGAGCTAATCTCTGAGGGTGACATTATTGTATGGGGCAAGCTGAAGGGCATGGCTCATGCAGGTGTCAAAGGCAACGCCCAAGCGGTAGTTATGGCTTTGCACCTCGATGCCACCCAAATTAGAATTGCCAGTTTGATCGCCCGTGTTGAGAGTCCGAGTACTTATTTTTGTCCAGAAGTTGCCTTTGTAAGTACGCAAGGTGTACCTGCGATCCAAATTGTTCAAGCTGTCGATTATTCCAAGAAATAAGTATTTAGTCGCGCCAAGCGCAATTAATCTTCAAATAGTAACCTATAGTAACCTGTAAACATGAGTCGCATTATCGTTGTTACCTCTGGTAAAGGTGGTGTCGGCAAGACCACATCTTCCGCAAATCTCGGCATGGCGATCGCTAAGCTCGGACGCAAAGTGGTTTTGGTGGATGCTGACTTTGGCTTGCGAAATCTCGATCTGTTATTGGGATTAGAAAATCGCATCGTGTATACAGCCCTAGAGGTGATTGCGCGAGAATGTAAACTCGACCAAGCCCTAGTCAAAGATAAACGCCAACCGAATCTATCTTTATTAGCAGCGCCGCAAACTCGCAACAAGACTGCGATTACTGCCGCACATATGAAGGCTTTGGTGGAAGTTTTAAGCCGCTATTTTGATTATGTCTTGATCGATTGTCCCGCAGGCATTGAGTCAGGATTTCAAAATGCGATCGCTGGCGCAAAAGAGGCGATCATCGTTACTACTCCCGAAATATCGGCGGTACGTGATGCCGATCGCGTCGTGGGTCTTTTGGAAGCCAATCGAATTACGGATATTAAATTAATTTTGAACCGAATTCGCCCAGCTATGGTAAAAAATAACGACATGATGAGTGTCGAAGATGTGCTGGATATTTTGTCAGTTAAATTAATTGGCGTAATACCCGATGACGAACAGGTGATCGTTTCCACCAATAAAGGGGAACCATTGGTGTTGTCAGATAAAGCTTCACTTGCAGGCACTGCCTATATGAATGTGGCAAAACGACTGGAAGGTAAAGAGGTTGAGTTTTTGCAACTCGAAGCCCCACCCAAAGGAATTTTAGCCCGTCTGTCAAGCTGGATTAGTGGGAACTCCTGAGGTTTGAGATGATTTCAACACTGCTCGATCGCCTTTTTCAACGCCAAAATGTTACTAGCGGAACGCAAGTCAAACAGCGTTTGAAGTTTATCCTCGCCCATGATCGGGCAGCGATCGAGCCACAGGTGTTTGATAATATGCGCCATGAGATTATGCGCGTCGTCTCTAAATATGTCGAGCTTGATGAAGGCTCTCTAGATATTCGCCTAGAGTCCGATAAGCGGATGACTGCATTAATTGCCAATTTGCCTATTAGGATGGTGCGTGAAGAGTTGCCAGACCTTGTGGCACTTTTTAATGAAACTAGCGAAGAAACAAATTCTGAGCAATCTGACCCATTAGCTTTAGAGATGGATCAATTTGCCGATGAAGCTCTTGATGCGATCGCGGCAAAAGAAAGTCCAAAATCTGCTCCAGAAAATTTTAATTTAGAAAACACTGTAGAGCTTGCTGAGCGAACTACTGAAGTAGCTAATAAGTTAAGAAACGCAGCCAATAAATCGCAAAAACAAAATTTAGAAACTGATAAATCTATAGACTCTATAGAAGCTCCCACTGCTGACATCCCTAAGGAGCAAGTTACAAGTACGGCTAGTGATTTAGTAGAAAGTTCTATTAGTAATGAGCCTGAACAATTAGAAGAACAAGCAAGCGATCAATTAGAGCTATCATTCAATTTGACAGACTCCGAGGAATCTTCAGAACAATCTAACCAAGTCTCAGAGTGAAGGAAATTTTGAGTTAAATAAAACCTTAGTTATTGCACGCGCACTTTTTTAGATTTTGGGTGCTTCGTAACTTTGGACTGCTTATCAGACAGTTTCTGGAGTTTTTCGATTTGTTTTAGGGTCAGCCCTGTAACTTGCGAAATTAAATCGATAGAGATGCTAGAACGTAGCATATTTAAGGCAATTTGATTTGTTGCTTCAGCCTTACCCTCAGCTTTGCCTTCAGCTTTGCCTTCAGCCTTACCTTCTAGTAGGATTTCCTGATAAATCACTGATTCTTTCATGATTTCGCTCCTTAGCAATCTTTGGATAAGTTCTTTACTCAGGGCTATACCAGACATTATAGCCGTCGATGCAGCAACATTACTTTGTGTCCTTTGATCAGCAATATTGTTAATTTGCCTCACAACCTGTCTTAATGTTCCCTCTGGGTCATCAGTTTTGGATAAGACAGCAAAAGGCAATAAACCTTGATGTTTTTGAAATATTTCAGTTGGTTGTTCCCATAGACGAATAACATTAAAGCTGAGATTTATTTGTTCGGCGTTAAAGCTATTTTGATATACCAAGTGTGAGTTTGATGGCTTTAAGTAAATTACGGTTTGATGAAATCTTTTATTGGGATATTTACGGTAGAGTCTAACCCAGTAATCCAGCATCCGAAATGGCATATTTTCATCAGTTTTAGTTTGAAATTCCAGATGTAAGATAATTTCTACTGATTCTAAAAGAATGACAGAATCTGCACGAATGGGTTCAACAGATAGTTCCGATGGTTCGAGTTTGTTTAGAGGAATAGGTTTTCCTAACAACCAACTGGCAAAATCAGTAGGAAAATTTTCAGCGAGAAATTTGCAGGTGTTATCGTACATTTCAGGATTTTATCATTTAAAAACTTCAGCAAAATGCGATCGCTTAGATTGTCAGTGCGATGATCGTATAACATAGCTTAAGTCATCAAAACCTTATAAAAAGCGGAATATAAATCGATTTTGCAACAGTTTCCTTTTGATTTTAATGATTTGCCGACACCAACTTATCTCGTGGGGGGATGGGTGCGCGATCGCCTATTAAATCGTCAAGGTAAATATCTTGATCTTGATTTTGTATTGCCTGAAAATGCAGTGGAAACGGCTCAAGAGATCGCGCGTAAATATAAAGCAGGCTTTGTCGTTCTAGATGCTGAGCGCAAAATTGCGAGGGTTGTTTTTAAGAATGGTACGGCGGATTTTGCTCAACAGATGGGCAGGAGTTTAGAGGAAGATCTGGGGCGGCGTGACTTCTGTATGAATGCAATCGCGATGGAATGTCATCAATTAATTGGCGATCAGTCTATTGGTGATGGATTGACAAGAGAAGACTTTATCGATCCTTTTGATGGAATTGGGGATTTAAAAGCGAAGAGAATTAGGATGGTCGCTCCTGAAAATTTAGCGGAAGATCCGTTACGAATTTTGCGGGGATATCGACAATCAGCACAATTAGGCTTTGCGATTGAAGATTTAACGCGACAGGTTTTGATCAAACTTGCACCAAGATTAAAGTCTGTGGCAGCAGAACGAGTACGCACTGAACTAGGTTATCTATTGTCAATTAACAATGGTAGCCAATGGATGATGGAAGCAATCAGCGATCGCATTTTAGAGGATTGGCTACCGAGTCACCATTTAAATTTACCCAGATTTGCCGAGATTGAGAGAGTAATCTCCAGTTTGCTATCTCAGTTTCCTAATTTAGAATTGTTTTTTAGTAAACATTTGTCAGGCGATCGCTATGCCATTGTGATCGTCAAATTAGCGGCTTTAAGCAATAGTGCAACTGCTCTGGATTCTTTGGGATTAAGTCGTGCTGAGCAACGCTGGTTGGTAGGTATATTGAGGTATTTGCCTCAATTTATTAATTTGCTAGATCAAGCTACCCCTAAGGAGCAGTACAAATTTTTTCAATCAACCCTAGAGTTTTTTCCAGCGATCGCGACCTTGGCTTTTGCCAGTGGTTATGAGGTAGAGCGGATTAGCCCTTGGTTAGAGCGTTGGCTCAATCCAAATGATGCGATCGCCTATCCACTTACATTAATTACGGGTGATGATCTGCGTAAGGATCTAGGCATACCACCTAGTCCAAAGATTGGGGAGTTTCTCGAAGGTGTGAAAATTGCTCAGGTAGAAGGCAAGATTAGTTCTAGAGCAGAAGCGATCGCTTTTGTGCAATCAATTCTTATACACGATTTGCAGGGACAAGTCTGGAATCCCTCTTTGCAAGATTAACTTGAACTGACATTATTTAATAAATTCAAGGTAACTTTATGGCTAGCAAAAAACAACGTTTTTCACAAATTGATTTGCGTAGTGCGTTGCAAATTATCGGGATTAATGAATTAAAAGAATGGCAAATAAACTTTACGCCTAAACAAGCTTCGGAATATTATTTGACAAGTACACAAAAGCTCAAAGCACATTTTGATTTGTCCTTATCTAAATCAGCTAAGTCATTATTAATTGATGCTATTTTGCTGGAAGCAATTGATAGTTATTCTGCCTTAAAAATCTGGAAAGAAGCAAAATTACAAACTGAACAATTAACCCTACATTCAGCAGGTTATTTAGTCACAGCATAATTTTAGGGGCATTATTGGTCAGCTAATCGGGGATAGTTACTGGCACTTCCATTTCAAGCTGGATTTTAATTAATCATGTATTATGGCACTAGTCGGTCTGAGTCGTAATCATGTTTTATCCTCGTCTTAGCGGCGATCGCTACATCAACCCACTGACAGATTTTGGCTTCAAGCGACTATTTGGAACAGAGCCAAACAAAAAACTGTTGATTGACTTCCTGAATGTCATATTACCAAGCCAACATCGGGTCAAAGATCTTACCTACCGCAGTAACGAAAACCTCAGCAATACTCCCCTTGACCGCAAGGCCGTCTTCGATCTTTACTGCCAAAGCGAAAAGGGCGAAAAATTCATTGTCGAAATGCAAAAAGCCAAACATAATTACTTTAAAGACCGCAGCATATACTACGCATCCTTTCCCATTCGAGATCAAGCAGAAAAAGGAGATTGGAACTATAAGCTAGAACCAATTTATACCATCGGCATTTTAGACTTTATTTTTGATGAAGATAAAAATGATGACAATCTTTTGCATATAGTTGAACTAAAAGATCAAAACTGCAAAGTTTTTTACGAAAAGCTCAAATTTATTTACCTAGAATTACCAAAATTCAAAAAGACAATTGACCAACTAAACGACCATTTTGACAAGTGGTTATTTTTACTCAAACATCTACCTGACCTAGAGGAGCCACCTTTACCGTTGCAAGAAAAGGTATTTATGCAACTGTTTGAGGTTGCTCAAATTACAAACTTTTCGCAAGCAGAAAGAGAAGCCTATGAAAATAGCTTAAAGTACTATCGAGATATGAATGGTGTTATCGAAACAGCGCGAGAAGAGGGTAAGGCTCAAGGTGTGCAAGAGGGAAAGCGATCGCTTCTGCTAAAACAACTTTCTCGCAAACTAGGAACCATACCTGATGAAATTAAAGTTTTGTTGCACAAGTTAGCGCCAGAACGATTAGATATATTGAGTGAAGCTTTGTTTGATTTAGAAAGTTTGGAAGATTTACACAATTGGCTCGAAAATATTAATGACTAGCAATATGTGCAGTAGTGGCGATCTCGCGATGCCTAATCTGACAAAAACTGCTGCAAATACATTACTTTCTTTCAGATAAAAAATAAGGTGCGCTAAGGAAATATAACGCACCCTACAGGGTCGGCGATCTCTCAGCGATCGCCATTTTTAGGATATTCATTAAGCAATTTGAGTGCATCCATTCCTGCGAGTCTTGCTAGAGTTTCCTGCAATTTTGTATCAATTGGTTTTACTGAAGATGCAAGAGTCTCAGCTTGTTTTCTGGCAGTTGCATCAGTTTCAAAGATAATTTCAGTGCTTCTATCATAGTTCTCGTAAGCTAAAGATATAAATCTGCCACGCTCTAACTCAGGTAATGATTGTGATGTCATCAGGTGTCTGCTCAAGTTAGTCAAAACTTCATCCTTTAGGCGTACAAATTCTTGTGCAGTAGATTTTTGCCAGTCCATGATCAGTAAGCTCAATTTGGCATTAGTAGATTGTGCCAGAAGCTTTAGCTCAACATCAGTTCGCACAACGTCTTGGACAATATTCATCATGCCTTGAAGAATTCTCAAGTTTGCCTCTCTTGTTTTAATGTCAAGATTGACTTCAAGTTCTAGAGTTTTCCTTGCTTCGTCAGCTTTAATCTTGAGTTCTTCAAGAGCTAGTTTTCTCTCTTGGCGCACCAAATGACCTTTAATAACTGCATCTAACCAGCTAAACCCTGAATTTACGACAGTTTCTACTACTGGAACTACAAAGGGAATCCATTGAGACATAATATTTATTCTTGATTTAGATTAATTTGATTAAAATTTTTCAGCAAACGTAAGAAGTTCTGTCAATGAAGTGATCATCTGTCTTGTCAGATCAAGATCTGATTCAATTTGTTCAATCTCAGATAAAATGTTCTCTCCTAAAGATTTTCTCTTTTGAATCTTTTCATTAAGATGCCTTGCAGTAGAATTAATTGCTTCCTCAATTTGCTCTCTTTTTTGTCGAGAGATCAAGGCAATACGATTTTTGACAATTTCTGTTGCTTTTGCTTTACCATTTGTCAAGCTAATGTTGACAGTCTTTTCTGTTTTACTACGAACTAGTTCAGGCTTAACATTAAAGAACTTAGTGAATATAGTTTCATCACTTTGCGAAGGACGAGATTTCTTTCCAGTAGGTTCACGGACTACCTCATAAACTTCTGCATTAACAACTTCTCTGATAGATGGTAGCTGTATCTTGGGAAGAGATTCAATAGTCACTAGAGAACTTTCTTGATTGTTAATCCCCAAACTTTGATTCAAACTCTGTTCTAGCTTGCTAATAATCAGGTTTCCATGTGTATTAATTTTTGCAAGAATGTTTGCTTGTTTTTGATCGCAGAAAGATTTTAATTCTGATTCAAAAGCACTATACATAGCGCTAATAGTTTCATTGGCTACATCAGCATAATTGCCAAGCACTTTTGATAATTTTTCTGGATCAGTGGTCTTGCCAATCTCAATAACTTCATTAATAGCTGATTGCAAATTCTTGATCTGATGCTTATTTAAACCTCTAATCTCAGATCTTAGACTGCGATGCTCAAATGTTTCAGTAATTAATGTTCTAAATTCTCTTTCAAATTTAGCAAACTGCGACTCAATAGCATCTATTAATTTATCTTGATCTGAAGAAAGATCATCATCAATAGACTTTTTTCTGTCTTGAGCTTCCCGAAGAAGATCGCTTAATTTTTCGGTTAAGTCTGTTATCTCTTGTAGTGGGGTGCGAAAGATAGCTAGTTGTCGCTGTGTAGACTCCTCATAGTTGTGAATGAAAGGCAAGCACTGTCTAAGAGAATCTAAAATGAGTTGTTGTGTCTTATTGTTATTACTTAGATATTTTACAAGAGCAAATTCTAGTTCTTCAATGTTTGACCACTGTAGAACCTTATCCATAGCTTTATCCATAGCTTCAGACATTGAATCATTAGAAATGCCGCTATTCATTCTACTTCTCAAATTGAGAAATCTTCCTATATGACCGTCAAAAATTTCATTATATTTATCATCATTGAGTAGGTTGGCTCTTGCCATTCTATACAATAATGCTGGCAATGCTGCAACTCCAATTACTCTCTCTTTTGGGACATCAAAACCATAATCGTTATTTAATGTACTATGAATTGACGAGAGTGAATCTTGTAAAGCTTGACCATTACTGTTGTCTTGATCGATTTTATTAACAGCAAAGAAAAGCTTTTCACAAAAATTAGGATTATACGCTCTCTGTTGACGAATTTCCTCTAGTAACAAAGCATCATCTTCTGTAAATGCGGTAGTAAAATTAATTACATAAACAACAGCATTGGCTTTACTGATGAAGTCAAAGGTAATGCGCTTATGATTAGTATGACGAGCAGAATTAGTTCCGGGGGTATCAACAAATTGAATACCTTCTAAACGCACTTGCTTAGTTAAATACTTCACAGGAGCATTAACCTTTAACTCCTTGACAGCATCATTGTTGATAAAACTGCCTAACTCAACCTGACTAAGATCAGTCAAACTAAATGATGAATAGCCCCTATTGAGAGTTAGCCTGACTTGATGTTCATGAATGTCATCCGTCTCTCTCACAGGATAGAAAGAAGATTTAACAAAATCAACTGGACTGACAAATTGCAACGACTTATCTTCAGAATAAACTTCAGCTTTGCTGATCCATCCGTCCTTTAAATACTTGTTAAGATATTTCTGCAAATCTTGAGGATCTTTATAGGAGAGAACAATTACTCTTTGATCGCTCTTTTTCGAGATCTCGACTTGTGCAGACACATCCCCTTCACGATCATTGATGAAAGTCAATCTGCCTGTGGTTGGCTTTGCCATCGAGGGTAAAATGTCATTACCCAACATTGCATTAATCAGCGTTGACTTGCCAGCGCTAAAAGTAGCCACGAAAGCAATTTGGTAAGTGTTGTCCCTCAGCTTAGTGACTTCCTTAGAAATATCTTCAGCCTCTTTAGTTCTGCCTTTCTCATTCAAATATTTCTGCAATGCCTCCAACTGCGCGATCGCCTGTTGTCTGACTTCATCTAAATTAGTCACTGTATTCATCTTAGGTTCCATGATTGATTTACCAATAAATTCGCTCTGTTGTTGTCGCATCAGGCGATCTGCATAGCTTGCTACAAGATGATTACTCATCCTGATTTCACTCTTTCGATAAGCTAGAAGTCGATCAAACTGCTCCAACTTATCTAAAACCTTTTTGCGCTTGCGCCGCGCATCATCTAAAGCTTTACGATAGATTTTGAGTTGCTTGTCGTCATAGTCATTTAGCTCTCGAATAGAATGCTCTGAAATTACAAGCTTAATTGCTGCAAATCGAATGCTAGGATGACTTTCTACATATTCCAGCAATTCATCTTCAGTTTCTTTTTCAAGAACTTCTAGATGATTGCTGATCACTCGTACAGTCTTAGACTCAACATTACCAATATCTTGCTGCTCCTGAAGAACTGAAGCAAGTCCTTGAGTATCAGTAAAAAAGGATCTGTATTTTCTACGCTCATCCTTTAAGATGTCAAAAAGTGATGTAAATACATTTGGGCTATCTACAGCAATCCCGTTCTTAGATGATTCTTCGATAATATCAATCAGAGTCCAGCTTTTACCAAGACATTGATCATGACAAGCTTTTGCTAATCCTAAGTAGTTAGGTATTACTTCAGGATGGATATTACGCGATCTCAAACTACTTCTGATATCGTGCATAACCCATAGAAAGTTTTCCCGTTCTGACAGTAGCCCTTGTTGAATACTGGCGAAATAGACAGAATACTCAGACGAATGAGCCATAGGAGTATCTCCAAAAATAATAGAGATAGGTGAAATTTGTTCGTTTGTATTAGGTAAGAAGTGAATCTGAAGTGCATAACCTGCACCCGATGCAATTTTTGCCAACGTCTCAATTTTTGGAAATTGTTTACCTGATTCTATTCTCGCAAGTTGAGATTGATTCATACCGATGCGCTCCGCAAATTCTCTTTGCGTAAGCCCACTAGCAGCCCTCAACTTAGCGACTATGCCAGTTGCATCAACTTCAAAGTTAAGATTCTCAAATGTCATGATGAGTCAACCTCATACAAGCTGTAAGATTACTGTATAGATTGACTAAACTTTATTTTAACTTGATAACAGAAATGTTATATCAACCAATCTTTATTTGTCAATGCCCATTGTAAAATATTTTTGCATCACTTTTTGCTCGGTTTTAGGATGTGTGACTATAACAAAAAAGTTATCTAGGACTTCACAAAAATGCGATTGCCATTTGATGTTTTTTGAGATAGGTGAACATGGAGGTTAGCCATAATTCACAAGAATGTTTACGGCTATTTTCTGGACATTCCCACCCCGTTGTCTCGCTCATCTTTACGCCCAATGGCGATCGCCTGATTAGTGGAAGTAGCGATCACACCATCAAAATTTGGGATGTAGTTACGGGAGATTGCCTTGAGACATTACAAGGGCATGGTCACTGGGTTGTTTCACTGGGGCTAAGTCAAGATGCAACAACGCTCATTAGTGGCAGTTGGGATGAAACGATTAGGTGTTGGGATATCACCACAGGCAAATGTTGGCAAACTTTGCGATCGCTTTCTCCCTACAAAGGCATGATCATCAACGATGTCACAGGTTTAACTCAAGCTGAAATTGATACCCTAAAAGCTTTAGGAGCATTAGTCACCTAAATTCGATTTTCATATCTATGTTTTAAAACAGGGCTTCCCAATTAAAAATCACGTCAGGAAATGTAAGCAGAGAGAGGGTATCACCCTGCTCATAGCGCTGCGATCGCTTATAACCTGAAGCAGATGGTTGCGAATATCCTTCGATAATTTGCTGATTTAGGTCAAAAAGCCACATTTCAGGAATCCCATTGGCAGCATAAAGTAGCCTTTTGACATCGCGGTCATAGGCGATCGTGCTATCTGCAACTTCGATAATTAATAAAATATCCTCTGGTGTTGGCAAAGCACTAGCATAAAAATCATCACGCCATTTGAGGATAGCTAGATCTGGTTGAGGTTCTGAATAATTTGATAGGCGGATTGGGTTTTGCGTCCAAATAATTGTCTGATCGCCTAATTTGATTTGAAACAATCTCGCTGCTTTTGTTACACAAACTGCGTGCTTGATCCCAATTGGCGACATTTCTCTGATTTCTCCATTAATTAATTCATAGCGATCGCCTTCCGCAAACACACCCGCCTCGTGCATGAGATGGTATTGCTGCACTGTAAATTTATGGATATTGCTCGTAAAACTGGGTGTAACTAGTTGGGCTGTCATCGTATTTCACCTCAATTCAGATAGGTTAGAGCTTTCATGCTAAATGTTTAGTATTATTAAGATTCAAGATTAGCGATCTAAGCGATCGCGCACTTTCCTATTCGCATATTTTCGCATATTGATAAGTAATGGACACCAGATATAACCCCCAGCAGATCGAACCCAAGTGGCAACAAGTTTGGGCAGAGAAACAACTTGACAAGATAAGCAACGATGCAATTGGTAATGAAGCCAACAAAAAGAAATTCTATGCGCTGTCAATGTTTCCCTACCCATCAGGCGATCTGCATATGGGGCATGTCCGTAATTACACGATCACCGATGTGATTGCCCGTTACAAAAGAATGCAGGGCTATCAAGTATTACACCCAATGGGCTGGGATGCCTTTGGATTGCCTGCGGAAAATGCGGCGATCGATCGCAATACGCATCCTGCGAAATGGACTTATGCGAATATCGACAATATGCGATCGCAACTTCAGCAAGTGGGCTTGTCCTACGACTGGGAGCGCGAGTTAGCAACCTGTTCGCCCGACTATTACAAATGGACACAATGGATCTTTTTGCAATTTTTGGAAGCGGGTTTGGCTTATCAAAAGGAAGCAAAGGTTAACTGGGATCCAATTGACCAAACCGTAATTGCTAACGAACAGGTGGATAGTGAAGGTCGCTCTTGGCGATCGGGAGCATTGGTTGAGAAGCGCAAATTGCGTCAATGGTTCTTGAAAATCACTGACTATGCCGAACAACTTTTGCAGGATTTGGACAAGCTTAATGACTGGCCCTCTAGCGTCAAGATTATGCAAGCCAATTGGATCGGCAAGTCCACAGGCGCAGAGCTAAGTTTTCCCATTGTTGGTAGTGACGAAAAAATCACAGTTTTTACCACCCGTCCTGATACCGTTTACGGTGTGAGCTATGTCGTGCTTGCCCCAGAACATCCTTTAGTCGAGACTTTGACCACGGCTGCTCAAAAAGAAGCCGTCAGCAAATTCATCGAAGAAGTCAAAAATCTCAGCGAAATCGATCGCACTTCCGATGATCGTCCCAAACGTGGCGTAGCGATCGGTGCAAGTGTGATTAATCCCTTCACTGGTAAAGAGGTTCCCATCTGGATTGCCGATTATGTTCTATTTGAATATGGCACAGGCGCAGTCATGGGTGTTCCTGCCCATGATGTCCGTGATTTCGCCTTTGCGAAGCAGTATAACCTTCCTATTCAAACCGTCATCACCTCTAACTCCCCTCTCCCCATGGGAGAGGGGCAGGGGGTGAGGGAATCCGCTTACACCGAAGTAGGCATCATGGTCAATTCAGGCGAATTTGACGGCTTAGATTCCGTAACTGCGAAAACTAAGATTGTAGAACTTGCGGAAAAGAACCAATGGGGAACCGCCAAAATCACCTATCGCTTGCGTGACTGGTTGATTTCGCGTCAAAGATATTGGGGCTGTCCAATTCCCGTGATCCATTGTCCTAGCTGTGGCATTGTTCCTGTTCCCCATGCAGATTTACCCGTGATCTTGCCTGAAGATGTGGAACTCACAGGACGCGGAGCATCACCTCTCGCCCAAAAGGAATCTTGGATCAATGTCCCCTGTCCCAAGTGCGGCACGGCCGCAAAGCGCGAAACCGATACGATGGATACCTTTATAGACTCCTCTTGGTATTTCTTGCGGTTTGCCGATGCCAAGAACGATTTAGAAATAGGCGATCGCCATGCTATTAATAACTGGATGCCAGTCGATCAATATGTCGGTGGCGTGGAACATGCGATTTTGCACTTGCTCTATTCCCGCTTTGTCACTAAAGTTTTGCGCGATCGCGGTTTGCTTAATTTCGATGAACCCTTTGCCAGATTGCTCACGCAGGGCATGGTGCAGGGCTTGACCTACATGAATCCTAACAAGGGCGGTAAGGACAAATGGGTTCCTTCAGCTTTAGTCGATCCCAAAGATCCCAAAGATCCCAAAACAGGCGAACCTTTGCAAGCACTCTTTGCCACGATGTCCAAATCTAAGGGTAATGGCGTATCACCTGTAGAGGCGATCGCAAAGTATGGAGCCGACACTTTGCGGATGTTTACCCTCTTCAAAGCTCCTCCCGAAAAGGATTTGGAATGGGAAGATGCAGATGTCGAAGGTCAACAACGCTTCTTAAATCGGGTGTGGCGCTTGGTGTCTAGTTTTGCGGAAACTAAGCAGAATGGTATTTCTAAAAAAGTTGATAAGAATCTCCGTAGAGCGATTCACATTGCTATTAAGGAAGTTTCTGAAGATTTCGATGGAGGCTATCAACTGAATACCGCTATTTCGGAATTGATGAAGCTTAGTAATGCTTTGCAGGATGCTGAAGATAAAAGTTCGGCTACTTTCTTGGAAGGTGTCGAAACCCTCTTAACTTTGCTTGCTCCCTTTGCACCGCACATCGCTGAGGAACTTTGGTATTTGATTGGTCACACAGACTCTATCCATTTACAGCCTTGGCTCACCCACGATCCCGATGCGCTCACTGTTGATGAGATTACCCTCGTCATCCAAATCAATGGTAAAGTGCGCGGTAGTCTTCAAGTCCCATCTAGCGCCAGTAATGATAAACAAGCATTGGAAGAATATGCTCGCAGTTCGGAGGCGGCGAAGAAGTATCTCGAAGGCAAGGAGATTAAGAAGGTGATTGCAGTTCCTGGAAAGTTGGTGAATTTTGTGGTCGTATAGTTCAACCTAGCAAGTTTTGCTTAGAACATAAAAAGATGAGCTGCGGCGCTTCGCGCCGCAGCTCATCTTTTTATGTTTTGGTTGGTAATAGCTAACGCTATGTCATCGCCGCGAGGACTAATTGCCTTGCCAAAAGCGAACTCATGCCTAAACACGCCCTTTGAGTAGATAGGTTGTCATTTCTCCCTTACCTTTAATATTGATCGCACCGCGCTGTTCAAAGTGGTATTTATCTTTTAAAAGTTGATAGGTTGCTTCAGTTACTTGGATGCAGTCAGCGATACCGTAGGACTCCATACGGCTCGCCACGTTGACGGTATCTCCCCATAGGTCATAGATGAATTTTTTTGTACCAATTACTCCTGCGATCGCCTGTCCCGTGTGGATACCAATGCGAAGGGAGAATTGACTACCATCTTCTCTCTTAAATTTCTTGATTGACGATTGCATCTGTAAAGCCATTTCGGCGATCGCTTCTGCATGATCTTCACTAGGTACAGGCAAACCGCCAACCACCATATAGGAATCACCAACAGTCTTGATTTTTTCGAGATCATATTGCTCGACGAAGTAATCAAACTCTGAAAATATATCATTCAAGATATTCACCAACGCACTCGCCGAAATCGCTGCTGCATATTCAGTAAAGTTGACAATATCTGCAAATAGCACAGTCACTTCATCAAAGGAATCCGCAACAATTGTGCCACTAGTTTTTAAATGCAATGGGTTCTGATGAGTCTTAAATTGCAGAGACTTCAACCGTTCGGCAATCTCTGGAGGTAATACATTCAGCAAGAGACGTTCTGATTTTTTCTGCTCGACTCGCAAACTCTCTTCAACCCTTCTCCGTTCCTGAGCTTCCATTCCTAACGCCAGTAAATCAGATAGAGAATTCGCAAAGCTGATCTCCTCTTCTAGCCATAGGTGTTGAATATCAGTATGCTCGAATGCAAGGATACCCATGATTTCCCCACCGACTTCAAACCTAGTTATCAATGCAGAGACAATATCTAGCGGGAGGTAATAGGATAGAAATAATTCCTGAAAAATTTCATCCTCTTGGATATCTTCGACTGCGATCGCCCGATCTTTGAGGATTGCCTTAAATAAACTAGGATATTTCTCGGCGGTTAAAATATCAGCTTCAGTATGTGACTTGAGACTTTTTTGATAGAGATCTAGGCAATGTAAAACGGTCTTATTTTTATTGAATAGCCAAATGCTAACCCGCTCGACGTTGAGTGCATAGCTACCTGTCCGCGTAATATTTTGCACAGCAATAATAAAGTCACCCTGATTAATTGCCTTGTCTTTAGTTAGGGCAAATAAAACATTTTGCTGTTTTCTAAGTTGCTGCTCGCGCCGATCTAACAGAAAATTAGTGCGTTGTAGTGAAGATTTTGCGGCTTCGAGTTCGTTAGTTCTTTTCTGGACTAGAATCTCTAGATCCTGATTTGCTTTTTGTAAATTTTGGAGCTTTAAATTTAGCGATCGCCTAGTGGCAACCATGCCGATCAGCGCAGTCGCAAGTATTCCCCAACCCAATAACGTAATCAATATCGGCTCGGCAGTATTGCCAACAGGGGGAACATTGCTAAACAGATTGGTAAGGTAATGAGTAATCAGAGTTCTAGACTCGCAAAATACAAATACTGACAAATAACTAAGATTATGCTATCTCGATCACTCATATTGGTCAATTCGCACAATTGCTGACATATAAACAATGGACTTAAGCCCATTTATCATCAACTTCAGAAGCCACCACATCAATTGTGAAGCCATAGCCGCTTACCGTTTGCCCTGCACGGATCTTGCAACCTTTGCGTAGTTCGATCTGTCCATCCACCTCTACCTCACCGTCAATAATCATCAATTTGGCAGCACCACCCGTATCAGCAACCCCACAAACCTTTAATAAATTGCACAAAGTAATATATTCACCTGCTAGTTCAAAGGTTTCCTGAAAATTTTCTTGCATTGTGTTTTTATTAAGTTAATTTGCGCTAAAAAGTAAGCATAATAGATGCAGTATCGCGAAATCTCGATTCGGCTAAAAATAGTTTAATGATTAGAGCTTAGCTCTGCTCATGCATACTGCCATCTTTATTTAGCACCACCCTAAAAATTAGTTCGTTAAAATTTCCATGAGTCAACTGTGGCAAGAGTTAGAGCGTGAAGTCGAAAGGCGGCGCACCTTTGCAATTATTTCCCACCCCGATGCGGGGAAAACTACCCTTACTGAAAAACTATTGCTGTACGGAGGTGCGATCCACCTTGCGGGTGCGGTTAAAGCTAGAGCCGCTCAGCGTCATGCCACATCAGACTGGATGGAACTAGAGAAACAACGCGGGATTTCGATTACCTCGACGGTGTTGCAATTTGACTATATGGGCTACTGCATTAATTTGCTGGATACCCCCGGTCACAAAGATTTTAGTGAAGACACCTATCGCACCCTCGCGGCGGCGGACAATGCGGTGATGCTGGTTGATGGGGCAAAGGGCTTAGAGCCTCAAACTCGCAAATTATTTGAAGTTTGTCGGATGCGATCGCTACCCATTTTTACCTTCATCAATAAAATGGATCGCCCCACCCGTGAGCCGTTGGAATTATTGGATGAAATCGAAAAAGAATTGGGGATCTCTCCCTATGTAATGAATTGGGCGATCGGTACAGGCGATCAGTTCAAAGGTGTGTACGATCGCGCCACGAAGACTGTGCATTTATTTCAACGGAGTGCTCATGGACAACGCGAAGCAACCGTTGATATTTATCCCTATGATGATCCCCAAGCCATTAAATTTATTGGCAATAATCTCTATGACCAACTGCTCGAAGATTTAGAGGTACTTGATTCCCTTGGTGCGGAATGGAATACACAGGACTTACATCGCGGTAAGCTCACCCCAATTTTCTTTGGTAGTGCCATGACCAACTTTGGTGTGGAGCTATTCTTGAAATCTTTTCTAGAATATGGCATGACTCCCACAGTCCATGAAAGCTCAAGCGGTGAAGTCTCGCCGACGGATGAGGATTTCTCCGCCTTTGTGTTCAAACTGCAAGCAAATATGGATCCACGTCATCGCGATCGCATTGCCTTTGTGCGGGTTTGCTCTGGCAAGTTTGAGAAAGACATGAGTGTGACCCATTTACGCAGTGGCAAGAGCATTCGGCTGTCCCATGCCCAAAAATTATTTGGGCAGGATCGTGAGGCGATTGATGTTGCCTATGCAGGGGATGTGATCGGTTTGAATAATCCGGGCATGTTTGCGATCGGTGACACGATTTATCTAGGCAAAAAACGTCAGTATGCGGGGATTCCCTGCTTCTCGCCAGAACTATTCTGTACGCTCCGTAATCCTAATCCATCGAAGTTCAAGCAATTCCGTAAAGGGATTTCGGAACTACAGGAGGAAGGCGCAATCCAAATCATGTATTCCGTTGATGAATCAAAGCGCGATCCAATTCTAGCTGCCGTCGGACAACTACAATTTGAAGTTGCTCAGTACCGACTCCAAAGCGAATACAGTGTCGAAACCATCCTCGAATCGATGCCCTATTCTGTCGCACGATGGGTTGAGGATGGCTGGGAGGCTCTCGAAGCTGTGGGGAGACTATTTAATACAATGGTGGTCAAAGATAGCTGGAATCGTCCTGTGTTGCTCTTTAAGAACCAATGGAACTTAAATCAAGTGGAAGCTGATCATCCTAAGTTGAGATTAAAAGCGATCGCCCCAATTGCTGAGCTAACTACTGCGGATACGAAGTAAGTCCTATCTATACTAAACCTTAGGAAGTGCTGTACCACTGTTAAGGTGATTTTTACTATTGAGCCGAAAGATTCTTGATAGTAAAAATCACCTCTTGCCCTACTTCATTAAAAATCAAACAGCGATCGCCCAATCGGTCACGTATTTGGTTAAGCTTTTCCAAAATCATAGTTGTGCCCTTGCGGTCATTGACATTTGCCGCCGTAACTACGACCATCATCATCAGTCCCAGAGTATCCACAAGCAGATGACATTACTGGAAGAAGACAAGGCTTTTCTGCTTTTGAGTGCATTATCATCGCTTTGAACTCCGCCAAATCCTTGTTTGCTTTAGGTTGAGTAATTACGAAATGGCTAAAAAATTGCTCGCACTGCGAGCAATTTTTTAGCCATTTCTTTAGATCTGAAGCATGTCAGTGTACTCGGTGAGTAGCTCGTCGTAGGTGAGACTATCAGAATCCGCTTGGGGAGACCAGAGCAGCTCAAATACTAATAAATGACTTTCAGGGATAGAAGCGATCGCTTCTAAAGCCTGTTGTAATTCTTGGGTATTTTTAATATCGCCGAAAAGTGGCTTGTCATGTTCTGTGCCGATCAGCAAGGTGACGACAATATATGCCGATGGGTCTTTGTCAGGAGAAGCGATCGGTGCTTGGCGTTGGGAAACTCTACCGCCGACATTGACTAAAGATTCATGACTAAATTTGCTACGTTCAGCGAGGGAAAGTTTTTGAAAAACTCCTTCAGCTTGATCCCGCTTTACCGATTGAGAACTACTGCAAACATGCGTCCAATTTTCGGGCGTGCGAATTAAGGCGAGGGCGGATTCTTGTAATAGCGTCAGTAATCCATCGGATGTATCCGTATCCACTTCTAGGCTTAACTCAGTTAACCTCGACTGGACTTCACGGGCTTGGGATAGGAGTGCTACTTGGAGTTTGGTAACGGTAACAGTGTCATTATCTAAATCTTTGGCAACATTAGACTTAGATCCGAAAAAGAGCGCTCGAATAATAAAGTAAGTAATCGAGCCACCAATTAATAACAGAATTAACCAGACATACCAAGGCGTGCCAGTTGAACTAGAGTTATAGGGTGCGTAATAGGAATTAGGGTTGGAATAGTTGGGACGAGAATAACCATTATCAATAATTACAGGAGCAACGATGGTGTTGCCTGATGATGGTCGCTGATTGGAGCTAAAGGAGTCTTTGTCCGACGAACTGCTGGGGCTTGATGGAGATGAGGAACTAGATGAATTACTGGGGCTGGATGGTTTTGTGCTACTAGAACTGGAAGATGACGATGATTTATTGCTAGAACTTGAGGGGGCTGAGCGAGTAAAAGATCCGCCACTACTACGCCCCGCACTACTTTTGGCGTAGGCTTGTTGATCTTGCTGAAGTAATGTATCTAGTTGGCGATCGCTATACCCTAGAGCGATCGCCTGAATTGTCGCAGATGTCAGTAATGTAGTAGCTAAAAAACGAAAGCTTGGCTTACGCATAGTAATTGCATAAATAATGGTAAATAGTAAAGATAAATAGGAATATCCAAAATTCTTTATTGCAAAGATTGAACTCATACTGCGCCTCTAGACTTCCATCATAGCAAATTAAATCTTAGTCCCACAGACCTTGCAAAACTGAGCATCGGCATCATGCAAAGATAAGCCACAACTAGAGCAGGTAATATCCTTCATTTCACCAAGGCGATCGCTTTGGTTAGCAGTTTTAATCAAGCGCTTAAAGAGTTCGCCTAACTGAACAGGAATGAGCGCAATTCCTGTAAGCACCATGATTACAGTTGTCAATTTTCCTGCATCGGATTTGGGCATTACATCGCTATAACCCACGGTCGTCATTGTAAAAATGGAGAAATAAAAGGCATCAAGAAAGTTATGAAATTTGGGATTGGTCGGATGTTCGATCTGGTAAATCAATCCTGAAAACACAAAGACGATCGCAAATAGCGTAAATAGAATTCTCAATAAAATCGCGATATCTTCGGTCTTGTTGGCAAATAGCGATCTCGACTCCACTAGGCGAATGAGACGCAAAATCCGAAACCACCGCAGGAGCCGAATAAAGGTGACATCGATCGCGCCTAAGAAGAATGGCAAAATCGCTAAAAGATCGACGATTGCGTAGAGGCTAAATAAATATTTCAGCTTTTCTTCGGCGCACCATAGCCGCAGAAAATATTCAAAGACAAATATCCCCAGAATGATGTCATCCAGCAAATTGAGGCGATAGCGCGTAACATCGGGAATTGGGTAAGTTTGGACGACAAAGCTGGTGGCAGAGGCAAGCACGAGGAAGGCGATCGCAATATTAATTAGTTTGCCAATCGGGGTGGCAAGGTCATCAAGATAAAAGCTGATTTTCTGTCTTAGCATAGACAACCAGTAAGCATAATGTCGCGGTTTCTACTAAAGTTACATTAGAGGAGCCATTCCCAGTATCCAGATTCTAGATTAGATTTTTTTGGTAAAACGTGGAAATTTTATGTATTAGTAACGGACATGGTGAAGATCTCATCGCTGCCCGTATTTGCATTGAACTGGAAAAATTAGGATTTTCAGCGATCTCTTTGCCACTTGTAGGCGTGGGTCATGCCTATACTAAAGCCAATATCCCAATTGCCGATCAGGTGACCCAAGCCATGCCATCGGGGGGATTTGTCCGCATGGATAGCCGCCAACTCGCCCGTGATGTCAAAAGTGGATTAGTGGGGCTGACTAGTAAGCAATTAGGCTTTGCGTGGAAATGGTCACGGGGAGGACGCAGGGGCAAGAGATTGATTTTAGCGGTGGGTGATATTGTGCCATTGCTATTTGCATGGTTGCCAGCCAAGCTTGGTGGTTGTGATTTTGTCTTTGTTGCTACCGCCAAGTCTGAATATTTTTGGCGCGATCGCCAAGGCTATTTACCCCATGTCAAAAAGCCCTTCGGTGGCTCCAATTTTTTCCCTTGGGAACGCACTCTCATGAGCAGCAGTCACTGCAAAGCCGTATTTGTCCGCGATTTGCTCACTGCGGAAATATTGAATAAAGAGTTTAAATTGCCTGCGATTTATCTCGGAAACTCGATGATGGATGGGCTAGAACCCAAGGGAATTGATTTTGGCATTGGCGAAAATGATTGGGCTGTGGCGATTTTACCTGGATCGCGATCGCCAGAAGCCTATGAAAACTGGATGACCCTGATGCTCTGCGCTCAGGTTGTAGCAAGGACAATTCCCCATGATGTGCATTTTTTAGTAGCGATCGCCCCAGAATTAGATCTAGAAGTAATCGGACAAAGCATCATTCAAAAAGGTTGGTTACGCATTGATGAGACTACTTTTAAAGTCCAAAATGCAAGGTTAATTTTATTAAAAGATGGGTTTAGTGATTGCTTGCATCAATGTCATTTGGGCTTGGCGATGGCAGGCACAGCAACGGAGCAACTAGTGGGTTTAGGCAAGCCCGTAATCACGATCGCAGGAAATGGCCCCCAATTTACGCGCAAGTTCGCCGAAGAGCAGGCTGATTTATTAGGTTGCTCAGTAAATTTAATCGATAAACCTGCACAAGTCGCCGATGTCCTCAATAGCATTCTGCAAGATCCTGACTATTTTCAAGAAGTTAGCCGCAATGGCTTGGAAAGGATGGGTCAAGCAGGTGCTTCAGCAAGTATTGCTAAATATATTGCCGAGAAAATTTACTAAATCATTTGTAAAAAATATTTTTAAGGAACATTCGTTCACGCATGAAAGTCTAAGCAGAATAGTATTTAAATTCATAATGTAGCGATCCTCAATGATTTGTGGAAGCGCAACCCTTTGGGTTGTGCTTCTACAAAAGCACAAATCCACAAATCATTTAGGACTGTTATATAGCGCTTGGCGCTGTATATGAATTCATCCATTAGGTTTAAGAGCTATGAACTTAAAAGCATTGACAAAGTATGCGTTGATTCTCCCCTCTTTAATGGTTGCGGTGTCAGCAGCAGAGGCTAATAGCCCCATATGTGGCGATCCCAACCAAAAAGCTGGGGAAATCTGCTACACAGAGCATAAATTCCCAAATAGTGATCAGATCGGATTGGGGGATGTCCTTGGTGAAATTTTGGGAAGCGGTAGTAAAACCCAAAGTCTTGTGGTCGATCGCGCATCACCAAATCATGTCATCCTCGACTACCAAGAGTTCCGCGATAAAGTGATCGGAAATGTTTCTCCATTGACAGCCAAGATCATCAGTTCCTCTGGCAATGCAGCAATACTTGATCTCCTACAACGCGAGACCCAGCGTTTAACTGATGCCAAAACTGAATTGCAAATTAAGGGAGCAGTTTGTAGTCCCTCTGTCTGCACATCACTACAAAATCAAATCACCTCAATTGACGATTTGATTGGCAAGATTGCTAAATACAAGAGTGAAGTAGTTGCAAGTGGCGGGAATGAAAAGATTTCGTTTAGCTATACCAAGTCCCCTGCTGCGAGTGCAGATATCAGGATTTTGCTCAGACAGCGTTATCTAGGCGATGCTAGCAAAATTACAGAGCAGACGACAAAGTTGGTAGATCAATCAAAAATCTTAGCTAATAGCATTGCGCCTGTGCCTACTACTAGTTCGATCCTACCGGCTACTTCCGTTTTACCGACCACTTCAGCGATCGCTAATTCAGATTTGCCGACCACTACAAATAATGCTGCGTTGCCAACAACTAGCGCCCCACTACCAACTAATAATTCTGGTTTCCCAACTACGACAAATTCGGCATTACCGATTTTTATCGAAAATCGCTGTACCCAACCTTTAAGAATTTTGGTTCGCTATCAAAGACCTAATGGTAATTGGCAAATTGCTGGTTTTCCAAGGTATAACTTGCCTGCGTTGAAAACGACTCAACTTGAGCAGCGCAGTGGTAGAAACGCTACATCTATGAATGGGGTGTTTTACTATATTGCTGAAACCGCTGATAGAAGTGCTTCTTGGATTGGTAATGACAACTTTTCTATTGAGGGTTATGGGACTTTACCAATGAAAAAAGTTGAACTTCAGCCAGTAAATAGCAAATACACTATATCCCTGCGATGTTCTTAAGAAGACATATGTAGGTGGGCGTAATCTCTATGTTTTTGAAAGTGTGGCGAAGCCGCACTTTCAAAAACTTTAACTATAAATTCAAGAATTAATGGTGATAACTTTGCCCCACACCACTAATTCTTAAGGAGGAAGAATAAGGCAAGTAACACTCGCCTTATTCTTTTTGGCTTTTGGTTGCGGTATAGTACAGATCATTAGCTTCACCAAAATTCAAGATGCTGAATTTAAACGAAATTATGTCACTGGCTCGCCCGATCGCTTGGGGGGCAGGGGACATTCTGATGAAGTATTATCAAGCGCCACAGGATTTAAAGATCACGTTTAAGGGCGTTGAAGATGGTAATGTCACCTCCGCCGATTTAGCCGCCAATGATTTCATCTTGGGACAGTTAAAGCAAACTTTCGGCACAGAAAATTTTGCCTATCTCAGCGAAGAAACCGAAGACAGTACCGATCGCCTCGAACATGAATGGGTGTGGATTATCGATCCGATGGATGGTACGAGCGACTTTATTCGTCGGACTAATGAATTTGCGGTGCATATTGGTCTGAGCTATCGCCAACGTCCTGTGTTGGGACTGGTGGCAACTCCTGCTCAAGATCGCCTCTTTCAAGGTTCTCTGGGCAATGGGGCATATGTGGAAACTAGGGACGGCACACAGCAACGCATTCATGTCTCTGACAAAATTGATCTCGATAAAATGGTGGTGGTGGCAAGTCGTAGCCATCGCAATTACCAATTAGAAAGCATTCTTCATCAATTGCCCAAGGCTGCCGAGATTGCGGTGGGTAGTATCGGCGGTAAATTTGCAGCGATCGCATCAGGTAAGGCGGATGTCTATATTTCCGTGTCTGGTAAATCTGCTCCCAAGGATTGGGACTATTGCGCTCCTGAAATCATCTTGACTGAGGCAGGGGGGCAACTTACGCACGCAGACCTATCGCCACTGTCTTACAACAATCTCGAATTGCGGCAATGGGGCACAATCGTGGCTAGCAATGGGCATTGTCATGATCAGATTTGTCAAATTAGCCAAGATGCGATCGCGCCAATCAAAAAGTGAAAGAATTATTGGTGCGTGGCTTTGCCGCGCACCAATAATTCTTTCAGTGAGAAGGGCGTATGAAATTACAAGCAATTTTAATTGGTGCTGCTGTCGTTGTTGGTGTAATGGCTATCACCAATCCCAGTAAAGAGAGCTACATCACATATGCCACTGAGCAATTTTCGGAAACAGGGAAAACATCTATTTGTGCTGGGGAGAATATACCTCTTGCGGCTCAGCAATCCTGTAAATTTGTGATCTCTCAGGGCAAAGGTGTGATCAAGAGAATTGTTGAGAACTCCACAAAGCAACAAAATTATGTATTGTTTAGCCTTTACGAAACGGATCTACCAAATAAAAAAGTAACAACGATCGCTGCGTTTGGTAATTTTCATATGCTCAAATAAAAACAAGGGGCTTAAGCCCCTTGTTTACTAAGGATTGTCTTGATCGAATTGCTCCAATAGTTTCCAGACTGATTGCAAGAGCTTGTCTAGCCCCTTTTTCGAGGCAGCAGAAATCGCGAGGATCGGGATATCAAACTGTGACGCAATTTCCTCCACATCTTCAGGCAACATTGCATCAATTTTATTGAGAGCTAGAATCTGGGGCTTTTCGTCTAATCCATGACCATAGGCAGCTAACTCTTCTTGAATCGTGTGATAAGCAGTGAGGGGATCATCTTGAGTCACATCGATGAGATGAATCAACAACTTAGTACGTTCCACATGGCGCAGGAAATCATGTCCTAAACCAATGCCCTCGGCGGCTCCTTCAATAAGTCCGGGAATATCCGCAAAGACTATGCCATCACCTGACGGCTTGGACACGACACCCAAATTGGGTACTAATGTAGTGAAAGGGTAATCCGCAATTTTTGGGCGTGCTGCTGAGACAACTGAGATCAGAGTCGATTTGCCTGCATTGGGTAAGCCAATGATCCCCACTTCGGCAATAAGTTTTAGTTCTAAATACAGTGTCAGCTCTTCTCCTGGTAAACCAGGTAAGGCGTAGTCAGGGGCGCGATTTTGATTGCTCAAGAAATATTTATTACCTAAGCCACCCTTACCACCTCTAGCTACTACCAAGGTTTGCTCAGTATCCGTGAGATCGCCTAAAACTTCGCCTGTTTCTTCATTCATCACCACCGTACCCAATGGCACTTTGATAATGCGATCGCTGCCGCGTTTGCCCGTCATGTTGCTAGGTCCCCCACGTTCGCCATCTTCCGCCTTAAAAATATTCTCGAAGCGAAAGTCCAGCAGGGTTTGCAGATCGGTAGTTGCCTGTAAAATCACCGAACCACCATTGCCGCCATTACCACCCGCAGGCCCACCCGCAGGAACATATTTCTCACGGCGAAAGGCAACTAGTCCATCTCCACCATTTCCTGACTTTACTTGTATCGTAACGCGATCGATAAAATGCATTGCTAATCCGATTAATTGCTCTGAGGAGATAACGCAATTTACTTGCAGCGCTATCTTTAATTTAGTTTTATATCTATTATGCTACGCCTTGACAAAGTGTAAAAAACAAAAGAGAGAGGTCATGCTTGAAATACCACTTCTAAGCTGTTCGAGCATCTTGAATAATCCTAATTCCTCCCCAAATCACTAAAATTGAAATTCCCAAACCAGCAATTAAATCGGGAATTTGAGAGCTTAACAAAGAAACTAATAAACCTGCAAAGATCACACTGATATTCGCAATCACGTCATTTTGCGTAAAAATCCAACTTGCTCGCATATGGACTTCCCCTTGTCGGTGCTTAGCCAATAGATACAAGCCATAACTATTTGCCATCAAGGCTAAAAAAGCGAATCCCATCATCCAATGGGATTCAGGGGTGCTTCCCCAGATAAATCTTTGAATAACATCAATCAAAATCATGGCAGCTAAGGTGATTTGCAAAATCCCACTCAACATCGCAGCGCGATTTTTGGAATGGGCGGATTTGCCAACGGCATAGAGAGAAAGCATATACACGGAAGCATCAGCAAACATATCCAGTGAGTCAGCAATGAGGGCAGTCGAATGCGCCAAAATTCCTGCAACACAACCAACTACAAACATTGTGCTGTTAATAATTAGAAGGATTCGCAGGGTTTTCCTCTCTGCGGCGTTTTTTGCCTCCATGTGGCATCCACAGTCTGACATTATTCCTCCTGAATTTGATTTAGATCTTTATTTTTTATAATAGTCATAAAGAGCTGTAGGGCTGTGCAAAGCACAGCCCTACAGCTCTTTATGTTTAGGGTTGGCATTTGGTTTCTAGCGAACAAGGATGATCGCGATCGCCTGTTTCGACTTGCAAAGTGCTATGGGCGATCGCAAAGTGCTGTTGTAACTCACGACTGATCTGGGCGAGAAATTCATCATTATGTCCAGTGGGCATCACTAAATGTGCAGTTAGAGCTGTTTCCACCGTACTCATATTCCAGATGTGCAAATCATGTACTCCTGTTACCCCATCCAGTTCCGATAGATAAGTCCGCACGGCTCGCTCATCGACATCATTCGGCACACCATCGATCGCTAAATTAAATGAATCCTTTAATAGCTCCCAAGTACTGAAAATAATCAGAGCGCTAATCACTAAACTAAAAACGGGATCAAGCCAAAACCATTTGGTAAAGATAATCGCGATCCCCGCAAGGACAACCCCCAGCGAAACTAGGGCATCGGCTGCCATATGCAGAAATACAGCCCTAATATTCAGATCGCCTTTACTACCAGAGGCAAACAATAGAGCCGTTGCCGTATTAATCACAATCCCGATCGCCGCTACAACGATAATCACACCACCTTCAACTTTGCTTGATGGCTCCAACAATCGCTGAATTGCTTCCCAGACTATCCCCCCTGTGGTGACTAGTAAAAAAATGGCATTGAGAAAAGTCGCCAAAATCGATGACTTGCGCCAGCCATAGGTATAGCGGCTAGAGGGTTTTCGCCGCGATACTAAAATCGCCACCCATGAAATAACTAACCCTAATACATCACTGAGATTATGGGCAGCATCAGCAATCAGCGATACAGAGTTAGAGAAAAAACCAAATCCAAACTCCGTGACCACAAACCCCACATTCAGAATAAAGCCGATGATGAAGGCTTGACTATAGTTAGTTGGAACCGCATGATCGTGTCTATGATGGGAGTGGCTATGCCCACTATGCGAATGGTCATGGTGTTTATGGGAATGCTGATGCGGCATTGTGGCAAAACCTCAAAATATTCAACTTTTATACCAAATCACGAAATTGTGCCAACACTTTTGTGATTTGAAATCCTAACCCCGTCAGGTTTTTTAAATGAAGAAATGGCTATGCTATTTCTTCGTTTGTATTAGATATGATGCGATCGCCCAGTCTGCAAGGTCTTGAGAACTGCTGCCATATCATTGCTTAAAATTGCGTTTACATCCAACCACAAACCTACAAACTCTTGGCTACGGATAATTCCTGATTCATCAGGCTCTGACCGCTCATATTTGCCATTGTCGAGAATAAACCAATCGATTTGACGATCTAATGTTCGCCAGACAATGTATTCCTTTACGCCATTACGTTCGTAGGTACGTTTCTTACTATGAAGATCGTAGGAGACGGTGCTGGCGGCAATTTCAGCGATGAGTTCGGGTGCGCCTGAGAGATAACCATCGATATCAATTTTTGCATTGCCATCGATACGGAAAAGTACAGCATCAGGTTGAGGTTCGTTGTCATCATCAAGGCGGACGGTTGGCTCAATGCCAACTTCTAGACCATCGACCATTGATTGATAGGTAACTAGCCAGCCAATGATTTGGCTGTGTGGTTTACCATGTGAGGTAAAGCGGAGAGGAGATGCCACGTGTACGATGCCTTCGATGAGTTCTGCTTTTTTGATGTTAGATGCTGTATAACGGCGCTCAAATTCGTCTCGATTGAGGCGATCGCCATTTTCGAGGATGGTTAGTGGTGATGAAGAGTTTGCAATAACCATAGCTTTTAGAGGTTGTGCTTTTGTTGATCTTAGCAGTCTTGACTTTTGATACAGCAATTACAACCCAAAACCATAAATTTGCGACCCGCAGGGTCGCAAATTTATGGTTTTGCACAAGTACTTACAATGATCTTGGCGTATACATCATTACTAATACCCCCAAGAAGGCGATCGCAGCCCCAAGTAAATCAAACTTATCAGGGACAACTCGATCAACTAACCATCCCCAAGCGATCGATAAAACAATAAAAATGCCTCCGTAAGCGGCATAGGCTCTGCCAAAGTTAACTGTTTGCAAGGTTGGCAAAACGCCATATAGCCCCAAGATCACCATCCCAATAATTGCTAGCCAAAAGCTTTTGCCTTCTCGCAACCATAGCCAAAATAAATAGCCGCCACCAATTTCACAGAGTCCTGCTAAGAAGAATAACAATAGTGACTTAATCATCAGCTTTCTCGTTTGCCAAAGAATAATAAAAAATGGCATAGCCATTTTTTATTATTCTTTGGTGATATTGCCAGATCTAACCCAACCTTCTTCTTTGGTGTTTTCGTTGCGAACATATACCCATTCGCGATCAGGGGCTTCTCGAATTACAGAAACTTTAGTATTAAAGTCCGCACCACCAACGTTCTTAGAGGCTTGGTTTGGATCAGCACGAAATACTAAACCAATGCTAGCGTTAACTTTTCCTTGATACTTAGCATCATTAGTTTTAGGTTTTGCCTTGACTGTAGGTTGGGGCATAGGTGCAACTTTAATTGCCGCGATCGGTGGTGCTGGTGCTGGAACCGACTTTAGATCATTAGAAAATACAGGTTTTTGGGGATGTTTCTGAAATGGCAAAATGACGTAATACCAGCCTGTCGCCACGATCGCCACAATTATCCCTAGGCTAAAAGCTAAACTTGTACTCGATTTTGCAGTTTCGGGAAATCTCATTCAGGCACACCTAATCTCTATCAAAAATCACTAGCAAAATGGATGAGAGGTTTACTAAATGAAGATTACTTAGTGATCTTCATTTAGTAAATCTCTATCTACGCAAAATTGATGATTGGTTGAATAGATTACCTTAAGTTCTCCAAATTTGACCAATATTTTTAAATAAAAAGAGAGGTGCTGCTTAGCAGCACCTCTCTTTTTATTTAAATAGCTATTGTTTCTGAGGCGATCGCCCCGTCGCTACTTACCCATGCAATCTGGGGAATACCTCGCGATCGCGCATGGTCACGCACCACATCAGGATCTCGAAACTCTAGCTCTAGTTCGATCGCCTCAATGTCAGGATCTTGACGCAATTTTGCAGCATGGGCAAAGGCAGCTTGCATTGCGTCTGAGGTCTTGGCGACAACTAGCCAGCTTGAAGTAGTGAGAGTTTGGGGTAATTGCTTTTGCAAGGCTTGTTGCAGATCTTCGAGATTAATGCAAAAGCCGATACTGGGATAGCTGACATTTTGAGGATGATAAACGCCGAGCAAGCGATCGTAGCGTCCGCCTTGAGCCACGACATAGTTATTACAGGCAACATCAAACACGATCCCTGTGTAATAGTCGAAGGTTTGCATAAAGCTGAGATCGAGTATCAGGCGATCGCTAGCTTTTTGATTGGTACTTTCCCAGAGATCGATCAAGGACTTGAGGTAACTAATTTCGCCTGTCAGTCCCGATGTCCATTTGCTCGTGGAGAGACGACTCAAGACATCTTTGGGCTTGCCACGCAGGTCAACTAATTCGAGGGCATAGCCTTTGACATCTTCGGGTAAGTCCATCTCCGTTATGGCAATGCGATCAAGCTTCGCAAGGCTTTGGCGGACTTTAACGCGATATTGTTCTGGTAATAGATCGAGCAATGCGCCTGTGAGTCTGGCATCGCCGAGGATGATTTGCCAATCTGGTAGTTCTACGCGATCGAGGCTTTCGGCTAAAAGCAATAAAATTTCGCCATCGGCTAACAAACCTGATGCGCCCAGTAACTCTACGCCAGCCTGAAAGGATTCCTCGGAGGTGTTATTGGCTCGCCGCCGAAATACATTGGCGTTGTAATAAAGTCGCTGTGGACAGGTTGCCACATGACTGCCCAAACGGGCGGCATAGGCGCGGGCGATCGAGGCGGTAAATTCGGGACGTAACCCTAAAATATCGATGCTGTTGCTATGCAGTTGGATCACGGATTTAGGATCGACGGCTCCGCCTGCGGTTAGCGATCGCAAATGTTCTACAGTTGGGGTAATGATGCGTTGATAGCCCCATGACTGAAAAACTTGTTGAATGCGGCTCTCGATCCAACGCTTTTGAGCAACGTCTAGGGGAAGTAAGTCTTTTGCGCCAGTCGGCAGTTGATGCACCATACAATTCTCTCAGTCTTCGCCTTTTATCCTACCGTGAATGCTTGCCGATATTAAGCGATCGCTTTTTAACTTGCTTGCTAGATTGGGATATATTTGCAGCAGTATTTGATTTGTCTGCCTTGATTACATTGTGCTGTTAACGTCTTTAAACATTCATGTAAGAATTAGAAGTAATCGTAAAACTCAAGTGCTGATAAGTAGCTGGGTGCAATTAAATATAAAACCCCAAAACCTGTGGCGCACGCTGCGCGTGCGCCACAGGTTTTGGTTCTGTTTTTTAATTACGCCTAGCTACTTATGAGGCGAGTAGAAGTTTTAGGAATTTTGGCAAAACATAGAGACCAAATCAAAGGTTTAGGAGTTGGATCTCTTGATTTATTTGGATCTGTTGCGAGAGATGAAGCTCGTCCTGATAGCGATGTAGATCTGTTAGTAGAATTTGCGATCGAGGCGACATTATTTGATTTGTTTCGTGTGCGGCGTTACTTAGAAGATATTTTGCAATGCAAAGTGGATTTAGGAACTAAGTCGGCACTTCGTCAACATCTTCGTGAGCCTGTGCTAAGGGAGTTAATTCGTGCCATTTAGAGATTGGGAAAAAATGCTTCAAGATTTGTTAAAAGATGAAGGGTTTTAACAGAGTAATTTCGGCAAGGATTCTGAGGCTAGTCGTTTTATTCAAATTGTTTTGCTGCGATCGCTAAATTGTTACATCTAGCGATCGCAGCAAAACATGTCAATCCTGTTCCGATGAAGGTAATCGCCGACGTGCTGAGGCGATCGCTTGTTGGAGTTTTGCTTGAAGCAATTCTTTGGGTGGCAATACGGTAAGGTATTCGGCGACATGGATACCGCTTTTGTCTAGTTCTAGAAGTTCAAATGGCTGTTTCTTGGATATCTGGATTAATCTGTGGTGAGTTGCAATCCTCTTCTTTCATAGGGTTTCTCTTTTTTGAGAATTAAGTATTAGGGCAATCGCTAGCAATAAATGGACATCAATTGTTTTAGCTAGATTTTTGATAAAAATTGACGATCGCTATTATCATATAAGCAAACAAATAAGAACTTGAGGAGTAGATAATTTGCCAGCTAGAGATTCCATTCATGAGACTGTGAAAGAGGCAGTTATTAAGGATGGATGGGAAGTTACTGACGATCCTTATATTATTTCCTATGGAGATCGCTTTTTATTTGTCGATCTTGCTGCAAGTGGTTTTATTGGTGTTCGGCAAGGAAATAAACAAATTGCGATTGAGATTAAGCAGTTTCGCGGTCAGTCTCAAGTTGTTGATTTAGAGCAAGCGATCGGGCAATATTCTTTGTATCGCATATTGCTTAACCAGATTGACCCAGAGCGTGACCTTTATCTGGCAATTTCTGAGGCGACTTATAACGATATATTTGATGAGCCAATTGGTAAACTAGCGATCGCTGAAATTCCGTTAAAACTTGTTATCGTAAATCTAAGCACTAAGGAGATAACTCAATGGATACCGTCAAATCCTATCAGGCAGTAATCAAGCAGGTAATTAGTGAGTATGCTAAGTTACGTCCTTCTCATGGCAATATTCACTTGGAGCCGATATTTGATGATGCGAATAGTCGCTATGCGCTGATGCAGTTTGGTTGGGATCGGGAGAGACGGGTGCGGGGTAATTTGATTTATGTGAGTATTAAGGATGGGAAGGTTTTAATTGAGTATGATGGAATTGAGGGGGGAATTACTCAAGATTTGATTCAACGGGGAATTCCTGAGCAGGATATTGTGCTTGCTTTTCTGCCTAAATTTGAGGCTGTTGGGGTGAAGTGAGGCAATATGCGATCGCTAAGCGTTGGTACAATGCTTCTGGTATTTGTAAAGTAACGGTTTCAGCCATATTTTTTCTCAATACCGTTAAATTTAGTTTCCGCTAATTTCTACTAATGATTCACCTGTAGATAGAATTTCTAAGGCTCTTGGTAAAGTAGCAGTTAGAATCTCTTTTAATTGGGCATTGGAAGTATTACCAAACGTCAACCAAATAATTTGCGGTGGTGATCCGAGACGTTCAACTAGATCGACAAAATCACTATCTTTGGTCATAAAAATAATTTTTTGAGCTTTACCTGCTTCAAAAATTTCGGGATCTTCTGCATCTCTTAAACCCAGATCTCGTAAAGCGAAAGCACTTATGCCAAAGGTTCTAGACAGCCAAGGGGAGATCGCTGGTGATAAATGGGCATCAATCTAGAGGGTCATGCGACTAATACGGGATGATTGAGTTTACGGGATGCATAGGCTAATGCTGCTTTTAGGTCATCTCTCTCTAAATCTGGCATTTCTTCTAAAATCTCTTCGGTACTGAGTCCTGCCACAAATAAGTCGAGAACGTCTGAGACGCGAATTCTCATACCACGAATGCAGGGGCGACCGCCGCATTGTCTGGGGTTGATGGTGATTCTTTTAAGTAGTTCTGGCATTTGAGCATTTCTCTAACACTTTTTTCTAGTATAAGTGAGTCGTCTGGTATTGTATCGCTAGGCGTTGGTACAATGCTTCTGGTATTTGTAAGGTAACGGTTTCAGCCATACTTTTTCTCAATTTATAAATATCCCTCAATGTAAGATTTGCTTATACTTTCTTATCTCCGTAAAATTGAGATTACTGACACAATCAATGCTATCACCCCTGCTCCACTAGCAAAAGAGATTGCCAACCATAATTTTCTTTCTAATCTTTGTTGGGCTAATCTAGTTTGAGCAATCATTGCATCACGGTTTTGACGAACTAATTCACGCAAAGAAGAATCTACAGCAACTAACGATTGATCCAACCTTTTTAGTTCTACAGATTTATCTTCCGTCACTCTTGTTGCTGCATCTTCAGATAACGTATGAGAATTTAATTGTTGATATAACTGATTTTGTAAATCAAAAATCTGTTGCTGCATTTGAGCCAGTAAGGTATTTAATCTTTCGTTCTCTTGTTGAATATTACTCTGGTTAGCTTCTAGATTTTTGATATAAGTCTGTAAAGCTTCTAGAGAAATAGAATCAGGAATAATATCTTTGATCTCTGGTAATGGATAATAAGCACTGATAAAAGTAAATTTCACTACTGAACGGGGAATTAATCCATCAGTGCCACTTAACAAATTTTGCTTCAGAATTAAAGGCAAAGATATTGTTAATCTTATTTCATGTTGATTGTTGGCTTCAAAAAACTTTAGATAAGATAAATCTTGCAGATTTTGTTCGATTTTTGGTTTTATTCTTTTTACTGCTGGATGACCAGATAAATCTGCAATAATTAGTCTACTTCCTTGATTTATATTTTTAGCTAAATATTTAATATTTTTAATTGCTATATTTTCATCATTAAGCTCATTCAAGCAATTTTGAAATATAAATAAATTAGAGTTTTTAATTTGTGTTGAAATTTTTTCAAAAGCACTATGTTCACATAGATCTAAATCTAAACTTATAAGCTGAAATTTTTTTGATTTCCAGAAATGAGGAATAATAAATTTTCTTGCTAAATCAAGACTAAAATTCCAAGTTGAAGCAAAAATATCATAGGCATAGATATTAACTTCATCAATATCAAGCATATTTTGGTTGATAAAATTTAGTAAAGCGATCGCTTCAGGGGCAGCACCCGCACCAAATAGACATACGTTTAGTATTCGGTTCTTAGATGGTAAAGCTTTTATACCATGACGATTGAGAACTTCATAGGTCATTTCTACATATGAAGGATAGTAAGCAATTAAATAAGCAGACTGTACATTCTTATCCCTATAATCAACATTTATTTGCTTGTTTTTAAAGCTTGTTCTTAATTCAGTAACATATGGCTTTAGACTACACAAAAAATATTTTTTAGCTTCCTCAGATTTGATTTCATAGTATGAGTACAAACCTTCTAAAATCAGATCATAAAGTTTATTTAGATTATTCATGACAATTATATTTAATCTGCTTTTCCTTTAGATAGACAAATACTACGGAAAGTTAGGTTTATCCTTGTTTCCTTTACGTTACGCATTTTAGGTATTTGGTGTTGCCAGTTTTGCTGAGTCCCCCTTCCCATAATTAGTAAATCCCCACTATTCAGAAATATTTCTATCTTATCTGAGTTTGGTTGTGATCGCGATCTTAGTTCAAACTTTCTAGATGCACCTAAGCTCAGAGAAGCAATAGTGGGATCTTGACCTAACTCTGGCTCATCATCACTATGCCATGCAACACTATCATTACCATTTCTATATTGATTTAGTAAAACACTATTAAATTGATGTTGTGCTTTATTTTCAATCCAGCCTTTAATCTGTAATAAAGTTAATGTCCAAGGATGAGGGTACATTAAAATACCTGAATATGTATAGGAAACCCCAATATCTCCATACCATGCTGTTAATCTTGGGAGAGGAATTTTTCTTCCATATAACTTAATTAGATCCTGTTGCCATGCAATATTCTCGATTAATTCTTGATATAATATTTTATCCTGTTCATCATGCAAAAAGTTTCTATATAAATAAATTTGAGCATCAGGAACTTGTACTAGTTCAGAAACACTATTGGGGTTCATTATTTTGACAAGTTTTTGGAATGGACAACTATAAAAATAAGTCAGCTACGTAGCAGTGTAAAGTGTATGGAGATCTTTAAATAAAAGAGAGCGCCTATTTCTGCCTTACTCAACTTCTGATGTTTGAGCCGATTATTTTTGTCTACAAGGCTCTGTTAGCGATCGCGATTGATGATGACAAAAGGCGATCACCTAATTTGTCCAATCTTCCACTTGTAAATTAGCAATATTTTCAAAATCAGACAGATTGCGCGTTAACAGCGTTGCACCTTTAGAAATAGCGATCGCTGCAATCTTTAGATCCATCGTTCCCAACCTCGGATATTCAGCGCGAAGTCGCTTAAAAATAACTGCTGATTCACCATCAAATCCAATCACCTTAAGCTTTGAAAAAGTCGCAATATGTTTTTCTAGCTTACGATAGGCGATAATTTGTTCCTCCAAGTTACGCGCCTTAGCGATATATCCCAGCCAGCCACGAGTTTGCTCCTCGTAAGTAATCACCGTAACATTAATATCTTCTGGAGAAAGTATAGAAAGCCTACTTATAATCCTTTGAGCAATCTCCCCACCACGTTCAAGAATGCTCAGATGATCAGTGTCCAAAAGATACATTATTCGACCTCAGATGGCTCAAATAAATCTTTATAAGATTGACGGTATTCTCTGCCGATCGCGAGCGCCTCTTCAAAATCAGGATCATCAGCAAATATGCCCACGATATTTTCCCACCAAGGCTTAACAGTATTTGCACTATTCACCAAAGATAGCTTTAATTGCGTAACCTCAGCTTCAAGTTTTGATAGACGTTCTTCAACTTTAGATGGAGACATAATAAATTTTAGAACAGGAAATTTGCCATCAATTATAGCCTAACTCGATAATAGGGACGCGATCACCTATTTCATACCTTACGCCACTTTTGTCTACAAGGCTCTGTTAGTGATCGCGCTTGATGATGACAAAAGGCGATCACAAAAAAATATCTAGGTGAAACCAATGACTAATCTCGAGCTAGAAGAACAAGAAATTTTAGAAGCATTTGAAAGCGATCGCCTGACTCGAACAGCAAACTGGCAGGAAGAACTAGAGCAGCATAAACAAATCGCCTCTGCAACTTTCGCTCAAAACAGTACAATTAACATTCCTGTTTCTGAGAAAGACCTGCGATCGCTACAAAAACGTGCCTTAGCAGAAGGAATTTCGTATCCATTATTTATATCTAGTATTTTACATAAATTTCTTGAAGGCAAATTAGTAGAAATTTCTTGATCTCGCTTGATGATGACAAAGGCGAGATCTGTACCTCTACGGAATTAAGACAAACGTATTACAATGACCATCCCGAATCATGACAAATCCCCTGTTGTAAAATCTCTATAGCAGTACTACAGTTCTAAATACCTAACCAAAATCTGTTGTACTTCTTCCAATTGACTAGGTTCTACTTGACCAAGACATTGAATCAATCTGCGTTTATCAAAAGTCATCGGATCGATACAGACAACAAAACTATTACTGCTAAGCCCATTCTTAATAGAAGGAATCAAAGGCACAATCACTGGAAGTAGGCGATCGCTAGGATTAGCAGAAGTAATCGGTAACACAGTTACCTTGCTACGCTGATTAAAAGCAGTTCCAGAAATAATCACCGCAGGTCGAGTTTTACGAATTTCTGTCCCAATCGAAGGATCGAAACTAACTAACCAGATACTTCCCAATCGATAATCGCCGCTTGCTGCCATGCCGCATCCTCATCATTTGACAACTCATCTAACAACAAACAAGCCTCAACCATCGCCTGCTTTTCCTGCTGCTTCCGCCATGCTTGCAGTAAACCCTCAATGAGGCGACTACGATTTTCTACGCGATCGTCAACGTAATGAACTAACTCATCTGGCAGAGAAATAGATACTTTCATAGCTATTTTATACTACTCATAATGCTACCTACGGTAGCATAAATATCGAATGGCGATCACCATTTGTAGAGATTGTTGGTGCGATCGCTGTTTGACGGAATGAATTAAGAGATTAAATAACATCAGTTTCCGCAAGCAGTTGTTCTAAATTCTCAGGGAAATCGCCATTATGCACCATCCGCGAAAAAACTTCATAACAATCGTTTTTATCACCTTCCTTACGTGGAAATCCCAACCAGAGAACAATCAAAACCTTTCGATTCTCTGCCTCAAAAGCACGGAAAAAGAGCCGATAGCGATCGCTTAGCCCCATTCCCTTCAATCGTCCATAATGCTTCAGTGCACCCTTGAGAGCAAATTGAGGTGCAAACGGATCGAGAACTATTTTTTCCTTAATCCCCACCATCACAGCAGCAAGCAATTTAACCGTAGGATGCTTAACAAACTCTTCAGGTGGTAGATTCGCTTTTAGTTGTCTGACCTGTTCCTTTAGTTGCCGTCTTTGTTCGCCAAAAAAAATTCGATGGAAGTAAATTTCCCAGCCATTGCGAATGATTGCACTCATCAATCGATTTCAACCCCTTCAAGGAGTTGATCATCATCTTGAGCCATTGCTTCCGTATAAGCTTCAAGGCGATCGCTATTTTTGAGAGCATCCTTAGTGATAAAGTCCAAAAACAAACTAAGCATTAATTCATTGTTTTCTTCATCACTTTCTGGCTCATTCTTAACTGGTTCAAGCTTAATCAAAAGCGTATCATCAGTAAGAACTTCTACCCATCCAGTCGCATTAGCAAACCGAGGATGATCGCGATAAAACGATACTGGCAACCTAAAGCCCAGAGAATTGCCAATTTTTGCAGGAGCGAGTGAGTAGGTTTTAGAACGCATAGATGTTAGTACAAATTGTAATAACGACAATATTATCGTAGCAGTTTTCACCATAATTGGAAGCTTATTATGGGGATTGATATTGATATGGCTGCTAGGAAGTGTGATGCTAAAACTCTATTTTGTCCGTCATGGTGAAAGTATTGCTAACCTGCTCCATGAATTTTCTAACACTGGCTGCAAACATCCTCTAACTGAGAATGGAATCAATCAAGCGAAGTCTTTAGCAAATCAATTGTCTGGCTTGCAGATTACTCAGATTTATTCTAGTCCTATCTTGAGAGCCTTACAGACTGCCCAAATTTTATCTGAACACTTACAAGCGCCTCTAGAAATCACCCCAGCATTACAAGAATGGAGTGTAGGCATTTACGAAGGTACAACTGCCCAAATTGGCTGGGATCTGCACCATCAAGTTCAAGATGACTGGTTTATTCATCAGAAATTTGATAGTAAGATGCCGAACGGAGAAAGCTTTCGCGAAATTCAAGCAAGATTCAATCCCTTTATTGAAAGATTAGTAGAAAATGGAAGACACGCCGATCAGAACATAGTTCTAGTTGCTCATGGGGGCTTATATTTAGCGATGTTGCCAAGTATTTTAAAAAATGTTAGCTTCACCTTTGCGCGTCAACATGGCTTTCCCCATACGGCCTATGCAGTTGCGGAGCTTCGATCTGACGGACTATACTGCACCTCATGGGGAACAGTCTCTTTGTCTATCGACAGGCAGCATAGCGACAAATCAAAACCCAAAAGATGAGTGGCAGTGCTTCGCGCCGCCACTCATCTTTTGGGTTTTATGTCCTAAGCAAAACTTATATTTGCATTGGTGCATCCAACGATCGCAGTTTCACGGGACTTATTAGCGATCGCTCCCAGTTGGCAAGCACCTTACCTCAAGCAATGCGATTCCGTTGCAAAAACTTGCCCACAAATTAGTCCGCAATTTTAATGTACGACTCAAAAAAAAGCGGCCCTTCGAGCCGCTTTTTTTTGAGTAATTAGGCTAGTAACTTCTCAATCGCCGCAATTACATCTTCAGGTTGAGGAATTGTGAGGTTTTCCAATCCGCCATTATAGGGAGTAGGTACATCCAAAGCGGCAAGACGCACAATCGGTGCATCTAACTCATCAAAGTAATGGTCATTGATCGAAGCGATGATTTCGGAACCGATACTAGCGCAACGCATTCCTTCTTCAACGATGACAATGCGATGGGTTTTCCGCAGGGAGGTGACGATGGTTTCCAAATCGAGAGGCTTCAAGGAAATCAAGTCAATTACTTCAGGATCGTAGCCTTTGTCAACGAGGGTCTCAACAGCCTTGAGAACGTGATAGCGCATTCTCGAATAGGTGAGAATCGTGACATCGCTACCTTCGCGCACGATTTCCGCCTTATCTAGGGGCAATAAATATTCTTCGTCGGGAATATCTTCCTTGAGGTTGTAGAGCAACACATGCTCGAAGAATAGGATCGGATTATCGTTGCGAATTGCCGATTTTAGTAAACCTTTAGCATTGTAAGGTGTGGAGCAAGCCACCATCTTGATCCCCGGTACTGCTTGGAAATATGTTTCAAGACGTTGGGAATGTTCTGCGCCGAGGTTGCGACCGACACCACCAGGACCACGAATGACGATGGGGATTTTGAAATTACCACCAGAGGTATAGCGCAACATCCCTGCGTTGTTAGAAATTTGGTTAAAGGCGAGTAGCAAGAAGCCCATGTTCATGCCTTCAACGATGGGGCGCAAGCCTGTCATGGCTGAGCCGATCGCTAAACCTGTAAAACTGTTTTCGGCGATCGGGGTATCGAGTAGGCGCAAGTCACCGTATTTCTTGTAAAGGTCTTTGGTTACTTTGTAGGAGCCGCCATAATGCCCCACGTCTTCGCCTAGAACATAAACGGCTGGATCGCGCTCCATTTCCTCATCGATCGCCTCTCTGAGGGCGTTAAAAAAAGTAACCTCTGCCATATTTATCTATTAATGTCTACATAGTTATTGGGGCTAACGCTCAATTATAACTTTACAAAGTGTAAATCTTGCACCAAAAAACTGAGACTAAGCATCTAAACATATATTTAGGCAAAGCTAAGCTTGCTATGAGTAAGGAGCAAATCACGCAAATAGATGCACTTTTCGCGATCGCGCCTTGATCGGGAAATTTGCTCACCTGTAGCAAACAGTAAAATGTAGAAAAATCTAAATTAAGTGACGCACAGTAAAATCAGGAACCAAGTTTTGGTGATGTGGCTTCGCTGCGTCACTAGAAGCCTAAATCGCAGAACCCTAACCTTATGAAACAGCCTAAATCACTAAAATCTAAAAAGAAGAGCTTCTCTAGCTTTGATCTAGCATCTGCTTATAAACAGTTAGGTATCAAAACTTTAAACCATTGGGAATTACCAGATTTAGCGATCGCTCCTAGCGAATTTTTTATCAAAAGGTTAGAGCGCTTGCATCGAAATTTCGATTTGCGGAGTTATGAGGAATCCAAAAAGCTGCTGATCGATGCTTTTTGCGAAGAAGCAATGGATAGTATTGACAAACTCAAAATATGGAAAGGCGGCAAAATAGAAAGTAATATTTTAATTGGCAATGCTGACTATTTAATTGCCGCTAGGCAAGACTATTTAGATACACCATTCCTATGCATTGTCGAAGCTAAACGCGATGATTTTGAGCAGGGTTTAGCTCAATGCTTAGTAGAAATGCAAGCTTGCCAATGGGAAAATCGGCAAGTAGGAAAAGAGATTGATGTTTTGGGAATTGTTACTAATGGTCAGGGATGGATATTTTATAAACTTACGCTTGCCAACGAAGTCTACGAAACAGGAATGTATAGCTCTGATGATATTGCTAAGACTTTGGGCGCTTTGCGTTTAGCTTTTCAGGAATGTGAGAATAATTTATAGGTTTTTAGAAGTTGCAAAGCAACTTCTAAAAACCTATAAATTATTTTGCTACACGAATCTTAAATGTTTGCCGATGGAGGTCAGTGTAACCAAGTTTCTTAATTGCCTCTCGGTGCTTGGGAGTTCCATAGCCTTTATTCGTAGCAATATCATATCCTGTATAGATTTTGGCAAGTTCGATCATTTGGCGATCGCGCCATACCTTTGCCACAATACTCGCTGCCGCAATAGAAATCGATAAGGAATCACCCTGAACTACGGTTGTTTGGGGAATAGGCTCAATTAGTTGAAAGCGTAAAGGCTGATTACCATCAACCAAGCAATGCTGAGGCTGTGGGTTGAGTTGAGAAATTGCCCTTTCCATTGCTAACAAACTTGCGGCGAGAATATTGGTCTGATCGATTTCCGCAACTGAGGCAGTACCAATTGCATAGGCGATCGCTACTTCACGAATAATCTTGTCTAACTGCTCACGCTTTGATGACGACAGCTTTTTGCTATCGGTTACGCCTAAATCTGCTAAATATGCCATTTTCTCAATAGGCAAAATTACTGCGGCGGCGACCACTTCCCCAAAAAGGCAACCGCGACCAACTTCATCAACTCCTGCAACTGGATAGTTGGCAATTTCTAGCGATCGCAAATCTTCTCGGTTCATAATGGTAAATATAGCGCTTTTACAGCAAGCGAGAGAGGTATCCCCGCCTTCGGCGGGGATACCTCTCTCGCTTCACTAGATTGGTACACGCTATGGCAGGTTTCATCGCAAATTGCTTTAGGAATTATAACCATGACCTTGATCAAAATTCTTCCTGATTGGTTTCTGCCCGAAAGTCAAGCCACAGCCGAGTCGGTGTACCTGAATCGTCGCCGATTTTTAAAGAATGCTGGTCTAGGGAGCCTGAGCATGATCGGTTTGCTAGCAGGCTGTCAAACCCTCGAAGAGAAAAAAGCGATCGTCAAGCAACAAATATCGAATGAGCGGCTGAAAGCAATTACTGCCTCGCGCAATCTTGCCTTTACCCTCGATCGCCCTCTCACCGAAGAATATAGTGCTAGTGCGGATGTCTATACCAACTTCTATGAATTCAGTGGTGATAAAGATGTATGGAAATATGTGGATAAGTTTCAGATCCATCCTTGGACGATAGAAGTCACGGGACTGGTAGCGAAACCTCAGAAATTTGCGATTGTATAACGGCTATGCGTCCTATGTTGCTAGTTTATACTAAGAGAGATGCAGTAAAATAAGGAACCAGATTTTTTACGGCAAAGCTGCACTACAAAAAATCTGGTTCCTTAGAAGATAACCAAACATTTTTGAGGTTGCGCCATGATTTTACAAATGCCACCTTCTCAAAAAATTATTTATCCTGACGATGACGGGCTGCCAATGAGCAACAATACTGAGCAATTTGACTGGATTGTCATGATTAAAGAGAACTTAGAATGTCTCTTTGCCAATGATCCTAATGTATTTGTTGCAGGCGATTTACTCTGGTATCCCATTGAAGGTGATAATACAACTCGCACGGCTCCCGATGCGATGGTGGTATTTGGTAGACCGAAGGGCAGACGTGGTTCCTATATGCAATGGGTTGAGGAAGGTATTGCTCCTCAGGTTGCCTTCGAGATTCTTTCCCCAGGCAATAGAACCAGTGAAATGGCAAAGAAACTAAAATTTTACGAGCGTTATGGCGTTGAGGAATATTATCTTTACGATCCTAGTGATGTCGAGTTAACAGGCTGGCAACGCATAGGTAATGAGCTAGAGGTAATTGATGCCATTGATGGTTGGGTTAGCCCTAGATTGGGGATTCGCTTTGATCTCAGTGGCGAACAATTAGAGCTTTATTTCCCTGATGGTAAGAAATTCACAAGTCTGAAGGATGCCTCAGAAAAGTTGCTTCAGGCTGAACAACAAGCTCAACTCGAAAAACAACGCGCCGATCGCTTAGCGGCAAAATTACGAGAACTGGGCATTGAAGATGAAATTTAAGATAGTGATCATGAAGTGACATGCGGAGTATGTCTTTATGCAAATTGCTTGATGGCGATCGCTAAATTTTTACATCTAGCGATCGCAGAAAAACATATCAATCCTGTTCTGATGAGGGTAAGCGCCGACGTGCTGAAGCGATCGCTTGTTGGAGTTTTGCTTGGAGTAATTCTTTGGGTGGTAATACGGTGAGGTATTCAGCAACATGGATACCGCTTTTGTCTAGTTCGAGCAGTTCAATCTGTTCTTGTTTTTTACCTGCACATAAAATGATGCCCAATGGTGACTGTTCATCGCTCTCTTGGTCATATTTGGCAAGCCAACGTAAATAAAGTTCCATTTGGCTTTTATATTCGTGGCGAAAGTTGCCGAGTTTGAGGTCGATCGCGACAAGGCGTTTGAGTTTGCGGTTATAGAACAGCAGGTCAATATAAAAGTCGTCGTTATCGATTTGGATACGTTTTTGCCTTGCGATAAAGGTAAATCCTGCGCCAAGTTCTAGTAAAAATTTCTCGATATCTCGCAAGATAGCATCTTCGAGGTCTTTTTCATGGTAGCGATCGCTTATATCTAAGAAGTCGAGAATGTAGGGATCTTTTAGCAGTAAGTCTGTGGATATTTGCTGTTCTTGACGCAGTTGTTCTAAATGATGCCGAATGGGGTCTTCAGGTTTGTGTACAAGTTCGGCATTTTTAATAAGAACAATGGCGGCGCGTTGTTTGGCGGCATCAATAAGATGACTAATTTCGCTAAAGAGTTTTTGTGCTGTTTCTTGGATATCTGGATTAATCTGTGGTGAGTTGTAATCGGCTTCGTTCATCTTCTTGAGTTTTGCCTGCATGGTATTCAGACATTGCTTCTTTAGCTAGTTTTGCGAGTAGGTCTTGGGAACGTTCAAATGAATTATTCCATTGAATTTCATCTTCGAGTTCTTCTAAAATTATCATGGCGATCGCGTCTTGTTGCTCGACAGATAGTGTTTTTAGTTTGGTAATTGTGCGATCAAGTAACTCTGTCATAATTGCTACGTTTCTTAGTGAGAGTTGGTTGTTTCTGTATTTTAACTTTTATCGCTAGGCGTTAATGCAAGGTTTCTAGTATTTGCAAAACGACTATTTCAGCCATATTGCTAGCTGTGAGTCAATAAGAATAAAAAACAAGATTGAAATCTGAAATTAGGTTAAAATTTTAGAATTAGCTTTTTGTAAGCTCGATAAACTGCAAATAGTAGAAATTCATACATGACTGATTACCACATTGCCCGTCCAGAAGAAACAAATTTAATAGAGCGCATCACAAAGGCGATTGCACAGCCAGAAGCATGTCCAATGATGTTTTATGTTTGGGGGATCGGGGGTGTGGGTAAGTCTACGATATTGAATAGGACTCAGGAAAAACTAGAGGAACTGTACAAAAATAAAGTTCACTTTACCAAATTTTCCTTCGCGACATTCACGGAAACGCCGCTTGATGTGATGGTAAAGCTGCATAAAGATTTGCCGCAGCTCGGACTTTTGAAAAAGGATTTGTTAAACAATTCCGCTCCTTTTGCTGAAAAGCATAAAACTTACAAAGAAACACTTCATGCTTTGCAATCTCAACCGATTGATAAAGAGGAGACAGTTAGTAAAGAGCAAATCGATTTGGCAAAACACGTTGCTAAACTTGCAATCAATGTAGGCGGTTGGGCAGTTTCAACGGCTACAACTATGGGAATAACTACGCCTTTGTCCGCCCTTACTTCTTCAATGACTTCCACTGCGATTAGTGGGGGAGTTGATACAGCCGTTGATGGTGCTGTTACGGCTTTATCGCTTAAGGATAATTTGCTTGCAAAGCATAGGGCTACCCAAAAGGCAGAAGTACAGGAATTGATGCTAGAGCCTTTACCTAAGCTCACTCAAGCTTTTGTGGAAACTTTGGTGAACCATGCCAAGCAAGTGCCAATTGTGTTGATTTTGGATACCTATGAGAAAGCTTCGCCAGATGTCGATCGCTGGTTGCGGGAGATGTTGCTGCAAAATAAAGATCTTAAAAATAGCAAAGTCCGCCTATTGTTAGCGGGACGGTTTCAGTTGTTCAAAAAATCTGTATGGAAAGATTTATCTAGGGAGTCTAAGTTAGTTCAAGAAACTCCTTTAAAGGTGTTTGAGAAGGATCAGATCAAGAGTTATTTAGAAAAAATAGGTGTTTCTAATAAAAGAGACATTGAGAAACTGAATAAAATTACTAAAGGGTTGCCATTTTATTTAGATCTAATCAGGAAAGAACAAGAAGATGGTGAACCAATTAATTTCACTGAAGAAATTTCTGAACGATTATTTAAGGGCTTGACTGATAGCCAAAAGAGTTTACTGCAATTGGCTGCTTGTTGTCGTTGGTTTGATAAGCCTTTGCTACAGAGTTTAGTGGTTAGTCAAAATCTTGATTTTGTAACTGGTGTCGATGAGAGTGTGGATTGCTTTGAGTGGCTGAAAGGTTATGATCTTGTTGAATTTGTAGATAAAAGTAATTACAGATATTGTCTGAAGGATATTGCAAGAGATGTAATTCGGCAATCTCTTTGTGGCAAAGAGTCTACTAAGTTTCGGGAATTGCACTCACAATTACAAAAATATTTTGAGGCACTAGCAAATAAGGAAGTATTGCCCGATCTATATGAATCAGAAAAATATGAAAATGAAGATTGGTGTGAATATACAGCCGAGGCTATTTATCACGCATTTTTTAATCTACGCTACAAAGAATGTAAGCTGTATTTCCTAAATTACTTTTTTGCTTCTCGCTTCTTCGATCAAATTTCAGTTGTAATCGCTCCTTTTACCGCCATCGCAGCCGAATCAGAAGTCTCTGAGAACATTCTTGTATATCAGGAAAACAGAAAATTCTTAGAAGACATAGATCGAGTATTTCCTTTTGGTTGGTTTCTAATGAATTCCTCACCTAAATATGAATTTCAGTTTGAAGATACTGATTTACCAAAGGAGGTATTGGAAAAAATGCAAAAAGAGCTTAAGTTACAAGTAGAAAAGTCTGAAATTGTTTTGAAAGAATTTTATGGTCAATTTAATTCTTTATCTAATGGAGTAGCTAAATGGGTTGCTTTAATGAGCAAGTTTCGGCGTTGTCACTCTGGTCAAAAATTAGATGTGCTGAAACAAGCCGAACAGCAGGCTAATTTGCTTGAAAACAAAATAAACCCTGACGCTCATAGCAAAGTTTTCTATGAAGTTGCAAATTCTTACATTTTACTAAAGAAATACGAAGAAGCGATCTCATCCTATGACCAAGCCTTGCAAATCAAACCTGACTTCCACGAAGCATGGAACAACCGAGGCAGTGCGCTAAATGATTTAAGAAGAAGCGAAGAAGCGATCTCATCCTATGACCAAGCCTTGCAAATCAAACCTGACTTCCACCAAGTATGGAATAACCGAGGCAATGCGCTACGTAATTTAGGAAGGTACGAAGAAGCGATCTCATCCTATGACCAAGCCTTGCAAATCAAACCTGACTTCCACGAAGCATGGAACAACCGAGGCAGTGCGCTAAATGATTTAAGAAGAAGCGAAGAAGCGATCTCATCCTATGACCAAGCCTTGCAAATCAAACCTGACTTCCACCAAGTATGGAATAACCGAGGCAATGCGCTACGTAATTTAGGAAGGTACGAAGAAGCGATCTCATCCTATGACCAAGCCTTGCAAATCAAACCTGACAAAGACGCAACATGGAACAATCGAGGCGTTGTGCTAGTTAATTTAGGAAGAAATGAGGAAGCGATCGACTCCTTTGACAAGGTACTACAAATCAAACCAAACCAACACGAAGCATGGTATGGACGAGGCAGTGCGCTATTTAATTTAGGAAGACACGAAGAAGCGATCGACTCCTTTGACAAGGCACTGCAAGTCAAACCTGACTTCCACCAAGTATGGAATAACCGAGGAGTTTTATTTACAAGACTCGGACAATATGACAAAGCTCTAGCAGACTTTAATCGAGCTATAGAATTAGAACCCAGTGATTTGCAATCCCAAATTAATCGTGGTGTTTTGTTTGCTTGGATGGGAAGATACACAGAAGGCACAGAAGCTTGTGATGGCATCTTACAAACTAATCCTAACCATGTTAATGCTCTCTATGGCAAAGCTTGCTGCTATGCCCTGCAAAAAAATATTGACGACTCCATAAAATATCTAGCTTTAGCGATTGATCAAGAAGCTGATGAGACTAAAAAACGGGCAAAAGAAGATCCAGAATTTGATGGAATTAGAGATGATGATCGTTTTCAAGAATTAGTTAGTAGTTAATGTTTGTACTATGATCTCTTAGCGATCGCGCTTGATGATGACAAAGGGCGATCGCCAGAAGCGTTGAACGATAGAAAAAAGTTAGAAAAAAGCGCATCTAATTTGATAAATTAGATGCGAACAAATAAAAAATAATATTAGAAATGCTATCTAACTTTCCTAAAGTTGTCAAACAATTCCTCAAGAAATTACCACAAGACGATTATCCAAAACTTAGCACATTTGCGTTTGTATCTTGCTGGCTTAGTTATGTACTAGACCAGAGTCAAACAAGTATGACAAGTTTATTCCAAAGATTGAATATGCGAGGGATAGACATAGATAAATCAACATTTTCTAAAGCGAGCAAGAAAAGAAACTCAGATATTTTTTGTAATTTATTTGAGGAATTAAGAAAGGAATTGAAGAAAGAGAAAGAAGTAAGTAGAGAAAATTTAGTATTATTTCCCCTAGACTCCACCATAGTTACGCTAACAAGTAAACTAATGTGGAGCCAAGGATACGGACAAGTAAAGCTGTTTAGTGGGATCAATAACTGCACTAATGAACCTGATGGAATATTGATACATTTTGGCAATGGGCATGACAGTAAATACGGGGAAACAACTATAGAAGCAATACCAAAAGAATCAGTCGGAATAATGGATAGAGGGTTTGCCAAACTCAATCGCATCAAAAATCTCATGCAATTACAAAAGCGCTATTTTGTGATCAGAGTTAAGAACAATATGAACCTAGAATTGCTAGAAAATGGAAAAGCGATATTAGGGACAGGTAAGGATAAAGTAGAAGTAAGAGTAGTTTCCTTTTCAGACTTAGAAACCCGTAGTGAATTCCGACTTGCCACAAACTTATCAGAGGCGGCAGATCAAGAAGTAAGTAATGATGAAGTAGCAGAGATTTATAAAAAGCGATGGCAAATTGAGCTATTTTGGAAATTTTTAAAAATGCATTTAAAATTAGATCGATTGATTACTAAAAATGTCAATGGAATTACTATTCAAATTTATACTTGCTTAATTGCTTATATTTTACTAGAGCTAGTAGAAATACCAAAAGAGTTTGGTTGTAAGATGTTAGATAAGCTGCGATATTTACAAGCTTTTATGTGTGAGAATATTAGCTATCTACATTGGTTTAGGAAAACAGTGATTTTAAGCTAAAATCACTGTTTTGACAGGTGTAGTGTATCCGTTTTTAGTATTTCTTCGCGTTTGCTTCAACACTTTTGGGCGATCGCCTTTTGCAGAGATTATTTGATGCGATCGCTTTTAATACTGATTTTTACCAAACTAAAGCTAAAAGTATTCTGAAACTCACTAGATAGCAACAATGCTGCCAAACGGAAAGAATCGCAAAGTGAATCCTCCCATTGGGCAGCATTTGTCGAGCTGAGCTACTTATTAGATCGCAGTGTTATCAACCTTGCGAATGGCTACTACCGCAGGCTTGGGCGAATCATTGGGTTTACGTGAGGGCCAGTTGGAACCAATGGGGACTTTGCGAGTTTGCATAAACTCCTTACCAGTTGTGGTTCGCATCGCAAATTTGCGCGACTCGAATGCCATGTCCTTACGGATGCCCGTCACTTCCCCAGGGTGTTGCACCGATAGGAAAAGCGTCTGCTGATCGCGGGAGAAAAAGGGTCCCGTCGTTTCACATTCCATTGGTCCAAAGCCGAATAGATAAGCCTTGCCAATATCTGTACCAGATGTTGGCATAAACCAAATCGAACTGTTGCCATAGAGACCGCGCAAATTTGATTGACTGACAGGTTTATCAGATTTATCTTTACGACTAGGAATAGCGAGATTGTACTTATCGCTAGAAATATCTGTAACCATCCAAATATTGCCACCGCGATCGATCGCTAAGTTATCAGGATTGGTAAAGCCTAGACCACCTTCCGCAGGTTCACCACCTGTGGCAACCAATGACCATTTAAATTTCATGGCTTCAGGTTTATTAGCATCTTCGTTAAGACGCATGATCCAGCCATATTCGTATGCCTTACCATCAGCACCTTTAAAGATGCGTAGATCGGGACTACCATCACTGGAACTTATAGAACCAGAGGTAAAGGCAATAAATAGAGAACCATCGGGGGCGATTTTGGTATCTTCGGGACGAGCGGTACAGGTTGCACCGACAGCATTCGCAGCATAGTGAGCATCGATGAGGATTGCCCCTTGCTTTTCGCGATCGCTACCCGTGTAAAGATCGCCTAAAGTCTTAAACTTAGACTTAAACGCGGCAATCTCTTCTTCTTTGGTTGCCTTAAAGATGCCTCCTTCAGGACGTTGAGGCAGTGGCAGCATTTTCCCAGCGAGGACATCTAGTTGATGGGGATTAATCGCTGTCGAGGTTTTTAGCGCAATCCAGCTACCAGTGCCATCAGCATTAAATTTGGCGGCATAGAGCATTCCTGATTCCAAAAGCTTGGAGTTCGCCTTATCTTTGGGATCTTTGACAATGCCCGAACTGACAAATTTATAGAGATGTCCACCTCGGCGATCGCAACCAGAATAAAACACTAAGGGTTTACCAGCTTCAGCGCGAATGCCCACCGCTTCATGGCGGAAACGTCCTAACCATGTGTGCTTAGTACCGTAGTCATTGGGATTGGCAGGATCGATTTCGACCATCCAGCCATATTTATTACCTGCTAAGCCAAATACGCTAGCAACACCAAATAGATCAATATTATCTTGAGAAAATTTCTTCTTGCTAGGAGATAGAGAGGTTCCATCAGCCATCACAGCCTCTGGCACAAACTCTTGATAATTTTCTTCAGCACTAAATACTGTTCCCCAAGGGCTTGTCCCCCCTGCACAATTATGAAATGTCCCAACAATGCGATCGCCTAGTTGATCGGTATAACCCAAGCCTTTCTCTTTGCGGAAAACAGCGACGGCGGGGCCAGTTGATTTGAGATAGCGACCATCTTCTAATCCAGATAGTCCTGTAATACGCCGATCCGCAGAGGAGTTTGTACGTACCCATTTACCGTCAGGATTACGGCGTACCGAAATCACGCCAATACCCACATCTGTTAAAGCTTCCTTCGCGATTAAGGCAATTTGAGATTTGAGAGGATCGCTATCTGCAAGTGACCATACATCAATCTCTTGCTTATCGGCCGCCTTAAGTGCTGCATCGACTTCCTTAAAAGGCAAAGACTTGCCAATTACCTTCTCATAGGCTTGTTCCCAAGGAGTGCGACTAATATATTCAAAATTGACGGTTAAGTAACCTTCGTTATTGCTGGTTTCAACGATGGAGAGATAGTCATTGTTATAGCCAAAACGAGAATCGCCAACGCGATCGCCCCATGCTGCAATTACATCATAGACAAATCCCTCAGGTAAAACGAGATCGTCAACCACTTCCACATTTTTGTAAGCTTGACTCTGCTTTGATGGCGCGATCGCATCTGTTACTAATGGCATCACTCCCTTAATTGGCTTGAAGCTCAGTTGTGAGGAGTTTGCTGCAAAAGCCTGACTGTTTGACTCGGAACCCATGAAGGGCATAGAAAATCTAGGAATATTAGGATTGCGGGGAACTGCATCAAATAGCATAGCTCCGCCCATACCACCTAAGAAAGTTAGGAAGTCTCTACGTTTGATCGTCATATTTTTGAGTAATGATTAAAGAGTTTTTTAGATGGAGATATGCCCTGCTTTGCAGGGCATATTCTGCGGATTAGTTATTCCAAGTAATGTCACCGCGATCGCGAATGGTTGTAGGGTACTTTTCGCTAGGTGCAAGGTAGCCTTCTTTAGGAACATCACGCCCATAACTTGTCACCGTTACGCGATTGTTTTTCAGCACGCTGATGACCGTAAAACCAAAGGCATTATTTTTTGATTGGTCAATTAACTTGTCAAGTTTGCTGCCACCGTTACCAGCGATGATTTGCCAAGTATTGCCCTTAGGCTTGGTGCGAGAATAGACATGATTGTGCGCCGCCAGCATGGCTTCCGCTTTATTCGTGACCAGACTTGTCCAAAACTGATCGCGATCTTCAGGATATAGTCTGCCTAATCCATCTTCCTTATCTTCTGGTTGGCTATATAGATTGTTGGGATAGGCATAGGCGGGCTTATGTCCGATCGCAAAAATATGCTTAGCAAAACGAGACTTAGCTGTCGCCAGATCCTTGGCAATCCATTCCTTAGGCACGCTCCAATCACGTCCCACAGGGTCAGTATTTAAAACAACGAAATGGGTTCCTTTGTAATCAAAGGAATAGGTCAACTTACTTTGATCGGTTTTGAGCTTATCTTTACCACCAGCGTGAGGACCATTTCCCGCATATTTCAAATAGGGAGCCATGACCTTTAACCAAGTTTTTTCCGCACCTTCATAGGATGCCTTCTTCTCGTTTTGGGTTTCATGGTTGCCTGTAATTGGGATCAAGGAAGTTTTACTCGATACCAAGGGCGAATTCTCATAGAGATCTCGCCAACCCTTTAATTGAGATTCAAGGGTCTTCACATCAGAGGTATAACCCATGACCAGATCCCCTGCGAAAAATAGAAATTTCGGAGGCGGCGATAATTCAGACACCTCCTTAAAAGTCCGCTTGAGTTGTTCGATATTGGCAGTGCTAGGACTAGTTTTATCCATATCTGCTTTATCCACACGGTTGCAGCCAACTACGACAAACGAAAAGTCTACATCTTTGTCAGAAAATACTGACTCATCGTTTTTCGAGAAAACAGGCTGGTTTGTCAATAAAACAATCAGGCTACAACTAGCGATCGCAAAGGCAATAAATCGAAATAAAGAGGAATTAAGAAGGCGCTGAATTTTCATAAGTTTAGAAGCTCAAGCTAGAAGATATCGTAGTTTTCAAAGGAGCCTAGGCTCCTTTGAAAACTATCAATCTCAGTAAGTTTTTAAGTTTTCCTTTTGCTACGGCAAAATGAAAACCGTTAACTCACCTTACGCAGATAGAAAATCCGCCCTCATCCCCCAACCCCTTCTCCCAGAGCGGAGAAGGGGAGCAAGAGGTGGTTTTGAATTTTTCTTTTCCCCTCTCCCCCTTTGGGAGAGGGGCTAGGGGTGAGGGTCTTATAACCTTCTGCGTAAGGTGAGCCGTTAAGTTAGAAACTGAATAGAGTTCTAACGGTTGCTACCCAAGTAGTTGGGTTTAAAGCATTTTGATTGGGATTAAATACCGCAAAGATACCGGGGGTAATTGAGATATTCTTGCTAACACGGAAGTTGTATTGCAGTTCCAAAATGTATGAGGTATCTGGATCAATCCGTGAGGCGTTCGAGCTAGAAGTTACCTTTGGTGGCTGTCCAAAAATGATGCCGCCTGTATTGCCAGTAGCAAATAGGTCTGGGAATGCAAGGGTAACGCCCCAGTTAAATAAATTAGCAGTGTTACCTACACCTGTGCCTGATTCTTGGCGAGCATTAGCAAAACTAACCCAGCCGCCTAAGTTAAAGCTTTTGGATGCTTGCCAATTAAATTGAGCACCATAGCGATCGGCAGATGTATCAAATCCAGTACCATTACCAGTACCAGTAGCAAATGGCTTGTTGCCAAAGTTACTACCAGTGCTTTGAGCAAAATTGACGTTACTTCCAGGCTCAAAACTACGGGCATATGCCAATCCAAATTTCAAATTTGATGTTGGAGTATAAACCATTTGCAAGTTGGCAATGTAGCCACCACCAAATAAACCAGCCTGTCCAGTCGCATTAGCAGCAGTGTCAGAATTAGCTAAGTAGCTAGCTGCAACTGTAAATTCTGGTGCAACTTTATAGGAGAATCCAATACCTGCTCCTGAAGGGCCACGGAAAATCAATGGATCATAACGACCAAATCTTGATAAAGCACCTTTGTCACTACTCTCATAATATGGATTGAGAGTGTCTGCGATATCATCTGGATCTAATTTGCTGACACCAGCGTAAGCAGTTGCGCTATTGCCAATTGGGAATCTGTAGTAGAACTTGTCAATCTGAAATACGTTAGCTGTATCTTGGGCAAAAGCTAGACGTGCCATTTGGGTATTAGTTGCATTACCCAAATTTGGATTGTTACCAGCTTGTAGACGGGTACGAAGTAAATCTTTTCCTGTAAAGCTGGTGTCAAAGTTCAATCTGGCGCGATAGGAGAAATTGAGGTTAGTCGCATCAGTAGTTTTTTGAGGATTTTGAGCGTTAGTTCCTGTTCCTACACCGCCAAAGGTATCAGCAAGGGCAAAAATTACTGTGGCATTGAGTTTGGTGGTTGTCGAGAATTGCTGAGCTTCAAGTTTAGTTACTTTGGCATCAAGAGCATCTACCCTTCCTCGCAAGGTGGCAAGCTCAGCAGCAAACTCTTCTTGAAGTTTTTTAATAGCTGCTAGGTCGTCCTTGCTAACTTTGTCAGCTAAACCAGCAGAAATAATCTCGTTGATTTTGTCTAGGCAAGCATTGAGTCCTGCGGCAAACTCATAGCGAGATAGGGCTTTTTTGCCACGATAAGTGCGATCGGGATAGCCAGCAATACATCCATATCTTTCAACTAAAGATTGTAAAGCGGTAAATGACCAATCGGTGGGTTTCACATCTGTAAGTTGAGATACAGATGTAACATTTTGAGCGTTTTTGTCAGACTCTAAAGTTGAAGGCTCAACAAGAGTATCGTTTTCAATTTTTTGCAGTATATTAGCTGTACTGCTTACGTTTTGGGAGGTTGAACTTGATTTTAGTTCAACTGCATTAGCGCTCCCAATGTTGAAGATTGCAAGTAGAACTGATGTTGCTACGAGTGGTTGTGTTACTGACTTTTTAATGTAAACCATGATGCCTATTTCTCACACTAAAGGTCATCATACGTTCCAATTTACTTCTATAATTTAACTTGAGGTTAAGCTTCGTTTATGCTTTTGCAAAAGAATTCCCAGAAGCCAACTTTAAATCTGTTCTACTTTTTGTTGTATTTTCATTACATTTAAAAATATTGATAGTATGGATAGCTAAGAGCAAGGTCTATCCTAAAACAAATGGATGTGTTACGTCGCACTAACGCATCCTACAAATAATTAAGTCTTCCTACTTATATAGATAAAAACCTTGAAGAAGATTATTTCTAAAATTCGTTTCTCTTGTTACACAATTGTTGCGAGTACAGCCATAGCGATCGCACTAGCTCCTCATGCGATCGCTAATCCCCTCGTTTCAACTTCTAGTCCTCGCAAAGTTGATCAGACTGAAGATTGCGAAATTCTGATCGTGGGTGGAGGTGTAGCAGGTACAGCCGCCGCCTATGAGGGATTGCTTGCAGGTCGCACTGTTTGCTTGACAGAGATTACCGACTGGATCGGTGGACAGATTACCTCTCAAGGCACTTCGGCTCTGGATGAAGCTAAGAAACAACGCAGTCTTTGGTACTTTCCCAAAGGTTATACCGAATTTCGGAAGCGTATCGAACAGAAGTATGGCAAATTAAACGCAGGAGATTGCTGGGTAAGTGTTTCCTGTTTCATTCCTAATACTGCACAGCAAATATTGGTGGAAATGTTACAGGAGGCAGAACGTCAGGGAAATGGCAAATTAAAATGGTTCCCGAATACAGTTATTAAAAAGTTAGAGATTAGTGCTGACGGTAAGTTGATTAATGGCGTGATCGCGATTCAACATCGACCTGCATCAAATACAGCCCCCTTAAATAGTGAGCCACTTTCGCAAATTATCGATGATGCTTATCGCTACGAAAATTCATCGCGATTACAAAAACAAATTATTCGCTTTATTCCTTTAACTAATTCTCAAATCCCAAATCCTCAGAAGCGTGCCAGTGATTGGTTTGTGATTGATTCCACAGAAACGGGCGAAATTATTGCTTTAGCAGATGTTCCCTATCGTCTTGGTATCGATCCGCGATCGCACCTTAATCCATCATCCCCTGTCACCAAGAATGATGCTTACTGTACACAGGGTTTCACCTACACCTTTGCGATGGAGCAGACAAACGAGGCGCAACCACAGCAAAAGCCTAGTTTTTACGATCGCTATTTGCCCTATTACGGCTCTGACCCGAAACCGAGTCTCGCCAATTTCGACAATATCTTCACCTATCGCCGCATCTGGAGTGTTGACAGTGATCAGCCGAAAAAGAATGCCTTTGGTGTTTCATCGATGAAGGCAGGTGATATTTCCATGCAAAACTGGGTGTGGGGAAATGACTATCGTCCGGGAACTGATAAAGATAATTTGATTTATTCGAGAGCGCAATTATTAAATTCTGGTCAATTGGAAGCCAATGGCTGGATGGGTGGCTTGAGGCAAGAGACCCTCAAAAGTGGGGAAGAAATCGCATTAGGTTTTTACTATTGGCTAGTAGCAGGTACAACCGACTCCCAGCAAAAAACAAATTGGAAAAAGCCTTTCCCAAATCATCGGTTACTGACAGGCTTTGATTCACCAATGGGAACTCTGCATGGACTCTCCAAATATCCCTATATTCGTGAATCAAGAAGAATTATCGGTCGTCCTTCCTATGGCTATCCTGAAGGCTTCAGTATGTCCGAAATTGATGTGTCACAGGTAGACTTTAGTACGGAAACCTATCGCCAAAACCTCTCACAGGAAGACTATCGCAATTTATGGAAAGCTCTAGCAGGTTTAGAAGCGACTAGCGCCATTAAAAACAATACGGCTCCCAATCAAATTTCTCGTCGTACCCGTTCGACCATTTATCCCGATGCGATCGGCATTGCCCAATATTATCTCGACTTCCATCCCTGCCTCAGTGAATATCCTGTCGAAAAAGCAGGCAATACGGAACGCGCAGGAGTTCGTAATGGTCACGGAGCCGCATTCCCAGGACAAATACCTTTGCGATCGCTAATTCCTCAAAAAATTGATAACCTAATCGTCTCTGGCAAAAATATCGCATACAGTTACATCGTTGCCGCAGGTTATCGTGTCCATTCCTACGAGTGGTCAGTGGGAGCCTCCGCAGGCACAACCGCCTCCTTTGCCCTATCAGAAGGAATTCTGCCTTATCAATTAGTTGAAAGCTTGCCGAGAGTTAGTCCACTACTTACCAAGCTACAACAAACTCTAGTGCAAAATAATAATGCGATCGCCTTCCCAGATACTTCTATTTTTAATCTCAATTGGAGTGAATGGAAAATTTGGTAATTAGAGTACAGAGAAATTTTTAAAAGCGCGGCAAAGCCACACTTTCAAAAATTTCTCTGTACTACAAAAACCAGTGTATTCTTATCCTTTAGGAAGGGTTGCACTTCCTAAGATATTTAGGTAATCAGAAAATTATGGAACAAAATTGGTCTCAACTATTAAAACAGCTTATTGATCGACAGTCCTTAACTAGTGAACAAGCAACATCTCTGATGCAGGGCTGGCTAGAAGGTGCGATCGCTCCAGAGTTATCGGGAGCAATTTTGATCGCTTTGCAACTAAAAGGAGTTGAGGCTTCGGAATTAGCCGCAATGGCGAATGTGCTGCAATCTCAAAGTGAAGGGCAAAAATCCCATGATCAGTTTGGGCATATTGTTGATCGCTCGAAGCCTTTGATTGATACCTGTGGGACTGGTGGTGATGGGGCTTCCACTTTTAATATTTCCACTTCAGTTGCTTTTGTGGTGGCAGCCGCAGGTATACCTGTAGCAAAACATGGAAATCGTGCGGTTTCTAGTCGTTCTGGATCGGCGGATGTGTTGGAGGCGATCGGCATTCATCTAGCATCACCCATCGAAAAAATTTATGAAGCTCTCTCGGCAGTTGGCATTACATTTCTATTTGCTCCGAATTGGCATCCAGCCATGAAATCCGTAGGTGCAATTCGCAAGAGTTTAGGAGTGCGTACTGTTTTTAATCTTATTGGCCCTTTAGTAAATCCATTACATCCTACTGCTCAGGTTTTAGGAGTTTATAACAAGAGCTTAACTCATACCGTCGCCGAAGCACTACGACTACTCGATCGCCAACAAGCGGTAGTTTTACATAGTCGTGAAGGTTTAGATGAAGCAGGGTTAGGTGATCTTACAGATATTTCATTTTTGAGTAATGGTCAGGTGACGGAGGAAGCAATTAATCCTCAATCATTAGGATTAAATCCTGCACCATTAGCAAGTCTCAAGGGTGGTAATGTCCAAGAAAATGCAGAGATTTTAAAAGCTGTTTTGCAAGGAAAAGGCGATCGCGCTCAAGCGGATTGTGTGGCTCTCAATAGTGGTTTAGCTTTGCGGATTGGTGGTGCTGCAAATAGTTGGAACGAAGGTGTGGAAATTGCCTCACAGATTCTCCAAAGTGGTGCAGCATGGGATAAGGCTGAAGCATTGGTTCGCTTCTTGAAATAAAAAAAGCGCCCTTAGGGCGCTTTTTTTGAAATATTTAGTGCAAGAAGTGGCGAACGCCTGTAAGTACCATCACTAAGCCCAGTTCATCGGCTGCCTTAATTGAGTCGGCATCGCGTAAACTGCCCCCCGGTTGTACGATCGCTGTAATACCCGCCGCCGCCGCAGTCCGTACCGAGTCATCAAAGGGAAAGAAGCCATCGCTAGCGAGAAATGCGCCTTGAGCCTTTTCTCCTGCTTGTTCTAGCGCAATTTTCGCAGAACCGACACGATTCATTTGCCCTGCGCCAATACCAATCGTGGTGGAGTCTTTGGTAATGACGATCGCATTGGACTTGACATGACGGCTCACTTTCCAAGCGAAAATCAGTTCCTGTAACTGTTCTGGGGTAGGTTGCTTTTGGGTGACAACTTTCCATGTGTCAGGCTTGACTGATTCATCATCGGATCTTTGGACGAGCATTCCCCCTGCGATCGTTTTCACGGTCTCATGGGAACCTTGATGGAAATCGGATAGAACTAATACACGGAGATTTTGCTTTTTGCTGAGAATTGCCGCCACACTTGGCACACAGGCAGGGACAACTACACATTCCAAAAAGGTTTTATTGAGAAGTTGGGCTGTCTCTTCATCAATGGGACGATTGAGCGCAACGATACCACCAAAAGCGGAAGTGGAATCTGCTTCAAAGGCTTTTTGATAGGCTTCGGCAATCGTCGAGCCGATCGCTACGCCACAGGGGTTATTGTGCTTGATGATCACCGCCGTAGGCTGATCATCACCAAATTCAGCAATAATGCTACGAGCCGCTTCGAGATCGAGGAGGTTATTAAAGCTGAGTTCTTTCCCTTGCAATTGTTGGGCGGCTGACCAACCCTTAGGAGTTGCTCCCACTTGATACCATGTGGCAGGTTGATGAGGATTTTCGCCATAGCGTAATGGTTTCGGATTGTTACACAGCAAGGTATAAGAAGAAGAAAGTGTATTGGTAGACTTCTCTTCTAAACTCTCAAGATTAGATACTAAATCGCCACTTAAGTATTTAGCGATCGCGGTGTCGTAGGACTGGGTATGTTTGAAGGCTGCAACTGCTAATTTTTTACGGAACTCTAGGGTCGTTTCACCATTGTTTGCTTTGAGTTCTTCGAGCAACTCCGCATATTGTCTAGGGCTAGACAGGACAGCCACATGTTTGTAATTTTTTGCCGAAGCGCGGATCAGGGTTGGGCCGCCAATATCAATATTTTCGATCGCATCTTCGAGGGTGACATTAGGCTTGGCGATCGTTTCTTCAAATGGATAGAGGTTCACAACCACAATCCGAATTGGCTGGATGGCATTATCATTCAAGTCTTGCTGATGTTCGGGGAGGTCGAGTCTCGCTAAAATGCCACCATGAATGCGTGGGTGCAAAGTCTTGACCCGTCCGCCCAAAATTTCGGGTGCTCCCGTATAGTCAGAAACCTTAGTAACTTCAAGCTCTGCCGCCTTGATTGCCTTTGCTGTCCCACCGCTACTGATTAACTGAAAATTGTAGGTAGTGGATAGCTCACGGGCAAGGTCGAGTAGTCCTGTTTTATCAGAAACACTCAAAAGGGCAAGGGGTTTCATTCGATTAGCTCCATATTCATTCAAATTTATTTTATACCGAATTGCCCTCACCCCCCAGCCCCCTCTCCCAGTGGGAGAGGAGGAGTAAAATTTCCCCTCGCCCCTTGGAAGAGGGGCGAGGGGTGAGGGCTTTTTAGCGCAAAATCACAATTTTTTCCTGTTCTGGTGTCCATATAGGAAATTTCTGCATGACAAACTCGAAAATTTCGCTGGTTTCATGCCAATGGAGCCACTTTTGTAGATAGGGATAAGGACTAGAGTTAAACCAATCGATATTTACATAGGCGAACTGTCTGATAAAAGGAAAAATTGCCATATCCACAAGGGTTTGACGATCGCTAATCAAGAAATTATTTTGCTGAAGTTGATTCTCTAATACTTGCAGAACTGCTTCAGCTTGTTGGCGATAAAACTCCTGTGATTGCTCAGGAAAGCGATTGGGATATTTGTAGCGATCCAAAGCCTTCTTAAACTCACCATCATTGGTTTTAATTAATTGCTGAGTGATCGCCAAATCAGTATCCGCTAGATTTTGCCAATTACAGGGATCATTTTGCTGAACAGCCCAATTCATGATGTCCAAGCTCTCTTCAAGAATTAAAAAACTTTGATCGGAATCTTGATCAGAATTCTCAACATCCTTAAAAATCTGCATTACTGGTGTCGTTCCCTTAGGCGAAATCTCCAGCATTTCCTTGGGTTTATTTTTGAGCGAAACTTCTCTAAGTTCATAGCTAATCCCCGCATAGGCAAGTGCCATCCTTGCCCGAATTGCATAAGGGCAACGTCGAAAAGAGTAAAGAATTGGCAAGGTCATAGTTCAAGAAGATGATATTCACAATAGAGTTGGGGCGCTTTGCGTTCCAACTCTATTTTCCTAATCTAGCTGAGTAGGGCTAATAAGGTCAAAATTAAGATTACGATATTGCTCAGAAGTTAATCAATTTTAAGAATATCTAAAAATATTAAGAGTATATGAATTATTTGGTTAGTGTTTGGAGCGATCGCTTGAAGGCTGAAGAGGTATATACTCAGCTAGAAGCGGCTAATTTCCCGATGGAAGCAATTTCGATTTTGGGTAAAGGATACAAAAGTGCCGAAGAATTTGGTTTTATCGATCCCCTTGTCCAAGGTCGCAAACAAGCCTTTTTTATGTCCTACTGGCTAGTTCCCTTTGGCTTTTTAGCAGGAATCGGGTTTAGCCTCGTCACCGATTTACATACTTTTGCTTGGGCTGGCGGCATTGGTAATCATCTAGTCGGCGGATTGCTCGGTGCATTTGGCGGCGCAATGGGCAGCTTATTTATCGGTGGCGGTGTTGGTGTTGCTACGAGTAGTGATTCTGTACCTCTCCGCAATCGTCTTAATGAGGGCAAATATCTGATCGTTGTCCAAGGTACAGATCAACAGGTAGTCCGTGCGAATCAAATTATGCGTCCTTTACGTCCTGAGAATATTCAAGGTTATGTTGCGCCCTAGTTATTGCTTACAGTGCTTTGTGCTCAACCCCAAACCAAGAAATCTTTTGAAAGTGTTGCTCAGCAACACTTTCAAATACCTCGGTTAAACCAGATGCAAATATGAAATCACGGCGAATCTTTTACTATATTTGGCGAGTTAATGCGGTCATTATTTTGATGGCTGGGCTGCTTGCGATGCTCTCTTTATCAGCCTCAGCAGTTTACGTCATCTTGCAAGCGACGCGAACCAGAGAAGTTGATAGTGTCATTAACATTGCGAAAAATGAGCAAGTTAAGACCAAGACTGAAATTGGTACATTTACACCGATCGCAGGTTCAGAAATCCTGCAAGCGCCACTATATCTAATTCAAGACTATGACTATAGGGCAGGTTCCAAAGAATCTAATTCTATCCAGAACTATATCTTCTTTGACCCTAATCAAAAGCGCTCCTATTGGTTGCGACCCAAAAATGAAGGACTTTTCCTGTCTGCGATCGCTTTAGCTCCAAACGGCAATCCCATTATCAATAGTCCTATTGTGAATGCTAATACTGAAGAGAAGCAAGTTCCTGTAGCTGCCTTTCTGTATGTGTTAGTAGATAAAGACACCAATAACGATAAACGTATCAATGATAGTGATCAAAAACAAATTGCTATTTCTAACGCCGCAGGTACGAGCTTTAAAGTGTTGATCGATCAGGTGGATCGATTTAACGGTTATTCCGCAATTAAAAATAATCGGTTGTCGGTTTTATATACCTCTTCCAATAAACTCAAAGTCGCTGAAATTGATTTGCGATCGCAAGAAATCGTCAGTAATTCTGAATTTAGCGGTCAGCCATAGAGTTTAGGGACATACAGGAAAATAAAGAACCAAATTTTTGAGGCGCGGCAAAGCCGCGCCTCAAAAATTTGGTTCTTTATTAAATCGCAGAAACCTTACGTTTAATTAGATAGGAGGCATCAAAAATTTCTGATCTCGGACTATAATTCTAAATAATATGACTAATATTTAGATTCACAAATAAGTAGGAATCAGCATCTACGCAAGGACATCACAACTATGGGAATGACACTCACCGAAAAGATTTTGGCAAAAGCTTCGGGAAAAAGCTACGTTAGCCCGGGCGAAAATATTTGGGTGAATGCTGACCTGCTGATGACCCATGATGTCTGTGGTCCTGGCACAATTGGCATCTTCAAAAAAGAATTTGGTGATGATGCAAAGGTGTGGGATAAGGAAAAAATCGTTTTAATTCCCGATCACTACATTTTCACTAAGGATGCAAGGGCAAATCGCAATGTCGATATTTTGCGCGATTTTGCCAAAGAGCAAGATATTAAATATTTCTACGACATCACCGATCTTTCTAATTTTAAAGCTAACCCTGATTACAAAGGGGTCTGCCATGTGGCGCTAGCTCAAGAAGGTCACACTAGACCTGGAGAAGTTTTATTTGGTACTGACTCCCATACCTGTAATGCAGGAGCCTTTGGGCAGTTTGCTACAGGTATTGGTAATACTGACGCAGCCTTCGTGATGGGAACAGGCAAGTTGTTGATCAAAGTACCTGCTTCGATGAAGTTTGTCTTTGATGGTGAAATGCCTCCCTATCTCTTGGCAAAGGACTTAATCTTGCATGTCATCGGTGATATCAGTGTCAGTGGCGCAAACTATCGCGCCTTAGAAATCGGTGGTGAGGCAATTTCCAAGCTAACGATGGAAGAGCGGATGACTCTTTGCAATATGGCGATCGAGGCAGGCGGCAAAAATGGCGTGATTGCTCCTGACCAAACTACTTTTGACTATGTGCGATCGCGTACTGATAAACCCTTTGAAGCGCTCTATGCTGATGCTGATGCGTCCTACTATTACGTCAAGCATTACGACGTGTCTAAGTTGGAGCCTGTAGTTGCTAAGCCCCATTCCCCTGACAATCGTGCCTTTGTCCGCGAAGTCACAGATGTAAAAATCGATCGCGTTTATATCGGTTCTTGCACTGGTGGTAAAACCGAAGACTTCTACCATGCTGCCAAATTGCTGAAGGGACAACAGGTCAAGGTTCCTACCTATCTTGTCCCTGCGACACAGAAGGTGTACAACGATCTATTCAGCATCAAGATTGATGGGTTAACCCTTTCTGAAATTTTCTTGCAAGCGGGCTGTATTGAGCCAGCATCACCTTCCTGCGCTGCTTGTTTGGGAGGACCTCAAGATACCTTTGGACGTGTGAATGAAGCTGAGGTTTGCGTCTCGACCACTAACCGTAATTTCCCTGGACGGATGGGTAATAAGCAAGCGCAAATTTATCTTGCTTCTCCCTATACTGCTGCTGCCTCTGCTTTAACAGGTCATATCACCGATCCTCGTGATTTTCTATAAGGGTTCTGCGATTTAATAAACAACCAAATTTTTTGAGGCGCGGTGAAGCCGCGCCTCAAAAAATCGGTTCTGCATGTCCCTAAGCTCTAGTTATAACGCTATTACCTAGGGAAGGGGAGATGCAAAGCATCTCCCCTTCCCTAGGATTAATTGTTAAAGCTATTGTGGGAATTGTCAGTAAGACCTACCAGATATGTTTTTATATAATTTTCAATATTTGCTTAATAAACTTGGAACTATATAGCGCTTTTCAACCAAGCAGAAGGTTGTGTCCCCGCCTTTGGCGGGGACACAACCCTGTATTTCACTAGATTGGTATACGCTATATAAAATTATTAAATCATTTGTAGATTTTTGGATTTGTGGAATCACAAGGCTTCAGGGTAAGATTCCACAGACAATTTTAGGATTGCTATATCTAAATTAAGTTTAGTAAAATATAAATGATAAATGTGTGTAGATAGGATCAGTATTAGTAGTTTGCTCAAACAAAAAGTTTCTGAATGCTATATTTCTCAGGGATATGAGGTGATTCAACATCCTCATATTCACCAATTGCCTTTTGCTTTGAGCCTTGATTTAGGCTCATACGCACCAGAGCTACTGGTGAAAATATCTGACCAACATGGCTTGGTAATTACGATCGCTGATTATGCAACGAACTTACCAATCTCTAATTACTGCAAAATTGCCAGAGCGATCGCTGAACAGAGTGGTTGGCGATTTTTATTAATTACAGGTGAAGATGCTACACCGATCGCTGAAGAAGATATTGCCGATCCGAAATTGACGCGATCGCAAATTTTGCATCGCAAAGAACGCATCGCTAAGTTGATCTCAATTGGTGAACATGAACCAGCTTTTTTATCCCTATGGATTTTTGCCGAAGTATTGATGAGAAGACATGCTCGCCATGCGTTGATTCCTATTGATCGGATGCCAACGATTTTGATGATTCAACATCTCTATGCTCAGTCAGAAATTTCTGGTGAGCAATTTGAGAGAGCGATCGCTTTAAATGAAATTAGAAATCGAGTGGCTCACGGATTTCCTGTGAAGTCGGTCAATCTTAATGAGGCGATCGAAAAGCTTTTAAATTTAGTAGATGAATTCATTGCTGCTGAAAAAAATTAGAGGGAACGCTTTGCGTTCCCTCTAATTTACTAATCGTTAGCTAAACCTTGCTGACGCGCAATTGCCTGAACGGCGGCGGCGACAGCATGGGAAACGCGAGGGTCAAATACTGACGGAATGATGAAATCAGGAGCGAGATCGCTAGCACTAACTAAGGAGGCGATCGCTTGAGCAGCACCTAAATTCATTTGAGTAGTAATTTGATGGACTCTAGCATCAAGTGCTCCTCGGAAAATTCCAGGGAAAGCAAGGACATTATTGATTTGGTTGGCGTAGTCACTGCGACCTGTGGCAATCACGGCAACATCATTGACCACCAGTTCAGGTTGAATTTCAGGATTAGGGTTTGCCATCGCGAATACGATGGGTGCAGGAGCCATGCTCCTAACCATTTCAGGGGTGAGCGCTCCCTTAACGCTTAAGCCAATAAACATATCGGCTCCCTTAATGACATCAGCTAAGGAACCAGAGAAATCACTGACAAATTCTAATTTCTCCGCAGTTAGATCGGTGCGCTCTTTGTTAAGGCAACCTTTGGAGTCACACATCGAAATTTGCTTCACACCTGCTTCCCTTAAGAGTCGGGCTACGGCAATACCTGAGGCTCCCGCACCATTCATCACAATCCGAACTGTATCGATGGGTTTACCCACGACCTTGAGGGCATTGATGGTCGCCGCAACTACGACAATTGCCGTGCCATGTTGGTCATCGTGATAAACAGGAATATCTAATTCCTCTTTGAGGCGCTTTTCGATTTCAAAGCAGCGTGGGGCGCTAATGTCTTCTAAGTTCACACCGCCAAAGGTTGGGGCGATGCGTTTAACGGTTTCCACAATTTCATCAACATCTTTGGTGTTGAGACAAATTGGGAACGCATCCAGTCCTGCAAATTGCTTGAAGAGCATTGCCTTACCTTCCATTACAGGCATGGCGGCTTCAGGTCCAATGTCACCGAGTCCTAACACTGCTGTGCCGTCGGTGACAACGGCGATCGTATTGCATTTAATCGTGTAGTCATAAACTTTGCGCTTATCCTCAGCGATCGCCATACAGACTCGTCCCACTCCGGGGGTATAGACCATGGCGAGGTCATCTTGACCTTTAACGGCAACTTTGGCTTCGAGATGGATTTTGCCACCTTGGTGAACTTGGAAAGTGCGATCGTAGACATCGATGACGCGAATTTCGGGAACGGCTTTGACAACGGCAATTAACTTATCCATATGTTCAGTGCTGTAGGCATTGACCGTAATGTCCCGCACTGAAATTTTACGAGTCTGTTGGATTAAATCAATCTGTCCTAGATTCCCGCCCGCTTCAGCTAGAGCGCTGATCACAGAAGACAGCATTCCTGCGCGGTTGAGGAGTTGCACACGGAAGGTCAAGCTAAAGCTAGGGTTAGGTGTTAGTTTTGGCATCTTGAGAAGTGAGTAATTGCATAGAATCAGGCTTTGCCCGATTCATGCAATATTACCTGATTGTCTGTAGGCTTAGCGTTACAAATCACACATCACAAAAGTTAGCCCTAAATCAACAAGTGTCGCGCTTCGCGCGACACTTGTTGATTTAGGGCTTTTGAGAGAGGGTTTGCGTGGGTAGCAAACCCTCTCTCAAAAAACGTTTCAAATTATCCCGAACTCGCTTTCTTTAGGACTCGATCAGTTGACGGGCAATGTACCAAGTGAGGATGCCTGTAAATAGAGCGATCGCACTTAGAGCAAAAATCACTTGCTGTAATCCGAAATAGGACTCGGCGATGCCTGCGACGGATAGGGGCAGACTGAGGGCAATATTTACAGCATTATTTTGTAAACCGAAGACCTTACCGCGCACATCTTCAGGAGTCTCTTCTTGAATTACGGTCTGCATCGGGATCACACATAGCCCCGCAAAAATACCTGTGCCTGCGATCGCCACCAGTCCTAAGACAAAGCGATCGCTAAAAATTGCCAACATTCCTAAAAATAGACACATCCCAATCGAGCCGACGAGGGCAAGGGTTTGACGACTACAGCGATCGCCTAGTTTTGCCACAACCCCAGCACCGATTGCCATCCCTAAACTAGCCACTGCCAATAAAAAACCAAACTGCTCAGACTTAATTTCGGGCATGACCTCCGCTAAACGCACAGCTAGTACAGTCAACGCCGCAATAATCGAGAAGGTGCAAATTAACTGAATCAAGGCTGATAGCGAAGTTTTTTTATCTTTGAGATATTGCAAACCCTCTTTAATGTCATTCCAGAGATGAAAGCCATCACGGTGCAGATCCTCTTTGGTTTCCCCCGTTTTCAAGAGAATTAAAATGATCCCTGCGATTAAGTAACTACCACCCACAAGCACTTCTTGCCCAAAATTGTGCCACAGATGATCGGATAGAGCTAAAAGCGGTTCACCAAGGGCAAATCCCAAAATTAAAGCCGCCATAATTGTCGTCGTGTAGAGAGAATTGGCAGCTAATAGTTTGGGTTTCTCAACTACGAGGGTAATTGCAGACTGTTCCGCAGGCGTGAAGAACTGCGTAAAGGTAGAGACCAAAAAGGTAATACATAGCAAGCCCCAAAAGCCTGTCGGTGCGCCCCAAGGCAAAACACTATTTTTCGTCACCCAGAGCAAGAGAGGAATGCTTAGTACTAAAGCTCCGCGTAGAATATTGGAGCTAACTAAAACTGTTTTTTTATTCCAGCGATCGACATATACACCAGCGATCGACCCAAATAAGATCGCGGGAATTGTAAATGAGACCATGACTGCGGAGACCCATCCGCTAATCGTTTCGCCTTCATGCTGAAATTGTGTAGAGACGATCGCAATGACGAGTACCAGAAAAATCTTATCGGCAATCTGCGAAAAAACTTGACCACTCCATAGTGATAAAAAGTTAGGATTGCGAAGGACAGATTGGGAATCAACGGGATCGACACTAGTAGCATCAATCTGCGAATCGTTGCTTTCTAAGGTCTGCTGGTGATCGGCATGATGTGGATCAACGTGGTGGGGATCGTGATGTTCAGGGAAATTCGGTGTGGGCGGATCGAATAAATGGGTCATATATTAAAAAAGCAGTTGTCAATCAGTGCCGAAGACTGGATTGGTCTATCAAAATGATACTGTGCGTAGGCTCGTAACAATCTTTCGACTGTAAGCCAATCTGTTGTGTGTGACTTTAAAATATTATCGGTTAAATCGGTTTGTGCAAGTTCCTGAATTGCTAATAGTTCGGGAGCATTCAGGTAATGGCTAATCCGATTATGGATCGCGTCATTACCGATGATTTCCAAACCATTGATAGGGCGATCGCTATTCGGATTACCGTCACTGGGAGGATCGGTTATTTCCAGATTAATCACCCCACCACCGACGATACTAAATCCAGCCTTCCATTTCGGAATTTCGCGATTGGCAATTACAGGACGTTGCGAAATGCAGCAGCTATGTACCTGCGGGGCAAAACCTGCGATCGCGAGTAAGTGATAGATACCATGCGCTAAACATGCCAATACATATTGATTATCAGCCTCCTGAATGCGATTGAGATGCTCAACTAGTACTAAAAATAATTCCTCTTGGGGTTGTGCGGATAGCGCCTGCATCAGAGCAAGTTCCGATAAATATTGAGCAGCCGTGAGCTTAGCCAGAGTTTTCCCTAAACCCACAAAAGATTGCACCATTTCTGCATTTTTGATCCGATCCATTGATCTCCCTACGGAAATTTGCAGATCATTAACGACAAATAAGCCAGAGCGTCCTGCCATTGCCGAGCGATGTTTACGCGCCCCAGTTGCCACCGCTTTGATCAAACCATATTCCTTAGTAAGGATCGTTAATAGGCGATCGTGCTCACCCAAGGGCATTCCTTTCAGATTAATTCCTGTAGCTTGATATTCTTTTGGCAAGATTTTGACTCGCTACTAAGTAAAAAAACTCATGTCTAAAGTATAGCTTTTTTTAATAGAAACAAAGAGGCTTAAATCTTAAAAGCCTTGCCAGAAAGGTATTCTAGGCTTTGCTGCGCCATATCCACAACAGGTATAAGTATAAAGAATATTTCTTGGTCTCCATATCTTGCTATTTTTTTAGTAAGCATTGTTATATGTACTGCACTCAAGATTAAAATTAGAAACTAATAAAAGACATGACAGAATCTGCAACAACTATTCAGTGCCCTTGATATTAACTAAATGCAGCCTTTTAGTGCTTTGTATAGTACAGATAAATTTTTAAAAAGCTTGCGAAGTAAACTTTTTGAAAATTTATCTGAGGCTTAAGAAAGTACTAGGGATGTCTTATTCACTAATTTTCGGATTTTTAACCTTTTTCAGCTTTATTTGTTACCTCTTGCAATGATGAATCCTGCCAATCGCGGTTTGAATTCGGTCTTAACTCGAATTACCAACAAATTACAACAAGACTCCTTGGTTCATGATGCCTTACATGAACTGAGGGAATGCTTAGATGTTGATCGCGTGGCTTTGTATTATTTTTATTCCCATTGGAAGGGACAGGTAACCTTTGAAGCCTTGAGTGATCATAAGTATTCGATCATTTGTTCGACGGGTGCTGATGAGTGTTTTAAACGCGAGTATGCGGATTTGTATATAGCTGGGCGCATTTATTGGGCAGATGATATTGAAATTGCTCCTATTAGTGATTGCCACCGTGATTTCTTAAGAAGTTTGCAAGTCCGCTCCAATTTAGTAGCCCCTGTGCTTAACAATGGCAAGCTATGGGGGCTATTGGTAGCTCATCATTGCCAAGACGTGAAAAAATGGGAGCATTCGGACATTACCTCAATGCGTTTATATTCCCAAGGTCTGTCGGCTGCCCCCTCGATCCAAAGTGAAGTTTTAGAATTTGACTAAATTTTGTAGTTGGTGATGAGTTGCTCAAACCATTTTTCTAAGCGATCGCCCCAGACTTCGAGGGAATACTCCGCCTCTAACTGTTGACGACATGCTAAGCGATCAATTTGACCTAACTGAGAAACTGCCTCAATCAGTCCTGCGACACTTCCCATGTCAACGAGAAATCCTGTCTTGCCATGACGCACAATTTCCGTCAGTCCACCGCTACGATAGGAAATCACAGGAACCCCACAGGCAAAAGCCTCGATCGCCGCATTGCCGAAAGCCTCGATCCAGCGTGGTGTCATTAACAAAGCACTCGATTGTCCTAGCTTTAGCTGCAACTCATGGGTAGATAAAAATCCTTCATAATGGATTTCTGCTTTCGGGAAATCTTGTTGAATTTGTTGCCAATAGGCTTGATCTTGGATGAGTCCAAATACTCGTAGAGGTAAACCTGTCGCTTGAGCAGTTTCCGCCGCATCCTCTAGTCCCTTTTCAGGAGAGATGCGCCCTACCCATGCCAGACTTGGTTTTTCAGGCTTTGCTACAAAATTATATTGCGTCACATCAATGCCTTTGCCCATAATCATCAAGCGATCACCATCGCTAAAGGTATTGGCACAGGCCCGAGTATTGACTGCGATCGCCTGAGGACAAAGTTTGACAGTTTTGCTGACCATCATATCGATCACAGGCGAGAGGGAGGACATACTAATCCAATGAGCGATCGGGCGATGGAAAAATGGTGTGAGATAGAGAGGTAGCCAATCATAGGCAAAATTGAATAATAAATCAAACTGATCTTGGACTTCCCTCGCATAACTCCACATATTTTCGAGAACAGAATCTTGCGGCAATACGACCATATCTGTTCCGATTTGAGTTTGGGCGGAAACTTGACTATTACCTGATATTGGGGTTAGTTTCGTGACATTGGTAACTGAACCCTCAGGCGCAACTATTTCCACTTCGTGCCCTTTGGCGATGAGTGCCTTGGCTGCATTCTGAAGCGTTAGTTCTACGCCTCCCCCAATGCCAGAACCTAATGCGCCCACGGGAGTAGATAGAAATAGCAATCGATAGTTTTTTTTATTCATCTCTTTATTCTTATCGTAATAACCCCAAAGAAATTTTTAAAAGCGTTGCGAAGCAACACTTTTAAAAATTTCTTTGCGCCATAAGAGAAGGGTCGCGCAAAGCGCGACCCTTCTCTTTATTTTATACCCATTAACCCTTTCGTAAGGCGCTTTACTGCGGCTCCTGCGACATCGCGATAGCGCAACTCACCACAGAGAATCTTGCCCATGCGTTGACTGGCACTGGGGCGCTTCACTCCCATTTTGTAACCAAAACTGGGAATGCGATAGAAAATATTGGCAATGCGCTGCGCCCACACCATATCTTCACCCCATTCTTCATGTACTCTCTGGGTATATTGTTTCAGCGCATCAGAATTACCGCCGATCGCTTCATCGATCGCTTGCCCTGCAAACATACCTGTTAACAGGGAAGGACGAATTCCCTCCGCCGTAAAGGGATCGACAATACAGGCGGATTCCCCTGTGAGAATTGCATTTTGGGTATGTAGCGGTTGATTGCCATCCCATAAACAGAGTGGATGTCCATATTGCTTAATGGAAGTGATGTCAATACCAAACTTCTGAGCATAGGCCGCACCAATCTCTTTAAGATTTTGCTTCTCGCCACCGAGGAATGTACCTGCGCCAATGGAATATCCATCAGCTTTAGGGAAGTTCCAAATATAGCCGTTTTGGATAGAACCAAAGTCAAAATGTGCCGCACTCACATCGGGAGCAGAATGGGGCGCTTCGACTTCAAGGGCTGCCCCCATGCGACGTTTTCTTTCTTTAAAGCCTAGCCATTTTGCCATTGTGCCTTTTGCACCATCGGCTGCAATTACATATTTCGCTTCAAAGACATCATGTTCGGTTTTGACTAACCAGCGATCGCTTTTCCATTCAATGCCTGTAACGCCAGTATTGTCGCGGAGTTCTACGCCTAATTTTTGAGCTTGTTGGACGAGGTAATGATCAAAGACATCGCGGCGCACCATCCACACTGGTTCTTTAGTTTCTAGCGCGACCAGTTCAGGGTCGCCCATTTGCCATGTGTAGCGAATATTGCTGACTGTTAGTGAAACTGCTGGCGAAAAGTCAAAGTCAAACCATTCTTGTACCATCGGCGAAATGCCACCACCACAAGGCTTGTATCGAGGCAGGCTTTCTTTTTCGAGTAACAAAACCGAACGTCCTCGTTTTGCCAAATGATAGGATGCTGAACCACCAGATGGACCTGCTCCCACAACAATGCAGTCGTACATAGAAAAATTTCTGTTAGGTAAAGGTACAAGCAAATCTTTTAGATTCTACCTTTAAACGTAAATTATGGGTCAATCGCCAATTTACGGAATCAACCAAGGGCAGTGCTAAGCAATGCTCTTGGTTGGGTTTATAAAAAGTTACGCTTAACTACCTTGGCAGGAAATTTTTTGTCACGGATTTGGACTTGGACGATTTGCCCAAGCTTGGCGAGGTGGGGTGGTACATAACCAAAGGCGATCGCTTTGCCGAGGGTTGGTGACATCGTGCCACTGGTGACAATGCCCACAGTTTCGCCTTCAAAGCGAATCGGATAATCATGACGGGCAATGTTGCGACCTTCTAGTTCCAAACCTACTAGTTTACGAGGTACTCCATTCTGTTTTTGATCTTCGATAACAGCACGCCCGTAGAATTCTCCCTTCTCTTTGAGATGAATAATCCAATTGATATCCGCTTCCCAAGGTGTAGTGCTATCGTTCATGTCCTGTCCATAGAGGTGCATTCCTGCTTCGAGTCGCAGGGTGTCACGACAACCTAAACCGCAAGGAACAACACCGAGATCGAGCAGTTTTTGCCAAAGAGCTTTTCCTGTTTCGATATCGGTCATAATTTCACAGCCATCTTCGCCTGTATAGCCTGTACGTGCCACGAAACTGCGAACGCCTAGGACTTCTGTATAGGTATGCCCAAAGCGCAGTCTGGGTAATTTCATCAAGTCAGCACCAACTAGCTCCTGCAAAGTTGCGATCGCTGTTTTCCCCTGTACGGCAATTAAGGTTTGGGATGCGGAGTTATCAACTAAGCGATCGCCTAAATGTTGTTGTAACCATGCCTTATCCTTTTCGGTGGTTGAAGCATTGACAATCACTGACCAATTTTCGCGATCGCCATCTGGCTCATGGTGATAAAAAATCACATCATCGATAATCCCACCTTGTTCATTTAGTAAGACCGTATATAGAGCCTGTCCTACCTTGACTCGTCCTAAGTTCGATGGCACAAGTTTGTTTAATGTTTCGAGAACACCTTCCCCAGAAATTGCAAATTTGCCCATGTGGGAAACATCAAACATCCCTACCTGCGATCGCACGGCATTATGTTCGGCAATGATGCCTTTGTACTGCACGGGCATCTCCCACCCACCAAATTCTACTAATCGCGCACCAGAGCTAACGTGAAGATCATACAAAGGGGTGCGCTTGAGAGAGTTGCTCATGATTGCCATTGAAAAAATTGGTTACATCTATAGATTATGCAATCTGAGGTGACGATTGTTATTGACCACACCCGAACATCATGTGGGCTTGCTCAAACTGCGATCACCAAAACAAAAGACAACTCAATGTCCAATCCGAATCCCCTAAGGTTGGGCATCCTTCGATTTTATGCAGCTTGCAAAATTGGAATTGTTTGAAATTTTTGGCGCTTGGGCAATGGTTCGCCTTTTTCTATAGCAGTTTCTACTAACAGTTCAATCACTTCTTGAGCATTTTGAATTGCTTCTAAGTAAGTATTTCCGTGGGTGCAAGGTTGCATCACATCTGTAAATTCAGGTAAAAAGACAACAAAGCAGTTATCTTCATCAGACCATTGAATGAGAATTGTGTATCGCATCAATTGATGACTATTCATTAATTTTAGCTTCTACGAATCCGAATTGTTTGTTTTGATGCAATCACAAAGTCTCCAGATTGCATTCATGTCAAGTAAAAACCTAATGATTACGATGCAACCACTTTTTCAAAAATTTCCTGATTAGCAACTAGGTGATAGGCATAGAGTAACGCTGCATAAATATCAGCAACTTCTAAATTCGGATAGTCCTCCAAAATTTCCTGCATTGCTGCTCCCTTAGACAAAAGCTCCAAAATCATCGCTACCGAAATTCTCATGCTACGAATTATTGGCTTACCACCCAAAATATTGCGATCAAAAGTAATTCTTGATAATAGTGATTCATTAGTAACTGACATAAATTGCTCCTCTATTTTTCAATATAAGAAAACATATCGCTTTTGTTCAAATAAATTAGGATATGTGCATTTTGTTAAAGTGTCTTGTGAGATTGGCGATTTTTCTATGTTAGCTTTTCGTCAATGTAACGAAGTAATGTGCGAACTACATTAATGAAAAGCAAAGCTTCATTTCGCTCTAGAACATTTTCGTTGGGATGAGCCATGCTTGCATGATTTCTTATTGGATTAAGTGAATCCAAAATTCCAGCAAATGATTGAAGTAGACGATCAATGTTTTGATTGCAGTCAGTACTTTGCAGCTTTGAATGTTGCTGACGCAATAACTTGAATAGCTTAACTATGCTATCATCTTTGTTATATACAATATTTTCTTGAATACATATTGCACGTAGATAACCATGAAGAGCAGTATGTATTCGGTCAACTCCACTAACCGCTCCTCTGGATAAAATTAGAACTTCCACATCAGCAATTGCTCGTTCTATTACTTCATTGCTAATTTTTAGTTCCAGAGGCTTTTCACTAATCTGATGGGGATACAAAATATCAGTATTGGTAGGACGTATAAATGTTTCTCCGTCCAGTGTATATTCCCACAAAGATGATGATGAGTACTGCAAAATATTTATTCCAGAACAAGCAAGGCATTTCAAAATTTGCCACTTATGATAAACATCATCTCCACCATATTCTTCATCACCAACAACGTATGAATCTTCTCCTTCACAAATAATCCTCATGAGAGACTTAATAGCACAATGCCCACACTGAATTTTGTTAGAAGTAAGACTGTACTTCTCTTGGGATTCTGTCAACGTTGTATGCTCCTTGTCTGATGATGAAATTTTACAATTAGGTATTATTTACCAGATGTAATTACATCTAAGCGATCGCTTAAGAAAAATTCAATTCAACAAATTGAATCTCAATCAATAGCGATATTTTGCCACAACTCGGCGGCAATAAATCTTGATAGATGTCCCACATTCGTTGTCGCAATTACAACATCTGTAACTCCAAGCGTCATAGCTTGAGCCACTAGAATCATATCGCCATCAATCGTTTTATCACCCGATGTGGGTTGTCCTTGCTGACGAGCCTGCGCCCAAAGCTGTGCAGCTTGACGCATTGCAACTGTTTTAATCGGTAAATACTCAATCAACTTGGCTAAATCATCTAGACGAGAAAGCCCTTTAGTCTTGTTTGCTCGTAATAATTCACGGCGAACCTCATAATCTGCAATCTCTGGAACGATAATTCGACTTGCTGCTGTGATGTGAGCTTGTAACCACTGGGCGCAAGCCACACTTTCAGGAGACAGCTTTGGATTGGTGATTAGACCAAGTGGCCCCGAATCCAACATTATGACGCGATTCACCAAGTTATACCCTTCATCTCAACTGGGAATAATTTGCGATCGCTGAGACGATCCTCATCCAATGCAGAAATCAAATATTGACCTGTTTCTTGCTGTTCCTCAATATCTTCATCATCGATCCAAGACTGAATTAGGTTAACCGCTTTAGATTGTTTTTGTCTTAAAAGAATAAAACTGGTTAATAACTCCAACGTCACAGACTCAATGGAAAGCCCCTTTTGATTGGCTTCCTGTAAGAGATATTCCTCAACTTCTGACGGTAGGTTAAGGGTTAGCGTCATGGATTTTCTTGAGTATGTTTATTAGTACTTTAACATTCAGATTTTCTGACGATTACCCAAATATAGATTTAGTTGTTATTTAGCTGTTGTAATTGCGCCTAAACGATCGCCAAAAGGGAAAAATCTAATAGTTGCTTGGCCGATGACATTTTCTTTTGGTAGAAATCCCCAAATATGCGAATCATTGCTGTGATTGCGATTGTCGCCCATCATCCAGTAATGACCTTTGGGAATTATCACTTCACGCATTGTATATTTTGGAGCTTCCGCAATATAGGACTCATCGAGGGGTTGATCATTGCGATAGACCTTGCCATTTTTAACCGCAATGCGATCGCCTTCCACACCAATCAATCGCTTAATGTAAGCCTTGCTCGTATCACTGGTTGCAGGTGTAGCAGGTGGATAAAAAATTAAAATATCGCCGTATTGAGGTTCTTGCCAACGTTGCGAAATTTTGTCTACTAAAATGCGATCACCCACTTGCAAAGTTGGCTCCATTGAGCCTGAGGGAATGAAGCGTGGCTCCACAATAAAAGCACGGAGGAAAATAGCGATCGCAAGGGCAACAGCAAAAATCCGAATTGTTTCACCATGTTGTTGCCACCAAGGTTTGACGGTCACTTGCGAATCGAGCTTATTTTCTGTGGACATGAATCAATATCTATATATTTTGAGCTAACTAAAACTATGGGCGCGATTTGTCCATAACTTTAATATTTGGGGACAGTCAAATTGCCTGCACGACTATCAAAGGGCCAATAGCGAAACATCGCCCGACCAACGATATTTTCCTCTGGCATGAAGCCCCACGCATGGGAGTCCAAACTATTATTGCGATTATCACCCATCATCCAATACTTACCATTAGGGACAGTGAAATATGGATAATCCTTGCCTGATTGCACATTAGGAGGACGGAAGCAGTTAGGACAAAGGGCATCGTCTTGGGTCGGCAAGGTGTAATTTGGTGGGGCAGCAATATATGGCTCATTTAAAGGCGCATCATTAATAAATACCTTGCCATCATGGATGCTAACGCGATCGCCTGGTAAGCCAATCACACGCTTGATATAAACCTTAGTTGCATCAGGCACTACGGGAACATTGGGCGGATTAAAAACAATAATCTCGCCACGTTCAGGCTTGCGCCAGCGAAAGGAAAGTTTATCAATAATTAGGCGATCGTCAATTAATAAGGTTGGCTCCATGGAGCTGGAGGGAATATAGCGTGGCTCTGCTACAAATATTCGGACTCCGACCGCTAATAAGATCGCAACTGTCACCGTCGGCAAATTGTCCGCCAAAATAGTTTTGAGCGAACGTTCCTGTGCTGGTGGCACTTGTTTCGGATCAGATGGCGGATTTACTGGAGACTGATCTGTGCGATCGCTAGAATTATCAGATGACATAGAAATGCTCGCGGTATATGTACTTATCTTAAAGCGTCTTTAGTAAGTGTGGCGCAAAGCACCCACTTACTACTTTTTCAAGACACTAGGAACTTCGATCGCGCGATCGCCAGAAAGGTTAAATTCTTGATGAATTAGTTTTAGTGCTTGTTCCGCTTGATTATCGCGTACTACACAGCTAACTTTAATTTCAGATGTAGCGATCATCTCAATATTAATACCTGCATCTGCTAATGCCCCAAACATACGGGCCGCAATACCAGATTGATTGATCATCCCTGATCCCACGATGCTGACTTTACTAATATCGCCATCACAGCATACTTCGCCATAACCGAGATCGGTCGCAACCTGCTTCAGTGCGGTTTCTGCTTTAGTCAGATCCGTAATTGCTACCGTAAAGGCAATCTCATTGACATCGCGATCGGACTGGGACTGCACGATCATGTCTAAGCTAATATTTTGCTCAGCTAATTGCTCAAGGATCTGCGCCGCCATCCCCGGACGATCAGGTACTTTCTGGACAGCGATTCTGGCACGATTGCGATCGAGGGCAACGCCTCGTACTGGTGGATTATTGGCATTACCGATGTTTTTTGCTTGGGTTTCGGTCTGTACAGGCACATCAAAGGCTTTTTGGAGAGCTGCGATCGCCGCTTCGCCATCGGTTGCCGCAATCACACAGCTAATTTTAATTTCTGAGGTAGAGATCATCTGGATATTAACCCCAGCCTCAGCCAGAGCCGAGAACATTTTTGCCGCGACTCCCGGACGACCGATCATCCCAACCCCAATAATGCTGATTTTGGCAATATTGGAGTCAACAGTAACAGAGCTTGCACCAATCTCTAGACTACGGGTGACTAATTCCGCTAGCTGCAATTGATTTTGAGGAATCGTAAAGGCAATATCATTGACACCCTCAGTTTCTTGTACCGCTTGGATGATCAAGTCCACATTTACGCCTTCCTCGGCAAGAGGCTTGAACAATTGCGAGGCGATCCCCGGACGATCAGGGATCTGCAAGAGGGCAATTTTGACTTGATCGTAATCAATGGAAACGTTTTCCACAAAACGATTTACTTCTAAGGTTTTCAGATCGCCTGTACCAATGCGGGGTGAAGTAATCACTGTCCCCGCATCATCGAGCCAACTCGATCGCACGCACATCTTTACGCCAAAGTTACGCGCAATCTCCACCGATCGCGGATGTAAAACCTTTGCCCCTAAGCTTGCTAGCTCTAGCATTTCATCGCAAGTAATCTCATCGAGCATTTGTGCCTTGGGGACAATGCGGGGATCGGTAGTGAGAATTCCCGGAACATCAGTATAAATCTCACAAACATCTGCCTCAATCGCCGCCGCGATCGCCACTGCCGAAGTATCCGAGCCACCCCGTCCTAGGGTTGTGATTTCTGTACTTGGTAAACCTGTTGCTGCATCAATCGCCACCCCTTGGAAACCTGCGATCACCACAACTTTACCCAAAGCCAATGCAGACTTAATTTGCTCTGGTTCCACATACAAAATTCTGGCGCGAGTATGGTTTGGCTCGGTGACTACCCGTACTTGCGAACCATTCATGGCGATCGCAGGTTGACCCACTGCTTGCAGAGCCATACTCAGCAAAGCGATCGTGACCTGTTCACCCGTTGCCAAGAGCAGATCAGTCTCACGCTCTTTCGCAGCAATTTCTTCAAGGGTTTGGGCATGGGTTGCTGACACAGATTCCGCAAGGGCAACCAGACCATCTGTGGTTTTGCCCATCGCCGAAACTACAACTACGACTTGATTACCCGCATCAACTGTCCGCTTAATGCGATCTCGTACTGCTTTAATGCGATCGGCATCGGCTACGGAGGAGCCACCATATTTTTGAACTATTAGCGCCATTCGTGGGGAAATTTTGTAAACCTGAGAGAATTTCTGAAGATGTTCTGCCCAATAACCTAAGTCCAGTCAACTCACTCAAGTTAACTAATTCAAGTCAAAGCATTACAGCTTATCTATAATACATTTCATCTAGGCGATCGCCATACAAGGTCTGTATTAACCTAACGTCAGTTCGAGTTAAGCTGGCGACTTTCAAGTGAGAGATGGTTTGCGTAGCAAACCATCTCTCACTTGAAACAAGATAAGTAGCGGCACAAAGCACAGCCACTCATCTTTTAGGCTGATTGCTTCAAAGTAGCAATCTATACATTTGGGACATTGTTAAAAGTTTTTTGCGATACATTGCGATCGCGCTAATTGCCAAGTATTGTTAAGATAATCCGTAAATTTGCTCTGATGGTATTATTGCCAAGTAAGGAGTGAACGTGTACTTAACGAGGAACTGTCTTTTATGCAAACGGGGTCTGTTTCTCCACTGGTTCTGATCATTTTGGACGGCTGGGGATATAGAGAAGAAACCGAGGGCAATGCGATCGCCGCAGCAAATACTCCTGTCATAGATAGTCTGTGGAGTACTTACCCCAAAACTCTCCTCCAAGCCTCTGGCAAGGATGTCGGCTTACCCAAAGGTCAAATGGGCAACTCAGAAGTTGGTCATTTGAATATTGGTGCAGGTCGTGTCGTCCCCCAAGAATTAGTTAGAATTTCTGATGCTGTAGATGATGGCTCACTACTAGCCAATCCTGCACTAGTCAATGTTTGCGACCAAGTCAAAGCTAATAATGGCAAGTTACACCTAATTGGGCTTTGCTCTGACGGTGGTGTACATTCTCATATTGATCATTTATTAGGTTTGATCGATTTAGCAAAGGCTCAGGGTATCCAAGATGTCTGTATCCATGCCATTACTGACGGTCGGGACACCTTGCCCCACTCTGGAATTAACTTTATTAAGTTATTGCAAGCATATCTTAATAAAACTGGCACTGGGCGCATCGTTACTATTAGCGGTCGCTATTTTGTGATGGATCGCGACAAGCGTTGGGATCGAGTCCAAAAAGCCTATGAAGTCTTAACTAACGATCAAATCACCACTGAGCTAACTTCAGCAGTCGATGTGCTAGCTGCGGCTTATCAGGAAAAAATCACCGATGAGTTTTTGCCACCAACGAGAATTGCTCATGGTGCGATCGCCGCAGGTGATGGTGTCATTTGCTTTAATTTCCGACCCGATCGCTCCCGTGAGATCACCCAAGCATTTGTATCTCCAAACTTCACGGGATTTGAACGTGAGCGTATAGAGCCTCTTGCCTATGCCACATTCACCCAGTACGACAGTTCGCTATCGATCCCTGTCGCCTTCTTGCCTCAAAACTTGACTAATTTACTAGGGCCAGTAGTAGCCAGTCATGGACTGAAACAATTACGCCTAGCTGAAACTGAAAAATATGCCCATGTCACCTATTTCTTTGATGGTGGTATGGAAGAAGCCAGCGAAGGTGATGATCGTGTACTGGTTAATAGTCCAAGGGTATCAACCTATGACCAAGAGCCATCGATGTCGGCAACTGAAGTAACCCGAATTGCTTCAGAGGCGATCGCGAAGCGGATCTATTCGCTGATCGTGATCAATTATGCCAATCCTGACATGGTGGGACATACTGGTAACTTTGAAGCTACGGTCAAGGCTCTGGAACATGTAGATCGATGTTTGGGCAACCTCCTATCTAGCATCGCGAATGCAGGTGGCACGGCTCTGATTACCGCCGATCATGGTAATGCGGAATGTATGTGGGATGAAGATGGCAATCCTTGGACAGCACATTCCAGTAACCCCGTACCATTTATTTTGGTAGAGGGTGAAGGACGCAAGATTCATGGTCATGGTGCTGATGTTAAGCTCAAGCTCACAGGTGGTCGTCTGGCTGACATTGCGCCAACTATTCTAGAAATCCTCCAAATTCCGAAACCACCTGAAATGACTGGGTTGTCTCTCTTGGAGCCAGCCAGTTATGAAGTCAAAAAACTCAAAACACCAGTAAAAATTGGTAAATAGCAAACAAGGAGCACAAAGTGCCCCTTGTAAAAAAACAGAAGAGAGTTGAGGTGCAAAGCACCTCAACTCTCTTCTGTTTTTTGTTTTAACTGATTTGGCTATAGCTAAGTAGCTGGGCGCAATTAAATATAAAACCCCAAAACCTGTGGCGCACGCTGTGCGTGCGCCACAGGTTTTGGTTCTAACTACTTATAAGAAGGCGAAAGCTGCAATACATCAATTTTCATTTTTAGGATGCAGAATGTTATATCAAATGAAAAAATGGCATTGCCATTTTTTCATTTCAAAACCTGACTGGATTTAATTTTTAATTTAATCAAGTGTTGTCACGAGAGAAGCAATGTCAAAACTTACAAGGCGCGAGTTTATCGCCGTTAGTAGCCTCACTGCTGGATTTGCGATCGCTGTTCAGCCTGTTTCCGCGAAAGTAATTACCACCACCAGCAAGGGGCTAATTGCAGGAGAAGTTAAAATTCCTGTCATTGATGGCACAATTCCCGCCTATCGAGCACAACCTGCCAGAGGCAAAAATTTCCCCGTAATTTTAGTAATTCAAGAAATTTTTGGTGTTCATGCCCATATTCAAGATGTATGTCGTCGTCTAGCCAAATTAGGATATTTAGCGATCGCTCCTGAATTGTTTTATCGCCAAGGTGATGTATCAAAACTAGCTGATATTGCTCAAATTAGACCGATTGTGAGTAAGGTTCCTGATGCTCAGGTATTTGCTGATCTTGATGCAACCGTAGAATGGGCCGCTAAATCGGCACAGGGTGATATTCAAAAGTTGGGGATTACAGGATTCTGCTGGGGGGGCAGGATTACATGGCTCTATGCAGCCCATAATCCTAAGGTCAAGGCTGGTGTAGCTTGGTATGGCAGACTGGTGGGCGAATCGACAGAACTCACACCGAAGCATCCCATTGATATTGCCAAAAATTTACAAGTGCCAATTTTAGGACTTTACGGTGGTAAGGATACGGGTATCCCCCTAGAGACCGTTGAGCAAATGCGTGAGCAACTTAAGGGTTGCAGTGTTAATTCTGAGATCGTCGTTTATCCTGAAGCTCCCCATGCTTTTAATGCCGACTATCGCCCCTCCTATCGCCAAAAAGAAGCCGAAGATGGCTGGAAACGCCTGAAAGCTTGGTTTAAGAAAAATGGAGTTTAAATGTGCTGAGATGGTTGGCGTAGCCAACCATCTCTAAAAGTCTAGAAGCAAAATCTTTGCTTCTGGACTTTATCAAACTTGTCAGCTTAACCAGATTTTGTAAAAAAGAGCGCATAGCGCTCTTTTTTTATGCAAACTAGCTGTAATTACGAGAAAGTCTTATTATGTAAATAAATATAAAGTATTGTAAACAAATCGTAATTTTAAAATGCAAAATAAAGTTGTTGTCGTTGTCGGTGCAACAGGTGGGATTGGTTCAGCGCTTGTACCGAAATTAGCAGAAGCAGGCGCAAAATTGGTTCTTGTCGCGAGAGATATCCATAAATTAGAGGAACTCGTTAACAATCTCGAAGATGATTACGATGCTGAGGCGATCGCTATTCCTACGGATATTACGAAATATGCTCAAGTTGAAGGAATGGTGCAACAGGCGATCTCGCAGTTTGGACAGATTGATGTCTTAGTTAATGCCGCAGGTGCAGGTATTCTCAAACAATTCAATCGCATTGAGCCACAGGAACTTGATTATTTGCTCGATCTCAATCTCAAAGGGAATTTTTATACGAGTCAGTTAGTTGCTAATGCGATGAAGGATCGCAAGATTGGACATATCTGTAATGTGATTGGCATTTTGGGTAAACATCCGATGGCAATGGCGGCGGCTTACTGCGCTTCTAAATTTGGAGCCGTTGGTTTTAGCAAATGTATGGCGGATGAGGTACGCCGCTTTGGAATTAAGGTAACTCTCTTTTACTTTGGGGGAATTGATTCGCCATTCTGGGATAATGTCAGTCTCAAAGTTGATCGCAGCAAAATGCTAACTCCCGAAACTGCGGCAAATGCAATTATGTTTGCGCTCTCGGCAGATCCTCAAGCCGTACCGATGGAAATCAATATTCAACCTGAAAGCCATTTGTTCTTTTAAAAACGTCAGTTCTTAAGCTTGCAAATTTTACAATCCCATAATAGAAAGCCTTGCTAAGCAAGGCTTTCTATTGAGAGAGGGTTGGCATAGCCAACCCTCTCTCATCATTTTTCTCAAGAAAGAATCGGCGTATTGCGCCGATTCTTTCTTGAGGGGATATTTGTTGCAAATTGCTGAGAAGTATTTCTATCTCGCCTAAATCACATTTAATGATAGATAGCCACTTTTTCTGGGGAAACCAGTCCTATATCTTGGAGTTTGGAGAGCAAAATGAAAAAGCGACATCTATATATATTGACTGTATTCGTGACGATCGCTTCCTGTGGTGCAGCAATCAAAGCAGCAGAAATATTTCAATCACGCACCGTCAAAATACCTAGTCCTGCGGAAATGTCAAAATTGGCAGACTCCTTCAGTGTTCAAGAAATTTCCCAACTTGAAATCGATGATGTCCTTCGCGATCGCCTTCGCTTCGATCCGCAGTGGCAGGAAATTGCACAGGCAGTTCGCCAAGATATTATCGTTGCCAAATGGGGAAAAGATCCCGTAGCCAATCCCGCATGGAAAAAGTATGGAGCTAAAGCATATCCATTACTGAGTTATTATGCGCGTTCCCGCGATGAAACTAGACAGAAGTATGGTATTGAAGGTATTCGCAATCTCGGTAAACCCTATACAACCATATGGCTCCGTGGACAAATTCAACGCCGCTTGACCTACCCTAGTTTGTACGAAATCGCTCCCTATGTCTCCGAGGATAAAAAGCAAGACTGGGAAAAAGAATTTGGGCTAGATGATCCTAAGGTCAGACAAGAATTGATCAGTTTAGCTAAAGCTAATCTTGAACCGAAAAATTCTCCGCAATATTATAGTCAGTTCAATTTAGAGCTTTTGACGAGACTGCTGGGCTATGAAGCTGTATATGGTAAATCCCCATACGAAAAAGATAAGAACTTCGCAGGTTTATCGGAATGGGTGAACTATGAGCAGTTAGCAAAACCGACAGATAAGCAAATCAAGGCAGCGATCGCACTCTATCAAAAATTACCGAGTGATGCTCAGGAATATATCTTAGTCGAGCGCCTTGGAGCGATCAAAGCAGGAGAAATCACTCCCTTTGGTCGTGCTTTTTTCCATTCTTTGATTAATGAACCAAATTCTAATGATCGGATCTGGGCGATCGCGGAACTAGATCGGCATGGTGATGCTCAAGGGACAGAACTCCTTCAAAATATTTTGAACAATGATCTATCCCAGCTTCATTCCCTCTCCAAGATCGTTAGTTATGAGAATTTCGCGAGTAAAGGCGACTATGCCTATTACCTACTCTTAGGAATGGTGACTAAATATCCGCAATCCAAATTTGCGATCGCCTGTCGTGAGTACGGAGATTTAACAGGACGCTCCTATTTTGATGGTGAACCACGTAGTCAAGATATCCTCTCCCGTAATGCTAACCGCACTGAGAAAGAACGCCTCAACGCATGGCAGGACTGGCTCAAGAAATATCCTGATCATTCTGGAGCCGATGATGCTAACTATTTCCTTGCCCTCAGTCTCCAAAACAACAATGACATTGTGGGCGCAATGCGACTCTGGATCAAAATCATGGTGCAACCCAATGGCGATCGCGATGCTCTCTATCTCGCTTTCCCCCATGTGCGGACTCTACTCGATGTGGGGCTATCTATCGAACAAATGCAAACCCTCTTGCAGGAACCAGATAATCAACCTCTTGCACCACTCCTGCAATATGCGATCGCTATTCAATATGCGCGATCGCACAATTACGCGAAAGCTTTAGAAACTACGGCAAACTTAAATTTAGATACAATTCCCGACCACATCCTCGCAGATTACTATTACCCTCAAGGTCGCTGGTGGCGTGAGGATAATCGAGTGGTTGATTTTAAGAAAGAAGCGCAATCTCTCCTGAGCGAACAAAAACTACGTTGGCAAAAACTGCACCAATGGCAAATCGAAAATACTCCCGAATCTCGCTATCAGATCGCTTCAGATTGGGCAGGGATGGGCGGATGGAAAAATGGCTATCTACCAATCTGGGATGGATTTCGCGCCTATCGCATTCCTACGGACTGGGAATGTGACAGGTGGTGGGTATGCGATGAATCTAAACGCAGTAGCTCTGAGATTTTGGCTAAATATCAAGGCGGTAGTCAAAATGCGATCGCCCTTTCCCTCTATCAAAATTTGCTCGACGACAAAAATCTCTCTCCCGCAATTCGTGAAAAATCTTTGTATATGGTTGCCATGACCCTACTTAACCAGTGGGAAAACCACACTTTCGCAGAAACCCAACGTATCCATCCCCCCGCAGGATTGAGTGCTAGCGGACAATATCGCCAACTCAGCAGTAGACGTGGCTACTCTTATCAAGACTACGAACAACGGGAAAAGAGTATGCTCTCTGACTATCAGCGACGAATCGATAGCATTATCACCGAGTTACAGGTCAAATTTCCTCAAAGTCCTTATATCGATGATTTGCTATTTTCTAGCTTCTTTCTCAGTGAGCAACCCAGCTATTTACAAAGGCTACTGGAGAGATATCCCAACAGCGATCGCGCTGCTGAAGCCAGATTTCTGCTAGACCTAAAGAAATAAGGAGAGGGTGGCTAAGCCACCCTCTCTCTTTTAGAAAAACAGATAATGGTGAGAATTCTTTCTAAACTATTGCGAGTTCTCTCAAAACGTGATAGAACGAAATGATGAGTTTATTCCATCATAAGCAAATGTATGAGGAAACAAACTAATCAAATCAATCAATCATTATTATCTCTTTGGTTCCCATAATATGAGTATAGATCTACCTGTAAATCTACAGCCAGACGGTTTTGGCGCGTCTTTACAAGCTTTGCAATCCCATTTGCAAGGATTCCTCGCAGAATATGAAGACAAAGTCGCTCAAGCCCGCGCTCAACTCGCTCACGTTGAAGCCCTCCTTGGCAGCCTCCCTGCCGAAGCTCCTAAAGCCAAAGGTAAAAAGAAAGAAGCTGTAGTTGTTGCTCCTGTAGTTGTTGCTCCCGCCGTAATTGCTGAAGTTCCTAAAGCCCCTACTACCAAAGGTCGTAAACCCAAAGCCGCCGCTAAGCCTGAAGCAGTTCCTGCCGCCACACCTGCTGCTAAAGGAAAAGGAAGAGGACATCGTCGGGGTTCATTGACAACTCGTCCTGCATACGAAGGACTAACCCTGACAGAATCGATCGAAAAGATTTTGAATGAGCGCCAAGGACAAGCAGTTAATGCAGATGATGTAGTTAATATCCTTTATGGAGAGCTGCCTGAAACTGTTTTCCGTGTAGCCAAAGAACGTGTCACCAAAAATCTATCTAAGGGTAAAGGTGAAAATAGATGGAAGCGTGTTCCTAATCAGCTCGGTTACTACACACTTTCCCTTGAAAGTTTGAAAACAGTTCCGACATCAACCATTAAGAGAGGCCGAGGTGCGGCTAAAGCTGCGGCTCCTGCGGCTAAGGTAGAGAAAGCTCCTAAAGCTGCTGCTAAGACTGTCAAAGCTGCCAAGGCTCCTAAAGCTGCTGCTAAGGCTACCAAGGCTCCTAAAGCCACTGCTAAAGCTGCTGCACCTAAGGCTCCTGCTAAAGCAAAAAAGTCTGAGGCTGCGGTATCCAAAGCTGCTCAGCCCAAAAAATCTGGTCGTTCTAGCTCCTTAGCTTTCCGTCCTCTTTATCAAGGTAATACTTTAACCGATGCGATCGAGAAGGTTTTACAAGAGCGTAAGGGCGAGTTTGTTAATGCTGATAGCGTTGTCAAAGCTCTATACGGTGATCTCTCGGTTGAGAATTTCCGCCAAGCCAAGGATCGTGTTACCAAAAACCTATCTAAGGGCAAGCTAGATGGCAAGTGGGAAAGAGTTCCTAATCAGCTAGGCTATTACACTCTATCTATGTCTGCGGTCAAGGCATAGACATCTCAAAAGATGGCTATCTTCGTATGCCATTTATAAGACCATTACAAAAAAAGCTCGCTTTGCGAGCTTTTTTTGCTTGTATTGTGCGTATTGATGCTTTAGAATATCCAACGGGAGAGATGGCAGAGTGGTCGAATGCGTTCGACTTGAAATCGAATGTTGTGAAAGCAACCGAGGGTTCGAATCCCTCTCTCTCCGTAAATAAAACAAAAAAGCTACCTTACGGTAGCTTTTTTGTTTTATTTACGGAGAGAGGGTTTGCGTAGCAAACCCTCTCTCAAAGTTTATTTTCGCGCTAATCGTTGTCGATCGCCTGTTTAACCATTACCTTATCCTCAGCGATCGGTAATAACACAGGTGACTCTTGCCCCGCCTGTAGATGTGGATGACTGGGATTAGAGTTTTGAGGCTTACGGGAATTGCGCCAAACGATAAACTTTTCTTTGAGGAAACGAAATGCGGGGGGAGCGCCAAACCATAAAACAACTGCACTTAAAATAATTGAGCTGATTTTCACAACTCCAGATACTAGGGTTTCAAGGGGAATGAGCGTACCTGCATAGTAGGCAACACCTGTAGTAACCACAGCCCAAACTAAAGCACCTGTAGCATTGAAAAAGAGAAACCTTGAGTAGGACATTCCCGATAGCCCTGCCATTGGTCCCGCAAAGATCCGCAAGATTGCAATAAATCTGCCAAAGAAAACTGCGCGATCGGCACTACCACGAAATTTCTCACGGGCGATCGCAATTTCATCGGAAGGCATCCGAAATAATTTACCGATTTTTTCTAGAACTGGTAAACCACCCCAACGACCTAACCAATAGCCTGCACTATCTCCAAGGATTGCTCCTGCTACGGTACATAGCAAAACTAATGGATAGCGCAATTCACCATTTCCTGCTAGGAATCCGCCTACCAGCGTAATCGTTTCCCCCGGTAATGGGATGCCAGCATTCTCAAGCATAATGCCCAAGAAAACGATCCAGTATCCGTACTGTTGCGTCCATTCTTGAATAATTTCTAGCGAAAAAAACTCAAAATGCATGAGTTGTAACTCAAAGTCTAGTGGGCTAAATTTGTATATAAAAAATTGTTACTTTTTGTATCATTATAGGCGCTTGTCCGTCAAAAAACAGACCTATAAGTCAGCCCTTAGACTGGATTTTCAGCTAGCGCAGGTAAAGATACTACTAACTATAGATTAATCGAGATGGCGTTTACAGGACAAGCCGCTATACATTGTTCGCAAACTACACAACGCGATCGCGTAAAGGTGAGTTGAAAGCTCTTAGGATCGAGGGTCAGAGCTTCGGTGGGGCATACCCCAGTGCATAAGCCACAATCCACACAGGCAGTATCGTCAATTACAATTTCGCGCCCATGTAATGAAACCTCGATATCTTGCGATCGCATCCATTCGATGGCTTCTTCGAGTTGGTCAATATCCCCTGATAGCTCTAGTACCATCTTGCCGACCTTATTGGGAGCTACTTGAGCACGGATGATATTTGCGGCAATATTAAAATCTTTGGCAAGCCGATAGGTGAGGGGAATGTTGATCGCCCGTTTAGGGAAGGTGAGATTAACTCTTTTTTTCATAGTTGGTATTTTTTGGGTATTACCCGCCCTAATCAATCAGCAATACTAATTATGAAACTAATGCTGGAATTTTTATCATCGAAAATATCGAAAGTATTTGTTTCCCGACCTTTAGTCGGAAAACAAATACTTTCGATTACAGGCAAGGGGCTTAAGCCCCTTGTTCATGATTTATCAAATAGAGAGGCGGTGCGAAGCACCGCCTCTCTATTTGATAAATAAATAGTCAAACAGGACAAAAGCTGATAAACTCACGGAGACTTTTTTGCTTGCTGAAATGGACTAGCAGATAGGGATATGGGCAAAATATTTATTTCCGCAGGTCATAGCGTTTTTGAAGGTTCGTTCCGCGATCTCAGTGAAGGAGTTGGTGGAACAATCGAAATGGCTGAATTGGTAGCCACTAGAGATTTATTAATTGCTGAATTACGATCGCGGGGGATTGCGATCGCTGTCCCTAGTGATGACCTGACCTTAGAAGAGACGATCGCATGGATTAATTCAAGGGCAACTAGTCAAGATGTGGCTCTATCCCTCAATCTCGATACGGTCACTTCACCAGAACTACGAGGAGCTACCACCTATTACATCGCCAACAATACGATTCGCAAACGTCAGGCAGAAATTATTACCAATGCCTTAACCAAGCGCGTTCCTGAAATTACTAATCGGGGGGCGAAAGCGGACACGATCGCGAGTATTGGCAGTTTGAGCTTTTGTCGCCAAATAGTCATTCCTTCGATTTTGTTGGAATTAGTTTTTGCGAATACTTCACAGGATCGCCTACTGATGCAAACAAGGCGGCGTGACTATGCGATCGGTATTGCCGATGGCGTACAAGCATGGATTAATGAAACGGCAACTACGATTCCTGTATTCACTCCCGCTAACCGTATTCCTGTCACCAAGCCCGTTACCTATCCAGAAATTAATATCAATCTCAATGGGCAGAGTTATGAAGAAAAGGGGATTTTAGTTGCAGGGAATGTCTTAGTCCCAGCCGATTTAGTTGATCGCCTTGGCTTCGATCTGAGTCAGATTCCTTTAACCTGTCGTCTACGCTATCAGAGCATTGTCTATGTACAGGCGATCGCTCTCCGTGAACTGAATACTTCTGTATCTTGGGATAGCACCACCCGCACCCTCCATCTAAAAACGATTTTTAAGGTATTCACTGGGCAAATCGATCAGATCATGGGTGTGGGTAATGCCTCAGAAGTGCAATTATTGATGTTCCTCAAAAATAATAATGAGACTGCTCTCACAACCTATGGCGATTTACCACATATATATCGTGAAGAAGCTGAGATTGAAGGCGTAAATCACGATATTGCCTTTTGTCAAATGTGCATTGAGACAGGATTTCTCCGATTTGGCAGAGGTATTGAGCCTGAACAAAATAACTTTGCCAGTCTTGGGGCTGCACCTTCGGCGAGTGCAACAGCCAAATTATCAGGAGCGAGTTTTGCCGATCAGCGTACAGGTGTGAGAGCGCATATCCAACATCTCAAAGCCTATGCGAGTAATGCTCCGTTATTTCAACCTGTCGTCGCGCCAAGATTCCATTTAGTTGCCCGAGGCGTTGCCCCGATCTTAAGTCAACTCACAGGACGCTGGGCGATCGATCCTCTCTACGATCGCAAAATCCTCGCCCTCATCCGTCGCCTCTACGAATCCGCAGGCATTTTCTAGGATATGAATTCAATCTAAATTAGTCTAATAGCCACGCAAATAATTCTTTTACCGTAAGTTGTAAGCCATTGGCAAAATCTGGAACGGGAAGAATTGCCTCTGGTTCGTCAAAAACTTCGATTTCTTGTTTTTGCTGATAGACAAATACCGTTTTTTCATCTGGATCGATCAGCCAACCCATTTGTGTGCCGTGCTTTAGGCAATGCAGAATATTTTTGGTTACTTTGGTTTGGCTTTGATCGGGTGAAAGGATTTCAATTGTCCAATCTGGCGCGATCGCAAAAGTATTAGAGACCTCACCATTAGCTTCACGGGGAATTCTCTCCCATTTGAAAACGGTAATATCAGGCACTGTTGAACGACCACCAAAGGTACAACGCAATTCAGGATAGGCACGACCAATCCGATGAGGTTTCAATATTCGATTAATCTCGGGGACAAGTTCGCCTTGCAATGTACTATGTTTTCCCTGTGGCATTGGCTTTTGGATGATTTGATTATCAATATATTCACTAGCAGGTTTAGTCTCAGGTAGTTGTAAAAAATCCTGTAACGTAAGTTGTGACTGATTTGCGGGGAATGTACTTTTCATGTTTGAGTACCCTAGTTTCTCTAAGAGTTGGTTCGCATAGCAAACTGTCTCTTATTTTTCTGTTTTTGCTGAAGCGATCGCCTCTATTAGAGCTTTAGTTTCGGCTGCACCTTCTGACTTTTTGAATTGCCAAGGATAGGGAATTTTGCCGCTCAGTACCATCCGAATGCCAACGGGAAAAATACTCAGCAATGCTTTTAAATCTTTGAAATCATCGCTGACCAGTCGCACTGCAAATTTACTTTCATCGATCCAGCCATCTTCTTTGACTAAATCGAGCAGAGTGTGGCGATGACGCTGGGGCATGGATTCTGGTAAATCGCGATTAGAGAGAATCTCATGCTTGATTTGGGAAATCCGATCTAGAGGTTGCACTTCTACTGGACAAACTTCGTTGCAGTTATAGCAGCGTGTGCAGTCCCAAACAAAGCCCGACTCATTATATTTTTCGACCCGTTCCTCAGTGAGATCGTCACGATTATCTGCCATGACGCGATATGCCTTCGCTAGGGCATGGGGTCCAACAAAGCGATCGCTGACTGCTGCGGAGTTACATTCGGAATAGCAGGAACCGCAGAGAATGCAGTTAGCGGCGGCTTGGAGTTTGGCGCGTTGAGCAGGGGTTTGCAGATATTCAGTTTTGCTAATTTGGCGTGATGCGGTGGAGACATAGGGATCGACTTTGTGGAGGTTATCCCAAAATTTGGTCATGTCCACGATTAAGTCCTTAATCACAGGCAGATTTTGCATTGGTTCGATTACCAATTCCGTATCATGCTCTCCCATCACTTCACTAATATGCTTCTGACAAGCTAAGCCCGATCGCCCATTAATTCGCATCGCGCAGGAGCCACAGATCGCATTGCGACAGTTGCGCCGAAACCCAACGGAGCCATCCTGTTCGCTCTGAATCCTAATCAATACATCTAATACTGTAGTGCGATCGGGATCGGCTTCAATTTCAAAGATTTGATAGGTGGGTTCGCTAGTGCGCGATGTTTGGCGGCGAAGCTTGACTGTAATATTCATAGATAATATCGGCGATCGGGCTTTGTGCATTAAGTTTAACTTTAACGCAATGTTTGATGGATGGTGCGATTACCTGAAGAGACTTCAATTCTGAAAATATAAAGTTTCTACCTGATATAATTTTGAGTTAATTGTGTATATAGCAGTCCTAAATCATTTATGAGAAAAATAGGGCTTCGACTTCGCTCAGCCATCGGGATACGATGGCTGAGCGAAGTCGAAGCCTCTCTCAACTCATTTAGAATTGCTATATAAAGTAGAAACGTAAAAACTCACCACATCAGTATGGCTTCTAACTCCAGCATTAAATTTACGATCGCTTTTAATGATCCTGACCTTGACTCAGAGGAACTAGATGAACAGGCGCAACGCCTTGTGTCTGAGTTGAAGCAAATAGATGAGGTCGATGAGGTAAATCGAGTGCTTGACCCAAATCCGCCAGAGGGTAATAAATCAATGGGTGGTTTTTTGGTGGGTTTGCTGACGGCTGAGGTGAGTGGGGCTAATGCGAAAAAGCTTTTGGGTTTTCTAGGCGATCGCCTTGGTGGTCAACTGATTGCATTGTTGCTTAAGCCGACGATTGGCAATAAAATTAAGTTTTTATCAATAGTAAGAAATATTTCAGTAGTGTAACTAAACAACCTCAAATTACATAGCTTACATAGCTTAAATTTTTTATGCCAATATCAATTTTTTATGAAGCCCCAAAGTGATGATTACGACTAACCTTGAAGATAATAATTGCACAGAACTTTCTACTATTTCTGAAATGCAGTCTGAATCAGATATCCCCCAAGAATCAACTAAAGAAAATATTGAACTTACTGATCCAATTCTGAACAAGCTAAAGGACATATCCCAATTGGTGCATGAGGGTAAAACTGAAGTAGAAACTGTAAGGAATATACTGAGTTGGTTTGGAGCGAAGAGAAGGGGTATTTCTGTTGTTAATTTAATTCAGAAAGCTCTTGCAGAAGTTCATTTGACTACTGAGCCAGATTTTACCAGTGAATATATAGACGCTCAGGTTCGTTTTGTTCCTATTCGACAATTAAATACTGAAACTTTAGATTCAAAACCATCTCAAAATGCAAACAGTTTCGGTTTAAGTTTAGAATTTTCATCTGCAACATGGAAAATCACTCCATCTGAACTTGTCACTAGTGCGATTGGAGATCCAACTTTTCGCATTCAGAAACTAGCATCAGCTAATAAATCTCCTACAGCAGTGACACCAAATACAACGTTAGATGAAGCTACAACACTAATGATACTTCAGGACTTCTCCCAACTTCCTGTAATGCAAGGTGAGCGAGATGTAAAAGGCGTAATTAGTTGGGAATCCATAGGCAAATGCCAATCTTTCGGTCGTCAATGTAAAGAAGTTCGAGATTGTATGGAAATTGAAGTACCAGAAGTACCTTATAACTCCTCTCTACTTTCAGCCATTGACATAATTGTTAAATATGGGTATGTACTTGTTCGTCAAACAGACAAAAAAATCTCTGGAATAGTAACAACAACCGATTTAAGTTTACAATTTCGTCAACTTGCTGAACCATTTATCCTAATTGGAGAAATTGAGAACTACATTCGTCGATTGATTGATGGCAAATTTACTATTGAACAACTTTCTACAGTTCGCGATCCGAATGATGATAAGCGACATATCGATACTGTGTCTGACCTAACTTTTGGGGAATATGTACGATTGCTTGAAAACTCTGATAACTGGGAACATTTAAAAATCTCTGTTCATCGACAAAGTTTTATCAAACATCTAGATGTGATACGTGATTTAAGAAATGACGTAATGCACTTTAATCCAGATCCTTTTGGTGAAGATGATCTGGAAAAGCTTCGCTTATTTGCTAATTTTATGCGTATTTTAGATAATAAAAAAGACTAGAGTTTTATTTTCCTGTTTTAGTAATCAAAAACTTTAGAAATATATTCTGAATTAGAACTGAATGCTTTACGTTGATTTGAATGCAAAGATTTTATTCATGTTAAAGATATCTAAATCACGAATTATTGCTAATTTCTACAATAACTTCCCCTTGTTCCAATTGACTTAATGCCTCAGCCAAAGTGGCAGTGAGAAGTTTCTGTAAATTACGATTAGTGACATTGCCACAAGTCAGCCATAAAATTCGAGGAGGCGATCCCAATCGACAAACTAAATCAATAAAATCGCTATCCTTCGTCATAATCACCGCATTAGCAAATCTTGCCGCCTCAAAGATTTCGATATCCTTCGCATCTCGCAGTGAGAGATACTTCAAAGACATAGCCTCAACATCAAAATTACTATTTATCCAATTTGCCAAAGCTGGAGGCAATTGAGCATCAATCCAAATAATCATGCAGTGAGCCTAGGGAAATCAGTACGTCTCGCCGCAAAAACTAAACAAGCTTGAATATCAGCAAGCTCTAAATCAGGAAAATCTTCTAGGATTTCAGTAATGCTCACATTTTCCGATAGCATTTCTAGAATGTCAGTCACCCGAATTCGCATCCCTCGAATACAAGGACGACCACCACATTGTCCAGCCGTTTGGGTGATACGAGTTAGTAGACTATTTTTTAAGTTCATAAGGTTTTTCTTTGAGCTTATCTAGCTTAATCTTAACGTCAGTAGGAACTGTTTAATTTTGTATTGGATAGATAATTTGAAGTAGCAGTGTGATCGCTAACCAAATGATTTAAGCGATCGCCTAATATAAAACTTATTCGCTGCAAACAAACACAAGCTAATCGTTAGGAAACACAAATGAAAACTATAGGATTAGATCGAATTGTCATTAAACCTGATGTCTGTCTTGGACAGCCCACCGTCAGAGGACTGAGGATTACCGTAGCCTTTGTTCTCAAACTTTTAGCCAGCAATCTATCCGTCCCAGAAATTTTAGAAGCCTATCCTGAACTAGAACTTGAAGACATCAGACAAGTCCTCAACTATGCAGCTTGGGCAGTCTCAGATCAAACTCACGGTGTTCTCGCGTGAAAAATATCCGATTACTTGCAGATGTCCATATCTCACCCAAAACAGTTGCAGACCTCCAAAAACAAGGCTATGAAATTATGCGTAGTTCAGAAGTCTTACCTGCGAACGCACCAGACATCAATATTTTAGAATTTGCCAGAACTGAAAACTGGGTTGTATTGACTCAAGCTCTCGACTTCTCAATGCTAGTAGCACTTAGCAGATACAGTCAACCTAGCTTAATCACCTTGCGCCTTTCTTCAGCAAAACCCGACATCGTGACTCAAAAACTTTTAGATGTATTGCCTCAAATAGAAGAAGCATTACAAGAAGTTTCTGCAATTACAATTCAAGATGACAGTATTCGCATTCGTAAGCTACCTGTTAGCTAGGATCTACAGTTGTGAAAAAATTCTCAACTGTCACTATTGGACAGGCAAAACTATCAACAAGACAGAGCAAATCGCGATCGCCTGTCACCAGATAATCAGCATTCCCAACCATTGCCAAAACGAGAAAAGGTGCATCAAAAGGATCTCGACATTCTGGAATAGTCGGTAATTGTTCTGTTAGCAATACCGTGTCACAAAACGGCAAATAATCCGCTAATAAATCCTCTTGTTCTTCCTTTGTCAATTTGAACTTTGGATAAGCAAGCACCCTGATTAGTTCCGTAATCGTCGCCTTAGAAGCTAACGGAACAAAGCGATCGCTCTGCCATGCTAAACGTAATCTTGCTGTACTTCCACCAAACACCAAAGCTGACAATACCAAATTAGTATCAATTACCACTCTCAGCCGATTACTCATCCCTTACGCGCCCAAGCCACAGCATCCGCAATATCCTGTTCGCTTAAATCCAAAGTTGCCAGCTTAGAACGTACCGCATCAGCACGTTGAATCTTTACAGGCGTAAGAATAATTTGTCCACCTTCAACCTTCACATCAAAGTATTCCGAATCTCCAATTGCCTTGGTAATACTTTTAGGAAGAGTAAGCTGATTTTTGGAAGTTAACTTAGCCAACATATTAAATTTCCTAAGCTTGCAAAATACAGAATGTAAGATTTCCTTACTTTAGCATATTCTTACTTATGTTTGGCTTGTAAAGCGATCGCATTGTAAAATAGAAGTATCGTCAATGGAGCAACCCCGATGACAGTTGTAAATGCAGAAACCTCTGTAAAGACAGTCTACGAACAAGACTACTTAATGTGGTTGGAAATGACTAGCGAACAACTCCGCGCAGGGAAACTAGAAAACCTAGATATTGAGAACCTTTTAGAAGAAATTGAAGCAATGGCGCGAAAAGAAAAAATTGCTTTAGAAAGTAATTTAGAAATTTTATTGATGCACTTACTCAAATATCAATATCAAGTCAATAAACGTACTTCGAGTTGGCGATATACCATTGACGAGCATCGTAGCCGCATTGTCAAAGCTCTGAAAGTAAGCCCTAGTCTAAAAACATATCTCAAGCAAGTCTTTGATGAATGTTATCAGGAAGGTAGAAGAAAAGCCGCTATTGAAACTGGATTAAATATCTCTACTTTTCCAATCCAATCACCTTTTAGTCAAGAAGAGACACTAAATCCCAATTTTTTACCTGAATAAGCCCAAATATCATCTATATTTAGACTCCTATGAATGTATTGCTAAGCGTTAAAAATTTGCGATGGTGTTAACTTCAACTCAGGAAATAGCAACGATTTAATCACCTCATCGCCTCGATAAACTATTTCCTCGTATAGCCCATCTTCGAGCAGTAAAACTGTCACCTTGCGATCGCTAAAATCAACAATCCAGTATTCAGGAATCTCGATCGCATTATATTCTGCACGCTTCTTGCGATAGTCAATATTGCGTGTACTGTCACTAACAATCTCCACAACTAATAAGGGAACAGAATCCGTTAATACCGCTTCCCGAAAACGCATCTCCTGCCACTGTTCTGATGTAATCACTACTACATCAGGGACTCGACAAGTGATTTTTCCTCTGACCTGCCCAGTTTGTACCGCAATCAAATCCTGCTTAGAAATCAATGGCAACTGTAAACGTTGAATCTCAAAACGGAAAGAATCATTCATAAATTCACTCATGCCGCCGTGAATTCCCGTAGGTTGAGCCATCGCCACTAACTCTCCATTAACCAACTCATAGCGCGTATCTGTCCCATCATCATAAGCAAGATATTCCGCAAGTGTCAGCAAGGGAATTGCAACAGTCATGACTGAATCCTCCTAAAACGGTAAGTTAACAGCGCATATTTACTCAATTTTATAACAGCTCTAGAAAATAGCGCCCATCAAATAAGTTTAAAAAGCTGCTCAACTGTCATAAGGGTTCTGCGATTTAATAAGGAAGCAAATTTTTTGTGGCGCGGTTTCGCGCCACAAAAAATTTGCTTCCTTTAGGCAAAACTATTAACAAGACAGAGCAAATCGCGATCTATGTCAAAATATTAATAGTTAACTACAAGCTTATATTTACAAGCTAATTGGCAATGTCTGCAATTTCTATCAAAGTCCCCAAGCAAAAAGTCAGTAACCCTCCTTTACAGGTACATACTCTAGGCGATCGCGTATTACGTCAGCCCGCTAAGCGCATTAGTAAAGTCAACGACGAAATTCGGCAGATCATTGCCGATATGCTGATCACCATGTATAGCAACGATGGAATCGGACTAGCTGCACCACAGGTGGGGATTAACAAACAACTACTCGTGATTGATATCGAACTCAAGGATGAGAGCAAACCAGCTTTAGTGATGATCAATCCTGAAATTAAGGGTTCGGGTGGAGACTTGATCACTGGCGAAGAGGGATGTTTGAGCATTCCTGAAGTGTTTCTCGATGTTGTCCGTCCCGATCAAGTGGAAGTTTCCTATCGTGATGAAGATGGTAGACCCCAAAAGCTTGTAGCAAGTGGTTTGCTAGCAAGAGTAATTCAACATGAGATGGATCATTTGAATGGAGTATTATTTGTCGATCGCGTTAAAAATGCAGTTGCTCTCAACAAAGAATTAACCGCTCATGGTTTTGCCCCCAAGGATGTCCAAGCAATTAACTAAGATTAGGGGACTGCGAACTTTTTGTGGCGCGGCGAAGCCGCGCCACAAAAATCTTTCCTGCATGTCTCTTAAAGCAGCGCTTAGCGCTGCTTTAATCACAAATTAAGAGAATCTATTTATGCTGATCCAAAAATTGCTTGATTGTCCAGCATTTATTGCGGGTGACTCGACCATATTGCGCGAATTATTACACCCCGATAAACAAGCGATCGATCTTCGCTATAGCCTTGCCCATGCGATTTTGCCAGTAGGAGAAACTTCGCAACCACATTCTCTGACTACTTCTGAGGTGTATTACATTTTGAGTGGCATTGGCGAAATGTATATTGATGAGGAAGTATGCGCGATCGCATCAGGTGATGCCGTATATATTCCCCCCAATGCAAAGCAATTTCTCAAAAATATTGGCGATGAACCAATTGTATTTATCTGTATCGTCGATCCCGCTTGGCGAAAGGAAGATGAAACTATTTATGAATAGCTAGCGAACGACGATGCTTAAGGGGATAGCGAACTGGATTTTGGCGGACTGTTGTTGTTAGTAGCCCAAAGCGACTGAGTTACGCACCATATAAGTAGCTTGGCGCAATTAAATATAAAAACCTAAAAGCTGTGGCGCAAGCGCAGCTTGCGCCACAGCTTTTGGCTCTGTTTTTTTAACTACGCATAGCTACTTAGACAATGCATATCTGGGCTTATGTTTTGGGAAATTTAGTCTCAATCGCTTTGGGAAAACCAGTTAAACTATTGAAGATTTAGCAGATTTTTCTAGCTGTTGCCATAGTTCTGCTAACTGCGAGTAAGCTTCTTTTGACGAAATTTCTCCATTAGTTTGAAGATTGTAAATAATGCTGACCCGCAAAGAGAACTCTTTCAAAACTGTATTAAACATAAGGTTTTCATGGTTCGCCTCCCCGTACTGTCGAGATCTTGGAAATAGTTGAGAAGTGTTTAGCATAGCTTTTTAGTAGTAAAACTACAGATAGAAATCATTTGGGATCTTTCTTGTGGAAACTTAATTTTTTCATGTAATCAATCAATTGCGCTAACCCAACTGCTTAATACGACATTAATACTGCGTACAAATTTTGGATAGACCCGAAAGTTACTTATTGGTTACACAAAAGTTACAATCTCCTAAACATCATGATATCCTCACAAAAATGTATATAAGTGGCGGCGCTTTGCGCCGTCACTTATCCTTAGACCGTACCAGCCCGAAAAACGCTGCCAATTACTTCCTCGATCGCAGGTTCATTTACCGATAAATCCAAGATTTCTAGCTCTGCAAGAATCTGAGAAACTGCCTTTGTCAAATTTTCGCGTGGCACTAAAAAGCAAACTGCTTGACCATCAATATTCAGAATTTGACCATATTTCTGTAGATCATTGCGATCGCCTATCGGTTGGGCTAACTCCACCCGCACTTCTCGATAGGGCGCAAAATTATCATGCAAGCCATCCAAACTGCCATCATAGATTAGTCCCCCTTGATGGATCAGTAATACTCGCTTACACAAAGCCGTAATGTCTGCCATGTAGTGACTGGTTAACAAAATTGTGGCTTGATAGCGTTGATTATATTCCCGTAAAAATTCGCGTACACTTGCCTGAGCATTGACATCTAGCCCCAAGGTCGGCTCATCCAGAAATAAAACCTGCGGTTGATGCAATAGCGCTGCTAGCAACTCTGCCTTCATGCGCTCACCGAGGGAGAGTTTCCGCATTGGTTGGGACAGTTTTCCTTCGAGCGATAGCATCTCGGTCAATTCGCCAACGCGATGCTTAAATACTTTGTCGGGAATGTCATACACCGCCGCATTCATGCGTAATGAGTCTAGGGCTGGCAAGTCCCAGATTAATTGCTGTTTCTGCCCCATTACCAAGGTGATTTTTTGGAGAAAGCCTGCATCACGACGAAAGGGGATATGTCCTGCGACTTGCACATGACCCGATGAGGGATGAATTAAGCCCGTCAGCATTTTTAATGTCGTGGTTTTCCCTGCGCCATTGGGACCTAAAAATCCCACCATTTCTCCAGAAGCGATCGCAAAGGAAATATCTTTAACAGCAGCGATCTCACGATATTGACGATGCCAAAAATGCTTAAGAGTACCAAACAGTCCTGAATCCTTGACCGCAATATTGTAAATTTTGCTCAAACCTTCAACCGTAACCATCGCCATAGCACTCTAACCAAGATGCATTCTGATATACTGTCAACAATAACGAGGCTTTTCATTGATATTGTTCATTGATCAGCTAGAGTTGGGTCAACAATTCTGTAAAGACGCAATCAAAAAACAGTTAATGTTGATTAGCTAATATTCTTAACCTTATCTCATTTTTAAGGTTTTAGAAATTTTATGATTGCAATAGTGATTGATCTTTGGAAATTGCATTAATTCTTTTGGGAGTTGAATGCTAGCGAAGATCTTGGCTAATGCACAACTGGAAAAGCAGGAAGGCAGTTATGGTAAAAGTCCTCGTAGTGGACGATAGTTCGATGGTGTTGGAGATGGTCTCGGCACATTTAAAACAGCATGGTCTAGAAGTTATAGAAGCCCATGATGGTGCTGACGCAGTTGAAAAACTTAAGGTTTCGACTCCCGATCTCGTTGTCACCGATGTGGTTATGCCTCGGATGAATGGCTACGAGTTATGCCGTTGGATCAAAAATAATGCCTCTACGAAGGATGTACCCGTAATTATGTGTACAACCAAAAGTGAGGAATTTGATAAGTACTGGGGTATGAAACAGGGGGCCGATGCTTACTTAACTAAGCCTTATCATCCGCCTGAATTAATCAAAACCATTAAGCAGTTACTTAGTCAGGTCAAATAGATATAAAAAAGGGGAGCTATGCTCCCTTTTTTATTTGAAACTATTTTTGAGAGAGGCTTTGCGTAGCAAAGCCTCTCTCAAAAGTAAAAGGCTTGCTTAGCAAGCCTTTTACTTTTGGTTTTTTAAAATTTGCCAGCTTAACCCGAATTGATGTTATTTACGTTCTTTGAAGCGTAGTGATGCTTTTTGTTCGGGATCGATACCTTCAAAGGTGGGGGGTAGCCAAACTCGGACGATCAAGAGTAATGCTAGGGCAACTAAGAAGGCGCAGGTTGCCAATACCTGTTTCCATTCAACTTCTAGCAAACCTTTAACAATTACTTCCCGCAATATCGATACGATGGTTACTTCGACGGAAACCCCAATGGATACTCGTTGTTCTTGAAGGTAAATAATTAATAGCCGAAATAATTCTACCAAGATGAGAATAAATAAAATATCGGCGGTAATTTCATGAAAGTGTAAGGTGGTAAGTAGCGATAAAAAGATCTCTTTCATTTGCAAGACCATGACGCAAAATAGTCCAATGCAAAGCGAGATGGCGATCGCATCCTGTACTAGTTCTAAAGTATGGACTATCCGAAAACGCAGGTTTTTACCTTGCTGGGGAGTGGTTAGCTCGTCTTTAGGCGCGTCAATTAACTGTTGCATTTTTGATTTCATCCACTCAGAAACTTTTAAGAAACTGTGACTCAACTTAACATAGGCTATGTTTATAATGCAATCGCAGTATGATTAGTTATACTAATGTTTCTTATAGCGATCGCCAAAATCTCCCCAACACAAAATAAAACCTAAAAAATTTGACGCACACTGCGCGTGCGTCAAATTTTTTAGGTCTGTCCGCTTGGCGGCGAAACAACTAAACTGGGAAATACGATAAACCAATTAAAAACATGGATTCTCGATTTTATTTAGGTTGTGCGGTTTGGGCTTTTAAGGGTTGGGTAGGTGATTTCTATCCGAGAGGAAGTCGTTCCACGGAATTTTTGCCTCTTTATAGCGATCGCCTGATGACGGTAGAAGTAAACTCTACTTTCTATGTGATCCCCGATCGCCAAACCATCGAGCGCTGGGCAAAGGACACACCCGCAGAATTTCGCTTTTGTCCAAAGTTCCCGAAACATTTCACCCATAATGGTTTGCTGATGCCTTATATAGAGCAAGCTTTCCAGTTCTTGGATTTGATATCGGGATTTGGCGATCGCTTAGGTGTTGCCTTTATTCAATTACCACCCAGCTATAGCCCTGCGAATTTTACTGATCTCGAAAATTTCCTCAAAGCGTTACCAACTCAGGACTATCAAATCGCTTTAGAAGTGCGTCATGCTGATTGGTTTAAGCCGAATCATAGCGATCGCCTTAATCAGTTATTACGGAGTTTAGGGATTGGGCGGGTACTGCTAGATTCGCGCCCCATATATGATTTGCCCCTTGGTGATGATATTGATCCTGCCCTGTCGATTCCCGTCCAGCAGGAGCGCCGCAAACCCAATTTGCCTTTGCAACCTGTGGTGACAGCCCCTTTTAGTATTGTGCGTTTCATTAGTCACCCCGATCGCGATTTGAATATTCGCTTTTGGCAAGAATGGGAAACTTATGTACGCGAATGGCTCGCGAAGGGAACACAAATATACTTCTTTATGCATTGCCCGATTGAAGAGCGATCGCCTCATAATGCAAAGTACTTTCAGGAAATGTTAGAAAAAGCAAATGTTCCAGTGCCAGTTTTACCTTGGTATCAGCTTATTCCACCACCACAACAATTAACCCTCTTTTAAATTTACTTTACTCGACAATTTACAGCCTCAACATGTGACTGATTCTAATATTGCTTTCAAAACTTTTGGGTTTAGGATGGAGCGCTTAGAATTGCAATTGATAGTGAGTCAATTCCTAAATGGTATGCTCACAGTAAAGCAACTTCCTCGACCGATCTGACTGCTCAGTTTGATATCACCCCTGTGAAGTTTAACGATTTGCTTTACTATTGCAAGCCCTATTCCTATTCCTTCATAATTACGATTAAGCCCACTATCAATCTGCGTAAATACTTGAAATAGCCTGTTTTGATCGCTAGGTCCGATGCCAAGCCCAGTATCAGTAACTTCAAAATGAATCCAAGAGTGAGTATTTAATACTTCCTGATTATCAGCTATCTGATCTGATGTCTTAGCTACACTAGAAGAGGTGACAATCTCACCAAGTGGAGGATCTGTCTTTACATTCAAACTGACTTTACCGCCGATGGGAGTAAATTTGACTGCATTATTGAGTAATTCGACTAATACTTGTCTCATCCGAAGTGGATCGGCTTTAAAGAATTCTACTTCTGGGGATATGTTTGTCGTAATTTGAATTTTCTTTTGGAGAGCCTGTTGTTTCACAAATTCTAGACTAGAATTGCATAAATTGGCGATCGCTACTGATTCGATATCCAGTTTCACTAAATCTGTTGTAAGTTTTGAAAAATATAGAATGTCATTAATCAATTTCAGAAGATGATTACCAGTACTTTCAATGATGGCGATCGCCTTTTCTTGACGAGGGTTGATCTGACCATAAATTTCTTCAATCAAACATTCTGACACGCCTAAAATCGAGTTTAATGGTGTCCGTAATTCATGACTCATCATGGAAAGAAACTCGTCTTTTAATTTAGAAATGCTCTTGATTTCCGCATAAGCTCTCTCAAGATTTGCATTTAGCTCGATTAGTTCTAGATTAGTTTGCTCAAGGGCTAACTGATGCTTGGCAAGTTGTTTCTCTTGTTCAAATCTCCGCAAAGCCTCCACTACTGTTAGCCTCAAATCAGTTTCGTCCCAAGGTTTAGATATAAAACGATAGAGATTTCCGCGATTGACGACATTGCCAATATCTTCAACATTGGCTTGTCCTGTTAGCATCACCTTGAGGATCTGAGGATGGCGGTGATGGAGTTCGATTAAAAATTCATCCCCTTTCATCTTCGGCATAATCTGGTCGGCAATTACTAGAGCAACTTCCTCGCCGTTAGATAATATCTCCTCAATAACTTCTAGTGCTTCATCTCCACTTTCGGCAATTTCAATCTTGCAATCTGAGAAAAAATGCATTAATTGATTTCTCAGTATCAGTAGGACATTGCGTTCATCATCAACACAAATAATAGTCAGTTTATTCGTCATCAGTTTCTACGGTTGGAATTGATATTACTCGGAAATTAAAAATCCGTTAGTTCTTTAATTTAAATTTGCAGTGGGATTAATTCCTGATCGCTAGTTTGTATCTTCAGATAAAGGAATAACAACCGAAAATGCGACCCCTCCGCACTGATTTCTGACATAAATACTACCACCATGTTTCTGTACAATTTGGCGCACAATATCTAAACCAAGTCCACTACCTTCACCTCTGGGCTTGGTTGTAAAAAATGGTTCAAACAGTCGCGGCATTATTTCATTGGGAATTTCAGCGCCCGAATTTGTAATTTCAACTATTACTTTTCCAGCTTGAGAGGCGATCGCTATTTCTAGAGTCCCCGCTTTACCGATCTCATAGATAGCATTGTCAATTAAATTAACCCACACCTGTGTAAGCGCATCTGGATTACATAGAAGATCGGGGACTGGCTCATATTTACGAATCACCTCTATTCCTTGCTTCAAACGATTTTGATATAGTGTTAAGGCGATTTCGATGCCATCGCTGATTTGGATCAGACTTTTCTCTTCAGTGTCACTGCTGCGATGGCTATATGTTTTGAGTGCAAAAACAATCTTTGCGGCGCGGTCTACTTCTTGTTGAATGCTACGAATACTCTGATGTTGCAAAACCAGTTTGTAAGCCACCAGTAAAATGTCGTAACAATTCGGAGCTTGCAGAATGGATTGATAAAGATGTAGATCGGAACCTAATTGCATCTGACTAAGTTGATTAGCAATGCCACTAGCATCAGCAATGCCTTGGCTGTCTAGTTCGCTTTGCAGTTGTCGTCGCAGTTGCCGTTCTTCTTTGGTAGATAGGGATTGCGGCTTCTGAATTGCTGCCTTGACTAGAGCAATAAATTCTACTTGTTGTTGAGAAGTTAAGCTTTGCATGAATTGGGGCAGTTGCTGAAGGGAGGCATTGCTTGCCTCGATGATATTGCCTGTTGCTGCACGAATTACGCCGAGAGGGGTATTGATCTCGTGGGCGACGCTGGCAGTGATTTGTCCTAAGGCTGCCATCTTTTCAGATTGAATTAGTCCTGCTTGCGTGGACTTGAGATTGGATAGAGCCTGCGAAAGTTCTTGGGTGCGCTCTTCTACTCTCTGTTCTAAAGTCTGGGTATATTCTTCAAGTTGTTTGGCTTGTTGTTTGAGTTGGGCTTCCGCAGCTTTGCGATCACTGATATCGCGAGCCACCCAAATGACCGATTGCTCACTCAAGGGAGAACATCTTGCACTAAACCAAAATTCTATATCTTGGATCAATAGGCTATATTCAAGCTCTTGAGTTTGTTGCTTGTCTAAAGTCTTCCTGATTACTGATAGAAATTGCTCAGATTGATCGGGCGGGAAAATCTCTTGAATACTTTTGCTAATGAGTATATCAGGAGGTAGGTAAAGCTTGTCTGCATTGGTTGGGGCGACCTTGAGATATGTTCCAGTTCGATCTACCACAAAGACAACATCATCCATTCCCAAAAACAAGCTGCGTAGTTCTAGTTCAGATGCTTGTAAAGCTGCTTCTGTTCTTTTTTGCTCACTGATATCACGCATAATCGTTGAGAGGTATTCCAGTTCGCCTGTTGGGGTTTTATGTGCCATCAAAACTTGTGATACAGGAATCTCTTGTCCTTCTGGAGTCAATATTGCTGTTTCTCCAGTCCAATAACCTTGTTGAACTGCTTGAGGGATTGCTTTTTGATAGATTAAGTCTAAAGCCCATTGAGGATGGAAACTCTGTATCTGATGACCTGCCAGTGATGTGCTTTGCTCAATCTTTAAAAGTTGGCGTAATCTTTGGTTTGTCCAAGTAATTTCACCATCTGGACTAGCAGTACCAATATAGTCTGAAGATGCTTCTAAAATTCTCAACAAACGTGTTTGTTCTTTTTCTAAATTTTTGCGATCGCTGATATCCCGCAAAATCCCTTGTAGCCCGATCGCACTTCCATTGACATCAAAGATGGGGGTCATATTTAGTGTTACCCACAGATAACTACCATCTTGACATAGGTGACGAAATTCTATATTTTGATGCTTATCTCCTTGCTCTAAAGCCAATCTAGCAGGTGCAATAGCCTTTTCTAAGTCATCAGGATGAATCAATTTTGCCAAGGATTGTCCAATCCATTTCTCAACGGTAAACCCAAACATGGTCTGAAATTGGGGAGAGAGATAAGTAAATATGCCATCGGAATTTGCAGCCCAGATCATGTCATTAGCTCCTTCCACTAGCCTTCTGAATTTATTTTCACTCTCATACAGTGTTTGATAGAGTTGGGCATTTTCTAAGGAAATCGCAGCTTGGGAGCAAATTAGGTTTAAGACTTCAAGGCGATCGCTAGTAAATGCTCCTATGGTCAAGCTATTTTCTAGGTATAAAATCCCAATTAATTTGCCTTGTTTCAGTATGGGCATACATAGAATGCTTTTAGGTCGATATTTGAGGATATAGCGATCGCTTGCAAATTGGGAATCTTGTCGCGCATCACTCAAAACTAGGGGTTCTAGACTATGCTTGACCTGATTGACGATACTAATCGCCATATCTTCACTGTGTTCTATGGATATGGGAGGGGAGAATATTTGCGAAGGTTGTCCAGATTCCACGAGTGCGACAATTTGCAAAACTGTTTCTGATTGCAGTAGTAAGACGCATTTATCGGCTCCAGAATTAATATTTGCGATATTTAGGAGCGTATCTAATAGCTTTGAAAGCTCTATTTCTTCAGAAATTGCTTGAGATGCTTTTAGCAGAGTCGCTAAATCTATTGATTCAGAGGTGTTACTTGAGGAGTTAGTAGATTTTTTCTTGAAGGAGCCAAGGGAGTCTCGAAGAATAGGCGCGAGTAGTTGGGGATAGCGATTTTCGAGGTCGGTGAATTTGGCGGATGCGCCCCAACGCACATATCCATAATAGGCTTCAGTCATATAGACTTGAGCAATTTTCTCTTTGCCCCAGTCAAGATAGAATTTAGCAGCAAGTTCGTTGGCAAGCGCTTCTTCTTGGATGTAGCTGTTTTCTTTTGCACCAGCAATCGCGCGATCGTAATATTCAATTGCCTCTATTTTATTGCCCAAAACACGATATCGCTCTGCTTCCACTAAATGCCATTTATGTAAATAGTTCATTGGCGCATTACGAGACATCTTATCTAGAAAATCTTGATGTTTTTGCACCAGTATAAGAGTGTCCGATTGTTCTGCTTCCATTTGATCGGGAAACTGTCTTAGATGCGTTAGGGCTGCAAAAAAATGAAAAATAGGAACAAAGAATGATCCTGACACGGCGATGAGACATTGATCTGCTTGCTTAACGTAGTGAATGGCATCTGTATAATTGCCAAAATAGTAAGCTAATAGCAGTTTATAAATATAGGTTTCAGCGATCGCGGTTTGATCATTATCCAATTGCTGTTTAGGCAGCATTATCGATTCGTTGTAAGTATCGCCGATTAAGATATGGGGATAATTGACTGGTTTAACCAAATTTTCGGCTGTTTGTTTTCCTAGATTAATATAGGCTTGTGCAGAAGATTGTTTGATCTGAGCCAATTTCTCGCTATAAGTAGCCATGTCTTGAACAAAAAGTTCCAGTTCTCCACCACTAAAAAATATTGAATTACTGTAGGTAGCCAGAGAAAATCCAGCGTGCATAAAATCGCCAATTTCGATCCCAGCATTGTAAGCAGCTTTCAACATTGGAATTGTAGCTAGCAATGGCTCATTGTGAGGCTGAACAAAGTTTCCAAATAGAAACATCACAACCGACTTAATCTCGGCGCTATTAAATTTTTCAAGTAAATTTAGAGCCACCTTTCCAAAGGCGTATCCTGTAACAGTATCTGTCAGAAATGCCGACATTACTAGACCATGAATGGCATATCCAATAGTTGAAGCCACCGAGTTACCAGATTGGATAGAAAGACTTACCATTGTTGCGCCAAGCCAAGGTAATAAGCTCGGCATCCCTTGGATGATAGGGGAAAACAAGATGCCCATAATTTGCATAGCAAATTGAGTTTGGGCATCGTGTGCAGATGGTAGATCAACCAAGTCTGCAATTTGGATGTTTTCAAGTTGCTTAGCCAGAGTTTGCATCGCTTGAGCAACTTCGACTTCATTAGATTTATTCGGCAGTTTAATCCCCAATAGGAGTAATGCTTTTCTGCCAATATCAATAGCTTCTAAGACATGACTTTGTAGGGTTTTCGCCGCAATTTGGATTTCATAGATTTTCACTTCATCAAAAATAGTCTGCGCTTTCTGTAATACCAAATCTGCTTGCTGTTCCATTCCTGCAAAGTCACCATTCAAATACCTTACCTCAACGGATGTAAGATACAAATCCAAAGCCAATTCATACTGATACTGCCAGCTATTTTCCTGTAGCAGATCAATTCCTTTTTCAAGATAAATCCTTGCGGATGCGTAGGCTGTAGACATTCTCGCCCTCTTTGCAGCTTTAAGATTTAATTTTGCCAAGGCTTCTCGCTCTATTGGTTCAGTAATTAATGATTGACCTTGATTTAAGTGTCCAACTAGATCAAACAGCCTTTCTTCAAGTTCTATTTTTGAGTAACTTTGTTGAATTAATTTACCAATCTTCAAATGAATTTCTGCTTCGCGCTCCTTTGGAATAAGCGAATAAGCAGCTTGCTGAACGCGATCGTGCAGAAACTTATAAGTAGCAGTCGCATCAGTTGGAGTATCAACATTCGCATCAGTCTGCGTAAAGAACTTATAGGCTTCCGTCGTGGGAATGATAAAACCTTCTTGTAATGCTTGCCATAGGTCTTGTGCTGCACTTTCTGAAGATTTTTGAGAAGCGATCGCGAGCATCTGCAAATCAAACTGTGCGCCAATACAAGCCGCCACTTTAAGAATATCCTGAGTTTCTAAAGGCAACTTCTGTAATTGGCTTGCCATAAATTCAACCACATCATCAGCATGAGTCAGTCTGGCTTGGGCTATATCGCAATGCCAATTTTGCAAATCCCAATTAAAGGTAATGCTCTTTCCTTCATATAAAGCCTTAAGCAACTGCACGGAGAAAAAGGGATTTCCTGCGGTCTTTTGATACACCAATTCTGTCAAGGGTAAAGCGCTGGGCAAATCACAAATCAAGGTGTCGGAAATCCATTGATGTATGTCGGCTTGGCTCAATGCTTGCAGAGTAATTGTATTTACGGTTAAGCCCGTTTTGATCATTTCTGATATTGTCATCATCAATGGATGAACTGGCGACACTTCGTTATTTCGATAAGCTCCCAACATCAATAGATATCTTGCATCTTGCATTAACAGTTGCATTAACCTTAATGAAGACGAATCAGCCCATTGCAAGTCGTCCAAAAACATCACAAGGGGATGATCGGATGTGGCAAAAACTTGAATGAATTTTTGAAGCAGTAAGTTGAATCGATTTTGGGCTGCATTTCCAGATAGTTCAATGACGTTAGGTTGACTGCCAATAATTCCTTCTAGCTCTGGGATCACCTCAACTATGACTTGTCCGTTCTCTCCCACCGCGTCAAGGATTTTGGTTTTCCATACCCTGATTTGAGCATCACTCTCACTCATCAGTTGTCCGATCAAGTTGCGAAAAGCTTGGACAAAAGCAGAAAAAGGGATGTTGCGATTGTATTGCTCAAATTTACCTTTGATGAAGTAACCATGTTGCTGGACTATGGGTTTATGGACTTCATTAATGACGACGGTTTTGCCGATACCTGATAATCCCGCTACTAGCATTAGTTCAGAAGGCTCTTGAGAGACTCGATCAAAAGCACTCAATAAAGTTTTAACTTCTGCTTCGCGTCCATAGAGTTTTTCGGGGATCGTGAAGCGATCGCAAAGATCCCTTGTGCCAATAGCAAACTCAGTGATGCTTCCAGTCTGGTTAAGCTGATTCAGACAGACTTCTAGATCATGCTTTAAACCCAATGCGCTCTGGTAACGATCCTCGGCATTTTTTGCCATTAACTTAAAGACAATTTGGGCGATCGCCTCTGGGATCTCTGGTTTCAATTCGCTTACAAATGGTGCTGGCTTAGCAAGATGACAATGCACTATTTCCAAGGGATCGTCTGACTTAAATGGCAATTCTCCTGTCAATAGCTCAAACAAAGTTACGCCCAGAGCATAAAAGTCACAGCGATAGTCGATCCCCCGATTCATCCGTCCTGTTTGGCATGGAGCCATATAAGCTAGTGTACCTTCTAAGATATTTGTACTTAGCATCTGCGTCTGGTGGGGCAGTAATGTCGCTAGTCCAAAATCAGTTAACTTAATCTGTTTTGTAATCGGTTTAATCAAAATATTGCTGGGGTTGATATCTTTGTGGATCACACACTGACGATAGAGATCGTCCAGAATTGTTGCCAGTTGGATCGCGATCGCTAAAACTTCGGTCAGATTGAGAGAATTTCCTGAAATATAATCTGAAAGAGCGATATATCCCTCATCAGGCATTACCAATACATAGCCATTGCCATAGTTTTCTAAGGCAATAGGTTTGGTTATGCCTTCGGAGTTGAGCTTCTTGGCGATCGTGTAATGGTTTCTCAGCCGCAGTAAATCTTGATGTGTGGGGCGATCGCTTCTCAATATTTTCAGCACGACAGGCTGACTATCAGCTATGCATATGCCTCGATAGACAATTGTTCTGCTACCAGCATAAATTTGCTGCTCTGGTTGATAGCCTTGAATTGGGAGAAAGCGATCGCTACTAGTCATAATTGATTGAAGTGTCCTAATCTGCCTTCTTGTATATTAACGTGAGTTCGATATAGCTATTTGCGTCGTGCGAAGCACAACGCAAATGGAAAATGGTAAGAATCGCTTAGCGATTCTTACCATTTTCCATTTGCATCGAATTGACGTTATATTAGGACTTACGCAAAAAACGAGATGTAGAGGCAATTCATGAATTGACCCTACAGTAAAATTAGGCTTTCAGGGCATTTTTTCGTAAGTACTATAGCAACGATGGTTTCCATATCGTTATTTAAATTAGTACTATGCCCTTTTTTCACATCTCTTGTCTTTTCGCAACCCCTTTTTAGAATGGTGCAAGATCTTAGTTACCTCAACAATTATTTATCTTTATCTCCCTAATATCAAGTCATGACTCAATCCTCTCCATATTCCAGCGATCGCTATGCAGAATTCATTCAGCCAGTGGATGGATATAACCGTGATCTAATTGCGAACGTGCATCCTTTAGATTGGGTAAATCCTCAACCTGCGGGGCTTTATGATCTGGTAGTAATTGGGGCTGGGACGGCGGGATTAGTTGTGGCAGCAGGGGCGGCGGGGTTAGGTCTAGGCTTGAAAGTGGCGCTAATTGAGAAGAATCTCATGGGAGGTGATTGTCTCAATGTTGGTTGCGTTCCTTCTAAATGCGTGATTCGTTCATCGCGAGTAGTTGCCGACATCCTTGATGCTGCGAGATTTGGTATTAATCCATCCCAGAATATTGATATCGATTTTGCTGCCGTAATGGAACGGATGCGAAAAATCCGTGCTGGCATTAGCCACCATGACTCGGCGGAGAGATTTCGGAATCTCGGTGTCGATGTATTTCTCGGTTCGGCAAGTTTTATTGATAATAAGGCGATCGCTGTTAACAACCTCAAATTAAATTTTAAAAAAGCGGTAATTGCCACAGGCGCAAGGGCCTCAGATCCACAAATAGCAGGACTTACCGAAGTCGGATATTTAACCAATGAAACCGTATTTTCTCTCACTGAGCAACCCAAAAGACTCGCAGTCATCGGTGGCGGTGCAATTGGTTGTGAATTAGCACAGGCTTTTCAGCGCTTAGGTTGCGAAGTGACGTTACTGCACAAGAATTCGCATTTACTCGATCGCGAAGATGCGGATGCTGCCGAAATTGTGCAACAGGTATTTCTGCGTGAAGGTGTGAATTTGATTCTGGATTGTGCGATCGCTCAAGTCACCAAAACTAGCAATGGCAAAATCATCCATTATCAACAAAATGGAATTAATCACCAAATAGAAGTCGATGAAATTCTCGTCGGTGCAGGGCGATCGCCCAATGTTGAAGGCTTGAATTTAGAAGCTGTAGACGTGAAATATGACAAGCAACGTGGTGTGTTTGTAAATGACTATCTCCAAACAACAAATCCCAAAATCTTTGCCGCAGGCGATATTTGCATGAATTGGAAGTTTACCCATGCTGCCGATGCTGCTGCGCGGATTGTGATTAAAAACACGCTCTTTTCTCCCTTTGGTTTGGGCAAAAGTAAGCTCAGCGATTTAGTCATGCCTTGGGTGACATATACCGATCCTGAAATTGCCCATGTGGGTTTATATGTTGAGGAAGCCAAGGCGCAAGGTTTAGAAACCGATGAAATTAAGATTCCTTTTAGTTCTGTCGATCGCGCAATTTATGATGGCGAGACGGAAGGCTTTGTCAAAATTTTGCATCAACGCGGCTCTGATCGCATTCTGGGGGCAACGATTGTGGCGCGTCATGCAGGGGAAATGATTAGCGAAATTACTTTAGCGATCGCCTCTAAACAGGGATTAAATACCCTCTCCAGTGTGATCCATTCCTATCCCACCCAAGCTGATGCGATCAAAAAAGCTGCCGATGCTTATCGAAAAACTTTGCTTACGCCCCGTACTCAGACTCTTTTAAAATTTCTCAGTAAATTTAGCTAGAAATTGCAGATATTTAAGCGAAATCTGGAATATATCGTTAAATTTAGCTCTAGATCATGTGTTAAGTCTATAAAAGGGAATTTCTTAGACCCTATAGCTCGCTATGTTGAAAAATTTTGCTTGGCAAAATTTTTCAACATAGCGAGCTGTGAGCCCTTTACACAGTGAATAATGAATAATAATCTTGTCGATCAACCAGTTTTGATCACACAGGCTGACTATGCCAAAAAATTGCGTCCATTTCTTCCCGCAGAGGCTTTTCTGCCAGATTCCAACAAAGTTTGGATTTTATTAATTAATTTGATGCTCTTGATCGCGGGGTGGGCGATCGCATCTTATCTAGATCGTTGGTCTTGGCAATATCTCTGGCTATATTTACCAATTGCGATCGTTATGGGGAATAGCATTGCGACTTTGGGATTTAGTTCTCACGGGTTACTGCATAGTTCTGTAATTACTGCGCCTTGGCTGCGTCAAACGCTTAGTCTCTTAGGCTTTGCGATGCTATGGATGTCTCCAACTTTATGGAAAGCTGTGCATAATCGCGAACATCATAATAAGACTAATTCTGAGCAAGATCCCGATCGCAACTATTTATATTCACAACCAAATACTTGGGGCAAATGGCTGCAAAATGTGTTTCTTCCATCATCAGAAGTTAATCCAATTCTATTAGTAATTGGATTAGGGCATATTTGGGGAATGTACGTGTTTCGCCATCTAACTTCGATCTTATTTTTTAATAATCGGGCCGCTACATACCCTGTAGCAACATTTAGTGTTAGCGAAAAAGATAGAATTGCGATCGCTGGTGAAACTTTAGCAATCTTTGGTATTCATATAGCGGTTCTAGCTAGCTTACATTTTTCTCCTCTGAAGATACTATTTGGTTACTTCCTCCCAATTTGGATAGGATATGCGATCGCTATTTTCTACATTTTGACTCATCATTTGGTGTGTCGTATGACCAGTATCAATGATGTTTTAGTCAACACTGTTTCTATTCGTGTACCCAAAATATTTGATATCCTGCATGTCAATTTTTCCTATCACACTGAACATCATATTTTCCCAGGCATGAATCCAGATTATTATCCGATGGTGCAAAAGTTATTACTAACGCATTATCCCGATCGCTTTAATCTGATAGATGCTAATCGAGCATGGAAGCTGCTCCTGCAAACACCCCGCCATTATCTTAATGAAACTACATTGACTGATTGGTCAGGACAAAAGATCATTCCTTGTCCTAAGATAGGTATAGCTACTACTAATCTGTAAAAAAAGGATTTGACACAAAGTGTCAAATCCTTTTTTATGAATTCAGACAACACTTTTAAAAAATTCTTGTACTTTTGGAAATTACTCACTTAGCGTGCAATTCTAACTAAGTAGGTTGTTGGAATTAAATGTAGGATGGGTTAGCGATAGTGTAACCCATCATCTTTAGCCAATTCATGCGTTACGTTGCACTAACGCATCCTACATTTAATTAAGCCTTCCTACTTACTGTTACCTTCGCTACGGAAGTAATGTTGCTTTTGAAGTCAGATCAAAATTTGTGGAAAGTCCCGCATCTTTCTAAATCACCAGTCAAACCACCTGCCTAATACCCTATGCCTAGCTTACCAAGCACGATTTATCCCATTGGCGCTTATAACCTTCACGGTTTAGTGTGGCAAACCGATGCGAATAATAATACAAATCAGGGCAAACCCTACGCAATTTGTGTTGATGCCTATCAAGGACATCTCCTCAAAATCGATCCATTTTCCGAAGGCGCAACGGTACTGAATAATTACACGGCAGCGCAATTTCGAGACGCAACAGGTTTAGCGATCGCAGGAGATACCCTGTGGATTACTAAGGACAATGGGATTTATTACTGCGATCTAGTTGAATTTGATTTGCAGCCTTTTATGGAATTGCCAAATCGGGTTGATGGTATTGCTGTATCCGAGGGTGGTGTATATGTAAGCTCTAGCGAAGTTGGCAAGATCTTTGTATTTGGGCGTGCTACCCGCACCTTACTGCGAATTATGGATGCTCCTGGAGCAGGCTTTGAGGCTCTTACCTTAGTTGGTGAAGAATTATGGGTAAGCGATCGCACAGAAGAAACTGTTTATCGTCTCAAGGCAAAGTCTGGCGAAATTTTGCAACGTGGCTTGACACCTTTCCCCAATCCGATAGGATTAGGATTTCTAGGGGATGATCTGTACGTGGTTTACTCAGGCGATGAGAATTACATTCGCGAAAATCCTAACGATCTAGTGGAGCCATTTTCTGTAGCCGCCCGTGAAAAAACCTTTATTCATCGGCTGAGGTTTGATCAATACCAAGATGGGAAGTTAAATTACACGCTCACCTCTGGTTACAAAGTGGAAATGATCTATCTTGAAGAACTCTCTTCTGAGGAGCCAACTTCTGTCTATAACCTCACTTGGCGCGTTGCTTACCCCACTGATACCTATCGCCAAAAACTATTAGTGATCGAGCCAATTGGCATTCCCTTTGAGGAAGAAATTGTTGATGGACAGAAAGTTGCTGCCTTTAAGCTTGGCAATCTCAAACCCGAAGAAGCTCGCATGTTTGGCTGGAAAGCAACTCTGGAACTGCATGGCATCAAATACGAACTCAAAGATAGTGAAGTAGAATTTGTGCCAGAGCTATCTCCTGAAATGCAGAAGCTCTATCTCATCGATGATGATGGTTTGAGCATGGACAATCCGATCATTCAAGCCGCCGCCAAAGAAGCTGTCGGTGATGAGACTAATATTTTGCGAAAAATGCTGCTAATTCGCGATTATGTCTACGATAAGCTCTCCTATCGTGTTACACCATACATTGCGGCTCCAGAAGAAGTTTTACTTAGAGGTACAGGTTCTTGTGGCGAATATGTCGGGCTATTGCTCGCTCTTGCAAGATTGAATGGAATTGCCTGCCGCACAGTCGGGCGCTATAAATGTCCCCATGATGGCGACTTGATGTTGAATGTTCCCTTACACCAATACTATAACCACGTCTGGATTGAGTTCTATATTCCTAGTATCGGTTGGTTGCCAATGGAATCCAATCCTGATGATACAGGCGATCGCCCCTATCCTACACGCTGGTTTATGGGACTTCCTTGGTATCATGTGGAAATTGGTAAAGGTATCTTTTTTGAAACAATTCAACCCCAGCCCTATTCCATTGGTGAACTCGCTCTCAATCATGTTCGCTTTAAAGTATTAGAAGAAATATAAAGAGAATCAAGAAATTCACGAAGTGAATTTCTTGATTCTCTTTATTGACTGTAAACGATTACTAAGTTTAATGAATTTAACTTAAGAACAATTTCCTGATGTCTGTACTTAACTCTAGGATTATGGCAGTTAAAAAATTTTTAATAGGTAATTAAACTCAGGAAATCAAATTTATGACACATCTAACTCTTAACTTACTTGCCGCAGTTCCCGCTACCCCAACATGGTCTGCTGGTGTTGGTTTGATCATGGTTACCGCTAACTTGTTTGCATTAGTTGTTGCTCGCTACGGCATTAAAGTCAAAGGTGTTGGTCCCAACTTGCCTGTAGAACTGCCTGGTTTGTTTGAAGGCTTTGGTGTTCCTGAATTGCTTGGTGTAACTTGCCTAGGACATATCCTCGGTGCAGGTTGGATTTTGGGCTTGTCTCAAGCAGGTTTGCTATAAGCTAAAAAAAGAGAGTTCGCTATGCGAACTCTCTTTTTTTAGTGCTAGACAAATGTAGCCGAATTTCCCCATTCGCCTGTAAAGACAATGCTTGATAGAGGATTACGTGCACGAGGAGCCGTTTCTCGCTCTTGTAGTTCTGCTGGCAAATTACTAGGCTCTCCTGCATAACCGATCGCGATCGCGGCAATTGGTTTCGCCGTTTCAGGGATGTTAAAAGTAGCGATCGCCTTATCAGCGTCAAAACCACCCATTTGGTGTGCGACTAGATCTAAAGCCGTAGCTTGCAATACTAGCGTTGCTGCTGCTTGACCTGCATCATATTCACCCCAAGCATTGGGCTTGCCATTGTGCTTAAAATTTTTCTGAGCAATCACTAATCCTAATACTGGAGCTACTTGCGCCCACGACGCATTAAAAGGCACAAGGCAATCCAATAGTTTTTGATAGTTCACCGTGTCGTCTTTGGTTGCTACGATAAATACCCAAGGCTGATCGTTAAAGCAAGAGGAAGCCCAGCGTGCTGCTTCAAATAACTGGGCAAGTTTTTCAGGTTCTACAAGTTTGCTATCAAAGGCCCGAGGACTCCAACGTTGAGTGATTAAGGGATGAATTTCGTGATTGGTAATTGCAGGATTTTCCATACTAAATTAGATTAATTATTTTGCGACAAACTTCTAGATAGTGACATATATATCATTTATAAAACTTAAACTTAGTAGAATAATTCATAAATTAACTCCTGCTAAATTTAGGATTACCGATCACGGATCACATCTCGATATACTGCAACTGAATCAGTAGGAATACGCCGCAAGTGTGGATCATTATCTAAATCAATATGATATAAACCAAAGTTACTATCAGGTCCAAACTTATATCCCCACTCACGATTAGATGTGATCGACCAATAAATATAGCCTTTGACATTAAATCCGTCTTGATACGCCTGTTTAATTTCTTGGATATGGGCGCGAATATATTCAGCTTGGGACAAATTATCTGCCTCAACAACACAACCATTTTCCACAATGAAAATCTCTTGATCAGGAAACAATCGAGCATGGCGTTTGATTAATTGATACAGTCCTTTTGACCATACTGGAGCTTTAGTATATTCACCTTGAGAAGCATTAAGTAATTGGATAATCCTCTGTGGTGGCCAAAATGAAGCAGATCCCCAATAATAGTCAAATCCCACAAAATCCTGTTGATGATCGCAGCCAGCAGGGCAGAGAAACTCTGGTAATTTACCAGCCATTCCCAAATTCCACCAGTTGCTATTAAAGATTGTCGATAATGTACTAAAAGCACGTAAAATTGGATCGAAGATTTGAAAAATGGAACTCAATTTAGATATCCGTTCCTTGGTCTTAACTGGTCGAAATTCCACTTTATCAGGATCTCCTAAAATTATCTCAGCAATCTTACGAGCTAAATCAATCTCTAGACCAGAATATGCTTGAGTTTTGGGGTCAAAATAGCCAAATCCAGGTGCATCATCTCTAACAGCAGCAATTAGATAGCCTCTTTCTTGGATACGGTTTAGCCAAGTGTATTTCTCTGCTTTGGACAATCCGTTGCTAGTTGCCGAGCCTTGTAATTGTTGATGTTCATCATGGAGATTTTCCAATACAGAGCGATTAGGAACATTCTGGGGTACTTTGGTAGTGTCAGAGAGAAGGCTCAAGTTTTGGTGATAGATGCGCTCACTTTCTATACCATCATGAAAGTTTTGAACGGCTAAATCGATCGCATCTAGGAGCATAGGATTGCCCTTAGCAACCCCGACAGCATAGTGTTCTTCACTTAAGCGATCACCAATTAATTTGTATTGATCTGGATATTTCACCATCAACCCTTGTAAGCCACTTTCATCCGCGAGAATAGCACTAATACTACCGTTCTCTAAATCTATTCGTGCTGCTTGTAAGTCGATAAATTCCACATCTTCACTTTTAGGCATGATCTCAAAAATCGATTTCGCCGCAGTAGAATCATCAACCACACCGACTTTCTTACCTTCTAAATCTGTTAGCTTCTGAAATTGACTACTGATAGGAACCAATAATCTCAAACCATCCACATAGTAAACTTCTGAAAAATCAATTTGTTCCTTACGCTCTGGGGTAACACTAAACATAGCAACAACAATATCAACATCGCGCTTCCAAAGAAGAGACTGTTCAGTGTAGCGATAACCTACTTTTTCCCAGTCTTCTTCTCTAAGCCTTGTTACCTGCCAATCGACAAACCACCGAAATAAGCTAGGTAAACCAAAGAGAAATGAATTAGTTCCCACTTTGGCTTGAGGGTAAGACTTGTGGATGACTGTTCTCGCGCGGGCATTAGCTTCAAACAGATTGGGAATGAGTTTGCGGATTGCTTGCATTTGCTCTTTGACAGATGTTCCTAATGGCAACCCTGGGGGCAATTTATAGTTACCTGCTTTGAAATAACCATAGACTAGCTGATTAGGCTCATTAAAGGTAATCCAGTATTCAATAAGATCACCCAATCTTTTAACCGCTTCCTCTGCATAAGTCGCAAAAATTGTCGGAAAATCTGGAGAAATGGAGCCACCTCGCTTTTCAACATGGATTGGCCAAGTATAGTGATGCAGTGTGACAATTGCTACCATCCCTGCGTCTCGAATAGTTTGGAGAAGCTGTCGATAATGAGCAAAACCTTCATCGTTGAATGAGCCAGCACTAGGCTCTAATCTAGCCCAAGAAAGTGATAGACGAAAAGCTTTACAGCCTATTTGTTGAGCTAAAGCAATATCTTCTGCGTAACGGTTCCAGAAGTCGGTTGCTTGTTCACGCTTAACAAGGTTACGTTGCCGTTCCCATAAATCTTGAATATCCTCATACCGTTCGTCATAAGCTTCACATTGATGATCCGCAGTAGCTACGCCAAACAAAAAAGACTCAGGTAATCTGTTTTTGACAGAACGTTTAAATTTAAACATAATCTAGGGGGTGTTTTAGTTTTGTGATTGTGAATTGGTATTATGCCGATTCAAAAAAAAGTATGACAACACTTTTTAGCTTTGAAAACCAAACCCAGTAATGGTTTTCAAAGCTAAAAATGGCTCTGCCATTTTTAGCTTTGTTATTACAAAGCCAATCTCATGGAATTTGGTTACTAACTCAGTGGTAAATGAGTCTAATCGATGTCGTTCAGTACCAATATAGTCAAGGGATACCACTTTCCCTACGCGATCGCCTATAAAAGAAAAGTATGACAGGTCGCACAATAAAAACAAGCAAAAGAGAATAGCAACATCCCTGCATTATTGCCCATCCAGACTGGAGGAGTTACTTCTAAAGGCAATTTCAAATAGTTATTCATCCATTGATCTCCAAAGATTGTAAATGTTCTAAAATTAAGGGGTAAACATCTCGAACAGCATTCTTGCCAAAGATACAATCAATATGTCCATATTCAGGTATCAGATGACGCTGATAGGGAATGCTAGGATTGTGTTGTTTGAGCAAGCGTTCAGTTATTTCGGTACTTTCTGGCAACCAACAGTGATTTTTAGCCCCGTGGATTAAAGTGATGGGAATTGCTAGATTTTTCCAGTTAGCATCGGTGAGATAGGTGTCGCCATCTTCAAAGTCCACTAAGTGACCAGCACGTACTAATTTGGTTAAATGATCAAAAGCATCAATTGAGGCAATACCAAATAGCTCATGGAGTGCGTTGTAGGTATCAGTATTGAGTTGGCTTAGTTCGTATAGTTGTCCATAGAGGAAGGAAATCCGCCGACTCACTGGATTGGTGTCTCCTTCTCCTGCTTCAACAGGATAGAGCTTTAACGCTAGATCAAAAATCTTCTCCCACCAAGCTTCATGAGGATCAGAGTCAGCAGAGAGACTATTGATACCTAATGTTGATAAGATTTGGGGAAGATGGAGTCCTGCTTTGAAGGCAGTTAAGAAAGGAACCTTCATGTGGGTGGCAATTTGGGAAACAAAGGCAGAGCGTACTCCTTGCAATCCCTTGAGCATTGCCATAAAGAAGGTGGTAGCACCATAACAGTGGACAACTACATCGATTTGTGCCGCACCTGTGAGTTTGCGGACTTGAGAGACGGCTGCGGGGTAATCAATTGTGGCGATCACATCAGCACTAGACTGTAAAATAGCGGCTTGCGGTAGCGTAATACTAGAACGATAATCTAGCAGCCAAACATCGTAACCTGTGGCATGAAGGTATTCTAGAAGATTAGTCTCAATGGTATCGATCGCGAAAATTAAACTCGATACCCCTAAGCCATGACAGAGCATCACGGGCAACTTACGCGGATCTGGTGTTGCCGATGGGTAATGTGTCAGGAGTAAATTGACTCCATCCTCTGTGACAAAAGGATGTAATTCTGGAGCTGATACTCGCAAGTGACGTTTTACCCTTGGTGGAGCATCAGGAGCAAACACCGCAGGTCTTGCAAAAATGCTGCCATAGACTTCAAATAGCGTCCCAGCAAAGAATTTTCCAAAAGAAGAGATCGCTTTCAATTCCCCGATTTTATTAGGGGCATTTGGAGCCTTAATCGTAGTCATTTGCTTAATAAAATCGGGGATTTCAATATGGAGTATCCCTTTACCTAAAACAGGTGTAGTTTCGTCAGCACCTGTATAGACTGTAATATATAAAGTTGTGGTATCAGACCATAAATCGAAACCATGATCATCCTTAATTTCCTTAAAACCAGACATCCAGTATTTTTGACCAGATTCCGTCACCATGACCATGCGATACAACATTTGGCGGACGCTGGCACGCTCAGGATCAAAAGAGAACAGATTAAAAGTTCCTCCAGTCACTGTCAAAGGCTCTGCTGATATTGCTGGAGCGATTACCGTGCCAATCATCTGGGCTTGATGCTGATAATTTGCCAGCATTTCGGATAAATTATCGGAACTCACCGTTAGAGTAAAACTAAAGGGCGAATTATCGGCTTTTCCTGCATCATAACCTGCTTGAAAATTATCTTGGACACGTTCTGAAAAGTATCCGCGCATTGTTTCCGTGAACTCTAACCCAATAGCAGAAGGATATTCGGGAGCAGCAGGTTGCGAAGGAAGACTATAATCGATTGTCCATCCGTAATCAGATGCAAGAAGAGCACAAGTCCGTTCTGTCACTGCCGAAATTGTTAATAACGGATTCACGGCTAATGCTGTCGGAATCACTGAGCCATCACTCACATATAAACCTGAATATGTTTCTTTACCTGTTAGGTCAGAAAACACCTGTCCTTTATGGTTGACCACCCCATTTTCTGCCTGTTCGCCCATCGTACAGCCTCCCAAGGGATGCACTGTAATTAGTTCGTGACCGAGCAGTTTCGTCCACATTGGGTTCCGAATATAAGAACCACCTAAGGCTTTATTAGCCTCTTTAAGCCGATTACTTACTGTATTTAAGAATGGTTGCTCTCCTGCACCAACCCAACTAATCCGTAACCGATCATTGTCCAAGTACATCTGACCACGATCATTATCATGAGCCATGACTAAATAGGTTTGTGTATTATGAATCGCTCCCTCATAAGCACCACCTACAGCACTTTCTACTACCCTTACTGCCTCTTGCAACTCATCGATAATTCCTCCGTCAGAGTCGTCCCCAATCGCTGCATTGAGAGTCGCAAAAGTAGTAGGTAATAGGCTTGCCAATGCTCCAGGAATCGAGCCTTCTTCAATTACCATCGCTTCTTCAATCGTGCCATTAGCACGCTCATCAATCACTCCTGTAATACAAGGACCAACTGGCTCACGATTGACGGGTGGATGATCGCCAAATCCGATTCCATTAATTTCGCGATCGCAATTGTAGCCAAAAGCCAATACATCTCCATTGCCAGAAAATTTCTGCCCCAAACAACTGGATAATTGCAAACCCTGAGCTTGTGATCGTAGTAAAATTTCCGTTGAGCCTAGAGCGCCCGCTCCAAGAAATACAATATCTGCACTCACAAATAAAGTCGGTGCATCAAAATTTTGCCGCCCAGCATCCATGATCTGATAATGCACTAACCAGTGATCTCCATGACGCTCAATAAATCGTACTGATGCTTCTGTAAAAATTTCCGCACCATGATTTTTGGCATCTGGCAAATAATTCATTAACACTGTGTTTTTAGCACGATAGTTGCAACCAGAAACACAATCACCGCAGCCATTACAGGGATCTTGCCTTACGCCCACATGATTAATGCCTGCTGGTAATTCTTCAAAATTGACATTAATTGGTGGACGGTAAAAACTACCCGATAAGTTACGAGACGAAATTTCTAGAGCCTCTAACTTTGGTAAAGTTGGATAATTTTCTGGATAAGGGATAGGTTTCAGCATTTCCCTTGCCTTCTGAAAACCATCTGCAACCAGAGTATCGATATCGTTGCGAAAAGCCTCTGGCCATTCTGGCTGCTCTAGTACTCGTCGCTCAGCTTCTAGGGAGACATTTGCATTAATTAACGATGTTCCTCCTAATCCGCAACCAATCAGAGCATTCATTTCTGGATTAACCCGAAAATCATAAAGTCCAGTGTGGGAACCAATATGCTTGTTGGGCAAGTCAAATTGCATTTCTGGAATTGCCTTGGCGGCACAATCAGGATAGCCTCCGGGTTGAATTTCCTTGCCACGCTCTAACACACACACTGTCTGTCCAGCACGGGATAGACGAGAAGCTGCTATTGCCCCTCCATATCCTGACCCAATTACTACAACGGTGTAATGCTGTTTAATCTTATTGATTGGTGATGACAAGACCATAATAATTTTCTCCAAAAATTAATTGTCTATAATTAATGCGTCCAATTAATGCATCCAAGTTGTATAAAGATTTTCAAGTACATGAGGCAAAGGTTTGTATTTCTGACCTGGATGGAAAAACAAACCCAATAATTTATATAGGCTGGGAAATGATATATCTGAATTTACTATAGCTGAATTTGTTATAGCTAAATTCTATATTTGATTTAACAAAAACTTCATAATATGTAACAAAGATGACTTAGATAGTAGCTATCGTTACTATAGCAGAGTAAAATAACGTGAGTTCGATAGATTTTATACATCAGAAACCTTATAAATAAATCAAGGACTTTGGAACCTAGCCATGCAAATATATCTACATTTTTACTGAGAATAGAATCAATAGACCGTAAATTCGCAATCTATTGATTCTATTCTCAATAGTTGTGAATACTTTTCCTTGTAAGGCTTATTGGTTAAGGCTTGTAGTCCTCAAATTTCATCGAACTCACGTTAAAATAAGCATCCAGATGTTGGGCTTGTCAAGTCTTTAAATGTATTATGTACAGCAAATTATTGGCAAACCAATTACAGTAATTGGTATTATCCCCCAATTACTGTAATTGGTTTGCCTGCGGGACTCTGAAATATTTCCATAGTGATTTTTGATCGCTGATTGGTGGCAAACCAGAACGACGATCAAGAATCGCCAACCAATCTGTTTCTAAATTCAATTCCGATAAAGGCTGTATTGCATGAACAAAAATAAGACTAAAGATTGAGGATATTTAGGATAGATAATTAACGAGCAACAGAATAGGAGTCAGGTTTAGCAAGTTGAATTATCAGATTTAATAGGAGGTTCCCTATCTATACGTCTTTTGCAACCAAAATGTAAAGGGAGGTAGTCTATAAAAAAGCCCTGCTTGTGCAGGGCTTTTATTTTGAATTAGGCTGCAACAGCTACAGGACTATCGAGCTTTTTCAATTGCTGAACGAGGAGACTGAGGAATAGCCCGACATCGGTGACAACGCCAACGGACTCTACAGAACCGCGATCGGAGAGTTTGGTCACAACCGCAGGGTTAATATCTACACAGACCATCTTTACACCTGCGGGAGTCATGTTACCGACACCGATGGAATGCAGCATTGATGACAACATCAAGATCATATCGGCATTGCGAATTTGTTCACTATAGAGGCGTTGTGCTTCTAGCAAATCCATCACCGTGTCAGGCAAAGGTCCATCATCGCGAATGGAACCAGCTAGAACAAAAGGAACGTTATTCTTGACACATTCATACATTACGCCAGACTTGACAAAGCCTGCCTCAACCGCTTTTTGAATATTGCCATAGCGACGGACGGAGTTAATCACTTTGAGGTGATGGCGATGTCCACCCTTGACGCTAACACCACGCTTGAGGTCAACACCGAGGGAAGTTCCCATTGAGGACTGTTCCATATCATGGACAGCGATCGCATTACCACCGAGCATCGATTGCACATAGCCTTCACGAATCAAGTAGGCAAGGTGAGGAGCGCCGCCAGTATGCACAACTACGGGACCACAGGAGACAACTAACTTGCCACCGCGATCGCGAATTTGGCGAAGTTCCCATGCGATTTGTTCGACGACAAGTTCCACGCGACGTTCGCTAGATACACCTGCACCCATGAAGGAAAATTCTTCTTTCTTAGCATTGTCTCTAGCTTCGGGTTTACGCACTGTCCGCACGCCATCGTAACCAACTACGACGCGATCGCCTACAACTAAATCACGCAAGAGCTTACAGGTAGCAGTTTTGCCATCGGGACTAATTGCGATCGCGGCATCCATCCGTTGATTGGTGCAACGAATCCATTCACCATCCACACAGGCATCAGTAGGATAGATGGTAGTGACATAGAAGTCATCAGGAGCAACGCCATCTTGGAGGACTGGCTCAAGATTAGCATCGGAGGTATCGCGATCCTGTAGGACTGCACCAATTTCAATCAATTCGCCCATGATCGTTTCCATGAGGTCATGGGATGGGGCAGAAATACGGATTCTGGCTAAGGATGTGCTTTGTCTCTGTTCACCGAGATTAAATTCTAGAACTTGGAAGCTACCACCATTATCAGTAACTAGATCGAGCGCCCGATTGATAATTCCAGAATCTAATAGATGTCCTGTTAATTCCACAATTCTTGCCTCGACACCACTAGGCTCAAGGTCAATCTGTTCGCTCGCAATCGGAACTTCAACGGTTCTAAGAGTTAAGCATTTAGCGGCTCCACCTGCTTTGAGGAATTCCGTAAGCGGTGTTTCGATCACATTAAAGCCAGCCTTAGTAATGCGCTGTTTTAAGCCATCGCTAATTTTGTTCATGACAACATTGCGATCGACATTTACCGCATTACAAGCAAAGTTCACCGCATCGGCTTCCTCAATGGCGATCCGCTTTTCCGCAGGAACCCGCATCTCAATTAGACGATTGGAATAGGAATCAAAGGCAGGTGGATAGTAAAGTAAATAGCCACCTGCAAGGGGACAGAAGCAGGTATCTAAATGATAGAAACGATTATCAATAAGGCGCAGGGATAGTACTTCTATATCTAACCATTTGGCTAGATAAGGATGAGCATCTAGTTCTGAACGAAAGCCATAACCAGCCCATAGCCAACCACCAGCGCGATCGAATAGAGCGTCACCTGCACCTTCAAAGGGTAAGTCCTTGGGCAGTTCATACACTGTGAAACCCTTCGACTCAAACCATGCTTTAAAATAGGGTTCTTCGCCCTGACGCTCTTTATGGAGGAAACGGCTTAATACTGCTTTGTCACCTAGTACCAATCCTGCATTTGCCGTAAATACCATGTCTGGCCATCCCTTAGCGGGCGGAACTAGCTCTACATTAACTAAACCCTTGAGGACTCCATATAGTTTTTGCCATTGCTCCACAGCGCGATCGCGGCTAGATTTGTGGACGTTGCCTTCCATCCAAGGATTGATCACATAGTCTACATCGTAGTGATCGGGGGCACACATCAGATAATTCAACGAGGAAGTCATAAATATCAATAAATAGTTGAGAGAAAATGCGAAACTTGGCTCATGCTTCGCTGGGAGATCCCAAAAATTACCAAACAATGGTGAAGCTCCCAGTCTTTAATGATACCGAATACGTTATGCCGCAACTCCTTGTAAAAGTTATCATCTCTTGATAATTGGCAATGCTGAGATTAGCCCTAAAGTAGGTTTCATTAAAATAAAAACTACTTTAGAGCTAACTCCAGAATGTTTTACTGAACAGGGCCTCAAAAAAATTTTGATAAACTCTTGCAAATATATGTCGATTGCTGTAGATTAATAACAGACCCATCCTATTCCCCCCCGTGTGGGTCTAGTATCCCCGAAATGGCAATTACTTCCGAAAGGGGTAAGCGCAAATCAGTAGACCTAGAGCTATCCGCTACACATACGGTATGGTGGCTACTGATGCCGAAGGGATATTTTGTACTCTTACAACTAAATAAACAAATAAGGCTCGCTATGCGAGCCTTATTTGTTTTATAGCCATAGAAAAGAGAGTAGCGGTGCGAAGCACCGCCACTCTTTTAGCCACCAATTTGGGACATGGTGCGGAAATAACTTTTTTGCTCGCCAGTGCCGCGATCGCGTTCTTTAAAATTAATTTCCTCCTTTAAATTAAGTAAATCCCGCACTGCCATCCGCAATTCGGCAAAATGTTCCCCCTGACGCAAGGCAGCTTTGAGATCGATCTGTCCTGACTCATTTAATAAACATGGTCGCAATAAGCCATCCGCCGAGAGCCGCATCCGATTACATCGATCGCAAAAACATTCAGACATTTGACTAATAAAGCCTAGAGTGCCTTTAGCATTGGGGATTTGAAACACATCGGCGGGCCCGTTGCCCTTGCAGTTGCCAACATCTAAACCATAGCGATCGCTAATTTGTTGCCGCAAGGTTGCCGAATCTACCCAGCCCTTATGGGTAAATAGGCTGTCGTTGCCAATGGGCATAAACTCAATAAAGCGGATATGCCAACGACGATCAATGCTCAGGGCAGCTAGATCTAATATTTCGCGATCGTTTACATCGGGCACAACTACCACATTTAATTTAAGCGGATCGAATCCCACCTCATGGGCTGCCAAGATTCCTGCCCATACCTTTTCCCAGAGATTGCGCCCCGTGATTTGTCGAAATACATCGCGATCGAGGGAGTCCAGACTAATATTAATCCGTCTTAAACCAGCTTCGTATAAGGGTTTGGCTAAATCACTTAATAAAAAGCCATTAGTGGTCATTGACAAATCTTCCACACCTTGGAGATTAGCGATCGCTTCTACTAGCTGCACCAAATCGCGCCGCAATAAAGGCTCTCCTCCCGTCAGTCGAAATTTTTTAAAACCTAATGGAATAAATACCTCTCGCAACAAGTTAATTAACTCAGTATTGGTAAGGCTTTCCTGTGCTTGAATATAATCGACTTCCGAGCCTTCTGGCATACAGTAAGTGCAGCGAAAATTGCAGCGATCGATCAAACTGATGCGAAGGTAGTCAACATTGTTCACAGGTTTTTGTCCTCATGGCTTGCATTTAAGAAATTAACTTTGAGGCTTCGCGTCAAAATTAATTTCTGGGTTTTAATTTGTCATAGCTATATGATAGAAAAATAATTGATCCAGATGTGTTAAACCATGACCTCACAGTACGCCTATATACGCGGAACATTTGTCCCTCTCGAAGATGCCACAATCAATGTCCGCACTCACGCATTTCTATATGGTACGGCTGTTTTTGAAGGGATTAAGGCGTATTGGCTACCTGAAGAAAACCGCATGGCAGCATTTCGCCTAAAAGAGCATTATCAACGCTTAATCCAAAGCTGCCGCATTATTGGTTTGCAACACCCTCTTGATGTTGACACAATGATCAGCCTTACTACTGAGTTATTACATCGCAATCAATGTAACTCCGCTACTTATTTGCGTCCGATTATTTATAAATCCGATCTGCGTATCGGACCAATTCTCAAAGTTCCCCATACCCATGATGATTTCTGTTTGTTCAGTGTGCCGATGGATGGCTACCTCGACACTAGCAACGGTATTAAAGTTGGTGTGTCCTCATGGCGGCGTTTAGATGACAACGCTATTCCTGCAAGAGCAAAAGTTAATGGAGCTTATGTAAATACTGCCCTTGCTAAGACTGATGGCTATGCTTCTGGCTTTGATGATGTTGTCGTTTTGACTAATGAAGGTCATGTTGCAGAAGGAAGTGCGATGAACCTCTTTTTAGTAAGAGATGGAAAACTAATTACTAGTTCTATTACCGATAATATTCTCGAAGGTATTACCCGCAGTTCGATTATTGAGCTAGCCGCAAAAGAATTAGGACTAGAAACCGTATCACGCACAATCGATCGCACTGAGTTGTATATTGCCGATGAAGCATTTTTTGTAGGTACTGCAACTGAGCTTGCGCCGATCACTAGTTTTGATCATCGTCCTGTTGGCGATGGCACTATTGGCGAAATCACTAAGAAACTCCGTGATTTATACAGTAAGGCTGTTCAAGGTCTCTTGCCCGAATATCATCACTGGCTAACTAAAGTCTAAATAAAAAAAAGAGGGTTGCATTGCAACCCTCTTTTTTTAATGAGTCTATAGCCCTGAAAGTTTTGTTTAAGGCATAAAACCCAAAATATTGAGTGGCGGCACTTTGGGCCGCCACTCAATATTTTGGGTTTTGATTTATCCTAGCCATCTTTTTATTTTGTGTATATATCGTATTTACACAATATATATGTTTTAAATATAAAAATAAACATATATTTGTCTTTCCTACCAAATTTTGTGTGCGCGTTTATACCAACCAAGTGCGATCAAATCGGTATCTTTTTTATCTATTTGATAAATATATCTTCAGTATGATTAGAAAAACTTGACAATATCCCCTACGAACAACCATGAGCGGAAACGAGTCGCGCCTTCAAGCCATTTTTCAAATTACCAATCGCGAGCCACAGCCCAAAAAAGCTCCCAAGCGATTGGAAGAATTGTGGGCGACCGATGTGTTTACTCTGAGCAAGATGCAGGAATGCCTGCCTAAGCCAGTTTTTAAATCCATTAAGAAAACCATTCAAACTGGTGAACCCCTTGATAGCTCAGTAGCTGACGCGATCGCCCTAGCAATGAAAGATTGGGCAATCTCTAAGGGCGCTCTATACTATGCCCACGTCTTTTACCCCTTAACCAATGCTACTGCCGAAAAGCATGATGGCTTCATTTCAGTTCAAAGCGATGGATCGGCAATCTCAGAATTTGCAGGAAAATTATTAGTCCAAGGTGAACCCGACGGTTCTTCCTTCCCCAATGGCGGTATCCGCTCCACCTTTGAAGCCCGTGGTTACACTGCATGGGATGTCACCAGCCCTGCATACATCATGGAAACCGACAATGGTTCTACCCTTTGTATTCCTACGGTTTTCGTGTCTTGGACTGGTGAAGCTCTTGACAAGAAAACCCCTCTCCTCCGCTCCAACGCAGCAATGAACAAGGCTGCCACCAGAGTTTTAAAAATCTTGGGTGAAAAGGACATTGCTCCTGTTAACTCTAGCTGTGGTGCTGAGCAAGAGTACTTCCTAGTTGATTCCAACTTTGCTAATGCTCGTCCTGACTTGCTACTCGCAGGTCGTACCTTGTTTGGTAAGCCTTCGGCTAAGGGGCAACAGTTTGATGACCATTACTTTGGTGCAATCCCAGAGCGTGTACAAGTTTTCATGCAAGACGTTGAAGAGCGTCTATATCGCCTTGGTATTCCTGCTAAGACTCGCCACAACGAAGTTGCTCCCGGACAATTTGAAATTGCACCATTCCATGAAGCTGCTAACGTAGCCACTGATCACCAACAAATGATCATGACCATGTTGCGTTTCACTGCTAAGAAGCATGGCTTTGTTTGCTTGCTCCATGAAAAACCCTTTGCAGGTATTAACGGTTCTGGTAAGCACGTTAACTGGTCAGTTGGTAATGCAACTCAAGGCAACCTACTCGACCCCGGTGACACCCCTCACTCCAATGCTCAGTTCTTAGTGTTCTGTGGTGCAGTTATTCGCGGTATCCACAAATATGGTCCTCTGTTGCGCTCTGTAGTGGCAACTGCTAGCAACGACCACCGCTTAGGTGCTAACGAAGCTCCTCCTGCGATCATCTCGGTATACCTCGGTTCACAGCTTGAGGATGTATTTGAGCAAATCCGCCAAGGCGATCTCAAGAGTTCTACTGGCAAAGGTCAGATGCACATTGGTGTAGATACCTTGCCTGTTCTACCTACTGACCCCGGAGATCGCAACCGTACTTCTCCTTTTGCGTTCACTGGTAACCGCTTTGAGTTCCGTGCCGTTGGTTCTGGTCAATCGGTAGCTGGTCCTCTCGTTGCCATGAATACCATCTTGGCTGACTCCCTCAACTGGGTTGCCGATCAATTAGAGGCTGAAATCTCTAAGGGTAGTGATTTGAATGCCGCTATTGGCACTGTGCTTAAGCAGGTGATGGATCTGCATGGCGCAATTGTCTTCAATGGCAATGGTTACTCTGAAGAATGGCACAAGGAAGCAGTCGAGAAGCGTGGTTTACGTAACCTCCGTACTACTGCTGATGCTTTGCCTGTACTCAAAGAGCCTGAAATTATAGACTTGTTTGGCAAGTTGAATGTACTCTCTCCTGTAGAGATGGCTAGCCGCTTTGAGACTTATGCTGAGCAATACATTAACTCTATTGCTGTGGAAGCGAAGTTGGTTGTGAGCATTGTGAAGACATTGATTTACCCTGCCGCAACTCGTTATTTGTCTGACTTGGCAAATACTGCACTGAGCCTCAAGGAAGTTGGTGTTGATTTTGATAAAGAAACCATCGACAAGGTTTCTTCACTTGCTAAATTGGCGATCGATGGTGTTAGCAAGTTGAGCGATGCTTTGGCTAAGCATGATTTTGCTTCGACTGAAGAGCATATGCAGTTCACGGCTCAAACTGTGCGTCCTTTGATGGATGCAATCCGTGGATATGTCGATGCCCTAGAAGCTGAAGTTGCCGATGATCTATGGCCATTGCCTACCTATCAAGAGATGTTATTCATTAAGTAACATCAGTTTGACGAAAATGTAAAAGCGCAAGAATCACAAAGTGATTCTTGCGCTTTTTTATCTTGTATTGACTGATTATTGGTTAGCTTGACTTTTGACCTGCGCTAGCAATACAGCAAGTGGTACAGAGAAATTTTTGAAAGCGCGGCGGAGCTGCGATTTCAAAAATTTCTCTGTGTTTCAAGTCAGCGCAAAGCACTGTAATTAACGCGAGTTCGGGATAATTTGAAACGGTCTTTTGGAGAGGTTTTGCTAAGCAAAACCTCTCCAAAAGACCAAAAATAAAAGCCTTGCGTAGCAAGGCTTTTATTTTTGGTCTTTTAAAATTTGTCAGCTTAACCCGAACTGACGTTAATTAACTACTTATTGGATGAAAGTGATTATAAATATGTTGAGCTAGCTTTTTGCCGATGCCATCAGTTTCGGCGATTTGATCAACTGTGGCTTGACGAATATATTCAACTGAATGGAACTTCTCTAGCAGAACTTTTTGGCGATGATGTCCTAAACCTGTAATTTGATCGAGGTGCGATCGCTGCATCCTCTGACTGCGTTTTTGGCGGTGAAAAGTAATTGCAAAACGGTGGGCTTCATCCCGTAAGCGCCGCAATACCTGCACCCCTGCTCGCTCTGGATCGCCACTTACCAATGGCTCAGACTGTTCAGGCAAGAAAATCTCCTCACGTTTTTTGGCAAGGCTAATGACCGTTAGCCGATCGCGTAAGCCTAACTTATCAATTATTTTCATCACCGATGATAATTGCCCCTTGCCACCATCAATCATAACGACATCGGGGAAATCAGGTTCTGGGGAATTGGTGATTGATGATTGGTGATTGGTGTGATTTCTAAACCTTCTGGCGATTACTTCCGCAAGGCTAGCGAAATCATCGGAATGTCCTGACTTGATATCAGGGTTACGGATTTTGTAATGGCGATAATGTTGCTTAGCGGGAATTCCATCGATAAAAACGACTTGGCTCGCCACTGCGTCAGAGCCTTGGATATGGGAAATATCGTAACCTTCAATACGGTGCGGCAAACTATCAAGATTGAGGAGTTCGGCTAGGTCTTCTAATCCTTGCAAATTGCGATCGCTTTGTTTTTGAATCCTTGCTAACTCATACTGGGCATTACGTTCCACCATCTCGATTAACTCAGCCTTAAGCTGCCTCTGAGGAGTAGCGATCGCGACTTTACGCCCTTTGCGATCGCTGAGCCATGCTTGCAAAATTTCTACTTCAGGTAGTTCCAATTGTGTATGAATTTCATTGGGGATTTCTACAGGATCGCAATTTTGATAATGAGACTCCAGAGTACGCTGCAAAATTGCCTCTGGTGTATTGCTCTGACTATCCGCGACAAATGCTAATCTACCGACCAAGCGTCCTGCCCTGATCTGGAATAGCTGAATACAGGTATGTTGATCGTCATAGGCTAAGGCGATCGCATCGCGGGAAATCGTATCATCAGGGAGGGAAACCTTTTGATCGGAGCCAAGGTTTTTCAGTACTTGAATGCGATCGCGAAGATCGGCAGCCTTCTCAAATTCTAAATTCTCAGCAGCCGCTTCCATCTTTTCCGTAAAAGCTTCCACTAATTCACTAGAGCGCCCCTGAAATACCATTGCTACACGTAACATTGTCTTGCGATATTCTTCTGGCGAAATCTTCTCCTGACAGACTCCCGGACATAAGCCCATGTCATAGTTTAGGCAGGGACGATCCTTAAACATGGGTACAGGTCTCTGTCGCAATGGAAAAGCCCGTTTAATGATTCCTAAAGTCCGTTTGAGATTAAAGACATCTACATAAGGTCCATAATATTTATCCTTTGTGTTGCCCATTCTCCGTTTGCGCGTAATAAAAATGCGTGGATAGTCCTCTGACCAAGTAATACAAACATAAGGATATTTCTTATCATCCTTTAAGAGAACGTTGTAATAGGGCTGATATTGCTTAATTAAATTTGCTTCGAGGGCAAGGGCTTCTGCTTCGGAGTCAGTGACAATAAACTCAATCTCATGCACCAACTGCACCATCATGGCGATGCGTGGTGACAAGTCCTGACTACTGCGAAAGTACGATCGCACGCGATTGCGTAGCGCTTTTGATTTGCCAATATAGATGACCCCATCTTGGCGATCGCGCATAAAATATACCCCTGCTTCGAGAGGGATTTCCTTTAAACGCGCTTGTAATTTTTCGGGATTTTGCAATAGTGGCTCAGTCATGCTCAGATCATAGCAAAATCGCGATCCGCAATCATTGTTGGTCAAAAAGAGAGTCTTCGCAAAAAGTAATGAGCAGTTTGCTTGTTTTGATAAAGTTATACTTATACTGTATCAATCAAAATTTAGTGTTGTCTATGAGGCAATATGTCTGAGTTGATCGCCTTAGAATTTCCCGAACCGTTGGCAAAAAAAGTTAAGGAAATTGCTGCGCTCAATCGTCAGGGGATTGAAGAAATGCTGATTGAATGGATTGATCGCACTATTAATGATATTCCCATAGAAGCACTGCCTGATGAACAGGTTCTGGCTCTTTGTAATCTGCAAATGAGTGGACAGCAGCAAAAGGTTTTTAGTGATTTACAAGCTCGAAATAGTGAAGGATTGCTTAATGCACAGGAAGTTAAGAAACTGAATGAGTTAATGCAGGTTTATCGTCATGGTTCGGTACGGAAAGCTAAGGCAATGCAGGTTGCGGTGATGCGTGGGATTAATGAATGTCGAATCTTTGGTTAGCTTGCCCTATTTGCAATAGTCATAAAGCTGGTAAGATTGAGGCGATCAATCCAGTTACGGATGAGGTTGTAGCGCTATTCAATCCGCGTACTCAAGTTTGGGTGGAGCATTCGGTAAGACTCCAATTGGACGGGCAACGGTGAGGGCTTTGAGTCTTAATAGTGGTTTTGATGCTTTGGAGGTTCGGAGTTATTGGGTACAAGCGGGTTGGCATCCGCCGAAAGATTAATGCAAAATTGCTTCTAATATTGAATCAAACAGCGATCGCCTCTAATAGTTGCTAAATAAATTATGTAGATAGTTTTGACATATTGTCTATGTCTTGTGAAACAACCTTTTTTTTGTCAATTTTGTGTAATAGTTCAATGTTATTTCGAGGTAAATATTTTATTAATGTATCACTGCGAGAACAATAAATAATCTTATCAACAAACCCAAAATTATTTCTCTCAATGTCCTTAACAATACAATCAAAGATAATTTCAAATTTTCTAGGCTCTTGATTACTTGAGATTACAGCAGAAAAAACATTATTTTTGTCTAAAGAGTCTATTACTTCCTTCAACCTAATACATTGTTCTTCTGCAAACTTATTAAACAGTTTGTAGTCATAAAAGTCTCTGCTTTTATCTTTTAATTCTATCCCAATTTGTTTTACTTTTGCCTTTAAAACATTAAGATCTCTGGTCTTTCTATTTCTATTCTTTTTCTTTGCTTTGCTAACATCCGACTGTTTTTCGATTTTTTGATTCATACTGTTAAGGATTAAAATCATAATATTTGCAGGCAATATTTCTATATCAATATCTTTTTTGTAATTCCAAAAAATATTTAATATTGATTGATTATCTTGCTTTGGAAAATGTAAATTTGTTATTTTCTCAAGTTTATTTATATATTCTTCTATAAACTGTTTTTTGAAATCATCATTTCGATGAGAGTTATCCTCGTCCTCTATTTCTGAAAAAGTCATGTAGCCTTTATTTTGAAGTTCTGTTCTAATTGTTTTAGAATAATAATCTTTTTCGCTTTTAAAAAACTCATCATTAAAGTATTCACTAAGCATAAAACTTATATAAGCCTCCTTGTATTTATTAATTCTTTCAGTTATAAATTCACTCACTGAATTAGGTATCCATCTACCTACTTGAGTTTCAATAGAATAATTGGAAATCACAGTTGGAGGAATTATAGGAGGCAATAAACTTTTTATTGTTATATAGTCTACCAAACGATATGAAATTGTTTTTTTAGTCTCCTCTTTAATAGCTTTATCTCCTCCAATGTTCTTGCCACTTCGTTCTTCTTGCCCTTTTTGGGTTAAAAAAAGAGGACAGCGTGTTTCTATTTCTAGTTTTTTAGTGTAGAAAGTCCCCATAGACAAGATTGTGTAAGCTTCCGCTAAGTCTTCTAGCTCCTTTTCACTTTCTTTAGTCAAAGTAAACTTTTCTTTAATATCTTGAAGCAAGCAAATATAGCCTTTAATAGATGCAATGTCACTAGAGAAATTACAAAATTCTAGATTATCTTTTAAGCCATTATCTGTTAAATTTGCAGATGCAGTTATTACAAAACCTTCTTGTTCATTATCATGAATTAAGGCGTATGATTTTGCATGAAAAAGCTTACTTCCACAATCTACAGGCTTAATATTAATATTTAGTTTTTCACTGAACCTAAAAGTTTCTTTGAGATATTTTAACAAGCCTTCTTTTTGAAAATAAAATAACTTAGCCCATTCTTTTTTATCTGCTAATATTTCAATTTTGTTTATATTGTTTTGCTGTAAAATTTCATTAATGCTTGTAAATAAGAGTTCAAGACCATTTTTAGTAATATAACAAGTCATGATGTAAAGAGTCCAACCTGACTTGTTTTTACTAATTTCAATTGTTGAATTAATCTTGTCCTTAATAAAAGATATTAATAATTCTGATTTTGGCTGATTAAATAAAAAGACCATAGAGATAACTTGAATATTTTCTGATTAGCGATCGCGTAAATTACCGTAACTTAATTAGCAACGTGCATTTATATCATTTTGAATAGTTTGTTCATCGTGAGTACTGGTCTCTTGCCAAAAGCTTTGTCTTCTAAAGTGTAGTCTTCCTACCTTCAAAGCGAAAAGTTTTACTTTTGGATCACCACTGTGAGTAACTATTAAATCTAAAGCGGCTTCATAAAACTCATGAAGAGGGCAGTAGCAATATGTTGTCTCAAATTTTTTAAGTATCTCGTTAGCAATATTTTCATCGAATTGTACTTTCAATTGGGTCATACTTTCTCGTCCCTCGATAAAGAATGAATCCAAATTTTCTTGTCGTTCTTTCTGAAACAACTCTTCCTTTTCCTTTTCTAGCCTCTCTCTTTCGGCTTTTTCTACTAAGGGCTGATTCTTTAGTTTTTCTAAATACTTTCGCTGATTCTCCGCTTGTTTTGCTTGCTTTCCATTGTACTTACGTGCATAAGCTTTCCCTGATGATGTGAAAAAGACCCAGTAGTTTAAGCCCAAGCAAAACAGCAAAATAAGTATAGAAAATACAATAGGAAATTGAAAGGATGCACTAGGTAATAGAATTACATAATAGTTAATCCCAATTCCCAAAAGTAATAACAGTAGACAGTTAAATTGAAACATTAATTCCAAATAATCAATTATTTTAAAGCATTTTAGCTTAATTCCCTGCAAAAACAATCTGTGCAGTATAGAATCTGAAACAAAAATGATCCATCAATAAAATGCACAGGTTAGTCTAAGTTATGCGATCGCCCATAACAAGCTTGCTACAATAAACACAACTCACAAACTCCAAATCACAAACCATGCAAATTATCCTAGAAGTCCCTGATCGCCTCGGCGAAAAACTGCAACGACTGGGCGATCAACTCCCTGAAACCCTAGATCGCCTACTTCAAGACATTCCCACCGCAGAAACGATCTCTTATCAAGATGATCGCCAAATTGTCGAACTTCTAGCCAGTCAACCCAGTCCTGAAGCAATCCTCGCAATCCGTCCTACACCTGCCTTACAAGCGCGGATGAGCGAACTACTCGAACGCAACAAATCTGGAAGCCTCTCCCGAACTGAAGAAGCCGAACTCGATCGCTACTTACTCTTAGAGCATTGGGTAAGACTAGCTAAAGCCCATGCCTATAAACAATTACAGAAATTAGCATGAGCTATGTATCAGTTCCCCTGCGTCGGCTAGTCACCCAACGCGCTGAAGAACAGTGCGAATATTGTCGATATCCTCAAGCAGCTTCATTCTTTACTTTTGAAATAGAACATATCATTGCTGAAAAACACGATGGCATCACCGAAGCTGAAAATCTAGCTTTAGCTTGCCCTTGTTGCAATCGTTTCAAAGGCACTGACCTCGGTTCCATTGATCCTGAAACAAAGCAGCTAACCCCATTCTTTAATCCTCGTATGCAGCAATGGTCAGTTCACTTTCGCCTAGAAGGAGGAATCATTCTCCCACTCACTCCTGAAGGACGTGTCACTGCTAAAATCCTTCAATTTAACCTTCAGGAACGTGTTATCGAACGCGAACAACTCATTAGTATTGGGAAATATCCATTACTGTAAGCTCGCCCACGTGCTTAGCCATAAGATGACATGGCGATCGCCTATTTCATCGGACGAACCACACTAACCAATTTACCTAGCAATATCTCCTCTCCCAAAATAGCAGCATGAATTCTCTCAGCTAGAGCCAATCTATCTCCATCATCCGTACAAATAATAATTCCACCATGATCGGGATGAGATCGATGCAAACGTTTGAAATCCTTGCGATTTAAAGTTAAAACAACTCGCTCATTACTACCCGCAAAATCAAGAACGCGATCATCAGGAATTTTGAGATTTGCCTTTCCCGCCTCTTGGACAGTAAGAACATCATGTCCAAAATTGCGTAAATGTTCCACAACCTCATAGGGAAACTGCTCATCGGCATACAAACGACCCATCAAGCTTCTTCATTCTCCTTAATAGCCGAGGCAATTTCTTCAGGATACATAGAAGCATAAAACCAAGCATTTGCTAAATCACTTACCGATAGAGTCGGATAATCTTTTAAAAGTTGAGATTCACTAATACCGATATCACGAGCGTTAACCAAAACCCACACAGGGATACGAGTCATACCAATACAAGCATCACCACCACATACGCCCAAGGTCTTCTGAATACCCCGCCAAGGATTGCCAAGACTTTGAGCTAATATCTGAATTGCCCGTGCTTTTTCATTTTGGCTTAAAGACAGTAGTTGTGGTTCTAAACTTTGTAAAGTCATAAAATTACTCCCAAACTACAAGTAGAGAATCAATATTATTATTTATTATATTTCAGGAAAGAATCAAATTATTCTAAAAGTCAGCGATCTGGTGTAAGCAACGACCCATCGAAAGTAACTGATAGCAGTTCATTCATAACAATGTTTTAGTAAGCTACATTTACCATTTTATATCCTATCGAATAGCCGATGAATATAGTGGATGAAGATTTAGCGATCGCCTCCTTAGCCAGCAATATGAGTTAGCATAATACACATAGCCAATGTGTATCCATATATGTATCAACGCATTAACATCACATTACCCAACGAAACACTACAGCTACTCGATCGCATCGCACCCAAAGGCGATCGTAGTCATTTCATTGATCAAGCTGTTAAGTACTACATCAATGCCGAAGCCAAGAAAAATCTAAGGGAAAAGCTCAAACAGGGCGCATTGCGTCGCGCAGATCGAGACTTAGGGATTACTCAAGACTGGTTTAATATCGATGAGGAATCATGGCAAAACGGAAAATAGCATTTCCCAAGAGAGGCGAAATCTATTTGCTTAACTTTGACCCAACAGTTGGCTCAGAAATTCAGAAAACTAGACCTGCTCTCATTCTCCAAAATGATATTTCCAATCAATACAGCCCCATTACCATCGTTGCTGCCATCACATCTCAATTCGACTCTGAGACATATCCCACAGAAGTTTTAATCGATCCCCCCGAAGGCGGACTAACCACAACATCTGTAGTCCTTCTCAATCAGATTCGTTCCATTGATAAACAACGCTTAGTCAAAAGAATGGGCATAGTCTCCGATCACCTCATGGGATATGTGGATAATGCAATTCAAATTAGCTTAGGATTGATTGAACTATAGAATTAGTTAGCGATCGCCCATAACAAGCTTGCTACAATAAGCACAGCTTACCATCTCGCAAAAAACAGTGAATGTATAGTTGTTTTAAATAATTTTCAGAGTGGTTTTGACTTTGCTCAGCTATTGGCGTAAGTTAGCTGAGCGAAGTCAAAGCTATCGTCTTTATTTGAATTGTCTATAACATTACATTAAGTAGCTGTGCATAATTAAAAACCAAAGCAAAAACCTGTGATGCACGCGCAGCGTGCGCCACGGTTTTTGGGGTTTATATTTAATTGCACCCAGCTACTTACCCACGATCAAACCCTTCAGCTACTCGATCTCATTGCCCCCAAAGGAGATCGCAGTTATTTTATGACTAGTCGTGAAATACTACATCAACGATATTACTTGATTGGGTTATGATGCTTTGAGTGCGTTTAGGTAAATAAAAGTCCGTGTTAGACATTAAGCTCGTGCGATCGCAGCCCGAACAGGTGCAAGCTCGCCTCAACAGTCGAGGCAAAGGTTACGACATTAGTAGATTGGTCGAACTAGAGCAGGAAGTTCGTGCATTAGAAACTCAGCGATCGCATTTGCAAGCCGAAAGCAATGATATCGGTAAGCAAGTTGGTATCAAAATGAAAGCTGGTGCGCCCGCCGCCGAAATTGAAGCACTCAAAGCGCGATCGCCTGAAATCAAACAACAACTCGCAGAGCTAGAACCCAAGGAAAGGGCGTTGCGTGAAGAAAGCAATGCCATCTTGATGACTCTGCCCAATTTGCCCAGCGAAACCACTCCTATCGGTGCGAATGAAACCGAAAATGTGGAAATTAGACGTTGGGGAGACGAATATAAGACTACACGCACCGATATTCTGCCCCATTGGGAAATTGGCGAAAAGCTAGGTATTCTCAACTTTGAACGCGCCGTTAAAATTGCTCAAACCCGTTTTGTAAATCTCATTGGCGCAGGAGCTGCTCTCGAACGGGCACTGATTCAGTTCATGCTAAATACCCATACCGCTAATGGTTATGTGGAAGTTGCGCCGCCACTTTTAGTCAATACGGCAAGCATGACAGGCACAGGGCAATTACCCAAGTTTGCGGAAGATCTATTCAAATGTGCGGAAGATGAACTGTGGCTGATTCCGACGGCGGAAGTTCCAGTGACAAATCTGTATCGCGATGAAATTCTTGATGAAGAAAATTTACCTGTGCATCATTGTGCCTATACTCCTTGTTTCCGTCGCGAAGCAGGAAGCTATGGACGTGACACCAGAGGTTTAATTCGGTTGCATCAGTTCAACAAAGTGGAACTGGTTAAATTCGTGCATCCTGAAAAATCGGCGGAAGAGCATGAAAAACTGGTGCGCGATGCAGAATCAATTTTGCAAGCTTTAAAACTTCCCTACCGTGTACTGGAACTCTGCACAGGTGACATCGGGTTTAGCGCCGCTAAGTGTTATGACCTTGAGGTATGGCTCCCTTCCGCCAATAACTATCGCGAGATTTCTAGCTGCTCAAACTTCCTTGATTTCCAAGCTAGACGCGCCAATATTCGCTTTAAGAGTAAGGGTAAAAAGGGGACGGAGTTTCTGCATACCCTCAATGGTTCAGGATTAGCGGTCGGACGCACCATGTCCGCGATTCTAGAAAACTATCAGCAATCTGACGGAAGCGTCTTAATTCCTGAAGTGTTACAACCTCTCCTCAACAGACAATACCTCTAGAAGAAAGCACGCTTAGCGTGCTTTCTTCTAGAAAACTATCCAAGGCTAAACTATGGCAACTATCCATCGACTGCATCCAGACAATCCCCAAGCCCGCACGATCGCTCAGATCGTCAATGCTTTACGTGATGGCGCGATCATGCTCTATCCGACGGATACAGTCTATGCGATCGGTTGTGACTTGATGTCTAAGTCAGCCGTGGAACGTGTCCGCAAACTCAAGCAGATGTCAAACGATAAGCCATTGACCTTTCTCTGCTCCTCATTATCGAATATCTCAGAATATGCGATCGTCTCTAATGCCAACTATCGCACCATGAAAAGCCTCGTGCCTGGCCCCTATACATTTATCTTGCCAGCCACAAAACTTGTACCGAAGTTGGTGCTAAATCCTAAACGCAAAACCACAGGGATTCGGGTTCCCGATCATGGCGTATCTCAAACTATTATCGAAGCATTGGGAAATCCAATTATCTCCACATCGGCAAATCTGACGGAAGATGATATTGATGAGGAAGATTTTAGTCATCAGTCCAAAAATGCTAAGCAACGTAATGTGTGTGAGTTACCAAAAATGGAATTATTCGATCGCTTTTCTAAGCTAGTAGATTTCATTGTTGATGATGGTTCCGATCATAGCTACGAAGTTTCCACTATCCTTGATTTAACAGACGATCTAAAACCTGTCATATTGCGCCAAGGATTGGGTGTATCACCTTTTTAACTACAGCATTCATTTAAAAACTGCGAAATTTCTTACTCTGGAGATATAAGATATGCGTACTTTACGAAAATTGCCAATATTGTCGCTAGCTCTTGTATTAATTGGTTATATTGCCTATGGGTGGTTGCTATCGATTCACAAAGCTGATTGGCGGATCTGGATTCCTGCTGGGGCGATCGCCTTTGGCGCAGAGTGGCTATTCTCAGTAGGTTGGGCGATCGCGGCAGTGATTTTTGTATTTATCAAAAAAGATCAATTTGCATTATCCCTTGGCATTAGCGTAGTCTGGGCAATGCTGATGTATGTAGCAAGAACGGAGCTACGCGCATTTATGAATAATCGCGGTTGGAATTTCTTTGTACTTGCCCTGATTGCTGGTGCGGGTTTAGGGCTGGGATGGTTTACGGATACCTTACCGACAATTCGCACTTTTGGAGAATCCTTGATTAAATAAAAGATAAAAATATGCAGCAAAGTTGATATTTTGAAGTAGATTTTCCTCATGATGTGGAGAGATAAACAATGGCGATCGCATTATCAAGTCCCCAAAAGCTTTCTCTTACAGAATTTTTGGCAATGCCAGAAACTAAACCCGCAAATGAATTTATTGACGGTCAAATCTATCAAAAAATAATGCCACAGGGTAAACACAGCAGATTACAGACCAAGTTTGCATCACTAATTAATGAACGTGGTGAGCCTAATTGCTTGGTATCAGCATTTTGTGAATTACGCTGTACCCTTGGCGGACGCTCAATTGTTCCAGATATATCAGTGTTTGAGTGGCAAAATATTCCTCTTGATGAGTATGACGAACCGTTAGACAAAATCGAAATTGCGCCTGATTGGATTATTGAGATTCTTTCCCCTGATCAGTCAACAGTTTTAATAATTGACAAAATTAGATTTGCTTTAAAGTATGGTTCAAAATTAGGGTGGCTCATTGCACCGAATGAGAGAAGGATTTTGACATTTAGTACTAATGGTTTTGATAGTTATCAAGGTAATGATATTTTGCCAATGTTGGGGATACTTAAGGATTGGCAGTTATCTGTTAATGATGTGTTTAACTTACTGATTTTCACGAAGAGTTAAGTAACAAAAGGGACGCTTTGCGTCCCTTTTGTTACTTAACTCACCTTACGCAGATAGAAAATCCGCCCTCATCCCCCAACCCCTTCTCCCAGAACGGGAGAAGGGGAGCAAGAGGTGGTTTTGAATTTTTCTTTTCCCCTCTCCCCCTTTGGGAGAGGGGCTAGGGGTGAGGGTCTTATAACCTTCTGCGTAAGGTGAGTTACTTAAAATTTAAAAGGGACGCTTTGCGTCCCTTTTTTTATACTGAAACTTGATTGGAGCGATTGTGCCAGTAGAAGGCGATCGCTAAATTAATCCATTTGAAGATGTAGTAGAGGCTTGTGAAGATCACAAAAAATAAGATCGTGCCGAAGAAGAAGTTGGGATTTTCGAGATTGCTAATTGCTGTTTCCAGAACTCTCTTGGGCTGAGTCAGTACATGCCAACTATTTAAGCGATTGAATCTTCCCCAATACACGCCAACGGCACAGATAAAGTTCATGCTGATTTCCATGAAAGTAATATTTTTAATCAGCTTCAGCCAGCCTAGGTACTGCACAAGTTTGATCAAAGAAAGAACATAACATTGGAATCCCAAGAGGATAAAGATCGTATATTGAGGGATGATCAAGAAAATCACACCATTATCGGAAATCTCAGGTGTGCGGGCATCATCCACAAAATGAATAATATCGGTAATTATGTAAGGGGCATTGGGCAGAAAGAGGATAAAAGTTATTAGCCCTAACCACCACATAGCATTTTTAGGTAAGCGCTTTGGCGATCGCTTCGTAAATAAGATAAAGCTAAGTACACAAGGAATTATGGCTAGAAATAAGTTCCACCCCATCCACCGAAAATTTCCTAAAAATTGTTCAAATGCTTCTGTCATTATTTTTCCTCCGTAGTATGTTGAATATAGGGTTGTGTTTATTTCCACGCCTTTGGCGTGGAAATAAACCTGTACTTTTAGCGCCAATTATTACTTATTCATTTTTTTAAGATTGACTGCCATGATCAATAGTTTCCCCATTTCACAGGCTTGGTTGATCGCGATCGCCCTAAATACTGTTCTGGGTGCGATCGCCCTATTCTTACCTCGTAAAGTTTTAACCACAGCAGGAATTTACCACGCATGGATTTTAGGAATTGTGATCTGGGGCTGTTTGGGATGGCAAGGTTATGTAGTTATTTTAAGCTATCTGATCGTGGGTTCGGGTGTAACTCGCATCGGCAAGGATATCAAAGAAGCTAAAGGCATTGCCGAGAAACGTGACGGCGCAAGAGGCCCTGAAAATTTATGGGGTTCGGCGGCGACGGGTGCGGTTTGTGCCATTGGTCATGCGATCGCGCCAAGTCCTCTGTGGCTAATCGCCTATGTAGCAAGCCTCAGTACCAAGCTCGCCGACACAACCGCTAGCGAGATTGGCAAGGCATATGGTAAAAGTACATTTTTAATTACCACACTTAAACCTGTTCCCGCAGGCACTGAGGGTGCTGTCAGTCTCGAAGGGACGATCGCGGGGATCATTGGTTCACTCTTGATTGCGGCGATTGGCTGGGCTGTGAATTTATTAGCGAGTCCTTGGGATTTGCTTTGGTGTGCGATCGCTGCCTTCATTGCCACAAATATTGAAAGTCTGATCGGCGCAACTTTGCAAGAAAAATATGACTGGCTCACCAATGAACTCGTTAATGGTATCAATACGACCATCGGTGCAGCGATCGCGGTTTTGATTGCCACAATTATGAGATTATAAATCGCGAATTTTAATATTTAGAAGCAGTGCAATGGGACTAAGTGAAAATCTGTTAACCCCTGATAACAAACCATTAATTGTCCAAGAATGCTGCGAGATGATCGATGCACAACTGGCTGGCAAAACAGGAATGAGTGGGATCGCTCTCAAAACAGCCTTTGCTGCGCTGAAGGGACTTAAACCTAATTATATCTATGGTGTAGTTGATTCGCTCTCGCAACCATGCTTTACCGAAATTGATCCCATTTGGGAAGAAGGACTCCAACAAGGTGAACCTGTAGAATATCTGAAAGCGAATAAGTCTCGCACCGCAGATGCATTGTTAGCTGTTACTGATACAAAAGCGAAAAATACTAAGATTCAACTGGTAAGAGGAGTCTATGAGAAATTTCGTGATTCTGCTAAGAAACATGTTGAAGACGCGGTTCCAGATTTGGCAGAGATAATTGGTAAATATGCTAAGTAGCTTTCGATCAAAAGAACCACAAGAAAATTTTTAAAAGCGTTGTTTCGCAACGCTTTTAAAAATTTTCTTGGTTTGGGTTTGAGGACAAAGCGCTGTAAGTTAACTATTCCTTAACTTTGCTGTGACCATCTTAAATCATCATAAGTAAATGCACTTTGTGTTTATTCATTTTCAGATAAGTAGCTAGGCGTAATTAAAAAAAACAGAACCAAAAGCTGTGGCGCACGCTGCGCGTGCGCCACAGCTTTTAGGGTTTTATATTTAATTGCGCCCAGCTACTTAAAGTCATAACAAAACGGAGCTACATTTTGACAACGATTGATTTATTTAAAAACGAAAAAAACTTCATTACAATTCCAGCAGGAGAAATAATTTTCCAAAAAGATGGGATCGCCGATCGCATGTATGCAGTGCTTGAAGGTGAAGTAGAAATTTCTATAGATGGTAAATTGCTAGATATCACTGGTGCTGGTGGCATTGTTGGAGAAATGGCTCTCATTAGCGCCTCCCCAAGAAGTGCTACAGCGATCGCCAAAACAGAATGTAAGTTGGTTCCGATTGATGAGAAACGCTTTACTTTTTTAGTGCAACAAACTCCATATTTTGCGCTTAGCGTGATGAAGATAATGGTTGAAAGAATTAGAAAGCTTGATGCTCTAGTTTTGGGAATTGAATAACTTTATGATAATTTCGTAGCAATAAGGGTGATTTAAACGCTACAAATCGATGGAGTAAATGCCAAATTTGTCAATTTTTTTAATCAAAACCTAACATTTGAGAAATGGGGCATCGCAAAACTGTAAGATTGTTGCGAATAGTTTCACTTAATCATTACAAGGAATAGTTCACAGTGACTAAAGGAACAGAAATCATTGCGATCGCTGCACGAGAAATCCTCGATTCGCGTGGTAAACCAACCGTTGAAGCGGAAGTCAAACTTGCCAACGGCGCAATCGGTCTCGCACAGGTTCCCAGTGGTGCATCTACAGGTAGTTTTGAAGCCCACGAACTACGGGACGGAGATAAAAAACGCTATGGTGGCAAAGGAGTTTTAATCGCAGTTCGCAACATTCACGAAAAACTTCTACCCGAACTAAAGGGGGTTGATGCGCTAAATCAAGAATTAGTTGATCGCATCATGATCAAGCGTGATGGCACACCAAACAAATCTGAGATTGGGGCAAATGCGATCTTGGCGGTTTCCCTTGCTACAGCAAAGGCTGCGGCTAAAGCGATCGGACAACCTTTGTATCGCTATCTCGGCAATCCTCTCTCGAATGTATTGCCAGTTCCTCTAATGAACGTTCTGAATGGCGGCGCTCACGCCGATAACAACGTTGATATTCAAGAGTTCATGATTGTGCCTGTAGGCGCACCTACTTTTAAAGAAGCTTTGCGCTACGGTGCAGAAGTATTCGCAGCTCTTAGCTCAGTACTCCATGAAAAGGGCTTATCAACTGCTGTGGGTGATGAAGGTGGATTTGCACCCAATCTTGAGTCCAATCAAGCCGCTCTAGAATTGCTAATCGATGCAATTACCAAAGCAGGTTATAAACCTGGGGAACAAGTAGCTCTAGCGCTAGACGTAGCATCTAATGAGCTATTCAAAGATGGTAACTATGCGATCGATGGCAAAACCCTCAGTCCCCAAGAGTTCGTTAACTATTACGAAGGTTTGATCTCCAAGTATCCCATCGTCTCCATCGAAGATGGATTGGAAGAAGATCAATGGGCGAGCTGGAAAGCTATGACCGATCAGCTCACTAATACTCAATTAGTCGGTGATGACCTCTTTGTAACCAATAAGACCCGTCTAGAGCGTGGTATTCGTGAAGGTTGTGCTAGCGCCATCTTGATTAAGCTCAATCAAATCGGTAGCTTGACCGAGACTCTAGAAGCGATCGCTACCGCAGACCGCAATGGTTATCGCTCGGTGATCAGTCACCGTTCTGGCGAAACTGAAGACACCACGATCGCTGATCTGGCCGTGGCAACCCGCGCAGGTCAAATCAAAACAGGTTCTCTCTGCCGTAGTGAGCGTGTTGCTAAGTACAACCGTTTACTCAGAATTGAAGCGGAACTTGGCAGCCAAGCAGTATACGCTGGTGCTGTTGGTTTAGGTCCTTCTCGCTAAGCAAATCGGTAGTTCTAAAAAGCAAAGGATAGGCGGCGTACCGTCTATCCTTTCTCATATCCAAGGTGTCGGAATTGAACCGACATATCAACGATTATGAGTCTATGATGCTATTGCCTAAAAAGCTCTTTATATATGGGTTTCATATTTTTATTTAATCAATCATAGTCATTTCATAGTCAAAACAACTTTATTGCTGCGAATACAATCATTTTTGGAGTAGCGATCGCATCGCCTGATAGTACTGCACAAAAATCTCACTTGGATTCTTGACGGTGGTAACATGATGCTTGCTAAAAGTTAGTAGGATCTATGTCAGAAGAGCAACGTCGTCAGCTACAGCAGCAACTTTGGAAGATAGCCGATGAATTGCGCGGCAAAATGAATGCCGATGAATTTCGGGATTATATGCTGGGGTTTATTTTCTATAAATATCTCTCTGAGAAAATTGAACGCTTTGCTGATGAGGTATTAGAGGCGGATGGCGTTAAGTTTGCGTCACTCAGGGAAGATGATGAGGAAGGGGCGTTAATTATTGAAGAAGTTCGTAAAGCGACGGTTGAGTCTTTAGGTTATTTTTTGAAGCCTTCAGAACTTTTTAAGACGATCGCACTCAAGGGCAATAACCAACTAGACACAAATAATGAGGGTGAGAGTCATAACTTTATTTTGGCGGATCTGACTAAGATTCTCAAAAATATTGAACAGAGTACGCTGGGGACTGAGAGCGCTGATGATTTTAGTAACTTGTTTGAAGATTTAGACTTGACTTCATCGAAGCTAGGGGCAAGTGAGCAAGATAAAAATGAGCTAGTCGTCAAGATTTTGGCTCATCTCCATAAAATTGACTTCAGGCTTGATGATGCTAACGCTGATGTTTTGGGAGATGCCTACGAGTATTTGATTGGTGAATTTGCCAGTGGTGCGGGTAAGAAGGCGGGAGAGTTTTATACACCGCAACCTGTTTCGACATTGTTGGCGAAGTTAGTCACCAGTGAGAAGCCCAATCTGAAAACGGTCTATGACCCGACCTGTGGTAGTGGTTCGCTATTGTTGCGAGTGAAGCGTGAGGCGGATCAGGTTGGCAAGATTTATGGTCAGGAGATGAACCGCACCACTTATAACTTGGCGCGGATGAATATGATTTTGCATGATGTGCATTATGCCGATTTTGATATCAAGTTAGAGGACACTCTTAAAAGACCGCAGCATCGAGATTTACGCTTTGATGCGATCGTGGCGAATCCACCTTTTTCAGCAAATTGGGAACCTGAGAAAGCACAAGTGGAAAATGACGATCGCTTTAGTATTTATGGGAAGTTTGCGCCCAAAACTAAGGCGGATCTGGCTTTTGTGCAGCACATGATCTCTCAGTTGGCTGATGATGGCACGATGGCGGTGGTGTTGCCGCATGGGGTGCTATTTCGGGGTGCGGCTGAGGGGCATATCCGCCAATATTTGATCGAGCAGATGAATTGTCTGGATGCGGTGATTGGTTTACCTGCGAATATTTTTTACGGTACGAGTATTCCGACTTGCGTTTTGGTGTTTAAGAAATGTCGCCGTAGTCCTGACGATATTTTGTTTATTGATGCGAGTCAGCATTTCGATAAGGTGAAGACTCAAAATGTGTTGCGTCCTGAGCATATCGAGAAGATTGTCGAGACTTATAAGGCAAGGGTTAATGAGGACAAATATAGCTATGTGGCGAGTATTGAGCAGATTCGGGGCAATGATTTTAATTTGAATATTCCCCGTTATGTGGATACGTTTGAGGCGGAGGAATCGATCGATCTTGATGCGATCGCTTTGCAGCTAAGGGCGATCGCGCAGCAAAGCAAGGTGACGGATGCTAAGATTGCGTTATTCTGTGATGAGTTAGGGATTGAGCCACCGTTTTGATATCTAAAGCGCGTCACATTCTAGAAAATAGTCGTAAGCATTAGTATCAAAATCTTGTTCGAGATATTGTTGAAAATATTTGACTTGCTCAGTTGTAAGCTCGTAAGAGAAAAACATAGGAGAGTCGGCGGGTTCACTTAATAGCTTTTGTAAATCAGCTAGTGATATGCCTTTGAGGATGCTTTCACCAATTAGGGCGTTACCTTTTTTTTCGTACCATCTAATTAAGCGCTCAACTTTATAGCCATTGACGATCTCTGCTGGCTTTTTGAGGTTATTGTTTTTTTTGCCTTGTCTATACTTGGATTTGACAAAAAATAGTAGAGGAGTTTTTAACCTTAGAAAATTCTTTAATTGTGCCATCGGTTAAATCTCAATTCTGCGCTTAGGGTTAGCTGATTTTGTTTGTTTGCCTGTTGCAGGGTCAAACTCGCCTAGATGTCTACCATTTTTATCATACTTTTCAATAGTGCCGTGTTGGTAGTCCCACTCATAAAATTTATTGTCTGGTGTCTGCCAACGTCTACGTTTTTGGTTAGAGCCTTGAATTAGTGTTTTGCCTTTGACAATGACTGCATCAGGGAAGGCTGTTAATACTTTGGGTGGTGGAATGTGAGACATTGACGATAGTATGACTAGGCTAAAGCATTGTATCTGATCGCTTTGCAGCTAAGGGCGATCGACCAGCAGAGCAAGGTGACGGATGCTAAGATTGCGTCATTCTGTAATGAGTTAGGGATTGAGCCACCATTTTGATGATTGAGTATGACTGATAGTATCCCTTCTCAACTTTTAGACGATATTCGGCAAATAGTGACGGCTTCGCGCTTGGCTGTTGCTCAGACTGTGAATAGTGCGATGGTGCTGACCTATTGGCAGGTGGGGCGGCTGATTGTGGAGTACGAGCAGCAGGGGCAAGTTAGGGCGGGGTATGGCAAAAAGCTGTTAGAGCAGTTATCGCAGGTGTTGCAAGCTGAGCTTGGTAAGGGCTTTGATGTTAGCAATTTACGCAATATGCGACAGTTTTATTTAACTTTTCCAAATCACGACTCAGTGAGTCACAAATTGAGTTGGACGCATTACCGCAGACTGATTCATGTGGCTGACCCGAAAGCAAGAGATTGGTATATTGCGGAATGTGTGGCAAATAATTGGAGTGTGAGGGCTTTGGATCGACAGATTAGTACTTTGTATTATGAGCGTTTGTTGTCGAGTGCGGATCGAGAGCCTGTGATTAATGAGGCAATTTCTAAAACAAATGAGTTGAAGCCTGATATTAAGGACTATTTGCGCGATCCTTATATTTTGGATTTTTTAAATTTGCCTGTGACGGCTTTGGTGGAGAGTGCGATCGAGCAGGGTTTGATCGATAATTTGCAGCATTTTTTGTTAGAGCTTGGGCGCGGTTTTGCATTTGTGGCGCGTCAGCAACGGATTAGTGTGGAGGATCAGGATTTTTATTTGGATTTGGTGTTTTACAATTTCAAACTGAAGTGTTTTTTGTTAATCGATCTGAAGTTGGGGCGGTTGAGTCATCAGGATGTGGGACAGATGGATACTTATGTGCGGATTTATGATCAGCACTATAAGGGTGATGATGATAATCCGACGATTGGGCTAATTTTGTGTAGTGAGAAGTCGGCGGCGGTGGCAAAGTATTCTGTTTTGGCGGATCGCAAACAGTTGTTTGCGTCGAAGTATTTGCCTTTGTTGCCGTCTGAGGAGGAGTTAAGGGTTGAGTTGTTGCGTGAGCGTGCTTTGTTGCAGTTTGAGGAGGGGGAATAGATGAGTGTGCCTAAGTTGAGATTTAAGGATGAAAATGGGCAAGTTTTTCCAGATTGGGAAGAAAAAGAATTAGGCGAAATATTCGATATTGTTGTAGGTTTTGTGGGAACTGTTTCAAAATTTTACTGTGACAAATCCGATGGTATCCAATTCATCAGAACTTTAAATGTAAAAGATGGATATTTTAGCCTTGATGACATTCAATATGTCACTAAAGAATTTCATATAAAAAACAGAAAATCACAAATTAATAACGAGGACATATTAATAGCAAGAGTAGGAGCAAACATGGGAATGGTTTGCAAAGTACAAGGATTACAAAGTGAAGCAAATTCTGCCAATGTCATCATCATAAGAAGTAGCTTAACAAATAATTCCGAATTTTATGCTTGTTATTTGAGGTCTTCAAAAGGACAAAAGCAAATACAAGCAAAGGGTGCTGGTGGAGCGCAAGAGGTTTTAAATATATCTGTTACCAAAACTATTACTGTTCCTGTTCCTATTTTATTGGAACAGACTAAAATCGCTGAATTTCTCATGGCTGTAGATGAAAAAATCGCACAACTCACAAAAAAATGTGAATTATTAGCACGTTATAAAAAAGGCGTGATGCAGCAGATTTTTAGCCAAGAGTTGCGCTTTAAAGATGACGATGGGCGCGATTTCCCAGATTGGGAAGAAAAAACATTTTCACAAGCGAATATAAAAGTTATTGATGGAGATAGAGGGGACAACTATCCTAATAGCTCTGACTTTTCTGATGATGGTTATTGTCTATTCTTAAATGCTAAAAACGTTACTAAGTCTGGTTTTATATTTAATGAAGTAAGTTTTATATCAAAAGAAAAAGATGAAGTATTAAGAAAAGGGAAGTTAATTAGAAATGATTTAATACTTACAACTCGTGGGACAGTTGGCAATATTGCTTATTTTGATAAAAGTATCAAATATAAAAATGTCAGAATCAATTCGGGAATGGTAATTATTAGAAATGAATGTAGTAATATTGATTCAAATTATTTGTATAAATATTTTTATTCTCCAAGGTTTAGAAAGGTACTAGAACAAATTACTTTTGGAAGCGCTCAACCACAATTAACAGTTGCAGAAATAAATAAGTTTAAGATTGGCATTCCTATTCTTAAAGAACAAATTAAAATCGCTAATTTCTTAACTTCTATTGACGAAAAAATTACCGAAGCTCAGACCTATCTCGACACAGTAAAACAATACAAACAAGGCTTATTACAACAGATGTTTGTTTAAAGCGAAGAGGGTTCAGCATTTGCAATTAAAAACAGTTGAGAAATCAGAAACAGTCGCGCAAATGCTAAACCCCTACAGATATTTATTGTTTATTAATGCAGATGTTTATGATTTTATAAATTGATTAATTCGTAGGGGCATAGCATTCCCGCAACAAAATATAAATTTTTAGACCATTTTAAAATGGGAATGCTTTGCCCAAAAACTTTAACCGTAGACAATCAATTTATAACCGAGTGAAGAGGGTTCAGCATTTGCGATTAAAAACAGTTGAGAAATTAGAAATAGTCGCGCAAATGCTAAACCCCTACAGATGTTTATCGTTTATTAATGCAGATATTTATGATTTTATAAATTGATTAATTCGTAGGGGCATAGCATTCCCGTAACAAAATATAAATTTTTAGATCATTTTAAATCGGGAATGCTTTGCCCAAAAACTTTAACCGTAGATAATCAATTTATAACTGAGCGAAGAGGGTTCAGCATTTGCGATTAAAAACAGTTGAGAAATTAGAAACAGTCGCGCAAATGCTAAACCCCTACAGATATTTATCGTTTATTAATGCAGATATTTATGATTTTATAAATTGATTAATTCGTAGGGGCATAGCATTCCCGTAACAAAATATAAATTTTAAAACCATTTTAAAATTGGGAATGCTTTGCCCAAAAACTGTAACCGTAGAAAATAAATTTATAACCGAGCGAAGAGGGTTCAGCATTTGCGATTAAAAACAGTTGAGAAATTAGAAATAGTCGCGCAAATGCTAAACCCCTACAGATGTTTATCGTTTATTAATGCAGATATTTATGATTTTATAAATTGATTAATTCGTAGGGGCATAGCATTCCCGCAACAAAATATAAATTTTTAGACCATTTTAAAATGGGAATGCTTTGCCCAAAAACTTTAACCGTAGATAATCAATTTATAACCGAGGTGAAAAACTTGCGTACTTGTATAGCAATTGACCATGATAGCTACAACGTTTATACTTATGTTTAAACATATATTCTTGAGGTTGCTGTAATGACAGAAGTAGTACTCGATCTCAAAACATGGGGCAATAGCCTCGGAGTCCGCTTACCTGCGGCGATCGCCCGTGCCGCCAAACTGCACAAAGACCAAAAAGTAAAGCTATCAGTAGTCGAAGGACAAGTAATCATCGCACCAGTATTTAACGAATCCCCTAGCCTCGAAGAAATGCTAGAAAAATTTAACCCTGCAATACATGGCGGTGAAGCAATGCCCACATCGCAAAGACTAGGCGCTGAGCAATGGTAAAAGCCAACTGGACACCCGATCGCCAAGACATCATCTGGATCGATTGCAACCCACAAATAGGACAAGAAATGCGAGACGTTCACCCCTTCTTAGTCCTATCCCCCAGCACCTTTAATAACAAAACATCCCTAGTGATTGGCTTGCCGATGACCACAGCCGAATATAACGCCGAAAATCCTTTTGCTGTGGTAGTCGGTAAAGCATCAGGTCGAAAAGTTGCCAAAACCAGTTATGTCCTTTGTCATCAGCCAAAATCCTTTGACTGGCGAATGCGTGGCGCAAAACCGCATCCACTAGGCAAATTAAACGAAGATTTGTTTTTACAAGTATGCGATCGGCTCAACAAAATCATTCAACTTGCATAATTAAAATCATGCTCATTAAATAACAAGGTAATCACCATGAGTAAAGCCATGACCTTAGTAGTCACCGCCGAACCAATCCCCCTCACAACCGATAACGATGGAGTCGTGCGAGTTGGCAACACCCGCGTTACTCTCGACACAGTGATCAAAACCTTTCAAAATGGTGCAACCGCCGAGGAAATCGCCCAAAGCTATCCATCCCTAAAACTAGCTGACATCTACGCCACAATTAGCTATTACCTAAACCATCCCCAAGAAATCGAAACATACCTACAGCAAAGACAAAAACAAGCTCAACAAATTCGCAAAATTAACCAAGCAAGGTTTGACCCTCAAGGCTTACGCGACAGATTACTAGCACGTCAGGCTCAGCGATAATCATGAAATTCCTAGCTGACGAAAACTTTGACAACAAAATTGTCAGAGGAATACTGCGACGCAATCCAGACATCGACATCGTAAGCGTTCGAGACGTAGGCTTAGCTGGCAAAGATGACCCCACCGTACTAGCATGGGCAGCCCAAGAAAATCGCATACTATTAACCCATGATGTCGCCACAATCACCCATTACGCCTATGAACGCATTGCCACAGGGCAACCAATGACAGGAGTTATTGAGGTTACATTCGATGCACCCATCGGCAAAGCGATCGAAGACATTCTGCTTATATTTGCTTGTAGCCTTGAAGGAGAATTAGACGGTCAAATTTACTACTTACCGTTATAAACAAAACTATGACTACCCAACCCGAAGCCGAACTAGAAGCCGCCTTAATCGATCAACTCCAAAGCCTGAAATATACAAGGGTCAAAATCAAAGATCAAGCCGCCATGCTTGCCAACCTCAAGCAACAGCTAGAAATCCATAACGGTAACATCACTCTTAGCAAAAACGAATTTGACCTCATTCTCAACCACCTAAACACAGGCACAGTTATCGAACGCGCCAAAATACTCCGCGACAAATATGCTCTCAAACGTGAAGCCACAGACGGTAAACCCGCCGAAACTATCTATATAAGCTTTCTCAACTGCGAAGACTGGTGCAGAAATGAATTTCAAGTAACGAACCAGATCAGCATTGAAGGCAAACGCAAAAATCGCTATGACGTAACTATCCTCATTAACGGCTTGCCACTGGTACAGATAGAACTCAAAAAACGCGGCTCCGAGCTAAAAGTCGCCTTCCATCAAATTAACCGCTACCAGCATGAATCCTATGACGCAGGAGCAGGACTATTTCAATATGTGCAACTATTCATCATCAGCAACGGCGTAAACACAAAATACTTCGCAAACAATAAATATCAAGCCTTCCAACAAACCTTTTACTGGACAGACAAAGAAAATAATCGTATTTCCGACCTCAGCGAATTTGCCGACACCTTTCTCCGCACCTGTCACTTAGCCAAAATGATCACCCACTACATCGTGATCACCGCTAGCAATATCCTCAAAGTCCTCCGCCCCTATCAAGTCTACGCAACTGAGGCACTAGTCGAGCAGGTCAAAACCAGCACCAAAAACGCCTATATATGGCACACCACAGGCTCAGGCAAAACCCTCACCTCATTCAAGGCAAGCCAGATCATCATGCGATCGCCCCAAGTCCACAAAGTTGTATTTGTCGTCGATCGCAAAGACCTCGATTACCAAACAGCTAAGGAATTTAACGAATTTTCTAAAGGTAGTGTAGACAGCACCACTAACACCCATAACCTTGTCAACCAACTAAATGACGATAGTACTAAGCTCATCGTCACCACGATTCAGAAGCTCAACAATGCGATCGTTAAAGGGCGCTATCTCGACAAAATCCAACATCTGCAAGATAAAAAATTTGTGTTTATCTTCGATGAATGTCACCGTAGCCAATTTGGAGAAACCCACCAAAACATCAAAAAGTTTTTTACCAACTGCCAAATGTTCGGTTTCACAGGCACACCGATCCTCGCAGACAATGCCTTTGGTACAAAAGACCATCAACAAACCACCGCATCCCTATTCGGTGAATGTTTGCATAAATATGTAATCGTGGACGCGATCAAGGATGAGAACGTGCTGCGCTTTGCCGTCGAGTATGTGGGCAAAATCAATCAAACCAGTAACTCAACTGTTAAGAAAAAAAGGAAGAAAAAAGGCGCTAACGATCTTGATATTGCTGTAGAAGAAACCGACACCAAAGAAATGCTCGAAAGTCCACGCAGACTAGAAAAAGTTGTGGACTACATTCTGGAACATCACGCCCAAAAGACCAAAGCACCCGACTTCACCGCCATGTTTTGCGTCAGCAATATCGAAACTCTCATCAAATATTACGAGCTATTTGAAAAACAACAAGCTCAAGCAACTAACCCTCTAAAAATCGCCACCATCTTCAGCTATGCCGCCAACGAAGAAAACCCAAATGCTAACGGCATGATCGATGAAGAGCCGTTAGAAATTCCTAATGAAGCAAAGATCAACCAAAGCGATCGCGACAAACTCGATCAATTCATCAAAGACTATAACAAGCTCTTCAATACCAAACATAGCGCCGACGACAGCCAAGCTTTTTATAACTACGCTCAAGACATCTCGAAGCGTGTCAGACAAGGCGAAATCGACATTTTGCTAGTAGTGAATATGTTCTTAACAGGCTTTGACAGCCCTAGACTCAATACGCTCTATGTCGATAAAAATCTCAAGTTTCACGGTCTAGTCCAAGCTTTCTCTCGCACCAATCGCATTCTCAATGATAAAAAATCACAGGGCAATATCGTTTGTTTTCGTAACCTCAAAAAAGCCACTGATGACGCGATCGCCCTATTCTCTAACAAAGACGCAAAAGCAACAGTGTTAGTCCAACCCTATGAGGACTATGTAGATCAATTTAATGAAGCTGCGATCGGGCTATTAAAAATAACTCCCACCATCAAAAGCGTAGACACCTTAGCCGATGAAAACAAAAAACTAGAATTTGTCACCCAATTCCGAGAGCTACTCCGCCTCAAAAATGTCCTGACCACCTTTGCCGACTTTGAAGAAACTGACCTCACCCTTGAAGCCCAAAAGTTTGAGGACTACAAAAGCAAATATCTCGATGTCTATGACAGTGTAAAGAAAGAACGCAACACCGAAAAACCATCGATTCTCGATGAAGTTGACTTTGAACTGAGCTTAATCCATCGTGATGAGATTAATGTCGCCTACATTCTCAACCTATTGAGAAGCATGAGCAAAACCGATCCCGCCGCCGCTCAAAAACGTCAAAAGGAAATCCTCGACCTCATGGCAGGTGAAGTCCAACTACGCAGCAAACGCGCCCTAATCGAAACATTCATCGAAAATAATCTGCAACAACTTCAACCCCATGAAAATCCAGAACAAGCCTTTGAGGACTACTGGCTAACCAAAAAATCTGAAGCCTTAGCTGAACTCTGCACCACCGAAAATATTTCGCCTGAAGAACTATCAAAGCTCATTAATAACTATGCCTTCGCCAACCGTCTACCCAGAGAGCAAGAAATTATCAGCGCTCTCAACTTTAAACCCAAAATCTTAGAACGCAAGGCAACCATCGATCGCATATCCGAGAAGATTAAATCTTTAATTGACACATTTATCGAGGGTATGGGCGGGACTGTCTAAATTATGCCTTTGGCGATCGTAAAGTGACCGATCGTCATAGAGAATAGCTTCGCTAAATAGCAAAGCTATTCGGGTTGCTATTGAGACTTTAAATCTAAATATGTTGACTCTATATAGTCTTCATAGAAGGATATGAAGACTATATAGACTTTTTGGCAACTTCTTTTTATACCTATGGGTTATTTATCGTTTCATAGCGATCGCATGTGTCCCCCATAGCAGTTCTTAATTACTACTAGCCGAAGTTTGAGAAAAGCCTACATAGCCTACAGACTCTTCACTAGCAAGGGTTTCAGTCTTCATGAACTCTACATTACCCGTCATCAAGCCTACATTGTTCAGCAAGGGTTTCTTGACTGGGGTAGGGAGGTTGCATGATCGGGAGTACGAATAGCCAAGCCAGTGATAAAAGTCCCGTTCATGTCGCGAGATTTTTTGACCGTATTAACTTTCAGCACCCCGTTAAAAAGACAAAATCTAGACGGGATTGAATCCCTTTAACCTCATAGCGAATAGGATCGCCGCCTGTAATGTTCTTGATCATAGGAACATCCCCAGTGTAAATATCGGCTTCACTATAGTCAAAAACAAGCTAAATATGTCCAAAAATTTCTAACCGTGTAAGTGTTTACACGGTGTAAGTTACTTGTAGTGGCTTGTGTTGCTTATCCAAGGTGTCGGAATTGAACCGACATATCAACGATTATGAGTCGTTTGCTTTACCAGTCAGCCAACCTTGGTAATATTGTGATTATAACCGTAAGTATTATATGCTATCAGCAAGCTACCTTGTAGGTTGCCCAAGGGAAATTTTAGCTAAACAAGTTTGTGATGGCAACAACCCGCCCCGAAAAACCAGAAAAGCGTCTCCGTAAGAGAAAAAAAACGCCTAAAAAATTTAGGTTTACTTATAGTCTGCTACTGCTATTAGCGATGGTAGTTGTAGGTTCTGTGGCTGGAATTGTCGCTTATAGATTTGGGAAACAAGCCTTAGAGGGAGTTAATCCATCGCCTGCGGGGATTAAACTGCCAAAGGTGAGTCCGCCCCCATCTGCTAAGCCTAAGGATGCACCAAAATCATCAACCTCTAGCCAAGATGGCAAAACTTCATTTTTGCAAGATGGCAAAACTTCATTTTTGTTAGATGAATCTGAAGTGATTGCCGACATTAAATCCCGATCGCAGCAAGAACTCGGTGGACTGACTCGCCCAGCCTATGTGGCAAAAGCCAATATTAGCGATCGCAAAAGGATCTATACCAGAGTTGATCGAGCCTATAACTCAATTCGTGAGCCATTAGCGATCTCCGCTAATGCCGATGAGCGCATTGCTGAGAGAATCGCCTCTTTGCGTCAAACCGTCTATAGCCGTAGCCGTACTTACGAAAATGATTTTGAGCTAAATCGCCCGATCGCCAATAATGCTAGTACGATGCCTTTAGTATCGACATCCGTAGACATAGCGCCAATACGCAGTCGCTGGGAAGATCGCGATACGGCTTTAGTGAATTCCCAAAAAGTCAGTGATGTCGAAATCTTGACTAAACCAACCAGTAGTTTTTTTATTCCTGAGCAGCGACCTTCTCGTACTGAGATAAATCGACCTTAAATAACGTTAGTTCGAGTTAAGCTGACAAATTTTAAAAGCCCAAAAGTAAAAGCCTTGCTAAGCAAGGCTTTTACTTTTGGGCTTTTAGAGAGGAGTTGCTACGCAACCCCTCTCTAAAAGCCAGTTTCAAATTATTACGCATTCATTTGAAGGTGGCAATCTAAAAAACAAAGGTGGTGCTTAGCACCACCTTTGTTTTTTAGATTGCCGCAAGTAGAGCTTCGCCCATCGCGATACATCCTAATTTTTCGCAACCATCCGCCATGATGTCGCCTGTGCGTTTGCCAGAATCGAGAACTTTATTGACTGCGGACTCGATCGCATCGGCGGCTGCACCTTCATTAAAGGCATAGCGCAACATCATCGCCGCACTTAAAACCTGTGCTAATGGGTTGGCTAAATCCTTACCTGCAATATCAGGAGCCGAACCATGCACTGGCTCAAATACTCCCGGTGCACCTGCCACACCAAGGCTAGCTGAGGGCAACATGCCGATACTGCCCGTGAGCATTGCCGCCGCATCGGAGAGAATATCGCCAAAGAGATTACTGGTCAGAATTACGTCAAATTGCTTAGGATTGCGGATAATCTGCATCGTGGCATTGTCCACATACATATGCGATAGCTTCACATCAGGATAGTCGGCAGAAATCGCAGTCACGCGCTCGCGCCATAGTTGCGATACATCTAAGACATTGGACTTATCAACCGATACCACAGAACCACGACGTTTTTGTGCTGCTTCAAAACCAACTTTAGCAATGCGATCGATTTCTGGCTCGGTATACACCATCGTATTGAAGCCGCGACGCACACCATTTTCATCGGCAACAATTCCCTTAGGCTTCCCAAAATAGATACCACCCGTAAGTTCGCGCACAACTAAAATATCTACACCTTCGACAACTTCCCGTTTTAAGGTTGAGGCATCAATTAATTGGGGCAGAATCTGAGCGGGGCGTAAATTCGCAAATAATTCCATCCCACCACGTAAGCCTAATAATGCTTGTTCAGGTCGCAAATGTGATGGCATTGAGTCCCACTTGTCGCCCCCCACAGCAGCTAATAAAACCGCATCACTATTTTTACAGGATTGCAAAGTTTCATCGGGCAGAGGATGTCCCGTGGCATCGATCGCTGCGCCACCGATCAGAGCCGTCTCAAAGGCAAAGGTGAGATCGAATTTTGGGGCGATCGCCTGAAGTACCGCTACTGCCACTTTCATGATTTCGGGACCAATACCATCACCAGGGAGGAGCGTAATTTTATAGTTTTTAGACATTACAAGATTAAATTCAAAATTTAGTACAAGGATTAATACAAAGACAGATTTCCTAACATAGCATTTTGAGTTTCTGAACACCACAAAGTGGCGACAGTCATCACATTCAGAGGTGACTTTAAGGTAAAGTAGTCAGTACTTAAAATTTAACGTCAGATTGGCGAGGGTGTTTACTAATGACGGCTGTATCGATAGATTTGAAGGCTAAATCTCCTCTTTATGTCGGTTTGTTATTTGGTGGACAGTCGGGCGAACATGATGTCTCGATCACATCGGCAAGAGCGATCGCCTCAGCCCTCAATGAAAACTCTCGTTACAAACTACAGCCTTTTTATATTCAACGCGATGGCACATGGCGCAGTCCCGATGTATCGCAACAAGTTTTAGATTCTGGCAAAGCTTTACAGGATTCGGAACTATTAACTAATGCCGCTTTTTTCTTACCTACGGAAGTACAGCAAGTCGATCTTTGGTTCCCTGTTCTTCACGGGCCAAATGGTGAAGATGGTACAGTGCAAGGACTATTACAGCTAATGCATAAGCCCTATGTGGGGAATGGAGTGCTTGCCTCATCGGTGGGTATGGATAAAATCGCGATGAAGGCAATTTTTGCGAATGCGGGCTTGCCTCAGGTCAAATATGTGGCGCTAAATCGCTGGCAATGGCAACAGGATGAACTAGCTTGGAGTGAGCATATTGAAGCGACTCTCGGTTATCCCTGTTTTGTGAAGCCTTCTAATCTTGGCTCATCGGTGGGAATTTCTAAGGTGCGCGATCGCCAACAGTTAAAAGAAGCGATCGCTAGTGCTACTAGCTACGATCCAAGGATCATCATTGAGCAAGGTGTAACGGCTCGTGAAATTGAATGTGCAGTGCTCGGTAATGAGCAACCCCAAGCTTCCGCGATTGGTGAAATTACCTTTACTAGCGACTTCTACGATTATGAAACTAAGTACACCGCAGGGAAAGCCGATCTAATCATCCCCAGCCAATTGCCCGACAATGTAACTCAAGCGGTACAATCAATGGCAGTGAAAGCATTCCAAACCGTAGCAGGTTCAGGTTTAGCCAGAGTCGATTTCTTCTATGTAGAAGCAACGGGAACGGTTTTAATTAATGAGATTAATACTTTCCCTGGATTTACTTCGCTGAGTATGTATCCCAAGCTATGGGAATATTCAGGAATTCCATTTACGGAACTATGCGATCGACTGGTAGATTTAGCCCTTGAGAAATACTCCTAAACAATACGGAAGGTGATTCAGGATGAAAATATCCCAACTTCCATCAAGTATCAATCCTTCGCAAAAGGTGCGAGTGATCGCTCCTAGCGGAGCCTTACGAGAATGGGAGCGCTTTGAACAGGGTGTCAAAATTTGGCGCGATCGCGGTTATGAATTGGTCATTCCTGAGGACTTAAGCCAACCTTGGGGCTATCTTGCAGGAACCGATGAGCAACGCTGTCAACAATTAATTGCTGCATGGAATGATCCTGAATCGGTGGCGATCGTCTGTGCGCGGGGAGGTTACGGCTCCATGCGCCTCATGGAAAAGCTGGATTGGCAGCAACTGAGCGATCGCCCGAAATGGCTAATTGGCTTTTCTGATATCACGGCTTTACTCTGGGGATTTGCCCAACACAAGGGTATTGGTGGTTTACATGCACCTGTGCTAACGACCTTAGGCAATGAACCTGCGCGATCGCAACAGCAGTTATTTGATTGGCTAGAGGGCAAGGTAAATTCGATTACCCTGTCTGGTACAGGCTGGGGCAATGGCAAAGCGACAGGTGTGCTTTTACCAGCAAATTTAACGCTCGCGACACATATCATCGGTACTGCGATTTGTCCCGACCTAGAGAATGTGATTTTAGCGATCGAGGATGTGGGGGAAGCACCCTATCGGGTTGATCGGATGTTAACCCATTGGCGTTGGTCAGGGCATCTACAAAAGCTCAAAGGCATCGCGATTGGTCGGTTTAGCCAAGCTGAAGTATCAACACCGAGTTTCCCCATGGAGGATGTATGGCGCGATCGCCTGTCTGATTTAGGCATTCCCATTGTCAGTAATTTACCCTTTGGGCATGATGGCGAGAATGCACCTTTACCCGTTGGTTGCATCGCCGAACTAGATAGCGATGATGGAACTCTCAGCTATAGCAGATCGCAAATAGAAGAATGACGCTTGGTGTCATCCCTCTATTTGCAGTTAAAATTAATTTCGAGCGTCATCACTTACCTGAGCAATCACCTTTATGACTTGGCAATGGTTTAATCTCGCATTTAAGCTTCAAGGTTCAGTTGCGCCGATGATTTTGCCAAGAACTCTCGTTTTTGCAGGGTTTTCCCTTGGTGTTTCTTTACTAGATTATTACGCACCAGAGATATCGCTTAAGGTTTTAGGAGATTTGACGAATAATGTAGTTTTCAATCTGGTTTTAGGTTTGCTCTTAGTTTTTCGGACAAATACTGCCTACGATCGCTACTGGGAAGGTCGCAAGGCATGGGGTACTTTAGTAGTCAATATTCGGAATTTGTCGAGATTCATGCAAATTGCGATTAAATCTCCTGAAGGGGAATTACAGGAGCAAAAAGAGAAATCAATTAAGTTATTAACAGCTTTTGCGATCGCCACAAAATTGCATCTTCGTAATGAGGAAATTAATCATGATTTAGACACAATTCTCACTACAGCAGAAATTCAAAAATTAAAGGATACTAAGCACGCGCCTTTAGAGTTAACCCTCTGGTTAAGTGATTATTTACAACACCAAGTACAAGGCGATCGCATTGATACTAACTATTTTGTTGCGATGAATAGTCAGATCAATGCGTTAGTGGAAGGTTTAACCAGTTGCGAACGGATTCTCAAAACCCCTTTACCCATTGCCTACAGTATCTATTTAAAGCGCTTAATCCTAATTTATTGCATCGGTTTACCGTTTCATTTAGTGATCGATATCCATTGGCTGACCGCGATCGCAGTTGGCTTAGTGAGTTTCATCTTGATGGGCGTAGAGCAAATTGGCAATGAAATTGAGAATCCCTTTGGTCATGATTTTAATGATTTGCCCATCGATGCAATTTGTGAAGGGATCACAGCAAATGTAGAACAGGCGATCGCTTTGCAAGATATAATTTAATCACCTAACTTAAAGGATTATGAATGTATGCTCACATTATTGAGTCCTGCAATGATTTCTCTATCTACGGTATTCCCTTATCTATTCCCTACGACAATTATCATTATTGCAGGAATACTCGGCTGGCAATATTGGGCAAAAAGAAAACGTTATCAATCTCTTAAAGCATTACCTTCTCCGTTAGGGCACTCGTTATTAGGCAATATTCCGCAAGTATTGGCAGCAGTAAAGAAAAAACAATTTTTTCAACTACTATTTGATTGGAGTAAGAAATACGGTTCTATCTATGTTTATTGGGCAGATACGCCTGTTGTCATTTTAAGTAAGCCTTCAGTCATTGAAAGCACGGTTATTAACGGCATGAGAGATGGTAGTTTAATAAGGTCTCAAAACGCAACTCGTGCTTGGAATGATATTAGTGGCGAGATTTTACTCGGACAAAGTGGAGCAGAGTGGCAATGGCGGCGCAAAGCTTGGAATCCAGAATTTAGTCCAGTGGGAATTTCGGCATATATCGGTGTTGTCGAGCAAGCTTGTTCGCAAATCACCAACAAAATTAAAGGCGATGTCTCTTCAGAAGCAATTCCTGTCGATCGCTTGTTTGTGGAATTGACGATGCGGGTAATTGCTAGCTTATTGTTAGGTATTCCTGTAGATAGCCGAGTTGTTAGTCCTGAAGGATCGCCCCTAGATGTTCTCAAAGTCTACGAAGCAATGTCAGTGCTTGGCTATCGATTTCTGCGCGTCGCCACTAGCGAAAAGCCTTGGATGAAATATTTGCCTACACAATCGTCCCGTGATTATTGGGCAGCTCGACGATATATTGAACAATTTCTCGCTCCTCGTGTAGATCTTGCTCTGCAACTCAGAGATCAACAGGTTAAAGATTCTAGTTCGATTTCTCCTTTATTCCAAGAGTCAATGCTGGTCAAAATTGCCTCTAAAGAATCTCGTTACACAAGGGAGACACTAATTGCTGAGGTAATTGAGTTAATGATTGCTGGAACTGATACGACAGCGCACACTCTATCCTTTGCGGTTGGTGAATTAGCCGCCCATCCAGAGGTTTTCCAGAAGGCACAGGCGATCGCTGATCAGGTATGGCAAAGGCATGGAACAATCTCTATTGAAAGCCTGAAAGAACTCAACTATCTTCGAGCAATTGTTAAAGAAACACTTCGCCTTTATTCCGTTGCGTCTGGTTCTACCTCATTACAAGCGGTCAAACCAACCACCATTGAGGGGATTAACATTCCTGTAGGTACGAAAATATTTTGGTCAATGCTAGCTGCTGGTAGGGATGCCGAAACATATGCCCAACCCGATAAATTTCTCCCAGAGCGTTGGCTCGAAGAAGGTCATGGAAGCACTTCCCTGCCAATGATTGATTTTGGATCGGGTTCTCATCGCTGTCTCGGTGAACATTTAGCAATGTTAGAAGCAACGATTATGTTGGCGCAGCTATTGAGAAATTTTGATTGGGAGTTAGTCAATGGTCGTGCATCCCTAGAAAATTTGCAACAGAACCTTCTGATTTATCCTTCAGATGGAATGCCCTTGCGATTTCGATTGAGGGAATCTGTAAGCATTTAGATTTTGTCCTTTGCTGCAAAAATAATACGATTACCCTGCAAAATATTATTAATTTGATTGAGAACCTCAAAGTCCTCTTCAGGCAAGCTTGGAATATGTGATAGTTGCGGATTTTTCTCTAAAAAGTTAAAGGCTCGGCGAAAATCAGTAGGTGTGGCGGCGATCGCATTATCAAAATGGCAAGGAACAATCCGCACAAAATTCCAGCTAGCAACCCGCTCCGCCCATGCAATTACTGTTTGTGGATCGCGATTGAGAATGAGTCTCTGAAGGATGGGCGCAACGAAAATGCGTCCATTGCCGCGTAAAGCTTCAAAGGATTGATACCAGTTATATTTCCAGCGAAAAGGGTATAGACCGAATAAGGCTTTGCGCGATCGTTCTGGGGCTTTGGTAATATCTAGTAAAGCTTGAAAAAAGGAAGCAGTTTCTAAAACTTGGGGACGGAAATAGAATAGAAATAGAGCAGTTCTTTGCCAACCACGAATCCGATTCACTTCTGTATCGACAATGGGTTCATCTGCACCATCTCTAGCATGGAATAGTAATGGATAGGGATCGATTTGTAATATTTCTGGCGGCTTTTCAGGAACAGAAACAATCGTATCGGTAACTAAAAGAGTCTGCGATCGCTTATCAAATAGTGCTACCTCCGCAAATTTTCCTAATCCCAGTTCAATCGAACCTAGAACCGCATAGTCAAACTGATCGCCAAAGGGAACCTTTGAGCTATCTTCAGGTAACAGCGAGGTACGTCCCCAAGGTAAACCTAGCCAACTAAGCGGCAAGTTAAATGGGAAGCTCCATTGGTGCGGTGAGACATAAACGTGAGCCTTGGGAAACTGCCGTGCAAATGGCCCCACAAACACCTTATGCTCGATTCCTGACACCGTGGGCAAAATGATGTATTTGACCTCACCATGCTCAGCAACCAGTTCATTAACGAGGCGAATACATTCGGGAGTCGGGGCAACGGGGGCATATACTAGCAGTCCGCCAGCCGACAACTTCACTACCGTCATTCTGATCGGTACGACGACATAAAAAATCCCCTGAATCTGCTCGAAAGTCCAGATCGCATCCTTAACAATTTCTTTGCGAATAGTGCGTCTCTGACCATAGGGATAAAGCGGCACGACCTGCCAAAATTTCCACGACCAGTCCTTTGGGCTGCTTGGCTCATGCTCAGACTTGTGATGTGTTGTTTGGGCAGTCATTAACCTCGCTCTCAGTACGCATACTATTTACAGTGCAAATATCATAATGCGATCGCTATCACCAATCAAACTTTCATTAAATAATCATGTTTATCCGATCTTTACCACAATAAAATAGAGGCGACACGAAGTGTCGCCTCTATTTTGTAACAGGAATGGTAGGACTCGAACCTACACAGATCGATTTAGAAGATCGATGCCCCTCCATTAGGCGACATTCCCAAAATATCAAACAGAATGAGTGCAACGCACTCATTCTGTTTATTTGGATCGCTTTGCTTCGCATAGCAACCCTGTTTCAGGATGAACATAAAATTCGTCATACCTTCTGCCAAAACAGCGATCGCCAAGGTAGCGAGGTTGATAAGGCTTACGGCAGGGCTTACCATCGACAATTTCGACATAGCGTTCCACATACTGCCAAAGATGCGTAACCACATGCTGTCCAGTCACGGTTCTTGAGTCGAGGCGATCGCATAGTTTGCTATAAACCAGATCCCAAGGTTGACCAACATGCGATCGCAAAAATCGCCGTAATGGAGCCAGATGATCGGAGAAATATTTGGTTTTCTGTCTCATCTTGATTAAGTAGGGACTGAGTAAACCATCTTCGCTAGCTTCAAGGGTTAAGCGATCGAGTTTCTTTCGTACACCTTTTAATCTGCGAGAGCTTTGTCTCATGCCACCACGCGGACGTTCGATCACAATTTCTTCGAGGCGATGTTCGCTCATAATCTCAAATATCTAATAACGGAATTCTGAATGCTGATGATGCGGTAAAAAAATTTCAAGAAATCTGGTGAGTAAAAATGCAACATGATCGTTCTCCTTAATTAGTTAGGTAATAGAATGCTCCTACGGAGCTTTCTATTACGGGTTTTAAGCTGATGACAGGAATTGAACCTGTAACATTCTGTTTACAAGACAGATGCTCTGCCAGTTGAGCTACACCAGCAAAATTACAGCGCTTTGCGCTGACTTGAAACCCAGAGAAAATTTTGAAAGCGCAGCTTCGCCGCGCTTTCAAAATTTTCTCTGTACTACGCTGTATTTTTAGATTCATCGTGCTTTGCATGATGAATCTAAGTCATATTTGGTTGCAGAGGCAGGAGTTGAACCTGCCGATTTTGAGGTTATGAGTCTCAAGAGCCTCCCTTGCTCCATCTCTGCATAGCTTTCTCAATCGCAGAAAACCCTGCAAAGTAAGGTTTTCTGCGATTAGTCTCAGCGCTTAGCGCTGTATCCAAGTGATAGGGATTGAACCTATGACCTTCTGCTCCCAAAGCAGCCGCGCTACCTCTGCGCCACACTCGGTTTAATGCCACATATCCCTAAGCTGCTGTAAATTTTATGTGGCAACTGCCTTGGTAGGGATTGAACCTACGACCTCTCGCTTAACAGGCGATCGCTACTACCACTGAGCTACAAGGCAACGCTGATAGTTCAAAAAAATTTGCTTAGCAATTTTTTTTGAACTAAAACCCCTCAGGTCAGAATTGAACTGACGACCTCCTGTTCTTCAGACAGGCGCTACTACCAACTGAGCTACCAAGGGAAGGTTTAGCAAAGTTCAATTTATCTTTGACAAAATCAAACTTGCTGCAAGATTTATCTAATGCAAATATTCAGTTTTCAAGGTACAGAGGCTTTTGTAATTGCTTTGTAGTATATTTGTATTATACATACTACAGGATTGTCAAGAGATTTCTCAAAAAGTTTTTAATGATCTAGAAAGGAAGCGCCAAGCGCTTCCTTTCTAGAAGTTCGCGAATGTTAAAGCGGACTCGCTGAGTTTCCAGAGCTTATGCAAATAGAACTCAACGCGATCGCCTAAAGCTGTAACGAGAGTGCCTTCTTCAGCACAGAGATCGCTGGCGATCCAAGTACCACTAAAGCAAACCTCAACATAGCGATCGTCAACCTTATCCACACTCAGCTTGCTCGCGAGCTGATCGGTCATGACAGACTTGAGTAACAGCAAATCAACGACATCCGCAGTCAAGAGAAATGCGGCGCGACTAGATTCGATATGGATCGATGAACCAGAACGCAAACTGAGCAACATCCGATTGGTGACGAATTCCTCTAGGGAGATATCTAATTTCTCCAAATGCAATCCAGCTTCGGTATAAGTGAGTTTCAACATGGGATTGATGCTCCACAATCTATCAATCTAAGTAGGGGGGGAGATTTTCAAGCTGACTTAATCAGCTTGAAAATCGCGAGGATCTCTATCCAGTGTTTATTTCTTGCGATCGCCAGAATTGTTCCGCAAAGGCAACGGTGGGATGAACGGGTGCTTTGGGCTTAGTTCTCAAAGTCATATTGGCTTCGAGAGGAGTGCGATTGCCCTTGCGTTGATTGCAGGATTCGCAAGCAATGACAACATTTTCCCAAGTATTCAGACCACCCTTAGAACGAGGAATGACGTGATCGATCGTCAGCTTTTTGGTGCTACCGCAATATTGGCAAGTGTGATTGTCACGACGGAGGATTTCTCTACGGGCGACAGGTGGAACTCGCCAAAATCGTTCCGATTTCGTCAGCGTCAGACGGATATGTTCTGGCACATGCAGGACGAGTCTGGGGGAAACAACTTGCCAAGTTTGTTGGCTCATTAGTTCCAAGGGTTCGGCGCGACCTGTGACTAGCAAAGCGATCGCCCGTTTGATATTGATACGGCTCACAGGCAGATAGTTTTGCGAAAACACGACTACCGATTGCCTCAATACTTCTGGTTCATACTGGTTAATAAGTTGCATTGGCTTCTCCTCACGATATAGCTGGTTTCATGTTGCCTACGGCAACATGAAATCTCACTTACTAGAATTGATTTTTGTTTTTTTAATGAGTGTGAACTCATTGGAAAACCGCTATAAAAAAATGCCCCCGCTTTCTCAGGTGTGAAAGCGGGGGCGAAAGACTTGATATTGTCTAATCGTTATATTGGTACGGCGATCTGCCGATACCTCCCGCTTGGGTATGTCTCTGGATTAATTACACTAATAAATCTGCTAACGCTGGTGAGAGCATCTCTCCGCGAGCCTTGTTTGACTGAATGTTCGGGGGATTCTAAGTTCCCGCGATCGCCAAAAATATTACCCAAAATATCGCCACAATTCCCAATCGCATCTCTGCCCGAAATGGTCATTGCAAAGCCAGATATTGCCAAGGAATTGGCTCGTTGCCAAACTTGGTGATATCCGATCTGATGCTGACCGATGGACAAATAGAATTTCATGGGAATGTACTTGGAATTTCTTAGATAGTCATACTACACTTGTAGTATAAACATAGATATCGAACTTTGTAAACTAACTAGGAGAAAAATTATGCAGACACTACACCAAATGCCTGCGACCACAGAAATGGAAGTTACCAGCATTCGCCTAGAGCGGGAACTAAAGGAAAAGCTCAAAGAACTAGCTGGGGGACAAGGCTATCAGGCGCTAATCCGTGGTGTTCTCTGGGATTACATTGAAAATAGGCAACCTTCACCGACACAAAAGCGAATTTCCCTCGAACAAATTCGGGCAAGTGTCACTGCAACAGCTCAGCGAGATGAATCCTGCGCTCTTACTGGTAAATCAATCCGATCTCAAGAATCGATGTTTTTAGGTTTAACCATCAATGGCGATTGGGTTCCCCTAAGTGTGGACAGTTTCTAAAACTAAGAAGGGACGCAAAGCGCCCCTTCTTACAGCAATTTCCGATCAAACGAACCATAAGAAAAATTTTGAAAACTTTGCTTTGCAAAGTTTTCAAAATTTTTCTTGGTTTGGTTTTGAGCGCAAAGCACTGTAGTTTTAGACTAACTGGCTGAGTACTTTTTGATATTTTTCTAAACGCTGAAAATCTTTTTCCGTAGGGTTAGGAATTCGACTGATATCCATATTGTGAGTTAAATCAGCAATCTTGACTTTACGAGCGATCGCATTAGACTTCACCCGCAAAATATAATCCTCATACGGCTCACCTTTTAGCTTGGTAATAGCAGCGATCGCTTTCACAATAAAGTCGGGAAATCCTTGCTGCACTAGGTCTGTAATCTTCAGATCAGAATCCTCGATCGCATCATGTAAAATCGCCACAATCTTACTTTCGAGGGTGTCCATCTGCGCCATCACCGTTAAGGGATGCGAAATATAGGGCTTACCTGCTTTATCAAATTGACCATCATGGGCTTTAGTAGCGATCGCGATCGCTAAAGCAAGAAGTTTTTCATCTACAGGATGAATCGTAGTCTTTAAATTTGCTTCAAAGTTTGGCATAGGAACGGATACAGGTAAGAGCGATCGCTACTTCATCAGCACATTGCTGAATTGCAGCAAGATTACTAGAGCTAATAATATGTGAGGATAACCATCCCATAGATAATATGCCCAAAATTTCGCCACGAAACTTAATCGCGATCGCGATCTTCGTTTTACAGGACTGTTCAGTATCCGCTTGTTCAAGATCAACTTGTGATTCTGCCGACGCGAGTACATTTTTACCTAAAGGGCTATCCACCAAATCCCTATAATAATCACCACATTTAGCCCTCATGTCACTCAAAGAGCCATGCTCCACTAATTGCAAAACTACTGCATCCGCACCAAAGTTCTGGTAGAAAGCATTTGCTAAGGGTAATAGACAATCCGACAGATGCTTAGATTCTTGAGCAATTTTCACAATTACTGACAACAAAGCATTCTGAGACTGCGATCGCCTCAACTCCTCAGAACGCTGCTTCAGCAGGTCATAATTTTGAGTTGCTTCTACGACTACTGACTTCAGTTGGTCTGGTTCCCAAGGCTTAGTAATATACTTATGAACCTGTCCCGAATTGATGGCATCGATCAAATCTGTAATATCGGTATAGCCAGTCAGGACGATTCGCATGGTGTCAGGAAAATCTGACACAGTCCGCCGCAGAAATTCTGTCCCCTTCATTTCAGGCATCCGCTGATCAGAAATAATCGCCGCCATTTCTCCCTCTTGTGCAAGAATTGCAAGCGCTTTAAGCCCACTATCTGCGCGGAATACCACAAATTCTCTACGAAAAGTACGATATAGCAAATCAAGATTATCTTGCTCGTCATCAACCACCAAAATCTTTGGTTTTGAGAGTGGATTGGCTTTATTTAGCTTATTAGCAGAAAACAAAGGTGAACTCATGAGCAAAATCTAGTTAATACTGACTGCAAATATAGCAGTTTGTGGAAGAGCGCCAGTAAACCAAAAAAAATAAGGGGCGCATTGCGCCCCTTATTTTTTAGATTAACTTAAGCTTGGCTCAGTAAATCTATATTTGTGTAATAACTAAGCCTTAACAACTTGGCGGCTTACTTGCTTCAATTCGCCTGTAGCATACTTAGGAACGAAATCATAAATGCTAACTTGCTTGATCTTGCTAGCTTGACCAGCAGCTTCAAACTGAACATAGCGATCGGCACATACTTTTTGCATGTACTTGATCGATGGCTTCAAGAAGTGACGAGGATCAAATTCCTTAGGATTCTTCGCCATAGCTTCACGCACCGCAGCAGTGATAGCAAGACGACAGTCGGTGTCAATATTTACCTTGCGTACACCACTCTTGATGCCCTTTTGAATTTCTTCAACAGGTACACCATAGGTTTCAGGAATTGCGCCACCATACTCATTGATCAAGGCAAGTAGATCTTCAGGAACAGAAGAAGAACCATGCATGACGAGGTGAGTATTAGGTAGACGGTTATGAATTTCTTCAATGCGGCTAATAGCCAAGATTTCGCCAGTAGGCTTGCGAGTGAACTTATAAGCACCGTGGCTAGTACCGATCGCTACAGCCAAAGCGTCAACTTGAGTACGCTCAACGAAGTCAGCAGCTTCATCGGGATCGGTCAAAAGCTGGGAATGATCTAAAGCACCTTCAAAACCATGTCCATCTTCAGCTTCGCCCTTACCAGTTTCGAGGGAACCTAAGCAACCTAATTCGCCTTCGACGCTTGCGCCGAATGCATGGGCTACTTTGACCACTTCCGAGGTAACAGCTACGTTGTACTCATAGCTAGCAGGAGTCTTAGCATCAGCTTCCAAAGAGCCATCCATCATGACACTAGTAAAGCCATTTTGGATTGCTGAGTAGCAAGTCGAAGGGGCATTACCATGATCTTGGTGCATCACGATAGGGAGATGAGGATAGGTTTCGGTAGCAGCTAAAATTAAGTGACGTAGGAAATTTTCACCTGCGTAATTACGTGCACCACGAGAAGCTTGTAGGATTACAGGGCTGTTGGTTTCATTAGCAGCCTGCATGATCGCTTGGATCTGCTCCATGTTGTTGACGTTAAATGCAGGGATGCCATATCCATTTTCAGCCGCATGATCGAGCAGCAGGCGCATTGGTACTAAAGCCATATATAAAATCTCTCCTAGACAAAATCGAGCTTATGCGATTATTAACAATCTTAAATCATTTTGAAGATTAAATAGATCAAAAAAGGGGGCGTGCTTAGCACACCCCCTTTTTTGATCTAGCGATCGCTATAAGTAGTTGAGCATAATTAAAAACCAGAGTCAAAACATACGGCGCACGCGCAGCGTGCGCCGTATGTTTTTGGGTTTTATATTTAATTGCGCCGAGGTACTTAGAGAAATCTATAGATTGTTTTCGCCCAATTCACTAGCCATATATTCAAAAGGTGCTCCGAGCCATTCGGAATCATCACCTACTAAATCAAAAACTAGCTCCTTCAGAATTTGGATGCCACGTACAGTAGGTCCAATGGCTACGCCTAGAGAGCTATAGGTATCACGCAAACCTTGTAATACTCTTTCGTCGAGGACATCATTGTTACCAGCGACTAGAGCATAGGAGGCATAGCGTAGGTAATAGTCCAAATCGCGCAAGCAAGCAGCAAAACGACGGGTGGTGTAAGCGTTGCCACCGGGACGGATCAGATCGGGAACTTCTTCAAATAATTGAGAGCCAGCTTTACGAACAATCGATGCAGCATTAGCGGTGATTGCTGCCGAAGCCGCTAGACGAGCGCTACCTGTAGCAAAGTAGGATTTGAGGGTATCCAAGGCATCGCGATCAAAATATTTACCAGTGGCATCGTAAGTACTGATCAGGCTAGTGATTGCATCCTGTGGCATATAGTTTTCTCCGTTGATTTAGTTGTAATAAATGTATCTGTAAATGGATTTGTAAAGTTTGTAAACTATATATAACTTAAACTTAACAGCGCTTTACGCTTGAATCCGAACCAAGAATTTTTATAAAAAATTTCTTACGGTTCATTTGAACGCAAATTACTGTAATAACTTAATCCTTGGGGCATCTTTGGGACAGTTACCGCAATTATTTTACTGTGGTTTCAGCGTCTCGCCAAATCTTGGTTTACCAAACGCCACATTAAATAACATTACCAGAAAGTCGATTCGGGGCGAATTTGCTAAATCTATTGAGAAAATTTTTGCAATTGCGGCTTTGCCGCAATTGCAAAAATTTTCTCTAGGTAACGCACTGTAAGTAGCTGGTGCAATATTTTTTGTGGCGCGGCTAAGCCGCGCCACAAAAAATCGGTTCCTTAGCCTTGCTTAGCAAGGCTTTTGATTTCTGGCTTTGAGAGAGGGGTTGCGTAGCAACCCCTCTCTCAAAGCTAGTTTTAAATTATCTCGAACTCGCGTTAATTTAGTGAGAATTACGACGCAACGCTGTAGGAAATGTCGGAAAGATCTCACTGCAATGTAAGCTTAGATACTAAGCTAGATATAGATGGTTTTATTGAACCTTTTCGAGCAGTTTATAAGGAAATGTCTGGAAATGAAATTGATGTGGGGCTAGGTATATGAAGTGGGTTACTAGTCTTTCGACAAAAATATCGTTAGAAGCTGCGGTACAAGATTTGTCTCAGCAAGTGCTGACTGCACTCGGTGAGCAATCCCTTGATTTAGGTTTTTTATTTATATCTACGGCATTTTCCAGTGACTATCCACGCTTGCTACCTTTGCTTGCCGAAAAACTACCAATTAAAAAACTAGTTGGTTGCTCTGGTGGTGGGATCGTCGGTAATGGTCGTGAGTTTGAAGATAAGCCAGCGATCGCGCTTTTAGTTGGTCATTTGCCGAATACGGAAGCAAAAGTATTTCATCTCGACGATAGTGATCTACCCGATCTTGATAGTTCTCCCGATCGCTGGGAAAAACTGACGGATGTTAGTCCCTCCCTTGCCCCTAGCTTTGTATTAGTTGGCGATCCTTTTTCCTTTCCCATTAATGACTTGATTCAAGGTCTGGACTTTGCTTATCCCAATGCGGTTAAGGTTGGTGGATTGGCTAGTAGTGGTGGCATGGGGGCTAATGCTCTATTTTGCTTTCATGAAGAAAATCAATATAAGCTGTATCGTACAGGGCTACTTGGTGTCGCACTATGGGGTGATGTGACCATTGATCCTGTGGTTGCTCAGGGTTGCCGTCCTATCGGTAAGATCATGCAGGTTTCTGAATGTGAGCGCAATTTGATTTTGGGGTTAGAAGGTAAGCCGCCTTTATCTTTATTGCAGGATACAGTTGGAGATTTGAGCCAAAGCGATCGCGAACTCGCGCAACATTCATTATTCATTGGCGTAGTCATGAATGAGTTTAAGGCAAATCCCTCGCAAGGTGACTTCTTAATTCGCAATATTATTGGTGTCGATCCACGCTCTGGAGCGATCTCTGTTGGCGATCGGATGCGTCCGGGACAAAGAATTCAGTTGCATTTGCGAGATGGCAAAGCATCGGCTGAAGATCTAGAGGAAGCTCTGATCAACTACATGAATCAGTTAAATCTAGAGGCTCCTAATGTAACCCCTACGGCAGCTCTGATGTTTTCCTGTATGGGACGTGGTGAGCGGCTCTATGGCAAACCCAATTTTGATTCAGAGTTATTACAAAAACACATTGGCTTAATTCCCTTTAGTGGCTTTTTCTGTTCAGGAGAAATTGGACCTGTTGGTGGTACAACCTTTTTGCATGGCTACACCTCCGTCTTTGGTATCGTCAGACCCAAGAGTTAAACAACAAAGAGCGCTTTGCGCTCTTTTTGTTTGCGATTAGTTACAAATACTCATGCCCTGAGATCGACATGCTACGGTATATGCAGGTTTAACAATGGATTTACTCATCTATATTTTGAGAACTCCTTGAGGGAATAGATAAGGATTAATTGAATGTTCGATTTGCATTGCTTAGGTAGTGTTGTGGGAGATTTTTCGCGATCGCATTGTGTAGCTATTTGTGCATTCCTCGTACCCGCTAATTTAATCGCCACTTCACAAACAATTTTATTTACGATCTTGAAGCGATCGCCTGTTGAGATTTTCACAATTAGCGCTAGTGCGATTATTTACGCATTACTCATGATTACCCATGTAATTAGCTGGTACATCGTCGGTGTAGTCATGGCTCCCACATTTATTTTAATGTTTTTAGGAATTATCTGTTTAGCCGTTAATCTCACTGCAATTTGGCTAAAATTTAAGCAGATTGAAATTGATTATTTAGGAGTTTTAGTCAAGTTATTCCACAGATTCGTACAGGTTGAAAAACTATCTAACATTGTTCCTAATTCATTACAGTAGATAGAAAAATTAGGAGCGTCAATTCTATTTTTGATTTTTGAATTGATATAATTCAGATTAAGCATTTTGGCGAAAATAATGACTGTCCTCAACGCTAGCACTTTAACTTTAGATCAGGTTTATCATTACCTAAAATTTCGTGAGTTGTCATATGCCTCTTTCAAGTCTTTGCTCCATTTAGAGCCATTGTCCGAATTTGAGATTACTGAACTTGCTCAAATTCAGAATGACTTCAAAAATTATTTGACAGATGGAAAAGTCTTAGAAGGCATGGTCAAGGCGCTGTCAATTTTACCATTGCTAAGATTGGCAGGCTTTTATCGTGCGCCGATCAAGATGCGAATGGAGCAGGAAATAGATCGGATTAATATTGAAGATGAGGATATAAGTATTACGGGGCGATTAGATCTGATCTGTGTTAATAAAGATCGCCCAAAAATGAATGACATTGCTTTTTGGGTTTTAGCGATCGAATCGAAGAATACGAGTATCAGTGCATCGGAAGGATTGCCGCAGCTACTGACCTATGCCTATAAAAGTTTAGAAAATCAAAAAACGGTATGGGGTTTAACCACCAATGGAGTTTACTACGAGTTTGTGTATATTCAACAAAGAGTTGATCAAGACTCATACTCTACTTATCAGCCATTACCATCGTTGCATTTAATGGAACCTGAGTCTTCTGAAAAATTACTGCAAGTCTTAAAAGCTATTTGCAAAGTTCAAAATGGTCTTCTTTAGAAAAGGTCTATGCAAATGGCAGCATTAAGATACCAAGAATCTTATCAACATTACCGATAAAATATTCAGGTTGGTCAATATAAGCAATATTATCTTTTAGTATCAGAAAGCGCCATAAACTGCCTGTGGTAACTGCACCATAAATGCGATCGCATGGTTGCCCATGACGTTGATTAAAGATTTGGGCAGCAAACATCTCTGCTATACATTGACCTAAACCACTGCGAATACTTTCATTTTTGGCTTCAGCGATCGCAATTACAGGAGCCGTAATGTCTATCTGTTCCGATGATTTGCTCAAAATAAAATCACAAAATCCCTGCAATCCGAGTGAGACATCAACATTAAACTCAGTGCCAGAAAATAAGCTAACTGATGGCTGTAATTGCGCTCTCACTTCTCCTAAAACTGGCGCAATCAAAAATTCTGAGCGCACTTTTTCAGTATTGACTAAAGTTACAAAGGATTCTGCACGTTTCAAAGTTTCGCGAAGATAGTCAGATGGTGTTACTGGCTCAACTTCTGCAAATAAACTTTCACCTTCCTTGATCAATAAACCTAGTTCTTCTTTAACTCGCGCTAATGTAAAGTCACTGTAAGCCATGATGATAAGCCATGATGAATTGTCTTTTCTTTGATATAAAAAATTATAGACAAGGAGATTAATCTCCTTGTCTATAGAATCGAAGTCTGGCTAGACAAATTTTGTAGACTTAACTAGCACTTGCCGCAGTTTGTTTATTAAAAGCAAACTGGTTGAGAATGCGATCGCAGATTTGTCCACTGGATAGACCAAGAGAATTGAAGGACTGCTCTGGGGAAGCATGTTCAACGAGAATATCGGGAACCCCGATGCGGTAAACGGGAGCTAATACATTCGCATCATTCAAAGCTTCTAGAACCGCGCTACCAAATCCACCCATCAAGCAACCTTCTTCAAGGGTGACTACCTTACCAATTTTTTGAGCAAGGGGCAGAATTAGCTCGGTATCTAGGGGCTTCGCAAAACGGGCGTTAACGACAGTGGCGCTAACTCCATGCTCATTGAGGAGTTCTGCAACTTGTAAGGAAGGATAAACCATTGAGCCATAGGCAAGTAACAAGACATCCTTACCTTCGCGCAAGACTTCAGCCTTGCCAATTGGTAATGGCTCGATATCTTCATCTTGCAGTGGTGCGCCCACGCCATTACCGCGAGGATAACGCATGGCGATCGCGCCATTGTGAGTTAAGCCCGTAACGATCATGCTCTGCATTTCGGCTTCGTCCTTAGGAGCCATCAGCACGATGTTAGGGATACAGCGTAGATAGGAAATGTCATACATCCCTTGGTGCGTAGGTCCATCGGCTCCAACAATACCTGCGCGATCGAGACAGAAGAAGACAGGCAAATTCTGAATACAGACATCATGGATGATCTGGTCATAGGCGCGTTGGAGGAAGGTGGAATAAATCGCAGCAACAGGACGCATTCCTTCGCAAGCCATACCTGCGGCTACGGTAACAGCATGTTGCTCAGCAATGCCAACATCAATAAACTGATTGGGTAAGGCGGCTTGGAATTTGTCTAAACCTGTACCTGTGGACATGGCGGCGGTGATGGCAACAATGCGCTTATCATGTTCAGCAAGTTTGATCAGCGTATCTGAGAAAACCTTGGAGTAGCTAGGAGGTTTGGGCTTACTGGAAGTAGATGGTTTCGCTTTGCCTGTAGCGAGGTCAAAGGAGTTTTGAGCATGATAACCAACGCGATCGGCTTCAGCGTAGCTGTAACCCTTGCCCTTAGTGGTGCTAACGTGAACCATGACGGGACCTGTGAGGGTATGCGCCATTTTGAAAGTATCGATCAGTTCCTTGAGATTGTGACCATCGACGGGACCAATATAAGTAAAGCCGAGTTCTTCAAATACGGCTCCTACCTTGTTTTGTACCATGGTCACAATCTTGAGATTGTCCTTAATTCTTTCAATCTCAGGACTGATTTGTTCGCCGACAAAGGGGATATTGCGGATTTGTCCCTCGAGATTGTTGGTGATGAATTTCATCGGTGGGCTAAGGCGCATTTTATTCAGATATTTGGGAATCGCGCCCACGTTGGGAGAAATCGACATTTCATTGTCATTGAGGACAACTAATAAATTGGTTTTGGGAAGATGTCCTGCATGGTTGATGGCTTCGAGTGCCATGCCACCTGTCAAGGAGCCATCACCGATGATCGCTACAGTTTTGTAATTATCACCTTGCAAATCACGGGCGATCGCCATACCCAGAGCCGCCGAAATACTGGTCGAAGCGTGACCAGCACCGAAATGATCAAATTCACTTTCGCGACGATTGAGGTAGCCTGCAATCCCGTCCTTTTGACGTAGGGTATGGAAATTTTTATAGCGTCCTGTGATCAATTTATGGGGATAGGCTTGATGCCCCACATCCCACACCACCTTGTCGCGATCTAAATCAAGGGTTTGGTATAAAGCGAGGGTTAGCTCGACTACGCCTAGCCCAGGACCGAGGTGTCCGCCTGTAGCAGCGATCGTTTCTAAATGTTTTTGCCGAATTTCCTTTGCGATCGACTCCAATTGCGAGATCGTTAAACCATGCAACTGGTTAGGGTGGGTAACTTCACTTAACCGCATATATACTTATTTTTTATAAAATGGCTTCCTTTAGTTTAACTGAAGCGCACCCCACAAACGTTCATCGCGATCGCAGTTCTTAAAACCCAGTAATAAAAAAAGAGGTGCTTAGCACCTCTTTTTTTATTGCTTTTTACTTGGTAGTCCTAAAAAGGAAAGGATTTATTTTGGCAAGGATAGTCGGCGCGGAGCGCCGACTATCCTTACCTATTTAGCACTACCTTTTACTTAGTACAGGACAAAAAATTGCAAAAGTAAGCAGGTACGGGAAATGTTGCAGCAACATTTGAAAGGGAATGCAGCAAGAGTAGCATTTGTATCGATATTCTTGATCGCCCTAATCCGAGTCAAGACGGTAAATCTCGCAGAAATCGCCACAGGGTTTAGTAGTGGAGCCAAATTAGAATCGCGATACAAGCGGTTACGGAGATTTTTTCGAGAAATAGACTTAATCGGAAATAAAACAGTCAAAATGCCATCAAAGCTTTATTCTACTTCCCCAAATGAGCAGAAAAGCTATTATTTTTCTACAACTTCAAACAGCCAGATTGATGTTTGGTCTTTTTGTCTGATAAAAGCATTAACCCCAAAAGGATGATTAAGGAGAGATTTATCACCAGGATCCGTCATTTTATCCCAAGTTGATTTTGCTGGCTGATTGCCATTTTGATTAATAACTCCAACATTAATTTTTTTATTCCCTTGAGTATCTAATGAAGTCGAAAACTGTAAATTTCTTTTTTCTTTACCTATTCCACAATCAACTCGATAATTAGAAGCAAAAGAAAAAGTATCACTATTAAATCTTTCAGCGACTAGTCGCAATGAACCAACATCACCGAGAGGCCATTCTAAGGATTTATTATAAACACCTACAGGTCTAAGAATACATTGAGTCTTGTTAGCTATTTCAACTATACTTTTATATGTTATGGTTATTACTGGTGATTCTATAGTTTGATTAGGAAGAATTTGCGATTGTAGATCAGATGAACTAACTTGATGATGGTCTACAGAACTTAGAGGCAAAGAGTTGGCATGAGTATTAAAACTAACAAAGGCAATAGTTACAGTCAACAACAAGGCAATAAAAACCTTAATTAGGGATTTCATATCAATTAGATATCCTTAGTTAACTCAAAATGACAAATTTTTCAAAATCAGCAACTAATAAAAAAGAGGTAAGAAAAAAAAGATCCCTACCTCTTTTTAGGTCAATTAGATCAAGTTATCTCACTTCATATATCCACTGGACTTTGCCATCTTTATTGCCCATCAGTGCTCTACCAGAGTATGAACCATTCTGTGCATTTTTGTCATTAGAATTTGACATATCATCCCAACATTTTTCTGCAGGACCGTTGCCAGGGCTATTTGTGGTACAGAGATTAATTTTTCTTTTTCCTATGGGAGGCCATGCAACTCCAAATTGGAAATATTTTCCAGTATTTCCAACTTCATAGTTAGCAGCAAAGGTAAAATACCCAGCACCACTCTCTGTCCAATCTCTATATTGAGCCGTTAATGAAGGAACATCACCAAGAACCCAAGTTCCTAGCTTATTGTAAGCACCCGCACGGGTAAGAGTAGTCTCAGTTTTATTAATTACCACCATTTGAAATTTCTGGGTTGTTGTGATTGAACCTAGAATTTGATCTATTGTCTTATTAGGATCAATAGAAACATTGATGTTAGCACCAAATTGAGCATGGGCGTTGTCTGAAAAAACACCAAAGGCGATAGTTATAGCTAGCAAGAAAGAAACAAAAACCTTAGCTAGAGATTTCATCGTTAAAAATTCTTGATGAGTTAAAGTTTACGCAACTAATAGTAACTCGAAAAATTACTCCTGCAACACAACAATATCGAGTACTGTAATAAAACTTTATGTAATTATTTATAGTTTTATAAGTCTCTTTACGCAAATATCTCTAGGCGTTGCATTTCATCATTGAGTTGGCAAATTCGTTAGTGTCTTTATCAAAAGTGTTGAAGCAAACGCGAAGAAATACTAAAAACGGATACACTACACCTGTCAAAACAGTGATTTTAGCTTAAAATCACTGTTTTCCTAAACCAATGTAGATAGCTAATATTCTCACACATAAAAGCTTGTAAATATCGCAGCTTATCTAACATCTTACAACCAAACTCTTTTGGTATTTCTACTAGCTCTAGTAAAATATAAGCAATTAAGCAAGTATAAATTTGAATAGTAATTCCATTGACATTTTTAGTAATCAATCGATCTAATTTTAAATGCATTTTTAAAAATTTCCAAAATAGCTCAATTTGCCATCGCTTTTTATAAATCTCTGCTACTTCATCATTACTTACTTCTTGATCTGCCGCCTCTGATAAGTTTGTGGCAAGTCGGAATTCACTACGGGTTTCTAAGTCTGAAAAGGAAACTACTCTTACTTCTACTTTATCCTTACCTGTCCCTAATATCGCTTTTCCATTTTCTAGCAATTCTAGGTTCATATTGTTCTTAACTCTGATCACAAAATAGCGCTTTTGTAATTGCATGAGATTTTTGATGCGATTGAGTTTGGCAAACCCTCTATCCATTATTCCGACTGATTCTTTTGGTATTGCTTCTATAGTTGTTTCCCCGTATTTACTGTCATGCCCATTGCCAAAATGTATCAATATTCCATCAGGTTCATTAGTGCAGTTATTGATCCCACTAAACAGCTTTACTTGTCCGTATCCTTGGCTCCACATTAGTTTACTTGTTAGCGTAACTATGCTGGAGTCTAGGGGAAATAATACTAAATTTTCTCTACTTACTTCTTTCTCTTTCTTCAATTCCTTTCTTAATTCCTCAAATAAATTACAAAAAATATCTGAGTTTCTTTTCTTGCTCGCTTTAGAAAATGTTGATTTATCTATGTCTATCCCTCGCATATTCAATCTTTGGAATAAACTTGTCATACTTGTTTGACTCTGGTCTAGTACATAACTAAGCCAGCAAGATACAAACGCAAATGTGCTAAGTTTTGGATAATCGTCTTGTGGTAATTTCTTGAGGAATTGTTTGACAACTTTAGGAAAGTTAGATAGCATTTCTAATATTATTTTTTATTTGTTCGCATCTAATTTATCAAATTAGATGCGCTTTTTTCTAACTTTTTTTCTATCGTTCAACGCTTCTGTGTCTTTATTTATTCGCGCTCTAGATTTTGGCTTTTTGAAACCTTTACACAGCCATTTCCTGTGCAAAATTTTCTCTCATATTGAAGCCACTGATATTAGTGTCGAGCAAATTCAAAACTGCATCGCACATCATACTCCCTTACCAGTGAATAATTAGGCGTGCGCGGCGAAGCCGCGCACGCCTAATTATTCACTTTATAACGCCTATTCTTTGGGTGGGAAGGGAGTAAGATAAACTCTAAAGTACAGGAAAAAAATCAAAAATAGAATACCAAAATATCCTGAAACCATGCTCTCCGCGAGTCCTGACCTCATCGCCCTAGCCCGATCGCAAATTATTTTACTGACCCAGAGCTTGGGGGCAGTCGCTAGCGCTATGTACATCACTGAAAATGTCGCGGATGGGATGCCGCCCAATTTGATCGAAGTTGCCGTCTTTCCAGAAGAGGGGGCGATCGCTTTACCAGAGGCTTTTGCTGCTGAGAATTATCCTATTTTGTCGATGGGAGCTAGTGGCTTGGTGAGACAACGCCGCTTTGTCTTGCCCTTAATTTATGAAGAGGCAATTTTAGGCTTTTTGATGACGGGACGCGAAGATCGGGACTGGTTCGATTATGAACAATCGCAAATTCAACAAATTGCCAATACTTTAGCGATCGCCTGTGCGCTTGATCGCCGCAATCAATGGTTAACAGCAAATCAACAACGTAATTACGAAGAACAAAGTAATTTTCTCGCTTCTCTACTGCATCAACTCCGCAATCCACTTACCGCCATTCGTACCTTTGGTCAGTTACTATCGCGGCGGATTGTTGCTGATGATCCTAATCAAAAGTTTGTAACGGGAATTTTACGTGAAACTCAGCATATTCAAGACTTGCTAAGTGAAGCCGATCGCCCCGCGCCACTCTTACTATCAGAAGCCGAACATGAAAAGGCGCTCTTACCTGCCGCGATGGAACTTGAAGCAGTAGATCTTAGTGAAATTCTGGATGGAATTACTAACTTTGCCAGTGCGATCGCTCAAGAACGGAATATTCAGTTTTTATCAAATATCCCTTCCCATCTGCCCAAGGTTTTAGGAAATGAGTCTGCCCTCAGAGAAGCGATCGGCAATCTTGCTGAGAATGCACTCAAATATACGCCCAAGGGTGGCTATGTATTATTAGGTGCAGATGTCAAACCCGACACAGTTTATATCTATGTCCAAGATACAGGCGTTGGCATTCCTGACGCAGATTTGCCGCGCTTATTTGAACGTAATTTCCGTGGTAGACAGGCGGAGGGTGAGATTGCAGGTACGGGATTAGGACTAGCGATCGCTAATGAATTAGTCCAAAAAATGGAAGGTAGTATTCATGTAATTAGTCAAGTGGGTAAGGGCAGCACTTTTGCCGTGACACTCAAGCGATCGCTACAGGATTATGGGCTTAATCATGTCTAAGGCGATCGCACTTAAGACGTTTACTAGATACTTCTGTATTTATACAGTTGCGAGTCTATTTGTTTATTTACTAACTTCCTTTACCTCTCCTGCTGGTATTATTGCCATCTTTGTCCTGTTACCTTTCTATAGCCTCTGTGTTGCTTCTATAGTCAGCACTAATGGGAAAAATCGTCATGCCACGGTTATGTATAACAAATACTTACTTAGAGGTGCTTTGCTATTTCAAAGTATCAAAATCTTGGCTAGTCCCGCTAGTTGCTATGGCTGGCATCAGGGGAGAAGTTGTTACTCCTTTATTCAAGAACTTTTAACCAATGAAAATCTGGATGATTTTGCGAATAAGACTCGTCATTGGGAAATAGTAGAAACGTCATTTCCCATAGCCTTAGTGCTATATCTGATTGCCATAGTACTTTTCCTCGCAACGATTCGTATCCAGAAAGTAGCTGAATAACGTTGCTGAATAATTATCCTGCTAATTGCGCTAATGCTGCACCCGTAACCCTACAAATGCGCCAATCAGGAAGGATCTCTGCACCAATGCGAGTATAAAAAGCGATCGCAGGTTCATTCCAATCTAAAACTGACCACTCAAAGCGACCATAGCCTCTGGATACTGCAATCTGAGCAAGGTTAGTAATCAGAGCTTTACCAATGCCGATACCGCGATATTCCGATAGTACAAATAAATCTTCGAGATAGATACCGCGACGGGTGAGGAAAGTGGAATAGTTGGTGAAAAACAGGGCAAATCCGACAATTTGATTTGGTTCTATCTCCGCCACGATCGCTTCAATGCAAGGATTTTCGCCAAACAAATCTGCTTGCAGAGTTTCACTATCGCCTGTGACCCGATCCGAGAGCTTTTCATAGTCAGCAAGCGCCAAAATTAGCGAAAAAATGGCTGGAACATCCTTAATCGTGGCGGGACGAATCTTAAATTGCGGTTGAGTCATTTGATTAGAGGTAAGTCAATTTTTCCTGTAGGATAAGCTTAACAAAAGTTAACTTTATTGATCGCATATTTCGACAAACTACTATGAATCTGACCTTAACTCCATCACAAATACTGCTCTATGGAATTGCGATCGCTGGGGGACTGATCTACTTGCCTTACATCGTCGTCGCCTACGGACGGGTGAATGTTGGCTATGACGTAAATGCACCAAGAGCAATGTTCGATCGCTTGCCTGACTATGCCAAACGCGCTACATGGGCGCACCAAAATTCCTTTGAAGTATTTGCTTTATTTGCGGCGGCGGCTCTCACGGCTTATGTCAGTAACTCTGCCTCTGATAAAACTTCCCTCGATATATTGATATTTTTGGCAGCAAGGGTTTTGTTTAGCTTGTTTTATATTCTCGATTTACCTTGGTTGCGATCGCCAATGTGGGCAGTTAGCATGGTCTGCATTGGCGGATTATTTTCAGCAAGCCTTTTCTAGATAAAATAAAAAAAGCTGCCCATTGGGCAGCTTTTTTTATTTCTGGAATGCTGAAAGATCTAATCCTTCAATGGGTTGCAAGAAAGCGAATAACTGATTTGCAATCTTAGCAACACCGCCTTGAATATTTGATTCAATATTTAAAGGCATCACAGGATCATGTAATGAGAGCCGTAGTAGAAACCAGCCATTTTCATCAGCAGCAGTGCAGGAAACGCGAATACCTTCATAATTATTCGGTACGATCTGCCAATCGGTTTGGTTAGAGGAAAAGGCTTGTAGGTCGTTAATAACCTTCTCTCCTAAAGTTTTAAAATCCTCTACCAGCATTTTGATGCGGAACTCTTCGCTTTCGGCTGGTTCTTGTAAGTTGGCAATTAAATCGGTGAGCGATTTTCCCGCTAATTTAGATTTGGCTAATTCAATTAAGAGCTTACTTACCAAATAAGCACCATCATCAAGGAAATAATTCTCCTTCATTGCGCCATGCCCTGAAGTCTCGATCGCAAGCCAAGATTCTTGCCCTGATTGATTGAGACGGATTGACTCGTTAATCACATTTTTGTACCCACGCTTGAAGCGATGATGCACACCTTGCAAATCCTCGGTAATGAACTTAGCCAGTCCATCGGAAGTTATGGAATCAGTGACAATGGCTGAATTGGGATGCTCCTTGAGGACGATCGCCGAAATAAGCGCGATCAAGCGATTACGATTAAGCTCTTTGCCAAATTGATCGACCGCCGCGCTGCGATCGACATCAGTATCAAAAATAATCCCAAAATCCGCTTGATGTTTAATAACTGCTTCACAAATGGAAGCCATTGCTACTTTATCCTCAGGATTGGGAACGTGGTTAGGAAATGTGCCATCGGGATCGAGGAATTGACTGCCTGTAATATCTGCACCAAGAGGCTCTAAGACTTTGCTAGCATAGAAGCCACCAGCCCCATTACCTGCATCGACAATGATTTTTAATCCCTGAAGTGGTTGTTCGTAATGGTCGGGATGATTGACTGCCTCGCGGATTTTGGTGACAAATTGATTCGCATAGACTGAGATAAAATCATGCTTGGTGATATTTCCTTGAGAAGTGGAAATTACAAATTCGTTCTTCGCAGCAAGATTGAGAATATCCGTAATATCTTTTTTCTCTAAGCCACCCTGAGCCGTAAAAAACTTTAAACCATTGCGGTTGAAGGGTAGATGACTTGCTGTCAGCATAATTGCGCCATCACAGTTAAAGCCATCTGTAACTGTACTCATAAACATCGCTGGTGTCGATGCGATCGCAAAGTCATACACTTGACTGCCGAGGGAAGTGATTCCTTCCATTACTGCTTGCATTAACTCCGCGCCCGATAGCCGACTATCGCGCCCTACGGAAATTAGTAAGTCTGAGGTAGGTTTGTCTAGTTTCTGAGATAGCCAAATCGCAAAAGATTGTCCGAGGATTTTGGCAATGGCAGGAGTTAGGTTGACATCTTCATTGGGTACACCTGCGATCGCTACGCCACGAATATCTGAGCCATTTTGCAGCTTTTTCCAATTGAAATCTTGCATCTTATCTTGCTTTCATACGCTACTACTAAGTAATTCAGCATAAATAAACTAAAACCCTGCTTGTGCCGCCCGCGTAGCGGGCGACACAAGCTCTGGTTTTTTGGATTTAACGATGCTGAACTACTTAAGTAGTCTAAGGTTCTAATCCAAGACTTCTATAGATCGATATTATTTATCCATATTTCGAGCTAACTTTAGCAATCAGAAATGGCAGCGCGATCGCGCTGCCATTCCTTAACTATAATATTACTAATCATAATAGTTCTAATGATAATCAAATGACCTCAACGCAAAATAAAGCTGTCCAAGCTGCCCAAGAAACCTTTATCCCCACAATGCGTGAATTAGTCAGAACCTATCAAGCATTATCAGCTTGCTCCGAAACTCATATCCGCCAATTTGATCTCACGCCTGCTCAGTTTGATGTCATTGCCTCCCTCGGTAATACCAATGGCATGAATATGGGGGAGTTAGGCGAAAAAACTTTAATTACTAAAGGGACTTTGACTGGGGTGATCGATCGCCTGATCCAAAAAGAATTAGTAACCAGAGAAACGCCTCTAGATAATCGGCGATGCGTGAATGTGCAATTAACGCCAAAGGGACAAGAGGTTTTCGAGCAGGTCTTTCCAGTCCATATTGCTCATATTAAAGAACGGTTCGAGAAACTTGAACCTTCAGAACTAGAGTTACTCAAGGTTTTACTCAGTCGTCTTAGACATGCTTTTTAAAGATGAGTTGCTGAGCGAAGCGCAGCAACTCATCTTTCTGAGCTATTGACAACCTAAACTACAGGAACTATTCTATGAATATAGTTCTAGTTAGAACTATTCTATATAAAACTATATATATGGACAGCTTACCCGCAATTTTCTTATCCCACGGTGCGCCAGATCTACCGATTCGAGATGGTGCTGTTAGTGATTTTTTGCGATCGCTACATCAGCAATTTCCTAAACCCAAAGCGATTTTGGTGATCTCGGCACATTGGCATACCGATCCCCCGATGGTGAGTGCCGCGACTCATCCTAGAACTATCTATGACTTTTCAGGGTTTCCCAGTCAACTGTATGAATTGACCTATCCTGCATTGGGATCACCAGAACTTAGCGATCGCGTAGTTACATTACTGACGCAAGTAGGCATTCCCTGTGAAACACATCCCACAAGAGGATTGGATCATGGCGCTTGGACTCCTTTGTTTCTTGCCTATCCAGCCGCCGAAATTCCCGTGACGCAGCTATCGATTCAGTACTATCGCGATCCCCTCCATCATTGGCAAATAGGCAAAGCTCTAGAACCTTTACGCCATGAGGGTGTGTTGATTATCGGTAGTGGTAGCGCCACCCACAATATGTATGCTTTTGGTGAGTCTTATAATGCCGAACCTCCTGATTGGGTGCGTGTTTTTGATCAATGGCTTGCCCAAAATATTGCTGAAGGCAATCAGGAAGCGTTACTGCAATATCGACAACGCGCTCCCTATGCCAAAGAGAACCATCCGACAGATGAACATCTCATGCCTTTATTTGTGGCGATGGGCGCAGGAGGCGCGAAAGGGAAGCAACTGCATAGTAGCTATATCTATGGCGTTTTTAGTATGGCAGCTTACGCATTCACGAGTTGAAGTGCTTGCAAAGCAAGCACTTCAATAAAATCCAAATAAAATTTAGGAGTAAATGAAATGGCACTTGGTCAATTAGTCAATGGTACATGGACAACAGAATGGACAGAACGCAATGAGAAGGGGCAATTTCAGCGTATGTCCACGCAGTTCCATCAATGGATTACCGCAGATGGCTCCAGTGCCTTTAGGGCTGAATCTGGACGCTATCATCTCTATATTTCCTTGGGATGTCCTTGGGCGCATCGCACGGTGCTCCTATGGAAGTTAAAGGGATTAGAGAATATCATCAGTCTATCGATAGTCGATCCCGTAATTAGTGAGCAAGGCTGGCAATTTTCCGACTATACAGGTTCTATTCGCGATACTGTGAATCATGCCAATTATCTATGGCAAGTATATGTCAAGTCTAATCCGACCTATACGGGACGAGTGACAGTGCCTGTATTGTGGGATAAGCAGATCAATCAGATTGTCAATAATGAATCGCGGCAAATCATCCAAATGTTTAATTCTGAATTCAACGAATTCTTAGATTCAGAATTTCAGAACATCGATTTTTATCCGATACATCTGTGTGATGAGATCTATCACATTATTGATGATATCTACCAGCCCATCAATAATGGTGTATATCGCTGTGGATTTGCCACTTCTCAATTAGCCTATGATGAAGCTGTCACTGAGTTGTTTCAAGCCTTAGAAAAATATGACGCACTCCTCGGACAACAAAAATATTTATGTGGCACGCAAATAACCTTTGCAGATTGGTGTTTATTTACGACGCTATTTCGATTTGACTTGGCTTATTATGGATTGTTCAAGTGTAATGTTAAGCGCTTAGTAGATTTCCCGAATCTATGGAACTATTGCCGTGATTTACACCAATATGGTGAGGCTCAATCCGTATGCAGTATCGATCATGTGAAGCGGCTCTATTATGCGGGTCTACCCGAACTCAATCCATCTCGTATTGTTCCTACAGGCCCTGCGATCGATTTTGGATAATTGCATAATCGTCATTTGTAGCCTGCTGCTTGTATTGAAAACAAATGGGCATAGCGTCCATCGGTAGCTAATAACTGCTCATGACTGCCCTGCTCGATAATTCTGCCATCAGCCATCACGATGATTTTGTCTGCCATGCGGACAGTGGAAAAACGATGGGAAATGAGAACTACCATCTGATCCTTGGTGAGCGAACGAAAATGATTGAAAATATTCATCTCGGCTTCCGCATCCATTGCCGCAGTGGGTTCATCGAGGACGAGAATATCCGCTTGCGATCGCATAAAAGCTCTAGACAAAGCAATCTTTTGCCATTGACCACCCGATAGCTCTTGACCACCCTTAAACCATTTGCCTAGCTGGGTACTAAATCCTTTGGGCATATTGTTAATAAAGGGTTTTGCCATCCCTTTTTCTGTGGCGATTTCCCATTCTTGATACTCATTTAAGCGTTCTACATCCCCAACACCGACATTCTCTCCGACCGTAAATTGATACTGCACAAAGTTCTGAAAAATTACGCCGATTCTCTTTCGTAAAACATCAATATCCCAATCATTTAAGTCCACACCATCTAATAAAATCTTGCCGCTAGTAGGAACATATAACCGAGTCAGGAGCTTGATTAATGTGGTTTTGCCAGAGCCATTTTCACCGACGATCGCTAGTTTCTCGCCATGCTTGAGATGCAGCGAAATATCCTTTAAAACTGGCTCTGTACTTTCGGGATAGCAAAAAGAAACATTTTCAAATCTAATCCCATCAGGCTCAATACCTCTAGTGATATAACCTTCAGATTTAGGAATTGGTTGTTCGAGAAATTCGTAAAGATTCGCTAAATAGAGATTGTCTTCATACATGCCACCGATGGAAGTTAGCGCCGCCGCAAAAGTAGCTTGACCTTGGCGGAAGACAACGAGATACATCGTCATTTCCCCTAAGCTGATTGTGCCTGCGATCGCCTCGATTACAATCCATGCGTAGGCAACGTAAAATGCGCCCGTACTTAGCAATCCTAGCAGATAGCCCCATATCCCCTTTTGAATCGTGAGATTGCGATCTTCGTCATACAAGCGATCAAAAATATCCCGATAGCGCCGCAATAGCATTCCACCCAATTGATAAAGCTGCACTTCCTTCGCATAGTCTTCTCGCGCCAGTAAGGTCTCTAGATAATGCTGCTGTCGTGTTTCTGGCGATCGCCATTTGAAAAGACGGAATGAATGTTCGGAAAACTTAGTTTCTGCAATAAAAGAAGGAATGGCTGCTAGTACCAAGACAATTACTGCCCAAACCGAAAACTGTAATAGCAATCCGCTAAAGGTTAAGAGTGTTAGGGCTGACTGACCTAAACCAAAAATACGACTGATTAAGGATAATGGACGACTAGAAGCTTGCGATCGCGCCTGCGTCATCTTGTCATAAAATTCCGAATCCTCGAAATGGGCTAGTTCTAAAGTGAGCGCCTTTTCCAAAATCAAGACATTCACCTGCTGCCCTAATAGCACTCTGAGCAAAGATTGCGATACATTCAATCCCTTTTGCGCCGCCGCCAAAATCACAATTAATAGCGCCTCAAATCCCACATAACTAAGCGCCAAATTGCGATCGCTAATTAAACCACTCCGCGAGGCTAGTACCACGCCATCCACGATTAACTTGCCCACATAGGCGATCGCCGCAGGGAGCAGTCCACTCATGAGTGTGAAAATTGCGATCGCCATAGTTAAAACTCGGCTAGTTGTCCACACTAGTCCTAGCGCTTTAATTCCGTAACGAAATATCGACAAAGACTTTTGTAAAGTTTTTTGGAACGATTTTCGTCTTTTCAATTCACTTTTGTTCTTTTTTGCCATATTGCTTATTGTACAGATCCCCGACTTTTTCGTTAAATATCAAAGATCACCTGTGCTTGTCGCCCAAAAAGTCAGGGATCTCAAATCCTTATTGATCGTGTAATCGATCGCCAGTAAGCCTCGATGGGGAACTCGGTATAGTCGCGAGTAATTGATAACAGCACAAATAGATGACCGAAAAATGTGGCGATCGCCCAAAACTTTGGGAACCATGCTAAGGGAACATCAGGTTCGGGGGGAAACAAATAAACAGCAAGTGAAGCGATCGCTGTTGGTACTAACACTAATAAAATTCCCACTACGACTAACCAACGACTGGTATATACCTGAACTGCATTGGCATTTTCCCAACACTTACCATTCCAAACCCAGCGCAACGTCGAGATAGTATCCGCCATTCGCAAAATTTGGCGCATCGAGTTTAGCTCTTTTTCGATGACGAAAATGTGATTACAAAAATTACAGCCCAGTGAGTCCATCATGGGCATTTCAGCGATCGCTCCATGCTTACAGATGGGGCAAGGGGCAGACATAAAGGAAATAGGCGATCGCGAACTAAAGTAATCCATTGTTTAAGTAATTTTACAGAATTCTCAAATATCTTGGCATCCGCTACAAAAACACATACAATTCACTCAATCCTGATAATAGTCATATTAATATCAGTTATAAATCGGAAAATGTTTGTACCTAGATAAAGTGGGGGAGTTACTGGGCACAGACATTTTAATGTTCATACAGGATGTAAGGAATATCATGTTTAATCAAGTTACAAGGCTATCATTATCATCAACATTGTTAGTTGCTGCTCTAGCATCAGCTACCTACGTTCGTGAATCGGCTCAAGCTGAAACCACAACATTACCATCTAATCAATCTGAGGTTTCATCTGTAGGCAAGGCGATTTCTAGCGATCCAGTGCAAGTGCGATCGCAGTCAACAGTTAATCCTGCACTAACTACATCGACAGATACTGCGATCGTGCAGAAAATTAATCAAGATGTTCTAGCAGAGCCTCTGTCCGCAGATAAAACTGCCCAGAATGTGACTTCCGTTTCTCAATTAAGTGACGTGAAGCCGACTGACTGGGCTTTTACCGCATTGCAATCTTTGGTGGAACGCTATGGTTGTATTGCAGGATATCCCGATCGCAGCTTCCGTGGTAGACAAGCAACTAGTCGCTATGAATTTGCGGCTGGCTTAAACGCTTGTCTCGACAAGATCAACGAGATTATTTCCACAGGGCTAGCGGATAAGGTCAGCAAAGAAGATCTTGCCACTTTGAAAAAACTGCAAGAAGAATTTGCCGCCGAACTTGCTACGTTACGTGGGCGTGTCGATGCCCTTGATGCCAAAGTCACCAAACTTGAAGCGCAACAGTTTTCAACCACCACAAAATTATTCGGTCAAGCAATTTTTGGCTTACAAGGACGCTTCAGTAATTCTCCTAGCATATTTGGTGCAAAATCTGCTGACACAGGCATTAACCTTACCTTTGGCGGTACAGTTCAACTTAGCTTGCTCACTGAGTTTACCCCTCGCAGTGTTTTACTGACAGGACTCAGTATTGGCAATATCTCCACAGCCTCAACTGGCAACAGTGGATTTACTAATACTTTCACCCGTTTAGGTTACGAATCTCTCACAGGAGACTCAGGCAATACTGTTGTCCTTAGTGATCTTACCTACCGATCTCTTATTACTAATAATTTGGCTCTCATTGTTGGTCCTGTCGGGGTCAGTCCAGTTTCCGTTTTTCGCGGACCCGATCGCTATCAGAGTGCTGGACAGGGGGCAATTTCCCTATTTGCTCAGCGCAACCCCATTTTAAACCTTGGCAATACTACAGGTGGTATAGGTTTAGACTGGCAAATTGCTAAGAGAACAAGTTTACAGGCTGTATATTCCGCAGGTACACCTCAGACAGCTTCAGGAAATGGTGGCTTGTTTGGTGGTAACTACACCCTAGGTGCACAATTCCTCTTTGCGCCTGTAGAGCCTGTAGATGTAGCTTTGTATTACCTCCGCTCCTACTCAAATAACTCCACAACCACCAACCCTCAGTATGGAAGATTACTGACAGGTGTGGGAGATGATATCGTTGCTATTAACGCAACTGGAGGCGCACTACCACTCAGTACTGATGCCTTTGGCAGTACCGTCAATTGGAAAATTACACCTAAACTTAACCTAGGTGGATGGGTTGGCTTTACCACGTCAACAGTTAGTGGATTGACGGGTAGTGTTCAGACCTTTAACTGGATGTCTTATCTGACTTTCCCCGATCTCTTTAAGGATGGTAATTTGGGTGGCATCTACGTCGGTCAACTTCCTAAAATTACAGGCAGTAGCTTGAGTGGCAATAGTAACGTTCCTGACTATCTCAATAATTTAGTATCAGCCACATCTGGAGCTAATACGGGTGGGCAGAATGCATCGGCAACCCACGTTGAGCTATTCTATCGCCATCGTATTTCTAAGAACATCAGTATTACCCCCGGTTTGATCTTCCTATTTAATAATGGCAATCGGACAGGTAGTGATACCGTCACAATTGGTGTTTTAAGGACTACTTTCTCTTTCTAAATTGAAGTTCCAACTACAAGCCCCAACTCCAGTTTTAATGTCACATTACCAGAAGCGCCAGTAATAACACCAGCAGCAGCAGTTGCATTGAGTTGTATCAACTTTAGTGAAAAACTTGTCGAAGCAAATGTCTAAAAATTTATTTGTAGCGATCGCTTTTACTGGTTTTAGCTTTATACCTTCATTTCTAACTTTACCTTCTGCTACATTTGCGGCATGTGCAACTACCGTTGCAAACGACAACTATAATGATGATAGTGGTGAGCCTCTCAGTAGAATCATTAATATGTCTCCTGAAGGAGATTTATCGATAATACGGGTACAAACTCCTTCTGATATCCCACCACTTCCATTACCTGTATTTGTTCCCCCAACAAGTGGTTGTTCATTTAAATAAAGTTTTTTGGAGTCTATTATGTCTAAAAATTTGTTTGTACCTATTTCCCTGATCGGTTGTAGTTTTGCATCCTCACTGCTTGCATTCGCCACACCTGCTAAGGCGATAGATGTAATCTATGAAAGACAGAAACCTAGTGATGAAGTGCCTAGTCAAATCATTAATTTGATCACTGATAATCAAGGTAAAGAAACACTTGAAGTACCAACAACAAGCCCAAACTCTAATTTTGACGCAACACTACCGAAAGCACCTGTATTATTAGTTGCCCCAGCACGTGGTAGTAACTAATGGTAAAGGTTAAGAGTAAACTGGGCGAATTGGAGTCTAATCTTACCTCTTTTACCTTTTGAGGAATATTCATAAGTATGTAGGCGCAATTAAATATAAAACCCCAAAACCTGTAGCGCACGCGCAGCGTGCGCTACAGGTTTTGGATCTGGTTTTTAATTATGCCCACATACTTATGAATAAACCCATAGTTTAAATGTACTAGCACATAGTATTCATTAAACTATGGGTTTTATTATTTTCAAAATTGTATTGATCTCTAAAGTTACAGCACTTTACGATGACTTGAAACACAGAGAAAATTTTGAAAGCGCGGCTTCGCCGCGCTTTCAAAATTTTCTCCTCAATAAGCTGTAATTATTTATCAGTAGGTCGATAAATGCGATTAATTGCTTCTAGCATTTGACTGTCAGAAACTATTTGGCGACGTTGCTCTAATTTAAACTTTTCAACGCGATCGCCCATAGTTTTCTCAGAAGGCAAGCCTGTATCATCGGAAATCTGCCAATTAAATAATCGATCTAGTCCCTCCAAAGGCGCAAAAGAGACATTGGTATCGGTGAAGCGTAGCAACTGCATACTACCACCCCCAACAGCAGGTGCATTAGTTTGCTGCATCTCTAATAAAATTTCCTGAGCAGGTGATAGGCTATTGGACTGCCCTCTACCGATTTTGACTTGTGCGTTAGTCTCCCCCACATTGACAGCAAACATACTGCTAGCGATCGCTAGCAACCCCAAAATTTTGTAAGAAGCCATATGAACCTTCCTAAGACTTTACATGGTGAACTACAACACGACATTACTTAGCCAACTCTATTAAAGCTAACATTAGTGGCAAATATTTACCGCCAAATGTCAGAAAGTTCACATAACATAATTAACGTCATTACAGCGCTTTGCGCTGACTTGAAGCCCAGAGAAATTTTTGAAAGCGCGGCTTCGCCGCGCTTTCAAAAATTTCTCTGTACTACTTTAAGCCTCAACAGACTGTAACGTCAGTTGGGGCTAAGTGGGCAAATTTTAAGAGACCAAAAGTAAAAGCCTTGCTTAGCAAGGCTTTTACTTTTGGTCTTTGAGAGGGGGTTGGCTATGCAAACCCTTTCTCAAAGTCAGTTTCAAATTATCCCGAACTCGCGTTAATTTAGGGACATCCTCGAAGGGTACGACGCTAAAATGCTTTTGGTTGCTATAGTATCGATAAGACTTCGATTATTTGATAGTTTGTTAAGCAATCGGGTGAAGTGATCGATAAGTAGATTTTAGTAATGACACCATGCTAGAGACGGTAAGTGAAGCAGACCAACCCAAGGATTTTACAGACACAGCAACCATTGAGGATGTAAGTGAGACAGCGATCGCTATTGCTGATCGACCATCTGATGATGACGATCTTGAAGAAATCGATGATGTAGAGATGTCTCTGTTTGATCACCTCGAAGAATTGCGATCGCGGGTTTTTTATGCCCTGATTGCCGTTATCATCGGCGTGATTGGTTGCTTTGCAGTAGTTAACAAAATTGTTGCCTTACTGGAAATTCCTGCACAGGGAGTGAAGTTTCTCCAGCTTGCTCCGGGGGAATATTTCTTTGTATCAATTAAAGTTGCAGGCTATAGCGGGCTTCTAGTTTCTAGTCCTGCAATTTTGTACCAAATTGTGCGCTTTATCTTGCCCGGACTGACGCGCAAAGAAAAACGAGCGATCGCGCCAATTGTATTTGGTTCTAGTATTTTATTTGTCCTAGGCATAGTTTTTGCTTATCAGTTACTGATTCCTGCCGCACTCAACTTTTTCATTAGCTACGGTGGTGATGTAGTTGAGCAGTTTTGGTCAATTGATCGCTATTTTGAGTTTGTATTGTTGTTGCTATTTAGTACAGGTTTAGCCTTTCAAATTCCCGTTATTCAGGCTTTGTTGGCACTTACAGGTATTGTCAACTCAGCGAAGATGTTGGCAGGTTGGCGTTATGTAGTGCTTGGGGCGGTCATCCTTGGGGCTGTGTTAACGCCTTCAACTGATCCGATGACACAGAGTTTACTTGCGGGTGCAGTTGGTATCCTATACTTTGGTGGTATTTTCTTAGTCAAAGCAATGGGAAAATAACATCTTGGTTAGCGAGATTAAACTGGCTATCTAAAAAAAGGGAGCGCATAGTGCTCCTTTTTTTAGATATTTGAAGAAAAGAGGGGCAGTGCTATGCACTGCCCCTCTTTTTTATAGCTATACAAACTCAGCTTCGATGGTTTCGGGTTGCTGTTTAGGACGAGGGTCAAACTCAAATAGTGAGTAGACAACATCGCGGCGGATTTGGGTCATCATATCAAGGAAGATTTCGTAACCTTCACTCTTATATTCGATCAAAGGATCTTTTTGACCATAGCCACGTAGACCAACGGACTCACGTAAAGCTTCCATCGCTTGGAGGTGATCGCGCCAGAGTGAGTCAATCCGTTGCAAGATAAAGAATCGCTCAGCTTGGCGCATTAAACCCGTTTGTAATGCTTCTACCTGTGCTTCTTTGATTTCGTAAGCACGACGGACTTCTTCTCTGAGGAAAGCCTGCATTTCAGGCAGGAACATATCATCAAGTTGTTCTGGCTCAAGGTCTTGCAGGAGATTTACAAATTCTCTGACCTTTTTCACCATAGCGGTGAGGTTCCATTCTTCGGGAGGAAGCTCTGGGTTGACGTAGGCATTGACGATATCATCCATTGTGCGCTCGGCATATTCAATGACGCGATCGCGGAGGTTTTCACCCTCTAGTACCCGACGACGCTCGGCGTAAATCGCACGACGCTGATTGTTCATCACTTCGTCGTACTCAAACACTTGCTTCCGAATGTCGTAATAGTAGGTTTCGACTTTCTTCTGAGCATTTTCGAGAGCGCTGGTGAGCATTCCTGAACTGATCGGCATATCTTCTTCGACACGGAAGGCATTCATCAAACCTGCTACGCGATCGCCTGCAAAAATCCGCATCAAGTTGTCTTCGAGGCTGAGGAAAAATCTCGTCGAGCCGGGGTCACCTTGACGACCGCAACGACCGCGCAATTGGTTATCAACACGACGGGATTCATGGCGTTCAGTACCGATCACATGTAAGCCGCCAAGTTTTGTTACTTCTTCATGTTCGGCATCGGTGACAGCTTCGTATTCACGCTTAATTAACGTAAAGGCATCACGGAGCTTTTGAATGACGGGGTCATCGGTAGGTGCTTTTTCAGAAGCTACGGCTAACATATCTTCAGCTTCTAACTCAGTCTGACTCATTCGACCTAGTTTCTCGACGGCAAATTCAATCGCGTCCTTGAGTTGGGCTTGGGCATCCTTAGAGAGTTCGCAGGGGAATAGACTATCGGAAACCTTCCAAGACTTCTTCTTTTTGCCTTCGCTGGCACTACCAAAACCTTGACCCTTTTGGGGGCGATCGCTAAACATGCGTTGCCCCTCATTGGTAAAGTCATCATCATCTTCAGGGCGCACAATCTGCGGCATGAAGTTTTCCCGCACCTTCAGACGCGCCATATAGTCAGCATTACCACCGAGGATGATGTCTGTACCACGACCAGCCATGTTGGTGGCGATCGTCACCGATCCTTTACGACCTGCCTGAGCCACGATTTCTGCTTCCCGTTCCACATTTTCAGGCTTCGCATTCAGCAAGTTATGGGGAATTTCTTTCTCACTTAACAGACGCGCGAGAACTTCTGATTTCTCAACGCTGGTAGTTCCCACTAGCACAGGACGACCTGTTTCGTGCATTTCACGACATTCTTCAGCAACAGCCCGCCATTTTGCTGCTTCGGTCTTATAAACCACATCTGACCAGTCGCCACGACCACTCTTACGATTGGTGGGCATAGTGGTCACTTCGAGGTTATAGATTTTTCCAAGCTCAGCTTCTTCAGTTTTCGCCGTACCTGTCATACCCCCTAATTTTGGATAAAGCAGGAAGAAGTTTTGATAGGTGATCGTCGCGAGGGTTTGGGTTTCATTTTCGATCGGTACGCCTTCCTTAGCTTCGATCGCTTGGTGCAAACCATCACTCCAACGACGACCAGGCATGACACGCCCTGTGAACTCGTCCACAATAATTACTTCCCCGTCACGGACAATGTAATTTACGTCACGCAGGAATAGTTCTTTAGCTTTAAGTGCATTAAATACATAGTGTGCCCAAGGATCTTGCTGGTCAAATAAATCCTTAACCCCTAGTAAATTTTCAGCAAGTTCAAACCCTTCATCGGTCATGACTACGTTACGTTGCTTTTCATCAACTTCGTAGTGGGTTTCCTTTTCTAATTGTGCAGCGATCGTTACTGCACCCAAATATTTCTCAGTAGGACGCTCCACCATACCCGAAATAATCAGTGGTGTACGGGCTTCGTCAATCAGGATCGAGTCTACTTCGTCAATAACACAAAAGTTAAAGGGACGCTGCACCACTTCTTCGATACTGGTTGCCATGTTATCGCGCAGGTAGTCAAAGCCCAATTCGCTATTGGTGGCGTAGGTTATATCACAGTTATAATTTTTGCGGCGCTCGATTGGCTCCATTGAGTTTTGGATCAAGCCGACCGACATTCCTAAAAATCGATGGACTTGTCCCATCCATTCTGCGTCACGACGTGCGAGGTAGTCATTAACTGTAACTACATGGACACCTTTACCTGTCAGGGCATTGAGATAGCTCGGCAATGTTGCCACAAGGGTTTTACCTTCCCCTGTTTTCATTTCCGCGATTTCACCACGGTGCAAAACCATGCCACCAAGCATCTGTACGTCGTAATGTCGCAATCCTAAAACGCGCGTAGCAGCTTCACGCACGACCGCAAAGGCTTCGGGCAATAAATCATCAAGGGTTTCGCCTTTTTCTATTCGTTGTCTAAACTCTCCCGTTTTTGCTTGCAATTCGCGATCACTTAGCGCCGCTAACTCTGGGGCAAGGGAGTTGATGAGTGCCACGTCGGGACGGAGTTTGTCGAGCTTGCGTTTGTTAGGATCGCCAATCAGGTTTTTTAGGTTAAACATAGCTACCGAATGCAGTTAAAACGGGGATTTAAAAACGGAGAATTGCGCCAAATGTGATATTTAATCTGAGTTTGGACTACCAGTATATATTACCCGACTGTTGAGAATACAAGCTTCGGTTATCCGAAGCGATCGCTAAAGCAGTGCTAAATTCTACCTAAAGCTAGACTATTGCCCCACTAGGCGATCGCATTTTTCTCAAAAAATCACATATAGCAAAGCAAGTTTTGCTTAGGACATATCTAAAAAGATGAGTTGCTGCAACTCATCTTTTTAGGTTTTGGTCAGTCAATGACACTAAGGGACATGCAGGAGGAACCAATTTTTTGTGGCGCGGCGAAGCCGCGCCACAAAAAATTAAATCGCAGAACCCTAATTGAGGTATTTAGCAATTTCTGCAACTGTGATTGGTTCATTAGATGTACTGGGGATATCGACAACGATCAGAAATCCTTCAACTTTACCTTTGCCGACAGTATTTAAAGCATCAAGAATCTTGGGCATATCTGCCTTGAGCAAGCTTCCTCGCTGATCGTAAAGTTCTAATGCCGAAAGACAACCTAAGGTTGCATTCCAATCAAAATATTTGGCATTAACCACTTTATCTTTATTACGGAAGAAGTCGATCGCTGCACCACTGCCATGAATGCGAAATAGCGATCGCCCGACATTACCTGCCCAATAGCTTTGGAGAATAGGTTGATAATTACGCCATGTGGGTGGAAGGAGTGCCTGATAGGATTGGAGATTACCCGTGAATTTTCCTTTTTGATTGGGTAAAAAAGCCTGAACGCCATCTTCAAAAGGCATAAATAGATTCACCAATGAAAATTGTCCATAGGCGTGAAACAATTCATCATCGGGTTGCAAGGAGACTCCTTCCATTCGATAAATTCCCTGTGGTGTGCGTCCATTGGTAAAGTACCAATCGAGATTTCGCAAGGATTGTAGTAATAGAGGAACTGACCAAAGTTGTTTACCTCTTTTTAGAAATTTTCCATTACCATCCTTGACTACTGCCAAACATAAAACCTCGCGATTGGGGCGACAGAAAACATACATCTGGGACTGTTGTGGTGCAATTTGCCATTTCAACAAATCCGCAAGATTGGGAATTGTGGAACCTTGAGCAGAATCATTGCGAGCGGTTTGGATGGTTGCTCGTAAATGTAAGTCCTGCTGCCAACTGGGAAAACGTTGCTGAATTTTAAGAATGAGTTTTTCTAGCTGTGCTTTGCTAAGACTTTGAGCAGGATCGGTGGATTTAGCTAAAGCTGACAGCGATAGTGCGATCCATTGCGAATCGCTACTTTCATTGACTGTGCGGACAAAGTAGGGTTTGAGCTTGCCATATACCGCAGGTTTGAGCGTATATAGCTGCATCCCTACCTGCATTGCCATATCGATGATGCCCTTCTGCGGATCGGTGAGATTCGGAGCCGTTGTCATCTGCAAAACATTGGCTAAGGCTTGTACGGCATAGGTTTCTTCAGGAGCTAATACCCCGATCGCCCATAGAGAATCCTGCCAATGTTCGGCATTACTATCAATAATCGGATATTTTTTGAGATCAAATCTACTAGGATGCGCCTTTTGCTGTTGGTCTTGAATTTGAGCGTTTCTGGCTGTCTCAGTGGCTTTGGGCTGATAGGAACGGATCGGCGGAGTCTGTGCCTTCGCCATTTGTGGTGAGGTAGAGGCGACAAAAAAGGCGATCGCTGCCAAAGCACTAGACATGAATTGATACATAGTTTCTCGAACCGAGCAATGTTCGTGTAATGTATCACAAACTTTTTTTCTAAAAAATAAAGAGATTCCTTAGCAGATTTCGTTTTGCCGTAGGCAAAATGAAATTCCAAAATCTTAAATATGCCTTGCTTAAGAAATGAGTATGTACTCATTTCTTAAATGTTATGTTGAGTATGGAGCTAAGGGAACTCGAATCCCTGACCCCCTCAATGCCATTGAGGTGCGCTACCAACTGCGCTATAGCCCCGAAATTTGATTTATGTGCTAATCAATTTATTAGCTTGTCTATAATCGCTCAAATTGGATTTTATGTCAAATGCGATCGCTAAAAAACAAAAAAAATTTAATAACTGATGTTACGTGAAAGTTTGTAAAGTAGGGGCGGGTTTTGCCTATAGATCTTGCTTTAGTCCAGAATTATCAACTAAACCCGCCCCTACTGTGCACAGGATTACCTTACGGAGTGATGGTTCCACGTAACATCAGTTAATAAGTAGATCAAACTAAACTTAGATTGCGTTAGCCCACGATCCAACAATATTTTATATCTCTAAGTAATATGTCAGATTCTATAAGCAAACCCCTCACCACCTACGAGCGCTACCTTATTTTCGTTGAGCGGATAATTCTCAACATAAATAATGGCAAATTGCTATCTAAGGAGCATGTCTATCGCATTCTCAGTGAAAGCTTAGAATCTGGTACAGGGGAAATTTTTGAGCGATCGCTTGCCGAACATAGCAATCTGTTGCAAGCAAATTTTGATGCTCAGACTGATACGGTCAAGCAAGCTAAGGCAACCCAAAGCCTACGTGCTATGAAAATCCTCAAAGATGCTTGGGAGCAGTGGCAAACCAACTATCAAGTTCAAGATACCTGCACTAGGGGGGTACAGAAGATATTGGAAGCTGAGGTGCAAGAGCGCTTATTGACTTTAATCCAAGTTCTTGACCCTAATCACACACCTGTCTTTGAACGTCAGCATATTCAAATCCTTACGGAATTGTTGCAAAAAACTGCGGAGACATTAGCAGATGATTCAGAAGCTTTTCAATTGCGTCAATTTGCGATCGGGCTAACTCGCGGCTTAGCATCCTTTGATCTATTGGAAGGATTTCTCGTCAGTTGGCTCTATGAGTCACAGCGACAGGTGGGCTTTGAACGGGCAAAGGTAGCAGGTCCTTGGCAGATCTGGGCGCAGCAGATTGGGAGTCCTTTACCTAAGGAGCTATTTGCTGGACAGGCTCTCAATCAATCGGCAGCAGCGATCGCGCAATCGCAACGGAGCATCGATGTTAGTGCTTGGGTAGAGTTATCAATTCTCTTGCGATATTTGCAGAATGGGCTTGTGCGCTGGTTTGATCAGCAACCCTATGATGCAAAAGCGGGATTACATATGACTGGCATCACCTTTGTTGCCTTTGCGATGATTTGGGGTGAACTCAGCAGTGGCTTCCAAAATGCTCAGAATTTATCAGCACGCGATCGCCAATATTTTGCCAAAATCTGCTTCCGTCTGAGTCTCCAAACTTTGCGAACCTTTGCTCAGCGCGAAAACTTTCCCCTCTATGGTGGTGTATTTGCGTCATTCTCAGGGGAAAGCTTCCGCGAAACGATTAATTATCTCGATCAACCTCTTAAGGAAGCAGAAAATACTCAAGAGAAAGCTAGAATTCTCACGGTGTTAGGTTATTCCCAAGCTTGGATGGGACAGCACAATCAAGCGATCGCAATGCATCAAGAGGCGCTCACCCTTGCCCGTGAAGTCGGCGATCAACGCTGCGAAATTGCTAATCTCAATCATTTGAGTCGGATTAGTCTCATCCAAAAGGATTTCAGCAATAGTGAATCTCAAGCTCAGAGAGCAGTGATTTTAGCGCGGCAAAATGGCGATCGCCAAGGAGAGGCTAATGCTCTAGCAAATTTGGGCTATAGCGAGGTGATGTTGGCGCGGCAACAGGAATATGTGACTCTTGAAGAGATGGAAATACCAATCAATCATTTAGAACGCGGACAAAAGCTATCTGAGAAATTGAATGATTTGCAAAATCAAGCGCTTTGTTGGGTAGGTTTGGGAACTGCCTATGTGGCGATCGAGCAACCGCAGCAAGCGCAAATCCATTTAGAGCAAGGTTTAGCCATCACTCAACAAATCGGCGATCGCGATTTACAAGCTCTCAGTCACGCCTATCTCGGTGAGGCTTTCTATCAACTTAATCAACTGGAATCTGCTACTTATCATGCCTGTTTAGGAATGTATCTACTAGAACAACGGCATAGCAAAGCATGGCAACAGTCCGCAGCTTTGGTCGTAATTTTGCAAGGGAAATTAGGCTCTGAGTCATTCTCTAATATTCTGCAACAAATGCGATCTCAGTTTATTGCTCTCATTGGTATCGATGGTTTTGATCATTTACCAAATTTAATTGAACGTTATCGGCAAGGAGATATAAAACCATCTTGAAATCTTATACCAAACCACAGGTGCGATCGCCGTATTGTTTGGGATTGACATTACAGCGCTTTGCGCTGACTTGAAACTTGGAGAAATTTTTGAAAGCGCCGCGAAGCCGCGCTTTCAAAAATTTCTCTGTACTACAAAAACTGGTTTACTAAGTTTTGTTATTGCGCTGCTTGATCCCTGCTAAATATTCTTTAGCCTTAGTGAAAGCATACTTCACCCTATCACCAATGGTAGGTTCAGGAAGTACGGCAACAGTAATTTCTTCATCTGGAAATTCCTTGAGACGATAGCCATACTCAAGGTTCTCCTTATACTTTCGTAGAATTGGATAGAGACGAACTGCGCCCTTAAGCAAAGCATCCTCTTGCTGGAAAATAGCACGACTAATCAGATTACTTCTCTCTACTGCCATCGAACCCGCAGGAACCCATTCTTTTCCCTTGATGCGAATGTAAATATTGAACTCAGGCAAACCCTTCTCTTTCAACTCATCATATTTACTAGCAGCAACTTGGTGTTTATTAGGAGTCTTTTTCTTTTTTTTAGATTGACCCGAACCTTGAGCAAATCCAGTTGGTTTAGTTACAGGCATAGCTTTACCTTTATATTAAAAAGATTTTTTTATAAATAATTTTGGGGTTAACGACTTTTTAAAAGACTTGTATAGTTGTTTTAAATAACTTGCAGATGGGCTTCGACTTCGCTCAGCCCTCGGTGTAAGCTAGCTGAGCGAAGTCGAAGCTTTAGTTTTTATCTGAATTAGCTATATCTAACAACTTGTGCCACAGATGCGATCAATCAAAAATGCGTTAACAAAAGTTTACTTGACTCAACATATCAAACACAATCTTTCTAAAGGCGCGAAAAATATATAAATAAAAAAACCGCCTACAGGCGGCTTTTTTATTTATCCTTCTTTCAGTTGGCTTGATGGTGAATCTAGGTCAAAGAGGACTTGTAACATTTGCATCGCACGACGACGGGACTCGATATCCTGCTGGGCACGTAACTGCACCATCGGATCATGCAAGATCTTATTGATGATGCCGCGAGTCATACTTTCGATCACATCCTGATGCTTATCAGCAAAATCATTGCCGAGGCGGGATAGAGCTTTCTCCATCTCTTGTTCACGGATGATTTCCATTTTTTGACGTAGCTTGCTGATCGTGGGGACTGTTTCGAGCGATCGCCACCACATATCAAACTCAGCTACACAACCTTCGAGTAAAATCTCCGCTTGCATTGCCATTTGCCGCCGACTTTCTTGGTTCTCGGCAACCACTGCTTGGAGATCGTCCACATTGTAAGCTCTAGTATTCGGCAACTCGTTTACATCAGAACTGATGTTGCGGGGTACAGAGATATCAACGAGGGTTAAGCCATTATGATTTGTAGAAATTTCTTCAAGATGTTTGCGGCTAATAATCACCTCAGTGGAAGCCGTACTGGTAAACACCAAGTCGGAAACTGCCACACAATCAAACATTTGTTCTAGAGGATGAATGTCAAACTGAGCACCACTCGCTTCAAATTCCTTGAGCATTGCCTCAGCTCGCGCACGAGAGCGATTGACGATCGCAATCTTTTGTGCGCCTTTAGAAATTAAATGCTTAACCAATAGGCGGGACATCTTGCCAGCACCAATGATGGTCGTGTGCTTATCCGATAAATTTTGCAGCTTAATTTGAGCAAGTTCTACTGCTGCTGAACTAATTGACACCGCACCTGTCCCAATTTCGGTTTCAGTGCGAACTCGTTTACCTGCTGAGAGAGCTTGTTTAAAAAGTTGATTGAGAATGCGGCCTGCCCCATTGTGTTGTTGGGCAAGACGATGGGTATTTTTGACCTGTGCAAGAATTTGTCCTTCACCAAGCACGAGACTGTCTAAGCCTGAGGCAACTCGCATCAGGTGAGTCACGGCATCTTGACGGAGCAGAATAAACAGATAGCGACGGAGGAACTGTAGAGGTAGTTGGCTAAATTCCGCAAGAAACTGCATAATTTCGCGAATGCCACCTTCGGCTTCGCTGGTGACTACATACAACTCTAAGCGATTACAGGTGCTTAAAATTGCAGCTTCTTCGATATTCGGATAGCTCATTAGTTGAGCGATCGCAGCTTCCATGCGATCCTCTGGAATACTCAACTTTTCTCTTACTTCCACAGTCGCCGTTTTGTGACTCAAGCCAACAACTGCAATATTCATATCGTAAATGCGTTTCTTATTTAGGAATTGGACTAGAAATAATTATCTTATTCGTAGAGCTTATCAGGAGATAGCTACCACTGTAGTAGGTACTTATTACTCCTTAATGTTCTGTAACGTACACATAAAAACAAGGGGCTTAAGCCCCTTGTTGCAAAGTTAAATACAGTCTGCCGTTGACAGATCGTTTTAATAAGTAGCTAGGCATAATTAAACAACAGACCCAAAACCTGTGGCGCACGCGCAGCGTGCGCCACAGGTTTTGGGGTTTTATATTGTAATTGCACCCAGCTACTTAAAGAACCGATTTTTAGTAGCGCGGCTTCGCCGCGCTACTAAATTATTAAATCGCTGATCTTTAGCGCGATAACGCGATAATTAGCGCAAATTAATAGTTTTAGGGCTATCGCCAGTCAAGTGAATGGTATCAACGAAACGAGCAGTCTTCGATTGAGTAGAGATGACCAAAGACTGAGTACGGCAACCGCCACCAAAGAAGCGCACACCTTCCATCAAAGTACCGGGGGTGATACCACAACCAGCGAATAATACATCCTTACCACAAGCCAATTCATGAGCATCATAGACCTTATCGCCATCTTCGATACCCATTTCCTTAAGACGAGCCAAGTTACCTTCACGAGTCCACTTAGCGCTTTCAGGAGTATTAACTTCGGCTGGGTCATATACTAGACGACCTTGGAAGTGACCACCCAAGCAACGCATTGCGGCGGCTGAGATTACACCTTCAGGAGCAGCACCGATACCCATCAAAGCATGGATGTTTGTACCAGCGAAACCACAGCAAATTGCCGCAGATACGTCACCATCACTGATCAAACGTACACGAGCACCCGCAGCACGAATTTCCGAGATTAAGCCTTTATGACGAGGACGATCCATCACAACAACGACCAATTCCTCGATCGCACGATTTAGACATTCAGAAAGGATTTTTAAATTTTCGGTAGGTGTTTTGCGGATATCTACGTGACCCTTTGCCGCAGGAGGTGCAGCTAGTTTGTCCATATAAAAGTCAGGAGCGCGGAATAAGCCATTACGCTCAGAAATTGCCAAAACTGCCATCGAACCGTTTTGACCATAAGCAACTAGGTTTGTACCTTCGCAAGGGTCAACAGCGATATCAATTTCTTGTAATTCTTCGATTGTGCAAACTTCAGCAGCATTTGGCTGTGTGCAAACACCAACTTCTTCACCGATATATAGCATGGGTGCTTCGTCACGCTCACCTTCACCGATAACGATGCGTCCACGCATATGAATTTTGTTCATGCGTTCACGCATTGCTTCAACGGCTGCTTCGTCGGCTTCATCTTTTTTACCCAAGCCCATCCATTTAGAAGATGCGATCGCAGCCTGTTCAACGACCTCAATAATCTCAAGGCTGATTGTATTATCCATGCGTAGGAATCCCTATATTTATCTAAATTTTGCAACTATTAAGCTTTTGTTATGCTCTAGAAATTTTCTAGAAACCGAAAACAAAGTTAAGTCTAGTTGTGCCTTACTACACAACCTCGTAATCTAGTTTACAGGTCAGACTGACACGAAACTGATAAGAAGACTAAATGGATGGTATTAAGTTTTCATAAGTTTTGATAAGATTTAAATGGTAAAACCCTATAGGGCGCTACAAAGTGCTGCCTCTCTTTATTGAGGGATAATTCACAGAACTTTTGAAAGCGCAAGGTATTTTCAAATTTTTTGTAAGTTTGGCACAGGTCTACTTGTAAAAAATTTGAGGATTTTAAGTTAACGCCCCACGTTCTCCTCTGCTTTGCTTTTGTGTATAAATTTTGGTCTGTAAATAGCTGGTCGCAATTAAATGTAAAACTCCAAAACCTGTGACGTACGCGCAGCGTGCGCCATAGGTTTTGGAGCTGTATTTATGTCTAGCTACTTATTTTATTAGGACTTACGCAATGCTAACGAATTTACTAGTTTTGGGCAGATGTGTAAGTCCTATAGCAAAGCAAGTTTTGCTTAGGACATAAAACCAAAAGATGAGTTGCGGCGCGAAGCGCCGCAACTCATCTTTTGGTTTGTACTAGCTAACTCTTTTTTTGCTATATGTATGTGTTTTGAGTGATTGCAATTGCTCAAAAAAATTGGATTGCCCGACCTGCTTTACCTCGTTTACTAATTTTGGTTAAGAAATGCTTAACACTGGTACGATCTAAGCATGGGCTTTTCTCCTCTATCCCAATTAACGTACTGCGTATAACTGCTATGCTGCCAGACCATTCTGTTTTTGCTGATGAGATGCCTACCGAATTTCTTAATCACCATGATCTTAATGATCTAGAGACAAATAATGATATTGAGACTGATAAACCACAGGAAGCTTGTGGCGTTTTTGGAGTACTAGCAGCAGAGGGGGATGTTGCCAAACTTGTATATTTTGGACTATATGCTTTACAACATCGTGGACAAGAATCCGCAGGGATTACGGTCTATGACGATCGCGGCACTACCCACACCTACAAAGCGATGGGGCTAGTCTCACAGGTCTTTAACGAAACAATTTTGACTGAGATGAAAGGTGCTTTAGCGATCGGGCATAATCGCTACTCCACCACGGGTTCGAGTAAAGTTTGCAATGCTCAACCCATTGTTGTAAATACTCGAATGGGAGATTTCTCCCTTGCCCATAATGGTAACTTGGTCAATGCGACGGAGCTACGGGGTGCGCTTGCTGCCCAAGGTCATGCCCTCGAATCAACCACCGACTCAGAAGGTATTGCCTTTGCGGTGAGTGAAGCTGTGGAAGAAGGCAAGGATTGGCAAGAAGCAATCATCACAGCGTTACACCGATGCTATGGGGCTTTTAGTTTAGTCATGGCAATTCCCAATGCAATTATTGGAGCGCGTGATGCCTATGGTGTACGTCCCTTAGTAATTGGTAAAACCCCCGATGGCTCTTATGTCTTGTCATCAGAAACCTGTGGTTTAGATATTATCGGTGCTGAGTACATCCGTGAAGTGCTTCCAGGTGAACTAGTGATTATCACTATGGAAGATGGCATTCAATCGGTGCAGTGGGAAGAATCTAAGCCGAAGCTATGTGTCTTTGAGATGATCTACTTTGCGCGACCCGATAGTGTCATGCATGAGGAAAGTCTCTATACCTATAGAATGCGTATTGGACGGGAGCTTGCTAAGGAAAATTTCGTTGATGCTGATATTGTCATTGGTGTACCTGATTCGGGTATTCCTGCGGCGATCGGCTTTTCCCGTGAGTCAGGAATCCCTTACGCAGAAGGGCTAATTAAAAACCGCTATGTGGGACGTACTTTTATTCAGCCAACTCAAGCGATGCGTGAGTCTGGGATTCGGATGAAGCTGAATACATTACGTGATGTTTTGCAAGGTAAGCGTGTAATTGTAATCGATGATTCGATCGTAAGGGGAACGACGAGTCGTAAAATAGTAAGAGCATTGCGTGAGGCTGGTGCGACTGAAGTACATATGCGTATTTCTTCACCGCCCGTTACTCACCCTTGTTTTTATGGTATTGATACGGACTCGCAAGATCATTTGATTGCTTCACACAATTCTGTAGAAGCGATCGCCAAACAGATTGAGGTTGATACGCTTGCGTATCTCAGTCACGACGCAATGTTAACAGCGACACAAATTGATACCACGCATTTTTGCACAGCTTGCTTTACAGGAAAATATCCTATTGACGTTCCTGATAAGCTCAAGCGCACCAAACTTATGCTAGAAAATACTGCACCATGACCAAGATCCTCTTTCATCTCGCATTCCCAGTCAAAGATATTCCAAGCACCAAAGCTTTTTATATTGACGGTTTGGGTTGTCTTGCGGGGCGCGAGTCAAATGACTCACTGATCATGAGTTTGTACGGACACCAGTTGGTAGCGCACGTTGTTCACGAATCACTCGAAGTACAACGTGGAATTTATCCTCGTCATTTCGGCTTAGTTTTCTATTCTGAAAGTAACTGGATGGCTTTATTAGAAAAAGTGCATGATAAGCGACTGAAATTTTATCAAAAACCTAAGGTTCGCTTTGTTGATACCCCCTTAGAGCATCGAACTTTTTTCTTGGCTGATCATTCAGGTAATATTTTAGAGTTTAAGCATTACAAGTTTGAGACAGCTATTTTTGGCGAGACTGATTTTCATGAAGTCGGTGATGTAGATTTTGCTCAACAAGTAGCAGTTGGCACTTATAAGTAATCAAACAAGTAATAAAAAAGGAGATAGCACTAGTGCTATCTCCTTTTTGTTGTGATTTTAATTTTTTCCTAAGCATCTGAAATTGTTTTCTTTTTTGGCGTTGGCGTGCTGAGCCACCTTTGCCTTTGTCATTACGACCTTCGTTGCGAGGAGATTCCCATCGCTTGAGCCTTTGGTTCATATATGTTCCCTAATTTAGGATAGGAACAATATAAGTTGAGCTACTTCAGAATTACTATCGCTCTTTAGAATGAAAGCATAAATATCTAACTAACTCACCTTACGCAGAAGGTTATAAGACCCTCACCCCTAGCCCCTCTCCCAAAGGGGGAGAGGGGAAAAGAAAAATTCAAAACCACCTCTTGCTCCCCTTCTCCCGTTCTGGGAGAAGGGGTTGGGGGATGAGGGCGGATTTTCTATCTGCGTAAGGTGAGTAACTAAAAGAATTGCGGCGCTCCGCGCCGCAATTCTTTTAGTTAGATATTAGTTTTTGTTTAATATCTTCAGGATTTCTAAATCCTACGGCGATCGCTTTACCATCTTTGACAAATAAAGGACGTTTTAGCAGCATGGCATCCTTGGCATAGCCTTCAATCCATTGAATATGTGACCATGTTTCTTTTTCAGAACCCAAGGCGCGGTAAGACTGCCCTGAAGTATTTCTCATAGCTCTTTCCCCTAAAATGCTTACCCATTCAGCGATCGCTGTTCTAGATGGTGGATAGTCTTTGGTATTGATAAATTCATAGGCAATACCTTGAGCTTCTAGCCAAGCGATCGCCTTTTTGCAAGTTCCACAACTAGGAATGCCATAGACTTGAATAGACATGAATTTTCTCGGTATAAATAGTGGCTTTTATCTATACAACAATAGTGTTATGCATCGCTATTGTAAGTGAGAGAGGCAATCTTTTGCCTAATCAACCTTGAATTATCGTAAAGTCGGATTCGTCACCAAAATCCCTCAGATTTGATACGGAATAATTAGGTATGGAAATAGTATGTTTATGACTATGGAGAATTTCCTGCGCTTCAGGAGAATTAATATGAATTAAGGCTCTCTCCACCGCTTTGCGTACAGAGCGATCGCTATCTTTGAGGAATTGCGAAAGATAAAATACGGCATCATGTGTACCGATTTCCCCCAATGCTGAAGCCGCATCACAACGTACATAGGCATAATCATCCTCTTTTAGGACTTTAGCTAGTAGTGGGACAACTTCCTCCATCCCAATTTGACCTAAAGTACGGGCTGCCACGCTGCGAGTATGGCTAGAAGGGTTTTTAAGCATTTGGGCGACAGGCGCGATCGCAGGAACACCGATATTTTTTAGAGCTTGCACAGCTTGCGATTGCACACTGATATCATTCTCAGTCAATAGACTCGCAAGGGGATGGGCTGATAGCGGTGATTTAATCTGTCCTAAAGCCCAAGCGGCCTCAAACCTCACGGACTTACTGCCATGTTTGAGCGCTTCGATCAGGGTCGTCACGGCTAGGGGGGAGTTAATCTGACCTAATGAATGGGCTGCATGGACTTTGACAATATCGTCGCTGTACTTGAGGGCATCTACTAAGGGTGATACCGCAGGCAGACTTGCTCGCCCCAAGGCTTTGGCTACAGCCGCTTGTACTTGGATTGATGGATGATGCAATAAATTAATTAAGGCATTGATGGCTTCAGCACTGCCGATCCAGCTCAATGCCGAGGCTGCCTGCCAAATAATTTGACGATTAGGATTTTTCGTTGCTTCGATGAGGGGATTAATAGCTAAAGGAGATCGCAAATATCCCAAGGCGATCGCTGCTTTTTTGGAGATGGAAACTTCGTCGCTTTCTAAGCGATCGAGCAAGGCAGGAACAACATTTTCACGACAGCGAATGATTTTTTGAAGTGCGATCGAAAAATGATCGGAACGAGCAGCCGCGTCAAACTCAGCGAGAATTGCTGACTCCCCCCCTAATTCAGGAGCAGACAGAACATGACGATTGTCGGAAACTGCATACCCCGGAGATACAGGAATCCGATAATCTTCAAGTTTAGGTGGTGTAAATTTTGAAGTAGGCGGGATTTTGGGTATTTCAGGTGGTTCTTGAGCATTCATGTCGGCTGTCCTAATTAAGCGTTAATTATGTTGTTTAGTCCCGTTACCCATTACAACAAGCCAAAGGTTAGTTATATTAACATTACATTTTACGAGCAGAGTCTGCAACACTAAAAATAATGCTAATAGCTAATCTATGAATCAACTTCTGAGCGCCTTTACTCTATTTTTAAGTCTCCTTGTTGAGGCAATTCCCTTCTTGATGATGGGAGTATTGCTGTCTGGAGCTTTATTAATATTTGTAGATGAACGCAAACTTATTAAGATCCTACCCAAAAATCCTTTTTTAGGTGCGTTAGCAGGGAGCCTACTAGGATTTATGTTTCCTGTGTGCGAATGTGGCAATGTGCCTGTGGCAAGACGATTGATTTCTCAGGGTGCGCCGATTTCGGTGGCGGTAAGTTTTTTGCTGGCGGCTCCGACGATTAACCCTGTAGTAATTTGGGCAACTTGGACAGCATTTCGCGACCAGCCTGAAATTGCTGTGCTGCGGGTAGTTTTATCCTTAGCAAATGCGGTGATCGTATCAATGATATTTAGCGCTCAAAAAGATTTACGTCCGATTTTGCAGCCAAATATTGCGATCGCTTTACCTGCCCCCAAAGTTAAAGCTGGTGCTGTGCCTGTAGGTACATTTTTCTTAGGTGAAGATCGCAGCAAGCCTTTAGATTTATCAGGCTATAACAGTGAAAGTAATCAAATTATTACGAAATCTTTGCCCGATCGCTTAAATCTATTGTTAGACAATACCCTTGCAGAAATGCGCGAATTAGGTGCAATTTTGGTATTCGGTAGTGCGATCGCCGCCATCATTCAGGTATGGGTTCCTCGCGATATTATTCTCAATTTAGGACAGGGGCCAGTTAGCTCGATTGTGTCCATGATGATTTTGGCAGCGATCGTTTCTATTTGCTCAACGGTAGATGCATTTTTTGCCCTGTCCTTTGCGTCAACTTTTACAGGTGGCTCGTTGCTAGCCTTTTTGGTGTTTGGTCCGACGATCGATCTCAAAGCGATCGGTTTGATCTTAACGATTTTCCAAAAACGCGCCGTTATCTATATGTTCTTGTTGACTGCTCAACTCACTTTTTTAAGCTGTCTGTTTATCAATTTCCAGATTCGTTAAAAAGTTCTAATTTGTGAAAGAGTGTCCCGAAGGGACACTCTTTCACAAATCATTGAGGATTGCTATAGAATGATTATCGCTTTGATATTCTGATCAAAAGCTATTTCCTCCGTTACTTAATTGAAAGGTTGCCCGTGTCTGTTAGTGAATCTGTGCTCGAATCTATCTCTGTCGAATCCATTACTAATGAATCCTTAACCAATATCGATCCCACAGATTTTTCGCTGTCCTTACCCGATCCAAATGATGAAGGTTTAGCGGAAGGGCAATTTCTCGCAGAAGTTGATCAAGCATGGCAAGTATGCGATCGCTTTGATTTGCAGACAGATATATGGCGCGGCAGAATTTTAAGAACTGTGCGCGATCGCGAAAAGGCGAATGGAGAAGGTCGCGGCACTGGCTTTTTGAAATGGCTACAAGAACGCGAAATCAGTAAATCTCAAGCCTATTCATGGATTCAACTAGCGAATAGTGCGGATACGCTCATGGCTGATGGTCAGCTAGATGCCGATGATATTCGGCAGTTTAGTAAGCGGGCTTTTCTGGAAACTTCCCAAGCTTCTCCTGAAGTGCAGCAACTAATTGTCGATGCGGCGCGGAATGGCGAAAAGATTACCCGTCGTGAGGTGCGTCAACTTTCTGATGAATGGACTGCCATGAGTTCCGATCATCTTCCCGATGATTTAAAAGAGAAGGTTGCTGCCCATACGATTCCTACTCGCTATGTTGCTCCATTAGTGCGCGAAATCGATAAATTGCCTGAAGCTTATCAAGTACCGATCAAACAGGCGATCGCGGATGGTTCTGATTTAGACAATATTAAACTCGTCACTGCTGACGCGCAAAGGCTGACTAAATATCTATCGAATACCAGTCAAGTCCAAGCGATTACGCAGCGTTCGGTAAATATCGATCTTGCTCTCGAAGAAGCTCTCCGCATTGGGTGTCTCAAGCTTGCCTCGGATCTCGTTAGCCAAGCCTCACAACTCGAACAGGCGATCGCAAAACTCTATAGCACATGGAAACGAGTCTCCATGTCTGCCGATCAGCTATATGTAGAAGCAGGTGCGAGTACTCCCAATTTAATTGATTTGCTCAATTCCCTAGATTCTCTTGCTAGTCCTAATGTAGCAGTGCAAATTGGGAACGATCAATCAGGAAGAACGATTCGCTTACAAATTACGGAAGAGTAATGAAATGAATGCTTCAGAAGCTATTCCACATTAGTCAACTCATGTGGAATAGCTTTTGCACTACCAAACAATTCCAATATCTTTACCAAAATCGCCACTAAGTAGATCTTCCCATTCCTTATAAGTTCTTACTTTTTGAGTTCCAGCCATAACCTGTTCAGGCTTCAAATATATAACTGAAATTCCAAATCCTCTAGAATGCTTGCGGCGGCTCATCGAGGATTGGTTGCCCGTATTGCGTGATGAGACTTTGTATATATTCTTTCGCCCTGATTCTCGAATCGGTAAATGCATGTACTTCACCCTCTCCTGTCATATGTAGAGAATATTTATAGGTCATCCCTATCTTCTCTTTGTAGTAATCGAATGATTTAGGTTTAGAAAAAACTAGAATTAGAGGCTTATCCTCTGTCTCTGTACCTAAGCAAAAATCGACACCAACTTTGTAACAATACCATAATAACCATTTTCCGATAGGTTCAACAAGCCTATCTTTCATGTTTTGTCTTGCCTCTAAATGCTCAACAACCAATGATTTTCGGCTGTTGCCAACTATATAACTCACTAATCCAAGTATTTTATTTTCGTATTCAAGTTTTACTAAGATTCTTTTTTCAGATTTAGCACTTTGCCTTATTTCATTTTCCCAAGGAAATAACCAATTGCCTGTAATTGGCTTATCCGAATCATTTATGGGTATTAAGATGGCATAGGTTTTTTCTCCATTTGCTTTTAAGGTGATTGGCACTTTGACTTGGCTAATATTAAAATCACTAAAATTTTGCGATCTCGTCATAACTTATGCTTCTTAGTAAATCTTAATATTATGGTGTAAAAATATGATTAAGAGTTCAACTTATATAGTGCAATCAGAAATATTCAACAAGAAGGATCTCAATTTAGTTGAGATCCTTCTTTGTCTCATTTATTTATGCACCTTCGCGCAGTTTATCCAAGATAGAACGATCTTCTAAAGTGGAAGTATCGCTGGTGATTTCTTGACCAGAGGCAAGCGATCGCAGCAATCTTCGCATAATCTTACCCGATCGCGTTTTGGGCAGAGCCTCCGCAAAGCGAATCTCACTGGGACGAGCGATCGCGCCAATTTCGGCAACGACATGTTTCTTCAATTCCTTAGCAAGTTCATCGCTAGGTTGGCGATCGCCTTCGAGAATCACAAAGGCAAAGATATCTTCACCCTTGACCTCATCGGGCTTACCGACTACAGCAGCTTCCGCCACCGCAGGATGGGAAACTAGCGCTGATTCGATTTCCATCGTGCCTAAACGATGTCCTGCCACATTGATTACATCATCGACGCGACCCATTACCCAGTAATAGCCATCCTCATCCTTACGAGCGCCATCCCCCGCAAAGTAGACATACTTACCATCCTTGGGTGGAATATGTTCCCAATAGCTCTTACGGAAGCGCTCGGGATCGCCGTAAACCGTCCGCATCATCCCCGGCCAAGGATGGCGCACGATCAGATAACCACCTTCATTCGATTGTGCTGGATCACCTTCCAGATCCACAATATCGGGAATAATTCCGGGGAATGGAAGTGTGGCGGAACCTGGTTTCGTGGGAATTGCTCCGGGTAATGCGGTAATCATAATTCCGCCTGTTTCCGTTTGCCACCATGTATCGACAATTGGGCAACGGCTACCACCGATGACACGGTGATACCACATCCAAGCTTCAGGATTAATTGGTTCACCAACCGTTCCCAATAGACGGAGCGAAGTTAAATCGCGAGTATTCGGATGATGTTCACCCATTTTGATAAAGGAACGAATCGCGGTAGGTGCGGTATAGAAAACCGTGACCTGATACTTCTCAATCACATCCCAGAAACAGCCGAGATTAGAAGCTCTAGGCGCTCCTTCATACATTAAGGTAGTTGCACCATTGGAGAGAGGTCCATAGACAATGTAGCTATGTCCTGTAATCCAGCCTACGTCAGCAGTACACCAATAGACATCGGTATCCTTGAGGTCAAAAATCCATTTGGTGGTCATGTGGCTATAGAGGTTATAGCCTGCGGTGGTATGCACGACTCCCTTTGGTTTACCAGTACTGCCAGAAGTGTAGAGAACGAAAAGCATATCTTCGCTTTCCATTGGTTCCGCTTCGCATTTTGCGGAAACGCCTTGCTGGAGGTCATGCCACCAATGGTCGCGACCAGCGCTCATATGGATATTCTGACCTGTGCGCTTGACTACTAACACATCGGTAACGGAAGGAACTGCGCCATTAGCGATCGCTTTATCTACTTGGTCTTTTAATGGCACGATGACATCCTTGCGCCAGCCGCCATCGGCTGTGATAACTAGTTTCGCTTCAGCGTCAACGAGGCGATCGCGCAAAGCTTCAGCACTGAAGCCGCCAAATACCACGCCATGTACTGCGCCGATTCTGGCACAGGCAAGCATGGCGATCGCTGCTTCAGGAATCATCGGCATATAAATCCCAACGCGATCGCCTTTTTGAACTCCTAATTGCTTGAGAGCATTGGCAAACTGGCATACTTCCCGATGTAGTTGGGCATAGGTGAGGGTGCGCGAGTCGCCATTTTCACCTTCCCAAATTAGAGCCGCTTTGTTTTTGCGCCAAGTGGTCAAGTGGCGATCGAGGCAGTTATAGGAGATATTAATTTTGCCGCCATCAAACCATTTCACTGATGGGGGTTGCCAATCGAGAACGGTATGCCATTTCTCAAACCAATGTAATTCTTTATCCGCAAGATCTGCCCAAAAAGCAGATGGGTCGGCGGCGGCGCGATCGTATATTTGTTTATATTCTTCTAAGCTTTTAATGTGAGCATTCTGGGAGAACTCAGCCGATGGCGCAAATAAGCGCTTTTCTTGTAAAACTGATTCAATTGTGGGTTGAGACATAGGTATTGCAAGATCTATATATAGTTAAATCAATTTATAGTGTTTCTCTCCTAGTGTAATTTACGCAGATTATTTAATCGAGAAATACTAAGATTCCGCAATAATCGGCAACATCAGCGATTATTTCTGGGTTGATCTTGGGTAAAAGGTTGGTGCATAAGATGTGGCTATAGGAAGACGCAAAGAGTTATAGCAATATCGATTATCTATTTCTCCAAGATAAATGCTGTCTTTGATGGCAACAGATGCTTACAAAATAGATTCCTGCGTTTGTGTAGTCATATCCTTACAAACGGATAGAATGTCGATAATGAATTTCAGGATTGTAAGACATAAAACCAATATGGCAAATGTGACCGATGCAAGTTAATCAATGTAAATCACGTAGGGGTAGAGCATTGGCGGAAATATTTACAAATTATCACCACAATCTCTATTCGCCAATGCTCTAACCTTTGGGCGGTTAACCAATAATTTATCCCTGCGGTTTGGGGATTCAAGATAAATGTTGGAGATTTTGGGCGGCGTGAGATTTTTGGTAAATGTTGGAGGTTTTGGGCAGAGCATTCCCGATTTAAACAGATTTGAGAAGTCATAAATTTCTGCGGGAATGCTCTGCCCCTACAGCCATTACATTATCAATTATCAAAAACATGACCCGAAAACATCGCGAAATTAGGGCTGGCTATTGCTATCACGTTACGGTGCGATGTAATAATCGCGAATTTCGATTGCTTCGTGATGAATGTCGAGAGGTGTTGCTCTTTTCTATCCAAAAATGTAAAGACAAGTTTGGGTTTAAACTCTATGCTCTGTGCATCATGAGCAATCACATTCATTATTTGATAGAACCTTCTCAACCAGAGGATTTACCAAAGATCATGCATTGGCTGAATTGGTACACTGCGATGTGTTTTAACCAGATGATGAATCGAACGGGGCATTTTTGGGAGAAGCGATATCACAGTACAGGATTTGCGAATACGGATATGCGCCGTGCTTTGAATACATTGCGGTATATTCATGCGAACCCGAAGGCGGCGGGGATGCAGTTAGGATTTTTTTATGACTATAGCAATTATGGAACCTATGATCGCCTTACTGATGATGGCTTGACGCAGTGGCATCCTGCGTTTTTGATGTTGGGTGCGATGTTGGAGATTTGTGCAGCGAAGTATCGCAAGTTTTGCCAGAAGTACAAGCCGAAGCCGAAACCTGAGAGGCGAAATTATTGGGGTACGAAGTTGTTGGCAAATTTAAAAATTAAGGGCAAGACGGGAAAGGGTTGTCGAGGGCAGAAGTCGTTATGGGATGAATGGGACAAGCCCGATGAGGAAATCCGTAAAGTTGCTGAAAAATTTATAATGGCAAATTGTTACGATCCCAAGGTGGCTTGCCAGAAATTTTCGGAAAAAGACGGTGATGACGGAGAGGAGGCTGGTGACAGGTAACGAAACGCTGGAATACTGATTATGCTGTAGGAAATTGCCGATTTACAAAAGTTAATAAGAGTGTAAAACCTTTATGCCTTACACTCTACAAGTCTTGATGCGAGAAAAGAAGCATCCTCTTCCTCCCCCCACCTCCGCCGCTTGGGAGGTGTCCCTTAATACTCATAAAATTATTCTTAAAAAATTGGTCGGGATAGTCCACCCAATTACCCTCAATTTTCCATGCAGTGCGATCGCAAAATTTTGCCCAAGTCTTATCACTGGGAAAACTAAAATCTAGCTTACCACCACACTCGACATAAATTTGCTTCTGGATACTAAAGCCATACAGTCCATTGCTGTGTTTAACCCAGAGTTGATCTATAGCCAGTAAATCATCACAGGGGAAATTGCGTAAGTTATCTAAACTAAATCCCTGTCCTTCATCCTTACCCACTGCCGTAATCATTAATCGATAGGTTTCATAATCTGCATTTTCCCATTCCTTTCCTTTTAGATAAAGCTCTAGCTGTTGATAGTGTAAAGCTTTGATAGTTTCCTTTAATGCATCTAATTCTTTCTTCTTTACACCAGAAAGATTCATATTTCTATCTAGCTGTTTGCAAATTTTATATGCCAGATCTATGGCATTACGGCTAATCATTTCTTGAAGTAATCGAGTCGGATTGACTAAGCTGGCATAAAACAAAATTAGATCCTTCCAAACACTCACATTTAAGCATTCATAGATTATTTTTTCTCCCTCTTCCTTTAAGCGAACTAGTTCCGAAGCAGCTAAAAATTCTTGAAAGCTCAAATGGGAAAACTGATAGATGCCACCATCTCGCTCTACTAGAAATTCACTAACCTGCACCATTTGCCCTAAAAACTCTAGTGCGTCTACATCAGTATCCAATCTTGTCAAAGACTCCGCAATTAGTTGCGATAAATCATCTTTTTGAATTTGCTTAAATTCTTCTTTGTCATCAGAATCACTAACAGCCCGTTTCATCATTTCTAAGGCAACAAATTGCAGCACCCTTTGGCGATCGTTGATAGAATTCAGCAGTAAATAATCAATTCCTTTAGCCTTTGGTCGCCGCCCTAATTGCAGCTCACAAATATCTTGATATAACTCTACCTTACGCTGTGGTAACTCTGCTCCCTGCTTATCTCGATGAAACCGCGCCATCATATTCAATAACAACACGTTCCCTGCAATATCATTCAACTCAGGACGCGCCTGAATCTGCTCCAACAAAGACTTGGATCTCTCCTTAGCTTTCTGCTTTACATCTGGTGTATTTCTTCCCGCCCTTGCGTGGCGCTCTTGACACAGATACCACTGTTCCACAAAGTCCTTACGCTGTTCTTGATTAAAATCCTGAATCCAAAAACTAGCCGAAGGCTTCCGTGCTACATAGTCATCCTTGTAAGCCGTTGGTCGCGAAGTCAAGATGAAAACTGACTTATGATATTGTTGCATCTCCCAACTCAGCCATTCACTTACCTTTGCTCTTTCCGCAGGTGGTACTTCGTCAAATCCATCAAACATTACCAATGCCTCACCCTGCTTAAGTAAGTTTAACGCCCAGTTTGTTGGAACCTGTAAACCCTTACCCTGTGGTAATCTCTTAACATGATAATTAGTTAACAAATCTGGCAAATTAGGCGGATTCTCCTTGGTGATTTCTTTCCAAAAGCCAGCTAAATACAACAAAAATGGAATGAACCTCGGCGCTCGATATTTGCCATATTCACGAACACTGTATGTATAAGCTAAATGTTTCAATAAAGTTGATTTGCCATAACCACCCCAAGCCCGAATAGCGATTTGGTGATAGTTATCTTTTTGTTTGACAAGCCTCAACAAATCCCATATCTGTAAGATTGAACATTCTTCTTTGAGTTTTCGAGACTGATAACCTGCAACTAATGAGTCTGTTGAAAGCTGCAATGGCACAAATACTTCTTGCAATAAGGGGTTACTCTGAGGCAGATCCTCTTCTTCCTTTAGCCCCACCGCATAGTCCTCATGACAGTCCCAACGCTGACATTTCAGATACTTTGCCTCAAATCCTGAAAATTGCCAAGCAAACCACTCACTTAACGCTTGACTTAACGAAGCATTCCAACGATCTAGCCCCTCTACAAAGCCATCAGCATCTTTCTTCCCACGCTCAGCATATATCTCACTCAAGCGCTCAATAAAATGCTTGCTATAGGCAGCCCAAACGCCCGAAACGGCTGTCACAGGAAACAGCATCAAAGCTGTTGCCCATTCTTGCTTTAGCAAAAAGCCGCCAAATGCAACACTTGTCCCACCCAAAGGCGACCATCGCGCAATTGCAGCAAGCGATCGCTGTACAAATCTCTTTTCAGGACTAGAATTAGGTTGCTTTTCTGGTTCTTGAGTCATGGTGCTTAGGGCGATCGCATTTTAGTCAGTATAAACCGATATCTCAAGTATGTATAAATTACGAAATATCAAAATTCGCTTGACCTAATTCCACCGACACGCCATCAAAGCGATCGTCATTAGGGTGATAAGAAAGCAACTCAATCCCGATCGCCTCATCAGTATCAGCATCCTTTATCAGAATAATTCCATCACCCAGTTCAGAACAAATTTGATTCTTGCGAGGAGATTGCCAAAATACGGTTAGCAATTCCATTTTAGGTTCATAAAAAACTTTTATCTGTGCCATAGCTGTCTACCTTCCTTAATTGCATCAGTTTGATAAGCCGTAATTAGAAAACCATCTCCATTTAATTTACGGGCTACTGCTACTACCCAATTCCTCTAAATCTGCGAGATCGGGATGTTTGACTAAAAGTTTTTGCCAATATTCGTCTGTTGTCCTGACAGTAAAGCCCAGTGGTGTTTTAACATCAAATTTCATGTTTTGATTATCTCATATTAGCTCTTGAGTCATGGTGTAATGGGCGATCGCGAAAAAACCATTATAATTATGACAGACTAACTCAAAGGTGCAGTCATGGTCACTACTCCAGTTATTGATCGCCTTCAACCCACATCACCCGAAAACACTCCAGATATAGCTCAAAATAATCCAACTTTTATAACTTTGGATGAATATCGAGCGCTTTCTGAAACAGCCGAAGAGCGTCTGGAATACCGTAATGGAGAAATTTTTACTATGACTGGAGGAACTGCTAATCACAGTGCGATTACTGTAAATATCACATCAGCTTTATTTATTGCTCTGCATGACACAGATTTTCGTGTATACAATGGCGATATGCGGATTTGGATTCCAGAATTTAACTGTGGTACTTATGCAGATGTGCTGGTGCTTAATGGTGAGCCAGAGTTTCATGAACAGCGCACTGATGAAATTCTCAATCCGATATTGATTGTGGAAGTTCTCTCACCATCGACACAGGGATATGATCGCGGTGAGAAATTTCGTAAATATCGCTCCATTTCTAGCTTTAGAGAATATCTATTGATTAGCCAATCAGAGCCATATATTGAGCATTATTCTCGATCTGAGAATGCTGATATATGGCAATTGCAAATTAGCGATCGCCTAGAACAAAAAATCACATTAACTAGCCTGAGTACCGAAGTGCCTCTGACTGAAATTTATCGCCGTGTTGTCACCAATCAAGAAGCTTAAACCCATCTATGGAAGCTTAGGATATTGGCGGAAATTGGGTTTGCGCTTTTCGAGAAAGGCTTGCTTACCCTCCTGAGCCTCTTGCGTCATATAGAACAATAACGTCGCATTACCCGCAAGTTCCTGAATACCCGCCTGTCCATCACAATCAGCATTAAAAGCCGACTTTAGACAGCGAATCGCCAAGGGACTCTTATCCAAAATTTCCTGCGCCCATTGAATGCCTTCCGCTTCCAATTGCTCCACAGGTACAACCTTATTCACTAAGCCCATTTCTAGAGCTTCCTGAGCATCATATTGACGGCAGAGATACCAAATTTCGCGAGCCTTCTTCTGTCCCACCAATCGCGCCAAATAGGAAGCCCCAAAACCACCATCGAAACTACCAACCATTGGTCCAGTCTGACCAAAAATAGCATTGTCGGCAGCGATCGTGAGATCACAAACTACGTGCAAAACATGACCACCACCGATCGCATAGCCTGCCACCAATGCAATCACAGGCTGAGGCATAGTGCGAATCAATCTTTGCAAATCAAGCACATTTAAACGCGGTACACCTGATTCCGAAATATAGCCGCCATCACCACGGACTTTCTGATCCCCTCCTGCACAGAAGGCATATTTGCCATCGGGAGCAGGCCTGCACCAGTTAACAACACCACGCCAATCTCCACATCCTCTCTTGCATCAGCAAAGGCGGCGATCATTTCCGTAATTGTCTTAGGGCGAAAAGCATTACGAACGTGAGGACGATTGATCGTAATTTTTGCCATTCCATCGGCTTTGTGATAGAGAATGTCTTCAAATTCGGCGGCGAGTTGCCAGTCGGTCATGGGTTTTGGATATGGATAGTACAGGGACAGATTTTATCAAAATCACACCCCAAAAAGTAGTTTGTGATGTGACCTATAGCAAAGCAAGTTTTGCTTAGGACATAAAACCAGAAGATGAGTTGCGGCGCGAAGCGCCGCAACTCATCTTCTTAGGTTTTGGGTTGTACTAGCTAACTCTTTTTTTGCTATACAATGCTTTGCATTTAAAAATGAACTCCCAAACTCGTTAAAAGCGTCGCTTTGCAACGCTTTTAACGAGTTTGGGGTGGTTCGTTTGCTCGGAAATAGCTATGGTTATCGAGGTTGCGAAATCTGTAAATAGTTATTAATTTTTGTTTTTTATCATGTCGCAGCTAATAAGCTGTATGTATGTAGACATGTAGATACGGCTAAACAGTGAGTTCAGGAGATAGGGGCAATGGTTATTGTATGGAATAGTTTTTTCTTAGGGGTATTCTCCGCTTTTGCTTGCTCCAGCTTGTTTTTATGGGTAATGGTTGCCATTTCTTTAGGCAAATCTCCATTAGAATTCAAATAATTTTTTGAATAATTTTGCTGTTTTTATTCTATTATAAAATTTACCATAAGTTTGTCAGAATGATTGCCAAAAGTAGAGGATGGGCTAAATGCGAACTCTACTTTTCAAACTTTGCGTGCTAGCGGTTGCTATAATCAGAATCTGAGATTTCTTAATAAGTTTTTTAATTTAAGGGCAAATAATGGCGACTCCCCACAGGACAAAACAGGTAAATCTTCGTTTTCCTTTGCCTTTATTGAGCCAAATCAAATCCCAAGCCGATGCCAAGCAACAGGCGATCGCTGATTGGATTTTAGCGGTAGTGAGCCGCGAGTTTGCGCCAGAGCCTGTCGCAGCAGCCCCCGAACCCGCTCCCCCCGAACCTGCTCCCTTTGTACTACATCCAGAGCTAGCCGCCTATGTGGAGAGTTGCTTAGCGCCACTCCAGTCGCAAGTCGTGGAGTTGAGGACACAATTGGGGGAGTCCAACGCCTGATTGACAATGGGAAATCTAGTCAGGCTTCGGAATCCGTCCCAAATACATCTAGTCATAGCGCTCAGTCTCATCAAAATCATGGGGTTTGGTCATCAGGCAATACAAAACCTTTATTTAGTTCTTTAGCAGGATTTGCCTTAGAGGTAGGCGATCGCCTTGTCATTAACGGTGAAGAGTTAATTTTTAAAGGGTGGGTCGATCAATCACAGACAGCGATTGAGGTGAAGTCCCTCGCTGATGAGGCGGCTCAGGTCAAGCAAATTCGCGCTAAAGAGATCAAAAGCTTGGCGCGATCGCCAGAGGATATTGCGAGCCATGCGTCATCGACAAACAAGCAAACGACTCCAAAATCTGAGCAGTCCCCATATACAGGTAGTCCTGAAGCCAGTGTAGAGACAAACTCCCCTGAGGTTGAAACTACAACTAGCGATCGCGAAAATGCTGATGAGAAAATTCCTAATAATTCAGATAACTCAGTAAATAATTCTCAAATAGAAGAAACTCCTGAGATACCCAAAGAGCCTGAATACAATGCTTGGGAAGTATGGACTTATCTAGAACGGCAAAGGGTGAAGACCCTCAAGCTGATCAATACCTTCCATGCCGAATGGGAAGCGAATCGGTTTGTCCGTGAAGCCGAACGTAGTACGCCGCCTAATTTGCGAGTGCATTATGAGATTCGTCCTGTTTTGCTAGATGAAGCCGAACTCAATGGTTCCTATCAAAAAGCCGAAAATACAGAAAAACAGCAGGAGCCGCCATCCCATCCTCATGAAGAAGATTACGCCGACGCGATCGATGTGGAGATTTTGACTTAGGCTTTTGCGATTCAGCTCTTAAAAAAACTATGGCGCACGCTGCGCGTGCGCCATAGTTTTTTGCTAGCAATCCTAAATGGTTTATGAAAATGCACCCCGAAGTGGTGCGTTTTCATAAACCCCAAAATCTACAAATGATTTAGGACTGCTATATGTGAGCTATCTTTTACTGTAAAATTCCTAAAGCAATATTAAGCAATATTATTTATTTTAAAGAGAAAATTATGGGAGAAATGGTTAACGCAATGGTCTTGTGCATAGTACTGATTCCCGTCGGTATTGCATTTGGATACTTTTTGCTCAAGCTCCAAGGCGAAGAAAAAGAAGAAGCTTAAAGGTTTCTAAGGCATAAAAAAGGCTCCCAAAAGGGAGCCTTTTTTATGCCTTAGAATCTGATTTGAAGGTTAGCTCAGTACCGTTGAGGATACGCTCGATATTGGAGCGGTGTAACCAAATTACAAACATACAGCCCACTGTCACAAAGCTGGAATAAACAATATTGCTCTGTAATGTCCACATAAAAATGGGGGCAGCAGTTGCCGCCGCAATGGAGCTAATAGACACCGTGCGCCAAATTGCCATCGTGGCTAGCCACACGCTAAAGGCTGCGATCGCTACAATCCAGTTCAACATAAATAAAATCCCCACACCCGTTGCCACAGACTTACCGCCCTTAAATCCAAGCCACACTGGGCGACTATGACCAATTAAAGCTAGCATCCCTGCGCCAATTACAAACAGTGACAGATTGTCGATCGCGATATTTGCGGTTAAACCAAAACTGGTGAGTAACCAATTCGCTTGCTGCATTACATAAATAGCGATCGCCCCTTTGGCAAAGTCCACCGCAAATACGCTAATTCCTGCAAACTTACCGACATTGCGCCAGACATTCGTTGCCCCAGTCGAGCCTGAGCCATGCTCACGAATATCGATACCTGCTATCCGTCCCACCAGATAACCCGTCGGGAAAGATCCTAAAAGATAGGCGATCGCCAGCAAGAGATAAGGAAACCACATAAGCTGTATTTGCAATTATTTGAAAGTAGGTTTACAAGCGTGAAGCTACATAAATTTTAAGGCTCGCTAAGCGAGCCTTAAAATTTTATTTTTAATTTTAAACACAGCCTGTTGAGGCTTTAGTACAGAGAAAATTTTGAAAGCGCCGCTTCGCCGCGCTTTCAAAATTTTCTCTGGGTTTCAAGTCAGCGCAAAGCGCTGTATTAGTCAATAGAAATTGATTGTGGTCCATCACTTTTGCCACTGTTGCTAGCAGAAGAGCCCTGAGTCGGAGTTGCTCCTTGCTTTTCTAGCCAACCCTTTAATGGATCTTGTTGGAGATCGAGCTTGAGAAAGCCCGAAACGAGTCCACCAAAAAATGCAACGGGTTGCCCTAAGAACTCATTGAGAATCGGTTTTAGCTCGTCCATAAATGTAGAAATTGTAATTTGGGTTAGATAATAGAAATATTGAGAAATGCTAGTAACTATGCCAAGGGCTGTAAGAATTACTTATTACGATTGTATCGCAATCATATAGGGGACGTGCAGTAAAATAAGGAACTGATTGTTTGTGACGCGGCGAAGTCCGCTACCCAAAATCAGTTCTTTGGCTTATGGAATTATGCCTAAATTATGCCTATGCGGCTGCATTCTAGGCATAAAAACTTAAACATGAAGCAATTCTAAGCACCCACAACTACTTTCTGACTAGATGATTGCTACAATTTCTGATCTTCCCTAACAATTTCTAGCCATATCGTAGTTAAATCGATCAATGCACTCTTACGAATTTCCTAAGAGTGGCTAATCTAGAGAACATTTTCGATGACCACGTTAAACCGATCCACTCTTCGTCGCCTCAAAAAACTCAAGCAGTCATCTGCGGTTTGGGAAGGCGATCGCCGTGCTTTACCTGCCAAGATCCGCCAACCACAAGACTCTTCCAACATTATTCCGCTTCATGCCCATGATGAAGAGTCCAAGCCCCACTGTATTTTGTGGGTAGATGGCTCAATGGGCATGGTACGGTCGATGGATGTAGTCGATTCGGCAGTGGGGCAAGAGGCTTTTGTCCGCGCCTTATTGCAAGCGATCGAGCATCCCCAAAGTCCTGCTCAGCCATCTTTGCCACAAAAGATTTTGGTATGCGATCGCGAGCTTCAGTTTTACCTACGTGGTGTACTCCAAGATTTAGGGATTTCCGTTGAATATATCGAGCGGCTCCCCCTCATTGATGAAATTTTTTCGCATATTTTAGAGAGCTTTTCCGCCAATCCTCCCGTAGTGCCTGAGCGATTTGCCGAAGCCTTGCATAGACAGTCTGAACAGCTATGGCACAACGCTCCTTGGAACTCTCTCTGGGATCATCAGGTAATTTCCATCAAGCTTGATGCATGGGATCTGGAAACCCTCTATGCGATCGTGATGGGCAAGATGGGCCTAGAGCAAGGGGTGATCTTTTATCGCACCGAAGAATCGCTAGTCAAGTTTCGGCATCGGATCGTTGCAGGCAGTTCTGAGGATGAGATCGAAGAAACATTTCTACATCAAGACTGTTTGTTTAATTTGTTTGAAACCCCAGAGTTGGAAATGGAAGATGATTTCCCGCCATTTCCATTTCGTGGCAAGGTGAGAGCATTGCCTGTAGCCTCTACACCTATGAAGCCGATCTATGGGACATTGCATCCTCTCGAAGGTGGTAGACCCTACCTATACGACGAGGAAGCGATCGCGCTGACCGTGGCGTTAGAAGCCTTAAATAAATTCTGGGAACAGTACAGTAATCGCCTGAAATCTAGTTTTGGCAATTTAACGGGGACTTACACCATTTATGCCCCAAGTCTCGATGGTGATGTCGAGGAAAGCATTGAAGTAGTTGTCCAGACCATGCCCGATCTGGCGGATGAATTACATAACTTGGTTGAAGAGGACGATGATGATGACGATTCCCCATTGATCAAAGAGGATCTTTGGCCAGACAATGCCCTGATCCATATGATGACCATTCCTTGGGCACAGGTGGATTTTTTACGCAGCACCAATATCCATCGTCAGCTTGCGGACAAGCCTATAGCGACATCTGCTCAAAAAAGTGAAGGCTTTGCAGGGCTGATGATTCAGACTTCTCGCCCCAAAGCCTTGGAATTAATCGAAAGAATTAATAACTTTGGTGGTATCCACGCTCTATGCTTCAATCCTGCGGAAGATATCCTCGGCAATACCTGCCAACTGGGTCTAATGGTGATGGGCAATGATGATCTCCATCTCTTCGGTGAATTTGATAAAAAAGCGCTCAATAGCGATCATCACAAACGCTGGAAGCAACGCGCCAAAAATACTAAAGGTAATATCTGCGTCATTATTGCCATGGGCATTACAGGCGGTTCACGCGGCAATCCCGCGCCCCATCATATCTTGGGATATTACGAAATCAAGCTGATGGATGATAAAGAGTTAGGTTTAGGTAAATTACGTGCCGAGCCAGCCTTTGACTTTGATTTTGACTTTTAAACTAAGAGGATCGTGCAAAGCACACTCCTCTTAGTTAGAACACTTTTCCTTTTTGCTACATGTCTCAACAAATTATTTATCGCATCCTTGATGCCAATCTCGATCGCGCCCGTGAGGCGATTCGCACCATCGAAGAATGGTGTCGCTTTGGTTTAGAAGATCTTGACCTATGCGATCGCTGCAAACAGATGCGCCAAGAACTCGCCCAATGGCATCGTGAAGAGTTCCGTCGCGCCCGTAATACCCCTGATGACCCTGCTACGGGATTAAGCCACGCAAATGAAGTAAGTCGTGCGGATCTGCAAGCTGTCTTGCGGGCGAATATGGGACGCTTGCAGGAAGCGCTGAGGGTCTTAGAGGAATATGGCAAAGTTGTCGATCCCAATTTGGGTGCAGCAATGAAACAATTGCGCTATCAGGTCTATACCTTAGAGAGTCAATTACTAAGTCAGGAAGTCACCAATATTGGACAGATTCGCCGCCAAAAGTTGCAAGCTGCGAGTTTATATCTGGTGACTATGCCCGTGGATAATATTGTTTCCGTGGTCGAGTCAGCGCTACAAGGTGGGGTGCAAATCGTGCAATATCGCCAAAAGGAAGGAGAAGACGGTACTCGTCTACAGATTGCTCAGCAACTTTGTGACATTTGCCATAAGTACGATGCGCTGTTTCTGGTGAACGATCGCGTGGATATAGCGATCGCCGTCGGAGCTGATGGCATCCATGTGGGACAAACGGATTTACCCGTTGCCGCAGTTCGCCAAATCCTCAATGCTAATGGTGGTGATGCTTCCCAATACATCATCGGGCAATCCACCACTAATCCCCAAGAATTAGCGATCGCCCTCAATAATCAAGTGGATTATGTCGGTGTTGGCCCCGTCCATGCCACGCCCACTAAACCCAATAAGGTCGCCGCAGGTTATGAGTATGTCAACTACGCGGCGCAAAATATCCAGATACCTTGGTTTGCGATCGGCGGCATCGATGAACATAATTTAGAAGAAGCGATCGCCGCAGGGGCAAAGCGAGTCGCTGTAGTACGCGCCCTGATGAAAGCCGAACATCCCGATCTCGTGGCAAAACAAATGCGATCGCTATTATCACCAGCCTAATACCAAATGAAGAAATGGCGTAGCCATTTCTTCATTTGGTATTAGGCTGGGTTTGGTTTTTAAATCGCAAAGTGTTGGTACACTTTCGTGATTTGGTATATAGCCATGAACGAGATAGCTAGGACAAATCAAAACCCAAAAGATGAGTTGCGGCGCGAAGCGCCGCAACTCATCTTTTGGGTTTTATATCCTAAGCAAACGTGAGTTCGACGATTTTTAGACCCTAGAATCCTTATGAGGCAATAATTTCAAGAGCTAAGTATACAGCCAATCTTGAATTTTTATTGAGAATGAAGTCAATAAAGAATCGATCTGGACATTATTGACTTTATTCTCAATAAGTGCGAAAGCTTTTGTGCTGTAAGATTCCTTGAAATGCTTGTCAGTTAATCATTATAGCCATCAAAATTCATCGAACTCACGTTAAGCAAGGCTTTCATGGCTATAAATAGTTTCTTGAGAATGAGCCTTGGGTCACTCTCAAGAAATATTGCCTAATCATGTTTCAATATGTAGTATATATACTACATATTGAAACACAGTTAAAATTATGACTTTTCAAAAATTAGATATTTCCACACCCAAGCCAGTCTTGTCTTGGGCAGATCATGACCTTGGTCATGCGGAAACCCAAATGGCGAAAAATGTTGCCTCCTTGCCCTTTGTGTTCAAACATGTTGCCCTCATGCCCGATGTTCATCTCGGTAAGGGCGCACTCGTCGGTTCCGTCGTTGCTACAAAAGAAGCGATCGTGCCTGCGGCTGTAGGTGTGGACATTGGTTGCGGCATGGCTGCGATTAAAACTCCATTTCACTATGAACAGTTAGAAGGAAAGCTCAAACAAATTCGTTTAGAAATTGAAGCCGCAATTCCTGTCGGTTTTAATGATAATAAAGAAGTAGAAAAGCCTGTCCTCAACTGGCAAGGATGGCGAGAATTCCGCGATTTGCATAGTGGCGTTCAGCATCTAGAAAGCAAAGCGATGAAGCAAATGGGTTCCCTCGGTGGAGGAAATCACTTCATCGAAGTCTGCATAGATACCGATAATCAAATATGGCTAATGCTACATTCTGGTTCTCGGAATATCGGCAATATGCTAGCGCAAAGACATATTGAGACGGCAAAGGATTTAGCAAAACTAGTAGGAACTTCTCTACCCGATAAAGACCTTGCCTATTTCGTAGCAGGCACTTCTGAATTCGCCGCTTACTGGCGCGATTTGCAATGGGCGCAAGCCTATGCACATTTCAATCGAGATGTGATGATGGCGCGATTTAAGAAGATTATCGAGAAGTATGCGAGTGGCGGTAAACCCTGTAAGCCTTTGCTAACGGTCAATTGTCATCACAACTACGCTGAGAAGGAAACTCATTTCGGTGAAGATGTGTATGTCACGCGCAAGGGTGCTGTGAGAGCAAGAACAGAAGACTATGGCATTATCCCCGGTTCAATGGGAGCGAAATCTTTCATTGTTAAGGGGAAAGGAAATGCTGAAAGTTATTGCTCCTGCTCTCACGGTGCGGGACGTTTGCTATCTCGTAGTAAAGCGAAGGATCAGTTCACTTTAGATGATTTGATTCAGCAGACTAAAGGAATTGAATGTCGCAAGGATAAGAGCCTCATTGATGAGATTCCTGCGGCTTATAAACCGATTGAGCAAGTGATGAATCAGCAATCTGATTTAGTAGAGGTAATCGCGACTTTGAAGCAGATTATCTGTGTAAAAGGTTGAATTACAGAGCAATGCGCTGAAAATCAGATAAATATTTAAAAGCGTGGCTTTGCCGCGCTTTTAAATATTTATCTAGCTTCACTAATGCCCTCTACTATATTTTTTTGGTTATTATGATGTAATTAGTATTTGTTGTGACTATGCTAATGCTATCTACCAAACTTACTTGAAATTGCTATGGTTAATTCTGGTTCTGAGCAATTACCTGACCATTCCAGCCAAATCATCACCGTTCGTCCTGACAGTGAAACCGCCACTCTGCAAAAGCTGCCCTATTTTGTTGGTATATCAGGTGCTACTGCGGGCACAAAGGGAATTTCGATGAATCTGGTGATCATTCCCGCAGGAGGCAAAGCAGAGCCTCATTTCCATCGAGATTATGAAACTGCAATTTATCTAGTCAAGGGAAGGGTAGAAACTCGCTATGGCAAGGGTTTAAGCCAATCAGTAATTAATGAGGCTGGTGATTTTATCTTTATTCCCGCAGGCGTACCGCATCAGCCCTATAACCTCAGTGATACGGAAGCAGCCCACGCGATCGTGTCCCGCAACGATCCAAATGAGCAAGAAAATGTAGTTCTCTACGATCCAAGTCTTTACAGTTAATTGCAAGAGCAAGAATTATATCCTAAACACCCATTTGTGTAACTGCAATTTTGCCAGAAAAGCAGATATCGACATCGGTATTGGGAGCGCGATCGCGAAGATTATAACGACCCGCATAAGTCACGCGATCGCCATCGACTTTAAACCCCAATGGCAACGGCTGACTCGACTTTTCGCAAAATACAATTTCAGGAATAGTATCAAGATCTGCCGTCTCTAAATGAGGCAAATTCACATTCCAATAGGACTGAGGCGGAAGCTGAATTTCTAACAATTGCTTAATTACCCTAGCGGAAGTCTCAGCAGCCCAATTCCAGTCAAACTCTCTACGCCGATCGCGATAATGGGAAATAGCGATCGCAGGAATATTATGAAAAGCCGCCTCACGTACCGCCGCTACAGTCCCCGACATGTAGACATCTACGCCCATATTGCCGCCATGATTGATGCCTGACAGCACCAATTTCACATCGCTATACAAATGCGCGATCGCCACCCTTACACAGTCCGCAGGCGATCCATCAATGGCATAGGTATGCTCGCCCAGTTCTGCTCTTTGCTGAATCGTGATCGGAGCATGGGTCGTGACTTGATGACCACAGCCTGAATATTGACGTATCGGTGCTGCGATCGCCCCCTTAGTTCCAAATACTAATTCTGTAGCTTTTTGCAAAGACCAAATTCCCTCTGCATCAATACCATCATCATTAGTTAAAACAATGGTCATGAATTTATTAATCTCTATGATTTTATTCGCAATCAAAAAGCTCACCCTTAGGGTGAGCTTTCTATAAACTAGGCTGCTTGCTCTTCTAACTGATCCTTATGGAGCCAAATTACAGGGGTTGGCACTTTACTAAACTTGACTTGGACATAATCACCACGAAACTCCAATACTTCGCCCCATGTCTCAAAAATATAGGACGACCAGCGAGTATCATTAGCCGTTGCTTCAATGCTATTTTCGAGCTTTTCACGAATTGCGCGAACAAGTGTGCCTTTCTTTAGTGCCATAGGATTTAATGCAACAAATTATTAAGAGATTAAAACTGCTAGTAGGTATTGTATAGCAATCCGATGTGAGAGATACATAGCACAGGTTAAACCTCTTACAGGGCTTTGTGCTCAAAAGCGATCGCAGAAAATTTTTAAAAGCGTTGCAAAGCAACGCTTTTAAAAATTTTCTGGGGTTCTTTGAATCGGAAAATGCTGCAACAAGCTCTCTCAGTAATTTATAGTTATGAAATCAATTGAAAATTTTCAATATCTCATAAATTTCTAAACCAAAAACTGTGGCGCACGCTGCGCGTGCGCCACGTTTTTTAATCGCTTACTGGCTAAGAATAGCTTTAAAGTCTTGCTTTATAAGGTTTTGAAGCTATTCTTATACCCTATAGCTACTATAGGCTTGCAGTAAACATCTCAGGGATTTTTTTGTTAGGATAACCCCATGAATTAGGTATAACTGCCATGTGTATCTGCGTCAATTGCACCTATGTCGATCGCTGCACCACTTACCACTCCGTCGAAGCTTTACATCTGCAACCCCATTTAACCGATCATCCAGATTTTGAAGCAACTTCTCCAACAATCAACGTTAATATCCGTACAGAAGCTACTGACGATATTCAAATGGAATGGGATGTTGTCGGTTGTGAGAGCTTTGTTTCGGAGATGGGGAAATGGATAAAATTGCGTCCGGGCGAACTTGTTCCCACTTAGTCATGACGCAGTACCCCCAGCTTATAGTGAGATTATTGAGCCGACCGCTATGCGGTCGGCTCAATAATCTGAGGACTTTCTCTGAGCCAATTACCAAGATTTATAACGCATCAGCAACCAGTTAGGAATTCATGCCCCAAGTTATCAAACCATTTTTGCTAAGCGCTTTATTAGGACTATCTTTTAGCGATTATTTCATTCCCAATTTCAAAAATATTGACCAAAGAGATCAGATTATAGTCACAGCAACAAATACACAGACTGAGCGCAAAACTTCATCTGCCAACCCTTCCATAAGTTCATCTACAGACTCGGCAAACAACAGAATAGAATATCAGCGATTAATGCAATTATTAGGCGATCGCCAATCATCAAAATCATCATTAAGTGAATTCCTCCAAGCTGTTGCTAGTCAGTTCATTGGCACAAGCTATCGCGAAGGCTTATTAGATCAAGGGGAAACAGAAAAACTATTTGTCTCATTTGCGGAATTTGACTGTGTGCTATTTGTAGAGACAGTTTTATCCTTCTCACGCAATTTGTTAGCAGCGAATCCCTCCTATGAGAACTTCGTCCAGAATATTCAAGAAGTTCGTTATGCGGACGGTAGGCTAGATGGCTATTGCAGCCGTTTGCATTACTTCTCGGAATGGATACGTGATAATCAGAAACGAGGTATTGTGAGCGATCGCACTGAGGCACTAGGGGGCATTCCACTCAACAAGACCCTCAACTTTATGAGTAGTCATTGGCAAAAATATTCTCGTCTCAAGAATAGTGAAGCCAATTATCAATGTGTTTTGGCAATGGAAAAGAGAATGGAACTGGAAATGCGATCGCAGCCATTGCGATATATTCCCTCTCATAAAATCCATTCAATCTATCCCTCATTAAAATCTGGCGATATTATTGCTGTAGTGACAGATATCAAAGGTTTAGATACTACTCATACAGGGTTAGTTTATCTCACGCCCAAAAATACCAGCTTCATCCATGCTTCCCCATCTGGCAAGGTCAAAATCTCTCCTGATTTACAGCGTTATGTCGAACATGTCGATCATGCGATCGGTATTATGGTTGCCCGTCCAATTTAATACCAAAAAGGAACGCGCTATAGCGCGTTCCTTTTTAATATTCCGATCGCCTAATTGTTAAACAAGCCCATTCCTGACGCTTCCAGAAAGTGGCAACCACCCACTTGTGGGCATCTAGGGCATCCGCAACCTTGGGCACTTGCTCGATCAAAATACCACTCAAAATTCCCCAGCCATTCTCATCCACTAGCTGATCGAAATAGGGAACCATATCAACAATGATATCGGCGAGAATGTTGCAGGTAAATCCATTAGCAGGAGCAGGCATATTCGCAATCAAATCTTGAATGCTGCCTTCCTGTACCCAGATTTTTTCCTCAGGGATGTCGTTAAGCTGGCGATTGTGATTAGTTGCCTTGATCGCCAAAATATCATTGTCGATCGCATAGGTTTGGCTTGCACCAATTAACAAAGCGCCAATACTGAGAATCCCTGAGCCACAACCCACATCCGCCACGACAATATTATCTTCTGGCTTTGCCCCCCAAAGGCGCATTTCTAGAGCTTCTAAGCATAACTGTGTGGTTGCATGAGCGCCCGTACCAAAGGCACTACCGGGGTCAAGCCGTAAAATTTTGCGATCGCTATCCGTCGGCGGATCAATCCAAGCAGGATAAATCACCAACATATCGCCGATTTCCTGCGGACTCCAATGTTGCTTCCAACTTGATGACCAGTCCTCATCGCTGATGACCGTCCATTGTGTAATTGGAGCTTCGTAATTGCAGGCGATCGCATCTTGTTTGAGCAATAGCGCCAGAGCCGCTAAATCTAAAACCTGTCCTTTCTCAATAGGCAGATAGCTATTAACGCGAATCTGTCCATCTTTTTTGTGTGTCACCATACCTTGGCAACCAAAACTTTGTAATCGCCAAAAAATTTGTTCTTCTAATGCTTGTTCAGCAAGAACTTGGATTTCCCACCAATTATTGATTGAGGTGATGCTCGAAGGTGACATCTGGCGCTTATGACTAATGTAATGATTATTTTATGACTATATTTAGAGGATCACGATACCCAGCAGCAAGCGCCTTTCATCGTAATATTCTAGGATTTAGTCTTGGATATATTCCTGTTGCTGCAATAACGCTAATTCTGCGCGTTGTGCTTCTCGCCCCAAATAGGCGGCATGGTCGAATAGTGTAACAGGACAAGGTTGTGTTTTTTCAAAGATTTCTACACAGAGTTCCTTCGCAGTCCGACCTGTAAACAAGTGCACTGCTTGACGATCTACTTTGCCTCTTGCAGGAATTGGTTTACCAGTTTCTGGATCAACGGCTAAGCCCTGTTCATTAATGAAATTGCTATAGTGTTTCGCACAAATTAAATTTTGCTGGTGATCGACATAAATTATAAAGTAGCCACTAGGATCAAGAGCTAGCGATCGCTTGGACAGTTCATCGTCAATTTTCTGGACTTTTTTGGCAAGTACATCCGTTTCCACAGTCAGATTCATTCACTTTGAGGCTTGAAAATATTTTGTTTAGATCCCCATGATACGACTTAATATAGCTATTTATAACTAAAGAGTTGATCGTCATGACTGACGATAACTACTCGCGTACACAGAGCCTTAATCTCATCTTCACTTCAATTTATGAATAATCCCCACAACTATAGCAATCCTAAATGTTTTGTGGAAGCGTATCCTTTTGTGCTGGGTATTGGTCAGATAATCAGCGCATATATGCTGAAATATATATTTATGCCGACACAAAAGATGCAAGTACGACGATCTCGGTTTAGTTGACTAGTACCAAATTCTAAAGTAGATAATTATTGCCAATCGAAATCAAATTGTTGCTTTATTTAGTGAAGATCAAATTGAAAAAATTTTTGTTGTCATAGGAACTCACCAATTTGGGTATGCTTACTTTAGGTGTTGCCGAAAATATTTATTCTATGTTTTCGTGTAACATGTATTGTATTGTAGCTAGACTGTAGGAAGTCAACTGCAATTGACTTAGCTATATCTTCATCTTTAATTTAGATAATAATCTAAACGTTTAAAGATGTTAAAAGTTTAGTTGAGTAGTTTTATTTATCTAGTAATTATGTAGCTTAACTTTGACGGAGTTAAGTGGTGATGGAGCTTGTAAAAACCATACTGATTACTACAGCGTCAATTTAGATCATCTCAAGTGCTTATACAAAGTAAGCCGAACTTATTAATTAGTTGAGTAGTTTTCTAACTTTATTTATCTAGTAATTATGTAGCTTAACTTTGACGGAGTTAAGTGGTGATGGAGCTTGTAAAAACCATACTGATTACTACAGCGTCAATTTAGATCATCTCAAGTGCTTATACAAAGTAAGCCGAACTTATTAATTAGTTGAGTAGTTTTCTAACTTTATTTATCTAGTAATTATGTAGCTTAACTTTGACGGAGTTAAGTGGTGATGGAGCTTGTAAAAACCATACTGATTACTACAGCGTCAATTTAGATCATCTCAAGTGCTTATACAAAGTAAGCCGAACTTGCTAAATCTACGAAAGAGAGGCTTGCCATGCCAGCCAAAGTACTCGACGGACGTTATAAATTAATTAAAAAAATCGGTGCGGGAGGTTTCGGGCAGACCTTCATCGCTAGGGATATGCGTCGTCCGGGTTCCCCCCCTTGTGTCGTCAAACAACTCAAGCCTGCTAGTGATGATCCTAACTTTATTCGTGAAGCAAGGCGGCTATTTAACACTGAAGCCGAAACCCTCGAAAAACTAGGAAATCATGATCAAATTCCGCAGTTGCTTGCTTATTTTGAGGAAGATAAACAGTTTTTCTTGGTTCAGGAATTTATCGAAGGGCGATCGCTCTATGATGAATTAAAAGCTCCTCTACCCGAAGTGTCCGATCTCGATCATCAGACCCAAGAACAAATTCTTGAAGAACTCCAAAATATTGATGCTCCCCCCAGAGATAGGCAACTTGACGAAGTTTCAGTCCTCAAGATCTTAAAAGATGTTCTGGAGGTTTTAGAGTTTGTCCATTCTGAAGGCGTAATTCATCGTGATATCAAACCAGATAATTTAATTCGCCGTAAAAAAGATCAAAAAATAGTCCTCATTGACTTTGGCGCAGTCAGAGCTATGCAGGATACTAATACGAAATTGACAGCCGATGAAAAAGGCGAGTCACGCTTCACTGTCACGATTGGGACACCCGGCTATATGCCTAGTGAGCAATGTGCAGGTCGCCCGAATTACAGTAGTGACATTTATGCATTAGGCATGGTGGCGATTAAGGCGCTCACGGGTTATGCCCCCACGGACTTACCCACCGATCCTGCTACAGGCGAATTAGTGTGGCGGGACAAAGCGAAGGTAAGCAATGGCTTAGCTATGGTTTTAACAAGAATGGTGCGCTATCACTACACTCAGCGCTATCAGTCGGTGCGTGAAGTCAATCAAGGTATTACTACATTTGCGACGATGACTGAAGTTGAGCGCCAAGCTACTACCAGCAAGATTGTCAGATCAACCATTCTTACTGAGTCCAGTCGCCTAGCCCTCTCTAATAATAGTTCCAAGTCCATTAGCGATCGCTCATCAACGCGCCGCACTGTATCAGCTTCTCCATCATCTAGTTCTAACTCTGGAGTCCTATTTTTATTTGGGGGACTTTTAGCTTTAGTTGCGGTCATCGCTGCATTTGCTCTGCCTGCAATGATGCGGAACAATCAACAATCGGTAATTGTCAATAACGCGCCTCCTATCCCTAAACCAATTTCTACGGAACCAGATAATCCTATTGCTACTACTAACCCCAATCCAGAAGCGGTGAATCAGGTAATTGCAGTGGAGGCAAATAAGGAGTCATTAGTGATTCCTAACAAAATATCTGGGAATGCTGTTCATGCTTACAAGATTACGGCCAAGGCTGGACAATTGTTGAGTGCGACAGTTACAGGGAATGGCGTATTGCTGAGTATCTTGAATGAGCAGGGAGTGGGGATACCTGGTACGGTCAATGTGCCAAGTACGGAATTAGACATCCCAGCAGATGGGACATATGTAGTTCAGCTACGAGTTATTGCAGGTGCGCCTGAGACTCCCTATCAGTTAAAAGTAGCGTTAAAGGATAAGGCGATCTCCCAACCAAGTGCTAATCCTAATCCTTCAGTCTCTCCATCAATTTCTCCTTCAGCTTCATCATCTCCTAGCACAGCAGCACCTTCTCCTAATTCTCCATCACCAAAGCCAACGGCTACTAGTCAGCCACCACAAATTGAAATCAAAGTTAGGCAATAATCATAGATCAGTAAATAGCTCAGTGCAGATTATGACTTTTTATTCAGCAGGTCATTGACGCTATTGTTTACTTCTTTCTCACTTTAATCTCAATTTGTGGTGGTTGAGGCTCTGGAGGCGCTGACACTGGCGAGTTTGAGACAGTAGGAACTGGAGATACCAAAGTCGTCGAAATAGGAGGATTGGATGTAGTAGTAACTGGAGATGCGGATGCTGTTAGATTTGTCGGACTCTTTGGTGCTAATGGCGATGCAATAACCGCTTTAGGAACAGAGAAATCTTTAAGACCAACATTCAATTGATAATTAACAGCTTCACCATTAGAAGTTCCCTTAAGCTGAATTATATAAGCGCCATCTTCTGGAATTATAATATTCGCTAATGGAACATTCTCAGCACCAAGCATTGCTACTCCTTTTGCATTAAGTAAGGACATAGACACATTATTGCCCTTAACGTTGGCATTGATAACTTGTCCATTTCTTGCTTGAAAAGTATATGTGTGAGTTCCGTTAGCTTGGATTTTATTTGCTAACACAGTTTCTTGATTTGGTTCAAGATTTAAAACTTTATTAACAGTTTCTCCAAGAGATTCAGAATTAGGGCTAGCAGGTTGCTGTTGTGGAGAATTAGATGCAGTAGTTGCCTGAACTAAAGGCTCTGTAGGTATATTAGGATTTTGGGAAATTGTTTTAGATTGGTCAATTTTGTTAGCTATTTTACCGCGCAAAATAATTGGCATAATAAACACAGAAATTGCCACAAAAACGGTCATCAATACACCAAATAACACAATTGAACTAGTTTTGGAAGAACTCGCTCTATATCGCTGTGATTGCAACTTATTATCTGAATTGAGCGAATATTTAGAACTCAGCATTTTGGCAGCAATTGCTTTGTTTTCACGTTCTATCTGCTTTGAAAGTTCTATCAGTTCTTGCGTAACTTCTTTTGCTGACTGATAGCGCTGAGTATAGTGATAGCGAATCATTCTTGTAACTATCTGCACCAATCTATTGCTCACTTGAGCTTTTTCTCTCCAGACTAGTTCGCCAGTTTCAGGATCACTACTGAAATCAACAGGATTGTATCCAGTCAATGCTTTAATGGCTACCATTCCTAAAGCATAAATATCGCTGCTATGAGTCGGTCTACCTGCACATTGCTCACTAGGTGTATAACCTGGTGTACCGATTGTCACAGGAAAGTAAGGTTCACCTTTTTCATTTAACTTTAATTGAGCGTTAGCATCTTGCATTTCTTGGAGAGCGCCAAGATTAATCAGCATGATTTTCTGATCTTTTTTACGCCTTATTAAATTATTGGGCTGAATATCGTAATGAATTACTCCTTCTGAATGTAGAAAGTCAAGAACGTTAAGGACATCTAGTAAAATTTTAATTACTTCTGTTTCCGATAAACACTTATCTTTCTGTAAGTTGTCAACGTTATCTGTGCTTGTATTACCTTTTTCCAGCTTATGACCGTCTGAGTCGAAATGAGTGTGATGGTGTGGTAAAACAGCCTTGATCTCATCAGCTAGAGACTGACCTTCAATAAATTCCTGTACTACAAAAAATTGATTCTCTTTCTCAAAACCTGAGATCAGTTGTGGAACTTGGTCATGTTTGCCTAGTTTGTCTAGTATTCCTACTTGTTTTTCAAAGAATAGTCTAACCTTGTCAATAAATTCAGGTTGAGTATTCGCAGGTTTGAAATGTCTGATTACACATTGAGGCAAGCTAGGATTACTGATGCTCCGAGCAATGAATGTATGGCTAGATCCCCCATTACCAATGCTTTGAATTAGTTTGTACTGCCCCTCCAGTAACTGTTGTATAGACATAGCGATCGCCTCCCAAAGAAATTTGTAAACTCAATAATTACCTAAATAGTTATGAGTGAGTAATTATGCCTAAAATTATGATTCATGTTAAATAAATCCTAACTAGCAACTTAGGTATATAAATTTTTGTTTGTATTATTCTATTTTTACCTAATATATCTATTATATTATTATGTATACAAAATTTAGTCGTGATTTTTCTTAAATTATTCCTAGTTATTGTTTAGATAACTTAGGTGATGATTTTGAGGGAAAAGATAAGTTATCACTAAAATAAAGTCAATAGCTAAATTTAACGGTTAGTTGTTAAATGATTTCTAGTACAATTTGACTCTCAATTTAGTATTAGCATTTGTAATACAACCATGAAAACTGTTAGATATAGTAGTTTGTGGTCTAAGTAAGTTAAAGGAATAGAGGTAAGTAGGGAGGATTTCTAGTAATGAAATTTTTCGTGTAGATGAGTAAATTACTATAAACAATATATTGTAATTTATATTGTAATTTTATGGAGCTGTCTTGATTATGTCCATTTTCAAGTAAGCAAAGTATAGAGGTTGATTACTAAAGCAAAATCGTAATTTACTAGACAGGAAAGTGCTTATGTAAGTATCAAGCGCATTTTGGGCAATATCAAACAGTCTATTGGGGGGATTGCGAAGTTGCTTAAATTTGAAAAGATATCACAGGAATTATGTAGGGGTACGTCAATGTATAGGTTTAAACAACGGGTAAGGAAATCTCAATCCAACTTGCTCAATTGGTTGCAAAGGTGCTTAGGGGGATATTATTCTCGTCGCCGACGTAAGTACGCAAATGAGCGTGGCATAGCATTACCATTAGTGATTGGAGTTGGGTTAATAATGCTTTTGTTGGCAATCACTGTAATTGCCCGATCGCAGTCATCGCAAGTTAACTCGTCATCACTCAAACAGGTCGTTCAAGCTAGTGAAGTTGCCGAGACGGGGGTAACCCAAGTTCAATCATTGTTTAATCAATATCGTCAACTGCCTTTCATTACTCTTGCAAACTTTAGCTCCACAACAACGACATGGACTCAAGCCTCTTTGCTTAGTCCTCCTAGCTGTACACCATCAACCTTAGATCCTGTATTAGTCTCTTTACTGAGTAGTATTTTTAAAAAAGATACAACTACGCCTGCTTGGGTAAATATCGATTCGCCTACAACTCGAAGATTTCGAGTGATTGCCTATGATTACATTCCTACTAGCATAGTTAATACAAATGCGACTGTTGGAGCCTTTACAATCCCTGCTTCCAATGCTAGTACCAATGTCACTGTTACCCCATCTACATATTTAGCATCTGGGAAGTCAGTTTACGGTCAAATTGCAGGCGTGACGGGAATTCTGACTAATACTAGTGGTACTTATACGTTTGCCGCATCGATCGCTCCTACGAGCACCATTGCCATTCCTAATACCTCACCTCAAAACATCTTTTATCCAATTTCCTATGGTGGAGCCAATATTGATAGCGGTGTTGGGAAGCTGTGGGTAGAGGGACAAACCTTATCAAATGGTAATGTCATCAGTACTAGTGGGCTGCAAGTTGGTATTCCTGTTATTCCCGGTGACGTGCGGACGATTCCGATTCCCGGAACATGGTTAGGGGCTAATCTGAACGGACCAAATAATGGCAACATCTTTCAAACCAACGCCTTAGTTGGATGCAATATCAATCCTAATGGAATGGTTGTGCCATCGCCCTACGTCAAAAATCAAACTGCAACCCAATTACCTTCAGTACCTACACCCCCAGTTGGTACAGTGAATTTGGGCAATGTGTCTGTCAACAACAACATCTATAATCTGCCCAAAACCTCTGGCTACAATGCTTCTAACGGTACTTACGAATATATTATCAATAACATTAGCGGTAACGGTGCTATTTACGTTAACCCAAACTATAAGGTGACAATCTATTTACAGAGCAATATCGATAAGCTGACGGATATTGTATACACCAACGATCCCACGGTTTATCCTGCTGGATATCCTCCCTACAACGTTGGCACACCTACAACTACTGTCACATTCAGCAGTAGCTTTACGATCCCAGTAAATGGTGCAGGTAAAACCGTCAATCCTACTAATAATAGCTATTTAAACGATGGTCAATCTGTATACGGAATGCTGGACAATGGGACTCCGGGTATCCTGAGTAGAAGTGGGACTACTTATACATTTACCCCCAATGATCCTCCCAATAATTCTCCTAGTCCTTACAATGGGGCAATTACAGTTGCGGCAAATAGCACCTTCTCACCCACAATATCCTTTAAATCGCCAAACTTTAAGATTTTTGGTAATGGTCCCGTAGGATCTTCGATCTGCATCAAAGGGTCGCGTAATCTTAATGCTTTTATCTTGGCTCCGAACTATACAGTAGGTATTACGGGAGGTAGTGCGATCGTTGGCGCAGTATGGGCTGGCGCTTGGGGGACTAATCTTGATGGCTCTAATTCCCAATGTGGCTCAGTTAACTCCAATGTGGTTGTTCTGCAAAATGCGAACTGGGACGATATCACTGGTGTATCACCAGTAAACCTGCCTCCCACTGTGCAACCTATTCAAACATGGAATAAGAAGGAGGGAACATAAATGCAAGCAAGTTATAGCTTTAAATTCGCCCTACTGCGCTCTCTCAAGCAGAGGAACCACAATCAGCAAGGCTTTACTCTCATTGAAGTAATTGTGGCCATGGTGATTTTATCCATCTTTATCCTGACATCAATGGGGGCCCTGATTGTCGGGTTAAATCTGAAGCTCAAATCAAGGCTAAATAATGAAGCAACCCTTGCGCTTCAGCAAGATTTGGAGCAGGTCCGTTATGCCGCAACTCAATTTGGTTTGCAAGTGGCTAGTGGCATTCCTGTCTTTACTTCCAATCTAAATGGTACAACTCCATTAACCTTGAGCATTCCCGTTACCCTTGTTAATAATCAAAATTATCTAGCGACAGCTACCGCAGGCGATCAATTAAGAATTGGGAATGAGACTAAAGCCTATACTCTAGCTTTGACTCCCCAATCTAGTAGTAGCTATATATCAGTTACCGCCGATTTAACTAAATTCAGCACAAGAGCTACGACCCTTGCTGCCAATTTGACTAATGGTTCTTCGCCTAGTTCAATTACAGTAGTCGATACCAGTAAAATTAATATCGGCGATCGCATTGTTGTTGGACCAGATCCCACGAATTCCAGCAATACCACAATCTTCAGTGCCACTGTCACAGGCAAAACAGCAACAACCGTTGCTTTCACAGCAATCAACATTAACCAATCCTATGCAATCACTACTCCTGTAACGGTTTTACCTAGGAGTGGCGATGTTATTGCCGACATATCCTCTTGCAGCAATCAAACCATTGCCAGCAGTTTTATTGCGTCCTTGGCAAATGTATCGACAGTTAATTTCAATGGACGTTCGTACCAAATTACACGTACAGCGACAGTACCTTCATCTACTAGAGCGCAATTTGTGTATGACGTTTCCGATCCAACTGTTTCCAGTTCCCCTTTGGCATCTTTAACAACGGAGGTGATTCCTAGTGTCACATTTCAATGCCCATAGATCAATCCGTAGTTCCAAGGGTTTTACATTGACTGAGCTATTAATTGTCATGCTCATGATTGGGATCTTGAGTGCTATTTCTGCACCTACATTTATGGGATTGCTCAATCGTAATCGCGTTAGTAATGCCGCCATCCGATTAAAATCCGCTTTGGTAGAAGCTCAGACCAATAGTACCCGTATCGCCAAATCCTGTACTCTAACGATTCCATCAGGAAATTCCGTGACGCTGGTTGAATCTATTACTGGGCGATGTTGGAGAACTGGAGCAGACTCATTTACAGATATAAATTTAAGTATTGTTGATACGGCTAACACACCACCCACATCTTTACCAATTACATTTGATTTTAAGGGAAGAGTGACCTTGGCTAGTGCCTCGTCAGGTGGTTCTGATACCAGAGCGATCGTGATTTCGTCCAGCAATACAACATATCAAAGATGTGTCATGATTTCCTATCCTTTGGGCATAGTGAGGATGGGAACCTATGCAAATTCTATCTGCACCATTGATCCATAAGTCCATTGCTCAAAAATTTGCACAAAAGCATAAAACTAGCTGGCATTAACCTTAAGTTTGCTAATTTCAGACTGTAATTAGCGAACTCAAGTCTGAATTATAGAGAGGAAAAATAATATGTCATTATCCAAACATTCAATTGCCTGCAATCCTAGAGCTACTCTATACAAAAATTTGTTGTTAAAAAATTTGCCGAAAGAGCTATTTAGGCAGAGTGGGTTTACCATAACTGAACTTCTTGTCGGTATGGTGATTACGACGATTGTAGTAGGTATTGCAGGGACTGGACTCATATTTATGATGAGTAGCAATACAAAAGCCGATGGACAAATGACTCAACAAGCGAATTTGCGAAGGACCGCAGATTTTATCGCTGATGAAATCAAAACGGCTAGTGTATTAACAACAACCGATCCGATATGGATTACAGGTGGATTTACAACGGGCATCAATCCTGTGGGAACTTCCCCATCTCCAGTGCTGTATTTAGAAATTCCCATGCCCATTGAGAATGTTGCATCTAATGTTTTAACAATTCAAAATCATGGACTAGCTAAGGGAAATGCCGTTAGGTTCTCAGGCTCTAGCTTCCCTTCGGGTATAAACAGTACAACTACCTATTATGTCAAGACCACACCTGATGCCAATACCTTTACCGTAGTTAATGGCACAGGTACTGATGTCTCTTTTAGTACGATTCCTCAAAACTTTGCGCTACGTCGTCTGGTCGTATATTACACTGCGATACCTAATTCAACACAATGGAAAGCTCCTACTGCCCTATATCGAGCCACGGGTAACTGCACCGCTAGTGGCAGTACAACATATACTTCAGATGCTATCAATTGCCTTGTGCTGGTTGATTCGCTAGCTGCAACCTCTGCATTTTCTGTGGCTATTAGCGATAAGCAAGCAACCCTTAGCTTTAATGGTCAGCTATGTACGCCGCCATCAATGACAAATACCTGCACATCACCAAATCAAACCTCCGTGTCGATCAATGCCGTCTCAAGGGCAACACTAAGATAATCTTAAATCAACTTCAATATGAGAATTTTATGTGCCAATTTCAAGTTAAATAGATCTCATGGGATTCGTTAAAAAAGCGCAGTTAAATAAGGGACTATTTTTTAGTGGTGTAGTTTACGCTCTCCAGCAACAATTAATTTCTTATTAAATTGCAGAACTATAATCTAGACTGATACATTCTATTTGTTTTTTTATGGTGTTTACTAGTCTAGTGAAACGAATCGGTGGAAAATACCTTTGAGGTGGAAGACTGTGGGAGATATCGAACTTGTTGAGTTGATTAAGTCTGGAGTCCAACAATGGAATCGTTGGAGGCAAGAAAATCCTGCTCACTTAATTAAGCTCCAAGATCAAAATTTGTCCTATTTAAATTTAAGTGGCATTGATTTTAGTAGTACTAATCTTATTAGGATCAACTTTAGTCAAACTGACTTAAGTTACGCTGATCTCTCTGGCGCAAATTTGAGTGAAATTATTCTAGACAATACTAATTTAGAAGGTGCAAATCTAAATGGCGCAACCCTTACTTTGACAAATCTAATTAATGTCGCTAAATTACAAGATGCAAAATTTCACGGAACAAGTTTGCGTTCCTTAGATCTCATGGGTATTGACTTAAATGGACTGGATCTGAGTAAAGCTAATTTCTCGAAATCAGATTTAAGTTACGCTAATTTGTCGGGAGTAAATTTGTATAAAGCTATTCTAAACGGTACAGATTTAAGCCATTCCAATCTGGAAGGAGCAAATTTAAGTGAATCCATCTTAAATGGTGCTAATTTAAGTTATGCCAATCTAGAGGGGGCAAAGATTGAATTTACATCTGTTAGTCAAGCTAATTTATATAAAGCTAACTTTCATGAAGCCAACCTACAATCACTAAATTTTAAAGATTTAGATTTTAGTAGGATTGATCTTAGTGGTGCTGACTTACGGAATGTTGATTTTAGTAATAAAGATTTGCAAAATGCTAAATTGGTTAGTGCTGATCTATCAGGCGCAAATCTCCAAAAAGCAAATCTAAGTAACGCAAATTTGAGCTACGCAAATTTAAATCAAGCTAAGTTAAGTTCGGCTAATTTACATGGGGCATTGTTGACAAGAACTAACTTATGTAAGGCTGTGATGGTTAATGCGAACTTGAGCATGGCTGGCTGCATCATGGCAAACTTTTGTGAGGCTATTTTAAATGATGCTGTGTTTCGTAAGGCAAATTTAGCTGGAGCTATATTAAGCGGAGCACAACTATTTAGAGTGGATTTGTCTGATTCTTTTTTGGTAGAAACATTCTTAAGTGTTGCTAATTTGACTAATGCGGATTTGAGTGGCACTGACTTTAGCCGCGCATATTTACATAAAGCGATTTTAAAAGATACAGACTGTACTAAGGCTATCTTTCATCATGCTGATTTATATGGAGTAGATTTTAGTATGGCAATTCTTAAACAAGCTTCTTTTACGATCGCTAATCTTGGCTATGCCAATTTTGCCAAAGCAGAGTTAGACATGGCGGATTTAGAAATGGCAGATTTGTCCTATGCCAATTTGAGTGATATTGATCTCACTTCGGTGAATCTGAAAGATGCAATCTTTAAGAATACAAATCTTGAGGGAGCTAACTTGCCTAGCGGAATTAATGAAAGTTTACGGAATTGATTTTACTAGCGCACCTAACACCGCTAAAACAATTACCTGTGTAGAAGCTTGGTTAGGGAGAGATATTTTGCAGATTGTGGGGTTGGAGCGCTTTACTAACTTTTCAGCTTGGATGGAATTTTTACAGCGATCGCCATCTTGGATCGCAGGTGTTGATTTTCCCCTTGGTCAACCGCGCAAACTGGTAGAAAATCTGCAATGGGGCAAAACTTGGGCAGAATATGTCAAGCTCGTGGGGCAGATGTCTAAACCAGAATTTGTAGAAACTTTAAATCAATATCGGCAAGGTCGCGCCAATGGCGATCGCGAGCATTTGCGGCAAACTGATCGCATCGCAGTTGCAATTAGTCCGATGAAGGTCTATGGAGTGCCTGTAGGCAAGATGTTTTTTGAAGGTGCGCCAAGAATACTCGCCGCAGGTTTTAGCATTTTGCCCTGTCATCCCACGGATGATCCAAGGATCGTCATCGAGATTTACCCTGCACTCATGGCAAGATCGATTATTGGCAAACAAAGCTATAAATCCGATGACAAGCACAAACAAACCAGAGATATGCAACTGGGTCGCCAAGCGATTATGAATTACTTGCGATCGCCAGACTTTGCCGAAACCTATGGATTGAGCTTAGATATTAACGATCAGCTTGCGGAGGAATGCGATCGCGATTCATCTGGTGACACATTAGACGCTTTACTCGCCGCAACTCAAACTGCATGGACATCTCGGCAGCCGAATTATGGCATTCCTAATACTTGCGATCGCCTTGAGGGATGGATTTGCGGAAAACTATAGAATTTAAGAGAGCAAAACCCTTTGAGGTGCATTCTCTCAAATTCTATAAACTAGCGATCGCCTTTTTCATCTGTTCTTTGATAAAAGGGACATCCTGCTGTGCTAACTTCCACAAGGTATTCAAGTCAACTTCTAAATAGCCAAACATCAAGCTATCACCGATGCTAGTCAAGCTGCGCCAATTAATTTCGGGATATTGATCCATAAAACTAATTGGTAAACGCCTTGACGTTGCGCCGATGATGCTGATTGCTCGTTCTACTGCAAAAATTGTCTTTTGATCGCGACTAAAGTCTAGAAAATCGATCCCCGCTACAAACGACTCAGTTGCTGTAAGGGCCTCTAAGATGTCGTGTATTTGAACTTCAAGACGATGGTTGTTATCTATTTCAGCAGGAATACTCACTTCACTGGTTCCCATTAGCTTTTTTCCTTTAAAAAAACTAGTCTAACATTCAGCAGCAATCCCGAAAATTGACAATATTGCCGATAACTGCGATCGCAGGTGGCGCAAATTTTGCTTCCTGTACCAATCCGACAATGTTACCCAAACAACCAATTAATTCTGACTGATCGGTGCGCGTCCCCTGTCGAATTAAGGCTACAGGTGTGGAATCAGGTAAACCCGCTAAGTTTAATTTGGTCACAATTTCCGCCAAATTATGTAGCCCCATATAGACCACAATCGTCTCGGCGGCCTGTGCGATCGCTGTCCACTGTACCTGTGGGCGATATTTTCCTGCGGACTCATGCCCCGTGACAAAAATTACTGACGAACTAAAATCGCGATGGGTGAGGGGAATCCCTGCATAGGCAGGAGCTGCAATCCCTGAGGTAATTCCAGGGACAATCTCCACCTCAATCCCTGCGGCTCGCAAATCCGCCAATTCTTCCCCACCACGCCCAAAAATAAACGGATCGCCCCCCTTCAGCCGCACGACGATCGCATGGGTTTGCGCCTTTTCGATCAATAGCTGCGTGGTTTCCTCCTGCAATAACGAATGATTACCGCGCCGCTTACCTGCATGGATTTTTTCAGCGATCGGATTAATCATGGCAAGGATTTCGTCACTCACCAAAGCATCGTATAGCACCACATCACAGGTCTCTAAAAGGGCTTTACCCTTTAGTGTCATCAAACCTGCATCTCCAGGTCCCGCACCAACCAAATAGACCTTACCCAAAGCAGGTGGCTGGAATTCTTCTATCAAAGACCGATCTGGATCTGTATTTATATCTGTATCTACCGTCATGGACATTTTATATATAGCGAGGCAATCTTACTTAGCCAACCCTACAGATGTGATTCTCAAGAATGCTGGATATCTAAGCCAAATATTGCAAGGCGATCTCATCACCATTTTCCTCATGTATTCTAATTGTATTAGGTTGAGACGCAGCCATCTTGTCAAGGCAGATCAAGGAGAAGAAACTATTTCAGGGATCCTGATGGAACTTCTGATCAATCTCGTCATGAAATATTTATATGCTTAAAGCTCTTCTTGAAATGTAACGAGTACAACGAATCAAAATGAGGCAGGCGTGAATCTTACCGACTTTACCAAAGCAAATCTTACCAAATCTAGCCTAGAAGGAATCAACCTCAAGGGGGCGGATCTTAAGCGCGTGAATCTCAGTAATGCCAAACTTGCAGATGCGATGCTTTCCAAAGCGAATCTGACAGGCGCATTTCTGCATGGAGCCGATCTCAATCACGCACATCTTGTCGAATCGAATCTGACTGAAGCAAACCTGACTTCTGCATTGTTGATCAAGGCGGATCTACAAAGAGCTTGCCTCAATGATGCATATTTAGTTGCCGCAAATCTCAATGGTGCAAATCTCACTAGCGCCTCTTTAGTGAATGCTGATCTCAGTCTGGCGACCCTAACAGGAGCATGTCTCAATGGTGCAAATTTGAGTCAAGCAAAACTGAACGGCACATTTTTTATCGAATCCAATCTATTGGGAGCCGATCTCAGTAGTTCTGACTTTACGGGCGCATTGATGATTAAGGCAAATCTCAGTGGTGCAAATCTCAGTCAAGCTTGCTTGATGAATGTTGATCTCACCGAAGCTAATCTCACGGGTGCGGAGTTGCATGACGTGGATCTTTGTGGCGCAATTCTGAATGAAGCTAATCTCAATGCTGTCGATCTTGTCCATGCGAATTTGAGTGGCGGCTCTCTCAGTCGCGCCAACTTAGGTTGGGCAAATTTGCAAGGTACAAACTTAGAAAAAGCCAATCTCGTTGGCTCTGATCTGAGTTGGGCAAATCTGAATGAGGCAAATCTAGTCGATGCGGACTTGAGTTGGACAAATCTCACGGGAGCTTTTTTGATGAAAGCGAACCTCAGTGGTGCAAATCTCAATGGGGTCAATCTGTCTAATGCCAACCTCAGTGGCGCAAATTTGAGTGGTGCTAATTTGATGGGTGCGAGCTTAAGTGGTGCAGATCTGAGTAATGTGGATCTGCGAGGTGCTTATTTAATTCGTACCAATTTACATAATGCGATCTTAAATGAGGCAAATCTAACTGGTGCAAACCTTGATGAAGCTGTACTCAATGGAGCTAGTTTAAATCGCGCTAACCTCAATCGCGCTAATCTCACTAGAGCTAGCTTGACAGGGGCTAACTTGAAAGGAGCATTTATGCTTTGGACAAACTTGAAAGGGGCTTTCATGTTGTGGACAAATTTAGACGGAGCAAATATGACTGGTGCGATTTTACCGACGGATAAGTAACATGAAAGCTAGAGAACTAGTCGATCGCTATAACAAGGGTTTTCGAGATTTTAGTGAAATCGATCTCAGTGGTGAAAATCTCAGTGGTGCAGGTTTAACCGCGATCGATCTAAATAATGCTGATCTGAGTGACACAAACCTATCCGCAAGCACTTTAAATGAAGCCAATTTGTATGGCGCAAAATTGCATACAGCAGTTCTATATCGGGCAAGTTTGAGTGATGCAAATCTCTGTGAGGCGGATCTAAATGGTGCTAGTCTGATTAAGGCTGATTTGCATGGTGCTAGTTTGGAAAGGACAAGTCTAAAAGATGCTGATCTAACTGGTGCTAATCTTAATGCTGCAAGTTTAGTGAATTCTGACTTGACGGGAGCAAATTTAAGTTGTGTGTCTCTTGTTGGAGCCAATCTAGAAGGTGCAAATCTCACCGAAGCATTTTTGAAAGGAGCGAACTTAGATGGTGCAAAATTAAACGGAGCGAATCTTCAAGGTGCGAATCTAAGTGGTGCAAGCTTTAGTGAAACGAATCTTAGTCATGCAAATCTCTCTGCATCTGATCTTTCCCATGCAAATTTGTATGCAGCTAATCTCAGTGATGCTTTATTGTCAAAAGCGGATCTTAGTGGCGCAAATCTAAGTAGCGCGAATCTTAATGATGCCAATCTTCATGATGCTGATCTTAATGGGGCATTTCTGATCGATGCTCAGTTAGGCAGAGCAATTCTTGAAGGCGCAAACCTTAGTAAATCTAATTGCTATAAAGCTAATTTTAAAGGTGCATTTTTACTAAGAACTAATCTCAATGGCACTAACTTAAATTGCACAGATTTTGCCAATGCATCTCTGCAAGCCGTTGAAGATGATATTGATCATCGTCCCGAATATGTAGAAGATTAAGCAAATTATATAAAGTTAGTTAAGTTACGCCATTTGCCGTAGAAACCGCAATGGTATCTAGATACGTCTGAATCTAGTAGAGAGCAAACTATCAAAAGCGATCGCTCATAAAGAAAGCTAAGAATGCTCAGCAAATTAACGATTAGGAATGAAACATGAACGCAGTAAATACCCAGCAAGAAGTACCAAAATACAAACGCATTTTATTAAAACTCAGTGGCGAAGCGCTGATGGGCGATCGCAGTTTTGGGATTGATCCTGAGGTTGTCCAAGACATTGCCCTACAGGTTGCGGAAATTGTCCGTGATGGCATCGAGGTGGCGATCGTTGTCGGTGGTGGTAATATCTTTCGGGGTATTAACGGGGCGGATAAGGGTATGGATCGAGCCACGGCTGACTACATTGGCATGATCGCCACCGTGATGAATGCCCTAACCTTACAGGATGCCTTTGAACATTTAGATGAGCCGATTCCCACCCGAGTCATGTCCGCGATCGCCATGCAAGAGATCGCTGAGCCATATATCCGCCGCCGCGCTATTCGCCACCTTGAAAACAATCGGGTGGTTATTTTTGGTGCAGGCTCAGGGAATCCCTATTTCACCACTGACACTACGGCAGCTTTACGTGGAGCCGAAATTAATGCCGATGTCATTTTAAAGGCAACTAAGGTCGATGGGATTTATGACAGCGACCCCAAGAAAAATCCTAATGCAAAACGTTTTCAGTCAGTTAGTTTTGACCATGCTCTGATCAATGATCTGCGCGTCATGGATGCTACAGCCTTTGCTCTTTGTAAAGAAAATGGCATCCCGATTATTGTGTTTGATCTCGGTGTAACAGGTAACATTCGTCGCGTCGTCATGGGAGAATCGATTGGTACTTATGTTGGAGGTTCATGTGAAGTTAACTGATGTTGAGGCGCGAATGCAGAAAGCTGTAGAAGCGACCCAGCACAATTTCAATACTGTGCGAACGGGGCGTGCTAATGCTTCGCTGTTAGATCGGATTACGGTGGAATATTACGGTGCAGAGACGCATCTCAAGGCTTTGGCAAATATTTCTTCGCCTGATGCAACTACTCTACAAATTCAACCCTTTGATCGATCAACCATGCGGGCAATTGAAAAGGCAATTTCTGAGTCTGATATTGGGCTGACCCCAAACAATGATGGTTCAAGCATTCGCCTAAATATTCCGCCTTTAACTACCGATCGCCGTAAGGAGTTGGTCAAGATGGTTGCCAAGCTCGCCGAAGAAGGCAAAGTGGCGATTCGGAATGTGCGACGTGATGCGATCGACTCAATTCGCAAGCTAGAAAAGGCAAAAGAAATTTCTGAAGATGATTCCAAAAGCCAACAAGAGCAAGTGGATAAGTTAACAGAAAAGTTTGTTAAGACGATCGATAAAGTAACTGCTGATAAAGAAAAAGAAATTACCACAATCTAAAAATTAAAGGCGACGCAATGCGTCGCCTTTAATTTTTAGATTGCCTTTAAAAAGCTTGCTTCGCAAGATCTTGGAAAATTTATCTGGGTGTAAAAACTCAAAAGTGGGGCGCACGCTGTGCCCCACTTTTTGATCTGGTTATGTCAAAGCCTGTGGATTCTCTGGTGATAAAATAACGCGAGTTCGGGATAATTTGAAATGGGCTTTGAGAGAGGGTTTGCGTAGCAAACCCTCTCTCAAAGCCCAAAAGTAAAAGCCTTGCTTAGCAAGGCTTTTACTTTTGGGCTTTTAAAATTTGCTAGCTTAACCCGAACTGACGTTAAAATAGGATGACAGATTCGTTATTTTTTAAGAATTATGAATCAATGAGCTATCAGGCTATAGCAGTCCTAAATCATTTGTAAATTTTGAGGTTTGTGGAAGGACACCCCAACGGGGTGTCCTTCCACAAACCCTTTAGGTTCCCGAAGCGATCGCTTATAAACACTTTCCGAGCATCATGAAAACAAAACCCCACTATGAGTACCACTTTTCATCTAGCGAATTTGTCCGTGATATTGTCATTGGCATGTCAGATGGCTTAACTGTCCCCTTTGCATTGGCGGCAGGATTGTCTGGCTCAGTTGCCTCAACCTCAATTGTGGTTACGGCAGGTTTAGCCGAAATTGTTGCAGGGGCGATCGCGATGGGGCTAGGTGGCTATCTCGCGGCAAGAACAGAAGCGGAACATTATGAAAGTGAACTAGAGCGCGAATATCTCGAAGTGAAGGAAGTCCCAATGACTGAAGTTGCCGAAGTTATGGAAATCTTCCAGTCCTACGGTGTTTCAGAAACAGAGAGTGCAGTCATTAGCAAAGCTCTACTCAATAATCCCGAAAGCTTTGTTAATTTCATGATGCGTTTTGAGTTGGGATTAGAAAAACCCCATCCTAAACGGGCTATCACGAGTGCGATGACGATCGCTAGTGCCTACTTAGTGGGAGGTCTAATTCCCTTATTGCCTTACTTTTTAAATCGTGATCTGCATACTGCCTTCATTGGTTCGATTGTGATCACGCATATTGCACTCGCTGCTTTTGGCTATGTGAAGGGAAGATTTACAGGTACAACGCCGATCCGTAGTGCCATTCAGACGGTGTTAATTGGGGGAATTGCGGCAGCAGCAGCTTTCTTTATTGCTAAAGCAATCTCGCATTAATTAATTTTGAATGTTGAGATTTAGATACGGCTGTTTCTAGTTTCATTTTTTATGCCAAAGACAAGATAATCTGCGGATTGGATATAAGGATTGCATAGGCGAAAATCTTTCAATAAGGCATAATTATCTGTGTTACCTCACCTCTAGCAATCTCTTGCAAAAGTTATGGCAAAAAAATTGGCGATCGCTATAGCTGCATTTTTGTATTTTGGTATTAGCGCAGCAGCCTATGGCGATACCAAAATGGCAAGGCGAGCTAAGGACATCGAAATCGATCGCCAAGTGATCGAAAGTAGCCCTGTATTACGCCGTTGGCTAGAGAAGCCACCCGATCTCTTAGACGATATTTATAACGTGCCGAGCTTTGATAAAAAGCTGAAGCTAGGCATTACATCACGCAATAACTCACTGGGGATTGAGGCGGGATTTGAAGATATGTTTGTGGGGCAGTCACCCCTAACCGTAAATGGTAGCTATCAGACAGAATTTAGCGGTCGTGAAAGTGAGCTACAGGCAAATTTCCGCTACTATATCTTGCCCCTAGGTTCCTATTGGAATATAGCGCCGATAGTTGGTTATCGCCAGTTCAATCAACTAGATCGTCCGCAGATTTCAGGGTTAGATGTGGGCTTGCAAGGAGTCTTGGTATTATCGCCCCATAGTTCAGACCTGCGGTTAAGCCATACCTTTACCTCTCCCAGTGGCGACCTAGAGATGAGTACGACGACTCTCTCCACTAGCTATGCAATTACCAATAATTTACGACTCGGCACAAAAATTGAATGGCGGCGATCTCCCTTAATTTATGACAGTCGGATTGGCTTTTTATTAGAGCTAGCACTTTAAGATCTAATAGGTTGTTGCTTTGCAACAACCTATTTTTTAATGCAATTTCGCAGCAGGATAATCGGTTAATAGTTGACGTTGCGTGAGTAAATCGATCGCTGTAACTAATAACTCGCGCTTTTCACTAATGCTAAAGAAAACTTTGAGGCGATCGCAGTCGGGCTGACCGAGCGGATCGAGTAGAGTGATCGCCTGTGGGATACCTTCACCATTAACATCGGCTTGTAAGGGTTGAAAATTCTCTTTCTCTTTTTGGTTAAACTGCATCACGATGCGATCGCCATCAAAGCTTATCTCAGCAGCACCCTTGGGACGGCTTTCGAGTTCACCAATGGTGAGGGCAATTTCGGATTGATCGGGTTGAGTAGCTCTCAGTACTAACTCAATGGGGCGACGGGTGGGATAGACCTGACCTCGTCGAAATAGGGGCTGATATTTCCATTGTTCCGTAGTCCGATCCCAATGACGAATGGCATAGGAATGAAATAGATAGTCCTGTACGCTTATGCCCTGACTGAGCAACAATGCCCCGTGAGCGATCGCTTCAAAGGGTTTGTGACTATAGACTTTCCCCATGGTGAAATAGGATTCAACAAAGGAACGTACTGAGGGAATGAGCGTACAGCCACCAACTAAGAGAATATGTTTAATATCACCTTTGAGAATTCCTTTATTGAAAGCACGATTAATTAATTCATCGATCGCTAATTGCAGAATCCGATAAAATCCTTTGCGATCGAGTAACTGTTCTAACTGCTGGCGAGTATAGCGAATCTCAAGTGCTGATTGGGTATTGATATCAAAAAATATTTCTAAAGCGGCTTCTGTTTCCGAAAGCTGGATTTTAATCCGTTCCATTAACAACTTCAGAATACTAGAACTCTTTAATCCATCACTATCAGCAATATCTTCACGGCTATCTAAATAATCCTGAACTAGCCATTGATCGATATCTTCACCCCCAAGCGTATAACCAGTTTTGGCGATCGCTTCGGCTTTATGTTCCGTCCATTGACTACGATTGACCCCAATCTGCTCACCCCATTTCACTACATTGTCACTCTTAGGCAAGCGTACCAGTGACAAATCTAAGGTTCCGCCGCCGAAATCAATCACTAGTACCAATGCACTAGGGGCGATCGCCTCATAGCCTAGCGCTGCCGCCGTTGGTTCATCAAGAATCCGAATGCGTGGTACTTCTAAAGTTGGCAAATTGGAAGCGAATATTTCTACACTACATTCCTCTAACCAGCGTAGATATTTTTCGTAAGCTTGGACAGGAACCGTCAAAATCACTTCCGATGGAAAGATTTGTTGCGATCGCAATTTGTTGAGGAGTTGTCTTAAAAACTGATTGCCCACCCATTCTGGCGTTACTTTTACATTATCAAGCCTAGGGCTATAGCCAACATTCGCCACCAATCGCCGCTTGATTTGATTGAACAATCTTGGCTGAGGACGATCTTTACCTCTATCAATCACATATTGACCAATCTCCACGATTTCCTCTTGGGCGTTCTGCACATAGAGCAGTGACGGCACAAGCGCATTTAAAGGTGCTGGTCGATTAAGGTTCTCAAAATTTAAAGTTTCAGGTTGATTAGTAGCGATATTCCATCGAGCAATCACCGTATTACTACTACCAAAGTCAATGGCGATCGCATTCATAAAGATTCCGTAAAACTAACATCTTCGTACAGATCGGCAAACTTACCTTCAAAATTAATGCTAGCTAGTCGAAAAATTTCTTGCTCTGCGGAATATGTTGCTAAGAACCAGCGTCCTTCTTCTTTCCGAAAACAATCAAGGCGTTGACGTTTGGTGTTAACTAAAACATATTCTTCTAGGGTTTCTAATTGTTGATAATCAGCGAATTTATCACCACGGTCAAAACCCTCGGTAGATTTTGAGAGAACTTCAATAATTAGTTTAGGAAATCTTTTGTGATTTGGAGTTTGAGTATCTCTAGGATCGCAAGTTACCATAACATCAGGATAGTAAAAGCGATTTAATGAGTCTATCCTTGCTTTCATATCAGAGATATAAACTCGGCAGCCTGAACCGCGCAAATGGTTACGAATCAGCATAAAAGCATTGCTAGCGATCGTCACATGAGAATCGTTGGCTCCAGCCATTGCATAAACATATCCATCGATATATTCATGTTTGATATCGCTGGTTTCCTCCATTTCGAGATATTCTTCTGGAGTTATATAATTAAATTGCGGATTGGCAATCATAATTTACTAAAGTCAATAACTTCTTAAACTCGTTCATAATTCGATGCCTTCTCTTTGAATATTCCTCAATAAAGCAACATCTTTAGCATTAAATCGAGCTTCACTCATTGGTATGATGGAGACAAGCTCATTGTAGTCTAATAGAATTTTGACGCAAAGTTCTGACATGTGAGATATTTCTTGTGCTTGAGATACTGGACTTTTGAGTACAGCTAGTAAGTCAATATCCGAGTCAGGATTAGCTTCGCCTCTGGCATGGGAGCCAAATAAAATTAATCGCACAAGGCGATCGCCATATAGCTCTTGCAACTCTCGTTTGAGTTCGTTAAGTACTGGCTTAATGTTAGTTAGGGTAATATTCATGAGAATAGGAAGCATCCATGTACTGCAAATAAATTTCTATCGTCAGAAAGGTTAGATGATCGCTAACCCTTCCGACAAATTACGAATAGATTTACTTCTTCTTAAAGAATGGCAAAGCTCCCTTGAGTAATTCCATTACACTCTTATCCTCTAAATTATTAGACTGTTCTTCATCTACAGGATATTTAAAATCTAAGAGTAAAACGATGCGGGTTTGTGTACCTCGATTCCATGCCTCATGCTCGGTGGTGTCGTCAAACACAAAGGTCTTGCCCTCTTCCCAACCGCGAGTTTCATCGCCAACTCTTAGCCCACAGCCTTCGCAACCGACTAATCCTAAATGACAGCGCAGTACGCCATCAGGATAGCCAGTATGGGGCTTAATGTGAGTTCCAACTTTGAGTGAGGAAAAACCTGCGGTGACGAGATTAGGAATTTGCTCGACTAGCTTTGTGGTTTCAGGACAGAGTTGGCAATTTTTATCTAGCTTCATACCAAAGGCGTACAAACCGAAAATATCCCATCCATCTTGGTAGAGGTGCTTTTCTGGCCATTCCACAAAACTGCGATCGCTAAGTTGTTCAAGTTCGCGACGCACAGTAAGCCAATTGTCTTCTAAAATCTTGGTAAAAGGGAAATCTTGAGAATTTTTATACATAAATTTATCTAACTGTAATTAGGCAGCAACTCCAGAAGCGATCGCACCTTGATCAATCACATTCGTAACATCGATTAATTCTGCCTCAAAACTGACTTGGGCGCGATTGGTCTTGCCTCCGACATAAAGGCGATCGCCAACCTGCAAAGCCCATACCTGTGAATGACTGATATAGCTCATCACTACACCCAACATCAACAGTCCAAATCCTGCGTAAACAATGGGAATTCCGGGGTCGGCTTTGATTTGTAAACCTGTGCTACCGATCGCTTCTTTTAGGGTAAAGGTAACACCATTAACCTCTGCTTTACCATTAGTCCGCACTGTCGTGAGCAGATTCCCATTCTCATCATAAATCAAGAAAGTACCTTGCAAATCTGGCGTAATGAGTGTCACACCTGCACTGAGATCTGGCTTCGTTGGAATCCATGTTCCCCAAACTTGTCGCCCACCATTTTGAGATTCCAATTTATTGACGGGCAATTGTAGAACAGGACTATTATTAAGCGTAAATTTGATTGCGTGAATATCCCAGTTTGCCTGATAGAAGCTGACTCCCTTATATTTCAAAGGCTTATTCACGTGAATGGTTTGGCGATCAACTTCCTTTCCATCCTTATCGAGAACTGATAAATCAGAATAGAACTGATCAATTCTTCCTGTCGGTGTGTAATCAATCCAAAAGCGATTAACGCGCACTGACCAATCCTTGGGAACTTGGGAAGCCGACCACATCCCTGCTTCGGTAATATTTTTTACTTGAAATGTCTCGCCACTGGGAACCATTTCCTGAGCGATAAAACCTGTCATCGAACCCCAAATTGAGCCAATCAAAACCAGCAACATACTGGCGTGAACGACGATGGGACCAATTCTGCCAACAAGTCCTTTACGAGCATAAAGGCGATCGTCGGCTTGATATACCTTGTAATTTTTGCGTTGGAGAGACTGTGCTAGCTGCGTGAGATTACCGCCGACAATTTCCGTGGCAAGGGGTAATTTCGCAAAACTTTGGGGCTTAGTGTAGTAAAACCAACGCTTAGAAGCCTTAAGAATTGGCAATTGCCGATTGAAAGTGCAAGCGGTGAGACTTGTGCCAAACAAAATCAGCAAAGTGAGAAACCACCAACTACCGTAAACATGTTCTAATCCGATCTCCAAAATCACTTTGTACGACAGGAAACCAAATAGGGCAGGATGTTCAGGATAATTTTCGCGATAGAAATCTAGGGTTTGCCCCTGCTCGATCACCGTGCCAAGGATGCTAAACAGGGCAATCAACAATAAAAGGGCGATCGCTACTTTGAGATTGGCAAGGACTGCCACGACCTGATGTCGCCAAATTTGGTTTGCCTGAAATCGGAGTTGTTGAAACACGTCACGTCAATGATTACTACTTCTAGACTAGATCTTAGCTCATAGAGGTTTTGAATTTTCTAGTGCAAAGTCGATTGGTATAATCTTGAAGTGACAATACCTGAAAGCTAAGCTAAGTAATCTAAAGTGCTTATCCAAACAAATTGGAGTTTAATGTGATTCCCGATTTTCAAAGTGCAATGTTACCAATATTGAAAAAATTAAGCGATAACAAAGTTTATGGTTCATCAGGTATAAGGTCATACATTATCGAGCAATTTTCTGTTACAGATGAAGAACAATTACAGAGAACTCCAAATGGAAAACAATTTTTGCTATTTAATCGGGTTGCTTGGTCGATTTCTTATCTACGAACCGCAGGTTTAATTTATAGCCCCCAAAGAGGACAATATCAAATCTCTGAAATCGGCAAAAAAATACTCAAGAATCCGCCAGCTAGAATCACTATAAAATTCTTAAAAAGCATTGCTCCCGAAAACATTGCAAATTCGACAAAAACAAAAGATAGCAATGGGGATAATGAATCTTCAGAGTCACTTGAAAAAACTCCAGATGAAATGATGGAGGAAGGATTTGAGAGGATTAATTCTGAACTATCCAGAATGTTACTAAAAAATCTTGAGGAGGTTTCACCTTATAGATTTGAATCTATAGTTGTAGACCTACTAATCAAAATGGGTTATGGAGGATCAGACTTTGAAAATGGCGAAGTCACACAAAAATCTGCTGATGAAGGAATTGATGGAATTATTAAAGAAGATAAACTTGGTCTAGATAAAATTTACATACAAGCTAAACGTTGGAAACAAGGATTAAGCAAAATTGGGAGACCAGAAATTCAAAAATTTGTGGGAGCTTTAGATGGGCAAAGAGCCAAGAAAGGTATTTTTATCACAACTGCATTTTTCTCAAAAGAAGCAATTGAATATGCTGATAAAACTAATGTTTCTATCGTCTTAATTGATGGTAAGAAACTAACAAAGTTGATGATAGACTATGAAGTAGGTATTACAATCAAAGATATTTATAAGATTGGAAAGATTGATACAGATTACTTTATTGAAGAATAAAGATCAACAACTTACTAAAGATATAAAAGGAAATATCAATATTATTAATCTTGTTCAGAAATTTAATTCAATAGAACTTTTTGCGGGTGCGGGTGGACTTGCAATTGGATTAGAGCGTGCTGGGTTTAATGCGATCGCCTTAAATGAATTTGACAAAGATGCTTGCAAAACTTTACGCACTAATCGACCAAATTGGAATGTCATCGAAGGCGATGTTAAAAATGTAGATTTTACAGGATTTTCTAATGTTGATTTGCTTGCAGGCGGATTCCCTTGTCAAGCCTTTTCCTATGCAGGCAATAAACTAGGATTTGAAGATACAAGAGGAACATTATTTTTTGAATTTGCTAGAGCTATTAAAGAACTACAACCCAAAATATTCTTAGGTGAAAATGTCCGTGGATTACTAAAACATGATAACGGTAGAACCTTGTCTGTAATGAAATCAATCATTCAAGATCTTGGTTATAAACTAATAGAACCGCAGGTTTTAAAAGCCATATTTTATCGGGTTCCACAAAAAAGAGAACGTCTGTTTTTAATCGGTATTAGAAATGATTTAGTCGAGATTGCTGATTTTAAATGGCCCACACCTCACAACAAAGTTATGGTGCTTAAAGACGCACTCAAAGAGGGTGAATTGTATCCAACGGATGTACCAAAATCTCAAGGTCAAACCTATGCCAAAAGGAAAAAAGAAATATTAGATCTTGTGCCTCAAGGGGGGTATTGGCGAGACTTGCCCGATGATTTGCAAAAAGAATATATGCAAAAAAGTTATTTTCTAGGAGGTGGTAAAACAGGAATGGCAAGAAGATTATCTTGGGATCAACCAAGTTTAACCCTGACCTGTTCACCAGCCCAAAAGCAAACAGAAAGATGTCATCCTGACGAAACTAGACCTCTCACGGTCAGAGAATATGCAAGAATTCAAACCTTTCCTGATGAATGGGAGTTTGTTGGCGCGTTAACCAGTCAATATAAACAGATTGGCAATGCTGTTCCTGTAAATCTCGCCTATGCTGTGGGACAAAGCTTAATTGGATTATTAAATAGCATAGAAAGATAGGCGGCGCTTTACACTGCCTATCTCTTAATACAAATATGGTGTTGGTAGAGGCTTTTAATCTGAATTCACGCTAAAGTTATGCGAGATATCTAGGTATTTAAAATTTATGTCACAGGGCAAAGAAACTACAGTTTTAGTTCTGTCATTACTGGTCACAGCAGGGATTGCTGGTGGTGGCTATTGGTTCTTTTCAAACCAGACCAAGTCAACTCAATCCCCGACTTCTACAGCCACACCAGAAGCTACATCTCCTACAGCTACTAAAACCAGTGCACCAACTCCAACCAGCTTAAATTTTGATACATCTTTGCCCAATCCCAATGTTTTGGAAATTGACGGCAGTACCACAATGGTGACGTTAATTAAAGAACTGCGGACTGCCTATAGCCAAGTAAATCCGAATATCCCCACCACATTTGGATTGCCTGATGGTAAGCCTAATGGTTCTAGTCAAGGTTTGCAAAATCTGATCAGTGGCTCGATCGCGATCGCTGCAACCTCACGACCTCTCAAAGCCGCAGAAGCCCAAGCAGGTGTCCAACTAGTGCCGATCGCGAAAGATGCGATCGCTGTAGTAGTAGGTATTAACAATCCCTTTAAAGGAAATTTAACTAAGGATCAAGTACGCGATATTTATCAGGGCAAAATCACCAATTGGTCACAAGTTGGTGGTACAAATCAGCCGATTAAAGTGATTAATCGCGCGACAACAAGCGGTACTAGAGAAGCTTTTCAAGATATCGTCCTCCTCGGTCAAAGCTTTCCTGCGGATAGTCCTAACTTCATTACTTGGAAACAGGATGAAACGACAGCAATTTTGCGAGATTTAGGCGATAACGGCATTAGTTATGCCACGGTCTCTCAAGTGGAAAAGCAGGAAATTGTGAGGATTATCCCAATTGATGGCGTAAATGCAACTGATACCACAGCGATTAAATCTGGTAAGTATCCGATCAGTCGCAGTTTGTTTTTGGGAGCCAAGAAAACAACTAGCCCCGTTGTTCAGCAATTTATTGAGTTTGCCCTTTCGCCTCAAGGTCAACAAATAGTCCAGAAATTGGGGTTCATTCCTATGCAATAAAAAAAGGGATGCGTTGCATCCCTTTTTTTATTGTTTGTAAATTTTATTTACGCTCGCCTGTATAACCTGATAAATCGGCTAACTCATCTAAAGAGCGCTCGCCTGAAACCATCTTGCCATTAATTTCCCAAGTGGGATAACCCTTAATGCCTTTTTGCTCGCATAGTTGAGCCTCTGACTTTACTCCATTAGGAGGATTGGCAGCACACTCCACGTAAGGAATGAGTTTCTTTGCCTCGCCAAATCTTGCTTTCTGATCCTGACAATGCGGACACCAGTATGCGCCATACATCTTGGCATTGTTGACGGTCAAGTGCTGGGCGAGCCTACCCGCAAAAGAATTACTTTGCACAGCAATCTTAGTTTGGCTAGCATAGACACCAAGAGTACCTGTCAAGGTGATGATCGCCACGATCGCACCTGTGAAGAATAACTGCCCCACATCTTTCCAAGAGTTGCCAAATACGGTTAGCAACCAAATCAATGCCATGTTTGTCGCGGAGGTGACACAGTAGAGGCAAAACTGCGGTTGCCCATTAATGCTATCAACTTTACCTGAGGCAAGCAGATACATTAAGTAACCACTAAACACAAATGTTGATGACGACACCATAAACAGCAAGAAATTGGCAACTTCCTTGATTTGGGCTTGCTCCTTAGGATCGTCGCGTTTTAGCAACATTGGCACTCCAGCCAGAAGTCCTAGAGTGAGATAGCCTAAAGCTCCAAAAATCGTGAGGGGAATACCAAAGATTTTGGCATATTCACTACTTAGTACTAGGTCACAACCACTGCCTTGAACATCACAAAGAGCAACTTTTTGCCCAAAGAAGTGTGTGACGGTTAAATAGGTTGTAAGCGAAAAGCCAAATATGGCGATCGCAATGATCGCAGGGTGCGACCATCGATGCAACCAAGGCTCAGATCGTTTTCGCGTATTTGTTCCAGACAATTTGTACCTACCTGCTAATAGCCCCGTTGAAAATCACAGCGCATATTGCACCATGATTTCCAAATTATAAGATTTTATTCAATCTACTTTTACCCAATCGACACAGTTGGCGATCGCAATATTTGCTCCTCAGCCAGATTTTTTTTGCGATTAGCAATATCCAAACGGACAGCATCAACAAAACGGCTGACCCGAATCGGATCGATCGACTGTTGAATTTGACCATTACGCTTGAGGGAACTGGAAACAATGACACCATCAGCATATTGCATCAATTGCGGCACATTATCCCATGTTGCACCAGAGCCAACAAATAGAGGCGTGTCACCACAGGCAAACTTTGCTTCCTTAAGATCCTCAGTTGTGGGTGGATTGCCTGTCGCCCATCCCGATAGAATCACGGCATCAGCAAGCCCGCGATGAATCGTATCGTGAACCGCCGCAGTAATTTGGGGCACAGAAATCGGTTGAGCGTGCTTGACCAAAACATCGGCAAAGATTTTTACATCCGTGCCTAGTTCCCGCCGATAACGCAGGAGTTTGTAGGCATCACCTTCGATAATGCCTTGATCGGTTGCCATTACGCCCATGAGGACATTGACACGGATAAACTGAGCGCCTACACAGGAGGCGATCGCCATCGCGCTATGACCGTCATTCCTCAGAACATTAATGCCTACGGGGATACCCACCATCTGTTTGACACGATGCACAACCAGACTCATGGCACTAACCACCGCAGGATCAACGCGATCTTTGGTAAAGGGAGCGTCAAAAAAATTCTCTACGATAATTCCTTGGACTCCGCCTGCGGCAAGGGCCGTTGCTTCTTGTTCGGCTCGATCAATAACCTCTTTAAGGCTGCTCCCCCAACGCGGTGAAGTAGGCAATGGTAAAAGATGAATGACCCCTATTACGGGTTTTGGTGTATCAAATAAACTAATTAAATCCACATGCGTGATGTTTATAAAAATTTGGGTAAAAAGCTCAGTTACTAGCTTTTAATTTAACTCGATTATGAGTGCATAATTTTATCGTGAATTCGATCCCGTCATTTCAATTTCTAGCGATAATACAGAAAATGAGTTTTAGCGATCGCGCCAATAGCCAAGGAGCACCATAAATGACTCAAGCAATGACTCAAGCAATTGCACCACCATTGACCCTGTACGAGCGCGATCTTGATCTGTGGTTAGAGACTGTGATCACCCAATTAAAAGCAGGTGATTTTCATAATCTTGATGTCGAAAATTTAATAGAGGAGTTAGAGGGCTTGTCAGGCAGTAACAAACGTGAGATTGAGAGCAGACTCAAAAGATTGATTGAACATATCCTGAAACGATGCTATGTCGATATGCCTGAATGTTATCGCGGTTGGCTGTTAACAATATTCGAGCAAAGAGATGAACTAAAATCACTGCTTAGACAGTCACCTAGTCTCAAGCGCCACTTTTTGAAAATGTTTGATGATTGCTTTGAAACTTCTTTAAAGCGGATCAAGATTGAATATCCTGATTACCAATTCCCCGATACATGGCAATTTGGGCGGGATATCGACACAATGCTCAATGTTGATTTTTGGGAATAGCTAAACCCAGAGAAATTTTTGAAAGCATGGCTTTGCCATGCTTTCAAAAATTTCTCTGTAATACTTTGCTCTCCTCAATAAATCCTTTAGCGCACGCGAATACAAGATTTTAAATATAAGTGGCGGTGCGAAGCGCCACCACTTATATTTTGGGTTTATGATTGGGAAGAAAAATCGGTAATTATTCATGCTCTCCACTCCTCTCGTCACAGATATTTCTACGGATATCCTGATCCTGTCCAATGGACCGGGGGAGCTGACCACATGGGTATATCCTTTTCTCAAAGCTTTAGAAAAGGCATGGCGATCGCCCGATGATGCAGCGAAAACTCGGATCTCGATCGCTCTTGCCCCTTGTCAAAATGCCAGTGGACAGGAAGCGCAACTCGCCAAAAGTTTTCCCAATGTTGATCGCGTCTTGCCACAAGAACAATTTTTTGATTTTCTCCTGTGGGGCAAAACTCCTGATTGGCAATGGGCAAAGCAGGGCATTGTTGTATTTTTGGGAGGGGATCAGTTTTTTGCCTTAGCGATCGCTAAACGACTGGGCTACAAAACTCTGATCTATGCTGAGTGGGAGGCAAGATGGTATCGCTGGGTAGATTTGTTTGCAGTACGAAATGAGGCGATCGCCACTAAAATTCCTAGCTCATTCCGACACAAAGCACAGGTAATTGGGGACTTAATGGTGGATCGCCTAGATTCCCAGCCGCAATCAGAATCGCTCTCCCAGAAGCGCATTTGTTTTATGCCTGGATCAAAGGGACACAAACTCAAGATTGGCGTGCCTCTAGTTGTGGCGATCGCCGATATTTTGCATCAAAAATATCCTGACATTGAACTAGCGATCGCCCTTGCCCCTACGACGACACCCGAAATTTTAGCGACCTATGCCCAATTTAGTTTCCCAACCGCAGATAGTGAGGGATCGACGGCAAACTTGGCTGATGGCAACTTATTAACCGCAAAGGGAACAACTATCAAGATTCATCGTGAATTTCCTGCCCATGCCCTCATCAAGAGCAGTCAACTATGTGTTACTACCGTTGGCGCAAATACTGCTGAGCTTGCCTCTCTTCATCAACCGATGATCGTCCTTTTGCCAACAAATTTTGCTGACATGAAAATTGGCTGGGACGGGATATGGGGATTACTAGCGGCTGCCCCATTATTAGGGAAGGTGCTATCCAAGATTATTAATTCCATTCTCATCTCCCAAATTCAGAAAAAAGGTCAACTACTAGCTTGGCCGAATATCTGGGCAGGTGAGGCGATCGTGCCAGAGTTTTTAGGAGAACTTACGCCCACTCAAATTGCTGAGCAAATTGTGGTTTATCTGGAGCATCCTGAAGAACTAGAGAAGGTGCGCGATCGCTTAAAGCAAGTGTGCGGAGAAGCAGGTGCAGCCAGTAAACTCGCCGCAATGGTGATCAACGCAATATAAAAGCCTCGCATTGCGAGGCTTTTATAGCAAAACTTTTGCTATAGGCGTTGAAAAGTGAATAGCGGTGTGCGGCGAAGCCGCACACCGCTATTCGTTGGGAAGTTAGTAAAACAAAGAGTTCGCATTGCGAACTCTTTTTGCAATTTAAGCGACTGTGGCAGCAGGGTAGCAAACATTTGTGCCACCTAGACCACAATAGCCATTGGGGTTTTTAGCAAGATATTGCTGATGGTAGCCCTCAGCATAATAAAACTCGCCTGCATCTCGGATTTCGGTAGTAATACCTTGCTTCATTCCCGAAGCCTTCAGCGCATCCTGATACACTTCTCGCGAATCCTCCGCTAACTTGCGTTGGACATCGTTGTACACATAAATGCCTGAACGATATTGCGTTCCCTGATCATTGCCCTGACGCATTCCCTGTGTGGGATTATGGGATTCCCAAAAGACTTTTAGCAAATCGGAGTAGCTGATTACTTTGGGATCGTACACAACTAGGACAACTTCATTGTGACCAGTCATGCCAGAGCAAACCTCTTCATAGGTGGGGTTAGGTGTTAAGCCTGCGGCATAACCGACAGCCGTTACATAAACTCCCTTTTGTTGCCAGAATCGACGCTCTGCTCCCCAAAAACACCCCAACCCAAATACAGCAGTTTCCATGCCTTCAGGAAAAGGTGGTTTGAGCGCATTACCATTGACAAAATGGTGTGACGCTGTGGGAATTGCTGTAGATCTCCCAGCAAGAGCATTTGCCGCAGTTGGAAGTGTTAGTTTTTTGCCAAGTCCAAATAACATAATGCTCACTAAAAAAATAAAAAATGTTTAGCATTCACACAAGAGGTAAGCCCAAAGGGCAATCCCCTTATTTGGTGCTGAATTGCTATATCAAAAATTTCTAAATAATTAAACTGACATCCAGCGATCGCTGATATGCACAGATATGAATCTTGTAAAGATTCTCTTTATGCATTTATCTCATAAAAAACTAGGGGCATCAGCCCCTGTAGTCATTGATCAATTTAGTGATTACAGAGTCTGACCGCTAAATGCAGGAAAGCGGTCGAACTTAAAATCCAGTGAGTCATCATAAACTGTGAGATTTTCTGGCTTGCAACGTTTAACTGTTACAGCTAAACCCTTAGACCCTTCTGCCTCTAAATCTTCGATGTAGCCATTTTTGGCAGATTCAGCTTCAGACTCGTTGCTGAAAGGTCCAAAATAATAAGTACAACGTGGTGAATCGGTGACAATTTCGACCCACACTGCCAAACCAAACGTTTCGAGAATTGATGTAAAAATGTTCTTAAACAAGTTACCACCCATGAGTTTACATAGCTAAAGTGAATGGTTTAGGTGAATGATAAAGCCTTAAATTTAAAGCTTTCTTCCTATATCTTTATATAACTTAAAACATGACTTCAAGACAAATTGTTCAGGTTTAACGTATTTACCCAACGTTGTCTGAAAATCTCATATAGCGCCATTCCAGTCGCTACTGATGCGTTTAAGCTTTCCACTTTTCCATCTAAAGGAATAGATACAAGGAAATCGCAATTTTTCTGAATGGAAAGACTTAATCCTTCTCCTTCTGCGCCAATCACTAAAGCGATCGCTCCAGTAAACTTGGCTTTGTGAATTGCCTCACCTGAGCTTGCGACAGTTCCATATACCCAGAAACCAGCTTCCTTAATTTTCTCAAGGGCGCGATTGAGATTGACTACACGAGCAACGGGAAGAATCTCTAATGTACCCGCAGCAACCTTGGCGACTGTAGCTGTGATCCCCGCCGCACGACGCTGAGGAATCACGAGAGCCTGTGCCCCAAGAGCTGCTGCACTACGAATAATTGCTCCCAAATTATGGGGATCAGTGATTCCATCAGCAATCACAATCACAGGGTTAGCAGATTTCTCTTTTGCCTTCACAATCAATTCATCAAGATCTGCATATTCATAGGCGGAAACTTGAACTGCGATCCCTTGATGTCTACCATTGTCAGTGATGCGATCAAGACGAGTATTGTCCACTTCGTCAACTACGGCTCCCCCTGATTTCGCTTCATCAATGAGGGGCAAGAAGTCAGCCGAGTAGCGCAGTCTTGGTGTGACCCAAATACGGTTAATGCTGCGATCGCTATTTAATACTGCTTCAACAGCATGACGACCATAGACAATATCAGGATTTGCCTCAGGTTGGCTGGGTGGCACAATTGCTAGTTCGCCATCGGGATCGAGATTGCGCGAAATTGGTGGCAGCGATCGCCTTTCAAAGTTGGGAACCGATGGACGATCTCCAAAGTTACGATCGCGATCTCCGCGATCAAACTTGCGGTCAGGGCGATCACCAAAGTTGCGATCGCGATCTCCAAAATTGCGCTCGCGATCAAATTTACGTTCAGGACGATCACCGAAATCGCGATCGCCACGCTCAGAGCGCTCAGGGCGATCCCGATCAAATTTGCGATCACCAAATTTCTTGTCACCAAACTTGTCGCCAAATTTCTTGTCGCCGAATTTTTTATCGCCAAATTTTTTATCGCCGAACTTCTTTTCAGCAAACTTGTCCCCAATCTTTTTGGCGATCGGTTTGTCAAACTTGCGATCGAACCTAGGTTCAGGTGCATCTGCGCGTCTCTCAAAACTTTTTTCGGGACGGCGATCTGCATATTTATCGGTATATCTGTCAGATTTACCTGAATATTTAGAATCAGAGCGACTATCTGCGGCTTTGTAAGGCTTATCAAAGGACTTGTCTGCTCGGTCTGGGCGATTATCCGATCGCTTGTCAGCATATTTGTCTGAATATTTACCAGCACGGCTGTCAGTACGCTTGTCCGAATATTTATCGAACGACTTTTCTGGACGACTCTCGAAATTTCTATCTACGTCTCTATTGGACTTTTTCTTCTTCGATTTCAGTTTGGGTTGCGATGTCATGGCGATGGGGGATCGATGTGGCTAAGTAGCTGAGTAAAAATTTGGTCGAGGCGATCGCGATCGGTTAAGTAAAGATAACCAATCAGCACCTCAAATCCTGTTGCTTTTTGATAAATGTGAGGATTGACTTTACGGGGAGCCGATCCCGCAGCATTGCGCCCGCGTCTTACGAGATCGGACTCAAATTCTGTGAGATCAAGTTTTTCGAGAAGTTGCGCTTGTTGCTCTGCTCTGACTTGACTAACTACAAGTTGGTGATATTGCTTAGCAGTACGTGGCGGTAGCAAGTAATGCAATCGCATCTGCATTTCATAAATAGCATCTCCAATATAGGCTAGAGCAGAGACTGGGATCTCAGCGATATTGTCAATAGTTCGGCTAAGAGACATTATGGAATAATGCCGTTACACAATAATTTGCTTAAAGTACGTTTAGACAACAATGTTTAGATACTGACGTAGATATTTAACATTTACATTTATTTTAGACACTGATGGGCAAGCATTGCTTGCCCATCAGTGTTTATAAATTTTGCCTTACTTACATCATAAGTTGATTCTGCCTAAATCAGCACAATCTTAAGACAATAGTTTTTGAAAGTGCGTAGCTTTAATACAAACATCAAAACAAGAAGATTTGCCCCAAGTAATCTCCCTAAGCTTAGTGATAAGTTCTGTTCATCATTTACTCGACTTAAGTTTAGAGTTTTACGTCGAGCATGATCTCTCATCTGGATGGTAAATGGCTTCTCTAGCCTTGCTTTGGTTGATCAATTTTTGCCAGAGCTTCATCAATTGATGTCTGAAGTGATAGGAATTGGTCTAAGCGGACTAGTTTGACAGTTTGGGTAACTCTAGGATTCGTAATAATCTGAAGAGTACCACTCAGCCCCTGAGTTTTTTTAGCCATTTGTACCAAAACCCCAAGCCCAGAGCTATCGACAAAATCAATGGTTGACAGATCTAAAATCACATTAAAAGGCCCATCCTCAACGCACTTACCAATTACCTTCTTAAAGGCTGGCTCAGAAAAAGCGTCGAGAAGACCTGTGAGGCGGATCAATTGATAGGTGTCCTTGACTTCGCGGCTGCCTCGTAAACTCACAGTCAGGGTTAGCGGTTCAGGAATAATGACCTCCAATCGGTGCGAACGTACCTTAATTTGCGGATATATTGTATTTGCTTTGTCTGCACTTGTCCAGAAAATTGTTAATTTAACTGATGAATTCTATACGAAGTCACCAGTTAACCTTAGAAAAATTATGCTTCTACAGTTGGGAATCCTTCTGTCGGTTTCCAGAAAAGTTTTTTAATTGGTTCTTTTTTTACATGCGCATTAAATGCCTTAATAGTTAGTGCTGCCAGCAAAGTCATCGTATTTGGTCTGAAAATATTCTGTTCCTTTGTAATGCAGTCATATAAGACAAAAGATGGGGACTGGGGATCAGGGCTACATTCTTCTTTCCAGATACTTTCAAGCTCAGCAAAAAATTCTTCACCATCATCCATAGCTGTATCTAAAATCAAAAGAGCAGCAAAGCCTATGGCAGCACTTTTTCTGCCTAGTTTTTGAGTAGCTTCAAAAGCTGGAAAGATAACGGATACATATTTCTTACCGTGTAGAGCTATGCTTCGCTCGGTATATTGCCTTGGCGTAAGCGTAAACTTGTGTTGATGTTCAGGTTCAGTTTCCACCCATGCTTTATGTTGTTTAGCAATAGCTGAAAATAGTGGAGCTTTGGGAAGACCTTGGAGATCCATTAAGTCTGTTACACTTCTGGGCTTGCCAATATCAATAGTCCCAAAAGCAGCCTCATCATTAATTCCTTTGATAACAATAGTTTTAAAAGGCTTCCCACTATTTATACAAGCATGTAAACGATGCTGTCCATCCAACAATCGACCAGATTCTGAAAAGGCTATACTTTCACCATTTAGCATCCACTCATTGTTTTTGAGGCTGCTGGCAAGCATTTTTATATGAGCCTTTTTCAAAGGTCTATTACCATGGTTGCTGGTTTCAAGGATTTCCTTGGCTAGTTCTGGTGTTATTTCTGCAACTCCAGCTTGAATAGGGCTTTCAATAAATCTAATCTTTTCCATTCAATAAAAATTTTGGTAATTATCTTGAATATAAACAAGTTTTAATAGCTCCCTCAAGATATTGGGTTTCTATTAAAATTTCATAAATACTTAATTATTTTATCACTATGGAATATAAATGGTCAACTTTAAACTTATTCCAGCTAGTTTCCCATAGCCCCCATTAACTGGTTTCGTTTTATACTTGAGTTTAATTCTGCTCAATAAACCATCAGGTTGTTTATGCCATTGATCGCCCAAATCTAAATCCTTAACACTGCGGAAAAAAAATGGTACAAGTCGCCGTCAAATCTTTTTCACTAGAAGACTTTTTGGCAACACCTGAGACGGAGCCAGAAAGTGAGTATTTTGATCGTGAAATAATTCAAAAACCGATGCCCAAAGGAAAGCACAGTGCGATTCAAGGTGAATTTACTTCTTTCATTAACAGCACTTTAAGGTTAAATCGCATCGCTAGAGCATTTCCCGAATTGCGTTGCACTTTTGCTGGGATGTCCATTGTGCCAGATATATCGGTCTTTAAATGGGATCGGATTGTGCGCGATCGCGATGGCAAAATTGCCAATATTTTTAGCATTGCACCAGATTGGATGATTGAGATTCTGTCACCAGATCAAAGTCAAACTAAATTGGTCAAAAAAATATTGTTTGCTCTTGAGAATGGAACTGAAGTTGCATGGTTACTTGATCCTGATGAAGAGGTGATTTTTATTTATCGTGCTAATCAGGCTTTGCAAATATATGATCGCCCTGAGCAGGTTTTACCAATACCAGACTTTGCGAATGAACTGCAATTAACTGTAGAAACTGTTTTTAGTTGGCTCAGTGAATAAACTTGCCAAATGGCTAGAACCATATTTTTAGTGGGGCGGCGAAGCCGCCCCACTAAAAATATGGTTCTTACTTAGCATTAGCTAGTTTGGTTTTATAATTGGGATTCTGCCCAATAACCCATCAGATTGTTTATGTCATCGATCGCCAAAATTCGGCAAACCTTAATCAATAAAGAGCGATCAGCAACTGAAATTGCTCAAGAGTTTTTAGATCGCATTGATCGGCTAGAACCGAAATTACATAGTTTTGTCACTGTTACTCCCGAAGTGGCGATCGCCCAAGCCAAGGTCATTGATGCAGCGATCGCCGCAGGTGAAACCTTGCCAGCATTAGCAGGTGTCCCCCTTGGCATGAAAGACAATATGTGCGTCAAGGGGATGCCCACCACCTGCGGCTCCAATATGTTGCGAAATTTTGTGCCACCCTATGAGGCGACGATTACCGCCAAATTGCGCGAAGCGGGAGCCGTGATGGTTGGTAAGACTAACCTCGATGAGTTTGCGATGGGTAGCTCGACGGAAAACTCAGCGATCGCCCAAACTACGAATCCTTGGAATACGGACTATGTTCCGGGAGGATCATCGGGTGGCTCGGCAGCAGCAGTTTCTAGTGGGGAATGTGTAATTGCGACGGGTTCCGATACGGGCGGCTCGATTCGTCAACCTGCTTCCTACTGTGGTGTGGTCGGACTCAAGCCCACCTATGGACTAGTTTCTAGATTTGGACTTGTTGCCTTTGCTTCATCCCTCGATCAAATTGGTCCTTTTGCCAATAGTGTTGAGGATGCGGCGATTTTCTTGGGCGCGATCGCAGGTTATGACCCCAAGGATTCTACGAGCATTAAGACAGAAATTCCTGACTATGCAGCACTATTGACACCTGATTTAACCCAATCCCTCAAGGGTAAAAGAGTTGGTGTGATTACTGAAACCTTCGGCGAAGGTTTAGATAGTGAAGTGGAAGCTGCGGTCAGAAAAGCGATCGCCCATTTCGAGAGCATGGGTGCAGAGGTCTACGAAATTTCCTGCCCGCGATTCCGTTATGGCTTGCCCACTTATTACATCATTGCTCCCTCTGAGGCATCGGCAAACCTCGCCCGTTATGATGGCGTAAAGTACGGCTTGCGGGATGAAAATGCCGATAATTTGCTGAGTATGTATGAGAATACTCGCGAGCAAGGCTTTGGCGCGGAAGTCAAGCGACGGATCATGATTGGGACTTATGTATTGTCCGCAGGTTATTACGATGCCTATTACCTGAAGGCGCAGAAAGTGAGAACTCTAATCGTTCAAGACTTCCAAAAAGCTTTTGAGCAAGTCGATGTCCTCGTTTGCCCCACGGCTCCGACTACGGCTTTCCAAGCTGGCAGTAAAACCGAAGATCCCCTTGGCATGTATCTATCGGATTTGATGACGATTCCTGTCAACCTTGCGGGACTACCTGGAATTAGCATTCCTTGTGGCTTTGACTCCAAAGGTTTGCCCATTGGTTTGCAATTAGTCTCTAATGTGTTGCGAGAGGATGTGCTGTTGCAAGTCGCCTATGGCTACGAGCAGTCAACAGAATGGCACAAGCAACAACCTAAGATTTAATCCCAAAACACAAAATGGCAATGCCATTTTGTGTTTTGAAAATCCTGACTGGGGTTGCTTTTTAACGCAAGTCCGAGAATTTGAAACGGTTTTGAGAGAGGGTTTGCGTAGCAAACCCTCTCTCAAAACCCAAAAGTAAAAGCCTTGCTTAGCAAGGCTTTTTGCTTATCTGAGTCTTTTTACGATTAGTTTATATGTGCCTTTGCCTGTGCGATCGAAAGCATTGACGATGGTGCGATAGGTTCCTGTAAAGGGTAACTCAACAGTAATCGATGCACTGGTGCGGCTTGGCAAGCCATTGTTTTCTTTTAAAACTTTGCTGTTGGGGGCAAATAGGACTAGATAGGGGTGAAAGTCGGAACTGACTAGATCGATTTGGACGATTTGTCCTGCTTGGGCATTAAAACTAAAGGTATCGAATAGACTGCCATCTCTAGCTAAGACGCGGCTCTTGTTGTCTAGAGTGCCGTTTTTTTGTAAGAGGATATCGCGATCGCTTGTTGTATTGGCTGTGAAATTATTGCTGATGCGACCTGAGAGGGTAAAGGAACCTGTATCACCGACCTCGTAGGAATTGGCATAGAGCGTATATTTGCCTGTACTAGGTAAGGTAATGGCTATACGGGCATTTTTGCCACCACCACCATCGTCATCTTCTGCAATCTTGCGCCCATTGGGGTCAAATAGGACGAGGTAAGGGTCAATTCCACTACCGCGCATTTCGATCACTATTGATTGTCCTGCCTGACCTTGAAACTGATATGCCTTGTAGTAGCTGCCATCGGGCAAGGTATTGTCATTTGTACCGAGGTTAGAAGTAATTGGATTACCATCTAGGCTTAGGATGCTAGGACTAGGTAGGTTAGGGGTGGAATTCGGAACTCTGCCTTGACGTGCCGCCACAATAAACTGGTTTACAGTATCGGCTTCGATCGCTAAACCAATGCCGCTATTTGTCGAAGTGGTGGTAAAAATGGCGGTATTTACGCCCACTAGCTCCCCACGACTATTGAGCAATGGTCCCCCCGAATTTCCGGGATTAAGAGCGGCATCCGTTTGTAATAATTTGCGATCGCGATCGATGCGACTGATGATGCCTGTGGTGAGCGTGCCTGCAAAGCGCCCAAAGGGATTACCGATCGCAAAGGCACGCTGTCCCACTTGAATACCATTGGAAGTGGCGATGGTAATAGTTGGTAGATTGGTGGTGACTGCATCTAGCTTAATTAGTGCGAGGTCAGGGTTACGGCTACTGGCGATCACGGTTCCGCGAAACTGGCGCTTATCACTTAGAATCACGTTTACAGTAGTGACACCCCGCACGACATGGGCATTGGTCAAAACTAAGCCTGTCGGATCGATAATTGAGCCACTGCCATTACCTCGTTGCGTTTGGATCGAGACGACCGCAGGGCTAGCTAATTTATAAACACGAATATTAGTATCTTCATCGGATTGCGCCTGTGCGGGGGGGGATACCATGAAAGGAAGGGCGGCGATCGCATTTATGCCACCCCACAGCACAAGGCTAGAGGCAACCAAATTCACAAAACCTTTTTTTATTCCTTTTTTCACAGCACGATCCTCAAACACAATCATCTTTGTCGATACCTTTAGCGATTTGCGGCTAGACGCATAGACTAGCTGCTACACTTTCTTGTTTCCAACCTATACAAATGAAGAAATGGCGTAGCTATTTCTTCATTTTAAAAACCTTACTGGGTTTGGTTTTTAATTAAATAGTTTATGAAAGCGCAATCCTTCGGGTTGCGCTTTCATAAACTATTTAGGATTTGTCTACAATCCCCAATATTTTACTCTGTCTGTGAGCCAGCTACTTTTGCGCCATTTGTCCACAATGGCAAAGACCCGATCGCGCAAGTCTAAATGCTGGAGTCCACGCGGTAAGGCGATCGCTAAACTATGTACGGCTAAGGGCTGACCAATAATTTCATATTCAGGATGTTCCTTGAGCCATTGGGTGAGGCTACTGCGATCACCGACAAAGGCTTTGACTTTGCCTGACTGTAATGCAGCTAGTCCATCCTCATAGGAATTCGTGCCAATAATTGCTGCTTTGGGAAATTGCGACTGGATTACAGCTATGGATGCGGAATTTTTGAGAACTGCGATCGCTATGGGTTGGTTGAGGTCTTGACGGGTGCTGCCCTGCTTGGCGATCGCGATGGTGCTATCGGTGTAGTAGGGCAAGGAGAAATCAACTAGGCGGGTGCGATTGGTGGTGACGGTAATTTGGGCGATCGCTAAATCCACTTGATTATTGGCTAATGCAGATAGGCGATCGCGATTTTTGAGTGGGACAAATTCGATGGGAAGATTGAGTTCTTTGGCTAGTTCACGGGCAAGTTCGATTTCTAATCCTGCTAAGTTACCATTGCGATCGCGAAATCCCAATGGTGGTAAGTTGTCCTTAACTCCCACAATTAATTTGCCGCGTTTCTGAATTGCCTCTAGGGAATTGATGTCGGAATTTAAGGTGGAGTTGCTATTGGAACTAGAGGCGATCGCATTGCGTGGTTGCGAGGCTAGGGGATTGACTAAACCGAATAAGGCGATCGGCGTTGCGATGGTGAGTGTGGATGAGATGACTGCTAAGCAATGTAGATACTGCCTTCCCTTAGATTGAGATTTGTTGCCTTTTTCTATCTGTCTCACACCCACGTATCTCCAATTGATGAGGATTGCTAACGCAGATTTCAAAGGAGTAATTACTCCTTTGAAATCTGCTATAGGAATAGTAGCATTTACTTTTTGGTTGGAGATGGGCGATCGAGGATGACGCGAAAGAGAAAGGCGAGGGCGATAATTATCCAGAAGGTTGGATCGTTAACAAAGGCAGGATTTGTGTTTGGAGTATCTGCGTTGTTGTTTTGCGCGATCGCTTGAGTCGTGACTTGCTTTTGAGTATTCATATTTTTGAATTGCCTTTGGTTGTTTTGACAATATCAAGAATCTCAAATTAGGTTTGGAGGTCACTCCACATACATAGCCTTACAAGCCTTACATCGTTGGATTGATAGGAATAAACCCTGTAGGGGCAAAGCATTCCCGCAATAATTTACAAATTTATCGATCGCTTAAAATCGGGAATGCTCTGCCCTTAACCTCAAAACGCAGAAACCATTCACAAATTTATCTTTTAAATCAGGAATGCGCTGCCCTCAACCTTGAATATGCATCGATCGCTCTCAATCCGCAGGGAAAATTTATTGGTGAAAGCGGAGAGGGTTCAGCATTTGCGGAATGATCTCTCTGTGAGGAGTTTAAAAATTTTGGCGCAAATGCTGAACCCCTACAGGTTTTTGTCTTTTTGTTCATCTTTTTGTTGATCTTAAATTCTCGGTTAAGATAAGCCTATCTAATCGCCAGATTGCCTATGTTTTCACGCAATTTTTTAACTGATTTGGCTCGTAAGTATGAGTTGTCTCCTGAACAAGAGGAAGTATTTTTGCTTTGGTGGGGCAATGGTAAAAGCAATCGCGAGATATCGGAACAACTACACGTCACGGCTGAGGCAATCCGTAATCGCAAGACTGGTATTTACAAGAAGTTTAGTATTACGGGTTCTGGTGCGAATAAGTCGAATAGGTTGAGAAATTGTTTAGAGACAGAGGCGAAAAAGCAAAATGTAAAAGATGATCTTCAACCTCACGACAATCTTGATCGCCTAGTCCAAGAGGTGAAGCAAAAAATCGCGGCGGATGTGACCGATCGCTGTGGGACGATGCGGGTGTTGGATATGACTCAGGTGTTAGATCGTATTTACACTGATGTGAATATTTTGAAAGATGTGATTGGGCGGAGGCGAATTGGTTATGACGAAGTGATAGAGGTTTGTACTCGCGAACATTTTGATCGCTTTCTAGTGGGGGCAATCCAAAAACGGGTAGCGGGATTGAATGCAGTAGAAGAGTTTCAAAAATTAGTAGTGCTGGGTAAACCGGGGGCAGGAAAAACCACATTTATGAAATATTTGGCGATGTCTTGCCTCCGTGATAAGTTTCATGGGGAACTTGTGCCGATTTTTGTGACACTGAAAGCTTATGCCGAGGAGAAGGGACAGCCATCGCTAGAGAATTATATTTTGACGGAATTTCAAAAGCGGGATGTGGGGGTGGATGTGGTGAAATGCTTGCTCAAAGAGGGGAGAGCGTTGATCTTGTTGGATGGGTTGGATGAGGTGAAGAAAGAAGATGATCGGCGCGTTAAGCAGGACATTGATCAATTTTCGCGGGATTGGCTAAAAAATCGCTTTGCGATCACCTGTCGAATTGCGGCGCGAGAATATAAGTTTGATAATTTTATTGATGTAGAAGTTGCTGATTTTGATGATGAACAGATTGCTATCTTTGTAAATAATTGGTTTCGGGAGAAAGATTCGACTAAAGCGGCACGACTAATAGAGAAATTGCAAAATAATGAGCCTGTTAAGGAGTTAGCGAAAACTCCTTTGTTACTAACGCTTTTGTGTTTGGTGTTTGGAGAACGTAACGACTTCCCGCCAAAGCGATCCGAACTGTATAAGGAAGGTTTGGAAGTATTGATGAAAAGGTGGGATGCAGATCGCAATATTGAACGGGAGATAATTTATAAACATCTGTCGCCGCAAAATAAGGAGGATATGCTAGGACAGATTGCCTTTAATACCTTTGTGAATGGTGAATATTTCTTTCGGCAAGAGGATTTGCAACGCCAGATCAAGGACTATATCTGCAATCTCCCTGAAGCCTCCATCGATCCTGATGTGTTGCGGCTAGATAGTGAGGTGGTGCTAAAGGCGATCGAGCATCATCATGGTTTGTTAGTGGAGAGGGCAAGAAATATTTATTCTTTTTCCCATTTGACTTTTCAGGAATATTTTACGGCGCGAGAAATTGAGAGGGAAAGACATTTTGAAAAGTTGATCGAGAATATTTCTAATCCCAGATGGAAGGAGGTATTTTATCTGACGGCGGAAATGTTGAGGCGATCGGATGAATTAGTCAAGTTTATGAAAGAAAGAATTGATAGGATCGTTGTAAATGATGAGAAGTTACAATCGTTTTTAGAATGTGTAAACCAGAAAACAAATTCTGCCAAACTTAGCTATAAGAATGTCGCTGCCAGAGCATTCTATGCTTACCTCAATATCGATATTTCTAGAGATCGACACACTAACTCTTTCATCGAAAAAGCTCTCAAACATATAGTTAGCCTTTGTCAAGAACTCGTTCAATATCTCGACAGAGATTTAGATATTAAACGAGTTCTTACTCTGGATTTCGACATAGCGCTGGATTTCGACCTCTCCCGATGTCTTGCTTTTGCACTCGACCTTGATATTGCCTTCGCTATTGCTTTTTCTAGTGATTTCTCACTCTTTCGAGTTCTTTCTCTTGACATTAGAGATGATGTGTTACGACAGGTATTACAATCTATCAAAGATAATTTACCTAAGAGTCGAGAGGACTTCTATCAATGGTGGGACAATAATGGAGTGGAGTATGTTCGTGAATTACGGAAAGTGTGTATTGATCGCCGCAATATCGGTCACGATTGGCAATTTACTAAAGAGCAAGTGGAACTTCTCAATCAATATTACGCAGCCAATCTCCTCCTTGTCGAGTGCATGAACCGCAGCTACGTCAGTAAACAAGTCCGCGAAGAAATCGAATCAACGATGCTGCTGCCAAGTAAAAAGTAGAAAGGCAAAAGAAAAAAATTGAGAATACATAATTTTTTACTTTTACCTTTTTCCTTGTTAATAGACTTCATCATGGGAGCCAACACATAGCACATAACTGATAACCCATACAACCTACTTTGGCAGCCTAACCTTCTAATGGAAGAGACTGTTTGAGGAGAAACTCACGGGTAGCAGCATCTTCGGTTAAACCGATCGCTCTAGAATAGGCTTGTTTAGCTGATGAAGTATCACCTAACTGCTTCAATAAATGAGCTTTTAGGGCCCAATAGGGTTGGTAATTTTTGATGGATTCTATAGGAATTGTATCGAGTCGCATTAAGCCCTGTTCTATTCCTTGCGCTTCAGCGATCGCCGCCGCATGACTAACTAAAGCGCCCAAAGTCGGCGAAAGCCGAATCAATCCTTCATATAACAAAGCTAATGCTTGCCAATTGACTTTCTGGGCGATCGCCCGTTGAGCGTGAATCGATTGAATTGCCGCTTCCAATTGAAATCTACCCAATTGCTTAAAGGTTGCAGCTTTGGCTAGCTCATTTTCTGCTTCAGCGATCGCTACCTGCGACCACAGATTTGTATCCTGTTGCAACAGCGGCACATAGGAACCATCGGTAGTCCGACGCGCATCGCGGCGAGATTCGCAGTAAAGCATGAGCGCAAGTAATCCCCTTGCTTCTGGCTCTTTTGGCATTAATTGAACGCAGAGACGCGCTAGCCAGAGTGCTTCTTCTGCTAGTCCCCGATGGCGAGGATCGCTACCGTCTAAGGTTTCCCAAGCATTGGTATAGGCTGCATATATCGCTTCTAAAACTGCGACAAGTCGAATTGGTAAGTCCTTCTCTTCTGGCAATTCAAAAGCAATTCCCGCATCACGAATTTTTGCCTTGGCTCTAACCAATCTCTGACTCATTGTCGCTGGAGCAACCAAAAATGCTGAAGCAATCTGGGCAGCATTTAGACCCAAAACCGTTTGTAACATCAAGGGCGTGTGAATCGTAGAATCGATCGCAGGGTGGGCGCAAATAAATAACAATTTCAAGCGATCGTCGGGAAAGATTACTGATTCTAAAGATGGTTCAATTGATGATTCCAGTCCGTTCATTTTGAAAGTATTGAGAACTTTGTCGCGAACTTGCGATCGCCTTCCTACATCAATCAGTCGATTTCGTGCTGTTACTAGCAGCCATGCTTCAGGATTTTTAGGAACGCCACTTTCTGTCCATGTTTTCAAAGCTGAGAGGAAAGCATCGCCAAGGGCATCTTCGGCGGCAGCGACATCTCTTGTTTGGGCGGCTAGATATGCTACTAGTCTGCCATAGGAGTTGCGTGCAGCTAATTCTGCGGCTCGACGTGCTTCCATTTGTTATTAACCTCTCGGTGCGGTTTGTTGCCAAGCTGGTAATTGCTCGATCTTCGCATACCAAGCTTGAATATAAGGATAGTCTGCTAATGGAAATCGTGCAGGTACAGCATAGGTTAAGTCACTAGCGACGGAAAAGTCAGCCAAACTCAAGGAGTCATTGACTAGGTATTCTCGATCTGCCAGATGATTATTCAAGGCGATCGCTTCTTTATGAAAGCGATCGGTTGCTTTTTGGACTACTTGCAGGTCTGGCTCTCCAAGTTGCAAGAGAGATTTCACAAAATTCTCAAACTGCAAAGGCTCACAGGCTGAAGACCAATGGGCTAGTTGCCAACTCTGCCAGCGCACGATGTCTGCACGAATTCTTGGAGATTCCGGCCAAAGCGAATTAGGAACTTGGCTAGCCAAGTATTGCATAATCGCGGTAGATTCCCAAAGGATAAAGTCACCATCTTGAAGAACTGGTGTACGCCCTGTAGGATTTAACTGTACAAATTCGGGATTGTGCTGTTCGCCTTTCTGTAAGTCCACCAATCGTAGGTCAAGGGAAAGTTGAAGATGAATGGCTACAGCATGAACTTTGCGGGTATTGGGAGAGGGCGGAAAGTAATAGAGCTTCATGGGTTTTTTCTCCTGTTTCCTAGCTCATGGGTAGCAGTGGACGGACTTCGACCCCGCAATTACTGGCGGCTGGGCAGCGGGCTGCCCAATCCATTGCGGTGTCTAAGTCGGGGACATCAATCAAGAAAAATCCGCCGAGTTGCTCTTTGGTATCAGCATAGGGGCCATCTTGAACGTTACGCTGTCCGTTTTGGATGCGAATGGTTGTGGCTGTGTTGCTAGGGTGAAGTGCTGCGCCGCCTGCGGCTACCCCTGCTTCAGCTAGAGCTTGAGAGTATGCACCATAGGCTGGCATAGTTTGGGAGCGATCGCGGATGTCTTGCTCGGTTTCATAGACCAGAATTGCGTATTTCATGGGTGTCTGTCCGTTTTAAGTTTGATTTAAGCAAAGGTGTTTTCTATGCTTCATATCTCTATGACGAACGAGGCTTGAACATTTCGACAAGAGTCAAAATTTATTTTGTGCGGCTTTCAAAATATGTAGCTATATGTTCATCATCAAGAACAGCATTAATTTGAGCAGCCATAATAACATTCTAGAGCGATCGCTTTAGCGAAACCCTTTACCCTGTGATGACTCTGTCCAGAGCATGAGCTGACCATCAGCATTCGCCGCAGCAAGCTTTTTGCCCTGTGGTTGCCATTGCAAAGCTGTAATCTCGCCCATCGGAGTCTCTAGCGCCTGTACCCAGTCCTTCGCATCTTTCCAAATTGCAATTCTGCCATTTTCATCGGCGGATGCTAGAGTTTCGGTCTTAGGCTTAAAGGCAACAAAGCCCACAATGTTGTTATGCCCCTTAATAACTTCACCTTCCCAACCAACATTTAAGTCAGCGTGTTTTTCCCAGACCACCACATCGGAACCGCTAGAGGAAGCTAATAGGGGCGCTGTTTTACTAGCTGTCCAATCAAAGTAGCGAATCTTGCTCGGAAAGCCCTGCATCCGCCAAGGTGAAGCATCAAAATCCTTACCGAGCCACTGCATCACCACCACCAAATTATCAAGGGTACTTGCCACTAGATATTCCCCTGAAGGATTCCAAACCATCTTTGCCGCAGCAGTGGGCATTTCAAAGAGAATAGGGTCTTCATACCAATCCTGTGCCGCCCAAACCTTAATCCCCCCATCACCACCAACGGAGAGATATTCGCCATTGGGATGCCATGCGATCGCTAAAACCGTTGATTGCTCAAAATGCAAAGTAGTCACAATATCCAGAGTTTCTGCACTCCAGACCTGCACATATTTCCCCAAGCCAAAGGCAAATTCAGAGCGGGTAGGATGCCAAACGAGATGCTCGATCCATGTTTTGCCTAGATCGATCGTTGTGGCGATCGCAGGTTGATCTCCCCCCAAGTCCCAGACGCGCACATTCCCATCCTGTCCCCCAGCCGCCAACCAACGCCCATCTGCGGAAAAGCCCAAACAATCCACAGAAATTTCGGTTGGTGCTTGTAATTCCGTTTGTTTCTGAGCAATGTCATTCCCTGCCTTAGCATCATCGATCAGGACGATCTCTCCTGAAGCAGTTGCCGCAGCTAGATATTTACTATTAGCTGACCATGCGATCGCGGTGATGTATTCGCTGAGGGTAATTTGTGATTGAGGTTTGGAATTTAGGATGAGATTAGTCTTAGGCTTTGGCATAGTGGTTATTATTTTTGCTCATCAAGCATTTTATCGCAGTATCGCAGTAGGCTCTTACAGTGCTTTGTGAACTTATGATTTTGTGTTGAGTTCTGGACAGAGAAAGTGAAGATCAACACCATGATCTTTAAGGGCTTGTTCATAGTTACGCCAGTCGGAGTCAACGGCATTAGCGATCGCAGGTTTTGCATGGTGAGTGAGCGCGACAGCAACAAATTTGCGATCGGACTTGTCAAAATTTTTAAGCGATTCTGAATCTGGGAATTCTGCAAATTCACCTTCTGATATTTGTGTAATTGGTACTTGTTCACAACGGTTAGTGGCTTGATGATCCCAAACCCATTTTAAAAAAGCATCACCACTATTAGGTTGACCACTCATAGAGTTTTTATTCATGTATTCGCTAATAATAAGTCGATTACTATCAATTACGAGAGTCCCTGATTTTTGGATGGTTTCGAGATATTCGATACAAGTGAGTACGCAGGTTAGAGATGCTTGAGGTGCTTTTCTACTAGCAACAAGTAGAACATTGGTATCTACGATGTGATGCATTCTCACCCTTCCGTATTCATTTGGCGCTTGATAGCTGCTTTGTTCATTGCAACTATATCACCCATTTCATCACCAAAGAATCCTTCGGGATAGTTGCAAATATTGCCGTAGGTATCAATCTCAAGCGGCACTAGTTCAGAATCTCCCTGATTATCCATTTTGCAAAAATATAGCGCTGCATCTTCATTCGTAAATCCATCTTTTTCTTCCGCCATGCGCCTTTGCAATCTTCTTAATAAATGTTCGCTATGGCTTTCAATAATGATTTGAATATTACGGGTTTTGATGACTTCGATAAATATATCAGCGAGTCCTGCTTGGACTGAGGGATGTAAATGGATTTCGGGCTGTTCAAATATGAGGGTTGAGCCTTTGGGAGCGTAGTAGCATAAAACTAATATTGGTAATACTTGTGAGACTCCAAAGCCAACATCGGTAATTAGTACTTCTGCGGAATTAGGCGATCGCTTTACTAGCACTTCATAATATCCACGATTCTCAGCGATCGCATTCAATCGAAAGCTATCAATTAAGCCTAATTCTTTTAATGCTTTTGCTACCGCAGTCTGTACTTCAGGATTTTTTTTGTTTGAAGCAAGAAGTGCTGAAAATGCCGATTCACCTTGTTTGCTGACATCTTGAGGATTTTCTCCAGACCACAGATATATTCTTTTAGGATATTCTCTCAATGGAGCTAGGTAGTAAGTATTTCGGAATAGATCTTCATAAGCTGGTGCAAGCGTTATTAGCCAGTTATTAGGAGTAGGGAACATTGAGTTTGAGAAATATTTGCTAGCATAGCCTTTAAATATTTGAAAATCTTCTAAGCCGAGAATCACAGATTCTTGCCCTTTTGCAAGTTCTAAATCCTCCCAAGCTTGAAAAAGTTTGCCATCTTTACGAAGCTTATAAAAACGTTCTTTATTGCTTGGCTCTCCTGAATTTATTACACTAAAATGATTCCATTCATAATCTTCTACTATGAAAGAATATTTAAAGAAATCAACACTGGTTTGATTCTCTTCAATATCAATTACTGATTCAAACTTAAGCGGTTTATTAGTATATTGCTCAGTGTGGTTAGTTTGTGGATTATTTATCTTCATAATAGGCATAAACAAACTAAATGAATTGATGTATTTAGGTCTCCATTCAAAGGAGAATTTTAATTTTTCTGGCAATTTATGTCTATGGCTAATATCGTAATTAGTACCTAAATCAACATAGCTATATTGATCGCCACCTAGATGCAAAATCCTATTGTGATCGCTTGATTCGACAGTTTGCTTCAGCATCAACAAAAACTGCAAAATCGCTGTTTTCCCAGAACTATTCGTGCCAAAAAATCCTGTCAGAGGAGCCATCCGAAACTCACCCGTATCAGCCCATGACTTAAAATTTTGGATGCGTAATTTTGTAAACATCGCGAATTTAACCTAGTTACAAACTACAAAGGATAGGCGAAGTTCACCTATAGATGAGTAAAACTTAAATCATGATAACCTGCTGAGTAGCTGCCGCTTTTTCGGCAGCATTTGCCACAGCGAGAGAATGTAAAATACTTTCGTGGTTAGTATAAATTAGCGTGCCATTGAATAGATGCGAAAGCACATTTTCCGTATCCTTCTTAAATAGACCTCGCGTTGTCCCTGCATCTAGTTCCATTTCACCATCGGCGGTAATTAGCTTACCTTTATCAGCAGAGAAAATTAAAGCACCTTGACTGCCCTGCAATTCCATAATTCGCTCTGGCTGCCAGAAGTTCTCACCCTTGCTATAGCTAATATCCGCAAGCACTCCATTCTCAAACTGAAGCTGAGCATTGCACACACAGGATGTGAATTGTCGTGGTAAGTTGTCGCCGCTATAGCGTAATTGACAGGAAACTGCTTTAACTTTCCCAAAGAGAACAATAATCCGATTGAGACGAGAAACTGCCGCCGTTAAAGGAAAACCAAACAGGTCTGGCTTATATGTCCATTTATCAGGCACAGGACGCTGTGGGCTTTTGGTGGAATATCGAGCATAGAAGGGAGTTCCTAATTTTGATAAATGTTCCATCACCAATTGATGCACGCCACCTAATAGTTCGATATGCTCAACATGGAGCAATAGATTATTCTGCTTCGCAAGATTTACTAATTCCTCTGCTTCAGCCAAATTAAAGGAAAGCGGATACTCGACAATTACATGCTTGCCCGATCGCAGAGCTTGACCAACTACGGCTCCATGATCGCGATTGACATTACATACCACCACCAAGTCCACATCAGGATGCACCACCAACTCTGACCAATATTGATACACTTTCGGAATATCAAACTCTTGGGCGATCGCCTGTGCTTTTTCGGGTGTACCCGCGATCGCTACGAGTTTAGTCCTTGCATCTTTGCTGAAAATTTCGGCGCGGAGCTTGGCAACAAAGCCCGAACCAACGATGCCAACTCGCAAAGGTTGGTTTAATGATGCGTAGGTCATGGTATGAGAGTTCTCTTAATTTATTGCAGGGGATTGCGGGTAATTGTGGAAATTTATTTCAGACGATTTAACTTAGAAGGAGGCAATAGTTTGCGCTCTTGGACGACTTTAGGACGTGGTGCGCGCACATAGAAAATTTTGCGTCCTGTGGTTTCATTGACCCAACGAGCAAAGCGACTCCAGACTTTCTCTGATAAGTATTTTTGAGCAACGATCGCTAAACCAATCACAACTCCGATGGGAAATACCGTATCAAAGGGATTGCCATCGCGACTGCCCACAAATAAAAGTACTACTGAGGAAATCAGCGCCGAGATTAGTAAAAATTGAAATTTAGACATAGGTTTCCTACATGATTCATAAACTTTTTGTGCGAAGCACAAAAAGTTTAACGAGTTTTAAATGTTGTACCATCTGTGGCGATCGCTAAACATTTTGTCACAGCATTGACACCAATTGCTTGCCATGCTTGACTCATTGCTTGGGCGACTGCCTCTATTGTACCCATTGGCGCTAAAGAAAGGAGGGTGGGGCCAGCACCACTAATTACCAAGCCATAGGCTCCTGCGGCGCTCGCCGCAGCTTGTACCTCTGCCATACCAATAATCAAGCTTTGGCGATAGTTTTGATGCAATCGATCCTGCAAACCTGCCTTTAACCAATTCACATTCCCTGTCTGAATACCATGACTTAATAGGGCTAAGTGTGATGCATTAAAAACTGCATCCTTCATCGAAAATTGCTTAGGTAATACTTCCCTTGCCTTAGCTGTCGATAGCTCAAAGTCAGGAATTGCCACAACTAGACCAATACTTTCATGCCAATGCAAATCGCAATATTCCCAGCCCCCTGCTTGATTGGATGCCATCAATTGACAACCGCCCAACATCGCAGGCGCGACATTATCAGGATGTCCTTCCATTGCGATCGCTAAATCCAACAATTCCAAGCGCTCTAGCGGTGAACCTGCCAACAGATTCGCGCCGACAATACCGCCCACAATTGCGGTTGCGGAACTACCTAACCCACGCGATAGGGGAATCTTAGTATCTGTATGAAAAGCGATCGGCGGAATTGGGCGATCGATGTGCTGATAAAATTTAGCGATCGCCTGATATACCAAGTTTGTTTCGTCCCGTTCCACCTTGTCTGCACCTTCACCCGATGCGGTAATCGTTAGGCGATCGGCGAGGGAAAATTCAAATTGGTTATAAAGTGTTAGGGCTGCGCCAAGGCAATCGAACCCAGGGCCAATATTAGCAGTAGTCGCAGGGACGGAAACTTCAAAAATGGTCATGTTGAAAATCTAAAATACACTGGAGCCAAGAACTATTGGTTATCTCCGTCAACGTAGGACATTATATAGCTCATTGAATATCTTTTAAGTTTATGAAACTATATGCTTTAAAGATTGTCTATATTCTTATTGGATAACATGTGCTTCTTTAAGTCGTTCTCTTCAAGGAGTTTCTCAAAAACTAATGGTTCAAGTTTATTCTGTTTTCTCAAAGCAGAAATTACTGATGCAACAGAAAAACTATCTTTGATTTGATCGTTAGCCCCTATCCCTTTAACTATTTTTTCAATTTGATCTGAAGAGTAATCATCGGAATTTCTTGTTATAAATTTACTCCAATTATTAGAGTATTCGTATGAGTTGGAAGACAAGTAAATCTCTATACTTCTATCTGCAATTATTGGATGAATGCCAAAATCTATCGTAGCATCTAGTTCTTCTTGCTGATGTATCTTGCTAACCCTTATTTTCGCATGTAATTGTAAAGGTTTAAAATCCAGAAAATTGTCTAAGATTGTCAAATCTTTGATTGGAAGATTTTGCACATAGTTCTCTATTTTTTGTTTAACATCTCGATCTATATAACTCCAAAGCTCTGGATAAAAAAGGATGATCCTTGTAATTTTATGTAGATTATAATCTTTTATTGATCTTAGTAAATCTGATAGTTTTTGGTTTAATGTGTCATCATAGATCTCCTTATGCATTAGTTCTGCTGCTTTTAAGGCACTGATATATCTTTGTCTTTCTTTATATTCATTAATATCATTTACTATTTTCTTTAGAATCACAATTATAAAATTTCTGACAAGACTCTCTCTTGGTTTAAATAATGGGCTTTTTCTTAGGGCAATTTGAGCTTTTTGGGGAGTATCTGGGAAGTATTCGGAATCAACTTCAGCTAATAGTTTATCTAATGCATGTTTACCTTGTGCTGGTGGATACTGCAATAAATACTCAACAGCATTTCTAATATGGACTCTAGCCAACTCAGCAGGAGGATTAAATATGTCTCCTTCAGATGTCATTGAGGGATGAGCGCACCGATCTCGGTCTTGCTTTAAACGTTCCAAGTCTAAGCACTCAATATGTGAGATTAATTCAAGTTTATCTTTGGCAATTCCCAAAAGCTCTCTTTCAAACTTTAATGCACTTGTAATATCATTCTGTCTTCTTGCTTTTTCAAAGATTTCAAGTTGATTTTCGGCTTCTTTATCGCCAGATAGGGCAAGTTCTTTGATTTTATCGATTATGTCAAATGTTACTGCAATCCAAGTTGAAACAATTGCCGATCTGAAAGCTCCTGCTTTGTAACAAGACACAGCCTCTCGAATATATTGCTTGGATTTTTCATCTCGACATTTCAAAACTAATTCGTCTAAATCAGCTAACGGTGAAGCCATATTTTCTCCCTCCAGAAATTAATAGTGCTATGGCATTCTTCATAGTTATAAATAGTCAACGTTATCATGAGAAGAAACGTTCGTAATCATCATGACTCCCAATCCAAAACCAAGTCACCGTATCGCCTTCTAATATTCCAAGCGCTCGATAATTTCTCGTTACCCTCACAGACCAGATAGCCTCATCGCTATTTATACACTTGAAATGTAAAGAAGGATGAAATGAATTTTCTGCCCACAATCGGTAAGCTTTTCTAGCACTTTGTCTGACATCATCATCAAGTTTTCGATACTCAATCCAAAATGAAGGTAAGATAAACGATTTCATAGCTGTTCGTAATCAAGAGCAACAGCTTTTCCCTCAGCGATTTCTTGCTTAGCACGCCTAGCTGCCATAACCAGTTTAGATTGCGTCTTTTCAAATGACTTACTCCATTTAATCTCATCTTGCAAGTCATAAATATACTCTCTCAAATGTTCTGTAACTTTCTCCTGTAGACTATCAGGCAAAGTTTCCATTATCTTGACTAGCGTTGTAATTTGAGGTGACGACATAGTTGTAATCTAGAGAAATATTCTGATTCTAAAGCTAGCACAAATTTACTTTGAGATATCAGTCTAGTCAAGGTTATCGATATATTCGAGGCATTTACACATTTGTTGTTACATGGTGGCGCGATCGCTATTAAACCTTCTACTCATTTTTGATTGAAATTTTAAGCAACACTTTAAAATATTTGTATTTAAAGAGCGTGAGAAAAAACTAAAGCATATCAGGACGACGCTGTTTTGTTCTTAAAATTTGCTGTTCCTTTCTCCATTCCGCAATCAGCTTATGATTACCCGATCGCAAAACTTCGGGAACTTCCCAACCTCGAAATACTGGTGGGCGCGTATATTGCGGATAATCCAACAATCCATCTTCAAAACTCTCAAACTTGAGCGACTCTTCCTTCCCAACTGTACCCGGACGCAAACGTACTACTCCATTAATTAGCGCCAATGCAGGAATCTCACCACAGGTCAGCACAAAATCACCAAGGGAAACTTCACGAGTTACGAGATGTTCACATACACGTTCATCAATTCCCTCATAGCTGCCACAAATGAGAACTAGCTGATCATAATTTGCTAACTCCTTAAACAGATTCTGTTTCATTGGCTCCCCCTGAGGAGTCATGTAGATAATTTCGCGCTTTGGCAAAATCGGCAAAGACTCCACCGCCGCAAATATAGGATCAGGCTTCATCAACATTCCCACACCGCCGCCGTAGGGTTCGTCATCGACTCGATGATGCTTATCGGTGGTGAAATCTCTGGGATTGGTGAGATGGACTTCCGCAATTTGATTAGCGATCGCCTTTCCTAGCAAGCTGGTCTGCAAAGGCGAAGTAAAAAATTCAGGAAAGAGGGTAACAATATCTATACGCATACATAAATTTTACCCGAACCAATGCTATTTTTTGAAAAGCTGACTTGGTGAGCTTTTCAAAAAATAGTTGGTATATTGATATGCTGCCTGTCTCTGAAGTCGAAAGAATTATTTTGGATTTGGTAAAACCTTTTGCCCCAGAAAGCGATAGTGAAATTTTGCCACTGTTGGCAGTTAACAACCGAATTTTAGCAGAAGACATTACAAGCGAATTGGACATTCCCCATTGGGACAACTCGGCAATGGATGGCTATGCATTACGTTATGCCGATATTGCTGAAGTAATCGACTGGCAGAATTTGAAATTAGCGATCGCCCCCTATGAAATCACCGCAGGTACAGCAATTACGAAGTTATTAGAAAAAGGCGAATGTGTAAGGATTTTTACGGGAGGAATGTTACCGAAGGGAGCCGATACGGTCATCATGCAAGAAGATACTGAGTGTATTGGCAATTTTTTACAACTTAAAGTCAAACCCACTCAAGGCGAATATGTCAGACATCAAGGCGAATTTATTAAGGCTGGGACAACTCTCGTTAGAGCAGGTACAAAGTTAGGTGCAACCGAAATAGGAGCTTTAGCCTCAGCAGGATGCCAGAATGTGAAAGTTTATCGTCAGCCCAAAATTGCCCTTATTTCTACAGGTAATGAGTTAGTGAGCCTTGAGCGTTCTCAATTTCTTCAAGCTGGACAGATTATTGATTCTAATCTCTATGCCTTGGCTACTCTAATTACCCAATCAGGAGCGATCGCAATTCCCTTTGGGATAGTAAGTGATGATCAAGCAGAACTAGAAATTGTGATCAAAAAGGCGATCGCCTCAGCAGATATCATAATTTCCTCGGGGGGGGCTTCCGTTGGTGATTACGATTATGTCGATGAAATTCTCGAAAAAATGGGAGCGAATATTCATGTATGTTCAGTAGCAATTAAACCAGGTAAACCACTAACCGTTGCTTCCCTCACTCGCTCTCTCAATGTGAATGAAAGTGAGGATGTTATTCTCTATTTCGGAGTTCCCGGAAATCCTGTTTCGGCAATGATGAGTTTCTGGCGATTTATTCGTGGTGCGATCGCTAAATTAAATGGAGCGAACAGTAATTATTGGTATCCTCAATTTATCAAAGCTACTACTACTGAGGATTTGCACGCTCAGGGTAGACGTGAAACCTATCTCTGGGGGCAACTCACTTATCACAAAGGGAACCCAATTTTTCAGCCTATCAATAACTATAGTTCTGGCAATTTGATTAGTGCGATCGGGACAAATGCACTGGCTATCATGCGTGTTAATCAAACCTATGTGCCTGTAGGTGACGAAGTAATGATAATGATAGTCTGAGAGAATGTCTAGAGAAAAGTAATCTTAATTCTCTTTTGAGATTTCGCAATGATTTAGGATATCAATACTTGTATAATCTAGGGCAGGGAACCGAGCATTAGACACATTAGAATGTAGATTGTATAAGATTCATGTTTTTATATTGCTTATATCCTGAAGTGGTCTTACACTAAACTGGTATTTGGGGTTGGCAGAAACTAAGGTAATAAAGCCTTTCTACATGTCTATGTGCAAGTGAAAACTATCGGTATCAAGCACATGTATGCAAAATTCTCATGTTATGTGTTGGGCATATCTTCGAGCTGCTTACATCTTTGAGGATGTCTGCCGTATGCCATTAGATTCAAATCCGTCAACTAATGAGAATATATTGCCTCTGTTAAGAGCCTATCGAGTTTCGCTATCGCAAAACTTGCAGGAGCAGATTGTCGAGATTTATATGGGCTTGATTCGGGAAACGATCGCTGCTTTGCCCATATCTTTAATTAATCAAACAAGGATTGGCGATCGCCGATCTCCAAATCGACCAGCTACATCTGACCGTCGTGTGTCCAATCGTCGCACTGCGGAACGTCGGGAAAGCGATCGCGAATTACTCGAAATCGGAAAGCAGGGATTTAAAAAGGCTCTTGTCCAATTTAATCCTGAAAAAGATATTGATTTTTCGGAATTTGCGCGATCGCAGATCTATCAACACTTAGAGAATTTTTTGCAGAGACAACATCTAGACAATCGCAACGAACCACAGGACGAGCAAGATGTCGATATCACTCCCACGATTAACCGCAAACAAGAAACTCTCGAAATTTTGCAAGCCTATCGTGCGAATCCCACAACTAAACTTCGCAATCAGCTCGTCAATTTGAATATTGGCTTAGTGCGCCGTGAAGCCTATCACTGGAAAAATCAATGCCAAGAAAGTTTTGAAGACTTAATGCAGGTTGGTTCGATTGGTCTGATCAATGCGATCGAGCGTTTTGATGTTAGCAAAGGCAACGCTTTTAGTTCATTTGCCGTGCCTTATATCAAGGGAGAAATCCAGCATTATTTACGCGATAAGAGTCCAACGGTACGGATGCCGCGTGCTTGGCTCGCTACCTACAATCAAGGCTGCAAGATCATTCGCAACAAACGTACCGAAACTGGTCGTGAGCCTTCTAGTCAAGAAGTTGCGGATGAGCTAGGTATTAGCGTCAGCGAGTGGTATGACATTAAACTCGCCTGCCAAAATAGATCTCCAATTAGCCTCGATACGCCAGTCGATCAAAGTGAAGATAGCTCAACATCCATCGGCGATCTCGTCACCGATCATAAATATCAAAGCTTTCAACTTGCCCAAGAAGATAGTATTCGTTTACAGCAAGCTCTTGATCTCTTGGAAGATCGCACCCGCGAAGTCGTAGAGTTTGTATTTTTAAAAGAATTTACCCATCGCGAAGTTGCCGAAACATTAGGAATTAGTGCAGTCACAGTTTCGCGTCAACTCAAAAAAGGCATAACTGCCCTCAAAAAGATTTTGGCTACACCTATCGAATAAAAAAGCACTCACCACAGGCGAGTGCTTTTTTATTTAAGCAGTTGGCTGCCTTAGATAGGAGTAGTTGCTTGCACTCTAGCGCGAGCAGTACGCAAATGTTGTTCAGCTTGAATCTTGCCTTGCTTATCATCGGGCTTAATATTTGCCAGATCTTGCTCAGCTTTTGCCAATTCCTGACGAGCTTCTTCAGCATTGATTTCACTGCCAAGTTCGCCATTACGCACCAAAACGGTTACTTCATTTTCTTCAACTTCAGCAAAACCACCTGTAAGAGCGACGGCTGCCCAAGCTTTATCTTTCCGAAAACGTAATACGCCTGTTTCTAGTGCGGAAATCAGAGGAGCGTGACCAGTTAAAATACCAAGTTGCCCCGTGGAACTAGGTAAAATCACTTCCTCTGCGACAGTATCCAGAATCGTGTGATCTGGGGAAATTACTTTTACAGTTAGGGTCATTTTTTAAAATATTTGGTAATAGGTTTTAACTTTATAGCTGCTGGCTATTAGCCGTTAGCTGTTAGCTGTTAGCTTTTGATGAGCTAAACGCTAACAGCTAAACGCTAATAGCTAATGCCTAATTACCAGCCTTGAGCTTTTCAGCCTTAGCGATCGCTTCTTCGATGTTGCCAACGAGGTAGAAAGCTTGCTCAGGGAGATCATCGAGTTCACCCTTAAGGATGCGATCGAAACCACTGATGCTTTCTTCGAGGGTGACATACTTACCAGGAGATCCAGTAAATACTTCCGCAACGAAGAAGGGCTGAGACAAGAAGCGCTCAATCTTACGAGCACGGGCTACAGCCAACTTGTCTTCTTCAGAAAGTTCATCTAGACCCAAGATGGCGATGATATCTTGAAGTTCTTTGTAGCGCTGAAGAATTGCCTGTACGCCACGAGCAACACGGTAATGCTCATCGCTAACAACCCCTGGTTGTAACATGGTCGAAGAGGAATCGAGGGGGTCAACCGCAGGATAAATCCCCTTAGAAGCCAAGCCACGAGACAATACGGTGGTTGCATCAAGGTGAGCAAAGGTGGTTGCAGGTGCGGGGTCAGTCAAGTCATCCGCAGGTACATATACTGCTTGTACGGAGGTGATAGAACCTTCAGTAGTTGAAGTAATACGCTCTTGCAAAGCACCCATGTCGGTTGCCAAGGTAGGTTGATAACCTACAGCCGAAGGCATACGACCAAGTAGTGCAGATACTTCGGAACCAGCTTGAGTAAAGCGGAAAATATTGTCGATGAACAACAATACGTCTTGCTTGGACACATCACGGAAGTATTCAGCCATGGTCAAAGCAGTTAGACCGACACGCATACGCGCACCAGGTGGCTCATTCATTTGACCGTAAACAAGAGCGAGGTACTGAAGTACTCCCGATTCTTTCATTTCGTTGTAGAGGTCATTACCTTCGCGGGTACGTTCGCCTACACCACCAAACACCGACACACCAGAGTGCTTTTTCGCGATGTTGTTAATTAATTCTTGGATTAATACGGTTTTGCCCACACCAGCACCACCGAATAGACCAATTTTGCCACCACGACGATAGGGTGCAAGAAGGTCAATTACCTTAATGCCCGTTTCAAAGGTGCTAGGTTTGGTTTCTAAGGATGTAAATGCAGGAGATGGACGGTGAATAGGGAATTTTTCTTCGGTAGTAACAGGGCCTAATTCATCAATAGGTTCGCCTAATACGTTGAAGATACGACCGAGGGTGTTAGGTCCAACAGGAACGCTAATCGGTGCGCCTGTGTCCGTTACATCCATACCTCTAACGATGCCGTCAGTGGTACTCATCGCAACAGCACGTACTTGGTTATCACCTAGTAATTGTTGGACTTCGCAGGTGACGTTGATGTCTTGTCCTGCGGAGTTTTTGCCAGTTACGACAACGGCGTTATAAATTTCGGGGATTTTGCCACTGGGGAATTCGGCATCGACCACAGGACCGATGATCTTGGTGATGCGCCCGACTGATACTTTCTCTGCGGTTGTTACCATGCTTGCTGTTTACTCCAGCCTCTTAACTCAGAATCTAAAAAATTTGCAATGAAATGACGTGCAAAAAGATATATGCAAGAAAATGCAATACATCAAACTATAAAAGCTTAACTTTTTGTTTAACTTTTTGTTTAACTTTTTGCGCTCACATATAAAGCTAACCGCTTCTCAAAATATCATTTAATGGGGATCTAAAGATCGCTGGTTTCCCGAAAACGATTAGATTTTCTGCGATGGCGCAACTAATTTTGTACATTTTTTGTACATTGCCACTAGCTTGGATAGCTATTGCGCGTAGTTCTGGTGAGGTAGATTGGCTGTATTCAATGCGATCGCGATGAGAATGTAACTTTTGTGGCTAGCGATTTAGTTGGTGGTGCAGCGATCGCTAGTTGTTTCTGATGAAATCCATCTCAACATCTCAATCAAATACCTAATACTTGGCAAAGGATCGGCTGGGGGGCGCTGTAAACTGTGGTGGGCGATCGCTATTAGTGTTATTGGTGTTTTGCGGATTTTGGCGGAGTGGTGTACGCGATAAAGCCTCTGGATTAAAGCGATAACCAATATTTCGCACTGTTTGAATTAAATTGGGCTGCTGTGGATCAACTTCTAATTTTTTCCGCAACGATAAAACATGGGTATCTACAGTGCGTGGATTATTAATCTCATCTGGCCAAGCTCGTTGTAAAAGCTCCGCACGACTCAAGGCTAAACCCTCCGATTGAGCAAGAACATAGAGCAAGCTAAACTCCTGCGGTGTGAGATCGATCGCACTGCCCTTGAGTCTGACCTGTCGCTGGACAAGATCAATTTTTAATACGCCATAGTCAAGGCAGGCAGGCGGAGCAGAGGTGCGTAATCTGCGCGTTAACGCCTCTACCCTTGCCAAAAATTCCTGCATCCCAAAGGGCTTCGTCAAATAGTCATCTGCACCTGCTTTCAAACCCTCCACGATGTCAGACTCGCTCGTGCGCGATGAAATTACAAAGATCAAAGAACTTCTTTGTTTATGTAACCAACGGCATAGCTCAATCCCATCCCCATCAGGCAAATCTGTACTCAAAATCACCAAGCTTGGCTGTTGCTTTTGAAATACCAACTTTGCTTGCTGACCACTGACTGCCTGAAACACCGAATAGCCAATCTGCTGTAAATGCCAACCCAAGAGAGAGGCAAGATTCGGATTACCTTCTACAATTTCTATACTGATCGGAATCAAAGAAATACTCTCCTGCCGAGTAATGCCTATAGCTCTCGGATTATGAATCTGCATGATAACTTAGTGTCAAGCTGCATTTTGTAGCTGTAATTACTCTCTTAGAGTGCAGTAAACTTTGCCTTAAAACCTATAGTTCACAATAATGTTGAGCTTTTTCTGGGACTTCATTTCACCCTCATGACTAATCAAGTGACTTATCGAAACCCTGTTCCTACGGTTGATATCATCATTGCCCTGCGCGATCGCCCCCATCAACCAATTGTGTTAATTGAACGGCTTAATCCACCGCATGGCTGGGCGATCGTTGGGGGATTTGTGGACTATGGCGAACGTTTGGAGGATGCAGCAAGGCGCGAGGCTCAAGAAGAAACAGGTTTAAAGGTTGAGTTAATCGATTTATTAGGAATCTATTCTGATCCCCGTCGTGATGAGCGACTACATACGATCAGCGCTGTGTATATGGCGGAGGCGGTCGGTGAACCTAAAGCCGATGATGATGCTAAGTCGGTGGGCATTTTTGCGGCATGGGAAATGCCAAGCCAGTTATGTTTTGATCACGCCCAAATTTTGCAAGACTACTGGCGTTACCGCACCTATGGTATTCGCCCTGCAATTTGATTTTTGTGGTGCGGCAAAGCCGCATCACAAAAATCGATAAAGTTTTCTTCAGGTGTTGACAAACTAGCAACTAGGTAGGTATCTTAATAAAGGTCAAGAACACGCCCCCATCGTCTAGAGGCCTAGGACACATCCCTTTCACGGATGCGACGGGGATTCGAATTCCCCTGGGGGTATTCTTGACAAGCAAAAAAGCCTTTGCACTGCAAAGGCTTTTTTGTCGGAAAAGAAACTTAGCTGAATAAGCTAAAAAACTCAAGCAATACGCCCCCATCGTCTAGAGGCCTAGGACACATCCCTTTCACGGATGCGACGGGGATTCGAATTCCCCTGGGGGTATTAGTCAAAGAAGCCTTCGCAATGCGAAGGCTTCTTTGTTTATAGAAGTTTTTCTAGTCCGTAAATGAGTGACTTGAGGGCAAGTACCTTGCGGACACAGAGCAAGACTCCTGCCATGTAGCAGGTGCGATCGCTAGCATTATGCTCAATTTTTAATGTTTCCCCCATCGCGCCAAAAATTACTTCCTGACGAGCGACTAGCCCCGGAACTCGGACGCTGTGAATGCGGATATTTTCGCCATAGGTTGCACCTCTTGCACCTGCGAGATGTTCTTTTTCATCGACAAGAGCAGGATTGAAGGATTGACCTAGTTCTGAGAGCATTTGGGCAGTTTTAATTGCCGTGCCGCTTGGAGCATCAGCTTTTTGATTGTGGTGCAATTCGATGATCTCGACATGTTGGAAATATTTGGCGGCAGCGATCGCTGCTTGTTGCATGAGAATTACGCCAACGGAGAAATTGGGAGCAATGATGCAGCCTGTACTTGCCTTGTCCGCAAAAATAGCAAGATCATCAATTTGTTTCTCGCTTAAGCCCGTTGTGCCGACGACTGGGCGCACACCATAGGCGATCGCTGAGCGAATATTGTCATAAATGATGCTGGGATGGGTGACATCGACCATCACGGGTAATTGTGGTTCCTGAGCGGCTTGGGCAAGGACAACTTCGAGATTATCGGTTACAGGTATTTCTAATTCGCCAATACCAATCACTTCGCCAATATCTTCGCCGATATGCTTGCGACCGATCGCACCAACGAGATACATATCTGGTGCTTGGGCGATCGCTTTGATAATTTCGCGCCCCATTTTGCCTGTCGCTCCAGAGACAACAACAGGAATTTGTGCATTATTGGTCATAAATAATTTTGTAGGTCTACACTTTGGCTAAATATAACGCTTTTCAAGCAAGCGAAGTAGAGAGTTGTTGCCTTGCCTAAGCTACACCATAGCCCGTATATTTTCGTACTGCTGGCTCTTGGAAACCCAATACGATATCTTGCTTGGGAATACCTGCTGCGACTAGTTCATCGATTATGCTTAAAGCGTCGCGAAGTCCAAATTCCAATTTGCAAATTTTAGTTTCGTAAAGAAGAATCAGCTATTGGCTGTGCAAAGCACCGCCAATAGCTGATTCTTCTTTGTCTTTTGTAAAGTTATTATTCTAAAAATTCTCAATTTTGTAAAATTATATACAATAAGAACGTCTTATATATGCGTTAGCGATTAAATATTTGGAGTTAGTTAGTATTATGTTGGGTCACAGCAGAGCAGCTCATTATCAAGAAGGCTTACGCGATCGCGATGCAGGAAAGCTGCCACGCAAACAAAACTCTGATTATATAGAGGCGTATCTTAGCGATCGCCCAGGTGGTCTAGATGTAGTGATGGACTATTTCCCAACGATAGAAGAATATATTCATTGGAAGTTAAATCACTCAAAGTCTTCAAGTATCTAAATAGCTAAAGCCCAAGCAAAGAGTGGCGGTGCAAAGCGCTGCCACTCTTTGCTTGGTTTCTTGAAAGGAAACAAAATACAACAAGGTGGAGTAGCCTCAAAGCGAATTGCACCAATGTATAAGAGAGAACTCAAAAGCTTTTTAGGTGTTTTATTAAGTTGTTTTTCGATAAAAACTTCGCTCATTATGGGCTTAGGAAATAACAAGACTCCAGATTATGGCAATCGGGCTATATTCCTGACCGATTTCTATGATCGAGTTGCTATGGTTACGTGGGTTTCATTCCCTCACGATTTAACTGACCATTGCCGTAAATCTATGAGGTTAACTTACAAGTTAGCCAGTTTCTTGGTTAATTACTCTATTCGTAAATTTAATTGCACCAATAACTAATAAGAAAATCACACAGCTTAATATTGCTAATATCGTTTCCTGTGGCTTAGGGGAAATAATTACAATAAACCCTCGATCTTTAATCAAAGACGAAAAGCTAGATACGCAAAATGGCATGAGATAAAGTCGAAATATTTGCCAATAATCTGCTTTGCTGTTGCTGTTAGAAACACTTAATATCAGTGCAGTCCCAATTACAGCACTTATTCCTATAGCATTAATCCATATTTTAGGCGCAGGATCAAAGTAAAAACTGACGATCGCTAAATACCAAATTAAATAACACCATAAAATTAATTTATTGAGCTTGATCTCTCGAAAATATTTCATCAACCATTTCATAATTTCTATGTCCCCAAAATCACAACAAAATCCCAAGATGTTGCTTTGCTTGCAAAGCAACATCTTGGGATTTTAGGAAGCCGATGAATTTATTAATACAGGTTGATATCCTGCGGTAGCGGGTGAGACGGTTGAGATAAAAACTAACGGTTCTTCGCCATCGTTTAATACTCCATGCACAAAGCCTTTGGGTGCAATCACGATATCTCCTGCGGCGATCGCTTCCGTGTTGCCTTGGTGGTCTAAATAATATTTGCCTTTGCCCTGCAAAATAGTCCAAGTGTCCTGTCCGTGAGGATGAAGATGGGGCGCAATTTCTTGATTGGGGTTAATATACCAAGCAACAACGACGGTATCTGGGGATTCTGTAACGACTGAGCGAATAGGCTCTCCGTTTGTTGATTGAAAAAACTTAGCACTATCAAAAATTCGGCTATTACTCATTTGTATCTATACGTTCCTACCAAGAATTAGACGATCTATTCGCAACTTTAATTTTCCGACTAAATCTCTTTGCTGTTTGTCTAACTAATCACCGTGACGAAACTTTTTTTAGGATTGCCTAAGTATGCTTTGAGGTTGTAGTATGGTTAGCTGGACTGAAAAAATAGGAGACTAGTACTATGAGTCGCGTATGCCAACTAACAGGCAAAAAAGCCAATAATGCCGTATCGATTTCCTTCTCACACAAACGCCATAAGCACTTACAACACGTAAACTTACAAGATAAGAGAATTTGGTGGGAAGAAGGAAAGCGCTTTGTAAAATTACAAATTTCCACCAAAGCAATTAAGACTTTGCAAAAGAAAGGGCTTGCTGCATTTGCTAAGGAAGCTGGACTTGATCTCCGTAAATTCTAATATGTGTAAAGGGGTGTAACGCACCCCTTTATTGCATTGGAGCATCTATGAAAATTGGGATAGTCGGACTGGGATTAATTGGTGGATCGTTAGGTTTAGATCTTCTCGCTGCAAATCAAGACTCTAAACAAAATAATTATGTATGGGGTATCAGTCGCAATCCTGAAACCTGTAAACAAGCAGAAGCGATCGCTGCTGTAAATATTGCCAACACAAATATTGAAAATATTCCCGATCGCCTGTTAGCGGAAACAGAGATCGTCCTCATTTGTACGCCGATCGCATCGATATTACCGACAATTACCGCGATCGCGCCCAAGTTGCCAAGCCATGTAATTTTTACGGATGTTGGTTCGGTGAAGGCGGCGATCGTGGAACCTGCATCGAAAATTTGTGAAAAATTTGGGCAAAGGTTTATCGGTAGCCATCCGATGGCAGGGACTGCATTTCAAGGTATCTTAGCCGCTGAAAGAAATCTCTTTCAAAATCGCCCCTGTGTCGTTACGCCGAGCGAAGATCTCGAAGCATTAGAGAAAGTGCGATCGCTCTGGCAATCTGTGGGTATGAATATCCATGAATGTAGTCCTGAAGAACATGATCGGGCTGTCGCAATGATTAGCCATGCACCTGTAATGATTAGCGCCAGTTTGATTGCTGCCTGCCAACAGGAAAACGATCAGAAGGTTTTAAAATTAGCCCAAAATTTAGCCAGTTCGGGTTTTCGAGATACCAGTCGAGTGGGTGGTGGTAATCCTGAACTAGGGCGGCTCATGGCGGAATACAATCAATCGGCGGTATTGCGATCGCTCCATACCTATCAGCAATCTTTGCAGGAAATAATCAATTTAATTGAGTCCAAAGAATGGGACAAACTCGAAGCTTTTTTAGCTAATACTCAGCGCGATCGCCAATTCTATACAGATTGATTTTATCTCAAACACAAAATAATACTTATTTGCTTTGTGTGACCTATAGAATTAAGTATAACTAGGCAATTATGAAAGCACATCTGTGATTACATCACTTACACTAAGGAATTTCAAAAGCATTGAGGAGCAAACATATAAGTTTGGTCAATTTGATCTTTTAGTTGGGCGAAATAATAGTGGCAAAAGTACCATACTTCAGGCTTTAGCTATTTGGCAGTTTTGCGTAGATGAATTTCGCCGAGTCAAACGCCGAGGAAATACAGGTAAACAAATTGTTTTACCTAATTTTACAGCACTCCCTGTACCTGAATTTAACCTTCTTTGGCGAGAAAAAACTGATCGCCGTTATCCTAAAGTAGATGGCTCTAAAAGACAAGAATTTATCCTAGTAGAAATTGATGTAACTTGGATAACTGAATCTCCTGCTCCTAAAATATATTCCTTTGGTGTTAAGCTGCGCTATAGTTCGCCACAAACAATTTATGCCATTCCAACCGAAGGATGGGAACATTTTCGCTTATTGGAAGGAGACCCTAACCAATCAAATTCACTTTTACCTCTTATTGCATATGTACCACCCTTTTCTGGGCTAGAACCTAACGAAGAATGGCGAGATGATGGTCCTCTAAGGAAACAAGTTGGTAAAGCTCAACCAGGAAGTGTACTTAGGAATTTATTATTGCGTGTTTGGCAAGAAAATCGAGAAGACTGGTCAGAAATTCAAAGAGTTATACATCAGTGGTTTAGTGTTGATTTAAGAGATCCACTATATGAGAAGGGAGTGGATACACAGATAGTGTGTGAATACAAGCAGGGAGAAAAGTCTTATGACATTATTTCTGGAGGAAGTGGGTTTCATCAGACATTAACTCTTTTAGCCTTCTTTTATGGCTACAAGCCTACTACGATCTTACTAGATGAACCCGATGCACATCTTCATGTAAATTTGCAACGCGAGATTTTAGATTACTTTAAAAATCAGAACGTAAGGCAGAGAAATACTCAATTTTTAGTTGCTACCCACGCCGAAGAATTTATTCAAGGGGTTGATGTTAGACAAATAGTTTCCTTGCTTGATCGAGTCCCTAAGCGAGTAGAGTCAACCCCAGCGATTTTAACCGCAATGGCAGATGTCTCTAATTTAGAAATCACACAGCTTTCAGAGTTAGCCTTACCAATACTGCTATATGTTGAAGGTGAAACTGATGAGCGTTTGTTGCGAGGTTGGGCTAATGCTTTAGGGATGGCAGACAAGCTCAACCAAGTCTGTTTTCGGGTGATGCGAGGTGGTTCTAAAGAAAAGATGAAAGAAGATAGCCAGCGTCATTTTGAAGGAGTTCTTCAAATTATTCCCTCCGCGAAACGTCTAGTGTTATTTGATTATGATGATGAAGCAACATATCATCCCGATCAAAATAATCCTGTTTTATATGAATGGCGGCGGAAGAATATTGAGAACTATTTACTTGTGAGTGATTCTTGGATAAGAGCGGCTTTACAAAAAATGGGTATTAGTGATCAAGAGATTTTTTCCTCTCCAGTTCGACAATTCATTGAAGAGTTTTTTGCTAGTGAAAATCTTACATTACCACCTTCTCAATCTTGGAAAAATGTTAAAGCAAATGTCTTTCAGGTCGTAAATGGGAAAAAACTCTTATTTGAAAATCATGATTCCCTGTTTCAACGGCTTAAATCTTATAAGCATCCAACGCCAACAGGTTCACCACTAGAGTTAACTCGCGATGTAGTAGCAGTTAATATGCTTCCCGATGAGATCCACGAAGATGTACATCATTTCTTTGAGAAACTTGGTCAGATTATAAGTTGAACTTTTAGATTGAGTCCAAACAATGACAAAAGTAAGAAGCCTTTTTACCTAATACTCAACGCGATCGCCTGTTTTATGTGGAATAAAAACGAGCATTGCTTGTTTTGGCTGAATATATTGTCAAATCTAGATTTGTCAGCTATATTAGCTATCAGGTTGAATAAACCTTTCGATGTCAGACATCGAAACCCCGTTTGATAATAAACATTTAGACAACAGGAGGTGATGCCCATGCAATCAGATAGTAGTAACGGTAAACGTATGGGTCTTCAGGTTTCCGAGCTGTGTGCTGGAGCTGTTCTGTAAGGTATCTAGTTAAATATCTCTAGTTCGCTAGTTTGATTTACTAGTAGACCTGAGATCCTTCCAGCAGTTGACTGTGACCTAAAGATCCTAAAGTATTCCGAACCAAAAAGACCGAGCCATTGGCTCGGTCTTTTTGGTTGTTAATTAAGATGCAGTGCATCGCACTGCATCTTATCTATTAGAGTTTTACTCCCAGAAATCAACATTTAACATCGTGTCGATATCGCGCCCAAACTGCCATATATCAGGAAATTGATATCCTTGTTTGGAATATTCCTTTCTCACATCTCTCAGTGCAGATCGAAAAGCAATATCGAAGGTATCATTCCACAAAGCTTTTAAGCTGGGGGAGTCATCAAGTGAGAACTCAATCTCAGTTCTTTGATTTCTGATAGTCCGCTCCCAGCCATTGAACTCTTGAGGCATATCGACATATATACGTTTGATCAAATGTTCTAGCAAGGTTGTTAGTCGGCTTTTAATCTCCTTTTTTTCTGATCTACCCAAACTTTCAATTTCCTCTATCAAGTTTTCTAAGTCCACATGGTCAAATTCCTTAGCCTTAAGTTTGGCTACTGTGTCTTGAGTCCAGAGCAGAAAATCCGACTCATATAGCGATTTACTAAGGATTGCTTGTGTCATTTTGATTTAGCTCCTTTATTATTGGTGCGATCGCTATTCCCAAAAATCAATATTTAACATCGTGTCGATATCGAGGATTTTAAAAACACAAAATGGTGTAGCCATTTTGTGTTTTTGTCTTAAGCGCTAGTAAGGAATAAAATTACATCGCCTTCTTGAACGACATATTCCTTGCCTTCACTGCGGAGTAAGCCCTTGGAACGCGCAGCACTCATTGATCCTGATTCTACAAGATCCTTAAAGGCAACGGTTTCGGCACGGATGAATGCTTTCTCAAAGTCAGAGTGAATTACACCTGCGGCTTGAGGAGCTTTCATGCCTGCGTGAATTGTCCAAGCCCGCGCTTCTTTGGGACCAACGGTGAAATAGGTGCGTAAACCTAAGAGATGATAGGTGGCACGAATTAAGGATTTTAAGCCGCCTTCTTTCACTCCAAGGGATTCGAGAAAATCTTGGCGCTCTTCTTCGGGAAGTTCTAGTAATTCGGCTTCCACTTGAGCGGAGACAATGGTTACTTCCGCATTTTCTGCATCAGCGATCGCTCTGACCTTATCGACAAAAGCATTACCTGTTGCCAAATCATCTTCAGCAACATTGGCGGCATAAATAGTCGGCTTGAGTGTTAACAACTGCAATACTGAAATCGCATTTTTTTCTTCATCCGTAAGATTGGCTAAACGTGCAGGCTTACCAGCATCAAGGACTTCGCGGACTTTTTCTAAAGCTGCCATTTCGACTTTTGCTTCAGAGTCGTTGCTGCGGACTCCTTTACGAGTGCGCTCAATGCGGCGCTCAACTTGAGCTAGGTCTGAAAGCGCGAGTTCGAGGGTAATGATCTCAATATCACGGGCAGGATCGATTGAGGCTTCCACATGGATGATGTCATCGTTTTCAAAACATCGCACCACATGGACGATCGCATCGCAAACTCGAATATTTCCTAAAAACTGATTTCCTAAACCTTCACCCTTACTTGCACCTCTGACCAGTCCTGCAATATCGACAAATTCGACTCTGGTGGGGATGATTTGCGCGGACTTACCAACTTCGGCGAGGGTTTTGAGGCGATCGTCAGGGACGGACACCGAGCCAACGTTGGGTTCGATCGTGCAAAAGGGAAAGTTGGCTGCTTCGGCTTTGGCGTTGGCAACTAGGGCATTAAATAACGTAGACTTGCCCACATTGGGTAGTCCGACAATCCCAGCTTTGAGCATGGCTATCTAGACGAAAACTTTTTTGACATTGTGCTTATAAATTTTGTCATAAAAGTCTCACTACATGAGACTTTTCGCAAAACAAACAGTAATTCTCTGTTTTTTGTGGCTTATTTGTAGCGCGGCTTCGCCGCGCTACAAATAAATTTAACGCTTAATTTTGAGCATCCAATGTTCGAGCATCTCTTGGAGTTGCTTGCGACGGATAGGCTTGCTGAGGTAATCATCCATCCCAACTGCTAAACAGCGATCGCGATCTTCTTTAAAGGCATTTGCAGTCATCGCTAAAATCACAATATGGTGTGGCAACTCATTTGCCATTTCCATTTGACGGATAGCCTGAGTGGTGTCATATCCATCTAATAAAGGCATCTGGCAATCCATTAAGATAATGTCATAATGTTTGGATATCACTAATTGCAGTACTTTTTCCCCATTGTCAGCTAGATCTGCTTGGCAATTTAGCTGCGATAGGTATGTCATCATGATTTTTTGATTAACGATATTATCTTCTGCTAACAAAATTTTTAAATCACTTAAATTTTCTATGTGAGAAGCATCTTGACAAGGCTTTCCGTTATATCGAACAGAATTATGTAATGGACAATCATTAATAGCAGGGACTATATCGATACCTAAGGCTATAGATATAGTTTTCAATAATCGTTGTCTTTTAAAAGGTTTCGTAATATAGCCATGAAAACCTTGAGCAATAACTTTCTGGATTTCACTTTGTTGATTAGCGGTTAGGATGGCGATAAATGGTAGGTTTCTCGATTTAGATTGTGCATGAATTTGTTGGATTAAGGTTGTAGCATCAAAATTCGCTAATTTCCAATCAAGTAGGACTATATCAATCGTTTGATCGGTATCTAAATGGGCGATCGCTTCGGCAATATTGATAGCTTCGTAGACCTCTGCACCAAAATGTTTTAGGTAATAGCGAATTGCATCGCGAGCATGTTGATTTTCATCAATTACTAAAACTGATTTATGCTTGAGAGATTGACTGCCATCCATCACTGAGGCTGAACTACTTGGCGGCTGAAGATAAAAAGGAACTCGAAACCAAAAACAAGTGCCGATTCCCTGTACTGGAGTGGATATGCCAATTTCTCCTTGCATCAAATCTGCTAACTGCCGACAAATAGCCAGACCTAAGCCAGTACCACCAAAACGACGGGTTGTGGTGGCATCGACTTGCGAAAAAGGTTTGAATAATTTGTCATAGTCTTGTTCATTAATGCCAATACCCGTATCAGTAATTGAGAATTTTAAATAAATTGGAGTTTGTTCCAAATAGTTATCGGCACTTGCTAACTTGTTGTCTGTATCAGCTAAGGTTTCCTCAAAGAGACGATCGCGCTCAACCTTGACAAATACTTCGCCGTGATCCGTAAACTTAATGGCATTACCGATGAGATTCATCAGCATTTGCCTTAATCTCACCGTATCTCCTAGGAGGAAATGAGGTAAATCATCCTCAAAAATAACATTGAGTTCTAATCCCTTATTGTGGGCTTGTAGGGCAAATACTTCTAGAGTCTCTTCCAAACATTGTTCTAAATGAAAAGATAAGCTTTCTAACTCTAGTTTCCCTTCTTCTAATTTTGATAAATCGAGAATGCGATTAATTAAGCTCAGCAAGAGATTCCCACTCAAGCGAATATTGTCAACGAAATCCTGTTGATGATCATCGAGTTCTGTACTCAGCAATAAGTCAGTCATGCCCAATACTCCATTAATGGGAGTGCGGATTTCATGACTCATATTTGCAAGGAAAATGCTTTTAGCTTGAGCCGATTGCTCGGCAAACTGTCGAACTGCGAGTAATTCTTGCTCTTTACGCTTAATTTCGGTGATATCTCGACCAACATAGACAAAATGATGACTTGGCTCTATGTCATATTCAAGTTGATGATTCAAGATAGTTGAGCAAGAAAAAGAAATTAAGACCTCTTCTCTATTCTTAGAATGACAGAGCACTTCGATGTTATAAAAATTGCGATCGCCTGCTGCAATTTGTTCGACAGAACGCTCAGAATTCTTCTCATATTGTGATTGGAGCGCCTCAAATTGATGAGTATCATGAAATAACATACTCATCGGGCTACCAACCAACTCAGATTGTGAATACCCAAACAAATTGATGGTTGCAGGATTGACCGTTTTAATCATCCCTCGGTCATCAGTGACAATTAAGGCATCTGCCATTGACGAAATAATCTTATCAATATATTCCTTGGATTTGCTGAGAGCGTGTGTAAGTAACTCAGATTCATTAATTCTCTGTAATAAGATCTGAGAACTATCCATAATATCCGTAACATCTTCAATACAGATAATAATGCTTTTATCTGTTTCTTCTAACTCATTCGTACCAATGATATAAAAATCAAAATAAAGGTGCTTATTCGCATTATGAGAAGAACGACAAATACCCTTGATTTCAAAGCTAGTTGCTTGATTGAGCCAAATGTTACGAAAGGTTTCCTCTAAGCCAATTGTTTCTGGAAATACATGGCGAATGTCTTTCGATAATAGAGATTCATAGGGAGATTCAGAAAATCTCTCTGCACCATAGGATGTGTCCGTAATCACAAACTCTCGATCAATCATTACAAAGGATCTCTCTGAAGCAGTAAGTAGTTTTTTGAGGATTTTTGACTGTTTCATAGCAGTGTAACGATGGGACAGAAAATCAATCTTATGGTTCTTTTAGAGAGCTTTTGTTAATATTTTTGCAATATTTTTGAATGTATCGAATGTAAATAGTGCCTGTGCCTCTATTCTAGCATTAGGATTTGGTGTGCTAGAGTTTGAAAAATTTCATCAACTCCTTCCCCTGTCTTTGCAGATGTTGCATATACAGAGGTTTTAAGCTTAGCGAATTCCATCAGAAGAGATTGAAATAGAGTATCCCTTTCGTGGGCTGTGATTAAATCGACTTTGTTTATAGCAATGATCACTTGAGAGTGAGGATTAATTGATCGAAAAAGTTGGACATGAGCTTCCAGATTTTGCATACTTGTTTGTCTAGTGACATCACCGACAATTAATGCGCCTTTAGCTCCCTGTAGATAGCTAGGAGTGATTCCCTTAAAGCGTGTACTTCCTTCAATATCCCAAATAATTAGCTGGAGTTGCTTTAATTCTTCTGAAGAAGTATTTGTGGTATTGACAACTGAATCTGAAATAGATACTAGTTTACGCGAAATTTTCACGCCAACGGTTGATAGATATTTATCACTAAATTGACGATCCACAAATTGACGGATGAGGCTAGTTTTACCAACCCCAAAATCGCCAACAAGACACATTTTTTGAGAAATTACTTTGGGAGAAGAATGCATTTAATTAGATAATCTCGGACATTTATTTTAGCGTAGGTTCAAACTCTACCCATCTTGCTATTTGGTCAGAAGGCTGCTGAATAGATGGCTCTATTATCCCAGAAATATGCAACCGATTTGCATTGATTCCCTTCTCTGTGAGAGCATCGCGTAATGCTTGGGTACGTTTGACCCCTAATTGGTAATTGATGCTGCGATCGCCAATATTGTCACTCTTCGCAGAAATTTTGAGGTTATAGTCGGGATATAGGTCTAAAAAAGCTTTTACTTCTACTAATTTTTCTAGTTCCGTTGGCTGAACGGTAGTCACCCCAAGGGGGAAATAAATCCGAGTTGATAGCTTCGGTATCAAGATCGTTGCGGTATTGGTGACGGTAGTAATTCCAGAAATTTTGCTATAGGTCTGGGTGATTTTGGGCATGAGTCTGGGCTGCTCGACCTGTCCTGTAATCGTCAATTGCCCATCTTTGAATTGAGTGGCGATTTTTACGCCTTGGGTGTAGTTGAGTACTTTGGTAAGGCGTTCCACCTCAATTGCAACAAGGACGGGGTCTGGAGGTACATTCGCTGCATAGATGCTGTTATTGATATTGCCGATCGCTATTTCTGCTTTGGTGGCTTCATTGGCAACTTGGAGGGCGCGATCGCGTAAATTTTGATTAGGTAATTTGCCTGATAACTTGAGATGATTGCCATTGGCGTTTACATTGAGACGATAGACCGCTAGTTCAGGCGTATTGGCAAAGGCTTCTAAAACCTTGGCTTCAATTTGGCGATCGCGTTGAGATTGATATTGATAAATGCCGATGGGGACAAAAATGAGAGCTATTAACGCTAAACCCAGAAAGATCAGAGCTTTGGATGATTTTTTTGGAGGTTTCTCCGCTTGTACTTCCATCAACGCCTTGAGTTCAAGATGGACTTTGAAAGGGACGGTACTAGCATCTCCATCAAACTGTTTCAGCTTTTCCCCATAGACTTGGACAATTTGACCAAACACATCGCGAATTTTGGTGACAAATTCTAGATCAGGCTCACCGCGAATGATAACTGCGAGATAGCAATAGCCAGCTACTTCTAATAAAATTTTCGAGCCACTGTAGTTAATTGTATCAATTTCAGCCCTGTCCTCGGATGAGCGTGACATACATTCACTAGCAAAGCTGCGAATGGCGGTCAGCATCCCTGCCAACATATCCGAATCAATCGGTGCGATCAGTGTATTCAAATCACTTTGCTGGAGATCAACCATTACTAGCCCCGAAAGGTTGTGAATCAGAAATATCGCTTGGATCTCAAAGGGAACCGATTCTTTGAGAATTAGTTCTGCTTCGGAAACACCCTGCATCGTTGCCCGAATTTTGCGCCGCAGTCCTGCCACGCTAAAGGTCTGCTCGACCTTTTCATTAATCGAGCGAATTGCTTCCGCAAAATATTTTGCGATCGTATTACCGATGACGGGATAAAGGGCATCTACCATGGAGTCACGTTCGAGGGCAATTTGACGCTTAATCGCCGATCCCATTTCGGGCGCTAGCGCATCGATAATCGCATCCCGATCTAAGCGAATTTGCTCACGAATTGCGGCTCCCATTTCTGGGGCAATCGCTTTGGCAATTCCTTCGGGACTACTTTGAATATGCTCGCTAATAGCACTGGGCAGAATATCGGAGATGGCGTGACCCATGGCGACTCGATCTAGTTGCGATCGCTCAAAAATCACTTCCGCAATAATGGGCATAATCGCTTGACACATGGACTCACGCGATTCTGTGACCTTAAGGCTTAGGATATCGGCAATTACGGGCAACAAAAGCTGTACTAGTTCATCGGGTTCGTTAATTCGGTGTTCTAATTGAGTAATCCGCTCTCTGACCTGAGCAATTTCTGTAGGGATATTGTCTTGCTCATTCCCAAGTTCCGTTAGCTTTGAGCCAAGACTATTGAGACCACGCGATGCGTTTTGAATGAGGCTTTCTAATCCCTCAATCTTATTCATGATTTCAGGATTATTGACCTGACTTTCGACAATCCCTAGCTTTTGCTCAACAGAAATTTTGAAACTTCTCAGATCTTCGATTTCTGGAACAACGAGAATATCTTGCAAAAGATGCAGGGCTTGATCATCTGCTAAGATATCTCCTGAATTGCTATAGGCGGATTCATTTGGTAATACCTTTGGTAATCCCCTTGTGCTTTTGGGATGGATATCTTGATTGTTAATTGCTAGTTGTGACTGTTCTATCTGTATTTGGGCAGGAGCTAAAGGTTCATCAAATATATTTAGAATTTCTCCACCTAGTATCAATTCCTGAAGACGTTTGACAGTATCTTTTTCTGGCTCTTTTTCTGGTGTTTGTTCTAGGGATGCACAGTCTGAACTGTTAGGATTGTTGGGATTGCTTGAGCGTGTGACACTTTCTGGATTTTGAGACTGTTGATAGCCTCCTGAACCATTGTGGTGATTAGTCTCAGGGACTTCGCGAATAGCTTCTAGATCTTTTAAAAAAGGTAGTTCATCTAAAAGACTAGGGAATGGATAAACCGCAGGCGATCGCTTGTTCTCATATTCATCTAGAGATTCCTGCTCAGATAGGGTGTTCGCTAGTTTTGCTCTAGGTGTTGGCTCTTTAATTGGAACTATAGGACTAGAGTCGGAAATTGATGTGATAACTCTATTGTCATCATCAGGTAAGATTGGATCTTGATTAGTAGAACTTTGAGACTTGTCAGATTCAATAATATTAAGTTCGGAGAGCAGAAGAAAGAATTTCTCAACATCGCTGAGAGCATTATCGTTGAAATTTCCATTTCTCTCCGACATACTATTTAGGCTATTGGGGATAACAACGGTAATTTGTAATTAAAAATGGCAATAGGGTAGGCTTAAGGCCCTACCCCCCTACAGAGTTAATCAACTCTCGAAACAGCTAAAATTTAAAGCTTTGAAGATGTGGACTTGGTGCGAGAAGTTTTAGTAGCTGTACTGCTTGAAGTTGTCTCAGCACTTAGTGAAGATGGGCGATCGCTTTTAGGTTCGATATTGACTTGCTCATACTTTTCGTCAACCCTTTCTTCGGCTGCCTCGCGCAAAGCAGGTACAAATTCTGAGCCTTTAAGTCTCATCCCTAACTCAAATAGCAACTCTGCCAAATCATCTTTGGACAGCTTATCTTCACGGAGAATTGAGAAATGACGATCTAGCTCTTCTAAAACTAGAGATCGCAATTCACGGGTATCATTTTGCAGACTATCTCTGGTTTGAGCGAGTTCATCACGCAAAGCGATCCTTTGAGCCTCGACAGTTTCATCAAGGGTTTCAATGTTGCTCGTAAACTTGCGGTTTAGGCGATCAAACTGTTGACGGAGATCGGCGGCTTCTTCTTGGGCTGATGAGCTAATGGTTTTTAAGCGTTTGTCAATTGACTCAACGGCAGTTCTTAATTCAGTAGCTAATGTTAGTTTTAGGTCATTTAGGCGATCGCGGACATCCTGTTGAATTGCCGAAATATCGGATTCTGCCTTATCTAACCGACTGGTATATTCGCGCAAATGTGCGCCGAAAATGATATCGCGAATTTGGTCAATATTGCCTAAGCGTTCGCGGATTTCATCTCTGGTGATTTCACCCATTGGATTACCTCTAGGAATGTTTGTAACAGATATATAGTGCTGAGGTACAGATAGGTATTTCCCCGCCGAAGGCGGGGAAATACCCCCTTACTTCACTAGACTGGGAAACGCTATAAATTTTTAGCCAAGTTTTAGCCAAAATTTTAGCTTTGGGACTGTGAATCTTCTGGCGATCGCCAATACAAAATAACCATAGCAAAGTCTTGTCATTTTTGTTGTATAGCTATAGTCACTAAAACAAAACCAGAAGACGAGTGGAGACGCTGTGTGTCTGTCGCCACTCGTCCTAAATAACGTCAGTTCGGGTTAAGCTGGCAAATTTTAAAAGCCCAAAAGTAAAAGCCTTGCGTAGCAAGGCTTTTACTTTTGGGCTTTGAGAGAGGATTTGCGTAGCAAACCCTCTCTCAAAGCCAGTTTCAAATCATCCCAAACTCGCGTTAAATATAAAACTCCAAAACCTGTGGCGCACGCGCAGCGTGCGCCACAGGTTTTGGTTCTGTTTTTTAATTATGCCCAGCTACTTAGAACAAGTATTGTCATCTACTTTTAAGCTGAAATTGGGTAATATAAACACAGCAATGCTAGTTAGCAAGGCTCCTATTAGCAAAATATGTCTGCGATCGCCCAATTACCTCCCAAAAAACTGCGCTGGCAGAGAATTAAAAGCTCCTCTCTTGCCCGCCAACGGGAAGTATTTTTAGCTGCCTTTACATTCCTGTTTTTTATATGGTGGGATAAATTTTGGCAAATCGACACATCGCGTACCCGCAGCAAACGAGCCGAATGGCTAGTACGCAATATGCTCGATCTTGGTCCAACCTTTATCAAAATCGGTCAGTCCCTATCCACAAGGGTGGATATATTGCCCCCTGAATACATTAGTAATTTGTCACAGCTTCAGGACAAAGTCCCTGCATTTAGTGCCAAAGAGGCAAGAGACATCATTGAACTCGAACTCGGCAAGTCTCTTTATACGATCTATCGTGATTTTGACGAAGTGCCTCTGGCGGCGGCGAGCCTTGGTCAAGTCCATCGCGCGACACTACATACTGGGGAAGATGTGGTGGTCAAGGTTCAACGCCCCGGTTTAAAAAGACTATTCGATCTTGATTTACTTGCCGTTGGTAAGCTGCTTAAGGTTTTTCGGCAATATTTGCCTTGGACTCGTAAATATAATTTAGAGGGAATTTATAACGAGTTTTTCACTATTCTTTATCAAGAAATTGACTATGCGATCGAGGGGAGCAATGCTGATCGCTTTCGCAAAAACTTTGAAGGCTATCCAAGAATTGTTATTCCTAAAGTTTATTGGGAATATTCGACTTCGATGGTTTTGACCTTGGAATATGTCCCTGGAATTAAAGTAGATGATCGCCAAGCTCTCGAAGCCTGTGGCTTAAATCCTAAGGAAATTAATCAGTTGGGGATCTGCTGCTATCTCAAGCAATTGCTCCAAGATGGCTTCTTTCACGCCGATCCCCATCCAGGGAATTTAGCTGTTAGCCCTAGTGGTAGTTTGATTTTCTATGATTATGGGATGATGGCGGAAGTCAAAACCATGGCAAAGGATCAGATGGTCAAGACCTTCTTTGCCGTATTGCGAAAGGATACGAATGAAGTGGTCGATACCCTGATGAGTATGGGCTTTATCGAACCGATCGCCGATATGAGTCCTGTGAAACGGATGCTAAAGTTCGTTTTAGATCGCTTTACAGAAAGACCTGTCAATATTTACGAATTTGAGCAAATCAAAAGTGAAGTGGTTGCCATTTTTGAGAAGCAGCCCTTCCGTTTGCCACCACAAATGACCTATCTGCTCAAATCCCTAACTACCCTTGATGGGATTGCTCGAATTCTTGACCCAGAATATAACTTTTCTACGGCGGCTCAGCCCTTTGTCAAGAGCATTGTTCTGACTAGAGGTCGAGGTAATACTTTAGGAGCCTTAGCTCAACAAGCCAAAGATTTTTTGGTTTATCAGTTGAATAAACCGAGTCGGATGGAAATCCTGTTAGAGCGTTTGGAAGAAAGAATTGAACGTGGCGAATTGATGATTCAAGTCAAGTCTTCTGAAAGCGATCGCACACTCAAGCGGATTAATATTGCGGTTAAAGCTCTCATTTATGCTTGTTTAACAGGATTTTTATTGCTAGCGGGAGCCGTGCTGTTGGTTGGTACAAATGGTACTTATGCGAGTTGGGCGATCGCCACTTTTGTAGGTGCAGGTTTTACTGGTTTATCACTGATTCGCGCCCTAATTCAGCTCTCGATTCGTGAGAAGATTGATAATCTTGCTGAGCAATAGTTTTACCCAAAAATTCGTGAAATCGATGCTTAGCATCGATTTCACGAATTTTGAGATTTCAAGTCAGCGCAATAATTGCGATACGATCAACTACTTATGACCATTGAACCTGAACAATTATTAGATCTGGCGCAAAAATTGGGCTGTGAAGCCGCAGAGGTCTATTCATCTCGCGCAGTTTCCCGTCCTGTATTTTTTGAGGCTAATCGGCTTAAACAACTAGAAAGTATTGATTCAGAAGGCGTAGGTCTAAGGATTTGGAAGGATCAGCGCGTCGGTTTAGCCACGGCTTATGGTGAAGTGGAACCCAAGGACTTGGTGGAACAGGCGATCGCCCTCAGTGCCTTGAATGACCCTGAAGAAATTTTGTTGCGTAATTCCACAATTGCTGACTATCCGCAAATTTATGGTCAAGAAGTTAGTGTTGAGCAAATGATCGATTGGGGGAAAACAGCGATCGCGGAAGTTCTAGCCTATTATCCCGAAGCAATTTGCGGCGCAGATTGGGAATGTAGCGAGGAGTCGGTACGCATTATCAACAGTAAAGGGCTGGACTGTGGCTATACAGATATTACTGTGGATGGCTCTTTGAATGTGGAATTGACGCGAGGCGATGACTTTCTCAATGTTTGGTATGCTCAATCGGAACGCGGCAACTTAAATCCTCAGGCGATCGCTCAAAAAGTACTGCAATCCCTCAGATGGGCTAAGAAAAATGCTAAAGCCCCATCGGGTAAAGTCCCTGTGATTTTTACAGGTAAGGCAGCAGATTTGTTATGGGGTGTCGTGGCGATCGCTATGAGTGGCAGGCAAGTGCAACAAAAGGCAACACCTTGGCTCGAAAAAGTGGGACAGCCCGTAATTTCGGATATTTTCACTGTTAGTCAACATCCGAATTTAGGGGTTTATAGTGCTCCCTTCGATGATGAAGGTACACCCACTCAGGAAATAACTTGGATTGATCGTGGCATTTTGCAAGGATTCTATGGCGATATGCGTACTTGCAAAGAGTTAGGAATTGCCGCAACGGGTAACGGATTTCGTGGTGATTTAGGCAATTATCCTAGTCCGGGTTTATTCAATTTAGAGATCGCTGCTAGTGAAACTATACAAGGCGATGTTTTAGAACTTGCCGCCACCTTAAAAGATGGGTTAATTGTCGATCAGGTTCTCGGTGATGATACGGATTTATCAGGAGATTTCTCAATTAATGTCGATTTGGGCTATCGTGTCAAAAATGGTAAAATCGTCGGTCGCGTCAAGGACACAATGTTGACAGGAAATGTCTATACGGTACTAAATCAAGTGACGGCAGTAGCAAGCGATCGGCATTGGCATGGTTCGCTATATGTTCCCGCCATGCTTGTCGAGGGTATATCTATTACTAGTCGAGATTCCTAACTTTAATAAAGAACCGATTTTTTGTGGTGAGGCTTCGCCTCGCCACAAAAAATCGGTTCTTTATTTTCCTGCATGTTCCTCAACACAATGTATAAAACCAGAAGATGAGTTGCGGCGCGAAGCGCCGCAACTCATCTTTTGGTTTTATGTCCTAAGCACAACTTGCTTTGCTATAGCTATACCGCTTTATTATTTTTATCAAATATAACTAAAACTGTTTTTACAATTAGCTGAAGATCGTACCAAATACTCCAATTTTTACGGTATTCGATGTCATAGTTCACTACTTCTGCGAAACTTCTCACACTAGAACGCCCATTTACTTGCCATACACCTGTAATCCCTGGTCTGACATCAAGGCGATTCCATTCAGTGTAGCGCTCATCCTGATATTCAACCTCTAGTTCGTAAGAGTTAATCTCATTAAAGGTAGGTGGACGAGTACCAACTAAGCTCATATCACCAATTAGTACATTCCAAAATTGGGGGAATTCATCAAGACTAGTCTTTCGCAAGAATTTACCAATCCTAGTTACACGAGGATCATCGGCATTCTTGAAAAATTTATCATTGGCACTATTCGACTGTTCACTTCCTTGGGAATTAGCAGCACTAGCACTCACTTGATTTTCCACTTTCATCTTCAGTTGTTCCGCATTTTGTACCATTGAGCGGAATTTCCAAATCTTGAATGGTCTGCTAAGTAGTCCACAACGGACTTGCCCAAATAGCACATTACCCTTGCTTTCCATGAGAATTGCGATCGCGATCGGCGCAAATAGAATAGCGGTAAAGCTTAGCCCAATCAGCGCTCCGATAATATCAATTAATCTTTTTAAAGGATCTCTTACGGAGGGATGGACAGGAACACCTGGATCGATATCCACCGAAGGAAAGCAGAATTTTAATATTGGATAAAAAATTCTTAGTACAGGAATTTTCTTGAGTAATCTCTGCGTGCGAAATAGGAATAAACCAAATGGTGTAATATTATTCACACGATTTTCCTGAATTAAATGCGAAAATCGAAATGTATTGGTGTTTGGTTCAATTATAAACAAATTGCTGAGGGAAGAAAGTGATATTAAAGAGCTCACTGCTTCACTAACACTCCAAAGTACTAACTCAGTCTTGTTTGATTTTGCGAATCTCAGACAATTAGTTAATGCACCTAATCCTGCACCATCCATAAAAGTGGTATGGCTCATATCGATGACAATTTTTTTGTAAAACTCGTCGGGATTACAAATAGTTTGAAAATCACTCAGGAATTCTCTAGCAGTAGAAAATTCTAATCTTTCAGGACTGTAGATAAAAGCAACTTCATCAAAGGTCACAATTAATGCTTGTTTGTAATCCCTGAGACTAGTAGAGTCTTGACTAATGTCATGGACAGGAATGTAAACAGATTTCGGATAAATATTCGCAATCTCTCTACTTCTGACTACAAGTAAATCTAATACATTTAACTTCATTAATAGCCAAGCAGGTAAACCTAATGCATGGAGGCGGGTCTTAGATTCAACGTAAACTATTGTGCTATGACAAATCCACTTGGCAACTAATAAATAGGGAATAGCGAAACCTGAACCAGTGCAAAAAACTAAATCTGGCTTCTGCTTGGGGACAACCTTGATCGCCAATAGTAGGTTGCGAAACATGTTTGGCAAGTTATCCTTGACAGGTATATATCCCCAATAGCGATGATCATCTTCTATCTGTTTTTCTGTGATCGCAGTGCGAATGGAGATCCAACTGCGATCGCTAAATTTTTGCCAAAATGGCTTCATGCTCTGCATATAACGGAAGTAACCACCTGAAGAGCTAATCAGCATTAACTTCTGAGATGGATATCTTGCTTTGAGGTATTCACATAAATCAGTTTCATCAACTTGCGGAATTATATCTGAGGTTTGTTGTAATTTTAGGAATTTAACGAGATCCCCCGGAGATCTAGCGATCGCTACCCCTCTGTGTTCAAAATCCTCTGCAACCTCCATTTGACGATTGTCTATATGTTCGCGAAATCTCTGTAAACGCGGAATTAGAACATAGGGATTTTCTTGATCCTCCAGTAATTCAGCAATACTTTCATCACAATGACTAATAATTAAACTTGCTCTGTCAACAAAACTCAAGAATTCTGGTTCAGACAGAAACCGATAAGCTCTTGCTCCATCGGGTAAATAGTTAGAGGCTCCATATTGTACTACTATTTCTTCGTTATTAACTAGTTGGTACTTTATCAGTATGTCTATCCATTGCATTAAAGCATTAAACTGATATTGTTCTGTGCCAACTGTGATTAAAAGCATATCTCAAACCTTATTACGTCTCAAACAAGCAAATGGCAATCCCTAATAAAATCTCCTCTATAAACCTAATAATAATGTTTAAAAACTAAATAAATTCACTGCTTGAACAGCAAGTTATACGTTAGTCGTATTTATTTTAGCTTTACACATAATAATGAGGATTAGAAGGATTATCAGTTTATAAAAAGCTTACATTTTGATTACAGCTTTTACAAGCATCTATTAAATTACCACTCATTTCTAGTCAGTAGAATGATTCTCAAAGATTACAATTCTCTTTGTAGAGACTTACGATCTTCTAGGGATTGGGTTGGGGATTGGAAGCGACGTATTCTTATAGCATTTTTTATTTTGCCATAGACAAAATGAAAACGAAAAACTCTTACTAGGATTGATTTTGAGTTTCCAAATGAGTATTCACTTAATTTGGAAACCTCTATCGTAAATTATTATAGATTGCTAGATGCGAACTATTACAATAGCAAGTGAAATGATTTTCAAGATATCAAAAAAATATATGCCAAAGGCTATTTGGAATGGTGCTGTCCTTGCGGAGAGCGATCGCTGCGAAGTGGTGGAGGGAAATCAGTACTTCCCTGCGGATTCTTTGAATATGGAATATTTTAAGCCTAGTAATACCCATACAACCTGCGGTTGGAAGGGTGTTGCTAGCTATTACAACATCGAAGTTAATGGCGAAACTAATAAAGATGCTGCTTGGTATTATCCTGAACCAAAGGATGCGGCAAAACAGATTAAAGGTCATATAGCCTTTTGGCGAGGTGTAAAAGTTCAGGCATGAAAAGCATAAGAGCAAACTGTACTTAGTACAGTTTGCTCTTATACATAAATGGGTTGGATATATCTAGCTGCTCAAGTCAGGGCATAAAACCCCAGAGAGAGATGCGGCGCAAAGCGCCGCATCTCTCTCTGGGGTTTTGTTAGCTATACATTAATGGCTTTGATATGGGCTTGACGGGAAATAGGAGAATTAACTCGATGTAAGGCACTGCGCGGTAATACTCGTAAAACTTCTTCACTGGTGGTAATCCCAGCATTGAGTTTATCGATCGCTGCCTTGCGAAAAGAATTAAAATCAATTTCATTAAGATAACGATTCATTTGGGTAATTGTGCCTTCGTAAATCATGTGACGAAAAGCCTCATCAATATCGATGAGTTCGACAACTGCTTCCCGCCCAATGTAACCCGTGAAAAAGCATTTTTTACAGCCCTTGCCTTTACGCCACTGTGTGGGATTAAGATCTTCGCGTTCCAGTCTTAGGGCTTGTAATTCTGAGTTTTGTGGATGATGGGTAACTGAACAGTAGGGGCAGTTTTTGCGGACAAGACGTTGAGCGACTACGCCTAATAGGGCATCGCTAATTAATCCGGGGTCAGGACCTAAATCCTTAAGGCGGGGGATCGCACTAGCCGCATCATTAGTGTGCATGGTCGAGAGAACTAAGTGACCTGTCAGAGCTGCACGGACAACGGTTTCTGCCGTTTCAGGATCGCGGACTTCACCGACCATGACAATATCGGGATCTTGTCTGAGGATAGCGCGTAGTCCTGCGGCAAAGGTCATACCTGCGGGTTCACAAACCTGTGTTTGGGTAATATTTGGTAAAACATATTCGACAGGATCTTCGACAGTGATCACGTTGACATGCTCTTGGGCAATCGCTTGCAAGCTGGTATACAGAGTACTGGTTTTGCCCGATCCCGTAGGACCAGTCATGATGATTAGTCCTTGAGGTTGCCGTAACCAACTGTCATAAATTTTGAGGGTGCGATCGCTAAAACCCAAAGATTCCAGATGATTAGAAAAAGGATTATCGCGAGGCAATAGGCGAATTACCGCTTTTTCACCACAGACACAAGGGAGTGTACTCACCCGCATATCGAGATTGAGATTCAGATTTTCATCGCTTGTATATTCCTTGCCAATGCGTCCATCTTGGGGGCGGCGACTATCGGCAATATCCATATTGGACATTACCTTGAGGGCAACAATGATTTTACGGCTGATTTCGAGGGGCAAGGTTTTGATATCGCGCAAAATCCCATCAATGCGATAGCGCACTCGTAAGCCTGTGGGGGTTGGCTCTAAGTGGATGTCACTGGCGCGATGCTGTAAGGCGATCGAAATTAGGGCATTAATGCGCCGAGTCTGATCGACAGCTTGGGATAGGTATAAATCTGTCACTTCCCCAATATCAACTTGCTCGGTTTCACCTGTGAGGGGATTGATCGGTTGTGCTGAATGGATCTGATTAGGATTAGGAATATTTTGGCGACGAAACCATGTGCGATAACTATCGGCTGAAATCCTGAGGACTTTAATTTCCGTTAAGGTGCGATCGCTAATTAGCTTGATCTGTTCGTGACTGATATTGTTGGGACTACCGATATAAAAACAATTACGCCATAACAATAATGGGATTACAGGCGGCAAAATGCTGCGATCTTCAAATTCACGAAAAAATCGATGATTTAAATCTTGATCTAACCAATCTAGATGGACGTTGCCATGAATATCAATTAAAAATTGCAAAGCCTCTTCACAGGAGGCAATGTTGCCATGACGCAACCTTTTCCAAACTGATTCCCCTACGGATTGCCCCGCTAATTGCCCTAATATCTGACTCATTCCCGTTAGCCCATCATAGAACTTGCCAATATACTATCAGCAAATTAAAGCAGTGCTTTACTATCTCTCTAAACTGCCAAAGGACAAAGCACTGCTTTGTCCTTTGGCAATTCACTTCATCTCGTTATATTTTTTGTTGAACTGTTTCTTGGCTTGCTCATACACCTCAAGTGTAATCTGCTGAAAATTATTATCTTGAGCGTATTTTTCAATCTTTTTAAAAGCAAAAGGTCTCACAAAAAATGGGATATCCTTCAGCTTTGCTTCAGCTTCAGCAGTCCATGTAATCTTTTCACTCATTGATTTTTTGTTTATATTTCAGTTGGATCTTTGGCAGAGTACTTAATACTTTACAAAGTTTAAAGCGTTTTTTAGTTAAGTACAGGGTTTTCCCGCCAAGGGCGGGAAAACCCTGTACTTAAGATTCAACATCATGCCAAGTTTCTAAAAGTTCTAACGCTTCATTACACCAATCAATCCAGCCTTGCTCAAAGTTAATGCCTCGGCGCAAGGTCAAATAGGCGAACCGATATTCCCTCTGACAGTCTTGGGGTGAGCTAAAAAAATTACGCTCGATCGCTTGATATATCTCTAGCTGTTGTTGATGCAATTGGCGATGTTCTTTGATTTTTTGAATAGTTGCTTCTTCAGGAATTAAATAACCTGCATAGATTTTAAGTAAAAACTCATCTTTGCTCGGAGCAATATCGCTGGATTGGAGGAGCCATGTTTTCAAGTGGGACAAGCCTAAGTTTGTTACCGAGAAAACTTTTTTATCAGGTCTTCCCTCTTGGGTGATCGCTTCGGCAGCAATCCAGCCCTGCTGCTCTAGCTTGGTTAGCTCTCGATAAATCTGTTGGTGGGTAGCTTGCCAAAAAAATCCTACCGAACCATCAAATTGTTTAGCGAGGTCATAACCACTTTTGGGTTCTTGAATTAGTGAGACTAACAGAGCGTAAGCAAGGGACATATTTTTATAACTGCTAAAAAAATGGTACAGAGCACTCTTTTTTTAGTTTTATGTAATTAGGGTTGACATATACAATTAATTGAGTATACATTATTTTGTGTATTCAATTAATTGTATATGTCGATTTAACTGAGTATTAAACATTCGGGTTTACGCAAAATAACCAAGAACTCAAGTTATTGGCTTAAGGCTAAAGTCTGATTTAGCAGACTAAATGACTTCTATGCTCAACCTGTTTTAACGGGTTTAAGCTTTCAGCCCGTAATTTATTACAGGGCTATTGCATAAGCTCTAATATAGCAATACGAAATCCTTACGGAATTAAATCTAGTGAATAGAAGCAAAAATCAAGATGGCATTAACTGGCCGAAAGAATTTGAACCTAGTCAATCGCCAATTCATGTTCGTAACGAGCTTGATATACCTGTTTCTCCAGATGTAGTTTGGGCTTGGTTAATTCGAGCACAACAATGGCCAAGTTGGTATCCAAACGCCGCAAAGATAACTTACTTAAACGAAGTTGGTCTTGACTTAAAAGAAGGAACGTCATTCCGTTGGAAAACCTTTGGAGTATCTCTTAAGTCAACAGTGATGGAATATATACCTGAGCAACGCATTGCTTGGACTGCAAAAGGAATTGGTATTTGGGCTTACCATGCTTGGCTGATTAGGAAAACGGATGATGGTTGTCATGTACTAACAGAAGAAACTCAACATGGTCTATTGTGCAGGCTTGGGAAGCTCATTTTTCCTAATCAAATGCACGAATTCCATCAAGTTTGGCTAGAACAATTACTGTTAAAAGCGCAAAGTGGTTTTCCGGATTCTTGATTTAAGACCTAACAGAATATTGCTGTAACCTAGAGCCAATTCTAGCCTTTTCATCACAAATCTATGACTATCATCGATCCCAATCAAGTCCCTAGTCGCACAGGCAGTAACTATCCTGATCGCTTTAAACCCGTAGTCGCAGGACGCGAAAAGAAACGTCTCGGAGATGCAGCAGGAATCAAAAACTTTGGAGTAAACTTGACCACCCTTGCACCGCAATCTCGTTCTGCACTCCGCCATTGGCATACCAAACAAGATGAATTTATCTATGTCCTATCGGGAGAATTAACGCTGATTACCGATGCAGGCGAATCGATTTTAAAGTCAGGGCAAGCGGCGGGATTCCCTGCGGGTGAGGCGAATGGGCATTGTCTCTATAACCATACTAACGAGATCGCCACCTATTTAGAAATCGGCGATCGCACTCCCAATGATTCAGGAAATTATCCCGATGACGATCTTGTTGCCATAGCGATCGAACAAGGCTGGCAATTTACCCATAAAGATGGAACTCCCTATTCTTCTTAGAATCGATTAAACAAGAGAAAACTATGACTACGACTATTGACAAACAAGCAAAACAAGCATCTTGGGCAAAGGCGATCGCTAAGCCCGCAACAGAATTTCCCCTCACCCACCTCTCGATTGTCTCTGGTAAAATCCCTGAGAATCTGAAAGGTTCTCTCTATCGTAATGGACCTGCTCGCTTAGAACGTGGCGGAATGCAAGTAGGGCATTGGTTTGATGGTGATGGCGCAATTCTAGCGGTACATTTCGCAGAAGGAAAGGCTCGTGCAACCTATCGCTATGTGCAAACGGAAGGATATTTAGAAGAACAGAAAGCTGATAGATTGATCTATGGTAATTATGGAATGACCGCTACAGGTGCTTGGTGGCAACGCTTCGGCAAGACATCAAAAAATGTAGCAAATATTTCTGTTCTTGCTTTACCTGATAAACTGCTTGCTCTCTGGGAAGGCGGCTTGCCCCATGCCCTTGATTTGGAAACTTTAGAAACCTATGGCTTAGAAAATCTGGAAGGGCTAGATCATAAGCGCTCCTATTCAGCACACCCTAAGCGAGATTCCCAGACTGGCGAGATCTTTAACTTTGGTGTTTCCTATGGCAAGGATGCAACTTTACATCTTTATCGCAGCGATCGCAATGGCAAGCTCATCAAAAAGAATCAAGCCAATTTGCAAGGTCTGCCAATGATTCATGATTTTGTCCTAGCAGGCGATTATCTCATTTTCTGTGTGCCACCATTGCGGATGAATCCCTTTCCTCAGGGCAACCGCATAAAAAAGTGAATAAAATAAGGAGACAATAAAGAAGTCAAGCCGTAATGAATAGCCCTATCACAGTTAGTTTAGTGAGCCACTTTGAGGGAGTAGAAGATCCACGAGATAACCGAGGGAAAGAGCATAAATTGCTAGACATAATCGTGATAGGGATCTGCGCCGTGATAAGTGGGGGAGAAAACTGGGAAGACATCGAGCTATTTGGCAAATCAAAACAAGAATGGCTGGGGACATTTCTTGAACTACCGAATGGGATACCCTGTGATGACACATTTGCCAGAGTGTTTGCGAGATTAGACCCGCAACAAATGCAAAATAGCTTCATCAGATGGGTGAAATCGATAAGTCATGTGCTGAAGGGAGAGATAGTAGCTATAGACGGTAAAACCTTGAGACAATCCTACGACCAAGGAGCAGACAAAGGTGCAATCCATATGGTGAGTGCATGGGCAAGCGCAAATCGATTGGTATTAGGGCAGCGCAAAGTCGATGATAAATCCAACGAAATCACCGCAATACCAGAATTGTTAAAGCTATTAGAAATTACTGGTTGTATTGTGACAATTGACGCAATGGGATGCCAGAAAGAAATAGCTAGTCAAATCGTTCAACAGGGAGGGGATTACGTTTTAGCACTTAAAGGTAATCAGGGAAGTCTATTTGAGGATGTGCAGTGGTTGTTTGAGCAAGCTATCACCACTAATTTTGCAGATGTAGACCATGACTTTTGCCAGTCTATAGACAAAGGACATGGACGTTTAGAAATTCGACGTTGTTGGACTTTATCTAACTTGGATTACCTTACACAACTGCCTTTATGGGCTGGTTTACAAACCATTGCCCTAGTCCAAAGTGAGCGCCGCATCAATGGTAAAGTCTCCACCGAGAATCGCTACTACATTTCGAGCTTGCCTTCTAATGCTTCTGTCATGAATAACGCGGTTCGTACCCATTGGTCGATTGAAAATTCATTGCATTGGGTTTTAGATGTCTCTTTTCACGAAGATGCTTCTCGTATTCGCAAAGATAATTCTCCTGAAAATATGGCGATGTTGCGGCACTTTGCTCTTAATCTCTTAAGCCGTGATAAGTCTTCTAAGTCCAGTATGCGAGCTAAACGTCATAAGGCGGCTTGGGATCTGGCTTATCTTGAACATCTCCTTTCCCTTTGATTTTTTATGCGGTTGCCCTGTCCCTTTCCTATATTGCTGAATCTCCAAAGTTATAGTGATTCTCTCGCATGGAAGCCTCAAGAGGGTACAGAAATCTTGGTATTTGATCGCCATAATCTCGAACTAGTTAGGCGCAATATTGCTGAGCCTTGGTTTCAGTGGCATTTTGGTAATGGCTATAGCGATCGCGATGGCAATGTAGTATTTGATCTCATCCGCTATCCTGACTTTGCCACCAATCAATTTTTAAAGGAAGTTGCTACAGGTAAAATCACAACTCCAGCCAAGGGAACTCTCTGGCAAATGCGCCTCAATCCCCAAACAGGCTCATTTCTCGAATCCACAGAATTACTAGAGCGCAGTTGCGAATTTCCTATTGTTTCCCCTGACCAAGTTGGTAAGAATTCTCGCTATACCTATCTATCTGTCCGTCATTCTGAAGAGCAGCAAACGGAATTATTTGATGCGATCGCCCGTTACGATTACCAAACCAATACTGTAACTGAAGCGGATCTAGGTACAAATCGCTATCCAATGGAGCCATTATTTGCCCCTGATCCCAACAATCCTGACCAAGGCTATATCATTACCGTCGTCTTTGATGGCGATCGCGAATGTTCAGAAGTATGGATCTTTGATAGCGATCGCTTAGATGCTGAACCTGTTTGTCGCCTCGCCCTACCCAGCATTGTACCAATGGGCTTTCACGGCACTTGGCGATCGTAAAATAAAGGGAGTACGACGTACTGGTTCCTATACCTTGCCCGATGATTTAGAGGATTTAATTAGCAATTTCTATCACTCACAGTAAGAGATTTTTTGAAAGTGTTGCTTTGCAACACTTTCAAAAAATCTCTTACTGTGGGTTTGAGCGCAAAGCGCTGTAACAGCTAAGGCGATCGCTATAATTGGTATAAGATCATCCATTGATGTTAGATTAACTTTCTATTTGAAGATCTGACCAAGTTTTCGATATTACTAAAGATGCCACCAAGGTTACAGGTTAAGACCGAAGATTGCTCACCCCTAGGACTATATGTTCTTCAATATTTAGAAGAACAAGACATTAGTATGAACCATCTTGCAGAATTGGCTGGTGTACCCCAACCAAGGCTTCGTGGTGCTTGTTTTAAAGGAACATGCCCCACACCTGAAACCCTACGAAAGTTGGCAAAAATTATGGGCAAGCATCATTTAGAGCTTTATACCTTGGCATATCAGGGCCGAATTGAACAGGTTCCTGAAGATGTTGATGATAATTTGTTAGATATCTTAATTAGGCAAATGCTAGAAACTGCTCGCGAGTTAAATTTAGCAATGCCCAAAATTCAACCATCCAAAGCAAAAATCCGTAAAGCTTTAATAGAATTGGGGTTTAGGGAAAAGCGCGAGGAGATATCTTAATCTTGACGATGCAAGACATCGTCAAGATTAAGCAGTAAAGATTTAAGGTTGAGCTTTTTCGATCGCTGCCGCTAATTTCTGAAACCGACGTGGATCTCCCTCTTCCAAGTTCTCTGCTCTCTCTTGGCGCTTAATTTCATAAAGTTTGTTGAGAATATCCTGCCAATCATCGGGAGTTAAAGGAGATTTCTTAGCTTCAGATTCTTCTAAATTGATGGATGTATGCACCTCTGGTTGAATATTTTGCTGAATATTTTTTAACGCCAACCACACACGAGCACGCACTGCCAAGGTTTGTTCATTATTTGCCATTTGCTCAAGTTGCGATTGAATCTCCGATCGCCAATGCGGATATGTATCAGCGATCGTTATTGCCAAAGCCTGTAAACCCACAACCGCCGCATAGCGTACTACCCATTCATCATCCTGCTGCGCCACAAATAGCAAAGCTTCCAAAGCTTCCTCTTGAGCAATTTCACGAAGCTCATCAGGAAACCAATGCCACTTCATTAAACCCAAACCCTTGACTGCCGCACGACGCACACTAAAAGCAAAGTCCGCAGTTGCCACACCCAACAAAGTTACTAATCCTCGCGGATCGCCAATTCCTGCTAAAGCGCGAATTGCCCACGATCGCGCTGTGTAGTTATGCATATCCAGTAGTTCCAATAACGCAGGAACTGCTGGATCTCCTAGCAAAATCAGTCCATCCACAGCAGCAACAGCGGCTCCGGGGTTGTTGTAGCTAAGCGCCTCAATCAGGGTAGGAATAGCTCCTTCTAACCGAGCATTTGCTAGATTTTGGACTGCTTCAAGTAATCGTCTAGAAGAATCTGCTTCTTCTACGGCCTGAATGAGTTGAGAAAGAGACATATATCAGTAAAGTAGAGGAGGCAAGCAAAGTAAAGGATAGCTTTGTAGTTTCTCTACTTTACAATAAATCATCCATCAGTGCCATGACCCTAACTGCACCTGCGGTCAGATCAGGAGGTGTAGCAAGTGGTATTTGTTTTTCTAATACACCTTTGAGAGAAATTAATTTGAGGCTATTTTCCGCCATTGTATTGCTAATTGCTTCCGCCGCTCCCAAATAACCGATCGCACCCAAATCAGAAAGAACAGTTCGCCGCAATTGTAAATCATTGTTGCTTAGAGCATTAATGAGAACATTGCCATACTGAGCTGCGGTTTCAGGATCGGACGAAAGTTGATACATGGCCCTCGCCGCCGCATACTTCACTCTAGGAATGGGATGTTCCAAAAATGGCAAGATCTGGGGAATTGTTTCCACGGCTCCCAAAGTTCCTAAAGCTTCGAGAACTGCATCAAAAGGTTGCTCACTTTCTAAACTCGATATTTCTGATGTAATCGTTGTATTGAGCATTTCCAATAACTTGGGAACACAGGCGATATCACCAAGCATTTCTAAAGATTGAGCCGCCGCCTCACGCACATAAAAATCCTCACAGTCTAATGAGCGAATTAATGCCGAGACAGCACTGCGATCGCCAAGCTTTCCTAAAGCTCTAGCAGCATTACGTCGCAATGGATAACCACCTGCATCGGTGCGATCGGCTTCATCATCTAGAGCATTAATTAAAAGAGCGATCGCTCTAGGATCTTTCACTCGAAATCGTCCGAGCCACCATGCTGCATAGATCCGCAATCCTAAATCTTCGCATTGTAAATTAATAAGCGCCTGTTCTAAGGTCAACTGATTATCGTCTGGAAGTTCGGATTCACTCATGTTTTGTCACTAGGAAACTTTCAAGCCTCCATTTTGCTATGGTCAAAATGGAAATTCACATACAGCATTTTACAATCAAACAAACCCTGATTTTATAGCTGTCGAAGAGAAAGGTGGCGCTTCGCGCCACCTTTCTCTTCGACAGCTATAGTTTGAAAGTATTGTAAGACAATACTTTCAAACTAAAAAAGACACCCCCTAAGGGGTGCCTTTTTTAATCCGAAGAATCTAATTAAAGATCAAACTAGATCAATGCGTTGATAGCATAATCGAGGTAGGAGTTTGCTTCGGAAGCAGCGTCACCGCTCAAACCGTGGTTAGCCTTGATGTACTTCAAAGCTTCAACGTACCAGCTAGGAGACAATTCAAAAGTACGGTTGATTTCAGCCAAGCCGCTGATGAGGTAGTCATCAAGAGGACCTGTACCACCAACAACCAACGAATAGGTTACGATGCGGAGGTAGTAGCCGATGTCTCTGGCGCACTTGTCCTTGCCAGTTTGGCTAGAAGCATAGTTAGAACCAGGAGTGTTGGTGGTGTAAGGGAACTTTTGGTAAACAGCATTAGCTGCACCAGCAACCAAGGAATCAGCCTTTTCGGTCAAAGCCTTAGCAGCAGCTAGACCAGATGCTGCTTGACGGAAACGACCAAAAGCAACTTGCAATTCACTAGCGCTGAGGAAACGACCTTGAGAATCAGCTGTAGCTAGAGCTTCGGTTAAAGGGGTTTTTGACATGACTTACAATATCTCCAAATAAATTTTTTAAACAATCAAAAGATGCAAACTAAGCAACTGCTGCTGCTGCTCTGTCGAAATAGCTGCCGAGTTCAGCAATTAGGCTGCTGCAATCACCACGGGTAATGCCATTAGGATCGTTAGCGATCGCGATCGCTGCATCCTTCATCTTTTGAACGCCAACTGCAACGGAAGCACCAGGAGTACCAAGAGCCAAGTAGGTTTCTCTCAAACCATTCAAGCAACGGTCATCCAAGATGCTAGAATCGCCAGCGAATACTGCGTAGGTTACATAGCGCAAGATAATTTCCATGTCGCGCAAGCAAGCAGCCATACGACGGTTGGTGTAAGCATTTCCACCAGGAGCGATCAATGCAGGTTGCTCAGCAAACAAAGCACGAGCAGCACTAGCAACGATTGCAGAAGAGCTACCAGTGATGCGGTTTACAACGTCAATACGCTTGCTGCCATCAGCAACGAGTGCATTCAAAGCATCTAGCTGAGAAGAGGTGAGGTATGCGCCACGTGAATCAGCTTGGGATACTACCTTGGCAAATGCATCTAATGTCATGTTACGTTTATCTCCAAATATGTTTAAGTGTCTTTAAAAGACTGAGATAGGCAAAGCCAATCAATTTTTTCTAAATCTAAGCAAATTCCAAAATTTAATTAATTTGTGATTTAACCAAAAAATCCAGAATCAGCTAGAAAAAGTTTTTATTTTTAATTTAATATAGTCGTCTATCTCAACTTCACGCGCTCAAGATTTAACTTTCGCTTGTTTTGTTAGTTTTGATTTCCAACTTCTATGTTTATACTATGTCGTTGGATCGTTTTTTATTACAGATTGTCACAATTTATAAAGGCTTGTTTCGAGATTAAAAAAATTAGTATAGACAGACACATTTCTCTTAACAGATAAACAACTGAAAATACTGATATATCAAGGTCTTTCAGCCCTTTAGAAGTATTAAGAAGATTGAATATGATTTTTTTCTGTATGCTCCCTAAACCAGTTAGGAAGCCATATTTATACTCTTCTGTTCACTTAGAACCATAAATAATGATTTTTAACTAAAAAAGGAGGCGCTTTGCGCCTCCTTTTTAGAAAGATTTTTGGGGAGATTTAGAGAGCTACCTTGAGATCTGCACCTAGGGGGAAACCTAATGCTTCGCGTTGAGCATAATAAAGCTTTGCCACCTGTCGAGCCAGATTGCGGATGCGTCCGATATAGCGGGTACGCTCGGTTACAGAGATTACTCCTCGCGCATCTAGCAAATTAAAGGAATGAGAGCATTTCAATACATAGTCAAAGGCAGGTAATACTAGCTCGGATTCTAGTAAATGTCCTGCTTCTTTTTCGTATTGCAGGAATAGCTGGAACAATAGGTCAGAATCTTGAGGTTTACCGCCGAAATTGCCAAAGTTGTAGCCGCTATGCTCGACTTCACCTTGGTGATGCACTTGCCCATATTTAATGTCGCCCAATTCTGGGTGCGATCGCCACACAATGTCATACACCGAGTCCACGCCTTGGAGGTACATCACCAAACGCTCTAGACCATAGGTGATTTCGGCGGACACAGGGCGACAGTCTAAGCCGCCAACCTGTTGGAAGTAAGTGAATTGAGTCACTTCCATGCCATCTAGCCAGACTTCCCAGCCCACACCCCATGCACCAAGGGTGGGCGATTCCCAGTCATCTTCAACAAAGCGGACATCATGATCGGCGGGATCGATACCAAGGTATTTCAAACTATTGAGATATTGCTCTAGCACATCATCGGGAGATGGCTTGAGAATTACTTGAAATTGATAATAATGTTGCAAACGGTTAGGATTTTCGCCATAACGCCCATCGGTGGGACGGCGGCATGGTTCGACATAGGCAACGTTCCAAGGCTCAGGACCGATCGCTCTTAGGAAAGTATGCGGACTCATTGTTCCCGCACCCTTTTCAATGTCATAGGGCTGAGCAATCAAACATCCGCGATCGCTCCAATACTTTTGCAACGCCAAAATAACCGACTGAAAATCCATGCTTTACGGGGCAATAACACTCTAATTGTCTTAATCCTACCAGCGATCGCATCGACATTCTTGGTAGAAGAACAGCGCCTAGTAATAAACCTTCAACAGAGTTGTGTCGCGACTCTCTTGAGGGTTTATCACAGTGACCAAGAACTGGTTAACACTTGTTTGGTCGTTGTCAGAGCATAAATATCGATCATCCCCGGATATCTGGATGCTCCTCGCGTTTTTAAGCTGGACATACCTAAGGCGATTTTGACATTGCCATTTTCGCCAACTTTGGCACAACGGCTAAATCGACTATGGGCATTGACAAAAATCGTACTGCTATTAATGCGACTAACAAAGCGATCGCGTTCAGATAAAGAGTCAGTTAGTAACACATCAGCATGACCACTACTATATTGATTGATCCATGCGATCGCCTCTTCCGTATCCTGCACCACTTTAATAGCAATGGTTTCATCTAAATAAGACTGTCCCCAAACATCCTCATGCTCAATTGCTTTATCAATCAGCGCTTGACTAGGTTTGTCTGTTTCGTCGCTATGGCTCTCCTCAAGGAACTGCCGAAAATAAGTAGTTGTCCCTGCACAGCCACGTACCACCAAGCCTTGCTTCTTTAAACGAACAATCCACTCGCCTAAACCACGATCTAGCCATGATTGATGCACAACTACTTTTTCGATCGCATTAACAGCATCAGGTTCACCCTTACGACTATTTAAAATAATTTCCTTAGCAAAATCGAGGTTGCCTGATGCCGATAAATATAGATAACAGTTCCCCATCGCGATCGGCAAGGCGGAAACTGTAGCTTGCTTGCTCACCTGTTGCACAAAACTGGGGCGACCATAGGGAATTACTAACCGCAAATATTTTTCTTGGACAATTAGCTCCTTTAGGGCAACCCCTTTAGGTACAGAGGTTATACATGCTTCAGGAAAGCCTCTAGAGAGGAGGACATCTTTTGCGATCGCTGTGATCGCCTCTTGCGTATATGTACCTTCATTGCCACCCTTGAGAATGATCGTGTTACCAACCTTGAGACACATGCCCGCCGCAATCAAGCTCAACTGCGGAAAGCCCTCATACACAAAAGCTACAACTCCCAAAGGGATGCGTTGATACCCATTGATCCCCACATGCAGAGTCAGAGGATCAGGCAAGCTAGAAAGCTGTCTCAAGCACTCGATCGCATGATTCAGTCTTTCAGGAGTTAGTTTGAGCCACTCTAGTACGATCTCAGGCACTGCCATATCTCGGCTCGCCTCTAAATCCAAGGTATTTGCTTCTAAGATTGCATTTTTATGCTTTTTAATTACTTCAGCAAGCTCTAGCAATAAACTATCGCGTTCTTTTGTAGGAATTTGCGCGAGTTGTAGTGCGGCGGCGTGGGATTTATAAATGAAGCCTGTAAGGTCTTCTGGTGACATATGGGTAATAACTACTTAAATACAAGACCGAAAATATTTCTGTATAAATAAAAATTAACGAAATTTTCTAAAAAATATTCTCTAAAGGTTTCTAAAAATCGCGACGACGCAATATGAGCAATCGCCATATTAACAAACTCAAAAGCGTAAACAACAAAATCACTAGAGGCATAGTAAAAGCTGATTTGGGATCAAGCATCCACATAATTACTAGTGATAAAAACAGTAAAGAGGTCATATACATCAAGACTGTTTCTAGCAAAGGATATTGCTGATATTCACGAATGGCTCGCCATTTGCCAATCCATTGCCATGTATGGCGTTGAGAGTCAATCCCGCCCACCTGCAATAAACTATAGCCATCATTCTCTAACTCGAACAACAATGAGCAGCGATCGCAGCCAAAAGCATCCGTCAATGCGATCGGTTTTAACTTTCCTCGTTTGCGTGGGCAAGGACAAGGATAAATTTGCTCTAGGTCGATTTTTTGAGGCTTATGAATATGCACTAGACAGACAGGCTCAACAAAAATGCTAACAGTGTACTCAGAGCAAGAGACTAATCTAAAAATTGTATATCAATCAAATAAGGTAAAGGCAACAATTTAAGCAAGCTATTTATCAATATAGCGATCGCCTTAAAATCCTTAAAATTTCATCCAAAAAGATTCTCCAAAAATTTGTGCTGCAATTCATCAAGATTGATGTATTATTCTATTCGGTGTCAAAAACACCTACTCCAAGCGGATGTGGCGGAATTGGTAGACGCGCTAGATTTAGGTTCTAGTATCTTTGATGTGAGAGTTCGAGTCTCTCCATCCGCATTTTTCTAGTAGATATTGGGTAATCTCGACATTAATCTTGTGATGAATGTTGAGAGATGAGGTAGACAGTTTCTAGTAATTAATGTTAAATACTCTGCAAAAACGTTTATTACAGAGTATTTAAGATGTAGATGTTTACAACAAATACTTAACAATGGAAAATGAATCTCTACCTCTAGTTAGTATCGGCATTCCAACCTTTAACAGGGTATCAAGTTTAATTAAAGCAATTGAGTCTGTTCTTCAACAGACCTACACGAATATTGAGTTGATTATTTCCGATAATGCCTCTATAGACGAGACTCAATCGGTATGCCAAAAGTTTAAAGAAGCAGATTCAAGGATAACCTACATTCGGCAATCATCTAATTTTGGTGCAGCTAATAATTTTTCTCAAGTCCTAAAGCTTGCTAGTGGAGATTACTTCATGTGGCTTGGAGATGATGATTGGCTTGATAAATGTTATATCTATGAATGCGTGAATGTTTTAATAAATAACCATGAATATACATTAGTATCTGGCAGAGCCAACTATTTTATAAACAGTGATTTTATATATCAAGGAAATATAATAAATCTAGAGCAAGATAATGGAAGAGATCGCGTAATAAGCTACTACAAACAAGTATCAGATAATGGTGTATTTTATGGAGTAATGCGAAGAGAGCAAATATCTAAAATTCCGATGCAGCAAACAATGGGAAGTGATTGGTTAATGATTGCTAGCCTAGCTTTTTTAGGCAGGATAAAAACCATTAATGATACTGCTGTAAACAGACAGTTTAGAGAAAATGAGACCTTTAAAGAACTAGCAGTTAGACTAGGAATGCCGAAATTTCAAAAAGATCATCCTATTCTAAGCATATGTATATCAGCATCCAACGATATATTTATTAGCAATAGTTATCAGATATTATCATTTATTAAGAAGTTAAATCTATCATTTCAAATAATATTATTGTTTTGGTTCAAGTACTCCTTGTCTACTTTTAAGCATAAATTTATAGTCTTTATAGCTCTACATACTCCCCAATTAATATATCCACAAATTCGCTCAATTTATAGATTGTTAAAATAGAGCAGGTTGCTTCTAAATATAAAGAATCAATATGAATATTTGTCTGGTAACGCCTCACTATACAACAAAAAATTCTTTAGACAGTGGCTTAGGAACTCATTTTTCTCATTTAGCAAAATCTTTAAAAAGTTTAGGTCACAACATTTGCGTAGTATTAGTTACAGATACTCATGAAATTGATTTGCCATTATCTTACTCGGAGGACGGTATTTATATAAATATTATTAAAGTTCAGATACCTAGTTATATCAATATTTTTTTTAGAGGAAAATGGGCTCAACAAAAGCTTGTTAAGGATATTATTGCTATTTATAAAACAAAAAAGATCTTAAAAAAGCTTGTCAAGAAATATTCAATAGATATTATTGAAACTACCAATACAAATGCTTTATGTTTTGCGTATATGTTTAATATTAAGCGTCCTCCGATAGTAATGAGAATTAGTACTACTTTTGAGCAAATTCTTGAAACATATCCTTTTGATTCCACAGCATGCAAAATATTATCTTGGATAGAGAAACTAGCAATATATCATAGTGATTTCTTAACAACACATACTTTAGCTCATCGCAATATTATTAGCGAAAACTTAAAAATAAATCTAGATAGGATAGCAGTAATAACTCACGGTATCCCTATTAAAAAAATATTACTAACAAATAATATATCTGCACATAAAGATGACTTGATAATTCTTTATGTAGGAAGATTTGAACCAAGAAAAGGAATAGATATAGTTGTTCAGGCAATACCCAAAGTATTGCAAAAGGCTAATAACATAAAATTTAAGTTGGTCGGAGAAGATACAAGCAATTTTTATAGAAATAAGTTGCAAGAATTACTAGGCACAAATATTAGTTATGTTGATTTTTTAGGTAAAGTCGATCAAGAAAGGCTAAGCTGCCTATACCAAGAATGTGATATATTTATAGCCCCTTCTCGCTATGAATCATTTGGCTTGATATATGCTGAAGCTATGAGTTACGGAAAACCTGTAATTGGTTGTAATGTTGGAGGTGTACCTGAGGTCATATTAGACAAGGTCACTGGTATTATACTTAAAAATATTTGTGCTGACGACTTAGCAGATAATATTATAGAATTATCTCTTAGCTCTAAAATTAGACAGGAAATGGGAGTTAATGCTCGCAAAAGAGTTGAAGATCTTTTTGATGTAGACAAAATGGCTGAAAGTACTATTCAATACTACAACTGTATTCTTTCTCTTAAATCTAACGTCACTAATAAATCAATATAGCTCCATCAAAATGTATCCAACAGACAAAGTTTACTCTTCTTACTTGAGAATTACTACAAACAAATACTAAATTTAAGATTAGTTGTAAAATGTATTTCATAATTTAAATCTATAAGATAAACCTATGTTTTTAGAAGGTTATCTATAAACCCACAATATTTTATAGATATTTAGTCTTAGTGGTGCAGAAAACTTTTTAAGGTCTCATTTGAGATTTTATTCAGATAAATTAACCTCTTGAAACAGCCTATTTACAAGGTTTTTAATAAAGGCTATCAAAATACGTCTTAGGTTAAGACTACGAGATAATGCGGGTTTCCAGACTTTTCTGCACCACTAAGGATATTTAGTAGTGAATCGTATTTAATATGTAGCTGTTTTTAACTGCTTAGTGGTGCAGAAAACTTTTTAAGGTCTCATTTGAGATTTTATTCAGATAAATTAACCTCTTGAAACAGCCTATTTACAAGGTTTTTAATAAAGGCTATCAAAATACGTCTTAGGTTAAGACTACGAGATAATGCGGGTTTCCAGACTTTTCTGCACCACTAAGTTTTAACTGTTAAAGTCAACCGTTTTTATTAACATGAAAATAAAAACGATTGTCAATAAAACACAATGACTCATGTCTTTCAGGCTTTTAGTTATACATCACGTACATATATTGATTTCATAAATATATTTTGTATTATGTTATTCCCAATATCAGTTGTTATCCCAACACATAATCCTCATCCTAAAAGATTTTCCAGAACTCTAGAAGGATTAAGTAAACAAAACATAGATACAAATATGTGGGAGCTAATCATAGTTGATAATGCAACTCCAGATTCTACATATGTTCAAAGTTTTGATTTATCTTGGCATAATTCGTCAAAAATAATTATTGAACATAAGTTAGGTTTAACAAGAGCTAGACTTGCAGGAATTCGAGCTAGCAAGGGGGAATATATAGTTTTTGTTGATGATGATAATGTTCTAAGAACACATTATTTAGAAAATATTATTGATATATTTCATAAATATCCTGATTTGGGTGCAATTGGAGGAAAGTCATTACCTGAATTTGAAACTGAACCTGAAGATTGGGTAAAAAAATTTGAAAGCTGCTTAGCAATTCGAGATTTTGGGGAAGATATTCAAGTCTATTTTCATAATCATTTATCGAATAGTAATAGTTACTATCCATCATTTTCTCCAATTGGAGCAGGGATGTCATTACAACGAGACGCTGCAACTTTCTATGCTGATAGCCTAGGAGAAAATCCTAATAGATTATTTTTAGATAGAACAGGAGCAAGCCTTCAGTCTGGAGGTGATTGTGATATTAATCTAACATTATTAGAAGCTGGCTGGGGTGTCGGATATTTCCCACAATTGCAGCTAACTCATTTGATTCCTACTAATCGTTTAACTATGGAGTACCTTGCTCGTTTAAACTATGCGTCATCTTGCTCATGGGTTAAGGTGCTAGACTATCATAATTTTAGACCTTGGGAAAAGATCCCTCAATGGAGTGTTCTACCAAGACAAATTAAATCTTTCTTCATCTATAGAGCGTGGAAAAGCCAACCTAATTTTATTCGATGGCGTGGAGCCTGTGGAATGTTTGAAGGTTTAGCAAGCTTAACTTAATAATCAAGTTGAAAGACAATACATTATATCCATTCCATTCAATTCAATTCTAGATATATTCCTTTATTGTTTTTTGATTATTGTTTATGCATAAGTTCAACTTGCTGAATACTCTCAACTTCCGAATGTTGTCAAAGCGATTTAATCTTGGAGTAACTGCTTATAACTTTTACTTTGTTCCTAAAGCATTCTTAGAAAAGCTTATTCATCGTGGTGCAGCTAATATGGCTATAGATTTTGGATCGCAGTGGTGTATGGAACAGGCTACTTACAATTTACAGACTCCAAAATATACACTTGATCAAATGCAACATCTGTTAGATATCCACTTTTTAACTGGCAAAAAATTTTGGTATCAAACCTGCTTTTGTATTTATTCTATGTCGCAACAAGTTCAAGATTTTAGGTTGCGTCCATTTATTTATGATGATGGGTCTTTAGCAAAGAAATATCAAGATGAAATCATCAGAATCTTTCCTAATGCCAAAGTAATTCTTCAACAGGAAATTGAAGAGAATATAAATAAATATTTACCAAGAAGTAGGTTTCCCTATCTTAGAGAACGCCGAGACAATTACCCCAATATAAAAAAGCTAACAGATATTCATGTTAATTCTCAAGGCTGGAAGTTGGTTCTTGATTCTGATATGTTGTTTTTTCGCGATCCAGAAATTTTGATTGATTGGTTGAAATCCCCCCAAATGCCATGTCACATGGTGGATATAGAGACTTCATATGGTTATTCACAAGATTTAATGACTTCTTTAGCGCAAGCCGAAATTTCTGAGCGTATCAATGTTGGAATCTGTGGATTGAAAAGCGAAGACATTGATTGGGAGGAGTTAGAATATTGGTGTAAAACTATGATTGAACAAGAAGATGCACACTATTTTCAAGAACAAGCTCTTGTTGCTATGCTGATGGCTGGAAAGTCTTGTACAATTGCTCCTTCTTCAGAGTATATTGTAATGCCAAGAAGAGATGAAGTTATGAACCCCAAAGCTATACTACATCACTATGTTTCAGAGTCTAAATCTTGGTATTTTCGCTATGCTTGGAAGAATTATGTTAAGTAAATAAGCAATCTAAATATACGTCTAACAAGTAGTCTAAAGTCAATAGAATTGATAAATATGGATACTAGCAACAAAATAATACAAAGTCTATGGGTAGGCAAAGAGTTATCTATAATGGAAAATTTATCAATTAAATCATTTATAGCAAATGGTCATGATTACCATTTATATGTTTATGGGAAAGTTGAAAATATCCCCGCAGAGACGATTGTCAAAAATGGAAATGAAATTTTACCAGAGGATAGAATTTTTCAATATCAATCAGGATGGGGCAAGGGTAGTTATGCTGGATTTGCCGATCTTTTTAGATGCCATTTACTCAAACATAATGGAGGTTGGTGGGTAGATACGGATGTAATTTGTCTAAAGCCCTTTGATTTGAAATCAGAGTATATTATTTCTTCAAGCTATGAGGGGAAATGGGGGGAGCTTGCTAATAACTGTGTTTTGAAATTACCTAAGAGTAGTGAAATAACTAATTATTTGGTTAATGTTTTAGAAACAATGAATATTGATATGGTTGAGTTTGGGCAAACAGGTCCACAGCTTGTCCAAAAAGCAGTAAGTGAACTAGACTTATCCCACTATGTTGTCTCACATAAGCTTTTTTGTCCAATAACATGGAGAGCTGTTAATAAAAAAATTGTGTATTCCAAGAAAAACTTTTCTATGAATAGTATTATTGAAACTTCAAAAGACATGGCAAGGTCAATTATTAGACCTCATCAACGAGCTGGCAAAATAACTAAAGATAGCTATGCAGTGCATTTATGGAATGAAATTTGGAGACAAAATGGGCTAGATAAAAATTTTGTGTATGACAATAAATGTTTATATGAAATACTTAAACGCCAATATTTATGTTAATTCTTCCTTTGTGTCTAAATAAATGTTTAAAAAAACTGCAAAGAACTCTATAAAAAAGCTTGTAAAACTCATGGGATATGAGCTTATTAAGACATCAAATTTACATATACAAAACCAAGAAGATATTCTCCACGTTTCACTTCAATCAGTAATAGGCTACCATAAGTTAAAAAATGATGATTTCTTTTTTGTGCAGATAGGTGCTTTTGATGGAATCAGTTTTGATCCTATTTATCCACTTGTTCAAAAATATAAATGGCGAGGGATTCTCCTAGAACCGCAAAAAGAGTATTTTGAAAAATTGATACAAAATTATGTTGGCAATAATGAATTAATATTTTTAAATCTTGCTATTTCTGAAAATGATGAGCTTAGAAAGTTTTATACTGTCCGTAGAAATTTGAATATGCCACTTTGGACTGAAGGAATTAGTTCTTTTAAAATTGATACAATATTAAAGCATGCCAATGAGATTCCCGAGATAGCGGATAACATCATTGAAAGTCAAGTTGAATGTATAAGTTTTACTTCTCTTGTTAAAAGATATAACATCAGTAGGATAGATCTTCTTCAAATTGATACTGAAGGATATGACTATGAAATCATTAAAACATTAAGACTTGATGATATTAAGCCGTCAATCATTAATTATGAGAACAAACATATTTCAATGGATAAACAACATGAAATCATATCTTATCTAGTTTCTCATGGTTATAAGGTCTCTTGTAATGGTCACGACACAATTGCATACTTAGGTTATATGGATAGTCCGTAGTTATCTTATCAGATTTGGTTGTATGATTTTTATAAAGAATTTATTTTAAATGTTTTGTGATTTACTACCGTATTAAGCTGTGTTTGTTATTTTACTATGATTAATTATTAATTGTGCGACTAAAAACTTTATTTCTCATACTGTAATGAAAATGAAACCATTAGTTTCTATTTTAATTCCAGCTTATAATGTTGCTCCATATATAAGTGAAACATTGAATTCATCTATTAGCCAGACATGGGAAAATATAGAAGTTATTGTTGTTGATGATGGTTCTAGAGATGATACTTTAGCGATCGCGAAAACATACGAATCAAAAAAAATAAAGGTAATAGGTCAAGACAAAAACTTAGGTCAAACTGCTGCACTAAATCGTAGTTTGGCGGAAGCTCAGGGAGATTTTATTCAATATCTTGATGCAGATGATATTTTAGAGCCTCAAAAAATTGAAGTTCAAGTTAATCGTCTACTAAAAGAAGCATCTGGTACATTAGCGATCGCACCTTGGGCAAGGTTTTATAAAAATGATCTATCGACAGCAAAATTTGTGCCTAATAAAGACTGGAAAGATTATGACGATGTAATAGCGTGGTTAGTGGATTGCTGGACAGGAAATGGCACAATGCCTCCAAGTTCTTGGTTATATCCGCGAGAGATTATTGATGTTACTGGGTTATGGAATGAATCGTTAACTCTTAACAATGATATGGAATATTTTACAAGGGCAGTAATTTCTAGCAAACGATTAGTATTTTGTCCAGAGTCTAAATGGTATTATCGTTCTGGAAATCCTAGCCTTAGTGGGCAACGCTCTCAACAAGCTTTATGGTCGCAGTATGAAGTTATTCGACTTAGTACAGAACGATTATTGTCTGTAGAAAATAGCGATCGCACTCGGTTAGCATCAGCCTGCTATTGGCAGTATTTTATTTTTATGGCATATCCTCAAGCGCCAGATTTAATAGAATATGCGACTAAGAAAGTTGTTGATTTAGGAGGAGGAGATTTGAAGCCTGAAGGCGGTACTCTATTTAAGATGGTTCGTGATATTTTTGGATGGAAGATCGCTATACATTTGCAAAGAATTTACTACAAATACCGTTATCAATCCAGATAAGAATTCACTTAAAGTAAATGACCAAAATCCTGATTCTCATTGGTGGACATCTATGTACTGCACCTCGTCCTCAGAAAGAAGCTGAGACTTTGGCTAATGCTGGTTATGATGTAATTGTGGGTGGAATTTGGTTCAGTCCAGAACTAGTTGAACGCGATCGCCTATTAATATCTAAACAAAAATATAAATTTGAGCCAATAATTGATATTCAACCTAATCGTAAATTTACTAATTATTGGATTCGTATTCAAACTAAAATTGCCAAAGAGGTTTTTAGAGGATTTAAACTTTTTTTGCCTGAACTACTTGGTTATGGAACAAGGAGAATCTTGAAATATGCCCAAAGTGTTCAGGCAGATTTGACTATTGTCCATTCAGAATCTGGACTTTGGATTGGGCAACAGTTACTAGCTCAAGGATTTAAGGTGGGAGCCGATTTTGAAGACTGGTTCTCTGAGGATCTTTTGCCTGAAGTGCGTATTGATCGACCTATTGATATATTGAAAAATCTGGAAAGGCAACTAATACATGATTGTAAATATTGTTTAACGACCTCTTATGCCTTAGCTGATTCTCTAGCAAAGGCTTATCAATCCCCCCAGCCAATAGCTATTTATAATGTGTTTCCTTGGATGGAGCGATCGCAAATAGATGGGAAAATTTGCGATCGCCAAAATCTTGGTTTGCGTTCAATTCATTGGTTTTCTCAAACTATAGGGCAAGGTAGAGGATTGGAAGTTCTTTTTCAATCACTGCCATATATTCAACCAATAGAAATCCATCTACGTGGAAATTATCCAGAAAGTTCGCGGCGGTGGTTAGAGCCACAGATTCCTACCGAATGGCGCGATCGCTTATTTATTCACCCCACAGTTCCTAATAGTGAACTATTATCTCGTATTGCTGAGCATGATATTGGCTTAGCTTTGGAAACAAATGCAATCCCTAGTCGAAACTTGACGATTACTAACAAGCTCTTTCAGTATTTACAGGCTGGGTTAGCGATAATTGCTACGAATACAGAAGGTCAAAGCGAAATTTTGTCTCAATACCCTGAAGTTGGACAACTAATACCAAGCAACGATCCAATAGCACTAGCAAATGCTATTAATAACTTAGTAAATAATTATCCTAAGCTACTTCTGTCTAAACAAGCAGCATTGAGAACTGCCCAGTCACAACTAAATTGGGAGAGTCAAGAAAATACTATTTTAAGAACTTTAGAAAGCGCGATGAGTTGATTACAGGAGGTATGTTTGTTTACAAATGAGTACACTCATTTGTAAACAAACATTTTACTATTGACGGACTGGTAAGCAAATGGTGCGGGTAACTTGACAATTCACTCCTTGATAATCTCGGCAAACTTTCTTAGCTAGGTTTTCCGCTTCAGTGGATTGTACTGACCAAGCTGAGCCTGCCGCACCGTTAGAGCCTTCGGCAATCGACATGCAGGCATTCCTTGTCCATACTAGAACTCGACAATCCGTTGCACTGGACACACTTTCACATTCGCTTAAAGCCCTAGCTTCAGCCGCTTTTTGGTTAGGATAATTCCATGAATATCCTTTATCTTGAGTGATGGATGAAAAGGCGATCGCACCATAACTAACAGTTCCTGTTGTGTCAGGAGGGGTTGTTGGAACTACTGTCTGAGTGGCTACAGGTTTAGGAGTTTCTGTTTGGAGGATAGCACTTTGAGTTGCCGTTGGTTTAGGGTTTTCTGGACTTGGTGAAGGTTTGGGGGATTCACTGGGAGTATTACTTGGAGAAGTGGTGGGAGAAGCCGTGGGAGAGGTGGAAGCAGATGTTGTAGTTGTTGTAGTTGTTGTTTCAGACTTAGAACTATTATTAGAATTATTAGAACTACTGTCTGCTTGACGATTAGTGATTTTTGGCAAGATCATCGCTGTAGCGATCGCAGCAAAAACTGAGGTCAAGCCAATGAGCGCGACCCATAAAATGGGATTAACAGAATTAGAAGATTGACTAGGTGCAGAAATAGTTGGATGAGCATCCGTCCTGGGAGTTTGAGGCGTGGTTTGAGCAGGAGTAGGCGTAGTTGCGCCGCCATTAGCAGAGTTGGGGGCAATGGTGGGTGGTACGGCTCCTCCTGATGATGGATATGGAGGATGGGTGATGGCTTCAGTTGGCGCAATATTCACGGCAGGAATATTGGCTGTATTGATAAAATTGATGTTAGTAGCTGAAAGCGATCGCATAGCGTGCAGAGCTTCACTCGCAGATTCATAGCGCTGGTTAAAATGATAAGCCACCATTTTTTGCAATATTGCGGCAAATTCGGGGCTGACCTGTGCGCGATCGCGCCATAAAACCTCACCAGTATTCAGATCTTCCTGTAAACTGTCTGGCGCAATGCCCGTCAAGGCTTGAATCCCAATCATGCCCACCGCATAGACATCACTACTCAAGCGAGGCTTGCCCCTTGCCTGTTCACTGGGCATATATCCGGGGGAACCGATGCTAACGGTAACACTAGTATTGCCTTGGGGATCGGTTCCTAATGCGCCGACATCCTTGACTGCGCCAAAATCGATGAGGACAATTTTGCCATCTTGACGACGACGCATGAGGTTAGCCAGTTTGATATCACGATGGATGACATTATGCTGATGGACAAAGGCAAGCACTTCGAGAATATCCAACAATAAGGTAATCGTGTCACTTTCCGATAGTTTGCGACCGATGGGAATTTCTTGGGCTAAGCTATAGCCATCCACAAATTCTTGAACTAAGAAGAACTCTCCATTTTCTTCAAAGTGAGCAAATAATGTAGGGATTTGAGAATGGGAATTACCTAATTTGTAGAGATAATCAGCTTCGCGTTCAAAGAGATTTTTGGCGATCGGCAACACCTGTGGACTAGTATCCTTGGGCTTAAGTTGCTTTACGACACACTTCGGATGTCTTGGTAAATCTATGTCTTCAGCTAAGTAAGTATCTCCGAAGCCCCCACTTCCTAGCACTTGTAAAATTCTGTAGCGATTCCTTAATGTTGTACCCAATAGCATAATAGTTATCTACCAAGCTCCAGAAAATTTCTATAATTTTAAGCTTAACAAACAGAGATATGATTGAGCTACTGTGCTTAATTAATCATAAGTAGGTGGGCGCAATTAAATATAAAACCTCAAAACCTGTGGCGCAGGCGCAGCGTGTGCCACAGGTTTTGGTTCTGGTTTTTAATTATGCCCACCTACTTATTAGGGGCGAGCAGGGAAATAAGGAACCGAATTTTTATGGCGCGACGAAGCCACGCTACAAAAATTTTGGTGCTTTAGTAAATTGCTGAACCCTTAGAGGGTATTGCTAGGTAATAGCTATACTAAATCTCTGGCTGAATATTACATAAAGACTGAATGCAAAATCAAAGGGCTATCGTATTAGGAGTATCTGGGGCATCAGGCATGATCTATGCTGTGCGATCGCTCAAATTTTTACTGAGTAATAATTACAATGTCGATCTAGTGGCATCTAAGGCGGCGATGATGGTGTGGCAATCGGAAAATAATATTGCGATGCCAAGTAACTTGCGATCACAGGAACAATTTTGGCGCGATCGCGCTGAGAGTCAAGCGGGTAAGCTTGTTTGTCATCAATGGGCCGATGTGGGGGCAACAATTGCTAGTGGATCATTTCGGACATTGGGAATGTTAATTATCCCTTGTAGCATGGCAACGGTAGCCAAAATTGCCCATGGATTGAGTTCCGATTTATTAGAACGCGCTGCTGATGTGCATTTAAAAGAAGGTCGTCGCCTTGTACTCGTGCCGCGTGAAACTCCTTTAAGCTTAATCCATTTGCGAAATCTCACCACCTTAGCAGAGGCTGGCGCGAGGATCGTGCCAGCAATTCCTGCGTGGTATCACAATCCTCAAACCATCGAAGATTTAGTAGACTTTGTAATTGCTAGAGCACTTGATCAATTAGATATTGATTCCGATTTAATCCAGCGTTGGCAAGGCAAACAGCCTACGTAATCGATGTGCGGTGCGAAGCACCGCACATCGATTCAAATAAACCGCAAATATTGTCGAAAGAGAGTAACAACCATGACGCGATCGCCATTTGCTCCCAAATCTCAAGCCCAAAACTCTACAAAAAAAAATGTAGGCGCGTTCCCAATTACGCAACTTATCATTTTAGGTCTTGGGATTACGCTCATAGCCGCGATTATGATCCAAAATTTACAGCCTGTAGTACAGGTTTTCTTTTTAGGACAAAAGACCCTCCCCATACCTTTAAGCTTGACAATGCTGATCGCTTTTGTGACTGGTGGCTTAATTGCCTTTGTCTGTAATGCGATCGCCTCTTGGCAACAAAATATTACGATCCGTCGAGCGATAGTCGCGGCAGGTTATGACAAAGAGCCTCAAAAAGATCAGGTCAAATCGACGACTTCTCCTAATAGTTATCCTCAAGATAGTTATCCTCAAGATAAAGCCCCACAACAGGATGAACAATATTTTGAAGACGATGAACTTTACGATGATGAAGAATATGATGAGGATGAACTAGAAGATGAGGATCTGTATGAGGAGGAAGAAGAGGAAGATGATGATCCTGATACTGTCCCCTATGGCGATCGCAAAAATTTAAAATCCGCCAAACCTAACCGAGAAAAGCGCGATCGACCTCCCCTTGATGCTAGATATATTCGCTAGATTAAGTGTTGCTAATCATCGGTCAATTTAAGTCAATACTTATGAGAAAATAAAGCAAAATTAAATTTCAGTTATTGTGTGTATTTTGTAAGCGAATAATTAAAAAAATTATGTTCTTACAAAATGGGGGAAACGCTATGTTGTCCAAATATACAGCGCGTTGTGCTGAATTCAAAAACAGAGAGGTTTTTGAAAGTTAGGCTTTGCCATGATTTCAAAAATTTCTCAGCTTCCATCGGCTATATGTATTAGCCCAAAAAATAGTATTAATTGCTATTTAGCTTCTAGTTATTAGTGTCTAAATTATCAGCAAAAACGGACAAAAGGATGAACAAGTTAGTCACTCAAATTGCTAACCGCATTCTCGATTCTTTAAATCTACAAGAGATTTTGGATGTATGTGTTGCTGAAATGCAAGAGGAATCAAGGCAAAGGCAAAAAACAGAATCACAGTTACAAGAATTATTACGGGAAAGGGAAGAAACTGAGCAAAAGCTCCAAAGGCTTAATCAAGAATTAGAAGCTAAGGTCGCAGCACCTACTAATGAGCTATGGCAAGTTAATCATCTCCAACAAACAATTCTCAACAGTGCCGATTATTCAATTATTGCTACAGATACTCAGGGTTACATTCAAGCCTTTAACACTGCTGCCGAAAGGATGCTCGGCTATCGTGCCGAGGAATTAATTGGTAAATCTACCCCTGAAGCTTTTCATGATTTACAAGAGGTCATCCAGCGTGCAGCTACCCTCTCTGAGGAGCTAGGAGAAGAGATTCCCTTGGGCTTTGAGGTATTTGTTGCTAAGTCTCGGCGAGATATCGTTTGCGAAGAAGAATGGACTTACATTCGCAAAGATGGCTCACGTTTTCCCGTCTTGCTCTCCGTTACGCCCCTCAAGGATGCCAATCAAAATATCACAGGTTTTTTAGGTGTTGCTAAAGACATTCGCGATCGCAAACTTGCTGAACAAGAACGACAACAACTGCTACAAGAACTATCGGCATTTAAGCTCGGCTTAGATCAATCTGCGATCGTGGCGATCACCAATGCCCAAGGAGTAATGACCTATGTCAACGATCAATTCTGTGAGATATCTGGATATTCCCGTGATGAACTAGTCGGGCAAACCCATCGTATTGTCAAGTCTGACTACCATCCGCATGAATTCTTTCAGAATATGTGGCGCACTATTGTTAAGGGTAAAGTCTGGCGGGGTGAAATCTGCAATCGGACTAAGCAAGGTAACTTGTATTGGATGGAAAGCACAATTGTGCCATTTTTGGATGAGCAGGGACGACCTGTAAAGTATCTCGCAATTCGCTTTGACATTACAATTCGCAAACAAGCAGAAATCAGTCTGACAAACTATGCCCATGAAATCGAAGATCTTTATAACAATGCCCCCTGTGGCTACCATTCTCTAGATCGCAATGGCTGTTATGTCCAAGTCAATGACACGGAACTTAAATGGCTAGGCTATAGCCGCGAAGATCTACTTGGCAGACCCTTTCAAGATTTCCTTTCCGAGTCAAGTATCCAACTCTTTCGCCATACCTATCCACTATTTAAACAAAGAGGTTGGGCCAGTGATATTGAATATGAGCTAGTTGATAAAAATGGCAATCTACTTCCTGTATCGCTGAGTGCAACCTCAGTGTATGACAATGATGGTAACTATGTTTACAGTCGTTCTACCCTATTTGATATTCGTGAACGGAAAGAATATGAAGCGAAATTGGAGCAAACTAATCAAGAACTGATGCGGGTTACGCGCCTAAAAGATGAATTTTTGGCAAGCATGAGCCATGAACTACGCACGCCACTCAATGCCATTCTCGGACTAACTGAAAGTTTGCAGGATGGAGTTTTTGGGGAAATCTCGGACAGGGGACAGAAGATGTTAAAAATCATCGAGCGTAGCGGTAACCATCTATTGGAGTTAATCAACGATATTCTCGATCTTGCCAAAATTGAATCAGGAAAAGTCTCATTAGAATTTGCGCCCGCAAATATTGAAATCCTCTGCCAGTCTAGTATGCTCTTCATCCGACAGCAGGCAGCCCAAAAAAATCTACAACTCAAGGAAGAAATTCCTCCATTACTTCCCGATTTGCTCATTGATGAACGACGCATTCGCCAAGTTCTCATTAACTTGCTCAACAATGCGATGAAATTTACCCCCGAAGAAGGCTGTATCACCCTCAAAGTAACGGTAGAACCTAATCCTAACAGTAATAATGAGCCTCAGCAATGGCTCCGCTTTGCAGTGATCGATAATGGAATTGGCATTAGCGATGATAATTTACAGAAATTGTTTCAACCCTTTGTCCAAGTTGATAGCGCTCTGAATCGTAAATATGCAGGTACAGGCTTAGGACTATCTTTAGTTAAACGGATTGTGGAAATGCATGGAGGCAAAGTACAGGTGACTAGCGAAGTTGGTGTCGGCAGCAGCTTTATGATTGATTTACCTTGTCCAGACACTATGATTTCATCGGTTAAGCGTAGTCCCTCCAATAGTCCTGAAACAACAGAATCGGATCCTAGTCAAATCCACGGAGCACCGCTAATTCTGATTGCAGATGATAACGAGATGAATGTGATGACAATATGTAGCTATTTAGAAGCTAAGGGATATCGGATTATGGTTGCTAAAGATGGACAGGAGGCGATCAATCTGGTGCAATCAGCCCGTCCCAATTTGGTCGTGATGGATATTCAAATGCCCGTGATCGATGGACTAGAAGCCATTAAAAGAATAAGGGCTAGTGATTTTCAGGATTTACCAATTATTGCGGTTACGGCTTTGGCAATGACAGGCGATCGCGAAAGATGTCTAGAAGCAGGGGCAAATGAGTATCTGAGCAAACCAATTAAACTCAAGCAACTAGCGACAATCATTCAACAAACTCTAAGTAGCTAGGCATATTAAAAAACAGACCCAGAAGCTGTGGCGCACGCTGCGCGTGCGCCACAGCTTCTTTTAATATAGAAAAATAGAGTAGGCGAAATATCAAAGAAAAATTAATATGCACCTTTGCCAAATAGGACGAGTCTAACGGTTTCCACAAGAATTTCTAGATCGAAGTTTAGTGACCAGCGATCTATATAAAAAAGATCTAACTTGGCAACATCATCAATCGTATCTAAATCCGATCGCCCCGAAATTTGCCATAGCCCCGTAATCCCTGGGATGACTAAATGCCGCGTATGATGCCAACTGGAAAATTTTGCCACATCGCGTATCGGCAAAGGTCGGGGACCAACAAGGCTCATTTGTCCTAGTAATACATTAAATAATTGGGGAAGCTCATCTAGACTAGTACAGCGCAAAAAATGTCCAACGGGAATAATACGGGGATCGCGTTCGATCTTGAACATGACTCCATCGGAGCTTTTATTGAGATGTTCTAACTCCGCTTGGCGACGATCGGCATCCATGAACATACTGCGAAATTTCCACATACGAAAAATATGTCCTTGCAAACCGATTCGCTCTTGGGTATAAAAAACACTTCCCTGCGAGCTAGCCTTGATCGCGATCGCGATCGCCACAAATACAGGCGACAGTGCAATGATCCCAATCAAAGCCGCCACAAAATCTAAACACCGCTTAAAGATATATTCCCAATTTGCGAGTAATGATGGCTCAATCCGAATCATTGGCATCGAGGCAAAAATTTCAGGATTACCCCGCCGATGCAGCAACATCAAGCTTGATGGAACTAGCCTTAGTCCAATTCCTGCATTGCGAAGTTGCCAATACAATTGAGATGCTAGTTGGGTTTCAGGTAGACCTTCGGCAATTACTTCCTTTGCGCCCGAACTCATAATTGCTTGAATAGAGTGGGAAGAATTGGCTAGTGAAGAAGCTAGCACACCAACGACTCTATAGCCTGTGCGCTTTTCGATAACATTTGACAAATAGGAAAGGCGATCACTAGGGGCAATGATAAAAACGGGTGTATGGGTTCTAGCGATCGGAAATTGATCAAAGATCAAAGTCAAGAGCAACCTCAAGCCAATAATCATAAGAATGCTACCTAACCATGCAGGCAAAAACAGCGATCGCGGTGCATCCACTTTAGGATCATAAAAGTAACAAACTACTAATGATGATAGGTAAACGCTACTAATAAATTGCGCCTGTTTGACGTAATTGCGCCACTGGGATTCACTTTTATAGAAATTGTGATAGGCAAAACCTGTCACAATTACCGCCGCGAATGCCCAAAACAAACCCGTTAAACCAGCAAATTCTCCCCAATTTAGTTCAGGCGGTAAAGGTGAAAAAGCTTGATTAAAATCTAATGAAACTTTCCAAGCTATTCCTAGCCCGAAAATATCACTCAAGATCAGTAATAGGGTTCGCAACCAGTTCATTTCCACCATATGCCATTGTTGGAAATGATGCCCTGCCCGAAGGTCACGCTTGTTAGAACGTTTTTCGGTTGGTTTGTGATCGCTACTCACTCTCATATTCCTCTTGTTTTCTTACCCTGATTTTGCATTACAACAGATAGCTAGTTAATCCCTGCTTATTATCTTGCCCAAATTTGTTAGGACTTACACAGTGATGAGGATTCTGCAATTTAATAAATCAAGAACCAGATTTTTGATGGCGCAGCAAAGCTGCGCCATCAAAAATCGTTGAGCTAAAAGCAAAGCTAAAAGCTAAGTAGGTGGGCGCAATTAAATATAAAAAGCCAAAACCTGTGGCGCACGCGCAGCGTGCGCCACAGGTTTTGGCTCTGTTTTCTAGTTCAATACTGCGGACATTTTTAGAAAATAGAGAAAAAAAGCCATTCATCGTATAAGGTGCGGTTAATGAAGACCAGTACCAAAAATGAATAGCATAAATTTCATACTACCCAGTGTACTGAGTGAGTAAACCCCAACAAAAGTTTCTGATAACGTTGTTTTCGACAATATTGGTATTGTGCGGGAAAGTAAACTTTACAAACCTGAGTCGGTATAGTGAAATATCAGAACGGAGCTATCGTCGTCAGTTCGAGAGGTCTTTCAACTTCATCAAAGGTAACGCCGAGATGATCGAACGAGCAATTCCCGCAACCGCCCGTCAGATCATCGCGATAGATTGTTCATTCATACCCAAAAGTGGCAAAGCAACCTACGGAATCGAGCATTTCTATAATGGCAGTGCAGGACGAACCGAAAAGGGACTAGAGATTTCGGTATTAGCCATAGTGGATGTGGAGGCAAAGCAAGGCTATACCTTGTCAGTACAGCAGACTCCACCGACCAGCCCAGTAACCAAAGCCAACCCGAATAGATCACTATTTGGAGCATCTCCAAGCGACATATCCTTATCTGCCCAAATTAGCCCGTTATGTGGTCAGTGATGGCTTCTACAGCAAAATCAAGTGGGTCAATGGTGTGATGGCTTTGAAGCTAGATGTGATTAGCAAATTACGTTGTGATGCTGATTTGCGTTATGTCTATACAGGTGTTCAAAAGCCTCGTGGCAGACATCGCAAGTATGACGGCAAGGTGGATTTGACTGATGTCAGTCGCATGTCTCTGGTATGCGAACTTGAACCTAAATTGTTTTTGTACGATGTTGTGGTCTGGGCGTTAAGTCTTAAACGTAAAGTCCGTCTTGCTTATCTGCTTGACTGTCGTGACCCAAAACGCATCGGTCGGGTACTTTTGTTCTCAACCAATATTAATCTTGGGGCATCGGATATTTTCGATTTTTACAAAGCTCGTTTTCAGATTGAATTTATCTTTCGTGATGCTAAGCAGTTTACGGGTTTAACCGATTGTCAAGCTCGTGACTTTACCAAACTCGATTTTCATTTCAATGCTTGTCTCATGGCTCTAAATCTCGCTAAGTTTGAGGCATGTCAACTTCATCAATCCCCTAAGCCTTTTGTTTTCTCTATGGCTAGTTACAAACGGCTGGCTCTAAATCGTCATTTACTGGAGCGCTTTATTTCCCTCTTAGACTTGGATTCTACTTCGATTAAATCTCATCCTAGATTCCCAGACCTTTGTTCCTACGGCGCTATTGCTTACTAATTTTGTCCGCAGTATTGTTTCACAAGTCTTTTAAAAAATATTTTGGTTTGTTTGAAAGCCCTATAACAAAAAGAGGAAACCCACAATAACTAATAAGCTAAAAATAATTTGATTAAACATTGGTTGGGGAATCCAGCGATTTACTTTACCGCCGATGTAAACTCCTAAAAAAATACTCGGTAAAGACCATAAAAATAAATGCCAAACAGTAGGAGTCCATAGTCCGACAATGCCATGTCCTGCGATCGTGGCAATTCCCGAAAAGAAGAAATAGCATTGCATGGTTGCCCGAAAATAGTCAGGTCGCCAACGACGTAAGGTTCCATAAATAGCGATCGGTGGTCCATTCGTGTTGTATGCACCACCGAGTATTCCTGCGACAAATCCGAAGATAAAGGCGTATTTTTCATTTTGAAGTCGTGGCATTCTTGGCGTGACGAGGTTGCCGATACCGTAAAGGATTAGCAGTAACCCAAGGATGACTTTGACTAATCGTTCGGGGGCATAATTGAGAAGTAATAGTCCAAAGGGAACACCAATAATTGTAGCGATAATTAATCGCCAAGCTGATTTAAAGTCAACGGACTGCGGATCACTGATCAGGATAATTAGACTAATCACAAATCCCATAAAAGCAACTATTGGCGAAGCAGTTTGGAGGGGCATAATTAGTCCCAAGAGTGGCATGGCAAGTAAAGCATCGCCAAAACCTACCGCAGAACGAACAAAGGTACAAGCAAAGAGAATGAAGACAGTTAAAACTGTCAGGATTGGTGATGTCATTGATTCACTATTCTGCAATAGGTAAGCATGAGCGATGCTCATGCTTACTACTTAATAAAATATTTTGACTAATCCATAGCTGAATATTGAGATAAACAACCAAGAACCTGCACCTAAATAGAGAGGTTTCAGACCAGTTTCGCGAAGCTGTTGTAACTTTGTTTCTAAACCCATTCCTGCCATTGAGATAGTTAATAGGAATTTATTAATTTGCCCGATCGCATTTTTTAATTCGATTGGGAAAATATTGAGGCTATTGAGAATAATTAATAAAATGAAATAAAAGATAAACCAAGGAATCACGATCGCTGTAGGGTTTTGATGACTATAGTTGTGCTTGCGTTGGGAATATAGATAACTAATGCCGAGAATGACTGGTGCTAACCACAATACTCTTGATAATTTAGTAATACTAGCTAATTCGCCACTAATCGGACTCACTTGATAGGCTGCCGCTAAGACCTGAGCAACTTCATGTATCGAAGCTCCGCACCAAATCCCAAAGGTTTCAGGGGTGAGGCTGAGTAGGATTGGTAATAATGGATAGAGCAACATTGAGAGAGTGCCAAAGATGGTAACGATTGCTATGGCATAGGTGGTATCGCGATCGGAACTATGGGTGGCGCTACTGGTAGCAACTACGGCAGAAGCACCACAAATAGAAGTTCCTGAAGCAATCAAACAAGTTAAGTTTTGGCTTACTCCCAGTTTTCGTCCCAACCAATAGGTAAACCCAAAGGTACTGAATAGAGTCAAGATAATTAAAAAAATTCCTTTAACGCCAATTGCCAAGACTTGCACAAAGCTAAGCTGCATACCTAAGAGAATGATTGCCAATCGTAAAATGCGCTTCATGGAGAAGGTTACGCCCACTTGGCAATGGGCTGGCATTCCAATGATGTTGCGAAATAGAATACCGATGATAATCGCGATAATCAAAGGACTGAACAAATCAAATATTGGTAGATTTCGCAATAAATAGGCTATTCCTGCTAAACAGGCTGTTAGGCATAGTCCATAGATATGTTGAGAAATCCACCTCCAAACTTGAGAAGGTGAAGATATGTTCATCGTTTTTCTCTAATTGATGGATATTATTGCTGGAACTGACATATTCCATTCCAGAAATACCCTGCAATAAATTGCGGGCTGAAAGCTAAAACCCGTTGAAACGGGTTAAATCTCAGGAATTAGTCAGTTTCAACTGACTTTAGCTTTGAGCCAAGAACTTTAGTTCTTGGTCTTCGAGACTTGTGTGTACACGATATCTTTTGGGAGATGGGAACAAGAAAAGAATTAAGTCTTGCTCCCCCTCGCCTTGCGGGAGCTACCGTGTACACACAAGTCTAACTGTCTACGTTTTGATTTATCTAAGCCCCCTAAATCCCCCAATTCTGGGGGACTTTGAAAGAATTTTATTTTCTTGTTCCCCCAGAATTGGGGGCTAGGGGGCGATTAATTGTTGACTTGACTGGGTTTTATGACTTGTGTGTACACCGTAGCCTTGCGGGAGAGGGGGTAGGGGGGGTGAGGGCAGATCTTCGCTCTGCGTAAGGTGAGTTAAGAAATGGCTATACCATTTCTTAACTCGGTATAAGACTGTTTTTGAGAAGGAAAGTGATGACAAATATAATTTAGGAAATCAGAACTACTTCAAGACTGCTTCAAGAAGTGGTTCTAAGGTCTTAGGTTCTGCGAAACTATTATCAAGGGCGATCGCAATTTTGCGAAACACTTGACCAACCGATGAGTCTGGCTCACTAAGCGTAAGTGGAGTACCAAGGTCTCCTCCTGTGCAAATTTTGGCATCAATGGGAACTTGTCCTAACAAGGGAGCTTGCAGTTCATCAGCAAGTTGTTGACCGCCACCACTACCAAAAATCGGGTTGGGTGTACCACAATGCCCGCAGAGCAAATAGCTCATATTCTCGATGATACCAAGGACGGGGATGCCCACACGGCGGAACATATGAATACTGCGGCGGACATCGGCAACCGCAACCTGCTGAGGGGTCGTGACTAAGATGACACCACAGATCGGACTCTCTTGGATGATCGTAATCTGAGCATCACCTGTACCGGGGGGCAAATCAATCAAGAGATAGTCCAAGCCTCCCCATTCCACTTCTTGAATGAATTGGGTAATGATCTTATGGAGAACTGGTCCCCGCCATGCAAGGGGGTGATCGGGCGCGGCAAGTAACCCCACCGACATCACTTTAATCCCATGAGCTTCAAGGGGAATAAAGCGTTGACCTGTGGGGGTGTCGATCACCTTCACATCCTCTTGGGCGAGTCCCAGCATCTGCGGCACATTTGGTCCATAGACATCGGCATCTAGTAAGCCCACCTTGTTACCTTGCGATCGCAAGGCAGCAGCTAAATTGACCGCCGTTGTCGATTTGCCCACACCACCCTTACCACTCGACACCGCAATCGTGGTGCGAACTCCTGCGATCGTGCAAACTTCCACATAGGATTTTTTGCACCAATCTAGGGATGATGATAATAACTCCATGATTTGCGCTTTAAGAGCAAACTGATGCTTACCCACATAGAGGCGCAGATACACGTAGTCATCAACAATCCGCAGATTTCGCACCATGCCCAAACTAACAATATCCATGTTCAGAATTGGCTCGATCACGGTTTTGAGGAGAGCTTTCACTGCTAGTTCCTTCGCCTCGACTTGGGGATTGGTCGGTGGTGGTACTGGATGTTCGGCTCTCTGGAATGGGGAGGTATGACTAGGCATTGGAAGTCTCTTGAATGCTATCTTGAATGCTTTGAATGGCACGTTGGGCAAAGATGCACACATCGCGATCGGGGTCATCAAGGGCTTGCTGTAAAGGTGTTAGAGCTAGGGGATTATTTAAAATCCGCAACGCAATTACTCCTTCACGGCGCACATCCGAATATTCATCGGTTAGTGCTTTGATGAATAGAGGCAGGTTATTATCAGTCGCAATTTTTTGTAAAGCTTGGAGGCTAAACTTGCGAACTTGCCAATGTTGATCTTCGGCGGACTTCTCTAAGGCAGCGATCGCATCGGGATGAGCATGGGTTGTGAGCGACTTTGCGGCATTGCGGCGGACTTCCCAATCAGGATCATCGGTAACTGCTTTGCAAAGAATGGGAACAACCTCGGCATCTGCCAAGTGCCCAAGGGTTAGAGCCGTTGCCCGTCGGACAGTCGCTTCAGGATCGGACATTAAGGCAAGGGCAGGCTCACAGCGTTCCACTTGATTTAAGTATCTGAGGGTCGTAATTGCCGATTCTCGCAATTCTGGTAATGGAGATTCAAAGAAAGGCATCACATAGGGTAAGCACTGAGCATCATGAATCTTCCGCAAGAGAAAGAGAATATTCAGTTGAAGATTGGTGTCATCGCGCAATAGAGCATCTAGCAAGAGCAGTAGATGATCGGGGACGATTAGTTCGCCTAAAGCAGACTTTGCCTCTTCACGAATATCTTCCACTGGCGAGGCAAGACATTCCACTAATGCTGGCACTGCCGCAGGGTTGGCGAGTTCCCAAAGGGTGGTAACTGCTAATTTTTGGACTAGGGGGCTTTCATCCTTGAGGGCTTCTAATAGCGGAGTAAAGATTTCTTCATCACCGATATGTTGCAAGCTTTTGACAGCGACGAGGCGATCTTCCACATGCGGCGATCGCAACATTTCCAACCACTGATCCATTTCACTATCCATGCCGCAGACCTCCCTTAGCGTAATAAAAATGGAATTTGGACGGTGATCGCATTGGTGGGACATTCCTTTTCGCAAGGAAGGCAAAACCAGCACTCATCGTATTTCATATAGGCTTTACCCGTCTCAGGGTTTTTCGCCAATACATCAAGGGGGCAAACTTCAATACAAGCCACACATTTTTCCAAGCATTTAGACTCATCGACGATTACAGGTACGTCAACTCGTTGGGTGGTTAAAGCCATAACGATTTCTGATACTCCAAACTTTACATATTGTGAACAAACTTTTGTGGATATGACTTAAATTATGCTCTTAATTAGCGCACAGCTACGTCATAAACTTCTGTCTCAACATTGACATCCACAATGTAAGGTTCAATCGGACGTTTGAATAATACCATCTGGTCGGATTCATCCTTTTTGAGATGCACATGGCAGAACCATTCTTCATTGTTCTTCTCAGGATAATCAACACGATAGTGATACAAGCCCCAACGGCTTTCCTTGCGATAGAGGGATGCTCGCGCCGCCATTTCCGCACAATCACGAATAAAGTGAACCTCCATGCAACGCATCAGTTCATGGGGATCTTGTGCGCCCATTTGATCGAGGCTAGCGTGATAATTAACGAAGTTACTCAAGCCGATTTCCATGCGGTTAGCCGACTTGGGGGGTTGCAGATAGTCATTGACCAAGCGGCGTAACTTGTACTCAACTTGGGTATGGGGAATCCCATTGGGGCGATCGAGGGGGGCATAGATGCGGGCTTTCTCCTTTGCCACAAATTCAGGATCGGGATCGAGATGCTCTAGACCTTGGACATATTCCACCGCATTCTCACCAGCGATACGACCAAACACAAAGGCTCCGATCATGTAGTTATGGGGAACACTCGCCATGTCACCCGCAGCGTATAAGCCTTTAACGGAGGTTTCGGCTTTCTCATTGACCCATACGCCCGATGCGCTATGACCACTACAGAGACCGATTTCCGAGATGTTCATTTCCACGCCCTTGGTGCGATAGTTCTCGCCACGACCTTCGTGGAATCTGCCTCGGCTAGGACGTTCATTCGCCCAGAGAATTGATTCGATTTCGGCGATCGTATTCTCATCCAAGTGTGTCATTTTTAGCTGAATGGGACCTTTGCCAGAGTTGAGTTCTTTCCAAACCTCTAGCATCATCTGTCCACTCCAGTAGTCACAGCTAATGAAGCGATTGCCTTCGGCATTGGCGGTATAGGCTCCAAAGGGACTAGCTACATAAGCACAGGCGGGGCCGTTGTAATCCTTCATCAAAGGATTGATTTGGAAGCATTCAATATTGCTCAGTTCTGCGCCTGCATGGTATGCCATCGAGTAGCCATCCCCAGCATTGGTGGGGTTTTCGTAGGTTCCATAGAGATAACCAGAGGCGGGTAGTCCTAATCGACCACAGGCTCCTGTGCAGAGGATTACGGCTTTGGCTTGGATGATTACAAAATCTCCATTGCGAACGTCAAAACCGATCGCCCCGATCGCTCGACCATCTTGCACGAGGATACGGGTTGCCATGACGCGATTGGTGACTCTTGCCTTGTGGCGTTTGACCTGACGCGCCAAAATTGTTTTGAGATCCTTACCCTCTGGCATTGGCAGGACATATTTCCCAACTCGGTGTACCTGCTTGAGGTCATAGTCTCCCTGCCTATCCTTTTGAAACTTTACGCCCCATTGCTCAAGTTCTTGAATGACCGAAAAGCCGAGTTTACCTGTCTGATAGACGGCATTTTGGTTGAGAATCCCATCATTAGCGATCGTAATTTCGCGAACGTACTGCTCTGGCGTGGAATTTCCGGGAATAACTGCCGTATTGACACCATCCATACCCATAGCGATCGCGCCACTACGACGAATATTTGCTTTCTCTAGGACTAGCACATCTCCATCTGGATTGGCTTGCTTCGCTTTGATGGCAGCCATCGTTCCTGCTGTACCACCACCAATCACCAAAACATCGGTCTTGAGCCATTGAGTATTCAATTTGAAATCCTCCTCGTTTCTAAAGAAAGTCGAATCTGATTATTGAAAAAATCACCTGAATATTTGTTCGTAAAATGTTGCTAAAAATACAGACAAAATGCCCGCAAGCGAATTTTAAAGAACTATATACATTGATAAATTCATTGAGATGTTCGTTGAGATATATTTAATCCCTTGGAGAGATACAACGATTCAGTTTGTGTTGCATTTCTTGCTTTTATTATGCAATAAATTTCAGGTTTGATTTATCGAGTTATTTTATAGACTGATAAATTCATTGAATCAATAAAATGTACTATTAGAGAAAATCATTACAGATAGATCATCCTACTCTTGTTGTAACTACCATGGAAGTTTATCAAATCCGCGTATTTCTTGAGGTGGCTCGACATTTAAGTTTTACGGAGGCATCTGATGTTTTGAATCTTACCCAACCAGCAGTTAGCGCGAAAATTAAGTCTCTAGAAACAGAATTAGGAACCCCTTTATTTCATCGGCTGGGGCGAAAAATTCAGCTTACAGATGTGGGTGAATTTCTTCTTGAAAATGCACCTAAATTAATTGAGCTAGAAAATGATTTATTACGGGAAATTGAGCGTATAAAAAAGGGGAAATCGGGCATTATTAAAATTGGTTGCACTTCAGAAATAGGTAATGGTTGGCTACCCACAAAGTTATTTGCTTATCGACAAAAGTATCCAAATTTACAAACTCAATGTAATATTTTTGACTCTGTAGAACTTCTATATCGGAGCATTATTAATAATGAGATTGATATTGGTTTCTCAGATATAAATTTTGAAGATGTTGCCGAAATTAATTCGATCGCCATTGCACCGATTTGCTACTCATTGTTTGTGTCTGCCCATCATCCCCTCGCCCATAAAAAGTGGCTTAGTCTGAGCGATTTAAGACATCATCCTTGGGTGTTAATGAATGCTGAATCCCCTATTCGCAAGGTTTTAGAGTCACGTTTAGCAGAAATTGGGCTATCTCTAGACGATTTTTCTAATGTGGAAATGGTGGATACATCTAGCCTCATGCGAACCTATATTACCCAAGGTTCTTATTTGGGCTTTGCTTCTAATTTTGAATTTCAATTGGAATGTCAATCGGGTAATTTAGTTGCAATTTCTTTACAAGAATTCGCTTTGTCAGGCAATATTTTTTTACTGACTCCTAAAGGAATTAATGAAGTTAATAATTTAAATGAACCCAAATCATCTAAATCATCACGAGGGGCTGGAGATCTCACACCTACACAGAAATTAGTGAAATTGCTACAGGAAGATCAAACTCAGCAATTGAATATGTCTCAAATGAATATGTCTCAAAATGCCAATAATCCAATGCATATGCGATCGCCTAGTTTTGTATTGCGTAACACTAATAGCAATCGCCCCGAAACGATCACCCTCTCCATTGGCATTCAAAATGGCACAATTCCCTCAGTGACCGCAGGGCTAATTATTCAGCGTTTACAATTGCTATCGCATTTTTTACCCAAGGATGGGCGCTATAGTGGCATCCAATTTCAGATTGAATGGCAAAACTTTGCGACAGGTTCGCCAATTGTGTCGGGATTAGATTCGGGTAAATTGAATATTGGCATTTTAGGGGATTATCCATTACTTCTGAGTGCTTTGCCCAATCCAGAAACGGAACAATACAACACTCGTTTAGTTAGTTTTGTCTCTAGCAATCCCGATGGTTCTGGGAATGCCTTTATCGTGCCGCATCAATCAAAGGTGGAATCGATCGCTGATTTGAAAGGGCAGAATATTGCCGTGCCGTTACGATCTTCGGCTCATGGCATGGTCATGCGATCGCTCAAAGCCGCCAATCTACTCGATCAAGTAGAACTTATCTCCCTTGAGCATATCCAAGCCATGCGCGGCTTTAACTTTCCCTTACATCTAGCCGATAGCTATGCCCATTTCGCTCCTTTCCATGATGTCGCTTGCCGTTGTGGCAAGTTTCGCTATCTTGCTGATGGGAACCTTGATATTTTGCCATCTTTTTATGGTGTCGTGGTTAATCATGACCTTGCCGATCGCTATCCTGAAGTGGTAATTGCCTATTTGCAATCCCTCAAAGCCTCCCAATATTGGTATGATCATACGCCTTCTGCTCCTGCCCAAGTTGCTCAATGGACTCGTCTAGACCTAGATTTAATAACTGAAATTCTTAACGGTTCCTATGATCCTGAACAGAATGCTCGCTTCTTTTCGGAAACCGTGATCCGTCCCGACTGGCTGAAACTCCATATTGACCATCTCAGCAGGATTCCTGATAATGAACATCTCACCAAGATTAATCTCGATCGCTGGATTCAGTCAGAATTTCTCAAGCAAACCTACAACACCTGATCGTTACAGCAATTTTTGCCCAAGAGAACCCCAAGAGATTTTTAAAAGGCTTAATTCGCAAGCCTTTCAAAAATCTCCTATTCCTCAAATGCCATACTTTTTAAGGTTTCCTCACGAATTAGCTCGAAGACTTGACGATTGAGTTGCATAAACTCAGGCGTAAGCATCAGATCGACATGGCGAGGACGTTCTAGATCAATATTAACCATCGTTTTAATATGTCCGGGATTAACACCCATCACAAAAATGCGATCGCTTAAAAAGACAGCTTCCTCAATATCATGGGTCACAAACACCACCGTTGATTTTAAATCTTGCCAAATATCTAGCAATAGCTCCTGCATCATGTGACGGGTTTGGGCATCTAGGGCAGCAAAAGGCTCATCCATCAGCAATACCGAAGGCGAATTGACCAAGGCACGAATGATACTTGCCCTCTGTTGCATCCCGCCTGACATTTGATAAGGAAAGGCATGGCGATATTTGGACAAGCCCACCCGATTTAAATAGTAATCAACAAGTTCTTTCCGTTCATTTTTCGGCACTCCGCGCACTTTCAAACCAAATTCCACATTCTGGAAAGTTGTTTTCCAAGGTAAGAGTGAATATTGCTGAAATACAAATCCGCGATCGGCTCCCGGTTTAGTGATCTTTTGGTAATCAACCAACACATTACCCTCAGAGGGTTTAATAAATCCTGCGATCGTATTTAAAATTGTCGATTTACCGCAACCAGAAGGACCTAACAGACAAATAAATTCTCCAGGTTGAATCTTAAAATTGACGTTATCTAAAACTGAAGTAAATACTCCCTTGCGGCGAAAACCTACCGATAGATTCTCAACCTCTACTAATCCTTTAACCTGTGATCGTAGATTATTTTCAAGTAGCTTTGCCATCGATGTAAACCTTTGTGAAATATCAGTTACAACAAAATCAAAAATCAAAATTGAACATTTAATAAAATCCCTAATATTAAGCAGTCTTCTTTTTCGTAACGCGCCAAGGCATTAGCAAATGAATTAAACGCTCAACTAAGAAAGAACTAAAAGAACCCATCAACCCAATCATCAACATACCCATCACAATCGGGGGATAATTGGAAGTAACGTAGGATTCCCAAGTGATATAACCGATACCGTAACGCCCTGCCAAAATCTCTGCCGTTACCAAACAAAACCAGCAATTCCCCATGCCAATTACTAAACCACTGGCAATACTAGGCATTGCTCCCGGTACAACAATATCTTTGAACACATACCACTGTCCTGCCCCCAAACATTGACCAACCCGCAACAGCAGCATATCCACCCCTTCTACTCCCTTGATCGTACTAATCAAAATCGGAAAAAATGCGCCGATAAAGGTAATGTAGATCATGCCCGACTCAGCGTCGGGAAACATGAGAATCGCTAAGGGAATCCAAGCAACCGCAGGAATCGGGCGGAGTAATTCCAAGGGTAAAAATACAAGATCCTCTAATTTCTGAAACCAACCAATCAAAATCCCTAAACCCACTCCTAAAATAGTGGCAAAGAAATAACCAGCCAAGACCCTAATCACACTAGATTGGATATGAATCATCGCGTTGGTGGAGAAAAACTTGACCGTTGCTGCCGATACTTCTATAGGTGACGGTAAGAAGGAAAAGTTAATCCAAAAATTAAACTTCACCATACAGAGAATTTGCCAAATACCGAAAAACAAGACTATAGATAGTATTCTTCTCAATAGTTGATTACGCTTGCGTGCCGAAAATGGCTCTTTCACCACATCCGAAGAGCGTCCGAATAAACTTTTGATGGACAAACTAAAACTATTCCAAAATTCGATAGGTAGCGATCGCTCAGAAGGTATGTTAGACATCGATCATCTCCAAAAAATAAGTTAATAGAGAAGAGTATGTAACGCTTAAATCGCGTTACATACTCACAAATTTAGAAGCAAGCATAATGTAAACATCATCAAACTTCTGTTCCGCAGTAGCAAATTATTAGAGCGCGTTAAAGGTGAGAACCTGAGCGCCCCCTTGACTTGCTGCATAGTCTTGAGCATCCTTCTCGGTCAGGAATGCAGCAATATCATCGCCTTTACGAACAAAGAAGGAATTTGTAGCTAATAATTTCCACCCTTTGTTGTAATCATGAACGAATACAGTGCTTTTAGCCTGTTTACCTGCGGACTTTAGCTTTGATACTGCCGTTACCATGTTTTTGATCGAAGCAAAGTTCCTGATCTTGTCTTCACCATCGACCCAAATCTGTGCTGCTAGTTTTGGGTCAGTAATTGCTTGCTTAGTTTCCGCATCTTCACCAGAAATTGGGAACTTTTCTGCCTTAGCAATCATTTCGTCATAGTTCATTCCCATTTCTTTGGCAGCAGTTTTCAAGAAACTATCATCCGTAAGCTTCGTGATTTCTGCGGCATCAACCTTAGCGTCCAATCGACCTAATTGTTTGAGTGTATTGACGCTATTGGTCAAAGCTTCTAAATGAATAGGAAGAATCGCAGGACTGACTTGTTGCAATCCATTAGGACCAAGGAACATATAGACTGCTTCTTTTTCTACACTTGTCCACTTTTCCATCTTGGCGGCGATCGCTTCAGGCTGTTCACGCACCATCTGATTAGCCTCTAAGAGTGCTTTTAGGTAGGCAACAACTAGTTCAGGATGCTCTTTGGCAAAGTCAGAGCGCACTACGACCCCATGAAATGTGGGAAATCCTAACTCAGCACCATCAAAAATCTTTCTTGCAAAACCACGTAAAGGGAATAGCTCACCAAAGGGAACAAAGTTAGCATGGGCATCAATTTGATTAGTCTTCAAGCTTGTACCGCCAACTTCAGGAGCTTGGCTGATGAGTTTTAAGTCAGTATCAGGATTAATCCCTTCCTTCTTTAAAGCTCTCAACAACATACCATGAGCCGCCGAACCAAAGGGAACCGAGACTTGCTTTCCTCTCAAATCGGCAATGCTCTTAATCGGACTATCCTTGGGAACCAACACCGCGTTGCCTGCTCCCGTTGCACCATAGGATAGAGTCGCAATATAAATACTAGTGACTCCAGCACCTTTGTCTCTAAAGGTATTCATATTGATAGTTAAAGGAAAGTCACCCATCATACCAATATCAACTTGATTGGCTAACATCTTGTTGTTAATTGGAGGTCCCGAGGTGTGACTTGACCATTCAATCTTGTATTCTACATTCTGATATTTACCAGTTTTAGGTAGATGCTTTTCTAGAAGCTTTTCTTCACGAATAATTGGACCACCTGTGGCTGTATTAATCGTTTGATCTTGAGTCGCAATAGCAATCCGAATTACTTTTTTATCACCTGAAGAAACAGATGGAGCCGAAGGATTACTAACACTACCGCTGCTACAGGCAGTGATTAAACCCAAAGAAAACAATGAAATAGATAATAAAAATCTTCTACGAGAGGGTAGCTTTACATTCATGACAAACACTCTTGTATTTCTTTCTTCTCCATTAATTCAGTATGACCTTTACCTATCTGTAAATGTAGATACAAATCCTGTTCTATAGGTTTTTTGAAGCATAAGAGAATTAATTTGACTCATAAAATAAATTTGTGAGTCAAATGATTAGAAGCTTACCTAAAAGAATCCTTTAGTAGTTGCTAATCATGATTAGGGCAACATCAAAAAGACCAAAAGAGAGTTGCGGTGCAAAGTACCGCAACTCTCTTTTGGGGTTTTATGTCTTGATAAACTTGGTTGTATTGCGGTTTTCATTTTGCCTACGGCAAAATGAAAACTTAAAACCCTTACTAGGAGTGATTTTTGTTTTCAAATGATTACGTACTCATTTGAAAACCGCAATAACCATAAATCCCAGAAATTCTCATTATGAAAATTGTTTTTGAAAGGCAGGGTAATTTTGGGATTTGTAGTGCCGTAGGCACAGCAAATCCCAAAATTGTTTTCATAGTGAGAAACTCTGGAAGTTCTAATCATTAGTGAGTTTTACCGCCACTTTATGCTAGTATCGCTAAGGCAAAAAATACAGCTTTAAAGATTGGATTCGCTCGATGAATACAGAAATTGCAGAAGATTTATTCACTCAAGGTTTAGAACGCTACAAACAAGGTGAATCTGCGGCGACCTTAATTCCTGTGTTTGAAAAAGTGTGCGATCGCCAGCCCAAAGTTGCAAGTGGTTGGATTTGCTTGTCTTGGTTATATCTACTAGACGATAACGCCAAGCTTGCTGTCAAAGCTGCTCAAAAAGCTGTCAAAATTGCTCCTGAAGATCCTCAAGGACGCATCAATCTTGCGATCGCCATGTTGGAGTTATCTCAAAAAGGGGTGCGCGAGCAAGTTGAGGCAGCCCAAAATTGGCTAATGCTCCTCAAAGATATCAAGCCAGAGATTGTTGAGAATTTTGAAGAAGGTCTACGTCGTCGCCCAAATTGGAAAGCACTTGAAAAGGTTAGAGATTGGGTACTTAACTAAAGTACAGGTAGTAAATTTTCTCTTTCTTTAATATTTATTAAACTTAATTGTTAGGGTTCTGTATATAACTTTACCTAAACTCATATAACTTCATAACTATCTGCACTTTGTCAGAAAAACTTAACACAGGTTTTTTGTCAAGAGTGTTAGGCTACCTAAATATAAGCAACTAATAAAGTTGTTAAATTTTTTAGCCGATAGTTGTAAATCTTTGTATTGAAAAGGAAGTTAGTCCCATGATTTTAGAAAATGTTAGAGTCAAGCCTGACACCCGCAACCACAAGGGCTTTTTTGTTTTAGAGGCTTCTTACAAGCTGATTAACATTGATGGCAATGGTTGGGCGTTGATTTGCTTGGATGACTATGCCTGTCATTACGTTGACCCCGATGATCTTAAGTTACCTAGAGGATGGAAAAAGGCAACTACTAACGAAGTTGTAGGAGCTTAATTGTAGTTTTCTGTTTTCTTTTATGTTTGATATTGAAAAAATACTAATTTTGACAAATAATTCAATAAATAAAAAAAGAGCGAATCAAGATTCGCTCTTTTTTTATTGTTTTTCTTCCAAATATAGCAAAGCAAGTTTTGCTTAGGACATAAAACCAGAAGATGAGTTGCGGCGCGAAGCGCCGCAACTCATCTTCTGGTTTTGGTTTGTAGCTAACTTTTTCTATAGCGGCGCTTTGTGCCGCTATTTGGATTTGGTTTTAATTCAGCGCAACGCGCTGTAAATAAAAATTTCCAAACAAAAATTCCAGAGGTAATATGTCACCTCTGGAAGATGGAATAAAAAAGTTAAACAGGTAAAATCTGTTAGATAAGCGACACAAGCTAGTAGTGCAGCTTTTTATATTTCTGATTATTTGATCAAAATTTATCGAGATACAGCAAGTGCAACTTCTCTTTCTTCAGGCGGTTTTAGACTAGGGAACAAGAAGTGATTTTCTTCAACATACTGTGCTCCAAATAGTCCTTTTTCTGCCCAGAAGTATCGATCTGTTGTATGCTCGTTGCGTCTTACAAGCAACAGTGCTGGAGGAAGAATGCCATGTGTATGAATGTACTTACGTGCAGCCGTCACAGGCTTATCTTCACCGCTATCGATACTAAATTGAGGAATATGTTCTAGGATTTTGCGCCCTTCTTGGCGACGTCTACTCTTGCGCTTACGTCTCCTTGCCAAATCAATACCTCCTAATTTAGACCCTGAAATGCGATCGGGATTACAAAACATAGCTATTATAGCTAGGGTAAATAAGAAATTTCAACTTTTCTTTACAAATTTTTGTTAGGTTGTCTCTAATGTGCTTAGTTAGATACATTTTAGAATTGACAAAAAGCTTATATAGTGCGAGAACTGCTCTCGTCATCACTTAAACTTTATTTAAACTCAGATCAAAAACTTATGCTGCACACGCAGCTTACGTCATAGGTTTTTAGGTTTTATTTTATATTTAATTACGATCAGCTACTTCGCGATCGCTAGGCATTCTCCAAATTTTGTTCCTAATTTGTTCCTAAAGGGTTGTCGGATAACTATGCTTTCGGTGAAGGATTGCCAATTATCTAAATTTCAGATTCTACTTCGCATCAAAGTGGTTTAAAGCTTCAGCAAAATCTCGTACTCCACGAAACTGTCGATATACTGACGCAAAACGCACATAGGCAACTTCGTTAATATCTTGCAAATATTGCAAAACCATTTCGCCAATTTCGACGCTAGAGACTTGATGCCGATCGCGTGTTTGTAGTTGTGCTTCGATTTCATCGATGATCGATTCGAGGGTGGTCTGTGATACCCCAGTTTTTTCACAGGCGCGGATCATGCCTCGCAATAATTTAGAGCGATCGAAGGACTCACTCACGCCATCACGCTTTAACACAGTAATGGGTACAAACTCGATGCGCTCGTAGGTAGTAAAGCGACGCTGACAACTGAGACATTCCCGCCTGCGCCGAATACTACTGCCTGCTTCTGCCGAACGAGATTCTAAAACACGGCTATCGGTATGCTGACAAAACGGGCAGAGCATGACATATCTCAAATTTATGAATTATTGCTAGCTTAGGCTTTGTTTTGGACTGTCCCAGCTATTTATTAACTTTAAATTATAGTGAGTCATTCCAAAATAATTTTTGTTGAAAGTGTTGCTTTGCAACACTTTCAACAAATTAAAAACAAGGGGCTTAAGCCTCTCGTCTAACCTGCATAGGGATGTAAAACGACAGCTTTGAGGATGCGATCGCCTTTCCATAGCGGTAAAGACAGCCATAGTTTCCCTGCATCGATCCATTGTTGTCGCAGGAGCGCACTACTAAGGTTTGGATTATTAGATTTCAAACAGATAATATTTAGAGTTGGTTCACAGACTAGTTCTAATTCGGGTGATGCTTCTACCCATTGCCGCAGGTTATCGGAGAGATCTAGCGATCGCTCGACGAGATAGCGACAACCTGAAATGCCCATTGCTTTCAGTGCCATCCATAGCTTCAGGCTATCGGTGCGTCTGGTTCCCTGTAAATTGAGATTTCCAAAATTGAGAGTGCGATCGTCCATATAGGGAAGTTCGCCATCAAAGCCATCAACGAGATGTTGCTTGTCTTTGACGATGAGCATGGCACAGGTTCGCGCTACCCATAGCCATTTTTGCGGATTAAAGGTGATCGAGTCCGCAAGTTCACAGCCTTGAAATAGCGGTTGTAACTTTGGCGAAAAAATTCCCGCACCACCGTAGGCAGCATCGATATGAAACCAACATTCATAGCGTTTAGCAATTTCTCCCACTGACTGAATCGCATCAACTGCGCCTGTGACTGTCGTTCCTGCGATCGCAGCGACAAAAAAAGGCTGTTTTCCTTGTCTAATTGCTTTTTGAATTTCTAGTTCTAATTCCTCGACAATAATTTCACCCCGATCATTGGTGAGTACTCGGACTAAGTTCTCTTTGCCAACGCCGATTACATTCATTGCCTTCTCAAAGGAAGTATGGGCAGCATCGGAAACAAAGGCAACTAAATTATTTGCCCCGCCTAAAGTCTTGCTCTGTGGTTGTTTCCAGTTTCTCGCTAATAGTAATCCCGAAATATTGGCAAGACTTCCCCCTGCGGTCAATGTGCCGAAACAATCGGTTCCCATTCCGAAAAGATTCCCAAACCATTGCATCAGTTGTGCTTCCATTTCTGTAAATACGGGAGCGAGTTCATAACTGAGCATATTGTTGTTGATTGCCGAGATGAGCGCATCTGCCCAGATCGTAATCGCGGTAGGTACACTGTCCATATGTCCCATGTAGCGTGGATTCTGGAAATTAACAGTGCGCGGTAAAACCTGCGATCGCACTTCTGCTAATAAATCTGCAAGTTTATCGCCATGTTCGGGAATATTGATTTTAAAAGAGGATTCATCCTGAACGAAGGCTTGATTTTGTGTGTCTAGAACCGAATCAACAATGAGATCGACAAAGGCATAGCCCAACTTGCGGATGTCTTCAAGATTAGAGCGATCGGGATTGAGAAAGTGGGAATCAAGAAAATTTTGCGGTGAAAAATCGGGAGGGAAATCGGGCATTGTCGCAGTTAATGAGTTATGTGCGTTATAGAAATGATGCTTTGCATCATTTCTATAACCTAGTTATTGACATAGGGAATACGTGGAATCGAAGCGATTAAAGACTTGGTGTATTCATGTTGGGGATTGGTCAACACTGCCTCAGTACTGCCCTGCTCTACAATTTTACCCTTACGCATCACCGCAATGCGATCGCAGAAAAATTGAGCCACTGCGAGGTCATGGGTAATAAAGATGTAAGTTAGCTTAAATTCCTGTTTGAGATCGCGCATCAGTTGCAAAACTTGGCTCTGGATCGACGCATCGAGCATACTCACAGGCTCATCGCAAATAATAAATTTAGGATGCGTAATCAAGGCGCGGGCGATCGCTACTCGTTGCAATTGACCACCTGATAAGTCCGAGGGATAGCGATCGGCAAGCTGGGAATTAAGTCCGACCTTTTCCAAAATTGTATAGACCTTGTCCTTAGCTGCTTCAAGATTAGGGACAAAATTATGAATTATTAAAGGATCGGCAACGCTGTTAAAGACAGTCATATAGGGGCTAAAGCAAGCGCGAGGATCTTGGAAGATCATTTGCATTTGCGATCGCATTTGGCGCAATTGTTCACCCTTGAGTCTGGTTAACTCCACCCCATTAAATCGCACAGAACTACCGCGATCGGGCTTGATTAATTGCAAAATTGCGCGACCCGTCGTACTTTTGCCAGAGCCACTTTCTCCAATAATGCCAAAGGTTTCCCCTGAAATTATTTCTAGATCGATGCCATCAACGGCTTTGACTAAACCGCTAGAAGGATCAACAAAGCGCGTTAGTGGATTTCCACCCGTAGCGTAATGTTTTTGTAGACGATTGACATGGAGAATCACTCTGGGGGCTGGTTTCACAGAAGTTACAGACTTCTCAATCATCGCAAATTCTTGACTATTTCCTTGAGCATTAGGCTGTTCTTGACCTTCTTCTAGAATATTGACATCGGAAGCTACGGGAACATTGTCTATAACGTTTTGATTAATTTCTTCCTCAACTTCTTGAGCTTGAGCTTCAGAATCATCTGTACTGATAGTTAATGCTTCTGGATTAAAATGCAGAACCGAAGCTAGCAAGCTTTTGGTATAGGGATGTTGGGGATCGCGGAAAATCTGCTCCACATAGCCAGTTTCCACGATGTTTCCGTTATACATTACGGCAATGCGATCGCAATATTCGGCAACCATACCAAGGTCATGGGTAACTAACAATAAGCCCATCGATCGCGTTTTGCGAAGTACCGTTAGCTCTTTGAGAATATCGGTGGCAACGGTGACATCGAGGCTCGTAGTTGGCTCATCGGCAATTAATAAAACGGGATTTAGTAGAAGTGACAATGCGATCGCTACTCTCTGCCGCATCCCACCGCTAAATTCATGGGGATATTGCTTAGCGCGACTAGGATCGATGCGAACTGAGCGCAACGCATCATGAATCCGCTGTTTTGCCGACTGCGATGAAAGTTTAGGATAGTGGGAAGACAATACTTCTAACCCATGATCTTCGATGCTCATCAAGGGATCAAGCCTTGTCATCGGATCTTGGAAAATTAAGCCGACCTTTTCGCCGCGCCATGTTCCATCTTTTTTCTCAGCGATTGCTTCCCCATCGACGCAAATCGTCCCCTCGACATTGGCATATTTGGGTAATAGCTTGATCAGCGATCGCCCGATGGTGGATTTACCGCAGCCGCTTTCACCAATTAATCCCAGCGCTTCACCTGCTTGCAAATGAAAAGTCACGCGATCGACCGCAGGCGTTGCTTCGCCATAACGAACAGTCAAGTTGTCAACTTCAAGCAGCATGATTTTTTGGGGCTTTTTAAGAGTTAATTGATAAGCATCTCAAGCTAAAATATCATGCTATTGCTACTTAATTGCTGAAGTTGACATTTAAGAGTTAGGGCTTCGACTTCGCTCAGCCATCGGTGAGGGGTGGCTGAGCGAAGTCGAAGCCTCTAGTAAATATTTAAAACTGCTATATAACTGGACAGAAATTGTTCCGAATAAATTGCTTTCGCCAAGACAAAAATAAAGTGTGTTGCATTGATTTGCGGTTGGGAATTTGTGGCGCGAATGTTGGAGGTTTAGGGATGAGCATTCCCGATTTGAGGTTGTCTGTAAATTGGTAAATTATGGCGGTAATGCGTTACCCCCTACGGAAACCTTTAAATTTTTTGGTAAAAGAATCCTGATATATTTATTGAAATCTCGTTGCTTGCAAGGCAGATCTTTAACTTTAGTCAGTTAACCCAAATTTCATGGCTCTATCATTTGTCGGTCAAGACTTGCGTAATCGCTCCTTTCGCGGACGTAAGGACTTAGCAGGTGCAGATTTTACAGGTGCAGATCTGCGAGGTTGTGATTTTCGAGATGCGACCTTAATCGGCGCAAATTTCACGAGTACAAAAACTGGGCGGAGCTTCAAAAAGTTAATAATTCTTATCTTATTTGGAGGCTTAAATGATTTTCCAGACAAGGATATAGTCTCTTTTGTAAGTGCACTTAATCTTATATTTAAAGGAGTTAGTGGAATTGGAATTGTAGGTATTATTGTAGGAATATTTGTTAGTGTTAGTTCTAGTAGTGCTACTGCATTTGCTGCTGGATCTGCATTTATAGCTATATTAGTGTTTGGCTTCACTCTTCTAACAGCGTTTGACTCTGGATTAGCTGGTGCAGTTTTATTAGCGGTTTTATTTACAGTTGTTTGTACAGGAGTACTAGTAGGTCGCTCTTATGAATCTTTTGTTGTTGGTAATGTCCTAGATGGTGCGCTTGGTAGCATTACTTCATTTCTTTTATTGCGTTTTGCTTGGTATTTATTTCAAAAATCAATTAAAATTCTTAAGTGTGGAATAGGTACAGACTTTCGAGGTGCGGACTTAACGAGAGCTAAGTTAGGTAATACTCACTTACTAGTTACTGACTTCACAAATGCCAATTGTGACTTGATTAATTGGCAAGGCGCAGAGTTTTATCTTTGCAGGTTTTACAACAATTTAGAAGACGATAAAGTCCGCTACCTATGCAGTAATCCTAATCAGGGAAGAGGCAAAGACTATATATCATCTGACTTTCGCAACACCTATTTACAAAATGCCGATCTTGTCGATGCGATTCTCCGCGATACCAATTTTAATGGGGCAGATTTGCGTGATGCCAAACTGATCAATGCAGATCTCAGCAACTCTCAAGCATTAGGAACTGACTTCTCAGGTGCAACTCTCACAGGTGCAAGGATCGCCAATTGGGGGATTAATCCTGAAACTAAATTTGAGAATGTCATTTGCACACACGTTTATATCGATGAAGCAGGAAAAGAACGCAAACCTGCTAGTGGTGACTTTGCCGAAGGTGACTTTGCGCTTTTAGTTGGTGAATTTACCAATACACTCGATTTTCTATTTAAGAATGAAATCAACTTCAGTGCTTTTCAGTATGCAATGCAGCAGATGCTCAAAAAGAATCCTGAAGCAGAAATATCCATTAACCAAACTAAATTTCTCGGTCGAGAGAAAGACGCTCTCAAAAGAAGCTACGACGTTCTTAATCCTGATGCTGACAAGGGGAAACTCCATGCTGACTTTTCGGAATCCTACGACATCTACAAACGCCTTCATCCAGAAGACAATCAACTAATCAGAGATTTAAACCGTCAAGTCACGTATCTAGAAGGTGAGATCAAAACTTTAAAAGTTCTCAACGCCGAAAAAGACGAACGCATCATTGATCTAAAGGAATCGAATGTAGGTTTCAGAGAAATAGCGAAAACCCAAGCAACCAAATCTAACGATAAAATCATTATTGGACAAGTTCAAGGAGATCCCATGTCTGACAAAAATCAAAATATTTCTCTAAGTGCAGGTCGAGATATTACTGCTCCAACTGTTGCAGGTGGCGATATTAGCGGCACTGTCACTGTCACGATTCAACAACTCCACGACAGCGACACCCCCGAAGCACCAAAACTCGCCGATCTCCTGACTGACTTACAAAAAGTCATTAATGAATCTACGGAATTGACAGAAGAAGACAAGACAAAAGCTTTGCAATATATCGATACGATTGGCAAATTTGCTAACAACAAAGAAGATCACGACATGATTGGCACAGTAATTGACAAAATCATCAAAGTTGTTAGCAAAGCCGCAAAATTACTTACCCCCGTCCAAGCGATCGCCGATGGGTTGCGAAAGATTCTACAGCTATGAGGGCGAGAGACTGACAGTGAGTTGTTATAGGATCACTAGCCTCTGCTTTTGATTTCGTTTTTGATTGCTTGCAAAGTATCATTCAATGCATCCTTAAAAATGCCATAAAAAGCATCCGCAGGCGTAGAATCACTCGGCTGAGCATTGACTGTGTAAGTAATCAAAACCTGATTGGCAGGACGATTTGGCACAGAAGAAACGGGTTCCATTTTCCAATAGCCTTCCATTTTCGATAGATCGCCATCAATGAGATGGAAATCAATCTGTTTGCGATCGGTTTCCTCAATAGCCAGCTTAGTACGAGAAACGATGGAAACAATAAAAACTTGACGGGTATCTACCTGCTCAATCACCTTGCGATTGCCATAGCTCTCAAGGACTTTGCTAGAGGTCATATTCGGAATAAATTTATAGAGATTGGCATAGTCAGTTAAAACTCGCCAAACCGCATCAGGAGAAGCCGTGACTAGTACCTTTGCCACATACTTTCCTTTTTCGCCTGTGACTACCGTTTGTCCGTTACGCAAAGAATCACGCTCGATCGCAGGTAAACGATCAACTGGCCCATCAAAGAGAGCAGCACGGACAGGCATAGTCGGTGTGCAACAAGCGATCGCGATCGCCATCACCACCGCCGAACCAGTAGAAAATTTTGTCATAAACTTTGAGACTAAATTTTGAGAGGACTGCATGGAATTTGGATAGGATGAGTACTTTGTCATGAAATATTGTGCTTGTATGTATATCAAAATTTGTGGGCTTACGAAAACCGATCAGGCTCAGGCGATCGCCCAAATGGGAGTTAACGCAATTGGTTTTATATGTGTCTCGTCCTCACCACGATATATCACTACCTCCGCGATCGCCCAGATTACAACTAGCCTAATACCTGATTTTCCTAAGCTCGATCTGATTGGAGTATTTCTCAACGCTAGCGCCGAAGAAATTTGTCAAACCGTAGAGCAGGGGGGACTTAATGGCGTACAACTCCATGGCGATGAATCACCAGAGTTTTGTCGTGAGGTGCGATCGCATCTCGAACAACTGAAACCAAATATCAAATCCAACATAAAACTCATCAAAGCCCTCCGAGTCAAAGATCAAGCAGGCTTAGAACAAGCTCAACTCTATAGTGATGTGGTTGATGTGATTTTACTTGATGCCTACGATCCACAAATGGCAGGAGGCACTGGCAAAACTATTGATTGGCAAATGTTGCGCGATTTTCGTCCCCAATGTGACTGGTGGTTAGCAGGAGGGCTATCTCCAGAAAATGTCGAACAAGCGATCGCGCTAGTATGCCCAAGTGGTTTAGACGTATCAAGTGGGGTAGAACGTTCCGCAGGAGACAAAGATCTATCTAAAGTTCAGGAATTTGTGCTGGCTTGCAATTCTTGCAATTCTAAGTAGACGATCGCCATTTGCATCGTGCTTCGCACGACGCAAATGGCGGCGGAAAAGGGGACGGACGATGAGGGTTCCGTAACATCAGTTAGAATTAAGATAGATTAAGGAGCTAATTCAGGTTTGCTTACGTCACATAATTCCATTGGCAAACTTAATCAACAGCGTTGAGGAGCAAAATTATGAAAATGCCAGTTTTAAGTAAAGGTACTTGGTTAGGGCTAGTTGGGGCAGCGCTAGTTGGTGGTTCGGCAACAGCAGTATTACTCAATGGTCATTTCAATCAAGCTAACCAACCCAATCCTCAGATATCTGCTCCCGCATCTGTAAACCAAATTAGCCAGTCCCCACCTGCACAGCGAGCCGTAGATGGTGAATTGGCTGTTTACTGGATTGAATCTAGCAAAAATAAATTAAAGGCTGTGCCGATCGCTATCAAAGCCAAAAGTAATGACGAGGCGATCGCTTCAGGGCTAAATACTTTGATATCTGAGAAACCATCGGAATCGAGCCTCTATAGCGCAATTCCCGCCAATACAAAAGTCCTCAAAGTACAGGCTAAGGGCAAAGAAATTCGGATTGACCTATCCAAGGACTTTACCAAGGGTGGCGGCTCCGCTTCGATGCAGGGCAGGATTATTCAGGTACTTTACACAGCAACTAGCTTAGAACCTGAGGCAAAGGTTTATTTATCCGTTGAAGGTAAAGCTTTAAAATATATCGGCGGCGAAGGTTTAGAAGTACCACAACCGATGACACGCAAAGATTTTGCGCTAGAGTTTTAGGGATGTGCGGTGCTTAACGCCGCATATAGCGTTTTTCAAGTAAGCGGTTAGTTTCCTCGCTTTCGGCGGGGAAACTAACCTGAAGCGCTATATTGTTGTTTATTTTTTAGTAACTATGCCGATCCACTTGCCTGATATTGATACGTTGAGCCTCGTTGAACAAGTCTCGCAAATGTTGGTTGTTCGTACCTGTGGAATGCTGTATGACCATCAAATTCAATATCCACAGTGGGAATTAACAAGTAAACAACTACAAACCCTCATTGGTGAATATGGGGTTGGTGGCGTAATCTTGTTGGGTGGCAGTGCGGCGGAAATAGCTCTCAAAACGCAGCAAATGCAGTCATGGGCAAAAGTACCTTTGTTGATGGCAGCCGATATCGAAGAAGGTGTAGGACAGAGATTTAGTGGCGCGACATGGTTTCCACCACCGATGGCTTTGCAAGATGTCGGTATTGACTATGCCGAAGCAATGGGTCGCGTCACTGCCGAAGAAGCCTTGGCGATCGGGCTAAATTGGTTGCTAGCACCGATTGTGGATATCAATAACAACCCTCAAAATCCCGTCATTAATGTGCGCTCCTTTGGCATTACGGTTGGTGAGGTGATGGGAGCAACGCGGGGCTTTATCGCAGGAGCGAAGAAATATCCTGTATTGACCACCGCCAAACATTTCCCGGGACATGGTGACACGGCTGTAGATTCACATTTACAAACCCCGACCTTGACTCACGATCGCTCAAGATTTGAGAATTTAGAATTTCTACCCTTCAGCAATGCGATCGCCGCAGGCGTAGATACGATCATGAGCGCCCATATCTTCGCCCCACATTTAGATCCACAAAATATTGCGACTCTATCGCCGCATATTCTCACGGAGATTTTGCGCGACCAATTGGGCTTTGAGGGAATTATCACCACTGATGCACTGATTATGTCAGGAGTTGCCAATCTTAATAGTCCTGAAGCGATCGCTGTACAAGCAGTCAACGCAGGCGCAGATATTTTATTAATGCCCGTTGATCCGATCGCTACGATTGAGGCAGTATGTGCCGCCGTGGAGTCTGGGGAAATTAGTCGCGATCGCATTAAGCAATCAGTGCAAAGAATTTGGAAAGCGAAACAAAAAGTATGCGGGATACCCACGGATTTAACGCAACTTGGTAAGCCTGAAAATCTGGAAATTGCCAAGGAGATTGCCACCAAATCAATTAGTGTCCATTCGGCAATTCCCCACTTGCAATCTGGTTATACTTCAAAACCAAAAGCCAATTATCTCAACCTGATCATCGTCGATGATCCGCTCACCTGTGGCGAATTTCTCAACTCGCGATCGCCTGCGGTTTTATTACCGAAAAATAGTGGCTATCAGAGAATTATTGCTGACGGGCTGACGTTAGAGCATCTGCAACTGAAGCAATTTACCGATATATGTATCCAAATGTTTAGTCGCGGTAATCCATTTCGCGGTAACACTAATTTGCATGAAAAAACACAGACCCTAGTAAATGCACTCTTATCGAGTGAAAAATTAGAGACAATGGTTGTTTATGGCAGCCCCTATGCCCTTGATCCATTCCTACAAATTTTGCCAGCTAACATTCCTTGGGGATTTGCCTATAGCCAGCAACCCGAGGCTCAGGCAATAGTTTTACAAAAATTAGGATTTGGATAAATCTAGAACAAACCCTGTAGTAAATGTTGCGCTTGCACTACAGGGTTTTAGTTTCGCTCAGCTACTTATGGCAAATTTACCAATATGGCAAATCTATTTCGGTTCATCTTAATTGCTGCAATTACCGCGTCAACTTTAGTTGCTTGCAATATTTGGGTGAATAGCGAAGCGCCTAAAACTCCCTTAGAGAGTAAACCCCTGCCATCAGTTCCCAATATTGATCCCAAAAATTCCGATCCAGAACGCACTCCCGATGCCCCCTATCTGCAAACTCCTGAGCGAGTTGTCATCAAGATGTTAGAAATGGCAAAGGTAACTTCTCAGGATGTGGTTTACGATCTTGGTAGTGGGGATGGTCGAATTGTGATTGCGGCAGCGCAGAAATTTGGGGCAAAAGCGATCGGTATTGAGATCGATCCTGAATTGATTCGAGAATCTGAGAGGGCGACAAAAGCCGCGATCGCCAAAACTCCGCAGATTCGCTCTCAAATTAAATTTGTCAAACAGGATCTATTTAAAACTGACTTAAGTAATGCCACGGTGATAACGCTATATTTGCTCCCCCAAGCAAATCTGCGGGTACGATCAGAAATTTTACCAAAATTAAAATCAGGAACAAGAATTGTGTCCTATCAATACAGCTTAGGAGATTTACCTGCAACTAGAACCGAAAAAGTTAAAGTTGACGATCAAGAATATATGATTTATCTATGGATTATAGATTAGTAGTGTTGAAGCACAATAACACTAGGCTGAAATCTATATATATTTTTATCTGCCTTGTTCATTAAATGCAACTTCAGTCTCTTTCCTCACGCTTTATTTGTCAGTTGATGAAGCGTAGTTCTCAAGGCTCTCTATTTCCAGCGATCGCGCTAGTTGCCATTCCTCTGATTGCGCCATTAGCTACCGAAGCCAATCCCGATCGCATTTGTCCTGCCCAGTTGCAACAGGAATTGTCCCAAGTTGCCCAATCTCCTCAATTACAGGCTTCACGAGTGGGGGTATTTATTCAAACCAATGAGCCGAAACCTCAAGTATTGGCTAATCTTGATGGCGATCGCTATTTTATTCCTGCCTCAAATACCAAGCTATTTACCACTGCGATCGCCTTAAAAGTTCTGGGAGCAGACCACCGCTTTGCAACCAAGTTGATGTCCACCAATTTGCCCAATTCTCAAGGCGTGCTCGAAAATGGATTATGGCTAGTGGGATCGGGCGATCCGAGCTTTAACTCAGAGACAGGATTAAAATCCCTCGTCACCCAACTCAAAGATAAAGGGGTCAAGCAGATCAATGGTGGTCTTTGGACAAGAACTATTCGCAAAGGTGATGAACTAGTAGATAGCTGGGAATGGAAAGATCTCCAAGAATATTACGCGGCAAAGGTCTCTCCCTTCACGATTAATGAAAATGCCTTAAATTGGTCAATCCGTCCTAACAAAATTGGTCAACCCGCCATCTTTGAATGGGAAAATCCTGCTTTGGCTGACGATTGGCTGGTGGAGAACAACTCCTACACAGTTAGTGATGACTCCATGTTATACAGACTGCCTGATAATGCTTTGTCAGTTGTACGTCCCTATGGTCAAAAAGTCCTGATTATCAGTGGCGCAATTTCTGATCAAGCTGAGCGAGAAGATGGTGGTGTGGCAATTCCTGATCCTGAAGCTAATTTTTTACGACTATTGCGCCAAGAACTGGATGCACAAGGAATTAAAGTCAAACCATTCACAAATATTCTCAAAAAACTACCACCGACTCAAGACTTAGCGATCGCCTACTCTCCACCCCTCTCTGCGCTCATTACAACTACCAATAAAGATAGTAATAACATCTATGCTGAACTATTGCTCAGAGCCGTAGGTGAGAAATTCTATAGCAAATTATTTCAAAAGAACCTAGGTGATCGCGTCTATGAAGATGTTTCCCTCAATGGTGTGAACGGTGGTATATATGCGCTCAAAGAATATTTAGATTCGATCAAGGTTGGTTCGCATAATGTCTTGCTGGCGGATGGCTCTGGACTATCGCGACGTAACTTGACGACCCCTAGAGCGATCGCCCAACTTTTGTATAATGTGGCTGATGATCGTACTTTTCGTAGTTCTTTGCCAGCGTCAAATATCGATGGCACAGGGGATGGTACTTTAACTAACCGATGGAGAGTTAATCCCGTTGCTATGCAAGCTAAAACTGGCACATTAACGGGTGTAAGTGCTTTATCGGGTTACGCTAAACCTCAGCATTATCCTGAAGTTATTTTCAGTGTCATGATTAATAACAGCAACTTACGACCGAGGGAATTGAACGGCTATGTCGATGCGATCGTTGCTCGCATCAGTCGCCTTGAGTCTTGTCAATAACGTCAAGTCCATTCAGCTAGTCCAAGAAACAAGTGCATGAAACAAGTCCATGAAAAGTGGCAGATTGCCTCAAATAAATTTCTAGTTGCGGCGATTGGAGCTTTAAGCATAGGTACTATATTCATGCTGATGACAATTTCCTCGCCTAAAATTTCCTCGCCAAAAAGTCCAGAGATCTCAAATCTAGATCCTTCTCTATGTCCCACGATGACAGAAATCAGAAACTCAACTAACCTACAATTTCATCCTGTTAAGATTGTGGCGGAACCTTGGCGGGGTGAGCATAATGTTTACGCGATATTTGCGCTACCTCAGCAATATCAAGAAATCTACTATCGCTCTGCCTTAGTAGTCAAAGGTACTGATACGCATTGGTATGCCACAGTTACCGACGGTAAGAAGTATGGCGTAGCAGTTCCTGAAGATTCTTTTTTGATGGTTGGTTTCTTTCGGACTCGTCTGGCGTTGTGGTACTGGCTCACTGGCAAGTTTAGTGATCTTAAGCAACCTTGTAACTGGACATTGCACCTATTTCCCTAGATGAGAGACGGTACTTAGGGACTTGCTATTAATTAAAGTACCTGTGGCTTCGACTCCGCTCAGCCAACGTTAGCTGAGCGAAGTCGAAGCTAGATAACTTTGTGGGACATTTTTTATCCGCAAGAAATCTTTTGCTAGGGTAGGATGGGCGGCACGCCGCCCATCCTACCCTCCACTGCCTTTTTGCTATAGGATGAAAACAATCAAACAGGAATTTTAGGGCATGGGCAATTTTGGTAGTTGGCTAGTTAAAGTGGGGCAAAGTTGTCTACTAGTTGGACAAATCATCACCCATATTGTGATCTATCGACGTTTCCATTGGCGCAATACAGTCGAGCAAATGTCCATAGTTGGTACAGAATCTCTATTGATCACTTTGATTACGGCTTCCTTTGTCGGTGCGGTATTTACAATTCAAGTGGCCCGCGAATTTATTCACTTCGGCGCTCAACAGGCGATCGGTGGGATTTTAGCGATCGCGCTGAGTCGTGAGTTAATTCCTGTGTTGACGGCTGTGATTATTGCAGGACGGGTTGGTTCCGCCTTTGCCGCAGAAATCGGCACAATGCAGGTGACTGAGCAAATTGATGCGCTCTATATGCTACGGACAAATCCGATTGATTATCTGGCAACCCCTCGTGCGATCGCCTGTATCTTAATGTTGCCAATCCTCACGATTATGGGCTTTTTGACAGGGATGGCTGGCGGTTTATTTCTCTCAGATGCGATGTATGGTATTTCTTCGACCATGTTCCTTAACTCTGTACAGGATTTACTCAAGCCTTGGGATTTGATCGCTGCTTTACTCAAATCGAGCTTTTTCGGTTTGTTGATAGCTGTAATCGGGACAACATGGGGCTTAACGACCACAGGTGGCGCAAAGGGTGTGGGTGAGTCCACTACTACCGCAGTTGTGACTGCTTTACTAGCTATTTTTATTAGCAACTTCTTTCTTTCATGGGTTTTCTTCCAAGGTATCGGCTCTTCATTAACCGCATCATAGGACTGTGGCTGAGCGAAGTCGAAGCCAGCGTTGGCTGAGATCAAAAGTAAAAGCCTTGCTTAGCAAGGCTTTTACTTTTGATCTTTTAGAGAGGGTTTGCGTAGCAAACCCTCTCTAAAAGTTTTAGGTGTTTGTTGAGTTGGTATGAAATAAGCATGAAGTCCCACATTTTTCGCATTCAGTAAAAAACTGTAGGCTGCTTTTTCTGACTTTCTCGCGATCGCCACAGGATGGACATATGTTTTTAATCGCTGTATTTTTGCCGCAATCGTTACATTTAAAGAAGTAACTATGAACATACAAAATTGACAGATTAAGGCTTTGACAATGGGAGCAGATGTTCTTTGCAGTTGGCTTTGCGTCTTTAATGATCGGCTTATTCTTGATTTCTGGTTTCTGAATATCCTTAGGCACAACCGAAATAGGTTTTTTGTGAGCGGCGGCTGGTTTGTGGCTAGTCAGTAAAAATTGACTAATTCTAGGGATTTCATCTTTAGCAAACTCATAGGGAATCTCTAAGCTAAGGTTGAATAGACTATCTTTTTTGCGATATTCCGTTGCGATCGCTTTAACCTTGTCAGGAACTTGATCCGCCTTACAGACAAGATCGAGCTTTTCATTCTGAGGACGGTTGATAATTCCAGAATCAGAAATTGCTACCAAAACATCAATTGGCATTTTCGTGAAATGGGTTTGATTGCCCAAGAGGTTCTTATTTAGAAGAGTCTCAACATGATTCTCCAAATAATCTTTAAGAAATTTTCCCTGTCGTTGTGCCTGCAAAATTGGTGATGGCATTCCTTGCCAAGCATTATTAAACCAACGCTTCCACTCACCATGCTCATTAACCTCAACACGAGTAGTAACGCTTTTACTTTCGATAATTACCATTCCATATCGATGTAGTACCAAATGATCGATCTGGCAAACATCATCAGCTTTTACTAACCGTAGATTATTAAAAATTAGAAACTGTGGATCATCTTTAAATTCACGTTTGAGATAAAAAGCAAGCTGGGATTCAGCATAATATCCTGCTTGCTCAAATTTATCACTGGGTTCTAGACGATCTAATTCTTTAACAATCATTACTTTGATACACCCCCTAAACACCTTTTCCTTTTTAGCATAAGCTGTCACCAAATGAAGAGAAGGGCGGCGCTTAGCGCCGCCCTTCTCTTTTTGGTTTTCAAGCTAGATAGCGTTTACCAAACTCTGTACCTTGCTTGCTTGAAAAGCTCTATAGCAATTTTTCTATACTTAACTGATGTTACGTGGAACTATCACCCCATCAGGCGCGGACAGAGTAGGGGCGGGTTTTGCCTATAGATCTTGCTTTAGCCCAGCATTATCAACTAAACCCGCCCCTACTGTACACACGATTACCTTACAGAGTGATGGTTCCACGTAACATCAGTTATTAACGGTAGTTTGTGAATTGGAGAGCGAGGGGAAAGTCTTCACCTTTTACGAGTTGAATAATTTCTTGAAGTTCATCTTTTGATTTGGAAGTGACTCGCAAAGCATCACCTTGAATTGAGGCTTGAGCTTTAGGGAAATTATCGCGGATGGTTTTAGATAGTTTTTTGGCTTGATCTTGCTCAATACCACGCTTGAGTTTAATCTTTTGGGTTACACGATTACCGCTAGCGGATTCAATTTCACCATAATCAAAGATTTTGAGAGATAGGTTACGTTTGATTGCTTTGGATTGCAACACATCAACAACTGAAGTCAGTGTCATTTCGCTATTAGTTTTGATGGTTATGAGTTCTTTCTCAAGTTCAACTTCTGTATTTGTACTTTTCAAGTCATAGCGACTAACAATTTCACGGCGAGTTTGATCGATCGCATTGACAAGTTCTTGATGATCAAAATCGCTAACGATGTCAAAGGAATAACTGGAAGCCATAGATTTATTTCAGGTTTTATTGATCACAAAGCAGCAGGAGCCGCAGCAGTGTTTTGCGTTCCTCATCCTACCAAAAAACGGGGTTTGTGGAAGAGCGCCCCGAAGGGGTGCTCTTCCACAAATCTATTCCCAGAGTCGCCGACCTTCCTCACCATGTAAGCGATCGTGGGCATCCCGCAAAAGTCTTGGGATTTCGAGATTTTCGGGACATCTTGGTAAGCAGTCGCCACAGTCAGTACAGCGAATGGCTTTATTCCCCGGGAACCAATGTCCTGCATTCTCAAACATTTTATAGCGATATTTCCCGAACTCCACCATATCAAAGCCGATCGCTAAATTTCGCAGTCTGAGTACTTCAGGAATGTTAATGCCTTCGGGACAGGGTAGACATTGATAACATTGCGAACAGCGATCGTTTTCTAAGAGTGTATAGCGGCGATTCATGCAATCGAGAACTGCGGCTTCTAATTCAGACATCGGTGCATCGTTATCCCATGCGTCTTGATGGGAATCTACTTCGCTAGGATTAGCAGCACCGAGGCTGAGGGTATGTACACGTGGATCGCTCAGCAAAAAGCGATCGCACATGTATAAAGCGGTATATGGATAGCAAACACCTGATAATTCTTCAGAAGGGTTATAGAGCATCCCGCCTTTATCCGATGGCGAAATGATAAATACACCCATATCCTTTTCGTGAGCAAGTTGCACCGCAGGCGCATTACGTTGATTGAAGTAGTAATAATGTAAATTAACGGACTCAAATAAGTCAGTACGAATCGTGTCTAAAATCACCTCAAGTGATCCGTGAGTAGAAAAACCTACATGCCCAATCATTTTTTGATCTACAGCTTCCCTAACTGCTTTCATACATCCATTGGGATCTTTCACTAGATCGAGATGTTCGTATAGATTAATCCCATGGATATCGAAGTTATCGATATAGTCCACATTCATCTTTTTGAGGGACTGTTCGATTTGCCGACGCATAGAGTCTGCATCTTTGGTGGGACCAATTTTGGTCGTTAGATAAAAGCGATCGCGTTGCTTGCTAAGCCCATTTCGCATGGCATGACCAATGAATTCTTCACTTTTGCCATAGCCCTGCGCTGTCTCAATATGGTTAATACCAACTTCTAAGGCGTGCCAAATCGTTTTTTCTGCATTCGCCGCAGATTCTAAATAGCGCATTGCTCCTAAGGAGAATACGGACAGAAGCATCTCAGTTTTGCCAAAACGACGGTAGCGCATAATTCATTCACTAAATGTGCTTATTTTATAGACTCACGCAAAAACAAGGGGAAATCATTACTTTAAATTCATAAATCGAAGTATAGCTTGGTGTTTCCAGCAACGGCTTAAAGTAGTCCAGAGAAATATTTGAAAGCGCGACTAAGTCGCGCTTTCAAATATTTCTCTGGATTTCAAGTCAGCGCTTTGTGCTGTAATTTTAAAGTGCGTGAATTACATTGGTAACTACGCCCCAAATATGGAGATCGGTATGTTCATCAATTTCAATAGGCTTAAAAGCATCATTTTCAGGCATGAGCCATAGTTTATCCCTATCCTTACGGATTCTTTTTACCGTTAATTCGCCATTCACCACGGCGATCACAACTTGACCATTGGTAACTTCAATCGAGCGATCGACAATCAACATATCATTGGGATGAATCCCTGCATCAATCATGGATTCCCCAACCACACGTACTAGATATGTGGTGTCAGGATGCTTCACCAGATGGCGATTAAGATCGATATTATCATCCACATAGTCTTCGGTGGGAGCAGGAAGCCCTGCTGCAACTGGGTTGAGATACAGAGGCAAGCTTACCCTAGTCTTCCTTTCGGGTTTAAAGATGGATTGAACCATAGTTCCTAATTCGATTTCTTGGCTCCCCCCAGCCAAAGCTGCTAAAATTTCGTCAGCAATTCTTATCGGTAGCCTTACCGCTTTCGTCGCCTCACCATATTTCCCTGTTCCTTGGGGACGACCTGCACCTATACGTTTTCCTCCTCGTGGCATCTGATTTTCTCCAAGTACATTACAAACACATGAAATGTGTACGCTTATCAATAAAAGTATACGCAAAAATGACAGCTTATTGGTAATTTCGCCCCAAAAGTCAGAAGAGAGGTGCGGCGCGAAGCGCCGCACCTCTCTTCTGACTTTTGGGTATGTCAAACCATTTTGATTGCGTTTTACAAATCCCTTCAGGAATTTTCCAACGAATCATGTAACATCAGAAACATATTGCGATCGCTACTACAGGTCTTTGCGCCAAATAAAAACTGACTTTTTGCTACAAGCATTACGAATTTGAGTTTGAATGTGGGTAGTGGCTTAGGAAATATGGGTGACACACTGTCCGTATTCACTAAAATGCTGCCATCTTTGGCACTACCGTATAAGTGAAAGAATTATAAGTACGACATTTAGTTAGACATGGTAAAAGATGCAAGATCGAGATGAATCCTCGCAGTCTACGGTTCTCGAAAAAGAATCAGCGAAAAAATTGAAATTTGCCAAGAACAGTGGATTTCAGGTAGAACTAAGACGACGGGTTGACGAACTTTTCCAAAACAGTAACCTCAAAGAGCGTGATTGTCCTCAAATGTATGCCAAGACAGCGACCCTGTTGATCGGCTTTTTTGGAACCTATGCAGCCTTAATTTTTTTAGCCCAGACATGGTGGCAGGTTGTCCCACTATGTATCCTAATGGGTGTGATCACCGCAGGTATTGGGTTTAGCATTCAGCATGATGGCGCTCATCACGCCTATTCCAATTCCCTATGGGTAAATAAACTCATGTCGATGAGCCTCGATCTCATCGGTGGTAGCTCTTATATTTGGCATTGGAAACATGATGTTTTACATCATACCTATACCAATATTGCAGGCTATGACATGGATTTAGAAGTGGGAATGTTTGGAAGGCTTTCTCCCTCCCATCAAAAACTTCCATTTCACCGTTGGCAGCATTATTACCTATGGCTGTTATATGGTTTTCTTGCCATCAAGTGGCATTTTTTTGATGATTTTAATAACTTGATTACGGGCAAAATTAGCGATCGCAGTTACCCTCGCCCCAGAAATAGCAATTTAGTATTATTTTTTGTGGGCAAACTAGCATTCCTGACGATCGCATTTGTGATTCCGTCACTATTTCACTCATTTTGGCTGGTTTTAGCTAGCTATAGCCTCGTGGCATTTACCCTAGGTATTGTCCTAAGTGTCGTCTTCCAGTTAGCCCATGTGGTTGAAGAAGCAGATTTTCCTCTTCCTGATGCAGAGACCTGTTTAATTGAGAAAGATTGGGCAATTCACCAAATCGAAACCACAGTAAATTTCTCCCGCAACAATCCCTTTTTAACTTGGTTGCTAGGTGGTTTAAATTTTCAAGTCGAGCATCACCTTTTCCCCAATATTTGCCATATCAATTACCCTAAGATCTCCAAGGTGGTTGAGCAAACATGCCAAGAATTTGGGGTGAGATATAACTATCACCGTTCCTTCTGGGCAGGATGTCTCTCTCACTTCCATTGGTTACGCCGCATGGGAACTTCTTCTTAATTTAGTTAATTTAGCAGAGAGAACCCTTAGGGTTCTCTCTGCATTTTTATTTTTATGCAGCTTTGGCAATTACAGTACGGTGACGCGGACTATTTGCGGTAATGATAGGAGTTTCAAAACCTGCGGCAACTAGCTCGGCGGCAAGATCAAAGGAGAAGTATTGATCGAGATAGGGTTCGGTACTCTTGAGTAAAGTCAAGATGTAGGGAGGCATTTTGAGATAGATATCCGAATAGGGATTCATATCCATAAGAGTGAAGTAACCATTGGGACGCAAGACACGACGGATTTCACGCAAAATTTGCCGCGTCGCATCTTGAGGCAATTCGTGAAATAGGAGAAAACAGGAAACGAAATCAAAGGAAGCGTCGGGTAATCCTGTGTTTTCAGCGGCGGCATGAATCCATTTGATTTGCTGCGATTCTAGTAATTCGGGATGTTTATTGCGCGTATTGTAATTAGCGATCGCTAAAAAATGGGGAGATAAATCCAAGCCTGTGATTTTGGCAAGTGGATAAGCATTGTGTAGTACGAAAGTACTCATCCCCACGCTGCAACCAATATCAAGAATATCTTGAGGGGCAGTCGGAAGCTTTTCTTTGACAATATCAATATAGCTTTGACGTAGACGGGAATCACCTTTTACAGGAGGTTCCGCATCATTCCAAATCCGTGAATGCACAGCATAAGCGGCAACTTCTACTTCCGTTGCAGGTAGCCAGCCGAGATTCCCTTCTTCGTAGGCGTGGAAATGCTTGAGGTAATATTCGGGATACTTAACATTAGGATTTTGAACTTTGGCAAGTTCGCCATCAAGATCTTGTTTTTGCAAATCAGCAACAATTTGTCGCCAGTTTACGCCCATCGACTCGGCGCGTTCAATCATCATCTTCCGAGCGCGTTGTTTGGCAATATTAAATAAAGGGCTAATTGCTAAAATGCCATTAACTAATCGTGAAGCTAGTCCAATTTTTGCTTGTTTTGTTTGGGAACTAGGGGCTGAATTGGCAACAGTCATAATAATTTAAAAAATATAATTTCTAAAATCAAAGAGTAGCAAGCCAAGCTTGCTACTCTTTGATTTTACGTGACTTAATGGCGATCGCAGGATTGCCCATATAAATTGTCATTGGTTCTAGCGATCGCGTCGCCACACTGCCTAAACCTAAAACCGCGCCTTGACCCACTCTAACCCCTGCGGCAATGGTCGCACGGGCAGCAATCCAACTACCTGATTCGATATAAATGGGGGCAGTCCGCAAAGCAAAATCGCGATCGCCCCAGTCATGATTGCCCGTACAGAGATATACACCTTGGGATATGCAGCAATGACTCTCGATCGTAATCAAGTCAAGATTATCCAGCCAAGTATCTTCACCAATCCAGACAAAATCTTGAATAATTAGCCGCCAAGGAAATTTAACACGCACCCCTGTTTTAATCCGCACACCCTGACCAATTTCTGCACCAAACCAGCGCAAAATAATCACTTTCAATCCTGAAAAAGGCATGAAGTAACTACGCACAATTGGTGCGCCGATAAAGTACCAAAGGACTTGTTTCCAAATTGGTGCGCCGACGGTGTAGGTTCCTGTGGTGTAGTGATCGAGACGCAAAGTTACAATTATCGATAGGTATATAAGCGTGCTATACAATATTAAAGCTTTTCTAATGGTCGAGTTTTTTCTATGCAAGTTTGGGTATTGCTGTTTAACGCCAACACCGATAACGAAGGTATCTACACCCTAGAAATAGATGGCGATAATATTGTGGTTGCGTTTGAACAGGAAGATGATGCAATTCGTTATGCAGGTCTACTAGAAGCGCAGGATTTTTTATCGCCGACAGTAGAAAGTATTGACAGCGAAGATTTGGAAGCATTTTGTCGCGAATCAGACTATGACTTAAATATCGTGCCAACCGAAGGTCTGCTAGTTCCACCTGAGAAAAATGTTGATAAAACTGATTGGTCTAAGGATCTTGAAAAGGATCAGTCAGAGCCAGAGGAGGAAATCATAGTCGAAGATCCCGTAATTGCCATGATGCGCCGTCGCCTAGAGAATTTACTGTAGTTATTTATTCTAGGTATGACCACAATGGCAGATTTACCTTCTACCACTCTAACCAGTGAAATTACTAAATTTCAACCAACTAGTACCAATGATGGTTGGTTTAACTATCCTGTACGGGTCTATCCCCACCATACGGACTATTCAGGTGTAGTTTGGCATGGTATGTACCTAACTTGGATGGAAGAGGCAAGGGTAGAATGCTTACGGACAGTGGGGATGAGCTTTGAGGAACTAGTCTCGGCAGGGGTAGATTTACCTGTAGCAGAGATGTCTTTGCGTTATCACCGTTCAGCAAGGATGGGAGATGATGTGCTGGTTATGACTAAGCTTGTGCCAGATAAAGTCCGTCTCAACTGGGAATATCAAATTCGTACAGAAACAGATCTATGTGTCACAGCAACAGTGACACTCGTACCTGTAGATTTTGAGAAACGTAAGTTGTTGCGATCGCTACCAAGCTCTTTAGAAGGGGCGATCGCTAAGCTTACAGGAATTTAGATCTAAGTTTAGATTCAAGGAATTATCAGCGATCGCCAAGATAAATAATAATTAGGCGATCGCAATATCAATAGTTGATAGAATATTAAATATATCTAAATATCACAAATTTATGTTTAGAGACTCAAAGTTTATTAGTAGATCGCCTGATGTTATGGGTGGTACGGCTGTATTTACAAATACCAGAGTTCCTGTACAAACGCTTTTGGATTATCTCAAGCATGGGGAATCCATTGATGATTTTTTGGATGGTTTTCCAACTGTGACTAGAGAACAGGTTATTTGTTTTCTGGATGAGATAGCTTGATCGCTTGCTGATAGGTTGATGAGTGAGGCGATCGCATGATTTTGTAAATTTTTTCTATTGTAAGCAACTCGCGACAGTGGCTCGAATGGATTTTAGTGCTAGATTAAATATCTGATTAATCCCTAATATTTTTTCAAAATAAATCGAAATAAAGATGTCTGAAGCACTTCAAGATTTTGTTAATTTCCATTCCACTTTAAAAGGTGATGAAAAATCAGAATCACAGATATTTTTAGATCGATTTTTTCAAGCATTTCACCATAAGGGCGCGATTGAAGCGGGTGCAGTGTATGAGCAAAGGGTTAAAAAGGGGAGTGCTAAGGGTAAGACTGGCTTTGCTGATTTAGTGTGGAAACGTCCTGAGAGTAATGGTAAGGGCGGCGTTTTGATCGAGATGAAAAAACGGGGTGAGGATCTCAATAAACATTATTCGCAAGCTTTTCAATATTGGACTTATCTCGTACCCGATCGCCCCAGATATGTAGTGCTGTGCAATTTTGATGAGTTCTGGATTTATGACTTTAATCTGCAAGTTGATACACCTGTAGATACCGTAGCGATCGCTGACTTGCCTAGTCGGTCTAGTGCGTTTCGCTTTATGGAGATTGCGGTCAATACGACTCCTGTATTTAGAAATAACCAAGTAGAGGTGACGATTAGTACTGCTAAGCGGTTAGGCGAGCTATACAGGTTACTCAAGGCTAGAGCCGCTAGAGATGGATTTACAGAGCTAATTGCTCAAAAGTTTATTTTGCAATGCGTATTAGCGATGTTTGCGGAGGATCGGGGACTATTGCCTGATGATCTGTTTGTGGCTTGTGTGCAAGATTGCATCAATGGGGCAAGCACTTACGATCTGATTGGTGGTTTATTTCAAGAGATGAACCGTAAGGGGATTACACCCGCAGGACGATATAAGGGGGTTGATTATTTTAATGGTGGTTTGTTTGCGGAAATCCATGCGATCGAGCTAAACACTGAAGAGTTAAAAATTTTGGATCTTGCTGCTAGGGAAAATTGGGGCAAAATTAGACCTGCTATTTTTGGAAGTATTTTTGAAGCGACTTCAGACTCTAAGGAACGTCATGCAAGGGGAATGCATTTCACATCTGAAGTGGACATCATGAAGATTGTTGTACCGACAATCACAAGGTATTGGGAAGAGAAGATCGAGGCGGCTAGCACGATCGCCGATCTCAATGCTTTGCAATTAGAGCTACAAGCCTATCGAGTTTTAGATCCTGCCTGTGGGTCTGGAAATTTTCTATATCTTGCTTACCAAGAGCTAAAGCGGATCGAGGTGATGTTGCTTGCTAAGTTAGCTACTAAGCAAAGAACAATCTCGCAGCAAGTGCAAATGGGTTTGGTTACGCCTAATCAGTTTTTTGGTATGGATATAAATCCGTTTGCGGTTGAGTTGGCTAGGGTGACTTTGATGATCGCTCGGAAGGTGGCGATCGATAAGCATGGTCTATCGGAGCCTGCTTTACCTTTGGATACGTTAGATAAAAATATTGTTTGTCAGGATGCTTTGTTTTCTGATTGGTTTGATGCTGATGCAATTATTGGCAACCCTCCTTTTTTGGGCGGCTATCGTATTCGCACAGAATTAGGTGATGACTATGCAGAAAGAGTCTTTGCAAAATTTGGAGATATTCAAGCTCAGGTAGATTTTGCAAGCTATTGGTTTCGATTAGCTCATGAACATCTAAAAGACAATGACAGATCGGGTCTAGTTGCAACTAATTCAATTAGTCAAGGAAAAAGTCGTCAAGTTTCTTTAGAATACGTTGTTGATAATGGAGGGATTATTCATGATGCTGTTTCAACTCAAGAATGGTCTGGTGAGGCGGCTGTTCATGTAAGTATTGTTAATTGGAGTAAAAAAGAAACGCCTCATAAATTTCTTGATAGTAAACCAGTTCCATTTATTAATTCATCTCTGAAATCTGAAATAGATGTAACTAATGCAGTAAGACTTAAAGAAAATCTAAATATAGGATTTGTTGGCGCTCAGCCAAATTCCAAAGGCTTTTTTATCTCTGAACAACAGGCTAAAGACTGGATTAAAGCAGATTCTAAGAATAAGTTAGTTGTTAAGTTATCTTGTTCTGCTACAGATTTAACTGATAAACCTCACGGCTTACCAAGTCGCTGGATTATTGATTTTCAAGATATGCAACTTGAAGAAGCTAGCAGTTATAAACTTCCTTTTGAGCATACAAAAACTTTTGTAAAGCCTGAAAGAATGACTAATAGAGAAGCAGTTTTAAGAGAAAAGTGGTGGAGGTTTAAGCGTACAAATAATGCTATGAGAAAAGCTTTATCTAACTTGTCTCTTTACTTTATTGTGCCTAGACATTCAAAATGGTTTATTTTCTTACCAGCTAAACCAGATTGGCTACCTGCGGACTCAACGACTATTATCGCTTCTGATGACTTTTATGTATTAGGAATATTGACATCTAAAGTACATAGAATATGGGTAAAAGCTCAAAGTTCAACACTTAAAGGCGATACTCGATACACCCATAACACTTGCTTTGAGACATTTCCATTTCCTGCCCTCACCCCCCAGCCCCCTCTCCCTAGGGGAGAGGGGGAGCAAGAAGACTCAGAACCCCTCTCTCCTAGGGAGAGGGGCAGGGGTGAGGGCAATAAACTTGCAGGTAGAGAACGACAGATTCCTCAAGTTCTTTTGCAGAGAGCGCGGGAACTTCGCCAAAAGCAGACTCCTGCCGAAAAAGTATTGTGGGAATGTTTACGCGATCGCCGTTTATTTGAAGCCAAATTTCGCCGCCAGCACAATATTGGGCAATACATCGCTGATTTCTACTGCCATGAAGCCAAGCTAGTCATTGAACTTGACGGCAACATCCATCAAAATCAACAAGAACGTGATGGAGATCGTGATCAATGGATGCAATCCAACGGATTTACCGTAATTCGTTTCTCCAATCAAGCTATTCTCGACCATCCAGAAGAAACCCTCACTCAAATATCCTCTTTGCTCCCCTCTCCCCTAGGGAGAGGGGCTGGGGGTGAGGGTCTTGTCCAACAAATTCGCGCCGCCATGCAAGAACTCCATCAATATCGCACTGAGCAAATGGAGAGCAAACAATGGGGCATCACCAAACTTTATAACGAATATTTTCACGAACCCGCCAGCCAACTCTATAAACTCCATGCCAAGCTCGATAAACTGGTAATGCAACTTTACGGCTTTAGCGACAGTGACGATTTATTAGAGAAATTGCTCCATCTCAACCAAGAAATAGCTAACCAGCCCTACGTGCCAACCTATGAACCACTTACCGATGATCAGAAAGATCGAGTACTTGATGAAACAAGGCGATCTTTACAAGACATGGGGATAATTCCAGAAGATTAAGATATTTGGGAAGAGTTGAAGAGGATGGGAGAAAATGCGATCGCTTTTACTACTTGCGAGACTTACCGATTTAAAATGCTAATCAATATATACTCATGCCTATGATTCAAGATATTCAGACCAAAATTGCCAACGAACAGTTTGAACTTTCTAAACACGCCGTCGATCAATCCATTATTCGTCAGATTCGTTTGCATGAAATCGTAGAAGCGATCGCTAACGGTCAAATCATTGAAGACTATCCCAACGACAAATACGCTCCGAGTTGTCTCATTTGTGGCGTAACCCAAACTGGTAAAACAATTCATATCCAAAGCAGCTATCCTAGCCGTCCATTGGTTAAAATCATTACAGTATACGAACCCGATCCGAATAAATGGAATAACAACTTCACAATAAGGAGAACAAACAATGAATAATGATCAAGAACAACTTGTCGAAAAGCGCGTAACCTACTCGTTAGAACTAAACGGTAAATTCATCCTAATTGAGAACGTGCCTGCTCGCGTAAACGAAGAAACAGGAGAACAATTTTTTGCTCCATCAACTGTGGCATTTTTACAACAAATTATTTTGGATGGTCAAGAACCAAAGCGCGTAATTCAAACACCTGTTTATAGCTACGCCGCCTAATCTAATGCGTAATTTTTTTACCATTGGCAAGATATTCAGGAAGAGTTAAGAGTGAGGGGAAAAAAGGCGATCGCTTTTATTACTTGCGAGACTTACCGATAAAAAGTGAAAAACCTAAATAAGCTATTCGTAACAAAGATAAAACGGTTAGAATATGGCAACTTAGCTAGGTGAAAACAAAATATTATGTTAACTCAGATCTTGCACCATTCCCAAAAGAGTTAAGTGGGAATAGGTTTGAGAACAATAACAAAGCCATAACGAGCAGCAATATCGGCACTAACTTGGATATATTTGAGCAGCTTCAACCAAAGAACAGAAGGGAATAAAACCGAAAGGGTTAACTGAGATCTTGCAGCATTCTGGAAAGGGGTTGCAAAAAGAGTAGAGATGTGAAAAAAAGGGCGTAGTATTAGTTTAAATAACGATTATGGAAAGCATCGTTAAGCACGCCCAAGGGTTAGTGTATAGCCTAATTTGTCTGATGCCAAGTGTGTATCAAAAAGCAAGTCTGAATGCAATATTGGGACTGTTCCTCGAAGCACAAGGGCATCCCTACCCAGAACATACACAGGTAAAATCAGCGAGTGCGCTAAGTCGCTTTCTCAATCACTATAACTGGTCAACAAGAGGAATAATTCGAGCAACAAGGCAGTCAATTTTGGGACAAATTGCTAAGCATTGTCCATCGAAACAAGTGCCATTAAAGATACTGATAGACCTGACGACCCTAGAAAAAAGCGGCAAGTTTTTACATTTGAGCAATCCCACCAAAGACGAACCTGACCCATGGGTGAGAATACTAAACGGCAAGCGAGGACTACATCTGGTTGTACTGTATCTAGTCTATGGAGAGTGGCGAGTACCATGGAGTTTTAGAGTATGGCGTGGCAAAGGATACCCCAGTCCCTCTGACTTAGCCTGTAAGTTATTGGGGACAGTACCCAAGCAAATAACCCAAGGCAAGACTGTGATTGTCCTTGCTGATACTGAGTTTAGTACGGTGAAGTTTTTCAATGCTGTCCGCGCCAAGACTTGGCGCATCGTTGTTGGTGTACGCAACAATCGTAAACTTCAAGATGGACGTACCGTCAAACAGCTTTATCGCCATGGCAAACGTGGACAACAAATTTTACTGGAAGGGCTAAGTACGCCTTTGACAATCTCTTGGTTCTGGCTCAAAAGAGCCGATAGTAAACGGGAGTTACGCTTTGTGGTCTCTTCTCATCCTTATTCTGGTGCTTATCTGGTCATGTTAGGTCGTAAGCGTTGGGCGATTGAGGCTTTCTTCAAAACCATCAAACATCGCTTTGGTTTGCATTGTTTTGGGCAGTCTACAAAACTTGGTGTTTTTCGTTGGCTGATTCTAGCTCTGATTGCTTATCTTTTGGCTCACTGGAGCACGCAATGGTCGCTTCCTCCTGTCTTGGACTGGAAAGCTGCCTCTGAGTTAACCCTTTCGGTTTTATTCCCTTCTGTTCTTTGGTTGAAGCTGCTCAAATATATCCAAGTTAGTGCCGATATTGCTGCTCGTTATGGCTTTGTTATTGTTCTCAAACCTATTCCCACTTAACTCTTTTGGGAATGGTGCAAGATCTGAGTTAACCCTCAGTTATCCACATATCGAAAAAGGTGAGCACCAGTCCGCTCATTTACAACGCTTGCCGCGCATTAGAATTGCTCAAATTGTCATGGACTATATTGCCTATGGCTGGTCAGTAGAGGAGATCTGTTGTCAACACCTTTACTTAAGCCTAGCCGAAGCCCATGCGGCAATGGGCTACTACTTTGATCACCAAGAAGAAATTGATCAAGAAATCAGACAAGAGTGGCAGCAAGTTCAAGAAAACATACCTCAAGCCGCTAAGTCACCTTTCTACATTCGCATGAAATCTAAAGGATTACTATAAATGGCGATCGCTTTGTACATGGATGTTCATGTTCCTCAAGCGATTACTGAGCAGTTGCGTCGTCGAGGCGTAGATGTATTGACAGCATTTGATGACAGAACTATAGAACTACCTGACGATCAGCTTCTATATGGATCAATACAGTTGAGTATATTCCTTTCAAGTGATTCAGAAAGCACATAACATTAAGACTGACACTGGTACATAAAATAGCAATATCTCAAAAATATCCAGAGGAAATTTTTAAAATCATGGCAGATTGGCAAGTGATTGCAGGCGGCGTGACTGCCGCTAAGGGCTATAAAGCCGCAGGAATAACCGCAGGATTGAAACCATCGGGCGCACCTGACTTAACTCTGATTGCATCTGATGTTCCTGCGATCGCCGCAGGAGTATTTACCAAGTCCTGTGTCCGTGCGGCCTGTGTGGACTTTAACCGTGAAGTCTTAGCCAAGGGTGGTAACGTTAGCGCAATTCTCTGCAATGCGGGTCAAGCCAATGCCAGCACAGGTGCAGAAGGTTGGCGCAATGCCGTGGAAACCGCAGAACTCGTCCAAAAAGCTTTAAATACAGAAGATGGGGTTTTGGTTGCATCAACGGGTGTCATCGGCAAGCAACTGCTCATGGACAAAATGCGGGCAGGCATTGCCAAAATTGCACCGCTAATTTCACCCGATGGTGGTGAAGCTGCCTCCAAAGCGATCATGACTACCGATACTGTACCGAAAAGTATTGCTTTGGAAACCGTAATTGATGGTAAACCCGTGAGAATTGGGGGTATCTGCAAAGGTTCGGGCATGATTCACCCCAATATGGCAACGATGCTTGGATTTGTCACCTGTGATGCGGGTGTCGAACCCAAGCTCTGGCAAAAAATGTTATCCAGCTCAATCGATGCCAGTTTTAACCAAGTCACCGTTGATGGTGATACCAGTACCAATGACATGGTGCTAGCTCTCAGTAATGGACAGTCAGGTGTAACCATTGATGACGAAAGCTCTCCTGCGGCACAACAAGTGCAAGCGATGTTGCAAGAAGTATGTATGAGTCTTGCTAAGGCGATCGCCCGTGATGGGGAAGGCGCAACCTGCATGATCGAGGTCAATGTTTCAGGTGCATCTAGCACTGAGGATGCTCGCAAAATTGCCAAAACCATTGTCGGCTCTTCACTGGTAAAATCTGCTGTCTTTGGTAATGACCCTAACTGGGGCAGAATTGCCGCTGCCGCAGGACGCGCAGATGTGAACTTTAATCAAGATGTGTTGAATATTCAACTCGGTGATTTTGTGATGATGCAAGACGGCACACCACAGGATTACGATCGCGCCGCCGCCAGTGACTACCTCAAAAATGACACTGTGATTATTAATGTCGGTGTGGGCGATGGCGATGGCAGTGGCACAGCATGGGGCTGTGACCTCAGCTACGATTACGTCAAAATCAACGCAGAATATACTACTTAAGCGATCTGCAATTAAATTGTTGTGTCGTGGCTTCGCCACGACACAACAATTTGGTTAGTTATTCCCTAATCATTTTTTGAGCAAGATAATGCTCTAGTAAAACTAGGCGATCGTTACCCCAAAACATTTCATCATTTACAAAAAATGCTTGCCTTAAAAAGAGTTTGGCTATATGCCTCTAATAAGTGGTGTTGATTTGCCGCTAAGGCAGCGATCGCTAACAGTTCAGGTGCGATCGCTTTAAGCTTCGGCTCATGAAACGGAATCCCATAATAATCAGCCCAAAGTTTGGCATCCCGTTGGCGATAACCCCAATCATATTGTCCAGAGCTATGCGTAAATGGATTATGTTGTCTCAGATTGATTAAAGTTCCGCTAAATAGAGGCTTCCAAATAAATTTACAGTCAAACTTAGCTTCAATACGCGAAATTCGTTGATAATTGCAGATTCGTAAATTTCAACACCATTATGGACAATGGCAGGAACCTTGCCATAGCGAGAAACCTTGAGAAATTCTGCGGATTTGTTTTGGAAGTCAATGTCAGTAGAGGTAAATTCGATACCTTTTTCTAATAGAACTGCGCGAGTACGTTGAGCAAAGGTAGAAGCCTTTGCAAAATAAAGATGTAATGCAGTCATAGGAATATTTGAGAAGATACTGATAAATTTTAGGTGGCATACTACGGTTTGTTTGTAGATTTACCGTAGATTTAGCTTAATAATGACATATAGGTTTGCCATAAAGATGTTCTCTACATAACAAAGCGGGCGTTGTAAAAATGCAAGATGAATCAAAAAAAGAAGGGAGCAATTTGTACTTAAGAAACCATTTAAGAATTACTTTCTGTGGTCAAAAGTTCTAAAAGATCCCCCCAGCCACCCTTGTAAAGGGTGGCTGGGGGGATCTCTAATTCTTATAGCGCTTTGAACTTAAACCCAAACCAAGAAAATTTTTAAAAGCGTTGCTTTGCAACGCTTTTAAAAATTTTCTTGTGGTTCTTTTGATCGCAAACTGCTGTAAATAGCTTCTTAACCATATGCGGGCTATATCGAAACTTACGTTAATTTAACTAGCGATCGCTATAGAATTAATGCTGTAACTTACAGAAATAAATGTGAATCCTGCTAGAACTATATGTTTTGGCTTTTTAGCCGTTATCTCATTTGGCACATTTTTATTGATGCTGCCCATATCTTCTAGTAATGGCACATGGACAGACCCAATTACAGCCCTGTTTACGTCAACGTCAGCAGTATGTGTGACAGGGCTTTCGGTCGTTGATGTGGGCAAGTTTTATTCCTTTTGGGGACAACTCTTTTTGACGGGGTTAGTCCAAGTGGGAGGATTGGGCTATATGACTGCGACTTCTATCCTGCTATTACTGATAGGTCGTAAATTTAGCTTGCGGGACAAAATCACCTTACAGCAATCCTTAGATACCCCTGGCATTCGTGGTGGGCTGCAATTAGTGAAGTCAATCATTGCAGTAACAATGTTATTTGAACTAACGGGTGTATTTGCTCTAATTCCGTTCTTTCATCAAAAGATGAGTTTTCATGAGAGTGTCTGGCAGGCAATTTTTCACAGCGTGAATGCCTTTAATAATGCGGGATTTAGCCTATTTACCGACAATTTAATGGGCTATGTAAAGACCCCAATGGTTAGCATCATTATTGGTTTGTTGATTATATTTGGTGGAATTGGCTATCAGGTGATTTTAGAAGGTTATCTATGGCTCCGTACCAAGCTTTCGCGTAATCGTGACTATATCTCATTCAGTTTAACCTTTTGCGTTGTGACCAGTACGACGATCGCTTTATTGCTATTTGGGACAATCGCCTTCTGGTTCACCGAATTTCAAAACAATGATACCCTTGGCAATTTATCGCTATTTGAGCAAATTGTGGCTGCATGGTTTCAATCTGTCAGTACCCGTACCGCAGGGTTTAACACAATTGATAACGGTAAAATGACTGTAACTGCGATGTTTATCTCTATCGCCCTGATGTTTATCGGTGCGAGTCCAGGGAGTACAGGGGGAGGGATTAAGACTACTACAGCAAGAATCTTGGCAAGTTGCACAGGTGCAGCTTTGCAAGGTCGCGATCAAGTTAATCTCTATAAACTCCAAGTTCCCAATGGGCTAATTTTGAAAGCGGTTGGTGTGGCTGTAGGCTCCCTATTTACAGTAATTTGCTCAACAGGTTTACTATCACTGACCGATCGCAATATGAGCTTTATCAGCATCTTATTTGAGGCAACCTCTGCATTTGCCACAGTTGGTCTATCCACAGGCATTACCAGTTCGTTATCCTCAGCAGGGCGGCTAGTGATCATCGCGACAATGTATATCGGTCGGGTGGGCGTATTACTATTGATGGCAGCGATATTTACTGATACAAAACCTAGCTTGATTAAGTACCCACAAGAATCAATGTTAGTTGGATAATTTGGTTAGTGTTTGTAGTAAAAAATTTTGTAATAAAAAATGGCGCTGACATTTTTTAACTTGGCATAAAGTAATAAATCAAGAGCAAATCAAGGAAATTTCTGTGGATATCTCATCGTTAAGCTTTTTTCGGAGTCTCCGTCCTGAGAATAAACAGTTTGCCGTCATCGGTCTAGGGCGTTTTGGTCGAGCGGTATGTTTTACACTCGATCGCCTAGGGCATGAAGTATTAGCCGCCGACAAAGATGAGGAGCGTGTTAGTCAACTAAGGGCTGAAAATTTGGCAGCGCATTGCATTCAACTAGATTCAACTAATCCCCTTGCGTTAAAAGAGTCAGGTATTTTAGAAATTGACACCGTGATTGTAGCAATCGGTAATTTCTTAGAAGAGAGCATTGTGACAACCCTAAATGTCAAGGAGGCGGGAGTTCATCATGTTGTTGCCAAGGCTTCATCAGAAGTACATGGGACATTGCTGAAAAAAGTTGGCGCAGATCTAGTGGTTTATCCAGAGGCAGAAATGGGCTGTGCGTTGGCGCGATCGCTAACGCAAAGAGGGATTTTAGAGAGGTTTGAGCTAGATCCAGATAACAGCATTGTGGAAGTGATGGTTCCCGAAGAGTTTGATGGCAAAACAATTTTAGAACTCAAACTTCGTAGCCATTATGGGGTAAATGTGATTGCTGTGAGTCAAGGGCAAAAGTTTGAAATTAATCCCGATCCACATCAAAAACTATCTAAAGGTTCAGCGATCGTGGTGATTGGTAGCAACAAAAATATTAGCCGCCTTCCCATTTCCTGTGATTTGTTTAATCCAGATGGTACATCGGTCACAACTCAATTACCCTTACATCGCTCATCGGAGGTGAAACTCAAGTAGTTTTTTGCAAAGAAGGTTTTAGAAAATTAGAAAATCGTTTTATAACCTTCGGGACACTTCATTTCCCGCCCATCCCATTTAGGTATAGGTGGTAATTTCATCGTTGGTTCTATAGATTCACAGAGCCTAGCATAGGAAGTAACTTCCTTTGGAACAGAAATTTCTTGCAACCAGACAATACCCACATAGCTTTTTAAATTTGGTTTTCTAGCAATGCCCAAATTAATCGCAATGCCTGCGTCAGTATAGGGTTTTGTTGTAATAGTTGCGATCGCCTTATTTACTTGAATACTGTAGCGATAATTCTCAGTTTCCGATTTAAAGGGCAGTTGTAGCTCTTTTAAACTCTTACCCCAAGTCACATTCTCTAGGAAATAAGCTTGTTGCCCTCTATTCATAGAACCTACATAGTCTTTCGCCTCCAAATTTCTAACTCGATTTGCCGAAGAGTGAGGAGGTAGAATTTTGGCATTAGGAGGTAAAGAGGAATTGTCAGAAGACTTGCGGATAATACCAACCTCAGTATATTCATCCTGCCGTAATGGATCTTGGACAAAAAACTTGCCCTCTGGGGTAATGATGATTAGCAAAGGTGGCATCAAATTCACCGAAAAGCTGGGATTTTTAGGAGTTAATTTCCAAGTTCCCGTGATTGGCGATGCATTGACAGGCTTGGGAGTTTCCGCGATCGCTTGATCAGTAGGATGTCCCAAACTAGCAGATATAGCCAACAATCCCAATAGCATTGGATGTAAGCAAAATTGAGAAATTAAGCTGTTACTTGAGGAATTTGCCATAAAAGTATGCATAATTTGCTATAGAAATTAGCTAATTATGTGCATTATGTGCTATTAATTACGCAAAAATTTACAGCAGCATGACTACTAATCTTGTCAAACCAATAGCAGAAAACTTTTGGAGTGAATATAACATTCGCCTAGAACCTTGGAGTATTGGCTATGATGCCCCTGTTAGTATCAATCCCGAAGAGATTCCTACTAGTGACAAGGTTAATACAGAAGTCGAGGTTGGTAATGGTGATTGGCAGCCAATCCGTAATGCGATCGCGCCAGAACTTCCCAATCAGCTTTTATTTATCGATGGAAGGTTGCGAATCGATGCTAATTTTCTAGGTCGGCGTGATGATGAGATTTTGTATGGAGCTTTCGCAACGATCTCCGTAGGAGCAGTCCTCGTAGATCGAACGATTAGCCGTGCGAAATGTATTGCCACCGAGGTTAAGCGGATTATAGCGATCGGGGGTAACTTAAATCCACCTGTCACAATCATTCCCGCGCCGATGAGTGGTCGGGGTGAGCTTAAATATGATTACTGCCTCACGAGTAGTAATAATGATTCGGATACGCCTTCACAAATAGTGCAAAGTGCGATGCTTGATGAAGAACTTCGCATTGCCAATGAACTCTCCTTAAATAAAGAACTCATCAAAGAAAATACCTTGATTGTGCGTGATGGGCCGTTACTCTACCGTGTTTATCAAACCCCCTTCGATACGATTGGCTATGTCAAAACGATGGGTAAGGCATATCTCAAAGGGGAAAATGCCCAAGTCTTGCGATCGCTCAAAGTTGGAGAACGCACACCAATTTTTCGGATTTCCAATAGCAATGGCTCTAATCTCAGTTGGTACTTACGATCGGGAAGCAAAGATTTAAATTACAAGAAATTGGGCTATCACGATTTGCATGGCATTATTCGCATCGATCTCGATGGGATCATTCCCCTTGAACGAGCTAAGGCGATCGCTGACCAAAGCACCTATTTAATTCCGCAATACGCTTCTCACCCTACTCGCGATCCCCGTGCGCCTCAAAACTTAACTCCTGTTGGTGCATTAGAGAAAGAACTAGGGCGAAGAATGGGTAGTCGTGAATTAATTTCGCGACGTTTACGCGACTTTCTGGCTGACTCTGCCTATACTCCTGTCTAAAATGTTTTGTGGAAGCCCCCCCTTCGGGGTGCGCTTCCACAAAGTTAAGGATAGGTGGTGCTTTGCTCCGCCTATCCTTAACTTATGTAAAGTAATGCAGCCCTTAGGGGTAACATAGATTAATGCTAAGTCCTCTTTCCTACAGCAATTTTCGATCAAAAGAACCTGAAACAATTTTTTGAAAGTGTTACTTTGCAGCACTTTCAGAAAATTGTTTCAAGGCTGAGCTTAAAACGCTGTAAGTTTTTGTAGCTTTCTATATTTAACCTTTTAGCCCATATTGAAATGCTTCCCAAACGCACAAATTTTAAAGCGATCAACTTTGTTTTAGTTACTGTTGTTGGCTTATTACTTGATGTATCAGGGATATTTTTTGCACCTCAAAACAACCAAAACGTGCAAGCTCAGGGAGGGATTCAGGTAAGGGCTGATCAATGGTTACGGGTGGATCAAGTATCAGGTAACGTTGTCTATCGCAATTATTACAACTATGCTAATCGTCCCGCGAGAGTGGGCGATCTCTTGCAAGTTCCTAGCGACGAAATCTCTACAGGCGCTAATAGCTCGGCAATTTTGAGCGTAGATACAGGTGTGGGTTCCATCTATGTTGCCGAAAACACAACTATCAAAATTAATTCCTTTCGGCTTGCCTCAGATAACGGTCGTATCACCAATTTATTTGTTTCACGGGGTAGGGCAAGATTACAAATTCGTAAGTTTACTAATCGCGGATCACAACTGAATATCCAGACTCCTGCGGGTATCAGTGGGGTACGTGGCACTAAATATATTGTCATTGCCAAACCCAATGGCAATATGATAATTACAACCTTTGAGGGTAGTGTAGCGACTACTGCTCAGAAACAGACAGAAATGGTAAATGGCGGATTTCAAAATTTGACAGTTGTGGGAGAACCACCCTCGCGTCCTGTTCCTATTAGTAATGATGCGAGTTTTAGTTATGTAATTAATAGACAAACAACGGGAGCTGGGCGTTCTATCTTATTCACAGGTTACACAAATCCTTTCAATGCAGTAAAAGTTAATGGGCAGGAGCAATCTCTAGATCGTAATGGTAATTTTTCGATACAATTCTCAGCAACTTCAAACCTTAAAGTGAATGTAACGGTGGAAACTCCTCAGGGAAAAATACAAGTCTATGAGATTCCAATTCTCTGAGTTTATTTCGCAACTATTCTCTAACGCATGGACAAATCGTAGTATCAAGAGCATACGATCGCGTGTCATGAGATTATTTTGGCGAGCATTACCGACAATATTTGCCACAGTTATTATCATTCCCATTGTTTACTTTCAGACATTACAACCACTTGAGTTCTGGGTTTACAACAGTTTTACAACTTGGCGAGGCGATCGCCCTTGGGATGATCGGATCGTCATTATTGCCATTGATGATGCCAGTATTAGTAAGTTGGGGGGATTTCCTTGGACACGCGATCGCTATGTTCAACTTTTGCAAAATCCTAGCCTGAATGAAGCTAGTGTGATTGGCTTTGATATTTTATGGTCTGAGACGAGTCCCGCCGATTCGCGCCTTGCTGAGATCATTAATCGCTATCAACGGGTAGTCCTATCCATGGCTTGGAATAAGTCGGGACAAGCCCTCTTACCTACGGATGAACTGAGCAATGCTGGTGTAGCGATCGGGCATATTCTCAAACGTGAAGATAGTGATGGAATTGTGCGGCAAATGGATTTGCAAATTCAAGATATCCCTGCTTTAAGTGTAGCGATGTTGCAAACCTATGAGTTGACTACTGCGGCTTTATCCCATTTGCCTAGCCTGAGACAGCCTCTAGCGATTAATTGGACAAAACGCATTAAAGATATTCCCCATATATCTTTTAGTGATGTTCTCGATGACAAGATTCCTAAATCCGCCTTTCGCAATAAGATTGTCTTAGTTGGCGTGACTGCTTCAGGAATCGATAACTTAGTCACGCCTTTTGACCGTAATCCGCCAGCTAATGGAGTGCATTTACATGCGGTGCTTTTGCAAAATCTCCTGCAAAAAAATTCACTGACAATTGCTAATAGTAAAGATGTTTGGAGCATTGCCCTGTTAATCAGCATTTGTATGAGTTTGCTGCTACCCAGACGCAATCTTTGGCTAGGATTCATTAGTGCCTTCGTACTTTCTGGGCTATGGTTTGCGATCGCTCTCATCGCCTTTCATTTCAACTATTGGATTATTAGCGCTGTACCAATCCTGATGTTTCTGTTAACAAATGCAGTGATTACTCTCCAAGAACGTTGGCAAGTCCAGCGATCGCTCAACCATGCTAAAGCCCAAATTCTGTATGAGGCTACCCATGATCGCTTAACAGGACTGTTCAATCGCGCTCTGATTGAAGAGAAGTTACAGAATCTCATGTTTCCCAATCAAGCGCCACATACTTCTCCAGCAAATGCAAAGCATCACCTATTAGCAGTTCTATGGATTAATATCGATCGCTTCAAAAATATTAACGACATCTTTGGTCATCCGATGGGGAACCTGCTCCTAGTTGAGGTGGGCAAGCGTTTACAAAGCTGTATTCCTAGCGCTGCCTCAACAGCACGGTTCGGTGGCGCTGAGTTTGTGATTCTTTTAGAAAATTTAGCCAATGAGCAAGTCGCGATCGCCATTGCCGATCGCATTCAAAGTAGACTGCAAGAAAAATTTATCCTGCAAGGTCATGAGATAGAAGTTGCGGCAAATATTGGCATTAAATTCCATGAAGTGGAGCCACCAGTTGAGCAAGGGGACATCGCAACGGATGACCAAATGCGCGAACAGAAACGTGCGGAACAGATTTCTCCTGAGACTATTCTCCGAGATGCTGACACAGCTATGTTTTATGCCAAGAGGCTAGGCAACTCATATACTAAAGTGTTTGAAGTTTCCATGCGCGAACGGGTTTTGGAAAGACTGCAATTAGAAAAAGATTTACGCCAAGCCGTAGCGATCGCTCAAGATCCGCAAAATCAAGATCCACAGCAGCAAGAAAATCAAGAATTTCTGATCTACTATCAGCCCATTGTCTCACTGAGAAATATGCAGATTGTCGGCTTAGAGGCACTCATTCGCTGGCGACATCCCCAACGCGGTCTCATTTCTCCCACCTATTTTATTCCCCTTGCCGAAGAAACAGGTTTAATCATTCCCATTGGTGATTGGATTATGCGGAATGCTTGTTATCAACTTAAATCTTGGCATCAACGCTTTGCCAGCGCCAAGGATATTACCATTAGCGTGAATCTTTCGCCGAAACAACTTGCTCAAGATGATGTGCTAGATAAATGTCTAAATATGCTCCAAGAAATAGATCTAGATCCGCAATATCTAAAAATCGAACTCACCGAAAGTTCAATTATGGAAAATCCTAATTTTGCGGTGAGTGTACTGCGAAAAATGCAGCAGGCAGGCATTAATATCTACATCGATGATTTTGGGACAGGTTATTCCTCCCTTGCTTATCTGCACAAGTTTCCCTTTGATGGCTTAAAAATAGATCGTTCCTTTGTGAATAATATTCATGCTGATAATAATGGTGCAGAAATCCTCCAAGCAATTATTTCACTCGCGCAAAGTGTAAATGCTCATATTGTAGCGGAAGGGATTGAGAGTCTAGCGCAGTTAAACTATTTGCAAGATTTACTACAAGAAGGCGATGGTCAAGGATTCTTTCTATTTAGACCCCTTGATCTCAAAGGAATCGAAGCAATTTTGCAAAATTCCATTTAACACCAGAAATATAGATAATTCAAATAAAAACTACAGCTTCGACTTCGCTCAGCTACCCTATACCGATGGCTGAGCGAAGTCGAAGCCCATCTGCAAGTTATTTAAAACAACTACTTGCCAGACATTTGATTAAGGTCTGAATTTGACTAGTTGTATGAGTTGCCATCAACGTCAAGCGAATGCGTGCAGTTGGTACTGTCGGCGGACGAATCGCAGGAGCAAAGATGCCTTGATGGCGCAGATGTTGAGCAATTTGCATTGTCGCTTCTATATCACCAACCTCGATCGCTATAATTGGCGAATCGAAAGCGATCGCTTTAATTCCTAAATCCTGTAAGCCCTGTTGCAAAAATTCGACATTTTGCCAAAGTTGCTGCCGACGCTCAGGTTCCATTTTAACGAGATGAATTGCAGCGATCGCGGCGGCTGTATCCGCAGGCGAAAGCGCTGTGGTATAGATCCAAGTCGCCGCCCGATTGCGTAGATAGTCGATTAATTTTGCTGAGCCAGCTACATACCCCCCTAAACTTCCCAAGGCTTTACTTAGGGTTCCTACCTGAATTAGCTCCTGCTCAATTCCTAAGGCATTGGTTAAACCACCACCGCGATCGCCAAATACTCCTGTGCCATGAGCCTCATCGACGAGCACCATACAGTCATATTGATTGGCTAAATCCATAATTTCCTGTAATGGCGCAAGGTCGCCATCCATACTAAACACACTGTCGGTTGTAATCAGGCAACGTCGGTATGTGGCGCGATGTTCTTGCAATTTGGCAGCGAGGTCAGCCATATCGAGATGTAAATAATCGATCGCCTTTGCGCCGCTAAGTAAGCCTCCTTTTTTCAGACAAGAATGATTATATGCATCGCCTAAAATTAAATCGCGTGCGCCAACGATTGCGGAGATGGCTCCCAAATTTGCTAAATAGCCTGAGCTAAAAACGAGAGCTGCTTCTGTATTTTTAAGCTCCGCGATCGCCTGTTCCAATTCCTCATGTACAGCCAGATGTCCCGTCACCAAGCGCGATCCCGTCGAACCAGTGCCATACATTTCCGTGGCATTGATAGCTGCTTCTATCAAACGGCGATCACCAGCTAGTCCTAGATAGTTATTACTGGCAAACATCAGCATTTCCCGCCCATCGATGGTGGCGATCGTTCCCGCCTTGCTAGTAATCGTTTGCGTGGAACGATACCAATTGGCTTTATGGATTGAGGCTAAATTGCGATCGAGCCAGTCGTAGGGCGTAGATATGGGTTCGGTCTTCACACTTCTTTACAAATCAGTTTAAAATTGGATACAAGGATAAGTGACGCATCGCGCCATTGATCCTACCGTTATTATCAAGGTTTAAAAAATGACTGTTGCATATCCTCGCAAACTTCGTGGACAGCTAAGCGCCCAAGACATCCTCGATCAAGTGGTGCGCCAGCGTGAAGTCCACATGGTAACGCTCAATCGTTATCGCTATAGTGAACAACGTAGCTGCAAAGATCTTACCGACTTAATTGAAAGACTAGATGGCAAGCCACGGGATTTAATCAAAGATTTATCGCACCATATTGCCGATGAATCTCGTCATGCCCTCTGGTTAACCGATCTCCTCTATGACCTTGGAGAAGACATTGGTACTCCCCCTGGGACTTCCTACATTGATGAGTTTGAGCGCTTGATCAGCTATGAAACCATCGGTACTGATCCTGAAGATGGCATCATTGAGTCGTTAGCAGCGATCAATGTCACGGAAAAGCGTGGTTGTGAGTACTTTGCCGCGCATGTGCGATCGCTTCAGAAGACCGAGCAAACCCCTGAAAATATTAAGATTCGCGAAACCATCGAAAAGATTCTCCCTGAAGAAGTGGCTCACGTCCGTTGGGGAAATCGGAAACTCGCGGAAATTGCCAAAAAGAGTGAAGCTCACCATGTCAAGGTTGATACCGCTAAGCGTAAATATGCGGCGATCGAGCAAGCTGCCTATGAATCAGGTCTGGATGTTCTTGCAGGTGCTGAAGTTCGTCGTATGGAGAACTTGATGAAGATTGCTGATACCTTACCAATCTGGCAACGTCCTCAATATCTCATGGATCAACTGCCTAAGACCCTATTCTCTCCCGAATTGCAAAAAACAAGAATCGATCTTGCAAAAAAAGCATGGGAAAAAGATCCTTCTTCTTTTATGGACAAGTTCATTCCCATGTTCTTTAATGCCAATCTCAAAGATACAGCGAATAAGGCAGGAACCTATTAACTCATATTACGCAGAAGGTTATAAGACCCTCACCCCTAGCCCCTCTCCCAAAGGGGGAGAGGGGAAAAGAAAAATTCAAAATTACCTCTTGCTCCCCTTCTCCCAGAGCGGGAGAAGGGGTTGGGGGATGAGGGCGGATTTTCTATCTGCGTAAGGTGAGCTATTAATCCAAAAGAGAGTGGTGCTTTGCACCACTCTCTTTTAATTTGCGAAATGTTGAAAAGCCGATCGCATTTCTAACCCGTCAATTTGATTGCCTTCGATAATCTCGCCAATGATTGCTGAATTTGGTAATTGATGCACAAATGGTTCAGCAAGTTTAAAGGGCATACATAAAACGAGTTCAAAGTCTTCTCCCCCATACAAGACCCAATCTAAGGCGCGATCGCCTGCCAGAATACGGATGGCTCGATGAATCGGCAAGGAACGCCAAAACATTTTTGCCCCGACTTGACTGGCTCGACAAATTTGCGCGATCGCATCGGCGAGTCCATCACTACTATCCATTCCTGCAATCGGAAATCCACCTAAGTGATTGTGCTGTTTGAGTAGTTTATGTAAGAGGGCGATCGCATCAAAACGCGGAGTTGGGCGCTGATGATACCGACAAATTGCCTGCGCTAGCTCTTTGCCTGACAAAATACGATTGCCAATTTTTAAGGTTGCCAATAATTTCTCTTGTAAATTGTCATCCAATAGAAGCTCCAACCCAGCCTTGGAGAGTCCATGCAGTCCCGTCATCACGATCGCATCGCCAACTCTTGCGGTATGTCTTTGGATAATTTGATTTTGATGAACCTGTCCAAAGGCTGTCACTGATAAAGTCCGAATTGGCGATCGCACTGTATCCCCACCGACTAATTCTGTGCCATAGGTTCGTAGACATTCACTAAAGCCACGATATACCCCTTCAATCCAGTCAACTGCGGTATCAGGTGATAATCCTACGGACATGACCACCCCCCAAGGCTTAGCTCCCATTGCAGCTAAATCTGATAAATTCACCGCCGCCGCCCGCCAACCGACATCTTCAGGACTAGTAGTGCGATCGCTAAAATGCACACCATCCACCAACATATCCGTAGTGACGACCATCTGATGCTCGGATAAAGTTCCCCCCATCGGTGCAGCATCATCGCCAACCACTTCACTACAATATTGCCGAAATATTTTCAGCAATCCTTGCTCACCTAAATTTTTAATCGTTTCTGTCATAGCTTTCCAAAGAACAAGGGGCTTAAGCCCCTTGTTCAATTATGGATAGAAAGTTAGCTTAGGTAAAGCTAATGACTCTTCCCAACCCATCATGATATTCATGCATTGCACCGCCTGAGCGGCTTGACCTTTCATCAGATTATCGATCGCGGAAACGACAATGACACGACCTGTGCGCGGATCAACTTCCACACCGAGATAACAGAGATTTGTACCTAAAGCCCATTTCGTCTGCGGGAAAATATTTTTTGGTAATACCTGTACCCATTCAGAATTGCGGTAAAAGGATTTATAGATCGTGAGAATATCGTCCTTAACTAACCCCGGGTCGCGTAATTTCGCATATACCGTCGATAGAATGCCGCGTATCATCGGAATTAGGTGCGGGGTAAACTGCACTAGCACCTCTTGTCCCGCCAGATCGCTACAAACCTGTTCTATTTCAGGGGTATGACGATGGTTCGCAATTCCGTAAGCACCAAGAGATCCATCAGCTTCAGCTAGCAACAAATTGGTTTTCGGCTGACGACCGCCACCTGATGTCCCTGACTTAGCATCAATGATGATCGTACTAGGATCGACTAATCCCTGTTTGAGCAAAGGTTGTAAAGCTAATAAGCTTGCCGTCGGATAACAACCTGCACAACCGACGAGATTAGCGGTGGCAATGCGATCGCGATAAATTTCTGGCAAACCATACACAGCTTTAGAATTGACCTCGCCATCGGTGCGGGTCTCTTTGTACCAAGACTCATAAACTTGAAGATCGGTGAAGCGATAATCGGCAGACAGATCCAGTACTTTGCATCCCTTAGCTAGTAGCCTTGGAGCAATTTTGCTCGCCAGACCATTTGGTAATGATAAAAAGACTACTTGAGCGCGATCGGCAACCTCTTCTGGCTCCAGATTCTCGATGGGTAAATTTACTGCATGGGAAATATGGGGGTAAAGATCCGCAAAATTTTGACCAACAGAACCGCTTCCACCCATATAGGTAATGTCCACTAATGGATGCTCTAGCAGCAATCTGACCAATTGGATGCCACCGTAACCTGATGCGCCAATAATACCTACAGGGATACGATTCTGTGCGCTCATAAATTTACTCCATCAAAATATTAAAAAATGCTATGCGAGTTTGGGGTAATAACTTAGCACAAGCCAAGTATTTAACCTCAATTCATGGTTGGGAAATACGGGGATTTGCGATCGCTGAGGATATGCAGTGTAAAGATAACGCATCTGCATCCTATGTAATCACCGTAAATTGGAAAGATGCTTTATGTAGAAACATTTGATGCATAATTGCAAGTTTTCGGTTCCATGCCCAGCAACTTAGTCTCAGCCCAGCAATTTCTTGGAGTGATGAAAATGTACCGAGAATATGGTGAGGCTCTCTAATTTTCAAAATTGTTGGATCAAGATTTCGGTATTATAGCAATGAACATTTGTTACAAGATTGACAAATCACCTAAGTGGGTGAAGAAATATAACTTTAATTCGTGTGAAGTTTTGGCAGGGTAGATATTAGTTGAGAAAAATAACTAGCTAAAAGTATTGTCCTACTTATCTATTTTGAAATCATACCTAGTAATTTAACATCAATAAAACCTAACAAAATACGACCAATAATCCGATGCTAGATTTGGCGAAAATAACTAGTCATCATTAAGGGGAAATGCTCTCAACTGCTCTAACTAACCTTATATAGTGATAATCAATGTTAGAAATAGGTTAAATCTTAGAATTATTTCTTTCATATTTCCATGCATTTCCTATATCTGTATAATTTCATTTTGTTATAATTTTGGAAACTCGCCAATATTTATAAAAATATTTTCAAGTATTTTCAAGTTTTAGATAATATTTTTGTCCAATATGTTTAAAAATGTACGACAATAAGAAGGTAATTCTTAAATAGATTAAAATCACCAGATTTGTCAAATCGCTCCTTTTAGTTTTAAAGAGAGATTTACAATTTTGAAACCTTAAAATTTCTGATAATCCTATGACAGACACTGTAACTGCTCCTTTAACAGGAAAGGCTCTCCTTCAAAAGGCAAAAGAGCTAAATAACTTGCCTAAACGTGAACAAGCCAAAAAATGTGGTTATTTCACTAGGGGGAAAGATGGCGTAGACCGAGTTAATTTGACAGAGTTTTATGAAGCAGTGCTTGCTGCTAGAGGCTTTGCCATTAATCCTGAACAGAATAAAGATGGTCGTGGGCGCGAACCAACTTTCCGTGTTAGCGTTCATAAAAATGGTCAAATCGTGATTGGTTCTACCTATACAAGGTCAATGGGGTTGAATGAAGGGGATGAGTTTGAAATTAAACTAGGATACAAGCATATCCATCTGATTCAGTTGACTAATGATCAACCAGAAGATGGCGAAGAATAAATACATCGATCTACTTCTATATACAAGTTATGTTTAAGCTTATAGTCTGTAAATCATATTCATGAGAAGACTTAGACTTGTATTTTAAGTAACTATTTAACTAGTAAAACTAGGCGAGAAGATTGATACTGCTTAATATGGAGTAGTTCGTTTTCTCGTTTTTTTATTTATTCTGATTTTTATTATAACTTTTGCTTTCTAGGTTTCCTTTCTATGCAGCTTGTCGATACCCATGTCCACATTAACTTCAAAGATTTTCAGGCTGATCTCAATGCAGTGCGCGATCGCTGGTTAGATCATGGTGTCACCCAACTCGTACATTCCTGTGTTAGCCCCGATGAATTTCCTCAACTGCAAGCGATCGCCGATCAATTTTCTGAAGTCAGCTTAGCAGTTGGGTTACATCCGTTAGATAAAAACTTGAATACAACGGGCTGGAATCCTGAAATTGGCGATCGCATTAAGTCTTTAGCCAGTAGCGAATCGAGGGTAGTAGCGATCGGGGAGACTGGCTTAGATTTTTTTAAGTCAGATAATGAAGCTGCTCAAATCGAAGCTTTTAAATCACAACTACGCACCGCACGATCGCTAAATTTGCCCGTGATTATTCACTCACGCGAAGCCTCAGTCGCGACTCGTCAAGTATTGCAAGAAATTAATGCCGAATCCCCCCAAGAACCAATTCGTGGTGTAATGCATTGCTGGGCAGGCAATCCAGAGGAAACGCAATGGTTTGTGGATCTGGGGATGTATATCAGCTTTAGTGGTGTGGTCACGTTCAAAAATGCCCATGACTTGCATGAGTCAGCAAAAATTGTGCCAAGCGATCGCCTATTAGTCGAAACCGATTGCCCATTTCTCGCACCAGTGCCAAAGCGTGGCAAGCGCAATGAACCTGCCTATGTGCTGCATGTTGCCGAGCATGTCGCTAAGTTACGAAATGTAGATTTAGAGACTCTCGCAACACAAACCACTGATAACGCATTTAAGCTGTTTGCCCTATAGCCAAAACCAGAAGATGAGTTGCGGCGCTTCGCGCCACAACTCATCTTCTGGTTTTATGTCCTAAGCAAAACTTACTTTGCTATATAGCGCTTTTCAAGCAAGCGAGGTACAGGATTGTTTCCCAACAATCCTCCGTACTTCACTAGACTGGTAAACGCTATAGCTTAAGAATCTAGCTTAAGAATATTTACAAAATTAGCTCAAATGCTTGCTTTGTCAGCATTTGTAGCTATCAGTGCGCTTAGCGGTACTCATAAGCCCATTCCACAAACCGCTAAAATTGATTCATGCAAATATATCTAGATCACGGTGCTACTAGCCCTGCGCGTCCAGAAGTCATTGAGCTAATGACAGAAGTAATGCGATCGCAATGGGGCAATCCCTCTAGCCTCCATGCGTGGGGTGAGCGTTCCACAATGGCGATCGAACGTGCGCGATTGCAGGTAGCAAGTTTGTTAAATGCCGATCCTGAAGGGATTATTTTTACTTCGGGGGGAACCGAGTCAGACAATATGGCTTTAATGGGGATTGCGCGGCAATATCGAACACCACAGCACATGATCATCTCATCGGTGGAACATTCTGCCGTGCGTTTGCCTGCTCAATATTTAGAACAACATGGTTGGGAAATTACTAGATTATCTGTAGATCGCGATGGGAAAGTATCGCCTCAAGATTTAGGGCGATCGCTACGTCCTAATACAGTACTGGTGTCAGTAATTGCTGCTCAAAATGAAGTGGGTACAATTCAACCGATTGATAAGCTTGGTCAAATTTGTCGGAATACCAATGTGCCATTTCATACTGATGCAGTGCAAGCGATCGGCAAGATGAAAATCGATGTGCAAACTTCGCCCATTGATTTACTGTCCCTTTCTGCCCATAAGTTCTATGGAGCACAGGGCATTGGTGCGTTATATATTAATCCGCTAATTATTCAAAAACATGGACTAGTTCCCCTGAATCTAGGTGGTGGACAGGAACGCGGTTATCGCTCAGGTACACAGGCTGTTGCCGCGATCGCAGGATTAGGGCTTGCTGCGGAACTAGCCGCCAAGGAATTAGTGAGCGAATCGCAACGCCTTACGAAATTGCGCGATCGCCTCTATGCATTACTAGCTGATATTCCTGACCTCATTCCCACAGGTAGCCCAGACCGATTACCCCATCATCTGAGCTTCTATCATAAATATCTTGATGGTCGTCGGCTGGTGCGGGAACTCAATTATGCAGGGATTGCGATTAGTTCTGGTTCGGCTTGTAGTAGCGGTGCGATCGAGCCAAGCGCCATCCTATTAGAAATGGGATATTCTGATTCTGAAGCCAGAAATAGTATTCGCCTCACCCTCGGCAAATCTACTACAGAAGCTGATATCGACTGGACAGCATTAGCAATACATCAAGTTCTAAGCCGCGTTTAAGAAATATAGCTATAAGGTAGGTTTGCCTGCTCCGCAGGCAAACCTACCTTATGGTCGTAAATATACTTACGGCACGACGAGAACAGGACAAGGAGAAAGATTAATCACCTTCTGGCTTACGCTGTGCTCCTCAGGATGTTCTTCGGTCAAGCTAACTCCCCGTGAGCCCATGACAATTAAATCAGCATTAATTTCATCGGCAAAATCGCAAATTACAAAAGCAGTCTTGCCCTCAGCAACTTTGGTCTGAACGGAAATACCGAATTCGGCAAAATAAGTCTTGACTTCTTCGATTAAATCTTGGGATGCAGTGCGATCGCTATCGTTAGCATCAGGCTCCGTAACCGACAGGACATATAGTTGCGCCTGATATTTCTGTACCAGATCGATCGCAACAGCTACAGCTTGGCGGGTTTCTTGACTTCTGTTTAAAGGAAATAAAACAGTTTTAAACATAATTCCTACCTAACACTGCAATTCAGTCAACAAATTTGGGATTTGAGAAATTTTTATTCTCTTTATTCCATTTTAATAACGAACAGGTCGCAAGGATTTAATTTTCTTAATTTTTAACATGATAAGTAGCTCAGAATAGTTATAAATAAAACCCAGATTGCCATGCCGCCCGCGTAGCGGGCGGCATGGCAATCTGGGTTTTGCTTAACTACTTAGTTACTATAACCAGCTTTACGCGATCCTCCAATGACTAGATAATTCTAATCAAGTCAAAATTTATTCGCCCCCTAGCCCCCAATTCTGGGGGAACAAGAAAATAACATTCTTTCAAAGTCCCCCAGAATTGGGAGATTTAAGGGGCTTAGATAAATTGAAACATAGACAGTTAGACTTGTGCGTACACCGTAGCTAGTGAAAGGGAGATATTAAAAAAGCCCCTTTTTTAGGGGAGATTTAGGAGAATCCCAACTGTTAAAACAGCCTCTTAACGTATTGGTAAAAGTCTTAACTTTTATCTACACTTACGAATCGCGATCGCCATTGCACAAAAGAGAGAAAATTTATGACACAAGAATCAAACTTACACAATTCAGACACATCAACTTCCGTTACATCTGTCACAGAAGAACCTGTTCAAGAAAAGATTACTCTATGGGGAGAGATTATTAAAGGCTGGCATTGGGTGGTATTTATCTGGAAAATGATGGGTAGCTTTGGCGGAATTCGTCAATTATTAAGTTCTATAAAGAAGACCGTGATCATGTTAATTAAACGATTATTAATTCAGTTACAAACTGATAAACGTTAGTACAAGGCTTTGCACTTTCTTAAAACTCAGAGCAACCTTCAGAAAGCTTACTTTGTAAGCTTTCTGAAGGTTGCTCTAGACTACACAAAACCTAAATAGGTTGTAATACTTAATAAAATAGATAGGGATGCAAAGCCTTCCTATCCACTTTCTCGACAGTAAACACCAGACTTTACTACATCAGTGCTAACATTGCGAGATATATAAAGAGAAAAAAGTCAAAACGGAAGAAGATTATAGATGGATGCCGTAACAAAAATTATCCCTTTTTATGGCAGGGAAATTAAATTAAGAATTGGTACGTTTGCGCCCCAAGCTGGCGGCTCAGTATTAGTCCAGTGTGGGGAAACCGCAATCTTAGTGACAGCGACCAGAGGTCCTGCTCGTGAAGGTGTAGATTTTGTACCCCTCCTTGTTGATTACGAAGAGCGTTTATACGCGGCAGGTCGGATTCCTGGTGGTTTCCTGCGTCGTGAAGGTAGACCCCCCGAAAAAGCGACCTTGATTTGCCGCTTAATCGATCGCCCGATGCGTCCTTTGTTCCCCAACTGGTTGCGCGATGATGTGCAGATCGTAGCAACAACAATGGCGATCGACGAAAAAGTTCCCCCCGATGTTTTGGCGGTAACAGGTGCATCGATCGCAGCTCAAATTGCAGGACTCCCCTTCAGTGGTCCAATGGCAGGTGTACGTGTAGGTCTAGTCGGCGATGAATTTATCATCAACCCAACCTATGCTGAAGTAGAAGCAGGCGACCTTGATCTCGTAGTGGCTGGTACTGCTGAAGGGATCATCATGGTAGAAGCAGGGGCAAATCAGTTGCCTGAAGCGGACATGATCGAGGCGATCGACTTTGGTTATGAGGCTGTGCAAGAGCTAATCAAAGCCCAACTCGATCTAATCCAAGAGCTAGGAATTGCACCGCCAGACCTCACTCCTCCTGAAACCGATCCAACTCTAGAAAACTTCATTGCAGATACGGTCAAAGAGAAAGTTGCTCAAGTAGTTGCTAGCTGTGAAAAGGATCGCAATGTCCGTGATGCTAATCTTGATGCAATCAAAGCCGAGCTACTAGAAGCGATCGCAGCCTTGTCCGATGAAGATCCGATCAAGTTGGCTGCTGATAAAAAAGTAGTTAGCGCAACCTACAAGGAACTGACCAAAAAACTCATGCGATCGCAGGTGATCGAGCAGAGCGTGCGGATTGACGGACGTAAACTCGATGAAGTTCGCCCCATCTGGACTGAGGTAAGCGTATTGCCTCGCGTGCATGGTAGTGGTCTATTTAACCGTGGTCTCACCCAAGTCCTATCGATCGCGACCCTTGGAACCCCCGGTGATGCACAGGAACTTGATGACCTGCATCCCGATGCCAAGAAGCGCTATATGCACCATTACAACTTCCCCCCCTACTCTGTGGGTGAAGCCAGACCAATGCGATCGCCCGGTCGTCGTGAAATTGGTCACGGAGCCTTAGCCGAACGTGCTCTCGAACCTGTACTACCACCTAAGGATAAATTCCCCTATATCCTCCGTGTTGTATCCGAGGTCTTGTCCTCCAATGGTTCCACATCGATGGGTTCTGTCTGCGGTTCGACGCTTGCCTTAATGGATGCAGGTGTACCTATCTCTAAACCCGTTAGCGGTGTAGCGATGGGCTTGATCAAAGAAGGCAATGAAGTTCGCATCTTGACTGATATTCAAGGCATCGAAGATTTCCTTGGTGACATGGACTTTAAGGTCGCAGGTACTGATACAGGTATCACAGCGCTGCAAATGGATATGAAGATTACTAGCATCTCCATGAATACAGTGCGTGAAGCGATCACCCAAGCCAAAACTGGTCGCGCCCATATCATGCAAAAGATGCTAGAAATTCTGCCTGAGCCAAGGCAACAGTTATCACCCTATGCGCCACGCTTGCTGACAATTCGCATCGATCCAGAACAAATCGGTATGATCATTGGACCAGGTGGTAAAAACATCAAGGGCATCACTGAGGAGACTGGAGCTAAGATCGATATCGAAGACGATGGTACGGTGATGATTTCCTCGATGAGTGGCGAAGGTGCGCTCAAGGCAAAACGCATCATCGAAAATATGACCCGTCGTGTTGGTTCAGGTGATGTCTATCTGGGCAAGGTCACAAGGATTATTCCCATTGGCGCGTTTGTCGAGTTTCTCCCTGGAAAGGAAGGAATGGTACATATTTCCCAATTGGCGGAAGGTCGTGTGGGCAAAGTCGAAGATGAAGTTGCCGTTGGTGATGAAGTCTTGATTAAAATTCGCGAAGTAGATAGTCGCGGACGTTTCAACCTTACTCGTCTGGGTATTCACCCCGACGAGGCAGCAGCAGCAAGAGCAGCAGCAGCAGCTAATACCTAAAATCTTAAAAAGAGTGAGTGGGCTTCGCCCACTCACTCTTTTTAAATATTGATGTTACGTGGAATTTTCTAACGTAGGGGCGGGTTTTGTTGATAATTCTGGGCTGAAAGCAAGATCTATATGCTAAACCCGCCCCTTGTATCTTGAAGAAGGACAAAGGTTAAAATCTTTGATCAAGCAATTAAGCAGGGGGAAATTCGACCCGCCCCTAGGGACACCAAGCCCGACCCGTAGATAGAATCACCCCTGCTTAACAAAGTGGAATCAAGACAGGACAGTATCATAGGTAGCCCAAACAGGTAAACCTGCATTTACAAGGATAGTTTATAACCACTGATTGATTGCAAGTAAACCTAAAAAAAGATGACCGATTATGAATACAAATGAAGAGGTAAGTGTATTAGGAATTGACATCAGCAAAGCTAAATTTGATGTAGCCTTACTCAAAGGTAAAAACAAAATCAAGACCAAAGTATTTTCCAATCACCCCGAAGGATTTGCCGAATTGCAAGTATGGCTCAATAGCCAAGGTGTAACCAATCTACAAGCCTGCATGGAAGCCACCAGCATTTACGGGAATGCCCTAGCAAGATTCTTGGTTGCCGCAGGGTACAAGGTCAGTATCGTGAATCCATCTCGTCCCAAAGCCTTTGGACGCAGTGAGTTAAGTCGGACAAAAACTGACCGTGCTGATGCCAAGGTAATTGCCAGATTTTGTGCAGCATTGTGCCCTGCACCTTGGACTCCCCCTGCGCTTGAAATCGAACAACTACAAGCTTTGGTGCATCGCTTGGATAGTTTGATGGCGATGAAGCAACAAGAGCAGAACCGTCTCGAAACGGTTGACTCTATTCTAGTTGAGGCGATTACAGCTCATATTGATTTTCTCAAAGAGCAGATTGCCACGACGAAAAAGCTGATTGGCGATCACTTTGATAAGCACCCTCATCTGAAGGCTCAACGTGATTTACTAGTTTCGATTCCTGGTATTGCTGAAGCTACGGCTACGGTGATTCTTGCGGAAATTCGCGATGTTTCGACTTTTGATAGTGCTGACCAGCTTGCGGCTTTTGCTGGGCTTACCCCTCAGGAGTTTTCTTCGGGTTCTTCGGTGCGCGGCAAACCACGTTTGTCTAAAATTGGCAATGCTCGTTTGCGGAAGGCTCTCTTTATGCCTGCAATTGTGGCTCGAAAGTATAATCCTTTTATTCAGTCTCTCTGCGATCGCCTTTTGCTTAAGGGTAAATCAAAAATGTCGGTTGTTGGTGCTGCTATGCACAAGCTCTTGCGTCAGGTCTTTGGTGTCCTCAAATCTCAGAAACCTTTTGACCCCGACTTTCTCTTGACTTTGACTAAATAAAACCTTCAACTAAAAACAGAATTTATGTTAAGAGTTTTACTACGCAAAACTCTTAACATAAATTCTGTTGCGGATTTGAACGAAAATAGCTGTGGCACACTGCCAACATTCTTTTCCATTTACTTGTTGACTTTTAAGACAGTATCTACTTTAGAAACTTCCACGTAACATCAGTTAATAAAAAAACGTCAGTTCGGGTTAAGCTGGCAAATTTTAAAAGCCCAAAAGTAAAAGCCTTGCTACGCAAGGCTTTTACTTTTGGGCTTTGATAGAGGGTTTGCATAGCAAACCCTCTATCAAAGCCCGTTTCAAATTATCCCGAACTCTCGTTAAAAAAGCGGCGCTTAGTGCCGCTTTTTTATTATGAAGCTTTAGACATTTGTTCGAGAATTCTCTGGACAATTTCAAAACCTGTCAGGGTTTGCCATACAAAAATGCCGACTAATACAGTGTTCACTGCGATATGGGTACTCCGCGCCCATTCCTTGCCCTGTTGCAGTATAGGTGCTAACGCCGCCGATAATGCAGCTAAGAAAGTTAATGCTAAGCCAGCAATCAAATGCGCTCCTACAAATAGCTTGCCATTGTTGTTGTAGGTCACAGCCATGCCGCCGATCGCACCTGCCACCATTAACAATAAAAATACCGAACCCAGATTGTGATGGAGGAGATTATATTTTTTGGAGATTAGCGCTTTTTTCTCTTCACCCTCAGTGCTACGAATTCTGCGGTATTGCCACCCAACATAACCTGCATACAATGCCAAAATTAGGGTCAGGGTCATGAGAATGGGGTGAGCAAAAGTCACCAATGTTTTAAGTGGTTCGGGAATTGCAATAATCATAAACTTGGTGGGCTATTTATTAAAATGAGCGATACAAATACTTTGTAGTAAATCTTATCTAATCTTTAATAATTTTAATATAGCGTTAGCCAGTTATGTTAGGGAAAAACCAAAGAAGCCAATTTATTGTGGAGCGACACAACTGCTCTGCAATAAATTGGCTTCTTTATTAAATCGCATAACCCTTATAGCGTTAAAAGGAAAAGATTTAAGTAGGTAAGGATGGGTGGTGCAAAGCGCCGACCATCCTTACCTACTTAACGCGTTTATTAATTGTTGATTTTCATGTTCTAGACGCACAGCCACTCGAAAGTAGCGATCGCCTAATTCAGGAAAACTCAGGCAATCGCGAATGAGAATCTTATCTCTTTGTAATAGTTCCTTTTGTAAAAGAGAGCCCGCTATTTCTGTTTGGACTAATAAATAATTTGCAGCATTTGGCAATGGATTTAAGCCTGCTATTTGTGATAAGCCTGTAAATAGTTGCGATTTAGCCCGCTTTAACCAGTCCCATGTTTGTTGCTGAAATTCCACATCTTCTAAAACAGCAATTCCTGCGGCAACTGCCAGACTATTCACACTCCAAGGATCGCGCCATGCTTGCCAACGTTGCAGGCGATCAGGATGAGCGATCGCATAGCCAAGTCTCAAAGCTGGCAAACTGTAAAACTTAGTCAGCGATCGCAAAATCACTAAATTCGTATGTGATGGAACTAAATCGATTAAACTTTGCTGCTGATCTGGTGTGAGGAAATCCATAAAAGCCTCATCAATCACCACCAAGGCAAATCTCTCTAGATAAGGCAAGATGCTATCTCTAGTAAATAAGTAACCCGTAGGATTATGGGGATTATTGATCAAGATTCCTTTGGTATGGGAATTGGTGATTTCTGGGAGATCCGCAGTAAAAGTTACATCTTGATTTCTCAATAGAAATGGATATCTTTCTACTTGACAATCAAAGGTTTTCAAAGCGCGATCGTAATCGGTAAAGGCTGGTGTAAACAGAATCGTTGAGGATAATTGTGAAAGATCACGCCCCACCCAAGTTAATAGCTCGGCTACGCCATTACCAGCCAAAATCCACTCTGGTGACAGTTGATGAAACTTTCCTAATGCTTCTCTGAGTAATGTATATTCGGGGTCAGGATAATGACTTAGATCGCTTAAGTGGGATTGGATAGCAGCGATCGCTGATTTAGGTGTGCCAAGAGGATTTATACTCGCCGAAAAATCTAAGATTTGTTCTGGTGAGATACCAGCCATACTCGCTGCCCATTGACGATTTCCCCCATGAATTGGGCGCGATGCTTGCTTGAGATCATTAACCATTACTCACCATTGCTTCCATAAATTCACAAAACTTTTTTAAATCATCAGCTAAAGATTTATATGCAACAGGATTAACTATCTGTAATTATGCTGCGATTCTTTACAGGTTTTTCAATACCTAATGCCCTTGCTACATATTCAAAACCTTTTTCTCCTTTGTAATGCTCGATTTCAGCCGCCAACCCCTTCAATTTTACCTTCTGCCATGATGAGCTTGCATCGTGATGTTTTTTGATGAAATCATTTGGCAATGTGTAAAACTCAATTTCACTACTGCCACATGAGCCATCATTCTTTCCGTAAAATTTCCCAATATTGAGGAAGACAATAACGAGAAAATCAAATGCATCAAGGCTTTTATCTTTGATGGGAAAACCTCGATCGCAATCAGTTGCATATCGACTTTTGACCTGAACTCTGACCTGTGCTAACTGTTGTTCTATGGGTTTGTATCTTGGATTAGGGTGTATACAAATTAAGTCATATCCTTCGTTATTTGGTGGGGCTTTGTAAGTCAATATATTACGCCGCATTAAATATCCCATAACTAGATATTCAGCACTTTCAGAAACTACTGGCAGCCTTAGCCATTGGCGTTCATCTTGCATATTGCTTTTAAGTCAACTTTTCACTTTTTGTTAAGGTGGAAGTAAGTCCTAGGTTTGTCGGTTATTTAGGAACGCTCTTTTTTAGAGTTTTAACCACACAACTTACGGGAATACAGGTTAAGCTAGGATTAATCATCGCTTCTTACGTCACAATCTATGCTACGAATTGTCACCCAGAGAACTGAAGCAGAATCCGAAATTAAGCGGATTTGCGATCGCATTTATGACGATCAGATGATCCACAAGGAAGCCACCGTCACCGAAATCATTCAAACGGTAAGACGCAAAGGCGATACAGCCCTTCTGCACTATACCTCTGAATTTGATGGTCAAGACTTCACGGCGGCGGAACTGCGCGTCAGTGGATCGGAACTTGATGCGGCTTATCAGCAAGTCAAAGGTGGTCTACTGAAAGCGATCGAAATGGCGCATCAGCGCATTGAAGAATTTCATAAAATGCGTGTACCCAAAAGCTGGGTACATTTTGGCGACAAGGATGTAGTCTTGGGTAAACGCTATACGCCAGTTGATGCTGCGGGTATTTACATTCCGGGGGGAAAAGCTGCCTATCCAAGTACCGTTTTGATGAATGCTGTACCTGCGAAAGTAGCAGGGGTCAAAAAAATTGTCATGGTTACCCCTCCCGGTCAGGAGCGCACAATTAATCCTGCAATTCTCGTAGCAGCACAGGTAGCTGGGGTGGAAGAAATTTATCGTGTGGGTGGAGCGCAGGCGATCGCTGCTCTAGCCTATGGCACAGAAACTATTCCCAAGGTTGACGTAATCACAGGTCCGGGTAATATCTATGTCACCCTTGCCAAGAAACAAGTATTCGGTCGCGTTGGTATTGACTCGATCGCGGGTCCGTCAGAAGTTTTGATTATTGCTGATGCGAGTGCTAATCCCACCTATGTCGCCGCCGATATGCTTGCCCAAGCGGAGCATGATCAAATGGCAGCCTCTATCCTGCTCACCAATGACTCGCGCCTTGCTAATCGCGTCAGTGAAGAAGTAAATCGAATGCTCGAAAATCATCCCCGTCGGATGATGACGGAAAAGGCGATCGCGCATTATGGCTTAATTGTGGTTGTCGATAGCCTGAAAACTGCTGCCGAACTGTCCAATCAGTTTGCGCCTGAACATTTAGAACTAGAGGTCGAGGAACCTTGGCAATTAGTTGATCAAATCCGTCATGCGGGGGCAATTTTCATCGGACATTCCACGCCTGAAGCCGTAGGCGACTATCTCGCGGGGCCAAATCACACTTTGCCGACCTGTGGTGGTGCGCGTTATTCTTCAGCCCTTGGGGTCGAGACTTTCTTAAAGCATTCCAGTTTGATCCAGTACAGTCCTGAAGCTTTAAAGGAAGTATCTGGAGCGATCGCTTTGCTTACTGAAGCCGAAGGTTTACCCTCCCACGGTGACTCGGTTAGCTTACGTCTAAAAGATCTGTAATCGCTTTTGTAATCGCCAATTCTCCGCCAACGTTAACGATTCTGGAAAATGGCGATCGCTTAGATCGCCTTGAATTTGAGCTACGTTTGATCTACATGCAAAAAAACGCGCCTATGAACGCAACGGCGTGAAGGAATATATTGTCTGGCGGACGTTAGATCAAGCGATCGATTGGTTTGTTTTAGAAAATGGTCAATATGTGGAGTTAGCGCCCGATGCTTTAGGAATTATTCATAGTCGGGAGTTTGCAGGTTTACGGCTGAATGTAAGTGCGATTTTAAATGGTGATATGGCAACGGTACTGCGCGGAGAGCGATTGGGGCTTTAGCGAGAGTCTTATTAGGCTGCCTCAAAATAAGACTCATGAGTTGGGGGGCAGTATTGAGGTTAGGGCGATCGCAAAGTCAGGAAATGCTAAAGGTGAAACTTGGCTAGGTTCGGAAAGGATGAGATGCTCGATGTAACCTGTTGCTGTTGGTTTGCGAAAGATATGCAGTTGACGTTTTTGAGGAGCTAATACCCAATAGTCAGCAATACCTGCTTTAGCATAGAGTTTATCTTTAGTTTCACAATCCTGCTTTAATGTGGAGTCAGCAACTTCTACGATCAGATAGATTTGCTCAGGATATGGATGTTGATCGGTATAGTCTAAAACAGTTCCTTGGGCGATCACTAAATCTGGTTCGGGTTCCGAGAAATCATCTAAATGAATCGGATCTTGGGTACGAACTAAGGCAAAATTGCCAAGGCGATCGCGTAAAACATTGGCAAGCAAATGTAGTGAAGTGACGTGGGACGTTCCTTTGGCTACCATTAAGGTAATTTGTCCGTCAATTAGTTCAGTGCGCTCATTGCAATCCAATATTCCTAATTCACTCATGCGCCGATAATCGTTAGCCGTCCAACGTTTAAGGATGCCTGACTCTAGATTTATCCGAGGAATAGTTTCGTTTACAAGAGCCATAGTTTGCTTAATTATTTATCTCACGAATGATGAAATTAGGTTCATAGTGCGATCGCCTATTTCTTGCTTATCTATCATTTGAATGATCAATAAATCTGGAGTTCTTTCGCAAAATCTATGTAAAAGCGCTTTGCGCTTTTACATAGATTTTGCATATCAGTTGCGGACACATCAGTTGCTAAGTGACTTAATTAAAAGCCCATGACCTTTGCAACGCTGGTGATATCTGGGGCAATGCCTTTATGTAACTTGGCATCAGCCGCCGCGATCGCAGTGTCAGGATCTTTAATACCATTACCTGTTAACACACAGACAATAGTTGCACCTGAAGGAATTTGATCGCTGACTTTCAGTAAACCTGCTACCGATGCAGCACTGGCGGGTTCACAGAAAACGCCTTCTTCGCCTGCTAAGAACTTGTAAGCTGACAAGATTTCTACATCGGTGACGCTATTAAATTCGCCGCCGCTTTCTTCGCGGACTTTGAGAGCTTTTTGCCAGTTGGCGGGATTCCCAATTCTGATCGCTGTAGCGATCGTTTCGGGCTTCTCGAAAATTTGACCCGTCACCAATGGTGCAGATCCTGCGGCTTGGAATCCCATCATCCGTGGGAGTTTTTTAGATTTGCCAGACGCATAATATTGATTAAAGCCCATCCAGTAAGCAGTGATATTACCTGCATTACCCATAGGGATGCAGAGCCAGTCAGGAGCATCACCGATCGCCTCAACCAGTTCAAAGGCGGCAGTCTTCTGACCTTCTAAACGGTAAGGATTGACGGAATTAACCAAGGTGATCGGGAATTTCTCGGACATTTCCCGCACAATTTCCAGAGCTTGGTCAAAGTTACCATCGATCGCAATTACTTCTGCCCCATAGATCAACGCTTGGCTTAACTTACCGAGCGCAATTTTGCCATCAGGAATTAATACAAAAGCCTTTAGCCCACCACGTTTCGCGTAGGCTGCTGCTGCTGCTGAGGTGTTACCTGTACTCGCGCAAATTACCGCCTGTGAGCCAGCCTCTTTCGCTTTAGAGATCGCCATGGTCATACCGCGATCCTTAAAGCTGCCTGTGGGGTTGAGTCCGTCGTACTTGAGCAGGACTTTGATATTGCGCCCCAGTCTTTGACTAAGAGCGATCGCAGGAATGAGGGGAGTATTGCCTTCATGCAAAGTTACGATCGGCGTTTGGTCTGTAACTGGCAAATAATCCGCATAGCGACATATCAGTCCGGGCCAACCATTAGGAACTGTAGAGGCAGGGTAAAGATCGAGACGAGTATCAATCACGCTTTCTTCTATATAAAATGCTTAATAAAGTGTCAAATCAAGTTTCAAACCTAGTTTAGCCTGAGATTAAATTTAAAATTCAGACTGGGTTTGAGTCGTACTGGTAAACAAGTATAAGCTTATATATTACTGCAAATAGTTGCTGCTATAGTCACGACTATAAACCATCTCACTGTATTGCTCCCATTGCTGCTGTGACCAGTGATTGTTTTTCATCGTGGCTTCTTGAATTTTGATCATAAAAGGAACACGTACCTCCTCATATTTACAAAATGCTTTAGCGATCGCTTGTTCGTCTTCTAAACAGCTATCTTGAATCAGCTTAGTAATTAAACCCGAAATCAGTGCTGCATCTTCTAGCCCCTGATTAGCACCCTGAGCCATAAATGGGGGCATTCCGTGAGCTGAGTCCCCGACTAACACCACACGACCACAACTCCAGACTGGTTGACGAGCAGACGGTATATTTGCTGGATGAATATAATAGGGACGATGAATTAATTTTTCTGGATTTGACAAATTGAGTAAATTTGCAAACACAGGAGGGAATCCCGCATTTTTTAAGCATTCAATGCCTAGATTAATAATTTCAGATGGTTGCTTATTTTGAAATGCTTTTAATCCCAAGGGTGTATGAAGCAAGTAACCCATGCTTTGGTCTGGCTTGCAAAATAAAATAATGCGTAATTGATCTAAACCGTGAACGTCAACATTAGTAGAAGTAATAGAGTCGTTGGACAAAGTGATAACGCGATCGCCTTGAAAATATTTAGACTCTAATTCTTCTCTAATTACATTGGGGACTTCTTCAATGTGCGGACAGCCAATCGCAACAAAGCCAGAATATTTAGGTTTTGCAAATTCTTGTAACTCTGTTTCTGCATAAAGAATCTGCCGAACTGTTGAGTTAATACCATCAGCCGCAACAACTAACTTGGCACGAAACCGTTTATGACAATCCTCTTGCCTCTTGTCTGAAACATCCAAATCATTAGAATTAGATATATCCATTTCCCAATGGGCAAAAGGATTATTAGTAATTGTGGTATCTGAGATACAGTCTAAATATACTCCTGCTGAATTTTGCTCAACATTGATACAACGATGATTTTCTTGAATAATTTCTGGTGGTAATACATTTCTCAAAGTCGTTTGTAAATCGTACCAAGATATAGAAATTCTTCCTTCTCCGTAGCGATTAAACCAACTATCGAAATCCAAATCAATTGATCTTGTTATTTCTCCTTGAAGATTTTTATGATGCCATTGTCTTTTTGGAGGAGATTTTATTTCTTTGACTTCGCTCTCATTACTATTACTAGGAGGATTATTTCTGAGCGGAGAATTTAGAGATTTAAAAGCAGTCTCTTTAAGTTGCTGATAAGCATCAGGACTGATATGTTTAATTGACTTTAAACCATTTGGCAAGAGGTCAATTACTTGACCGACACGACGAAATTTGCGGGTTTGATCAATTACTAAAATATTATCAATACCACGTTTATATAAAGCGATCGCTGTTGCCAATCCCACTGGACCTGCACCAACAATCACCACATCATATTCTTGTTCTTGACTCATTGAGATATCTATGTAGTAGAACTGGGTAAATGGGGAAGAGCCTGCTGATATTCTGGTTTTTCATGCTCAACTACAAACACATTGGAATAGAGGTGGGCAACAATTTCCTGTCCTTGCTGGGTGAGCGACAAATAGTACAGTGCATCCTTGACATAAGGATATACGCTCGTCCAATAGAATTTGGGATAGTTGCGGCGTAAATCTCCGGGGTGAGCATAACCTAATGCTTCATTGACACCAGTTTCTTCAAACTCATAAAATAACGCCCCAATTTTTTTCAGATAACGAGGATCGCTGAGCTGTCCGATTAAATCAGCCGATCGCACTAGTCCTGCAAAATTAGTCGTATCTTGATGATCGCCAGTTTTCGGTACAGGAAATCGCGTCAGCTCAATATTGCGGCAGATTTTCTCAGCCTTGATTAATGAGTGATTGGCAAAGCGTTGATTAACAAATAATTTTGCGCGATCGACATGGTAGGGAGTCAAGCCAGCATCGGAAGCTCCGGGAGGCAACTCTACCATGCCATCACCAACTCCAGTAGCAAACTTGCCACTACCATCTTGTAGACAAACCCCTTTGACATAGCCAATGTCATGACAAACAAGAGAAATAATGAAATGCAACCAATCTTCAGGGGCTACGCGACCTTCGCGAATATGTTTCCCTCGCAAAATCTCTTGACCAACTAGAGTGACTAAGATCGTATGTTCAACATTGTGGTAGAGCGCATCGCTATTAGCGATGTTTTCTAGAGCCATATTGCCAGCCCACCCGATAATATCTTCATAATCATGGAGATAGCCGCCATAGGTACGACGATATCCCAACTTTAGTTGTTCTACAAAATTACCGATCAGAAGCTCAGTTGCATTAAACATAAATCTTCGTACGCCTATGTAAAGCCAAAATTCAACCTAAATAATAAGCCCAACTTTTGTTTTTAGAGATCATTTATTAGGATTTATCTACAAAATTATCGGAAGTTATAGCCTATGTTAATCAATTATAAACCCCCAAAACCTGTGGCGCACGCGCAGCGTGCGCCACAGGTTTTGGTTCTGTTTTTTTAATTACGCCTAGCTATTTAGATTAATAATTTGTTGTAGATAAATTTCTCCTATAGCAAAAAAAGAGTTGGCTAGTACAAACAAAAACTAGAAGATGAGTTGCGGCGCTTCGCGCCGCAACTCATCTTCTGGTTTTATGTCCTAAGCAAAACTTGCTTTGCTATATTTTATGATTTATTGTGTTGCAGCAAAAAGTACTATATCAACTCTATGGGTAGGGTAATATCATGGGGTTGTAATCTTAAACTCCAGAATTAAATATGATTAAACACTTTGCTAAGCGTTTGTTGCTGCCTGTCTCCGTCGCATTGGCAGTAGCATCATGCCAGCAGCCTAGTGCAACAACTACTTCTTCGCCGTCAGCTTCTGCTTCTGCTAGTCCTTCGGCTACTGCATCAGAATCACCCAAAGCTTCAGAATCGCCTAAGGCATCAGAATCTCCCAAAGCTTCAGAGTCACCTAAAGCATCCGAATCGCCTAAAGCTGATACCGCTAAGTCCGATACCGCTAAGTCTGATACTGCTAAGTCTGATGCTCCTTCTTCTCCTAAGACTAAGGATGTTGATGCATTCATTAAAGAGAATGCGGAATACAAAGAAATGTATGAAGCCACTGGGGGGATCAAATATGTTGGTCTAGTGGAAACTGAAACTTGCAAAGCTTTGGATCAGGGGGTTCCCTTTGCAACTTTGATTGATGCTCTAGAAAAGGAATTTGATAAGCAAGGTAGTTCTCTTCCACCTGCTAAACTTACCAAATTGAAGGAATATACTGGATTTGTAGTTGGTTCTAGTGTTGCGATCGCTTGTCCTCAACATAAAGACAAGATTAAGTCTTAATTTTCTTCATTGATGCAGCGCTTTGCGTTGACTTGAAGCCCAGAAAAGCTTTGAAAGCCTTGCGAAGCGGCGCTTTCAAAGCTTTTTAACTAGACGTAATTAGGCGAAGTTAATGTGATTTCAATGGGTGGCGCTTCGTGCCACCTATGCTATCTAGATATAGTGTTGAGTTAGCATAAAGTGCTGTAAAAAACATTAAAAAATGTTAATATGCTCGACATTCAGAACGTATCGGGATGAAAAATTTAATGCGTTGGTCAATTGTACTAATGCTCAGTGCTACATTGGCAGGAGCTAGTGCCCCAATAATTACGACTTCTTCTGAGTCAGATCTTGCTCTTAATGCAAGCTTAGCGAATAACCGAGACAGTAAGTCCTTCGATCCTCTCACCTACTCTTCGGTCGAGCAAAGACTAGCTAAATTAGAAACTCAAGCTCAAAAGACCTCAGAGAATACCGATCGCGTTCGTGCAAGATTGGTAATTGCGGATATTCATCTTAATAACCGAAAATTCCGTGAAGCGATCGCTGCTCTTGATAAATTGGAAATCGAATATCCGCTTTTGGCTGATTATGTTTTGCTCAAACGCGCACAGGCTCAAACCCAACTGCGAGATCTCCAAGGCGCAACCACCACTTGGCAAAGTATTTTAACCAATTTCCCCAATAGTCCTGTAGCAGCAGAAGCTATGTTTGCATTGGGGCAAAACCAACAGCTTTTAGATAAATTTCCTGCTCATCCCCGATCGCAAGAAGCTGTCCTTCGCCTATTGGCTCAAGCTCCTAATCGAGTTGATCTGATGGCGCATTTGGCGACCTATTTTGGTGATCTTAAGGGTATCGTCCCAACTTTAGATCGGCTAGTCGCTAGTTCACCTTCACTTACAGGCGATCAATGGTGGGCGATCGCCGATGCCTATTACAAAAATTTTGAGTTTGGCAAAGCCGCTAATGCCTATGCCCGTGCAACGGTCAATCCGCTTACAGCTTATCAATATGGGCGTAGCCTGCACCGTGGCAGACAGATTGAATCAGCGATCGCAGCGTACAATCGCGTTGTGCAGCAATTCCCCAAAAGTCCCCAAGCTCCTGGGCCCTGATTCGGATTACCCAGATTGAATCCCCTGAAGTGGCGATCGCGGCGACTGATCGCATTGTGGCTAACTATCCTGACACCGCAGGCGAGGCTTTAGCGATTAAAGCGACCATCTTGCAAGATAAACTCGACAGCCCCAAAGCCGCCAGTAATGCTAGAAATCTATTGCTAGAGCGCTATGGCAACAGTGATGCGGCAAGTCAATTGCGTTGGCGCATTGCTAAAGGTCAGGCTCGCGGCGGACAACTAAATAATGCGATCGCCACTGTTGATGCAATTATTGCCAATAGTCCCGATAGTGACGCTGCTGCCGAAGCTAGTTTCTGGGCAGGCAAATGGGCTAATCAAATTGGTGATAAATCCAGAGCCAAGAAGTTTTTTGAATTTACAATTCGCCAACATCCTTCTTCCTATTACGCATGGCGGGCCGCAGGTTCACTGGGTTGGCAAGTGGGCACATTTACCACAGCGCGTTATACTGCGCCTGCGATCGCCATTCCTAGTGCGCGTACTCCCTTGCCTGCTGGTTCGGCAAAGCTGCAAGAGTTATATGTGCTGGGGTTAGATCGTGATGCGCGATCGCAATGGCAAACAGAACTAGGTGCAAAGCGGAATTTGGAACCTAGCGAAATTTTTACCGATGGCGTATTGCGTGTAGCAGTGCAGGATAATCTTGTTGGCATTAAAACTATCGAAAGCTTAGATTTGATTGATGTGGCCGCTCCGCAAAAGGTCGAAATCGCCAAAATCAAACAGCATCCTGCCTATATTCAATCCCTTTATCCATTCCATTACTGGGATATCATTTCTAATTGGGCGCGTGAACGGAGACTTTCTCCTGCATTGGTAATTGGTTTGATGCGTCAAGAGTCACGATTTGAAGCGCAAATTCGTTCTCGTTCTGGTGCGATCGGCTTGATGCAGATAATGCCCGATACAGGCTCATGGATTGCTAGTAAGAAGGGCGTAAGTAATTACAATCTTGATAATCCTTCGGATAATATCAGTTTCGGCACTTGGTATCTGGACTATACGCACAGCCGCTATAGCGATAACTCGATGTTGGCTGTTGCTAGTTATAATGCGGGACCTGGAGCAGTTGGTAGATGGGTAGAAGAGCGTGGAGTTGGCGATCCCGATGAATTTGTCAATAACATTCCTTACGAAGAAACTAGAGATTATGTGTCGAAGGTTTTAGGTAATTATTGGAACTATTTACGCTTATATTCACCATCTGTACAGCAACAAATTGCGAGTTTACAGCAGTCTAGTAATCTCAATGCTTCAGCCAAATAAGAGAAGCAACGCAGTGTGTTGATTCTAATGATATAGAGGCGACGCGGTGCGTCGCCTCTATTATTTAATCTGCTGAGCTAAGATGTTTTTCTGGATTTTGCCCATTGCATTACGGGGAAGTTCGGTGACAAAAAAGATTTGCTTGGGACATTTATAAGAGGCAAGACGACTTTTGCAATAATCGATTAATACTTCAGGAGCGATACTCATGTCATCTTTGAGAGCGATCGCTGCCACAACCTTTTCGCCGAAATCCTGATCAGCCAAGCCAATTATGGCTGACTCCTTAACTGCTTCGTGACTTTCCAAAATATTCTCGATTTCTTTAGGATAGACATTAAAGCCACCCGTAATAATTAGCTCCTTCGCACGACCAACTAAATAGAGGCGATTGTTATCGGCAGGATCTTGAAAACCGAGATCGCCTGTGCGAAACCAACCATTGACAAAGGCTTCGGCCGTTTTTTCGGGCATCTGCCAATATCCTTGAAATACATTCTCGCCACGAATCCAGACTTCACCAACTTCCGCTCCTTTGACCTGATCACCATTTGGATTAACGATGCGAATTTCTACTCCTGACAGTGGAAACCCAACACTTTTCGCCTTGCGATGTTCTGGCGCGATTAGGTTAGAAGCATTCATCCCCGTTTCTGTCATCCCGTAGCGTTCAAGAATCCGAAATCCTGTCAACTTCTCAAACTGATAGAATTGCGGATCGCTCAGGGGAGCAGAACCAGAAATAAATAGGCGCATTTGTTGCAAGTTTGGCTTGGGTTCTAGTTTTTCCCATTCATTCATCAATCTTTGATAAATCGTCGGCACAGCCATAAAGATTGTGCAGTTTTGAGAAGTGAGGGTTTCCCATGCGCGACGCGGCTCAAATTTCTCAAACATGATCATCGTTGCGCCTGCATAGAGGCAGCCTAGAGCCGCGACATTTAAGCCATGCACATGAAATAGTGGTAAGACATGGAGCAAAATATCGCGATCGCTCCATTCCCATGCTTGATATAAGGATTGTATATTCGCAATGAGATTACGATGGGAAATTGCAGCCCCTTTCGAGCGTCCTGTGGTTCCTGAGGTATAGCAAATCATGGCAATATCGTCACCACCTGCGGCATAGTCAGGAATAAATTCTTCTGTTTGGAAAGCTGGGATATTTTCTTTGAGAAGAATTTGTAACTCTGATAGATGTTGAAGCTCTGATTGGACTTTGGTGTAAAGAGAATTAGTCGTGACCAATAAAGAACTGCCTGAGTCGTTTAAGAAGTATACAATTTCTTCGGGGCGATAGTCGGGATTTAGGGGAAGTGCGATCGCACCGATGGAAAGAATCGCAAAATGCAAAAATAAAAACTCAATACATTTAGGTAATTGCACTGCCACGCGATCGCCTTTATTAATACCTAAGTGCTTAAGTATGGCAGCGTAACGATGGACATGACGATCAAAGTCTCGGTAATTCCAAGTTCTCCCTTCAAAGATGATTGCTGGCTTGTCAGCATATTTGGCGGCAGTTTCGGAGATTAACCGAGCTAGATTCATGGCTGGATTTACCTAAAAAGTAACGACTTGATTTCGTTATACAGCGCGTTGTGCTGAATTAGTAATTTTTGAAAGCGTGGCAGCCGCGCTTTCAAAAATTACTAAGCAGGCTGTAAACATGAACAATATAGCGTTTCCCAGCCTAAACACAAAGATTAGCTCGTAAGACATAAAAACCAGAAGAGAGTTGCGGCGCGAAGCGCCGCAACTCTCTTTAGTACTTAGATCAAAATTTATCCACAGCGATAGACTGATGCTATGGCTATCTGTGCGATGATTATTTGCACTATCTTGTCGTTAGGTTTTGTTGACTGTGAATACCGTCCGTACTGTTTCTGATACCAAAAAAGATTTTTATTTAGCTTTCCCCAAGCCAGTCAATCAAGTCTATCGACGGGTTGTAGATGAGCTTTTGGTGGAAGTGCATTTGCTCAAAGTCAATCAAACATTTGTTTATGACTCCATCTTTGCCTTAGGTTTTGTGACCACATTCGATCGCTTTACTGTTGGTTACAAGCCTGAAACCGATCGCTTTGCCGTATTTCATGCGCTATGTTCAGCACTTCAGTTTGACTCCGATCGCGTTCGCCAAGATGCAACGACCTTGATCGATCTCGCTACGCGATCGCCAAATGAAGTTAAGGATCTATTGACTAAGCTCGAATCTGGTGGCTATCTCGAACCGCTAGCGGGACAAATCCATACGATTGCCAACAAAGAAAATTTCAAATATAGTCGCTTACTCGGTGTTGGACTATACGCTTTATTAGAAATCGGTGATCCTGATGCGATCGCTGATAACACGAAGCGGGAAGAAGTTTTGAAATTAGTTGGTGAAACTTTAAAATTTGGTAGCGATCGCTTACTCAAGGATATTGATTTGTATCGCTCTAATCTCGATAAAATCGAGCAAGCAAGACAAATGATCGCCGATATGGTGGAAGCTGAGCGAAAAAAACGCTCCCAAAAAGAGGCTGCCACCACTGCGGAATCTACTAGTGATACTCCTGCGGATAATTAGGAATAGCATACAAAAACAAAAAGATGAGTGGCAGCGCTTCGCGCTGCCACTCATCTTTTTAAGCAAAATACAGCCTGTTGAGGCTTAAAGTAGTACAGAGAAATTTTTGAAAGCGCGGCTTCGCCGCGCTTTCAAAAATTTCTCTGGGTTTCAAGTCAGCGCAAAGCGCTGTAACCACTATGCGCTTCTATTTTGATATGCCTTTTCTAAGGATCTAGTTAAATCTTGAACTTTGAGAGGCTTACTTAAATAATCTTGCATTCCTGATTCGAGGCAAATATCGCGATCGCTCTGGGCTACATTAGCAGTGAGCGCAATAATCCAAGGAGCTTGAGGAAAGTCGGCAATAATTTTCCGAGTTGCAGTAATACCATCCATTTCAGGCATATGGATATCCATGAGGATGACATCATAGGTTTGACGATAAATTGCTTCTAAGGCTTCAAGCCCATTGGCAACCACATCAACGCGGTAGCCTAGACGACTGAGGAAGCGTGTTGCCACTTTTTGATTAACAAGATTATCTTCGGCTAGCAAAATCTTGAGGGGGAATTTCGTTGCAAAGTTTTCATCAAAAACAGAATCTGCTTTTTGCTTTATTGATGTTGACGATGGCTCTTTCTTATTTAGTTTTAATAATGCACTATATAAAAGCGATCGCTTGATTGGTTTATTCAGAGAAATGAGCGTAGCACTTTCTTGAACAACACACTTGCAATGGGGCATCAATAAAATGATTGGTAGTGATGAAGATTGCATTTGGATTAATGTGCCCATATCACATTGATTGTGAGAATCTTGAGCATCTGTTTCACTAGTCTGATCTAGATGAGGAAGACAAGCATCAACAATTGCCAAATCAAATTTTTGTCCTTCCTGCAACCAAGCGATCGCTTGCTGACTAGATGGAGTTGCCATCACCTCCATTTTTAATAATTGGGCAAAATTAATTAACTCTTCCCTATTAACGTCATGATCTTCCAGAATTAATAAACGTTGACCCGCAAAACTTGACTCCCATTGAGTTGGCGTAGATTCGGGTTTGGTCGCAAAGGTGGAGATTGTAAATGAGAAATCCGAGCCAATACCAACCGTACTCTCACAGTAGATATCACCACCCATAATTTGAGTCAAATTCTTGGAGATGGCAAGTCCTAAGCCAGTACCACCATATTGACGAGTAGTTGAGGAGTCAACTTGGCTGAAGGGTTTAAATAAACGTTCATAGCGATCGCGAGGAATGCCTATGCCAGTATCTTGAACTGTAAAGAGTAGCTGGTATGGTGCTTCTGGACTAGCGATATGACTAGATAGACCATCCTTTACGGAAACTCTCAGGCTGACTGAACCTTTAAGCGTAAATTTGATCGCATTACTCAATAAATTAACTAATATTTGTCGTAAGCGCGTGATATCCCCAAAAATCCAATCTGGAACATCAGTAGTGATGCAATAGACTAGCTCAATATCTTTAGATACAGCATAGGCTGCTAAAAGGTCGAGACAATCTTCAATACAACTCCTTAGGTTAAAAGGATGATTATCTAAACTAAATCGTCCTGATTCAATTTTAGAGAAATCCAGAATGTCATTAATAATTGTGAGTAAATTATCTCCACTGGATCTGATGATTTCCGCGAATTCATGCTGTTCATGGCTTAAATTTGTATCTAATAGCAAACTTGCCATCCCAATCACAGCATTCATCGGAGTCCGAATTTCATGACTCATGGTAGCGAGAAACTCACTCTTAGCTTTGTTGGCAGCCTGTGCAGTCTCCATCGCTTGTAACATCTCAATTTGTGCCTGTTGACGTTCTAAATGCAGGGCTAAAGAAGAAGCTGCAATCGTCAACAAGCTAATTTCGGCATGATCACGTAGGCGATCGCTAATATAGTCATGGAAACTCAAGAATCCCCAAAACTTGCCATTGACCATAATTGGCATGACTAAAATTGATAGGAGTCCTTTGGAGGTCAGAATTGATTTTTCGGACGCATTAACTGTAGATATTGATACATTGAACAATTCTCCCTGTACAAGTCTCTGAAGCCACTGACAACTAATTAGATTTTGGATAAATGCTTGTTGCTCTGAGGGCTGCGGGTGATAATTTAGCTCTTGGCTATACCAAGCCGCATATAAATCTACATGGAGATTAGTACCTAGGGTAATACTGAGATCCTGTTCAAAGGAATCACTCAGATCAGTTTCACAGGTGAATAACTTGACACTTGAGAAATCAGAAACCTTGCCTAACAGTTCTAAAATATTGGCATAGTCTTGAGTACTCTCCGCAATCAGATAATGCTGCACATCAACAAGCATCGCAAGATAGCTCTCACGCTTTTCTAAAGCGGCGATCGTGAGCTTGCGATCGGTTACATCGCTATTTGCACCTACTAGGCGTAGGGGTTTGCCCTGCTCATCCCACAGAGCCATTGCTTTAGTCAAAATCCATCGATAACTTCCATCTTGATGCCTCATGCGATGTTCCATTATGTATCGTGAGACTTCACGATTGAGATAACGGGCTTGGGCTTGTAACACCTTATCTCGATCATCAGGATGAATGATCGAAATCCAATCCATGTTTTCCTCGTCATCAATATGGGGATCTAAGCCGAGAATAGTCCGCCAGCGTGCTGAGCGAAATATCACGCCTGTCTCTAGATTCCAGTCCCAAATGCCATCATCAGCAGCTTGAATTGCTAGTTGCCAACGTTCTTCACTTTTTTGTAGAGCTGACTCTATCTCCTTTAAGTGAGTAATATCTGTGAGAATTCCATTCCAAATAATACTGTCATCACTTTGATGCGTTGGTTGGGCGCGTCCAGACAGCCATTTCAACTTGCCACTAGGTGTCCTTAGCCGAAATTCATATATCCAACTTGTCTTTGTTTTAGCAGATTCTTCAATTGAATCAATTAATTTTCCTAGGTCTTCATCAATTACTAGATCAAAAGCTCTAGCAGCATCTTCACAAATTTTTTCGGCTGTTAACTCAAATAAATTATAAGTACCTTGGCTCATAAAGGGGAATGAGTAACTACCATCATGAGCACGACGGAACTGATAGACCGTACTTGGGAGAGCATCAGTAATGCTTTTTAGTCTAAGCTCGCTTTTGAGTAGTTGGTCACTCCGCTCTTGGACTCTTTCCTCCAGATTGAGGTTAGCTTGTTGAATTTCTTGGAATTTTTCGCGTAAGGCGCTTGCCATGACCTGAAAGTTATAGCCTAGCGTGTCAATTTCCGCAAAGCTATTGGACTGCCAGACGAAATCAGACTCACTAGAGAGATTTTGTTGAAGCTCTGTCGTCAGTCGCATGAGCTTTGCAATTGGTTTTACTAAACGTAGGCTGAGGGAATTGGCTACGGCTGTCGCTAAGAGAATAATTGTGAGGACGATTGCTAAGATATAGGTATATAGATTTTCTAAGGCATTGATATAGTCAACGGGTGATAAGCGGACAACAAGAACCCAAGGATTTTGAGCATCAATAGCAACTTGTTGAAGATAGTAAGATTTACGCCACCGAGTCATTAATGCTGCACCTTTGATATGAGGGAGCCATTGGATCTGATCATTTTTAAAACTCAGAACTTCTCCTCCCTGTTTCACATCAAACCTATTTCCCAGTTGGATATTAGGAGAAGAACCAGAAAAGATTTCTTTATGGCGATCAATTAGAAATGCTTCCACCTTTCTGTTGGATGAGCTTTTTGCCAGAATTTTATCGATTTGGGGAATATCTAATGCTCCAAGCACGATGCCATGAAAGCGGTTTTGCCTAATAATTGGAACCGCCATATCAACATGGGGCATCGAGATCATTTGATCATTATTGTGAATATTACTAAAATCAGTACTGAGTTTTGTGCGAACATTTTGAAAAAGCTCACTATTAGCGATGGTTACACTTAGCTCTGCTCTATCTGAATCAGATATATTCGGAAAGGCAGACAAAATGTTGCTTTGGACATCTGTAACATAAATTCTCAACAAGGATGGAGTGACTTTACCTAGGGTGGTAGTCCCAAATTGCAAACGCTCCCAACTTTTATCATCGGCAGCTAAAATAGCAATTTCTTGTAGAGTTCGTAAATTGTTTTGATGCCAAACTTTTAGATCTAAGACTATCTCTGCGGTATTTGTTTGTAATTGATTACTAATTTCATTTTCGATGTAATTTAGTGCTTGATGACCTATCAAGATCGCAATTGCTAGTAGTGGGAAAAAAACAAATGCTAATAATGCGTGAAATAGCATTTGTTGAATAGTTAGATGATTGTGGCGATCGCTTGATTGATGTCGTAACCATCGACGGATGGGGAGGTATCCTAGACATAAATGAGCAATGAGTGAATTAAATGCGCCGTTAGTAACCTGTTTGAGGGTAACGAGAATAACTGAATTAATCCCAAATTTTAGAAAAAAGTAATAGCATATAAAACAGAGTGGAGCGCCTAAACATAGCCAGTAGGACAATACCAGCAAGACCATGTTGCGAGGCTGCTTGTTCTGATTTTTGTAATGTAGTCCGATCCCCACCCAGATCGTTTCTAAAATCAGTAAAATTGCAGCATAGGGCTGTCCCCAAAGAAAATAGGTTTGCAGACTAGCGATCGCTGAAACTATAGCCCCCATTCTTATCCCATAGAGATAAGTTGCAATCAATACAAAAATACTTCCAAATAAAAATTCCACCCCAAAGAACAATGGTAATCGGAGATAATTGCCCGAATAGCCCAAAAATCCAAATAACAATATTAAAAATAAGACCTTAAAGGTAAATTTACCTTTAAAAAGATTATTCATCAATTTTGAATCTAGTAAAGAAATATTCATATGTGACACGTCGCCTTCTATACATTCTAACTGACTAACAAAAAGGCGATTCCCCCTAATAAACCAGTGATTGCAGGAACAGTTTTTCTAATCTAAAAAACTGCATATAGCAGTCCTAAGAACCCATTTAAGAATTTTCTAGATCCCCCTCAATCGCCCTTAAAAAGGGGGGAGAATTTTCTTCTTCCCCCTTTTTATAAGGGGGATTGAGGGGATCTCTTAGAGATTTTCATCTAAGCAAGTAATTCTTAAATGATTTCTAAATGCTTTGTGGAAGCGTACCCCTTCGGGGTGCGCTTCCACAAAGCATTTATATGGTAATCCTAATTAGTTTGTAGGTGAGTACCTCTTTCCGTTTCCCCCTCTCTGATAGCCCTAAAATATTATAAATAATTTAGGGCTGCTATAGCTAATTTTATGAGGATTTTTGGGTTATCAATTTACTGTTTGTATAACTTTGTATAAATTAATAATCAAGGCTCAGGAATTACTTGCTGATGGAGGGAAATACACTTCTTGTTGAATGAGTATCCATACCTGTTCCAAATATAGGCGCAGGATCTAGCCCCGTAATCAAACGAAAGTGGGTTGCAGAAATATTTGGGGTGATTGTCTTGTTTTCCCAAGATTTCAAAAGATTGTGCGATCGCTCTAGAAATAGAACTCCACGCAGGAGGGGGAAATTGCGCCAGCCTTCAATCAAGATTTCCACAAGCGCTAACTCAATTTGTGGCGGTGGATAGGCTTGGAGGAGATCTTCTAAATAGTCATAAAAATATTCATCGTCATCACCATCTAACTGATAGCTATCGACAATGTATTTGACTCTTTGGCGGCTAATTTCTTCCCATATTTCCATAACGCTCTCAGCTTTTAGTTGTTGATGCTGTGCAGCTATAGGAATTCTAAAACCGAGTAGGGGTAATTTATAAATTACCTGTACTAGATGAGAGAGGCTGCACTTTTGTTGGACAATACATTATTATGATAATTAAATAATAGCTAGTATAACTGGTTAGGAAAGATTCTTACACACCAAAATGATCCCTCAGAAATTAAGATTAAAAAATTTCTTGAGCTATCAACAATTAGCCTTAGATTTTAGTGGGCTGCATGTTGCTTGTATTTGTGGCGCGAATGGAGCAGGTAAGTCGTCGTTATTGGAGGCGATTTCTTGGGCGGTGTGGGGAGCGAGCCGGGCGGCAAGTGAAGATGATGTAATTCATGTGGGTTCTAAGGAGACTCAAGTTGACTTTACGTTTATCGCTGGTGGGGAGGTCTATCGAGTAATTAGAACGCGATCGCGGAATAGTTCAACATCTTTAGAATTTCAGGTGCAGAGTGAAGGAAAATTTAAATCTCTGACTGAGCGTAAGGTGCGATCGACGCAGCAGACCATCATTTCGCATCTGAAGATGGATTATGAAACTTTCGTTAATTCGGCATATTTGCGGCAAGGTCGCGCCGATGAGTTTATGCTGAAGCGCCCTAGCGATCGCAAGCAGATTTTAGCGGATATGCTGGCGCTATCGCAGTACGACGAGTTGGCGGAAAGGGCTAAGGATATTGCCCGAACCAGTAAGGCAGAGTCGGCAGTTTTAGAGAATTTATTGGCGCATTTGCAGTCACAAATTTTAGCGGGAGCCGAAATTGCGCCGCAGTTGGAAACTTTGAGATCGCAGTTATTAGACTTACAAACTTGGGAAAGTCGCGATCGCGCCAAATTACAAGCTGTCGAAGACTTGCAAAAGAAATATACCAGCGTCTCACAGCAGTTAACTTGGCAACAGCAACAGCAAACTTCGCTCTCTAGTAACCTGACGCAAATAGAAAGACAACTCGCTAATCAACAGAAGCAATTACAACAATTAGAAAGCTACCTGCGCGAGCGATCGCTAATTTTGCAAGATTACGAACGCTATCAATTGTTATCTAATCAAGAGTCTGAGCTAGAGCGCAAGTTTCAGAAATATCAACAGTTAAGTGAAAGGCGCGGCGACTTTAGCCACAAACTCGCCAGTTTACAAAGTGAACTCAAAGGACAGTTACGCCATTATCAAGCCCAGTTAGAAAGCCTAGTCCAACAGGAAACTGAGTTACAAGGTGTGTTGAGTCGGGCTATAGAAATTGAGGCAGCGATCGCCGAATTACATAAGGCAAGGGCAGTATTACAGGAATTTGATCGCCTCCATGCCCAATCTACGCCCCTCGTCCATCGCTATCAGACCCTCAAACATCAGTTAGAACGGGAAGAAACAAAACTTACTGCTAAGTTAGAAGAATTAATTGCCAAGCGTGACCAGTTGCAATTGCAAGTCAAAGATCGCGATCGCCTGCTCGGTCATGCTCAGGAGCTAGATCGTCAAATCGAAGCATTGCAAAAAAAGCAAGTCTACCAACAGCGCGTCCATGAAAAGGGATTGGAACGACGGGACTTTTTGGAGCGCTTGAAAACTCGTTTAGCGGATAGCGAGTCTGCCTTTAATAAACTAGAGTCGAAAATGCGCCAGTTAACTGTGCCGAATGCGCCCTGTCCATTGTGCGATCGCCCCCTTGATGAGGCTCACTGGCAGCTAGTGCAGAAAAAGCACAAACAGGAATCTCGCGATTTGCAAGCGGATATTTGGGTGGTGAAGGAACAACAAGCGGCTTCTAATTGCGAAATTGAAGTTTTGCGTGAGGAATATCGTCTTTTAAAAAAGGAACTTGCACCGCTTAATGATTTGATTCAGCGTAAGGGAACTTTGCAGGAAAGATTGAAAGCTATATCCGAGGGGACGCAAAGACTAGGGCTGATTAATGCGGAAATTCAAGATTTAGGCGATCGCTTACAAACTAAAAATTATTTGCGGGAAGCATGGGAGGAAATGGAATTAATCGATAAGAATATTCATAAATTTGCCTATGATGAAAAAAATCATGCCCTTGCTCGTGGCGATGTCGAACGCTGGCGCTGGGCGGAAATCAAGCAATCGGAATTAAAAAACGCGCAACGTCAAGCGGATAATCTCTCGCAAAAAATCCCCGATCTGCAAACCAAAATCCATCAATTACAGGAACGTTTAACCAAAAATCTCATCGATCTAGAAGTCCAGCATGAACTCGAACAATGTGATCGCGCTCTTACTCAGCTAGCTTACGATCCTGACCGCCATCAACAACTTCGCACCCAAAAGCAAGAACTCACGCCATCCCTATTGCGCTATCAAGAACTCACTCGCGCCGAGCAGGAATATCCCGAACTTCAGCAGCAGGTGAGCCATTTGCAACAAACCCAAGCCAATCATCAACAGGAATTACAAACCATCTCTGCTCAAATTACAGGCTTACAGGCTCAAGTCCAAGCCTTGCATGGCGATCATGCTCAGGAAATTCACGTACTAAGGCAAAATTTACAAAATTGGCGATCGCAAATGGACTCTTTACTTGCCCAAATCGGTAGCCTCCAGCAAGCCCAACAACAACTAGAGCAAAGCCGCCAACGCGAGCAGGAAACCCTCGCTCAAATCGAATCCGCCCGTCAACGTCAACGCATCCATACGGAACTCTATCAAGCCTTTGGCAAAAACGGCATCCAAGCGCTGATGCTCGAAAATGTGTTACCGCAAATCGAAGTGGAAGCCAATCAAATCCTCGCGCAACTTAGCGATCGCCAATTAAATGTCCGCTTCATTACCCAAAAATCTGGCAAAAAAAGCGATCGCATCATCGAAACCCTCGATATTGAAATTGCGGATACAAAAGGCACAAGACCCTATGAAACCTATTCAGGAGGCGAAGCCTTTAGAATTAATTTTGCGGTGCGTCTTGCCCTCTCCCGCGTGCTTGCTCAGCGCAAAGGCAGCACTTTGCAAACCCTAATTATCGATGAAGGTTTCGGCAGTCAAGACCAATTAGGATGCGATCGCCTTGTCAGTGCCATTAATGCGATCGCGCCCGATTTTGAGTGTATTCTCGTCATTACCCATATGCCACAAATGAAGGAAGCTTTTAATACATTAATTGAAGTATTGAAAGGAGAGGAAGGCTCCACAGTGCAGTTGGTTGGGTAATCAAAAGAAAGCTAGGGCGATTGCATTGCTGTTTTCTTTTGATAAAATTTTGTCATGTTCGATAATATTTGCAAATTTCTTGGGCATTGTTGCATAAAAAGGGGAAGAGGAGGTAAATTAGATAAAAATCAGGAGAGGGAGTCCCAGATAATGAAAGAGAAATATCAGGTACGCAACTGGGCAGAGTATAACGCAGGGCTAAAACAAAGAGGAAGCCTGACCTTCTGGATTAGCGAAGAAGTAATCGGAGGATGGTTAAATCAAACATTAAGTGGCAAACGGGGTGCTTCAAATGATTACAGTGATATAGCGATCGCGACATTTATCACTGTAAAAGCGGTATATCAGCAAGCAGGAAGACAAACGCAAGGAATGTTAGAGTCACTATTTACCTTGATGGGAATAGATTTGCCAGTGCCAGACCACAGCACCGTATCAAGACGGACAGCAAGTTTAAGTGTGCCCTTACCAGTAATCCCCAAGCAGGGAGCTGTGCATGTAGTAGTTGATTCGACAGGGATCAAAGTCTATGGTGAAGGTGAATGGAAAACACGGCAGCATGGGATTAGTAAGAGACGGACATGGCGCAAATTACACCTTGGAGCCGATGAATCAACGGGAGAAATACTGGCTGCGGTCGTCACTACGAATGATTGTCACGATGGTGAAGTACTCGCCGATATTCTCGATGGGATTGATGCTGAAATTGATCAAGTTTCCGCAGATGGAGCTTATGACCATCGTCATTGTTACGACGAGATTGCCCAACATGGAGCTAAAGCCGTGATTCCTCCCCGCAAAGATGCCAAAATCTGGCAGCATGGCAATGCCAATGCTCCTCCTCATCCCCGTGACCAAAACCTGCGCTATATCCGTAAACATGGGCGTAAAAAATGGAAACGTGACTCAGGTTATCATCGACGTTCTTTAGCAGAAACCACGATGTTTCGTTTCAAAAAAATCTTTGGTAGTACTTTATGTTCTCGTAAATTTGACAATCAGGCGGTTGAGTTGTTCATCAAATGTGCTGCTCTCAATCGCATGATTCAACTTGCTAAACCTCTCTCCTCTCCTGTTGCTAGTTAATTATCTATCCTAAGATCCTCCATCTTTTGGCTTCTTTTTATTCATACAACAAAGCCAATTTCTTGCCGAAACCTATTCCACTGACATTGCCACATGGTTACTTGGTGAACCAATCCATCTCACCCAAGTTCAGCCTCAAGAACTTGCCGTTGAGCCAATTCGTGCTGATAGCCTCATCTTACTCGAAGCAGAAAGTCTACTGCTCCATTTAGAGTTTCAAACCAAAGCCGATCCACAGATTCCATTTCGGATGTTGGATTATTGGACAAGAGCTTATAGGCGTTTCCCAGACAAAGAGATGCGTCAAGTTGTCATTTACCTAAAACCCACAAGTTCAGATATTGTTTATCAATCTAAATTTGAGCGTAGTAAGACTTCCCATGAGTTTGAAGTAATCAGACTATGGGAGCAAGATCATACTAAATTTTTAGAATCGGCGGGTATGTTGCCATTTGCTATACTTGTCAGTAATGGCAATAAACAACTTCTGCTACAGGAAATTGCTCAAAAGATTGATCAAATCTCTGATCCTAATACCAGGGCAACCGCATAAAAAAGTGAATAAAATAAGGAGACAATAAAGAAGTCAAGCCGTAATGAATAGCCCTATCACAGTTAGTTTAGTGAGCCACTTTGAGGGAGTAGAAGATCCACGAGATAACCGAGGGAAAGAGCATAAATTGCTAGACATAATCGTGATAGGGATCTGCGCCGTGATAAGTGGGGGAGAAAACTGGGAAGACATCGAGCTATTTGGCAAATCAAAACAAGAATGGCTGGGGACATTTCTTGAACTACCGAATGGGATACCCTGTGATGACACATTTGCCAGAGTGTTTGCGAGATTAGACCCGCAACAAATGCAAAATAGCTTCATCAGATGGGTGAAATCGATAAGTCATGTGCTGAAGGGAGAGATAGTAGCTATAGACGGTAAAACCTTGAGACAATCCTACGACCAAGGAGCAGACAAAGGTGCAATCCATATGGTGAGTGCATGGGCAAGCGCAAATCGATTGGTATTAGGGCAGCGCAAAGTCGATGATAAATCCAACGAAATCACCGCAATACCAGAATTGTTAAAGCTATTAGAAATTACTGGTTGTATTGTGACAATTGACGCAATGGGATGCCAGAAAGAAATAGCTAGTCAAATCGTTCAACAGGGAGGGGATTACGTTTTAGCACTTAAAGGTAATCAGGGAAGTCTATTTGAGGATGTGCAGTGGTTGTTTGAGCAAGCTATCACCACTAATTTTGCAGATGTAGACCATGACTTTTGCCAGTCTATAGACAAAGGACATGGACGTTTAGAAATTCGACGTTGTTGGACTTTATCTAACTTGGATTACCTTACACAACTGCCTTTATGGGCTGGTTTACAAACCATTGCCCTAGTCCAAAGTGAGCGCCGCATCAATGGTAAAGTCTCCACCGAGAATCGCTACTACATTTCGAGCTTGCCTTCTAATGCTTCTGTCATGAATAACGCGGTTCGTACCCATTGGTCGATTGAAAATTCATTGCATTGGGTTTTAGATGTCTCTTTTCACGAAGATGCTTCTCGTATTCGCAAAGATAATTCTCCTGAAAATATGGCGATGTTGCGGCACTTTGCTCTTAATCTCTTAAGCCGTGATAAGTCTTCTAAGTCCAGTATGCGAGCTAAACGTCATAAGGCGGCTTGGGATCTGGCTTATCTTGAACATCTCCTTTCCCTTTGATTTTTTATGCGGTTGCCCTGATCCTAATACTCGCAAAACTGTAGCTGCTGCAACTTATGTGTTAGCAGGTTTAGTTTTAGAAGAAAGTATTATCAAACAAATTTTGAGGAGAGATATTATGCGCGAGTCAGTAACATATCAAGCAATTCTTCAAGAGGGTCGCCAAGAGGGTCGCCAAGAGGGTCGTAAGCAGGGATTAGTTACTATTGTTTTGCGGTTACTTACGCATAAGTTTGGTACTTTGCCTCCCAATATTCATACAAAAGTTGCCCGATTAAAGATTACTCGGTTGGAGAATTTAGCTGAGGCAATTTTGGATTTTGAGAGTGTTGCTGATTTGGAGATTTGGTTGAATAAGAAGAAGTAGTTGCTTATTTGGCTGATAAATGAATGTAGAGGTTTAGATCTCCGACTTTTTTGGTAATGGATAGAAGTAATTGTGAATGTTAAAGAAAAAGTCGGGCATCTGTTAGGTCGAGGATTATTGAATAGTGTTCAAAGATCTTGTAGGGGTAAAGCATTCCCGTAGAGATTTATAAATTCTCAGATCCGCTTAATTTGGGAATGCTTTACCCTCAATCTCACAACGCAGGGACAATTTATCGGTGAAATCGGAGAGGGTTCTGCATTTGCAAATTGAGATTGTGGTGGGGAGTATAAAAATATTGGCGCAAATGCAAAACCCCTACAGGCTTATTTTTGTAATCATTCGGGATGGGAATAAATCAATACGCTAACTCTATCTGAATTTCATTGTGAAAGAGATCTTTTGCCATAGTAGTTAGAATGTACGGATGGTTAGAAGAGGAAAATCTTATTGTTGTAATTGCTCAATTGCCTTGATTGTAAGATTGTAATTTTCTGTATTACCTTTTGATTTGAAAATCTCTGATGCTTTGCGAATGTCATTTATCGCACCCTGTTTATCCCCTAACGAATACTTCACAAAACCTCGACTAACATACACTTGATCATAATCAGGTTGAAGTTTTATAGCTTGATCATAATCAGTTATAGCTCCTTGTTTATCACCTAGATCATCTTTCAATTTTCCTCGATTAGCGTATAGAATTACAGAACTAGGGTTAATACGAATTGATTCATTCCAATCATTCATAGCAGATTGTTTGTCACCTAATAGATATCTCAACAAACCTCGTTTGAAATATGCTTCAGCATCGTCAGGTTTGAGGCGTATTACTGAATTTAAGTCATTAATAGCGCCTTCATAGTCTTTCAAATAAGTCTTTGATTTACTGCGTGCATAATATGCCTCAAAGTAGTCAGGCTTCAGACGGATAGCTTCATCGTAGTCAGTAATAGCACCTTGTGAATCTTTTATATCTGCTTTCGTAACGCCTCGATTAAAGTATGTAAGCGGAAATTGAGGGTTTAGTTTGATTGACTCACTATAGTCTGCTATTGCTGCCTTCTTGTCATCTAAACTAAGTTGTAAATTTCCTCTAAGAAAATAGGTAACAGAATCGGGTTCAAGGCGAATAGACTGATTGTAGTCTGCGATTGCTCCTTTCTTATCACCTAGATTTTGTTTCTCTAGCCCTCTAGAAGAATATGCTTGAGCATATTTAGGGCTAATTTCAATTGCTTTATTCAAGTCACTAATTGCACTCTGACTATCCTTTAAAATTGAATGTACTGATGCTTTGAGAAGATAAGCATAGGCATAGTTAGGTTTGAGGCGGATGGCTTCAGTGTAGTCAGCGATCGCACCTTTGTAATCTTTATTAACAGATTTATCAATAGCCCTAGTTACCAGAGCTTCTGCTTCTTTATCCTTATCCAAAGCTGGACTTGAAGGAGAAGTAATTGGAGCTAAAGGAGTCGATGGTTTAAAATTTTGCCAAAGATAGAAACCACCACCACCGATCGCCAAAACAAGAATAATTAGACCAACAGGCAATTTAAGCGAGTTTGATCCCGTCACTTGTGAATTAGGAAGCAAATCTAACCATGCACGCATCGATTGCGGACGATTTCTTGCTTCTAACTGCATCCCCTTGAGAATAGCGCTGTTCAGTTCCTTACTAATATTAGAATTAAAAGACTTAGGCTCAGGTAAAGCTAACTTATTAAACTTCCGATCAAAGGCTGTAGTTGGCGGTCTGCGTGTAACGATAAAGTACAAAGTCGCCGCCAAAGTATAAACATCAACCGTAGGCAACCCATTCCCTGTTTCCTGCTCATAGGGAGCAAACGCACGATTAGCAGGATGTCTAGAACTTGGAATAGCTGCCGCCACATCTGCCGCCAATCCAAAATCGATCAACACCGCATTACCATCTGGCTTCACCATAATATTTGCAGGATGTGCGTCACGATGTACCATACCCACCCCATGCACCACACAAAGCGCATCACCGATTTGACGAATGTATTCTAGAGCCTTCGCTTCCGATAGAGGATTTCTTTCCACAATCTTAAATAGATTTTTCCCTTCCACAAAGTCCATCGCTAAACAAGGAAGTGTCCCCTCAAAAAACAAATCCGTAGCTCTGACAATATGAGGATGCTTCTTTTCAGATAAACTAGCTAACTTTCTGCCCTCTTCAATAAATCGTTCGACAAATCTTGGATAGTTGGAATCATTTTTGAGATCATCATTAGGCGTTTTGATCACCACAATTTGATTGAGATGAGTATGTTTCGCCTTGTAAGTAATCCCAAAGCCACCTTCCCCTAATTCCTCAAGAATAAGGTATTTACCATTTTGTAAACAATCGCCATTTTGCCAAGTCATATTTTTAGATTTATTAGGATTAGTGAATTTGTAATTTCTCTGTCAGTTGTCAACGCTTCCCCATCCCTAAATTTTAACGAAAATAGCGATAAAGCAGCCATCCTAAGCGTAAACCAATCCAACTTGAAGCTAATAAAATTAAAAATCCATGTTGGGGACTAAAGGACTTTTGCAAAGTGCTTTTCGTTTTACTCCAATTCGTACTCCACCAGCGAATCACATCCTCCACAAGATGAAAAGCAAATATTCTAATCAGAATCGGGGCAACAACTACCGCAACCCCAAAAATTATCCCTATCCATAAACTAATACCTGCCAAAGCAACACCGATCGCCCATAAAACTCCTACAAACCACAAAACCGTGAAGGTCAACGCCCAACTAACCGCCCAGTTATTCGACAATCCCAAAGCCCATGCTATTGCCAAAAGATAGGGCGCAGCAATCAAAATTCGTAGGGGCGCTCCCCACATCTCAAAACCAACCGCAATCATTGCGTAGACAGTGCCATTCCACACCAACCATCCCCAAGGTACTTCGGTGATCTTTTTGCCAAGGTTTGCAGGATTTACATAGGGGATCGTATTTCGCGCAAATGTAGCAAAAGCCTCAATCGTCTTGATTTGCGATAATAGTGGAGGCACGGGTTCGGGCTGAGTGAGCACTGGTGGCTCTAGCATATCTAACCACAACTGCATACTTCTAGGGCGATCGCGATCCTCAATCTCCATACCCTTAGCGATCGCCGAAACCATATATTCACTTAGGCTAGATACAATTTGTTGCGGTGGTACAAGGCGAGTATTTTTGAGCTTGCGATCCACCGCTTCCGCAGGAATTTCTCCAGTCACCGCAAAATAGAGTGAAGCTGCTAACGCATATACATCAACCGTTGGCTTCGCACTACCCCTACGCTGCTCATAGGGTGCAAAATTCTTATGCCCGTGATGTTCATAGGTGTTAGTAGCGATCGCAATTTCCACAGTCAAGCCAAAATCAATCAAGATTGCCTTACCGTCGGATGTGATCATAATATTACTGGGATGAGCATCACGATGCACCAAACCCTTAGTGTGCATAAAACTGAGCGCATTCCCAATTTGCTTGATGTAGGATAGAGCATCTTCTTCCGCTAAAGGCTTAGGTTGTGGACTCATTCCCTTTACCAAAGAGAAAAGCGTCTGACCATCGATGAAATCAATCACAATGCAATAGGTATCAATTTCCTCAAATACATCCCAAACCTGCACAATATTAGAATGATTGTAAGTAGACAGTTGCTTAAGCTTTTCCCCCTCATTCTTGAGAGCTGTTACCAACTTGCGATAGTCAGGATAGTTTTTGAATTTTTCTAAGGGCGTTTTGATCACGACAACGCGATTAATCTGCAAGAACTTGGCTTTGTAAACCGTTCCAAAGCTCCCATCCCCCAAAACATCTGTAATTTCATACTTACCGCCCTGCAACTGATCGCCAACTTTCCAACCCATGTCTTTCCCTGACTGCAATAGCAGTTACACTACTGAATAAACTGAAGTGATGAAATTATAGCGATTTATTGCTTGTATGGCTATTGTCAAGACCAATTAGGATGCGATCGCCTTGTCAGTGCCATTAATGCGATCGCGCTCGATTTTGAGTGCATTCTTGTCATTACGCATATGCCACAAATGAAGGAATCTTTTAATACGCTGATCGAAGTATCGAAAAATGATGAGGGTTCAACAGTTCAATTAGTTGGATGAAATTGTTAGCAATCTACTTAATTGACATATCGATCCTGCCGTAAATTACAAGACTAAAATGGTTTGTTTAGGTAATTTTACGGAATAATACTTTAACTAAGGATCACAATAAGTAATTAGAAATGGATCACAGAGATCTGTAAATATAAATAGCTTGTAGATTTAACTAAAAAATTTGACGAATAGTACAATTATCTTAGATACTAAGCTAGAAATAATTAGATATAAAACTGTTAGAAACCTATGGCAAAAGTCAAACAACCCGTCCAACTCTCTGGCGAAGCATTGTTGCAGAAAGTCAAAGAACTAGAGCACCTATCGAAAGAAGAAAAAGCTAAAGCTTGTGGATACGCAACCATCACCAAAAACAATCAAGCTCGTGTTAACTTGATGAAATTTTATAATGCTTTGATGGAAGCAGATGGGGTTGAGCTTGAAGCCAAAGGAAGCGGCAAAGGCGGGCGTAGTGCTAGTTATCGTGTTAGTGTTCAAAAGAATGGCAACCTATTAATCGGTTCAGCCTACACACAACTCATGGGTTTAAAGGCTGGTGATGAGTTAGAAATTCGTCTCGGACGCAAACATATTCATCTACGTCAAGTTGGCGCAGACGACGAAGAATAAATAACAACACAAAGCAAAAAACAAACCTGCAATGCAGGCTTGTTTTTTGCTTTTAGAGTGAAATTTTGCCATTTTCTACTTGAAAAATTCGGGCGGAGTTTAACCATTGAGCATCAAATGATCCCAGATGGGTTGTGGTAATTATTGTTTGGACGCGATCGCCAATTGCATTTAATAGATGATCTTGGCGTTGAAGATCTAGCTCAGCGAGTACATCATCTAACAATAATAATGGTGCTTCTCCAAGTACGGATTCCAGTAATTCTAACTCCGCTAGTTTTAGGGCTAATACTAAAGTCCTTTGTTGACCTTGAGAGCCATACTCACGGGCAGGCGTAGCATTAATCGTGAGGGAAACTTCATCGCGGTGAGGTCCAACTAAACTTGTGCCTTGATGCTGTTCAATGATTGTTTTTTGGAAAATCGCCTCAAAAAAAGCCTGATGAATATTCTCAACGATATCTGTTGGCGCAAACTCAAATTTTGGGACATAGGTAATTTCTAAATGCTCGCTACCACCGCTAATAGCTTGATGCCAATACCTTGCGATGGGGGTTAAACGCTCTAGTAAACGCGATCTCCTTCTAATTAATCTGGTTCCCGCCGTAACTAACTGCGCGTCCCAGAGCGCCATTTGTTGTGGTTCATAGCTTATTTGTCCCTGTTTAATTGATTTGAGTAACGCATTTCTCTGTCGCAAAACTTGGTTATATTGCTGCAACAGATTAATATAAATTGGCTCTAATTGAATTAAAACTGTATCCAGCCAATTGCGCCGACTTTCAGGACTACCGCGCACTAAGTCTAAATCTAAACTGGAAAACATGACGGCATTTAAATTGCCGAGAAAATCTAAATGTCTTGCCTGATTTACACCATTCACGGTTAAGGTGCGTTTACCACTAGAGCGCATCCGCATTCCTAATTCCACGGGATAACTTTCAGGCGATCGCGATCGCTGACAAATGGCAAGAATTTCGCCAATCGCCTCCCCATTTTTTACCAGATCTCGATCTTTACTCACACGATGCGATCGCAAAGTCGCTAATAGTAACACTGCTTCCAGTAGGTTCGATTTGCCCTGAGCATTATTACCCACGATGACAGTCTTGGGCGCAGTGAAAGCGACTTCCTGATCGATGTAGTTACGAAACTGCTTAATGTGGAGAGATTTGAGATACATTCACACAAATGTTGCTATTGGCAGCTTTCTAGCATAAAGCTTTTTCTCAAAATTAATGCGTAAGTTCACCCAAGAGGTGAGTGACTCACATTGTTACATTGCTCCCAACATGAATCACAAAATAAAATGTTGCCCCTTGAGTGATGAGATCTGATTTCCAGTTTAGAGGAGGATTACCGCCAACTTGACCAAAACTCTCTACCCAAATTGTGCCTCCCATTAGTTCAACCAATCTCCTACTAATCGCCAAACCTAGCCCCGTGCCACCATAGCGACGACTAATCGAGGTATCAGCTTGGGTAAAGGCTTGGAAGAGATTAATCAGGCGATCGCCTTGAATACCAATACCACTATCTGTTATTGCAAATCTCATCTCATATTGTGAAGTATCAGGTAAGGGAATAGCGTTAATCGAAATAGATATATTTCCCCGTGGCGTAAACTTAATCGCATTACCAACTAAATTAATCAAAATTTGACGTAAGCGAGAGCTATCTCCAATCACACTGTCAGGCACATGGGGATGAATGGAATAGTGTAGATGGATATGTTTGCTTTCAGCTTGACTATGCATGAGGCTGAAAACTGAATTAATCACATCTTCTAAAATAAATTCTCTTTGTTCTATTTCCAACATTCCCGATTCAATTTTAGAAAAATCTAAAATGTCATTAATAATTGTCAATAGAAGATCGCCACTATCGATAATGGTTTGGACAAGTTCCTGTTGATCTGTTGTCAGTTCACTAGTAGCAAGTAACTGCGCCATAACCAAGACACCATTCATCGGTGTGCGAATTTCATGACTCATGTTCGCAAGGAACTCACTCTTCGCCTTGGTTGCCGCTTCGGCAGCTTCTTTAGCATTGGCTAAAATAATTTCAGATTGCTTCCGTTCGGTGATGTCTCGTGAAATTTGAAGTACTGTATCTTCAGTTAGGGGCGAAATACTGGTGGCAAACCACAATTCGCGACCATTGATGTCTAATTTGTATTCGCAATTTGCAATCTGATTATTTTTTAATGCGGTGTGAATAGTTCTTACAATTGTCTCAGCAGCATCATGGGGTAACTCTTCGTAAATTGATTGGCTTAACACTTCCTCACGAGTTCCCTTTAAATTTAAATCTTTAGTTGCGGCTATTTTGATGCAACATCCTTCAGAATTGCGGACTAGAACAATATCGCTCATCGCATTAAATAAGATATTCTGCTCTGTATAGGCCGCATTGAACTTCGCTTGGCTTTCTTGGAGTTCTATTTCTATTTTTTTACGATCGCTAATATCTTTCATAATGCCAATGACGCAATCTTGACCATCCAAAGACATACAAATTGCAGATATCAAAACTGTCTTCAGCTCTTTCGTTGCGGTGCGAACTACTACTTCAAAATTTTCGATACGTCCTTCCTGATACAGTACGTCCCAGTAACGATAGCGTTCCTCAGGATTACCCCATAAATTCAGTTCCCTACAGGTATGACCGATGATCAGATTCTGGTCAGTTTCCATAAAGTGGCAAAAGCTCTGATTGACATATAAGCACCTACCCTCTGCTAATGTCGCAATCCATGCAGGATCAGGGCTAACCTGAAAAATAGTCGAAAATTTAGCTTCCGATTCACGTAGAGATTGATTGACTTGATCAAAAGATTGATAAAACTGATCAGCCATCCAATTAAAGGAGCGGGCAAGAGTATTTAGTTCTGCGATCGCAATGTCTTCTGGTAAAGCTTGCCAATCACCATTAACTAGATCCTGACTGGCTTTGCCTAGGCGCATAATTGGAGTTGTAATCCAGCGCGCAAGCAGCAGCCCAATGCCCGTAGACACCAATAAAGTCAGGACACATAACCAAAAGGTTCTATTTGCATTTTCCTGAACCTCAGCCATAAAGTCTGCTTCAGGAATTACAATCACCGCTAACCAATCTAAATCCTGATGACTACTGTCTCGCTTCAGAGGCAAAATCTGTATAAAATAATGTATTCCTTCCTTCTCAAATCGCAATTGTTGACGATCTTTAATATTATCGATTCCTCCAAACTTTTCTGTCAGATACTGAGCAGTAATTCGCGTTAGCGAATTTTGACTATTTAAAACACTAATGCGGCGATTATTCGGATCAACATTTTTGGCAGTATTTTCTGTCAATGGTGCAAGTAAGCCTTGTCGAAAGGGAATTTCACCTGTGGACATCCCAATCATTTGACCATTACGCTCAACCACAAAGGCTTGCCCTGTTTTCCCAATTTTGAGCTTTTGTAAGAGATCTCCTAAATGAGTTAAGGAGACGGATGTTCCCAATACACCTTGAAATTGATTATTGCGATCGCTAAAGGGCAAAAAATTTACGGCAATCAGAGAAGGTTGATTCGGATTTGCTAGAGAAACATTAATTCTCCAGACGGCTCTTCTAGCATTTTTAGCCTGTCCATACCAAGGATGATTGGGCGGATCGTTATGGGGATCATAGGTTGCAGAGCGTCTAATTAGCTGCTGCCGATTACCTGTTGCATCGGCAAGATAGGTATCCCAATTGTAATTTGTGGATTGATCTCTTATGCGAATGGCACGGGAACCATCCTCTAAATTTTCAACTATGAGAATTTCCTTTTGCTCCGTAGCGATCGCCACCGAAGATATATCCGTAAATATTTGAGATTGCTGCCAAAAATATTTTTCTACGGCTGCCAAATTTTGCCAATCGAGCATTCCCAGTTTAATGTTAGCAGCATTATTTTGATTGATCTCTGTAGGCTTATGCAGATAACTATGGAGGCTTTGGTCAATGCGATCGCCTACCTCCTGCATAATTTGATTAGCTAATTTATCAATCGCTGATTCACCACTACGATAGGATAAATAGCCTACCAGCCCTACTGAGCCGACAATCTGCACCACAAAGGGTACAAGCATAATCCAATATAGGGAGATGTTTCCCAGCCCAAGGCGTTTGTATAAGTCTGGAGAAGACATCATGAACTAATAGGTGCAAAATAGCATTGATGATTTTAACTTGATGTTTTAGCGATCGCTAATGGTTTCTTAAGCTGGACGGACAAACCATAAACTTCGCTTACCATCATGGGAGATGCAATCAAGAATGAGATTTTTGATGCGAATGGGTAAACGACCACTTCTACGCGCACGCCGTAAACTACTTGGCGAACATTCGACAATTTTAGCAATTTCTATAGTCGTCCAGAGTCGCGTAAATAAATCATCAGGGAAAGAAGACATATTTTGCGCCAATTCTTTCCATGCCTGCACATAGGCTTCAGTTGCCTCGGTATGTTGAATTACTGTCTCACTATCTATACTGTTGCCATTTATCTCAACAAGGGCCGGTGGGCGCGGATCTAACTCTCCAAAAATTTCAGTATCAATGTAAACTTGGACATTTAATATGTCATCCCAACTTTTACGAAAGTCATCGTCATTTTCTAATTCTGAGTTATGGGAATAACTAGTTAAATTTTGATTTTTTAATATTGGGTAATCCTGAGCATCTTTAGCTGCGGCGATCATATTTCTGACAGCTTCTAGGACGTTTTGTTTATTGTGATGATCATAGAGATAGATAATCTCTCGAATCGATAATGCAAGCTCCTTCGGCACGGCTAGCATTTCCGTATCTGATTGCTGTGTTGGTTGAGATGGATCGACCACAGGAGAAACCTAAGTAAAATTGCTGTGAAAATATGAAAGATTTCCAACAAATCAGTAATTTTAAAAGTATAACGCTAGTCTCTATAGAGACAACAACTATTCGTTGATTTATCGATAGGCAAAAGTGCGTATGTTGACATCTAACTTAGAGATTGATTCTCCACCTACTAATAAATTCCCAATTATTTATTCTGATATTTTTCTAGAACATGATACAGGCACTTATCATCCAGAGAAAGCAGGTCGCCTTACTGCCATAGTTGATACTTTGAAAAATTCGGTGATCGCTCCACAGTTAGTTTGGCAAGAACCAACTTCTATCAAAGCACGGCAGCGATCGGGATTAGATATCTTACAAGAAGTGCGGCGTTTTCACACTCAGGAATATATTGAGGCTCTCCGTCAATTAACAAATCAGGGTGGTGGCTATATTGACGGAGATACGATCGCTTCTTGGCAAAGCTATGATGTTGCCCTATTAGCTGTGAGTGCATGGCTAGATGGCGTGGATCTTGTGATTAATTCTGGTCGCCCTGCCTTTGTGCTAGCACGTCCCCCTGGCCATCACGCTCGCGCCCATACAGGAATGGGCTTTTGTATCTTTGGTAATGCAGCGATCGCGGCGATGTCAGCAATTGATCGCTTAAATCTTCAGCGTGTCGCTATTCTCGATTGGGATGTGCATCATGGCAATGGCACACAGGAAGCAGTATGGGATCGCCATGATATTGCTTACATTTCTACGCATCAATCACCATTTTATCCAATGACAGGACATCAGGATGAAACGGGCGAACATGAAAATATTTTGAATATTCCCATGCGTGCAAATTCGACTATTGCCGACTATTTACCAATATTTGAAAATCAAATTATTCCTTTTCTCAAAAACTTTAATCCCGACCTCCTGATCGTCAGTGCAGGTTTTGATGCTAATGCTGACGATCCCCTTGCCAGTGTTTTGCTGAAACCAGAGGATTTCGGGACTTTGACAAAGCTTTGTCTAGCGGTAACTCCCAAAATCTTATTTGGTCTAGAAGGTGGTTATGACTTCGACAGCCTTTCGCGATCGGTCGTCAGCGTCATTGAGCAATGCCTAAAACAATAAAGAGACGCGATGCGTCTCTTTATTCAAGCCAACAAATAAGGCATTGTATTATTTGTTGATTAACGCAAGTTCGGGATAATTTGAAACTGGCTTTGAGAGAGGGTTTGCTACGCAAACCCTCTCTCAAAGCCCAAAAGTAAAAGCCTTGCTACGCAAGGCTTTTACTTTTGGGCTTTTAAAATTTGCCAGCTTAACCCAAACTGACATTTGATTAACCTTCTTTGAACATTACCTAAAAAATAAAGAGACGCATCGCGTCTCTTTATTTAATTCAGCAAATAACGCATCGCATTATTTCTTGATTAGCCTTCTTTGTTAATAAATGGTAATAGGGCAACTACACGCGCTTGTTTAATTGCTGTGGTCAAAGCACGCTGTTGCTTTGCGGTCAAACCTGTAATACGACGAGGAAGAATTTTGCCACGTTCGGTGATGTACTTACGCAGTAATTCGACATCTTTATAGTCGATTTTGGCAGCAGGCGCGATCGGAGAGAGGCGCTTGCGATAAAAAGAGGAGTTAATTGCCATGATGGGATTATGCGATTTTAATGATTGGGATTAACGGACTACTTGATTTCTTTGTGAACAGTGTGAGAGTTGCAATGAGGACAGAACTTTTTGAGTTCTAATCTTGCAGTGGTATTACGGCGATTTTTCATGGTCGTATAACGAGATACACCAGGCGATCGCTTATTGGCATTGGTGCGACATTCGGTGCACTCTAGCGTAATAACGAGACGGACACCTTTGTTTTTAGCCATTTTTTTAGTTGTGAGATTACTTAAAAGTGCGATCTACAAGTATTACATAAAATTATCCCACTTCCACAATAACAGGAAAATTATTGCCAAAAATTTGGGCGATCATAATAACTAACGTCAGTTCGGGTTAAGGGACTTGCGAAAGTTATCTAGCTTCGACTTCGCTCAGCTAACGTTGGCTGAGCGAAGTCGAAGCCATAGGTACTTTAATTAATAGCAAGTCCCTAACATCAGTTCGGGTTAAGCTGGCAAATTTTAAAAACCCAAAAGTAAAAGGCTTGCGTAGCAAGCCTTTTACTTTTGGGTTTTGAGTTATCCCGAACTCGCGTTAACTAGATTCGTGCAAAGTTATACAGAATAAAACTTTGGTGCGTTGTAACGTCAATCTTATAGAACTAGACACAAGAGTGATTTTTATGGTAGCAACCAAAGAAGTATCTTTGCCACGCAATTGCACTTTTAGTTCAACTGATTGGCAAGCGCTTGCCCCCTTCTGGTATCCTGTTGCATTTTCCCATGAAATCACCGCCGAAAAGCCCTATGGCACACACCTATTAGACGAAAGATTGGTGATTTATCGAGTTTCTGATGGCTCGGTTATTGTTGCTAAAGATCTATGCCTGCATCGTGGCGCACCCCTGAGTTTAGGTTGGATTGAAAACGATCGCCTCGTTTGTCCTTACCACGGTGTGCAATATGACTGCAATGCTAAATGTGTTCACATTCCTGCCCAGCCCGAAGCTACAATTCCATCAAGACTTAAGCTCAAGACCTATCCAGTGATAGAACGCTATGGATTAGTCTGGACAAGACTGATTGATAATGGTGCAGTTCCATTCCCTGAATTTGATGAATGGGAAGATCCAGATTACATTCAGGTACTGCCCCATTCTGTAGATTTGGATGCAGCCGCAGGGCGACAAGTGGAAGGATTCTTAGATGTCAGTCACTTTGCCTTTATCCATGCGAAGTCTTTTGGGGAAAAGGATAATCCTGAAGTGCCAGACTATAGCATCGAGCAAACAGCCTCTGGATTCAGAGCCGACTATATCAGTACTGTTAGCAACTATGCTCATGGTATGAAGCATTTAGCTCCACCTGATTTTTTGTGGCGAAGACTATTTGAACTGTTTATTCCATTCACCGCCAAGTTGACTGTTTTCTTCCCTCACGGCAAGCTACATATTCTCAACGCAGCTTCACCCATTTCGGCACGTAAAACGCGATTGTTTGTCCCGATTTGTCGAAACTTTGATAAAGATGCACCTCTACAAAACACTCTCGATTTTAATGATCAGGTATTTTATGAGGACAAGGCGATCGTTGAGGAGCAATGGCCAGAGGATTTGCCAATTTGCCTTGCTGACGAGGTTCATATTGCAGGTGATAAAAGCTCGATCACTTTTCGGAAAAAGCTGGCGGCGATCGGCTTAGGCAAATCTTTCACTTCGTAGTTCAAGAAATGGCAGTGCTTTGCATTACTATTTCTCAACCCATAAAGTTGTGTCCCTTCGGGGTGCAACTTTGTGGGTTTGGTTAATTTCGTAAGCTGCGAGGATTAATTCCAGATTTAATTGCGGTTAAAACCCCGATCGCTTCCCAATAATTTTCAACTACAACACCTTTTAACCCCAACATTTCAGGTGTGACATTTAGCGCAGTTTGATTTTCCTTCACAAAAATAGTTTGGACATGGGGTAATGGATTAAGTGCTAATAAGCCCGCGCCACCGCAAGCACTGTAAGGCGTAACGATCGCATGAATATCATCAGCCGAAATATCATCGGACTTGAGTAAATTGCGATTGGTAATGATTTTCGGAGCGCGACTTAATCCCACTAATACGCAGGGTAAGAAGGTATAGCCTAGCTCCTCAGCCGCCGAACGGGGTGAAACACTTGGATCTAGAGGCAATGGCTGCAAGGCGGGGGCGTGGGCGCAGGGTATGGCAAATTCGCGCACGATCGCATGACTGATGACTGCTTCGGCTCCTGCGAGAGCATCAACGCCTTTACCTTGGCGATAGTTTTGTAAGGCTTCGCTATCAGGATCATCGGGAAATCTGGCGACAACGGCGATCGCTTCCACCTTAGAGACTTTAATCAATTTCTCGGCGGCTCTCAGTAAACTATCGAGATTGGCGATCGTTCCCCATGTTGCTCCCGAATCTCCCGATCGCAGTTCTACACCCAAATCGTGATCGGTAACTAATACATCGGTAATGTTTAAGCCTAATGTCGCCTGTGCTGCTGCTATGGCTTGACGGTGACGCAATTCTAAATCTGGTTCCATGCTGCGATCGAGAATGACACCAATGCGGTTAGTTCTCACAGGACGCAATCCCCAGTCACCCCTTGCCATGCGATCGAGGGCATAACCCTCGGTGTATAAAACATTTGGTATCGACCAATATAAACTCGCGCCGTTTAAGACATTTGGATGGGTAATTACGTTATCTGCTATTGAGGCGATCGCTCTCGCCACTGGCAAAGCATCCCCCGCATAGCCACCAATAGCTGCGTTAATGCCAGTAGGCACTAGTAGTAAGACATTAAAAGATGGGGAAGAAGATTTTAAATTCATGAACTTCCTGATGTGGCGATTTGGCTAGCATAGCCTCGAATATTAAAAAAATTAACTGCTACAATGACTACAAGCAAATGTTTATGGTAGATGTTGCTATATGGACTATCACAACATTATTACGATTGAGGCTGGAAAGCGTAGCGGTAAGCCTTGCATCAGGGGGATGCGAATTACCGTTTACGATATTTTAGAATATCTGGCTGGAGGAATGACGGAAGCTGAAGTTCTGGAAGATTTTTCTGAGCTTACTTCACAAGATATTAAGGCTTGTCTGAGTTTTGCGGCTGAACGCAAGCTAGCTAAGCTGACATCAGTTGCAGGGTTTGTTGATTTTGTAGATACTCTAAGACTAATAGTCTGAGATAGTCCAACATACAGATATATGATTGCATCTGTGGATAATGCGATCGCGCTTCGCTGTAAAGTTGAACGATGAGGTGGTTGTTAAATACGCTTAGTTTTTGTAGTTCGGCGATCGCTTGGCGATCGTTTCTTAAACTTCCTGATGCAGCGATTTGGCTGGCGTAACCTCGAATACTTACTGTCAGTAATTCAATTTCTTCTAATGGGGTAAATTCTGCTTCAGAATTGGAGAAGTTTTGGGCAATTTGTTTCCGTTCTAGTTTGGTGTTTTGATAGTTTACGATTAACTGCTCAAGGAGTTGAGCAATATAGTTTTGCTGAGATGCTAATTGATTTTGAGTTTGTGTCATTTATTCCTTTGTTCGATTTTGTGACCCACATTCCGCTCTTATTTTACTGAAAAAAATATTTAGAAAGGAAATGCTCATACAGTAAGTGTTTTGAGTCTTAATCACATAAAAGTCACTATTTTAATGTTGTCAATAAGGACACACTAATAGGATTTATTATCATTAATTTCTTTTGAAATCGCTGAAACCCTGATTGTCTCGTTGTAAATATTTTTAGGCTTCCATTACGAGCGGAATGTGGGTTGTGAATGAGTTTTTCTAATTAGAATGGAACTGTAGGGGCTGAGCATTCCCGCAACTATCTATAATTTTTTAGACAATCTTCCTTTGGGAATGCTCTGCCCAAAACCTCACAACGTAGGGACAATTTGTCTATAAAAGCACAGAGGGAATGCTCTGTCCAAAACCTCACAACGCGGTGACAAATTGTCGGTAAAAGCACAAAGGGCTTAGCATTTGCGGATCGGGATTTCTGTGATGAGTTTTAAAATTGTGGCGCAAATGCTAAGCCCCTACGGTCTTTTTACTTGATCGAGGATCGCAAGGACAATTTGAGAATCTATATCATCCAATCTTTCGCAGAGAATATCTTCATCACGTTCTCCGTTGAGGATTTGCCGAATCGCGGCGATGAGATTTTGCCAACCATTCGAGATCATGTTTTCCAAAATTGGCTCTAATTGCTGTCTGACCTCGGCATCGTGAACGGCACTCACTACACCCTCGATAAGCGGGGCGTGTTGGCGTAGCTCGTACTTAGTACCTTCAAAATTGGCGCGGGCATTGCGAGAAAGGCGGCGATATTCCTTGGCTTTGTCTGAATCGCCTTTTTGATTGCTAATCTTTGCCAAAAGTTCGTAAATCTTCCAAATCTTAGCCGCCGCAGGATCGAGGGTATGCTTAATGGCTAGGGACTCTTCGGCTAACTGTTGGGCTTCTGTGAGGCGGTTCGGAAGTTGTTGGAGGAGATTGGCAAGATTACTAAGCGCTCCAGCAGCCATATCTCCATTACCTGACTTGCGAAAACCCTCGATCGTCTTACGATACCATTCCTCAGCTTCATTCAGTTTTCCCGCCCCTTTACTCACGATCGCCAAATGATTCCAAGTCCTTGCTGCCCCTGTCAAATCGCCGTGCGATTCCTTAATCTGGACTGACTGACGATATGCTTGCTCTGCGGATTCCCATTTGCGCGATTCTTCAAAGACTCTGCCCAACTGATGCCATGCAGTTGATTCCATTGCGGGTTCGTTGAGTTGCTGAAAGATTTGTAGTGCTTCTTGATGGTGTTGGGCGGCTTCGGTGAGATTGTTTTGCGCTAGTGCTAAATTTCCGAGTTGCCCTTGTGTAACGCCTTCCCCTCGGTGATCGCTCAATTCTTTGTCAATAGCTAAAGATGCCTCGCAGAACTCACGGGCGCGATCATATTCCCCCATAACTGTCAACAGATTCACTAAGTCTGTCTGTAATAAACCCATCTGTCGCTTCACGCTGTTAGTTTGTTCTAGCATTCCCGCCACCTCTAACGCAAGGTGATAGGTTGTCACCGCCCGTTCTGGCTGTCCAGTTGACACATAGCAACGACCGAGGTTGCCAAGTGTGTAACAGCGCTGATAGCTAGGAGTCGAGCCTAAAACTGCCAAGATCTCTTGAAACACCGCTTCGGCTTCGGCATAGCGTTCTGCATTCCATAACTGTTCGCCGCAATCGCTCTGCGTCAGATACCAAGTTTGGGAGCCAACCTCACTGCCGATATACTGCATCCTTGCTGTCAAACCTTCCCGTTCTTGTTTCAGCCCAAAGAAACCAAGAAACTGGTTGATTTTAGCCACGAATTCAGTTGCAAAGTCTTCACCCGCTTCGATGCTGCCGCGCACCGCATACATCAAATTCGGTAGTTCCCGTTGGGCGATTGCTCTCACAAAAAACGGATTTTTATCATCCTCAAAATACAAATAACTCGACAGTTGCTGATAGCGTTGGCGATGGCGGATGAGGAGTTGCTGTTGTTCGAGTTCAGTCAACCTTGACCACATCATAGGGGCAAGCGTAGGATGAAACTTGAGAAAAGGCGCGGTCACACTCACATGAATCAAAGATTCAGCCTGTATCAGTCCCGTTACCTCTAGCTGTGTCCTGATTTCATTCCATTCCGTTTCTGCAATTTCAGTAATTGCAAGTAAGTCAGGTTCCATTGCTCCACCCTGAAACACTCCCAATCGTCTAATCCATTCTTGTGCTTCAGGATCGAGCCGACTCACCGAAAGATTCAGCGAAGCAAGTAACGGATTATCAGGAGATTGAACCATTAACTCCTCTAACTCCTTACGCACATCCAAAACCTGCCGATCCTTCAACTGTGCTGCTAACAAACCGATCGCTAAAGGCAAACGCTGCACAAGCTCAAACAACGCCAACAAATCATTACGGAACGGTAAATCCAAACGCGGCGCAGGAGGCAACTTCAACAGACTTTGGAAATAGTTCACCGCATCATCAGGTCGCAAACCTTCCAATTGCAAAGAAACGTGTTTATGGGGAAGCCAAGGTTTTTCTCTTCTAGCGTCAGGAGCTATGACTTGATAATCAGGATGACGCAAATCAGGAGTGCGAGTCGTTAGCAATAACCGACTTCCCCCCGCCTCCGACCATTCCTTCGCAGCATCTAGCAAACTTACCAACTGCTCCGCATCCAACGACTCCAAATTATCCAAAATCACCAGCACCGACTGATCCGCTAACTCCCTCGTCACCGCCGCCGCATCGATTAAATTTGTTTCTAATACTGTCGCCAACACGCTCACCGCATAGGACACCGCATCGATCCCCTGAAAATTGGCATAGCCCACCAAACACACCCGCGCAAACATCCCCGTCCGCAACAGCCACCGCCCCACCTCTTCAGCCAAATAAGTCTTCCCCATCCCACCAAAGCCCGAAATCGTCACCCGCCGCGTATCCCGCACATACGCCCTCTCGATCTGCCACAACTCCTTCGCCCTACCCCAAAAGCCAGCCTTCTGCACCTCACTAAGACTGCCCTCACCCCTAGCCCCTTTCCCAGAGGTAGAGGGGGGCAAAAGATCTGGATTCTCTTCTCCATCTCCCCTTTCCCCTCTTGCTCCCCTCGCCCCTTGGGAGAGGGGTTGGGGGAGAGGGTTGAATAAAGCCCGATCGCTCCCCACCTGATACAACGCAGGTAAAAACCAATCCTGTAACCGCAAAGTAACCCGATCTCGTCCGCGCTGGCGATCGCCCCGTTCCCGATGTGCATACAAATAGCGCCGCGCATTTTCCAACGCCTCACCAAATCTCTGACCTTGCGTCAGATGCTCATAAAACGCCCCAAACATCTGCTCCGTTGTTGTCGTCAGCACCGAATATTGCATCGCCAAAACTGTCGGAATCCCCGCATGGGTAAGCCCTGCTGCCACACTTCCCATCGCTTCTTCACCCGCTACCGCCGCCGACTGACAAGCCGAAAGCAACATCGCACTGATACCAGCCTGACTCAAACTTTCCCCAACTTGAGCCGCCGAAACGAGATCGCCTTGACCACCAATATCCTCAAACAACAGATAACCAATATTTTTATTGATATCAAATACCCCATGTCCATCAAAATGCACAATATCTACCGATGGCAAACTTTTATCTGCTAAACGTTCTACCAATTTATCGAGAGTCGCAGGGCGCAAAAACTCCACATCAATTAATCCCTGTGCATTTTTAGCGATCGCCTCAAGAGTTGCCAAAGCATCTTTACGCGGATCGAGAAAACCCGCACCTATGGGGCGGCTAATCACAAACAGCAAACGCAACCGATTTTTGGGAGGGACGATATTTTGCTTAACTGAATCTTGCTTAATTTCTGACTCATTTGTTAACTGCGAAAAACTACGCCTTATCGAAATTGGATTTTCCCCATGCGATAAATAAGTTCCCTTGGGATCGCATAATAATTCCCAAGGCAAAGCCAAAATAAGCGGATGACTTGCTGAAATTGTTAAGATCTTGTCTCGCTCATCACTATCCTGAAAATTCTTAAATATTTCCTTCGCGTCACCACCACTAAAAATTGCCTCAAATAATGCTGCCCCCCACAAAGGCAATTTCGCTTCAGTTCTTTCAGCACTGCGATCATCCACATCCATCATGTAAAGTGACGTGTATTTCTCCAAATAATCACGAATCTCAGCGCGATCGCTATCATTCACAGGTGCGATAAATTCCAGCGCATCCGTCTCGCGATCGTCAAACTTGATGACAAAGCGATCGCTACTGGTAAACCGCACATTTAGCTCAATCATCAATACACCTCATTGTTAAGGGCGATCGCTCAAATTGCAAAGTGTCTATACAAGTTCCAAAATTTTATCTTGCTCCCAGACAACTGATTTTTCCATTATTCCAAACTTAGCAAAAGTTTTAGCAGCTCTGAGTGCCATATCCAAACCAACACATAATTTCGCTGGATATAGACCTTCTTGTCCGCCAACCACCAACTTTTCATCTACACCTAACTTAAGCGGATCGATAACATAATGAAATACCTCATTGTCAGAGGTTAAATACACCACATATCTCCCCTTACCACCACCAATAGCAAGGTGTGCTTCATCTTCAGTTTCTAAAGTTACTAAAGTCTGCCGATGCGCATCTAGCGACCTAATCGCAACCTCAATTTCCAGCCAATTCTGGGCTGGCTTTAATACCAACTTATTGCGATTTTCTTGCCAGTTTTCAGTTGAGAACTTAGAAATAAACATCAAAACCTCACTTTAACTTGATTACATCACAACTGCTAGGGCTAATCACCTCTAACTCTTCCAAGTCTAACTGCTTAGCCATCCCCTTCACACCGCCATTTTGACCACAAGGTCTACACAAATCGCGATCGACGATTAATCTAGCTCGACCGCCTCTAATCCCAGCATCAAATGCTTGTTGCATAACATCAGCCTCAGCATGAGTTTTACTAATCGGATTCACCCTCAAAGTAACAACCCTCCGAGGGTTAGGGTCGCTCCCAGAATTGACTCCAAAAAATTCTCGATCCCCGATCTCCAACTTCGCCACCGTAGAACCATCATTTTCACTACCAGCTACAGGTAAACTTAGTTTTTCCCTAAATTTGGCTAATTCCTGAAATTTAGCAGCAATATCTGCTACGGGGTAATCAATATAATCTTTGTCGCTTGTCATTTCTAAATCAATCCCACAAACGCAAGAAGCATCCGAATCAAGGGATTCAGTGGCTTGTTTTGTATTTTGGGTAATTAAATTTTTGCTCTGGAGAGGGGATTGAGTAGCCATTTTTGGCAAGATCTATCTATGTTTTCCCCACCAAAGGCACTCTCGATTCTTGTATAGCGTCTTGAGACTTTACGCTTGTAACAATTATAACATAAATGACAGATGTAAATAAGTGTTCAACTAAATATTCAACCATTATATTTAATTCCCTTCACTTTCATGCAATTTCAGCCCTGCGAGACTTTCTTACCTCTTTAACAATTTCACTAATTTCTTGTAGCGATGGTTGTTCTGGATCTTCACCTGCTGCTTCAATCCTTTGAGACAAATCATCCCAATTTAAGGCGTTTGGACTAATTTTTTTGAAGATAACCATTTAAAAATACTCCACCTACTCAAATCTAACTATGCGGATCTTTAAGATCCCCGACTTTTTGCCTGACTTTTAAAATTTATCTGTGTTTGCAAAGAAAAAGTCGGGGATCTGGACATTTGCGATTTTCTTAGCTTTCCTTGCGATCGCCATATTCATCACAAAATGCCTTTACACCAATATGCAACACAATCACCGTCACCGCCACAATCACTGTTGGCAACACATTTCCCGATAAACCTAACCCAGCCAAAATTCCTTTAAAAGTAGAAATTGTTTCTTTATTATCCAGATCGCCCCACTTCTTCCATTGCTTATGCAGCACCCCATCTTCTTCACAGAGATCTGCCTTTGCCGCTTTCCAAAACTTTTGTAAAAAACTCTTTGCTGGTTCCTTAGTGGCTGTCGCGATCGCCTGATTTTGCTTAACCAGTTGCGATTCTTTATCACCAGATTTTAGAGATGTGTCACCAGATAGCGATCGCAATTCCAACAATTGACAATCAATTTCTGCCGCCATTTGAGAAATTTCTTCATCGGAAAACATCACTTTTACTCCTTGCTGTCTTCACTAAAATATTATCTTGTTTTCTAGGTTTATGCTTTACCAATGAGGCGATCGCGCAAAGCCTTAATCTTGTCACGAAAAGCAGCAGCTTGCTCGAATTCCTGCTTCTTCGCCGCATCCTTCATTTGGGCTTCTAACTGCTCAATGATCGCGGGAATGTCATCCAGAGAAATCTCCTTCGCATTATTCACTACATACTCAAGCTGACGCTCATTGAGGCGGCGTGAAACGGATAGAAAATCGAGAATCGCATTACCTTCAATCGACTTCACAATTGACCTTGGCGTAATATTGTTATCCTCATTATGTTTAATCTGAATGCGGCGGCGGCGTTCCGTTTCGGAAATTGCTTTTTCCATGCTGTTAGTCAAGCGATCGGCATACATAATCACCTGTCCTGCCACATTTCGCGCCGCCCGTCCGATGGTCTGAATTAGCGATCGCTCGGCTCTTAAAAAGCCTTCCTTATCAGCATCCAAAATCGCCACCAGTGACACTTCAGGCAAGTCTAAACCTTCTCGCAGTAAGTTCACCCCGATCAGAACATCAAACTCCCCTTTGCGTAGAGCTTGCAGAATCTCAATCCGTTCAATGGATTTGATATCGGAATGGAGATACCGCACCGATAGATTTCGCTCTTGAAAATAGGTGGTCAAATCCTCTGCCATTTTCTTAGTTAGCGTCGTAATTAAGACCCGTTCTTTCCGCTTAATTCGCAATTGAATCTCATGATAGAGATCGTCAACTTGTCCTTCCGTCGGACGGACAAAAATTTCAGGATCGACTACGCCTGTGGGTCTGATGATCTGCTCAACTACCTGCTCGGAAACTTCCATTTCCCAATCTCCGGGGGTCGCCGAGACAAAAATACATTGCTTGACCATATCCCAAAATTCATCAGCTTTGAGAGGTCGATTATCCGCCGCACTGGGTAAACGGAAACCATGATCGATCAGAGTCATCTTTCGGGCGCGATCGCCATTATACATACCCCTAATTTGCGGTATCGAAACGTGTGACTCATCGACAATCAGCAACCAGTCATCCTTGGGGAAATAATCTACTAAACAGGCTGGGGACTCTCCTGCTTGTCGTCCTGCGAGATGCCGCGAATAGTTTTCTACACCGTTACAGAAGCCCACTTCTTGTAATAGTTCCAAATCATACTTAGTGCGCTGTTCCAGACGTTGAGCCTCTAGCAATTTTCCTGCATTGGTTAACTCTTCAAGTCGCTCTTCTAATTCTTGTTTAATATCGGCACAGGCAATTTCTAAGCGATCGGCAGGGGTGACAAAGTGCCTTGCAGGATAGATATTCAAAGCTTCCATACTTTGCAAAATCTCGCCCGTCACAGGATCGACATAGCGAATCGCTTCAATCTCATCGCCAAAAAATTCTACGCGAATGGTGCGATCTTCGTAGGCGGGCCCAATTTCTAAAATGTCACCCTTGACGCGGAATTTACCACGACCTAGCTCGATATCATTGCGCTCGTACTGCACATTTGTTAGCGATCGCAATAATTCTCTCTGGTCATATTCCACGCCCACAGCTAGAGGGATCGAAGCCTTAAGATATTCCTCTGGAATTCCTAAACCATAGATACAGCTTACGGAAGCGACTACAATTACATCTTTGCGCTCAAACAGCGATCGCGTTGCCGAGTGGCGCAACATATCGATTTCATCATTAATCGAGGCAGTTTTTTCGATATAGGTATCGGTAACGGGAATATAGGCTTCGGGCTGATAGTAATCGTAATAACTAATGAAATATTCGACAGCATTATTGGGAAAGAATTCGCGCAATTCATTACATAGCTGTGCCGCCAAGGTCTTGTTATGGGCTAGCACTAAAGTGGGCTTTTGATATTTGGCGATCGCATTTGCCACAGTCATCGTTTTACCAGTACCCGTTGCGCCCAGTAGGGTCTGATAACGTAGTCCTTTCTGTAAACCATCGAGCAGTTGGGCGATCGCTTTGGGTTGATCGGCAGTAGGTTGCCAAGGGGTACGAATGTCAAACAGAGCCATGAGGTTAGTTGAGAACGCTATCAGGTCAAGGATCTCTATCATATCAAACCCCAATTTTATCTGTTGATGCTGGTACTAAAAGCCAAAACCTGTGGCGCACGCTGCGCGTGCGCCACAGGTTTTGGCGGTTTATATTTAATTGGGCCTAACTACTTACTTTTGGAAGGCGACCGTACAAAAAGGGCAATAAAATTCTCTTCCATTTCCGAACATCAAGAAACCTAATAAAAAAAGCCCCATCTTCGCGTAAGCAAAGTGGGGCTTTTTTATCTAGGCATTTACTGTTTCTATAGTGCGGTAAAGCTTCGCACCAACATTGCGTAACTTCTCTTCGATGCGATCGTAACCGCGATCGAGGTGATGTAAGCCCATGACTGTGGTTTCACCATCGGCGGCGAGACCTGCGATCACTAGTGCTGCTGAGGCACGTAAATCTGTCGCCATCACAGGAGCGCCTGACAATTGAGGTACACCTGTGACTACCGCCACATTATTCTTGAGGCGAATATTTGCACCCATGCGATTGAGTTCCGCAACGTGCTGCAAGCGATTTTCAAATACAGTTTCAGTCACTACACCATTGCCTTCGCAAATGGTGAGCAAAGCCATGAACTGCGCTTGCATATCGGTAGGAAATCCAGGGTAAGGCAGAGTTTCAATGTCAACAGCCCGATAGCGATCGCCACCAATAACGGTGATCGTGTCGGGGGAATCGATCCGCACGGTCACACCGATATCTTGCAATTTAGAAATCGCGGCGGTGAGGTGTGCGGGAATAACAGGTGACATTGATAAGGTCGATCTCGTAATTGCCGCCGCCACCATGAAAGTTGCGGCTTCAATGCGATCGGGAATGGCGGTGAAGTCAGCAAAATGGAGCCTATCGACACCATCAATGATGATTGTATTTGTGCCAGCACCATGAATTTTTGCCCCCATCGCAATGCAAAGATCCGCAAGATCGATCACTTCAGGCTCTTGGGCAGCATTTTCAATAATTGTTTGACCTTCGGCTAATGTTGCTGCCATCATCAAGGTTTCGGTCGCACCAACACTGGGGCAATCGAGATAAATTTTTGCACCTTGCAAACGTCCATTACGACTCTTGGCATGGGCGATCACGATGCCATGCTCGATTTGGACATCCGCCCCCAAAGCTTGTAAACCACGAACGTGTAATTCAACAGGACGCGCCCCGATCGCACAGCCTCCGGGTAGAGGCATTCTTGCTGAACCTAATCTTGCTAGTAATGAACCTAGGGCAAAGAAACTCGCTCGCATCTTGCTGACCAATTCGTAGGGCGCAGAGTTGGTGGTCAGGTTGCTAGTGTCGAGATCGAGGACTTCCCCATTGCGAGAAATTTTGACACCGAGAGTTTCGAGAATGTCGCTCATCCGCTCTACATCAGCGAGGTTGGGGACATTGCGAATACGGCAGCCTTCGGAGGATAAGAGTGTGCCTGCCATGAGGGCAAGGATCGAATTTTTTGCACCGCTAATAGGCACATGACCAGATAAAGGGGCTTTACCGATGATGCGGAGGACTGGGGCGTTGGGTTCAATTTGTGGCATTTGCGAAGATTCGAGCGTGGTTGATGCTAATGGCTCAATAATTTGTGAAGCTGTGCCGAGATCCATCGTCGATTGCATAGGCTGTAATGTTGGCTGTAGAGTGCTGGTTGTACCTGCATTGGTTGAACGGTTTGTAGAAATGATCGCCTTGTCCTCCTCACATCAGAATTAACGTGGCTAAGAGTCTAGCGGAGTATATCCGATAAACTGTTAACTTTTGTACAGTAAGTGTATTTACTCATTATTAGCGATTAAGCCGTATATGGCTATAAGTAGCTTGGCATAATTAAAAACCAGAGCCAAAACCTGTGGCGCACGCTGCGCGTGCGCCACAGGTTTTGGGGTTTTATATTTAATTGCGCCCACCTACTTAGCTGTTGACAATTAGGTATTGGCTGTTGGCAATTAGCTGTTCGCTTGTGGCAATAAGCTTTTTGGAAGGCACTATGATGTCATCGGTTTGCCAATTTAGCAATACGCCTCTTCTATGAAACCCTATCAATACATTCCCATTGCTGATTGTAATGAGCCACTGGTCGCACTCTCCTCTGATCTCGACTCTGGCATCATAACAATCGATCCGCATCCATATATGTCTTTAGGCGCACCATATGGCGATCGCTCTCCTTTTTTTGTCCGCCAAGGAATTTTAGAAAGATTACAAAAATCCCAAGCCTATTTGCAAACCCTTCGCCCCAATTGGAAAATTGCGATTTTTGATGCCTATCGCCCGATTCCTGTGCAACAGTTTATGGTGGATTACAGTTTCGCTCAGTTAGCGGCAAGTAAGGGCTTAGAAATAGATTCTCTTTCTGATGAACAAAAAAATTCACTCAATGTTGAAGTAATGAAGTTTTGGGCAATTCCCAGCCATGATCCGAAAACTCCTCCTCCTCACAGTACGGGTGCAGCGATCGATGTGACTCTGTTTGATTCCGAGCTTCTGGAAGTAAATATGGGTTCACCGATTGATGAAATTAGCGATCGCTCTTTGCCAGATTATTTTGCAAGTTTCCGTAATGCTCAAGCAGTGGAGTTTAATCGCGATCGCCAATTATTAAACCAAGTGATGAGCCATAGCGGCTTTGTGAGACATCCCAACGAATGGTGGCATTTCTCCTATGGCGATCAACTTTGGGCATGGATTAGTCATGAGAAACTCGCCATTTATGGAGGTATTATCTAATCCCATAATTCAGCCTAAAATGCCATAGGTATTTCATCATAAACACGAAATTAGCAGTATAAGCAAATGTCAGTTAGAGACCAACAAACCGCTACCGAACGCCTACGCCGATGGCGATTGATTCTGGGTGGAGGTGCAGCCGATGGGATTGGTGGTGGCTGTCTTAGCGATCGCGACTCAGCTATGGATGGAGCATTAGCTGCCTTGTATGGCAATGATGAAGGTGCTGATGGTTCACAGGATCGTAAAGGGGGATTAGGCAGTTCATCGCCCAAAGTTGCGCGATGGCTAGGAGATATTCGTACGTTCTTTCCGACTTCTGTAGTGCGGATTATGCAGCAGGATGCTCTAGAAAGACTGAACTTGCAGAGAATGCTATTGGAACCCGAAATGCTCGAAGCGATCGAGCCAGACGTACATCTTGTCTCCAATCTGCTATCCCTTAGTGGCATTATGCCCAGTAAAACCAAAGAGACGGCAAGGATAGTCGTAAGGCGAGTAGTTGATGAACTTCAGCGCAAATTAGAAAATCCCACAAGGCAAGCTGTGTTAGGCAGTCTCAATCGTGCTACCCGCAATCGTCGCCCTCGCCATAATGAAATTGACTGGCATCGCACTATTCGCGCCAATCTCAAAAACTATCAGCCTGAATACCGCACCGTCATTCCTGAAACGCGCATCGGCTATGGACGCAAGCGCTCATCCCTCCGAGACATCATTCTCTGTGTCGATCAAAGCGGCTCGATGGCAACTTCCGTCGTCTATGCAGGAATTTTTAGTGCAGTCTTAGCCACCCTACCTGCGGTCAAAACGAGTATGGTGGTATTTGATACGGCTGTGGTTGATTTAACGGAATTACTGCAAGATCCAGTGGAAGTTCTTTTTGGCACACAATTGGGAGGCGGAACAGATATCAATCAAGCGATCGCCTATTGTCAAGGTCTAATCCGTCAGCCCCACGAAACAATTTTTGTATTGATTAGCGATCTCTATGAAGGTGGCAATAATCAGGAAATGCTGAAACGAATTGCAGCTTTAGTAGCTTCGGGTGTACAGTTTATTACCCTATTAGCTCTGAATGATGATGGTGCTCCTTCCTATGACCATAACAATACGGCAGCGATCGCGAGTTTTGGTGTGCCTTCCTTTGCCTGCACCCCAGATCTATTCCCTGATCTAATGGCAGCCGCCATCAATCGTCAAGATATTAGTCAATGGGCAGCCTCAAGGGAAATTTCTACTGCTAGGGCTTAGCAATAAACTGATTTTTTGTGGCGCGGCGAAGCCACGCCACAAAAAATCGGTTCCTTATTTTTCTGATAAACAAACAAAACAAAATATGCCAGATGCTCAAATTAGTGTTATAAAGTTCGCAAACTAGACGCAACCAAGCTCAAGCAATTCAGCAAGCAATTAAAAAAGTAGTGCCAACCATAGTTCCTACCGTTATTTTAGATGGCATTGTTACGAGGTGATTTCTTCAATGGAGAGCAATAATATTCGTAGTAATAGTAATTACGAGCAGACCCTCGCGGGAGTCACCAAGGACTTGTCAGATCTGCGGGCAAATATCTTGGGCAAGCTCAGCCGTGAAATTTTAATTTTACAAGCCCAAAAGAATGCCTTAACTGATGATATTCAACGGCTCCAGTCTCAGCGCAAAGAGCTAGAGGTACTAACTGTTGCTCAGCAGGGGATGAATCAACAGGAAATCCAGCGACAGCAATGGATCGAGCAACTTGCTCAAGCGATCACCTATCACCTTAAAAATGATGTGATCGTCACTAATTCCCAAGTCCTAAACGATCATTCTCAAAATTTTGAGCAACTAATGCTCAACCTTGATAGCGCGATTCGGACTACGTTTCAATCCTTGCAACGGGATGTGGATACCTATCAGCGCGATCTTGATGATCAAATGCAAAGAATGTATACCCAGCGTCAGCAAGGCGAATTAATGCTGTCGGCTCTGGTTGAAAGAATTGATGAATATTTACGACGACCTTCAGGCGATCGCTATGGCGGGACAGGAGGCAACCCACCCATCTCAAATTTTACGGGGACACCAAATTTTACGGGGGCGATCGGTACTAATGGCGACAGTACCGCATCGGTTAGACCGAATGGCAATGGCAACTATAGCCAAATCCAGATGCCCCAATTTAATGCGAATAGCACTCAATTTCGGCAATATGACAGCAATGATACTCGTCCCTATGCAGGCGATCCGACACAACCCTTTGAGTCGATTGATCCATCTCCAGCCATAGTTCAGCCTGTCAAGCGTCTGAATGACTGGTGGTTGGGATTTGTTCTGGTTTTAGGAGCTTCAGTAGTTTTATCTCTACAAAATATTTTGGTAAGAGTAATTTTCTCTAACTCAAATATTTTCGGGCTTTTTCAATTTGGTGGATTGATTAAGCCAAGTGTCCCTAACTCATTTATGTTGCTGCTATTGCGGATGCTCTTTGCCACGCCAATTATGTGGTTAGTAGCTAAGGCTATCTTTCGGGTTGATGTATTACGCGACTTCCAGCAATTGCTACTCCCCAGTCGTCGCCCATTATTCTGGCGAGTTACCTTTAGTGCATTATTACAATTTGCATCTTTTGCGTTCATTTACTTGGCTCTAGGGATTTTAAAGCCGAGTCTGGCGGTAACTTTATTTTTCATTTTCCCGACGATTACGGTGCTGATGGCTTGGTTTCTATTTGGCGATCGCCCCAGCAAGGAGCGGTGGTTAGTGATTGGCATCATCTACCTAGGAATTATGCTGACCAATAACATCTTGGGAGGCATTAAGCCTGACACATGGGGAATCATCGCCGCCATATCTTCAGGTGTCGCTTTTGCAGGTTATATCATCACTTCACAGGCTTGTTTTAAACAACTAAATCCTGTCTCCTTTACATCCATTAACTTTGCGATCATTTTATTGCTCTGTCTGGGGACATTGCCCTTCAACTTAGCCTCAATCTCCTTAAATGGCTTACTTGTGTTCATGTGCTTCTTGATTGCCTTGACGACTCTGGGTGGTTACTTACTAACCAGTTTTGGTACAAAGCTAATGGGAGCAGCCCAAGCCTCGATTGTGAGTGCTAGTGGTCCTGTATTTACGACATTTTTAGCCTTTACAATTTTGGGAGATAAGCTAGATTTCATTCAATTATTTGGTGTATTTCTGGTCACTGGTGGGGTAGGTTTGCTCAGTCTCCAAAATATGTATAAAAAACCTGCTAAGTAGCTGTCATCGCTTAAACTCCAATAAGAGAATGGCGGCGCTTCGCGCCGCCATTCTCTTATTAGGGAAATATAAAAATAAGAGTGACTGCAAAGCGTCTCTCTTATTTTTTGGCTTAAAATCCTGTACAGTAGCTATTAGGGTCTTTAGGGATAAACAGTGGTTAAAGACTTTCGCTTTCAAGAGCAAGAAACAACTTCATCAGCAACTTCTCAGTCTCAGCAATTGCTGCGATCGCTTTTTCATGGGCTTTCGCGAGAGCAAGCCTTGCCAGTATGGGTCTTATTGGCAATTTTTTTGGTGCTACTGCTAGTTTGGAATTGGCAATTAATAGCAGCTACTAGCATAGGCATTGCTGTGATGATTGCGATATATGTCATTCAGGATTGGAACTGGAACGTAATCCTATGGCGAGTCCAGAAGTTTTTACAGAGTCCCTATCGTCACCTGCCACTATCCGTTGCCAGCGGTACAGTTACTGTGTTTTTGACCTATACCGTACTCACAATTTGGTCAACTCAAGATAATCATTGGTTAGCCTCAGCCAGTATTTTGCAGCTTGTGGCAACTTTAGGAGTTTTTGCGCTATTAGCAAGTCAAGCCTTTAGTAAATGGCTACAACGTCAGCAAGATAACTTTGAGCAACTAATTACGCAATTAACTGTAAATGACGATCTTGCCAGATTAATTGCGATTAAACAAATTACGCAATATATCCAAGAAAACCAACTGCCTGCTGCCCAAGAACGAGCGATCGCTGATTGCTGTAATCTCTTACTCAATCGGGAAACAGAAGTAACCATGCGCGAAGCAATATTTGAGACATTGGAGGCGCTACAACCCCATACGATTAAACCTTCGCTCAATCGATCTGCTCACCATGTTAATTTGAAGATCAATGCTAACTAAAGATCAAATTCTCGATCGCCAAGTGGCTCTACTCGTGGAAAGTACCCCCGACGAGGAAACTGCTAGCGCAGTCAGCTTGATTACATCAGTACTTAAGGCGATCGCCCAAAATCTGAAGCACACAGTTTATTTTGTGATTCAGGATATTGAGGGTGGCTGGCTCCTGACACCTCTCAGCAATCACGATAATCCTGAAGTGGAAAAGACAACGATTTATGCCTATTGCGATCGCACCCCTGCCAATATCGATCGCCTCAAGTTAAACGATGAAAATCTGGAATGTGGCGAATATAACGTCATCGATATGCTGTTTCGCCTAATTGGTATGAAACAGGTGGATAGTATCGTCTTTTTTGATCGAGCCACGGATACGCAACATGGAATCGAGATCGGGCGTACCGACATTGAGGAGCTATGCGAGAAACAAATTAAGCGTGCTCAGTTTGGCTTACAAAAACTCAATGAAATGAAAAATAATGCCAATGCCAATATTGCCTAAATAAAAAAGCCTCGCACTGCGAGGCTTTTTTATGCTTTTATTCGTGGTCTACAAAGCCACAGGTCACAGCACCATCCGTAGAACCTCTACCGCTAACCATACAGACTAAATTATCTGAGTGATTCACCGTAACGATGCGATCGTAGCTATCACCAAACATCAAATTTTCGGCAATAGTAACGACTTCTGGACTAGTGTTAACAGCAATGATGATTGGATTGCTATCTACTTTGGCGCTGTCGTAGCGTACTTCTGTTTGAGGAGAAGATGGGTTTTGATAGAGAGCAGCAATTATTGCGGTTTGGGCATTAACTGGTGCGGCAAGAGCAAGCCCTGAAATGGCGAAACCCGAAATGGCTAATAGTGTGGCGACAACTGTGTTTTTCATAACTGCCTCGATGCTGCTTTCTCTAACTGCGTTCAATGAAATTGATAGATCAAAACGAAAATCCGAAAACTTAACTTCTGCTCTTGGTCTTTATTTAAAGTTTTTATTTTGCGTAGGTAAAATAAAAAACTCTTAATAATTGAATTTTCTAGCACTAGTAGCGATCGCCACTTCCTACTATCAACTCAACCAATTGGGTGAACTTTACCCATTAGCGGTTAACTGAATGACATCATCATCAAACTTTTTGCAATGTTTGCCAGTGATATCAGCTATCTGCCCTTGTGATTGCGATCGCATTTTGGCGTGATTTTCATTCAGCCTAAGTAGGTGGGCGCAATTAAATACGAAACCTCCAAAACCTGTGGCGTACGATGCGCGTGCGCCACAGGTTTTGGCTCTGGTTTTTAATTATGCCCAGCTACTTAGGAAGAGCTTTGAGTCTTTATGCCTACGCCAAAATGAAAAACGCTATAGGATATTGCTAGGGCAAGAATATAAGCATCTAATATATGTAACCTAGATAACAAAAATCTTCACAAAACTCCACTCTCTCAATAGCAGTTCACCAAAAATGGAAAATGGTAAAAATCGCTGAGCGATTTTTACCATTTTCCACATCAATAGTATCTAGGTCTATCAGTAGTTCAATCAGATAGCTCAATTCAGGAAACCATAATGAAAACTTCAATTAATTACTGCTTCATAATTTCAGGACTCATGGGCGCGATCGCCTTGACTAGCTATACCGAATCAGCCTTTGCTGACCCCAATCACCTACGCCAAGTTTTACAAACCCGCTCCTGTGAAGGTTGTGATCTCGTGCGCGAAAAATTAAGTTTTGCGAATCTTAGAGGTGCAAACTTACGCAACGCTAATCTTTTTTCTGCCGATCTCAAACTTTCTGATTTGCGCGAAGCAAACCTAATTGGCGCAATTTTAGATAGGGCTGATTTGCGGGGTGCGGATCTCACAGGGGCAGATCTTACGGGAGCCTATATGTCCGAAACTAATTTTTGCGGTGCAATTATGCCCGATGGTCAAAAATCTAGTGAAGGTTGCCCTAAACCAGCAAAATAAGCAATTATTGCGCCAATGCTAGAAACAGTTGTGTAGAATTGTATGCAAAGGATTGAGAAAGTTGGAAGAGTATCCCAAAAACTCAATAAAAGCTATAGGCTAGAAATTATTTGTGTTGATCTCATATCCTTATATTTATTCGTCTAAGCGGAGTTCCGCCCTATGATTGACGCTATTATTATCTTCACATTCATTCTTGCGGGAGCAGGCACGGGCTTCCACGGCATCGATTTCTTACCATCGGATATGATCGCCCATATCAATGTCCAAAATTTCCGATGGGTAACGCTTGGGGTTGGTTCATTTGTAGGGCTAGTTGCAGGCTTGATCGGTCAAACTACCTATCGCCGCATTGAGTCCAATGTTCGCGCTTTGCCGATTGAGACAATATTGGGGCGGGCCGTTGGTTTAGTATTTGGGCTATTGGTGGCTAACTTGATGCTAGCGCCATTGTTCTTAATCCCTATTCCTGAAGATTTTGCTTTTATCAAACCTCTGACCGCGATTTTAGTGAGTATTATCTTTGCCTATTCGGGGATGACGCTTTCCGATACTCATGGACGCGCTCTGTTGCGGTTGATTAATCCTAATAATGTCGAAAGCAGTTTACTAGCAGATGGAACTTTAAGAACTGCTACAGCTAAGGTTCTCGACACAAGTACGGTCATTGATGGACGTATTCAAACTTTGATGGAAACGGGGTTTTTAGAAGGTCAGTTGTTGATCCCCCATTTCGTGATTCAAGAATTGCAAACGATCGCGGATAGTTCCAACGATCAAAAGCGTGTACGTGGTCGCAGGGGGTTGGATATTCTCAACAATATGCGTGAAGAATATAGCGATCGCATTACGATTCATTCCGCTGATTACGAGGATTTACATACCGTTGATGCAAAGTTAGTGCGTCTTGCTCAAGAGCTGAGCTGTACATTGATTACAAACGACTACAACCTCAATAAAGTTGCCAACTTGCAACAGGTTGAAGTTTTGAATATTAATGATCTTGCCCAAGCTTTGCGACCCACCTACTTACCTGGAGATTCGCTAGAACTGAAGGTTTTGAAGGAAGGAAAAGAAGCTTCTCAAGGGATTGGCTATCTTGAAGATGGCACGATGGTAGTCATCGAGGAAGGTCGTGAATATCTTGGTAAACAAATTATCGTGATTGTCACTAGCGCTTTGCAGACCTCCGCAGGGCGGATGATCTTTGCTCGTCATGAAGCGATCGCCACAGTTTAACGAAAAGAGAAAAGTAAATATGCAAGTTTCGCCTTCCCACTCACAACGGCAATTGGTATCAGGTAAAGTTGGGTGGGGATGGCGGCAAGCAACTTATCCAATTTGTGCAAACTTTGGTTTTGCTGGTTTTCTGATCCTGTTGGGAGTGATTGCGAGATTATTCCAATTAGATGATCCAATACTTTTAGCGATCGCAGGTTTACTGTTTATCTTGGGATTTTTACTGGGCATCTATACAGCCAGGTCAGTTGTTGAAGTATGTCGCCAAAATGCTGACTATGTTTTCTCACAATGGCAAGTGATTGCTCTAGTTAGCTATTGGTTAATTTTGATCACAGGAATTAGTAATGATTCTCCACTAACTACTCAAACCTTTGTGGCAATTTGGTGGATTGTCCCTGCGGCGATTTTGATCGGTATTTCTAGCAATTTGATGCTGCGATCGCTCAGATCAAAATTCGCGAAACCGAATGCTCAACCAGCCTCAGTAATTCCTAATCCCGAAGCTTTAAATGTTGTTGCCTATTCTGACCAAACGGTTTTAGTTAGTCCTTCTTCGTTGGCTCAGCAACCACGACAATTTAACAGTCTTGTATTAATTGTCATTGGCTTTTTCTTTTGGACAATGCTCGATTTTTCTAGCAGTATCAGAGCAATTATCGTCATTATTTTTACACTGACGGGGCTAACAGGTTTCTTCACATGGCAAGTGCAATTGCGATCGCCTGAAAAGATTTTGCATCTGCGGTTTAGTGGGTTGTGGGGCATCGATGCCGAATATGCGATCGATTTACGTCCCTTCTCACGATTGTCCTTGGTCAAGCTGCAAGAGGCTGGTGGCGAATTAAGTTGGATGCAATTAGCAGGGAGCAGTAGCGAAATAACGCTTCCCTTAGCAATGACGATGTTAGTGGATCAAATCAAGGGCAAAGAGGATGACAACGATCAGTTAGGTCAAACCCTCCGTGAAGAATTTCATTTGGCTAAGCAAGAAACTGAATGTGATAGCTTGGGGTTAGCCCATGTATTACTACCACAGGGGGCAGGGATATTGGCAGGCGCAGCCTTTACGATTATTGGTGTTTTCGCTTTGATCATTTTTCCCATCGAGACAAAATTATCCGCAGCTAATGTCATCGCTTGGCTTGGGGTTTGTATTGTTAGTCCTGTGATCGCCAGATTTTTTCTAAAATTAGTTGCCCCAAATAGTTTAGATAACGATTATCGCGATCGCAGAAACAAGTTACAGCCTTGGGAAATGGGCACTGCACTTTTACTGATTAGTACATTTCTTGCGACCAGAGCCACAGGAACAAGCTTCTCGTTGAGTCAAGTATTGCCTTTGCTAACGCTCATTTGCGGATGGCTGAGTATGAGTATCGGAGTCTGTATTTTTGCCTTTGTCCGTCGCACACCCCTTTGGTATAGCAACTATTAAAAGAAAGACTCGCGAAGCGAGTCTTTCTTTTACGTTAGTTCGGGTTAAGCTGGCAAATTTTAAAAGCACAAAAGTAAAAGCCTTGCTTAGCAAGGCTTTTACTTTTGTGCTTTGAGAGAGGGTTTGCTACGCAAACCCTCTCTCAAAGCGCATTTCAAATTATCCCGAACTCGCGTTTTTTTAGTTCAACATAGCAGTACATTCAAGAATCAATTTTTGATTGGTAAGTGAATAGGGCTGAATTTCCAAGGCTCTGCGAAAAGTGGCGATCGCTTCGTGATAGTTACCGATCGCGGCATAACATAAACCCAAACCATGTACTGCCCCAAAATGGTAAGGATTCAGAGCGATCGCCTTTTGGCAATCTTTGATCGAGCGCTTGTAATCCCCCTGCATATAAAACAATACGGCGCGACGATTCCATGCCTCGACAAAATCTGGCTGAGCATGAATCAACTGCGTCAGCATTAACTCCGCCTGCCGAATATTGCCACTATCAGCCATCATCTGACTTTGGCGCAAAACCTGTAAACCCTGCATCCCCTTTTGCATAAACCACATTTCCCAGAGTCCCTGAGTAGCACGCTCGCGTACACCTTCATCTTCGCTCTTAAGATCTTGCAACAATTCTTCGATGGGTTGGCTCATTAGTCTAGACAGATTCTGCGGTAATAGGGAAACTGCGATATCTAAGTTTGGGCTAAAAGTGGAGACTTGTGCTAGGTTTTTAACTCATACCTAAGAGATATTTTGAGAGTATTGTGCGCGTATGTCTATCATACAAATTACTGTCCAAGAACTCGCTGAACGCTTGGCTGGAGATCTCCCAGATCAATCAGCTTTGCAACTAATCGATGTGCGTGAACGGGATGAAGTCGAGATTGCGGCGATCGATGGCTTTACAGTTTTACCCCTGAGCGAATATGACCAATGGGCAACTGATTTTAAAGAAAAGTTTGATCCCCATGCGGAAACATTAGTACTTTGCCATCATGGAATGCGATCGGCGCAAATGTGTCAATGGTTAATCAATCAAGGTTTTACCAATGTCAAAAATATTGCTGGTGGTATTGATGCCTATGCCTATGGCGTTGATCCAAATATGGCTAAGTATTAAAAAACTTGCTTCGTGAGACTTTTAGTTGGCGTTTTAAAGTTAGTTGGCAGTTAAAAAGGGAACGCTGAAAAATATGGCTAGCCCGATCGCGGAAACAACGCAGGTGATGATCGTGATAATGATGAACTTGCGATCATTCGCCCCGTAGAACTTGTTTGGTAGTGAACTCGCTAATACCATCAACCCAATGACAACGAGAATTCCAATAAACAAGGTGCGATTCATAGATTTCTAATTTCCCGTTTGAGGATTTATCGCTTTCCAGTATGCCACTGCGATTAGGAAACTGCAATTTGGGCAGCATTTTGCATTGCCAAATTACGGTTTAATGAAAATCGTACCTTACGAAATCTCTCTATGACCGATTGGTTATGGCTTCAGCGATCGCTACCTCAGGAAATAACAGGGGCAGATCTATGGGAAGCTCTCTATTTAGGGGAACCAATCACGGTTCTATTGGAAAGCCCTACTACAGTTCCTTCAAAATTAGCTAGATACTCGATCGCCGCAGGTAAGCCTCGCCAAATATGGACTCCCGAAGTTGGTGAAATTTTACCCTGTTTGGAGAAACTGCGATCGCGGATGCAATCTGCTCCAAATCCTAATCCTGATTTACCAGAGCATTTACCATTCACTGGAGGATATTTAGGTTGGTTAGGCTATGACCTCGCATGGGAAATCGAGCGTTTACCCTATACCAAAGCTGACAATTTGCCATTCCCCGTCGCCTTTTGGTATGAACCATCGAGCTTTGCTGTTATCGATCATCAAACTCAAACTGTTTGGCTAGCCGCTAGCGATCACCATGAACTAGATGAATTAAGCGATCGCCTTAGCAATTTAGAGAACAAGGGGCTTAAGCCCCTTGTTTTTGCTAGTCATGATCACAGTCAAGCTAACCCAACTTATTCGCCAGAACAACAAGGCTATGAGTCCATCGTGGAAACTGCCAAGCAGCATATCTATGCGGGTGATATTTTTCAGGCAAATCTCTCCATGCGATATGGCTATCCTTGGGCATCGGATGGATGGCAGCTATACCGCCATTTACAAAAAATCAATCCCTCACCCTTTGCCAGCTATTGGCGCACCACTTGGGGCGAAGTGATTAGCGTCTCACCAGAGCGTCTCGTGAGTTTGCGCGATCGCCATGCCGAAACTCGCCCGATCGCAGGTACAAGACCACGAGGCAAAACTGAGCAGCAGGATCGAGAACTTGAGCGGGAATTACTTGCCTGCAATAAAGAGCAAGCTGAACATATTATGCTGGTCGATTTGGAGCGTAACGATTTAGGGCGGGTCTGTGAATGGGGAAGCGTTAAAGTTGATGAATTATTAGCGATCGAGCGCTACAGTCATGTGATGCACCTTGTTAGTAACGTGGTGGGGACATTACGAGGCGATCGCAATTTTGTGGATCTGATTCGTGCAACTTTCCCAGGGGGGACGATTACAGGCTGTCCCAAGGTGCGCTGCATGGAAATCATTGAGAAGCTAGAACCACAGCGTCGCAGTTTATTTTATGGCTCCTGTGGTTATATCGACAAACGTGGCAATATGGATCTCAATATCTTGATTCGGACTTTGCTAAAGACTAACGATCATATTTGGGGACAGGTTGGTGCAGGTATCGTCGCTGATAGTATTAGCGATCGCGAATGGCACGAGTCCTTACAAAAAGCTCAAGCACAATTAGCTGCGCTCGGACTAGTAAGATAAAAATATACTCAAAGATTAATATAACCGTGAATTACTACTTTCCTTCTGATCCTCCCTATTTCTTATTCGCTATTTCCCTACTTGCTGGACTTGCCTGTGGGCGCTCCTTTGAAGTGACCCTACGCAATTTAGTAAATGTTTGGTCAACTCGTAAATCATCTCGCACCATATTAGAACTCAAAAGCTCCAGCATTAAAGTTCCTTACCTCGGCATGGTCATCAGTATTACTGTATTTATGTCAACAGGTTTAGAGGTATTTGGTTTCCCCGCCATATTTGGTTATATAGTTGCAATTCCTATTACTCTTGGTATTGCGCTTCTTATCTGGCGGCAATTGGGACTAATGTTAGTTGAACTAGAACGGGGCGGTTCAGCAGCATTAGATCTTGATTCCTTAGAAGGTTAATCCAAGAAGAGATGTGGTGTGGGCAAAGCCCACACCACATCTCTTCAAAACCCAGTAAACTCGTTAGCATTGCGTAAGTTCTAATTGCTACAGTTGGGAGCAGACTCAGACTGTCAGAGTTTTCTCTAATTGCTGATGTCTTTAGCGCCTAAGACTTGTAGAATTATTGATCAATCCGATTTTAAAATCGCTTTCAAAAATATTCATGTTCTCATAGATTTCGCCTAGGCTAAGCAATTAATGGATGCTAAAGAATTTTTGCAACTATATCGAGCGGGACGAAAAGTGTTTTCTAATGTCGATCTTGTGGGGGCAGATTTAAAAGCGATCGACTTACACAAAATTGACTTTAGCCACGCATCAATGAGCAAAAGCAATTTTGCTAATGCCAAGCTCTGTAGAGCTAATCTGAGTGGCGCAGACTTGAGCTACGCCAATTTAAATAGTGCCGACCTGCATCGCGCTAATCTCCGTCATGCCAATTTAAAGGGAGCGGATTTACGCAAAGCAGATCTGCGCGGAGCTGACTTACGGGGTGCAAACTTAAGTTGGGCAAACCTGCAAGAAACACTTTTTGAGGGCGCTCAGATGACAAACGCGAACTTGTATAACGCCAAGAACTAAATGACAGAGACTTGGCGCATTCAATGCGCCAAGTCTCTAGCTTATGCTTCACCTGTAATTGATAATCCCTCTACCCAAACTTGAGGAGCGACACCTGACGGGGTAATTTTTACCTCTGGTTCGACATAGGCGATCGCCTTGAGCAGTTCTAAAATATCGCCCGCTACAGTAGCCGACTCAACACTAACGCGATCGCCTTTATTCACTAGCCAACCATCAAAGGGTAGAGAGAAAGAACCCTGTGAGGCTTGCACACCCGCATGGAGTGCTTGCAAATCATCAATCAAAATTACATTCTCAACTGTTGCCAAGTCATAGACTTTCTCATTGCTAGAATTAGCAGCACTACTCCGTTCAATATGAAAGAAGTTAGGACTAACGGAAACCTTTGCACCAACACTACCATTACCCGTCGGCTGAGCATTTAAGCGTTTTGCAGTTACAGAACTATGGAGGAAATTAGTTAAAACTCCATTCACAATTAAAGGAATGCGGCGAGTGGGGGTTCCTTCGCCGTCAAAGGTGGATGCGCCAATATTGCCCACATGGAGTTCATCATCGCTCACATTTAGCAAGGGTGCGGCAATCTGAGTCCCGATTGATTCGGGGGTGGAGAGGCTATTTTTATCGAGAATGCTTTGGGCATTGAAGAGACTAGAAAAAGCACTAATCAGGCTCAGAAATGCTTCGGGAGAAAATACGACTAAATATTTGCCAGATTTGATTTTGTTGTAATTCAAATGACTAATTGTTTTCTCAGCGGTTTCCTCAATGCAACCCTTGACATCTAGGCTCGCAAAGTCACGACTAATGCGATAGGCTCCTGCGCTGCGAGGTTTTCTGCCTTCTTCTTCAGTTTTAGTATAGAGATAAATGGAGCTATAGGAACTGCTCTCATTCCGCATTGCGCCGTCACTATTGAGATAGAATCGGCTGAGGTCGCGTTGAGACAGTCCATTATAGGGAACACCTGCGATCGCAGGATGAGCATCTAACAATTCCTTCTCAGCACCCAAAAGTGTTTCTACGAGTTGCTTGATCGCAGTTTGGGATGCAGTCTGTGGTTCGCGTGCAGGAATATCGGCGATCGCTTCAGGACTAAAATCAGGAATATTTTCTTTAGCGCCAAAGAAACTAGCTTCATGGGCGCTTTGGAGAGCGAGTTCTAAGCCAACGCGATCGATATTGGTAGTAGAAGTAACGCCGACAGTGCCCTCATCATTCCAGACACGCACGGTGATGCTGGCGCGATTGGATGCGGACACTTGTTTGGGTGCGCCACTATCGACTTCAGCGCTAGTTTCATCGACGATCGCGCCGTAAATATCAAATTTTTTAATTCCTAATTTGCTAGCGGTCTCTTTGGCATCGGAGACTAATTTTTCTACACTGAGCGCTGATGACATAAACCCTTTATTCGTTTTTAATTTTTCTAGTTAGCTATTAATTATCATAGCAATCTAAAAACAAAATTTTACTGATAGGATTCAATTCAATTGAATCCTATCAGTAAAATTTTGTTTTAGCTAATCTTTCGATTTCCCTACTAGAATAGCTGACTCGGCTTTATATTTGAATTCTCGATTTTTTTGTAAAGCTAGATATCTCGTATGATTGCAAAGAAAAAGTCAGAGATCTTAGTCTCGCTCTATGTAAAGATAACTATGCCAAGTCGTTCTATAAATTTTGAACAAGGAAGTCATTACCATGTTTACAATCGTGGGAACAACTACCAGACGATATTTTTTGAGAGAGAAAGTTACTTATATTTTTTAAGGTTGCTTCGTCGGTATTTAGTCGATGAAAATATCTCAATTTTGGCTTATTGCCTGATGCCTAATCACTATCATTTCTTGGTTCAATGTAATGGAGGTAATCTATCCGAGGCAATGCAGTTACTATCCCTCACCTATACCAAAAGCATTAATAAGCGTTTTAATCGTGTTGGTTCGTTATTTCAGGGAAGGTTTAAGGCTGTTTTGGTTGATTCTGACGAGTATTTGTTATATTTAGTTCGTTATATTCATCTTAATCCTGTGAAGGCTGATTTAGCCAAGTCTGCTTCTGAATGGGAGTTTTCTAGTTTTAGTGAATATGCAGGTATTAGAAATGGAAGTTTGCCTTCAATGGAATTAGTTCGTTCAATGATTAATTCGGATGAGGAGTATCGGTCTTTTCTCAATGAATATAGTCTCCCTTCAATTCCCCAGTTGAGAGCTTTGATGTTAGACGAATGATGGAGATCTTCAGAAGGGCTTCAGATCCCCGACTTCTTGTGTAAACTTGAAAGCTATCTTTGATGGAGTAGCAGAAGTCGGGGATCTTGGCTATAGATGGTAGCTTTGTAGATGGTAGTGAGGGTTTCAGATCCCCGACTTCTTTTGTGAATTTGAAAGGTATCTTTGATGGAGTAGAAGAAGTCGGGGATCTTGGCTATAAATGGTAGCTTTGTGGATGGTAGTGAGGGTTTCAGATCCCCGACTTCTTTTGTGAATTTGAAAGGTATCTTTGATGGAGTAGAAGAAGTCGGGGATCTTGGCTATAGATGGTAGCTTTGTGGATGGTAGTGAGGAATTCAGATCCCCGACTTCTTGTGTGAATTTGAAAGGTATCTTTGATAAAGTAGAAGAAGTCGGGGATCTTGGACTAGCAAAAAGGGCGAAAGAGCAAAGAAGAAGTCCTCACGAGCACGGCAGAAAAAGGGAGGAAACTCAAACGACAACAACCCGAAAACCGATACCGTCGTAGCTAACGTCTGCAATGAACCAGTTGCGATTCGCCGAACGACAATAGATCGCAACGTAGTCCCACGAGCCACCCCGCAGAGCGCGTATGTTTTGTGCGCCACCAGTTAACCACGCAGAGCCATCAGTGGGCGCACCGTTATAATTTTCATGCCATACATCTTCGCACCATTCCCACACATTGCCATGCATTTGATATAAGCCCCATGCATTCGGGCTAAACTTATCAAAATTGACATCAACTGTCTTCTCGCGATATTCTCCCTTTGGTGCATCTACATAGGGATAGTTACCGTTATAGTTAACGAGATCTGGGGTAATGGTTTCTCCAAAATGAAAGGCGGTAGTGGTTCCAGCGCGACAAGCATACTCCCATTCGGCTTCGCTGGGCAACCTGACATTCTTTTTGATTTTTTCAGAGAGTCTTTCACAAAACTCCTTAGCATCATCCCACGAAACATTGATTACTGGTTGGTTTGCGCCTTGAAACTTAACATCAGAACATTCCGATGGCGTTGTTCCCATTACCGCTTCCCACTGGGCATTGGTTACAGCGTATTTCCCCATCAAAAAAGAAGGAACTTTTACTTCATGCTGTGGCGTTGCCCAGTCTAGCCATTTCTCGACATCTTCGCTTTTACCTCCATACTTCAAGCGATTCTCAAGAGCAATTTGTCGCTCATCTGCTAGCATTCCCATCAAATATTTTCCCGCAGGAATCGTCACCAGATCGAGAGTTACGCCATTACCCAAATTCTCACGAATATATTGCGCTTTTCCCTTTTTGCGATCCAGCTCAATTTTTGTACTACCACCAATTCCAAGAAAACCACTCTCTTTGACTAAACGAACCTTAACAACTTCAAATTCAAACTCAGGTTGAACAGGTTTGCTTTGTTGCTGCCGCCTGATCCTTTCAGCTTCTTCTTGTTGACGTTTTAGCCTTTCTTCCTCTTCAGCCTGTTTCCTTAACTGTTCCAATAGAGATAACCTATCATTTTCTTGTTTCTGCCTCTCTGCTTCAGCAACTTGTTGCAATCTTAACCGTTCGGCATCTTCTTGCTGACGCTTCAGACGTGCGGCTTCGGCTTCTCTTTGTTCTTGTTGTAACCTCTGCTCATATTCCGCCTGTTTATTGCCGATTACTCGATTTTTAATTGTCTTTAAGTCCTCATCACGCAGACCTAAACGCTTTTCGTAATATTCTAACTGTGACTCCACATATTTACTAAAAGGGAATCCCTGAGCAACTTCTGCAACTAACTCTTGTTCGTACTCCACAAGCTTTTTATCATATTCTTCATAGGGGCGAACAACCTCATGAATAATTGCCTCAGCCTCTAACTGAGACAACCCCAAATTCTGCCAATCTATTTCTAAACCACGCTTCGCAAATCGCGAAATTTTACCATTGCTATCACGAACAAACTTCTCAACCTCTTTCCGAAACTTCAGCTTAGGATCGTCCTGCGCCGCCCTTGCCAAAACGATCCGATGCCCCTCCTTCTGTCCAAAAAACTTCGGCGACATACGGCATTGTTGCATAAAAAGGGGAAGAGGAGGTAAATTAGATAAAAATCAGGAGAGGGAGTCCCAGATAATGAAAGAGAAATATCAGGTACGCAACTGGGCAGAGTATAACGCAGGGCTAAAACAAAGAGGAAGCCTGACCTTCTGGATTAGCGAAGAAGTAATCGGAGGATGGTTAAATCAAACATTAAGTGGCAAACGGGGTGCTTCAAATGATTACAGTGATATAGCGATCGCGACATTTATCACTGTAAAAGCGGTATATCAGCAAGCAGGAAGACAAACGCAAGGAATGTTAGAGTCACTATTTACCTTGATGGGAATAGATTTGCCAGTGCCAGACCACAGCACCGTATCAAGACGGACAGCAAGTTTAAGTGTGCCCTTACCAGTAATCCCCAAGCAGGGAGCTGTGCATGTAGTAGTTGATTCGACAGGGATCAAAGTCTATGGTGAAGGTGAATGGAAAACACGGCAGCATGGGATTAGTAAGAGACGGACATGGCGCAAATTACACCTTGGAGCCGATGAATCAACGGGAGAAATACTGGCTGCGGTCGTCACTACGAATGATTGTCACGATGGTGAAGTACTCGCCGATATTCTCGATGGGATTGATGCTGAAATTGATCAAGTTTCCGCAGATGGAGCTTATGACCATCGTCATTGTTACGACGAGATTGCCCAACATGGAGCTAAAGCCGTGATTCCTCCCCGCAAAGATGCCAAAATCTGGCAGCATGGCAATGCCAATGCTCCTCCTCATCCCCGTGACCAAAACCTGCGCTATATCCGTAAACATGGGCGTAAAAAATGGAAACGTGACTCAGGTTATCATCGACGTTCTTTAGCAGAAACCACGATGTTTCGTTTCAAAAAAATCTTTGGTAGTACTTTATGTTCTCGTAAATTTGACAATCAGGCGGTTGAGTTGTTCATCAAATGTGCTGCTCTCAATCGCATGATTCAACTTGCTAAACCTCTCTCCTCTCCTGTTGCTAGTTAATTATCTATCCTAAGATCCTCCATCTTTTGGCTTCTTTTTATTCATACAACAAAGCCGCGACATACTGTTATTGACACTCTTAACCTTCCCCTCCACATATAGATGCAACTCATCCACCGAAACATCCCCATCCTCATCGCGATCCGCCGCCCCCGTCTTCAGCCCCTCCACCAAAAAATGCGTATAGAGCGACAACTCAAAACCCTCCTGCTCAAAGGCATATTGACTCGAATCCGCCGCCGTCAAAATTGCCCGACCTTCACCACCTAACTTAATATCCACCGTCCCAATATCTTTCGCCTTCATCCCCTTGGGAAACGCCCCACTATGGCAACAGTCCAAAATCGCTACCTGACGCTGTGACCTGCTCCTGTCCATTTCACTCTGCACATACACCGATGACACAGCAGTGGGCGGCAAAGCCTCCTTGCTTGTCGAAATTCCTGTGAAATAAAAATCTCGGCGATCATCCGTCACACCATGACCAGAAAAATACAATAGCAACAGGTCATCGGGCTTACGGTGTGCAAACAAATGATAAATTGCCGTCTCGATCGCCCCCTTCTCCGCATCCTTTAGCACCTTCACATCCCCATCCGCAAAGCCACCAATCTCAGGATTTAGCAAAACTTCCCGCAAAGCATCCACATCCTTCACCGCACTGGGTAAAGGATCTAGCCCCGCATTGTAATTACTAATGCCAATCAGTAGCGCATATCGCCCCATCTCTAAACCCTATGCTTTTGCAACCTTATGCTTTTCGATAAATTCGTTAATTTCATTAATCGCAAACTTGACTTCTTCTTGGCTAGAGGCGCTAACCTTCATTTTCACACCATTTACCTCAGCCTCTAAGGAAATTGGCTTATTGCCAAGGCGATCGCCCAGAAATTTCAACACCTTCAAGGCATTGGGAACAGTAGCATCTGCCTTTAATAAATCTAATAAAGCCCCACCACTCTTATTACCATCTGGAGGATTAGGATCGCGCAAGCGTTCAAGCGATTCGATATCAGAGTTAGAATTTAAGTCTTCCCACAAACTTGCTAACTCATCATCACGCTCTGTAGTTGTTAACTCTGGATCAATAAAGGCGATCGTCAAGGTGAACTGGCTTGGATTATTTTCAGAAGACATAAACTTGGCAAATTTCGGCAACTTTTCGATATTGTATCGTATTGCTTAGGCGATCAGAATTGATAAAATATTCACACAGCTCTAAATCGCCTTACATCAACACATCACCATGTCTCAAAGCCCCATCACCCTAGACGACATCTTCGCTTTATTCCGCGAAAGCGAACAGCAACGCCAAGAATATCAACGCAAGGCTGAACTGGAAATGCAAGCACTCCGTGAACAAATTGCCGCAACCGACAGACAAATTGCTAAAACCGAGCGATTAGTTGCTCAAACCAACAAGCAAGTCGGTGGACTCACTAGCCGATGGGCAGAATTTGTAGAAAATTTGATCAAACCCGCCGCCGCTAGAATCTTTAGAGAACAGGGAATAGATGTCCATTACACCGCCATGCGCGTAAAAGGTGATGACGATCGCGGTTCAATGGAAATCGATATTCTTGTAGAAAATACCGATGAAGTCGTAGCGATCGAAGTGAAATCTCATTTAGAAATTCGTGATGTAAAAAGATTTCTACAAACATTAGAGCGCTTTAAAGAAGCCTTTCCTAAATACCAAAATTACAAACTCTATGGAGCCGTAGCAGGAATCAAAATAGATGAAAGATCTGACCTCTATGCCACCCAAGAAGGATTATTTCTGATCGAACCCGCAGGGGATTCTGTAGTGATTACGAATAGCCAAAACCTTAGCCCCAAAATCTGGTAATATCTGGTAATTAAATTATGATCTTCATTAATCCTAAAATTGACTTTGCGTTCAAAAAAATCTTCGGTTCCGAAGATAGCAAAGATATATTAATTAGCTTCCTTAATGCACTGATCTATGAAGCTCAACCTGTTATCCAAGACTTAGAAATCATTAATCCCTATGTTGCCCCCAAAATTCGGGGACTCAAATCAACCTATCTAGATATCAAAGCCAAAATCATTGATGCCGAAACAGGCGAACAGCGTACAGTTATCATTGAGATGCAAGTCCTAAACATCGAAGGATTTGAGAAAAGGATTTTATATAATGCTGCTAAATCCTATTCCACACAACTCGGATCTGGGCATGACTACAGCCTACTCAATCCCGTAATTGCCTTGACTATTACAGATTTTGTCATGTTTCCTGAAATAGGTAATGTCATCTCAAAATTCATTTTAAAAGAAAAAGATTTCCTAATTGATTACCCTATCTATGACATCGAACTGATTTTTGTAGAATTACCCAAATTCACAAAGGAGCTATCAGATTTAGCAACTATTATTGATAAATGGCTATATTTCATGAACAAAGCTCGCTACCTTGATGATGTACCTGAGGTCATGGGTAACATTCCTGAAATTAGAAAAGCATTTTACATCGCCAACCAAGCCAACCTAACCCTTGATGAGTTAGATGATCAAGAAAAAAGCGAGTTTTTTATTCAAGATCAGCGTGGGGCAGTTACTAAGGCAGTTAAAAAAGCTGTTAAGCAGGCTTTGCGTGAAGGTCGTGAGCAGGGTGTTCGCCAAGGGCTAGAACAGGGACTAGAGCAGGGATTAGAACAAGGACTAGAACAGGGATCACGGCAAAAATCTATTGAGATTGCCAAGAAAATGTTGAATTTGATGGACGATCGCACGATTTGTGAGGTAACAGGCTTATCTTTAGATGAGCTAGCAGAGCTAAAAATTTCAGAACAGTAAACATAAATTTCCAATAAATCGTCTATGGTCGCGCCCGAAGCTCTCAATGAATTACGCAAAACACTCCGCAAGGGGCAACAAACGATGGCGGACTGGCAGGGTGGCGAGCTTGCCGTTTCCGCAGTTCCAGGGGCAGGGAAGTCAACGGGCATGGCAGTTGCCGCCGCGATCGCGATCGCTAATTTCAACTTACATCGCCAAAAGCAATTAGTAATTGTCACCTTTACGCGATCGGCAGTCAGTAACATTCGCAAAAAAGTATCGGAACATTTAAAAAATTTGCGATTGCCCCAGAGTGCTTTTACTGTTAGTACTTTGCATAGCTTGGCCTATACCATTGCCAGCAATCATCGCGAACTATCAGGATTTGGTGCAGGTGAAACGACAATTGTGTCTGAATCTCAAAAACAGCGCTTAATTCGCAATGCTACGAATCTTTGGGTAAAAGAGAATCCAAAACTATACGATCTACTGCTTGAAGGTAGAAGCTTTGATGGAGAAGATACGGAACGTTTGCGGCGACAGACTGTATTACGCACCGATGTTTTGCCGAGCTTAGCGAGAGAAGCGATCGCTACGGCAAAAAGTTCGGAACTAACGCCAGAGGATTTGCGCCAAGCGGAATCTCCCGATGGAGGAACTATTCTAGAAATTGCCGCAGGGCTTTATGAAACCTATGAGCGGCTATTGCGGCAAGAAGGGGCGATCGACTATGACGATATGATTTTGGGTGCATTACAAGTATTAAAGAATGAAGGTATTCGTAAATATTGGCAGGAGAGAGTTTTTGCTGTATTTGAAGATGAAGCACAGGATTCTTCTCCATTACAAACTGATCTGCTGGAGATTCTTGCCCTCACCCCCCACTCCCCTCTTCCAGAGGGAGAGGAGGAGAAATCTTTCTTACCCCCCTCTCCCAGAGGGAAAGGGGTGGGGGGTGAGGGTATTAAAAATTTGATGCGGGTTGGAGATCCGAATCAGGCGATTAACTCCACATTTACTACTGCCGATCCGCGCTTTTTTAATGAATTTTGCGATCGCTGCCAACTCAATTCTCAACTTTCCACACTCGACCAAGCAGGACGCAGTACTATCAATGTGATGCGAGCCGCTAATTACGTCTTGCATTGGGTCAATCACTCCGAATATGCCAAATTAGAAAAGCCATTTCGTCAACAAAGAATCCATCCTGTAGATGTGGATGATCCACAGGCAAATGCCAATCCTGAACCCATTGGTAAGGGTGTAGAAATCTATTTACCCAATACTGTCGATGATATTGAACATGAAATTGAGTTGATTGGTTTACGGATTAAGCAATTGCATGAGCAAGATCCCAAACTTAGTATGGCGATTTTAGTGCGGCAACATAATCAAGGTCGCTTTGTGGCAGAGGCTTTGGCATGGCTGACTAAGGAGCATGACATTAAAATCTATGATGTCGAACAGAGCGATCGCCGATCGCGTGTGCCAATGGATATGTTGGCGATTTTGCAATTTATGGAGCGTCCCCACTCGCCCGACAATCTCAAATCCGCTCTAGAAGTTCTCAAAGATCGACTAAAAATTTCATCTCAGCAAGACTTAAATGCTCTTGCTAGCAATCCTGAAAAGTTTCTCTACCCTACATTATTAGATCCTGCTCTAACGCCACTTGCTCAAGACGCTCAATCCAAATGTAAAGCTTTACTCCGCGCCAAGATTGAGCTTCCTCTCTATAACCTGATTCCTTTTATTGCCTTTACTCTCTACGATGACGAAGCGGGACTATTGGCGACAGCCGATAAATTAGGCGATCGCCTTAATCAACAGCTTGTAGGTAATTACTCGATGCAGACAGTGATTGCAGAATTAAAGGAAATTGTCGAGTCTGAGAACTTTGAAGCAGTGGAAGATGAGAATCTAGAAGGGCGATATATGACTGCTGGACAGTTGACGATTATTAGTTTACATAAAGCCAAAGGTCTAGATTGGGATGTGGTCTTCATGCCCTTTCTGCATAAGCGCATTTGTCCGGGGGAAGCCTATATTCCTGAATCCGTGAAGTTTCTAGGCGATTTTGGTTTACCAGAAGTGGCAAGGGCGCAGATTCGAGCGATCGTGCATCATGAGCGAGTTCCTAACGCAGAGGAAGCATGGAAACAATGTAGTTATCTCAAGCAAGCGGAAGAGTTTCGTCTGCTCTATGTGGGAATGACCCGTGCGAAAAAATTGTTATGGCTATCAGCAGCACAGTCGGCTCCCTTTAGTTGGAATACTTTGGAAAATCGTACTGAGAATGCTGCCATTTGTCCTGCGATCACAGAACTAGCGAAGAAGTTTCCTGAATTTATCTCATGGTAATAGGATTTTAACTATAGGGATGATGCAAAGTGACCCCTGAATCATTATCAAAGGCATAGAGCTTATGCAGTTCAAAGCGCCAAAAACTGCGATCGCCAATTTGCCAATGATATTCCAAGCTAGTATCGGCGGAAATCCTTGCTCTGATTTCTGTATTAGCAAGTTTTAATAACACAATGGTTTCTGAGCCGAGGGCTTCGACTAGCTCCACAGTGCCTTCTAAATGTGCCTTCTCAGCATTTGTGGGTTGTAAATCTTCGGGACGGAAGCCCAGTGTAAAAGTGCGATCGCGTCCGATCTGATTAATGGCTAATTCATTAATGGAAATGGGCTTATGTAAACTCTCACCATGCAGATTGCCATTACTATCGATCTGTACTGACAGAAAATTCATCGGTGGCGAACCCATAAATCCAGCCACAAAAACATTGGCAGGTTTGCGATAGATATTTAAAGGCGTATCCACTTGCTGAATGTCACCTTTGTTTAGCACCACAATGCGATCGCCCATCGTCATTGCTTCTACTTGGTCATGGGTGACATAGATTGTAGTTACTTGTAATTGTTTTTGTAACTGCACAATTTGCGATCGCGTATCACTGCGTAACTGAGCATCAAGATTTGATAGTGGCTCATCCATCAGAAAAACTTGAGGATTGCGGGCGATCGCACGACCAAGGGCAACCCGTTGTTTTTGTCCGCCCGATAGTTCCTTGGGTTTGCGGCTTAGTAAATGGGAAATTTGTAGGGATTCGGCAACCTGTTGTACTCGTTGATCGATTTCGGATTTTTGTTTTTTGCTGGTAGGTGATAGCCAAGCGAGGGGTGATAAATTGCGCGATCGCTGTCGTCTTAAGCCAAAGGCAATATTGTTATAGACGGTCATGTGGGGATAAAGTGCGTAGCTTTGAAATACCATCGCAATATCGCGGACTTTGGGCGGTAGGTGATTGATTTGGCGATCGCCTAAATATATGGAGCCGTCAGTTACTTCTTCTAAGCCAGCTATTAACCGCAATAATGTACTTTTGCCGCATCCTGATGGTCCTACCAAGACCAGAAATTCGCGATCGGCTACTTCTAGATCGATTTCTCGAAGAACGGTGTTTTCTGCAAATTTTTTGGTGACACTAAGTAGACGAACGGGAGCCATTTTGAATTTCCTGAAGTTTTGTTTTTGTTGGGGGGAGGGAACCACGGAGGCAATAAGACACTAAGTTTTAGAGGGCGATGCGTTTGATTCCGTCTTTGACGAGGGGGACGTTGAAGTTGATGAGGAGTCCGAGGCGTTGTTTGGGGATTTTGAGTTAGGTCATGAGTTGGGCGGTATGTACTGGCAAGAGATATTCTACGGCTTTCACAGGTCTCTGTGTCTTAGTGGTCTAAATTGCCCGTAAAATATTAAACCAATAATAAAACAATTCTAAAAAACTACCCATGTCCGATCCCAAAGTCAGCGAAGCCGTTGCCAAACTCTACAATACCTACCCCTTCCCACCAGAACCTCTCCTAGATGAGCCACCTCCTGGATATAACTGGCGCTGGAACTGGCAAGCTGCCTATAACTTTTGTACTGGACAAAAACCTGCTAAAAATGATATTCGTGTTCTCGATGCAGGCTGTGGCTCAGGCGTAAGTACCGAATATCTCGTCCATCTCAATCCCGAAGCCCATGTTGTTGGTATCGATCTCAGTGAAGGAACCCTCGCTGTCGCCAAAGAACGTTGTAAAAGGTCAGGCGCAACTAGAGCAGAATTCCATCACCTCAGTCTATTTGATGCTGATCAATTAGAAGGAGAATTCGATCTGATCAATTCCGTAGGCGTTCTTCACCATACCGCCGATCCTATTCGTGGCATACAGGCTCTAGCGAATAAGCTTGTCCCTGGAGGATTGCTACATATTTTTGTATATGGAGAACTCGGACGCTGGGAAATTCGCTTGATGCAGGAGGCGATCGCTTTATTACAAGGTGATAAACGTGGCGATTATGTCGATGGCGTGAAAATCGGTAGAGAGATATTTGCAAACCTACCTGAAACTAATGCTCTCCGTCGTCGTGAAACTGAACGTTGGGCGGCGGAAAATCAACAGGATGCCTGTTTTGCGGATATGTATGTCCATCCCCAAGAGCTTAATTACAATGTAAATACTCTCTTTGAATTAATTGATGCTTCTGGCTTAGAATTTCTCGGCTTCTCCAATCCGCAAGTATGGGATTTAAATCGCTTGATCGGGAAAGTACCTGACTTAATTGAGCGATCGCAACATCTCACCGAGCGTCAACGCTATCGCCTCATTGAAGTTCTCGATCCGCATACAATTTCCCATTATGAGTTTTTCTTAGCGCGTCCACCAATTGAGAAGAAAAATTGGCAAGTTGATGAGGAATTACTCAGAGCCATTCCTGAGCCAAGTCCCTGTATTTACGGCTGGCGCGATAGTGCTCATTTCTTTGATTACAACTATCAACTTGTCAAAATTAGCGATGCAGCATGGAAGTTTCTGTTAGCCACTGATGACAATCAAAATAAGGGTCAAACTGTCGCGCAGATCCTAGAGTCCGTTGAGGCTACTTTAGAAGATGTGCGAGCGCTCCAGCAGCAACAAATCATCTTATTAACGCCCCAATAGATTGCAGCGCTTTGCATTAAATTAAACCCCAAAGAAACTTTTGAAAGTGTGGCTCCGCCACACTTTCAAAAGTTTCTTTGTACTACTTAAAGCCTCAAGGCTGTATATGAAGATATTACTCATAGAAGAAGATGAAATCTTAATCGCTAATTTAACTAAACATCTCACCGAACATCACTACATCGTTGATGTGGTTAAAGATAGTGAAACGGCTTGGAGCTATGGCTCGACCTTTGAGTATGACCTGTTTATCTTCGATATCACGTCACCAAGTTTAAATGGAATCAATCTCTGCCATCGCTTTCGAGTAGAAGGCTATACAATGCCCATTCTACTCATCACCGAAAACAGTAGCAAAGTCAAGGTGAATGGACTAGATGCAGGAGCTGATGATTGCGTGGTCAAACCCTTTGATATGTCAGAATTAATTGCAAGGGTTCGCGCTTTATTGCGAAGGAGCAATGCTAGTTCTTTCCCTTTATTAGTTTGGGGAGACTTACTGCTCAATCCTAGTACCTGTGAAGTTTCCTATGATAGTCAGCTGCTAACATTGACTAATAAAGAATATGAATTATTAGAACTTTTGCTGCGGGATAGCCAGCATTTACTCAGTGCTGACGAAATTCTCGATCGCCTTTGGTCTTCCGATGATTTTCCCTCCGAGGCAACCGTGCGATCGCATATTCGCCGCTTGCGTCACAAACTAGTCCAAGCAGGCGCTCCCTCAGATTTTGTTGCCACCGTGCATGGGCGAGGCTATTACCTCAAAGCACCAGATAAGAGTCCAGATTTAGAATCAGCAAAAACATCTCAGATTTCAGATTTACCTGACTTATCTGGCGTAGATTTCCCCTTAACCCCAATCGTCGCCAACTCATCGCTCTCATTCACCATCAAGCAACCTCAAGCCGCAATCAAATTAATGGTTGTCGATGATGATATTGACTATTTGCGATCGCTACCAGAGCTACTTGCACCTTGGGAATTTAAAGTTACGACCCTAGACGATCCACAGGAGTTTTGGTCAGTTTTAGAAGCAGTTTTACCAGATGTGTTGGTGTTAGACGTGAATATCCCCCCCTTTGATGGAATAGAAATTTGTCAGGCTCTCCGTAGCTATCCTCAATGGCAACGTTTACCAGTTTTGTTTTTAAGCGCTGTAAGCGATCGGCATACGCAAAATCTAGCATTTAGTGTTGGTGCTGATGACTATTTATGTAAACCGATCGCAGGTATCGATCTGGCTAACCGCATTCGTAATCGCTTGCAACGAATTAGCGCCTATCGGTAATAATTGCCTCAAAAATACAAATGGTGGTGCTTCGCGCCACCATTTGTATTTTTGGTTTTGATTTTTCCTAAGCTATCTCTTTTATTTGTAGGTTTGTGGAAGCGCACCCTACAGGGGTGCGCTTCCACAAACCATCTAGCTATATTTCTTAACTTTTATTGCGGCAATTATGCTAGCGGACGGTGAGAGAATGAATATTCACATAAATAATCTGGATATGTGGCGTTTCGCATGACAAATCCACTTTACTAATATTTTTTTAGATTAACTTTAGATATAGACCCATGCCCCAAACTCTAGAAGCATCACTACGAGAGAAACAGTATCCTTTAATTCGTGATTTAGCCAATTGCATCGAAACCGTGTGGCGAGAAAACCTAGATTTATCTCCCTATCAAATTCCAGAAGATCTCGGTTATGTAGAAGGTGCATTGGAAGGTGAACGACTAGTAATCGAAAATCATTGCTACAGCACCCCACAGTTTCGGAAGTTGCATTTAGAACTTGCACAGGTGGGCAATGGTTTGGATATTCTCCATTGTGTGATGTTTCCTAATGCTGAATATGACATTCCTATTTTTGGAGCCGACTTGGTGGGTGGTCGTGCAGGCATTAGCGCTGCGATCGCTGATCTATCACCTCTTTATCCTGATTTTGCGTTACCACCCAGCTATCACCAAGCCTTATCAAATTTGCCTGTAGTCAACTTCGAGCAACCTCGCGAATTGCCACAGTGGGGCGATATTTTTTCGGAATTTTGTTTGTTTATCCGTCCCATCGGCGATCGCGAAGAGGCAGATTTCCTAGACCGAGTGCGATCGATCTTGACTTTGCACTGTCAACTCGCCGTTGCCACAACTCCTTTTACCACTTCAGAAGAAATTAGCAAGATTCGAGATGGTCATCGCTACTATTGCCAAAAGCAACAGCAAAACGACAAAACGCGACGGGTACTCGAAAAATCCTTTGGAGAAGAATGGACGGAACGCTATATGACAACCATGCTTTTTGATTACGTTGAGTAAAAGAGAAGGGGGCACAAAGTGCCCCCTTCTCTTTTGAGAAAAGTATAAACAAATGTAAAGAATTGCATAATGGTATACTCTTAACAATTGTTTACTTATAGATAAACTTTCGTAAACTAAATAAAAAAAATTAAAAATGGCGTGGCTAAATTACATACCCATCTTTATATTCAGTAAATAAGTATAGTTAAAAAAGCCAAAATCCAAGTTTGTTACCAATCTTTATATTGTAAAGAAATGAAACCAAATGCAACGATAGGTTCATACTTTAAGGTTAGGTACAAAAGCTTAGACACCTTATTAAATCAAGGTTTATAGATATTCTTCAGAAGTTTTAGTTAACTTGATTTTGAGCTTTTAATCGATTGCACAAAATCTGCACAAATTAGTTGTTTTAATCAACTCAATCCAAAAGCCACTGAATCAAAAAACTTACAAAGTTAAGGTTTAGTTCCATTAAGTAAATTGAGAAGCTTGGTTATCGCTTTACTCAATTAATACTTTAGGAATCTTATGTATTGGGTGTTTCGCAAAATAAATATCCCAATTAATTAAGAAGGTACGGAATCATTCTCAATTTATATATTTAATTAATAAAAAGGAGACTCTTTAAATGCTAGATGCTTTTACTAAAGTAGTTGCTCAGGCAGATACTCGCGGTGCTTTCGTTACCGATTCTCAAATTGATGCATTGAAGCAATTGGTTGCTGATGGCTCAAAGCGTTTGGATGTTGTTAACCGTATTACATCGAATTCTTCTGCGATCGTTACAGATGCTGCTCGTGCACTATTTGAAGATCAGCCTCAATTGATTGCTCCTGGTGGAAACGCTTATCCTCATCGTCGTATCGCTGCTTGTATGCGTGATATGGACATCATCCTTCGCTATGTTACCTACGCTATCTATGCTGGCGACGCAAGTGTATTGGAAGATCGTTGCCTCAATGGTTTGCGTGAAACCTACAGCGCATTGGGCGTACCTGGTGGTTCCGTTGCAGTAAGCGTTGAAAAGATGAAAGCAGCAGCGATCGCACTTGCTAACGATCCTAATGGCGTAACTCGTGGCGACTGTAGCGCTCTTATTGCTGAAGTAGCTAGCTATTTTGACAAGGCAGCAGCAGCAGTAGGCTAAATTTCTTAAGCCTGTTGAATTGACTTAATTGCATAAGAAAGCAATTTAAACGGCTGATAGGAACTTAACTTTACTCGCCTTATCGCAAAGTTTTGCATAATCCTTTTTGCGTAATTCCCTTTTTTGTCTAATCAATTTTTAGTCTCAAATAAATTTTAGAGGTACATTAAACATGAAGACTCCTTTAACCGAAGCAGTTGCTACAGCCGATTCTCAAGGTCGTTATATCAGCGTTCCTGAAATGCAAGCAGCTTTTGGTCGCTTGCGTACCGCAGCAGCTAGCCTTGATGCAGCAAAAACTTTGAGTGCTAAGGCTTCCAGCTTGGCTGAAGGCGCAGCAAACGCTGTATATCAAAAATTCCCTTACACCACCCAACAATCAGGCAACAACTTCGCTTCTACTCCTCGTGGTAAAGCAAAGTGCTCTCGCGACATTGGCTACTATGTTCGTATCATCAGCTACTGTCTAGTTGCTGGTAGCACTGGTCCTTTGGATGATTACATGATCAGCGGCTTGGCTGAAATCAACCGCTCCTTTGACCTTGCTCCTAGCTGGTATGTTGAAGCTCTGAAGTACATCAAAGCTAATCATGGTTTGAGTGGCGATGCAGCTCTAGAAGCTAACTCCTACATCGACTACGCTATCAATGCGTTGGTATAGGTTTTTTAATTCTGCAAACAGAAACTAGAAAGCCCCAAAAGACGGCAAGTCTACCCTGCGGGGTGGGCTTATCGTCTTTTCGCATATCTAAATATATTCCAAAAAATAAAAGATATTTGTAACGGGCTATACTTGATTTTTATAAAACTTTTGATTTAGATTCTTACATAGATAGTAATTCTCTCTTTTCCTCTACGTTCAATATTTAGCTAATGCAACATTACTGAATATTGAACCATTCGACCTCAACACTAAATTTTTATTAAAGTCAAAATTAAAAAAGGAAGATTAACTATGGCAATTACCAATGCCGCCTCTCATTTAGGAACTGCTGCCTTTAGCAATTCTAGCCCATTAGAATTGCGCTCTCATTTTTCTCAAGATGACGCGAAGGCTGTGATCCACGCTGTTTATCGCCATGTATTAGGCAATGATCACATCTTGGAAGCAGATCGTTTGGTTGGACTTGAATCTTTGTTGACTAATGGTCAAATCACTGTGCGTGAATTTGTCCGTGGAGTTGCCAAGTCTGAACTATACAAGAACAAGTTTCTCTATCCCAACTTCCATAGCCGTGTAATTGAGTTGAACTTCAAACACTTGTTGGGTCGTGCTCCTTTCTCTGAAGCCGAGATCATTGAGCATCTTGATCGCTATCAAAACGAAGGCTACGATGCGGATATTGATTCTTACATTGACTCTGATGAGTATGATGCCAGCTTTGGTGAATCAATTGCTCCTTACTACCGTGGTTTCAACAACAAGGTAGGTGACAGAACTGTTGGCTTTACCAGACTTTTTAGCCTCTACCGTGGTTATGCTAGCAGCGATCGCGCTCAAGGCAGAAGCAAAGGAGCTTGGTTGACCACCGAACTTGCCCAAAATTCTGCTAGCGCTATTCGCACACCAGGCTTTGGGTTAGGTCTAGCTGGTAACACCAGTGATGATCGTGGTCAACTCTACCGTGTCAGCGTCATTCAAGCCAATAACGGAAGGACTACCCAAATTCGTCGTAGTGCTACGGATTACTTGGTTCCTTATGACCAGCTTTCTAGCACTATGCAGCGCTTAAGCAAGCGTGGTGGTCGTATTACGCAAGTTTCTCTTGCTTAAAGCAATTGATTAGAGATATTCTGTAGAAAGAGCAGTACAAAGTGCTACTCTTTCTAGCTTTGATTGTTCTCAAAGATAACAAGATTTAAAAGTTAAGATAGGTGGTCATTTTGACTCGCTTGTCTTAACTATTGGATCTTTACACTATTTTTTTATTTTTAAAGTAAGACAAGGAAAATAAACTATGGCAATTACAAATGCCGCCTCCAGTTTGGGAACTGCTGCTTATAGCAATGCTAGTCCAGTAGAGCTACGTCCTAACTTTTCTCAAGATGATGTCAAGGTAGTCATTAACGCTGTTTATCGCCATGTATTGGGAAATGACTACATCTTGGCGGCAGATCGTTTGGTTGGACTTGAGTCTTTATTGACAAATGGTCAAATCACAGTACGTGAATTCGTGCGTGCAGTTGCCAAGTCTGAGCTATACAAGAGCAAGTTTCTCTATTCCAACTTCCACACCCGTGTAATTGAATTGAACTTCAAGCACTTGTTAGGACGTGCTCCCTTCTCTGAAGCTGAGGTAACTGAACACCTCGATCGCTATCAAAACGAAGGTTATGATGCCGATATCGATTCTTACATCGATTCTGATGAGTACGAAGCTAGCTTCGGTGATGCTGTTGTTCCTTACTATCGTGGTTTCACCAATAAGGTTGGCGACAGAACTGTTGGCTTTACCAGAATCTTCCGCCTCTATCGTGGTTATGCTAACAGCGATCGCGCTCAAGTTGCAGGTAGTGCTTCTAGACTAGCAACTGAACTCGCTCAAAATAGTGTTTCTCCTATTGTTGGTGCTTCTGGCGGTAATGATGGTTGGGCTTATCAACCAGCAAAACAAGGCAATGCTCCTACTCGTGCCTTTGGTCGTTCTTCTGTAGGTTCTGAAGATCGTCTATACAGAATTGAAGTTGCTGCAATTTCTCTACCTAGATACCCTCAAGTTCGTCGTAGCAATAGAGAGTACATTGTCTCTTATAAAGAGTTGAACAATACATTGCAACGCATCAGCAAGTTGGGTGGCAAGGTTGCTAGTGTAACGATCGCTCAATAGGTTCTCAATAGTCATTCATTAAAGGCTCATCTATAGGGTGTGCCTTTAATACTCTCCCAAAATCTAACTATCCACCTTTCAAAATATAGTAAAACTGAGTTTTATGATTACTTCCGCTAAAGATAATCGCGTTTTTGTTTACGAAGTATCTGGCTTACGTCAAAGTGATGCAACCGATCTTAATGGTTATCCTATTCGTAACAGCAGCAGCATTTTCGTTAAAGTTCCTTTTAGCCGTCTAAATGAGCAAACCCGCAGAATCACTCGTCTCGGTGGCACAATTGTTGATGTACGTCCACTGAATGCATCCACTGAAGGTTAATTTTTTCTAGTTAACAAATAAGAAAGGCGACGCTAAGCGTCGCCTTTCTTATTTGTTAACTAGGGTGAGGAGGAACCAAATTTTTTGTGGCGCGGCTTTGCCACGTCACAAAAAATTTGTATTAAACCTTACATTGCTATACAACTAACGCGAGTTCGGGATAATTTGAAACGGGCTTTGAGAGAGGGTTTGCTACGCAAACTCTCTCTCAAAGCCCAAAAGTAAAAGCCTTGCATAGCAAGGCTTTTACTTTTGGGCTTTTAAAATTTGCCAGCTTAACCCGACTAGGGAACTACAAAGGATTTGGGGACTTACAGTAAAATAAAGAACCGATTTCTTATGATGTGGCGAAGTCAAGTCATATGCTTGTGCTTCAATGAAACTGGCAAACGCTCTACATATTTGTGTCTTTTGGAAATAAGCTGACATGCAACTTAGTCCTCGCTTTAAATGGTTTTCGCAGCCCCTCGATCGCTATGCGATAGTTTTTGTCGCAGCGCTAAGTGTGGCGATCGCAATTTTGCTATGGATTGGCGATCGCACTGCACCACAGGTGAGAGACTTTAGTTGGCAAGGTCAGCGAATTGATGCTAGCAATACATCCTTTGTATTGACCTTTAACCGTCCGATGAATCGCGAAAGCGTCGAGCAAAATCTCAAATTTGATCCACCCCTTGCAGGCAAAATTAGTTGGTCATCACGCCGTATGTCCTACACGCCATTAGCACCTGCGACCTATGGCAAAAACTATACGCTGAAACTTGAGAATGCCTACGATCGCTTTGCGAATGAGTCTGGTAAAAAAATTGCCATTGAGCCTTTTGTGGGTAGTTTTAAAACCCCTAATCCATATTTTGCTTACATTGGCTCACAGGGTGAAGAAAAAGGTCGCCTTGTGCTTTACAATGTGTTACAAAAGGAAAAGCGAGTCTTAACACCTCCTAATCTGACAGTTTTAGATTTTCGGATTTATCCTGATCGCCAAAAAATTCTATTTGGGGCGATCGAAGCGGCGGGGCAAAGCTTACTTGACCAAAAACTCTATGTGGTGACAACGGGAATTGATCGCGAAGATCATTTAACGTCAAATCCACCTGAAATTAAACCTATTCTCGGTAGTGATGACTATCAAAATTTTAAATTCGATCTCTCACCCGATGGTAAAAACATCTTGGTGCAGCGTCTCAGCCGTCAACAAGTCGGACGATATGGACTCTGGCTTATCAAAGAGAATCAACAACCGCGATCGCTGGACAACCAACCCGGGGGCGATTTTATGTTTACGCCCGACAGCGCGTCGGTGGCGATCGCTCAAGGCGAAGGAGTTGCGATTTTGCCTCTTGAGCCGCAAGCCCCACCGTTGGACTTTCTGCCAAGATTCGGTACTGTTTTAAATTTTGCTAGAAGTGGCACACAGGCCGCAACTATTAAATTTAATAAGGACTATACGCGATCGCTCTATTTAGTAAATAACCAAGGCATCCAAAAGGAACTGACCAAAATTAATGGTTCGATCCTTGGTGCTCAGTTTGATCCGCAAGAAAAAACGCTCTATTGCTTATTAACTGATGTCGAGCAGGATGCTGCCAAAAATATCTTTCGTGAGAAGCCCTATATTGCTGCGATCGATCTCGATTCCGCGCAATTACGTCGCGTTCTCGAACTTCCATCACAAAGAGAAATTCAATTTAATGTTGCTCCTGATGGACAAGCCATCCTCCTCAACTCCGCAGTGACTAGCAATGATGCCTCCGATTCTCAGGCTATTCCTGAAGATTCTGCAAAAGCTACTCGCAGTGCACGTACCCAAGTTCCTACCCAGTTAATTGTGCTACCCATTAATACAGCCGAGAGTAACAAATTACCGCAACCTGATGTGTTACCTATGTTTGGCACATTTCCTAAATGGTTGCCCTAGGTTTAAAGCACTTTCTGACATTCCATAAAAGCAAAGAAGCACCCATTTGGGTGCTTCTTTTTAATATGCGTCTTGCAACTCGTAAAAGTCTGGTGTGACATAATCCTTTCGCATCGGATAGCCGATCCAGTCTTCAGGCATGAGAATTCGCTTGAGATTGGGATGTCCTTCGTAGATGATGCCATACATATCGTAGGTTTCGCGCTCTTGCCAATCCGCAGTTTTCCAGATCCAGTAGACCGATGGACAGCGAGGATCGGTGCGAGGGAGAAATACCTTAACGCGGACTTCCTCAAGGTGATCGCTTTTATCAATGCCCTCATCGGTTAGCTTAGCGAGATGGTAAACACTCACCAAACTGTCACCAGCACCCGCATCATAACCACATTGACACATCAAGTAGTTAAATCCATAGGCATAGAGCGCAGTGGAAAAGGGTAACAAAAACTGGCGATCGATTTTGAGAATAGGAACGCCTTGTTGGTCTAAGCCAAGAAACTCATGCTCAAACCCATTGTTAGTTAGCCATTGAGAAACTGGGGAAGTTACCTCAGTCGTGACCAATGCTGCTTCTTGATTATCTGCCAACTGTCTCGACCTCCTTTTGAGCCATTTGCAAAGCGGGTAAAGGAATGCCAGACTCGACTAGTTCCTTGGGTGGAGCCATACGGCTGGGCATTTCTAGATATTGTCCTGTGAGGATAGGACTAACTACCTTCAATTCATGTTTAATCGCATAATAGCGATGGGTACGATTGAGGTTCGCTCTTTCGTTAAAGCCTTCAGTACCAATCTTTTTACGCAATTTGATAATGGCATCCATGATTGCTTCAGGACGGGGAGGGCAACCGGGGATATACACATCAACGGGGATTAACTTATCAACGCCGCGCACTGTGGTGTAGGAATCGGTGCTAAACATGCCGCCTGTAATTGTGCAAGCGCCCATGGCAATTACATATTTTGGTTCTTGCATTTGTTCGTAAAGGCGCACCAGTGCAGGAGCCATTTTCATGGTGACTGTGCCTGCGGTGATGATCAAGTCAGCTTGACGAGGGCTAGAACGAGGTAATAGACCAAAGCGATCGAAGTCAAATCTAGAGCCGATCATGGCAGCAAACTCAATGAAGCAACAGCTAGTGCCATAGAGCATCGGCCAGAGGCTAGACATTCTCGACCAGTTATAGAGGTCATTGAGAGTGGTCAAAATGACATTATTAGATAAGTCTTGGGTGACTTGTGGTGTTGCGGCAGGATTGATAAGGCGCTGAGTTTGTTCTTCAATGCTGAAGTCCAGACCAACGTTTTCGGATTTCATGACCATTCTAAGGCTCCTTTTCTCCAAGCGTAGACTAGACCTAAGATGAGAATGCTAATAAAGATGAGTGCTTCAACAAAGGCAAGTAAGCCTAGTTTGCTAAATGCGACTGCCCAAGGATACAAAAACACTGTTTCCACGTCGAATATCACAAAGGCAAGGGCGAACATGTAATAACGAATATTAAACTGGATCCAAGCTCCCCCAACAGGTTCGCAGCCAGATTCGTAGGTAGTACGACCTGCGGCTCCAGACTGTTGTGGACTTAAAAGACCAGATAGGACTAATCCCGATATCGGGACAAGCGTACAAACGATGATGAATACCAGTAAGTATTCGTATCCGCTTAAAACCAAGATGTATTACCTCTTCAAGCTAGCTTGACTAAATCTAATTTATAACGGCGGATATTAGCAACTGCTACAAATTAGGAGATCGTGACTACATTATATGGTCGCAGTGGTAGATGAAAATTTGTTACAGACTAGAAATTTTTCTATACATTGGCTTATATACTTGAATACTGTGCCAAATGCTTGTGATTTAAGGCTTTAGCAGCGATCGCAGTTTTTTCGGCATATTGGCATCATCTTGATAAATCTCACCAATTTATCCCAAAATATATTCTTAATAACAAATTTAACTATCAATAAATTCGCTTAAATTTACCATCTTGATTTAAAAGTTTTAGGAGTTTTCATGAGTCAAGGTTTAGCAACAAAGTTGCGCGTAGGTACACAAAAATCTCACTCAGCAGCAGAGAGTACCGATTTTATTAAATGCTTTTTAAAGGGTGTAGTTAACAAGACAGCCTATAGCCGACTCGTCGGAAATCTTTACTTTGTTTACAAAGCGATCGAAGAAGAGTTTGAAGTTCACAAAAATGACCCGATCCTCAGCAAGCTCTACTATCGTGAGCTATGGCGTGAAAAGAGTCTCGAACTCGATATGTTGTTTTACTTCGGCTCTAACTGGCGCGAAGCCGTAAAGCCCACACCTGCTTGTGAAAAGTATCTGGCTCGTATCCGCGAGATTTCGGCTACTGACCCTGTATTGCTGGTAGCTCATGCCTACACTCGCTATATGGGAGATCTATCTGGTGGTCAAATCCTTAAGAAAATCGCTAAGGAGTCGATGGGGCTAGCCGATGGCGATGGTACTGCTTTCTATGAGTTCGATGATATTCGCAATCACGGTGAATTCAAGAAGAACTATCGTGCGGCTCTCGATACTTTGCCTGTGGATGAAGAGACTGCTCAGCGCATTGTCGATGAAGCAAATGATTCTTTCCACATGAATATGGCAATGTTCCGTGAGTTGGAAGGCAACTGGTTATTGGCTTTAACCAAGTTTGGCTGGAACTCTTTGGTCACTAAAATTAAGGGTGAACCCAAAAACACCTCAGTTCGCCGCGAATCAAACGCTGCTAGCTAAATAAAAAAGGGGCGCTTTGCGCCCCTTTTTTATTGGCATTCAGATATGATAAAAGTATAAGCATAGGTTATAAACATTAAGCTTTATGGATAGCTATCAAGAAACTGAATATGTTTTGAGTAATTCCATCCTGATGCAACAGATCAGGCAGTTTCAACATAACGCTAAAAAATCATCAATTAATCAATTAAGCCATTCAATTGATTTTGACTATCTTGTAAGCAATCCTGACCTAGTAAAACAAATTCAATCAATAATCGAAGTCCATAAACAAAAGCATCATGCGGTCAATTGTGTTTCATGAAGATACTTTGCAAGCTTATGAATATTTGAGGGAATCTAATAAATCTGTTCATAAAAAATTGCTAAATATTCTCAAAGAGATGCAAAAAGCTGATCCCACGCAGGGAACTGGTAAACCAGAAGCATTGAGATATGATCTATCTGGATACTACTCTCGGAGACTGTCAGACAAGGAGAGGCTAATTTACAGTTTTGATGATGAAAATATACATATCATTGCGATTGGGGGACACTATGAAGAATAAATCATGAAAGAGAGTATGTGCAAAGCACATACTCTCTTTTGTTACATAGTGACAAATTCTTCGGCGGCAGTGGGGTGCATTGCCATCGTATTATCTAGATCTTTTTTGCAGCCGCCCATTGTGACGACTAGAGACATACCTTGAATGATCTCGGCGGCATCTTTCCCGACCATATGCAAACCTACAACCCGTTCCTCTTCACCAACGACAATTAGTTTCATCATTGTTTTAGCTTCACTACCTGCGAGACTGTAAAACATGGGGCGGAATTTTGTTTTATAGACTTTCACCCGATCGCCATATAGCTCAAGTGCTTTTTCTTCAGATAAACCAACCGTAGCAGCTTCAGGTTGTGAGAACACAGCCGAGGGAATATTTTTGTGGCTGATGAAACGCGGTTTATGTCCATAAATAGTATCGGCAAAGGCGCGGCCTTCAGCGATCGCTACGGGAGTTAAATTCACTCGATTAGTACAGTCACCGATCGCATAGATATGGGGTTGATTGGTACAGCTATCTTCGGTAACAGCGATCGCGCCATTAACGACTGCGATTCCTGCTTGGTCTAGACTGAGTGGTGCTAAATTGGGCTTGCGTCCTGTTGCCGATAAGACAACATCAGCATTGACTTGTTGTGTCTTGCCTTCTCCATCATTAAAGGAAATCGTTAATGCGCTTTCATGCTCCTGACTATTCTTGGTAATCTTGAGGGAATTGCTATCAATGCAGGTATGGAAATTGATGCCATGATTGACCATCCCCTCTTGCACATTGGTACGCACATCATTGTCAAAGCCTTTTAAGATATAGCGATCGCGGATGATTTGTGTAACTTCGGCTCCGAGTCCATGCATGATGCCCGCAAACTCAGTCCCAATATAGCCACCCCCAATTACCGCAAATCGTTTGGGAAACTGTGGCAACAAAAACATCTCCTTGGAAGTGATGGCATATTCAATACCTGCTAAATTGGGTTTAAAGGCTTCACCACCTACAGCGATTAGAATGCGTTCGGCGGTAAATTGGCGATCGCCCACTGCCACCGTATGAGCATCGACAAATTTGGCAAATCCCGAAATTAGCTCCACATTATTTTTTTCTAAGAAACTAATGTGCAATTTGTTTAAGCGCGATACTTCCGTTTGAATAGCATTACGGAGTTTATCCCAATCCAAAGTCCCTTCAGGAATTGTCCAGCCATAGCCTGCGGATTCATGGGGGAAATGGGAAAAGTGGGACGCATAAACCATTAACTTTTTGGGGACACAGCCACGAATGACACAAGTGCCACCCACTAAGTCTCCTTCCGCGATCGCTACTTTTGCACCATAGCTGGCGGCGCGTTTTGAGGCGGCAAGTCCACCACTACCTGCACCAATTACAAATAAGTCATAATCAAATTTAGTCATATTTTTATTTGCAAATAATCTTATAAATATTATTTATGATTGTATTCATACTATAGGATTCCAAACAAAAGGCGGCGCATTGCGCCGCCTTTATGTTTAAAGATTAGGACTTACGCAATGCTAACGAATTCAATGTTTTTTGGTAGATGAGGCGCGGGCAAAGCCCCCGCCTCATCTACCCGATGCGTAAGTCCTAAAGATGATATTTATCGATGTAACTCGATGCTTCTACCGTTGGTCGGTTGAACTGGTCGCGCATCAACTTGATAAATTTTGGTAAAAGCTTCAATCTGTTCTTCAGAAACCGTCGTAGGTTCTACCAAAAGATTCCATTTCACCCCTTCGCTGCAAGGTGGCGTAGTTAGAGAACCTACATAACTATAGTAGGCTTTACTTCTTGGCAAGAGATTTACTGCATTAATTAAGCGATCGCTAACAGTATTTGTTTTGCCTGTTTCAGGAATATTCTGCCACACTTCCTCAATTACAGGGTTCGCAGCACCTTCAGTAAGCAAAACTCCGACTACAGCAAGTTTTCCTGCATCATTCCGATGGACTAAATGCAGTTCCAAAGCAGAGGCTTTGCTATTAATGGTATGTTCGCTAGGAGTGTGAAAATGGAACTGGAGTAGAGAATACTTTTCGCCACTAATATTCACGCTACTACCTTGCTCATAGTTGACCTGAATCGTGTGTCCGTTATTGACCACTACTAAAGGAGAAGGCTTGTAATCAAAATTGATATTTGTTGGTGTACTGACGACAGGATTCTTGATATTGATAGGCGATTGTGATTTACCCAATTCACATAGTGCAAAATCCCTATTAATTTGTCCCCACTGTGTCGGGTTTACATTGCCTCCATATGCCCAATGCAAAGAATTTCCAGTACCTGCTGAACTGGCAAATACTGGTGGTGATAATAGCAAAGTTATTATTGTCACTATAGCGATCGCAAATAGTAACAACATACCATTACTATTCTTATTGCGATTTTGATTGGGGGCATTCATAGGAGTACTAGCTCTTTTTCTGAATAAGAACAAATATTAGCAACTATCAATCCAGATTTCTTGCAATCATAAACCAAGCTTATATAAGTCATCAAAAAATCTCTATTTGTCTAAGCTTAAGGAGGGGCAAACTTTTCAGGGTAGATACTGTCACTTTAATTTGGTTTGCAGTACAAGCCACTATAAAATGAACTCAGTAGTTTATTAAATAATTTAAGAATAGATAAGTTATGTCGCTAACGCCTGCTTTATTTGGTCAGCTTGCACAGGGAATGGGCATATTTGTCTTGGTATGTGCTTTGATTACAGGATTGGCTGTGTCTCAGCAGTGGAGTTGGCGCTATCGCATGGTAGGTGTGACCCTATTTTCAGTAGTACTAGTTGTCGGACTATTTTCTCTCAGTTTCGAGCCAATTACCCGTTCATCAATCGAAGGCTCAGCCCCATATAAACTGGTTTACGATCGCTTTGGTCCCCAAGCGACGATCGCAGTTGATCCAAACATCACACCTGAACAACTAGCATCAACCCTAGCCCAAGCCAGTAACAACCTATTCTCATCTGGGCGAAATGGTCAAGGTGAAGAGCAACTGACAATTTACGCAAGAACCATTGTGCATCCTCAAGAAGGCTTGTCGCAGCCCATATATCTAGGTCGAGTCAAGCGATCGCTCAGTTTACGCAATGATCCCAATATTGAAATTGAAGTGTTTTCAGATCAATTTGCTAAGCTGACTCAGGATACAACTTCATAGAAAGTGTTCATCACAAACTTTAATAAGTAGCTGGGTGCAATTAAATATAAAACCCCAAAGCCTGTGGCGATCGCCACAGGCTTTGGGGTTTTTGTATAGCAATCTTAAATGATTTGTGGAAGCGCACCCCGAAGGGGTGCGCTTCCACAAATCAAAAAATTTACAAATGCTTGTTGTCTCGTCAAAGGCGGGACAACAAGCATTTGTAAATCTCTTTAAGGTATCCTAAAATAAGTTATGGGGAAAACAGAGAAAATTTTGAAAGCGCGGCTTTGCCGCGTTTTCAAAATTTTCTCTAGCTTAAACAGGCTGTAACTCATTTTTTAATCCTAATATTCAGCTTGTTTAGAAATGTATGACAATTAATGGAATAAGGTTGTCAATCAATTTTGACAACCTTTAAAGAATAAGTAAAATTCAGCACAACCTTTATTAAAGTTTTTAAAATATGCATAGCGATCCAAGATCATCGATCATTTATAAAATTAAATGATTTAAGAGATTGTCTCCTTAAGGAGACAATCTCTTAAATCATTTAGAATTGCTATATGGTTTAACTTTATGATTTATCCGTAACTAAATTTTTTGGAAATTATGCGAAAAAATTTTGCTGAGACACTCTTAGATTTGTTGACAACTGTAGAGCGGCTGAGAACATCAGAAACTCTAAATAGTCAACAACAAGATAGTCTAGAAAGCATCAAATCTCTTGGGGAAAATCTAGGTAAATATTTTGATAATGCGGAAAGAGAGATATCTAGTCTCAAACAAAGACTAAAACAGCTCTATCAGTCCAATCAATATATGGATGCGGAGAATGAGAATGAAATTGATACTTTACTTGCTTTAATGTTTGCAAGGCTGCGGCAGTCGATCACTATAGATGAATTACTAGAAACAGTGGTATTGGAAATTCATCAGTTACTACAAAGCGATCATGTAATTGCCTATCAATTAAGTAATCAGTCTTCAGAATCTAACGACCCATTCGTTGAATATGAAGTGGTTAACGATCCGATCCGATCGCTATTAGGTAGGAGACTACCCACAGTTTATACCGATCCCGATTGGCTAGAAAATTATCAAAGCTGTCTTAGTCAGGTTATTAATGACATTAACCTACCAAATATTGATCCGAGGCTTAAAGAATCACTTATTCCTTTAGGCGTACAATCAACAATTGCGATCGCGATTCCCAGTGGCAAAAAGTTATGGGGACTACTAATTATTCATAAATATGACATTGCCCGCGATTGGCAACCTTGGGAAATCGAACTGCTCGAAAAATTGGGAACCCAGTTAGCGATCTCCATTCATCAACTGCAATTATTAGTCAAATCCGACTCTATCAGATTAGAAAGAGATCAGATTATTGCGAGATTGCACTATAGCCAATTGCATGACTCACTAACAGGACTTCCCAATCGTGATTCCTTCATGGATTCACTCAATCTTGCCTTTGCAAGGTTACAAACTACCTCCAATCGTAATTTTGCAATCCTCTTTATTGATTGCGATCGCTTTCAAGCCATTAATGATAACTTTGGCATATCCATAGGCGATCAACTACTAAAAGGGATAAGTCAAAGGTTGAGTGTTTATCGCAAAATTAATGTTTCTATCGCTAGGGTTGATAGTGATGAGTTTGCGATTTTAGTTGAAAATATTGATGGTCAAGAGCCAATTATTGAGTTGGCTGAGACAGTTCTCGAGAGTCTTAAACAGCCATTTATCATTGACGATAATCAAATTTTTACTTCTGTGAGTATTGGCATTGCGATTAGCGACTTGGAATATATTTATGCCAATGAAGTTCTTAGAGATGCCAATATTGCTATGCATTACTCCCGCCGCTTAGGCAGAGGTAAATATGCTCTATTTAGCGCTAGCATGAGCCAAGGTGCAAAGGTACGCTGGCAATTAGAAAATGATTTGCGCCATGCCCTTGAACGTGAGGAATTTCATTTAGTTTATCAGCCAATAGTTTCACTACATCAACATCAATTAACGGGGTTTGAAGTCTTATTACGGTGGGTACATCCTTTACAGGGATTAATTTCTCCTCAGGAATTTCTAGCGATCGCAGAGGAAACGGGGGACATTGTTGCCATTGGCTATTGGGTATTACAAACAGCTTGCAACCAGTTGCGACAATGGCAGCAGAATTTTCCACATATTCCAACGCTGACATTAGGAGTTAATGTTTCTACCCTACAGGTTGTCCAGTCTGATTTTGTCGAACGTATTCAAGAAATAATTATCGAACGAGAAATTTCACCAAATTTAATCAAGCTAGAAATTACCGAATCCATCTTGATGGAAAACATCGAAATCTCTTCACAAAAACTGGAGCAGCTTCGAGAAGTGGGGGTACAGGTCTATATTGATGATTTTGGTACTGGGTTTTCGTCCTTTAGCTATCTCAAAAATTTACCAATCGATGTTTTAAAAATTGATCGTAGCTTTACCAATAAGGTGTCTACTGATATCAAGAGTCAAAGAATCATTCAGTCGATTCTAAGACTAGCAAACAGTCTTGGCATGGGAATTGTCGTTGAAGGCGTGGAGACATCTGAAGAGCTAGATTATTTTGAAAGCTTGGGTGGTAGCAGTATCGAGGTGCAAGGCTACTTTATTTCACATCCACTAGATACAGAAAAGGCAACTCGTTGGATTCAAACCACAATCTAAGGAGCTAGGTGAACCTGTAACGCACGCGCAGCGTGCGCTACAGGTTTTGTTTTTTGCAACTAGGTACTTAGGACTTTGAGCCAGATTGTTATGGCATAGTTTCGTTATGCCATAACAATCTGGCTCTTTATTTTGTCTTTGATTTTGTTTTTGACAATGGCAAAACTGCCATAGCAGGAACCTCGCATGGTTAAATACGATCATAATTTTTTGTGCTCAGCGTACAAAATTGTAATTGTATCTACTTCAACTTGACATTATGTGTGGAATTGTTGGCTATATCGGACATCGCTCGGCTAATGAAGTTTTAATCTCAGGGCTACGAAAGCTAGAATATCGCGGCTATGACTCCGCAGGCGTGGCAACAATTCCCTTTTTCAATGATCCAGCCGATCGCAGTTTGCATCGGGTCAGAGCCAAGGGCAAGCTGATCCAACTCGAAGAAAAGCTCAATGCCGATACGGCTCCCGAAGCCCCCATTGGCATTGGTCACACTCGTTGGGCAACGCATGGCAAGCCCGAAGAACACAATGCCCATCCCCATACGAATACGATGGGTAATTTGGCGGTAGTTCAAAATGGGATTGTTGAAAACTATCACATTCTGCGAACTGATTTAAAAGCGCTTGGTCATATTTTTGTCAGTGAGACGGATACAGAAGTAATTCCCCACATGATTGCCGAGTTTCTGACACAGTTAGAAAAGCAAGGCAATATTATTCCTGAGAAATCGCCTTCAATTCTCTTTGAAGCAGTCCGATTGACAGTTGAAAAATTGCAAGGAGCCTATGCGATCGCAGTAGTTCATGCTGATTATCCCGATGAATTAATCGTCGTGCGTCAGCAAGCACCACTTGTGATTGGCATTGGTAAAGATGAAAATTTCTGTGCATCTGATACCCCTGCATTAGTTGCCTATACCCGTACAGTCATTCCTCTAGAGAATGGGGAAATTGCCCGACTCACTAAAGACTCGGTACAGGTATTTAATGCAAAAGGCGATCGCCTACGTCGTTCACCCCAAACCCTCAACTGGAATCCGACAATGGTTGAGAAGCAGGGCTTTAAGCACTATATGCTCAAGGAAATCTACGAGCAACCGGGGGTATTTCGTGCAGGGCTAGCTAGTTATATCAGTGAAGCGAACCAAATTCAATTAGGACTTCCCACAGACTTTATTAATTCCATCGAACGAGTGGAAATTCTTGCCTGTGGAACTAGTTGGCACGCTTCTCTCGTTGGGAAATATTTACTAGAGCAGGTTGCAGGGGTTCCAACTAGCGTCCAGTATGCTTCAGAATATCGCTATTCGCCACCACCTTCTTTAAAAAATACGCTTGTAATTGGAGTAACACAGTCGGGCGAAACGGCGGATACTCTAGCGGCTCTAGAACTAGCAAAATCACGAGGCGATCGCTGTCTTGGCATTACTAATCGTACTGAAAGCTCGATTGGACGCATTGCGGATGCGGTGATTGATACCCAAGCAGGAATAGAAATTGGTGTAGCTGCGACCAAAACCTTTGTCGCTCAATTACTAATGTTCTATTTACTAGCCATAGAATTTGGTATTACCAAAGGAACTTTGTCAGAGGAGAGAACTCAAGAATTAATTGAGGGATTACGTCAGCTTCCTGCCTATATGGAAAGGATTCTGGAAAGTCAAGAGCGCTATATAGAAGACCTCTCGCGGCAATTTACTCATACGAAAGATTTCATTTTCCTTGGTCGTGGGATTAACTTCCCGATCGCCCTCGAAGGTGCGCTCAAACTCAAGGAAATTAGCTACATTCACGCTGAGGGCTATCCCGCAGGTGAGATGAAGCATGGGCCGATCGCCTTGCTAGATGAGGATGTGCCAGTAGTGGCGATCGCCACCCCCGGAGCAGTATATGAGAAAGTTCTCTCTAATTCTCAAGAAGCAAAAGCAAGAGATGCCAAATTGATCGGAGTTGCGCCTTTAGATGATCCTGCGGCACACGAAGTATTCGATCACATTTTGCCAATTCCTGTGGTTGATGAGATTTTCTCACCGATTCTTACTGTGATTCCTTTGCAGTTACTCTCCTACCATGTGGCAGCACATCGTGGATTGGATGTCGATCAACCCCGAAATCTTGCCAAATCTGTCACTGTGGAATAATTGCTAAAGGCGGGGTATTGCCCCGCCTTTAGCTAGGTTGAAAATTATGCAATGGTTATCAGGCTTAGCAAATATAGTTAAAGATTCTCTCTGGCAAGCAAATTGCCCATTATGCCAGCGTCCTGCCGATCGCATTTTATGCAAAGACTGCGATCGCCAAATCACGGCTTATCAATCACCAGACTTTTTACAGAAGGATAATCCTATTGCCCTAGATATTCCACTTTATAGTTGGGGAATTTATGATGGCGCGTTGAAACGGGCGATCGCTGCGTGCAAATATGATAACCATCCAGAAATTATGGAAGTAATTGGCGAAAAGATGGCGAATACTTGGCAGCGATCGCCAATTACTAAAGCAATTGTGCAAAAGTACAAACAAATATCAGTAGTGCCAATTCCCCTCCATGCCAACAAATTAAAATCCAGAGGATTTAACCAAGCAGAAGTTTTAGCGAAGCAATTTTGTGACTTGACGCAAATTCCCTGTAAGCCACAAATACTCCAACGGATTAAAGAGACCAAAGCGCAGATGCAAACGAAAAGCATTACAGAACGGGAAGAAAATCTATCGCAAGCTTTTACAGTTCCATCGATCAAAGGAAATTATCGAGATGTCATTTTATGTGATGACATTTATACAACTGGCGCAACGATCCGCGAAGCGATCGCTACTCTTCGTCGTCGAGATATTAATGTGCGAGCCGTAGTAGTGATGGCGCGTCCACAATTCCAAAGGTAAAAAATATACTGAGATTTTTTCCTTCCCTAATGTTGACTTTCCAATTCCGCCTTCATTCTTTCTAAGGTCAGATTCATTTGATCGAACATCTGTTGAGGAGTGATTCCAAAATTACCTAATTGACTTTCCAACTGCTTTAGAGTCATCTGCGCCATAAAGTCATCGGACAATTCAAATCGCTTCATAAAAATTTTATAGCGATCCATCATCTCTTCCATCTTTTCGATGAACAGGATTTTGCCTTCGCGATCGAACTTGCCATAATTACCACCAAGCTGAGTCAAGGCTTGATAATCTTGAAATAGATTACGAGCTTCATGTTGAACAATCTCAGAATCAAAAAATGCCATGATTAATGCTCTCGTTAACTTACATCTATAGTTAATTTTACAAGCTGACTCAACTTTACAGAAATTAACTAAAGTGGGGATATCACCCCCTTACAAAAAAATCGCGCTTTGCGCGATTTTTTTGTTTAGGTCATGATTGGTACGGCGCGATCGCGTTTGCGGGGTAAATATCTAACCGAAACTCGCTTCAACCCAATTTGATCTTCAAGCTCATGAACGTAGTCCACTGCTTCACCCTCATGCTCACGATTGTCGAGGGTTTCTAATAAAGTGAGGATTTCTGTATCTAAACCTGGTTTACCTATAAATAAGTGCATTAAGGTTTCGCAGTTGTCATCGTCAGGATAGATGGGAATGTAGTAAATGTAAGGGGTGTCCATAAGCTCCGTAAGCTATATTTTGCAGTTCAAATTTGGGGATGATAATTTGTAGTACATTTGTTCAGCAAATCATCACTTCTTTAGGATTACCAACTTTTGTAAATACTAGATCGGAGATTAGCTAGTTAGCAGAACTGCAATAAAGATATAACATTCCTACAAAGCGTAAACTAGGAAACTACAATATAAATATCAAAACAAGCGGAGGCGATCGCCTCATGCTTTTAACGTGCCATTGCACGAATCAAAAGTGCGATTTATTTAATCATGCTCAACCCAGATCCAAATTCGATTCAACTCACCCAAGATGACTACGAACGCTATTCGCGTCACCTGATCTTGCCTGAAGTTGGGGTAGAAGGACAAAAACGACTCAAGGCTGCCAGCGTACTATGTATCGGTACGGGTGGTTTGGGTTCACCTTTGTTGTTATACCTCGCTGCCGCAGGAATTGGACGCATCGGCATCGTGGACTTCGATGTGGTGGATACCTCTAACCTTCAACGTCAAATCATTCATAGCACTAGTACCGTTGGTAAACCCAAGATCGAGTCGGCAAAAGCGCGGATCTTGGAAATCAATCCCTATTGCCAAATTGATCTATACAACACGCATCTATCCTCGGCAAATGCGCTGGAGATCATGGCTCCCTACGACATTGTGGTCGATGGTACGGATAACTTCCCCACACGCTATCTCGTCAATGATGCCTGTGTATTGCTAAATAAGCCTAACGTCTACGGCTCAATTTTCCGCTTTGAAGGTCAGGCAACGGTCTTCAATTATGAAGGTGGCCCGAACTATCGCGATCTCTACCCAGAGCCACCACCACCCGGACTAGTACCTTCCTGCGCTGAAGGTGGCGTTTTAGGAATTCTACCGGGGATCATTGGTGTGATCCAAGCGACGGAAACCGTCAAAATTATTCTTGGTCAAGGCAATACCCTCAGTGGACGTTTGTTGCTTTACGATGCCTTGAAAATGTCTTTCCGCGAACTCAAACTACGTCCTAACCCAGTACGTCCTGTCATCAAGAAATTGATCGATTATCAGCAGTTCTGTGGTATTCCCCAACAACAAGAAACCGAAATGGAAGCGCAAAAAGCGATCGCCGAAATTAACGTCAAAGAACTTAAAGAGATCATTGATGCTGGTGCGTCGGATTACGTGATTATTGATGTGCGTAACCCGAATGAATGGGAAATTGGCAGAATCCCCAATACCGTGCTAGTACCTTTGCCAGAAATCGAAAATGGTAATGGTGTGGAAAAGGTCAAATCCTTGCTCAATGGGCATAAGTTGATCGCGCATTGCAAAATGGGTGGGCGATCGATGAAGGCTCTTGGCATTCTCAAGCAAGCTGGCATCGATGGGATCAATGTACAGGGTGGTATTAACGCATGGAGCGATCAAATCGATCCTTCGGTTCCCAAATACTAAAAACTCATTGCGTATCTTGAGCTAAGTAGCTGGGCATAATTAAAAACCAGAGCCAAAACCTGTGGCGCACGCTGCGCGTGCGCCACAGGTTTTGGGGTTTTATATTTAATTGCGCCCACCTACTTAAACAGATAAAAAAAGAGGTTGCTTAGCAACCTCTTTTTTTATCTGTTTAAAGTTAATTCATCTTTATTACCTAAAATTCCCTGTGGTCGCCAGAGCATCAGGATAATTAGGGTCAGTCCAATCAAAATTAACTGAATTGCCTCAAACCTACCGCCATCGGCACGTATTTGTTCAGGAAGAAATCTGGGTACAGCATTGTAAAACTGAAACAATGCTGCACCGAGGATCACGCCAAGGTTATTACCAGCACCACCAATGGTAACAATTGTCCATGCTTGGAATGTAATCAGGGGAATAAAGTTATCGGGATAGACTGTGGTTAATTGCCAAGCATAGAAAGCCCCTGCCATACCACCGATCGCACCACCGATCGCAAAAGCCTGTAACTTGTACCAAAATACATTTTTGCCTAGAGCCTTAACTACTTCCTCATCTTCACGGATCGCTTTGAGGACTCTTCCCCAAGGCGATCGCACTAGCCATTCCAAGCGCCAATAAACGATCGCCACGACAACTATTAATAGGGCAGCCAGAATAAAAGAATAGTTCTGACGAGCCACGATATTGACAAATGGAAGCGGGAAATCCTGTACGCCACCTGTACCTTTTGTCAGCCATTCTTCATTATTGACAAAGAGGCGCACCATTTCCGATACACCAATGGTGACGATACCAAGATAATCCTCACGCAGTTTAAGGGCTGTACTGCCAATGAGGATGCCGAGTAAACCTGCGATCGCGGCGGCGATCAAAAAGGCAAGGAACCAAGGCACACCATTGAGGCTTAGTAAAACGGTGGTATATGCACCGACGGTCATAAAAGCGACGTGACCAAAATTTACTAATCCTGCGAAACCCCATTGCAGATTGAGTCCAAGACTAAATAGGGCAAAGATTGCTGCATTGATAACAAGTGTTGTGATGTATTCGATCATGAATTATTCGGTAACAAGGTGCTAAGCAATCTCTTTACTTTTATGGGTTTTTTATATGCTTAGGGACATGCCGTAAAATAAAGAACCCGATTTTTGTTGCGAGACTTCGCCTCGCCACAAAAATCGGTTCTTTATTAAATAGCCGACCCCTTACGATAAATTTGACTGCGCTAGAGATATAGTAAGTCTAGACTGGTACGCTTTAAAACACCATGCGTCTATGTATTAATCCTAATTGTCCTATTCCTAACCATCCCGACAATGATAATTATCCAACTTGTCAAGGATGTGGCTCGGAACTGTTAATCGATGGCTGCTATACCGTAACTAAATTATTGAGCGACTCTGGGGGCTTTGGAGTCGTATATGAAGCTGAGAATCCCGCAGGGCAACCAAAAATTCTGAAAGTCCTGAAACAGGATTTGAATGAAGATAGCAAGGCAGTCTCACTGTTTCAACAGGAGGCTTTGGTGCTAGGTCAGATTGAACATGCGGGCATCCCCAAGATCGAGTCCTATGTGCATCACACTCTGGAAAGCGGTATCACTTTGCATGGAATCATCATGCAAAAAATTGAGGGGGTAAATCTCGAACAATGGATCAATCAACGTAATGGTCAACCGATCGCCCAAAAACGAGCGCTCGTCTGGCTACGACAGTTGGTAGAAATTCTGGCGCTAGTCCATAGTAAAGGCTATTTTCATCGCGATATTAAACCTGCCAATGTGATGCTATCTCCATCGGGTCAACTAGTCCTCATCGACTTTGGCACGGCTCGTGAAGCAACACATACCTATCTTGCCAAAATCGGGGGGATTCAAGGAGTTACTAGTATTTGCTCGGTAGGCTATACATCGCCTGAGCAGGAAAAAGGCTTTGCTGTACCGCAGTCCGATTTCTACTCCCTTGGCTGCACGATGATTCATTTGGTGACGGGTAAGTATCCCCTTGATACTTATAATCCCGATCGCGATGTTTTTGAATGGCGAGTATCTGCTCCTGAAATTTCCGAAGAATTTGCTGATCTCATTGATGCGTTGATTGCGCGTAAGCCTAGCGATCGCCCCATGAACTGTGAATCGATCTTAAAGATTCTGAAAGAGATAGAACAGCTTGAAAAACTTGCGCCTAATGCTAAGACTAGCGCTAAACGCAAATCAATTAAAAAAGCGATCAAAGACTCTACTCGTAAACCAACTTCGCCAATTTTATTAGTAGTATCTGTCTTAGTAGCAGCAACCTTTGGCTTAGGTATTGGTACAGCGATTAAGGTGTCAGCCCTTGGCGGCTTTGAGGAAATTAATTTCCATCTTCCTACTTTGCAGAAAAAACGTTTGACCCCGATTCGCTTCCTGCAAGGACATTTAGATACTATTCAAAATGTGGCGCTGAGTCCTGATGGCAAAACGATCGCTAGCGCTAGTGATGATGGCACGGTGAAGTTTTGGGAACTAGAAGGAGATACCAATCCAACCCGTGAAATTAAGGATCAGGGGGGATGGGTTCGCGCTGTCATATTTTTGTCTGATCGGCAGATCATCACCGCAGGTCAGGATAAAAACATCAAAATTATTGATATATCCTCAGGCAAAGTAGTTAAAACTTTGAGTGGTCATACCAACCTCGTTAATAATTTGGCGATCGCACCTGCTAGCAATCTCTTAGTTAGTGGTAGTTATGACAATACGGTCAATGTTTGGCAACTTTCTACGGGTAAGTTACAGCGATCGCTCAAAGGTCATACTGACAAGATTTTTGGGATAGCAATTTCCCCTGATGGTAAGCAAATTGTGAGTGCGAGTCGAGATAAAACCTTAAGGATTTGGGATACCAAAACGGGGGAAACGGTCAAGATTCTGTCAGGGCATTTGTCGGGTGTGACCTGTGTGTTAATTACGCCTGACGGTAAGCATATTATCAGTGGCAGTAATGATAAATCGATTCGGGTTTGGGATATTGCTACGGGCAACCAGTTGTTTGTACTCGCTGGGCATAAGGAAGCAATCGGGGCGATCGCAATTACTAGTGATGGCAATTATCTAATCAGTGGAGGGAAAGACAATCCAGATTCCATGCACCTATGGAATCTCAAAACTAGAGCGCTAATTTGGGATTTAATTGGTCACACTGATCTGGTTACATCTCTAGTAATTACCCCTGATAACCTAAAGCTGATTAGTAGTAGTCAAGATAAAAGTATTAATATTTGGGAATTACCTAAGCTTTAGTTTCAGCAACACTTGACCTCGTATATAGCCATTTGTGCCGCTCGAAGCGCGGCACAAATGGCGAAGAACTGATGTTAAATAATCAAAAATCTGAGCGTGACATAGACTGCGGCGGCAATTAATTGCAAAATCATGACGGGAATGCCATAGCGCAAAAATATCTTAAAGGAAATGCGCTTGCCATGCTGCTCCGCAACTCCAGCCGCAACAATATTAGAGGAAGCACCGACTAAGGTTCCATTGCCCCCCAAGGTTGCGCCATACATCATGGCATAGAAAAGCGGTAATACCACGGTGGGAAATTGTCCTGCAAAATCGGGCGCAAGTACCTCAGGACTAGCTAAACCGACATTAACTACATATTGCTTCAGCAGGGGAACCATCGCTACTACAAGGGGAATATTCGGAACTACACTAGAAATTAATCCTACGAAAAAGAGTAACGAGATAGAACCAAGGAAAATGTTTTTTCCTAAGACAACCGCTAACACACCAGACATACTGGCGATTACACCTGTTTTCTCTAAGCTACCAATCAGTACAAAAATGCACATAAAGAAAATCAAGGTACTCCAATCGACATCTTGCAAAATATGCTTGACGGTATCCATCTTGCTGTGGTGAACGAGCATGAGGGCGAGGGCTGCTCCTAGTAAGGCAACGGTTGCGGGTGATACGGGAACTGGTAAGGTTTCGCCAATCACAAAAAATGTCAGTACAAAGGTAGTAATAATTGCGCCAATAATCAGGATGCGAGGATGATTAATTTGGGGATGTGGAAGGTGCTCAAAGTTTTCTAACTTCTTATTCCAGATTTTGCGAAATAGAAATGGCAACATTGCCACAATCACTCCCACCGCGATCGCTCCACCGAGACTGAGTTTGATCAGATAGTCCATAAAGCTCATATTGATGGCATCACCAACAATATAAGTAGCGGGATCGCCAACAATGGTCAGTAAACCTGAGCTATTTGCCACAAATACCATCAAAATCAACAGTGGTACAAAATCTACGCCGATTTCCTGTGCTATGGGTGGAATTAATGGCGCGAGTAGCATAACCGTCGTGGCATTTGGCAAAACGGCACAGATCGGGGTGGTGATCGCAACTATGCCTAATAGCAAGCGATCGCCTCTTCCTTTAGCAAGGATTACCATCTGAGTAGCGAGGTACTCGAAGACTTTCGTAGGTTCAAAGGCGCGTACCATCACCATTACCCCGAAGAACAATCCCAATGTGCCATGACTTTTACCGATATAGCCGATCGCCTCAGGCATAGTGATCACATTAGTGATAATCAGGAGCAACGCACCAAGAAAGGCGGCGACTACAAAATGTATCCATTCAGTAATCAGTAATAATATGACACCGAGGAAGGTAAATAGGGAGATGATCGCTTGCCAAGTTAACATTTAGGGTTCTGCGATTTAAGTAAAGAGCCATATTGCGGTGATGTACCTTCACCGCACCACCTTCTTAACGAAGGGAAACTTCAAGTTTATGTTGATTCCAAAGTTTTTGATAGAGCGGTGAATCAGCGAGTAATTCATCATGATTACCTACTTGAACGATTTTGCCTGCATCCATCAAAATAATGCGATCGCAATTTGAAGCCGCCGATAGATTGTGGGTAATAAAGATGACCGTTTTATTGTGGGGTAAATTGCTTAAAATCCCTGTTGCGGTTTGATTATCGACACTGGAAAGCGCATCATCTAGTACCAATATCGGCGTATCTACTAGCAAGGCTCTGGCTAAAGCAGTGCGCTGTCTTTGCCCACCAGATAGGGTAATGCCACGCTCACCGACAAGCGTATCGTATTGCTTAGGAAATTTTAAAATTTCCTGCTCAATGCGAGCTTGATTCGCGAAGTTCTCTACTTCATGATCGTAGGCTTGGGGCTTACCATAGCGAATGTTATCGCGCATTGTGGCACTGAATAGGAAGCTATCCTGCGGTACAAAGGAAATGATCGATCGCAAGTCTTCGATCCGCATTTTGGTAATATCCACCCCATCGATAAAAATTTGATCCGATGGAACTTCCACTAAGCGCATCAAGGCACTAGCTAACGTGGATTTTCCAGAACCTACCGTTCCTAAAATCGCGACTGTTTCTCCTGGATAAATCGTAAAACTAACGTGATTTAGCGCAGGTTCACTAGCTTCGGAATAGGTAAAACAAAGATCTCTTGCCTCGATTTTGCCAGTGGCTTCTTCTTTGCTAAGGGCGATCGCATCGGGTGGATCAACGATGGCAGGTGGAATATCGAGAATGCCCTGAATTCTCGCAATGCTGACAATACCCCGTTGATAAGTCACCATCACAAATCCCAAAATCGCTGTTGGGAAAATCAATCGCTCTACATAAATAATCAGTGTTAGTAAATCACCAATCTTAAAAGTAGTATTGGCAGGATTAGCTAGCTTTTCGCCCCCAAACCAAATCAATACTAAAAAGCTAATACTGGCGATGCCACCGAGCAAGGGAAATAAAATATTACGACTACGCGCCATGCGTAAATTGGCATCGAGCAAGCGATCGTTCAGCTTCCCAAACGCATCCCTTTCATTCTGCTCCTGTGCATAGGTTTTGATCAATGCCATGCCATTGAGATCTTCTTGGAGCAACGAACTAACTTGTGATAGCTCTTCTTGCACCTCCAACTGCTCATCGCGCAACTGACCACTAAAGCGCTGCACGATCGCTAACATGATCGGATACACCGAAATTGATAGCAAAGTTAATAAAGGATCAATGGCCACCATCGCAGGTAGCGTCAAGCTATAGACAAATACCGAGTTGATAATGCTCAGTAGTGCAAACCCCATCAAGCGGCGAATATTCTCGACATCGCTGGTGACAATACTGATCGTTTCCCCTGCGGAATTGTTGGCAAAGTAGCTCGGTGGTAGCTTGAGTAAATGCTCGAAAATCTGCTGCTTGAGACTAAACTCGATTTTGCGACCAATGCCAAAGATCCAGACGCGGGATGCCATGCGGATGCCCCACATCAATGATGACAATCCTGCAATCAGCCACACGTAATTCATCAGATGATGAAAATCCCCAGTTTTAATCTTGCCAAGGTCGTCAACTGCGCCCCTGATCAGTGAAGGAATATATGTACCTAGAACATTTGCCAGTAGTAGGGCAACTGTGCCAATAGCTAAGTCACTCCAGTAAGGACGGAGATACTTTTGAAGATTTTGAAATTGCGATCGCGCCATAATATATCCATACTACTTTATTTTGGCAAAAGCTTTCCTAGCAAGCCTTTGAGACAATGATGGGCGACGCTTAGCGTCGCCCATATTCAAAATACTTGTAGTGCTAATTCAAGGTAGCATTTTTCCTGCAAGCTGTTTTCCTGCCAAAGATGGGGAAACATCTAGCGATTAAGCATCAATAAATAGATCGTCACCTTCTTGGGTAACAGTGAAGCTGGCGACATCGGTAGAAGCCTTGCCCATCGAAACAATCTTCTTGGCAAAATCGGGCAAGGGAATACCTACGACAGAATCTACCCACTCGACGTTTTTGCCAGTACAGATCTCAAACTTAGAGCCATGAAAAGGGCAAGTAATGACACCATTTTCAAATTTACCCTTGGCTAAAGGCAGTCCAAGGTGAGGACATTTGTTAGCGATCGCGCAATGTTTGTCTCCAACTTTTGCCACGATCACTGATTGACCATTAGCACTGGTTTTCAAGACTTTGTTCGCACTGACATCTTTAGCGGTAGCAATTTTGACTTTAGCCATGACGAGATACTCCTGAGTATGAAAGATTTGTAAAGTTTTTTAAAATAACGATCAGATCATACAGGATTGAATGTTTCCAGTTGGCGTTACAACCTACACCTTTAGATACAAATAAAAAAAGCTAGGGAGCTTTACCCCCTAGCTTTTTTTATTTGACTTTAAATTGCTAGGGCAGGTTCTTTAGCAGCAATTGTGGGGTAATCCAATTCAGGATAGAGAGGGAAGCGATCGCATAGCGCTTGTACTCTGGCAATGCAATCTGCTTGAACAGAATCACTTTCGGGATTGAGTAAGCGATCGGCGATGATATTGGCAATTTCGCGGAAATCAGCTTCCTTGAGACCGCGAGAGGTCATTGCAGGAGAACCGAGGCGTAAGCCACTAGTAACAAAAGGCGATTCAGGATCGAAGGGAACTGTATTTTTATTAGCCGTGATGTTGATACCGCTCACTAATAGGTCAGCAACCTTACCAGTCATGCCAATGGAACGCAGGTCAACTAGCAGCAAGTGGTTGTCAGTACCATTGGAAACTAGTTTCAAACCACGTTCTTGTAATTGAGCAGCAAGGGCTTGGGAGTTAGCAATTACCTGTCCGCAATAGGTTTTGAACTCAGGACGTAAGGCTTCACCAAAGGCAACTGCTTTAGCCGCAATTACATGTTCGAGGGGGCCACCTTGAGATCCAGGGAAAACCGACTTATCAAACTTTTTGCCGAGAGCAGCATCGCGAGTCATGATCAAGCCACCACGGGGGCCACGTAGGGTTTTGTGGGTGGTGGTGGTGACGACATCACAGTAGGGGATGGGGTTAGGGTGATGACCAGAGGCAACCAGCCCTGCAATATGGGCGATGTCCGCCATCAGGTATGCGCCAACTTCATCAGCGATCGCTCTAAATTTGGCAAAATCAATAATCCGAGGATATGCGGAATAACCACAGATGATTAATTTAGGCTTGTGCTGCAATGCCAAATCACGAATCAGATCAAAATCTAGCTGCTCAGTGTCTTTATTTAATCCGTAATGGACTTTGTTAAACCATAGTCCCGATACGTTTACAGGGGAGCCGTGGGTTAAATGTCCACCGTGGGACAAGTCCATACCCAAGAAGGTATCCCCTGGTTTGAGCAGGGTGAGAAATACGGCAAAGTTTGCCTGTGCGCCAGAGTGGGGCTGGACGTTGGCATGGGCAGCACCAAATAATTCTTTGATGCGCTCGATCGCGATCGACTCGATCTCATCTACAAATTCACAACCGCCGTAATAGCGCTTGTTGGGTAGTCCTTCGGCATATTTATTAGTCAAGACCGATCCCTGTGCTGCCATCACCGCAAGGGAGGTAAAGTTTTCGCTGGCAATGAGTTCGATATTGTTGCGTTGTCTTTCGATTTCTTTACCGATAAAGCCTGCGACAAGAGGATCGGATGCGGCGAGGAGGGAAAACAAATTGGTCATTTTTCTGAGCTTCTGTGCTGATTGTCTGAATGATGCGGTCTAATACCCAAACTCAAAATGGCTACGCTATTTTGAGTTTTAAAACCCTTACTGGGTTTGATTTTTAATTTACAAAAGTGTTGTCACACTTTCGTGAATTGGGACAAGGCGGTGCTGGGCTAGCATTAACAAAAACACCCATTTACACCCATTAATTTATGCTAACACGCACTGATATCAAGCGTGAAATGCTGCATATAGCGTTTAGGTTTGTTTCCCCGCCTTCGGCGGGGAAACAAACCTAAACGCTATAAAATGCTAGGTGATGATAATAAAAGCACCCCAACGGGGTGCTTTTATTTATTTCTGTTCTTCGAGTCTGGCTTGCAGCAATGGCACATAGTTGGTGTAAACATGACCCTGTCTAAACTCCTCATCATCTAAAACCTTTTGATGAAAAGGAATCGTCGTTGGTACACCCGTAATGGCACATTCACGCAAAGCCCGCTTCATCCGTAAAATCGCCGCAGGGCGATCGCTACCCCAGACAATTAACTTCGCAATGAGCGAATCGTAATAGGGCGGAATCACGTAATCAGTGTAAACATGGGAATCCATGCGGACACCTGGCCCCCCTGGGGGTAAATAGCCACTAATGCGACCGGGGTTAGGACGGAAATTGTGATCGGGGTCTTCGGCATTGATCCGACATTCGATCGCATGACCACGGATCTCAATATCCTTTTGATGGAAGCGCAGCTTGTCGCCTTGGGCAACCCGCAACTGTTCCGCAATCAAGTCAATACCTGTGATCATTTCCGTCACAGGATGCTCCACTTGAATCCGAGTATTCATCTCCATGAAATAAAACTTGCCGTATTTATCCAGCAAAAACTCGACTGTACCCACACCCACATAATTAATTGCTTTGGCAGCCTTTACCGCCGCATCGCCCATTTTTTCGCGTAACTTGGGATTGACGGCACTACTAGGCGCTTCTTCTAACAATTTTTGGTGACGACGCTGGATCGAACAATCTCTTTCGCCTAAATGCACAACATTGCCATGCATATCTGCCAAGATTTGGATCTCAATATGGCGAGGATCTTCGATCACTTTTTCGATATATACACCGCCATTACCAAAGGCAGCCTCCGCTTCACCTTGGGCGGCTCTTAGCAAACGGAGCAAATCATCAGGGTTATTCACCAGACGCATACCCCGACCACCACCACCAGCCGTAGCCTTAATCATTACAGGAAAGCCGATATCATGGGCGATTTTGACAGCTTGCTCCTCCGACTCGATTAAGCCTTCACTCCCTGGAATGGTTGGTACACCAGCCTTTTGCATCGTCTTTTTGGCAGTAGACTTATCGCCCATTGAGCGAATTGAATTAGGACTAGGACCAACAAACAATAAGTTGTGATCGGCGCAGATTTCGGCAAATCGGGCATTTTCTGACAGGAAGCCATAGCCGGGGTGAATGGCTGTAGCATTGTGTGTCAGGGCTGCTGAAATGATATTCGGAATATTAAGATAGCTTTTGCTGCTGGGAGAATCGCCAATGCAGACCGCTTCGTGGGCTAGCTGTACATGCAACGAATTGCGATCGACATCGGAATAAACAGCAACGGTGGGAATTCCTAGTTCTTCGCAAGTCCGAATAATTCGGAGGGCAATTTCACCTCGATTGGCAATCAGTAGTTTGGCGATTGGAGCCATGTTTCGGTTTCTTAATGAACAGTTGGTAATTGGTGCTTGGTAATCGGTGCTTGGTAATCGGTTGCTCTGGCGCACTTCAAATCCCGATTATGCTCTGAGTCATTGATTTACGCTGTTGTTAGTAGTCGATGACTCAAGGCTTTTGAATTTTAACTTTTTTTGGACTGCTTATTTCAGGAGAATGTCCAACGAAGTTGTGATGGGGCTATGAATATATACAAAATCACCCATAGTGCTAATCAAAATTTTGACTCTCTCAGACTTGATGAAGTGGTGCATCGCATCTAAGAGAGTCATTGTTTATAGTAAGTAATTGCATCTAAATCGAAACTTCCCCATGTTGTAACTTAAATATGTAAAGCAGCAACATCTCTAGTTCGAGAGCCATTAGTTTGTCTTTGGGGGAGCGGGGTGAGGCGTGTAGCAATTGGCTTAAGGGTCTGTGGACGTGATGGCAACCCCGGGGCATAGGACTCAAGTACGTGACCACTACGAGTGCACATGACTAATAAATAGTCACAGTCATCACATTGTGTTTTCACTTGAGCAAGATATGGGAGATGGTGACGCTCAGCGATCGAACCACAATTGGGGCAACGAATAGATTCAATCATTTTGAGTAGCTCCTTGAGAGTAATAGTGATTTAAATATCTTTTTTATGAAAAACCTATAACTATAGTTTTTAGGTTTTGGGAATGGGCCTAGCAGCTATACATCATCTTGTTACCTTTTTTAGCGATTGTCAGGGACTCAGCACTATAACAAGTTGATTTTTAGAGAAACTAGAAAGTTAATGAGATGGTTTTCTGATTTTTATAAAGACTAACTTTCTAAAAGTTTGGTTTATTGGGAAATTTATTTTTAGATAAATATGTAATCGAATATATTTTTAAAATTGGAATAAACCATGTGACGATTATAAGCATAAAAAACGGGGATCATTACTAGATGAGCGATCCCCGCTCCTGAAAAGACAATAATTAAACACTGGATCTTGCCTAGCAGCAAGGGATCAATCGATGTTTAAAAAATAGTTAAGTATCAATACCCCCTCATAAACCCCTTATAAATCTTTACAGATATGTTATCGCTATACCAATATAAATATTCTCAAAGACATATTGATATTCTTAAATATTTCTTCACAATTAGCTAGCGAGCAATCTATCTATTTAGAATTATTCTCAGATTAGAACATGATTATAGTTGACTATAAAGTCAACTTTTATATCACAAATCCAAATATTAAAGTCGTTTATTAATCTATTTGCTGAAATTTATATCGTATTATAGCAAAGCAAGTTTTGCTCAGGTCAAAACCTAAGAATATGAGTTGCGGCGATTCGCGCCGCAACTCATATTCTTAGGTTTTGGTTTATACTAGTTAACTCTTTTTTGCTATAGATGATAATAGTTTGCATATTTACTAAAGTTAAAGGGAGCCATTGCTTTGCAATGACTCCCTTTAACTTTAGTAAATATGTTTATTGCAAAATTTGTCCACGTCCTAGCCATAGCTCTAGGAGGAGGATGAGGAAACCAATCATCGCTAAGCGTCCATTCCATACTTCTGCGGAAGGGGTCATGCCCCACTCCCAGCGCTCTTGAGGATAGAGCTTGGTATTTTTTTGTGGTTGAATGGTTGCGGAGAATGGGATTGGGCGATCGCTTAACGCTTTAATCACCACATCGGCTAAGGCTTGGATAAATGTGGGGTCAGTATCAGGTGCAGGTACACGCGCAAAGGTTTCAATGCCTGCATGTTCGGCAATTTCGCGATATTCCATATCGATTTCTTCGAGCGTTTCGATATGCTCTGAGACAAAGCTGATAGGTACTACTACTAGTTCCTTAACTCCCTGTGCAGCCAATTCTTCGATCGCAACATCGGTATAGGGCTGCAACCATTCAACGGGACCCACACGACTTTGGTAAGCCAACTTATAAGGATTTGGGCGATTTAGCTTTTGCATAATTAACGCGGCACAAGCCTCAATTTCCTTTTGGTAAGGATCACCTGCTTCTTCGATGTAGCTAACTGGTACACCATGGGCGCTAAAAAAGACATGGGCTTTGCTGGGGTCTTTGACCTGATCGAGTTTGGTGGCGATCAAGTTTGCCATTGCTTGCAAATAGCCTGAATTTTCGTACCAAGAGGGGACAACGGTATATTTGATTTTTTGCAATTCGGGATCGGTCTGCCAGATGCGATCAAGTAAACGGAAGCTCGAACCTGTAGTACTGATCGAAAACTGTGGGTATAGCGGCAAGATAACTAGTTCTTCGATTTTGTCGCGCTTAATTTGGGCGATCGCCTCTTCGGTGAAGGGATGCCAATAGCGCATTCCTACATAAACTTGGACATCATGCCCATTTTGCACAAGTTGCGATCGCAGGGCTTGTGCTTGTGCCTCGGTAATACGGCGCAGAGGAGAGCCACCACCGATTTTTTTATAGTTTTGCTGAGATTGCTTGGCGCGTAGGGTGGAAATGAGCCAAGCTAAGGGTGCTTGCAACAATGGCGATGGCAAGCGAATAATTTCTGGGTCAGAAAATAAGTTATACAAAAATGGACGGACATCTTCTAATTTGTCGGGTCCGCCGAGGTTCAGCAGTAAAACTCCTAATCGCCCCATATCAATCGCTATATCCTTTTATACAATTTATATACTATGAGTTGTTTCTATGTTGCCTTGATAAAAAGCGCTAAGAATCTTTGATCAATACTCTAATATTTTGGCTAAATATTGGTCAGTAGTGCTGAGTGCATACTGAATCTTGCTAGCAATTAAAACAATACATTTATTTGGCAGACCGCAAAACTAAATTATTGATATTTATTTGCATTATGCCAATTAGTCTAACTGTTTATAGCCCTTAGGGGGCTGCGATTTAATAAGGAACCAAGTTTTTTGAGGCGCGGCTTTGCCGCGCCTCAAAAAACTTTTCCTGCATGTCCCTTAATATGCTAGCTCAAGTTTTTTCAGGTTCAGGCTTTACCGAGCTTTTACCAAACTCTGTGATTCCTTTTGCTTAGGACATCCACAGATGCATAGCGCCGCTACTCATCTGTGAATGTCTACAGATAATTTTTGGAATCTTGCCGAAGCCGAGCTTCCAAAAATTTATCTATGTCTTAATTCAGCGCAACGCGCTGTAACAATTCCAACAGAACTTTGTTTGCAGAGACATTTTTACGGAATACTTATATAGATTAGTTTAGTTAAAGTATATTGATGCGTGATCGTAGAAGTGCGATCGCTAGGATGAGTTTGACATGAAAAGTTTAGATATTGATTCTGTAAACGCAGGCTCAGATGATTACAGAAGTCAGCCAGTTAAGATTGAGTTTACGGGTGGCATTCAGAAAGGGAGAACGCAGGGGACGATTCAGACAGTTACTGTTGCCTATAGTTCTCTTTCCAAGAAATTGCAATCAATTCATCGACTGGGTGGCAAGATTATCAATGTATCTATTCCTCGCTTTCAGGCTGAACATGTTGATACGGAGCATATAGCCGCTAGTATTTCTGAAAACATTCCTGCGATCGCCCAAAGTCTCGAACCTGTGGTTGAGGTTGCTGAAGAAAGCAAGGATCAAGAGATTTCTACGATTAGTCAACACATTGATCATATTGATCAAGAACAATCTGATCATATTGATCAGCATCACAGTAGTGATCTAAATGTTGCAACCTTAGACTATGCGGAGAGTAAGTTAGAGGTTGCTCAAGATACTAGTGCGATCGCTCTAGAGCCTGAGGAGGTTATCTCTCAAGCGGAAAATACTGCTGAGGTTATTTCTAGCGAAATTGCAGATAGTGAAGCTGTAAATATTTCTGAAGTTGTTTCTAGTGAAGTTGCTTCTAGTGAAGTTGTAGAAAGTATTGTTGAGCCTGAAACTATTCCTGAAGTCGTCTCTGCAATTGCTGCTGAAGAAATTTTAGAGAATCTTGCTGAGCCTGAAACTACTTCTGAAAAAACGGTAGAGACTGCAACTATACCTGAAACTGTTTCTACAAATATTGAGACCAATGAGTTTAAATCTGAACATCTGGAAAACAATTCGGTAGCTACAGAGCCGAAAACAGTTAGTTCACAAAAAGCCAAACCAATCGCATTAACAGCTAAACCGAAAAAATCGAGAGCCTCGGCAAAAAGTCATGGGTTTAATAAACGTGAACCTAAACCACAAACTCATGAGCCTATTGTTGTCAATGTAATTGATTCCCCTCATCACGATGTTGCTTCGGCTTTAGAGAAAGAACCTGAGCATTTAATACAACAGGTTGTTGAAATTAATCATGATGTATCTGTGGAATCTGTAGAGCCTAGTGTTTCTATCGCTGATCAAGAGATTTCTGAGCAGGATATAGCCCCAGAAGTGGCAATAGAAACTGTTCCTGTATTGGCAGAATCAGTAATTCCCAATACGGTTGCTGATGTAGTTACAGAGACAGTTGCGGAATCTGATTTAGAAAATTCTGATCCAGTTATAGAGTCTCAAGAAATGACTGTCGAAGTAGTTACGGAAACAGTTATTTCTGATGCTTTAGTGACTAATGTAGAAATTGATGAAACAGTTATTGCAGTTGCTGATGAAGCTTTAGAAATTAAAGTTGATGCTATCGTTAACGAGCAATTACAACACGAAGACCTTATCCCAGAAGGCAAACTAGAATCTAATCTTGAACAAAGCCAGATAGATATTAGCGAAACAGTTATTAGTGAAACAGTAGAGCCACTGGTCGAAGATGTTCATGCGATCGCTACGGAAAATATATCCGTAACTATTCCTCAAGTTGAGGCAGCTACACCATTAGCCAAACCTAAAAAATCGAAAACTGCTAGTAAGGGTTTCAATAAACCAAAATCTCCAAGCAGTACCACGCCCCGTAAGTAATGCGTGGGATATTTCATTTCGGGCTTTGAGAGAGTGTTTGCGTAGCAAACACTCTCTCAAAGCCTGTTTTAAAATTTGCAAGTTTAACTCAAACTAACGTTGACTATAATATTTTCATAGTTTGCAAAGGCTAATAGCTATGACCCAAACTCTCCCCCCTAGATCTATTATTCCAGCTACGACCTTTGAAGAGTTTATTCAATGGCTACCTGAAAATACTGGAGCACGTTATGAGTTACACAACGGGAGTATTTTTGAAATGCCTCAACCAGTAGGAGCACATGAAGAGTCTAAAGGCTTTTTAGTCATAAAGCTTAGTGGACTGATTGATAGGCTTGATCTTCCGTATTTAATTCCTAGTCAAACACTCGTGAGACCAGATGACAAAGATTCTGGTTATTTGCCAGACGTATTGGTGTTGAACCGCGAAAACCTAGTTAACGAGCAACGTTGGAAAAAGGAATCTATTGTTAGTGGTGGTGCATCTATACCGCTAATAATTGAAATTGTGTCTACAAATTGGCGCGATGATTACTATTTAAAATTTGCTGACTATGAAGAAATGGGGATTGCTGAGTATTGGATCGTTGACTATGCAGCCTTAGGTGGGCGTAAATTTCTGGGTAATCCTAAGATACCGACAATCTCAGTTTGCAATCTTGTGGATGGAGAATATCAAATTAGTAAGTTTTGTGATGACCAACGAATTATTTCCCAAGCTTTTCCTGAATTAAATCTCACAGCAAATCAGATTTTTCAAGCGGGAAATGGGATCTAAAGAATTAGCAACTTTAATAACTTTGTCATTTGAGTAATTAGTACTAGAATCTTCTAAGCTAAGGAAAGCTTGAGATACTGTTCGTTAACAAATCAATGGATAGGGCAATGGATGGGACAATGGACGAATTAAGCAATGTTCTAGCATTGGCAACCGATGAGGAGCTATATCAAATCGCGGATATACTGTTTCGGCGCAAGTTCAACCCCATTGATTATGTAGCTACCCCCCCTGTCAAAGAATTACAAAGCTGGGATCGCGATGAACTAATTGAGGCGATCGCTAAGCGTTTTCGATTCTTGGCTGCCGATGGCTTAACGGTGCTCCGCCGCAAAACTAGTAATGTCAGTTACCGTGAAGTCCTAGAGCGTGTTTGTCAGCACCTCAATATTAAATATTCTAAAAATCAAACCGTTGAAGATATCGAGTCTGAATTATTCTTGAATTTGATTAGCAATTCATGGAAAAAGCTCTCACCTCAGGAACGTTCAAGCCTTGATGATTCTGTACAAGCGGCTCTTACGGAGTCAGATCTCAAAAAATCCTTGCCCCTTGATGCTCAGCGTAATCCGATGAGTTTACTGCTCAAGGGTGGCAGCGCGATCGCTGTAAGTACCGTCATTCGTTCAGCAGTACTAAATGCGATCGCCCGACAAATGGCATGGCATTTTGCCTCTTACCAAGTGGGCTATGAAGTTTTGAAGGCAGGAGGTACAGCGATCGCGACAAGATTAAATGCCTATGTCTCCACTTATCTAGCAAAACGCGGGATGGCAGTTGCAGCAACTCAATATACTGCGGCTAGAACTGTTTTCTCGGTGATTACGCCTGCGTTATGGGGTTTATTTTTTGCGGATCTGGGTTGGCGGGCGATCGCTACTAACTACGGACGGATTATTCCAGCTATTTTCATCATTGCCCAAATTAGACTACTGAGAATGTCTTAGCTCTTGTCGCTGAGGTTTGCGTAAAAAGAAACTCGCTACGCGAGTTTCTTTTTAATTTGAACTACAATAGAGGATATGTTACGGATTGTTAAGAGAAATCCTGTATGACCCTCACCTCAGCTCAAAGCATCCAAAGTACTACGGCTCGACCTTGGAATCGGATTGAAGAACCCATGTGGCAAGGCAGCGAAGATGATATTCGTAAAGGCTTGCCCTTTAATTTGCTGTCCCCGACTTGGCAAATGTTTTTAATGGGCGATGGTGCGCCGACGCGACATTTACAGCTATTGACTCAATCGGATATTTCGGTCGAAGTACTAGCCATGACCAATATTGGTGATGACGACGACAATGCCCCATCGGATATTTCCTTAATTGCGGCTCCCAGAATTCGTCGCCAAATCTTTTTGCGATCGCAAAAGACAGGGGAGATTTTTTCCCATGCAACTTCATGGTGGTCAGAGGCAGCGATGCAAAAATATTTGAAAGATCCCTCTTTGCCAATCTGGGTCAGCCTCAACCAAAAGTACACTGAGCTTTATCGCGATCTCAAAGGCATTTACAAGGGTGCTTGTCCTCAATTAGCACAAGCATTTGGCTATCCAGAGGTTAAAGATTACTGGGCAAGACATTATTTGCTATGGCATGGCGGCGAACCAATCACGATGCTCTATGAAATTTATTCACCAGCGATCGGCAAATATCTCGGCTCAAGTAGTATCTAAAAAACAAAATACGAGTAGCGGCGCGAAGCGCCGCTACTCGTTAAAAAAAGAAACACGCCTTGCGTGTTTCTTTTTTTAGGCGCAAGCGCTATATAATCGCGTTGTAGCGAGTCGGTGACTGCATTGATAGCCATTTATCCAGGTAGTTTCGATCCAATTACCTTTGGGCATCTCGATATTATTAAGCGCGGCAGTCATCTCTTCGATCGCGTGATTGTTGCCGTATTACGCAATCCCAATAAAACGCCTCTCTTTACGATGGAGGAGCGGATGACGCAGATCCGTGAGGCAACAAGGCATTTAGATAATGTCGATGTGGATACGTTCACAGGGCTAACTGTTACCTATGCCCATCTCATGAAAGCGCAAGTTCTGATTCGGGGTTTACGCGCAGTTTCCGATTTTGAAATGGAATTGCAGATGGCTCATACCAATAAGACCTTGGCAAATGATATTGAGACCGTGTTTCTCTCTACTTCCAATGAATATAGTTTCTTGAGTAGTAGTGTGGTGCGGGAGATTGCCAGATTTGGTGGCGAGATCGATCATCTCGTTACGCCCGAAGTAGCGATCGCCCTCAGACAAAAATTTCTCTAAAGCAAAAGCCTCGCGATGCGAGGCTTTTGCTTTAGAAGGAGGGGCGGCGCTTTGCGCCGCCCCTCCTTGCTAGATATTAGGATTAACGCTTTTGACTATAAAACGCTTGCTAGTAAAGCTTTTTGAGCATGGAGACGATTTTCCGCTTCATCCCAAATGCGGGACTGATCGCCTTCCATCACTGCATCGGTAATCTCTTCACCACGATGAGCAGGTAAACAATGCAAAGCGATCGCATCTCGATCGGCTAAAGCCATTAGTTCAGAATTCAGTTGATAGGGTTGGAAAATGGGAATCCGATCTTCTGCTTCCGATTCCTGCCCCATACTTGCCCACACATCGGTATACAAAACATGAGCCGCTTGAGAAGCGAGTTTCGGATCATCGGTGACAATAACTTCGGAATTAGTCGCTAAAGCCTTTGCCTGAGCGACAATTGCAGGATCTGGCGTAAAGTTTTTCGGAGAAGCAATTCGCACATTCATGCCAACGAGTGCACAGCCAATCATCAGGGAATGCGCCATATTATTACCATCACCGAGATAGGTCAGAGTCAGCCCTTTAAGTGTGCCGAAATTTTCTAACACGGTGAGTAAATCTGCTAAGACTTGGCAAGGATGCTCCAAATCACTCAAAGCATTAATAATGGGCATTTTAGAAAACTTGGCAAAGGTCTCTAGTTCCGCTTGCTCAAAGGTGCGAATGGCGAGAACATCCAAGTAGCGATCGAGAACTCTGGCAGTATCTTGTATGGGTTCACCACGGCTTACTTGGGTCACATTTGGATCGAGATCAATGACATGTCCCCCCAGTTGGTGCATGGCAACGGTGAAGCTCACACGAGTTCGGGTTGAGGCTTTGCGGAAGAGTAAGCCAAGGGTTTTGCGCTGAAAGTCAAACTTTACTTCGCCTGCTTTGAGTTGTTGAGCAAGGGTAAGTAATTCTTGAATCTCGTTGGGTTGTAAGTCTGCCAGACTAAGAAGATCGCGTCCCTGAAGGTTTCCCATTGTTGTTATTAAATAAGCTTGTGATGAATTGATCTGAGATTATAAGTTACCGAGCAATTAGACAAATAACTGTTCGACTAATACAAAATTAAGGCGGCGCTTCGCGCCGCCTTAATTTATATTTTTACCCCAGATTTGCGAGCAATCCAAATTTCCCAATTGCGGAGAAAGCTCGATCGCGCTTTAAAAATAGTTGCAATATTTGGTTTAAATACTAGCTCCTCACAAGGAGGCTGTACCAAAATCGTAAACAAGCCAAGACGATTGCCCACAATCGTATCGGTGAATAGGCGATCGCCCACCATCGCAACTTGAGCAGGTGGCAGTTCCATTGCTTCGAGAACTTGACGGACGACGCGGCGAGATGGCTTACCTGCGCGACTACGGTAGGGCAGATTGAGGCTTTCGGCGACCTTTTGAATGCGGCGATCGCTAAAGTTATTACTTGCCAACCAAATGGGATATTGCTGACGCATCAGTTCCACCCATTGACGAATCTCATCTGAAACATCGGATTCATCATCCCCGATGAGGGTGTTATCAACATCCAAAATGAGACCACTCAACCCATGTTTTTGCATTAACTGTGGCGTAATCGTGTAAATCGGTGCTGACAGAACTAAGTCAGGAGCAATAAGTCGCCAAGGTTTCACAAGAATTTTAGTATTTTAATTAAATAATTAAGAATATCTTAACTCAGAATTGAGAACTCACTAAAATTAAAAGCGGCGCATCGCGCCGCTTTTAATTACTGTTTCGGAGTTTTTTGCTGAATTTTTTTATCGATCGCCTGTAATGCTTTTTCATGATCTTCCAAATTGCGACTAAAGACATGACTACCGTCATATTTAGCCACAAAGAACAGATAGTCAGTACTGGCAGGATCAAGCGTTGCCTTAAGGCTAGCTAAACCCACCGAGGCGATCGCCCCCGGAGGTAAACCTTCATTGAGATAAGTGTTATAGGGCGAAGATGTCCGCACCTGATCTAGCGTCAGTGGATTTTCGGGAGTTTGCTTAATATTTAAGCCATACTCCACGGTCGGATCTGACTCTAAACGCATATTCTTTTTCAAGCGATTCCAGAAAACGCCAGAAATAATCCGACGCTCCGAATCAATCACCGCTTCTTTTTCAACAATACTCGCTAGCGTTACCCAATCTTTGAGACTAACTTTAACCTTGGGTTTACCAGATTGATTGTCTTTGTAAACAGGTAAAGCTACTTGTTCAAAGCGATCGAGCATCAGATCAATAATTCGATCTGGTGTTGCTTCCGATGGCAAAATCTGATAGGTATCAGGAAATAGGAATCCTTCTAGGCTAGGGATATCCTCGGGTAGCCAAGGACGACGCTTGGGGCTAGTGCGTTGAGCCGCCGCCACAAAGTCCTTTGCCGCAAAAAAGCCCTGCTTCTCAAATAGCTCCGCCATCTGAGCGATCGACCAACCCTCAGGAATTGTGAAGCGAACTTCCGTCGATTTCGCTGTTTGGATTTGGGCGACAACCTCTGGTAAAGATTGGTTAGTGGAGAAGTCGTAGGTTCCCGATCGCAAGGAAGCCGCTTCACTACCTCGCAGAGATTGCCATTGTAACCACAGGCGCAACGCTAAGCTAGAGCGAATTACGCCTGCGGCTTCTAGCTCTTGGGCGATCATTTGAGTTGGCATCCCATCAGGTATAGTAAGTCTGACTTTTGCCCCAAAGGTGCTAGGAGCCGCACTTGCCCAAATCCACCAAGAGCTACTGACTACGCCAGTAAATAAAATTGTGAGTGGGAAAGCAACACCATAAAACAGCCAATTAGAACTCTTCTTCGGCATCTTCTGTGCTGAGGACATGGTCTAGATATTGCTCCACATAAGGCTCAAGGGCTGCCATTTCCGCAGGGGTGAGAACTTCAGGCTGACCATTATCTCCCACCTTGGCAATAAACATCAGAGGGTCAAGGGCTGTAAATACAGAAAAAGCTTGCTCTTCATAATAGAAGTGGGCTAGCTCTTGGAACTCGCCGCAATTGCCATCTTCTTCAGTATCAATTTCGATGATATCTTCTTCAGTTGGCTCAGGTAATTCTCCTGAAACTGTTAATGTGTAAGCAGAGCGCCGTAACGTAAGGTTTTGTTCCGATAGAACAGCTTGAGCAGTTGAGAAAATTAAATCGATTTCTTCTTCGGTGACATCGACTAATTCAGTTTCTTCTTCGTCATCTGTTTCTTGCCATGCAAAGATTTGCACAGAAAAGTCAACTGGTTGCAGCAACAAGTATTCGGTGCTGTCCACTTTAAACTTGGTTTCGACAGTGCAAGGCAAGCTCTTACCTGTTTCATCCGTGAGTACAATCGTCGATCCTTCCATAGATTGCTGTTTTGTATCCTATAGCACTACTAGCTCAGAGAAACCCTCTTATATAAGGCTTTTGGCGCTCTTAAGCATTATGACAGCAAAGGGGACAAAAAATTAGAGACGCTATCAAGCTCTATAGGAATGCTTGATCAAAAAAGAAGACACTGCAAAGCAGTGTCATCTTTTTTGGGTTTGCTGTTTGATGGCTAGCCATTGCTGCAAGATAATGGCGGCGGCTTTACGGTCGATCATTGCTTTGTTTTCCCTTGTGGAAATCCCTTGCGATCGCATCATCTCTTCAGCTTCATAGGATGTGAGGCGTTCATCGACAAATTCCACGGCTATGTCTAAGTGTTTCGCTGCACCATTGGCAAATTTTTGGACTTGCTTGGCTTGAGCACCAAGGGAGCCATCCATGTTGTAAGGCAAGCCAATGACGAGGGTGTCAATATTGCGCTCAAGAATCAGCGATCGCAGTTCTGCCATGTCATCTTGCCATGACTTACGGATAATCGTGGTAATACCATGAACAGTAATGCCAAGGCGATCGCATCCAGCTACGCCGATACGTTTGCGACCTACATCTAGTCCTAGTGCTGCATAATGCATAAATCTTCTAGGGATAAGGGGCATTTCATGACATTTATCCCGCTTGAAATGGTTGAACTTTTTGAATTAAAGCTTGCGATCGCGAAATAATTGTTGTCCAGTCATCCTCAGCGATCACCTCTGGTGAAAATAAATGACTAGAGATACCCACCGCGATCGCCCCTGCTGCGAGAAATTTATCAGCATTCTGGAGACTCACCCCCCCCGTGGGGATGAGGGGAATATCGCGTATGACTGGCTGTAAACATTGGAGATATTCCACACCGCCAATGACTTTAATTGGGAAAATTTTAACGGCCGAGGCTCCTGCTTGCCAGGCTGTAATAATTTCCGTCGGGGTTAAGGCTCCTGCGATTACAGGAATATTATTTTTTAAACCCTTGGCAATGAGTTCAGGATTAGTATGGGGTGTGAATAAAAAGCTACATCCACAGGCGATCGCGCGTTCAGCATTCTCAAGATCTAAAACTGTGCCTGTACCAATTTTGCAATCTGGTAGCTCCTGTTGCAGCTTCGGAATTAGTGATTCAGCGCGATCGGTATTCCATGCAATTTCAATCAGCTTAATGCCCCCTGCTGCTGCTGCAAGTGCCATTTCTCTAGCAATACTGACATTATCTGCCCGAATAACGGCAATAATGCGATGCTGCTGCAACAAACTTAGCCAAGGGTTCACAGGATTTTGTAAAAAAGTACGATCCAATTAACTGCCACAGATCATGGCATAAGGACATGATTTTTGAAAGTGCTGCAAAGCAGCACTTTCAAAAATTGGCTTGATCTAGATAATGGTGTTATCAGGGATTACAGCATTTTTAACGACGACAACGATGCCATTGCAAATGCAATAGCCTTGATCTTCACGGTTAACATCTTGGACGCGATCCTTATTGATAATCTGCACATTTTTACCAATTCGCGCATTTTTATCGATAATTGCACGGCGGATGATTGTATTTTCACCAATTCCCATGGGTACTTTGTTATTAGCGAGATCGGATGCACGTTCTTCCTGTGGTTGATAAAAATCACAACCCATCAGCAGCGTATCTTCAATCGTGCAATTGGCTTCGATATGCATTCTGATACCAACTACTGAGTTAGTAATGGTTGCTTGGTTGAGGATACAGCCTTCACCGATGACCGAATCTTTAACTTTACAGTCATGTACTTTGCTAGGTGGCAAATAACGAGCGCGAGTATAGATTGGCTTTTCGGTTTCGTAGAAATTAAAGGCAGTTGCAGGATGACGAGTTAAGTCGAGGTTAGCTTGATAGAAAGATTCGATGGTTCCAATATCTTCCCAGTAACCAGAATATAGGTAGGCCTGTACATTCAAGTTTTGAATTGCTGCAGGGATAATTTCCTTACCAAAATCGGTATATTCAGGATTATCACTGAGCAATTTCATCATTGCTTGTTTGTTAAAGACATAGATACCCATCGATGCAATAAATGGATTAGCGATCGCTTCAGTAGCATCTAAGCCGAGCTTAGTGGTATCAACCCGCATTCCCTCTAGAGCTTCACCCTTAGGCTTTTCAAGGAATTTAATGACTTTACCTTCGCTATCAGTTTTTAGTAGACCAAAGGCTGAGGCTTTTTTCTGATCGACAGGTAATACAGATAGGGTGATGTCAGCGCCTGTTTCGCGGTGATGTCTGACAAATTTTTCGTAGTCCATGTTGTACAGGTGATCACCAGATAGAATCAAATACTCACTTACGTTCCATGATTCTAAAAGCCATGCATAGCGACGTACTGCGTCGGCTGTACCTTGGAACCAATCTGGACTATCGGGGGTTTGTTGAGCGGCGAGAATTTCTACAAATCCGTCAGAATAGGACGCTGGACGATAAGCCTGATTGACATGGCGATTGAGAGAGGCGGAGTTAAACTGTGTCAGGATATAAATTTTTTCGATACCTGAGTTGATACAGTTGCTCACAGGAATGTCGATCAGTCGATATTTTCCTGCTACGGGGACTGCGGGTTTAGCCCGTGTTTTTGTGAGGGGATATAGTCGGCTTCCCTGTCCACCGCCCAGAATAATAGCCAGTACGTTTTTCATAAATTCTTCGGATTATCTTGGCTTTTTTATATGCTTACTTTTCTGAATGCAAACATTGTCTATCTTTGCGGGGATCGTTGCAAGTGATGTAAGAACACAATGCCTAGAAATTGAAAAAGTTGAGACTCCTGAAAGTTAAGAGGTGCAGATGTGTTTCTACTGCGGATGATTAGGACAAAGCCCCCCCAAAAGATGAGTGGTGGCGCTTTGCGCCGCCACTCATCTTTTGGGGGGGCTGTATGAGGAACAATATGAGCAATAAATACGTCGAGCGGGGTAAAGTTACAATCATGGGATTAGGAAAATTCTGAAGATGCTTGTAAAGAAAATGTCGGCTAATTCATGGATGATCAGTATTGGCTTAGGGGCGATCGCTTTAGCAACCATCGCTACACCACAGGCTAGAGCCGAACAACCGATTTTAGATAGCCTTGTTCAGCAAGCTGCCTCCAAGGATAAAGCCACATCTCAACAGGCGATCGCCAAATTAAGGGAATTTAAAAATGCAGGGGTGGATGCATTTTGGACTGCCTATCAAAAAGATTTGCCAAATAATTCACAATTACGAGCTACTTTAGATGCCATTTGTCAGCAAAAGGACTGTGATGCCTCGCGCTTGTATTGGTACAAAGATTTAGAAGCGGCAAAGATCGCATCCAAAGAAACTGGCAAACCAATTTTGTCTCTACATTTACTCGGTAATCTCGCCGATGAATTGAGTTGTGCTAATAGTCGCTTTTTCCGTACTGCTCTATACCCTAACGGGGAGGTATCGCAACTGCTGCGCGATCGCTTTATTTTGCATTGGCAACCAGAGCGCCCCGTTCCTAAAGTTACGATTGATTTTGGAGATGGTCGCAAATTAGAGCAAACGATTACGGGTAATAGTATTCATTACGTTCTTGATAGTGAAGGTCGTCCCATTGATGCGATTCCGGGGTTATATAGTCCACAGGCTTTTATAGAAAATCTCAAGGATGCTGAAGGTGTCGCGCGATCGCTGCAAGCCAATGCTAATAATGTGAACCGTCGTGAAGTTTTAGTTAAATACCATCGCGATCGCTATGCCAAGTTAGAAAAAAAATGGCAAGCCGATCTAACCCGCCTACGCTTACCCTCACAGCCATTACTACCTCTAGCAGTGACAGATCCCAAAGCTAGTGCTGCCCTTGCTAGTCGTTTGACAGTGAGCAAAATGATGGTGGAATTACCGACGTTAAGTCGTACCGTTGGCGAGCCTTTAGCGGAACTCAATCCCCCTTCTGCTTTTGATAAACTCAGTGATGCGAATTGGGCAAGATTAGCTAATCTTTATCAAAATCGGGTCTATCTCGATCAAGGTAGTCTCAAACTAATGGAGCGGAAGATATCGCCTACTGCCTCTATGCGAACGGTAGTCAATAGTTTTGAAAAGGCGATCGCACAGGATACAGTTCGTAATGAGTATGTATTTCATGCCCAGATCCACAATTGGTTCGCTAAGGGAGACTTTGTAAATAATGAAGCAGCGAGTTTAAATGCGCTCAATCGCCGCGTGTATGATCAACTATTTCTTACTCCTGCGAGCGATCCTTGGTTGGGTTTAGTCAATGAGAACATCTATACAGGAATTAGTAGTAAATCTGAATAGACTTTGCTTAGCTAAAGCGCGTCAACATATTTGCAAATGTCCTAAATATCCCTTTCTTTAATATAAGCATCGGCTTCGCCCAGTTAATGTTGGCTAAGTGAAGCCGATGCTACAGGTACTTTGCTAGTAGCAAATTACCTTATCACCATCGAGAACTTTTTAGCTACACGCTTATTTATCTTCTAAGATAGACCTCTTGCAGAACCAAAAATATTTTAGATTTATGGGCTTTGAATTTTTACACAAATGACGGAACTGATGCAACAAGCAGGGCAAAGCAAAGCAAAAGGAGGTGTGAAAGCTAAATTAAGGCTCGCAGATCAAATCTTGGTTACTTTGCAGTATATCCCTATTGTCATATCGTTCATGATTGGGAGGTATCGGAATCAACGATCTGCCACACCGTCAAAAAAGTAGAAAATACCTTAATTAAATCAGAGAAGTTGTGGTTAGCAGGAAAAAAGTCGTTGTGGCAGGAGTAGCCTCCCACCCTAATTGTCATTGATGTAACTGAACCCAAGGTCGAAAGACCTAAACATCACCAGAAACATTTTTATAGTGCCAAGAAAAAGCATCATGCTCTCAAAGCTTAACTAGTAGTCGATATTCAAAGCCAGTGTTGTAATTTGATTGCTGCCATTTATAACTTTGAAGTCTCTCTTTCTGCTTTCAGAACTTGCTCTCTACAGTTTTAATTTCAGTTCTGTAAGAGGCTTATTGGGGAAATATCAGTAAGGAATCATTTATGTCTATTCGTAGGCTAGTTCCTCCAGCGCCAGAAAAGGTATGTGCGTATAAGTTAGTGCAATCATCTACGCTAGAATTTGATTCTACAGTTATAGGAGAACAAGTATGAATTTACTTCATCCTCAGTCTGAACAAAGCACTAGTGATTTATACTATCCTGTCAAGATTAATAGTGCTAGAAGTCAGTTATTTTCAGTCAGAACATTTCTGATAGGCGCATGGTTGGATTTGCAAGCCTCATCTGGGTTTGCCAAGCGTCTATTTTTACAAAATATAGCCCAACGTTATCGTTATTCATCTCTTGGTTTATTTTGGGCTTTTATTCCTTCAGCTTTAATAGCCATTCTACTGACATTGGGACAGCGAGATCGCATTCCGATCTTAATTGGTGGGAAAGTTCCACCTCAAGTTTATGGTGTCTTTGGAGTAGTCATGGCACAGACATTTCTGGAAGCATTAAATATTCAGTGCGTTTCTCTTACGCAATACATTCACTTATTAGTTCGGCAAAAGATTCCTATAGAAGGGATAATGATGGCTGGTTTAGCAGAGTCTACTTTTGGCTTTTTGATGCGGTTCCCTATATTGATTGCCATTTTATTAGTTTTTAATATTACTCCTGCTGGGACATTTTTCCTAGCGTTATTGGGTATTATCTTAATTATTGGCTTAGGTTCGGGTTTGGGTTTATTATTAGCTCCTTGGAATTCTTTGACTAAAGATTTAGAAAATGTGATGCAATTTTTTCCGTGGATTCTATTTCTTGTTACTCCTGTCTTTGTCGTTATTCCACCAGAAAATTGGCTTTACTTCGTTCAAATATGTAATCCTTTAACTTACATATTTGAAGCTGTAAGGTTTTTGACTTATGGTGTTGGGTCAATTAATTCTTTAGCTTTATTTCTATTAACTCCTCTAACGATATTATTGATTTTAGGAGGCTGGTTATTTTGCCGACTATGTTTACCTCATGTAATTGAACGATCGCTAACTTAATTATGGGAAAAGTACTATTAGAAACAAAGCATTTATCAAAACGATTTTGTCGTGATCCCAAGTTAGCATTACGTTATACAATCCAAGATATTTTTTGGGAGTTTCGCCGCAAGCCAGAAGGAGAAAATTATCTTCGTCAAGGTGAATTTTGGTCTCTTTACGATGTCAATCTACAACTTAAAGCGGGCGAAGTGCTGGGGTTAATTGGACATAATGGGGCGGGAAAAAGTACATTAATTAATTTAATTATGGGGATTTTGCGCCCTACTTTAGGTGAGGTGAGATGGCATACCAATCAAGTGGTAATGATAGACAATCAATCTGGATTAAATGCTGTGCAAACAGGACGGGAAAACATCTATAACAAATTATCAATGTATGGAGTTAGTGAACAGCAAATCAAGAAAAATATTCATGATATTATTGACTATTCAGGCATTGAAAGCTTTATTGATGCTCCTGTGGGGACATACAGTACAGGGATGCGATTGCGGTTAGCATTTTCTATTTACACCCAACTGCAACCAGATGTTTTTATTATAGATGAAGCTTTAGGGGGAGGAGATATTCACTTTCAGCAGAAGTTTCAAATTTATCTGAGAGACTATATTGAAAAGGGTGGAGCTATATTACTAGTTTCTCATCAAATATATCAAATTAAATCACTCTGTCACCGTGTCATTCTTTTGAATCAGGGACAAGTACATAACACTGGCGAACCGGATGAGATAATTCACGCTTACAATGAATTGATGGAGCAGAATTATTCCCAGTCAATAGTCAATAATCTATCCCAACAAGTCGATGAAGACGAAGATCTAATAACAGGAGAAAAACTTGGTACAGTTCAAATTGAAAAAGTAGAGGTAGTTGCCACCGATGGAAAAGAAATTTTTCCAGGTAGTCAAGTTCAAATTCGACTAACTTGTCATTCACAACTTGATAACCACCCGATCCTTATTGGGTTCTCTTTAAGAAAAGATAGACTTTTTCTGATGGCAAATATGACTGGGAGTTATGGAGATCAGCGTTATCAAATAAAAGCAGGACTAAATGAATTTAGATGCACAATTAATCAATTGCCACTTCTCCCAGGAGAATATCAGTTAGAAGTATATATTGTGGAGTATGACACCCATGACATTTTAGGAAAAAAAGGGATCAAGGATCGACCTTACAACTTTGAGGTTAAGGGTTTGGTATATCCTAGTTTGAATTTTTCTCGAAGTGCTAAATGCCTATTCCATATTCCAGTACAATGGGAATAAAAATTACTACTATTTTTAGACCTTTTATGATGAAGCACAAGTTACCTCCGATTTATTTTCTGCATATTCCTAAAACTGCTGGGTCTTCCTTAGGTCAGTTGATTCTTTGCTCTTACCCACAAGGCTCACAACTCAATTGTTCACTATCACAACTGTTGCAAATTAGTAGAAAGGAAATTAACCAATTCAAATGCTTTGCAGGGCATTGGGGAACAGGTCTGTTTAGCCTGTTAGATAAAGACATTTCCTCTATTACTATGTTGCGAGATCCTTTTGAGAGAACAGTTTCAAATTGTCTTTTTGTAAAAAGAATTTGGGTAAAAAAGTTCGCTTCCAATCCATTAGCGTTGGATGAAATTGAAGATATAAAGCTCAAGAGTGATATTAGCGATCTATTGAAGAGTTCTAATATTAGAGAGATGCTTAATCTTATGCCATCTATGAAAGAACAGCAAAGTTGTTATCTGGGATGCGATATAGATTTCAATGAGTATTTAGGTGTTGCTCAACGCTCAGTTGACAAAAGTAAAGAAATCTTCATTGAGGATTTTATTGCTCAACAATTGTCATCTGGACTAATAGATATAAATGAAATCTTTAATAAGGCTAAACAAAGACTCGACGCAATGGAAGTTGTGGGAATAATGGAACAATTTAATGATTCGGCTCAATTGATTTGTAATTTTTTAGGAATACCTACTCCTAAAAATCTGCCACAGGAAAATATATCGCCCGAAAAATTAGGATTAGGGAATTTAACTTATCGGGAATCTGGCACAATCCCCGATGATGTCATCAAGCAAATAGACGATTTGACAGTATGCGATCGAGAAATTTATGAGTATGGCAAAAAACTATTTAACCAGCAATTACAAAGGAAAAAGAAAAAATTCTTTTGGTTTTAAGATTATGCTTGAGAAGTTTTGCTTTAATTAAGCTCTCCTACTTAGCCGAAAAATTTTTATCCATTAACTTCTCAAACCCGCTCTTAGTCTAACCCCCAGTAAATTAGCTAGAGGGAGTTTGGAGAAATGACTTTTCACACAATGCCTAACCGCTTGATTACCCGTTGAAGGAAGCCAAATGGTTGAGAATTTTTCGTCTGTGACTCATTGTCAGGTAGCTCTGATTCAAATGGCTCAGAATGGATGACACGATAATTCTTCAATAGCTCTTGATTACTTGCCTCATCACCGCCCCTCCTAATGTAGAAATCATTGTCAACGGAATAGATTAGGATTTTTTCATCTTGCATGGTTATATGCCATAGGTCGGCTTCGTCTGGGATAAGGACACAGTTTCCAGCAATACGGGAAGACAATGATTTGTTGGCAGGAGAGGCATGAATTGTCTGCATGTTATAACAGACAGCCTGTCCAATTTCTAGGTCAATCTCAGTCATGCTTGAGATTGCAATGTCTGTATACTTCCTAAAAAGATTTGACCCACATAGGGGGGTGTAACGATGAGATCCTGCCAATATGTGCAACCTTCCCGCCTCAGCAGTAAGTTCTGTAAGAGGGGTCCAGACAGCGACGGCTGAGTACTGCTTGTGGTCAACAAAGGTTAAGTCAGTATGCGGTAAAACAACACTAGTCTCTCCAGGGTGCTTGGCAACAAACGCTCCACTCACGAATTTATAAGTATCAAACAAATCAAGTGCCTTTTCTCCAATCACACAACGAAGCAGATTTTGCGCTCTTAACTTACGCTCGAAATCAGTATCATGACATGAAAATACACAGCCTTGCTCTTTGTTTGGATAGAGATCTTGATAAGCCTCAGCCAAGTTTTTTAATTCACTAGGATCAGCCAAATTTACAACGACATAGCCCTTGTTTGAGAACTCTTCTTGAAGGACTGAATCTTTGAAAGCGTGACGAATATTCTTCATGTTTTGAAGTTAAGTAAACTGGCATAACAAACTTATTACATACTTGCCGTTGTCAAATTTGTGTCAAATTTGTGAAACATCTTCTTTGATAAGATATTTGTTAACTTAACATTTGTTGTATAGATTGATTATTTAATGTCAATTTCATTAGTAGTGTCTAATCAACAATGATAGTTGTACGCAAAAATTTCTATCGGTCGTATGACTGCCCGCTCTGGGTTATCTAATTTCGGAAGCCAGAAAACATTGGTATGCCGCATAAAGTTTTCCCAAGCTTTCGGAGAATAGGTATACTGGGGTTCCCGTAAATAAATGATACCAAATCCTAACTCACTGATTAGGTCTACCGTACTGGTGAGGTCTGGCATAATCAGACAGTAAATTCGGTTCAATTCACGCAGGTCTTCTGCCTGCACTTCGAGTAGATGAGGACTGGAACGGTAATCTGACGCATAAAAGTCCTTAATATAAATGCACCCACCCGGCTTAAGAACTCGTTTTGCTTGTCGGATAACCTCTCGATAATCTTCAGCGTGGCAGAGCGATTCCAGAAATAAAATCCGATCAAAGTAGGCAGGTGGATAAATTTCCCCAAGTTGATGAAAATCCCCTTCTCTCACATTAATGCGGTTTTGTAGCCCTCGATCCTCAATGCGTTGTTTCCCCTCTGCAACCTGAACGTTGGAAAGTGTAACAGCCTCAATCCTCAATTTTCGGCGTTCAGCAAAACCTATGGCAGGACCGCAGACACCGCACCCCGCATCTAGCACTGTCATGCCATCCTCTAACCGAGCCGATCCAATAATATAATCGAGTAGTTCATCCGTCGAATCAGGTCTTGATCCCTGAAAAACCTCTCCAAAGCCCTCGATATAGCTTTCGGTCCACTTGTTATAGTAATTGGTGACATCGGCAACTGTATGCTGGTTAATCGGAGCACCAGCTTTACGGATCACACTTGCTGTCTGAGGAATAGACAGAACCTTTGCTGTTGATTTGGGCTTCATACCTAGGATATCTATACAAGTGGAAGCAATGCGAGTTAGAACTGAAGACACTTTTGTTATCCCTGATGTTATTACCTTCTGCTGACTATCGTCCAAACTCACACTCATTTCTGGGTTCATTGCTGATAAGGCATGGGTTACGTTCGGAGAGTAGATTTTCTGGTGGATTTCAGTCTCTTTCTCAAGGAGTTCCAGAAAGTCCTCCTCAGAAATATTAGGGATATCGGGATAAAGTTCACGTCGAATTTTATCAGGATTCTGCATTCTTTCCTCAAACTCTTCCAGAGTATAGGCATGATTGTTATTAGGGATAATTGACAATAGTTTTAGATCGATTGGTCTCGGTATTGGTTGACCAAAGACGGTTTCGGTTAAAAATTTATCTGTTGCCTCATACAGTTCAAACTGCTGGGGAGACTTGGGGTCAAAATGGACATGTACAGGTGTCACTTCTTTGGGGATACACATACAGTGAATAGCATATCGTGGATAGTCCGTCATATTATTCGGGGACCAATGGAGCATACTATCTTCAAAAATGACCGCTTCTCCTGCCTTTGTTGGTAGCGGAATCGAATATTTATCTCGAATAACTTCGGTATAATCTTTAAAAAAAGGATCATAGCTACATGTATGATGAACGGTTTTTGGAAAGAGCTTGTGACTTCTTGGAACGGCATGGAATGTACCATTAGAAACATCTGTGTCCGTTAAAGGACACCAGATATCCATCAGCCAATATTTCTCTTCATCAATGTTTATCTGGTGGTGATAATGAATGTCTATCCATCCACCTTTTGGAGCCTTAATAAACAATCCACAACTCATGATGCGGTAGTTGTCAAAAATTTTCTCAACGTGAGGTAATAGAGCTTCCTGTACAATCCTAGAACCAAGTTCACGTAGATACTCAGAATCTACCGCAGCATAACTGGAAAAGATATAGGGGTGTGAAGAAGCATCGCTATGGGGCTGAAAATCACTTTCAGGACAGACTTTACGAACCTGATTCAATAAACACTGAATTTCAGACTCTGAGAGGATTTGCTGCTGAATATAACCTCTTTTGATCAACAAGCTATTTTGAGTTTCATTATTAAGTATTTTTCGCATGGTAATTGCTCTCTAGTTAAAAGTTACATTCGGAGAGTAGATTTTCTGGCGGATTTCGGTCTCCTTCTCAAGGAGTTCCAGAAAGTCCTCCTCAGAAATATTAGGGATATCGGGATAAAGTTTACGTCGAATTTTATCGGGATTGTGCATTCGTTCTTTGAACTCGTCTAGAGTATAAGCATGATTGTTATTAGGGACAATTGCTAGCAATTTTAGATCCCTTGGTCTCGGTAATGATTGATGGAAATCAAAGACGGTTTCGGTTAAAAATTTATCTGTTGCTTCATACAGTTCAAACTGCGAGGGATTCTTAGGATCAAAATGTACATGAACTGGGGTTACCTCTTTTGGGATACAGCTACAGTGAATAGCATATCGTGGGGAGTCCGTCATATTATTTGGTGACCAATGAAGCATACTATCTTCAAATATGACTGCCTGCCCTGCTTTTGACGGTAGAGCAATCGAATATTGCTGTCGAATAACTTCCGTATAATTTTGAAAAAAAGGAACATAACCCTCCGTATGATGAATAATTTTGGGAAAGATTTTGTGGCTTTCTGGAACAGCATGGAACGTGCCATTGAAAACATCTGTTTCCATCAAAGGACACCAGATGTCTATCAGCCAATATTTCTCCACGTCAATTATTGGATTGATTGTCTGGTGATGATAATGAATGTCAATCCATCCACCTTTTGGAGCTTTAATGAACAATCCACAACTAATCATACGGTAGTTGTCAAAAATTTTCTCAACGTGAGGTAATAGAATTTCCCGTACAATTCTAGAACTAAATTCGCGTAGATTTTGAGTATGTGTATAACTGGAAAAGATGTGGGGGTGTGAAGAAATTTTTTCATGTGGCTGAAAATCACTTTCAGGACAGACTTTACGAACCTGATCCAACAAATAATGAATTTCGGATTCGCACAAAATTTGCTGTTGAATATAACCTCTTTTGATCAACAAGCTATTTTGAGTTTCATTATGAAGTATGTTTCGCATGGTAATTACTTACGAGTTAGGATTTGTGTTTGGAAAGTAGATTTTCTGTCGGATTTCGTCTCCTTTCTTGAGGAGTTCAATAAATTCTTCTTCGGAAATATAACGGTTCTTGTTCTCGACAAAGCCCAAACTTTTCCAGTGGGGCTGACGCACAATCATATCGGTTATTGACTGAGATAGGAAAAACTCTTCATCGAACTCAATTTTCTCAAAGTGTTCTGGTCGATCCTGATTGAACAAATATAGAAAGGGAGTTGCGTCACTTGGCACACAAAGAATCTGGACGGCAATTCTTGCTACCTTAGAGTTATTCACTGGTGTCCAGTGGATAAGTCCATCGTCAAATATTAGCCCTTCCCCAGCACGCATCGGTATCGGCTGAAGGTATTTTTCCATCAGGGCTTCCTGAAAGTCTTTAAAATATGGCGGACACATAACACTTTCAATGTGAGGAATAATTTTATGGCTACCAGGAACAACGTGAATTCCGCCATTGTGAGCATCTACATCTTGTAAAGGACACCAGAGGGTTACTGTCGTATCCTCAAGCTCTAACGCTGTCCAGTTTTGATGAATAGCCATTGCTCCACTATGCGGCGGCTTAATAAAGAAGTTGGCATTGACAATCCCGAAGTTTGGCATATATTGCTTTAAATGACGCAATTTCCCAATTTCTGAGAGTAGGTAGGATACTTCTCCAGCAGAAAGCATTGGAACATGAACGTAGCCAGCAGTCAGGAAACGATCCTGCAATATTGAATTATCAAACACTTGTCTCATGATACCTTAGAAGCCATTTAAGAATTGCCTAGATCCCCCCAGCTATCCTTCACCATATGAATCTATATTGAACTTGCTGTCGATAAAACTCGATTGGTTGAACTACGATAACTTAAGGAATTTACTTTTTTGCAACTTGCAACTTATTGAGATAAATTGGGATTTCCCATCGCAATAATACATAAAAATCTCTACACCATATCCATAAACAATTAAAGTAAAGTACAGAATGAGCGATTAAAATAACTACATTAAGCCAATTATGCCAAACTGCTATCACCAAAAAAGCTAATGGATAAAATAACGTATAGTATTCTGTAAGAATTGTACTGTGATTAGCGAATGGTACAACAATTACGGTATAAATTTTCCAAAAGTAATATCTTAGCCATTCTGTTGCTAAATATAATCCTAGAAAAACTCCAGCTAATGAGTTACCAGAAATAAGCAACATACTAGCAAAAGCAATTACTTCTATTGGAAAAACAATCCATCTACCAAAATAGTGTAGTGTTTGGACAGAGGTTTGAACAGCAAATGTCTTAGCTCCAGCTAAGCGATCGTTCTCAATATCTTTTATTTGATGCCAGAGAATTCCTCTCAATCCTGAGGCTAGAGACCAAATACCTACTAAAGTGATCCATAACAATGGAATCTGCCGTTCGGACACATGAGCGATCCAGATTACTGCAAATAAATTTGGCAGTAAATGCGCTCCAATTGTGTCAGCTAAAACCCCTAAAATACCCCTTTGTTTCAAACGTATAGGCGGAATTGAATAAGTAAAGAAAACAAGCCAGTTGCTGATATAAATAGCAAGTGCTAAAGGTGATTTAATTAAATCTCCTAAGCCTATTGCTAAAATCCCAAAAAATAGGCATGATACTATCGCTATGACCTTGAATGATTTTGACCGACCGACTAGACCATTAGATTTACCTGCTATTAAATCTTCATTTTGATCTGATAGATCGTTTAGCAGATGGGCATAAATCGCGACTACTGTTAAAGACATCAAAAGCAATATGAGTGAATTCCATAGCGGCAAAAGTGGAATATTGAGAATTGAAGCTGTAGCATATGCTGTAGCTAATACTGGTGCTCCCTTAAATGCCCACCATTCATTAGCACGGATGATAGTAGCTAACTTTTGGAATTGCATGAATAATGGATTGTTTCCTCTAAAATTATTCATAAATTGATCCTAGGAATTTAGAGTATATCGAGTTTCTTCTTAAAAAGAAGTTTTTCCATTATCATTTCCACCTATGTGTGTCTACAAGAAATTGTGGAGTCATTAAGTCTTCTAGACTATCCACTTAGTAGATTTGAGGTGATTATTATTAATGTAGTAATCCACTTTCAAGCACAGTTAACAATAAAGTTAATTCGCCAAGAAAATTCTGGATCAGCATCCTCTCATAACTCAGGAGCCTATCATGCGAGATGCGATTTCCTAACTTTCATTGATGATGATTGTCAAATTTCCCTCAACTCCTTAAATATTCTAAATAGTAGTTTTCCGCATTATCCAGATTTACTCCGTAGCTATAGTTTTCCAATTAGATAATTTAATCAACTTATCAGCAAATATTTGTTCTGGATAAGGAGGGATGATCTTTCTAATATATATAGAAGCTTGCTTACCGATATATTCCCACTCATAACGCCGTTGCCAAGCTCGTTCCATAGCTTCATCAACTGCCGTAAAAAATGCTCCCTTAGCTATAAAGCCAGTTAGATTATCTTCTACAACCTCAGAGATTCCTCCTACATCTGTAACAATTGCTGGTCTACCACACATCATGGCTTCTACCAAAGCTATGGGTAAACCTTCCGCACGAGAAGGCATAATCAGGGCATGATGATGATGCCAAACATCCAAAATATTATTGACAAATCCATAGAAGCTAACATTTTTAATTCCCAAAAGTGTTGCCATATCCATTAGTGCCTCTCGATCAACCCCCTCCCCAAAAAAGGAGATCTGTAAATTACGATTTTGCCATTTATCTTGAGCTAAAACTCTTAATAAAACATCTTGTCCTTTATCTAAAATCCACAACCTCGCCACACAGGCAATTTTAAAACAATCATTTTCTATTCGCGGATAAAGTAACGCTTCTGGAATTAACGCTTGATGTGGATTCCTAATTACTTCAGCATTAGTAAACCTATAGGCAATTTGAGCTTCTGTTAAGGATAAATTGTGTTGGGAAACAAAAAAAGAAAATTTCGCTTTTCGATACACATCCTGCATCATTTGACGTTTGTTTCCATGTGGCCAAAATGGATCTGATGCTTTTTGGCTAATAATTACATATGGCAAATTCAGTTCCAGACAAATATGCCCATAGTTTAGTCCATCAAAATTGTCTCCTTGGGAAATCACTACTAAGGAAGGTTCTATCTGCCTCAAGGTATGCAAAAGAAAACTTCGTTGTGGATCTATATTGTCTTTTTGGGAAATTACTAATAAAGAAGATTCTATTCGTCTCAAAGTCTGTAAAAGCAAACTTTGTTTGTGAATAAAATAACATTTTACAGGTATAGGTAAAAACCTCAGTAGTCTGACTAGATAGTGTATAAGTATGAAAGCATGATGTTTGACCTTCAGAAACTGCAAAGAATTAAGGGCAATTACCTTAACTCCAGCAGCTTGTAATTCTAAAATTCGAGGATGAGCACAGATTTGTAATTTGAAGACATACACTTCATGTCCTTGTTGTTTGAGGTATTTGGCAGTAGATCCGAAAAGTTCTTCACTACCACCCCAGACATCAAAACAAGAACTAATAAATACAAAACACCCCAGTTGTTTGGACTGAGAAGGATTACTAATGGATGAGATAGTTTCTGTTAACATTTAATTAGTGGAATAATTATTAAAATTAATCATGAATAATTAATTCAAAGCTTGACATAATTGCACCAACTTATCTGCAAATACTTGTTCAGGATGGGATGGAATTAGCTGGCGAATAGATGTAGATGCTTTCTGCCCAATATTTTCCCACTCATAGCGATGTTGCCAAGCTCGTTCTAGAACTTTATCGATTTCTTGAAAACAAGCGCTGGCAGCTATAAAACCTGTCATGTCATCTTCTATAATTTCTGACATACCTCCTACGTCTGTAACAATTGCTGGTCTACCACACATCATTACTTCCACTAATGCTATAGGTAAGCCTTCCGCACGAGAGGGCATAATTAGAGCGTGATGATGATGCCAAATATCCAAAATATTATTGACAAATCCATGGAAACTAACATTTTTTAGTTTCAATAGTGTAGCCATATCAAGCAATGCCTCTTGATCAACTCCCTCTCCAAAAAAAGAGATGTGTAAATTACGATTTTGCCACTTATCTTGAGCTAAAACTTTTAATAAAACATCTTGTCCTTTATCTAGAATCCACAACCGTCCAACGCAAGCAATTTTAAAAGTATCATTTTCTATTTTGGGATACGGCAGTGCTTCTGGAATTATTGCTTGATGGGGATTTCTGACAACTTCAGCATTAGTTAACCTATAACCTATTTGAGCTTCTGTTAAGGATAAATTGTGTTGGGAAACAAAGAAGCAAAACTTGGCTTTTCGATACACATCCTGCATTATTTGACGTTTCATACCACATGGCCAAATAGAATCAGATGCCTTGTGACTAATAATAATATATGGCAAATGCAGAGCAAGACAAATTTTGGCAATTCCTATGCCAGGGCAACCGCATAAAAAATCAAAGGGAAAGGAGATGTTCAAGATAAGCCAGATCCCAAGCCGCCTTATGACGTTTAGCTCGCATACTGGACTTAGAAGACTTATCACGGCTTAAGAGATTAAGAGCAAAGTGCCGCAACATCGCCATATTTTCAGGAGAATTATCTTTGCGAATACGAGAAGCATCTTCGTGAAAAGAGACATCTAAAACCCAATGCAATGAATTTTCAATCGACCAATGGGTACGAACCGCGTTATTCATGACAGAAGCATTAGAAGGCAAGCTCGAAATGTAGTAGCGATTCTCGGTGGAGACTTTACCATTGATGCGGCGCTCACTTTGGACTAGGGCAATGGTTTGTAAACCAGCCCATAAAGGCAGTTGTGTAAGGTAATCCAAGTTAGATAAAGTCCAACAACGTCGAATTTCTAAACGTCCATGTCCTTTGTCTATAGACTGGCAAAAGTCATGGTCTACATCTGCAAAATTAGTGGTGATAGCTTGCTCAAACAACCACTGCACATCCTCAAATAGACTTCCCTGATTACCTTTAAGTGCTAAAACGTAATCCCCTCCCTGTTGAACGATTTGACTAGCTATTTCTTTCTGGCATCCCATTGCGTCAATTGTCACAATACAACCAGTAATTTCTAATAGCTTTAACAATTCTGGTATTGCGGTGATTTCGTTGGATTTATCATCGACTTTGCGCTGCCCTAATACCAATCGATTTGCGCTTGCCCATGCACTCACCATATGGATTGCACCTTTGTCTGCTCCTTGGTCGTAGGATTGTCTCAAGGTTTTACCGTCTATAGCTACTATCTCTCCCTTCAGCACATGACTTATCGATTTCACCCATCTGATGAAGCTATTTTGCATTTGTTGCGGGTCTAATCTCGCAAACACTCTGGCAAATGTGTCATCACAGGGTATCCCATTCGGTAGTTCAAGAAATGTCCCCAGCCATTCTTGTTTTGATTTGCCAAATAGCTCGATGTCTTCCCAGTTTTCTCCCCCACTTATCACGGCGCAGATCCCTATCACGATTATGTCTAGCAATTTATGCTCTTTCCCTCGGTTATCTCGTGGATCTTCTACTCCCTCAAAGTGGCTCACTAAACTAACTGTGATAGGGCTATTCATTACGGCTTGACTTCTTTATTGTCTCCTTATTTTATTCACTTTTTTATGCGGTTGCCCTGATTCCTATGCCATCAAAATTGTCTCCTTGAGAAATTATCACTATTACTCTATTTTTGAATAACCGATAGAGGCTTTCATGTTTGTGAAAGTCAATGAGCTTTATGCCCTTGGAGACAAGTTTAAAATTGAGCAAAAACCTTAATTTACGAAGAAACTGAATTAATATGTGAATATTCTTTACTTTGATTCCATCAGCTTTTAATTCTTGAACGAGTTTATGCTTGGGAACGCCATTTTTCAAAGCATGGACTATAAAACCTTGCTTTTTCAAAAATCTAGACGACTTAGTCCACAGTTCTTCGCTTCCCCCCCAAGCTTCACAAGAACTAACAAAAACGAATTGTATTTTTGCTGGTTTTTCGTTGACCTTACTAATAATTATGGGTTTTGTAGTGGTATTTAAATATGTTGACATGACTAATTTGGTTGTGAGTTTAAATTAATAGCTAAGAGAGATTGATGATAGTAAGAGCAATTAGAATTAACCAGTAAATCAATAATTACAAGTTATTGATTCATTGGTTAATTCATTACATGGGGAAGATACTGCTTCTGTTGTAATAAAGAGATAACTTTATTTATACTTTCTTCAACGGTTTCATGATCAGTATGACAAATAATTTCAGGATTTATAGGCTCTTCATAGGGATGATCAATACCCGTAAATTGTTCGATTTTTCGACTTCGAGCTTTTGCATATAAGCCTTTTACATCTCTTTTTTCACAAACATCTAGGGATGCTTTAACATAAACTTCTACAAAATTTTCTAGCATTTTTCTTGCTTCTTCCCTAGTTTTTTGATATGGACTAATAGCTGAAACAATTACAATTACTTGATGACGACTAAGTAATCTAGCCACAAAAGCAATTCGACGAATGTTCCTATCTCTATCTTCTTTACTAAATCCTAATTCTTGAGAAAGATAATTTCTCACAATATCTCCATCTAAAACTTCTACAGGAAGACTTTGTGTTCTTAACCATTCTGCTACTCCTTGGGCAATTGTAGTTTTACCAGAGCCACTTAGTCCAGTTAGCCATAAGGTAAAGCCTGTATGTTTCATGTTTGTATTGATTAGTTTTTTAGGCTACGGTTAGCTAGTGATAGATTGACATATTTGAATGTTTTGCTTTGCCCTAAAATAGGCGTTTTAGTATTTGTTTGTCCTAATCATTGATTGATTAATATTTATGTATACAAAGCAATTACTATTCCGAAAGAATACTCCTTCATGGCACTATTCCAAAAAAACAAAAAACATACAAACAGTCTTAAGATAGCTATATAAATCAAGCTATACACTAGCTGCTTTATCCTATTCCCTATGATACATATATCATTAATTCCTTAACAATATCAATACTATGGATAAAATATAACAATCCTTAATGAGTTGTAAAAAAAGATATTCTTAAAACCCTTGTCAAATCAAAAGATTGGGAACATTTCAGTTTGGCTTTACGGGGAGGTATCGAAACTGCTGCGCGATCGCTTTATTTTGCATTGGCAACCAGAGCGTCCTGTCCCTAAAACCGTCGTGAAGTTCTAGTTAAATACCATCGCGATCGCTATGCCAAGTTAGAAAAAAAAGGCAAGCCGTTAGCGATCGCCTGAATCAAACTAGTATTATTAACATTATTAGTACGGCTAGTTGTGGTTGGCGTGTCAGCTTGAGCGATTCCTCCGATGAGCGTAGAAGACGCGATCACTGTACCAAGCCATAACAAAGTTGACCTGTACTCATTGAGTTGCAGAGACATAGTAAAACCTAACACCACTTTATTTTTTAGGTATATTGGATTGGTGATTATTTGGAGTAATTTAATTGCAAAACAAAGCAATAAAAATAGAAAGCTTGACACTTATCTTTAAATAAGTGCTTTATGTATTTATGTTGTTTTACCCCCGTAAAATATTTGCTCTATCCCCCCTGCACCGAATTACTAGTTCAGCCTTTTTGAGGTCACCTAACACTATAGTAAAAATAGCTTAAGTAAGTCAACCTATATGTAGGTATATGTTTATATCTTAAACTTGATTAACGATATTTGTAGTAAAAAATTACAAAAAAATCATCAATTTCTTTCATAAATAATAATGTGGTTGACAAGCAAATAAATAGCTAAATCTATGACTGATCAGCCTAAGAACTCGGAAAATAAACCTTCTCAAATAGAGCAAACTCAAGAGAAAAATAGTGTTTCAGAGCCTGTTAACAGCAAAAAATCTCAAGAAAACCGAAAATTTAAGTTTCCTAAAGTTGGTTTCCCAAAATTTAAGATTCCAAAGCTGGGGCTGCCAAAATTTAAGATAGGCTCAAAAGACTCATCTAATCAAAAACGTAATTTTTTGTGGTTATGGTTGCTAATTATTTTAGCTAGCTATGCTTGTATGGGATATTTCCTATCAATATTGATGACAATTCCATCAAAAAAAAATTTAGCGATCGCAGGTTTTACAATAGTTGCATTATTACCGACGATTACTGGCTTTGCTGACTATGGACTCATGAAATGGGGATATTTTTTAAGTGGATTGTTGATTGTAGGGGGATTGCTTTTCGTAGTTAAAATTAAATTTTACTTCATGGTTTTGGCAGTCTTGTCATGGGTTGGCATTACTGCGATCGCTTTTGTTGGTGAGTCCCTAATCAAGAATAACCATAAATTTATAATTGCAATTATGATCCTTACAATTCCTTGTTTGCTAGGTTTAGGAATTGGTTGGCAATTCTGGAAATTAGCAACCCAATGGAGTTAAAGGTTTGCTTTTCTGAGCCTATTACAGCACTTTGCGCTCAGAGGGATTTTTGATAGCACGGCGAAGCCGTGCTATCAAAAATCCCTCCAGCTTTAGACTGCATCAAAATGGGGCTTAAGTTTATATTATTTTTTGAGGATATGAAATTCATTGGCGAGACAATAAACATATAGTGATCGTAAATAGTTTATTCAGGTGCATCCCTTCAAGATGTATTTGCATAAACCTCAAAATCTACAATCGATCTAAATGGAAAAACCATGAAAAGATTTGAATGGAGTGACTCTTTGAGTACAGGTGTCCCAATGATTGATTCTCAACACAAAGAATTGATTGCCGCGACAAACGAGATTGGTGAAGCGATCGAAAGGGGCAATGGGGCAAATGCAATTAAAAAACTATTAGTATTTCTCAAGTTTTATGCTGAATGGCACTTTGATAATGAGGAGAAATGTGCCGCAAAACATCAATGTCCAATGGCTGGTGTTAACCAAGAAGCTCACAAAAAATTCATTGATACCTTTGGCAAATTACATGATCAATATCGTCAGAGTGATGCTAGTGAGGAGATAGCGCTCAAAATCTATGATGAATTGAGCGAATGGCTAGTCAGTCACATTTTGAAAATTGATACACAAATCGGGGCTTGTATAAAAGAGAGTTTAGCTAAGTAAATCTAGGGCAGGTAACACCTGCCTTAGATTTACTCTTCTTCTGCCTCTTCAGCCAATGGATAGACAAAACCATCATTGTTGCCTGATAGGATTGACTTACCTAATGAGATTGCTCTTTGAGCGTGAACTGCGGCTTTGCGCTTCCATACAGCTTTGCGGCTATCGCGCTTAGATTTAGAAGTGCGTTTCTTGGGTACTGCCATGATGTTATCCCTGTACTAATGTGATAATTTTCCGATTTTAGTTTAGAAAATTTTTGACAACCTTTCCATTATACAGTAGTTTGCAAATCAAAAGGATATGTAGACTAAAGCAAAGCTATGCCCGATGCCCAACTTTCCTTCGCTGAATATTATCACGAACGTACTAAGTATGCACCTGAGACCCTTGCTAGCAAGAGTCAGGGCTTAGATTGGAGCACCCAGCCATCTCCCTATAAGGACTATAAAATTGGCACGGTTTACGATCTCAAGCCCTATCTAACTGAGGATATTCAATCCGATCGCGATGGACTACTGGCAAGTCGTTGGCGTAGACTTTCACGGTTACTATTTTGTAGCTACGGCTTAACGGCTCGAGTTCCTACGGTGACAGGGGATACTTTTTATTTGCGGGCGGCTCCATCGGCGGGGGGCTTATATCCTGCGGAGATGTATGTGATTTCGGCGGGAACGCCTCTACTATCCGCAGGAATTTACAATTATCAAGTCCGTACCCACAGCTTGATTCATTTCTGGCAAGACAATAATGTATGGAACGGTTTGCAACAGGCTTGTTTTGAGCATCCCGCCTTACAAAATACTCGTCTTGCGATCGCGATTACTTCCATATTCCATCGATCTGCTTGGCGCTATCAAGATCGTGCTTATCGTAGGATTTTTCTGGACACAGGGCATCTATTAGGAAATATCGATCTAGCTAGTGCGATCGAAGATTATCAAGCTTCTCTCATTGGTGGATTTGCCGATGAAGCAATGAATGAATTGCTCTTTTTAGATAAGGAAGTAGAAGGGGCGATCGCGATCGTGCCAATTCTCGATCTCCAAGATGAGGAAAGTGTCGGTAGAGGTCAAGAATCACGCGTACCAATGCAGCGATCAACTAATCTCTCAAAAGGACTCATCACCGCTTTACCATCAGCAACTGTTACTAATTATCCTAAACTTCCAGATGGTCAATTATTAGAACATTTGCATCAAGTCACCCAAATTCAAGAAAAGCTAAATATTACTAAGCTGACAGAACTGACGAAGGATCTAGAAACTACTCCTGAGACGAGCGATCGCCCAACTGCTCAAGATTTAGATAAATATAATTTCCCTTTCTGTACCAAAGTTAGTACTGTCACGGAAAGTATTCATTGGGGCGATGATCTAGAACTTCTCGAAAATACAATTTTGCAAAGACGATCAACTCGCGAATACAGTGGTACGAAATTAGAGCTAGCAGAACTCAAGGCAATTCTTGATTTTACCTACCAGCCTCAACACTATAGCGATCAAGGTATTGATGGTAGTCCTGATTATTTCGATCTGAGCCTGATTGAAACCTTTGTCGCTGTCACAGGTGTAGTTGGTTTAGAAGAGGGTTGTTATTACTATGCGCCTAAATCTCAAGAGTTACGCCAAATCCGTTTTAAGAATTTCCGTGATGAGTTGCACTACCTTTGTCTCGGTCAAGAACTAGGTCGTGATGCAGGAGCCGTCATTTTTCATACTGCTGATCTCAAAAAAGCTGTAGCCAAATATGGCGATCGCGTATATCGCTATTTACACATGGATGCAGGACATCTAGGACAGAGGATCAACTTAGCAGCGATCGGGCTAGGCGTAGGAGTTAGCGGTATTGCTGGGTTCTTTGATGATTTAGTCAACGAAGTTCTGGGAATTCCCAGTGATGAAGCAGTTCTTTATATAACAACTCTAGGTAGACCCCGTTAGGTAAATAAAGCCAAGCTATTTATCTCACTGCTTCCTTTATCTTGCTTAATTGATGAAACGCCCTAGGAAACTAAAATAAATAAATTTAAGTCTTTGCTTTGCAAAGACTTAAAATCTGAAAATTGCGTACATGTGTAAAAATGGTGTCGTGAGGGCATCAACGGAGTGAAAAATTGTGGGACAGGCTCAACTACCACCGCAGGAACCAGCCAAATCTACACTCGCCAGAAACCTTGGGCGCGTAGGGGTTGGACTAGCGATCGCATTAACAGCTAGCAGCTTAGGAGCTTTTTGGTATGGACGCTACTTTCTCAATGAGCGCCTATCACCTTTATTAGAGGTGGAATTAACCAAAGCCCTCAAACGTCCTTTACAGCTTGGCAAAGTCGAGCGAGTGGGCATGTCCAGCATCAGGTTTGGCAAGTCGATAGTACCGCCAACCGATAAAGAGTCCAATTTCCTAGCCGTTGAAGCCATTGAAGTTAAGGTCGATCCTTGGACTTATCTCACCCGTCGTCAAATTGGCTTAGATGCGATCGTTGAGCAACCACAGGTATTTCTGAAGCAGGACGTTACAGGTTTCCTACAATTACCGAAAATCACGCCGCCCGAACGCCCCACCCAAGAGGGCTTTATTGATTTGCGGACAATTACCTTTACTGATGCCCAGATCACAATCCAATCGATCGCTAAAGGTGAATTGATTTCCCTCAGTCAGGTGCAGGTTGATAGCAACTGGAAAATTACGGATATCAACAATCAAAGCCTGAAAATGAATGGTAAAGGTCATGTGACTTTACCCAACATTGCCGCGATCGCTGCGCCGCCAAACCCTGAACAATTGAAAAAGGCGATCGAGACAGCTAATGCTGATAAGGACGGCAGCAAAGGCAGTCTGGCTTTTGATGTTGATTGGGATTTGACCAGAGGTCAGGGGACTGTGGCGCTTCAGTCACCCAATTTGCAAATTGCCGCAGTCCAAGGATTTGCCGTTAATTCGCCCATTGAAATTCAGCAAGGTTTACTTGATTTTGAGTCGAAAGTTGCCATAGTAGCAGGCAAAGAGACTCCTGCCATCTCTATAATTGCTCAACTTACTGAAGGTGCTCTTAAATCTCCTCAGCTACCAAAACCGATTACTCAAATTGCTGGAAAGTTCAACTATGATGGCACTACGGCAAGCTTAAAGGAATTTGTCGCTGAATATGACTTTTTAAAAGCAACGGCTGAAGGTACATTTGATCCCAAAAAAGGATTTGATGTTAATTTTGCAAGCACTTCTTTGGATTTAGCTAAGGCTGTTGAGAGCTTCAAATTGAAATTACCTGTAGCGATTGCAGGGGAAATTAAGCTAAATGGCAAACTTACAGGTACTTCTCAGAAACCATCCTTAAGTTTGAATATCAGTACTCCTAAACCCGTTAGCTTCGATCGCGTAAAAGTTGATCGCTTTCTTGCCACGATTGAACTGAAGGATCTAAATACGGTACTGATCAAGAAAGTTCAAGCGGCTTCCACAGGTGCAACCCTGACAGGCGAAGGACAAATCAAACTACCGCAAAAAGATAAACCTGCGGAAATTCTATTTAATTCGAGTTTGGTTGGTGTTGCCGAAGAATTTGCGAATCTCTATGGAGCAAAGCTGCCAGTAGCAATTGGACAAGTGACCAGTTCCTTACAAATCACTGGTAATCTCAATAATCCTCAAGTTCTCGCCCAGATTGAAGCTCCCAATGCCACCTATCCAGCCCGTGGCGAAGTATTTGTTGAAGATGGCTTAGCGACAATTCGGAATACTAGAGTTCGGTTTCCCATTGGTGAAATTGGTTTAGCAGGTACTTACAACATCGCCAGTGGCGCATGGAAAACTCAACTCAACAGTAATGGCATTCCCCTAGCCGCTTTTCTTCCTAATCAAAAAGGAATTCTCCAAGGCTTAATTAATTTACGGAGCGATCGCGGTAGTTTTTCCTTGACTGATATCATCGGTGATGCATCGATCCAGCTACCACAGGGTTTGACTGAACTTCCCGATGCGATCGCTGCCAATCTCACATGGGATGGCAAAAATCTTCTCGTTCCTTCCCTGCAAGTTGGTAATTATTTAACCGCAAATGGAAAGGTCGATCTTGCTTTCCCCAATAATTCGCCCAATCAATTACCTACGGGGATCGCAGGGATTAACCTTGACCTGATTTCGCGTAATGTCAATATTAGTCGCTTAGCCTCCCTTTCTAATGTGATTCCACCCCAAGCAACAGGGCTATTAAACTTTCGCGGCAATCTATCAGGGGCGATCGACAAGCTCAAAATTGCGGGAGCCTTACAGCTAGATGATGTTAATCTCGCTTCCCTTGGTGCAGGTTTAGCCAAACGTGGAATTGTCGCACCATCGAGAGGTTCCCTTGATTTCAATGGTTCTGTTAGTGGGTATTTAACCGATCCTAGATTGGTCGGCAATTTGCGAATAGCTGCCTTAAAAGTTAATCAAGTGGAACTTGACAACCTCACTTTCAATGGTGTTCTTGATGGAATCAGTCAGGTTCCCCAAGCCACTGGTGATCTACTCTTGGCAGGTCTGAGAGTGGATAAACTTGCCTTCGATCCTCGGTTGGCAGGAAGGGTCAACTTTAATGCTAACCAAGGTGTGAATATTGATCTGCGTGGAAATCGCGATCGCATTGTCGCTAACTTAGATCCATCTTTTCGTCCCATTGACTTTAACGTGAATTTGGGTGAAGCCACGGCTCGCGGGAGACGTTTAGAGAATAATCCCAATCGCTTACAGGTAGCCGTTAATAATCTCCCTTTACCCCTTGTGGCTTCCTTCACAGGACAAACTGATCTGAGTGGCAAGGTCTCTAGCAATCTCACCGTAGATTTTAGTAATAATCCCAGTGCCAATGGTGAAGTTACTGTCGAACGTCCCAGATTCGGTCGTTTTATCGCAGAACGAGCCGTAGCCAAGGTCGCCTATGCTGATGGTGTTTTTGCTGTACGCGACGGTAATTTGACTGTCCGTCAGGGCGAATCCACTAATGAATACAAGTTCAACTTGACCTATAATCCTGCTCTTGATGATCCGCTTGCAGGTGTAGTGGAAATTGCACAGGGAAGAATGCAGGATGTATTTGCGACTCTGCAATGGGCAAATATTGTTGATGCTACGCAAGTCTTTAGTTTGACGAAGACTAGAGCCGCCGATTTACAACCTCTAGAGGCAATTAGATTACTGGGTGAACCACTATACAAGCAACTCCAGTATCTCTCCCAAATTGAGCTACGCCAAGAACAACAGGAAACTGTAAATTCATCGCGCAACTTCAATCTTCCTCCGTTAACTGAATTTCGTGGTGATATTAAAGGCAAAGTTACCTTTGGATTTAATAAGCGTCGCGGTATCCGCTTAGGCTTTGATCTGGTTGGCAAGAAATTTGAATATGGCAAGTTTGCCGTCGATGATGTGAAAGTAGTAGGTCGTTATTTCAATGGTGTATTTGCGATCGCCAATGCCAACTTCCAGTCTGACAAGAGCTATGGAAAGATTACAAAAGCAAGACTCAGACTTGCGCCTGCTTCTAATCCCTTACTGCGTGTCCGTGAGCAAAGTGGCGAAATTGAACTCAAAGACTTCCCAATTGAATCCTTACGACCACTCCCATTCTTTAGTGCGATTCCCGTTGATTTGACAGGTAAAGTCAATGGCAATCTCTCGATTACAGGTACTAGTCTCCTTGACACCAAGGTTGTCGGTAAATTGAGTTTGACCGATGGTACGGTGAATCGTCAGCCCATCGAATTTATTGCCGTACAGTTTAACTATGACAAGTTAAATGTGAACTTTAACGCCAATATGAAGACCTCAGGTAAGGAAGCTGTGGTTGCTTCGGGCAATGTCGGTATCTTCGGAAACTTCAATGTGAAGTTGGATGTAAAAAACGAGGGGATTGCCTTTATTAATATCTTCAATCAGCCTGTACGCTGGATTGATGGCAAGGGAAATATTAACCTCACCGCTACTGGCACTTTCAGAGATCCCAAGATTGCAGGAAAAATCACCGTCGATAATGCCAAGGTTAAGATTGCAGGTTTACCAGGGGAATTTACACAGGTACAAGGGGATATTGCTTTTACTAGCGATCGCCTAATTAGCAATATCACCAGCAACTTTAGTGAAGGCAAATTGGCGATGAAGGGAATCTTGCCCATTAGTAACCCTAATCTCCTCAAACCCGATACCCCAGAATATCAACAGGCGCTTGCAATTAATGCCGATCAGCTCAAGTTAAATATCCGCGATATTAGCTCTGATAACTTTAACAGTCGCGTGATTATTCTCGGTTCGCTGCTAACACCAAAAATTACAGGGGAAGTCTTGCTCGGTGATGGGCGTGTTGTGATTGGTAATGATGCCGATCCTAATAGTGCGGCGGCAGCTAATAGCAATAGTGATGTACCTGATGTCGCCTTTGAGCGCCTTGCAGTGAAGCTCCAAAATATGCAGGTGACGCGCTTCCCGATCTTTAACTTCCTTGGTGAGGGAACTTTGATCGTGAATGGAACCCTGCAAAGACCTGCGCCAGAGGGCCGAGTTAACATTACCCGTGGTCAGTTCAATGCGATTTCGGCGAGATTCCGTCTCGATCGCTCCTACGAAAACTTTGTCGAATTTAAAGCGGCTCAAGGATTGAATCCGACCCTCAATGTCCGCGTCTCAGGAGCCGTTGCCGAAGTCACACGCGTACCAATCAATTCCAATCGCCCCAATGACCTGTTTAGCCCCAATGAAGTACCAGTTAGTAACTTAGGTTCGCAACGCACCCTACAGGTTCAGGCAAGTGTCACGGGTACTGCCCTCGCACCAGATATTCGCCTCTCTAGTAGCCCACCCCGTAGCCAAGCGGAAATTATTGCTCTCATCGGTGGTGGTGTGCTACAAAAGCAAGGCGCTTCCGATCCTGCGGCGGCCCTTGCCAATTTTGCGGGTAGCACCGTCTTAAACTTCCTGCAGGATGCGATCGGCGATGCCCTGAATCTCGCGGAATTTAACCTGAGTCCCGTTACGACTAACACCACAGGTAGCAGTCGTACAGGTACACTTGGTCTATCGGCTGAGGCTGCGGTCAATGTCAGCAATAGCTTTTCGATCGCTTTGCAACGGATTATCAATGATTCCACGCAGCCAACTAATTTCTCGATTCGCTATCGTGTTGATCCGAATATTCTCTTGCGTGGTAACTATGGCTCCGATGGTAACAAAGGAATTTCCATCGAATATGAGAATCGGTTTTAACTTTCACAAGGCGACGCAAAGCGCCGCCTTGTGGGTAACTGCTAATCAGCATCTATCTCCGTCTGGGACGACGAGCCGATCGCTTAATTGGTGGTTCATCTTCGTAAGGCTTTTCATAACTGCTTCCATAGGACTTGGGGCGATCACCAAAATCATCTTGATAATCGTTTTTGTCCCAATCGTCAAAACCATCAACATCACCTTTATAAACGTTTCTAGACGAATTTCTGGGAGGATCTAAAGGCTCAGCATAGGGATCGTTAAAGGGACGATCATATGCACTTTCTCTGTCAAAATCAGAATCAAAATTAAAGTCTTGGGGGGGACGGGATTTGGTGCGGGGACGGCGCTTAGGTTTGGGGCGAGGAGCGCTATATTCATCTTCATAAAAATCACGCTCTTGGCGACTTTGATAGAGCTTAGTTGCCTGTTGCCCTGCTTGGTTAAAGAGTTTGCCTAGCTTTTCATCGATCGCAAAGCCTTTGCGGGTTTGAATAGAAATCGTGCCACTAATGCGATCGTGGAAGGCTTGGCGCTTTTCGTTATCGACGATCGCAAAGGCAGCATCGGCAACAAAGGGAATCCATGCAAAGACGATCAGGGTCGAGGTAATGGTCTTAATCAGAAAAATGGCGCAAACAAAGACAAAAATCTCCCGCTTCATAAATGCGCCGAGTCCTGCCGTTTTGCCATATTCCGCATCAATCACGCGAATGCTGATCAGCCATCTGCCAAAGCTCTGTCCCTGTGCGCGGGCGGCAATAAATACGCGAAAGACAAACCATGTCGAGATGAATATAAACAAATGCAGGGGATTGTCTGGGGCGATCGATAATATTGAGACGGTTAATTCGGAAATAAACCAACAACTTAAAAAGTCTACGATGAGCGCTCCGAGGCGTTGATTGACCGTAGCAAGGGGATAGCGGCTATAGGCTGGCTCGAAGTCCATTGTGATTGCTTGATTCGTGATGAAGACACAGAGTTATATTCTATGCCTTTATAATTACACTTACAGCGTAAAGCGCTGAAGCAAAATCCAAAGAAATTTTTGAAAGTACCGCTTCGCGGTACTTTCAAAAATTTCTTTGGAATCTAAGGGGCAAAATCAAAATGACACAGGCGATAACTCGTAAATCTCCAAATGCCTCTCTATATGAGACAGACTTTTTGCTATGGACTGAAGAAACTGTAGCTAAGCTCAAGGCTAGGGATTTTGACCATGTGGACTTGGGAAATTTGATAGAGGAGATCGAATCATTGGGGCGTTCTGAAAAAAAAGAGGTTAGAAATCGGCTCAAAACTTTGCTGGAACATCTAATCAAGCGAATCTATGTCAATATGCCTCAAGAGTTCAATGGATGGGAACGCACTATTAGAGAGCAACGTGCTGAAATTAGGGTCGAACTCAAGGATATGCCAAGCCTAAAAAGGTTTTGGGATGAGTTATTTGATGTGGCTTGGGGACTTGCCTTGCTCAAAGTAAAGGATGAGTATGAGCAAAAAGGCTATCACATCCCTGAGCAATGGCAGTTTAGCCGTGACATTGAGGCGATGTTGAGTGTGAAGTTTTGGAATGAGTAAGCCGAATAATTACTTAGCGATCGCCATAGGCAACACCAGAATTAAGGCAGTTATTTTCGGTAGCGATCGCCAAATTCTTGAGAAGTATGCCTATACCCATGACCAATTACCAATCTTAGAAGCTAAGCTTGCGGATCGAGATTTTGCAAATATTGCGATCGCCACAGTCGTGCCTGAATTGATCACCAGTTGGCATGAGTTACCGCAAACCCAAATTATTCAAACTGCTGATGTGCCTTTGCGAGGCTTGTACGCAACGATGGGATGCGATCGCGCTTTGGCGGCGTATGGCGCAGGAGAAGTCTATGGCTATCCAGTTTTAGTAATTGATGCGGGGACAGCGATTACTTTAACGGGAATTGATGCGGATAAGACTTTAGTTGGTGGGGCAATTGTAGCGGGTTTGCGATCGCAGTTTTTGAGTTTGTATCAAAATACGGCAACTTTGCCCGATGTGCATATCCCAGCAACCTTGCCAAATCGTTGGGGTATAGATACTCCTAGCTCAATTCAAGGGGGGATTGCTCACATATTTTTAGCAGGTTTACAAGCTTATATCGATGATTGGCGATCGCGATTTTCTGATAGCAAGGTGATAATTACTGGAGGAGATGGAGAACATTTAGTGAAATGGGGACTAAAAGTAGATATAATTGATAAGAATCTAATTTTTTGGGGATTATGGCATTGTCGTGAGTTTCAATCCAAAGCTTTGTCGCAATGAGAGCGAAGTTGAAAGTAAATTAATTGTCCAGTATCTTTTGCCTACCCTTGGTTATGACGCGAGTAAATGGCATCAGGAAGTTGCCTTAGGGAGCATTCGTTTAGATTTTTTAGCCCTGACTTCTCAGGTATTTCCCAGCATTACTGACTCTGCGCCCAAGGTTTGTGTGGTGATGGAAGCGAAACACCCGAAGCACAATCTTGACTCCCATGTGCGGCGGTTGATTCGTTATTTAACGCGCTTACATGTTGTGTATGGGGTCTTAACCAATAGCAAAGATTTTCGGATTTATGAGCTTGTGGGCGATCAGGTTAAGCTGAATTTTCAATGTCAAGGTGCAGAAATTACCGACAACATCGAAAAAATCAAGGATATTATTGGCAGGGACAAATTAGCTGACATTAAACCTAAAAATGCTAATTCCGCAGATAAATCTAGTCCACCTCTAAAGCAATCAGTTGATATTACGCCCCCACAATCTCTCCAAACTTCAATTATTACCGCCAACCCAAAAGTAAGAATTATGAAAACGATCGCGATCTATCACAACAAAGGTGGTGTGGGTAAAACTACGACTACCATTAATCTTGCTGCTGCTATTAGTCGTAAAGGTTTAAAAGTTTTGATTATTGATCTCGATAGTCAGGCAAATACTACCTATGCCGCAGGGCTAATGAAGTTCGATACTGAAGAAGAAGATACCCTCAAAGATAGCAATATTTATAATGTTGTCTTCTATCCAAAATCCAACTATATCCCTGAAATTGCACTTAAGAGTACCTTTACTTATCCCCCAGTTGATGTTATTCCCGCGCATATTAATTTGATTTGGCAAGAAGCAAGATTAGTTGATAAAGATAGTTCTAAAACCCATTTAGTCAAGAAATTAGAATTGGTAAAAGATGACTATGATGTCGTGCTGATCGATACGCCACCATCTTTGAATCTCTATGCCAAAATTGCGCTCATTGCCTGTGATTATTTAATCATTCCCTCTGACCTCAAGCCTTTTGCCAATGAAGGTTTACGCAACGTTAAAAACTTTATTGAAGAAATTGATGAGTTTCGTACTTTTATCAATAAATCGGCGATCGAGGTTTTAGGTGTATTACCTTCCAAAATCTTGACCAATGCTAATTACATTAAGTCAACTTTGCCTAAACAAGAAAGGGTTGTCGAAGAGCGTTATGGATTCCCTGTGTTGGAAACCAGAATCTTCCAACGTGAAGATCTATCAAGGGCTATCGATAATTTTATATTTGAAGGCGATCGCCAAATTCCTGATCCTAAGTCGATTTTTGACTTTAAGCCCGACTCGATATCTGCTGCCGAGTTTGAGGAATTAGCCAATGAAGTTCTTGAAAAAGTAGGATTAAGTGCATGAGTCTATTAACTTCTTCCATTGATTTAGATACAATCACATCACCAGCAATATCTAATTCTCAATTCCCAGCCCATCAAGTTGAGAATCTGGCTAAATTATTTTTAAAAGCGGGCGACACCGTTAGCCCCATCCTTGTACGCAAAGTCTCACCGATCGCTTTTGAAATTTTAGAAGGTCATTTTGAATATTATGCAGCAATTAAAGCTCAGGAAATTGATGAGCAATTCACTGCGATTCGAGCCTATGTTGTGCCACCTGATTTAGAATCCACAATTCTTGAGCAGTATCAATTTTTGCGATCGCACTCTGCACCAACATCTATTCCTAATCCTCCTCCAGTGCCTAATGTATCTCCAGATTTAGATAAGCTCGAAGAAGCGATAGCTAATCGATTAGAACAAAAACTAACTGCGGTGATCGAGAAAACCATTGAAGACCGCATCAGTGCTAGTTTGCAAGTAATTGTGGGGCAAGTTACTAAACAGTTAGATGCTCATTTAACCGATTTTCGTCAATCTTTATCCCTCGTCCCTGTTCACCAAGTACTTGATCCCAAACAGCCTACTACTTCACCCTCTAATTCAGTAACTGAAAAAAGTAGTAATCCCGAAACTTCGACAAAAAACAAGACTAAGACTACGACTAAAACATCTAAACCCAAGTCAGCAAGTTCTAAAACATCCGTAAAAGCTAAAAATATCGATAACAACAATCCAAAAGTCTTGCAAGTGCTTAATGACTTGAATCACCTTAATTTTGCTGAATTGCAGCATAAACTAGCCCAATCAGCGAAAACTAATGTCAAGTTTGCTCGTCCAATTGATGAACTAAGATTACAACAACCAAATCAAAAATTTCTGTCAATTCAAGACGTAATTATCAATGTTCAAGGACTTGCTGAAAAGACTATGCAGAAAATTATTGATGCATGGTAGTTGATATAGGTATGATTTATAAATTATACCTACTTGCAAATTAAATCTTTTGTATTTAAGAAGGATTAGTTGATTTTGTGAAGAAGACAGAAGCAATAAATTTATTTGTCAATAATGGTTGGACAAAAGCAGATGCAGAAAGAGCATTGGAAGATCTAGATTTTAGTCAAGACCCTGACGAACTCACAGTTTATAAATATAGTTCTTTGTTTGCTGGCAAAGAACTAATTAATCGTCAACGCTCTCAAGCTGCTCAAAAAGGTATAGTGACAAGAAAAACCAAAGAAATAGATCTCAAGGTTGCTGAAAATAATGACTTACAGAATAAAGCTCAAGTTTTAGATTCACAAAATAGTAAACTCTCTAAAACCAATGAGAAACTTACACAAGTAAAAGATCAACTAGAACAAGATAATAGAAGATTGAAAAATCTTGTCGATGCTATTAGATTAAAAATAACAATTGATGGTGGTAAACTTTTGCAATACGAAGACAGTGAAATTCGTAAAGCATTGTCTAAATGGTTTAAAGGTATGCAAGGTTAGCAAAACACACTGATGTCTAATAAGAAAAATCAAACAAAACTCTTCAAGTCAATGACTTATCGAGAAGTCCAACAGGCTAACTCAAAAAATCGTACTGAGCTTAGTAAATCCGATCAGCAATGGCTAAAGAAAGCAGGCTATCGAAATGTAGGATGGGACAAAGTAATTGTTCTTTACCAAAAGATAGAAGAACTGCATCAAGAACAGGATGATTTAAATAGTCTAAGTCTTGGAGATTTGTTCCTAGAATCAGATCGTATTGGTGATAAATACCTTGACTCAGAAGAAATTGATAAAAATAGTCAAAAATTGGCTTTGGCTAATAATATTATTAACGACCAAATTGATAAATTTTTTCCTGACACAGAGGATGAAATTATTGATTTTAGTAACAAATCAAAGACTAGATATCCAAGTAAGTCTACTGGCAAAAAATACTAGCAAATGTAAATAAAGTCATGGATCTTGAAAACAAAACATTAAAAGAGTTATTTGATCTTGTTGATAAAATTGGCAGAAAGCATTATCACAAATTGACTGCGGAGGATTTTGAGAGCTACCAGCAATATGAACACTGGCGCTATATTGACGGAAATTTTGGTGCTGGCAGCAATCAAGAAAGTAAGAACTGGGTAAGAGATAATTCAGATTATCATTGTCCGATCTGTAATATTCGCTACCATAAAGATAATGGCAGAACAGTTGATCATAAGTTACCTAGATCTAAATATCCTTGGCTATCTATTGATTTTAAAAATCTATGGGTAATTTGTAGAGAATGTAACCAAGAAAAAAGTGATATGGATTGGTATGAATATGAACGCTATATTTTTGTCAACTATCCTCACTTATATGACAACTTAAAACAATTTCGCCCCAGTCAACTACTTAGAGAATTAAAAAAGTTTTAATTTCGTAGGGTGTAAATGCAGCTTTAAAAGAGTTATCTACATTTTGAACTGATGAGATTAAATTATTTTTGTTTTCCATGAGATCACATTCCCATACATTTTCTAATTGCAATAAATGTGATGAAATTTCGATATTTGTTTCTGTTGACTTACCATGTGTCTCATATAAGCGGATAATCCAACCTGATTGATCTTGTGATCGCTTAAATGCGGAAAGAATAATATTTGGTGCAGAGATACTTATAAAACTTTGTGAATCACCTTGAATGGGTGAATTCTTTAAAACAATTGGATTATTCAATTCTTGGGCTAATTGGACAATATTTGCTTTTCGCCAATCACCTTGATGGGGAACTAAGCGATAGGTAAATTGATGATGTCCGCGATCGCTATTTGGACTGGGCCAGTTAGGACTACGCAGCAAAGTTAAGCGCAGACAATCAGGCTTAGCATCATAGCCATACTTACTATCATTGAGAATAGCTAAACCTAGAGCATCACGCTCTGAAGATATATCTGCCCAATATTGTGCGGGAACTTCCCATTTGGCTTTAGCTTCAGGAGTTTCACCCAAAGTGCTACGCTGAATTGTTGCCATCGGGATCTCGTAGGTAGCATAGGATGCTTGCCAATTTACAGGAAAAGCTACTTTTACTAAAGTATATTCCTCTTGCCAATCTACTGAGTTATTTACAGTAATAAATGGCTCAAAAGCTGTTAGTTGGATTTCTTGAATAAAAGTAGAATTACGAAATTTTTGGACAGTACGAATTGCTACTAATAAGCTGCAATTTTCTGAGATTTCAATTGATTCTAGGGTTACAGATCCTAATTTTTTACTTTCATAACTAGGATCAATATTCCAAGCATCCCAATATTGTCCTTTATCTTCAAAAAAATCTAATTTGCTAGGAGATTGTAATATGTCTTTTTGCGATCGCTTATCAAGTATTTGAGAAATTACACCAGTTTTCGCATCAACCTCAACTTGCAGATAAATATTTTCGAGATAAAATTTATTGTTTTCAGATGTAATGCTTAAAGGTTGAGTAGTATCTCTAATTGCTACAGTTTCTAATTCTGCAAAACCAAAACTAGGAATATTCTCTAACCAACACAAGGATTTATCGTCAAGTCTAACTAATTGCGATCGCTGCCAGTTTAAAAAATTCCAAGCTTGCAAACCTGATGTCTGTTGGTGAGAAGTGCTAACAGGTTCTAAAATGCGATCGCAAATTTCTCTCGCCTCAGCCCATGTGAGATCGGCATCGGTAAACACTTCGGGAATCGAGGTTCCAGGGAGGATATCGTGAAACTGATTGAGCAGCAATCCTTGCCATGCGGTTTCAAGCTCGGCTTGCGGATAGGGAATCTGGTTAGTTAAATAGGCGATCGCGCTAAATTTTTCAGCATTGCCTATAAGTACTTCCATTTGGCGATTTTGTCGCTTCTGATCTGCCTTCGTGGTAAATGTACCGCGATGAAATTCTAAATAAAGCTCATCTTGCCAAACAGGTAAATCTGCGGGCAGTTTCCCTTTCAAATTTAAAAGAAAATTCTCTAAGGTGCTAGGTTGCATTTGAAAGAATAGGGGTGAATCCGCCCACTCGCGACCCAGATTCAACATATCGGCAGTTGGTCCCCCACCGTGGTCGCCCACACCATAGAGCCAAGCTGTTTCTGGGATATGATGCTTTTCTTCTTGGGTGGCGAGATATTTGGCGATCGCCACAGGTTCCAATCCCTGCCCAATCTCATTACTAAAGTAAGTGAAAATCTGACTTCCATCCACACCTTCCCACCAAAAGATTTGATGGGGAAATTTATTGCGATCGTTCCATAGTAATTTCTGGGTTGCAAATGCTTCAAAGCCACTTTTAGCTAGGATTTGTGGCATTTGCCAATGGAAGCCAAAGGTGTCGGGTAGCCATGCAATTTTCACTTCGCGATCAAATTTTGCTCGAAAATATTCTTGACCATAGAGAATCTGTCTAATCAAAGATTCGCCACTAGGTAGATTGCCATCTGGCTCTACCCACATCCCGCCGATTAGTTCCCATTTTCCCTCAGCAACTGCTGACTGAATCCGCGAGAACAATTCAGGATGTTCTTGCTCCATCCATTGATAGGATACAGCCGTACTTTGATTGAAAATTAATTCTGGATAGCTTTTTTGTAAATTCAAAGCCGAGGTAAAGGTGCGCTGCATCGCATTTTTGGTTTCCTCGATCGCCCATAACCAAGCCACATCAATATGGGAATTGCCATGTATATAAATCTGCCGTTGTTTGAGAAATTCGCTATATTGCAGCAATGGTTCGCGAATTACTGCGAGTTGAGCAAAAAAACTTTCACTTGACGGAGGCTGAGAGAAAAGAGAATCTAATCTATTCGTAGCAGTTGCTAAAGGTTGTAAATCAATTTGATGTTTTGAGAGAGTAGGAATATAGGTCTGGAGAATCTCTAGCTCAGTTGCAAGTCTATCAGGATCGCAGGATTGATGGGAATATTCAAAAACAATTTCTGAAAGCTGCACCGCGCCAATATCATGCTTGGTGCTGTTTAATTTAATTTCTAAAATAAATTCCTGATTTAGTTCCGCTTCTTTAGTCAATAGAAGACGACATTTTTGATCGAATAAATCCCCCTCTTGGACTTTCTCTCCATTAATCCAAACTTCGCAAATATCTGCCCACCAAATTAAATTAAGGCGAATGATCGCGCCTAAAGTTGGTAAACCTGCATATATTTCGGGAACTTGCCAAATTTGTTTTAAATAAATATTCTCTTCCCTTGGCAAGAAAGATAACATCGGCTTATTCTGCTTAGAATTTACCGTTGGCAATGTCTTCCATTCCCCATGCTCATCCTGTCGCTGCCAATCGCTAAGGATCGATAAACGCGATCGCGATCGCAATTGAGCAATAACTTGAGTTAGATTTTTTACAGTAGAAATCATTGAGGCTTTGAAGATTTAAGTTTGTGCTTCTTCTAAAGATAATGATACAGATTAGCGATCGCCTGACAAGGAATGTGCCAAGAAAAAATGTCCCACATATACTTTAATTAATGGCAAGTCCCTAAGCGCAATCATTTAATTACACCGTGGCGCACAATTAAATATAAAACCCCAAAGCCTGTGGGCGCACTCTGCGCGTGCGCCCACAGGCTTTGGCTCTGTCTTTTAATTATGCCCCGCTACTTACCAAATCTTTAAAATCATAAGGGAAGTATCTTCAGATTTGCATGGATATATCGCAATGTATAATTCAACAAAGGCGCTGCATAGCAGCGTCTTTAATTGTTAATTAGATGAAACTTCATGACAGAGCTTTGTGCGATCGCCCTCGGTAGTAACCTGAGCAGTGAAATCGGGGACTCCGAAAAAATTGTCCAAGCAGCGATCGCTCGACTCGCTAATCATCCCGAAATAGAGGTGGTTAAGGTTTCGCGTTGGTATCGCACCAAGGCAATTACCTTACCAAATTCTGCACCACAGCCTGACTACATCAATGGTTGTGCAATTTTAAAAACTATTCTTAATCCGTTACAGTTATTACGCGCTTTATTTTATATAGAGCAAATTTTTGGACGCGAACGCCGCGAACGGTGGGGAGCCAGAACCCTCGATCTTGATTTATTGCTATATGGTGATTGCCAAATTGATACGCCCGAACTAGTACTACCGCATCCTAGAATGAGCGATCGCGCTTTTGTGCTATTACCCCTAGCCGAAATCGCCGCCGATTGGATTCATCCTGCCGCTGGTTTAGCGATCGCCGATCTCGCTCAAAATCCCCCTGACTTAGATTTGAGTTATCCCATAGCTATTGATAATGAAGTCTTAGTTCTAAACAAATAACTGCGATTCACAAAAGTGTCGTGACACTTTTGTGAATTAAAAAACAAACCCAGTCAAGTTCTTAAAAGCACAAGATGGCATAGCCATTTTGTGCTTTTTTACTAGGCGCTCACGCTAGAGCCAAAACGAATTGAATATACTTCCTGCTCCTTGTCGGTGTAGATTTCTACATCGGACTTGGGATAGGAAACACAAAGAAGAACATAACCCTTTGCATCTAACTCTTCACCCATGCCGCCAATCCCCATGCCTTGGCTTTGGTCAACTTCACCCTTCACAATTTGGGCAGCGCAAGTTGTACATACACCCGCATAACATGAGCAGGGCAGATCTACACCCGCAGCGATCGCGGCATCAAGAATAGCTTGGTCTTCGGGTACAGGAACAATATAGGTTTGTCCGTGATGATGAAGGGTAGCTGTAAAGGTCTGAGTCATTTTTATAAGTTTTAGTGCGTAAAGTGAATGATAAGATATGCAATTGGCTTAATTTTATCTTCTCCTATGCAACCCCGCCACATCGCCCGCGAACTCGCACTATTTAGTATTAACCAATTACCTAGCCAATCCCAAAAGCTAGAGACAAAAACCCTTGATGACATCGTTACTGCGGTTGTGCGATCGCTGCACGATGAAACTAAAGAATTATTACAAACTGCCAGTGCTGAGTTACAGCGCAGTCAAGAGCGCATATCTTCTAGTGAAATCCGCACAGGTGACATCCGTCAAGATATTCAAGCGGTCGAAGGTATGGTGCGCGAGGCGATCGAGCTAACCAAAAATGCAATTAATAATATTGGCTCAGCGCTAGAATTTCCTGTGACCCTAGTTTTGTCCCAAAGGGATGAAGTGCGTAACTATGCGATCGATATTCTTAAGACGGTGAATACTAAGCGATCGCAAATTGATGAAACTATCAGTAGCGCCTTGGTTAATTGGCAAATTGATCGCCTTGCCCAAGTTGATAAAGATATTTTGCGGATTGCCACTGCGGAAATGATGTTTTTGAATGTGGCAAGTAAAGTGGCGATCGATGAAGCGGTGGAGCTAGCAAAACGCTATAGCAGTGAAGATGGCTATCGTTTTATCAACGGTGTTTTACGCCGCATCGACGATCAGCTCAAACAATCTCGCAAAGCCTAATCAAATTCTGAGTTCCATAGTTATCTCTGTTCGTTTTATAGCAAAAGGAAACTAAAACCAGAATATGAGTTGCGGTGCTTCGCACCGCAACTCATATTCTGGTTTTGGTTTGTACTAGCTAACTCTTTTTTATAAATAAAATCCCAAAGAGAGTTGCGATGCTTCGCATCGCAACTCTCTTTGGGATTTATGTGGCGAGTTACTTTTCTTGATTTGCTTCTAATTGCCTAACTGCGGCTAATTCTCTTTCTAATAGATTTACACGTTCTAATAATTGTTGATTAGAAGCAAGCAGTTCTTGCGTTCTCGAAGACAAATAAGGGTCAGACTCCCACCAGTTAATCCCGATTTCCTTCGCTTTATCCACCGAGGCTACTAGTAACCGAATTCTGATACTCAGCAACTCCACACTGCCCACGGACACTGTGATATCACCCGCAATGACAATGCCCTTGTCTAATACTCTTTCCAGAATATCGGCAAGGGAAGAGCCAGTTGTACTCGTGTTTATTGCTTGAGATTTAATCGCTTGAGACATTAAGGTATTTGATCCAATAATTTAGCGAGTCCAAGTTCTGACTCAGGCTCACCACTACCATAGCGAGAAATCAACACATCAAAACAGAGATCGCGGAAATCCTCATCTTTCCCAGAGACAGGAATTTCATGCTCAACGCAAATTTTACCAATCAGTAAACAGGCTCTTAAACTCGAAGCTTTGCTGCATTGCACTTGACGACGATAGCCACGAATCAAGTTGATTAGTTTTAAGGCTTGAGTACGATCTAAACCTACGCGATTCACCAAGATTTGTTTTTCGGTTTCAACATCCGCTTCACCAATGTTAATGGTGATCATGCGATCGAGTAGCGCATCCTGTGTGGGATGTACTCCCGCATATTCTTCAGGATTAGAAGTAAAAATCGCCCGAAACAAGGGATGTACTCGCACATATTCCGATTGAGAACTGTCGGGAGGCAAGACGATGAGCTTCTCTTCGAGAGCGCTGAGCAACACGTTATTTACTTCAGGGCGCGATCGATTGAACTCATCATAGATGAGCGTAAATCCTTCCTTCGCAGCTAAGGTTAAACGTGAGTCTGTCCAGCTTTGCCGCAGATCATCTTCAACTTTTAGAACTGAATGGATGTAGTTATCGACAACTTTTTTACGGGAATAGCCTGAGTTAGAACCAACCAATTGCGACGATCGCAAGTCTTCATCACCATAGATCAAAACCATTGGTCTACCGACTAAGCCCGCAAGGTGCATCGCTAAAGTAGTTTTGCCCGTACCTGCGGGGCCTCGCAAATGAATTGCAAAGCCAGATTGTAAATAGCGTAGCGCCCGACGAACGATTTGCTTGGTAAAGTCCGTGCTGACAAATTGACGCGCATTGGCATGGAGAACTGTGGTCATGTTGATGAGCCTTCTGCCATTTGTAGTAATGTGTTCAGAATATCAGAAGGATCGACTTTGAGAGTATTTGCACCTTGAGCGAGAAGATCTCTAACGGTGTCACGATCATTAACGACTTCTAATAAGCTAGAGTTTGTCGATAGTTGAGCCACATAGTCAACCACAAATTGCTCGATTTTACCAGAAGACTTAGGAGCTTCCTTGGGAGCTTCTTTAACCTCAACTGGCTTGGTTGCTACTGGTGTTGGTGCAACGGTTTCTGATTCTTTAGCGGCTTTCTTCTTAGACTTAGTGCTAGAGCTATCGGTAGGTTGAGGGGTGGGTGGTGAGACGACCTTAGCGACAGGCTGAGGAACTGCCACAGAACGCGATCCTGCCCAAACTGAGTTACTTAAGTTAGCTCGAAACGCACTGAGCTGACTAGCTTGAGCTTCGGCTGCCGCAAGGCGATTAGCTTCGAGTTGTGCTAGGGATTCTTTAACATTAGCGGCGCGATCGCTAAATTCCTGATTTCTTGAGGTTGCATCTTGTTTCGCTTGAGCGAGTCTTTGCTCGGTCGTAGCCTGAATTTGCGCGGAAACCTCCGCCGTTCTTGCCTGAGCTTCCTGCGCCCTTTGCTGAGCCGCCGCTTTAGCACTAGCCAAACGCAACTTGTTAATGTCTTCGATTTGCATTTGAGTAAAGGCGGCTCGCTCTTGAGTAAGTTGTTGACGCTGAGCACGATCAGCTTGCCCTGTGCGAATCCTTGCCTTGTGAATATGCTTTAGCTGCGATCGCGTTTTAAAGGTGCGAGTTCTAACTTCTTGAGCCCGTTCTTCGCTATCTTCGGTAGCTTGCTGAGCACGATTTGAACTGAGATCTTGCAAATATTGCGATATCTGACTAGCACGATTTTGCAGTTCTTCCTGCCGAGATGCCAAAGCATTTTCCGCGATCGCCTGTCTACCCTGTTCCCATGCTAGACGAGTCTGCTCAGCATGAGCTAAATAAGCAGCCGTAGCCTCTGACTGTGCTTGGAAAGCTTTTTCTCGCTCTTGTCGCGCCAACTGTTGATCAGCTAAAAAATTTGCACGTTCCTGTAGTCGTCGCTGCCTTGCTTCTGCAAATCCTTGCATCAAAGAAGCCATAACGTTATCCTCAAATTCACTCTTTTAAATTTATCAAATCAACATAGATTCGACTCTATAAAAAACCACCCGTGCAAAATGATTACTCAACTTTGCTCGCCTAAACTGTTTCATCCATCAAATAAACTGAGTCAAACCCAAAAATCAAAACAAAAATCAAAATATGAGAACTTATACCCCTCCTCACTAGATCAATACCCTGCTAACAAATTGGCGTTGCATTATTTTCATAATGAAACTGTTAGGGACAACCCCCCGTGGCTGTCCAAAATATCTTAGGGTAGGTACGGGGACGCTACTCCACGGGTAAATTCAGTAAATCACTAATATGTTTCGCAACCCCAAAGATTTACTGTTTTGTCAATCAAAAATTAACAACAATAAATTACAAAATCAACAAGATATTTATTTAGTGAGAAGGGAGTAAAAAAATTCGGTAGGCTAATAGATCTATTGTTTAGTAACTTATGACTAGCATTGCTAGATATACTTACTAAGCAGCAGGTACTGCCGCCGAGGCTGTGAGACCAACTGCTTCAGCATATTTGAGGTATGTTTCCACAGAGGCAATGACAACGCGAGCTTCAATTGATAGCAGTTCGATTCCCACCAAAGAGACTCGGACCCATGCATCAATGACAATGCCCTTATCCAAAATACGATCAATAACTTCCGCTAGACTAGAGGAAGAGTTGACTTTTTCGACTGCCATAGTAATGTTCTCCTTGAATTAACTATGTTCGGCATCTAAATTTTGCCTGTGTTACCCATACTACACAACAGCAAAATTACTTATACTGATTTTGTACTAATCATCTTGATAAAATATCAAAACGATATGTTTTTAATCATATAGGATATAGAAAAAATTGATGATTAACTTTTTTTAAGGGAATACAATAATAACAGTATCAATTTCTGATTAATTTGTTGTAGCTATGAAGGTTGCTTTCTAAAATCAGCAATCTGACTATCTAGCCTGTATTTTACCTATCTGCTAAATATTCATCAGCCATTTTTAAAATTTCAATAAACTATTGCAACTAAAATCATGAGCAACGATCTAAATCTTCCATCTAACTCTCCTAATAACAATAGTGGCGATAACGACATTAACAAGCAGGGTGGCAAAGCCAATGCTAAGCCACAAGATAGTTTTGTCAAACTTGCTATGCGTAACATGGTTAAGAAAGGTGGTACATCGCTATTTCATTTTTCTCTGACCATTTTTGGTGTGATCGCTGTCTTATTTGGTTTGGCGATCGCTTTTCATTAGTAAAATTGACAGTGAAATACTGTTATGTGCTGATACAAATTTCTGGCATCTATGTTTAAAAGTCTATACTTAACTATAGGGTAAGAATAATTGTTAATTAGAAATACTAGAGACTAGTATTTATTGAGATTCTTTTTTATCTAAACTACTAGTAAGCTTTTGAATGTTTATGTCAGTTTTATACTTTTGTTGAAATGAGATTATCTTTTAATTTCTATTAGGCGAATTGGATTAATTTTGATTTTTTGTTAATGGAGGTTATTGAGAGTTGAGCATTGATCTATATTGTGAAATCTATCCCGAAGTTATCGCTCAGCATCCAATCGCATTGGAGCAATGGCAAGAATGGTTTTCTGTTTGGGAAAAATATTTATTGGATGAACAGGAAATCGACGAAGGAGAATATGAGCTGTCCCTAGCTATTACCAATGATGACACGATTCAACAACTAAATTCGCAGTACCGCCAACAGGATCGACCAACAGATGTTCTATCCTTTGCTGCCTTAGAGTCGGAACTTCCAGCGATTCCTTTGGATGATGACTATGTTGAACCAACTAATTTGGGAGATATTATCATTTCTCAAACAACAGCAATCCGACAGGCTGAAGAAAGAGAACATTCACTAGTCTATGAACTTGCTTGGTTAGCAGCTCATGGACTGCTGCACTTACTGGGATGGGATCATCCAGATGAGGAAAGCTTAGAAGCGATGCTCAAGCAACAAGACCTAATGCTAAGCCTAATTTCACTATAAATCAAGATGATATCAATAATTGCAAAGAATAACTTAGTATATGGTGATTTTTTCAGGGCAACCGCATAAAAAATCAAAGGGAAAGGAGATGTTCAAGATAAGCCAGATCCCAAGCCGCCTTATGACGTTTAGCTCGCATACTGGACTTAGAAGACTTATCACGGCTTAAGAGATTAAGAGCAAAGTGCCGCAACATCGCCATATTTTCAGGAGAATTATCTTTGCGAATACGAGAAGCATCTTCGTGAAAAGAGACATCTAAAACCCAATGCAATGAATTTTCAATCGACCAATGGGTACGAACCGCGTTATTCATGACAGAAGCATTAGAAGGCAAGCTCGAAATGTAGTAGCGATTCTCGGTGGAGACTTTACCATTGATGCGGCGCTCACTTTGGACTAGGGCAATGGTTTGTAAACCAGCCCATAAAGGCAGTTGTGTAAGGTAATCCAAGTTAGATAAAGTCCAACAACGTCGAATTTCTAAACGTCCATGTCCTTTGTCTATAGACTGGCAAAAGTCATGGTCTACATCTGCAAAATTAGTGGTGATAGCTTGCTCAAACAACCACTGCACATCCTCAAATAGACTTCCCTGATTACCTTTAAGTGCTAAAACGTAATCCCCTCCCTGTTGAACGATTTGACTAGCTATTTCTTTCTGGCATCCCATTGCGTCAATTGTCACAATACAACCAGTAATTTCTAATAGCTTTAACAATTCTGGTATTGCGGTGATTTCGTTGGATTTATCATCGACTTTGCGCTGCCCTAATACCAATCGATTTGCGCTTGCCCATGCACTCACCATATGGATTGCACCTTTGTCTGCTCCTTGGTCGTAGGATTGTCTCAAGGTTTTACCGTCTATAGCTACTATCTCTCCCTTCAGCACATGACTTATCGATTTCACCCATCTGATGAAGCTATTTTGCATTTGTTGCGGGTCTAATCTCGCAAACACTCTGGCAAATGTGTCATCACAGGGTATCCCATTCGGTAGTTCAAGAAATGTCCCCAGCCATTCTTGTTTTGATTTGCCAAATAGCTCGATGTCTTCCCAGTTTTCTCCCCCACTTATCACGGCGCAGATCCCTATCACGATTATGTCTAGCAATTTATGCTCTTTCCCTCGGTTATCTCGTGGATCTTCTACTCCCTCAAAGTGGCTCACTAAACTAACTGTGATAGGGCTATTCATTACGGCTTGACTTCTTTATTGTCTCCTTATTTTATTCACTTTTTTATGCGGTTGCCCTGGTGATTTTTTGGACTGATATTTGAAAATAGCTATGATTGATCGCATAAGTTGGGTAAACTATTTTGCAGAATCTTGACCATTGCTTGGCAAAATCTAATTGGAAAATGATCCATGAATATTGATTTACCGCTCTCAAGAATATTTGTAATCAAATCGCCCCAATCGCCTTTTTTATCTGAGCAAATGACGCAGATCGACGAGTTTGAAGAATCTGAAGAGATAGCAAGCCAGCGCATTAATTCTTTTCAAATTGCCACAAATTTATTTCTTAGTTTTAAATATGCTGGACAAGGCGTTAGCTATGCCTTTCGTACTCAGAGGAATTTTCGGATTCATGTAATCATCGGATCGATCGCTTTATCCCTCAGTCTTTATTTCAAGCTGTCTGCTGTTGCCTGCTCGATCATTAGCTTGACGATCGCTCTAGTTTTAGTACTGGAATTATTGAATACAGCATTGGAAGCGGTGGTAGATTTGACGGTGGGTCGCGAGTTTCATCAGTTAGCCAAAATTGCTAAGGATTGTGCGGCTGGGGCAGTACTTATTGCTGCGATCGCTGCCCTACTCATTGCTGGAGCATTGTTATTGCCACATATTTTGCTGGCAATTGCCTAAACCCCAAAAAGAGTGGCGGAACCTCGCTCCGCCACTCTTTTTGATTTAAAAAGCCTGAAGGTTAGCCATAGCAACAAACAGATTTGGTAAGGCTTATCTTAGAATATACTTGAGCTTATGATAGGTAGTGCATTGCACTACCTATCATTGCTAGAACTAAAATATTTCAGCAGTCAGTGGCTAGATCTATTGCTTAACTCTTCATTCTTACATCTCAGCCATGCTGCTATCCATATCTGACTTTTTTATCAGACGACCTGTGTTTGCGACAGTCTGTTCTGTCATCATCACATTATTGGGAACAGCCTGTATCTTTATCTTACCTGTTGCTCAATATCCTGAAATTACGCCACCTAAGGTAACGGTTACGGCAAACTATGTCGGTGCAAATGCCGAAGTTGTGGAATCTACAGTTACTAATATTCTCGAAAGAGAATTGAATGGAATTGAGGGAGTTCGCTACATTACTTCCACTAGCGCTAATAATGGAACTAGTTCTGTCAATCTCGTTTTTGACCTAGGCAAGAACAAAGATATTGCAGCCGTGGATGTGCAAAACCGTGTCTCCAGTGTGCAATCACAGCTACCTGCGCCAGTCCAACAAACGGGAGTGAGAGTTAGTAAAGAATCTTCAGGATTCCTCTTTGCGATCGGTGTGTATGCCGAGAAGGGAGAATATGACGATCTGTATTTGAGTAATTACGCCGATCTCTACATTGTCGATGCGATTAAGAAAGTTAAGGGCGTTGGTAATGTGATCATCTTTGGTGAGCGCAAGTATGCGATGCGGGTATGGCTCGATCCTAATCGGCTCTCAGCTAGAGGTTTAACGGCTCAAGATGTCGTTGCGGCAATTCAGCAACAAAACTTGCAGGTGGGGGTTGGACAAATTGGGCAGCAACCCAATCTCCCTGATCAACAATATCAACTTTCAATTTCCGCTACAGGGCGTTTAAAAAGTACTGAAGAATTCGCGGATATTGTGATTAAAACTGCAAGTGATGGCTCCCTGATCAAGCTCCGTGATGTCGGACGGGTAGAGCTAGGCGCAGAAAACTATGGATCAGCCCTGAGGTTTAATGGTACTCGTGGGATTGGTTTAGGTGTATCACAGTTACCTGATGCCAATGCCTTAGATGTCGCGAAAGCGGTAAAACATGTTTTAGAAGAGTTGAAACCAACTTTCCCCCCCGGATTGAATTATGAAGTTGCTTTTGATACCACTAGTTTCATTGAAGCGGGAACTGAGGAAGTCATTATTTCACTCATAATTGCGATCGCACTCGTCATCGTAATTATTTATCTGTTCCTGCAAAACTGGCGCTCCACTTTAATTCCTGCGATCGCCATTCCCGTTTCCTTGATTGGGACATTCATTTTCATCAAGCTACTCAATTTTAATATCAATACCCTGACCCTATTTGGCTTAACCCTTGCTACAGGGTTGGTCGTCGATGATGCGATCGTGGTCGTGGAGGATGTGACACGCCGCATTCAAGAAAAAGGAGAAACGCCTGTTAAAGCAGCGATCGCGGCGATGAATGAATTGCAGGGTGCGGTCATTGCTAGCTCAATGGTATTGATTGCGGTGTTTGTGCCTGTTGCCTTTTTCCCTGGAACAACGGGGCAATTGTACAAACAGTTTGCGTTAACGATCGCCTTTTCGATCGCTGTTTCCACCTTTAATGCCTTGACCCTTTCGCCGACCTTAGCGGCTTTCTTATTAAAACAGGAAACACCTCGTAGCAATTGGTTCTTTGATCGCGTTAATTGGGTGATCGATGGTATTCGTCATAACTATAACTGGGTACTGGTAAGAGCAACCAAACTCAAAGGAATCATGATGATTCTCTTTGTCGCATCACTATTCCTGACCTATTGGGTCTATACGGTTGTGCCAAAAGGATTCTTACCACAGGAGGATCAGGGCTATTTCATTACGATTGTCCAAGCTCCTGAAGGTGTATCGCTTAATTACACTGAGAAGGTATTAGAAAATATCGAAGGCATTATGCGCCGCAAGGATGAAAAGGGAGAACCTGTTTATCCCGAAATCTCCAATATTTTCGCGATCGCAGGATTTAGCTTTAGTGGCAATACTCCTAACAATGGCATTGTGTTTACTACGCTGAAGCCTTGGAAAGAAAGGTCGCGATCGGCTGCGGAGATTATTGGTGGATTTACACCCAAGCCCTTTGGTTTACTACCTTCCCTCATTTCCATTAAAGATGCCTTTGTGGTTCCCTTTCCACCACCAGCAATTCAAGGCTTGAGTAATTACGGTGGTTTTGAATATCAGTTGCAAGATAAGGCAAACCAAGGTTTCCCGATCATCGAGCAAACCATGGGAGCCTTATTAGGCAAGGCAAGTACCTATCCTGATCCTAATCACCCTATGCTGGCGGGGCTACGCCCCAGTTTCAATGGCAACACGCCACAGTTGACCGTCGATGTCGATCGCGTTAAGGCAAATGCGCTGCAAGTATCTTTGCAAGATATTTACAACACCTTGCAGACCTTGCTCGGTTCCCAATATGTCAATGATTTCAATACCTTTGGGCGTACCTATCGCGTTTATGTCCAAGCTGATGCTCAGTTTCGGGCAAATCCTGACGATATCAATAAGCTCTATGTGCGATCGCGGACAGGACAATTGATCCCCCTCAGCAATTTAGTCAAAGTTACCCAAACCGTTGGACCTTCGATTATCAATCACTATAATCTCTTCCGATCTGTGCAAATTACGGGCAATACTGCTCCGGGAGTCAGTTCAGGACAAGCGATCGATATCATGAACAAGATTTCTAAGGAAGTTTTGCCCAAGAGCTTTAGCTACGAATGGTCAGGATTGTCTTTAGAAGAAATTGGTTCGGGTAGTAGTGCTTTCTTCATCTTTGGCTTAGGACTAGTCTTTGTATTTTTAGTACTGGCGGCTCAATACGAAAACTACATCGATCCCACGATCATCATGCTCACTGTCCCCCTTGCTGTACTGGGTGCACTTTTAGCAGTAATGTTCCGTGGATTATCGAGTCCCAATTTTGCCAATGATGTCTATACCCAAATCGGTTTGGTCATGTTGATTGGGATGGCAAGTAAGAACGCCATTCTGATTGTGGAATTTGCGAATCAATTGCATGAAAGAGGCTTGAGTATTACCAAAGCCGTGCTCGAAGCCGCGAGACAACGTTTGCGCCCGATTTTGATGACCGCCTTTGCGACAGTGATTGGGATTGTGCCTCTAGTGATTGCCTCAGGTGCAGGTGCGGCGGCGCGTCAGTCGATTGGTACTGCGGTGATGGGTGGTATGTGTGTGGCGACATTGCTCAGCCTTTTCATCGTTCCCATTCTCTATATCGTCGTAAAAACCATTGAGAAACGGATGAGATTAGATGTTCACGATCATAAAACTGCCAATATGGTTGAGTCGGCATTGGTTGCTGAGTATGGCAATTACGACCATCATCACCATGATATTCATGGTGAGTCCAGAAATGGCGATCGCCTGAATCAAGATCAATTGAATGGCAATCATAGCGATTCCTCAGAAAAGCCACAGGAAGATAACAAACCTGTATAAATAAAAGAAGAGGGTGCTTTTGCACCCTCTTCTTTTATGAATTGATAATCTCTTTCATTTCCCGAATCGCTTTATCTAAACCAACTAACACGGCTCGGCTAATAATGCTATGTCCAATGTTTAGCTCCTCCATTCCCTTTATTTGTGCCACAGGGCGAGTATTCCAATAGGTTAAGCCATGTCCCGAATTCAGTCTTAGTCCTAAGCTAATTGCTAATTCTCCACCTTTAGTCAATAGTTCTAGCTCACGGGTATGCTCTTCCTCATTTTTGGCATTGGCATAAGTACCCGTATGTAATTCCACAAATTTTGCGCCAGTTCTTGCCGAAGCTTGTAATTGTTCTGGCTCAGCATCAACAAATAGACTCACAGGTATACCTGCACCCTGCAATTGATGCACAAATTTACCCAAGCGATCGCATTGTGCTTTGACATTTAAACCACCCTCTGTCGTGATTTCTTCGCGCCGTTCAGGTACGAGGGTAATATAGTCAGGCTTGACATCAAGGGCGATCGCCACCATTTCAGGGGTTGCTGCCATTTCGAGATTGAGTCTAGTACGGATAGTTTGTCTGAGTAATCGCACATCTCGCTCTTGAATATGACGACGATCTTCACGTAAATGGACGGTAATGCCATCAGCCCCTGCTAATTCGGCGATTACTGCTGCCGCGACGGGATCGGGTTCGACACCTCGGCGAGCTTGACGAATCGTCGCAATATGATCGATGTTTACTCCCAACGTAGGCAAAGCTTTTCCCTCAAAAATTTGAAAAATTTGTCATATCTCTATACTTTACGACAGCAATCGTCATAATGCTTAGAACAAATTACAGGGCTTTGCTAACAAATCTAAAAATTCAAAAGTATATTGACTAGACAAAATCAATCAAATTCACGTAGGATCGTAAGCCGCCAAAAAAATCCCATAGACTAATGATCTCTGACAAGATGAAGCTGCTAGTTGACGAAGCAGTTACAGCCCTCGCACCTACTTTCACTAAAATCGATCTTCATGTCAAAACAAATCTCGAAAGAGTTTTACAAGCTTTTCGCGATCGCCGTGTGGGCGCACATCATTTTGCCAGTGTGTCAGGATATGGACATGGGGATATGGGTCGTGATGTCTTGGATGAAGTTTTTGCACAGGTCATGGGTGCAGAGTCCGCCGCCGTGCGCGTGCAGTTTGTCTCAGGAACCCATGCGATCGCCTGTTGTCTATTCGGGATTTTGCGTCCCCTTGATGAGCTTTTATCTGTAGTCGGCGCACCCTATGACACCCTTGAAGAAGTCATTGGCTATCCCCTCACCTCCGACAGTAAATCGGATATTACAGGTGCTAACTATGCAGGTTCGCTCAAGGATTTTGGAATTACCTATCGTCAAGTAGAACTTACCCCTGAAGGTGGCGTAAATTGGGAAGCTCTAGCCAAAGCCGTCAAACCCCAAACGCGGATGGTCTTAATTCAGCGTTCCTGCGGCTATGCATGGCGGCAAAGTTTATCGATTGAAGATATCGCAAGAATTATTCAATTGGTCAAGCAACAAAATCCTAATACCGTCTGTTTTGTCGATAACTGCTATGGCGAATTTATTAGCGATCGCGAACCGACGGCAGTAGGTGCTGACCTCATGGCAGGTTCCCTGATCAAAAATCCAGGGGGGACGATCGCGACCGCAGGCGGTTATGTGGCAGGCAAAGCCGAATATGTCGAACTCGCAGCCCAACGTCTCACCGCCCCCGGAATTGGTCGTGAAGGCGGCGCAACCTTTGACCTCAATCGACTTCTATTTCAAGGTTTATTCCTTGCACCGCAAATGGTCGGCGAAGCGATGAAAAGCAGTCATCTTGCAGCCTATGTCTTTGATAAATTAGGCTATCAAGTCAAACCCCTACCCTACGAGCCTCGACGCGATATTATTCAAGCGATTCAATTGGGCGATCCGAAAAAATTAATTGAATTCTGTCGTAATCTTCAGCGCTTTTCCCCCATTGATTCCTACGTCGATCCTGTACCCGGGGAAATGCCAGGCTATGCCAGCCAGTTAGTCATGGCAGGTGGAACCTTCATTGATGGCAGTACCTTAGAGCTTTCAGCAGATGGTCCCCTGCGTGAACCTTATACCGTATTTCTCCAAGGTGGAACCCATTGGACGCATGTTGCGATCGCCCTTGAGAATTTCCAGATTGACGATCTATAGAGTTAGAGACTCTTAGGAAAATCAGTTCCTTAACATTAATACGTTAATAATATAGATAATTCAAATAAAAACTATAGCTTCGACTTCGCTCAGCTAGCTTACAACGAGGGCTGAGCGAAGTCGAAGCCCCTCAACAAGTTATTTAACTCACCTTACGCAGATAGAAAATCCGCCCTCATCCCCCAACCCCTTCTCCCAGAACGGGAGAAGGGGAGCAAGAGGTGGTTTTGAATTTTTCTTTTCCCCTCTCCCCCTTTGGGAGAGGGGCTAGGGGTGAGGGTCTTATAACCTTCTGCGTAAGGTGAGTTATTTAAAACAACTATATTTCTTGTTTTAGAGAATGCTGAAGTATAAAGCTAATAGAAAGATTTTGTCTTAAGAAATCCCCTAATGTCGTATCTCAAGAACTCAAGATTTCTCCTCAAAGGCTGGGGCATAGGCTTGAAGTAAGTTGCTTAGTTGAGACAGTACAGAATCTTTATTGACTGAACCGAAGGTAGAGCGATCAGGGAAGAATTCAGGACGATCAAGGTTGCGATCGATCGCTTCTTTGACTTGCTGAGCAATGAGGTGTTGCAAATCTGCTAGCGCCCTTTCTCTTTGATAATTTGCACCCTGTTCAGTGGTGGCATATAGCGGTGGTAAACGGTTGAGCGCATAGGCTGCGATGTCCCCCAAATCCAAAACCTTATTACTATTTGCCTCAATCTCGGCAACCCGTGCTACTGCCTCACTTAGTACCAATTCTTCCATCACATTAATAAATTGCTTGCGTGGTACAGCGACCACTTCCCCTGTTAGCAAAGCACCCATCAGGCGATCGAGTGCCATGTATTCTTCTACCGAGAGTTCAAACGCGCTATCACAGATTCGTCCAACTTCGGCTTCCATTGCTGGAGTGAGGTAGCGATCTTGCAAAGCTTGCTCGACAATCGACTCAATGCTGGTCTTTTCTAGCTTTTCCACTGTTATCTCTTTAATAACGCAACACTAAGGTACTTCAATGGGAATAATCGTATACTCTGGTAGGGATATCTGAAAATGCTCTTTTTGGCTGAGCATAATCACCAATCTTGCAACGGATTGAGGCTTGACTGCCAAATCACTCCAAGGTACGGCAATTTCTAGGCATTGCTCTAAACCTATTTTCGTATGAGTCGCTATGGTTTCCCACTGAAATTTTTCTAAAGATTCTTGAAGCTGGACTGATTTATCGGCAAAATTGATCGCTAAGTGATGGCGAAATAAATAATTTAGCGGCGATACATCAGGCATATCAAGAAGTTTTACAGGACTATTGGGGTGAATCCGACTTGGATAAAACCACAACAGATGTAATTTACTTTGAGCAACGCTCTCTAGATTACTAAATTCTAGACGCAAGTAGCAATAAAAATGATCATATCCGTACCATAGACGTTTGACAGGTGCATTTTGGTGCATTGCTCCTCTCGCCCCACTAATTTCTATTTTACCTGCACCTTGCCAATCATCGTTGTCAAAGCGGCCATTAATTAGGGGATGGATTAAGTTGGTAGGTCGATCGCTAGTAGACACATCATGGGGTTCAAGGGGATAGAGCAAGGCGTGGGGGACTGGCTCGTTGAGGGCGCGATAAATTACTTGTAAGTGTTCGCGAAATAGGCGATCGAACATGGCATCGTCATTGGAGCTATGCCCTTCCCCAAACCACCAAAACCAGTCGGAGCCTTCGGCTGCCATCAGGCTTTCCCATGCTTCAGGATTGTTTTCAGGAGTGGCTTCAGAATGTAGCGCTAAAACTTGGCGTGCCTCGGCAAGTAACTCCCAAGCCCGATTTTTGACTGGATCACCAATCCATGTCGTAAAGCTGGAGTCAATCCATGAGCCACTATGCAATTGATGGGGCGGAATTTTTTCAATGGGTGGGTATTTTGCTAAATATTCAGAGGGAGTGACTAGCTTCAGGTTGTGATTATTAGACAGGTTGGCGTATAGGGTCTGCAAAAATGGGTTGCCATCTTGGGGATAAAACTCCCAGCAGTTTTCACCATCGAGGGCGATCGTCACTAGCCAAGGCTGACCATCGGGATGTTCGGCTAAATATTCATTTTGCTGTTTTTGGATTGTCATCAAACGATCGCATAAATCATCACTAGCAGCTTGAGGTAAGAGCGCCCCATAGCTAAAACCAATCAAATCCGAAAGCAGGCGATCGCGGAAAATAATAGCTAAGTCCCCATGCACGGTTTCAAGACGATAGGGCTGGTATAGCAAATGAGGGGCATCGATCGCACCGCGTTCATCACGGCGGAAATAATGACCCAGACTCCAGCCCAGTACACCCTCATCCGAGCATAACCATGAGAAGCCTTGCTTGGAGATATGGGGCAAAATTGCAGGGCTAACCGATTGCTCTGAGGGCCATAAACCTTTAGGGTCGCAGCCAAAATGTTGGCGGTACATTTCTTTAGCTTTTTCGAGATGCAGATTGATGTCTGTCTCCCAGCGAAACCGAGTATTGGGCAAATACATTTGGGGCACGGCAATGCGTCCTGCCTGTGTATCGGCAAGGAGGGGCATGATCGGATGCGTATAGGGAGTAGTCGTAATTTCTAACTGCCCATGTTTTTGCATTTGCCGATGTTGGGGCAAGATACGTGCAATTATTTCGCGCTGTTTGCTGTAAATTCTTTGGCGATCGGCGAGGGTAAAATCTCTGCCACGCTCGTACCATTCGGCAATTTCAGGATCGGCTTCACGAAATAGCGGATCAATCCATGTCAGGTTATGCCAAGCCAGTAAATCGCTAAAATCGGGGGCTTGCCAATGATTCACACACCACTCGATGCCGTAGGCTTGCCGTTGTGCTAAGAGATCGGCGTAGCGATGGTACGGCTCGATCATCGTTTGGTGATTAGCATCAAAGAAATGTTCGACAATAAAATGCTTTTGCGATCGCGTGAGATTATCAACAGGCGTTAAGGTCAATGATAAATAGGGATCAAACGCCTTCCCCTCCACATAGTCTTGCAGTTGTAAAATTAGAGATGGTACAAGATTGATTGTTTGATGAAGCTTTGGGTATCTTGACAACATCAACGCGAGATCCAAATAATCTTTTACGCCATGCAGCCTCACCCAAGGCAAATGATACTTGCCAGCGATCGCGCTTTTATAGAGAGGTTGATGTTGGTGCCAGATGAATGCGACATGTAGAGGAAAAGACATAGGATGACTGGCAATATGACTGGCGATACTTCTAGAAATTGTGACACACCTGTTCATAGTTCGATCCAAATCCTCCAAAGAGTTTGTATAAAGCTATGTACGATTAGCCTCAGTCTGTCGATGATCGCTTGTAGCTCCCCTGCGGTGTCCGACAGTGCGAAACCATCTGCAAGTCCATCGATCCCCGTTACAACTTCACCACAAACTGCATCACCGCAGCTAACTCCTCAAACTAAACCTAAACCAGTTTCAGAACTAGGACAATATTTGCCAATTACTGCCATTGCCATGATCGCAGGTCGCGAGATTCAGCTAGAGGTCGCTAATACCCCTAAGGAACAACAAAAAGGGCTAATGTTTCGTCCGCCCCTAGCCGATGATCGCGGGATGTTGTTTCCCTTTATCCCTGCGCGTCCTGTTGCCTTCTGGATGAAAAATACGCCTTCACCCCTCGATATTATCTTCTTGCTTGATGGCAAGGTAGTAGCGATCGCGCGTAATGCGACTACTTGCAAAGGTGACCCCTGCCCGATTTATCCCGAAAATGGAGTTGTGGCAGATAATGTCATCGAAGTAAGATCTGGACTCACGACAGAACTAGGTTTGCAAGAAGGCGATCAAATTACCGTTAAATTATTGTTGCCAAAAAATCAATGACCACTATAATTCTAGGGTTAGAAATTATCCATGATTTACTTTGAATGAATCTCGAAGTAAATATTTGGTAAGAAATCCCAAAATGTTCAAAAAACACTTGGTAATTTCGGCATGAAGGTGCTACAAGTAGCAATGGTGAATCTTGAGTGAGAGAAGAGTTAAGAAAATGACAGCTAGCAGAGCGAGAATGCCTGAACCACAACGATCACCACAACCTCTGGATCGTCAGAGTAAGCGCCTGCCTGCGAGTCGCAAATCTTTAACTAACAAGACATCCCCCAATAAGAACGTTAAGCGTCTTCCTCGTGCTAACGCTTTTCCTTTGCCTCTGTGGTTACGACTACTGATGTCCACCCAGAAGCTCTCCATTGTAGTGACAGTTTTACTAACTATTTCTGTATTTGCAATTTACGGCTGGACGGTCTATGCCCAAGAGCAGTGGAACCAGCAATATAAAAAACTAGAACAGCTCAAGCGCCAAGAGCGACAATTAACTGCTGCTGAAGGTTCTTTTAATAATGAGTTGATGAGATCGGCAGAAAAAAATCCGGGGGAACTAGTACGTGAGCGTCCTGAGCAATCAATTTTTCTACAAGCTGCACCTCTCCGCCCCAAGCGTGATGTTCCTGCTACTGTCTCAGAGCTTCCTAAAAATAAGAAGAATGAAAGCTTAGGCTATTAACCCAAAACTATGAACCCAAGAAGAGAAGGTTAGTGCTTTGCGCTAACCTTCTCTTCTTTTTGACACAAGCGACGGTAGTTATAAAAATAAGGGTAAAGCGCTGTGTCTGTGTGCATGATTACAAATGCTATATGCCACATAGATTTAAAGTTTTAGGCGTTAAGAATTTAAGTTATCCGTCTAAAACAAAATTTATGTCAGTGGAATTTCCTGCATTTACACATACATTACTAGCTGCCAAGAAGGCAAAAGGTTTAACCTTTGCGGATCTTGAAAAATTGCTAGGACATGATGAAGTATGGATTGCTTCACTTTTTTATGGTCAAAATAGTACATCTGTAGAGGAAGCGCAGAAAATTGCTGATGCTCTAGGGCTTGGTGAAGATATCGTCGCAGCGTTGAGTTCTTATCCTAGTAAAGGTTTAGGTCCAGTTGTTCCCACCGATCCACTGATCTACCGCTTTTATGAAATCATGCAGGTCTATGGATATCCGATGAAGGAAATTATCCATGAGAAGTTTGGGGACGGCATTATGAGTGCGATCGACTTTACCCTCGATATTGAGAAGGTAGAAGATCCTAAAGGCGATCGCGTCAAAGTGACAATGAATGGTAAATTTCTACCCTATAAAAAATGGTAAATGCAATAGGCTGTTTGCTTTGCAAACAGCCTTTATGAAGGCTGCATTAACTCAATCGGTAAACCGTCAGGATCGGCAATAAAGGCTACTCGATAGTTGCGATCGCCAATGCCTTGTTCTCTAGGTGGCAAAAGCAGTTTGACCTTGCCCAATTTATTGACGAGATCCTGCAAAAAAGCTTCGAGATTTTCCACATGAAAAGATAGGTGATAGTAGCCCACATAATGCTCATCACCAAAGGGATCAGGAATATGCTTTGGCTCTGGTACTTGGAGCAGTTCCAAATTTGTGCCCGCGCCCTGCATCCAACAGGCAAGGGTGATCCCCGCCGTAAAGCGCTCTGTCACCTCAAACCCTAAAGCTTCATAAAAGGCGATCGCCCGAAAGATATCCGATGTCCGAATCGAAGTATGGTGATGTTTCATGTCTCTATTAAAACTCAAAAATAAAAAGCGGCGCATCGCGCCGCTTTTTATTTTTTGGGTTTTAAGGAATCGATGGCGACACACCAGACAAAATGCGGTAGAGAGAGCATTCTCTTCCAACGCCAAGGCTCTTGATAGAGGCGATATAGCCACTCTAGATGATTTTTACTAAACCATTCAGGGGCGCGAGTTTTTAATTCAGACCAGATATCAAAACTACCACCTACGCCAATCCAGACGGAATTAGGGCAAAGATAGCGATATTTCTGAATCCATAGCTCTTGGCGTGGTACTCCTAATCCCACCAGAATCAAGTTTGGCTGAGAATTCTGTAGTTGTTCACAAATCTGCTGCTCGATCGCTGCGTCAAAATAGCCATGATGCATTCCCGCGATCTCAATATCTGCCCATCTATTGCGCCAAATTTCCGCCACTGTATCGACTACTTTGGGCGCACCCCCAATCAAAAAAATCCGCCATTGTTTCTCCGCCGCAATTTGCACAATCTGTTCCGATAGCTCAATGCCCGGACATCGGTTGATTTTTTCACCTTGCGATCGTAGATAAAGCACAATCCCCGAACCATCTGGCACAACTAACTCAGCTTGCTTAATCACGTTTGCTAGAGCAGGATTTTTTCGCGCCTGCATTGTCATTTCGGCGTTGATGGTGACAACATGCGTACCTTGATGGGTTTGCAATCTTTGAGCAAGCCAATCACGATAATTTTCATGAATATGCACGGGCAGACCAAGCACACTAAACTGACGCAAGGGATCTTCTCTCCAGACGTATCTACTATTTTGAATGGAATATGATTAAGGTTTTATCCTCATATCCCTAACCTATTTGGCTATATTACCTAATTTTGAGCCTTACAGAAAATGATAAATTTATGATTTATGAATAGGCTTAGATTTTAGATATTCTAAAAACCAAATAGCAGCTTGACAATATGCTCTATATTCACCCCCCCTTTTTATAACAGCCTTCTTATTGCTATCTCCGTCTATTTCTTTAAATAACACTTTGCTCTTACTTTTCCATTCCTTAATTTCTTTTTCAATTTGTTTAGGTGTCCAGTTACCAGTTGGATATTTCTCCTTTAAAATTTTTTTAGCTAAATCCATCGCATCTAGACGAAATTGCCTTAATTTTTCATCATTCAAATTAAGGATATAATTCAAATCTTCATCTATTTTTTGCTGTAAGTCTTCATTTTTAGTATTTGGTAATATTTGTCCGAACAAATCGTAAGTAATAAGTTCTTCTGATTTTGTAATATCTAGAGGATTAAGTATATTAAGTTCATTATTCCCGTATGATTTACCTTTTTTTGTGCCATTAGTTTTATCACAATGAAATTTTGATCCAGATGCCCCATTACAAACACCTAACATGTTTTCCCATCGCAATTCTGAGTCAAGCCCTCTTTCTCTACCTAAATCTTTAGATAAGTAATGTTCAATTCCAATAAATGGCTCGAAATTTTTATTAAGTTTTAAACTTATTCTCCCCATGCAGTACGCACAAAGATTTCCCTGTTCATCAAGCAACTGCTGTTGCCAATCAAGTTGTGGACCATCGTAGCAAGATCCCTCCGTATTACGTTTAGCTGTTAATGATTTTGGCTCTTTTCTCTTTTTGATGTATTTCATAAAATGTCAATATATGATTGCATCCGTATTACTTCACGATCATATTCCCCACGCTTTTCTTTAAGGTTTTCTAGCTTTTTTAGCGCATTTTCTACATCATATTTACTAATTAAATTATATATTTCTTTAATCTCTACCTCATATTCCTTGTCAATTTCGGGAACTTGAAAAGCATCAAGTAAAATTGAGTTGCTATCACGCCCTTCTGTATAAATTTCCCGATCGCTAATTTTATTATCTTCTAGTAAAAAGACACTTTCTCTGGGCAAATGGCTTAAAACTTGTGGTGAATGTGTCGTGACAATAAATTGAATATTTGGAAAAGTATGTGTAAGTGCTGGTAGAAGTTTGCGTTGCCATTGTGGATGTAAATGCAGATCAATTTCATCAATTAATACGATGCCTTCACCTTCTAGTTTGTTATCTAGGCTTGGATTTGCGATCGCTAATCGCCGTGCAATATCTACAACCAAAGACAGCATCATTTTTTCACCCGATGAGAGCTGTGAAAATTCAAACCTTTGCCCATCTTTATCAATAACTAACTTTATAAAATATTGAGGAAGATAAGGATGACTATTACTACCAATAGGTATCCTTTCTATTCTTAATTTAGAAAATCTTGCAAATCCAAATTCATTTAAAAATGTATCAATTGCGAGCCTAACAACCTGTAGCTTTTCGTTGTAAATACCAAAAGTTTGCTCCCTTATTTGAAGCTGATTCTCAAAATCTTCTTCTTGCCTAAACCAAAGAATAAACTCATTAAATGAATTTATATGACTATCAAGTGAGTTTTTATAAGCAAAGTATTGAGGATATTTATAATCAGATACATTGTCAGAACTATCATTTTTAGTATTATCGCTATTAATATCATAAACAATATTGCGATTAACCGAGTAGAAGACAAATATTGGTAAATTAAACGATTTAATCTTAGCTATAGAGGATCTAAGATTCTTAGCAAATTTTTTGTATGTTCCGCTAATAACTTTGTTAAGACCAGCAGAAGATAGTAGTAGGTCAAAAAAATCATCGGAAGTGTTATTAGAATCTTTTAAATTGCACCAAAAACCTATGTTAAGCCTATATGTATTAGCATTTATGTTAATGTTATTTTCATCAACTAATTGCTCCTTTAATATTATTTTTTGAGAGCAAATATCTTTGACTAAAATATCTAGAAGAATTTTAATTGCATCTAAAACTGCGGATTTTCCTGCTCCATTGATACCAATAAATACAACAATATTAGAGTTTTTAGGAAAAACGATTTCACAATCCCTAAAACCACGAAAATCTTTTATTTTAAGCCAATTTATTTTCATTTTATTTTTGAATATAATTTTATCAAGTGATATTTATAGTAAATACCACTTGATAATCATAAATGCTCTGCAAATATTTTAAATGATCGCAACTTTAAGGAGTAGTCGTTACTGTCAAAACCTGTGGTGGTGTCGCATCCGCAGGATAGAGAAAATCGAACTGGACAACACGGCGATCGATTGGGGGCATCTTTAAGGTAACCAAAGGTTTGCCGCGCTCACCACGACGCATCATCAGATGCACATAGCGAGTTTGCGCTAAGCCCTTGTCATCGCGAAATCTTACGCGCACTGAACCTCGGAAAAAGACATCATCGGGTAATGGTTCAAAAAACTGCAAACCACCAACGGGCTTATCGTATTTGATCGGATTCTGGAAAGAGAGAACTACCGTTTGCGTCTCACTAGTTGGATTGTGTAGAGGCATCGTCAGGTTATACTGCACACCATAATTGCCATGAGCCGAATAGGCGGTATCGGGATAGCGAACCTTTAGCGGCGCAGTCTGCACCTGTCCCGTTCCCATCGTGCCGTATTGCAACAGGCTCAATCCGTAGGAATAGGATTCTCCACGTTTAGGAATTGCTAAATCATTGCTATCTTTATCGGTTAAGTTCCCAAACCATTGCGAACCAAGTTGAACACCAGCCACACGGCTATATTCAAAGAATCCTTCCTTTATATCTGGTGGCGTAGGTACAACATCGCGAGGCTTGGCAAGTTCACCATTTTTGAGAATGTTTTCCCATTCGGCAAGATTGGGAGCGCGTTCCGTTCCATCAGGATTAAGACGGGCATAGAGAGAAAGCGTCGCGACATAAACCATGCCATCGCTTCGTAATCGCGATAATCCCGATCGCCCATTTAAGGGAGGATCTAATTCCTTAACGGGAATTGGCACATTCATTAACATGCGGCTTTGCTTGGGCGGAATCACGATTTGAGCAGGAAAGATATCCTGACGACGACCGCGCAAAATGTCGAGCATGGCGCGATCGCCTGGACCGCGATAGGTTTCACCGTTATTATTCAAGGAATAGTTGGGCGCATCATAAAAAGGTGCATCAGGCTGACTGAGATAGCTTGCCCCCTGCAACAGATCAATGGTTACAGGTTTATCGGTGGGATTATAGGCGATCGCGCCAATATATAAAGTTCTTAAATCCTTGGGTGGTGGCGCTTTGGAAATATGGTGGGTAAAGACATCAAAGCGACTCTCAAAAGGAAAGTTTAAATGTGCCTTGGGATGCGCCATCCCTTGAGGCGGAAAAGCTGACAGCAAAATCCCTTCCGTTTGCACAATTTCAGGACTATTGCTATTAAACATCGGTACTTCATCAAGACTGCCCATGAGCGGACGCATTTCTTGACGATCTAAAACAATTTGGCGTTGATTTGCGGCTTGGGCAATTTTGGCTGGATGAACTGAATTAGTTCCTACAGCGCTATGTAGCCCTGCGGGATTAGTCAATAACGATATTAAAAAAGCTGTCAACATAGGCTATCGATCCAACTCAGGCGATCTTACTTGCCTGATACTGCCATAAAAAAAGCATCAGTAGTCGCAAAAGTTGCGATCGCAATGCCAATTCCTAATGAGATCATTGCCTTTCGCAAAAATACGGTGCGGGCTTCTTTATAGGCTTGCAAGTCACTAATTTGCTGCATCCATGTCGTCGTAATCGCAGTTTGTAAGCTTTCACCTTTTTGTGTGAGTACTTCAGGCGAGAGTCCTGTAGTTGAAACTTTGCGTGGATAGAGTCCTAATACGGCAAAGGCGATCGCGATCGCAAGGGCAACACAAGCCGAAAGTTTTAACGTCAAGTAGAGAAAATATAAATGGGCTTGTTCGGGCTTGACGTAGATCTGAAAGGTGGAAGTAACCCGCAAACCGAGCAATAACAAAGCACTGATTTCCATAACACCAGAGAGCTTAGTTCCCAAAGTGTCAACTCCATGCTGAGCCTGCTCCAGACAAAATTTAGTGTATTCGTAAAGAAAATTTTGCTGATCTTCCATACTTTCCATGCTTTTGATCAAAAGTTCAACTGCGGTCTAGCAATACTTGCTTTAAACGCATCGGATCGCCCTTATCGATAACTTGACCACGCTCTAATAGAAATGCTCCATCAGCATAGTCAAGTTCATTTAAGCGATGCGTTACCCATAGAGCCGTGAGATTTTTTTGTTTAACTAATTGACGGACAGAGGCAACCAGATCGGTTTGATTCTCGCCATCTAATAGAGCCGTTGGTTCATCTAGTAATAAAACTTCCGCATGACGCGCGATCGCCCCCGCGATCGCCACCCGTTGTTTTTGCCCACCACTGAGCGCGTAAATAGGGCGGCGTAGCATTTGCGAGAGATTTACGGCACTGAGAGACTCTTTGACCCGATGTAGAGTTTCGATATAGGAAAGCTTTTCGGATACTAGCCCAAAGGCAATATCTGCACCGACCGTGGGCATGACCAATTGATGATCAGGATTTTGAAAGACAAACCCAACGCGATCGCTAATTTCAATGTCCCCCGACTTCGGTTTCAGCAATCCCGCTAATAGCCTCAGCAATGTTGACTTGCCACTGCCATTAGTCCCTAACAGCATCCAAAATTCCCCCTTAGGAACGGACAAAGTACAACGATCAAGAACGGTTTCGCCCGATGCCCACGCAAAGGAAAGTTCGCGAACACTTATGGCAGCAGTGGTAACGGATTGGTCAATGGGCATTGGTTAAATTGCTGATAGTGCAACAAATATGCAAATTTAGGAATATTTACGGGGGAACGCAAAGCATTCCCCTCTAGTTTAAAGGTTAGCCGCGCACAAAACCTGCACCGAGATTTGCCGAAGATCCTGATTTTTCGGAAACCTGTACGGCTGAGATCTCGCTCACAAGTACCGATACCTTTTTGCCTTCTTGTTTTTCGCAGGTTAATTCCAAAACCTTGGGATGACCATTGGCGATCGCATTGGCAATATCACGATAAAGTGACTCGGCGGTTTCTTGCTCCTTGCGCTGTACGGACAAAGCGATCGGATTATTTTTGAGGGTGATTTCGACTGTGTACATCAGCATTAATAAGGTTTCCTGCCTAGAAATAAAAAGAGATCAAAATAAATGCTTGTCTTTTCTCAGTATGCCATTGCAACGTCAATCAAGGTGATGTTTGTAGTAGGGCATCCCGTATAGTCCCCAGCCTATATACAAATTATTTACTACAACATATAGATTTCATGTATATGGCGAAAATATTTTTTATATCATGACTTGTATATTTATTTTAGCTTTTGAGTTCTACGATACTAAACATTATTTAACAAGAGCGATAAATTAATGGCTGCTGGGATGAGACAAAAACATGACGCAAGATAATCTCCAAAGAGTTAGAACCCTCCGCCAACAAATTATTGCTGAAACTAGTCATGGCTTTGCCGATTGGAACTTAGTGCAAAAGTTATTAGATGAATTAATGGAAAATCATCACCAATACAAGCAGTTTGCCCTCAAAGAAAATCTTAGTCTCTATAAATAAAATCTACCCTAAGTAGAGAAATCCTCTCGCCGCAAAGATTTCTCTACTTAACGTCAGTTCTGGTTAAGCTGGCAACTTTTGGGCTTTGAGAGAGGGTTTGCTACGCAAACCCTCTCTCAAAGCCCGTTTCAAATTATCCCAAACTCGCGTTACTTAGATTGACATTTCTAACATTCGTTGCATGGGTTTTAATGCTGCTTGACGAATAGTTTCATCGAGAATAATTTCGGGAGAACGGTGTTTCATAGTGAGATATACCTTCTCTAGAGTATTGAGACGCATATAAGGACATTCATTGCAGGCACAATTACTAGTTGGTGGTGCGGGGATGAATTTTTTAAATGGAGTTGCCTTTTGCATTTGGTGAATTACACCAGATTCGGTAACTACGATAAATTCTTCGCGATCGCTTTTCTGAACATATTTTAATAATCCCGTAGTAGAACCAATAAAATCCGCATGGCGTAATACATTCGCTTCACATTCAGGATGGGCAATGATATCAGCTTGGGGATGGCTCAGCTTTAGTTCTACTAACTTACGCTCAGAGAAGATTTCATGTACCATGCAAGCTCCATCCCATAGCAAGAGATCGCGTCCTGTTTGCTCACTGACATAACGCCCTAGATTGCGATCGGGCGCAAAAATAATTGGTTGATCCTTAGGAATCTGATTAACGATCGCAACAGCATTGGAGCTAGTACAGATAATATCGCTCAGGGCTTTAATTTCTGCTGAGCAGTTTATGTAGGAAATCACCAAATGGTCAGGATGTTCAGCTTTAAAAGCGGCAAAGCGATCGGGAGGACAACTATCGGCAAGGGAGCAGCCTGCATCGAGATCGGGTAGCAAAACTAACTTGTTAGGATTCAAAATTTTGGCGGTTTCTGCCATGAAATGCACACCCAGAAATACAATCACATCTGCTTGACAATTGACCGCAGCTTGAGATAATCCGAGAGAATCGCCGATATAGTCTGCAATATCTTGTAGATCAGGATCTTGGTAATAATGTGCCAAAATGACTGCGTTCAGTTCCTTTTTAAGATCAGCGATCGCTGCAAATAGGTCTTGAGGAATTGCATCACGGGAAAGTTGTTGGTCTGCTGGGGGAGCGGTGAGAAACATAGTTTGCAGTTTTATAGTAAAAACTATTTATTTAATATATTTAATTATAGTAGAAATTACCAAAAATATTTATTTATACCTATAGTATTTCCTAGAGTTACTTCCCTGCTGAAAGCAGGGAAGTAACTCTAGGTATACTTTGCTTGCCAAGCTCTATAGCAAAGCAAGTTTTGCTTAGAACATAAACCCAGAAGATGAGTTGCGGCGCGAAGCGCCGCAACTCATCTTCTGGGTTTGCTATATAAACACTAATATTCTGGCAATTTTTTGCAACTTTTTCTATCGCTTTCCCGTCATTGCCCTGTAATACATAGATAATAAAATCTAAGCTGTATTTTTTTGATAATTCTCAGTCTAAGTAAATGGGCACAATTAAATATAAAACCCCAAAAACTGTGGCACACGCGCAGCGTGCGCCACAGTTTTTGGCTCTGGTTTTTAATTATGCCTAGCTACTTAGTGATTCTAAATTTTTTGTGACTTGGATCTGGTGATGGGGATATATCCTGAATATTATATATATTGGACGAATATAAGCTGGCAAAAAGATGAGGTAACTGTAAATATGAAAATATCAATCTCCCAATTATCAAAATTAATGAGCCAAAAATTTCAGCACTACTGGAAATTAGTCATCGCTTCCCTGATATCTCTAATTTTGGCAGTTACTCTCAATCCCTTTGTCGTTAGTGCTTTTGATCTATCCGATCTATTTCGCGTCTTGCCATCAGCTATCCAGATTATTCAGCTTTCTAATATTGGCGATAATGATGAAATTGCCCTAGGCAAACAGATTGATGCTCAAGTTCAACAAGAAGTGAGAATTAGTCGCGATCCCGCAGCAAATGCTCTAGTGAATCGTTTAGGACAGTTCCTTGTACCAAAGAGCGATCGCCCAAATATTCCTTATACCTTTCGGGTAGTAGATGATAACAATCTCAATGCATTTGCCACTATGGGGGGCTTTGTTTATATCAATACAGGGACGATCGCGGCTTCCGACAACGTAGCTCAACTAGCCAGTGTCATCGGGCATGAAATGGGACATATTGCGGGTCGTCATGCCCTAGAGCAGATGAAGCAAATGGCGATCGCTCAAGGTGTTGCCACAATTGCTGGTGTTGCTGATGATCGTTTAGTTGGCATTGGTGTGGATTTAGCCCTGCGCTTACCCAATAGCCGCGAAGCTGAATTTGATGCTGACCGCCGAGGTTTGCTGAATATCACCAGAGCAGGGTTTGCGGCAAGAGCGATGCCTGCCTTCATGCAAAAACTCGCTAGTGCTAGCAAAGGTAGTGCGCCACCTGCATTTTTGAGTACTCACCCTGCCACAGGCGATCGCATTAATGCTCTTAATGAAGCAATCCAATCTAATAACCTTAATACTTCAGGTGGCTTGAACGATGCTGAATATCAAAGAATTTGGCGATCTCGTTTCCGTTAATTATGGCTATTCAGGAAAATAAGGAACCGATTTTTAGTGGCGCGGCGAAGCCCCGCCACTAAAAATCGGTTCCTTATTAAATCGCAGATCCCTTAGTTGACTTTGAAGAAGAGAGTAGCAACACAAAGTACTGCTACTCTCTTCTATTTTTTGATTAATAGGACTTACGCAAAAGGAAAAAGTGATGTAAAAAGGAGGGAAGGTTTAAGCAAAAGCAATGACAAAAAAGTTTACTACCCTAGACTACTGTCAGTACCTACTAAGTAGTCAGATAAACTACACAATCACCAACCTAGCAGACCATTTAGAAGGAAACAGTCATGACCAGATCAACCGATACCTAAAAACGGAAAAGTTAACGCCGCGACTGCTATGGGAAAACGTGAAACCAACGATTGTGTTGGACGAAGCCAAGTACATATACGTGCTGTTTGACGACACAGTATTAGACAAACGTCATGCCAAAAAAATTGAAATGGCACAAAGGCAATACAGTGGCAACGAGCATGGGGTTGTACAAGGAATAGGATTAGTTAACTGTATCTATGTCAACTTCAAACGTCATGAGTTTTGGGTAGTAGACTATCGGATTTATGACCCTAACGGTGATGGCAAGAGCAAGTTAGACCATGTGTCCGACATGCTCAAGGGATTAGTGCATAGCAAGCAATTACCATTTCAGACCGTGTTGATGGATAGTTGGTATGCTACGCAAAGCTTGATGGCAGAAATTGATAACTTCGGCAAGATTTATTACTGTCCACTCAAGTCTAACCGTCTAGTTGATGATAGTGGTGGAGTCGAGAAATATAAACGGATTGACCAGTTATCTTGGTCTGAGAAAGAATTATTGCAAGGAAAATTGATCAAAATTCATAAATTCCCCAAAGACAAAAAGGTGAAACTATTCTGGGTTACTGTTTCTTCCAGCAGGACAGAATATGTCGTGACTAACGACTTAACTCAAGACTACACCCCTGAAGTACAAGCTATTTGCTCCATCAGGTGGAATATTGAGGAATTTCATCGTGAACTCAAACAATTGACTGGTATTCAGTCTTGCCAGTGTCGTAAGTCTAGAATTCAGCGTAATCATATCGCCTGTGCCATGCTCGTGTGGCATCATCTCAAGCGGTTAGCTTTTCAATCTGGTAACACTATCTACAAACTTAAATCTGGGCTTTTGTCTGATTATTTGCGGACTCAACTCAAGTTTCCTTCTATCCCTATGACTCTTGCGTAAGTCCTAATTAAGTAGCCTAACTTTACAGTCTCGAATGTGAGACAAGACACAAGTGAAGGTGCAAAGCGCTGCCACTTGTGTCTTTTCGATAACTACAAGCTCCGTCTTTTACGCTTGCGAAGGAACGATTTGCGAAATTCCTCTGCGCCAAGCAAAATTGGAGGACAGATTAGCAAGAGTAACCATTGCCAAGTAGTCAAGGGGGCAGTCGCAAAGATTTGGCGTAGGGGCGAAAATTCAATGATTGAGATAATCAAGATCCATTCTGTCGCGATTCCTAACCAGATGAAAGGATTGGAGAAGAAACCAATTCGGAAGATCGAAGTTTGCTCGGAACGACAGGCAAAGACATTACCATCTTGACATGCCACGATAATTGCTAAGGTCATCGTTGTTGCCTGAGCATAAATAAAAGTGATTTCTGGGTTAGTAGTATGGGAGAGAATGGCAGGTGCGATCGCTTGCAGGGCGTTGAAGTCATAGCCATAGCTGTGCCATACCCAGAAGAAGCCGAACATCCCTAAGGCTGCCTCAATGAGACCTAGGAAACAGTAAGCACGTAATAACAAAGAGCGATCGAGCAATGGTTTCGATTTGGCGCGGGGGGGTAACTGCATCGTGCCTAATTCTGCGCGTTCAGTTCCTAAGGCAAGAGCAGGCAAAATATCCGTTCCTAAATCAACGATCAGAATTTGCATAATAATCAATGCAGGGGGGATTTTAAAGATCACCATCGCTAGAAATGGTACTAATTCCGCGACATTGGATGCCAAAATGTAGGTCATAAACTTGCGGATATTTTGATACACTGATCGCCCCTGCTCGATCGCGACCACAATCGTCGCGAAGTTATCATCGGTCAGCACAATATCCGCAGCCTCTCGCGCTACATCCGTACCATTCTGTCCCATTGCCACGCCAATATTCGCCGCACGTAATGCAGGTGCATCATTTACCCCATCACCTGTGACTGCAACAACTTCGCCAATACTCTTATAGGCTTGTACTAAGCGCAATTTATGCTCAGGGGACATCCGTGCAAATACCAGTCCATGCCGATATTTCACAACTTGACGTAGTTGCGCGTCAGAGAGATGCCCCATGCTCTCGCCTGTGACGACCCGCACGCGATCGCCAACCAGTCCAATTTGACGGGCGATCGCTTCGGCAGTAAGTCCGTAATCTCCTGTTACCATCGTGACTTTGATACCTGCTTGATGACATTGGGCGATCGCTTTGGGTACTTCATCGCGAGGTGGGTCGAACATGGCAACTAAACCAATGAAGATCAGATTTTGCTCTAAATCCTGAGCCTTAAGATCGATCAGTTCCTGTCCACCCCGTCGCGCCGCCAGCCCCAATACCCGAAAACCTTGCTTAGCCAAATCATCATTTGCTGTGACCACTTCCTGCCAATAGTCATGGGTCAGTTCTTGATGTTCACCATCGCGCAAAATCCAATGACAATGTTTGAGAACTTCTAGGGGTGCGCCCTTGGTAAAGGCAAGATTGGGAAGTTCATCCTTCCATAATGCTGATGATTGCCAATCTAAAATGACGGTCATCATGAGGCGGCGTGAGTCAAAGGGAATTTCCCGTAAACGAGGGAACTGCTTTTGTAATTCTTCTAAATTCAATTCTGCTTTAGCTGCTGCTACCAAGAGAGCCGCTTCCGTGGGATCACCAATTTCTTGCCAGCGACTGGGGGCATTGAGATGCACTAAACGGGCATTAGAACAAAGGGCAGAACCAATGAGTAGAATTTGGGCTTTCCATGCAATTTCGGAATCTGTGGGGAGGTTGACTTTGCCACTGGTGGGATCGTAACCTGCGCCCGTGACTTCAATTAATCGGTTTCGGTTGGCAATGGAACTATCAGCATGATCAGCATCGCCATCGGGTTGCGTTGGCAGCCAGAGGTAACGCACCGTCATTTCATTTTTGGTTAATGTACCTGTTTTATCGGTACAAATAACCGTAGTCGCACTCAAAGACTCCACTGCCGAAAGTCTTCTCACCAGAGCATTCTTTCTTGCCATACGGCGGACACCGATCGCTAAAGACAAGGTGACAGTTGGTAATAGTCCCTCTGGCACTAGAGCCACAATAATGCCGATCGCAAAAATAAAGCTTTCTTTAACTTCTATGCCAACGAGAAAGTATGCCAGTAAAAAGATCAGTACGCCCATACTGACTGCGATCGCTGTAATAATTCGCACGATCCGCGCCACTTGTACTTCTAGGGTGCTGGGATCTCGCTTCACCACAGTGGTCAAATGCGCCACCTGTCCAAACTCAGTTTCTGCACCCGTCGAATAAACCACGGCTACGGCTCGACCAGCCGCCACAGTGGAGCCTGCTAAAACAAGGTTGGCAATTTCCGAGGGATTGACCCTTTCCTGTAGTGGCTGTTCCCCTTGGCGGAGCATTGTCTTACCGCCACGCACTGAAACGGCTTCCCGTAACCTTACAGGGTAAGCATTCCGAGCCACAGGCAGAGATTCCCCCGTCATCACTGACACATCGAGATATAGACTTTCGGCGGAAATTAAACGGGCATCTGCGGAAATGCGATCGCCTTCTTCTAATTGCATGACATCGCCACGCACCAGTTCTCGCGCAGGAATCTGCTTTAGCTCACCATCGCGATAAACCTTAACCTGCATCGGCAATACTTTTTTTAAGGCAGATAAGGCTTTCTCTGCTTGGAACTCTTGCCAAAAGCTAAAAATTCCATTAATCCAGATGACTGCCCAAATTGCCCAACCTAGTTCAGGAGTCCGTGAAATAAAAGCCAAAATCCCCGCAACCCACAGCAACATAGCCATAAAGTGGGTCAATTGATCCAGAAATCTGAGCCACAATGGACGCTGCACAGGCTCAGGCAATTCATTTGCACCAAACTTCTCTAATCTTTCTCTAGCTTCTTCCTGTGATAATCCATTAGCATGAGTGTTGAGAGATTCATAGACTTCTTCAAAGGATAATGCCCAGATTGGTTGATGAAGTGATGCCATACCTGTCTACTCCTTATTAATCACATCTCTGTAAGTAGCTGGGTACAATTAAATATAAATTCCCCAAGCCCTGTGGCGCACGCTGCGCGTGCGCCACAGGGCTTGGTTCTGTTTTTTAATTACGCCTAGCTACTTAGAGATGTGATCAAACCTAACACTAGACACTTTTATGAAACCTTAAATCAAACTAACATATGGCACTTGTCCAGCAAGCGTGGTGCAGAGGTTTGCTTGGCGCTATATAGCGATTTTAATTTTGCTCCTAGGTAAAATGAAAATTTTTACAAATAGACAAAAAAAGCTCGCTTTGCGAGCTTTTTTTGTCTATTTGTAGATTGTTTAGGCGCGAAGCCAAGCTTCGGTGGCAATTCCTAATTTGCTGGCTGTATTAATTAACTGATGCAGTTCCAAATTAGAAATACTTTCACAGAGATTAATTTCAATGTGAATTGGTTGTTTCTCAACGGATTCTAAATCGAGAATCTGCCTAGCGAGGACACACTGAGGAGCAATCCTTTTGAATAGATAATTCAGGAAGGCTTCCTGCGAGAGATTGAGATTTAATTTTAGATTGAGGCGATCGCTAATTGCTAAAGCTTCCTCAATTTGATTGAGATGCTCAAATAATGCCTTCTCATGGAGATCCTGAATCTTAGAGAGTTCCTGAATCTGTCTCAAAATATATTTTTCGAGAATCTTAGCATCTTCTACATGGGTAAACTTACAGCCAAGATTAATCGCCTCGATCGCCACGGCATCTAGTCCCACATTTGGTAATGATGCTCCTGTTTCCAGTTTCTTCAGTTCCTCAGTAAGTCGATTGTTAAGAACGATATCGGCGGCTACTTGCAATTCAGGTGGTACTGTCAGATCATCTCGACGGAAGGAAATTAATATTCCGTAATTATCGCGATAGACCTGCTCGTATAGCTGATCGAGTCGGGTCAATGTCTCATCAGCTAACATTTGCAGAATCCGATGGCGTTCCTCAGCAAATAGATGATGCAGACTAAACTGCTCACCACTAAAGGTACTTGCCATCGCCAAGATCACCGCCGCAGTATTCGCTTGTTTGAGGGTTTTAAAGAGAGTTGCCTTAATCTCTTCATATTCGCGTCGTCCTGTGAAGGGCTGAATACAGCAATGGAAGTCATCGCCGCCCAGATGCAGCACCGCAAAAATATAACTAACTGACTCTTGGGTAATCCGCGAAGTTAAGTAAATCTGCCCGATCGCTAAGGACATCGAGCCAATCCGTTGCAGTTGATAGTCCTGCTGTTGGATTTGGTAGCAATAGATTTGTTGCGATCGCCCATAATTACCGAGAGTCGAACTAAGGGCATATTGAGCCGCCACTTGAGCCAGACTAATACGATTGGTAATTACCTGTTTGCGATAAACGCCTTCGCCATCTTTAAACTCAGCGAGGTTGCTCGGAGCCTTTGCCATACGATGAATAAATTCATCCTCTAGCAACACTCCAGCTACATCGGCAGCTAGCTCGATCGCTCTAGCGGCATAGCGCAAAATCTGCACAGTTTCAGGACGTGACAATTCCTCAAAAAACCAACCGCAACTGGTAAACATCAACAGGGCATGACGTTGCATTTCCAACAGGCGCAGAGCGTCAATTCTCTGTGCCGAGGAAGTTACCTTGTTACCACACTGCTGCTCAAAGAACTTTTCTAAAATTGGCGAAAGATCAGGAATGTTATCGCGCAATGAATATTGCAGGACTTCGATATAGCGATCGCGAGCTTCCCAAGGATCATTAAAATACTTGCGTCCGATGTCTACATAAACTGTGGCAAGGCGATCGCGCAGCCAATTAAGACTATCGCGCAGAGGTCGCCGCCAAAGTTGCTGATAGCCCGACCCTTCGCCGCCACAGGTACAACCCCCCTGCCAGCGATCGACTCCGTGGGCGCAACTCCAAGCAGTGACAGATTTCAGTTCTGCTTCATAGGTAGGTGGGAATAGACTCAAATAATGGGCATAATTGGTCACTGTCCAGCCACGCTTCGGAAATTCCTCCACAAAAGCATAGGAGAGAGTCTTTTCAGTGAAATGCTTGTGATGTCCGAAGGTTTCGCCATCGGTTGCCACGGAAACCATTTGATGCGGACGGTTATCATGTCTGACGGCTTGGTTGAGACGCTTCGCAAAATTGTGGGAACTACCTAAAAGATCGCCAAAGCCCATGTCACGAGAAATCGGCCCGTCATAGAAAAATACATCAATGTAAGCATCAGTATCGGGTGGCAAATGGAACTGTCCAAGTTCCGACACATTGCTGACACTATTACTATGACGGCGTAAATAACAACGATAGGGACGATTGGGATCAATCTGTGCGCCGCCCACTTCTTCCCATGCAGGATTGGGATTGTCTTTGGTTGGCATGGGACGACAGCGTTGCGCTTGTGAGGGAGCCAGCACAATAAACTTGATCCCTTCTAAAACCAAAGCCTCAAGGGTCTCATAGTCAACGGCAGTTTCCGCTAACCACATTCCTTCGGGATCACGCCCAAATCGAGATTTGAAGTCCGCTTTACCCCAGCGAATTTGGGTCAACTTGTCGCGCCAATTGGCAAGGGGCAAAATGATGTGGTTATAGACCTGCGCGATCGCATTGCCATGACCATTAAGGCGATCGGCACTGCGTTTATCGGCATCGAGAATCGCTTGATAGGTATCGCGATCGTGAAATTCCATCCATGAGAGCAGCGTTGGCCCCATGTTGAAACTCATGTACTCATAGTTATTGACAATCTTGACGATTTTGCCATCATGACGCTCGATCCGTGAGAATGCATTGGGACGATAGCATTCATGGTGAATCCGCGCATTCCAGTCATGAAAGGGAGCCGCGCTTTCTTGACGCTCGATCGCATTGAGGTAAGGATTTTCACGCGGAGGCTGGTAAAAGTGACCGTGAATTGTAATATAAATTCCCGAATCGGTCGGACGCTGGACATCAGGCGAAGAAACAGAAGCAGCAACAGTCACGCAAATCTTCCCTTATAAGCAAACGATATATTGTCTATCTTGGCAGATCTGCTTAGTGGTTCGCAAGGAAGTAAAGAAAAGTTTTAGAAATGCCAATAAAAAAACTGCAAATAAAAAAGCTGCACCCAGTGCAGCTTTTTTATTTGGTAAGGATGGACGACGCTTCGTGCAGCACATCCTTACCTAGGTTAACTAACCGAGAACCTTACGAGCGGTAGCTACAACATTATCAACGGTGAAGCCGAACTCCTCGTAAACAACTGAACCAGGAGCCGAAGCACCGAAGGTATCCATACCGATAACTGCGCCTTCAGAACCGACATACTTGTGCCAGCCAAAGGTGCTACCAGCTTCAACACTGACGCGCTTCTTAACAGAGGCAGAAAGTACGGATTATTTGTGGAATATTTTCGTGAATCATTTCGTTATAAAAACAGCTTAGCTAATGATAATATAAATATGAATTTAAGGGGATTTAAATATGAGTCAAAATAATTGGAATCCTAGGCAGCCAAATATTAGAGTCAGAATGAAAAACAATCCTGGGAAGCAAGGCTTAACAACTGGTCATGTTGTGGAATCCGCAGGTAGATTATTAGTTCAGGTCAATTTTGGCACAAATGAAATATGTTTACGAAAATATGAACAGCTTGAACCCATTGAAGAAAATGAAAGCCTAACAGATTTAATCACTCAGGGTAAGTATGGGACATTATCAGATTTAAGACGAATAGTGACCTATGAAAAAATTAAGGGACAACTTACAAACATTATATACAGTATGGAATCTAGTAATACTGATTTCTACCCACATCAATTTAAACCAGTATTAAAGCTTTTAGATTCCCCTGTTGGTAGGTTGCTTATTGCTGATGAAGTTGGGCTTGGTAAAACTATTGAAGCCATTCTAATATGGAAAGAGTTACAGGCGCGTGAAGATGCGCGTAGGTTAATCGTACTCTGTCCAGCAGTACTAAGGGAAAAGTGGAAGTTTGATTTGCTAGCAAAATTCAACATTGATTCAGAAATTATTAACGCTCAAAGACTTTTGGAGCAAGTCAAGAAATGCAAGCCAACAAGCTCATTTGTTTATATTGTCAGCATTGAAGGGATGCGTCCTCGTAAGAATTGGGATGATCTGGAACAAAGGGATACTCGTTCATTGCTGGCTAGATTTTTAGATGCGAATCCATCTACCGAAGAATTTAGTATATTTGACCTAGCAATAATTGATGAAGCGCACTATTTAAGAAATGCCGAAACTGCAAACAACCAACTAGGTGAGTTGATTCGTGATTCTTCAAGGCATTTACTCTTATTAACTGCTACCCCTATTCAAATCAAAAATGAAAATCTATTTAACTTACTAAGGCTAGTAAGTCCAGAAGATTTTGAATATCATCAAATTTTTGAAGCAATGCTTGATGCAAACAAACCAATTATTGAAGCAATGCAAAAGCTAGATATTTATGATATTCAAGTAATTGATGATTTATTGGAACAAGCTCAACAATCCAAGTATTTTAGTTCTAATTCAAGAATTCAGCTGATTCGTACTGAGATTGCTAATCAAATAAACATAGATACTAAAAAAAGAATAGAGTGGAAAAGGACTTTAGAGAATTGCTCTTTACTTGGTCAATACATGACAAGAAGTCATAAAAAAGACGTGCTGATTAATCAAGCAGTGAGATCACCTATGGCTCTTAGTATTGAATTTTCTGACTTAGAGAAGTCAGTCTATGAAAATGTTACCAAACAGATCAGGAAACTTGCTAAAGATCAGCAAGGTGTTAGTTTCTTTAGTCTAGTGCTACGACAAAGACAAATGGCAAGTTGTATGGTAGCCGCCCTCAAATCATGGCAAGAAAAAAATATTCTTCAAAAGCTTACGGAAGACGCTAGAGAGTCTTTTATCGAAGATTTATGGGAAACGGGGTATGAATTAGGAGAAGAAGAATTAAATGATAATTTTTTAAATTTCAACACTTCATCAATTAGCGCTCAAAACATACAGGATTTAGAAAATGAAGATACTAAATATATTAAATTAGTTGAATTTCTAAAAGATCAATTACTGAAGAATCCTTCGGAAAAATTTATACTGTTTTCCTATTTTAAAGGTACTCTCAATTATTTGAGTCAAAGACTCAAAAGAGATCGTATATCTAATTGCCTACTACATGGTGACATTCTCAAGGAAAAAAATAGCCAATTCAAAAGTAAAGATGACATATTAAAGATGTTTCAAAATACATCAACATCTGTACTGTTATCTTCTGAGGTGGGTAGTGAAGGTGTTGATTTACAGTTTTGTCGATTTCTAATCAATTATGATCTTCCTTGGAATCCCATGCGCGTTGAACAGAGGATTGGGAGAATAGATAGATTAGGTCAGAAACATGAAAATATTTCTATTATTCATTTTAAAATCAATAATACAATCGAAGAAAAAATATTGACTAGACTATATGAGAGAATCAATATTTTTAAAGAAAGTATTGGCGATTTACAGGAGATTTTAGGCGAACAAACTGAACAATTAGTTAAAGATTTACTTAATCCTAATTTGTCAGATCAGCAGAGAGAAAGAAAAGCTAACCGAATTTTTGCTGCCATTGAGAATGAAAAGCAAGAACAGAAAAAAATGGAATCGGAAGCAATCAATCTTGTTGCATTTAGTAATTATATTTTAGAGTCTATATCTGAGAGTAGAAGTAAAGGGAGATGGCTCAGACCAGAAGAAACTAAAATATTTATAGATGATTTCTTTGGGAAGTATTATCCTGAGACATCTATTGTCAGTAAAGCAAATGATACAGTCGAAATTGATTTGTCTAATCAAGCCAAAGTTGATTTAAGGCTGTTTACAGAAGAAAAGAAGTTAGGGACTAAAACTAACCTTTCATATATGACTGTAAACTGTTTGTTTGATCCAAAGAAAGCGGAAGCTTTTGGGCAAAGCAAACTTGAAATACTCAGTCCAGTTCATCCTTTGATTCAATGGATTCGTTTCCAATATGAGGGTCATGCTAATCAGAAAAGCAATAATCATCCTTTTTATAGTGCTACTGCTGTTGAAATTTTAAGCAGTAATGTTAGTGATATTGTTGATTGTGTATCTGGGGTATATATGTTTGTAATGCAAAAATGGGAATTACATGGACTGCGCTCTGATGTGAGGTTGGTTTGTCGAGCTATTAATATTAATGATCATAAATTTCTTTATGAAGAAGATATGGAAGCTGTTTTAGACAGAGTTATTTTTCATGGTAAGACCAAAGAAAATGTAATTAATCTTGTTGATCAACAAAAAATTATTGATGCTTATCAAAAATGTGATCAAGATTTAGATATTGAGTTCGAGCAGATTAGCGAAGAATTCGAGATGGAAAACAATGATCGTTGTGATGTCCAACTACAAAATATTGAAGCTTATCAGCAAAGAAAAACAGAGAGCTTATCTCAAAGAATTGAAAAATTTAAGATTGAAGGAAAACTAAGAATGATTCCTGCATTTGAAGGACAACTTAGAAAGTTAGAACAGGATTGTCAAGTTAACAAGAAAAGGCTAGACAAAAAGCGAAATGTTGAGTTTAGTAATCCCAAACTAGCCGCAGGATTGCTATTTGTCAAAGAGGGATAAAAACATGACTACTATTTCTTTAAATATTGGCATTGACTTTGGAACTCGCTACACAAAAGTATGTGTAAGAAATACTGACACAGATAAATCAGAAGTAGTAAGGCTGGGTAAGGCTAGAACTAATGTTGATCAGGCTCTAATTCTAAGTCAAGTGGGGATTTGTGATGATGGTATTCTTTTAGGTGGTGTAACTGAATATGAATGGAATGGACATAATGCGAAATCTAGTTGTGCTGTAACCATAGATTTCATAAAAATGAGGCTGGCTCAATTAGATAACAAGCGAGAAGACGCAAATTGGTATTCCTCGACTTTGCCTATATTTAAGCAAATTAACTTAGGTGATACTGAGGTTTTAGAAAATCTATGTGCTTACTTTTTGTATAGGGTTATTCAGCGTACTCGTGAGAATACAAGGGGCGATAAACGATATTATGGGGTCACAATTGACTGGAGCGCCAATATAGGCGTACCTGTAGAATATTGTGACTCTCCTTCACTGGAAAGGTTTCGTAAGGTACTTTACTTAGCTTGGCATCTGTATGAGCGATCGCCTAATCATATTGGTTTGACTATTGGTTCACTTAATAATCATCTTGAAGAAATTAGAGGTCTGGATTCTAGCACAACTCCTTGCTTTGCAATTCCAGAAATAAAGGCAGCTATTTACTCCTATACAAATTCAAGACAAGCAAGACAGGGTTTGTATATTTTCTGTGATATAGGGGGTGGAACAGTAGAAAGTGTCGCTTTCACATTAAATAATAAGCAGATTGATTTTCTGGCGGGTGTAGTTGAACCAGTGGGAGTTAACGCTTTAGTTAAGCAGACTGTTAATGACAATCCAAAACTAGAGAGCAAACTAGAAAAGTATATTGTTAAAAATGGGAATATGCTTTTGGATAAGATTGCTGAAGCGTCTCTAAAATACACCAAACCACCTTCAGGAAATAATCTTAAGCTTCATATTGCGAATAAACATCGTGCCATTCTCGAAAATGTTAAGAGAGCTAGAGCTATTTGCAATAAGAAGGAGAAACCAAACTTATACTTTCTACTTACATTAATCTTGGGACAATATCTTATTCATCGACAAGTATCCCATGTTGTATTAACTTGCTACAGTAAGCTGAGAGACAAAGAAAAAATATCTATTTTTTTTGGTGGTGGAGGGAAAATATCTGATTATTATAAAGATACTATCCCATCAACCCGCGAAGTATTTAAACTGGGTAATGTAGGAGTTAAGGAATTTAAAATGTTAGATGTTCCTGTACCAAATGATTTGGAAATGAATGAAATTGAAGAAACTCACTTTCATAGATTTTCAGTAGCTTATGGTTTATCAATTCCCGATTACGACCTACCTGATTCTGAATTACCGTCAAATTGTCCTATACACATACCGCCTAGCCCTCCTCCAAAATTTATCCCTGATTCAGCACAGGATGATGGTTAAATCTGGGTATGGAATCCCCTTTTGAGTTAGGTTAGAATCTATAGAGATCCAATAGCTAGGAGTAAGAAATAATATGAATATTAGTTTTTCTCAAGATGCCAAGAGATCTCTTACCCATAGTCTTGATGCTTGTTATGTGGGCTTTTACTTTTGGCTAGGTAATTTTACTCTCAGAATAGGAGGAATCGACCTTACGGGAGCTAATACAACTTATCCCTATATCGTTCCTACCTTTGTTGGTTTCGGTTATGTATTACCAAACTACATTTCTTGGCATACACCTTTCAGCAAATTCAAAAAGCTAACCGATAGTAGCAAAGCAGTAAATCTTACGGATATTGCTGCATGACTCTAGGCAAACATGAGATCAAGGGTATAATTCTAAATCAAATCAAACCGTTACCTGCTTCTACTTTTGAAAAACTTATGATGGAGGCTGGTTATTTTAAATCTGCCAGCGCTCCTACTTTTCAAGGTAGATGGTTTATATATTTCGTACATCCTTCTTTTGGTAGGGTAGAAGCCGTATACTCACCTGATAAAAAAGTAGTGATTACGGCTTACCATCCTGATTAAATCTGTATAAGATTTTTTGTGGGTGAATCATCTGCAACAAAAAGAGCCTCGCTTGGCGAGGCTCTTTTTGTTTAACCAAGATTAACCGAGAACCTTGCGAGCGGTAGCTACAACGTTATCAACGGTGAAGCCAAACTTCTCGTAAACAACTGGACCAGGAGCTGAAGCACCGAAGGTATCCATACCGATAACTGCTCCTTCAGAACCGACATACTTGTGCCAGCCAAAGGTGCTACCAGCTTCAACACTGACGCGCTTCTTAACAGAGGTAGGAAGTACGGATTCCTTGTACTCATCAGACTGCTCATTGTAGAGTTCTTGACATGGGAAGGAAACCACACGTACAGCCTTACCTTCACCAGCAAGAACTGCTGCGGCTTTCACTGCTAGCTCAAGCTCAGAACCTGTAGCGATGATGATCAACTCTGGGTTAGGGGCATCAACTACAATATAACCACCCTTCTTTGCGCCTTCGATGGAAGTACCTGCAAGGTTCTTCACATTTTGACGGGTGAAGGCAAGGAAGCTAGGACGCTTACGGTTAGCGATCGCAACTTGATAAGCAGCTACGGTTTCATTGGCATCCGCAGGACGGATGGTCAAAGCGTTAGGAATTACACGCAAGGAAGCAATGGTTTCTACGGGTTGGTGGGTAGGACCATCTTCACCGAGCATTACGGAGTCATGGGTCAAGATGTACAATGCACCGATTTCTGCCAATGCCGAGAGACGCATTGCGCCACGCATATAGTCAGCGAATACGAGGAAGGTTGCCCCGTAGGGGATCGTACCGCCATGAAGCGCCATACCGTTCATGATTGCGCCCATACCATGTTCGCGCACACCAAAGCGGAAGTTACGACCTTCGTAGGAACCGTATTGGAAATCAGCTAGCCCTTTAACATAGGTCATGTTGGAGTGAGCTAAGTCAGCAGAACCACCCAAAAACTCAGGAAGTACGGGAGACAAAGCGTTCAAGCAAGCTTCAGAAAGCAGACGGGTTGAGGTTTCCTTTTGAGCAACGGGTTCGAGAGCCTTTTCCCAGCCTTCAGGGAGTTCGCCAGCCATGATCCGCTTATATTCAGCAGCTTCAGCAGGATATGCTTTTTCGTAAGCTGCAAAGCGCTCATTCCACTCAGCTTCAGCTTTAGCGCCTTTTTCGATCGCTTGACGGAAACGAGCTAGAGCATCGGCAGGAACTTCAAAGGGTGCATATTCCCAGCCGAGGTTAGCGCGAGTTGCAGCAACTTCATCAGTACCAAGAGCTGCACCGTGAACGCCAGAAGTACCAGCTTTCTTGGGAGAACCGTAACCAATAGTGGTGGTGACAACGATCAAGCTAGGCTTGTCGGTAACGGATTTTGCTTCTTCGAGAGCCTTAGCGATCGCATCGAGGTCTTCGTTACCATCAGCAACATAAGTAACGTGCCAACCGTAAGCTTCGTAGCGCTTGCCGACATCTTCAGTAAAGGCGAGATCGGTGCTGCCATCGATAGAAATGCTGTTGCTGTCATATAGCATGATCAGCTTACCAAGCTTGAGGTGTCCACCCAAGGAAGCTGCTTCTGAAGCAATCCCTTCCATGTTGCAACCATCACCAAGAATGACGTAGGTATAGTGATCAACGATGTTATGTCCGGGCTTGTTGAAACGGGCAGCCAAATGTGCTTCGGCGATCGCCAAACCAACGGCATTACCAACACCTTGACCGAGAGGACCTGTGGTAACTTCTACACCTGCGGTTTCAAAATTTTCAGGATGTCCGGGGGTAGAGCTGCCCCACTGACGGAATTGCTTAATATCTTCAATACCAACACTGTCATAGCCAGTGAGGTGTAGCAAGGAATATTGCAACATGCAACCATGTCCTGCGGAGAGGACAAAGCGATCGCGATCGACCCACTTAGGATTTTTAGGATTAAACTTTAAAAACTGATCGAACAGCACAAAAGCCATTGGTGCTGCCCCCATCGGCAGACCGGGGTGACCAGATTTTGCTTTTTCGACGGCATCGATCGACAAAAAGCGGATGGAGTTAATGCAGAGTGTCTCAAGAGTTTGAGGTTTCGAGGGTGCAGCGACCATAGTTACAATTGCTTAGAAAATTTTTGTACTCAATCAGGTACATTTTCCCCCAAAACTGTCCCATAACAATAACAAATTTTAATATTTGGTAGCGTCTTACTCAATTGATCTCTTAAAAGTTAGTTAAGCGCATCTCGAAATTCGGTAGTGCTAAATAGATTAAGGATGGGCGGCGCTTCGCGCCGCCCATCCTTAATCTATTTAGCATCCTTTCCTAGGACTAATTTAAGTCTTTGCCTTTCATTGCAATCATCATTAGAGCTTTTTCAGAAGTTAAACCCAACTTGAGAAGCCCTGTAGTTAAAGCCATATTTGATCGCGGGTATATGGAAATTAATGATTGCTCTGGCACAGGAGAAGCTCCTTGCCGATATGAATTTGCCAATCAAAATGGAGAACTGCTATACAGCGCTTTGCGCCGACTTGAAACCCAGAGAAATTTTTGAAAGCGTTGCGAAGCAGCGCTTTCAAAAATTTCTCTGTACTACTTTAAGCCTCAACAGGCTGTATGTAGTTACGGCGGGGCGAGATAGTTTACTGAGAAACTGGTGGATTAAGAAAAAAGCGCTGTAATGTGAGCTTAATCTAAACCTGTGTCGAAATTCAAACAATTGTTACGGCAGCTTAAAATCAGTGATCCCTAACAATTTAAGTATTACCATATACACAGATAGGAAAAAATCCTAAATCAAGTTCTCTAGATATTCCTCTAAGGGTGATAGTTATGAACGGCTTAACACAAAAATTCATGAATATGGTGGAATATTTAAGCGATGCGATCGCTAAAATTTTCACTCCTAGTAAAGATGATTTTCCTGCTACAGGGGAACAACCTTTCACTGGTGATCCCGCCTCTGAGCATTCTAAGTAAGTCTAGATCTAAGGTGTAGGGGTGTACTTAGTCTTTCATCTTTATCCCTAAATTGAAGTATTGCTAGTTTTTATAAAAAAGGGTTTCACTGCTTTGCAGTGAAACCCTTTTTGCTTAATCCTTATGTCTCGACGCTTTGATTTGATCGATAAAAAATTCTTCTAAGGTTTGCCGCGCTAAATCGATTGCGATCGCCTTTGCGCCAATGCTAGCAAGATAGGTCAAAAATTCGGGCAAGTCCTTAGCTAATTGACCATGCCAAGTATCTCCTTGAAAAATGAGATGTTGCAACCAAGGTTGTAACTCTGCCTCAGTACCACCATGTCCACTGACCTGATAGGACTGCTCAGTACCGAGTAACTCATTGAGGGTTCCCATCGCAACTAGTTCACCCTTATTGAGAATGCCAATGCGATCGCATATTAACTCGACATCAGACAAGATATGACTGTTGAAAAATACGGTTTTGCCCTGTTTCTTGAGCATGAGAATAATTTCCCGCACTTGATAACGTCCTACGGGATCTAGCCCAGACATCGGCTCGTCTAGAAAAACCACTTCAGGATCATTGATCAGGGCTTGAGCAACTCCAATTCTTTGCACCATCCCCTTAGAATATTGACGCAATTGCTTTTTGCGCGCAACGGACTGCGATAAGCCCACAAGGTCAAGTAGATCGGCGATCCTCTGACGACGCAAGGATGGCTCCACACCAAACAAGCTACCAATAAAATCGAGTAGCTCCCAGCCTGTCAAATAGTCGTAGTAATAAGCATTTTCAGGTAAATAACCGATAGACTGCTTTGCGGTGCGATCGCCAAGGGGATACCCTAAGATTTCACCCTTTCCTGATGTGGGCTGCACGATACCAAGCAGAATTTTTAATAATGTCGTTTTTCCAGCACCATTAGGACCTAATACGCCAAAAGTCTCGCCTTTACTAATGGTTAGCGACAAAGATTGTAAAGAACTAATTTTTTGATTTAGCCAAAAACCAGTACGGTAAACTTTGCTCAAACCATCAGCCACGATGGCGTTGCTTTGAATAATTTGTTTTTGGGATTCGTTAGTCAATACTTCTACCATAGCTGCGATCAAAGCTGCCAAGTTCATGCTTTCAAGCAATATTTTAAATCACTATTCGCATTACAGTGCTTTGCACTAACTCAAAAAAACAAGAGTTATATACAAAGTGGGCTAAGTTAGCCCACTTTGTATATAACTCTTGAATCTCTTATACCAATTCCAACAATGGCAACGCCATTGTTGAAATCTCAAAATCTTACGGGGTTTGTGTTTTAATTCACTGTAGTGTTTGCTCACTTCAGTGAATTGGTATTACAGTTCTTTGATCTCAAAACCGAACCAAAAATTTTTGTATCGCAAATCAAAATTCGGTAGTGCTAAACATGTAAGGATGGGCGGTGCAAAGCACCGCCCATCCTTACATGTTTAATTTCCTTTTTAGGACTACCTCTGCTGGATGGAACTATGACAATTCTGGTTGAGAGAAGTTATGGAATTAACCGTTTCATTTGAGTTAAATAAGTAACTGGGTGCAATTAAATATAAAAAGCCAAAACCTGTGGCGCACGCGCAGCGTGCGCCACAGGTTTTGGTTCTGTTTTTTGAATTATGCCTAGCTACTTAGGACAATGCGAAGCATCGTCTATCTTCTTTATTAGGACTTACGCAAAAGGAAAAAGTGATGTAAAAAGGAGGGAAGGTTTAAGCAAAAGCAATGACAAAAAAGTTTACTACCCTAGACTACTGTCAGTACCTACTAAGTAGTCAGATAAACTACACAATCACCAACCTAGCAGACCATTTAGAAGGAAACAGTCATGACCAGATCAACCGATACCTAAAAACGGAAAAGTTAACGCCGCGACTGCTATGGGAAAACGTGAAACCAACGATTGTGTTGGACGAAGCCAAGTACATATACGTGCTGTTTGACGACACAGTATTAGACAAACGTCATGCCAAAAAAATTGAAATGGCACAAAGGCAATACAGTGGCAACGAGCATGGGGTTGTACAAGGAATAGGATTAGTTAACTGTATCTATGTCAACTTCAAACGTCATGAGTTTTGGGTAGTAGACTATCGGATTTATGACCCTAACGGTGATGGCAAGAGCAAGTTAGACCATGTGTCCGACATGCTCAAGGGATTAGTGCATAGCAAGCAATTACCATTTCAGACCGTGTTGATGGATAGTTGGTATGCTACGCAAAGCTTGATGGCAGAAATTGATAACTTCGGCAAGATTTATTACTGTCCACTCAAGTCTAACCGTCTAGTTGATGATAGTGGTGGAGTCGAGAAATATAAACGGATTGACCAGTTATCTTGGTCTGAGAAAGAATTATTGCAAGGAAAATTGATCAAAATTCATAAATTCCCCAAAGACAAAAAGGTGAAACTATTCTGGGTTACTGTTTCTTCCAGCAGGACAGAATATGTCGTGACTAACGACTTAACTCAAGACTACACCCCTGAAGTACAAGCTATTTGCTCCATCAGGTGGAATATTGAGGAATTTCATCGTGAACTCAAACAATTGACTGGTATTCAGTCTTGCCAGTGTCGTAAGTCTAGAATTCAGCGTAATCATATCGCCTGTGCCATGCTCGTGTGGCATCATCTCAAGCGGTTAGCTTTTCAATCTGGTAACACTATCTACAAACTTAAATCTGGGCTTTTGTCTGATTATTTGCGGACTCAACTCAAGTTTCCTTCTATCCCTATGACTCTTGCGTAAGTCCTATTTATAAATAACTGATGTTAAGTGGAAGGAATCCCCCAGACCAGCCCTGATGGGCTAGTAGCAAGAGATATATCATCTGCGCTCCACGTAACCAGTAAATAACCAAAAGATTTAATTTCCAAATTTTCATTAATTCCTTATAATACCTTCTATAAAGAGGGATTAAGTGAATTATGGCTGTAGATTACAAGAAATTCTTTAAGGCGACCGATCCGAGTAAGACCTTGCTGGCTGACAGTGACGAAGATAAGAAATACTACATTGATTTTTCGACTGTACGCGGCGGTAAAGTCGTCGAAGACTTAAAGGATAATATTTCGCTGTTTTCTGATGGACAACCTACTTGCCAACTATTTACAGGACATATTGGCTGCGGTAAATCCACAGAAATATTGCAGCTTAAACAACAACTAGAATCTGAAGGCTTCCATGTCGTCTACTTTGAATCTAGTCAGGACATGGAAATGGGCGATGTCGATCTGAGTGATATTTTGCTAGCGATCGCTCGTCGTGTTGTTGAGAGTCTCGAAGCTGCGAAGGTGAAGACAGAAGCTAAAGGGTTTCGCGCCATGCTCAATGGTGCGGTGAAAATCTTGCAAACTGAGATTGAGCTTTCTGCGGAAGCCGATGTCCCGGGGGTAGGCAAAATCGAAGCTAATACCAGTGGTGAGTTTTCCCTTTCTTTGGGGATTGGTAAGTTGTCAGCTAAAACCAAAGATAGCCCAGATATGCGAAGCAAACTGCGGGGCTATATGGAACCCAAAACCAATGGATTGCTCGATCTAATTAATCAAGAAATTCTTGCTCCGGGGATTGCTGATTTGAAGAAATTGGGCAAAGAGGGGATTGTGGTGATTGTAGATAACCTCGATCGCGTCGATGACTCACCCAAGCCTTGGGGCAGACCACAAACCGAATATTTATTTGTCGATCGCGCTGAGCAACTTCGCAAATTACAATGCCATGTGGTATATACAATGCCTCTAGCCCTGAGGTTCTCGAGGGACTATGGGACGCTCACTGCCAGATTTATGACCGATCCGATTGTGTTACCGATGGTTCCCGTAGTGCGCCGAGATAACACACCTCACGAAGAAGGCATTTCCCTCTTGCGGCAAATGATTTTATCAAGAGCATTACCCGATAGTTCCCCGATTGATCGCTTAAAAGCTATTGGCGATGTCTTTGATAGCATTGATACCCTAGACAGGCTATGTTTTGCTAGTGGTGGTCATGTGCGGAATATTATGCGCCTGTTGAATGATGCGCTCCGCAAACAGCGTGGTCTACCTGTTACCCTTGACATCCTAGAAGATACGATTCGTAAACGTCGTAATGAGTTGGTTCTCTCCATTGATGATGATGAATGGAGGTTGTTGCGCCAAGTTAACGAAACTAAGAAGGTCGTGGGTGATACTGGCTATCAAACCTTGATTAGAAGTATGTATGTGTATGAATATCAGGACGAAAATGGATCTTGGTTTGAGGTCAATCCCGTGCTTGCTACTGCCCAAGAATTTGCAAAGTCTTAGTGAGTCTCCACTAGTCAGAAGTTTGAGTTTGCCTTAGGCAAACTCAAACTCACTAGAATTGATTGTATTATTTGCTCTCAAATAAATATATAGAGCTTTTCAAGCAAGCGAGGTACGTAGGTTGGTAAACGCTATAGCAATTCTCTTGCTAATTAGCTAGGCATAAGTAACCTTAAAACCAGAGCGTGGGTCTTCCACTTAGCGGGCAACTCACGCTCTGGTTTTGGTTTTTAATTATGTTGAACTACTTAGTGGGGTATAGGCAAGCGGCTTAAGCCCCTTGTTCAGCTAGCTTAGATAAATGTGTACCTTAATAAATAGACTGAAACCCACTATATACATTTACTTCTGCAATCCTATAGTAAAAAAAGAGTTAGCTTACAAACCAAAACCTTAGGACTTACGCACTTGTCCTGCAATAAATTGCGGGCTAAAAGCTTAAACCTGTTGAAACAGGTTGATTAGAGGCTTTCTTTAGTCAGTTTTAACTGACTTACGCAAATCAACCAAGAGCTCAAGTTCTTGGTTGATTTGCGTAAGTCCTAAACCTAAGAAGATGAGTGGCGGCGCGAAGCGCCGCCACTCATCTTCTGGTTTTAAGTCCTAAGCAAAACTTGCTTTGCTATAAGGGATTATTGAGGAGTGAAAAACAAAAAAATTAAGAGGTTTTTGGCTTGTTTTCTGGTTATTGGATTAGCGATCGCTAATCCATAAAATGTTAGTTACGGGTTTGTTTCCTCGCCGCAGACAAGGAAACAAACCCATATCTCACTAGAATATATTAATTGCACTGACTCACTTAACAGCGATTTGCGAGGGCAACATCTATGTCTAAAGCTTCCTACTCTGCTAATTTGCCAGAAGAAGATATAACTGCATTTAATATCTCACCCGAAGCAGAACTTGCCCTTCAGCAATTAACATCGCAACTTGATCTATATCAAAATGAATTAGTCAACTCCTTTAATATTTCCCCTGCCATCGAAGATGCCCTACAGGAACTGTCATTGCTGCTTGATATATATGACGGTACGTTTACACTTTTGCTGGCACGATGTAATTATGTAAATCTCCGCGATCGCGCCATCTCTAGATTAGGGGAAATCCTACCGACAAAAATGCGCCAAGTGCGCTTAGAACCTACTAATAAATCAATTTATCACACCATCCAAAACACAACACCAGCAATGCGAGATGGGAACTTGCCTGCGGTGATGGTTACTGGATTAGAAGCTAATGAAAATGTTGCGGTCTTGATCAAGGGACTAAATCAGATTCGCGAAGAGTTTCGCAAAAACTGCTTGTATCCCATTGTTTTATGGATCAATGATGATGTGATGAAGCAGATGATCAAGATTGCACCTGACTTTGAGAGTTGGACGACTACGATTGAATTTGCGATCGCTAGTGAAGATTTGATTGAGTCTCTGACATCAGGAACGGAAGCCTTATTTCACCTTACGCTTGGTGCAAATCTGATTGATCCTAGCTATAGCTTAGGCAGAATTTCCCATTTGGGAGGTATTTATCTTTCAGAATTAGGCGTTGCCCTTCGTGATTTGAGCAATCAAGGGCAGAAGATTGAGCCTTCACTACAAGCAGGACTTGATTTTATTCAGGGGATGAACAGTAGGGATTTTAATCGCTCCTTATTACATCTACAAGCAAGCTATCAATATTGGGAATCCATTGACAATGCAGAACGGCAAGGACTTTTGCTATACCAGATTGGGCGAAGACGCTATCATCTCACCAAACTGGAAAAGCATTCCCACGAAGAAAATTGGCGATTAGTTGAACAGTTATTTACCAAGAGTTTAGCTAGTTTTGAGAAGGCTAATCGTCCTGATTTGATGAGTTACTGCTACCTACAGCTACAGCGTACCCTTCACCACCTCCAGTTATGGATCGAACTGCGCGAACTATCTCAAAAAGCCTTACAAGTTCATCAAACCTATGGGAATACGAGTAATATCGCTGCTGATTATGGTTTTTTAGCGGAAGCTGCCCTCGAACAGAAGCATTGGGATATGGCGATCGAATATGCCAAACAAGCGATCGCTTTACTTGCTAATACCCCAGAGGATATGCATTGGCTATATGGTTTATACTTTTGTTATCTCGCGCAGGCTCAGATCCAACTGGGTAATCTCGACGAAGCTCTTCAAAATTTGATTGAGGCAAAACGAAGAGATCACTGTGGACATCCAAGGATGTATATTCGGATTTTGAATGAATTACGAGATCTCTATTTCTCTCAAGGGCAATATTTAGAAGCATTTCACACGAAGCAAGAACGCTGTGCGATCGAGCAACGCTACGGCTATCGCGCATTCATTGGTGCAGGACAATTACAGTCTGGACTAGAGGAACATTCCAGTTTCACCGAGAAGTCAAATAAGTTTATTATTTCGCCAGAAATCTATGCTTCAGGACGTAAGCAGGATCTGGATGAACTCACTAACCGAATTGGCGAACCACGTTATAAATTGATTGTGCTGCATGGTAATTCAGGGGTAGGGAAAAGTTCATTTGTGAATGCGGGACTACTGCCAGCCTTGCAAAAAGCTTCTTTTGGTGGGCGTGATGTGATACCGATTTCTATGCGTGTATACACTAGTTGGGAAATGGAACTTGCCAATCACCTAATGGAAGCATTGGAGTTACTGCAACTAGACTCGGCTCCAATTATTGATTTAGTTAATAACAAGGAGCTAAATCAGGAAAATATTTTAGAACATCTAATTACTCAATTACGCTGGAATGAGTCTAACAACCTACGGACAGTGTTGATTTTTGATCAATTTGAGGAGTTCTTTTTCGTTCATAAACATAATCTCAATGAGCGCCTCCGTTTCTTTGAATTTATCGGTGGATTACTCAGCGATTTTCAGTATCTATCTTCGATAAAAGTCATCCTATCGCTCCGCGAAGACTTTATTCATTATCTGCTAGAGTGCAATCGAGTTAGGGGGATGAGCGCGATCGATAATGATATTCTCAGCAAGAATGTACTCTATCCATTGGGGAATTTTTCGGCGACGGCAGCGCGTTCAACTATTGAAGCCTTGACGGAAAGAGCACAGTTTTATTTAGAGCCACAACTGATTGATATTTTAGTAAATGATCTGAAAAATGAGCAGGATGAAGTGCGTCCCATTGAGCTACAGATCGTCGGCGCTCAGATGCAACAGGATCGAATTAGTACTATTCAGCAATATCAAAAATTAGGGGATAATCCTAAGGAAAAGCTCGTCCAAAGATATCTAGATAATGTGGTCTATGACTGCGGCAAAGAGAATTATCGCTTAACAAATTTGCTGCTTTATTTACTAACAGACGAGCAGGGGACTAGACCGCTAAAGACCTACGCTGAACTAGAGCGTAGTCTCCAGCAATTAAATACGGAATTTTATGAGCAAAGTCAAGCAGAAGTAAATATAGGCTCAGCGATCACCATTGACGAGGAAGACACAATCATAGAAAGTTCTAAAATAGAACTAGTTCTCCAAATCTTGATTGGCTCAGGGCTTGTGGTCTTAATTCCTGAGAATGCCGCCGATCGCTGTCAGTTAGTACATGATTACCTTGCAGTGGTCATTCGGAAGTCCCAAGCTCCAGAAATTCAAAAGCTACAAAAGGAGCTAGAGCAAACCCAAGGCGAACTCCGTCAAACAGTGCGTCAGTTGGAAGGATCGCTCAAAAACTCGCAAGCGATCGCTGATAGCTTACGCATTAACAGTCTCCTTGAGGGACATCTTGTCGATCTCGATGAGCTATCCAAAATCATCCACAAGGCTCAACAGTGGCTACCCGATATCGAAGCGATCGCTAGTGAAAACCGTTTGCAGCTAACAAGTACAATTTATCGCGCAATTTACGATACTAAGGAAAAAAATCGCATCCAAGGACATACTGATGGGGTATGGAGTGCTGAATTTAGTCCTGATGGTTCTCAATTTGTGACAGGTGGTTTAGATAATCTGATTAAACTATGGCAACTTGATGGTTTAGAAATTGCCCAATTTACTGGACATACAGGAGCAATTCGCAGTACTACCTTTAGCCCTGATGGACAGATGATTTTATCAAGCAGTAGCGATAAAACGATCGCGCTCTGGAATCTTCAAGGCGATCGCCTCCAAACCTTTGAAGGTCATACTGCTACAGTTTGGAGTGTAAAGTTTAGTCCCAATGGTGAATTCATTGTTTCTGGTAGTGCCGATAAAACCATTAAGCTCTGGAGTTTAGATGGCATAGAATTAAGAACTATCACTGGACATCGTGGTGATGTTCGCACTGTGTTATTTAGTCCCAATGGAGAATGGATTATTTCAGGTGGCTCTGATAAAACCATCATGATTTGGAATCTAGATGGGACGTTGCTCCATAGTATCAAGGGGCACACTGCGGATATCCGTAGCATCAGCATCAGCCCTTGCGGTACATTAATCGCTTCAGGTAGCGGTGACAATATCCTCAAATTGTGGCACGTCACCTCCGCCAATAATGCTTCAGATCAGGCTTCAGACTTTAGCGATCAAATTGCGATCGAAGAAGTATTTTCAATTCAAGCGCATACGAGTGCAATTCGTAGTGTTTGTTTTAGCCCCGATGGTCAGCGCCTTGCTTCAGGTAGTGCCGACAAACAGATTAAGCTCTGGGATCTCTATGGTCGGGAACTGCAAGTGTTTAAAGGGCATGATGAAGCCGTGCGATCGCTTAACTTTAGTCCTGATAGCAAAAGTCTGGTTTCTGCAAGTTTAGACTGCACTGTGCGTTTATGGCAGATTGACAGTAGAGCGCAACAGATTTTGAGTGGACATGGTGCAGCAGTGCGGAGCGTTGCCTTTAGCCCTAATGGTCAACACCTTGCCTCAGGTAGCCTTGATGATCAAATTAAAATCTGGGATTTGCAAGGGAATGAACTCCAAACAATTGTTGGAGATAACGATATTCTCAGTGTTGTGTTTAGCCCCGATGGTAATAGTTTATTAGTGGGTAGTGGCGATAGTGCGATTTCCCTATGGTCTCTCCAAGGTAATCAGCATCAACTGCGACAAACTTTTACAGGACATGGTACGGCAGTTTGGTCTGTAGACTTTAGCTCCGATGGTCAAAAAATTGTTTCTGGCAGTAGTGATAAATCGGTGAAGTTATGGAGAATTGACGGTACGGAACTCGCAACACTGACAGGGCATAAATCTACGGTATGGACTGTGCGCTTTAGTCCCGATGCTCAGACGATTGCTTCAGGCAGTGGTGATGACACGATCAAACTCTGGAGCATTGATGGAACAGAATTACGGACTCTTGTCGGTCATCGTAGTGCTGTTTGGAGTGTGTGTTTTAGCCCTGATGGTCAATATCTGATTTCAGGTAGCGGTGACAGTACCATTAAGCTCTGGAACCTTGATGGTCAGCTTCTACAAACCTTTAGAGGTCATGAAGCAGGGATTTGGGCAGTAGGATTTAGCCCTGATGGAAGGAGCATTATTTCAGGTAGTAGTGATAACACAATTAAGCTCTGGAGCCTTGATGGGAAAATATTACAGACCCTACAATGTGCAGATAGAACGCCAATTAGTCTTTGTTTCCACCCTGATGGTCGAGGATTTGCATCAGGACATGGTGACAATTCCATTAGTTTATGGAATTTCAATCTATCTGATCTGGTTACACAAGGTTATGAATGGACACAAAATTATCTAAAAGCGCATCTGTAGATCACTCTGCATCTAGCTTCTTGATATATTCTCCTAACTCGTTAAAAGTGCCAGCATAGGTCACTGTAGGAGCATCATAGCCTTTTAATTCCACTGAATATTGCTTAAGAGGTAATAAAACTGCTGCGTATGGCGTGTGGCTATAGGTAGTAGAACCGATCGCTACATCCAACTTCAACTGTTTTGTCGAAGACTCTAAGCGAAAGGCGGCATTGACGGTATCACCGAGAGCCGTGTAGTCAGGATGTTCGCTCGTTCCCATCTGTCCCACCATCGCATATCCTGTATTTACCCCCGCCCCAATCCGCAATTGGAAAGGCAACTCAAATTGGGTATTGAGTTTATCACTCATCTCATAAATTTCATGGAGAGCACGATAAACTTTGAGCATATCTTGGGTCGCGACTGTATCCAGACTTTTTTCGGTATCGTGAATCCAGACGGTCATTACCGCATCACCAATATATTTATCGACCCAGCTACCGTGGCGATCGATGATCTCACCAGCCCGTCGGAACCATGTCCCGATCGCCTCCGAGAGAATATGCTCATCCATTTGCTGAGTTAGCTTCGTAAAATCACGAATATCTACGACTAAGACCGTTATAAGCTGCCGCTTGTGTAACATCGCAGTCGCCGCCGCATCGGTCTCTTCATTTTGAGTAGTGCCAGTATCAGGAATAGTCGAAAATTCAGGACAATAAAATTCGAGATTAGTTTCTCCGAGAGTAATGCGATCGCCATTTTTTAAACTTACGGGAATAGTCACTCTGCGCCCATTGACAAAGGAACCATTACGACTACCGAGGTCAATTAAGAAATAATTATTTTCGCCAACAATTTGAAACATCGCATGGTTACGCGATGCACATTTATCGGACAGAGGAATATCATTTTCTGATCCTCGCCCTAATGTCCAAGAATATGCATTCACTAGGGGAATCTGCGTTGCACCTTGAGATCCGTGAATGACTATATGCGGTGTCTCATCCCAAATTGTGACAGGCTGAATCACAAGGTTATTAACCCTCAAATATGAGTTTACAGAATTGGTTTGCGTCTCTCGAAGTCTCTACTCTTGCTAATATACCGTTTTTTGATAGCAGCGAATATATCCACTAATTGGCGATTGAGTAGATACTGCAAGCTGAGATAGTTGTGTTGCCTGCGTAGCAGGCAACACAACTATCTCAGCTTGCTTTTATTATGATCCTAGGGGATGATGCAAATTGGGATGAATTGACGTAGATTATTTAGACAAGGTTAAAATTTTGTGCCATTAGCTTTATAAGACTTAAATTTCAATGCAAACTACTGTTTCCAAGAGACAAGAATCTAAAGAAGTTCGTAATCTCAAAAATGCTTGGAAAAATCCTTGGATCGTTGTGGTTTTAGCTGTGGTATTGCTAGGTGGCGGATTCACTGTTTTTAGGGCTTTGACTAGCTCTAATCAGGGCATAAATACCACCGATAAAACTGAATTAGTTGAGTCTAAGTCCTTAGCTGTCAAAATTAAAGCAAGTGGTTCGGTTGTACCCATTGAGACTGTGAATCTTAGTCCCAAGCAGGCGGGTAAGCTAGCTGAGTTGCTTGTCGAACAGGGGGCGAAGGTTTCTAAGGGGCAGGTGATTGCCAAGATGGACAACTCCAATCTGATTCCCCAACTCTATCAGGCACAAGCTAATGCGGCAGCGCTGGAAGCCAATTTAGCAAAGTTACGCAATGGTAGTCGCCCAGAGGATGTGGCGGCGGCTCAGGCAAGGGTGGAATCAGCAAGGGGAAGAGTGGAAGCCGCTCGATCGCGTTTAGCTTTAAATAGTATGCGAACTTCTCGCTATCGCAATTTACAAACTGAAGGAGCTATTTCTCGCGATCGCCTTGATGAAGTAATAACTGATGATCGCAGTACGCAAGCGGATCTGCTCACAGCCGAAGCGAATCTTGCTGAAGCGACACGTCAGTTTGAGCAGGCTCGCAATGGTAGTCGCAGTGAGGATATTGCTCAAGCGGAAGCACAACTTGCTCAAGCGATCGCAGGAATTAGAATTATTGAAGTCCAAATAGAAGACACGATTGTTCGCGCTCCCTTTGCGGGAATTATTACTCAGAAATATGCGAATGCTGGAGCCTTTGTTACACCTACGACTACAGCTTCTTCCACTAATTCGTCAACTTCTACTTCAATTGTAGCGATCGCCAATGGTTTAGAAATTATTGCCAAGGTTCCTGAAGTTGATATTTCCCAAATCAAGATTGGGCAAGAGGTGGAAATTGTCGCCGATGCCTTTCCCTCAGAGGTATTTAAAGGCAAAGTGCGCTTAATTGCCCCTGAAGCAATCATTGAGCAGAATGTTACGTCATTTCAAGTGCGTGTCACCCTAGAGACTGGCAAAGATAAGCTGCAATCGGGTATGAATACTGATTTGCGCTTTATTGGTCAAAAAATTGATCAGGCTCTGGTCGTACCAACTGTGGCGATCGTCACCCAAGAGGGCAAAACTGGGTTACTAATTGCTGATGAAAAGGGCAAGCCCAAATTCCGACCCGTAACCATCGGCACAACCGTAGACAATCAGACTCAAATTTTAAGTGGCGCAAACGTTGGCGATCGCGTATTTGTGAAATTGCCAGAAACAAAAACAAAAACACAATAATTTCAGAGAAGGCTAGCACTTTTGGCTAGCCTTCGGTCATAGAAGCTAAAATATCCCAAATTTCATTGGGAGTGATATCATCCCGATCTGATTTTGAGTAAATCGTCAATAGCATTACACTAGTCGGTGATTCGACTTGATAAATCAAACGATAGCCAGCACTTTTACCTTTTTGAATGTTGCTATTTTTAATCCTAACTTTGATGACGAAATAATTTTCTCCTAGACCACCAAGGCGATCACCAACAAAATTTCCAGATTGAATTTGCTCAAGAATTTCCTGCGTATCAGAACGAATATTGCGATATCGTTTGGATAAAGACCTCAGATTTTGTTTGTACTCAGGGGATAAATAAATCTGGACTATAGGTATATCACTCTGCATCAATACCGTCCCACATTTGTGCAATAGGAATACGTTGTCCTTCTTTTGCTTGTTGGAGTGCCCTTCTTAGACTAGCTTTAACCTCTTCAATAGGTGTGTCGTCAGGATCATCCTCTGCATCTTGAGGGGTTTCAGGAAATAGTAAAATCACACGAACAGGGCTGGGCTTATCAATGGCAAGAGGCTGATCAAGTAATAACTGACCTTTTTGATCAATAGTGCCTGTGACTTCTAATGCTCTCATTGCCTTACCCTTTCACAATTTTTTGAATATTTTGTAAATATACTTTATCAAAATCAAAAAAAGGAGTCGCTTAGCGACTCCTTTTTTGGTTATGCAGCAACTGCTTGTTTGAGAGGTTGCCAAGTTACTTGGCGATCGCTACCAGTTTCAATCACGATTTTGACACGCGGATCGCGATCGGGGATTTGGCTTAAGGTTTCTAATTCTTCCTTCGATAGATACTTTCCTTCGATTAGCCAAACAACCAAGCCCTTGGATTTAGCTGGTAAAGCATTGAGGCGAAATTGAATAGCGGGAGGAATAAAATAAGTACGAATCTCGGTTTTGCCAAGGTGAGAGGGACGCACACCATGAACACCTGTGAGGTAGCTATTTACATCACCAAGACCACGGGCAGTAATGAAGAGGATCTCATAACCTGCATTTTTTAGGCGAAGTTGGTAGCGCCCTTCATAACCACCTTCAGGTGGTACTTGCATTGCTAAAGCGCCTGCTTTTTCTAGGTCTTTGACAATTTTATCGGTTGCAATCAATGGCATGGTGACATCCTATGCTGAACGCTAAACTATAGAGCTAACAGTATTTTATACCTAGAAAGCAAAAGGATCCTCAAAGCTTATTTATCATATTGATTGAAAAGTACGACGGCAAGGCTAGCTTTTCAATTACTCAACGACTTGAACGTCAATATCGATCGTGCCAGGGGGTGTCATCCGTACAAATTTATTTTGTTGCTCTTGCAAGGGTTCGCCACAGTTAGGGCATTGAAATTGAGTTGCTCTGGACGCAGTAAAACTGGCTTCGCATACGGGACATTCTGCTGTCACGATGCTGCGTTTTACCCACCACTGCAAACCGAAAAAGGCAATTATCGGGACAAACGTAAGCAGACCTATCAGGATAAAGAAGGAGTTAACGAGCCAGCCTAGCCCAATCGTACTAAATGTCCAGAAGATGAGTAATGTCGTGAGCCAAAAACGTACACCTGACCAGCGATCGCCATCTCCTCCAGATCCGTTGGGCAGATTGCCAAATGTGTAGTATCTCATGAGTTTTAGTCCCTATAGTTTTATGCTTATTGGCTGTAGCGATCGTAACACTCTTACCTAATGTAGCCATTCTGCCATTGGGTATGGATAACCGCAAACCAAAATACTCATCAATTAAAGGAACTTTTTGTGGTGTGGCTTTGCCGCACCACAAAAAGTTCCTTTAAGCCCAAATCAGTCCAAACCTAATGATGGGCTAGACCGATCGCTTGTTGAATATTATCTAAACCATTGGCTTCTAGCTTAGCAACTAAGCCTCGCAAAATCTGTTTCACCACCAAAGGTCCCTCATAAATTAAACCCGTGTAAACCTGCACGATTGCTGCACCAGCCGTAATCTTTTGCCAAGCGTCCTCCGCGTTGAAAATGCCGCCTACACCGATGATCGGTAAACTGCCATTGGTGGTTTGCCAGATGAGATTAATGACAGCTAGGGAGCGATCACGTACAGGCTGACCACTGATGCCACCTGCCTCCTCAGTGACAGGTTTACCCGTAATTGACAGATGTGTAGTTGTTAAATTTTGGCGAGAAATGGTCGTATTTGTCGCAATAATCCCAGCTACCCCATAGGTTTGACTGGCTTTGACCACTTCGATAATGTCCGCATCATTCAAGTCTGGCGCAATTTTGACCAGAATTGGTTTATTCGCGGTATTAATTGGTTGCAATTCTGCGAGAATTCCACATAACTGCTCAGTTGCCTGTAGATCGCGTAGGTTGGGCGTATTCGGCGAACTCACATTGACGACAAAGTAATCCCCAAAATCGTAGAGCGATCGCAGACTTTCAGCATAGTCAAATTTTGCATCCGCAAGTTCCGTAACTTTCGATTTACCAAGGTTGATGCCAAGGGGAATACTAAGCCTATGATTTGCTAAATAATTTTGGAGGTCAATGGCGGTTGCGGCTGCACCACGATTGTTAAATCCCATGCGATTGAGAACTGCGCGATCGCTTGGTAAGCGAAATAGCCTTGGTTGAGGATTGCCCGCCTGTGCCTTTGCGGTAATTGTCCCCACTTCCGCAAAACCGAATCCTAAATGTTCCCATGCCCCGATCGCTTCGGCATTTTTATCAAATCCTGCGGCTAAGCCCACAGGATTCGCAAATTTTAAATTCCATAGGGTTTGAGATAGCCGCGCATCGCTATAGTAAAAGGTAGATTTGGCGATCGCTTGCAAAGCCGATGAGTTACTAATTTGCCGACAAGTAGCGATCGCAAGATGATGAGCCGCTTCAGGATCGAGGGAAAACAGCAGGGGACGTACCCCATATTGATAAGCAACGTTAAGCATAGATTTTATATTTTAAGTACGTTGCGTTTCACACGCCGCACTTGGTTTCATAATTAATTTATATCAAGTATGTTTGCCATTGCAAAATATGCTTGGTTTCACAATAAGGAGTATATTTTCCTATGGTATGGCAGCTACTGACAGCACCCCTCGACGGTTTGCTCTGGATTGCAGAACAGATCGAAGAACGGGCAACTACGGAATTAGAAAAAACTGAAAATCTGCAAAAACGCCTCACAACCTTACAACTTCGCTTCGATTTAGGTGACATCAGCGAAGAAGAATTTAATAAGCAGGAGCAAGAGATTTTAGAAGCGATGGAAGCAGAAATGGATGAACAAGCTGCACAGGAGGAATAGTTATGGGGTTTGCATTTTGCCTTAGGCAAAATGCAAACCCCATAACTATTAGTGGAATTGATTTTTAGGCTTCAAGTGAGTACGCATAATTTAAAAAGCGCTGTATAGAATTGATTGCTTTGTGGGCTTAACTAACTTTATTTGCTGAAAAACTAATGGAAATCAGTGAACTAATCAACAGCTACCATGCAGGTCGGCGTAACTTTGCGGGAGTGAATCTGAGCAAAGCTGATATGAATGGCATTGATTTAAGCCATGCAGATCTTAGTGGGGCAAATCTAAGTGAATCAAGTCTCTATGGTGCAAACCTCAGCAATGCAAAGCTTAACGGGGCTGATCTCAATGGGGTAAAACTCTATCGCGCTACACTCATTGGGGCAAATTTTAGTGGTGCAGACCTAGGAGAAGCAGATCTCAGTGAAGCAAATCTCAGTGATGCAAAACTATATGGAGTAAATTTGTATAAAGCGATTTTAAGCAAGGCAAAACTTCCTCGCGCCAAGTTAACAGGTGCAAATATGGGTAAAACTAAGCTCAATCGCGCTGATCTCAGTGAGGCAATGTTGAGAGATGCTCGTCTATTTGGCGCAAATCTTATTGAAGCGATTTTGCAACGTGCTGATATGAGTCGTTCTAGCCTCAATGGCGCAAATCTAAACAAGGCAACCATTTCTGAGGTTGATTTAACTTTCGCGAGTTTATATGGTGCGAGTCTCTGTGATGCCGATTTGAGTGAGTCGGACTTAACCAGTGCGAATCTCCAAGGTTCCGATCTCACCCGTGTGAATTTCTACAAGGCGAACTTAAGCAAGGCAAAATTTGCTGATGCCGTCACTGAGGGAATGCAAACCCAAGAGGCAAATTTATCAGGTATTATCTGGACTTAAATATTTTCATGAATAACTGGCAAAAAATTCTTCCCTTTATCCAAGAACTGACAAAACAAGTAGGCGATCGCCTACTGACAGATTTTGAACAGGCGCGAGTGGCGATCGCCAAGGATGATGGCAGCCTTGTCACCAAAAGCGATCAATGGGCAGATGCCTATATCAAGGCAGCGTTGGAAAAAGAATTTCCCGATTTTGGCGTTTTAACTGAAGAATCAACACAAGTCTTACCTGATCGCGAATGGGCTTGGGTCGTCGATCCTCTCGATGGCACAACCAACTTCGCAAGGGGAATTCCCATTTGGGGGATTTCCTTGGGACTATTACATCGCGGTACGCCTGTGTTTGGCTATGTCGCGATACCGCCATTACAGCAAAATATCTATGGCTGGTCAGATGAGCATGGCTCCGCCGCCTTTTTGAATGACACGCCAATTCATTTAGCATCAGAATCCCCCGATCCTAATACCCTTGGAAATTACTTTTTTAGTGCCTGCTCTCGTAGTCTCGAAAAGATGGGGCGATCGAAATTCCCTTTTAAATTAAGAATGTTAGGAGTAGCCAGTTACAACATTTTAACCGTTGCGATCGGTTCTACCATTGGCGCAGTGGAAGCGACTCCGAAGATTTGGGATATTGCTGCCGTTTGGGTAATCCTAAAAGCGATCGGGGCAATTTGGATTCCTTTAGAAGCATCGTCAAACATCTTTCCATTAGAGATGGGTAAAAATTACAGTAGTCGTAGCTTCCCCACGTTAGTAGTTAGTTATAGTGAATTGTTGCCAATGGCACAGGAAATCGTCAAACCATTTTATGAATGAGTGGCGGCGCAAAGCGCCGCTACTCATTCATAAAAAAAGGGAGGCAAAAGCCTCCCTTTTTTATTTAATAACTATCGGTTTTGCTAACGGTCGTATTAATTAATTGCTGATTAGCCTGATTGAGGCGATCGGCGATCGCTTCACGCACACCACAATCTATGTGGGAATCAGCAAGAACTTCCTGCGCCATTTCGCGATATTCGGCACTAGTAGTTAAGTCTACTTGATCGAGATTGTTGAGATTTTCATAGACAGTCTCAGGAGAAACCGAACCATTACTTGCCATGCTTGCCATTAATTTGTTCCTTAAGTTATTACAGGCAAGGGGCTTAAGCCCCTTGTTACGCAATTTAGGGTAAATCTGTATCACCCATCAAATAGCGATCGCATTCACGGGCAGCACCACGACCTTCATTAATTGCCCAGACAATAAGGCTTTGACCACGACGGCAATCTCCCGCAGCAAATACTTTGGGAATACTGGTTGTGAATTGACCGTGATTTGCTTTGACATTACTACGGGGATCTCGCTCTACACCAAGGGAATCAAGTAGGGGTTGCTCAGGACCAAGGAAGCCCATCGCTAGTAGCACTAATTGAGCAGGAATCACCTTCTCAGTACCAGCTACATGCTTGGGAATAAATTGACCTTTTTCATTGCGTTCCCATTGCACTTGAACGGTGTGAACGGCTTTGACCTGACCGTTTTCGTCTCCTTCGATTTTAGTAGCAGTGGTAATGTAAGCTCTAGGATCGTCACCAAACTTAGCACTCGCCTCCTCTTGTCCATAGTCCATCTTGTAGACTTTTGGCCATTCGGGCCAGGGATTATCCTTAGCGCGAGTTTCGGGAGGTTTGGGCATGATTTCTAACTGGACGACGCTAGTGCAGCCATGACGGATAGAAGTACCTACGCAGTCTGTACCTGTGTCGCCACCACCAATAATGACAACATCCTTACCTTGGGCAGAAATGAAATCATCACCAGATTGACCATTGAGAACTGCTTTTGTGTTAGCAGTGAGAAACTCCATCGCAAAATGGATACCTTTGAGTTCGCGTCCTTCAATGCTGAGATCGCGAGGTTTGGTTGCGCCTGTGCAGAGAACTACGGCATCAAATTCATTGAGGAGTGTTTCTGCCGCTAGATCCTTCCCGATTTCCGTATTACAGACAAATTTCACCCCTTCCTGTTCGAGAACATTCAAGCGACGCATCACTACTTTTTGCTTGTCCAATTTCATGTTGGGGATGCCATACATGAGCAGTCCACCGGGGCGATCGGCGCGTTCATAGACTGTGACCCAATGCCCTGCTTTATTTAATTGAGCTGCTGCGCTTAATCCTGCAGGACCTGAACCAATTACAGCAACCTTTTTGCCAGTACGTTTAGCAGGTGGCTCAGGAACGATCCAGCCTTCTTCCCATCCCTTATCAATAATGGAATACTCAATATTCTTAATCGTTACAGGTGGGTTGGTGATCCCCAAGACACAGGAACCTTCGCAGGGGGCAGGACAGACCCGACCTGTAAATTCTGGGAAATTGTTGGTTTTATGCAGGCGATCAAGTGCCTCACGCCATAGCCCCCGATATACCAAGTCGTTCCATTCGGGAATGAGGTTATTGATTGGGCAGCCGCTTGCCATGCCACTAATGAGATTGCCTGTATGACAAAATGGCGTGCCACAGTCCATACATCGTGCGCCCTGATTGCGAAGCTTTTCATCGGGCATATGCAGATGAAATTCATCCCAATTTCTGATGCGATCGCTTGGTGGTATTTCTGACGGTGCTTCGCGAAGGTACTCAATAAATCCTGTCGGTTTTCCCATTGCTTTTCGTTTCTATGTTTTGATAAATCGGCTATTTGGCAAATAGCTTATAAAGTATTTTTAAACTGCTTACCTTGTTCTAATCACATTTTACAGTTTTCCTTAACATTAGTTAACTTAACTATGTCTTAAATAGCTAGGCGTAATCAAAAAACAGAAATAAAACCTGTGGCGCACGCGCAGCGTGCGCCACAGGTTTTGTGGTTTGCACCTAGCTACTTATTCGCTTGCGTCCCCAGAGCGACGATTGACCGAGAAAAAATGTCCTACGAGAGCTGTGGCTTCGACTGCGCTCAACCATCGTCCATCTGAGCGCAGTCGAAGCCTTAATCACAATTCCTTAAGTACTTGCACTTGATCAACCGCTATCTACAGCAATTGCCGATCAAACGAACCATAAGGAAAATCTTAAAAACGTTACAAAGCAAGGCTTTTAAGATTTTTCTTGGTTTGGTTTTGAGCGCAAAGCGCTGTAAGTCTAAAACTTGTCCATGCTAAAATACAGGTGATTTCACGGAGGTTAATATGTCCGCAACATCATTACTCAAGCGTCTCTTCACCGTTGAGGAATATTACCAAATGTATGAAGCTGGTCTATTTGCCAATGGTGAGCGAGTAGAACTAATCAGAGGAGAAATTATTAAAATGTCACCAATTGGGAGAAGACATGCGGCTTGTGTAATTCGTTCTTCAGATGTTTTGACTAGAAAATTAGGTAATCGCATTTTACTCAGTGTCCAAAATCCTCTAGTTTTAGACAATACATCTATGCCTGAGCCAGACATAGTTTTGTTAAAACGTAAAGCTGATTTCTATGAATCAGGGCTACCACAAAGTGTAGATGTAATCCTTCTAATTGAAGTTGCTGATAGTACAATTGACAGCGATCGCGAATTGAAAATACCTATCTATGCTGAAGATGGCATCACTGAAGTTTGGTTAGTTGATATTAATAACGCTTGTATAGAAGTTTATCGCCAACCCACTTCTGACGGTTATCAAGAATTACTCAAATATTATCGCGGACAAAATCTATCTATTCTTGCTTTTCCTGATGTCAATATTGCGGTCGATGAAATCTTGGGATAGAGAACCTGACTCAACAACGGTTGTTGTGACAGGTATTGGGATGGTAACTGCGATCGCTCATAACCGCGAAAATACTTGGCAGCAAATTTTACAAGGCAAATCAGGAATTAAATTTGATCCTGAATTACAACTTCCGATCGCTTGTATAGAGAACTTAGATCATTCCTCTCAAGTTTCTAGGACTCAATCTCGCGCTGAATATTTATTGAAAATAACTGTTTTAGAAGCGATCGCTGATGCTCATTTAGAACTTCCGTTATCTAATTGTGGAGTAGTCATTGGTTCTAGTCGGAGCAATCAAAGGGAATTAGAATTATTACTCGACCAACCTCAACATCTTGCAATTGAAAACTATTGGCTGCATTGTCAATCAGCTAATCTATCGGCACAAATCGCTAATCTATTGCAGACCCATGCCCCTGTGCTTGCGCCGATGGCAGCCTGTGCCACTGCAAATTGGTCGATCGCACAAGCCTATGAATTAATTCGCTCTGGGCGATGCGATATGGCGATCGCAGGGGCAACCGATGCTGCGATTACCCCCTTAACGATCGCAGGATTTCAGAAAATAGGTGTTTTAGCTAGTTTAGGAGTACATCCTTTCAGTCTCGAAAGGGAGGGATTTGCTCTTGGTGAAGGAGCAGCAACTCTAGTACTAGAATCTTTGGCATCAGCCAAGCAAAGAGGTTGTCAAATCTATGGCAGGGTTTTAGGCTGGGGGATTACGAATGATGCGTACCATGCCACTAGTCCTAATCCTGATAACCACATGGCAGCAATCGCCATCAAAGACTGTCTCATGCGATCGCAGATTCCCTCTGAACAGGTTGGTTATATCAACGTACATGGCACTGCGACAACGATGAATGATGCCCGTGAGGCTGCCTTAATTCAGCAATTTTTTCCTCATAGTCTGGTTAGTGCAACTAAAGGCGCAACTGGTCATACTCTGGGGGCAACAGGGATGATTGAGGCGGCTTTTTGTTTGCTAGCTTTGCGCGATTGCTTACTACCGCCATCCGTAGGAATGCAAAGTCCTGCTTTTGATGTCTCGATGATTCACCAAACTGTGCGATCGCCAGATCTTCAAGCTGCCCTTAACTTCAGTTTTGGCTTCGGTGGACAAAATGCGATCGTGGCTTTTGGTCAAGAACCAGCCAAATAGTAAGATGCGCCGTGCCGTCACTCACTATTTGGGTTTATATATGGCGACAGCTATATAATTACCAGAATTCATGTAGGATTCTATATTGCATCTATCTTTTGCCTGAGACGCTTGTGCCAAAACCGTTGCAGCTAATGTGGGCTTTGTCTGGACTATTGCTAACAATTGCTAGTACTTTCATTCAGCCATCTATGATTTTGCCATCCATCGCAGGACAGGGCAATAATATTGCGATCGAATCGATCAGTGTCACTATGCAGATTGGAGCGGTTCTCCTCACAGGTTGCCTTGGTGGAAGAAATGCGGCTCTTTTATCGCAAATCGCCTACATTACGCTAGGGCTAAGCGGGTTTAGTGTTTTTTACCAAGGCGGAGGACTAAGTTATCTCAAGTCACCTGCCTTTGGGTATCTATTAGGATTTTTACCAGGTGGATGGCTCTGTGGATTTCTGGCATTCTTACGCCCCCCTAGTATCGAACGCATGGCAATTAGTTGTGTTGGCGGCTTATTAGCTATTCATTTAGTCGGCATCATCTATTTAATTGCCATCCAAATTCCTAACTTTAGTGCGATCCAATCTTCATTTTGGCAATATTCTATCCAAGTTTTATCAGGACAGTTTTTAGTAGTCTGTGCGACTATTGTCATTGCTACAATTTCTCGAAAACTACTATTTTATTAACTCAAAACAAGAGAGGTAGTATATACACTACCTCTCTTGTTTATTTAGTATTATAGCTATCACTTTTAAAACCTAAAAAGAGGAGGACTTATCAAATAATTTTGTCTCTTTTTAGATTAGGCTGCAACTAGCAAATCAGTTGATTGACTTTGAACACCAGATTGATTCATGTAGGTATCAAAGCTGGGGAAAATAGCAACCATTTGATCAATTCTCGAAATCTCAAATACAAGGCGTACAGAAGGCTGTAGGGAGCAAAGCAATAAATTGCTCTTGTGAGACTGCATTAAACGAAGGGCTACTAAAAGCTTTTGTAAACCTTGGCTATCAATAAATTCTACATTTTCCATGTCTACAACTAAAGCAGGAACTTCTTTGTTGCTCATCATTACATTAGCGGCAATCCAAGACTCAACTTTAGCTAATAGCTCAGAACCTGTAATGCTATCAAATTTGTCACTAGCCAATTTAATAGTAAAAGCTTGCTCGCTGCTTAAACCATGACGGAAAGATAGTTGGTTGATCTGAGTAATTGTATCCATTTTTCTGCCTTTCAATTTCTGCTAGAGAATAATAGTCTGCGTTCGATTACATTTCTTAGAACAACATTTACAATTTGAAGAACAACACAAACTGTTTTATTTGTTTCTTGAACTCAATTATTCACCCTTTTTTAAATCCAGTAACACCTGAGAGATATATAAAAGTTAGTCAAAAGAAATTAAAAAGTTATATAAAAGTTAGTTTTTTGTTTTTTTGTGAATCAAATAAAAACTATGTAGTTAAAGATACCAAAACCAAGCTGTGAGGGAGGTCTAGGAAAAACAGCTCTACAGCTTAGGGGCGCACCGTAAAATAGAGTGTGAATTTTTGGTGTGTGGATTCGCCAAACCACCAAAAATTAAATTACAGAACCCTTAGTTAAGAGATCGGCTTAGTTTTAGATAGGGGATATGCAGGAAAATAAGGAAACGATTTTTTGTGGCGCGGCTTTGCCGAAACATAAAAAATTTGGTTCCTTATTAAATTGCAGAACCCTAACTTAGATAATTTCGCCGAATAAGTCATAGTGATCAGCAGCAGTAATTTTGACGGCAAACATTGAGCCAAGTGTTGCTTTACCAAGAGGATCGCTGACATAGACTACGCCATCTACATCAGGAGCAAACCTTGCCGATCGCCCGATCAGTTCACCCGTATCAGGGTTTTCCTGCTCGATGAGAACATCGACGATTTTGCCAATTTCTAACTGATTTTTCTTGAAGGAAATTTCTTGCTGCGCTGCCATAATGCGATCGCGACGTTCTTGTTTGACCTCCTCAGGTAATTGATCGGGCAGATCAAACGCAGGAGTGCCTTCCTCTGCCGAGAAAGTGAATACCCCCACATGGTCAAACTCGTGACGCTTCACAAACTCTAATAAATGCTCAAACTGTTCTTCAGTTTCGCCCGGAAAACCAACAATAAAGGTAGTGCGGGTAATCGCATTAGGTAATGAGGCTTTGATCTGTTCCATGATCTTGTCATTGACGCGCCCTTGCCAAGGTCGATTCATGGCTCGCAACACATCTGGGTGAGAATGTTGGAGGGGTAAATCGAGGTAGGGAACCACATTGGGCGTAGACTTCATGGCGTTGATCACTTTAGGTGTCAATCCCGTGGGATAGGCATAGTGCATTCTTACCCAAGGTACATCTACCTGTCCGAGAGCCGTTAATAATTCCGCAAGGCGAGGCTGACCGTAAATGTCTTGACCGTAATTGGTAGTAATTTGCGAGATTAAAATTATTTCCTTTACGCCTTCGGAGGCAAGGCGATCGCATTCGGCAACAATCGACTCAATGGAACGCGATCGCTGATCGCCGCGCAAATGAGGGATGATGCAAAAAGCGCAACGATAATCACATCCTTCGGCAACACGCACATAGGCTACGGCTTCATTGGTTGTGCGATAGCGCGGTACAGTGTCATCGGCAATATAGGTAGGCACTTGAGTAACTTCGGTGATGCGTTCCCCTGTCTCCGCCCGTTCGATCACATCGACAATTTTGTGATAATCCCCCGTTCCCACAAGCGCTACGGCTTCAGGAATTTCATCGAGTAATTCTTGCTGAAAGTGTTGTGCCATGCAACCAGCAATAACAATGCGCTTGCCCATTTCCGCCAGTTCTACCAAAGTCCGCACCGATTCCCGACGGGCATCTTCGATAAAACTACAGGTGTTGACAATCACATAATCAGCTAATTCTTCGTTGCTATCAACTTGATAGCCTGCCTGCACTAGCAAGCCCAACATGTGTTCGGTATCGACACGGTTCTTTTCACAACCCAAATGGGAGAAAGCGATCGTGGGCTTGATCGTGGGTTTGACGGTAGGAACCAGATTGACCATAGTTGTAATGACGCAGTTTGCAATAATGCACAATATTTCAGACACTCTAGCTTAACAAAACTTTAGGCTGTGCGATCGCTAAATTGTTTTGCTATAAATCCAAATAGGAAGATGAGGCTAAGCCCCATCTTCCTATTTGGGTTTAATTTGATTCTTCATTATTGGGCTTAGGCTTACTTTTAACGCGATCGTCACAGCTTTTAGAAGTTGCTTGTACCAATTTTGCAGTGGGTCCAAAGGTCGCGTCTTGATAGAGACGATCAAATTCCCTTTGATAATGTGCCGCTACCGTCTCATTTTGGATAGCAACTAAAGTCTCATCATTGGTGTGGTTGGCAGCGTGAGTCCAATTATGGGAACCAGTCAAGATTAAACTGCGATCGAGAATGCCAAACTTGTGATGCAGCAAATCTCCAGATGCAAGATTAGGAATGCCCACAGTTTTCATTGGTTGTTTCCATGCACTGCTCTTACCTGATTTACAGTCTTGAGTAGATTGCAAACCCCACATATCGAGGGTTGAGGAATAGTCCCGATAGGCAAATTGGGGATCAACTAGGGTGCGAATTTTCACATTATCTCGTTGACGCTCTTCGAGAATCGTGGAAATAAATTGATCGGAATAAACAAATAAAGCCATATCGACAGACTGTTTAGTACCTGCGATCGCAGTCGAAATCAAACCGCTACTCGTTTGTTCACGAGCAGTATCTTCAGGATCGGGGGAAAACTTAATCCGAATTTGTGCACCTCCCACAATTAAATAATCGATTCTCCGTGAGGGCTTTTTACTACCAAACAAACTATCGGGTTTGCCTCCTGGTCCATCGCCCCACATGATGTTAAATTCTTTTTTAAAATGATTAGCTAATTCTTTACTATCGATACGCAAAAGATTATTAGCATTGCCCCTTGTCTCTGGTTTGCTAAAGTCACCATGAATGTCACTCATGGTGAAATTTGCAGAACCAAACACAACTACTTGATTATCAATCACCATAAATTTGTGATGCATCAAGCCACTACCCTTGGAACCATCGGCAGTATCATCAATCCAAGTAATATTCGATCCTTTAACTAGCCTTAAGCCATCACGACGATCAAGCTCCTCTTCACTTAGGCGACCATCATTATTAATGTCTGCAAATTTTTGAAACTCTTTATATTGATCGCGATCGCGTGTACTTAATTTTGATATCTGTTCTGGGGTAAATTCACTCCAAGCCCGACTGTAGTTATGCTCTAGAATCAGCCTGACCTGTACCCCCCGTAATTTGGCATCAACAATGGCTTTGGCAATATTGGGTAAACGCAACTCTTGGACAGCAATATCCAAACTACTTTTTGCCTTGTTAATGTTGTCAGTGATTACTCGTTCCAGATTGTCCCCAAGGCGTTCAATATTGCGGTAGGGATCGGTGTATCGAGATGCTTGATTTTGATTAAAAAAGACTTGGATATTGGGATGTTGGGGTAATGCAGGTACAATCCCAGACTGCGATTGACAGGCATTCGCTGTAATCGTAATCAGTGCAATTACACCACAAAATAGAATCCCATAGGCTATCTGGTGATATAGCGATCGCAGTTGATGATTTAGACGTGAATAGGCTGAAAAACCCATACATGCAAGACTTCAAATTTTGCAACTCTAGTCTACAGCCTTACCAATTACATCTAAGTCAATAATGCACTAAATTATTTTTAGACAACTTGACGCACTCTCCCTTGATCGATCGCTTGCATGAGATATTCCAGCGCTTCATAGTCAGGATCAGTAATATAGCCCTGTTCAGAAAGTTCTTGATTAATCAAGGTTTCCATTTCAGGAGTGAGCCTTTTGACTAGGAGAGCACGGTTAACAAGATTTCTAATGACGCTTTTGTTATTCATGACTTTAAAAGAGGTTTCTAGACGTATATCTCTACAATCATTAGTTTGATGCAAAATCCAAGGTATAGATGTGACTACTATCTCTGTGCTTATGTGATTGCCATCAAAGAATTAAGAGCCTCATATCCCTTAGATCCTGTGATCTTGGTCACAAAAAAAGAGGGCATATGCTTTAAAGCAATTGCTCTCTTTTTTGAAATCAAAAGTGGAAATTTTGTTCCCTTATTTTTTATAAAAGAATTACCATTTTCTTTACAGCACTTACAGCCTGTGTAGGTTTAAAGTTTCTCTGGTTCGATACAGCGCAACGCGCTGTATCGAACCAGCACTTATTGGAATTATTAAACAAATTCTCTCGGCATAAATTTTTTGCTCCAGCGCCTATCCATGTCCGATGCTATTTCCACTAGGGAGATTTGTTGCTGTCGGCGGTGTGATGCTTTGTGATTCCAATTTACATAGTTCCCCAGCCATACACAATGAGTGTCGGCAACTGGTCGAACAGTATCATGATTCTGCTCAAATGGATATGGATAGGGTGACGATATACAATCCATGTTTAAACCCATATTTAGCTATATGGCAGCTAACGATCGCGAAGTAAATTTGTAATGCTTGTTACATTATCCCACTTTGTAGACGCATCATAACATAAGTATTTTGAGCATTAAAACCCAGAGAAATTTTTGAAAACGGCACTTTGCCCCGTTTTCAAAAATTTCTCTGGGTTTAGTCTCTAGCTAACTGCTTGCTCGAATCGCAATAGTTCTAATGATCTCTCGCCATAGATTGATTCAATATGTTCTTCGCAACAGGCGATCGCAAATTCATCGAGTTCTTCTGCCTCCACCCCAAACATGTCATAAAAGGTATCTGGCTCTACTCGACAAAAGCGGGGACGTTGCTCATAAATTGAGCATTTGCGATTGAGGCGATCAAAATTAATGCACCAGCCATCGATGCCGACCATGCTCAAATATTGTTGTAATTCGTCGGGGGTGAGGTAATCAGCAAGGTCAGGGCGATCGCTCGGATCAAGATTACAACAAGCGCCACAGCCGCTAATACATTGCCAAGTTGCCATTATTTCTATTTCTATTTGCCTGATTAATATAGTAATCCTCAATGGTTTGTGGAAGCGCACTCCGAAGAGGGGCGCTTCTAAATTTAGCGTCAGTTTGGGTTAAGCTTGCAAATTTTATAAGCCAGAAATCAACAGCCTTGCGGAGCAAGGCTGTTGATTTCTGGCTTTGAGAGAGGGTTTGCTCCGCAAACCCTCTCTCAAAGCCAGTTTTAAATTATCCCGAACTCGCGTTAAATTTACAGGAAATAATCCCGAATTAAGCCATTGACAATTTCGGGGCGCTCATCGTGGGGGCAATGTCCTGCATTAATGTAATGCTCCGTCAGCGAAGGATAAAACTCACGGAACTTTGCTCCTCTCACACGTGAATTCATCCAAGGATCGCCCTCACCCCAAATAACCAATAAAGGACAATTCATTGTGGTGAGTAGCTGATCGACTTTTTTGCCTTGAGGCGTACTAAATACCGAGGCAAAAACCTGCGCGGCTCCTTCATCACAGGATGGACGATAAATTTCTTCGACCAATTGGTCGGTTACGGCAGATTGATCGAGATATACCTTTTTCAAAGTGCTACGAATCCGTGATTTTTGACGCACAAATGCGAAAAGTAACTGATTTGCCCAAGGTTGTTTTAAAACTCCCTGTAGAGTTTTACTAACTGCTTTTTGAACAGGATTTACTTTTTTCGAGCCAAGGGGATTCGTATCGGTAAAAGGACCTGCACTATTGAGCAAGACAACTCCTGCTACGGACTGGGGATGATCCGCCGCCACACACAAAGAGGCATAGCCGCCAAGGGAGTTACCCGCAATGATCGTTGGGCGTTGAATTTGTTCGGTAATAAAATCATGAAGCTGATCACGCCAGAGATCGCCACTATATTGCCATGCAGGTTTTTGCGATCGCCCAAATCCCAAAAGATCGATCGCGTATACCTCAAAATCTTGGCTCAGGTCGACAATATTTTTGCGCCAATGGTCAGTTGATGCGCCAAAACCATGTACCAGAAGCAATGGTGGACGCTGCGGATTCGCTCCTGCTTTGACAAAATAAATTTTTTGATCGCGCCAAAGCCAATATTGACCTGCGATCGGCTCAGTACTTGCTAAAACCATGTATATTTATATCTACAATTGTTACATATCTTCACATATATCCTAGCCTTAGCGTAGGATTATGATGGCGATCCTCAAGCAATAACTTATGAATCTCGGCAAGCGTAATCGTTTCTCCGCTAACAAAATAACCGTGCAGTTGTTGCGCGAGGGAATAGTTGAATCGATCCATTCTTGCCAAGCTGCGGTAGTCGATACGAGAGGAAGAGTACTTTCAGCAGCAGGAGATCCGCAAACAACCACCTTTGCCCGTTCTTGTCTTAAACCCATTCAAGCCTTACCAGTATCAGTTTCTGGCGCACAGGAGCGATTTAATCTCTCCGAAAAAGATTTAGCAATTATTTGTGGTTCACACCAAGGCACGATCGCCCAAGCAAGACAGGTTTTTAGTATTCTTTGGCGTTGTGATGTTGAGCCGAGTGCTTTGCAATGTCCCATTCCTGAATGCTATCAAAGCCACCTGCAACATAATTGCTCTGGTAAACATGCAGGGATGATCACCGTATGTCGGCAACAGGGTTGGGAAATTTCCTCCTATATGGATCGCAATCATCCTGTGCAGCAATTAGCACTGAGTACGATGGCAGATCTGCTGCATATGCCTGCGGCGGAGTTTATCTGTGCCCATGATGATTGTGGTGTGCCAACTTATTTATTAGAACTTGATCAGTTAGCTCATCTCTATGCGTTGCTCTCTGCTCATAACCAGTTACACCTAGAGCGCATCACTCGCGCCATGACCCGCAATCCTGAAATGGTTTCAGGGGATGGTCAGTTTGATACAGAACTAATGCGCTTAACGAATGGGGAAGTTGTCAGCAAGTCAGGTGCAGAAGGGGTGCAATGCATCGGCAGGGTAGGTGAAGGTTTGGGGCTAGCCATTAAGGTAATGGATGGTTCTAAACGGGCGAAAACTGCTGTTTCGATCCATTTACTCAAACAATTGGGCTGGATTAGTCCCACAGTTGCCCAAAGTTTAGAGGAGTCTTTTCTTTCAATTGGCAAATATAGCCGCTTAGAAGCTATTGGTGAATTATCTCTCGCCTAAAATTATGAGTGGCGGCGCTCGCGCCGCCACTCATAATTTTAGTTATCTGCTGCTATCGTCTATCTCTTTCTAAATCGCCAATCACTTTTTCCCAGATCCACTTTTCTCCCCTATTCCCATATTTTTGATATATCCCTTCATATAGTCTGAAGGCTTGTTTTTCATCACCATTGAGCATTCTGAGTAAGTTTTGAGGTGCGTATTTAGGCATCTCATAGACAACAGACTGGCTTTCGGGGTTCTGGCTATGGCTAAATTCTAAATATTCCCTCATTGATAGCCTAGTAGAGTTTTTGCTCAGTTGATCTACTGGCTGCTTTAAGGGTGCTGCTTCTTTTTTATTTGTCTCTGGTTGCTGAATAGCTTTGTGCGTATCTAGCGGCGTATTAGGTTTAGAGGTTTTAGCATTACCAGAGTTAGTAGTACTAACAGGTTTACTGTGATCTACCTTTGTATTTTTAAATTTACTAAGAAAATAGAGTGCATAGAGCGTAAGCAAAATCCCTATGCCAGAACCTATAGGCAATATTAGGTCACTAGGCTGAAATGCCAGCTTGAAGGTAAAAATTTGCGGCTGAACGATAAATAGCCATAAAGCGAGACTAGCCGCGATCGCAATCATTATGATTACAGCTAAAGCAATTAGCGATTCCTTTTCCTGATTATTTACAACAGAGGCTTTGGGTTTGTTATTGCTCATGAGCTTGCCTTAGCTGAGAGTTATACTGCAATACCTCTTAGATCCTGTCTTGTAAAAAGGCTGGCAGCATGGTTAATGTCGTCTGTGACTTTTTGATCTGGTCAAAAGCTGTATATCAAAAAGTTGAATATCGAACATCTATCTTGAAAGTTTCAGGAGCCTTGACAGTTTTTTGAGTTTCCTTTGTTTTAGCTTTCTTTGACTAGCCTTACGCCAATTGTAGGGAGATAGTGGTTTTAGGTTTTCCCACGCAGACGAATTACTATTCTTAGTGGGGGAATTACTATTCTGATTAGCTGACTTGGAAGCCTTGGGCTTAGAACTCACTAGCGAATAAATCCATAGAAAACCCAGAAGCACTATTGTGTATAGGACAAATAAGGTGATGGTCATTTATCTAGTTTTTGAGACTACTACTTTATGCTGATCGATTATTGCCTTTAATCAGAAACCAGTCTAGTGTCTATCTCAAGTTAGACAAGATGACGATTTTATAAAATTTATCCTATTGCTCCGCAGTGTATAAAATAAATGAAGAGCGGCTTAGCCGCTCTTCATTTAAGATTTAATATGGGCGCTGAGGGACTCGAACCCCCGACATTCTCGGTGTAAACGAGACGCTCTACCAACTGAGCTAAGCGCCCTTTTTTTACGGTCGTTTTTTGACCTCAATTAATATAACAGATCGCGATCGCATTTAGTCAAACTTTTTTGAAAAATTTTGTCCGATTTTTCGAGAGTAGCTGTTGTCTTTGCGGAAAACCATTATATTGCAAGGCTTTACATAACTAGTTGCCGAGCACTTTTATTAGTGCGCTCAATTAACATTGGCAGATCAAGGGTAGTTAGCTGACCACGATCGACGATTTTGCGACCGTTTATAAAACTGTAGTCCACCGATGGCACGGGACAAAAAATTAACGCTGAGACTAGATCCTGCTGTGCACCTGCAAATTGAGATCGCTCAATATCGATCGCAATAAAATCAGCCGCCATATTGGGAGCGATCGCGCCAATATCATCTCGACCCAAGACCTTTGCGCCACCAAGGGTTGCAATTTCTAAGATATCCCGCGCACTCATGGATGTGGGGTCGCACTCATTTACTCGCGCTAATAAAAATGCGGTGCGAGCCTCTTGTAACAGATTACCTGTGTCATTAGAAGCCGATCCATCTACACCTAAACCCACAGGAACGCGATGATTCAACATTTTCCGAATCGGGGCAATGCCACTGGCTAAACGCATATTGCTACAAGGACAATGCGCTACCCCTGTGCCTGTACGCCCAAACTTTAAAATGGCATCATCGCTAAGTTTTACACAATGGGCGTGCCAAACGTCATCACCAAGCCAACCCACAGACTCAGCATAGTCTTCAGGCGTTTTCCCAAATTTAGCTAGGCTATAGTCAATATCGGATTGGTTTTCCGCAAGATGCGTATGCAATCTGACACTGGTATAGGATCGCGCCATATTCGCCGATTCACGCATTAAGTCCGTAGAGACCGAGAAGGGTGAGCATGGAGCTAAGGTCATCCGCAACATTGCATAGCGCGAAGAATCATGATATTGCTCGATCAGTCTTTGCGAATCCTTGAGAATATCAGCTTCTTTTTCAACTAAGCGATCGGGCGGTAGACCACCTTTACTCTCACCAAGGCTCATACTCCCGCGACTAGCATGAAACCTCAGCCCGATCGCTTGGATGGCATCAATTTCATCATCTAGTTGGCAATCATTAGGGTAGATATAGAGGTGATCGCTAGCAGTCGTACAGCCAGAGAGAATTAATTCGGCGGCTGCCATCTGAGCACTGATGTAGATGCTTTCTGAGGTTAAATTTGCCCAAATCGGATAAAGCGTCTTTAGCCAATTAAACAGATCGCAGTTTTGAGCAGCCGGGATCACCTTAGTAAGGACTTGGAAAAAATGATGATGGGTATTGACCAACCCCGGTAAGACAATATGCTTGCCTTGCAAGTCTAGGACTTCATCGGCAGTCTGAGGTAGTTCCGATGTTAGCCCCACTTGCTCAATGACATTATCTTGCACAAATATGGCAGCATTATGGAGTTCGCGGCGATCGCGATCCATCGTTACTAAGGTATGGATATTTTTAACTAGCAGGCTTGGCATTAGTTTTAAATTCTCAGTACAAAACTTCAGACTGCACTAAACCATTTTTTCCGAGAGTCGTTAGTCAAAAACAAGACTTTTTTTAGAAATTGCGTTAGAGTTGATAGGGACTCGTAAACTAGAGAGAGACAACTTATTATTGATCAAGGAAGTTTTGAGATTTGGGTAGTACTAACCTGTACATAGACCGATCTAGCATTCCTTAATTTTAGAGGTAGAAAGAATCGTAAATCGTTACTTTTCTACTACATATTTGTTCACAGATAAACTATACAATGTAGCGAAATGAGGCTAGACAACGCCCAGCTATGAGTAATATTTTCTTGCTCCCCCCCAACCTAAATAAAAAAGAGCGTTTTGCCGCTTTTTGGGAATATCTATTAGAGAATATTCATGATTTAGGGCAAGAGTTTGTGGATTTCTTGATGCAGCGATCGGGAAAGCATAGCTCAAACTTCCTTAATGCCGTCAGCTATCCATCTATCTCCGATGAGATCCAGCCTGACTTAGTTTTAGAATGCCAAGATTTTGACATTATCTGCGATCACCGCTTAGAAAGCGAGTTAAGCAAGCATTCTCTAGATGCCTACTTTATTTTGGCTAAGTTTCAGAAAAAGCCGACCTATGTAGTTTTGATTAGTAATAGCTATTGCTTAATTGATCCTGAAATCTTAGCTAGTGAGACAGCACAACGCTATTATCTCAAGCCTCGTGATGATCTCAATTCTTCAATGCCATACTTCTGCTGGCAAGATGTATATGCGATCGTCGCGCAAAGGCAGGAACGAATTGTCCATGAATTTACCGAATACATGCATTTCATGGATATGCAGCCTTGGCAACATAGTACATGGGGGCAGTTGTTTCTTAATCCTGATGTGGCGAGAAATTTTAGTGATCAATGGTCACTAGCTATAGATTATTTGCAAGGATTGGGGATTAGTTCTAAGCGTAGTGGCTATAGTGCTTTAGAGATTGTTTATCCTTTGCCTTGGTTGCAGTTACTATACATTCATGTGTCAAGATCGATACAGCACAATGATTTGCAAGCTATTAGTCCTTATTTAGTGGCAACGATTTGGATTAAGGGAGATGAAATTAATCAGATTCGGGCTTTTCATGGCATTGCTGAGCAGTTTACCTTGCCAGAAAATGATGATGTCCTCGTCGAAATTAGAGCCAGTCTTGCTGATGGTCTATGGATGATGAAAACTGGTAATCGTCCCAAATTAGCAGCTACATACTATACTTCGCTCGATCGCATTGTTTCGTCAGACCGTGAGCAAATGCAACAAAATTTGTTGGCTTTTACCAAAGCAGTTTTTAATCACGCTAAATCCATTTAAAAAGAGAGGCACAGAGTGCCTCTCTTTTTAAGTTGCTTCCAAACTTCGAGTCACCTCGACATAGATATTTTCGAGGCGAACTGGTTGACGCATGATCGAATCGATCGCAATGCCATCAAAATATTCCAAAATTTCTTTTAGCTCTAGCGCTTTTGGTAGCCAAAAGCTTAACTCACGACCATAGTGACGATATTCAAAACCTAGCTCGATCGCTCTGGCGATCGCTAGGTCTTCATCGGGTGTGCAGACTAAAACTATTTCCTTGGCAGGTACATATCTACGCAGTTCTTCGAGACTACCTTCAGCAAGCAGACTACCTTGTTTGATAATGCCAATACGCTGACAAAGGCGTTCTGCTTCATCAAGAAGGTGGGTAGTTAATAAAATTGCGGTATCTTGGCTGCTTAAATTGCGAATTACTTCCCAAATTTCGTAACGAGCCTCAATATCCAGTCCCGTTGTTGGTTCATCTAACACCACTAACTGCGGTTGATGGACAAGGGCGATCGCCATACTGAGACGACGTTGCATTCCCCCACTGAGCGTATCGGCGATGCTTTTGGCGCGATCGCCAAGCCCTACTAGTTCTAAACAATACTTGGCTTGCTTACGACAAAGTTCATTATTCAATCCATAGAGTTGACCAAAAAATCGCAGATTTTCTTCACAGGTTAAACTCTTATAAAAGATGTTTTCCTGTGGAGCAATCCCAATTAGCGATCGCATAGCTCCCGATGAAGTTTGACCATTCATCATCACACTACCGCGATCGGCTTTAATCAAACCGCACAGAATGCTAATTGTGGTGGTTTTCCCAGCTCCATTGGGACCGAGTAAGCCGTAAACTTCACCTGATTGGATAGCAAAGCTCAAGTCCTGCAAAACTTGCTTCTTTCCATAAGATTTACAGATTTTGCGAACCTCTAGCACGAATATATCTATCTCTCTTAAAAGTATTGCTTAAAGTATAGCAATCACCATTACACAACCCCAAAGGTTACAACGCATTAAAACTCAGATAAATCTTTGAAAGCGCGGCTAAGCCGCGCTTTCAAAGATTTATAGTCGATGGGCAAAAGGTTGTGATGCACGCGCAGCGTGCGCCACTTAATATTGCAATATTGTGTATTCTCCTTGAGGTGACAGCAAAGTAGACTCAATTTGATTTTTAACTAATGGGCTGACATACTCGGCATTATTCAGACATTCCACCAAAAGCTTATTGGCATCGTGATATGTCCGCAGTATTTTAAGTTGGTTTTCGCTAAATTGCCATTCCTGTGAACCCTTGCGATGTTGCACAATCAGGCTGCGTAATTTCTTTGACCAGTCCAGCCCCTTAGCTTGCCACCATTTAGAAAACTTCTCACGATCTTTATAGGGATCAGGAAATTTCTGACGTAAAAACTGTAGCCCCTTATGGAGATCTGGTTCAAGGATGCAGGCTAATTCTAAAATGCGATGATTAGCAAAATATAGCGCGAGGTCGAGGTTAAGGGCGAGATTAATCGTGTAATCAATATCCACCTCCGTTACCATAGTGTTATCAACGCCTAAAGCCTTGGTTCTAGCTCGCTCTAAAGAACGTGAATGGGCAATATCTAAAGCACGTGCGCGATCGAGCGATCGCGTATTCTCCAAATCAATGTCTAAATACAACGCCCGAATCGTCACCGCTTTATAGGGCGTTTTCATCTGAATTGATTGCTGATTGACCCATGACAAAAATGATTGAAGATGTGGATCTTTGATTACAAGTTCATCGATTTTGCGTTTCATCATCTGCAACATTTGATCGGCTTGCTGGGAAATGCTGACCGTCATCACGATCACTCCATGCCAACGGTTGAGATACATCCGTTCTAGTAAATATTTTTGTGCTGCCGCAGGATTACTATTGGCAATGCGATAAGCGGCGAGGTAGTCATGCAGGGTGGTATGACAGAGACTATAAACACCTTTAGTCCGTTCGATTAATAGGCTATGTTGCCACTTCAAAGTTTGGAAAAGTTGATCGCGATCGATCTCTACATTAGCTAAATTCCGACTAGCCCTGATGCAAGCCTGAAAGTCATCCTCTAGTTCATTGTTTTGCCAAACATAGCCATGGCGATCGAGAGAGACGATCGCTATATAGGAAAGCAAATCCTGTTTTTGGGCAATTGATAGGGATTGATTTGTGGAACTGGGTAGGCATTTTGTCTGCTCCCATTTGCTTAATAACAAATTGAGAATTTCCTGATAAAAATTAGGCTTGAGATATTCACAACTGTTGAAAGCTGTACAAATATGTGTCAATAGCAGAGGATTCTTCGCAACTTCGGCTAAGGGTTGATTAGTGTTTAGTAATTGTTGGAATTTATCTGATTTTTTAGGTAATTGAGGACATGTAGCTTGAAACCATTTACCAGCAAATTCAGCTATTTGTGATTCTTGGAAAGGCGCAACTTCTATGGTTTTAAAAGACTCCAAAATATGACTATAGATTGGATTACGGGTAGCCAAAACCATCCGATTTTTAGGATAGAGATCGCTAAAACTCAAAATTTGATAAGCAATTTCAGTTCGATAATTGTCTGGTATTTCATCGAGTCCATCCCAAATCAGGAGAAAATTTCCTTCACTTAATAGCTGCTCTAGTAAATTGTCAATTGATGATCCGTCTAATATTTCATTAGCTAATCCATAGCTAGTAAATTGAGATTTCAACCATGTGAATGGATTGCCGAGGGAATTAGTCCCATGAAAGTTGCCTGTATCTACTAGCGATCGCAATGGCAAAAATATTGGTAAATAATCAGACAGGATTTGATCGGTAATACAGGCTAAAGCCCAATATTTGAGTAATGTGGTTTTACCTGCCCCTAAACTGCCAGTTACTAATAGCTTGTTGTATTCTCCTAAAGCTTGATTTGCAGGAATTGAGGATGGATTTAGCTTTGCCAAATAGAAGCGATCGTATTGTTCAGGTGGAATATTAGGGAAAGTCTCGTTGAGATCTAGATATTGGCTACTTGGTAAATCTGTAAAGACTTCAATATCTGTATATAGATCATGTAAATACAGGGGAGTATTAATATCAATGACTCTGAGGCGATCGCATTGACGAATTAAGGCAGAAGAAATGTGGCGACGGATTTTCTGAACAAACTGATTAGGTTGCGGGTAATCAATTTCATCATCGATTGGGGCATTATTTTCTGAATTTACGGAAACCTCACTGAAGTTAGTAATTATTCGCATCTCCTTGTCAAGGACAGCATGACCATTAGTCAATTCGTTCTTAACAGGCTTAGAATCTGCAACATCTTGACCGCTTAAATTATCTGAGTTTTTTGGTGGTTGATCTTCAGGGGAATTAATGGGGATATGTAGCTTGTCACAGACTAGGTTATAGGTATTGCGGTCAACAATTTCTCCATTCAAAAAGTTGTCAACTAGTTGCACTGCGATACCAAGCTCACTTGCCAACTGCAAGGAAGTATAGCCATTACTTGAGAGTTCTTCCTTAGCTTTTAGGATGGCTTCTGACGGTGCTCTTAGCATCAATGCTGCAACCATAATTCTAATTCCTCATGTTTCAATCATCTTGCTATATTAGTTTGCCAATGAGTATGCACCCATTTACAAACAAAAAATTAATCCTAGTAAGGGTTTTGAGATTGAATTTTGTCTTAGGCAAAATCAAAACTGCTTACCTGTAAAAACGCTACAATGCGATCGCAAGTTGCTTTAATCAATAATATTACTTTTATTAAGAGAATTCGACTGAAGTGAACTTATTGACATTAGCAATTGATGTAGGTGGAAGTAGTATTAAGGCGATCATATTGCAAGATGATGGGACTGCTGTCTCAGAGCGATCGCAAATTCCCACACCACATCCTGCGACACCTGAGGTGGTAGTAGCAGCATTGCTAGATCTAATTGCGGGGCAAGGGACGTATGACCGACTGGCGATCGGTTTTCCCAGCGTTGTTGAGTATGGGGTCACAAGGGGGGCAATTAATCTACATCCTGACTGGGATGGGTTTCCTTTAGCACAGGTATTACAGGAAAAATTAGAAAAACCATTACGGATCGCCAATGATGCTGATGTGCAAGGATGTGGCGCGATCGCGGGGCAGGGTGTGGAGCTAGTAGTTACTCTAGGTACTGGGTTTGGATCATCACTATTTCTCAATGGTCAGCTTTTGCCAAATCTGGAACTAGGTCAACATATTTTCCAAGGTAATAATACTTATGAGGATTGTTTAGGACAAGCAGCTTTAGATCTCATTGGGGTTAATTCATGGAATGACAAATTAGCAGAAGCGATCGCCTCACTTTATAAGTTATTTAATTTCGACAAAATATATTTAGGTGGTGGTAATTCTCGTTTAGTTTCCGTAGATTTACCACCAAATTTATCGAATAAAGTAGAGATCGTTTCTAACGATTTGGGATTGATCGGCGGACTTGCATTGTGGCGCTCTAGCGGTTCCTGATAACTTAACGAGGAATTGACTTCAGAGGTTAAATTGCATCAGGATCAACACCTATCGACCTTAAATAACTCGCTAATTTTTCTTTTTGTTGACGTTCTTGATCGGCGATCGCTTCAGCCTGTTGTTTAGCAAGACGTTCTTGTTGTGCGATTAAACTTTGTCGATCAGCGATTGCTTCAGCCTGTTGTTTCACAGCCTCCGCTTGTTCTGCGCGTTCTTCAGCCGTGGGATACCTGACACAATCGCGATCGTACCAATAAAGCCATTCCCGATCCCAATCAGCACTAATACTGCGCTCGCTGCCAAGACCCAAGCCAATTTCTGGCATCCATACTACTTTGCCAACTTCCGACAACAGCGCCACCGATGGCATTAATTCGTAATTGCCATCGATTAATTTATAAATTTCTAAAGACTCATGCTTTTTATAAAGTCCGCGCCGACCGCTTGAGGTGTTGTAAATCGCATAGTAAAGTATTCCTAAGTCTTGATATAGCTGTAGTTTGCGATCGTATTCGCCGTTATATTTCTTGGAGACAACTTCTAATACTAAGATTGGTAATACCTTCTCTTGCCATAGGACATAACTTAATCGCCCGTTTTCGTCTATGCGGCGCGGTACACCTAAAGCCAAAAATCCATCGGGAACAATTACTTTCGATTTTTCTGGTTCCTCAATATTTGGCTCATAATAAATACCCATATCCACGCCCCAAAACCAATCCTGGCGATCGCCCCAAATTAATCGTAGTAAGCTAAGCAGCATATTGGGAATGTCGTTTTGGAGTTCATTATCCACAGGGGTTTCGTCGGAGTCAGGTAAATCTTCCGCAGTGGGGAGTTGGCGGTATTCGGAAGGAACTGTAATCATAGCTTTCAGTACGTTAGGTTAGCTTGATTCTTTCATCAGTATAGCAATCAGAGTAGGACAGTTAAATTGCATCAGGATCAACACCTATCGACCTTAAATAATTCGCTAATTTTTCTTTTTGTTGACGTTCTTGATCGGCGATCACCTCAGCCTGTTGTTGAGCTAAACTTGCTTGATCAGCGATCATCCTTTGTTCATCGGCGATCGCCTCAGCTTGTAAAGCCCGTTCATCACCAGTCAACAACAAATTCCCCGACTCATCCCACCAGCGCAACCAAGATACACCATTCTCTAATTTCAGCCCAAGTTCCACACCCATCGGCGCGATCGCAAAGTGACCACGCTCATTGGGCTGCATCTGGACATAGCGCCCATCCACCAAATGATAAGCCTCAAGATCATCCTTCCAAGTGTCAAAAATCACATAAAAAGGAATGCGAATGGCTTGCTCATAAACCCAGAACTTACCAGCTTTTTCGGTTTCACTGGGCGGTGTTGCGTCTCTTTCTTCAGCTCCGTTGCCAGACACAAATTCAATCGCAATTAAGGGCGCGATTGATTCTTTCCACAAAACATAGGAACGACGATACTCGCCATCAAGCAGCGGCGATACGTTAGGTACATAAAACCAGTCAGGGGCTTCGGCTCCTTTTTCGGGTGGTTCCATTAGTCGCCAGTAAATGCCACTGTCTTGACCGATGCAGTAACGTCCATCGGGATGTAATTTTTCTAGGACTGGATTGATGGAGCTAGTTAAAACAATACTTTGTGGGTGTTCCTGAAAATTTTTCACAAAGGTTCCGTCTGATTCTGGCAGTTGCTTATGATCGGGAATACTGATAGGTGTGGAGGAAATGTTAGGAGGTGGTGAGGCGGCAGTTTTTATTGGTGCTTGTGTGGTTTGCATAGTAACTCTGGGAGATACATTAGCGCGATTCTAACATGAATTTTTAGGTAAGGGCGATCGCCGTAAAGGCGCTAGCCCCAGCCAAATATGCTACTAACTTCTAAAACAAAATTTGGTAACACTTCTTCCCCTGAAAGTGTTTTAGGATTTTCTAAAACCTCAACGGTTTGTCCTTGGCGATAGATAGCAACACGCTTATGTTTGGGATCGATCAACCAAGCCAACAGACAACCATTGTCCATATATTCTTCCATTTTTAGTTGTCCCTGTTTCCATGAGTCACTAGGGGACAAAAGCTCAATGAGGAATTCAGGACAGATGGGTAAAAAGCCTTTGCGCTGCTCAGGAGTAAGAGATTCCCATTTTGCTAAAGAAATCCATGCTGCATCAGGTGAGCGATCGCTACCTTTAGGCAAACTAAATCCAGTCGATGAATCAAAGGTTTTACCTTGTTTGCATGAGTGATTCCATACATAAAGTTCACCATTGAGGTCAGAGTTAAAACTGCCAGTTTCACCACCCGTCGGGGACATAACGATTAATTCTCCTTTAGCCGATCGCTCTAGTTTCATGTCAGGATTTGCCGCACAGAGCTTAACAAAATCTTCGCGAGTCAGAGTGATTACTGGGCTGAGATCGATAGTTTGAAAGTTCATGATTGTTGAATCTCTTAAAACGGCTAAGTCGCAAAAATTCCTACTCAGCTATAAAAAAGCAGGAAATTTTGTGACTTATTCAGCTACTAGGCGAGAAACCGAGAGAGTATCTGACATTTTTTTGATTTGATTGCAAACACGATCAAATTGATGGCGATCGCTAATATCAATACTTAAATCAATAATTGCAGCTTTGCCTTTTTTGGTCTGGACATTAGCACGACGCACATTAATCTTGTTGTCCGAAAGACGAGTCAAAATATCGCGCAATACACCCACACGATCTATGGTTTCCACACGAATATCGATCGGATAGGTGACGACTTGATCGTTATCTTTGCGCTGATTCCATGCCACATGTAACAGGCGATCGCTAGGAATATTTGCTAAATTATTGCAATCATTGCGGTGAATCGTGATGCCCCGATTGCTACCAAGAGCAACTACACCCGTAATTGCTTCACCGGGTAAAGGCGCACAGCAACCTGCGATCGAATACACCATTCCTTCCAATCCCAAAATTGGCGACTTAGAGTTATGGTTATGGGCAGGTTCATGACGGGCTTCAAATTTTTGCGGATTGAAATAGCGATCGCTATGTTGATGCTCCCGCAATTTATTAACAACTGCATTAATAGAAGTTTCGCCATAGCCAATGCCTGCCAGCAGATCATCAACGGTGTGATAGTTACAGCGCTCGGCAAGTTTGAGCATCTGATCCGATTTGAGCAATGCATCCAAGCCATTTTTGCCCAACTCTCTTTCTAAGGCACTGCGACCGAGAGCAAGATTTTCCTCACGGCGCGATCGCTTAAACCATTGACGAATTCTTGATTTGGCAGAATTGGTAGCAACAAAGTTAATCCAGTCAGTACTGGGGTGGGCATTGTTTTGCGTAAGAATCGTGACAATATCGCCATGTTTCAGAGGACGATGCAGAGGAACCATCACACTATTGACCAAAGCTCCTGAGCAATGATTGCCAACTTCCGTATGTACCCGATAGGCAAAATCTACAGGTGTTGCGCCCCTTGGTAAACAATACACATCACCCTTAGGACTAAAGACATAAACTTCACTATCAAATAAATCCTCCTTAACGCTGTCTAAATATTCCTGAGGATCTTTCAGTTCTCGCTGCCACTCCACCAACTGACGCAGCCAAGTAAATTTCTGCTCATCCCCCTTGAGAGGTTTGCTGGTAGAGTTGCTCTCTTTATATTTCCAATGGGCAGCAATCCCATAGTCCGCGATGTGATGCATTTCCCATGTGCGAATCTGCACTTCTACAGGCTGTCCTTTTGGTCCAATTACCGCCGTATGTAGCGATTGATAGCGGTTTGGTTTTGGTAAGCCAATGTAGTCTTTGAAACGTCCGGGGATTGGGCAAAAGTGATCATGGACAACCGCAAGAACTCGATAACATTCCTCTTTACTATTGACGATAACCCTCACTGCTTGGATATCGTAAATCTCGTTGTACTGTTTCTGTTGGCGTTCCATTTTACGGAAAATGCCATACAGATGCTTGGGTCTACCGCTAATTTCAAAATCTTCCAACCCCATAGACTTTAAGCGATCGCCTAAAATCCTCGTCACTTCCACAAGCTGCTCTTGGCGACTCTCGCGAGTTTCCGCAACGAGAGACTCCATCATTTGATATTGCTCTGGCTCAATGTATTTAAAAGCAATATCTTCCAGTTCCCACTTGATTTGCCCTAGACCGAGGCGATTAGCTAAAGGGGCAAAGATCTCTCTAGTTTCCCTAGAAATTAAAACTTGTTTCTCAGGGCGCAGATGCTCTAGCGTTCGCATATTGTGGAGGCGATCGGCAAGCTTGACGATAATTACGCGGATGTCCTGCGCCATCGCCAGAAACATGCGGCGAAAGTTTTCCGCTTGACTTTCAGTTTTACTCTCAAAACTCAGCTTTGATAACTTCGTAACCCCCTCAACCAACTGCCTGACTTCTTTACCAAACTTTTCTTCAATCTGCTCGCACGATACCTCAGTATCCTCAACCACATCATGCAAGAAACCTGCGGCAATCATGGCATTGCTGCCACCTAAATCCTTCAAAATCGAGGCAACTGCGATCGGATGCAGTATATATGGCTCCCCCGAAGCGCGACATTGACCATCATGCAGCCGATAGGCAAAGTCTAAAGCGCGACAAACAACATCCTCATCCTCTAAGCTATCTCCCCTCTGCGACTTTTCCCAACAACACCGTAACCATTCTGGAATCCATGCACCCACTACTTCATCGCACTTTCGCGCTTTTTCATAATCTAGAGACTGACCTAGACGTTCTACTGGAGCTTCAGCTAATAATGTCATCGGAGTCATTGGTTCAAGTTCCCCTTAGCAGAGATGTTTACATAAGATTTCCATAACCTTATTTTAAACTTTATGTCAAATATGCTACTTTGTCTTTATATTTGCATTAAAATTGCAAAATTATTAAAAAATCATAAAGATATAGCATTTAACCCCTAGAATTCGAGGCAGAACTTTCCAAAATGCCAATTTATCAAACCAATTTATCGATGTTAAACAATCATCGGTTTACTGGAGCGATCGATCTTTTTGCATAGGGTTAAACGGTGAATATCGCTATCCCACTGCACATGATCAAAAATCTTGCGTAGTATATAAAAACCCCTACCACATTCCAAGTCCTGACATGGGGTTGGTTGTTCTTGTCCAACTTCAGAAGATTGTGCTTCCAGCCCTTGATCGGTAATGATCCACCAGTACATTTGCGACACGATCGAAAATTTAACAGTGATCTGTTTACATGGATCTAGAGAATTTCCATGTTTTACTGCATTTACCAAAGCCTCTTGTAAACCCAGCCGCAATTCTGGCTGCCATTCCGATGGTACTTCGTCAAGTAACAAGTCCAGCACTGGGGCAAGATAGAGGGTTGAAGTAAAACTAAGGTTACTCCACTTACGTCCTACGGGACGGACAGGTGTCACAATCACGCCCTTTTCGCTCCTCTGAGAATAACTGCTATAGCCTGATGAGGGTTTGGTTGCAAGGATTTACTTTGTAACCAGTCCACAATGGAATCAACTAAATTCACGATCGCCATACAATAGTAATAGTTTCTATTCTAGCGAAAAAATCTTTCCAAAGAAGTATGACCTTTACGCAACGCAAAACTTCTCCCTTTAATCCCACCGAAAACATGCGTACTATGGGTAAGGGGATGCGAGCCGCAATTTTATTTTTGCTGGGCGTATTGATGCTGCTGGGAATTTTGGGGGGGCGACTATTTTATTTACAACTAATTGAGGGCGATCTCAACCAACAACTTGCGGAAAATAATCGCATTAGGCTCATTGCGAAACCGCCTGAGCGTGGTCGGCTGTTTGACCGCAAAGGGAATATCATGGCTTCGAGCCGATTAGCCCATGTGGTGTATCTCTGGCCGATCGCTCAATCCAAGGAAAAATGGAAACCAATTATTGAGCGCTTAGCGGAGTTAATGGGAGTCTCGGCTCAGACCATTGCTGACAAGCTAGAACAGGAGGGGTATAACTCGCCCAATTTGGTCAGAATCTCTACAGCTATTAGTCCCAAACTTGTAACTGTGCTATCGGAGCATAGCCTTGAGTTACCGGGGGTCAAGGTGGAGCCAGAGGCAGTGCGCTATTACCCTAATGGTGATGTCGCCGCCCATTTGCTGGGATATACAGGAGAACTAACCGCCGAAGAGTTGCCCAAATTGCGCGAAAAAGGCTATCGTCCGGGGGATGTGATCGGTAAGGCAGGTGTAGAGTATTCCTTTGAGAAAATGTTGCGTGGTGAATGGGGTGGTCAACAGGTAGAAGTTGATGCCTTTGGTAAGGTATTGCGAATTTTAGGTCAAAAGCCACCTAAAGCAGGAAATGCTGTCAAATTAACCATCGATCTCGATTTAGAAAAAGCCGTTGAGAAGATTTTAGGGGAGCAGCAAGGCGGTATCGTGGCGATGAATCCGAACAATGGCGAAATCTTGGCAATGGTCAGTCATCCCGCCTTTGATCCCAATTTATTCTCTGGCAAAATCTCCGAGGCAACATGGAAACGCCTCCAAGAAAAAGATCACCCCTTTGTCAATCGCACGTTACAGGTATATCCTCCCGCAAGTACGTTTAAAGTTGTAACCATGACTGCGGCGCTAGAGAGCAAAGCGTTTAATCCAAGTGATGTATTGCCCACATATCCATATCTTGATGTCGGCGGCTTCCAGTTTTGGGATCACAACAAAGCAGGCTTTGGCACGATTGGTTTCTATGAAGCGATGGCATATAGCAGCAATACCTTCTTTGGTCAGGTTGGTATGCGCGTGGGCGAACGTACCCTTGCTGAGTGGTCACACAAGTATGGCTATGGCGAATATTCGGGTATTGAAATTAAAGAGGAAGAGACTAAGGGAACAGTGCCTGATCCAGAGTGGAAGCAAAAAGTGGTGGGCGAACCTTGGTATGTAGGTAATACCCTAAATATGTCGATTGGTCAGGGTGATGTGCAAGCAAATTTGGTGCAGGTTTCGATGATGACCTCTGGGGTCGCTAATGGCGGCTTTAAGATCAGACCGCATTTGCTCCTCGAAGATAATGATGCTAGGGAATGGAAACAGTCTTTAAATATATCTCCAACCAATTTAGCAGCCTTACAAAAAGCGCTCAAATCAGTATTTGAGTTTGGAACGGCTTCATCTCTAAGTTCTGCGGAAATTGCTATGGCTGGTAAATCTGGGACAGCCCAAGATCCGCCACGTCCTAACCACGCATGGTTTACCCTATATGCTCCCTACGAGAAACCTGAAATCGTGGTAACGGTATTTGCAGAGAATGCTGGTGGTGGTGGTGGTAGTGCGATCGCTGCTCCTCTCGCAGTTCAGACGGTAGAAGCCTATATGCAAATCAAGAAACAAGGTAATTCACCCAATAATCCCCCAGTTCCTGTACCAGCCCAAAACTAGAAAGAAGTGCTTTATGGATACATTAAAGTTAATTGAGCAGGAATCAGTTAGTTAATAGTTACTAGAAAACAAGAGGAATTAATATGCATTTGCAAAGAGTTCAAGTTCCTGATTTTCGGGTTCTAAAGGATGTAGATATCACTTTCGAGAAAGATTTTAATCCTAGAGTTTTTCCGCTTGGCAGTCAAAATGGAGGCGGGAAAAGCACTTTATTACAATTAATCTTTGTATTGCTACATTGCTCAGCTAATCCTAAGCGGTTACCTTTTTTAAAAAATTTACTTAATGGATTTGGTCTACAAAATCATCAAAGCAAAAGAGTATTAGCAATAATTGATATTTGGGACGGGTATAAAACTGTACAACTTGAATTCTTTGTTTGCAGTGATAAATATATTAATAAAACATTAAAAAACCCAGAGGATAAAGATGCCAAGAATTCTATAAGCTTTTCATTGTTTACAAAACTAGAAGAAATTAATCAAATAATTTCTGGATTTAATTCTCAAGAAAATAGATTGAATGATATTATTCATCAATTTGAAATGAGACAGTCTTCAACTAGTCCTTACAAGAAATTCCCTGACACATTAAAAAGAGAATTATTAAGTTTAAATATTGATTTTGAATCTATAGAGATTGAATTTTCTGATATTGATTTTTTGAGTAAGCTTGAGAAGGAACTAAAGGCAAGATTGTTGCATGAGCACAGAAAATATGAAGTTAAAGCAGCAGTTATATCTGAGTTTATTGATAGATTGATGGAAACACTTAAATCAAACAAAATCGAATACATAACTACCTACTCATCTCAAGAAGAATCTGAAAATGAGGCAATACTTTGTCGGGTTAATAATTTAGATATAAATATTGCAAAACAGTTCTTAAATGATTTGTCAAATAAAATATTTTTAGCTGCTCCATCTACACAAATCTTTCTATTTCTTTCTAAAAAAACAAGAAAATCTCTATTTCAAGATAAGAATATTTACCAGCTAGATCTTATAAAAAGCAATACTGCTTTAAATGGATTGTTTACTTATGATTTTTTAGCGACTGATATTTTAGTTGGATGTTTTCAAGATGCTAGGGATAGAGATTTTAAAGAAGCACTCAAGACAGGTGAGTATGGTAGTAACTACAAAAGTCTATTGCAAGATTTAGATTTTTTATTGCATAATAAACAAGTTAATCTAATGGATGATTTTTCTGGGTTAACTTTTAAACTTGATAGGTTTAAAGATATTGTTGAGCTTTATCCAGAGGATTTAAGTCATGGTGAATTAAAACGACTTAATATTTACGTCTGGCTAAAATATCAAAATATTGAAGATGCAATTGTATTAATGGATGAAGTCGATCTTGCATTACATCCAGACTGGCAATATAGAATCACAACAGACTTAGTTGAATGGTCTCCTAGTAATCAATATATATTAGCAACTCATTCTTACGAAGTATGCGAAGCGTTAACTCCCTCTCATGTGAAGATATTAAAACCAAAACTCACTGAAAGACGCGCTAACTAATTATGAGCTTTAAGCAAGAAGAATTACAAAATTATTGTAAGTACATTTTAAAGCAAGAAAGAATTCGTGATAGGCTTCTTGTTCTGTGCGAAGGAAAGATATTGAAGGAAGAAGTTAGAATATCTAGAAGATCACCTGAGTCATATCAAATCCAATCACCTCAAGTTGATCAAGATGAAAAGACAACACCAGATTCATCTTTTTATAAAAAATGCATTCCAGATTCTTGGTTTCAGTTTGATTTAGTACCAAAGTTTTTTAACTGTGGAAACTGTGATGATGTAATAAAAATTTATCTTACCTTATCAGAAATAATTTCTCAGGATATAGATAACAAATATATTCATCCTAAGGAAATATTTGCCATAATAGATTTAGATAATCAAATAAAAAAGATTAATAACTATCCATTTAAAACTACACAAGAGATATTTTTTAATCTTTACGAAAACACAAAAGTCAATAAAGCCAATGCTGAAAGACATCATAAAATATGGGTAACAGGTCTAATACATAAAGAAGCTTATTTTCTAATTCCAGAACTTCAGCCATTTTTCGATAGGCATAAGCCACAATTTTTTTACAAAAACAGCAAAATATTACTTCAAGATATTTATCATGCAATGATTCTTGAAATTGAACAAGATAAAAATTTAGCTGCAAACTTGGAAATAGTTAGCGCTCGTATCAAAAATTGTCTAGGACTAGATTTTAATGATTTAGAGCAATTAAAAGATCTTTGGTTAAATCTATTTAAAAATGAGACTAATGAGGATAGAAAGCGAGAACTTATATTAAGTTTACTCACTGTGATCAAGGTTAAAGATAATTACTGGAAAAATATCAAGCCAGCTCAAGGTCTAAATGTTCATCAATATAGAGAACAACTAGAGTTAGAAATTGCCAGCAAATTCTATGCAAAACAAACCGACGATGAAGCGGCGGCGAAATATCATATTCCCTACTTTTTTAAAATGTTGCGTAATTTGTTTGATGGGTAGGCGATCGCTACCCTGTTTCCTGTTCAGAGTATTGATCGGAATAAAAAAGGGAGGCACATAGTGCCTCCCTTTTTTATTGATTTAGACTAGATTTTCTTCAACCAGCTAAACATGGAGCGTAGCTCTTTACCAACGGACTCGATTTGATGCTCAGCTTCTTGACGACGCATTGCGGTAAATCCGGGCTTACCAGCTTGGTTTTCAAGAACGAACTCACGCGCAAATTGACCAGATTGAATTTCCGAAAGGATCTTCTTCATTTCAGCCTTGGTTTCGGCATTAACAACGCGAGGACCACGGGTGTAGTCGCCATATTCTGCGGTGTTGGAGATGCTGTAACGCATATTGGACATACCACCTTCAACCACCAAGTCAACGATTAGCTTAACTTCGTGCAAGCACTCAAAGTAGGCGAGTTCGGGTTGATAGCCAGCTTCAACGAGGGTTTCAAAACCAGCCTTGATCAAAGCGCACAAACCGCCACAAAGTACTGCTTGTTCACCGAAGAGGTCAGTTTCGGTTTCTTCACGGAAAGTGGTTTCGAGAACACCGCCGCGAGTGCCGCCGATACCCTTGGCATATGCCATAGCGCGATCGCGTGCTTGACCAGAAGCATCTTGGTAAACTGCGAACAATGCAGGAACGCCTTGACCTTGGGTATAGGTACGACGTACCAAGTGTCCAGGACCTTTAGGCGCAACCATGATTACGTCAACATCGGCGGGAGGCACAACCTGCGCGAAGTGGATATTGAAACCGTGAGCAAAAGCTAGGGTATCGCCTGCTTTGAGGTTTGGTGCAATTTCGGTAGCATAAATTGCTTTTTGAGTTTCATCAGGCAATAGAATCATAATGAGGTCAGCCGCCGCCGCCGCATCAGCTACGGTCTTAACGGTCAAACCATCAGCTTCTGCTTTTTGCCATGAGGGACTGCCTTGATATAACCCCACGATGACATTCACGCCGCTATCTTTGAGGTTGAGGGCATGGGCGTGACCCTGAGAACCGTAGCCAATAATTGCGACCGTCTTACCCGCTAAAAATTCAAGATTTGCGTCCGTGTCGTAGTACATCCGAGCCATAGTGTGGTTATCTCCGAGACAAGAATTAAATAAGTGTAGAGTGAAAGTTGGTTTGTAAGGTTTATTGTCAATTGGCTTCAAACACTTTTTCTAGTCTAACAAAAATCGTCCCTCTAAAGAAATAAATTTAACATAGCTATTTGCACCGCGCTTCGCGCGGTGCAAATAGCCCATAGAGAAAGGTAGTGCAAAGCACTACCTTTCTCTATGAACTTATCAATGCTGAGATCGCCACAGTTCTAAAAAATCATTAATTTCTTGCATTAGCCATTCTTTTTCGACCCGACTTAACCCCGACCCAAATTTGTGGGAATAGACACCTTGATTTAGACATAGCTGCATGACAGGTTGATTGTTGACTTCATAAAAGCTCTTTAGCTCTAAGGGTCGCAAATCTTGAGTTTTACCCTGTATGCGGCGTTTTGCACCGAGAATGTCCCATTCAAGGCTGAAATTGCGATCGCCAATGACTAAGCGAACCTTGCCAAATACTGTTGATAAGGCGGCATAAGCCATGCCAATACCAACAATCCAAAACGGGATTGAAAATAGAGTAAAAAACCAAGGTGCTCTAGCAGTAGTAGCCCCTGCCGTCCAAACAAAGAGAAATCCATTCCAGCAAATTGCAAAGATTAACAAGCTGACACCCTCACCATGCCAGCCTGTTGGCGGTATATCAATTTCTAAAAAACTGTCAGTCTTTTTCAGTTCGATCCGACTGCCGAGGGGTTTCTCATAGCGGCGTTTAGAAACTAGGCGATCGCCTGTTTGATTGAGTAAGTGCTGAATATCAAGAGCCTTAATGCGTTGTTCGATGGGTGGTAATGTTTGTTTTTTTAACGAGGTGAGAGCTTGTCTGGCACTACTAAAACGATCCTCGATCGCAGGTTCGATCATTTTGTCGAGCCAGTCAGCAAAATGGGGCGAAATATCGACGGAACTCCGAAAGTCAATTTTAAATCTGACCTCAGGCAAATCCGCAGGCGATCGCCCCGTCAGTAAAAATAAAATTGTTGCGCCGAGGGCATAGAGATCGGTGGCAGGCAATGACTTGCCGCGAAATTGTTCGGGTGGCATATAGCCATAAGTGCCAACTACAGTACTACCGCCTATTTGGGTATTGCGATAGGTATCTTGCACTGCGCCAAAGTCCACAAGGGCAATTTTGCCATTGGGTTGTCGAATCAGATTTTGCGGTTTGATGTCGCGATGTACTACGGGTGGCTTCAGTTCATGGAGATAGATCAATATATCGAGTACCTGTTCCGCAATTTGTTTAATGTCGGATTCGCTGCCGTGCCAACCATTAGCAATTTCCTGTGCAAGCGATCGCCCCTCCACTAATTGCTGCACGATGTAAAAATCGCGATCACTCACATGATCGATCTGAAAATAATCGAGGTAACGGGGAATGGCAGGATGATCGAGCTGAGCTAAAACCTTGGCTTCCCGTTCAAATAGTTCTAGTACTTTCCACTCATTCATCCGCCGCAGCGATAGAGCTTTCAGTGCAACGCGATCGCTCGTTTGCAAATCCTCAGCAGCATAAGTGATGCCAATTCCCCCCTGTCCCAAAACATGAGAAATACGATAACGCCCTTGAACTATTTCCCCAGTTTGATGTAGTTCTGTCACAAAATTTCCCTAAATCAATATTATTTAGATGTTGTGTTGCAATTAGATCTCTTCATCCAAATCAACACCCATCTGCCGTAACTTCTCTGCAAGTCGATCAGCCCGTGCTTTTTCCTGTAACGCTTGCTTACTAGCTAATTCTGCTCTTTGATTAGCTAATTCTGCCATTTGATTAGCTGCTTCGGCTATTTGATTAGCCTCCTGCGTGGCGCTGTATAACTCCTCAGGAGTGAGCAACTTCTCACCGTTATCGAGACGGTAAAACCCGATCAGATATTCTTCAGCTTGGAGTCTCAGTTGCAAAACTTGACTGCAATTGTCGTGGATAGGCTTATATACATCATCCTCATTCAGTCGAAAACCTTGCAACTTTTCTGCAACCCATTCACCGTAGGGATCAAATAGCCAATATTCCGTAACCCCTAATTGTTCGTACAGCGTTTTCTTAAAGTTCCAATCTACTTCCTTTGTCCCTGCGGATGTCACCTCAAAGATAATTGCAGGAGTTTGCTTTCCCTCCCAAATTTTATAATTAGCATAGAGTCGTTTCTCAATATCGAAAACCACCATCACATCAGGTGCAACTCTAGCTCTGGGATTGCCCTCAATGTAATAGAGGAATTGATCGGCAAAGACCACTGCTTGTTGATCCTGTAAATACAGTCTCAAGAGAGCAAGGGTCATCAGGATTGCTAAAACATGCTGTTGGGTTTCTGCCAAGGGTTCTCCATCGGAACTGGAATAGATAATTCCTGAGGTTGTGGGGATGACAGCCTTTACTTGGTTAGTGATTTGAGGTTGCGATCGCTGATCGGTGATAGCTACCATATGTCTCACGGGGAGGAACTTAATTTTAATTATAGAGAGACGCAGCCTGATCGCGACTAATTAAACCCAAATTATTGGGCATCCCGCGTAGTGGGATGCCCAATAATTTATTCATATAGCAATGTAAGTTTTGCTTAGGACATAAAACCCAAATAAGTGAAGGCGGCACGAAGTGCCGCCTTCACTTATTTGGGTTTTGATTTGTCCTAGCTATCTCTTACATTGCTATACAAAACCACAAGATTTAGTTAATGCTTTTTGTAATAGATTTTGATAACTTTGATCGTCAATTTCATAGGCTCCAAATCTTGCTAAATGTGGATTCATTAGCTGAGCGTCAAATAAGCCATAGCCCCGCGATCGCAAATGCTTTACTAACTTCACCATCGCTACCTTCGAGCCTTCAGGAATTTTAAAAAACATCGACTCACCAATAAATACGCCACGAATGGCGATCCCCAAAATGCCACCTGCTAACTTGTCGCCTTGCCATGTCTCAAAGCTATGCGCCCAACCTGCTTGGTGCAAATTAAAATATAGCGATCGCAGTTCGTTGGAGATCCATGTCGTTTCGCGATCGGCACAGCCTTCTACAACTTGCTCAAATGCACTATCAATCCTGACTTCAAAGCGATTTTGATTGATTGCACGCTGCAAAGATTTGGGATATCGAAAGCGATCGTCAAGGGGGATCAAGGTGCGCTCATTGGTGTAATACCACTCAATCGGTTGCCCATCGCCTTCAGACATCAAAAAGTAGCCTTGGCTATAACCGTCAATAACACTGCGGATATCAAACCTTTCCACAAATAAATTTCCAGCTCGCAAGTAAGGAATTTAATATTGCAATCTATCTTAAAGTCTCTTTACAAATCAACATAGTTTTTTAGCTTAATCCTCGCCTGTCAAACCAGACAATTAGATGAAAAACTACTTAGTATTTGCCACAATTAGCTCATTAAAACATGAGACTTTAAGAGCAAGATAAAAAATCTCAAAAAATAAATGGCTCACTCGATTTAAGTAAAATTACTTATCTAGAGCGAACCACTTATTTGTATAAATTGTTCTTAAATTTGGTATTGAAATTCAGAATCTTTAAATGAGCCGATTCCGTTTGAATGTTTATATTTTGCAAGATCTTGATCAAAAACTGGGATCGCTTAATATTTTCTTTATAATTTGAGTCGGTAGTTTTACCTAAGTTTATATACTCACATCCAAAACCTTAATAGCTCTAGATCCCCACATAAGTGAGTGAAAATACTTGGATTTTTTGTGTGGTTATCCCTAATTGACAAAATTAATACCCATTAAAACGAAATTACCAAGAATTTGTATAAAAATAAGTGGCTTCTTAAAGCTAGGTATAAATAACCATTTGCTTTGAGAAACCACTTATTTAGTTAGTAGTTTATTAAGTTTGTATTTAAATTCAGAGCCTATATATAAGCTGGCTCCGTTTGAATGATTCTATTTTGATCGAAAAATTGCCACTTACGGGATCACTTAATGTTTTCTTTACAGTTAATTCTACAAACTTAAAGCTTGAGTATTTGTACTTAGTATTCCAGCTATTCTAAATGTGTTTTTGACGATATTTAGTTAACATATTTATTAATTTGGACACTTATTTGTTGTTGCTTTTTTTATTAAATTTACTGATTCTGTAATATTGATTTTTATGTAGATTTATCTCTTTTTACATCAATATATATCATTTGCTTAACAAAGTTTTCCAAAATCCGCATAGGTACGGAAACACACACCCTTTAGCAAGGTAGAACCGATCCCCCTAAAAATCTAGACATTCTAAGATATTCCCAGTTGTCTAAATACCACAGGAGGTAACTAGCGATGCAACCAACTAATCCTAATCAATTTACTGAAAAAGCATGGGCGGCGATCGCAAGGACACCCGACGTGGTGAAAGCTGCTCAACAACAACAAATTGAGCCAGAGCATTTACTCAAATCTTTGCTAGAGGAAGAAGGGCTAGCATCGAGCATTTTTAGCAAAGCGGGGATCAATATTCAACGTTTGCGCGATCGCACCGATGAGTTTATTAATCGTCAGCCCAAAGTATCTAGCTCAAATACATCTGTGTACTTAGGCAAAAATTTAGATCTCTTACTAGATCGCGCTGAAACGGAACGTAAAAGTTTTGGCGATGATTTTATTTCCATTGAGCATATCCTCTTGCCCTATTGCAAAGATGATCGCTTCGGTAAGCCCCTCTATCAAGAAATGGGACTCGATGAAGCAAAGCTCCGTAACATTATTCAGCAAGTGAGAGGCAGTCAAAAAGTGAGTGACCAAAATCCCGAAAATAAATATGAAGCGCTAACCAAATATGGTCGTGATCTTACCGAATTAGCGCGTGAGGGTAAACTCGATCCCGTCATCGGTCGTGATGATGAAATTCGCCGCACGATCCAGATTTTGTCACGCCGTACTAAAAACAATCCCGTTTTAATCGGTGAACCGGGTGTGGGTAAAACCGCGATCGCAGAAGGTTTAGCTCAACGCATTCTCAGTGGTGATGTGCCTGAGTCTTTAAAAGACCGCAAGCTCATTGCTCTCGATATGGGCGGCTTGATTGCAGGGGCAAAATATCGAGGTGAATTTGAGGAAAGACTGAAAGCGGTTCTGAAGGAAGTGACGGAATCTAACGGTCATATCATCCTATTTATTGATGAAATTCATACCGTTGTGGGTGCAGGCGCAACCCAAGGCGCGATGGATGCGGGGAACTTACTTAAGCCCATGTTGGCAAGGGGTGAGCTGCGCTGTATTGGGGCAACGACTTTAGATGAATATCGTAAATATATTGAAAAAGATGCTGCTCTTGAGCGTCGTTTCCAACAGGTTTACATCGATCAGCCCAATGTTGAAGATACAATTTCCATTTTGCGAGGCTTGCGCGATCGCTACGAATTGCATCATGGTGTAAAAATTTCAGATACAGCCCTTGTTGCTGCCGCCACCCTTTCCAATCGCTACATTAGCGATCGCTTTTTACCTGACAAGGCGATCGATCTAGTTGACGAGTCCGCCGCAAAGTTAAAAATGGAAATCACCTCGCAACCTGAAGCCCTTGATGAAATCAATCGTAAGGTGATTCAGTTAGAGATGGAATGCCTCTCTCTCAAAAAAGAAACCGATCGCGAGTCCCTAGATCGCCTCGAAAAGTTGAATAAAGAATTGGGCGACTTGAAGGAAGAACAAACTACCCTTAAAGCGCAGTGGGAAGCCGAGAAACAGGTGATCGATAACATCCGCAAACTCAAGGAAGATATTGATCATGTGAATCTAGAAATTCAGCAAGCAGAACGTAATGGCAATGATTTAGCTAGAGCTTCAGAACTTAAGTATGGCAAGCTTCTCGATCTCCAACGTCAGTTAGAAATTGCGGAGATCAATCTCAAAGAAGCACAAACGTCGGGGCGATCGCTATTGCGCCAAGAAGTCACCGAAGAGGACATCGCCGAAATCATTTCTAAATGGTCAGGCATTCCTGTTAGCAAGCTAGTGGAATCGGAAAAAGAAAAACTCTTGCAACTGGAAGATGTCCTTCATGATCGCGTTATTGGTCAAGAAGAAGCCGTCACTGCGATCGCCGATGCCATTCAGCGTTCTAGAGCAGGACTTGCCGATCCTAATCGCCCGATCGCTAGCTTTATTTTCCTAGGTCCCACAGGTGTCGGTAAAACGGAACTTGCCAAAGCCCTCGCCGCCTACCTCTTCGATACGGAAGACTCAATGGTGCGGATCGATATGTCCGAATATATGGAGAAGCACAGCGTTTCTCGCTTAGTCGGCGCACCTCCCGGATATGTTGGCTATGAAGAAGGCGGACAATTGACTGAAGCCGTGCGTCGTCGTCCCTATGCCGTGATTCTCTTTGATGAAATCGAGAAGGCACACCCCGATGTCTTTAACATCATGCTGCAAATTCTCGATGATGGGCGCGTTACCGATTCCCAAGGTCGCACCGTTGACTTCAAAAATTCGATTATCATCATGACTAGCAATGTCGGCTCCCAATATATTCTCGATATTGCAGGAGATGATGCTCGCCATGAAGAAATGCGGGCAAGGGTAATGGAATCAATGCAAGCAAGCTTCCGTCCTGAATTTCTCAACCGCATTGATGAAATTGTGATCTTCCATGCCTTGCGTCGTGAGGAGTTACGCCGCATTGTTAAACTTCAAGTTCAGCGCCTAGAAAAACGTTTAGGCGATCGCCGTATGACCCTAAAACTTGCGGATGCTGCCCTCGACTTCATCGCCGAAGTTGGCTATGACCCTGTCTACGGAGCGCGTCCACTCAAACGCATCATTCAACGACAATTGGAAACCCAAATCGCTAAAGGAATTTTGCGTGGTGATTTCTCAGATGGCGACACTATTTTTGTGGATATCGAAAATGAGCGTCTCGCCTTTAAGCGACTTCACTCAGGTCTAGTCACTGTTTAATGCAAATAAGAGAGGCGGCGCTTAGCGCCGCCTCTCTTATTTTGTTGATATATAATCATCCCATAGTCAATTATTAGGAGGCGATCGCATGTTAGCAGCTACAAAGCGATATACCGCGTCAGAATATCTCGCCCTAGAGGACAAAGCCGAATTTAAGAGTGAATTTATTAACGGAGAAATCATCCCGATGGCAGGCGCTTCCGCAAATCACAACAAAATTGCTCTCAATTTTTGTCGTCTATTACCTCTTGTAATTGGCGATCAAAACTATGAGATATTCATGAGTGATATGCGGCTATGGCTTCCTGAATATAGTCGCTGTACCTATCCTGATGTGATGGTGGTGGAGGGTGAGCCAGTTTTTGTCGATCAAAAACAGATGGAAGTGACGAATCCCTGCTTGATTGTCGAAATTTTATCTAGCTCTACTCAAGCCTATGACCATGATAGTAAATTTCGTCAATATCGCTCTATTCCTAGTTTTCAGGAATATATTTTGGTTTATCAAAATAGCTATGAGGTTGATCACTATGTCAAGGAAGCGGAGGATCGATGGATATTGACAACCCATAGGGGAGAAGATGCCGTGATTAAATTAGCATCAATACAGCTAGAAATCAGGTTAAGCGATTTATATAAGCGCGTGAAATTTGATTGAATATTTTAAGATATCTGACTTGCTTTTCGGAAATTCGAGATTTGCTAATTATTTGTTCATCAATACCAAGCGATCGCTTGGTCTCATAGCCCGTCCAATCCCTAAGCTGATCTCTGACATCTATAGGTTTTCACTAATTTGCAATTGATAATCACCATCAACTAAATTTATAAACCTCAAATGGCAAATGTCTATCGCGCTGCCAAAATTAAGGATTCTAAATCTCTACTTTGCAATTGCCTCTTCATAAGCTGCAATTGTACCTAGAGTCATGGATTCTCTAGTAAATTTCTTTGCCGAATATTTAAGGGTATTGGCAACCATCTGCGATCGCAGGTTAGTATTTTCATATAGTTGGATTAGTCTAGAAGCAAGTGCATCTACATCATTAAAAGGAATGATAAATCCATTTAGACCATCCTCAATTTGATCATAAGCTCCAGCAGCAGGAGTACGTATTGAAACTATACCGCAAGCCATTGCCTCCAAAACAACCAACGGAAATCCTTCATTCTGACTTGGCAAAACGATAATATCTGATGCCCAGTAAATATTTCGAGGCTCACTGACATAACCTAAAAACAAAAATAGCTGGCGATTTGCTTCATTCTCAAAGGCATATTTCTCTATTTCTTCTCTCTGATCCCCAGACCCTGCAAATATATACTTGAAAGAGTATTTCGGGTTACTTTTTTTAATGTAATTAGCTGTATCAATTAATATTTTATGTCCTTTATTCCATTGCAATCTACCAACTAAGGTAACTACAAAATCTTGCTCAGAGATTTTAAATTGAGATCTTGATTCTTTTTTCTCTTCATCATTAGGAGGATAAAAATATTTATTGTCAATTCCATTAAATATTTTCTTGATTCTCTTCTCATTAATACCGATATCTTGTATTAGCCACTGCTCAATATCTGAAGATATCGCAATAAAAATCTTAGGTGATAGAGTTTTTAGATATGTCTTTAAAAGAAAATATTGTAATCTAAGACGTTTGTTTTCTCCAGTTGCTACTGACCAACTAGAATTAAGCAGATGTGAAGTCGCGACGCATTTTATTCCTGTAAAAAGTTTAAGTACAAATGTCAAAAATAGCATTGAGTAGCCATGAGCGTGAAAAATTTGAATTCTGTGATATTTGATTGCTTTCAATATTTTAAAAAAACTTGTCACAGATGGAAAGATTTTATTAAAACTATCAAAGATAATCCATTCTTCTGACAACTCTTTTAAGGCTTGTAATCTTTTTAAAGAATTATCATCAAACCCCACTTTCCCTGTTATCAAGACTACTTTCCATCCAGAATCTCTCAACCCACGAATTAAAGTTTCACAGTGTGAAGCAATTCCATCGTTACAGTCAACCCGATTGAGAAAAAATGCTACAGTTTTGTGCGATTCCATCTATATTTTTTACCTCGGCAATATCTTAGTTGAAATTAAATGTAGGATGGGTTAGCAATAGCGTAGCTCATCATCTTTATCCAATTGATGCGTTACTGCACTAACGCATCCTACATTTAATTACGCCTAGCTACTTAAGTAGTTCAGCGTCGTTTTGCTTTAGACATCCAAATTTCCTCGATAAAACCCAATTATGAATTTTAGAGAGCATTTGCAACCACCACATTCTATTGAAGGATCTTCAACTTTAAACACAAAAGAAGCATGGTTTGTGATCTTCCTATTTTCTTTTGTGACGATTATATTATTTATCGTCGGAGCAGTTGGATCAAAGGTTCTAGGAATTGTTTTTCCCCTTGGATCCTTTGTGGTTGGATGGTTTTTGTATTTTCGCCATCCTACCATCTACATTGGCTTTGTGTGGTGGCTTTTCTTTCTAGTATCTTTTGTGAGGCGTTTTGCTGATTTTCGAGCAGGTGCTTTTACCGACTCTAGCCCTATCTTACTTGCTCCCTTTATGGCAATTTTGGTATGTGCACATACGTTGTACTTTAACTTGCCAAAGTCAAGAGAACAGGGAACTACACCATTTATTCTTGCTTTAGCTAGTGCAGGCTATGGATATTGTGTTGGCATCTTAAATGGAGCATTACCTGTTAAAGCTACAGTTGCCGTATTAGGATGGATCTCGCCAATTTTGTTTGGGTATCATCTCTACGTCAACTGGCGTAGATACCCCGAATATAGAGCAGTAATCCAAAAAGCTTTTTTATGGGGGGGATTAGTAATGGGAATATATGGTGTTTATCAGTATATGGTTGCTCCGCAATGGGATAGTTTATGGCTGGTTGGCTCAGGTTTGACCTCTAGTGCGGGTAGACCAGAACCATTTGGGATGAGGGTGTGGAGTACCTTAAACTCTCCAGGTCCTTTTGGGGATGTGATGGCAACAACTTTGTTGATTTTATTTAGTTCTGCAAGTCCATTGATTTTACCTGCGGCGATCGCAGGGGGGCTTGCTTTTCTGTTAAGTTCAGTACGAGTCGCTTGGATTGGCTGGTTATTCGGGATGCTGTTTATAAGCACTTCTCTACGCCCAAAACAGCAATTACGCTTAATTATGCTGTTCGCATTACTAGCACTGTTCATCGTTCCCTTAAGTACAGTAGAACCATTTTCTACAACAATTTCTAAACGACTGGAAAGTTTATCTGATATCCAAAACGATACTAGCGCTCAAGATCGACAGGGGGTTTATAAGAGATTTTTTCAATCTGGCATGTACAACTATATTGGTGATGGTATTGGGCTTAACGAAATTGTAGATAGTGGCCCCCTTTCTTTAGTCTTAGATTTAGGTTGGATAGGAACTATTCCTTATCTGGGAAGCCTCATCCTATTGGTAGTAACGCTGATGGGAAATCTCAAAAAACAAGCAGATTTATTTATCAAGCTTGCTGGAGCAGTTCTAATCAAATCTACAGTTTTTTTCTTAGCTACAAGGGTAACTGCTGGTATCCATGGAATGCTTATTTGGAGTTTCTTGGGAATTGGGTTGGCTGGAACAAGTTATTTCAATTATCACAATACTTTACAAATGAAAAATTTTATTGAAAAAGATGCAGAAAAGACTTTGGATATCAAAGCATCTTAGGCAATACTATAATCCTAGTCATGACAGGTCTAAAATAACCAAGACTTGACTCAGAAAAATCCATGAAAGCTTATGAGAATTTGTATTGTCACACATAAAATTGTTAAAGGCGATGGGCAAGGACGTGCTAACTATGAGATTGTACTAGAGGCAATCCGTCGTGGGCATCATGTCACATTAGTTGCTATAAATATATCTCCTGACTTACAACAAAACAGTCATGTCAGATGGGTTCCCATTTCTGTAAAAGGATATCCAACTGCACTATTGAGTAATCTAATTTTTTCGTGGCAAAGTCGCCGTTGGTTAGAGCAACATCATCTAGAGTTTGATTTATTACAGGTCTATGGGTGTGTGACTGATTACCCTGCTGATGTTAATACTTTTCAATTTGTGCATAGTGGTTGGTTGCGATCGCCTTTTCATACATCAAGATTGCGCGGCGGTTTATATGGTCTTTATCAATGGGTTTTTACTGCTTTAAATTCTGTTTGGGAGAAGAAATCATTCCAAAAATCGAAGCTAATAATCGCAGTATCTGAGCGCATCAAACAAGAGCTGATTGAAATAGGTGCTCCTGCTGCAAGTATAAGGGTAATCCTCAATGGAGTGGATGTGCAGGAGTTCTTCCCAGAGAAGCGAGAGCGCTCACAGTTTGGTTTGCCTGACAATGTTCCTTTAGCAATGTTTACAGGGGATATTCGCACACCCCGAAAAAATTTGGATAGCGTATTAAAGGCGTTGGTGCAAGCTCCTAATTTGCATTTAGCGGTTGTGGGGGCGATTGCCAGAAGTCCCTACCCTGATCTCGCAAAACAATTGGGGATTGCTGATCGTGTACATTTCTTAGATTTTCGCCGAGATGTACCAGATATCATGAAGGCTGTCGATTTTTTTGTATTTCCATCGCGCTATGAAGCTTGTACTCTAGTATTGCTAGAAGCGTTAGGTACAGCCATCCCTGTAATTACAGCGATAACAACAGGGGGAGCTGAGATCGTTAATTCTGAATGTGGGATTTTGCTATCTAGTTCTGAAGATATAGAGGGATTGGCGAATGGGATGGCAAGATTAGCCAGCGATCGCGATCTGAGATTGCAAATGGGGCAAGCGGCTAGGGCGATCGCAGAGCAACATACTTGGAAAAGTAAAGCCAAGATTTATGTTGATCTCTTTGAAGAATTACATCAAGGAAAAGCTTAATCGCAAATTAATCGTTAAATTAATAGTAAATGAAGATAACTGTAGTTGTTCCAACTTATCGCCGTTCTAAGGATTTAGCACGTTGCTTAGCTGCCTTAAAATTGCAAATTCGTCCAGTGGATGAGCTATGGATTATTGTGCGTGATACCGATGAAGAGACGCGGACATTTTTACAGAATTTTGATATAGAATCTCTGCCTTTACAGATTGCAACGGTAACTGCGGTGGGGGTAGTTGCGGCAATGAATATCGGTCTAGAATCTGCCTCTGGCGATATTGTTATTTTTACTGATGATGATGCTGCACCGCATTCTGATTGGTTAGAAAGGATCGAAGCTTATTTTCTATCAGATCCGAATATTGCTGGGGTAGGTGGTCGCGATTGGGTCTATCATGGCACAGAATTGGAAGATGGAGCAGAGCCTGTAGTCGGTAAATTACAATGGTTTGGGCGTTTAATTGGAAATCATCATATTGGCGTTGGCGAAGGAAGAGAAGTAGATGTCCTCAAGGGTGTGAATATGAGTTTTCGACGCACATCACTTCAAGACTTACGCTTTGATCAAAGGATGCGTGGTACGGGTGCTCAAGTTCATTTTGAAGTGATGTTCTGCCTAAAACTTAAGCAACGAGGCTGGAAACTGATTTATGATTCACAAATTGGTGTAGATCATTTCCGAGGCGATCGCTTTGATGAAGATCAGCGCGATCAATTCAATCATGTTGCGGTAGTCAACGCAGTTCATAACGAAACCTTATCCCTATTAGAATATTTACCTTTAATTAGGCGTTTGGCATTTTTAGGATGGGCGATCGCAATTGGGACAAGAGATGCGAGAGGTTTATTACAATGGCTACGCTTTTTGCCAAAGGAAGGCAAAGTATCAGGGCAAAAATTATGGGCTTGTTGGCAAGGACGTTGGGAAGGTTGGCAAACTTGGCGAAAATCTCAATAAAAATCTCTTTTGGCATTGCCAAAAGAGATTTTTATTAAAAAGAACGAAAGTATGGATAACCTTTAGGAGTGCCAAGTTCTTTTTCTAGCTCAAAGTTAATGATTCCCCAGCGTGGCTCCTCTTCTTCGGGAGGACTAAACTCTACGCTTAATCCATATAAACGTTGGATATTAGAGCCGATCGCACTAGTCTCAAGGTAGGGACTCACAAGATCTATATAACGGTGTGCGATCGTGACTTTGATTGCGCGATAACCTTGGGTATATAGCCGATCTATATTTTCATGGATCTCAAACCTGATGCCGTCGGGATGGGTATGTTGGCGATACCATTCATCATTCCATAGTCGCCATTGGCGATCGGATTGCAAATGCACTAAATCTTTGCCATTAGAACTAACTTCAAAAGCACCATGTCTTGGGCAGAGATAGGTATCTGTCAAAATCAGCGCGGGAATAATCTGCCGACAATGGGGACATTTAATCTCAGAACCAAAGATCGGATATTGCTGTGCCGAGTTAACTATCCTCATGGTTAATAGGAGTTGAAGATATCTTTACTTGCAATCTTAACATGGCATCTCTATACCTACAGCGCTTTGCTCTCAAAGCCAAACCAAGAAAAATTTTGAAAACGTTGCGAAGCAACGTTTTCAAAATTTTTCTTGTGGTTCGTTTGATCGGAAATTGCTGTAGGTTCCTGATTACAGCGAGTTGCGCTGAATTAAATCTCTGAAAAAGCGACGAAGTCGCTTTTTCAGAGATTCCTCTGTAAGAACCAAGAAGCGTGGGTCGTCCGCGTAGCGGACGACCCACGCTTCTTGGTTTGTTTGCAACATGAATTTAAACAACAAAAGTAGATTGTGGTTCAAATGACACACTCTAAGTATTTCCTAACCGCTACAATTTTGAATGAAATATCTAAAAAATTCTTAAAGTAGTAAGGTTAGGATGCTAAAGGCTAACCCAAAGGCTGCATGGGGAACGATCGCAAGTCGTACTAATCATGCAGAAAAATATCTGCGGTGGTTTGTTGATTTTTGCCCAGCAGCGATCGCCATGTTTGACTGCGAGCTGAACTATGTATTAGTCAGTCAGCCTTGGGTCAAAATGCTGGGAATTCCTCGCCTCAAGCTCATTGGCACAAATATCTATAAATCTTTACCGATCGAATCAAGTCACCGACGCGGTTTAGAGCGTTGTCTCATCGGTGGACAAATGCATTACTCGACTGAGGTTGAGATTGCTGATCGGGGTGGTCTGATTACCAAATATCAGCTTGTAGTTCAGCCTTGGTACAACGATGATGGTTCGGCGGGTGGCATCATTGTCGCGAGTTATGCCATAGGCAATTGTCAGTCAGCGACTCTGAAACGACGTTTACAAGAAGAAATTGCTGAGCGGCAATACTTTGAAGATGCCTTTACCAAAATTGGGACAGCACTGGAAAGCACTAACGATGCTATTTGTATTACAGATGATGTAGGGCAGCCAATTTATCTCAATTCTGCCTTTAGTGAGTTATTTGCCTATAACTTATCTAACCTCCAGAATCCTACAGAGTTTGAGGCGTTATTTACTGATCCACAAATTGCGAAAGCGATCCATGCGGCAGTAATGCATGGAGGTACTTGGTCAGGCGAATTGGAACTGCGCGATCGCGATCAGAGGCATATTCCCATTAGTTTAAGGGTCAATCCTGTCAAAAGCCCCACTGGCTCGGTAATTGGCATGACCTATGTTTGTACCAATATTAGCGATCGCAAAGCTGCGGAAGCGGAGATTAACAAAAGCTTTGCTGCATTGGGAGCTACCCTTGAGGCAACTGCGGATAGCATCTTAGTACTTGATGCGATCGGCAATATTATTATTTGCAATCAAAAATTTGTTGATCTGTGGTGCATTCCCAGTCACATTTTTACCTCCGATGATGCCCATATTCTGCAATATGTCACCGAACGAATTAAATCTTCCCAACATCTCCATAATTTTGGCAAGCACCTGAGTAGTGACCAAAATAGTTTTGAAATCATCGAGCTAGATGATGGCAGAACCTTGGAATGTTATTCGCAGCCCCAAAACATTCTCAATAGTTGTGCGGGTAGGGTATGGAGTCTACGCGATATTACGGAACGGCTAGCAGAAGAAGCGATAGTACGAGCCTCTGAGGAGAAATATCGCCTTCAAGCAGAAAAGCTAGAATCTGCTCTCCAGAATCTCAAGAATACGCAAGCTCAACTAATCCAAGCCGAGAAAATGTCAGGATTAGGACAACTAGTGGCAGGAATTGCCCATGAAATCAATAATCCTGTCAATTTCATTTATGGCAATCTTACCTATGCCGATAACTACACTCAGGATCTGCTGAACTTGATTGAAACATATCGTAGTCAATATCCCCATCCTAATCAGGTAATTCAAGACAAGTTAGAAGAGATAGATATTGATTTTCTTGTTACTGACTTTGTGAAGTTGATTAGTTCGATTAAGGTTGGTGCAGAGAGGATTCAGCAGATCGTTAAATCCTTAAACAAGTTCTCTCGCAGCGATGAATCTGGCTGTAAATATGTCGATATTCATGAGGGAATTGATAGTACTTTGATGATTTTACAAAGTCGGCTCAAGGCAAATTCGCATCGTCCTGAGATTGTCGTTAAAAAGCATTATGGCGACTTGCCTGACATTTGCTGCTATGTAGGACAGATCAATCAAGTCTTTATGAATCTATTAACTAATGCGATCGATGCCCTTGAGGAAGACAATCAGGTAAATGGAAATTGGCAAGTTATGGATGATAAACCGCAATGGATTAGACAAGATGGTAAGGTTTCCATAATTTCTATTACAACGGAAGTTCAAGATGATGATCAGTCTGGCGATCGCCTAATTGTTAAAATTGCCGATAATGGTAAGGGTATTCCCCAAGAACTAGGCAATCGTTTATTTGATTTGTTTTTTACGACTAAGCCTGTGGGTAAGGGTACAGGGCTTGGTCTATCCCTTGCCTATCAAATTGTCACGGAAAATCATGGTGGTAAGTTGTCCTTCAATTCTGAAATTGGTAAGGGGACAGAATTTGTCATTGAGATTCCGTTAAAACAACCAAAAGCCATATAGCAATCCTAAATGGTTTGTGGAAGCGCTCCCCTTCGGAGAGCGCTTCCACAAACCCCAAAAATCTACAAATGATTTAGGACTGCTATAGAATAAATAATTGGCTAATGCCAGTTATTTATTCTATGTTTAAAAAATTATGCGATCGCAATGGGAATGTTTACTTCAAAATCTTGGCTGTTGGCAAGGTTCTTTTGCTCGACTATCACCACAGGGCGAAATATTAGAAGATATTCCCAGTGAAACCAGTTTAGAACTGAAGGAAGATCAGCAAACAATGCGTCAAGTTGTGCGTCGCTTTTATGACGGTCAGCCACAGGACTTAGTGTTGGAATATCGCACTTTAAATAAAAGCATAATTCTATTTGAAAATGGAGCTTTCTCTCAGGGAGCGATTCAGTTTTCTCCAGTTGCAGAATTTGGTGCAGAGTTGGGCTTAATCTATGGCGATCGCCGTTTACGCATAATTCCCCTCTATGACAAAACGAGTAAATTGGAACGGTTCACACTGATTCGCGAACATTTGCCCCATAGCAAAACGTCATCACGTCCACCCTTAACTCTGGATGCTTTATTGGGCAAGTGGGAAGGTGAAGCAGTTAGCCTTTCTCCCGATTGGCTAACACCAGAAGTAACACCAACGGCAACAGAATGGCGACGTGATGGCGATCGCGCAATCATGTCTTTGCAAATGTCCACAATAGCTGGTACACAAACGATTACTTCAATTGCTCACAGCGATCCTCACAATCCGCAGATTTTAAGATTTGAGCAAAATCATATCCAGACCTTATTTTTACCTGATGGCTCTTCCCTAACCTGTCCTGAAACAATCATTCCCCGTCAGCCATTTCGCCTATCTATATCTTGGTTACTAGAGCCAAACCTCCACCAACGGATGATTCGAGCCTATAACCAGCAGGGTGGATGGGAAAATCTGACATTAGTGACTGAGCGCAAAGTGGGGTAGTCTGATAGTGATTTACTAAGCCAATCATTCACGATATCTAAATGAAATAATATGGCAGATACTACTCGCAAGCTTCTCACGAAGCGTATTGTCATTATCCTGATCTGTTTAGCGCTATTTGTTGGGGCATTTTCGGGGGCGCTATATTTCTATCAAAGCGATCGCACCCAGAAATCGGCAAATTTACTCTTTGGTGATGATAAAGAACCAAATCGGATGGAAGTTGCTGTCACTTTATTAGGAGTTGATCCGATCAAAGGTGAACTAAATTTTCGTTTTGCGTCCATACCAGAAGGTACATATGCTGCTAAGGAAGGTCGCCTTTCTAAAGAGTTGAAATTTTTTACAGGCATTGAATCGGGAAAGGCTGAAGTCACCCTAGAGAAAAATCGGATTCCTGACCCAGTAACGGGTTCAATATCCATAGCTAAGGGTAAGGTGAGCGATTATCCTTTTGATGAACATAGCTCTGATTTCTTTCTATTTTTCTCTAATCCCAAGGATGAGAAAGAAGAAGTTCCGATGGCACTACATTTCTATGGTGCGATCGCAGGCTATAACGTTGATGCTGATTATATTCCTAAAACCGAATTTGAATCTTCAGATAGCTATATTGGCTTGCGTATCAATGTATCGCGATCGGTTATCACTAAGTCTTTTTCCATCTTCTTAATGTTTGCCATGTGGTTGATTGGTTTAGTAGTCTTTATCATGACGATGGTCGTAGCTTTGCAACCGCGCCCCATTGAATTTGGGATGTTTACTCTCATTGCAGGTATGTTGTTTGCCTTGCCTGCGGTACGCAATCTTCAGCCTAATGTCCCTCCCCTTGGTGGTTTAAGCGATTTTATATCATTTTTCTGGGCTGAGTCATTAGTTGCAGTGTCACTGCCAATTCTATTCTTCACTTGGCTAACACGCTATAAAAAGCCTAGCTAGTTCTAACCTACAGCAATTTCCGACCAAACGAACCACAAGAAAAACATTGAAAACTTTGCAAAGCAAAGTTTTCAATGTTTTTCTTGGTTTGGTTTTGAGCGCAAAGCGCCGCATATTAAATAAGGCTTGCCAAGCAAGCCTTATATTATTTACACACCCATCGCAATTTATCTATGTCTTTACCGCCAGTTATCGAGCAGATGCTCTCGCCTGAGTTTTACGATCATCCTGTCATCGAGCCAATCCAGCTTTTGCAAACCCATATTTCCTTTGTATTGCTCACAGGAAGTTATGCCTATAAGGTCAAGAAGCCGATGAATTTTGGGTTCTTAGATTTTTCCACCTTAGAGAAGCGTAAATATTTCTGTGAGGAAGAACTGCGGCTCAATCGTCGTCTTGCGCCTGAGCTTTATCTGTCTGTTCTACCCATTGTCGAAACTGATGGCAAATATCGCTTTGATCAAACTGGTAAGGGAACACCTGTGGAATATGCGATCGCCATGCCAGAGTTTTCGCAAGAAGATTTGTTAATTGAGATGTTTGCATCGGGGCGTTTGACGGCTGACCATGTAAAACAAATTGGTGAGCAACTAGCAGCATTTCATCAACAGGCGGCGACTAATGACCATATCAATACTTTTGGTACAGCCGAGGCAGTTCGCGCTGTGGCAAATGACAACTATGCTTCTACGGAGAAATATGTTGGGCTTGCTCAAACTGAGGAGCAACTAGTGCAAACCCGTGCCTATACTGAAAAATTCTTTGCTGAAAATGCTGCCTTATTTAGCGATCGCATTGCTAAGGGCAAAGTCCGTGAATGTCATGGCGATGTCCATTTAAAAAATATCTGTCTCTATCAGGACAAAATCCAGATTTTTGATTGTATTGAGTTTAATGAGCCATTCCGTAATAGTGATGTGCTTTACGATGCTGCTTTTCTATTAATGGATTTACAATTTCGCGGTAGAAGGGATCTCGCCAATATTTTTCTAAATACCTATTTGGAACGAACGGGTGATTATGAAGGAACAGTGCTGTTACCTCTGCAATTGAGTATGCGAGCCTATGTTCGCGCTAAAGTGACCTCATTCCTCCTCGATGATCCAAACATTCCTGCGGATGTCAAAGCGAATGCCCAAACGGAAGCTGCGGCATATTACAAACTTGCGTGGGAATATACGCAACCCAAACAGGGCAAGGTGATCATCATGTCGGGTGTGTCTGGTTCTGGCAAAAGCACAACCGCTAGAGCGATCGCCTCTGAGCAAGATGCGATTTATCTGCGATCGGATGCCATTCGTAAGCAAATTGCAGGAATTGGCTTAATGGAGCGTGGCAGTGATGACATTTACACTCCAGAAATGACTGCGAAAACCTATGGCAGATTAGCGGAGTTAGGCGCGTTGCTAGCAAGCAAAGGTTTCACCGTCATTCTCGATGCTAAATACGATCGCATTAGTTTACGCAGTCAAGCGATCGCTGCCGCCCAAGCTCAAAACATCCCTGTAGAAATCATTTACTGCACTGCGCCTGTGGAAGTTTTGGAGCAACGTTTACGCGATCGGGCTGTTGCCAATAATGACATCGCTGATGCCACAGTTGAGCTATTAGCCAGTCAGCAAGCCGCCTTTGAAGACTTCACGGCTGAGGAATTGGTCTTAGTGAAGAAAAGCTAGTTACGTTTATATAGAAATGTAAGACATAAAACCCAAAAGATAAGTGGCAGCGCTTCGCGCTGCCACTTATCTTTTGGACTTACGCAGTAGCCCTGTAATAAATTACGGGCTAAAAGCTTAAACCCGTTTCAACGGGTTTAATAGGAGATCTTTAGTCTGCTTTAGCTGACTTGAACTTTAAGCCAAGAACTTGAGTTCTTGGTTAGTTTGCGTAAGTTCTAATCTTTTGGGTTTTGATTTGTCCTAGCTATCTCTTACATTGCTATACGATTAAGGTGTATGTGCTTAGCATTCCCACCCCAATTTATAACTCACCTTACGCAGAAGGTTATAAGACCCTCAACCCTAGTCTCTCTCCCAAAGGGGGAGAGGGGAAAAGAAAAATTCAAAACCACCTCTTGCTCCCCTTCTCCCTTTCTGGGAGAAGGGGTTGGGGGATGAGGGCGGATTTTCTATCTGCGTAAGGTGAGTTTATAAATTGTTAGATCATCTTGATTTGGGAATGCTAAGCACAAAACTCACAACGCAGGACAATTTTTTGTGTTAGCAAAGAGGGTATAGCATTTGTGGAGCAAGGTTGGGGAATTTAACATGCTGTTACAACTACTTATCATTCTAAACATTCTGTTAAAATGAACCAGATCAGAAGACTTAAGGGAACTTGCTCCCTTGATCGAATATTTGTATGAATACGGAAAAAACAGCCAAAACCTCTAAAACCGCAAAGGCAAAAGTAGACAATACCGAAGTAGCCACAACAGTTACTAATTCAGTATCAACCCTACTGCGCGAACATGCCGAAAATCAATTTGCGGAAGAGTTAGCAGAACTAGCCAAGATTGACACGAAACAACGTCCTCCCAATTGGAATCTATCGCCTTGGGCTGTGTCTACCTATCTCCTCGGTGGCAAGCTAGATAACGGCTTTGAGGTTTCTCCGAAATACATTGGCAACAAACGGATCATTGAAATTGCGATCGCTACCCTCACCACTGATCGCGCCTTGCTCCTCTTTGGAGTTCCGGGAACCGCTAAATCTTGGGTATCTGAACATTTAGCCGCCGCTATTTCTGGGAATTCCACATTGCTGATTCAAGGCACAGCAGGAACTAGTGAAGAAGCAATTCGCTATGGCTGGAACTATGCCAGATTGCTAGCGGATGGTCCCTCGATGGCGGCGCTAGTGGCGAGTCCAATGATGCGAGCGATGGCAGATGGCAAAATCGCTAGAGTAGAAGAATTAACCCGCATTCCTTCTGATGTCCAAGATACTTTGATTACGATTCTCTCAGAAAAGACTTTACCGATTCCTGAACTGAATTCGGAAGTGCAGTCCACAAGGGGATTTAATGTCATTGCCACAGCGAATAATCGCGATCGCGGCGTGAATGAGTTGTCTAGTGCGCTAAAGCGGCGCTTTAATACCGTGATTTTGCCAGTGCCAGATAACATTGATGAAGAAGTCGATATTGTCCAGCGTCGCGTAGAAAGCCTCGGTCGCGCCCTTGAATTACCCGCCGAACCTCCCGCCCTCGAAGAAGTACGCCGCATTGTCACAATTTTCCGTGAACTGCGGAATGGCGTTACCAGTGACGGCAAAACCAAGCTCAAATCCCCCAGTGGTTCACTCAGTACCGCCGAAGCAATTTCAGTGGTAAATAGCGGTTTAGCGCTGGCGGCGCACTTTGGCGATGGCTATTTACGCGCTGGGGATGTTGCTTCTAGCCTGATCGGTGCGGTAGTCAAAGATCCCGTGCAGGATCAACTTATTTGGAAAGAATATTTAGAAACAGTGGTAAAGGAACGGGACAACTGGAAAGATTTGTATCGCGCTTGTCGGGAGGCTGATTAAATTTGATGAGCGATCGCAAAGCCTCTGATTATAGAGAAAAAGTCCATATTTTCGGCATTCGCCATCATGGATCTGGTTCGGCGCGAAGTTTATGCCAAGCCCTCGAACAATTGCAACCCGATACCATTCTGATTGAAGCGCCGCTCGATGCTCAATCCCTGTTGCCTTTTGTGATCAGAGAGGAAATGCAGCCGCCTGTTGCTATCCTCATCTATGAAGAGCGATCGCCCAAAAATTCTGTTTATTATCCCTTTGCGATTTTCTCTCCCGAATGGCAAGCGATTCGCTATGGACTAGAGCGGAATATTCCGATCAAGTTTATGGATTTGCCGCAAGCCCATCGTTTAGCGATTAAAGAGAAAGACCAAACTGAGGTTAATCCAGAATCCGAAATAAGTTCCCAAGAAGATATTGAGCCAGATTCTGAATCAAATTCCGAACCATCTCCTGAAGCAACTCCCCAAGGAATTCCTGAATCTGATTTAAGACTTTATCGCCAAGATCCCCTCGGTTGGCTTGCAGAAGCAGCAGGCTTCAGTGATGGTGAGCGCTGGTGGGAATATATGGTGGAACATCGGCGCGATAGTCATGAACTGTTTGCGGCGATTTTAGAAGCGATGACGGCTTTAAGAGAAGAATTAGATGCTGCCGAAGATCTTGCCGAAAGCCCTGCCGATCGCTTACTCGAACAACAGCGTGAAGCCTATATGCGGCAAACTATTCGCGCAACGCTATCGGAAGGCAAAGAACGTATAGCGGTCATTTGTGGCGCTTGGCACGCTCCCGCCCTCGTAAATTTACCTCCTGCCAAAAACGATGCCAATCTTCTCAAAGGATTACCCAAAGTCAAAGTCGAAGCAACTTGGATTCCTTGGACTTATGGAAGATTAGCGATCGCCAGTGGTTACGGTGCTGGCGTAGTCTCCCCCGGATGGTATGACCATCTCTGGCATAACTTTCAATACAGTTCCAGCCAAGTGGCAATTCGCTGGATTACTCGCGTCGCTAGACTTTTACGCACCAAAGATATTGATGCTTCTTCCGCAAGTGTGATCGAAGCCGTGCGCCTCGCAGAAGCATTATCGGCAATGCGCGATCGCCCCTTAGCAGGACTACCCGAACTCAACGAAGCAATTCAATCGGTGCTGTGTTTTGGCGATCCCTTACCGATGCAGTTCATTCATCAGGAATTGATTGTCGGCGATCGCATGGGCAGAGTCCCTGACGATACGCCGATGGTTCCGTTGCAACAGGACTTAATCCGTCAGCAAAAGCGACTCCGCCTCAAGCCCGATACAAAAAACCTAGATCTAGATCTGCGTAATGCTAATGATTTAGAGCGATCGCATTTGCTCTATCGCTTAGCATTGCTCGATATCCCTTGGGGTAGAACCCAGTACAGCAGCAGCAAAGGAACCTTTAAAGAACCTTGGCAATTGCAATGGGAACCAGAATTTGCGGTCAGACTGGTGGAAGCAGGTATATGGGGACAAACGATCATCGAAGCGGCGACAGCTTTCACTCGCAATCAAGCCAACGAAGCCAAGGATTTACCGACACTTACAAAACTAGTTGATAAAGTCCTCCTAGCGAATCTTGGTGATGCAGCTAGTTACTTGATGGTACGTCTCCAAGCAGAAGCGGTGATCGCTGCCGATATTTCCCACCTGATGCAAGCCGTCCCACCCCTCGCCAACCTCCTCCGCTATGGCAATGTCCGCCAAATCGACACCAATATTGTTGCTCAAGTGATGGATGGCTTAATTACCCGCATTTGTGTGGGACTGCCCGTTGCCTGCGCTTCCCTCAATGATGAAGCGGCAGGGGCAATGTACGAATTAGCGATCGCCTTCAATCGGGCAATTCTACTCTTACAAAATTCGGAATATGCGGAAGCATGGCATGGTGTTCTCTCTCAACTTGCCGATCAATCAGGACTGCATGGACTGCTATCGGGTTGCTGTTGTCGCTTACTTCTCGATGCAGGTGTATTCACAGCCAATGATGTGGAAACGCGCATGGGTCTATTTCTATCCCTAGCCAATGAACCTAGCCAAGCCGCCGCATGGGTAGAAGGTTTGCTCAAGGGTAGTGTTTTAGTCCTGCTCCATGACGATCGCCTCTGGCAAGTTCTCGACAACTGGATCACAAAACTTTCAACAGATACCTTTGATTTAGTTTTGCCATTACTCCGCCGCACCTTTGCCACTTTCCCCGCTCCCGAACGCCGCCAAATGGGAGAGCGGGTCAAACGCAATCAATCAAATCAAATCGCTGTAAGTAGTGATACTAATTTCTCTAATCTCGATATCGCAAGAGCCGAGGCAATTTTACCTGCGATCGTGCAATTACTTGGCATCAAATTGTGACCGCAATCTTAGAGCGATTTGCGCTCAAACGAACTACAAGAAATGTTTTGAAAGTGTTGCTTTGCAACACTTTCAAAACATTTCTTGGTTCGGATTTGAGCGCAAATCGCTGTAAGATATGATGAATCGTGAGTTTAGGAGTAAAATTTATGGGCGAGTCAAAACGCCGCAAAGAGGTACTGGGTGAAGACTATGGCAAAGCTGAGCCGATCGCCTCTTGGATACCCTTTGTAACCAAAGACAAAGCTGAAGCATTTGTAAAAGTTTCCACACAGGCGGCATGGTATGGCATTGGTGTCACCGTAGCTATTTGGGTGACAATCCGCTTTATAGGTCCCGCCTTTGGCTGGTGGCACTTAGCTGACTAACCTATGACCTGTCATTTATTAATTCCTGCGGCGGGTAGTGGCAAACGCATGGGAGCCGATCGCAATAAATTGCTATTGCCCCTACTCGACAAACCGATTTTGCAATGGACTCTCGAAGCGGCGATCGCATCTCCAGCGATCGCTTGGATCGGGGTCATGGCGCAACCCCATGACTATCCTGAGTTTCAGAAAATCTTTAATAGACTCAATACCACTAAACCGATTCGCCTCATCCAAGGTGGAGATACGCGCCAAGCTTCCGTATTTAATGGATTGAAAGCATTACCTGATGATGGCGATCGCGTCTTAATCCATGATGGAGCCAGATGTTTAGCAACTCCAGAACTGTTTAATCGCTGTGATCAGTCCTTACAAACGATGCAGGGCTTTATCGCTGCGGTTCCAGTTAAGGACACAATTAAAATTGTCGATGGTCAAACCATTGTTGATACGCCAAATCGCGATCATCTCTGGGCAGCACAGACTCCTCAAGGGTTTCAAGTGGATTTACTCAAAAATGCCCATTTGACAGCAGTTGATCTAGGTTGGGAAGTCACTGATGATGCAGCGCTATTTGAGAAGGTCGGTTTAGCGGTGCAAATTGTAATGGGTGAGGAAACTAACCTCAAAGTTACAACACCGCAAGATTTAGCGATCGCTGAATTTATCTTGAAACAACGTCAATCATAAAAAATGGAGTGCAAAGCACTCCATTTTTTACTTTTACAGCAATTTCTGGGCACACGAACCACAAGAAAGATCTTGAAAACTCTGCTTAGCAAAGTTTTCAAGATCTTTCTTGGTTTGGTTGTGAGCGTAAAGCGCTGTAAATTTAGGATTTGAGACCTCTTAATACAACTAAGAGTTCCGAATCTTCACGTTTGAAAACTGGCAAAAATTCAATGTGTTTGTAACGCACGATGCCATGAATATCAATAATGCAATAGGCACGCTTACTACCAAATAAACCAGCTACGCCATATTTCTTGCAAACCTCTTGATTGCGATCGCTGAGCAGGGGAAACTGCAAACCTAACTTTTTAGAAAAAGAAATATGTTTATCAATGGGGTCAGTACTAATACCAAGAATCTCTGCCCCAGCTTCACGAAACTTTGTCCAATCATCGGCAAAGCATTGCATCTCACTAGTGCAGAGTGGAGAAAAATCCCCCGGATAAAAGGCAAGTACAACATTGGCTTTACCTTCATAGCGGCTAAGGGTAATGTCGCCGCGATCGCTAGGCAAAGTAAAATCTGGAGCTTTTTGACCGACTTCGACAGACATAGAGTTTCCTGCGTTACCTTTTGATGTGGTTATGATTTGAGATTTAGACTGGATATAGCATTGCATAGCCAACCATCATCTTATCAACAATCCCCATCATAAAAATCCCCATCATGGAAAGCCTCAATCCATCACCGACTAATCATTTGTTAACCATAGAAATACCTAGTGAACTTTATACGGCTTTGTTAGCCAAAGTCAGCACAACTGGCAAAACAGAGACAGAGCTAGTAATTCAGGGTTTACAGTACATTATTAATGAGGATTCTGAAAAAAATGAGGATGAGGAGCGTTTTTTAGCCTTGGAGCTAAATCTCGAACGCAAACTTAAACAATATGTAGAAAATCTGATTAAAGATCGGGTTTCTTCCTCTGAATCCTCAGAATTTTCACCCAGAGATCAACCTATGGCAGAGGCTGATGGCAAAAGAGCTATGCCGATTCCGACAATTCGACCTTTGCAGGTTGGCGATCGCGTTTTAATTTTGGAACCCGATAGCCCCTACTACATGGCAAAGCTATCAGTCATTAAAACTAGCCTCATTCGCGCAACAGTGGAGACTGACTCAGGCGAGAAAACTTTCTTAAAACGCGATCTGCGATTTGTAGAGGCTGCCTCTGAATAAATCTCGAAAGTAATGAAGTGCACCGCACTTCATTACTTTCGAGACCTAGGCAATATTTTGGGCGATCGCAAAACTTTTATGGCGGCGACTCCTGTAATTGCCCCATAGATTGAGCCTTGCAAAGCTGTTGCTAATACGGCTGACTTTGCCATATAGCCTAGTTGTAGTCCCAACACACTCACTGACAAAGCGATCGTACTAGCAAATAGCCATAAACCACCTGCTCGAAATGGCTTGAGCAATTGCCATTGGCAAATACCCACAATCGCCCCAATGATTGCAAAATCACTAAACAGAATTGTGATGGGTGGGAAATTGGCTAAATGATTATGGATTGCGAGGGATGGCACAAAAAAGATTAATGTCATACCAATTGTCCAACCAATTAAGGTTAGAGGTAGCCACCAACCCTCTTTGGTAAAGCGATCACGCAAAACTATGGACTGAGCAAAGGCAATCCCAATCCCCTGTAGGATTTCATTGAGGAAAATACGCGATCGCAGATCGTAAGGATCTTGCCAAACCAGCAATGGCAAAAGCGCACTTCCAATAACGTGAGCGATTGTCCATAGCCACCAAAAGCTCCAGCCCACTTTTTTTGACATCGACTTTTGCAATAGACTAAGGGAAAACAAGTTAAACCATGTCAGATACAGTATCAGTTAAATTAGCAGGAAAATTAACAGGTAAGCGAGCGATTGTTACTGGAGCCAGTAGTGGGATTGGTAAAGAGGTGGCGCTACGACTCATCCAAGCAGGCGTACAGGTCGCTTTAGTGAGCCGCAATCCCGATCGCATTTTAAGTGAATTACCCCCAGAATCTAATGCTAAAGGATTTGCCATTGATCTAGGTGATACCACCCAAGTATCATCGCAAATCCAAGCGATCATCACCGATCTGGGTGGTATCGATATTTTGATTAATAATGCAGGCAGCGCCTATATTGGCGAACTGATTGATATGCCCCTTGCAGAATGGCAAAAACTCTTGGATCTGAATCTCACCAGTGTCTTCCAATGTTTACAAGCTGTCTTGCCCACAATGCGATCGCAAAAAAGCGGCACAATCATCAACGTTGCCTCAATTGCGGCAAAACAAGGATTTCCTAATTGGGGAGCCTATTGTGCGAGTAAATTTGCGCTCTTGGGCTTAACCCAATCAGTTGCCGCCGAGGAGCAACCTCACGGCATTAAAGTCATGTCCATTTGCCCCGGTTCGGTGAATACAGGACTATGGGATACTCTCGGCGATAAAGTCCCCCCCAGCTTTAATCGTGCTGCTATGCTTACACCTGCCACCGTTGCAGAATCGATCATGACTTTGGTAAATCTTCCAGCAGATGCGATTATCAACGACCTTGTATTAATGCCTAACGCAGGTATTTTCTAAAATCCAAGAGATGATTGACGACACTTCGTGCCGTCAATCATCTCTTGGATTTTTTACTGCTATGGAGTGCATGAGCAATTCCCGTAGTAGCGCACGCTACGCTTGCGCTAAGTAAGCGCACGCTACGCTTGCGCTAAGTAGTAGGTTATTGGAATTAAATGTAGGATGGGTTAGCGATCGCGTAACCCATCATCTTTAACCAATGGATGCGTTACGTTGCACTAACGCATCCTACAAATAATGATGCCTTCTTATTACTAAATATTTTTAGTAAAAATACTCATTCAAGAAATATCCATAATTATTTATCTATAGATATGAAAGCTTTAAATCCATCTATTGATAAATTAATGATAATTCCATCTTTATGAGTGATAGAGGATACAAAGTCTTCTTGATAACATTTTTAATGGTTATCAAGAATTTCTTCCAACTGAAAAATATAATTTCCCATTATTACAATAATTAAAATCTCCAAACTAGAGAGAGATTTGGTGCATTTACCTACAGATTCTAGCTTTTAGCCCCTGAAGATAGTAAAGAATAGTCTAGAATTATATAGGAATGTTAAATTACGATTGAAAAAGTTCAATCTATTGAGAGAAGCGATAACCTCCACAGATCTGCAAATATGGGAGAATATATTAAATTTTCTAGTTTGAAATGCTAGTCAATCACCTTTTTATGCAGGTGAATTTGAATCAAGCTCAAACACAAAATTTTGATGTTTAATTACTGTTTTCTCGGTATTTTTTTCGCTTCCTCAGTTTTAAGTTAAATCACTGGATATCTAGTAAGTATCACACCATGACGATCAGTATCTCCCGCCCTATTACCAACAATTCTGAGAACGATTCCAAAAGCGCAAAAGTCCTCGAACCTCTACCCACCAGAAAAGCCATCTCGCAAATTATTCGCGATCGCATCATAGCGGCTGGAGATCCTTATTTTGCTAATGATTCGATCTCCCATCATATCAGTGACATCGAGCGTGAAGAGCTAAAGAAGGAAATCGAGGGTAAGTTACAAAGCGTTTTCGATTCTCTAATTATTGATACTGCGAACGATCACAACACCAAAGAAACGGCAAAGCGTGTTGCCAAGATGTATGTGGATGAAGTCTTTAAAGGACGCTATCACCCCATGCCCAAGGTCACTGACTTCCCCAATGCCAAAGAGCTAGACGAAATCTATACCCTTGGTCCAATTACTGTCCGTTCCGCCTGCTCACATCACTTTGTACCCATCGTGGGACAGGCTTGGATTGGCATTGTACCTAGCGATCGCGTCATTGGTATTTCCAAATTTAACCGCATCGTCGATTGGGTGATGAGTCGTCCCCATATCCAAGAAGAAGCAGCAATCATGGTTGCAGATACAATTGAACAACTGATCAAGCCTAAGGGACTAGCTTTTGTGATCAAGGCTCAGCATATGTGCATGACATGGCGGGGAGTCAAGGAACCAGAAACCCAAATGGTCAACTCAATCGTGCGTGGCTCGTTCCGCAATGACCCACATATGAAAAAAGAATTTTTCGATCTCATCCGTGCCCATGGCTTTGGCAATTAGGCCCAAATATTCCCTAAAATATTTTTTTAGAAGGCTTGCAAAGCAAGGTTTTTAAAAATCCTTATAAAGGCTCGCGTCGCGAGCCTTTATAGTGATTGATACAAGAATTTATGTTAAAGACGATGAAAAACTGGCTGAAGAAATCTTTTTATGTAGGACTTTGTGTAGCGATCGCGAGTTGTATAAGCCTCAGCATATTATTAGGAACAGTATTTGGTAATGCCCAACCTGTCCAAGCGAAACTCACAGATGATACCTACGATGGCAATATATTTGCGCTTTACGGCGGTAATGGTTCAATTGTGCCACCTCGGATCAGCTTAGACCAATCACTTCAGCTAGGTCGCCCTGCAATGGTCGTGTTTTATGTTGATGATAGTGCTGACTGTAAGCGTTTTTCCCCAATCCTTAACCTTGCCCAAGGATTTTATGGCAAAAGTCTTAGCTTGATTGCAATTCCAGTTGATAGCTTGGACTTGCAGAAGCAGAACTATAGTCCAAATGAAGAGGCTTATTACTATAGAGGTACAGTTCCGCAAACGGTTTTAATTGGTAGTGATGGTAAGGTGAGCTTCGATCGCGAAGGTATCTTCGGCTTTGAAGAGTTAGATTCGGCAATTCGTAATTTGCTGGATTTACCCGATGCTCCTCCTGAACTGAAGTTCCGTAAAACCGACAAGGTGATCAACGAGTTAAATCCCTAAGAATTTGCGTTAATACTAGTCAATGAAGATAGTCTGTGCTTTGCACAGACTATCTTCATTGACTAGAGAATTATTGTGTGTAAATGCGAGTCTGAAATCATGAATGTAGATATTAATCCAGAAGAAGTAATTACGGATTTAGAGGTTATCAAACAGCAACTCGCAACTCGTGCGGCGAATTTAGCAATTCCTCAAATCGAAAAGCATTTATTTCTATGTGCAGACCAAACTAAACCCCTCTGCTGCCAAAAAGAATTAAGTTTGCAAGCATGGGACTATCTCAAACGTCGCCTTAAAGAACTTGACCTAGAAACTAAAATCTTTCGGACTAAAGCTAATTGTCTACGAGTATGCGATCGCGGTCCCATTTTATTGGTTTATCCCGACGGTGTTTGGTATCACTCTGCAACTCCAGAAGTATTAGAACGAGTCCTGCAAGAGCACATTATTCAAGGCAAAGTTGTTCAAGACTACGCCTTCATTGCACCTGCACCTGCACAGTAGGAATAGTAGGAATCAGCTATTGCGAAAGGGCAGCTTTACGCGAATCAAACAACTGCACTACAGCATTCTTGATCGTTTCGATCACATAGTTATCACAATTGGCAATTAACTGCTCATGGGTCAAGTTACCTTTAAAAAATTCCTTAGAAAGTCCTAACATGCGTTGCATTTCCGCAAAACCGATCGCCTTGACCATGAAAGTAGTCACAGGGGAATTTTTAATATCGTAGCTAGAATCGACAGTGCGCCCTTTTTCCAGTAGTCCTAATACTTCCGCTTCGATGGGAGTTGAGGGTAGATAGGGGTCAGCAATCTCTGGCAAGAACTGCTCTAACCCAATCACTGGCTTATCTTCACGCGGTAACTCCCCCATCATCGTTGAGAGGGGAATATCATCACCAATCCGAAATGATAGGGCTTCTAAGATGGCGATCGAGGTTAATTTTGTGCCTAGATAGAGTCGGGAGACTTCCAAATTTTGCTTAGTTTGGGCAAGAAGCTTGTAATAGGATTTCTCGTCAGGTTCATTGCGATAGCGGCGAAACACGATTTCAGGAGAAAGGAAGTTCATAAATCCTTCCATTTTCTGCATGGAAACGCGATAGCCATGTACCGTATAGGAATTGACATTCTTCAGATCGTGATTTGTCTCAGGAATTAGGTTCCAAGTATTGTTGAGGAAATGCGAGGAATTAGTACTAGCAAAGTTTTCAACATCTCGATTTGACAGACGCACAGCACGTTTGACGATTTCGGCAATTTCATCATCATCCCATCCCAACTTAAATACTTCATTCGCATTAACTAATCGTCCAAAAAGCAAATCAGAGGAGGTTAAGCCTGAAACTGGTTGAGGTCGAAATGGAATTGTTGCTTCAATACAAGCAGCGATCTCTGTCAATCTCCGAAGAGGAAGAACATTTTCTAAAGCTTTTCCTGCAATGAGTGCGCTGAGAAATTCATTTTGCCCAGACATCGGTAGTAACGCCTGACCATGACTAAATCCAAATAGCATGAGTACCATTTGAAAAACTGCATCTTCTTGGAGTTCAGGTGGCTCAAGGATTACTAGTTGCTCGCGATCTTCTTTGATGTAGGGCGCAATGTAGCGACTGATATTAACGCTGATGCCTTGATCAACCTGTACATAAACGAGATCATGAAATAATGCCGATATTACTTCGATCGCATCTCCCCCAGCACCTACCTCAAAAATGTGATTAGGTGTATGAAACGATCGCCATGGACCAGTCATCGTCTGAATGATCAAATTGGAGATTTTAGTCAATTGCTCTTTGTCAACTTGACCTTGCAGGTCGGTGATCGCTTCTGCTAAGCAATCTAGACATTTTTGTTTATCCGTTGCAATACTCATCCAATCCTCTCCGCATTTAAAATCTTTCACGAAGCACCACACACATTACAACATATTAATACGGCTCCCTGAAGATGATAGAAAATCTAACATGATCTGTTGATGACTGGGGGCAAGGGGACGCTCTTGTAAAGCTCGCTGCGAATAATGCAAGCCGCTAGCAATCTCTGCTGCCGAAAGGAAGTCCATATCCCAGCCTTCATTGAGTTCAAGTTGATCTAGTCCTACATCTAAAACACCGTAAAAAACATAACGTTGTACCTGATCTCCTAAATAGCTTCGGAAAAAGCTAATCTGCTTGGGAATATACCCAATTTCCTCCTGTAGTTCACGACAAATTCCTAGATCTGGATTTTCCCCTGATTCTAGATGTCCACCAAACATTGTCCACACCCCAGGATGGACGATGGTAGGAATGTCATCGCGTAATTGCATTAAGAATTTATCTTGGTATTGCAATATGGCGATCGCCACTAAACGCATATCTGTTTCAGGAGTGGGTAAAGATATCTCTTTACTCATAATTCATTAAGTTGGAGATTGTGTATATCGTCATTTTGGCTTGTGTATCTCCAAGTTTTTAACCTACAGCAATTTCCGATCAGATGAACCACAATAAAAATTTTGAAAACGTTGCGAAGCAACGTTTTCAAAATTTTTATTGGTTTGGTTTTGAGCGCAAAGCGTTGTAAAGACGATAACAGGGAGTTACGGCGCAAAGTGTGAGAAATTTTTATTGAAGAAATTATGTAGTATTGAATACCATGTACTTGTCAATACGCTTCATAATGAAATCATAATAATTTTTTAATAATTAATCACTGTGCCAATTACCCGCGATCGCATAGCAGCAAAAGTCTCGCCTCAAGCGACTTTTCTAAAGTTGGGAAATGGAATTACCCTTGTGCATCAGGAGATGCCAGCATCCGCAGTTGTGAGCGTTGATGTGTGGGTAAAGGCAGGAGCAACTAGTGATCCCGTAAGCTGTCTAGGAATGGCGCATTTCCTAGAGCATATGATTTTTAAGGGGACTGAGGCGATCGCTACTGGGGAATTTGATCTAGTAATTGAGTCTGAGGGGGGTACTTCTAACGCAGCGACAAGTCTTGACTATGCCCATTACAATTTCACGGTGGCAGCTAATCGTTTAGCGATCGCCTTGCCCTATCTCTCGCAAATGTTGCTAGAGGCAAAGATCGATGAGCAGGAGTTGGAGCAAGAGCGTTTAGTAGTACTTGAGGAATTGCGCCAAGCGATGGACGATCCCGATTGGATCGCCTATCAGCACCTCATGGAAACTGCCTATGGCGATCATGTTTACAGCCGTTCGGTCTTAGGGACTGAAGCGGTAGTTTCTGGGATCACGGCTAAGCAAATGCGGGCATATCATCAGACCTACTATCGTCCTGAGAATATGACTGTGGCGATCTCGGGGGCTGTAACTCGTGAGGAAGCCATCAAAATTGTAGACGCAGCTTTTACTCGAAATACTTTCTCGCGCAATATTCCTAAAAATATTTTGAGCAATATCTCTAATGAGGCTAAGCCTGTTCAAAATCTGCCAACCCCTACTATGCGCCGTGACACAATTAGTCTGCCGATGGTGCAGCATAGCCGCCTAAATATGGCATGGATGGGCGCAAGTGTTGCCAATTTAGAGGATGCAATTCAGCTTGAGTTGGTGACAGTGATTTTGACTGAGGGGCGATCGGCGCGTTTAGTGCGGGAATTGCTAGAGGAGTCAGATTTGGTGCAGGACATTGCGGGTAGCTTTGCACTACAGCAAGAGGCGGCGCTATTTACAATTTCGGCATATTTGGATGCGGAAAATTTGGAGTTGGTGGAGCATAAAATTATCCAGCAGGTGCAAGATTTACAAAATCATCCGATCACTGAGGCGGAACTCAATAAAGCTAAGCGATCGCTCTGTAATCAATTCATCTTTGCGTTGGAGTCACCAAGTCAGTTAGCTAATTTTTTGGGCTATCACAGTTTGCTAGGTTGTGAGGAGCTATGCACTGATTGGTCAAATGCTTACTGTGACATTATTCGCAAGGTACAGCCATCGGATTTACAAAATCTAGTCAAAAAATATCTCTCCCTCGAAAATTACATCGTTACCTGTGCGGTTCCTACATAATAAAATTGCTGCGAAGCAGCACTTTTATTATTCAAGATTGGAGCAAAAATCCCTGTAAAGATGGATTTCCGCCACATTTAGTGAATTTGTGAGATATTTATTAGGAGGTGGTGCTTTGCGTCACCTCCTAACAGTTTTTATTAAGTGGGTGAAAGATTTGTCACTAGCAGTCTCACAACGAATTAGCGATCGCTTGGTGCTATCCAATGGCATCGTCGTCTTAGTCACCGAAAATCCGACGGCAGATATCATTGCGGCGCGTTGCTTTTTTGCAGGTGGTGAGCGGGTGGAAACTCCAGCAAAATCTGGACTTACCCATTTAGCATCCTCATTACTGACACGCGGTACAGAGCGCTATTCTTCCTTAGAAATTGCTGAGCAAGTCGAATCAATCGGTGCTTCGTTAGGTACTGAGGCTTCCAGCGATTATTTTGTACTGTCATTGAAAACCATCACTTCAGATTTTCATGACATGTTGCTCTTGGGATCGGAAATTTTGCGATCGCCTAGTTTTCCCAGCAGTGAACTCGATCTTGAAAGACGCTTGACGATTCAATCGATCCGATCGCAGCAGGAGCGACCCTTTACGATTGCCTACGATCGCTTGCAACATTTGATGTATGGCGATCATCCCTATGGGTTTTCGAGTTTAGGTACTGAAGCGAGTGTTAGCGCCATTACTCGTGAAGATTTAGTGAATTTTCATCGCCAGCATCTGCGCCCCGATCAAATGGTGGTAAGTATTGCAGGCAAAATTTCATCAGCACAGGCGATCGCTCTTGTCGAGGAAGCCTTTGGTGATTGGCAATCCCCGCAATCCTTTGGATTTAACACCCCTGAACCCAATTTTCAGCCCCTATTAGTCACCCATCAACAGGACACCCAACAGGCGATCGTGATGATCGGCTATCCTGCGCCATCGGTACATTCCCCTGACTATGCTGCCATCAAAATCATTTCCACCTATTTAGGCAATGGTTTATCGAGTCGTCTCTTTGTGGAATTACGCGAAAAGCGCGGACTTGCCTACGAAGTCTCGGCATTTTATCCCACCCGTTTAGAAGCTTCGCAATTTGTCGCCTATATGGGGACTGCCTCTCAAAATACAGGCACGGCTCTCGCAGGTTTGCGCCATGAATGTGAACGCTTAGCGCATACTCGACTTACTGCTGAGGAACTAAGTACTTGCAAAAGTAAGTTACTCGGACAATATGCCCTTGGTAAGCAAACCAATAGCCAAATCGCCCAAGTTTATGGCTGGTATGAGGTAATGGGCTTAGGTTTAGAATTTGATCGCAAATTTGTTGAAGCGATCGAGGCAGTAACCGAGGCTGATGTTCAAAATGTGGCGCAAAAGTATTTTACGACTCCTGCAATTTCAGTAGTTGGCTCTGAAGATGCTTTAAAACAAATTCAGTAAGTCAGATCAGGTGCTTATAAATTTTACAAAGCCGATTTTAAATTATCCCGAACTCGCGTTAAGCTAAGCGATGCTCATCTTTAATCCGTCTCGACAATAATTGGGATTGTCGGTGAATGGCGATCGCTTATCCCTGCGGTTTGGGGATTGTCGGTGAATATTGGAGGTTAAGGGCAGAGCATTCCCAATTTGAGGCGATCGCGCCATCAGTTCCTTGCGGGGGCAATTCCTCCAGCATGAAGATGAATGTCTTGATTTATTGTTTTACACAGGTTGCAGTGTTTTAAGTTCTAGGTTTGTCAAAATATTAATTGAGTTGAGATCTACTTGATTTCTCGCTGACTCAATAGTAACTCCCACTAATGTTTCTTCTATGTCAAAGTCTACGGTCACTAGGTCATTAATTTCTTCAGTTCTGACACTAGGGCGATCGCTAAGTTCAATAAAGAGTGTATCTGTATCTGCAAAGTAATGGATTTTCATGTTTGTCTTCCTTCTCTTTCTAATTGTTTCCGAAAATTGCGATCGAAGAATGCGTTGTGAACTGTTTCACCATCATCTAAGGTGACAACCCTCAAAACTCGGTTATCGGCTTCAGCGATTATACCCCAATGACGAATTCTGCCATCTGGTTGTGATTCTGTCTTTAGAGGATTTGCAATTACGCGATCGCACCAATCTAAGTTAATCTCTATGCGTTTGTTAAGGACTATTTTTTCAAAGTATGGAGTTAGCTTCATTTCTTAAGTTTTGCATTTTAAGGGAAAAAGAAAATATGTAGGGGTAGAGCATTTGCGTCAATATCTCGCAACTTTCCACTATAACCTTCATTCGCAAATGCTCTACCTTCTTTGCTTTTATAGATCGCTTATCCCTGCGGTTTGGGGATTGTCGGTGAATATTGGAGGTTAAGGGCAGAGCATTCCCAATTTGAGATGGTTGCAGAATTTATAGATTGCGCTGGGAATGCTCTGCCCCTACAGGAGGATCGGTGGTGACAGGTAACAAAAGCGCTGGAAGGCTGATTATATCGTAGAAGTGGGATTGTAACAAAAGCTTAATATTTGGCTGTAATCTTTAACTATTATAGGTCGCAAGTCTTTGTACGAGAGAAGAAAACGCTCTCTCCACTAACCTTCCCAATCCACCAGCCCACTTTCTCTCTTCTATTATTCTCAATGGAAAACTTGCTGGGAGAGCATTTTGGGCATTTTCAGTATCATTCATAAATTCAGTGTAAGTCCTCCATTTTTCATTTTGTGGATGATACCAACCCACTTTTGCGGCAAATTTTTTCCACACCTCATAATCATATTTACCAATCTCACCACCGCACTCTAGCCAGAGCTTTTTCTGAATGCTAAAGCCAAACTTGCTATTGCTGTAATACACCCATAACCGATCAATCGTCTGTAAATCCTCACAAGGAAAAGTCTTGATTGATTCTTCATCTAGCCAACCTTGACTTTCTCGATTCGCCACCTCCAGCATATGTTTAGCCGTGAGTTCATCCGCCTTGCGCCATTCCTTCGCCTTCAGCCATTTCTCCAGCTCGCGATAATCAATCCCCTTAGTGCTCAACAACTCTACAGGCTCTTTCTTGACTTCTGGTACTGGTGGAGTTGGCTGTATTTTTCTTGTAATAACTTCTCTCTGAAATTCTTTAGGCACAGCAGGAGGTGAAACTTGCGGCGCAGAAGGAGTTTTACTACCACTAGAACTAGCTGCTTCCCTTAGTTGAGGACTAGACACAGACTGCTTATTCGCCAAACGCTGAAAAGCATTAATCGCTTGCATATCTGTTCCACCAGCCGACACATTCACCCGCATCCATAACTGAAAAGCCAACCCAAAATCTCCTTCCGCTTCGGCATGAAGTGCATCAACCTTGAGTAAAGTAATATCCGTGAGATTCGCAAACTTCGGCAATAGAATGTAATGATGCTTAGTTTCAGGCTCAATCTTGACGTATGGAATTTGAGAATATTTTTTATACTGTTGCGTCAATTGAGGCACACGCGCCTTTAAATAGTTTGAGAACCTCTCCACCGTCGCACAATTTCCCTCACCCTGAATCCGCAACGCCTCCAACAACACATTTGTAAACGCCCCTTGTCCAATCTCATCAATCTCATAGGAAACCTGCGACGGACTGCAAGAAAAGAACGTAATTACACCCTGTTGCTTCTCCTCACCAATGCCCATCCCCGCATTCTTCGCGCCATCACTGCGACAAGCATCGATCAACATCACCACATTATCCGCACCACTCCGCCGCAACCGTTCCGTCACATAACCAATCGGAATCGCTAGATCGGGAATAGAACGCGGATTACCATCGCTAGGCAACAGATAATCGCGCCCCTCACAGGGCATCCCATGACCGCTAAAGTAAAACCACAGCGTATCTCCAGCCGATAGAAATGAGTCAGCAAAGCGATCGCCTAAAAAAGACTTGAGCGTGCCATAGGTCGGCTGCGTCTTGCGACCCTGAGCATTGCGCGGCGAATCATCGGTAAAAAAGTACAGATCGTCATGACTAACGCCCAAATCCTGCATGAAAAAATCACGCATCCTCTCAGCATCGCTCTTGGCATACTTCAAAGGCGAAATCTCATCGTAGTCATTAATCCCAACAATTACCGCGCAATTTCTCGCCATAGTTGACTATAAGTTCTTAGTTGTTTTTGACTTGCGATTCAATCAGTGATGTTTTCCAACTCATCAGCAATTAGCTCCTGTAGATCGTCATCACAATGGGACTGCAAATGGATTATAGAAGCATTTAACTCTGCCAATACATCAATCTTTTGGCGATCGCTAATATTTGGTAATTGCAGTTGATGCACCAGCATGATCACCCTCTGACATTCAACCCCTAACTCAGCAATCAAAGTATTAAGAGTCGGATTTGCGATCGCCTTTGGTCTATAGGAATTCACTAGAGAATTTATTGGTAACTCTGTAACCTGCATGTTTATTTAGATGGATCGATCCTTTTAAATTTTAACTCGATCGCACCCTTGCCAGATGTCTCGATACCAGTACCCAATAGCTTAATTTCACCCTTACCCGAAATCTCAACGGCAAGCTTAATCTCATCCAGTTGCAGTCCAGCTAGCGGATCGATTTGTTGTTGAGCAGTTGCAAAGACCCGCCCAATAATCCTGACAAACTGAGACATTTGTACTGCTAAAGTCTCTGCCTTGACACGACTAGCTTGGACTTCCTCACCTGATACCGTCGCCTTAGTAGGATTGCTATAAGGATTAAAATCACGAGTAGGACTTTTTTGACCAGTTGACTGCGCTTCTTGGACATTTGGCGAGCTAGCGGTGACAATCCACAATTCCTCATCACCCCAATTTTGATCTTGCATGGTTTTGCCTCTAGACTGCATATTTCTAGTAATTATCCATTATTTTCTCATGTTTAATAAGGGGCTTACTAAAGATTAAAGTCACTATGGCTTCGACTTCGCTCAACCAACCTTAGCGACCTTGATCAGCTAATCGGGGTGAGTATTGTTCAGTGCCCCGTTAGCTGAGCGAAGTCGAAGCTAAATCACTTTTAGGACAACTACAATTACCAAATTTCTGCAAGGCTCAAAACAAACTCAGGTAAAACATCTTCCCCAGAAAGAGAACTCGGATTTTGCAAAACTTCCTTAGCCTTACCAATTCGATAGATTTCCACTTGCCGATCTTTGCGATTAATTAGCCAGCCAAGCCTTGCACCATTATCTTGATATTCCTGCATCTTCGCTTGCGTGATCTTCAAGTTATCACTAGGCGACATCAATTCAATTACAAAGTCTGGACAAATCGGCGCAAATCGCGATCGCTGTTCTGAGGTTAAAGCTTCCCACCTTTCCTTCAAAATCCATGAGGCATCAGGAGAGCGATCGCTACCATTAGGAAGCTTAAAACCTGTGGAGGAGCCAAACGTAACACCTAACCTAGTTTGGCGATTCCAAATTGCTAAATCGGTGGTGATGCTAGCACTACGCATCCCTGTTTCGCCACCCTCTGGAGCCATGACTGTAATATCTCCTTGAGCATTGCGCTCGAATCTAAGATCGCTATTTTTGCGACAAAGTTGAAAGAACTGTTCATCGGTAAGATCGATGACCGACTCTAGGCTGATCGTTAAAGCATTCATAGTTCTCAGTAGAGTTTTGAGCCTACAAGCTGATTTTATCACGAGCGCCGAGTCCCAGTACTTAGGGACATGCAGGAACCGATTTTTTGTGGCGAGGCAAAGCCGCACCACAAAAAATTTGGTTCCTTATTAAATCGTAGCCCCTTAAGGCGATCGCGATATAATCACTGATGTTACGCATAGATAGAAAAACTTTAGTAAAACTCATGGTAATGTCTCCCTACGGTTCTTGGAAATCGCCGATTAGTTCTGATTTGATTGTTTCTAGTAGTATTCGCCTCGGCGCGATCGCCATAGATGGTGGTTATGTCTATTGGAATGAGGGCAGACCGACGGAAGGGGGACGCAATGTGATTATGCGATATGACAGCGAAGGGAACTATCGCGAGATGACTCCTGCTACTTTAAATGTGCGATCGCTAGTTCATGAATATGGCGGCGGCGAATATTTAGTAGATGATGGAAGGATTTATTTCTCGAACTTTAGCGATCGCTGTATCTATCGCAAAGTTGGCGGCGGCTCCTGCAAACCTTTAACCACTGAAAGTGCCTATCGTTACGCAGATTTTGTATGGAATCGGCTCTATGGCAAATTAATTTGTGTGCGCGAAGACCATATCGCAGGGGGCGAACCGATTAACACTTTAGTGGCAGTAAATACGAGCAATGGAGAAGATATTCAGGTATTAGTCTCAGGTGCAGATTTCTATGCTTCGCCCTGCTTGAATCCGATGGGTGATAAGCTCGCTTGGATTAGTTGGAATCATCCGAACATGCCTTGGGATGGAACGGAACTATGGGTTACGGACTTAGTAGAAACAGAAGCAGGAGTTCTATCGATTCAAAATCCGCAATTAGTAGCTGGTGGAGAGAATGAATCCATTTTTCAGCCTCGCTGGTCGCCCGATGGCAATCTCTATTTTGTCAGTGATCGCACAGGTTGGTGGAATCTTTATCGCACCGCAGACGATTTGACAATTCAAGCCCTTGCACCGATGGAAGCAGAATTTGGCTTGCCACAATGGGTGTTTGGGATGTCCACCTATGACTTCACAGGCGATGGTAAGATTCTCTGCTCCTATACGCAGCATGGTAAGTCCCATTTAGCAATTCTCGATCCCGCTAATCTAGAAGCAGGTTTACAAGAAATTTCATTACCCTTTACTTCCATTTCAGGTATCCAGTGCGAAGGCGATCGCGCAGTCTTTCATGGCGGCTCCGCAACGGAACCAACGGCGATCGTTTTGCTAGATATTACTAAGGGAACTTGGCAAAAAGTACGAGTTGCTTCTGATTTACAGCTTGATCCTGACTATATTTCGGCGGCTCAGCCCGTGGAATTCCCTACCGAAAACGGAAAGACGGCTTATGGTTTATTCTATCCACCCAAAAACAAAGACTTCCAAGCAGAAACTAATGAGAAACCGCCACTCCTAGTCAAAAGTCATGGGGGACCAACCGCATCCACTTCAGGCAGTTTGAGCCTTGGTATTCAATATTGGACAAGTCGCGGCTTTGCGGTGCTAGATGTCAACTATGGCGGTAGCACAGGCTATGGGCGCGAATATCGCGATCGCCTTAAGGGTAATTGGGGTATTGTCGATGTCGATGACTGCGCCAATGGTGCGAAATTCCTTGCGGATAAGGGTTTAGTCGATGGCGATCGCTTAGCAATTTCGGGCGGCAGTGCAGGCGGCTATACGACACTTTGCGCCTTGACATTCCGCGATGATTTCAAAGCAGGGGCAAGTCATTACGGCATTTGCGATCTCGAAGCTCTTGCCACCGACACCCATAAATTTGAATCCCGCTATCTCGATAGTTTGATCGGTAAATATCCCGAACAAAAGGATTTATATATTCAGCGATCGCCCATTCATTTCACCGATAAGTTATCCTGCGCGATCGCCTTTTTCCAAGGGCTAGAAGATAAAGTCGTGCCGCCCAATCAAGCAGAAATGATGGTGGAGGCTTTACGCAAAAAGGGTTTACCCGTTGCCTATGTTCCCTTTGGAGGCGAGCAGCACGGCTTCCGTAAAGCCGAAAATATCAAACGCGCCCTTGATGGTGAGTTCTATTTCTATTCCCAGATTTTTGGATTTACCCCTGCCGATGAGATTGAAGTGATCGCAGTTGAAAATGGTAAATAGCATCTAGAGTGACGATACACCTGCTATGCGGGTGTATCGTCACTCCAAAATTCTAGAAAAATTCTCGATCAAACGAACCAAGAAGATTTTTGAAAGTGTTGCTTCGTAACACTTTCAAAAATCTTCTTGGTTCGGGTTTAAGCGCCAAGCGCTGTAAGACCTATAACAAACCTGCGATCGCAGTTTGCACAGGATAGCCCAAATGCTTCCATGCTGCGGCTGTGGCTACACGACCGCGTGGGGTGCGATTGATATAGCCAATCTGCAATAAATATGGCTCATATACTTCCTCAATCGTGTGAGCATCCTCACCCGTCGCCGCCGCCAAGGTATCCAAACCTGCGGGTCCACCATTAAAGTTTTCGATTAATACCGTTAGCAATTTGCGATCGATCCAATCTAATCCTTTGGGATCGACATTAAACAATTCCAAGGCTGATTCCGCGATCGCCCCTGTAATTTGTTCACCCTTTGCCTTGACCTCGGCATAGTCCCGCACTCGTTTTAAGAGACGATTAGCAATCCGAGGCGTACCCCGCGATCTTGCGGCGATCGCTATAGCCCCATCATCATCAATCGGTGTTGATAAAATCTTGGCACTGCGTGACACAATTTGCGTTAGTTCATCCTGCTCATAGAAACGGAAATGTTGCACAAATCCAAAGCGATCGCGCAATGGTGAAGACAAAGCACCGATTCGGGTCGTCGCACCGATTAGCGTAAATTTATTGAGCTGCACACTACGAATCCTTGCTCCTTGTCCTTTCCCAATCGTAATATCAAGGCGATAATCTTCCATCGCAGGATAGAGAATCTCTTCCGTCACATTGGGTAAACGATGGATTTCATCAATAAAGAGAATATCTCCTTGTTGCAGAGAAACTAACAAACCAGCAACATCACGGGGACGCTCAAGGGCAGGTGCAGAAGTGATTTTGCATTGTACGCCCATTTCCTGAGCAATGATCAAAGCTAGAGAAGTTTTCCCTAATCCGGGGGGGCCATAGAGCAACAAATGATCGAGCGCTGATGATCGGGACTTTGCCGCCGCGATCGCAATATGGAGCAATTCCTTTAAATCTTTTTGCCCAATGTAGTCTTGCAGATTTTTAGGACGGATATTGATATCCGCACTAACTTGAGCCGCCTCTACCGCATTATCTTTCGCTAATTGATCCTCTAGTTTCTCCTCTGGAGTTGCCTCTGGTTGCAATAAATCTAATGCCTGTTGTATTTCGGGCGATGGTATATCTTTTTTAGAGTTGCGACGGGTTGATTTTTTAGCCGCCGCCTTTTCAAGAGACTTTTCAGGGAGTTGGGCAGGATTTTGAGCAGTTTGATCGTCCACCTGATTGACAGCGCGATCGCCATCAGGAGTTGGATTTGGTTTAGAGGAGATAATTGCCATAAGCCTTAGGTTGCTCAAATTTATAGATATCTTCGATCAATTCTGTCCAACCATCAACCAAAGAAGCCAATATCTTTTCCCCCTTTTCTCTAGTTGCCACCCTAGCATCGCCCAAAACCCCACTTCTAGTCAAATCTCGCGTCACCCATGCAAAGGGATTTGCCCCCTCCATACTCAGCATACTTTGTTCAGGCAATCCATAGGGATATTCTGTTACCGCTTTATCCATATCTACCTGTTCAGGCAAAAGCGCCAACATCAAGCTAGTTTCCGCATCTCCACCATGAATGCCAAATTCCAATTCCTTTGCAGTTAATAAATCCTTCGCCACATTAGGAACGCGCCAAGTAAAGAGAGGAAAAATCATCAAATCTGAATATTTCTCATGCAGATCACGAGCGACTATTTCCAAAATCTGTGGCTGTCCTCCGTGGGAATTCATGAAAGCTAATTTCCGAAATCCTGCCCGATAAACACTTTCAGCAATATCCGTTAATACCGCCAGCATCGTCTGTGTACTCATCGTAATCGTTCCTGCAAAGGTACTATGCTCATTGGATTTGCCATAGTACAGAGGAGGCAAGGCATAGGCAGGAATGGCAGGGTCTAACTTATCTAAAGCTCTTGCCAATACCCCAATACTAATCGCGGCATCAACAATCAGTGGTAAATGTGCGCCATGCTGCTCGATCGCTCCCATCGGCTGAATAATTACCACGTTTTCCTTATTGGGCATAGATGCGATCGCAGGTGAAGTAAGGTAAGCAAAATAGCGATGATTTGGAAAGTGATTCATAACAAACTACTAATTTTTAAGTCCGAGTCTTTAATCGATATAAACCAAGATTATCAATTGCCGTCTCAAATTGATAATTCTCCGAAAGTGCTTGCTCAAGTTTATTTAAAAATATTTTGTTTGAGTTGACATAATTACTATCCTCATAAACTTTCGATTTAATAATATATATAGGTCGTTTTTGTAAAATGCGATCAAGTTCTTTATGAGGCTCAACACCCGTAATATTAGGTAAGTCAGATTGAATAAACAAAAATGGCGGAAATGCATAACGAGTAGGTATTTTAGTGTCTGTCAAAAAATAAACTATCGGGACTTGATTGGCAATGTAAATATAATCATTGGAATTAACTTTATTCTTTAGATATTTGGCAATTAATGCTGCCGTATCTCCCCATTCCTCAACACCTTGAATATTTCTAAAATATATATACTTGGCACTAGCTTCTAATGCTTTGAATGTTCCTCGATTACCAATGAGAACTGCCAAGAGTAGACCTAAGAGTAAATATTGCTTGATGGTAATTCGATTGCTCTCTCTACTCCCAAAGAGTAGGTTGATCAAAATGTAAGCGACTACAAAGCAGAGAATTGGCAAAACCTGAATAAAGTAATGACCATAAAAAGTACCCCTAAGTATTATATAAATACCCATCAAAATACTAAACAACCAAAAAATCAAGCTAGATAATAGCCATTGCTCTCGTATTGGTATAGTTGAGATAATGCGGTTGCCCCTTTTAACTATCAAAAAATAACCAATAGTTAAAAATGGTATAGAAAGCCAAATTACTATATCAATTCTCTTTTTTTGATAAATAGCTTTAAATGGTTCTATAAATGAGAATTGAATGTCGATTGTTCTTAGTTTGTTTGCAGTAAAATTAGCATAAAAATATTCGTCAAAATGCCCCATCGCCCAAAAATATAAAGAGAAAGCTATAAAAGGGAGAATAAACCCTAAAAGAAGTACAGAAAATGTTTTAACTATTAACCAATATTTTTTATGGGATTTTACTTTGAAGATCAATGTAGATATTAATATTAGCGATAATGCAATAAAGTCAAATAGAACAACATACTTAATTTCAAACCCAATCCCTAATAACAGTCCAATTCCGAATAATGTTGCAAATTTTTTATCAGTTATTTCTTCATTATAAAAGTTGTTAGAGAAGAAAATATATATTGCGATCGCAACAAAAGTTGTAAAAAATATTTCTGTATTTGCTGCTAGCCCACCATTGCTTAAAGTCGCAATAGCATATAGCAAACCTGCTAATAAACCGATACCATTACCATTTTTCTCTATCAAATCACCTATTTTGTATAGGAAAAAACTTGTAGTTGCAATAAATATACAAGCAAGGATTCTAATTGATATAACAGAATGACCTAAGGTAGTGATTGCAGCTAAAAAAATCAAATAGATGCCAGGTGGTTTATTATCCCATACTGCTGTGTATGGAGGATTACCATCACCCCAAGCTTTTGCAACTAACAAATATAAACTTTCATCCCAATCAATAACTGTTCGATAAAAACTAGACCAACGAAGAACAACAACTAACAGAGTGAAAAATACTAATACTAACCAAGGCTTTTTATTTGATAAAAAATTTAACTTGTTTATGTTAAGTTGCATAGAATTGATGCGTTACGTTGCACTAACATATCCTACATTTAATTACAGTCTGTTGAGCCTTAAAGTAGTACAGAGAAATTTTTAAAAGCGCGGCGAAGCCGCGCTTTTAAAAATTTCTCTGAGTTTCAAGTCAGCCCAAAGAGCTGTATCATAATGCCTTTAGTTTAATATGATTTCTACTGGAAAACATACTGAACATATACAAAACGACGCTTGCCACTTGTAGGATTATCGATAGGCTTGAATTTATATTCTTTAACAGTCTCTTTGACAATTTTTAGTAAGTCTTGATCGGCACTTGCCTCAACAAATGTTTTTGCAATCTTGCCATCAGGCTCTAACAGCCAAGCATAGGTAATAGTGCCGCGTTTACCCGCAACCTTTGTTGTTTTGGGTGGAATCCATTCCACGCCTTTTTCTCTCTTCTCATCAGAAAAGGAGATTAGCTTATCTTTAGGGGCAATGATTGTATCTTTCAGATTACCTTGCCTTCTATACTCAATAATATCAGGATCGCTAAACATTAAAGTCGCAACATCTTTAAACTGTTTCTCTGGGAAACTATTTGTTGTTGGCGAGGTTGTTTTTCCATTACCACTTGGGGATAGCTTCCAATTTTCGCTGTTTTTAGTGTCAGGATTAGGCTCATTTTTTAAACCATTCCCTTGTACTTCAGGCTTGATATTATTACTGGCTGTTTTTTTAGTAGTGTTATCAATTTGTCCCGATTCTGTAAATCGAGATGGAGTAGTTGTCTTAGATTGATTAGTAGGAGCTTGGGTTTTGTTATTTTCAGTAGGTGATGTGGGGTTTTGAGGATTTAAAAATAGTGAATCGTCAAAGGTAGCGCTATTGTCTGCTAGCGGGAAGTTGTCTACACGGTCTAAGAGACTCGATGAATTCGGCAATGCATTAGTGGATATATCAAATTTGTTATTTGCTGGTTTAACAAATAAGTTATCAAAAATCGATTTATTCGTTTTGGGGAGAGTAGTTATTTGTGTTGGTGGTAACTTAACCGTTGGAACTATTACTTCAGGAGGATTTTCAGTTTTTTTAATGGGATTTGGGGTAAGCAGGACAAAGGCTGTATGCAAGCCAATAGAGCCAACTACTAATACCCAAAAGGGATTTTTGACAACGAAATTGCCTAATTTGCTCGCAACCTGACGCATGGCTTCCTTATTCAAAGCTTTATGAACAAAGGTCATTGCTTGCTTTGATGGGCTTACAGTTAGTTGGCTTTCAGGTTCGGTCGGCAACATTGTTTTATTAGTAAGTTTTTAATTTATTTTCATTTTACGACTTAACTAATCATGAAGATTTAGAGGTGGCGATCGCAACTCGATTGCCTGCAATACCTCTAAGCTCAGCGAGACGATTAATTACTAGTTGGTAGGAGACATTAGTATTATCTGCGCTTAAGACAACGACACCCTTTGACGATGTTGCTAAGAACTGACGAATATCTTGTTCCAACTTTTGAGAAGCGATCAATTTGCCATTGGAGAGCATTTGACCATTAGGATCAAGGGTGATTAAAAAAATATCTTCAGATTTGAGATTAGATGTGTTTTGATCAGCATTACCATTGCGATCGCTAACTGGCAAATCAACGCCAATGCGGCTTGGTACAATTAGAGCCGATGATAGCAAGATAAAAAATGCCAAGATGGAGAACACCACATCCAACAAAGCTGTCAGATTGATTTCTGCACTAGCCGATGATTGATATTTCTTGCGAATTCTCATAATTTAACTACATCTAGACCAGTGTGACGTATCTATATCTAGGATGGTTCCCTATATCAACAAATCAATTCAATGTTAATAACTAACCGTAGGACGATTTAGCAATAGCGTAACCCATGATGTCAAAAAATGGTTCGCGCTTCCACAATACATCCTACGTTTAATTGTATTTATCTGATGATTTGTGGCGATCTCTGTAGGTTTATTAGTCAGTAATTGGCTTTGTGTAATTGACTTCTACTACTGTATGCACGTTACCACGAGGGCTAAAGTCACCTTTGACATTGATTCTGAGGGGATCGCCTGCTTTCACAAAATCATCCAAAATTTGGTTGACTGATTCCTCATGGGAAATGAAGCGATCGCGATAGCTATTGATATAAAGCTTAATTGCTTTAAGTTCAACCAGTACTTGGTTGGGGGTATAGGTAATGTAAATGGTGGCAAAGTCGGGATAGCCTGAGAATGGGCATTTACAAGTGAATTCAGGTAATGTGATCTGAACGCTATAGTCTCTGCCAATTCTAGGGTTTGGAAAAGTTGTGAGAGTTGCTTCTGCGATCGCTTGTTCGCCGTACTTAACAGTCATGTCTGCTCTTAAAGATAAAAATAAAATTGATTAATACCAAAACTAAAAAATGGCTACGCCATTTTTTAGTTTTGAAAACCCTTATTAGGTTTGTTTTTAATTCATAAAAGTGTTGTTACGCTCTTATGAATTGGTATAAGCTTGAGTGCCAGATGAGGTCTAGTCTTCTAGCGTAACAAATCCAGACTCAAAAATGGTAAGATTTTCCGCATAAAAAAGAAGGGGCGCTTTGCGCCCCTTCTTTTTTACAGGTTAGTACTAATGTTTCTTGTTGACATCATGGGGTTGAATTACACCATAGCCACCATGATTACGTTCATACACAACGTTGATATCCCCTGTCTCTGCATTGCGAAAAACATAAAAATCATGATCGATTAACTCCAAATGCTCCAGTGCTTCATCCACTGACATCGCAGGCATTGTGAAGTATTTATTTCGCACGACCTGATTGGGTAATTCAACCACACGATTACCATTGGGAAGTGGTACAGGAGGCTGCTCAACAACGGCAACGCTAGTTTTTGCCGCAGCATGATCATTCTTGCGCTCCTTAAATTTCCGCAACTTGCGCGAAATCTTGTCAGCAACTAGGTCAATACTGGCATACAAATTCTCAGTCTTTTCCTCGGCACGGATGACAGATCCATTGGCATAGACTGTTACTTCCGCCGATTGACTTGACGCAATGCGAGGATTACGAGCCACAGATAGATGTACATCTACCTCCGTGGTTAACGATTGGAAATGGCTAACCGCTTTGTCAATCTTTTGTTCGACATATTCGCGGATAGCTTCAGTGACTTCAATATTCTTGCCTTGAATTACAAGTTTCATCTCAATGACCTCGCTTTTAACCTCCAAACCAGCTAATAAAAAAGGAAACGCGCAATCTTGTTTTTGTTACCCCACTGCGCCGAATAGCTGATTTGGCTATGAGATCACCATAACACTTTGCTGGTGTTATGAAGCAAGGTTTGATGCACTTCTTAACGTAGATTTACAGCGATCGCCATCTTTATCCCTCTAGGATAGGTGAAAGGCAATGTAAATCACTGTTTTTCGTTCTTTCACTCAAGTAAAGCCTATTTCTCTAAATGTGATGACTTCTTAAGATAATGGTTCTACGATTTAATTAAGGAACCGATTTTTTGTGGCGCGGCTTCGCCGCGCCACAAAAAATCGGTTCCTTGTAACCCTAGTAAGATTTTTTGAACTGTTATATCGAGAGCACTTTGCGCTGACTTGAAACCCAGATAAATTTTTGAAAGCACGGCGAAGCCGTGCTTTCAAAAATTTATCTGGACTACTTTAAGCCTCAATCGGCTGTAAAACCTTCAAAATTAATAAAGCTAGTTGATGTCGCCTCTATTTTTTGTATGAAGAAGATCAAACAAGGTTGCTATTTATCGCTTACGATTGGCATTGTGCATCGTCTGTTTTAAGCATGTGAGGTTCGTATGAATTCGGCTGTGGATCTATGGCAACGGTACCAAGACTGGCTGTATTACCATTCAGAGCTAGGTATATACTTGGATATCAGTCGGGTAAGGTTTACGCCAGACTTTGTAACACAGATCCAACCTAAATTTGTTAAAGCTTTCGCGGATATGAAGGCTTTGGAGTCTGGCGCGATCGCCAACCCTGACGAACAACGTATGGTTGGGCATTACTGGTTGAGATCACCAGAAATTGCCCCCACTGAGGAATTGCGTAAAGACATTACTGAAACCCTTGATCGCATTGAGGAATTCACCAAGAAAGTTCATGCAGGGACTATTCATCCACCTACTGCATCTAAATTTACCGATATTTTATCGATTGGTATCGGGGGATCAGCTTTAGGTCCCCAATTTGTCGCTCAGGCTCTCGCTAAAGCTGATGTCCCTCTCAAAATTAGCTTTATTGATAACTCTGATCCCGATGGCATTGACCTAGTGCTTGATCTATTAGGCGATCGCCTCAGTACCACCCTCGTGTTAGTCATTTCTAAATCTGGTGGTACACCTGAAGCTGCTAATGGCATGAAGGAAGCAGAATTTGCTTTTCAAAAAGCAGGTTTAGACTTTGCGAAACAAGCGATCGCGATTACGGGTGTTGGTAGTGCCTTAGAGAAATATGCGATCGGCAATGGCTGGCTCGACACCTTCCCCATGTATGACTGGATCGGTGGTAGAACTTCAGAACTATCCGCAGTGGGCTTAGTCCCTGCGGCACTGCAAGGCATTAATATTCGCGAAATGTTGCGGGGGGCAAACTTGATGGATGCCGCTACCCGTATAGAAAATCTTCGCCAAAACCCTGCGGCGCTACTCGCGATGTCATGGTACTTTGCTAGCAATGGCAAAGGCGAAAAAGATATGGTCATCCTGCCCTACAAAGATCGCCTTTTGCTATTTAGTCGCTATTTACAACAGCTAGTCATGGAATCTCTAGGTAAAGAGAAAGATCTTGATGGCAATCTGGTTTATCAAGGGATTGCTGTTTATGGCAACAAAGGTTCCACCGACCAACATGCCTATGTGCAGCAACTTCGTGAAGGTGTTCCGAACTTCTTTGCTACTTTTATTGAAGTTCTGCAAGATTCGGCAAAACCACACCCCGAAGTAGAAGAAGGGGTGGTCACAGGAGATTACTTACTAGGTTTCCTCCAAGGCACAAGGAGCGCCCTCTACGAAAATGGTCGCGACTCGATTACGGTCACAATTCCCATTGTTTCTGAACTCACAATTGGTGCGTTAATTGCGCTGTATGAACGTGCTGTGAGTTTCTATGCGTCGCTCGTGAATATTAATGCCTATCATCAACCGGGAGTTGAGGCAGGTAAAAAGGCGGGAGCCAAAGTATTAGCCTTACAAAAGAAAATGATGAGCGCCTTAAAGACCTCTACTATTTCTCTTTCGCTGGCTGAGATTGCTGACAAAATTGATGCTCCAGATGAGATTGAGGCTTTGTATCACATTGCCCGCCATCTTCATGCCAACTGTAAACTTTTATTAGAAGGAGATCTCGCTCAACCTAGCACTCTAAAAATGATGTTGATTGAGTAAACTTTAAATAAATTTTACTCAAAAAAAGCAGAGGTGGACTTTCATCTTTGCTTTTTAAATAGCCTGTCATCCTAGTTATAATTGATATTTAATAACCCAATATTTACATTGCATACATTGCAACAAAAGATTTACATCACAATTTCTTAAATTTTTTAATTAGCATTATCGTTTTCATAAGAGAATCTGCAAAAATATGTTTTCTTATGCGTAATCCAGTTACAGAGGTTGAAAGTGAAGAAAATTTTACTTTTCTTTAGTGAACTTAATAATAGCGACCTTGACTGGTTTGTCCAGAAAGGCAAAAAGGAAGTAATTCCACCTAACCGACTTTTAATTCGAGAGGGTCATGTAAGTGAAGCCCTCTATATTGTCGTGAGTGGCTCATTTAGTGTGGCAATTGAGTCACAGGATCACAAGGAACTTGCCAGAATTGCTGAAGGAGAAATCGTAGGAGAAGTTTCCTTCATTGATACTCGTCCTCCACTTGCTAGCGTGCGATCGCTAGAAGAAAGTGTTGTCCTATCAGTTTCTAGGGTGCAGCTTTTAGCAAAGCTACAGCAAGATATTAACTTTGCGTCACGTTTTTATAGAGCTATTTGCCTTTGCCTTTCGGATCGTCTACGGGGAACTGTCAATCGTCTAGGATATGGCAATGATGCCGATAATATAGAAGCTCATTTAGGAGAGTTTGGTCAGTCCATGATTAGCAATCTAGAGCTGGCTGAAGCAAAGCTCAATTGGTTAATTAAAAATGTGCGTGGAGCCTAGCATCACAAGACAAGGGGCTTAAATCCCCTTCACACAACAAAGAAGTTTTTAAAAGCGTTGCAAAGCGACGCTTTTAAAAACTTCTTTGTTTTTTGTCAAAGATAGCTGTAAAACTGGATTTGAGCAATCCTAGTAACCCTTCAAAGCAAGTTTAGCTTCAATGAGTTGGGGCGCTTCGCGCCCCAACTCATCTCTTAGGTTTTGGCTAGCTAAATCTTGCTATACATAATCGAAAGCCTTGCTTAGCAAGGCTTTCGATTATGGGTTTATACGATTTGCAGGCTGAACCTGAACTGACGTTATTTAAATGTTGATGTGAAATACAAGAGCGCCAAGAATAGATTCGATTACCGTGGCAATTACTAAACCAGTCCAGAATCTACCTGCGGCTCTGCTAAAACCTAGAGCACTATCCTCACGGCTACCAGTGAAAAATAGTGACCAAGCTTGGGTTTCGCTCAATTTAGCAAATTGATTAAAATCTTCACGAAAAACGATTGGAGTGAATAGGTTTTGTCCACTAAAGTCAAATTTGGTTTCCATTGCTGTCCCCTTAATGTGTGAAGCTACTTGATATTTGATGTAATTAGCTTAACAATTGTTTACAATTAAGAGCAATCTTTCTGCGGTGGTGTTTGTGGCGATCGCAAAACAATCCTAAAGTGATACCTATAAAAAAAGGAGCGCTTAGCGCTCCTTTTTTTTATGTTGTAGATCGAAATTTAATTAGGCTCAACTCGCATTAGTACTTGACCATACTCGACTGGCTGGGCATTATCCACCAAAATCTCTACGATTTTGCCGCCAGCATCTGACTCAATTTCATTCATGAGCTTCATTGCCTCAATAATGCAGACAGTGCCACCCTTCTTGATTGAATCGCCAATCTCTACAAATGGAGGTTCATCGGGTGCAGGTGAACGATAGAATGTGCCAACCATTGGCGATGTGATTTCGATGAGCTTTTTAGCAGGAATCGAATCAGCGATCGTTGTGTGGGCTACAGGACTAATCGGTGCATTATCGACTACAGCTACCGATGGCAAGGGAGAAACAACAGGAGCAGCTTGCACCACAGTTGGCGCAACCTTAGTGTCGCTTTTGCGGATGCTCAGACGTAAATCACCTGATTCTAGAGTGAGTTCGGTAATGTCCGTCTTGTTTAGAATCGTGACTAGTTCACGTAATTGCTCTAAGCTAAATTCCACCTAATTTTCACGCCCCAAATACGTGTCTTCACGAGTATCAATTTTGATGCGATCGCCAATATTCACAAATAGCGGAACGTTGATCGATGCGCCTGTTTCCACTTTAGCGGACTTGCTACCACCCGTAGCAGTATCACCTTTTAAGCCGGGATCGGTTTCGATAACTTCTAGTACAACGGTATTAGGTAATTCCACATCGATTACCCGATCGCCCCAACGTACAACGTTGACTTCCATGCCTTCTTTGATGTATTTGACACGGCTACCGATTTGGGCAGTGGTCAAAGTTGCTTCTTCATAGCTTTGCATGTCCATAAAGACATAATCTTCACCGTCTTTATAGGTATGCTGCATCGAGCTTTTTTCAAGAACAGCCTGAGGAACCATTTCCCCAGCCCTGAAGGTTCTTTCTAGGTTTTTACCTGTCATGGCGCTTTTTAGCGTGGTGCGTACAAAAGCTGAACCTTTGCCAGGCTTTACGTGTAAAAATTCAACTACACGCCAGACTTCGCCATCGAGTTCAATTGTTACGCCGGGTCGAAAATCGTTACTAGAGATCATTGCGGATTGAGTAATAGCCAGAGCTTATTCTAGCCTAGAGGTGTAACCTTTGCGACAAAAAATTTAAACCTATAGCAACGCAAGAGAGAGCTAGCACAAATCAAAACCCAAAAGATGAGTGGCGGCGCATTGCGCCGCCACTCATCTTTTGGGTTTTAGTCCATAGGCAAATTCAATAACTGCTGAGAAGCGTCTTCCTACTTTTTTGGGAATTGCTATAGAATTGAATTTTTAAAGGAGCGATCGCCCCATGTCAGTAACAAAGCAATTTGGTAGTTTTAACGAGTTATTAGAAAGTTCAGAATTGCCTGTTCTTGTAGATTTTTATGCCCCTTGGTGTGGTCCTTGTCAGCTAATGACAGGGATTTTGGACAAAGTTAGCGACAAAATGAAAGATAAGGTGCAGATTGTGAAGATCAATACTGACAATTATCCTGAAATTGCTTCGCAATACAAGGTTTATGCTTTGCCAACCTTAGTTTTGTTTAAGGACGGAGCACCTGTTGATCGGGTTGAGGGGGTCATCCAAGCTGATCAATTATGCGATCGCTTAGCAGTTCATGCTTAAACCTAGAGAGGCGGCGCAATGCGCCGCCTCTCTAGCGACTAGACGAGACAATCGGTAAGGTCGGCAAGTAACTCTTCTCGGTGTAAATTGCGTCCGATGATCACTAGCTGATTATTTAGAGATTTACCGCGATCATCATTTTTGAGTTCATAGCGTTTGCCACTCAGTTGGAACACATAGCGATTATCAATATTTGCAAAGTTCAAAATTCCCTTAGCTCTAAAGACCTCTATTGGCAATTTTTTGTCTAAAAAGTTTTGAAACTTATCGAGATCAAAGGTGCGATCGCTTTGAAATGATATAGATACAAATCCATCGTTTTCTAGGTGATCGGAATGGTGATGATGCTCATGGTGGTGATGCTCATGGTTACATTCGGGATCGTGGCATTGTTCATGGGAGTGTGGGCTGCCATGATCGTGATGATCATGTTCGTGGTGAGCATGATCTTCGTCTTTTTGACTAGAAGCGATCGCTGATTGGTCGATCTTCACATCGAGAATTAGCGGTAATGGCACGATCCCCAAATGCGATCGCAAAATTCTCGCTTTAGTTTTGGTCTTATTAATGAAAGCTTCTAGTTCTTGTAATTTCTCTTCAGCGACGAGATCAGTCTTATTGAGAATAATGATGTCGCCATACATGATTTGGGCATAGGCAGCATCGCTATTGAAATGCGCCGAGGTAAATGCTTCGGAATCAACGACAGTCAAAATCGAGTCGAGTCGCGTTAAATGCTGTAGCTCTGTACCTAAAAAAGTAAGGGCAATGGGTAGGGGATCAGCGACACCTGTAGTCTCGACGATCATGTAATCAATGCGATCGCTTCGTTCGAGAACATTGTAAACAGCATCAACCAAGCCATCATTGATCGTGCAGCAGATGCAACCGTTGCTCAGTTCCATCATATTTTCATCCACGGCAACCAATAGCTGGCTATCGATATTGATATCACCAAACTCATTGACTAAAACCGCAACCTTGAGATCCTGCTGATTTTGCAAAATATGATTGAGCAGAGTAGTTTTACCACTGCCTAAAAAGCCTGTGATAATTGTTACTGGCATCCCGCGTTTGGGTACATCTACATCAATAATGTCAAGATCTTCTGTAACATTGTGATCGGAAGTGAGCATGGACTTTATGCAAGAATAACTTTAGTCTTCATCTTAATCTTAACAGTCACCACACGTTAGTATAGCCATCCTAAATTATGGAAGCGCACCCCCTTCGCGGTGCGCTTCCATAAAACCAAAAACCTACAAATGCATAAATTACAACCTAGTACGGAGCATCATGTCAGTTTCCGAATCTTGTACTGTACTTAGTCTTGATGATGTCTTGGCTGCATTGGAAGTGCGCCTAGAAACAGAAGAAGCGATCGCCAAATTGCCTCTGACCCAAGCTCTAGAAAAATGTTTACTGTTTGCTCAGGAACAACTCTTGCATGAATTGGCGCAATTTATTAAACAGGAGCTTGATGGATATGTTGGTCAACCACCTAGCGATCGCACTGTCCAACTTAGTTATTTCGATTATGGCGGTCAGATAGTTAAGGGTTTAGATCAATATAGGATTTATCCTTTAGGTACAGGGATTCGTAAGTTAGAGCTGCATCTCAAAAATGGCTTAACTTTGATGTTGCCAAAGCAAATTTTGGCTTTTTTATCGAAAGCTGCGGGGCGTGAAGTAGATAGTGGACATATCTCTCCTACGGAGATTAATCAACTATTAGAAAATATTAGAAGTTTAGTATCTACTAAGTTAAGCTCTATCGGTTAAATATTAGGCGAGTTTATATCAATATATAAAGCTAAATATAAAACTAAAATCTTAGCTCCATTCCAATTTCAAAGCGGGCATTAAACGCTGCAAATTCTTAAGGGATTTACCTTGCCAAGGTATAATGTCAGAACCTTTAACAGTGATTTTAATTTTCTCTTTCTGACGGACTTTAATCACAAACTTAGATAAGACATTAATACCTGAGCTATTTAAAAACTCTAACTGACAGAGATTTAAAGCAATATTTTGTGGCGCTTGATCAATCACATATTCTAAAATTTGCACTATAGGAGCATACTCTTCTGTTCCTGCTAATCGCAAAGATCCTTGACAATAAATAGTGAATTCTGATGGGTCATACCAGACTTTATAATCATCACCTTTAACTTCCATTCTTTCAATTCTCCTGACAAAAGTTTGATCTATTATTTACTAAAGTGGTAACTGTACCATTGTCGTTACCATTGTCACATGGCTATCATTCTCAGACTCTTCAAACTTCCATCCTAAGACTGCATCATAGTCCATAATCATTGTGAAATAGCCAAGTCCAGATTTTTCTTCTTCTTGATTAGTGACACTTTTTTCAACTTGGTCAATATACATCTGACCTATATCGCCTGTAATAATTTCTTGGATATAAGATTGAAACTCGGCGATTGTATTTTGAGACACACTATTTCTAGATAGAAAGATTAAGTGATCATTAAACAAATGTACTTCTAAATTAACTGGTTGATTTGCGCTTTCATCACTATATTTCATTGCATTTTCTAAGAGTTCATTAGCAATGAAACTAACTGCCGATCCGATTTCTGCTTGTTTAGTTAAGTTTGCACTTGTGTCACCAGGGAAAAAATTTCGGACATAATCACCAAGAAAATCTGCGGAAAGACCATTAGTCTTCCAACGCAATTGAATTGGCAATGATGAAGGCGAAAATCCTAAAACTAAATATTCGCTTCTATCTGCAAAATTTTCTGTAAATTCTCCAAAAATTTGCGCCATATTAACGCCATTTTTTATATTAATTGTTGTGAGGATAGTTCAGGACTTTGCGATAAAGCAATATTTAAGTCACAAATCTATGATTTCTTTTACTATGTTTAGGGACTCAACGCAACCTACCATCAGGGTGGAACTTATAGAGCTTTATGATCGGAATTGTTTCCTCGCCGAAGGCGAGGAAACAACCATGTGTACTTGAAAAGCACTATATTAAAACCCAGAGAAATTTTTGAAAGCCATACCTCGTAGGGATTTCAAAAATTTCTCTGGGTTTTTTAGTTATGCAAGGTGCTGTAAGTGATGTCTGATAGTCTGAATAGCCCTAGAGATTCGCAAGAATCGATCGCTGCCGAGCGCTGGTTCATCGGTAAACGTGCTGATACGGGTATCTGTGAAATTGTCAAAGGTAATAGCCAAGAAGATCTCACTGATTTTGTAGAAACTTGGGGCGCATTTAACTCTCAGGGTGAGGCGATCGCTAAGCGTGTTGGTCTTATCCGTGCAGGCAAATGTCAGCCACTCTAATGCGTTGCAGTTTGTAGTGCGTTGCAGTGAAACTCTAGCTTTGCCCATAGCTGTAACAAGTCACCGTGAAGCGCTACTATAATACGGGACTACTTTTTCTGGAAATTTTTAAGTCATGATATCCGTTTCCGCTCGATTTGAAGAACTGCGAGCTAGAGGGCAAGCTGCTCTGATTCCTTTTATTACGGCTGGTGATCCAAACTTGGAGACAACGGCAAAAGCTTTGCGGGTCTTAGATCAAAACGGCGCGGATTTGATCGAGTTAGGTGTACCCTATTCCGATCCCTTGGCAGATGGCCCTGTAATTCAGGCGGCGGCAACAAGGGCTTTGCAAAAAGGAGCGACATTGGACAAGGTGTTAGATATTGTCCGTGAAGTTTCTCCAGAATTGCGATCGCCAATTATCCTTTTCACCTATTACAACCCGATCTTAAATATTGGGGTCGAAAAGTTTCTCCAAAAAATTTATGACGCAGGGGCGCGTGGCTTAGTTGTACCTGACCTCCCCCTCGAAGAATCCCATGTGTTGCTAGAGCCTGCGGCAAAAGCGGGGATTGAAGTAATTTTATTAATTGCGCCCACTACTCCACCTGAACGTTTTGCGGCGATCGCGGAGAAATCGCAGGGCTTTATCTATGTGGTTAGTGCGACGGGCGTAACGGGTGTGCGTACTGAAGTGGCGAAGGGCGTAAAGACGATGATCGAACAACTCAGAGAGATTACTGACAAACCGATCGCCGTTGGTTTTGGCATCTCGCAACCTGAACATGCGAAGCAGGTAATTGATTGGAGTGCTGATGGTGCGATCGTCGGTAGTGCGATGGTGAAGAAATTAGCCGAGCCAGATGGTGGTCTGCACGCGATCGCCGAGCTTTGCAAAACTCTCAAACAATCTATTCGTAGAGACTAATACCAAAACTAAAAATGGCTGTGCCATTTTTAGTTTTAAAAACCCTCACTAGGTTTGGCTTTTACTTCACAAAAGAGTTGTCACCCTTTCGTGAATTGGTATAAAAAGTAGGAATTAAGAATTAAGGCTCATGAATATTTTGATTGGTTTGGCTATAGCGATCGCATCTCTTGGTGGCATAGTTTTATTACTATGGTTGCTATTTGAGTGGCAATATAAAACAAGACAAGGCAACTTACTAGAATTTGATAATGGGGCTTGGCAGTTTCTGACCTATGAGCCAGATCATTACCGACTTGAACTGCTGCTAACTGCGACGAACAGAACTCGCAAGCTTGATGTTTTTCTCGTCGAAGTCAATCCTGAACTATCACTTCTATCGAGCGATAGTCTTGATGGCATTCATACTCAGGTGCAATTGCGATCGCGCCATCCCAATGTAGCAAGTCGTAACGATAACTATTGGGAATCCTATATCGTTACTCCCGATAAAAGCACGGGTGTAGAGATTCAAATTGATATCAGTGGCAAAAATCTCGAAGAATTGAAAACTGCTTGGGTGCGTGTCCACTACACGATCTATGGGCCTGCGGGACGCGAAGAAAAGGTCAAGCATTGCATTATCCCCCTCCAGTTTCCTGATGCCAATCAAAGGGAACGTTGGCGACCCACTCCTGATGCAGATGTATTACCCATTCGTACTCACATTCTCTCGGCGGGTGATACCCCTGTGGATGTGATGCAGCGCTATGTGATGAGCCATGCTCAAGCGGGAGATATCGTCACGATCGCCGAAACCCCGATCGCAATTATGCAGGGTAACTTCTATCATCCCAGTGATATTCATCCCCAATGGTTAGCGAAACGACTCTGCTATTACTTCAAGAGTACTTCCAGTCTTGCCACGGCATGTGGTCTGCAATCTCTAATTAATGAGTCAGGGGCATGGCGCGTCGCCTTTGCTTTCATCATCGGTTCCCTCGCTAAGGCAATCTTCCGTGTTCCGGGCGTATTCTATATGCTGGCTGGAGAACAGGCGAGATTAATCGATGATGTGACTGGGACTTTGCCACCCTACGATCAATTCATCGTGCTGGGTCCCAAAAATCCCCAAGCTGTTGTTGATGAGATTAAGGCTGGTACGGGACTCGAAGCTGCGATCGTCGATGTGAACGATTTGCGTCGGGTGAAGGTTTTAGCGGCAACTTCTGGAGCTTCTGAAGAGTTACTCAATCAAGCCCTGATCATGAATCCTGCGGGTAATGCCGCCGAGCAAACGCCGATTGTGTTAATCCGTCCAAATACAGGCGCATAGTATAAAGAAAAGTTAAGAAAACTTAAACCAAAACATATATCTTCCGTATAACTTCCATATAACTTTGACTACCAGACAACTAAATTCACAAATGCTATGTTCGTCTTAAGTAATTGTAGAAATATGATTTTAAGACTGTTACAGAAATCATAAAATCTATAAAGATTCATTTGCAAAATTCATTTGCAAATTCTGGAGCAGTCTTTGTTTATTGACAAATTTTTGGATGCTTTGGAATTTTATGAATTACTCACTAAATACTTTATCTAAAAAAGTTTTATCTAGTACTGCTGGTATTACTGCCCTATGCTTAGTTTCTATTGGCTCGGCTAATGCTGCAACCATTACAGGAGTAACTGGATTCACAACCTATGGTGATGAGATGACTGGAATGGATGTAACCATCAATTTCCAAGATGGTAGCTCCAGTAATGCTCTATGGAGTACAACTGGTTTCCAGTCTGGTGCTGCATCTTCTAGTGGATGGATACTATCTCACACTGGATACACAGGGATCGACCCTTGGACTTTCACAAACAATACTGGTTTGACTATTTCATCATTATTTATTAATGCGATCGCAGGTTCTATAGTTTTTGATGTAGATACAACTTTTGAGGTTACTCCAAATTCTTCAACAGGTGTTCCATTTACCCTCATATCAGGTGTTGCTCCTTCGGTTGAGTATGACAATATTGTGAATGTTGTTGGGTTTCCTCCAGCAGGTGATCTATATGCGTGGATGACTCTAAGATGGGCTAATGGCTTAGGATCGGGCAACAGCATTATATTCTCATTAGATACTGATAAGGCTATTGAGGTTGTAAATCCAAATCCAAGACCTGTGCCAGTTCCAAGTGTTTTGGGAGGAGCATTATTAGCATCTGTTGTACTCGGAAACTCTGCGCTCAAAAAGCGTAAAGCCCAAAGTTAGTGATTTCAGTAATAATTATAGATAAGATATAGATAAGAGCTTGCACTGCAAGCTCTTACATTTTCTATTTTCATGCAAAGACCGATTTATCTTGATTGTCATGCGACAACACCTGTCGATGAGAGGGTGTTAGAAGCAATGCTGCCCTATTTTCGGGAATCCTTTGGCAATCCTGCGAGTGTGGGGCACTTTTATGGGTGGGAAGCAGAAGCCGCAGTTAAATTAGCGCGTGAGGCGATCGCAAATTCGATCAATGCCACACCTGAAGAAATCGTCTTTACCAGTGGCGCGACGGAAGCGAATAATCTTGCTATTAAAGGTGTAGCCGAAGCATACCATCACAAGGGAAGACATCTAATCACCGTACAAACGGAACATAATGCCGTTCTCGATCCCTGTCGTTACCTAGAATCCCTTGGCTTTGAAGTTACCTATTTACCCGTTCAGTCCGATGGCTTGATTGATTTACGACAACTTAAAGCCGCTATTCGTCCTGATACGATTTTAGTCTCGGTTATGGCAGCCAATAATGAGATTGGCGTGCTGCAACCAATTACAGAAATCGGGCAAATCTGTCACGATCGCCAAATTCTATTTCATAGCGATGCGGCTCAAGCGATCGGCAAAATTCCCCTTGATGTCATGGCGATGCCTATTGATTTGCTGTCACTCACTGCCCACAAAATCTATGGTGCAAAGGGAATTGGCGCTTTATATGTCCGTCGTCGCAATCCGCGAGTCAATCTTGCGCCTCAGCTACATGGTGGTGGACATGAGCGCGGTATGCGTTCGGGAACGCTCTATACACCGCAAATTGTGGGTTTTGCTAAGGCGATAGAAATAGCGATCGCCTCTCAATCTGAAGAACAACAACAAGCCCTAACTCTCCGTCAGCACCTATGGCAACGATTGCATGAACTAGACAACGTGATTCTTAACGGACACCCGACCCAAAGACTTGCAGGCAATCTCAATGTAAGTTTCTCAAATATTAATGGACAAGCTCTAATGCTAGCCTTACAGCCAATTGTTGCCATCTCTTCAGGTTCTGCTTGTACTTCCGCCAAAACTACACCATCCCATGTACTAATGGCTTTAGGGCATTCGCAGGAGTTAGCCTATGCTTCCATTCGTTTTGGGATTGGTAGATTTAATACGCTGGATGAGATTGAAACCGTAGCTAGTCATGTTGTTACGACAGTGCGATCGCTACAGCGCGACGTGCCGCATTAAAAAATAGGGGAATTTTTGAAAACGAGGATTTGCTTAAAAACTGTGGCGCACGCGCAGCGTGCGCCACAGTTTTTGGTTATGTTTTAATTATACAAATGCGATCGCTTAGAAACATTACTAAAAATTTAGCGTCATTTTGTTGAAAGCAATATTCTGTAGAAAAATATGCAAAATTTCGCTAAATTCAAAAATAATAGTCAACCAAATCCAATTACTGCCTCTTTAATCCTCATCTCAATCCTGTCTTTAGTTAGTGGCTTTACACTCAAAAATCCTTCTGCGGCATTTGCTGATTCAGATTCCATTAACACTGAACACAGCAGCAAAAAAAGTGAAATCAAACCTGTACTAATCCCTAAAAATCAGTTGCCATCACCTTTAGATAGAGCAGTAACATTTCGAGAAATCTCCAGTGGTGGGATTACAGGTGCAACCTACCAAACAACCCTGCTCAATGATGGAACCTTAATTCGCGTGAAACTTAGCGACGCTAATGACTCGGAACGCAGCGTTCGCCGAGTTTCTGAAGAGCAATTAAAGCAGTTTAAGAAACTGTTACAGATCCATAATCTCACGAGATTTAATAGGCTGAGTTATCCTGCACCTAGAGGTGCGGCGGATTACATTACCTACACGATCACTAGTAAAGAAGGAACCTTTCAATACAATGACATTTCTCGTGATGGACTGCCAAACAAGCTCCATAACGTAGTTTTAGCATGGAATCAACTGAAAACTAGCGCTAAACCTATTACACAATAAGTAGAATTGGTGTGAGCAAAGCCCACCCCAATTCTATTCAGAATCCAGTAAATTCGTTGTGCTTAACCCTTAGTCGCAATGCGATCGTCAAAGACAAAACATTCACCTTCCCAGAGGCTTTCTTCGGGAGGAACTTCTGCTAAATATTTGAGAATACCACCCTTGAGATGGTAAACCTCATCAAAGCCTTGAGCCAGCATATAGGCGCTCGCTTTCTCGCAACGAATGCCACCTGTGCAGAACATAGCGATTTTTTGCTGCTTATTAGAGCCTAAATTCTCCTCAACATATTTAGGAAACTCATGGAAAAAATCAATATTTGGATCGATCGCTCCTTTAAAAGTACCAAATTCCACCTCGTAAATATTGCGCGTATCAATAACAATCACTTCAGGATCGGCTATTAACTGATTCCAATCCTTAGGATCAACATAGGTTCCCACCTCTTTACTAGGATCGATACCTGATACACCAAATTTTACTAATTCCTTTTTGAGGCGTACCCGTAACTTGTTGTAGGGAATCACATCGCAATAGGTTTCCTTATGTTCTAAATCGCGCAACCGAGCATCGGAACGGAGATAACTTAAGAGAGCATCAATACCTTCGCGGCTACCTGCGATCGTCGAATTAATGCCCTCTGAGGCTAGCAAGATCACTCCCTTGAGTGCATGGCGATCGCAAAAATCCGTAATAGGCGATCGCATCTCTTTATAATCATGCAAATCAGCAAAATGATAGAAAGTCGCTACCACAAATTGATTTTGCTCTAGGTAATTTCCTAAATACTTTTCCATGGCAAAATTTGTCAGCTTTTCGCCACGACAGGTAACTTGCTGCTCCTTAATCACCTTAAACCCACGACTTTTAAAAAATGCTCTTGCTGTAATACTTACTTCCACAAATAAGCGTTCTATTTTTAATTCCAGAGCCTTTGCCTCGATCGCGCGATATAGTCTTGTCCCCACACCACAGCGCTGATAGTCCTTATGACAAAAGAAACAGTCAATATGCCCATTAGCTTCTAATTGAGCAAAACCAATAATTTCGCCATTCTCTTCGGCAACATAGGTAAAGCTATTCTCACAGTCTTCTGTCCAATTAGTGAAATACAAATCATCGGGAGCCCAAGCCTTTACCTGCTCAGGTGAATAGTCACGAATATTCACCTCGCGCACAGTATCATGGAATAGTTGGGCGATGCGATCGCTATCTTGGCTTTGGAACAATCGAATTAACATAGTCTTTTGATTATCGTTTGCAATTACAACAATTTACGTTCTCACTAGATTTGCTGTTTCTGGATCATAGCGAAATTGGTCAAGGCTCCCTTCTTTGATTTTTGTAATCACACTTTCTACTACTTCTAAAGGTACAAGAAACCATTCTCTCGGCTTTACAGGTATACCAAAGCGATCCTGCAATTGGACATCTAGCCTAACGTGATCAAAGAACTTGTGAAGTAGAGCTTCCAATTTTTTGGGGTTAATATTGGCTAATTTGAAGGTGGAGACAATTTCCACATCAGCAAGTAGATAGGTAGGATCTTTGGGAGCATTGGCAACACGCTTTTTCACATCACCACTGGTTACACCAATCTTGTGAATGATTGAGTGATTTGCCACGATAAAAGGATCATCGGATTTACTCCGCAGAACATAAATATAGCCAGTTACTAAATCATCTTTTGCTGGGGTATCCGAAAATAGGGGGCCTAAATCGGGTGTGGTAATACGGCGACTGGTTTTGTCTTTATTGAGGGCGCGTTGAAGCGATCGCAATAATAAATCGCTCTCAGTACCATTGTCATAAACAACCCGTAAGCGAGAGTTAGGCAGACCGTAATCGCTGGTAAACCATTCCCCCATTTCCGCGACGATTACTTTCTGACCATCAAGAATAAAGAGATCACCTTGATTGATGGCGGCATTGTCCTGATATTTGATGGTTTGACGTTGACCAATTTTTAAGTCATGTTGGACTTGATCAAAGATGGGCTTAAATTCTGCAAAGTCTGCACATTGGTTTCTTTGGGCAATTTCGGCAGCGGCTTGAATTTCACGACGCGATCGCACATGGGTAAGTCGAGTAATATCCTGTGCTAGGTCATTTTCCACACCAAGAGCCGCCAATAGTTCAGCATCGGTGATCTCAGCAATATCTGATTCTGAAGATTGATGCATATTATTATTTGCATCTAATAAGCCTCGCGAATCTAGCCCTTTTAAAACTTCACGACATTCTGACGATTCGCGGAGGCGAGCGAGTCGCACTGCATAAAGGCGTTCAAAAATATCGCGATCGCTGCCATGCTGGGGTAATCTACCGTATTCTGATACAAATCGTTCGATTTCCTCAAAACCAGCAATAATGCGTTCTTCCTTAGCAGAGAGTTGATCAACTTGTTCGGGTGCAATATCCTCCCCTAATTCTTCTAATAAAGCGAGATCTTCATCGGTAATCTGTTTCGATATTTGCGATTTAGATATTTGCGATTTAGGCATTTTGTGCCTCCTTGGCTTTGCGTTGCAAAAAAGCGACCCCTTCCGCCATGCGTTTTTCCCAAGGATCGAAGGCGGTGAGGGAGGGTGGTCTGCCTCTTTCCTGTTTAAACCGTAGCGCCCGTTTCGCTAAATCTCTTGCTTCTTCTAGGGAGAGGCTAATGCCTTTTGCGGCAATCACTTCAGCAATCTGTTTGAGGCGTTCTTCGGTCATGGATTTGGCGAGAATGGCGTAGGCTTCGCCAAAGGGATTGATGCGATCAATGAGATCCATGTCCAACTCGGTGACGGAGAAGGCAAATTGGCGCACACCATCAATGAGTGCGGTATTTGGGGTTGGCTCACTTTCTAGGCGATCGCTATTTGGATCATTGGGAAGATTTGTCGGCTCAGGCAGATTGAGCAGACTGGGAGTATAGCTGACCCCTGTTTCATTGAGAGATTTCTTGGCTTGTTGAATGATATTTAGAGCGGCGATCGCATGTTGGCGCACTGCCTCTTGATCCTGTTCTTCGAGGATGGGAAACTTCTCTTTGACGATTTTACCCATGCGGACTTGGGTTAATTCTTCGGGGACTAACTCCTCATCAAAGAGACCACGCTCGATCGCCTGTTTATCTTGGACAAAAGCTGTCACTAGTTCCGTGAGATCTTCGCGACAAATCCGCTTTGCTTCCTTGCTTTTGGGTTCCGCTAATCCCTTAATTTCTAATTGAATCTGACCTGTCTCTGGGTTGAAGCCCACATTACATTTATTGGGATCGTAACCCTCTGCGCCATAGTCAAAGCCTTCTGTGGGCTGGTTATTAGGATTTTTAGGCTTAAAATCGAAGCGCGGCGCGAGTACCTGCTCCATTAGTAAACTAGCAGCGATCGCCTTGAGGGTATCATTGACTGCCTCAGTGACGGCTTCCTCAGAGGCATCTGGCTCGGCGATCAGATTGGTAAATCGGGCGCAGGTTTTGTTAGGCGCGTCACGGGTGGCGCGTCCGATGATCTGCACAATTTCAGTCAAACTAGAGCGATAGCCAATGGTGAGGGCGTGTTCGCACCAAATCCAGTCAAAGCCTTCCTTTGCCATGCCAAGGGCAATAATCAGATCGACGTGATCGCGATTATTTTTCTGGCTGGAATCTTTGAGGGCGGTACTGACGCGATCGCGTTTGGTGGGATCGTCATCGACGAGATCGGCAATTTTGAGGATCGTACCGTCAGTTGTTTTGACTAACTGAAATCCTGTTTGCGGGTCGGCTCCTTGCCATTCGCCTAATGCTTCAATAATATGTTCTACTTCTTTTATTTTATCTTTGGTGCTTTCGCGGGAATTGACGTTAGGAATATGCAGAATCGTTTTTTCTTTGGGATTTAAGATTTGCATAATTTCATCGGTATAACTCCCAGAGTAGAAGTAATAACCGATGTCGAGTTGTTTGAGATATTGATAGCCGTTGAGTTGTTCGTAGTAGGTGTAGGTAACGGTTTCAAATTTGGCTTCGTCTTCAGGATGCAGCACGGCGATCGCATCACCCCGAAAATAAGAGCCAGTCATGGCGATAATATGGGTTTTGTCTCGCGCCATCAGTTGACCGACATATTCACCGAGTTTGTTATTGGGATTGGCGGAAACATGGTGAAATTCATCAATGGCGATTAGGCGCTGATCGAATACTTCAATCCCAAATTTATCGACAGCAAAGCGGAAGGTGGCATGGGTACAAATTAAGACTTTGGCGGTGCTATCGAGAAATTTCTGGACAGCGTTGACTTTGCCGCTATCGGTTCCCGATGCGTCACAAAGGTTCCATTTCGGTTCGACAATCCAATCTGCCCAAAATCCAAACTGGGTGAGGGGTTCGTTATGGAAGCTTGAGCCGATCGCTTTTTCGGGAACGACGACGATCGCCTGTTTAAGTCCCTGATTTTCGAGCTTGTCGAGGGCGATAAACATCAGGGCGCGACTTTTGCCCGATGCGGGTGGTGATTTGATCAGCAAATATTGTTCGCCGCGTTTTTGGTAGGCGCGTTCTTGCATGGGGCGCATACCAAGGGCATTGGGGCGGCTGGATGTGCCGTTGTGGGCGTAGGTGACGGAGACGGAGGGGATAGCTTTAGGTTTACTCATGAGAAGAATTTTATTTTTATTATGACTTGTTACTCTCCTACTAGGGCGATCGCCCATTTTGACGCAAGTTGTATGGGCAGAGCATTCCTGCAACTATTTATTTGGATCGCTAGGTTTTATATACAGGAATGCTCTGCCCTAAACTTAGCGCGATCAGGCGATCATTTGAACGCGCATATCAAAATCAAAAAATGGTATAACTTATTAAACTTACTATTATTTTTCTTCTATATAAAGGTTATGAAAGGTATTGAATATATCATAGACGACCAAGGAGAGAAGACTTCTGTTGTCATTAATTTGAAGCAATGGGGTAAGGAATGGGAAGTGTTTTATAATCTTCTACTCAAGCAGTCATTCCCTTCTGAAAGCTGGGTACATGAAGATTCTTTCTCAGAAAAACTGGATCTAGCTTTGCAATGGAATAATAATCATCCTGCCCAAGTATCGGATCTAGACTCATTAGAAGCTCAGCTAAATCAAAAATGAGTAGGATTTTACTTGATCTAAATAATCCTGTTTTTCAGCAAGACTTGTTTGTTTTGCCGAAAGCGGAGGCTCTTGCGGTGTTAAAAATTTTCAGGAAAGTTTCTCAGTTGACTTGGGAGCAGTTGTACAAAGATCAGGGGCTAAAGTGGGAACTGATACGTTCTAAGCAAGGAAAAAATGGTGAAAAACTATACAGTTTGAGAATCACTCAAAAATGTCGAGTCGTGGCGGTGAGAGAGGGTGATTATCTAAGGTTTTTGTCTTTGCATTCTGATCATGATTCTGCTTATTAATTGATGCGTTACGTTACTATTTATTTGTGTCACTAGATTTTCTATACAGGAATGCTCTGCCCTAAACTTAGCGTGATCGCAGGTTAATTCTCAACTGCGGAAAAGGGTCGTGTCATGAATTATTTGCTTTGATCGATAATTTGTCCCTGCGTTGCGAGGTTTGGTCAAAGCATTCCCAAATCAAAATCATCTAAAAACTTATAGATTTCTGTGGGAATGCTTTGACCCTATAGGCGAATCGTCTGATGTGCGAATAATTCACTTGCAAGACCCTCACCCCTAGCCCCTCTCCCATTAAGGGAGAGGGGAACAAGAAATTAGTCTTGCTCCCCCTCTCCCTTAATGGGAGAGGGGGCTGGGGGGTGAGGGCGATATTTATGACTTGGTTTTTCGTTTGCTAGATGGTTTTCCTGTCTCTGGTTTACTGGTCATTTTGCTGTACATCTCAAACAACTTCTCTAATCGCTCGGTATCGTTTTTGAACCTGCGACCGATGTAGATTCTTTCGATGATTTCGTCGTTTCGATTATGCGCTTCTCGAACTAGGGGAAATTCGCTGTCCATTCTGTCGCGATCGTACATATCGGCGATGGTGGCGGGGAAATAATGCTCTCTGGCTAACAGTATGTCTTCGGCGCAACGGGTGAGGTCGGTTTTGTTTTGATCGGTGAGGGTGGGGACGGGGAAGGTGTTCCAGCCGAGGGTGTTGGAGTAGCGAAAATCGGTTTTCAGTTTGCCGCAGACGGTGGCGATCCAGACTAGGTGTAAACGTGAGGCGATTAGTGCCATGTTCCAGAGAGGGGCATCGTAGAGAGCGAAAGCTTCACTCGTTACTGTACTATTACCACCAATTAGTCCGATTGGTAGAAAAGGACGACTTTCTGATGATGTTCGTGGAACAGTAATTGTAGAGAACAAACTAATATTCATTTCACGCATCTGATGAGAACGTGCAGCCATTGCATTCGCATCACTCGCACGACTAGAAAGACGCATCTCTCTGACTGCTTTTACTCTTTGATGAATTGATTCAATTGCTAATGCTTCATCAAGATGTTCATCTTCTATCCACAAGCAATAACGAGATAGACCTCGAATAAATTCTGCTGATCCATAAATTCGTCTTGTAAACTTTTTTTTCTGCTCTTGACTCAAACCTATTCTATTTAATTCGTCATACGAAAGGAGTAAATTTCCTCCATCAACAGGTTTATTACCAAAACTCATTTCAGAAATGGCACTGAATGGCTTTATAGCTTTGTCAACGATTACATTTGCTCCCGAAACTAAATAAGCATTTATATTTTCAACATTTTTCACCACCGTTTCACGGTTCTCTCCAATAGAAAATAAATATCGAACCTTGCCAGCATGATTAGAAATCCCCACAATTACAACCGTAACCCCAGCATTATGACTCGCCAAATTTGCCCATTTAAAAGAAGTATGAGCAAAAGCAATTTCATGACCAGTTGCAAAAATTAACGACCAGAGAATCGGTACTTGTTGCCCCTGACAAATGGAATTAGTCGAAACAAACGCCGCCGCCGCTTGGGTTTGAGTACCATAATCAGCAGCCTTCATAAACCAACCCGCCACATAATCCAGTGACTTCCATAACTTAGTACGTCCATCAAAAATTTGTTTTAAATCATCCTTCTGTTCCTTCGATTGCCAAGTAGAACCCAAATAAGGCGGATTTCCACAAATATAAGTTTCCCCTCCCTCATTTTTAAAATCAATCTCAGACTGATCCCGCGTTTCTTGCCACAAATCCAAATCCTCACGCTGCACCGTTACACCCTTACCCGTTGGCGGACACAAACTCAACCAATCCAACCGCAACGCATTCCCGCAAGTAATCCAATTGTCACTCTTTAACGGCAAAAACTCCGCCAGCGCCAACATTTGCCCCCGATACAACACATCACACTGATACTCCGCAATAATCAACGCCAACCGCGCCACCTCCACCGCAAAATGCCGAATCTCAATCCCCCGAAAATTAGTTAACGGAATCTCAGACCTGCGATCTGGCTCATTCCTACGTTTATTGATTTCATGCTCAATACCCCGCATCTCCTTATAAGCAATCACCAAAAAATTCCCCGACCCACAAGCAGGATCAAACACCCGAATCTTCGCCAACCGTTGCCGCAAATTTAACAACTTCCGCCCATTATCCCCCGCCGCCTCAAGTTGAGCGCGTAAATCATCCAAAAACAACGGATTCAGCACCTTCAGAATATTCGGCACACTCGTATAGTGCATCCCCAACGCGCCCCGTTCACCCTCCTCCGCGATCGCCTGAATCATCGACCCAAAAATATCAGGATTAATCCGCTTCCAGTCCAGATTGCCAATATGCAGGAGGTAAGAGCGAGCAATCTTGCTGAAACGGGGGACTTGCCCCTCACCCCCAAACAGCCCCCCATTCACATAAGGAAACCCATTCGCCCAACTTTTAACCCCCAACGCCTCGCGTTTGTCTAGCGGAGTCGCCATCGCCCGAAACAACTCCGCCAACACCTCATGGGTATTTTCACCATCACTCATCTGCGCGATCGCCTGCGTAAACAACCCATCGCCATTAAAAATATTCGTATCCTCCGCAAAAAAGCAGAAAATCAACCGCGCCATAAAATGATTAAAATCCTCACGGCGATCGCCTTTGTCCCAATCAGGATTATCCTTGAGCAACTGCACATACAGCCGATTTAGCCGCCCCGTCGCCTTAATATCAAAGGCATTTTCGCGAATTTGCTTAACCGTCGTAATCCCCGCCAAAGGCAAGAAAAAGCCAAAATGATCCGCAAATTTGGGGTATGCACAGGCGATCGTCTCCCCATCGATCACATTCTCCGCCTCAAAATCCTGTCCATCCGTCGCCAGAATAAACTTCGCCTTATGCTTAGTCGTGGCTGAACTCGCCCGCAAAGCCGCCAGCGTCGCGCTTACCTCACCTAACCCGCAAACCTTCAGATGAATATTATTCCGTTGTAGCACCCCACCCACATCCGACAGATTTGACTCCGCACTTTTGAGCCGCTTGATCGTCGTCGCCTTATTGCCAAATGCCTCTAAAAAAGCAAAAGGAAACTCAGCAGCGTCAAAGGGAGACTCAGCTAAACTAGAAACGGCTTCTTCAATTTCAACAGCATTCATGGACGGGTATCAGTAATCAGTATCTAGGCTTAATGAACAATATCAAGGACATTCATTTTTGCGAATGCGCTTTACAAACGGTAATGCTTATCTGATTTTAGACATGACGGGGATGTATGATGCAAATAGGCTTATACCTGTCATTTTCAAAAACGAAGTCAAAGATGGTAATCCCACTTAGACATGGGCAGGTACAGATTAAATTTCTTAGGATAAACCATGCTACAACAGGGACAAAAAATTACGCTCACCATCAACGATCTTGCTGATAGTGGCGATGGAGTCGGGCGTTACGAAAACATCGCGATCTTTGTCCCTAATACTGTTCCCGGCGATCGCATTGCTGCCAAGCTAGAGTTTGTGAAAAAGAACTTTGCCCATGCAAGTATTGAAAAAATTTTAACGCCATCAAGCGATCGTGTCCGTCCTAATTGCATTGTTGCGGACAAATGCGGTGGTTGTCAGTGGCAAGCCGTCAGCTATCCTGCCCAACTGCGAACCAAGCAAAACATCGTTCTCCAAGCATTACAAAGAATTGGCGGCTTCGACGCTGACATTTTAGAAGAACTCATTTCTCCGATCGTCGGTGCGAAAGATAGCTTGCATTATCGCAATAAAGTGACCTATCCCCTAGCTACTGGCAAAGATGGCAATCTCAAAGCGGGCTACTACCAAAAAGGAAGCCATAAAATCGTCAATCTCAATCAATGCCCTGCCCAAGATGAACGCCTCGATCCAATGCTTGCTGAATTGAAAATGGATATCCATAATCAATGTTGGGAAATCTATGATGAGAATGCTCATACAGGCTTACTACGCCATTTAGGACTGCGTATTGGCAGACATACAGGCGAAATTCTGATAACCATTGTTGCCCGTGATTGGGATGTGCCGAATTTGGGAGTATTTGCCCAGACATGGCTAGAGCGTTACAACAAAGTGGTGGGTGTAATTCTCAATTGCAATCCTGATAAAACCAATGCCATTTTTGGACGTGAGAGCCGTTGCATTGCGGGTAAAGACTATCTCTTAGAAAAGTTTGCGGGTCTAACCTTCCGTCTGCGTGGTGATACCTTCTTTCAGGTTTATACAGAGCAAGCAGAGAAGATGTTCAACATTATCGAATCAGAGTTGCAACTAGAAGGAACGGAAGTTCTCTTAGATGCCTATGCTGGCATTGGCACGATCGCTTTACCCCTAGCCGAACAAGTCAAACAGGCGATCGCGATTGAAATCCAACCACAGGCTACTGCCCAAGGTAAGCTCAATGCTGAACTCAACGGTATTGATAACGTGGTTTTCCACACTGGTAAAGTCGAAGAATTGATCGGTACTCTCAATTTACAACCCGATATTGTGATTCTCGATCCTCCCCGCAAAGGTTGTGAACCTGAAGTAATTACTTTCCTCCGCGAAAATGCTCCTGAGCGCATTGTCTATGTCAGTTGCAATCCCGCCACCCAAGCGCGAGATCTTAAATTGTTATGTGAAGGCGATCGCTATCAACTCACCCGCATTCAACCTATTGATTTCTTCCCACAGACTTCTCACGTCGAGGCGATCGCCTTTCTGACAAAGTCGTAAATCAAAAAGTCTTGCTGCGTAACTATCCTAACTCACCTTACGCAGATAGAAAATCCGCCCTCATCCCCCAACCCCTTCTCCCAGAACGGGAGAAGGGGAGCAAGAGGTGGTTTTGAATTTTTCTTTTCCCCTCTCCCCCTTTGGGAGAGGGGCTAGGGGTGAGGGTCTTATAACCTTCTGCGTAAGGTAACTGTCCTAAATAACGTCAGTTCGGTTTAAGCTGGCAAGGCTTTTTCTTTGGGACTTTGAGAGAGGGTTTGCGTAGCAACCCCTCTCTCAAAGTCAGTCACGGTATCTAGCGATCGCTACGATTGTTATGTTGAGCTTTGCGATCTTGACGGAATTGAGCAAGTTGTTGTTTTTGCTCAGGAGTGAGCACATTTTCGGTCTGAGTTTTCGTATCTTGAGCGATCGCTTTCAATTGTTGTTTTTGAGCATCGGTCAAGTTGAGTGACTTACGAACACCCTTACGCTCACCCGACTGGCGAGCTTGTTCCATAATGGCACGCTGTTCAGGGGTAAACACATTTTGGCGTTGAGTTTTAGCATTCTCGTGAATTGTCTTGAGTTGAGCCTTTTGAGCATCAGTTAGGTTCAACTTTTTCCATACACCACCATCATGAGGTTTACGTTTTTCTGGACGAGAAGTGGAATCTGGGGTAGAAGTCTGAGCAGAAACAAGATTAGGAATTGTAACTGCACCAACTGCCATAGTTACACAAGCGATCGCCAAAACTTTTTTGATATTACGAAACATTTGATTTTCCCCTTTGTGGAAGGCTTAATTATCTGTACGAGGGTTTTGACAATCGCCAAGCTCAAAAGGTTCAATAAAAAAATAATTTGGCAATACCCAATCTAGCAATGTAAGAGATAGCTAGGACATAAAACCCAAATAAGTGAAGGCGGCACGGATTGCCGCCTTCACTTGCTAAAACGATCCAAAAGCCAAGTGGCGGCGCTTCGCGCCGCCACTTGGCTTAAGCAAAACTTACATTGCTTTTGGGGTTAGCCAGCGCAACTTCTTAAAATTACGCCGATCACTATACCAATGCCGACAAAGCGGACAACCTGCCAAAAAATTTCCCGAAAACTACTCCATGAAATCAGCCGACTTTCTAGCTCTGCTTCAATTTGCTCAAGGCGATTGTTGATTTCCTCTAACTGTTGATGTAGGGATTCTTGGAGAGGATGTACTGGCGATCGCCCATTTTGAGATTTAGGCTTGCGCCGAATTTTGGAATTACGCGAATTACTGCTGTTGCGGGGGGAAGCATCAGCAATTTCTTGAATTTGCGATCGCATCTGTTCCTGTTGGGCTTCCAATTCTTGCTTCTCGCGCAAATCTCGACGAACTTGATGCAAGCGATGTTCGATTTTTTCTAAGGATTCTCTAGTTTCTTGGAGTTGAATTTCGAGATCGCTCCAATCAGAAATTTCGGTCACAACGTCAATGTAGTAAATGGCAAATAAAGGTTTGGGTAAGCCCTTTAATAAGTTGAATTTTACAGTGATTCGCTCTCAAGAGCATAGCGACTTTCATTTTGCCTAGGGCAAACCGAATTTTTGAGGCGAGGCTTAGCCTCGCCTCAAAAATTTGTTTTTATTTTCTAAAGACATATCGGCTTAGTCCGATTGGCGGCGACCCAACCAGCGATCGGCTCAGAAATTTTTAACCAGCCTTGCTTTTCGCTCGTTACGGTAATTTGTGTCCCGTTATAAAGAGTCCCCACAATCTCATAGTCAGTTCCTGCATCTTTGCGGACATTAATCGGCGGATTTGGGTCAGATACTAGACGCTTGGTATAGTCACATTTAGCATCTTGCAATTTGTTATTGCTAGATTTTGATAGGTTAGAATTTTGGTCAAATCTAGCTTGAAAATCACGAATATATATCACATTCTTCATTTCCAATGGGGTTAGGAGCGCTTCAGGAAATTGATCAGGCTCAAATTTGGGTTGATACCAAGGCTGATTACGAAAATAAGCCTGCAATTCAGGATCTTGAAAGCGACGACCATACCTTGCAAAGATTTCATTCCGCATGATGTCTAGCTCAAACGTACTTTTATTTGCTAGATCACTATCAGCGATCGCTCGTTCTGACAAAAACAAATATTTAGGATTTGGCGAGATGGCATTAATATTGACATCATTTTTATTGACATCATTGACATCATTTTTGATGGTAGGGGCTGGACGTAGAAATAGGACAGTACTAGTTGCCGCAATCACGGTTAATACAGCGATCGCTGTTAGTTTTAACCACTTCTTGTCCTTATGTTGCAAATAATCGCTTGGGGCAAATTTTGTTGAATTTTGCTGATCTAATTGGGCGATCGCCGTTAAGTCTTGAGTATTGGTCTGAGTGTTAGCCTGAGCGTAATTAGATAGGAGTGTTGGGGCAACAGGAATATATAACTGGCGTAAATCAGCTAAGGCAGCTTCGGCAGATTGGTAGCGATCGCGAAAGTCATACTTTACTAACTTGTCAATTACCCTAGCCAAGTCATCACTAATCTGAGTGCGATACTTGGTAGCTGCATAGGTCGGTGATTGTCGCCAATTCAGTTCTCCCGTTTCCATGTTTTCAGATATTAAACTTGGAGGAACTCCCGTTAAACCTTGGATCGCGATCGCGCCAACCGCATAGAGATCGCTACAGGGACGCGGCTTGCCGATCGCTTGCTCGTTGGGCATATAGCCATCAGTACCAATTGCCACTGTCGAAGCAATGACTGTAGCTGTCTCCACCTGTTTCACTGCCCCAAAATCAATTAGGACTAGCTTGCCATCGGAACGTCGTCGCATGAGATTGGCAGGTTTGATATCGCGATGAATTGCGCCCTGTGCATGGACAAACTCCAATATTTCCAAAACATCTAGCAAAAAAGCGATCGCCTGTGGCTCATTCATCCGTCCCACAGGATAGCCATCTCCTGAGCGCTCTGTGGGAATCAATTCATTGGTAAGGTCATAGCCATCGATTAGCTCTTGGACTAAGTAAAACTCATGGGCTTCTTCAAAGTGTGCCAATAAACGCGGAATGCGATCGTGATTACCTAATTTATGTAAAACCCTTGCCTCCGTTTCAAAAAGGCGACTAGCAATTTGTAATACTGACTCATCGCTAGTTGCAGGTTTTAAGCGTTTGACCACGCATTGAGGATGATCGGGCAGTTGTAAGTCTTTTGCCAGAAATGTTTGCCCAAAACCGCCACTGCCAAGGTTCTGGATGATTTGATATCGCTGACTAATTACAGTGCCAATCATGCAGTTGGTGATAAGTCTGGTGATAGGTCTAAAAAGGCATAATGCAACCTTACAATGCTTTGCCCTAAAGCACCAGACAAGTCAAATCCATTTGTGTTGCCATGCACCGCAAATGAATTATTCTACATAACGCGATCGCTCGATCCTTAAAGCCTCTGTAGCCCTTTGTGCCTCGATCGCTACCTGTGATAGGCAAGCATAAATCAACACCACATAATTAGCCCTTACTGCTGATTCAAGTTGACGACATTGATAAGCTAGAGCTAATGCACCAACATATTCGCTACTGGAGCGCAATGTATTCAACGATTGCAACAATCGTGGATGATCGCTAAAGGATAGTGATTTGTCGATCGCTTGCACGAGACGAGGAGTTTCTTCGAGATATGAATCAATCACATCTAATAAGAATTTAATTCCCTTCTCGTCATGACCTGCGATCGATAAAATCGTTTCAATAAATTGTGGTTCAATCGGAGGATCGCGATCTTCATCATAAACATCATGGTTTACTTCCTCTATCCCAGTTTGAGAATCATCTTGCTGAGTATTCGCATCCGTTGGTTCTATGAATAATTGCAGATCAGTATCTAATTGCAGATCGGTATCTTCATGGGGTTCCGAATCAGAAGGCGACGAGACCTCATCACTAAGTGCAGTCGTCACCTGTGAGCTATTTTCTGTCTCCGAAGGCTGTATCTCACGATTTACAGGAACTACAGATTCAGATACTCCCGATGCAACCTCATCTTGGGCAGAATTTTCTAGCTGAGGATTTTCTATTTCTGATGAATGCGCCTCCACTATAGCTTCTGGAAATCTGATTTCTTGTTCTGCGACCTCCATAAATGGCGGCACAATAATTATTGTTTCTAGCTCTGCTGAGCTTAAAGCGATCGGCTCTTGTGAAGAATTATCTGAATCAGGGGTTTCTGGCTCAGACACCTGCGATGCAACTAAGGGATCTGAGATTTTTTCTATTTGTTCATCGTTTGTTACATCTAATGGTAATTCGTTAGACAATTCACTAACTGCAACTTCAGATTGAAGATTTTCATCAATTTGTTCTGCAATATCTTGCTCAATTGGCTCAGTTATTTCCACCTCAATATCTGTAGTCTCCGACTCATTTACATCAGCAGAAATAATATTTTTATCTTCTGTTTCAGAAGACTCGATATTAGTAGATATAATGTTGCCATCTTCTACCTGAGAGGATTCAGAATCAACAGATACGAGATTACTCTCTTCTATTGCAGAAGACTCGACTTCTGAAATGCTTTCAGATTGCAGATAGTCGTTACTGCTGTCAATATTTGCATCATCCCTATCACGATCAGCATTTTGAATATCCGCTAAATTTTCTAAATCTGTAGTGATTTCCTCCACTGGACTCGCATTAACTATTTCCTCATCTTCATCTAATTTTTCCTCCACAACATTATCTGTATTCTCTTCTGTATGCAGAGATTCATTTGTTTGATCGGATGATTGCGAGGCATCTGGAATTAAAAATAGGCGTGGTAAACCATTTTGGGTTATTGGCAAATAATCAGAATCTGTCACCTGCTCTTCATGGGCGTTTTCCTCGATTTCTGGTAATTCACTAACCTCTTCTTCGTCTTGATCTATTTGATCCGCAACTACTTCTGAATCAACTTCTGATGTGATTATCTCCTGAGCTACTTCCTGATCTAAATTTTCCTCTATCTGTACTGTTTGCTCCACCGCTTCAGGTTCTTTAAGCTCGCTGAGATGCTCCCTTAAGTCGTCAAATGTATTAATTTGCTCCTGAGCCTCTTCTTCAGTAACACTTGAGGAAAACATGGTGATGATTGGCTCGTTTTCACCTATTAATGGCTGAATTGAGTCTTCTGGAGTCGCAATTTGAGACTTAGATTCAATAATCTCGTTAACTGTTTCCTGCAAGCTATTTAACTCAGTCTGTAGAGCTTGTAAGTCATCAGCCAATATTTGCGATTGTTGGCGCATATTAGATAAGGATATGGCAATCCCGATCTGAGCAGCAACTAACGATAGAGAAGTGCGATCGCTTTCTGACCAAGTGTGATAAACACTGCCATGAAAAGCAACTAAGGTTCCCCAAGCTTCTTGCCCTGCATAGATTTTATTCGCAGCGTAGGAGGAAATGCCAATCTGTTCTAGCAGCGTGACAATATGCGAAGAAAAGCTGGAACTACGGATACTGTCTACAATTTGTGAGGATTGTTCCGATTGCATCGAATCCACCATATGCTTTGCTAGCAATAGCTGTCTTTCGGGCATATCGGCGATCGAGATGATACCTGAGGCGATCGCATCAGTCGTAAATTCACCTCGACCGTCATCATGACGACGAAAAATTGCGACCCGATCCACTTGCAGGAGTTTCTGAGCAACTTGGACGGCAACCTGTAAAACTAGCTCTAAGGATGGCGATCGCTGAATGGCATCCGCAAGTTGGGCGAGTGCTTTTTCCCTAGCAATGATATTGCTAAAAGTATTGGAAGCCTGTGTTTCTTCAACCTGTACGGACATGAGCTTTTCGTACCGCTCTTGCCAGCTCAGTTGATGAACACGCTCCTGCTGTACCAAAATTGCTTTGAGGCGTTCATAGGCAGCGCGATCGCGGCATAGGTGGCGAATTTGATCTAAGAGGGTAGAATCCATGTGTGCAAATGACTATCCTCGATAGTATTCCAGTGTGATCCAGATAGGTCATATCAAATTAAAAATGGCGTTGCCATTTTTTAATTTCAAAAACCTTACTGGGATTGATTTTTAAATTAATTGAGGTGTTGCCACGCTTAATTAATTTTGGTATCAGTGTGTTTAACTGATCTAGACTGATCTAGACAATGGATTTTAACTAACTTGATTTCGCGATCGCATGAGACACAAAGCGTAACTTTGCTAGGATTTTGTTTTTGCTGTAAGGCTTGTCTAGGCAAGTTTTGACCGTAAAAACAAGTTAAGATCGTATTTTGTTTGCAAACCGAACTTTAAGTTAAAAAATATGGTGCGCTATACGCTTGCCCAGAGTCCTGAAGTTGTCTTGACCGTTGCTGGCAAAGATTCGCCAAAAGCACGCGACAAGGCTATGGCAGAACTGATTGAATTAATGGACTCAGGCAAACTCGATACCGATCTTGCCGATGGCTTTAGTCCCGACCAATTTATCGAAGTGAGAGAACTTTCCATGTCTGAAGATCGTGAAGATCCCATTACCCAAGCGGTACAAATCCTCAATAATCTCGCAACCCTCAAAATCAAAGTTCAAGAATTACGCTCTGATGCGATGCAGGTGCGATCGCAAATTGACATTTTGTTTAGCGATGAAATTGTCTCTGAGGAACAAATCAATAGCATTAAGGAAGGTTTTAAAACTCTCAAAAACTTTGCTCAGCTTAATATGAAATTTCTCGATGCGCGATCGCAAGCTGAAAATGCCCGTCAAGTCCTCGATGAAGCACTCAAGTCTCCCAACTCTGAAGCTAAAGTTCCCGAAGTTGTGGCTGAAGTTGATGCACCTGTAGAAAGTGAGACGAATGCTAATGAAACTGATGACACGGAAGTTACTAATGAGCCTGTGACAGAAGTTGAAAATGCGATCGTGGAAGTACCCGTAAGCAAATCCACCAAGAAAAAATAGCCTCAAAAAAAGCATCACGAAGTGCTGCTTTTTTGTTTTTGGAATAGGACTAAAATTGATCTAGTGTCTAGGATGGGAGGCACATTGCGCCTCCCATCCTAGACAGCATAAATTATTTGTATAGATTCTTTGCAGTATGGTTGCTTTACCCGATCGCCTATTGATGACCTATGAAGAATATCTCGCTTGGGAGTCAACCCAAGAAATGCGCCATGAATTTTGCGATGGTGAAGTTATTGCTATGGCAGGCGGTAACCGTAACCATAATCGAGTTTCACTTAATTTTTCTAAAATATTAGATAATGCGCTAGCCGATCGCTCCTGCGAGGTTTACATAGCTGATGTCAAAGTACAGGTACAGCCGAGACGTAAATATTTTTATCCTGATGTAGTGGTTACTTGCGATGAACGCGATCGCCATGAGCCTCAAGTAGTGAGTTTCCCTTGTCTGATTGTCGAAGTGATCTCCCCATCGACCGAAGGATTTGATCGCGGCTTCAAGTTTTCGCAATATCGCAGTTTCGAGACCTTGCAAGAATATGTCTTAGTGCAAGTCGAGCAGCCAATTGTCGAAGTATTTCAGCGCAATGATCAGGGGCAATGGGTGTTTTTTGAGTATGGAATTAGCGATCGGCTATTTCTCAAATCCGTCAATGTCGAATTAGCGATTAGCGATCTATATCGACAAATTCAATTTGATCCTAATTCACAAAATGGCAATAAGTAGGTGGGCATAATTAAAAACCAGAGCCAAAACCTGTGGCGCATGCTGCGCGTGCGCCACAGGTTTTGGGGTTTTATATTTAATTGCGCCCACCTACTTACCATTTTGTGAATTAAAAACTAAGTAACACGGGTCAGAATAATAAAACCTGCGGTGATACCAATTAAATTTGGCATCCATGCTGCGGCAATTGGCGAGAGAAACTCAACTTGTCCAAGCGCACCACAGATAAACAGTAGTAAATAATAGCCAAAAATAATTAACACACTTAAGCCAAACCCGATCGCTGCACCAGTTCGTTGTGGGCGCATTCCTAAGGATGCCCCAACGATCGCAAATACGACACAGATAAAGGGAAGCGCATATTTTTGCTCTAGTCTGACCTCTAACTTGCGGATCTCTTTAGTATTGCCAGATTGTTTTAGTAGCTCAATATTGCGGCGAATATCTTCAATATTCATTTCCTCAGCACTACGCTGTTCTTGCGCCAAATCTAAGGGTGCGCGAGGTAACTTGAGATTTTGATCGTCAAATCGGAGAATACTGCGATAATTGCCATCTGCACCAACGAGATAGGTTGTGCCTTTGCTAAATTTCCACACATTTTGATCGGGCAACCAAACTGCGGACTCCGCCGATAAAATTTGCTGAATTTGTCCTTGCGAAAAGTCTAAAACCGTTAATCCGCGCATTTCCTTGCCATCAAAGCTACGGGCATAAAAGCTGCGAACTAAGCCCTGCCTAGTTGTGCCATCATCTTGCGGCACTTCCCCATATTGTTGATAGACAATGTCCTGCTTTTTAAATTGGAGATTTTCTTGATTGAGAGCAGCTCGCAATGTACTGCGTGATTGCCAGTTTGCCGCAGGCACGATCGCCTCATTAAAAACGTAGGTCATACCCGTGACAAAGAGGCTCAGTACCAACGCAGGTAAAACTAATCGGTACGCACTTACCCCACAACTGCGTAAAGCCGTTGTTTCGCCATCCCCAGACATACGGCTATAGGAAAGTAATGTCGCGAGTAACATCGACATCGGGAATGAGTAAACCATAAATCCGGGGACTTGGTAGCCAAAAATCTGAAACGCTGTCCAAATACTTAATCCCGAATCCGTAATTAGTCGGATTAGTTCAAATAGTGAGCCGATCGCTAAAATCACCGAGGAAAATGCCCCCACCCCGAATAAAAATGGGGTTAGCATTTGTGTGAACAAATAGCGATCCATGATCGATAGTTTCGGAAGCCATCCCTGCGACACGTTTGTAGCTTTTTTCCTCGGATGCGTCGTTTGTAAGGTTGCCATTTCTGAATTATGACTCTATTCGAGATTACAGGTTTTTGGGTCGATTATTTTTTTTCCTTCCTAGATGGAATGAAAAATTACTAAAAATGAAATTTTTCGCCGAGATAGTACTTGCGGACATCAGGATCATTCGCTAATTCTCGACTAGAGCCATCAGCAAATACTTCACCATCACGCATGATATAAGCACGGTCAGTAATTGACAGTGTTTCGCGAACATTATGGTCGGTGATCAAAACCCCCATATTGCGATCGCGCAGATTGCTAATAATGGTCTGAATTTCACTAACAGCGATCGGATCGATCCCCGCAAAGGGTTCATCCAGCAAAATAAATTTGGGTCCCTCTTCACCAACAGCCAAAGCCCTAGCAATTTCAGTACGACGACGCTCCCCCCCTGAGACTTGGATTCCCATCGTGTCCGCAATTTTCGTCAACCGAAATTCCTCTAGCAAAGTACGGAGGCGATGAATCTGCTTTTTCGGAGGTACGTTAGTTTGCTGCATCACTAGCAAAATATTGTCCCGTACCGATAACTGCCGAAAAATAGTTGCTTCCTGCGCGAGATATGCCATCCCCATCCTTGCCCGTTGATGAATTGGCAGACGAGTAATATCTTGTTTGTCAAGCCATACACTACCGCTATCAGGTTGTACTAAGCCAGTTGCCATATAAAACGAGGTAGTCTTACCAGCGCCATTGGGACCTAGTAAACCGACGATTTCCCCCTGTTTAACGGTAAGGCTCACTTGCTGAACAACTTGTCTACCGTTGTAATTTTTACTGACATTGTCAAGGGTGATTTGCATTACTCAATATCATTACTCAATTGGTTTTGGGTGTTGAGAGGTATGGAACTTAACATGAAGTTTGGCGATCGCCAAGCTGTTTTTGTCAGCTATGGTTTAGACTTACCAGAACTATTTTCTAAACTGGGTGGGCTAACCTGTTGCTTTTTAAATGCAGGCTTGATTTGATTCACTGGTGAAGCGGAGGTTGCGGGGGTATTGACGGCTTCGCGGTCTGGAACTACATAAATCGTTTCTACCTGTTGATTATTAGGCGGAGATGCAACAAACTTACCTTCACTGACGAGATAGGTAATCGTTTGCGCTTTGATGCTATTGACACCTTCTTGGGTAACAACCACATTTCCCGTTAAAACTACACGCTGTTCCTTAGAAAAATACTGTGCTTGCTCAGCGATCGCATCGATCTGTCGGGCGGGATAACTCATTTTTACGTTACCCGTGGCAGTCACCACGCCTGTATTAGCATTCGCTTCTTGAATATCTGCGCGGATTGTGAGCGCTGTATTTGTAGTCTGAGCCTGAGTCGGTGGTAATGAGCTAGCCGCGATCGCCAAAAGCGGTAACACAATTAGGAATAACTTACTAATTGCCGATGCTCGCTTAATTTTTCCTTTTTCCTTTCCCCTTTTTCCTTGAAATTTTTCATTTCCTTGAAAAAGTGAAGTGATTGATGTCTTCATAGATTTTGCACCTTGGCTTCATACAAATTTACAATAGCAGTGACCACTTCTTCTATAGTTAGACCATCTGTATCCACTAAAGTTGCATCCTCCGCTTGAATCAAGGGTGAAGATTCGCGAGTAGAGTCTTTGCGATCGCGTTCAGCAATTTCCTGCTCAAGGGTGGCGAGATCTGGGGCAACTTGACCTTGGGCAATGAGATCGGCATGACGACGTTTAGCGCGTTCCTTTGCCGAAGCCGTTAAAAAGATCTTAACTTCAGCATCAGGAAATACATGGGTTCCGATGTCACGACCTTCCATGACCACACCACCCGATTGACCGATGAGTTGCTGTTGCTTAACTAAAATTTCCCGTACTGAGGGTTGAGCCGCAATGGTAGAAACATTAGCTGTGACTTCGGGGGTACGAATCTCAGTGGTCACATCCTCACCATTGAGCAGTACTTGCATCGGTTGCCCTACGATGGGATTGGCAAATAGTTGGATTTTGGAGTTAGCGGCGATCGCTTTCACTTTTTCTTGATCGCGTAAATCAAGGCCTTCTTGGAGCACGGCTAGGGTGATGCTACGGTACATTGCCCCAGTATCTAGAAATAATAAACCTAGTTTGTTCGCAACTTGTTTCGTAACCGTAGACTTGCCCGCACCTGCGGGTCCATCGATCGCAATGATCGGTTTTCGGGGGGTAATAGTGTGACTCAGCAAAATGTTATCGATTAAGCGTGTATTTCCAATTCGAGCAGCGATCGCCAGCATTAACTCTGCTTCAGACGTAATTTGGCTGCATGGTTGCAAGGTCTTTGCATCAACTAATTCAATATACTCTAGGTTGATCTCAGGTAGCTTGGCTAAATAATTCTGGGCAACTTCGATGATTTGGGAGGGTGAGCAAAAGTCATGACACAAAAAAAACTGCTGCTTGGCTTGCTGCAAACTTTGATAAATATGCGCCGCCAAAATGCGATCGCTTGCTGATAAATATTGATTTCGGGAACTGTAAGCCAATCCACTAGGCTCACGTAATGTCGGGCAACCAATAATTTCTACAGGGATATTCAAATCATTGACCAACTGCCGAATAATTGCGACCTGCTGACCATCTTTGTTCCCAAAGTAAGCGCGATCAGGTTGAACAACGTTTAAGAGCTTAGTCACGATAGTGGCTACCCCTTGAAAATGCCCGATGCGCGATCGCCCACAGAGAGCGTCAGTCATTTCTGCTGGTGGGATTACTTGAGTCACTTTCGCTGCGGTGACACCCATTTCATCGGCACTTGGGGCAAAAACTGCATCAACCCCTGCGGTTTCACAAATGTGAAGATCAGTTTCAAGAGCGCGTGGATACCGATCAAAATCTTCCCCTGCCCCAAATTGTAAAGGATTGACAAAAATACTAACCACTACGCAAGCATTTTCAGTGCGGGCGCGATCGATCAAGCTTAAATGACCAACATGCAAAGCGCCCATTGTTGGCACAAGCCCTACTGAGACATTAGCAAGGGCTGGGGCAATTGCTTGTTTAGATCTTTGAGTATTTAAATAATTACGCAGAGAAGCGATCGTTGTAAATAACTGTGTCAAGTAATCACCTCAACGAAATCATCATCAATTAAAGATTTATAGGTTAAGAATGGGCGGTGCGACGCACCGCCCATTCTTAACCTATTTAGTACTACCATAAAAAGCATAGCCGCCTCTTGTAAGAAGTGACTATGCTTTTTGGACAGTATTTGCAATTTATAGATCTGCAATCTATAGGTGCTGTCGTCGCGACCTCTTAACTAATCAAGAAGTATTGATGGGCAGCACGAAGTGCTGCTCATCCTTGGTTATCTAGATAAAACTTCAAGTCTTACAGGCGCAACACCAGAAGAAATTAAACCAATCATGTTTGCAGCGGCAGTAGATACATCGATTACACGACCATGGGCATAGGGACCGCGATCATTAATGCGTACAACTACTGACTGACCATTATCCATATTCACAACCCTTACAAGAGTGCCAAATGGGAGGCTAGGATGAGCGGCGGTTAAATCGCTTGCATTAAATACTTCACCACTAGCACTGTAATTGCCATCAAACCCTGGTCCATACCAAGAGGCCATGCCCGTCATTGTGCCAACGATCCGACTATTTAAAGTAGGACTGAATACGGAAGTTGGAGCCACGCGGTTCTTAGGGGCATTAGCAACTTCCGAGACGGGATTTGCGCCACCAAGTAAACGTCGGAGCAAGTTAGCTGATTCAAGAACATCTCCAGATCTATCTTGCTGAGAGTCAGGAAACATAGCATGTTGATCAAACTTTAAAACTGTGCGATCGCCAAATTTAATGACATAGTTTCCATTATTCCAAGCAGGTACGATTTTGCTAGCATCCAGTCCATCACGATTAAGCTGATTAATCATGGCCGCAGCAGCAGTGGCACGTTCTACAGGATTAGGGGAAGTTAAGAGATAATCAGAACTATCAGTTACTTTTGATGACTTATTAGAACTATTAGGTTCAGCCTTTGGCGTTTGAACTTCAGTCGTTTGAATGTCATTAGATGGTAACTTAACTAGCTCTGAGTTCTTTTTCGTTTCACCCTTAATCTCGCTCTTGTTCTTTAATGAGCTTGCACTATCTTTAAGAGCATTGTCTGAAGTTGATTTAGAGGAGGTACTTTCAGATTCAATGTAAGTAACTACAGGGATGCCACGCACATATACGGTTGCAGCATTCTTACCATTTAGTTTATGGGTATATATTTTCGCGATCGCTTCATCTTGCGTCTTTGTGAGAGCTTGCGATCTTGTTTCGCCTATTTTGAGAGTATTAGACTGTGGCAAAGAAATAGAGGTATCAGTAGCTTTGACTTCTGATTGAGTTCCTGTTTGTGCCTGTGCACTATGGCTAGCAAGACTTGAGATGATAGCAAGAGCTACTACTGAGTTAGAGAGAGTATAGCTCCAGTTCCAATTAAGCATAGGTAAAGCAGAAAATGAAGATAAACGACTGAATTACAAATTTAAGAATTTCCTCATTGAGCTTGTATCAGACATACTGACAAGCAAAATCAGAAACATATAGTTTTGTAATTTGGGAACAAAGCACTAATACTTTTGTTCTTGTGGTTCAGATTAACATGGTTATTCAGGATGGCAATAGTTTTTGACTCAAACCCTTTCTAGGAAAGCTTTTAAGCCATTCTTTCTCATTGAAAATCAAAATTTTGCTTCTTTCTCATTAGAATTCTTTATAAAAATGGAACTTTGTGCCTAAAATCACTAAAAATACCCTATAAAAGTATGCCTTTAGATATAGGTGTTTTTACGCTCAAAAAATTTTTATGTGCATAGAGACTCAATATGCAAGAAAATATCGGGTTTATTAAGGGGATCAAGCAAGTTTTGTGTGTATACAAACCCTATGAAGACATGATCTCGGAAATAAAGTGCCAAAAATAGTGATAAATCAATCTTAGGATAGATACAAAAATTGAATTTATAGAAACTATTTAGAATTAATCCCCTAAATATGTTTGCAGTGAACTGAATCTAGATTTTTTGGTAAGAAAAGCTAGGAACTATATATAAATCATCAAGAAGTTAAGCAAAACATTTATGGCTAAAGTATAAGAATTTCTAATCATAGATCGCAAAATTCTTACCAAAATCACCAAGAAATTGTGATCTGATCGCTGAAACTTACCCCACAAATATTTAAAGTGACGATTTGTGAGTCTTTGGACATGAATTGTTTGACATACTTATCTCAATATTTCGGACAGAATTAGAAAATATATAGCAAAGCAAGTTTTGCTTAGGACATAAAACTAGAAGACGAGTTGCGGCGCTTCGCGCCGCAACTCGTTGGTTTGTACTAGCTAACTCTTTTGTTACTATAGGCTCTAGAAAGAAGCTATTCATTAATAAAATGGCAACCAAAAAAAATTACAACAACTTTCACGGAATCGTTGCCCTGAGCCATTCCTAAATTCTAATGTGCCATTGCGTCCGAAAATATGGCACATTAAAGGATCGCATCAGAATTGTAAACTCCCATAGCGATAAACGAAGTTAAACTTAAATGACATTAAAAGTTGGAATTTTAGGATTTGGTGGATTAGGGCAAGCGGCGGCGAAATTGCTTAGCGCTAAGCAAGAAATGCAGCTAGTCGTAGCGGCGGACAAAGAAGGCTTTGCTTATGACCCACAGGGGTTAGACGCTAACAAGGCGATCGCCACTTACCAAAAACAAGGCTCACTGGGCTATCTCGAAGGATCGGGCATTCTTACGCAAGACAGCATTGCTGAGGCGATCGCTACGGCAAAAGATGTTGATGGTTATTTCCTCGCATTGCCTAACCTGCCCAATACTTTCATGGCAAGCGTTGCTAAACAATTCATCGCTTCAGGTTGGAAGGGTGTGTTAGTGGATGCGATCAAACGCACTAGTGCCGTTGAGCAGATGATTGCTCTTGCCCCCGAACTGGAAGCCGCTGGCATTACTTATATGTCTGGCTGTGGCGCAACTCCCGGTTTATTGACAGCAGCAGCAGCGATCGCAGCTCAGAGTTTTGCGGAAGTCCACAAGGTCGAGATTACCTTTGGAGTCGGTATTGCTAACTGGAATGCCTATCGCGCCACCATCCGCGAAGATATTGCCCATATGTCGGGCTATACCGTCGATATTGCCCAAGCGATGACTGATGCGGAAGTAGAAGCTCTGCTCGAAAAGACCAATGGTTTAATCTCGCTGGAAAATATGGAACATGCCGATGACATCATGCTCGAACGTGTAGGTATTTGCGATCGCGATCGCGTTACCGTCGGCGGCGTAGTTGATACCCGTAATCCTAAGAAACCCCTCAGCACCAATATGAAGCTGACAGGGCGCACCTTTGAGGGTAAAATCTCTACCCATACTTTCACCCTTGGCGATGAAACCAGCATGGCAGCCAATGTATGCGGTCCCGCATTTGGCTATCTCAAGGCGGGTAAACAATTCCATCAACGCGGTATTTATGGTCTAATGACTGCTGCTGAAGTAATGCCTGCCTTTGTTCGTTAATACCATTTTTGACTTGCTTAGCAAGTCAAAAATGAGCTAGGGAAGAATCGCTTGGAAATTCTTCCCTTTTTTCTTTTATAGCTATAGTCATCTGTATCAGGACAAATCAAAAACCAAATAGTGTAAGGCGGCGCTTCGCGCCACCTTACACTATTTGGTTTTTATGTCCTAACAAGAATGGCGATCGCTATATGAATAACTGGGTTTAGTTTTAAAAGCAGAAAATGGCTATGCCATTTTCTGCTTTTGTATTATTTTAAGGCTGGGTTTTGAATTGTGCCCATAAAGAGAATTGTGCCAGTTTGGCGATCGCTAATTGCAAAGAAAAATGGTCGATCAACGATCATCCGAAATGTTCTACTAGAGCCACGAGATACTTGTACTGAAGTGGCGGCAGAGGCTTCAGTACCTTCTTCATTTACGTCAACAAAGGTTTTATGCCTCACTTCACTAATAGAAGATGCTGATGATGTCAGATTGCGAAAGTCGGCGGATGGACTAAAGGCTATTTGCATACCAAGGCTTTTCAAGACTTGATTAAGTTCCAAATCATATTCAATTTTAAAGCGGGGTAGTTGAACTAGTCCTGTGTGAATTTGAAAACTATCTGACCAATCTTGCCAATTTTGTAAGCTTAATTGCTGCTGAAACTCTTCTAGGCTCGATGTATTTTTAGGCAGGAAAATATCCATCCGAAAGCGTTTATTTTGATAGGGAATCCTCACTGCTTGAAATTTAGGTCTATCAAGATAGCGATATTCACCGAAGCGAGACATGGATGGATGTTGAATTGTCGTACTATTTTCTAAGGTAAATGGTTTGAGATTGGTCAGTGATTTATCAAAAGCATTTGCCCAATTAGCTTTGAAATAAATAGCATTAATCAAAATAACGACAGTATCGTTACTCGTCCTCTTTACGATCTGATAGATTTTATTTTTAGTTTGTTGTTTTACCCAATCATTAATAATTTGGGTCGAACTAGAATCATCAAAGTTGAGATTTTTGATTGTAGCTTGATAGTAGGTTTTTAACTTTTCTACAAAAGAACGTTCTAGGGCAATATTCTGATTTACCCAGAGTGAGTTAGCGATACTAAGCTCCGTACCATTTTGACTATCTAACAGAGATGCTTGCAATAGTTGATTAAAATTATTGATGTCATTGGTCGAAAACCCTTCTAGCGCTAATGTCCTTGCCATTGCGCTTTGAGTTTGACCATTAGCACCGTTATAGGTCATTGCCAAAGCGATCGCGACACTTGACGGGGAAATGAAAATATTTTTATGAGGATTTTGCTGAAAAATTTGATTGAATAAATTAAATCCAAACTTGGTGCTGGCTTTTACTAAACGGGAATCAAGCTCTACTTTCTTAAGGGCAATCTTGGGGGGGATTGGATTAGGAGAAACTGCAAGATTTGAAGGTGCTGGAATCGACGTAATCGGTGAAGCTAGAGATGGAAAATTCATCATGGCAAAAGTTAGCAAACTAATGGCTGTAGCACGATAATAGGTTTTCATAATCCTTATTCCCTAATCTCTAAGATTGCTAAATTTTTAGCAGACATAGTTTGCGATCGCCTTTTACCCTTTTCCATTCTACATACAGCCTGTTGAGGTACAGAGAAATTTTTAAAATCGTGGCTTTGCCACGATTTTAAAAATTTCTCTAGGTTTCAAGTCAGTGCAAAGTGCTGCAACAAAAAAGTCGGCGCAAAGCACCGACTTTTTTGTTGATTTTTTTAAGAGTTACTTGCCACAAGATTTAAGGCGATCGCATCTTTAATGCGTTGAATCACGAAATCTTTTTCTAAATAAGAAAGTAAACTACCTGCCTTGGGTCCTCGCTCCTTATTTAAGAAAGTGTAGTAAACAGCCGCAAATGCACTCTTTTGAGAAACTTCCACTTGCTTAGAAGTACTGAATAGTAAAGTTTGGAGTTCTTCACCATCCCAACTAACATCACCTGCGAGGTTAGTTGCCAATGCCTCAAGATAAGTGATTTGCTCAGCAGTAAGAGTTTTAGCTTTTTCAGGAATGGAATCAAGATAAAGAACTAGCTTCTCTTCCTCGTCGGCATAGTCCTGTAGCCACTTTTTGCCCACACGGATGCGATCGCGTACCACAGCCCAGTCGTGATCGCTGAGGGGATTGGCACTTCGCGCGGCAATTTCGGCTTCGAGATCGAGGTGAGGAATTTGCAGCAAAGAAATCAAAGTGCTGAAGTCAAAGGCTTGATAACCTTCCACTTTTTCCTCGGTATTCAACTGTGAATAAACGAGAGGAACTAGTTCTTCTTGCGCCTTTTCATCTTTTGGTGCATCATCCTGATATTTGCCAATCAAAGTATCATAGTCACGGAAGAGACGAGTGACGGTCTCATAGTTGGGCATGAAGTTAATCACACTGCGAGGCTGTGTCCGCAACATCAGGAATCGCAGTAGCTCAGGGGGTAACAAATCCGCAATTTCCTTGGCACTAGAACCAACACCCTTAGAAGAACTCATCTTCGTTCCATTTACCAAGATAAACTCATAGGGCGCATGGGTGGGTGGATTCTTTTTGAGGACTTTGCGACAGATGGAATTAGCCACATCACGGGAGCCACCCTTTTGCGAGTGATCCTTGCCAGCAAGTTCAATCGATACGCCAACAACTTCCCATTTGGCGACCCACTCTACTTTCCAAGGTAATTTACCATTACCATCAAAGGGGGATACCCAGCCTGTGTGACCGCATCCCTTGACATATTCCATAGCATTGGGCTGACAGGTATAGAAGACTTTGCCATCTTGATAGTCAGTGACAACGGTAGTCGCAATCTTGCCACAGTTTTCGCAAATGGTTTGGAATGGATACCAATTTGATGGGCGATCGGCTTTGCTGACTTCTTTGTAGGCTTCACGGACAAGGTGAGCATTGTTCAAGAAGAGATCTATGTAGGGATTCATCTTGCCTGAACGATAGAGATCGCGTAGGTAATAAATTTCAGGACGCACACCTAAATGCTCAAATACTTCCAAAAATTCGCCCATGAAGTACTTAGCATAGTCAGTTGCTGTCGATTCAGGCGAAGGAACATTACAAAGAGGCTGTCCCAAATAGGGCGAAAATTTCTCTTGATCTAAATAATGGGGTACGGTGTCGAGAGCATCATAGTCATCAACACCATAGGTAAAGGTTACGGGTTTGCCTGCGTGTTTAAGGGCGCGATAGATGGCATCGTGAATCACAACCCCGCGCAATGAGCCGACATGAACGCGCCCAGAGGGGGTTTTGGAATCGTTAACAATAATGCGATCGCCGCTTGCATCTGCTGCAAATTTATCCGCCCAGAACATAGTGGTAATTATCCGAAAATCTTTCAAAAGTTAAGTTTGTCACGCAAAGTTGACGGGTTACACAATTTCGCGCATTTACTAGTCTAACAGTAATCTCGCAGTCGCCACAAAAACAAAAAAGGCACTGCTAGGGCAACCGCTTATTTATTGGCGATCTTAAGGGCAATCAGGGTAGCCTCCATATGATGTATGCCAATTATGCACATCTGTTCTTGCACAAAAGTTTCATAATATCGAACATCAGTTTCACTCAACAGCAGAAAAAGACATGTGCATATTGAGAATAATCACTAATCGCCCAATCATCCAACTAAAATTACAAAGCGATCGCAAAGTTTACATACATATTTTTGAGCCTAGATGTTTTAGTATTTGTAATACTTCATAAAGTTCATTACTAGGGTTTACCAAAGAAAATAGCCGTGAATTAGCATACTCATTTTGTGAAGTCTTCAAAAATAAAAATTCATTCCCATTGGTAATCATGCCAAATGTTGGTTGTACAGTTTCTGAATTACTCAACATATAAGCTAAAGCTTGTGGAATCGCTCTTGTTACTGCAAAATCACTTCGTTTTGATTCAATGACTAATAACCAAAGCTGATTTTTGATCACCAATACATCGATCCGCCCTCGAATTATTGCTTCTTCATCTTTCATTTCTAATGCTATAGCTGTTTCTGTCTCGATCCGAAATGGCTTGTGATAAAAGCCAGCGAGATCTAACAATGGTGCAAGTACTACCATTTTCACCGTGTTTTCTAACATTGGTGGATCTTCCATCAATTCTAGAAAATTAGCTTTCACCCGATCTAATAAACGCTTATCCTCTTCACTTAAAATTGTAAGACTATCCAACCATTCATAAAAAAAAGCGGACTCCTGAGATATCCGAAGCCCAAAATTTTGCTTTAATTCTCTTAGCGTTACGTCTTTTGCAGCGATCGCCTGAGCCATGATGAATTGTATGTAGAAGTAATAATCTTAATATTAGTGCAAAAACAAAACCACCAACACGATCGCCCAATCACCCACTTAAAAACAACACGATCACACTAATCGTTAATAGGTTCGCTATTAATTTGCAGCCAATTTGCTAGTCTATTCATATCTTCTTCTTGTTTTCCAAAACTTGCGGCTAGTTCTAGAAAAAAGATTGCTGTATCAGTCTCTAATGCTATAAGTTCAATTCCATTAATTGCTAAGAATGTATAAACAGCGATCAGGGCAATTCTCTTATTACCATCAACAAAACAATGATTTTTTACTAGTCCATAGCCGTAAGATGCAGCTAGTTTGTATAAAGTTACATCTTCTTCGTAATGATAGATATTTCTGGGCTTGAATAAAGTTGATTCCAAAGCACCTTCATTCAAAATTCCCGCAGTGCCACCCGACTCTGCGATAATTTCATTATGTATAGCGCAAACGTCATGAGTTTCAAGCCAATAAGGTTCGATCATTTAGCCAACTCAATCAATGCGTTGTGATATTTCTTCATTCCCCGTCGAGCTACTTCCATCTTTTTTGCAAAATCAGGATCGTATGCTGAAATCTCATATCCAGAGGGAGTTTTAGTTGCAAAAATATTATCACCATCTTCAATATTCATGCTGACTGCCATTTCTTTTGGAATGATAACGCTTAGGGAGTTTCCTCTTTTTTTGACATTTAGAAGCATGGCTATTTTCTCAAGTAGATTATATTTAATCATCTTTTGGCTTGAATGTTACTACAAATGTTGCAACATTCAACCTTTTTAAATCCTTTTTGACAATAATCATTAATCATCAACGTGATCGCCCAATCATCCCATCAAAAAACGCGATCGCCCAATCACTCACCTTAAAACGCGATCGCCTACAAACTTATAAAATACAGTTTAAGTCAGGAACTTCCTCATCTCTACTACTATCCCATGTTTGAGTTTTGCATAAGATGACATCAGCAATACCATGAGTTGAGATCATTTCTCCGTCATAGTCTTCCCAAGTAGATAAATCCATGCTTACTTTAGACCCAGTTAATTTCCCTTGAACTGGAACGCTTAATTGATTGGTATGCCAATCCCAAAAAGCATCTCCACTCCAGCTAAACCATTGCCTTTTCTTTTTGATGATACGATTTGCATAACAGGTAATTCCTTTTAGAGCAAATTCTTGACCTTCTATCTCAAAATCTTGTGGTTTATCGAATAATAGTTCTAACACATGTGTTGTCTCCTCATTGGTATCACAATAAGTTGTGAAGAGTTCTTTCCAAAACCAGTTAACAACAACTTTATCTTTCCATTTAACTGTATCAATATTAAATGTTTTAAAGGGACAAGGTGATACTGCAAAGTGAATGTCAATTTTCAATATCTCCCATGTTTTTATCACTCCATAAAACATGTTACCAATATTAAAGCCAAGTTGCTTTGGGTCTTGCGGCAGTAGAGAAAGGCATCCTACATTTTCATGCTTAGCAGTCTTCAACGCTTGATCTGTAAACCCTTTTTTAGAAACTATAAGCCTTAGATTTGCACCAAGATTTTCAGATTTTTTGGCAAATGCTTCAACTGAATCAGATCCTTTTTTTCGACTGTGATCTTTACATTCAATAACACCAAGGACAGGTCTGCCACCAAATTGTCCTCGAATAACAACATCAAATTGGTGTATATTTCCCACCCGATCTTTAAGCTTCTCGTCATGAGTAACAACTGAATTTGTATCCATCATCTGTTGAATTCGTGCTACAACTTTCTCAAAACTAGCTCCAGATATATCTTTGGTGGTCATAATCAAAAATTGCTCCTAATATACTAATATTTAAGAATGTAACTTGCTATACTTACAAGACCATTGAGACAGATCATTTTACCTAAATGACCTGCCTTGAAATTAGAGAAGAGCAGTATGATACTTATTTTAACTTCTCAATTAACCGATCGCCTACTCTTAGAGCATTAGTAATAATCGTCAAAGCATGACTCACCGCCGCATTAGAAGGAAAGAAACTGCCATCGACAACATAGAGATTATCGAGATCATGGGCGCGGCAATCGCGATCTAAAACGGAAGTTAAAGGGTCATCCCAAAGCGACAGGTTCCGCATTGATTGGCGACCACTTGCAAAGGCGACTCAGCGCGAGGATGTAGGAAACCAGTGCGGAAACATTCTAGGGACTTTTCGATATTTTTTAAAACATCAGTCCAGCGATAAATTAGGTGATCGTGAGCTTCCGTATTGTTGGGATTGTAATCGATATGGATTTTATTATTTTCAAGGCGCACACGATTATTTAGGTTCTACTACGCTATAAGGTTCGACGAGTCTTGCTTCAAATAGAATCAACAGACTGCAAATTGAAGATTTATTGACTTTATTCTCAATAGGATCAAACCTTTGTATATGCAGCGCTTTGCGCTGACTTGAAACCCAGAGAAATTTTTGAAAGCGCGGCGAAGCCGCGCTTTCAAAAATTTCTCTGTACTACTTTAAGCCTCAACAGGCTGTAATCGGTTTAATAAAAGTGAGAAATGGGAAGCATAGCCAATCTATGCTTCCCATTTCAAGTTGTGCTTGGAGTAGCGCAAATGGCTATCTATAGCGATCTCCAGTCAGGTTATTGTTTGGCGATCGCTTCCCAATTGTGAAAAGTTGCAGCTTGTCCCCAGAGTTTCCCATCTTGATCGACGACATTCCAGATAATTGCTTGATCAATATAAAAGCGATCGCCATTACTCGCAATCCGAATACCGCGATAGTTGCTAATGTAGCCTTGAGATTTTGCCTGTGCTAGGAGTTTCTCTCTTTCACTCCGTTCTATAGGCTCAGCCGTATAGCGCGACGGTGTAGAGGTGAAAGTTTGCCAATCCATTTTCCAGAGATCTAGAGCCTTTTGATTTCCATAGTTCAGAATTGGATCAGCTTGAGTACCGTGAGAAACCACTACAAAATCGGCATTAAATAGTAATTTAGCGACTTCTAAGGATGAATTATTGCTATTTGTCAGGATTAACGGGTTTCCAGTCCAATGCTGAAAGCTATAGCAGAGGCGCTGAATATGTTTCACTAGTTCAGGTTGCAACCAAGGCTGAGATTTATCTAAATTCACGATTTATCTTAAAGCAGTCTTTTCCAGCTTACGACAAATTACACTTACGGCAAATTACAACTTGTAATATATCTATAGGCAGATGGCGGCGCAAAGCGCTGCTATCTGCCTATAGATATACAAATGGGTGATGCTTTGCCTCAGACATCATTTCCCGATTTGCAATAAAGTGGGTAAATAGATTGCTATTCCATAATCCCAAAACTATGAATGCTGAGTATTTGCGGTGGCGATCGCAATTTGTGCGAAAAAGATTACAGATTGTCACCGCGATCGCCGCAGTTTGCATTTTCAGTTTTATGATATTTGCCTTATTGGGGAATAAAGGGGATATTCCACTCAAAACTGACATTAGCCTTACTTTGGATTTAGGGCTTGAGATTGTGTTAATCGCAGTTTTTATACTATTGCGATCGCGCTTTGCAAATACCTATGTTTATCCCATCTTTTTTATTATTCCGACCCTGATTACATTAACGATGCAGATTAATGCGTCATCCGCAGGAATCGTTGCTCCATTTTTCATACCTTGGGTATTGGTATTTGTTGCCCAAGCCACTCTTGTACCTGTGTGCTGGCATTTACATTTAGCCATACAGTTATTTACCTTTGTTAACTACTTTTTGATTAGTAACTACTTTGGCTATAGCGTGAGCGATATTTTTGGACTGAGCAATCGTCTCACTTTAGGGAAATTGATATTACCCATTTCTCTGATCTTCATTTTTATTGGTTGGATTTGCATTATGGGGAATGTATCCGTCTATTTATACGAACGTTTACAACAGAGTGAATTCATTGCTAAGAAAGAACTAGAAGAACAGAAGGAACGCTCGGAACGTTTACTGCTCAATGTTCTGCCGCAGTCGATCGCCGATCGCTTAAAACTAGAATCCGATCTCATCGCTGACAATTTCCAAGAAGTCAGCGTTTTATTTGCTGATATCGTAGGATTTACAGTGCTTTCTAGCCAAATACCTCCTGAAGAAGTCGTTGGTTTTCTCAATCAAATCTTTTCTCGCTTTGATCGTCTTGCCGAGCAATATGGATTAGAAAAAATCAAAACCATCGGTGATGCCTATATGGCAGTGGCAGGCTTGCCTTTTGCTCAAGATAATCACGCTCAAGCGGCAATCGAAATGGCGATCGCTATGCAAAAGGAATTAAATATTTTCAATCAAGAATGTCACCAAAACCTCAAAATCCGCATTGGTATTAGTTCGGGTCCTGTTGTGGCTGGTGTAATTGGCATCAAAAAATTTACTTACGATCTTTGGGGTGATACCGTCAATACTGCTAGCCGCATGGAATCTCACGGAATCGCAGGCTGTATCCAAGTTTCTGAAAGTACCTATCAATATTTACGCGATCGCTATCATTTTGAAGTACGCGATCGGGTTGTCATCAAAGGCAAAGGGGAAATGACGACTTACGTTTTAAAATAAAGAATTGTAACCCGTAGCGTAGGCTGTGACGCAGTCTCAGCCACTCAAAACCTAGTAAATTCCTTAGCAAAACTAAAAACCAGAAGCGAGTTGCGCCGCAACTCGCTTCTGGTTTTAATGATAGTTAGTAATGATAACGAGCTTGTAAAAATTCAATACGCTCATCCCTAATTCGATAAACGATTCGATGCTCTTGGTTTAGCCTTCTTGACCAAGTATCAGCCCCAATATATTTAAGCGGCTCAGGTTTCCCAATTCCTTTAAAAGGATCATCAAGAACAGACTCAACCAGTTCCATAACACGAATAGCAATTTTACGGTCAGTATTTACCCAATAAACGAGATCCTGCCTAAATTGCGACATAAAAACGGCTTCACGCAGTTTCTTTGGCTGTGGCAAGACCAACCTCCTGCTGTAGTTCATTTAAAGTTTTAGGCAAAACTGTCCGAGAATCAGCCTCTTCTAATGCCTCAAATAGACGGATGGCGTTCTTTGGTGATTTAAGTAGATGCAAAGTCTCCAAGATACTGGTTAGTTCCTTAGCCGAAATCAAAGCAACACTTTCGCGATCGCCGCGCTCTAAAATCACAAAATCCTTTTCCGCAATCACGCGATCGCAGATCTCATCAAATTGAGTAAGCGCTTGACTGTAATTAATGGAGAAAGTCATAGACATTTAACCGCGTAGCATAATTTAAGCATAGCAAATGCCTATAAATAAAATTAAAGATTACTCGATATCTTCAATACAAAGAACCTATGGCACTCGCTGCGCGAGTGCCATAGGTTCTAATTTCGTGAACTAAACCGTTGCTGCTACGGGAACTGCATCAGTTGCTTCAGGGCTATTTTGTTCTGAAGGAGGAACAACTTGCCAGAACTTAGGCAAATAGCTCGACCAGTTATCGAGAATTTCCTTCGCTCTAGAACTACCCGTATGCTCATAGCTGGATTGAATCAATTCCTTAAGTTGATTCTCACCTGCAATGGTGCTAACCCGTTGGACTTTGAGAACTTCTTGGCTGAGGCGCTCTTTGAACTTGCCGTCGATATCGAGGAAGTAGGCAATACCGCCCGTCATACCAGCACCAACGTTGCGCCCTGTAGTCCCAAGAACCACGATTACGCCGCCAGTCATGTATTCGCAGCAGTGATCGCCTGTGCCTTCCACAACTGCTTTTGCACCAGAATTACGAACACCAAAGCGTTCGCCAGCACGTCCATTTACGAATAGATAACCACCCGTTGCACCATAGAGACAGGTATTGCCAACAATGGAATTATCGGCAGGATTGAAGGTGCTTTCTGGGCTGGGCTTGATGCTAATCGTACCGCCGTTGATGCCTTTACCGATATAGTCGTTGGCTTCACCGATGACTGACAGATTTACGCCATTGATGTTGAATGCACCAAAGCTCTGACCTGCTGCGCCCACAAATTCAAGATTGAGGTGACTTGCCAGCCCAGAATTACCGTATTGCTTGGCGATCGCTCCTGATACTCTTGCACCGACGGAGCGATCGGTATTGACAATCTTGTAGGTTTTGTTGAGGTCAGTTTGATTAGCAATCGCCTGCTGTACTGCTAAATCTGCCAAGATTTCGTCATCAAGCACCGCGCCATTACTGTGGGAAGTTGGAGAATGTTCTAACCAACTGCGATCGCTCTTGGTATCAGGCAGATTAATCAAGCAGCCGAGATCAACTTGTTGGAGGTCGAGTTTCGCCAACTTCAAGTCTTGACGCTTAGCTAAGAGATCAGAGCGTCCGATGATCTCTTTGAGAGATTTATAACCAAGTTTGGCAAGGATTTGGCGTACTTCTTCAGCGACGAAATAGAGGAAATTCACCACATGTTCAGGAGTACCGGGGAAGCGCTTGCGGAACTGCTCTAATTGGGAAGTTACGCCGACGGGACATTTATTCGTGTGGCAAACGCGAGCCATGATGCAGCCTTCAGCAATCATCGCCGCCGTACCAAAGCCGTATTCTTCACCACCGAGTAAAGCAGCGATCGCCACATCCCAACCAGTTTTAAAGCCGCCATCGACGCGCAGTAATACGCGATCGCGCAATTTGTTCACCATTAGCGATGTATGTACTTCCGCTAAACCAAGTTCCCAAGGTGAGCCAGCGTGCTTAATCGAGCTTAATGGTGATGCACCTGTACCACCATCGTAGCCAGAGATTTGGATGATGTCCGCATTAGCTTTAGCCACACCCGCAGCGATCGTGCCGATACCAATTTCCGATACTAGCTTTACGGAAACCTTAGCGGTGGGATTGATCTGGTGCAGATCGTAGATTAGCTGTGCGAGATCTTCGATGGAATAGATATCGTGGTGGGGAGGAGGCGAAATTAGAGAAACCCCTGGTTTGGAATTTCGCAACATCGCAATGTAGCTGCTGACCTTAGGACCGGGAAGCTGTCCACCTTCCCCAGGTTTCGCACCTTGGGCAACCTTAATTTCCAATTGATTGGAACTGACTAGATAAGAAGGAGTGACACCAAAGCGTCCCGATGCAATCTGTTTAATTGCGGAGTTCGCCGTATCACCGTTCTTCAAGCCTTTGAGGTGAGGGAATGTTTCCGAAATGCCATTGGCATCAACATCGTTAATTGGCAGATAACGGATTGGATCTTCGCCGCCTTCACCACAATTCGATTTACCACCGACACGATTCATGGCGATCGCTAATACTTCATGGGCTTCTCGACTCAATGCTCCAAGGGACATGGCTCCCGTACAGAAGCGTTTCAGGATTTCGGAAACATCTTCTACTTCTTCGAGGGGAATGCTATGGCGATCGCTCTTAAATTCGAGCAGGTCGCGCAATGCCGTAGGAGTACGATTTTGTAGCTGAGTTCTGTAGACCTCGTAATGGTCATAACCATCACCAGCAACGGCTTTGTGTAATGCCTTTGCCATTTCAGGGCTATTCATGTGGTATTCACCCGTGGGGCGATACTGCACAAAGCCATAGTTCTCTAGCTTCTTCTGTTTCAATTCAGGGAAGGCTTGAGCATGGAAGTTGAGAAGTTCCGAAGCGATATCGGCAAAATTGACACCACCGACGCGGGAAACCGTTCCCTTAAAGGAAGTTTCAATGACTTCTGCGCCAATACCGATCGCTTCAAAAATTTGTGCGCCACTATAGCTAGATAGCAGTGAAATTCCCATTTTCGAGAGAATCTTTAACAAGCCACCTTCGACTGCCTTACGGTAGCTGTCTTGGACTTGGGTAATTGTCAGAGCCTTGATTTTGCCAGTTTGCATCTGGGTTTGAGTCTTGGCTTTGCCCCACCATTGGCGCGTAGTTTCCAACGCCATATAAGGACAGATTGCACTAGCTCCGTAACCAATCAGACAAGCAAAATGATGGGTACTCCAACATTGAGCCGTATCCACCACAATCGAAGCCTTCATGCGAATGCCTTCAGCACAAAGGCGATGATGCACGGCTCCCACAGCTAGCAATGGTGGAATATAGGCATTTTCCGCACTCAAGTTGCGATCGCTTAAAATCAGTAACTTTGCACCACTACGCACTGCGGCAACGGCACTATTCGTTAACTTGGCGATCGCATCTTTGAGTCCATTTGCACCCGCAGCGACAGGGAAAAGCATATCCAGTTTGGCATTATCAAAACCGAAGTTCTGCAATTCCTCTAACTCGGTTTCATTAATGACAGGGCTGCTGATCTTGATTTGGTTAGCGGCTTCAGGAGTGGCAAGTAGTAAATTCGCTCTTTCGCCTAAATACATGGACAAGGACATGACCGTTCCCTCGCGCAGAGGATCGATCGGTGGATTCGTTACCTGTGCAAAGCGTTGCTTGAAATAGTCATAGAGTAGGTGCGGACGTTGGGATAGGAAGGCAAGCGGCACATCATCGCCCATACAGAACACTGGCTCCTTTCCATCCTGAGCCATCGCTTCGATTACCATTTCCACATCTTCAAGGGTGTAACCGAAGGCGGTTTGATGAGTCAGCACAGTTTGCTCATCAAGGGCGGGGGATTCTGCAAAGGGCTTGGCTTCCAGATTTTTGCGGTACTGTTTAATCCATTCACCGTAGGGATGGGCAGTCGCGACCCGTTGCTTAATATCCCAGTTATGCAAAATCTCATGGGTTTGCAGATCAACGGCGATCGTTTGTCCGGGACCAAGACGACCCTTCTCGACGATATCCGCTTCAGGAATATCGACTGTGCCTGCCTCGGAGCTAACAATCACCATGCCATCATTGGTAATCACATAACGAGCTGGACGTAAGCCATTGCGATCTAGCGCCGCACCAACGATTTTGCCATCACTAAAGGCGAGCAAGGCGGGACCATCCCAAGCCTCTTGCAAGCCACTGTAATATTCATAGAAATCGACAATTTCGGGGCGATCGCTTAAATCTGGTTGGTTCTCATAGGCTTCTGGTACAAGGATCATGATTGCTTCGAGAGGACTATGCCCCGTTTCAATCAGCAATTCAAAGACGTGATCCAAGGTTGCAGAATCGCTCTCATTGGGCTTGAGAACTGGTAATAGATCCTTAATGCGATCGCCTTTTGCATCAACCCAATTCGGATGGGAGAGATCGCCTTGACGTGCCAAGAACCAATTGGTATTGCCCTGCATCGTGTTGATTTCGCCATTATGACCGAGGAAACGCATTGGCTGAGCAAGGGGCCATTTCGGCAAAGTATTGGTGCTAAAGCGACGGTGATAGATCGCGTAAGCCGATACATAATCAGGATTTTGAAGATCGGCATAAAAGGCATCTAGAATTGCCGATCGCACCATGCCCTTGTAGATAATCGTGGTATTTGATAACGACGCGATATAGAAGTTACTGCCGCCAGTGGGGAAAAGCTTCTCAATTTCCAGCTTAATCCGACGACGGGTGATGTAAATAGCGCGTTCGATCTGATCGGTATTTTGATGATCGGCATCGGCAATAAATGCAGCTTGCTCAATATGTGGCTGATTTTCGCGAGCCTGAATTCCTAACACCTCTGGATTCACAGGTACAACGCGCCAGCGCAAAAGTTTTAAACCTTCTTCCTCTGCAATTCTTTCAGTAATTTCGCGACAAGTTGCTGTGCGATCGTTTTCCTGTGGAAAGAAAAACATCCCCACGGCGGTATGGGCAGGATCGATTTCGGGAATTTCCTTTTGTAAGAGGCTCCAAGGAATTGCGGTCATAATCCCAGCGCCATCTCCCGAATCTTGGTCTGCACTACAGCCACCACGATGTTCCATACAAGTCAAAGCTTTGAGCGCATTGCTGAGAATTTTATGGCTAGCCCGCCCTTCCTTGTCAGCAATAAAGCCCACTCCGCAGGCATCACGCTCTTCCACTAGCCAAGATGGCCCTTGGATAAGATTAGCAGTTCCAGACTGAACAGACTGATTGGACTGATTAGACTGACTTGTATTCACGCGGCTCACTTCCATCGGATTATTTATTGCTATCAAAAAAATAGGTTGAAATTATGAGATTTTTAGGACTTGTGAAGCGATCACTGCCTCACAGCTTTTTCAGCATGTAGCGTTTACCATTCTAGTGAAGTACAGGTTTGTTTTCCCGCCGAAGTCGGGAAAACAAACCTTTGTAACTCGCTTGCTTGAAAAACGCTATATTGTTAATTCTAAATAAAGCTTTTTAGTAACAGTGGGATAACTGCTAATATCTGCTTGATAGAATTTCGCTCACTACATAAATTTAAGCTTGCATTCAAGGATTTTCATGAAGGCAGACCTAAAATCATAACTCTTTACTTAGACCAGTGCATAGGGGCTAAGCAAATATTTTATGGCAAATTTTATAGCAAGCATTTTGAATGGGGCATTCCTGATTATAAGCGACACAACTTTTACTTGTGTTTTACTAAATACACTTTGATGTCGCAGCTTACCGTACGAGGCGAGCAAGAGAGAATATTAGTGAAAGCACTGCTATTCTCTTTTCCTACATTCGACTAAAACTTCAAAATTTGTGCTAAATGATCTAAGTCTTCAAAGTGAATACCGTAGCGATCGCGGCGATTTGGTACAGGATTTTTATATTCCTTGTCTGAAAAATTCTATGCTCTACAGTCGAGCTGTAGGATTTTTTTCCAGTACTTCTATGGCTTCAGTTGCTGGGGGATTGCTTGCGCTAATTCAATCAGGTGGTAGGATGCGTTTGATTGCGTCTCCATGCTTATCCGCAGAAGATGTAGAAGCGATCGCTTTGGGACTTAAGCAAAGAGAAGAAGTCATTACTCAAAGTCTGATTAGAGAGATCGATCAAGAGTTTGCACAGGTAATCCAAGATCGTCTTGCTTGTCTGGCTTGGTTATTGAGTCATAATCTATTAGAAATAAAACTTGCTATTAGAAAAGATATTCGTAATCGAGGTATCTATCATGAGAAGTTAGGAATATTTGAGGACAAGGCAGGAAATATTGTGGCTTTTACAGGGTCGGCAAATGAGAGCGCCAGTGCTTTGCTGGATAACTTTGAATGCGTTGATGTGTTTTGTTCTTGGGATGAGGGAGTTAGGGAGCGAACATTGAGCAAAGTGGAGAACTTTCGGCGATTATGGGAAAATGAAACGCCAATGTTAGAAATTCTCGATTTTCCTGAAGCCGCTAAGCGATCACTGTTGCGGTTGCGTCCTGACAAGTTCCCCATTGATGAGTTTACTAAAAAAACTACTGTCATGGCAGAGCCTCAGCAAGATTACATTCCTGTAGTGATAATTCCAGATCGCGGTATTCCGATATTGCCAACTAACTTAGAATTACGCAATTATCAGAAGCAGGCGATCGCTAATTGGTTTAAGAATAACGGACGAGGCACGTTAAAAATGGCGACGGGTAGCGGTAAGACAATTACGGCGCTAGCGATCGCGACGGAACTTTATCAAAAGATTGGGTTGCAGGTTTTACTGATTGTTTGTCCTTATCGACATCTGGTAATTCAATGGTCAAGGGAATGCCAAAAATTTGGGCTAGAACCAATCTTGGCTTTTGAAAGTGTTCATAATTGGCAAGATCGTCTGTCTACGCAACTTTATAATGTGCGATCGGGCAATCAAAAATTTCTGACTGTAATTACTACAAATGCGACGCTGATCGGGCAGGGATTACAGTCACAACTGCGCTATTTTCCTGATAAAACTCTGATCGTGGGTGATGAGGCGCATAATTTAGGGGCAAGGCGTTTGGTTGAGAGTTTACCTCGTAATGTTGGGCTGAGACTAGCGCTGTCAGCAACTCCAGAGCGATATTTTGACGATCAGGGAACGGAGGCTATATTTGATTATTTTGGCTCGGTGATCCAGCCAGAATTTACGCTAGCGGATGCAATTAGGGCAGGAGCCTTGGTGCATTATCTCTACTATCCGATCTTAGTGGAACTGACGGAATCGGAGACTGAGAAATATGCTGACTTAACGAAAAAGATTGGCAGGGCGATCGCTTTTGATGGTGATCGTAATGACAACGAGGTAGTAGCGGCTTTATTGATGCAAAGGGCTAGGTTATTGGGATCTGCTGCTAACAAGTTAGTGGCTTTGCGAGAGTTAATGCAGCAACGTCTAGATACGTCACATACATTGATTTATTGTGGTGACGGCTCGGTTGAAGATGAGGTAACAACCGAGAGTAATCGACAATTAGACGCAGTGGCACAGTTGTTAGGCTCTGAATTAGGATATCGCGTTAATACTTACACTGCGGAGACATCTTTAGATGAGCGTGAGGATTTACGGCTTTGGTTTGAAACAGGTGAATTGCAAGGGCTAGTAGCAATTCGTTGCTTGGATGAAGGTGTGGATATTCCTGCAATTCAGACAGCAATTATGTTGGCAAGTAGTAGTAACCCGCGTCAGTTTATTCAGCGTCGAGGTAGGATTTTGCGATCGCATCCTCATAAAAAACGCGCAACTTTATTTGACATGATTGTGTTACCGCCTGATTTGGGTCGAGAGACAATTGATGTTGAACGTAATCTACTCAAAAAGGAATTACAGCGCTTTGTCGAGTTTGCAAATTTAGCAGATAACGGTGGTGAGGCTAGACTCAAGCTATTGGATTTGCAACAACGTTATGGGTTAATGGATTTATAGCCGTAGTCACCTGATCCAGCGCTTTGCGCTTTTATAAAACCCAGAGCAATTTTTGAAAGTGCCGCTTCGCGGCACTTTCAAAAATTGTTCTGTATCCCTTAAAGCATCAACAGGCTGTATTAAGACAAACACAAAACCCAAGAATTGAGTTGCGGCGCTTCGCGCCGCAACTCAATTCTTGGGTTTTGTGTCATAGCAAGAATGACTACAGCTATATAAGAGATTTTTGAGATAAAATCGATAAACGTATGAGTATTTGGAAATGAGTAAAGTTCAAAGTCTAAGTAGTCTTCATGAGCCAATTGAAAAAGCTCCACCTGAAGTTCAACAAATTATTCGTAATGTCTTAAAGATCGAAAAGGATCGGCTCGACAAAAATGAATTGGGGCGGATTAATGAAGATATTCTCAAAATTGTTAAGGAAGCTGTGCAATGAAGCTAATCTCGATCAAGCTGTTTAATTTTCGTTGTTTTTATCAACAAACGCCTGAGATCGTATTGGCAAGACTTGACGATCGCAATATTACGATCATGCATGGTAACAATGGCACTGGTAAGACCTCGCTACTTAATGCGTTTACATGGGTGCTATACGAAAAATTTACCTCGGCCTTTGGTGACTCTGAGCAGCTAGTCAATCGTCAGGCGATCGCTGAATCCCAATTAAATCAGCCAGTGGAATGCTGGGCGGAGGTTCTATTTGAGCATGATGCTAAGCGCTATCGAGTGAGGCGGCTAACCCGTGCCTATAAGCTTGCCAATAATGGCGAGAAAAATATTCAGTATAATAAAAGTGAATTATTTCTCCAAGTGGCAGGAGATGATGGACGTTGGGTGACTCAAAATCATCCTGAAGCTGTAATTAATGGCATTTTACCGAAGAGTTTGCATCAGTACTTCTTCTTTGATGGTGAACGAATTGAGCAGATTGTGCGATCAGACAATCGTAATGAGATTGCGGAAGCGACTAAAAAGCTTTTAGGTGTGCAGGTTTTAGACAATGCCATTAAACATCTTAAAGAAGCGAGAAAATCCCTTGAGGATGAACTCAAAAGTATTGGGGATGCTCAAACCAAAACCTTGATTTCTCAAAAGCAGCAGTTAGAGAATGATAGTGCTGAATATGAATCACGAATCAAAGAAATTGAACAGGAACTAGAAGCTCAAAACCAACTCAAGGTATCTTGTAATCAACGATTGACAGAATTAGGTGGTATTGATGAAATCCAAAAGCGACGTGAGGCTCTTGAACAACAAGAACGTGAAAACCGCAGTAATTTAAGAGGTTTAAAGAACCAACTCAAGATAGATATTTCTACCAAAGGCTATAGTGTATTTCTGACGGGTGCGATCGCAGATTTTCGAGAGTTAGTAGGTGGTCTGCATGAAAGGGGGGAATTGCCTGCGGATATCAAACAGACCTTTGTGCTAGATCTATTAGAACGGCGCAAATGTATCTGTGGTGCAGCATTACATGATGGTTCCCCTAACTATGAACAGGTCAGGTCTTGGCTAGAGAAAGCAGGTTTAGCGGATGTAGAAACTGCAACTCTAAAACTGGAAGGTTTTGTCGATGAGGTGGAGAAACAGGCTACGGAATTTTGGCAAGGTATTGACACAAAGCAAGCTAATATTAATCAACTCAAGACAGCCATCTCTCGGCTTGAATTAGAGCTAGAAGAAATTAGCGAACAGTTACGCAAGAGTCCCGTTGAGGATATTCGGCAAATGCAAACTCGCCTTGATGAGATCGATCGCAAGGTTGAAGATTTAACCTTAGAGAAGGGTAAGAAGCTCCAGAAATGGACTGATTATCAAGGGCAAATTGAAAATCTTCAGAAGCAAATTAAGAGTAGTAGGCAAAATGAAGGTAAGCAAAAGCTTGCTCAGAAACGCATTGATGCGGCGCAACAAGCGATCGATCTGCTGAGTGAGTTAAAAACCAATCGTAATGAGCTATTTCGCAAGCAATTGGAAAATCGGATTGGGGAAATTTTCAGCCAGATCTCTTTCAAAGCGCAAACACCGAGACTGAGTGAAAAATATGAACTTAGCTTAGTGGAAACTGTGGCTGGTCAAGAAGTTCAATCGGGAGCTTCTACTGGTGAGAATCAGATTCTCAGTTTATCTTTTATCGGTAGCATCATCGATCGCGTGAGGGAATGGAGTAAGTCTGGTTTAGTGATGGGGCCAGATAGTAGTACTTTCCCGATGGTGATGGATTCGCCCTTTGGTAGTCTGGATGAAATTTACCGTCGGCAGGTGGCAAGATTGATTCCTCGGTTGGCAAACCAGCTTGTGGTGATGGTTTCTAAAACCCAGTGGCGGGTGGAAGTTGAAGAAGAGATGACTTCCCGCATTGGCAAGGAATATGTGTTTGTATTCAACTCTAATAAACCTGACACCCAAACCGATGACATCGTTCTCTATGGCAAGAGCTATCCGTTAGTGCGAAAGAGTGCCTATGATTATGAATATACCGAAGTCTTAGAGGTGAATCATGGTTAATACAACTGCGGCTCCTAAAGCTGAGATTGTCAGCGATCGCTGGATTAAGGCAAGTTGGGATGAGTTTATTACTCTTTCTGACGACCCTACTCATGCGGAAAAGGCTAGATTTTATTATGATCACGACACAATGAGGATTGAGATAGCGGCTAATGGTTCTTTACATGGGCGCAATAATTCGGTTGTTTATGATGTGATTAGTTTGTATGCGATCGCTAAAAATATTCGTATTCTTAAGTTGTCAAATACTAGTTTTCGGAAAACAGGATTACAAGAATGTCAGCCTGATTGCTCTTTTTATGTTGGCGATAGTTTTTTGTTGCCACCTCAAAATAACAGTTCTATCGATCTTGATCAATTTGAAGTTCCACATTTGGTGGTAGAAATTGCTACGACATCCCTGAATGATGACTTGGGACGTAAGCGGATTTTATATGAGCAGTTGGGAGTAAAAGAATATTGGGTAGTGAATGGCGGCGAGTCACAGGTTTATGCTTTTGAAATGTCAGGGGGGCGCAGTGGCACAATTAAGGATTCACTAGTTTTAGAGGGTTTGAGTATTGCCATAGTTGAAGAAGCACTTAAACGCAGTCTAACAGAAGATGATAGTGCGATCGCGAGATGGCTATTGCAAACTTTTAATGGGTAGGGATATGGCGGGCGATTCTGTAAGTTTATCTGACACCTATAATGAGTTATTAATTGAGATAAAGCAACGGATTCGGGCTGCTCAATATGAGGCTTTGAGAGCGGTTAATCGAGAGCTAGTAATGCTTTATTGGGATCTTGGCAGGATGATTGTCACTCGTCAGCAGGGAGAAACTTGGGGAAAGTCGGTTGTGGAGCAGTTGGCTAAAGATTTGCAAGCTGAGTTTCAAGGTGTCAGTGGGTTTTCTGCTCGTAATATTTGGAGAATGCGTGATTTTTACTTGACATATCACCTCAATACAAAACTGTCACCATTGGTGGCAGAAATTGGCTGGTCGCATAATTTAGTAATTATGGAGAGATGCAAGGATGATTTGGAGCGGGAGTTTTATTTGCGGATGACTCGAAAGTTTGGCTGGACAAAAAATGTGTTGATTCACCAAATCGAGAACCAAACCTATGAAAAGACTTTGCTGAATCAGACAAATTTTGATGTGACTCTATCGGAGGATATTCGCGATCGCGCAAAGTTGGCGATTAAGGACGAATACACCTTTGATTTTCTAGAATTGGGTGATGAACATAGTGAGAGGCAGCTTGAGGCGGCGATTTTAGCGCAGGTTGAGCCATTTTTGCGAGAGATGGGTGGGATGTTTGCGTTTGTGGGTAGTCAGTATCGGTTAGAGGTGGGAGACGATGAGTATTTTATCGATTTGCTGTTGTATCATCGACATTTGCGCTGTTTGGTAGCGGTTGAGTTGAAGATTGGGAAGTTTAAGCCTGAGTATGTGGGTAAGATGCAGTTTTATTTGGCGGTGTTGGATGATAAGGTGCGGATGGTGGATGAGAGGCAATCGATAGGAATTATTCTCTGTAAGTCGAAGAAGCAGACGATTGTGGAATATGCTTTGAAGGATGCGAGTAAGCCTATTGGGGTGGCAACTTATCGGTTATCAACGCTGCCGAAGGAGTTGAGGGATCAATTGCCTGCGCCTGAGCAGGTGGCGATGTTGTTGAATGGTATTGAAGAATGATAATGGCGAGTTTGATGATGACTGAAATTAAAGTGTAGGTTTATTGTGTGTAAGATGTTTTTAGATTGGGTATTGAGGAATAAGTAAGAATGGCTGATGCAAAGGTAAAGATCGCGAATGATAAGGCAGCGTTGGGGGCAAATAATGAGCATTCGTAGAGTTTATATTGCTGAAGACAAAGCTGAATTAGTACGTTCTTTAAGATCTGCCGAAAACCCCACTGCGCCATTTCAGACCTATGCTGACGTGATGACTTTTGCGGCTGTCCTTGGGGCTAAGCGAGGAAAAAAGCTTCCTCTTGGTAAAACATCAAGAAAAGAACCCGATCCAATTCCTCAAGATCAGTTTGTAGCTAGAGGTTATGAACCTGTAATCAATTTAATTGCGATCGCCCATACAAAAGATCCTAAAAGTCTTGCCCTTGATGAAGAATCTGGAAATATCCGAGTTCAAATCTTTGAAGAGTACGCTAATGGAGGGCTTGAAGTTTTACAGAACACGTTGCAAGGTAGTGTAGATTATACAGATGCAATTTTGTTGATGCTTCTAGCTGAAAAAGATCAAGAATCTTTAGAAGATTTTGATTTGAGTAGATTCCTATGAACAAAGATTTACTGTACTATTCCAAAAAGTTTGCGAAGTTGCGAGTAGATCGTGTGCGTGGTATTGCACCGCATAAGCCAATATTACTTTTATCTGCGATCGCGCTAATCCAACAGGGAATAATCAGACAAAATCGAATATTTTTATCACCTGAATTAATAGCCACATTTCTCAAATACTGGAGCTTTTTGGGGTCAGAATCCCATCGTTCAGATATTGCTCAGCCTTTCTTTCATCTTCAGGGAGATGGTTTTTGGTATCTCAAAGCAAGGGCTGGATTTGAGTCTGTAATTAACTCTAAAGTGAAAATCAAAACCTTAAATGGGTTGAGAGATTCGGTGCAATATGCTTACTTTGACGATGAACTTTTTGAGTTAATTCAGAATCTATCATCAAGAAATAGTTTAATTGATATTCTTGTAAATACTTGGTTTTCTGATAAATCATCACAAATTGAACAACTTTTTCAAATCAATTCCTTTCAAGAATTTCAAGATCGCCTACGAGAAAGAGGTGGTGCTGTCTATTCAGTTGATGAAGTGGAAGACGAATCTAAATCAATTGTGCGAGATGCTGCCTTCCGTAGAATAGTTGTCTCAGCCTATGAATATCGATGTGCATTTTGTGAGTTACAGGTTCTCAATTCTCTAAATCAACATATTGTCGATGGAGCGCATATCAAGCCGTTCTCACAATTTCGAGACGATCGCTTTGATAATGGACTTTCTCTTTGCAAAAATCACCACTGGGCTTTTGATCGTGGTTGGTTTGCCGTTGATGATGACTATCGAATAGTTGTCTCTAATGATCTTAGGGAAGAATCACCTCACGCCCAGACAATGCGAGATTTTCACGGTCAGAATATCGTTTTGCCAGCACAACAAAGCTATTTGCCAAGAATTGAAGCTTTACGATGGCATCGAGAAAATGTTTTTAATCAAGGTGAGCAACTCTTTTTAGATTACTAATCACTCATATATAGATTTTTAAATTCTTTTGCTGCGTTGGGATTAATTTTGTCTAGCGCCGCAACAATCCGTAAAACCGTTTCAGAGTTAGGATCTCTAACTTCATTGATCCAACGATAAATATTTGAACGACCAACGCCTAAAGCATTAGCCAGATTTGTTTGGCTAATACTGTATTTTTCAAGAACTTGTCCGAGTGTTTTACCTGCTTTACCCATACCTTTGATCGTGTCAGAGGATGTTAAGCCTGTAAAGAAATGTGTCCAAATGGACTACAAGAGTGTATAATTTTGTAGTCCATTTGGATTCGTGTATTCAATTTGTAGACTATTTGGACTACACAACTTTTAATATTTAATTTCTAAAGTCATGAGCTACCAAGAAATGCTTCACCCTTGGGCGATCGCTCGTCCCCTCCCCAATAATATTCAAAGCGTAATTGTAGGAAGATTTCGCCGCAGAGTAGATGCTGAAGAACATTTAAAGTTACGGCAGCACATCCCTACGGTTAAATTCTTTATCGTTTTTGACTGCCAAAAAGATCGGTTGGCACTGCCGCAGAATAACAGCAGGTAAAACCATTTCTCAAAATCCTGATTTTAAGCAACACCATAATCTGTATATGGACGCTTATATGGCGGTTGCAACCCCAACACAATATCCTGCCTTTCCACACCCATAGCAATTAACTCCTCCGCAGGATTTTGATCCGTCAAATTCTGTTGCAGCCAAATCTTGCCATCCTTAATATCAAAATGCATAACACATCGATACACACGAGTTAACTCTTGCCAGCCAATATTGAGCCACTGATAATGATCCCTTTCCACATCAAAAATCAGTTGTACCTCAACCTCATCATCAGACAAATCACCACTCACATACCGAGACAACAAACTTTGAACATACTCCCGATATTTACTTACTTTATCCATTTCACGATCTCCTCATTTACAGGATTATAGACAACTAGCAAAAGCTGATATCGCTGAATAGCAACTTGTGTAAATTCAAGCTGAAAAAATGTTTTATAAACGTCCACTGGAACAGCTAGATAAAGAGTTCGATTTGGTTCATTAGCTTCTATAGCAAGGCGATAACTCAAAAATTGCCCTAGAGCAGAATAGAAATCTGTAATTGCCGACGGATTTAAGAAGCTTTTAATCTCAACAGCTATTTTTTCTCCTGCCCTCTCTGCGGCTACAATTTTTTCTGCACCAAGATCAACCTGAAAATTAACATTGCCAAACTTAAATTTTAGCGGATCATCAGTTATGATCCATTGCTCTTTCTGTAGAGCCTGTCTGACAGCTTCATGGAAAAGGTCTTTCGCAGACATAGTTTATACTAAAACACTCGATCTTTTTGTGACTTGAGTTATGGGTGTTACTGGCTAAGTCTAGAATAGCCTAATTAAGGTCAATGTAATTTCAACCTCTTAAAAGAAGCTTAGCTCGTTGCTATATATTGGAAAACTATTGCTCTGTTAAATAGCTAACATGATGAAGAAATGGTTTAATACCGCAGGTCCTTGTAAAGCTGACATTCACTATATGCTGCCAGCAAGCGATCGCCTGCCAGAGCTAGAGCAGTTGATCGCCCAAGAAAATTACTTCGTCATCCACGCCCCAAGACAGACTGGCAAAACTACAGCGATGATGACCCTTGCCCAAGCACTAACTGCCAGTGGCAAATATAATGCCGTCATGGTGTCAGCAGAAGTAGGCTCAGCCTTTCCCGATGAACCCGAAAAAGCAGAACAAGCAATCCTATCAGCATGGCGAGATGCAGCAGATTTTTGGTTGACAGACGAATTAAAACCACCCATTTACAACCCTAATCAGCCGCCCCAACGCATCGGTAATTTTTTAAAAGTATGGTCGGAATCATCCCCAAGACCATTAGTAATCTTCATTGACGAAATAGACTCATTACAAAATCAAACCTTAATCACAGTATTACGTCAGCTAAGAGATGGGTTTCCCCGTCGTCCGCAGGGCTTTCCCCAGTCAGTTGCATTAGTGGGAATGCGCGATGTTCGCGATTATAAATACGCATCAGGAGGCAGTGAGAGCCTCAACACTTCAAGCCCTTTTAATATCAAAGTGCGTTCATTCACACTTAGTAATTTTAACCTTGCAGAAGTTAGAAATCTCTATCAACAACATACAGAAGCCACAGGACAAATATTTACACCAGAGGCGATAGATTTAGCATTTCATTTAACACAGGGACAGCCTTGGCTCGTCAATGCGATCTCCAAGGAAATCACCGAATATATCGCCAAAGATCCCAATACTCCAATTACACCTGAATTAGTAACCCAAGCCAAAGAGATTCTGATTCAAAGACAAGATACACATTTGGATAGCCTAGCCGAAAGGCTTCGGGAAGACAGAGTAAGAGTGATTATCCAGCCAATCTTATCGGGGCAAGACTTGGTGAATACTCCAGAGGATGATCTGCGTTATGTCTTGGATCTAGGGCTTTGTAATCGTGATAGCCGAGGCGGTATCCAAATTGCCAATCCAATCTATCGAGAAATCATTCCCAAAGTATTGGCAGCAATCACGATCGCCTCATTAACCTCAATATCACCAACATGGTTAGACGCTAACGGTAATCTAAATGCCCAAGCGCTTTTAGATTCTTTCATCGATTTTTGGCGACAACATGGCGAGCCACTATTTAAAAGTACGCCCTATCCAGAAATTGCCCCCCATTTAGTATTAATGGCATTTTTGCATCGTGTGGTCAATGGTGGCGGTAGTTTAGAGCGCGAATATGCAGTTGGCTCAGGACGAATGGATATTTGTTTGCGCTATGGGAAACTCACTTTGGGGATGGAGTTAAAAGTATGGCGTGATCGTAAGCCAGACCCACTCAATGAAGGCTTAAAACAATTAGATAAATATCTATCGGGATTGAATTTAGATACAGGTTGGTTAGTAATATTTGATCGCCGTGAAGGTTTGCCACCACTCAGCGATCGCACTACCTCTGAGAGCGCAATCAGTCCCGCAGGGCGAAATATTACCGTAATTCGGGGATAAGCTGTTCTGCTAAGTTTGAATTATATTAAATAACTAACATGATGAAAAAATGGTTTAATACCGCAGGTCCTTGTCAAGCAGACATTCACTATATGCTGCCAGCAAGCGATCGCCTACCCGAATTAGTTGATCTAATCGATCAGCGTAATTACTTCGTCATCCATGCCCCAAGACAGACTGGCAAAACCACAGCGATGATGACCCTTGCCCAAGCACTAACTGCCAGTGGCAAATATAATGCCGTCATGGTATCAGCAGAAGTAGGCTCAGCCTTTCCCGATGAACCTGAAAAAGCAGAACAATCAATCCTATCAGCATGGCGAGATGCAGCAGATTTTTGGTTGACAGATGAATTAAAACCACCCATTTACAATCCTAATCAACCGCCACAACGCATCGGTAATTTTTTAAAAGTATGGGCAGAAACTTCACCCCGACCATTAGTTCTATTTATTGACGAAATAGATTCTCTACAAAATCAAACTTTAATAACAGTATTACGACAGCTAAGAGATGGGTTTCCTCGTCGTCCACAGGGATTTCCGCAGTCAGTTTCCCTAGTGGGAATGCGCGATGTTCGCGACTATAAATACGCATCAGGAGGTAGCGAGAGACTCAACACCTCAAGCCCCTTTAACATCAAAGTGCGTTCCTTCACACTAAGTAATTTCAGTCTTGCAGAAGTTAGAAATCTCTATCAACAACATACAGAAGCCACAGGTCAAATATTTACACCAGAGGCGATAAATTTAGCATTTCACTTAACACAGGGACAACCTTGGCTCGTCAATGCGATCGCCAAGGAAATCACCGAATATATCGCCAAAGATGTCAATACTCCAATTACACCTGAATTCGTAAACCAAGCCAAAGAGATTTTAATTCAAAGACAAGATACCCATTTAGATAGCCTAGCCGAGAGATTGCGAGAAGAACGAGTAAGAGCCATCATTCAGCCAATCCTTGCAGGTCAAGAATTGCCAGATGTGCCGCAGGATGACGTGCGCTATGTTTTAGATTTGGGTTTATGTAGTAACGAGAATGGTCTGGCGATCGCTAATCCCATTTATCAAGAGGTACTGCCCAGAGTGCTTGCCTATGTGACATCTGCTTCGATGGGATACATTCAACCAATTTGGCTAAACGAACAGGGTGAATTTCTACCTGAACGCTTGTTAGAGTCATTTCTAGAATTTTGGCGACAGCATGGAGAGCCACTGTTTAAAAGCACCCCCTATCCAGAGATTGCACCCCATTTAGTATTGATGGCTTTTTTGCATCGGGTGGTCAATGGGAAAGGGACTTTGGAACGCGAATATGCGATCGGTTCGGGAAGGATGGATTTATGTTTGCGCTATGGCAAGGTGACTTTGGGAATGGAGCTAAAAGTATGGCGAGACAAGAAACCAGATCCACTCAATGAAGGTTTAAAGCAATTGGATAAATATCTATCGGGATTGAATTTAGATACGGGTTGGCTAGTAATTTTTGATCGCCGTGAAGGTTTGCCACCACTCAGTGATCGCACTACCACGGAGAGCGCAATCAGTCCCGCAGGTCGAGATATTACTGTAATTCGGGGATAAATAATTCGCTAATTCTAATTTGCCAATTCAACGGCTTTGGCTTTTATCTTGCCATTTGTAGTCCACTTGGACTACAACAGTAATAGGGATATCCCGAAAAACAAGGCAAATCTACCAACCATGACCGAACCACAACGCACTGCACCCCAGTTAATCGAAGACATCAAAGCCCTCATAACTGAGATCCAGCAGTTGTATTGCCATGACGAAATCCCTTGGATTATTGGCTATTCAGGCGGCAAAGACTCCACCGCCACCCTCCAACTCGTTTGGCAAGCTATTCAACAACTACCAAGCGATCGCCGCACCAAACAGATTTACGTGATCACCATCGACACCCGTGTCGAAAACCCCATCGTCGCTGCATGGGTGAAGCGATAAGTATCAAATATGCAATCCGATTCAAATGAGCAAGGCTTAACCATCACGGCAACTTTACTATTTTCCGATGTCAAAGACACCTTGTGGGGCACAACCTCATCGGCAAAGGTTCGCCCTCTTAAATCAGTTTAAGCATAACTTAGGTATGACTGTTTACTGTTTTAGAACTGATACCAAATGTAAAGTTTTATTGACATCAGTTATCTAGGTATAGCAAGCTATGAAACGTTATTAGTCATAAAATTTTCTGAAATGACTCAAGATATAAACTTAAACGACTTATGTATTGATAAGCCTGAGCGACCTGGATGGTCAAAAAAATTTGGAGGTTATTGCGCTGATGCAGCAGCAGTCTGCTTAGAAGATCAAGGACATATTAATAGTTCAATCTTGCATATTGACGGAGATTACAACCATGAGTTTGAAATTTCATGGAGTGAGGTGACTGATGAAATGCGTCGATTTCAGAATGATGATCAAGTTGCAATAGAGTTTGGAGCGTATGGAATCTCCGCTTTAATAATTCCCAAACTGACAAATTTGACAATAATAGAGCGCTCAAAGAAAGGCACTGGCTTTGATTTTTGGTTAGGATCTATTGATGATCCCGCACCTTTATTTCAAAAAAAAGCACGCCTTGAAGTGTCTGGTATCGGTAACGGGACAGAAAAAGATATAAGGTCTCGGGTCAACACAAAGCTCAAACAAATTACACCATCTGATGGAAGTTTACCTGGTTATGTATCAATAGTTGAATTTAGCGCCCCTTGTTCACGAGTTGTTAAGAAATGCAAGAAGTAATTGAATTACACAATGAGGCAATGGATCTTGCAAGTCAAGCAATGTTCTTGAATATGCAAGGTGAAGTTTCACGTGCAATTTATTTCACTAGAGAGGCATTTCACAAAGAGAAGCAAGCTGCTCTACTAATTGCTAATGATTACGACATGGAACCTACTAGATCAGTTCTTTGTCGAAGTGCAGCTACACTTGCTCTTGAATGTATGGAAGTTAGAGAAGCAGAGCGTCTAATCTCGTCTGCACTGTCTGGCAATCCACCAGATGAGATAGCTAATGAATTACGTGATCTATTAGAGCAAGTATATTTTCAACGTCATCTTAGTCTACGAGGAGTTAGTTTAGCTACACATGAATTTCAAGTATCGTTAACAGGAGAGGTTATAGGATTTGGAATCGCACAAAGTGATGAATTTGTCGAGCGTGTAAAAGATATAGAAACATTGGTTTATCGCGTAGCTGAAAGAAAATTGGGACAGCCATTTCGAGAACGCGGACAAAGAAGAAAGAAGTTGCGAGATGAGATGGAATTATACTTGTCAGTTCCTCGTGCTTCTAGCTTTGCTGTTACTTTTAGGATAGGAGGAAACCAACTTTCAATTCCAAGTATAGGACTTGCAGAAGAGGTTATAGACGATATATTTGAAGGTTTAAGGCTATTCAATGATGCAGATTTAGATGCTCTTCAAAAGCGAATTCCACAAGAGGCATATTTTAGAAACTTTGTTGGACTTTCTCGTAAAATTGCTCCTGATGGTAAGAAAATCAAGACGGTGGGACTTACTACGATTCGGAACAGTAGAGAGAGTACATTAGTAATACATACTCCCCAATCTAATATTCCTCAGAGCATTGAACAGACTGACTTACCTACCTTAGAAATAGGCGAATACATTGAAATTATAGGCATATTAAAATTCGCTGACTCAAGAAATCCTAGAAATGGTTTGATTCAAGTAGTAACAGATGATAGAGATACTTATAAAGTTCGAGTTCCTGAAGGAATGATGAGTGATATTGTCAGACCAATGTTTGAGGATAGGGTCGTTATTTCTGGTTATTTACAGAAAGATGGAAGTATCAATTTAAACGATATTAAACGAGAAGAATCTGATTAAACTTTATTTCTAAACATCGCCTTTCCGCAGGTGAAAAACAGATGTTAGCGATCGCCTTTTTATGGGGATTAGCCCGTGTTTCAGGTTGCCAATTGCCCGTGGTCATTGACACACCTCTTGGTCGTCTAGACTCATCCCATCGTTTAAATCTACTTGATCGCTATTTCCCCAATGCCAGCCAACAGGTGATTCTGCTTTCAACTGATACCGAAATCGGCAAAGAAGAAGTAACTCGCTTACGTCAAAATCAACTAATCGCCCATGAATATATCCTAGATTACGATGAATCAATCAATCGCACCTCAATACGTTCAGGCTACTTCTGGTAACCAATCACCAATCACCAATTACCAATTACTTAACCCATGGAACCACCAATTGATCGCATTCGTATCTCTCAAAATGCTAGAGAGCAACTACTCAAACTCAAACGGGCTACCCATATCGAGAATTGGAACGTTCTCTGTCGATGGGCGCTATGTAAATCTCTAGCTGAACCAACTCCTCCATCAATTATTAATATTGTCACTGATAGCAATGTGGAGATGACTTGGCAAGTTTTTGCTGGCAATCTGTCAGACATTCTCATTGTTGCTCTCAAGCAACGTTGCTACAATGACGGACTAAGTACAGACAAAGAAACTCTAGCTACTCAGTTTCGCCTTCATTTGCATCGTGGTATTGGCTATCTTGCAGGCGATCGCAATATCAAAAGGTTAGAAGACCTAATCTCATTGGCTAATAACCATGACTACAGAGAACAACCATAGCGACATTATCACTCTATGCCAACAAAGTCCTATTGGCAAAAAGTTACCTAATGCGCTTTATGTTCATATATCAGCGATCGCCTTTTTATCTCCACAATTACAAGAAAGAGATCGCCAAGCCAGAGCAGTACTTCCCAAAGAGAGCAAATTCACCCTAATTAAATTCAACTACGAACAACCGAAAATCTCCTATTTGTTTTATCCAGAATTTGATACTGACCCACATCCTGCATTGCATCAAAGTATTCAAGTTGACCTCCAAACCCAAACTACTCAACAGCGCGATTATTACCAATCTCCCAATCCGCCAATCTTGCATCGCAAAGAAACCTTTGTAAATCAAGACTATCCACTTTATCAGATATTTTCTCAACTAACCAAACAAGAAGAAGCGATCGGCTTATTTCATGAGACTCGCACCATCGGCACTCGCAAAGGATGGGAACAACGGTTACAGGAATACAACGTTGAACTGAAAGATCATCAAGTAATCTTACTCCCCTCGCCATCTCGGATAGATACTGGAGATGAGAGTCTAAAAGAAGATATCAAAATAGATCGCCATAAAGCTGCAATTCATCGTCCTGACCTATCCAAACCAGTTCGCCTCGCCCTAGAAGCAGGAATATTTACAGAAAACACAACCTTCTTTGACTATGGCTGTGGTCATGGTGAGGATATCAAAAGAATTAGCGATCGTGGTTTCACCAGTAATGGTTGGGACCCATACTATCGACCCCAAAGTGATTGCACCAGTGCCGAAATCGTCAACCTTGGCTATATCATCAACGTCATCGAATCACAGATCGAAAGAAGAGAAGCACTAATCAAAGCATGGGAATTAACACAAAAAGTATTGATAGTATCAGCACAAGTATTAATTGGTGATGTGGGTAAAGGACAAATCGCTTACAGTGACGGTGTGGTGAGTAGCCGTAACACATTTCAGAAATACTACGAACAAGAAGAACTCAAACTCTATATCGATCAAGTATTAGGCGTAGATTCAGTCCCTGTAGCTCTCGGCATTTATTTTGTATTTCGCGATGAGATACAAGCGCAAAGCTTTAGAGCGTCACGTTTTCGTTCCAGAGCCACCACACCCAGAATCCGCCTTGTCTCCAAACGCTTTGAAGACTATCGCGAATTACTTAATCCCCTTATGGATTTCTTCACAGAGCGAGGCAGGCTACCTGTCGGCGAAGAACTATCAAACTTTGAGACGTTACTAACAGAATTTGGGACAGTACGCCGAGCCTTTAACTTGATTGTCAGTGCCACAAATCAAGATGAGTGGGATGCGATCGCCGATAAGCGCCGCCAAGATATTTTAGTATTTCTGGCTCTTAGCAACTTTGACAACCCTTACAAACGGCTCAAACCAAGTCAACTTTCAAAACAGTATCAAACCGATATCAAATCCCTATTCGGCTCCTATCAAGGTGCAAGTACCACGGCTGACCTGATGTTATTTAATTTAGGTCGAGAAGGATTCATCGCCACCTGTTGTTGCAATAGTAAAATTGGGCGACTAGATCATCAAGCCCTCTATGTGCATATCTCAGCACTAGAACATCTAGATACCATGCTGAGACTCTATGAAGGATGCGCTAGCCGTACCATTGGCAGAATGGATGGAGCCACACTAATCAAATTTCATCTTCACAAACCTAAAATCAGCTATCTTTTTTATCCTGACTTTGATCGAGATCCCCATCCAAAGATGCAAGCCTCAATGCAAATTGAACTGAGGAATTTACAGGTTCGTTATCGTGACTATCACAACTCCGATAATCCACCCGTACTGCATTGCAAAGATGCTTATATTCTTCCCGACTACCCACAGTATGAGAAATTTGCCAAATTAACTAAGCAGGAAGAAAGTTGGGGATTGCTAGAAAACATGAAAGACATATCACACTGGCAAGATTGGCAAAAAAATTTAAAAGAACATTGTGCAGAACTACAAGGACATCGATTAGTTTGGATTAAAGATGCTGATTCAGAAGCAATTAAACTACTAAAAGCAAAGCGTAAGGGGAAAAAGATTCAATAAAACGCTGTATTGTTTCTTCATTTTTGATATAGCCAGCCATTTGCGCTGTGCGAAGTACAGCGCAAATGGCTCAAAATGGTAAGAATCGCAAATCGATTCTTACCATTTTGAGACTTCGCTAAACTGACGTTACATTTATGTCGAGCTACTTAGTACTTTTGGGGCTTTATAATGACGATGGAGTTTCAAACACTGGCATCATGGCTTATTGGCTTCTCAAAAGTGAACCTCACGTCTATTCCTACGCTGACCTCGAACGCGATCGCCAAACGATTTGGGATGGCGTAAATAATAATCTGGCCCTCAAACATATCCGCACCATGCAGCCCAAGGATTTAGCCTTGATCTATCACACGGGCGATGAGCGTCGCGCTATGGGTATTGCTGAAGTAATTAGCCTTCCCTATATTGACCCGAAATTAGATGATCCTAAACGTGCTGTCGTTGATGTCAAGGCAGTGCGATCGCTACCACAACCCGTCACCCTTGCTCAAATCAAACAAGACCCTGATTTTGAAGGCTTTGACCTCATTCGCATCAGTCGTCTCTCAGTTGTGCCTGTATCAGAAGCACATTGGCAAAAAATTTTAAAACTTGCGGAAAAAATATAGCAATATGTAGATTAAATATGACTCCACAGATAGCCCAATCTAATTATCCCAATATAAAGACTTATCCCAACATTTTGATCGTTGATAATACGCTCGAAAATTTGCAATTGTTGGCAAGTATGCTCACTAACGAGGGATATTCAGTGCGTAAGACTACTAGTGGCAAAACGGCTTTAAAGTTTGTGTCAGCATTGCCTCCTGACCTCATTTTGTTAGATATTAATATACCTGACTTAAATGGTTATCAGGTATGTAGACAGTTAAAAGAATCGCCTCAAACCTGTGGCATTCCAGTGGTGTTTATTAGCGCCATCGATCATTTAGGTAATAAGGTTCAAGCTTTTGAAGCAGGAGGAGTTGACTATATTACAAAACCCTTTCAAGAACAGGAAGTTTTGATGCGGGTGAAGAATCAATTGCTGATCCAAAAACAAAAGCAGAAACTCATTGATCAAAATCAAATCCTCCAAGCCGAAATTGTAGGTAGGCAGCAGGCGGAATTAACTTTAAAAAAGCAAATAGAACGGGAAAAGCTATTAGCTGTAGTAATTCGACATATTCGGCAATCCCTTGATCTTGATGAAATTTTATTAACAACTGTCACTGAGGCGCGGCAAATTTTACAAAGCGATCGCGCACTCATCTACAAGGCAGAGCCAGACACCGCAGGAGTAATTGTCAGTGAATCTGATGCCCCCAATGTGGTAAATCTTCAGCAATATACATTGCCCACAGATATTTTTCCGCGATCGCACCATGATCTATATCTCCAAGGACGAATTCGCAGCGTTGTAGATATTGACCAAGACCATATGGCAGCTTGTTTAATTGATACTTTGAAATGGTTGGGGGTGAAGTCTAAACTAGTCGTTCCCATTGTGACTAATTTTCATGGACATTCTGAGAACCAATTGAGTAGTCAAGATGAGTTATGGGGGTTACTCGTTTTCCATCAATGTTTTGCAGCAAGAGAATGGGAGCAGTCGGAAATTGAATTAATTCAACAGTTAGCCAATCAAGTAGCGATCGCTCTTCAGCAATCTCATCTGTACCAACAATTGCAAAAAGCAAATCAGGAGCTAGAGAAAATTGCGATTACCGATCCTCTAACCCATATAGTTAATCGTCGAGGCTTTGATCAATATTTCCATAAAGAATGGCAGAGAATGCTGAGAGAGCAAAATCCCATTTCCTTAATTCTCTGCGATATTGACTATTTCAAAAATTACAATGATACCTATGGACATCCCGCAGGCGATCGCTGTCTGTTTCAGGTAGCGGGAGTATTGCGGTGTCAGGTTAAGCGTCCTGCGGATATGGTGGCTCGCTATGGCGGCGAAGAATTTGTGATTATTCTCCCTAATACCAATGAGGCAGGTGCTTCGCAAATTGTTGAAGATATCCGTCAAGAGCTAACTACTTTAAATATTCATCATGGCAATAGTAAGGTAGCTGATTATGTCACCCTTAGTTTTGGAATTGCTTGCACTATTCCCCAAGCTTCCGAATTGCCACAGGAATTAATTGATAGAGCCGATCAAGCCCTATACCAAGCCAAAGAAAATGGCAGAAACCGTCAATGGATATTTCAGGTATAAAGCATCCCCGCAGGGGATGCTTTATACAATAGTGAGATGCTCTCAATCGAACCACGAAGAAATTTTTGAAAGCGTTGCGAAGCAACGCTTTCAAAAATTTCTTTGGTTTGGGTTTAGGCGCAAAGCGCTGTAAATTATGTGCCAAAAGAGCGATCGCCAGCATCGCCGAGTCCGGGGACAATCCATCCTTGTTCATTGACAACTTCATCAATACAAGCAGAATAGATTTGCACTGATGGGAACTGTTGATTGATTAGCTGTAAAGCTGGTGGCGCACATAGGGCGTTAATAATCCGAATGAAAGCAGGATCGGCTCCTCTCTCTGTGAGTAATTTCAAAGTAGCAATTATCGATCCACCCGTTGCCATCATTGGTTCAACAATGAAAATACGAGTTTGTGGTTCAAATCTTTCTGGCAAACGATTGAGATAGCAGCTAGCCTCAAGGGTTTCCTCATTACGGACTAATCCTAAATGGTAAACATTAGCAGTTGGCAAGAGGGTTTGACTACCTTCTAGCATTGCCAAGCCTGCCCGTAAAATTGGCACAAGCGCTAAAGGGATAGAAGCATCGATTAACTGTCCTGATGCGGCTCCTATGGGCGTTTCAATATCGACTTCCTGCACTGGCAAAAATTCACGAATTGCCTCATAGGTCAGCCATTTCCCAAGTTCGCTCATTGCTGTGCGAAATAGTGGAACAGGTGTATGTTTCTCCCGCGCAATCGTGAGCCAGTGGCGGATGATGGGATGGGGAGGAACATATACGCGCAATTGAGGAGCCATGAATTTGTTCTAGTACTTGAATAAACTTGAATAAATTAAAGTAGTGCAAAGCACCATTAGTCTTAACATCCTACGATGATTTGGTTTGCAGTTTATGGCGATCGCGATAAAAAACAAAAGATGAGTTGCGGCGCGAAGCGCCGCAACTCATCTTTGAAAAAGTTCATAGATCTATGGACAAACATTAATTCTTATCCATAATTGAATCTAAGACTGTTAACATAGTTTGTCCGTTTAAGATTTGATGACATTTATGAAAAAATTCTCATTATACAATCTAGCGATCGCTGCAAGTATCTCTGTGGCTGCCGCTTCTTGTACCCCTACAACTACCACTACCACATCATCTACTACTGCTTCCCCATCGGCATCAGCTACTCCTAGTAGCAGTGCTAGTGCTAAGCCCTCTGCATCTCCCTCGGCTTCCCCATCCAGCACTGCAACCGCATCGACATCTCCTACGGCTTCCCCTTCTGCATCGGCTAGTCCCAAAGCCGCAGATTCTAAAACTGAAAAGGCTCCTGATACAGTACGGATTGCCCTTGTCAACAATAGTGGCAAAGTCTTAAAAGCAATTTATATGTCTGCACCAAGCAAACAGGATTGGGGACCCAATGAGCTTGATGCACCACTTGCCGATCGCGAAAAAGTTGATTTTGAGTGGAAGCGTTCAGATTTTAAGGGTGCTGATGCAGGATGCGTATTTGATGTGAGAGCTGAATATGATGATGGCAAGAGTGCCGAGTTAGATCCGATCGATGTTTGTAAAACCCCTGCAATTAACTTGAAATAACTGAATAAAAAAAGGTGGAGTGCAGAGCACTCCACCTTTTTTTATTCAGTTGGATCGCAAATAGGATCTTCTTGATTTTCTTCAGTGTCAGGAGGTAGTTCGATCGCTGGAGTGGATACCTTCACATGGGGCAGAGATGCGCCTTCTAAACCTTTGCTAATTCGACTTGGGGAATAGTCGAGGGTCACGAATAATGGATAGTGAGATTCGCCGCGATCGCTAATAATACTGCGATGTTTCCAAGGCAAAAGCCAATAATATTCTTCCCCTAGCATGACTTCCACTTGTCGCCAACGTTTCAGGAGTGATGAGTAGTCTTCGTTAGGGCGATGGATGAAGACAAAAATTTCTTGACCAGTTTTTACTTTCCAGTCAGGGTCGCACATGATCAAAGCAAGATCGCATTCCAATCGAGCATGATTTTGGGTCAAGTTGGGACTAGTGATTTGGACTACTGGAAATGGAATTGAAATTAAACTATCAATGGGACGACGCAGACTAGGAATTAGCTCAAAATATGGGCGATACTGCCGTAAAAGCGTAATTGATTCAAGAGGATTGCTGTAATGACTCAGGAGAGTGTCGTACTGAATTTGATGGGTACTCATGATTGATCGGTAAATATAAAACCAAAGAATTTCAGCTTCACCAAAATTTTTGATTTTGAAATTCTAATTTTTAAATGATGGGTAAATGCACGAAGAAAGTAGAACCTTGCTGAGTATCAAGATTGGGTGATTTCACCAGAATTTTGCCATCATGGGCGCTAATAATATAGTGCGATAGGTATAGACCTAAGCCGCTACCTTGTTTTTGATGGTTGCCTTGGCGAAATCTTTGGAACAAGAATGGTTGCTCGTCAATCGGAATACCCGCGCCAGTATCCGCGATCGCAATAATTGCCTCAGATTGATGCGCCTCATTTTGAGCTAGCTTTAGGCTAACATGAACTTTTCCCACTTCGGTAAATTTCAGGGCATTACCGATCAAATTGTTAAATACCCGCAATAGCTCTAGGCGATCGCCCTTTACCGTAGCTGTTTGATCTAGCTCGGCGGTAAGTTCCAGATTTTTAGAAATAGCGATCGGCTTCAGTTCCTCCACCACATGATCGAGCAGTTCCCGCAAATTTAATGGCTGTAGATTAATAGTCTTACTGCCCGATTCGTAGCGATAAACATCAAGGAGCTTATTCACCATTTCCAGCAAGTTACGATTGCTGCGCCCCATAATCGTTAGAGCTTCACCAATTTGTGGCGAAATCTCCCCCAATACGCCATCCTGCAATAGCCCCAACATCCGATCTGCCGCCACAAGTGGAGTCCGCAAATCATGGGTCAGTCGTGATACAAAATCCTGTCGCTGGCGATCAATGCGATCTCGCTCCGCAATACTATGTTTTAAACGCAGCAGCGATCGCACCCTTGCCAAGAGTTCATCCGCCTCAATCGGTTTCCGAATAAATTCATCTGCACCGAGGTCTAAGCCCTTGACAGCATTGGCGCGATCATAAGCCGTAATCAACAAAATGGGAATGAATGGCAAGTCCTTCATCGCTCTGATGCGACGAGTCACCTCATAGCCATCCATGAGGGGCATCATCACATCTAGCAATACCAAGTCAATTGGCTCAGATTCAATAATTTTTAATGCCTCTTGACCATTAGATGCTGCGATGATCTCGTATCCCTCTTCTTCGAGAATTGTGCGAACAAGAAATAGATTGTCTGGCACATCATCAACAATTAGTAAACGGTCAGGAGATTTCATTCAAACGCTCAGGCAAAACAGGATGGCTATATAGATGTTGTCATGAAATTGTGATCTATGCAGTCATCCTGATGATAGAAATTACGATCAATGCGGCGCATTGTGCCGTATTGATTTATTGGTAAATCCTATATAATGGCTTACGGATTCAGCAAGCTACTACTCAAATATGCGCCATCATCTATTTCTCTTTCTAAGTACATTTTTACTAATTAGTGGTGGTATTTCGGCGGCGGTAAATTCCCAAGAGACGCAAACTCCTAAACAAGAAAAGTATGAATATCCGCAAGAAGTAGTTAAAACCTTTATGAAGGGTTGTGGATTTACGAATAGTAAGGAGTTCTGTACTTGTAGTTTAGATAAATTGCGATCGCAATATACCTTTGCCGAATTTCTCAAAATTGACACTGCGGCGAGAGAAACTAAGCAAGTTCCTAAAGAAGTAATCAATATTTTTCAGTCCTGTCTTCCCAAAAAAGATTAAGAAAGTGGTGCTTCGCACCACTTTCTTAAGGTAAGACAGAAGTAAAGTGGCGCTTCGCGCCACTTTACTTCTAGTAATTTTAAAGAGAATAATATGGCAAGTACAGAAGTTGTAGTAATCGGTGGTGGAGCAGCAGGATTTTTTGGTGCAGTCCATGCGGCGCAAGCTTCCCATACTTATGTCACCCTCTTGGAGGCAGGACGGCAGCCTCTGGCAAAAGTCAGAGTTTCAGGGGGCGGACGTTGTAATGTAACCCACCATTGTTTTGAACCTTCGCAACTAGTTCAGAACTATCCTAGAGGGGGTAAAGCCTTACGGGGAGCATTCTCAAAGTTTCAACCCTTGGATGTCGTGCGCTGGTTTAATCATGAAGGAGTGAAGCTAAAAACTGAAGCCGATGGCAGGATGTTTCCCATTACCGATGATTCGGGAACAATTGTAGAAGCCTTGATGTTTGCCGCAAAAAAGGCGGGTGTGAATCTTCGTACCAATGTTTTAGTCCAAAAAATTGAGCGTTTAGGCGATCGCAAATTTGATGTAATTCTTAAAAATGGCGAGAATATAATCTGCGATCGCCTATTGCTTGCCACAGGTAGCAGTCCATCTGGCTATGCGATCGCGCGATCGCTAGGTCATGAACTTGAGCCACCTGTACCTTCTCTATTTACCTTTAATATCAAAGATTCTAAATTGCACGAACTTGCAGGAGTCAGCGTCAATCCTGCCACCGTGAAATTAATTAGTGCCGCTAGTACTGAGAAGAAAAAATCAAACCGCAATCCCTTAGAACAATCAGGAGCTTTATTAATCACCCATTGGGGTTTGAGTGGTCCAGCAGTCCTGAAGCTATCAGCATGGGCGGCGCGAGAACTCCATGAGTGCAATTATCAAGCGAACTTAGCGGTTAATTGGATTCCATCTTTAAAAGTAGAAGTAATTAAACAAACTCTCCTAACTGCGAAAGCCGATCAACCGAAAAAGTTTATTTCTAATTACTGTCCCTTTGAGATTTCTCTGCGTCTTTGGGAATACTTACTGGATAAAGCGGAAGTGGAACTAGAAAAACGTTGGGCGGATATTTCTAATAAAGCGATTCAGCAAATTGTGAATGTGTTAAGTGCGAGTGAATATGCGATCGCTGGTAAAGGCGTATTCAAAGAAGAGTTTGTCACCTGTGGTGGGATTCGATTGCAGGATGTAAATTTTCAGACGATGGAAAGCAAAATTTGCTCTGGTTTATTTTTTGCGGGAGAAGTTTTAGATATTGATGGCGTAACGGGTGGTTTTAATTTTCAGAATGCTTGGACTACCGCTTGGATTGCAGCACAGGGAATAGTTTCTGATTTGTAAAATAGCTTTTGAGTATGGTTGCTTATTTCATTAAAGTGCTTTCAAATTCTTGTTTTTTTCTAGAAATTAGAGAACGTAAGCGATCGCCTTTTGATAGTTGTTTCCTCTCCTCAAGTTCTAGGACACGAAAAATTCAAGCATATCTATAGCTTTTATTTGTCGTACAACCCATGATTAAAGTACACATAATATTTAAGGTGTTTTTGATAAATGTACAATAATAAAACATGATGCTAAGCTAAAATGACAAGAATAAGTTATAAAATCTAAATTAAAAACTAAACGCATAAAATAAACGATATATTTATGACAAATAATGGCATTAACATAAAAGCTATTAAAGGGAACTCAGAATATGCAGATCAAGTAAAAGCTTTGGGAAAAGCTAATTCAAGCACTTTATCCCTCTTTCCTGAAGGAGCTTTCGATGACTACATATGGAAAGGGAACGTCTTAGTGGCTTTGGATGAAAACGATACTTTTCTGGGATATCTTCTATATACAGTTAAGAAAGAAGAAAGACGAATTAGGATATACCATCTATGTCTAAAAGAAGAATCCCAAGGTAAAGGCATAGCGAGACAACTTATAGAACATCTAAAAACCATAACAAGAGATTTGAGTGATTTGATTGATATCCGTCTTGTATGTCGTCAAGACTATGGTATTGATGGTATGTGGGAAAAATTTGGGTTTACCCCCATGCATGAGTGTTCTGGAAATAATAAGTTAGGAAAACTTGTAACAACTTGGGTTTACAATCTCGGTCGTCCAGATCTTTTTTCGACTATTGTAAGTACAAAAACTTTTGTAGTCCTTGACTCTTGTGTGTTTTTTGACTTTTATCAAATGAGCTTATTAAAAGCTATAGATGATCGAGAATCCGCTTATTTACTGGCAGATTGGGTTCAAGACGAATTAGGATTGTGTACTACTGACGAAATATACAATGAAATTAATAGACGACCTATAGTAAAAGAAAGAAATAAGATGCGTTTATTTGCAGATAGTTTCTTTAAGATAAGTTGTACATCTGATAGATTTGATAATATTTATGAATCATTGAAGGGGCAGTTATTAGCTAATAAAAGCCTTCCAATTACAGACATTAATATTCGCCAGATAGCTCGAACAATAGCTTCTGGAAAATCTACATTTATTGTAACTACAGATGTAAATCTTCTATCTTATGCAGATCAAGTCAAAAAAGAACACGGCGTTCTACTTGTTAGCCCTACTGAGTTAATAGTTAAATTAGATAAGCTTAGGAAAGATTCAGAATATCAACCTGAAAGATTAGCAGGGACTCAGCTATCGAAAAAGAAAGTTACCATAGAAGAAAAACAAAGTCTTATACAATCTTTTACCTTAGATGAAGAAGTTGATTTTAAAACTAAGTTTTCTCGAATGCTCATTGAGAAAGATAAATATGAATGTATTGCTGTTTGGGATAGTAATACTCCTGTCGCTTTAATCGTATATAGTAGAGAAAATTCGTATGAATTATCCGTCCCAATACTCAGAGTCAACTACAAATCTTTATCAGAAACACTGACTAGACATATTGTTTGGAGTACAATTAATTTGGCTGTTTCAGAGGGAAGAAACTTTACTAGAATAACTGAAAGTCAAATTGATGATTTTGTTATTAGAGTGATTCAAGATGCTGGCTTTTATAGTATAGATGGGAAGTGGATTAAAATTAACTCCAAAATCACTAAATCAACAATTGAGGTGTCAGAACATCTAATCAATATTAGTTTAGATCTTACAGAAGAATATAAAAGTATTTGTAGACGTTTTTCTGACAATTTGAGTTCTAATGAAAAAGCTAATCCTGATTTTATGTTTGATTTAGAGAAGCTATTGTATCCTGCTAAGATTGTTGATACAAACATTCCAAATTTTATAATTCCTATCAAACCACACTGGGCAAAAGAATTATTTGATGAAGAACTAGCTAGAGAAAGTTTATTTGGCGTATCAAAATCAGAATTAGCGTTAAATTGGGAATCTGTATATTACAGAAGTACAAAGTCAACGCCTATTAACTTTTCATGTCCTGCACGTATTTTATGGTATGTATCTAGTGACAAAGATGGAGCTTATGTAAGTAAAACCTCTAAAATTTGTGCTTGTTCGACGCTAGATGAGGTGGCTATTGGCAACCCTAAAGAACTTTATCTAAAATTTCAAAGGCTTGGCATTTTTAAGATGGAAGATATAAAATCGATCTCAAAAAATTCAAGAAATGAAATTATGGCTATTAGATTTAGTAATACAGAGATATTTAGAAACCCTATTTCTCTAGATAAAATATATGAAATTTTAGCAAGTAAAGGACAAATACAATCACCAAGACTAGTCACGAATGAAGCATTTTTTAAAATTTATTCTCTTGGGACTGCAATATGAATAATAAATCAATAAAAGTTTCTAGTGATGGATATGTTTTGCTTTTATCGCTTCAGCCAAGATATGCTGAATTAATATTCAATGAGACAAAAAAAGCAGAACTAAGAAGAATTCGCCCTAGAGTTGATAAGGGTGACTTTCTTTTTATATATGTATCCTCACCTGAAAAAGTATTATTGGGTTCTTGCGAAGTCAAGGAAGTTATACAGAGTAGTCCAAGTAATCTCTGGCAACTTGTCAATAAAGATTCAGGGCTAAAAAAATCAGAATTTCTTGAGTATTTTAATGGAGTTTCAACTGGCTATGCAATTTGTGTGCAAAATGTACAAAAATTTAATCAGCCAATAAAGCTTGCAAGACTACAACAAGAATGGGATGGATTTCATCCACCACAAAGCTATAGATACTTAACAATAGAGGAAGTAGGTTTGATTGGCGCTATGGCAGAACATGATATGACAAATATTTCTATGAGGCTCCAACCTAGATCTAAACAAGTTGAACTCAATATATGTTAAATATCTTCATCAAAGTAATCAGAGTCAACTTTTTGGAGTGTGTATGTTTGAATCTCACTTACACCCACACCAAAATCAATCATTAGTTGAGTTAATTTATCACCGTCAATCAGAATTATTCTTTTCTCGATAACTTTGACATATTCTCTGGCTTCTTTTGTAAATTGAGATGTGGTAATCATTACACCTTTTCGAGCTTTCATACCCTCCAAGCTTCCAGCAAAAGCTTGCACTGCTGGTCTACCCACAGAAGCTTCCCATCTTTTCGCTTGAATATAAATTAAGTCTAGTCCTAAATTATCTTCTTTAATAATTCCATCAATTCCACCATCGCCACTTTTTCCAACTGCTTCACCAGCATCTTTTCTTGAACCTCCGTAACCCATAGCAAGCAATAAATCAACTACAAGCTTTTCAAAAAATTTTGGAGAGCAAGCTTTAATTTGTTCAAGTAATTTTTCACCTAATTCTTTTTTCAATTTTTGATAGCTGATTTCAAAATTTTCTTCAGGCGTTTGATCTACATCTTCTGTTATTGAAACATCAAGTTTTACATCATCATTTGACCTAAGATTTTGAAATTCTTGAAACTCTGTAAATCCTTCTAGAAAGCTTCTATTGATTGAACTAGGCTGAGACTCCAATACTTCTTTGCCTCGCGGAGAAATGTAGAATATTCCTCTCTTTCCACTTTCTAGTAATTTCGCTTTTTTTAAATATGTAACAGCCCACCCAATTCTGTTTGCTAGTTTTGTTTGTCTACCGCTAGGTAAAAGCTCTTTTCTATCTTCTTCATTTAAGTTAAACTGATTTGCCAATAACTCAACTGTTTGGCTAAGTGAATGTTCCTGTTGATCACCAGCGATCCGTAGCAACGGCAAAAGAAAATCTTGATATGTGGGTACAACCATTTATGAAAAATTAATAGGGTTTACCGAAATTATAACTTTATTTTGTCCTAAAGCTTTAAAATCAGATGTAGTTAAACAATTGTCTGATATGGCGATCGCTAATTTGTATCATTATTTGCAATAAACAAAGTATCTAAATCTCTATACTCACTCACTACACTGACAATTTCCACAGAATCATCTGTTACTTGATAGAAGAATACACGACTTAAAGGAATGTCACGCAAAGAAGTATCTATCTTAGTATAGGCACGACCAAATTTCCCTTCTTGACTACGTTCTACAGCGCTTTGCGCTCAAAACCAAACCAAGAAAAATTTTAAAAACGTTGCGAATCAACGTTTTTAAAATTTTTCTTGTGGTTCGTTTGATCGGAAATTGCTGTGGTGAGATGCCTTCCCATTCTAAGCGGGGCAAGTCATTGCTCCTGAGTTTATGTTTCAAATAATTTTGACTTTGGAAGCGGCTTCTGTTGCTTTTTGGCGGGATTCGATCGCATCTTTGCCTTTAGCTAAAGCCACACCCATGCGGCGATAGGGACGAGAATCTGGTTTGCCAAACAAACGGATTTCTGTGTTGGGGATAGCAAGGGCTGCTTCCATGCCTGTATAGGAAATGTTGTCGCTGGTTTCGCTGGCAAGAATAACGGCACTGGCGGATGGACTGAGCAACTCAATTGTGGGAATCGGTAAACCGAGAATCGCCCGTAAATGAAGTTCAAATTCATTGAGATTTTGGGAGATGAGCGTAACCATTCCTGTGTCATGGGGACGGGGAGATAATTCCGAGAAAATCACTTCATCTTTAGTGATAAAAAATTCCACCCCGAAAATACCTGCACCACCAAGTTTATCGGTAACTTTACGAGCAATGTCCTGTGCATCTTTGACTTGGTCAGAAGTTAAGCCGACGGGCTGCCATGATTCTTGATAGTCACCTCGTTCCTGACGATGCCCGATCGCTTCACAAAATAGAGTTTCTCCCTGCCATTGACGGATCGTTAACAGCGTAATTTCGACTTCAAAATTGATAAATTCCTCAATGATGATTTTGGCTGTATCACCACGACCGCCAGCGATCGCATAATCCCAAGCTTTTTCCAATTCATCGGCAGAATTAACGACAGATTGCCCTTTGCCAGAAGAAGACATCACGGGTTTAATCACATTCGGAAACCCAATTTCGGCGGCAACGGTTTTCAATTCGTCGAGGCTATTAGCGTAAGCATATTTAGCAGTTCGTAAGCCCAATTCATTACTGGCTAAATCCCGAATGCGATCGCGATTCATCGTGAAATTAGTAGCAGCCGCCGTAGGAATGATCGTGTAACCCTGCGCTTCCAGTTCCAGCAGCTTTTCAGTACGGATTGCTTCCACTTCTGGCACAATCAAATCGGGTTGATGTTTTTTGACGACAGCTTCGAGATCTTCGCCATCCAACATCGAGATCACCTCCCGACAATCGGCAACTTGCATCGCAGGCGCATTGTCATAGCGATCAACTGCGATTACCGTATTACCGAGTCTCTGGGCGGCAATAACAACCTCCTTACCTAGTTCCCCAGAGCCAAGTAGCATGATTTTTTTCGGTAATGCGATCGCCATTTAATTCACCTTATTTTTTGACAAAACAGCTATATCATAACGCTTTTAGCATTAACACAAAAAAAAGGAAACTAGATTTTAAATAGCTTCCCTTTTTTGATTATTCACTGATGATATGTGGAAGGTTCTAAAGTAGATACTGTCTTAAAAGTCATCAAGTAAATGGAAAAGAATGAGCGCCGTGTGCCACAGCTATTTTCGTTCAAATCTGCAACAGATTTGAAGACCCTAGTACAGGACAACAAGTTGCAAAATTAGTCAGGGAGGGGTTTTATAATGGAATGGAGCAAGATTAAGCTTTGTGGATACGTTTCTGATCGCGCTAATGCGAGTAAAGACATTAAACCTAGCGGAAATCGCGACAGGATTTAGCGGCAAAGCCAAAGTCATCACACAGCAAAAGACTACAAAAAATCTCAAAATCTATTTAACGCCAGTTCGGGATAATGTTTTGTTCTAAAATCGCCGCTAACCAAGAACTCAAGTTCTTGGCTTATCCCGCACTGACGTTATTTAAGAGATGTAATTCCTGCAATTAAGCCTTGGCAAACATTGGTGAGAAATTCTAAATCGAGAGTCTCTAGGCGATCGCTACTTTTGTGATAGTGGGGATTTCGCATATTTGCCGTATCCGTGATCATGAGCGCCTTGTAGCCCTCATCCCAGAAAGGCGCATGATCGCTGCGGCGTGTATCAGGTATAGCTAAACCACGCCAACCTGCGGGGAGCCATTCACAGGGGACGGTGGATTTCATATGACGCTGCAAATGGATCAGATCGGGAATTGTGGAAATGTTGCCGATTAAACCAATAAAGTCGCCCGTATTGGGATAAAACCTATCTAAACCTGCGGGATAGCTTTGTGAGTTGGGTTTGCGATCGCAATAGCCTAGCATCTCCAAGGAAATCATCAGACGCAGATTTTGTTGCTCACGCTTGAGCTTCTTTGCATAAGCAAAACTACCCGATAAGCCATATTCCTCCATGTCAAAGGCGATTAAGTGAACAGGATATTTAAGGGGATTGGTAGAGAGATATTCCGCAAGTTCCAAAAGGACAGCCACACCTGAGCCATTGTCATCTGCACCAACACAAGCAGGAACCGTGTCGTAATGTGCACCAATAATGATCGGCGATCGCTGTTTTTGATCTTTAGCCGCAATTTGCAAAATTAAGTTTTGGTGCGGATTTCCATTTACCTCAAACTCATGGATCAACACTTCACCGAATTTGGCGAAATGCGATCGGATATATTCCCTAGCAAATAAATGTCCTGCCGAAGCGTAGTAAGGATTACGCTCAATCACAATTTTTTCAAGATATGCACTTAATCGGGATTGCAAATTATTCATTAAAAGACTGTAATAGAATGAGATGTTTACGGAATTGATGACTCCTGATCCTGTGTCGAAGTGTTGTTGTCTAGTAATGTAATTGAGGTAATTGAGGACAAGTAATGAGCGATCGCCAACCTACCGTATCTGTGATCATACCAGCATATAATGCGGCTAATTTCATCAGCCAAACCATTGAATCTGTTCTAAATCAAACCTTTACAGATTTTGAATTATTAGTTATTGATGATGGCTCCACAGATAATACATTGGCAATAGCGAATCAATATGCTTTAAGCGATCGCCGTATCCAAGTTTTATCGCAAACTAATCGGGGCGTATCCGCAACACGCAATCACGGAGTCCAAATTGCTAAAGGAGATTTAATTGCTTTCCTTGATGCGGATGATCTTTGGTTCCCCGACAAACTCGCTAGCCATATTCAACATTTTCAAGCTAATCCAAAGTTGGCAGTCAGTTTCAGTCGAGTGGAATTTCTCACATCCCAAGGAGAACCGACGGGACAATTCTCCACTTCGCGCCTTACAAATCTGAAAACTGCGGATTTCCTCTACGAAAATCCCACCACTACGGTTTCTAATATTATTGCTCGCTCTCAGGTATTTGCAGAAGTAGGAGGCTTTGCTGAAGATATGAGCTATTCCGAAGATCTCGAATGGTTATTTCGGGTACTCTGTCAGCAAGATCATATCTGGCAAATTGAAGGTATCGATCGCGTCCTACTCTATTACCGCGCTAGTCCATCGGGTTTGTCAGCTTCACTATATCGCATGGAATCAGGATGGGACTTACTCATTGAGCGAGCGAAAAAGTATGCACCTAGTTTGGTAAAGCAGCATTACTCCCTTGCTAGAGCCGTACATTTACGCTATTTGGCGCGTCGTGCTTTCCGATTGCATTTACCAGCCCCAGTCGGGTTAGACTTTATCAATCGGGCGATAGTTTCTGATTGGCGGATTCTATTCCGTGAGCCACATCGTACTTTATTGACAATATTGGCGGTCTACGGGCGCTATTTCCTGAGTTTATTTCAAGGTAAAAAGCAATTGATCGCCAAATCAAAATGATTGGGCATAAGGATGGGAGTCATGCAATTGCTAAATGTTTAGTTTCTAGAATTTCGTGAGTGTTTAGGGAGGTGGCTATGCCTAAGGTTTCAGTAATTGTTCCTGTCTACAATGTTGAGAAATACATTGCAGAAACTATTAATTCAGTTTTGGCACAGACCTTTACTGATTTTGAAATAATAATCATTGATGATGAGTCGAAAGATCGCAGTATTGAGATTTGTGAACAGGTGACAGATCCAAGGATCAAAATTGTTCGTCAAAAAAATCGGGGACTTGCGGGGGCGCGAAATACAGGAATTCGTAATGCACAGGGGGAATATTTAGCTTTTTTAGATTCTGATGATGTGTGGCGATCGCAAAAACTGGAGAAGCATGTCCAACATCTAGATGAAAATCCTTCCGTTGGTGTTAGTTTCTGCGCCTCCGAGTTTATTGATGACGATAGTCACCCCCTTGGCATCTATCAAATTCCCCAGAATAGAGGTATTACCCCAGAAATAGTGCTTTGTCGTAATCCTATTGGTAATGGCTCTGTCCCTGTAATTCGTAGAGCCGTATTCCAAGATATTGAATTTCCTGAAAACTTTTATGGTGTAGAAGAGAAGTTCTATTTTGACGATCGCTTTCGTCAGTCGGAGGATATTGAATGTTGGGTTAGGATTGCCCTAACGACAAACTGGCAACTTGAGGGGATTCCCGATATATTGACCCTCTATCGAGTCAATACTGGTAGCTTATCGGCAAATATGCTCAAGCAGTTGGAATCTTGGGAAAAGGCGATCGCAAAAACTCGTACCTATGCCCCTGAGTTTATTGCGAAGTGGGAATCTTTAGCGCGAGCCTATCAATTACGCTATCTTGCCCGTCGAGCAGTTCGTAATCGCGATGGTAAAGCCGCAGTACAACTGATTAATCGCGCCTTAGCCACTAATTGGAAAATTTTACTTTACGAGCCAAAGCGATCGCTCTTAACGATTGCTGCGGCATATCTGATTTGGATTTTACCGAGAGGTTTGTATCGCAGTTTAGAAAACTTTGCACTTAAGGTGACAGGCAAAAATCAACGCAAGGCGATCGCTAATAGCCCAAAACAATAAAAGGCGGCGCTTCGCGCCGCCTTTTATTGTTTTGGGGTGAAACTACCAGCTAGATTTCACAACACCAGGTAATAGTCCTTGGTGAGCCATTTCACGTAAAACGTTGCGGCATACACCAAAATCTTTGTAATAGCCACGAGGTCTACCAGTCAACCAGCAACGGTTGCGGTGACGAGTGGGGTTAGCATTACGGGGGATTTGTTGAATTTCGCGATGTACTGCGACCTTCTGTTGTTGTGTCAGTTCAGGACTGGCAAACTTTTCTTTAAGTGCTTCGAGCTTAGCTGCATATTTTTCAGCTAACTTAGCGCGCTTTTTTTCGCGCTCGATCATGCTTTTCTTAGCCATTGCGGTTCTATCAGGTGATGTAGAGGTAAAAGTCTAAAAATTTAATACAATTCGCGACAGTTACCGATCATAACCTAAATAGACAGATTATTGAGTATAAATTTTTGAAAGGTAATTAACGTCAGTTCGGGTTAAGCTAGCAAATTTTAAAAGCCCAAAAGTAAAAGCCTTGCGTAGCAAGGCTTTTACTTTTGGGCTTTGAGAGGGGGGTTGCTACGCAACCCCTCTCTCAAAGCCCATTTCAAATTATCTCGAACTCGCGTTAATTAATTACCATTTCCTAATCTTTAAGACATACAGCACTTTGTACTGACTGAAAACCAAGATTATCGGGCTGCACGATAATCTTGGTTTGGTTTATAAATTTCAATCAAGTTTTAGGTAATCTGGAAGATCTACCTTAAACACTAAACCTGAGGTGTATTGTTGACCAATCCTCGATCTTTAGCCCCTTTTGCTCTCGCATCTCGTCCTCATGGATTAGCACGATGGATACCATTAATTGCTGTATTGCGGAATTATAAACGCTCTTGGTTAATACAGGACATTGGTGCAGGATTAGCACTAACGGCAATTTTGATCCCAGCAGGCATGGGTTATGCCGAAGCTACTAACTTATCAGCTATTTATGGACTCTATGCCACCATTATTCCCTTAATTGCCTATGCCATTTTTGGCCCGAGTCGGATTTTAGTACTAGGTCCCGACTCCGCACTGATTCCGTTAATTTCGGCAACTGTGATCCCACTAGCGAATGGCGATCCCATCAAGGCGATCGCGATCGCAGGGATGTTAGCAATTCTTTCGGGGGGGATGTGTATTATTGCTGGAATCGCCAGAGTAGGCTTTATCACTGATTTAATTTCTAAACCCATTCGCTATGGATATCTCAATGGGATTGCGCTAAGCGTCATTATTAGTCAATTACCGAAAATATTTGGATTCTCAGTCAGTGGGAATTCGATGTGGGAAGAACTGAGTGCTTTTATCCAAAATGTACATGATGGCAAAACTAATTACACAGCCCTTGCGATCGGCTTAGTTTGTTTATGCGTAATTCTGGTTTTGAAGCATCTTGCACCCAAAATTTCAGGGGTATTGGTTGCAGTGATTGGCGCAACTCTCGTTAGTTCTCTATTTGATCTACCGCATCAAGCAGGTATATCTGTAATTGGCGTATTGCCCCAAGGCTTACCAACTTTGCAGATCCCCAATATTACGCCTGTAAATTTCCAAACTTTATTATCGAGTGGCTTAGCGATCGCTTTAGTTTCCTTTGCGGATATGAGTCTACTGTCACGGACTTTTGCGATTAGGGGCGGATATAAAGTCGATCGCAACCAAGAATTAATTGCCCTCGGCATCGCCAATATTGCTGCGGGATTATTTCAAGGGTTTTCGGTTAGTAGTAGCGCCTCCCGCACACCAGTTGCAGAAGCAGCAGGAGCCAAAACGCAAATTACGGGTCTGGTTGGCGCAATTTGTATTGCGATCGTTTTAGTATTTGCGCCCATGCTCTTAAAAAATTTGCCCCAATCGACGCTCAGTGCGGTCGTAATTTCGGCGGGGATTGCCATTTTCGAGATTTCGGGGACATTGCGGCTTTACAAGTTGCGCCGATTTGAGTTTGCCCTGTCAATTGTGTGTTTTGCGGGGGTAGCCTTGCTCGGCGTGATTCAAGGTATTTTCATTGCGGTGGGCTTAGCGCTCTTAGCCTTTGTGTGGAGCGCATGGCGACCACACTATGCAGTCCTAGGACGTGTTGATGGAATTAAAGGCTATCACGATGTTTCACGTCATCCTGAAGCCAGACGTATTCCTGGGTTAGTGATTTTTCGTTGGGATGCGCCATTATTTTTTGCTAATGCGGAGACCTTTTGCGAACATGTGATGCAAGCTGTGGTGACGGCTCCCACAGCTACCAATTGGGTACTAGTTGCCGCCGAGCCTGTAACTGATATCGATCTGACGGCAGCAGATGCGATCGCTGAACTTGATCAAAATCTGAGTAAAGCGGGGATAGAGTTATGCTTTGCAGAAATGAAGGGACCGACTAAGGATCGTCTAAAGCGCTATGGACTTTTCAACACCTTGGGAAAAGAAAACTTTTTCCCCACCATCGGTCAAGCCGTAGATGCTTATTTGGAAATTAATCAGGTGGAATGGAAAGATTGGGATGAATAAATTTGAAGGGAGAGCCGCTTAGCGGCTCTCCCTTCAAATTTATGACTTAATTGTGACCCAATCTCTCTTTAGTAATGCTCGAAATGTTGTGATGCCTTTAGAAAATCCATCGGGATCTTGTAAAACATATTCAGGAAATTCTTCGTAGCTGCGCCATTGCTCCAATGGACTATGGCGCAAGTGCAAAACATGCTCGCCATCTTCGCGCTTCCAGCACATTTGACCACCAGTTGGGATATTAGACATGGACTCCTCCTGTTACTTACATAGGAACGCTGATAGCATTTTTCGAGGTATTGCATTTGCTAAAAGCAAGCATACAAACCTATAACTTGAGAATTGCTATAGCGTTTTCGCAATCAATATGAGCAAATTGCTAACCTAATTGTGGCGATCTAAATATTAAATTCTGTAAATATTGTTACCTTAAATATCGCCATTGCTACCAAGTTGGTGTATAGAGCCAAGGGTTAATTAGTTCCTTCCAAAGGAGGATTTATGGCGAGTTGCACCATAAGTATTTTTTGTGGCATAGCTTTGCTGTACCACAAAAAATCGGGTTCTTTCGCCCCCTAGTAGTTAATCAGGCTCGGTAAATGTCAAAATAAACGTTAACGTTGCGAGATTGAGGCGAAACGATGTCACTGAAAGCTGGCAAAGAGGCATTGTTGCGAAAACATTACACTGAAGCGATCGCGATCTTGACTGAATATAGCCAAGGCTGTGCAGATCCCGCATCCAAAGATTGCGTGCAAGCGCAGATTTGGCTAGTTTCGGCATACAAAAAAACTGGACGTGCGGATAAGGCGATCGCTATTTGTGAACAGCTAGAGACCTATGCTGACCCCCAGTTACAAAAATGGGCGCAAAAATCCTTAATTACTCTGCGGGCAGCCCTTGATGAGCCACCCGATGATCGCATCAGACGCAATGAAGATGTTGCCTCGGTGATTAAGTCCGCGCCTCGTCGCTATCGCAAAAAAGATGTCACTTTAGCACTTCCATCTCGTTATATCTACTTCCTAATTGCGGCAATTCTATTTACGATTATCGCAATTGTGGGCTTACAGTTTTTAATTGGCTATGCAATTTCACTGATTTTTACCACCACCTTTACAAGTGCTTGGTTAAATGCGATCTCGATTGTGACTTTTGTAGTCAGCGTTTTGCTGTTTTTCATGTCTCCTTGGATTATCGACATTACTCAAAAACAGTATCACCGTATTCAATGGATTACGCTTGCCGACTTGGATGAAAAGAGTCCTGAATCTGTGGAAATCATTGAGAATTTTTGTGAGAAATACAATATTTTTGTGCCGCGCTTGGGGTGGATTGAGGATGATGCACCTGTTGCCTTTACCTACGGGGTAATTTCCAATTCTGCACGTATTGTTGTTAGTAGAGGGTTATTTGAATGTCTTGATGATGACGAAATTGCCACAGTTTATGCCTATCAATTGGGGAGAATTCGGAATAAGAGTTTTGCTGTTTTGACCTTTATTTCTGCTCCTGTGCAGGTTCTCTATTACTTCTATGTATTACTAAGCCGCCAAAGTTATCGCGCCAAAAGTGCCAAGCAAATCTGGCAAATTGCAGCAACTTTCGCTAATGTGCTCTACTCCCTCAGTAATTATCTGTTGGTTTGGCTCTCCCATGTCAGTACGATTGTCAGCGATCGCTTTGCCGCAGAAATAACGGGAAATCCCAATGCCCTCGCCCGTGCTCTGCCGAAAATGGCAAGACAGATGATGCCTTACAATCAGCCTGCCATGCCGACTAATCGCCTTTTAGAATCAACAAGAGCTTTGGGGATTTGCGATCACCAAACGATGATTGCGATCGGGCTAGCGATGGAAATTGCCCATGTGGGACAAACAGATCAAGATCCCTATCGCGTCTTCCTATGGGAATTATTCAATCCTTGGCGACGTTGGCTAGAGATTCATTCCACTCACCCCTTGATTGGCAAGCGTTTGAAGTTTCTATCGGGATATTCTAAGCAACTAGGACTAGTCACGGAATACGATTTTGCAGAATTGCTGAAGGAAGAGAAGAAGCTGAATAAAAAGCGTCTATATCAAAACTTTTGGCGTGATTTATTTATTCAAATTTCGCCTTTAATTGGTGTCGTGATCGCGATTATCGCATCCATGTTGTTATATCAACTCTTTAACCGATGGTTATGGTTGAGTTTCTCGTTTATTGGCTTAGGGCTAGGCTTTATGTTTCAAGGAAGTCTACGCTATCCTGATTTTCGGAAAGTTGCTGATACAGATCTGGTGAGTTTATTGATCGATCCCTATGCTAGCTATGTTCAAGGTGTGCCAGTCCAAATCCCAGGGGAATTGCTGGGGTATGGTACGGATGAGTTTTATATCGGCTATTCATTGCGTTTAGAAGATCAAGGTGGATTAGCTTTTCTCAACTACATTCCCAATTTCCGTCAATGGATTATTGATCCTTCCAATACCATCAAGAACTTAGAGTTGCTATGCGATCGCTCGGTACTTGCTTCGGGGTGGTTTCGTCGTGGTCAGTTTCCTATTCTCGATCTATCCACTTTACAACCGATCATGCAGGATAGTCCGAAACACAGAGCTTCTCTCATCAGCTATCACCAGTTTTGGAATAATATCGGTAGTTCTATTCTTGTGTTACTAGGTCTATCAATCTTATTACTCACTTCTCGTTTGTTTTGACTCCAAATTAAAAAATGGCAACGAAAAAATTTTCTCTTCATCTCCTTAATGCCTGTGCGATCACCTTGGGATTGTGCTGCGGTGCGATCGCCCCTGTCGCTGCCGAAACCATTGCCCAATCGCAAATATTCGGAGTTGCGGCTCCTGCCTGTGAGTCTCAAACACAAATTGGCATGAATATTTGTGCTTCCCGATGGGCAAAAACTGCTGATTTTTTGCGATCGCTAATTTATGAAGAGATCTATAGTCGCCAATCCGAGGCAGGTCGAAACCAACTTAAATTAATTGAACAAAATTGGACTTCCTATCGAGAGACCCATTGTCAAGAGTTGACCGCTCCATTTCGGAAGGGTTCGATTTATCCGCTACTCTACCTCAGTTGTCAGGCAAGAGTTACCAATGATCGTATTGCCGACTTACAGGGTACAAATAACTCGAAACTTACGCCAGATGTAACTGCTCAAAGGCTGTATACAATTTTGAAGCAGGAAAATTTACAGAATTCTGCTGGGCAACGCCAATGGCAAATCTATCAAGTACAGCACTGTCAGTTTGAATCATTACGGTTTAGTGAAGAATCGCAAACTGCAAGACAATGTCGCGATCGCCTAGCCGAAAGCCGCCTCAGGGAACTAGAAGCATTGGTACGAATTCGCTAATGTGGAAGCGCACCCCGAAGGGGTGCGCTTCCAACTATTGTCTTTTAGTTGCTCTATTTTCCCAAGCTAGGATGATTGCCGTACCAAGGAAATAGGCAAGGATATCCTTCCAATCAAAGGTTGTGCCTAAAATAATCGCTAAAACCTTGTACTGTCTCCATCCTAACTTATCGATGAGATTGAGATACTGCAATCCTTCGACAAAACAGGCAAATACTAAAACCGATAGAGCCGCAACATTTGCTTTGATTTTCCAAAAAGTTCTCACAAAGCCGTAAATAAGAATAACCACTAACACATCGCCAACAAAGGGACGAATAAATTGATCATCGAAAAAAACTGCGATCGCAACTTCTATGAGAAAGAGTAAAACCGTCAAATAGAAATACTGGCGATTGAAAGTAAGTTTATTGGTAATCATTGAATTTTCATTAATTAAACAGAGCTTTGCTCTGCTTACTCTAAATTTTAGGTAAAAATTGCGCCGCCTTGTAAGCGCTGATAGTGCATTTCAAATTCGGCTTTAAGAGCAGGGAAGTGTTCTAAAGTGGGATCTTTTTTGATAATGCGTTCGGCAGCTTCACGGGCAATTTGGAAAATCTCTTGACGGGCTGCTTCATCGGGTAAGCGATCCTCAATGGAGAAACCTGCATGACCTGATTGTTCTGTCCCTTCGTCTCTGCCCTTGCCGCGCATCTGGAAATCACGCTCAGCAATAAAAAAGCCATCCTGCGATTGTTCGAGAACTTGTAAACGCTCTTGGGCGGTTTGTGATTTGGAACTGCTCAGTAAGAGGCAATAGGATTGGGATGCACCCCGTCCGACCCTTCCCCGCAATTGGTGTAACTGGGCTAAACCAAAGCGATCAGCATGTTCGATCAACATTACGGAAGCATTAGGAATATCGACCCCAACTTCCACAACAGTTGTGGCAACTAGGATTTGGGTTTCACCTCGACGAAATGTGCTAATCGCTTCATCCTTTTCCGCAGAAGACATTTGACCATGCAGTAAGCCTATTTGGAAGTGCGGGAAAACTACATTCTGTAAATGTTCGCGTTCCTGTGTCGCGGCCTTAATATCTTCCATTTTCTCCGACTCTTCCACTAGAGGCAGTACGATATAAACCTGTCTGCCTTGAGCAATTTCGCGCTTAATCAGATCATAGGCATCTTTGCGCTGTGAAGGTTTGAGCAGGACAGTTTGAATTGGTTTGCGGCCAGGAGGAAGTTCATCAATGACGCTAACTTCGATTTCGGAATTAGTGAGATAGAGAGTACGGGGAATCGGTGTCGCCGTCATGATCAGTACATGGGGATCATTGCCCTTTTGTAAAAGTCGCGATCGCTGATCTCTACCAAAACGATGCTGCTCATCAATCACCGCTAAACCCAATCTAGCAAAGTTGACCCCGTCTTGAATCAAGGCATGGGTTCCAATTACTAGAGGTAATTCCCCCGTTTCCAATTGCCGTAAAATCTCACGTCGCTTAGCAGTTTTTGTGGAACCTGTGAGAATTTCCACTGGCAAATTTAGCTGCATAAACCATTCCACAATCTTGCGATAATGTTGCTCCGTGAGAACCTCCGTAGGAGCCATCAGCGCTGTCTGATAACCTGCCTCGATCGCTGTTAACAGGGCATATACCGCCACAATCGTTTTACCTGAACCGACATCCCCTTGTACTAGGCGGTTCATCGGTGTTTGCCCTTGGAGATCGGCACGAATTTCGGCGACAACTCGCTTTTGAGCTTTGGTTAACTCAAAGGGGAGAATTTTTTCGAGCTGGGCGATCGCCTCACTCTTTGGGACAAAATGAATCGCCTTTTGCTGTTGCCGACGATAGAGAGACACAAGGCGGCGATAGAAATATTTATCAAAGGTCAAGCGAATTACGGCTTGTTCTAGCATTTCGCTCGTATCTGGGTAATGCACTTGGGCGATCGCCTCTGATAGGGGCATCATTTGATAATCCCGCAAAAAGCGATCGGGCATTGGATCGGCAATTTGGGATACTGCGGGTAAACATTGAGCAACAAGGCGACGGATGGCTTCGGGGGTAATTCCTTCCGTAAGTGGATAGACTGGCACTACGCGCCCAACGGTTTTCGATTGGATTGTATCTTGAGTATGTTCGAGGACTTCTACCTCATAATTCTCTAGGGTCAAGCCATATTTGCTCTGTTTGACTACTCCCGAAGCCGCGATCGTGCAGCCTTGAGGATAGAGCTTTTTCTGGGTTTCTTGCCAACCGCGATTGGCATAACGTTTACCTGTCCAGAAGCGACTTAATTTGATTTGTCCCGTATGATCACGCAGAATAATTTCCACAATTGTGAGATTGGGATTTTTTGGACTAGTAAAGCAGCCAAATTTTTTAATCGTCCCGATGACCGTAACCGTATCCCCATCCTTAAGTTCACGAATGGGAATTTGCCGCGCATAGTCAATATGATCGCGGGGATAGTAACTCAGCACATCACGCACGGTATACAAATCAAGTAGCTTAAACCTCGCCGCCATAAATGAACCAACACCCTCGACATCTTTTAGTTCGGTTTCAGGAGTCAGTTTTTTAATGGTTTTGGGTTCAGTCGTTGCGATCGCAGCTGTTTTGGGTTTCTTCTGCTTCGGTGCTGCGTTAGTTTCCGCTAGTTCGCGACGACGCACTTCATAGAGCAAGCGCCTTGTCTCGGCAACTAGATGCTGCCTACGCCCTAGTGGCAAATCACCATATTGAGCATATTGATTAGCAAGGGTTTGGGCTTGTAAGCGATCGCTCATTTCCCAATCGTCGGGCAAATCCTCTTGCAAGCTTGCCTTCAAAAAATCCGCAAACAAAAATTGCTTTCCCTGCAAATTAGAAAAGCCTCTTTCTGCCTCGACACTCAAGGCTTGCTGTAAGCGGTTTATATCAAGGGGCACAGGTTTGAGACTAGTTATTGGTTATTCTGGGTTAACTGTTCACAAATTTCCACTAAACGAAAGTTAGGGGGGAATTTCCCATCGGCTTTGATTTGTTTAATATATTCGGAAGGAATCCGCCAAAGTAGCTTGCTATCTAAGGCTTTGATAATATCACCCCGATCAATTACCCCTGCTACTGATCCGACTGGCGATCGCACAATTACATAGCGCAACTGTTTTTGCTCAAGTAGACTGACGACTTTAGAAATTTGGTCTTTGAGTTCGACTGTATCAATCTCATCAAAGGGTTTAATTAGAGTTTGGAGAGATTTTGACTGCCACTCATTGCTATCGATATGACGAATCTGCTCTGCTGATACTAAACCGCGATCGCGTCCATTTGCCGAAGCAACATAAATAGGATTCGCGTCCTTATCTTCCATCAAGAGAAATTTATCCGCAAAGTCCCGCAATGAAATATCCGCATCTACTAAGCGAAAATCCCTTGTCATCGCGGCTTCAGCATTAAGATCTAGAAGAGCTTGTTGCAAGTTATTGAGATAGAGATATCCACCTGCACTACCAAACATAAACCAACCGAGGACAATCAAGAAGAGACCGCCAAAGTTGTTCAACAATATTAGTCCACCCAAAACCATAATCAGGATTCCAAAAAATTGTCCTGATCTAGCAGCCCATCGAATTCCTGCAAAGCGATCGCCTGTTAATTTCCAAATAGCGGCTTTAAGAATATGCCCACCCTCAAAGGGGAGGGCAGGGATGAGGCTAAACACACCAACAAAGAGATTAATTTGAGCAAAATAGAGAGCAATAATTGTCCAAATAGTCCGCATCGTGCCAATACTAGCGGGTAAAGCTTCGATCGCCTTCGGATTACTCGATAAAATAGCATCCCCTGCAATGAGCCAAGTGATTGTAAAGCCGATCGCACTTAAAACTAAGCTAGTTAAAGGCCCTGAAATAGCAATACTAAATACAGAAAAGGGATCTTGAGATTCTCGCTCAACGTTATTTGCTGCCCCCATAAACTGAATATTAATGGAATTGATCTCAACTCCTCTAGACTTAGCCACGATACCATGGGCAACTTTATTCAGAGCGATCGATAAAAAGAATAGAATTGCTGTAATTGCACCATAGCCGAGGGAGAAGGATGGCGATAACTTCGCATAGGCATTTCCTAATAACACAGCAAGGATACTGAGTATGAGAAACCATGATGGATCGATATATAGGGATATGCCGTAAATACTGCCGATGCGGATACCGCCTCTCATGATGTGCCTGTCCTAGATTGATGTACTGATTGGCGCTGAAAGCTATGCTTCCCATTTTATCGCAATCATTAAACCGTTTAAGCGTAAAGACTTAAAACCTCTAGCGCACAAGCTGCCTGCGCCACAGGTTTTAGCTCTAGTTGTTCAATGATTAATGCTGATTAACGTTGCTCAGGATGGCAAATCATGGGATTGCCGCTATCACAGGTATCATTAATCGCCGCGATCAACTCCTGCAAGCGTCCAAAGCCATGCTGATTAAAGTGCATTGTTAAACGGGGCAGGTCGATAATATGTGGCTCGTTAGCTTCCTTGGGAAGAGCCTGACTACGCTCAATTTTGCCCTGATTTAAAATATCGCCAAAATTATCATTAAGGCGCTCTAGATGCTCATCGGTAATATCGCAATTTAAGCGAATCACAAATAAATCACCAACCCATCGAGAGGAATGATAAATACTGTAAAAAGACGAAATATATTGACAAGCTTCATCAATATCGTCAGTAATTTTGTAGAGGCTACGATCTTCCTTGACAATTAAGCCCCGTTCAATCAGTTGCTGTTGAACAAAAACATCCCATTGCTTCCAATAATCGCCACCCTTTTTATCCATTAACACCATGGGGCGTGGCGTGGTACGACCCGTCTGACAAAGGGTCAAGCATTCAAAAAATTCATCCTGTGTGCCAAAGCCACCGGGGAAAAGTGCGATCGCATCACTTTCTTTCACAAAGTACAATTTGCGGGTAAAGAAATAGCGAAACTTAACTAGCCGCGAGTCTTCAGGCACAAACCCATTGCTAGTTTGTTCAAAGGGCAAACTGATATTCAACCCAAAGGAATTCTTACCTGCGCCTGCATTGCCTGCCGCCATGATGCCTCCCCCTGCACCAGTAATTACCATAAAGCCTTGCTTGGTAATCCGTTCCGCAAACTCGTAGGCTTGGCGGTATTCAGGGGCATCCGCATGGGTACGCGCTGACCCAAAAATACTCACCTTGCGATTAAAGCGATAGGGGTGAAACATGGTGATCGCCTTTTGCATATCCTGCAAGGAACCCGTCAAAATTTTCCAGTCGAGACGCTCCGCATCGGTCTGACTAAGTTGGGCGATCGCTTTTAAAGCGCTATAAATTAGCTCCCCATGCTCAGTTGATTCCAGATGATCAACCAGCTTATATAAATCGTCGGCAAGAGCTTTAATGTCTGAAGATGAAGGAATTGTAGCCATAAATGCCATTTTATACCAAACCCAATCATCTAAGCTTTTGGCTCATCTATACAAAAAACAAAAACAAAGAAGCGAGTTGCGGCGCGAAGCGCCGCAACTCGCTTCTGTCCTAATAGAAATGGTTTGTGGAAGCGCACCTCTTCGGGGTGCGCTTCCACAAACCAAAAAAATCTTGCTATAGCTCATCTACGTTTTTGGTTAGATTGCTATAAGCTGCCATTTCGTAAGATACTGACTAAGTAATAAAAATTAACAAAGAATTAATACTTAGCTATGGCAAACATTACGTTTGTGAATGAAGGTAAGGAAGCGATCGCTATGGATGGCGTAAACCTCCGCATCAAGGCTCTCGAAAACAACATCGATATCTACAAATTTGTTGCGAAGCTCACTAACTGTAATGGTTATGGTCAATGTGCTACCTGTGTTGTAGAGATTGTGGATGGTCTAGAAAACCTCTCGCCTAGAACCGAATTTGAAGAGAAAAAGCTCAAAAACAAACCTGCCAACTATCGTCTTGCCTGTCAAACTTTAGTTAACGGCAATGTCAGCGTCAAGACTAAGCCATAGTTTTGTATTTCAATCTCGGCTTAGCCGAGATTGAAATAGTTATGTGCGGTAAAACGTACTTACTACGAATGTCCACAAACACACGATAAGTGCTAGGTTAAACTAGAATAATTGTCCATGAATCCTTTAGGCGACAGAGAAACCCCCTATGGCGCGTGATTATTACGAAATCCTTGGAGTCGATCGCAATACTGACAAAGAGGAAATCAAACGAGCATATCGACGTTTAGCTCGAAAATATCACCCCGATGTCAACAAAGAAGCAGGGGCGGATGAGCGATTTAAAGAAATTAACCGTGCTTACGAAGTTCTTTCAGAGCCAGAAACTCGTGCGCGGTACGATCGCTTTGGTGAAGCTGGCGTATCGGGTGGCGGTGGTGCACCTGATATGGGTGATATGGGTGGATTTGCCGATATCTTTGAAAGCTTCTTTAGTGGCTTTTCTAACACGGGGCAACAGCAAGCACGCCGTCGCAGTGGACCTACTCGCGGTGAAGATTTACGCTTCGATTTGAAGTTAGAGTTCCGCGAAGCCATCTTTGGCGGCGAAAAGCAGATCAAAATCTCGCACTTAGAAACCTGTGCTACCTGTAGCGGCTCAGGCGCAAAACCTGGAACTAGACCACGTACTTGCGGCACTTGTAGCGGCACTGGTCAGGTTCGTCGTGCTACACGTACACCTTTTGGTAGTTTTACCCAAGTTTCGACCTGTCCTACCTGTAACGGCACTGGTCAAACCATTGAGGACAAGTGCGAAAGCTGTAATGGCTTAGGACTCAATCAAGTAACCAAGAAACTGAAGATTACGATTCCCGCAGGTGTGGACAGCGGTACAAGACTACGTGTATCCAATGAAGGTGATGCAGGACAGCGTGGTGGTCCTTCGGGCGATCTCTATGTCTATCTATTCGTCCAAGCTGACAATGAGTTTGAGCGTGAAGGCATTAATATCCTGTCAGAAATCAAGATTAGCTATCTGCAAGCGATCCTTGGTGACAAAATTGCGATCAATACCGTTGATGGCAAGAAGCCGCTCACGATTCCCGCAGGTACTCAACCTGATACAGTGCTGACCCTAGAGGGACTTGGTGTACCGAAACTGGGCAATCCTGTCGCTCGTGGCGATCATTTAATCAGAGTCAAGATTGATATTCCTACAAAAATTGGCAGTGAAGAGCGTGAAGTTCTCGAAAAGCTGAAGGAAAAACAATTTGGGAATGCCGCTAAAGGTGGTATTGGAGATATTTTAGGCGGTATATTCGGCAATCAAAAGTAAGCCTTAATAATTTAAAAAGCCTTGCAAAGCAAGGCTTTTTAAAATTTATAATATTCTTTTTCAAGAACAGTACAGAGACGTTATGTGTATTCAGGCAGTCCAATCCATCGATTTGCGCGGTGTGCCATGTCCGCTTAGTTTTGTCCGCGCTAAATTGCATTTAGAAAAGCTAGAAACAGGGCAATTGCTAGAAGTTTTCCTTGATGGGGGGGAGCCAATTGAGCAGGTTCCCAATAGTCTGACCTCTGACGGACATCAGGTTAAGGGTATTGAAGAGCGCGATCGCTTTTTTGTATTAACTGTCCAAAAAGCATGATGCAAGTAATTTTATGTTGGCTTTAACAGGTACAGTTTTGGCTGTACAGGCTAACTTTTATCGGGTCAGGCTTGATCGTGCGTTTCGGTTAGAACTGCTAGATGAATTTGGACAACCATCTAGCCAAATTATTCATGAACTGCTCTGTACTAGAAGGGCAAGGCTCAAAAAAATCGGACAGCAGATCTGTGTAGGCGATCGCGTCACAATCGAGGAACCAGACTGGCATGGTAGACGCGGCGCAATCTCAGAAGTAGCAACACGTCGCAATTTACTAGATCGCCCGACCGTCGCAAATGTCGATCGCATTTTATTAATATTTGCTCTTGCGGAACCGAGCCTAGATCCGCATCAACTAAGCCGCTTCTTAGTGAAGGCTGAAAGTACTCAGGTCGAGGTTTTGCTATGCCTGAATAAGCGCGATCTAGTTAGTGATGAACTATGGGAGTCATGGCGCGATCGCCTCAATTCTTGGGGATATCCTCCAGTTGCTATTAGTACCTATACCCAAGAAGGCATTGCTGAATTAGCGCAACATTTGCAAACTGGCGTAACTGTGGTTGCTGGTCAGTCAGGAGTTGGCAAATCTAGCTTGATTAATCTATTAATTCCCAATTTACGAGTTCGCGTGGGTGAAGTTTCGCAACGTTTAGGACATGGTAAGCATACGACTCGCCATGTTGAACTGTTTGCGCTACCTGCGGGAGGCTATCTTGCTGATACTCCCGGATTCATGCAGCCAAATCTCACCGTTATTCCTCAAGAACTAGCGGATTGTTTTCCTGAAGCTAAGCAGCGATTAACTGCGGGTGAACTCTGTCATTTTAATAATTGTTTACATCGTCGAGATGAACCTAATTGCTTAGTACGTGGTGATTGGGAGCGTTACGAGCATTACCTCGCCTATCTCGAAGAGGCGATCGCCTATCAACAAAAGCTCAAAAATACTACTACGGCTGATTCTTCGCTCAAAGTTAAAGATGCCAGTGATGGGAAACAACAGGAGCCAAGACTACTCAAAAAGCGCTATCGCCGTGAGTCTCGCCGCAGTGAGCATCAAAATTTAGATGAAGATTTGGATTAATGTTTTGTGGAAACACACCCCTTTGGGGTGCGCTTCCACAAAGAAATGTGCTTTGTTCATTCATCTAATTTCTGTTAATACTCTTGCAAGGCGCGATATAGTACTAACGAGCTTTTATGCTTGTCCCCAAATCAAAGGTCATAGCTTAGATTAGATATGAAAAAGTACATTTCCCTTGCTGCTGGTTTAGTCTTATTTGCAGTCAGTGCTTGCAATTCCTCTACACCTGTAGCTGATAATGCGACTCCCAGCAAAGCAGCCTCACCTACAGCAACATCCTCTGAAAAGCCAACAGAAAAACCTAAAGAATCTGCAACCCCAAGCGCTAAAGCAACAGAAAAGGCTACAAATGCTGAGGGTTGGCAAGACTATAAATCTGCGGCTGGGAAATTTAGTGTGCAGTTACCTAGCAAGCCACAGGAGCAATCTCAAGACCAAACAACTGATGTGGGGACAATCAAGCTCAATATGGTAATTGCTGAAGCCAATGACTCAGGTTATTTTGTGGGCTATGCTGATTTCCCTAATAAAATCGCCAATCCTGCTGATATCCAAAAAGGTTTAGCGGATTCTGTAAAAGGCTCAGTTGGTAATCTCAAGGGAGAAATTAAGGTGGAGAAGGAATCAACTCTTGGTGATGTACCTTGTCGAGATTTTGAAGCGATCGGTAAGGTCAAAACGACAGATGTATCGATGAAAGGTAGATTTTGCCTCGCTGATAATCGCTTGTATCAGGTATTTGCTCTAGGAGCCAAGGATAAGCTAGCGGCTACTGATGTCGATCGCTTTATTACTTCCTTTAAACTAGAAAAGTAATCTTTCACAAAAAAAGGGCGCGAAGCGCCCTTTTTTGTTTTTTTATGCCTCTTCATACTCGTCATCGTCATCATCTCTGGTGAGCCAATTACAAAGCCCTAACAGCATCGATACTGCCACAATCGAAAATATTTGGGAGCCGTCACCATGATGCCAATATTTGAATGCTTCTGTTTGATTAGAAATAATTACTAGCAATGCTACTCGCACCGAGTTGACAATAAAGGCGATCGCCATTGCCGCAGGAAACATAATCCACATATGAAAGCGCGATACAGGGAAAACCAAAACAAACATTAAGGTAATCCGCAAAAGCATAAAAATCGGCGGCAAACCTGCACAACCTCTGGCTACTTCCACTGCGCCATATTGACTCACGATGGTGATGCCTTGCTGAGCAACTTTGACTCCTCCATACCACAGTACTGAATTGGCAAATTGCGCCGTAAAAACGTTAACGGGAATAAATTTTTCGATCGCTGCAAATAGGAATGGTACAGGTATTCCCAAAGTTGCGGTTAGCAAAAGCGGCTGCCAATATAGTCTTAATCCTTTCCATCCTGAAGCGATCAGGGCAACTCCAAGGGTTGATACTAAAGGAGTTAGGATAAATAAAATATCAAAAACTCGGCGGGTTAATAGGCTTTTGATCAATACCCAGATAATTAGTAATGTGCCAACTGCGATCGCTGATGGTGTACTCTCAAATTTAAAATTTGCGCGATTACGAACAACCAATAAAATTGCTACTGCCCAAGTCAAAATCACCATCGCATTGTCATCAATATTTTCGCCCAGACGAAACTGGAGAGCGATATTAATGGCGATTAAACTTCCCCATGTTGCGAGTAACCAAAACTCTAATTTATTAATAGCTTTTTGAAAAGCAGTTAGTAAATCAGAGAAGTCCCCGCGCAAAATGTTGTTGAGCATGACTAGTGAAAAAAAATTATATTTAATATAAAAGAGGCAGTGCTTAGCACTGCCTCTTTTATATTAAAAGCTAAAGAATGTAAAGCAATAAAAATAGGATGATCCAGACAATATCAACGAAGTGCCAGTAAATTGAGGCGGCTTCAATGCCAAAGTGACTGTTACTGCTGTAATGTCCTGCTTTAAGCGATCGCACTAATACTGAGGCGATGAGGGTCAACCCAATAATGACGTGCAACCCGTGAAATCCCGTCAAAACATAGAAAGTACTAGCAAATAGGTTAGTGGTTAGCCCAAATTCTAAATGCTGATATTCATAGATCTGTCCAGCAATGAAGATCGCACCCATGATGAAGGTAGCGAGAAACCATAGCTGTGCAGCTTTGACTTTATTCTCTTTAATCGCGCTATCGGCTTGGTGAATCACAAAGCTACTCGATACCAGAATGATTGTGTTGATTCCAGGCAAGAGGAGTTCGAGTTCAGGAGTCCCTTCGGGTGGCCATGAGGTAGCAACGGAGCGAAAGGTCAGATAGGCGGCGAACAGCCCGAAAAATAGCATTCCTTCAGAAATCAGGAAGACAATTAATCCAAAAACCCTTAGGTCGGGATGTTCGGCATGACCCGTTGACTCATGGGCATGAATTGCATCTTCGGAGATGGTCGTAGTGGTAGCGATCGATCCTTGCATAGGTAAATGTTTGGATAATTTGGACTAAAAAATACTTTTTCGATAGTTAAAGCTTTGCTTTAACTATCGAAGGAAAAAACTAGGCGATCGCCTCTTGACGATCTTCCTTATACTCTTCACCGTAGTCATAAGGCCCTGTTGCCAAGACAGGATCGCCAACCCAGTTATGGGGAATAGGAGGCGAAGAAGTTGTCCATTCTAGGGTTAACGCATTCCAAGGATTATCAGGAGCTTGCTCACCCTTAAACCAACTGTAAACGGCATTGATCACGAAAGGTACTGTAGAAAATGCCAAGATCAAAGCGCCAACGGTGCAGATCACGTTAATGGGAGCAAACTGTGGATCGTACTGAGCAACGCGGCGAGGCATTCCCTGTAAACCAAGAATATGCATGGGGCCAAAGGTTAAGTGCATCCCAATAAAGGTCAGCACAAAATGGATTTTGCCCCAGAATTCATTGAGCATTCTGCCAGTCATCTTGGGGAACCAGTGATATAGCCCAGCGTAAATACCAAACACACTGCCGCCAAATAGGACGTAATGGAAGTGAGCCACTACGAAATATGTGTCATGCACATGGATGTCAACGGGAGCCGAACCAAGCATAACGCCGCTCAAACCACCGATTAAGAAGGTAGAGATAAAGCCCATCGCAAAAAGCAAAGGACTATCTAGACGCAACTTACCACCCCAAAGTGTAGCCACCCAGCTAAATACCTTGATCCCCGTTGGTACGGCTACCAATAAAGTCGCCACCATGAAGAACACACGCAACCAGTCAGGTGTACCACTGGTAAACATATGGTGCGCCCATACAAATAAGCCCAAAGCACAGATCATCATGCTGGAATAGGCGATCGCTTTATATCCAAAAATCGGCTTGCGGCTGTGAGGGGGGATCACTTCAGAAATGATGCCAAATACAGGCAGGATCATCACATAGACGGCGGGATGGGAATAAAACCAAAATAAGTGCTGATAAACTACGGGATCGCCGCCGCCTGTGGGATTAAAGAAATTTGTACCAATCAATAGGTCAAACCCTAGTAACACCATTGCTCCCGCCAATACAGGGGTTGCTAATAGCGCCAAGACTGAGGTCGCCATCATCGCCCAGCAAAATAGAGGCATACTGAACAGATCCATTCCCTCCATCCGCATCGACCAGATCGTGACGATGAAATTCACCGCCGCCAAGATTGATGAAGTCCCCACCAAAAGAATGCTGAGAATCCAAATCGCTTGCCCGACATGCTCATCGGTCAAAATGCTCAAAGGTGGATAGGCTGTCCAACCTGTGGATGCAGGTCCGACAAAGAAGCTGCCCATGAGCAACAATCCAGCAGGAATAGTCAACCAAAAGGCGATCGCATTTAATTTTGGGAAAGCCATATCTCGCGCCCCAATCATCAGAGGCACAAGGTAATTGCCGAAACCACCCGTCACCGCAGGCACGATCCACAAAAAGATCATGACAGTGCCATGCATGGTAAACAGGCTGTTATAAAAAGCGGGATCAACGAGATCGGAGTCTGGCGTAGCAAGCTCCACACGTACCGCCGAGGCAAGCGCCCCACCGATCAAATAAAACATAAATGATGTAACGAGATATTGAATCCCAATTACTTTGTGATCGACGCTAAAGGTAAAGAACTCCCACCAAGGAGTCTTTTGGGGTTCAGCCCCTGCGCTCGAACTTTGAGTTGGAATGAGAGTTTGGGTCATAGAGAAGTTGTTGATGGGTGATGGGTAACGGGTGATTAGCAGTTAGCTATTAGCTTTTTTACTTTTGCCTTTTTACTTTTTACTTGTCATGCCCATTTGAGCGACCTTACCTGCAAGGTATTCCTGCTCTGACATTTGGGATGGAGGACGGGAGGCGACGATCGCGTCGGGATCGTTGCTAGCGATTTCTTGCTGTTCCTTGAGCCACTTGGCATAGTCTTCTGGAGTGTCAATCACCATTGTGGTACGCATACCGCCATGATAGGAACCGCACAGCTCAGCGCAGACAACAGGATATTCACCAACGACGCGGGGCGTAAATTCGAGATAGGTTTCACGTCCAGGGATTACGTCCTGTTTAATGCGTAATTGGGGAACCCAAAAGGCATGGAGGACATCAACGGCATTCATATTTAGGCGAATCTTTTTGCCGACAGGAACATGTAGTTCCGCAGTAGCAATTTCATCGGTGTAGTTAAAAACCCATGCAAACTGCATCGCGCTAACATTAATCGCCACAACATCGGCATCTTCTGAAGGCATTACCCCCGCCATCATTACGCCATCATTATTTGATGAATTTGATGAAGCAAGTGTTGCTTTAGATATTGGCATTCCTCCACTTTCATGGTGGGCAGCATGATCTACATGGGCGACGGTATGGTGCATTCCACCATGAGCCATACCACTTAAGTCCTGAGTACCCTGCATCGCGGTATAGACATCAAAGCTATAGATGGCGACCCACATTACGATTACGGTCGGGATCGCTGTCCATGCTATTTCGAGGGTCAGGTTTTCGTGAATTGCGGGCCCATCGGTTTCATCGCCTTTGCGCTTGCGAAATTTGATGATTGAATATAGCAGGACTCCTTCAACGATGAGGAAGAATCCCGCAGCGATCGCGAGGATCGTATTAAATAAGCCGTCATATAGAGTGGCTTCATCACCTGCGGCAACTGGAAGCAAGCCATTGTTGCGTCCGTACCAGATACTGGCGGCAACGATCAGACCGATGATGACGACGATGGAAATTAGTTTGTTGTTTATTTTCATGATGGGTTTGCCCTATCGTGCTGCTCCTACAAAGTGGATCGGAATCAATGGGAGCGTCCTAGCGGATGTTTTGAGAATTAGGACAGATTGACATAGTGTCTATACTTGCATCTAATTCCAGAATGAGGGGCAATTGTTTGCAATCTTTTAGCAATTTCTTTGGGATCATGCCCTACAGAAGGGTCTAAATGTAGCAATTAGGTATGGCGATCTCTTATTTTGTTATGTAACGGCTAAATGCAGATAAACGAATAATTACCAAAACTAGTGCTAAGGCATAATTGAAGATGGTCTTAATCAAAGATACAAAGTCGGTGATTAAATCTGGCGTTGCACATTTATGTGAAAGATGAAATTACACATACTTAGAAAAATCACATCTTTGATTGCTTTTTTGCTTTTATTAAATTGGAACGTCTCAGCCTTAAAAGCAAACTTAACCACTTTGATCTCAAAACTAAACTCTACTTTCAAGGCAATTAAGGCTAGTTTCTTCTTCTCCAAAAACTGACTATTTCTTCCACGTAACATCAGATTGAATCTGTATGGTGTTTTGCGCGTTTTGAATTGATTTAGGCAGATGACTCTAGCAAATTAGTCATTGTCTTTGATCTAAGGTGATGTAGCATTAGTTTAACTGCTATTTCTAGCGTTCTATTTTTTAGCCTTTTCCGAGAAATTGCCTAAAAATGCAATGGTAGAGAAACACTGCTATTTCTAGCGTTCTATTTTTTAGCCTTTTCCGAGAAATTGCCTAAAAATGCAATGGTAGAGAAACTATGTTAGGAAAAACCCTTGTTGGTCATTATAAAATTTTAGAAGCATTAGGGCGTGGAGGTTTCGGATATACCTTTATTGCTCAAGATCTTCATTTGCCGGGATATCCTAAATGTGTCATTAAGCAATTAAAGCCAAAAGATACTCATGCCTTTGTTTTGGAATCAGCGAGAAGGCTATTCGATCGCGAAGCTAAAACCCTTTACAAATTAGGAAAACATAGCCAAATTCCATCACTTTTAGCGCACTTTGAGTATGAGTCAGAGTTTTATCTGGCGCAAGAGTTGATAGAGGGTGTAGTGCTTAGTCAAGAAATAAAATCGGGAACACAATTAAGTGAAGCTTATGTTTTCTTGTTGTTGCAGGAAGTATTAGAGGTTTTAGAATTTGTACATCAACAAGGTGTGATCCATCGTGATATTAAACCAGCAAATTTAATAAAACGAAGTTCGGATAACAAGATTGTTCTCATTGACTTCGGAGCAGTTAAGGAAGTTGGTTTACAGATGAGTGGCGTTCAGGAAAATACAAGTATAACTGTCACGATTGGCTCTCCCGGCTATATGCCTGATGAGCAGGCTAATGGAAGACCTAAGTTTGCTAGTGACATCTATGCAATTGGCATGATGTGCATTCACGCACTCACGGGGATTAGCCCCAGTCAAATGCCTCAAGACTCGAAAACTGGTGAAATCATTTGGCGAGATCGTGTTACTAACATTAGCGCTGAATTAGCAGATTTTTTAGATAAGATGACGCGCCCTCATTTTTCGCAGCGTTTTGAAAATGCGATGGAAGCTTTAGCAGCTTTCCAGAAGATACCACAACCAAGTAATGCTGCAAGTACAACAATCGTTCCGATTAAGTCAGATGTGACTATTTCACCAACTATTGAGACTGGATCAACTATTGTGTCAGCAAAGAAAGATACTGTCACACCAATACTTCCACCCCCCGAATCACCTACGACAATAATTTCCTCTGAACCGCAAGTGGATGATCCTTCAGGAGCAACTATAACTATACCGAAATTTATTTCAGAGCAAAATATATCGCAGGGAATCGAAGTTCCCAAACGAGATGATCACTCTCCTACAAGTATTGCAGAGCCACCTATCGATCGCCAAATAAAACCTAAAAATGCCTATCTGATTATTTGGATATCAGTTATTGCTGCGCTCTCATCTTTTGCTGGTTATCTAATCTGGCAACAATCGGAAGTAAATAGAAAATTAGCTATAGAATTAGAATCTGCTAATAGTCTGAAAGTGGCTGGCAAATATCAAGAATGCATTAATCGAGTTAAGGGCATATCCATAAATGGAACTGATTCTAGGATGCATGGTCTGCTGCAAGAATGTCAGAATGGTCTGAACGAAACTGAGAGTAAATCTCTATTGCTAGACGCTAAAAAATTTGCGGCAGACAACAAATTAGAAGATGCTCTAAAAACTGTCTCAAAGATTAATCCTAATAGTTCAGTTTATACTGATTCTCAGAAATTAGCCGAGCAATGGTCGTCTATTCTTTTAGATATTGCGACGGCATTGTTGCATAAAAAGGGGAAGAGGAGGTAAATTAGATAAAAATCAGGAGAGGGAGTCCCAGATAATGAAAGAGAAATATCAGGTACGCAACTGGGCAGAGTATAACGCAGGGCTAAAACAAAGAGGAAGCCTGACCTTCTGGATTAGCGAAGAAGTAATCGGAGGATGGTTAAATCAAACATTAAGTGGCAAACGGGGTGCTTCAAATGATTACAGTGATATAGCGATCGCGACATTTATCACTGTAAAAGCGGTATATCAGCAAGCAGGAAGACAAACGCAAGGAATGTTAGAGTCACTATTTACCTTGATGGGAATAGATTTGCCAGTGCCAGACCACAGCACCGTATCAAGACGGACAGCAAGTTTAAGTGTGCCCTTACCAGTAATCCCCAAGCAGGGAGCTGTGCATGTAGTAGTTGATTCGACAGGGATCAAAGTCTATGGTGAAGGTGAATGGAAAACACGGCAGCATGGGATTAGTAAGAGACGGACATGGCGCAAATTACACCTTGGAGCCGATGAATCAACGGGAGAAATACTGGCTGCGGTCGTCACTACGAATGATTGTCACGATGGTGAAGTACTCGCCGATATTCTCGATGGGATTGATGCTGAAATTGATCAAGTTTCCGCAGATGGAGCTTATGACCATCGTCATTGTTACGACGAGATTGCCCAACATGGAGCTAAAGCCGTGATTCCTCCCCGCAAAGATGCCAAAATCTGGCAGCATGGCAATGCCAATGCTCCTCCTCATCCCCGTGACCAAAACCTGCGCTATATCCGTAAACATGGGCGTAAAAAATGGAAACGTGACTCAGGTTATCATCGACGTTCTTTAGCAGAAACCACGATGTTTCGTTTCAAAAAAATCTTTGGTAGTACTTTATGTTCTCGTAAATTTGACAATCAGGCGGTTGAGTTGTTCATCAAATGTGCTGCTCTCAATCGCATGATTCAACTTACTAAACCTCTCTCCTCTCCTGTTGCTAGTTAATTATCTATCCTAAGATCCTCCATCTTTTGGCTTCTTTTTATTCATACAACAAAGCCTATTGCGACAAAAAAATATCAAGAGGAAGGAAAGTTACAAGAGGCGATCGCTTTATTGCAAGTGATACCTAAAAATGTTGCTACAGGTAAGGCAATCGAGCAAATACCAACTAAGTGGCAATCGGAGTGGAAGGCTAATGAAACTGCTCTAAAATCAGCCAATAATGCTATTAAAGAAAGTAGATGGAGTGATGCGATCGCAGAATCTAAGAAGATTACGACTCCTTACTGGCAAAAGCAAACTGAAGCGATTGTGCAGAAAGCAAATGTATCTCAAGCTAACGTTTCTACTCCAATATCTGCGCCTGAAACTCGGTCGCAAACCAATTCAGATTCACAACCAACTTATGAATCACAACCCAACTACAGCAGACCAGTTGCTAAATCCGAACCACAGCCCGTATATACCCCGCTACCTTCTACTCCCGAACCAGAACCAACTAAACAACCTAGTCAAACAGCACAATCAGGATCAGGTAAAATTGATTTACCGCCAGTGAATAGAGGGAATTAATATTGTTAAATTCGTTTTCTCACTATATCGCGAGCAGTTATTGCATCAGCAAAATCTGGTTTTAGTTCAATAGCTTTACTGAAAGCTGCAAGAGCATCTGGATATTTTCCGAGTTTTGCTAGTGCCGCTCCTTTGCCATACCAAGAGTCATGAATACCTAAATCCTCATCTAGTTTAACTAATTCAAAGTTGATTTTAGATATAAAAGAATAGGCATTTAGACTTATGGCTTTATCAAATTGGGCTAAAGCTTCTTGATTTTTATCCAATTCCATAAGTGCAATTCCTTTGAGGTGCCAAACCCTAGAAATTCTAACTCTTGAACCTCTTACCTCTCCTAAATCAGATGGATCTACGATTAACTGACTCTCGCTTGCATTTTTGTTAATGATCTCATTTAAAATGGTAAGCGCTTCTTGATAGCGTTTTAGATCAATCAGTAATTGTGCCTTATCGTATTGATATGGTAAGTTATCTGCCTTGAGACGAACTGCCTTTTCACAAGAGTCAAAGGCTTCTTGATAACGTTTCTGCTTCCTAAGTGTCCATCCTCGATTAGACCAAAGATAAGCTTCATCAGGTTTGACTTGAATTGCTTTATCGTAAGAATCAATTGCTTCTTGATATCTCGCTAATCTAGTAAGCGCATTTCCCCGCCAATTGAAATATAAGATATCATCAGATTTGATTCTAATTGCTGTATCCAAAGAATCAAGTGATTCTTGATATCGTTTTAGCCTATAAATTGTAACGCCCTTGTTAAACCAGTAAATTAGGACTTACGCAAGAGTCATAGGGATAGAAGGAAACTTGAGTTGAGTCCGCAAATAATCAGACAAAAGCCCAGATTTAAGTTTGTAGATAGTGTTACCAGATTGAAAAGCTAACCGCTTGAGATGATGCCACACGAGCATGGCACAGGCGATATGATTACGCTGAATTCTAGACTTACGACACTGGCAAGACTGAATACCAGTCAATTGTTTGAGTTCACGATGAAATTCCTCAATATTCCACCTGATGGAGCAAATAGCTTGTACTTCAGGGGTGTAGTCTTGAGTTAAGTCGTTAGTCACGACATATTCTGTCCTGCTGGAAGAAACAGTAACCCAGAATAGTTTCACCTTTTTGTCTTTGGGGAATTTATGAATTTTGATCAATTTTCCTTGCAATAATTCTTTCTCAGACCAAGATAACTGGTCAATCCGTTTATATTTCTCGACTCCACCACTATCATCAACTAGACGGTTAGACTTGAGTGGACAGTAATAAATCTTGCCGAAGTTATCAATTTCTGCCATCAAGCTTTGCGTAGCATACCAACTATCCATCAACACGGTCTGAAATGGTAATTGCTTGCTATGCACTAATCCCTTGAGCATGTCGGACACATGGTCTAACTTGCTCTTGCCATCACCGTTAGGGTCATAAATCCGATAGTCTACTACCCAAAACTCATGACGTTTGAAGTTGACATAGATACAGTTAACTAATCCTATTCCTTGTACAACCCCATGCTCGTTGCCACTGTATTGCCTTTGTGCCATTTCAATTTTTTTGGCATGACGTTTGTCTAATACTGTGTCGTCAAACAGCACGTATATGTACTTGGCTTCGTCCAACACAATCGTTGGTTTCACGTTTTCCCATAGCAGTCGCGGCGTTAACTTTTCCGTTTTTAGGTATCGGTTGATCTGGTCATGACTGTTTCCTTCTAAATGGTCTGCTAGGTTGGTGATTGTGTAGTTTATCTGACTACTTAGTAGGTACTGACAGTAGTCTAGGGTAGTAAACTTTTTTGTCATTGCTTTTGCTTAAACCTTCCCTCCTTTTTACATCACTTTTTCCTTTTGCGTAAGTCCTATATAATTCAGGCAGACGAACCAATAAAATTTTTAAAAGTGTTGCAAAGCAACACTTTTAAAAATTTTATTGGTTCGTCTATAACAGCCATCGGTTTATTGATGGCTGAGCGAAGTCGAAGCCACTTTAGGATTGCTATAGTTTAAGAAGTGCGTAGCCTAAACTATCTCTATGGTTGATAATTTTTGCCGATCGCAATTTCGTAGGTCTTTATATATATACCAAATCGAGAAATCGCCACTTTGCTAACTGATGTTACTTTCTCGAAATGGGCGATCGCATCATCAGTTAATGGATACCATTGATCGGAGATTAAAATTGAATTTTTACCCTTTTGGAATACCGCATTTTGTAAATTCCAAATTGTAAATTGACTAATACGTTTAGAAAGTCCTGTGACCTGATGATAATTCATCTCATAGGCAAGAGCCGCAGCCGAGCGATAATCAGAGGTAATGAGTAACGGTTTTTCTGGTAAAGCACTTGCAATTTTTTGCGCTTCTGCGGCAACTTCACCCCAGCCAAAGAGCATTCTGCCATCCTGATCCCCATCTTTCCCCCAAAAGGCACTCACAGGAAATAAACAAGAATTCCAAACAAATAGAGCCGTGAATAATAAGCCAACTGCTTGTGCTGCATAGAAAACTTTACTCTTACCTCTAGAACCTCTGTCATTGACAGGGGAAACGGCTAAGGGCAATAGGGGAAACAGCAATAAGTAAGCATGAATATTCCAATAATAGAGCGCTGTGGAAACCAGAGATATGCACATCAGCAGAACTGTAGGAACAGCAAATGTCCATAGGGCAACATGTTTATAGACTGTTTTTTGCTGTGGGAATTTCTTGAAAAATCCTTTCCATAACAACCATGCGACAAAGGGAGAAAGCATTAATAGGGAGATACCAACAAAGCCCAGAGGCTCTAGCAAGCGCATGATCGGCGTACCAGTATCAACACTACGACTGGCATAAAAACGGAAGGATTGAAAATTATTGCTATAGTTCCAATAGATCACTGGGGAAAAAACGATCGCATAGATGACCGCACATAGCCAAAGCCGTAAGTCCCTAAATAGCTTTCTTAATTGAGTATGCGTAGCGATCGCCATTAACAAACCCAAGGACATGAATAGGGAATTGTATTTGGTGATTAGCGCCAGCGCCAAAGCGATCGCACTGCCATATAATCGCCAGTTTGTGCCTTTACCATTCGCGAGATATTCATCCAGAAACCTGATACATAAGTAAGCGCCTAGTAGACTTAAAGTAATCGCTAGATGGTCATGCCATGCTAAGGACAACATGATGCTATATAAAGGTGAAGCAATAATAGCGAGAATGACCCACCAGATATAACGCTTAGCCCGATCACCATAGAGATATTGGAGAATGCAGTAATAGGTATAAAAAAAGATGCCATTGGTAATGACATTAAGCGATCGCAAAGTGAAGAGAGACTTACCAAAAGCCGCAGTAATCAATCCCTGTAGCCATGACTGCAAAGGTGGATGATCGTAATAGGAAAAATCTAAATGCTGTCCCCAAAGCCAATAGTAAGCTTCATCGGGATTTGGTGGCGCGAATAGCCAAAAACATATTCGCAAGCAAATAAACGCAACTAGCACAACAGTAGTCATACTTACAGCCTGTTTCGGTTTTATAGCGCTTTTCAAGCAAGCGCGGTACATAGGTTTGTTTCCCCGCCTTCGGCGGGGAAACAAACCTGTACTTCACTAGATTGCTAAACGCTATATACAATCTAGAGAACATTTTGAAAAGCTTGCTAAGCAAGCTTTTCAAAATGTTCTCTGGGTTTTAAATAAAGCGCAAAGCGCTGTAACGGTCAAAGTAAACGTTCAAATTGGTATCGCAAAAATAATTCTGAATCATGATGATATAGCGATCGCAATTTGAGCTTCGGTAAATCGCCGCCACCCAGACCATAATCAGCTCCCGCAATAATCGAAGTATTCTTGACTCCACCGACGATATGCGGTGCTAAGGTGAGAAATAACTCATCGGCAAGCCCTTGGGAAATTAGCGCGTAATTTAAAGTAGCGCCCCCTTCTATTAACAGTCTTTTAATGCCCAGTTTGGCATAGAGCATTGACAATACTTGTTTTAAATCAATTTGCTGATTTTGGACAGGAAACCGAAAGACTTGCGCTTTTTCGTATAGCCACGCTTCAGGTGATGCATTTTCGCCCAGCAAGACAATTCTTAAATCCTTACCAGCATCCCAAAATCGATGATCTTTAGGCAAATCACCTGAACTGCTGATGACAATGCCGAGGGGTTGAGGATGATCAAAATGCTGCTGACGTTCCTCTAACAGCTCTGGAGGTAATGTGGGAATAAAGGCATCATGTCTCAATGTGCCACCACCTGCTAAGACAGCATCCACTTGCGATCGCAAACGCTTCATCAAATTGCGATCAGGACGCGAACCAAAACCCGTAAGTTGCCCTGCATAGGTTGTGGCTTTCCCATCCACACTAGATACCATATTGAAAACTATGTAAGGGCGCTTAGCGATCGGATTTGTGGAGCGATCGCCATTAATTCCTGCATCTTCAGCTAACTTGCTATCTAGTTCAACGCCATCAATGGGAAATGCTAATTCCTCAAAGCTATAAATGCGATCGTGGGATGAATAAAAGGCATTATACATAGTTACTTGTTGAAAGTGCCGCTTTGCGGCACTTTCAAGATTTTTGGGCTTTATTGCTTAACTAGTTTTACAGGCTGACCATCAGCTTGTAATTCTTTGCCATCAGCAGAAAGAGTGTAGGGTTGCTCTGGAGGTGCTGTGGGTGGCTTCTCTCCATTCACAGTTTCGACCTGAGAGACAACCTTGCCATCCTTGATCGAAATCTTGCCAGCAGTCTTAATCTCTTGAACTTCATCTTTAGTAGAGACTGCTTTTAATGTTGCTTCAAAACTGCCTTCTGATTTAATCGTCCACTTACCAGTAACAGACTTAACTCCTTCTTTTTCAGCATCAGCTAAAACTTTAGGATCTAAAACAACTTTATATTCTCCAGCAACTTTATCAAGGCTAGCCACACTGGTAGCACTCTTATCGGATGCTGCTTCCGTAGGTTTTGCCGAGGCACTAGCGCTAGGAGATGCTGAAGCACTAGGAGATGCCGAAGCGGTAGCAGTCGGTTTAGCAGATGGCGCTGGAGAGGTCGCAGTTTCAGTTGGAGCGGGTGGTTGCTGGCAAGCTGATAGGACTGAAACACAGCTAACAGCGATCGCGGCTAGAACACTTTGCTTTAGGGAATAGTTGAGGGATTTTTTCACGATTAATTGGGAAGTATTAAGTAACAATAAGTGACAGTCAATTGGGATGTCAGCCTTGAGTGGCTTGTGTATGTAAGATACTCTGCGAATTATTTCTTAGCAAACCCTTTGCATCATAGCTTAGAACTTGGCGGATATTTGGCGAGAAGCTGCAAGCCGCTATATACTGTTTTTCTGCATATAGTAGTTTTTTTCACATAATATTATTTCAACCGATGGTAACTACAAAATCTCAATCCAATGTTCTGCGATATGACATTGTTGGGTCACGACGCTTTAGTAACTATGGCTTTGCGGTTATTGTTGCCATAGGTGCGTTGGGCTTCTTGCTAGCAGGGCTATCTAGTTTCTTAAAAATTAACCTATTGCCATTTGCTGAGCCTTTAAGTCTCGACTTTATACCACAAGGATTAGCCCTTTCTTTTTATGGCATTGCTGGTACTTTACTAGAAATATATTTGCTATACGTTATTGCCATTGATTATGGTAGCGGCTATAACGAGTTCGATCGCAACAGTGGCAAAGTAACTATTTTTCGTCGTGGACGCAGCCAAAGCAAAAATCTTGAACTGACCTACAAGATTTCCGATGTCCAAGCAGTACGTGTAGAAATTCGTGAAGGCTTAAACCCCAAGCGAGCATTATATTTACGGGTTAAGGGCAAAGGTGATCTGCCTCTATCAGAAGTTGGTCAACCAATCGCCTTAAATGTACTCGAAGATCGCGCCGCCGAAATTGCTAAGTTTTTGGCAGTACCGTTAGAAGGCTTATAACGAAAAATGCTCCTAGGAGCATTTTTTAATCTATCAACAAACAAGGGGCTTAAGCCCCTTGTTTGTTGGTAAGGATGGGCGGCGCACCACCCATCCTTACCTATTTAGCAGTAACATTTTTCGGTTTATATTGATACTGAAATTATTAAGGAATAAAAATGCTACGTTGGATTCTCAGTTCTTTTTTAGCAATTAGCCTTTTGCTGACTAGTTGCAATAACAGTAGTAATGTAGCCGCCAGTGCATCTCCTACAGCATCAACGACCTCTGCGGCAGCCAAGCCATCACCCACTAAAGTTGCAGAAGCTACACCTAGTAATAGCCCAAATTCTCAAGAAGCGGCGCTTGCAAAATTTGTGCAGCTAAAAGGTACAGCAACAGTCGATTTAAAACTAAAATCGGGAACCGTCAAGATCGAGCTTGATGGGAATAATGCTCCTGTGACCGCAGGTAACTTTGCCGATCTGGTGAAACGTGGTCTCTACAATGGTTTGAACTTCCATCGAGTGGTCAAAGAACCTACGCCTTTTGTTGCTCAAGGCGGCGATCCCCTTGGCAATGGTACTGGTAACTTTATTGATCCTGTGACATCTCAGCCCCGATACATTCCCCTCGAAATTTTGCCTGATGGAGCCAAGCAACCCGTCTATGGCGAAATTTTACCTCCAACCCAAAAGCCTAAGCTCCGCCATAACAAAGGTGCGATCGCAATGGCACGCTCTCAGTCTCCTAACTCTGCATCTAGCCAGTTTTATATTGCCCTTGATGATATTTACTTCCTTGATGGTTCCTATGCCGTCTTTGGTTATGTAACCGAAGGTATGGAGCTAGTCGAAAAAATTCAAATGGGCGATCGCATTGAGTCGATCACAATTACTAAAGGCGAAGAAAATATCAAACAGCCTACTTAATCACTAATTTTATGGCAGGTAGTGCAAGCACTACCCGCCAGATAAAGAAAGAGCCTGCATTTGCAGGCTCTTTCTTTATCTGGTGCGAATAAAACTTCTTTGGATAATGTAGCGATCGCCATAGTTGTTGTAACGGTGCTCATAAATATTAGAGCGACGGATTACGGTTGACGGGACAATATAGTTCCAGTTACTACCGTAGTAAGGAGAAGCTGGATAGACCTCACGAACAATGACTGAGGAATTATTGTTACGGTGATGGCGATCGTAATTATTGGAGTAGTAGGGAGCACTGGGGTATGACCAGACATTAGACCGATAGGAGCTATAGGTTGGACTCGAACCAAATCTGATACTTATGGACACATCAGCGATCGCGCTTCCCGAAAAAGCACCCATCGTTCCAAGAACTGCGATCGCCGCTAATATTGTTTTCATGTTTTTATGCTCCTTAGTAATTAAAGAACACAACATAGATTTGCCTACTTATAGTCTAACTCAAGAGAAAATTTTGGAAGCATGGCAAAGCCATGCTTCCAAAATTTTAGTTATTCTATGCGATCGCGGATACAGCTAAGATTGTGAAGTTATCTAGCAATCATCCCTATGGACTTTAAAAGCATTATTCGCGATATTCCCGATTTCCCTCAACAAGGCATTATTTTTCGTGATATTACGCCCTTGTTAGCGCATCCTCATGGTTTGACTTCAATTATCCAAGGCTTTCAAACAAAATTTGCAGAACTGAATATTGGGCAAGTTGATGCTGTTATTGGCATTGAGTCAAGAGGATTCATCCTCGGTGCAGCATTAGCAATGAGTCTAGGAGCTAGTTTTGTACCCGTGCGTAAGCCCAAAAAATTACCATCAGCAGTATATCGGGTTGAATATTCCCTTGAGTATGGAACTGATACTTTAGAAATTCATCAAGACGCACTCGCTAAGGGTGAAAGGGTAGTTATTATCGATGATGTAATTGCTACGGGAGGGACTGCGGCAGCTACTGCAAAATTAGTTCAGCAGACTGGTGCAGAATTGCTTGCATATGGATTTTTAATCGAGCTAGATTTTCTCAATGGTAGACAGGCTTTGCCAGAAGTTCCCATTATTTCCTTAGTGAATTATTAATGTTAGGACTTACGCATCGAGTGGATGTGGCGCGGGCTTCGCCCGCACCACATCCACTCAAAATCCAGTAAATTCGTTGGCATTGCGTAAGTCTTGAATAATGTCTTAACTAAAGCGATTGGTAAGGTGTTCGCCTTACTAATCGCTTTAGTTCGTTGCGTTCACATTACATTTAAAACAAGAAATATCGCTGTGCCATTGGCAATACTGAAGCAGGTTCGCAGGTCAATAATTCGCCATCAGCACGAACTTCATAGGTTTCTGGATCTACTTCCATCACTGGCAAAGCATCATTGAGCTTTAAGTCACGTTTGCTAATATTACGAGTTCCTTTAACCGTCAGCACTTGTTTCTTCAATCCTAATTGAGTAGGAATATCGCGTTCCATGGCAGCTTGAGAAATAAAGGTAAAGGATGTGGGCGCGATCGCCCCGCCGTAGCTACCAAACATCGGACGCATGTAAACAGGTTGAGGTGTGGGAATACTGGCATTGGCATCACCCATCTGTGACCATGCGATAAAGCCGCCTTTAAGAACCATTTCGGGCTTCACGCCAAAAAAGGCAGGATGCCAGAGAACGAGATCGGCGATTTTGCCAACTTCAATGGAACCGACATATTCCGAAATACCGTGAGCGATCGCAGGATTAATCGTGTATTTTGCCACATAGCGCTGAGCGCGGAAATTGTCTGCCCTTGTAATTTCTGGATTAGCAAGAACACCTCGCTGTACCTTCATTTTGTGAGCAGTTTGCCAAGTCCTGATGATTACTTCGCCAACTCTGCCCATCGCTTGCGAGTCAGAGGAGATCATACTAAACGCGCCGATATCATGAAGAATATCCTCAGCAGCGATCGTTTCGCGACGGATTCTTGATTCTGCAAAAGACACATCTTCGGGAATGCTCGGATCGAGATGGTGACAGACCATCAGCATATCCAAGTGTTCATCAAGAGTGTTTAAAGTATAGGGACGAGTAGGATTTGTGGAAGAAGGAAGCACATTCGCTTCACCGCAGATCTTGATAATGTCGGGAGCATGACCACCACCTGCACCTTCGGTGTGATAGGTATGAATTACGCGATTTTTAAAAGCAGCGATCGTATCTTCTACAAATCCCGCTTCGTTGAGCGTATCCGTGTGAATGGCGACCTGTACATCGTATTCATCGGCAACGCCCAAGCAAGTATCAATCGTAGCGGGAGTCGTTCCCCAATCTTCATGGAGTTTCAATCCGATCGCACCTGCTTCCACCTGTTCGACTAAGCCTTCAGGTTTAGCACTATTGCCTTTGCCAAGAAATCCTAAATTCATCGGAAAGGCATCGGCGGCTTGCAACATGCGGTACATATTCCAAGGACCTGGGGTACAAGTGGTGGCATTTGTGCCGACGGCTGGCCCCGTACCACCACCGATCATCGTCGTAATACCAGAGGCGATCGCTACTTCGATTTGTTGTGGACAGATGAAATGGATATGAGTATCAATGCCCCCTGCGGTGAGAATCCGTCCCTCTCCTGCGATGATTTCTGTACCTGCGCCGATGATAATATTGACATTATCTTGAATGTAAGGATTTCCCGCTTTACCGATCGCGACAATCTTGCCATCTTTAATCCCTACATCTGCTTTCACCACGCCCCACCAATCAAGAATTAAAGCATTGGTAATCGCGACATCAACGGCTCCATTGGCATTCGTAATTGGCGATTGTCCCATGCCATCACGAATCACCTTACCACCACCAAATTTCACTTCATCGCCATAGGTGGTGTAGTCGCGTTCTACTTCAATAAATAATTCGGTATCAGCTAAGCGAACTTTATCACCAACGGTTGCGCCATAGGTTTCTGCGTAGGCGCGGCGAGACATTCTATAACTCATTCGTTTAATTCTCCAATTTGCCTTCTACTAAAGCATTAAATCCATAAATCTCGCGAGTCCCCACATAGGGAACTAGATTTACTTCCTTCTCATCCCCTGGTTCAAAGCGGATGGAAGTTCCAGCAGGAATATCAAGGTGTGCACCTTTGGCGCGATCGCGATCAAATATCAAAGCCCGATTGGTTTCATAGAAATGGTAATGGGAACCAACTTGGATCGGGCGATCGCCTGAATTAGCAACCTTGATCGTAATCACTTCGCGCCCCGCATTTAATTCAATGTCACCTTCTTGAGTAATGATCTCACCAACAATCATAAATTCTTCTCCAATTAAAATTTGTTGTTTGCCATTTGAGGCTTGAGATCCCCGACTTTTTTGTTGACAGCACCGATAACTTCTGAATTTATAGAAAAAGTCGGGGATCTGTTTGTTAAATGTTTAGGATCTCAGCCGCAGTTAAGTTCAGTTCAGGAAAAGTCCGCGAATTAATTTTGTCATCTCCTATAAATTTAGTTGTTTGATATTTACCATTTTCATCAAGCAAATTAACAAAAACTGTGGGGACTTTGGGATTACCTAAAAATTCACGACTAGCGATCGCTAAATAATCCACAATCCAATATTCAGGAATACCTAAACGCTGATATTCATCAAATTTATCAATATAATCGTCATCCCAATTGTTTGAAGCAACTTCGACAGCTAACTGAATTTTGTCACGCAATCCTTTGTAGTCACCCCGATTAGAGCGCCAAATAGTTGCATCGATTACACTTAAATCAGGTACACGTCCGCGTTCATTTCCCTGTTGATCAACAGTTCTAATAGGAATAGCTCTTTTGACCACATAGTTAAGAGATAAACGTTCTACCTCTCGATAAAAGCGTCTATCAATGAATTCACCAACATCATCATGATTGCGTGTAAATGCCATTTCAGAAATCTCAACTATCTCACCATCAATCAGTTCAAAATGTCCATATTCTGGACAAACTTCTAAAAACTGGTCAAAGGTTAATTTGGATTTTCCATCTGCCAACTTTTGTTTGTTTTGGGGTGTTGCGATCGCAATCATCTCAGACCTCCATAAAGTATTTGGATTGCTGGTTAGCGAATAGGATTATGTACTGTCACCAGTTTAGTTCCATCGGGAAAAGTCGCTTCTACTTGCACATCATGAATCATTTCGGGAATACCTTCCATCACATCATCACGGGTAAGCAAAGTCGCACCATAGGACATTAGCTCCGCAACCGTGCGACCTTCCCTTGCGCCTTCCAAAATCTCCGCAGTGATAAAGGCGATCGCTTCAGGATAATTTAACTTCAAACCTTTAGCTTTACGACGCTCTGCTAGTAATGCAGCCGTAAAAATCAATAATTTATCTTTTTCTTGAGGCGTAAGTTGCATGGGATAATTACCAAACTCTAGGTACGCATATTGCTCTATTCCTATAGGATACACGCAAAAGCTGCCAAATTTCTTGAAACCATTTACGCGCATCACTAGAGGAGTCCCCACAATAACGGCAAACTAAACCCGATAGCGATCGCGTCACTCCTGACATTCCTTGATAATTTCCCTGCTCCCAAGTAGAACGAATGCGCGTAATTAATTCAGGTTCTACGGTTGCGCCGACAAAGATAAAATTTGCGGCGATCGCATAATTATTTAAGCCATTAGGACTTCCTAACATTTCCGAATTTCCATTGAGACATTGCCGATCAATCCATAATGGGCTTTGGTCGCGCCATACCTCCGTATGCGATCGCCAATTACCATCTAAAAATTTCTCTCCCCTAGCTGTGCGCCCAAACCTGATAATTTCCCACATGGTCAAGGTAGCGGCTGGGGCGAGTTCTATTCTGGTTTTCTGACGATATTGTGCTTCGGAAAAAACAATTGTCTCCTGTGGAAACCATTCCAAACTTGCCCCTTCCTCAATGCGAATGTGGATATTTTGTGAGGATTCTGCACCTGTGCTGCGATAGATTTTGCTAGCAGCAGCAGTAGTAATCAGGGCTTGGGTTTGCGGTTGCAGATAAATTCTTGCAGACAGGCGATCGCCGCCCACCAAACCCCCTGCGGTATGCAAGAGAATACAATGACAAACTTCATCACCTTCGGGATAAAGCGATCGCTGAATTTTCCAGGGTGCAACAGTATAACTTCGAGACAGTTGAGTTGTTAAATTCTTCTTTGCAAACTCTAATTCTAATTCTCCTGCCCAAGCTGCACTCATAGAATACTCAGATATGAATTTATTTGTTTATTATTTTTATTATTAAGAATTGAAGCACAAAGTTCATCTTCTAGTAATAAATCTCTATTTGCTATTGTTCAGTATTTGCACTGCTTTTTCTTTTGGCTTTGTTCTTGCTTATGAATAATTCAGGCAAAAGAAGTCTCATCTGATTTGGTATAACACATAACAGATTACAAAGAACAAGTAACGCAGTATGTCATTAAGAAGTTGAAGTTCGGTTAAGTTTTAAGTTGTGTACATTATGGATGTACATGATTTTCTATGGTGATCAACTTTTTATTGTCCTCGTATTCTTTTACAGTTGCTAGAAAGATTTTATGCCAAAGACGCTGTTTAAAGTTGATCTCACTAAGCCCATGAGTGAGCAAGAATTACCTGGTCATAATCGGTGGCATCCAGACATTCCTGCTATAGCCTCTGTTAATCCAGGCGATACATTTCGGATCGAATGTAAAGATTGGACAGATGGTCAGATTAAGAATAACGACAGTTCTGACGACGTTCGCGATGTAGATCTATCGATTGTTCATGTACTAAGTGGGCCAATTTGGGTAAATGGCGCGGAACCTGGTGATATCCTTGTTGTCGATATTGTTGATATTGGCGCTCTTCAAGGTGATGAGTGGGGATTCACAGGCATTTTTGATCAAAAAAACGGTGGTGGATTTTTAACCGATCACTATCCTAATCCTGCTAAAGCAATTTGGGATTTGCAGGGAATTTACACCACTTCGCGTCATATCCCTGGTGTCAAATTTGCGGGAATTACCCACCCTGGTTTAATCGGCTGTGCGCCATCCCATGAACTACTCGCTAAATGGAATAAGCGTGAGTCTGAGCTAATGGCAACTCAACCAGATCGCCGCACATATGGTGCTGGCATCAATATGGATGGAGTGCCTGTATTGGCGGCTCTACCCAATCCTCACAATGCGGTTCTAGGTACTTTACCTCAGTCTGAATATGAGCGTGTTGCCGCCGAAGCAGCCCGCACCATTCCACCTCGTGAGCATGGTGGTAACTGTGATATCAAGAATCTGTCCAGAGGAACTCGCATTTATTTCCCTGTATATGTTGAAGGCGGCAAGCTTTCCATGGGCGATCTGCACTTCTCTCAAGGCGATGGTGAAATCTCCTTCTGCGGCGCAATTGAGATGGCTGGATTCATTGATCTTCATGTAGACATCATCAAGGGCGGCGTAGATAAGTATTCCATGACAAACCCAATCTTCAAGCCAGGTCCCGTCGAGCCGCATTACTCGGAGTTCTTGGTGTTTGAAGGCATTTCTGTAGATGAGTTTACAGGCAAGCAATATTTCATGGATGTACATATTGCCTACCGTCAAGCTTGTTTAAATGCGATCGCCTACCTCATGAAGTTCGGATATACAGGTGAGCAAGCTTATCTATTGCTAAGCTGTGCGCCTGTAGAAGGAAGAGTTAGCGGTATTGTGGATATTCCAAATGCCTGTTGTACTCTGGCAATTCCGACTGCAATTTTTGATAAAAACATTCTTCCGGTTTAATCAAATATGCCTCTTTATGAATTTCGATGTGAAGAATGCGGTGTCTTTGATGTGTGGAGACCAATGGCTGAGTCCAGCGATCCCGCACATTGTCCAGAATGCGATCGCCGTGGCAACCGCATCTTTTCCCCACCAATGACGCTTTCTAGAACGGTACGCATGAAAAAAGTCAGTTCGGAACCAGAGCTTGTTAAGCGAGATCTGGAACCTAAGACTCCCAGAGTTCAGTATCATTCTGGAAGTCGTCCTTGGATGGTCGGTCACTAGATTAAGTGTATTGATATCTTGTATTTAATCGTAATGAGAATCTATACTTGATGTCAGAACTACATATATCTTGGTGTGAGTTTTAAAATAGTTTAGGAGCGTTTCATCTGATGAAGAAGATCAATAGATCGAATGATGTTTTGAATGCGATAACCCGTCGCCGATTTATCCAGTATGGGTCTCTAGCCGCTGCTACCAGTATTGTTGCAGCATGTACCCCAACTGCGCCTGACACTAAAGCCCCTACTACTACCACTGGAGCAACTTCTTCTGCCTCACCATCGGCAAGCGGCGCGAAAGGAATCAAAGTTGGCGTAATGTATTCGACTACAGGTACGATCGCGATCGTTGAGAAGTCGTTACAGGATGCAACTTTCCTCGCGATCGACCAAATCAATGAAGGTACAGGTCCTTGGGCTGGCAAGAAGGGTATTGACGGACAAATGATTGAAAAGGTCGTTGTCAACCCCGACTCCAACTGGGATTTATACAACCAAATGTCCAAGCGTTTGATTGATGAAGACAAGGTTGTATGCGTTCTTGGTTGTTATACATCAGCTAGTCGTAAATCAGTTCTTCCTGTTTTTGAAGAGAAGGACAGCCTACTTTACTATCCTGTCTACTATGAAGGAAACGAATGTAGCTCGAACGTTATCTACACTGGTGCTGCACCCAACCAACAGATCACCGACTCGATTCCTTTTTGCATCAAAACCTTTGGCAAGAAAGGATTCTTCATCGGTTCTGACTACATCTATCCTAAAGAAAGCAATCGGATCGCCAAGGCAGAATTGGTCAATGGTGGCGGTGAAGTTGTGGGTGACGAATACGCTGCGCTCGGTACAACTGAGTTCATCACTATCATCAACAAGATTAAACAAGCCAAGCCTAACTTCATCCTTAGCAATCTAGTTGGAGACAGTATTCCTGCATTCTACAAGCAACTCAAAGATGCTGGGATCACTTCCAAGGATATTCCGATCATGGCATTTCCTACCACAGAAGAAGAAATCCAAGCCATGGGACCTGAATTTGCGGAAGGTCACTACAGTAGCTTCAACTACTTCCAAACTGTTGACACCCCTGAAAACAAGGCTTTTGTGGAACAGTTCAAAGCCAAGTTTGGCAAGGATCGCGTAACCAATGGAGTTATGGAAGCAGCTTACCTCCAAACATTCTTCATGGCACAAGCGATGGAAAAATGTGCTAAGGAAAAGAAACCACTTAACACAGCCAATCTGCGTGAAGCAACCAGAGGTCAGGTATTCAAGGCTCCTCAAGGAACTGTGAAAGTCGATCCAGACAACTACCACACCTATCTATATTCCAGAATTGGAAAATGGAAATCTGATGGTCAAGCCGAAATCGTATTTGCTACCAAGGCAGCCGTTAAGCCAATTCCTTGGAGCCAAGCTCTCTACAAGGGTCGCCTCTGTGTTCATAAAACCCCAGACGATCGCAGTAACCCCACCGTTGAGACTAAGAAGGATCTTCCTGTTGAATTCCTCAAGGAATCTTAAATTGATTTCCATCTAGTCTAATTGCATTTAACAACCTCCCGCTGACTGCTTATAGCAATCCAAAAAGATATGTGAGAGGCACACCCATTGGGTGAGCCTCTCACATATCTTAGAAAGCTATAAATTGTTTTTCTATAGGTCGGAAGTAAAGTTGTTAATTTAAACAGAATTAACCAAACACTGAATGATTCAACTAAGAAAGCCATGAACGTCTTGCCAATTAATGCATTATCTTCGTTAATACACTTAGCACAGGCAACTCCGGCAGCAAAGTCATTCGACCCGATCGCAATTACCAATCAGCTCCTAAATGGTGTTGGTATTATCGGTATTCTTTTGTTGACAGGTTTAGGACTTTCAATAACGTTCGGAGTTATGCGAATAATCAACCTAGCACATGGTGAATTCATCATGCTCGGCGCATATACATCGTTTGTGTTGCAAAGTAATTTCAAAATGGATTTGTTATTAACAATTCCATTTTCATTTTTGTTTACCGCATTCATTGGCGCAATTGTAGAACTAACCATTGTTCGGCGACTATATGGACGAGCTGTTGAGACGCTTTTGGCGACTTGGGGATTAAGTATTGTGATTCAAGGCGTTGTTAAGCTTATTTTCACAGCCCAACTCAAGTACGTAAAAGCGCCTCCTTACATTAGAGGCAACTGGACTCCGTTTCAAATTGGCGGACAAGCGATCGAAATATCTTACTACCGCTTGTTTATTATCTTCATGGCGCTTTTACTTCTAGGAATCACAGCTTTCCTACTCTACGGAACAAAGCTGGGAAGAGAAGTGCGGGCAGTAACCCAAAACAGAGACATGGCGAAGTGCTTGGGTGTAAATACTAGTCTCGTAGATATGCTTACCTTTGCCTATGGATGCGGTTTAGCAGGAGTTGCAGGCACTGTTATTTCTTCACTAAAAAGTGTTGCGCCCCCAATGGGACAAGATTATCTAGTGGACGCTTGGATGACTGTTGTTACAGGTGGGGTGGATAAATTAATCGGCGTTTTAGCAGGTGCAGTTTTGATTGGCGAATCGAACGCAGGGATTGCATACCTTATTAATGATCCAACTGCGCGAGTAATTGTATTAGCCGCCGTAATCGTATTGATCCGCTACCGTCCCGAAGGATTATTTACAGTTCAGAAGCGTAGTTAAAGCGTTTACATCGATCTTTTTGTCAATAAGTGCGAATTTAGTGGAGGTTTTGTTATGGCAGAAGTAGTAGGTCGCATTCGACAGGCTAACTATGTTCCGAAGAGATGGTTAGCGACAAGTTTAGTACTGTTGTTGATATTTACAATCTTTCCTTTTGTTGCTGGCGAATTCCAAACCAACCTGATGGCAAAACTGCTTTTGTTTGGAACTTTAGGCGTTTCCCTAGATCTAGTTTGGGGATTCACAGGTATTCTCAGCTTTGCTCATGGTGTGTTTTTTACTTTAGGTGGATATGCGATGGCATATTATCTAAAGTTAAATTTGTCTGCTACAGCAAACAATTATGGAGGCACACTTCCAGACTTCATGGTTTGGAATGGTTTGAAGGAACTGCCTTGGTTCATTGCGCCATTGCAGTATTTTCCCGTTGCTGTGCTTGCAATGGTAGTAGTGCCAGCAGGATTTGCCTATTTGATTGGCTCCTTTATTTTTCGTTCTAAGGTTAGCGGTGTTTACATTACAGTTATTACCCTTGCTATTTCCTCGGCCTTAACGACTTTCTTTGTGAGCCAACAGGCTTACACGGGCGGAACGAACGGTATTACTGATGTTTCAAAACTAGTCTTATTTGGAATAACTGTTCCGCCAGTCGGGATATATTTCATAATTCTTGGATTTTCGGCAGTTGTCATGGCTGGCAGTTGGTGGTTAACTCAATCAAATTTTGGATTGATTCTGCGATCTATTAAAGAGAATGAACAACGTATTTCCTACCTTGGCTACGACGTTGCTAATTTTAAAATCTTTATTTGGACTCTATCTGCTGCAATTGCTGGGATTGCGGGTGGTTTATTTGTTCCTCTAAACAAATTTATTTCACCAGTTTATCTGGGGGTTGCTTTTGGTACTCAGATTGTAATTTGGGTTGCGGTAGGTGGACGAGGAACTCTTTTTGGACCAATCATCGCAGCGCTTTTACTTGGACAGATCCAAAATTCAGTGGATCGGATTACTCAAGATTGGCAGTTAATTGTAGGAGTAATTTTGATGATAGTTGTCTTATTTTTACCTGACGGACTAATGAGCCTGTTGCCCAAAAAATTCCTTTCTAAAAAGTCTAATCAATTGAGTAGGTCTGAATAGTTTCTAGAATGTAACAATGCTATCTTTTGTCAATTAAATCTTTTGGTAATCTTAATACCAACAAAATTAGACATTTCTTAATATCCACAAGGTGTAACTCATGACAACAAGTTCTGTAGTTGAGACTGATAAAGTTGTGAATGAGCATAGCAACGATGCAAGCGGCAACCAATCTGTTTTGTCTGTTAAAGATCTTAAAGTCGTCTTTTCTGGATTTAAAGCATTAAAAGGTGTTGATTTAGAGGTTGGCGAAAATGAAATTGTTACGATAATCGGACCCAATGGAGCTGGCAAGAGCACTTTACTTGATGCGATCGTGGGTAAATCTCCTGTAGCTTCTGGTCATGTTTACTATCATGGCAAGGATATAACTAATCAAAGTCCTTACGCAGTAGCACGTATGGGGATTGGACGTAAGTTCCAAAACCCTAACGTTTACAATGATTTGACAGTATTCGACAACATCTTGTTAGCGCTCAAAGGCGCTCATGGCGTTTTTGCTTCAATCAAGTCCAAACTTACGGCTGGCAAAAGAGACAAGATAATTTCTGTACTCGATCGCGTTGGGCTTTTAGAAAAAGGCTATTCCAAAGTCTCATCTCTGTCTCACGGACAAAAACAGTGGGTGGAGATTGGCATGGTGATTGCTCAAGACCCAACTTTAGTATTGCTAGATGAGCCAACAGCTGGTATGACTCCTGACGAAACCCATTTGACAGGAGAAATTATCAAGACAATTTCTCAGAATCATTCTGTTGTGGTCATTGAGCATGATATGGAGTTTGTCAAACAAATTGCTCAGAGAATTGTGGTACTTCACCAAGGTGAAAAATTGACTGAAGGATCAGTCAATGAAGTTCAATCAAATCCTAAAGTAATTGAGGTATATCTTGGACGAGAACAAATCGACGCTGCTTGAACTAAGTGATGTTAATGTTTCCTATGGACAAACACCTGTTTTGTTTGGAGTGAACATGACAATTAATCAGGGTGATATTGCTTGTTTGCTAGGGCGTAATGGTGTGGGTAAAACTACATTATTACGTAGCGTTATTGGCTTGAACAAAGTGCTTTCGGGCAATATTGTTTTTGATGCCGATGAAATCACTAAGATTCCAACTTACAAACGTGCAAGGTATGGGATCGCTTACATCCCTCAAGGTCGAGAGATCATTCCTTATCTATCGGTTTTAGATAATCTCAAACTGGGTATGTCGGCTGGACAGAAGAAGTATCGCAAGATTCCTGATGAAATTTTCGAGTTCTTTCCAATGCTTAAACAGCATTTGGGCCGTCAAGGCGGATTGTTAAGCGGCGGTCAACAACAGCAATTAGCGATCGCCCGTGGTTTGATGAGCAATCCGAAAATGATGCTTTTGGATGAGCCAACTGAAGGAATTCAGCCTTCGATTGTGCAGGAAATTGAGGACACCCTCAAGAGGATTAACCGTGAGAAGGGTATTACTCTAATTGTCGTAGAGCAGAAAGTTGACTTTGCTAAGCAGCTAGCGCAAAAGTTTTTCATCATGGAGAAAGGATCGGTTGTCGCCAATGGTGCAACTGCTGATTTAACCGATGATTTAGTGCATCAGTATTTGGCTATTTAGAACTACACAAGCAAACTAATAAGGTAATAAAAATTCTTGGACAGAATTTTTATTACCTTATTTTTGTAGATTATTTGAATTACTCCTATATAACTATTAGTTATTACAAAACATATGACTCGAGCTTTAGTAGGCACAGTTCGCTCTCTTTGGCGATATCCAGTCAAGTCGATGCTGGGAGAGCAACTTGATGAAGTGGATGTAATATTCAAGGGTTTTTTAGGCGATCGCGCATATGCTCTGTGGGATCGCGAAACTGAGAGAATTGCGAGCGCCAAGAATCCTAAAAAATGGGCGCAATTACTATCATTTCAGGCAGGCTTTGTGTCACCTCCTCAACCTCAATCTTTAATACCTTCCGTTAAATTTGCCTTGCCTGATGGAAGTACAATTACCAGCGACAACATTGATATAAATACTACTCTCTCGCAAGCAGTGGGAAGAGATGTGCAGTTGCTGAATTCAGCTCCTGAAGCACCTAGTTTAGATCAGTATTGGCCAGATATTGAAGGAGCGCTCAATCGAGAAGTCATTACTCAACTATCCATGCCATCAGGAACCTTTTTTGATTCTTGCCCTATTCATGCGATTACAACTTCGACATTAGCTCAACTAAAGAGAATATATCCTGAAGGAGCTTTTGAACCCTGTCGGTTTCGTCCGAATATCTTAATTGAGCCAACAGATCCAGAAGCCACATTTATTGAAGATGGTTGGGTGGGTAGTAAGATGTTCATCGGTGATCAAGTCTGCCTGAGCATCGATACTGCATGTCCTCGATGTGTGGTGACAACCATTGCTCAGATGGGGCTTCCTACGGACTTAAATATTTTGAGAACCACAACTAAACATAACAAAACGATCGCAGGGATTCGCAACTCAGTCCTACAGGAAGGAATAATTCGTTGTGGCGATCAAATTTGGTTAGAGTGAACCAAATTTGATCGCCTGCATAGCGGACAGTAAAGCTTTTGGTGTTTTATATCTAGTTGAGCCTAGCTACTTAACGCGAGTTCGGAATAATTTAAAACTGGCTTTGAGAGAGGGTTTGCTACGCAAACCCTCTCTCAAAGCCAGAAATCAAAAACCTTGCGTAGCAAGGTTTTTGATTTCTGGCTTATAAAATTTGCCAGTTTACCCCGAACTGACGTTACTTACATTCGCCCAATAATAAATTCTGTGATTTTGGCTAGTCCTTCTTGAGTTTTAAGATTACTAAAAACAAATGGTTTGTCGCCGCGCATTTTCTGAGCATCCCGATCCATTACGCTCAGATCTGCGCCAACGTAAGGAGCCAAATCAATTTTATTAATCACCAATAAATCGGATTTTGTGATTCCTGGTCCACCCTTGCGTGGAATCTTATCACCTGCGGCAACATCAATCACATAGAGAGTTAAATCAACCAATTCAGGACTGAAGGTAGAGGCAAGATTATCGCCGCCACTTTCTACAAAAATTAAATCTAAATTAGTAAAGCGAAGTTCTAATTGCTCGATCGCTGCTAAATTCATGGAGGCATCTTCGCGAATGGCAGTATGGGGACAGCCCCCTGTCTCTACACCCACAATGCGATCGCGGGCTAGAGCTTCACTCCGTACTAGAAACTGAGCATCCTCTTGAGTATAAATATCATTGGTCACGACCGCAATTTGAAAATGCGATCGCATAGATTTACAGAGCGAATCGACGAGGGCAGTTTTTCCAGAACCGACGGGGCCAGCAACTCCAACACGAAATGGTGACATAGAAATTTATCTTTAATCTATACTGTTTAAGGATAACGCTTAAATATTCGCATTTAATATTTTTAATGGAGCAGCAAGGCTGCTCCATCAAAAATATTAAATTATGGAAAGCTTAGCGCTATCCACCATAGTATAGGTTAGGAATTATGCACATTCTCACGCAACGTTTGTCTTCACATGCAAAACAACTATTTAATGCAGAATCTTTACTTACATTATCTCTAATTGCGGAAGATAGAACTCGTAGCCGTCATCGCTTTACCACAGTGGAAGGAGAAGAGATTAATCTACAACTTCCTAGAGGAACTGTATTAAAGGAAGGAGATTTTCTTGCTGATGAACATGGTCAGGCGATCGCTAAAGTTGTCGCTAAGCCAGAACCAGTTGTTACTGTCACCACCCACCATCCCCTTGATTTTTTGCGTGCAGCCTACCATTTGGGTAATCGCCACATAGCCTTAGAAATTACCGAAAGCTACTTGCGCCTATCCCCCGATCCCGTTCTCGAAGATATGGTTCGTAAAATGGGATTGAATGTAATCGAAGAAATTCAGCCTTTCCAACCTGAAACTGGCGCTTACCATCATCACCATGATCATTAATCCCGATGCTTTGCAAATATTGCGGCTCTTACAAATTACTAGTCCCGCTTTGCCTGTGGGAGCCTATAGCTATTCAGAAGGAATTGAGTACCTTTGCAATTCGGGAGTGATTCAAACCGAGATCGATCTCTGTAATTGGTTAAAGAGAGAAATGTGCTTTGGATTTATCACTAACGAAGCAGCGATCGCTCTCCGCGCCCATCAAGCAATGCTCAATAACGATCTAGTTGCCCTTAACTATTGGAATAGTTGGCTGTCAGCGACAAGAGAAACCGAAGAATTACGTCTCGCTAGTTGGCAAATGGGGCAGTCATTGATGAAGCTCTGGGTGCAGCTTGACGATGAGCAATTAAGGCGATCGCAATCAATAAATCAGATTTTGCCAACCGCTAAAGATAATTCCGAAGGACAGGGCTGTAACTATGCGATCGCCTTTGGCATTGTCGGGGCAAGTTTAGAAATCGATGCAAGTAATACCGTCCTCGGTTACATCCATAGCTGGGTATCGAATTTAGTTAGTGCGGCGGTGCGATCGGTTCCCTTTGGACAAACCACAGGACAGCAGATTATCTTTCGACTCAATGCCGATATTTTGCAAAGTTCACAATTAGCATTAGATCGTCTAGATAGTGAGTTGGAATGGTGCGGCTGGGGAGCAAGTTTAGCTAGTGCCAATCATGAAACACAATATTCACGACTATTTCGTAGCTAAAAACCATATTGTTATGCTGCGCGGCAACAATATGAGGAGGGGCGCAGTGCGCCCCTCCTCATATTGAGTCATCAAACGATACAATCGTTTACATATTGGGTATCGCAAAGAATTTAGAGCATATGGCAGTAATTATTGACGGCAAGGCACTTGCTAAGAAAATGCAAAGCGCGATCGCAGAGGAGGTCGCTCAATTACAAACAAAGTATGGTCGTCCTCCGGGGCTAGCTGTGCTGATGGTTGGTGATAATCCCGCCAGTGCCGCCTATGTCAAAAACAAAGAAACTGCCTGTCACAAAGCGGGGATCGAATCTTTTGGCAAGCATTTCCCTGCAAGTGTCACCCAATCAGAATTAGCGCAAGTAATTGATGAACTCAATGCCGACGATCGCGTTGATGGCATTTTGATTCAATTACCTTTACCCGACAAATTTGATGCGATCGCCCTGTTAAATCGCCTTGATCCTGACAAAGATGCCGATGGCTTGCACCCCAATAATTTAGGTAAACTGGCGCGAGGTGAATCAGGGCTACGGAGTTGTACACCTGCGGGAGTGATGGAGCTATTAGCCGAAGCCAAAATTGATATTTCTGGTAAAAATGCCGTGGTGATAGGGCGTAGTATTCTTGTGGGTAAGCCCGTCGCATTAATGCTACTCGAAGAAAATGCCACAGTGACGATCGCCCATTCCCGTACCAAGAATCTTGCCGAAATTACCCGCAAAGCTGATATTTTAATTGCAGCGATCGGTAGACCTGAATTCGTGACCGCCGAGATGGTCAAACCTGATGCTGTGGTCATCGATGTGGGCATCAACCGCATCACTGACTATGAAGGCAAATCCCGCTTAGTTGGCGATGTGGACTATGCCAGCGTCAGTGAAGTTGCTTCCCACATTACCCCTGTTCCGGGGGGAGTTGGTCCAATGACCGTAACCATGCTCCTACACAACACTGTATGCAGCTATAAGCAAAAATTCTCTAAATCTTAAAATTTTTGGTTTTAATTCTTTAGGTATTAAAACTCAAAAATTCTAGAGATGAGGATCGCAAGACGTTGCATAATATACATTCTGGATACTGTCTGGAATTCTGCCCCAATTCCAGCAATTATTAGGACTTACGCATCGTTTAGATGTGGCGAGGGCAAAGCCCTCGCCACATCTAAACAAAAACCAGTAAATTCTTTAATTAATTATTGTCGAGTAACTGTCGAAATCACTAAAGCCAGCTATGCCATCACAAACCGTCGCATTCAATTTAGATAAGTATTTACGCGATCTCAAGCAGGAGGTTGAGGCAGCCCTTGATGCTTCGATCGCTGTTACCTATCCCGAAAAAATTTATGAGTCCATGCGCTACTCGCTGATGGCTGGTGGCAAGCGTTTACGCCCAATCCTTTGTCTTGCTGCCTGTGAACTGCTCGGTGGCGATCGCGCTTGGGCCATGCCCACGGCCTGCGCGATGGAGATGGTACATACTATGTCTTTAATCCATGACGATTTACCATCGATGGACAATGACGATTTTCGGCGCGGCAAACCAACTAATCACAAGGTTTATGGTGATGATATTGCAATTTTGGCGGGGGATGCCTTACTTGCCTATGCCTTTGAATTTATCGCTGCTCAAACCAAAAACGTACCTGCGGAGCGAGTTTTAAAAGCGATCGCCCATCTCGGTCATGCGGTGGCGGCGACAGGTTTGGTTGGCGGTCAGGTAGTTGACTTAGAATGTGAAGGTAAGCAGGATGTGACTGCGGACACTCTCACCTTTATTCATTTACATAAAACGGCGGCTCTATTAGAGTCCTGTGTCATCTGTGGAGCATTGCTTGCAGGTGCAAATGATACCGACATTAAGCGTTTATCCACTTATTCTAATAATATCGGTTTAGCTTTTCAAATCATTGATGACATCTTAGATATCACTGCTACTTCTGAAGAGCTTGGAAAAACTGCTGGTAAAGATCTCGCTGCTCAAAAGGTTACTTACCCTAGCCTATGGGGAATTGAGGTTTCTCAGCAAAAAGCTCAGGAATTGGTAGAACAAGCAAAAGCTCAACTGGTAAGTTATGGTGATGCGGCTTTACCTCTTATGGCACTTGCTGATTACATCACTGCTCGGAAAAACTAGACTACATTCTCAAACTATTTCTTGACCTTTAACTGTTGCAATTGATTATGAACATACATCCTGTTGGCGAAATCCTCGATAACCAAGTTCTGCTAATTGCTTTATGTTCTAGCCTAACTGCTCAACTTCTCAAGTTATTTATTGAGCTAGCGCAGTTTGGCAAAATCAGACCCAAGGTGATCTTTGAAACAGGGGGAATGCCTAGTTCGCATTCAGCTTTGGTTTCGGCACTTGCTACAGGGATCGGTCGTACTCAAGGATGGGATACACCACAGTTTGCGATCGCCACAGTTTTCGCGTTTATCGTGATGTACGATGCCGCAGGTATCCGCCGCGCCGCAGGTAAGCAAGCAAAGGTTCTCAATCAGATTATGGTGGAAGTGTTTGAGGAAGAGCATGATCCGCTTAAGGAGTTGTTAGGTCATACCCCTGCCCAAGTTGTTGCGGGTTCGCTCTTAGGCATTTTATTAATGTGGGTTTTCCTATAGATTGCGATTAGATTGCGATCGCTATTTCCAGCAATTGAAAGGGTAGTGCGATGCGCTGCCCTTTCTTGTTTTCAGATTAAAATATTTTGTAATGTCTAGGCAATAAAATCCATGATTAGAGATATCTCAATCCAAAATTTCAGATGCTTTGAAAATACCTCAATCTCTGGTTTTAAAACCGTCAATCTCATCACTGGCAAAAACAACGCAGGCAAAACAGCGCTTCTAGAAGCTTTACTAATAGGCATTGAACCTAGATCTGAAGCGATTAATTCTATTAATAATTATCGTCGAGAATCACAAGAATTTAACCTCGCTTTACCTGAAAGAATTTGGGATGGTTTGTTTTTTAGTCAAGATAAATCTAAGAATATTTCTATTTGTGTCAATGAAAATGAAAATCAATCTATCAATTTAGACTTGTCTATTAATGAAATTTCTATTGAATTTATTATAGAGCCAAGTACATCAGAAAGATACATTATTTCCAATGATGACTCTAAATCATCAATACTTCATGCGAGTATAAATATCAATAAAAACTCTTCATTTGAATACAATTTAATACCTACAAACAAAGGGACTGTTCAAGGAAGTCCAGAAAATAGTTCTAAGTTTATAGCTCAAAAAAGAGCTGCTTTTATACCAGCAGTTTCTAGAATGTCAAACACACAAATTGCCATTGAATATGATAAGGCTAGATTTAATAATCATGAACATGAGGTGTTGAAAGGACTTCAGATTATTGATCCTTCTATAAAAATGATTGAAACCTTTAACATAGGAAGTCCAGCACTTTATTTACAAAGACAAGGCGAAAAAAGATTGCCTATATTTTTATTTGGAGATGCTATTAATAGGATTGCTGTTGTTATTCTTTCAATGGTTAATAATAGTAATAATATATTACTTATAGATGAAATAGAAAATGGTATTCACTATACGAATCAAGCAAATTTATGGAGAATGCTATTTCGTTTAGCAAAAGAATTAAATGTGCAAATCTTTGCGACTACACACAGTTTAGAAATGCTAGAAGCATTTACAGAAGTCGGATTAGAAAGTGAATTTAGTGATTTGGCTGCACATTTCGAGATGGCTCGAAGTGTCAAAACTGGTGAGATAATTGGCATTAAACGTGATATAGAAACTCTTAGTTATAGCCTTTCTCATAATAGGAGGGTTAGAGGTGAGTAACCGTATAATTGTCGAAAGTAAAAACGATAAGATCTTCATCCAATCTCTTGTAAATTATCTCAATATTCATAACATAGAGATTCTCGAAATAAATCTATCTGATAATGATTATATGACTTTGGGAGGATTGAGTTTATCTTCTCTAAAAGGTGAATTAGGAGATATAAAGGCTGCTGCTGAAAACAACAATATCTCTAAGGTTGGCATAATTTTAGATGCAGATAATTCCCAAGAAGAAAAGTTTGATCTTATAAATAATGCAATTAAAAGTATCTTTCCTCAATTACAGCAAGATAAAATTGAAAGAATCAATAGTTTTATAAATATTTCTTTTGTTGCATCTGACCAAAAAACATTTTCTCTTCAGATAGCTTGCTATTTTGTTAATATCAATGGTACAGGTGAATTAGAAACTTTATTAAAATCAATTAGCTCCCAACCATCACCGTATGCTGATTGTCTTGAATCTTGGAAAATCTGTGTAGAAAAACTTAGTAGTGAATCAATTAGTCAAAAAGATTTTGATAAATTTTGGGTTAGTAACTATTTGCGGTTTGATACTTGTATTGGGGAGGAGAATGATCAAGCTGGGAAAAAATGCAGCATGTCAGGTTTTGATTATGTAATGGCAAATAAACTGCATATTTGGGATTTTGAACATCCTGCTTTAGATGAACTGAAAGAATTTTTAAAAATGTTTGACTAATATATTTTTGTTGGACAAATAGGGATTCGCGTTAAGATCAAAACCTGCTACTAGAGAATAAGACCTCCAATGTCCTCCCGATCAGCCAACTTTTCACGCATTCATACTTACTGGCAAAAGTTTTTACCTTGGCTCGAATCCTGCGCGATCGCAGCTTGGGGAATCACACTGATTAAACTATGGCTTTCTGGACAGCTATATCTCTTAGTCCACCCTAACTACATTCCACTCACTGCGATCGCAGGATTAGGGCTACTTTTTGTCGGTGGGGCAGAAGCTTGGCGAGTCGCTAAACGTCGGCGTGGCTATACCAACAACCAGCAACACGTTAATCTCATCAAGCCATCTTTGAGTAGCAGTTTGCTTTTAGTCGTCGCAATCATTGCCCTATTCATCAATCCTCGCCCCTTCACTAGCGAAAAGGCAATTCATCGTGGTGTAATTGAAAATATTGCCGATGCCCGTACTATTCCGAAATCCTTTCGAGCTAGCAACCGTCCTGAAGAACGCACACTTGTAGAATGGGTACGCACTATCAGTGCCTATCCTGAACCTGATGCTTATAAGGGACAGAAAGTTAAAATCACGGGATTTGTCGTGCATTCTCCCGATCAGCCTGACAATATGATTTTGCTGACGCGCTTTGTGATTACCTGCTGCGCCGCCGATGTCTATCCTGTGAGTTTACCCGTCAAGATTACGGAAAGCCGTTCTAATTATCCGCCCGATCGCTGGTTACAAATAGAAGGTCAAGCGGATGTAGAAACTAACAATGGCAAGCGTCAAGTTGTAATTGTGGCAAGTAATATTACAGCGATCGCTGAGCCTAAAAATCCATATGATTACTAAGCTTCGCAAATTGGTAATTGTAAATGGGAAGGATATTCCACCCCATAAAAAACTTGCTGGGTTGCTTCGACAAAATCACTTACGGTTGCTTCAGATGGTAACTTCTGAGTATTCGAGTGTCGTTCAATAATCGGAAAAGCAGAACTGGAAATAGCTACACCAATACGATGCCCTTTAGCAAAGTTTTGGCAAGTAGGGCGGAGATTGATGCGATATTCATTAACTACATCAGATTCAACCCACTCAGGCTCAGTCCATGAGTTACGGAACTTTGCCCGTAACACTCCCATCGATACGAGCATTTGCTTTCCGTCAGGATATATATCTAAAAGCTTAATTACCCAATCAGTATCGGGAGCCGTAGTTGCAGCATAGAGGATAAATTCGGGAATACCTGTGATCGCTAAATCTTGATCAAGTTCATCGCTTTGATATACCAGTACATCCCAACGTTGATGCACATTGCGCTGATCGTAGAATCCATAATTTGTAGAGGGGTTAGGATTGCGAGGATCGTAGACGTAGATATCGGGTAATGGGTAATGGGTAATGGGTAATAGGGGGGTTAGTTGTTTTTGGGATGAGAGGTAGAGGTGATAGGGGATTAGGGATTGGGGAAAGTCTGGGAGATCTAGCCAGTGATTTTTGCCCATGAGGAAAAGTTGAACTGGTGCGCGATCGCTAATGCCGTTATCAATTCCTTTGAGCCAAAAATCGAACCAATCTACTTGTAATTGATCGACTTTAGAAACAGCAGCTTCACCGAAATCAATCTCGCCGACTTTAGGCAGCCAAGGTAAATGTTGCCAAGGTGCGACTATTAAATGTTGAGGCTTATTTGTTGCGGATTTAGCCTGTTGATAAGTGTTAATCGTCGCCTCAATGAAAATATCTGCCCAGCCTGCAATATGTAAGGCTGGCAAATCGTAGCGATCGAAATAACTGAGAGGATTCAACTTTTGCCAATATTCATCATTTGCTTTTTGATTGCCTATCCAATCGAAAAAGAATTTCCCAAAATTGCCAAAGTCTTGATTCTTAAACAGTTCAATTTCACTTAATGGCGCAGATTCCAACCATTTTGCAGATTGTTTTTGCGCTTCAAAAAGTTTTGTGGCTTGCGGTTCCTGTTTTAAATACCATGCGCGATTTTGCGCGAGTTGCAAAGCCCAATTTACATCAAAATCTAAGCAAACTGCACCACCAAAATAGAACCAACCATGATACAAATCGGCAGTTGCCATAGTCGGACAGATCGTAACTAGTCCCTCAGGTTGCTGCACTGCGGCTTGAAACTGGGTCACGCCTTGGTAGGAAAAGCCATACATTCCCACCTTACCATTGCTACCTTCTAATTCCTTGGCGCACCATTCCACCGTGTCAAATCCATCGTCATACTCATTACGGAATGGATAGAATTCACCCGCAGAAGTACCACAACCTCGCACATCTTGGATCACCACAATATAGCCTTGATGGGCATACCAACTGGGATGAGCATAGGTACAAGTTGAGGCGATCGCTCGACCATAGGGCAAGCGCATTAATAATACTGGCAACGGTGTATCGACACCCTTGGGGCGATAAATATCAGCAGTTAGGTTAATGCGATCGCGCATGGGGATTTTCACCTGACGCTGCACATCAACTTTGGAATGGAAGGAAGTTAATTTAGGAGGCATGGAAATTTAGTCCTGTTTATTAATCCTGCCTAGTCCTGCCAATCGGGGAAAACTTTTCTAATTTCAATGAGTAGATCGTCAAGTTCTTCTAATGCTTGGATAACATCAATGCTTAAAGTACCCAAGTTATCCTTGAGAGATAATTGGACTAAGAGTTCACGCTTACTCGCGATCGCTACAAATCGTTCTTTTAAGTTTTCGGGTGTTGACATAGTTTATATAGTTATTTGTACGTAATTAAAAGTAGAAGGTAGAAGTTTTTGTTGTTTCTACTTAAGTGTTTATTTTAGCAGCATCCAAAACCTTAGAAATTAACACTAGCATTTAGCGAACTCAATACAGATCACAGATGCAATGTAAATAATCTTATAATTTCAGGTTTGCCAGAGGTTTTATCAATATGTTTTAATTAGGATCATGTTGAAATCTAGTAACATTCAGTAGGTCTTAGATAATGCAGAAAGGTTATCAAGCAAAGACTAAGTCATCACTTTATTCAATAGTTGGGGGAGGTTGTACATTTTGTTTGGGGCTAGGTCTAACTGCTGCTATTCTCGACTGCCAGCTACTTCTCAAATCAGTTCAAGCACAAATAATATCTAAGGAACAGTCTATCCAAATATCTCAAGCATCGCTGGATGAGGCTTTAATGAAGGTGCAGGGCATTCTACTTGAGTCTTTATCTAATACTTCTAAGAATAATGCATCTATTGATTTGAATAATGAGGGCGTAAAACTATCAGATCAAGGTAAGTATCAAGAAGCATTAGAAGTCTATGACAAAGCTCTTCAGATTAATCCCAAAAATTATATGGCTTGGTATAACCGAGGTTTTACTCTTTATCAATTAAGTCGCTATCAAGAAGCGATAGATTCCTACGATAAGGTAATTGAGCTTCCTGACAAATACATTGGATATTTTTGGAATCATAGAGGTAATGCTTTTAGTGCTTTAAAAAGATATCAAGAAGGTTTAGAAGCATATAACAAAGCAATTAAACTAAAACCAGATGATGATGCCATTTGGAATAATCGTGGTTTATTACTGTATAACAATTTAGAACGCTACCAAGAGGCTTTTGAATCTTTTGACAAGGCAACTAAACTCAAACCGAGTGACGGTAATTATTGGGATAATCGAGGCGATGCACTTTATTCCCTTAGGACTTACGCAAGAGTCATAGGGATAGAAGGAAACTTGAGTTGAGTCCGCAAATAATCAGACAAAAGCCCAGATTTAAGTTTGTAGATAGTGTTACCAGATTGAAAAGCTAACCGCTTGAGATGATGCCACACGAGCATGGCACAGGCGATATGATTACGCTGAATTCTAGACTTACGACACTGGCAAGACTGAATACCAGTCAATTGTTTGAGTTCACGATGAAATTCCTCAATATTCCACCTGATGGAGCAAATAGCTTGTACTTCAGGGGTGTAGTCTTGAGTTAAGTCGTTAGTCACGACATATTCTGTCCTGCTGGAAGAAACAGTAACCCAGAATAGTTTCACCTTTTTGTCTTTGGGGAATTTATGAATTTTGATCAATTTTCCTTGCAATAATTCTTTCTCAGACCAAGATAACTGGTCAATCCGTTTATATTTCTCGACTCCACCACTATCATCAACTAGACGGTTAGACTTGAGTGGACAGTAATAAATCTTGCCGAAGTTATCAATTTCTGCCATCAAGCTTTGCGTAGCATACCAACTATCCATCAACACGGTCTGAAATGGTAATTGCTTGCTATGCACTAATCCCTTGAGCATGTCGGACACATGGTCTAACTTGCTCTTGCCATCACCGTTAGGGTCATAAATCCGATAGTCTACTACCCAAAACTCATGACGTTTGAAGTTGACATAGATACAGTTAACTAATCCTATTCCTTGTACAACCCCATGCTCGTTGCCACTGTATTGCCTTTGTGCCATTTCAATTTTTTTGGCATGACGTTTGTCTAATACTGTGTCGTCAAACAGCACGTATATGTACTTGGCTTCGTCCAACACAATCGTTGGTTTCACGTTTTCCCATAGCAGTCGCGGCGTTAACTTTTCCGTTTTTAGGTATCGGTTGATCTGGTCATGACTGTTTCCTTCTAAATGGTCTGCTAGGTTGGTGATTGTGTAGTTTATCTGACTACTTAGTAGGTACTGACAGTAGTCTAGGGTAGTAAACTTTTTTGTCATTGCTTTTGCTTAAACCTTCCCTCCTTTTTACATCACTTTTTCCTTTTGCGTAAGTCCTATTATATAAATCAATTTAGATCTGAAACTAGCTGAATGATTTCTCGTATACTAATGGGTTTACTGATGTAATCATTCATACCCGCATCGAAACAAGCTTGGCGATCTTCGGGCAGGATATTGGCGGTCATGGCAACGATCCGTAGGTGAGAATTTTCGGGACTTTGACGAATCAATTTTGTTGTCGTCAATCCATCCATTTCAGGCATTTGGATATCCATGAGAATTAAGTCATAGGAATGATTTTGGATGGCTTGTAGAGCATCTAAGCCATTTTTAGCTAAATCAGGTTGATAACCTAATTTTTTAAGGATTTTGATAGCAATTAGTTGGTTAAATGAATTATCTTCTACTAATAAAATCTGCAAAGGGAATTTTTTGGCTAATTTGGGATTGATCTCAAGAGGTACGGTTGCAGATGGCTGCTGGCTGACTGCCTCTTTCTCTTTCTCAGACCTTGAACTAGCGATCGTAAAATGAAATATTGAACCTTGAGTTACCCCTTTAGTGGATGATGATGACTTCCAGTCTAGGCTAGGCTTGCCCGCAATTTGACCAAAACTTTCTATCCAAATCGTTCCACCCAACAATTCTACAAGACGCTTACTAATTGCTAAACCCAATCCTGTGCCGCCATACTTGCGGTTAATGGAGACATCAGCTTGAGTAAATGGTTGAAATAATTGGTCGATCTGATCGCCCTGAATGCCAATACCTGTATCAGCGATCGCAAAATTGAGTATATATTTGTTGTTTGACGGAGTACTTGATGAAGTGACGGAAACTGTCACCTCACCAATTTCAGTGAATTTAATCGCGTTACCGATCAGATTTAGCAAAATTTGTCGCAGGCGGTGGCGATCGCTACAAACCGTAGTTGGAACATGAGGGTCGATCGCATATTGGAGCTTAATTTGCTTAGCGATCGCTTGACTATTTAAGAGTCGGCAAACCCGACTGATTAGCTCTTCTAAGTTAAATTCCCATTCTTCTATGGCTAACATCCCTGATTCAATTTTCGAGAAGTCGAGAATATCGTTAATTATGTTTAAGAGCGCGTCCCCACTATCTTTGATTGTTTTCACAAAATCCGCTTGTTCTCGATCTAGCTCCGTAGTTTCCAGAAGTTGCGCCATCCCTAACACCCCATTCATTGGAGTGCGAATTTCATGACTCATATTTGCTAAAAATGCACTCTTGGCTTTAGTCGCCTCTTCTGCTGCTTCTTTGGCTTTGAGTAATTCCATTTCAGTATGTTTGCGGATAGTAATATCCGCTATGCGAGCCAGACTAAAATGTCCTTCTCCAAAATTAATTCTCTTAAGCAAAAGATCTCCCCAAAATTCTCGCCCTTTGAAAGTGACATATTCTAACTCAAATTGACAAAACCCTTTTTCCTCAACTTCTCGATTGATCCAAACAAGTTCCTTTGCCGTGAACTTACGCTTGTGAAGAGTGTTACCCACGATGTTAAGCAATTGCTCTTTACGATCTACTTCAAATAGTTCGATGGCTTTCTGATTGCAATCAAACATGAGTGAAGTATTACTATCAAGTAGGAACAATGCATCGGTGGATTCATTAAAAAGTAGTTCTCGTAGATCGTGGCTGTAGGTTAGCTCCTGTTCTAGTTTCTTGCGATCGCTAATATCGCGAATCAGGACTATAGCTTCATTGTTGCCAGTGGCGACAATCCGAGCCTCTTGATAATGTATTTCGCCATTGAGCACAATTTGGTATTCATAAAGTTGCAATTTCCCAGTCTGAAAAGCTTGTTCGATATAATACATTCGCTCTTGTGCGAATTCTGTCGGAAGAAAATCAAAGATGCTGTTGCCGATGAATTTTTCTGGCGAAACCAAAAACTTCATATTGTCTGGAGAAATTGCATCTAAATAAATACCTTCTCGGCTAGTCCGAATAATCATATCTGGGATCGCACCGATCAAAGCTTGGTTTGTGGCAACAGCCTGACGTAAATCTTCTTCTGCTTTCTTGCGATCGGTAATATCACGAATCAGGACTATAGCTTCATTATTGCCACTGACAACAATCCGAGCTTCCTCGTAATGCATTTCGCCAGCGATCGAAATTTGGTACTCATGAAATTGAATTTTCCCAGTTTGAAATGCTTGTTCGATATGATACAGGCGCTGTTGTGAGAATTCTGGGTCAAGCAGATCTAATATATTTTGACCGAGTATTTGTGCGGGGGGAACTGCAAACTCAATCTCATCGGAGGCAATTGCATCCAAATAGAAACCATCACGGCTCACACGTAAAATGAGATCGGGAATTGCATCGATCAAGGCTTGATTGATGGCAACAGCTTGCCGTAAATTTTCTTCGGTTTGTTTTTGTTCACTCAAGTCAATATCTAAACAATAGAGTTCCTGTTCTCCTTCAGTGTTCCTCAACATTACATGACTAGAATAAACTACTACTTTAGAACCGTCTTTACGCATTAAGTTCAGTTCTTCGGGTGGAATGGGTTGCCCATTTACGAGCCAATTTTGAATTGCATCAATTACCCCTTTTCGCATCTCTGGAGGAACAATCAGATCTTCAAGTTTCTGACCAATTGCCTCAGCCTTGGTATAACCATAAAGATTTTCGCTTGCATCATTCCAATAAATTACTTGACGTTGACTGTTATAACCTTGGACTGGGATTTTTGGCGTGGACTCAAATAAGCTACGAAATCTCTGCTCACTTTTTTCTAGCAATGCAGCAGCTTGTTTGCGATCGCTAATATCTGTCAGAATTCCATTCCAAATAATTACCCCACTTTCTTCGTAACTGGGAACTGACTTTCCTAAAATCCACTTGATTTTTCCGCTAGCAGTTTGAATGCGAAATTCAAAATCCCAAGGTTCTAGAGTCTGAGCCGAAATAGCAATGGATTGCTGTAATAATTCCCAGTCTTCAGGAAAAATTAAATCCCAAATAGCTTGGATGTCGTTAATGGCAATTTCTGGTGAAATCTCTGCTAATTCTTGAAGACCCTGACTGGCGAAAGGCATACTGAATTCCCCTTCTGGGCTAAGGCGGAATTGATAAACTGCACCTGGAATCGCGTCGGTTAGATTGCGGAGTTTGAGTTCATTTTCTCGCAAGGCTATCTCAGCTTGCTTGCGTTTAGCTTCATTCTTTAGGCGATCGCTAATATCCTGAAAAGTGGCGATCGCATAAACAACCTGTCCCTGTCGATCGAAAATAGGCGTAGCTGTTACCTCTAAAGGCACTATGCGATCGGGGCGATGAATCTCCAGATCGCTAACTTGAATTGTTTCTCCTGCAAAGGCACGACTGCTAGGCAAATCTTGAATCGGATATGGTTCTTCAGTGCCAGCACGATATATTGGGAAAAACTCTGAAAAGCGATCGGTTTCGGATTCTGAGTAGCGATTAGTACCAAGTAGCGATCGCCCTACATTGTTGATATAAATTAGTTGTCCTGTTGCGTCATGGACAGCAATTCCCATCGGTGTCGCATCTAAAAATTGGAGCGGACGGCTTTCGCTGACCGACAAAGCCGCATTAGCGACAAGTGACTCCACAAGACGCTTGACATTCGTTGGTGTGTTTTTCCAATCTTCTGGAGAAATCTGATCAGATCCTAAAGGAGACTGTTTTTCCATAACTACACCATAGACAGACTTGCTTTAATTAATTTATTGGGTGTAAGTAGCTAGGGTATGAGTCCAAGAAGCGTGGGTCGTCCGCTACGCGGACGACCCACGCTTCTTGGTTTTTAATTATGTTGCACTACTTATTTGAGATGCATTTAAACAATGAGTTTTTTCGCTTCTTCTACTTGGATTCTGACTTGCTCAAAGCCAGTTCCTCCATAACTATTGCGAACCTTAACTACCTGTGCAGGGGCGATCGCCTCAACGATATCTGCTTCTAACTGAGGATGGAAAGTCTTCCAACGCTCAACGGATAAATCCTTAAGCAGAATCCCTTCACTGGTACAAGTTTTAACCAATTTACCAACTAGCTGATATGCCTCACGGAAAGGAACACCCTTAGCGGCGAGATAATCCGCCACGTCAGTCGCATTAGAGAAGTCCTCAGCAACAGCTTCAGCAAGGCGCTTAGGCTGAAATTCGATTCCTTCTTCAACTAGAATCGTCATCGCTTCTAAACAAGCGCGAACCGTGACTACTGCATCAAAGATTCCTTCCTTGTCCTCTTGCATATCTTTGTTATAAGCCAGAGGCAATCCCTTGATGATCGTCAGTAAACCCTGCAAATGTCCAAATACCCGTCCTGTTTTACCACGTACCAATTCGGGAACGTCAGGATTTTTCTTTTGAGGCATGATACTAGAGCCAGTGCTGACGCGATCGCTGAGTTTTACAAAGCTAAATTCCTGCGATGACCAAAGAATTACTTCTTCAGATAGGCGGCTGAGATGCACCATGATCAAACTTGCCGCACAGAGAAACTCTACGGCAAAATCGCGATCAGATACACCATCGAGGCTATTGCGTCCCACAGATCCAAAGTTTAATAGCTCCGCCGTGTAATGTCGATCAATCGGATGGGGCGTGCCTGCTAAAGCGCCAGAACCGAGAGGCGACACATTGACGCGGTTATATATTTCGTCTAGCCTTGTCCAGTCACGCTGTGCCATCTCAAAATAGGCAAGAAGATGATGGGCGAGGCTAATCGGCTGGGCGCGTTGCAGATGCGTATAGCCAGGAATAAAAGTCTCAATATATTGTTCGGCTTTATTAACAAGGGTTTTCTGCCATGTCCGCAGATCGTCTTGAATCTTGCGAATTTGATCGCGCAAATATAACCGCACATCTGTAGCAACTTGGTCATTACGCGATCGCGCTGTATGGACTTTTTTGCCGACATCACCGATCAACTCAGTCAGGCGACGCTCCACCGCAAAATGGACATCTTCAGCGTCAACCCCTGGATTAAAATTCCCAGAGCGATATTCTTGGCGGACTTGCTCTAAACCATTGACAAGTAGTTCCCCTTCTTCGGCACTAATGATCCCCACTTTCGCCAACATCCGCGAGTGCGCCTGCGATCCTGTAATGTCATACTCAATTAAATTAATGTCAAAACTAATGCTGGCATTAAATAGCGCGATCGCAGGATGCAGCGCTGTCTCGAAACGCTGACTCCAAGGTTGGGGGGCTGTTGTCTGGCTCATACAAAAAAACTGTAGTACTTGAAGATTTAGTTTACTTTTTGACAGGAGGTTTTGCGCCTTTTTGTCACTAATTCATTATTTAACTTCTTTCCTTAAGCCATTTCCGCACTGCACGAACAATTCTAGTGCTGTCTTCTGTGTCTAGCATTTGTAAGAAGTGAGCAAGTACAGCTCCAGAAATCATCTTAAAAGTACTACTAAATTCATATTCTTGATATTCGCCATTTTGTAATTGATCAATTTTTACATAGCCATTGGCATAGCGCCATATTTCAGGAATTCCTAGTTGTTGATAAATAGCAAAACTCCTCATGCTGGAATTAGTGATATCAATTTCCAATACCAAATCTGGGGGCGGATCTACTGAGATATCGATTTTAGTACCTTGGATGCGATCGCTATTTTGAATATAAAAACTAGAATCTGGTTCTGTACCTTTATTGATATCTTGACGATTAAGCGTAACTGAGCCAAATTCCTTTAATGGTAAGTCCAGTTCTTCCGCTAAAACTCCAACAATTCTGGCTAATAAACGATTGATTGCTTCATGTAGGTCAGAAGGCATTCTGATTTCTAAAATTCCTCGATCATAATTTAAACGTGCTGAACGGCGATCGCCCATATCGGCAAGCATGGCTTGATAGGTTTGCCAGCTAATATTGTGTAGTACTGGACTACCGCTATTTAATGCTATAGTTTCTGGCTTGGAAGGGATAGGAGTAGTAACCATAGATTTACTGGTGATCGCTATTGACGCTATTGATACGTTATAGAAACTTTCAAATGGGTATGCACTCATTTGAAAATAAAAAATCAATCCTCTTCATCTACTTATCTTATAGCGCTTTTCAACCAAGCAAGGGATCTAGTCTCCATCAAAGACGGAGACTAGATCCCTTGCTTCATAAAGGATCAGTCAATAAGAAATAATAAAGTCATCTTTACAAACTTTTTCTATATCTAGTGTCTGCTATGATGCTTTATGGAAAATTAAACACTAGATTTGTTTATGGTGGCTCAAATTAACATGGCTCAGAGTAAGGCGGCTCAGATTAAGGCGAATCAGCCCAAGACTCATCACAACCAGACCAATCAGCCTAAGACTAACCTCGCAGTTACCAACTCACCGAAAACCACATCTCTCGTGACACCAATTAAAGGCAATGTTCAGGTTTTTATTGCGCCCCATCGTAACCTTTATACCGATATCATCGCCCAAGGCTTACGCATAGCGGGGCAAGGCACACAGGTATTACTCGTTCAACTCTTTCAAGCAGGTATTAATCAAGGCTTGAGTAATCCTCGTCGGTTGGTAGAAAATCTCGAATGGCTACGTTGCGATGCTCAGCGCGATCTGTCTAACTCTGAGATCGAATTGACCGATCAAGAAAAGACCGCAGTTTTAGAATTGTGGGACTATGCCAAGATTGTTATTAAATCTGGTAATGCAGGTTTAGTTGTCCTTGATGAGGCGAATTTGCTCGTGGCGCGATCGCTAATTACTGAAGAAGAGTTGCTCAATGTGCTAGAAACGCGATCGCCTAAAGTGAATATCATTTTGACAGGGGTTGCTATGCCAGAAAGTATTGCTGATTATGCCGATCAGGTTACACATCGCCGCAATTAATCTGCAATTTAAGTACAGAATCAAGAAAGCTCGCTGAGCGGGCTTTCAAGATCCCAACTTGAAGGCTTCAAGGAATAAGCCGTAAATTACACCAATCTTCAGCGAATTTAATAGTTCTTGGATTAGTGGTCTAGGCGCAAGGCTGCCATCAGCAAGGGTGACTCGCTTAGCGCTATAAATAAATCGACTAATGACTTCTACAATCAAAACCGTGACTCCTGCCGCTACAATATCTAAATTTGATTTAGCTCCAGTGGAAGTCGAGATCACCGAAGCCAAGAAGAATCCCATTAATAAACTAATCAAGATCAAAGACGAGCGCCGCCAAGATTGACGTGACCAACGAGATATCTGTCCAGAGACAACGTTTACAATAGTGCTGATACGGGTATTCTGCATAGTTGTATATTTGAAAGTTATTAGCGCTAATTCTATTACGTCAGTTCCTCAATGAGTGATGAGTTATATAGGTTACTTTTAATTGATAGCGATCGCATTTTTCGGATAGGGATGCGGTCTTGGTTGGCGCAGTTTGTTGATTTGGAAGTTGTGGCGGAGGTAGATTCTGCTGAAGAAACTTTGGAATTTCTGAGCGATGATGCAATAGATATTGACTTGATATTAATGGATCTGAACTTAGAACGGAGTAACCCAGAAGCCACTGACAAGCAGCTATCAGGCTTAGAACTTTGCCAGCAACTAAAGTCAAGGTATCCAGATTTACCCATTTTGTTATTAAGCTCGCCCCAACCGCCCGAACTAGTGGCGATCGCCTTGCGGTCTGGGGTTGAAGGATATTGTCTCAAAGGAACTAAGCCAGAAGAATTAATCATCGCCATTCGTCAAGTTGCGTCAGGAGAGATATATTTAGGCGATCGCGATACTCTTCAGGTTAACCAAACTAAGCAAACACTTACAAGTTTACCCGATGAACCTGTCAGCGTGGTGGCAATTATTCGGCATAATTTCTATTTGTCTGGACTGCGGCAAATCGATCAGGCTCTAAATGTAGTTAATAACAGTTTAGAGGGAGTAAATCCTCAGCAACTGAGCGATCGCTTAAATCAGTTAGTTTTAGCAGGGCAAGTGCGCGAGTTACAGGCGGCGCGTTGGTTGGTGCATCAACTATGGAAGCCAGCAAAAAGACCGCATATGTTTTCGCAATCAAATGATGTCAGTCCTAATAACTTAGCCAGTGATTTAGCTGTAGAAGTTGCGATTCCTCAAGTGGAAATAAGCAGCATCACGAACGAGTCAAATATCCTTGCTATTCAAGCGAGTCTATGGGATCGGACTGTAGAAAAGCTGCAAGCAAATTTAGCGAATTTGAGTAGAACGCCTTTAGAAATTGATATTTTAAAGGATGAGAAAAAACGAGAATTGCTATATATTGCGTTGCGGCAGGTGGAGCAGAGCTTGACGGAATTGCGATTCTCGGAAATGCAACCAGATCAACTACATGATCAAATACCCACGATTTTAAAGAATATTTGGCAGGAAACGGTTATTAACTTTTTTGGTAAGTACTATAGCCTGAGCGATCCTTTGCATATTTCAGAAGTAAATGTTGTTGATGTGCTACTCAAGGATGTCGCAGTTGTGCAAGCAGCTTTTTTAAATAAAATTCCACAAATTGAGGATTTTCTATCCCATTTACTGTTTGAGACGGAATTAATAGTAAACAATGCTAATTTAGCGATCGGTACGCCCGAAGCCATGCAGCGAGCTGAATTGATTCTCGACAATTTATTGATTCAAATTGCCAATGGTGTAATTCAACCGCTTTTAAATCATTTTGCCGATGTGGAAGAAGTAAAGCAAAAATTCTATCGCTACAATTTATTGCCCACCCGTGAGATTGAGAGATTTCGTAATGATTTGTCTTGGAAATATCGCTTAGAGAAATATATTACCGATCCGCAATTAATCTTTGAAAGTCGTCAAGTTCTATTTACTTTTGCTAATTCTGGAATTAAGCAAGTCAGTATCTATGCGCCACGTAGTCAGGAATTACAACAATTAGAAGGAATTCAACTGGCGGTAACTCTAGTACTAGAGCTGCAAGATGCGATCGCGCCGAGACTAAAATCAGCGATCGCTTTTCTCGGCAGTGGATTTGTGTATGTCTTAACTAATGTGATTGGGCGCGGAATTGGACTAATCGGACGTGGTGTATTGCAAGGGATTGGTACTGCTTGGCAAGAAAGTCGTCCTAAGTCTAAGAAGTGATGCAAAGCATCACTTCTTAGGTAGGTTTGCCACATCCATAATCGCCGCACCGTTGCGTAATTGGAGAATGTTACCAGTTACAATTTTGTCCTTAGCGGTTAAACCTTCCAATACCTCTTGATTATTGCCAGTAATCTTTCCTAATTTGACTGGTTTCTGATTAGCAATCAGCGCTTTGCCATCGGGAGAAGCTTCCGCAACAAATACAAAGTCTTGTCCACCAAGGCGGGAAATTGCCGAAGTTGGCACTAGTACACCAGAGCGTGAAGACCAAATTAATCTGGCTCTCACAAATTGATTCGCTTTAAGTTGATTATTGGCATTGTTAAAGTTCGCTTTCACCAAAACCGATTGCGTTTGCGGATTGATATTTGGTGAGATAAAAGCAATATTCCCTTTGACTAGAGGCTTGTCCTGCGTATCTAAAAGTTCTACAGGTTGACCCATCTTCAAACGCGGTGCATTCTCAACGGGAACAGAGATCTGAACTTCCAATACTTGGTTTTGTGTCACCGTTGTTAGTTGAGTTGTGCTATTAACATTATCGCCAACTTTGATAGGAATATCGCCCACAATTCCTGCAAAGGGAGCTGACACGGTATAGAAATCTAACTGAACTTCCTGTTGAATTGCCCCAGAGCGAGATGCTTCGATTCTTGTAGCGGCGCTATTAATATTGGCTTCTTGGGCAGTGATTTGGGCATCAATTTTTCCTAACTCAGCCCTTGCATTTCTGAGGCTATTTGAGACTTCATCAAGTTTTTGCTTAGCGATCGCTCCCTGTGATGCCAAATCAGAATAGCGTTTAAATTCCTTTTGATTAAAATCGAGACTGGATAAGGTGGATTCTTTAGCGGCTTGCAATTGAGCAAGGGTGGCTCTAGCGCTTTCAAAATCAGCCTGAGAACTTGCCACAACTGCTACCGACTGTTGCAATGCGGCCTGTTGCTTGGCGGGATCGATTCGTAAAATGGGCGCACCTGCTTCCACGCGATCGCCTGCCTTGACATAGATCTCCTGTACATAGCCATCAACTCGCGGCTGTAATGTCACCGATTGGCGCGATTGTAGATTTGCCACATAGTCGGAACTATCGGTAACGGTTCCTGTTTCAACCGCAGCGATCGGTACAGGCACGGCTCTAGCTCCTGTTTGAGGGGCATTGCCTGAGCAAGAAACTAGCAAAACACTAATTACAGCACCTAAGGCTTTGTTCCATGATTTATGACTGAGAGATTTGTCTCTTGTAGCGATCGGCTGTGGGAGTTGAGGTTTCATCATGAATATTGACAAAGTCTTTTTGATGTATCGGTGCTATGAGCCTATTGATCTATACCAATAAACAAGCATACAAAAATCACCCTTTAGGAGCTATTTACTCTAAAACAATAAAGGAACGCTTAGCGTTCCTTTATTAATTAGATCCCTGCATGACCCATCGCAATACCTGCGACTAGCATCCCAATTACAAGGAAGGGTTGAGCGCTTGCCTGATATTTGACATCGTTCTTAAGTGGATCTCTTAGGAAATACATATCTTGGAAGGTAATCTGCGGAATCACTAATAGCACGATTAAACTCGCCAATAGTTGCTGTCCGACGGTGACTAGATACACCGCAATCCCAATTTGGAATACATCGATCGCTGTTGCCGATATCAACGCTGCCTTCTGCACGCCAAAGATGACTGGCAAAGACTGCAATCCTAATTCGCGATCGCCTTCAACGCTCTTAAAGTCGTTAACCACCGCAATCCCTAAACCTGCAAAGCTGTAAATCAAGGTGACAACTACCACTGTCCAGTTGAGATGTCCGTAGAGAGCATGACCTGCCCACCAAGGTAGCGCGATATAACTGGCTCCGAGAGCATAGTTACCGAGCCAACCATTCTGCTTGAGCTTTAAAGGTGGTGCAGAGTAGATATAAGCAACCAGTGAGCCGCCGAGCGCTAATTTGGTCATGATGAAGTCAGCGTGACCTGCGGTGATATCGAGGATCGCTGCTACGCCAATTCCACCGAGCAACAAAATCCAAATCTGAGCGATGACTTGATTGAGGGGAATTGCTCCCGATGGAATCGGACGATATGGCTCGTTAATTGCGTCAATTTCGCGATCGTAGTAGTCATTAATCGTCTGGGTATAGCCCGTCAGTAGGGGGCCTGACATGAGCATACAAAGTAGCGATCGCAATACGTTTTCAATTGACCATGTAAATTCGCCAGAGGAGGCTGCGCCACAGAGTACGCCCCACATCAGGGGTATCCATGTAATCGGTTTCATCAATTGCAAGCGGATCTTCCAGATCGAAGCTTCTTTAATGTCCGCACCTTTCATTCCGAGCATTTGGCGGGTACGGGCATCGCGAGACTCGCTCGCTGGTACGTCAGGGGTTGGAGACGACATATTTACAAAAATTTATAGACTTGCGGTTGATTATAGCTTTTAGGCGATCGACATACCACGCTAAAGCAATGAAATAAGCTATGACATAATTATTAGAGTAGGCTTTCTATTGTTTTACCTAACCCAAGGATGTGCTTTATGACTTACTCTGAGTTACGCGAAAAAGTTGAACAGCAAATATCTCAATTACCGCTAGAGCGTCTATTCTTGGTTAGTAGTTTTATTGATTCGATTGAGGCTCAAGGTGATGCGAGTAATAAACAGTTTCGCCGCATTCTGCCTCTGAAGCGCAATAAAAAAGCCAGTGATTTGTTGCGTCATGCGGGAACTTGGCAAGGTGATGATCTAACCGAATGTCTTGATTTTGTGCGAGACACACGCTCTAAAACTGAGTTTTAGTATTGATTTATGGCTTATTTAATTGATACAAACCATTGCAGCTACATTATCAATGGCGATCCTAAGATTACGGATAAATTGCAATCCATATCTTTTGAAACAGTTGGTGTTAGCATTATCACTCATGCAGAACTATTGTACATGGCTGAAAGATCAGCACGAAAAGAACAAAATCTAGAGGCAATTCAAAGTTTTCTATCTGAGGTAGAGATTTATTTTCTTGATGAAGAAACTGCCAGTATTTATAGCAATCTTAAGGCAAAAGTTTTTAACCAATTTGCCCCAAAGGATAAAAGTAAACGCCGCAGTGTAACTATTGAAAACCTAGGATTCACCGATCACGATCTTTGGATTGCAGCAACGGCGATTCAGTATGACTTGACTTTAGTTTCTGCTGATAGTGATTTTAGGCGTGTTTATCAAGTACACACTTTCTCTTTAGATTCGTGGGTGTAGATAGTAATATGACTTTATTATTCATGACCATGCGGGCAATACACAATATTTGTCAACCTGACACTTACACTTAGAAAATTCAATGACTAAACGAGAACTTATTCATGCCGAGATACTAGCTTTATGCAAAGAAGGTGGAGAGCTAGCTTTAGATTTTAAAGATGAACTGGGTTCAGCATTTCACTTCGATTACCAGTTTTGGTATACGAAATCTCTAAAAGCTATAGAATCTCTTGCACCAGATCGATACAAAGAATTTCGGAATTACTATGAGATTGATCCTAAACGAAAGTATATTAACAATGAGACCTTCGTAATTCAAGACTTTATAAAGTTTACCTCTACCTCTCAAATTCCCGACTTTAATGCAAAAGAAAGAGTTTTGGTCTGCTTCATGAACCAACTTACAATACTAAAGTCAATTGAGACTCGCATAGATTCAGTAATCGCAAATATTGAGGGTGAGTTGTATGCAGAATTAAAGGATGGTGAGTTAGTAATTGCTAGACAATTAGTAAAGATTAATCACCGTGCTGCTGGGGCGCTTGTTGGAGTTGTTATTGAGGGGCATCTTCAAAAAGTAGCAGTTAGTCACAGTATTAAAGTTACTAAGAAAAATCCGACAATTGCAGATTTGAACGAGCATTTGAAGTCTGCTGGTGTAATTGATACGCATGAGTGGCGAAAAATCCAATTTCTGGCAGATCTACGAAACCTCTGTTCTCACAAGAAAGATTCTGAACCAACAAAAGAGGAAGTAGAAGAACTCATTCAAGGAGCAGATTGGCTTACGAAGAATATTTTTTAGATGTTTCTACAAAGTTATGAGCATCCAAGAACTTGAAACAGCAATAAAAAAACTGTCCACAAAAGAATTAGCCAACCTAACAACATGGCTAATCGATTACCATGAGCAAATATGGGATCAGCAAATAGAAGACGATCTTGACTCTGGAAAACTTGATCAATTATTAGATGAGATTGATAGCGAGTATAAAGCTGGACTAGCAAATTAAAATATTGTCTGGTTTTGGATTGGCACACATAGCGATTATGATGCAATTCTAGATCAGTAGAGGTTAGCCGATATTTAACGTTGTTTAATCTAGAAATATTATGACATTAGCAATTACTGCTGAACCAGTTCCACTCAAAACCGACACCGATGGCGTAGTGCGCGTTGGCAAAACCCGCGTCACTCTCGATACAGTTATTAAAACCTTTCAAAATGGCGCAACGGCTGAAGAAATTGTTTATCGTTACCCATCCCTGAAACTAGCCGATGTCTATACCACAATTAGCTTTTACCTCAATCATCAGCAAGAAGTCGAAACATATTTACAGCAAAGGCAAAGTCAAGAACAAACAATCCGTAAAATGAATGAATCAAGGTTTGATCCTCAAAGTTTACGAAGAAGATTAATTCTCGCAAGCCTTCCTTTAACCTAATCAATCAGGAGTTTAATATGTCCCCGCACTTTCATCCCCAACAACCACTAAGAAAATCTAGACAGATGCCGAACTAATGACATTAACAGATGGGAAATGTTACGAACTTGTTAGGGACTTGCGGATAAAACAAAGTTATCTAGCTTCGACTTCGCTCAGCTAACGTTGGCTGAGCGGAGTCGAAGCCACAGGTACTTTAATTAATAGCAAGTCCCTTAGCGCTGGTCAGATAATGTGGAATGGTTTCTAAAACTTCCATTGCATGACGATCAAAAAGATGTAAATACATCAATTACACCTTAACTAACCAGTGCCGTAATGTTTGAGTGATACTGAAACTTAAGAAACTTCAGCAAATACCTTGGTGCGAGCAGGCTTGACGTACACTTCTTGGTGAGGACGTAAACTAAGACTATCAAACTGATCGCGCTCTAGTTTAACAATCAATTTTTGGTTGTCCTTTAATACAAGTTCTGCCTGACCTTCCCAACCTAGATTAAACGCATAGTTGACAGTAGCTGGAGCAAAGCTTTCGGCTGGCTCTGATTGAATGAGAACATCGTGAGGACGCAGAAATACTTGATGATGATCCTCAACCTCTAAATGAGGGAAGTGGTATCTTGCCTTAGAGATGATATTAGTCTCGCCAATAAAGCGCATCACAAATTCGGAAGCAGGCTGATCGTAGATTTCTGAGGGAGTGCCAATCTGCTCGACTTTACCCTTATTCATAATCACAACCTTATCCGCAACTTCCATCGCTTCTTCTTGGTCGTGAGTAACAAAGATGGTAGTAACATGAACTTTCTCATGAAGTTCTCTCAACCATGTTCGTAGTTCTTTGCGAACCTTGGCATCTAAGGCTCCAAATGGCTCATCTAATAGTAAAGTTCGAGGCTGAGCAGCTAAAGCTCTAGCAAGAGCAACCCTTTGGCGCTGACCACCTGATAGTTGCGATGGATAGCGATCGCCTAATCCCTTAAGTTGAATTAAATCGAGAAGTTCATCGGCTTTTTGCTTAACAACATGCTTAGGCACTTTGCGAATATTTAGTCCAAAAGCGATGTTTTGGCGAACAGTTAAATGCTTAAAGAGCGCATAGTGCTGGAACACAAATCCAATCTTGCGCTCTTGGACGGAGCGAAAGGTGGCATCTTCATTCTCAATCCATATTTGACCATGATCGGGCTTTTCTAAGCCTGCCATAATGCGTAACAAAGTGGACTTTCCTGAACCTGAGGGACCCAGCAACGCCACCAATGAGTCACTAGGAACTTCCAAACTAACCCGATCAACTGCCTGAAAATCACCAAATCTCTTAGAAATATCTTGAACTAAAATACTCATTTTGCCTCACCATATCGAAATTAAATAACTGAAAATCAACCAAAAATACAAATTAAAATCTAAGCCCTAAATATTTTTTTAAGCGAATTAAGGCAAATTTAAAGTGAAGTTACACTCATACTTAAAAGTGTTGAAATACTCTAAGAACACTTTTAGCATTAAAACTACGCCATGTCTATGTAATTACCGTAGATTGTAAGCTAAAATACATTTTATCTGTGGCTTGCTTACAATCTGAAACACTGATGAAAAGTAAGTATAATCCCCAAAATCCCCAAATATGAAAGTACCTGAGATGGAAACTGTGGATGAGTTGCGATCGCCAAATAAACAAATTAATAACCATATCAATCGCCAAGCAAACCGCAAAAATGCTGATTTGGCAATGTTTCGGCTCGTTTCAGCGCTAATTCTGTTGACTGCTTTTGTCTGCTGTTTTTTTGTGGTGGTAAATGCAGGTGAGCGTGGCGTATTGATGCAATTTGGCAAGGTGCAACCACAGATTCTTGATGAGGGAATTCATCCTATTTTACCGATCGCCCAAACAGTGCAAAAGCTAAGTGTGCGTGTGCAAAAGCAAGAAATTTCGGCAGAAGCATCCTCTAAGGACTTACAGGAAGTATTTACTGATGTTGCGCTCAATTGGCATATTATTCCTGAGCATGTCAATGTCATCTATCAACAAATTGGTGACAAATTAGCGATTATTGATCGAATTATCGATCCTGCGGTCGAGGAAGTCTTAAAAGCCGTAATGGCGAAATATACTGCGGAAGAAATTATTACGAAACGGGGTAATGTCAAGGATGAAGTGGATGCTCTGTTAACGGCAAGACTATCAGGATATAACATTGCTGTTGATGATATTTCTCTGGTGCATGTGCATTTTTCCCAAAGATTTCGAGATGCGGTAGAAGCCAAACAGATTGCGGAACAGGATGCTAAACGAGCTGACTTTATTGCCTTAAAAGCGATTAAAGAAGCGGAGGCAAAGGTGAATTTGGCACGAGGTGAAGGTGAAGCTCAGAGGATTTTGCGAGATACCCTATCTCCTGAACTTTTAAAAAAACAGGCGATCGACAAATGGAATGGGAACTTACCTTTAATCTTTGGTGAAAGCAATACGAAGCTACTAGATCTCAATCGCTTAATTCAACAAAATGGTAGTGCTAAATAGATAAGAATGGAAGGTGCTAAGCGCCTTCCATTCTTATAACTGTGTGTATCATTGGCTTCGGCTTCGCTCAGCCATCATAAGTTGATGGCTGAGCGAAGCCGAAGCCACTCACATCTCATTGAGGATTTCTATAAGTGCAAATTACAAATGTAAATACTGATTTCTTTTAATTTCAAACAATTAGATTCTCAAAGTACTGAGAGTTTACTAATCATTTCTATAACTAATTATTTATTCATCCAAACTCATTTTGGTCTTGTTATGCAATGCTGTATACAAACAAAGTACGGTATCTACGTGATAATAAAGTAGTTTATTTTTCTGCTTCTGAAGAATGCCTTTTTTAGAGGATTTTCCGCAAAGTAACCTGTACCATGAATAAAAAAAGTTCTAGAAATAAATCACCAAGATTTAGATTTAAGTCTCTCACTTTCATCTCTACAATTCTCATAGCAATAGTTGCCATAGGTAGCTTTTTAGCTTTTGCACCGATATATGCCCAAAGTTCTGCAACTAAGATTGAATTTGTCTCACCGAAATGGGTGAGTGAAAATGCGAATGATCCCGATCTAAGGATTCTCGATGTACGTTGGAATCCTCTAGATTACTTTAAGGAACATTTGCCTAATGCAGTCAACTTTGCTGACAATCTAGTGCGTGTGCCTAAGGATGGTTTACCCGTTCAGCTAGTTGATTCCGATAAACTAGGCGATTTGTTATCTAAGGCTGGCGTGACAGATAAAAGCAAGGTATTGGTCTATTCCGACGGTCGTGATGTCTTAGGTGCTAGCCAAATTGCTTATGCTCTAGAGCGAATTGGTTTTAGAAAGCCAGTTGCAGTTCTTGATGGAGGCTTTAGTGGCTACAAACAAGATAATGCAGAATTAACTCAGGTTTTCCCCAAATACAAGCCCAGTAAACTGAGTGTTCGCGATGGCTTTGTTGTATGAATAAAAAGAAGCCAAAAGATGGAGGATCTTAGGATAGATAATTAACTAGCAACAGGAGAGGAGAGAGGTTTAGCAAGTTGAATCATGCGATTGAGAGCAGCACATTTGATGAACAACTCAACCGCCTGATTGTCAAATTTACGAGAACATAAAGTACTACCAAAGATTTTTTTGAAACGAAACATCGTGGTTTCTGCTAAAGAACGTCGATGATAACCTGAGTCACGTTTCCATTTTTTACGCCCATGTTTACGGATATAGCGCAGGTTTTGGTCACGGGGATGAGGAGGAGCATTGGCATTGCCATGCTGCCAGATTTTGGCATCTTTGCGGGGAGGAATCACGGCTTTAGCTCCATGTTGGGCAATCTCGTCGTAACAATGACGATGGTCATAAGCTCCATCTGCGGAAACTTGATCAATTTCAGCATCAATCCCATCGAGAATATCGGCGAGTACTTCACCATCGTGACAATCATTCGTAGTGACGACCGCAGCCAGTATTTCTCCCGTTGATTCATCGGCTCCAAGGTGTAATTTGCGCCATGTCCGTCTCTTACTAATCCCATGCTGCCGTGTTTTCCATTCACCTTCACCATAGACTTTGATCCCTGTCGAATCAACTACTACATGCACAGCTCCCTGCTTGGGGATTACTGGTAAGGGCACACTTAAACTTGCTGTCCGTCTTGATACGGTGCTGTGGTCTGGCACTGGCAAATCTATTCCCATCAAGGTAAATAGTGACTCTAACATTCCTTGCGTTTGTCTTCCTGCTTGCTGATATACCGCTTTTACAGTGATAAATGTCGCGATCGCTATATCACTGTAATCATTTGAAGCACCCCGTTTGCCACTTAATGTTTGATTTAACCATCCTCCGATTACTTCTTCGCTAATCCAGAAGGTCAGGCTTCCTCTTTGTTTTAGCCCTGCGTTATACTCTGCCCAGTTGCGTACCTGATATTTCTCTTTCATTATCTGGGACTCCCTCTCCTGATTTTTATCTAATTTACCTCCTCTTCCCCTTTTTATGCAACAATGCCGTTCGCGATAATAAGAATATTCGTGTGAATCTTGCTCAAGTTAAAGACTTAATTGGTAAACAGGGTGTCGTTTTCATCGATCCTAGACAACCAAAGGCTTTTGCTGGAGAAGAGAAGTTTTTCGTGCGTAATGGTCATATCCCCGGAGCGCGTAATATCCCTTGGCCGACTTTTACCGATCCTCAAAATCCTCATAAGCTAAAGCCTATCAGTGAAATCGAGAAAATTCTAGCTGATAAGAAGATTGATAAATCAAAGGATATTATTGTGACCTGCACTACAGGAAGAGAAGCTTCATTGCAATATGTAGTACTAAAGCATTTATTGGGATATCCCAAGGTGCGTGTTTATGAAGGTTCTTGGACAGAATATAGTCAGTCAGATCTACCCGTAGAAACTGGAGCCGAGCGTCCAGCTTAGAGATAAATAAGGAACCGATTTTTTGTGGTGCGGCTTAGCCGCACCACAAAAAAATTTGGTTCCTTATTAAATCGCAGAAACCTTAATATAGAATGGTTATAGTGGTTTTCAAATGAGTGCATATTTGAAAATAAAAATCAATCCTAGTATAGAGTTTAGAGTTTTCATTTTGACTACAGCAAAATGAAAATCACTACAAGAGCATACTGCGGTTTACAAATAGGCGATCGCTTCTATGTCTGCACAGTTCCAGATCCACAAAGATACGATTGACCAAGTAAGTCAACGGGCAGACATTGTTGATATCGTGTCTGAGCGTGTTGTGCTACGCAAAAGTGGGGCAAATTTTCGAGGAGCATGTCCTTTTCATAATGGTACAAATGCCACAGCCCTGACGGTTAACCCATCACGGCAGATGTACCATTGCTTTAACTGTGGGGCATCAGGTGGGGCAGTTAAGTTTTTGATGGAGATCGATAAGCGATCGTTCTCTGACGTGGTTTTAGATTTGGCGAAGCGCTATAACGTTCCCATTCAAACTGTCGAGCCAGAAAAAGCGAAGGAAATCCAACGTCAAATTTCCCATCGCGATCGCCTTTATGAGGTGATGGCGCTGACGACGAGCTTTTATCAACATGCACTCTATGCAGCCCAAGGGCGACAGGCTCTAGCTTATCTCTCCGAAAAGCGACAGATGAGCAAGGAGACAATCCAAAAATTTCAATTGGGCTATGCGCCTGCGGGTTGGGAAACTCTGATGGGTTATCTAGTGCAGCAAAAGCAAATTCCTCTCAAGTTAGTAGAGGAAGCAGGCTTAATTGTTCCACGCAAAACTGGGAATGGATTTTACGATCGCTTTCGCGATCGCTTGATGATTCCTATTCACGATACTCGTGGTCGTGTGATTGCCTTTGGTGGGCGATCGCTCGGCGATGAAGAACCCAAGTACTTAAACTCTCCTGAAACGGAACTCTTTAGCAAGGGTACTGTTTTATTTGCGATGGATAAGGCAAGAGATGCCATTGCTAAATCCGATCAAGCCATTGTTGTAGAAGGTTATTTTGATGCGATCGCTTTGCATCAAGCAGGAATCGGTCAAGCGATCGCCACGATGGGTGTTGCCCTCAATGCTGACCAAATGAAGCAGTTATTGCGCTACACCGAATCCAAAAATGTCATTTTAAATTTCGATGCTGACAAGGCAGGAATTACAGCAGCAGAAAAGGCGATCGCAGGTTTTAAAGAATTAGTTTTTAATGGCACGGTGCAATTACGAGTGCTCACCATTCCTGATGGCAAAGATGCTGATGAATACCTCAAGCAACATAGCGCTGGATCATATCAAGATTTACTCAAAAATGCGCCATTATTTCTAGATTGGCAAATCGAACAGATCCTCGCAGGGCAAGATCTCAATCAGGCTGATCACTTCCAAAAGAGTAGTCAAGCGATCGCCCAATTATTAAACAATCTTCCCGTTGATTCCTTTTTTCGGACTCACTATATCCATACTTCTGCTCAAAAATTATCTCAAGGTAATTCCTATCTAGCATTGCGTCTAGAACAGGATCTGCGTCGCCAACTACGCAACACTCGTTGGAATAGCACCAAACCTGCACCTTCACTAACGACGGTTGCCAATGCTCTCCATAGTGCTGAAACTCAAATTTTGCAAATCTATTTACACTTTCCTGAACATCGCGCCTATGTGTATGAAGCAATTAACGAAGAAGAGATCGAATTTAGTCTTTCCAATCATCGTTATCTTTGGCTGACGATTCTTAATCTCATCGATCAACAAAAGACTTCCCTAGCGGCGGAAGAACCCTATCCCGATCACTTAGTCCAGCAATTACAAATTCTTTGTGCAGAACAGCCTGAAGTAGCTCAGCAGTTACAACATTTGCTATGGCTAGATGAAAATTCTCGTATTGGGATATTGCGTCCGCAGATGGTCGTCAGAACAGCGATCGCCAAAATTCAATATATCATGTGTGAAAAGCGTGAAAAATCTTGGTTAGAGAAGTATAAAAATACTGATGTAATCGCCGATCCTTCCTTCGGTTATTATTGCCAATCGAAAATCGAAGAAGCTCGCAAACAGAAACTGGAAATTCGCAAACTCATTGAAGTGAATTATCTCGATCTCTCTGGTACTAGCACAAGCGAGAAGAATGTTATTGAATTTTGAGGATAATTGGCGACGCAACGCGCCGCCAATTATCTTTTGATATGATCCTCAGCTACTTATATAATTTGAAAGATTACCCTTTAGGTGATAGCAAGAGGTGGTTTATGGCTGAACCTATGGCTTTAGGCGATCGCATTGAATTTGGCTTTTGGGAAGCTGGATGTATGATTTGGGTGGGTGCAAAAGACTTTGTTAGTCAAGATTACGAGGGATTTTGTAATTTAATTTGGAATAACGACCAACCCAAACTGCAAGAAGCCATCTTTGAGAAGAAAGCCTTTCTAGCAATGGATCTCTATCAGGATGATGGATACAATGTCCGTGTCGTTATGGGAGATCTCAACGAACAAGAACGTGATGAATGGGTGGCACGAGTGCGTTGGCGACTAGATTTATCCTGTGGCGAGATGTTGGTATCGGGTGTGCTTGGCGATGACTTCGATGATATTCCCAACGCCTTGGAAGTTAATGATGATAGTGGTTGTTTGCAATGCTATGTCACAGTGCCACCTAACGAGTACCAAGTAGAAATCTATTCCTATCCACCTAGCGACATTACAACGGCATGGCATCAGATCACAGGTTCCGATCTATTTCCCATCAGTGAGGGAATTGATCCAGAACCACTAAAAGCATATTTTGAGAGAACTCGCCCGAATACGCCTATTCCTGCATGGATTGGTTGTGAAATAGAAGAAGATCCTGAGCGTCGCCAAAAGTATTACGACGAAACCTATTCTTTGCATTACACCGATTTTGTAATTCGCCTTTCGCCAGCGATCGCCGACTTACAACCACCTAAACTAGGCGAAGGTGGCGCAATAGAATGGGAATTCCGTAAGCCCGATCTCTGTCCTCTTGGTTTAACGCGACAGCGCTAATAAAAAAGCACCCTTGGGGTGCTTTTTTATTTAGAAACGACCAGATCTAACAGCGCTAGCGAGATCGCTTAAGATCTCAATGGTTGTCTCAAAATTGATACAGCCGTCAGTAATGCTCTTACCGTATTCCAACTTAGCTAAATCTTTCAAAGGTTGTTTACCACGATTGAGATGGCTTTCGATCATCACTCCGACAATGTATTCAGAGCCATTACGCACTTGCTCAGCAATGTCCTGCAACACGATGGGCTGATTTTTGTAATCTTGTCCACTGTTGTCGTGACTGCAATCAACCATCATGTAGGGCAGTAGATTGCGATCGCTGAGACGATTGGCGATCGCCTCCACATGAGCTTTGTCATAGTTAGGACCTTGCTTACCACCGCGCAATACAATATGCCCATCAGGATTGCCCGTCGTGGTGACAATGCTCGATCTGCCTTCATTGCTGACACCGAGAAAACGATGAGGCTGACGTGCTGACAACATCGCATTAATGGCAACATCAATGCTGCCATCTGTCCCATTTTTGAAACCAACGGGCATCGATAGCCCCGATGACATTTCGCGATGGGTTTGGCTTTCGGTAGTACGCGCACCGATCGCTGTCCAAGAGATCAGATCGGCAAGGTACTGCGGCACAATCGGATCGAGTAATTCGGTGGCACTAGGCAAGCCCAATTTCGCCACGTCTAGAAGTAGCTGCCGTGCCATACGAAGACCGTAATTAATATCAAATGTCCCATTAAGGTGTGGGTCATTGATTAAGCCTTTCCAACCAATCGTGGTGCGGGGCTTCTCGAAGTAAACTCGCATCACGATTTCAAGGGCATCGCTGACCTCGTCACGGAATTTTGCTAATTTTTCGGCATATTCCTTAGCTGCCTTGACATCATGGATCGAGCAGGGACCCACCACCACTAACAAACGGCGATCGCTACCATTTAAAATATTGCGGATTCTAGCTCTAGCATTACAAACTACCTTGGCGATCGCGGGGGTAATTGGCAATTCGGTTTTGATTTCCACAGGTGCTAGCAGTGGACAGGTTTCGACCACATGCAGATCACTAGTCTTAATTTGGTCTAAGTTTTGATCTGAATTTTGATCTAAATTTGCCTCTACTACTGATACTCCTTGACCAGAAATATTTGCGGTTTCAGTTGGGGACACGCCTTTATAACTCCATATAAATATCTACTTATACTTTAGCCTCCCGATGGGGTTAACGTATCCCACAGGTGGATTTTTGTTACAACAATCTGCAAAAAATATCTTTGTTTCTAGTTTGCTTAGATAATTCAACGTAATTGTGTTGTGAATGCTGTGCGTCCACAACACAATTACCAAAAATATACTTAAGGAGCATACAGCGATGAAATTACCGTTGTATATCGTTCTATTTTTATTTGGATTAGCGATCGCTCAAACTATCTACTTTTATCCATTACTACCAGAGGTCGTTGGCTCTCATTTTGATGTCGCAGGGAAAGTTAATGGAACTTCTTCTAAAATGGGCTACTTTATAGTCTATTTTATATCCCTGATTATCACTAGTTCCTTTACGGTCATACTGCCTCTAATTTTCAAGTATGTACCAACTTCTATGATTAATTTGCCCCATCGAGAATATTGGCTATCGGATGAACATCGCGAGGAGTCTTTTAAGTTTCTCAATGTGCATTTTTCTTGGTTTGGGGTTGCCACGATGCTACTGATGGTGATTATCTTCCATCTCACGTTTTTAGCAAATTTAAGTCCGATTAAAGAACTCAGCGTTCCTGCGCCTTGGGCTTTGTTAGTAGCCTTTGTCTTATTCACAGTCTGGTGGACTGTAGTGCTATTAAGGCGTTTCCCTAAGCCATCATAAGTCAGTTGTCTAAGTACAAATCCAAACCAAGATATTTTAAAAAGTGGCGAAACAACACTTTTAAAATATCTTGTGGTTTGTTTGTTTTTTTACGAAAAGTTAGAATGAAGTAAGACATACAGTAAAAAACAGCCAAACCCATGCCACGTTATACAGGAATTTCTAGCGAAGCCTTTCGACATCCCCTCGATCGCCAAGCCGAACAAGCCCTCCGCAGCGTCCCCGGATTTGACCTCGTGGCAGGCAAGTTTGTCGAGTTTATGTACGAGCGTCCCCAGACGATTTACCACATTGGCAATAGCATTCAGGTAAGTCATCGACAATACGCCACCATCCATCGCATTTTTAGAGAATGCATCGCTGACCTTGATGTTCAGCCTGAGCCAGTTCTCTTTGTCTCCCAAAACCCCATAGCAAATAGCTATGCTCTTGGTAAAGATCACCCCTACATTGTGATTAACTCAGGACTGCTAGACCTACTTACCGAAGAAGAAATTCGGGCGGTGCTTGCCCATGAGCTTGGACATATTAAATGTGGTCATACGACCCTGATCCAAATGGCGATGTGGGTGATGAGCATTGTCTCCACCTTGAGCGAAATGACTTTTGGATTGGGTGGTCTAGTCAGCAGTGGCTTAATTTATGCCTTTTTTGAATGGCGACGTAAGGCGGAATTATCTAGCGATCGCGCAGCATTATTAGTTACCGATGAATTGGATACAGTTCTATCAACAATGATGAAGCTATCGGGTGGAAGTTCTGCCTTTGCCCATGAATTGAGCTTGCCCGAATTTATTCGTCAATCGGAGGCTTATCAAGAACTCGATAAAGATAATCTCAATCAAATTTATAAGTTCATGCTCTATAACGGCTTTGGTGCTGGCTCCATGCTCAGTCATCCTTTCCCCGTTGAACGAGTTCACTACATCCGTGATTGGGCAGGCTCAGAGGAATATCGCAATATTAAATCTGGCAATTATAAGCGGGGTGATACTACAGGTGCTGTCGATGTTTCTAGTCCTAGTGAAGAGAAGAAGACAGAAACTGAAGCGGAACGGCTCAAGCGTCAAATTGATGAGCTACAAGCCGAAATTAATCGCCTTAAACGGTAATTACAGCAATGTGCACTTATCTTACATGATATTTTTGAAAAAGCTTGCAAGGCAAACTTTTTCAAAAATATCTCTTACGAATTAACTATCAGTAAATGGTAATACTTCTATATTGCAGTTGAAAAAACACCTATTTTGTAATTGGCTAGTTATAGCGATCGCGCTAACTTCTTGCTCTAATCAAAATTTGTCACAGGGGAAAGAAGCTACTACTAATCCCCTATTCCAGCTTAAAACCGCAACCTTGGATCAGACTAAGGTTGTTATGGGACAGATGATTTATGTTCCAATTTACTCCCATATCTATCACAACAATAGTTCCAATCAAGCACTAAATCTATCTGCGACACTCAGTATCCGTAACACCGATCCGACTAATTCAATTGCGATCGCATCTATACGTTATTACGATACTAAGGGAAAGTTGATTCGGCAGTATATAGAAAAACCTGTAGAATTGCAGTCTCTTGCTGCTACAGAAGTGTTTATTCAAACTGATGATGTAGTAGGTGGAGCAGGTGCAAGTTTTATCATCGAATGGGTTGCGGAGCAAAAAGTATCTGCACCTGTAGTCGAAGCCATAATGATTAGTACAGCCTCTGCTCAAGGTATTTCATTTGTCAGTACTGGTCGCGTACTTAAGAAATATGATTCTAGAACTTACGCAGATAAGTAGCTGGGCATAATTAAAAAATAACGCCAAAACCTATGATGCATGCTGCGCGTGCATCATAGGTTTTGAAATTTTATATTTAATTGCGTCCACCTAAACTTACATAGCTATAGTTTTGCTTTCACACCTTCTTTTCCTTTGTTTTGCCCTGCTTGTAGCATCAGTTCCATCGTTTGAGCAAATGTTTCTCTTTTTACTCCAAATAATTGTTTAAATTCCTCTCTTGATAGGTTTTGACTAGTTGATGGAACAACATTTCCTCAATTCTAGAACAATATCTTGCATAATTCGTTTGGCAAGTTGCTGTAGACAAATCACAAAACAAGCTCTCCGCAAAAATAACCTGATTGGGGTTGTCATATATCGAAATGTTAGATACTCTAATAGTTAGTCAAAATTATTAGGGTGTCTAACTATTTAATACTCATTATTTTAGGACTTACGCAAATCAACCAAGAACTCAAGTTCTTGGCTCAAAGCTAAAGTCAGTTAAAACTGACTAAAGAAAGCCTCAAACCAATCTGTTTCAACAGGTTTAAGCTTTTAGCCCGCAATTTATTGCAGGGCAAGTGCGTAAGTCCTATATTTCTTAGTTTTTTCTTTGGTTTCCCTTTCATTTGCCTAAATTTGATTAAGTTAAGGAGCAGTACTAACTGTGACTAGATTTCATAGAAATAACGATCATTACAATGCTCAAGATTATCTTGAGCCTGACTATAGCGATGATCATTTGATGCTAGAGACGCGATCGCTGACGCGAGATTTTGGACAAATGCGGGCGGTGGATCATGTCAATATTCAAGTCAAAGCAGGTGAGGTATTCGGCTTATTAGGTCCTAATGGCGCTGGTAAAAGTACCACGATTAAAATGCTGACCACGCTCTTGCCTCCCAGTTCAGGTAATGCGGCGATCGCAGGTTTAGACCTCACCCGCCAACCCTCTGAGATTCGTCGCGCGATCGGCTATGTGCCGCAGTCACTATCCGCCGACGGTAGCCTCACGGGTTATGAGAACCTATTGATTTTTTCCAAACTCTATGACATTCCTCGCAAATATCGCGAAACTCGCATCCGTGATGTCTTGGAATTTATGGGTTTAGAAGAAGCGGCGAATCGGCTGGTACGCAATTATTCGGGCGGGATGATTCGTCGTTTAGAAGTGGCGCAATCAATGCTGCATCAACCCCAAGTTCTCTTTCTCGATGAGCCAACTGTGGGTTTAGATCCCCTTGCCCGTAGCTATGTTTGGACATTAGTGAAACAATTACGAGAAAAGTATGGAACCACGATTATTTTGACAACGCATTTTCTGGAAGAAGCGGATAGTTTATGCGATCGCGTGGCGATTATGCAGGCGGGTAAGGTGGTTGTCACAGGCGTGCCTAGCGAACTCAAAGCTTCTCTCAATCGGGAGAATGCCACATTGGATGATGTATTTATCCATTACACAGGAGATCAATTAACCACAGGAGGAGGTAATTATCGTGAAACATCTAGAAATCGGCGGACGGCTCAACGGTTGGGATAATTTGGCTCAAGGTTCAAGACGGTTTAAAAAACGCAGTCCTTGGCAAGCGATCGCTGAATTTATTAATAAGACGCTGATCATTACAGAACTGGAAGTGAGGAAACTGCTCCATGATCCTAGCGATCTGATTGTACGGGCGGTGCAGCCTGTGCTGTGGTTGCTGATTTTTGGACAGGTATTTACGAGAATTCGCGGTATCCCGACCAATGGCTTACCCTATCTAGATTTTATGGCGGCAGGTATTCTTGCCCAAAGTGTTCTCTTTGTATCGATTTTTAGTGGCGGGATGTCGCTAATTTGGGAAAGAGATCTAGGACTAGCCCATAAATTTCTGGTCAGTCCCACTCCTCGCGCCGCCATTGTTTTAGGCAAAGGGGTTGCCTCAGGTGTGCGCTGTTTATCACAGGTGTTGGTGGTTTATTTCCTGTCCTTTGTTTTGGGAGTGCAGCTTAACTTTAGTGCGATCGCTATGTTAGGTGTTTTACTAATTGTGATGCTAGGCGCGGCTTGTTTCTCAATTTTTTCGATCATCGTGGCATGTTTAGTCAAATCTCGTGAAGGTTTTAACGGGATGGGTCAGCTAATGACCATGCCCTTGTTCTTTGCCAGCAATGCCATTTATCCGATTGAGATTATGCCGCCTTGGTTGCAGTTTGTGTCACACATCAACCCCCTTACCTATGAGGTTGATGCCCTGCGGGGGGTGATGCTCCTAAATGGCACAAGTATCTATGGCTATGGCTTTGACACCGTAATTTTGGTATTAGTCCTGATTGCCCTCACCTTTATTGGTGGTCGCCTATATCGTCAGATTGGAATGTAACGGGATAAAATGGCAAAGAGTATCCCGAAGGGGTACTCTTTAGCCCTGTAACAACCAATATCAGCTAAGAGTTAACTATCCCATGGGATCGAAAAAGTCAGTTCGCCAACCAGCTTCAGAATCAATTACTCCAGTTCTGGACTCCACATTATCCAAACAATGTGCAGCCAAAGTAATGGAAACAATTCCCTTAGTCATGCGATTTATTCGAGCGGATATGCGCGATCGCAAGGCAACTGAACTATCGGTTCCCCAATTTCGGACTCTAGCTTTTTTAGATCGTAATCCCGGTGCATCCCTCGTCGAACTTTCGGAACATTTAGGCGTAACCTGTGCCACTGCCTCAGCGAATACGGAACGTCTTGTTCAACGTAACTTTGTCCATCGCTGTGACCATCCCTCGGAACGTCGTCGCGTTTCTCTCAAATTAACCCCCGACGGTAAGGCACACCTTGATGCTGCCAGAGATTTAACCCGTGCCTATATTGCCGATCTTCTGGACTCTCTGAGTGAGGAACAGATCGCTAAAATTGATGACAGTTTAGCGCTTCTCTACCAAGTTTTTGAATCCAAATCTACTCCGTGAAGCTTTTTCTTTACGCATTACCATGAGTTCTCATCCGCAAAGCCCCAATCAAGAATCTTCGCAAACTTTAACCGAAATTAACCATCTCTCTGATCGCCCCGATCCCTTTGCGGCTCTCCGAATTCGTGATTTTCGTCTCTTTGCGATCGGTAGAATTCTCATTTTTACTTCCTTCCAAATGCAAACAGTAGCCCTTGGTTGGGAGATTTACGATCGCACAGGTTCCGCTTTAGCTTTGGGTGGTGTCGGCTTGGCGCAAGTCACACCTATGATCCTGTTAACGCTGTTAGCAGGTCATGTCGCCGATCGCCACGATCGCAAAAAGACGATCCTATTTGCTATTTTCCTCCTCATTATCTGCTCCCTCGGACTTGCCGCAATTTCCTATGGCAAAGGAGCGATCGCATGGATCTATGTGATTTTGGCTTTGATCGGCATTGGTCGTGCCTTCCTCAAACCCGCCAGTGATGCCTTTGTTTGGCAGTTAATCCCCATCCATATGTTTACCAATGCCGCCACTTGGAACAGCAGCAGTTTCCAAATCGCTGCCGTGGCTGGTCCCGCTTTAGGAGGATTAGCGATCGCCATTCTCGGTAAAGCCACGGGAGTATATCTATTTTCGGCACTTGCGGCGCTATCTTGTTTTATCGCTGTGGCGATTATTCCCCAACGCCCTGTCACCTACTCTTCAGAACCAATATCGATCAAGGCTCTATCCGCAGGCTTCAAGTTTGTTTGGCATAATCAACTGATCCTCGCTTCAATTTCCCTTGATCTGTTTGCCGTTCTTCTCGGCGGCGCAACTGCCCTCTTACCGATTTTTGCGAAGGATATTCTCCAAGTTGGACCCCTAGAACTCGGCTTTCTCCAAGCTGCTCCTTCCATTGGAGCCTTAACGATGGCAGTAATCATCGCTCACTTGCCACCCTTCCGTCGTGCAGGACTAGCGATGCTCTGGTCAGTCGTTGGGTTTGGCATAGTCACGATTATCTTCGGTCTATCCCGTTGTTTCTGGCTCTCATTGTTGATGCTAGTCTTTAGCGGAGCGCTCGACATGATCAGCGTTGTGATTCGCCATACCCTCGTCCAGATTCGCACCCCCGAAAATTTGCGCGGTCGGGTTGCTGCTGTCAATAGTGTATTTATCAGCGCTTCCAATGAGCTAGGCGGCTTTGAGTCAGGTTTAGCAGCAGCAGTCTTTGGTCCCATCATTGCCGTCGTCGGTGGAGGTATTGGCACGATCGCCGTAGTATTTGCTACTCTCTGGCTATTCCCCAGCCTCAAAACCCTTGGTGCATTAGAAGACTATCGCGAACCAGATTTGGAATTATCAGAAGTCCAAGCCTCAGAAGTGTAATTGAGTGGGCGCATTACGCCCACTCAATTACACTTCTGAGCTAAATTAATTAGGAGAAAAAATATGTGGCTTAAGGCGATCGACCATATCCAAGTTACTTCCACCCCTGAGTTAGAAGCTGACATGATCTTTTTTTATGGTCAGGCGCTAGGATTATCGGAAATCCCCAAACCTGCATCACTACAGGCTGTGGGTGCATGGTATCAACTGGGTCATACTCAAGTTCATATCGCAACGGAACCAGAAATTCCAAATATCCAAAGTAGACGACATATCGCTTTTCAAGTCGAAGATTTAGAAGCTTTTCGTCAGCATTTACAAAGCCTGAATGTCGAGATTATTCCCGATCGCCAACCATTAGCAAATTGCGATCGCTTTTATCTGCGTGACCCTGCTGGCAATCGGATCGAGATTCTTGCATACCATTAATACCAAATTAAGAAATGGCTTAGCCATTTCTTAATTTGGTGGAACTGAGTTTAGTCATCATGCTTTAGGCTGATGCTAAAATCTTGTGCAATCACTTTTGGTTATGCTTTCCACAAGTAAGACTGTTTGTTGGTTTTTGTTATACTGGATACAATAGAGACAAATCTAAAAAGCTTTTCAAGGCGTGAAAAGGGGATGGGTGAGATTATGTTCGGAAACATTAGAGAAGCTCGTTATCAGGAAGGACAACGCGATCGCGACGGGGGAGTTTTGCCACGTAAGGATGATTCTGCATATTTAGAAGGTTATCTCAAAGGTAGACCCGAAGGCTTAGATGGAGTGATGCAATATTTCCCAACAGTAGAAGATTATCTGAAATGGAAATTGAATCACTCAAAATCTTCTAGTATTTAACGATGATTCTGAAGTTTGAGAGAGGGTTGGCATAGCCAACCCTCTCTCAAACTTCAAGTTGTAAAAGTTAAGTAGCTAGGCAAGATTAAATATATAGTAATCCTAAATTGTTTATGGAAGCGCATCCCGAAGGGATGCGCTTCCATAAACAAAAAAATCTACAAGTGATTTAGGACTGCTATAGAGTGGAATCTTTCAATAAGATTGAGTGAAGTCGCTGAATTTAGCATATTTTCGGTTCTGCCAGAGGTCTAATATAAAACTTAAAAAATATGGTGTAAGCAGTGCCTACACTACAGCGTTTGCTCTAATTATTAATTATATTTAGCTACTTGGAACCATTTAATTCTTTCAAATTGAAAGTAACACTAACTCCCTAAACCAAAGTAACAAAGGGTTTTAGAGATTATTTAGGCTATTGAAGATCGCAATTAATTTATCTCACTAATGCAAATTATTCTCTAGTATTTTGATGCATTTTTAATTTTTTGTCTTAGATTTGTTTAGTTTGTTACTGAAATTAACTTTTTTAAGTCTAATAAAGACTTAATCTAGGTATATAGAGTTTTCCATTCTAGTGAAGTATAAGTTTATCTCTTCGCCTTCGGTGGGGAAATTCACCTATGTGACTCGCTCGCTTGAAAATCGCTACACAAATATTTTAGTTTTTGTATTTCAACTTTATACCTAAGTATGAGCAACAGTCTTACTCGTCAAAGATTCTGGAACAAAAAACTTTTGGGTGTACTTTGCTATAGTAGTACAGCTTGTATTTTGGTGCTATGCGGAAAAGTAGAATTGAGCAGTGCTCAGTCACAAGTGCAGGTCAAAACCAATCGTTATTTACAAGTAGAGCAAATACAAGGCAATGTATTCTTTCGTAATCAGAATACCAATCGTCCTGCCCGTAAAGGCGATCGCCTCACAAATATTGGCGATGAAATTGTGACATCGGGACAATCAACAGCCGTATTGAGTGTTGATACGGGAGTGGGGTTTGTGAATGTTGCCGAACAAACAACGGTGCGGATCAATTCCTTGCAGATTAGCAATGATGACGGAAGAATTACTAACCTTTTAGTACCAAGGGGGATAGTCCGTTTGCGGATCAGACGTTTTACGAATCCTAGCTCCCGATTTGATATCCAAACGCCTGCCGTGATCACAGGTGTACGTGGCACTGAGTACATGGTTAATGTCAAAAATGATGGGCGGACTGTGCTTGCCACACTTGATGGTGCTGTCAATACATCTGCCCAAAATATAGATATCCTAGTTAGTAAAGGATTTCAAAATCAGACTATAGTTGGCGAACCACCTTCACAACCTGTCCCGATTCAAGATAGTCCCGACTTAGATTATCAAGTCATCAAGCTTTTTGAGAATGGAGAGCGACAGGTAATTTTGGTTGGCAATGTTGACTTCGCGAATACAGTATCAATTGATGGGGTAACGCAGAATGTAGATCAAGATGGTCAGTTTCGAGCTGTACTAACGACTAATTCCATTTATCGGGCAGAAACTCAGGTAATTGTCACCACACCTTCGGGAAAGCAGCGCACCTATGATCTTGTCATCTACTAAACCAATAGTACCGATAGGTTGGAAATATATTCCTTGGGCGATATCAACTGCGATCGTGGCAATTTTATTTAAGCTAGGAGCTTTTCAGCCCCTTGAATATTTTGCCTACAATCGCTTTACCAATTTACGCAGCGATCGCCATTGGGATGAGCGTTTAGTAATTATTGCGATCGATGATGTCAGTATCGAAAAGCTAGGACGCTTCCCTTGGTCACGCGATCGCTATATTCCCCTCATCCAAAAACTGACAAAAGCAGGTGCAAGCACAGTTACAATCAATTTGTTGTGGTCAGAATCTAGTCCTGCGGATACACAACTAGCCAAAGCTATCACAGCAAATCAAAGAGTAGTACTCGCTCAGGCTTGGGGCGCAAATGGAAAACAATTGCAACCAGTACCAATTTTGGCGGAATCAGCGATCGGTACTGGGCAGATCGTCGAGACTAAGGATAGTGATGGTGTTGTGCGCCAGACCCATCTATATATGGAAGATACACCATCGCTAGCGATGGCAACCTTGCAAGCCTATAACTTAGTGCAAGGGACAGTACCAATGCCCGATCCCAATCTTTCCTATGGCATTAATTGGTCGCATCGACCGCAAAAAATGCGCCAATATTCCTTTGTAGATGTGCTCGAAAATCGAATTTCTCAACAGAATTTTCAAAACAAAATTGTACTGATTGGGCTAACCGCAACTGGCTCGGAACCTTTAATTACACCATTTGATCAAGCTCAATCTACTTATGGTGTTCATTTACATGCCACTATCCTTCAAAATCTTTTGCAACAAAATGCGCTTCGAGTTCTTCCTGAGCATTGGAATTGGGGTGTGATTTTATTAGGTGGGACTGTTATTGCTTGGGTAATGCGGTATAGCAAAACGTTGCAACAGTTTGCGACTTTATTGATTCTTGTTGGTGGATGGGGAATTTGTGCTTTTGTGAGTTTTTCCTATGGTTACTGGATACCTATTGCTATGCCGATCGCTTTAATAATGACAATAGGTGTTAGCAGTATTATTCAACGTCAAATTGAAACCAAGCAACATCTCCAACAAATCAACTCCAAGCTTGCCTATGATGCTTTTCACGATAATTTGACGGGGTTAGCTAATCGCAATCTATTAAATGATCGCATCGAACATGCTATTTCGCTATACCAAAGACATGGTTATCTTTTTGCATTAATTCTGCTGGACATGGATGGGTTTAAAGCGATTAATGATAATTTAGGGCATCTCATTGGCGATCGCCTTTTGATCGAGGTATCGCAAAGGTTATGTGCATCAGTGCGGATGGGCGATACCGTGGCGCGATTGGGAGGCGATGAATTTGTGATTTTATTAGAGAATTTAAAAGAAAGACAAGATGCGATTACCACGGCTGAACGGATTCAAGCGTCAATGGAACCCACCTGTCGTTTAGCGGAGCAGGATATTAAAATTTCCATCAGCATGGGTATGGCGTTTAGTGTAGAAAGCTATCACAGTCCTAAAGAAATCCTCGTCGATGCTGATATTGCTATGTATCGAGCTAAATCAATGGGCAAGTCCTGCTATCAAATTTTTGATCTCTCGATGCAAGGTGATCCCAAAAAATCAAAGGATTTTCGCTGAAATCCAAGTAGAGGCGCTTTGCGCCTCTACTTGGATTTGGTGTTAGGACAGCTATAGATGGATAGTCTGAATATGTACTTCCGAATCAACTTTCCCTTGGTATCGTAATAACGTATAAGTAGCTGGGCATAATTAAAAACCAGAGCCAAAGCCTGTGGCGCACGCGCAGCGTGCGCCACAGGCTTTGGGGTTTTATATTTAATTGCGCCCACCTACTTAACGCGAATTCGGGATAATTTGAAACGAGATTTGAGAGAGGGTTTGCTACGCAAACCCTCTCTCAAATCCCAAAAGTAAAAGCCTTGCTAAGCAAGGCTTTTACTTTTGGGATTTAAAAATTTGCCAGCTTAACCCGAACTGACGTTACTTAGATGATCGCAATTGAATTAGTCGGATTGGTGTTACGGATACTGAGCGTCGCAGATAGATTCAGTGCTCGATTGGAACTATTGTTGTGATAGATATGGGAGTAAATCGGAACATAAATTGTATAGGACTTACGCATCGGGTAGATGAAGCTCGGACTACATCTACCCAAAAACCAGTAAGTTCATTAGCATTGCGTAAGTCCTAACTTTTTTAGGACTTAGCGATCGCCTCGAATTAAGAGTAGTTGCACTAGTTGCAGAGCCGCATAAATAGCTGTAGCTACATATGTCCAAGCTGCTGCATTTAAAACCTTCCGAGCGCCAATATTTTCATTCCCTTGGAGGATGCCTATCTCATCAATTAGTCTTAGCGCACGGCTAGAAGCATCAAATTCCACAGGCAAAGTAACGATATGGAATAGAATTGCGCCTGCAAATAAAGCAATGCCAATGTTGATGAACAATGTACTTAAGCTACCCAGAGAAGTCAGGAACAGCCCCGCCATCACCAGCAGAGGACCAAAGTTCGCACCAATATTTGCTACAGGTACAAGTGATGCACGGAGATTCATGAATTGATAACCGCGCACATCCTGTAGTACATGACCGCATTCATGGGCAGCGATCGCTGCTGCTGCCAAAGATGACGAAGCATATACGGATTCTGATAACCGCACAGCTTTCGCAGAAGGATCGTAATGATCGGTGAGTTCACCTGCAACCTGCTCAACTGTTACATCATGAATACCCATGCGTTGGAGGATCGTTTTGGCGACCTGTGCGCCTGTCATACCTAGACTAGAGCGGATATCTGCATATTTTTCATAGGTTGCTTTAACGCGCTGTTGCGCCCAAAACATTAAGATCATGCCCGGAATCAAGATCAAATAGGATGAGTGAAACAACATTAACTTCGCTCCTTCAGTCAGTTATATCTAATATTATGGCGCTGCCTCAATGGAACCTGATGGTAGTGAAAACACTACTTAGGATTTCTAATAAGTAGCTAGGCATAAGTAACATAAAACCAGAGCGTGGGTCGCCCGCTAGGCGGGCGACCCACGCTCTAGTTTTGGTTTTTAATTATGTTGAACTACTTACACAAACAAGCTGGTATATCTTGGTAAACTATTGGCTAGTTTTTTGATTAGGTTTTAGTAATGATGGTGGAGCGCATATGCAGGTAGAAGAACAATCAGGAAAACAATCAGAATCAGCTATAGAGATCGGATCTGAGGACACAACATTAACATCTCCCCACAACACTCAACCTAGCACCATGAAAAATGCCTTAGTAACCAAGCGATCAAATAAATTTTTAATTCCCGCGATCGCTTTAGCCCTTGCCGCACTAGGCGTGAGTATTTGGTTCGTCTTTGGACGCTCTAACCCACCACAAAATGCATCTGCGCCAACAAATACTGCCACTAATAATAAAGATCAGCCTAAAGCCATTAGTGCCTTAGGTCGTTTAGAGCCTCAGGGAGAAGTAATTAAAGTTGCCTCACCATCAGCCCTTGGCACATCTCGGATTGTCAAATTAATGGTCAAAGAGGGAGATATCGTCAAACAGGGACAGGTAATCGCCGTTTTGGACAGTTACGATCGCTCGGTTGCGGCACTGCTCCAAGCCCAAAGCCAAGCTCAGGAGAGTGAGCGTAATCTTGCCAAAGTTCGGGCTGGCGCAAAAAGTGGTGACATCATTGCTCAAGAAGGTAATGTCATGTCTGCGGCTGCCAATATCAAATCTCTGGAAGCTAATGCAGCGAGAATTCGTGCTGAGTTAGAAATTGCAGGTAGGGATTACAATCGTTTTCTTCAGGTTTATAAAGAAGGAGCGATTTCCCAAACAGTTCTTGATACCTATCGCCTCAAGGTCGAAACCTTGCAAGGTCAATTTACCCAAGCAGAACAACAAATTCAGCAAGCACAATTTCAATTAAGACAATCCCAAGGTTTATTAAACAGTGTTAGAGAAGTCCGTCCTACGGATGTTCAACTTGCTGAAGCTCAGTTACAAACTGCGATCGTTAATGTCAAGAAAGCAGAAGTTGATTTGGATTTATCCCAAGTTCGCGCTCCTATTGATGGACAGATTCTCAAAGTCAATTCTAAAACTGGAGAAATTGTCAGTCAGACAAATGGAGTTGTGGAAATTGGCAATACCCAACAGATGTATGTAGTTGCTGAAATCTACGAAACTGACATCGGCAAGATTAAAGTCGGACAGAAGGCAAGCATTCAGAGTGAAGTCTTTGAAGGAGAGATTACAGGAAAAGTCGAGCAAATTGGGCTGCGAATTGCCAAAAATGATGTACTGGGAACCGATCCTGCGGCTAAAACCGATGTGCGGATTATTGAAGTCAAAATCAAACTTGATGATAGCCAAAAAGTTTCAGGACTTACGAATTTACAAGTCAGAGTCAAAATTGAAGTTTAATCTATGATCTTTGCCGTTCCTCTTGCTTGGTTACAGCTTACCTATGAAAAAAGCCGACTGTTAGTAGCGATCGCAGGGATTACCTTTGCGGTGGTCTTAATGTTTTTACAACTTGGTTTCCGCGATGCCCTCTTTACCAGCGCGATCCGTCTTCAGAGCAATCTCGTTGGTGATTTAGTAATTATCAGTCCCCAATCAACTAACCTTGTGGGGATGCGAAACTTTTCTCAACGTCGCCTTTATCAAGCCTTGGGGATGAAGCAAGTTGAATCAGTCAATCCCCTTTATATCGGACTTGCCGCTTGGAAAATCAAAGAAGATCCTGCGGGGCAAACACGCAATATTTTAGTATTGGGAGCAAATCCTGATGCCAAGGTCTTTAAAATGGCAGGGGCAGAGTCCAATATCGATCGCATCAAAACCGCAGATGTCGTACTCTTTGATCGCGCTTCTCGCGCTGAGTTTGGGCCTATTGTGAGCGAATGTGGCTCCTTAGCACTCAAATCAACCTTTAGCAAGGCTGCCTTCGCCTGCAACAATGTAGTTGCTCGCGAAGTATCTAATCGCAAGATCGTGATCGGTGGCTTGTTTGAACTAGGTGCATCCTTTGCTGCTGATGGTGCAATCATTACCAGCGATACCAACTTTTTAAGAATCTTTGATAACCGTCGCTCAGGATTAATTAATGTTGGCTTGATTAACTTAAAAAAGGATACTTCGCCCTACGAGGCAATGCGTGACTTCATCCTCACTCAATATGGCGATATGGTCGTTTTACCTCGCGAAAAACTGCCCCCAGATGGCAAAAGAATAAAAGTACTTTACAAAGAAAGCGTTGGTGCAGATGGCAAGCTCATTCGGGAAGAAGACAAAAACAAGGTGCTGATTGCTAAGTCAGATTTAACGATTGAGGATCTTAAAAAGTCCCAAGATGCAGCAATTGACGATACAAGAATCTTGACAGCCGAAGGCTATATTGAGTTTGAGAAAGGATATTGGCAAAAAAGCACAGCGATCGGTTTTATCTTTAGTCTGGGGACGGTCATGGGCTTTATTGTTGGCATCGTGATTGTCTATCAGATTTTATATACTGATGTGTCCGATCACCTTGCGGAATATGCCACTCTTAAGGCAATGGGCTACAACAACTTCTACTTGGCTCAAGTAGTCATTCAAGAAGCATTTGTATTATCAATTCTCGGATTTATCCCCGGACTTGGCATCTCCTTTGGTTTGTATAATCTCACCAAAAATGCCACTTTATTACCCCTATATATTTGGGACAAGGCAATTCCTGTGATGATCTTAACGATGATTATGTGTGTGATCTCAGGAGCAATATCATTACGCAAAGTCCAGTCTGCTGACCCTGCGGAAATTTTTGGATAAGTAGCTAGGAGTAATTAAAAACCAGAGCTAAAACCTGTGGCGCACGCTGCGCTTGCGCCACAGGTTTTAGGGTTTTATATTTATGTGATTCATCAAAACCCAAGATCTCCAATAGTCATGGATGCCATACAAGAACAGCGTAAATGGCGAAGAATGGTAAGAATCACTAAGCGATTCTTACCCAGAAGCGTTGAACGATAGAAAAAAGTTAGAAAAAAGCGCATCTAATTTGATAAATTAGATGCGAACAAATAAAAAATAATATTAGAAATGCTATCTAACTTTCCTAAAGTTGTCAAACAATTCCTCAAGAAATTACCACAAGACGATTATCCAAAACTTAGCACATTTGCGTTTGTATCTTGCTGGCTTAGTTATGTACTAGACCAGAGTCAAACAAGTATGACAAGTTTATTCCAAAGATTGAATATGCGAGGGATAGACATAGATAAATCAACATTTTCTAAAGCGAGCAAGAAAAGAAACTCAGATATTTTTTGTAATTTATTTGAGGAATTAAGAAAGGAATTGAAGAAAGAGAAAGAAGTAAGTAGAGAAAATTTAGTATTATTTCCCCTAGACTCCACCATAGTTACGCTAACAAGTAAACTAATGTGGAGCCAAGGATACGGACAAGTAAAGCTGTTTAGTGGGATCAATAACTGCACTAATGAACCTGATGGAATATTGATACATTTTGGCAATGGGCATGACAGTAAATACGGGGAAACAACTATAGAAGCAATACCAAAAGAATCAGTCGGAATAATGGATAGAGGGTTTGCCAAACTCAATCGCATCAAAAATCTCATGCAATTACAAAAGCGCTATTTTGTGATCAGAGTTAAGAACAATATGAACCTAGAATTGCTAGAAAATGGAAAAGCGATATTAGGGACAGGTAAGGATAAAGTAGAAGTAAGAGTAGTTTCCTTTTCAGACTTAGAAACCCGTAGTGAATTCCGACTTGCCACAAACTTATCAGAGGCGGCAGATCAAGAAGTAAGTAATGATGAAGTAGCAGAGATTTATAAAAAGCGATGGCAAATTGAGCTATTTTGGAAATTTTTAAAAATGCATTTAAAATTAGATCGATTGATTACTAAAAATGTCAATGGAATTACTATTCAAATTTATACTTGCTTAATTGCTTATATTTTACTAGAGCTAGTAGAAATACCAAAAGAGTTTGGTTGTAAGATGTTAGATAAGCTGCGATATTTACAAGCTTTTATGTGTGAGAATATTAGCTATCTACATTGGTTTAGGAAAACAGTGATTTTAAGCTAAAATCACTGTTTTGACAGGTGTAGTGTATCCGTTTTTAGTATTTCTTCGCGTTTGCTTCAACACTTTTGATTCTTACCATTCTTCGCTTTTGTCGAACTGACGTTAAAATTTAAATAGCTTTTTACAAAGTTTACTTTGTAAGCTTTATGAAAATTCATCTGGGTTACATCAAGCCCCAATAGGCTATATATCGTATACCAATCTAGTGAAGTAAAGGTTTGTGTCCCCGCCGAAGGCGGGGACACAAACCTCTGCTTGAAAAGAGCTATATGTAGCATTTTCAAGCAAGTGAGATGCAAAGGTATGTTTCCTCAACGAAAGTAGGGAAACATACCTCTACATCTCAGAATGATAATTAACAATACAAAGTACAACTGATCTTGCTAGCCAAGAATTGTTTGGTAATGAATTCTTAGTGTTTCTATAGTAAAAAAAATCAGTATATTTTATGAAATCACCTCAGACAGTCGGCACCTCTAAAAACCACGGCAAGAAACTATTGCAAATATTTCAGGGGCTATCTCTACGCTCAGTTGTTGTATTACCATTCATGATCCAAATAGTTGGGACTGTTGGATTAGTAGGTTATCTTTCATTTAAAAGTGGGCAGCAATCAGTCAAAGATTTAGCGGATAGACTGGAAATAGAGATCGCAAATCGTGTTGAAAAAGAAACTAGTAATTTCTTAGATACTCCCCATTTAGTTAATCAAGTATTACTTTCTACAATCTACAGTGAGAAACTCAATTTAGCAAATAAGCAAGACCTAGAGAAATTCTTTTTTAATCAAATTAAAGATCATGGAATTGTTTCATATCTTTTCTATATTGATAACCTTGGCAACTTTACTGGAGTTCAAAAACTTGATAACGGTCAGTTTATTGTCAAGACTAAAGACAACTCCACAGGCGAGAATAGAAATGTCTACGAACTTAGTGAGACAGGTCAGCGCGGTAAACTCATCAAGAGTGCCAAATTTGATAAGCAAGAGTATTTTTTGTTTGATCAGCCTAAAGACCTAAACGGCAAAGCAAACAATGAAAGGGTTAATAGATCAATTTGGAGTGAAGTTTCTTTATCTTCTAGTGTGCTGGCTCTAGAGCTTAAAGCTGGTACAGCCGTATATAAACAATCAGGTGAAATACGAGGGGTATTAGGTGTAGAGATCTTCCTGACTCAAATTAGTCGGTTTCTTCGCAATCTCAATATCAGTAAATCAGGAAATTCTTTCATCATAGAACGTTCGGGCGCGGTTATTGCCAGCTCAACTACGGAACCGCCTTACATCAAGAAAGATAATGAACAGGTGAGACTCCTCATAACGGAAAGCCGTGATCCTCTCACTCAAGCGATCGCTAAACATTTACTACAAAAATTTGGTAGCTTCCAGCAAATTACCTCTGCTCAAAAATTTACCTTTGAGTTTCAAGGGGAACAGCAATTTGCCTATATTCAACCATTAACCGATCCGAGGGGGATTGACTGGTTAACGATTATTGTGATCCCTGAATCGGATTTCATGGCGCAAATCTATGCCAATACTTACACCACTGTTTTACTTTGTGCCTTAGCCCTAGCGATCGCAATTGGTTTAGGTTTATTAACTTCCAGATGGATTGCGCGACCGATTTTGCGTTTGGGAGATGCCTCGGTGGCAATCACACAAGGAGATTTAAATCAAAATGTAGAAAGCCCAAACATTGTCGAATTGAAGGTTTTATCGAACTCCTTCAATGAGATGGCACAACAATTACGAACATCCTTTGAGAATTTAGATGTCACTAATCACAAGCTAGATCAGGCAAATCGGGAATTAGAAAACACTAATCAAGAGTTAGAAATTAGAGTCGAGCAAAGAACTAACGAACTCCAGCAGGCTAAAGAACGCGCCGAAGTTGCGAATGTAGCCAAAAGTGAATTTCTCTCGAACATGAGCCATGAACTGCGAACACCCTTGAATGCGATTTTAGGCTTTACCCAAATTATGAATCGCGATCGCAGTCTTAGCCAATTCCAAAAAAACAACCTAAATATCATTGGTCGCAGTGGAGAACACCTCTTAGAACTAATTAATGATGTTCTTGACATGGCTAAGATTGAGTCAGGCAAACTCCTACTACAGGAAACAGACTTTGACTTGATGGAATCGCTAGATCTGATTGTTGAAATGTTCCAAATGCGTGTTGATGCTAAAAACATTTATCTCAATCTAGAAACATCGGCAGATCTCCCCCAATTTATCAAAACCGATGAAAAGAAACTGCGCCAAGTTTTAATTAATCTTGTCAGTAACGCCGTTAAATTTACCCAAACAGGTGGAATTACTATTCGCGTTTACCTTGACAATTCATCGACTCCTTTAACAAGTGATGAGTCACATCCTGAGCGATTGAATATTTACTTCTCAATTACCGATACTGGCACTGGCATCGCAGATCAAGAATTCGACAAGGTATTTGATCCCTTTGCCCAAACTGAGTCGGGACGCAAGTCAGAACAAGGCACTGGGTTAGGGTTAGCAATTAGTCGGCAATTTGTGCAACTGATGGGGGGCAATATTACCTTTAGTAGTCAGGTCGGGGTTGGTACGACCTTTCAGTTTCATATCCAAGCTAAGCAAAGTAATTCTTCCATTGTCTTTTCCAATAAGCCCACACATCGCGTAATTGGGCTTGCACCCAGTCAATCCACCTATCGTATTTTGGTAGTAGATGATCGTTGGGAAAATCGTCAAGTCCTAGTTCAATTACTTTCGCCCATAGGCTTTGAGGTTAAAGAAGCTGAAAATGGGGAAATTGCGGTAGAAATTTGGGAACAATGGCAACCACATCTAATTTGGATGGATATGCGAATGCCTGTGATGAATGGCTATGAGGCTGCCACACAGATTAAATCTCATCTGAAGGGGCAAGCAACTACAATTATTGCACTGACCGCAACCAGTACCTTGGAGGAGGAAAGACAGGTGTTACTATCATCAGGCTGTGATGATTTTGTGCGTAAGCCATTCAATGAAAAGATCATCTTTGACAAGATATCGCAGTATCTGGGAGTTAGTTACATTTTTGAAGATTTTGATGACCAAACTTCAGTAAGAGTAGAGACTTCTGAGCAATTTACTGGTGAGTCCTTATTGGTCATGCCAAAGGAATGGCTAGAACAGCTTCATGTAGCTGCATCTAAACTGAATGCTAATGATATCACCCTATTATTAAAGCAAGTACCTAAAGAGCATATTCTATTAATAACAAAGATAGAAGAATATATGAATAATTTTGACTTTGATCAGATTATTGCTTTAGTCCAAGAGGTCCTTTAACGATGAATCCATTGACATCTTCGATGCATGATATATCTTCCGAAAGTCTTAACAATTCATCTCAAAAAGAACCCTTGATTTTGATTGTTGATGATATACCCGATAATCTGCGAGTTTTATCTATGGCTTTGGCGGGGCATGGGTTTCAAACCCGTTGTGCTAAAAGTGGTGCGATCGCATTAATGGCAGTCAAGACCACCTGCCCTGATTTAATCCTATTGGATATTAAAATGCCTGATATGGATGGCTATGAAGTATGTCAGCATCTCAAAGCATTAGATACTACCCGTAATATTCCCATCATTTTTTTAAGTGCTCTAGATGATGTGATCGATAAAATCAAAGCTTTTAGTTTAGGTGCAGTTGATTATATTACCAAGCCATTTCAAGTTGAAGAAGTTTTAATCCGTGTTAAATACCAATTAGCGCTTAAGATAGCCCAAGATGAGATTCGGCGACTTAATGAAGAACTGGAACAACGGGTTCAGCAACGCACAGTTCAATTAGCGAAAATTAATGAAGATTTAGCCCTTGAAATTGTTAAACATCAGCAAACAACAGAAGTTTTAAGAATAAGTGAAGAACGGCTAGAAAGTATTTTAAGTTCGATAGAAGATGTTGTATGGTCAATAGATGCCGATACAGAAAAACTTATCTATTGCAATAGCGCTTTAGAAAAGATCTATGGTTATCCAACTTCTAACTTTTTTGAGGATGAGCAATTTTGGTTAAAGGTAATTCATCAAGATGATCGTCCAAGGATTGAGAAAGTTAATCACAATGTTTTAACGGAAGGAGTCGTCCATGACGAATATCGGATTCTCCGTCCTGATCAGGAAGTCCGATGGGTTAGCGATCGCCGTTATCTGATTTACGATCAGCATGGCAAACCTGTGCGGATTGATGGCATTACCCGTGATATCACTGATCAAAAGCGTGCTGAGCAACAATTAGTCCATGATGCTCTCCATGATGCCCTCACGGGTTTACCTAATCGCAATCTATTTATGGATCGGGTAGAGCAAGCCCTGAAATACAACAAACGTCACCCTCCGTATAAATTTGCGGTGATGTTTATCGATCTAGATCGGTTCAAAATGATCAACGACAGTATGGGGCATACTATTGGCGATCACTTTCTGCGGGCGATCGCTAAACTCCTAGAAAGCTGTTTGCGATCGGTGGGGGATACGGTAGCCCGCCTCGGTGGTGATGAATTTACAATTCTCATTGACGATATTCAGGAAGATAGTGAAGTCATTGCGATCGCGGAGCGGATTTTCCATAAATTCTTACATCCCATTCAATTAGGCAATCACACACTGTTTCCTAGCGCCAGTATTGGGATTGCTATGAGTAATCAAGAATATGCAAATGGCAGTGATTTACTCAGGGATGCGGATATTGCCATGTATCAGGCTAAGTCCTTTGGCAAAGGAAGATATGTTCTATTTAATCAAGAGATGTATGAACATCACCTAAAAGTTAGTCAACTAGATAGTGATCTGCATTACGCGCTAGAGCGTAATGAGTTTGAGCTTTATTATCAACCGATTATTTCCTTATCCTCAGAGCAGTTAGCAGGATTTGAAGCTTTGATTCGTTGGCATCACCCTCAACGGGGCTTAGTATCACCTAGCGATTTCATTCCCATTGCCGAAGAAACTGGTTTGATTATTGCGATCGGTGATTGGGTACTCAGTCAAGCCTGTCAGCAGATGCAGATTTGGCAAAGTAAATTTGCATCTGCGAAAAATCTCAAAATGAGTATCAACCTCACCTGTCAGCAAATACGCGAAAAAGATCTCATTGATAAACTAGATCGAGTGCTACAAGAAATTGCGATCGATGGCATCAATCTCCGTCTAGAAATCACTGAAAGCTCAATGATGGATCAAGGCGAAGAAACGATCGCGAAATTAGAGCAATTACGAGCACGCAATATTCAACTGAGCATTGATGATTTTGGTCAGGGTTACTCTTCTCTCAGCTATTTACACCGATTTCCCGTAAACACCCTCAAAATTGATCGTACCTTTGTCGATCAAATGATCTCAGGTGGTCAAAATCTCGAAATTATTCGCACGATCATTATTCTTGCCCATGCGCTTAATATGGATGTAGTAGCAGAAGGCGTAGAAACTCAACAACAGGTAGTCATGCTCAAGCAATTAGGCTGTGAGTTTGCTCAAGGTTATTTCTTCTCAAGACCCCTAACTGCTACTGCTGCCGAGCAATTAATCGCTGTATCCTCTGAATAAAGTCTACTTAACTTAGAAACTTGTCTCCAATTCAAGGGACTAAATGATGCTAGTTAACATACCTGAATATCAAGTCATTGATCGGATTTATGGGGGAACTAATTCTCTAGTTTACCGAGGTATCCGTCGGCAAGATAACCTGCCAGTTATTCTCAAGGTTTTAAATGCTGAATTTCCTCCAATTCAAGTTATTGGAAGATACAAATTAGAGTATGAAATCACCAAAAGCTTTAACTCCGAATTTGTAATTAAGGCTCATGATTTTAGAAGATATCAAAATAGCTTTGTAATTGTTTTAGAGGATTTTGGAGGGATATCTTTAGCTCGATTTTTACATAGCCAAAATATTGATATTGTCGAAACATTAAAGTTAGCTATTAAAATCAGCGAAGGGCTTAGTCAAGTTCATACAGCAAATATAATTCATAAGGATCTCAATCCGTCAAATATAGTTTTTAATTCAGTTACAGGACAGTTAAAACTAATTGATTTTGGCATAGCTTCAGCATTACCCAAAGAAACTTTAGTCCTCGATCATCATGACATCCTAGAGGGAACTTTGGCATATATCTCTCCTGAACAAACAGGAAGAATGAATCGATCTCTAGATTATCGTACTGATATTTATTCGATGGGGGTAACTTTTTATCAAATGTTCACAGGGGAGCTACCATTTATCTCTAATGATCCCTTGGAAGTAATTCATTATCATTTAGCACTAGAGCCAGTTGCTCCATATTTGATAAACCGCCATATACCGCAGATACTTTCACGAGTTATCGTCAAAATGTTGGCTAAAAATGCTGAAGAGAGGTATCAAAGTGCATGGGGTGTCAAAGCTGATTTAGAACAATGTTTATATCAATTACAAATTAAGGGAGAGATTGATAGTTTTGACTTGGCGCAACAGGATGTTACGGATAAGTTTATTATTCCTGAAAAACTCTATGGTAGATCTAGAGAAATTGAGAGCCTATTAGCAGCTTTTACAAGGGTAACAGATCAGCATACGGATGAAAGTTCTGAGATAGTTCCCGAAATGGTCTTAGTATCAGGATATGCGGGCATAGGCAAATCGCGATTAGTTAAAGAAATTCAGCGAATTATTGTCCAAAATGATGGATATTTCATATCTGGCAAATTCGATCAATATCAGCGCAATATTCCTTACTTAGCAATTATTCAAGCCTTTCAGAGTTTAATCAAGCACCTACTTACGGAAAATGAAGACAGCTTAAATCTATGGCGATCGCGTATTTTGACATCCTTAGGTAGCAATAGCTATTTAATTACGCAGGTAATCCCTGATCTGGAATTAATTATTGGCAAACAAGATGATCATGGGTTGATATCGAGTAATTTATCGGCAAATGAGTCACAAAATCGTTTTAATCGCGTTTTTCAAAACTTTATTCGCATTTTTGCCCAAGCTGAACATCCGCTTGTAATTTTTTTAGATGATTTGCAATGGGCTGATCGCGCCTCCTTAAAGCTGCTTCAAATCTTGGCAACCACATCCAGCCAACAATCTCTACTCTTAATCGGGGCATATCGGGATAATGAAGTGAATTCTACGCATCCGATCATGCATATGGTGGAGAACATTCAGCAAGCAAACGGTATTATTAGTCAGCTTTATTTATTACCACTCAATCTGACGGATATCACTCATTTTACGGCGAATGCTCTACATTGCTCTAGTATTACCGCTTTGCCTTTAGCCGAGTTAATCCAACAGAAAACTGAAGGAAATCCTTTCTTTATGAATGAATTTTTGAAGTCTCTGTATGATGAGAAACTCATTAGATTTGACTATCACGCTCGCCAATGGCAATGGTCGATCGCCCAGATCCAAGATCAAGGAATTACGGATAATGTTGTGCTCTTAATGACCGCTAAGATTCAAAGACTGAATGATCGCACACAGCGCTTATTACAAATTGCGTCCTGTATTGGCAATCAATTTGATTTAGATATTCTGGTTTTAGCAGCAGAGCTATCCTATGTAGAAACGATTCAGAGTTTAGTTTATGCGATCGCCGAAGGATTAATTATCACTGTGGGGAATGTCAATCAATCTCTTTTTTATGGCATGGAGTTAACTAGCGATCGCCCACAGATTCTTTATAAGTTCGCGCATGATCGCATTCAACAGGCCGCATATTTGTTAATCCCTGAAGCCGATAAACCATCGCTGCACTATCGTATCGGCAGATTGCTATTAGAGAAAACCGCAGATTCTGCCGAGCAACTGGAAAATCAAATTTTTATCATCGTTAGTCAGTTTCGATTAGGCAATCTGCAAGTAACCAATCAGCAAGAGCGAGATCATCTCATACAACTTAATCTCATTGCTGGACGCAAAGCGCGATTATCCTATGCCTACGAGTCTAGTGTGCAATATTGCGAAACAGGGCTACAGCTTTTAGCTGAGGATGCGTGGATTCAGCATCCTCAAGTGACAGAGGAATTACATCTAGAAGCTATAACTTCAGCTTTTCTCGCAGGAAGGTTTGAGCTTGTTGATCAGCTCATGGAGGTGGTTGAGGCTCAGATTCCATTAATTCAAGATCGGGTGAAATTTATAGAAGTCCAAATTCAATCTTTGATTGCCCGTAATCGCTTAGGTGAGGCGATCGCGATCGCTTTAGATGTACTTCAGCAGCTAGGAGTAACGATACCGCAAAGTCCCACAGAGTTAGAGATTCAGAATGCTTTTCAGGTGGTTTCGCAAAGGCTAGTGGCAACGGAAAACGTGCTCGACTTACCAACCATGAGCGATCCTCAAAAGCTAGCCGCAATCAATATTTTAAGCAATATGTCTTCGGCGGCTTATATTGGCTTTCCTGCTTTATATCCGCTAGTCGTCTTGAAGCAAGTAGAGCTATCTTTGCAATTTGGAACTACCTTAGAAACTGCCTATGCGTTTTCCACTTATGGATTGATTTTATGTGTAACGGGGGAAATCGAAATCGGCAATCAATCGGCTGATATTGCCCTTGCTTTGATGGAGAAGTTTCAAGCCTATAACTTTAAAGCCAAAATCTTTAATTTGATTTATCACTTTGTGCGTCCTTGGAAAGAACCTGCCCATCAATCGATTTCCCCTTTATTAGAAGGCTATCAAGCGGGGTTGGAATCAGGGGATTTAGAATTTGCTTCCTATTGTCTGTTTAACCATTGTCAAGTTGCCTTTTGCTCAGGTACAAATCTACTCAAGCTAAAACAGGATATGGAAACCTATGGAGAGGCGATCGCAAAATTAAAACAGGCGATCGCGCTGAACTTCCATCAAATCGGGCATCAAGCGGTTTTAAATTGGCTAGGTGAAGTGGAAAATCCGCAAGTTTTAATTGGTGAAGTTTACAATGAGCTTGAGCGCTTACCATTACATTTGGCTGCGGGTGACACCTATTCCACGGCTACGGCCTATGTCCAGAAATTAATCTTGAGCTATCATTTTGGGCAACCGCAGGATACCCTAGCGATCGCTGAACTTGCCAATCAATCTATTAGAGGCGCAACGGGAGCAATTCAATTTGGAGCATTTTATTTCTATCATGCGTTAACGTTATTAGCCAATCTAGAAATTGGTAGTGAACAGATAGCGTTGAATGAAGAAATCTCCCATGATCTGGACAAGCTCTCCGTTTGGGCAAGCCATGCACCTACTAATTTTGCCCATAGATGTGACTTAGTGCGGGCGGAAATGGCGCGAGTACTAGGTCAAAGAATGGAAGCAATGGATCTGTATGATCGCGCGATCGCTTTAGCCAAAGAGCATCAATATATTCACGAAGAGGGTTTAGCCAATGAATTAGCTGCAAAATTCTATCTCAGCCAAGGGAAAATCACGATCGCCAAAGCCTATATGCGGGAGGCAAGATACTGTTATTTGCAGTGGGGAGCCGTAGCCAAGGTGCAAGATTTGGAAACCCGTTATGCTGATACTTTGGATGTATTCTCTAGCTATCAAAAGTCTCCTCTCAATTTAAATCTTGAAAAGCTGACCCAATCCTCTTCTAATGAACTAGATAACCTCGATCTAGAGTCGGTTTTACGAGCCTCTCAAGCGATCGCTAGTGAGATCAAACTTGAGGAACTAATGGCAACATTAATGAATATTTTGATTGAGAATGCAGGAGCACAAACATGTTATTTACTATTGCCAGTTGATTTAGCAAGTTTAGGTAATTCCTCTCAATCTCAATGGAAAATTGAAGCCATTAAGGACATTGGCTATGAGCAGGCTGTGGTGCAGTCAATTCCTTTAGATGCAGTCTCCGTTGATGGTTATCCCTACATCCCAATTTCCTTAGTCAATTATGTGATTAGGACGCATGAGCGAGTGGTATTAAATAATGCTACCCAAAGTGATGATTTTCGGAATGATCCTTGGATCGTGAATTACCAAGCTAAATCCTTAGTTTGTCTGCCCCTGATCAATCGAGGAAATCTGAGTGCAATTGTTATTTTAGAGAATAATCTGATTAACGATGCCTTTACCCCAGAGCGCTTAGCGGTGTTGAATTTACTATCCACGCAAGCTGCTATTGCCATTAGTAAGGCGCGATTACTCAAACAACAATCTGAATTTAATCAATCTTTGCAAGCAGAAATTTGCGATCGCCAAGTAGCCGAAAAAGAGCGCGATCGTTTAGTTGCAATTATTCAGGCTTCTACTGACTTTATTGGCATCGTATCGCCACAGGGAGAGATACTCTGGACTAATAATCAAGCCAATAAATACCAAAGTCCCTACCTCGATCCAGAAACTAATTTATATATTCCTAATTGTCATCCGCAATGGGCTTTAGAAATTATTCAAAAGCAGGGCATTCCTACGGCAATCAATGAGGGGATATGGGTTGGAGAAACAGCTTTATTAACCAAAGAAGGGATAGAAGTTCCTGTTTCGCAAATGATTATTGCCCATAAATCTTCTCAAGGTGAATTGGAATATATTTCTACCATCATGCGGGATATCAGTGAGGTGAAAGAGCGTGAGGCAGCATTGAAGCAATCAGAGACCACATTGCAAAATCTGGTGTCAGGCACAGCCGCAGTTACAGGCAAAGACTTTTTCTCGGCTTTAGTAAAACATATCGCTGAGGCTTTACATGTCAAATATGCTGTCATTACTGAACTAATTGGCAATGAGCTACATACTTTAGCCAGTTGTGCAGGTGGAATCATGCTGCCACCTACTACTTATTTTACGGCTTATACTCCTTGCGAATTAGCGTTGCTCAATGGTGAGTTTATTTGTAACAGATTAGTGCAGCAAGCCTTTCCTGAAAATGAAACTCTAGTCCTCATGCAGGCTGATAGCTATATGGGGATTTCCCTCAAAGATGCTAATGGTATTCCTATAGGGAATCTTTCCATTCTTGATGTACAGCCAATTCAAGATATTCAACGTGCAAGAAATATATTGCAAGTATTTGCCGCAAGGGCTGCCGCCGAGTTACAACAAAAAACTACTAACGAAGCGTTGTCTCAACTTAATCAGTCTCTAGAAGCTAGGGTAAAACAGCGCACTGCTCAACTAGAAGTCGCCAATCAAGAATTAGAATCATTTGCTTATTCTGTTTCCCATGATCTACGAGCGCCATTACGGGCTATTGATGGATTCTCTAGGATTTTACAGGAGGATTATGGCGATCGCTTAGATGATGAAGGCAATCGATTTCTCAAAATTGTGCGCGACAATGCTAAGCGGATGGGTGAATTAATTGACGATCTTCTCAATTTATCGCGCTTGAATCGTAAGGAAATGGTGCGGCGATCCATTTCTATAAACGATTTAATTCAACAATTATTAAATGAATTTACCTTAGAGTTAACATCTCGACAGATTGAATTTGTTTTAGCTGATTTACCAGACTGCCAAGCCGATGTTTCTTTGTTAACCCAAGTTTGGATCAACCTGCTATCCAATGCGATCAAATACACGGGTAAAACGGAGAATGCTCTGATTGAAATTGGTTTTCAAATAATTGATGAAGAAACAGTGTACTTTATCCGAGATAATGGTGCTGGATTTGATATGAAATATGCCGATAAGTTATTCGGTGTATTTCAACGAATGCATCTTGAACGTGAGTTTGAAGGCACTGGGATTGGATTAGCGATCGTGCAGCGTATCGTGCAGCGTCATGGCGGACGGATCTGGGCAGAAGCTGCCGTCAATCAGGGTGCAACTTTTTACTTTACGATCCCCAACTAGTGAACTCTAGAAATGTCACTTTGTATTGCTAATACTCATCATAAAATGTAATACCCATGACTGAACAACTTTATGAACAACCTGTCTTTATCTTGTTAGTTGAAGATAACTCCACGGACGCTGAGCTAGCAATTCGAGCTTTACGTCGTGGCAGAATTAGTAATCAAATTCAATTGTTACAAGATGGTACTGAAGCCCTTGATTTTATCTTTTGTCGAGGAGAATATACTCATCGTCAGATTACCGATCAACCTAAGGTAATTTTGTTGGACTTAAAACTTCCTAAGGTAAGTGGTTTAGAAGTTTTAAGACAATTGAAATCCGATCCTCGTACTCAAATGATTCCTGTTGTGGTATTAACTTCTTCGGCGGAAGATAGTGATGTGATCGAAAGTTATAAGCTAGGAGTTAATAGTTATATTGTTAAGCCAGTTGACTTTGAGCAATTTAATAAAGCAGTTGAACAATTAGGCTTTTATTGGTTATTAGTTAACCGCTCGCCAGTTACAGCCTATTGAAGCTAAAAGTAGTACAGAGAAATTTTTAAAAGCACGGCTTCGCCGTGCTTTTAAAAATTTCTCTGGGTTTCAGGGCAGCACTTTGTGTTGCCCTGAAAGCGCTATAACCAGTTTCCTACTAAAGTAAATGATGACCAAAAGTAGGGATGTTTTAGATCGATTCCTCTGGTCTTAATCGGAAATGGAATATTGGGAAAACCTTTAATTCCTTGAATTTGATTATTATTGAGCTTCACTTCACCATGCAAAAAGGCTAACTGTGCTTCTTGAAGAGCGATCGCTTTACTCGGCGCAGTTGACAAGCCACGATAAAAACGAATCATCAGAGGAGCCGTCCCCGCATCACTCACTTCCCATAGCGAGGCCAAAACACTTGTCGCGCCTGAATCCACAGCTAAACCTGCTAAACCAAGATTTTGACCAACAGCCGTTTCGCAAGCACTGAGGGTCAGTAAATCAGTGGTCAGATTCATCTTAGAGATTTGACTCATTTGTAATTGATCGCCCCAAAATTGAATGAAGGATTTTTCAGGCGATTCATGGAGAAATTTTGCATGGGTGGCGAGATGAATAATCCCAAATTTTTGATTGCTGATTTGCGATCGCAAATTGTCCTTCGTAAAATCACGATTGAGGAAATTCTTACCAACTAATACTTTAGAAGCGATCGTTTCTACCTCTAACTTAGCTGCTGGCAATGCTGGTAAACCTTCTACAGATTCCGAGAGTCCCATAGCTAGGATTTGAGGAGTCAATGTGCGATCGGGGCGGTTCGGTTCGGTAAGTTGCCATGAGGGAACCGATGTCACTGCATATTTCTCAATTAGGTAACGCTGTCCATCATGAAAAGCCGCAGGGGGAACTACACGCAAATTCCCATTCATCACGAACACAATGGTTTTGACCTGTGCTTTCTCTAGTTCAGGCTCAATGGGGCGAATCACCCAATTATAAAGCTGCTGTGACTGGGGTAAAAAATCGTAGGATTGATAGTCTTGTAAATTATTGCGAAAGTCGAGGATGACTTGATCAACCTGAGCCGTAGTAGCGTTATATTCAACTTTACGAACAGGATTTGCCTCTTGACTGCTCTGTGCGAGAAGATCATCTGCGAGAACATTGGAGGGAATACCGAGCTTCTCCTCTAGTGATTTGGTAGCAACACGAGTTCGGGGAAATATCCCAGCAGGTCTAGTTGTCTTCGGTGGAGTAACTACAATTAGTTCTAAACCACCCTTAGAAGTCGTAGCGTAAATTAGAGCCGTTGGACTGCCCGTTAGTTGCGAGATCCTTTTTATCTCGGAGCTATAGCAGTCGTTACTAGTCGGTTGACGCGATCGCAGTCTCTTGCGTAAATAGGCTTCTAACTCCGTACTGTAAGCTTTTTCGAGGGCATTACAAGCTTCAGGTATTTGATTTTGAGCGGAGTATTGTCTCGCTAGGAGAAAGTACAATCGACTGATTTGTCCACGAATTTCCGCAATGTCAGGCGATAAGTCTACCTGCTGAGTTGGTGTTGAGCTAGTGGGACGATCTAATAAGTTGATCAGATCTAAAATTCGTGATGGGTCGAAGCCAGTGTTGGGGCGTGATGTTGGTGGATTAGGAGTCCGTATGGATGGCACAGAAGTTTGCGATCGCGCAGGTTTAGCAAAATTCAGAGAAATGATTGTCAATATTAGGGAAAGCAACCATATAGGTGAAAGTCGCATACGCATATTCTCCGCTCAAAACTACAGGACTGAGTTTGTTTGTCAGCTAACTTTCAGCAAACCCTGAGTTAGTTAAGGTAAGTTTCTGCTTACTACTTTACGCTAGCTCAATCAAAAATGGCTTGTGTGGTTATGCTGATTCAGTCAAGTAATTGGCGATCGTTTCAAAAGAAGCAGATCTATCAACTCATCTAGGCTACGAAAAACACGAATGCAATGCTAAGAGGAAGCAGTCATTAAGACTCTCAAGCCCAAAAACATGGATGTTTACCTAAGAGTATTTTGCGCCTTGGTTTTGATTTCCATCGTGATATCATCCTTAACCTTCATATCCACCCCTATTCCTCCGCTTTCTTCTACTTGATTAATTTTTGTCCTGTACTTATTAGCTGATTTACCTAAAACAATATCGACCAAACAAAAGCAAAATGGTCTGAAAATCAGGATTGCTATAGCCACACCTAGGTTGATATATAATCAAACTAGATATTTACAAATCTTAAAGATTATTTATGAGTGAAGTTTCTAATCCTCTCTTAATTGGTAAAGGTTTACCACCATTTCCAGAAATTAAATCCGAACATGTCATCCCTGCGGTGACGCAATTACTTGAAGAAGTGAATGCGAGCTTAACTGATCTCGAAGCAACCCTCGAACCCACATGGTCGGGTTTAGTGGAGCCACTAGAACGTCTCACCGAGCGAATTGGTTGGGCATGGGGTGCGATCGAGCATTTGCTTAGCGTCAGAAACAGTGTTGAACTGCGTGATGCTCACAAAGTTGTGCAGCCTAGTGTAATTAAATTCTTCAATCGCTTTAGCCAAAGTCAGCCAGTTTATAAGGCTTACAAATCAATCTATACATCGGCACAATGGGATAGCCTCGAACCTGCCCAAAAACGCATAGTTGAAGCAGCCATCCGCGATGCTGAGCTATCGGGTGTCGGTTTAGAAGGTGAAGCTAAAGAAAAGTTCAATGCAATTCAAATGGAACTTGCAGAACTCTCGACCAACTTCTCTAATCATGTGCTAGATGCTACTAAAGCCTTTAGCATGACCTTGACCTTACCCGAAGAGATCGAAGGTTTGCCACCAAGTTTATTAGCCCAAGCCGCCCAAGCCGCAAGACTTGACGGTGACGACAAGGCTACCCCCGAACATGGTCCTTGGTGCATTACCCTCGACTATCCTAGCTATGTTCCCTTTATGCAGCATAGCCGCCGCCATGATTTACGTGAGAAGCTCTATCGCGCTTTTGTCAGCCGTGCCGCCAGTGGTGAGTTTGATAATTCGCCATTAATCGATCGCATTCTCGAATTGCGTCAACAAAAGGCAAACTTGCTCGGCTATTCCACCTATGCAGAACTGAGTCTCGCTCGAAAGATGGCTCCTAACGTTGATGCTGTGGAGAAATTGCTAGAGGAATTGCGCCAATCAAGTTACACGGCTGCTGTTGCAGAATTTGCCGAACTAAAGGAATTTGCTAAATCTCAAGGTGAAATAGAAGAACTGAAGCATTGGGATACCGCTTACTGGGCAGAACGTCAACGCGAAACCAAGTTCAACTTTACCGTTGAAGAATTGCGTCCCTATTTCCCCTTGCCCAAGGTTCTTGAAGGTCTCTTTGCCCTTGTGAATCGCTTATTTGGCGTAACCGTAGTTCCTGCGGATGGTCAGGCTCCCATTTGGCATGAGAGTGTGCGCTTTTTTGAGATTCAAAACGAAAGCAATGAAGCGATCGCCTATTTCTACCTTGATCCCTATAGTCGCCCAGCCGAAAAGCGTGGTGGCGCATGGATGAATGACTGTATCGGACGTGCTAAGGTCATCGAAGATGGTAAGCCGATCACTCGCTTACCCGTTGCCTACCTCATTTGCAACCAGTCTCCTCCCGTTGATGGCAAACCTAGCCTGATGACCTTTGGCGAAGTCGAAACTCTATTCCATGAGTTTGGACATGGCTTACAGCATATGCTCACCAAGGTTGACTATTCAGGTGCTTCGGGCATCAACAATGTCGAATGGGATGCCGTGGAGCTACCCAGTCAATTCATGGAAAACTGGTGCTACGATCGCGCTACCTTGTTTGGCATGGCAAAGCATTACGAGACAGGTGAAACCCTACCTGAAAGCTATTACCAAAAGCTTATTGATTCCAAGAACTATATGAGTGGTTCGGGAATGTTGCGTCAGTTGCACTTTAGCCTTGTGGACATTGAGCTACACCATCGTTATCAAGTTGGTGGCGGTGAAACTCCTATACAAGTGCGATCGCGCCTTGCGGAAAAAACAATGGTAATCCCACCCTTGCCTGAAGATAACTTTCTCTGCTCCTTTGGTCATATCTTCGCAGGTGGCTATGCCGCAGGTTACTACAGCTACAAGTGGGCTGAAGTCCTCAGTGCTGATGCCTTTGCCGCTTTTGAGGAAGCTGGACTTGAAAATGAAGAGGCGATCGCTTCAACGGGTAGACTCTATCGCGATACAGTCTTAGCTCTCGGTGGTAGTAAGCATCCCATGGAAGTCTTCAAAACCTTCCGAGGACGTGAACCTAGCACCACACCTTTACTCCGTCACAGTGGCTTAGCAAAAGTCTAAGCATCCTTACATTGCAAGAGAGATAATGCGGCACGAAGTGCCGCATTATCTCTCTTGTTGTTGAATATAGGCTGCTATAGCTCTACTTACTTCCTTAATGCGGACAGGTTTACTAATAAAGTCATTCATTCCTGCATCCATACAAGCCTTCTGTTCATCAGCTAAAGCATCAGCAGTAAGTGCAACGATCCAAGGCTTATGAGGTGAAGAAAGATTTTCTCGAATTCTCTTAGTTGCCGTAATCCCATCCATTACAGGCATTTGCACATCCATAAAGATAATTTCATAGGCTGTTGCTGGATTTGGATTGCTTAAAATAGTTAAACATTCCTGTCCATTTTCGATAATATCTGACTCATAGCCCAATTTTTTTAGCATAAGTTGCGTAATTTTTTGATTGAGAATATTGTCTTCAACTATCAAAATTTTGATTGGTAATTGCTCAGGAATAATTTCAACATCAATCGAAGCTAAGGAATCTGATGCCTCGATGGACTGATTACTAGCATGGACAGGTAAACCGATCGCAAAATGAAATATTGAACCTTGAAGTGGTGTATCAGTTCTTGTAATATTCCAATCTTGATGAGGGCTACCACCTATATTGCCAAGGCTTTCTACCCAGATTGTCCCACCCATTAACTCAACAAGACGTTTGCAAATCGCTAGCCCTAGCCCAGTACCACCAAATTGACGATTGATGGAGGTATCAGCCTGCATAAATGGTTTAAATAAATTGCCAATATGCTCGCTGTTAATACCAATACCTGTATCCGCGATCGCAAATCTCAATTCGTAGGTATTAGCGGTCATAGACTTGCCACTTACGGCGATCGCAATACTTCCTCGCTCCGTAAACTTGATCGCATTACCAATTAAGTTAATCAATATTTGACGTAATCGCGAACTATCACCAATAAACATTTTGGGAATATTGGGCTGAACTTGATAGCGCAGATTAATACCTTTATCAAATGCTTGTTTGCTTAAGAGATTACAAGCAGAATTTAAGGTGTCAATCAAATTAAATTCTTGCGCTTCCAGATTCAATTTGCCAGATTCGATTTTGGATAAATCTAAAATGTCATTAATGATCGTTAACAGGGCATCACCACTATCTAAAATGATTTGCACAAAATGCTTTTGATCATCACTAAGAGGTGTAGTCGCTAGTAGTTGCGCCATCCCAATTACTCCATTCATTGGAGTACGGATTTCATGGCTCATATTGGCGAGAAATTCACTCTTAGCTTTATTGGCAGTTTCGGCTGATTCCTTGGCTTGTGCTAGTTTAATTTCTGTTTGTTTACGTTCTATGAGTTCTAGTTGTAATTGTTGATAGAGTGTTGCTTGTTGAATAGCGATCGCAAGTTGGTTAGAGATCGCTTGTGCTAGCTCGATTTCTTGGGACTCCCAAGGTTTGATGTTGTAAGTTTTACGTGAACTGAGACTACCCCATACTTGCTCATTCACAATAATTGGAACTAGTAACCAAGCCCCAGAAGCATTTTTTGCTAGCTCTCGATTAATTTCATCTTCAATTTCATTCACATCATCAACTTGGACAATCTCCATGCGTTTGAGCCGTTCAGCAAAGGGATTACCCTCGTCAGGAATCTCTAACCCCACCTTGTTAAAAAGGTCTCCTCCCTCCTGAAAGACGGCAACCTGTTTCCAGCTTTTTCGCTCTGGCAAATATTGAACGATTGTGACCTGCTCTAAATTGAGTAAATTAGCGATCGCATTAGTTGCCGCGTTAAATACAACTTCTAAGTCTAGGGAATTGCGAATGGTTTGCACAAAATGATTGAGCATTCGTTCCCGTTGTAAACTATTTTGTAAAGCTAATTCCATCTGTTTGCGATCATTGATATCTAAGATCACACCAACCATCCGAACCGCTTCACCTGATTGATCGTAAATCCCTCTACCTTTACTTAGAACCCAATAAATATCTCCTTGTGGTTGGACAATGCGATACTCCATATCTAGCACTGTGCAGTTTTCTAGAGCATTTATAAAAGCAATTTCTACCCATTCCAAATCATCGGGATGTACTCGATTACGCCATGTTAAATAACTACTTTCATACTCATTAGCGTTTACTCCTAATAAGTTAAATTTATTTGTATTCCATATTGCCTTGCCTGTCGCTAAATCCAAGTCCCAAGTACCTACTTGACTTAAATCGGTGGAAAGTCTGCGTTGCTCTTCACTTTTTTGTAATGCTTCTATCAGTTGACTTTGGGTAATGGCGATCGCGACTTGGTTCGCTAATTGTTGCATGAGGTCAATCTCAGATTCTGTCCATTGTCTAGGGCGATCGCATTGATTGACAATGAGCAATCCCCATAGCTGTTCAGATTGCATAATTGGTACAACAATATCGGCTTTGACATTGTTTTGACGCAAAAACTCAGCATGAATATCACTAATATTGGCGGTATCGATATCATCGATCTTGCTAAATATGCCTTTGTGATAGGGTTTATAATATTCCTCATGCACAGAGGCACTGACTTGACCAATAACTGGGGCAAACTGAGCTGTCACAGTTTCTTTTAAGATAACTCCTGAAACATAATCCTGCATTTGGCAAATTAATGCTCGATCTACTTGAAGGATTCTTTGGATTTCGGCAACAGTTGTGGTTAAAATATCATCTATTTTAAGCGATTGACGGATTTTGATCGTGACTTCAGAAAGTAGCTGTGTCCTTTGATATTGGCGTTGTAGCTCTTCTTCAGCATATTTGCGATCGCTAATATCGCGGACAACTACAATCGCGGAATTATCTTCAAAAGGAACTACTCGCACGTCTTCATAGGCTAAGCAATTGTTGACCATAAAGCTTTGTTCGAGGGTCTGCATTTCTCTAGTCACAATTGCTTGCTGAATCGCTTTTATCTGTCGATTGGCAATTGATTCTGGCAGTAGTTCCGTAATTTTTTTGCCAAAGCGATCAATATTTGGAGGGATGAGGTCATGGGCTGCATCATTATGAATTGATTCGAGATAAGTTCCATCTTCAGCAAATAAATTGATTAGATCTGGTAATGAGGTCAGGATAGAACGCAACTTATTCTCGCTTGTTTGTAGTGCTAATGTCCGTTCTTGGATTTGGTCTTCTAGGGAATTATTGAGATTTTGGAGATTCTGATAGATTTCCGCCTGCTGAATCGCGATCGCAAGCTGGACAGACATCTGCTGAAGTAATTGAATTTCACCATCTTTCCATACACGGGGCGCAGAACATTGATGAGCAATGAGTAGTCCCCATAACAATGGATCATGGGGATGCGGCAAATCATGGAGATGCTGATTTATCGATTCGGATAGCAGGATCGGCACAACAATATTTGCCCTTACATGAAATCCCTCTAACATTTGCACATGGCATTCAGCAAAATTAGCGTTATATATATCCGAAGCGACCAGAATTTTGCCTTTTTTATATGCGCTGACTTGATCATCGGCAAGACTAATACAGTTATCTTCCTCAGAGACTGCATTCATACAAGACTGCCAAGGCTCAATCACAGTTTCTGCCACAACCCGCCGACTCATGTCTTGATTAAATTTATAAATCAGCGTGCGATCGGCCTTTAAAAAATGCTGAATTTCTTGAGTGACGGTCTGACAGATATCTTCTAAATTTAAAAATTGCCGAATATTTAAAGAGAGATGGTTAATCAGAGCCTCCCGTCTTCGAGACTGCTCTAGTTGACATTTCAACGTGAGATGTTCTAGTAAGCTATGGATACTCTGTCGTAATGAAAATTCTGTGATGTCATTTTTGACTAAATAATCAAAGGCTCCCAGCTTCATGGCATTCACAGCCACTCTCTCATCACCATGTCCAGTCAACATGATTACTGGCAATTTGGGGTCGATGAAGCTGCTATTCGGTGCTATTTCGGCGTGAAGATAGGCTCGGATAGATTCTAGAAATTTCAGCCCATTGCCATCACGCAAATTAAAGTCAACCAATGTCACATCAGGCTGTTGCGATCGCCAAAGTTCCATTGCGGGGTCGATCGTATCTGCTTCTAAGATGCGATAGGTATTCTGCGTATCTCTTTGAATATATTGACGACACAGTAAGCGATCGCTATCGGAATCATCCACAATCAGAATAGTTACTGCATCTGGCATTATTTAACCCAACTTAACCCAAAATTTAAGATCAATAAGGCTTGACTGTATAACTATCGAGAATTTCGCGTCCGCGACGGGTCAATGTTTCTGAGCCCTCTAGCATTAGTAGGTATTGTCCACGATCCAAACAATTTCGGCAGGAAATTGACAGGCTACTCTTAAAAAACCATCCATACAAAGTTCCAATCACCCCCCCAATCGCAATACCGATGATTCCTGCGGTTGAGGCGATCGTTAGTAGTGTTTGATACCAATCAAGATTCGGCAATTGCAAGTTAAAAATCAGATGCAAAATCATTCCCATAAGAATGCTAAACGCTCCCACCCAAAACATTCCCCGCTTGGCATAACGCCATGTCGTGCGGGTGGGATTAAATAGCCCAACGCTATCGGGGCTACTGTAGCCCTTGCCAACTAGTGCTAAATTTTCTGGAGAAATACCATGACATTGAAGAAGACGATATGCTTCAAAGGCTGAGGATTTGTCAGGTAAGACAGCAATCATCAGGCGGGAATGTTTAGATCGGGTGTGTGTCACAATTGCTGCCTGCTATCTTCTGAAAAGTATAGTGTTTTACAAAGTAAGTACATACTCATTTGGAAAACATTTGGAAAACAAAAAATCAATTACAGCTAAGGATTTGCGGTACTCGTTTTGTCTGCGACAGAACAAATACCACTCTAGAATCAGAACGTTAGGATGTACCTACTTAGATTCTACAAAATTTCATGCAATTTAATCTAGGCATAAGCTTAAATTAAACCCAAATTTCTGTTACAGCACAATGTGCTGGGTTAAAAACCAGAGAAATTTTTGAAAGCGTGGCTTTGCCACGCTTTCAAAAATTTCTCTTTATTGCTTTGTGCTTTCATAAAATCCAAATAAATTTTCAAAAGGATTGCTTCGCAATCCTTTTGAAAATTTATTCTAATTTAGCGATCGCTTGCTGATTTATTAACAATTTGTCAGTAAGTAAGTCTTTAATCGTCGCGATTAAGACACGACGCTCATCGATGGCAAAGTCTACGGCAATGCGATCGCTGCCTAATTGTCCTAGGGGTTCGAGGCGAGCAATACAAACCTGACTTGGCTCAGATTGCTCCTGATTAATCACCTGATAGTTTTTGCTAGAGTCATGTATAGGGGCATTTCTGCTATTAATTGCGAGGGAACGAAAATCGGACTGTTTTAATAGTTGACTGCTGGTCATTCGTCCTGAGCCATCATAGGTAACTTCTGCTTGAGAAATATCCGCAACTTCGCCGATGTCTAACCAGATTTCTGCTTGTCCTGCGATCGCAGCCTGTAGGATCAGTGGTTCGGGGCGCTGACAAGGATATTTTGTCCCCTTCTCAAATAGGGTATAGAAAGAATATTGGTTGAGATAGGGTTCCCACAGGCGAATCGCATAGCTATGGCGGAGATGGTCTTCGATCGCGATCGCCTGTCCTAAAACTAAGGCTCCATGGGCAACTGCTTCAAAAGGTTTACCAAGTTTGACTTTAGATTTACCGAAATAAGAAATGATTAATTGCTGAATTGCGACAATTTGGCAACTTCCCCCAACCAAGAGAACTTGCTCAATGGCTGCCTTGCTCGTGCCTTTATTGAGGGCAAGAGTTAGCACTTCATCAATAGCTTCCCGTAACTGCTCCAGCATTTGATTTTGTTCGAGAATGTCCGTGAGTTCCGCTTGTGTCAGAAACATTTCATGGGCAACCATCTGCTCATCCAGCCAAGTTTCAGTTACTTCTGTAACCAGCGACAATTTGATTTTGATCTGTTCTGCAAGTTTTAAAATTTTTAGCCAATCAACTTCACTAATTTGCGATCTCGTCATCCCCCATTGCCGTAAAAAATGTTCAGCGATCCAGCGATCGACATCGATCCCGCCGATATAGGCATCGGATTTCGCGATCGCCTCAGCCTTAGTAATTTGAGATTTTTCATTAATTGGAGCAGTCCGCACCAGACTGAGATCCAAGGTTCCGCCACCAAAATCAATTACTAACACCAGTGCATTGGGACGGGTCACGGCATAGCCCAAAGCTGCCGCCGTAGATTCATCAATAATTTGCAGATTAGGAACTTGAATCTTGTCAGCAAAGCTATGAAACCAGTTGAGATATGCCTCAAAGGCTCCCACAGGAACGGTCAAGATTAATTGGGTTGGTTCAATATTTTGTAATCTTAAGCGTTGCCATAGTTCCATCAAAAATATTTCGGTGATCGCTTCTGCATCGTAACGTTCACCATCAATCTCGCGATCGGGCGATCGGAAATTTGCAACAATATCCCGCTTAAAGCCTTGAAATAAACGCTTTGAGTGATCCTGCTCTTTGAGTTGCGCCCCTGCTTGTTTTTCTGCCTGTTTACCAAAGAGAAATTGCTGCTTACCACTGACATAGACCAAACTGGGTACTAACCAAGCGATGCCGTCAGGAGTAGCAAAATCACGGGAAATGTCATCAAAGCATAAAGTTTTGGGCGTAGACATATCGCGATCGCCTTGAGAAGTGAGTATGGCGATCGCCGTATTACTTGTACCAAAATCAATCGCAATGATCGTCATCTTCAATTTCCAATAATCCTAGTCAGATTTTTTATTTTGTCTTCAGCAAAATAAAAAATCAAAACCCATGTTCGATATACGCTCGATTGCCGCCCGATTGTTGAGCCTGCTCTAGCGATCGCTTGGCTAGAAAAATTAATTCACTGAAACTAATATCAGGCTCATTATTGAAATTCGTTTCACTCTTTTGATTGGCTAATTGTTTGACCACACCACCAACACTAACTGTGAGGGGAAACAGTAAACCTGAAGATACGGAGATCGGATGGCTACGAATACTGGCTAGTAGATCATTAGCGAGCTGTGAGCCACTTTGGGCTTCCATATGTGGAGTCACACAGACAAATTCATCTAATCCATACCGATACAACAGACTATTCGCCGCGCAGTTATGACTCAATCTGCCTGCGATCGCCTTAATAGTTTCATTACCGACTTTATCGCCATAGGACTGCGTGACCTGTAGAAACTGATCGATATCAATCACTAAGATACTGAGAAAACCATAGCCTTTATAATTTCCAAACCCTTTAAACTGCTGCATCATTTTGGGAATAATTCCCGTAAATGCTTGCTCATTCAAAACTTTAGTCAAGGGATCGGATAATGTCAGGGCATCTAACAAATCATTTTGAGCTAATAGTCTTTGATTAGTCCATGTCAAAGATTGAACTAAGGCGCTAATTCTTAGTCCTGTTCGTAATCTCACCTTTAACTCAGCACTATCTATCGGACTATTGAGAAAATCATCTACACCTGTATCTAGACCGATCTGGCGTTGTTGGGAATTCAAGGCTTCTACAATCAAGACAAAGTAGGTGGCGCTTAGCTCAGGATAAGCCAGATTAGATTTCACCCGATGACATAGCGCTAAGCCCGAAACATCAGGAATTGTCCAATCCGCTAGCACAATTACAGGTCTTTTTTGAAGAATTATTTCCCAAGCCTTATCCCCACTGGGTTCAGTGATGTAGTTATATTTTTCTGAGGATAAAACTTCAGCAATTTCAGATAGCAGCTTCAGATCGCCACTAGTAACTAGAATTAACGAATTGCGACGATAATATTTTAATCTGCGAAAATCCAAGGTATTTGCCTCGCCCTATCTAAATTCCCAAAATCCACCTTGTAAACGCCGAGTTGACAGCGCCAAGCGCTATCCGAAATGTCAAGAAGTTTGGTTAAAAGCCTGCCTAAGTAAATCTTTTAACTAGTGAAGTTTTTAATTAGTGCAGCTTTTAACCAAAATATTGCTGTTTGCTAGAGGAAAATGTAATGAATTATTTTTTCCCCCATCCAAATAGACCTCCCTTCTTCTCAGGAGCCTTGGCAGGAGTTTGAGCCTGTGCAGCACTTACTTGATTAATGTACTTCAAAGCCGTTGGTTCTTTTGGATCAAGTTTTAGTGCTTTTTGGAAACTCGCTTTAGCGATCGCTGCTGCATTTTGATTCATCTGCACTAAACCTTTGAGAGCATAGACTTTGGCATTATTAGGATCTAGCTTCTCGGCAGTGATTAACTCCTTGAGTGCATCCGTCCATTGCTTCTTCCCAATAAATAGCTCCGCCATATTGAGGTTACGCAATGCAGGAGATTGGGCAGGTTTTGGTGCAACAGTAGGCTGAGCATTGTCATTTTGAGCAACCGTCTGACTGGGCTGATTTGAAATGGGAGCCGCCGATGCTGCACTGCTACCTGCCGTAAAGCTGAGGCTAGATTGCGTCATTAAATACACAAGATTTAATTCACTGAGGGTTGCCGTATATTCCAAAATCGACTCTAGGGTTTCGTATTGCTTCGGTGCAACTTGTTCCACGAATTGCGTATAGGTGATTTCGTGGGGTAGCCGATATAGTTTTTGAGCAATTTCCGAACTCAGGGTAAGCGCAGTGCCTTTTTGTTTTTGACTTTGAGCAAATATTCTCAAGGTGGCTAAATATTCACCGCGATCGCGATCGCTATTTAGCACTTGGTAAGCAGGACTAACCATCTTAGAAAAATATTTGGTTGCGATGTCCTTTTCTTCATCAGTGCGCCCAAAAACATCGGGATGCAGAATTTTAGCGAGTTTGAGAAATTTTTTGCGAATGTGAGCCGCATCGGTATTTAACGGTAGACCGAGTATGGCGTAATGATCGCTAACACCGAAGCTGGCAAGTCCTTTGTCGATTTTAAAGTTTTCTGGCTTTCCCACAGGTTCCACCTCTTAAGTATCTGTTCGAGTTTACCGTCTTGAATCATCTCAGTTAAAGCCTTATCGATCGCTTTTTTAAGGGATACATCATCCTTGTTGATGATCGCCACTAAGCGAATCGGGATTAAAGGCTCACCGACAATTATAAAGTTATGATTGTTTCGTACCTGCCACACCGCTACAGGCTCATCCAGAATCATCGCATCGAGTTGGCGATCGCGTAATTGGATAATCATTCGATCAAGATCCCGTGATGAGAATAGCCGAATGGCATTGCCCCTGTTTTTATTATAGGTTTCAGCGATCGCTGCACCACCACTATTCGCAACAACCCCTACCCTCTTACCGATCATGTCACGCAAGGATTTAATTTGCGTACCATCCGCTCGAATCAACAAGCGCTGGGCACTGCGATAATAGGGCAAGGATTCTATAAATTTACCCTTGGTTTCGCCATTTTCTAGCGCCCCTTCTTCTCTGGCACTCAGCAATAGATCAACCTGTCTGGAAGCTAAATTCTCAGGTTGAGTTGTCCAAGGGATATTAATCGGACGTGGCTCAATATTTAATCTGGCGGCAATTTCCTGAAGAATTTCTAGCTCGAAACCATCATAAAATTGGGTTTTGGCGTTCCAGAGCATATAGGGACCACCAATCGCCGCATCAATGCCTACTCGCAAATGTCCGCGACGCATCACAATCCCTAGGCTACTATCTTCGGCAAATGCGGGAGCAGCGAACGGGGCAATGTTGCTGACAACTCCAAGACTTACGCCTGCATAGATTGCCCAACAAGTGAATTTTTGGATGTACTTCAACATTTAATTATGCGTGCTTTTCTCGGCAATTCTAAGAATATAGTGTAAAGCGCTGTAGGTTTATAGTACTAGTGTTGCAAAATTCGATAGAAAGTAGTTTTCCCTGAATATTGATCAAATGCTCCTTCAAATGTTGTACCTGTGAGCCAAGAAAATTCCGATTGAAAGGGAGAATTGGAAAGGATTAAACTACAACCATCATTCATACAGATACCAATATGCCACTGTCCATTGGTGTAGTCCGTACCATTAGCGATCGCAATATCTCCTCGTACAGCTTGCTGTTGGTCAATTCGTCTACCCCGACCTTGATCTAAATCTGCAACTATAGAAGGCACGTATAGAGTATTCTGACCAACTTGATACCCCAAGGCGCGATCGAGCACCATATTCACCATACGCGCACAGGCTAGCTTGCCATTACTGGTATTAGGTTCATAAAGACTGCTCCTCCCCAAAAGGTCACGAGATAAAGCCGTTTGAAAAATTTTTTCAGGAGTATTTAAGTCATTTTTAGTATCGGTATTTCCAGAATTGCGTCCAGAATTAGAGCGCTGATTGGCTTGGATTACCTTGAGCAATTCCTGATATTTAGTCTCACTCGCCTTTAAGTCAGTAGTACTTGCCTTATAAGCATCGTATTGAACCTTGCCCCATTGCAGCACTGGTTTACCCACTACCGCTAAAATTGCGAGAAAGCCTACAGTGATCAGAAATCCTCTGCTTACTTTGGGGCGCGTTATAGATTTTGGTAGTAGCTCATGCTCATTCATATTTCTAGCCTCTGTTGCGGCTTAAGACTGGCTCAGTATGATTTATAAGTAGGTGAATATAAAACCCCAAAACCTGTGGCGCACGCGCAGCGTGCGCCACAGGTTTTGGATCTAGTTTTTAATTATGCCCAGCTACTTAGAATTAGCTATGGGAAATTTTGTTGCCTAAATGTTTCATCTAAAGCCATAATCTCGTGCATGGATCAACCTTCACGACTGCAAAAATCATGAAACTTCAAGCCCTTATCCCTTCATTTAGGCTATTTACCGTAGCAAGTAAGCGGCGATCGCGTACTTATTTGGGCAGAGCATTACTCATCTTGATCTGCTCTTTGGCAAGCATAGTTACAGGTGACTTGATACCCGTAGCGATCGCTCAACCTTTGTTGTTAGCCCAGTCTAACAACAAAGGTTATGGCTTAGGTTTACCCAAAAGTGCGAGTACAGGTGGAGGGACGAGGCTTGTGAATCGAGATAGTCTAGAAAACTCTAATACGCAACCTCGCCGTGGGGTTATACCTTCGATACGTAGCAGAGATAGATCCCCTGCCATACTAATGCGACAGCTAAAGCCACAACCTCTTCTAACATTGATTACGCCTGAGGATGGTGGGAGGACAGCTAATGCTCAACCTACTTTGTATTGGTATTTGTATGATCAGCCTAAACAAATGCCTTCATCTACCAATAAGCCTGATCATCCTGTCAACGAAACGGATGAGACGACTCACACAATAGACTCTCAGGATTGTTTTGTCGGACAACTTCGCATCATTCTGACGGAGGATCAAAAGGACATAAAGACAATATTTCAAACCAAGTTAACAATAAAGGGCGGTTTGTCCAGCTTTAAATTGCCGATCGCGGCTTCTTTACAACCATCTAAAAGCTACCGTTGGGAAATCACATTACCAGATCAACAAAATGAACTGGAAGATGACGTAATTGTAAGCGGCTGGATTATGTATTCTCCTCCTGAAGTTAGTCTGCAAAAGTTTTTGATGCGTGCTTTGACTATTCGCGATCGCGCCAAGATTTATGCTGAAGCGGGATATTGGTTTGAGGCGATCGATGGTTATACCCGTTGGCTAAAAACTAATCCTAAAGATTTCAATGCCAGAAATTCGAGAAATGAAATTCTAAAATCAGGATTTAATGCCAATACCAACTTGGATGTTGATGCTTTTATTGGACTACTAAATACTGACAAATAGAAAACATTAGTTAAATAGTGTCTCTCCCTTTGCTCTCTTTTTTACTCTGACTAATTTATTTCAAATATTAGCAAACAACAGAAAATAAAATGTCATTAAGTAATGGAACACAAAATTTTTGGTCACAGGTTAGAGGATATTCTCTCTCTTCTGCCTTAACTATTGGAGTTGCTGTTTACTTTTATGGATGGAAAATAGCCAGTATAATCACTATTTTTCTATTTATTTGTTTTATTTGGTTGCTATCTGATATCAAGGAAAAGTTAATCAGATCACAACCAGATGAATTTAAGTATGAAAACACTAATATTCAAGACTACCCACTCTTAAATCTTAATTGGTTTCAAAATCAAACTAATCAATTAGAGCTTCTTGGATTTGTACGTATTATGGATTATAAAATACCGCAAACATCGGGATTCGCAAGGTGTTTTGCCCATCCAGTCAACTGTTGTTATGTGGAAGTAAACGAATTGTTTATGGCTAGTGGAGAATCAGTTTCTAGAAATATCTCAATTATAAGCTTCTTAGAGCAGAGATGGGTGTTAAGTGGTATTAATCAAGAGGTAAGTAGAAGTATTGCAGCTAGTATTGCTTATGGCTTCTGGCGTAATCCTAGAAGTGTGCGTATTTATTATCCTAATCTTAGTCTAGAGGAATTGTTTCATAGGCATTTACAAATGAGACAGCAAATGATTAATAATATCGGTGTATCTGTATTGACGGATGTTTCTTGGGATAATTATGTGAACAAACAGCAGGAAGCAACTATCTATCGCAAAAAATCTATGAAACAAAAATCATTACTATTAGCAATGATAGATGTGACGAAATTTGAGTTAAATCCTAAATCGGAATGGCTAGAAGATTACGCCAAATTTATTAAATAAATATTAGTAATATAATGGACAAAAAACGTATTTTATTTGTGAGCTACACCGCAGTTTTAGGTGGGGGAGAGCTTTGTTTAATCGATTTTGCTAATGCTTATCGAGAAACTAGTCAGGTAGTGTTGCTCACGGATGGAATTTTAAAAACACGCTTGGAAGATTTAGGGGTCAAGGTTGAGGTTTTACAAGCATCGCGATCGCTTGCTGATGTGAAAGTATCAAGTGGACTAGGTTCCTCTCTCAAATCCATAGGTGATCTTTGGAGATTAGGTAAACAAATTGCGGAAAAAAGTAAAGAATTCGATTTAATCCATGCCAATAATCAAAAGGGATTTGTCGTATCAGCGATCGCTAGATTTCTAGGTGGTGCGCCTGTAGTTTGGCATTTGCATGATATTTTGACCTCGGATATTTTCAGTGCCGCTAATCGCCAAATTGTCGTCACCTTAGCGAATTGGTGTGCTACGAGAGTAATTGTCAATTCTCAAGCTACAGCAGACGCATTTATCGCCGCAGGGGGCAATCGCCGACTATTACGCACGGTGTATAACGGATTTGATAGCGAAAAGTTTGATCAAATTAATGATAACCAAGCCAATCTGCGCGAGGAATTAGGTATTCCCTGCGATCGCCCTTTGATTGGAATGTTCAGTCGTCTGTCCTATTGGAAAGGGCAACATATTTTGTTAGAGGCAGCTAGCCAAATCCCCGATGTCCATGTGTTGCTGGTCGGTGATGCGCTCTTTGGGGAAGCAGAATATACGGAAAAGCTGAAAAATATTGCCTCACAGGAAAGCCTCAAAGGTCGTGTGCATTGGCTCGGCTTTCGCCAAGATATTCCCGCCTTAATGAAAGCTTGTGATGCGATCGCCCATTGTTCGACGGCTCCCGAACCCTTTGGGCGCGTAATTGTCGAGGCGCAATTATCGAAAAGACCTGCGATCGCGACTATCGGTGGCGGCACTAGCGAAATTATTACTAACGGAATTACAGGTTTATTAATTCCTCCTAACGATCCGCAATTACTAGCTGCTGCCATACAACAGATTTTGCGCGATCGCGAAGCAACCCAAAAAATGGTGGAAGCTGCCTATAGCCAAGCCAAAACTAAATTCTCAATTCCTTCAGTTTGCCAAGCTTTTGAAATGGCGATCGCCTAGTTTTTTGTGAATTAGTCGTTGATGTTTAAAAAGAGATGATAGTTCAAGTAAACAGGTACAGAGCAACGTAGCCGCCTCAACCGCTATAATATCTGGCATAGCCCTAAGCAAAGAAATCATCCAAAGATTACTCAGGAGCGACATCATGAAAGAATCAGTAATTTATCAAGAGATCTTACGAGAAGGTTTGGCTGAAGGTAAGGTAGAAGGATTAGCTGAAGGTAAGGCAAAAGGATTGGTAGAAGGATTGGCAAAAGGTGAGGCTAAGGGACTGGAGAAAGCAACTAATCAAATAGCTCTCAATATGCTACGTTCCAACATTTCTACAGATTTAATTGCTCAAGTTACGGGGCTAACTCTTAAACAAATCGAAAAATTGCAAAAACTCGCCGCAAAGCAATCTCAATCGCCAAAATCGTCACGTACAAGGCGCTCATCAAAGTCTTAGCCTTTGCCAGAACAGCAGAGAATAGATAATCGTAAAAGTCATCAAATAACAATATGCAACCTAAATCGCTTATCTATTGGTGTATTTGAGGTTGTAAGGTTTATAAAAGTATTTTTTTAAGAGTAGTCGAGGCGTTAAATGCTAACAGACAGCGATCGCGTTCAGGTTCTAAGTGAAGCTTTGCCCTACATGCAGCAGTTTGCGGGGCGTACCATTGTCGTCAAGTACGGTGGCGCGGCAATGAAAGAAGAAAATCTTCGGCAGGACGTGATCCGCGATGTCGTCACGATGTCATTTATGGGATTGCGCCCAGTCTTGGTACATGGCGGCGGGCCCGAAATCAATACATGGCTCACCAAACTGAACATCGAGCCACAGTTTATTAATGGATTGCGTGTGACCGATGCTGCCACCATGGAAGTTGTGGAAATGGTGCTGGTCGGTCGTGTCAACAAGCAGATTGTAGAAATGATTAACCTCGCAGGTGGCTCTGGCGTAGGACTATGCGGTAAGGATGGTAATCTGATCCGTGCGCGTCCCCAAGGCAATGACGCGATCGGCTTTGTGGGTGAAGTTAGCGGTATTAATATTGGTCTGCTCTCAACCCTACTCGAAGCGGGACATATTCCCGTTGTCTCCAGTGTCGCGACCGATGAAACAGGTCAGTCCTACAACATCAATGCAGATACTGTCGCGGGTGAACTCGCCGCCGCCTTGGGAGCTGAGAAATTGATTCTTCTCACTGATATTGCAGGTATTCTCCATAATTACAAAGATCCCAGTACCCTCTATCGCAGTTTAACAATCAGCAAAGCTAGAGAACTGATGAATGAGAATGTCGTCAGTGGTGGCATGATTCCTAAAGTCCAGTGCTGTGTGCGATCGCTAGCTCAAGGGGTAAAAGCCGCACATATCGTCGATGGGCGCGTACCACATTCCCTATTACTAGAGATCTTTACTAATAGTGGCGTTGGTTCCATGATCGTCGCTTCCGAAACTGCTCTCTAACTAAACAGAAGAAAGCCCCAAAAGGGGCTTTCTTCTGTTAGCTAGTCTTACAATCCTGATAGATCTTTTTGAATCTTTGCTGCTGAACATTGTGATCTACAATCGGTAGCGGATAATCACGCTTTTTGCATTGATGCGGTGAGATATTACCACTTAGCAACTCTGCGGTAGTCAATCCCTGTAATTCAGGTAGCCAACGCAAAATATATTCGCCTTCTGGATCGTACTTACGAGCTTGTGATGCAGGATTAAAAATTCGCAAAGGCTTGGGGTCCATACCACTAGAGGCACTCCATTGCCAACCACCATTATTTGCGGCTAAGTCACCATCTAGCAACTTCTGCATAAAATAGCGCTCGCCCCATTGCCAATTAATTATCAAATCCTTAGTTAAAAAACTGGCGACAATCATCCGACAACGGTTGTGCATCCAGCCTGTTTGATTCAGTTGCCGCATTGCGGCATCAACGATGGGATAGCCTGTGCGTCCCTCACACCATGCAGTAAACTTCTCTTCATCATCATCCCAAGGGAAGTTCCTCATCTGCGGACGATAGGCTCCTGTTTCCAGTTCAGGGAAATAAAAGAGAACATGCTGATAGAATTCCCGCCATGCTAGTTCCTGTTTCCATGTAGTAATTCCTGCTGCTTCCTCTTCACTACGCACTAGTTGCTCAGCCGCGATCGCTTTTTCCCACACTTTTCTAATCCCCACTGTCCCGAAGCGCAAATGGGGACTCAATGTCGATGTCCCCGCATGGGCAGGAAAATCACGTTCCGTTTGATAGCGCAAAATTCCATTGCCATCACAAAAGGTTTCTAATAGTGCTAAAGCTGCGGCTTCACCTGCTTTGGGTAGTGTGATGTCATTAATAAATTTAAGTTCTCGTAGACTTGGCAAGGGAATTACAGGTAGATTCTCATAACTGGCTAAACCTGTTAATTTTTGAGGAGATGCCAAGGGTTGAGGCTTGGATTTGCTTTGCCAATTGCGCCAAAAGGGAGTGTAGACCTTGTAGGGTTCTCCTGATTGCGTAGCGATCGCATCGGGCGCAATCAACCCAATATCGACAAAACTCTGAACCTGAACACCTAGTTCTTGTAAAGCCTGAGTTGCTTCGCGATCGCGTTTAATCGCAAAGGGTTCGACATCTTGGTTAAAAAAGACATGGCTTGCATTAATTGCTTTCGCTAGTTCACGAATCGATTGCACGGGCTGCCCATACATAAATAGCAATTCGCTGCCCAAACGTCGATAGTTAGCTTGTAACTCGCGCAAACAACCGAGCATAAAGTCCACCTTGCTGCCCTCGGTCACGCCATCATCGAGAATATCGGGATCAAATATAAATACCCCCAGCACGATCCCTTGATTCCCTACCTGTGCGATCGCCTCACTCAAAGCAGGATTGTCATCAATTCGCAAATCGCGCCGATGCCAGACTAAAGCGATCTGTCCCGATAATATTTCACGATTTTTTCCAGAGTTACTGGCTATTTGAGGCATAACTATCTACAGGTCTACATATTTAAAGCACTTCACCATTATTAATCAAAAATTTCCTTGATATCGCACAAAAAACCAAGAGATGAGGGGCGGCGCGAAGCGCCGCCCCTCATCTCTTGGTATAGAATCGATATTGATCAACTTGAGATTGTTATCATGCCAGTCAAAATTGCGATCGCTCAAATCCAGCTAAACCAAGGTCAACGAGTCACCCTTGAAAATATTAACTGGCAAGAATTTGAAGATATCTTGGAAGATTTAGGAGAGCATCGTCATGCGCTGATTGCCTATTACAAAGGAGTTTTGGAACTGAGAATGCCACTAGCAGGACATGAACGCGCTAAGGTTCTGATCGGAGATTTACTCAAGATCATCTTGGATGAGTTAGCCTTAGAGTGGGAATCTCTTGGCTCGACAACCTTTAAAAATAAGCAAATGCAGGTAGGGATCGAGCCTGATGACTGTTTTTATATCCAGAATTATCAAGCGGTAATTGGCAAACAAAGAATTGATCTCACAATTGATCCTGTGCCTGATTTAGCGATCGAAGTGGACTTAACCTCAATTACTCAAATCAGTGCCTATGAGGCTTTAGCTATTCCTGAAATCTGGCGATATAGAAATGGGAAATTAGAGATTAGTATATTTGAGGATGGGAAATATTTTAATTCGCCAATCAGTAAAGCTTTCCCAGCAATTCCAGTTATTGAAGGTGTTTCTTTGTTTCTAGAGAAAAGTAAGGATACACCGATGAGCATTTTAAGAAAAGAATTTCGAGCATGGCTGCAAACCTTGCATTGCTAAATGAAAGAACCTCGCTTAGCGAGGTTCTTTCATTTAACGAGATGTAATTTTTACTGGTACTAGCTTCTTCACCTTTGCCCAACTCAACTCATGCAGAAGTACATAGAAGCAGGGAATTATGAATAGCGTCAAAATTGTCGCAAGGGCTAAACCAGAGAAAGTGACGATTCCCAATGGTTGTAGGAATTCACCACCTTCACCACCACCTAGAGCCAGAGGAAAAGCGCCAACTACAGTTGTAATTGTAGTCATCAGGATCGGGCGCAACCGCATTGGTGCAGCTTGGAGGATTGCTTGAATGCGGCTACATTTCTGCTCCTCACGCAATTGGTTAGCGAACTCGACCATGACGATCGCATTGTTAACCACAATCCCCACCAGCAAGATCACCCCGATCACTACCATCACATTAATCGAGCTATTGGTGATATATAGCCCGACAATGCCGCCAGCTAGCGCAAGGGGAATTGTCAGCATAATCACCAAGGGATCGATCAGCGAGTTGTACTGCACCGCCATCACCACAAATACTAAGAAAGAAGCGAGTACACCTAATACACCAAAGGCTTTGGAGAGATTGTCATTCGCTTGTTTAGCGGTACTAGGTAAAACCACGACCCCATCGGGCAGATCGATCGCCGCAATCACATCTTCTGTCTGTTTGAGCGCATCACTGAGACTTGTGCCACGTTCTAAGCTACCGAGAATCAAGAACACCTGACGCTGATTGATGCGTTGAATTTCTCCAGGGGCGCGACCTTCGCGGATTTTGGAGACATCCGCAAGGCGAACAGGACGATTATTGCTCACAAAGAGCGGCACTTGCTGCAATTGCGAGGCATTTTTGCGTGATTCGGGATCGAGTTGGACGCGCACATCAACTAAGCGATCGCCTCTTTGTAACTGAGTTGGTACAGAGCCTGTAATCGCGGTTTGCAGAGTAGAGCCGATGGATTGCGTGGATAGTCCTAAAGCTTGCAAACGTTCCCAGTCAGGGAGAATTTGCACTTCGGGCTGACGGGCATCGGTATCAGGACGGAAGTTTGCGCCCTTCACACTTTTTTCTAAAGCGCTGAGAATTTCTGCACCTGCTTGGGCTAGGACTTCAGGATTAGTACCCTGTAAAATTACGTCAATGTCCGTGCGTGGGATCGGGGAATTATTGACGATAATGCCGCGTACTTGTCCAGGGTTAACCCTAATTCTCACCCCTGCCAGATTTAATTTGCTGATTTCGCGATTTACACGACTGATAAAGCCAGTCAGATCTACATTTGGTTTGAGGGTAATGGTGCTGCCACTGCGTAAAGGGTTACTAGTCACGTTATTGCCAAAGGAACCGCCACCGATGGTTGTAAAGGCATAGGCAGTTTCGGGCTGCTTGACGAGAATATCATCCACGATTTCCATGACTTTGCGGTTAGTGGCAAGGGTTGTTCCTGCGGGGAATTGAGCGTTTAAGCTCACATCACCTGTTTTTACCTGTGGAATGATTTCTTGGGGAAGTTGCCGACCCATTAAGAAGCCACCACCACCAAGGATCGCAAATACGACAATTACTACCCACAGACGATAATGGACGATTTTAGCGAGGAATCCTGCATAGCCTAAGGTGGCGGCGGCGAATCTCTGCTGAAATCCGCGCATAAACCAAGTTTCGCTCAACCGACTCGACCAAGGAATACCTAACAAGCGTGAGGCGATCATTGGAACGACGGTAATGGCGATCGCGATCGCGGCAATATTCCCAAAACTAATCGTGAGAATCAGTTGATTGAATAGCAGTGAGAGAAATCCACCGAGTAATAAGAATGGAAAAATAACAACAAGGTTCGTACTCGTAGAAGCAACTAGTGCTGATTCAATTTCGGAACTGCTAACTTGGGCTTGGGCGATCGTATCTTGCACACCGTTATTTTTACGATTGCGCTCTAGACCATTGATGATGTTGTCTAACATGACGATCGAGCAGTCTACGACCCCACCCACACCCAAGGCTAAACCGCCTAAACTAAACAGGTTCATCGAAAATCCGAAAATGCCCATTGCAATAATCGAGGCAAGGGTCGCAAGGGGAATAGCGAGGGTAATAATCAAGGTTTGACGGATCGAACCCAGAAAGAGCAATACGGCTGTCCCCGCTAAAACTGCCCCCATGATTCCCGAAGAGGCAACATTGGCGACGGAAGCGCGAATTAACTTGGATTCATCTAGGGTTGCCGTAATGATTGCATCACTGGGAATCGCCCCACTTGCTTGAAGGACGGCAATCTTTTCCGTTACGCCATCGATGACCTCAATCGTATTCGCATCGGGTTGTTTGGTCACTAGCAATCTAACGGCAGCCTGTCCATTGAGGGAAGTAAATACCCGTTGCTCCTCAGTCCCATCAACTACTTCCGCAAAGTCGCGCAAATAGACCTGTCGGGGCTGGGCTGTAGCACTGCCACTACGCACCGTAAAAGATAAGTTTTCTAGTTCCTTAGCATTGCGGAATTTGCCGATCGCACGGGTAAGTGGTTCGACAGTGCCATCCCGCAAGCGTCCGCCTGAAATATCGATATTGCGATCGCGCAAAGCCTTTAAAACATCATCAATATTCACCCCGACGGCTTGTAGGCGCTTGAGATCGAGATTGACCTGTACTTCTTCTTTAACGCCACCAACCACATCGATTCCTGCCACCCCTGGCACGATCGCCAACTCGCGACCTAATTCCTCATCGGCAAATAAACGCAATTCCGTCAGTGAGAGGGAAGGTGATGTGAGCGCAAACTCATAGATGGGAAACTGAGACGGGTCAAATTTGAAAATCCGCGCATCTTCGATATCATCTGGTAATTGACTACGCCCTCGGTTAAAGCTAGCAACAGTATTATTGAGCGCCTGCTCGACATTACTACCCGCCTCAAAAAACAAATCTACTCGTACTTGTCCTTCACGGGTACGCGAAAAAATTTGATTCACTCCCTCCGTCAAAGCTAGAGATTCTTCGAGGGGTTTGGTGACTTCCGTGATCGCAACTTCTGGACTAATCCCTGGAATATTCACCTGTACACCAATTCGGGGATAAACGATAGATGGCAGCAAATCCACCTGCAAGCGGCTGATATAAAAAGCTCCCATCACAAAAATCGCTAAGGTCAGCATCAATGTGCCAATATGCCGCCGAATCGCGATCGCACTAATACTAAATCCTGTCGGTTTGGGAATAGATGATTTCTGATCGCTCATAGTTCTCTCTTAAAAAATCAAAAAAAGGTAATGATATAAAGTCCGAAATGCTTGGCATCATTACTTATCGGGATAACACGCTCAGCTTCACAGAATCGCCATCCTGCAACTTGCCACCACTCCTGACGACAATGCGATCTCCTTCTTTCAAACCAGAGAGAATCACAACTTTCCCATCACGGCGATCGCCAAGGGTCACTTTACGCGCCAACACCTTTGGCTCTTTCTGATCGCCCGTAATCACAAAAACTGTGCCAGTTTTGGGCTTACCTTTGTCACTAGCATTAGCACCCGACTTAGTATCGGTTTTCGACTTTGCTTGAATATTTGCATCTTTAGACGCTTGAGTCGGTCGTCCTGCTACCTCTAGAGCCGTCTCTGCAATTGTAATTTTAGGCTCCTGTTTACCTGAAAACTGAACTCTCGCTAATTGACCGCTACCCAGTTTTCCATCTCGATTAGGCACTACTACTTCCACAGGAATTAATCGCGCCACTGGATCGGCTACTGGCGAAATGCGTCTTACTGTTCCCGTAAACTTTTGATCGGGGAACGTGTCAAAACGCACATCAACGGATTGATTTAAGCGAACTTTGCTAATTTCTAATTCCGAAATTAGGACAATCACCTTAACTTGGCTAAAATCTCCTAACTTGACAACTTCATTGCCTGCAAATAGTAGATTGCCAATTTCACTCACACGCTCTAGGACAACACCATTAATGGGAGATGTAATTGTGGTGTAGGATTGACGCTCCTGCTCTCGGAGTTTGATGGCTTCTTGAGCTAAAACCCTTTGGGAACTAGCGCTCACGGTTTGCTGTTGAAGGTTAACTTGCTGCTCAGCCGATCGCAATGATTGTTCGGCGGCTTTGGCTTCAGTAATTGCATTCTCGGCAGTTTGAGGAGAAACCGCTCCTTCTTTAGCCAATTGGGTGAAGCGATTAGCATTTGCTTGTGCTTGTTGATACTGGACTCTTGCCCTTTCCACTTGGGCGCGAGCATTACCCACTGCGGCGGTTGCTTGCGATACTTCCGATTCTCTTGCTGCAACTTCCGCTTCAGCCTGTAGCACAGTTGCAGATAGAACTGCATCATCCAATTGGGCGATTGGCTGTCCAGTTGCCACGCGATCGCCAACATCCACATTCAAATCTAGTAACCGCCCTTCCAAACGCGATCGCACTGATACCTCTCTAATAGGGGCAGTCGTTCCCGTATATTCATTTTCTTCTTCCAGTAGCTCTAAACTGGCAATTGCCACATCCACGGCTACAGCAGTTTTTTGGCTCTGTACTTGAGCTTGGGAGGCATCCTTATTGTTTTGCGTGCAACTTGCAGTTACACCTGACAAGCTAGCGATCGCGGCTAATATCCAAAAAGCTTTCATAGAGTTGAAGATGGCAAGTATTTCCTAAGGTTATTCTAATTGATGCTACTTATTTTGTGTGAGGCTTCCAAGATAGGGCTTTGAGTTCACAAATACCTGTTGTCATCAATACATTTACCAACTACATCCCGTTGAGGCTTAAGTCCAAAGAAGCTTTTGAAAGTGTTGCTTTGCAACACTTTCAAAAGCTTCTTTGGGCTTTAATTCAGTGCAAAGCGCTCTAAATATAGCGTTTACCAACCTAGTAAAGTACAGGTTTGTTTCCCCGCCTTCGGCGGGGAAACAAACCTCTGTACCTCGCTTGCTTGAAAAGCGCTATATTCAGTAATTATTGGCTAGATCTAGTAACAAGTTCCTCTTAAATTTTGCGCTTCATCACCACAAGAGTGATGTCATCATAAACTTTGCTAGAACCAATAAACTCACGGACATCAGCAATGATCAGTTCTCTGATTTGATCAACAGGATTTTGATAGTTTTGTTTAATTACTTCGATTAACCGTGGAAGCCCATAGAACTGCTTGTTTGCATTCTCCGCTTCAGTAATACCATCTGTATAGAGCACCACTACATCATCCAGTTCTAAATTGATATTTACTTCAAAGATGAACTCACTAATTTCATCCGTTAAACCAATCGGAAAACCTAACGATTCTGTATCAATAATTTCAACATCCCCATTAGCTCTAGAGACAATCACACTCTCATGCTGTCCACTTAGACGCAGTACATTTTCGTGATAATCCATGAGAATGAGACTTAAATTCTTATCGGAATTCATGCGCTGAATATTTTCATAGATCGTATGATTGACTGTTGATAAAAATCTCACAGGATCGGTCTCACCATTAATTAATAAAGCGCGGATGGCGGTCTGCACCATAATCATGATTACGCCACTTTCTAATCCATGTCCCGTAACATCACCAATGCCAATCTTGATCCTTCCATTTTGTTGTAGAACATCATAATAATCGCCACCCACCTCATCGGCAGGTTCCATAAATCCTACAATATCTAGTTCTGCAATACTGTTTAACTCTTTGACCTTTGGTAAGATCATTTCCTGCAAGCGTCGAGTCACTGCTAGCTCCGAACTCATGCGGGTATTTTCAGTGGTTAATTGCTGATTGAGAAAGCTGATTTCTCGATTAGCTTCAACCAATTCACTAGTTCGTTCTGCAATGATATCTTCGAGATTTTTGTTAACTTGGTCTAACTGAACATATGCTTGATCCTTGAGAAATACCTGTTCTTGAAGTTTTGCGGCGGCTCGATTATTTTCGGCAACTAAGGATAAAACTACGATCGCAGTAATGGAGATCACCCCCATAAAGAGTTGTAGCAGTAAGAGGGAATTACTCTCTTGTGATACTTTATAAAAAATCCCAATTCTATAGGCTGTGCTAATGGAAGCTACCATTGCCGTAGTTGTTACAAGCAAGGTTGTGATTTTAGAACCAAAGCGAAATGCTGACCATAGCAAAGAGGGTAGAAGTAAATACTCAATCGGTTGACTTTCGATAAGTGCTAAATAAGAAATGACGATTAAGATCGTTACCGCCGAAAATACTTCTTTGCGATCGCTGCGATCGAATTGGCTGTCAATGGAATCGTTTTTTGCCCTGACATCATTAAGTTTTATTCTTGCGGGTTTATTCCACCATGCCAAAATTAAAGGGGCGAATACTAAAATACCTACTACATCCCCAACCCACCACCCCAAGGTAACACTCCAATAGATATCTAAAGGGAGTAATCCTGCCCAAAGTACAATTGCAGATCCTAATAAGGCTTGCAAGATTGTGCCGCTAAAGGTGATTGCCAGCGCAAAGACTACAAAATGCTTAACGTAGCCTAAGAAATAATTAGTTTTATTAAAATGCAATACCAAAGTAGTTGATCCTAAAGCGCCGATCGCAGGTGCGATCCCTGCCATGATTGCGAAGGGAAAAGGTACTTTAGAATTTAGAAAACTATTTAAAGCGGCTCCCAAAAATACACCAAACCAGCGCGATCGCCCTCTTGCGAGTAAAGCCCCAACAGCGATCCCCGCCGACGGCCAAAATGGTGAGCCAAGAGGAGATTGGGGTAGCTTCAAAACTAATGCACCAAAAACGAAGTAAAGTACAGCAATGATTGTGTTATCAATCCACCAAGAGGCATTGTTTCCATTAAGTACTTTGTTAGACTTCATAAAGATTTGTATTTGAGGGCTGTTGGTACAATCTAGGCTTGCTGACAAAAAATTAGCTAAGTGAGCTTGTTTTCATATAAATCTAAGCTAATGTCAGGAAACCGTAAATATTCCTCCCTCTAAACATAAATTATCAGTTAATAAATGTTCAACATTTCAAAGTTTATGCTTGGATAGGAGAGTAGCCTTGCCCTCCGCCTTAGGGTCAGCAGAACGGCAATAAGACAAATAACCATTCAGGAATAATTCTATGCAAACAAATGTTGCTAATCAAACCAGCAATATTACGGTAGAAGACGATCGCACAGGTTTAAGTATTGAAACCCTGAAGCGAGCATTTGCCGATAACCTTTTCTACATACAAGGCAAACTGGCACTTCTGGCAAATTTCACCGACTACTATATGGCGCTATCGTACACCACACGCGATCGCCTGTTGCAACGTTGGCTTCAAACCCTCAAGGTCTACCATGAGCAAGACATCAAGACTGTTTATTACCTTTCTGCCGAATTTTTGATGGGGCGACATCTCGGTAATAGCTTGATTAACCTTGACCTCTACGAATCTATCGAGCAAGCTGTACGAGAGTCAGGTCTAGATCTTACCGAAGTATTAGAGCAGGAACCCGATCCCGGCTTAGGTAACGGTGGTTTGGGGCGTTTAGCCGCTTGTTTTTTAGACTCCCTAGCTACTTTGGAAGTCCCTGCTATGGGCTATGGCATCCGCTATGAATTTGGTATTTTCAACCAATCAATTCAGCATGGCTGGCAGGTGGAGATCCCCGACAAGTGGCTACGTTGCGGCAATCCTTGGGAAGTAGTCCGCTATGAGTCCACTGTCCAAGTCAAATTTGGTGGACATACGGAAATCTACAACGACGATCGCGGTCGTCCCCATACCCGTTGGATTCCTAGCTTCACCGTTGAAGGTATTCCCCACGACACCCCAGTTCCCGGTTATCAAACCAACACTGTCAATACTCTCCGTCTCTGGAAAGCCGAAGCAGGTGAAGACTTCAACTTCCAAGCCTTTAACTCTGGCGACTATGACGGTGCGGTAGCTACCAAGATCAAATCGGAAACTATTTCTAAGGTTCTCTATCCCAACGACAATACCCCTCAAGGTCGTCAGTTGCGTCTAGAGCAGCAATTCTTCTTTGTGTCCTGCTCACTGCAAGATATCATTCGTCGTCATCTCAAAAAATACAATCGCCTCGACAACTTACCTGAACATGCCGCGATCCAGCTAAATGATACGCACCCTGCGATCAGCATTGCGGAAATGATGCGTCTGTTGGTCGATGAGCATGGTCTGTATTGGGATGAAGCATGGCGGATTACCCAAAGCACCTTTGCTTATACAAACCACACCCTCATGCCTGAGGCTTTGGAAAAATGGGGAGTTCCTCTATTTGAGAGCCTTTTGCCTCGTCATTTGGAAATCATTTACGAGATCAATCATCGCTTCTTGCAGGATGTCCAAACTTGGTATCCCGATGATGATGAATTATTGTCTCGCCTATCCATCATCGAAGAAAGTGGTGGCAAGCAGGTACGCATGGCAAATCTGGCAACCATTGGCAGTCATGCCGTTAATGGTGTTGCGGCCTTGCATACAGAATTACTCAAGCAAGATGTCTTAAAAGATTTCTACAAGCTTTGGCCCCAGAAGTTTAATAACAAAACCAATGGCGTTACCCCACGTCGCTGGGTCTTGCTCGCTAACCCTGATTTATCAGGCTTGATTACCGAAAAAATCGGTGATACTTGGCTCAAGCATCTGGATGAATTGAAAAAATTGGAAGCCTTTGTTGATGACAAGGATTTTCGCGATCGCTGGAGACAGATCAAACAAGCCAATAAGCAAAGGCTTGCTGATTACATCATGGCGCACAACTCCGTAGAAGTGGATGTCAATTCCATCTTTGATATTCAAGTGAAACGGATTCATGAATACAAGCGTCAACATCTTGACCTGTTGCATATCATTGCGCTGTACCTTCGTATTAAGCAAAATCCTAGTATCCAGATGACTCCTCGCACCTTCATCTTTGGTGGCAAGGCGGCTCCTGGTTACTTCATGGCGAAGTTAATCATCAAAGCGATCAATGCGGTTGCTGATGTCGTTAACCGCGATCCTGATGTAAATGGACGGATTAAGGTTGTCTTCTTGGCGAACTTCAGTGCTTCCCTCGGACAATTGATTTATCCTGCGGCGGATCTATCCGAGCAAATCTCTACCGCAGGTAAGGAAGCTTCTGGTACTGGCAACATGAAATTCACCATGAATGGAGCCTTGACCATCGGTACATTAGATGGAGCGAATATCGAGATTCGTGAAGAAGTCGGCGAAGAGAACTTCTTCCTCTTTGGTCTCACTGCGGCGGAAGTCGAGCAAATGAAGTCTGAAGGCTATAATCCCTATTCCTACTACGAGAAGAATGAAGAATTGCGTCATGTTCTCGATCGCTTAGCTATGGGATATTTCTCCCCCGGAGAAAAGGACTTGTTTAAGCCCCTTGTCGATGCTTTACTTTACCGCGATGACTATATGCTATTGGCAGATTATCAAGCCTATGCAGATTGTCAGGATCAAGTGGCTGAAGCCTATAAGAATGTTGAGAGTTGGACAACGATGAGTATTCTCAATGTTGCCCGTTCTGGTAAGTTCTCTTCCGATCGCACAATCAAAGAATACTGCGACGATATCTGGAATGTAAAACCCGTTAAGGTAGAACTGGAACCCTACGATCCCGCTAAAGCAACTCTTAATGTTGGTGGTTAGGATTCTGTCTTTTGCGGTGCGGCAAAGCCGCGCTACAAAAGATGGTTTTAAGTCCCTTAATTCTTAAACTAAATAAAGGCTCGCTTAGCGAGCCTTTATTATTTGATGCATCTTCTATCCAAATAGTTATGAAAGTCGCTTTTTTCAATACCAAGCCCTACGATCGCCAATTTTTTGGAATAGCAAATGAGCAACATCAACATGAAATTGTCTTTTTTGAATCCCATCTCAGCCATGAGACGATTTCTCTTGCCGCAGGATTTCCCACAGTTTGCATTTTTATTAATGACTATCTCAATAGCTCAATGTTGCAAACCCTTGCCCAAGGTGGTACACAACTAATTGCTTTGCGATCGGCAGGATTTAATCATGTGGACTTAGCGGCGGCTCACAAATTTGGAATTCAGATTGTGCGCGTTCCCGCCTATTCTCCCTATGCTGTAGCCGAACATGCCGTTGCGCTGATCTTATCGCTTAATCGCAAAGTGCATCGTGCCTATAACCGTGTGAGAGAAGGAAATTTTTCTATTGAAGGATTACTCGGATTTGATTTGCATGAAGCAACGGTTGGTGTCATAGGAACAGGCAAAATTGGGGCAATCTTTGCTCAGATTATGCGTGGATTTGGATGCAAATTATTGGGTTACGATTCCTATCACAATCCCACTTGTTTAGAGTTAGGAATGGAATATGTCACTTTGCCTGAACTACTTGCACAGTCCGATGTTATTTCGCTCCATTGTCCATTAACTCCTGATACCCATCATTTAATTAATGCTGAAGCGATCGCCCAACTCAAAACTGGCACGATGCTGATTAATACTAGCCGTGGTGGATTGATTGATACCCAAGCTGCGATCGATGGTTTGAAATCTGGAGCGATCGGCTATCTGGGGATAGATGTGTACGAACAAGAAGCGGATTTGTTCTTTGAGGATTTATCTAATGAAGTCATTCAGGATGATACTTTTCAGCGCTTACTAACTTTCCCTAATGTGATTGTGACGGGACATCAAGCCTTTTTCACCAGTCAAGCCCTTGCGAATATCGCTGAAACGACTCTCAGCAATATTACAGAATTTGAGCAAAGTGGATCTTGTGTAAATGCCGTCAAGCTGGATAAAGCGATCGCAACCAGTCACAAGTAGCTTAATTAATGCGAGTTCAGGAGAATTTGAAACGGGCTTTGAGAGAGGGTTTCCGTAGCAAATCCTCTCTCAAAGCCCAAAAGTAAAAGCCTTGCTACGCAAGGCTTTTACTTTTGGGCTTTTAAAATTTGCCAGCTTAACCCGAACTGACGTTAATTAAGCTTCCAAGAAAGTCTTGCTTTGCAAGACTTTCTTGGAAGCTTAAGGATTACTAAATATTGCGCGATCGCGCCCTTCATTTTTGGCTAAATACAAACCCTTATCAGATGCTTCAACGAGCACCTTGGGATCGATTTGTCGCTCAGGGAATATTGTCGATACACCAATACTCAATGACACATAACCACTTACATAGGATGCTTCATGGGGAATTTGTAGATCATTGACAACTTGACAAATTTGTTCGGCAATATAGATGGCTCCATCTTTGTGCGTACTCGGCAAAATTACGGCAAATTCTTCACCACCATAACGGGCTGCGAGATCGGCAGGACGACGGATACAAGATTCTATCGCCTTTGCCACTGCTTTTAAACAAGCATCCCCCGCAGGATGTCCATAGCGATCGTTAAAGCGTTTAAAAAAATCCACATCGCATAATAGCAAGGAAAGAGGCGCACATTCCCTAGCTAAGCGTTGCCATTCCGTAACTAAGCGTTGATCGAAGGCACGACGATTAGAAATTTGAGTCAATCCATCGATCGTTACTTCACGGGCAAGCGATAGAGCCTTGTCATAGAGCAGCGCTTCAATCGTGTCACTATGGGTAGTAGTCGTATCTAAAATTAGTTCTAAATCATTTTTTTCACTTGCTAGCTTCTCTAAAAGTAATCGCAGAGCTGCCTCAGTCTGTTGGCGATCGATTATTTCTGTTTGTAGGGAATAATTAGCTAGTGCGAGTTGCTGTTCCTGAAGAATCTTGGAATTTAACTGGGCTTTGAGGTTTTGATTTTGAGCTTTTAACTCCTGAATCTCTTTTTCAAGGTTCTCAACTTTAGTCAAGAAAAGTAGTTCCGTGGGAACTTGTTTATTATTTTCAGTTTCCATACTTTACTTTTCCAGATTGGATGTTGGGTTTAGCAATTCTAGAACAGCTTTAATAAATTGCCAAATAACTAGCTAAATTTAACTTTTTAAAGAGTTTCCTGATTTTATAGTCACCATTGGCATTGTTGCATAAAAAGGGGAAGAGGAGGTAAATTAGATAAAAATCAGGAGAGGGAGTCCCAGATAATGAAAGAGAAATATCAGGTACGCAACTGGGCAGAGTATAACGCAGGGCTAAAACAAAGAGGAAGCCTGACCTTCTGGATTAGCGAAGAAGTAATCGGAGGATGGTTAAATCAAACATTAAGTGGCAAACGGGGTGCTTCAAATGATTACAGTGATATAGCGATCGCGACATTTATCACTGTAAAAGCGGTATATCAGCAAGCAGGAAGACAAACGCAAGGAATGTTAGAGTCACTATTTACCTTGATGGGAATAGATTTGCCAGTGCCAGACCACAGCACCGTATCAAGACGGACAGCAAGTTTAAGTGTGCCCTTACCAGTAATCCCCAAGCAGGGAGCTGTGCATGTAGTAGTTGATTCGACAGGGATCAAAGTCTATGGTGAAGGTGAATGGAAAACACGGCAGCATGGGATTAGTAAGAGACGGACATGGCGCAAATTACACCTTGGAGCCGATGAATCAACGGGAGAAATACTGGCTGCGGTCGTCACTACGAATGATTGTCACGATGGTGAAGTACTCGCCGATATTCTCGATGGGATTGATGCTGAAATTGATCAAGTTTCCGCAGATGGAGCTTATGACCATCGTCATTGTTACGACGAGATTGCCCAACATGGAGCTAAAGCCGTGATTCCTCCCCGCAAAGATGCCAAAATCTGGCAGCATGGCAATGCCAATGCTCCTCCTCATCCCCGTGACCAAAACCTGCGCTATATCCGTAAACATGGGCGTAAAAAATGGAAACGTGACTCAGGTTATCATCGACGTTCTTTAGCAGAAACCACGATGTTTCGTTTCAAAAAAATCTTTGGTAGTACTTTATGTTCTCGTAAATTTGACAATCAGGCGGTTGAGTTGTTCATCAAATGTGCTGCTCTCAATCGCATGATTCAACTTGCTAAACCTCTCTCCTCTCCTGTTGCTAGTTAATTATCTATCCTAAGATCCTCCATCTTTTGGCTTCTTTTTATTCATACAACAAAGCCGTCACCATTTCTCATTAATCATCATATGGGGGTAGACGGTGAAGGTAAAGTTAGGATAGCTGTTGTTATATTTATGTAGTGACTATCGCACTCACGGATAAGAGAAGGAACTACCAGAAAATAGTATGAATGACGTACTTATAAATTCTCCTATATCTGTATGGAAGCGTCTCTGCAAACAAGAAATTAGTTGCGAAGAAGCCCTTCAGCTATTAATCGATAAAAGGGGCGGCTTACGCATTGACCTACTTGATGAAGATATTAATTACCGATTTTTTCATTATTTTGAAGACCGCAAATCCCTACCACCTATAATCCCTTTACTACTGTGGCATGGCTATTTTTATTTAGGTTCACCGCGTCCGCTAAGTAGCGAAGAAATGAAACTAATCAGCAATCGCACGTTGACAGGTATCAAAAATATCACTGTCTCTTCTGAAAGCTATTTGTTATGGTTTCTTAGACAAAATTTGCCTGAGCCGAATAGTATCGCCACTCCAATTGTGAATCCCCTTACAGGCAGTAATGAAGAAGCACATCTCGACGAGATCTCTGAAATATATCTATCCCAAGCACTTGATCAAACCCATCGGATTAATGCTCTGATTTCGGTAGCGCTGCAACATCGCGCTAGTGATATTCACTTGGAACCTACAGAGTTGGGGCTGAGAGTCCGTTATCGCATTGATGGCATCTTAAGAACAACACGCATCCTCCCGCCCGAAGTTAGCCGCAAGACAATCGTGGCGCTTAAGGTTATGAGTAATATGAATATTGGCGAAAGTCGTCGTCCTCAGGATGGTCGGATCAGTCAGCACTACGTTACTGCCGATCATCTCGACCTTGATTTAGATATGCGAGTGAGTACCTTTCCTTGTGTTGGTGGCGAAAAGGCAGTAATTCGGCTATTGCCACGCAACAAAATGATGATGACTAGACTGGAAGATGTCGGCTTTAATGAGCGATCGCTAAATATCTATCGCAATTGGCTATCTCAACCTCAAGGCTTAATTATTGTGACGGGACCTACGGGTTCAGGTAAAACTAGTACGCTCTATGCCACTTTGCAATTATTAGCAACGGATCAAGTCAATATCATTACTATGGAAGATCCAATTGAATATAACTTATCGAATATCACTCAAGGTCAGGTTCAGGAAGTAGGGGGACTTACCTTCGCGTCAGGGCTAAAATCAATTTTACGGCAAGATCCAGACATCATTATGGTGGGAGAAATCCGTGATTTAGAAACTGCTGAAATTACTGTTAGGGCTGCTCTCACAGGACATCTCGTACTATCAACTATGCATACTAATGATGCCATTAGTACGATCTCAAGATTAAAAGATTTGGGAATGAATACCACCTTAATAATTGAATCGCTATTAGGAATAGTTGCTCAACGATTAGTTAGGAAGATCTGTTCTTTTTGTTCGGAGTCTTATGTGCCAACAAGATCTGAGTTAAAGTTACTCAATATCGGCATACAAGATATCAAGTATCAAGACTGGCGAAGGGGCAAGGGTTGTGAACATTGCTTTGGTTCAGGTTATTTAGGACGGGAGGCAATATTTGAAGTTTTAAATATCACGCCCAAACTACGCAAAATCATCAATGAAGAGGATCAATCCCATCTAGTTTCCTACTTATCGTCAGAACAGAACTATGAGTCCTTTGCCTATAGTGTGCGCGAGAAGGTTTCTACAGGAGTTACTACCTTGGAGGAAGCGCTCCGTGTAATACCACGCCACTTACTGATGCATGAGGATAATTGAGATATTATGTAGTGCGGCTTTGCCGCACTACATTTGCTAACTTTTGAAGTTGGCAGGATCTTGATCGCGGCGATGCTTAAAAGGAATGGGATCACCTTGCCGATTGCCTACTAAAGCAGCAGTTTTTTCTAAAGCTTCGCGCAAGCGTTTTGCCGCGTAAATAGACATATCCCGTGGCACACTAATGCGATCGCGTAAATATCTCAATGCGCCATCAGAACCCGATGGGGGCACACAATCTGTATCCTTGATCATATTGGTCAAAGCACAACGTAGAGCCTCATCAAATAAGCGATCGTCCGCAGGATTAACCCGAATAATATTATGACGATGTTTAATTACACGATACAGTGCTTCTTCGCGCGAGTTTTCGGGTTCAGGATAAGTAACATCGGGTAAGCCAAACCAAGAACCATGATCGACTCTTGCCTTATTGATCAGCATTTGCGGCTCACCATTTTCCCAACAACCTCCCATTTGTGGCGGTAGATCATGGGCATGGGTATGGAAGTCGCTCTGAGTTCCTCGATAAGTGGCACGACTTTCCATCGCATCAAACCATGCAGCCATACGTGGATTCGCTTCCCGCATTGAATAGCCTTTGTAATAATACAAACTAGCATTCATGCGCTCGACATAAGGCGTAAAAATTACATCAGCAGTTCCAAAATCATCCAAAAAGTAAGGGCTAGGTGTACTACCTAAAACCTCTTCTACTTTTTGCATCACTTCGATAAATTGCTCACGATTTCGCTGCTCTTGGCGTGCAGACATAATCGGACGACAGAGCCATTCACACCATGCTCTAAACAAGATCCGCTCTAATCTTCTAACTGGGATTACTTGAGCATCGAGCATACCGAGACCAAGAGAACCAAAAGCTTGTTCTAATGCGATTAAAATATCATCACTTTCGGTAATTAAGCGTCCATCAAGCTCGATCGCAGGCAACATCCCCGATGGTACTTTTCTTTTATACCAACTTTCCTTTTCGCCATAGCAAAACATGGTGACTTTTTCGATGCGATAGGGAATCTGCTTTTCTTCTAGCCACAGCCAAATTTTTTGACAGTAGGGACACCATGCATGGTTATCACGGTAGAGAGTTACCCGCACATCATTTTCCGAATGCCCAAATAGGCGCAACTTCGATTGTGCATTAGTAAGTCCATTGACATAGTCTATTTGAAAATCTGTCAAAGATTCTAGTTCTGTCCAACTTAAAGGAGCAATATTCATAGGAGCGCATATCATGATCGCTACTTAGTATAGCGTTTTGAAACCATTAGTTAGGAATACAGCCTATTTAGGGTTTGTTAAACCCAGATAAATTTTAAAAAAGCTTGCTTCGCAAGCTTTTTTAAAATTTATCTGGGTTTCGAGAAAGCGCAAAGCGCTGTATCTATTTGGGAATAGTATCAATTAAACCTTTGTAGAGAGTGGCAAATTGAACTTCACTTACAGTCTTGGTATTATTCCATGTGGCGGAAACACAATAGGATTTACCAGTTTTTGATTGCAGGAAAGTTGTAAAGTTTAACACACCTGCATCCGAGCCGCCTTTAAAGGAAACCTTTGCCCATTCCGTCGGATCGGCTAGTCCTGCGTTAAAAGACATTAAGGGCAAATCAGCAACATCTTCAATCAGAGCGCACAATTCCCTTGTTGTAAAAATCCATTCGATATCGAGAGAAACCTTGGGATTGGTCACAAATTCCATCACATCGGGTAGGGATTGACGCGAAATTTCTTGGAGGATCTGTAGGCGATCGCTAATATTGGCAAATCGATATTTCTTTAATAGTTCTGCATTCTTAGAACCTCGTAAGGTAAACATTTCACGGGTTTTCAGTAGAGGACGATTGCGAAGCGAAAATCTCTCTACTTCCTGTCTACCAACAAGATCGATCAGTGTATCCGTAGCCGTGTTATCGCTGAGAGAAATCATCAAACTCGCCAAGGTTTGCACCGTTAACAGAGAACCTGCTGCCCAATTTTGTAGCAGTCCTGTGGGTAAGCTTTGCTGCTTTGCCTGAAGTGAGATAACTTTACCCCAAGTTAGTTTCCCCTCTGCAATTTGATTTTTTAACGCATTGAGTACCGCAAGTTTAAAAGCAGATCCTACTGCCATCGGCTGATCGGCGCGAATACCTGCCCGCTGATTTTTGCCTTCCATCACCAATAGACTAACTTCACCTTCTAGGGCTTTAAAGCTAGCAACGGCTTGTTCAAAAGTCTGTTGATGCTTACCCAAGAAAAAGGCAGCAATTTTTCCATCTGGATTGAGCCGAATTTTGATCGGGACATTACCGCGATCGCAAATCGCCAAATAACTGACCCCTTGACCTTGGACATCACGACAATTGCCAACGATGATTTGCAGATCGGCAAGGATTTGCTCAATTTGGGCAAGTGGTAACTTAGTTAATAATTCAGGAGTAAACCATTCGGCTCTGGGTTTAGGAGAATTGAGTAATTGCGCGATCGCTTTCTGCGGCGTAACAATCTCTGAAGCGATCAATTGTGATGAATTTGCCGATTTTGCCCAAGCAGGTAATTTCTGAGCTAAAGCAAATCCACTAATACAGGCAATTAGAACTGCGATCGAGAGCGAATATCGTTTCATTTTTATGTATCCTACCTCTTTAGACTGATTGCGGGGCAAATTGTTAAATAACGTAAACTAGCGTGAAATTCTGATCTTGAAAAGGCGATCGCTTATTTAGTGAAATCTGAAATTTTTTCCTTAATGTGCTGAAAAATCACTATAAACAACCGACTTTTTCTTGTTTTGACAAAGCCCTATTAGTGAGAATATAAGCCATCCTAAATCAATCTCAATCGTCTTAAATTGTCATTTAGAGACTTTCGCTCTTCATAAAACTCAAAAATCGAAAAATTGCGGAACCACATCACGGGGTAATTGGAAAATGGGCAACTCAGAACATTTGGCTATACTGAAGCAAGGGGTAGCGAACTGGAATCTTTGGCGACTTGAAAATCCTGAAATTATTCCCAATCTGAGTGGTGTTAACTTGAGAAGAGCTAATCTCCGCGAAGCAGATTTAAGCGGTGTAAATTTACGTTGGACAAACCTTAGCAATGCGAATTTGCTAGGCGCTAATTTGAGCAGTTCTGACCTAGTTAAAGCTAATTTGCGAGAAGCAGATTTATATAAAGCCAATCTCAAGGATGCAGAAGTTAGTGGCGCTCATTTAAGCAAGGCTCACTTGCGCCAAGCTTGTTTACAGAGATGTGATTTGAGTTTAGCCAATCTCAATGGAGCCGATCTCACAGAGGCTTCCTTTAAAGGTGCTAATTTGAGTGGTGCGGATTTAGATGCAAGCGAGTTAAGAAATGCGGATTTGAGTGAGACCAATCTCAGTAATGCGATTTTGAGTAATGTCAATCTTGCAAATGCAGATTTGAGACGTAGTGACTTGAGCAATGCTAATTTGGAATTTGCCGATCTTAGTAATGCGAATTTGTCGGATTCTAAGCTCAGTGCAGCTAATTTTAGTAACTCCAATTTACAAGAGTGTGATCTAAGTAATGCCACGATCAATCAATCTAATTTGAGCTATGCCAACTTGACTGATGCTGTTCTCAGTAATGCCAATTTGAGCAATGCTAATTTGAGTAATACAAATCTTAAAAATGCTATTTTGAGTAATGCAATCCTGAGTAACTCTGATTTGAGTAATAGTAATTTAGAAGATACGATTTTAAGTGATGCTGTCCTTAGTAATGCTAATTTAAGTGGAGCAGCCTTAAATGGAGCGCAGTTGATTTCTGCTAAATTAGATGCGGCTTTTTTAATTGGTACTAATTTGGCAAAAGCAAACTTGCGCCTAGCAAATCTCAATGGAGTTAGTTTATCCGAAGCAAAATTATTTGGCACAATTATGCCCGATGGTTCTGTGCAAAACTAGGTTTGCATAATCTCAAAAGTTATGTGCGGCTTCGCCGCACATAACGCGGTTTAAGCGATCGGCAAAGTAAACCAGAACCGTGAACCAACACTTGGTTCACCGATTACCCCAATGACACCGCCATGCGCCTGTACTATTTGACGACAAATATACAGACCTAAACCAAGACTTAGCGATCGCCGATTTAGTTGATTCTGTTTTTTTCCTTGGGTATATAGCTCAAAGAGATGTTCACTTTGCTCATTATTCATCCCTACACCATTATCAGCAACTTCACAAAGCATCATATTCTCATCATTGATCTGTGCTGATATAGTCAACTTTAGATTGGGAGGATTATGTTTAATGGCATTCGCAATCAGATTTTGGAAAACTCGACAAATATGGGCGGCATCAACCATCACGAGTGGCAAATCAGATGGAACCTGAAGCAATATTTCTGTATCTTCCTTCTCTAGAATTCCTTGGAGATCATTGAGAGATGCTTGAATCACTGTGTTAATCATCACAGGCTCAGGGCGAGTGATAATCCCGTGGACATCATTCACATGGGACTCTAATAAAGAATTAATGAGCGCTAATTGGCGATCGCCACTTTGACGCATACGTTCTAGCGTTGTTTTGGGCAAGAGAATATGATTCTCGTAGGTATTACCAGTTTGCATTAAATGCTCAAGCACCATAATTAATCCCGTAACAGGATTGCGTAAATCATGGGAAACTGCGTGGAGAAAAATAGTTAGTGCTTCTTCTGCACGCTTGCGTTCCGCAATTTCTGTTTGCAGTTCGATATTTTGCAATTCAATCGTTTGACGTTGTTTCGCAATCATTAAATGGGTGCGAATTCGCACTAGTACTTCTTCATGCTCAAAGGGCTTAGTGATATAGTCCACTGCTCCCAAAGATAAACCCCTCACTTTATCCACTGTTTCCGAAAGTGCGGTCATAAAAATAATGGGAATCTTCTCCGTTTCGATATTTGCCTTGAGACGTTGGCAAGTTTCAAATCCATCAATTCCGGGCATCATTACATCCAGCAAAATTAAATCTGGCTTGACATATTCAATTTGCTCGATCGCACTTTCGCCATCAGTTGCTACTAAAACCCGCAGCCCCACGTCCCGCAGTAAGTTCACTAATACACTTAAGTTAGTGGGGTTATCATCAACAACTAGGACACATCCTTCTAGTGCATGACAATTTGGAAATTCCGCAGTGTCATCTGTATTTTTATTAATAACTCTTGACAGGCGATCGCTCATAAAATTTGTCAGCAACTAGGCTAGATTATGGCAGTTGTAAGTCAAGCATACAATGGTGACAAGATTTATGAGATTAGGATGAGCGACATTTATCTTAATCTCCATAGATTTCTAGCAATAAGTAGCTAGGCGTAAACTACAAAAGCTGTAGCGCAGTTGTAGCGTGCGCTACAGCTTTTGGATCTGGTTTTTAATTATGCCCAGCTACTTATAGCAATCCTAAATGAATCGTGAGAAGCTGAAGCTCATAACAAGGGTTTTCAGCCCCTTGGCGCTCTTGCAAATGACTCAGAATTGCTCATATTAAGCAAGAGATATAAACGTCAACAACCAAATCCAGTGAACTGCCTCACTTCTGGTTCATGAAATGCCAAAACTATATCCTCTTTAGGTACACCCATTTCCAATAGCTGATTAGCAATACCAGTATCTGTACTATCGTGCTGAATCCAAATCTTGTCACCTTTGATATCAAGATGTAAGACACATCCAAAATCACGTTTGTTATTACGCCAACCAACCCGAAGCAGTTGATAATGATCTCTCTCAGTATCAAAGATAGTTTGTACTTCATATTCTGAAGAGATCTTGTTCTTAGAAGAACGTTGAGACTTTTCTAGAAGAATATTTTGAATATACTGCCTATATTTATTAATTGATTGATTTACAACCATTTGACAATCTCCTCTTGCAAAACATCATAGATAACTAGACTCAACTGATATTTTTGGATCTCAGATTGAATAAATCTTTTTTGAAAAAAGCTTTCATATACAGGTAGACGTAATGCTAGAGATACAAGTGACGTTCTGGTTCAGTTAAGGCAAGTGCATCTCTATATAATTTAATATGGTAAATAGTTAAACTGCAAAATTTCTATGAATATCCGCATTGGCAATGGTTATGACCTCCATCGACTCGTAAGCGATCGACGCCTGATCCTTGGGGGTGTGGAAATCCCCTATGAAAAAGGATTACTGGGACATAGCGATGCCGATGTGTTAACCCATGCGATCATGGATGCCATGCTGGGAGCGCTCGCCCTCGGTGATATTGGGCATTATTTCCCACCCTCTGATCCCAAATGGGCAGGAGCCGATAGCATTATGCTATTGCAACAAGTTCAGGAGTTAATTGGCGCACAGGGCTGGCGCGTGAATAACCTTGATGCCATGGTGATTGCCGAAGCTCCTAAACTCAAGCCGCATATCAAGGCAATGCGCGATCGCCTGTCGCAAGCGATGAATTTACCCATTGATTGTGTCAGTGTCAAAGCAACCACCAATGAGGGACAGGATGCGATCGGACAAAAGGAGGCGATCGCAGTTCATGCAGTAGTGTTGTTGGTTAAAGGTGAGTAGTTATTGGCTTTTAGCGTTTAGCTATTGGCTTTTAGCTTGTTGAGGTATTAGTGTTTATTTTTTGAGGAAAGATGGCGATCGTGAAAAGAAGTATGCAGCAGCGAGCTAAGGTGAAACAGTGGAAAGCATTGATATTATTGCTGATCATCAGCATATGTTCGCTGCTGCTTTGGGGTTGCTCCATCAAATCCGAAGTTCTAAAAGATCGCTTGGTAGTCCCAATTGATAGTGACATCAAAACCTTTAATCCGATTTTAATTAATGATGCTTACAGTGGTATTGCGATCGGTTATACATTAACTGGGCTGATTACCGAAAATGCAATTACTAAGGATTTGGATCCTGAATTAGCGGAAAAATGGGAATTTCAACAGGATGGCAAACAACTGATTTTCACGATGCGCCCAGACCTGAAATGGTCAGATGGCAAGCCTCTCACTGTCGATGATGTTCTATTTACTTTTAATGACATTCTTTTTAATGAGAAGATTCCTTCAGGTGGTCGTGATGTTTTGCGAATTGGAAAATCCCAAACCCTCCCGAAAGTTGAGAAGTTAGATGATCGCCGCATTTCTTTCTTCATGAGTGAACCCTTTGCCCCAGCCTTACGAACTATTGGCGGCACTAGCATTTTGCCCAAACATATTTTTGCGTCCACATTGACCGAAAGACCGAGTGATCAGAAATTACAGTTCTTAGAAACATGGACTCTGGCTACACCTGTTGAGAAACTCGTTGGTAATGGAGCTTATCTGATTCAGGAATATCGCCCCTCGGAACGAATTATCTATAAACCGAATCCCTACTATTGGAAAAAGGGAACTCCCTATATTGACAAATTTGTAATGCAGATTGTGGAATCACCTGACACAGCACTGCTGCGATTTCGTTCAGGAGATCTCGATATGTACCGTTTGCGAGGAGAAGATTATCAACTCCTGAAACGTTTTGAAAATCGCGATCGCTACAAAATCTATAATGCGGGACCTGCAACTGGTCAAGCATTCATCATGTTTAACTTGAATAAGGGCAAAGATCCTAAGACCAATCAGCCCTTTGTCGATCCGATCAAAGCCAAATGGTTTAATGATGTCAATTTCCGTCGCGCCGTCGCCTATGCGATTAATCGGGAAGCAATGATTACAAATCTCTCCCGAGGTTTGGCACAGACACAAAACTCACCCATTTCTGTTCCTAGCCCCTATTTCCTCCCTCCCGAAAAAGGACTCAAGGTATATGACTATCAACCTGAGAAATCGAAGGAAATTCTGGTGCAGGCTGGTTATAAATATGATGCTGAACAACTGCTAGATGCTCAAGGTAATCCAGTGCGATTTACCTTGATGGCTCCTACGGGTGGGAGGGTTGCGATGGGCGCACAAATCAAAAACGATCTCGAAAAAATTGGCATGAAAGTAGATTTTAATCCCGTCGATTTTCGGATCATTACGGAGAAACTGGATAACTCTAAGCAATGGGATGCCACCTTACTAGGCTTTACAGGTGGCGCAGAGCCAAATAGTAGTATTAACCTTTGGGCAACTGATGGGGATTCCCATCTCTTTAACAAAGGACCTGCGGGGGATGAAAAACCTTTTGTCGGTAGAGAGATTGCTGATTGGGAGCAAAAGATTCATGACTTGATGATCAAGGGTGCTCAGGAACTGGATGAAACGAAACGGCAGGCAATCTATGCTGAATATCAGCAATTAGTGCAGGATCAACTACCACTGATTCATTTAACGGTTCCTTTATATTTAGTAGCTGTGCGCGATCGCGTAGAAAATGTCCAGCCCTCAGCCCTTGCTGGTAGTACTGGGGTCACGGGTGCATTATGGAATTTGGAGCAGCTAAAGCTGAAATCCTAACAAATAAAAAGAGAGTCCACACTGTGGACTCTCTTTTGCATAGAGTGGCGGCGCGAAGCGCCGCCACTCTATTTATTATCTAGGACGTACTTTGGTGACTTGGCGAGTGGAGAGATCGCTTTCGTCTAGAATTTGCTTGACCTGAGGCTGGGATAGCACGATTTGCACGTCGGCAACTAAGCGATCGCCCCAGAGGTTTTCCACCAAATAGGACACCTTGCCATAGCGTGGATCGATTTTCATCGCTTGCACTGCTAACTGAATTGCCTTCTCGCGATCGCCTTTACGGTAAAAAGCTGTCGCAAGGGCAAGGGTTGGCTCAGCCGCAAGAAACTCAACCTTTTCTGCTTGCTTGAGGGAGTTTTGCCATTTGGTGATCGCTTGATCGATGTTGCCACGCTCATATTCAACTAGCCCAATATTATTGGTAGCTGCCCAAAACTTGTTATCAAGGTTGAGCACATCATTAAAAGTTGTGACTGCTTCATCGTAGCGTTTTGTCAAAAAGTAAGCATTGCCTAAATCAAACATCGCCGAAGCAGCTTTGGGTTCAATCGTTAAACCCTTTTTCAGGTTACTAATCGCTTCGGGATAGTTTTTGTTACGAAGATAGGCTGCACCTAGGCTAAACAAGATTGTCGGTTCATCTTTCTTGAGCGTATTTGCTGTATTCAGGGCCGCGATCGCCTCTGCGTATTTTTCTTGACGGAGGTAGATGCTCCCCAGAATCCCTTGAGTCTGGTAGGCTTTGGGCGCTAATTGCGCGGCTAGACGCGCACGGGGTAAAGCCAAATCATACTGCTCAAACTGAGCAAGTTGTGCTGCTTCCCTTGCCAAGTTGAGCGCCTGCTCTTCTAAGTTGCCAAAGTTGATCCGAGTCGTATGGGGTAGAAGGGCTTGAGCGAGTAGTGGAGAGGCTCCAACGCTAACAGAAGCAAGAATTGACAGCAACCAAATTCGATAACGCACAGGTATAACTCTTACCAATTGTGGATGTAATGTATTTCAAATGATAGCGCTTCTTTATCAAAACCGTACTTAGACAGATTGCCCAAAAGATGGTTTAGAATGGCGACACAAAGCGCTGCTATTCTAAACCATCTAAATCAGATTTAGCATGAGACGTTTTTTTGAGTGGCGATGCTTGCTAGAATAACTCTAGAATTTTGTTCGATTAATTAATCATATTTAAGATAACTGCTATGGATTTTGTAACTTCTGCCTTGTCGAGCATCAACTTTCAGCTAATTTTCCAATTAACCAGCCTAGCTTTGATCGTGCTATCTGGCCCCGTCATCATCTTCTTGTTATCTGCTAACAGTGGCGACCTTTAAATTTTCGCTATGGCGATTTTGATTTGATCAAAATCCAACATATAGCTGCTGTCGCTTGTGTTAGGACAAAATCAAAACCCAATAAGAGAAAGGCGGTGCGAAGCACCGCCTTTCTCTTATTGGGTTTTATGTCCTGATACACTTGGCTACAGCTATAAATAAAAAAGCCTCGCATCGCGAGGCTTTTTTATTTATGTTGTGGCGATGCGTCTAGAAAGATTGGTGACAAAATCGAGGAAGAAGCGATCGCTTTGGAGCGATTTAAACGTCTTTTGGCATAAGTTTTGTAAAGCACTGCTCGCTTCAGGATTATTAATGGCAGATTCTGGCTGTTGTTCTAGATATTCCACAAAGCTCACACCGCCGATATGGGTCAAGTAGGCGGCAGTTACAGCCTGCATCGAGCCACCGATCGCATAGGTGATCGCATTGACCTTAAAGCAAGAAGCGATCGCTGAAGTCGCAATCTCGATGCAGCCGAGTTGTAATAGCTGCTGTGCGATCGTCGTTGCCAATTGTTGTGCTTGTTTAAAATTTAAGGGGCGATCATAGATTTTGGCGAGATCAAGCAACATTTGCGTATTAATCGCCGCGCCTGCTAATAAATCAAGGGCAGGAATTGGATTCGCAAAAACTGTAGTCGCCGCAATAATTTGGTAGCGATTAATAATGGTATTGGCATCTTGGCGACGTTCTTGATTGATCGTGCCATTGATTTCCTGTATCAGGTTTTGGATCTGGAGATGGGTATTTTGAATCAGCAAATCTTCCCACTCATTAGACAAAATCGTTTCAATCCGCTCTTTCAAAGCTGCCACATCAGGCGGCACATTTTCCCACCATTCTTGCGTTGCCTCATGACTGGCTTCGGCTTCAGCATTGGCATATTGACGGACTTTAATAGGACTAGGATTTGCCGCGATCGCCACAATGTCAGTTGCCGCTAAAAATTGTTGAGTACGTGCCTTGAGTTGATTCAGCACATACTCGCGATCGCTGGGTAAATATAAATCAGTTTTATTAAAGGCAAGAATGACCCGCTTACCTAGACTTGCAAGGCGATCGAGTTCGCGGTATTCGGTATTAGTCAAATCGCCTGCGGTGACAAATACCATCAGATCAGCATTCTGAGCCAGTTTGATTGCCTCTAACTCACGCTGTTGACCCATCTCACCCATTTCCTGAATCCCTGAAGTATCTAACAAGGAAACTTGCCGCTTGATCTTTTCAGTATGAATTGGGGTAATGCCGACAGGTGAAAAATCAATACCCTGATAGCTATATTCTTCGCGAGTGATCGTTGTGCCAATGGTTGCTGCCGTTTTCCCTGCCTTGCGTCCCAACAAAGCATTAATAACTGAGGTTTTCCCTGCGGAGCCTGTACCGAAAACTACGATCCGAAAGTTGTTTTTTTGTAAATTACTGGTGATGTGCTGCGCTTGTTCGTTTAAAGTTTCGCGTCTACTGATATCAGCAATTTTGGTGATCGCCTTTTGAGCCTGTTGCAATTCTTTAAATAAAAAGCTGCGATCGATCACTGTGGGTTGCTCAATGACCTCTGCCAAACTCTGACGCACATTTACAAATAGCAATGTCCCGCCAACCATCAGGGTACTGAGGCTCAGCAAATGCCAATCATGTTCCAGCGAAAATAGCGCATTGGCGATCGCGGCAACACTGACTATTCCTACACCGATAAACAAACCTTTACGAGACAAGACCATGCGCGAGTTCAGCATTCACAACGTACTCTTTTACAGTTTCATTACAAGCGTCAGATGACAATAAATGATTCTAGGTGATTTTTAAACAACTTTCGTGTTTTTCGCGCTAAGGGCTGTGCAGTAAAATAAAGAACCAATTTTTTGTGTTACAGCAAAGCCAAACCACAAAAAACTGGTTCTTTATTAACTAAGCACATGCTCAACGGAACGAATATATTTTTGATTGGAATGATGGGTGCTGGCAAAAGTACCATCGGTAAGCTTTTGGCGCAAAAAGTACATTACAACTTTGTCGATACAGATTCGCTCATCGAGCAATGTGCAGGTAAATCAATTCCCGAAATCTTTGCCAATGAGGGGGAAGATAGTTTTCGCGATCTCGAACAGCAGATCCTCTCACAGGTATCGGCATATACTCGCTTGGTGGTTGCCACTGGTGGCGGCATCGTCATGCGATCGCTGAATTGGTCACATTTACATGACGGGATTGTGGTGTGGATTGATGTTCCCGTAGAAGTTTTGTACGATCGCCTCAAGACTGAATCTGAGCATCGCCCCCTATTGCAAACAGAAGATCCCTTACAACGCCTCAATGATCTCTACGAACAAAGGCGCGATCGCTATGCCCAAGCCGACATCTCGATTATGGTCAATGCCGATGAAACCCCCGAAGCCGTTAGCGATCGACTTTTCGACATGATCTTAAATCGCCTTGAGCCAGATCGCCTCAAGCATGATCATTAGTCATAAGTGCTTGTGCAAAATAAATTACCAAAACCCGTAAAGTAGCGCCCCGCAGGGGCGCTACTTTACGGGTTTTGGTTTGTAATTAATTATGCCTAGCTACTTATAGCTAGCTTCATGCAATGATTCTCCGTCTTCGGCGGAGAATCATTGCACTAGGTTGTGTTTTTAAGTGTCGTCTTGAGTCTCTGAGTTTGCGATCGCAATCTGAGGGATGCTAGTATAGCGTTTTCAGTTTGACTAAAAGCGGCTTTGCGTAGTCTAAAAGCAAAAACTATGCAAGTGGAACAAGAGCGCTTGGATTAACATCAAGACTCTTAAAGTTGGGACTAACCGAAAATATTAGTGCTAATATGACACAATCATCCCCTTCTCGCATACCATCCATAGACACCCACGCGACGATTGATGTGATTGCAGAGAGTGAATTTCCACCTGCCAAGCACAGCAAGGCTTCCCCAGCTTCGTCTTTCCAAGATAGTCCTGCACCTTCCAGTGCCTTGGTTGTAACCGCAGGCGGCAATTTTGCCTCGGTACTCGCGCCATTGACTCCCGAAAAGTTTAGCCAAGTTGTTAACGATGTTGAGCAACGCCTGCGGATCGTCAATCAAACCCTCGGAATGCTCAATACCGATTTTGATGTGATCCTTGACGAGATGCTCCAAGCAATTCGCGGCAAAATAGGTGAATTGCTCTCAGCCGATCGCACCACCATTTTTTTACTAGATGCCGATAAAAATCAACTCTGGACGAATGTACCCAGTGAAGACGGCAAAAATATTGAAATTCGCATCTCTACGGAGCCGACCAGCATAGCGGGTGAGGTTGCCACCTACGGCAAAACCATCAATATTCCCTTCGATTTTTTTGATGATCCGCGATCGACTCAAGCCAAGAAACAATTTGAGCGCACAGGCTATCGCACCTATTCGATGCTGGCGATGCCCTTACTGAACGATAACGATCAACTAGTAGCCGTAGTCCAATTAATCAATAAGTTACAGATCAGTGATTCCTCAATTCCCCTTGAAGATCGCGTGGATAATGTCGGTTTTACGGAAGAGGATCAAGCCCTATTTGCTCAATTTGCGCCATCAATGCGCCTCATTTTAGAAAGCTCGCAGGCTTTTTATTCTGCGGCTCAAAAGCAACGCGCTGCGGATGCCTTGATGAAAGCTGCCATGTCTCTAGGGCAAAGTTTGGACCTAGAGGCAACCTTGAAAAAGGTAATGGATGAAGCCAAGCTCTTGATGAATGCCGATCGCAGTACCCTATGGCTGATCGATCGCGATCGCAATGATCTCTGGACACAGATTGTCAATCATGATGGCACGACTAAGGAACTGCGCGTACCTATGGGCATTGGCTATGTGGGGCGCGTGGCAATTACAGGGGAAGTATTGAATATTCCCTTTGACCTGTACGAACATCCCGATGCGGATAATTCCAAAAAATTTGACCAAGCTAACGGTTATCGCACCTGTAGTCTGCTTTGTATGCCAATTTTTAACTCAAATAAGGAGTTAATTGGAGTCACGCAGCTAGTTAATAAAGTACAGCGTGGCGATTTCCCTGAATATGATCCCATCACTTGGCCAGCAGCTCCCGATCGCTTCAAAGCAAGCTTTAACAATAACGATGAAGAATTCATGAAGGTCTTCAACGTGCAAGCTGGGGTAGCTCTGGAAAATGCCAAGCTATTCGCCAAGGTGAAGCAAGAGCAGCAAATGCAAAAGGACATTCTGCGAAGCCTATCCGATGGTGTCATCTCCACTGATAAGCATGGCAAAATTATTGCGGCAAATGAACGCGCCTATGACTTGCTGGGTGTGGGCAATACTTCCCTCGAAGGGCAGTCGGTTTATGAACTAATTGATATCGAGACAGCTAACTTTACCAAGTGGTTTGAAAATAGCTTGGAAGGGAGTGATGATAAATCGCGGAAACAATATTATCCTGACCAAACTCTCCGATCTACTGACGGTGAGCAACATAGCATCAATATCTCCATCAATACTATGTCAGAGGGTGATGAGGGTGAAGGTGTGCGTGGGGCGCTAGTAGTAATGGAAGACATCAGCCAAGAAAAGCGGCTCAAGAGTACAATGTATCGCTACATGACCCAAGAACTAGCGGAGCAGCTTCTCGCTGGTGGTGATGCCAAGATGGGAGGCGATCGCAAAGAAGTTTCCGTACTCTTCTCCGATATTCGTAGCTACACTACCCTCACCGAGTCCCTCGCCGCCGAAGATGTGGTGTTAATGCTCAATGAGTATTTTGAAACTATGGTGGAAGCGGTCTTTAATTACAAAGGTACGCTCGATAAGTATATCGGTGATGCAATCATGGCGGTATTTGGCTCGCCTTTGCCCATTCCTGATCATGCTTGGATGGCTGTACAAACTGCGATCGATATGCGCCAACGCCTCCAAGAATTTAATATCAAGCGTATTGAGAAATTAAAGCCTCAAAACCAAAAGGAAATTGATATGGCAACGATCAAGATCGGTATCGGTATTAACTCCGACACCGTGATCAGTGGCAATATCGGCTCTACCCGACGGATGGAATTTACCGCGATCGGTGATGGTGTGAATCTTGGCTCCAGACTAGAGGGAGCTAGCAAGCAATATGGCACGGATGCCATTATTAGTGAGGCAACTTATAAACTTTGTGGCGATCGCATCTGGGTGCGTGAACTTGATCGCATCCAAGTGAAAGGCAAAAATCAACCCGTCAGCGTTTTTGAATTAATCGGGTTAAAGTCAGATCCGATTGGTGAAATTCAATCGCAAATCATCGAGCATTATCAGACAGGGCGAGAACATTATCTCAATCGTAGATTTAGTAAAGCTATGGCTGAGTTTGCTGAGGTCTTAGAACTCGATAAGAACAATAAGGCAGCAAATATTCATATCACCCGTTGTCAACACTTCTTGCTGAATGCTCCTGAAGATGATTGGGACGGAGTATGGAGACTGACGGAGAAATAAGTTAATGGCAAAAAGTAATCAAAAGATTGTAGTTATACTCATCGCCTTATTCCTGATCAGTGGGTTGGCTCTTGTAAGCTACTTTCTATTTCAACAAAAGACAGGCAACCCTCCTTTAACGCCAACTAGTGAGGTATCTCCCACTCCCAAGTCAGAGCAAGATACGAAGGCACAATCTTTTGTAAATAGTGGTAATGATAAGGTTGCCAAAAAAGATTACAAAGGGGCGATCGCCGACTGGAGTGAGTCTATTCGTTTAAATCCTGAGTATTTTCTTTATTACCAGAGGCACGAGATTGCTCAGAAGGAAAAAGGAGGTGATCCAGTTGTTGCTGATTACAAACAAGCCATTAGCCTTAAACTGGATGATGCTAAAGCCTACTGCGATCGCGGCTTAGTTAAGTACACGCTAGGTGATTATCAGGGAGCACTCGAAGACTGGAATGAAGCGATTCGACTTAAGCCTGACTTTTCGCTTGCCTACTACAATCGGGGAGTCGTGAGATATGCTTTAGGCAATATGAAAGATGCGATCGCGGATTATAACGAAGCGATCAAAATTGATCGCAACTGGGGTATCAGAGGACTTGCTGCCGCTTACTACAATCGTGGGATTGCCAAATCAGGCTTACAAGATAAGCAAGGTGAAAAAGCCGATTTAAAGAAAGCTGCGGAACTGTTTAAGCAACAAGGCAATAGTGAACAATACAACATGGCAGTCAAAGCTCTTGAAAAGCCTTAGCTATTCCTGCGATGCTTAGAATGTATAGCACTTTTCAAGTAAGCGAGTTGCAGAGGTTTGTTGACCCACCTTCGGCGAGTCAACAAACAAAAACAAAGAGATGAGTGGCGGCGCTTCGCGCCGTCACTCATCTCTGCAATAGGATACTATAGAAGGCTAGGCAAGCATTTAACCATTATTGCCCACTCAACGTTAAGTATATTTACTCAGGCAAAAGTGCGTGCAAGCATTAGACCCACAAGAACTATATCCGTTTTCACTTGACCAGTTTCAACTACAGGCGATCTCCGCCTTGCAAGCGGGTAAGTCGGTCGTCGTTTGTGCGCCCACTGGTTCAGGAAAAACCCTCATCGGTGAGTATGCCATTCATGCAGCCTTGGCTGGTAATCGCCGCGTTTTTTATACTACCCCTCTCAAAGCGCTCTCAAATCAGAAATTACGGGATTTTCGACAACAGTTTGGTGATGATAATGTGGGGCTACTGACGGGCGACTTATCGGTCAATCGTGATGCGCCAATTTTGGTAATGACCACGGAGATTTTCCGAAATATGCTCTATGGTACACCCATTGGTGAAGTAGGAACATCACTTACGGGCGTGGAAGTGGTGGTTCTCGATGAATGTCACTACATGAATGATCGCCAAAGAGGAACAGTTTGGGAAGAATCAATCGTTTATTGTCCCGTAGAAGTACAGCTAGTAGCGCTCTCAGCAACAGTAGCAAATAGTCAGCAATTAACGGATTGGCTAAACAAAGTTCATGGCAAAACTGAGTTAATCTATTCTGATTTTCGCCCCGTTCCCCTCCAACATTCTTTCTGTAATAACAAAGGATTTTTCCCTCTATTAGATAGTTCCTATCAAAAGATTAATCCTAGACTCAAGCCCCTCACCAACAAACCACCAACTAAAGAAGAACGCCATAAAATTGTTCCTACGATTGGAACCGTTGTTTCCCATTTACGGCAGCGTGATATGTTGCCTGCAATTTACTTTATCTTTAGTCGTCGTGGTTGTGATAAAGCGATTACGGAATTAGGAAATGTTTCCCTCGTTAATGCCGAAGAGTCACTACGCCTTAAGCCGCAAATTGATGCGTTTATCGCCACCAATCCCGATATTGGCAAACCTTTACATATTGATGCTCTCTACCGTGGTATTGCCGCGCACCATGCAGGAATTTTACCCGCATGGAAAGGATTTGTTGAGGAACTATTTCAACAGGGATTGATTAAAGTGGTCTTTGCGACAGAGACTCTAGCGGCGGGAATCAATATGCCAGCCCGCACGACAGTCATCTCTAGCATCTCCAAGCGTACCGATCGCGGACATCGCTTACTTACCGCCTCAGAATTCCTGCAAATGGCTGGTAGAGCAGGACGTAGGGGCATGGATGAGGTTGGCTATGTCGTCACTGTGCAAACACCTTTTGAGGGAGCCAAGGAAGCTGCCCATCTTGCCACCTCCAGTGCCGATCCCCTTGTGAGCCAGTTCGCCCCTAGTTATGGCATGGTGATGAATCTCTTGCAAACCCATTCCCTTGAGCAAGCTAGAGATCTGGTGGAAAGAAGCTTTGGGCAATATCTTGCGGATCTCAATCTGGCTCCACAAATCCAGAATTTAGAGGTAGTAATTGAACAAATCGCAAAGTTAGAGAAGGATTTAGCCGATGTCGATTTGAAACAATTGGAAGCCTATGATAAATTGCGCGATCGCCTCCGTGAAGAAAAGCGTTTACTCAAACTTCTCGCCCAACAAGCAGAAGAAACCCGTTTACATGACTTAGCTTCCTATGCGCCCTATTTATTGTCAGGTTCACCACTGACCATTCGCACGAATAAGGGCTTGATCGTACATACGGTACTAGCCGCTAAAGTGCAAGGCTCTGGGCAGTTCCCTTGGTTTGTCTGCCTTGGGCGCGATAATCGCTGGTATGTAGCAGGTTATAAAGATATTGTCTTAGTTGGTAGTGATTTATTACTAGATGGCGATATTGAATATCCCGCCAAGTTAGCATTGCGCCCCGGACAATCAATTGATGGTGATGAAACTAGCTTGGCAATCGCTCAAACTATTACCCCCTTACCACCACCAGAGTTAGCGCCCGAAGTTTTGAAACAACAGGCAAGAGTTGTGGCGATCGAATCTGAAATGGATCGTCATCCTGTTTCTAAAATGAGCGATCGCGGCGCTATCTTCAAAAAAGTCAATCGACTCGAACAGTTACAGCGCCAAATCGAATTTCAGCAAAAGGTGGTTGACGATCGCCGCCAAAGACATTGGCAAGAGTTTATGAGTCTAGTCAATATTCTCCAAGCATATGGATGTCTCCAAGAAACCCAGCCTACCGACGTTGGGCAAGTTGTGGCGGCTTTGCGCGGAGAAAATGAACTCTGGCTAGCCTGTGCCTTGCTTTCAGGAGAGTTAGATAGTCTTGCTCCCCACCATCTTGCTACTGTCTGCGCGGCGATCGTCAGTGAAAACAGTCGCCCTGATAACTGGATTAAGTTTGGTCTATCGCCAACGGTTGAAGATGCCCTTGATGGTTTGCGCGAACGTCGTCGTGAATTAATCCAAGTCCAGCGTCGTCATTTAGTGGATATTCCTGCATGGTTGGATTATGAGCTAACAGGACTCGTCGAGCAATGGGCTTTGGGAATGGAATGGGTGGAACTATGCCAAAACACCAATCTTGATGAGGGTGATATTGTCCGTCTGATGCGGCGCACAATTGACCTACTCTATCAAATTCCCCACGTTCCCCACTTACCAACGGAAATGTATCAATCTGCTAAGCAAGCTGCTCAGCTCATAGACCGCTTCCCCGTTAATGAGGTAATTTGATGATAAATTTGCTTAGAATATTGATTAATCAATAATGTCAAGATTATCGTGACTGAACTATTCCTAAATCCTGAAATTCAAGCAAGAGCCTCAGAACTGCGGAAGATTTTGCAACGGGCTAGTTATGAATACTATGCCCTTGATACTCCGACGATGGAAGACTCAGTTTATGATGCGCTCTACCATGAATTACTGGATCTCGAAAAGCGATATCCACAGCTAATTACTCCCGACAGCCCCACTCAGCGCGTCGGCGAAAAGCCTGTGAGTCAATTCGTCTCAGTTCAGCATCATGTTCCACTTTATAGTTTAGAAAATGCCTTCACGACTGATGATGTGAACTCATGGCAAGAACGTTGTCAAAAAAGCTTAACCGAGAGAGTGGCTGCTTTGCAGCCACTCTCTCAAATGGAATATGTTTGTGAATTGAAGATTGATGGATCAGCGATCGCCTTAACCTACGAGCAAGGTATATTAGTGCGGGGCGCGACTAGAGGCGATGGTGTCGCAGGGGAAGACATCACTACTAATATTAAAACCATTCGTTCCATTCCCTTAAAACTCAATTTAGAAAATCCTCCCGATCGCTTAGAAATTCGTGGGGAAGCATTTCTACCGATCGCAGTTTTTGATGAGATTAACCAAGAGCGATCGCAACAGGGAGAAGCCCTCTTCGCCAACCCACGCAACGCCGCCGCAGGCACATTACGCCAACTCGATTCACGCATCGTTGCCAAACGCCGCCTTGATTTCTTTGCTTATACAATCCACCTTCCCGAATCTAAACCTTCACCATCTAATCCTCCCTTATCAGATTTACCTCTATTCTTACCCCCCTCTCCCTCTGGGAGAGGGGCTGGGGGTGAGGGCATTATTTCTTCTCAATGGCAAGCCCTAGAATTTCTGCAACAAATCGGATTTCGCGTTAATCCTAATAAAAAACTCTGTAAATCCATTCAAGAACTACAGGACTATTACGACCATTGGGCAACCGCACGCCATGACCTGCCCTATATGACTGATGGCATGGTGATTAAGCTCAATTCCTTCCCACAACAGGAGCGATTAGGCTTTACCCAAAAAACACCACGCTGGGCGATCGCATGGAAATATCCCGCCGAAGAAATGCCCACAGTCATTGAAGCTGTCACTGTCCAAGTGGGGCGCACAGGCACTCTCACCCCCGTTGCCGAACTGCGCCCCGTTCTCCTTGCAGGTACGACCGTCTCTAGGGCAACTTTGCACAATAGCGATCGCCTCGCGGAACTAGATTTACATATCGGTGATACGGCGATCGTCCGCAAAGCAGGAGAGATCATCCCTGAAGTAGTGCGGATTTTGCCTGAGTTACGTCCCTATAGCGCCACCCGTTTTGTGATGCCCACCCATTGCCCAGAATGCGGTCAGCCCGTTCTTAAGCCTGAAGATGAAGCGGCAACCCGTTGTATTAATCTCGAATGTCCTGCGATCGTGCGGGGTGCGTTAGAGTATTGGGTCAGCCGTGAAGCTCTCGATATTAATGGCATTGGTGAGAAATTGGTTAAACAATTAGTAACCGAAAATCATGTCACTTCCGTTGCCGATTTGTATGAACTCACTAGCGAACAACTGCAAACCCTCGATCGCATGGGACAAAAATCTGCTGACAAAATTATTGCGGCGATCGCCCAGTCCAAAACTAAACCTTGGGCGCGAGTCCTCTATGGTTTAGGCATCCGTCATGTGGGTAGCGTCAACGCCCAAACCATTACCGATAATTTTCCCAATGTGGAACTATTGGCAAGTGCAAATAAAGAAGCGATCGCTTCTATCTATGGGATCGGTGAAGAAATTGCCCAATCCATTTATGACTGGTTCCGTAAAGATATTAATCAGCATTTAGTAGAACGCCTTCAAAATGCAGGTTTACAGTTTGTAAGTGAGCCAAAAGAAGGCAATGCGATCGCGCTTAATCCGAATATTGCAGGCAAAACCTTTGTAGTCACAGGTACATTACCAACCCTCAAACGTGATGAAGCCAAAGACTTAATCAAATCCGCAGGTGGTAAAGTTACGGATTCTATTAGCAAAAAGACAAATTATCTAGTGGTTGGTGCAGAGGCTGGCTCTAAACTCGAAAAAGCCCAATCTCTAGGTGTGCCCTGTATCTCAGAAGAGGAACTGCTACAATTATTAGGATAGAATGCACAAAGCGCCGCCCATCCTCAAGCAATTTCCGATTGAATGAACCATAGGAAATTTTTTAAAAGTGTTGCTGATCAACACTTTTAAAAAATTTCTCGGTTTAGGGTAGAGCGCAAAGCACTTGAATACAATGAATTAGAACCGAGTTAATATGATTGAATTTGCAGTTAATGGTACTTTGATGCGAGGTTTGGAATTAAATGGGAACTTACAGAAAGTTGGTGCAACCTTTGTCAGAGAAGATATAACTGCTCCCATTTATCGGCTTTGGTCAATTAGCGATCGCCATCCCGCGATGCTCAGAGTTAGCGAAAATGGACAAGCGATCGCCTTAGAAATCTGGTCAATTACGCCTAGTGCCCTTGGCGAAATTCTCCTGTCAGAACCTGCGGGGTTATGCATTGGCAAAATTATTCTGGCAAATCAACAGGAAGTATTAGGCGTTTTAGGTGAACCATTCCTATGCGAAGGACAGCAGGAAATCACCACCTATGGTGGTTGGCGGAATTATACAGCTTCCAAGTAATAGGAAAGGCTTTGCAAAGCCTTTCCTATTACTTGTTTATGGATTGAGTTACAGCACAAAACAAAGCAACTATCTTACAAATGACAACCAAAGGGCAGCGCGATTTTGATTCTTAGTATTACAATTGAGGTTGAATGGTTCGATCGCAGCAAATGTCAAACACAACCTTAACAACAGAGCAAATTCAAACACCAACTAAAGAAAAAGTAGTTGTCGGCTTATCGGGCGGCGTGGATAGTTCTGTTGCCGCAGCCCTATTGCATCGTGCAGGATACGATGTCACAGGCTTGACGCTGTGGTTAATGCGTGGCAAAGGACAATGTTGCTCTGAAGGGATGGTCGATGCCGCACGTCTATGCGAAGAATTAGGCATTCATCACGAAATTGTCGATAGTCGTGATGTCTTTGAAGAAAATATTATCAATTATCTCGTTACTGGCTATGCGGCAGGCTCCACGCCTCTGCCCTGTTCACGCTGCAACAAAGCTGTGAAATTTACCCCCATGATGACCTATGCCCGTGAAAAATTGGGCATCAATAAAATTGCTACGGGACATTACGCCAAGCTCAATTTCAACCCTGAATCGGGACGCTATGAATTGCGTCGGGCTGTTGACGATACTAAGGATCAATCCTATTTTCTCTATGAAGTCGGACAGGAGGAATTAAGCTGCTGTGTTTTTCCCCTCGGTAATACCACTAAAGTGGAAACTCGCAAAATCGCAGCCGAATTTGGCTTAGCCACTGCCGAAAAGCCCGAAAGTATGGATCTCTGCCTTGTAGAAGCTAATGGCTCCATGAAAGCTTTTCTCGATAAATATCTCACACCTGTCCAAGGCAAAATTGTTGATACAAATGGCAATGTGTTGGGTGAGCATGATGGCACATACCACTACACCATCGGTCAACGCAAAGGTTTAGGTGTCGCCGCCGCAAATCCTCTCTATGTGATTGCCCTCGACCCGATTAAAAATGAGGTGATTGTTGGCGATCGCTCGGAAGCCCATGACAAGGAATGCACAATCAATCAAGTGAATTGGGTGTCAATGGCTCCTACTGATGTCCCCTTCCATGCGGAGGTGCAAGTCCGTTATCGCACGGTTCCTGCGGGAGCAACGGTAATTCCGCTATCAAGCGATCGCGCCCGCATCGTCTTTGATGAGCCTCAATTTAGCATTACCCCCGGACAAGCAGCCGTATTTTACCGTGATGACTTGCTGCTCGGAGGCGGACTGATCGAGTCTAAAATTGCTTTATAAAGCAGGAGAGGCGGCGCGAAGCGCCGCCTCTCCTGCTTTTTGCTTTATGCAGTAGGTACAAATTGTTTGCGTAAGGAACTCAGGCGGCGCTTGGCAGTTTCATTTTTTTCATCTAAAACCAGCACCTGTTCGTACATTTCGATCGCTTGAGGCAATAACTTTTTCTTCTCATAGGCATGACCAAGATTATTGATCGCAGTGATATAGCCAACCTGTAAAGCGATCGCCTCTTTATAATTTTTGATTGCCAGATCATACTGATCTTGAGAAAAATAGGAAAATCCTAGGGCATTGTAGGCTTCAGGAAGATTGTCACCACCTTCTTTGATTGCCTTATTAAATAAAGCAATGGCCTGAGCGTAGAGCTTTTTGCGTAAATATACGCTACCAAGTTGGTAATAGTCTTCGGGTGTCCCCTTTTCTTTTTGCAGCTTAGGTTGCAATTCAGAAATCACATTTTCTAAACTACGGGCTTTGAGGATCTGGCGGATAACTAACCAGCTAACCCCTGCTAAGAGTAGGACTAACGCCCCAAGATATGCGATCGCTAATGTACTATCCATAGTTTTATATATCAGAATGAATTTTGTCTATCATTGCACTCTAGCAATTTCTTGAGACGGTTTAAAAAGTAATTTTTAACAAAACTACTTTATATCTGGGACATCTCTAAAATTAGCTATTTAGCGAATAATTTTTGAAACCAATTGCTAAAAAGTTGACTTTCAGTGTACTATAATAAACCGTGAATTTGTTTGGGCTAGTAGCTCAGTTGTATAGAGCAATCGCCTTCTAAGCGATCGGTCGATGGTTAGAGTCCATCCTAGCCTGTTCCTTAAATCAATTTCTGTAGAGACTGACTGTTCAATCCTGTCAGGCTCTATTGCTGTTTTGGTAATGGGTCATTTAATGAACATAATAGCTGTCACCAAGTGTATCAGGACATAAAAACCAAGAAGAGAAAGGCGGCGCTTCGCGCCGCCTTTCTCTTCTTGGTTTTTGATTTTGCTATATAGCCATTTGAGCCGTGCTTCGCCATTTCTAAGTATTTTGCTCTACGATCGCTTTGCCAATTTCAAGGGAAGAAGTTGCCGCTGGCGAAGGAGCGTTACAAACATGGATAGAATTTTTTGTTCTGATAATTAAAAAATCATCAACTAGACTGCCATCATTCATTAAAGCCTGCGCTCTTACGCCAGCATGACTAGGTACTAGATCATCAGCTTGAACTTCGGGAATGAGTTTTTGTAAGCTTCGCACAAATGCTGCTTTACTAAAGGAGCGAATCATTTCTTGAATGCCTTCATCGGCATGTTTGAATGCTAGTTTCCAAAAGCCAGGGTAGGTCATTACTTCGGCAAAGTCTTTGAAATCAAAATCTGTTTTGTTGTAACCTTCACGTTTTAAGCTCAGAACTGCATTCGGTCCTGCATGGATATTGCCATCGATCATGCGTGTGAAATGAACGCCGAGAAAAGGGAAGTTGGGATTGGGGACTGGGTAAATAAGATGTTTAACTAAGTATCTTTTTTCGGGCTTCAGTTCGTAATATTCACCTCGGAATGGCACTATTTGCGCTTGAGGATTAACTTGATTAAGCTTGGCAATGCGATCGCTATGCAAACCAGCACAATTGATTAAATTGCGTGTTTCAAAAATGCCATTATTAGTTTCAATTATTTGAGTATTGCTTGATTCTACAATTTTTTCAACTTTCGTATTTAGATAAAGCTCGCCTCCTAAAAGTTCGATTAATTCTGCATATTTACGACAGACTTGCTTGTAGTCTGCAATTCCTGTAGAAAAGACGCGAATTCCTGCAATGCAGTTAACATGGGGTTCGATTTCTTTAACTTCTTCAGCAGTCAGTTTTGCAACCTCAATGCCATTAGCTAGACCGCGTTGATAGATATTTTCTAGAAATGGTAATTCTTTTGGCTCAGTAGCCACAATAACTTTGCCACAGACTTCATGGGCGATCCCATGCTCTTGACAAAACTGTACCATCGACTGTGAACCTGTACGGCAAAGCTTGGCTTTTAAACTTCCGGGTTTGTAATAAATTCCAGAATGAATGACTCCACTGTTATGTCCTGTTTGGTGCTGGCTCCAAGTATTTTCTTTTTCCAGAACTGCAATCTGCAAATCAGGATTGGAACGTAGTAAAGCCATTGCTGTTGAGAGTCCAACAATACCTCCACCAATTACTATTGAGTCATACATAAAGGCTACCTTCTCGGGTCTAAAAATTTTACCATTTGGAAAATGGGTGATGCTTTGCACCACCCATTTAGGATATTTATTTCACTACCAGATTGTGTAAGGCTTGAACAATACGATCTTGATCCTGTTCAGTCATTTGATGAAAAAGTGGCAACAAGATTACAGTGTCTTGGGCTTTTTCACTTTCAACTAGGCGATCGCATTTTCCTGCTTCACAGCTACAGGTTTTTGGGGCAATTCCACAAGACCAAGCTTCCTTTTGATAGGCTGGCTCACGATGGGTATTCATAATGCCACGCCTTGTAGCTAGCCCTTGATCTAGCATTTCCTGCATTACTTGCACCTGATCATACTTGTCTGTCAGCTTTACCGCATAACTTTGCCAATTGCTTCTAGCCCAATCTGGCTCAGTGGGTACTTTCAATCCATCGATATTGGCTAAGAGTTCATGGTATCGCTGGGCTAAGTAACGACGACGCTCGATAATTGCAGGTAGACGTTTGAGTTGTTCGCGCCCTACAGCGGCTTGGATGTCCGTCATTCGATAGTTGTAGCCCAAGATGGGATAGGACTCAAAGATCACTTGCTTAGAGCCGTGGCGTACAGTGTCTGCTACGCTCATTCCATGTTGGCGCAACAGCCGAAACTGGCGATCCCATTCTGGATTAGAGGTCGTTAACATACCTCCATCCCCAGTGGACATGACTTTGCGAGGATGGAAGGAAAAGCAAGCGATATCACCGTGGGGCTTACCAATTTTTTCCCATGTTCCATCCCAGAGGATTTCACTACCGATCGCACAGGCGGCATCTTCCACTACAGGCAAATTATGTTGACGGGCGATTTCTAAAATTGCTTTGAGGTCGCAAGGCATCCCAATTTGATGAACGACAAGAATAGCGCGAGTGCGATCGCTGATTGCTTCGGCGATTAATGTGGGATTGATGTTATAAGTTTGTGGTTCAATGTCCACAAATACAGGCACTGCGCCACAATAACGAATACTGTTTGCAGTAGCAATATAAGAATGACTAACCGTAATTACTTCATCATCTGGCTTGACTCCAACTGCTAGTAATGCCAAATGCAAAGCTGTGGTGCAATTAGAGACCGCACAAGCATGTTTTGCCCCGACATAATCGGCAAACTCTTTTTCAAATGCGGCGACCTCTGGTCCTTGAGTAATCCAACCTGATAGGATCGCTCGACTAGCGGCTTCAGCTTCGGCTTCACCCATCCAAGGTTTAGCGATCGGAATATTTGGGAGTTTCTCAGACATTACTTGTCTCCTTTGGCTTTTTGTTCTTTCCACCAAGTTACGAGTCTACTCAATCCCTCTTCTAGAGAGACTTCAGCTTCAAAACCTAATAGTTCCTTTGCTTTAGTTACATCGGCTAGTCTACGAGCAACAGGATTGACTTTACGCTCTTCTCCATATTCGGGTTTTAAATCTGATCCCATGACCTTCGCCAAACTGTAAGCCAAGTCATTCAAGCTAGTTTCCACATGGCTTGCCACGTTAAATACCTCATCCGTCACATTGGCTTTGGCAGCAAGGATATTCGCTCTAGCAATGTCTTCAATATATATAAAGTCCATAGTTTGCTTGCCATTCCCAAAAATCAATGGAGGCTGCCCTGCAATGATCCGTTCCATCCATCGAATTAGGACTTCAGTGTAGACACCATAAATATCCATGCGTGGACCATAGACATTGAAGTAACGCAGTGCCACATAATCTAGTCCATACATGTCATAAAAGCTGCGTAATAGTGCTTCATTAAATACCTTGGTTGCACCATAGAGAGTACGGTTGTTGTAGGGATGATGTTGCTCAGTAGTAGGGAATTCTTCCGCCATGCCATAAATTGAGGCTGATGAAGCGGCTACAACTTTTTTGACCTTAGCATTGACTGCGGCTTCCAATACATTGTAAGTACCGTCAGCCATCACTTCTAGAGCTAAACGAGGCTCGGCAGCACATTGGGTAATGCGAATCGCCGCCTGATGGAAAACGATGTCCACGCCATCGGTCACTTCAGCAAGAATTTGGCGATCGCGAATATCGCCTTCCACAACCTTGACATTGCCATGCTCCTTTGCCCAAGCGAGGTTAGATATCTGTCCGCGCGTAAAGTTGTCTAGAACAATAATTTCGGCAACTTCTTCCTTAACAAGAAGGTCAGCAATATGAGACCCAACTAAACCTGCGCCACCTGTAACCAGTACTCGACTATTTTTCATCTTCTGTTTCTATAATATTTTCTAAAGGTTGATATCCTTCACGCCAGCGTAAAAATTTAGCAGGTACACCAGCAACGATCGCATAGGCGGGTACATCTTTAGTAACCACTGCTCCAGCACCAATAATGCTACCTTCGCCAACAGTTACACCAGGAAGTATAACTGCATTCACGCCAATATCGGCTCCTGCTTTAATTCTGACTGACTTGATTTCTAGATCGGTTTTGACAATGGGTAGATCAATTGGCAAACCAGTATGGGCTGAGCCGAGAACTTTTGCCCCAGGTCCCCAGCCAACATAGTCTTCAATGACTAGATCGCGAGCATCAAAATAGCTCTGAGGACCAATCCAAACATGGTTGCCGATGACACAAGTGCCATCAAAACGACCTTGAATATAGCTTTGAGATCCAATAAAAACTTTATTCCCAATCTCAAAGGTTTCAAGATGTTTAAAGCCAACTCCATTGCCAATCTGAATACTATGACCAAATTTACGAGCAACCGCCCGCCAAATCGCCCGCCGCATCACGCCGTCAAAGTTACCGTCACTAGCCACAAACCTTGAGTACAGTTCGACTAAAGCTTGGCGATCGTACTGATTACGGAGATATTCTGCTAATTGAACCTCAAAATCAGGATCGAGTTTGTCTTCTTGTAGTCCATGAACGGCTGCAACTACTTTAGTTTTTCCTAAATCAGACATGGAAATCCTCTACTTAATAGAGCTAATTACAGCTTTAGCAACCTGAGTTTGGGACTCAAGGGGAAGTTCAGGATACATAGGAAGAGATAGGACTTCTTTGGCTACTGCCTCCGAATGTGGGAAATCGCCAGCTTTATGACCTAGATCAGCATAGGATTTTTGAAGGTGAACAGGGATTGGATAATGGATACCAGTCTGCACATCATGAGCTTGTAAGCTTTGTTGCAGAGCATCTCTTTGAGGCGATCGCACAGCATATACATGATAAACATGCCGATTATGAGGTAGTGCTGTAGGTAGTCCTAATCCAGATTCAGCCAAGAGTTGATTATAGTTAGCTGCACAAGCGATTCTAGCTTCAGTCCATGCCTCGATATAGCGCATTTTTACGCGTAAAATCGCCCCTTGGATACCATCCATTCGATAGTTATAGCCTTTGAGAACATGGTGATATCTCTTCTCCTGACCCCAATCTCGCAACATTCTCATGGTCTGGTTATATTCAGGGTTATTGGTTACTGCCATACCACCTTCACCATAAGCGCCTAGGTTTTTGCCTGGATAAAAGCTAAAGCAGCCAATATCACCAATGCTACCAACTCTACGTCCCTTGTATTCAGCTCCATGAGCTTGAGCAGCATCTTCGATCACAATCAATTTATGCCGACGAGCAATTTCTAAAATTGGATCCATATCGGCGGCTTGTCCATACAAATGGACAGGAAGAATCGCTTTAGTCCTTTCCGTAATTGCCTTTTCAATTTGCGTAACATCAATTGTGTAGGTGATAGGATCAATATCAACAAATACAGGTTTAGCCCCTGTATAGCAAATTGCGGCTGTAGTTGCTACAAACGTCATAGGCACAGTAATTACTTCATCTCCTGCGCCTATACCTCCGGCTAATAATGCTAGATGCAGAGCACTAGTACCAGTATTTAATGCAATTCCAAAATGCGCTTGACTGTAACTAGCAAATTCTTCTTCTAGTGCAGCAACTTCACTTCCAAGAATGAACTGTGTACTGTCTAAAACCTTTAACACGGCTGTATCAATTTCATCTTTGATACTAAGATACTGAGCCTTCAAATCTACAAATGGAATCATGCTGACACCTCTGCTAAATTCAATTCAACTAATTGTCCTTGCTTTTTCATAGACTGATTAGCAGCCTCAAGAATCTTGACAATTCTTAGTCCAGCCTCACCATCACTAATAGGACGCTCACCTGTGCGAACACAATGTAAAAAATGTAGACCTTCTGTCCGCAGTGCTTCTGTAATATCCAACTTAGGAGACCACATATCACCCGTACGATACCCAATCATTTTTTGGTAAACGCTATCGGAATCATTATTATTGATTGTGATACCTTTGTCATACACTTTAATCTTCTCACTAGGATCTAGGTCATCAAATACAACCATTTTCTCGCTACCTCCTAGCAAAGTTCTCCTGATTTTTACAGGAGCTAACCAATTGACATGTAAGTGAGCAATCAGGTTATTTTCAAAAAACATTGTCAAATATGCAATATTTTCGGGACCATTGGATACATGACTAATGCCAGTGGCTGATACTGCATAGGGTCTAGCGGGTAAAACATAGTCCATAATTGATAGATCATGGACTGCCAGATCCCAGAGAACATTGACATCATGTTGAAATAGTCCGAGGTTAACCCGCACAGAATCATAGTAGTAGATGTCTCCCAAAGCTTTACTGGAAACTAGCTCTGCCATTTTGCGAACAGCTCCCGTATAAACAAAAGTATGATCTACCATCAAGACTCTGTTTTGACGTTTGGCTTCAGTTATTAACTCAATCGATTGCTCTGAATTCATGGTCATTGGCTTTTCAACCATGACATGTTTCCCCGCTTTTAATGCAGCTAGGGCAAGCTTAAAGTGTGAAGATACAGGAGTAGCGATCACCACTGCATCAATTTCAGGATCGTTAAAAATGTCATTACAATCTGTGGTGATCTGAATTGCAGGATAACGAGCTTTTGCTTTTGCCAAAAGCTCTGGGCTAAAATCGCTGACAGTTTTGACATTAGCACCTGAGAGTTCAGAAAAATTTCTAACTAGGTTCGGACCCCAGTATCCATAGCCAATGACACCAATATTGGTGTTACTAATGCTTTCCATAGGCATTTTATTATGTATTCACAAAGATGTATTTATAAAGATGATGTATTTATAAAATATTATGTAAGAGTATGCAAAAAAGAAAGCTAAGTAATAAAAACTAACAAATGATTATGAAGAAGTAGATTTATCGCGATCGCGTACATCTCCCACAACTCTTGCAGGTACGCCAACTACAATGGAGTAGTCTAAAACATCGTGGGTAACAACAGCGCCTGCGCCTACAAGGGCATTTTTGCCAATGGTTATTCCTGCCAAAATAGTTGCATTACTGCCAATCGAGGCTCCATGCTTCACATGGGTTTTGACAACAGCCCAATCTGCCTCTGTTTGCAAGCTTCCATCAGCATTTGTAGATCGTGGATAAAGATCATTAGTAAACATCACTCCATGTCCAATAAAGACTTCATCCTCAATCACTACACCTTCACAAAGAAAGCTGTGAGATGATATCTTACATAGCTTACCAACGGACACATTTTTTTGAATTTCTACAAACGCTCCGATCTTTGTGTCATCACCAATACGGCAACCATAAAGGTTAACGAGTTGGGGATGAAAGATCTTAACACTTTTGCTCAACTGTACATCTTCATTGACTGGCATTTTTTAATTTAACCATTCATAGATAATCATCATTTAGATGGTTTTTATATTTCTCATACTTTACACTAATATTTACTTGATGTGCAACTAAGAAATAAAAACTCATAGCTTAGAATCTTTACTGGCGACTGGTAAACTAATAGAGGATATGTGATTAGAGATACAGTTAATGAGTACAAAAAACAAATAAAACAATCATTCTTTGACTATTTCGATGCTGCTAAGTTATAAACTAAAATTCACCTTGAATATGTAGAATATGTATAAAGATGGTATTCCTAGCCAAAATTTAATAGTTACTCCAGTATCTATATTGTCCTTCGACGAGCAAATCAATCTAATAATAGATTGGGCAAATAAGAGCCTAAGTAAGATGGTTTGTGTTTCTAACGTACATATGCTAGTTGAAGCTTGGCAAAATTCTAATTTTGCAGATGTACTGAAAGATTCTGATTTAGTTACCCCCGATGGGATGCCTTTAGTCTGGATGATGAAGATGCTAGGGCACAAACAAGCGCAGAGAGTAGCGGGAATGGATATCTTTCAAGAAGTTTGCAAACAAGCTCAGGCAAAACAAATTAGCATTTTTCTGCTAGGCTCAGAGACTCATGTACTTGATAAAATCAGCCAAAGATTACAAATAGAATTTCCTGATTTGGAGATAGCTGGAACTGAATCTCCGCCATTTCGCCCATTGTCTAGCACAGCAGATATGGATATGGTACAAGCTGTAAATACCAGTGGAGCAAAAATTTTATTTGTTGCCCTAGGATGTCCTAAGCAAGAGTTATGGATGGCGCAGCATCGTGACAAAATCCAAGCTGTTATGATTGGAGTAGGCGGAGTTTTTCCTGTTTATGCTGGAGTACTCAAAGAAACTCCAAAGTTTATGCAAGTGTCTGGTTTAGAGTGGGTATTTCGACTTTCACAAGAACCTCGCAGGCTCTGGAAACGTTACGCTACAACTATTCCTATTTTTATATGGCTGATGATTAAGCAAGTTATTTATTCTAGTTTTAACCAGCAGAAAGGCAATACACTCCATTAATTCCTTATTATGAATATTAATAAGCCCTGAAATACTGCTGCACAAGGATTTCAAGACTCATTAGATTGTGACTTAAGGCAAGATGCTGTATATAGCTAGTAAAGAATAAAAAGCGAAACAGATAGTAAATATAATCGAGTTGGGGATAATTTAAACAGAGATCTGAGAGAGGGTTGGCGTAGCCAACCCTCTCTCAGATCTCAGAAGCAAAAGACTTGCTAAGCAAGTCTTTTGCTTCTGAGCTTATAAAATTGGCAAGCTTAACCTAAACTCGCATTATTGAACTCGCTTTATATTTACTATCTGTTTGATAAGCCAATAAACATGGCTATAGCTATATTTACTTATAGTGTCACAAGAATATATATTAACTAGACGAAGCTTGCTAACATATAACTAGAGGCAAGTTTTGATGAGTTAAGGTATATATACTCTTTAAGTGTATACAATGCAAATTAGAGACTAATTTGAGATCGTCCTTGATTTAGAGTTAGCAGTAATCACTTAATCCTCGTATGTACGGAAATCAACATGCAAAGTGAACAGCATTCTCCAATAGCTCCTCAAAAAAATGATGCCAAACGCTTTTGGACAACTAATTTAGCGAATACACAATCGGTAGATGATGAGGGTGGATTAAAATTTGGGAATGTATTGCAATCCTTGCAGAGGCGCTTACCTGTAATTGCTAGCGTAACTATTGTAGTGACTTCTTTAGCTGTATTTAAGGCTGCTACTAGCAAACCAACTTATCAATCTGGATTTGAGATTTTAGCTAAGCCAATTACCGAAGAGACTCGTGTTATTTCTGCTGTAACTCTAAATAATAGAGATACAACAGAACCCAAAGAGCCTATTAGCCCTACTACATTAAAACTATTAAAGAGTTCTAAAATTCTTGCTCCGATCGCGGAACAGCTAAAAGCAAAATATCCAAATATTGACGATGATAGTCTTGCTGATGGTCTAGCGATCAAGACAGAAAATCAAATTTTAAGCGTCAGCTATCAGGATAAGGACGCTAAAAAAGTTAAAGAAATTCTCGATTTAGTTTCTCAAGCTTATCTTGCCTATAGTTTGGAAGAACGTTTATCTGATGTACAACAAGGACTTGATTTTGTAAACTCTCAGTTACCACAGGTTCAAGAAAGAGTCAGTAAGCTTCAAGATAAGCTACAGTCATTTAGGCAACAATATAATCTCATCGATCCAGAATCCAGTAGTAAACAACTAGCGGCAGAAACTAGTACTATTGCTCAACAAAAACTGGAAACTCAAGTTAAATTAGACGAAGCACGCTCACTATTTCAAGACTTAAGTAGTCAAGTATCTAAACCAGTCGATGAAACAAAAGTTTCATCCCTTCTTCAAGACAATCCTAGATATCAAGCAATTCTATCGCAGATCCAAGTTGTGGATGGTCAAATTGCCAAAGAACTGAGTATATATCAAGAAAATACTGATAAAGTTCAAACATTAAAGGATCAGCGTGCTAATTTAATCCCATTATTACGGCTTGAGGAGGAGAGAGCTAAAGAGCTAGTTGCAAGTCGTATTAGAGATTTAGAAGCCCGTAGCGAAATATTAGCACAAGTAGAGGATAAGCTAAATCAGGAAGTAAAACAGTTGTCTACCATATCTCGACAGTATACTGATATTCAGCAAGAAATTAAAATTACTAACGATAACCTCAACCAATTTTTAACAAAGCGTGAGGCTTTACGTATTGATGCGGGACAACGTAAAACACCTTGGCAAATTTTGACTCCAGTAAAGGAGCCTGTCTCTTCATCTGCTGATGTTAAACGAAATGGAATTTTAGGAGCAATACTAGGGCTATTGTTAGGGACTGGAATTGCTTTACTGCTAGACAAACTGAGCAATTTATTACGTACACCAGATCAGGTGAAAGATATTGCCAAATTGCCCATTTTAGGAGTGATTCCATTTAATTCAGACTTAAATCAAGAGGAACCTGTGGATGATGTTTCAGGAATGATTCCGTTAAATCGAAACTTTATTGAAAATAAGGCTTTAAATGCCATTGAAAAGTTAACAAAAGTCGCTAACTTAAAAGTTTGGATAAATCGCGCAACTAATGCTCAGGAATCCAATCCTAATTCTATAAAGCCTTATTACATAACTTCTATCTTTTTAGAATCTTTCCGCTCCCTTTATACAAATATTCGTTTACTTAGTCCTGATTTAGAAATTCGCTCTATCGTGATTAGCTCTTCTATACCTAGTGAAGGTAAATCAACATCTTCTGTCTACTTAGCACAAGCAGCAGCAGCTTTGGGGAAAAGAGTTCTACTAGTAGATGCGGATTTGCGTCGCCCAAAGCTACATGAGCAGTTGCTACTTAGCAATGCTCTGGGACTTAGTAATCTAATTTCCACAGATCTAACTTTTGATCAAGTAGTCCAGCGATCGCCTATCGAACCAAACTTATCGATTCTAACTTCTGGACAAATTCCTCCTGATCCAACAAGGTTACTTTCATCTCAAAAAATGCAGAATTTGATGCAACTATTTCAGGAAAACTTTGACTTAGTAATTTATGATACGCCGCCTTTATTAGGGCTAGTTGATTCAAAATTAATTGCGGCAAAGGCAGATGGTATTGTTATTGTAGTTGGGTTAGATAAAGCTAAGGCTTCTAACCTAACACAATCTCTAGAGCTTTTAAGTAATTCTCCAATTGGAATATTTGGAGTTATTGTAAACGGCTCCAAAGATTATGTGGCTGATTTAAATAAAACCTATAGCTTGTACTAGATCAATGAAAATATTATGGATTTTGCCCTTCTAGTACGACCTAAGGGATATGCAGGAAAATAAAGAACCGATTTTTTGTGGCGCGGCTTTGCCGCGCCACAAAAAATTTTGTTCTTTATTAAATCGCAGAACCCTTAGTATTTCTATTTATTACTTGTTGCCAAGGATCTCATACACTTAATTTAATAAGATTAAAAATCTTTATAGCGTTTACTAGTCTAGTGAAGTACGGAGGATTGTTTCCCCGCCTTCGGCGGGGAAACAATCCTGTACCTCGCTTGCTTGAAAAGCGCTGTATCTCACATCTTTACTAGTTAATTACATTACATAGTTACCTTTAACATAGATACTTCCATAGGTGAAGGTATCTATTCAGATATTATGGAAACCTTGATTTTTTTTGCTGTTCTTTGGTTGCTGTGGCTGATTAGTCCTAGATCGTGGAAGCGTCGATTTATTTTACCAGTAGCTATTATCGGATTAATTTACCTGTTTATCACTTCGCCAATTATGCTTATTTTGGCAAGCCAAGGCTTGACTTTTTCTGTTCCTCAAGATTCTGGTGAAAAAGCTGATGCTATTGTGATTTTAGGACGAGGTGAAGCATTGAGAACACCACGAGTGGTCTTGGGTAATGAATTATGGCAACAGAAACGTTCTCCTAAAATATTTGTTAGTGGAATGCTGGATGCTGAGGAAATCATCGCATATTTAGAAAAGAAAGGAGTTTCACGCCTTGAAATAAGTGGAGAAAAATGCTCACAGAATACAGAGGAGAATGTCCAATTTACGACAGCATTACTTTATCCACAAGGTATTCAGAAAATCTTATTGGTAACTGATGTTCCACATATGTTGCGATCGCAAATTTTATTTCAAAACTATGGATTTAAAGTTATTCCTCGTATGATTCCTTTACCTTTGCAATGGAGTAACAATAAGCAACTCAAGACTGTTTTACGAGAGTATGCAGCTTTAGTCCATTATCAATGGAACGGTTATTTAAGGAATAGAACTCAAGAAGAAATTGTGAATCCATCTGAAAAGGTTAGCGATCGCCTCAAGAATTGGAATTGTCGAATTAATATTTAAAGTAGCTCTAAGGAACGTTTTTTGTAGTGCAGCAAAGCCGCACACAAAAAATTTAAATTAACGTCAGTTTTGAGTATTGACTGATCGATAGATGTGATTTTTTCGATAGGGGCTAAAATATACTGAGATTAAAGTTTCTTAATATTTAGGCAATCGTATCGTGCTAATCCAATCAGACTGGCTCAAAAGCTTACGGGGTCGCTCGTTTGACCTAGAGTTAGGGGCGATCGCTATTATTTATTTTGTCCAAGGTGCAATGGCAATCTCGCAGCTTGCCGTCAGTTTCTTCCTTAAGGATGACTTAGGGCTAAGCCCTGCGGAAGTTGCCTCAATGGTTGGGATTACAATGCTACCTTGGACAATTAAACCCCTCTATGGTCTGATTTCTGACGGATTCCCTATATTTGGTTATCGCCGTCGCCCTTACCTATTGCTGTCAAGTGTACTGGGGATTTTTGCATGGTCAAGTATGGGGCTTTGGGTGAAAACTCCATTTTGGGCGATCGCCATGATTGCTGCTGGCTCTCTTTCCCTAGCTTGTTCGGATGCGATTACGGATGCCTTGATTGTGCAGCGCGCAAGACTAGAACCAGAGGGTGATGCAGGCTCTTTACAATCCTTTAGCTGGATTGCCTCATCCATTGGCGCAATTATGTCAGCCTATTTGAGTGGATATTTGCTAGAGCATTTCGGTGCGAAGTTTGTGTTTGAGATTACGGCGATTTTGCCTCTGTTGGTGGGGATTTCGGCCTTTGCGATCGCTGACCCACCGATGTCTACGGTATATATTGTTGCGCCTGACAAATCAGCAACTAATCTAGGATCAGTGACACCTGCGACGCTATCCCGAAATTCACAGTTATGGATGTCGCTGAAGTTTAACTTTAGTCAATTACGCCAAGCCTTCACCAATAAAGCTATTTGGTTACCGACACTTTTCTTGTTTATCTGGCAAGCAACGCCCAGTTCTGATACCGCCTTTTTCTATTTCACTACGAATGAACTGAAATTTAATCCTGAATTTTTAGGGACAATCAAATTTTTTGCAAGTTGGGCAGGTTTGCTCGGTGTATGGCTATTTCAACGCTTTTTTAAAGCAGTGCCAACCCGCAAAATTTTCTTTTGGACTACGATTATTTCCACAGTTTTAGGGTTAACTAGTTTATTGCTTGTGACCCATACTAATAGAGCCTTAGGCATTGACGATCGCTGGTTTAGCCTCGGTGATAGTCTGATTTTGACGGTTGCTGGCCGAATAGCGTTTATGCCTGTTTTGGTTTTAGCAGCAAGGCTTTGCCCTGAGGGGATCGAAGCAACTTTATTTGCGCTGTTGATGTCGGTTATTAATATCTCAGCTCTCTGTTCATTTCAATTAGGGGCTGTGCTGACCCATTTCCTAGGGGTTACAGAATCCAATTTCGATAATCTTTGGATATTGATTACAATTGCGAATATCAGCAGTCTATTGCCACTCCCATTCTTAAAATGGTTGCCTGACGAAAAGAATGGTAAGTTGCACCAATCCAATCAAACAACAGCCTTACCTGAGTCGAAATCTTTAGATATCAAAAATGAATTGGTTGGAGAGCAATCTGAAGTGGTTTTACAAGAAAATCCATAGATTACTAAGTAGCTGGGTGCAATTAAATATAAAATCCCAAAACCTGTAGCGCACGCTGCGCGTACGCTACAGGTTTTGGTTCTGTTTTTTAATTATGCCCAGCTACTTAAATGGAAATTGACTATATTGCTTTATTTGTGTCTGATGTGGGGCAATCGCTAATTTTTTATCGCGATGCGTTAGGATTTCGCTTTGAGAAACCTGTTAAACCTGATAGTGCTGAGGGTTATAGTGGCAAACTGAAAATAGGTCTATATGATCGCGCATGGTTGCCTAAATTATTTGGCGATCGCGGTAGGCAAGCTATCAGTGGTAATCCGTTTTTACTATCGATGACTGTTGATAATCTCGATCAGGTATATCAAGAACTATGCGATCGGCAAGCTAATATGCTCATAGATATAATTTCACCGCCGCAAGTTATGCCTTGGGGACAAAGAATTCTATTTTTGAGAGATCCTGATGGCAATCTTCTGGAAATTGTGCAAGGTTGAAACTAAGGTAATGATTTCGCTGTAGCCACTCAAGTCAGTACGTAAACCACAAGAGGGATTTGTCGCTTTGCTACAAATCCCTTCTTTTCCTAACAGTCAATGGCAATAGCTTATCATCAATGTCTTTTTCGCCACAGATGATAGACCATTGCCCCAAGACAGGCTCCCGTTAAAGCTAAGGGAATTAACATTAACGGTAATAAAACTTGTCCTACACCTTCAGCCGCAGCAGGAGGGCTATCTGAAGAACGATACAAACCCCGCCGCGATCGCACTGCTAGATCTAGTAAGTATCCAAACCCCATCATAGTTAAGCTACAAAACAATATAGACCCTAGAAAAACAAAAATTCCTAGTATCATAGATCTCTGATAAAGTCCTGCAATGAGACCGCATACTATTCCTACAAAGGAGCTTATAGCAAAAGTGTAAGTCAATACTTCAAGCATTAAGATTTACTCACTAAAAGTAATTCCATTAATTTACATCAACAGAAAAGCTATCACTTCATTCAAAAGTTATCTTCAAATAGTTATGCCAAGATACAAAATGAGGTTTATCCATCTTGTGTCTTGTTATGAGATTTAGAATTCACACTTTAAGCGAATTCTAATTTTGAGATTTACTGATATATATTTAACTGTGGTTAAAACTTCCAAGGTTTATACACCTATGCCTACCCAAAACGATATCCCCATTGCCCAGAGGGTCAGCGATCCCCAGCGATCGCCCCAAAAGCAAGTACCAGCCAATCCTGTTGTGCGATCGCTACAGGCGGTTCCTTGGTGGGGATATGGTTTAGCAGTATTAGCCTTTTTATCACCAATCGTTAGCACCCGCATTTGGTTTGCGCTAAATGCCAATGCTAACAATGCCCCGCAGGCAGTATCCCCATCTGAAAAAGTTGCTTCAGAACCAAAATCAGAACCTCAAACCGAGCGACCTTCACCTATTCCTACAGTTGCGCCATTTATAAGTACAAGTACGGCAACTCCCGCTAATAAAGCAGCTAGTGATAATTCTGACGTAGTTGCCAATGAGCCTGATAGTCCTCCCGATCTCTTTGGACATCACCCTTACAAAGAAGCTCCTGCGAATCAACTACGCACTATTAGTAGAGCAAGTGATGGCTATGAAATTAAACTGAGGGAGACGGCGGCAAAAAGTTATCTGAGTATGGAGGCGGCGGCAAAAGCTGATGGTGTTGATTTTGCGGTAATTTCTGGATTTCGGACGATCGCTGAGCAGCAACAACTTTTCTTTGAGATCAGTAAGCAACGCAATCAAACCCCAGCCCAACGCGCTAAGGTCAGTGCGCCCCCCGGTCATAGCGAGCATCACACAGGCTATGCGATGGATCTTGGTGACGCATCTGTGCCAAGTGCCAATCTTTCCACTAGTTTCGAGAAAACTGCTGCTTTTCAGTGGCTCCAAAATAATGCAGCTAAGTACGGCTTTGAAATGTCCTTCCCTCCCAATAATTCTCAGGGTGTGATGTATGAGCCTTGGCACTGGCGCTTTGTCGGCGATGATGACAGTCTAGCTACTTTCTATAAAAAGCAACCGCGTAGTGGTTCGTTTATTAAAAAGTCATGAACGTTACGGCTACTGATTTACTAGCGATCGCCATTTTTACGATCACCATGATGTCCCTTGTCGGTACGATGGTGGGTCTGTCGCCGATTGTACCTGCGGCGATCGCGATTGTCTTAATCAGTGCATGGGGCATTGATATCGGCTTTTGGCAAGGTAAATTTGGGGCATACGCACAGGCTTGGCTGAGGGCAAGAGATTCCAAATACCGTGAGCGAGTTTCCTATCACGAAGCAGGGCACTTTTTGGCGGCGCATGTCTTGGGCTTTAAAGTAATTAACTATGCGATCGCGGGAATTGTCGGTCAATCCTTGGGTGAAGTCTTAGCTAGCGAAAGTTTTAGCGGTATCGAAGGCGGCGTAGAAATTGAAGTGGATAATTCTGCTAATTCGGTCAATCTCCTAGATCGTTATTGCACCGTCTATATGGCAGGGATCGCCGCCGAGCAACTGATGTGTGAGGGTGAAACGGAAGGCGGGTTAGATGATATTCAGCGTTTACGTCAAGCGATTGCCAATTTACCAAATCCAATTGTGCAAGAACGTTGGGCGTTATTAAATGCTAAAAATTTACTGAGCGATCGCCGTTCCGTTTTAGTTGCCCTTGCGGAACAAATGCAAAATGGAGCTTCCATTGAAGTTTGTTGTCAAACGATCGAGCAAGTGCTTCTAACAACTAAATAAAGTTAGCCCTGTAATAAATTACGGGTTGAAAACTTAACCCCGTTGAAACAGGTTAATCGGACAACTCTTTTTAGTCAGCTTTAGCTGACTTTACTGGAGTTTAGACTAAGTTGAGGCTTTGTTGTATGAATAAAAAGAAGCCAAAAGATGGAGGATCTTAGGATAGATAATTAACTAGCAACAGGAGAGGAGAGAGGTTTAGCAAGTTGAATCATGCGATTGAGAGCAGCACATTTGATGAACAACTCAACCGCCTGATTGTCAAATTTACGAGAACATAAAGTACTACCAAAGATTTTTTTGAAACGAAACATCGTGGTTTCTGCTAAAGAACGTCGATGATAACCTGAGTCACGTTTCCATTTTTTACGCCCATGTTTACGGATATAGCGCAGGTTTTGGTCACGGGGATGAGGAGGAGCATTGGCATTGCCATGCTGCCAGATTTTGGCATCTTTGCGGGGAGGAATCACGGCTTTAGCTCCATGTTGGGCAATCTCGTCGTAACAATGACGATGGTCATAAGCTCCATCTGCGGAAACTTGATCAATTTCAGCATCAATCCCATCGAGAATATCGGCGAGTACTTCACCATCGTGACAATCATTCGTAGTGACGACCGCAGCCAGTATTTCTCCCGTTGATTCATCGGCTCCAAGGTGTAATTTGCGCCATGTCCGTCTCTTACTAATCCCATGCTGCCGTGTTTTCCATTCACCTTCACCATAGACTTTGATCCCTGTCGAATCAACTACTACATGCACAGCTCCCTGCTTGGGGATTACTGGTAAGGGCACACTTAAACTTGCTGTCCGTCTTGATACGGTGCTGTGGTCTGGCACTGGCAAATCTATTCCCATCAAGGTAAATAGTGACTCTAACATTCCTTGCGTTTGTCTTCCTGCTTGCTGATATACCGCTTTTACAGTGATAAATGTCGCGATCGCTATATCACTGTAATCATTTGAAGCACCCCGTTTGCCACTTAATGTTTGATTTAACCATCCTCCGATTACTTCTTCGCTAATCCAGAAGGTCAGGCTTCCTCTTTGTTTTAGCCCTGCGTTATACTCTGCCCAGTTGCGTACCTGATATTTCTCTTTCATTATCTGGGACTCCCTCTCCTGATTTTTATCTAATTTACCTCCTCTTCCCCTTTTTATGCAACAATGCCCTAAGTTGATTAAGAAAACGAGAAAAAGAGCAGAAAAAAGTAACCCAGAGAATGGATAACTGGGCAAACCCAAGAGAATGAAAAGGAGAATATTTAGGGTTAGGAATTAGGGATTTCTTTGTTGACCTTTTTTGGACGAGAAGCGCGTTTTTTGATGATGGGAAAGCGAGGAAAAGGATCTCGCTTGCGTCCAGATTCTCAACCAAGAGACTTACCGCGAGGTTTAGGAGAACAAGCATGAGAGCCAATCCTGACTAAAAGTGTCGCAAAGCCCTAACTGGAGTTTATAGGACTTACGCAAATCAACCAAGAACTCAAGTTCTTGGCTCAAAGCTAAAGTCAGTTAAAACTGACTAAAGAAAGCCTCAAATCAACCTGTTTCAACAGGTTTAAGTTTTTAGCCCGCAATTTATTGCAGGGCAAATGCGTAAGTCCTAAGTTTAGACTAAAAAAGGTAAGAAAGGCAGAGTAAAAGAGATACAAACTGCCTAAAGTAGATGAAAAAGAAAAAGCACATCTACAGTCATGATTATTGAAAAACTACAGAATTTTCGTCAACAGGCATATAATTTTTTAGGAAATGGAAGAGATGCAATATTTGACTTAATGGATGCTGTGTTAACCAGTCCAAGCATGAAATCATTTGCAGAATTATCGTTATAATCTGTATCGTCCACTTCTTCGAGATATTCCGCATTGCCAAGTAAACCAGCTTGAAAGCAGCGTCATCGGAAGGAAAAATCTGTTGAGACTTAATCACTTTCCGCAAACTGCTATTCATCGACTCAATCGCATTAGTGGTATAAATCGCTCTACGAATCTCAGGAGGGAAAGCAAAGAAGGGGATAATATTCGCCCAATGACTGCGCCAAGACTTGCTGATTGATGGATATTGCTTGTCCCATTTTTCAGCAAAGAGTTCAAGGTTAAACTCCGCCTCCGATTCGGTTGCCGCAGCATAAATCGCCTTGAGGTCAGCACAGACTTGCTTGCGCTGTTGCCAAGGGACAAAAGCGACTGAGTTTCTGACCATGTGGACAATGCATAATTGCACCTGCGTTTTGGGAAATACAGTCTCACTAAATCTGCTGCTGCAATGGACTATCGCAAAACTGTAGCCATACTAAAGAAAACGTATCAGGCTAAATAGAGCATGATATATCTCAAATCAACATACAAAAAGAGAGGCGGAAAATCTCTTTTTTTTATAACTTACATTTTGTGATCTGAGCTTCCTCCCAGTTAACCTCATTGGTAATTGCGTTGGTAAAATCACAACTAACTAGGTTTGCCTTGTGAAATGAGGCTTTAGTGAGATCTGCATATTGGAACTTTGTACCTATAGCTGTGCGTGAGGTATTAATCGCGAGGCGAAATAAGTAGAGACTGCCAAAAATTTGTAATGGTTCGATCGCTAAAAATGTTAATAAGGCAACGAAGCTATTAGATGTAATGGAATTGGAGATCGCATTGAAAGCGCCAGATACTAATATTTTCGTAAATGTTGAACCGAAATATCCTGATGCAAAGGCAACAACTAGAGAAATAGGGATTGCCGTAAAAATACTCTTGGTATGAGAGAGGGCAAAGTTATTGGTAAAGGCGATCGCAAACCCAACGGCGAAGACCACAATTGCGATAATTGCAACCCAATAGATCGTATTGCGATTAACAATCCCTGCCCCAAAGATGAAAGTAAGGATAAAGGTAATCAGTAGGATCGTCGAAATTAAGGCTGTTCCCGCAAACATCAAGGCGATCGCAAATGAAACGCAATTAGCGATCGCAATCTGACGGGGACTTCGACCAGTCCGCACATTGGCAAAATTGGCAAATTTCAGTTGAGATCGATAAAAGTCACATCCACGCAGGTCAGCGCCACTAAAGTCAGCACCGACCAAATTTCTACCTTTAAAGGAGCGATCGCGCAAATTTTGGTTTGCAAAGTTAAGACTTTGACTCATAGCGTCCTTGGATATGCTTTGAGTGATTTTAAGCCCAATCGTCTGAAGTTGGCTTAGAAATATGTGGCAAGCCCCAGCCTAACTTCTCGCGCAGAACCTTAAAGAATTCACCTTTTTGTAAGCGAATGAACCTTGCAGGATAGCGCGATCGCTCTACTTCAACCCGATAATCGGGATAGATATAGCATCCAGCATTGCCATCAACCACTAATACTAAACGATGACGATTAGCAGGAGTAACGATCGCTTTTTCGGTATTAGCAAAGACTAAAGCCCGTGATGCCATGGAATGGGCACAAATAGGAATTAGCTGAAATACGGGAATACCTGGTTCGATGACGGGGCCACCCGCAGAGAGGGCATAGGCTGTTGAGCCTGTAGGCGTAGAAATAATCACGCCATCCGCCGCAATATCCACAGGTATATGACGACCAATCTGTACCTCAAAGTGACACATACTGGTCAAGGGTTCACGGTGTAATACCATCTCATTAAGTGACAAAGCTTCCCATAGTAAGCCTTGACTGTCGTAAACCCGCACTGTCATCATCGATCGCTGCTCAACCACATATTGCCCCTCGACAACTTGGGACAATGCTTCTTCCCAATCCGTCAAATAGGTTTCGGTTAAAAAACCCATATGTCCCGTATTAACGTTGAGCAATGGTAAGCCCAATGGTGCAATTTGGCGACAAGCTGACAATACCGTACCATCTCCTCCTAAGGAGACCACAAACATAATGTCGCGGTCAAAGCCCAAAGGAACTAAGCTCTCGATTTGGGTGTGACAAACGGGAGCATCTGGCTTGCCATAGCCCAAAATACCGCCATTTCCCGTCGCCAGCACAGTCTGAATGTTGCGCTTTTCGAGCCACAACTTCATATCCGATGCTACCTGCTCGGCAACTGGTTTTGCGTCGTTATAGACAATACCGACTTTTGGCACGCTCAATGACTACCTAAAACTATTCAAAAAAATTTGTCAGTTTGGTAATTATAGCTTTTAGCAATTGGCTTTTAGCAATTAGCCTTTAGGGATTTGGACACAACCAACCCGAAAGCGTCTGGTTGACAAATGAAATTTTTGGATAAAAGCAAGTTTCGCCAGATTCCCCATATAAGCGAATATTCTCCCTTTAAAAGATGAGTTGCGGCGCTTCGCGCCGCAACTCATCTTTTAAAGGGAGGATAGCCATTTACTTTGCCTCGATCGCACCACGAAACATATTCATGCCACAGGCAAATTCATAGTTTCCTGCCTTGGGCGGCGTGAATTCGATGGTTGTGGTTTTATTTAATTCTAGATACTGGGCGATGTGGAAATCAGCGAGTCGCACCTCTTCTAAACAACTGCTAGGATCGCGGCGGAGAAAGTTAAGGCGAACAAGTTGACCAGCATTAACAACAATTCTTGAAGGTTCATAACCACCATCAACGACGACGGTTATTTCTTGAATACCAGATTCGGTTTCGGCTTTTTTAGCTTTAGGCTTACTGAGGAGAAACCACCAAAGCTCTGCCCCGATTAAGCCAGCACCAACCACAGTGACAAGTATTTTATTGGTTAGCGGTTGATCGATCGCCTTAAACTGCGTAGGTTTAGCAGGCTCAGTTTGCATATTGTGATCATCAGTCATTTTTTCTGAAGCGATCGCCCCAGAGATGGCTCCGAACAGAAAGCCAATACCAACTAGAGTTCCAAAGAATGTAGCTTTTCTTAACATGATAGTTTTTCCTGTCATTCCATTAAACCCCAAAAATTGTGATGCGGCGCGGTGCGCCGCATCACAATTTTTGGGGTTTGAAATTCTTCAATCGCAAAGCATTCGTCACCACGGAAACAGAACTAAATGCCATTGCGCCGCCTGCAATCATAGGACTAAGCAACCAACCGAAGAAGGGAAAGAGAATCCCTGCGGCGATGGGAATGCCGAGGATGTTGTAGATAAAGGCGAAGAAGAGATTTTGGCGGATATTTTGGATGGTGGCGCGAGATAGTTGGATGGCGGTGACAATGCCTTGCAAATCGCCAGAAATAAGCGTGATGTCACTGGCGGCGATCGCTACATCCGTACCCGTACCGATCGCAATACCCACATCCGCCTGAGCAAGAGCAGGTGCATCATTGATACCATCGCCCACCATTGCCACGATACTACCTTCATTTTGTAAACGCTGAATTTGAGCAGACTTTTGATCGGGACGCACTTCCGCAAACACGCGATCGATCCCAACTTCGTGGGCAATTACTTCCGCAGTGCGGCGATTGTCGCCTGTGAGCATGACTACTTCTAAGCCCATGCGTTGTAAGGTGCGAATCACTTTCACTGAGGAAGGTTTGACCGCATCGGCAATGCCCATTACACCTTGGACTTTACCGTTAATAGCAATCCAGATCGCGGTATTTCCTTTTCTCTCTAGGGTATCCCAAGCCTGTTCTAAGGATGCCGTTGCAATTCCCAATTCCTGCATCCAGCGATAGGTTCCAATCTGTACCAAATGTCCGCCAACATAGCCACGTACACCACTACCTGCGATCGCTTCAAAATCTCTAGCATCGCTTAAGTCCACCTTGAGCACCTTGGCATAACGCACGATCGCTTCCGCTAAGGGATGTTCAGAATAGCGTTCTACGGTGGCAGCCATACTTAATAGCTCTAAAACTTTAGCATCGGGCATTCCTGCGATGGTCACAAAATGGGTGACGCTGGGCTTGCCTTCGGTAATTGTGCCTGTTTTATCAAGAACAATCGTTTGCAAATTATGCGCCTGTTCCAAACTATCCGCACCCTTAATCAAAATTCCATTCTCAGCGCCCTTTCCCGTTCCCACCATGATCGATGTAGGTGTAGCTAATCCCAAAGCACAGGGACAGGCAATAATCAGCACACCAACAGTAGTAATCACCGCAAGGGTGACATTGCCCATGAAGTTGTACCAGATGATAAAAGTGGCGATCGCGATCGCAATGACGATTGGCACAAAGAAACCTGTGACGCGATCGGCGAGACGTTGAATCGGAGCCTTAGAACCTTGGGCTTGCTGCACCAATTTCACAATTTGCGCTAAGAAAGTATCCTTGCCAATGCGGGTAGCGCGAAACTTGAAACTACCAGTTTTATTGATGGTTGCGCCGATCACCTCATCACCGACCTGCTTCTTGACTGCGACACTTTCGCCCGTGACCATCGCTTCGTCAATGGTGGAACTTCCTTCAATAATCTCGCCATCGACGGGAATCTTTTCTCCCGGACGCACCAATACCACATCATCGAGTTGTACTTCGGAGATCGTAATATCCATTTCTCGACCATTCCGAATGACTCGTGCTGTTTTTGCTTGCAAGCCCATTAACTTTCGGATTGCTTCAGAAGTGCTTCCCTTAGCGCGATTCTCAAAGAGTTTACCGAGCAAGATCAAAGTAATAATTACTGAAGATGCTTCAAAATAAACATCGGCAGTTAAGCCCTGCGAAGTAAAAAAGTCTGGATTAACTGTGGCAAAGATGGAATAGCCATAGGCAGATCCTGTCCCAGTGGCGACTAACGTATCCATCGTGGCGGCGTGACGTTTGAAGGCTTTGCCAGCATTAATATAGAAACTCGCACCACACCAAAATTGCACAGGGATCGTCAAGACCATTTGCAACCAAGAATTGTGCATCCATGCAGGAATGAATGGCAAGCTAAGTCCTGTCATCATCGGTAATCCGCCAATTACCAGAAATAGACTAATTGCACCACCAATGATCACCTTACGATTGAGATCATGCTCTTCTTTGCGTCTGGTTGCCTGCTCCTCGTCATCATTAACTAAGGGATTTTCTTCTTTCAGTAATTGCGAAGAATAACCTGCATCAGCGATCGCCTGTTGAATCTTGTTAACGTCAACGGCTTTAGGGTTATAGGTGACAGTGGCTTGCTCTGCGCCAAAGTTGACGTTACATAGCTCCACACCTGAGACATTGCTAACGACTCTTTCGACGCTACTGGCACAGGAAGCGCAACTCATCCCTCGTAATTTCAGCGTAGTCGTTTCCATGTTTACCTATACCAACCTCGCATCTGGTCAATTTCTTGGCTTTGCGATCGCAAAATGTTTTGAGCAAGCTTACGCATTTCAGGGCGATCGCTATCCACGATCATATTGCTCATCATCAATGCCATCTTGTGATGGGGAATCATCTCTGCTAAAAATTCCTTGTCAAAATCACTATCAGTAGCGGTTTCAAGCATTTTGAGATCGGTCGCCATCATATTCATACCCATCATGTTGCCCATACCCATTTTGCCGTGATTCATGCCCATCATAGAATTGGGGGATTTCATAGAACGGCTAGGCATATCGGGGACATCAGCTTTATACCAATCCTTATACCAAGTTCGCATTTGAGCAATTTCAACGGTTTGATCGCGTTTGATTGCTGCCGCCAATTTCAGAACATCAGCATTTTTCGATCGCTTCAGCGCCAGATCCGCCATCTTCACGGCTCCATCATGGTGCGGAATCATCATCTCAATAAAATGGCGATCAGCGAATTCGCCACTCATCATCATGTGATTGGGCATCCCTGACCTCATCGCAGCATTTGGGGCGTTGCTACAAGGACTGTTATCAAGGGGCTTAATTAGCGGTTTTGTAGTTTGTGCTTGAACGAAGTTTGTCATTGCACTTGTCATGGCGATCGCCGCAACCATACCAGCGATCGCTAAGATCCATAATCTATGGGATTTGCGATCGCCTACTGGTGGGCGTTCTAGATTAGAGTCTCTAGGTTCTGTTGATTTCATAACTGTTCTCCTGAACTCATATCTCTAGCCTAGTTCAAAAAAATGAACTCGGAATGAAACTCCAGATCTAGCACTTCTAATTCAATAAAACTTAATGCAATTCATGAATGATAAGCAAAAGAACCAAGAACTCAAGTTCTTGGCTCAAAGCGTAAGTCAGCTAAAGCAGACTCAAGAACTTCTATGATCAACCCATTTCAATGGGTTTCAGCTTTCAGCCCGTAATTTATTACAGGGCTATTGAGAAAAGTATAATATTCCGTAAGTTTAAATTTTAAATTTAGCTTTTTTACTGTAAGTTGGCATTTTAATAATGAAGATTCTCAATTCCTTAGGGTTTGATCTGTTTCACAAGTCGCTAAGGCGATCGCTACTGGTGGCGATCGCCATTGGTGGACTTAGTACTTCCTGTAGTAACCCTAATGACACTGCGACGAATTCTGCAAGTACTGACGCTCCAAAAACTCAAACCCAGCCAGTCAGTTCAACTACTCCCTCCCCTGCTAAACCCGCAAATCATAGTGGGATGAATCATGGGGAAATGAGTTTAGGTGCAGCAGACTCTGATTATGATTTGCGCTTTATCGATGCGATGATTCCTCACCATGAGGGCGCAGTGGTGATGGCAAAGGCAGTCTTAAAAAATTCTCAACGTCCAGAACTAAAAAAACTTGCCAACGAGATTATTCAGGCGCAGGAGAAAGAGATTGCAGAAATGAAGCAATGGCGCAAAGCATGGTATCCCAATGTCAGCGATACCCCAATGGCTTGGCATAAGGAAATGAATCACATGATGCCCATGACTGCCGAACAAAGAGCAACCATGCGGATGGATTTGGATTTAGGTAAAGCTGGTCAAGACTTTGACTTGAGATTTATCAATGCGATGATTCCTCATCATGAGGGGGCTGTGGTGATGGCAGAGGATGCGATCGCCAAGTCGAAGCGAGCAGAGATCACGAAACTCGCAAAGGGAATTATCGCTTCTCAACAAACTGAAATTGATCAAATGAAGAAATGGCGCAAGGATTGGTATAAGCAATAAGAGTTTTGGATTTTCATTTTGCTTACTGTAAAATGAAAATCCAAAACTCTTATTGGGCTTGATTTTTTGTTTGCAAATGAGCGTGTACTAATTTGCAAACCGCGATAGCTATATAATACTTTCAGCACAATTACCTAGAATCATCTAAGCGCATGGACAATACGCTCGATACACAAGCTATGCGGAGATCTTTGCAAAAGTCTCCCAACTATTTCCGTCAAGGCTTTGGACATGGCGAAGCAGCCGAATCCACCATGCGATCGCAATATCATAGCAACCTGATCCAAACCATTCGCGATCACAACTATGTGTATACCCAAGGCGATGTTACGATTTATTTAGCGAAATCCTTTGGCTTTTGCTGGGGTGTGGAAAGAGCAGTAGCCATGGCGTATGAAACCCGTACCCAGTTTCCGACAGAAAAGGTCTGGATTACCAATGAGATTATTCACAATCCTTCCGTTAATGCCAGATTAAAAGAAATGGAAGTTCAATTCGTTCCTGTAAATAGTGATGGCACTAAGGACTTCTCAGGCATTGAGCAGGGTGATGTGGTGATTTTGCCTGCCTTTGGCGCTAGCGTACAGGAAACCCAATTATTCGATCGCCTTGGCACAAAAATTGTTGATACCACTTGTCCTTGGGTATCGAAAGTTTGGAATCGTGTCGAGAAGCACAAGAAATCAGATTTCACCTCGATTGTGCATGGTAAATATAATCACGAAGAGACGATCGCTACAAGTTCCTATGCCAATCGCTATTTAGTAGTACTGAATATGAAGGAAGCCGAGTATGTGGCTAACTACATGCTAAATGGCGGCGATAGAGAAGAATTTATCGCGAAGTTCAGTAAAGCCATGTCCGTCGGTTTTGACCCAGATCGTGATTTAGAAAGAGTTGGTGTTGCTAATCAAACAACGATGCTCAAGGGAGAAACGGAAGCGATCGGCAAGTTGTTTGAACGCACGATGATGCAGAAGTATGGTGTCGAACATCTCAATGAGCATTTCCTTGCTTTTAACACCATTTGTGATGCCACTCAAGAGCGTCAGGATGCCATGTTTGAGATTGTCGAAGATCCGATTGATTTGATGATCGTGATTGGTGGTTATAACTCCTCTAATACCACCCATTTACAAGAAATTGCGATCGAACGAAATCTTCCTTCCTATCACATTGATGATGTGCATCGGATTATTTCGGCTGAGGTAATTGAACATAAGCCATTAGGAAAAGCGATCGAGCAAGCTACCAATTGGCTCCCCGCAGGCAAAATCAAGATTGGTGTCACTTCAGGCGCATCCACTCCCGATCGCGTCGTCGAAGATGTGATCAATCGGATTTTTGACCTCAAGGGTTAATTGCCGCACAACAGAAACTGGTCGCTTCGCGACCAGTTTCTGTTGTGCTAGGTAAGAGGGAGGCGCTTCGCGCCTCCCTCTTACCTAGCACAATCAGTTTTTGTTTGGGTTATTAATTTTCTTAGTTGATTTTTGAGGACTCCCTGACAAATGCGCTAGATTAGCAGCAGTTCTGAAATTGGGGTTCCTCCCGTGAAAAAACTAATGAAGATTCAGGATATTCACCAAGACTTGATCAAAAAGATCAGCAAAAAGTTTTGGGTACGATCGCTTGTTTCAGGTGCAGCGATCGCGATGCTTGGGACAGTGACATTGCCTGTAGTAAGTGGCAATGATCAGGCGATCGCTCAGCAAAATAATCAACAAATTGCTCAACAAAATCAATCGCAGCAGCGATCGAACTCTGCTCAAGCACCGCAAATGCAGTTAATGCAAGCAGGCGATTTTAATTTCCCCATTTGGGTATGGGTAATCGGTGGTGTTGTATTGGTGTTTGTATTTTTGCCACAGGTGGGATGGATTTTAGGATTAATTGTAATCGGTGAGCGCGAAGTCGGCATCGTCGTTAAGAAATTCTCCTTCCGTGGTGACTTACCCCCCGGCAATTAGTTGCCCTCAATGGCGAAGCAGGCTATCAAGCCGACACCCTCGCCCCTGGTTGGTATTTTGGCTATTACCCTTGGCAATATGGAATTCGCAAAGAATCGGTAGTGGTAATTCCCCAAGGCGAAATCGGCTTAATTATTGCCAACGACGGTAAATCGATTCCACCCGATCGCATTCTCGGTAAAACCGTTCCCTGTGACAACTTCCAAAATGCGAGACAGTTTCTCTTAGCTGGTGGTGAAAAGGGTAGACAGATTGGCATCCTCACCGCAGGAACCTATCGGATTAATACGGCTCTGTTTACGATTATTACTTCGGCGAATGCGGGTCAAAATGGAATGTCGCCGAATGAGCTGAAACTCTATTCTGTGGAAACCGAAAAAGTAGGCGTTGTCACCACCTTAGATGGTATTCCCATCGAAGCAGGGGCGATCGCAGGGGCAATTATTCCAGAACATGACAACTTCCAAAATGCTCAATTGTTCATCGATGGCGGCGGTCGGCGCGGCTTACAGGAGCAGGTAATTCTATCGGGTTCATGGAATCTCAATCCTTGGTTTGCCAAAGTAGAACAGGTGAAAATGACCGAGATTCCCATTGGTTATGTGGGCGTAGTAATTTCCTTTGTCGGTGGCGCTCAAGATGATGTTAGTGGCGCTCTGTTTACCCATGGGCATTTGGTGAATGTCGGCGATAAAGGCGTATGGATTGAGCCACTTTACCCAGGGAAACATCCTCTCAATACGCACATTATGAAAGTGGAACTCGTACCTACGACCAATATTGTGCTGAACTTTAGCGATCGCATTGAAGAGCATGGTTATGATTCTAAGCTCAGAGCTTTGAATGTACGTTCTAATGATGGCTTTGCCTTTAATTTGGAAGTAGCGCAGATCATTCATGTAGGAGCCTTAGATGCACCTAGAGTGATCTCACGGGTTGGCTCCATGCAAAATCTCGTTGATCATGTACTGCGTCCCACGGTTGGCAATTACTTCCGCAATTCCGCACAGGCTTACACCGTGTTAGATTTTCTAATCGCTCGTAGCGATCGCCAAGCGGAAGCGGCTGAGTATATTCGTAATGCCATGCAAGCCTATGATGTCCAAGCCGTTGATACATTGCTAGGTCAAATTGAGCCACCTGAAACCCTAATGCAAACGCTGACCGATCGCAAAATTGCCGAAGAACAGCGTAAAACCTACGAAGTCCAGCGCATCTCGCAAACTCAGCGACAAGAACTGGTGCGGGAAACTTCGCTCGCCGATATTCAACGGGAAATCGTTACAGCAGAGCAGGGTGTCCGCATTGCCGAACTACAAGCCAATGCCAAAGTCAAAGAAGCTAGTGGTGAGGCGGAAGCAATTCGCGTTACTGGTGAAGCTAAAGCCGATGCCTATAGTGCTGGGGTCAAGGCTCTTGGTGGTAATTCCTATGTGGCGTTACAAATGATGCAAGCGATCGGTGAAGGTAAAGTTCGCGTCGTGCCAGATGTCGCTGTTAATGGTGGCGATCGCGGCGGTGGCTTACTAGATGGTGTATTAGGAATGATGCTTTGGAATCAAACGAAAGAAGCAAACGAAACAAAAGTCGATAATTTCCCTAACCTATAGCAATGTAAGAGATAGCTAGGACAAATCAAAACCCAAATAAGTGAAGGCGGCACTCCGTGCCGCCTTCACTTATTTGGGTTTTATTTCTTAAGCAAAACTTACATTGCTATATCTTCACTCTAGTCAAACTTTGCAAAACACGACTCAAAGTAAAGAGTGCAGCGCAATGCGCTGCACTCTTTACTTTCTATAACAAAACTAGATGAGGGGTGATATTAATGCTTACAGGAATGGGTGAAGACTTGGCAGGAAAGCTTGCCAAATATAAGCGACAAGCCTCCCATCTACCTTGAACTGGAACTGACAACAAACTGCAATATCCGCCGTTTCGACCTTGTGGAGCATAATTTTTACAGAATCGGCAGTTCATAAAAACCTCGTACATCCAGATCCAATCGATATTATTGTTGCTCCTGTTGTCCTCCTAGCTTGTGATTAACCGCTACATTGATAGTGATCTTGATCACCATCAATTAGTTGCTCCCTCATTGGCATGAACTTATTCGTATGTGCGGGGTGTATATACTCTGATGCGATCGCCTAATTCTAAAACCTTAGTTTTGCTCGATCCCACAATAATCACCGTTTGCATATCGGCAAGTTCAGGCTCTAATTCCGCAAGTGTAATCACCTTTACGTTTTCGCCTTTACGTCCCATTTTATGACCGAGAATTACTGGTGTATTAGGCGATCGCCATTTTAATAACGTCTCTTTGGCGGATGGGAGTTGCCACTTGCGCTGCGTGGAAATGGGATTATAAATCGCAATTACAAAATCAGCTTGGGCGGCGGCGGACAACCTCTGCTCGATAACTTCCCAAGGTTTGAGAATGTCTGATAGAGAAATAGTACAGAAATCATGTCCAATGGGTGCACCAATGGCGGCGGCGGCGGCTTGGGCAGCAGATATACCAGGGGCAACATGAATATCGATCTGGTTCCATTTGGGACGATCCTGATCGACTACTTCATATACAGCCGAAGCCATGCCATAGATTCCTGCATCTCCCGATGAAACAATAACCACAGATTTCCCTTCGGTGGCTAATTCAAGGGCATGACGAGCGCGATCAAGTTCCACCCGATTATCAGAAGCATGGATCGTTTTTCCTTTAGTAAATTCCTTCACTAGATTCACGTAGGTTTTATAACCGACAAAATCTGTAGCCGCTTCCAAAATTGCCTTGACCTCGGGCGACATCCATTTCGCTGCCCCTGGTCCTGTGCCAATGATGAATAACTTGCCGATGGTGCTGGGATTTAGGGAGAATTCTGTTTGATATACCAAGTACTGAGAACTTAGCTTAGAAGCGATCACCTCAAATTTCACGTCCTCAGCAATAACTTCTATTTGATGTGTGGCATCATCGGCAAAGGGAAGATTACTATCACTTAGCCAAGTTGCCTCACCAATGAGTTTTACTCTTGCTCCTGCTAATAAATCTGCTAAAAAAGTTTTTGCCTGCTCGTCCGAATTTAACAATCGATAATTGGCAGGTGGAGCTAGCAATGAAGTTTGAAAGCGTAAGTCGCCTGTGGTCGTGATGGCGGCTTGAACTTGGAGTAATTTGGCGATCGCCCTAGCAAGTTCATTAGTGCCATTTAATCCGCCCAATAGAGGCACAACCGCACTACCATCTTCAGCGATCGCAATTACGGGAGGTTCGGCGCGTTTATCTGAGAGGAGGGGCGCTAGCGATCGGATGAGGATGCCTGCGGCACAAATGCCAATGATTGCATGTCCTTGACTAAAAAGTTCACTGACAGTTTCGCTAAATTTGTCATAGGTGCGATCGGCGGTTTGGGTACGTGTGGCAAGCCCATAAATTGTGGCGTTAGGAATTACGGTTTGCACTTGTCTCGCGATCGCAATACTCTTTTCCCCTAAGACGATGATTACAGATGATTTCATTTGTTTTTGCTGTTTGACTGTTATTTTTACTGTTTATTTGTTAATTTGTTCTTCGATAAAACTGGGGCAATTAGTAATAGTTTTGAGGAACAGATTGCCCCATCTTTAGTGTAGTTTTTTGTAGCTTTTCTTGACTTAGCTTTTTAATTTGGCTATATTTTAGCCCATAGATTGTCAGCAAAATTTCCTCTAAAATTACTGTGTCTTAAAACTTAATGAGCCGCGTAAATCCCACCTTAGGTGAAATTAACCAGTGGTTAAATGAATTGCCAACGATTGAAGAGCTTAAGCAAGTTCCCGGTTTTGAGATTGGCAAAGCATACTATTTTGTACGAATTGGTGGTAAATGGCGCATTGGGAAGGAAAATCCATATGTTGATGTCAAAAATATTGCTGGTAAACCCGATAATATTCTTTGTTTTGCAGAGGGTGACGAAATAAATAAAAGAATTGCAGGTAAAAGAGACTGTGAATCAGCAAGTCTGCATACCATTAGAATTCAAGCCGTAAAAAAAGATGCTAATAGCCTCGATAGGTTATTGGTAGGTATAGGATTACGCAAGGAGTTTTTAGAATTTGTCTGGGATAAGAATCCAAGGGAGCTTTATGAGAAGCAGATTGCAGAATATAAAAAATCACATAATATTAATAATGGTATAACAATCCTTGCTTTTCTGATTGTTGTTGTAAGTATGATGTTCCCCTATGGGAATAAATTGATATCTTTTGATTTCACAGGTAATCTGCAAATTGCCAATGATAGCGTGATGGATGGGCTAAGTTGGAAATATCAAAACCTATCACTAGATAAGAAGATCTTATTTTTACAAAAGACTGGTTTAGATAAGACCCTCAATGCAAAATGTACTCTTGAAAACAGTGATTTAAAGGATCTAGTTTCAAGATACTTAGATAGCAATAAAGATCGATTTAATGACAATACACAAAGGGATCTATTTTTGCAAAAGTTATCTAATGAAATTAGCCATATCCAATAAAAAGCCCTCATGCGATCGCATGGGGCTATGAGGGAGTTTTCAAACAGTTCGAGAAGCCTTAAATAACTGCTGAAATAACCGTTGTAATAAGTCCCTGACAGCATAAGGGACAGACAGCTAAAAATTTTTATCTAGGATTTGGCTTTTAAGCTGCTCAGATATTCTAGAGAAAAGCAATTGGTCAATACTTGGGTATAAGGATTAATCTTAATAATTCTGATTTTATATAGTATTTCCCAGTCTAGTGAATCTTTAAAAGTGTTGCTTTGCAACACTTTTAAAGATTTATCTGATTTGTTCTGTAAGTAGCTAGGCGCAATTAAATATAAAAAACTTATGGAACATGCTGCACGTATTCCATAAGTTTTATAGCTATCCCCAAGAATAGAAAGGCGGCGCGAAGCGCCGCCTTTCTATTCTTGGGGGCTAACATAAGCGACGGCAGCTATGTAAGGTTATGGTTTAATCGCTTCAATTCTTGCGGATAGACCTTGTTGGGCGAGGCGCGATACCTGCACTTCGGCAATGCTGCGATCGCTATAGGCTCCAATCTGTACGACTAAGTACCCATTGAGTCTCGACGCAAAGGCATTGGGCACAATTTGACGTACTTGCGCGACTCCACTGGTAGAAGAAACGGGGACAACAACTCGATAACGTGGGGGCTTTTGCGGAGCCATACTAGTATTCGATAGCGGTGCAATTTGAATGGGCTGATTGACAGGTTCTCCACTAGGAGGCGCAGATCTCACAGGAGGCAGACTAGTGGAGATTTCTGTATTAGCAGGCATTGTGGAACTAAAGCTATTGGGGGTAATTCTAATAATCACCGAGTTCACAGGTTCGTACCAAAAAGGATTATTAGCTTGAGTGGATGAATTAAAGTTATTGCTTAGACTTGATGATGCATTTCTCACTAATGCTGGTGGAGTATCGAGATTCGGCGCAAAATTCATGGGCTGACTGCTGGCAATCTGTTGTTCGAGTTGTTGATTGATATTGGTGAAGCGATCGCTTTTGGACAAAGGACTACTTGGTGCAGTTATATTCGGTAATGGACTACTAGCAGGCTTTGTCGCAAGACCATTGGCAAATAGATTAGATGGCTGACGCACATTCCCTAATTGCAAATTTCCCTTCACTCTCTTACTGTCTAATTGATTCCCGCTCAGAGCAACCGCATTACGGCTGACATTTTGGATATCAAATGTGCCATTCCCCTGAAAAGTATTGTTGCCATCATCATTCGCCTTTCCCAAATCAGGCATCGCATTATCGGAAATTGTCAGTCCATAATTACGATTGTTAATGATTGCATTACTGCGTAAAACGGGTTTAGCATTAGCTTGGATTAAAATGCCATTTTGGTTTTGCGTAAAGGTATTTTCGGTGATTTGGGGAGTTGCATCTTGACGAATGCTCATACCAAAAGTGGTTTGCTGAAAGAGATTGCCCCGAATATCTGGACTTGATTCCCCCTCGATCGCTAAGCCACTAGTTCCATTCCGAAAAAATTGATTTGTGGAAACAATCGCAGTGGACTTGCCTGCAATTAATGCGCCATCTTGCTGATTATCAATAAAGGTATTATTAGCGATCGCAGGACTAGCATTCTCAATCCATAGTCCATAACCTCTAGGATTCGGATTCGTTACGGTGACACCCCGCAGTTCTGCACGATCTGCGAGAGCGATCGCCACATTTTGCGGAAATCCTGAACCCGTTAATAAAATTCCACCACCAACAATCGTAATTCCTTTCCCCTTCTCAGCCTCATTTCCCCGTAAAGTCACATTTGAGCGTACTCGAATTGGGAACTTCTCACCCGTAGCACTACTATAGTTTCCATAGGCTAGTTGAATAATTTGCCCAGCCTGAGCGCGACTGATCGCATAGGTAATCGTTTTGAATGGGGCAATATTGCTCCCTTGTTCTGGGCGATCGCTACCTGTTTGTGGATTTACATAGATGATATTTTGGGTGGCTTGAGGACTACTCTGCGCGCTCTGAGATACTTGAGATTGAGCAATGACTGGTGGCGCGATCGCTAAGCTTGGCGACAGGATCGTGATAGGAAGCAAATAAAAACCTTGAAAACTAAAGCCTTGAGATGTCTGACGGATACTCATTTTCATGTACGGATTGCTTCCCATAAATTTGCTGAAGTTGCTGAACAGGATAGTAGTCGGGGTGCTTGAAAATATTAAATCTAGATTAAATTTAAAAGGCAAGTCTTAAGAATCATAAACTACCCTAAGTTTAAAATTGTGGCAAGTCCAAAACAATCAAGAGACAAAGCTTTGCTTTGTCTCTTGATCTAGCCCTTAACACCAATACTTGCCTCAGTCGGGATAATGTAGCGCTGGAGAAATACAAATACTATAAATACGGGCAACATCGAAATTGCGGAACCTGCGGCAATTAAACGCCAATCCTCAGAAAAGGCGCTAGCAAGACTGGCAATCCCCCTCGGTAATGTATAAAGCTCAGCCTTATCAACAATCACCAAGGGCCATAAGAAATCGCCCCACATCGCCACAAAGGTAAAAACCGCGAGCGTCGTTAGGGCAGGACGCGCCGCAGGCAACATCACATGCCACCATATTCCTATACTAGAGCAACCATCCATTCGCGCCGCTTCTTCCATTTCCTTAGGGACACTTTGGAAAGCTTGACGTAACAGGAATATGCCAAAGGCAGAAATTACATAGGGAAAAATCAAGCCCGCATAGGTATTTTTGAGATTTAGCTGCACAGCAAGAATATATAGAGGAATCATCGTGATTTGGAATGGAATCATCGTTGTGCCAACGATCGCCCAAAATATAGGATCACGTCCTTTAAATTCCAATCTCGCAAGGGGAAAGGCGGCAAGGGAGCAGAATAGTAAATTTAAAATGACAGTGACGCTAGCCACCAAAAAACTATTCCATAGATAAAGATCGAAACGGGAATTTTTCCAGACTTTGATAAAATTATCTAAGGTCGGTTGTGATGGTAATAGCTGTGGTACAGATTGAAAAATATTTTCGGTGGGTGCTTTAAAAGCAGTACTTACTAGCCAAAGCAGAGGAAATACCGTTAAAGTTGCGATCGCAATTAAAACAATAAATTGAGGAATATTATTAAGAATATTTGATGATGATTTTAAATTTTTCTTTTTCATAATATTGATAGATTTGTTTATTAATCAATGAGTTGTAAATCTTTAAAAGTGTCAAATAAAATCTTTTTACGAGTAGGAATCATCGGAAAATTGGGATCTTGATTAACAATATTCAGAGCATAAAAATAAACATCATTATCTCGCTCTAAATAACCAACATACCAACCAATATTTTTCATGCCATCAACATCTCGCCCCCAACCAGTCTTACCTCTAAGCGTGTAATTATCTTGGCGCTCGATTACCATAATGTCCTTCACCGTTTTCATTGCCGCAGGCGAGAAGGGCAAATCTTCTTGATAAAGCCTCACTAAAAACTTAATTTGCTCCTCTGGCGAAATTCTAAGCTTTCCTTTTAACCAAAAAGTATCAATCTTATCCCCGATATCTTGATTACCATAGCCAGCAGCCTGAATATAATTGTTCATTCTTTCATTACCAGCCCTTCTAGCTAACTCTTGATAAAACCAAACCACCGATCGCTTAAAGGCAGTTCGCATAGTCTGATCTTGATTCCATTCTAGAAATTCATTATTAGCCACCCCATTCCAAGGAATTACGGTATTTTCATCAGCGATCGCTTTAGTTTCGAGGGCAACTAGAGAATTAAAGATCTTAAATGTCGATGCAGGAATAAAGCGTTTTTGGCAATGTTGAGAGTTATAGCGAATATAGCGATCGCGCTTCAAGTCATACAAAATGAAACATCCCTCAGAGTTGGCTGCTTGGAGATTTTGAGCCAGATTCCCTGAGAACTGTGACTGAAACATAAGATGAAATTTAGGAGTCGCGTTTGGAGATAGAGTCTCTGCGTAAATGGGCTGTGCGATCGCGAAAGTGATGCCAACTAAAGCCAGAAAAATTTTAACCATAGATAACTTCATTAACTAGTTCCCTTCACCAATGGTTTTAGCTGGATTAATAAATTTAAAAGTCAAGATCGAAATAATAAAAATAATTAAGAATAGAAATACACCAATCGCTGAAGCATATCCCATTTCTAAACTCGTAAAGCCTTTGTCATATAAGTAATAAACAACTGTTTTAGTGCTATTAGCAGGGCCGCCTTGAGACATGATATAAACCTCTTCAAAAACCTTCATTGCACCAATTGAAGAAATCACTGCCACGAGAATAATATAGGGCTTCATTAGTGGAATTGTAATATCCAAATGCTTTTGCCAACCATCGGAACCATCGATCGCCGCCGCCTCATATAAATCTGCGGGGATCGCCTGTAGACCTGCCAGATAGATGACCATATAGTAACCAACACCTCGCCAGATTACTACGGCAATAATCGCAAAAATAGCAGTTTTGGGATCAGTTAACCAAGGGATTTTAATATTCTGAAAAGAAATAGTTGATAGAAAATAATTTAAGATTCCATTTTGAGCATAAACCCATTTCCAAGCAATCCCAGCAACAACTACAGAGACAATTACAGGGAAATAGTAAATAGCTCGAAAAAACTTAATACTGCGTAATTTTTGATTGGCTAAGATTGCTAAGGCTAGTGGCAAAATTACGAGACTAGGAACTGCAAATATTAAATAGACTAAGGTATTACTTAAGGTTTTCCAAAATGTTTGATCATTCCAAAGAGTCAGGTAGTTTTTCCAACCAATAAAAGTAGGACTACCGACAAAGTCATAATTCGTAAAACTTAAATATATGGCTTGAAATACTGGTAAGAATGATGTCAAAAATAGAAATGCGATCGCTGGTAAGAGAAATAAATATGGAGTCCAAGAAAATTTCTTACCTAGTTTTTGTCGCTTTAGTTTTACATTGGGCTGCATAGAAGATCTCAAAAATTAGCAACTATCAAAGGTAGTTAACACAATATTGCCACTCATTTTACCAAACTGCCCTCTCATTGTGATTCCACAAAAGAATGTAAATGAGCAAAGAGAACAATTGACATTGTTCTAATCAGTTTTTCTATACATAACGTCAGTTCGGGTTAAGCTGGCAAATTTTAAAAGCCCAAAAGCAAAAGCCTTGCTAAGCAAGGCTTTTGCTTTTGGGCTTTGAGAGAGAGTTTGCTACGCAAACTCTCTCTCAAAGCCCATTTCAAATTATCACGAACTCGCGTTACATAGGGGTTGCTGAATTTTGAAGACTGTTTAAGCAAACCCTATTTATTGATAGGATAATTAGCTAAAGATTCTAAGCCAGAAGACTTGAGTAAATTGATCCACATAGCTTTTATCTCAGGATTGTTAGGCTGAGCGAGTTTTAATTTTGCTAAATTAGCCAGCGCTTCATACCAAATTCCAGATTTCGCATATAGCTCTACACGTTCGATGTCAGAAGCTTTTTCTAACTTCCCAACCAAAGCCAGATTTGGTTTGACACGGCGAATAATACCTTCAGAGAAGGTATCTTCAGGATCATCAGCCACACAAACTACAGAGACTAGCCACTTATAATCTTTCCCAATTTCCAAGGGTTGATCAAATTGAGTACTAACAATGCTGGGTGTATTAGTAAGGTCGAGCCTTTTCTGAGCGATCCCCTGTCCATCCTGATTTTCAAGAGTAAATACAACAGCAACTGCCGAGGTCTTGGGAACATAGGCATAAAAATTAGGATTAGATGAATAGGTAAGTCCAAACTTGCTAGTCGGCAATAGAGGAATAAGTTGTTGCTCTATCGCATCGCTCGCTTGATTATCTTTAGGCTGGTTATTACGGTCTTTAGGGCATTTCCCATCGCTATTTCGCCTTCCACCACCAATACTAACTGTTGGGTCAGGTTCTCCAACAGGTGGATCGAATAAGCCGCGCACTCCACCTCCTAAAGAACTTGGTGGATTACTTGGAGCAGGTTCAAATCCTTTAATTTTTTGAGCGTTAGCATGTCCTAAAAATATAGATGATAAGGAACTTTGTAATAATGCAGCGATAAGCAGTAGTGAAAAATAGCGAGGTAGATATTTATAAAACATAACTTTCTTTTAAATACTCGAAAAATTGACTGTTTAAATTACAACCAGTTCCCAATTAGAACAAAGGGAGACCAATAAAAAGGATGAGTAAAAGCAGGCTTTTTAAGAAGACTGATCTGAGCGTTACGCAAAGCATCCGCCTTAGTCGTACCAGTCTTTGCCAATTCCTTATAAAAGTTTTCCATAAATGTTGCAGTTGCCCGATCCTCCACCGACCATAGACTAGCGATCGTACTCCGCGCACCAGATCGCACGGCGATTCCCGCTAAGCCTAGGGCAGCACGATTATCACCCTTAGCTGTCTTGCAAGCACTGAGAACTAATAGCTCAATCGGGATTCTAATATCTTGATCTCTAGTTTGGAGTATTTCTCCTAGTTGTTTGACATTAAGACGATTGTTCCATGTCAAAACATAGGTATCCTCAATATCAGAACTAAACTGTCCGTGAGTTGCTAAATGGACAACTCGATAGGGAATCTTACTAATTTGATTTTGAATGGCTTGGCTGGTAAATTCTTCATTTAAAAGTGGAGGTTGATTGCTAACAACTAATGCAATCTGTTGCAGTTCACGCTCGACATTTGGCAATGCATTAAAATTCTGAGTTTTCTTACTGACTCCACCCGTAAATACTTCTAGCTTTTGGCGTTTGAGGGGACGAGGATCGAGGAGTTGCAGTCCAGGGGTGAGAGCGAGATTATACTTCTCAATCAAGTAATGCTGTCCGTCATAGAGAACAGCCATCGGTAAGTTTCTAAGGGAGCCATCAAGCACAAATGCTAAGGTTTTAATATCTTTTTCTTTTAGTTTTGCCTCTATATCCTTGCTAATTAGGAGATCATAGATTTTTTTAGAGGAAATTTTAGTGTCTGACTCAAGGGCAGTACGACTTAATTTCTGGCGAAGTTTACTCAAAAGGCTTTCGAGATCTGCCTGAGAAATCCTTGTGGTTTTGTGAAGTAAAGTCCGATCTTTATCAGGGAGTGAAACGACAACTTCTATACTGTCAGGTAAAATAATCGGATAAACAACAGCCGCTTGACGATCTACCTCATCAATCTGGGTTGATTTGCCAGTAAGACAAGCTTCTTTAAAAAAGTTATCTAATTCTGCTAGCTGTAGGGATTCAATAACCTTACGAGCCTCCGTAAGATTTTCTTGACTTACTTCTTTCCCTTGTTCGGGAGTGAGCAGTAAAGCAACGAGCTGTCTGTAGACTGGTTCGACACTTTCGCGGAAAGAAAATTGCACATCTGAACTGCTAGATACGAGATCGCCACGAATGGAAGCTAACGTATTGACAGCTTCGCTATAGGCGGCGATCGCTTGTTTGTTTTCGCCTTTAGACTTAAGCACTCGTCCGAGTTGCCATTGCCAGCGATAGGCGATATCTGAGGCATTATTAGTTTGGGCAAGGACAAGCGCTCTTTCGGTTAAACCTTGAGCCTCTGCAAACTGTTGATTTTGCTCGTAAAGTGCGCCCATATAGCCGATCGCATAGGACTCAGCCCTCGGATCGTTTATTTCCTTAGCTTGCTGTGCGGCGGTAGCAAGGATTTGCGCGGCAGCTTCGCGATCGCGGGAAGTGGGATTGAGTTTGAGTAGGCTTTGGGTGAAATTTACCCTCGCATAGACTGAAGTACGGCTAGTTGGTAGGTTTTGGATTTGCGTTTGAATGTCTTTGGCTAATTGTTGAGATGAATCTATTTGTTTTGCTTCGATCTGGAGTTGGAGTTGGTTTAGTTGAGCTTGGATTTTTGGTGTTGCAGAAACATTAAGATTGGCTAATTGCTGATAGTAGGCGATCGCTTTAGGTATGTCCTTGAGGTTATAAGCAGTATTTCCCAAGCTCAGAAGAGCATCGGCAATAATGGGAGCGTTATCGAGTTTCTTCGCAAGAGCTAAACTCTTTTTTAATTGATCTTCAGCACCTTGAAAGTCGCCGCTCAATCGCAGGGCTTCCCCAAGGTTGAGTAGGCTAGCTGCCTTGAGAGATGTGTCGGGAAGATTTTCAAGATCGGCTTGGATTTGTTTGCTATTTTCTCTAGCTTGGGGATATAAGCCTAATGCCCTTAGCGCTTGACTTTGGTTAATCTTGCTGCGAATAGTACTGTCTTTATCGCCTAGTTGTTCGTAGATTTCGGTTGCTTTTTTCCAAGTTGTTAAGGCTTCTTGGGCGCTGCCTTGGGCGAGTTGAATGTTGCCTTGGATGTTGAGAGTATGAGCGAGTAATGATAACTCTTTGGGACTGGATTGGAGAATTTCTAAACTCTTGGCGATCGCTTGATTGGCTTCTTTCCAGTTGCCGAGTTGTTGATAGGCTAGGGCGAGATTATCGAGAGTGACTGATTGATTGAGGCGATCGCCTTGTTTTGTATAGATATCTAGTGCCTTCTGCCATGTGGCGATCGCTTTGGCATATTGTCCTGTTTGGTATTGCTGCTGTCCTATTTGGATGAGGTTTGAGGGGTTATTGGTTGAGGGTTGACTGATAACTTTGTCGGTTGTGACTTCGGGGGAAGTTTGGACAGAATTTATCGCTAGGCTAGCCGAAGTGTAACATCCAGTCATCAGCGATAGGAATAAGCCTGTTACGATACTTTTGTTGACTAAGATTTGACTGACTGCAAGCTTCAAGTTCGGTTTCCTCAGGACTAAGATTTTCTTGGAATATCTATCATTGACAGCTAAGTTGAGGTATAGCGGGACTGAGTGGGGTTGAAGCTGCAACTACTCTGATAAAGCCGTTAATATCTCGAATAATGTTATTTGCTTCAACAATCGCTGTAGGAGCTTTGGCAGTAACATTCTGCATTTGTTCGTTAATAGATGCCTGATTAGGGTTACTCGATACAGGATTGACTAGTTCTACTAGGGACTGGGTGCTAAAAAGCTCATCGGTAGGCGATTTGGGTAAGCCACCTTTGCCTGAAATGGTAAAGCTATTGTCTCGTTTGGATAGTTTGCCTCCAATGGCGCAGCTTTGATTGACTTGTCTGGATTGATCAGCAAGATTGAGAGGGAGTGTGGTCAAGCCGCGACTGGGATCGATGTTGGGAGTGTTTAGGGTAACGATGCCAGATCTGCCAAGAGCAGATGAAGCAGTAATGTCACTAAATGGCGTTAGTTGAGGACGGAACTCTAGTCCAAAGATGCCATATGCAGTAATGGAAACTAAACCGCCATCACCTTTAAACGCATTGGCAGTGATATCGCTATTTTCAAAGCGGTTGGCGACGACAAATTGAGAAGTAATATTGATGTTACCGCCATTGCCACCATTGATATTGTCTCCTGCTGTTGCCGAGATTAGGCTGGCATATCTCATTAAGAGGAGTGTGGGAACAGTTAGGCTAATGTTGCCGCCATCTGAACTCTTGGTGATCGCTGAGATTGAGGCGTTATTGTTGAGGGTCAAGCGATCGGCTGTTAAGAAAATATTGCCTCCTAATCCAGATCCATCACTATTAACTGAGATTGCTGCGCTGTTTTGGATTAAAACAAATGCAGGATCGACGAAGATGCTGCCTCCCTTGCCTGAAGAACCTGTGGTAGTGTTGGCGAATAGCCCTGTCTTTTCTCCATCAAGAGTAAAGTTATCAACAACATTTACGGTAATGTTTCCAGATTTGCCAGTATTGGATGTAGTGGTTAAAATTCTTGCACCATTGGAGATTGTGAAGTTATTGGCATTAACAGAAATATCTCCTGCTTTACCTAGTCCAGCAGTGGAGGCTGAGACTGTAACACCATCAGTTAAATTTAGGGTCTTAGTTGTAAATGAGATACTTCCTGCATCACCACTGCTACCAGTCTTTGCTTCTACGGCTAGAGTTCCCTTTCCTGCAAGAGTAATAGATTGGGGTGCGGTGACAACTAAGTCTCCACCTTTCCCTTTTGCAGAAGTAGATGCGGATATCTCAGAGCCAAAGGTGAGATTGACTTTGAGGTCGGGCTCGTTGAGGTATGGATTAAGTCTTAATGTCCCTGCGGGAGTAGTGCCTTGTGTTTCAGCGAATACTCCAACCTTGCCTAATAGATTCATTTGTGAGGCATTGAGGGTAATACTACCGCCACCTTCTGAATTGGTGGATGTGCTGGTCGCGGTAGCAGTAATTTGTGCGGTATTGATGATGGAGATTGTAGGAGTGTTAATAACAATGTCTCCAGCCTTACCAGATCCACTAGTTTGTACGGAAAGTACTGGAGAAGGGACGTTTTGGGACTGCCCTAGTCTGACATTGTTGGTTGCATTTATAGTGATGGTTCCTCCCTTGCCAGATCCAAAGGTTTCTGCCCTGACCTTGGCTCCAGTATCGATAAGCACTGTGCTTATTGGTAAAGTAGTCGTACCAAAAGTGATATCTCCAGCTTTACCAGAAGCGGTGGACAGTGAAGAAGCGGAAATATCTGCACCGTTAATGATTTTGAGATCGAGGGTACTAATGTTAATGTCTCCACTTGTACCTTTACTAGATGTTTCAGTTTTGATGAGACCTTTACCAATTATTGATATAGATTGAGGAGCAGAAAGCGATATTGTTCCTCCTTTCCCTAAACTGCCTATATCGGTAGAAGAAGAAATTCTAGAGCAAGTGTCGCCAGTGCAGTCAGATGCACTAGTAAAATAGAAGTTAAGTGTAGGATCATTTCTGTAAGGCTTAAATGTTAATTTGCCACTATCAGCGATGTTGTTTGTATCTGACTTAATAACGCTTCCTTCAGTTAGCTTAATCTGAGAAACATTAACATTAATATTACCTGCTTTGCCAGTATTAGCCCCACTAGTAGGAGATGCTGACGCTGATATTTCTGAACCTTGTACAGAAAGGAATTGACTATCAATTTGGATAATGCCACCATCTCCTGTGCCTGAGGTTTCAGTTTTGATGAAACTTGCTCCGTCAACTGTTACTTGGTCAGAATATATCGTTATTGAACCAGCATTTGAAAGTCCCGAAGTGTTTGAAATGAGTTGACTCCCATTTTTCAACTCTATGCTTGATGCAGTTAGGCTTAAACGACCTCCTCTACTTTTATCAAAAGCGCTAGATGCAGTTCCTGTTACTGTGGAAAATTCATCCAAAAGGATTTTACTGGCACTAAATATAATCGATCCAGTATTTCCTGATGCGGACGATTCAGAATTTATGACACTATTTTTGCCTACAGTTATCGATCCATTAACTTCAGACCCATGTAGATAAATTTTTTGAGAGTCGCCAGTATTACTAGTAAAGGCTAGCACCTTACTACCTGTAATATTTATTGTAGCAGCATCAATCAAAACTCCTTGACTTTTAGCTAAAGCGTTTATAAACTCGCTATCATAATATGGTATAAAAAAACCAAAATAGTCATCATAATAGCTCGATCTTCCTGAAAATGCGTTCCCCCCAACCGTTGCTTGCAATGTAGAATTATTAATTTCAACTGTTCCAGCAGGTGGCATATTTTTCCCGAAGGTAATATTTTGAGGGGAAATTTGAATCAAAATTAGCCCTCCGAAGTTGAATTTATTAGTATTACTACAATCAAAGTCACAACCAAAATAGTCTGAATTGTTACCAAAAGTATTATCGTTCTTAACCAATAGGTTACTATTTGTAATAATAATTTTGTTATTGGGATTGACCTCAGCTAACCCAGCTATTATTTGAATTTTTCCATTGTTCCCATTGGTTGAAATTGTGCTATTTTTTATTTGAATATTTTTTCCCGCCTTTAAATCAACGATTCCAGGAGATTTGTCGGGTGTGTTTTCATTTTCAGATTTGACAGTAACAGTATCCAAAGTGATTGAGCCTTTCATGGCGGAAATGGTAATATTTCCACTATTCTGATTTCCAAAGTTCGTACTATTTAATGTTCCGTTTTGGATTGTGATTGATCCATTGTCGCTTTTAATAGAAATATCTTGACTCGTTCCTTTATTCCCCCCGTCAGTACTTATGCCTCGAACGGTGATATCCCCAGAAGCTTGCAATATAACTTTTCCTGCATTAAAAGAATCAACTGATAAAGTTCCTGCATTTATATTCCCATTGATCTGGATTTTATTATTGGTACTTTTGATAGTAATATCTCCAGCAGAGTTATTGGAAGAAGAAGAATTTAGAGCTTTTGTGGTTATAGTATTAGTAGCGTTAAGAGTAATTGAGCCACCATTACCACTACTTGAAGAGGTAGAAATATTGTTAGCATTAATATTTGCGGCTGAGATCGTTACATTTTTCCCTGAAGACTTAATATCAGCAGTAACACTTGGGTCTGCTGGTACCTTAAAGTTATTCCCAGCATTAAACGTGATTGAACCTTTGAGATTGAGAGAAGTATTTAAATTGATATCATTAGTCGCTTCTAAAACAATGTCCGCGTTTAAACCATTAAGGGTTGAAGCGGCAATCTTGATATCGCTTCCTGCAAAATTACCAGACAAAATCTGAGGTAAAGTGCTAGGCACACCAGGAACAGCAGGTGAAATTAAGTTTCCATCAGCATCAAAACCAGCAGGCTTATCAAGAGGGTTATCCACATTATCAATCGTAATATTTGTGGGATCGAGTAAAAGCGTTCCAGTCTTCCCAAATAAAGCAGAAACATCAACGATCCCGCGATAGATAAGATTCTCTTTACCTGATACCTCTACAAATCCACCATTACTGACAGAGTTATTACCTACAAGAGGCGAAAGTGAGACTCCTCTCGCAGTTACAGTACCGTAAAATGCGGTCAATTTGTCACCCCAGACAATTACCTTGCCACCATTCCCATTTTGTATTGCATCCGCATTAATCGTGACACCCCGATCCACAAAAGTATACTGAGCATTAGGTACTATACCCTTACCTTGATAATCACCACCAATTAAGACTGTCCCAGCATTAGTTCCCGACACATCAATTTGTGCATTGTTCAAAAGACTAACCTGATTCCCCAATACTTGGACTAGACCACTCGGAGCTTTTAGTATCCCAGTATTAGTTGTGGTTCCTCCCTGCAAAGTAATTCCTTGTCCTTCATTAACACTCAAATTACCTGCATTTGACAATGTAGAGTTAGGGTTAGTCGTGCCATATTGCACCCCAGGAGTAACACTCAAAGTCAACAAAGGCGGAGCCTGAGGATTAGTCGCGCTAAATTCACTGCCATCAGGTAACTTAAAACTATTAGCCGTCGAACCAACAAAAGTACCACCAATATCTAACTTCGCATTTGCACCAAAGATAATGCCATTGGGATTGAGAAGATACAAATTTGCATTGCCATTTGCCTTCAAAGTTCCATCAATATTAGAGACAGAATTTCCTGTCACCCTCGTCAAGATATTTTGAACCTGTGGGGCGTTATTAAAATAGGCAGTGTTATTCGTCGGAACTGAAAAATCTTGAAAGCTGTGATAGAGATTGCTCCCTACCGTCGTACCACCATTAATCGTATGAACTAATCCTGATGTAGTCACCGTAGAGTTGACAGGCAAAGTCTTATCAGGAACTATCTGTGCAACTGATGATAGTGCAGTAGAGAAATAGCTTAAAGCACAAGCACAAGATAAACAGATATTACGAAGAGTTAGTTTCATGCCTTAAAGTTTCACGATTTAATAGTGTTAACTAAAAAATTACGTCTGACTGACTAAATAAAAGCTTTAGCAATAACCTTTAAAACTATAGATGCATAGTAGTTATATAAAACTATCACCTTATATAATCTACCGACAAGTTAGAAAAGTTATATGTTTAGCTAGAAAAAGTTAGATGTTTACCCAGAAAAAGTTAGGTAAAGTCTACTTTATTTCAAATACTTGCTCATTTAGTACTTAGAAAGCAGCATAAAAATCAACAAATCTTTACAGAAGGCGATTCTATTAAAATTGCTAACCTAAATATTGATCTTATCTCTAGCTAAAAGTCATAAAAATAATAACTTTTGGACATGATCTTCGTCTTATTTATATAGAGTAGTGATCTTATCTTAGTTTTTTAATGATTTGGTGAGTATATATGTCAATCCTATACTTTAAATTATTTTATAAAAATGTATTTTGTCGAATATTTTAGAGCCATAGAATAAGCTACAGATTAAAAACTCTTACGAGATTTGTTCGATTTTCTTTTTTGATTCTAATATGTTAAATTTTCCCGCATAGTTTTTGGCTTAGGAGTGCAATTTGTGAATAATGTTGATAAATTGTATAGGGGTATACCATTATCTTTAAAAAAGTTTCAAAAAGATATTTTTGCGTTAGCGATCGCTTCTAGCTCTTTCACCCAAGCATTAGTTGCTCAAACGAATCTTCCTCCTAATCGCCCCATTGCGCCCGATTCCAATCCTAAGACTATTCCTATCAATCCCCCTGAACCCACAAAGCTACCCTCTCCAGACCGTTTACTAGCGCCTATAACACCTCAGTCTCCTGAAATACCAAGCAACAATAATTCTGAAACCATTGTCGTCAAGAAATTTGAGATTGTTGGTAGTACTGTATTTAGTGAAACCGAACTAGCAGAAATCACCAAAGACTATCTCAACAAACCCATTTCCATTAATGAATTATTTCAAATCCGCACCAAAATCACCAAACTATACCTAGACAACAAATACGTTACCTCAGGCGCATACATCCCCGAACAAAACTTTCAAAGTGGAACCTTTAGAATTCAGATAGTCGAAGGTGGAATTGAAGAAATCAGAGTCACGGGCTTAACCAGACTCAACCAAGGATACATTCAATCGCGCATCGCGATCGCCACCCAGAAACCACTCAATAGCAACCGATTACTAGAAGCTCTGCAACTGCTACAAATAAATCCCCTAATTGAAAGTATTTCCGCTAATTTATCTCCAAGTTTGCAACCAGGATTAAACAATTTAGACGTTAAAGTTACCGAAGCAAAGACATTCAGCTTACCAATTACACTTGACAATGGACGTACTCCCAGTGTAGGAACTGATCGCCGCCAAATCCAACTTAGCGAAGCAAACCTTACAGGTTTAGGCGATCGCCTAAACTTGACATATTCTAATACTGATGGAAGTAATTCCTTTGATTCCAGCTATACGTTACCATTTAACCCCTATAACGGAACAATTAGCTTTAATTTTGGTACTTCCTCTAGTAAAGTTATTCAAGTTCCTTTTAATTTTCTAGATATTGTCTCTAGTTCGCGTAACTATGGATTATCGATTCGTCAGCCCTTTCTCCAAAGCACCTCCCAAGAACTAGCATTAGGCTTGAGTTTAAATCGAACTGAAAGCCAAGCTTCTCTCTTAGGTGGGACAATTCCTTACCCCTCTCAAGGTGCAGATGAAAATGGACAAACCAAGATTTCTGCACTTCGATTTTTTCAAGAGTATGTGCAGAGGAGTAGTGAGGAAGTTTTTGCCGCACGCTCTCAAATTAGTCTAGGGATTAACGCTTTTGGAGCTACTATTAATACAACTTTCCCAGATAGTCGATTTCTGGCTTGGCGAGGGCAGGCTCAATATGTACGGTTGTTAGCACCAGAAACCCTTTTGTTTCTTCGGGGTGATTTGCAACTTGCCGATCGCCCATTACTATCACAGGAACAAATCAGTTTTGGTGGACAAGAGACCTTACGTGGATTTCGGCAAGATAGTGTGTCAACTGATAATGGACTACTGTTGTCTACCGAATTACGCATTCCCGTCATGCGTGTTCCTGAAATTAGCGGACTCTTACAGGTTGTCCCATTCTTTGATTTCGGCGAAGCATGGAATAATAACACTAGTACCAATCCAGATCCTAGTACGCTAGCATCATTAGGCTTAGGATTACGCTTTCAAATGAGCGATCGGCTCACCATGAGATTAGATTGGGGAATCCCCCTCAGTCGAATTACAGGCGATAAGCAAACTTTACAAGAACGTGGGCTATACTTTTCTCTGGTTGCTAATCCATTCTAGAAACTTTAAAACATAGAAATGTGGAACAACCTAAAAAAGCGACTTTGGCAATGGCGTGGTTTCATCATCACCGTACCTACCACAACAGGTATTTTAATCGGACTCCGCTTATTAGGACTATTACAGCCCTTAGAACTAGATACCTACGATCTGTTCTTTCAATGGCGACCGACCGAAAAGATCGACGAGCGCATCGTACTAGTCGCAATTAACGAATCCGATATTCAAAAATATAATTCACCGATTTCCGATGCTGACTTAGCCCAACTGCTGAACATAATTAAACAACAAAAGCCCCGAGCGATCGGGCTAGATATCTACCGAGATTTGCCCATAGCCACTGGACAGGAAGAACTCACAGCAGTATTTACATCAACCCCAAACCTAATCGGCATTCGTAAAGTGCTTGGCAGTCAAAACGGAGGTGGTATACCATCTTCCCCCATTCTCGAAAAACTCAATCAATTAGCAGCTAATGACCTACTTCCCGATGGCGATGGTAAAATTCGCCGCGTTTTGCTATCACTGAGAGATAAGCGAGGGAGACCTATTGCTAGTTTTAGTGCCGCTTTAGCTGAGGAATATCTCAAAGCAGAAGGCATCGAAACAAAAGTCCTAGATCCCAAAATCAAAAAATATCAATTCGGTAAAGCAATACTCGTTCCCTTTAAGTCCAACGATGGCGGTTATGTTGGTGCAGAAGCAGGAGGATATCAAATATTAGCGAATTATCGCAATTTTCAAGATAACTTCCGAACAGTTTCACTGACAGAAGTATTAGAAGAACGTATTCCTCCCAATATTTTTAGCGATCGCCTCATTATCATAGGAGTTATCGCAGAAAGTAGTGGCGATTATTTCATCACCCCCAACAACAGACCTACCATAGGTCGCCCCTTTAAACAAACCAGTGGCATCACTATCCATGCGAACATTGCTAGCCAATTGATTAGCAGTGCTATAGAAGGGCGACCAATCATTCAAGTTTGGACAAAACCCATCGAATATCTGTGGATTTCCCTCTGGGCGATGATTGGAGGACTACTATGCTGGCAGAGACGATACACCAGAGCTATATCTGAACAAAACCAGATCCAGCTAACTTGGGAAACTCTCGTAATTCCCATATTAGGAGGAGCACTCATAGCAGGTAGTTATATAGCATTTATCATATGGGGATGGTGGATTCCATTATTACCTTCCTTATTAGCACTATTTGGTTCAGCAATAGCGGTTACAGTCTATACAGCTAGAAGTGCCAATGGAATGCGCCAGATCTTCGGACGTTATCTCACCGAAGAAGTAGTCACTAAGCTATTAGAAACTCCTGAAGGTTTAAGATTAGGCGGAGAGAAACGCAAAGTAACAGTACTATTTTCTGACCTGCGAGGTTTCTCCGCATTATTTGAACGTATCGAACCCGAACAAGGCGTGAGAGCCATCTCACTTTATCTCGATGCCATGACCGAAGTAATAACCAAGTATCAAGGCACAATTAACGAATTTGTAGGTGATGGCATCTTTGTGATGTTTGGAGCACCAATTCAGAGAGCAGACGATACAGAACGAGCAGTCACCTGTGCGATCGCCATGCAACTAGCAATGGCAGAAGTTAACGCCAACCTAGAAACCATGCAAATTCCTGCCCTGCAAATGGGGATTGGCTTGCATACTGGCGAAGTATTAGCAGGCAATATTGGGTCTCAACGACGGGCAAAGTATACAGTTATGGGTAGTACCGTCAATCTAGCATCGAGAATCGAATCCTATAGTGTCGGTGGACAAGTCCTAGTTTCCGAAGCAATTCTTTATGAAGTTAAAGAACTCGTTCGTATAGATGCCCAAATGCGCGTTAAGCCCAAAGGCTTTAATGAAGCGATCGTTATGTTTGATATTGGAGGAATTAATGAACTAGTACTACCAGAAGACAAAGAAACTTTAGTGGAACTATCTCGACCTATTTCTATAGAATGGAAAGTAATAGAGGGTAAGCAAGTTAAGACAAAAAAATATACAGGCACTCTGCTCAAATTGTCAGCAAATAATGCAGAAATCAAAAGTGATTTTACCGTAGAGACTTTAACTAATTTGCAAATCACCTTCATCGATTCCGAACGCGAACTAAGCATGGATAATGTTTATGCCAAAGTCGTAGAGGTTAGTTTTGAAGATAAATATAGTTTCTGGATTCGCTTTACTGTTGTCCCCTCAGATGTAGCTGAATGGCTTTATGATCTGCGTCAAATTGCTACAACTTCCAATTCTTATGAAGGGGTGTGACCAAAATTTGCAGCTTCGGTAATCCCCGAACTGATTGGTCAATTGCTTGGCGATGGACAGAAACAACTACGGGCTGACGTTTGTTTCCAAGATCTCCAAGTTGGTCAATCGAAAGTATTGTCCAAGCCTAGACTAGTTTGGCAACATTGGCTCTTCATGACCATAATAGTGCTATTGCCGACTATGCCGAGCGTTGGTCGATTGAGGCTTTGTTTGAAAGTGCAAGCCGATCGCGTTCGAGGAGGGCACGACTGTGGCAGTAATCTGTAGCCAGATAGCAAGGAACCAGAAATAGGTTCGCGGATACCGTCAATATCTACGGCAGGTGCACCAATGAAGGCGATGATGAAACAAATGGTTGCAGTTAGGAAGGTGGGGATCATGAAATTAACAAATCCAAGTAATGCTTAACACTTTGTAATATTTTTGTAATAGCATAGACATATCTACACAAGTTACAAAATCTATGTTGGAACCTTCTCTCACCGTGACAACCCAAGATTCTTCGATCGCAGAAACTACAGAAACCAAAGAATTGAGGGTTCCAGCCTTTTCAAGCAATACTAAGCATAATGACTACCTAGCAGATTGCCTCAGTGATGATGCACTTGCACCCACTGATAGCTTTGTTCGTCGTCATATTGGCGCAACATCCGCAGAAATTCAGCAAATGCTGACGGCGATCGGTTGTGACTCTCTTGATGAAATGATTGATAAGACTGTGCCTGCGACGATCAGAATTAAGCAGCCATTGCAGCTAGGGGAAGCACGCGGGGAATATGAACTATTACAAGAATTGAAGGCGATCGCCTCAAAAAATCAAGTTTGGCGATCGTATATTGGCACTGGCTATTACAACTGCATCACTCCGCCAATTATTCAGCGCAATATTTTAGAAAATCCGGGGTGGTATACGCAATATACGCCTTACCAAGCCGAGATTGCTCAAGGTCGATTGGAGGCTTTGCTCAATTTCCAAACCATGATTATCGACTTGACTGGCTTAGAAATTGCTAATGCTTCCCTCTTAGATGAAGGAACGGCGGCGGCGGAAGCGATGACGATGGCGGCAGGAATTGCCAAAAATAAGGGGAATAAGTTCTTTGTATCCAGCGATTGTCATCCGCAAACGATCGCTGTCGTCAAAACTCGTGCGATTCCCTTGGGAATTGAAATCGTAATCGCTAAGCATGATCAAGTTGCATTTGATAAGAATTACTTTGGCGCTTTATTGCAATACCCCGCTAGCGATGGCGCAATCTATGACTACACAGAGGTTATTTCACAAATCCATGCTCAGGGAGGTTTAGCGATCGTTGCGGCTGATTTATTAGCACTAACGTTGATTAAATCGCCTGCCGAATTGGGTGCAGATATTGCGATCGGTAGCGCCCAAAGATTTGGTGTTCCCTTTGGTTATGGTGGTCCCCACGCGGCTTATATGGCAACCAAGGAAACTTACAAGCGACAAATGCCCGGACGTTTAGTGGGAGTTTCTAAAGATGTACATGGTCGTCCTGCGCTGCGTCTAGCCTTGCAAACTCGCGAACAACATATTCGCCGCGATAAGGCAACGAGCAATATTTGCACAGCGCAAGTATTGCTGGCAATTATGGCGAGTATGTATGCGGTTTATCATGGGGCTGAAGGATTAAAACGGATTGCTCAGCGAGTCAATCTTTTAACTGCAAGTCTTGCCCAAGCGATCGCCGATCTTGGTCACACAGTTACGCATCAAGCTTTCTTCGATACGATTCGCATTGAGCTAAAGGGAATCTCTAGCGATGAGATTAAAGCTAGAGCCGCCGCCAAACAAATCAATTTACGGTATTTAGAAGATAATGCGATCGCGATCAGTCTCGATGAAACCGTCTCCAAACAGGATTTGCTCGATCTCATTTCTATATTTGCTGAAGAACAATTAGAAATTACGAATTACGAATTACGAATTACAAGTCAGGAATTCGTAATTCGTAATTCTCAATTCGTAATTCCCAATTCTCTCATTCGTAATTCTCCCTATCTCACCCATCCTGTATTTAATTCCTACCATTCTGAAGCAGAATTATTACGCTATATCTATCGTCTGCAATCGAAGGATTTATCGCTGACTACATCGATGATTCCCCTTGGTTCTTGTACGATGAAGCTCAATGCTACTTCGGAGATGCTTCCTGTGACATGGGCAGAATTTGGGAATATTCATCCCTTTGTGCCGTTAGAGCAAACTCAAGGCTATCAGATTCTATTTAATCAATTGGAAACTTGGCTGGCGGAAATCACAGGCTTTGCGGGGGTATCTTTGCAACCAAATGCAGGCTCACAGGGTGAATATGCAGGTTTACTCACAATTCGCGCCTATCATCAACATCGCGGGCAAACCAATCGCCATATTTGCCTAATTCCCACTTCTGCACATGGCACAAATCCCGCTAGCGCCGTTATGGCAGGGATGAAGGTTGTGACTGTCAACTGCGATCGCGACGGCAATATTGATGTCGATGACCTCAAGGCAAAAGCCGAAAAGCATCAGCATGAACTCGCCGCCTTGATGGTGACTTATCCTTCCACTCATGGTGTATTTGAGGAATCGATTAAGGATATTTGCGATATCGTTCACTACTACGGTGGACAGGTATATATGGATGGCGCGAATATGAATGCTCAAGTCGGTCTCTGTCGTCCGGGGGATATCGGTGCGGATGTCTGTCATTTGAATCTGCATAAGACTTTCTGCATTCCTCATGGAGGCGGCGGTCCAGGGATGGGACCAATTTGTGTCGCACCACAGTTAGTTCCATTTTTACCCAAACATCCTTTTGCAGAAGTTGGAGAACCCAATACGATTTCGGCAGCCCCTTGGGGTAGTGCCAGTATTCTCACAATTTCATGGGTATATATTGCTTTGATGGGAGCCAAGGGCTTGAAACTGGCGACCGAAGTAGCGATTCTCAATGCGAACTATATGGCTCAACGTCTTGCGCCTCACTATCCGATTCTCTATACAGGCAAAAATGGCTTAGTTGCCCATGAATGTATTATTGACCTCCATGATTGTAAAAATATTGCAGGAATTGAGGTGGATGATATTGCTAAGCGATTGATGGACTATGGTTTCCATGCGCCGACGGTTTCTTGGCCAGTGGCAGGGACGATGATGATCGAGCCGACGGAAAGTGAATCGAAAGCAGAACTTGATCGCTTTTGTGATGCAATGATCGCCATTAAGCAAGAGGTAAATGCGATCGCCTCTGGTGATCTCGACAAGTTGGACAATCCCCTCAAAAATGCTCCCCATACTGCTGAAACATTACTTGCCGATGACTGGGATCACGCCTATAGTCGTCATCAAGCAGCCTATCCTGCCCCTTGGCTGAAGGATCATAAGTTCTGGGCAAGCGTGGGACGCATTGATAATGCCTTTGGCGATCGCAATTTTGTTTGCTCTTGCCTCCCCATAGAAGCCTACGAAGCTTAGATATAAAATAAAGTCCTGTCAAAGACAGGACTTTATTTTTGAAAAGAAACCTATGCGAATCTTGTTGGTGGATGATGAGGAAGAATTGGCGGAACCTTTGCAGAGGGTTTTGACCAATCAGGGCTATGTGGTGGATAGTGCCAATAGTGGCGATCGCGGTTGGGAATTGTCCCAGATCGGTGAATATGATCTGCTGATTTTGGATTGGATGATGCCAGAAAAATCAGGTATTGAGATATGTAGAGATTTGCGCCAAAAAGGAGATAGCACACCAGTTCTGATGTTGACCGCCAAAGATACCCTTGACGATCGCGTGACGGGTTTAGATAGCGGAGCCGATGACTATCTAGTTAAGCCCTTTGAATTGCGAGAATTATTAGCTAGAGTCAGAGCTTTGTTGCGCCGCGCCCCAACTGCGATCGCTGCAACCAGTGAAACTTCAAGGTTAAGCTATGGGGATTTAGAACTTGATCGCGAAAATCAGTTGGTCTATCGCGATCAGGTGGCGATCTCTTTAACCGAAAGAGAATATCAACTTTTAGAATATTTCCTGCTCCATCCTAATCAGTTGCTAAGTCACGAGCAGATTTCGCAATATATCTGGAAAGAAGGTGAAGATTTGCCCACTAGTAATGCCCTCGCCGCCCAAATAAAGTTACTACGCCGCAAAATTGATCGCGATCGGCAAATCTCCCTGATCAATACGGTATATGGTAAAGGCTATCGTTTTGGTTAAAAAAGTTTTAGACTTTACACATTTTCTTGACAGGCTTGGTAATTTCAGTTGCTCGGTTTAGAGATTTTCTGTTGCCTCTGAACTCATGTAGGATTGCTATAGCCCAAAATATAGTTAACGAGCGTGCAATCTTCTAAATTTATTCCGACCGAATCAGAGCATTTATCGCTTGCCGATCGCATTGAATCTTTTAAAGCTGGATTTCTTGGCGCGATCGCTAGTGTTTTCGCATTTTTTGCGATCGCCCTCTTGCATCACTTTTTGCGGAATATGCTGGCGAACTCACCTATACAACTCATCAGTAGCTTTGAGCTTAGTACCCCCTTAATTTTGTTGATCAAGTTAGCAATGATTGGCTTTGCAGGTTTTTTGTTTGCAGTCACCTATCGCTACATTGTGCGGCGCGATCGCAACTCCCATCTCAAATCGGGGGCAATTTTAGCATTTGCCTGTATTCGTTCTTTTGCGACGGTTGATCACGAATTAACCTCACTGACACAGTTGCCTTTTATTTCAACGGCATTAGCGATCGCCATTTTGTTAGTAGAAAATATTGCATGGTTAGCGATCGTCCAAAGTCTGATCGAAACTGCGATTCAACACAAATGGATTACCGCTTTTAGCTCCAATTAAATAAAATGCAGCGCGCTGCATTTTATTTAATTGGATTCGTGTTGTGAGCTACAGTTGCAATGTCATCTATAGCTCACAATAGTTGCGATAGTCCTATGGGTAGCGATCGCGATCGCGTATAAGCAATGAAACCCCGCATTATCGTCTGTGGTCTAGACCGAACGGGTTACAAGATTTTGAGCCTGCTCAAGCAGCAAGGTTGCTTTGTGATTGGTATTCATGACAAGCCAATTCACCAAGCGGATGCAGAAATTGTGATTGGTGATTTGGCGGCGGCGGAGACTTTGCTAGCCGCAGGGATTCGAGATGCTCAGACTTTGATTTTGGCAGGAGCCGATGAAACCCGCAATCTTAGTATCTTAATGCAGGCGCGAGTACTTAACCCCCATGTCAGAATTATTAATCGTCTGTTTAACTCTAGTTTGGGTACACGCTTAGATTTAACCCTCCCTAATCACGTCACCATGAGCGTTGCGGCTTTGGCAGCCCCCGTATTTGCCTTTAGCGCTATGGGTAGTGAAGCGATCGGTCAGTTGCGACTCTTTAACCAAATTTGGCCGATTCACGAAGAATATATCGATGAGCGTCATCCTTGGTGCGGCAAGCCGTTATCAGAGTTTTGGGAAGATCGGACGCGGATGTTGATCTATTACCTTCCCTACGATGAGGCTAGAGTCGATCTCGTAAGCGCTGTACTTAGTGGGCGCACATTGCAGATTGGCGATCGCCTTTTGCTAGGCACACAACCCAGCGTCAGAACTGCCTCGCGTCCGATCTTGCAAAAAATCTCGAAGTTGTTTATGGGCTTTCGCCATTTTCATGAACATGGAAAAGCCGTTTTATTTACAGCGATCGCTCTTTTGCTAACAATCTTTTCTGCAACCTTGGTATATACGAGTTTGCAATTAAAGATTTCCTTTGTTGATGCCCTCTATTTTTCCGTGGGAATGATTACGGGAGCAGGAGGCAATGAGCAGGTAGTAGAACATGCCACCGACAGCATCAAAGTCTTTACTATCATCATGATGTTGATTGGTACGGCAGTAATTGGAATTTTCTACGCGATTCTCAATGATTTTATTCTCGGCTCACGGTTACGGAACTTCTGGGATGCTGCACGAGTACCACAACGTAATCATATTGTGATTTGTGGTTTGGGAAGTGTTGGTATGCAAACAGCCATGCAATTAATGAACTATGGTTATGAAGTTCTGATCATCGAACGCGATCCTAATAATCGTTTTTTAGATACGGTGCGATCGCATAATATCCCTGTCATTCATGGCGATGCGAGTCTGCCTGCTACGCTCAAAGCCGCCAATCTAGATAAAGCCGAAAGTTTACTCGCTGTCACTAGCAACGATACAGCGAATCTGGAAATCGCTCTCAATGCCCAAGGAATTGCTCCGCGTTGTCGTGTAGTTGTGCGCTATGACGATCCCTATTATGCAGGTATGGCCCAGGAAGTATTTGATTTCGAGGCAGTCCTGAGTCCTCCTGAAATTGCGGCTCCTGCCTTTGCCTCCTCTGCTTTAGGTGGACGCATTCTTGGTAATGGCATTGTTGCCGATAGTCTCTGGGTAGCGATCGCTACGATGATTACGCCCAATCATCCTTTCTGCGGCAAACCTGTATGTGAAGCCTCAATGACTGCGGATTTTGTACCGCTTTATATTGAAACTGCCTGTCAAACAATTCACGGATGGAATTTGCTAGAGGCTTCTCTCAGTGCTGGAGATATTCTCTACTTGACGATGCCAGCCACAAAATTAGAGCAACTCTGGCGAGTTGCTCCATTTCAAGTTGCAGTTAGTTAGATTAACTCACCTTACGCAGATAGAAAATCCGCCCTCATCCCCCAACCCCTTCTCCCAGAACGGGAGAAGGGGAGCAAGAGGTGGTTTTGAATTTTTCTTTTCCCCTCTCCCCCTTTGGGAGAGGGGCTAGGGGTGAGGGTCTTATAAACTTCTGCGTAAGGTGAGTTAGATTAATATAGATAGAATGTAAAATTCTTATCTATTGACAAAAACAAATGAACATTTAAGAAAACATTTAAGAATTACTTTCCGTGGTCAAAAGATCTAAAAGATCCCCCTCAATCCCTCTTGTAAAGGGAAGGGCTATTTCAAGAATAGATAAGGGAGAGATTAAACAAGTAAAGACCACATAGCGGATATATTATAAGAAAAATCGTCAATTGCAGATTTTATTAAATCAAAACCATGGATTCTAAATACAGATAGTACCCAAGTCTTGATAATTGACAGATTAATCGCTGCATTTCCTGCTCTTTGAGGACTCTTATCTTCATCGAAAATGACATTTTGACCCAATGTAGACCATTCTCAGGGACTTTATGTGGGAAATTTTACTTAACAAATGATCATATAAAATATAACCATAATATAACTATTGACTAACTAAACCATATTTACATTTAGATGTTTTTAATAACAGAATGGGTGAGTATTTAAAAGTAAGGACTTACGCATCGAGGAGATGTGATACGGGCAAAGCCCACACCACATCTCCTCGATGCGTAAGTCCTAAAAGTTAAACCTTTCTATTTTTTTCAAGGCTCTACGATAAGAGTAAATAATATGAAGTTCTTGGCTAACGTAGTGATTGTATGAAGTGTTGAGAATAATCTTGTTACTTCTGCCAACACAATGTAGCTGCTATCACATTATTGATTACTTAACTTGGTAATGGTCTTTAAATTAGTAATCAACGAGTAATCAACGTGTTTTCGTTATTTTTAAACTTGTAAAATCGTTGTTTCAAACTCCAGCACCAATTATCAGTACATGGTCATTAACTTCAATGCCTCAGCCTTAACAAATTAATTATTCTGTCAAACACGCAAAAGAGAAAAAATTATGTCAGACAATTATTTTACTAACCAGAGCTTAGAATCAGCGCTAATAGGACAACAAAATACCAATCCTCTACAAGCACCTGCAATTTCTGGGAGCAACTTAATTAGTCCACAAACAATAGCTTTTGTTGACCAGAATATATCCGATGCCATGACAGTGATGTCAAATACGCAAGCAGACATTAAGGTTCTGTTAGATCCGACAAAAGATGGGATTGCCCAAATAACAGAAACATTAGGACTGTATAAGAATCTCAAGGGGATTGACATTATTTCCCATGGCAACATAGCTCAACTTCAATTAGGTAATAGCTCTCTCAATGCAAGCACACTGACTACATATTCTGCTCAATTGCAGAGATGGTCTCAATCGCTTGCTACAGGAGCAGACATACTGCTTTATGGTTGTGATGTAGCTTTGGGAGAGATTGGGCAGAGTTTTGTAAAGAGTATTAGTGATTTAACAGGAGCAGATGTTGCGGCTTCGACAAATCTGACAGGTAACAGTCACATGGGTGGGGACTGGAATCTGGAATATAGCACTGGCAATATTGAAACTAGCTCTCCCTTCTCTTCCTCATTAATTAATTCTTATCAAGATCTGTTAGCTAGTATTTTCACTAATCAGACTCCTGTAACTCTCAACGCGACAGATGGAACAGGTAGTGCAGGTGACTATGAATTAGGGATGGAATTCCAGAGTGCGAAAGCAGGCACAATCAGCGCTATTCGCTACTATAAGGCAGCCAGTGAAACAGGAACGCATGTCGGTAGAATCTGGTCAAGCACAGGCACTCTGCTTGCGAGTGTAACATTCACCAATGAGACAGCATCAGGATGGCAACAACAAACCTTAGCGACCCCACTAACCATTGCGGCAAATACCAAGTATGTAGTATCAGTTAACGCTAATCAGTACTATGTTGCTACAACTAATGGCATTGCCACAACGATCACTAATGGAGATCTCAGTGCAGTTGCTGATGGCAGCAACGGTGTATACAATGTAACTCCAAGTGCATTTCCAACTCAGTCTTATCAAAACAGTAACTACTTCCGAGACATCGTATTTACACCAACAGCCAGCAACCCGAACAACCGTGCAGGGACAGTAGCAATAACAGGGACAGCAACCCAAAACCAGACACTAACAGCGAATGTCACAGACGCAGATGGATTAACAGGAGCGAGCATCAGCTATCAATGGCAACAAAGCAGCAATGGAAGCACATGGACAAATATAAGCGGAGCAACAAATCAAACCTTTAGCCTGACCCAAGCACAAGTAAATCAACAAGTGAGAGTCACAGCTACATACACAGATGCCTTAGGAACAAATGAGACCCCAATCAGCACAGCATCCACATCTGTTGTCAATGTCAATGACCTAGGCTCTGTAGCGATCAATGGAGTCACCGCACAAGGAAATACCCTGACAGCAAACGTAACAGACCCCGATGGATTAACAGGAGTCACCGTAAGTTATCAATGGCAACAAAGTAGCGATAATGGAGTCACTTGGAATAACATTACAGGAGCCACAAACCAAACCTTAACCTTAGACAGCAGCCTAGTTGGCAAGAAAGTAGGAGTCAAAACCACGTATGTAGATGCGTTGGGCGGTAGTGAAAATATTTTTAATTCAACGGTTAATCCCATTTCTGCTCTTTTAGAGAGTATTTTCTCAGCAACCACAACACCTAGTCAGCCCAACTTTACTGATGGAGTTGGAGTGACTTATGAGTTGGGGATGAAAGTAACGAGTACAAAGGCAGGACAGATTCAAGCTATTCGCTACTACAAATCTCCAAGTGAAACAGGAACGCATGTCGGTAAAATCTGGTCAAGTACAGGCACTCTACTTGCGAGTGTGACATTCACCAATGAGACAGCATCAGGATGGCAACAACAAGCTTTAGCGACACCTTTAGCGATCGCGGCTAATGCGACTGTTGTAGTCTCAGTTAACAGTAATGGTTATTACGCCAGTACCCTCAACCAGTTCTCTTCAGCGATTACTAATGGAGATCTCTCCGCACCAGTTGGTGCTGGTGTTTACAACACGACTTTAGGTTCTTTCCCTTCTCAGGTTTATCAAAATGAAGGTTATTTCCGAGACATCGTATTTACCCCAACAGCCAGCAACCCGAACAACCGTGCAGGGACAGTAGCAATAACAGGGACAGCAACCCAAAACCAGACACTAACAGCGAATGTCACAGACGCAGATGGATTAACAGGAGCGAGCATCAGCTATCAATGGCAACAAAGCAGCAATGGAAGCACATGGACAAATATAAGCGGAGCAACAAATCAAACCTTTAGCCTGACCCAAGCACAAGTAAATCAACAAGTGAGAGTCACAGCTACATACACAGATGCCTTAGGAACAAATGAGACCCCAATCAGCACAGCATCCACATCTGTTGTCAATGTCAATGACCTAGGCTCTGTAGCGATCAATGGAGTCACCGCACAAGGAAATACCCTGACAGCAAACGTAACAGACCCCGATGGATTAACAGGAGTCACCGTAAGTTATCAATGGCAACAAAGTAGCGATAATGGAGTCACTTGGAATAACATTACAGGAGCCACAAACCAAACCTTAACCTTAGACAGCAGCCTAGTTGGCAAGAAAGTAGGAGTCAAAACCACGTATGTAGATGCGTTGGGCGGTAGTGAAAATATTTTTAATTCAACGGTTAATCCCATTTCTGCTCTTTTAGAGAGTATTTTCTCAGCAACCACAACACCTAGTCAGCCCAACTTTACTGATGGAGTTGGAGTGACTTATGAGTTGGGGATGAAAGTAACGAGTACAAAGGCAGGACAGATTCAAGCTATTCGCTACTACAAATCTCCAAGTGAAACAGGAACGCATGTCGGTAAAATCTGGTCAAGTACAGGCACTCTACTTGCGAGTGTGACATTCACCAATGAGACAGCATCAGGATGGCAACAACAAGCTTTAGCGACACCTTTAGCGATCGCGGCTAATGCGACTGTTGTAGTCTCAGTTAACAGTAATGGTTATTACGCCAGTACCCTCAACCAGTTCTCTTCAGCGATTACTAATGGAGATCTCTCCGCACCAGTTGGTGCTGGTGTTTACAACACGACTTTAGGTTCTTTCCCTTCTCAGGTTTATCAAAATGAAGGTTATTTCCGAGACATCGTATTTACCCCAACAGCCAGCAACCCGAACAACCGAACAGGGACAGTAGCAATAACAGGGACAGCAACCCAAAACCAGACACTAACAGCGAATGTCACAGACGCAGATGGATTAACAGGAGCGAGCATCAGCTATCAATGGCAACAAAGCAGCAATGGAAGCACATGGACAAATATAAGCGGAGCAACAAATCAAACCTTTAGCCTGACCCAAGCACAAGTAAATCAACAAGTGAGAGTCACAGCTACATACACAGATGCACTGGGTACTAACGAGACTCCAATCAGTGCAGCATCTTCCGCTATCGTCAATGTCAATGACCTAGGCTCTGTAATATTGAAAGGTAGTGCAACAGTTGGAGCAACCTTAGACAATACAGTATTGGATACAGATGGACTAAATGGAGTAACCATCGGCTACCAATGGCAACAGTTTGTAAACAACCTGTGGAGCAATATTGCAGGAGCAACATCCAAGTCCATCACACTAAGCAACGCCCTGTTAGGACAGCAAGTAAGATTATTCGCCAGCTATATAGACGCACTAGGAACAAGTGAAAATGTAGCAAGTTCAGCAATAACAATCGCAGCGCAAAATGAGATTGTTTTAGAGAACCAAAAGACAGGAACAAACGCATGGCAAATTTCTGCTACGAACCAAGCAACGACCCAGATTGTTGGTTATGCAGATGCGACTAGCATCAATCAAGGAGAAGCGATCAACCTTAAAATCTCTCTAGCCCAAGCAGGACAATACAGCATGAATGTATATCGCCTAGGTTACTATGGAGGAGCAGGAGGTCGCCTGATGAAAAGCGTGACAGGACTGAGCGGAGTGGTACAAGCAGGACCAACCATTGATCCAAACACAAGACTAGTAGAATACAAATGGAATACCTCCTATACCCTCCAAACAGGTAGTGATTGGACTAGCGGACTATACCTTGTAAAGTTGACGGATAGCACAACAGGCAAGCAAAACTATATCCAATTTGTACTGCGTGATGATAGCCGTCCTGCCGATATTGGATTCCAAGATGCGATCGCCACGGCTGAAGCCTATAACAACTATGGTGGTTATAGCGTTTATGACTTTAATAGCTTGGGAGGACAACGTGCTTACCAAGTATCCTTTGACCGTCCATTCCAATACAATACTTCTACTAGTGCAGAGCAATTCAACAATACGTTGACATGGGAATATAACATGACCCGTTGGCTGGAGTCTCAAGGTTATGATGTCTCCTACTACAGCAGCATTGATGTGAGCATCAACCCATTGCTGCTGTACTCTCAGAAGACCTATCTTTCCGTAGGACATGATGAATATTGGTCTAAGGATCAGAGAGATAATGTTGAAAAAGCCAGAGACAATGGTATTAACTTGGCATTCTTTTCAGCAAATACAGCCTATTGGCAAGTTAGATACGATGCCTCCAGTACTGGTCAAGCTAATCGTGTGATGACCATCTACAAGGACAGTTCTGGAGTTGGTACTAATGCTTCATTAGATCCCATTGCTCAAACTAACCCAACTGCTGCAACTACATTGTTCCGTAGTGCTCAAGTCAATCGTCCAGAAAATGCATTATTAGGAGTAGGTTATATTGGTGATATTGGGGCAACAGGAGTTTATCAAGGATTTGACTTTGTTGTAAGCAATGCATCTGACCCCTACTATGCTAATACTGGTCTCAAGAATGGCGATAAACTCATTGGCTTAGTGGGTTACGAATACGATGGCTTGCTAAACAATGGTTTAGCTCCAGCAGGTTTAGTAGTATTGTCTCAATCTACAGTCCCTTCGAGCGGACTTGGCGCATTGGGGCTTCTACCATCAGGTACTAATGACACTATCTCTAGTGCAGTTCGTTATACTGCGGCTAGTGGCGCTAAGGTATTTGCCGTCGGTTCTATACAATGGGTTTGGGGCTTAGATAGTTTCGGTGTTACTAATCCTCGTGTTGATCGTCGTGCTCAGCAAATAGCTGTCAACATCTTTGCTGATATGGGGGCTAAACCTCAAACTCCTGATATTGGCATTGTTGTTTGACCTAAGACTTTCCTAGTATTTACAGCTTGTTAAGGCTTAAAGTAGTGCAAGAAATTGTTAAAAGCATGATAAATCAGTGCTTTTAACAATTTATCTAGGTTTCAAACCAACACAAAGAGCTGTATTCTAGGCACATTTACCATATAAAATTCAGAAAGTGAGGATGGGAACAATCAATAGTTTCTCTACTTTCTGGATTTTGTTTTGTTATGCACTTTTTTATAACCGAAATATAACTATTAGCTAACTAATACATATTTACATTTAGATGACTTTAAGAACACAATGATGCATTGAAAAGTCTATAACTGAAAGCCTTCATTAAGTAACAGAGTGATCGCCACAAGTATTGAAAGTAATGGTGTGGTATTTCCTCCTCTCGATAGAGATTGGAGCGCATCATTTATTTTGACAATCTTTCCTTGATTAAAATGCCACAGATTTAAAACATCACCCTATCAATATTAAATAGACAAAAGAGTAGTGCCATGTCAGACAATTATTTTACTAGCCAGAGCTTAGAATCAGCGCTAATAGGACAACAAAATACCAATCCTCTACAAGCACCTGCAATTTCTGGGAGCAACTTAATTAGTCCACAAACAATAGCTTTTGTTGACCAGAATATATCCGATGCCATGACAGTGATGTCAAATACGCAAGCAGACATTAAGGTTCTGTTAGATCCGACAAAAGATGGGATTGCCCAAATAACAGAAACATTAGGACTGTATAAGAATCTCAAGGGGATTGACATTATTTCCCATGGCAACATAGCTCAACTTCAATTAGGTAATAGCTCTCTCAATGCAAGCACCCTGACTACATATTCTGCTCAATTGCAGAGATGGTCTCAATCGCTTGCTGCAGGAGCAGACATACTGCTTTATGGTTGTGATGTAGCTTTGGGAGAGATTGGGCAGAGTTTTGTAAAGAGTATTAGTGATTTAACAGGAGCAGATGTTGCGGCTTCGACAAATCTGACAGGTAACAGTCACATGGGTGGGGACTGGAATCTGGAATATAGCACTGGCAATATTGAAACTAGCTCTCCCTTCTCTTCCTCATTAATTAATTCTTATCAAGGTCTATTAGATAGCGTCTTTACTAATCAGGCTCCTGCAATTATTAATGCGACAGATGGAACAGGTAGTGCAGGTGACTATGAATTAGGGATGGAATTCCAGAGTGCGAAAGCAGGCACAATCAGCGCTATTCGCTACTATAAAGCAGCCAGTGAAACAGGAACGCATGTTGGTAACATCTGGTCAAGCAATGGGACACTACTTGCGAGTGTGACATTCACCAATGAGACAGCATCAGGATGGCAGCAACAAACCTTAGCGACCCCACTAACCATTGCGGCAAATACCAAGTATGTAGTATCAGTTAACGCGAATCAGTACTATGTTGCTACACCTAACGGTATTGCCACAACAATTACCAATGGAGACATATCCGCTATTGCTGATGGTAGTAATGGGGTATACAACCTTAATCCAAGTGCATTCCCGACCCAGTCATACAACAATACGAACTACTTCAGAGACATCGTATTTACAGCCGCGACCCCAGTAAACAACACAGTAGGGACAGTAGCGGTAACAGGAACCGCAACACAAAATCAGACCCTAACCGCAGCAGTATCTGATGTCAATGGACTAAACGGAGTCACGATCAACTATCAATGGCAACAAAGTAGTAATGGAACAACATGGACAAACGTAAGTGGAGCGACTAACTCAACCTTGAGCTTAGGGCAAGCACAAGTAGGGAATCAAGTTCGAGTAAATGCCACATACACAGATGCGCTTGGCTCTAGTGAAAATATTCTCAGCAATCCAACTACAGTGATTGGCAACGTCAATGACTTAGGATCAATTGCGATCGCAGGTTCTACAGTTGTTGGACAAGTACTAACAGCAGGTGTCACGGATCTTGATGGACTAAGCGGAGTCACGATCAACTACCAATGGCAACAAAGTTCCGATGGCACAACTTGGACTAATGTAAGCGGTGCAACCACCTCTACTCTGACTCTAGATAGTAGCTATGTAGGCAAACAACTTCGAGTCAACACCACATACACCGACGCATTAGGAACAGCAGAAAATATTACCAGCAATCCGACTTCAGCCATTACTGCTGTAGCCGCCACCCAGACACTCTTCAGCGCGCAAGTACCTGTAACACTTAATGCAACAGATGGAGTAGGTAGTGCAGGTGACTATGAGCTAGGGATGGAATTCCAGAGTGCGAAGGCAGGCACAATCAGCGCTATTCGCTACTATAAGGCAGCCAGTGAAACAGGAACGCATGTCGGTAGAATCTGGTCAAGCACAGGTACTCTGCTTGCGAGTGTGACATTCACCAATGAGACAGCATCAGGATGGCAGCAGCAAACCTTAGCGACCCCACTAACCATTGCGGCAAATACCAAGTATGTAGTATCAGTTAATGTCAATCAGTACTATGTTGCAACAGCAAATGGTTTAGCATCCACTTTGACCAATGGAGATATCTCCGCTATTGCAGATGGTAGCAATGGTGTATTTAATGAAACACCAAGTGCATTCCCGACCCAGTCATACAACAATACGAACTACTTCAGAGACATCGTATTTACAGCCGCGACCCCAGTAAACAACACAGTAGGGACAGTAGCGGTAACAGGAACCGCAACACAAAATCAGACCCTAACCGCAGCAGTATCTGATGTCAATGGACTAAACGGAGTCACGATCAACTATCAATGGCAACAAAGTAGTAATGGAACAACATGGACAAACGTAAGTGGAGCGACTAACTCAACCTTGAGCTTAGGGCAAGCACAAGTAGGGAATCAAGTTCGAGTAAATGCCACATACACAGATGCGCTTGGCTCTAGTGAAAATATTCTCAGCAATCCAACTACAGTGATTGGCAACGTCAATGACTTAGGATCAATTGCGATCGCAGGTTCTACAGTTGTTGGACAAGTACTAACAGCAGGTGTCACGGATCTTGATGGACTAAGCGGAGTCACGATCAACTACCAATGGCAACAAAGTTCCGATGGCACAACTTGGACTAATGTAAGCGGTGCAACCACCTCTACTCTGACTCTAGATAGTAGCTATGTAGGCAAACAACTTCGAGTCAACACCACATACACCGACGCATTAGGAACAGCAGAAAATATTACCAGCAATCCGACTTCAGCCATTACTGCTGTAGCCGCCACCCAGACACTCTTCAGCGCGCAAGTACCTGTAACACTTAATGCAACAGATGGAGTAGGTAGTGCAGGTGACTATGAGCTAGGGATGGAATTCCAGAGTGCGAAGGCAGGCACAATCAGCGCTATTCGCTACTATAAGGCAGCCAGTGAAACAGGAACGCATGTCGGTAGAATCTGGTCAAGCACAGGTACTCTGCTTGCGAGTGTGACATTCACCAATGAGACAGCATCAGGATGGCAGCAGCAAACCTTAGCGACCCCACTAACCATTGCGGCAAATACCAAGTATGTAGTATCAGTTAATGTCAATCAGTACTATGTTGCAACAGCAAATGGTTTAGCATCCACTTTGACCAATGGAGATATCTCCGCTATTGCAGATGGTAGCAATGGTGTATTTAATGAAACACCAAGTGCATTCCCGACCCAGTCATACAACAATACGAACTACTTCAGAGACATCGTATTTACAGCCGCGACCCCAGTAAACAACACAGTAGGGACAGTAGCGGTAACAGGAACCGCAACACAAAATCAGACCCTAACCGCAGCAGTATCTGATGTCAATGGACTAAACGGAGTCACGATCAACTATCAATGGCAACAAAGTAGTAATGGAACAACATGGACAAACGTAAGTGGAGCGACTAACTCAACCTTGAGCTTAGGGCAAGCACAAGTAGGGAATCAAGTTCGAGTAAATGCCACATACACAGATGCGCTCGGCTCTAGTGAAAATATTCTCAGCAATCCAACTACAGTGATTGGTAACGTCAATGACTTAGGATCAATTGCGATCGCAGGTTCTACAGTTGTTGGACAAGTACTAACAGCAGGTGTCACGGATCTTGACGGACTAAGCGGAGTCACGATCAACTACCAATGGCAACAAAGCACTGATGGAACAACATGGACTAATGTAAGTGCAGGAACAACTCAGTCATTAACACTAGACTCTACTTTGGTAGGCAAACAACTTCGAGTCAACACCACATACACCGACGCATTAGGAACAGCAGAAAATATTACCAGCAATCCGACTTCAGCCATTACTGCTGTAGCCGCCACCCAGACACTCTTCAGCGCGCAAGTACCTGTAACACTTAATGCAACAGATGGAGTAGGTAGTGCAGGTGACTATGAGCTAGGGATGGAATTCCAGAGTGCGAAGGCAGGCACAATCAGCGCTATTCGCTACTATAAGGCAGCCAGTGAAACAGGAACGCATGTCGGTAGAATCTGGTCAAGCAATGGGACACTACTTGCGAGTGTGACATTCACCAATGAGACAGCATCAGGATGGCAGCAGCAAACCTTAGCGACCCCACTAACCATTGCGGCAAATACCAAGTATGTAGTATCAGTTAATGTCAATCAGTACTATGTTGCAACAGCAAATGGTTTAGCATCCACTTTGACCAATGGAGATATCTCCGCTATTGCAGATGGTAGCAATGGTGTATTTAATGAAACACCAAGTACATTCCCAACACAGTCTTGGAATAACACCAACTACTTCAGAGACATCGTATTTGCTCCTGTCAGCCCAAATCCTAACAATAATCCAGGAACTGTAGTAATCAATGGATTAGTTACCGAAAATCAAACGTTAAGCGCAACTGTTGCTGATAGCGATGGGCTTGGACCAGTAAAATATCAGTGGCAGCAACTGAATAGCGGCAATTGGGAGGATATCTTGGGTGCCAAAAATGCCACATTTACTCTAAGTGATGAACAGGTAGGTAAACAAATTAGAGTAAAAGCAACTTATATTGACGCATTAAATACCAATGAGACAGTCATTAGCAATGCAACCTCACTTGTAGCTAATGTTAATGATCTTGGGTACTCTATCCTTAGAGGTAGCGCTACAATTGGACATCAACTAACTGCAGGTGTGTTTGATGACGATGGACTGACTGGAGCAATTATCAGCTATCAGTGGCAACAGTTTTTAAATAACACTTGGACAGACATTGCTAATGCAACAAGTAAAATTATAGCCCTCGACAATTCACTGCTCAATAGTCAGATTCGTTCAAAAGCAGTCTACACCGACAATTGGAATACATTAGAAACTGTCTTTAGCTCTGCAGTAAGTATTGCCGCATTAAACCCAATTGTTTTAGAAAATCAAAATGTAGGAACAACCAATTGGAAAATTACTAACCAATCACTTAACAATGAGATTGAAGGCTTTGCATCAGCTACCAGTATTAATAAAGGTGAATCCCTCAACTTTAAAGTTTCTGTAGCACAAGCAGGTCAATACAAAATTGATTTTTATCGCTTGGGAGACTATGCAGGTACTGGCGGTAGATTGATGTCTAGTAGTGGTTTATTGAATGGTGTTACCCAATCTGGTCCTACTATCAATCCGCTAACTAGATTAGTTGAATATAACTGGAATACTTCCTATACATTACAAGTGCCAAACAGTTGGACTAGTGGACTATATATTGCAAAACTCACAGACATCACTACAGGTAAAGAAAATCAAGTATGGTTCTCAGTAAGGGATGATCAACGCCCCACTGATATAGGCTTCCAAGCTAGCTTTACTACCTATGAGTCATATAACAATCAAGGTGGTTATAGTTTGTATAACTTCAACAGTAATGGTGGACAGCGAGCTTATGCTGTTTCCTTTGATCGTCCATTTAATTATGGTGGAGTTGAATCCTTCAATAACATGTTGAGCTGGGAGTACAACATGGTGAAATGGGTAGAATCTCAAGGTTATGATGTCTCTTACTACACAAACCTTGATGTCCATGCCAATCCTTTGAAGTTATATAACCAGAATGTATTTCTATCCGCAGGTCATGACGAGTACTGGTCTATGGAAATGTTTGATAATGTTGTTAAAGCTCGTGACAATGGTATCAATCTTGCCTTTTTCTCTGCAAATACTGCTTACTGGAGAGTTCGGTTTGAGCCATCTAGTACTGGAGAAGCAAATCGCGTTATGGTTTCCTATAAGTTAGATTGGGGTTTAGACCCAGTTGCCCAAGCCGATGTTTCTCAAGCAACAACTTTATTCCGTAGTGTAGAACTCAATAAACCAGAAAATTCTTTGATGGGCGTTATGTATGTAGGAGATTATGGTTCATCAGGTAATGCCCTCTATAAAGGTGCTGACTTCGTAGTCACAAATGCATCTGATCCCTACTACGCAAATACGGGACTCCAGAATGGTGATGTCCTGAAAGGTCTAGTAGGCTATGAGTGGGACGCAGTTGTAAACAATGGATTTACTCCAGATGGAATAGTTATTTTATCTTCTTCTTTTGTTCAGCAGACGGGTGGTCTTCCCCCTCTTCCTGCTGGAACCAATCCTAATATCTCTAATGCTATTCGATATACGGCTGCAAGCGGAGCTAAAGTCTTCTCAGCTGGTTCTATTCAATGGATGTGGGGATTGGATAGTGATGGAGTGACTAACCCTCGTGTTGACATCCGTGCTCAACAAATTGCCACTAACATTTTTGCTGATATGGGCGCTAAACCTCAAACTCCTAGTGCTGGCATCATTGTTTAAGGTGACTAATACCTAGCTAACGCAAGTTTTGGATGATTTGAAACTGGCTCTCCCTAAAAATAAAAGCCTTGCTAAGCAAGGCTTTTATTTTTGGATTTTTACAATTTGCCAGATTAACCCGAACTGACGTTAGCTAATTTATGTAGATGGGGCGAGGGCTTCGCCCTCGCCCCATCTACTCAAAACCCAGTAAATTCGTTAGCATCGCGTAAGTCCTATAATTAACAGCAATGCACTAATCTAAAATCATTTCGATGAATACAAAAAATGGTAAAAAAAGAATCGCTAAGTGATTCTTTTTTTACCATTTGATATCGTATGAAGCAAGACTCGAATGGCTATTACGATAGATTACATTAAAGAAATAAATCTTAACTCTAAGTACAGGACAAAAATTTAATGGAGTTAAAGAAGGCTTGGGAATTGAGATGTAAGTCAAAGATGAAGTGACGCAGAAAATCAAAACCAAGACGAAAAATACTTTTAGGTAAACGACCGTGCTTTTTAGGTTTGAGGGGATTGATTTGAGCAAGCCAAAGCCCAGAAGAAAAAGCCCAACATAAAGCCAGAGTTAGTAAAGCAATAAGTTTAGAAAGGCGTTCAGGGTGTTGAATGTGAGTAGCCTCCAAACAAAAGCCACGGGATTTAAAACACCCAAATAAAGTCTCAATCGCCCAACGCTTGGCATAGTCAGCAATAGCCCTATTATGGTCATGAGCAGTGGCGACAATTAACAAATCACCATCATCAAGACGCATAGCTGCTATATAAAGCCAATGTTGCCAAACTAATCTGGGCTTGGACAATACTTTTGATTGACCAACTTGGAGATCTTGGAAACAAACATCAGCCCGTAATTGTTTCTGCCCATCATCAAGCAAGGTGTTTTTGCGAATACGGATACGAAAACGGGTAGATGGGTCATAAAGCAAGTAATCAAACCATTCTTCCCCCACAAATTCACGGTCTGCGGTCAAAAAGTCGATTTTGCCGTCTCCAAATATTTCCAGAAATCGATTACACAATTCACATCGTTCACGGGTGTTCGAGTTACCTTTTTTGTCCAGCACCATCCATACCAACGGGAAGGCGATACCGTGATGCACTACTCCCAAGGTCAGTATATTAAACACCGTCTTGCCGAATTTCCAATCGGTGCGGTCGATGCTGATTACCCATGGTTCGGGTATTTTCATCACTTTGACGACCATTAAAGCGATACTTTCATAGTCCACTTCAAACTCTCGAAAAAATCTCTGTAACCGCTTATAGTGCGATTCGACTTTGGCTTTACCACTAAATCCTGTAGCGATTTCGGTTAGGTTTACTGTCTTTACTCGCATTAGCGCAATCAAGAACATGGACACAAATGCTAGTCTTGCTCCATTCCATTGCAGATGTTCATGCAACTTTTCGCGAAATAGGTTAATCTCTTTCACAGGGGTTTTATTTGTGATGTGGTTATCTTTTATAAAACCCCTTCCTGCCTACTTTTGCAACTTTTTGTCCTGTACTAAGATCTTAACTATAAAGTAGTAAAAGTTATTGGAAAGCGAGGGCGTTTATTATAAAGTAAGAGATTGCTAGGACAAATCAAAACCCAAAAGATGAGCAGGGCAACCGCATAAAAAATCAAAGGGAAAGGAGATGTTCAAGATAAGCCAGATCCCAAGCCGCCTTATGACGTTTAGCTCGCATACTGGACTTAGAAGACTTATCACGGCTTAAGAGATTAAGAGCAAAGTGCCGCAACATCGCCATATTTTCAGGAGAATTATCTTTGCGAATACGAGAAGCATCTTCGTGAAAAGAGACATCTAAAACCCAATGCAATGAATTTTCAATCGACCAATGGGTACGAACCGCGTTATTCATGACAGAAGCATTAGAAGGCAAGCTCGAAATGTAGTAGCGATTCTCGGTGGAGACTTTACCATTGATGCGGCGCTCACTTTGGACTAGGGCAATGGTTTGTAAACCAGCCCATAAAGGCAGTTGTGTAAGGTAATCCAAGTTAGATAAAGTCCAACAACGTCGAATTTCTAAACGTCCATGTCCTTTGTCTATAGACTGGCAAAAGTCATGGTCTACATCTGCAAAATTAGTGGTGATAGCTTGCTCAAACAACCACTGCACATCCTCAAATAGACTTCCCTGATTACCTTTAAGTGCTAAAACGTAATCCCCTCCCTGTTGAACGATTTGACTAGCTATTTCTTTCTGGCATCCCATTGCGTCAATTGTCACAATACAACCAGTAATTTCTAATAGCTTTAACAATTCTGGTATTGCGGTGATTTCGTTGGATTTATCATCGACTTTGCGCTGCCCTAATACCAATCGATTTGCGCTTGCCCATGCACTCACCATATGGATTGCACCTTTGTCTGCTCCTTGGTCGTAGGATTGTCTCAAGGTTTTACCGTCTATAGCTACTATCTCTCCCTTCAGCACATGACTTATCGATTTCACCCATCTGATGAAGCTATTTTGCATTTGTTGCGGGTCTAATCTCGCAAACACTCTGGCAAATGTGTCATCACAGGGTATCCCATTCGGTAGTTCAAGAAATGTCCCCAGCCATTCTTGTTTTGATTTGCCAAATAGCTCGATGTCTTCCCAGTTTTCTCCCCCACTTATCACGGCGCAGATCCCTATCACGATTATGTCTAGCAATTTATGCTCTTTCCCTCGGTTATCTCGTGGATCTTCTACTCCCTCAAAGTGGCTCACTAAACTAACTGTGATAGGGCTATTCATTACGGCTTGACTTCTTTATTGTCTCCTTATTTTATTCACTTTTTTATGCGGTTGCCCTGAAAAGATGAGTGGCGGTGCTTCGCACCGCCACTCATCTTTTGGGTTTTATGTCCTAAGCAAAACTTACTTTGCTATAGATTATATTTTTCTTACATTATAAAACTTGAATAATCGGTAAAAGCAATATGAGCTGGTATAATTCTAAATATTTTGCATAAGTATGCTTTCAAATTAAGTAAAAATATAAAGTAAATCTAATACGTCTAAGCTTACAGAAATTTATTAAGAGCATAAAGAGAGAGCTATGGAACAAGTTACCAAAGATGCAATAAACCTTTGGCAAGAAGAAGGTCGTCAGAAGATCCCTCAAAATTTTGATGTGTTTCATAACCTTGTAAACAAAGCTAAAGCTTATGCAAAAAGTGGTAAGTATGCTATGGCTGCAGTGTATTGTGAAATGGCATCTAGCTATGCTAGCGGTAAGACTTGTGGCGTTTTAGTAAGTTCTGAGCTTGAGCAAGTTCTTTTGAGTATTGGGCTTAAATCTATTCGTGGGCATAGTAACTTCACGAAAAATAAATCTGCACATCAACCGTCACAACCAAAAATTTTGCATGTTGCAACAACGATGGCATCAATTGGAGGTCATTCAAGAATGCTTTGGCGGTGGATTAAGCAAGATAAGACACATAGTCATTCCCTAGTGTTGACTAGACAATTCCCAAAGCCAATTCCTAAAGCTTTAGAAGATGCCGTCAAAGATAGTAATGGTCATATCTATCAGCTTAACTGTAGATATGGCAGTCTTCTTGCTTGGGCTAAGGAACTGCGAAAACTTGCTTCTAATGCTGATTTAGTCATATTACATGTTCATAACTTTGATGTTATCCCCATGTTAGCCTTTGCGGTTAAAGAAAATCTCCCTCCAATTTGTCTTTTAGATCATGCTGATCATCTTTTCTGGTTAGGTGCAGGAATTAGCGATTTAGTAATCAGCCTTCGTGAGTCTGGAATGGCTTTGGCGAAGTCACGAAGAATGATTGATGCGGAGCGTATTGTTTTATTGCCAATTATTTTGGAACCTATTCAAAGGAATATCTCTAGAGAGATGGCAAAACAAGAACTAGGGTTGCCACAAGATTGTATTCTTTTACTTTCGATAGCTAGGGGTATTAAATACAATACTATTGACGGCATAAGCTTTGCTGATGCTCACGTATCTTTACTACAGAAGTATCATCAAGCTATATTAATTGTTGTCGGTCCTGGCGATCGCCCTGAATGGAAGTCAGCTATTGATCAGACTGACGGTAGAATTAAAGTCTTGAGTGAAACAGAGCATACATCGCTATTCTACCAAGCTGCTGATATTTATGTTGATTCATTTCCTTTTGTCTCAAACACTTCTCTATTGGAAGCTGGTAGTTATAGCTCTCCACTTGTAAGTCGTTACCCTTATCCTTCAGAATCTAGCGCAGTATTAGGTGCTGATATGCCAGGACTGACAGGTAATTTAATTCGTGTAAAGAGTCTTGAAGAATACACAAACACTTTAGCTAGATTAATTGAAGATAAGGATTTTAGGCAAAACTTAGGAGAATCTACTCGACGCAAAATAGAAGATACACATTGGGGAAAAGCATGGGAAGCTAGTTTACAGAAAGTTTATTCTCATGCTTATAACATATCTAAAATTTCCACCCCAATATATTTGTCTGATCAAATGTTTGTCGGAGAGCCAGATTCTCTTTTACAACATGTACATGATATAGATATTAGTCATGACGATCTAATTAGGTGGCATCTCCCCTTAATGCCTTTTTCTGAGAGACTGTATTACTGGAATTTTCTACGTAAAAAATATGGATTTCGCAATACCCCTATAAATCTGCTAATGTCTGAATGGTTTCGTTCATACTATTATGCTTGGCAAAAATTGTTAAAATCATTTTTACTTAAAATATAGTAAAGGATTTAGATAATCTATACCAAGTCCTCATTGATATATTTAAATCAGTCGATGTCTAAATTTATTTTTTATTGGTAAATAATTTTATTTTAAGCTATATGAAGGATATAAATAGTATGGGCAACTTAGAAACTTATTTAGAGCTAAATCCTATTGTTTTGGTTTGTGCATCTGATGATAAATATGCTATGCCAATGACCGTTATGGTTAAATCTGTAATGGATAACTTAAGTAATGAATATAGTAGAGTTGTTCTATTTGTTATTGATGGAGGCATATCAAACAAAAATAAACAAAAAATCGCAAAATCATTAAATCCTGAAAAGTGTGAAATTATATATTTGGCAAAACCAGATTTTTTGATTAAAGATATTGAAGCTGCACATCAGTACTGCGTAGATAAAGGTATTGAGTCAAAAACACATCTTTCAATAGCAGCATATTATAGATTGCTAATTGCAGAACTTTTACCGACAAAATTTTCAAAAGCAATTTATCTTGACTGTGACTTAGTAGTTAAAGGTGATTTAGAAAGCCTTTGGCGGATTGATATTGCTGATAATTATGTATTGGCAGTACCAGATATGTGGATAAGCTCAGTATCAGCCCATAATGGCTTATTAAACTATCAAGAATTAGGTATTAAACCAGATGCTAAATATTTCAATTCAGGCGTACTTGTCATAAATGTAGAACGTTGGAGAGTCGACAAGATATTCTCACAGGCTATAGATTACTTTAAGCACAATAAATCTTATGTCAGATTTCATGATCAAGACATTTTAAATGCATTACTGGCAGGGAAATGGAATGAAATCGACAATCGTTGGAATGTTACTCCTGGTATTTATGAGTATTCTTGTTGGGAAGAAAGCCCTTTCACTGAAGATGTTTATACTCAACTGATTAATGAGCCTTATATCATTCACTTTGCGGCAGGTGATAAGCCTTGGAATTCTCAAAAAACCTTAATGAAGGAACACTTTTTTCATTATGTGGATATGACAGAGTGGTCTGGTTGGAGATTCAATTTTTGGGAACAGCTCAAGCTTAAAATGTCGTATAAGTTTAAGAAGTTAAAATCTAAATTAACAATAAATTAAAGAGCTTCTTACTATGCCTCCAATTTATTTTTATTTTCCAAAAAACAAATTAGCTGTTACAACGCTGCCTCAACAGGCTAACTCATTCTGGCAGTGGATGTCTGATTGTCATGCGATATCTCCAATGCAAAGTGGAGGATGCTTTTGGACATTGCAAACATATCTTTATTTAAATGATTATGGATTTGAATGCAAGCTAGTAGACGAAATGCCTGATGAAGGTATTATAGTTTCTCATCGAGATTATCTTGATGATTCATTTCGTCCGAGTGCAAAATCTCTGTTAGTTTGTCTGCGCGCAGATGTTGATCGTCATCCATATGCTCAGTTACATGTGGTGCAAAATCCCCATCAATCGATACCTAGGAGAAATACAAATCTTTGGGAAAGTCATTTTATTCCTCACTGGCCGCAACCTTCTATTATTCCGCGTGATCCTAATCGTGGAGATATGTTTGAGAATGTTACTTTCCTTGGTAATGAGATAAACTTAGTTCCAGAATTTCGAGCGCAGTCATGGCATGACCAACTTAAAGATTTAGGGTTAAAGTTTCAGAAAAAGCTCAATCATGATGAATGGAATGATTACAGTGACATTGATGTGATTCTTGCCATACGCAGTTTTGGTCGCCAAAATGAATGGAATGGCAAACCCGCATCAAAACTTTATAGTGCATGGCATGCAGGTGTCCCAATAATTTTAGGTCATGAATCTGCATTTCGAGCAGAGAGAAAAAGTAAGCTCGATTATTTGGAGGCAACTTCATTGGAAGAAGTTATGTTATCTCTCTCTCAACTTCAAAACAACACTGACCTTCGGCTTGCCATGATTGAAAATGGTTTCTTACGTGCTCAGGAAACATCTCCTGACAATATGGTATCTAAGTGGAGAGGATTTTTAACTGATATAGCAGTACCTGCCTATGAGAAGTGGTGTTCCATGTCTCAGATACAGCAGCAACTGTTTTTTAATGCTCGTAGTTTATTTATAACATTGCGTCCAACAGCTTATCTGCTAAGAGATAAGCTGCCCAAACTTGTTAAGAGATACTAAACAACATACATATTTTTTTAATTGCTTCAGTATTTTGTAACTTACTTTGAGAGAGGGTTCGCCAGCTTTGACGTTACTTAGAATTTATGTCTGTTAACTTATACACTACAACAAGTCAAAATCTAAGCTATAAAAACGTTGAATCTGCCTAAGGTAAGCTTTGTGTTTTATTAGTAATCAAAATTCTAGCAAACAAAAAACTGCTATAGCCTTTCAAGGAGATATCTAGTGAGCTTGCTATAAGACTAAGAAACAGATTTTGGCTGTACGGCAAGTCTAAACCATAAAAGATCTGGTTTGTATTATTACATCGCTGTCAGGTGCAGATCGCGTTACTATAGGCTCTAGAGGAATATCAATCTAGTGTAAATAAAAATCTCTAGCTGACGAGATGGTTATTCGTGTTTTTTATAGGACTCTCAATTCAAAATGACTAAATTGATATCTAAGCTTCTGTATCTAACAAAAGGAAAGCATCAGGCTCTCATTGCGATGCTATTTACATTTCTATTCATTTCTGGATTGGAAGTGTTTGGAACTGGAATTATTGGACCATTTATAGCGATCGCAACTAGTCCAGAACTGATTCAGACTAATAGTTGGCTAAAACTGACTTATACAAACTTGCATTTTAATTCAGAGCAACAATTTCTGCTTACTTTAGGTATTGTGGTAATTGTTGCTTTTTATGTCAAAGCATTCTTGAGCTTTCATGCCCAAAAGTCTGTTTTTAAATTTGGGTATGAATTAAAAAGCGAATTATCTTGCAAATTAATGAATGCCTATTTAGAGGCTCCCTATGGATTTCATTTAAATATCAATTCAGCCAAGCTAATCCAGAATATAACTGCCACAACCGATAAAGTAGCAGTTGGTGTTGTCATGGGGGTTTTAACATCTACATCTAACATCTTAGTTGTAGTGGCGCTGATGGCTCTATTAGTTAAGACTAATGCTATGGCTTTACTTCTAATTACCATGCTCTTACTCGTCATGGTGGGCTTGCTCAAGTTGATGAAACCACGATTAACAAGATGGACTCATGAGGGTTGGCAAGCTTCTGGTGAAATGATCCGAGTGCTTAACCATGGCTTGGGTGGACTCAAGGAAACTCGTGTAATAGGTTGTGAATCCTATTTTGAGCAACAAATGGCGGAACAAGCGCAAAAGTTCGCTAGAAATACGAGTTTATCGGAGGGATATGGTAATCTTCCTCGCTATGTAATTGAATCATTTATGATTACATTCCTAGTGATTTTTACACTTTTGTATATTAATTTAAATCAGGATAGAGAAAACCTTAATGCAGTTCTAGGGATTTTTGCACTTGCTTCTATCCGCTTATTACCAGCTTCAGGTAACTTGGTTTCTGGACTAAATGTCGTTAGAGCAAATACTTTTGCAGTTGATAAGTTGTTTGACGACCTTAAAAATTTAGAGAAAGAAAATCTAATAGTAGAAATAGACTCTAAAGATATATCAACTCGAGTAATATCAAGCCTAGATATTCAGCCTATGTCATTTGAAGGGGAGATATTCTTAGATCGACTGACTTTCACTTATCCCAACTCTAATCGTAAGGCTTTAGATGAGATTTCTCTAACAATCCAGAAAGGGCAATCAATTGGACTAATTGGGAAATCTGGATCTGGTAAAACAACTTTAGTGGATGTTGTTTTGGGGCTTTTTACTCCACAATCTGGAGATATAAAAGTTGATGGTTCATCTGTTTACAATAATCTGCGTGCTTGGCAAAATTTACTGGGATATGTACCTCAGACGATTTTCTTAACTGATGACACCTTAGAGAGAAATATTGCATTTGGCGTTCCTGACCACTTAATCGATCAAGAGAAACTACAAAGGGCTATTGAGATGGCACAGTTAAAGGATGTCGTTGAACAATTACCAAATGGCATTCAGACTCTTGTGGGAGAACGTGGAATATTATTGTCTGGAGGTCAGCGCCAAAGGGTAGGAATTGCGCGTGTACTTTATCACCAAAGGGAAATCTTGGTGTTTGATGAAGCTACTGCTGCTCTGGACAATGAGACTGAGCATCTTGTAACAGAAGCAACTAAAGCCTTAAGTGGCAGCAAAACGATTATTATCATTGCCCATAGACTTTCGACTATTGAACATTGCGATCGCATATACCAGATTGGACAAGGAAAAGTCCTAAAATCGGGTAGCTATAAAGAAGTAGTTTTAGAACAAGATTTATAGGCAAAGCCAATACAATGAAGTTTAATAAGGGTATCGTATGAATATAGCGTATGTCACAACCTATAATGCAAGTCAACTTAAGGGATCAAACGAATGGTCTGGAACTGGCTACTACATTGCAAAAGCAATTAAAAATCAGTCAATTTCATTAGACTATTTTGGCTCTCTAAAAGAACCTTGGGGTTTAAATAATATTCGGAGGATTAAACGTCTTTACTATAAGTTATTAGAGAGAAGAAACTACCAATCTGATGCTGATATAAGGACGCTTAAATGTTATGCAGAGCAAGTCAGCAAAAAGCTAAACACCTCACAAAAGCAAATAGATATTATCTTTAGTGCTACAGTTAACCCGATCGCCTATCTTGAAGCCAGTCAACCCATAGTTTTTTGGGCTGATGCCACTTTTGCTAATATTAAAGACTTTTATCCTATTTATAGCAATCTAAGTGAATCAGTGATTCGCGATTGGAATCAAATGGAAAATCTAGCTTTACAAAAAGCGAAGCTAGCTATTTATTCTTCGGATTGGGCAGCTCAGTCAGCTATCAATGACTACGGAGCCGATCCCTCTAGGGTCAAGGTGATTCCATTTGGTTCCAATATTGATAGTCCTTTTACTCATGAAACAGTTCAAGATGTTATAGCGACAAGACCGAGTGATTGCTGTAAGCTCTTATTTTTAGGTGTTGATTGGATTAGAAAAGGTGGTCATGTAGCTTATGAAGTTGCTAGGGAACTAAACAAATCAGGATTAAAAACAGAATTGACAGTCGTTGGTTGTGAGCCAATGATTGATGGAGCAATTCCTGACTTTGTTAAGCCTCTAGGCTTTATTAGCAAAGCTACTCAAGAAGGACAAGATCAAATTAGTCAACTTCTTATGGATTCTCATTTTTTGATCTTACCAACGATCGCAGACTGTACGCCAATCGTTTTTGCGGAAGCAAATTCTCTGGGTCTACCTTGTTTATCAACTACAGTTGGTGGTGTTCCAACTATGATTCGTAACGGTTTTAATGGACAATTATTTTCTCCCGAAGGTAATATTTCAGAATATTGTGACTATATTACTAACTTATTTGCCAATTATAAGGATTACAAAAACTTAGCTTTGTCTTCTTTTCACGAATATGAATCACGTCTTAATTGGTCAGTTGCTGGACGTGAAGTAAAAAACTTACTAGAGTCAATTCTATAAAAATCATAATTTAAAGTTAAATGGTGAAAACATCTCCCCTAGTAAGTATCATTATCAATAATTACAACTATGATCGCTTTCTTGCTGAGGCGATCGATAGTGCTTTAAGTCAGACATATCCTCAGATTGAAGTCATTGTTGTTGATGATGGTTCTACTGATAAATCTCGTGAGATAATTGCAAGCTACGGCGATCGCATCATCCCAATTTTGCAAGAAAATGGCAAACAAGCGGCGGCTTTTAATAGTGGCTTTGCCCAGAGTAAAGGGGATGTGATTATATTTTTGGACTCAGATGATTATCTGTTTCCATATACAGTAGAGCATGTTGTCTCAATATGGGATGATGACCTTGCGAAGGTTCACTATCGCTTGCAAGTAGTAGATTCTACGGGGAAATCTTTAGGTTATTCCTCACCACAAGGGACTATCCTGCTTTCCCAAGGTGAAGTTTGGAAAGTCATCCTTGAAAAAGGTGGATATATCAGTACACCAACCAGTGGCAATGCTTTAAATCGCCATGCTCTAGAAAAACTATTTCCTATACCCGATGCGTATAAGCTGACCGCAGATGATTATTTATCCTATCAAGTACCTTTTTATGGTAACGTTGCGGCGATCGAGGAGCCATTAGGGGCTTATAGAATTCATGATTCTAATCAATGGGCTTTGACAACTGTTAGTGCATCTCGTTTTCAACGCTTTGTACGTCATGATCTCCAAAATTTTGACTTAATCAAGAAAAAAGCACAAGAATTTGGTTATGAGTATCCTTCGGATTTGGATCAGCGATCAATTGGACGCTTATGGTCGCGGATTATTTCATTAAGACTTGATCCAACCGAACACCCGATCGCAAATGATCGTTTCTTACATTTAATTTATATTGGCATTAGATCTCTCTGGAAATACTCAGACTTTAACTGGCAAAAACGAATATTTTATAGTCTATGGTTCCTCTGGGTGGGTTTGTTACCATTGCCTTTATCGAATCCTGCGATCACTTGGTTATATGCTCCCCAGTATCGTCCTAAGCATATCGATTGGATAGTCAAAAAAATTCGAGCTATTAAAAGATAAATATTTGTAATAAATTAAGTCATTCAAATTACATAAATCACTTAAGCAAATCCTTAAAAATATGAACGAAATATCGAGTCTTGATTTGTCTACTGACTCTATAGAATCTCAACCTAAGCCACTAAAAGTTCTATTTATCAGCCATGCTTATGTCGTAGGGGTCAATCAAGGCAAACTTAATGCGATCGCTCAAGTCGAAGGTGTAGAAGTAGGACTGCTAGCTCCTAGTAACTGGAAAGCCTTAGAGTGGAATCGGGATATCCCATTAGAGCGCCCTTACCCTGCTCTCCGCCTTTATGAAGCTCCAGTCTTTTTCTCAGGGCGAGTCGGTGCGTACTTTTATGCACCGTGGAAAATTTTGAAGGTTTTACAAGACTTCCAACCTGACATTATTCAAGCTGAGGTAGAAGTTTTCTCACTTTCTGCATTTGAGGCTGTTATTTTAGGTCGCATTACAGGCAAGCCAGTTGTGATATTTGGGTGGGAAAATCAACTGCGTCAACTATCCCTACCTCGGAAGAAAATTTGTCAGTATGTGCTTAATAATGTTAGTGCCATAATTCCGGGGAACCAAGACGGAGCCGACATCATGCGAAAGTGGAGCTATCAGGGTTTGTTAGAAGTAATGCCCCAAATGGGTGTTGATCCAGAATTCTTTGCTCCAGTTCTAAAAACGACTACGGCTGATGTTCATCCTTTTCGGATTGGGTTTCTTGGACGATTGGCTCAAAGCAAAGGTATTGATCTGATTTTTAAGGCTGTCACCCAACTACGCGATCGCGGGTTTAATATTCAAGTTATTCTCTGTGGTTCAGGTCCCGAAGAATCTCTATTACGAAAACTGGTAGAAGATCTACAAATCACTGACCTTGTAGTTTGGCGTGGTGCAGTAACTCATCAGCAGGCTCCCTTAGAGCTTTCCAAATTTGATGTATTGGTTTTACCATCACGTTCAACTCCCACTTGGAAAGAGCAATTTGGTCATGTATTAATCGAAGCGATGTCTATGGGAATTCCTGTAGTAGGCTCCAATTCAGGAGAAATACCTAATGTCATTGGTCGCTCTGACTTAGTATTTCCAGAAGAAGACTATAATGCACTAGCTGACATCCTTACAAGGCTAATCAACGAAGCTGAATGGCGACAGGAAGTTGGACAATATGGTCTTACAAGAGTTCATCAACTCTATAGCCATGAAAAGATTGCCCATAGACTTATTTCTCTGTGGCGTAATGTATTGAAGAGAAAATAAGCCTTGTAACTTTCGGGAAAGCTATGCTCATGCGCTTTGTTTTGGACTCAATCGCTTTAGCTCATATAATGCTTTTAGTACAACTATATCGAATCACTTGATTGGGAGATTTGTTAATGCGGGTAATGATTGTTCGACGAGTACCAGGATCTACATTTAGTCTAGAGGTCTATGCGGACAATTTAGTGGCTGCATTAAAAATAGTGCGCCCCAATTGGGAAATTGCGGAAATTGCTCCTATTCCTTGGAATAGTCCTGACAAACTTTGGCAATCAGGCTTAAGTATAAAAAAATATTATGAAACTTTTTGGAGACACCCCCGTGCTGTCTCACGATTAGAAGCAGATATTTTTCATGTAATTGATCAATGTGAAGCTCATGTAGCATATGGATTACATCGATCTAACAAACCTGTAGTTGTTACTTGTCATGATTTGGTTCAGTTTATTTATCCAGAAATTCTACGCGATCAGTCACGTATACCTGCCTTGAGCTTAGCTATGTGGAAATATGCAGTAGGTGGGATGAAGAGTGCTGATCATATAATCTCAGTTTCTAGCAACACTGCTAAAGATGTAAATCGAATGCTAGATATTGATCTAGATCAAATTACGATAGTTCCAAATGGGACAAATCCAGAATTTCGAGTATTGCCTGATGCTGAGTTGGCTGAAATTCGGGAGCAATATAAGCGATCTCCTGATACAGTTCACTTGCTGAATGTCGGTAGCACACATCAGCGTAAAAATATTTTGACAGTCCTCAAAGTATTGAAGACTTTAAAAGAGAAAGAAGTTCCTGTTTGTTTATGGCGGACAGGTGGAGAATTTACAGGAGAACAAAAGAATTTTATTAAAGAACATTCCTTAGAATCATTGATTGTTGATTTTGGCAACCCAGATAAAGAGAGACTCATCCAAATTTATAATGCTGCCGATATTCTCTTAGCTCCATCCTTGTATGAGGGATTTGGCTTGACAGTTGTGGAGGCGATGTCATGTGGTCTACCTGTGATTACTTCTAATGTTTCATCTTTGCCTGAAGTGGCGGATGAGGCAGCAGTTCTAGTTGATCCTTTAAATGTTGGAGGAATTATAGAGGCAATCTTTAAAATTAAGCAAGATTATAGATATCGAGATCAATTAATTGATAAAGGATTAGTGAGAGCCAAATTTTTTAGCTGGCTCAAAACCGCCGAACAGGTTGCTCAAGTATACGAAAATGTTCTTGTGACAAAATCTTCTGAGCTTGTTAAATAACTTAAGGGATTTATTTTATGAAAGTTTTACTATCTGCCTATGCTTGTGAACCAGGTAAAGGATCTGAACGTGGAGTTGGCTGGAATGTTGCTCGTGAAGTTGCCAAATATCATGAAGTTTGGGTATTAACTAGACCTGATGAAAGTCGAGAAGCGATCGAAGCAGAACTGCAACGAAATCCCATTCCCAATCTTCATTTTATCTACTTCACATTACCCTTCTGGAAAGATAGCTTACGTTGGGGACAGTCTGGAGCAATGCAATTACATTACTATCTATGGCAGATTCAAGCTTATCTTGTTGCTAAAAAATTACATCAGGAAATTGGTTTTGATGTAGTGCATCATGTAACTTTTGTGCGTTATTCCAGTCCTAGTTTTCTATGCTTACTTCCGATACCTTTTGTTTGGGGTCCCGTAGGTGGTGGAGAATCAGCACCTTCCCCATTCTGGAAGGATTTCAGCTTTAAAAACAAGGTATATGAAACTTTACGCGAAGCTTGGCGGTTTATTGGTGAGTGTGATCCTTTTTCACGGATGACTGCTCGACGTAGTGCGATCGCTCTTGCCACCACCGAAGACACTGCTAAACGGATTCGCAAAATGGGCGCTCCCTATGTGCAAATTACCTCTGAATCTGGCATACTTCAGAAAGAGATTGATGAATTTAGCCAGATTAACCCACCTAGCAACAACCCACTGCGATTTATTGATATTGCCCGTTTATTGCACTGGAAAGGATTTCATTTAGGGCTGCGTGGATTTGCGGCAGCTAATTTACCCAATTCCGAGTATTGGATCTTAGGAGAAGGACCAGAATTAGCAAAGCTTCAAGCTCTTTCAGCAGATTTGGGAATTAGCGATCGCGTCAAGTTCTTTGGTCATCTTGATCGCCAAGAAGTTTTGAACAAATTAGGACAATCTTCCGTACTAGTACATCCTAGCCTACATGATTCGGGTGGATGGGTTTGTCTTGAAGCAATGGCAGCGAGAAGACCAGTGATATGCTTGGACTTAGGCGGACCAGCTCAACAAGTCACTGATGAAACTGGGATCAAGGTAGAAGCTAAAAATCCTGAACAAACTATTACAGATTTAGCCGCAGCTATGAATAAATTAGCAACAAATCAATCTCTACTTACTCAAATAGGAGAAGCAGGACACCAACGTATCCAAGAACTCTATAGTTGGGAAAGGAAAGGTCAACAACTAACTGATTTATATCAAAAGCTAGTTAATCAGACTCAAAAACACTAGCCATGCATATCTTAATCGCAGCTTTACATCGTCCTAACGCTCCTACAGGAGTTTGTCGTTTTGCAGCAAATTTAGCTTGTTGTCTAGCCGAGCGTCAGGAAGTTAGCCAAATTACAATCGCTATTGGTAAATGGCAAACTCACTATTTCAAAGATCTCATAAAATCTGAAGCAATTAGCAAAATAAAGCTAATTGAAATTGATATCAAAAATTCTTCAATTTCGAGAAATCTATGGTTCTTGTTTGGTTTGCCCAAATTAGCGCAACAACATCAAGTCGATCGCGTTCATTTGTCATTTCCTTTGCCATTTCTACGATCGCGCTTTTCTTGTCCAGTAGTTTCCACAATTCACGACCTCTACCCCTATCAATTTCCAGAAAATTTTGGATATAAACAGGCAATTTTTAATAAATTATTTTTACAGCAATGTATTAATCAATCTGACGCTCTTACCTGTGTATCTCAAACCACTTTAGAAGCCTTAAATTTTTATTTTCCTAAGGAGCAGCAGCAGGGTAAACCCATAGCAGTTATGTATAACTTTGTGGACTTTAGCAAAGTTTATATTAATCCATCTCTAGATTTTCAACAAAGTTTTGATTTTCCTTTCTTTCTATGTGTTGCTCAACACCGAAAAAATAAAAATCTTGATCTGTTAATTAAAACCTACGATGCACTGAAATCTCAAAACCAAATTGATGCAGCAACTCGTTTAGTTTTAGTTGGTAGTCCAGGACCTGAAACAGATGCTTTGCATAATCTCATTCAAGAGCGATCGCTATCATCATCAATCCTTATGGTTTCTTCTATTAGCGATCATGAACTATGTTGGTTATACCAACAATGTCTCATATTTGTAATGCCATCTTCCCTAGAAGGATTTTGTATTCCTCTAGTTGAAGCTTTATCTTTTAGATGTAAAGTAGTATGCTCCAATATTCCCATCTTTCAAGAAATTGGGTCAGACAACTGTATTTACTTTGATTTAGAAGGAGATACAGTCCATAACTTACTTCAATCAATTAACCATGCTTTAACAATAACAAATTCGTCTAAGTTAGATACTTATACCAAGTTCTCAAAGGAAAAAATTGCAGCACAATATATAGATTTCTACGCTTCTATAAGCTAATCTCTATGAAAAATAAAGCTTATATTAAAAATTCCTTTTCAGTTCTTCTGACATTTTGTGCAATCTTTTATTCTCGTATCGTAGCTACGACAATTCGATTTTCATTGCTAAATTTATTGCATTTTGGTTTAGTACCAGCAGTATGTTTAATTACTTTAAATACAACTCGGATTAAAGATCCTAAGCAAATTAAACTTTGTTATTCATTTGTAGTAGGTTTACTAATATTATTTGGAAGCATTCTTGCCAGTGCACTTTGGAATAGTGCTGGGATGATTAATGCGATCGTGAGCTTTATGATGCTAGGCGAACCATTCATGTTTCTCCTTGCTATGACATGTATCCCCATCACTACTCAAATAGTCACTAAAACCAAAAAGTTATTGTATTGGTCTGCGCTAATTAATTTTTTGCTAGCGGCTACACAAAAGCCACTTATTGATAGTGGAAAGATCAATGCTGGCGGTCTAGATGGGACAGATGGTTGTGGTGGAGTATTTTTTGTATCAGGGGCTGGGAATTACATTTCTGCAACAGTATCGATTGTGTTTGCCCTTTATTTTTGGGCAACTGGCAAAGACAAACCTATATGGATCAAAATTGCTGTAGCTCTTGCTGCTTTTTGGCATCTTTTGTTTTCAGACTCTAAGCAGTTAGTCCTAGCTTATGGAATTGCATGGGTATTAATGATTTTATTGAACACAGAAGATATTATTAAAACATTAAAACTCTTAAGTACTCTAATAGCAACTGTATTTATAGGCATATGGTGTGTAGAGAATGTAGAAGCGTTTAAGGCTTATACAGCTTGGGCGAGACCTGAACTGTATGCTTTTCCAGATGGACTTGCTTGGTATGCAAAGCTTTACTCAATCCGCGTAATTCTATCTCACTATGAATCACCTTTAAACTGGTTACTAGGGTTGGGACCAGGGCATACTGTGAGTCGGCTAGGAGCTTGGTTTTTAAGAGACTATGCAGCCCTTTTAGGACCTCTAGGCTCAACCAGAACCGATATTGGACAAGACTCTATGGACTTTGTTGCTAATTTTTGGTTGACTAGTGGATCAAGTCTGTTTAGTCCTATCTTTGGCTGGTCTGGTATTTGGGGTGATATTGGATTACTTGGGTTAGGTGCATACCTGTATCTTGCATTTCTAACTTGGCGTTACTTTGGATTAAATGATATAGCGAAAGTAACTATCTTAAGTGTATTTGTAGTTGGATGTATTTTTACACAAATGGAGGAGCCAGGATATATGATTTTTATTGCTTTTATTTTGGGTTTGTCATGGCAAGAACAGTGTCTTCAAAAACAAACTTTAGAAGTTGATATTCATTTAAATTCATTACCTGTGTTACATGAAAAGTAAAAGTAAGTCGAGACTGTTTGGGGTTGATCTTTTTCGTGGAATTGCAGCCTATGCCGTTGTCGTACTTCATTCTGGCGATGCATCCCTAGGTTTGCCTATTTCCCAAGAAGCGATCGCCCTACGCCTACCTTTTTACTTTGCGGTTCCTTTTTTCCTAGCAACCTCTTTTTATTTCCTAACATCTAGAGATGAGATTGATACTTCACCAAGGTTTTGGCGATCGCGTGTAGATCGCATTCTCATTCCTTATGCTATTTGGAGTGTTATTTATGTAATATTTCGATCATTTTTCTTTTTTCAATCTAAAAAGATGGAGCGCTTTTGGGATTATCTCCAAGATCCACTTGGTATATTTTTCTTTGGGGGGGCTTCTTATCAACTCTACTTTTTGCCATTGCTATTTACAGGTACTTCTTTAATCATCATCGCTAAATATTTGCAAAAAACTCATGTTAATCGAATTGTAATCGGCATTTTAGCGATCGCTAGCATAATCATCTATGAGTATCTACTGAATTCTGGTAATGCTTTTCAACTAAGTCCCAATACTGCATTTCAAAACTTACTACAAGCTTTTGGTTGGAATAATGGTAGTGTTCCCATATTGAGATTTCTGCTAGTCCAAATTGCTTGGTTACTTGACTGCTTACCTTACCTTTTTATGGGAATTCTCTTACTACCACTGTTTAAGCAGGTCAATCAATGGCAGTCTTCTCGGCGTGTCATGGCGGCTTTTATCTGTGGAATTATATTTTTGCTATCGAGTGCAGCCATATTTATTGGTATTCCTGACACTTTGAAGAATATTTTGCAATCTTATTCCCTACTTTTATTGTCAATTATTTTATCTAGCTATATTCAAAAAGGAGAGATCTTTCAAAGTATTGGGGTTTGCTCATTTGGGATTTATTTAATTCATCCATTTGTTATGCTAGGAGTGAAGGGGCTAATAGCCAAAGTATTGCCTAGTTTATCGAATGAAGTTTCAATACTTTCAATTTTGACAATATCAATCGCCTGTTTTCTCGCTAGTTGGCTAGTTGTCGCTTTACTAATCAGAAACAAGTGGATAGCGAAATATGTATTGGGTGCTTAAACATACAAAAAGCTCGCTTAGCGAGCTTTTTGTATTTATGCGGAACGGGGGACTTGAACCCCCAAGTCTTTCAACACATGTACCTGAAACATGCGCGTCTACCAATTCCGCCAGTTCCGCGTTTGGTATTTTTTCACTATTAACAGTTAGCTATTAGCGTTTGGAGCATGAGATATTTCTTCTCACTCGCAGATATCAAGTTTGCTGTAAAGATTGCACAATGTCAATAATCAAAACCCATAAATTACCCATAAAGTAAAGTTAAGCCTAACTCTACTTTCTAGTTTTTGTGCCATAATCTACAGTAAAGCGATGGGAATACCGCATTATAAGACTGGCGATTTTCCTAGTAATCTTGTATCTTAGATTTGTAACAACGAAGACTGAACTAAAACTATGACACTGCGTTTAGGCGATATCGTACCTGATTTTACTCAAGACTCTACTGATGGCGTGATTAATTTTCATGAGTGGATCGGTGATAGCTGGGCAATTCTATTTTCGCACCCTAAAGATTTCACCCCTGTTTGCACTACTGAGCTAGGAACTGTTGCTAAGCTCAAGCCCGAATTTGATAAGCGCAACATTAAAGCGATCGCTTTGAGTGTTGATGGTGTTGAATCTCACAAGGGTTGGGTTGGCGATATTGAAGAAACCCAAAGCACTAAGCTTAACTACCCTATTCTTGCCGATGAAGACAAAAAAGTTTCTGAACTTTATGGCATGATTCACCCTAACTCTTCCACAGGTAATACTTTGACTGTGCGATCGGTATTTATCATTGATTCCAATAAGAAGCTTCGTCTCACCTTGACCTATCCTGCTAGCACAGGTCGCAACTTTGATGAAATTTTGCGTGTGATTGATTCACTGCAATTGACTGACAACTACAGCGTTGCGACACCTGCTAACTGGAAAGATGGTGATGACTGTGTGATTGTGCCTTCAGTTTCTGACGAAGAAGCTAAGACTAAATTCCCTAAAGGTTTCAATCCTGTTAAGCCATACTTGCGTTTGACTCCTCAGCCTAACAAGTAATTAATCAAGATGCTCTGTGCTTACAGCCTGTTGAGGCTTAAAGTAGTACAGAGAAATTTTTGAAAGCGAGGCTTCGCCTCGCTTTCAAAAATTTCTCTGGGTTTCAAGTCAGCGCAAAGCGCTGTAACGTCAGTTTGGGTTAAGCTGGCAAATTTTAAAAGCCCAAACGTAAAAGCCTTGCTACGCAAGGCTTTTACGTTTGGGCTTTGAGAGAGGGTTTGCGTAGCAAACCCTCTCTCAAAGCCCGTTTCAAATTATTCCAAACTTGCGTTGTGCTTAGCACAGAGCATCTTGAAATCAAAACAAAAAGGCTTGCTAAGCAAGCCTTTTTGTTTGTTTACCAGCTTTCGTCTTCGACAGCTGTTTTATCCCAAATTTCTAAATCTAGCTCTTCTAGATAAATAATTCCACTTTGTATTTGTTGAGTTGTTCCAGTTAGTTCTAAGGTGAACCAGCCATCATCTTCTGGATTTTCTCCAAGAAGTGCAGCAATGATAGTCACAGTCAGCCCGTGCTCACAGGAGAGGCGAGAGATAATTGGCTCTCCGTAGCAACTTCTCGGTACGCGCATAGCTATACGTGTAGTCGTCCGTCGCTTTTCCTCTATATTTACGGTAGCTCTGGAATCGATGCATTCCGCCGCTAGCATTGAAGTTTCTCCAGTGCAAATGTCTTAATGTTTTGACATAACCATGATAGCTAAAGTTTTACGGAAATGAAAGTGATTTGAGTCACCAAATCAATAAAGAGTATAAAGTTTTACTATCTGAATATTTAGATGATGCTTTAAAGCAGTTTTCAAATGAATGCATACTCATTTGAAAACTGCTTTATGCCCTTATGGTATAAGGCGTTTAGCGACTGTATATTTGCTAATTATGACCAAAGCAGCAACAAGTTACGATCGCATTTATGAAATTGTGCGTCAAATTCCACGAGGTTATGTGGCTACCTATGGACAGATTGCTGAGCTTGCCAATTTAGCGAGAAAAGCCCGTGTAGTTGGTTATGCACTCTATCGTGTAGATATGCAAGCTTTAGATGTGCCTTGGCAACGGGTGGTGAATACCAAGGGAGAAATTTCACTTTCGCCTTTACGATTTGGGACTGACTACTTACAGCGATCGCTTCTTGAGGCAGAAGGAATTATTTTCAGTCCCACAGGTAAAATCGATCTACGCAAATATTTATGGAAACCTGATTTAGGATAGGCAGTGCAAGGCGCTACCCATCCCCATACTAAATAATTATGACAACTGCAACTTTACTAGTTTCTTGTCCAGATCAAAAAGGATTAGTCGCGAAAATCTCGGACTGGGTGTTTTCCCACGGTGGCAATATTCTCCACGCTGATCAACATTCTGATAGTACGGCAGGACTATTTTTAATGCGGGTTGAATGGGAATTAGATAGCTTTGATCTGGCACGAGAAGAGATTGCACCGACCTTTGAGAAATTGGCGATCGATATCCATGCGAAATGGAATATTCATTTTTCTGACTATGTGCGTCGTATTGCTATTTTTGTCTCGAAGCAGGATCACTGTTTGTATGATTTGATCCTGCGGCAGCGATCGCATGAACTGGATGCCGTGATCCCCGTTGTCATTAGTAACCATGCTGATTTAGAAAAGGTCGCGCATAACTTTGGGATTAATTACCATCACATTGCGATCAATCCTGAAAATAAGTTAGAGCAAGAGAAAAAGCAATTAGATTTGTTGAAGCAATACAAAATTGATTTGGTGGTTCTGGCGAAATATATGCAGGTGCTTAGTCCAGATTTTCTGGCAAATTTTTCACAAGTAATTAATATCCACCATTCCTTTTTGCCTGCCTTTGCGGGAGCCAATCCCTATCAAAGAGCCTATAAGCGTGGGGTAAAGATTATTGGGGCAACGGCTCACTATGTAACCGATGAACTCGATGAGGGGCCAATTATTGAACAGGATGTGATTCGGGTTTCCCATCGCGATTCAGTTACCGATCTGATTCGCAAAGGTAAAGACCTAGAGCGAATTGTTTTGGCTAGGGCTGTCAGACAGCATTTACAAAACCGAGTCTTGGTTTATGGACAATCTGCCAGCTCAGGGTTGGGGCTGAGGACTGTGGTATTTGATTAGGTGCAACGTCCAAAAGCTGAAAACTGAGTGTGATTGGCAACACATTTAATCTGCGTGGTTGCTGATTTTAGGTTATGTTAATAACATTACAAATTTTAACAATTTTAATTCAAGGTTTAAAAAATGACAGCGAAAATACAGTTAGCGATCGGCATTGATGAAGAAGCTTCCGATGTAAAAATCACCAGATCTAAGGATGGAGATACCAGCGTTGCTGTGTTTTTCTTTGATTCACCTAACTGTATGTCTGGCGCAAATGCTGGTAACAATGAAATTTTGGGAATGTATATGATTGATGAAGAGGGGCAAATGGTGACGCGTAACGTCAACGCCAAATTCATCAATGGCAAGTCTGCGGGAATTGAAGCAATTCATAAACTCAATGGACAGTCTGAATGGGAACGCTTTTTGAGATTTATGAATCGCTATGCTGAAGCGAATGGGATGAGCCTCAACAAAGCTTAAATCTATAGCAACGCAAAAAAGGTAGCGACACTTTGTGTCGCTACCTTTTTTGTACTACTAGAAAGCATCGCTTAGCGATGCTTTCTAGTTTTTATAAAGCGGCTTCTCTCTTGAGATTATCGCGATCGCTAATCTTTGTATTAGGGGACTGAAGCGCAAAGTAGAGCTTATTCAAGGCACTGAGATAGGCTCTAGCAGAGGCAACAATGATATCTGTGTTAGCAGAATGACCAGATAGCGTACCTGCATCGGGATGCTTGAGGCGAATGGTGACTTCGCCGAGGGCATCGATACCTGCGGTAACTGATTGCACCGAGTACTCAATCAACTGATTGGGTACATTTACAATGCGATTAATTGCTTTGTACACTGCATCTACAGGGCCAGTGCCTACGGAGGCATCAGTAATTTCCTGACCATCAGGCATCACTACTGTGACTGTTGCTGTAGGAATAGCGCGATCGCCACAGCTTACTTGGACATGATCGAGCTTGAAGGCTTCGGGTGCATGACGGATTTCGTCATTGACGATCGCTTCTAGGTCGCGATCGCTAATTTCGCGTTTTTTATCAGCAAGCTCTTTAAATCGCACAAAAGCAGCATTAAGTTCTTGCTCCGAGAGTTCAAAGCCAAGTTCTTTCAATCGAGAACTCAAGGCATTGCGCCCCGAAAGCTTACCAAGGACGATCAAGTTATCGGTTAAGCCAATGGATTGAGCATCCATGATTTCGTAGGTAAGACGATTTTTCAACACGCCATCTTGGTGGATACCTGACTCGTGGGCAAAGGCATTGGCTCCAACGATCGCTTTATTGGGTTGTACCAACATTCCTGTGAGATTAGACACAAGACGCGAAGTTTTGTAAATCTGCTTAGTGTCAATGTTGCAGAGAGGTGCAGTCGATTCCGCAGGACGACCAAGATAGCTGTTGAAATAAGTACGACGAACATGTAACGCCATTACCAATTCTTCGAGAGCCGCATTACCTGCGCGTTCACCGATACCGTTGATGGTGCATTCCATTTGACGTGCGCCATTCTTAGCAGCTTCGAGGAAATTGGCTACCGCCAAGCCAAGATCGTTATGCCCATGCACTGAAATAATTGCTTGATCAATATTGCGGACATTATCTTTAATACCCTTAATCAAGGCTCCAAATTCCGATGGGGTCAAATAGCCAACGGTATCAGGAATATTTACTGTTGATGCACCTGCGGCGATCGCGGCTTCTAATACTTGATAGAGAAATTCAGGATCGGAACGACCTGCATCTTCTGGCGAAAATTCGACATCGGCGACTTTAGATTTGGCATAGGCGACCATCTCAGGCACGATCGCCAACACTTCAGCACGAGTTTTACGAAGCTTGTACTCCAAGTGAATATCGGAAGTTGCAAGGAAGGTATGAATTCTTCCTTTTGCGGCAGGTTTAACTGCCTCGGCGGCGGCATCAATGTCGCCTTTGGTAGCACGCGCTAAACCACAAATCGTTGGGCCATTTTCTGTACCAACGAGCTTGGCAATTTCTTGAACTGCATGAAAATCACCCTTGCTCGCAAAGGGAAAACCTGCTTCGATGATGTCTACACCAAGTCGAGCTAGTTGCTGGGCGATTAGCAGTTTTTGCTCCACGTTCAGGGTTGCGCCGGGGGACTGTTCACCGTCGCGTAGTGTGGTGTCAAAAAAGATAATGCGATCCTGAGCAACGTTAGACTCTGATGGTGTTACTGGTGTAGACATAATGCGTTAATTCATGAATGGTTAATGTGAAAAGGTAACAATGGAAACGCTCTTAAGTCATTTTGTGATTTGTTTTGCTAAGCAGGAAAAAGCACAAAAAACATAAGTTGTCTTCAATCTTAGCCCTTTTCTTTAAAAATTGGTAAGCCATTTTAGTTAGTTAACGTCAGTTCGGGTTAAGCTGGCAAATTTGCAAAGCCCAAAAGTAAAAGCCTTGCTCTGCAAGGCTTTTACTTTTGGGCTTTTAGAGAGGCTTTGCGTAGCAAAGCCTCTCTAAAAGCCCGTTTCAAATTATCCCGAACTCGCGTTAGTTATAGCAGTAGCCAGTTATGTTAGAACCCAGAAGAGGGTAGTGGCGTTTCGCGCCACTACCCTCTTCTGTTTTTTTAGCTATAGCCGCACTACAAAATATATGGATCAGCAAATCTGCGGATTGTTATAACTTCATCCTTGAATGAACATAGGATACGGGAATAGTAATCAGAAACAGGGGATATTGGGAGTTTAGTAATACAGAAGTTGCGATCGCATCAGGATTAGTTCTATGAAGCCTAAAATTTTACACTTACTTAGCGATCGCAATGTGGGAGGAGTAACTGCTTGCACTAATAGTTTAATGCGATCGCATCTGTCTGAGAAATACGACTTTCTCTTACTCACACCTGACGAAGCCCTAGCACAAATGTCAGCTTTAAAGCCTGACCTGATCATTATGCATGATCCTTCGGCTTGGAAAATTTTGCCAGTTTTGTGGCGGCTGCGATCGCATGGTCAAGTCCTCATTCATGATCACCACTATTCAAAATCCTTTGAAGCGATTAATGTCCCCAATAAACAGCGCTTTCGCGTTGCCTTAAGGCTAGCCCATGCGATCGCCAATTACGTTGTGGCTGTATCCCATGCTCAAGGTGATTGGATGTTAGAACATAAGCTCGTGAAGCCTGAGAAACTAACCGTAATTCAACAATGTCGCATTCTTGATGATTTCTTATCTTTACCGATTAAACCCTTAGGAGAGAAGTTAATCTTCGGAGTCTATGGCAGGTTCTCTAACCAAAAGGGAATTGAGCTTGTACTAGCAGCTATGCAAGCTTTGCCAGATCTAGATGTGGAACTATTAATCGGGGGCTATGGTGAACATGAACAGATGCTACACCGAATGGCGGAAGGCGATCGCCGCATTCAATTTGTCGGGAAGTTAAGCAATGTGCCGCAATTTTTAGAAGCCTGTGATGTGGTACTGATTCCTTCTCGATGGGAACCTTGGGGCAATGTCTGTGTAGAGGCAAAGGCAGCCGCTAAACCTGTCATTGTTACGAATGTTGATGGTTTACCTGAGCAAATTAAGAACTGCGGACTTGTGGCTGAGCCTAATGCAGCATCCTTAAAAGAGGCGATCGCGAAAGTAGTAAATATCTATCAAAACTCGCCTCAATCTCTAATGGCTTGGGGTGAGAATGGCAGAGCAGATGTCAATGATGCATGGGAGCGATATCTGATGGAATGGGATCGACTGTCCGAAAAGCTAACTAGGCAGAGCAAGAATTAGAAATTTATGAAGCCTAAGATTCTTGCCGTACTGATTGATCGCAATATTGGTGGAGTAACTACTTCAGTGAATAGCTTGCTGGAGTCTTCCCTTTCCCAGAAATTTAGTTTTGCACTTCTGAGTCCTCAAGAGGCTTTATCTGAAAAAACAAAATCCAAATTTAGACCCGATTTAACGATTGTTCATGATGCGAGTTCGTGGAAATTTCTACTAACTTTATTGCGTTTACGAATGCAAAGTAAATTAGTCATTCAAGAACATCATTATTCAGAATGCTTTGAGACTCACGGTGTGCCTAAAAAATGGCGCTTTCGACTGATGCTGAAAATAGCTTATGCGATCGCTAATCGTGTAATTGCTATTTCCTATGGACAGATGCAATGGATGCTAAAACATAAATTAGTGAAGCCGAGGAAGTTAACTCTCATTCAGCAATGTCGCAACTTAGAAGAATTCATTGATATCCCAAGTAAACCTTTAGGAAATAAGTTAACCCTAGGAGTCTACGGACGCTTTTCTAATCAAAAGGGGATTGATCTTCTTCTCAGAGCTATACAGGAGTCGCCCGATCTAGATTTAGAATTATTAGTTGGAGGTTATGGCGAACATGAACAGATACTTCGCAAAATGGCAGATGGCGATCGCCGTATTCGCTTTGTGGGTAAATTAACCAATGTGCCGCAATTTTTACAAACTTGTGATGTAATCGTCATTCCTTCTCGGTGGGAGCCTTGGGGTAATGTTTGTTTAGAAGCTAAAGCTGCTGGTAAGCCTGTGATTGTGACAAGGGTTGACGGTTTACCTGAGCAGGTCAAAAATTGTGGATTAGTCATGGAGGCAAATGTAGAAGCAATTAAAGAGGCGATCGCTAAAGTTGTTAATATTCATCAAACCTCGCCACAAACCCTGATCTGTTGGGGAGAACAGGGAAGACAATCCGTGCGTGGCGCATGGGAAAGATATCTAGCTGAATGGGAGGCTCTATTTTGGCTGTCCAGCAAATCATCAAAGTAATTAAAGAAAAGTTAGCCGATCGCTTTCTCCGCAATCTCGGTTGGCTCGGTTTGTCACAACTATTCATCCGCGTTTCCCGTTTGGCAGCCACTATTGTGTTAGCAAGGCTGCTCACTAAGGAAGATTATGGATTAGCCGCACTGGTACTGACAACCAACGAATTTGTAAATGTCTTTACCCAAAATGGAATTTGGGCAAAAATCGTTCAAGCTGATGCGGCTGATTTGCCCGAACTCTGTCAGACATCCTATTGGCTGAACTGGATTGTATGTGGATTAGTATTTTTATCTCAGTGTATTGTGGCTTTTCCCATTAGCTGGTTTTATCAAGATCCACGCATTATCTTACCTATTTGTGTCATGGCAACGGTATATCTGATGATTCCTGTTGCCTTAGTACAGGCTTCCCTTGCTAATCGCGAAAATCGTCTGCATGTTTCTGCTTTAGCCAATGGGATTCAAGTTTCTGTAGATAATATCCTAACGATTATTTTGGCATTTTTAGGTTTAGGAATGTGGGCAATTGTCTTGCCAAAAGTATTAGTAGCTCCTATATGGGTAATCGTATATTATCGCAGCCATCCTTGGCGACCAAGTTATAAATTTACCCTAACAAAATGGCAAGAAATCATTCGCTTCGGGCGTAGTGTATTAGGAGTGAAAGTAATGCATACATTAATTAATAATCTAGATTACGTGATTGCAGGAAGATTCTTAGGGGTAGAAGCGCTTGGGTTATATTACTTTGCTTTTAATGCGGGACTTGGTATTAGTATGAGTGCGATTACTGCCCTAGAAACAGCACTATTTCCCCATCTCTGTGATGCACTTAGTCAGCCTAGCGAATTTAAATCAAGATATTTCAAATCCTTAAAAAGTATCGCTTGGATTATTTTCCCCCTAGTATTCTTGCAATCGACATTAGCTCCATTGTATGTACCAATTATCTTTGGTCAAAAATGGATTGCCGCTATCCCTTTACTAATCCTGATTTGTCTATCCGCCATTGCCCGTCCCTTTGCCAATGCTGCTTCTAGTGGTCTCTGGGCAATGGATAAACCAGACTGGGATTTCGTATGGAATATTCTCTTTACAGGATTGTTTGCGATCGCATTGCTCATCGGAGTTAATTGGGGAGTCTTAGGTGTAGCGATCGCGGTTTTCCTAACCCATAGTATTGCTTCGCCCGCCTATACAGTCTGGGTATCCTCTTATATTTCGCGAGTAATGGATAGGGAAACCATAGCAATACAAACCAAAGAAATCACCTAAACTGTAACTACATAATTTATGACATAAAGTTCTATAAATCTTACTTTATCCAGTTACTAACATGAAATTATTATCCTACATAAATCCCCTCAAAACTCAATAGTTAAATCGCTTAGAACATTGCCCTAAGCAGTTTAAAGCCAAATGGTTGTGATTTTTGCTCCAAAAAATTCCTGCTATAATTAGGTGTAATAATTGGGTCTCTCTTGTCATGAGGTTAGCTAAATATACACAAAAAGTAGTTTCCTTTGCCTTAGGTATGATCGCTATATCAATTACTGCGTCATTGACAATAGTTGATAAGATCAATGCGATTCCACTTTCAGCAGGCGATCGCATCAGGATCTTAATTCCTGAAGGAGAACTGTTTAGTGGTGTATTTGAAGTTAATCTTGATGGCAAAATACAGGTTCCATATTTGGAGCCACTTTTAGTACAGGGACTCGAAATTAGTGAGGTCAGGCAAAAGATTTATAATGCTTTAATCGCTAATCAATATTTTCAACCCAAATTTTTACAGGTGAGTGTAAGCATCCTGCAATGGTCGGCAATTCAAGTCACTGTCTCAGGAGAAACCTTTCAACCAGGAAGAATCATTGTCAACTCAAGATCAGCCGAGGATCGATCGCAACAACAAAGTGTATCTTCAGGAGATTATCCCCCTGAACGTTATCTAACGGCAGCGCTTCGTGGTGCAGGTGGGGTGATGCCCAATGCCAATATTAAGGAAATTCGCCTAATTCGCAATGGCAAAGAACGGAAAGTTGACCTGACGGGCATTTTTACGGGTGAGCCTGTTGTTGATGTTCCCCTAGTAGCAGGCGATCGCATTATCGTGACCAAATTGCCTGAGCCGCAGAATGAATTTGTCCGTCCTTCGCAAATTACTCCTCCGGGTATTCGCGTATTTTTGTCTAACCTCACTAAGTCAGCAGATAGTAATTCTAGTTCCGCGATTAAATCAGATGGATCTTCCTTTCCCTATGGGGCAAGACTATCTCAGGCTGTTGTTTCCGCGAACTGTGCAGGTGGAATAGTGACTGCCCATGATCGCCATGCTTTACTTGTACGTGTTAATCGTGTTACGGGAGAAACAGTGTCTTGGGATCGTTCCATTGAAGAAATCATGAGAACTTCTAAAAACGATAATGACAATCCATTTTTGATGCCTGAAGATACCGTGGCTTGCTATGATTCGACTACTAGCGATGTCCGCGATGTCCTATCTACAATTAGCGAATTTCTGAATCCCTTCAATCTCATATTTAATATTTTTGGAGGCAATAAGAAATGACCGATATTGCTCCCTCAGGATTACCCAATCTAATGATGCGGGGTAAAAACAACTTTCTGCGATACTCACGCTATATTGTTCTTGGAGTTGTCGCTAATGTGGGTCTATGGGGAGCAGCACTGCTATATCTCAAAGTCACTCCACCCGTTTATATCAGTAAATGGGCAATGATCATGCCGGGGAATGGCTTGGGGGTCAATGTTAGTCTTGCCGATATCGGACAGACTTCTGCTTCTAGTAGTTCGCCCTTTGGCGGTACAAGTATGGACCCCAGAGCAAACTATCAATTTATCATCACGGATGAGAGTGTCCTAGAAATTGCTGCCGAAAATCAAAAAATCCCAATTAGTAAGCTAGGTAAACCAAAAGTCAAGCTAGTTGATAATACTTCTATTATGGAATTAGAAATTGGCGCGAAAACCCCAGAGCAAGCTAGAGATAACGCAAATGCAATCATCAATGCTCTCCAATCACGACTGAATATGCTTAGAGGAGAGGAAATTGATAAACGTGGGGAAAATACCGATGCGACTTTAAAAGAAGCAAGAGAAAAATTACAAATTGCTCAAAAAAAGCTATCGGCTTATAAGGCTAGTTCAGGGCTAATCTCATCAAATCAAGTTGGCGAGCTGTCTACCAATATTGAAACACTACGCAAGCAAAAAGCCGAAATATTTGCCCAAAAGGAGCAAATCTCCAGTCGATTTCAACAACTAGCCGATAGTTTGGGGCTAACGGTTCCTGAGGTGACAGATGCATTTGTTCTCCATGCCGATCGCCAATTTTTACAAAATGCCCGCGATTATAGCGAAGCAAATACCACCCTAACTGTGATCCGCACGAAATGGGGCGTTAATCATCCTCTAGTGGTCAAAGAACAAGCAAGACAAATATCTGCCAAAGCTGCCATGATTGAACGAGCTAGTGCCATCTTACGCAAAGCAGTTACGACAGAATATATAGAACATCTAATTTTGGGTGATAGCTCTGGTACTAGTCGAGAAAATCTCTTTCGTGATCTCATTGCTTTTCAAGTAGATCAACAAGGTGCGATCGCTCAAAATGAAGCGCTCCAATATCAGATTTCGCAATTAGAAGATCGGCTACTGTCTCTAGTACAAAAGCAGGTCGGCTTAGATAACTTACAGCGTGAAGTGCAAATTGCCGAAGCTATATTTGCCTCTACCCTCGCCAAAATGAATTTAGCCAAATCAGATATTTTTACAGCCTATCCTCTAGTACAGGTTCTTTCTAAACCATCCTTACCTGATAAAAAATCCTCTCCTCAACCAACTGTAGTATTTTTAGGAACTACGGTTGGTTCTATCCTCGTTACCACAGGATTAGTGATGCTGTGGTGGCGCAAGGAAATCAAACAAAAAGTAGTTTTAGCAAAATCTAAGCCTGCGGAAGTTATCCAATGAAACGTGAACGCGAGAATATCCAGCCAGAAAACTTTGCCGAACGCATTATTTGGTATGCAATTATTTGGACTTATTGGTTTTATTTTATCGGAGGATTATATATTCTTGGAGCAGCCGTAGCTTGGATTCTCTTTTACCACCTCTGTCGTGAGTTATGGAAACAGGATGAAAATACTCCCAAAGAAGATAAAATTTGTATCCCTTGGTCGATCTGGGTGTGGATTGGGGGGATGTTGATGATGGAAGTTGCCTTGGTTATTGGTCATTTGGACAATTACTTAGGACTAGGGGAAATTATCAAATCGACAATTGGTTGGGCAAAAGGATGGGCTTTGCTAGCGCTTTATCCTTTAGTTGGATGTCTAAAAATACGTCCAAAGTTGATGTATCGTGCTGCGGCTCTGGTTTGTAGGACAAGTTTATTAATTTCGATTCCATTTGTTCTTGCTTTCTATTTACATCTTCCGCAAAAGCTTTATGTTTCACCCCTAAGAGCAGTCGGAGGACCTAGCGACGCTTTTTTTGAGGTAATGCTGTATGAAATAGACCCCGGTGAAGGCAAACCCAGATGGCGACTATATACACCTTGGGCTCCTGCTGCGGGTTTTGTGGCTAATATTTACTTTTTCATGGTTATTCATGAGAAGGATAAAAAGTTACGCTGGTTAGGAATTGCGGGATGCGTGGTCATTTGCCAAATTTCCGCCTCACGATTGGCGTTAATCTGCCTACCAGCAGTTTGGTTAATGAGTGAATTTTTAGCAAGATTTAGCCGTCCCTACACATTGATTGTATCGGGATTTATGAGTTTTTTGCTGAGTATCTCAACCAATCAGATTGCGGAAATGCTTCATGACTTTTCCGAGAAATTTACTGCGGCGAGAAAAGATTCCTCACGAGTAAGAGCTGCTCTGGGAAGAATTGCTGTTTATCGATGGGAAAAGGAAGCTCCCATTTGGGGACATGGTGTTGTAGTCAAAGGTCCTCATATGGTGGAGTTCATGCCCATTGGCTCCCATCACAGTTGGTTTGGACTACTTTATGTTAAGGGCATTGTCGGCTATATATCCCTAGCAATTCCTATGGCATGTGGATTTATCCATATGTTATATCTATCCCAAAGAAGCATCCCTGCGAAGGTAGGCTTATGTATGGTCATGGTGCTATTCTTTTACACCTTTGGAGAGAATCTAGAAATTTTGGCCTATTTGTTTTGGCCAGGTCTAGTGATGATGGGAATAGGCGCACAGCCTAAGTATCTTGAACCTGAAGTTGAGCAAATTAACCAACTTAAAGAATCACAGTAAATTTAATGAATGATTCTATACAGCACCATTGTCTCGTTCAAAGAGAACCATCACTGTTTTCCAGATCAGCCAGAGATCGTATTTGAGACTCCAGTTTTGCTTGTAGTATAGGTCAAACCCCATCACCTCTTCAAAACTTCTGACTGTGGATCTGCCACTTACTTGCCATACACCGCTTAATCCTGGTCTAACATCAAGGCGGCTCCATTCAGTCATTTTTGAATCTGTATATTCATTCTCTAACTCGTACAGTCCTACTTCTGCAAAAGTTGGTGGTCTTGTACCAATCAAACTCATATCCCCGATTAAAATATTCCAAAATTGCGGAAATTCATCTAAGCTTGTTTTCCTTAGGATTCTACCGATCTTAGTAATTCTAGGATCTTTCTTGTTTTTGAAAAATTTAGCATTGTCTGCACTTTGAGTATTGCCATCAGCTAGATCCGCAATTTCATTGTTAACTTTCTGCTTGAGCATTTCGGCATCCTTGACCATAGAGCGAAACTTCCAAATTGCAAAAGGCTTGCTCATTAGTCCTGCGCGTTTTTGTTGAAATAGAACTGGCCCTGCACTTTCAACTTTGATGGCGATCGCTAATGGTATAAACAAGAGCGCAGTAAAGGCTAAGCCAATGATAGAGCCAATAATATCAATGAGCCTCTTGGGAAAACTGCGTACCGATGGATGGACTGGCACTCTAGGGTCTAATTCGATCGCAGGATAGAGAAAATACATGAGATAGGCGATCGCACATAGGACGGGGATCTTAATTAGCGATTGATAGAGGCGATATAACGTCATCGCGAGGCGACCCGATTGCTTTTGCGATCGCGCACCTTTCTTCCTAGGAGCACGATTAGTGCGCGAAGCAGGTTCAACAGGGAAAACACCATGCAGATTTGTCATTTCTAAAATGGATTGCACCTGTGGATTAACACTCCAAAGCACGAATTCAGTTGGTTCAGACTTACCTGATTTACTATCCGTGTGACGTAGTACTTTCAGACAAGAGACTAAAGCTCCTATACCTGAACTATCCATAAATTCAGTTTGAGACATGTCAATAATAATCTTGCGGAAATTCTCTTCCTCTTGACATAGCTGTTGAAAATCTTCCTTTAGCTTACGAGCTTCGGGATTAAGCAGTTGTTTGGGAGTACTGATTAGGACTGTATCTTGGAAATTAGTCACCTGAACATCATGTAATCCAACCCTTAATGATTGCTGATCATGACCTGTGGGGATATAAACTGTCTCAGGATAAAGTTTGGCAATTTCTTCGGCACGTACTATTAGGAGATCTAGAGCCTTTAATGAGCGCAATAACCTTGCTGAAAGGCTTAAATCTCGAATGCGTGTTTTGGATTCGACAAAGATGACTTGACTCTTGCTGAGATACTTTGCGGCAACGAGAAATGGTACGGCTACACCTGCGCCAGTTGAGATGATGATATGTGGGCGTTCTTTAAAAATTACCCGAATTGCTAACAGTAGGTTTCGCACTAGGTTAGGAAGGTTGCGGTTAGTAGGACTATATGCCCAAAATGCTTTCTCGTCCTCTAACTCCGATACAGTTGTACCTGTTTTAAATGTAATCCAACTTCTATGTTTAAACTGTTTCCAATATTGATGTAACCCTTGCATTCCTTTGAAATGCCCACCTGATGAGCAAACTAGCATGATTTTAGTTTGATCAGAACTAGGGTAGCGATCGCTTAAATAATTGCATAAGGGCGTATCTTCACCAAAATTCGCAGAATAGCGCTGTACAGTAATTAACTTAAGAAACTTAACTAAATCAGCAGGCGATCGCGCAATTAGGATGCCTTGATTTTCTAAATCATCAGCCATTTCTAATTGATGATCGTCAACATGCTCATGAAACTTGACCGTGCGGGGCACTAAGATATAAGGCTTATCAAAGTCTTCTAATAATAATGCTGTCCCTTCTCCACAGTGGGCAATGATTGCACTTGCTTGTTTAACTGTTCTTTTAAACTGAACTTCAGGAATGACCCTGCTAATTTTAACGTCATCAGGTAAACGTGTTGAAGAACCATATTGAATAATTACTTCTTCGTCAATCATTCCTTCTTTCATTAACAAGCCAACCCAATCCAGCAATGCATTGAATGGATACTGCTCAGTCCCAACTGTTACTAGTATCATAGTTCCGCTTTCCCTCTTGCTTAATAATGTAGAACAGGATTTACATAGTGACTAGATTTGGTACAGATTGCTCACGCATCACAGCCAATTAAAACCTAGTAAATTCGTTAGACTTGTATAAGTCCTATTAGAAAGAAACTAAGTAAAATATTGCTTGATTTCTTTCTACCCCCTCTATACCTAGAAATAATCTTAACTAATCACCTACACCCAATACCTCAGCAAAAAGTATTACGATAACCTCAAAGAACCTGCGATCGCATTAAATATGCACAAATATCTCAACACAAGCCCAGTAATTAACTGGAAACATCCCCAAATTTTGGATCTTGCATATGATCTTGCCTCAGGCATAACATCACATGAGGCGATCGCAAAAGCTTGTTTTGAGTGGGTACGCGATGAAATTCGTCATAGTGTTGACTACCAAATGAATCCAGTGACTTGGCGAGCCTCCGATGTCTTACATTACAAAACAGGATATTGCTACGCGAAAAGCCATTTATTAGCTGCTTTACTCCGAGCAAATGGAATTCCCGCAGGTTTTTGCTATCAGAGATTGAGTATTGATGATACTGGTGCTCCCTTCAGTCTGCATGGATTTAATGCGGTGTATTTACCTAAATTTGGTTGGTATCGGATGGATGCAAGGGGAAATAAAAAGGGAGTTGATGCTCAATTTACTCCACCACAAGAAAAGTTAGCTTTCCAGATTCAGTTCCCTGAAGAGATGGATTCATCGAGCATATTCCCAGAGCCAATGACAATTGTGATTGAGGCTTTACAGTCTCACACCACATGGGATCAGATGTTGCGGAATCTCCCCGATGTTTCCTTAGAGTAAGCTAGGATAATCTTGTAATTTTTGCGATCGTTGACGATGATCACATTCTCCTCATCGATCACAATTTAGGCTCCACTGTTAGTCATTTGCACAACAACATTTGGGCTTATCGCGCCCTTTATCCTAACTTTAATTACTTAGCCCATAGGTGATATTATGCCCCTCCCTTTTGCCACAACCCGACGACGTTTACTTTTTTTGGGTGCAAGCATTGCTTCCACTTTTGGTACAGCGATCGCTGCTTTTGGTCAGCAACCCACGAGCGCTCCTAAGCCGCCAGCACCCCAGCCACCAAAACCCAGAGCTGATGGATTTGTACCTGTGGTTGGTCCCGCCAGTATCTTAGAAAAAAATGGCAAAGTTTTGACCGATAAGGTTCTTATCATTCGCAATAGTGCTGACCAAAAGCTAGTCGCAGTTAGTCCTGTATGTCCTCATCGTAGTTGTGTAGTTGACTGGAAACAAGACACACAGAAATTTGTTTGTCCTTGTCATGCATCGGAATTTGGCGTTGATGGCAAAGTTCTCAAAGGTCCCTCTGAAAAAGGTCTAATTGCCTTTGATGTGAAGATTGAAGAAAATCGCTTCTTCGTAAAACCTCGTGCCACAGACAAATCTAGCAAGACTGTATCAGGCTAAGTCTCTAGCAGGGACGACCATAGAAATTTGCTCCAAATAGGTGAAGGCGGCACTTCGTGCCGCCTTCACCTATTTGGAGCGATCGCTTGCTTGTGGTGTGATCGCCTGATCTTGTAATGGAAGAATAATGTTGCACAACTCCAACAATCTCATGAACGATCGCATGATTGATTTACCATCATTTTTCGTTAATTAACCATGATTGATATTCCCCTTGTTTACAAGCTTCTAAAAGAACAACATCCCGATCTTGCCGATTTGCCAATTCAGTTTATAGATGCGGGAATGGACAATGCTATGTTTCGACTTGGCGATCGCTTATCTATAAGGCTACCGCGTCGTGAAGTAGCCGCAAAATTAATTGAGAATGAACAAACTTGGCTACCTATCTTCGCCGATCGCTTACCCATTCCGATTCCCAATCCCTATAGACTCGGTCAACCAAATCAAGATTATCCCTATCGTTGGAGTGTATTGCCTTGGCTAGATGGCATCTCTGCCGATCAAGAAGAACCTAATCCAAATCAAGCGAATATCTTGGCTACATTTTTGCGATCTCTCCATATCCCCGCACCAGCCAATGCACCTGAAAATAGCTTTCGCGGCGTGCCCTTGACTCAACGGGCGACAGCTATAGAAGAGAGAATGCAAAAAATGGAATTACAAACAGAATTAATTACTTCAGATATCAAACAAGCTTGGCAGATGGCTCTGAACGCTCCCATTGATGTTGAGGCAAAATGGATACATGGTGACCTCCATTCCCGCAATATCCTTGTAAAGAACGGCGCGATCGCAGGAATCATCGATTGGGGTGACATGACATCAGGGGATATTGCTACCGATCTGGCTTCAATCTGGATGCTCTTTGGCGATCGCGAGGCACGTCAACAGGCGATCGCTACCTATGGCAATATTTCTGAAGCAACATGGCAAAGGGCGCAGGGATGGGCAATTTCTTTTGGGACAATGTTGCTAGACTTAGGACTAACAAACGATCCGAGATATACAGTCATGGGAAAAAGAACATTACAGCGTGTGGCTGAAGATATATAAACAGGTGAGTGATGGTTCCCTATGATTTTACGAATTGCTCACGCAAAGTTAAGGTGTTACCTTCAATAATGGCAACAAGTAGAGATTCTATTGTTCTCATAAAAAATAGAGAATTTAGGTGAGTCCTGTACTGCCAAAACCACCAACGCCGCGATCGCTAGTTCCTAGTTCTCCTTCAATATATTGCGCTTGAATTACAGGTTTCAGAATCAACTGAGCAATCTTTTGTCCTTTGGCGAAGGTATAAGCCTCTTTCCCAAGATTAATCACAATTACTTGAATTTCACCACGATAGCCCGCATCAACAGTACCGGGGGAATTAAGAACTGCGATACCATGTTTCAGAGCTAATCCACTTTTAGGACGTACTTGAATTTCATAGCCAAGGGGAATATCTACAGCTAAACCAGTAGGAATTGCTGCGCGATCGCTTGGTTGTAAAGTAACTTCTGCGACTGAATATACATCGGCTCCTGCATCACCAATATGGGCATAGGTCGGAATCTGTGCATCAGGATGCAGCTTTTGGAACTTAATTTCTATTGTTTGCATTAATTAAGAAAATAGACTAGAAGGAGTTGGTGCTTTTGGGAGTGGAGACAGGTTGCCTTGGCTCAGGGGCAGGCTCAATGGGAATGGGGGGCGATGGCGATCGCGTTGGTTCATTACTAGGACTAGGAGAAGCTGTAGATCTTGGTGATTCAGTTGCTCTAGGACTGGGTGATGGACTAGTTGTTGGGGATTCAGTAGGTGTAGCTGTAGTGGTTGGTTTTACTGTAGGCGTTGGCGTAGAGGTTTGAGAGGGAGTTGTTGGTTGGGGTTTTGGCGCTGGAGTTTCTAGCTGTACATCTAATTTGTAGCCAGTTTCATTTGGACTAGTTGTTTTGATTTCGATATAGTAAGCACCACTCTTTCTCAGTCTACCTTTCCAATATCCCGTCGTATTATCCTTAGCATTATTATCAAGGGGATTTTGATCCTCATCCTGAATGGTCATTTGTAGGTTCTCACCGTTCGTTAAGGATACACTCAGATTATCTTCCTTCTTAGCTTCAAAACGAACTTTAACTATTTTACCGCTGGTGATTCGATTGCTAGTTGAATCTTGACTAATTCCTTCACTAGTTTGCTTTAAATTTAAAACAACATTCGTCACTGTTGCATTATTAGAATTAGCATTTTGAGAAGTAATAGCTGTTTCGGTTGGATTGTTGGTCAGACGATTACGGCTAAAGAAGAAGGAAGTCACAGCCCATGAACCGATACCAGCAACTAAGATGATCAGAATGCCAACAAACCAATTGATTCCACTACCATTATTAGATTCATTAGTACGATTGGGAGCGTTGCTTCCATAATTAGCGGGATTGCGATTATTGGCTCCTGCCACTACAGTGCGCTGAGGAATTGTTGCGGCGACATTGGATGGTACTGGTCGTCCCACCACATAGGTCTTTGCACCAGAAAAAGAAGCTTGGGCAATTTGCAGAGCTTGCATTACCTCATCCGCCGAACGGTAGCGATTGGTGGGCTTGTAACTCAGCATTTGATTGATGACTCTAGCAAAGGCAGGATTGACATTGGTGTACTGCTGCCAATTCCATGCGAGATTGATGCTATCAAAGAGTTCCGATGGTTCGCGTCCAGTCATCAGCACAATGGAAGTTACGGCGAGGGCATAAAGGTCACTATTTGCATAGGCATTACCTGACTGTAATTGCTCTGGTGGTGCATAGCCAGCTTTACCCGCTACCGTGGAGGAGGGGATACCCATTTGAGAATTGAGCTTAGCATTGGTTTCTTGGACAACCCCGAAATCAATTAGCACAGGTAAATTATCCTGCGATCGCAACATCAGGTTTTCAGGAGAGATATCACGGTGAATAATATTGTGACTATGCAGATAGCTCAGCACTGGCAAAAGCTGTTGCATCAAGGCAAAAATTTCATTCTCGGAAAAGGCTTGCCCAGATTTCAAGCGATCGAGGAGCAAATTCCGATAATTTTTGCCCTCCACATAGTCCTGTACTAACAGCAGCCTACCCTCTGACTCAAAGGTAGCGCGAAACTCTGGTACTTGGGGATGGCGGATTTGGTATAGCACCGATGCTTCGCGTCGAAATAGTTCCTTCGCTTTTTCGGATACCTCTAGTGAATCTTGGGGAGGAATAAACTCCTTGAGTACACAGGTTTCGTTAAAGCGCTCTAGGTCTTGCGCTAAGTAGGTACGTCCCATACCACCCTGTCCAATTGTTGAGCGGATAGCATAGCGACCTTTAAGAACAAAACCTTGAGGAAATGGGGGTTGCATAAAACATTAACTAAATGAATATTAAGTGGTTTTAATTTGGCAAAGCCAGATTAAAACCTAATAGCGTACTGCCATGGCACTACCACGAATCAGATATTTAGATCCTTCGATGTCAATTGATGTGCCGACTTTGACCTTTTCATTACCAAAGACCACGCCATCGTTGGTGACTCTGGCGGTTGCTTCGAGGGTGAGCGCTAGGTCAGATTGGGATGTGGACACAGCACGAGGATCATCAAAGACAACTGGAGAACCATCTGCTTTGGCGGCAACAACTTGGGGTGTGGAGATACTGACTTTTTTGATGGTGACTTCGCCGCGTGGCTGATTGCGGATGATGATATTGACTTTATCGCCAATTTTAATCAGGTTTTGGGGATTTGTAGCACTGAGACCGCGCACATTCATGTCTACTTGGACGGTTTTGTTTTCAGCAGATAGCATTTGGGCGATCGAACTGCCACTGTTTCCGGGGACGATGAGTAAGCCGATGAGGACAATCAGGATTGTGGCGATCGCGCCGATGTCCAAAATGCTAAGTTTGCCAAATAAACGACCTTGCCGATCTAAAATTGCCATGCGTATTTGCTGAATGTAACGGTTGAAGTAGGTTTAAAGATTAAATAATGAGGCAGTGAGTAAACGCCATCAGCATTACAGTATAAAGGCAAATTGAATCTGTGCAGACATCCAAAGTGTAGTTGACAGATTTCACTTTGGCTTGGGCAAAGCGTTCAATAGCTCTTCGGTAATGATTTCGGTCATAATACGTGACATTTTCGGCAACAAAATATCATTGGTGCGGCTCATGGAATCGAGCATAATCTGAGGCAAGACACTAATTGCTTTTTTGCCCGTTGAAGACTTATAAAACCCAATAATATCGCGCAGTTCTGATTCCGTAAAATACTTGTCATAGATGGGATAGGAGATTTGCTCGATCAGTTGACTGAGGTCAATTTGTTTAATGACGCGATCGCGATATTTGACTGCCATCCGTGACACGATGTCACTAAATTGCTTTTGCACTTCGGGGCGATCGCTGTTGAGCGCAGGGACAGTTTTTAAAATGGTCGATACCATCTTGGGCAATTCTGAGCGCACCATAGATTCCATAACTTGGTTAGCATTTTTGCTAGATTCCGTGATTTCCAGTAGCTCCTTAATCAAGGCGCGTTTTTCTGGCGAAATTGTGGTTGTTACGGATGAGTCGGGTTTGCTTTGGTTCGTTTCACTGCTTTCTTGCGCGATCGCTTTGCTGAAATTAAATGATGGGACAACCGAGACAGCCGTGAGTAAGGATGACAGCGTAAGGGTTATAAGAATGCGGTTTAGCATAATAATCGTAAATAGTTTGAATGGGTTAGTTTTTTATCTAAGGCAGTTACCGTCTTCGACGGTAACTGCCTTAGCGATGTTGTTCGAGATTATAGGCGAGCTTATCAGCGATCGCTGTTACCCAATTTTCATCTTGTTTAGTATAGCTACGGGGAATATTTGCCCCTAATACCATGACTCCTTTTTCGCCCAGAGGTTGCACGATTACGCCCTGTGTATTTTCGGGCAAATAATCAAACTCGACGCGTCCAGGATAAAGCTCTAATTTGACTAGGTATACTGGCTTCTGGGTTTTCATAACCCTTTCCGCGATCGTGCCAAGATTGACCTGATTGCTTTTACCTAAAATGCCTCTGCGGAGGATCGTTTGGCGATCGTAATAAATGGCTACTACTTTCGTCACCGTATTAGTTAGCAATATATGTGAAGCCCAGGCTAATTCTGTCTTCACGGCTTCAGGTAAAGCTGCCTCAATTTCAAAACCTTCTTCACCAACTAGGGTCACGGCATCAGGTGGTTTCGGCTGTACTTGCTGCCATAGTAAACCAATCAAAATCAAAACAGCACTTAATAACACCCCTAAAGCATCAGCCCTTGCCTGACTAGCCGTCAGGTTTAATGTCACCATTCGATTGACCAATAACGCCAATCCGCCCAATGTCCCCACTACAAGGGGCAAATATCGAATCATCTAAAATCCTCTAAAGTCTGTTTAATTTTTAATTAAGAGAGTGCTCCCTAAGTGAGCACTCTCTTAAAAACTTAGAAAGCGCTAACTCTGACCCATTGTTGGCTCATGGTTTGCTCATAGAGTTCTTCCAAGCGATCGATATTTTTAGTTAAGGTATAACGCTCTAAAACTCTTTGTCTTGCCTTGATCCCGATGATCTTTGCCATTTCAGGATGATCGACAAATAGCGGCAACAGCGTACAGAGTTGCGAAGTCACCTTATGGGAATCCAGAATAATCCCTGCACCATGCTCAATTACCTCACCATCTGCGCCCACATCGGTGGCAATGCAAGCAACACCGCAGGACATGGCTTCTAACAAAGACAGTGATAAACCTTCCACTAGAGAAGGCAAGATAAATACATCCGTACCACGTAAAATCTCGATCCGTCTTTGTTCATCAGCGATATACCCCATCCAGACAATACTAGGATCATTACCATAAAAGGCTTTTAATCCTGCTAAGAGAGGGCCAGTACCAACGATCGCTAACTTACAGCCTTCAGGCATTCGACATTTGCGCCATGCCTTGAGCAGAGCCTCGACATTTTTCTCGGCAGCCAGTCGTCCTTGATAGAGAAATAGGACATCAGCCTTGAGTTCCTCTTTAATATTGGAAGGTCCGGGGGAATAGCGATCGCTATCGACACCGTTAGGAATAATCGCAATTCTGGTATTGGGAACGCCTAATTTATTGAGCAGTTCCTTTTGAATATTAGAAAAGATAATAACTTGATTGTAATCCGCTAAGGATGGCGCATAGATCTGATAGGTAAGCTGCTGGGTGCTAGATGCAAGATTACGCCGTTTAACGTCAAAGGGTTGGTGAAAGGTTGCCACTAGCGGTAAATCTAGCTCCGCGCAAATTTCTGGCAAGCGGAAATCGAGGGGGGATATCGCAAGGGAAGCGTGAATAAGATCGGGCTTTAGCGATCGCAGGGAATCCACCAGAATTTTATTAGCCCGCAATGATGGAACCGTATAGATTGTGGATTTGTAGAGAAAAGGTAAAGCGACATCCTGTGCTTCTTGAGAGTTTTCGTCCAATTCCTCATGATCTGGATTGTCGTGATCCGATTCGGGAGCAAAATGCATAAAGCTAACACGATGCCCGCGATCGAGTAATGCATTTGTAATTTCGCGACTATAGGTCACGTTGCCACAAGCAGGCGATTTTTTACCTAACCATGCAATATGCATGAACTACACCACATTATTACCAAAGGTATAATACCAAATGCTCAGACGACAGCTATAAGAAATTAGCCAGTGCAATGCACTGGCTAATTTCAGGATTTTATGGGTCGCCCGAGATTCGAACCCGGAACTAATCGGTTAAAAGCCGAGTACTCTACCGTTGAGTTAGCGACCCTTATTTAGTTGTAGTGTTTGGTTTCACTAAGCGCGTGCGGCTGTATTTGAACTTCCGTTTTTATCGCGCTTAGCTAGTCTAACACGACTTTAGCAAATAACACCAGTTAAACTGAAAGGTCTAACCTCAGTAATTTTTATAGAAACTGTTTGACCGATTAGCTCAGCTAATGATTTGCCTGTGGTGTTTTCTGTAAAGGCAATGCGATTGGTGCGGGTACGTCCCATCACTTGATGCGGATCTTTATGGTTTGTACCTTCGATCATGATTTCTTCGATCCGTCCTGCATAACGCTGCGATCGCAAAGCTGCATTTTGGTTAACGGCATGGTTGAGGCGTTGGAGGCGATCGCTTTTAATCTCCTCACTCAACTGATTTTCCCAAACCGCCGCAGGTGTCCCCGGACGAGGCGAATAGGCAGCCGTATTGACGAGATCAAAGCCAATATCATTGACCAGTTGCACAGTGCGCTCAAACTGCTCCTCAGTTTCCCCCGGAAACGCAACGATCGCATCGGCAGTAATTGCCGCGTCAGGCATCACCGCACGGATATCATCGATAATGCGACGGTAACGCTCATGGGTATAGCCGCGTGCCATTGCTTTGAGGATATCGTTATCGCCTGACTGGAAGGGGATATGGAAATGTTCGCAAACCTTGGGAAGTTCGTAACAGGCTTTGATCAGTCGTGGGCTGAAATAGCGCGGATGGCTGGTGGCATATCGAATGCGATCGATCCCCTCGACATCATGGACGTAATAGAGCAAGTCCGTAAAGGTAATCTTGCCGCCAACGCCAGCACCAATGCCACCTGCGGGAAGGTCTCGTCCATAGGCATCAATATTCTGACCAAGTAAGGTAATTTCTTTGTAACCCTGAGCTGCTAGTCCCTCAATTTCCTTGCGGATCACTTCAGGGGTGCGGGACTGTTCGCGCCCACGTACTGAGGGGACGATGCAATAGGTGCAGTTTTCGTTACAGCCATAAATGACATTGACCCAAGCCGATACGGAGCTATTGCGGCGAGGTGTGGTGATGTCTTCTTCTATATAGGCTTCTTCGGTGGCGGCAACCTGATTGCCATTAAAAACCTGCCCCAAAAGATCGCCAAGACGGTTAACATGCTGAGGACCCATCACGAGGTCAAGCTCAGGTACTCGTCTCAGTAGAGCCTCACCTTCCTGCTGAGCGACACAACCAGCGACAACTAGAGTTAAGTTAGGATTTTCGCGTTTGCGCTTGGCTTGTCTACCTAAGTACGAATAGACCTTTTGCTCGGCATTGTCGCGAATGCTGCAAGTGTTATACAAAATCAGGTCGGCTTCTTCGCTTTCCTCTGTTGACTGATAGCCCATATCTTCCAAAACGCCTGCCATGCGTTCGGAGTCAGCTTTGTTCATTTGGCAGCCGAAGGTGACGATGTGATATTTCTGAGCAGTCATGAAAGTGTTTAACCAAGCCGAAAAGATTGCTGTCCTATTCTAATATCTTTCAGCATTGATTGTAAGCACTACACAACTTTGGGGCGATCGCATAAAAAAGCCCATAAAATTAGGATTGCAGTCTGTTGACGGATAGCCGCCACTCTTCCCATCATGAGGCGCTAATTACCGCAGGTGCAAAGTTAGTTTTTAAAGATATGCGTCAATTGCTAGATTTATTGAAAGTTTAGAGTTCACTAGCAGAATGTGCGATCGTTTATTTGTCTTTGCGGTAGGACGCATCATGGAAGAAATCACCACGTTAGGCAAATTCTTCTTTGCTATAGCGGGGTTGACGGATTGTCATGACTTGTGAATTCCTAGATCCTTATCTGGCATTATAACTGAGCAGAAACTTCTCGGAATAGATTGCTTCCGTTAAAATAAAAATAAGTGCGTTACATTTCATTAACGCACGCTACAAAATTGGCGATCACACTGTTTAATCAGCATACAGGGTTAGCGATCATATGTCCTATTACAAACACTAAGCGTGATTTTCCATTTCATGTAGCGATCTTTAACAGCAAAACTTTAACTGGTTATGTGATGGTAGAGCAAGTCAAATCTATCGATTACAAATCAAGAAAAGTAAAATTGATAGAATTAGCTTCAGACGATTTACTGACTGAAGTTTTAAGTATTTTAGATGCTTGTATTTATTGATACACAAATTATTTTCAACCTTTATAATTAAATAAATGGGAACTCAACTTTCAGCAAGTCATGTCTATATTTGGCATGAAATAAAAATTCAAGAAGAACGCTATGATAAATTGATATCTGTCTTTAAAGAATTAAAGTTAGAGTGGATAAATCGTGAAGGCGACTTTGAAATTGGCATGAAACTCTCTTCCTGTTCTATGGAAATACAGGGCTTAAAGTACAGCATGGCGCTTAATATATCCGCATATGTAGAAGCTATGGCTAATTTTTATCTAGCAACTAATATGAAGGAAAGTCAATTTAATGCAATAGAAAGATGTACTTTGGAAGATAAATGGATGAATCTAATTCCTATGATTGAACCTAAGTTTCTATTTCCCAAGGGGACACATGTGGAGGAGGCTTTTAAAACATTAAAACAGTCCAGAAATGCTATTACTCATATGAAGCCAAGCATTAAGGTTGATGGTATTGAAAAACACAAAGGGTTAAATCCAGACCGCATTAGTTCAAATCAAGAAGATGAACACATAATAAAACTGTGGATTCAACTTCCAAATGATTTGCTAAACAGTATGGAAACCCAAATTGGTAAAGATAAGGTTAGCCTTCTCAAACATTTTAGTGGCTTTAATTTATTTGTAAGCAAATAGGTACTGAACAGTTAAAGTGTGATCGACGTATTTATGACTTTTTTGTCGCCATGAAATAGACGTTTACCTATCCCCAATTAAATGACCAATGCCCAAAAGAGATTGTTGAAGCCTATCACTAATATTTTATTTCCAATTCTAGAAGTTTTATCAGAGGAAAAGAAATATTGAAGTGCTTCTTACAAACTCAGTTATTTAAAAAGATAACTCTTGAAATAACTCCGATAGAGGAAGATTGAAATTAGAAATTACATCTTCACCATCAAGGCTATCTTCTAACTACAAAAGCTTAGAGGGCTTGGGTTTATGGTAAACCAATACACATTCCTCATATCAAGTTGAACCACCGACCAGAAAGATACGCGATTTATCTACCAGCCTTTAAAACTTGTTCTGCCTTCAGTTTGAGATTTGGGAATGTGAGAGAAGTAATCGATTGATTGCCTCGGAACTGCTGAATTTCATACTCTCCATTCACTAACGTACAGATAGAAAGAGTAGGTTGCTTCGGCTTCCCAATATGTCGAGTTCCACCTAAACCCGCATAATCCGCAATCCAATATTCAGGAATACCCAAAACTGCGTAGTCTTCCATTTTACGCGCATAATCGTTTTGCCAGTTGCTACTAACCACTTCCACCACAAACTTAATCGAACTACCCAGCGTCAGGATTGATTGGTCATGCCAAAGTAGTTCCTTCGCAAGTTTATTGCGATCGACAACCATAACATCAGGTCGAAATGCCGTCATACCTAAATTAGAAGGACGTAGTAATCCTCGCTGAAGGACAAAGCGATCGCATTAACCATATCATTAGTAAATGACCGACCAAAAAATTAAGCCATGCGAACCGATAGCATCTTCTACAAAATCTTTGAAACTCTCCCAGACACTTTATTTGCGTTGATTGGTGAACCGACCGAACTCGCCAAAGATTATGAGTTCAAATCCATAGAAGTAAAAGAGCTTGCTTTTCGGATTGATGGTGTGTTTATATCGGAACAATCTGACCATCCTATCTATTTTGTCGAAGTCCAATTTCAAAAAGATGCTAGTTTCTATTGGCGGTTCTTTTGCGAAATATTCATTTATTTGCGGCAATATCAGCCAAGCCAAGATTGGCAAGCTGTGATCGTTTTTGCGAAACGTAGTATCGAGCCTGATTTCCCCAATCAATATCGAGGCTTACTACCCCAACTTCATCGCGTGTATCTGGACGAGTTAACCATCGATCCCAATCAAGCGATCGGCGTGAATATTGCCGAATTGGTGATTGCTAATGAAGATGTGGCTCTAGAAACAGCCAAAGCATTAATCGCTCAAACCCGTCAACAGATAGATGATTCGGGCTTTCAGCAAATAGTGCTAGACTTGGTAAAAGCAGTTTTAGTTTATAAACTTGGTAAGGACAAAGAGCAGGAGTTAAGAATTATGTTTACTAAAGAAGACATGAAAAAAGCTTGGCTAGTTCAAGAGTTTATGGAAGAGGCTAAAGCTGAAGGTAAGGCTGAAGGTAAAGCTGAGGGGCTAGAAGAAGCTGTTCGTTGGGTGGCTGTTAATTTGCTAAAAATAGGGATATCTCCTGAGCAAGTGGCTGTTGCTACTGGGCTAACTTTAGAGCAAGTTCAGAAATTATCAAAATAGTGCTTTTCAATCCTTAATAGGGCTTAGCTTTAGAAACCATTTAAGAATTACTTGCTTAGATGAAAATCTCTAAGAGATCCCCCTCAATCCCCCCTACTACGGCAGGGCTATTTCAAGAATATTTAAGAGAGAGCTTAAACAAGCAAAGACCACATAGCAGATATATTATGAGAAAAATAGTCAATTGCAGCTTTTATTGAATCAAAACCATGAATTCTAAATACAGAAAGTACCCAAGTCTTGATGAGTGACAAATTAATCGCTGCATTTCCTGCTCTTTGGGGACTCTTATCTTCATCGAAAATGACATCTTTTACCCAATGTAGGCGATTTTCAATCTGCCAATGCCCTCGAATCGCTTTGGCAAGCCGTTCAGCCTTTGGTGGTAAAGAACTAAGATAATAGCTCAAGGTGTTGTATGGATTCCCATCACGTTCGCCAGAACGAGTTACCCGTATCACTGACTGTACACCTTGCCAACTTAAATCAATGTCTGCTGGTGGTGCAAATACTTCTACTAATCTCTGGATTTTGCGTCCTTTTGTTTGTTCCTCCTCAACCTTAACTTGAAGCCCTGTTTCTTGCTCGCTCTTAACTCTGATTGCTTCTTGCAATTTTGGTTGATTTTTTTTTACTTTGATGATGTAGTCATTGTTGCTCTCAACAATCGTTGCCACTGTCTTCTTCTGGCAATGTAATGCGTCCATCGTAAATACATGATTTTCTAACTTAAGCTGTGACAACAATTGTTGAATCACACAGATTTCACTCTCTTTCTTGTTCTCCATAATTGCGGTTGCTACCACTACGCCTTGTTGCTGTGAGAATAGCGATACCATGCTAATAAAGTTCTGCCGATTATTGTCCGCATTACTTACCGTATTTCGCAGACTTTTACCATCTCCTGCGATAGCTTCTCCTCTTGCCATTGCTTGTGATTGCGCCCAGTTATTAAATGCTTCATTCAGCTTGGCATAGTCTACGTCCAGCATGATGCGTCTAAGTGTTGAATATGATGGTGCTGTTCCTTGTTTAAGTCCTAGGATTTTGATCAGACTACGCCTATGTCTTTCTACAAATCTTCCTAATCCTTGATAACCATGCTGTCCACTCATAATTCCCATGATGATAATTAGCAAGATTTGCCACAAATCGTCTCGACTCCCTTGCGCTCCTCGTGGATCTGGTACTTCTTTAAGATAATCTATTAAGCTTTTGCTCATTTTCCACCTCTTTTAGTTACATTAAACTTAAATTATCGCTTTAATCATTTCTTTGTGCTTATGTATTCTTCTTTAGCCTTTTTTCTCATTCTTGAAATAGCCCTGCTCTCCCAAAGGGGGATTGAGGGGGATCTAGACAATTCTTAAATGGGTTCTTAATTGCGATCGCCTTAGCAACTCCCGTAAGGATTTAGCCGAAGCATAAATGCTTCCAATAGATGATGAATTAAATCTAGATCATTCTTTGCTGAGTACATTGGACTACTTGTAAGCGATCGCTCTAATTGAAGTATTGAAAAGGCTTAGTTTTGTGTCCTAGCATTCTTGACCTTTGACCTAGATTTAGCACCATAATCCTATTTTGTAGATATTTAAACTAGCAATACTGCGGACAAATTTAAAAAAGGAGACAAAAAAGCTATTCATCGGATAAGTTGCAAGAGTTGAAACAAAGCACCAAATGAATAGCATCATCGACATACTACCGAAGATAGAGAGTAAAGTACAACAGAAATTTCTATCGATCCTGTTTTCAACCATCATAGTGATGTGCGGGAAGGTAAACTTCAGAAATCTGAGTCGATACAGCGAAATCAGCGAGCGCACCTATCGACGACAGTTTTCACGTTCCCCTAACTTCATCAAAGGGAACGCAGAGAGCATCAAAATTGCCATTTTGCCAACATCACGGCAGATCATCGCCACTGACTGCTCATTCATCAAGAAAAGATGTTGAGCGGAAACAAGGATATCCGTTATCTGTACAGCAGACACCTCCTGCCCAGCCCGAATCAGCAAAGACCAGACTGGTATTTGGAGCAACTTGTAGCCACAAAACCTTATTTGCCAAAATCAGCCCAACATGTCGTCAGTGATGGATTTTATAGCAAAATCAAATGGGTGGATGGTGTCACAGCTTTAGGTTTAGATGTAATTGGTAAATTACGTTGTGATGCGGCTCTGCGTTATGTTTACTCTACTCTTTTTTCCTTCCACGTAACATCAGTCAATAATCATGACTGTAGATGTGCTTTTTCTTTTTCATCTACTTTAGGCAGTTTGTATCTCTTTTACTCTGCCTTTCTTACATTTTTTAGTCTAAACTCCAGAAATGAATTAGGCAATTGATATTGTAAGATTTACAAAAAATAATGGTTTAACAATGTCTGAGATATCAAATCAACTACAAAAATTGGTGATTGCAAGTGGAAATGCTGGCAAAATAGAAGAATTTCGTGCTTATTTAGCAGACTTGGGTGTGACTCTCATCGCCAAGCCTGACAGTATTGATGTGGAAGAAACGGGCGCAACTTTTATTGAAAATGCTCATCTCAAGGCATCACAGGTAGCGATCGCGACTCAGCAATGGGCTTTAGCGGATGATTCGGGGCTGGAAGTCATGGCACTCAATGGAGCACCTGGGGTATTGTCGGCAAGGTATGCGGAAACTGATCAAGCACGCATTGATCGAGTTTTACAAGAACTCACTCACCACTTTAATCGCGAAGCTCAGTTTGTCTGCGCGATCGCGATCGCCTCACCCGATGGTGCGATCACGGCTGATGCGGTGGGTATTTGCAAAGGAGTGATTGCTGATGCCCCAAGGGGAACTCAAGGATTTGGCTATGATCCCGTTTTCCTAGTCCCAGAGCTACATCAAACCTTTGGCGAAATCGAGCCTGAAGTCAAGGCTCAAATCAGTCATCGAGCTAAGGCCCTCGCCATTTTGCGCTCTAAGTTAGAGTCACTGGTTGCACCACATTATTCCGCGTGATGACATCAATTAGCTCCTGTTGAACTTCATCAGCTTGATCATTCGCAATCTGACAAGTACCTGCATTGGCATGACCTCCTCCTTCGTACCGCAACATCAACTCACCGATATTGATGGGGCAGGTACGATTGAGAACGGATTTTCCCGTCGCAAAAACTGTATTTTGCTGTTGTCTTCCCCACATTCTATGAATGGAAATATTACAATCAGGATAGAGCGCATAGACCATAAACCGATTGCCCGCATAGATTGTGGATTCACCCTGCAAGTTGATGATCACTAACTTGTCATGAACTTCTGCACAATGTTGAATTTGTTTTTTAAAGATTTCCTGTTGCACAAAATAAAGTTCTACGCGCTCTTTGACATTGGGAAGTTCCATAATTTCCTCAATTGTCATGGTGCGACAAGCTTCTACTAGTTCCATCATCAAAGCATAGTTAGAGATGCTAAATTCGCGAAATCTTCCTAACCCCGTGCGTGAATCCATGAGGAAGCTTAGCAATACCCAGCCTTGGGGATGCAGAATGTCATTAATGTCAAACTGTGCCGAATCACATTTGTCTACGGCTTGCATCATTGCTTGTGAGATATTAGGAAATTTTAATTTCCCCCCGTAATAGTTATAAACAACTCTAGCGGCTGATGGGGCTTCACCTTCGATAATATGATTTTCTGGTGTGTCATATATCCGCATCGTCTCACTCATGTGGTGATCAAAAATTAAGTGAGCACCTTCGATATAGGGTAGGTTGGTCAAAATATCGCGATCGCAGACTTCGACTTTCCCGTCTTGGACATCCTTGGGATGCACAAAGAGGATGTCATTAATCATATCTAGCTCTTTGAGCAATACCGCGCTCACAACACCGTCGAAATCACTGCGGGTAATTAATCGGTATTTTTTGGTTGTGACTGACATAAGTTGATGCCCCTAACCTAATAATCTTGCAAACACTAAGATGTTGCACATAACTATAGCGCTTTGCGCTCTAAACGAAAACCCAATACAGCCTGTTGAAGCTTAGAGTGGTACAGAGAAATTTTTGAAAGCGCGGCTTCGCCGCGCTTTCAAAAATTTCTCTGGGTTTCAAGTCAGCACAAAACGCTGTAATTTGTAAATTCATCTCAGAGCAATAGGGAGGAAATTTAAATAAAAATAAGCTTTTTCGCTACCATTTAGACATTTTGAGCTTTACTGCCTTACAGCTTATATAGCGCTTTTCAAGCAAGCGAGATAAATAGGTTTGTTTCCCCGCCGAAGGCGGGGAAACAAACCTGTACTTTACTAGGTTGGTAAACGCTATAAATACTATTGGGGGACTCAGAACTCTAATGTTATCTTTGACAGCAACTAACTGTAGCCAAGAATAGGATTTCGATTTGATGATTAGAAATTTGGAAGAGCAAACACTGGAGCACTCATTCTATCAACTAGCCGATTATTTAATTGATAGTCTCCATTATGGTGAATACCTAACTATTAGTTTAGCTAGTGAGCGTAGTCAGTTTACCCGTTTTAATCATGCAAAGGTACGTCAATCGGGGCTGGTTGCCGATGGAAATGTGACCATATCACTTATTTATAATCAACGTGAAGCCTATGCAGAGTTCCCATTTACCAGCGATCGCTCAATAGATATTGCCTATGCCACCGCAAGTCTGGACTATTTACGGCAAGAAGTAGTGCAAATTCCTGAAAATCCTTATCTGGTCATCCCTGAAAATCAAGGCTCAAGTCGTGAAGTTTATCAAGGCAATTTATTGCCGCCAGATGAAGCGATCGCTACTATTCTCGAACCTATCAATAACATTGACTTTACAGGTTTCTATGCTTCAGGTTCGATCATTCGGGCTAGCGCCAACTCCGCAGGTCAAAGACATTGGTTTGCGACGGATTCATTTTTTGTCGATTATTCTATGTTTGTGCAGACTAGTTCAGGCGAAAAAGCAGTTAAAGGCATTTATGCAGGCAAAGATTGGCAAAATCAAGACTACAAATTACAAATCGAGCGATCGCAACAACAATCTATTGCCTTACAAAGACCTAGCAAAACTATAGAAAGGGGACAATATCGCACCTATTTTGCTCCTGCGGCATCCTCAGAACTATTAGGATTTTTGACTTGGAGTGTGGGGGAAGCAAGTTTTCAGCAGGGTAGTAGTGCTCTTCTAAAGTTAAAAAATCAAGAGCGTAATCTCTCACCATTACTATCACTCAGTGAAAACTTTATTCACGGTAATGTACCGCGATTTAATGATCTCGGTGAAGTCGCTCCTGAATATTTACCAATTATTAGTAATGGCAAGCTAGTTAATACTCTCGTCAGCTCACGCAGTGCTAAAGAATATAGTAAAAATGCTAATGGAGCAGGTAGTGGTGAATCGATGCGATCGCCTGAAGTTACCACAGGGAATTTAGCCGAAGCTGATATTCTCAAACAATTAGATACGGGACTCTATTTATCCAATTTGCATTACCTTAACTGGAGCGATCGCACAGGTGGCCGCATTACAGGCATGACTCGCTATGCTTGTTTCTGGGCAGAAAATGGCGAATTTATTGCTCCGATTGAGAATCTCCGTTTTGATGATAGTATTTACGACTTCTTTGGCGATCATCTTGAAGATTTTACTAATTTTTGTGAATTTATCCCCGATACTGGCACGTATGAAAAGCGATCGCTAGGGGGTATTTTTGCACCTGGAATGTTAGTTAAAAAATTTACATTTACCTTGTAGGTTCAAATACAAGCACTAATCCTAAAAGGTTTGTGGAAGCGCACCCCAAAGGGGTGCGCTTCCACAAACCTTTTAGGATTGCTATTTGCAGATGGGTGATAGATTATCTGCTAGGTTACTTGGAAATTTCCTAAGTATTACAGCGCTTCGCGCTGACTTGAAACCCAGAGAAATTTTTAAAAGCGCGGCTTTGCCGCGCTTTTAAAAATTTCTCTGCACTACTTTAAGCTTCAACAGGCTGTACTAAGAATTACATTTCCTAAATAAGTAGGTGGGCATAATTAAAAACCAGAGCCAAAAACTGTGGCGTACGCCACAGTTTTTTTGGGGAGTATATTTAATTGCGCCCACCTACTTATCATTAGTTAATTGTCTAAAGTATTTAATTTTATATATACAAACCATTTGGATTTGACATATTTTTAAGGCTAATTTTATTTTTGTCAGGCATAACTTATAAATTTTTGAGCTGTACTAAATATGTGTTTTTAATTACTAACTTTTGACTGCAATAAATATGATTGTGTGTTGAAGTTTACATTGAGGTTAAATAGTTTGCCCCCCTCGTCATGACATAAGCCATTTTGCGGTAGAAAAAGTTATTTAAAAGTTATATAAAGTCATATCTTTGTCAAAAATCGGGTAAGATTTGAGAGTAGCTTATAGAGCCAGAATTAATATGTTGTTAAAACCTTATAAAAATATTCTGCCAGCCTCTATTGCCTTCATCGGGGGGATGATGTTCGCTGTTGGTCAACCAGAGCAGCTAATGGCAAATAATCAGGTAAATTACACACCAACTGATAGACCACAACCTCAGCGTACTCAAGGCGGGGGATCTCGCTTACATGAGAACGTTAAGACTGTAACTTTCACAACTACTAATTTCTAAAGTTGTCTAAATTGCTAGCATTAGCTCTCATTAGTCTTATTAGTTGGTATATCAATCATGATAGGCATAGAGTTTAGGGCAAATGTCAAATCTAAAAATAGAGAGGGATACAAAGTATCCCTCTCTATTTTTAGGCTAATTTTAACTAAGCTTACGACAAAGCGCTTGCATACATCAAAGCGGGAATTTGGTAGGATAAAATCGCCTCAATTTTAGGATTAATTTCTTATTGAGCTGCCATCATAATTTTTCAACCAGCCTATGCCCGTTGGAAATTGAAAATCAATTGTAGTAATCCTGTAAAATTTTTATCTTACCTAAGGTAATAAAAAATGACTGTAAGCTATCTGGTAGTGATCTAAGAGTTAGGGGCTATAAGCGCCATTGATACTAACCCAAAATATTTCTATCTTGAATACTTCCAGCTAATCTCAGGTTTTACACAAAAGAATTCTGGCTTAACGACAGCAAGTGAAATCAAACTTCTCTAAATGATTGCTATTAAGACCTTAAAGTCCAGATGGGAAAAGTTGCCACGAAGGCTCCAGCAGTGGGGAGGATTTTTTCTGTCGAGTGGCAGCGTCTACTTATTAGTATTCGGACTGCGTTGGTTAGGCTGGTTGCAGCCCAGTGAGTGGGCAGCCTTTGATTTATACATGCAGTTGCGCCCCAATGAGCCAGTAGACGAACGGATTATTATTGTTGGGGTAAAAGAGTCAGATATTCGCTATCTGGGAAAATGGCCAGTATCTGACCAAGTATTAGCAAAGATTCTGCGTAAGATTCGCGCTCAAAATCCTAAGGTGATTGGGCTAGATTTATATCGAGATATTCCTGTTGGTGAAGGCTATACAGACTTAGAAACGGTCTTTAAAACTACACCAAATTTAATTGGCATCGAAAAGAGTATTGGCGATCGCTTTAATACTATCATCGCGCCCCCACCTGCGTTAAAAGCCTTAGGGCAAGTGTCCGCAAATGATGTCATTGTTGATCCTGATGGGCGGTTGCGACGCGCCTTTCTATACCCAATGCCAGCAGGTAATGAGGGGCTACCCAGCCTTGGTTTAGCAGTTGCACTTGCCTATCTCAAAAACCAAGGGATCGAACCACAATCCTCAGAATTGGGAGGACATTTACAAATTGGGAAAACTGTTTTTAAGCCTTTAGAAAGCAATGATGGTAGCTATGTTCGCACCGATGCAGGGGGCTACCAAATTCTGATGAACTATCATGGCTCCTCCCTCAAATTTCGCCAAGTTTCACTGGAAGATATTCTCGAAAATCGAATTCCCGCAGATTTAATGCGCGATCGTATTGTCTTAATCGGCGCACAAACCCCTAGCCTTAATGATATTTTTTACACCCCCTATAGCAGCAACTTCATCACCTCCCCAACGCAAATTTCGGGAGTAGAATTTCAAGCGAATGTTGTCAAAATGATTATAGGCTCAGTCCTAGAAAATCGTCCTCTTTTTAAAGTTTGGTCAGATGTTTGGGAAGAGTTATGGATTGCTGGCTGGTCGATTCTCGGAGCTTCCATTGTTTGGTTCTGTGCAACTAGACGCTTAGTACTATTAGTTAGTCTAGTCTTCGTCTTTTCTGTAGTTCTGATTGGAAGCACATATTTCCTCTTCATTGCAGGCTGGTGGCTACCAATAGCCCCCTGTCTGTTTACTTATATAGTCTCCATGATCGTCATGCAGAGCTATATCTATGTGTCGCGCTTGAGAGAACTCAACGCCGCACTTTCTGACTCGATCGAGTTGCTAGCCCATGACGCTTCCCATGATTCACTGACAGGGCTACCCAACCGCAATCTATTTATGGATCGGGTAGAACATGCCATTAAATATAGCAAGCGCCATTCAGAATATCTATTCGCGATCTTTTTCATTGACCTAGATCGTTTCAAAATGATTAACGATAGCCTTGGTCACAATGTTGGTGATTTGTTTTTACAAGAGATTGCCAAGATTTTACAGGGATGTCTACGCTCAATTGATACGGTGGCGCGGATTGGTGGCGATGAATTCACAATTCTCATTGATGATATTCAAGATGTGAGTGAAGCTTTGATTGTTGCTGATCGCATTTTGAATAAGTTTCTATCACCAATCATCATTCGTGGTGAAGCAATTTTCCCAAGTGCAAGTATTGGCATTGTGATTAACACACAGGACTATACGAATGGAGTTGATTTACTAAGGGATGCAGATATTGCGATGTATCGTGCTAAAGCTCTTGGCAAAGGGCGTTATACCCTCTTCGATCAAGAGATGTATGAACAAACTCTGCGATTGACACAACTAGAAAGTGAATTGCATTATGCGCTAGATCATGGAGAGTTTGAGCTTTACTATCAACCCATAATTGCTCTATCCACTAATCAACTATCTGGGTTTGAGGCTCTAATTCGTTGGAAAAATCCGAAACGCGGCTTCATTTCCCCAATCGAGTTTATTCCACTTGCTGAAGATACGGGGCTAATTGTTGCCGTGGGTGACTGGGTGATGAAAGAAGCTTGCCATCAATTGCAAGATTGGATGCGTCAATTTCCTGAAGCTGCACATCTCAAGATGAGTATTAACTTAGCAAGCCATCAAATTCGTGAGCCAGATCTCCTCGATAAACTAGATATTATTCTCGCACAGACAGGAATTGATGGTAGTTCGATCCGTTTAGAAATCACGGAAAGTACGTTAATGGATCAAGGTGAACAGACTATTAAAAAACTTTCACAACTAAGGGCACGGAATATCCAGCTTAGTATTGATGATTTTGGGCAGGGCTATTCTTCACTTAGCTATTTACATCGTTTCCCTATTAATATCCTCAAAATCGATCGCGCTTTTGTCAATCAAATGAGTGATGGCGGCGAGAATATTGAAATTGTGCGGACGATCACGGTGCTTGCCCATACTTTGAATATGAGTGTGGTTGCGGAAGGTGTGGAAACTCAACAGCAAGCAGATATCCTAAAGCAGTTGGGCTGTGAGTTTGGACAGGGTTATCTCTTCTCTAGACCACTAACTGCTGCCGATGCGGAACTAGCGATCTCTAAAAGTATAAATTTATCGCAAGTTAGTTAATTGACGCGATCGCTTACTATAGTAATCCTACAGCAATTTCCGATCAAACGAACCACAAGAAAAATTTTGAAAACGTTGCTTCGCAACGTTTTCAAAATTTTTCTTGGTTTGGCTTTGAGAGCAAAGCGCTGTAAGGCATTTGTTAAGAGAGGCAAGGGGCTTAAGCCCCTTGTTATGAGCCTCAGTTTTTCACGATTAAATTATTATCAACTCGCCTTCTGATAAGTTTCAATACGTTACTATACAAAAGCAACCTTTTATTAGTATCTCACCTTACGCAGAAGGTTATAAGACCCTCACCCCTAGCCCCTCTCCCAAAGGGGGAGAGGGGAAAAGAAAAATTCAAAACCACCTCTTGCTCCCCTTCTCCCGTTCTGGGAGAAGGGGTTGGGGGATGAGGGCGGATTTTCTATCTGCGTAAGATGAGTTCCTAATTGTTTTTTACTTCTTTTGAGAGCGGAATGTGGGTTATAGCTTTTATCCCCAGCCAGAATATCCACCGTATCTGTCTTTTTTGGGGCGCATGTCGCCTGAAAAATTGAATTCCTAGGCGAGGCTAATCACCATCAAAGAAGTGTGCTTATGGGTGGAGCCGTGGCGACGTTATTCCCAATTACATGGCAAGAACCCTTTGGACTGGTGATGATTGAATCAATGGTGACAGGAACGCCAGTAATTGCGATGAATTTAGGCTCGGCTCCTGCGGTGATTGCTCATGGAGTAAGCGGATTTCTCTGTCAGACTGTCACGGAATGCATAGATGAGATCGCTTTGGTGGCTCAACTAGATCGGCGAGCTTGTCGAGATCATGTATTTATGAATTTCACGGCAAAATGCTGTAATTTCTGAAATGGAATCAATCAAATTAGAGAGATTAATGGCTTAGTAGCATTGATATAAAGGAAGCGATCGCCTGTTTGCTCCTTAACCACTGTGAATCCCAAACTAACGATCAAATCTAGCAATTCTTGCTTTTTATCTGTCCATCGGCTGATGGTTTCGGCAATCAATAAACTACCGCCGCCTTTGAGGGTGCGATGGGCTTCTTGGAGATAGTCGGCGTAGTTTAGACCCATGAGGGATAGGGAAAAAATGGCGACATCGAGGGTTGCATCTGGGAGAGGGGTGTGGGAAATATCACAGGCTTGTACTTTTGCGTTGATGGCGATGTGGTCAAAAGAATGGACTTGATGATTGGGAAGTAATTCGGCTAGTTTGGCTTCTCCGCAACCGAAGTCACCGATTTGGAGATTGGTATAGTTTTGGAGCTTTTCGGCAATTTTTTCATAGGGGATTTCTTGCCATGATTCACGGGCGGCGCGATAGAGGTGGTGGTATTGATACCATTCTTCGGGGTTTGCCTTGAGCCGATCGCCTGTGGTTTGGCTGTAGGAATTATTGAAGCGGTTGTTCATCGCCGAGAAGTCACCAAAGCGGCGTTGCAGGATTTTGGCGATCGCTTCGGGTAAGGGGACGCGCAATTCTTCGCGGTTGATTTCATAGATGTCGCCACTTTTGACGCGATCGATCCATGTTTGCAGGGCTTCTCCTGCTTTTTGAAGGACGACTTTTTCCGATGCGAGTTCGCCCTTGGGAATTACGCCATCGATCGCGGTATCAGCGAGGGATTTTTTCCATTGAATGCGACTCCATCGGTATTGGCGATCCCATGACCAGATATCGCCTTGATGGTCGAGGATGACTTGGGGAATGATCACTTCCACTTTGGCGAAGGATGATTTTTGGCGATAGATGCGTCCGACTAGTTGCTCGTATTCGGCATGAGTCCAAGGGAGGCTAGCAATAATCAGGCGATCGCATACATATTGCAGTCCATCTACGCCTGTGCCGATGGGAGCCGTACCGATGAGAATGTCGATTTCTCTGGCGATGAATTGCTGTTTGGCGGAATCACGTTCTTTGGTGTCTTCCACGCCTGTGAATAAGCCCACCTTGTAACCTGCGGCGGCGATCGCCTTGTGGAGTGGTTCGACCATGCCATCGACATAGTGGGTATAGATGAGGGTTCCTGTTTTGAGATGGGCGATGATCGTGTCGATTTTGGCTGAGAGGAGGATTTGCTCGACAGCGAGGGGGCTAGTTTTGATGGCGGCGATGAGTTGGGGACGCAGGTGTTCGCCTGAGATTTCGGGAAAGCTTTCGGCGATCGCAATTTTGTAATTGGGACGATAGCGGATGCCATGAAGCATCAGTTTTTCGTGCATGGCGAGGGCATTGGCGATCGTGCTGAAGGTTTTCAATTCGTCAAATTTTTCGCCCCTTGTCATTTCTAGCAGTGCTTTGGCTTCGTAGAGGTTGTTGATGACGGGTGTGGCGCTCATGCCTAAGACGCAGAGTTCGGGATTTTGGCGGGATGCTTCGGAGAGTAGGGAGTTAAGGGTTCTGCGGCGTTTACTTTCTTTGTTGGGACTGGGATCGCGTTGTTTGACGTTTTGGATTTCATCAATGACGACAAAATCGATCTGGTGATGGTTGAGGATGTTGCCGACAAGTTCGGCGGAGTAGGGTTGTTGGAATTTCTCGAAGTTGAGGATGAGATAGTTATGTTGGTCGCGATCTACGCTGATCTCGCCGCGTTCTTTTTGGTAAATGATGCTGTCGAGATAGACTTGGGCGATCGCTTTTGCCCATCCTTCGATGGTGCTGTTAAAGGCAATGATGATCTCGTGAATTTATCTGAGGCTATATTTCAAGCTTGGAGGGAAGAGCATTTCGAGTTTATCAGGTCTAATTTTAAATAAAGGACCTTTCTCACTTACACGCTCTTTATTCATTTTTCCACTACTTGTTTTTTTTATAAGATGATCAAGAGTAATTATTCCCTGTTCTAGCAATAAGTCGAACTGGGACACAATAGGACTACGTGTATGTTCTATTTTTGTAAAACAGAAATACTCAACTTCATTGATTTTAAGGGAATCAGCAGCAATCCAAAAGGTTTCCTTATGCTTCTTTTTAAGTTCATCATGAAGTGTCGCTAATTGCCAAATCGCGAAATCACCAATTTTTAATTCTTGACTACTTTCAATAAGTTGATCTAACTTTTCATCAATTCTTAAAAATAGACCTTGAGAATTAGGCTTCAAAGTACTGACTGTACAGTAAAGCTTGAAATCATCTCCACGTTTATACCCAAACTGATTAAGGATTTCTGCTGAACTTTTGAATTTGCTAAGATTCCAATCTGGAACTTTCGCAAACAATGTTTTACGGTTTCCTCGTTTGTCGCGAAATGATTTTAACTCAATACCTTTATAATCTGGTTCTTGGCGAGAGTTCATGGGAATACCTAACAAACTTTCCAATGTCCGCCCAATTGCTGTATCACCCGTTCCAATAGCTTGAATTTGACCTTGAGCAGCAATTGTTCTAATTTTTAAAAGTAACTCTTGGGCAACTTTGTTGGCATCTTGACTAATACTACGGATCAGATCTGAAACTGGATTAGCAATTGTTCCACTCAGAATTTGCTCAATATCAAGTTTTGTTAGATTAAGAACATACAGTTCCATCTCAAACTCAAAAATACCAAGTATATCGTTGGGAATGGCAAATCTCTTTAGCCCAGAGAACCAGATACGTGGATCGCCTTTTTTAGTGATAGGGCGATACAAAGAAGCCTGACTAGATATAAATCCATTTTCAGTTGCAATATGAGATTGGATAAGCCTTTTGTAATCTGTTCCCTGTCCTTGCGTACCATAATCATGAATACCACGCTCATATAAAAAAAGTCTAAACGGAGCCGTTGCATCCATGATAGACTTTTGCAAGCCCGTAGCTGTAGGCATCAAGAAAGACATCTCGATATTTTCGCTAGTTAAGATTTTGATGTTTTTTTCTTCTAAAAGATTAAATAGTCTCATCAAATTAACTAGCCTGTTTCTCTATATTTTGTAACATCTGACAGGAGCTTATAGTAGATTTGAGTGCTTTCTTAAGAAGTTCAAATATTTTTTTACCCACTGCTTCAGCCATTAATGGGGGGACTGCATTTCCCACTTGGGTATATTGAGGAATTTCAAATCTCCGACGTAGGCTACCAGTTGTTTCTTTTGCTCTAAAGATAAAACTATCAGGAAATGACTGTAGCCTCGCCATTTCTCGTACAGACATAGTTCGAGCTTCGTTAGGATGAACAAAATCATCTGGAAGCGATAGAACAGTCGGCGAAGGAGAATCCCATTGTAATGGGCGTTGACTATGCTTTTTAGTGGCTAGACTCATAATCCTTTCAAATAATTCCTCTATATCTTTTCCTAGCACCTTTCCGTCAGGGGATTGTGCTGGTAGTTTTATCTTAACTATCTCACTTTCAATTAGTTGTTTTCTCTCAAGAACAGACAAAGAGGAGTTTGCTGCTAAATTAAAAATTTTTACTGGCACACCATATTTTTGAAATATCTGGTACAACCTAAACCTATCAGCTATGTTTTCTGAATGGTTACGCAAGCCATTATTTTCTAATTTGTTTAATTGTATAGATTTAAGGATATGCGCGGACATCCAACTAAAATCTTCACGCATTAGCCTTGCATAAGTACCACCGGGAGAATTGTAACGTTTATCTTTAACTGAAAAAGCATATTTACTGCCTTTTAAATCCCATAAGGCATCTCGAACAGTAAGAGGTTTTTTACAAGTAGACACTGGGGCTAAAGTTGGTCGCTTATATCCAATCACTGGCGGTTCAATATCAAAAGCCGACTTCCAAAAACCATCCCATATTTCAGGGTTAAGTTTATCTGCAATATCAGAGCGAATACCCAAAATCATGACACGAGGTCTATACTGTGGAACACCAAAATGCATGGCATTTACTTCAATAAGCTGAGTAACATAACCTGGCCACAATTCACGTAAAGCCGAGTTAATCTGCTCGATTGGAGCTTTTTCACCATGCTTATTAAAATTCTGCTTTATACCCAAAACATTTTCAATCAATACAGCTTTAGGGTGGAGTCTCTCAACCATTTCTAAAAACTGCCACGGCAACTGATTGCGTAAATCTCTAGGATTTCTTTTTCCTGCCATTGAGAAACCTTGACATGGAGGTCCGCCTGCGATTAGGTCAACACCTTCGCTTTCAAGGTTCTCCATTATATTTATATTCTCAAGAACTGCGCTAACTTCATTAACAATTAACTTGCGACGAAATTGCTCTTCAATAGTTAAGTTATTGTATTTAATCCACTCATCTTGAGACTTTATACGACTTATGAAATTATGATAAAATGTTTCGGCGGCCATAGGTGACTTTTCAACTGCCAACAACAGTTTAAACCCTGCTTTCTCAAGCCCTAATGAAAGACCGCCACATCCAGCGAATAAATCTATATATTTCATTCCCTAATACTACCTCAAACCTACAATTTAGTATAAACAGAAGAAAATATCCGTTACATATTTTTGTATGATCGCTGTTGGATGAGGAGGAAATAGGCGATCGGGTTTATGGTGATGAGGGGCGATCGCTGGTTGATGTGGAGAGAATAGGCGATCGGGTGTTGGGTGATGAGGGGCGATCGCTGGTTGATTTTGGAGGAATAGGCGATCGCTCACCTAATCATAAATTTCTCTGCGATGCCCGATCTGATGGATAGTGACACTTTTTTGTGATTGGGCGATCGCATAAATAATTCGATAATCACCAACACGCAGCTTAAAAAAGCTTGATAAATTGCCAGAAAGAGATAGAGAGTAATTTGTTCAAAATTCTCGCCTAACCACTTGATTTTACGAGCTATTCGTATTTGATTAGTGCGATCAATTTTCGCAAGATCAGCGATCGCCTCAGAAGTAAAATCAATGCTATAGCTCATCCCAATTTAGCCCCAATGATTGCATAGCTTGAGCCGCAGGAACAACATTTGGTTGCAGTTGTTATCGTAATAAACGTTCCACAACTGCTGTTTTTAACTTCTTCTCTTCATCTAGATCGATATATTCTTCTAGCACTTCAATTACAACTTCACGAACTAGTAAACGAAACTGTTCGGTAGTGAGTTCTTTTACTTGCATAACATTATGGCTCTACTACTTGTTTTGCATTAATTCTAACGTAATTGTCAATATAAATTAGCAAGGCGATCGCTGTTTGATGTGGGGAATAGGCGATCGGGTTTTAGGGGTGATAAGGGGGCGATCGCTGGTTGATTTGTGGGGATAGGCGATCGTTTTTTGTGGGTGATGTGAGGCGGGCGATCGCTGTTTTGGTGATGAGGGAATAGGCGATCGGGTTTGTGGGTGGTGAGGGTGCGATCGCTGTTTGATTTGAGGGAAAAGGCGATCGGGTTTGTGGGTGTTGTGGGGCGATCGCTATCTTATAAACTTAAATCCATTGCAAAAATAATCGCTCTCTTGATTTGCAACATTACATCACTCGGCAAATCTCCCAACTTGCGTTCTAATCTTGCAGTAGGAATAGAAGCAATACCCTGAACATTAGCTATGGATGATTGATTGAGAAACTTCAAGTTAGGAAGTACGACCTCATACTCACTATTTCTATACTGAGTCGTTAGCGGAACATAAATCACTAAAACTCGCGGAGGATTTGCATCATAGCGAGAAACAATGACTACAGGGCGAGTCTTTGCCGCTATCCCTAAATCTGCTAACCAAACTTCACCCTGTTTAATATTCATCCAGCAAATCCAATACCTCTTGTTCCACAGAACGCGATCGCAAAATATCTAACGCATCCCGATCTGCTAAATCAATTATTTCCAAAATAAACTGTCTAGCCAATTCAGCAACATCTGGTTGCCATTTGGCTAATCTTACATTTAATGTTTCTGCTAAAGTATCCATTCTTACCTTTGCTTAAAGCATCAACTTAACTTAGATTAACATATTTGCTATAGGGCGATCGCTGTTTGATTTGAGGGAATAGGCGATCGGGTGTTGTATGTTGTGGGGTGATCGCTGTTTGGTGTGGGGAATAGGCGATCGGGTTTTGTGGGGGGTGAAAAGGGCGATCGCTGTTTGGTCTTGAAGGAATAGGCGATCGGGGGTTGGGTGATGAGGGCGATCGCTGTTTGATTTTCAGATTAAGGCGATTGATTTATGCCACACTAGCCATAAGCCTAACTGATGGTCTATCCGCACGAGTCGGCAAACGGAAATAACTCATCGGCAAAGTGACAACTGAAACCGTATTACCCAACATATCGAAAAACTCAACACTATAACCAGTTTCCAATCCAATGACATCATGCCGTTCTACCACCGTTCCAATATCTCCAGCATAAACACCCTCATCAGGTAGATTAGTTAATAAAATTACATCAGAATAAAGTGGAAAATTCATTGCAGCCTCCAAATATTGCTAATCAGGAACCAAAGTAATTAAGCGAGCAAAATCTGTACCTTTATCTATTTGCCATACCGTCTTAACAAATAACTGTCTATTTATCGGAGTCAGTAAATTTGCACTAATTTCATATCTCACACCATACGCAGTTTCTTTGACTACATTAGCATCTACCCCAAGATGAAATCTACGAATGTCGGCTTCTAACTGTTACCAATTTTCTAGTGAATATCCAAACAGAATCAATAACTTAGCCTTTGTACCACCGCGCTTATGCTCACTATTGAGTAGATATTCAGTTAGTTTTGACGGCTCAATGACTGCGCGATCACTATTCGGAATTTTCATATATTTTAGCGTTTATCGCTTTATTTGAGCCTAGCATAATCAATGCGTGTGATCGCTCTTTGATGTGGGAAATAGGCGATCAGATTTGTGGGTGATGAGGGGCGATCGCTGTTTGATTTGAGGGAAAAGGCGATCGGGTTTGTGGGTGGTGAGGGGGTGATCGCTGTTTGATGAGGGAATAGGCGATCGGGTTTTAATCATAAACCTAGCCAACCTCTTAAAGATTGATCAAGTCTATCAATATCAACATCAGCCAACTTCCCAACATTCTTTAGGACTTACGCAATGCTAACGAATTCAATGTTTTTTTGGTAGATGAGGCGCGGGCGAAGCCCGCGCCTCATCTACCCGATGCGTAAGTCCTAATTCTTAATAACTAAACTTCTATTTACAGTATAGATACCACGCTTAACTGCCGTAACAACATTAAGTCCTGCCGCCGCCCAGTCATCAAGGACAAACTCTCCATCAAGCAAAGAGCCTGTTTTACTGGTTAATGGCACAATCAGAATGTCTTGAGAGCTATGTGGTGCATTGACAATTACAGCAGGACGAACCTTCGCATTAGACAGATCTGAAAATGGATATCTAACTAAAATGACGATATTTTTAGAGTAATTCGGCATAGATATCATCCTCAGTATTATCCCAAACTGCATCAAGAGATGTCTGACTTGCACGAATCCAAAACTCAGACTCATAGTCCTCAGAAAGTACGGTCACTAATACCTTTGTCCCTTCAGACAGTTCTAAAGTCTCCAATAATTCAATTTTTCCTTTTTGAACAGTAGCCCAAAGAGTTTTTAGCATATTCGATATTTGAATGTTACTGATCTAATTGTATTTCGTAGTATATGGTTTTTACGATCTCGATTGAGTTTTATTAGTATGCGATCGCCGTTTGATTTGAGGAATAGGCGATCAGGTGATGATGGGCGATCGCTGGTTGATTTGAGGGAATAGGCGATCGGGTTCTGTGGGTGATGATGGGAGATCGCTTGACTGGATATCGTACAATCTTAAATAACTTGAAATTGACTAAAATAATGATAGTCACTCGGACAGAAACAATATGCTTAATTATTTGACTGTTGCTGAAGCTCAGGAACAATTACCAGCGCTATCTAAAAACCTCAGAGATCCAGCGATTATCACGCAAGATGGTAAACCTGTAATTGTTGCTTTGAGTATGCAACAGTTTGCCTCTTTGGTTGAAACAATGGAAATTTTAAGCGATCACGAGTTTATGGCAGATTTGAGAGAAGGTATTCGACAAGCAGATTTAGGACAAACAATTAGTTTAGAAGCCTTGAAATTAGAGTTGGGTTTCTAAAACTGCTATGGAATATAGAATTATTTTTTCTGTTCAAGTGGGCATTGTTGCATAAAAAGGGGAAGAGGAGGTAAATTAGATAAAAATCAGGAGAGGGAGTCCCAGATAATGAAAGAGAAATATCAGGTACGCAACTGGGCAGAGTATAACGCAGGGCTAAAACAAAGAGGAAGCCTGACCTTCTGGATTAGCGAAGAAGTAATCGGAGGATGGTTAAATCAAACATTAAGTGGCAAACGGGGTGCTTCAAATGATTACAGTGATATAGCGATCGCGACATTTATCACTGTAAAAGCGGTATATCAGCAAGCAGGAAGACAAACGCAAGGAATGTTAGAGTCACTATTTACCTTGATGGGAATAGATTTGCCAGTGCCAGACCACAGCACCGTATCAAGACGGACAGCAAGTTTAAGTGTGCCCTTACCAGTAATCCCCAAGCAGGGAGCTGTGCATGTAGTAGTTGATTCGACAGGGATCAAAGTCTATGGTGAAGGTGAATGGAAAACACGGCAGCATGGGATTAGTAAGAGACGGACATGGCGCAAATTACACCTTGGAGCCGATGAATCAACGGGAGAAATACTGGCTGCGGTCGTCACTACGAATGATTGTCACGATGGTGAAGTACTCGCCGATATTCTCGATGGGATTGATGCTGAAATTGATCAAGTTTCCGCAGATGGAGCTTATGACCATCGTCATTGTTACGACGAGATTGCCCAACATGGAGCTAAAGCCGTGATTCCTCCCCGCAAAGATGCCAAAATCTGGCAGCATGGCAATGCCAATGCTCCTCCTCATCCCCGTGACCAAAACCTGCGCTATATCCGTAAACATGGGCGTAAAAAATGGAAACGTGACTCAGGTTATCATCGACGTTCTTTAGCAGAAACCACGATGTTTCGTTTCAAAAAAATCTTTGGTAGTACTTTATGTTCTCGTAAATTTGACAATCAGGCGGTTGAGTTGTTCATCAAATGTGCTGCTCTCAATCGCATGATTCAACTTGCTAAACCTCTCTCCTCTCCTGTTGCTAGTTAATTATCTATCCTAAGATCCTCCATCTTTTGGCTTCTTTTTATTCATACAACAAAGCCGTTCAAGTGCAGAAACTGTTTACTGCAATCAAGGATCGGCGCGAACAAAGCGTGATTTTGACAAGGATTGAGAAACTCAAGGATGAACCAGAAAAACAAGGTAAGGCTTTATCTGAAGAACTATTGGGTTATCGTAGTATTCGGTCTGTGGGACAGCGTTATCGGATTATTTATCGAGTTGAACAAGATCGAGTAGTGGTAGTTATCGTAGGTGTGGGAAGACGTAAGGAAGGTGATAAACGAGATGTCTATGCTGTTACACAAGATTTGATTTCAGATCTAGCAATCGATTTAGAAGATGACGAATACTGATATGGCGATCGCTATTTTATGTTGAGGGAATAGGCGATCGGGGTTATGGGTGGTGTGGGAGCGATCGTTATAAAATCCTAAGCCGCAGCAAGCTCATATTGCAAAGTAAGAAATTCATTAGCCTTCAAATAGGCGATCGCAAACTCACACCCGTCAGAATCCGCAAACTCCACCAAATAATCAATCCCTTGATTATCCTGATGAATATCTACAATCGTACCCACCAACCCCACTGGCAAAGCTGAATTAAAATCATATTCCGCTTCCATTAGTGAAAGCCTATCTACGGAAATTGGTTTTAAAATAGCGATCGTATCAAGCAACTGCGGAGTTTTCATTATTTTTCTCTCTTTAAAAAAGCACTAATCAAACGAGGATAACCAGACTCTATACTAACTTCCCAAATAGTTCTCAGTTCAGCACCTCCTACATTAGGAATTTCCCAATCCACTTTATATTCCTTACCAAATTTCGTATTACTCTCCTGTACGACTTCACCTTCAACTGCCGCAATTTGAATTAATTCAACCAAGCGATCAGCATTTTGAACTGTAATACCCAGCCTAGATTGAAATACTCTTGCCTTATCTTTACCCTTATCATGGTTGAGATTTAATCAATACCCTAAGATCTTTTGCATAGAAATTTCTGGGCGATCGCCATTTGGTAATTTCATAGGCGTGAGTAAATAGTAAATTAATTTTAGTATATCTATAACCTCTCAAGAGATCGCTGTTTGATTTGAGGGAATAGGCGATTAGGTTTTGTGGGTGGGGAGGGGCGATCGCTGTTTGTTGTTGAGATTTAGGCGATAGATAGATATTTATGAAGAATCATAGAAATTGCGATCGCAAAGAAAGATCAGTTATCATTAAATTAGATCCGAATTAAGTGCTTTGACAACTATGATCGAGCTAAAAAATATCCATTCCCTCAGCGACTTCAAGCGCAACGCCAAAGAATTTATTGAACGCATTAAATCAACACAATCGCCTATGGTTCTAACCGTTAACGGTAAAGCTGAAGTCGTTGTCCAAGATGCTCATGCCTTTCAAGCAATATGCGATCGGGCAGAGCAAGCCGAAGCCGAACTTCGCGCCCTGAAACTCGCAACACTACAACAAGACATTAACCTCGGAATTGCACAACTCAAAAATAGTGACTACACCGAATACGATTCGGATACATTACCTAATCTATTAGAAAACATTAAAAATCGTGGTCAAAAACGCTTAGCTCATCAAAATGAATCGATTTAAGATATCCCGACAAGCAGATCGTGACCTTGAGGATATGTGGGTATATCTTGCTCAAAACGATTCCCTAGCAGCCGATTTATTACTCGCAAAAGTCCTTGACAAGTTTCCTATGCTTGCACAGTTCCCAGAGATGGGTAGAAGCAGAAAAGAGCTTGCTGAAGAACTGCGTAGTTTTCCAATTAAGCCATACATTATCTTCTATAAAAACATGGAAACCCACATTGAAATTGTCCGTATTCTGCATCAGTCTAGAGATATTGAAAATCAGTTCTAGTGAAGGGGCGATCGCTGTTTGATTTGGAGAAATAGGCGATCGGATGTTGGGTGGTGAGAGGCGATCGCTGTTTAATGCTATATAAACTCACATGAGTCATTGATTGATATGACAGCTCCTGCTGGTAAAGAAGTAATCACTTCACTTATTCGTTCCATCAACGGCAGTAAATAATCGGGTCTAGTACTACGAGCATCCAAAACGACAATTCTTAAATTCTTCCCCACTAAATTTTGCTGATAACGCAAGTTCTTATCCGCAGTAATAAAAGCATCAAAGGGATGATTCTCAGCTAAACGAAAAATTTCACTATCCTTAAACCCACGCCATCCCATACCATCAACATTGTAAACTTCATGACCTCTAAATAGAAAAGACTGCTTGAGTTTTCTACTCAGAAGATTTTCATCCAACAATATAATCATCAAGCAGCGCGTTCCTGAGCAATTAATAATTTGGCAGCGCTTTCCAAAACTCTCATGACTTGTGATTTTAGATAAGGAAAATCATCAATAAATTCTGCTAAACCTCCCTCACCTTCAAGATAGTCAAAAAAAGTCTGCAAAGGAACCCTCGTTCCCTTAAAAACTGGAACTCCACTCATAATTTCGGGATCGCGATGAATAATCCCTTTCATTTCCAATAAGTTATTTAGTGTCATTACATTGCACGATATAACTCATTTCATTATAAAACAAAAGCATAGACACTCGATCAGGGTTTGCTTTTAGTAAGGGGCGATCACTATATTGCTGAATCCCTAGTTCTAAGTTGTTGGATTATCAAAATTACAGAAGACTTTCCACGCCTAACTAATACTTACCCTATCGATTAAAAAGCACTATGAACGAAATCCAAGAATACGATCTTGTTGCACTAACTGAAGATGCGATCGCCACTCACAAAGTCACCCATCAGCAAATCATGCTCCGCCGAGGACAAATGGGAACAGTCTTAATGTCATTTGATCGTAAAGCCTTTCTAATCGACTTTACCGATAAGCAAGGCAACACCTTCGCAATGGAAACAATCGAACCAGCAAAATTATTACGCCTTATTAACGAACCAGAATTAGTTCTTTCTTAAACTTAGTCGCTGTTTGGTGTTGAGAAAATATGCGACAAGTTTTGGGTGAAGAGGGGGGCGATCTCTGTTTGATTTTAGGGGATCGGGTTTTGTAGGTGTTGAGGGGCGATCGCTGTTTGATGTGGGGAAAAGGAGATCGGGTGTTGGGTGATGAAGGGGCGATCGCTTTTTGGTGATGAGGGAAAAGGCGATTAGGATTGCTGAAAGTCAAGATTTTCATAGATGAGTGATAGCGGAAGATTAAGATCTATGCTAGTTAGTTGAACTTCGGGATCGTTAACGGTTAAATCAGAACTATTGATTGTTAGATATTCCCAAACCTCTGTACGATTACTACGACGATAGAACTCAATACTAGGAGAATCTGAATTGATGAGCATATATTCTTGCAATGAGTCGATCTTTAAATAGTTGCGTAACTTAATCCCGCGATCGCGACTTTCTGTAGCAGGGGATAAGACTTCAGCAATTAAACAAGGATATTGTAAAAACTCCTTAGCATAGCGATCGCGAGAATCGCAACTAACAACCACATCAGGAAAGTAATAAACATTGCTCGGAATGGTCATGAGTTTCGCATCACCACCAAGGATACGACAACCCCTACCACGTAAATGACTTCGGAGCAATACAATTAGATTAAGAGCAATTTCGTTATTTTCAAGCTTTCCACCTGTCACCTCGATAACTTCTCCATATTCATATTCATATCTACCTTCTTGTGTTACTTCCCACTCTAGATATTCTGTAGGTGATAGGCTAGGCGATAAAGTAGTAGAAATCATACATTTTGCCCACAATTTTTATATTCATTATAATCAGAAAGATCGTTTGATGATCGCTGTTTGATTTGAGGGAAATAAGCGATCAATTTTTGTGGGTGATGAAGGGGCAATCGCTGTTTGATGTGGGAAAAAAGGCGATTGGGCTTGTGGGTGATGATTTGCACAAATAGAACCTTAATGTGCGATCGCCAGTCTAAAGATAAAGTCATCAAGTTTGTCTCATCAAGCTTGGATTAATGCAACTTGCTTTATGGAAATAATCCTATGGATCGCATCGTACAGAAAGGTCATTTTTTGAGACGGGCAGGATTTGGGGCGACCCTTGACGAACTGAATAGCGATATTTCCCCTGAAATGTTGTTATCAAAGTGGCTCAATGAATCACCAGTGCTAAATGTTCCAGCACCTCTGCCTATAGTCAAAAAAGGTAAACAGGATCAATCGCGGGAAATGTGGCGCTGGTTATTAAAGCAAATAGTTAGTGCCAATAACCCGTTACATGAGCGCATGGTTAACTTTTGGCGCGATCGCTTTGTGGTATCCCTTCGCAAAATTGGCAGAGCGCAGTTCTTGTTAGATTACGAGAGAAGGTTGCGAACCTATGCAATGGGGGATTTTCAGGAATTGCTGATGCAAGTAACTACTAGCCCCGCTATGCTCAATTATTTAGACAATGGACAAAATCAGGCGGGCAAGATTAATGAAAACTATAGCCGCGAAGTGATGGAACTCTTTACCCTTGGGCAGGGGCAATATACTGAAAAGGATATTCAAGAGGGGGCTAGGGCACTGACGGGGTGGCAAGTGAAATTACGTCCTGAGATGGGTATTGCTGATGTCACATTTGTAAAGCGCCGCCATGATGATGGAGTTAAGAATTATTTAGGACATTCAGGCAAACTCAGCACCCAAGATGTGGTGGAAATTTTAGCCAATCATCCCAGTACGGCAAGAAAATTAGCTGTCGATCTATGGAGCACCTTCGCCTATGCCAATCCTGAACCCGCAATCATCGATCGCCTTGCAAAGGTATATCAACAGAACAATCGCAGCATCAGAGCTGTGGTTGCCGCAGTTTTCAATAGTCCTGAATTTTATAGCACCAAAGCCTATCGTAGTCATCTCAAGACACCGCTCTATTTTGTTTTGAGCAGTTTGCGCCAATTGCAAATTGGTGCCGATAGCGATCGCGTGATTGGTGATTTACGCGCCATGGGACAAGTGCCGTACAATGCCCCGTCGGTCAAAGGTTGGCAAGGAGATCAGGGTTGGTTGACTGCGCCTTCTTTACTAACGCGGCTTAATGTCGCGCAGCAATTTACGAAAGAGTATGGTGACGATGGGGGCTTCAACTTCAATCCCGATCGCTACAGTGCCAAAGATTTGGTCACAGTTCTATTAGATGGCAATAGCGATCGCTTAGAAGAACAGTTTACAGGTTTATCTAAACGCGAAATTGCCGCTTTGATTCTATCTTCACCGATCTATCAACTGGCTTAAACATAGACAAGATTAATGCTTGTTCCCCTGAAGATTCTTATCACTAACTCTCAATTTACTAATAGAAGATTATGAATAGAAGAGATTTTCTCGCCTTGATGTCTAGCACGGCAGCGATGGCGATCCTTGCTCCTAGTTGCACCAGCGCCGCCCAAAGTAGCGATCGCAAAACCCTTGTCGTCATCGAACTAGCAGGGGGCAATGATGGCTTAAATACGATCATTCCTTATAACGATGCTAATTACCGCAAATTGCGTCCCACGATTGCGATCAAGGATGGGATTCCTATTTCTAAGCAAGCCGCGTTCCATCCTGCTCTCAAGGATTTAAAGCCTGTTTTTGATAAAGGACGCATGGCGATCGTTCAGAATGTGAGTTATCCAAACCCTAACTTATCCCATTTTCGTTCTAAAGAAATTTGGCAAAGCGCCCATTCTCAAGGAGCCTCGGATACGGGCTGGTTAGCGAGATATCTCACCGATGTTCACGCAAAAACCGCAGATGCTATCTTTCTCGGTGAAGAATATCCCTTAGCGCTCACAGGTGATAGCGATCGCTATCTGCAACTATCTCCAAATCTAGCAGTGCAACAACGGGGAAAACTTGGTGAAGCAATGCGTGCAGTCTATAACAATCCTCAAGGTTCGGGATTGGCGGAGCAAGTTCGTCGCTCAGTACTAGAGAGCGAAGCTGCCATAAAGAAGCTGACTAAAGATATTGATAAACGGGTTGACAATCATAGCTATCCCAAAACAGCGATCGGCAAACAATTTGCATTACTTGCCCGTGTTATCGAATCACAACCCAAGGTGGTTTATCTCACCATCGGCGGATGGGATACACATACAGGACAGGTGCGCCGTCATCAACAGTTACTGAGCGATCTTGGCTCTGGACTCGCTGCCCTCGATCGCGATATTCAAGCCCATAATATGCAGAAAAATGTCTTAGTGATGGTGCAAAGTGAGTTCGGTCGTCGTCCTGCGGAAAATGGTAATGCTGGAACCGATCACGGCACGGCTGCACCTGTGATGTTGTTAGGAAATGTGCGCGGTGGTCTCTATGGTGGTAATCCTGCACTAGATAGTCTGGTGCAGGGTAATTTACCAATGCAAGTAGATTTCCGTAGTATTTATGCGGAGATTCTCAATCGTTGGCAAGGAGTTAGCGCAGCAACTATTTTGGATCAAGATTTTCCCAAAATCGGGATTTTATAATGATAGAAAGTTTTTAATCACTTTAGCCGTTTCTTGATGCCATTCTTCATTGCCAGTGTACGATAGATCTAGAAGAATAGATGTTCCGTTATTCAGTAAAACCACTACTTGATAAGCATCTGGCTCACCTTCTTGTTTACAAATATCGACAGTCACATCATAAATTTCTGACAGAAGATATTGTCTTTTGTCTAGATTTCTTGTAAAAATCCAATACTTCTCAACATCAAGCTGATTTTTCTCTAAATCAAAAACCACTCTTCTTGTCGAGATCTGGAGGAATAAAAAAAGTCCTAAAGCAATCATCAAAATTCCAATCAAGCTGCCACCGATATATTGCAGCATATTCGTAGAGTGAAAACTCATGAGAACCTTATAGCAAACTTTATCCCTCAAACACTCTATCAAGTTTGGAAATAGCAAAAGCAATAAAATAAGACCTGCCATAGTTAACACGAAACTAGCGAAAGGAATCCCACATGAATTTGATTTGCAAGTTAATTTTTGCGCGGATTCTTGGATTAGTTTCATAGTCGATCACGAGTACATTATGGAGATTAACTGAATTGTGTAAGAGTTAACGCAGAAAACCCAAAGCTGAGCCGATTATTAAAAACATACCCATAACTAGTCGATACCAAACAAAGATCCAAGTGCTTTGCCTTTCTAAATAGCGTAATAGCCCAAAAATAGCCAGAAATGCGGAAATACTAGCTGATGTCAAACCTACACCTAGAATCAACCAACCATTGAGATCTAATCCCGCTTTGCTTAAGGAATGTAATTCCACTGCTCCTCCGAGAATAATTGCAGGTAATCCCAAAAGAAAAGAGAACCGCGCCGCAGTTTCGCGTTCCATATTCAAGAATAGCCCTGCGGTGAGAGTAGAACCTGAACGCGATACTCCGGGGATTAAGGCAAGTGTTTGGGCTATTCCCACTAGTAATCCATCGAAAAGTGTCAATTTTTGAAAATCCCGTTTTCGGTTGCCACGTAATTCGGCGATCGCCAATAATATAGACATCACAATAGAAGCAGTACCAATTACCGTAAGGCTACGCAGAGGAGAGTTAGGGAGATCTAGAGTCTTTTTGAGTAATAGCCCCACGATCACAATTGGGATTGTCCCAATTAATAATCCTGAAGTTAGGCGGAGAGATTGAGATTGATAGTCTTGATGGGCGATCGCTTTAATCGAACTACCGACTAAGCTTTTGATATCTTGCCAAAAGTAAGCTAAAACTGCGCCTAAACTCGCAAGCTGCATCGCTGCGGAAAAAGCTGTACCGGGGTCTTGCCATCCCAGTAGACTAGGGACAATACGCAGGTGAGCGGTGCTACTAATTGGTAATAGCTCGGTGATTCCCTGCACAATTCCTAAGAAAATCACCTTCAGCCAGCCTAGCTCCACAAAACCAAGGTCGATAGTCTCAGACGCAGCTATTGCAGTTAAAAACATAATCTTTGGTCAAGATAGACAGGTAACAATATTAGATTAGTTTGGTAAAAAGCTAGCTACAGCCTGTTGAGGCTTAAAGTAGTACAGAGAAATTTTTGAAAGCGCGGCGAAGCCGCGCTTTCAAAAATTTCTCTGGGTTTCAAGTCAAGTCAGCGCAAAGCGCTGTAATACGAGTTCAGGATAATTTAAAACAGGCTTTGAGAGAGGGTTTGCTATGCAAACCCTCTCTCAAAGCTTCAGAGCAAAAGCCTTGCCTAGCAAGGCTTTTGCTCTGAAGCTTATAAAACTATGTAAAATAGTCATAGCTAAAATTTTGAAAAACCCTATGCCCGTACCCGTAGAACAGTTACTTACTCCTGAAATCCTCAAACCTGCCCGTTATTTGGGTAATGAGTTTGGTGCAGTACATAAACCTTGGGATGAGGCAATCGTGCGTTGGTCACTGACCTATCCCGAAATTTACGAAGTAGGTGCATCAAACCTAGGGCATATCATCCTGTATAGCATTATTAACTCTAAAGATGGGCAATTATGCGATCGCGCCTATTTACCAGCACCTGACCTCTCTGCAAAATTGCGTGAAACCAAGACTGAGCTATTTGCCGTTGAGTCCAAGCGATCGCTACGGGAATTTGACATTTTAGGCTTTAGCCTTAGCTATGAGTTAGGCGCGACCAATGTGCTGGAAATGTTTGACCTTGCTCAAATTCCGATGACATGGAGAGAGCGCAGTGAGTTAAGTATTGAGGAATGTCCATTAATCTTTGCAGGAGGACAGACCGCGACTTCTAATCCCGAACCCTATGCCGATTTCTTTGATTTCTTTGCCCTTGGTGATGGGGAAGAGTTATTACCAGAAATTGGTGAAGTTATTAAGGCAGCTAAACTAGCTGGCAAAACTCGCCGTGAGACTTTGCTAGATCTTGCCAATGAGATTGATGGAGTGTACGTTCCTGAATTCTATGATATGGATGAAAGAACGGGAGCCATTAAACCTAATCGCAGGGATGTTTCGCCGCGCATTCTTCGCCGTGTTGCCACACCAAGCCCTGAGCATAGCATTGGTTTAGTCCCCTTAATTGAAACTGTCCACGATCGCCTTGTGATCGAAATTAGAAGGGGCTGTACTCGCGGCTGTCGCTTTTGCCAACCGGGGATGCTCACCCGCCCAGCCCGTGATGTTGATCCTGAAAAGGTTGTCGATACCATTGAAAGAGCCATTCGTGAAACTGGCTACAATGAATTTTCGCTACTTTCTCTCTCTTGTTCTGATTATCTGGCTCTGCCATCGGTGGGAGTGCAGATTAAGAATCGGTTTAAAGATGAACATGTCACCCTTTCTCTTCCTAGTCAAAGGGTCGATCGCTTTGATGAGAATATTGCCCATATGCTCCGTAGTGGCGATGGTCGTCAGCAGGGCTTAACCTTTGCACCAGAGGCAGGGACACAGCGCTTGCGGGATGTGATTAATAAGGGCTTGACCGATGAGGAATTGTTGCAGGGCATTAAAACTGCCTATGTCGAAGGTTGGGATAAAGTCAAGCTCTATTTCATGATTGGCTTACCGACGGAAACCGATGAAGATGTGATTGGCATCGTCAATACGGTGGAATGGCTACAACAGGAATGTTCGCAAAAGGGAAGAAAGAAAATCTCCTTTAATTTGACCATTTCTAATTTCACACCTAAGCCCCATACACCTTTCCAATGGCATACCGTTTCTAGTGGTGAATTTGTGCGGAAGCAACAGCTACTTCGCAAAGAGTTCCGTCGCTTGAGTGGAGTGAAGGTCAACTATACCGAAGTTCGTATTAGTGCGATGGAGGATTTTGTCGGACGGGGCGATCGCCGTTTGGGTAAGGTTCTCTATCGTGCATGGCAACTGGGCGCAGGCATGGACTCATGGTTTGAGAATAGCGATAAAGCCTTCGGTGCGTGGACACAGGCGATCGCAGAGGCGGATCTGGTTTGGGATGCGCCATCATTAAAAATCCCCGATCCCTTACCTTGGGATCATATCGACACAGGTATCGATAAACAATGGCTGATCGAAGATTGGGAAAGAGCGATCGCTGCTAAGGTAATTCCTGATTGTTCCTTTGGTGGTTGCTCAGAGTGCGGTGTCTGTGGTCCCGAATTTGGGCATAATGAGGTAATTCCACCCCCAGAAGTACCTCCAATTTCGCTAGAGAAGCCCAAAGTACCACCTAGAGTACAGCGTATTCGCCTCAAGTTTGGCAAGTTGGGCGATATGAGTTTGATTTCCCATTTAGATTTACAACGCTTCTTCCAACGGGCGGCACGTCGGGCGGCTCTACCTATTGCCCATACCGAAGGCTTTAATCCATTACCACGTATTTCCATAGCTAAGGCTCTGCCTCTAGGTCAAACCAGCAGTGCCGAGTTTGTCGATTTTGAACTGACGCAAGTAATTCCTATGGAGGAATTTCAAGAACGCTTCAAAGCAGAGCTAGACAATGATCTACCAATCTATGCCATTGAGGAAGTTCCCGTGCATTCTCCTTCCCTAGATTCTATTCTAGAAGTTGCAGAATATACGCTCACCTGTGCCTTTATGACTCTTAAAGAACGCAATGCTGCGGATATTATGGATTTACTCGAAGGTGCAAGTTATTGTGTACTAGCGGCTACTTCTATTCAAATGCCAAAGGTGTCGAAATCGGGACGTAATCAGATGTTGGAATTACGCGATCGCCTGTTCACGATTAACGTCATCAATCCTGATCCTGAACTTCCGAAGCTTCATTTCATGGGTAGTTGCAAGCCCGATAGCAATCTCAAGCCTGAGTACGTGGTCTACATGATGAATAAATATCTCCCTGAAGAGGATGAGATCAAATTAGTCAAAGTTCATCGTGAGTCGATGCGCTAGACCAAGGAACAAGGGGCTTACGCCCCTTGTCTAAAATTATCTATATGACAAATTCAAGGTGTTAATATGGCTGAACTAACACTCGCTCAGATTTGCTTTCTAATTCATCACAAAACACCTTTATCTCAAGTTTTTGATGCGACTGGTATGAAAAAGGAGGAATACAAAAAGGTAATGAAAGAATTGGGTATGACTATTGCGATCGGAGTAAATCCTTGTAGAGCAATAGAAAGACATACGCTTAAAGATAAATATGGTAAGTGCATTCAATGTAACCCTCATAACCTCGCTTTCCAGAAACGTTATAACGAGTCAGGATTTATATATATCGCAAGGTCTGAGAGCTTGAAACTAATCAAAATTGGTACAGCAAAGGATACTGTAAAAAGGGAATATAGTCTAAATAATTTTGGGTACGGCGGTTGTAGTGATTGGAAAATTATGTTTACTAAACAATGCAATAAACATGGACGCATAGAATTTGAGGCACATCAAGCTTTAATGCCTCATAATGTTCGTAAATCTTACTGGAAGCAGGATAATTTGGTTGAATGTAGTGAGCTTTTCGCTTGTGAACTTGAATTAGCTGTCAAAACTATTGAGGAAATTGTGTTGCGATATTGATAAATAAATTCTTGAATCCCGATCCCGAATTTCCCACGATTCATTTCATGGGTAGCTGCAAGACCGATAGTAATCTCAATCCTGAGTATGTGGTCTATATGATGAATAAGTATATGGCGGAAGAGGATGAGATTAAATTAGTCAAAGTCCATCGTGAATCAATGCGTTAAGGTTTTGTGTAGCACAGATAAATTTTCAAAAAGCTTGTAAAGTAAGCTTTTTGAAAATTTATTCAGGTTTTAAGAAAGCACAAGCTAATAACATTTCTAAAAAATATGACTCATCTATTTGCTCCATTACAACAACACGGCATAACTTTTCGTAATCGGATTGGGGTTTCGCCGATGTGCCAATATTCCAGTACCGATGGATTTGCCAATGACTGGCACATTACCCATTTAGTTAGTCGTGCGATCGGTGGTGCAGGACTAGTATTTACCGAAGCTGCCGCAGTAGAACCTGAAGGTCGGATTTCACCCAAAGATTTAGGTATTTGGTCAGATCAACATATTGAAATGCTCGCCAAAATCACTCAGCAAATCCATCAAGCAGGTGCGATCGCAGGGATTCAGCTTGCCCATGCAGGACGGAAAGCAAGTTGTGCCGTGCCTTGGGAAGGTGGCAAGCCAATTGATGAGAGTCAAGGAGGCTGGCGACCTGTGTTTGCCCCTAGTGCGATCGCCTTTAATCATGCTAATAGCCCTGAGCCTCAAGCTTTGGATTTAGCGGGGATTGAGCGAGTCAAAGCCGCCTTTATCAATGGTGCAAAACGTTCCGTCGAAGCAGGATTTCAAGTTATCGAAATTCACGCGGCGCATGGCTATTTACTCCATGAGTGCAATACCAACGAGCTTGGTTGTAGTATTGGCGGCGCTTTGCGCCGCATTTAATCAATGATCGCTAGCGGGTATTTCACTAAACTCCATATACAAATCTTTAAAAGCAGTAATTACTTCAGGGGACAAATTCTTTTCCCGATCACGATAAAACTTTTGAAACTCCGCGATCGGATCGAAGCGATCGTAATCCTTGGGTTCAGGAGCCTGTACCGATTCATTAACGATTAACTTTGGCTCGACCATTACCGCTTGCGGGCAAACTTTTCGCACCCGATCCGCGAGTCCGATGGGCGGCGTATCCACAGCGATCGCAAATTTCAAATAGCCTTCATAATCGCGATGGGCTTCTAAATGCTCATCCAGTTGATCAAGATGACATTCCACGCGCTTAAGGGGCTTATGGCAAGTAAGGGGCTGAAATTGTACTTTCGCAGGTCGCCCAGTTTCCACTTCAATTAAATTAAATCCTTTCTCTTCGCCCACTTCCCCAAAATCTACTTGAATTAGCGAGCCAGCGTAATAGGTCGGTGCAGCATTGGGAATTTGCTGTGGTCGATGGATATGTCCTAAGCCCACATACTGACATTCCGAAGGAATCGATTGCCCCGAAAGACTATAAACAGCACCACTATAAAAAGCTGCCTCAGAACCTGTAAACTTTGCGCCATCAACGGTCATATGCGCCATCATCACATTCACCGCATCGGTTTTAAAGGCATTAGCAAGATCTTGCAAAACATAGGTAACAGTGGTTTTATAATCATTTCGCTGTTCCAAAGCATCCTTATTCCACACATCCTCAGCAGCTAATAACTTTCGTTCGGAGGCAAAGGGCATCGCACCAATGCAAAGCTTGCCACTGGCTGTATCAAAATTCACAACACCGCCTTCTTCCGCAATTCTGGGGCGACCTAAAGCTCTCACCCCTGCAAGAGATAGCAAATGGGCGAGGCTATCAATGCGATTTGCCGAGTCATGATTTCCTGCGATCGCTACTGAGGGGATACTTAACTGATTGAGCTTGTAGAAAAAATCATAGGCAACACGCTCGGCTTCAGTGTTGGGATTTGGCACATCAAAAATATCGCCTGATACTAAAACAGCATCCACTTCATATTCCTTTGCATATTTGAGGATTTCGTCTAGGGCTAAGGCAATTTCAGGCGTGCGATCGACTCCTTTTAACTTTCTACCCAAATGCCAATCTGAAGTATGTATTAAACGCATAATCGAGGTTTACCGATGAGAGCAAAACGCTGACTAGGGATTGTTGAAACGAGGCTTTGCCTCGTTTCAACAATCCCTCTAGCATGAATCTAATCGATTATGTCACTTCTGATCATTAATCGTGAAGAAGGCAAATAGAATTATAGCTTTATGCTATTAAATTGCAATAGAAAACAAGATATTTAGGTAAGATGCTCAACAAAAATAATGTTTTGACTAAATTATAGTTATATTGTTTAATGCACTAATGATAATTACTATCATTAAGTTTAAAATCATATAAATTTAGGTGAGGAACTACGCTGTGGCTAAGGTTTGGTCTCAACAAGTACAAATATCTCTGGTTGGCGCGATCGCTATTTCCGCGATCGGTATGAGTGCGAGTGCATCTGCTCAATCGCAACAGGTGAACTCAGGCGCAACTCAGGATGTAATCGGGCAAAATGTCACATCGGTCTCTCAACTTAGCGATGTCCGTCCCACCGATTGGGCTTTTACCGCTTTGCAATCCCTAGTTGAGCGCTATGGCTGCATCGCAGGATATCCCGATCGCACATTTCGCGGGAAACAAGCGACGAGCCGTTATGAATTTGCCGCAGGTTTGAATGCTTGTTTAGACAAAATCAATGAAATTATTTCCGCAGGTTTGGCTGACAAAGTTAGCAAGGAAGACCTAGCCACATTGCGAAAACTGCAAGAGGAATTTGCCGCAGAGTTGGCAACCTTGCGTGGTCGTGTGGATGCCCTAGATGCTAAAGTTGCAAAACTCGAAACCCAGCAGTTCTCTACTACGACGAAACTTGATGGTCAGGTAATTGTGTCATTTACAGCAAGTGGGTCGGGCACGGATAATCTATTGACACCCAACGGAACTCTATCAGGAAATTCAGGTAAAGCAAACACAACTGTCATTAATCGTGTACGCCTGAATTTGAATACCAGTTTTACGGGTGAAGATCTCTTGTTAACGCGCTTGGAAGCTGGTAATGGCGGCACGAGTGTAAGCAATTCTCTAGATGCGGCGAATAATATCTTTCGTGGTTTTACAGGATTTAAAAATAGTTCGATTTCCGACTATAGCGAAGCAGGTAATACCTTCACCTTGGGACGGTTGCGTTATGAATTCCCCGTTGGTAAAGATGCCAGAGTTACCCTTGGCGCAGTGATGTCTTTAAATGATCACCTTGATCATAATAGTTTTGACAATGATGAATCTGTAGACTTTTCCACCCGTTTATTCATTAATAATCCGCTAATTTTGCCTGTAAATGATGGGGCTGGTGCAGCGATCGCATGGAATATCAACGGTGGTGCTTTTAGCGTCAGGGCAGGATATGTGGCGGCAAATGCTAATAGTCCAACCAGTAGCGTTGCGGCGGCTTCACCGAATAACAGCATTAACCAAGGCTTGTTTGGGGATTCCTATCAAGGTACGTTTGAGTTAGAGTTTGCGCCTAAAAACGGTGAGGATAACAAACCTTTTGCGGTTCGTCTGCAATATACCCGCGCATCGGTCAATAATCTCGATTACAACACTGGTGGCTTGAATCTAGAGTGGGCTTTTAATAAAGCGATCGCTATTTTTGGTCGCTATGGATTTGGCAATATCAGCAATCGTGGTAATGCGATCGCCTCTGCACTGCCAACCTATATCAATGCTGGGGCAACGGGTGATTCGCTCAGTCCGCAAACATGGTCGGCGGGGTTTGCTTTTCCTGATTTGTTTAAAGAAGGAGCAATGGCTGCGATCGCTGTGGGTCAGCCTTTAATTGAAAGTACAGTTGGCAATGCCACACAAACCAATGTGGAGTTGTTCTATCGCTTCCCCGTCTCAAGCAATATCAGCATCACTCCTGATTTGCAATTCATCTTCAATCCCAATAACAACAGTGGCAATAGCACCATCACCGTCGGCACATTGAGAACTGTATTTACATTCTAACAACCTCTCAACATTAAAGAGGGTTTGCGTAGCAAACCCTCTTTAATGTTAAGGTTCAGCCATTTTGAGTAATAGCTCGGTATCTAATAAAAAGACCATATGCAATTCTTCCGATTTTTTGAGAGGAACTTGCATCATATGGCTCGCAATCCCTAACGTGTCACGAGCGCGATATTCAAGGGGGACAGGCTGCAAATTATTAACAGGCACATCCTGTACATTTGGCAAAGAAACGATCGTGATCCCATAGAGACTACGGATTCCTGCCAAAATAACTAAAAATCCATTGTCAATTCTTGACTCTTGACCATAGATGCGCTTATACAGATCAATTACTAAAACCTCCTGATCCTCATAGGTTGTTATTCCCAGTAACTTGTTACCACTGCGATGAATTGTCGGTAAGGGAATAATCCGAATCACACTATCGATTCCCATCGCTAAATTGAGATTTCCCATTGAGAAAATGAGAAATTTGAGCGTTTCTTGCTTTTTCTGACTGCTGAGCATAGTAGAGTACTTTTTAAATTGGGAACGAATACTTTATGACTGCTTGGGCAAAAGATCTTGAATGGTTTTAATGAGTTCCTGCTCTAAATAGGGTTTAGTCAAATAACCTGATGCTCCGAGCATTTGGGCAACCCCACGATGTTTTGCGCCACCTCGTGAAGTGAGCATGACAATAGGGAGATTGGCAAAACGGTTGTCTTTGCGGCAAGCAGTTAAAAATTCAAAGCCATTCATATTTGGCATTTCCACATCACACAATACCACTTGGATTTCCTTGGAGCGGGAGAGTTGATCGATCGCTTCTCGTCCATCCCCGGCCTGAATCACCTGATAGCCAAACTTTTCTAGAGTTAAATACAGAGCTTGGCGAGTGGTCAGCGAATCATCAACAATAAGGACGGTCTTTCTTTGAATCGGCTGTGGTCTAGGACTATTAGTTGGTGACGGATTGGCATCAGACGGATTGGCATCAACAGTGGCGCTTGATGGAGATATGGTAGCGCTTGATGGTGTTGAGGATCTAACAGCAATTAAAGATGCGCTATCGATTACGGGTACGAGCGTGCCATCGCCCAAGATCGTACAGCCGTAAAGATATGGTGGTGGGACGATCGCTTTACCAAAGGGTTTAATTACTAATTCCTGCTCATTGAGTACGCGATCAATTGGTATCGCTACTATTTCACTACCATCGCTCAACAGTAATAGAGTAGTTTGATCTTCCTCAGTAAATGACTCAGTACTTATTACTTCAATGGATTTTTTCGGTAAAGGATAACCATCTGCAAAGATGGATGTGGGATATAGCGGGATTAGGCGATTTTCAAAACGGAAAAATTCTTTTCCTTGAATAATTTGAATTGCATCGGCATCGACAGTAATAATCCCCAAAAGCGTATCAATAGCGATCGAGAATAAGCGCTCCTGCACGCTAAAAATCAGGAGTTTAGCAATACTCAGAGTGAGCGGCAACTTAATGATAAAGGTTGTACCTTGCCCAATTTCTGATTTAATCTCAATAGAACCCTTGAGACTGCGAACTTGCTCTTGGACAGTTGATAGCCCCATGCCTCTACCTGACAGTTCAGACACAGCTTCGGCGGTAGAGAAACTTGGCTCAAAGAGAAATTGGTAGATTTCCTCATTAGTTACTTGGTTAGCTTGCTCAGGTTTGAGTAAGCCCACAGCGATCGCTTTTGTCTTGACTTTCTCTAGATTAATGCCCTGTCCATCATCCTTAATTTCGATATAGGTTTGGTTGCCGCGATAATAAGCGCGAATCTCAATGGAGGCAATTACAGGTTTTCCAAGGTTGACTCGCTCTTGGGTAGATTCCGTACCATGATCGAAGGCGTTACGCACTAAGTGAACAAAGGGATCGTAGAGTTTTTCGAGTACGGATTTGTCAACTAATGTCCCTGTCCCAAATAGCTTCAGGTTGACCTGCTTGTTATATTTGTTGGACATTTCCCGTACCATGCGGGGCAAGCTACTGAGAATATCACCCAGAGGTAACATTCGTGACCACAGCAAGTCATATCTTACTTGTTTGAGGATTTGCTGTTTGCGGCGTTGGGTTTGCTGCGTTTGCTGCATTAAAATTGCCATATCGCGCATCCCCTCATCCATTTGCGCGATTTCTTCGAGGGCTTCCTGAATGACGCTATATAGGCGATTATAGGAATCCATTTGTAATGGATCGAAATCAGCCAATAAATTGATAGAAGTCGATAAGCTAGTTGCTAGAGAGTTCGTGTCAAATAAGTTAATTGAGGAACTAGGACTAAAAGCACTAAAGGCTTGGTTTCTTACCTGCGATCGCTGAGCTTTATCGAGCCAAGTTTGCAGATTTTTTGATAGGTTCTCAAATCCCTTAAATTGCTTTTGTAGGCGTTCAATTTTGGCTTGCATCTGCTGATTGTGCAAGATTGAAGCATTCTCTTGGGTTACTAATTCACCAGAAAAGTTATTTAGTCTTTCTAATCTTGATAAGTCAACTCTGACTGTTTCTGAAATGTAAGGAACTGCTGTCTCTGAGACTTTAGTAGTTCTTTTGGGGCTAGGCTTGGTGCTAGGTTTGACGACTGACCTAAAAGGGAATGCGGCTTTCTCTAGATCCACTAGAGGATTGGATATAGGTACAATACTTTGAGGATTGACCTCAAGATCTGGAGTGGATTTATTTGTCGCAATTTCAGGTTTATCAGTAGATTCTAAACCTGTTTCTAATGCTTCTAAATCCTCTTGAGATATAAGAGGAGTCTCATCTATTAGGATGTTATTAGCATCAAATTCTCCAAACTCAAATGTGGAATTTAAATCACTTAAATCATTGTTTAAATCACCAAAGATATTTACTTCCGCTACATCATGGGAGTCATCTAGATTTGTAGAGAAGATCTCAAAATTCTGATCGAGATTTACATCAAAACTAGCATTATCCAAATCATCAACATCAGCATTAGATAGTTCTGCAAATATTTCTAAATTATCTGAATTATGTCCAAAATCTTCAAAATCTTCAAAATTCAAATTAGATGACTCTGGAGTAGGCAAATTTATCTCTGATAAATCTATTTGATCCAGTTCTAGCAAATTTTTGCTACTATCTGGCAAATCTAGATAAGTGATATTTTTGCTGTTTATTTCCTGTTCTAAAGCTTCAAACCAATTGTCATGTTCTTCAAACTCTAGGTGCAATGCTTCTTCGGTCAAGTTTGCAAGATTTGGAGTAGTTGCCTCAAGGCTAGATTGAGATTTTGGAGTTTGCTTAACTTGAGTTAGCTGATCTATTGGTTGAGCGGTTGCAGTTTTTTTCCCTGTGAGGGCAATTAGCTCTGGGCTGGGCTTGCCTCCTTGATGGCGATCGCCTGCTAATACTTCTGCCCGCGCTGCCACAAAATTGGCTACCGCCACATTGCCTACCAAAATTGGATTGTCGGGATTATGGTCAAGGGCTTGCAAAGTTGTATGGGCGATCGCTTTAAATCCTGATAGGTTTAGCAGTTCACCAATGCCGCTAAACACCTCAACCTGTGCTCTGATTTCCCCCGTAACAGGCACACCATCTGGATTAGCCAGTACATTTTGCAAACGTAAGATTCCTTGCTGGACATCGCCTTCAAAGACAATTTGGACTATGTCTACACCTAACTCGGCGGCTGTTGGTAGTTCGGCATCTTCATCCGTATCACCCAAATAGAGCTTTAAGACCTCAAATACAGGCTCAGCAGCTTCTAAGGCCGAAGCCGATTCATAATGTCCTGATTGCAGTTGATCCATTAAAGGCAACCGTAAGCAGTCATAGGCTTGTAGTAGCAAGCTCTCTAAGTCAGCGTCAATTTCTCCTTCAAAGCGATAGAGCGACCGAAAAACATCCTCTAGTTGATGGGCGATCGTTTTGATGCCTTCCAAATTCAGACTAGCAGATCCTCCCTTAATGGAGTGAGCCGCCCGCATCACGGAGTGAATATTTGTCGTGCTACGATCTTCGCGCAGGGAGAGCAAACCAGTTTCAATTATCTGCAAAAATTCGGGTGCTTCTTGCTTAAAAAATTGATACGCCTGATCTTGAATTTCTGTTTCGGTACTGTACATCGCTACGATCCTGCTACTCTAGCTAACTTTAAACTGAGATACGCTGACTTGTAACTCTTGGGCAACCTTCAGTAGTTCTCTAAAAGCATCATGCATACTCTCAGATTGGGTAGAGTTAGTTGCAGCAATTAAAGCAACATCCTGAATGGTATGGCTAACCTCTTCAGAGGTTTTAACCTGAATAGAAGCCGATCGCGCAATTTCTTGAACCAGTTGATTGACTCTCTGACTGGAAGCAGAGATATCAGCCAGTTTTTGGCGAGATTCTTCGACTAACTGAGAGCCATTATTTACCTGTGTTGTCCCAATCTCCATTGCTTTAATCAGGTCATTGGATTGGGCTTGAATTTCTTCGATCAACTGACGGATTTCTGTGGTTGCCTTGGCGGAGCGCTGAGCTAAGGCACGTACCTCGTTCGCAACTACACCAAAACCCTGACCTTCTTCACCAGCACGGGCTGCTTCAATGGAGGCGTTCAACGCTAACATATTTGTCTGAGCCGCAAACCCGCTAATTAGTTTGATGACTTTAGAAATCTTTTGGGAAGCTTCTCCCAGTAGTTTTACCTTTTCGGCGGTTTCCGATACCGTATCGCGAATTGCCGTAATACCTTCAACGGTACTATTCATCGCTGCATCACCTTCAACTAGGACTTGACTGGTATAGTCCACTTGCTCTTTCGCTTGGGCAGCAAAAGCTTCTACCCCTTCAATCGATTCTGTGAGGTTATGAATGCGTTGCAGGGTTTGGGTAATTGCTTGTACCTGTTGATTGGCTCCACTCGATACACTTTCTACGGTTTGCTCATTATGGGAGACAGTTTGTGATACTGCTTGAGAAGCTGTTTGTACTTCTAACACCAGTTTTCGCAGGTTTCTAATCGTGGAGTTATAGGAGTCAGCGATCGTGCCGATTTCATCTTCAGTTACCTTGGCGCGAATCGTTAAGTCACCGCGACTGATCGGATCAACTTCGATCAGTAATTCGAGCGCTCGTTGTTGCAGTGATTCCTTAGCTTGGCGCTGTTCTTGAATCCGCAATTCCGCTTCGGTTTTGGCAACTTCTTGTCTAGCTTCGGCAATGCGTTCCGCTTCCTGTTGTTTTTCAACAATAAGAATTTCTAGCTGTTCCGCCATTTTATTTAGCTCTTGGGACAGAGTGCCAATTTCATCGCGGCGATCGCTATCGGCTAGGCGTTCGCCAATTTCACCCCGACCAATCTTTTTGGTAAAGCCTGATAAACGACTTAAGGGGCTAGCAAAGGAACTAGCAATCACAACCCCAAGAGCACCTGCAACCACAATCGAAATTGTAGCGATCACATAGCCAGCATTAGACAAATTAGATAGTAATTCTTGGATTTCTGAGAGGGGGCGACCAACATAGGCAATACCAACGGGCTTAGCCTTGGGATCAAGCAATTTACGATGATCATAGAGTGGGGCGTAAAACGTTAGGTAGTTAACGCCTGTAATGTTTGTCTCACCCACATATTCCTGTCCTTGCTGAAGTACAACATCCGATATTTCGCGGGCAGCGCGAGTACCGATCGCTCTAGTTTTGTCAGAATTTTTGCTATTAGGATCGATATAAGGCACATTGGTACTAACTCGCCAATCTTGGGCAAAGATCGTTGCAGTTGGCATATTGTAGCGCTTAGAAAATTTGTCAACGATGCCATAGTTACGATTTAACAAAGCTCCGACGACTGCCGTGCCCACAACCCGACCCTTAACTTTGATCGGATAAACCGCCATACTCACCAGTCCTGATTTGCCCTGTTCAGTGTCATAGGTTCCTGAGGGTGCTGGTTGCTTGGACTCTTTTAAGCCTTGAGTGATTTGTGGACGGATTCCAATATTTGCTTGTTTTTCTAGCCCTAAAGCCTGTAAATCTGACGTTTTAACTAGCTCAATGCCATACATGGGATTGCCCGTAGCGATCGCATTTTTCACAATCGGCAAGTTTGCCAAATTACTGCTCGGTAGGGCAGCCTGCTGTTTATATTTTTGTGATACAAGTTCACCTTTGTCCTTACTAGCAGATGAGATTTGCGGATATTTGGCAAAGTCTTCATCCAAAATGATCACATTACCTTCAATACTGCGCCCCGTATTATCGGTGATCAATTTCACATTTTTAATAGATTCAGGATCAATCTCATCACTACTAACTTGCAATAGGGGCTGTAGGAGCGATCGCTTTGCACTCAGATCGGCGGCATCACTCAAATCTAGTTTGGCATCTTCAACGGATTTAGCGATCGCCTCGGCATCACGCTTGCTTTCAGAATTTGTCCACATGACGTATTCCGAAACGAAGAAAGAACCTTTTTCCTGTACCGTCGTGCGTAATTCCTTGAGTGCTGCTTCTTCAGACGATTTAACTAGGGTCTGAGTAACTAACCATACAGGGATGCCTGCGGTCAACAAGAGTACAAGAGAGAGTTTCCATCGGACACCGACATTATTCCAAACTTGTAGAGGTAACTTCCAAACGGGAACCTTAGATTTTGATGGGGAGGCTTCAACTGCTGCGTTGGCTACAGATATCTTGGTGACTGATCTGTTCTCTGGAGTCGGCGCTACATCTTTAGAAGGTGGTATCTCTGGTTTATCTTTTAGTAACATAATGCTCTCTAAAAATAATCGTTTAATCGTTAACTGACATTAATTTCTCTATTGTCGAAATCCCCTGTGCAGATCTAACCAATTGCCGCAGGGGAAGTCCATGTCTACGAAACTTTGAACTGAGATACGCTTACTTGTAAATCTTGAGCAACTTGCAACAACTCAGTGAACGATCGCGCTACTTCTTCGGATTGGTGAGAGGTATCTTGAGCAATCACCGCAATATCTTGCATTGTCTCACCCATGCGTGCGGATGTTTTAGTCTGTGTATTTGCCGCGATCGCAATTTCTTGAACGATGAAGTTAACCTGTTGGCTCACCGTTGCAATTTGGTTGAGTTTTTCACGGGCATTTTGTACCAGTTTTGTACCTGTGACCACCTGCTCTGTACCAGTTTCCATCGCCGATACAACTTCATTGGTTTGGGTCTGAATCTCTTCTACAAGCTGCTCGATTTCAGCCGTTGAGGTGGCGGACTGTTCCGCAAGGTCGCGTACTTCTTCCGCAACTACACTAAAGCCTCGACCTTCCTCTCCTGCACGCGCCGCCTCAATCGCCGCATTTAGTGCGAGTAGGTTCGTTTGTGCTGCAAAGTTACTAATCAAGTTAACGATACGAGAAATCTTTTGAGAAGTTTCACCAAGACGTTTGACTTTTTTCGCAGTTTCCGAAACAGTTTCACGGATTTCGGAAATACCTAATACCGTATTGTTCATCGCTTCGTCCCCTTCTTTGAGTACGACGGCTGCGACCTGCATTCCCTCCTCAGCTTGTTTAGCCTTGATCTCTACGCCTCGGCTTGACTCAGCCATCACCTTAATTTCTTCTAGGGCTGAGTTAATGGATTCTGCCTGCTTCATTGCCTCCGCAGACACCGATCGCACAGACACCTCATTGCTAGTAGCGGTTTGGGTTACTGACTCAGTAGCTCCTTGTACTTCTAATACGAGCTTCCGCAAGTTACGAATAATGGCGTTATAGGAGTCAGCGATCGTGCCTACTTCGTCAGCCGTTACGTTTGCCCGAATCGTCAAATCACCTCGGCTAACTGGGTCTACTTCCATCAATAGTTCCAAAGCTCGACGTTGCAACAGTTCCTTTTCTTGTTTTTGTTGCTCGGCACGGGCATCCGCCTCAGCACGCGCTTCTTGACGCGCATTTTCCAGTCTTTCGGATTCCTTTTGTTGCGCTTCACTCAAGTACTTGAGCTGTTCCGCCATCCCATTAATGTTGCTGGACAAGACCCCTAATTCATCTTCGCTCTCAACAGTTAGGCGTGTATCCAGATCTCCCTGACCAATTTTTTCTACGACACTAGCCGCATCTCGAATTGGTCTCACACCTCGGTTAGCGATAATTGCCGCCAGAATACCTACTAAAAGGGCAGTTACCCCAGTCCCCGTTGCTACTGTAAACAATAGATCGCGTTGGGGTTTGAAAACTGTAACAGTATCAACCGAGATAATTACTCCTAAATTGAGATTAGGCATATTGAGATAAGTAGGCAATGCAACATAAGTTATAAGTTTCTCTTTGCCAGCGTCAGAACCTATAACTGTGGCTGAAGTTTTACTATCAATCGCTGATGCTAATTGTGAGAAAACATCCTTAGCCTGTTTATTTTCTTCTTCGTTTTCCTTAGCAACAAACATCTTGCCTGATGCATCAAGCAAATGATATTCATCATCGTCGTTAATACTCTCTTTAACCACATCCTCTAGCTTTTCAATCGGCATTCGAGTTCGTATCACACCTATCGCCTTGTCTGAATTTACTTCTTTGACTGGGGCGGAGGCAAATATACTCAGTTTTTTCGTAACAGTTGACAACTTGGGCTGACTGATAAATGGCTTCCCTGAGGTGAGAGGAGTTTCAAAGTAGTCACGTCCTTTAATATTAGGCGCAGGTTCAGGCGTGATCGTTGAGTAGATCGTTGTGTTTGCTGTTAAATCTGCAAAAGCAATTAGGTTATATACGCCATAAGCTCTAGCATATTCATTCAGGATTCCCTCCCGTTCAACTTGTGGCACAACTGCCTGAACCTTACGATTAGTAAAAATAATTTGATTGGCTAGCACTTGAATATCACCATAGCGCTCATACATAAAGCGGTTGAGCTTAGAAGCAATTACGGTCGCTTTTTGTTGTTGAGTCTCGCGAATCTGTTCATCCAGTGAACGGCTAGAGAAGTAGTAAGCAATGCCACCGATCGCGATTACAGGCAAAGTACTGACAGCGACTGCTAGCAAGGTCACTTTTGCGCGTAGTCCTAGCGATCGCCAACTCCACTTTTTGGGTTTAGACAATTTGGGACTTGAGGGTAGATCCTCTAATAAATTTTCTAGAGAGAGAGGTTCTGTTTGAGCATCATCGCCGAAGTTCAGAATTCCATTCACACTATTCTGGTCATTATTACCCGATTGAGGCTGATTTTTAGGTTGGTTATTTTGTGTTAGCATTGCCTATTCTCCGCAAATATAAAAAATACTGAATATACTTAACAAATCAATTTCATAAATCAAATCTCGGAACCTGTCTGGACTATTGCCTATGTTTGGGCAAGTTGAGCGATCGCATTTCCATCCAGCACCAAAAATGTCTCGTTACTTCCATTCAACCAATATCCTCGGCAAGCCTTCATCATGGCTGGATTGGTAAAGGTAAAACCTGAAGTCTGGATTGTATTCGTATCACATCTAATCATCTGCCCCACCCTTGACACCGCAAACCCCAGCACATGCTCTTGACTGCGTAAAAAAATCACATGACATCGATCTTGAAATCTCCCCTGATCATATTCCTGTGCATAGAGGGGCTTATAACCTAAGAGACTAGCGAGATCAACCACCCAGATCACTTCGCCACGCCAGTTATATACCCCCATTACACTAGTTGATATGCCTGCGATCGCCGTTATTTGTGACAAATTGACTTTGACAATTTCGAGCAACTGCTGAGTTGGTAACAGAGCTTGTTGCTCAGGTACTAGAGAAAAGGTCAAAAATTGGTCAAGGGACTGATGATATTTAGCTTGGGATAAATTTTGCGGATTCCCAATAATTTGATTTGCCACGGCGATCGACCTCCTAATCCTTGACTAATAATTTGATAGTACGTACTAGTTCCGCAGCATCGATAGGTTTCGTAAGATAAGCTGAAGCACCCTGTTTCATCCCCCAAAATTTATCCATCTCGCCATTTTTAGTTGAACAAAGCACAATGGGAATATCCTTGGTTTCAGGCTTTTCCTTTAAATCGCGACATAGTTCAAAACCACTCTCATTTGGTAAAACCACATCTAAAACAATGGCACTAGGCTTCTGCTGGTTAATCTTAGTTCTCGCTTCATCACCATTAGTTGCCAAAACAGTCGTAAAGCCAGCATTTCTGAGACTTCCTGTAATAATCTCCGCTTGGGTCAAGGTATCTTCCACTACTAAAATCGTACTCATCTCAAATTTTTCCTTTATCTACTTTATTTATCTGAATATTCTGAATGTTTAGTTATGAGTGTGGCATTAAGTGCCTTACTTCTCTATTTAATAAATATTTGTTTGTACTTATTAACCTTTTTAACCTTTTTTATAGAAGAGAAGATATCTCTATGGAACTGCATCAGTTTGCAAAAACTTACGGAGTATTTGCAAGACTTTACTAGGATCGGGAGGCTTACTTAAAAAGTCTGACGAGCCAGCCATTTTGGCCCGCACCCGATCAATTACCCCATCTCGCCCCGTCAGAATGACGATGGGAACTTCCTGAAAAGTGGTAGTTTTCCGTAAAAAGGTACATAGTTCATAACCATTGGTGTTTGGCATGATCAAATCCAGAAAGATCAAATCAGGCTTACGTTGTAATAGGGTACTAACGCTTTGTAAAGGATCAGTAATCCCTAAAACTTCATAACCTAATGGTTCCAAAATACGGCGCATTTCCACTTCAACTTGAGGACTGTCATCAATACAAGCAATCAATCCTCGATTTGGCGACTGATGTTTAGAAGATACCTTCCAATTGGGAGAAGCCCAATCAGGAATTTCTCGGAAGGCTACGATTCCATCGATGACTAGGGGCAATAGCGATCGCATTACCGCAATCATGGAGCAATGCATGATAATCGACAAATCCCAAAGCGTATTTGTCCCATTCAAAATCTTGTTGAGACTGTTATAGGTTTTGCTAGAAATTGCATCAGCATCCAGCATCACTTTTAACTGCTCAGGATTAGCAATGTAGGGTGCGATATCAAAGGAAAACCCTTGAATCATGTTTTGGACATGGGATAACCCTGCTTTATTCCATTTGTTCTGTGCTGCGACAATACTATCTAACGTCTGCATTGTCGAAAGCGCAACAATAGGTTTAAAAGATAGAGAATCTAAGGGCTTCCATGACGCTTTTGGCTGCTTTTGTTCGCTCAGGCTATAAAAGACCTCATGAATACTAGTCTGAATGATGGCACGGGCTTGCTCAGTTGTCAGTTGCTGCCCTTGAATTGCGCTCTCAATTAACTTTAATTCCCAAGCCTCAGCTTCGGGATTAACTTTTTTGAGTAGATCTTGAATATTGATGTTGTGGGCATGTTGGCGGATCGCCCTTGCTAACCTACGCACACGATGTTTACCACCTGTGGCATATACCAATCGACCTAGATAAAAATATATGTTCCAGTCAGGCGCTGATTCATCTTCGTCGGTCACTACCAACTCGCCAGTAGCCTGTTGAAACAATACATGGAGATGCTTCAAATCTTGAATAAACTTTGGAGTTAACTGTGTTGATGTATTATCCACTGGAGAAAGTTTAGTAAGGAGCATTTGCAAGAGGTTTGGGGACGCGAGAATTAATATAGTGTCAGGAGTCACCTACTAAAGTAAATATTTTCCCAAAAAACACCTATAAAACAACTTTAATATAAGGATATATAAGTATTTTGGATATTTTATTGGTTCAAGTGGGGATTTGGCAATTTAACTTTTGAGTTTATTTTAGATAAGTCACTATACTACAATCTATTGATTTTAACTACTGTTTTAAATAATTATTTAGAATTATTTAAATACCTCTAAAGTTGACTGATCATTAATGATAAATTTGAATACCTATCTGCAAATAAATTCATTTAAAGTAAGAGACAAGAGAATGAATTTTAAGAGGCATATATATTATTATTTGCATCTATTTACATCACTATCTATTGTTCTGAATTGGCATTTTAGGGCATATTCTTTTGTAGGTTTCATTATTAAATAAGTAAATTTAAATAAGCAAATAAATTAAATAAAAAATTGATTTTAAAAACTAAGCAAAGGTGTAAATATTTAATGAATGTTAGATTGTTTGATATATATTTAACATATATTTTATTAGTCAATTTATCAGTACATTTATAGAAGGTAAGCCTACAAAGTTTTTATAAGCAATTAAATAATCAATAAGAAGCTATAGATAAATATCTATTTGATTGGTGAAATAATAGATTTTTGTTTATACTTTGCTTGATAGCTAAATCCCCCCCGCTCCAATAATATTTCGGTACATATAAACCATCTGGATTTCTATAATATTTTTCGTTTATTTAAGTCCACGACTTGTACAGTATCTACCATGTATAGCTTTCCCCCAAAGCACGAATTTGTCATCAGTACTTTGTGCTGAATTTTACCAAAATCAAATTCAAGAAGCTTATCATGATTTGGTAGTCCTAAATTTAGATGGGCGGCGCGAAGCGCCGCCCATCTAAATTTAGGACTACTCTGCATTTTTGGACTTTTACAGATCTCTTGTGCAAATATTTAGATAAAAACAAGAAAATTAAAGTAAAATCTGTGATAGGGGAGGGGTTGCTATAGATTTTACAAAATTTTAGAGTCGAGCCTATGTCTGCAAAAAATGGAGAGATATCTATGGAACAGGCTATTGTGCGCGAACCATTAACGATTTCTGCGAATGCGACAGTTGCCGAAGCGATCGCTTTAATGAGTTCAAGTACAAAAACCTGTAACCTACTTTGCAACAATGACTCAGAGCTAGGTTTGCAATTAACCTGTACTCAAAACAGTTGCATTTTGGTGACAGAGGCAAAGCAATTGGTGGGGATTTTGACCGAACGGGACTTAATCAAGCTCTGCGGTCAGATTGAAAATGCTGAGCAAAGCCAAGGAGCATCTTTAGGTCAAAACCTATCGGAAATAGCGATCGCGGAGGTCATGACATATCCTGTTCATGCGCTTTTAGAATGGGAATTTACTGATATATTTGTGGCGATTAACCGATTTCAGCGTTACAAAGTCCGTCATTTACCACTAGTCAACGAGCGTGGCGAAGTTTCAGGACTGATTACCCATACAAGTTTGCGGCAATTACTGCGCCCCATTGATATGTTGCGTTTATTAGTAGTTAGCGAGGTAATGGTTACAGATGTTGTCTATGCTCAGGTAACTGATTCGGTCGCCCAGATTGCGAATTTAATGTCAGCGCATAAAGTTAGTTCTGTCGTAATTGTTGAGTCACGAAATCATAGTTTATTTCCGATAGGAATCATTACTGAGAGTGATATCGTTCAATATTTAGCTTTAGAATTAAACCTTGCACAGACTCAAGCCCAGATGGTGATGAGTTTTCCTGTTATCTCCGTGCCACCAGATGAAACACTCTGGACGGTACGCGAGATTATGCAGGAGCGCATGAGTAATCATGTAGTTGTGACTAATCCTGATGGTGAAATGCTGGGAATTGTTACCCAAAGTTCCATTCTCAAAACCCTCCAACCTATGGAGGTTTATAAGTTAGTCTCACAGCTAGAAGTGAAAATGTCGCGGCTAGAGCAGGAAAAAATCGAACTTCTAGAAATGCGTAATCGGTTGTTAGAAGGTCAAGTCAAAGAAAGCACAGATGCCCTAATTGACAGCAATGATATGTTTCGCCAATTTGCGGAAAATAATCAAGGTATTATTGTGATTCGTGAAATTGCTTCTGGCAGAGTGTTATATGTGAGTCCAGTCTATGAGGAAATATGGGGAAAATCCTGCGAGAGTCTATATCAAGATCCTAATTCTTGGTTATCTTCTATTCATCCTGATGATAGAGATCGTATTATCCAAATATACATAGCCCAAGCTCATACAGGACACTTTAGTGAAGAGTATCGGGTTATCCGTCCTGATGGTTTGATGCGTTGGGTCTGGGGAAGATGTTTTCCTATCAAAAATGCCCGTGGTGAGCTCTATCGGATTGCGGCAATTATTGAAGATATTAGCGATCGCAAAAATGCAGAAATCGCCTTAAAAGCAAGCGAACAGCGCCTAAAATCCAGTGAATTTCTATTAAGTAGTATGTTTGAATGCTCTGCTGTCGGCATGGCGATTACCGATAGTAACGGCAAATTTATCAGGACTAATCCCTACTATCAGCAAATGGTTGGTTATTCTGAAAGTGAATTGCGGGAGATGCGATTTACAGACAATATGCTACCTGAAGATATAGAGGAGAACCTACGGCTACGAGATCAAGTCCTGACAGGGGAAAATGTAAGCTATCAAATAGAAAAGCGCCTCCTCCATAAAGATGGTCATATTATTTGGGTAAGAACTACAAGTTCTAAAATTGTTGATGATAGCAATGCACAGCCCCTCTTTATGGGGGTCATTGAAAATATTAGCGATCGCAAACAAGCTGAAGAATCTCTACAAAGTCTGGTGGAAGGAGCCTCGACCCAAATAGGAGATAATTTCCTGACAGCTTTAGTAGAATATATTGCCAATACCCTAGAAATTCGCTATGTATCAATTACCAAGTTATGCAGTGATCACTTTGAAGTAATGGCTATGTGGCTAGATGGGAAACTACAAGCAGCATCGGGAATTATTCCTTTAGCGAGTTCTCCCTGTGCTATTACTATTGCTGAAGGTAAGTTTTATATTGCCGATAACCTACAGCAGCAATTCCCAGATTGTGATTCTATCAAGCATTTAGGCGCAACTTCCTATTTAGGAATTGCCATTAATAATAGCAAAGGTGAGGTAGTTGGCTGTCTACGTCTTCTCGATGATCATCCTATTCAAAATATGCAACGCGCAAATGCTATGTTACAGGTATTTGCACCTAGAGTCAGTGCAGAGATGGAGCGTCAAGAAGCGATCGCAGAATTGTATCACCTCAATCAACAATTAGAGTCAAGGGTAGAGCAGCGCACTCGTGAACTCAAATTTGCGAACCAACAGCTTATTGTCGAAATGGCCGAACGCCAAAAACTAATTACGTTAGTGGAGAATAGTACTGACTTTATTGCTCTTGCCGATTGTAATGGGCGACTTAATTACGTTAATAGTGCGGGACGAGAACTCTTAGGGCTACCTGCTAATACACAGTTCCTATCGATATTTGACCTGCATTTTCCTGAAGATCATCAAGTAGTAAAACGAAATATATTAGATTTAATTGCTCAGGATGAAACATGGGAAGGGGAGTTCCGTTTGCGGCATTACAAAACCCATGACGGAATACCCGTGCTATTTAGTGCTTTTCCGATCCAAAATTCTTGGATTGATGAGACCTTATCCCTTGCCTGTATTGTCAGGGATATTAGCGATCGCAAGAAATCCGAGGAAACACTGCTTACCACCAATGAAGAACTAATCCATGCCAATAAAGAGTTAGCCCGTGCTACGAGATTGAAGGATGAGTTTCTCGCCAATATGAGCCATGAGTTGCGGACTCCCCTAAACGCGATTTTAGGAATGTCTGAGGGGCTACTGTCTAACGTATTTGGTGATTTGAATGAGCGCCAAAAGCGATCGCTAACCCTCATTGAAAGCAGTGGACGACATTTGCTAGAGCTAATCAATGACATCTTAGATGTTGCTAAAATTGGCGCAGGTAAGATGAAATTAGATATTACACCTGTCTCAATCGAATATCTCTGTAAGACAAGTCTCGGCTTTGTCAAGCAAATGGCAAACCAGAAAAATATTCAATTGCGCTTAGCCATCCAACCTGAATTAGGTTTGCTAGAACTTGACGAGAGACGCATCCGCCAAGCCCTAATTAACTTATTAAGTAATGCTGTTAAATTTACGCCAGCATCGGGCAAAATCTGCTTAGAAGTTAAGTTCATTAATTCTGAAGAAACAGACCTACCAGTCAATGCCAATTTTCCCTACGCATTGATCTTCTCTGTTATTGATACAGGCATTGGTATTGCTCCAGAGGATATTGGTAAACTATTTCAAACTTTTGTTCAGATCGACAGCAGTTTAAGCCGACAATATACAGGCACAGGGCTAGGTCTAACACTTGTCAAACAAATTGCGGAGTTACATGGCGGTTGTGTCGGTGTAACGAGCCAAGTTGGTGAAGGTAGTTGCTTTTTCATCGCGCTACCCCACACTGGTAAACTTAGCAACCAGAATAATGACGATCACTTTACCTATTCTTTGGACAACCAAAAGTCTAACCAGAGCTTGGAGGATAATTTAGACAACAACCTAAACAAAGACGGCTCAATTTATCCCTTGATTTTGTTAGCAGAAGATAACCCAACCAATGTAGAAACTTTTGCTGATTATTTGTCAAATCGGGGATATCGTTTACTCTTAGCTGCTAATGGACGGGAGGCTGTAGATATGGCGATCGCCCATGTCCCCGACTTGATTTTGATGGATATCCAAATGCCTGTGCTAGATGGATTAGGTGCAATTAAGCAGATTCGGGCAAATGTTGATATTCAGCATATTCCTATTATCGCGCTGAGCGCTCTAGCGATGAAAAGCGATCAGGATCAATGCTTACAAGCAGGAGCGGATGAATTTCTTGCTAAGCCAGTTAAACTTGCACTGTTAGCAACTACTATCCAGCAGCAGATCAACAAATTTCGAGATTACAGCGCTTTGCGCTCAGATCCGAACCAAGAAATTTTTTAAAAGGGTTACAAAGTAACCCTTTTAAAAAATTTCTTGGGGCTAGTTTACTCGAATGTGTAACGTAACGCATTAATTAATTAATAATTAAGACGGAATGATGGTTTACGCGATCGCTAAACCATCCTACGTTTAATTCCAACAACTTACTTACTGGGATTGATTTTTGTTTTCAAATCTTGCGTAAGTCCCAAAATAATTGTTTAAGGGCCATGTATGAAAAATTATCCTTCAATTCTAATCGTTGACGATGAACCTAATAACTTTGATGTAATTGAAGCTCTTTTAGATAATGAAGACTATGACCTCAACTACGCCTCTAGTGGTTACAAAGCATTGGAGCGGTTAGAGATATTTCATCCTGATGTCATCCTGCTAGATGTGATGATGCCTGAATTGAATGGAATAGATGTTTGCAAAAAAATTAAAAGCAATCCTCAGTGGAAAGCAATTCCGATCATCATGGTCACAGCGTTAACTTCTAAAGAAGATATGGCTCAATGTTTGGATGCAGGGGCAAGTGATTTTTTAAGTAAGCCTGTCAACGGATTAGAGCTACGGGCAAGAATCAAATCAATGATTCGGATTAAGCAACAGTACGACGATCTCCAATCTCTCTTACAAATGCGTGAAGATATGGTGCATATGATCGTCCATGATTTACGCAATCCCTTGACAACGATTTTGCTATCCTCAGAACTTCTCAGCGATCCACATTTGCCTGAGTCCCGCAAGCCTGAAAAAATTGAGCGCATTACCCGTAGTGGTCATCGTCTGCAATCCCTGATTGATAGCTTGTTGATCATGGCAAAGATCGAAGCGGGGAAAATGGTTCTCAAATATACGAGTGCCGATCTCAATAAAATGTGTGTCTCAGTAGTTGAAGATTTTGAAGCGATCGCATCTCAAAAGAAATTAGAACTGGGTCTAAATTTACCAGAAAGTAAGTTAGTAAATATCGATTTACCTGTATTTCGGCGCATTCTCGATAATCTCCTATCCAATGCCATTAAATTTTCTCCTGCGAACAGTCAAATTACGGTTAGCGTCAAATACCCTGAAATTGGGGGGGCAAGTATTAGTGTTGCTGATATGGGCGTAGGAATTAGTGATGGCAAGAAATCAGTAATTTTTGAGAAATATGAGATTGGCACTCCGATCCAAAGCACAGCACAGTTGGGTTTGGGGTTAGCTTTTTGTAAATTAGCGATCGAGGCTCACGGCGGCAGTATCACTGTTCAAGATAATGAACCTAATGGAGCAATTTTTACTATTTCCATTCCATAAAAGCACCGCTTGGCAATACCTTTATGGAATTTTCTCATGGAATCACTTGATGGAACAATTATCGATCTGATTCTATTGCCAAGTTTTGCGAAATGCTTCTACGACTCGATCCATCCCAACCGATCGCGAAGCTTTAAAGAGAATTCGATCACCACTTTCGACTTTTTGTAACAGCGTTTGGGTAATATCATCATAGGAATGACAGGCGATCGCATATTTTAGAGAACCATTCGCACCCGCAAGAATTGCATCCGCTTCACCATCCGCTAAAATGATGGCTCCTTCAATTCCCAGTTGACTAATTGATTCACCAACTTGACGATGGAGCTGTGTAGACATCTCACCTAATTCCTTCATCGTGCCAAGTACCGCCCAGTGCCGTTTGGCAGGCATATCCGACAATTGACGCAGCGCTGCTAGCATTCCTTCAGGAGAGGCATTATAGGTCTCATCAAGAATCATCACATCCTGAGGTAGTTGATATAGCTGTGCCCTACCAAAGGGAAGATCGAGTTTACCAATACCTTGAAGAGTTTTTTGCCAATCTAGATTCAGTGCTTTGAGTACCGCCAATCCTGCGAGAAAATTCAAGGCATTATGACGACCAGGGAGAGGTAACTCCCATGTTAAGTCACCCACCTGCAAGCGATCGCCAATCAGTTCCCCGTTAACATCACCAACACCAAGACCATAGGTAATGGTCTTGCCTTGCCATACCTGACTTGCCATTTCTAGCAAAAGGGGATTACTCGCATTTAATACGGCTGTGCCATCGGCAGGGGTTTCCGCAAGCAGTTCACATTTAGCTTGAGCGATCGCCTCCCGTGAGCCTAATCTACCGATATGGGCTGTACCTACATTAGTAATTACGCTAACGGTCGGTAAAGTGGTGCGGGCAAGACGTTCGATTTCTCCTAAACCGCGCATCCCCATTTCTACCACCACAAAATCATGCTGTTCAGGGGCGATCGCTAATAGGGTTTGGGCAACACCAATGTCATTGTTATGGTTGGCTTGACTTTTGTGGACTTGCTTATGCGGTGAGACATAGCAACCCAACATACTGGCAATAATTTCTTTAGTTGTCGTTTTACCCACTGAACCCGTCACGGATACCACTGGTTGCAGAAATTGCGATCGCCACCATCTTGCTAAATCTTGATAAGCCGTGAGTGTATTACCGACGGCAAGGACGGGCAAGCCCTTAGCGGCTTCTGACTTTGCCCATTCATGACTGACTATTGCCGCGACTGCCCCCTGCGCGATCGCGGCTGCAACAAATCCATGACCATCAAAATTTTCGCCCGTTAAAGCCACAAATAATTCACCAGCCTTAATCTTGCGGCTATCAGAAACAACGCCCCTGATCTCGATATTTTTTTGTGCAGTTTCGTCAATATTAGCTACTGTTGCTGATGTAACGGCGATCGCTTGGCTAATCGTACAAATAAAGGTCATGCTTGATTTTTTCTATTCTTAGCTGTTCTGCGCTTTAGATATATTGCTTGGTACTCAACACAAAGCTAGATTTTGGTTAAACTAAAAGTGAAATTTTAATTTAACCAAAAATACCTTTAGCTTTATTATTATCAGGCTTCAGGCAGCACATCATCACCAAACATTTCGCTTAAAGCGGTGAGATAGGGGGCAAATATGCGGATATGTTGCTCATCTAAATAATTATGAATTTCTTGGTTCAGTAATCTTAATAAAGTCCGCACCAGTTCCCAACTAACTTTTAAGGGAGGATAGAGCATTACACAAAGGGGGAAAAGCTCCTGTTGGATAGAAGCAACACTTCTTTCAAGCACACAGAGACAGAGATAAACTTGAAACATCTCAATGTCCCGTACGCTGGAAATTCTTACCTGTGGAGAACTTAAGACTCCGCTATGGCATTGATAATCAGCATACATAATCAATGTTTTTTGGGAAATCTGGCGAGCAATCTCACTAGTAAAGGGTAAAAGTTGACGCACTGCTTCCAGTGCAATGTCGTCATATTCCAAATTGGCAGCGGCTTCGTAGGCTCTCTGCAAGGGCATATAGAGATGATCATCAATCACCTTGAAGTAGGAATTCACTACCAGTTGCTCCAATGGGGGGAGAGAGTTGAGCAGCATTTGACCGCTGTAGTGAAATTGCATACTCACAAACCCAAGGGTGCGCGGATCTTCGGATGTATATTTTTTGCGAATTTTACCCACACTTGGAGCGATCGCCACCGATAGCTGACCAATTGTTGGCAGTTGGGAATAGGTTTCCAGCTTAAAATTTTGCCCATTGCTAAACCAATCAAGCTCCACCAAACGATTGTCACCATTTGTTGTATAAACCTTGAGCGCTTGATCTAATAAATCCCGTGAATCATTAGCAATTTGCCAAGGGTCAATCAAGTCTAGTGAAATACCATGGGATTGCAATTGACTGATTAAGAGACTCTCGGTTTTTGCCCAAGCCTGAGCACTAGAAAAACGGAGGGATTGCAATAAACTGGTGGCAGTAGTTGTGCGCCTCGCAGGAGAAAGGATTTCCGACAAATTATTAGACTCAAGCTCTTGTTTAGGAGCCTCGACTTGCAAATTTTGAATATACTTTTTTGCCCAAATATTTGCTAGTGAGGGCACAGAATCGTGAGTATTACTATTTAAATCCTGCGCTAGACTATCTATAAGAGTCGGTCTAATCATTTGGGTTCCAGAAAATAAAGGGTCTTGTTAAATTAATGACATTATATTTGTTCTGATTAAGATAGTTAAGCTTTCGTTAAATTTTCTCCAAAACAACTGATTTATGGCACTTTATGGCAAATCTCAGCAAAATCCTAGTTTTTCCGATCAAATCCCTCGATCCGATCGCTTTAAATGAGGTTGCCATCACATCGGGCGGAGCATTAACAGGCGATCGCGAGTTTGCCATATTTGATCAAAAAGGACAATACATTAATGGCAAGCGTAATCCCCAGATTCATTTAATTAGGGCAAGTTATGACTTGGGCGATCGGCTGGTGAGTTTGCAAATCCAAAATCAGAGCGAAGTATTTACTTTCCATTTAGATCAAGAAAGAGAATCCCTAATTAATTGGCTCAGTGAGTTTTTTGGTAAACCCATAGAACTGCGACAAAATATGACCAATGGCTTTCCTGACGATCCTGACGCATGGGGGGCTACAGTTGTCTCAGAGTCATCTCTCAAAACTGTCCAGAGTTGGTATGCTCATTCCCAAATTGACCTCGAACAGGTTCGTCGTCGCTTCCGCACTAATTTGGAGATAGCCGATACGGAACCCTTTTGGGAAGATCGGTTATTTGCCAAGTCAGGCGAAACTGTTCCCTTTAAAATTGGGAATGTGCAATTTTTCGGTACAAATCCCTGTCAGCGCTGCCCCGTTCCCACACGCGATCCCTTCACTGGCGAAGTTTATCCTGAATTCCAAAAGACTTTTACGAGACTAAGAGAAGCAAGCTTACCAAATCATGTCGAGCGATCGCGTTTCAATCATTTCTATCGTTTTGCCTTAAATACACGCATTCCCTTAACCGAAGCAGGCAAGGTTTTGCGATTAGGAGACGCTGTGTCTTTTAGAGATGCTGCAAAGCAGCACCTCTAAAAGACTTAATGCAATCCTTTTAACTGACGTACTAAATGAATAATCTCTGGCAAAATGAGCTGCTCGATCGCCAGCTTCACCGCATTACTCGATCCAGGGAGCGAAAATACTAATTTGCCTTGATAAATACCCGCCTCAGAGCGTGAGGCGATCGCCCGTGAGCCAACCTCCTGCCAACTCAGATACCGAAACATTTCCCCAAATCCGGGCAAGGTCTTTTCCAGCAAAGCCGCGATCGCATCGTAGGTCGTATCTCTCGGTGCAATCCCTGTTCCACCATTGAGAATAATCGCATCGAGATCGGCAATCTCTGCCAACTTGTGCATATGCGCTCGGATCTCATCAGGTTCATCTTTGACGAGCGTGTAGTATTCCAACAGATGCCCTGCATTAGTCATCGACTGTTTGATAAAGTTGCCGCTTTTGTCAGTTTCAGGTGTGCGGGTGTCGCTAACTGTGATCACTGCAAAATGTACTTGATATGACGGTGGATCGGGACATGGATTTTGAGAAGGTTTCATTACTTTGGGAATTAATATTTATCTAATAATTCTAGGGAGTGTGGCTCGTTTTCGACGAGTCACACTCCCTAGGCTATTTAAAATTGGCGACGGGCAAAAATGAGAATGGCGATCGCTAGAGTTAATAATGCATAACTCAGGATATAAACACCATTGCTAAACATATCGGCTAAGCTTGGCAGAATGTTATATACCGCTTCATTCTTGAGGTTGGCGCGGGATAAATCGGGCAAAATCATATAAAAAGTACGAGTCACCGCCTGTAAGCTTGGATTTTTAGAGATTTCGCCTAAAAGTAGCAAATCACGGCTAAAGTTGCCAATGACATAGGCGGCAAGGGTTAGTAAAGAGGCAATGAGAGAACCTGTAAATGTGCCAAAGAAAATAGCGATCGCGCCTAACAGCATAATCTGCCAAAAGATGAAAAAGTTAGCTGTGAGAATTGCAGGGATCGGAATGGTAATTTGCTTGATGGTCATCAAGATAATAAAAATGACGCTCATAATCGATACGAGTGCACCGACTACGGCAGTCAAGCCCAAATGCTTACCAAGGACAAACTCGGCTCGGTGCATTGGTTTCGCAATGAGAATAAAGATGGTACGCTTATCGATTTCTTTATTGATCAGATTTGTTCCAACCAACACCGCCACAATTAAGCTCACCACCTCGATCGCGGCAATACCCGTATCGACGATCATTTTTGCCGAGGAATCATAGGAAAACTCTGGCAGCAGCATCATCGCTGATACCACAATTAAGGTGTATAGCAAAGAAAGATAAAGCACCTGCTCACGCACTGTTTCGCGAAAGACATTAGTAGCGATCGCCCAAATGCGACCTAAACTTAGACTCAGGTTCAGGCTAAAGTTCATAGGTCTACAAAATCCTCATAAGTCCTAACATCATCACATTTTACAGCGATTTGAGTGAGTGCGCCCCTTGGGGGCGCACTCACTGTCCTAAGCGATTTGAGTAGTGCGCCTTCAGCCTAGTTGCCATAAGCTTGCCATGCTAAGCTCACCAGTGCATTAAATATGGCAGATGCCGCGATCGCATTTCCCTTACGCCCATCGACTCGAATATGGGGAATTTGTGAATCATTGAGTCGTGACTTAATCACATCATTATCAATAAAGCCAGCAGGCGCACCAATCACTAAGGCGGGTTTAACTTCCTCAACTTCGATCAAATCGACAAGAGTTGCCAAAGCAGGCTGAGACTCACCAATCACAAATATGGCTTCAGGATAGCGCTTCGCTAAGGTCTCAATCCCCCAAGCTGCCTGAGTTTTTCCCTTTTGTGGACGAGTGATCGCGTCAACACCACAATAAATAGGATTAGCAAAGGTATCACAGACCTTGGGAAAGATTGCAGCCTGCACCGTAGGAACATCAACAACAACTGTAGTACGGGCGGCTAGAGCTGAAGCTCCCGCTTGCAAAGCTTGCTCTGAAAACCTTACAAGATGTTTATACTCAAAATCTGCGGTGGCATAAATTACTTGGCGCACAATTTCATATTCGGATGGTGATAGTGAGTGTTCACCAATTTCTTGATCAATGATTGCTAAGCTTTGTGCATCAGTAATATGCCATTCCATAGATTTTGTTCAACATCTAAATTGAATATATATTTGAGTTATGAACGTACCATGAGTTGCGAGCAAAGTTAAGGCATTAATTATAACGAAAGCGAAAGATGCTCCCTAACAGAGATACTTTTCCTCGTTTAATTTTGGATTAATCTTTGACTAACTCACTTTGGCGTACACAATTGCGTCCTTCTGCCTTAGCAACATATAAAGCGCGATCAGCAGATTTAAGGAGCAAATTTATTGCCTGAGTATGTTGATGGGGAAAAAGTGTCGCAACACCACAGCTAATCGTCACATGGGAGGCAACTTCAGAATAACCATGGGGTAATTGGAGCGATCGCACCAATTCTGTCGCATTCATTGCCACATTCATGCCACCTTCTTGATCTGTATTCGGTAACACAATCACAAATTCTTCGCCCCCATAGCGAGCGACTAAATCCGCAGGACGATTAGTAGCTTTGCTAATAGCTTGAGCAACAGCTTGTAAACAAAGATCCCCTTCTTGATGCCCGTAATTATCGTTATAGTTTTTAAAAAAATCAATATCACATAAAACCAAGGAAATGGGGACTCTTTCCCTACTAGAACGTTTAAATTCCTGTTCTAGATATTCATCTAAACATCGGCGATTAGCAACCTGTGTCAAGCCATCGATGGAAACTAAGCGTTGAAGTTCTTTGACAACTACAGCCAAACGTCGATTTGCGGCTTCTAATTGCTGGCGCAAATTTGCTTGTTCTAGTAAGCGTCTGACCCTCTGGCGCAATACGGCCCAATGAATGGGCTTAGTGACATAGTCCGAAGCTCCCACTTCATAGGCGCGATCAACGGACTCACGATCCTCAAGTGCAGTGATAATTAAAATAGGCGTATGATCACCATGAGGTAGCTTTTGGAGTCTTGAACAGCATTCAAAACCGTCCAAAACAGGCATCATCGCATCTAGCAAAATCATATCTGGTTGATACTCTTGATAAAGCTTCAAGGCTTCTAGCCCATCTGCCGCCTCAACCACTCGATAGTTTTCGCGCTCCAAATAACGCACCAAAATTTTTCGCATAAACATATCGTCATCCACAATTAAAATTAGTGCAGGTTCGGATGCTGTTATCTCGGAAATATTTTCTTCTTGAGGTGGATGCTTATTGTTATCGCGATCTTCGGTTGTCATTACATAACTGGACGGTATTGGACAAAACTAGGCAGTAGGAATTGCGCTAATTATATTTTTCATGTTCTAACTCAGTCTTAACGCTTGCGTACTCGTCAGCTATTTTATTGATTTTGATATCTAAATCCTCATGGTTTTGGTTACGGAGATTTATCTCGAGATCACGACATAGTTCTGATAGATCCTCTGCGCCTATCACACCACTGCTAGATTTTAAGGTGTGAACTGTACGCAACATTAAATCAAAATTTTGCTGTGCAAAGCTAGTATATAACTCTTGGAGGAGCGATCGCGTATTATCTAGGTAACTATCGATTAGCTCACTCAAAAAGGATGGATCTTCACCGCCAATATCATTAGCGGCTTCATGTAGAGTGCCGATGTTAATCGATGATGGCATAGATATATTTGAGTTAACTGGCTGAGATTCTAGCAAAACTCGTACCAGTTCACCATTTTGAATTGGTTTACTGAGGTAGTCATCCATACCTGCGGCCATGCAAACCTCGCGATCGCCTTGCATGGCATTTGCGGTCATCGCGACTATACGCGGTCTATGAACTAACTTCCCATTTTGTAAGTTCTCATATATTCGTTTTGTCGCTTCTAACCCATCCATTTCTGGCATCTGCATATCCATAAAAACCACATCATAGGTTTGATGGCAGAGAGCATCTAAGACCTCTAATCCATTTGCCACAACATCTGCTCGATAGCCCATCCTCTGCAAGATATGGACAGCAACCTTTTGGTTGATCACATTATCCTCAGCCAATAAAATTCGTAATGGATGATTTTTTGCCATCCTTGGATCAAACGCATAATTTTGTTGATAACGTTCAGAATTAATATGACCAGAAATTGAGCCTGTGAATGGATATTTAGTCGAAAGAGAGCTACCGTTGTTGGGTGAATGCGCCCAATTTGTTATGGGGGCAGTAATCGTAAAATAGAAGGTAGAACCTTGTTGATTCTGACTTTCTACCCACATTGTGCCTCCCATGAGTTCGCATAGTCGCTTACTGATAGCTAAGCCTAGCCCTGTACCGCCATATTGTCTGGTAGTCGAGGCATCCACTTGGCTAAAGGGTTGAAATAGTCGATGTAAGCGATCGCTAGGAATACCGATGCCAGTATCTTTGACCGCAAACTGGATTGTCCGCAATAGCTGCGATTCTTCGCGATGATTTCGGAGATCGCAGCGCTCATAATGGGAGACTGGCGACTGGGTGACGGAAATATTGACAGAACCATGACTCGTAAATTTAATTGCATTGCCAATCAAATTGGCTAATACTTGGCGCAATCGGGTCATATCACCAATTACGAGAAGTTCCACATCAGGATGGATTAAGTAGCCTAATTCAATCCCTTTTTCTACTGCCTTTGCCGATAGCAACTCAATGGTATCTTCCAAACAAACCCGCAAATCAAAGCTTTGTTCTTCTAATTCTAAATGCCCTGATTCAATTTTAGAAAAGTCCAAGATATCATTGATAATTGTCAGCAGGGTATTGCCCGCATTTCTGACGATTTCAACAAATTCTCGCTGTTCCTTATTTAAATTGGTATCTAATAAAACCCCTGTCATCCCAATCACCGCATTCATAGGAGTCCGAATTTCATGGCTCATAGTTGCCAAAAATTCACTCTTAGAACGATTTGCGGCTTCAGCAATAATCTTTGCTTCCTCTAATTCAGCATTTTGCTTGATTAATTGCTGTCTTTGGCGAGTTTCCTGCATCAATAAATGGGCTTGAGACAGGGCGATGCTGACTTGATTTGCCACCGATTCTAGTAATTGCTTTTCCTCGATAGTCCATTTATGAAAACTATTGCAATGGTGCAATACAATGATTCCATTTGTTAATCCGTGGGATGAAGTCCGAATAGTTAATAGCGATCGCAACTGCATCCGATAGAACAAATCGCCAAATTCATCTAGCTCAGGCTCAGTATAAACATTAGTAATAGCGATCGCTTGATCTTGGCTCGCAATCTTTTGACCAAAGGCACTATTTAACAGAGGTATTTCAATATCTCTAACAGAAAAAATTCTCTCGGATAACTGTTCCGACATGAGAGAGATTGTTGGTTGAGAGAATTGTTTTAGCTCCTTATTAACTGATGGATATTCCAATCGATAGATGAGACAACGACTCGCATGAAAAGCTAATTGGATCTGACGAGCCGCAGTTCGGAAAATACTTTCAACATCAAGACTCTGACGAATTTCATCGGTAATTCGATTTAGTAAAATGGTGAGGCGCATTTGCCGTTTTAAATCTTTTTCCGCTTCTTTGCGCTCAGTGATATCCGTTTGAATACCAATAAAATGTGTTGCTTTACCATGTTCATCGAAGATCGGAGAAATATTGAGTTCATTCCAAAATAATGTGCCATCTTTACGATAATTCCTAATCACCACAGTACAAGGATTACCTGAAGCAACCACTTCACGGATCATCTCTTTTTCAGGTTGAAAAACATCATCACCCTGTAAAAAACGACAATTCTTTCCCATTACATCACTAGCGGAATAACCAGTGATTTTTTCAAAGGCAGAATTGACATAAACAATGGGATTATTCGGGATTCGATTGTCCGTAATCACAATCCCATTGTGGCTTGCAGCAATTGCCCTTTCCCTCAAGCGCAAAATTTCTTCAATGCGTTTGCGATCGCTAATATCAAAGCGAATTGCTAAGTATTGGGTAGGTTTACCATGCTCATCCTGCAAAGGAATGATCGTACTGTCTGTCCAATAATAATTGCCGTCTTTAGATTGGTTCCGAATTTCGCCGCGCCAGACCTTGCCACTAGCGATCGTATCCCATAAATTAGTAAAAAATTCTTGGGAATGATATTGAGAATTAAGGAGCCGATGGTTGTTACCTAATAGCTCAGCTTCGGTATATCCAGATATTTCACAAAATTTGCTATTGGCATAGGTAATATTTCCATATAAATCCGTCACAGCCACGATTGCTGCTTGATCAAGGGCAAATTTCTGAAATGCTAATTCATGTAATATCTTTTGGAGTTTTTGCTCAGATTGCTTCCGCTTGGTAATATCATTGGCGATGCCTAGGAAGCCAGTAATTTCATTATTTTCATTACGCAATACAGAAATAGAAAGGGTTACAGGAAATCGTGAGCCATCCTTGCGAATATATGTCCATTCCCCTTCATCGATTTGCCCTAGTTTTGCCTTAGCTACAAACACGTCAAACCCTGCGGCAATAGGAACTCCCAATTCTTCAGTTAAAGCGATCGCCTTTTTTTTGATCTCTTCAAGATCATGAAAACATTCAGGGGTAAATTTGCCGATCAGTTCCGATGCGGCATATCCCAACCAATTCTCAGCCGTTTTGTTAAAAACACTGATGACCCCATCTACGGTTGTGGCAATAATTGAATAGTTCGCACTATCCAAAATTGCTTGATGCAATCCTAAAGATTCTTGAATATTTTTTTTCGATGATGAATTTTTGGTAGTAACTTTCTTAGAAGATTTGCCACGATGGCTTTCTGGGTAAGACGGTAAGTCACCATTCATAAGTGTCAACATAATTCAATAAAACCCAGATGCAAAAGTGCTCGAAACTTTGACGAGAGATTAGTTATAGGTAATGAGCTTAAAGCCTTAAAAAAACTACCCCATTAGCATGAAATACAATCTTTATCCCCAATCTACAGCCATTTTAGTTTTGTGATTATTCTAGTTCTATTTTAATTCTTATAAATCAATAATTAGCCAAAAAATTAATGAAAGTTTGCTTTAATTAGATTTACAGCGCTTTGCGCTGACTTGAAACCCAGAGAAATTTCTGAAAGCGCGGCTTCGCCGCACTTTCAGAAATTTCTCTGTACTACTTTAAGCTTCAACAGGCTGTAATCGATTGTCAATGAGTATTTACTCATGGCTAAATGTCTAGGCGCAATCAAAAACTGATTTTTGGTGATGTTGCTTTGTCACACTGCCAAAAAAGTTGTTTCTTGGTTAAATCGCAGAACCTTAAATTCGTTAGACTTGCGTAAGTCCTATTTATCAATGAGTTTAAATGAGTCTATCTGATACGATCGCAGCGATCGCTACGGCGATTTCCCCACAGCAGGGAAGTGTGGGCATTGTGAGATTATCGGGTGATCGCGCAGAGGCGATCGCTAGGCAAATCTTTTATGCAGGCAGTAAACAGGTGTGGGAAAGCCACCGTATCCTCTATGGCTATATCAAAAATCCATTAACCAAAGCAACAATTGATGAAAGTCTAATGTTATTGATGAAGGCTCCCCGCTCCTTTACCCGTGAGGATGTAGTGGAATTTCACTGTCATGGAGGCATTATGGCAGTGCAACAGGTACTGAATCTCTGTTTAGAGCATGGTGCAAGACTAGCAGAAGCAGGTGAGTTTAGTTTACGCGCCTTTCTCAATGGCAGAATCGATTTGACTCAAGCCGAAAGTATTAATGATCTGGTGGGCGCAAAATCTGCACAGGCTGCTCAATCAGCGATCGCATCTCTAAGGGGGAAACTCGCGCATTCTCTTAAATATTTGCGGAGTAAATGTTTGAATGTCTTAACAGAAATTGAAGCGAGGATCGATTTTGAAGATGATTTACCACCTCTTGATGTGGAATGGGTAAAGACAGAAATTGGGATAGTTGCACAGGAGTCACAGCAAATTTTAGCAACTGCGGATCGGGGTGAACTATTACGCACAGGTTTAAAAGTAGCGATCGTTGGTCGTCCTAATGTCGGCAAATCAAGTTTGCTCAATGCATGGAGCCGCAGCGATCGCGCGATCGTTACGGATTTACCAGGAACGACTCGTGATGTGGTGGATTCGCAATTGGTAGTTGGTGGTATTCCCATTCAAGTTCTTGACACAGCAGGAATTAGAGAAACGGAGGATGTCGTCGAGAAAATTGGGGTAGAGCGATCGCGACAAGCGGCTCAGTCGGCAGATTTGGTCTTAATGGTGATTGATGCTAGTTTGGGATGGATTGAGAAGGACACTGAGATCTACAACATTGTTAGCGATCGCCCTTTGATTTTGGTAATGAATAAGATAGATCTTGCTCTTACACCCCAGACTTCTCTTCCACAGGAGATAGAGAATTTACACTCCTCTCTCAAAGTGTTAGGTACTGGGGGTGAAAGTATTCCCATTATCAAAACCGCAGCTTCTCAAAATCAAGGTATTGAGGATTTAGAAGCTGCAATTCTTAAATGTATTCAGCAAGATGCGATCGCGGCGGCGAACCTCGATGTTGCAATTAATCAACGTCAAAAAGCTTGTTTACTAAGGGTTGTGCAATCTTTAGATAATGTCAAAATCGCAATTACAGATCAGTTACCCCTTGATTTTTGGACAATTGATTTACGCGATGCCATTAGTGCGATCGGTGAAATCACAGGCGAGGAGGTTACAGAATCAGTTCTCGATCAAATCTTCAGTCGCTTCTGTATTGGCAAGTAAAACTTGCATATTGATTTGTGGAAGTGTACCCCGCAGGGGTACACTTCCACAAATCAATGTAGAGTATATGCATAAGGTCTTAAGATATTTATTTTGGCTACGTCAAAATAAATATCTCTCTAGCATTTGAGTAAAAATAGCCATGTTCGGTTTTGCAGTTTTAGCTGTATTGATAAATCTATTAGTAGGTTTAATTCTTCTTTTATGCTTGGTTTTTATTGTCAATGTGATAGTGCATCGCTCATTGAAATTTCATAAAACAAAATGGAACTATTGGGGAGCGATGTGGGGAACAGTCTTTACTACAAGCGTATTAGGAATCCTATGGAATTTGAGCCAAGGTGCAGAGGCAAAATATGGTTGGTACGATAACTTTATCCATATGCCACTCTATGGAGCTTTATTTGGTGGATATTTGGGATGGCTGATGGGCGAGCAAATCTTGGGCAAAGCACCAAAAAATATCCGACCTTGGCTAGTAGGGCTTAGTATAGCGATCGCTATTGCTGCTTTCTATGGATATCTCTACACAGGTGCAATTAGTTATGGAGATTATTAGAATCACAAAGAAGTACAAAGTACTTCTTTGTGATTGGTTTTAAGGATTACAGTAGGAACAATACATCGGATCGGCGAATTGGATACCATCGGGGAAGATAAGTTCTTGTTGAAACTCACAGCGATCGCATTTGTATAAATGGGCGCGAATAGATTGAGTTGGCAATCCACAAAGCTCACAGGGTAAACCTTTTAACCGTTTGATAACATCAAAATTGACAAAATCACAATTAGGACATAGTTGTTGTAATTTGCGAACAAGATCTTCTGTCGCTTTAGCAATATTTTTCATGCGAGTGGGATTGTAGAGCGCTCGCATATCGGTTTCTATATGAATTGTGGGATATGTTCTCAGTAATTCCATTACATTATCTTTGAGAAGTTCTATCGAATTAATTCCCTTATATATTGATTGCTTTGCGGATGTCTGAGCATCTGGCATTAAGACAACTGCATGGTCAGGAAAGCCTATTTTAAGCGCAAATTCGTAGGCTTGCTCGTAGCTAGAAATCTCTTGATGGCGAAAATTTGTATCTGTCGAGAGGGATTCCCCATATACGGTGAAATCATGCTTCTGATCCATTAATAAAACCAGTTCGCGATTGTAAGCTATACCTAAAATTGGATGCGGAAAGAAGCTACCTTCACTAGCGATCGCTAAATCAGCCTTACTTATTTCTAGAGCTTTTGCAGCTTTGATTTTAGCGGTTTCGATTTGATTGGCAGGGCGATCAATATCGCGAGTAAATGTACCAAACAAGTCGCTATCAAAATCCTGTGGAACTGTAACTTTAATTCCTAAAGAATCTTGTAAGATTGGCGCGATCGCTAGCTCCTTGTGGTGCATAGTAGCAATTACGGCTAAGCGATCGGCAAATTCGATGGCGGTCATCACTTTAACTATCTTGTGGCAAAACAAAGATTTTCGGTGGTGTGGCTGTACCACACCACCGAAAATCTATTCTACAAATTTTGGTGCGATCTCTAGCTGCGAAATTAGGGCTGATGGGATTAGCCGATAATTTCACTAGACGTAAATACAATATTTCCTGCGTCTTCAGGCGCAGGAAATACAATTACTCGTCATGAGCAAAACGATTGTATAGGAAGTCTAGAGCTGTATTACGGAGATCATAATATAAGGGATCTTCCATAATTTGGGCGCGATCGCGAGGACGTGGGAAAGGAATTCGCATGATTTCGCCAATATTTGCCGCAGGCCCGTTGGTCATCATCACTAAGCGATCGGCTAGGAACAATGCTTCATCGATATCGTGGGTAATCATCAATACCGTGCAGCGATGCTCTGTCCAAATTTGCAATAGCTCCTCTTGTAGTTCCTCTTTTGTAATTGCATCCAATGCGCCAAAGGGTTCATCAAGAATGAGAACTTCAGGACGGATGGCTAAGGCTCTAGCGATCGATACCCGTTGCTTCATCCCCCCTGAAATTTGGGTGGGCTTTTTCTCCGCAGCTTCGCTCAGCCCTACCATGGCAAGGTGATGGCGGACGATATCATTTTTCTCACCCTTAGAGAGATTAGGATTAACGGAGTCAACGGCAAGCATGACATTTTCATAAACCGTTAGCCAAGGTAAGAGCGCATAGCCTTGGAATACGACCATGCGATCGGGACCTGGTTTAGTGATCAGTTTGCCATTAACTGTTACTTCACCAATAGAAGGCTTTGAGAATCCGCCGACCATGTTTAAGAGAGTAGATTTACCACAGCCAGAGTGACCGATTAAGCAAATAAATTCGCCTTCTTGAATATGTAGATTGACATCCTTGAGAACAACATATTCGCCTTTAGGCGTGGGATAAATTTTGGAAACGTTTTCAATGCGAAGGAAAGATTCTTGGGGTGGAATCGTGGAGATCGGGCTTTTGTCAAGGGTTGTTTGGGTCATGTTCTTTTTGCTCTCTTTGAAAAATTGGTTGTAAAAGTAAGTAGGTTGTTGAAATTAAATGTAGGATGGGTTAGCGATCGAGTAACCCATCATTTTGGTCTAGCTGATGCGTTACGTTGCACTAACGCATCCTACAAATAATTAAGCTCAAGAAGGAACTAAGCAACCATTCGTACTGATTCCATCGCAATTTCTGCCATCGTGATATTGCGTTTAATATCTAGATGATTTAGGTAGCCAATGGGATCTTCGGCATTAAAGGGAATATCATCAAAGAGTTGAATCGCATTGCGGCTGTAGGTGATATCCGTTAGTCCCAACTCACGGGCGGCGGTACTGAATACGCCAACGCGACAGGTTTTCTCTAATACTTCTACCCAGTTGCGAGGGAAGGGAACATCGCCCCAACGCGCCATCTGGGTAATGTGCCAAAGATGCTCCGAACGGCTAGGACGGTTAACGCCAGCCCCGTAGAACTGGTGGTGAGCAGGTTCGCGCATGGGTGAATCAAGGGCACAGGTGACATCATCAGGATTGCCCAAATGGATGTAATTAACATTGGTGCTGACATAGGCGCGACGAGAGAGAATCTGACGGATCTCTTCGGCATTATTAGGATCGGCGCAGTACATGCAGGCTTCTAGGAGTGCCTTAACGAGAGCGATGTGGGTATTCGGATAGGCATTTGCCCAATCTTCGCGCACACCGAGAACTTTTCCGGGGTGACCATTCCAAATTTCGAGGTCAGTGGCGACGGTGAAGCCGATATTTTCCATAGCGGCGCGGAAGTTCCAAGGCTCGCCAACACAGAAACCATCGATACTACCTGCCTTGAGGTCAACGACCATTTGGGCGGGAGGAATAGTTTTTAGTTCCACATCTAGATCGGGGTCGATACCGCCAGCCGCTAACCAATAACGGAGTAGCAGATTGTGCATTGATGACGGATGGACTACACCCATGCGATGTTGACGATCGCGAGTGTTTTGCAACATCGATTTGAAATCAGCGAGGGTATGAATACCGCGATCGTAGAAATGCTTATCGAGGGTAATAGCGTTACCATTGCGGGTCATGGTTAAAGCCGTAACGATGGGCTTGCAAGCACCAGCACCTCCGAGGGTGAGCCACATTGGTAAACCTGAAGGCATTTGCGCCGCATCTAGATAGCCGCCCGAAATCCCATCGACAATACCGCGCCAACTGGTTTCACGAACGAGGGAAACTTCATCAAGTCCATGCTTCTCAAAAAAGCCTTTTTCCTTAGCGACAGCGATCGGTGCACAGGCAGTTAAGGGAACGAAGCCGATCTCTAAATTTACCTTTTCCAATCCATGACGGGCAACAGTGGCAACCTTACGAGCATTCAGCTTTTTAACGCGCTTTTGTTGGTTCAAGAAATAAATAATTTCGCTACGGAGACTGTAGTAGCTAGGATGATTAACCGCTTCCATCCGTTGACGGGGACGGGGAATATCAACTTCCAAAATACCGCCAATTTTCGAGGCAGGTCCATTGGTCAACATCACAATGCGATCGCTTAGTAATACTGCTTCATCAACATCGTGCGTCACCATCACCGCCGTGATCTGGTCTTCATTACAGATCTGCATCAGCTTTTCTTGCAGATTGCCACGGGTCAACGCATCCAAAGCTCCAAAGGGTTCATCAAGGAGTAAGAGTTTAGGACGGACAGCTAGCGCCCGAGCGATCGCTACCCGTTGGCGCATACCACCTGATAGCTGAGTGGGTGGCTTGTCGATCGCATGGGCAAGACCGACCATGCTGACATAGCGCTCAACTAAATCATGGCGCTCACCCTTGGGCAAATGGGAAAGTACTTCGTCAACGGCAAGAGCCACATTTTCGCGTACCGATAGCCAAGGCAACAGCGAATAGTTTTGAAATACCACCATGCGATCGGGACCGGGGCGCGATACCCGCTCATCTTCGAGCATCACTACGCCGCCAGTAGGTAAGTCTAGCCCCGCAATCATGTTGAGCAAGGTTGATTTCCCACAACCAGAGTGACCGATGAGAGAGATAAATTCGCCTTTTCTTATTTGGAGGTCAATTCCTTTGAGGGCAATATATTCTTTGCCGCCGCCCAAGGGAAATGTTCTCTCTACCTGATCAACTAAAACAAAATCCTGCATTTTAAAATTCTCCAGATATAACCATCACAATTTGTAAAAATCCGTAGGGGCAAAGCATTAACGCCACAATTTGTAAAATCACAGATAACTTTGTATCGTTAATGCTTTGCCCTTAACCTTGAACATTCACCGATACATTTCACCGCAGCCGTAATTTATTGGTGGATGGCATAGAGGGTTGAGCATTGGCGATATAGGTTTTGTGGTGAATTTTGTAAATAATCGCGCCAATGCTCAACCCCTACTTCTGTTCTTCAGGCAAGATCACATTTTGGAGCCATGCTACAGCGCGATCGAGAATTAGACCTACAGCACCGATGTAAACTAGAGCCAAGATAACTTCGCCTACCTTGTCATTGGTGTAGGAGTTCCAGATGAAGAATCCGATACCGACAATACCTGACATGATGATTTCCGCAGCGATAATGGCAAGCCATGCAAGACCGATGGAAATGCGTAAGCCAGTAAAGATATAAGGAAGTGCCGAAGGAATCAAAATCTTGAAGAAGTACTTTTGCTTAGAAAGTTGTAGCACTCGCGAAACGTTGCGATAGTCTTGAGGAATTTGCTTTACACCAACCGCAGTATTTAACAAGATCGGCCATACAGCAGTGATGAAGATAACGAATAATGCGGCGGGTTCATTTTGACGGAGAGCCGCAAGTGCGATCGGAACCCATGCAAGAGGTGGAACTGTTCGCAAAAATTGGAAGAGTGGATCGAGCGCTTTATCAATAACCGCGTTAGTGCCAACCAGAATCCCGACACTAATACCGACGATCGCGGCGAGTGAATAGCCCTTTGCCACGCGCTCAAAGCTAGCCAGAGTCTGCCAGAATAGCCCTTTATCAGTACCACCGCGATCGAAGAAGGGATAAAGTAATAGGTTGCGAGTGGATTTTTCTGAAAGAATATTAACGGGACCAGGCAACTTGATTAAACCAATGCTAGAAAGCAATTGCCAAACGATTAAAAATCCGAGAATCCCAATAATTGGAAGCGCCCAATTCTGAGCATTCTTTTCCCAAAACTTAGAGAGCGATCGCCCTAAGCTACCGTTACGATTGCCGATACTTGCTGCCATAAACTTACTGCTCCTATTCTTTACTTGATATGTTGATGATTAATTAAAGGGATTCTGCGTAATCACGGTTTATAAACTATTCGAGATAGCTTATAAACCGTCAAAGATAAAAAGCCTTAGAAGGTGAATGTTGTCCGAACTACACCAACCGTTGCTGTAGGCGCGTTGTTGATGCCTTCAGGATTAAACACAAAGAACACACCTGGGGTAATGCTGATATTTTTAGAAACTTTAAAATTAAAATATCCTTCCAACTGATATGGAGTAGCGGTAAACCCAGTGGGAATTGTGGCAATACCACCAACTGCATTACGTGCTAGAGGCTGCCCAAAGATAAGCCCAGCCGTGTTGCCTTCCTTAAAGACATCACTAAAATGAAATCCAGTCATCCAACTAGTAAAGGTGGTGGAAGCATCCTTGTTAGTGAGATTTCCAAAGACCCAAGCGCCAGATAGGTTAAAAGCAATCTTGGGAGTAATCCGCCATGTCAAAGTCGAACCAATAGAATTCAATTTGATTGGGTCAGCTAATACGCCTCCATTAATTGCTCCAATGTCTGCGGAAGCTAAGCCAGTTCCCAAAATATTGATCTGGTGGTAGCTATTGGCATAGTTAAGCCCGATATCAAGATTGGAAGTGGGCTTGAGGGTTAATTGAGCAGCCGCAATGGTACTACCACCAAAGAAGCCTGCACCCAGCAAAGTAGTGGGGCTGTTAGTCGCGATCGCAGAGTTAACACTGCCATATAAAGCGCGGAAATCAACCTTGTCGGAAGGAGTCCAGATAAAACCAACGGCGGCAGCTAGACCAGTGCCAGATGTTCCTCCAGATACACGGGTCGCAGCATTTAAACCTTGACCAAAACGAGAGATAGAGCCTTGACCTTCACTAGCAAAAGGGCTAATCGCTGGGAAAGCATCGGAAACTTCGGCATTAGAACCTGCGAACAGCGTCAACTTATCCGCAACAGGGAAAATGTAGAGCAACTTGTAGAGATTGACCGAGTTGGCGGCTGCTGTATTAGAGTTAGATGGATTGAAATTGAGGAATTGATTCTCAAATCCCAATCGGACATTACTAGAACTGCCAAGGGGATCGGCATAGCCTAAAGGCGCAGCTAGACTGTTGATATTTGTAGCTTGCAAGCCCGTAATCAATAAGTCCTTACCAGAGAAGCTGGTCAATAAATTCAGGCGGACGCGGTTATTAAAAACAATGTTAGTGTTTGTACCACCGTTGTTAGGATTTGCTCCCGTTGCACCCGATACGCTGAAAATCGCTTCGCCACTTAGTTTAGTTGTTGTGGAGAACTGTTGCGCTTCTAGTTTGGTGGTTTTCGCATCAAGGGCATCAACTCGACCGCGTAGGGTTGCGAGTTCGGCAGCAAATTCCTCTTGGAGCTTTTGCAAAGTTGCGAGGTCTTCCTTGCTAACCTTGTCAGCTAATCCCGCCGAAATAATCTCATTGATTTTGTCAAGACAAGCATTTAAACCAGCCGCAAACTCATAGCGTGAGGTCGCTTGTTTACCCCGAAATGTGCGATCGGGATAGCCTGCAATACAGCCATAGCGCTCAACTAGGGATTGTAGAGCCGTAAACGCCCAATCCGTAGGACGCACATCTGATAGTTGAGAAACAGAGGTTACATTCTGAGCAATGGGATCGTTAGCGATCGCCTTAAGTTGAGTTTCGTTAGAAATTGCAGGAATAGAAGCCGTCGTTTCCGTTAATTTAACTGTTGAAGAGTTAGCAGGATTTGCCTGCGCCGATACAGATATCGCGCCCAAAGACAAAGGCAAGCTCAGTAGCAGCAATCCAAGTTTACTAGTATGAATTTTCACGGTTAATTTTCCTCACACAGTGTGTTTAATTTGTATGTTTAATTTGTTTATTGATCTAGAGATATTGATCTAATTTTTTGACCTATGCCTTCTTGATCTTTAGGCTGTCGAGATAGGCTTGAGGATTTTCGGGATCGAACTTTGTGCCGTCAAAGAATTCCTCAATACCGCGAGAGGTGCTAGCGGGAATATCGGGGAAGCCTGCTTCCTTAGCTGCTTCCCGCCAGAGATCTTCACGGTTGACCTTCTTGATCCAATCCTTAGCTGTAGCTAGTGATGATTTGGGTAAGAATCCCCAACGCACGCTTTCAGTAATGAACCAGAGGTCGTGACTTTGATAGGGATAAGAAACATTTCCCTTGGCATCTTTCCAATAGAGTGGAGCCATGCTCTTGTCGTCAATAACGCGCCCGTCGCCCATGTCGTACTTGCCCATCATGGGATCTTCAAGGATTTCAGGAGCAACGCCAAAATAGTTCTTGGTGGCAACAATCTGGACAAGTTCTTTGCGATTGTCGAAGTTATCGCACCATTGCTGAGCTTCCATAATTGCCTTAAGCAGAGACTTGGTTGCTTTGGGATATTTATCCACCCAATCTGCACGCATTGCTAAATATTCTTCAGGATGTCCCTTCCAAATTTCGGCAGTGAGGGCAGGAATGAAGCCGATCTTCTCTTTAACGATGCGGTAGGGCCAAGGGTCGCCAGTACTGAAGGCATCCATCGAGCCAGTTTTCATATTGGCTACAGTTTGCGCCGCAGGTACGGTCAGCAATTCGATGTCAGTGTCAGGATCGACTCCATTGGCGGCTAACCAGTAACGAATCCAAAATTCTTGATTAGCTTTAGGGAAGGTATACGCAGCTTTAAATTTTGCACCTTCAGCTTTAGTCTTCTCAAAGAAATCTTTTGCCTTATCGATTTTGAGAGTCAAGCCTTTATCTTTGTGCTTACCTGCGATCGCAATGCCATTTCCCTGTGTATTTAATTGCAAAAGCACATACATGGGGATTTTGAGATTGTCGGTAATGATGCCCTCAGAAATTAGATAAGGCATGGGCATTTGCCATTGACCGCCATCGATACCACCTGCGGAGGAGCCAATTTTAACGTTATCTCTGGCTGCACCCCAGTTGGCTTGCTTCGAGATATCAACATCAGTCATGCCATACTTTGCAAAAAATCCTTTCTCTTTGGCAATAATTAATGGCGCTGCTTCGATAATTGGCAAATAACCAAGTCTGACTTTCGTGGTTTCAGGGACTTGTTCAGGGGGAATATTTATTTTAGTGGCATTAGCAGAACTTATAGTTGGGGTATCTTCGGGAGGGTTACCAAGACATCCTTTAAGGAGCACCGAACTAAGAGCTGTAGCTCCAGCAGTAGCTATAAATCGTCGCCGTGAAATGTTGTTTTTTAAATTAGACATAACTTATTAAGTGATTCGTAAGAACGATTGATTTATCTCTATTGGTATCTTAGAGTGAAGGGTGAATAGAGTAAAGTCTATTATTCTTATAATAAAGATAAGTTTTAATCTATGTATTTTCTTGATAAGGTGAACTATAGGTTGTTCTATATAGTTGCCATGCTAATTTCGCCCCAATTATGCTCCTATGCCTGCTAAATCTAGCTTTTAGAAATAAACCCCACAGATTGGTTAGATAAATAAACCTAATCAGTTTTCCTAATTACAGCGCAACGCGCTGTAGCGAAACACAGAGAAATTTTTGAAAGCGCGGCTTCGCCGCGCTTTCAAAAATTTCTCTGTACTACTTTAAGCCTCAATAGGCTGTAATCCCCTAATTCAACTCAACAACGAAAAACCATGTTTTACAACATATCTGAGCAGCAAATACGAAAAGTACGTTGGGTGTTAACCTGTGCTTGGTTACTTCTCATTGCTTCCCTCTTTTATGATCCAATTTCTCCTTTAATTACAACTCCAAATCAAACTTGGAGTCCTTTTCGCATCAAGCCTGAAGATTGTATTTCTGTTCAAAATACTTGTTTAGAATTGCAACCCTATCCCCTTGGCGCACCAATATTTTGGGGCATAATTGTACCTAGCGCTATTTTTATCTTATTGGTATTTGGGCATGAGCTATGGCGGCGGATTTGTCCTTTATCCTTCCTATCGCAAATTCCTCGCGCCTTGGGATGGCAAAGGCAAATAAAAAGAACTGATAGTAAGACAGGAAAAGTCCGTTATGAAATTCCGAAAGTTAAAAAAGACTCTTGGCTAGGCAAAAACTATCTATACTTTCAGTTTGGACTATTATTTATCGGTCTATGCAGTCGGATCTTGTTTATTAATGGCAATGCGATCGCTTTAGGCTTATGGCTAATGATGACGATCGCCGCCGCTATCACCGTCGGCTATCTCTATGGCGGCAAGACTTGGTGTAATTATTTCTGTCCGATGGCTCCTGTCCAGAAAATCTATTCGGAACCATCGGCTTTATTGGCGACTAAGGCTCACATGAGCGAAGTGCCAATTACCCAATCGATGTGTCGCACGATTACCAATGATGGAAAAGAGCAAAGTGCCTGCGTAGCTTGCCAAAACCCTTGTATTGATATTGACTCAGAGCGATCGTACTGGGATGGCATAGAAAAGCCAGAATCTAAATTCCTTTATTACTGCTATTTAGGATTAGTGGTTGGCTACTTCTTTTATTACTATCTCTATGCAGGCAGTTGGGACTACTACTTTTCAGGGGCTTGGGCGATGGAGGGCAACTCCATTCAAAAATTATTGTCCTCTGGATTTTATCTATACAATCAAGCTATTCCTATTCCCAAAATTGTAGCCGTGCCGATTACCTTGGGCTTATTTACGGGCTTAGGTTACGTTTTTGGCATTCTTGGCGAACGTCTTTATCGCTCTTACCTCAATTTCTCTAAGCAAAAAACTTCTAATTTATTGATTCGCCATCATTTATTTAGTGTCAGTACCTTTATTGCTTTCAATCTATTTTTTATTTTTGGTGGTCGTCCTTTCATTCGCCTACTACCCAACTTTTTCCAAGAAACCATTGATGTAGTTGTCGTTTTAGTCAGTACTTTGTGGTTAGCTCACACCCTCAAACGCGATCCTGAACTTTATGCAAGGGAAGGTCTGGCAGGTAGATTTCGTAAGCAATTATTAAAGATGAACTTCCCTTTAAATCAATACTTTAGCGATCGCGATGTTGACGATCTCAATCCCCATGAGGTCTATGTATTGGCGAAAGTGTTACCAGGATTTACCAAGCAAAAGCGCTATGAAGCTTATAAGGGGGTTTTGCGCGAATCATTGGAAGAGGGTTATACCAATTCTGCTAGTAGTTTGGAACTATTAAGGCAATTACGCACAGAGTTAGATATTTCTGATACCGAACACCGTAGTCTTCTCGAAGAGTTAGGTGTGGAAGATCCCCAACTACTCGATCCTAATCGCCAGCGAAACCTTGAGAACTTAGTACGCATTTCTGGTTATCGCAAGGCTCTTGAGCGCTTGGTTTATCTCCAAAATTTAGATGCTAATACTGCCTCACAGCAATTGGCTCAAGCCTATAACATCACGCCTGCGGAGGAACAAGAAATTACGCAAGATTTCGATCACGATGCGTCTCTAAAGCAAAAGTCCTATTTTTATCTCGATCGCCTTGACCAGCTATTGCAGTCTTACCACAACCTCAATCAGCCCTGTCTCTTAGAACATCGTCCTGCCGTCTCCCTATTACTAGAGGCAATCTCCCGTAAAAAGAGAATTTTGGTATTAGCATTGCTAGAGGCGATCGCTAGTCTCAATACCTCTGAAGGCGATGAGATTGCCAGTAACTTAGGTAGGCTCTCGCCTACGGTTTTGGGAGATATCCTCGAAGAGCCAAATTCCGTTTGGTTGCAAAAAATTCCATCAACCCAGATCGACTTACTGAGACTATCCTCAGAAAATATGGCTTGTTCAGTGGCGATCGCTGTTTCTGAGGTAGTTGATACCCTAACGGATCTGTTACAAGAACCCAACCCTTTAATTCAAACCGTAAGCTTGTATTTATTACAGATTTTAGACTTTGCCGCGAGTCGAGTTGCGGCGGTTGAAATCGAAAGTCAGCATCCCTTAGTTCAAGAAATGATCACCTTAATTCTCAAAAGTACGCAATCCTTGCCTTTGGCGAATTTTGAGAAATTAGAACGGGTGGTATATCTATTCAATAGTGACTTTTTCCATTCTCTTGATAACGAAATTTTGATCGAGTTAAGCGATCGCGCCTATGTCAAGTCGTACCTAGAGTATGAACATATTACTGAGGCTGGTGATACTTGTCGAGAATTGCTACTGCTGATTGAGGGCAATGTGGAAATTAGGATCATCCGTGCTGATCAATCCGAAACCATCTCAAATCTTGTATCAGGGAAAGTTTTGGATGAATTAGAAGTATTAACCCATACTAATTTGACAGGTACAATCACGGCGAAATCTTCACCAACTAGGGTTTTGGCTATTCCCGTTGATACTTTCGATGATCTCATGGATCGCGATCGCAGTTTAGCCCTAAAGGTCTTAGAACTAGAGAGTGTTCGTCTCAAAACACTACTCAGTAGAGAGTAAATACCAATCGTAAGGATAGGCAGCGCTTCGCGCCGCTCATCCTTATCATATAAATCAAGGACTACCCCAAATTGTTGTGATGCCAGAATAGCAAGCATCGTAACAATCTGTGTTTTAGGCTATATTTTTAAGTAATTCTAAGCAATTCGCTGACCAACCACCTTCTAGAAACATTCATGAAACCAACCGTCAGTCTTTTACATACCTCTAGCTATGAAATTGCATCGCTTATGCAGGCTCTAGAGGCTGTACTTGCACCCCTAGGAGGTATGTCCAGCATCGTCAAAGCAGGCGATCGCGTTCTCCTCAAGCCCAATTTACTTACAGGCTCACGTCCCACCAAAGAATGCACCACCCGTCCTGAATTGGTATATTGCGTTGCCAAGATGGTGATCGATGCTGGTGGCAAGCCATTTTTAGGTGATAGTCCTGCCTTTGGTAGTGTCAAAGGAATTGCTAAAGCCAATGGTTTATTGCCCCTCGCGGAAGAATTAGGAATTCCCATCGTAGAATTTCACGGCAAACGCTACGAAACGGAGGGGGAAGGCGAACTACATAATCTCCGCCTTAGTAAAGAAGCGATGGATGCGGATGTGGTGATCAATTTGCCTAAAGTAAAATCGCATATGCAGCTAACTCTCACTCTCGGCGTAAAAAATCTTTTTGGATGTGTACCAGGGAAAATGAAAGCTTGGTGGCACATGGAAGCAGGTAAGGATGTGAATCGTTTCGCACAAATGTTGATTGAGACAGCACGCACAATTAATCCTGAACTGACAATCATCGATGGTATTGTCGGACATGAGGGCAATGGTCCTAGTGCTGGGGAGCCAAAAGAGTTGGGAGTTTTAGCGGCTTCCCGTGATGTTTTTGCCCTCGATCGCGTTATGGTAGAGATTCTTGGTGTAAATCCCCTCGATGTGCCAACGGTTGCTGCCTCGATCCGTACAGGACTATGCAGCGATCTAGATGCTATTGACATTGTTGGCGATCAGATCGCGCAGTTACAAAGTCCTGACTGGCAATTACCTACAACAATGATGGCGATCGATTTTGAGTTACCGAGAGTAGTACGATCAACCTTTAAACATCTATATATTAAGTTCATCAAAGAACCGCTTAGTACCTATGCCCGCACCTAACAGCCCGCCGCTAATTTTAGTGGTCGAAGATGCCCCTGACAACCAAGTTTTGGTGGAGCAGGTGTTTCAAGATTCAGGCTATAACGTCACCTGTATCCAAGATGGTCAAGCGGCGTTAGATTGGCTAGAAAAAAATCACCCCGATCTAATTTTGCTTGATCTATCTTTGCCAGAAATCGACGGCTGGGAAATTGCGAGACAACTCAAAGCTAGCGATCGCACATCGAGTATTCCGATCGTGGCGGTAACTGCTCATGCAATGAAAGGTGATAAAGAATCAGCGATCGCATCGGGTTGTGATGATTATCTGACAAAGCCTTTAGATATTGATTTGTTAGAAGCCTGTGTCAAACAATGGCTAGACAGGAAATAAAAGCAGGGTAGAGCTTTCCGCTACTCTGCTTTTGTCAATGAACCTCAAAACAAAAGCCTGTAGTTATATATAACTTAGACTAAGATTTAGAGAGAGTTTAAAGTTAAAAAAGCTTTACAACTTCATTTAATAAATCCCATATATTTTTTAAAACTTATTTATTCGCATTATTTACATTAAAAATACAGAGATACATCCTTGGGTTGGATCTCTGACAAATCGCAAAAATTTATAAATCATCAAATTTAGGAAACTGTTTTATGTCTGGTCGTGTTGGAGTACTACTGTTAAATTTAGGAGGTCCTGAGAAGCTAGATGATGTCTACCTTTTCTTGTACAACCTGTTCGCCGATCCAGAAATTATTCGCTTGCCAATTCCTTTTTTGCAAAAGCCGATCGCTTCCTTAATTGCGGCTAGTCGCGCTCCTATTAGCCAAGAAAATTACCGCATGATTGGCGGAGGTTCACCCCTACGGCAAATCACCGAAGAGCAAGGTGAAAATATCGAAAATGTTTTGCAGCGTAATGGCATCGAGGCAAAAGTTTATGTCGGTATGCGCTACTGGCATCCCTACACCTCAGAAGCGATCGCCAAAATCAAACAGGATGGGATTACGCGCCTTGTGGTATTGCCTCTATATCCTCAGTACTCAATCAGCACCAGTGGCTCTAGCATTAAGCAACTTGATGACCTCTGGGAAACCGATCCTGAACTACAGGCGATCGAACGCATCACGATCAAATCTTGGTACGATCGCACTGGTTACATTCGTGCCATGAATGAACTGATCGATGCTAAGTTGCAAAGCTTTGCCGATCCAGAGAATGTGCATATTTTCTTCAGTGCTCACGGTGTACCCGTAAAATATGTCACCGAATACAATGATCCCTATCAATCGGAAATGGAAAATTGTGTCGATGGCATCATGAAAGCAATCCGTCGTGATTATCATCGCTACAATGCCCATACCCTTGCTTATCAAAGCCGAGTTGGTCCTGTGGAATGGTTGCAACCCTATACCGAAGAAGCAATTCACAATCTCGCTAAACGCGGCATTAAAGATCTCTTAGTTGTTCCCATCAGTTTTGTTTCTGAACATATTGAGACCTTACAAGAGATTGACATCGAATATCGTGAAGTTGCCGAAGAAGCAGGTATTCATAATTTCGATCGCGTTCCTGCTTTAAATAGTCATCCCATCTTTATCAACGATCTCGCTGAGTTGATTATGGAATCCCTCGGCACGACGAAAATGGCAGCAGTTCCTGCCTAAACGAAAAAAGCCCTGCATTAGCAGGGCTTTTTTCGTGAATTCATAAAGTGGGGGTGAAGGGACTTGAACCCTTACGACCTTGCGGTCAACGGATTTTAAGTCCGTAGCGTCTACCATTCCGCCACACCCCCGAAAGGCTTTGTTATTCTAACCCGAAATGCGTAACTTTAACACCAGAATTTTGATAATTTACAAAATTATCTAGCGAAATCAACTTAAAGCCTTGCCAAATAAGGCTTTAAGTTGATTTCGTGCAAACGAACCACAAGATATTTTTTGAAAGGCTTGCTTCGCAAGCCTTTCAAAAAATATCTTGGTTTGGTTTTGAGCATAAAGCGGTGTAAGTTATCTGTGTCGCGACAAAGCCGCAACACATTTTTATTCGTTGTCCCATTTATCTTGGGTATAACCAAGTTCAGTGGCGGCAGCTTGTTCTTCACTGGTTAGCTCTTCCCAAGATTTGTCCGCAGACGCAGGAATATCATCTTCGCCTTCCCAGCTAGATTGCGTCCAACCTAATACTCCCCAAAGTTTTTGGTCTTCACTTGACAAGTCATCCCATTCAGGAAAATCTAGTTCGTCGTCCCAATTTTCTTCATTCCAGCCTAACTGTGTCCAGAGTTCTTGCTCAGCACTGCTCAGATCGCTCCAACTTAGTTCACTCCAGAATTCATTAGGATCGCCAGTTACCTTACGGATAGTAGTCATACAAACTTGCTCACAAATTAGGTTTTTAGAGTTCATCTAGATTTCATCATAGTTTTTGTGACTCTTGAGAAGCAACAGTTAAAATTTAACCTAAAGAGAAGAGGTCGTGCAAAGCACGACCTCTTCATAAATAATCTTGCAGCAATATTTACGCAGTTTATTGATTTGATTTTGAGCATAAAGTACTGCGGGTATTTATGCGCTTCCCTAAGCTGCGGTAATAGATCGTGCCGACGATCGCAAAAAAAGCAACATAAGCGATCGCTTGGACTAAATACAGCTTGTCGGTATAGCCAAATAGCGAACTTAAAATTACCCCCGGAAATTTTTCGGCGGGTAATACTTTGGTTGTGTTCCAAACCATATTGCCGAGGACGCAGGAATGCTCACGGGCAAAATGCTCGTAAAAGAAGCAGATGGACTCGGATTTACGATCGCTTTGAGACAGAATTCGCAGGGCAGTGTCAAAATGTCCAAGGGCGGAAATGACTAACCCTGAGACGATCGCGAGGAGCATAAAGCCCATAATTTTGAAGAAGGCGCGGATATTAATTTGGATACCAAATTTAAAGAGTCCGATCGCGATCGCTGTGGCGGCTAAGATGCCACTGACGGCTCCGAGAGCAGGCATAAATCCTTCTTGAAACTTTGCGGAAATGAATAAAACCACCTCAAAACCTTCGCGCAAAATTGCAAATAAAATCAGTCCAAAAATTCCTAAGCCTGCTTTTTTGCCTTTACCTAAAACGCTATTTAATGAGCCTTCGATTTCTCCCTTCATGGCGCGACTCTGTTTAGTCATCCAGATCAACATCCATGTCAACATGGCGATCGCTGCAACACTAAATACACCTTCGAGTAATGGTTCAAATACTGCCGATATTTCGGGGTTGCTTGTACCGACGCTTTGCATAAACCAATTAAAGAGGATACCAACGATCGCACTAATTACAAGTCCAGTCCCAATCCCCGCAAATACCCATTTATTTAGATGCGATCGTCTAGCGCGTTTGAGATACGCCATGACGATGCCAATTACCAGAGCTGCTTCGACACCTTCGCGCAGGGTAATTACAAAAGTTGGCAGAGTTAAACTGATGTCCATAAAGTTTTTTAGATAAAAATTTATATGGCTAATGGCGGCGCAATGCGTCGCCATTAGCCGAGGAAAGAGGAGTTAGGATTTTGTGTAAACTTTCGTAGCGGCTTGTTCGTTGCCCTTAATTAGTTCGGACATATCCGCAACGGACAGCACGGGTTTTTCTGGAGCGATCGGACTAGGATATGCCGACTTGAGTTTTTCTAAACTTGCGGTAAATTGTTTATGAACATCGGGATGTTTCTTTTCCATCGTAGAGGCGATGCTCTTGTACAACTGCTCTACATAAATAGTGAAACCTCGCGAATCTTGATACTCGATGATTTCTTTTATTTTGTCATTGGCGATCGCCGCACGATATTCCGTACCTGCCGTATCAAGAATTGCATTGATCACTTGCAGAGCAAACTTAGGTGATTGACGCTGAGTATCGGGAATGGCAGCGATCGCTGAGTCAATACTAGCGATCGCGTCATTATATTTAGCAGTAATACTAGGATCGTTAGGCTTGGACTTGACCAACTGCTGCAAATCCATCAATGGCTGTTTAAATTCTTTGACCTTTCGCTCTTTGAGTTGACCTTCCACATCTGCATAAATCTCTTCGACAGGATGCTCAATATGGGGAAGCGCTTGGTCGGGCTTCTGAATATCAAGTAATTCCTTCGCCACAATCATGTGACCTTTCATCAAACCAAGTTTTGTCAAATAGTCAACATCCTTAGCTTCACCAGTTAGCTCTATAGTTTCCGTACCAACCATATCTTTGATTTGAGCAAACTGCTCCGCCGTGACCACTTTCTTAGTCACCAAATCTTCTGCCTTTGTATAAGGACGTGCTGCTTGAATCTTGTTGGACAAGCCTGCAATTCCTAACTTTGCCTCCACCTTATCGAGTTCAGATAAAATCGCTTCGTTGATATTTATCTTGGCTTTGTTGTGACTAGGTGTCATTGTGTCTTTTTGAGTCCCAGATTTAGACTCAATTTTGGACTCAATGGTTGCAGAATTAGAATGTGTAGAGGCTTTTGGCTCATTGCTACATGCCGCGATCGCGATCGCGGCAACTAATGACAGCGTAAACAATAGGAAAAATGCTTTGCTTTTGACTAAAGCTTTCAAGGCTCGACTGATGAAAGAAATGATTGCGGACATGAGAGTAACTAATTGGTATAAGGCAATAATTGCTAGTTAATGCAAGTAATTTGCATTAACTGATTTAACCCTATTAGAGCATAAAGTTGCAAGTAATTCTCAATAAATATTAAATTTGTCTCTCCCATCGGGAGAGGCAAATTAACTAGCTTGCAACAACATCAAACAAGCCCATACAGCCTGCCTCCGCGATCGCATCTTGGTGCGGATGAAACATATATTTGCCCGTAAAGCGATATTGCAACTCTAAAATATGCCTCTCCGCTGTCCCCATCGTGATTACATCCGTTTCTTCAGTGGGATTCATGCCGCGTCCAGTGCGATAGACCTGAAACATATTCGCATGGACATGAAAGGTCGCCGCAGGGTCAAACTCAATCATATTCAGCACATATAACCGCAATAGCTGATTTTGCTGCACGGCGATCGGTTGTTGCATATAGAAATGGGGCAAACCATTAAAGGCATACATTTCATTGCGTCCATCCCCATCAATGTCGTAGCCGCCCATGATGAGCACCATTTCATCCGCAGGCGGTCGCGGCGTTGGTGGGTCGATAATAAACATTCCGTACAAACCCTTACCAATATGCCTTGCCACAGGTGCAACATGGCAGTGATACAAATGCACACCGTAAGGCTTTGCATCAAATTCATAAATTGTGGCTGCACCATTGCGAATCGGTTTTACTCCATCCATTTCTGAAGCATGTTCACCGTGAAAGTGCAATGAATGGGCATGTCCCGCCTGATTAGAAAAAGCAATCCGCACGCGATCGCCTTCTGTCGCTCTTAAGGTTGGGCCAGGAACGCGATCGTTCACATTCCAAGTAATGAAGTCCGTCGAGGCATTTAATTTAACTGTTTTACTTTTGGCAGTTAGCTCAAATTCGCGCACCGTGCGCCCATTCTCTTGACTAACTTTGCCGTAATCAAACTCTCGCAATGCGGCGATCGGATCGAGTCCACTGGTCTTAATTCTTGTCTGTGCCTCTTCACTAAGAGACATCGGTGGAATCACAATTTTTTTTGGTGTAGGTTGTTTATTCTCATTGTTTTGACTTGAGTTGCGATTTGAAGTGATGGGACTACAAGCGATCACACCACCAATTAACCCAATACCACCAAGCCCCATTTCTAATATTTTTCGACGTTGACGATCCATTAAGCCTACTTGCAAATAGTTCCTATTTACCTTAACAAATTTCACTTAACTTTGAATATTTGTCATAAGGCGATCGCGCAACACGAACAGTGCCCTTGAAAAATAATTTAACAAGCTGTTTTTAGCCTTATTCTAAGAACCCAAGACTTCCAGTTAGACTCAAAAATAGACTTACTTAAATCATAGTTAGACTACATGCCAAAAACGACAGAAGAGAGATTTGGAGTATCTCCCTTTCTTCTTTAAAACGGTTTAGCTGCGCGTAAATCTATAAGCTTACGAATTTATTCAAATCCTTACAGGATAAATTAGCTTACGATAATGGCTCTTTACGCAAGCTAGGTTAATTTCGCAAGCATATTAATTTAGGTCTTGTTGATATAGGCTTATGCGTAGGCGAGCTATCAACAAAAGACCAGTCGCTTAGGGCTGGTCTTTTGTTTGATAGCTTTCATAAAATTTGCTGGCTCTTAGCTTTTCTTCTTTTGAGAAGATGTCTCCAAACTAGCTTGTCCGGGGGCTAGTTTGTCGATAATTGTTTGAGTGGGTAGAGGCGTTTTAAAGCTGCGTAGTAAGGAACTCTTTTGAGCCGCGTGATCTTTCCACTCTTTCAAGCTTAAACGTCGGACAACTGGAGGCTTAGTATCATTTGGTTTGACCAGAATTTCCTCTCCAGTCACCAACACAATTTCCTTTGACTGATTTGCTAACTTCACCGATACCGTTCCTTCCCAAGAGAAAAATCTAACACCTTGATTGATATCCTTAGGAATTTCCACAAAAGCAGTTGTACCTCGAATAGCAGCAGTTGCGTAGGGTGTAGAAATTTCTGTTGGAACTTTCAAACCAGGTTTAACCCAAGTAATCATTTTCCCAGACTTAAGATGCAATTTGTTTTGAGGTTGAATTTGTAAAACTGCATCACCACCAATCCGAAAACCTACGCCATTACTAAACTCAACCTGTGTTTTTCCATTTGCCTCAGTACGCACAGTATCAGCTACATATAAATCCATCCCTACCTGAGCGTCAATTTCTTTAGGTTGTGGATTTTGCTGAGGGGTTACGAATACGGGCTTATCTTCTATCAAGGCAACTTTGGCGATCGCTGGATTTGTAGGAGCATTACTGGCTGTAGGGCTAGGTACTGAGGAGCTAGGAGTGGAACTGGGTTGAGACTCACACCCAAGTAAAGCGATCGCAGCAGCAGCCATGAATAGATAACTTTTCATTACTACATCTCAAAGAAAGGTGAAACAGTAGACTGATGGTTACATATCTACCATGAGCAAGCAAGTGTAGTTTATGCGTAATTCTTATGAATAAAAATTGTGATGAGGAAAAGCCTTGCCACAAAAATTACGAATGTTTTTCAGCAATGACCCTTACCTGATACCAAGTCCGTTCAATTCTCCCGAAAATGCGGCAGGCTATTTCAAATAGAGGTCTTCCACCGATTTTGGCTATGAGTTGATACTTCGGGGGCCACTTATGAATGTAAGGTTTGGACTCAATTACTGAAAAGCCAGCCTCAGTGAAAAGATTGCCAATGCACATGGGACTCCAGCTATAAAGATGATGATTAATATCATTGGGCTTATAGCTGTAGGAAATTGATTCACAGGGAACAACGAAAATAATTTTGCCGCCTGTCTTTAACTTTTTATATAGTGACTTGAGTTCTTGAAGTGGTTGTAGGGTATGTTCTAAAGCGTTGTCAGAAATGATGACATCAACGTAATCATCTGGGATTTCATCGACACTACGAAACATCTCCAGACCATTTTTTTTAGCTGCTGCTGCTGCTGCTGGATTTACCTCAACTCCCACTTTTTTAGCACATTGGATATTTCTCAAGAGAAATCCACCACCACAGCCAAAGTCTAATACTTCACTATGCTCTGATATGTATTTAATAAATTTGGTTTGATTTGCCCATCCTCCAAACTCACCAATTGGAGATTGCCAGTCAAAATATTGGTCATCATAGTGGCTGCTGATCAAATCGGACATTATTGCTCCTAGTCGTGATATTTCAAGTGAGGTATAGCAAATTATATAGAATCTTCAGTGGTTTACCTTAGATGAATAGTAGCGCTTTGCGTCGCCTTCATCTTTTAGAGGTTATTGCTTATCCTCTAGTTCTATTTTTCCTGTGCCACTGCAAAATGAACAGTTTTCTTCTCGTTGAATTTCTCCAGAACAGTCGCGCAGTTCGATATAGCCTTTGCCTTCGCAGTGATGACAAGGTTTAGCTATTTGTTGTAGAGATGTAAGGCGATCGCCTTCTATATTTTTTTTGCTATCTTGCATGAAATTTAAGCTGCTCTATTTTGCGATCGCTAGGAATACCAGTGAATGATTATATAAGGAATCTTCTATCTAAAACATTTATACTCATCTGGTATTGGACGAATAAATATTTTATCTCCCCATTTTGATGGTGGCTCTTTATCTAGATCACCACAGATTATCCAATAAAGGGTATGGATTTTTAGGCTATTTGCTCCATCACTTGCCCAAGCTTGTAGTAATGCACCACCAAGGTATTCATTTGAGAGGTGCGATCGCAATATTGCGTAGGCTTCAGGATCGCATATTGGCAAAGAGGAATCGTCATAGCAATTATATAGTCGGGCTTCATGCTCATCTAACCATAACAGTCCATACACAAAAAAGACTCCATTAGTCTTCATGTTTGCGTTAACCCGATTATTAAAATCTCTAACAGTTAACGTCACTGTCATAGTGATATTTATTCTAAATCTACTAAACTCAGCCTTGAGGTTTGCTCTTTCATGCCTAGAGAGACTTCTAACTTTTTCAAAAGTTCTACTGTTACTTCTGCAAAGGCTTTTGCGCCGCCTGAATTAGGATTAGATAGGGATACAGGGATGAAATCATCTACAGCTTTAGCGATATTTACGTCATTGGGAATTTTCGTTTTAAAAATCTTAGCGCTACTAAAATCGGCACTTACCCGATCCATAACCTTATTGTAATAGCGGCTCAGCGTAAAGCCCGCAGACAGACTGAAGACGATTCCTAATAGTTGAATATTTATCGACTTATCATCACGATAGACTTCTCTTAATTTCTCAATACGTCTTTCTAATAGCTGAATACCCACAACAGACAGAGGTTCAGGTCTAGCTGGCATCAGGTAATAGTCACTCGCGACAATGCTACTGCGCGTAATCAAGTTATAGCCGGGGGCACAGTCGAGAATGATGAAGTCGTAGTTTTTAATTGCAGGAGCCAGAATACCTCTGATTAAGCCTTGCTCAAATTTGCTCCATGTCTGTTGAAAGGTTTGCTTTTCTTCGTATAAAAGTGATCGGTTATAAAGCATCTCTGAGACCAGAAACTCATCATATAGATCGATATCGCCAACTAGGAGATCTAAACCTTGAACCTTGCAAACATGGGGAATGACCAGATCCTTGACTTGGTAAATTTTTTCCTCAGGGTCTTCGACCTGTACACCGTAACGAGCGATCGCTTGACTAACTAAATGTCTCAGGGTGCGGTTTTCTTTGCGGCATTTAGCAAACTCGGCTGGGGAAATCATGCTCAGAGTGGCACTGATTTGGGTATCTAAATCGACGACTAAAACCTTTTTGCGATGGATTTTCGCCAAACAGGTGGCAATATTGACGGTTAAGGTGGTTTTACCGACACCACCCTTCATATTGACTGTCGCGATTACTTGAGCCATATTTTTATACCCAGTTTAAATACCCACCGAAATCTGATCTGCTAAATCAGACATTTTCAGACACTTTGCGCCGTTTATCCTAAATCACTTTGAGTGAGTTAACAATACACCATTCGATTACAAATACAGAAAGTGGTAGCCTTGGCTACCACTTTCTGTTAATTAAGGCTGGGATTTACAACATGACCTCTGGTGGGGTCGGGGATAAATAGCCCCAGTCTTAGCGATCGCAACATCGCTTCCCAGACTTCACGCATCTGTTCTTCACCCTCAACCCAGTAGTCAAAGGTAAACAGGACTTGGACATTACCGCCAATACCAACCAAAATACGTGATGTGGCGGGTCTTTTTTCAGTGGCATCAATATATTGAATATCTGCCCAAACTAGTCTCATGCCATCGCGATTAGCACTGGAAACTTTGCTTTTATGGGTAATTTTGCGATCGTCATCCTCCAAAATTTGATGCAGAGTCTTTTTGAGAGGAAATGTACTCCAATCATTAGGAGGCAGGCGATTAAAGGACATTTCTAATGCACCAGTATCATCTGGTGGTTCAAGATCGTGGAAACTAACTGATTTTTCTTTAAATTTCACTATCCAATCTTTGGGGAAATCAAACCGTACCGCGCCGCGATCGGCAACAAAGATCTTGTATCCTTCCTCGGATTTCCAACCATGATCGCTGCGTAAAGTTAAGTCTTTTTTGATCATATTTCTGCACAGTAGCTAGTAATACCAATCCACAATAGGGTTGATGGCGCTAAGGTCATTTTAGAGGATTGGTCAATATTCAATCTATTGAGGTGATGTAAATATTAACGGCAAGATAAAAGCGATCGCGATACCACCAATTACTATGGCTTCAAAAAAGAATATAAATGCAGTGGAAGGCTTGAGCTTAAATCCGCGTAGCCAAAATTTAGGCATATCCTCAGGACGAATCTTCCAGTTGTAAATTGAGAGTAATAGAGGCAAGCCTCCGACCTTGGCACTCATTAATAGATGAATGGCTATGCTAACAAACATTAATAGCCATCCTATTAAATGCCCAATATACCAAATGTGATTAAATTCTCCAGTTGGTAGCCATTCTTCCTGCATCATCCGTCCTGTAATAACGGCAAAGGTTGCAGATAACAGGAGCAGACTATTGGCAAATCGCTGTAGTGAGATCCACCAAATCGGTTTCCCCACTTCTTGGAGTTGTTTGAGAGATTCCTTTTGAATCAGACGGCGATCGCCTATATGAAAGCAGTAAATTGCAAAGAGCGGTAAAAGACATAAAAAGGCTAAAGCGATCGTGCCATGAATGCCTTGAGTATCACGAATGATTGGTAGGTTAAGCGTCCCAAATCTTTTGTCGTATCGGTCATAAACCATAAAGCCTGTAATCAATGAGCCAAATACTAATAGTGCGATCGCGCTATGTAGCAATCGCAAAAGGACAGGTTGGTATGGGACAGTACGCGACATAGGGCTTTTTGTTATGATTGTGGGTGAATTACAGATAAAACAAGAATGAATAAAAGCCTAATAAGTAAGGTTTTAGCCATTGGTGTTACTCATCTTGTATTTAACATTATGATGCGTTTTACTGAGGGTGCTGCTGGCAGTGGCGCATCGATAGCTCAATCTCTAAAATGGTTGAGCTTTGGTAGTAGTGAGCAATATGGAGTGATCACCCTGATCTGTATTGCCTTTGTAGCAGACTCATTTTTAAAGAGAATTCTCTAGGAAAGAAGAAAATGACAAAGATAGTGATGTATTTTGTGATGTTTGTTGGGGCTTTAGTAATCGCGGTCTGGGTATCCCGTGAAGCTAGTTACTTTTTTAATAATTTGCTTTATTGGATTCGCTATAACTGGTTGCCTTTCTTTGGTCTAGTGATTTTAGGTGCGATCGCCTACAAAGTTTTTAGCAGTAAATCATAAAACAAATTAATAGCCAGATTTTCTGCATATTAATTGTGATAGTATACTTAGTTTTTATAACAAAACAAGAAGAATAGAGGGCAAAGTAAATGGTCAATAAAGCGTTCTTCGGTGGTTATCTAATTGCTACTTGTATTTTGCCTTCTGCAAATGTAGCCCTTGCTCAGAATGTAACATCTTCAAATGTCAATAATCTCAATACATATGTTACTCACACAGGAAATCAATACAACATTACAGGTGGAACTCAGGCAGGCTCAAACTTATTTTATAGTTTACAAAAATTAGGACTATCTACAGGCGAAATTGCTAACTTTCTTACCAATACTAGTGTTCAAAATATTCTCACTCGAGTAACAGGCGGTGAAGCCTCAGTAATTAATGGATTAATCCAAGTAACAGGTGGAACTTCTAATCTATTTATTATGAATCCTGCGGGGATTGTATTTGGGGCTAAAGCCAGTTTGAATGTTCCATCTAATTTCTCGGCAACTACCGCAAATGCCATACGTGTTGGAGATGCTTGGTTTGGGATGAATAGTAGTATCGATCAGGTGCGTAACCTTACTGGTAGTCCTAACGGCTACGCATTTAGCGGTACATTGCCAAACAATACAACACCAACTCCATTAGGTGTCATTGTCAATGAAGGAAATTTAAATGTTAGCAATGGCAAAAGTGTCACTCTCTTAGGTGGCTTAGTCGTAAATACTGGCACGATCGCGACTCCAGAAGGAAAAGTTACAATCACAGCAACCCCTGACAACAAGTTTATTAAAATAACCAATGAAGGCAATGTCCTCAGCTATGACCTACCTATTAGCGATCGCTCAGCAATTGGGGCAACTTCCATATTAAGAGGCGTAGATTTACCAAAACTACTCACAGGTAAAACTGCTGGAACTGCTATTGTCTCAGGTAATTTGAATGTATCTGGTAATCAAGGTGGCGATATCCAAGTATTTGGGGACAATGTTAATCTAGCTAATGCCAATATCAATGCATCTGGAATCAATGGTGGTGGGACAGTATTAATTGGTGGTAACTATCAGGGAACAGGTACAACGCCCACAGCTCAGTTTACTAATGTTGATCAAAACAGCAGGATTAATGCTGATGCTTTGACAAATGGTAATGGAGGCAAAGTGATTGTGTGGTCAGATAACACAACTCGCTTTGATGGCGAAATATCAGCGAGGGGGGGGACTCAAAATGGTAATGGTGGATTTACAGAAGTTTCTGGCAAACAGAAATTAACCTATAGCGGGTTAGTTGACTTACGCGCTTCTAAGGGAGTGACAGGAAATTTACTTTTAGATCCAGCAAACTTTGTGATTGCAAACATTGGAGGAGATATCACTCCAGCTACAGTTGTTACTCAGTGGAATGCCGCTAATACGACATATTCAGCAACGAATTCTCTAACTGTGAATAATGCGATCGCGGCAAACAGTGCAAATACCTTGACCTTAGATGCATCTACGATTAATTTGAATGCTGGAATTACAAATACTGGTGCAGGAGCACTCATTGGAACTGCCAATATAGTGAACGTTGGCACAAATGGAACTGTAAAAAATGGAGTAGATGTTGCTAGTAATGGAGCAACAGTAAACCTTGCATCATCGACCTATACATTAGGAGCAACCATTGCAATCAACAAAAACCTGTCAATAAATGGGACAACTGCGACCGTAATTAGTGGTAATAACGCTGTTGGAGTTTTCAATATTGGGAATAATGCTACCCTCAATATTAATAATTTGACTATTGCTAACGGAAAAGCCTCAGGAAACCCATCGTTTGGTGGAGGCGTATTTGTTAATAATGGAGCCACTCTGAATTTGATTAATAGCAATCTCTCTAATAACGTAGCTGATTACGGAGCTGCTATTTATAATAGTGGAACAGTCTCAATTAACAACAGCACTTTATCGGGTAATACATCCGTACAAAGTGGTGGAGCAATTTATAACGATGGAACGGTAACAATTAACAGCAGTACTTTATCAGGTAACTCAGCTCAAAACAATAATGGTGGAGCTGTTATTAATGGTAGTGCCAGTTCCAACCTTAATATTAGTAATAGCACCTTCTCTGGCAATACATCTCAAAATGGTGGTGCTATTTATAACTTTACTGGTACAACAACAATTGGTAATAGTACCTTCTTTGGCAATTCAGCAAATCAAGAAGGCGGCGCGATCGCTAATGATGGCAGTATGGGAGCTAATGGTAATGTCACAGTTAATAACAGCATCATTGTAGGAAATAACGCATTAACAGGCAAAGAAATATCTAATAATTCTATTCTCAATTTTACGGGTACAAATATAGTTGGAACTAATGGTGTCAATGGTATTAGTAATACAGCTACATTGACAGGTGTATCTACTACGCCAACAGGTGCAGCAAATACTGTAATTAACACCACATTGGCAAGCAACGGTGGTTTAACTAAAACTCATGCACTTGTAAACGGAAGCATCGCAATAAATGCTAGTAATGGGCTATCAACAAGTTTTGATCAGCGTGGAGTTCTTGCACTAGGTATCAGAGATGTTGGAGCTTTTGAATTTCTTCCTACATCAACTCCATCTACATCTCCTAATCCTAGCTTTGATCCAAATAAAATTTTTATATTTCATCATCAATTCTTTCGTCCATATATCAACTTTAAGCTATTCAGAGTATGGCGCTCCTCACCTGTAGCATTCCTTTCGTTAGATGATATCGAGTTTCAGCAATTTGACAAATTCATCACCATAATTGTGAATTTAATGAATAAGGATGGTGGCACTGTGACAATTCTTGCTGATGATATTTGGAAAGACACTAATATGAAGATTTTTGAGTATTCTCATAACCAAGAGGTTATTAGATTATCGATGAGGCGTTCAATGAGCAAATTGATTGGAAGTGAATATCTCAAATTAATAAATATCAATTTTGAAGATAAAAATGATCAGAAAGTTATCCTAGTTAAAGTCCGTAAATCTTCGAGCCCTGTTAAGTTTCTTTCAAATCATGTGAAATATGCCAATGATTAGACATATAAGGGTTTCTCTTGAAAGTTTGCTATTGGTGACAGTATTTGGCTCATGCTATTTTTCATTACCTAGCAATGCCTCCCCAAACGAAACCCGAAAGCTCGATATTGCCAACGTGAATGCATCAAAACCTATTCAAGTCAAAAAGATAGAGGTAGTTGGCAATACTGTGCTGGTAGACGAAGAGATTGCTGCAATTATTAAGCCACTCGAAGGTAAATTAGCTACACCAGAGCAGATTCAGACCACTGCCGAAGCTATTACTCAACTGTATATCAGTAAAGGTTACATTACCTCACGGGCAGAGTTTCAACCCGAAGATCATGTAGATGGAGTTGTAAAAATCAAAGCGATTGAAGGAGAATTAGAACGAATTGATGTCATCGGTAATCTTCAAACTAACTCTGATTATGTGCGATCGCGTGTAGGGTTAGGGGTTGTCAAGCCTTTTAACTCTAACCGCATGGAAGACCAATTGCGACTCCTCCGTGAAGATCCATTATTTAAAAAGGTCTCAGCTAGCCTCAAAGCTGGTACAGCAGAAGGTAAAAGCATATTGGTTGTGCAAGTGGACGAGGCAAATCAACTTACAGGCTCAATCAGTACAGATAATTACTCACCCGTTTCTGTTGGATCAGAACGTATAGGTATATCTCTTAACTATCGCAATCTTACAGGAATTGGGGATTTACTCTCAGCATCTTATGCTCGAAGTACTACAGGTGGAGCCAATCTCTATGACTTTAGCTATACTGTGCCTGTTAATCCAATGAATGGAACTCTGGCATTACGCTATGCACCTAATAACTATCGCATTACTGATCCTGCTTTTGCGGCTTTAAATATTCGTGGTGCTAGTAGCCTTTATGACATTGCTTATCGACAACCATTGATCCGTAACCCACGCGAAGAGTTTGCTTTATCTTTAGGCTTTGCTCATCAGACTGGACAAACCTTTCTATTTGAGAATTTGGCTGTTCCCTTTGGTATTGGTCCTGATGCTAATGGTGTAAGTACCACTAGTGTTTTCCGCTTTGGTCAAGACTATACTTTACGAGATCCTGAAGGGATATGGTCGTTGCGATCGCAATTCAATCTTGGCACTGGCTTGTTGAATGCCACATATATAACTATTCCTAATGCTGGTTTCTTTAGCTGGTTAGGTCAACTACAACGGGTACAAATTCTCAGTTCAGATGCTCTTTTAATCACTTCCCTAGAAGCCCAATTATCAGCTAATCCTCTATTTCCATCTCAACAGTTTGCGATTGGCGGTGGACAATCTCTACGTGGATTTCGCCAAAATTCTCGCTCAGGTGATAATGGTATTCGTCTGAGTGTTGAAACTCGTTTGATTGCTATGCGTGATGAGCTAACGAATCGCGCTACTGTCCAAATCATGCCTTTTTTTGATATTGGTGCTGTCTGGAATAATGGGAGTAGTCCCACTCCTATTCAATCCCAAAATCTTCTTGTTGCTGTGGGATTAGGTGTGGTTATAGAGCCGATTGAGCGATTTATTTTGCGTTTTGATGCTGCACTTCCCTTAGTAAATTTGCAAGATCGTGGCAATAATTTCCAAGACACTGCAATTTACTTTAGTGCTTCATATCAGTTTTGATCTATTGGCTTTTGGTAAAATCCCCTTACAAAGCCTTTAAATAACACATAGTGACTAATGACCTTTGACCTTACAGAGCGACTTCTTAGGGCTTGCGATCGCGATACATTGGCAGGTCAGCGTGATTATGCAATTTTGCGATTACTTATCGAGAATTCTCTAAAAAGACAGCAGGTTGCCGCGATTAATATTAATGATGTCGATTGTGTGGGGCGATCGCTACGGGTTGATAAATGCTATAAGCGGCAAGGGCAATCAAACCAAAAGGAAATTATTAGTCTCAGTTTAGACACAGCCACCGCATTACAAGACTGGCTCAATTTAACACATCTTCCTAGTGAGGATGAGGATACTCCAACACCGCTATTTATATCCCTAGATCGCGCTAAATATGGGCATAGGCTCACGGGAACAGCGATCTATGGCATTGTTAAACGGGCTGCGACTAATGCGGGTATTGTCGATGCGATCGCGCCTGAACAGTTACGATTTAGCCAAGAGAAATATTCTTTAAATCATGCCTTAAATCAAGATTTTGAGACACTTGATAAGACTACAGTTGCGACAGGTAAGACTCAATCAAGACTAACTACTGTATCTAATTTAGAATCTGAGAATCAGGATAGGACTTATTTAGATACTAATGAGACTCAAGTGAGCGCTATTTCTAGTGCGATTCCCTATGCTTTGACGGGATTTAATCCAGACATTCTCACTTCTCTCCTCGCAGACAAACGGAGTCTCAACACTAGACGCGCTTATGAAAAGGATTTACGTTACTTTTTTCTAGCTGCCTATGGACAAAAGCCAACGGAGACAGTGATTGCTCAATTTTTGCAGTTAAATCGTTTTGAGGCGATCGCGATCGCGCTGCGTTACAAGTCAGATCTGATTACTCAAGGCTTAAAAGAATCGACAATTAACCGTCGTCTATCGGCTCTCAAATCCTTAGTAAATTTCGCCGCCAAGTTAGGCAAATGCACTTGGAATCTTGATGATGTCCAAACTGAAGCAGTCCAAACCTATCGCGATACGACAGGGATTAAGCCCGATGGTATCCGCACGATGCTTTTAAAAATAGATAGAACTACTGTCAAGGGAAAACGTGATTTCGCAATTTTGAGACTACTCTGGGACAATGCCCTGCGTCGCAATGAAGTTGTCAGCGCGAATATTGGTGATTTTGACTATGAGGCGCGATCGCTGCAAATTTTAGGCAAGGGACGAGGCTCTCAAAAGAGTCTCATTAGTCTTAGTATAGGAACTGCTAACGCAATTCAAGACTGGCTATCTCAACTTAAGACAAAAAATAGCGATCGCCCATTATTTCATTCCCTCGATCCCGTCAATCACGGACATAGACTGACTGGCACAGCCATTTACCAAATTGTCGATCAACTTGCCAAAGACTCAGGCATTACCAAAAAAATGTCTCCCCACCGTATTCGCCACTCGGCGATCACGGCAGCTCTTGATGCGACTAATGGTAATGTTCGCAAAGTTCAAAAACTCTCGCGGCATAAAAAGCTAGATACATTAATGCTCTACGACGATAACCGCACGAATATGCAAGGTGAAGTATCGAGTTTATTAGGTGATCTGATTTAGACATTTTCAGCAAAACCAAACAAAGCTGTGGCGCACGCTGCGCGTGCGCCACAGCTTTGGCTAGATACTTAGCAATCGCATTAGGATTTTCAGATTAGAATATTAACGCAGTTCCCCATTCAACTCTATGGCTCGAAAATCTAAAATCGCTACAGATACTAATAATGAGCTTGGGCTTTCAGATCTGCGTGTTCGCCTCAACTTTTTGGAGAAGGAAAATAGTAAGCTCATCAAACAGATTGAGTCTAACCGCACTAAGTTAAATAATCTCAACAATAGTATCAAAGAGGTTGGGATTCAGATTGCTCAGCGTATAGCTCCTTTTCGACAAAAGATGTTGGAACTAGATGCACAAATTCATGCTGTTTTTCAAGAAATATTCACTGGTCGAAAATTAGGCAAGAAGTCCCGTAGGGATATTGAGACGGTCTACTATCATCTGCAAATCGATGGGATCATCAGTCCTAAACATTTGCCGACAGTATCAGATATATTTGAAGAGATATTTGACCATGATGATGATTCGGAAGATGAGCCTAATTGGGATGGTTATAGGGAACGCGCTCATCAGCAATTTGTGGAAGATATCCCTAAGCCAGATCGTGATGAGCTTAAAAAGATTCGGCAGCTTTTTTTACGGTTAGCTGATAGCTTTCATCCTGACAAGGTGACTGATGCAGCAGAAAAGGAATATCGCACGGAGATTATGAAGGAAATTAATCTCGCCTATCAAAATGGAGATTTGGCAAGGCTATTGGCGATTGAGAAGCAGCAAGAGTTAGGGGTAATTATCGATCGCGATAGCTCCGATGATCTAACGCGGCACTGTGCCAAGGTGGAAGCGGAAAATAATTATCTCAAGGAGCAACTGGAAACTTTAAAGCGCCAACTGAAACTCACGAAAAAAACGCAGCAAGGTGAGATGACTGCGGTTTTCAAGAAAATTAGCAAGTATGGTGGCGACCCGATTGGTGAGGCTTTGCTTGAAGTTGAGTCTCAGATTGAAATTATCGAGCAAATGCATCAATTTGTTGTCGATTTTCGCGATCGCCGCATCACGATTAAAGAGTTTTTGAGAGGACCTGAATTTCTGAGACAACAGCAAATGTCGGAAGAGGAGTTAATGTTAGAGTTTCTGTCACAATTCCAATAGGAATAAGCGTGGCGAAGCCACGCTTATTCCTATTGGAGAGAATGCCCAGATTTGAGCGCCTCATCCCTCTTTAACAGTCCAGTGCCAACCTTTTCGTTACAGGATTAATTCAATATTTTGATTGGGAGTATATTACTCGCAAAAATCGCTTAATCAATGAAACCCTCAATCGAAAAAATGAATGCCATCTTCCATCAATCCCATGAATTTAATCAGCCAGAATGAAAGCTTTACTACTAAGTAGCTCGGTATAGTTACAAACTAAACCCAGATTGCTGTGCCACCCGCGTAGCGGGCGGCACAGCAATCTGGGTTTTAAGTTTATTGTTGATGGTTGAGCTATTGCTATGTGTTGGTAAGCGCCAATTACGATAACGATTCTAAATGGCAATCTCAGGGATATCTTCAATATTATTGAGGACATTGCTAGTTAAGAAATCTCCGCGATCGCAGCGATCGCGAAACTCACAGTTTTTACAAGCAGGGCTATGCAAATCTAGTTTGGGATATGTCTGTGCTTGGGACATCTCGAACAAAATTTGCTGAAGTTTGGTTGCCGTTTGCTCATGCTCAGATCGAGAATATTCAATAATTACCGATTGAGCACTATTAGCAAACCAATAGGTCATCGATATTTGCTCAGGGTCGTATTTTGTCGTTTGGGCTAATAGGTATAAATAGAGGCGAGTTTGCCAGTTAGCTTTTAATGTATGCAGAGGGATTGCCACTTGATGGGTTTTCCAGTCGAGGATTTGGGCTTGGAGATCGCCCAGAATCAACATGTCGTAAATTGCTGTTAAGACAAAATAACCTTGATCGCGATCGCGATTCTCACTATCATCATGCATCGATATTGCACTAGATATCTCTAGAGTGCGACGATGCTCACAAAGGCGATCGCCAGCAATCATCATAGGAGGTTGTTTTTCAAACGCACCTAGCCATGTTTGTAACTGAGCATCACTACCTGCCAAAGCCGATATATCAAGCCCAAGTTCTTTTTGCTGCATCAGCAAGTGAAACTTTGCACCTAATTGCAACTTTTCTTTGCGATCTAGATCGGCTTCTGGTAAACTCAGCACCTCTAAAAAACTATATTGATACTTACGCCGACAAATTTCCCAGATATTGAGATGACCTTGAGAAATTGAAGTAATTGGAGAAATAGCTGTCATTGCAGATTTGCGTTCTTGTAGTACCATATCGTCAAACGATCGCCATCACCTATGAGTGCACCTGCCATTCCCGACTCCAATTCACCGATGCGCCGCTTTTTAAAAATTGTCAATTTGCGTCCAGATGAAGCTGAACGCACATTATTGATGTTTTTATTTTATTGTGCAACATCGATCGGAGCAGTATGGCTTGAGTATTCTAGCTCTACCCTATTTCTCGAAGCCTATAAAGCCGAAAACCTGACTTGGGTATATATAGCCACGGCATTTGTGGTAACTACCTTTGGCGTTTTTTACTCATGGCTGCAAAAACTGTTTCCCTTGCGTTGGGTGATGTTGGGGATCTCTTGCCTATTAGCCTTGCCCTTGCCACTGGTGTGGATGGGACTGATGCATAAGGGATCATTTCTATACATGGCATCTGTGTTTGGGATTCGCCTATGGGTGGAGGGCATCTATGTACTTAGCAATATCAATAATGACATTGCGGCTAACCAGCTATTTAATATTCGTGAAATTAAGCGGGCATTCCCACTAATTACCACAGGCATTATCGTCGCCGAAATTGTGGGCGGATTTTCCTATCCATTTTTGGTAAGTTTGGGGGGGGTCCCCAATATGACCCTTGCCACTTGCGTGATGCTCTTAATTGGCTCCGCATTGCTATTTTATTTGAGTACTCGCTATCGCCAAGCTTTTCCTAACTCTGTCTATAACATTGACGAAGATAGCGATATTTCTGCGCGTTCTCTACAGGGCAATTTGCTCAAGTATGTCTGGTTGCTCTTTGGCTTTTTTATTGCGGCTCAAGTCTTGTTTTTCATGATTGAGTTTCAATATCAGACTCAACTAGAAATTAATCTAAAAACTGAAGAAGCGATCGGCAGCTTTTTGGGCATTTTTGGCGGCATTATGGGGGTCTTTAAGCTAGCGTTGCAGCTTTTTGGCTCTAGCCGCATTATCGAGCGGATTGGCGTATTTTTTGCGGTTTTAATGCCCCCCATCGGGATTATTGTCACAGGGACTTTAGCGGGATTTGCTCCATTCGGATTACTGATCGGATTTGTAGTTCTTAAGTTCTTTGATGAATTGTTTCGTTTTACGATTGTGGCAGCAACTGCGCCAACTTTATTTCAGGCGATCCCAGATCAATTTCGGAGTCGGATTCAATCCTTTGTCCGTGGTATCGCTGACCCCCTAGCAACTGGTGGCGCAGGGATCTTGATCTGGATTGTTGGTGAAATTTTTAAAAAAGGCGGGATTGAAACGGAAATTTCCTCCCATTGGTTTGCGGCAGTAATTGTGATCGTTGCCTTGATCTGGGTAACGGTGATTTGGTTGCTACGAAGGGGATATTTGGAACTATTAATCCAGAGCGTAGAGAGAGGACAGTTTAGTTTATTTACGGTTGATACCCGCGAGCTACGGCGTGCATTGTCTGAGTCCATGACTCGCGCCGAGACTCAAACAGAGCAGTCAGTTTGTATCGATCTCTTAACGCAAATTGTGCCACAGGCTGTGGGTGAATCTCTTGCGCCGATGTTGTCGCAGATGACTCCTGATTTGCAGGCTCAGAGTATTGAGGCAATGCTGGAAAATCCTGAACCTAAGTATTTGCCCTATATCAACGAAGTCATGCAATCTCCCAATGCTTCGCCACAGGTGCAAGCGTTGTGTTTGCGTTATGTGCTCTTAGCCGATGATAAAAATCGCGATATTGACAGTCTGCGTACCTATTTAAGCCCCGAACAAAATCCGATTATCCGTAGTACGGCGGTAGCGTTGATGATGCGTCTAGGAGCCTCGTCACAGGTAGCTGAGGCAACAAATACTTTGCGACATATGATCACTAGTTCGTCCCAACCTGAACGGGTGCTAGGTTGTCGTGCCCTTGCCGAAGCTGCTTTTATGCAGTCTTTGCGCTTTTATGTGCCGCAGTTATTGCAAGATCCCTCGATTGAGGTGCGTTGTGCTTTGCTCAGGGCGATCGCTGCGACCCGCACGAGTGAATATTTCCCATCGATTATTCGTGGTTTACATTACAAGGCGACTCGGAAAGCAGCCTATAAAGCTTTAGTCAATCTTGGTGATGATGGTATTAGTTCATTACTAGAGCTTGCCCATAGCGATCGCAGTCCCGTAAATGTGCGGATTCAAGCATGGGACATTCTCGGAGAAATTGGGACACAATCTTCTATATCTGTCCTTGCTAGTAATTTATCCACGTCTTGGGGCAAACATCGACGACAAATTTTACGTGCGTTAATTCGTATACCCCAAGATCAAGGTATTGAAGCAATTCTGGAACTGATCGGGCGTAGTGGGATTGAAAAAATCGTAGTTCAAGAATTGGGAGTCATGACTGAGGCTTGGTTAGGAATTGAGGACATTTCACTCCGCGAATTTGAGACTCCAGAAACCGAACTATTGTTAGAGTCTTTGCAAAATGAGGCGATCGATAGCCTAGAGCGTATTTTCCTGCTCATGAAATTGCTATATCCCCCGTCGGCAATTCAGGCTGCTTCCTTTAACATCATCTCTGGCACGAAAAGTAGTCTCGCTCGCGGTATGGAAATCTTGGATAATACGGTTGACTTGAGTGTGAAGCAAATTTTATTGTCTGTAGTGGACAATCGCTCCATATCCGATAAGTTGAGCATATTGGGGACGATTCATCCCTACAGACCATTAACTCCGATTAAGCGCCTCCAACAGCTTGTAGATTTAAGCTATTGTTTGTCCGATTGGACATTAGGTTGCTGCTTCCATATGGCTCGAACTCAATTCTGGAGTTTACCTGCGGAGTCAATGTTAAAAGGTTTAGAACATCCCACGGGATTTGTCAGGGAATCAGTGATTTCTTATTTGCAAGTGGCTTCACCGCGATCGCTAGTCAAAATTTTGCCTCGGTTATTAAAAGATCGCGATCCCTTAGTTTTGGCTCAAGCAAGGGCTATTTCCTATTATTTTCAAAATAATGGTAAAAACATCCTGAATTTAAGTGATAATTCCCAAGAGGGTCATGACATAGATACAGAGATTAGAGCCAGAATGAGCGGCGGCAAACCACGTGGTTATGGGGAGTCTTAGGCAATGCTAACCAGTATTGAGCGGTTGTTATTGGTAAGGGGCGTTCCGATTTTCAAGGAGTTACGGGACGATTTTTTGGTGCGTCTAGCTTCCATCATGAATGAGGTGTCATATCCATCTGGCAAGATGATTTTTGCTCAGGGGCAAGAGGGGCGATCGCTATATATTGTGGTTGCGGGTAAGGTGCGGGTGCATATTGGCGATAAGGATTTGGCGATTTTAGATAAGGGAAGTTGCTTTGGGGAAATGTCGTTATTTGATGCTGAGCCGCGATCGGCTTCGGTAACTGCTATCTCTAATTGTGATTGTCTGGTGCTGACGCAGCAGCAATTGTATGAGGCGATCGATGAAACGCCTGACATTGCTGTTAATATTATTCGCCTATTATCGCGGCGTATCCGTAGCCAAAATGATCAACTAAATAAACAAAATGACCAGCTTAATGCTTTGCAAGCCTCTAGGTAATAATCTGAGTTTATTTAGTTTAAGTTGGCAAAATTTACCATCTCCGAAATAAAATCTTTTCTAGCTTGTAAGTAGTATTTGTTTAACAAGTTATATAAATGCTTCTTTACCAAGAGTAATGCTTATTATCTTTATATCATCCAATAAAATATTAAGCATTACTTACTAGTTAATGACAAACTTTAAATACCTATGAAGTAATTGTCAGGAAAGCTTCTTTGATATTTTTAGAATATTTAAAAATATCATCAATACTTGTAATTTCCTGTCTAGAAGCTTGATGAGGATAAAAGCTAATATACTTTTTCTGATTATTCAACCAAAGTCTACATATACATTTTGTTGTTTTCTTGTCAAAAAGTATATTGAAATAATTAACTGTGTCTGTATAAGTAATCTTGCTAAGATCAGCAATTTCACTCAAAATCGACTTAACAATGTAAAATGCCTCAAGTTCTTCTTGAGTTGTTTCTATTTCATTACTTTTAGACTCAATAGGATCAGGATCGACGTTGATATTTTCAGGCGGATTAACAAAATTAGAAGGATTGCCATCCTCAATTACTGATTGAAACTTATCCTTAACCCCAGAAGCGTTGAACGATAGAAAAAAGTTAGAAAAAAGCGCATCTAATTTGATAAATTAGATGCGAACAAATAAAAAATAATATTAGAAATGCTATCTAACTTTCCTAAAGTTGTCAAACAATTCCTCAAGAAATTACCACAAGACGATTATCCAAAACTTAGCACATTTGCGTTTGTATCTTGCTGGCTTAGTTATGTACTAGACCAGAGTCAAACAAGTATGACAAGTTTATTCCAAAGATTGAATATGCGAGGGATAGACATAGATAAATCAACATTTTCTAAAGCGAGCAAGAAAAGAAACTCAGATATTTTTTGTAATTTATTTGAGGAATTAAGAAAGGAATTGAAGAAAGAGAAAGAAGTAAGTAGAGAAAATTTAGTATTATTTCCCCTAGACTCCACCATAGTTACGCTAACAAGTAAACTAATGTGGAGCCAAGGATACGGACAAGTAAAGCTGTTTAGTGGGATCAATAACTGCACTAATGAACCTGATGGAATATTGATACATTTTGGCAATGGGCATGACAGTAAATACGGGGAAACAACTATAGAAGCAATAGGCTTTGTTGTATGAATAAAAAGAAGCCAAAAGATGGAGGATCTTAGGATAGATAATTAACTAGCAACAGGAGAGGAGAGAGGTTTAGCAAGTTGAATCATGCGATTGAGAGCAGCACATTTGATGAACAACTCAACCGCCTGATTGTCAAATTTACGAGAACATAAAGTACTACCAAAGATTTTTTTGAAACGAAACATCGTGGTTTCTGCTAAAGAACGTCGATGATAACCTGAGTCACGTTTCCATTTTTTACGCCCATGTTTACGGATATAGCGCAGGTTTTGGTCACGGGGATGAGGAGGAGCATTGGCATTGCCATGCTGCCAGATTTTGGCATCTTTGCGGGGAGGAATCACGGCTTTAGCTCCATGTTGGGCAATCTCGTCGTAACAATGACGATGGTCATAAGCTCCATCTGCGGAAACTTGATCAATTTCAGCATCAATCCCATCGAGAATATCGGCGAGTACTTCACCATCGTGACAATCATTCGTAGTGACGACCGCAGCCAGTATTTCTCCCGTTGATTCATCGGCTCCAAGGTGTAATTTGCGCCATGTCCGTCTCTTACTAATCCCATGCTGCCGTGTTTTCCATTCACCTTCACCATAGACTTTGATCCCTGTCGAATCAACTACTACATGCACAGCTCCCTGCTTGGGGATTACTGGTAAGGGCACACTTAAACTTGCTGTCCGTCTTGATACGGTGCTGTGGTCTGGCACTGGCAAATCTATTCCCATCAAGGTAAATAGTGACTCTAACATTCCTTGCGTTTGTCTTCCTGCTTGCTGATATACCGCTTTTACAGTGATAAATGTCGCGATCGCTATATCACTGTAATCATTTGAAGCACCCCGTTTGCCACTTAATGTTTGATTTAACCATCCTCCGATTACTTCTTCGCTAATCCAGAAGGTCAGGCTTCCTCTTTGTTTTAGCCCTGCGTTATACTCTGCCCAGTTGCGTACCTGATATTTCTCTTTCATTATCTGGGACTCCCTCTCCTGATTTTTATCTAATTTACCTCCTCTTCCCCTTTTTATGCAACAATGCCGAAGCAATACCAAAAGAATCAGTCGGAATAATGGATAGAGGGTTTGCCAAACTCAATCGCATCAAAAATCTCATGCAATTACAAAAGCGCTATTTTGTGATCAGAGTTAAGAACAATATGAACCTAGAATTGCTAGAAAATGGAAAAGCGATATTAGGGACAGGTAAGGATAAAGTAGAAGTAAGAGTAGTTTCCTTTTCAGACTTAGAAACCCGTAGTGAATTCCGACTTGCCACAAACTTATCAGAGGCGGCAGATCAAGAAGTAAGTAATGATGAAGTAGCAGAGATTTATAAAAAGCGATGGCAAATTGAGCTATTTTGGAAATTTTTAAAAATGCATTTAAAATTAGATCGATTGATTACTAAAAATGTCAATGGAATTACTATTCAAATTTATACTTGCTTAATTGCTTATATTTTACTAGAGCTAGTAGAAATACCAAAAGAGTTTGGTTGTAAGATGTTAGATAAGCTGCGATATTTACAAGCTTTTATGTGTGAGAATATTAGCTATCTACATTGGTTTAGGAAAACAGTGATTTTAAGCTAAAATCACTGTTTTGACAGGTGTAGTGTATCCGTTTTTAGTATTTCTTCGCGTTTGCTTCAACACTTTTGCCTTAACCCATTCATTCAGAAATTGATTTAAAGAGCGTTTTACAATATCAGAAAACTTGTTTACTACAGCCTGAGTCTTAACTCCATCATACAAAGGTTCTGGGTTTCCATATCCTAGAAAGAATTTTATAAATTCTGGTGAAGGCTCAGCAAACTGTTCTGCGATTATCTTTTTAATCTCGTTAGTGTATTTTAAATCACTAGCATTATCTTTCAAGTCATTAGGTTGAAAAATAGACTTAGAAAACTTTCGTAGTTCGGCAATATCCGCTTCTTGATGATCTAGCATATTGAACTCAAAAAAAGGCTTTGAGTCCATAATGTTGACTTTCTCGATATCAGTGAAGAATTTATAAATAACTCCGTTAGTTAGTAATCCAAATCTGGCATGAGTTGCATTGAAATATAAAAACAACTGAGCAATATTGTGAGGTTTGTTTAGATTTTCTCCAACAGATTTGCATTCGATGAGTATTATTGGCTTTTCATCACGCAAAATTGCGTAGTCAACTTTTTGCCCCTTAACATCAGGAGCATCTGCACCAAATTCAGGATAAACTTCCATCGGATCAGAAGTATCATATCCAAGTGTTTGTATCAAAGGAACGATTAAAGCGCTCTTAGTTGCTTGCTCATTGTTTTTGAGCAGATCTGAATCTTTGAGCGTAATAACTTTTTCGCTTACCTTTCTAACTTGCTCAAAAAACTCTAAAGGCACTTTACCCGAATAAGAACTTGCAGGAGCAGCAGGTTTAGATTCAGGTTCTTGCTTAGAATTATCTATTTGTAAAGACATATTCCATGCCGCAGCTTGAGTATTTAACTTTCTGCCATAAATCACAAATTTCTTGAGTACACTCAGCTTTAATTTACTGATTTCCTGTTGAATAATAGACAAAAAGACTTGTTGATCTGGGGCTTCTGCTGCCTCCAGAAGCATAGGATAAACGTCTCCCTTAGGATTCATTAACTTTATAGTTACGCCTTTAGGTTGCAACACACGATTCAGATTGCTATATACCAGCTTTAGTTCATTTTGGATAGCGATATCTGGCGGAGTTGCTTGAGACATGACGATTTAGCTAGAAATTGTGACTTAAAGATAATTCTAGCGCTTAATCTCACACTATATCAATCAAAAAATTCTATATATAATCACAAAGATATTGTTTTTCTCTTTAAATTGATTAACTTAGCCTTACTCGCGAGACACTTAATAATATTTAGACTAAACTAGAAGATAATCAAGCTTTTGTGCAGTAACTACCATGCAAGTTAAAGATCTTACACTTGAAGAACTCAAAGCAGTGATTCGTGAAACTGTCATCGAATCCTTAGAGGAGCTTTTGCCAGATCCAGATGCAGGAAAAACAGTCAAAGAGCAGTTTCAGCAAGAGCTATTAGAAATTCGTCAGCGAAGAAAAGCGGGAACTAAAAATATTTCAGCAGATGAAGTTAAACAAAGACTAGGGATAATTAGCTGATGAGCTATCTTGTTGAATATGCTCCAGAAGCATTTGCAGACTTAGAAAAACTGACTCCAGCAATACGCGATCGCATTATCAAAAAAATCGATTGGTTAGCTGATAACTTTGGCGAGATTGTACCCCAGTCATTAGCAGCAAACTTAGCAGGTTTTTATAAGTTGAGAGTTGGCGATTATCGCGTAATTTATGAGTTTGACCGAGAAGAAAGAGTGATTTTTATTGACAGAATTAGGCATCGCCGCGAAGTTTATGACTTATCCTAAACTTTTTAACAAATTTTTTGCAGCTTCAGCTTCTACAGGCGCAGAAAACAGATAGCCTTGACCAAACTCACAGTTTAAATCTCGAATTTGATCGAGCTGCTCTTGCGTTTCTACACCCTCCGCGATCGTGCACATTCCTAAACTCTTAGCTAGGGCAATGATGGCGCGAATAATTTCCGTATTTTTGCCATTTTTACCAATTCTCATCACAAAAGAACGATCTATTTTGAGATGATCAATCGGTAGGCGATGCAGATAGCTTAATGAAGAATAGCCCGTACCAAAATCATCAATACTTAACTGAATATGTCGCCTTTGTAATTGAGCAATAATTTTTCCTGCAAATTCAGCATTTTGCATAATGTCACTTTCCGTGATTTCTAATCTTAGGAAATGCCCATCGATACCAGTGTCTTGCAGAACCAGATCAATCTTTTCTAGCAAATTGAAACTCATGAAATGCTTAACCGAAAGATTGACACTTACAGTTAACGATTGATCCGCTAGCCCTAAACTTTGCCAATAATGCAACTGCTGGCAAGCTTGTCGCAATATAAATAGATCGATCGCCATGACTAGCCCCATATCTTCGGCAAGCGGAATAAACCTATCGGGATAAACGATCCCTTTTTCAGGATGAAGCCAACGTGCTAAAGCTTCAAAGGAAGCAATTTTGCCAGTTGATAAGTCAATGATCGGCTGATAGTAAGCCACAAATTCATTGCGATCTAAAGCTTGCCTCAGATCAGATTCCAGTTGAAAACTGTCGAGGGCATGGCAATGCATCGTTGGCTCAAATACTTGATAGCAAGCTTTGCCATTTGCCTTAGCCCGATACATCGCCGTATCCGCATCGCGCAGAATATGTTCGGGTTGCTTGTACAGATCATTGCCCATGACAATCCCAATACTGACATTGGTAAATACTTGATAATCACCAATTTGAAATGGTGGCGTTAGTTCCCGCAGGATATCTTGAGCAACTTTAATCGGTTCAGCAAAGCCATTGACATCTTGAAGTAAGACGGTAAATTCATCTCCCCCCAGACGACACAGCATCGTGCCTGAACGTAAACATAGTTCAATACGGCGAGCAATTGACACGAGCAACTGATCGCCCACTAAATGCCCTAAAGAGTCATTCACCGACTGAAAGCGATCGCAATCTAAAAATAAAACCGCAAAATGTGAACCTGTCTTTTGATTGACCTGTTGCAGTAGCTGCTCTAGCCGTTTCATAAACCAAGTGCGATTTGGCAAGCCCGTCAGGACATCATGCAGGGCTAAATGCAATAGGCGCTCTTGAGCCTGTAATCGCTCAGCAATTTCTTTCTCTAGTTGGGCAGTTCTCTGTCTGACCCTTTGTTCGAGTTCCGCATTTAACTGACTAATTTCTTTTTGAGCAGCCCTTAAACTTAGATGGGTTTGAATACGTGCCAAAACTTCCTCTAACTGAAAGGGCTTAGTGATGTAGTCCACCCCACCCACACTAAAAGCTTTGACTTTATCTAGTACCTCATCTAAAGCGCTCAGAAAAATCACAGGAATATCACAGGTTTGCCCATTCGCCTTGAGTCGCTGACAAACTTCATAGCCATCAATATTTGGCATCATGATGTCTAGCAAAATCAGATCGGGTTTTGCAGCCCGAGCAACAGTCAAAGCCATCAAACCATCGGTAACACTACGCACCTTATATCCTTGATCTGTCAAGGTTGTTGATAAAAACCGTAGATTATTCGGCGTATCGTCAACTATTAAGATGTCACCGCTGTATTCCCTAGTCATTTAGTTAGCTATATCCATAAAATTTTTTGAAAGCTTATGCAAATGACTAGAATTTGATTTGCATTTATTTTTCTAGAACTTGTTGCGCTAGATTCATAATCTGATTGTAACAAAAATTATCAACAAGGCTGATTAAAGACTGAATTAAAACGGTGTTATTTATAGGGATGTCTTTGATTAAATCGGCAATCAGATCGTTATCAGCAAGGGTTGCTGCTTGTTGCAGTTGCCTAATCCAGTCATCGGGCATTTGGGATAAATTATTTTTGAGATTGGTTTCTAAAATATCTAGATCATTTTTTTTGCTATTTCTATTATCGTGATCGTCTTCCGTTTCGTATAGATAGGTTACGCCTAAATATTCTGCGAGTTTGTCTAAAATGACTGCTTCGCGAAAAGGCTTACGCACAAAATCGTCACAACCTGCCGATAGGATAATTGCTTTTTCTTCTTCTAAGGCACTAGCAGTTAAGGCAATGATTACTGTTGCTTGCCCCTTTAAATGCGATTTAATCTGGCGCGTTGCTTCATAGCCATCCATCACTGGCATCCGCATATCCATCCAAATTAGGTGCGGCTCCCATTCCTCCCAGATAGCGATCGCTTCTGCGCCATGCTCAGCCTCTTTGACTTGAAAGCCCACCGCTTCTAATAATTTCACAAGAAAATGCCGACTTTCCCAACGGTCTTCGACAACGAGGATGCGATATTCGGGCTGATTTGGGGCTAAACCAATGATATAAAAATCGGCTAATTGTTTGGATATTCCCGAAGTTTTAGGGATTTTGACTGGTAGATCAACTTGAAAAATACTGCCCTGACCTAATTTACTACTGACTAAAATCTTGCCACCCATAAATTGGGCAAATTTAAGACTAATCGGTAGTCCTAAGCCAGTACCTTCGCTAGCTTGCCGTCCTAGCTCCGTTTGCTCAAAAGCCTCAAAGATCTTTTCTAAATGGGTTGCGGGGATACCCTCACCAGTATCCTCGACGGTAAATTTTAATAAACTTTGTGACGGGGAATCGATGGCATCGCTAGTTTCTATGGTGCTACTGATCTTTTCCCTTAGAGTTGCTGTCTCTACTTGAGCAATTTCAGTAACTTCAGTAGATAACAATACAGAACCGTAGTTAGTAAATTTGATGGCATTGCTCAAGAGATTAATCAAAATCTGTCGGAGTTTACCTTCATCTGCATTAATCCATTGGGGAACTTGGGGCGATCGCTTAAAGATTAATTGCAGTCCCTTATCACTGGCTCTGAGGCGAAACATTTTTTCTAGTGTATCAAGGAGATGATGGAGATCAAAGCTAGTTAAATTTAGGGTGATCCTCCCAGATTCAATCTTGGACATATCGAGCACATCGTTAATTAGTTCCAGTAAATGCTCTCCACTGTTGTGAATAATTTTGAGATAGGAGTGATGGGTATCTTTGAGTGAGGAATCACGAGCCATGAGTTGAGCAAATCCCAGAATGGCGTTCAGGGGTGTTCGCAATTCATGGCTCATGCTTGCTAAAAACTGTCCTTTAGCTTGACTCGCCGCTTCAGCAGCTTGTTTTGCCTGTTTAAGTTGTTGTTCAAAGAGTTTGCGATCGCTAACGTCACGGGCTACCCAAACCACTGTTTCTTGATCGATCGGCGAGATACTGGCATTCCACCAAATTGGCTTATCCGTATCCGTGAGGTTATACTCAATACTTAATGTCTGTTGGGTTTCTAAAACATTTTGGATTGTGCTCACAAATAAATCCGATAGTTCAGGACTGAGTATTTCAGAAGGAATCTTACCAACCACTTGGCTAGGCGTTAACCAGCCCAATTTTTTGCGCGTCCTAGGGATCTTGAGAATGCGACCTTGGCGATCGCGTACTAAAATCACTTCATCCATAGCGGCAAACAAGGCGTGCATTTCCGCATTGGTTACTTTGAGTCTTTCTTCAGCCTGTTTATGATCAATCCCTAGGGCGATCGCATTGGCAATGGATTCAATCGCATGGATATCCGTATCTAAATGGGACTGGGAAACCAAGAGCATCACCCCAATCACTCGATCTCTCCATAGCAAAGGATATCCCGCAATGGAAATTATGCCTTGCTGATACAGCCATTCTCGCTCAGTTTCTGTCAAATCCGCTAAAATTTGATCTGTTAAAAGTGGCTGAAAATCACCTTGGGTAATCGCCCAAATCTTTTCCCTAGCTACTAAATTACTCAAGCGATCGCTATCTTCTTGATTATAGTGACCAGCATTAGCTTGTAAATCTAAGTTAGTACCGAGAGTATTAACTGTCCAAATCTGGGCAAAATCAACACTCATATGTCGCCATAGCGATTCCACATAGGATTGCAACACTTCTTCTAAGGAATCTAGTTGATTAGATGCAGAACCAATTTCTGCCATTAAAATTGAGAAATGCACTCGCTCTAATAGTTCTGATTCAACTTGTTTGCGATCGCTAATATCAAAAATTGCGCCATCAAGCCACAGTAATTCAGATTCACGATTGAAGACAGCCTGCCCTTTTTCATAAAACCAACGGATATTCCCCTGAGCATCAATAATCCGATATTCTAAAATAAAGGGTTCTCGACAAATTAAACCTTCATGCACAATCCTCTCGACCATCTCGCGATCTTCAGGATGGATAATGCTGACCCAACTTCGGGTCTGATTATTGATAAAATCCTCTGGTGCATAGCCTGTCATTTCCGTAACTGCTCCCCCTAAAAATTCCATCTTCCATTCAGGCTTGCAGGCACAGCGATAGACAATTCCTGAGAGATTTGCAACTAGACTTCTAAATTTCTCTTCACTTGTACTTAAAGCATTTTCTATTTGTTTGCGATCGCTAATATCGTTAAATACGGTAATAACGCAGCTTTCTCCATTCAGGGTGATCGTTTCACAGGAGATCAGAGCCGTGCAAATTTGCTGTGACTTCTTACGATAATTCATCTCATAGTTACGCAATGAGCCATTTGCATCTAACGTCTGTACAATGTGAACTAGATCTTTAGAATTGACCCAAGTTGGCAATTCTGTAACTTTTTTACCAGCCAAATCTTCTCTAAGATATTCGGTGATCGATAAGTAGCTCTCGTTAAAGGCGATAACTCTTTTGTCAAGGCGACTAGAAATTGTAATGGGATAAGGTGAAGCCCAGAAAACCTTTGAGAATAGTTCTTCCGATACACGCAATGCTGATGTCCGCTCTGCAATCTGAGTTTCTAAGTCCTCATTAACTTTCTCTATGTCTGCAAATGATTGTTTGAGTCGAACTGCCATCTGATTAAAAGCTTGAGAAAGAAGATTGAGTTCCTCAATCTGCACAGGAGGAACTTCCCGTTCTAACTCCCCATTTGCTAAAGCTTGACTTGCGAGAGTTAGTCTCAGCAAAGATTTATTAATATATTGAGTAGTTAAAACTCCTAAGGCGATCGCACTTCCTAAGGCTATGCAAGCAAGTAAAATGGTTGTTTGTCGCTTTGCATCGATCTGATCCATAAAGTCAGATTCAGGCATGATTACCGCAATTAGCCAGTTAATCCCGCGTGGATCTTTGTAGGGTATTACCTTCAGAAATAGTTGCTTCCCTTCAGCCCAAAATTGTAACTTTTGCTCAGTTTTAATTTGCGATAGATTCCCCACCTGTTGCTCTAACTGTCCAACTGTCGCCCGAATCATCGGTTGATTGATATTTTTAAATGATAATCTCTCTGCCTTTTTGGGATTCTTCCCAATCTCATAGGGATTTTCCATAGTTGAACTAGCAACTAGCAAACCTGAAGACTCAATAATAAAAGCTTGACCCGACTTACCAATCCGTAATTCCCTTAAAAATTGACATAGATTCTCTAAAGAAAGATCAGCTCCTAACACGCCAATGCGATCGCCTTGGTCATTATAAACCGCCAAACTCGCAGTAATCACTTGCTCAGGTAAAGAGAAGTCTTGATAAATGGAACTCCAAATAGGCTGATTAGTTTTTAATGCTGCCTGATACCAAGGGCGTTGCCGAGGATCGTAAACTTCGATCTTGCCGCGCATTTCAAGGCGATTACCCTGTTGGTCAAGGCTGTAATAATAGCGCTGTAAACCGCTAATACTAATTGCTAGTTGGCGGGATGGCAGATTTTCCTTCCCATTGGTTGATGATTCTTTTTTGTTGTTAGATGGGGGATCTAAGCGATTAACACCTATAAATCCACCGTCTTTTTCTCCTCCATAATAAATCCAAGAAACCGTAGGAAAATTTTGGATTTGTTTCCAGAGATAGATTTCACCCGATCTCCCTTGAGTCTTTAAAATGCCTTGGCGCACAGCATCAGCATTGATTTTGTTAATTAAATGCGGTGTTTCCAAATAAGACGTAAGCTTTTGCTCAATGCGATCGCTAATTTCATTTTGTAGCTGTCCCACTAAATTCGCGATCGTCTCCTGTTCACTCCGCCAAGATAGCCAAACCAATAACCCTGATATTCCTGCTATCAAGATCACAAACTGGCAAATCAGAAGGCATTGCAGTGATAAATTGCGCTTCTTAACAAAGATATCTGAAAGTAGCAATCTCGCGATCATAAAAGCAACTTAATTATGCACTGGGAAAGGATTAAGGGGTCTGCGATTCTATAGGGAGCCAAAGTCTTTGTGCTGTAACTCCGCCACGCCACAAAAAATCGGTTCTTTATTTTCCTGCATGTCCCTTAGTTGAGATAGTTGGAGATCAAAGGTGATTGCTTAATTAAAGCACTTTGCACTTTAAAATCAGAAAAGAAGATTTAGTATTGGACTACCTCTTTTTGAAAATCTCAGACTCTTTTGCTCTAATTTAAGCTCTATGCCGCGCATCAAACTTGAACCTCTAGGAATTAGTATCAACGTCTCTGCCAAAAATAGATTGTGGCGATCGCTAAAACATGCCAAGGTTGAATTAGCCGCAACCTGTGGAGGTCAGGGAACTTGTGGTACTTGTGCCTTAAGAGTGTTTGATGGAGCCAGTAGTCTGAGTCCGATGCAAAACCTTGAGCAAGTAACCCTCAAAAATATTCGTAAGGATGCATCTCTTTATCGTTTGACTTGCCAGACATCAGTAGTTGATGATGGAGTCGTTTTTTATTTAGATAATAAAACTGACAAAAAGCTAGCTCAAATCTTTGCTAGGTTAAAAAATAGACTTGCCCCACTAAATATCTACCATCCAATTACAGGCGCTCTCTTAGTACAGGAGGGCAATTTGATCACTCAGGAGATATTAGAGAATTTACTGAGTGATGCTTGATTTAGTTAACGTGAGTTCGGGTTAAGCTGGCAAATTTTAAAAGCCCAAAAGAAAAGCCTTGCTACGCAAGGCTTTTCTTTTGGGCTTTGAGAGAGGGTTTGCTACGCAAACCCTCTCTCAAAGCCCGTTTCAGATTATCCCGAAATCGTGTTAGTTAGCAAATATGAGTAGTGGCGCGGAGCGCCACTACTCATATTTTGGGTTTTAGTACCTAGTGTTAAAAATTACATATTTTTTTTAACTTTTAGCCGCCAACCTTTTGAGAGGTTATAAGCTTATGACAAAATCATCACTATTATCATTGACTTCTATCTATAGCGTTTCTGAACCAATAGCGAATTAAATAGCTCTTTTCTGATTAATTCAGGATTAAGTCCCTTCTATTTTGCTACAGCTAAAGGAAATTGTGCATTAGATGGGAGATATTTTTTATAGATCAACTCCAAATTTTAATCCCAAATTTTAAAAATTTTTATTTACTATCACATTAAATCAATCTAAATTTAAACGCCAAAATATCATCCAAAATTTAACAAAACATTATAAAAGCCACAAATGCAAACTTTAACAATGACTAATTCAGATTCTATTTTTGAAGAATTAGTGGATAAGCAGCATTCAAAAAAAATGCTTATTCATTTAGCTTTAGCTGAGTCAAAGCCGAGTGTATCCCAATCGATTCTCCAAGAAATCAGTAAGGATAATCGTTGGGTTCCTGATCTTTGTTCCAATTATCAACAATTAGTCCAAACAGTTACTAGACAATCCTCTGACCTAATCTTATTAGGCAAATTAGAAGATCTCAATTGGCTAGAGGCATGTCGGCGATGTCTGAAACAGTGGCAGAATTTACCCATCATTTTGATGGTTGAACAGGTGGAGGTTAGCGATTTTTTTCGATCATGGGCAATCGAGCGTGGTGTCCATGATGTGGTAAGCATTCACCCTCAGAATGTACATTTATTTCCAAAAGCGTTAATGCGTAATGCTCTCAAAAGTGTTGCCCAGTCCACAAACAGGAGTCTACGCTCTATCCCAGATCCCCAAAAGGATGAGACGCTGACATGGGAAGCCACGCTTGTAGCACTCAACCGTTTGACTAAATACAGTTCTAGTTATTTGGGACCTTTAGCGATCGGTAATTACTGGAAACAAAGTCATGCCAGCTTGGTGACACTCCATCCTTCCTTAGAATATTGGAAAGTTGATTATCAAGGTCAAATTAGTTGTCCTTTTATCTCTGAGCAAATTGCCCCGTTAACTCCTGAGCAATTGCAAGATGTCCAAACATGGGTCAGAGCCTTCTTAAAGGAATGTGAGCGAGTTATTATTGACTTCTCGCAGATATTGCAGTCTAAGACGCTATCTGCGGATGTTGCTAAGCTAATTTCCCCCATTGAATGAGATCTTAAGTGAAACAAATAAAACTACAACCATTAAATCAAGAGGTGGAGGTCTCGACAGACAGTACTTTGCTCAGTGTGTTGCTGGAACAGGAAATGAACGTGCTTCAAGCCTGTGGCGGTCAGGGGAGATGTGCAACTTGTCACATCTATGTCCAATCTGGTCAAGAGGCTCTCAGTCCGAAGGGTGAACAGGAGATATTAACTCTCAGTTTTATTACGACATCTAAGGCAAATTCGCGTTTGGCTTGTCAAGCAAGGGTTTTACAAGATGGTGTGGTAATAGAAGTTCCTCAAGGTATGTATATCGGCTCGCTTGGGGAGTTAAAAAGTTTAATCGGCAAACGTGCTCAACAAAATCTCATTCACCCACTAACTGGTGAGGTTTTGGTTGAGGAAGGCAAGTTGATTTTGCGATCGGCTTTAGAAAAAATGGCTGAAATTGATTCCAACTTTACCACTGACTTAAGTCAAATTTTATTACCTCCCGAAAAACCAAAAGTTTTTAAATAAGTAATCTCATTGTGATTTTGTCTAAAAATCAGGATCTAACTATCAGAGATTAAAAATTCATCTACTTAAACGTAAGGAATTCCAATGACCAAATCAAGCATTCTGTCTACTGGGGAAGCAATTCTTCCATTACCCTCTCTCTATCAAGTTTGTCATTATAGTCGGCATACTTTCTTTAAATTTGATCAGACTAAGGGACAAATTCGGGACTGGAATCAACATCAATATGTGTTAGCCAGTGATGATTTTATTGTGTCCTTGCTGAAAGGATTAGAGCATGAAGTAGGGGAAGCCTCTGGTTGGTTGATGTATTTGATTGGTAAAGAGTGGGGAACTGATGATGCCAAAGATTTTAAAATTTGGTTTGAGAGGGACTATCATCTCAGTATTAATAAATCGAGTCTCAAATTTGCCTTGGAAACATGGTGGTGGCCATTAACTGCTCAAGGTTGGGGAAAGTGGAATGTCGATCTCAGTTCTATTCGCGAAGGTTTTATTTTTATTGATCTATTTGATTCGGCGGTAGCTAAATCGATGGGGAATATTGGCAAGCCAGTATGTTTTCTCTATGCAGGGTTACTGGCAGGTTTCTTTTCTGTAATGTTAAATCGTGGATTGAGTAGTACTGAAATTCAATGCTATTCCATGGGCAATGATTTTTGTCGATTTTTGATTGGTTCTGAGACTCGGATTAAGGCTGCTGAGTTTTGGTTAAGTTCTGGGGCTACTGCCAAAGAGATTGAACAAAGGTTGTTGGATCAGGATCTCCCTAATGTCAATGGAACAAGCCAAGCTATGGAGACAGGAGGCATTTAAGATGAGAAAACGGAATCGCGCCAATATTTTTAAGGCTTTGCTATATCGATTGGGTAAGTTATGGCGATCAGTTTCGCAATCATTTAGTAAGTTGTTTGCCCCTGCGCGATCGCCATCCAAACGATCGCGGCGATCGCAAAATATTGAGGCAGAACTTTATGAGCAAGCCTCTCCAAGTCATCTAAGCAACAAAGCGATCGCTATTCCTCGTCCATCTCCTTTTTTACTAGGCTTAGATGATTTGGCAGATTTGGAGTTTTTAACTACCAAGGATTTTCTTCAGCAGATTGAGTGGAATGCGGAAAGTCAGGAGGATTTGCTTGTTAATGAAGAAGACATGACTTTGTTGGAGGATTTACTTGTTAATTTTCCTGAGTCTTGATTTTACGGTGTGAAAAGCTATTTACCCTCTATAAGTAGCTGATTTGAATAGCTGATGAATAGCTGATTAGATGGCTAAATCAATCCCAACCATTCTTTTTAATCACAAATTTATTTAATTACAAATTTAGTCCCAAACCCATGCTTACTTTATTGGAAGATGTCTTAGACCGTGCCGATGGCTCATATATTACCCCAGAGGATTTACGCACTTTGGATCGGGCGATCGCTTCTTGGCAACAGCGTCGTCAAACCTACGATTTAGTTCAAGTTAAGGAAAATGACATTCTGGCGCAGGTGATGCAACAGATCCAAGCTACGGCTCCCGATGTCGCTGCGAAGGTGACTTTTGATGGGGGCAGTAAGTGCAATCGCGATATGGCTTTGGTACTGCGCTACTGTGCTACGGCAATGTTGTTACAAGATGAGGAACTCCTCAAGGATCGCCTGCTGTATTGGATGCAGAACATTATGGTGGCGCTCAAAAATCAAAGGGTAAATGACTTTGTTTATCGCTCTTTACAAAAATCGGTGCAAGAGCATCTTCCTCCAGAAAATGCAGATTTGCTATTGCCCTATATTGCGATCGCTCACCAATGGTTAAGCCAATGACGAACACTTCAATTCCCGGAAACTACTTCTCGCCTCGCTTTTATGTCAAGTCCGATCCTGCAACAGGATTATTGTCAACTCGCCAAGGCGATCGCTTGGTTGCAGTACCTGATTTCCTCTTGCGGGGTATCCATCGGGCTTTGCAGTCTGAGGCAGGACAGGCAGGAACCTTGGCACTCTATACCTTTGGCTTTAGTTGGGGTGGCTCTTTTTACGATCATATTCGTGGTGAAATCGAATCCTATCGAGGCACAACGATTATGGCAACTAATGCAGTTGAGTTCTTTGCGACGATGCGTCAGCTCTGGACAGTGCATGGCATGGGGAATTTGATCTTAGACTTTAGCCATCGTCAAAATGGTCTGATCGTAGTTACGACTGAAAATTCAGTCTTGACGATAGGTAGCGAAATTGGCTTGAAGTCGGGTAATTTACCTTGGCATCATCTGCAAGCAGGATTTATTGCCGCATGGTTTTCTCGATGGGCTGGCAAAGATATTCGAGCCTGTGCCACGGATTGGTCAGATCTTCCTGAGACAAGTACTGCGACTCTAGATAGCTCTAGCAAGGAGAATTACACGCGCTTTATTGTAGGAGTGACTACCAAAATTCAACAGGTAGAGCCTTGGGTGAAGCAAGGATTGCGAACTACAGAAATCTTAGAGAAATTGACAGCTAATTCATAAATAAGGGGGCGGTTCCTTATTTTCCTGCATGTCCCTAAGAGGTGGCAATGTCCACCTCTTACTGTAAATATTCGGGTGGAACGCGATCAACTAGCCACACCTGATTAGCTGAGCAATAAAAAATATAGCCATCTTGAAACATTGCTACCGCATTTACCTCAAATACCACAGGTTTACCATGTCTCTGTCCCACCGTTTTTGCCGTAGCCCGATCGCTTGATAGATGCACATGATGACGCGCCATTTTTTGCAAACCTAAGCTGCGGATTGCTTCCACATTCTTTTCCGCAGTTCCGTGATACAACAAGTCAGGTGGTTGTCTTGGCTCCAATTGCAAATCCACCTCCACACTATGCCCTTGATTTGCCCGAATGAGAGTACCTGTCGGATCAAAGGAAAAGCGTTGCTTAGCATTCGTCGCTACAACTTCATCTAGTTCCTCTCGATTAATTACGAAGTTATGCTTAGCACTTGCCTCTAGCAGATTATTGATTTTCACCCATCCACCAAGATCTAGGCTCAAGCCGAGTTGTTCTGGTTCATGGCGCAGATATTTGCTGAGAAATTTACTGATGGAGGTATTTCGTGACTTATCCATGATGTCCTGACTATAGAGTTTTTATTTTGCCTTAGGCAAAATAAAAACTAACAACTCTTACTGATCTTGATTTTTTGTTTTCAAGTGAAGTAAGTAGTTAGGCGCAATTAAATATAAAACCCCAAAACCTGTGGCGCACGCTGTGCGTGCGCCACAGGTTTTGGCTCTAGTTTTTAATTATGCCCAGCTACTTATGTACTCATTTAAAAACCACTATAAATAATATAGCGAGTTATTCCCTTGCCAAAGGCAAGAAAATAAACCTCTGCAACTCGCGTTCAAAAGCAGATGCCAAAATATTAAACAATAAGTATCAAGAGTTTTTATGTTAAACGCCGCATTATCCGACAAGCTCGATCGCTTACGTCACATTTTTAATGAAGCCGCCGAAGTCCTTGTTGCTTACTCAGGCGGTATCGATAGTACCCTTGTTGCTAAAGTTGCCTTTGATGTTTTAGGCGATCGCGCCCTTGCCATTACTGCGAACTCACCGTCCTTATTACCTGCGGATCTTGATGCTGCTAAGGTGCAAGCAGAGTTTATTGGCATCAAGCATCAAATCGTCCAAACCGAAGAGATGAATAACCCAAATTACACCTCTAATCCAATTAATCGTTGCTATTTCTGCAAAAGTGAACTTCATGATACGCTCAAACCTCTTGCCAAAACGATGGGCTATGGCTATGTGGTCGATGGCTTAAATGCTGATGATTTGCAGGATTATCGTCCAGGGATTCAGGCCGCAAAGGAACGTGGTGTGCGATCGCCTCTGGCAGAAGTAGGCATTAGCAAAATGGAAGTACGGATGTTATCGCAATATCTGGGAATGCCTTGGTGGGATAAGCCTTCACAGCCATGCCTAAGTTCGCGATTTCCCTATGGCGAAGAGATTACGATTGAGAAATTACGGCGTGTGGGCAATGCAGAACAATATTTACGCGATCGCGGATGGAAAGGAGATATTCGGGTGCGATCGATGGGGGATACTGCCAAAATCGAAGTATCGAGCGATCGCTTGAGCGAATTTATCAGCATTATCGATATGTCCCATCTCACCCAAGCTTTTCGTGACTATGGCTTTAGCTTAATTACTCTCGATTTAGAGGGATTTCGTAGTGGCAAGCTCAATGATGCGATCGCGCAGTTAAAGAACTAAATCTATAGCAATATAAGTTTTATGTCCAAACAAGAGGTGAAGCACTAAGTGCTTCACCTCTTGTTTGGACTCTTTGATGGTAGGCATCGAAAAGAATCATGCTTAAAACTTTGTAAAGTTTAGTACAATACTTAACACTCCCTTGGTAAGTATTTATTCTCATTGACATGACATTAGACCAATTTCCTTGGCTTACCGCGATTGTCCTGCTCCCCCTCATAGCTTCCTTACTAATCCCCATATTGCCAGACAAAGAAGGCAAAACTGTGCGTTGGTATGCATTAGGTGTAGGCATCGCTGACTTTATTTTGATGTGCTACGCCTTCTGGAAAAACTATGATCCGAGCAGTGCAACCTTCCAGCTCGCGGAAAAGTACACATGGATACCCCAGTTAGGTCTCAGTTGGGCGGTCTCGGTCGATGGCATCTCTGCACCCTTAGTACTACTTGCAGGACTTGTCACCACGCTATCCATCTTCGCGGCGTGGCAAGTTAATATCAAACCCCGCTTGTTCTACTTCCTCATGTTGGTGCTGTACTCTGCACAGATCGGCGTATTTGTTGCCCAAGATCTCCTGATGTTTTTCATCATGTGGGAAGTAGAACTAATCCCTGTGTATTTGCTCGTTTCCATCTGGGGCGGTCAAAAGCGTCAGTATGCAGCCACTAAGTTTTTGCTTTACACCGCCGCCGCTTCCATTTTTATCTTGGTAGCAGGCTTAGCAATGGCGCTCTATGGCAATAACCTCACCTTTGACATGGCAGAGCTAGCACTCAAAGAATTTCCTCTGTTCCTAGAGCTGCCCCTCTATGCAGGTTTGTTAATTGCTTTTGGTGTCAAACTCGCAATTTTCCCTCTCCATACTTGGTTGCCCGACGCTCATGGCGAAGCATCTTCACCTGTATCAATGATTTTGGCTGGTGTCCTGCTAAAAATGGGTGGATATGGTCTGATTCGTCTAAATATGGGATTGCTGGAACATGCTCATGTTTACTTCGCACCCGTATTAGCGATGTTAGGTGTAGTCAATATTGTTTACGGGGCGGTCAATTCCTTTGCCCAAACCAATATGAAGCGTCGCCTTGCTTTCTCCTCAGTTTCCCACATGGGCTTTGTCCTGATTGGGATTGCCTCATTCACTGACTTGGGAATCAGCGGGGCAATGTTGCAAATGCTTTCCCATGGATTGATTGCTTCGGTCTTGTTCTTCCTTGCTGGTGTTACCTACGATCGCACCCACACGATGTTATTGAACGAGATGGGTTACATCGGTAAGGTAATGCCTAAGGTATTTGCCCTATTTACCGTTGGAGCATTGGCATCCTTGGCTCTCCCTGGAATGAGTGGTTTTGCTAGTGAAATTGCTGTGTTTGTGGGTATGACCTCTAGCGATGTCTATAGCTCTACTTTCCGCACAGTTACAGTGTTCCTCGCCGCAGTGGGCGTAATTCTCACACCGATTTATTTGCTCTCCATGTTGCGTCAGATTTTCTACGCCTGTGAAGGTAATCCTACCTGTGACATCAATCCTTCCTGCGATATCTCAGACATCAGTCTCAAAGCACAAGGCAACCAAGAAGTAGTTTGTTTCGGTACAAGTTGCGCCTTGCCTAGTGAATCTGACTTTAGTGATGCGAGACCTCGTGAAGTATTTATTGCGGTTTGCTTCTTAGTACCAATTATTGCGATCGGTGCTTATCCCAAGATGGCAACCAATATTTACGATGCGACCACGGTGGTGATTAATTCGCAAATGCGCCAAGCCCATGCTGATGTAGCATCCTCGAAAAAGTCACCTATCTTAGCTCAGCCATCTTCTTTCCCCATGCTTTCTGAAGCGAAGGTAAATGCAGTTTTAGCTAACAAGTAACCAATTAAAAAATCTTGTTGGATAATAAAAACAGAGAAAGCCTCGCAATGCGAGGCTTTCTCTGTTTTTATACGAAATATATTGCGTCACAGCCCATCTCATATAGCAGGTCTAGATCATTTGTAGATTGTGGAAGCGCACCCCTTCGGGGTGCGCTTCCACAAACCCATTTAAGATTGCTATATTTGAGGCTTTGCAACAGCTATAGATACACTTGTTATAGAGTTTAAGAGTTTTAGGTTTAGTAGTGATTCTTGAATGCAACCAGTTAATGCCAACAAAACGAGTTCTGTTTATCAGTAATGGTCATGGTGAGGATTTGAATGCTTGTGAAGTCCTGAAAGCTCTACGACACAAGTATCCCCATGTAGAAGCGATCGCTTTACCACTGGTGGGAGAGGGAAATGCCTATCGTCGGGCTGGGGCGGAAATCGCGACACCGACTAAAGCTTTGCCATCGGGTGGATTTGGCTATATGAGCCTGCGTAAACAAATTGCCGATTTTCAGTCGGGGCTGGTTAGCTTAACTTGGCAACAAATTAAAGCCGCAAAGTCATGTGGTCAAACCTGTGATTTTGTGTTTGCGACTGGTGATGTCCTTCCTGCGATTTTTGCCTACCTGACAGGATTACCCTATGCACTGTTTTTAGTCTCATCATCAGGTTTTTACGAAAATCGCTTCATTCCCCGTTGGGAACTAGCACTGATCATGAGATCGCCTCGTTGTCGGCAAATTTTGACCCGTGATGCCTATAGTGCGAAACTACTGCAACAGGGGGGATATCAAAAGGCTAGTTTTGCAGGCTATCCGATCATGGATGTGTTGGAGCCAACGGGAAAGCATCTGCACTTGATCCCTAATGTGCCAACGATCGCTTTATTATCGGGAAGTCGTTTACCTGAAGCTGCGGAAAACTTGGTCTTGCAAATGCGTCTATGTGTCGCGATCGCCCAAGAGTTTGACCCTAATCCCGTTCAGTTTCGGGCGGCTCTCGTACCGAGCCTGATGCCGCAATTGCCTGAACTTGCCATCAATGCAGGCTGGGAATATACCGATGGCAAGCTCTATCAAAGGGATGCTGATATCAGCGTCATTTGTTTTAGTGAGGCATTTCCTGATATTTTGCAGCAATGTGATCTAGCGATCGGCATGGCAGGAACTGCGGTTGAGCAGGCTGTGGGACTAGGAAAACCTGTTGTTCAAATTATGGGAAATGGTCCCCAATTTTCCTATCGGTTTGCCGAGGCACAGGAGAGGTTGCTCGGCTTATCAGTCCAAACCATCGGCAAGAAATCCGCTACACCTGAAATTTTGCTAGAAGCGGCAAGGTGTGTCAAACGGACTTTAGGCGATCGCGATTATTTAGAACGCTGCAAACAAAATGGTCTAGAGCGAGTAGGTAGCAAAGGTGGCTCTGAAGGTTTAGCCGATGCGATCGCCAGTCATCTATTCAACTAGAACGAGTCTTGCGTAAAAGTGCGGCTTCGCCGCACTTTTACGCAAGACTGAGGGGCATCTCCAGTGCATGGGCTAGCAAAAACTGGCGATCGCTTAATACCTGTTTTGTATCACCATCATAGACAATTTGTCCTTCGCTCAAGACGATCGTGCGATCGCATAACTCTAGAACCAAGTCCAAATCATGGGTCGCGATTAACTGGGTTTCAGGCAAAGTTTGCAAAAGCTGAATTAATTGACGACGAGATCGCGGATCTAGTTGAGCGGATGGCTCATCACATACTAAAACCTGTGGTTGCATAGCTAATACCCCTGCGATCGCCACTCGCTTCTTTTCGCCCCCCGACAAATTATGGGACTGTCGTTCAGCATATTTAGTCACATCCAGTCCCACAGCTACTAATGCCTCAGATACCCGAATTTTGAGCGCATCCCCCTTGAGTCCCTGATTCATGGGACCAAAAGCAACATCTTCCCAAACCGTAGGCATAAATAGCTGATCGTCAGGATTCTGAAACACTAGACCGACAAAGTTACGAATTGCCAACAAATTCTTAGGTGCAATCAGCATTTCGCCAATCACAATTTCGCCCTGTTGTGGTATCAAGATGCCGTTGAGATGCAGTAATAGCGTGGATTTACCCGATCCGTTTGCGCCCACGATCGCTACTCGTTCCGTTGCCGCGATTTGGAGATTAATCCCTTTCAAAGCCTGAATACCATCAGGATAGACATAACTGAGGTTTTCAATAGAGATTGGGTTATGGTGCATAGGTAAGTCTTGAAGTTTTTGCGCCGCAAAGTCTTCAATGAATAAAAACTTGACCGCTTAAAATTACGATAATAACGCAACCAATAGCAAGGCGATCGCGCCATCCACCTGATCCTAATTCGGGTACGACAGGAATACCTTGATAGCCACGCGCTAGCATCGCTTGATAGATGCGATCGCCACGATCATAGGTGCGGATGAATAATACACCCAGCATATTGCCTAAGACCTGTCTCTGCCATACGCGATCGCCACGTTGGTAATTGTAAAGATTTTTAGGTGCAAAGTTGCGTGCAGTCGCCGCACGGTGCATAGCTTTAAACTCATTGGTTAGCACACCCATATAGCGATACATCGATGCAAGGATACTAATTAAAAGCGGCGGCATTTTCAGCGTCACTAGAGACTGTAATAGCAGTGGAACAGCCGTATTGAGGGTAAGGATATTTAACAGCAGTAAAGATAAAAAAGCCTTGATGCCAACGCTTCCTAACACAGTCAATCCATTGGTAGTAATTTGCATCCATCGCCATTGCCAGAGTATCTGTCCGCCACCACGAAACAAAGTTCCAATGAGAATAACGCTAATAAATGCGAATTCGATCGCCATACGTTTGATGAGAATTCCTAAATCTACTTTGCTCCAATAGAGAATGGGCAAGGTGGCAATTCCATAGACTGCCCAAGTCCACCAGCGACCAATGGGAGTTAAGGCGATCGCAAAAACTAAGAGAAAGATACAAAGTAAGCGTGTATGTACCGCTAAACTAGTCCAAAAATTGAAGCGATCACGATGTTGTGGCGATAAGCGATTACTAGATTCGATCAGGGGAATATGTAAGAGCATAGTACGAATATGTTAGATTGACGCTTCATAATTCCTTTGAGAAATTAAGTAGTTCAACATAATTAAAAACCAAAACCAGAGCGTGGGTCGCCCGCTACGCGGGCGACCCACGCTTCTTGGTTTTAAGGTTACTTATGCTTAGCTACTTATTCTTTAGGTGTGGAATTTCGCACTGTGAGTTTACCAATTCCCCAAGCTAGACCAAATACGACTAATGTACCTGTGACACCTGCAAGAGCCGTTGCTAATTTTTCATTCTCTTTAGGAATCATCTTGAGGGAATACTCATCAAAAACCTGTGCAAATGGAAGCTGCTTCGCTGGTGATTCCGTAGTAGCCTTTTCTTCAAACTTGAGATCTTTGGAAACGCGATCAAGCCCATCAGGATTTTTGCTAGCAAAAGGAGACAAAAATGCTGCTATCCCTAAAGCAACGGCTAATCCTAGAAGTACGAAAAGGCGATTTTTATTCATGATCTTGATGGGTGGTAGCATTTGCTGAAGGTTGAATTGGAGCCATGTAAATTAGCTCAGGACGTGTATTCCAAATAAAGCTCGTGACTGCAAGGGTAATAAAAGCTTCACCAATACCGATCATAAAGTGCCATGATAGCATTGCGGTCAGTCCTACAGCTAAGGGTACGGTATCCGACAAAGCTAACAGTAAAGCGCACAGGGCTGCTGCAACAACAACACTAGTCCATGAAGCGATCGCTGTTCCTACACTCATCCCCAGCCAAGTATTTCTACCGACTAGAGTTCTCAAAAACTGATAGAGATGATAACCACCAAAGGTTCCAATTAATCCCATAATCGTGATGTTTGCCCCTAAAGCCGTCAGACCTCCATCTTGAAACATCACTGACTGGACGATAAAGACCACGGACATAACCAGTGAGCCAGCCCAAGGACCTAGTAGAATTCCTGCAAGAGTACCACCCATTAAATGTCCAGACGTTCCGCCAATGATGGGGAAATTGACCATCTGTGCCGCAAATATAAAAGCAGCACTGACTCCCATCAAGGGTACTGTCCGCTCTTTATATTCTGATTGCACTCGGTTCATAGAGAGCGCAATTAAGGCGATCGCTATGACTCCCGAGACCAAACTCACTGGCAAGCTCAAATAGCCATCGGGAATATGCATGGCTAAGTAAATCGGCAATGAAAACATTTATAAATCCCAATCTATTTTCAAAATAATGACTCTAGCTACATAAAATGAGTTGTGAGAGGCTTCGACTTCGCTCAGCCATCGGTATGCGATGGTCGAGCGAAGTCGAAGCCCTATTTTTCTCATATGATCTAGGACTGCTATATGTATAAATTCTCTAGATTTGAATAGATTCTAATTATATTAGGCATGTTTGAAGGGTTTCGCAGCGAAAATAACAAAAAGTTCAGAAGAGCTTGAAAGGTTTTGCATAGCAAAACTTTTCAAGCTCTTCTGAACTCGCGTTAACTAGTTTGCTTATATCCAAGTTTTAAGAAAATATTTTCTAAGGTTTCTTGAGTGCGATGGAAATTGGAAATGGGAATACCTGCTTCAATTAGAGACTTCAGTAATGCTGCACATTCCTCAATACTACCGACAAATTGCACTCGGACACTGGGCACACCTGCGATTACTTCCACTTCTTGTACGAATTGCGATCGCTTGAGCGCCGCTTGCAAATCCTCAAGATTACCGAGAGTCGAGATCAGTAACTGTTGCTGGTCTTGATTGCTGCGATCGTAAAGTTCTTGCAAGCGCGAACTCTCTACTAATCGACCTAATTCCATAATCCCAATTGATGTGCAGATTTCGGCAAGATCGCTCAAGATATGGGATGAAATGAGAATCGTCATTCCTTGCTGTTGCAAAGATTTAATAATATTACGAACCTGTACCCTCGCAAGGGGATCAAGCCCCGATACAGGTTCGTCTAGTAATAAGAGGGTGGGATTATGGATAATGCTACGGGCAAGACTCAGCCTCTGTTTCATCCCGCGCGATAAAGTGGCGATCGCCTCATTCCTTTTTTGCTGAAGTTCGACTAATTCGATCACTTCATGTAATCTTTGCGATCGCTGCGGGTCTCGTAAAAAGTATAAACGCGCAAAATAATCAAGGTAGTCCCATACAGTTAGATCGTCATACAGAGGAAAGTCATCGGGTAAATAGCCCAGTTGTCGTTTCAGGTCAGGATTGTTCTGTCCTCGCAAAAAACGCGATCCATTGATATAAATTTCACCTGCGGTCGGTTCCTCAGCCGCCGCCAGCATCCGAATCAAAGTGGTTTTACCAGCGCCATTAGGTCCAATGAGACCATAAACCTCGCCACGATCAATCTGCAAATCGATATGGTTTACAGCGATGTGATTGTCAAACTGTTTTGTCAATCGGTGAGTGCGAACCGTCGGTACTGCTGTCATGAGCTTGCCACAAAAGTTATAGCTATGTTAACCTTTCTGCCCGAATCAAAGCATAAAAAAGCGGCGCTAAGCGCCGCTTTTTTATGCTTTGGCTGGAGGTAGGGCCACTTTAACGTGGAGTTCCTTAAGTTGTGAGTCATCAACACTAGATGGAGCGTCGGTGAGTAAATCGCGAGCCTGTTGTGTTTTCGGGAAGGCGATCACATCACGGATCGAATCTGCACCAGAGATTAACATCACAAGGCGATCAAGCCCAAAAGCGAGACCACCATGAGGAGGAGTGCCATATTCAAAGGCTTCCAATAGGAATCCAAACTTCTCTTTTGCCTGTTCATCAGTTAACCCGATCGCAGCAAATACCTTTTCTTGCACTTCGCGCTTGTGAATCCGAATACTACCGCCACCAATTTCTGTACCATTGAGTACAAGGTCATAGGCGAGCGCAATGGTATTGACATCAATGGGCTGACCATCAGCGATATCTTCAGGACGAGGGGAGGTGAAAGGATGGTGTAATGCTTCTAAACGCTTCTCATCGGCATTCCACTCAAACATGGGAAAGTCGGTAATCCAGACAAAATTGAGCTTGTCATGGTCGATTAATCCCAATTCATGACCGAGTGCTAAACGTAAACGATTGAGGGATTCATTGACGATCGCTTTATCACCAGCACCAAACAGCAAGATCGTACCTGCGGTCGCACCTGTGCGCTCTAGCAGTTCTTGTTTGACTTCTTCAGTGAGACTATCCTTAAGCGCACCGATCGTGTCAATTACGCCACCTTCACGCACACGGATAAAGGCTAAGCCCTTGGCTCCATACTGAGCTACTAAATTCGACAAATCGCCACCTGGCTTGATGCGCGTATTAGAAATCGCTTCATCACCACCAATTACAGGTAGGACTTTAATAATGCCGCCATTAGCGACGGTGTTGGCAAATACTTTAAATCCAGAATTAGCAAATAAATCAGTGACGTTTACCAATTCCATCCCGAAACGAGTATCAGGGCGATCGCAACCATAACGATCCATTGACTCAGCATAGGTAAGACGAGGGAAAGAGCCAAGTTTAACGCCTTTAACAGTTTTGAAAATGTAGCGAATTAGATTCTCATTTAGCTCGATGATTTCTTCTTGAGACATGAAACTCATTTCCATGTCGAGCTGCGTAAATTCAGGTTGGCGATCGGCGCGAAGATCCTCATCACGGAAACATCGGGCAATTTGATAGTAGCGATCGCAACCACCAACCATCAAAAGTTGTTTAAATAACTGTGGCGATTGAGGTAATGCATACCATTGACCAGCATTCACACGGCTAGGAACTAGGTAATCTCTTGCCCCTTCAGGAGTGGAACGACAAAGAATTGGTGTTTCCACTTCCATAAACCCATATTCATCTTCAAGGAAGCGGCGAATGGATTTCACTACCTCAAAGCGGAGTTTGAGATTACTAGATAGACGCTCACCCCGCATATCGAGATAGCGATATTTAAAGCGCAATTCGTCCTTAATTGTGTCAGCTTCAGAAATTAAGAAAGGTAATGGTTTGCTAACAGCATTGAGTAACTCAATGGATTCGGCATAGATTTCTACTTCACCTGTCGCAAGTTTGGGGTTGAGAGACTCTTCAGGACGTTTAGAAACTTTACCAACAATTCTGACGACATATTCATTGCGTAACTCACCCGCAAGTTCATAGGAGATGGGAGTCCGTTGAGGATCGCTGACGATTTGCAAGATTCCTGTGCGATCGCGCAAATCTAAAAAGATCACACCACCATGATCCCGTCTGCGATCGATCCAACCGCACAAGCTTACTGTTTGTCCGATATGTTCGGCATTGAGGTGACCGCAATAGTTGCTACGCATCATGATGTTATTGGCGAAACTTTAGAGAAAAAAGTAAAAACTGGAATTTTGACCATTTACTATCATAACTTGTAAAGTAGTCAAAACCTCAAAACTAAATGTAGTGCGTCTTACAACTTTTAGTTTTTATAGTTGCCGTCTCTTGTATAAAGCCCTATAAAGAGAGGTGCGGCGTAAAGCGCTGCACCTCTCTTTATAGGGCTTTGCGAAGATAGCGTTTCCTAGTGAATTACGGATTTGTTTCCTCGCCTTCGGCGAGGAAACAAAATACAAGTGAAATAATTTGTGTCATCAATCATCTTTGCTTTTGGGATGATAATTTTGGGTGATAAATTGTTGCAAAAATTTTTCCCAATCATGCTCTTGAAAGTTGCCAGCATGGGGATAGCGCTCTTGTTCTGATTGCAAATATACATATTGACATTGAGATTTTGTAAATAGCGTCTGTGAATCTAATAGCCATCCTTCAATACAAATTCCTGTTAACAAAGCAAATGAGAAATCAGTGTGATAAATAAGCGCATGACGGAAATTTGCCCCAGTTAAGTTTGCTTTTTTGAAAGAAGTTCCAGAGCGATTACTAATTGATTCCAATAGCCAAGTAAATATCTTAAAGGTCACAATTGCCGAAACAGCCATTGGGATTAAAAAAAATATCGCTCCACTGCCAGCAAAACTGATAACCGCAAGCCACAATGTCAGCAAAAACATAATTATGAAAAGAATGCCAAGACTAGCATCACCCAAAAAGCGAGAAGTTTTGGGGAAGCGTTCTAAAATGTCATTTTGGAAGAAATATAACAAAGAGATAAAAATACTCGCTAAAACACCACTAATCTTTCTATAGATTTCTCCAAACCAACTGAAGAATAAACTGTCAATCTGAATTACGGCGAAACTGATTATGGCAGCAATCAGGAGAATCGCGATCGCACCCAAGACGATCGCCAGAATCGCGTCATTAATTTGTTGTGGAGTTTGTCCAGTAATTACCCGTTCAAAATTTGCCCCAACCAAAGTTGCCCTTGTGAAATCACAACCACGCAAATCTGCCCCACTAAAATCTGTTCCTGTTAGATCCATGCCAACAAAGGATTGTGCCTGCAAATTTTGGTCTTGATAACTGTAGGGTTGGTTGCTCATAGTTATAGATAATTCAAATAAAAACTACAGCTTCGACTTCGCTCAGCTAGCTTACACCGATGGCTGAGCGAAGTCGAAGCCCCTCTGCAAGTTACTAACAACTATATAATCAGCCAAAAGCCAAGATTTAAAGATGTAAATGATTTGTGGAAGCACAACCCTTCGGGTTGTGCTTCCACAAACCCCAAAATCTACAAATAATTTAGGATTGCTGTAGGTGAATCAAAAAAATGACCTCGCAATGGAGGTCATTTTTTTATGCTTGTTTTGCTTCTGAGCCATCAATGATGCGTTGGAACAGATAACCTGTCCCCCTTGCCGTCAAGATAAGTTCAGGATTACTGGGATCTTCTTCGAGTTTTGCCCTGAGACGGGAAATGTGAACATCGACAACGCGAGTATCCACGTGACGCTCAGGTGTATATCCCCAAACCTCTTGCAAAATTTCGGCTCTGGAGAAAGCCTCACCCGATCGCCCGACTAAAAGTTCTAACAAACTAAATTCCATACCCGTTAAGCGAATCCGCTCATCGGACTTATAGACTTGACGCTTATTAGTATCAATTCTGATCGTATTAATATGAATCACACCAGAACTGGGGATGCCTGATGTGCCATTGCGATCGAAGCGGCGCAATACTGAACGAATCCGAGCTTCTAGCTCCTTAGGAGAAAATGGCTTAACGACGTAATCATCTGCCCCTAATTCGAGACCTGTGATACGGTCAGCAACGTCACCCAGTGCCGTCAACATAATGATCGGAATATCAGATTCTTTGCGTAGCTCTTGACATACCCCGTAGCCGTCGAGCTTTGGCATCATTACATCAAGAACCACCAAATCAGGGTTTTCTTTATGAAAAACTTCGATCGCCTCTTCGCCATCTGCGGCAGTAACGACCTCGTAACCGATCATTGACAGACGAGTTTCCAGAATCCGACGAATACTTGCTTCGTCGTCCACAACTAGAATTTTTTCCTTATGGTTTTCCAAGCCAGTTTACACTCCATTATGTTGCTAGCTGCAATTCAGTAAAATTTTATTCTTTTACATATTTATTTAGCTAAGTTTACAAGAAATCGGTCGTTACAATCCGAAAACAAAACTTAAAGTTTCAGAATAAACTTAATCTAAATTTTGAGACAGGGCGATCGCAATCAAAGCATCAGAATGTATGGATATTGCGAGCCATCGTCTCGACGCTATGGGTTAGAATTATATAAAGTTTTATGTGAAATAAAGGATTTCTGCGATCATGACTGAACCAACTCAAGTACCACAGGCAACCGATCCCAAGATGGGATTTAACACCTATGCAGAGCGCTTAAATGGTCGTGCTGCGATGGTTGGTTTTATTCTTGCCATAGTGATCGAGTTTGTCACTGGTAAAGGTTTATTGGCATGGCTCGGTCTCATTGATATTGGCTAACTCGTTAGGCGTATTCGCGTTGCGAATACGCCTAAACCTACGAAACTTGTTTAGTTCCTTCCTATTACTTATCTATGGCATCTGGCAAAATCGAGAACTCTCTGTACTGGTTTGCGGCAATTTTGGGATTAGTTCTCGATCAAGCCTCTAAATATCTAGTTGTGCAATATCTCAAGGGAGCACGATCATTTCCTGTGATCGATGGTGTGTTTCATCTGACCTATGCCACCAATACAGGAGCCGCATTTAGCCTCTTTAGCGGTCAAATTGACTGGCTGAAATGGGTATCAATGTTAGTGAGCTTGGGTTTGGTTGCCTTTGGCATATTTGCCAGAAACTTGAATCGATGGGAACAAGCAGGCTATGGGTTCATTTTAGCGGGAGCCGCAGGTAATGGGATCGATCGCTTTGTGGCGGGTTATGTAGTGGACTTTATTGATATCAGGATTATTCGCTTTGCTATTTTCAATATTGCTGATGTTTCGATCAATGTTGGGCTTGTCTGTTTAGCGATCGCTGTTTTATTTGCCACCAAGCCTGCACGCAAAATGCCTAAGCCTTAGAATCTAGCAGTTAAGTAGGTGGGACAAATCTTCGCATATCTGAATCTCTGAAAAAAGAATACAAGAATATTTATAGTTAAAGTAAGATGTCAAACTCCCCAAAAAATTCCCCCAAGATCGTAGTTGTTACTAATGGCAAAGGAGGCGTTGGCAAAACGACAACCGCGATCGCCTTAGCAGGAATTTTGGCGCAGGACACTAAAGTATTAGTCGTGGATGCCGATGTGCAGGGGAGTTTGTCTTGGTGGGTGGGACGTAGCGATAAAAATATGGGTTTTGATATTGCCAAGGAAGTCGATCCAACTCATTTAAAAAAATTACCGAAACTCAGCAGTTACGATCTAGTATTGGTAGATACACCACCCGCATTACATTCTCAAGCCCTAGCTACAGTTGTAGCGATCGCTGACTATTTAGTTTTGCCCACTCCTCCCGCACCGATGGACTTAACGGCCCTCATTGAAACTGTCAAAAGTACTGTACGACCTGCCCAAGTCCCACACCGAGTTCTGCTCACCCGCGTTGATCCGCGATGTCTGAATGAGGCTCTAGAAGCGCAAAACACTTTATTAGAAGTGGGAGTACCTGTGTTTCATGCCTTTGTGAGAGCTTATAAAGCCCATGAGCGAGCGGCTCTTGAGGGAAAACTGGTTACAGAATGGAAGGGGAAAAATGCTAGAGAAGCTGAAGCCGATTATCGACGTGTGGTTGATGAATTGCGCCGCGATATCCTGAAATAAATCAAAGTTTGTGGCGTGAAATACTGCAAAAATCTCTTAGTTCTAATTACTAAATAATTCCTAAATAACTAAATAATATGTCAACTAAAAAGAAAGTCGGAATTGGTGATTTATTGCGCGATGAAGCTCAGAAAGCAACGGATTCACCAGTAATTGAAGTGCAAGCAGAAACCGTTACTGATACTGCTAGTAAAGTTGCCAGTCGCCCAGCCCTAAATGCCGAAAAATCCCAGAATGTAGACGATGGCTCAAAGGCAAAAATCTCGGCTTTAGAATTAGCTTTGGCGCAGTCTCAACAACGTGAAACGGAACTCTCGCAAACGATCTCCGATTTACAAAAAGACTTGAAATTTAATCAGACTAATGTGGAGCTTTTACAAAAGTCATTGGCGGCGATCGAGCAACTCAAAAATGAACTAGATCAGCAATTGGTGGAAGTAAAACGCGATAACTTACGTCTTGCTGAGGCGAATATTCAACTCTCAGAACAGGTTAAAGCTTTAGAGACATCGAGCCAACCAGTAATTGAGCCTCCGAATTCTTCGCAACTAGTTTCGCAAAATCCCCAAAACAATCGCGCCACTCCTCGTAAGCAACCCGTTGAGCAACCCTATCCCCATCGCGATCGCAATCCTTACCATCGTCCAACGGGTTCTAATGAGCAATTGCAAAGGATCAATAATCGGAATATTGGCTGGATGGATTAATATCCTTTTTCCAACATTTGCGCTATGCGAAGTAGGATGCAATGCTTATGTAAGGGCGGCGCGAAGCGCCGCCCTTACATTTGTTAGAAGAGATTATAGGTAAGTGAAAAATATAAGCCACTCTCTTGTAGTGTTTTGCGGCTATTTTGGACTGGGACAAGTGGAAATCCATAATCTATTCTTGAAGTTAGGCGATTACCCATATTCCAACGTAATCCAAATCCAGCGCCAACTAATTGATTCTGTGCTGGGTTTGCTTGTCCTGAACTAGCCCACACAATCCCTGCATCAATAAATGGAGTTAGTTGCAACAAACCTTCAATTTCAGGCACACGCAACACGGGTAGTCGCAACTCTACGGATAGATTTGTGCCATTGTCACCAAAGAGAACATCTTGGCGATATCCCCGCAAACTGTCCTGTCCTCCTAAACCAATTTGCTCTAAAGGTAGTAATGCGCGATCGGCTAGTTGCAGATCGCCACGGAGCAGTAACAGCGTGTCAGGAGCTAATAAATTCACATACTGCGCCTGACCTCGCCATGATAGAAATCTGCTATCAGGTGATTGGCTATTGATTGTCGCACCTAATACCCCAATACCTAAGCTAAATTGCGATCGCATGGCAAAGACGGCTTGGCTACTACGATGTGTATATTCCTGAAAGAAGCGTAAAGCTGTCAACTTTGTAACCCCATTATTATCTGCACCTGCGGAAAGGGGAAAGGGAATTTTCAAAATGCTAGCTAGACTTTCTCGGTAGGAAGCTGTTAACCCAAGACTAAATTCTTGACTGGGAGTTTGGAAAACGGGTTGACGATAGGTTAGATCGTAGGCTGTGGAATTGGAATAGATATCAAGCACGTTAAAGGGTTGTTCAATAACGTTGCTATTACTATTGCTAAAGGAGAGAGCGACTGTGCCATTGTAAGGATTGATCGGTAGGGTATAGTTTAAGTCATAGGCATTAGACCCATCGGTGTTGCTATATCCGACCGTAAGACTATCCCCTAAACCTGTTAAGTTACTTTCGCTAAACTGCAATCTGCGGCGGAATGTTCCCACACTCGGTGCACGGTTATTATCGAAACTTAATTGTAAATTTGATGATTTTGCTTCCGTTAGTTTAATATCTAAAATATTTTGTCCGGGGCGATCGCCTGCTGCTAGCTCTGCGGATAAACTGGCAATGAGTGGATTAACTTGTAAAACCTGTAACGCTTCAATGAGGCGATCGCGGTTGAGGGGTTTTCCTGTCGCTATATTTAAACGCGATCGCACATAGTCAGGGCTGAGTCTTTCCTGTCCAGATATTCTTATTTCTTGGAGACTACCTTCAACTATTTGGATTTTCACCCCCCCTCCATTGAGATCCTGCGGTGGAATAAAAGCTCCTGAAGTGATGTAACCCTTATTAATATAAAAATCAGAAATTGCGGAACGAGCTTGCAAAAGTTCCGCAAAAGTAATCGGACGCTTGGTATAGGATTGAACGACTTGTGCTAATTCTTCATCACTAAAAACTGTACTTCCCAATACATTAAACCGTTGCACAATAATCTTGCCAGCTACAAAATTACTCTGATCATTCGGATTGCTACTGGGAGGATTAGATGGCTTCAGCAAATCATTAGGAGATGGAAGTTGCTGTGGATTTTGTGGCAGAGATGGAGATGGAGATGGGGTAATAATTTGGGGGGTATTCAGAATTTGAGATGGCGAAATATTAGCAGGAAGTAGATTCTGAGAAATTACAGGTGATAAAAAACAGTTATTAATACATAACAAACCAATTTGGTAGGAAATTAGCCTTAGAAATCCTATGTGCAATCTATAACCCAGAATTGTGGTTTTCATTATGATTAATACGAGCTGAGTACCTTATTCCTAGAGTGATTTGTACCATATATATGACTGAATTGCTTATAACCAATTGCCAAGTAATACAAAAGGAGCCCAAAAATAGGGATGAGTATGTTTTTGATCTTTTAATAGACTCAGTTGGGCTTCTCTTAAAGACTCGGATTTAGTTGTTTGCCCAGTAGATAGACTCTTATAAAGGGAAATCATAAATAAAGACGTTGCCTCATCATCAACTGACCATAGAGAAGCGATCGTGCTTCTTGCGCCTGCTCTCACCGCCATACCTGCCATACCCAAAGCGGCTCTTTTATCCCCAACGGCAGTTTGACAGGCACTCAAGATTAACAGTTCTACAGGTTCTGTATTAAAACGATTTTTAGCTAGCAATAATTGGGTTAAAGTCTCAATATTGAGTTTGCCGTCATAGGTAAGGAGAAAAGTGTTTTCTGCCTGCGAGCTAAAGTTCCCGTGGGTTGCCAAATGGATAATAGGAGCAGGATATTCTACTAGCGCCTTTTCTAAATTTTGCTTGGTAAAGTTAGCATCAATTAAAACTGTACTAGATGGAATTTGATTTTTGACTTCCTGAAGCTCTTTATTGACACTCGGTAAAGCGGAAAACCCCTGCTTAGCCTCGGTGAGTCCACCCGTTAGGGCTGCAATCTTTTGTCTAGCGATCGGTTTCGGATCAACTAGCTGTAGCCCCGGAGTCAAAGCAATACTATATTTTTCAACGAGAAACTGGTTACCATCATTGAGTACTGCCATCGGCACATTTCGCAATGAACCATCTAGAACAAATACAATAGTTTGAACCTGAGATTGTTCTAGAGCTTTAGCTGTTGGTCGAATTAATAAATCGTATAGCTTTTGAGAATGTTCGAGATAATCCTGCGAGGAGGTATCTCGCAAGTCATTCCTAAGGTCGGTCACGATACTATCGATCTGTTGAGGAGTGATAGCAGTAGCATAGTGGCTAAGTGGTTGCTGGGGCAAGCTAATAATTACTTCCAGCCTATCTTCCAGCAAAATTGGATAGATAACCGCAGCAGTGCGATCAAGTTGATTGATATCAACCTGAGCCGCATTGAGACAGTCGGAACGGAAAAAGTTAACTAACTCAGCGAGTTGGAGAGATTCGATCGCTGCCTGAGCCTTGATCAGATTTTTCTGCTTATCATCATTAGTCTGTTGATTCGTCTCATCAGGTTGTAATAGCAAGCTGACCAGTTGGCGATAAACTGGCTCTACACTCTCGCGAAAAGAAAATTGCACATTGGAGTTGATAAATGCCAAATCACTGCGTAATTGCCTTAGGTTTCTAATTGCTTCAGTGTAGGAAGCGATCGCTGATTTACGATCGCCTTTTGCTTTGAGTAGTCGCCCCAGTTGCCATTGCCAACGATAACTAATATCTGGGGCATTAATGCTTTGAGCAATAGCGATCGCCTGTTGCGTGAGGTCGATGGCTTCGGTTAATTGCTGAGACTGCTCATAAACATTACCCAAACTACCTAGGGCATATGCAAGTAACGATTGAGAATTAATAGCTTGAGCTTGTTTGACAGCTTCAGCAAGAACTTGGGCTGCATCTCTGCGTAGTGACAACTGATCCTGCACTGTGGCTAATTTTGTCAACTTCAGAATGCTTTCTGCATAGTTAATTCGCGCCCGAATGCCACTATAGCTAGCTGGTAAATTTGCAACTATCGGCTTAAGTTGAGAATTTAATGTTAGCGCAGACTCTAGTTTAGATGATTCTATTTCCAGACTAAGGAGATTCAGTTTGCCTTGTAATTTAGTAATGGGCTGTATGGCAACTTCTATAGAACGATTATAAAAATCCATTGCTGATGAGGCGTTATCGTCAGCCCTATCCAAATTACCAAGATTGATTAAGACAATACTTTGCTGCTCACTACGCTCAATATCAACAGTATTAGGCTGCTTAGGGAGACTTTGCATCATCTGGAGACTTTGTTCGAGGATTTGTTTCGCTAGACTATTACTACCAGTCATGGATAGCATTTCCCCATAATGACTAAGTGCGATCGCCTTCAGTAATGAGTCTGGCTGTGTTTTTAAAGTTGGTAATAAATCCTCAAGAGTCTGAAGCGATCGCCGATAAAATCCTTGGATCTTCAGGGCTTGTTCTTGATTCAGTGTATTCCGAATTTGATTAGTGACATCGCCCAACTTGATATGTAAAGTTGCGGCTTCTCGCCAAACATCTATTGCATTTTCAGGGTTGCCCACTGACAGCAAAAAACTACCCTTAGCATCTAAGGCTCTAGCAATCTCTTTCTGGCTTGCTTCCGTTTGTGGCGTAATGGATTGAGCAATTTGTAAGCTGCGATTTACAGAATTTTCAGCCAGTTGCCATTGACCTAGCTCTTGGTATGCCAAGGATAAATTACTCAAAGTCGTTGCTAAAGCTAGATAATCATTTTGTTGCTGATAGAATTCCACAGCCTGTTCCCAAGTTTGGACAGCTTCGCGAAATTTACCAGTTATATAGAGTGCTTTACCGCGATCAAATAAGTTTGCATTAGCAATATTGCTACTTGCATTAACACTAGTATGCTTTTGGGATGGATTTAGGGAATTTGCGATCGCTGGTTGTAGGCATAATGCGATCGTAAATATAAAAAAAAGAATTATACTTTTGGAATTCCGAATATGATTTTTTTGTTTTTTTAGGAATATTTTTACTACCAACTTAGAAAATATTCTTATTTTCTGTTTGAAGTTTTCACTAATTATGTTGTTAGATCTTGCATTTAATAAACGGTTTAACAGGTTGAATAAATTAATGATTTTAATTCTCATAGAGTCTAAATCTCCTGACATAAATAAAGCGCTTTGCACTGTAATAAAACCTAAAGAAGTTTTTTCAATTGCCTCAAAGCAAAATTTTCAAAAATTTCTTTATATCTTTTAGTTATACAAAGAGCTGTAGTAGCTTTACTCAGCGCTAATACATTCTATAAATCATTCGTACATTAGTATAAGCATCCTAAAAAATCAATAAAACTATCAGAAAATTTATCAACTGCTATCTCGTCATAAAAAGAAGAGAGCCAGCATTATGCTGACTCTCTTCTTTTTGTATTGAATTCTTAGTTTAGACTTCAGTCGATTCTGGTGAAGCTACTTTCTTTTTCCTCTTCAGAGAAGCTGTCAACAATCCTCCAGCCACAACAATACCGAAGACTGCCCCAGGAACGGGTACGGCTCTGAATGATGTCATCCGCATCAATTTCGTATCACTTGCTTTTGCACTACATGTCGCTAATACAAAAGTCTCAACACCTGTAGGCACACAACCAGGAGGATCAAAAATGTTGAAGTCTCCACCATAATTTGATGGATTTTTGTAAGAAGTTGAATAAGCAGTCCCCGGAGGAGCAGAAACAATAGTACCCCAAGGCAATCCCTTTGTACTTTGACCAATTAACTCCTTAGAGAAGTCCAAATTTGCACCATTGGTATTCCAAATTACGCCACCATTAGGATAATCATCTAATGTATAATCCCCATCACCTAATCCTGATCCAGTAACAGTAAGTTTTAATGACTTGATTAAAGAAGTAATTGGCGATATAGCATTAAAAGTGGGGTCAGTTGGATTATCAATAGAAATGTTAGGGACAGTAAAGCTAGATGGCGTATTACCTGGGTTTGGCAATGCGGCTGAGTCAATAGTGAATTCTCCTACCGCAGAAGCAGTATTGAAAAAGTAACTACCACTCCAAGTAATCTTAAAAGTTATATCTGCTGCTTGGGCTGCTGATGGCATTGTCGCTACGGTACTCAGCGCCGAAATCCCTATAAGTCCAATTCCGTAGGTAAAACCTGATATATACTTCGCCAACTGTTTCATTTCCATTGCCTCAATCCTTTACTGTTAATGACTAGCGATTATCAAAATTAGAAGACCAGAATCAAGGAAGGAATTACAAAAAGTAGCTAAAACTATTTAGATAATTCAGAACTTTGTAATTTGATTCTGTGTCTAGATATCTTGAGATTAACTATGAATTTAGATATTAATTTCATTGCTTAGGATTCTCTATGAAAATAGAAATTTATACAATCCTCACAAGTTATCTAAAGGATAGATCAAAGTTATCAGAATGTTATCTTAAAGGTTATTTTGGTGGTTATATAAAAGTTATATAAAAGTTGGCTTCTACAAATTTAGAATACTTGTAAATATATTTAGTTCTAAATCATCTGTAAATTTTTGATTTTGTGGAAATGCATCCATTGGGGATACATTTCCACAAACTTAGGATTACTATAGTTTTTGGTTTTTGGTCTAAAAATATGGTCTGCAAATCAATATTTTTACGAGCTAGATATTGCTAACTAAGTAGCTAGGCACAATTAAATATAAAACCTTACAAGCTGTGGCGAACGCTGCGCGTTCGCCACAGCTTTTGGTTCTACGCCTAGCTACTTAATATCTTGAAATACTCGAAATACATTTAGGCTGATTTGACCAAATCCAATTGGGGCTTGATGATGGTAATTCAGATATCAAAGAAACTTTGCCTGATTGATCAACGACCCATCCCTGTATTTCAACAATTCGATCAGGATTACTTGGTGTTGATGATGTAAGTTGATGGTTTTGAGTAACTGGTAAATTTTGGGCAGATTCATTATTACTATTTACTGAACCAACATTAGCTAAAATCTGCGTAGTTCTATAAATTGCATCTGATGGACTAGGTGGTAAGCCACCACGACCTGTTATAAAAAATTTGCTATCTGCGTTATCTGCAATGCAACGCTGTGCTAATAACTTGCTGGAGTCAGTTACATCTACAGGTAACTTACCAAGTCCTTTGCTAGGATCAACTCCTGGTGTATTAATTGTAACAGTTCCATTTACACCGAATTGTGAGCTTGCGGTAATATCACTTAGGGGAGTTAATTGAGGACGGTATTCTAGTCCAAAGATGCCTTGAGTGTTAATTGTAATATTACCTCCTCTACCTTTGAAGGCATTCGCAATAATATCACTGTTTTCTGTAGCAAAGGCTAGGACAAAGCTGGCGCTTAGATTGATGTTTCCGCCATCACCATTATTCCCCGCAGTGGCACTTACGAGGCTGGCATTTCTGAGCCAAAATAGATCGCGGACTCGTAAAGTAATATTACCTCCTCTTCCATTAGCAGTTTCAGCAATAATTGAACTATTACTGAGAGATAACTGTCCTGCGGTCAAATCAATTACGCCACCATCGCCAAGCCCTAAACTACTGACTGAGATTCTCGATCCATTAGTCAAAGTTACTACTTCAGGATCAATCAAAATTGAGCCACTTTTGCCTTGTGTATTAACATCCGTTGATGCAGATATCCTTGCACCATTACTAAGCGATATATTTTTGGCTACGATGACATTAATATTACCGCCATTACTATCTTTATCTGCACCAGCTTTCACCGATCCAAAAATACCACTAGCGCTATTTTTTCCTAAAAAAGTTCCACTGCCATCGATCTTTAATGTATCAGCAGTAATGGTAATTATCCCTCCATTACCTTTGCCTGATGTCGCAGAACTAAGCTGTGCTCCGTTAGTAATCGATATATCTCTGGCTGTAATGTCTAGAATGCCAGCATTGCCAATTCCATTTGTGTTGACAGATGAAGAAACAAAGCTGCTATCGAAGCTAGCCTGATTAGTAGTGATCTTTATATCACCAGCATTTCCTGCATAAACAGGGCTAGAGGTGCTTGAGTTGATTGTAGATTCTTTGGTAAGCGCAAGTATTTTGCTATTGATAACAATATTGCCACCTTTGCTAATTTTAAGAGAACCCCAATCCAATGTTGTACTAATTTGCGCCTTATTATTCAAATAGAGACTATCGGTATCGATAAAAATTCTACTACCACTACCTGTTGCGAATTTAAGAATTTGGCTATTGATTGAACTAGACTTACTGCTGTCAAAGGCGCTAACACCGTCAATGCTAACGAGCTTCGCAAAAATCTTAATCTCTCCTGCATTACCTATTCCTTCTGTATTAGCTGTAATTTGAGCACCCTTTGTAAGGGAGAGAGAATCTACCGCTTTAGTTGAATCTAATCCATTTATAGTGATATTTCCACTGTTACCTTTCGCTGTAGATGTAAAGACTTGACTCCGAATTTCTGTAGTAGAACTACCTAGTGAACCATTTAAACTAATAGCACCAGAGACATTCAGAACAATATTTCCTGCATTGGCATTGCCAACAGTACTAGTAACAATTTGAGAAGCAAATGTGTTTGAATTAGTTAAATTGAGTGAAGCAGCAGTAATATTAATATTTCCACTATTGCCAGTGCTACTCGAAGTTGTGCTGGTACTAAAAAGTTGTAAGCCCTGTGCAGAGATAGCTCCTTTACTCAAAAGATTTATTTGACCTCCCAAATTAGTTCCATCTGCTTTAATTTGCACATTTTGACCTAAATTTATTTGGTTATTGGCAAGTAAAGTAATATTTCCAGCATTTGCATTAGTTAACGTCGAGCTAGTCAGAATAGATGTGTTGGGGTTTATGATTATGTTCCTACGGGAGTCAATATATAACGAACCACCATTAACTTTAGAAGTAGTAGTACCCGCAGGTACTAGGCTAATGCCAGCTATTGGGAGGGTCGATGAGCCTAACCCAGTAATCTCTATATCACTATTTCCTGTGAGGGAGTTATTTGGCTTGTAGTTGTTGGTTAATAGCACTACTCCATCAGGTCTTTGAATATTAATTTTCCCAATCTTAATTCCACTTTCAGTTGGCGATGATAATGATGTATTGGGAATAGCAGCTAATGCTGTTATAGCGCTATTAATAAAACAACTAGCAGATCCTCCAGTACATCGATTTCTTGCTGTATTGAAGGTAAATGCTACAGGAGATGCAGTGGGAGAAGTCTTTAATTGAGTAGAAAAGTTAGTAAATAAGTTTGAGTCTGTCCCTATTGTAACTACTTGAGACTGATTTGGAGTTACACCTGCGGTTCCAATATCTGCTGGATTAACTCCTGCTCGAATGTCGAGAGTTGGCTGTAAACTGCCATTAATATCTACAGAACTACCATTAGATAGAAGTACTTTATCATTGTTGATTGAGTTGTTAGTAGTATCAGCACCAGAAATTTGTACAGCCTCTATTGTGACTTTACCTCCTGCGATGATATGTAGCGATCTGCCTAAATAAACACCAAAAGTTACATCACCTAGAGATCGAATTATGGGATCAATCGGGCTTTCGATATTGCCGATAGAGCCGTCTAGTTTCTCGATACGGAAGTTACCATTAGCGTAGTAATGGGCATCACCGATGATGGTATTAGCGGAACGAAATACCATGTCTCCACCCGAAAACAATCCACTATTGGGATTGTTTAATATAAAAAGATCAACTAGGCGATCGCCTTGGACTGTAAGTTTATCGCCAGCCGATGCGATGAATTGGAGATCGATGCTATCTCTAGCGATTACTGAATCTTTGGCAAGTAGGTTTAAGTTACCAAGAGTACCAATTTGACTACTATTTAAGATCAGATTGCGATTAGCACTAAATGTGGCAGTATTAGCGATCGCATCTTTAACTTCTACATCTCCAGTGACAGATTCAACGAGCAAATTCCCTTGTGCAAAGAGAGTTCCATTACTAACAACGCTTCCTGAGGATAGAGTTAAATCTTTATTAGAGTTTAGATTTGCATCATTAATAATCGTTGCATTATGATCCTTGCCATATTGCAACCCAAGAGGTGTAGTAACCGTTAGTAATGGAGGCGCTTGGGGATTCGTAGCGCTAAATTCTGTACCATCAGGGAACTTGAAACTATTAGCTGTACTTGCTGTAAAGGAACCGCCAATTTGTAACTGGGCATTTTTACCGAGAATAATGCCATTGGGATTGATTAAAAATAGATTTGCCTGTCCATTAGCTTTAATTAATCCATCAATATTGGAAATGGAGTTACCTGTAACGCGACTAATGATATTGCTAATGTCTGCACCATTATTGAAATATGCAGTATTGCCTGTCGGCACAGAGAATTCCTGAAAACTATGAAATTGGTTGCCACCAATCTGTGTGCCACCTGTAATCGTAAAGGTTGTGCCTTGGGTATTGACAACTGTATTAATAGGTAATGTCTTATCGCCAGTTATCTGTGCTTGTATAGGAACTGCTGAAATCAAACTACAGGCGATCGCAACAGCACTAAATCCGATGAAGTCTTTTTTCATAACGATTTTGAGACTATTTACTAGCAAGCCTTACTACATTAATGCGCGATAGCTTATAGCCTAATATAAGCATTGCGATTAAACCTTTAAATAATAATTCAAAAAACGATAATTAAAAGAGTATTTTCTCAGCAGTTATGCTTGAAAAGTCAGTTTTGATGCTTTTAGTGAAGATTGGAAGTGGTCTGTAAAGTACTCATAACCTAATACACAGGAATTTCTGTAAATTTAGGCAACAAATTATTAAACATCAGAGGTTAACTGTTGTGGTTATCAGGATAAGGCTCTGAAAAAAGAAATAAAATGTAACATTATCCCCAAACTTAATCAATATGAGTTAGACTATCACCCGTAAGGTAAAAGTATTCATCGGTTGTAGCAATTGTTTTCTGTTCTGGCAGTTTTTTTCTGTTTCATCGTGACAAGCTTCTCTCCGACATCTCTAACTCTACATACTCATTGAATTCTTGGAGAAAGCATAATGTCTATTTACGTTGGTAACTTGTCCTATGAAGTTACTCAAGACCATTTAAAGCCAGTGTTTGAAGACTACGGCAAGGTCACTCGTGTTCATTTCCCTACTGATCGTGAAACTGGTCGCGCTCGCGGCTTTGCTTTCGTTGAAATGAGCCAAGACACCGAAGAAGATGCTGCAATCACAGCATTGGACGGTGCTGAGTGGATGGGTCGCGTCCTCAAAGTTAACAAGGCTAAGCCTCGCGAGAATAATGACTCGTTTGGCGGTGGTAACAGAGGCGGCGGCGGCGGTCGTGGCGGCTACGGTAAGTCTAGCGGCGGTCGTTACTAAATCTAAAAAATAAATACTGCCAAAAATCAGCAATATTTATTTCTTTAAAATAGAGGCAAAAGCTAAGCTTTTGTCTCTATTTTGCTATGCTATGCAAAAGTATGACGCTTAACGTAGGTTTAGCATGGATTTGCAACCATTAGGCATTGTTGTTCAGGGTTCCTTAAGCGATGGTTTGGAAGTGCGACTGAATGGTGAAATTTCAGTCGAAGATATGCGCGTCGGTAAGTTTCTGGTAGTACATGGACGGCATACGCGCTTTTTCTGTATTCTCACCGATGTCACCCTTGGTACTGCTAGTCCACGTATTCTCATGAATCCGCCTGATCCTGAAAACACTTTTTTAACTGAGATTTTGGCGGGAACAGGAACCTTTGGCACAATCAATTTAACGCCAATGTTAATGTTTGTGCCGTCTAATCCTTTTGATCTGCTAACGCAAAGGGCAAGTAGCGATCGCGTTAAAAAGACAAAGCGCAAAAAATCGCCAGTTTATGAAACGGTAGAAGAAATCAGTGATTTTCAACTTTTGCCAGTAAAAACAATCCCCAGCCATTTCTCACAGGTATTTGATGCCACGGAGCGCGACTTTCGGATTGTGTTTGGTTGGGAGGATGATCCTCATAAGAGAAATTTTGCGATCGGGCAGCCGATTGATATGCCTGTGCCGATTTGTCTCGATCTCGATCGCTTTGTGGAGCGGAGTAACGGCGTATTTGGGAAATCGGGAACGGGAAAATCTTTTTTGACACGTCTATTACTATCAGGAATTATCCGTAAGCAAGCAGCCGTAAATTTAATTTTCGATATGCACTCGGAATATGGGTGGGAAGCGGCGACTGAAGGAAAAAGATTTAGTACGGTTAAGGGATTAAGACAGTTATTTCCTGCACAGGTACAGATTTATACCCTCGATCCTGACTCGACAAGGCGGCGCGGGGTGCGCGATGCACAGGAGCTTTACATCAGTTATGACCAAATTGATGTGGAAGACTTGATGCTGATTCGCGATGAGTTAAATCTCTCGGAGGCAAGTTTAGAAAATGCGATTATTCTAAGGAACGAGTTTGGTAAGACTTGGATTTCGCGATTGTTAGCCATGACTAATTCGGAAATTCAAGAATTTTGTGAGCAGAAAATGGGGAGTAAATCCTCAATCATGGCACTACAGCGTAAACTCACGCGCCTTGATGATCTCAAATATTTGCGTCAGACTTGCCCCGAAAATTATATTAAGCGGATTCTCGATGCGATCGCGGCGGGTAAACATATCGTGATCGAGTTCGGATCGCAATCTAATCTGCTCTCCTATATGTTGGCGACAAATATCATTACAAGGCGGATTCATCATTCCTATGTGCAGCAAGCTGAGCGATTTTTGCAGACGAAAAATATTAGCGATCGCCCCCAACAGTTAACGATCACCATTGAAGAAGCGCATCGTTTTCTGGCTCCGAATACGGCTAGGCAAACAATTTTTGGGACGATCGCCCGTGAGATGCGGAAATATTTTGTAACTTTGCTAATCGTCGATCAGCGTCCTTCAGGAATTGATAATGAAGTGATGTCCCAAATTGGAACCCGAATTACAGCTTTGCTCAATGATGAGAAAGATATTGATGCAATTTTTACGGGTGTGGCTGGTAGTGGTAATTTACGAACGATTTTATCGAAATTAGATTCTAAGCAACAAGCGCTAGTTTTAGGTCATGCTGTACCAATGCCTGTGGTCGTACAAACGCGACCCTATGATGAAACTTTCTATCGCGAGATCGGCGAAGTTCCTTGGGAAGAAATTTCTACCCCAGAAGTTTTGCGGGTCGCAGAGGCAGCTAAAGCAGATTTAGGGTTTTAATAGAAGCATAGCGATGCTATTTCTTCACATTCAACAAGGAGATTAAAAGATGACTAGTGTTGTGATAGAAAAGTCTCAAGAAAAAGCTATTTACAGCTCAGAAACATTGCAAAACCTGACCCTAGAGCAATTTTTGAATTTACCAGAAACCGATGAAAGTTATGAACTAGTTGATGGAGTGGCGATTAAGAAAATGTCACCAAAATTTTTTCATTCGCGATTAACTAGTTCTTTTTGGTCTGAATTATCAGGTTGGGCTAGTGGGATTGGACAAGTAGCGATCGAATGGTCAGTAGTTTTGAAACAAAGAGGTAAAGATTGGGTTCCTGTGCCTGATTTACTCTATGTTTCTTATGATCGCCTTGCCTCAGATTGGCGTGAGGATGCGCCATGTCCAGTCTTGCCTGAGTTGGTGATCGAGATTGTCTCGCCTGATCAGACATTTAATCAATTAGCACAGAAGGCAACCGATTATTTAAGTGCAGGTGTGGATCGGGTGTGGGTAGTTTACCCACCCATGCGAAGTATTACCGTATTTTTCGGCGATCGCCCGCCTGAGACTTATCGAGGCGATCGCCTGTTAACGGATGAGTTGTTTCCTGATTTAGCAGTCACATCAGAGCAGTTCTTTGTCAAAGCAGGTATTTAGCGGGCGGTCCTGGAATTACGATTAAGTCGAAATACTAGAAATTGGGTAAATTGATTATCGCTAAAATTATCATCGCTGACTAAAATCAGACTTTGCGAACCATCAGCTAAACGGGGACCGATCGCCATTCCTTCTAAGTTGTCTAATTTAATGCCAAGGGTTGCTAAGTCTAGAACTAGATTTTTGCGGATCGATCGCACGTTAGGACTGGAGCGAAAGCTTTTAATTGAGGAAGTATCATCAGCGCTACCTGTGGCAATTTGCCAGATTTTTGCACTTAGTCCTGCTGTGCCGTTGGAACGCTCAAGGGTGAGAAAATGTCCACCGCGATCGAGAGCGACAAGATCATTTACTCCGATTTGGGTAACAGGGGGAGTCATGGCTTCGACGGGATAGCGATGCTCAGCAACAATGAGCGGTGCGATATTGCCAACTAGATAATGCAAAAATCGGCTTTCCGATGGTTGGCTTGGATCAGGTTGAGTATCCTGAGCGAGAGCATTTTCAGTAATTGTAAAGACGCGATAGGGATCGCCAATTGAGTCGCGGATTACAGTCAATGCTTCAAAGCCAAGATTATCTCTTACTCCCTGTGGCTCTGTTTTTTTATTTTTAGGAGAATTCGGCTTCTCGGTTGGGTCTGGTTTTGGCTCGAGCAAATAGCGCTGAGGAATTGGTAAACTGCGTAGCCATTTTCCTGTCAAGAGATCGAACTCATCGATAAATGGCGGAATGCCTTTGCTAGTTACACCTTCACTAGAAATTAGTACTGTGCGATCGCCTGTTAAGGCAATTCCTTCGGGATCAACTTCGCCCTTAGGATAGGTATTGCCATTTTTATCTTTGAGCAAGTCTACGCCGATTACTTCCACATTATCCAGATTAGGATGCTCTGGTTCAGAACTGAACTTTAGCTTGAGAGCATAAAATCGAGCGGGTGCAAATTCACTACGATCATCGGAAATGGCGTAGAAAGTATTTTCAAATCGATCATAAGTGAGCCCTGATAGACCACCGACGGGAGTATTCTCAAACTTTTGTTTTGGTAATTTATACTCATTGATAAAATCAAGAGATACATTCAGAAAGGTGCGATCGCTTGCTGCTATGGCTGGTAAATGAGCCATGCTAAAGACTGCCAAAAACACGAAGCAGCTAAGTAATAACTTCCAAAACTTTTTTAATGAGAACATATGCTTATTCACAGGATTCACAACTAGGACGCGCTACTAGATTTTCGTATGGTTCGATCGCAAAGGGAAGTTCGGGATTGGTCAATAAATGGCGATCGCATAAATCAAAAAGCTCTTGTTTTGATTGCACCAAGCGCATTCCTGCCAAAAACTTGCCTTCGGGATCAATACCAGTGCCAATAAAGTTGAGGAACTTTTTCAAACTATTGACATGGGATTTCTCTCTGAGTGTATCTTGGCAAGTAATCGCAAATAGATGCTGAATATATTTATGCACATCCGCTAGGGTAATTACTTGGACAGGATTTCCCGCAAAGCGATCGCGAATTTGTTGAAAGATCCAAGGATTGCGAATCGCTGATCGCCCGATCATCACTCCCGCCGCACCCGTTTCTTGAATAACTTGCTCTGCTTTGAGGTAGGATGTGACATTGCCATTGGCTAACACAGGACAATTAACGGTTTGGACTGCTTGACGGATCAGGTCATAATGCACTTCGCCACGATATAACTCCTTGACCGTGCGCCCATGCAAGCTCAGCATATCAATTTGATATTGATTGATTAGTTGTAGCAGTTTTTCAAAATTATCGGTCGAGTCAAAGCCTACACGCATTTTCACCGTAAAGAGTCCCGAAATTTGCGATCGCAAAGCATCAAAAATCCTCTCGATGGTTTCAGGTTCGCGCAATAGCCCACCCCCGACATTTTTGCGATAGACTCGCGGTGCGGGACAGCCAAGGTTGAGATCAATTCCTGCGATCGGGTATTTCATAAGCTGTTGAGCAATCCGCAACATATCAGAAATGCTTTCGCCAATTAATTGTGCAAATACGGGTCTACCCGTCGTATTACAGGTAATTGATTTGAGAATCTTTTTGTCAAGATTAGAGTTGGCATACACCCGAAAATATTCAGTCACGTAATAATCGGGACAGCCATATTCGCTGAGCATTTGCATGAAGGCAAGATCGGTTACGTCCTGCATTGGTGCGAGTGCTGTGAGTGGTTGTCCAGATAAAATTGGTGATGGTAGAGGTCGGGAAGGCACAATTTTTATGTTCTATGACAGCAGGTTTTTCTGCAATCTTACTCTGATTGAGGAATCTCTTTCCATAATGTTGAGACTTCACGAATACTCGAAAAGCTTCCGTTCCCTAAAATTAAATGATCCAAAAGAGGAATACTTAGCATTCTCGCAGCTTCTAATAATTGGCGGGTAAGCTTAATATCTTCAGGGCTAGGCGTAGTATTTCCTGATGGATGATTATGCGCCACGATCAGACGTACTGCCCCACTTTTAAGCACTTCTCGAAAAATATCACGGGGATGAGCAAGGGTTTCTGTCGCTGTGCCAATGGTGATGATCCGTTGAGCAATAATGCGATTTTTATTGTCGAGCATGACTACGGCGAGGCGTTCCTGTGGTTGCCACATCAGATCTTGACTCAGAGCCGCCGCCGCGATCGCAGGATCGGTCACTTCGGTCAAGTCAGGTGGCTTCGCATAAAGCGCCCTTTTCCCTAATTCGATCGCTGCCAAAATTGCCGTAGCCTTGGCGGGTCCCACACCCTCAATTTGCATAAGTTCCTCGGCGGATACAGTCTGCAAAGCTGCTACAGGATCACCAGTACGATCTTTGCCAATGGTCTGCAAAATCAACTGTCCCAACCCTACAGCCGAGAGCTTGCCTGCTCCCTGTCCTGTGCCTAGTAGGATCGCCACTAATTCGGCATTAGAGAGACTACGAACGCCTTGGCTGAGTAATCTTTCCCTTGGGCGATCGCTCTCAGCCATATCGACAATTCGCAGAGAATAAGTCATCGAAAATTCCACCCAATAGTTATCAAAATTTTGGCGCAATCAATTAATCTGCAAGGCTTGGGAGCATTGCTTAGCAATAAGTTCAAACTTCTCTGAAAAACAAAACTATGAATCCCAGAAATAGGCACATAGATACTCGGTTAGAGTAACTGCGGGCAATCCTACCCTTTGACCATCAAAATTAGAAATTTGCGGTTGCAAAATGACTTTGCATTGAGGTAAAAACTTCTGTTTCTCTGGAGCCTTGCTCTTCAACTGCTTTAATTGATTCACGACAGTAGGATTGACATTAACTGCCGCCGACTCTGCCCTTTGTTGAATATCTACCCATTTGCTGATTTGGACTAATTCAGCACGATAGATTTTGAGAGTTTTTTGGGCATCTGCATATAGCAAAGAATCAGTAGGAACTTCTTCCAATAATTTGATCGCCTGTTGACGCTTTTCTTGGGCAGATTTCCAAACAGTGGATTTATGGGGTGGATTTTGAACTAGTTTAGCCGCTTCAATTGTGCCATTCTTCGCCGACTCTAGCTTCTTATTTGCATCCTGCTCCAAATTAATCTTGCGATCAAATTCCTCTAGCTTCGGACGCAACGTTGTTAACTCAGCCTGAGCATCCGTATACAACGAAGCAGGGCGATCAGGGACATCTTCTAATTGTGAAATAGTCGATTGCAATTGATTGCGTGTTTCGGCTAGGGATTCTAATTTTGTAACTGTTTTGGGATTGAGGGGTTGGCTACTCAAATCACGGGCATTGGTAATATATTTTTGCTGTACCGACCGATCCCATAGGAGCCAACCACATATCCCCAAGACGCTGATTGCGACGACGACAAAGACACTGGATACAAGCAATGATTTAGACTTAGTTTCGGCTACCTTTTCTAGTTCTGGTTGCTTTTCACTCTCATCAACAGATTTTGGAGTCCGTCTCGTAGGGGGTAATGGCGGTGGTGGTGGCAATGGCATGGGCATAGCCATTGTAGTCTGATCTAAGGCAAGATCATCATCTGTCCAAGCGTCTTTATTTATAGGCGATCGATGATTTGGAGATGGATGCTGTAAATCAAAAGCATCTGCATCTAAAGGATCTGGCTCTAGGCTATCTAACTCAAAGGTCTTTTGCTTGAGATTATCTAGTTTAAATTCCCCTAAGTCTAAATCCCCAAAATCAAAGTCCTCAACCCGATTGTTTTTATGATTGCCATTGGTACTTACACGAGTGTCAGTACCATTTTTTAAAGCTGCTCTTCTTAGGTCATTCTCAATGCTTTGCTTAAAACCTTCAAATGTCTCAGGAATATCTCGCTCAAGCTCATTTCCCTGAATTGTCGTCTCATCGTTAGTTTCTGTTGGGAAAGTTAGATTTCCTAGCTCTCCTAGCCCTTCTAATTCCTCTAGATCATCGAGATCAAGTTCAATCAATGGTAAAGGCGGCTTGATATCACCTTTTCTTTGCCATTCGGGATGTTTGGCTCCAGCAATTCTGCCATATAGTACTAAACTACTTGCCCATTCGATACCTAGCTTATCAACACGGCGTTTCACAATATCATAGAGAGATGCGTAGTCAATCTCATCGCCATCAGCTCTAGAGATTAGAACATGTAGCTGAGATTCCTTGCGGCGGATTTGGGTTTTTACCTTATAGTTTTGAAGGTCTGCCTGTATCGCACTGACAATGCTAGCCTCATCCATCTTGAGATCCTTACCCTTGCGTTTCGATCGCACATATTAAACGAAAAGCCATACAAAAATCTAACAAATGCCTACAAAAAGATGAACTTTTTGATTCAAATTTACAATACATCTCGACGTTGGTGGACAGAGTTTTCACTACAAACGAAGCTAATGGCTCTGATTACGCTGTTAGTGTCTTTGTTAATGAGTGCGGTCACATTTTGGGCGGTCAACGATATTCAGACCGATGCTCGCCTCAATGATACGCGCTTTGGCAAAGACTTGGGATTGTTACTTGCTGCTAATGTTGCCCCTTTAGTTGCGAAAAATGATCTAGAGGAAGTAACGCGACTATCTAAAGAATTTTACGATAGTAGCTCTAGCATCCGCTATATTCTTTACGCCGATCCCGATGGCGAAATTTTTTATGGTATCCCGTTTAATTCCAATGAGGTGCAAAATTCGCTGAGCATCAGGCGACGGATTCAGTTACCTGAAGATCCGATGACCCGCCCCGATCGCCCTTTAGTACGTCAGCATATTACACCACAGGGTGAAGTAACCGATATTTTTGTAAATCTACAACATGATGGGAAATCCCTAGGAATTATTGCGATCGGCATTAATCCCAATCCTACGGCAGTTGCTTCTTCGGGATTGACTTTAGATGTGACCACAGCCGTATTTGTGTCGATTTGGGCGATGGTGATTTTGGGGGCTGCCTCGAATGCGGTGACAATCACGCGACCACTACGGGAATTAGTGGCGGGGGTACAAAATATTGCTAGCGGTAATTTTAAACAGCGCATTGATCTGCCTTTTGGGGGTGAATTAGGGGAATTGATTCGTAGTTTTAATGAAATGGCTCAGCGCCTGAAAACCTATGAGGAGCAGAATATTGAGGAGTTAACAGCTCAAAAGGCAAAGCTGGAAACTTTGGTATCGACGATCGCTGATGGGGCGTTATTACTCGACTCGGATATGCAGATTATCCTCGCCAATCCTGCGGCGATTAAAATCATGGGCTGGGAGCAGGATGCGGAAAATAGTAGCTGGAAAGGTAAAAGTATTTTAAATATTTTACCAGAGCGCCTCAGCGAGGAATTAGGGCGATCGCTGATGCAAATTGCCACAGGCGATCGCGAAGGTGGCGAATTTCGGATCATGGCATCGGGGGATAAGGGGGACTCGGTGCTAGCCCATGCCTTTAGGATCTGGATTACCAGCGTACTCAGCACTAGTAATGCTATTAAGGGGATTGCAATCACAATTCAGGACATAACCCGTGAGGTGGAGCTAAATGCTGCCCAGAGTCGCTTTATTAGCAATGTCAGCCATGAGTTACGCACACCATTATTTAATATCAAGTCCTTTATTGAGACTTTGCATGAATATGGCGATGAGTTAAGCGATGAACAGAAAAAAGAATTTCTCGGTACAGCAAATAATGAAACCGATCGCCTGACGCGCCTTGTCAATGATGTACTTGATCTCTCGCGTCTCGAGTCGGGTCGTCAATATCATTTCTCGGCGATCGATCTATCCGAAACCATCGAACAAACGGTACGCACCTATAAGCTCAATGCGTCCTCCAAGGGTATTGAGCTGATCCATGAAATTGCGCCAAATCTAGAAAGAATTTGGGGTAACTATGATTTGATTTTGCAGGTGTTATCTAATCTCGTTGGCAATGCGCTCAAATTCACTGAAGCTGGTGGTAAAGTCACGATGCGTATTTATCCTTGGCAAGACCAAACCACCACCCAGCCCCATCGCATCGTCAATTATGTGCGGGTCGAAGTTGAAGATACAGGTTGTGGTATTCCTGCCGAAGATTGCGATCGCGTATTTGATCGGTTTTACCGCGTCGAGGATAAAGTGCATACCCTCGAAGGTACTGGCTTAGGTTTATCGATTGTCCGCAACATCATCGAAAAGCACCATAGTACGATCCATATTAAGAGTGAGGTTGGGGTGGGGACGACCTTCTGGTTTGATTTGAGCGTATATCAAGATCGTTGTGAGTTACCAGTAGCAGGAATAATCTCTATACCAGTTCAAGCAATGACTGTTTAGTTTTGCATAGCTATAAATTGTTGTGCCGCCCGCTACGCGGGCGGCACAACAATTTATCAAATCTTAGTTTGAATTGTCCTCATGAAAAAATTGATATACTTTGTTATATTCAATTTCTAATTGTTGAATTGCTATCTCTATGATCTTTAACTTACTAGTATGATCTGAGGATTTACAGAGAGAACTTAATTCCTTACAAATTGCCACCATTCTATCAGCACCAAGCGTACCACACCCGCCCTTAAGTGAATGATTTTCAAAGCTAATAGCAGCAAAATCCAACTGTTGAAAAGCTTGTTGCATAGATGTAATCGCTCTCGCAGATTCAGCTAAATAAGAATTTATAATTTCGGATGTATGCGAATTACCTACGCATTGTTCTAATATATCCAGTGAGATTGGATTAATGATATCTAAACCATCAATAGAAGATAAAAATTGAGGAGAAACTTGATGATTTAGAGATTCCTCTTTCTGTTTAGGTTGATATTGATTTAATAATGGCTCAGATGATTGAGCTATGTGATCTATATATTGAGATGATGATTTATTGGTATATTCCTGACTAGGCGATCGCAATTTCATTAATTCTAATGTTGGTGCATTGAAGTTAGTTTTGATTTGTAAATGCTCAGATACCCTCTGCAAAGTAATGATGAGATCTTCGATTTTTAAAGGTTTGGTAAGATAGTCATTCATGCCCGCAGCTAAAGCCATTTCGCGAGACTCCCGAAACGCATTTGCCGATAGTCCCACAATCCAAGGATTGCGATCGCATAATTGCCGAATATTGCGACAAGCTGTTAAACCATCCATCGTAGGCATTTGAATATCCATAAAAACTAAATCATAGCTATGTCTTTCTAACGCATGAACAGCTTCTAATCCATTCACAACTGCATCAGATTGGTATCCTAATCGCTCTAACATCAATAAGAGGATTTGTTGATTGATCGAGTTATCTTCAACAATTAAAGTTCGCAAAGGATAGTTATCAGCAAAATGGTTAGCTACCGTTAAGTCTTGATATAGTTGAATTGTTTTTTGAGAGTTTTTCTCTGTAAATAATTTGAGGAATGAATTATATAACTTAGATCTAGTAATTGGTTTAGTTAAATAGTCAGAAAAGAGATTAGAGCTACCAACATGATTATTCACTACTGATGATAAAAGAATAATCGGTAACGAAGAGAAAATATCTCGGATATTACTTGCTAGCTCCAATACATTGATAGACTGTAAGTTTTGGTCAATAACAATAGCATCAAAATCCGATAGTTCTAAATACTTGAGTGCTTCTACCTCCGAATAGGCTGAGTGCATAACCATCCCCCATAATTGTCCATAGTTCAAGATGATTTGCTGAATGGTTCTATTAGTGTGAATGACCAGAATCTGTTTATGTTTTAGTGCAGAAGCGATCGCTAATGGTTCCGTAGTAATTGCGCTTGCACAGATAGAGAATCGAAAAGTTGCACCTTGCCCAACCTCACTCTCAACCTGAATATCCCCACCCATGAGATGGCAAAGTTCCTTGCTAATCGCCAAACCTAGCCCTGTTCCTCCATATTGTCGAGTTATCGAACTATCAGCTTGACTAAAGGGTTTAAACAGTCGCGCGATCGCTTCAGGCGCAATCCCAACACCTGTATCTCGCACTGTAAAATTCAATTGATATGTATTTGTCACCTGATCCATCAAAGTAGCAGTGACAGTAATCACAACTTCTCCATTGTCAGTAAATTTAATCGCATTGCCGATTAGATTTACTAAAATCTGCCGTAGACAAGTAGAGTCACTGATGATTTTTTGAGGAACATCAATATCAATTAAAAGAGATAGCTCTAAGGACTTGTCCTCAGCACTAGATGCCATCAATTCAAGGATTTCTTCGATCAAGCAATGGAGATCAAAGGCGCTCTCTTCAATCTCAATCTCGCCTGACTCAATCTGGGAAAGGTCAAGAATTTTATTAATCACTGATAACAGTACTTCTCCGCCTTGGCGAATTACTGAGACAAATTGTTGCTGTTGTTCAGAGAGCGGGGTATTGCTTAATAGCCCAGTCATGCCAATCACCGCATTCATTGGTGTGCGGATTTCATGGCTCATGGCGGCTAAAAATTCACTCTTCGCTTTATTCGCTGCCTCCGCAACTTTTGCCGCTGAGAGCTTTGCCTCGTTTTGTTTGCGTTCGGTGATATCTTCAACACTCACTACAAATTGAATAGGCTTGTTATCTATACCATTGACTAAACTGACATGGCTCACGGCATCAATGGCAGTGCCATTCTTATGAAGATATTGCTTTTCGATGCTGTCATTTGTAGATTCTCCAGACAATAATCGGTTTAAACAAGATAGAGTTAGATCGACATAGTCAGGATGCGTAATCTCAAATGCATACTTTTGTAATAGCTCATTGGCAGAATATCCATATATTTTGCAAATTTCTTGATTCACCGTCAGAAATTTACCTTCTAAACTGAGGGTTGCCATACCCACAGGTGCATTGTCAAAAGATGTTTTTAGAAGATCCTCACTTTGGCGTAATTTCTGCTCTCGATCTAATAGCTCAGCAGTACGCTGTTGAATTTTTTCTTCTAAAGAAGAGTTAAGCTGTTGTAGATTTTGATATAGTTCTGCTTGATGAATGGCGATCGCTAGTTGTACCGACAATTGCTGAAGCAACCGTAAATCTAGTTCTTCCCAATTACGAATCTGGGAGCATTGATGAACGATCAGTAATCCCCATAGAGATTGCGAATTAGTTGATTGGTTCGCATTTGTAGAGTCATTAAAGAGAGTGGAAACTTGAGGCAAGAGAATGGGAACTACGAGATTGGCTCTTACTTGAAACTTTTCTAAAAGCTGAATGTGGCAGCTACTAAGGTTGGCATGATAGATGTCATTGGCTACAAAAATTTTGCCCTGTCGATATTCGCCACCTAAGTTGTCCCGAAAACAGGTGTCCACAATATTGCTATGCAGACTGGCTACCCAAGGTTGATCCACAGCTTCGGCAACGATATTGCCACTCATATCGGGGTTGAACTTATAAATGACCGTGCGATCGGCATTCAAAAAGCTTTTGACATCTTGGACAATGGTTTCATAAATTTTATTGAGATCTAAGAATTGCCTGACATGGAGCGCTATTGTGGAAATTAAGGTCTCTTGTTGCTGCGATCGCTGAAGCTTCCGTAGGAGAGTAAACCTTTCTAATAAGCTATGAATACTGCGACAAAATGAAGCGAAATTAATTTCATCCTTAATTAAATAGTCGGCAGCCCCTAGCTTGATCGCATTTGCCGCAGCAATTCCATCCTTATACAAAGTCAAAATAATCACTGGCAATTTTGGATCGGTAGCACCTTCGCCAATTACCTCCAAAAAATTTAGCCCATTCCCATCAGGCAATCTAAAGTCAAGGATCACTAAATCTATCAAATGCGATCGCCATATATTGATTGCTTCTTCTAAACTACGCGCCTCTAGAATTTGATAATTAATGGTGATATCAGATTGTAAATATCGACGATAAATAGTCAGATGACTTTCACTATCCTCCACAATCAAAACGGTGATGCGGGAATCTAATGGCTGTGAGTAGGTGTAAGGACTCTGACTATTTGAAGAATTAGACATTGACTATTTATAAAAATTAAATACCCCACTAGTGCATTATAGACAGTTTTTCTCGATTAGCTTTTATTTGGTTTACGCCCAATCATCTTGCCCTTCGTCTTGAGCCATATAAACTTTACCGATCGCATGAATAGCTCTCGTTTTAGTAAATAATTCTTCTTCGGTAAATTGCCATTTGGTAAGCACTTTGATCAAATCTGCTTGAATATCTCGCGCTCCCATAAAACCTTTGTAACGAATAATTAAACGGGCAAGATCGGCAAAGTCACGATTACTAGGTGAGTTTTGCGTTAATAAATCGTTGAGGATTTGCCGATCCTTAGTGTATTGGGGATGTCTTTGATCTTTAATTTCTGCCATAGATTCGTAAAACTCCATAATGAAACATGTGGTGCGGCAAAGCCGCACCACATGTTTCATATTAAAAGAAATTTTTGAAATCGTGGCTTTGCCGCGATTTCAACCGTTGGGAAAGCTTAATTTCTCAAAATGATTACTTCATTGCCAGTAACGGGACTGCGGGCAATTAAATGATTTTGGGCATCAGCAACCAATAACTTCTTGAAATTGAGCGATCGCGTTCTATTTTGTAAGTCTGTTACCAATTGCGTCTGTTTTTGAGCATCTAATTGATACCAACCGTCATTAAGAGCCACAATCAAGCGACCACGCTTAAAGTTAGTTTGCACAGAACCCAACAAAGATTCGCCATATTGGTTTGCGACTTCTGATACTTGGGCTTGGATCTTGGCGATTTCAATTTGCTCAGCCGTTAATGGGGCATCACCACGCTCTGGCTTTACCAAATCATTGACTGAGGGTGCTGGCTTTGCCGCAGGAGCAGACTTGACAGCATTAGGTTGCTTTTGGGCAACAGTACTCACTGGGGCTGGAGACTTAGCAGCAGTTTTGAGGTTTTGGCTATGGGCATGGGAAGGCTTGAGGATGATCAACAGTGAGAACAAAGTCACTAGAGCAACGGTTCCCGCCCGTTTATCGAGAATACGCTTCACATCGTCAGACAGTGGAACCTGTGTCGCAATGCCGCTAATGGAGCGCCAGATGGGAGCTGTTGCCGTCACAGTTTTTTTCCAAGCATCATTTTCTTGGAGCTTTTCCCAAGACTCAACTAACGATGGGGTTGCTGCTGCCTTGGTCGAAACCTTTTGCCAAATATTTGTAGCGATCGGATCAAGCTTATCTACGGAGAATTGGAGAAATTCTAGAATTTTGGGTGTGACTTGCTCTTTGACAAATTTCCAAGCAATACCAAACTCTTGTTTAACCTGTGCAGCCAATTCTGAGGTTTCAGTCGAAGCATTGAGCAGAGCCGCAGGTTCACCCGTCGCATCAAGGGCAACCTCTTGATTTTCTAAGCTTTGTTGTAGTTTGGTTAAAGCCACAATTAAAGCAGCGATCGCCTTAGCAGAAATACTTTTACCAGTCTGAAGTGCTTTATCTAAGGTCGGGTTATCACTTATTTTGCTTGTGTCATTTGCCGCATCTGATGACGTTAACTTAGTTTGCAGATTCCGCAAAGCAGGGAGCAAACTCTTAACCAGCTTCAGTAATAGTGCTTGCAACTGTGGCTGAACCTTTGTCCAAGTTTGCCCCACTTGCTGAGAAACGCGATCAATTACTTCTTTAGTTTTGTTATCAGCCACAGCTGCCTCCTGTCACAATTCACACGACTGCCATGTAAAGTATCACAAATTATGCAGGGAGAATAACATATCTTGAGGAGTTTCTTAAGCATTTACACCGCGTTGCAATCAATCAAAAACCAGAGAAATTTTTGAAAGTGCGGCTTAGCCACGTTTTCAAAAATTTCTCTGGTTTTTGATTATGTAAGCACCATTAAGTATCATTAGGACTTATGCATCGGGTAGATCCGCCGCTCTTTTTGCAAAATATAAAGACTTAGTAACAAGTACAAGGTTTGGTACAACCTCTTTTGGCTTTATAGTTAACTAAGCATAGCTACTTACGTTCCTACCAAACATTACCTAAAATATCATGCGTATTCTTGCTCTAGCTTGGGAATTCCCCCCGCGCATCATTGGAGGAATTTCTCGTCATGTAGCGGAGCTATATCCTGAAGTTGTTAAGCGCGGACATGAGGTGCATTTAATCACCGTTGCGGTTGAAAATGAGCCATTAGAAGCAGTTGTTGATGGGATTTATGTACACCGTATTGATGTTGAAAAAAATAATGATTTTTTTCAATGGGTGGTGCAAATGAACATCAATATGTCGAAATTTGCCAGAGATTTTTTAGCTCAAAATCCTATTGATCTCGTTCATGCCCATGATTGGCTAGTCGAAGAAACCGCGATCGCAATAACTACGGAATTGCAAATCCCCTTAGTTGCGACCATTCACGCTACGGAATATGGAAGATGTAACGGAATTCATAATGATACGCAAAGATATATCCATCAAAAAGAAATTAAGCTAACGCAATCTGCTCAGAGAGTGATTGTTTGTTCAGAATATATGCGAGGCGAACTGCAACGGGCGCTCGAATGTCCTGCATCCAAAACTGACGTGGTTTACAACGGCTTGAGCGTCGAGCGGTGGAAGAACATTACTGAAGCCCATCAAATCCCCTTTGATCGCCTTGCTCTGCGTGAGCAATATGCTAAATCCGAAGAAGCAATTATCTACTATGTGGGGCGGATCACTTTTGAGAAAGGGATTTATGTATTGCTCAATGCCATGCCAAAGGTAATCGCCGCAATGGGCGATCGCGCTCGCCTCGTAATTATTGGTACGGGCGATGCCTATTCGATTCTATTGCAGCGACAAGCTTGGGATTTAGGGATTTACCATAAAGTGTCATTTACAGGATTTATGGCTGATGCTGATCTCTGGAAGTTTCAGACGATCGCTAGCTGTGCAGTCTTTCCAAGCCTATATGAACCCTTTGGGATAGTTGCTTTAGAGAGTTTTGCTGCCAAGATTCCCCTTGTTGTTTCTAATACAGGTGGCTTACCTGAAGTTGTGCGTCATGGGGTTACAGGAATTGTCACACTGGTTAATGATGCGAATTCTTTAGCCGATGGCATTATTCAGGTTCTGAGCGATCGCGAATATGGTCAATCCTTGGTCAATAATGCTCAAACTGACCTCAAGGAGCGCTTTGCATGGGATCGACTTGCGGCTCAAACTGAATCGGTATTCTTGAAAGTATTAAAGAATTAGAGCTACTTCCTCAGCAATACGCAATTTTAGTATTGCGAGGTATTGTGAGAATTTGCTCAGCAATTCTAAGCACTTTGGGAATGAACTTATACAGGTTGCCAAGTATTTTTTGGTAAGAGGTTGGCAGGCAAAAGTGTAGCCTTATTTGGTGCTTGATGGCGTAATCCTGAGGGTGATGGCAAAAACGACAAAATTACTGTGAGACAGGCGATCGCCACCATGCTACCAATAAAGAACTTGGTAAACCATAATTCATTGATGTCTTGATCAGAATGCAAATTTTGAGGAGCCATATTAATCTTGCTAAAAATGTGTTGAGAAGGCTATTTAGGATAGCTGGTATCAGAGACGGATCAGTTTACAAAAGGAGTTCCCCAAAAGTTCCAGTTTTCTTTGTTAAATGGCGATCGCCACTTGGCAATCAGGCTTCTTTCTAGCTGTTGTCGAGGGCGCGTGGATGAAGGGGCATCCCACCAAAAGGTCATAACAACTTGATTTGGGATGTTGTGGGTATTATGTAGTTCTCGGTAATTTAGAAGATATCGCTTACAGTCATGAAGCCCTTTCCATCGTTTATGAGAACGACAGGTCTCTCCTATATACAGTAGCACGGGTAGTTGAGATGACGCGACTAAATCGATAACAAAGTATATACAAGCATCTCCAGCATCGGCACTGGGTAAACGATAGAATTCTGCGGGTTGAAATGGTAGGGCAAAAGGATTGATTGCATGGGGATCGCAGTGACTAGACGGGATGTCAAATAGAGGGATTTGGGTGGCGGGGATCATTGTGGTGATGGAATCTTGATATTTAGCGATCGCCTGTTTCCACACCTGCAACGACTGACTTCCCATTTCATAATTTGCGCCACTGTCATAGACTCTTGTATTTCGCTGAATCCCTTCACTAAAGAGCGATCCCTGTTCATAACTATATCCAGACAAGGGGCTTAAGTCCCTTGTCTCTGAGTTTTTACTGTTATAGGGGGTGGGGCGATCGCTCATGGATTTGAAACTGAATATGTTAAGTGGTTTATCACTTAGCAAGTTTAAACCTAAGTTACCCAAAAGAGAGTTGCGGCGCGAAGTGCCGCAACTCTCTTTTGGGTTGTATACGTGAATTTGCTTGCTTTCCTTTTGTTCTTTTCCGTTAATAGCTAAACAAAAAAGGGTTCGCATTGCGAACCCTTTTTTATAAACGAGATTGATTTTGTTGCCAGTGTTGTCGATAGATTAGCTCTAACTGATTGCCAAACTTCATAAATAGCTTGGCTTGCTGATCTTGAAATGCTAGAAACAAACGGTGAAATGCAGAGGTGAAAATTGCAATGATTAAACCTGTTGCAGTTGTGATTAAAGCCTCTCCGATACCTTGAGTTAGCGATCCTGACTTTGTATTTGCCGCAACATCACCAATTTTGAGAGAACCAAAAGAGATGATCAATCCTGTCACCGTTCCTAACAGACCTAACAAAGGCGCAAGGGTAATCGCCGCCTCTAGGAGCTTTTCACCCTTAAGCATTCCTGCTAACTCCTCATCAGCAGAGCTTTCAAGGGCTAAGCGAAATAATTCAGGCTCAGGATCTTCTAGAGCTAAAGGAGCATAGAGAAAGCGTCCAACGGGAACCTTAAGCGAGTTTTCAGCTAATTGAGCCGCTAATTTTAAATCTTGACGCGCGATCGCCAAAATATTTTCTCCAGTTTGTTTCTCCAGCCGCAGGATGCCAAACCAAAAAATTAGGCGTTCCATGATACCTGCTAAGGCAAATATTGATAGAGCCACAAGTGGGTACATGACAATCCCACCTGCCTTAAATAACTCAATCACTAGAATTTGACTCCTTCTCTTCACGTTCGCGGCTAAGTTGATTAATCAGTGACAAGACCTTGACACCACGTTCAAAGGAACGATCCTCATGGAAGACCACTTCAGGAACACGACGTAATGCTAATCTTTGCCCCACTTCACGCTTAATGTAGCCTGTCGCCGAAGCTAGAGCCTCCATAGTTTGCTGACGGGCTTCCTCAGTGCCATAGATGCTGACAAAAATTTTCACATGTTGGAGATCGCCCGATAGTTCCGCATCGGTAACACTGACCATGCCCATACCTACGCGATCGTCTTTAATATCTTTCAGCAACATGTTGCTGACTTCTCGTTTAATTAATTCGGCGACACGAGCAACTCGTCTTGTAGTAGCCATAGATTTACATTTACACAGTAAAGTTTGATTTTGTGTTAGGAGTGATAACACTTTGCATCATCCATCCTAACCTTGACAATTGATGATGAGGTCACCCCAAATTAAAAAATGGCGTTGCCATTTTTTAATTTGGGGTGACCTCACAGGCTTTCATAATAGCGACAGTCTTGACAGGGACCACTAGGATTAACAGCACAACGAATATAAGGCGATCGCGCATTGTACTTACAGCTAACTTTGCCAATCACATAGCCATATCCCTCAATGCAAATCATATCGGCGGGAGGTAACGCTTTGAGGCTAGCGACTGGGGGAATAATGGGAGTATTGATTTGCCGATTTGTTTGTGTGTAAGTGACTTGAGCGCGATGGAGCATCCATAACGATAGGATTGGCGGCGCTATACCGAGCAATAAAATGATTACGATGTCTAACATAGTGGTTAACATGTCCAACACGTTGATATTTCAAGATGCTGCAAATTAGCGCATTGAAATTCAAGCAGCTTTTTTAGTTTTCATTTTGCCTAAGCCAAATTTGCCTAAGCTAAAATGAAAACTAATTTACTAAGCTACGTCCAGTCCTAGCATAGCTCTTAATACTAGTGACACACCAATAAACCCACTAACTAGAGCCGTAAGCATGGCGATCGCTGTTACAGGTTTTCTGAACAAAGGAATAATTGGTGCAATGACGATTGACAGAACTCCGCCAGTGATGAGAGCTAAGAATTTAGGATAGCGGAGTAGATTGAGGATAAAGTTTTTCATATATTACTTAAATTACTTAATTTATTACTTAATCAATATTTAATTGCTCTAGAACTTACGCAATGCTAACGAATTTACTGGGTTTTGGGTAGATGAGGCGCGCCTCATCTACCCGTATGCTACTTAGAATTTTAGGATTAATGTAGACGATAGGAAATGTCGTTATTAATTTGGGAAGCCTGCTTATAGGGTTGGTGAATCGCATTATTTGACAAAAGCTTGGTCATTGCATCTGGATGATAATCCCAGTTAAGCAAACCTGCGAGTCCCATAAACAGTCCAAAGGCAGCAGGAACCATGGCAGCACCGTAAAGCCAATTCTTTTGGGTGAGAGAGGTCATCGCTAGCATGGCGATCGCAAGGGCAAAGGCAGCCTCAGATAGATCAAACTGGTCATCATGGACATTTAACTGTTCATATTGCTTTTCCGCATCCTTAGCCTGTTGCGCTAGTCCATCCTTTTCCTTATCTTGCTTGGCAGCGATCGCCTCATACCTAGCAATTTCCTTTTCGTAGTCAGCACGGATTTTGGGTTGCTGCTGCGCTTCAGCCTGTAATTTCAACTGAGCAACGGTGGATTTGGCAATCTCAGCACGGACATTACGCGCTTGATAAAAAGACCATGTATCAATGCGATCAGCTTGAGCCTTTTGCATAGCCTGCACTACGTTGTCACTTTTGACTTTACATATGCCCATGAAAGTGACAAACACAACTACAGTAATCGCTACATAGTTATTGAGTTGACTCTTTTTTGGTTTTTGCTCTTTATGGGGATCGTTAGACTTGGAGGATTTGTCATGATCTCCCGATTCTTCGTGATCATCATTATGCTCTTCAATAACTTCAGAAATATCCGATATTTCCATAACTTTTGGCTGTATTCTCCTATCGAAATATTTGTTAAATTTAGATTATATAGCGCATTTCAAGCAAGCGCGGTATAGAGTCTGTTTACCAGCCGAAGTCAGGGAAATAAACCCTTACTTTAGACCGACAACATAATGGGTCATTAATGGGTCATTTAGCAGGACGTAATGGGCTTCACGCTATCAATGTATAAAGTCTGATTTAGAAATTTATGCTCCAGAAAATATCTATAGGATCTATCCAAGGGAAATCTATTTGCGATCGCCTATCTGTGACTATCTTGGGGATAGGTCTACTTTTAGGGGATTTAGGTTTAAATCCTGTTTATGCGTCACCAGCATTAAGCAATAGCAATCAACAACAACTTGTAGCGGCAGAAACTAATGCTGACAATGCTAAGCCAAACGCTACGTCAACGGATTTAATCCTCCAAAAAGCAGAAAAAATATTCGATCAGGGCAAATTTCAGGAATCTTTGCAGCAATATCAGCAGATTCTCAATATCTATCGACAACAGAGCGATCGCTTAGGGGAGTCGATTGCTCTTACAGGGATTGGGATGGCACAGGTAAGCTTAAGACAGGAAACCGCCGCGATCGCCAGTTTACAGCGATCATTGACGATACTCCAATCTCCTACCTCTAATTTAAGTAATAATGACAAACAGCTTTATCGCAAAGCAGAAGGGGAAACAAAATATCAATTGGGGCGAGCCTATATCAATTTGGAACAATATGAGAAATCTTTGCCATTGCTGGAGGAATCCTTAAAAATTCGTCAAGAAGTAGGCGATCGCTATCGGGAAGGTAAGACCCTTGCGAGTATTGGTATTATCTATGTTAAGAAGTATGAATTTCCTCGCTCAGTTGCATATTTCGAGAATGGTCTCAAAATCAGTATTGCCGAAAAGAATCGAGCATCGGAAGGACAAATTCTCTTTTACTTAGCTTCTATCTATAGCTTGTTAGGACAAAAGGAGCAAGCCTTAGCCTTGGCACGCCAGAGTGGTAGTGCCTATCAAGCTTTGGGCAGCCCTTTAGGACAAGCCAACGCTTTAAATCTAGAAGGTAATATTTTGAGTTTGTCCTTGGAATATAAACAGGTTGCTCAACTTAATCTCCAAGCTTTAGAACTTGTCCGACAAGTAGGCGATCGCCCCCGTGAAGCAGAGATTTTAAGCGCTGTTGCCACGGCATATCGGAATCTGGGTACATATCCTCAAGCGATCGAATTCTATTTGCAATCTCAAAAAATATATCAGGAGCTAGGCGATCGCGCAGGTCAAGGGCTGATTCTCAAGAATATTGCTGATGTGCGTCTTGCTCAAGGGCTGAATCGCGAAGCTTTGACAATCTACGAACAGGCAAGAGCAGTTTATGAAGATCTGGCGAAGGCTCCTAATGCTAAACCTAGCGATCGCCAAACCCTTGCAGGAATTCTGATTGGGCAAGGTAGCCTCTATACTTCCTTTAGTCAATATCCCAAAGCCATCACTACCTTAAAGGAAGCACAAGCGCTGTATCAATCCCTAGGCGATCGGCAGGGTAAAGGGGTCGCATCTCTTTATCTGGCACAGGTATATTTGCAATTGGAAGATCGCGAAAAAATTAGCGATATTTTAAAAGAGTTACCTGAATTAACCAAAAATTCGCCCCAACTGCGACAGATGGCGGAGTCTTTGGTGGGACTAGCGAATAGCAATTCATTAAAATCCACGAATCCCCAATCACAATTAAAGTCTGTTCTGAGTCTATTGGAATTTTTTAAACAATCAGGCGATCGCAAATCGGAAGCAGCCATGATGTTACAAGCTAGTGGTTTATACTTTGAACTCAAGCAAATTGATAAAACTATCACATTCAATCAACGGGCTTTAGATATCTATCGTGAAATTGGCGATCGCTCTGGGGCGGCTGACGCTCTTTATCAACTTGGCTTAAGCTATGCCCTATCGAATCGTGTTGACAAGGCATTTGTCTCATTTCAGGAAGCTTTACTCTTTGCCCGTGAAGTTGGCAATCGCAACCAAGAGAGTAAATTGCTGGGTAATATTGGTTCCCTATTGGAAAATCAATATCCTGAATTAGCGATCGCCTTTTATAAACAATCGGTAAATGTGACAGAATCTATTCGCAAAGAACTGCGGGTACTATCCATCGATCAGCAAAAGTCCTATCAACGCACAATAGCCGCTAATTATCGCGCTTTAGCTGATCTCCTATTGAAACAAGGGCGAGTTATGGAAGGATTGCAAGTTCTTGATCTACTTAAGGTTCAAGAGCTACAAGACTATTTGCAAAATGTTAAAGGCAATGAGAGAACCGCTCAGGGTATTTATATTTTCCCTGAAGAAGCATCACAAATTAAAGCGATCGCTACACAACCTCTCCCCTCTCTGCAACCATTAATCGATGGCAATAAGCAAATCGTTCAAGAATTAAGTCGTATTCCGCCAACAGAGTTAAATCGTGTTCCCGACTATTTGCAAAATCTACCTCAAGGTCATGCTCTACTTTATCCGCTCATTTTAGGTACTCGGTTAGAACTAATTCTATTTATCCCCAATAAGCTGCCAATTCATCGCTCTATTGCAATTAAAGAATCCGAAATATCTGAATTAGTACAGGATTTCCAATTGGGACTGCGTGATCCCAGTTCATTGGATGTCATCGAACCTGCGACAAAACTCTATAACATTCTGATCAAACCCATTGAAGCGGATATTGCCCAAATTAACACAATTCTCTATGCCCCCGATGGACAACTGCGCTATGTTCCTATTACAGCCCTTTATGATGGTCAAAAATGGCTGGTAGAGAAGTATAGTGTCAATAATTTGATTGCCTATAGTCTTAGTGATTTTACGCCCAAACCACCTAAGCCTTTGCGAACTTTGGCGGGTGCTTTTGGAGGTGCTCCCAATAGCACAAAATTTGGGCAGGTAGGTCTACCTGCTACGGTTACAGAAGTACAAGCGATTTCCTCCACCTTACCTGACACCGTACAGTTGGTCGCCAATGAATTTAGTCGCAAAGCCACCGAAGCCCAAATGCAAACGCGAAATGTTGTTCACTTCGCCACCCATGCCGAGTTCAATGCTGGTAAGCCCGAAAATTCATTTCTCATCTTTGGTAATGGCGATCGCCTTTTGCTCAATGAAATCAAGGATTTACCAATGTCGAATGTTGAGTTAATTGTCCTCAGTGCCTGTCAAACAGGTGTGGGTGCTCTCGGTAATGGTATTGAAATTCTAGGCTTTGGCTATCAAGTACAAAGGGCTGGCGCAAAAGCTGCGATCGCTTCTCTCTGGCAGGTGAGTGATGAGGGTACACAAGCCTTAATGCAGGAGTTTTATAAACATATCAAGCAAAGCGGTCAGTCTCGCTCTGAATCTTTGCGTCAAGCGCAATTAGCAACTATTCGCTCTAAGAATTTTTCTCACCCCTATTTCTGGTCAGCTTTTATCCTAATTAGTAATGGCTTATAAGTAGGTTGTTGGAATTCTAGCTATAGAACCCATTTGATTAGGACTTACGCAAATCAACCAAGAACTCAAGTTCTTGGCTCAAAGCTAAAGTCAGTTAAAACTGACTAAAGAAAGCCTCAAATCAACCTGTTTCAACAGGTTTAAGCTTTTAGCCCGCAATTTATTGCAGGGCAAGTGCTATATATGGGTTCTATATGTCTGAGGTCTTACTTGTGGAAATGATGTGAATATCAACATTTTTGAGAAGTCTTAAAATCCTTTGGGTGAGAGAACCCTTAAGTAAAATTTGCCAGCGTGATTTCTGACTCTCGCCCATGACAATCTGCGTGACTCGATAGCTTTTTGCCGTATCGACGATCGCTTTTAAGGCGTTACCATCACGCACACGGATAAAAGTCCCTTCAAATTCCTTACATAGGCGCTCACAGGTTTCAATATGCAAGCTTTCAGCCTTAGTCAAAAAGCGATCGGGATCGTCAACAAAAAGCACATAGAGCTGAGCATGCATATAGTTAGCAATCCTTGCCCCTCTTCGCAGTAATTGCAACGAATTAGGATAGGTAGAAACGCAGACTAAAACCCGTTCGTGAATATTACAAACAGGGTTTGTAGAAGGCACTGACTGATCATGAGCTTCCAGATCATCTTCGATGTTATCGGCAATTTCCCGCAACGCTAACTCTCGTAAAGCAATCAAATGGCGACGCTGAAAGAAATTATTCAGAGATTGATCGATTTTTTCAGGAGCATAGATTTTGCCATCGCGTAGGCGTTCTTGGAGAGTCTCAGGGGTAACGTCAACAACGACGACTTCATCCGCATCTTCTAAAATGCGATCGGGAATACGCTCCCGCACAATTATGCCTGTAATCTTTGCTACTGTGTCATTGAGACTCTCGATATGTTGAATATTTACAGTGGAATAAACATCAATCCCTGCTTCTAGCAGTATTGCTACATCCTGATAACGCTTTTCCCGTTCAGAATTTGGCACATTCGTATGGGCTAATTCATCCACTAATACTAGCTGGGGCTGACGTTTGAGAATTGCCTCCGTATCCATTTCCGTAAGAGTCACGGAATTACAAGTAATCTGTTGACGGGGAACTAGTTCTAAACCTCTTGCCTTTTCTGCGGTTTCAACACGGTTATGGGTTTCCAATAGTCCAATGACCACATCAATTCCCTCAGCACGTAGTCGATGTCCTTCCTCTAGCATCCGATAGGTTTTACCAACTCCCGGACTCATGCCAATAAAGATTTTATGCTTGCCGCGCCGATGAGCTTTAATCATGATAATCAGACAGATGCTAACTCTAATTTGGATTGCTCAAACATAAAGGCGATCGCCGCAAATAGTAACTGCAAATTTTGAATTGTATAAATCGTAATCTCTTTCGTAAAGTGGTTTACACCATGCTTCTCTCTCAGCATGGCAAATTCCCAAATTACACCATTAGACACTATGCCAAATATAGTCGTTGAAGTTTGATTGGCTTGATAATTAATCTTTTGGGCAGCAATCATCTCCGCGATACATTGCGCCCAGCCTTCCTCAAAGTTATCTTTTTTCGCTTCTACGATAATCAAAAAAGGCTTTTCGAGAAAGATTTTACCCATAGGCGATCTCTTTGCCACCATGTAGTCAGGAACGCCGCATAGCTTCTCATCATAATTAAGGGGTTGATGGCTCCAGAGCAGTAAATTATTTTTGTGGAGTTTCCATATTTCCCTAAGTGTCGGATAAATCAGAGTTTCACAAAGAGCATATTCTGAGTTCTTATAGACACCTTCTCTAAGCGTTAATTCGATTTCAGCCTCAAAGTATTCAGGAACTTCTATCTCAGGAATTTGAATAAAGTTTTGTTCAATATAATTAACTCCAAATTCTCCAAGTACCTCATCAATTTTTTTGTAATTGGTGTATGGCATAATTTTTTAGTCTAATTTCTATATAGAGCTTACCGAAATCATAAACTATCTAAAGCCAAGTTAAGCTTTAACACGTTGACACCATCTTCACCAAAGATACCGAGAAAACGCGCATCAGTATTTTGTTGAATTAATGTTTCCAGCTTACTAGGCTCAACTTTGCGAGCTAAAGCTACTTTTTGAATTTGAGCTTTCGCAGCTTCGGGCGTGATGTGGGGATCAAGACTAGAACCTGAAGTATAAATCAAATCTGCGGTGGGTTTAAGCCCTGCTGTTTGCAGTCTTGGGATATCTCCAGCGATCGCCTTACTAGGATCGGGATTGGACTTACCCTTAATGCGGTTTAGCAGATCGGGATTGCTAGGTGCTAGGTTACTTGCGCCTGAAACACCAGTTTTCAAAACACCTGCATCATCTTTTTGAGGATTAGCGGTGCTGTAGTTGGTAGTGCTAGGGCGACTGTTAAAATATTTGTCACTGGCAAATGGTTGTCCAATCAGTGCAGAGCCAACTATTTGACCTTGAGCATTACGGATGAGGCTACCATTGGCTTGATTTGAGAGAAATGGTAATTGCGCGATCGCTAATATTCCAAACGGATAAATCACAGCGACAAGTATCCAGAGAACAAGCGTGGCACGAATAGCTTTAATAATTTCGTTCATAGATTTAAAACTTCTCAGGTTGAAACATGACAGCAAAGAGATAGATCGAAAAAGCAAAGGTAACGATTCCTAATAGTCCTAATGCATAAGCCTGTATGCGAGTAAAGCTATCAGCATTGGTGGCATAGACTGCGGGAGCGACAATCAAATTAAAGCAGAGTGCAAGAAATAGATATTTTGGATATTTCTTTTTGATTGAGAGTTGCCAAAGATAGTCAAGAAATTTTTTCATGGTGATCGGGAAATAAAAAGTCAGAATCACAGATTAGATGGATTGCGCGGATTACACGGATTTTTGGATTTGAGTGTTGGATGATTTTGAGTAATATAAAAATCTGTGAAATCAAATAATCCGTTTAATCCGTGTTCAAATGATGGGTAGTAAAATATCAATGAATTTAATCGCAATAAACGGTGCAATTACGCCGCCCAAACCGTAAAGCAAAATATTTCTTTGCAATAGTTGATCGGCGGTGAGAGGTCGAAATTTTACACCTTTGAGCGCTAAGGGGATTAGGGCAGGAATAATCAAAGCGTTGTAGATTAGAGCCGAGAGAATGGCGGATTGGGGACTTTTCAGACCCATCACATTCAAAGATCCAATACCTGCGGCGGCGAAGATCGTGGGGATAATAGCGAAATATTTGGCGATGTCATTGGCGATCGAAAAAGTGGTCAATGCACCGCGAGTAATCAACAACTGTTTACCGATCGCTACAAGATCGATTAACTTAGTTGGATCGCTATCCAAATCCACCATATTTGCGGCTTCTTTAGCGGCTTGTGTGCCTGAGTTCATTGCTACGCCTACATTTGCCTGAGCCAAGGCAGGAGCGTCATTTGTGCCATCACCTGTCATTGCTACTAGCTTGCCCTGAGCCTGTTCGCTACGGATGACTTCGATTTTATCTTCGGGAGTTGCCTCAGCGATGAAGTCATCGACTCCTGCTTCTTGAGCAATTACGGAAGCAGTAATCTGGTTATCGCCCGTGAGCATGATTGTCCGAACGCCCATGCGTCGCAGTTGGTCGAAACGTTCGCGTAATCCAGGTTTGACAATATCTTTGAGATAGATGACTCCGTATAGGTCGCCGCCTTGACATAAGCCCAAGGGAGTACCGCCTAATTTTGAGACCTTCTCATAGGCAGATTCAAATTCCTCTGGAACATTTCCAGCACGCGATCGCACAAAGCCGCGAATGGCATCTACGGCTCCCTTACGAACTTCGATATTTTCGGGTAAATCCGTGCCACTCATGCGGGTACGGGCTGAGAAGTCAATGCCTTTAGCTTGGTCGCGATCAAATTTGACGACTGCTCCTGACTGTTCCGCTAGCTGAACGATGGAGCGCCCTTCAGGGGTTTCATCAAAGATGCTTGCTGCAAGGGCAACCGTAGCAACCTCAGCGAGGCTATGACCATTGACAAGGATAAATTCATCGGCGAGGCGATTACCAAGGGTGATTGTGCCAGTCTTATCGAGAACGAGGGTGTTGATGTCACCGCAAGCTTCGACAGCGCGACCAGAGGTGGCAATCACGTTAAATTGGGCGACTCGATCCATACCCGCAATCCCGATCGCACTGAGTAAGCCGCCAATCGTCGTCGGAATCAGCGCCACTAAGAGGGAAACCAAAATTGCGATCGTGGTGGGTGTATTTACATAGTTGGCGATAGGAGTCATCGTGGCGACGACGATCAGAAATACCTGTGTTAGCACCGTTAACAGTACCGTCAAGGCAATTTCGTTAGGAGTTTTTGTGCGCTCGGCTCCTTCGACTAGGGCAATCATGCGATCGATAAATCCCTGTCCGGGGTCGGCAGTAATCCGAATTGTCAATTCATCGGAAACTACGCGAGTACCGCCTGTAACGGAACTGGCGATATCTGTCCCTGGTTGTTTGAGAACGGGAGCCGATTCGCCTGTGATGGCGGATTCATCCACGGACGCTAAACCTGCGATCACCTCACCATCGGCAGGAATCATCTCGCCGATCGCTACTTTCACCAAGTCACCACGCCGCAATTCCGTCGAGCTAGTGGGTTGCACCGTGCCATCGGGCAGAACTTTACGAGCGATCGTATCCGATCGCGTGGTGCGGAGTGAGTCGGCTTGGGCTTTACCCCGTCCCTCAGCGATCGCTTCTGCGAAGTTGGCAAATACTACTGTAAAAAAGAGAATGATCGTAATTGACCCATTGAGAAGCCGTTGTTGATTAGGATCGGCTTGGACATTACCGAAGAGATTCGGATCGATAGTGACAAGCAAAGTCACCAATGTCCCAACCCAAACCATAAACATGACAGGATTTCGTACTGCAATTTTAGGATTCAGTTTACGGAAGGCATCGCGAACAGCACGTTGGTATAGTCCCGTCATTGAGGCTTTAGGAGTGTGTTTACGCGAGTCGCGAGTGCCACTAGGCATGGGTTTTAGTGAAGAATTATTCATAGAATTTGAAATTATCTGTGACTATCCAGATCCCCGACTTTTTGTGTGAATTTACAAGTTATCTTTGATTGGGCAGAAAAAGTCGGGGATCTCAACCTGCGCCTCTAGCAATTAGAAAACTTTCTGCAATAGAACCAAGAGCCAGTACAGGAAAGAAAGTTAAAGCTCCCATAATTAAAATCACTCCAGCCGTAACGCTAGTAAATAGAACAGTATCGGTGCGAAGTGTCCCTGTGGTCATCGCTACAGGTTGCTTGCGTGAGATGCCATCCGCTAGAAGTAACAAGGCGATCGCAGGAATATAACGTCCGCCTAACAAACTTACGGAAGTGCTGAGATTCCACCATAGAGCAGAGCTTGCGGGTTGAGTATCGGCTAAGCCTTCAAACCCAGAACCATTATTGGCGGCTGCCGAGGCATATTCATAGACAACTTGCGAGAGTCCGTGAAATCCAGAATTGCTAATGCCAGCCAACTGATCGGGAAATGCTAAGGCGATCGCACTGGGAATCAAAATAAAAATTGGATGGATTAGCAAAATCAAGAAACTCGTTAAAACCACTTCATTTTTCTCAATCTTGCGCCCAAAAAATTCTGGAGTTCTACCTACCATCAGCCCTGTGACAAATACCGCCAAAATCAAGTAGGCAAATAAATAGGCTGTTCCTGTTCCCTGTCCGCCCCAAATGATTTGCAGGAATAGATTTGACAGAGTGATAAAACCACCACTAGGCATCAATGAGTCGTGCATGGAATTCACTGCACCCGTCATCGTTCCTGTGGTGGTCACAGCAAATAGAGCCGATTGCGCCCAACCAAAGCGAACTTCTTTTCCTTCAAGATTAGGACTTTGCGAACCAAGTAACGCATTCACCAAAGGATTGCCTTGGTATTCGCCAATTCCTACCACGACAATAAAACTTACATAGAGAATGAATACCATTCCAAAAATGAGCCAAGCTTGCTTCCGATTATTGGCAATTTCGCCATAGGCAAAAATTAATGCCGTAGGAATGGAAATCATCGTCAAAATCTGAATCAGATTCGTGAAGCCATTGGGATTCTCAAAAGGATGGGTGGAATTAGCGCTAAAAAATCCGCCGCCATTTTCGCCCAGTTGCTTAATAATCTCGAAATGGGCGACAGGACCGATCGCGATCGCCTGACGAATATTTGTATCTTCTAAAGTTGGCACAACTACGGGAGCCGATAGGGTTTCGGGGACACCTGCGGCAATGAATATAATTGCGCCAATAATGCTAATTGGTAACAGGATTCTCGTGATCGCCTGCGTTAAATCCACATAGAAATTACCAAGCGATCGCCCAGTTAACCCACGAATAAAGGCAATCCCAACCGCTAGCCCTGTTCCCGCAGAGGTAAAGAATAAAAATCCTAAGCCCAAGGTCTGTGTGAAGTAACTGAGGGTCGTTTCGCCAGCATAGTGCTGCTGGTCAGTATTCGTAATAAAGGAAATCGTGGTATGTAAGGCGGTATCCCAACTAGGAGCACTCAAGCCTGTAGGATTTAGCGGTAATGCTCCCTGAAACATGATCATCATGAATAGCATGATCGCCATGACCAAATTGCTATACAAAATCGCACGAGCATATTGCCAACCCGTCATTTGTACCTTGGACTGCACACCACTGAGACTAAAAATCAAATTCTCAAATGGTGTCAGAACCTTGTCTAGAAATGTCTTTTTTCCTAAAAACACTCGTGCAATGTAACGACCAAATATCGGTGCGATCGCCACAATTAGCACTAATGTTATGCCAATCTGAATCCATCCTTGTAGCATGGTGGAGATTCTTCTCTTTGTGTCAATGAGGTGTCAGGAGATGTCAAAAATTTCTTCCTAACAGCCAAATCATCGAACACTTCTCAAGGCTTGACAAGGTATATCTTTGCGTTTAGAACCGTCAGTCTTACTTGCATCTAGGTTATGTGCTTAGTCAAAATTTAGATGTTTAGTCTGTGTTTAGGTAGTGTTTACGTTCTGTTGAAGTCAGAAAATTTTTTGATGAAGCCGCAGAGTTGGCACATTGTCGTGAATTGTAATTAAAAAAATTCGATCGCCTAACGGCGAAGGGAGGAACAAAGAAGTGTAAAGAAATATAAAGAAGTGCAAAGGGCTAAAGGGCAAAAGAACAGAGAAGGGAGTCCTCACCGCAAAACGCACACAACCCGAAAACCGAAGGTGACGTCCTGAACGCGCGCACCGCCGTAGCTGCGAAACGCAGACCGACAACTCCTAGCAGAGTTGAGCCACGAACCACCGCGCAGCAGCTTTCTCGATTCATCAGTTCCACGCTGCTTAATAAAACTTAACACAAATCTTGTCATCTTCTGGATCGTTTTAGAAGAATTAGAAGTTCTATTCAAAGAGCGATCGCCATGCAATCCTTTAGAACCATCAACCCATGCACTGCCATCGGTCGGTGCTCCTTCGTAACTATCATGCCAATCATCAGCGCACCATTCCCACACATTGCCATGCATATCGTACAAACCAAAAGCATTAGCAGGAAAACTGCCCACAGGCGTAGTTTCTTTGCGGTACAGCCCTTTTGATACATTGCCATAAGGATACTCGCCACGATAGTTAACAAGTTCGGGAGTGACGGTTTCGCCAAAATGGAACGGCGTTGTTGTTCCTGCGCGACAGGCATATTCCCATTCCGATTCGCTGGGTAAGCGATATTCCCTTCCCGTATGATTGGACAACCTCGCGCAAAATTCCACTGCCTCATACCATGAAACCAGCTCCACAGGGCGATCATTGCCTTTAAAGTAGGAAGGATCAGGTTTGAGATCTATTTTCACTTTGGGCATAGCAGCCACAACTCGCCACTGAGATTGAGTAATCGGATATTTGCCCATTAAAAATGATTTAACATTCACCCCATGCTGTGGACGTTCATCATTGCCACTATTTTCTTCACTTTCAGGTGCTCCCATCACAAAATCTCCCGAAGGAACGAACACCATATCAAGAGCAATATCTTTGTCTAAAGGCTCGTTAAAATAATGGGCTACACTTCGTTGGCGATTGGTTATTTGTCCTTGGACATTGACCGTAATCACTTCAAATTCTTGCAGCTTTGCCTTGACAATCCGCAGTCCTTGCGATGGTGATGAACTTTCGCCAATGGTGCAAGAGCCAAGATCGGTATATTCCCTAGCAGGATAAGCTTGAATTTCCTCAGCAGTCGGCAATCGATAGTAATAATTCGCTCCAGCATTGCTTTGTAATGTCGAAGCCTTTGCATTTAACCAATTGCAAAACTGAATTGCCGTATCAACATCAACACCTGTAACTGGTGCTTTCGAGTTTCGGAATATTTGATTTTGAGAATACAATACCTCGCTCAAAAACAATCGATACTCCAAACAGTTGATGTAACTCAAATCAATTTCCAGATCCTCATGCACCTTGCTCAAATTGTTCAATCTGCGTAACAAACTCACCTCCGCCGCTAACTTCGCAATTTGCGGATCATCCGACTCCAAACCCGCCTCCAACAGATCCGTTAAATGTTGGCGCGTCTCGGCATCCACCTTCGCCGCTTCCTGCAAGCAATCAAAGGCAAGACTCAAAGACTTGACAGTGGGCTTAGCGATCGCCGCCTCTATCAAACTTGTCGCATCACCCTGCGCTGCATAGAGCCTGATCGTCTCCGCCCACCAAGGATCATCTAGCTTGGATGTCAGCAACTCATCTTCCTTTAGCTCCTGAGGTGACTCCTTAATCTGCGAAGCTGCCAAATATTCCTGAAAACTCAAATGCGCGAACTCATATCTACCCAACTCCCTCTCCATCAATAACCCGCAAATCTCCTTGATTTGCAGCAAAAACTCCCTAGCCGTTAGCTTATCTCCCGCCACCTTGACCAATTCGTTAGCGATCATCTTCTCGCCTTGATCAAGACTAAACTCGCGAGTTTGAGACTTCATTAGCTCCAAAGCCAAAACCTGCAAAACCGCCTTATTCTGCACACCCGTCAGCACAGTATGAATATTCTGCTTCGCCACCTGACGCGCCCCCAACAGCACATCACAGATTTTTTGATAAAGATCCACCCTGCCCTTTGGTAACGCACTGCCGTTATAATGCACCGTCGCAATCATCGTCACCAACAAAGGATTTGTCGCCATATCCGCGATCGCCCGATTATCGATAATGCGATCGATCAAATCATCAGCATTCCTTTGCGCCTCAGTCCTCACCGCAGGCGTATCCCGCCCCGCGCGGCTCATGATTTCCGTTTGCCGATACCAAGAATGGATAAATTTTTTCATCTGTTCATGGGTAAAGGGCAACACCTTCAGCACCGTTCCCACCAGATCCACAGGCGCACTATTGTAACCATCAGGACGCGAAGTCAAAATGAAAGGCGTTTGCGGATAAGCCCGCATTTGGCGATTGACCCATAGGCTCACCTGTTGGCGTTGGTCTGCATCAGCAACCTCATCCAATCCATCCAACATCACCAAGCAATTGCCAATTTTTAACTGATCCTGAATCCAATTAGGCGGCGGCGTAAGATCCGTATGGCTAGGCAATGACTTAATGTGACTCTCGATCAGTTGACACAAATTAGGTGGCTGACTGATCACAAGGCGATCGCGAATATCCCGTAAATACAACAGCACAGGAATAAACTTCGGCGCACCATAATCTCGATAACGCTTTTTGGCATAAATTAGCGCCAAATATTTCAATAGCGTAGTTTTGCCCGAACCCGGAGCACCCACCACCGCTAAACGTCGATAGGTCTGAAACTTTTTAGTCTTACTTTGCCCTAAAAAATCCCATATATCCTGACTACCACTATGGCTATAGGTTTGAATCATCGCCCCCGATATTTTGTCAGGAGTTCCTGTCATTACCCGCAAGGGCACAAACACATCCTCTAAATCCAGAACAGGCAAACCCACCCGAAACCCATCGAGCCGAAATTCTCGAAAAGTATCTATCAAACTCTGATAATAATCGCGCTGAAATTTAGGATTAATATTCCACCATAAAGCGATCGCGCCATTCCGCAAACGCTCCACGATCCAATTTGCTAATGGCTCCTCAAGCCCTTCTAGCTCCTCCTCGATCTTGTCTACAACGCGATTTGTCACATTAGCGATGAACTTATAGGCGATCGCCAAAACCGTCCCCACTGCCGTTACTACTGCTGGCAAGATAAAAGCCGCGATCGGTTGCCCCAAAAAACTTAACCAACCCATACCCAAGAGTCCAGAACCACCAGCACCAATTCCCAATCCCTTGACGATCTTTTGTACCCTTTCATGTCGCAACTGTTGCCGAGACTGAGTTGCAGAACCTGACTTCTGACTATTTTTCTCTGGTGTTGGTGCTGTCATAATTGCTAGCGCTTAAACTGTCAACAAGTATAACTGTCCTAAATCAAATGGTATACTTGCATATTTGACTAGCGCTTGAGCATCCCCGTGTTCCTATGGGCTATGAGCCTCTCCATCACAAATATCGTCCGCAGATCTTTGCTGACCTCGTTGGTCAAGAAGCGATCGCGCATACCCTTACCAATGCCTTAAACACTAAGCGCATCGCACCCGCTTACCTATTTACAGGCGCAAGGGGGACTGGCAAAACATCAAGTGCGCGGATCATGGCAAAGTCGCTCAATTGCCTAAGTTCTGACAGCCCCACCCCTCACCCCTGCGGCAAGTGTGAGCTATGCCATAGCATCGCCAATGGTAACGCCCTAGATATTACCGAAATCGACGCAGCAAGTAATACAGGTGTTGATAATATTCGTGAATTAATCGAACGTGCCCAATTTGCGCCAGTTAAGGCTAGATTTAAGGTTTACATCATTGATGAATGTTTGACAGGCGATACACTTGTCCAGACCGACACAGGTTTAATGCGTATTGACGATCAAGATTTATTAGGTAAACAAGTTTTAAGCTACAACGAAAAATCTGCTAAATGGGAATATAAGAAAGTTTTACGTTGGTTAGATCGTGGCGTAAAACCTACGTTAATTATTAAAACCAATCAGCGATCGCTTCAATGCACAGGTAATCATTTAATCAGAACAGAATCAGGATGGACAGCAGCAAACAATATCAAAGTTGGAATGAATATACTGTCCCCTGTGCCTGTGGAACGATCCCCTCAATGGAGTACAAATTTGGAGAGGGTAGAATCTGTAACAGTCGTTGGTGATGAGTCAGTTTATGACATTGAGGTAGAAGACAATCATAACTTTGTCGCTAATGGGCTGCTAGTTCATAACTGTCATATGTTGAGTACAGCCGCATTTAACGCACTGCTCAAAACCTTAGAAGAACCACCTGATCGCGTTACCTTTATTCTCGCTACAACCGACCCGCAGCGCGTACTACCGACAATTATTTCGCGTTGTCAGCGTTTTGACTTTCGGCGGATTCCCCTTGATTCGATGGTGAAGCATTTAGGGAAGATCGCCGCCAATGAGAACATTAATATTCATATTGAAGCCCTTACTCTTGTCGCCCAAATCGCACAGGGAGGACTACGTGATGCGGAATCTCTGCTCGATCAGTTGAGCCTATTAGATGGGGAGATTACCGTTGAGGCAGTTTGGGATTTAGTGGGTTCGGTTCCAGAACAGGATCTGCTGTCATTAATTGAAGCGATCGCCACAGATCATTCCACGCAGCTAATTGACTATGTGCGGCGGATTATGGATCGAGGTCGCGAACCCTTGATCGTATTGCAGAATTTGGCAAATGTGTATCGCGATTTATTAATTGCCAAAACCGCCAGCGATCGCAGTGATTTAGTAGCAATGACCAGTTCAGGATGGGAACGCCTAGTGCAACTAGCTCAGACCTTGCCAACTCCCAATATTTTGCTTGGTCAACAACATTTGCGATCGGCTGAGTTGCAAATTCGTAATTCCACACAACCACGTTTGTGGTTGGAAGTTACCCTAATGGGTTTACTACCTTCAGCACAAGGGGCGATCGCGCCATCTCATCCGCAATCATTAAACACATTCCCCCCGCAGGTTAATCCTCCCCGCAATATTAGCGCACAACCTATCTCTCAACCACCTAAACAGAATCCCACTCCACAGGTATCATCCACCCCAAAACAAGATTTACCAACCATTGCCCCAGAGCAAATTCCCCATCCTCCCATTGAACAGTCTGTTACAAAACCTAGCCCTGAAACATCCACTCCTACTTCTATCTCTTTGCCAAATGTCGAAACTCCAATTTCGTCTAGGACTGATGATCTCAATGATTTTGCTTCAGTGGGCTATGACCTTGATCAACTATGGCAAAACCTTTTGCCAATGTTGCCATCACCAACGAGAGCGATCTTTGTGCAAATGGAAGCTCGCTTTTTAGAAGTTGATACCAATAGCGTCAAAATTGGCTTAGGCGGCAAGCGTGATGAAACCACGAAAAATATTGCTGTTCAAAAGCGTCCTGAACTAGAAAGTGCTTGCTCTCAATTGCTGAAACGCCCGATTAAGGTGATGTTTAAGTTTATTGCACTTCCTCCTCAATCAGAACAAACACAAGCACAAGTGCCTGCGCCTTTACCCCACTCACCAGCGATCGCTCCTCCCCCACCAAGCCCAAATTTACAAGCACCACCACCCAATCCAGTAATTCAGCCTACAACAGCGATCGCAGTGCCATCGGTAAATCCACCTATAAGTCAACCCGAACCTCCTGCTCAGACACAACCCAGAGGATTTGCGGTTTTATCTGAAGAAGAGCGGATTGTGAGGAATATGGCAGAATTCTTTAATGGACAAATTATCGATCTTGATGAAGAAGCAAATGATCAAGTTAAAGAATGAAATGGGGCGCAAAGCGCCCCATTTCATTAGATTAAAGTAGCAGGGATTTTGATATTTTCTTCCCATTTACGAGGTGGGCTAGCGCGACGAATATTCCGCCAGATCTGCGTTGCCGCTAAAGTACCATCAGCTACAGCGATCGATACTTGGTTCAAGCCTCTCTTCAGATCGCCAAGGGCAAAAATGCGATCGTGGCTAGTCTTGCACATATCATTAGTCACCAGATTCTGCCCATCATATTCCAACCCTTCAATTCCCTTGAGGTATTGATTGTGGTAAATCGAACCCATGCCCACTAAGCCTGTGGTTGCCTCAACAATTGTGCCATCGGTAAGTTCCACACCACTTAGGTGATGATTTTCACCGTGGAATTTAGCGATCGGTGCTTCATACAATGGATAACCATGCTCTGCAAGCTTCTGTTTGGTTTTATCGCTGACTTCACATAAGCCATGGGTCAAAACGGAAATATAGGGAGTGAACCAGTTTAGAACGAAAGCTGCACCAATTTGTCCTTCTGTATTCGCAATCAAAACTGCCTTCTGATCCCACATATCAAAACCATCACAGATCATGCAGACATGAAGCGTGTAACCTGCATAATCATAGACATTTTGCATATCTTCTAATTGAGGCAGATTGTCGATAATTCCTGAAGCTGCAATTAAATACTTGCTACGAAATACAGGATAAATACTGTTAGTTTTGCCAACTTTTACTTTTACCGCGAAGGTTTCGCCTTCATCAATGGCTTCTTCCACATAGCCACGCAGATGATCGGCTCCCCAATCAACGGCAGTTTTTGTCCCATGATTTAAGATGTCACGACCGGGGGTGGTGGGGTCAAGTCCGACATAGTTACGCAAATCTTGCATCCATAGCGATCGCCCTTTACCTTTTTCGACAATCAAGCATTTCAAGCCATAACGGGCAAGATAAATTGCTGCCGACAGTCCGCCCATGCCACCGCCAACCACGATCGCATCGTAGACAGTATCAAGGCGTTCGTTTAGATTTTTGCTAGAGAGTTTCATAGCCACCCCACTTTAAGTTACGTTAATGAGAATAAGAAAGTGCGCTAAGCGCACTTTCTTATTTTAGTGATTAGCCTTCAAATGCTAAACGAGGAGCAGATACGCCAGCAGGTGCAGCACCCTTCAAGTAAGCCAAGACGGTATCAGCGTCAGAAACTTCAAAAGGATCATCACCAGCGTTATCACTGAAACCAGGCTCAACGAAAAGCTTCTCGATCTTGCGATCGCTGATTACGGCTGCATAGCGCCAAGAACGGAAACCAAAACCGATATTGGACTTATCAACCAAGAAACCAAGCTTGCGGGTAAATTCGCCGTTACCATCGGGTAGCAAGAATACCTTCTTAGCACCAATTTCCTTACCCCACTTGAACATAACGAAAGCATCGTTTACAGAAACACAGATAACTTCGTCAACGCCCAAAGCTTTGAATTCATCATAAAGCTCTTCGTAGCGAGGTAAGTGATTAGAAGAGCAGGTAGGAGTAAATGCACCAGGCAAAGAGAAAAGTACTACCTTCTTACCACCAAACAGATCGTCAGTGGTGCGATCTTGCCAACGATAAGGATTAGGACCACCTACGGACTCATCACGTACACGGGTCTTAAATACTACATTTGGTACGGTGTCAATAACTGCCATGTTTTTAGTTGGTTGTTTCAATAGACTTATCTAAGAATAATTCTTATTTAGAAATTAGTCAATAGCTATAGGTATTCAATTATTAGAAAAAGTTTAATAAAGTTGTTGTTCCTAGATAGGGATGTTATGATTGTGTCCTAGACAACTAAGACTTTAGTTAAAACTTTCAGATTAGATCATGCAAAAGCAAGCGGATAGGGTTGTCCAAATACTTAAATCAAAGGGGTTGCGTGTTACACCCCAGCGTTTTGCTGTATACGCAAACCTGCTCGATCGCCAAGATCACCCTACTGCTGAGCAAATCTTGAACGATCTCAACCAAAATGCGCCTACTTCTTCACAGGCAACGGTTTATCTGTCATTGCAAACTTTGCGAGATGCAGGACTTGTTCGTGAAGTCTTATTAGAGCAAGGCGTATGTCGCTATGATGCCAATGTGGAGCCGCATCACCATTTCCGTTGCAAATGCTGTGGTGAAATCGAAGATATTGCATGGAATGCCTTTGAGGGGCTAGGCTTCCAGCAAATTCGCTCAGGACTAAAAGTTGATAATTATGAAGTGACCGTTAGCGGTATATGCGATCGCTGCAACCAATAATGTAATCAACATCAGTTCGGGTTAAGCTGGCAAATTTTAAAAGCCCAAAAGTAAAAGACTTGCGTAGCAAGTCTTTTACTTTTGGGCTTTGAGAGAGTGTTTGCGTAGCAAACACTCTCTCAACTTATTCAGAAGATTAAAAAAATGAGTGCGTTACGCACTCATTTTTTTAATCTTCTGAATTTAAATCACCCATAAATCCCTCAGAGCGGATGTCATCGGGTGTAATTAATCTTCCTTGATTAGAAGCATCTTCTTCTTCATTATTGTCAAATCTATCTAAATCTCGATTCGATGGGTTATTGCTGCGAATGCTTTCCTGATAGGGATCTGAGCGCCTTTGACGACGCGGACGACCCAACGATTTTAAACCTGCCTTAATACCAGCAAATGCGCTTTTAGTAGCGATCGTGGCACTAGAGGCGCTCTGGCGCACACCCTTAATCCCATCATTAACCTGCTTAACTGCCTCACCTGCACTTTTTGCACCTTGATTTAGCTCATCACTTAACTCACTTAGCTCTAAACCCGTCATCCGAATGGCTTCAAGGGTGGCAGGTAGTTCTCTAGTCAAGGTATCAGCTAAGCGAACTACACTATTAGCAGCTTTTCCTAGCTCTTGGAATGTAGGAATTGCCGTGAGCAGAAGAATTGTCAGGCAAACGACCACTAATAAAAATGATAAACCTAGTAGGAAGATAGCTTCTGACATAATTTCTTATAAGGGCTTGACTAAGTACTTGCTCTTTAATTGTCTAATCTTCATCTTCAACTGGAATATCGTCTATTTCTATAGATGAATTATTAGATGATGTATTTGCCATCGATAGAATTAACTCATCTTGGATTTTGCGGCTAGCCTCCTGTCCAGTAGCGATCGCTTCTTGTAATCTTATCAGAGCCTCATCAATAGTACGTTGAGCCTGTACAGTCAAGCGATCGGCTTGATATTGCACATTAGCACTGACTTCCTCAGCTAGTTTGGGTAGCTCTCTAGCCGATCGCTTCAAAACCTGACGAGTTTCTTTACCTGAGCGGGGCGCAAATAAAATACCTACAGCCGCACCGATTACAGTACCCACAATTACTCCACCAAAAAATTTACCTGCGCCGTTTGACATTATGCTTACTCCCTGACGATCTGCTGCCTGACGACCTATTACTTGATTTGTTGTTTAAGGAGTTTGACGAACCTTTGCTAGACTTTTGCCAACGACTCCCTAAAAAGGATACACCACGTCCAAGCACAGACAATAACTTCCGAATTCTTTCCAACTGCGTTTGCAGCTTCTGATACTGCTCCCGTAAAGATCCTACTCCACCACGGGCAACCTCAAGACTTGGCGAAGACACCTGTAAACCATTTTGACAAGCTTCTGTCCAACCATCGACAGTTTTAACTGTAGCAGTGAGCGCTTTTTTTAACATCCAGATCTGCCATGCTGCCCATAGCAATCCTGCGCTAAGTATTAACTGTATGGCGATCGCTATCCAAATCATTGTTTTTTAACAAGAACCTATAGAATTTTTAAGATTTGTAATGTAGAGAAAAAAGTGCAACAGGTTAAATTTTTTCAACTTGATTTGCTTTTACTGATTTTTTGACTGGTTTTATTTATAACAATTTTTAATTCTATGAGGAGTATATAGTAATCCTATAGAAGTGACGATCATTAGATCTACCCATGATAAAGACTAATAGGTCTTTATACCTCCAATCTGCTGGCGATCCCGATGTTATCTAATTGCGATAAAAAGGGTAGAATATTAGTAGATTTTGCCTAATCTAACTTCAGTTTCAGCAAGTGACAGAATATGTCAGCAAAAGCCATGAATCTGGAAAAGGAACTCAAAATTTATTAAACACGTCTCACAATATATAAATAGGTTATATTGGCAATTGATTGAGATGCACACAACAAAGTTGTCTAACAGTTCAGTGACTCTTCTACACCCACACCCCTATCTGATCGTTCATGCAGATGAGGGGCAACAAATGATCCCACTTATCAACGCAGATTTTTGGACAATTGGGAGGGGCTATGATAACTCAATTGTATTAACAGATAAATGGGTATCGCGCTATCACGCCACATTACAGATTGTTGGCGCGTCCAAAAATGATGGCTTCGACTCGTCGATGAGGGGCGAATCTAAGCCTCGCAATACTAACAATGAGTCGGGTAGCTTTTATCTAGTAGATTTTGGTAGTCGTAATGGCTCATTCATGCGTGGACAGAGAATTACCTTCCCAATTTTGCTAAAAAGCGGCGATCGCATGACCATTGGCAAAACTGATATTGATTTCTTCTCGCCTCACAAACGGGAGCCACACCGCACACCTAGTGAGCATATGCGGCTATTCCACCAGCCCACTGCTCCTGTGTCCCGCACCACACTAACCCCTTCTGAGGAGCGCGTGTTCTGGCAGGTAGTCCAAGGCTTTACCAACAAAGAAATTGGTAAACGTCTCCAAATTAGTCCACGCACCGTCCAAACTCACCTCAGCAGCATTATGACTAAGCTGAATTTGGAAAATCGTTCCCAGATTGTGCGATACGCCTTTGAGCAAAGCTATCGTCCCAATGCAGATAGTGCCGCCGACAATACCGATTTAAACAATTAAAAAAAGGAGAGTGCAGTGCACTCTCTTTTTTTAATTGTTTAATTGCCCAAAATTTTACTTTGTAATCTTTCGGGCAGTTTTATCTGGGTTTCAAGAAAGCATAAAGCCCTGTAATTGTTAAGAAAGCACCTATAAGCTACTTTCTACTTCTTGGGTTCAGACTAAAATATAAAGGTCATCATTCTTTCATATCTTGAAACCATGCTCGATCTCAAAGTTATTTTGCCTGTTCTAACTATCGTCTTTACCATTAGCTGTCTGTTTTTCGGTACTCGTAACGGCTTTTACGACACCGACAAATATCATGGCAATGGTTCGGCTCATTAAAAAAATAGGGTGGTGCTTTGCACCACCCTATTTTTTGTTGGCGTACAAAAATATGTGGTCAACATGTTAAGCTAGTCTGTCTGAAAGCCAATATCTTTAAAGAATTGGCGATCGCCATAAATCCTACTCAGAGACTACTGAGAAACGGAAACCGCCTATGCAGTCGATCTGTCGGGTCAGCAAATACATTGCTCTCGATAAGTGGCGTAACCCCAGAGATGGGAATAACTAGGAATGCCCAATTGTGAGATTGGGTACTCGCTCTCTAACTCCTAAGTGCGTTGATTGTCGGGTTTAGTCACGTCCACCTCAAAACACGTTCAAGTTTTTATCATGGCACTTTTGCAAGAACGCAAGCTCGAAATTTTCTCCGAATACCAAAAACATCCTACCGATACTGGTTCTTCTGATGTTCAGGTTGCATTGCTCACTGAGCGTGTCAACCAGTTGACCACTCACCTCAAGCTACATCCTAAAGATTTCTCATCTCGCCGCAGTTTGCTCAAGATCATTGGTCAACGTAAGCGTTTGCTAGCTTATGTTCGTAGCCAAGATCGCGCTCATTACAAACAACTCATCCAAAGCTTGGGTGTAAGAGGCTAGTTTTTAAATAGTATTCGTGCTTTGCACGAATACTATTTAAAATTCTTTAGCGCTAGTGAGGAACATAAAGTGAGCAAGCCAACTGAACGTATCCCTTTCGAGCCAAATAATCGTAGTAAGAAAGCAAAAGGCAAGGAAACTAAAAAGCCTCCAATTGCTCCTGTTACTAAAAACACAAGTGGCTCGAAACCCAACGTAAGTACCAACACAAGTACAAAACCATCCCCTAAACGAAATGATCCTTTAGGAATCCCTGATGAAGTCAATCGTCGTATCGTTCGACGCGCCGCTTTGTTTTGTGGTATCCCGACAAGTCTAGGGCTTACTACTTTTGTTGTGAGCTACATTGTTGTGAGCAAACACATATTTGAGCTACCAACTTCGGTAGTAGTGCTGCTAAGTATGTTGTTTTTAGGATTGGGAGTAGTTGGTCTAAGCTACGGGGCTATTTCGGCTTCTTGGGATGAAGGTCGTATTGGTAGCTGGTGGGGCGGCGAAGAGTTCAAGAAAAACTTTGGCTATTTACGCGAGGCTTGGAAGTCTCAAAAGCAAACTCCTCAGCAATCTAACAATAAATAAATAAAATAAATAAAAAGCCGCCTAAGGCGGCTTTTTATTTATTTACAAAGTTTCAAGTGGATGTGGCGTTGGCAAAGCCAACGCCACATCCACTTGATTAATTTATTTAAGAAGCTTTTGTAGGATTGTCTCGTGATCTAAACCGTCGGAAAGGAAGGAGTCAACAATTTGTAGTCTTTCAGGTAAACCAATGATGTAGGTATTGTTGCTAGCCCCTAGAGATTCACAGGTTGTTTGGACTGCCAATAGCTCACGACCTGTTAAACGGCTAAAGAATGAAGTGAGAATACCTGCTTCTAAATATCCCGTTGGCGATTTATTACCTTCAATTTTACGAACATAGGGAGAATTGTAGGTTTTAACAAAAATGAATCCTTTAGCCTGATATTGAGGATCGAACTCAAAGACTCCCCACCCGTGAGTTTTCCAACATTCTTTTAAACTTTGAATGAAGGTGATCATATCCATTTCCGCTAATGTCTGGCAATAGTATTCTTCAAGGGATTCAGTAAACCTTGTATAAAAATTCTTACCCCACCATTTACCGCAATTAAATAGAACTAGTCTGGATGCTTGTCCTGTTTCCTTTGCTAGTCCTGAATATAACGAAGCAATTAAGGTGTCAGGAACTGCTAATAAGCGATCGCCACGACGGTTTTCTAGGATTCCTATTTCTAGATCACCTTTGACATAGGCGTTATAGTCAAAAAAGTTGGCAGGTATGCGATTTTCTTTGATGAGATCGGCAACAGAAATCATAGTTAGTCTCCTAGTAAATTAGTGTGACTTGGGCAGCAGTAATCAAAGGCTGAAGTAAAGCAAGTTGTGAGGGGCTGAACTGTTGTCTCAATGTTTGATTTAGTAATTTATAGAGAGTATCGTTGAGCCGCCGTAGATCTCGCATGGACATAATTCCTTCCAACCAACTGAGCAGTCTTTCCTTTAAAAAGTTTTCATCATTCAACAACATCGCCATGGAGCTATATCGCAGAACGAGGACAAGATTTTTAATGCCGAGTTCTAGATCTTCTACGGTTACATTGGGTAGTTCCGATGGTACTTGATCGGCTACGCTTTGCAAAATATCAATTTCACGATCGCGGATGAGTTTATAGAGCTTAAGGCGATCAGGTAATGAACTCACATAGCTTTCCATGAGTCCAAGCTCATCCGATGCAAGATACCGATCCTGCGCTTGGTTAATTAGTTCTTGAATCTTCGGAATCATATTTCTTACAATGAGAATTATTGAGATTTTAGTTTCTTCAACAAAGTAGCTACAGGTAGATGTTAAGCCCTATCTACATATTGACTATTGGCGAGCATTTCAACTTAATAAATGTGAACTGTTTAACGGTCATTAGTTTGTCACTATTTATCTAAATTAACTGCCTTAAATTGCCTTGATTTTCCCAATCTCCATTTTTAAAAGAATTTGGAAATATCGTCCAGAAAATTTTCAAGAGTTTCGCTATTCTCATCAATAGCATTGTTAGTTTCAGGTTGATTTACTGTAGCCGCAATTTCAGGCACACCATTCCAAGCGATCGCTCGGAAATATTGTCGCACGGACATTGAGAAGCTCAAGGTCGCATAGCTGCCATTAGGAGCATTGACAACCACTGGGGCGATCGCTTGATTTTCCCAATTTACACTCTGCCAAAAACTGCGTAATGGTTGTAAGCGCCAATCTGAAGTACTCATTTGAGAAATTCTCCATTGCGTAAACGACCTTCGATGTCACGAGTGGTAGCACCTTCATTGAGCCAGAATGATGCAGCATCAATGCGGTTCTTACCGCCAAGCAGGAATTTGCAATAGTTTTCACCCATCGAATAGCATTGAATTTCGATGCATTCTAGTTCTTTGTTGACTAGATGCGTAAAAAATCCTGAAAACAAACCTGCATACAAGTGGCAGACAGGTTTACCGACATCACCAAGGCTACGAGCTACGGCAGAGTCAAATACGCTTATAAACATAAAGCCCTGCTTTCGATCGCTCATATCTACTTGCCAGCGTCCCCAACCCTGAGAGGTGAATGGCCACCACCATGTTTCTAACAAGAAAGGTAGATTAGTTTGACGAATGCTGCGCCCAAAATCCTTTTCAAACCATTTTGTAAAAAATAGTGCATCTTGCAAGCCCCATTCACAGCCGATCGAGTACATAACTGCGGCTGAAGCGTCGCCTACCTCATCTTCTAACCCTTCTTGGAGACCAATGATAAAGTCTTCACTCGTAAAAATATTTCTGAGTCCATTCCAATCCTCAACGATGCCTTTTTCCAGATTAGGCTGAAAAAAGTCTTGCAAACTGTAATGATTATTTTTTCTTTTATGTTTGGATGCAGCACTATTGGGACGATCTACAGCAACAGTCATAATTTAATACTCCTAATCCAAAAAAATTTAGTAGCTTAATTAATAGCTAATGGCGGGAAGTTTGAGAAATTGCTTAAGCGCTGCAAATATTTTTACTCAAAAATATCAGCACGTTTAGTGTTTGCCAATTGTTCGCCAACACTAAAGTTAGTATTTTCTAATTGACGTACAACCGATCGCGTAATTAGCTGTCCAACTTCCACCAGAGTCTGACCTGTGATCGGACTAAGTAGTGGTTTTTCACAGCGTCGTCCAATCAGAGCCTCAATGTCTTGAATCGATTGAACATACATACCCACAGGCAGTTCAACGACAATTCCCTCACCCATGACCTTTGCTTGGCAAGCAAGTCGTGAGTTCGGCTTACAGGTAGTAATAACTTCTAAAGTACGTTGCTCGCGTTTACCCATTGGGCTAAGTGAAGACATGCCCTCTTGGATATAAACGTGACAGGTCGCACACATGCCACGTCCACCGCATTCTTTTAAAATATTTAGCTCATCCCCCATTAATCCAGATAGCAATGCACCATTGGTTGCAATATCTGCTGTCTGAGCAATAGGCTCAATTCTTACGCGCTTAGCCATTTTTTAGCTTGCCTCTGCGATGGTTCCCCTTAATAATAAAAGTTAGTTTAACTCATTTAAGGGGTATACGTAGAGTACTTACCGCCAAATTGCTTAGAATTGTTAAGTAGAGTTAAGTTTGTTTTTTCGGTTTACTAAATATTTTGTTCTCTAAATTTCCAGCAGTAATCCTAAGTAACGTCGGTTCGAGTTAAGCTTGCAAATTTTATAAACCCAAAAGTAAAAGCCTTGCTATGCAAGACTTTTACTTTTGGGTTTTGAGAAAGGGTTGGCGTAGTCAACCCTTTCTCAAAACCAGCCAGATACTTATAGCAGTATTGCTTTTTGACGACTATCTAAACAGTCTTGCTCTAACATTTGATCGAAGTTACGAATTACCTGTTTGCAGCGTTTGATATAAGCCTGCACCCATTCGTGAATCTGAGCAATCTGCTCAGGGGTACAGACGATCGCATTTTGCTTAGGATGGGATATTTGTCCATTGCGATCGACTTCAAATTCCTTAAGCCAAGTTGACTCTGGACGACTTGATTTCCAATAATTGGTCACAACCACCTTGCCTAGATATTGGGTAGTGAAGTGACTGAGTTTGTTCAAGGCGGATAAAAGTTCATCTAACTTATACTCTTGTGTGTCAGTTTTCGCTGATACTTGCTTAGTATGGTTATCAGTAGCTTTTGTATGGTTGTTGGTAGCGGTTGCGTTATTTGGTAATGATACAGATGGTGTAGGAGGTGTTTGGGGCTTAGTTATGCTCGGCTTAATTACATTTGCCTGAGTTTGTGCATTTGTGCTTGAAGTTGAATTGGATATTGTATTGGTTTGTTGCCGACTTGCGTTTCTTGGATCAGGTGCTGAATTACTAGATAAATTTACAAATTTTTCTGGCTGAGGAATAGCAACGGGATTAGTGAAACTGCGGTTTTTAGATTGCTCTGTTACTGGGGCTGTTGCTTTGGCATTATTGGCATTCCAGTCCGAATTGGGTAAAGAATGCTGGGTCACCGAACCCAATAGCAGCTTAAAGTATGCAACTGTGTTGTATGTATCTGTCTCAATCAAATACTTAATTTTGGTGATACCCCGTCTATAGTCAACTAATTCTAGAGCGCTATCTGTAAGTACCAGTAACACTAGCCCATGAGTCAGCTTATAAATAAACACAACATGACCAGTAAAGTGAAACTCAAAGGATTCAAATCCTTCTGGTACGTTCTCGACAACTTGCAGCACTCCTTGACCTAATGCTTGCTTTGTCCTATCTAATACGGAGTCTAATCCGTAGAAATATGGGCGCATACGGCGGTTTGTGAGAGCAATCCCCACAACTCCTGCCAAATTCAAAAAATCTTGAATAACCTCCCGACTCATCTTTTCTCACGCTGCTTCTATGATCGACATACCGTTCACCCTAGACCAATTACGCATTCTCAAGGCGATCGCTGCTGAAGGTAGCTTTAAACGCGCCGCCGATAGCCTTTATGTGTCCCAACCCGCCGTTAGCTTGCAAGTCCAACATCTAGAACGACAGCTAGATGTACCTTTGTTCGATCGCGGGGGCCGAAGAGCACAGTTGACGGAGGCAGGACAGTTACTACTTTCCTATGGCGATCGCATTTTAAGCCTTTGTCAGGAAACTTGCCGCGCCATTGATGATTTACAAAATCTCAATGGTGGGACTCTCATTATAGGTGCTAGTCAAACGACTGGAACCTATCTAATGCCGCAGATGATTGGCTTATTTCGCAAGAAATACCCTGAAGTCTCGGTACAACTCCATGTCCATTCTACAAGGCGAACGGCTTGGAGTGTTGCGAATGGTCAGGTAGACTTGGCAATTATTGGGGGTGAAATTCCTGCGGATTTGCTGGACTCTTTAGAGATTACACCCTACGCTGAAGATGAGCTAGCGCTAATTCTACCAACTTCTCATGCGTTGGCACAGGTCGAAGCCTTGCCCATCGATGAGCTTTATAAGATGCAATTTATTACCCTTGATTCACAATCGACCATTCGTAAGGCAATTGATCGCGTCTTATTAGATAGTGGGGTTGATCCTCGTCAGTTAGAGATCGCGATGGAGCTAAATTCGATTGAGGCGATTAAAAATGCGGTGCAGGCAGGGTTGGGAGCAGCATTTTTGTCGGTAACAGCGATCGAAAAAGAGTTGCAAATGGGGGCATTAAAGCAAATGCGGATTGATGGGGTCGTAATCAAGCGGATGCTCTTACAAATTCGGAATCCGAATCGTTATCGCTCCAAGGCAACAGAAGCCTTTTGTAATGAAGTCTTACCAATCTTTCGAGACAAGGCATAAAGAAACGGGCACTTAGAGCCTATTTTTGTTGTATATAGCGATCGCGCTACAATGATAACCCCAACATGAATTTTTACTTTCTACCTTTTACCTGTCACCATGAGCTACTTCCGCCCCGCTATTGATGCAATGACTGGCTATGTTCCTGGGGAACAACCCAAGTCGGGGATCAAAGTTATCAAACTCAATACTAACGAGAATCCCTATCCTCCATCGCCCAAAGCGATCGCTGCTTTGCAAACTATCGATAGTGATTCTTTACGGCGCTATCCCGATCCCTTTGCCCATGAATTTTGTCAAGCGGTGAGTGAAGCTCTTGGTGTACCTAAGGATTGGGTAATCGTTGGTAATGGTAGCGATGATGTTTTAAATATTTTGATTAGGGCTTGTGCGGAAGGGCGCGATCGCAAGGTGGTTTATCCGATGCCGACCTATGTGCTTTATCGCACCCTCGCGGCAATGCAACCATCGGAGACCATAGAAGTCCCTTACGGAGAGAATTTTGAATTACCCATTGATCAACTCGTCGCCGCTAATGGTGCTGTAACTTTTATTGCTTCTCCCAACAGTCCATCTGGTCACTCTGTACCTCTCGAAGATTTACGCAAATTGGCGCAACAAGTCTCAGGCCTTGTGGCGATCGATGAAGCCTATGTGGATTTTGCTGAATATTCAGCTTTGCCACTAGTGCAAGAATTTGACAATGTGATCGTATTGCGTACTTTATCGAAGGGTTATTCCTTAGCAGGTTTGCGCTTAGGCTTTGGTATTGCTAATCCCAAGCTTTTGTCAGGACTATTTAAGGTTAAAGATAGCTATAACATTGATGCCGTTGCGATCGCTGTGGGTACTGCGGCAATGCGCGATCAAGAATACAAAAATGCTAATGCCAAGAAGGTTAAAACCTCGCGATCGCGTCTGATCCACGATCTAAAAAATATTGGCTATACAGTCCCAAGGTCTTACGGTAATTTTGTCCTCGCTACTCCTCCTAAGCGCAATGCCGAAGAGATTTATTTAAAACTCAAGGAATCTGGCATTTTAGTGCGCTATTTCAATCAAGCAGGTTTAGCTGATAAATTGCGAATTACTGTTGGTACAGATGAACAAAATCAAGCTCTATACGATCAATTGACTTTAATTGGCTAGATCAACTGTACGCGGGATTGTCTTTACACTGATTCTCAGCGCTACATTTAGTTAGCTATAAGTAGTTGGAAAAAATTTCAAAAAATGGAGAATAGGAGGCTCGAACCCCTGACCTCTGCGGTGCGATCGCAGCACTCTACCAACTGAGCTAATTCCCCAATAGACTATACATATTAGCATATTTTAAATAACGTCAGTTTGGTTTAAGCTGGCAAATTTTAAAAAACCAAAAGCAAAAGCCTTGCTACGCAAGGCTTTTGCTTTTGGTTTTTGAGAGAGGGGTTGCTACGCAAACCCTCTCTCAAAACCTATTTCAAATTATCCCGAACTCGCGTTAAATAACAAGGCAGCACTCAGAGCCGCCTTGTTATTTACTGACAGAAACAGGCGATCGCGACTCACCACGCATTAAAAAACGAGTTATTTGCTGCTCATATCCTGAACCATCAGGAAACTCAACCATTAGCACAGGCTTTTTAATCGTCTCGGAGGGAATTTGCAGCATATAGACATAATCACCGTTGTGAAACTCAAAATAAGTGCCTTGATTTGGGTTATAGGTCTTGGCAGTAAGTTTTACCCCCGGAGTACCGTTTTTATTTACACTGCGATAATGCTTTGGTTGCGAAGGCTCTTTGATGTCAGCACAAATATACAAGGAATAGTCCTTGGTTTCTGCATAGGCAAAAATTCCACCTGTCCCCTCACAGGTTTTGTCATTAGTTAACTCATCGGTCAAGCCAGTGACTAAAGTTTCGGCTACAGCTTTGCCCCCACATATACCCGTAACCAAAAACAGAGAAAAACCTAGCAATAGAGAAGTCAAAGGCTTTGGAGAAATAGTTTGCCTAGTAAATTTAGAAATATGTTGATTAATTGATCGCATCTCAAAACCTCGTGATTTTGCTAATCGTTTCTGTGTCTGCTTTTAGCTAGCTACAGAGATGCTCCTAATCCCAAATATGAGCGTAACAATGATGAAAACTTTTGTAATCAGCAACTTTGCCTAAAATATGAAATAGCTCACGCTATAGAGATTGGGTTGTAGTGCTTCGCGCCGACCAACCACTAAAAAATTATCATTTAGCCAACTTGGCAAGCATTTACTATGAACTCAGGCATCACCAATAATGAATCAACATTTCAGAAAATCGTGCGGCTCTTGCGCTGGCATAAACCCGCAGGCAGACTGATTTTGATGTTGCCTGCGCTATGGGCAACGGTGGCGGCTGCCAAATCAATTCATCAATTACCTCACTTAGATCTATTAGGCGTAGTCATCCTTGGTAGCTTGGCAACTAGCGCCGCAGGTTGTGTCATAAATGACCTCTGGGATCGTGATATTGATCCGCAAGTCAATCGCACTAAAAATCGTCCCCTCGCCGAGCGATCGCTATCGATTCAAGTGGGGATCGCGGTTCTGCTGGTTTCAGGATTATGTGCATTTTTACTATCGACCTATTTAAATCCCCTCAGTTTTGGACTTTGTTTTGCGGCTGTACCTGTAATTGCGATTTATCCAGCCTGTAAGCGCTTTTTCCCAGTACCGCAACTAGTTCTGTCAATTGCATGGGGATTTACGGTATTGATCCCTTGGAGTGCCGTTACAGGTGGATTGGATCGCTACGCTTGGGGATTATGGCTAGCGGTAATTGCTTGGACGATGGGATTTGATACGATTTATGCCATGAGCGATCGCGAGGATGATCGCAAGGTAGGAGTTAACTCTAGTGCGCTCTTTTTTGGAAGATATGTAACATTTGCGATCGCTATATTTTTGGCGATTACCCTCGGAAGCTTGCTTTGGCTAGGATGGGAGGTGCAACTCGGTTACACACACTACTTTGCTTGCTTGACGGCAGGAGTAATATGGATATGGCAATGTAACAGACTAAGCCAAGCAGAAATTCCTACCGAGCTATACCAAAAAGCGTTTGGTCAAAATGTATGGATCGGCTTTATCATATTGGCGGGAATGATTCCATCCACTCTAGGGATTATTGGCTAACTCTCTGAACTATTGCAAAGCTATTGCAATGTGAGTTTCCTACTCCTGACGTATGATGGCTAGCAAGCCTTAAGTCTGTTAGGATCTAGATTAAAGATAGTAAAAGTAAAAAAATACATGAGCAATATTAAAGAAAAGATTCTAGAAGAAGTCCAACAAGCCAGAGAAACCTGCGAAGTTAGCGGTACTGGTTCTAAGGAATGTGCTGCTGCATGGGATGCAGTAGAAGAGCTACAAGCTGAAGCATCGCACCAAAAGCAAGATAAGCCTAAAAACTCCCTTGAAATTTATTGCGATGACAATCCTGACGCTGCTGAATGCCGTTTGTACGAAGATTAATCATCTAAACATCTTTAAAAAGATATGCTCAAGGCATGTCTTGTCAAAATTCGCAAAAGAGAGGCAGCGCCAAGCGTTGCCTCTCTTTTGTTGAGGTAATGTCGTTTATACAGTGCTTTGCTATAAAATCCCGAAACCTGTGGCATACGCTGCGCGTGCGCCACAGGTTAACGAACCTTAAATAGTGGTAGTGATTCGCGCCGCCACTATTTGAGGTTTTAAAACTTGCATTGCAGTATTACGCTAAAATTTGTCTCTAAATTCGTAAATTTGTAAATTTGTCAGTTACATTGTGAAAATTGGAAAGCCTACAGTTGAGTTAATTTGCGGTTTAATATTCTCCATACCAATGAGAAAATCGTAATAATTGCCAGACAATGATATTCAACTGATAGTCATTAGGGAAATTTGTAGCCAATTGGGAATAGGGTATGACACAACTGAGCGTTATGGAGTTGGCAAAGAAAGGTGATCCCCAAGCGATCGCTACTTTGATAAATCGATCGCTAGAATCTAAGGGCATCCATGCTCAAGCTGATCTGGAAGGGGAGTGCCTCAAAATTTCTTTGCAAGCACTACAGATACCGAATCAAAAAGCAGTAATTACAATTATTCAAAGGGGCATGATGATTTTGCAAGTTGAGCAAATCAAACGTGTCAAAATCTTAACCTACCGCTCTGATAATAATTACTTAGCTTGGCAACATGAACTTTCCTTAGATCCCTCTCCCAGTAAACCCTTAACAAATTCACAAATTTCCAACTCAGCAAATTTAGTACAAGATCAAAATATGAATCTTGTCAGTAATCCAAAAGGGGTTATCCTAGTACAGAAGTTGTCGCAAATTCAGCAAAACTTGCAAGAATATCAAGACATTATTGTGCGATTTACCGATGAGCATGTTGGCACTGTCCGATGCTTGACTACGCTCACGGAATTAATCCAAGTAATTAGTAAACCTAGCTTTTTGTTTGCGGCAGTTGCCTCCAACCCTAATTTACGGAGCTTACTCGATACGATCGCCGAATCTAGCAAGACCGATGAGCATGGCGATCAAGTAATTACTAACCTATCGATATTACAACCGGGGCAGCAATGGCAAAAAGCCAAAATAAGGCTTGTTACCAAAATCTTTTTAGAACCTGCTCAAGATCAAGGTAGTCCAGAAACTAAGCACCAAGGCATTACCCTAGACTTACAAGAAACTCCACCGCAGTCTAGTGCTTATCCTGTTATAGAATCCCCTCAACCACAATCCCCCTCTATACCGCAAGCAATTGTTTATCCTGTTTTAGAGACATCGACACCTGAATCCGACTCGACCATTAATTCCGAAATTGCAGAATTTCCGTCAAAGACTCAAGAGGATTCACAACTACCATCTAGCAAAGAATCAGACACATTAGATGCATTATTTGATGATTTTCCAGAACCTACTGCTCCAATTTCAGCATCAGATTCAAGCTTAGAGTCAATTACAGCCAATGCACTATTTGAGGATTTTGCAGACTCGACACCAATAGCCTCCTCTCCAGTATCTTCATCTACTATTCCAGAAGTAAATACAGATTCTCAAGGTTCCGACTCACTATTTGATGAGTTTATGGATACTCGCTCAACTATTAATCAAGAATTTGAGATTGGGAATCTTGGTGATGAGCTAGGTGAAGAATTTTCTGCTGTGCAGCCTACTATACTTCAGCAGGTTAATGATGAGACTGCACCAACAGATTTAGATGATGACTTATTTAATAACTTTGGCTTTGATGATCAATCTACTAAAGTAAATGACTCACAGGTTCTGAAATCAGACATCACAGAGTTGGAGAGTGATATCAATACAATTAAATCTAGAATCCCTAAACAGAATCTAGATAAATTACTACTATTAATGGATGAAGAAGCTCTCAATGATGATGCCAAATCTTCAGTTAACGAGAAGAAAGAGTCAGCACAACAACTAGATTCAGGAAAGAAATCTTTGCCTGAAAACTCAACAAATTTAGATTTAGGAGCAATCACGATAGAGCGAATCTTGGGAAATATGGATACTATCGCTCTCAATGGTGTGAGTGCGCCCGATCCTTCTCTAGTAACTTTGGATGATTTAGATTCTCTCGGTTTCTAGAAGAGTATTTGATAAATGGGGATTTTCGCCAATCTTGTTACAAAAGACAAATAAAGACTACATAGTCATTACCTCATTAAGTAAGGCGATCGCTTATCTTGATCCTTATTTGTTTGATTACAAATATTCGTCTCTGAATGGTAGATATATTCAATTTCATCTTGTGACAAAATAAATTCTAAATATAGCTCTCCTAACCAATCACGCATTTTGCTAAGCCTAAAAAACAATCGAAATTGGGGTTCAGTTAACATATTTTGAGTTCTCTCTAGTTGCACAGGAGTCATAAGGTTTACCCCTCCCTTAAACCGACTCATATATTGTGCATCTAGTTCCCAATTCTTTCTGTGACGTGAAAAGCCTATAATTAGCGATCCCTATCTCACTAAACTGGCGATCCTAATCACGAATACCTGTTATCTAGGTCACAAACAAAATTCAAATTGAAAGGAGTGCTTTGCACTCCTTTCAATTTATTGCCACATCCAGAGCGGCATTCCACTTGTTTCCGTTTCAAATTGCAAACGGGCGATCGCACTTTCTGATCCGTTAGGCAGAAACTTACTCGCAAAGGTTTTGGGTGGCTTGATCGTAAATACCTTAGTGTTTTTAGGATCAAGTCCTGCTAGCTCCGAGGCCCAAATTCTGGCATCTTCCTCAGTGCCAAGGCGATCGACTAAGCCGAGGGTAAGCGCCTGCTCACCTGTAAATACTCGTCCATCCGCAAAGGAGCGTACAGTGGCGGGGCTAAGTTTGCGACCTTCAGCAACGGTTTCTACAAATTGGTGATAGCTAGAATCAATTAGTGATTGCAGGATTTCTCTCTCTTCTTCTGTAATATCTCGATCAAAGGAGAGAATATCTTTGTAAGTTCCTGATTTGATTACTTTAAAGGAAATGCCAATTTTATCGAGTAACTTTTCGATGTTGTTGCCACGCAAAATTACGCCAATACTACCTGTAATCGTTCCAGGATTGGACACAATATAATCTGCACCAACACCGATATATACGCCACCACTGGCGGAAATATTGCCAAAACTAGCAACTACTTTAACGTTAGACTTTTCCCTAAGACGCTTGAGGGCTGCATAGATTTCTTGAGAATCGCCAACGGTTCCCCCAGGACTATCGATGCGAAGTAGGAGGGCAGGAAATTTGTTTTCTTCAACAAATTCAAGGGCTTCAAGAACGCGGGTTCTGGTACTTGCCCCGATCGCTCCTGTAATTTCAATGCGTGCGATTTTTTTGCGAAATTTGCGTTTTAGAAAGCCGAACATTCAGTTATAGGTCTTAATTTACTGTTTGTGTGAAGGGACAATGCCAAGCATTACCCCTTCACACTATATTAGCGATTTAACGCAAATGGTTGAACACTCTTGATTTCAGTCAACAAATGTAGCTGAAGCTACAAAATCATTCTTTTTTGGTTCGCTTGGGTTTTGAGAATTATCAAAACCTTTGATGATAAAGCGGTATCCTGAATATATTCACCTCAACATTTCGTAATATACATAAACCGCAAATGCACGAGACCGACTTTCGTAGCAGCCTTCAGTCAGGAGGCAATTACCGTAGACTCAAGACAATCATTGTTCTAAGCATTGTTTATGGATTGACAATTGGTTTACATTTTGCCCCTTGGTGGCGTTGGGTGCTACTGGGATTATTTGGTATTCATGCATTACGGTTAATTTTTGCGCCCCCTCTACCTGCGATCGCTTCAAATCCTGCAATCAACGAGCAAGCTAATAATAAAAATGGGCAATCCTCAGAACTACCATTTTTCTCTCTATTAGCTTCAGCAAAAAATGAGGAAGCGGTAATTGGAAATTTAGTTAGAAACCTCTGTCAGATCGACTATCCCAGCGATCGCTTTGAAGTGTGGATCGTTGATGACAATAGTAGCGATCGCACGTCCGATGTACTCAATCTCCTTAAGCAAAAATATCCGCAACTGAAAACTTTGCGTCGTGGTGATGAGGCGCAAGGGGGTAAGTCGGGAGCCTTAAATCAAGTGTTAACTCTAACTAAGGGCGATATTATCGGTGTGTTTGATGCCGATGCTCAAGTGCCTGCGGATGTGTTGCGATCGCTAGTACCAGTATTCCAAAAATCGAAAATTGGGGCAGTGCAGTTACGAAAGGCGATCGCTAATGCGACGGATAACTGGTGGACAGCAGGACAATCGGCGGAAATGGCGCTAGATTTGTGCCTACAAGATTTGCGTGTGCGCGTTGGTGGTGTCGGCGAGTTGCGCGGCAATGGTCAATTTGTACGCCGTACTGCCCTCGATGATTGTGGCGGTTGGAATGAGCAAACCATTACCGATGATCTTGATCTCACTATTCGTCTGCATCTATGCCAATGGGACATCGCCTGTTTAAATTTCCCTGCGGTGCAAGAGGAAGGAGTTCTAACCTTCAAGCAATTATGGCATCAGCGCAACCGTTGGGCAGAAGGGGGATTTCAGCGCTATCTTGACTATGGGAATCTATTGCTCAGGGGCAAAATGGGATTTTGGAAAACCTTTGACGGTTCTCTATTTTATATTAATCAATATTTACTGACGGTTGCCTTCATTCCCGATACAATCGCCGCAATCGCTCTCAAGCATAATCCGATGTTACCTCCTATTGCAGGATTCTCGCTTGTCCTGACTGCTGCGACAATGGTTGTTGGATTACGCCGTTCCTATCAAGTTTCATGGAGTCAAGCGATCGGGCAAACTGCTTCTGCCATGATCTATATGTTGCATTGGATTCCTGTGATTGCCAGTGTCACCTTGCGGATGTGTATCCAGCCGAAGCTTCTCAAATGGGTTAAGACTCAACACCAAGGTGCTGGCGATAATTTGTTAGAAGACATTGAACTTCAAGAGGTAAATAATAATGCCTGATTGGATTGTCATTGGTGGTGGAATTACAGGGCTAGCCCTAAGCTATGAACTGCAAAAAGCGGGTTGCTCAGTATTACTAGTTGAGCAGTATCAGCAACTCCAAGGTTCTAGTAGCCTCGGCTATGGCGGTATTTCCTATTGGGGCGCAACAACTCCTATGACTCGCATCTTGAGTGAAGAAGGAATTGCCCGACAACGCAATTTATCTCATGAATTGGGAATGGATACGGAGTTTCGCGAGTTAGATCTCCTATTAACTCTCGAACCTGAAGCCGATGCCCAAGCAATTTTGGCTCAATATACCCACTGTGCGATCACTCCCACCTTACTTGATGCCCAAGAAGCTCACGAACGTGAACCCTTACTCAATAATCAAGGAATTAGTGGTGCATTACTATTTCCCCATGCCCATCTTAATCTCGATTGTTTTGTAAAGGCTTGTACCGCAGCTTTCCAAAGATTAGGAGGCAAAGTTGTTTATACCAAAGTTGAGAATTTGTTAATTTCAGGCGATCGCGTTACTGGGGTAAGCACTACGGAGGGAGATTTTCAGGCTGCTCAGGTATGTGTCTGTGCAGGCGGAATGTCCCGCGCTTTACTCAAAAAATCAGGGATTAACGCCAGAATTTATTTCACCCATGCCGAAGCGATCGAGACGGAACCTGTAGATCTCGAATTGCGGGCTATGGTTATGCCTGCCTCAACGAAACGGTATTCTTTAGAAGCAGCTACAACTAATACGGAAAAGGATCAACTTTGGGATATTGCAGGTCAGGAACTTTTGCCACCTTCAATTGATGCGGGTGCAATTCAATTTCTTGATCGCCGTATCAGATTTGGGCAATTGAGCCGCGTTTTGACCGATCCCTATGCAGCGATCGATCCAGTTGCCAGTGAGGCAAATATTCGCGCTTCCGTTAGTAAGATTTTGCCCAAAGTAGGGGAACTAAAAGGTAAATGGCGACATTGTTTAGTTGCCTTTAGCAATGACAGCTTACCTCTCATTGGAGCAGTTAAGGAATATGAGAATCTCCACTTATTCTCAGGATTCACTAGCCCTACTGTCTATGCTTTACCCTTAGCGCAAAGGTTTGCTGCTCACGTCACAGGTAAATCTGATGAGATTATTAACCAACTTTCTCCCAATCGTTTTTTATTCCTCTAAAGAACCACGAGTTACACCAAGTTGATTTTGGAGCTTTAAGTCCTTCCAAAGTTTAGAGCCAGAAATTTTGCCAGCTAACAGTTGTTGATAGCGGTTAATCGTTTCCAATACCTGCGAAGGTGACTCATTGACAAACTCTAGACGGAAATGCCTCACACCGAGTTCGAGAAAGCGCTGGACAAATTCTGCGCCTGTTTGAGCCGTGCCATTAAATACCGTATTGCGACAACCAGCGTCCGCTAATAAAACATGTTCTGCGCCTGTGCGATCGCGCAATTTCACCTCATGCTTGTCACAGGGACGACCGCAATTAGTGTAATCAGTTCCCTCCGAGAGAAAGGCACAGAATACGCAGTGCTCCATGTGGAACATCGGCATATGTTGATGGATGGTGATTTCAAACCATTGGGGAGGACATTTTTTAAGTAAAAATTCCAATTGATGGATGCTGAGATCGTAGGAAGCGGTGAGGCGATCGAGGGGGAAAGATTGTTTGAAATAGTTGGCGGTTAAGGGATTGGCGATATTAAAGGAGAAGTCGGCAATAATTCTTGATTCTGCAAAAAATTGTAAATGGTCATAATTGCGAATTAGATAACCATCAGCGTTACTAGATAGAACTTGCTTAAGAATATAGTTCTCATTGGGCTTAGTAATACGTGGTGGTGCAACCCAAATCTCTGGAGCATGGGCAGCTTGTCGCGCTAATTCCACCGCACCTCGATAGGAAGCGGGATCTTCAAATTCGCAATAGATGGTGGAAATATTGGCGGTTAAAACTGCTTTTAATTGCTCTAAATTTCGCACTAAAACAATGGCTTGGGGGGCAATCTCAGGGCTAGATTCACTCTTAGGTAATACATTCGGCAATAAATCAGTATAGGAGTGCGAATTTAATTGCCAACGCTTTGGACTGCTGCGAAGGATATCTAACTGCTCGACCAATTCTCGACGGATACGATTTAGCTCGCTCACAGGAAGCATCGCCGCACCTTGCAAATGATTGTGCAGAGTTCCTAAACAGAACGGAGTATTTCCCAATCTTCCCAACTGTTCCGTTAAACGTTCCGTTGTTAAGGGCTTGTTATTGGCTTCCTCAAGAGGCATTGCCGAATCGACTTGAGCGACATTTCCTTGACCATCGCGAGCGATCGCAGTCAAATTCTGTCCAATTTCGCCATGAATTTCGATGTCAATGGGACGCTGAAAGAGAATCTTTTCACTGGTGTAGGTTTGGCGCAATTGCTTATCTAGTTCAGGATCGTTGGTTTTCCAGAGGCGATCGCCTACGCGCACCCGCCGCAAATCCACATCGCGCCGCCCAAAGGTAACAAGCGTATCTTTGCCAGTATTTTTATCCAGTGATTCCACTGCATAAACCCGTCCGCCTTCTTCGCGATCGGCAGGTTTACCCGCATCGAAGACCACACCATCACCCGCTTTCAAGGGCGCTTGCAAGCGCAACACAACCTGTTTATCGCGCCCATCCCGAATCTCGGTAATTTCGCCCAAATACACGCCGCGCTTTTTGCCAAATCTGGCATGGACTAGGGCTTGATTGTCGATACCATCTAGCCAACCTGTGTATAGACCTCGCGAAAATGCCATTTCTAACTGGTAGCGATCGCTTTCACTCACCTGATTCTCTAAGCCCTGCACTACGCGATCAATTGCTTGGCGATATACCTGCGTCACACTCGCCACATATTCAGGATGCTTCAAACGTCCCTCGATTTTGAGGGATACGACTCCTGCCTCGATCAATTCTGGCAAAACCGCTAACCCTGCTAAATCTTGCGGACTAAGCAGATAGCGGCGATCGCCTAAATCCATTGGCTGACCATCGACAATCATCTCGTAGGGCATCCGACAGGCTTGGGCGCATTCCCCACGATTTGCCGATCGCCCGCCCAAGGATTCACTGGTCAAACATTGTCCCGAATAGGCGACACACAAAGCCCCATGCACAAATACTTCTAGAGGCAGCGAAATCTGGCGATCGCCGATATGCTTTTGAATTTTGCGAATTTCGGCGATCGAGCATTCTCTCGCTAAAACCACTAGATCACAGCCCAAGGACTTGGCAAATTCCACCCCTGCGCCACTAGTGACCGTCATCTGGGTTGAGCCATGAATGGGAAAATCGGGCGACAAATGGCGAATTAAGCGGCATAAGCCCACATCCTGCACGATCGCTGCATCCACTCCCGCCGCAATAATCGATCGCAAATAGGATTCTACAGAGCCTAATTCCGAGGTAAAAATCAAGGTGTTGAGAGTCACATAACCTTTCACGCCGCGACGGTGTAGAAATGCCATCAACTCAGGCAAATCCGCTTCCGTAAAGTTGTGCGCCCGCATCCGTGCATTAAATTTTTCTAGCCCAAAATAAATAGCATCCGCCCCATTTTCTACGGCTGCTCTGGCACATTCCCAAGTCCCCGCAGGGGCAAGAAGTTCAGGAGCTTTGATAATAGGGCTTGTAAGCTCAGTCTCTAGGGATATTGTAGGATTGACAGTCATAGGGAAAATGTGGGGTGCTATTCTATTCTAGGCTAATACACAAGTCTGCAAGTGGTGATGCTAGCAGATTCACCTTGACCATCTCAATTCCATGAATATAAATGCTTCTATCATTGATCAACGCTTAGCATCGGTAATAGATAATATTCGTCAACAAGCTAGTGAAGAACTTCGCATTCGTGACGAGGCAAAGCTCAAATCACTGTCATTTGTGTACCTATGCGTCAAGACTATTTTAGATTTAGAAGACGAGCAAACCTTTGATTGTTTAACCGAAGGTGGGGGAGATTTTGGCGTAGATGCGATGCATATCTCTGAGGAGCATGATGGCGAATTTACCGTTAGTTTATTTCAAGCCAAGTATAAAAATAATTTAGAGGTAAATTCTAATTTCCCTGAAGAAGGAATCGAAAGTTTAATCAATGCCATTAAGTATTTGTTCAATCCTACCGCCCGACTAGATTATATTAATCAAAGACTCCTTGCTAAAGTGGAAGAAGCTCGTAGTTTAATTCGAGATGGATATATTCCTCAAATTCGTGCCTTAGCTTGTAATAATGGATTGAAATGGAATAGTGCTGCTCAAGAAGCAATTGATCGCGCTGGCTTTGGGGATCAAGCGACATGGGAACATGTCAATCATGATCGCCTCGTCAACATCCTCCAAGCATCGAAACCCGTCAAAGACACCTTACAGTTAAGCGGTAAAGCGATCGTCGAAGACATGAGCTTTAGCCGAGTGCTTGTGGGCAGGATTTCCGTAACGGAAATCGCTTCTTTAATGGAAAGACATGGAGAACGGCTACTTGAACGAAATATTCGTCGTTATTTAGGATTGCAAGGTAATCGGGTTAATGAAGGTATTCGTGATACTTTGAATAGTGAAGAAAGAAATAATTTTTATTTTTATAACAACGGTATCACCTTAACTTGTGACAAATTTGCTTATAACGGATTACAAGATCGTAATTATCCAGTACGTGTTGAAAATCTCCAAATAATTAATGGTGGACAAACCTGTATGACGATCTTCAAAACTCTACAGGAACCAAATTTATTCCAAAAAATATTACCTCAAGATACTCAAGCTTATGTCTTATTAAGACTCTATGAATTACCAAGTGATAATATTAATCTCGTCCAAAAAATCACCTATGCTACTAATAGCCAAAATCCTGTAGATCTTAAAGATTTGCGTGCTAATGATGAGCGTCAACAAAGATTAGAAATCAATATTCAGCAATTAGGATTTAATTATCGACGTAAACGTTCTGAAACTAGCGCAAAATCTACAGATATTAGTTCAGGAGTGGCGGCGGAGGCGGTACTATCTATTTGGCGAGAAAAGCCGCACCAAGCTAAGTTCTTTTCGCGTGAACACTTTGGTAAACTCTATGACTCAATCTTTACAGAAAATCTCAATGGAGCGCAAGTAGTTCTAGCTGTGCAACTATATCGAATTGCCGAAAATCGACGCAAGCGTCCAGAGTCGCAAGATCCTGACTTTATTCGTTATGCTTCATGCTTTATTGCGATGCAAATGGGAAGGAGGCTGCTCCACGATCTCCAAATTAAAATGAATGATATTAGTCATCTTAATTTCCATCATGCTCAAAAATTGATTGAACAAAATGGAGAAGCATATTTTAATCATGCAGTACAGGATATTCAACTAGCCCTTGAGTCTTTGTATGGTAGTAACGAAATTTCCCTACAGCAACTTTCGGCAACTTTCCGACGTGGTGATTTAATCGATAAACTTCAACAAATAAAAATCAACTAGTAACTGTATAAGAACAAATTAATGGCAAAGTTACGCGAAATTACTGTTTCTACTCAACTTAAAGAACGTTTGGCTCAAGGACATCCTTGGATTTATCGAGACAGATTGCCTAGAGAGGCACGCTTTGAAACGGGGGAATGGGTGCGGGTCAAGTGTGGCGGCTGGACAGGATTTGGACTATGGGATAACAAAGGACCAATCGCTATTCGGATATTTTCGCAGCGACAGTTACCCGATCCGCGTTGGTTGAAAGCGCGAGTACAGGCTGCATGGGAACTGCGATCGCCTTTACGCGAACAGAACTGCACCGCTTATCGATGGCTCTTTGGCGAAGGGGATGGCTTGGCAGGGATTACCGTTGATCTGTATGGTGAATATGCGGTGGTGCAAACCTATATGGAGGGAGCAAGCGTACTCCTTGATTGGTTGGTGAATGCCTTGTTAGCCGTCGCTCCTTTACAGGGGATTTTATGGCGGACAAAGCATTTAGAGAATTCCGAAAGTGAAAATCCGCAGGAGAGCAAAACTCAATTGCTATGGGGCAAAGAGCCGAAGGGGGATATTACTGTTAAGGAACATGGACTATTGTTTCAGGTTAATTTGCAAACGGGACAAAAAACTGGCTTATTCCTCGATCATCGTGAAAACCGTCGCTTTGTTGGCGAAATTAGCCAAGGTAAAACGGTGCTGAATTGTTTTTCCTACACGGGTGCATTTTCGCTCTATGCTTTGCGTGGCGGCGCGAGTCACGTTACTAATGTGGATATTGGCAAGCATTTAGCGGCTGTCGCCGATACGAATGTGCGTTTAAATAATTTCGATCGCGATCGCCATAATTTTGTAACTGCGGATTGCTTTGATGTGCTGCATCGCTACGCACAGGAGCAACAAACCTTTGATATTGTGATCCTCGATCCGCCCACTTTTGCCAAGAGTAAGCAAAATCGTTTTGCGGCAATTCGTGCTTACACGAAGCTAAATGCGATCGCCCTTAAATGTGTTGCGCCCAATGGTCTGTTAGTTTCCGCAAGTTGTACTAGCCAAGTTAGCCCCGAAGCCTTTAAAGAAATGCTTGCCACTGCTGCGGAATCAAGCGATCGGCGTATCCAAATAATCCATGAAGCAGGTCAGCCCCTCGATCATCCTGTGCCTGCTGCTTTTGCTGAGGGTCGTTATTTAAAGTTTGTAGTCGGTAAAGTTAATCAGATTGTTTAATTGCAATAGGGCTTATGCAAGTAAACCAAGAACTCAAGTTCTTGGCTCAAAGCTAAAGTCACTGGAGTTTAGACTAAAAAATGTAAGAAAGGCAGAGTAAAAGAGATACAAACTACCTAAAGTAACGCGAGTTCGGGATAATTTGAAACTGGCTTTGAGAGAGGGTTTGCTACGCAAACCCTCTCTCAAAGCCCAAAAGTAAAAGCCTTGCTACGCAAGGCTTTTACTTTTGGGCTTTTAAAATTTGCCAGCTTAACCCGAACTGACGTTAAACTATTAGTCATGGGAGTTACTTCGCTGATCTTGTTTTACATATTTTCAGCTTATCGGTTTCTCCCTTTTTTGTCCTTTTCCTTATCCCGAACTCACGTTAAATATTCTCCTTTTCATTCTCTTGGGTTTGCCCAGTTATCCATTCTCTGGGTTACTTTTTTCTGCTCTTTTTCTCGTTTTCTTAATCAACTTAGTCTAAACTCCAGTCAGTTGTAAGAATCTTTGACTTCGACTTCGCTCAGTCAGTATTTATATCTATTTAAGATAGAATGGTGGCGCTTTGCGCCACCATTCTATCTAGGGTTTAATGCCTAAGAAGAAATCCGATTGAATGCGATCGCTAGTTTCTGAATAGACAAAAACTGCACCACCGAGTCGATTGATGACTTTTTGAACTGGTTCAGGCAACTCGATTTTGGGAACTTGTTTAGGATCATCAATTGGCTCATTGGGAAGTGGGATTAAACCTGTGAGAAAGAAAGTACTTGCCACTTGCTTGGCGATCGCCTTAGCATTGAGATAAAAATAGCCAAAATTCGGTTGCGGCATCTCTGCGATCGCATCTCGAAAATCCTCGGATTCCGCAAGGGCAGGCTTGGGAATCGGAATAAAGGCTGAAGCGGTATTTGCACCTAAAGTTAACAATAAAGTTTGGCGATCGCGCCATCCATAAGCAAAAATACTTTGGGTTTTGCCCCGTTCGCGCTGATCGGGAAATTCAAGGCTAGTCAAAAGCGTTGTGCCGACTTGACGCTTCTTCACTTGCAGAAACTCTTTATTCAAATTACTAAAATACTTAGTCAACTTATTGAGGGTCACATTGGCAACTTCAGGTTTGGAAGTACGGATTAAAGCTCCTATGGTCAGGTCAATGCCAATTTCTTTAAAAGGAGCGCGATCGCTAGGAAATGCAACTAATGCATATTCACCATCCATCCAAGAGATGACATCTTTCTCAATATCCAGATCAAATTCCGAACCGAAAATTAAGGGAGCCAACATTCGCAAACCTTCAACAAAAATTTTGTAGCTTGGTTGCGACTTGGACTCTTCCACAAGCCATTGCCACTGACGATTAAGGTTCCGACTGGTAATCGCACCATAAACATTGAGTGGCAAAAATGATAGCAGGCGATCACGAGGTTCGGTACTCCTTGGCTGAGGCGATCGCACGGAACTGAAATAGCTATTACTTTGACTGCGTATACCCTTTGGCGTTGACCATGTAAATAGATCAAAGCTACTGTACTGACTCATGGTATATCGCAAGCTTTGAATATATTCATCACGGCTGAATCCGGGGATTTCCGTAGTTTCTGGCAAATCAGACGCTAGCAATTCCCAAAATTGACCAATACTTTTAAAATTTCCATACCCTGCAATCAGAGAGCGATTCCATAGGGGATTATGCAGCGATCGCAAAAAGAGATCATTGTCAGCAAGGGCTGGTACAAGTTGTTGCGGTTGAGATGAATCTGGATTGGGAATATTAGCAATCACCAAATCGATCATTTTCTGAATAGCTAGACGATCGGAAGCAATTACAGCAACACCACTAGGCAACTTAGCGATCACTAAACGCTTAAACCCAAAACTGGGAAACTTCGGCAGATCGTTATTAGGTTCCTCAGGTTTATCATGATCATCCTGCGGTTCCTTAGTGGGCTTATGGTTATTGGATGGCTTTGAATGCTTAAGATTGAGAGACTGAATCCCATTAGATGTAGATGCCTGTGAAGAGTTCATCTTAGAATCTTCTTCTTCCTGAAGTTGCCATTCCCAGATTTTGACATTTTGATATAGCGTTTCCGTAGCCTTAGGGAAATTAAGAGCCTTCAATTTCTTAATAAAAGTATCGAATTGCTGCTGATCCTTGATTACAGACATTCCCGCAAAGATAATTTCTGCCTTTTGATCAGGATGATTCAAAAAAGCGATCGCCAACTCTGTCCCCAACCAAGGCTGGACATCCTTAGCAAAGGATATCTGAGAAGCCTTGCCCAAAAATCCGAGCAATTTGTCCATAGCCCCAAGCTGGCTTGTCGAGCTGCCGTGAAATCTTTGAATGGTTTGCCACGAACCTCTTTCTACATCAACAACCAATAATCCGATTGCATCGGTGGGAATCTGTTTCGCAAGATTGAGAGACCTTTGAGCAAATGTATACGGTTCAGCATTCTGAGCTTCCTGAATAGCCGTTTGCTGGACAGGCAAAACACTTACATATGTTGAGTTTGGGTTGATGGGACTGAATGTCGATGGATGATTAATCGAGGTAGCGATCGCAGGCAGTGCCGTACTTGCTGTAACCGCAAAAATCGTGGCAAACAAACTCCTCACTGATAAACCCTCTTAAGAATTTATTGCATAGTATAGCTGTCGCCAAGTGTATCAGGACATAAAAGAAGAGAAAGGCGGCGCGAAGCGCCGCCTTTCTCAACACCATTTGATTTTTGTGGCATGGCGAAGCCGCGCCACAAAAATCTCTCTATGGCAAATTGCAGCTCGATAGTTTAGCTAAGAAAGTTAAATACTGGGCTTGAAACTCTTTTGCCTTCGTATCTTTAGACTGATGCCACGATGAAAGCCATAAGGGTGTGGGGAAATGTCCGTCGGGTGGAGTCGGTGGCTGGACAGTATTAGAGGCAATCCAAGAACCATTTTGTCGCCAACCAACGCGATCGCTAAAGGTTTGCCAACCTTGTTGAGCCTTATCTTCTTCAATCACAGCTCCTAAAAGATTACTCAATTCATCCGATGAAGAAGTAGCTCTCACTGCCACAGGAGGCTTAGTTGATATAGCTTGCCTTGCTGTATCTGCGGGAATTAACTGCAACAATTGTTGAGAGACTTTAATTTCATTCGCCTTTTGCCCTAAAACTTGCTCTTGCGCCTGCTTAACCTCTTTGATCAGTATTGGTGCAAGGACACGAAATTGATTATTGGGATTGGTGACGGCAGAACGTACTGACTGGATCATGACTGACCAAGCAACTAACCCAAAGCGATCGCCCATGTCCTGTAGTTGCGTACAGATATTCTCTAGATTCTGGCGACTGCGTGGGCTATCGGGCTGTTTGAACAATTCCAGCATATTCCGTAGCTTAAGCGGTACTTCAGACTGAAAGGTTGCCAACATTGCTCTAGTGTCAACCTTTGGTTCCGATTTCGACAAAACCACTGTTTGTGTATCAACGCTTTGACCTGACACCAAATTTTGCAGATGGGCTTTAAGGTTAGCAAAGATTTGATCGGAGCCAGCCATAATCGCATCAACGGCATCCTTAGTCAGTCCATAGGGACTTTGGAGCAGTTCCACTAGTTCTTGTAATTTGTCAAAAGCTTGTAAAAATAGCGTCTGGAGATGCTGATCAACTTGGAAATCACTATTTTCCCGAATTACCTTGAAATAATCTTCAAAGTTATGAGCAACATGTTGGATACTACTAAATCCCAACATTGCTGCTCCCCCCTTAATAGAGTGGGCGGCTCGAAACACCTCATTTACCGACTCCGAATTCCCCATGATCGATTGCAAATCAAGTAGTCCTGACTCAATGGTTTGCAGATGCTCCTTCGCTTCTTCGATGAAGTACATCGTAATCTGCTTTTGCTTATCCTGATCCATGACAATGACCCCTGTAATCTTAAAGTTAATACTTATTAAAGGCTGAGCGAGGCAAAATATCCTTACTTCTCACTTGTCCCAAATTTTTGATCCTATGCTCCTTATATTAGGATGCCTAGAGCAGAAATTTTTAGACTATGATTCTTAGCCCATGATTGATGACATATAGATTTGATTTTGAGAGCTAAATCCATAGCGACCCTGACTATGCTTCTGCCATAGATTATCAATGGTTTGTAAGACTTCACAGGAAATTTGCTTAATATCCTCAGCGGATAGAACTGAGCCAATATTTTTATTTGCGGCTTGACACATCACATTCCATGTTTCTTGATTGGCTTCTTGCCACTTACCGCTAGCTAGCAAAGCCTGTAATTTCTGGTAGCTAATTCCTTGACTAGGAATCGTCAGGTCATTTGCACTAGTAGGCAATGAACTACTAACTACATGGCTCGGACGACGAAATCTTAAGGTAATTGCGCCATTACTTTGCCCGTCGCCTAATAAAACCGCTTCACCTGTCTCGGTGAGCTTAATGGCAACTTCAACTTCATCTAGAGCTAGCCCATTAGTTTGATTGGGAGTACTTTCAGTTGCGAGTTGTTGGACGAGGTTGGCAATTTTCTGAATACTCTCTTTCACCTTATTGGTGCTGAGAGACTTGATCGACTCACCATTAGAGCGATCGCTATTTGCCACAAATTCTATGAGTATTTCTTCGCTATTCATGACATCCTTGTGTGGGCTAGTTACTAGATTAAGACAATCTCTAAATTTTAGGAGGGAATTGTCTCAGAGCTATGAATATCTAATTCTCTATTTAAATTACTATTTAGAGGGACATTGAGAGGATGATCGTTGCCATTACTGCTAGAGCCATTACTACCAGAGTTATTGTCAGAGTTATCATCATGCCGATGATCACCATTATGGCGACTATTGCCATTACTAGCATTAGCATTAACACTGGTATTAGCTGCATTTAGCGTATTGGTTACGACTGCGGCATTATTAGCAATGCTTGTATTCGGTTTAGTCGCTGTAATTCTAGCAGCGATCGCTCGTTTTGTTAGCGCTGTGTTATAGGCTGTTGTAATGGCAAGCCGATCAACCATGCCAATTACTCGTTTTGGTTGATTGCGATCGACCACAGGCATTTGTCGCAGATCCCTTGTTGCCATACGTTTAAGGGCTTCAGCGAGCGACTCATCCGCAAAGGTATATAGCACTTCTCTTGTGCAAATATTTTGGACAGTCATTTCATCAAATGCAGAATCACTTGTAGGTGCAGACAGGACTCGCTTCAAGTCCTGCGTAGTGAGGATGCCCTGTAAATGATTGACATCATCAAAAACTAAAGCGCTGTGATGATAGCCACTGGTGATAAATTGGGCGGCTTGTAATATGGGCATTGAATATTTGACCGAGGCAGGATTTAAGGTCATGACCTCCGCAATTTTAATTTTTTCAAGGACTTCGATATCAGCAGGTAAATTTGACCATTGCATGATCATGCGATCGGTTTTAGATGTATCTAGTTGATCGAGTATCCATGCACAAAGACCAACTGCTGCCATCAAAGGTAAAACGATGCGATAGTCGCGGGTCATTTCAAACAGTAATAGTACCGACGTTAGAGGAGCGCGTACCGTACCTGCAAGCACTGCTGCCATCCCTACCAGCGCATAGGCAGGGGAAGCCGCAATCGGAATAGAGGCAGGTAATAAACTGGCGATCGCCTGTCCATATAAACTGCCAAGTACTGCCCCCAAAAAAATCGAAGGTGCAAACAGTCCGCCCACAAAGCCACTAGCGGAACTAATCGCCGTTAGCAATAGTTTGATAACCAGCAAAATACCTAACAAAGGAATCGTGAAAGGTGTATCTTGCAAAATTGATTCAACGGTCTCATAACCTATACCGATCGCTTCAGGAAAAGTCAACGCGATAATGCCGACACATAGCCCACCGATCAGGAGCTTCACGGGCATGGACAGCTTTTGCATAAATGTAGCGATCGCCCATTCCCCCGCAAAAAACTTCTTAGCCTGTTTAATCGCGCTGGCAAACATGAGGGCAACCACACTAGCCAATACACCTAAGCCCAAATAGATCGGTAATTCCCAATAGCTACGAACTTCATAGACAGGCAAACTAAACGCAGGCCGCTCACCAAGACTAATTTGTGAAACTAAAGCCGAAATAACTGAGGCAATAACGACCACACTAACGTCGGAGTTAGGACTAGATTTATTAGTGCGATAGGAATCGCGGAGCAATACCTCAAGGGCAAAAAATACACCTGCGATCGGTGCATTAAATCCTGCGGCTAGCCCTGCGGCTCCCCCTGCGCCAATCAATAGCCGAATACGTTCACTGGAAAACTGCAACATTTGTCCGAGAATGGAACCAATGTTACTACCTAACTCCACGCTAGGTCCCTCTGGTCCTAGGGAAGCCCCAGAACCTAAGGAAAGCGCTGCGGCTACTGTTTTAAGAGAAACCTGCGAATAGGGTAATTGCCCCATATCACTGACTATCTGTGCTTTGCCCAAGGTTTTCGCTTCTACTTGATCCAGCCGCAAGCGTACTAAGCTGACAACTAAGGTCCCCAACATTGGGATCAAGATAATAGCCCAATGCCATTGGTTACTCAGAGCTACGGCTAGCTCATGCCAATAGATTTCTTGGGTAATTAAAATTAGTTTGCGGAATAACGTAACGCCAGTGCCACTAATCACACCGACAGCGATCGCAGACACAAGCATGACCGTCTCCGCAGATGGCTGAAGACGGTTTAAGACAGTCACCAATAAGCGGGAAAGCGACATGGTGGAGAACTCGTGGTATGAGGTAATTGTGGCTAGTGAGATTATTCTATATTTGCTGCCTCGATGTCCTCAGGAGTCTCTAAATCAGCTTCTGAAATAGAGCTTAATTCCGAAGTAGACGAGTCACGATCACCTTCAGGGGTTACAACCGCTACCAAATCAATTTGTTGGCGATAGTAATCAACACCCTTGACCTGTACTTCAACGCGATCGCCCAAGCAATATTGACGACCACTACGGCGACCCACTAGTAAAGTCGAAGCTCTTGCCCGACCCTTACCATTAATTAGGGGGAATTCGTACCAATCATCCTTGAGAGAGCTGACATGGACTAAACCCTCTACCAATAGAGACTCAATCTCAACAAAGAAGCCATAGGACTGAACGCTAGTAATGATGCCATAGAAGTTACCGCCTGTATGCGATCGCATAAATTCCGCTTTACGCAATCCATCTAGATCAGAAATTGAACGGTGGTACAAAGCATCAGCTTGATTGAGCTTGGGCAAAATCGCTTCTAAATCTTCAATTAACTGACGTTCCGTTTCAGGGGGCAAGACACTCCAATTGACTTGACCATGAGCAGTAGAACTTCGTAAATTCACACCATCCTTAATCCGAATGCTACGGCGATCGCGACCTTCCTCAAACACCGTGTGCAACGTCCGCTGAATCAATAGGTCTCCATAATGGTGCTGGGGAAATACGCCATGGATGTAGGGCTGATCAATTAATCCCAAACCAAAATGTAGTGTCGGCGCGAGGACATATTCATTAGGCTTAAACATCGATAGTAAGAGATATTTGAGAATATCGCGAGTTGCCTCCTGCTCTAGCTGATTGACCTGAAGCAAAATATGATGTAAATCCGCAATCTGGATCTGTTCAGGAGTTTCCAACTGAGCAGAAATACTCATGCTCTCTAACAACTTAATCCAATCATCCACTTTGCCTTGATCGGGAGGAACTTGGCGTAGATAAATGGCAGGAATCGTTAAGGATTGCAAATGCAACGCGATCGCCTTATTCGCCAAAATCATTACTTCCGTTACAGTGCCAGAAATAGGCAGAGTCAAAGGAACTACTGTCAATCCCCGAACGCCTTCATCAGCCTCTTGAGAAGGAATCTGAGGCAAGACTAACCTAATCGCATTGGAATGATTTTGAAGTAGTGCGCCAACTTTAGCGATTAAATGCACTAACTCTTCTACTTCTGTATCAATTTCTTGACTTGGTGCATCTTCATCCACAGTCACCTTGCCATCAAGGATTTGCTGTGCCCTTTGATAGCTGAGGTTTGCTCGCACCAAAATTGCAGAAGGTTGAATCTCGAAGGAAAGCACATTACCATCATGATCCAATTTAATGAGCACTGACATCGTGAGATATTCAGGCTGATTAAAAACATTCATCTCAGGTAACATTGGCAAAATCGTATCACCCAAGAAAAATGACCTTAGTCGCTTACGTGCTTCTAAGTCTAACGGCGAACCTGCTGTTACATAGGTAGCAACATCAGGAATATGGACACCCAATTCCCAACCTGTTTCACTCTGAACGATGGAAATTGCTGCTGCATTACCAATTCTGACGGTGAGAGTTTTGCGGAGATCCAGACGATGTTTGAGATCGGCTTTTCTAACTCCCCTTGGTAAACTTGCCGCCGCCGTCAAAGCCTTAGCACTAAATCTTCTGGGTAAATTATGCTTACAACATACCAAATCAATATCATTAGTTGATTCGGCATCATCTCCCAAAATCTGCAAAATACGCCCCAATGGTAAATGATTGCCTAATGAAAAGCGCACCATTTCCAAATGTACCAATTTCCCAACGGCTACACTTAGATCAGGAGTTTCCTCATCGGGTACTAGCTCAACTTCAAACAATAGGCGATCATCAAGTGGGACTGCACGATAGCTATCATCGGCAAGCTTTACAGTTGAAAGTAATGTGGGATTAGAACGCTCTAGAATTAGGCGCACCTCACCTTCAGGCGATCGCCTTCTGACCCCATCCTTAGTAACTCGCACCAATACGCGATCGCCATTCCAAGCATTACTCAAACGGCTCTCACGTACATATATATCCTCAGCACCCTCTACATCTTGGATGGCAAAGCAAAAGCCTTTACTGGAACAGCGCAAACGTCCCTCTACTAAGCCTTCCTCATGGATGCGGCGGTAGCGACCTTTATCTTTTTCGAGAATACCAATTTTTTCGAGAGCATCAAGGGCAACTTGGAGCTTACGGACGCTTTTACTATCGTCACTAATTCCAAGTTTTTTTTCGATCGCTTTAGGCGTAACTAGCTTGTCATCAGAGAAGTTATCTAACAGTTGAGTAATCGAGAATTCCATGAGGCGAGGTTCGAGCGATGGTTTAAGGTGAGCAAATTAAAGCAAACGAGGGGCTACACAACAACAAACTACAAACACATTTAGAAACATAAACTGAGAAACACAGATAAACATCGTCAATCATCACAAGTAAGGATTTTCGATACCTGTCCATACAATGGGAGCTGACGGATCTTTGTAGAGATGCCCTTGGTAGCTCAGAAAATATTCTTGCAAACTCAAACTACAGTTATGTCTAGAAATATATGGATCGAAACGCATATCTCTGTCAGACATCCTGAAGAACTTTCCAAGATAAATGTCTACGAGCTGAATAGGGTGTCTAGCACTAGTTCCTTATAATGTTTATGAGACTTAGATGGCTTACGAATTTGCAGAGTCAGCTTGGATAGTGTTCCCCTACTTATAGTATTTTAGCCCAATTGCTCCAGCAAATATCTTTATAGATCAATTTTCTTATTTGATGATTTTGCTTGATGGATCTTTTTGAGAGATTGCCAACAGGATATTCACTCAAAACCCACTATATCTATCTTGCTACATATGTCGTAAGTAGTGTTTTATGGGATTTTTATAGTAAGTACACAGCTAATGTGTTCCGCAACACTTAACTTTTTGCTGCCAATATTGATACATTTAGGTAGACTAGTTGTAGAATAGTCACGTTGTGAGGAATGATAAATCAAATGTCTAAGTTTTCTAAGAAAAATCAAAGCTTAGTTACTCCCGTAGTAATCTCAGCTGCTGTTGCTGCATCCGCAATGCTTAGCGGTGCTGCTAACGCACAATCTTCCGTTGATCAACTACAGTTGCGTCCCAGTGCTGTAGCTCAAAACGTTACTTCCGTATCTCAACTTAGCGATGTTAAGCCTACCGATTGGGCCTTCACCGCATTGCAATCCTTGGTAGAGCGCTACGGTTGTATCGCTGGCTACCCTGATCGTACTTTCCGTGGCAGACAAGCAACCAGTCGTTATGAATTTGCTGCTGGCTTAAATGCTTGCTTGGACAAAATTAATGAAATCATCTCCGCAGGTCTAGCTGATAAGGTAAGCAAAGAAGATCTCGCTACCTTGCAAAAGCTTCAAGAAGAATTTGCGGCTGAACTTGCAACCCTTCGTGGTCGTGTTGATGCTCTTGATGCTAAAGTCACCAAGCTCGAAGCTCAACAGTTCTCCACCACCACCAAGCTACGCGGCGAAGCAATCTTCGGTCTAGCTGCTGGTTCTGACGGTGTTGCAACTGCTCCTGGTGTAGACAAGACCAACGTTGTTTTCAATTACCGTGTTCGTCTTAACTTGGACACCAGCTTCACTGGTAAGGACTTGTTGAGAACCCGTTTGCAAGCAAGTAATACTACTAGCTTCAACAACTTGGCTAACGACGGTAGCACTCGTCTTTCCTATGATGGTGTTGCAGCAGCTAATGCTAACACTTTTGAACTTAATCGTTTGTACTACAGATTCCCAATTGGTGACAATTTCACCGCTTATGTTGCTCCAATTGGACAAACTGAGGACATCATCAATCCTCTAAATCCTCTTGAAAGTGATTCCCAAGGTACCATTTCTCGCTTTGGTCGTTTCAGCCCCTTAATCCGTATCGCATCTAACGGTGGTGCTACTGGTTTAGCAGTTGCTGGTTTTGACTGGAAGCTTTCTGATAAGGTTAACTTCCAAGCTGCTTACACCGCATCCAATGCTGCTGCTGCAACAGGTGCTGGTGGTGTAACTGGTGGTGATACAAAGATCGCTGCTCAGTTTGTTCTCAAGCCTTCTGAAAACTTGACTTTTGGTCTTGGTTATGCAAATGCTTACACTAATAGTGGATTCTCCACTGGTGTTGCTGCAAACTTCACTGGACTTGGAACTGGTCTAAACAGTGATGGTACTGCTCTCGGAACACTAGCAGGTTCTGGTATTAAGAGTGATACCGTTGTTGGTAGCTTGATTTGGGACATTACCAAGAAGTTTACCTTCAACACTTGGGGTTCTTGGACTTTTGCTAACTTTACTGCTGGTTCTGCAACCCTCACTAGCTGGAATGCAGCTCTCTCTGGTAAAGACTTGTTTAGCGAAGGTGACCTAGCTGCTATTACTTTTGGTCAGCCTCTCTTCACAAGCAGTGTAAGTGGAATTGCTGCTAGCCCTAGCACCCCTTACCAACTTGAAGCTTTATACCGCTTCCGTGTTTCTAAGAATATCAGCATCACCCCTGGTGTATTCTTTGTATTCAACCAAGGCAGCAACACCGCTAACGGTACTGCAACTGTTGGTGTAATTCGTACCACATTCTCCTTCTAAGATTTAGTGTTAACTAAATGAAAAAGGAGAGACGCTAAGCGTCTCTCCTTTTTTAATTTTAAAAATATAATATATAAGTGTGCTGAGCCTTAGTTGGAGTTGTGGCGATGACTGTACTATATGAGCAGGATTATGGACTCTGGGCTGAACAAATGGCTGATTTGTTGTCGGCGGGGCGGTTCGCTGAGTTGGATATCGAAAATTTGGTGGAAGAGGTACGCGATTTGTCCAAGCGAGAACGTGATCGCTTATTGAGTAGTATGAGATTGATTGTGCATCATTTACTTAAGTGGGATTATCAACCACATCGCAGATCAAGGAGTTGGCAAATAACGATTCAGCGAGAACGACTTCACATCATTCGTTATCTGAAAGATAGCCCAAGCCTTAAACGGTATCTAAACGATGAGTGGTTAAATGAAACTTATGTGGTAGCCAGTTTAAATGCACAAAAAGAAACAGATTTAGAGTTTCCAGCCAATTGTCCTTACTCTGTTGAGGATGTATTGGAACGCCCAATTAATTTAGACTGATCCCACTTTTATCAAAAATTCAGCAAAGATCGCGTTGATTCAGCTACTTGAGACACTGGATCATTAGCGAGCTTTTCTAAGGCTGCCTTGGCTTCATCGCTACCAAGATGAGCTAAGGACTGGGATACACGATGCCGTACTTGCCAATCAGGATCGTCGATAAGAGGTAGTAGCAGAGGAACAGCTTCAGGATTACCTAGATCGCCTAGAGAGCCGATCGCTGCAATTTTTACAAGGTCATTGGGGCTTTGCAATGCTTGTGCAAGAAAGTCTAATCCTTGGGGAGCACCTAATTCACCGATCGCAGCCACAATGCTAAATTGCAGCATCCAATCATTAGTAGCTTCGTAGGCAGCATTAAGAAGGTCAAAAGCTTGTCTAAGCTGTAGGGAGCCAAGGGAAGCTGCTGCTGCTGCACGAACATCTAACTCGGAATCAACACGCAGGCGATCACTTAAAATTTCTAAAGATTTGTCTAGATCAACCGTACCAACTGTACCGATTTGACTTACTGCATCATAACGAATACGCGCATTGGCATCGGTCGCACCAATGACTAACAAACTAAATCGCTCAGACATGGGAAGAGAGCGACTAGCATGGATTGCTTTCATTCGTAGACCGATGTCATCCGCAGCCAGTTGCTCTCTTAAATTTTCAAAGGTTTCGCTCACAAGAAAATCTCGCAATTAATACGCTAACGTTTCTAGTGTCTCACGTAAGTAGCTACGCACGAGATCATCCAGAACGCCTTCTTGTGCCACCAAAATTTCTTTAGGTTCACCATGACGGGAGCGCTGCCATTTGTCAAATCCTGAACTTGTGGCGATCGCTTGTTTGAGATCGCTCCAGACCTTAGGATCTTTGGCAGCTTCGCGCAAAGGTAGAGCCAAGTCATTCACTGTTGAGGATAAGTTCATAGAGATTTCCTAAGCTTGTGTAGATATTACGGAGTTTTGCCAAAAATACATTTAGTTAAATGATCAGGTTTAAGAATAAATTAACTAGAATGGATTAGTGGCTATTATTGATTTTATCACTTCAATAAAGTAGCCATAGATTTAGAATTAAATGTATATCTATAGATAGAAATCAATTATTTAAATCACAATGACTACTTCAAATCCTTTTATTGATCCCAAGACTGCATCACAGGCTACAGAACTAAATCCAAGCTATGCAATACCTGCTGTACTAGTGTTGGCAAGTATACCGCTAATTTGGGTAGAACCAATTGCTGCGGGAGTAGTTTCAATTTTTGGATTGTTTTTAGTTTATCAAGCAGCGACCATTCGTTTAGTATTTACGGAAACAGATTTAGAGGTTTATCGATCACAAGAAAAATTCCGTACTTTCCCCTATCAAGAATGGCAAGACTGGAAAGTATTTTGGTTTGGATTTCCAGTTTTATTCTATTTCAAAGAGATAAAAAGCATTCATTTCTTGCCTATTTTATTTGATGTCAATGTACTAAGAAATTGTTTGGAGAAATACATTCCTTTGGGGAAATCTTGATGATCACAATAGGCAAGAGGCTTAAGCCCTTTGTGATAACTAATGTGGTGTTTAGTTAATGAATTATTTTTTAGGGATTGATTTTGGCACTTCGGGAGTACGAGCGATCGCCCTGAACACAAATCATGAAATTGTTGCTATAGCACGCTCTGACTATGAAATTCGGAATTGTGGATCATGGCAAAATGCGCTTTATGAAGTAATTGATAGCTTGCCGCAGCATATCAAACAAAATATCCGCAAAATTGTCATTGATGGGACTTCAGCAACAGTTTTAATTTGTGATCGCGATGGCTCAGTAATTACTTCGCCGATGATTTATAGCGATGCCTGTAAACCTGAGATTTTAGAGCAAGTAAAAAGAGTTGCACCACTTCAGCATTCAGTTTGTGGGGCAACTTCGAGTTTTGCCAAATTACTTTCTTTGCTTGTAAATAAAGAGCAAACCTCTTCATTAATATATTTCTTGCATCAAGCAGACTGGCTAAGTTATTTACTACATGGCAAGTTAGGCGTAAGTGATTATCACAATGCGCTGAAGTTGGGCTATGCTCCCGAAGCATTAACCTATCCTGATTGGCTCAAGGTTTGGAGCTTAGAACATCCTAATTTGGTCTTGCCATCAGTATTAGCACCTAGTACAACTGTGGGGCTAATTCAAGAAGAAATCGCTAAGCAGTTAGGTCTGCCCCTAGACTGCGAAATTGGGGCAGGCACAACAGATAGTAATGCAGCTTTTTTAGCTTGTGTGGGGACAACCGAGCCTGAGATCGGCACAGCCGTGACATCCCTTGGTTCAACGATGGTACTCAAAGTTTTAAGCGATCGCCCTGTGAACAATTCCAAATATGGGATCTATAGCCATCGCTTTGATCATCCAGAATTGGGATGTTTATGGCTAGTCGGTGGAGCATCGAATGTTGGTGGGTCAGTGTTGCGACAGTTTTTTAGCGATCAGGAATTGCAAGAACTGAGCGATTGCATTAATCCTGATATTTCTAGTCCGCTTGATTATTATCCTTTACCGAAAATAGGCGATCGCTTTCCGATTAACGATCCTAACCTTGTCCCACGATTGGAACCGCGACCTGATGATCCCGTGGAATTTTTGCATGGGTTACTGGAAAGTATGGCAAGAATCGAGGCGCAAGGCTATAAACTTTTGCAAGAGTTAGGTGCTTCACCCATTCAACAAATTTATACCGCAGGTGGTGGGGCGCAAAATCAAGTATGGACAAAAATCCGCGATCGCTATCTTCAGATCCCGATGCAACAGTCTGTACAAATCGAAGCGGCTTATGGTGCAGCGTTATTGGCTAAAATACCCCTATGATTACTCCACTCAAACGTAAAAATTTTGATGAACTGATCCCTGCTGTTCCCACCTCTGAGCAGTACCAATACTATTCGGGGAATGGGCAGAATGTGTTTCGGCGGGTTGCAATTTCGATCGCTAGTGTGATTATTTTCACGATTCTCTACAACCGTGTTCACGAAAATAATCCCAGTAGTTTTGCCGCATTAGCCATGTTTGTCTGTGCCGCACTGGGAGGTTTGTATTGGATGCTCGAACCCGTAGTCCTAGCAAGTATTCGTAATGCTAAGTTGCGACGCTTTGCCTATTGCGGTTTTTGGCAGGCGGAGGTGCTGGATGTGTATGTCTCTCAAGAGGTTCTGGCACGGGAGGAGAAGGTTGATTCGCGAGGCAGAATGGATGTTAGTTATGATGCCGAGAGCTTTTTGAATATCGAGCTTGGGGATGAAACGGATTTTGTAACGACGTTACGTTTACCCATGAGGCGCGAACTCAAGCGGATTCGACCAGAACAGACTGTGTATATGTTGCTGTTTTCTAACGATCGACGCTTTGGTCGTGTTAGTCGCCAAACTTCGGATGCTTATATCCCGCAATACAATCTTTGGGTTGGTGATTATCCCTATTTACGCCGTGATGCTTTCATTGATCTCACTAAATATATGGTTAAGCGATCGCAAAGGGTGGCTAGATAAAAGTACAAAACTTCGTTTTGTACTTTTATAGAATGGTCAAGCAATCTCAAAGAATAGCTAGATAAAAGCAAAACGAAGTCTTTAGTTTTATCTATAATATGGTCAAGCAATCTCAAAGGATAACCAGATAAAAGCAAAAACAAAGTCTCTGCTCTGATCGAAAACAGCGATCCCAAAGCTTAAGAAACTTGGAATATGTGCGCTATGTCACTGCCACTCATGAGACGATCCCCTACTCTGGGATCATGAACTGGCACAGATAAAGATTATTCACAGGTAAAGACAATGTTAGATATTCAAGAGCGTACAACTCATCCGAACAACTTACACAATCAGGCTAAGCAACTAACTTGTATTTATCGTAACGAAAGCTCAGTTATTCAGATTGTACGCATATCTCAACCTAGTATCGCCTTCTTTGAAAAATCTGTTTTACCAAATCAATATATTCATTTTGCTACGTCAATGGATGCCTTATTAGAGATTTATGAAGGCATAATGTCTGGCTTAGTTCATGCTGATACGATTCCTTGTTATCAACTAGCGATTTCCGCAGATATCGAGAAATCCCCAAGCAACATAAACTCAAAAGTACCTAATCATGAGTTGTTGAAGAATTCACAGGGCAGATTGTCTAAAGTCGCCTAAGTTGTAGTTATAAGAGAAAGAGAGCGCTAAGCGCTCTCTTTTAAGTAGTAAAGAAAAAAAGTTGAAAGCGTCGCGAAGCGACGCTTTCAACTTTTTTTCTGGGTTTTTAAGTCAGCGCAAAGCGCTGTATTGAATCATCGCGTCCCGAAAAAAACTACAATAGGAGCCAATAGTAATTGACGATAACTTAAAAGAAATTAAGACTGTGACATATAAAGTTGGACTTCTCGGATTAGGAACCGTTGGCGCTGGTGTTGCCAAAATTCTCCAAGACCCTAATGGTCGCCATCCCTTACTCCCTGATATCGAAATTGCCCGTGTCGGTGTGCGATCGCTAAATAAGCAGCGTGATGTGGCGATCAATCCCAATATAGTCACAGATGATTTGGAGGCTATCGTTAATGATCCTGCGATCGATATTGTGGTTGAAGTAATCGGCGGGATCGAGCCAGCGAAAAGTTTAATTTTAAAAGCGATCGCCAATGGTAAGCATGTCGTTACGGCAAACAAAGCTGTAATCGCAAGACATGGTAATGAAATTTTTTCCGCTTCCAAACAAAAAAACGTATATGTAATGTTAGAAGCAGCCGCTTGTGGCGGGATTCCCGTAATTCAAGCGTTGAAACAAAGTCTCGGTGGCAATCGCATTACTGAATTGACAGGCATTGTTAATGGCACAACCAATTACATTCTCAGCCGTATGTATTTTGAGGGTGCGGATTTTGAGGCAACTCTCGCTGAGGCCCAAAAATTAGGCTATGCCGAGGCTGATCCCACTGCGGATGTCGATGGTTATGATGCTGCCGATAAAATGGCGATTTTGGCGAGTCTTGCCTTTGGCGATCGCGTCAATCTTGAAGATATTTATCGTGAAGGGATTCGCTCAATTACTAGTGCAGATATCGGCTATGCCAAAGAGCTAGGCTTTACGATTAAGCTTTTAGGAATTGCGAGAAGGGTTGCTACGGAGGGAGACAGCAACCTCGAAATCCGTGTCCATCCCACTTTAATCCCAATTCAGCATCCCCTTGCCAATATTCATGGTGTCACTAATGCGGTGCGGATTGAAGGCGATCCCGTTGGTGAAGTGGTATTCTCGGGCCTGGGGCAGGTTCAGGAGCAACGGCTAGTGCTGTAGTTGCCGACATCATTAATGTTGTCGCAGCTTTGAAATCCGTGCCGAATCAAATTAATCAATTAATGGGTTGCTCCCATGAACACTATGCCAAGATTGCGCCCATTGAAAATACGGTGACGCAGTTCTATGCCAGATTGCTCACCCACGATAAACCGGGGGTAATTGGGGATCTCGGTACTGCCTTTGGTAATCACCAAGTTAGTTTGAATGCAATCTTGCAAAAAAATACGATTCACGATGGCTTAGCCGAAATCGTGGTGGTGACACAACAAGTAAGCGAGTTGAATTTCCAACAGGCGATCGCTGCTATTCGCGAGTTACCCACATTGCATAGCATCCCAACAGTATTACGAGTTTTATAAATAGGTAAGGATGGGCAGCGCAAAGCGCTGCCCATCCTTACCAGATAAATAGAAAAACGGCATTTTATGCCGTTTTTCTATTTATAAACAGGTTCTTTATTGGTTAAGTAATTTTTTAGCTCAGATTCTAGATTTTGATCGCTGCGGTGGGCTTCCCATTCTTCAAAGCCAAACATACCGAAGAAATCCCATTTGCCAGACATGGAATTACCATCTTCGGCGATCGCACCATTGTAGTTAACCGCAGCAAGTTTTTTATGATTGCCTAAATAACTTTTGACAAAGCTAATATTTCGACCAATCACTTCACCCTTAAGGGTCGCTTCGCCTAAATGCCCGTCATCGAGAATATTCCCGTAAATAGTATTACCATTTTGGACGAAGGTTGCCTCGAAACGAGTTTGATTGCCCTGTTGCCAGAAAGTACCAAGCCAACTACCACTGATATTAGCCATGTTTTATTTAGCCTATTGGTGTTTCTATAGCGGTTCCCCGATTAGCAATTGCCTCATGTAGTCTTGTAGGAAATTTTGAAAGTGCGGCGGAGCCGTACTTTCAAAATTTCTCTGGGTTTTAATGCAGCGCAGCACGCTGTACCTAAATATTGCTAGTCAGCTTGTTCTATTGTAAGAGAGCGTAATCATCATCTGAATGATCGCTTTTTTAGTAGACTGAGAAGCAAACACTTAGATGAAACGTAATGGCAGCTAGTTCTTCTCCAAAGCCGAAAATTATTGTTCTTGATGATGATCCGACGGGTTCCCAAACCGTGCATAGCTGCCTATTGCTTACAAAATGGGATGTGGAAACCCTGAGGATTGGGTTAGCCGATGAGTCACCCATTATGTTTGTGCTGACAAATACGCGATCGCTGACTCCCGAGGATGCAACCAAAGTCACCCGCGAAGTTTGCCGCAATCTCAAACCTGCTCTGGAAGCAGAAGGCATCCATGAATTTTTGATCGTTAGCCGTTCGGACTCGACTTTGCGGGGACATTATCCAGTTGAGACCGATGCGATCGCTGAGGAATTAGGTAACTTTGACGCGCATTTCCTTGTACCTGCCTTTTTTGAAGGTGGTCGCTTTACCAAATCAAGTGTGCATTATTTAGTGGTTAATGGTGTGCCTACGCCAGTACATGAAACCGAATTTGCTAAGGATTCGGTATTTGGCTATAAGCACAGCTACTTACCTGATTATGTCGAAGAAAAAACTCAGGGACGCATTACTACCGACAAGGTAGAACGATTTTTATTAGGGGATATCCGCTCAGGAATCCGACATCGCTTAGCGAGACTCCATGACAATCAATGCGGTGTTGTCGATGCCGAAAATCAAGCTGACCTCAATCAATTTGCCTCCGATGTTTTGGCGATCGCAGCTACTGGCAAACGCTTTCTCTTCCGTAGTGCGGCGAGTTTACTGACGGCTCTTGCCAAACTACCACCGCAACCCATTCCTGCGGAAGAAATGTCGAAATATATGAGATCGCACAAAGCTGGTGTCGCGATCGTTGGCTCCCATGTCAAAAAAACCACCGAGCAGTTGGAGAATTTACTCAAGGCTCCTAATACTGTTCCCGTTGAGATTGAGGTGGCACGTTTACTGAGCGATACGGAGACACAATCGGCAATTCTTCGACAGGAAGCCCTCGCCCAAGTTGAACAAGCCCATGCCGCAGGGAAAACCGCCGTCGTGTTTACCAGTCGCAAAGAATTAGAATTTGCGGATATTGCTACTCGCCTCGCCTTTGGTCAGTCAGTATCGGCGCTATTGATGGCGATCGTGCAGGGACTACCTACCGATATTGGCTTTTTGATTAGCAAAGGTGGCATTACTTCTAATGATGTCCTGAGCACAGGTTTAAACCTACCTACAGCGAGACTATTAGGGCAAATTTTGGCAGGATGCTCTGTGGTACGAACTCCCGCCGATCATCCCCGTTTTCCTGATTTACCCGTGGTCTTGTTCCCCGGAAATGTGGGGGACGCGAATGCACTGGCGACGGTTTATACAAGATTGGCAATGGGCATTGAAGACTAAAAACAGGAAGCATTGAGCAATGCTTCCTGTTTCTCTGCACTAAGCGCTATGCTTTGAGTAAACGATTGTAAAGATTATTTGTAAAGAAGATTTATGGCTTTAAAGGTTGGCGATCGCGCTCCAGAGTTTAGCTTGCCAGATACTAACGGCAATATTGTGACTCTTTCTAGTCTCAAGGGTAGCCGTGTAGTTTTGTATTTCTATCCTCGCGACAATACCCCCGGATGCACCAAAGAAGCCTGTGGTTTTCGCGATAATTACGCCCAATTCCAAGCGAAAAATACTGTGATTTTTGGGGTCAGCACCGATGATGCGAAGTCTCACCAAAAATTCACCCAAAAATTTGATCTACCCTTTCCTTTACTCACCGATGCCGATGGTCAAGTTGCCACAGCCTACGAGAGCTATGGTCTCAAAAAATTTATGGGTAAAGAATATGTCGGTATCTTCCGCAATACCTTTGTGATTGATGCTGAAGGTAATATTGAAAAGATTTATCTTGGCGTTAAGGCAGAGTTACATCCTGCCCAAGTTTTAGCAGATATCTAAAATGATGTTTGAGGTTTATTCAGTTGGAACCAAGTATAACTAAGCCCGTTGCTGAACCTTGGGTAATTCGCGATCGCCAATTTATTTGGGGCGATCGCACTTACATCATGGGCATTTTGAATGTTACGCCCGATAGTTTTAGCGATGGTGGTCAATTTAACTCACGGGATGCGGCGCTGCAACAGGTGGCGCAGATGTTGCCCTATATTGACATCCTCGATATTGGTGGCGAATCTACAAGACCGAATGCCCAACCCGTTAGTGCTGAGGAAGAATGCGATCGCATTTTGCCGATTATCGAAGCCATCCGTGCCGAATATCCGAATTTACCGATTTCTGTCGATACCGTAAAGGCAAGCGTGGCAAAATCAGCGATCGCCGCAGGCGCAGATATGCTCAATGATGTCTCCGCAGGTAGGTTTGATCTTGATATGCTGCCTTTAGTGGGAAAGCTGCAAGTACCAATTTTTTTGATGCATATGCAAGGCGAACCACGCACAATGCAAGCCAATCCCCAATATCGCGATGTGGTGCAAGATGTAAAACAATTTCTCAGTGATGCGATCGCAGTAGCTAAGGCTTGGGGCATTCCCCCACATCTAATTGCGATCGACCCAGGGATCGGATTTGGGAAAACCCTAGATCACAATCTAGAAATTATCAGAAATCTAAGTGCTTTTAAAACGATTAAAGCGCCACTTTTGCTAGGGGTATCCCGCAAAACCTTTATTGGTAAACTCTGCGATCGCCCTGAGCCTAGTGATCGCCTGTTTGGGACAATTGCGGCTTGTATTGCCTGTATTGCTGGTGGAGCTGACATTTTGCGTGTCCATGATCCCAAGGAAATCATGGATGCATGTCGCGTGAGCGATGCAATTTGGCGGTAATCGCATAAACTGCATCATTTCTATGCACAATTAGCTCAGAACAAAAACTATCAGTTACAGTCCATCAGTTACAATAACCAAACAGGATGTAGGCTTTAATACAATCTTGTAAAGTTTGTAATCATTTTTTAGAGGGCAAGACGTGCCACAGGCTAAGCATTTGTTGATTGGTTCTACCAGAGCAGGTAGTGGGAAATCAGCAACAATTTTGGGTTTAACATATCATTTGCAAGCCAAGGGTTACAAAGTTGGCTACGGTAAACCAATTGGCACCTTTACGACCAAAGAATTACCTGAATCAGCAGAGCATAGCGAAGCTGATGTGGACTTTATTCAGAAAACGCTAAATTTGCCATCGTCACTGTTGCGTCCCACGCTCCTCAATCTTGACCGCGCCGCCCTCCAGCGTCGCCTCTCTGGTGAAGATAAAGATGATTACAGTACCAAACTGGAAGAATACAAAAAAATTATTGAAGGCGATCTCGTCCTTTTAGAAGCACCTGCGAATACTGCCGAAGGGACAATTTTTGGACTGTCCTTAGAACAGATGGCAGACAATTTAGATGCGCCAATTCTATTGGTAATGCGGTTTGGCTCACTGCTGGTCGTTGACCATATCTTGATGGCAAAAAATCGCTTTGGCGATCGCCTCTTGGGTGTGGTCATCAATGACATTCCTGATGATCAGTATGAAACTGCGATCGAAATCCTGCATCCTTACCTCGAGGAGCAAGGTATTCCTGTATTTGCACTCATGCCCGAAAACCGTACTTTGCGAAGCGTCAGTGTTTCCGAACTCATCGATCAACTGGGTGCAACCATCCTTAGCTGTCCAGAAAATATTGATTTAAGCAAAGTGATGGTCGAAGAGTTGAAAATTGGCGCAATGGACGTTAACTCTGCCCAAAGCTATTTCCGCAAGTCCTATAACAAAGCTGTAATCACAGGTAGCAGTCGCATTGACCTTCAGTTTGCAGCCCTAGAAACTTCTACCAATTGTTTGATTCTCACTGGTCGCCCCTATATTAGTGATGATGTTGCCCACAAAGCGATGGAGCTAGGCGTACCTGTCCTCGCAGTCAGCAAAGATACCCTTAGTACCGTCAGTATTATCGAAAGCTGTCTCGGTCAAGTCCGCCTACATGAAGGCATAAAAGTGACTAGCATTTGCGACATGATGGGCAAACATTTTAACTTTGACCGCTTTTTAAAACTAATGAAAATCAAAGCTCTGGCTACAGCTTAGAACAAATCAAAAGCCTCCAATCCATAATATGGACTGGAGGCTTTTGATTTACAAAAAGTTTTTTGGCAATGCTTAGCCGTGTCAAAAAATTGAGTTGCTTTATTACATTTCCTTTAAAGTTTTCCATCCAGGAGTCCATAGCGATGGATGCTTTAAGGATTTAGCATTAAGCCAAAACCGCACCGAATCATCGCAGGCTGCCTTGATCTCTGCAAAAACTAAATCCCCCTCATTTTTGCGATTTACCACAACAAAATGCCGCCAGCCGAAGGTTTCTTGCATGGCAGTCCATTTTGAGCCGATTAGGTGTGGAAATTTTTGTTTCTTGGGCATAAGCCTTTAGCAAACAAATGCCCTAGGGCATTTATTTAGTCAACATCATCATCATCGATATCATCATCATCATCATCGATGTAGCTAGCATCATCACCGAGCATCAATTCGCTGAGTTCTTCCGCTTCATCATCAAACTTCAAGCTAGATTCAGTGCCTTCTCTGGCAATGAGGCGACCTGTAGATTCGAGCCAGTCGAGGATCGATACTTCCTGTTGGGTAGGAATGAGAGCGGCTGGTTGGTTGCGACGTTGAACGCGCAAAGCTGGGTTATTCATATCTTAATATCTGTAGTGAGGAACAATGCAAGAAGGGCGCATAGCGCCCTCTCTCAAATTCTTTAGAAACCTGCGGGTAAGCCAAGACCACCTGTAAGCTCTTCCATTTTCTGTTTCATCGTGCCAGTCGAAAGCTGATAGGCATCCTTAAGGGCTGCAAGCACTAAGTCAGATAAGACTTCTGCGCCTTCATTTAAGGCTTCAGGAGCAATTTCTACACCTTGAGGTTCTTGGTTGCCACTTAGGGTTACTTTGACTAAGCCGCCGCCCGATTCGCCAGTTAGACGTAGTTGATCTAATTCTTCTTGTAATTTTTTAGCGCCTTCTTGAATTTGCTGCGCTTTTTGGAAGGCTTCTTTCATTTTGCCTAAACCAAAGCCAAATCCTTTTCCGTCTGACATAGCAGTATCAGTCTTGTTCTAAGTTTTCCTGTACATTATGTCACTAATCGTCACGATTCGGTAAGTACGGTCATTGCTAATGATGCCTCAAAACCAGTTAGATATGAATGGTGGCGCGAAGCCCTGCCATTCATATCTTCTCTAGCTATCTCTTTCATTGCCATAGCATTAGTGATGGGTAATTTCATGACTAAAATCATGGATTTTCTTAAATTTGTAAAAGTCCATAATTGCGCCCCAGATGGCTGTGCCTGTTTCAGGCTCGACTCCGCGATCGCCACTCCAAAATTCATCAGCGCTAACCTCAAAGCCTAAGACAACTTGACGTGATTCGTTTAAATACTGAAAATAACATTTCGCATCCTTGGGCATTTCGGCTTTGTAGCGACCATTGGCAAATGAGATATCTAATAAACAACCAGCGAGGGGTTCGATGTCATTAATAGTGATCTGATTAAGCCGATCGCGATCGCGTCCAGCCCCAGTCCATGCGACAGGATCTTTAAATCCCCAATATTTCACCTGAATCTTGCCGTCATTTTCCACAAATTGCAAAATACGCTGACGATAGGGGCGATCGAGGATTAGGGCATTGGCTTGTTCGGCAAAGATGGCAATGCTGCCCAAAACGTTAAATGGCATGGGACGTTGCCACCAGACTAAGTTCACAAACCAAACAGGTTGATCTAGTGATTGTTCACGGTTGCTAAATTCTCCTGCCATCCATGAAGTTAGGTTTAAAAGTTGATTGGAAGTACTCATGATAGATTTGGATGATGCTACAGGGTTAATTTTTAGATCACATGGCAAAATAAAGGTACACCTCTCTGGATTGATTCGGCGATTGCAAAACTGACTACTTAACATCTTTAGTAATTAGATATAGAGACAATTAATCTGCAATATAAATATTAAAAATGCACATTCAACAAGTTAAAATCAAAAACTTTCGATGTTTTGAAGATCTAACGGTCAACTTAAATCCAGATGTAAATATATTTGTTGGCAATAATGGCTCTGGTAAAAGTGCAGTATTAGATGCGATCGCTGCCGCCATACATCCATACCTATACGAGTTTCAAAGCATAGTAGATGTAAGATCAAGATTTAAAGATATAGAAGAACCTCATCTTTTTCAAAGGGATTTAAAAGTTAAGCAAGAGAAAAATGCCTCTATTAATACAAATATAATTGAGTTTGGTATTGTCAATTTAGATTTATCTATCAACTATTCAGTGCAATACGTTAAAAGACGTACTGATGGCAACAATATAGATTTACGAGTTGATATGATAGAGAATTCTTCAATTCGTAGAGATATGCATCGTTCTTTAGAGTCGTTACAAAATACTAACTACTTTCCGCTTGTGACTTATTATAGATGCAATCGTAATATCAAGGATATTTCTGATATCAATGATGTTTTTAGTCAGGATTTTGATCCATTTGATGCATTAAAGAATTCTCTTAACGCAACGGCTAGTTTTACAGATTTAGCCAACTGGTTTTTTGCGAGAGAATTTCAAGAATTAAGAGAAGCAAAAAACAAGGGCGATATTAATTTAGAACTTCCTGAATTAAAACAAATACGAAAAGCTATTTCTACGATTATTGCACCAAATGCACGAGTATATTTTTCACAGACAAATTCAGCAAAATTAATGGTTGAATGGGAAACTGAAACAGGCGAAAAAATTGAATTATCACTTAATCAATTAAGCTCAGGCTATCGCAATATGTTGGCGCTTGTAATGGACTTTGCAAGACGATTGGCACAAGCAAACCCAGAGATGGAAAATCCACTGGAAGCCAAAGCAGTATTAATGATTGACGAGTTAGATTTACACCTCCATCCAACTTGGCAACAAAAAATTATTCCTGACCTCCGCAAAGTATTTCCTAATACTCAAATCATCGCGACAACCCATAGTCCCGAAATTGTTACTACTGTAGAACGTCATCAAGTTAAAATTTTAGAAGACTATCAAATCAAAGAATGTCCATCACCAACTAGAGGCATGAAAAGCTCTGATATTGTGCGCTATGTTTTAGGGCTAGATAATCTGCGACCAGACACCGAAGAATCAAGGACATTAACAGCGCTTTTTGAAGCGATCGATAATGGCAATTTAGAAGAAGCAAAACGGCTACGAGATAAGTTACAAGACTGGAAATCATTTGATCCAGATATTACTAGAGCCGACATGCAAATCCGTCGATTGGAGCGTGAAATGACCGCATGAAAAATGTGCTTAAATCTCCAGAGCCAGATGAGCTTCAGAAATACAAAAAGAAAAATAATTCTCAATCTAAGACGTGGAAAAGTTTCAAACGAACTAGTGCTTATAATTCTGTTCGTGAAACACTTGTAATTGATCAAAAAGGACTTTGTGCTTATTGTGAAATCGATTTACATCCCAATGATCGATGTGTCGAACATTTTATTCCGAGAAATCAATCCACTCCAGAAAAAAACTACGATCTAGATTGGCAGAATATGTTAGCCAATTGCAGAGGAGGTATGGAAAATATTGATATTTCTGAAGAAGAAAATGAACGTAGGATCTCACAACCACCTAACAGAGTTGCCTGTTGCAGTGCTGCTAAAGCTGATTTTATTCCCGATGGCAAATTATTAAATCCTCTTGAGTTACCCACATTAAGATTATTTCGTTTTAGCAGTTTAGATGGTGAAATTAGACCTGACGAAAATGGTTGCAAAAATGCTGGTATTCCCATTGAATATGTGCAATTCACCATTCAAAAGTTGGGACTCAATGTTCAAAGATTGAAAAATGAAAGAGTAGCTATAATTGCAGAAATTACCCAAGAGCTTGATGATCGAGATGATGGCTTAATTAATCCAATTTTACTAAAAAAGCAAATTGCCGCAGAACGCTTCGGTAATGGCAAACATGACTGGCCAGCATTTTTCACAACTATTCGTTGGATTTTAGGGGAAGGCGCAGAAAAGCATTTAACCACTATTTCTTATATGGGGTAGTTGGTGGCTTTAGGTCAAAACTTGTCCAGCCGTTAAGTTCAAATTTGGAAATGTGGGCGAAGCGATCGCCTCATTACCGCGAAACAAATTAATTTCATACTCTCCATCTACCAAAGTACAGATCGAAAGAGTAGGTTGCTTAGGCTTACCGATATGTCGAATCCCACCTAAACCTAAATAATCAGCAATCCAATATTCAGGAATACCTAAAGCCGCATAATCCTCGACCTTACGAGCATAATCATTTTGCCAATTACTACTCACAACTTCTGTAACAAACTTGATTGAGTCACCCCTTGTGATGATCGATTGTTCTAGCCAGAGAGATTCTTTCGCAACTTCCGTCCGATCTACAACCATCACATCAGGACGAAAAGCCGTCATACTTGCACTAGAGGGACGAAACAAGCCCCTTTGCAACACAAACCAAGGCAAACCTAATTGATCGATCTGCACACAGATTTTTGCCGTGATCAAAGCTGCAACTTCCTCATGCTGCCCCGTTGGTTCCAAATCGAACACCTCTCCATCAATCAATTCATAGCGATTATCACCACCATAACTGGCAATAAACTCATCTAGGCTGACAGGTTGATGCTGTACTTGTGCGATCGCAAGGGTCATAGCTCATCTAGCCCCAATTAGTATTTTCAGCTTACCAACTTTTAGCTGTAACTGAGACTTTATGACAAAACTTGCAATGATTAAATAATCAAAAAAATTTGCAGACTATTCTGGTAACTATTTCAAAAACACAATGCGTATCCTATCCCGCAACACATTGCGAGACTTTTGGAAATTTCATCCAAAGCCCTGAAAACTTGGTATTACGAAGCATCCCATGCCAATTGGCAAAGTCCAGCCGATATAAAAGCTAATCATCGGAACGCCAGCATCATTGCCAATAACCGTGTGGTTTTTAATATCAAAGGCAACAGCTATCGGCTAATTGTGGCAATTCGCTATGATATTGGCACTGTATTTATCAAGTTTATTGGCACTCATGCTGAGTATGACAGAGTAGATGCCGCAACAATTTAGTGATTACTCTAGTGAAGGTAAACCTATGGAACTGCGACCCATTAGGACTGAAGAAGACTATCAACAAGTCCTACAAGAAATTGAATTATTATTCGATGCTGCACCGAATAGCCCCGAATGCGATCGCCTAGATATTCTCAGCACCTTAGCGGAAGCTTATGAAAGATTACACTTTCCCATAGAACTTCCCGATCCGATTGAAGCAATTCGGTACTACATGGATGCGCGTGGATGGTCACACTATGACTTAGAGGCTTGCATCGGTAGTCGAGTTAGTTCGGCTGAGCTATTAGCGCGTAAGTTTTCTCTAACCCTAGAAATGATCAGAAAGCTAAATAAGGAACTGGGAGTTCCCGCAGAGATTTTGATTCAGCCTTACCAATCCTTGCAAACTTCTGCATAAGTAATTATTACAATCAAGATTTTTGTATGAATTTTATGGATAAACTGTAGCAATTTCCTTGACAGCTACATCTTGCAAGGGCTAACACGATGTCCAAACGATGCAAAAATAGTAGATCGATTCTACTGGAGAAAGATTAGGTGTCGGACAAATTTGATTACGATTTGATCATTATTGGTGCTGGCGTTGGTGGACATGGCGCAGCCCTCCATGCCGTCGCTTGTGGCTTAAAAACAGCGATCGTCGAAGATGGCGTAATGGGCGGAACCTGCGTCAACCGTGGCTGTATCCCCTCCAAAGCATTACTCGCAGCTTCAGGACGGGTGCGCGAAATGCGAGCAAAGTCTCACCTTAAGGCATTAGGTATCGACGTGGGTGAAGTAAATTTCGATCGCGGGGCGATCGCTAGTCATGCCGATAACTTAGTACTGAAATTGCGTGGCGACTTGACCAATAGCCTCAAACGATTAGGCGTAGATATTTTGGAAGGTCGTGGTCGTGTGGCAGGCGTGCAGAAAGTTAGCGTTGGCGATAAGACCTACACTGCCAAAGACATTATTCTCGCCACGGGTTCCGAGCCATTTGTGCCACGCGGTATTCAAATCGATGGCAAAACTGTCTACACTAGCGATCAGGCTGTACGTCTAGAAACCTTGCCCCAATGGGTGGCGATTATTGGTAGTGGTTACATCGGTCTGGAATTTGCCGATGTTTATACAGCGTTGGGTTCGGAAGTGACGATGATTGAAGCATTAGATATATTGATGCCTGGCTTCGATCCTGATATTGCCAAGATTGCTGAGCGTGTATTGCTCAAACCTCGCGATATTGAAACGAGAACGGGTGTATTCGCTACCAAGATTACCGCAGGTTCTCCCGTCAAGATCGAATTGACCGATGCTAAGACCAAGAAGGTCGTGGAAGTTCTGGAAGTGGATGCTTGCTTGGTTGCTACAGGACGGATTCCCCTCACTAAGGATCTTGGTTTAGAAAGTGTTGGTATTGCACCTAATCAGCGCGGATTCATTGATGTGGATGACACGATGGCAACTTCCGTTCCCCACCTTTGGGCGATCGGGGATGCAACGGGCAAGATGATGCTGGCTCATGCGGCTTCGGCACAGGGGATAGTGGCAGTAGAAAATATTTCTGGTCGTGCTACTACGGTGGATTATCAAAGCATCCCTGCGGCGGCGTTCACCCATCCTGAAGTCAGCTTTGTTGGCTTGACAGAACCACAGGCGAAGGAAAAAGGAGCGGCGGAAGGCTTTAAGGTTGCCACAGCTAAGTCCTACTTTAAGGGTAATTCCAAAGCGATCGCTGAGGGAGAAACTGAAGGGCTAGCCAAGATTGTTTACCGTGAAGATACGGGTGAACTTTTGGGCGTGCATATCATTGGTATCCATGCTTCGGACTTGATTCATGAGGCATCGGCGGCGATACGCGATCGCCAAACGGTACAGAAGTTAGCGACGGTGGTTCACGCGCACCCCACGCTCAGCGAAGTCTTGGATGAAGCTTACAAACGCGCAGCCCATATCTAAATAAAAAAAGCACTCCAATGGAGTGCTTTTTTGTTACATCTTAAGATCGAGAAGCTTATGGAATACAACATAGTCCAAAGTGAAAACCACCAAAAAATGATAATTAAAGGGAAACCTGAAGTCATCATTATTGTCTTTTTAAGCATTTGGGGTTCAGCCTGTATGTCTCCATTATTTTCTTTTCCATTTGTTGCGTATGACAGTCTTTATTCTATGGGAACAAAGATTCTAACCTGTGAACATAATGGATCTAAAAAAGTAATTTGCAAGCAAACTTCTGAGCATTTATTAGGATATGCCAAGCCTGAAGAAACTACATGGCAAGATGTTACTAAGGCTGATTTGCATTTAGTTGCTCGTAAGAAAGGTCATGATGAGCAATGGATTACTTTAAAAAGCAATGGTAAAGATGTAACGATATTTAGCGATCGCCTATCCACAAGTCTAAATATAGAAACCGATGAGCTAGCTAATTGGGTAGAAAGATTTAATAGGTTTGTTGATTCTAGCGATGGAAAAATTGAGTTGGTTTATCCAGCAAATCAACAATGGTCAGTGTTATTACTACCATGTTTATTACTATTGTTTCCCACATTCGGTTTATTGATATCTTACTTTTTGCTGCAATGGCATTGCTTAACCTTTGATCGTGAGCAACAGTCTTTAATTTGGGAAGTACAAACAATTTTTGGCAAGCGAAATTATCAGTTTTTATTAGCGAATATTCAAGACATTAAACTAACTAAAGTGAGAGGAAGTAAGGGCGGAACTTTCTACTATATTAAAATCTATATTGCTGGTAGAAAAAGTCCAATACCTCTAGTTTCTAACTCCATCACAACTGCTCAAAACATGGCTCACAATTTAGGTCGTTTTTTACAGATGAACGTGCAGGATTTGACGAATATCTGAAAGTTGCGCCGCTTCGCGGCGCAACTTTAGTCTGTTTTTTTGAATGGCTACTGCTATAACGGCAGTTCGACGAAATCACAACGTGATAAAAATCGCAGAGCGATTTTTATCACGTTGTGCCGTATTAAAAAAATGGTAAAAAGATGGTCAAAATTTCGCCATCGTAGGCAGCACTGCTCGAATGCATTCTAACTGTGAGTTTGCCGCCTAGAGCTTTTAATAAAGTTTTAGTAGTAGGTAAGCTTAAGCTTAACGTTCCTGTTTCAGGTTGTAACATTAGCCATTGCCCCACTGCCTTGAGCAAAGGTAAGTCACCACTACTTTGACTAGTCACCTGCGATTGGAATTGTAATTTGAGATATTCCCCAGCACTAGTCAGAATTAATTGAATATGGCTATCAGGAGGAAAGCTCCGTACTAAGCGATCGACTAGACCATTCAGAACTTGAGATAGAAGTAAAGCATTACTCGAAATAGCAGGAATTTCCGTTGGTAAAATCATTTCCAAGGATATTTGTCGTCTTCCCGCATGTTCTTGCCAACGCATAAATCCATCGCTGAGAATATCTTCAAGCTGCGTTGCTTCTAACATAATTGGATAGCTATCTAGCTGCGCCGCCTCAAAAATCAAATTAAATCTTTCAATCTGTTCCGTACATTCGGCATCTACTCGATCCAAACGAGTTTTGACTTCTGCGGAAATATCCTTACGGCGTTTGAGCGATCGCACTAACATTCTAATCGTCGTAAGCGGAGTCCGCACCTCATGGGTAATCGCTTTGATGATATCGACTTCTTGGATTTCAGGAATTGGCAATTCTTGATGAATGGAACTCTGAGCCATTAAAATTGCGCCAAATCTTGCCATAATCTGATAGGGAGGCATTGTTGGCGGAAATTGCTGTAATTTAGATTGTAATGAAGTCTGTTGTTCAGTACGCCGAATACGCGGTAATAAAGTGGCGATCGCGGTCTGAATCGCGTGGGGATGGAATGACCAAACACAACTATGGCTTTTAGTCGATGAAACTACCAAGACACTAAAAGTATCAGTGATGAGGAGACAGAACCATTCCTGATTAAGCGCATCGGACTTAGGTAGAGATACTACCTGTGTATTGCCAATGGGTAAAGTTCCTGTGGGAAATAATGAGGACTTGCTAGTAGTAAATACCCAAGTTTGTAACTCAGTTTGGCGAAAGGCTGCATTTGGGAAGATGTAAGGATGATGCGTGAGGAGTATCCCCTTAAACTGCCATTGCATCGAAAATTGCTGAAGTACAGCGATCGCCCGATGCCAAAATTCCTTTGCGTCAGTTTGGTGCAACTCTTCGACAAACTCACGGGTTTGTGGGTCTTGGTGCAATGCCTCGTATATAGTTGCCAATCCTGTCGCCAATGTCTTGTCATCCTCACACTATAGCGGGTTTCAAAATATTAAGGCTTGAGGAATGTCGCAAAGCGGCGTTCCTCAAACATAAGACAAGCCCCTTACTAACGTCCTTGGGCAAGTGCTGCTTCAGCACGATCAAACTCTTGGAGCAGGCGATCGCGTACCTTGGCAGGAACTGCGCGCTTGACAGTGCCATTGTAATATCCAGCTAATGTATTTAGAGCTGTCAACATTGTTGTATAGGAATAAAAACCATTCTTGTCGCGATCGGCGCGATAACGCGAGACATAGGCATTGATCTTATATCGAGCCGAAGCCTTTACTGCTGCACGATTATCAGCATTTTCAGGCAAATTAATTGCTTCCCGCAGAGTTTTGATTGTGTCCGTCGTATCAGCAACATAGTTGCCAGTCAAACCTGCATTAACAAGGGTCTGAATTTCTTTGGTAGTCAAGCTTTCATTCTTTCTCGAAAACAAAGCTGCATTTGCTTCCGAGGCGAAACCACCGATTACCACTAATACTGCCAAAGCGAATGCGATCGCTGAACGACATAAGCCTTGTAAAGAACCTTCTAAAGATTTATTTAAAGACTTAAATAAAGACCCGTATTTTGCCTTCATAGTTATAAGTTTATGAAATTACACATTTTGTTGTCCCTTTAATCTTATGGCTTTTGGGACAACCTCCCCTAGTATCCAAAGGAGGGGATCGCAATGTCATGAAACCATAACATTGCGATCCCCATGAAATTTTACCCCTGTGATCGCCACAACAATGACAGGTATTTGGTTTTGGCTAAGTATTTGTACTACTAAAGCTGTATAAATAAGCCTAAACCAATAGAAGATAGACCTTTCAGCCATTGACCATTCAAAAAATTTTGGCAAAATGGACATAGCTACAGTCCGATTCCTCAGTTTTATGAAATTGTGGAAAATCTAATTACAAGCAGTTGGAGGTTAATTGTATGGCGAGGGAACGTCCTCCCCTAGAAGAAATGACCTTGCGTCAACTTCGTAAAGTAGCAGCAGAGCTAGAAATTTCTCGCTATAGTCGAATGCGAAAATCTCAGCTACTTGCTGATATCCAAACCATTCTTTCCGCTCAAGGCTCAGCCTCAACCCAAGCAGATAGCAGTAACTCGGAGACACAAGAAATCGTGGAAGCATCAAAGTTTAATTTGGGTAGTGAAGAAACAGAAGAAAACTTAGAATCACTTGCCGCTATTGATAAGAGCATTGGCGATCTCCCCACTGGTTATGGTGAAAGTCGCATCGTCTTACTACCCCGCGATCCTCAATGGGCTTATGTTTATTGGGATGTACCTAATGCTCACAAGGAAGAGTTGAGAAAGCTAGGTGGACAACAGTTGGCTCTACGTTTGTACGATGCTACTGATGTGAACTTAGACTATCAAACTCCAAATAACTTACAAGAATACAATAGTGACGAACTCGCTCGTGAATGGTATTTGCCTATTCCAATTAGCGATCGCGACTATGTTGCTGAACTTGGCTATCGTTGTGCCGATGGTCGTTGGTTAGTACTCACCCGTTCTAAGGTTGTCCATGTTCCCCCTGTATTCCCATCGGAATGGGTAGAAGATAACTTCATTACTGTACCTTGGGATCAAACCCTTAAGGGTCAGACCTTCTTCACCTTGGTTCCTCCTGCGAAGAAAGCAGCACCTGCTCCCGAAGAAACAACAACTACTGCCGATACCTCCTACGACGAAATCTTCAACATCGCTCGCGAAGCTGAAATTCAACGTATTTCTGGTTCACTCTATGGCTCGATGCAGCATGAGTCTGGCATCGGTATGGCTCCTGAATCCATCAGCTCCTACATCTTCCCATCTGGTGCAGGATTGTTTGCTGGAGCAGCAGGTGCACTTAGTGCTAGCGGCATCAACTACTCTGGCATCGGTATGGAGTCTAGCTACAGCTTCTTCTCTAGCGAAGCCCCCATCCGTCCTCGCCAGTTCTGGTTAGTTGCGGATGCTGAGTTGATTGTCTATGGTGCAACTGAGCCTGATGCTTCTGTCACCATTGGCGGTCGTCCTATTAAGCTCAACTCTGATGGTACATTCCGCTTCCACACATCTTTCCAAGATGGCATCCAAGATTATCCAATCTTTGCGGTGGCAGCAGATGGCGAACAAAATCGCGCCATTCACATGAAGTTCGAGCGTCAAACCCTTGAGCGTCGTACCAATACCAAGGAAGAAGCAATTCCTGAATGGATTAGCTAAACTTCAATACTCTTAAAACAAAAAGCCCTGCAATGCAGGGCTTTTTGTTTTATGTCTAAGTGCAAAATGGTAAAAATCGCTCTGCGATTTTTACCATTTTGCGTTTTCTCTATTCCTCAAACTGCCAGCGATCTTGAGATGCATTTTCGTCAAAGAAGCGTTTGGGGCGTAATGTTAAAGTGACTTTGCCTAGGATTTCTACCTCTGGCTGGGATTCAAACCATGCGAATTTGAGATTGCCATCTTTATCTGCGATCGCAAAATAGCTATTTTCATCCCAATCCCTTTGGGCGCGATCGACTAATAGCAGGATGTCCTCAGCGCGATCGCGAACGGCACTAAGTACTTCTTGAGAAATGGCGGATTGCAAGGTATCCGTATTACAACAAATAATCACACCATCTTCTGCTTGATGTACCACAAACCATCCGGGAAGAGTTGCCCAAGTAGCACCACTATCCGAATGCACAATGCCAAAGGGATTTATTTCTGTTACTTGAGGAACTGCTTGAAACTGGGCTACCGACAAAGGTAAAGTGCCTACCACAGGCAGGATACGGGGGATTTCATCCTCGCCATCATAACGGAAGGTGGGTAAACTTGGGGCTTTCTTTTTAGAGGGATTTGCCATGTCGGTGAGCAACCGCTCGATCGCAGCGCGAGCTTTGTCACTATGGGCAAACCTTAGACCTCTTGCGATCAATCTTGTCCGCTCCTGTGGATCAATTTTGCCCTGTGCAGCTTTGAGAACTTGTAATACTACTGCGTCCCCCGGATGGCGAGTAAATCCCTCTGGTAAGTTCGCAACTGTAGCAGCTTCCTTAATCGCCTTAACGACATCCTTCGCTTCCAATACATCAAGATTTTTCTCAAGGGCAAAGGTTGCCATTGTTACCCGTTCCGATTGATTGAGTACGCGCAACTCATGAAGAATGTCACTGCCTTTTTGTTCAAAGTGAGCAAGGACTATATCTGAGGCATGACCTGCTTGCAAACTCGCATAAACTTGTGAGGCAACGACAATCTGATTTTGTTGGATTGGCTCAAAACCTGTATTTTCAAAGATAGCAAGGGAATTTTCGCCCATTTTTTGGAGCATTTGACAAGCGATTCCCCACTGCACCCAAGTTCCTTCCTTATGGCGTAAGAGTCTTAATAGTCCTTCAGAGTCAGTGGGAAGTGTTGGTACGGGAGTTGGCATAGTTGTAATAGAAAGTTAACTAGAGATGTGAGTGCTGCGATCGCTCTAAACATATGCTCTAAACATATAGATATATCATCGCACTTTAGAGACGAGATCCCCCCTGCCTTTGACATCTCCGCCCAGAAACAAAATCCTTGCTAAGCAAACGTAAGTTCTGGTTAAACTGACAAATTTTAAACGCCCAAAAGTAAAAGCCTTGCATAGCAAGGCTTTTACTTTTGGGCTTTGAGAGAGGGGTTGCATAGCAACCCCTCTCTCAAAGCCCGTTGCAATGGGATCAAGCCGCAACTTGATTACTATTTTTATATTCGCGCATCGAGTTGACGAAACGCTCGAAGAGATAATCGGCATCATGAGGACCTGGACTAGCTTCAGGGTGATATTGCACCGAGAAAATAGGCAGGGTTTTGTGCTCTAATCCCGCAACAGTGCGATCATTGAGGTTGATATGGGTCAACATCGCGGGAGATTGATCAAAGGATTCTCCAGTCAACGCAAAACCGTGATTTTGGCTAGTAATTTCCACTCGGCGATCAGCATTTTCAGCTTGGTTTTGGGCTGGTTGATTGAGTCCGCGATGTCCAAACTTGAGCTTGAAGGTATCGCCACCCATTGACAAGCCTAAAATTTGGTGTCCTAAGCAAATACCAAACATAGGCTTATTAGCTGCAAGTAAAGCTTTTGCAGTTTCAATTCCTTGGGTCACGGCTGCGGGATCACCAGGTCCGTTAGAGAGGAAAATACCGTCGGGATTGTAGGAGAGAATCTTTTCAGCAGGGGTATCAGCAGGAACAACAATCACGCGGCAACCATAACTAGCAAGGCGACGGAGAATATTACGCTTAACGCCAAAATCGATCGCAACAACTGTTAAGGCTTCACCTGTTAACTGTGATGGCTCCACAAATTCCCATTCAGAGATGGTTTTTTCCGTCCATTCATAAATGCGATCGGTGGATGCTTCTTGAGCGAGGTTCTGACCTTGCATCGAAGGGGCTGCTTTTACCTTAGCCAGTAGTACTTCAGGATCAAGGATTTCGGTGGAGATGCCACCATTCATTGCACCGAGCGATCGCAATTTGCGGGTCAAAGCGCGAGTATCAATCCCTGCAATACCGACGACATTATGTGCCTTGAGGTAATCAGGCAAGGACTGACGCGATCGCCAGTTGCTAGGTACTGCCGTAATGTTACGGGCAATTACGCCGCGCACCTGTGGGCGATCGGACTCATCATCTTCGGGAGTTACGCCTGTATTACCAAGTTCGGGACAGGTGAAAGTAACAATTTGACCTCGGTAGCTGGGATCGGTCATTACCTCTTGGTAGCCAGTCATACCTGTATTAAATACCACTTCGCCGATCGCGGTTCCAGACGCGCCAAAGGCATAGCCACGGTAACAAGTACCATCCGCCAAGACCAAAATCGCTGCTTGCTTTGTTGCCATATCTTCAAATACTCGTTCGTTGCTGTCCACTATTCAGATACTTATTTTGGACACTAGCGATCATTCTAAACGTTATCTAGGTCACAAGAGTGAATCTTAATTGGGTTGATGCTGAATATTTGGGTATAAAATTTAGGCTTCCCAAAATTTTTCGCCTTGACTATTAACAAATTTTTGTAGAAACTCTGGCAATAAGTACGGCAAATAGTACCAGTCTGCTCGATGATCAATTGCAAGAGCAATTATTATTTTGCCAAAGTCATTAGAGTTTTGCTCGCACCTTACAACTAGCAAATCAGAATCACCAAGAAACTCGCCAATAACTAGATCACCATCTTGAAATTCATCAGAGTTTCGTCTTAAAACTTTTTGCTGTTCTGCAACTTTTTGCGGCGACCAAATAATTAGCCCTGATTGTCCATAAGTATTATCTTCAAAAAGTCGTAATCCATTGCATTTTTGCCATAGTTCTTGCAAATCTTCTGGCAAAGATATATCTAATCTGGTCTCTATAGCTTTTGATGATCTCGCGATCGCAGGAAAAATTTCCGATTCAAGGGGCATTGAGATCGCCATATCAACTAGCTCAATTCTGCCTAATTGTTTGATAGTTTTTAAGATTGCGTCAATCTTAGATTTAGCTTGTGTCTGCATAATAAAAATCTACCAATTACGCCAAAATTCGTTAAATTCGCTAGCGAGATCGCTTTCACTGCCAGCTAAAGGTAAGTTTAGCTGCTGCCTAAAATTTTCAATTGTTATATTCTGCGATAATGCCGCGAATTTCTGTTGCATCAATATCTGCTTGTTCAGATTTTGGGTAAACAGTCAGCAAAACAATTCCTGTAGCTGTTTTGACATAATAAATTAGACGATAGCCGCCACTTTTTCCTTTTTGAATGTCACTATTTTTAACTCTCAGTTTGAAGACAGGATGACCAACACCTGATATTTGATCGCCTAATAACTCGCCTTGCTCTAGTTGTTGAATGACTGACTGTATATCATTCTGAATGTGCGGATATTTTTTGCGAAGTGTGCGAATGTTTTTTAGAAATGTCGGTGAGGCTTCAACGTTGATTTGGTTAGTCATTTTCTAGTTGCTCCCACATTGCTGATACGGGAATGGTTTGCCCCGTCATGGCTTCGTGCCAAGCTTGTCGAAAGTCAGCGATGATTTCTTGTTTAGATGGGTCTTCGATTTCTTCTGGTTCAGAGACAAGAATGATCACTTCAACTCGGCTATTTGTCTTTAGCTCAAGGGGATAGTCTAAGGTAAGTTGACCTTTTTCGTTGATGCTTGCCATTACTTTAAGTGCTTGCATAGTTATTTCTCCTATTGATTTATACAAATATTGAGTTTTTGAAGCTCTTTCTCAATCCAATTAATTGATACTTCTTCATTGTTTTCGATAAAGTCCAAGCCATTTCTTTATTTTGTATAACACCTGATCGATAAAATTCAGCCTTTTGATATCTTGATTAATTTTTGCTCCTTTCGCAGAATTTAGTGTTTTAATTCTCTCAAAATTAGCTCTTGCAACTTTAAATTCTTGGCTATTACCGTGTTTCGCAGCTTCAAACATCGCAAGCCCAGCATTTTTCTTGTTTTGACGCAATTTTTTTCTATCTGCTTCTAACTCTGCCAATTTCTTTGTAATCTTATCCTTCATAAACTGAGATCTTGCACCATTCTGGAAAGGGGTTGCAAAAAGAGTAGAGATGTGAAAAAAAGGGCGTAGTATTAGTTTAAATAACGATTATGGAAAGCATCGTTAAGTACGCCCAAGGGTTAGTGTATAGCCTAATTTGTCTGATGCCAAGTGTGTATCAAAAAGCAAGTCTGAATGCAATATTGGGACTGTTCCTCGAAGCACAAGGGCATCCCTATCCAGAACATACACAGGTAAAATCAGCGAGTGCGCTAAGTCGCTTTCTCAATCACTATAACTGGTCAACAAGAGGAATAATTCGAGCAACAAGGCAGTCAATTTTGGGACAAATTGCTAAGCATTGTCCATCGAAACAAGTGCCATTAAAGATACTGATAGACCTGACCACCCTAGAAAAAAGCGGCAAGTTTTTACATTTGAGCAATCCCACCAAAGACGAACCTGACCCATGGGTGAGAATACTAAACGGCAAGCGAGGACTACATCTGGTTGTACTGTATCTAGTCTATGGAGAGTGGCGAGTACCATGGAGTTTTAGAGTATGGCGTGGCAAAGGATACCCCAGTCCCTCTGACTTAGCCTGTAAGTTATTGGGGACAGTACCCAAGCAAATAACCCAAGGCAAGACTGTGATTGTCCTTGCTGATACTGAGTTTAGTACGGTGAAGTTTTTCAATGCTGTCCGCGCCAAGTCTTGGCGCATCGTTGTTGGTGTACGCAACAATCGTAAACTTCAAGATGGACGTACCGTCAAACAGCTTTATCGCCATGGCAAACGTGGACAACAAATTTTACTGGAAGGGCTAAGTATGCCTTTGACAATCTCTTGGTTCTGGCTCAAAAGAGCCGATAGTAAACGGGAGTTACGCTTTGTGGTCTCTTCTCATCCTTATTCTGGTGCTTATCTGGTCATGTTAGGAGACTGTCAAGCAAAATGTGTAAAGTCTAGAAACTAGATGTGGAGACGATCCTCGAAGAGGATGGCAAAGCGATTGAGTGCAGGCTTCCAATCGCGAATGGGCCTCGTCCATTTTTTCGAGATATGCCGCATTGCCAAATAAACCAGCTTGAAAGCAGCGTCATCGGAAGGAAAAATCTGTTGAGACTTAATCACTTTCCGCAAACTGCTATTCATCGACTCAATTGCATTGGTGGTATAAATTGCCCTGCGAATCTCAGGAGGGAAAGCAAAGAAGGGGATAATATTCGCCCAATGACTGCGCCAAGACTTGGAGATCGACGGATATTGCTTATCCCATTTTTCGGCAAAGAGTTCAAGGTTAAACTCCGCCTCCGATTCCGTTGCCGCAGCATAAATCGCCTTGAGGTCAGCACAAACTTGCTTGCGCTGTTGCCAAGGGACAAAAGCGACTGAGTTTCTGACCATGTGGACAATGCATAATTGCACCTGCGTTTTGGGAAATACAGTTTCAATAGCATGAGGAAACCCAGTCAAGCCATCGACACAAGCAATCAAAATATCTTTGACCCCACGATTGTGAATTTCAGTGAGTACCGATAGCCAGAACTTTGCACCCTCATTAGGAGATATCCACATACCCAATAATTCCTTGTACCCGTCCATATTCACCGCCAAGGCAAAGTACAAGGATTTATTGATCACTCGTCCATTGTCTCGAACTTTGATTACCAGACAGTCCAGAAATACGATCGGGTAGACCGCATTGAGGGGAAGGTTTTGCCATTGCTTCACCTCATCAATTACCCCATCAGTAACATTGGAAATGAGGGTTGGTGATACTTCGACACCATACATTTCTTGCAACTGAGCTTGAATATCCCTGACACTCATACCTCTGGCATATAGGGCAACAATCTTTTCATCTAGTCCTGACAAGCGACTTTGTCCTTTCTTTACCATCTGCGGTTCAAACTCCCCTTGCCGCCAATCGAGGGACAGTGATCTCTGCTACACCAAAGTCTCCTTGGACTTTTTTCTGACTATAGCCGTTGCGACTGTTGGTTTGTCCTTCTGGTCTCGGTTCATGCTTTCCGTAGCCCAAATGGGTGGATATCTCTGCTTCTATTGCTCGTTCCACCAACGCGGTCGTCAGTTGCTTTAGGATTCCTCCTTCTCCGAATAGGTCGGGTGGTGTTTTACATTCTTGTAGCAATTCATCTAGCAATTCTTTGCGTATATTCATCTTTTTGGTGTTAGTTATTGTGTGTCTTGATTATCTCTCTGTATACTTCCCAGACTTTACACATCTCACTTTACACTCTCTTTCTATGCTGGAATTACTATCCTCAAGGGGCTTTCATTCCCTCACTAATTAACTGACCAGTGCCCAACGATCTTCCATAATTGCATCTTTATTTTTATCTTCCTCTTTATGCAAACATAGACGCTCTGTAGCCACATCTAATAAGCTTGGGATAGCATCAATACCGCATTTTGCAGCATTTCCCCAATCCTAACAAATGACATAAGATCTTGCTCTTGTCTCCTTAACCGATCCATTCTCACTTTTATAGTCGTCAATCAACTTAGCAATGTGACGTAAGGCTTGGGCAGCCAAGTTTCTCAACTCAATATTTGCAGTAGTGGAATTATCTTTTCTTAGAAATTCATGCAGTTCTGGAATATCATAAAGCCTTTCTTGAATAAAGCGATCTTGGGCGTTATTAATAAATACTTTTTGAGCAATTTTAAGAGCTATCTTTAATACGGAATATTTTGAGGATTTACTAAGTCCAACTTCTACACCACGATAACTCAAATGTTCTAATACATCATGAATTATCTGATTGTAAAATTCCCCAGATTTATTTGTCACGAGTAGAGCATCTGCCGCCCCATACACCCAAAAATCTCGCCAAGCTTCATACTGTGCATTTAGACCATATCCAGTTGCACTATTACGACTAATCCCACCGTATGCGTCTAAAGGTTGCAATTGTTGTTCAATCACACTTTTTTCTAGACGTGGTGCGTCTTGCAAATTTATCTTCATCGCATAAGGTCGCCTCAGTCTTTCCCATTCCTGATGAAACCAAATCTCATTGATTGCGTGTAACGCTGACCAGCGCACGAGCGTATCATTGCTTTGTGCCTCTTTTTCGAGAATGTATAGCAAATTAGCAGCAAAATCCGTTTGCAAAGATGCTATCTCGCTCTTAGTTGCCAAATCCGATATTTTACCAAATCCCTGTATAGCTAAAGCAAGAGATAGAACATCAGATTGAGAAACATATTCAGATTCAGATCGTGATTCCCTATAAACCCCATGAGCAGGAATACCCAAGACATCTCCGAATATCTTAATTGCCTTGACTGGCTCATTAGCGATACTATCAACTAGATCAATTTGCTTGGCTGGATTTGCTCTCAAACCACGCAAGGCAAGAATAAAGCTAGTGCCATCATCAATCTTGATATTACCAAACGATCCACTCCCGCCCGAAGATGACAAATTAGCATTTCCCGATTGGCTATAAGACATTACTGTAACCCCCAGACTAACTTTGACATTGCCACTTGTAGAGCGCGATCGCCACAGATCCCCTTCCCGTAGTCAAAATCCTAACATGAGATGAAATTTTGGCAAAGTATTTGAGTTAGCTTGGGGCTTTTACTCCACTATTCAGATGCTTATTTTGAACACTAGTAACAATTCCAAACATTATCTAGGTCACAAGATCAAAAAAAGAAGGCTCACTAAGTGAGCCTTCTTTTTTGATTAGCTAACTACTTCAGCAATTTCAATTACCTGTCCATCAGGATCTTTCACTAAAAAGTTAAGGGGCTTTTCGCTACGGACTTTGTGTTTGATACCTTTAATTTGAATCTGCAACAAGAGTTGTTCTACACAGTCGCGATTAAAACAAATATGCCGACTGCGATTGGAATCTGTGGTATTTGCTCCTGGAACGATATGCAGTTGCACATTCTTCTTTAGTTGATACCATGCGCCTTCCATGTCTGCTGAATATTTAGACTTAGCAGTTCGTGCCGTGGCAGGGATATAAATCGGATCGGCAGGTGCGCCCATACCGTATTCATAGCCATAGTAATAATGTAGCGGCACATCAGCGATCGGCAATTTCAACTCGCCTTCATAAAAATATCGCGCTTGATCGAGGTCAGAAACCATGATCGTATGTACTTTTGGTGCGCTGGTGAGAAACATCCACATGGCAACAGCGTATGCACCGAGCAGCATAACCATGATGCCTTGAGTAGAAAACAGTGACTCCATCGTAAAGCAACTACATATTTAAGAGACTTAGCCTTTTAGTTTAACGCAAATGTCATGGGTTTAAGTTAGTACAGTAACACTTTGAGACTAGCGCTCTATTTCATAGGTGAAATATAACTCAAATTGCCTATGACATTTAGACTTGTATTTCCTTACTGGTCTGTTTAATGAGGGATAGATGCTGAAGCGTACATTATAATGACGAAAAAAGACGCAAATATGCCAATCACGATTTAGCTGACTAGTGCCCAATTTCCTCAATCATTAATTGCACTTAACAACAATTCCGAAAGAGATATATCTTCCATATCGTCAATGGTAATCGTATCGAAAATATCAAAATTTGCACCGATAGTTTGCAGCTTATCATCCAGAACTTTCAGAAAATTAGAGGCGATCGCATCAGTACCAACTTGAATAAAGGAAATAGCCAATTCTGCATCCGTGTTCATGCGTCGTGTTGCTTCGATAATTACTTACACTGAAGGGCGATCATCTGGTTCTCCATCTGTAATTACAAGAATAGTTTCCCCTGTCTTGACTTGCCCCATTCTTTTACGTTGAAAGAAGTTACTAATTGCATCCTTTAAAACAGCCGTCAAGTTTGTTCCCCCCATTGGCTTATTCTCTTGAAAGATTTGTTCGACTTTTACCACAGATACATTATCAAAGCGCTTAAATTCTCCTGAGAAAAAATACACCGTAAGCCCATCTGAATCTAGTTGATCGCATTTACTCGCAATGGCAAGCGTAGATTCCTTGGCTAATTCCCATCGACTTTTAGTAGTACCTCTGTCAATATTTGACATACTGCCACTCTTGTCGATAATCAGCATATAGTCTCGTTTGTCCAGCATGTACAACTCTTAGAAAGATGATGAAATAGCTCAAATTATATCTCACACACTTAAAGACAAGGGAAACTTTGACTATACTTTGTACTTTTTGTCCTCAATATATTCATCAATATTTTTTAGGAGATGTGTTAAATATTTAACTATCTTCTCTTTATCATCAACCAAGTATCTATAAACACTATTACTACTATCAGGATCACTAGTTGATCTATTCCAAATAACTTCATTTGATGCATCACTAAATGATACATTACCATGAGCTAAATCACACCTAATCTTAACTACAAAATTAAGAACATTATCTATCTCCTTAGCTGAAATACCCAAATTTCCACTAAAACCATACATACTTATTAATTCATTGATAGTTTTGGCATCAAGATTACCAGATATTGGAATATTACTTTCATCTAGAGCAACTATCTCTTCATCAAGGATTAATCCAATTATTTCCTGAAGGTTTGTTGCAATAGTATCCCTTTTAATATTGGAATTCATAAAACTTTTACTACGATCATTTAACAACCATAATCTTTTGATTTTTGGACTCAAATCTCTATAGGTCAGATTATCTGTTGAAATAGCATCATGAATTGCAATTATTCCATTTCTAATGGAAGATTCAACTAAATTATATAAAAGCAGATAACAATGAGATTTTAGGATTTTCTGAAGGTCACTATCAACTGTGTATTCACCTGAAGGAAAGATTATAGAATTAGCTGCAAAAATTCCAAGCTGCTCAATTTTATCAACCAATTCAAAATATTTATCAATTTCAACTACTCGCTTGTGAAAGTCTCTTATAAATTCTTTCATAAAAAAGTTTTAATGATTATTGATGCGGTTAAATATATCATTTTTCACCATTTCATCGCTATCAGAAAGCATAATCATCCTAATAGCGGTAACTTTAAATCTTCTTTGGAGCGCACGTGAAAAATCATTAAAGTTTAAACCGTTCAAAGAATCTAAAGTTGTTAAGTTAATTAGTTGCAACTTATTTGTCATAAATTCTGACAGAGTTTTGACTCTTTGCGAACCATCAATAATCTCCAATCTACCTGATTCTCTAATTTGAGAGACAAAAAGAGGAGGGATAGGTAAACCAAGAAAAATGGACTCAATAAATCTTGACTGACAAGTAATATCCCAGATTAAGCCTCTATGGTAATCAGGAACATAAATTTCATTTTCTTCTAGCTTTTTGACTATAGTTTCTATGTCAAACGCTATAGTGTCATAGCTAATATTTTGTCTTTTTTCTGCAATTTGTTCTTCTGCTTTAATAATTCTTTCTTGCTGAAATAAGTTAATCATAAGACCCCGCTTACATATTTTGTCTGTGTTTTCCTATTCAAAATGATACCAAAGCATCTGAATCTATGGATAAAAGTGTAATTACTTCCTAAGCAAGCTCATTAGCTTTCAAGGTTTGCAGTAGAATAAGCCATAGTTTTTTATTCTTTGCTGCTATGAGTCAAACCGATAACCTAGAAGAGCGCTTTCGTGAGCTAGAGCGCGAAGTGATGGGCAAGCAACAAGCAAATAAGCAAACCCACGAACCTGATAAGCGGGCTGAGCCAGAATTTGTGGCAGTTAGCCAAGGTGTGGATGCCGCAAAAACTAGTCTAAGTAGCCTCATCGATTGGGTAAATAGCTTGACTGGGGCAACCAAAATTGCCGCAATTGTTGTAATCGGCTTAGTCGCATTTACAATTCTAAAATTTGTGTTTACACTAGTGACAGCCGCAATTTCTATCGGCATTCTGGCGCTAGTCGGATTTATTTTATATAAAGTATTCTTTGAGCCTAATCCTAAATAGCTTGGTCAGCAAATTTTTGCTCGCCATAGCCCCACATAAGCTTCTATCAGGGTTAAACCTATGACTATTTCCCGTGCATCTCGCAGACCGATCCAGCCCAAGTTGCGTTCTATGCCTCTGCGAAAGACACCTTCAGCTATATATATCCAGATGCACCAGCTTGCTAATGAGAAAGAGCGTTTGCAGGAGGAGCTAGTCAGAGTCTGCGATCGCCAGCAACAAATAATCGATCGCCTTGCTGAATTAGATCGTAATCTCGCGCAACTGGATCTCGAAGTCGAGAATAATGCGGTGAGTGCTGAGATGTCTGAATCTCAATTTGTAAATAAAATTAAAGCTAAACCCACCGAGCGCATCCAAAAAACTCGTGGCGTAACCTACGAAAGTATGACTATTGAGTATTAATTTATGATGGGCGGTGCGATGCGCCGCCCATCATAATGTCCAGAGAAGCACCCAATGGGTGCTTTTTTGTGATTTTGGGAATAGCTATAATGCAATCAGTACTATTAGGGAAAATATATCAACATGGGCAAAAATAAGGAAAAATCTACCGATAAAGAGCTATCTAGCACAATTAATATTGGTATTTCTGAAGATGATCGGACAGCGATCGCTGAGGGACTTTCGCGCTTACTCGCTGACACCTACACCCTTTACCTCAAAACCCATAATTTCCATTGGAATGTTACAGGTCCAATGTTCAATACTTTGCACCTCATGTTTGAGGCACAATATACCGAGCTTGCCCTCGCCGTTGACCTAATTGCTGAACGCATTCGCTCTCTCGGAATTCCTGCCCCTGGTACATATTCCGCCTATGCCAAGCTCACCTCAATTCCTGAAACCGAGGGAGTGCCCAAGGCAACGGAAATGATTAAGTTGCTCGTGGAAGGGCAAGAGGCAGTAGTCAGAACTGCGCGTTCTATTTTCCCGATCGCAGAAAAAGCTAATGATGAACCAACTGCCGATCTGTTAACCCAACGCTTGCAAGTCCATGAAAAAACTGCATGGATGTTGAGAAGTTTGCTAGAAGACTAATCTCGCTCACACTCACTTCTTCCATTGGTCTACCTGTACACAATTTGTCTGCGTTTAAAGTAATCAAGCCCCCTAAATCCCCCAATACTGGGGGACTTTGAAAGACTGGAATTATCTTGTTCCCCCAGAATTGGGGGCTAGGGGGCTTGATAATCGTTGACGTAACTGTTTTTTACAACTTGTGTGTATAAGCTATCTCCCAATGGGAAAGGGGAGTGATTTTTACTGATTCCTAATTATTTTTATCAAATTCATCGAAGTTGAATAATCCGATTTTCTTGACAGGCTTCTCCATATTTCTTTTGTTGTTGCAACTCCCTGCAACCCTTGTCCTCCTAAAAAGACTTAGCACAGCCCGCGATCGCACGCCGCCACTATTGCCCCTCGAAGCAAATAACGAAGCCTTAGCCAGACAAAATCCGAATGTTTCGATTGTGATACCGACGCTTAATGAAATTGAGCGTTTGCCGACTTGTTTAGAAGGTTTGCGCGATCAGGCGGCTAAGGAAATCATCGTTGTCGATAGCCGATCGCAGGATGGCACACCTGAGTATGTGCAGAAATTGCAAAAGGATTTTCCGATTCCTTTAAAGCTGATTACCGATGATCCTTTGCCAGAGGGATGGGTTGGTCGTCCTTGGGCTTTACATACAGGATTTTTAAATAGCGATCCGACTAGTGAATGGATTCTTGGTATTGATGCCGATACCTTCCCACAAAAGGGGTTAGTCGCTAGTTTTGTGCAGAAAGCCACTGCTGAAAATTTTGATATCGTTTCTCTTTCACCAAAATTTATTCTCAAGACCGCAGGCGAACAATGGCTACAACCTGCATTGTTAATCACCTTAATTTTTAGATTTGGGGCAACTGGCGATCGCACTCAATTCACCGAAGATCGGGTGATGGCAAATGGTCAATGCTTTTTATCAAAACGTGCCAAACTAGTCGAACTCAATGGCTATGAGCTTGCCAAGTCTTCATTTTGTGATGATGTCACGCTCGCTAGAGCTGCCGCACAAAAGGGTGCAAAGGTGGGATTTCTCGATGGGGCGGCGCTAATGCAGGTGCGGATGTATACCTCAATGCAGGAAACATGGAAGGAATGGGGGCGATCGCTTGATCTCAAGGATGCCTCAACGCCTAGTCAAACCTTTGCGGATTGCCTATTACTTACTGCGGTTCAAGGGCTACCGATTCCGTTATTAATTGCCCTATCCATCTGGCAACCAGCACCGTCACTATTGATCAATACTTTATTCTGGCTCAATGCCTTTTTAGTATTGATTCGATGCTTACTGGTATTTGGTATTCGTACAAGTTATACCGAAGTAGGCTTTTGGTTTTGGCTTTCCCCTCTCGCCGATCCCTTTGCCGTAATTCGGATCTGGATTTCTTCACTCACAAAACCAAAAAGTTGGCGCGGACGCACCTATTAGACCTATTAAAAAAGCAGCGCTTCGCGCTGCTTTTTTAGAAAGAAATTATTAGAAATAAACAACACGGCTATCAAAATTTTGGCGGCGCATTGTCAGGTTTAAGGTTTCAGCACTTGGGCGATCGGGGAAACCTTGCACTTCAATATAAGTGCCCCGATAGGACGATCGCAATTGAGCAGTAGGGACAACTGTCTGTACCCTTTGTAGCTCTGAGACAGAACCAGTAGGAACGATGACAAAATAGTGCAGTTGTGCGGCATCAGTCGTGGGTTGGCTAGTTGCAGGAATAGGCTGTGAAGCGGTTTGAATCGGGATTGGTTGGCTTTGCTGCGGGATTGGCTGAGGCTGCGATCGCACAATCTCAATCGAATTAGGCTGAGAATTATTGGGATTTGATGTATTAGTAGGAAATCCTGAATTTGGCACACCGGGTAAAGTATCATTCCTTGGGATAGAATCCACAGGTATGGGGGCAGAGCTATTGGGTACAGGATTAGAAGTGGGGATCGATGGAATTGTACTTGCTGAATTAGTCGCAAATTTACTTTGGACGGTTCTAATCTGAGGTGCGAGTCCAGCCTGACTAAACTGTGCGGCCCGTCTTTGAGCAAGATTTAGATTATTAAAGCGTCCTAATTGCACCACCTGCTCACCTGTATCTAAACGGCTCACAAAGGCATCAGGAGCTAAAATCTTTGCCTGCTTAATATTTGCCACATTCGGCAGATATACGAGGTATTGAGTTGCACCAGAGTTGGTCGGAGTGACTTGTACAGAATCATTAGGGAAAGACTGGGCATTTGCCGAGGCGCTAAAGCTGATATTGGTACTAATACTCGCTAGAGATATTAGCCCAATGGCAAAACTACGAAGAGGTGTGTGTGTGTGGAGTCTCATATTGCTTGCCAGCCGAAGGTAGCGAAATAAAAAGTTAGGTTTTGAAATTAACGTTTCGGGAAATTGGGCGCGATTGTACCATACTCTACAAGACTCACATAATCCCTATTTAGTTCAATATTTATTTACATCGCAAATCGCTGACTTGAAATCCAGAGAAAATTTTGAAAGCACGGCGAAGCCGTGCTTTCAAAATTTTCTCTGGACTACTTTAAGCATCTATAGGGTTTCACTGAGTCAGTGCATAGCGCTGACTCAGTGAAACCCAAAATTGTGAATTCTTGCTTGGCGTGTTTTAATTCGTATTGCTATACAAATAACGGAAATCATGGCAGTAGATCTGACTCGCGTCCAACCACCTCTTAAGGTTTATCCGCCCAAACCCAACCAATTGTTATTGAAACTTATACGGCTGGTAACGCCTTTTTGGTTAAGGGGACAATGTGGAATTAAGCAGATTGAGACCCGATATATCGATCGCCTTGTGGAAGTCACCAAAAAATTTCAGGATGGTAAATCGCGCTATCTATTAGCTTTTCGGCATCCCACCACAGATGACCCATTTGCGATGTTGTATCTGCTTGCTTATGCTGTGCCCGAACAAGCACGAGAAATGGGCATTAAGTTAACGAAGACTCCCCATAGCAGTTTTGTATACGATCGCGGTATTTCTCTATGGGCAGGAGAATATATTAATTGGCTATTCCCAGCACTAGGCGGGATTTCCATCTTTCGGGGCAAACTCGATCGCCCTGCCTTAAATCTGATGCGGAAACAGATCACCCATGGCAATGAGCCTCTCTCTATGGCTCCTGAAGGTGGCACTAATGGCAAAAGTGAAACAGTTGCTGAATTAGAACCGGGCATTGCTCAAATTGGCTTCTGGGCTGCGGAAGACTTGCAAAAGGAAGGACGCACCGAAGAAATGCTGATTATTCCCGTGGGGATTCAATACGAATATTCAGCCGAGGCTTGGGGGGCGATCGATCAAACGATAATCACTATCGAAAAGGAATGTGGTATTACCAAACCTGAAATTACTCCCAATACACGCTATCAACGCCTCTATGATTTAGGAAGTTATTTAGTACAGTGGGTCGGCGATTATTACAAAACTTTTTATAGCAGCTATGCCAGTACTGATCCAAAAATCACGGATACCGATGATTTAGCAATGCGCGTACAGGACTTAGCCGATCGCATTTTGCGCGTGGCAGAAATGAATTTTGGCATCAAATCTAAAGGCACTGCGATCGATCGCTGTCGTCGCCTCGAACAAGCGGGATGGGATCGTATTTTCCGTAATGACATCAAGGATATTGCCCAGTTATCACAGGTAGAACGTAGCTTTGCCGATCAACTTGCCCTCGAAGCTAACTACAGCAATTGGCATATGAAAATCGCCGAAAGTATTATTGGTGTGACCAGCGACTATGTACGTCAACATCCTAGCCCCAGTCGCTATGTGGAAGTTTTAAAATTAATGTGGAGTGTGTTACAGCGTGTCACCGAGCGCGATCAAGAGTCAGTTTTTAAAGAAACTCCTAGTTTTGGCGATCGCAAAGTAATTATTTCTGTCGCTGAGCCTCTGTCGGTCTCCGACCGTTTACCCGAATACCAATCTAGCCGCACCGCCGCCAAGGAATGTACTCGTAAACTCACCGAAGAGATTTCCAATTCCCTCAACAACTTAATCGTGCGATCAGCTATCTAAAAAAAGAGCCGCGAAGCGGCTCTTTTTTTAGATATACAAACTCTGGCAATCTTCGAGATTGAGGCGCGATCGCGTAGCAATACTCATTGATGAAGTTTCGCCTCGCGATAGATGAATTGCGCCTGCACAACCAATCATCGCCGCGTTATCAGTACATAAACTCAAAGGCGGAAAGATTGCTCGAATATTATTTTCGACAGACATGGTGACTAAACGCGATCGCAAGGCACTATTTGCAGCGACACCACCAACCGCCACAATCGTCGATAGATTATGCGCGATCGCGCATTTAATCGTGCGGGTTGCCAGAGCCGATGCCACAGTTTCTTGAAAACTAGCGGCAATATCCGCGATCGGTAATTCTTCTCCATTTGGGCTTAACTTTTGGGTCAGGCGCAATACGGCAGTTTTTAATCCACTGAAACTAGAATCATAGGGAAAATCGGGAATTCGCCCCTGCGGCAACTTGTAGGCTTTGGGATTGCCAGAGCTAGAGATTTTGTCGATGACTGGCCCCCCCGGATAGCCTAACCCAAGTAACCGTGCCACTTTATCAAAGGCTTCCCCTGCGGCATCATCACGGGTTTTGCCCATAACTTGATAGTCGGTGTAGTCCTTAACGAGAATAATGCTGCTATGTCCACCAGAAACTAATAAGCACAAAAATGGCGGCTCTAAGGTTGGATCAGCTAATAAAGCCGAGCAAATATGTCCCTCCAGATGATGCACAGCAATTAAAGGCTTTTTATGGAGCATTGCTAAGGTTTTGGCGGCTGTTACCCCAATCATCAAGGAGCCAATTAATCCAGGGACGGTCGTGACCGCAATTCCATCGATCTCTGCCCATGTTTTACCCGATTCGCGGTATGCTTGAGCGATCGCAGGATTAATCGTCTCTACATGTTGACGTGCGGCAATCTCAGGCACTACGCCACCATAGAGCGCATGGGTTTGAATTTGCGACGAAACCACGCTACTAAGGATTTGGCGATCGCATACTACCGCCGCCGCCGTTTCATCACAGCTAGATTCGATCGCAAGAATAGTTGGCATTTCTAAACAAAATTAAGATGATCTAGATGTCGCGAAGCGACATCTAGATCATCTTAATTGATAATTTACTTTACAGGATGTGAAGATTGCTTTACCAAGGCGCGATCGCTGATATACGATCTGAAACCAAGTTCCCAAACGAAAATCTCGTTATTTTTGCCTAATCTTAAACAAAGGTAAGTTAAGGTCAGTCTATGAAAAGACTTTTTGCTCTCATTCTAGTTATTGCTTTGTGGTTTGGCGTTAGCCTTTCCTCAACCCCTGCTGCATATGCAGATTTCTCAGCTTTGACCCCTTGTGCTTCTTCTGCTGCTTTCCAAGATCGCTTGCAAACAGAAGTTGATGGTTACACTGCACGTCTAGCTAATTTCAAGGCTGGTACTCCTCAAGCAGATTACCTCAATGCTAAAGTTGCTCAAACCAAGGATCGCTTTGCTAAATATGCTAGCTCTGGCTTGCTTTGTGGTGACGATGGTCTACCTCACTTGATCAGCGATGGTCGTTGGAGCCATGCAGGCGAATTCACCATTCCTTCCTTGTTGTTCCTATACATCGCAGGTTGGATCGGCTGGGTTGGTCGTAGCTACTTGATCGCAGTTCGCAAAGATGTTGCAACCGCAGCTCAAAAGGAAATCCTCATCGATCTTCCTCTTGCAGTTAAGTTTTCACTAACTGGCTTTGCATGGCCACTTCTTGCTCTTAAGGAATTTGGCACTGGTGAACTCGTAGCTCCTGAAAATGAAGTTACAGTTTCGCCTCGCTAGTTTTTATATCTAGCGATCGCTTTACCAACTGCTCCAAAGTGTTTTAATTAAATCTTTTAACACTTTGGAGGATTATAAAAACTAACTATCTAATAAGGAGAACTCCATTGAACGGCTTTTTATCTTCTGCTCCTGTTGTAGCTGCTGTATGGCTCACCATCACTGCTGGTATCTTGATCGAAGCTAACCGCTTTTTCCCAGACACCCTCACCTTCCCTTTCTAAATTAGTCAGGGTTTCCTATTTTTTGAGGCGTGGCAAAGCCACGCCTCAAAATTTAAGTTCTAAATTAGTCAGGATTCCTGATTTTTTGTAGTGCGGTAAAGACGTGCCACAAAATTTAAATTCTAAATTTAGTTGGGGTTACTGATTTTTGGTAGTGCGGCAAAGCTGCGCTACAAAATTTAAAGAGAGTTGCAGCGCAAAGCGCTGCAACTCTCTTTTTTTAATTATAATTAGCTCATTAACCCTGAACTAATAGCAGGAATATCATGAAATCCTCTTTTGGTACTGATTATGTCAGCTTCCTCACGCGCCTTAGAGCAGGCGATCGCGTTACTTATGGGGGAACACAGTGGGAAGTCAAAGACTTTAGCACCTATGATGATGCTAACGGTTACGAAACAATGGAATGGTTACTGAAGTCGGGTAAATCTAGTTACTATCTATTGCGAGAAGTTGATCCTGAGAACCCTGACACTAGAATCAATTGGTATTTGTCTGAAGAGATTGGAGTCGATCGCATATCGGGGGAACATGTGGGCGATAATGTGCGTTTTGCCCTATGGGATGCGATGCAAGAACATCGTGAGCCGTATCTCAAACTAAGAGCTTTAGGAAGGCTCTATTATTTTGAATCCCAAACAGAAGGAATTTATACAAGTACAGATAGTAGTGAAGATCGGATCACATGGGATTATTGGGATGAGGAGCATCTTTGGAATTTAGCGATCGAGGCTTGGCAAAATCGGGAACTGCATGTGTACTCCACCAAGAAAGTTAACCCTGAGGACTTTGCGATCGCTGAGAAGTCCGTCACCATCCAGAGCTTTGCCTCCAAAAATTCTCCAAGCCGTAATCAGAAAACCAATGATCGTACTTGGGAATGGGTCTGTGCTTGGGCATTAGTGATCATTGGTTTCATTTTGATGACCTCTGGAGATTGGTAAGGCATGGCAACCTCTTTATTTGTCGAGCAGCACGACGATGGAATTGCTTTTTATATCAATGGGGAATTGCAGTTTCATAGTGCTGATGAAGCAATCTATCACGAATATTTGACGATTCCTGCGATCGCATTAGCCGCTAAGCGCTTTCCTAATCAATTACTTAGGGTGCTCATCTGCGGTGGTGGGGATGGGCTTGCGGCGAGGGATATCTTAAGATTTCCACAGGTCAATCACATCGATTTGGTGGACTATTCTCAAGAAGTAATTGAGCTAGGTAAACAGGACTTTGCGAGTTTTAATCAAGGGAGTTTAGTTAACCCTAAAGTTGCGATTCATATTCAGGAAGCCTTTGCCTTTCTCAATCGCTTGGTACAGGAGTTTTGCACAGAAAGCATTCAGAACTATAAATATCACGCCATTGTTTGCGACTTCACCTATCCCGCCTCAGTTGGCGAAACCCAAATTTATGCTTTGGAATGGTTTAGTCTGCTCAAACAAGCGCTTATGCCTTCGGGAATTATTGCCACAAATGCGGTTTCCCCCGATCGCAATACATTAGCCTTCTGGTGTATTTATCAAACCATGCAAGCCGCAGGTTTAGTTGTAAAGCCGATGCAGTTGCAAATTCCATCTTTTATCAATCATGACTATGGCAATTGGGGATTTTTGCTCGCTTCCGAAACAGCCATTATCCGCTCAGAAATTGAGTCTTTAGATTTACCATCTAATTTGCGAGAGTTAAGCTTAGAGACTTTACAGACAGTATTTATTTTTGATGCAGCGATCGCACAGACAAGACATTCCGTGACTATTCATCAAAAGGACTCTTCGCAGTTACTTTTCTATTTACTCAATCGTTTAAATGTCTCTCATCCCAATACCTCAGCAGCTTCTTCGGAAAATCCTCAAATTAATTTTCTAGACCTTCAAGATGTGCCAACAGCGATCGCTACTAGCAATCATAATTTCCAACTGAATGATCCCATGAGCCTAGAGTCTCTAGCTCAATCTTGGCTCAAGCAATTAGAGTCAAATCCCGATAGTCTCTTAATTCCTGCTCAGCATCACTCGCATACGCCAGCAATTTCACAGGAATGGCTAGGTAGAGCCAAGCAATTACTCAATCAAATTGATTTCCCCCGCCTAATTGCCAAGCTACTAGAGCGATCGCAAGAGTTACCTCATGAAATTGCTCACGATTTGCGTGAATTGCAAAATAAAATCATCAAATTTCAGCAGTCTCAACCTCTTGATGAGCATGATTCTCACGAAATTTCTACAGACTTAGCATCTAGACCTTCTTTTAATCTGACTACGGCTAAGGTAATTGCGATCGTCTCTTTAACCCTGCTAGTTGCTAATTTAGCGGCTCCCGATGCCGTATTTGCTAAGGGTTCAACCTCCTCTTCTGGATTTGCTAGCAATGGTTCCGATGATGGCAGTGGTGGCTTAGGATTTTTGGGGTTGATGATGACAGTTGCAGGTATTGTCTGGTTAATTAATCTTGCTAACGACAAGAAAAAATGATGAGTTGTAAAAGTTTTCAACTGAAAATCAACACCTAAAAAGGAAAAAAAAGTGATTCTTAGGGAGTTGTTAGATAGCGATCGCATAGCTTGGGACAAGCTCACACAAACATATCATCACGGTTGTTTTATGCAGTCTTGGGCATGGGCAAACTTTCGCGAACTCGATGGCTATCAAACCTTCCGCTATGGGCTTTTTGATGAATTAGCTCAATTGATTGGGGGCTGTATTTTCTACTTCTATCCTCAACGTAGTGCGGCTAATCTGATTTTTGCCCCTGCGGCTCCCCTATTACCACCAAATTTAGAAACGGAAGGAATGAGGCTTTTATTGGATCAAGCGGAAAAGTTGTCGCAAGGTATGGGTGCAGATGGTGGCGCGATCGCTCTACGCATTGAGCCTTTGTTGTTAACTAAACCTGACTGGATGGATCAGAATTTTGGGCGATCGCCTGCGGATCTGATGCCGTCAGAAACTCTTTGGCTCGATCTCCAAAAAAGTGAATCGGAACTACTTGCGGAGATGCACCCAAAAGGACGCTATAACATCCGCCTCAGTCAGCGTCATGGAGTTGAAACGTTTTTTACTAGTGATGACGCGGCGATTCCCCATTTTTATGACTTGTTCTATGAAACAGCACAACGTCAAGGCTTTTTGAGCGAACCCTACGGATTTTTTATTAAGCTCTGTCAGAATCTATTTCGTGCAGGAATGGCGGAAATTGGCTTTGCTAAATACAATGGCAAAATACTCGCAACGATTTTATTAATATATTGGGGCGATCGCTGTACCTATCTCTATGGCGGACGTAGTGAAAATTTAAAACAAGTAATGCCCGTTTATGCTCTCCATTGGGCAGCAATTCAACGCGCCAAGCAAATTGGTCACAGGATTTATGATTTCTATGGCTATAGTGATGATCCCACCCATGCCTATTACAGGTTTTCCCGATTCAAGCGTCAATTTGGTGGCAAAGTTATCAAAACTATTGGCGCTTATGATTACTTCTTTTATGATCGCCTAGCGGATACGATTATTCGTTTATTGCGATAATGAGTACATCTTGTTATTTAAGTTTGAGAGAGTCTATGCAGCCTAAAGCATTGCAAAAAATTGCTAAAGATGAATACAACGATAATTTTATTGATCGTTTGTTTATCTGGTTATTTTCCCGCAAAATGTCAGAGGCTTTAGGAAAGGATACTGAAATCGATGGCTATGCTGGCTTTGTGGACTTGTCCAAAAAAATTATGCAGGGGCGCAATGCTCAAGAGCAGCAAATAATTGTTGCTCAAGTATTGCAATCCTTAGTACCATCACCAGCACTCTGGGCGATCCGCACGTTTTTCTCGCCAACAAGGCTAGTATGCGTTCTCAATGCGTGGTTCGCGGCGCAAATGTTTGAATGGCTAGTTGGTCCCTGTGAAGTTATTGAGGCTGAGGTAGATTTGCCCGATGGAACCGTGCGATCGCAACCTTCAGCAGTACAGATCAAAAAGTGCCGTTACCTCGTCGATAGTGGCTGCGTTGGTATGTGTGTCAATATGTGTAAAGTACCTACCCAAACATTTTTTACGGAAAAATTTGGAATTCCCCTGACCATGACCCCAAATTTTGAAGATCTCAGTTGCAAAATGATTTTTGGACAAATGCCTCTCGATCCGTCCGTAGACGAAGCGTATGAGCAATCATGTTTAGAATATCAATGTCCAACGGCAAGTATCGCAGATAAGGCTTGTCCTAAGTTAAGTTGACATTTTTACAAGGCACTGCGCTGTAAAATCAATAGGATTAAAAATAATGCTTTTATGCTAGGCAAGCTGCTCGACCGACGATATCGCATTATGAAAGAATTAGCAGAAGGAGGTTTTTCCCAAACCTACCTTGCTGAAGATACTCGTTTGCCCAAAAATCCTCAATGCGTTGTCAAGCATCTCAATCCCACTATTGATGATCCTGTTTTTACCCAAAAGGCTCTTGAACTATTTAAAGCCGAAGCAGAAACCTTACAGGAATTGGGAAGACACGATCGCATTCCTCAACTCTATGCCTATTTTCAAGAGAATAAAGAGTTCTATCTAGTTCAAGAATATATTGCAGGGCATCCTCTGAGTACTGAAATGGTTCCAGGTAGCCAAATGGCAGAATCGAGGGTAGCTCAAATCGTTAAAGAAGTTTTGGAAATCCTTCAATTTGTCCATCATTACAATGTTATTCATCGCGATATTAAACCAAGCAATTTAATTCGTCGTCACAGTGATGGCAGATTAGTGCTCATTGACTTTGGTACTGTCAAGCAAGTCCAAATGGAAGTTGCCAATGCCCATCACAAAGCAAGGGTTACATTACCCATTGGTACTCCTGGATATATGTCTTACGAACAAGAGCGTGGACAGTCTGTATCCTGTAGTGATATTTATTCCTTGGGAATGGTTGCTTTACAAGCACTGACTGGAAAGCATCCCAGCCAATTTTCACGAGATCGGGACAATGAAATTATTTGGCGCAACTATGCCAAGGTTAGTCGCGAATTTGCCGCCATTTTGGATCGGATGATCCGATGTAATCCTCGCGATCGCTACCAAACCGTCGATGAAGTGCTCAAAGACATGGCAAAGCTGCCAAAGCTAAGTAATGCTTCACCTAGAATTACGGATGATCGCGAAGTTCCACCTAACCCTTGGCTATTACCATCTGCGATCGCCTTTTTAATCATCGCTACTGGAAGTTATCTATTGGCAACAGGTTGGAACCCATTGCGGGGTGATAGTTCCTTAACCATTAAGCCTCCTGCTAGCCCAACACCCTTGCCTAGTAGCTCTTTGGAAACTCCTAGTCCTCAAGCTGTGCCGACTGTGCCAATTGATCGTAACTATGCTCAACTCCGTAGCTATCTCGCAGCTAAGGATTGGAAAGAAGCGGATAACGAAACCTATTTATCACTTCTTAAGGCGGCGGGAAATCAATCCTATAACGATGGAAGCTTTCATCCTGATGAATTTAAACAGATCAGTTGTGCGGATTTAGTCTTGATCGATCAACTATGGACACAGGCAAGTAATGGAAAGTTGGGACTATCTGCTCAAAAGAAACTATATGCTGCTAATGATCGAGATATTCGCAAAACTTACGAAAGTATGGGCTGGATTAGTAGCTCTGGAGAATTAGCGATCGAAACTGCCTACAATCGGCAAACTTCACGATGGGACTATTTGGAAGGTCGCCAACCTAATTTCAAGTCTCCGCCCACTGGGCATTTACCATTTTTGTTGCGCGATCCTGCAAACAAAAATTTAGAGAAAATCATAGCAGTTCTCTATCGATGTTCATCCTAATCAACGTCAGTTCGAGTTAAGCTGGCAAATTTTAAAAGCCCAAAAGTAAAAGCCTTGCTACGCAAGACTTTTACTTTTGGGCTTTGAGAGAGGGTTTGCTACGCAAACCCTCTCTCAAAGCCCGTTTTAAATTATCCCGAACTCACGTTAATCAAGAAGAGAGAGGCGGCGCTTCGCTCTCTCTCTTGAAAGTTCTGTTTAACTAAAAACTAATTTGTCATTCTCGACAGTGATATAGATGCTATAACCTTCAGTGAAAACTCCTTCAAGGATTTTGGTGGCGATGGGGTTCTCAATTTCTCGCTGAATAGCTCGCTTCAGAGGACGCGCACCATAGGACGGATCGTAACCAACAGCCGCGATGTAATCTTTCGCCTCTTCGCTGAGATTTAGAGAAATCTTGCGATCGCTAAGTCGATTTTCGATACGCTTAATTTGTAACGCCGCAATTGAGCGGATCTCATTACGACGCAGCGCATGGAAAATTACCGTCTCATCAATGCGGTTGAGAAACTCTGGACGGAAGTGATTGCGAAGCACATCTAGGACTTTATCGCGCATTTCATCATAGCGTGAGTCACCATCAAGTTCAGTAGGTAAATCTTTAGATACTTCAAGGATGCGATCGCTACCAATATTACTAGTCATAATGATTACTGTATTTTTGCAATCAACTAGGCGACCTTGACTATCGGTAATACGCCCATCATCGAGAACTTGCAAGAGAATATTAAATACATCAGGGTGAGCTTTCTCGACTTCATCAAAAAGGACTACTGAATAGGGATGACGACGCACCGCTTCTGAGAATTGTCCGCCTTCCTCGTAGCCCACATAGCCTGGAGGTGCACCGATTAGTCGCGATACGGAATGTTTTTCCATATATTCCGACATATCAATGCGAATCATCGAGCTATCGGCATCAAATAGGAATTCGGCAAGGGCGCGAGCAAGTTCAGTTTTACCAACTCCCGTGGGGCCTAAAAACAGGAATGATCCAAGCGGACGATTGGGGTCATTCATGCCTGCACGGGCGCGACGGATTGCCGATGCTACCGAGCTTACAGCTTCTTCCTGTCCAATCACGCGATCGTGGAGATGGGTTTCGAGGGTGAGCAATTTCTGGCGTTCGGATAGCAATAACTTCTTAAGTGGAATGCCTGTCCAACGCGCCACGATTTCGGCGATGTCATCTTCGGTAACTTGCTCACGGAATAGTGACCCATCAGATCTAGAACGACTAAGCTCTAATTCAACTGCATCAAGATTTTTTTCTAACTCTGTTAGTTTGCCATATTTTAGTTTTGCAGCCTGATCGATAAAATACTCACGTTCAGCTTGTTCAATCTGTAGTTTAGTTTGGTCAATTTGTTCTTTTAGTGATCGCCAATTAGCAATGGTTTCTTTTTCTTGCTGCCACCGCTCATTTAAACTAGTGAAACGATCACTCAATTCATTCATTTCTGTGTCAAGGCGTTGGAGACGATCCTGAACTGCGTTGATACTCTTTGTTTTGTAAATAATTTTGCCATCTGCTTCTACTCGTTCTACTTGAGCAGCATCTTTTTCTTTCTGCAAAGAAAATCTTTCCATTTCCAATTGGCGTAAACGGCGATCAATTTCGTCAAGTTCCAATGGTCTCGAATCCATTTCCATCTTCAACTTTGCTGCTGCTTCATCAACCAGATCGATCGCCTTGTCTGGCAAAAAGCGATCAGTAATGTAGCGATTCGATAAAGTTGCTGCTGCCACCAATGCCGAGTCGGAGATATCTACGCCATGATGCACTTCATAACGCTCTTTCAAGCCACGCAAAATGGAAATCGTATCTTCCACTGTGGGCTGATCGACGAGAACTTGCTGGAATCGTCTTTCTAATGCGGCATCCTTTTCAATATATTGGCGATATTCATCAAGAGTAGTTGCACCAATACAACGCAGTTCTCCCCGTGCTAACATCGGTTTGAGTAAGTTCCCTGCATCCATTGCTCCCTGCTGTGTCGCACCTGCGCCAACGACCGTATGCAATTCATCAATAAATAGCACGATCTGACCATCGGAGTTGAGAACTTCCTTAAGAACTGCCTTTAAGCGATCTTCAAATTCACCACGATATTTTGCGCCTGCAATCAACGAACCCATATCAAGGCTAATAATTGTGCGGTCTTTGAGGGATTCAGGAACATCACCCCGAATAATACGCTGAGCTAGCCCTTCTGCGATCGCAGTTTTACCGACCCCCGGTTCTCCAATCAATACAGGATTATTTTTAGTGCGCCGAGACAAGACCTGAACGACGCGCCTAATTTCATCATCACGTCCAATTACAGGATCGAGCTTACCTTCCTTTGCCTGTTCCGTCAGATCGCGCCCATATTTCTCTAAAGCGGCATACTTCGCTTCAGGGTTCTGATCGGTGATGGTCTGACTACCGCGAACTGATTTAATTGCATCCTCTAGCTTTTTGCGATCGATACTTAGATCACGGTAGAGTCTTTTGCCGAGGCGATCGTCATCAGCTAAGCCGATCAGCATATGCTCGATCGCCATAAAGTCATCACCAAAGCTCTTGCGACTCTCTTCAGCGCGATCGAGCCATATCTCTAGGTTACGTCCCAAGTACAACTGCTCTGGACTTGCCACACGGGGCTGTCGCCGCAAAAACTCTTCCACCTGTCGCCTTGCCCGTGCCATTGGTACTGACATCACAGTAAAGATGGTTGTCGTCAAGCCCTCTTCCTGCTCTAGTAGTGCCATTACTAAATGCTCGACTTCGAGTTGCTGATGTTGCGATCGCCTTGCGACCTCTTGCGATTTGACGATCGCTTCCCATGCTTTTTCGGTAAATTTTTTCGGATCGGTTGGTTGCATTGGCTTTGGTTACAGCAGGATCGGTGGTGATTACTAATGTTAGTTAAAATAAGTTTACATTATCGTCAAAGCCTATAAAACCCCGTTACTAACTGTCTATTTGGATCGGTAGTACAGGACAAAAATTTAATAGAGTTAAAGAAAGCTTGAGAATTGAGATGAAGGTCAAAGATGATATGTCGAAAGAAATCAAAGCCAAGCCGAAAGATACTCTTAGGAAAGTGACCATGCTTTTTAGGTTTAAGATGATTACAGGAAGATAGCCATAACCCCGAAGAAAAACACCAACACAAATCCAGAGTAAGCAAAGCAATGAGCTTAGAAAGTCGTTCTGAGTCCTGAAGATGAGTGGATTCTAAACAAAACAAAAGCCACGGGATTTAAAACAACCAAACAAAGTCTCAATAGCCCAACGCTTAGCATAGTCAGCAATAGCAGTATAAGGAGCATGATCAGTAGCCAAGAGCAACAAATCGCCATCCTCTAGACACATAGCCGCAATATAAAGCCAATGTCCCCAAACTTGTCTAGGTTTGGACAATACTTTAAATTGACCAATCTGGAGGTCTTGAAAACAAACTTCAGCCCGTAGTTGTTTTTGCCCATCGTCAAGCAAGGTGTTTTTACGAATGCGGATCCTAAATGGGGTGCGTGGTTCACACAGCAAATAGTCAAACCACTCTTCCCCCACAAACTCTCGGTCTGCGGTCAAAAAGGCGATTTTGCGACTGCCAAATATTTCTAGAAATCGATTCCACAATTCACATCGTTCGCGGGTGCTAGGGACATGCAGGAAAATAAGGAACCGATTTTTTGTGGCGAAGCCACGCCACAAAAAATTTGGTTCTTTATTAAATCGCAGAACCCTAATTTAATTCTTGTATTAATGCTATCTGTATCAACTCCCAAAAACAAAGTAATATTACTTACGGTCTTCGTCTAGAGATGTATAAAATATGATGCGAATACTGGCATTGGTTCCAGGTGGGACTGGCGATCAGTTACTGTTTTTCCCGACACTGGATACCCTCAAACAACAGTATCCCAATGCCGAAATTGATGTGGTGGTCGAGCCACGGTCGATCGCAACCTATCGAATTAGCCAATCTGTCAATCGCGTACTTAAATTTGATTTTAGCGATCGCAACTCTTTGGCAGATTTTGGCAATTTACTTGGGACAATCCGCGATCGCGAATATGACGCGGCAATTCTTAGCAAGCCCAGCTTCTCGATTAACACCTTGTTATGGCTAAGCGGTATTCCCAAGCGCATCTCCTTTGCAGGGGCAGGTGAATTCTTGCTGACGGATGTGATTCCCGTAGATCCTGAAGAATATATTGCGGTACAGAACCATAACTTGCTAATCGGTCTTGGTATTCAGCAGTCATCCCCATCCATCAAGGTTAATCTTCCTAAAAATGACTTGGATTGGGCATCTGGTGAACAAAAACGCCTTGACATCCAAAAAAGTGGCTTTATCTTGCTAAATTGTGGCGCATATGCCAACTATCCTGCGGAAAGCTGGGCAGAGATCGCCCGCAATATTAAAACCAAGCTACCAGATTTGCCAATTGTGGCGATCGATAGTGTCAACAATGCTGATTTACTCAAGCAACTCACAACGAAATTTCCTAGCCTCCTGATTACCAGCCCCACGGATATTGGCAAACTGACTGCCATGATCGCAGCAGCAAATCTGTTTATCTGTGCGGAAGGTGATGCGATGCAGTTAGGCGTTGCCGTTGGTACTGCTTTAGTCGCAATTTTAAGTTCGACGATATCCGCATCTGCCTTCTTGCCGATTCAAGAAAAACGGGTGAAATATGTACAGGCTGTGAAGGGACAATCCCTCAAAGATATTCCAGCCAAAACGGTTCTTGCCAAGATTTGGGAAGGCTAAAAACATTAAAGGCTCGCTATGCGAGCCTTTAATGTTTTTAGGAAAGATTTAATGCTTGATATTTTCTAGAAAAGCACCATCTAGTTTCGCAGCATGGAAATCGGTATTACGTAAATCTGCCTCTTTGAGTTTTGCTCCGTTAAAATCCGTTTTTCGCAGGACTGCCCCACTCAGATTGACTCTAGTTAAATTTGCCCCACTGAGGATCGCTCCACTTAGCTCCGTTTCACAAAGCGTGGCATTACTCAAATTTGCCCCATTCAGATTTGCCCCACAGAGATTAGCATCGCTCAGATCCGCATTAGTTAAATCTGCGCCACTCAAATTCACTCCCATTAAGTTGGCATTTCGTAACACGGCTCCAACTAGGTTTGCACCACTGAGATTTGCCAGACTCAGATTAACAGCGCTCAGATTTGCCAAGCTGAGATTTGTGCCACTGAGATTAGTCATGCAGAGGGTGACATCCTGAAATGACGCTAGACTCAGATTTGCGCCACTGAGATTGGCGAGGGTGAGGTTGGCTTCTCGGAGATTTGCCCCAACCAAGTTGGCTCCACCCAGATTGGCTAAGCTCAGATCTGCGCCACTAAAGTCAGCTTTGCTCACTTCGGCATAGGCAAGCTCCGCTTCACTGAGATCGATTTGAGCACGATGCTTTTGCGATCGCCAGAAGTTCCAACTACCTACCCCTTTTTGTAGTTGAATCAAATGTTCATTATTTGCCACGATCTTAACTTCGCTCAGCGTGTAGCGATTAGTAAAAATTTACAGAAAAAGATTTAGAGAGTAGCTGCGGTCTAGAGCCACTATTTCTCTCTTTAAGGATAAGTCAAGACTGAAAAAGTTTGTTTTAGTCATGACAATTCGCAATATAAAGTGGTATATCTCAATCAATATGGTGGTTAACATAGAGGCTCCAGAGGGAACAGGTTTAGGATGATCAGATCGTTAATTTTCAATAGCAGTTCATCAAGGGCGATCGCTGCCAATTGTTTACTGATGGCTGGATATGTCCTCGGTGATCTAGCCTTAACAGGCTCAAGGGCGATCGCAGAGACAATTGCTCAAGCCAATATACCGACCAACAACTGCTCACAACTGACCAATCGGCGCTATGTGACCATCATTGATCGTCCTGCTAATGCGCTACCGCAGCTACCCAGATATCTAGTGCTAGCTGCCATTCCCTGCAACTATCTCAATGGTTCGATGACCTTTTTTGGGGGGTTCGATAATGTCAAGACTTCAGCATTTCGCGCCAATCAACTTCGCGAAATGGGACTAGATGCGGTCGTTTATTCTTTTAACACCAGAGTCAGTGATGTTCCGAGCAACCTACAGGCCGCCGCAGTTTTAGTAGAACTGAATAATGATCCCAATGTAGTCATCCAACAGGTGCGATCTCTTACTGGCAAGACTGCGGTCTTAGCAACCTTCAACAATCGCTCGGTGATTGTCAATGCACCGCTATCGAGTATCCCAACTGCCAATGCGATCGCCTCATTACTTCGCAATCGAGGGTTTGCCGCACAGGTCATTAGTGCGGATATCATCGCCCCACCGACTGCGGCTCCTGTCAATGATATTTCCACACCTTCAGTGCCAATTAGCAATCCCACAACCCCTAATAACAACTCAACTTCTACACGCACCATTTACCGTGTCCTAGTTCCTGATGCCAATAACAATACCTTGCAACAAATTCGCGCCTCTGCTCCCGATGCCTTTGTAACGATTTTTCGTGGTCAATCCTATATTCAGGTACGCACCTATACCAATCGTGACAATGCCCATCGTGAGCGCGATCGCCTAAATGCTATTTACCCCGGTACGATTTTGCTACGAGATTAAAGAACTAATTTTTGTGGTGTGGCTGAGCCACACCGCATATGTCCCTTAGTTTTTGAGACTCTATAAACAGGTTATAAAATTAAATCTATGGGATCTCGTTCTCCATCCTTGGTCAATCCAATCAGCCCAGATTTGCCAGCCTACACAGTACGGATCAGCGATCGCGCTAAATGTGTGCGACTTTCTCTGTCGGTGAACAAGGGACTAGAGGTGGTAATCCCCCAAAACTACGATCACCTAAAAATTCCTGATATCATCCACCAAAAGCGCGATTGGATTATTCGCAATCAACGCAAACTCGATGAACGTGAAGCATTTTTGCAGTCCCAAGCACCCCATGAATTGCCTAATGTGATTAATTTGCGATCGCTAGGTGAGGAATGGCACATCACCTATAACCAAACAGTTACAAAATTCGGATCGATCACCATTAGCGAACAAAAAGACCTGTTTCGGCTGACTATCAGTGGCAATATCACCGACACCGAAGCCTGTAAAACCTTATTGAAACAATGGCTGATGCGAAAAGCAGAAAAGCATCTATTTAGTTGGTTGCGCCGAGTTAGCATTCAAACCAATTTGCCCTATCGCACCACCACAATTCGGGGACAAAAAACTTTGTGGGGTAGCTGCTCTAGCGATCGTAATATTAGCCTCAACTACAAGCTTCTATTTCTCGAAACACAGGTGGTGGAATATGTCCTCATCCATGAGCTATGCCATACCATCCATATGAACCACTCCGTCAAATTTTGGAATTTGGTGAGTAAGTTGGAGCCAAATTATAAAACCTTAGATGCATCCCTCAAGCAAGCATGGCAAATTGTCCCTGCATGGCTCAACTTGTAACAAATCTTTGAAAAAATATTTGCTAAGCAGCTAGGCAAAAAACTGTAGCTCACGCTGTGCATGAGTTACGTTTTTTTACCTAACTCTTACGGAATTGGACATTCTCATCATCCTTTAGGGAGATTTTCCATCCATCCGCGATATTTTGCCGCAACCCCAAATAGCTTGGAATGATTACCCCATGAGCAAGTCAGAACTTGATCTCCATCGAGATGTGAGCGATCTCACAATAGACCTGTGCATCGGATCTGTGGTGATTTTGGGGTTAAGCACTATACTGACATCTTGCAACTAACAAATTGGAGGTCTCATTTATGACTGAAAGAAAACCGAATTTGCTACCAATTATTGGTGGTGCTGCTGTAGTAGTTGCTGGTGGTGTAGGAGCTTATTTTTTCTTCAATAAACCAGCCATTTTGCCTACTAGCAATACTGCTGCGGGAACTCTCAGTGTTGTTCCTAAACATTCTCTGATGGCAATGTCTATCTCTACTGATGGTGCAGCACTTTCTCAAATAGAGCAATTTCTGTCTCCAGAAACCAAAAAGCTTTACGATACAGAACTGGAAAAATTTAGAAAGAATCTTTCCTCAAGCGATTTTGACTATGACAAAGACGTAAAGCCTTGGATTGGCAAGAGTGTAACGATCGCTTTTTTACCATCGGGCAAGAAAGCAAGTCTCTTACCTAGCAAATCTCAATCTGCAATCCAACCTCGATATGTACCCATGAGTGATACAGGGTCAATTCAGTTTGTGCAAGATAAGGTTAAAGATCAAGCTGAGCCTGCATCGGATACTCCTAATGTGCTCTTAGTAATTGAGGTAAAGGACAAAGCTGGTGCTGAGAAATTCTTGGCAGAGAAAGTCAAAACCAAAGCGGGTGGAAAAGAGAAGCAATCTGACTATAAGGGTGTAAAAATTACGCAATATGGCGAAGGCTCAAATGCTAGTGCTACTGCGACAGTAGGCGATTATTTGATCGTTGCGCCCCGTGAACAAAACACTAAAAAGGCGATCGATACCTTTAAAGGTGAAGCTTCCATCGCTAGTGCTGCGAGTGCCGATGATCTCAAGCTCAAAAATACCGTTGCTCAAATTTATATTCCCAACTTTGGCGAATCAATCGTTGAGCTAGCAGCATTAAACCCCAAAGCTGAAACCATTCCTCCCGAATCCTTGGAACAGTTGAAGAAGATTAAATCCGTCAATTTGGGCTTTGGTATTGATGACGCAGGTATTCGCTTTAAAGCACTAGGCAAATTTGACGCATCCGCAATTGCCGCACTCAAGAATTCTCCTAACAAGATTATTGGTCAAATTCCTTCCCAAGCATTTGCAGTAATTTCTGGATTTAATATCAAGAATTCATGGGAAGAGTTTACCAAGTCAGCCGAGAAGAATCCTGAAATCAAGAAAAGCATTGATGAAGCCAGAACTCAACTGAAGTCTTCTCCCTTGGCTCTCGATCTAGACAAAGATATCTTTGGATGGATGGATGGTGAATATGCTCTTGCCTCGGTATCTGGTAAGCCAGAGGGCATCCTTGCTCAAACCCAAGGATTAGCACCTGTCCTGATGCTCCAAACCAGTAATCGTTCGGCGGGTGAATCATTGCTCACTAAATTGGATGATTTTATTTCCAAGAATGGCGGTAAGGTCAGTAAGAAAGATGTTGGTGGTGTTTCTGTGACTGAATGGTCAGTTCCGGGTGCACCGGGGGCGATCGTCTCCCATGGTTGGAGCCAAAAAGATACAGTCTTTATCACAGCTTCCCCAATTGTGTCTCTCTTTGTACCTAAGCCTGAAAGCGCTCTAGATGCTGATGCTACCTACAAATCTGTAGTTAGTACTCTACCTTCTAATAATGTTGGCTATTTCTATATTGATGCTGATAGAACATGGGGCATTATCCAAAGCTTCTTGCCTCCTGCGGAGAAGGAAAAAACTCCTCCTGAAGTGAAGGCTTTGATTACCTCTATACGTGGTTTAGCCGCAACAGCCGCTTATCCTAATCAAGATACTGCTGAATTTGAGGCTATTCTCGCGCTTAAGAAGGGCGGTAAATAAATTAAAAAAGCTCGCAAAACGAGACTTAATTTATAAAGTGCCACGCTCCGCGTGGCACTTTATTTTTGCTCTAAATATTTTTTACCCCAAAGGTGCATGGCATCTAATACAGGTTGCAGGGTGCGTCCTAAGGGAGTGAGCGAATATTCCACCTTGGGAGGAACCTGCATATAAATTTCACGATGAATTAAGCCGTCACGTTCCATTTCTCGTAATTGTTGTGTCAACATCTTTTGAGTGATGCTATGTAAGCTGCGATGCAACTCTCCAAAGCGTCTTGTGCCATTAAATAATTCATGCAAGATCAAAACTTTCCAGCGACCACCGATCGCTTCGAGGGTAGCCTCGACAGGACAGCTAGGGCGATCGCCTTGATATGAGCCACTGCAAATAATTTCTGGATCGGCATCAATAAAGGTATTAGTGATTTGGTTCATAGTATCTTTTTGGTATGTACCTTACAAAAAAGTGCATACTTTACGCTAAGAGTGTATGTCAATTATATTGGAATAGTTAAAAGTTGAACCAATTACCTCAAGGAACAAGGGAAAATGAGCGAGCCTAAAATTGTTGATAAGAAGCCTGTTGTATTGGAACTAGAACCTAAAACCTATTACTGGTGTACCTGTGGAGAATCCACCAATCAGCCCTATTGTAATGGCGCTCATAAGGGCACTGAGTTTACTCCCCTTGCCTTTGAAGTCACCGAAACGAAGAAGGTGGCACTTTGTTTATGCAAGCATACGGGCAATGCTCCTTTCTGTGATGGCGCACATACTAAACTGTAACTTTTAACTTTATTGTCGATTGTCGGTATTCTATACCGACATATCAACTAGGAGAGAATCTATGCTCACTATTCGGAAATCAGAAGAAAGAGGTCATGCCAATCATGGTTGGCTGGATAGTTATCACACCTTCTCCTTTGCGAACTACTACGATCCGCAGCATATGGCGTTTCGCGCACTGCGTGTAATTAACCAAGATCAGATTGCTGGTGGTAAGGGATTTGGCACACATCCCCACCGTGACATGGAAATCATTACCTATATGCTTGATGGCTCCTTAGAGCATAAGGACAGCATGGGCAATGGCTCAATTATTCACGTTGGTGATGTGCAGAGAATGAGTGCAGGCACAGGGATTACCCATAGTGAGTTTAATCACTCAGCGACTGAAACTGCTCATCTATTGCAAATCTGGATTTTGCCGAATCAACAGAATGTCACCCCCAGCTATGAGCAAATTTCCTTCTCGCGGGAAGAGAAGTTAAATCAGTTAAGGCTGATTGCTTCGCCCGATGGACGCGATCGCTCCGTGACGATTCATCAAGATGCAAATGTATATGCCTCGATCCTTGAAGATGGCGCAGAGGTGACACATACAGTTAATCCTAACCGTTATGCGTGGATACAGGTTGCTAGAGGCAGTGTGTTAGTTGGCGATCGCCTGCTCAATGCTGGTGATGCAATTTCTAGCGATCAAGCTGGCGATGTGAAAATCACTAGTCAAGGTAATGCTGAAATTTTAGTGTTTGATCTAGCATAGGTTTGACATTTAAGTAGCTAGGCGTAATTAAAAAAGGGAACCAAAACCTGTGGCGCACGCTGCGCGTGCGCCACAGGTTTTGGGGTTTTATATTTAATGGCAATCAGCTACTTATAGCTGCCAGTCAGAATCAAAACGCAAAAGATAGTTGCGGTGCAAAGCACCGCAACTATCTTTTGCGTTTTATATTTGGAAAAGTGCGATCAAATCGTTACAATACTCGCAGTGAAGAATCAAGTATTCGTCATATTCAAATATTTGCAACATCTAGAGACTTGTAATAACTGTGGGCGCAACTAATCACACCGACAACCAGCCAAATTTACAATCATTAAAGAAACCTAAAATTGTATTAACAGGTGGTGGTACTGGTGGTCACGTTAGCCCCAATCTTGCTCTAGTTCCTGCCCTCGAAGCTGATGGTTGGGAAGTTTTTTATATCGGCTCTAGCAATGGCATTGAGAAGCAACTTGTGGCGGAAGTGGGGCTGCCCTATTACGGCATCTCTTCAGGAAAATTGCGCCGTTATTTTTCTTGGCAGAACTTCATCGATCCTTTCAAAGTGATTAAGGGCATATTTGATGCTTTTTGGGCGATCGCCAAAATTAAGCCCCAAGTTGTCTTTTCTAAAGGCGGCTTTGTGACAGTTCCTGTAATCTTTGCGAGTTGGTTGCAACGGATTCCTGTAGTTATCCATGAGTCAGACTTCTCATCAGGTTTAGCCAATCGCCTCTCCCTTCCCTTTGCCACTAAAGTCTGTGTTACTTTCCCTGAAACCGCTAAGAACTTAGCGAAATATGGCTCTAAAGTGAAGCATACAGGCTTGCCCATTCGTCCTGATATTCGCAATGGTAATGCCGATAGAGGGAGAGCTTTTTGTGGTATTTATGGAGACTTGCCAGTTCTATTTGTCGTGGGGGGGAGTACGGGTTCCGCAAAAATCAATCAAGCGGTGCGATCGGTTTTAGATACCCTCACCCAAAAGTATCAAGTGATTCATGCCTGCGGGAAGGGCAATCTTGATCCCAATCTCAAGGATCATCCTCGCTATTGTCAATTTGAATATTTAGGAACGGAACTGGCGGATGTGTTAGCACTGGCGGATTTAGTGGTATCTAGATCGGGAGCGAATGCTGTATTTGAGTTCTTAACTTTACGCAAGCCGAATCTGTTAATTCCCCTGTCTAAATTATCGAGTCGTGGTGATCAGATTCTGAATGCGAAGTCTTTTCAAGCGCGGGGCTATAGTGCCGTTCTCTTTGAAGAAGATTTAACCAGTGAGAGTTTATTAACAGCGATCGCAGATTTAGATGATCGTCGTGATGAGTATATTCAGAATATGAACCAGAGCGAGGATGCTAATGCGATCGCCCAAATTGTAGAACTAGTTAAAGCTTTTTCCGAAAAATAATAATCGTCCTGTCACTATTGCGAGCGATCGCTTCAGGAATATTGCCATGAAGCATTTGTTGGAAAAAGTTTTCATGGCTTGCACCAAGCATAATCACATCGCTGCGTTGCTGATTGGCGAGATCGACGATCGCATCGGCGGTTGATTTGGCACAAACGGCAATTTGTCCTACGGAGAAACGCAGAGATTTATATAAGGATTCTGCATATTTTTCCATTTGGCTAGATTCATAATCTTTGTCATTAGGAGAAAAGACTTGACAGAGATAAATTTCGGGATAGGGTGCAAGATTGATTAATTCAGGAAGTAGTAATAATGCGTTTTCGGTATTGGAAGCAATAGGAATTAGCCAGCGATTAAAGGAAATATTCGGCTTCTTAAATTCCTGTTTAAAGGGATTAAATTTTTGGAGGCGATCGCTAAATTTTACCAGCATCACATCACAACTTGCCTGCTGTACCACCGTATCCACGATATCGCCGAGGATTCTTTCTGTTGATACCGACTTACCATGCCAACCAATTAAGAGCAAATCATTATCGCGATCGCCTGCTATTTCTAAAATTGCTTGACTGATATCATGGGCGACTCGCACCTGTGTATGTAGAGAAACCTGTTTCAATTCCGCCGCCACCGTTGCCGTTTGAAAGAGTTCCAAACTAGGATTTAAATCGACAGGAGTTTCCGATAGAGACAGATGCGGTGCGAGGGTAATAATATGTAGGCATTCTAATTCGTAGTTACGAGCGCCCGCGATCGCTAAACCAATTTCAATTAAATAGGGTGCTGTCTGGGGATTAGCCAAGGGTAATAACAGTCTGCCTTTACCTGTGGCAGTACCCCGTCTCTGATAAACCAGATAGGAAGGTTTTGTAGTTTTAGAACTGACTCCCCGTAGGCGTTTAGCTTGGGCGCGGAGAATATCACTGCGGGTAATAATCCCCACAAGTTTATGGCGATCGATGACTGGTAAACGGGACAGCTTGTAATAGGAAAGCAAATAGAGAACTTGAGATAGGCTTTCCTCAGGGCTAACGGTAATCGGCTTGGTAGTCATGATTTGAGAAATCTCCATATCTCCCGACAGCTTTCTCTCTCGCACTTTGCCCAAATCCATTTGGGTGATAATCCCCACTAATTCATCATCGGCAACCACAGGAAAACCACGATGGCGCGATCGCCCGAAAAACTGGATCGCCTCATCGATACTCATCTGTTCAGGCAAGGCTTCCACCTGACGCTGCATCACATCTAGCGCTCTCATCCCATCCCATAGCCCCTCAGTGACAATTTCCGTTTGTAAGTAAATCCCCTTGAGTTCTAATAAGCGTGTGTACAAGGAGTTCGGTGCATATTTCTCCGCACATAGGTAGGCAACGACGCTGGTAATCATCAATGGCAAGATGATATTAAAATCCATCGTGATCTCGAACACGATCACAAAGGCTGTGATGGGAACCTTTGCCACAGCGCCAAAAAATGCGCCCATCCCCGAAAGCGAATAGGTCGCGAGGGTTCCCATGCCTAAGAATGAATGCTCTAAATTTCCCACCAATGAACCTAACGCCGCCCCTAAAATCAAACTCGGTACAAATAATCCCCCTGGAGTCTCCGCGCTACAGGCAATCAGCGTCAAGATAAAGCGCACCACAAATGCTCCTGCTGTAATCTGCCAGTCCGATTGCCCCATCGCTAAAAATAGCTGTAAGCCAGAACTATCGCGAAAGTCCATTGGTAACATGGCGATCGCTATTCCCGACAAACAACCTGCGATCGCAATCCGCCACGACAATCCCATCCGAAAGGTTTGGCGATTCCATTTCGTCACATTAATAACGCTGTTGTTAAATAGCGCCGCAAACCAGCCAACCAATATGCCCAGCAACAATAAAAAGGGAATCTCTTGAGCCGAGAATTGCACCTGCGGAATGCTTTGACTTAATCCCTGTCCTGTCAAGATTCGTGAAACTACACCACCAATAAACGAGGCGAGAATCGCTGTCCCCAAAGTCAAGCTAGAAACATCATGCAGCAGTTCTTCGATCACAAATAGTACCCCTGCAATCGGAGCATTAAACCCTGCGGCGAGTCCTGCGGCGGCTCCTGCGGCGATCAGTTGGCGTTGATATTCAGGTGAATTGGGAATCCATTGGCTCACCTGCCCTGCGATCGCTGCTCCAATTTGCACCGTTGGCCCCTGCCGACCGAGTGCTAATCCTGAACCTAGCGATAAAACCGTGCTAGCAAGCTTGACAAGGGCTACACGAAAATTCAGCGCCACAGGAATATAACCGAGAGCCGCCTTCACTTGGGGAATGCCACTACCTGAAGCCTCCGTAGCAAACTTCTCAATTAAGAATCCTGATAGAAATCCCCCAGTTAGTCCAATTAAGGGTAATGCAATCCATGCGGGTATTTCTTGGGCAATATGAACGCGCCACCCTCCTAGCCAACCAATGCCGAGTTTGAGTACTACTGCCGCTAAGCCAGCCACTAAACCAATTAGACAAGCTTCGATAATGGCTAAACGTTTGGGATTTAGCCATGTTTGCAATACTGGTATTCCTAAAGCCATAAAAATCACTGAGTTTTGGCGTAAAACCCATTACTTCTAATCATTAAAGAGTTAAATTTATAATGCTTTTCAAGCAAGAGAGGTAACGAACTTCTGAATATCAGTCTTAAACTGGTTAGTTTCAAGCATCTCTGAAATATTATTATGACCAAAATTATCTACTAGAAGTAATTGCTTTGGATCAGGTGAAACATTGTATAGTGCTTGACTCATAACAGATGGATTAAATGTATCGGAAGTGCCATGAATAAACATTAATGGTGTCTTTAAATAAGGAACTTTACTAATTGATTCAAATCTTTGATTTAGTATTAGGTGAATCGGGAACATCCTATAACCTAAATGATATATCTCTTCTTGCATGGATGTAAAAGTACTAACCACAATCAATCCTGCTACATTTGGTTCCTTCATTGCCAAATCAATAGCAACTGCACCACCTAAAGATACCCCAAACAAGTAAATGTTTTTGAGTGGAATTGTTTTTTGTTCGGTTAGGTATTTTAGAGCAGACTGAGCATCTGCATATATACTCGTTTCTGAAGGAAAATCTCCTATACTTTTTCCATATCCTCTATAGTCAAACAAAAAGACGGAAAATCCTAATTTCTGAAGTTGGGCAACATCACGCAGATAAATACGATCGCTAATATTCCCCCCAGCTCCATGTAGATATAAAACCGTTCCTATCTCTACAATATCTTTTCCTGAAGGAATAAACCAACCATGCAATTTATCTTGAGAGCTAGAATTACTTTCTACGGCAATCCAAACTTCTTCATAGTCAAGATTTAAGCTTGAAGGATTTTCTTCAGATTCGCTATAGCTTGGAGTAAAGATCATTCGTCTTTGACGAATTAGTAGAAATAGACAAATAGCTATATAAACTATTATTAATAATGCTCCAATTGTAATTATCCCTATTTTGAAAAGATTATATTCTGGCATAAGTTTTGCAACTCTTTTGCAATTCAAGATGGGATTAAGTAGATGTTTTCTGTGTCATCCTCAAAATAATTTTAGATCGTTATAGGCTTTAGACTTTACTTAATGATTACGGGTAGCACATAGAGAAATTACCATGGAACCAAATACTACAGCGATCGCACCAAGATAACCCAACCAAGTTAAAGGCGAAGGTGGCAAGAACTGCGGTACAAAATTTGTCAAGATTGCCGAAGCGATTAAAGTCACAAGGGGCGCAAGGGTAATCACTGCACTCACCCGTGAGGCTTCCCAATGTTCGAGAGCCGCAGCAAATGCACCATAGGCAATCAAAGTATTCAATGCACAAAAAATCAGGGCTGCCAGAGGTAATGCGGATAGGGTGAGAACTCTTTGCGGATGTGCCATAGGTGCTAATAAGGTGGAGGCGCTCAGATATAGGCACAACAACACTGATGCTGAGGGGAGATTCAGTAAGAGTTGTTTTTGGGCTAGTCCATAAAATGCCCAAACGATCGCACCTAATATGAGCAGAGCATTACCCCACACATAGGTATCAAAACTGGTAATTAGCGATCGCACTTGGTCATGGGAAAAAAGCAACAGTCCACAAACGAGAATCGCGACCCCACCCCATTGCTTATAGTTATATTTCTCCTTAAAAATGACTAAGGAAGCCATACCCATGATTACAGGCGCGATTTGTGTAATTACCTGAGCATTATTTGCCGAGGTCTTGCCTACACCAATTAAGAACAAAACATAGTTCATCGTTAGCCCCCCAACGGCAACCAAAAAAATCGGTAGGGAAACTTTGCGTAATTGCTGCCATGTTGGTAATTTCTGCCGTAGGGCAAGGTAACAGCCTAGTAAAAGTCCTGAGACAGTAAAGCGAAACCAAGTAACTGTAAATGGATCTAGCTCCTGTAGCACAATCTTGAGAGCGATCGCTAGCAATCCCCAGAGCAAAACCGTCAGCAGTGATAGCGCTAGACCTAAACGCGATCGACCAGAAACTTGATGTAGAGGCATTAAATTTAGTATTCATAAAATCAAAGGTGAGTGCAAAACACTCACCTTTGATTTTACGAAAACATTTCAACGCTAGAGGAGTAAATTGGCTCGACATGGATGGCGATAACTCGCTTAGGTCGCACTAACAAAATTTCATTTAGCTCTGCCTTTACAGGAATGGGCATCAGATCATCCTCATTTGCCTTTGCCTTAAATTGCGATGCATACCAAGTTTTTACTTCTTCGATTGTGGTAAATCTGGTCGTGACTTCTTGCCCACCTTCTAGCTTTAAATGCACGATATATTCATTCGGCTTTCTGGGTTCTCTCGGCATCTCGATCTACTCCGTCTAAATTTCGCGTAATCATGCTGAATTATATAGCAAATGCTAGTAGGGGCAATTCATGAATTATCCATTGCCCTTATACCCAAGGCTTAAAGTATATAGGACTTACACAATGCTAACGAATTTATTGGTTTTCGGGTAGATGTGGCGTGGGCGAAGCCTGCGTCACATCTACCCGATGCGTAAGTCCTAAGTATAGAAAAATTTGGATGATTGTGGAGTAATACTAACTCACAAAAGTGTTGGTACACTTTCGGGAATTAGTATTACTCGGTAATAGACTAGTAATAACTAAGGAGATAGTAGATTCGATGGCACAGATGACACCTGATGATATTAATAAAATTGTTTGGAGGGCTTGTGATACCTTTCGGGGAACAATCGATCCCGCACAGTACAAGGACTATGTACTAGTGATGCTATTTCTGAAGTATTTGACGGATCTGCGAAATGACAAGCGTGAAGAATATCGCCAAAAGTATAAGGGTGATGAAACTCGTGTAGAACGAGCGATGAGCCGAGAACGTTTTCATATTCCCGAAAAGGCTGATTTTGACTATTTATATGAGCAACGAGATAGTCAGAGAGGGAAAAAATCGATTGGGGAATTAATTGATGAAGCCTTAGCAACGATTGAAGATGCAAATAAGGAAAAGTTGGAAGGGGTATTTCGGAATATTAGTTTTAATAGTGAATCCAATTTTGGTGAAACGAAGGAACGTAACGATCGCCTCAAACATTTACTAGAGGATTTTAGTCAATTGGATTTGCGTCCTTCACAAACAGGCAATCGTGACGTGATTGGCGATGCCTATGAGTATCTAATAGGTAAGTTTGCGGCGGATAGTGGCAAAAAGGGGGGGGAGTTTTATACACCGCCAGAAGTATCGACTTTGTTAGCGCAAATTGTCGCACCTAAGGCAGGCGATCGCATTTACGATCCTTGCTGTGGCTCTGGTTCATTGTTAATTAGGGCAGCGAAGGAGATTGGCGATGGTAATGTGGCGCTATTTGGGCAGGAGATGAACGCAGGGACTTGGGCGCTCTGTCGGATGAATATGTTTTTGCATGGGTTTGATAGTGCAGAAACTGAGCGTGGGGATACGATTCGCAATCCTAAGCGGATTAAGGATGATGCTCTCGAAAAATTTAATGTGGTTGTGGCAAATCCACCTTTTTCGCTAGATAAGTGGGGAGCCGAGAAGGCTGAACATGATCAGTGGAAACGCTTCGATCGCGGAGTACCGCCAAAAAGTCGGGGTGACTATGCGTTTATTTTGCATATGATCGCTTCGATGGCGGCGACGGATGGACGGGCTGGTGTGGTTGTGCCGCATGGGGTGTTATTTCGCGGTAGCTCAGAAGGTAAGATCCGTCAGAAATTAATTGAAGAAAACCTATTAGAGGGTGTGGTGGGTTTACCTGCTAATTTGTTTTTTGGTACTGGCATTCCTGCGGCTTTGTTATTCTTTAATCAGGTGAAGAATGACGATAAGGTTTTCTTTATTGATGCGAGTCGTGATTATGAGGAAGGCAAAAATCAGAACCGTTTGCGATCGCAGGATATTGAGAAGATCGTCAAGACTTGGAAGGATCGCCAGAATGTGGCTAAGTATGCCTATTTAGCATCTGTTGACGAGATTAGGGAAAATGATTTTAATTTGAATATTCCGCTTTATGTGGATACGTTTGAGGAAGAGGAGGAGATTGATATTGCGGCAGTGCAGCAGGAAATCGATGGATTAGAAAAGGAACTGGCGGAGGTGCGACAAAGGATGGCGTTATATCTCAAGGAATTGGGGTTAACCTCATGAGACGAGATGTCATTTTCTATCAAATTTTCAAGCGATCGCCTCGGCTGTTTTTCGATCTTGTACCACAATTGCCTGTTGACTCTGCTAACTATCGATTTGAGTCAGTGGAAGTTAAGGAGTCATCGTTTCGTATTGATGGAGTGTTTTTACCACCAGAGGATGCTACGCCTAAAGTTATCTTTTTTGCAGAGGTTCAATTTCAAAGAGATGAGACAATTTATCATCGATTTTTCTCAGAGATTCTGTTGTATCTTTACCGCAATCGTTTAACTTACGATGATTGGTATGGAGTGGTATTGTTTGCATCGCGTAGTTTAGAGCCACAAGATCGGGATATGCATCGATCGCTATTGAATAGTAATCAGGTGACGCGAGTATATCTAGATGAGTTGACTGGTTTAGAAAATCAGTCTTTAGGGATACAGTTGATGATGCTAACGATCGCTTCAGAGGCAGAAACGGTCATACAGGCAAAGCGGCTACTGGAAGAAGTTCGATTGCAAGATGTATTTGCTTTTAACAAAGAGGAGATAATAGAGGTAATTACAACTATTGTGGTTTATAAGTTTGTTAATTTAAGTCGCAAGGAGGTAGAAGCTATGTTAGATATCAAGTTAGAAGACGTGAGAGTTTTACGTGAGGCTAAGGAAGAAGGTCGCCGTGAGATGTTAGAGGTTGCTGTGCCTTTATTGTTGCAAGCTGGTCTGACAGTTGAGAAAATTGCTGAAAATTTGCATGTTAGTGAACAGGATGTACGGCAAATTTCTGTTAATTCATCTAATGAACTTTTTGCCATTAGTGACGACGCTCGCCGTTCAGGGCTTGCTGAGTGAGGCGGTGAGTATGGGTGAGACGAATTGATTAACTTGATTAGCAGGGTAGGAAAGAAATGGTTCAAGCCGCAGCTAAAACACAACTGGTGACTTTTGAGGAGTTTGTTGCATGGAAGCCTGATCACAGTATTTATGAATTACATGATGGAGTCATTGTTGAGATGCCGCAGCCAGTGGGAGACCATGAGGAAATAACGAGCTTTTTGTCTGAGAAGGTCATGCTTGAATTTCTGCGTTTGGGGTTGCCATACGGGATATACAAAACTGTGTTAATTAAGCCGTCTAATGCTGATTCGGGGTATTCACCAGATGTACTAGTGTTAAATCGTCCTAATTTGGTGCATGAGCCTCTATGGAAGAAGTCATCGACGGTTACTCAGGGTGCTTCTATTCCTTTGGAGATCGAGGTGGTAAGCACTAATTGGCGTGTTGATTATTTGACTAAGGTGAAGGATTATGAGGAGATGGGGATTCTTGAGTATTGGATTGTCGATTATTTGGGGTTGGGTGGTAGTAGGTTTATCGGGAGTCCTAAGCAACCAACAATCTCTGTCTATAAGTTAGTCGATGGAGAATATCAAGTTTCGCTGTTTAAGGGTGATGAGCAAATTGTATCGCCTAACTTTCCAGAGCTAGTTTTGACGGCTAATCAGGTGTTTCAAGCTGGTTCTTAATTGTGTAAATACATGGCAGTTTAGCCGCGATATTGATGCGATGTTAAATGTTGATTTTTGGGAGTAACCTATGCTTGCTGAAGAATTTCAAGCCACTGTTGCTAATGGCAAAATTCAAATCCCCGAATTGTTAATGTCGGAGTTTGAAGGTTGCGAGGTCAGGGTAATAGTCTTAAAAACAAATAAGAAAAAGAGTTTACCGTTTGACTTACGCAAGCTTTTTCAAAATACTCAGACTCTTCCTCAAGTTCAATCTATATCTGAGAATGAAATCATTGCCGAAATTGCTAATTATCGGCAGGGCATATGAAAATCGTTATTGATACAAATGTTTTAATATCTGCCATTCTTAAGGATCGCACTCCTGAACAAGTTATTTTATTTATTGCCGATCATGATGAATATGAATGGCTGGTTTCATCAGAAATTTTGGCAGAATATAAAGCTGTGATCGTTCGCCCTAAGTTTAAATTACCTCCAGAAATTATTGAGAAATGGTTTATGGCATTTGATCTACTAACAACCTGTATTGATGTAGATATTGAAATCGATTTTCCCCGCGATCAAAAGGATGCAAAGTTTTTAGCCTGTTCGATCGCTGGATCGGCAAATTTCTTTATTACAGGTGATAAAGACTTTACGGAAGCTCAAAAAATCTTAAACACTATCATCATTTCTGTTAACGATTTCTATCGTCTTGTGATGCGATGTTAAGGGGGATGGTGATAAGTTGTCCCTGCGTTGTGAGGTTTTGGGCAAAGCATTCCCAATTTAGATGGATCTGAAAATTTATAGGTTGTGGTGGGAATGCTTTGCCCCTACGGTTGTGTTGTAATGGTTATAAAAATTGTGATGAGGTAATGATGAGAACGATAGATTGACAGAACTGTAGGGGTTTAGCATTTGCGTGAATGTTTTGATGCTCCTCGCGATAATTTGGCAATGCAAATGCTGAACCCTGTTTGCTTGTGGTGATAAGTTGTCCCTGCGTTGTGAGGTTTTGGGCAAAGCATTCCCAATTGATATGGGTCTGAAAATTTATAGGTTGTGGTGGGAATGCTTTGCCCCTACGGTTGTGTTGTAATGGTTATAAAAATTGTGATGAGGTAATGATGAAAACGATAGATTTACAGAACTGTAGGGGTTTAGCATTTGCGCGAATGTTTTGATGCTCCTCGCGACAATTTGGCAATGCAAATGCTGAACCCTGTTTGCTTGTGGTGATAAGTTGTCCCTGCGTTGTAAGGTTTTGGGCAAAGCATTCCCAATTTAAATGGGTCTGCAAATTTATAGGTTGTGGGGGGAATGCTTTGCCCCTACGGTTGTGTTGTAATGGTTATAAAAATTGTGATGAGGAAGGATTGTAAACTGTGGCTACTAATCAATGGAAGTTAAAGTTATTTGGAGACTTATGTAGTTCTGTAGATGGCGTACAAATTGGGCCATTCGGTAGCCAACTCCATGCAAGTGATTATGTAGAGTCGGGTATTCCTGTTGTGATGCCCAAAGACATGATCAATACTGAAATATCTACAGATTCAATAGCTTATGTCTCGGAAGAAATAGCAAATCGATTATCAAAACATCGTTTAAAAGCAGGTGATTTAGTATTTGCACGGCGAGGCGATATTGGGAGATTTGTAATTGTAAGTGCTGAGCAAACAGGATGGCTTTGTGGAACTGGATGTATTAGAGCAAGGTTTAAACCTAATATTTATCCAGAATTTATTTCACTGATTTTGCAATCTCACTCAGTCCAGCATTGGTTAAAATCTAATGCTGTTGGGCAAACAATGCTTAATCTAAACACTGAAATAATATTAAATCTTCCGATTAGGATAATTGACTCTTTAGAATCTCAAATTACATTAGCGAATTGTATTGGTTATTGGGATAGCGCGATCGCAATAACCGAAAAGCTAATCACAGCCAAACGCCGCCTCAAACAAGGACTAATGCAAAAACTCCTCACGGGGAAATTTAGAATTACAGGTTTTAAAGATAAGTCTTGGCGAACAGTAAAATTAGGTGAAGTTTTTAGTGAACGTATTGAAAGAGCGAGAGAAGATTTGCCACTACTTTCTGTAACTGGCTCAATGGGGTTGATTTACAGAGATGAATTAATACGGAGAGATACCTCCAATAGTGATAAATCTAATTACAAAAGAGTTGCTTCTGGCGATATTGTTTATAACACTATGCGAATGTGGCAAGGAGTTTCTGCATTAGTAAATATCGAAGGAATTGTTAGTCCTGCTTACACAGTCGTTATTCCTAACTCATCACTGAATGCTAGTTTTATCAAGCATTTTTTTAAGTTTTCCAACTTAATCCACTCATTTCATCGCTATTCGCAGGGATTAGTTTCTGACACATTAACACTTAAATTTCAACAGTTTTCAAGAATAAAAGTAAATCTCCCTGAGATCAACGAACAAAAGAAAATTGCAGAAATACTCGATTGTTTAGATCAGGAAATTTTCCATCTAGAAGCAAAACTCAAACTTTTTCAAACTCAAAAACAAGGCTTAATGCAACAACTCCTAACAGGCAAAATCCGCGTCCAAACCCCATGACCACCATCCCCGAAATCACGCCGCCCTTTAGCGAAGACGACACCTCAAAAATTCCTGCCTTAGCCCTACTGATCAAACTTGGCTATCAATACCTCACACCCAGCCAAGCCAACAAACTCAGAGGCGATCGCAAATCTAGCGTCATCCTCTTTGGCATACTCGAAGAACAACTACGGAAAATGAACCGTATCCAATTTCGGGGCAAAAACATCCCCTTTAGCGAAGGCAACATCACCGAAGCCATCCGCATATTGCGAGATATCGAAGACGACGGACTAGTGCGGACAAACGAAAAAATATGGGAACTAATTCGACTCGGCAAAGCCCTATCGCAAAACATCCAAGGCGACACCAAAAGCTTTAACCTCCACTACATCGACTGGGCAAACCCCGAAAACAACGTTTACCATGTCACCGATGAATTTGCGATCGCCGCCAAAGGTACAACCGACACAAGGCGACCCGATATCGTTCTGTTTGTAAATGGCATTCCCTTTTGTGTGATCGAATGCAAGCGATCGGGACTGATCGGCAAAGACCCCATCGAAGAAGCGATCAGACAACAAATCCGCAACCAGAGGGAAAGCGAAATACCAAGACTATTTCACTATAGTCAAATCCTCATGGTACTAGCCACCAACGCCGCCAGCTATGGCGCAACAGGAACCGCCGCCAAATTTTGGGCAGTCTGGAAAGAACGCGAACTTGACGGCTTGCAGCAAATTATCCATCAACCCCTAAGCGATCGCCAAATTACCCACCTCTTTACTCCCGATCAGTACCGCTTTAAAGGCACAACCCCCGAAAAATCGCGGCAATGGTTTGAAATATTGCAAAAACAAGGACGTAGCATCACCGAACAAGATCGGGCGCTCTATGCCCTAGCCCGACCAGAACGCCTGCTCGAATTAGCCGATCACTTTAGCCTCTTTGATAATGGCGATCGTAAAATTGCCCGTTACCAGCAATATTTTTGTGTGAAACGAGTAATGGAACGTATCCATACCTTTGACGCAGAAGGCAAACGCAAAGGCGGCGTAGTCTGGCATACCCAAGGCAGTGGCAAATCCCTGACAATGGTAATGCTCGCCTCAGCGATCGCCAACGATCCCAATATCAAAGATCCTCAGATTATTCTCGTCACCGATCGCGTCGATCTCGATGAACAGATTTATCGCACCTTCGATCATTGTGGTGTAGAAGTCGTACAAGCCAAAACAGGAAAAAACCTACGCGAACTGCTTAACGATCCCAAGGCGCGAATTATTACCACCTTAATCAATAAATTCCAAATTACCGATCCCAATAACGTAGGCAAAGTCGAAGATGACAACCAAAATAAATTAGACAAGTTACTTGCCAGTCGCGACTATACCAACGATAGCCCAAATATCTTTGTGCTAGTCGATGAAGGACATCGTACCCAGTTCGGCACATTACATATTGCCATGCAGCGAGTATTACCAAAGGCTTGCTTGATCGCCTTCACAGGTACACCCGTTCAGAAAAAAGAACAAAGCACCGTCACCAAATTTGGCGGATTGATTGCACCCTCGTACACGATTAACGAAGCCGTGAGCGATCGCGCCGTTGTGCCACTGCTCTATGAAGGTCGATTTGTGCAACAAGAAGTAAATCGCAAACAAATCGATCTTTGGTTCCAGCGCACTACCGCAGGACTGAACGAACAGCAACGCGCCGACCTCAAGAAAAAATTCTCCACCGCCGATCAACTCAATCAGACTGAGCAGAAAATTCAGGCGATCGCATGGGACATCAGCGAACACTTTTCTAAGACCTTTGGCAAAATCACCCCCTTTAAAGGTCAACTGGTCACTCCATCCAAAGCCGCCGCCCTGCTTTATAAAAAGTTTTTAGATGAATTTGGGATGGTTACTAGCGAAGTCCTCATCTCTCCACCCGACACCCGCGAAGGCAATACCGAAGTTAGCGAACTACGCGACGACTCCCAACGCCCCAAGATTCAAGACTTTTGGAAGCGGATTTTGGAGAAATATGGCACAGAAGATAAGTATCAAAGGGAACTGATTAAAAACTTTAAAAATAATGACGAACCCGAAATTATTATTGTTGTTGATAAATTGCTAACGGGCTTTGATGCCCCACGGAATACCGTTCTCTACCTCACCCGTTCCCTCAAGGATCACGGACTGCTGCAAGCGATCGCCCGTGTCAATCGCCTCTACGATGGCAAAGATCACGGTTTCATCATCGATTATTTTGGCGTGTTGAAAAAACTAGGCAAGGCGATCGATCTCTATGGCTCAATGGAAAGCGAATTTGAGCAAGGCGATCTTGATGGGATTCTCACCGATATTTCTGAAGAATGGGGCAAGTTAGAACAGCGTCACAGCAATATTTGGGAGCTATTTCAAGGTGTTGTCAATAAGTATGATGATGAGTTACTAGAGCGATCGCTTGCCGATGAAAGAAAGCGATCGGACTTTTACGAACGTCTATCCATCTTTGCCCGAACCCTCAAGATTGCCCTCGCCAGTCTTGAGTTTTATAAACAGACTCCCGAAACCAAAATCAATCGTTACAAAAGCGATCTGCAATTTTTTATTAATCTCCGCGCCTCTACCGCCCGACGCTATGCCGAAAAAATTGATTTTAAGCAATATCAAACTTCCATCCAAAAACTGCTCGATGCCCATGTGGAATCGGGCGAGATCGAAACCGTAGTAGAACCCGTTAATATTTTTGATAAGGAAGCCTTTCAAGCGGAAATTGATGCACGTAGTTCGGCGATCGCCAAGGCTGAGTTAATTGCTAACCGCACCAAACGCACCATCATCGAACGTTTAGAAGAAGACCCCGCCTTCTATAAGCCCTTTTCGCGAATGCTAGAAGACATCATCAACAATATCCGCGAACAGCGCTTTGATGATGCCGATACCATATTGCAGCAAGTCACAGAAATTCGCGATAAAGTACGCGATCGCACTGGTGATGAAGTTCCCGAAGCCCTACGAGATCGGGATGTCGCCAAGGCGTACTACGGCATTATCCAAGAAAATCTCAGGGGCATTGGCGATCTGCCAGCGCAGAATAATCACAATAATGATGGAAAATCGGCGCGAGTCCAAGATGCAAGTCAAACCTACAAAACATCGACATCTTTAAATAATCTCAGCGTCGAAATTGCCCTCAATATTGACCAGATCATCCAAGATAATCGCATTGTCCACTGGACTCAAAATACCGATATCCAAAACCAAATGAAAACGGCGATCGAAGATATGCTCTTTGAAATCCAAGATCGCCATAGTTTTGAAATCGACTTCGACACCATCGATATCATCCTCGCTAAATGTATTGATATCGCAAGGGTACGCATCCCATGAAACTACCAGAGAAATATTCCCTCACGGCTAAAGGGATTCAGCTAAGCTATGAACTCTACCGCAGCGATCGCCAGACCCTAGAAATTAGCGTTCATCCCGATGGCAATGTCGCTGTTACCGCCCCCCACGACACCAGTATCCTTAAAATCGAAGAAAAAATTCGTAAACGCGCGATCTGGATCGATCGCCGTATCCAAGAGTTTGAGCAACTACCACCACCCCTAGCACCGCGCCAATGGATATCTGGAGAAACCCATCGATACTTAGGGCGGCAATATCGGCTCAAAGTAGAAATAGGCGAAATCCCATCGGTAAAGCTTAAAGGTGCTTTTTTTCATGTCTGCGTAAGCGATCGCACCGATACAGACTTGATTTGCCAAATGATGGAATCTTGGTATCGCCAGCGATCGCGACCATTTTTTGAGCAGCGTTTATCCCTCTGTCTGCGATCGAGCAAGCCATTTCTAGATCTCGAAAAAGTCGATATGACGATCCGCAAAATGCAAAATCGATGGGGTAGCTGCACACCATCAGGGCAAATTGTCCTGAACCTAGACTTAATCAAAGCCCCTACCCCTTGTATCGATTACATCATCATGCACGAGCTTTGTCACTTGCAAGTCATGAACCACAGCCCCAAATTCTGGCAACTCCTTGCTAAATGTATGCCCGACTGGGAAAAAAGACAGCAAACTTTAGCCAAGTTTGAAGTCTAATCGTCACTTAGCCCCCAATTCTGGAGGAACAAGAAAATAATAGGCTATCAAAGTCCCCAGAATTGGGAGATTTATGGGGCTAGAGATTTTAAACCCTAGACTAATTTGACTTTTGTATACACGATGGGGCTTGGGAAATTTAGAGCAAGAGATGCTTGTGTGGTAATGCTAAAAATGAGAAGCTCTTCAACACACTGTTATATCTAAGGAATTTAGAGTGAAAACTAATAAGTGGGCGATCGCCATATTACTGTGGGGTTTCCTCTTTAGGGCTACGTCCGCTATCTATCTCAATACAGGCTTTGACGAAGCTTATTACTATCTCTACACCCAAAATCTCAACTGGAGCTATTTCGATCATCCGCCACTAGTAGCTTTAACGACAGGGCTTGGTGTTTGGCTCACAGGTGCAGTTACGCCTTTCACCATTCGCATTGGTAGCGTTTTACTTTATACAGGAACCTTAATTTTTTCCTATCTGACGAGTAAAAGGCTATTTGGCGATCGCGCCGCTACGTTGACCCTAGGAATTCTGACAACGATCCCGATTTTTCAGATTGCCTTTGGCATTCTCACCTTGCCAGACAATGCATTGATGTTTTTCTGGTCGGCTTGCTTGTATGTAGCTGCCACTGAGTTTTTTCCCTCTAGCGATCTTGACAATAAGCCCTATAAACCGACTTATCGCCTCGCGATCATCGGACTCTTAGTAGGTTTGGCATTTTTAGGTAAATATCATGGAGTCATCCTCGGTGGCGGACTGGTACTATTTTGCTTGCTTAGTCCTCGCCATCGTAGCGCCCTATTCTCCATCTGGACATTGGCTGCGATCGCTTTATTTGTGATCGCCATTTCACCTGTCCTCTTCTGGAATTATCAACATGAATTTGCTTCATTTCGATTCCAGAGTGGTCGCGCAGTGCCATCAAAGGGTTATAACTTTGAGCAGCTACTAGTAACGTTTTTAGTAGCTTTAGGCTATCTTTTTCCCACATTTGGGTTTCCTCTCTGGTGGACAAGTTTCCGCACCTTCGGAGAACTATTACAGTTTAGTAATCGCAAACTTAAAGGAACTCAGAACGATTTACCAGAAACAGAAAATCCTGCTCTAGAAATCCTGCATCAAAAGCGATTACTCATTCTCTGCGTATCCATGCCAATTTTCTTTGGCTTCACCTTTATGGGTGGATTTATCCAGATTCTCCCCTCATGGCATATGCCTGGATTTTTTGGCGCAACTCTGTTACTAGGCGAACGGGCTGCCTTGGTACAGATCAAGAAACCCAAATTTATTCGCAATTGGCTCTGGGGTTCGGGCATGGTGATTTTGCCACTGTTGCTAATTGGCTTGCTCCATGTGCATTTGGGCCTTGTGCAAAAGGGGGGTGATGCTGCGATCGCAGGTGGATTTTGGGAAGCCAAAGATGATCCTTCCACACAAATGATTGACATCGTGCAATTACGTCAAGCCTTTGTCGATTCGCCCAAACTGAAGGAGGAATTACAAAAGGCGGATTTTGTATTTAGCAATAGTTTCTTTGTAGCGGGACAAATCGGGATGGCGATCGAGCCATTGGGCAAAAAAGTGACCTGCTTGGATGCCGATCTGCGCGGCTTTGCCTATTGGAGTAAAGCCCAAGATTTTGTTGGTAAGACTTCACTTTTCATCACCTCCGAACAATTCATGAAAGATGAACGCTTCCCTGACCCCTTAGTGAAATATCAAGATTATTTTCAATCCCTAGAAAAAATTGCCGATATTCCCCTCAAGCGTGGTGGTCAAGCAGTTCAGATTTTTCCTGTTTATCGCGCTTCTCCCATGCTTAAACCCTATCCTCGCCCCTACGGCTAAACAAAAACGGCTCATAGAGCCGTTTTTGTTTATATATCATTCTTATCGCTTGTGAAGTGCCGCTATTGTATTTGAGGCTTTATATTTTGATTAATTCTGAACCATTGATAGATTTGCGAACGTTAATTTGGGTGGGTAATCGCTCCGCTAAGGATTGGATATGGGTAATCACACCGATTAAACGATCCTGTTGGCGCAAGGATTCGAGAATTTGGGTGACGCTTTCGAGGGTTTCACTGTCGAGCGTGCCGAAACCCTCATCAAGGAAAAGGCTACCCAGTTCTATGCCCATAGATAATTTTTCCGATAGCGCCAGTGCCATTGATAGGGAAGCCGCAAAGGTTTCACCACCTGAGAGTGTGCGTACACGGCGCTTTTCGCCACCATTCCAATTATCCGCTACCCAATAGTCACCACTTTCTATTTGGAGAATATAACGATCTTCCGAAAGCTGTTGTAACAGAACGGAGGCACGATTGGCGAGTTCCTGTTGCAAACTATCGAGAATATATTCTTGAAAGCGATTGGATTGGAGGTCTTGGGCGAGGGTGTGATAGGTCTGCTCTTGCGCCTGTAAAGCAACTTTACGTTCTTCAAGTTCCTGCGATTCTTGGCGCTTTTGGTGGGCTTGCTCTAGCCATGCTTTGATGGAGGCGCGATTTTCACTGGCTAGCTGTAAGGCTTCTACATATTGTTGGGATTCCTCACGCAGTTTAGCGATCGCCTGTTCATCAGTTTCTCTGTCAGCGATCGCTTCCGCAAACATCTGTAGGCGAGTAGTTAAATCTTGCTCTTGACGTTGATAGTTCTCGATTTGCTGTTGCCATGCGTCCATTTGCGATCGCGCTGTTTGTGCAGCGAGAAATTCTAATTCGGTGAAGTTAATTGAATTGAGTTCCTGTTGCCAATTGGATTCCTGTTGAGATTGCTCAGCAATGGCGAGATCGTGATTTTCTTGAGCCTTAGTTGCTGCTTCCTCACGCTTAACAAAGGTTTCACGGGCTTGTTGATATTTAGTTTCGATAGTTTTGAGGCGATCGCTAAGTTCCTGCTTTGCTTGCAAAATACTTTGACGCAAAGATTCATAACTCTTGCCATCGGTAATTTCTAGCAACCGTTGCGAAATTTCCTGTAGTTGTGATTCTCTAAGGGCTTTTTCCTGTGCTGATTTATCAAATTCTGTTTGCGCTGATTGCAGATTTTCTTGGCTAGTTTTAAGTTTATTGTCGGCATTTTGAGCAGCGATCGCCATTTCTTTTTGTTCATTAACTAGCTTGAGATAAGCTGATTCTTGGGCTTCAAGTACTTGGCGATCGCGGAGGATATTTTCAGCTTGCCAAGCGGACTTGAGAACTTGATCAATCTGTTTTTGTAACTTAGCAAGTTGCGATGCTAAATCATGAATTTCCTGAGTTTGAGTTTGAAACTGTTGCTGTGACGCTTCCAGACTAGCCTCAATTTTTGCCTTATCCTGTAATAACTTTGCTAACTGACGCTCAGTGACTTCCTTCTGTTTTGCCAATCCTATCGTATCAATTAATTCTAATTCAGGAAGTTCAGGCAATCCCTCTAAACTATAAAGATGATTACAGACTGGGCAATGATCGCCATCATGCAATTCAGCACGTAAAGCGTTAGCATGACTAGTCTGTAAGGCTTGCAGATTAGAATTTTCCGCTTCCTTGAGCGCATTACTCGCAACTTGAAAATCACTTTCAGCCTTAGCGATCGCCTGTTGTGCTTTCTCTAGTTGTTGCGTAAATTTCTGGATTTCTGTTTGGTATTGGGTAGATTTTTGCTGCTGTTTCGTCAAATTATCTTGCAAAATTTGCCATTGCGTAAGCGGTTCTGCAACTTGACGCAGTTGTTCGAGTTTGGTGGGATTATACTGAGAATTTGTAAGAGAAACCTCAAGGGTTTGCAAATTTTGCCTAATGGCTTGTAAATCTGATTCGGCATGAGTTACAGCCTTAGATGCTTTTTGGAGAACCTGCGATCGCTCTTGCAAATTCTGTTCAGCGCGTTTTAATTCAGATTCCGATTGTTGTTGCTGTGTATGTAGAGATTCCGCCAGTGCAAGATTGCGCTCTTGCGTTTCGATATGACTTTGGGCGGCGATTTGCTCTGTACGCGATTGTTCATAGGCTTGTTGCTGCTGATCAAGATCAAGTCTCGAAATTTCTAGCTGTTTCTTGGCACTGGTAAGATCAGCGATCACAGTTTCTACCCGCTTACGCGCAGTCTGGAGAACTGTCCAAGTTCCCATAATCGAATTTGCTAACTGAGCATGGCGCAATTGATTTTCTAAAACTTGGATTTGCGATGCTTCCTGTTGCAATTGCACTAACTTCTCAGAAATCTGTTGATATTGCTGGATTTGAGCAAAGAGTCTTTCTTCTGCCTCCAACAGTTTTTGACTTTGTTTTGCTTGTAGATCCAAATCAGGAATTAAAATTTCTAGATTTGCTAACTCTAATTGCTGGGCTTCCACTTCCTCTTGCGTTGGCGCTTGCATCCCTTCGAGGACTTTATCTAAGCCTTCACGCTCGGCTCTAAAACGACTAGTGCGATCGCTTGCCTCCTTCCGCATTTGCTCAAATATTTGAAATCCTGCCAACTGTCGCAAAATCTCGCGCCGCTTACCCGCCTCACCCTTGAGGAATTCGTCAAATTGTCCCTGCGGCAAAATGATCACACGGGTAAAGGTCTCAAAGTCCATCCCGATGATGTCTTCTACTTTTTGCGTGCGATCGCATCTTTCCCATTCGCCATCAATTAATTGATCAAATAAAAATTTCTTTTCATCGGTTTTGCCACGGTTGCGCCAAGTTCGTAATATCCGATATTCAGTTTGTCGCATCTCAAACCGAAATTCCACTTTTAGCTGTGTCGCACCTTGGCTAACTAATTCCTTTGATGAATTGGGTTTATTCGCCACCTTGTCATACAGAGCAAAGGTAATCGCATCTAAGAGCGAAGTTTTCCCCGCCCCCGTTGCGCCTGTAATCGCAAACAAATCAAGGCTCGTAAAATCTAATACTTGACGAGTACGAAAGCTAGTAAATCCTTCGACAATTAACTCAAGGGGACGCATCAAGAAACTCCATGTAGAATAGCAATAATCAATTAGTCATTGCTGCGATCACCTAAAGGGAAAATAACCATAATGCCTTAATGCGATCGCTTAGCTCAATTATAGAACAAGGGGCTGAAGCCCCTTGTCTAGCATATTTATTTGCCTTGTAACTGGGCTAAACGCGCTTTGAGAATCTCCTGTTGCTTCAGAGATTCTTCCAATTCCGCACGCGCAGTTGCCACAACATCAGGAGGCGCTTTCTTGAGATATCCCTCATTGTTTAAACGTCCCTGAGTAGAAGCGATCGCCCCTTCGAGTTTCGTCAAAGTGCGTTCCAATTTGGCAATCAATTGACCAATATCAACCACACCAACCAGCGAAACAATTACCTGAATTGTACCAACGACACCTGCGATCGCCTGTTCCGTTGACGATGCATCGACAGATGCCACAACTGCTAAATCCTCAACCCTTGCCAAATCGAGAATATAGCTTTGTCCTGCTTCGAGGAGACTCCGTTCGCGATCGCTATCGGATTGTAAAATTGCTTTGACCTTAGCACTAGGCTTAATCTCAGCCTCAGCGCGAAGATTGCGAATCGTGCGGATTGTACCAATCAACAAATTGAACTGTTCTTCCAGTTCTTCATTGATATAGCTAGTATCAATTTCAGGATAGGGTTGGATTGCAAGAACGGGGCGATCGCTAGATGGTTCGCTAGTGCCATAGGTCAGCAATTGCCAAATCTCCTCGGTGACATGAGGCAAGAATGGATGCAATAGGCGCAAAATTCCATCTAGAACAAATCTGAGGGTTTGCTGTACGGTTTCACGAGAAGTGGGATCGGCGGATTCCTGTAAACGGGACTTGACTAGCTCGATATACCAATCGCAGAAATCGCCCCAGAAAAATTCATAGAGGGTTCTCGTTGCTTCGCCTAGGCTATAGCCATCAAGTTGTTCGCGAACTTGTAAGACTGTTTGAGCATAGCGCGACAAAATCCAGCGATCGGCAAGTTCTAACTTTTCAGTATCGAGACTCGCAGTGCGAGTCTCGATAGTATTGAGATTCATCATTACAAATCGCGAAGCATTCCAGAGCTTATTGGCAAAGTTTCTTGCAGTCTCAACAGTTGTGGATTCATCGGTTTTACGATTGTAATCAAGGCGGATATCTTGACCTGCTCCCGTCACTTCCTTAACTAGGGAATAACGCAAAGCATCGGTTCCATACTTGTTAATTAGAACTAACGGATCGATGCCATTATTCTTGGATTTAGACATCTTCTGATTATTCTCATCGCGCACCAGTCCATGAATATAGACCGTATTGAAAGGCATCTTGCCCGTAAAATAACCAGCCATCATCGTCATCCGCGCCACCCAGAAGAAGATAATGTCAAAGCCTGTAACTAGTACACTAGTAGGGTAGAAGGTTTGAAAATCCTGTGTTTCTTCGGGCCAACCAAGAGTCGAGAATGGCCATAAACCCGATGAGAACCATGTATCTAGTACATCAGGATCGCGCTCTAAGGTGACATCTTCGCCAAATTTCGCTTTCGCCTGTGCATAGGCTTCCTCCTCAGTTCGGGCTACAAAAATTGAGCCGTCGGGGGCATACCATGCAGGGATTTGATGTCCCCACCACAATTGACGGGAAATACACCAATCCTTGAGGCGGATCAACCAATCGCGATAGACCTTACCCCAGCGATCGGGAACGAAGGTGGGCGAGTTCTGCTTATCAAATTGCTCTAGGGCAAAGTCTGACAAGGGTTTAATCTTCACAAACCATTGAATAGATAGTAATGGCTCAACGGGAACTTTACCCCGTTCCGAATAGGGAACCGTGTGATTATAATCTTCAATCTTCTCTACTAAGCCCAGTTCATCCAACTTCTTCACGATATTTTTACGCGCCACAAAGCGATCTTGTCCCTCAAATTCGCCGCCATTGGCATTAATCGAACCATCCTTATTAAGAATATTGATTAAAGGCAAGCTATGACGTTGTCCCATTTCAAAGTCATTGGGGTCATGGGCAGGTGTCACCTTGACACAGCCACTACCAAAAGCCTTATCGACATATTGATCAGCAATAATAGGAATCTCACGATTCATAATTGGTAGCATCACTGTCTTGCCAATCAGATGTTTATAGCGATCGTCGTCAGGATTTACGGCTACGGCAGTATCTCCTAGCATTGTTTCGGGGCGAGTAGTTGCTACGACTAGATGCCCCGATCCATCAGCTAAGGGATAGCGGAAATTCCAGAGATGTCCTTTAACTTCTTTATTATCAACTTCAAGATCAGAAACCGCAGACTGGGATTCAGGACACCAGTTGACCAAATATTCGCCGCGATAAATTAGCCCTGCTTCGTAGAGTTTGACAAAGGCTTCGGTAACGGAATTGGATAGCCCTTCATCCATCGTGAAGCGTTCTCTTGTCCAGTCTGCCGAGACACCAAGGCGGCGCAATTGCGAAACAATGGTTCCCCCAGATTCAGCTTTCCATTGCCAAGCCCGTTCCAGAAACTTTTCGCGCCCAATTTCTTGATTGGTTTTACCCTCAGCCTTAATTTGTTTATCGAGAATCGTCTGCACGGCAATACTGGCGTGGTCAGTTCCGGGGAGCCAAAGGGTATTAAAACCACGCATACGGTGATAGCGAATCAAAATATCGATTAATACTTCCTGAAAAGCATGACCCATATGTAGGCTACCCGTGACATTAGGCGGCGGAATCATGATGCAGTATGGCTCTTTATCACTTTGGCTCTCTGCTACAAATACGCCACTTTCCTCCCAATATTTTTGCCACTTGGCTTCAGATTCGAGAGGATTATATTGTTTTGGAAGTTCGGTCGTACTCATAGCGGTTTACTTACAGAATTGTGCAGCTTTATTAAAGTTTATATTCAGCTTATATCTTATAGCGTCCTCAGACTAGCGATCTACCCAAGAGATGAGTTGCGGCGCAAAGCGCCGCAACTCATCTCTTGGGTAGATAATTTGTTGTTTCTGGGCTTTGAGAGAGGTTTTGCGCCGCAAAACCTCTCTCAAAGCTATAGCCCGATCGCACGTTAGAGCGAACAAGTAGGAAAAAGGTAATTTTCGAGAATTAGTCGAGATCAAGCTTGTTAAATAGCTTAATATTTAATACGATTTGTATGGGGGAATAATGACTTAATGTTTAGGTAAAACGCACCTAACATGAGTTAAACTCATACCTCGAACATAAACTCTGTAAATCTCATACGCTGTTTAACTACACAGTCATAATTTGTGGGAGTAAATGCCTTGGAAGTCGATCAACTATTAGAACTATACAGACAGGGACAACGTAACTTCTCTAATATAGATCTGAGTAACGCTCAATTACGCAGTGTGACTCTCATTGGTATTGATTTACGTGGATCTACTTTGAATAAAGCTGATCTTAGTAGCGCTAATTTGATTGATGCAAACTTAACAGGGGCTAATTTGATCGAGACTAACCTGAGAGGCGCATTACTGAGAGGCGGTAATTTCTCCGATGCCGATTTAAGTTGGGCAAATTTAACTTGGTCAAATTCATCGAACACCAAATTTATTCGTGCTAACTTAAGCGTTACTAATTTTAGTGGTGCTAATTTGATTGAGGCAGATTTTACTGGCTCAATCATGAAAGGCTCTAACTTACGGGGTACAAATTTGCGTGGGGCAATCTTAAAGAATTTGAGGACTTGTGCAGATACAGAGTTTACGGGTGTACGAAACCTAGACGATCGCACTAGGTTATATCTTTGCACGATCGCCAGTGGCACGCATCCATTTACTAAAAATGACAGTAGACAAACCCTCGGCTGTCCAATCTAAAATTTCCTGAATAATAGGTGGCGTGAAACGCCACCTATTGTTTTTATGGAGTCTCGATGACTTGCAACAGGTAGGGGAAGGAGGCATTTTTTTCGTAGGAGCCGACCCATACTTCATAGGTTCCTTCTAGCCAGTCGCCAGCAATTTCTGGGTTGCGATCGCTAACGTCGTCACTACACCAACTGCCGCCTGGTCCGCGTACAAGCAGGATTGTATCGCCAGAACTCTTGACTTGCAGCTTGAGATAGCGAAATGCTTTTGTTAGAGTAATTTTGTGATCGGGAGTGGCATCAATAAAGCCAATACAAGGTCCCGTTTCAGTGGATTTTCGTCCTGATGTTTTTTGAGTTTCGACTTCGCCACCGCTAATACCTCGCAACTCCATTACTTTAGGTGTGAAGTTTGGCGCGATCGCAATGTCTTCAAACATGCGGACATAGCTAGCTTTTTTATCTGAGGTTGGTATTGACTGTGGACGGGATATTTTAACTTCTATAGGAGCTTGGGAAGGCTGAACTGTAGGATCGACAAACCTTTGCAGAGTGGATTTTGGGGTGGTAATGGACTGCGATCGCACAGGAGCATCAATAGCGATGAGGGCGGTAATTATAGCTGCAAGGGTTAATAGCGATCGCGTTGAGGACTGTCTCATGCCACAAAATATCCACAGAATATATTTTTATCTTTTGCAAAGAACTAGATTCTAGCATTCTGGCAAGTACCCAAAAAAGAAGGACGACTATTCGCCCTTCTTTAACTAGAAATGATTAGCGGCGCTTCGCGCCGCTAATCATTTCTTAGGAAGTAAAACTTGCGATCGACTGTTCGACAATAGCTAAAGCTTGATCAATTTCGGCAGCCGAAACGGTCAGAGGTGGCACAAAGCGCACGACCTTTATCCCCGCAGGCACAAGTAATAAGCCATGCTCAATGCCTGCGGCAACGACATCACGGGCTTGGATATTGCTGGATTCTTGGAGTACCAAACCATCGATCAAGCCCCAACCGCGAACTGAGGCAATATGCTGCGGATATTTCTCAGCGATCGCTTGCAGCCCAGTGCGGAGTTGTTGACCGCGCTCTCTGGCATTGGCGATCAGGTTATCCTTTACCATCGTGTCGCAAACGGCAAGCGCTACGGAACAGGCAAAGGGATTACCACCGAAGGTACTCGCATGATCGCCCGCTTCAAAAACATCACACGAAGCCTTGCACATCATCGCGCCGATGGGAATGCCGCCACCTAAACCTTTTGCCGATGTAAAGAGGTCAGGTTGAATGCCCAGATTTTCGTATCCCCAGAGCATTCCACTGCGCCCCATGCCCACTTGCACTTCATCAATAATTAGTAATGCTTTGGTTTCGTCACATAGTTCACGGACACGGGCAAAATAAGCGCGATCGCCGGGATTAACACCACCTTCACCTTGCAGAGGTTCGAGCATGATCGCCGCCAGTCTACCCTCATATTTTTTTACAGCAGCTTCGAGGGCAGCGATATCGTTGTAAGTGATGTAGTCAAACCCTGCGACGAGGGGCGCAAAGTTCTTGTGATACTTGGGCTGCCCTGTTGCAGTTACTGTGGCGAGGGTGCGTCCGTGAAAGCTAGCATTGGCGGTCAAAATTACGGGATCATCAATGCCAAGTTTGGTATGGGCATATTTACGCGCTAATTTGATCGCGCCTTCGTTGGCTTCTGCACCAGAATTACAGAAAAATGCTTTATCCGCACAGGAGTTTTGTACCAGCCATTTAGCTAATTGACCTTGGGGCGCAAAGTAAAACAAATTAGAAGCATGATGCAAAGTTTGGATTTGATCGGTTACAGCCTTGACCATCGCAGGATGTGCGTGTCCCAACGTACAGGTAGCAATGCCTGCAACAAAATCTAAATATTCCTTACCTGTGCTATCCCATACGCGGCAGCCTTCACCACGCTCTAGGGCGATCGGAAAGCGAGCATAGGTACTCATCACATACTGATTAAATTCTGCGATCGCATCAGTTGCAGGATTAGCATCTACCTGAGATTGAGATTGTACTTCTAGCGTAGTTGGCGACATGGATAAAAATGTGATAATGCTGTTATTTCATTATCAATGATATGAGAGTTTTCGCGGGTACTTCTGTAGTGGAATATGCATTCATTTAGAAACCGCTATATTGCAGTAAGCGCAGTAGGTAAAAATATGCCATACATCATTCAAAATCAAGGAACTCCTCAAGAACGGATCTGCGACCTGCGCCACGGCGTAAATACTATCGGGCGGGGATTAGATAATAGTATTGTGGTTGAAGATGATGCTCGTAGTCTTTCCCGACATCATGCCGAAATTCAAGTGACAGACAATGGCATATATGTCACGGATCTTAACAGTAGTAATGGCACTTTTATAAATCAAACCAAGATTGTGCAGCAAAAGCTCAATCATGGCGATATGGTTCAGTTTGGCAGTGTTGTCTTTCGTCTAGTTGATGAGTTGCAACCTGAGGTTTCCCAGCCAAAGGGTACATCTGAGCTATCGATTTTGATGCGAGTCTCTCCCGAAAAATCTCGTGTCAATATGCAGGATCTATTGCAAAAGCAACAGACCGCACCTAAAGGATCGGTATTACTGATTCAGGGTAATGACGAGACTCAGAGGACATCGGCAAAGTTACGGGTTTTGTTAGAAGTGAGCCAAGAGCTAGCCTCTCCAGAAGCCTATTCAGCTTTGCCCGAAAAGATTCTAGAACTATTGCTGCAAATTATGTCATTTGACCGTGCCATATTGTTGCTGGTCAATGAGAAAAATGGAGAGCTAGAACCTAAAGCCGCTAAGTTTAGTAGCTCGAATCTTGGCAATCCTAGTGAAAGCGCAAGCATTGATTTTTATAGTCGGAAAATAACTAATTTTGTCTTAAAGCAGGGTGATGCGATTATTTGTGATGATCCTTCGCTCGATCGCCGTTTTGATAGTTCGCAATCAATTATCCAGCAGTCAATTCAAGCTGCCATGTGTGCGCCCTTAAAGCCGAGAGATCATGTAATTGGTGTACTTTACGTAGATAATCTGTCCCATGGTCACGCCTATAATCGTGAAGATTTGGAGTTTTTGAGTAGTCTTGCCAATCAAGCCGCGATCGCGATCGAAAATGCCAACCTTTATCGCAAAATGCAAACGGAGGTAATTCGTCGCGCTAAATTAGAACGCTTTTTTCCCGCCGCAGTTAGCCAAAAAATTGAGGAAGGTTGGGACTTGAACCGTATTACAGAAACTGAGGTGACGGCTCTATTTTCTGATATTAGCGGCTTTACAGAAATGACTTCACAAATGCAACCCCGCAAAGTTTTAGAATTCTTGAATGAATATTTCAAGGTGATGGTTGAAGATATCGTCTTCCCTTTTGGTGGAACGTTAGAGAAATATATTGCGGATGCTCTCTTAGCGGTGTGGGGTTCACCTTATCAAAGAGAAGATGATGCAATTATGGCTGTGAATGCAGCGATCGCCATGCAATGGTCAATGCGTCGGCTCAATCAAGAATGGGCTACACAGGGGCGCGATCTGCAAATCCAAATTCATATTGGGCTGAATACGGGGATGGTAGCTTCGGGCAATATTGGTTCCGAAAATCTCATTCAGTATACAAATATTGGCGATACGATGAATGTGGCAAGCCGTATCTGTACAGCAGCACAGGCAGGTGAGGTCTTTATTTCCGAAAGTACTAAGTCTAAAATTTCTAGGCTTAATCTTCCCTTAGAGCAACTAGAGCTAATTAAAGTCAAGGGTAAAGATGAGCCATTACAGTTATATCGAGTTAATTGGGAAAATGTAGATATTAGGGAAATCTTAAGCAAGACTAAAACTATATTTCCAAAATTTTAATTGAAGGCTGGTTTTATATAGCAACGTGGCTTTGTTGTATGAATAAAAAGAAGCCAAAAGATGGAGGATCTTAGGATAGATAATTAACTAGCAACAGGAGAGGAGAGAGGTTTAGCAAGTTGAATCATGCGATTGAGAGCAGCACATTTGATGAACAACTCAACCGCCTGATTGTCAAATTTACGAGAACATAAAGTACTACCAAAGATTTTTTTGAAACGAAACATCGTGGTTTCTGCTAAAGAACGTCGATGATAACCTGAGTCACGTTTCCATTTTTTACGCCCATGTTTACGGATATAGCGCAGGTTTTGGTCACGGGGATGAGGAGGAGCATTGGCATTGCCATGCTGCCAGATTTTGGCATCTTTGCGGGGAGGAATCACGGCTTTAGCTCCATGTTGGGCAATCTCGTCGTAACAATGACGATGGTCATAAGCTCCATCTGCGGAAACTTGATCAATTTCAGCATCAATCCCATCGAGAATATCGGCGAGTACTTCACCATCGTGACAATCATTCGTAGTGACGACCGCAGCCAGTATTTCTCCCGTTGATTCATCGGCTCCAAGGTGTAATTTGCGCCATGTCCGTCTCTTACTAATCCCATGCTGCCGTGTTTTCCATTCACCTTCACCATAGACTTTGATCCCTGTCGAATCAACTACTACATGCACAGCTCCCTGCTTGGGGATTACTGGTAAGGGCACACTTAAACTTGCTGTCCGTCTTGATACGGTGCTGTGGTCTGGCACTGGCAAATCTATTCCCATCAAGGTAAATAGTGACTCTAACATTCCTTGCGTTTGTCTTCCTGCTTGCTGATATACCGCTTTTACAGTGATAAATGTCGCGATCGCTATATCACTGTAATCATTTGAAGCACCCCGTTTGCCACTTAATGTTTGATTTAACCATCCTCCGATTACTTCTTCGCTAATCCAGAAGGTCAGGCTTCCTCTTTGTTTTAGCCCTGCGTTATACTCTGCCCAGTTGCGTACCTGATATTTCTCTTTCATTATCTGGGACTCCCTCTCCTGATTTTTATCTAATTTACCTCCTCTTCCCCTTTTTATGCAACAATGCCTAGCAACGTATCAAACCCAAAAAGATGAGTGACGGCGCGAAGCACCGCCACTCATCTTTTTGGGTTTATGTCACATAGCTGGAGGTTACATTTTGGCTGCGGCAAAATGTAACCTCCTAGGTACTTGTTCAAAATAAATTAACGTCAATTCGGGTTAAGCTGGCAAATTTTAAAAGCCCAAAAGTAAAAGCCTTGCTACGCAAGGCTTTTACTTTTGGGCTTTGAGAGAGAGTTTGCTACGCAAACTCTCTCTCAAAGCCCATTTCAAATTATCTCGAACTCGCGTTAAATTACCCAAAACCATAAATTTGCGCCCCTGCGGGGCGCAAATTTATGGTTTTGGGTTTGTAATTAATTATGCCTAGCTACTTATAGATTAACCGAGTCTTTTAGAACGATTAGCTCGCAACTCTTGCTTTCTTTTTCTGTCTTGAGCACGACGTTCGGCAGGAGTTGCTAAATTCGCAGGTGGCTCAACAATATTCACCTCATTGATAAATACTAATCTCGCATCAACGGGCTGATTGAGCGTATCAGTGATTTTGACAGCTTCAAAATCAGCATCGATCGCTGCAAATTCAGTTTCATTCAACCATGCGTAGTACTTCTTCCGCAGTTTAGGCTGTTGCTTGAGTTCTTGCTTCAACTGTTCGAGGGAACCTTCTGTCCATTGATAGTAGAGATTTTTGCTGCGGATTTGGGTTTTGGTTTCTGAGGTTTGTTGAGCGAGGGGATTGTTTGCCCAAGGAATCCGATGATCCCATGTAGCTAAACCACCAGCGCGATCGCTTTCTAGCAATCTCTCCAAAATTTGCAAATCGGAATGCTCTGTTACCTGATCGGGGAAGCGGCAAAAGCTTTTAGTGAGATCTTGTTGAGAAGCCCGCAACAAATTCATGATATTGCCCTGTGCATAGCCGATCGCAGTTTGGCGATCGCGGAGAGTTTCCAATAGGCTATGCAATTCACGCTGCAAAATGTCCGTACTGCCATAATGTGCCAAGAGGCGATCGGTAAGCGGTTGCAGGATGTGACGAATCTGGGTTTCACGAATGTAGTCTTCGGCGCGTTGTTGAACGAGGGCATAGCTCATCAAGAACTCAGGGTTACGTTCCGTTGCCGCTTGATATGCCATATCCACCAAGCGCTCAGTCATATATTCCATAACTACGGGCTGCTGCGTGAAGCTATTTGCCTTCTTCTCAATTAGCGATCGCCAGCGTAGGGAAATCACCGATTCGAGAATTTGCGATTTAGAAACCATCGGGACAATATCTTGACGCAGATTATCGGTGGTGATTGGTTCACGCTCGATCGCTAGCCAGTACATTACCTGCTGCTCGAAATCGGAAAGACGTGAATATTGCTGATCGATGAGATTGCGAATATCACCAAATACATTCGCTTCTTGATCCAGAAAAGCCTGCACATTGCCATCAAACATACTGTAGATGGAACGGGATACTACTGTCAGTGCGAGAGGATTACCACAGTAAAAATCAATTAGCTTACGAGTCTCAGGTGCGATCGCCAATTCTTCGCGAAACATTTGTCTGGCTTCTTCCTTTAGTCCTGCCAATTGCAGAGAACGCACCATGCGATCGCTACTATCGGGGGGCAACACATCAGATGGCTTTTCGCGACTGGTCAAAATCACACAACTTTGATGACGAACTTGCCCCACTTCACGAAATAGCTCGCCATAGCCTTCGTAACCTTCAGCATAATGTCCTGAGGTTTCGCCACTGCGGAGAATTGATTCCACATTGTCTAGCACAATCAAGCAGCGCGATTGCTTCAATGCTTGGATAAACATCAATAACAGACTATTAAAATCTTGGGGCAAAGTAGCGATCGCTTGATTGGTCAAAAAGCTGACCAACTCCGACAAGGTTGATTCTACTGAGGGGGCATTGCGGAGTGATCGCCATGCAATCAGATGAAATTCACTCTGTACCTGTTCCGCTAATTTCGTCGCGAAGGCAGTCTTGCCGATGCCACCGATTCCAAATACACCTAGTAAACGGCAGCGATCGCTAACAACCCAATTTTTTACCTGCGCCAATTCTTCAGTACGACCATAAAAAATTGAAGTATCGATCGCATTGCCCCAGTCGTGGCGCTTGGAGTTGATATCCGCAGCCTGCATTTCCGCGTGAGGGTTGGACAGGGCAACAAGAGGACTAGCGATCACCTGCGTATTCTCAGCACTATGTCCTAAAAAGCGATGGGCATGACTACGCACTACCACTTGTAAATTGTGCTTGGTAACGCGCTCATCAAAGCATTTAGTCAATATTTGCCATAGGCGATAACCGACATCACGAATATATGAAGAGTCGTATCCGCAGGTCTCAGCTATCTCAGAATAGGTTTTACCCTCCCAAGTTTGGCGGAACAATTGTTCTTGAATAGTGCTTAGGCGCTTGCCGCCCTTTAGCGCTACATCAATAATCGCGATCGCTTCTTCAACAGTCATGGTCGTAACTCCTCTTAATAAATGTCTCGGTAAATGTCTCGTTCGGGGATTATTAACATCTAAATAATGTCGATGATTCTGGTTTTTAAATAAATGACAGCTATTTATTTAAATATTCTTCTTGTTATATTTATCTATTCATATTTTTCCATGTTTTAGGAGCGATTTATTACTGCAATTTATGATGATTTAATCAACATATTCTTGTTTTTCCCGTTAGATAAATAGCATATATTTTTGTCTTTGCAATAGATTTGGCTGGTTTTTTTCTAGATCCTGATTTAGTCTGACATTAGCTCGTATCTACAACAATTTTTTCTTGTTTTTTCTGATGTAATACCCTAGAAAAGGCATTAGCAAAGGATTTAGGTATATCAAAAACTCGTATATCAAATCATATGATCATTGTTTTTGCAAACAAAATATTGATAAATCTTGTTTGTAGTAATTGTTTTTATGACTATAGCTTGTCAATAAATTGAATAGAGGATATTTGTCTGTTTAAACCAAGCTAAACTTAAAAAATATCCAAGCGGTTTTCATGCTAACTACAAATGAAGAACATTGAATTTATTCTCTTGATTGCATAGAGTCTATTCATACATTTCCTGACAAAAAATACTATTTTTTCTGGTGTGCAAATTGCAATTTAGATCGTATGCTGGTTGCCAACAGAGGTCATAAAGCTGAACTTTTCATCTTTAGAGCCTAGGTGCAAGCCATTAAGCTCACTTACCCTCACATAAAGGAATGTTTAATTCTTTTATCACTGGCAAGAGCATATGGCAAGAGGTAAATAGCGTTTTACGACAAAACACGACTTTTCCTCATCTACCCTCACAAATAGAGGCATTGAAACATGAGCGCATCCCATCGTTTGCCCCAACGTCATCTGAATTTATTACCTAGTCCTGCATCACAAAACAGTTCATTTGCGGTGCGTCCTAGTGTTGCCGATCGCTTTTCGCAGCTAATTCATGAGATTGAGGTCTTTTTATTAGCCTGCACCTATGAGGAAATGTGCAAATTTTGGAATGCGATCGCCAATCTCCGCTATTACTTACAAAATTCTGCTGAGACTTCCGAAGTACCACAATTTTTAACTGGTAGACGTAGGCAGAGAGATTTCTGCCGTATTTTGGAGGTTTTAGCGGATCTGCCCTATCCCAAGATGCATTTATCCAGCCACTTATCGACAAGCTCAAATCTTGTAGGCGATCGCCGAACTGCACAGCAAACTCAGTTGCAGCCACGGCATGGATCTTTTGCCTATCCTCACTTAGCAACACAGAGATAGGAGGAAAACATATGCAAAGCGATGCCTTTCCTACACCACCGATCTATTCCCATCATTTTCAGCCGCGATTATTGTCTGACCATCTCGAACAGGAGCAAAGTGAGCCAGATAGCGATCGTCATATGACTCATTTACTCAGCGAAATTGAGACCTTGATGACAGAATGCTCCTCTAAAGAATCCAAATCCTTTTGGACAGCTACTAATCGCATCAAAATTAAGCATCAGGTGATGGAATCTATGCAAAAAATTGAGAATTTATTTCTCGATCTTGCTAGAGAGTCCACTCAAGATCCTGAGTTGATATCTGCTGTAGCTGAGGGACTGCTTTATACCAACGGTGCTCAAAGTAATTCCCCTAATGATTCTTTCAAGCAATTAGAAATTCCTAAATTTCTCAAGCATCAGGTTTGTTAACTTTTTGATATTTTTGCTAGGCAAAATGGCTCAAAAACCGCTAGAAACAAGCAAATATCTGCTTAGCAACATATAAATAAAGCTATCTCGAAAATATTAAATCAAGTCATTTATCCAAGATTTTAAAGAAAAGACATGAAACTATTCCTATCCATTATTTCTGCTTCTGCCCTATTAATTCCTTTTGCTGGTAGTGTCTCGGCATATTCTCAAGACCCTCGTAGTTGCAGCGATCCTAGAACTCAATATCCGTCAAATCCCCCTTGTCAAAAACAGCAAAATTTATTTAACGTCTATAAGGACTAGGTTATGTAACGCTCAACGCTACATACTCCCTTCCGCAATTACTAATTAATTAGAGCAGAACAGATATGAGAAGAAAGCGGTTTCTTCAAATTGGGGTTGGTACGATCGCAATATTCTCAATTGATCGCCTAGGCAAAAACTCTGTTCAAGCTCAAGAAGTTTTATCTTTACCCACAGGCTCGCGTAGGGAGCAAGTATGCTCTCAAGTAATCGCTGGGCAGATTGATCGCATTATGGGAGGTGGGCTAACTTCTGAAGTTCAGCTTTTGCGGCTTTTACGACTCAATAATGCACCTTTAAACATTTATGGTGATTTACCGACGATCTATCGCGAAGAAGCGGTGATTGAAGGGGTTAATTATGACATTGCCTTTTGTCAGATGTGTTTAGAAACTGGGTTCTTGCAATTTGATGGGGATGTCAAACCTGAGCAAAATAATTTCGGTGGCATTGGGGCGATCGGCAATGGGATACGCGGTGACAGCTTTAGCGATCGCCGCATCGGTGTAAGAGCGCAAATCCAGCATCTCAAGGCTTACGCAACGACGCAACCATTAGTCCAGCCTTTAGTTGATCCAAGGTTTAGTCTGATCAAACGGGGAACGGCTCCCTTATTAAGTCAACTGAGTGGTCGATGGGCTGAAGACCTCAACTATGACAAAAAAATCATGTCAATTCTACGTCGCCTCTATCAATTGTCAGGTTTTTTCTAATTTTAGCTAGCTCACAGATCCAAAAGCTGTGGCGCACGCGCACACCACAGCTTTTGGAGTTTTATATTTAACGCGAGTTCGGGATAATTTAAAATGGGCTTTGAGAGAGAGTTTGCTAAGCAAACTCTCTCTCAAAGCCCAAAAGTAAAAGCCTTACTTAGCAAGGCTTTTACTTTTGGGCTTTTAAAATTTGCCAGCTTAGCCTGAACTGATGTGATTTAGTTGCGAAATGAGGTGTTGACATGCAGAATAATATAAAGCAAGGCATACATATCTTGTTTATGAAGCGTATTGATACATATGCCTTACGACCTGTCTCATGGTTTATGGGGGAGCATAAACTAGAGACATTCCTAACACATGCAAGGATAAATAACGATAATTGTGGCTATAGTATTACCATTTAGCTATGCATATTCCCTTGCATATGTAAAATCAGATAGAGCAAAGAGGAGCCCGCTTGATTTATTTCATCGGTTCCATCTATGTATAATTGCTACTTTTATAGTTTTAATAGTTTTAATAGTTTTTACTTCCACCCATTCCCATAAATTCAAAATAACATATTTTGTCGCAAAAACTCAGCCATCAATATTTTTAGCCCATAATTCACGATCTTGTTATAAAAACAAAGACCTTGCTTAGCAAGGTCTCTGTTTTTATAACTGGTGTTACGTGGAAGTTTCTAAAGTAGGGGCGGGTTTTGCACATAGATCTTGCTTTAGCCCAGAATTATCGTCTAAACCCGCCCCTACTGTGTACACGATTGCCTTCTGAGTTATGGTTCCACGTAACATCATTTATAACAAGGTTTTTAAATAGAAACTGTTTTTTGAGTGAGATAGCGATCGCACAATACTAACGCAACCATCGCTTCTACCATTGGCACGGCGCGGGGTAACACACAGGGATCATGGCGACCTCTACCTGTGAGGGTAGTTTCTTCACCTGCAACTGATACCGTTTTCTGCTCTAGCAAAATCGTTGCCGTTGGCTTAAAGGCAACGCGCAAAATAATATTCTCTCCATTAGAAATACCACCTTGAATTCCGCCAGAATTATTGGTGCGTGTACGCAGGCGATCGCCATCCATATAAAATTCATCGTTATGTTCACGCCCAGTGAGGTGAACACCATCAAAACCTGAACCAATCTCAAACCCTTTACTAGCAGGTAAAGACATCACTGCTTTAGCAAGATCCGCTTCCAATTTATCAAAGACAGGATCGCCCAAACCTACAGGCACATTTCGCGCTACACATTCGACAATACCGCCAACGGAGTTACCATCACGGCGAATTTTGTCGATGAAGTCAATCATTTTTTCCGCCATCACAGGATCGGGACAACGCAAAATATTACTTTCGACCTGATCTAAGGTGACTGTATTCGGATTAATATCGGGAGCCACTAAATCTTTCACCTGTCTTACATAGGCAATAATTTCCACACCTGCGGCTTGCTTCAAGATTTTTTTGGCGATCGCACCTGCGGCAACCCGACCGATAGTTTCCCTTGCCGAAGATCTACCGCCGCCTTGCCAGTTCCGAATGCCGTATTTTGCTTGATAGGTGGCATCGGCATGGGAAGGACGAAATTTTTCAGCCATTTCTGAATAGTCTTGGCTACGGGCATCTTTGTTTTGCACCAAAATCATGATCGGCGTGCCAAGGGTCTTGCCTTCAAATACTCCTGACAAAATTTGGGCGCGATCGTCTTCACGGCGTGGGGTCACAATTTTGCTTTGTCCGGGTTTACGGCGATCAAGATCGACTTGAATATCAGCTTCACTAAGCTCAAGTTGTGGTGGGCATCCATCGACGATCGCTCCCACGCCACCGCCGTGAGATTCCCCAAAAGTTGTGACGCGAAATAAATGCCCGAATGTACTACCCATAAGTTAAATTTTGAATCCTAAAAAATAAGTGATAGCCAGAAATTGACCATCACCCATTCTAACGTGAGTCTCCAACCGAGGGAAACCTAAACTAAATAGGTAAGGATGGGCGGCGCGAAGCGCCGCCCATCCTTACCTATTTAGCACTACCTCCTCTTCAACAGAATTCAGTTCAGGTAGTGGTTGCGGAAGTTCGGAACTTTCTAGCATCTGTGCAGGAGGATCGTGTGCAGGAGGATCGGTTATTGGTGATGCAATATCTAATGAAGGATAGAGCCAGCCTGAGAATAACTTAGTCATTTGCGGCATCAGCAGATAGGTCATTGTCGGAACAGCGATCGCTGTAATAGTTGCCACACGCAATACTAAAGGCAAGTTTGATAATGGCTGTTTAAGAATTAGAGAAATGAAAGTAATTAATGGGAATACAGCCAACCAAGTAACCACAGTCATTTTGTAGCGAGGTGGAGGTGTAATTGATGGATTGCCAGAAAGAGTAAACCAAGTTTCTAAACCAGTTAGCACCTGAATCTGGGGTGGGCTGACAGTGAGTGATTCGGCTATAGCAAACCAGTACTTACGTTCTGGCGATGTTTCCCAATTACGGAGATTGCTGAGGCGATCGAACTTAAAAATGATCCGATACTCTGGATCATCAGAATTAACAGGAGGAAAGATACTGCTACCCAAATGACCATGAAATTTTTCACAGGCTGCCGTAATCCCCAACAGAAACAATTCAAATTCAGCTTTACATTCAGGCTTAACCCGTCTTGAAATTACAACAGTTACCGATGGGTCATGCAAATTATTTGGGGATTGTGACATGATTAATTCTCCCTTGACAATAATCGTTTGAGGAAGCGCACAAGTACGCTTCCTCAAACCCCAAAATCTTCCGAATACCAATAGCGATCGCGAAAGAGGCGAGGTAGCTATTGGTTGCTATTACAAACTGTGTTACCACATGGATCGGATAGCTTGACATTGCTATGCTATTTGTCAAATCTCCCTAGAGTAGTTCATGAATGTAATGACAAACCTTATTAAATCAATAAAGCAGTCAGAATCAATTCAGATTTTAGTCCGCAGATTTGCCACATATCTTGTCCTGTCAGCCGTTTTCATACTATTAGGGTTAGGAATAGGCGTTATTGGTTATCACTGGGTTGCTGGTTTTAGTTGGGTAGATGCTCTAGTTGAAGCTTCAATGATTCTTAGTGGTATGGGACCAATTAGTCCATTACCAAATATCAGCGCTAAGATTTTTGCCTCCGTATATGCCCTTTTTAGTGGTTTAGTTTTTGTCCTCGCAATGGGGATCGTTTTATCTCCTGTTGTCTATAGCTTGCTCAGACATTTTGATATCAATAAAGAAGCTTAGGTTAGAACCAAATTTTTTGAGGCGTGCCTCAAAAAATTTAGTCAAAAAATGTTCGCTTTTACCTTAGTTTCAGATGACTGCAAGTCACGGTAGAATAGGCATAGCTGAGCAAGAGTTATTTGTTTGTAGGAGTTGGGTTTGATTTCTTCAGCAGCACTGTCTAAAAGTTTAGAGTCTGACACTTTAGAGCGCGATCGCGAACATGATTTGTTTATGCATCGATCGCATTTTCCTGCTTTAGAAGTTAAAAATCGTACTTACTTTAACTATGGTGGTCAGGGGGTTTTATGTGGGGCAGCCTTAGAATCAATCACCAAAAACTTTCATCATATTGAGCAACTTGGTTGCTTCTCCAATGCCGCAGGTGACTGGATGATGGCGGAATATGCAGCCACCAAAGAAGCGATCGCTCAAGAGTTTCAAGTGAGTGCCAATACGATCACCCTCACCGAAAATACAACTATTGGTTGCAATATTGCTCTATGGGCAGTGGATTGGCAACAAGGCGATCGCCTATTGCTATCAGACTGCGAACATCCCGGAATTATTGCTAGTGCCGTCCAAATAAAAAAACGCTTTGGCGTAGAAATCGACTATTTCCCATTGAGCAATACTCACAATGCCAGTGCCAATGGTAAAGACAGCACTGAAGTCGTTGACTTGCTAATACAGCATTTGCAACCCAAGACCCGTATGGTCATGCTCAGCCATATTTGCTGGAACACAGGACAGGTTTTGCCACTACCTGCCATGGTCAAAGCTTGTCATGAGCATCATGTCCTAGTTGCCGTTGATGCGGCTCAGTCAGTAGGTGTATTACCCCTCAACCTTGGAGAAATTGCCGCAGATTTCTATGCCTTTACTACCCACAAATGGTGGTGTGCGCCTCTTGGTTTAGGAGCTTTATATATCCGTCCTGAAATTTTTGATCAAATCGAGCCTGTCTTCGTGGGTTGGCGTGGACTCACAGGCAAAACCCCAATTCCTCAATGGAAACAGGATGGATCTAAGTTTGAGGTGGCTAGCTCGACCTACACACTTTATGAGGCTTTACGCCTAGCGATCGCCCATGCCAACAACTGGGGTACGCAGCAACAACGCTATCAACGTATCTGTGAATTGAGTCAATTATTATGGCAACAACTCAATGATTTGCCCCACATTGATTGCGTTCGCCAATTGCCACCAGAATCAGGTTTAGTTTCCTTCCAAATTAATCGAGACATTGCGAAAAGTGCGATCGCGCAGAAATCCCACGGGCTAATTGCCAGACAACTAGAATCGGAACATCAAGTCTTTATCCGTGCTCTTCCTGAACCAGACTGTCTCAGGGCTTCAGTCCATTACTTGACTACTATGGCAGATATCGATCGCCTCGTCTCTATCATTGTCACACTCGCTTGAAGACATCTCTCATAATCCTGCCCCTTTTTACCCAACTAAATAATCATTAGGCTCCCGTCATGGCTCTCTTCTCCCAAGCTCCTCAGCAAAATCAAGATAAAAAAAACGAAACTTTATCGCGATCGCAAGTCCTAATTGCTATGGCAGTGACCGCAATCATCTTCTTAGGAATTTCTAAGGGTTGGGTTTACTTAACAGGTATCCCCATGGTTCCACTTTACTGGCAGCCACAGCATGGAGCGATCGGTTTGGGAATTGGCGTAGGAGTGGCTTTGCTCAGTAGTCTAATTTATGAAATATGGGAAAGCTATCGCCTTGCGGCTCAAGAATATCTAGAAATGGTACTTAAGCCGCTAGAACTAATCGATTTAGTTTGGTTAGGTTTATTGCCAGGATTGAGCGAAGAAATGCTATTCCGTGGTGTGGCTTTACCCGCCCTTGGTATGAATGGACTTGCCTTAATTATTACCAGTGTCGTGTTTGGCGTATTGCATATGGCAAGTGCTAAGCATTTGTCCTACACAGTTTGGGCGATCGCGGTGGGGATGATGCTTGGTGCAGTGACAATGTATACAGGCAACCTCCTATCGGCGATCGTTGCTCATGTACTGACCAATGCCCTCTCAGGCTTAATCTGGAAATACAAGCAGTCTAAGATTTCCTAAACCTTAATCAACGTGAGTTCGGGACAATTTAAAACTGACTTTGAGAGAGGGTTTGCGTAGCAAACCCTCTCTCAAAGTCCAAAAGTAAAAGCCTTGCATAGCCAGGCTTTTACTTTTGGACTCTTCAAATTTGCCAGCTTAACCCGAACTGATGTTAATCAAAGTGAGAAGAGGAGCTCCCAACCACTAACAAAAAAGCGATCATTAATCGTTAAATGAATCTACCTTTTCCATTCAATGTGTCCATTAATATTAAAATCTTCAAAAGTGTTGAGAATTTTTATGCAAAATTCTTGTAATTCCTGATTATTTTCTTTTTTAGCAATTTCGTAGAGACGGATAAACATTTTCTTACCTGTCTCGGTTTGATTAAGATTTTTCTTGAGAAAATTATGCCGACTGCACAGAGTTTGCCCATTCTCAATAGTAGCTAATCCACCCATATCTTTAGGTTTAATATGATCAACGTGTAACTCAACTCCATTCTCTCGACTGGCTCCACAAATTACACATTTGTAGCCATCTCGCTTTAAAATTTCTTTCTTTTGAACACTTGTAAAATCTTGTTGATGCCTATCTTGAGCATATTCAGGGTTATATTTATAAATCCCTTTTGATATTTTCTGTAGGAAACCCCTTTGATATAAAGATCTAATTCCTCTATCAGGATCTCGAAATATTTTCCCAGTACGTTCTAGATATGCTGAAGTCACCCAATCAACGACATCTTTAGTATGTATTTCACGTTCAGGATGCATTTCAAAGTATTCTTTAATGATAGAAATTTGGGCTAAGCCTTGCTCTTTAGTTTTCTCATTTTTATCATTAATATTAGGCACTAATTAATCTCCTTTTATCTGAGAAATCATCCAAAATAGACTTATGTTTCCCTAACGAAGCAATTAAATTTATCGCAACTTGTCGAACAACGGGCACTGCAACTGAGTTGCCGAACTGCCTATACATTTGAGTTCTGGAAACAGGAACGATAAAGTTTTGAGGATAACCCATGATTGATTTACATTCATTTTCACTCAGCAATCTAATTCCAGTTTCCCCATCTTTAACAAAAGTTCCAGTCAATCGCTGAATTTTATGGTAAGTAGAACATAATGTCTTAACTTGAATCTTAGAATTGCGATCAATTAATTCTGGTTTTCCGTCATCTAGTTTAAATAGATATGAATCTTGCAAGTGCTTAGATATGGAATAACCGATTACATTTTCTTCTACATAGGAACCTATATATTCTTTATGCTTAAAAGGCAAAGGAAATGTAAAATTAGGGGCATCTCTAGAAGCATCTTCAGATATACCTACTATAAATATTCTTTTCCTAAACTGTGGCACACCATAGTCTTTAGCATCTAAAATGCTCCAAAAGACATGATATCTAACATCAGGTTGACTAAAAAAAAGATATTGTCCATTTATAGATATGGATAAGGTATCTAGGATGATTTTTAAAGTTTTCCCACCATCATGGGTCACTAGTCCTTCAACATTTTCTAAAATGAAAGCTTTAGGTTTTTTCTCTTTTAAGATTTTAACCACGTCATAAAATAATGTCCCTTGAGTGGGATGACTAAAGCCTTCACGTTTACCAATAGAACTAAATGGTTGGCAAGGAAACCCAGCAGTTAATATATCAATATCTGGGATAGAGGACGGCTCAATCTGTGTAATATCTCCACAAGGAATATCGCCAAAGTTAGCTTTGTATGTCATTTGTGCATATTTATCCCACTCGGAAGAAAAAACACATTTGCCACCTATACTCGCTAGAGCAAGCCTAAATCCTCCAATTCCGGCGAATAAATCCGCAAAAGAAAAACTCATTTTTATTTTTAAATCCCTATGTCTGTTTACTATACCTGCTATTGATTTGGAAACGCGATCGCCCAAATACGCACAAAAAAAGCGATCGCCTTATCCGATTCACGGAGCAGGTTAGCCTAAAGATATTTAAGTAAAGCTTGACGCATAATATCGATAGGCACTGGTTGATCTAGCCACCATTCAAGGGCGATCGCCCCCTGATTGATCAGCATCTCTAAACCATCGATCGCTTTGAGTCCCCTTGCTGCGGCAATTTGTAAAAACTTGGTAGGACGAGGAGTATAGATTAAGTCATAGGCGATCGCCTTGTCAGGTAACATTGCCATCTCCGCTTCAGAAATGGGAGTATTAGGATCGCTAGCCATGCCAATGGGAGTAGCGTTGATCACGATTCCTGCTACTTCTAACAAATGGGGAAGTGACGGCCAAGGATGCACCCGCAAATTGTAATCACGCAGTTGACTAGTCATTGTGCCGTGAAATTTTTTGAGCTTCTTGGGATCACGCCCAACCACATGAATGACAGGACAGCCAAGCTCTAGACAAGCTGCTACTACTGCCTTTGCCGCACCACCACTACCGAGAATCAGCGCTGGCATATTCTTCCAGTCGCAGTCAAGTTGCTTCAGTGGTTCGAGAAAACCTGCTACGTCCGTATTCGTACCAACCCAACGATCGTCAATCCGCTTTACGGTATTGACTGCTCCAACGGATTTAGCGATCGGCAAGACTTCATCTAGCAGGGGGATAACTTCAACTTTATGGGGAATGGTGAGGTTAAAGCCTTGCACTGATTTAATAGCTCTCAGTCCAGCGATCGCTGCCGATAGATCTTCAACGGGAATCGGGAAGGGCACATATACATAGTCCAAACCCAAAGTTGCGATCGCCGCATTATGCATCACAGGTGAAAGGCTATGACTGACAGGAAAACCCATCACTCCTAAAATTTTAGTTGTCCCTAAGATGCTCCCGCTCATAGTCGCTTACCTAAACGTAGTTACAAAACTATGACATAAATGCTTCACCACAACATTTCTCCAAACAAATAAATTTTGAGAAAATGTTGCTTCGCAACATTTTCTCAAAATTTATTTGTTTGGAGCGTATTTGAAAACCCGTTAGACTAAGCAACCTAAAAAGCCTTCACGTAACTTATCTGCTTCGAGATGTCTACCGATGAAGACTAATTGATTCTTACGAAGTTCATTGTCCTTCCAAGGGCGATCGCGAGTTGCATCAAACTGCATATGCACACCTTGAAATACCAAGCGCTCCTCAGAACCAGCCAGATTAATAATCCCCTTAGAACGGAAAATATCTTGACCTTGAGTTCTCAGTAGCTCACTAATCCATGCTTGGAATTTGTAGGGATTGACTGAGCCAGCTTCCAAAATACTGACCGAGCCAACTTCCTCATCATGGATATGGTGATGGTGTTCATGATGGTCATGGTGATTGTGGTCATGGTCATGATGCTCGTGATCGTGGTCATGATGGTCATGGTCGTGATCGTGTTCATCCTTGACTTGAGCCGCGAGAAATTCGGGATTCTTTTCGAGAATGCGATTTAGATCAAAACCTCCCACATCAAGGACTTTATTGATACTTTGTTCAATATTCTCAGTACTAGTTTGATTTAATTGAACGCGATCAACCCTTGCCAATACATTCAAATGCTTAATTTTTGCTTCTAGTTCTTCTAGTTCCTCAGGAGTAACCAGATCAGTCTTGTTGAGCAAAATCACATCGGCGAAACCAATTTGTTCGAGAACTTCGCGATCGCCCCAATGTTGTTGGACATGCTTAGCGTCAACCACTGTGACTACCGCATCTAGAGATACTTGGCGATGGATATCCTCATCCATAAAGAAAGTCTGCACCACAGGACCTGGATCAGCTAAGCCTGTAGTTTCGATTAAAAGATGATCGAACTTGTTGCGGCGGCGCATCAGGTTGCCAATAATCCGAATCAGATCGCCCCGCACGGTACAGCAAATGCAACCATTATTCATCTCAAAAATCTCTTCGTCAGCACCAATTACCAATTGCTGATCGATACCCACTTCACCAAATTCATTGACAATGACGGCAACCTTTTTACCATGCTCAGCCGTAAGGATGTGATTGAGTAATGTCGTTTTACCTGCACCAAGGAAGCCTGTCAGGACGGTAGCGGGAACTTGTGCTGATGCGATGCTCATAGACTATGCCAATTGCTTGCAATTATTGATAAAAGTTGTACTGAACAAAATTATAGCGCTCTTACTTTATCGCGCTTCCCTAGCCACCACCAACAATGGTGACAATCTCTAGGCGATCGCTATTCTGAATAATCGTATTTTCCCAGAGTTGTCGATGCAAAATTTCGCCATTATATTCCACTGCAACGAGACGCGGATTTAGCCCTAGATATTTCAGCAATTCAATCATGGTGAGGTTTGGCTCACATGTGCGATCATCACCATTTACTTGCAATGTAATCATAGATATTAAGTTTAAATTCTGATTTTTAATCTTGTCTTAGAGATCTTATACTTCAATACTAAAACGTACCTGTGTGTCTATGTCTCAATCTAAATCAGCAAATACACCAGACTTGCCAGCGATCGCCGACATTAACCTAGACATAGGGTTAAGTGAAGCTGAAATCAACGATAGAAAGCAGCGTGGTGACATTAATGTTGTCGTCATGCGATCGAGCCGCACCTATAAGGAAATCTTTCAAGAAAACGTTTTTACATTATTTAACGTTACCTTTGGCGTAGTTTTAGTTTTGATGACAGCTCTCGGACAATTTACTGATGCGATCTTTTCGGGATTTTCGGTATTTATGAATATTCTGGTGGGGGTTGCCCAAGAGATTCAGGCAAAGCTGACATTGGATAAACTCGCCTTACTATCGGTGCAAAAGGTGAAAGTGCGGCGCAATGGTGAATCGCAGGAAATTCCTGTGGGTGAAGTAGTGCGTGATGATTTGATTGAGCTAAACCCCGGCGATCGCGCTCCTGTTGATGGTGCGGTGCTAATGTCGCAAAATGTGGAAATGGATGAGTCCCTGCTCACAGGGGAATCCGATCCCGTTGCTAAGCAGATTGGCGATATTGTACTTTCAGGTTCCTTTTGCTTAGCAGGTAGTTGCGTATTTCGCGCCGATAAGATTGGCAATGAAAGCTATGCAGTCAAGCTATCCCAATCTTCACGGGTATATAAGCGAGTATTTACGCCTTTGCAGAAAAAGATTGACATTTTAGTGGAAATCTTCATTCTGGTTTTGATTGTCGCGGCTTTCTTACACATCGCTTCTAGCCTCAATTCGGGAAGAACGATGGTGGATACAATTCGCTATGCTTCGGTAATTATCAATAGCTTTGTTCCCGCAGGTTTAATTCTCTCGATTAGTGTTGCCTTTGCGATCGGAGCCGTGGAAATTAGTAAACGACGCACCTTAATTCAAAAAATTAATGCCGTTGATTCGATGAATAGCGTGCGGATTCTCTGCACTGATAAGACGGGAACCCTGACCCAAAATAAGCTGGTCGTGAAGTCGATTGTGCCTCTAGGTGATACTGACGAGGATTCTCTGAGGGAATTAATCGCTCTTTATACCAGTTTAATGGGATCGCAAAATAGCAGTGCCAGAGCCATGGCTGCCTTTACGGACAAACCTCGATCACAATCAAAATTTGTGAGCGAAGTTCCTTTTAGTTCTAGTCGTAAATGGGGGGCGATCGCAATAGACATCGGCACAACGATCATGGTCGGTGCGCCTGAAATTCTATTTACTAGTCCTGAGACTCAAGAGCAAGCTAAGCAATTTGGTCGTCAAGGTTTGCGGGCGATCGCCGTTGTCTCCAGCGAGGATAGTTTTGATGCTTCCGAAAAAAATCCTGCCTTACCAGCCAATCGACGCGATCGCGGTATTGTTTTACTCGAAGATAGTCTACGTCCCGATGTAATTGATACTATCTCCGAATTACAAAACAAGAATATTCGCCTCAAGGTAATCTCAGGCGATAGCGTGGAAACGGTTGCCTCCATTGCCCGTCAAGCAGGTATCGCTGTCCCTGAAGATGCGGTCTTTACTCAAAAGACCTTAGAAGAAATGGATAACAATACCTTTAGCCGTTCTGCTGCCTATGGTGCTGTATTTGGCAGAATTACCCCCGATATGAAGCGTCGTTTAATTTCGGCGATGGTGAAACGCGGTGGTTATGTGGGCATGGTCGGGGATGGGGTGAATGATGTCCCTGCCTTTAAGGAGGCTCAACTAGCGATCGCTATGAATGACGGCGCACAAATTAGCAAAGATGTCGCTGATATAGTCCTACTCGATAATAATCTCTCCGCCTTACCCCAAGCCTTCACCGCAGGTGACGATATTAAGCAAAAGATTCTCTCTTCCGCTTTGCTCTATCTCACTAAAAATATCATGGTGATCCTCACAATTTCCTTTGCGGGATTTGTGCAGCTTCCCTTCCCCGTGGAACCTCGTCACATGACAGTTTTAACGATGGCAGTAGTTGGCTTACCGACAATTTGGATCGCCTTTGGTTGGCTCAAGCCTAGACGTTTAGAGAACTTCTTGCGTGACGTGTTGGGTTACAGCTCCATTGCAGGGATTTTCGGGGCGATCGCTATGACGACAGGTTATGTCTTTTCCTACTACATCAGTGGTTGGGCTTTGCTCAAGATGCCTCATGGTGTAACGATGATTGATTCGGATACATTCCAAGATATTGCTAAAGGTCAGGCTCAATGCGTCAGCACGATCATTGGCACAATCTTCTGTCTATTTGTATTTTGGACTTTAACCAATGTTTCGATCTGGAAAGTGCAGACCTTATTTAAAAATGCCACAGCGACTATTTTGGGTGTTGCCTCTGTTGGTTTATCGATTGTCTTAATGCTGCTATTGCCCGAATTTTTCCAAGTTGAAGTTCCCGATCAATTTGGTTGGGCTTTGATTATCTTTTTACCCACTTCGAGTTATTACCTATTGCGAATGTTGCAGTCAAGCAAGCTATTCCGCCATTTACCGCGCTATCTCAGTCAGCCTTAATCCTTAATATAGATGGCTTCATTTTGGCAGCGCTAAAATGAAGCCTCCAAACTCTTACTAGGATTGATTTTTTATTTTCAAATGAGGATACACTCATTTGACAGAGACCATAAGCCTTAACCAGATGCCCAATCTTCCCAAATTTGGAATCCAGAAGCCATGAAACCTAGAACCTCTAAACGCCCGATCGCAATTACGATACTTGCAACATTAATGGTTGGCTCCAGCCTGTTGCTAATTTGCGATCGCCTGTTAAACTTCTATATCTATCGTTTACTAGAAGGAGATATTCCTTTAGTAGGCAATAACTCTACTAATTTACAAGTAGTTTCGGGGATTGCCTTCATCGGTTTTAGTTTAGTCCCCATCCTCTTAGCAATCGGTCTATGGCATTTAAAATCTTGGGCAAGATTTCTTAGCATTTGTCTATTTAGTTCCGTGATGTTTCCTGCGGCCGCAGCATCCTTGAATTTGGTTTCCCCCCCTTCGGCTACCAAACTTTTGGCAATTCCAACAGTATTTGATGACGCGCTCAATGTGGATGTGTCTACACCTGTTTCACGGCTAATGGTTTTAAATCCATATATTGCTCTTGGCAGTGCGATCGCCCTTGCCATTTTGCTGACACCTGCGATCGGTAGATCTTTTCGCTCGTATCACAGTTCTAGTGATTTATAAGTGTATTAAAGAAGAGAGGTGCGGCGCTTTGCGCCGCACCTCTCTTCTTAGGTTTTAAAGTGACGAAACAAATGCGGCTACTGGCGATCGCCAGTAGCCGCATTTTAAGCGATCGCCAATAGCTGTAATTAAACTGGTTGAAAATAGAAGGCAAAACCTAGAATTGCGTAAGTTGCTACGAGTAAAGAACCTTCTAGCCAATTTGATCTTCCATCAGAGCTAATTGAATTGGCGATTAGAACTGCTACAGCAACTGCTACTAATTCAAAGGGATTGAAGTTTAAATCCATTGGCTTACCAAGGAACCAACCGACAATTACGAGTGCAGGAGCAACAAAGAGGGCAATTTGCATACTGGAACCGACAGCGACTGATACAGACAATTCCATTTTGTTCTTCATCGCTACGGTAATTGCCGTTGTATGCTCCGCCGCATTGCCAATAATAGGCAAGAGGATTACCCCAGTAAATAGTTCCGTTAAACCTAGTTGGGCAGTTGCTTCTTCTAAAGTTCCTACTAACAGTTCCGATTCAAAGGCGACCAATAGAGTTACCCCAAACAGCACGGCAATCCATAGTGGTAGATTAACTTTCTGAGGATGACCTTCCTCTGCCTCAGCGTCATCGGCTTCCGATTTGCCGACATCATAGAGATAGGCATGGGTTTTCATCGAAAATAGAAGCGTGAGACAATAGACAATAATCAGCACGATCGCTACAGACAGAGATAATTTTTGTAAAATCTCTTCGCTAATTCCCGCAGTTGTAAAATTTGCGGCTGTGGGCAATAAAATCGCAATTACCGCCAGATTCATTACTGAAGCATTTAATCTCGCCATAGTTGGCTGAAATTCTTGTTCTTTGTAGCGTAGTCCTCCCAAAAACATGGACAGTCCCATAACTAGCAAGAGGTTCCCAATAATTGAACCTGTGATGCTTGCCTTCACTACACTAGTAAATCCTGCATTTAACGCCACAATCGCAATAATTAGCTCGGTCGCATTACCAAAAGTGGCGTTCATCAATCCGCCCCAAGATGGTCCAAGAACTACAGCAATTTCTTCGGTAGCGGTGCTGAGCCAACCTGCTAAGGGTAAAATGGCGATCGCTGAAGTGACAAATATAAGCGTAGAATCCCATCCGAGAAAATGACCGATGATTGAGATCGGGACAAACACAAGTAAACCAAAGGAGAAGATGTTCTTAAACATAACCAGCCATTGTAGTGTCAAGGGTAAATGTACCAACGTAATGATATAGCAGTTTTCATTTTGCCGTAGGTAAAATGAAAACTCATAACCCTTGATATAGCTACCGCCAAGTGTATTAAGACGTAAAAGCCAAAAGAGAGGGACGGCTCGAAGCGCCGTCCCTCTCTTTTTAGGTTTTGATTTTAAAACCACTAAACAGCATCACAAGTTTGCGTATTACACTTTAAAATGTTGGTTTATCGCAACTTACAAGAAATCTTTATGACTGAACTTACCGCCGAACAACATCGTGTCAAGATGCAACGCCGCCAAGAGGTACAGCATCAAAGGATTGCTGAGCGCAAACTCGAAAAGGGGCTGATCATCGTCAATACGGGTGACGGTAAGGGCAAGACTACGGCAGCATTAGGAATGGTGTTGCGATCGCTTGGTCATGGCTACAAAGTGGCGATCGTCCAGTTTATCAAGGGAGCATGGGAGCCTGCGGAAAAGAAAGTTTTTGAAATGTGGCAAGATCAACTGGTTTTCAAGGCTCTGGGTGAGGGCTTTACATGGGAAACGCAAGACCGCGATCGCGATATTGCTAAAACTCAGGAAGCATGGGAGGTAGGACTTGGCTACATCAAAAATCCTGAATATAAGTTAGTTTTGCTGGATGAAGTCAATATTGCGCTCAAATTGGGCTATCTCGATGTGGAAACGGTGATAGCTGGTCTCAAAGAGAAACCTGAGGATTCCCACGTAATTCTGACTGGTCGTGGTGCACCTGCGGAATTGATCGAAGTTGCAGATTTAGTCACAAGAATGGAACTAGTCAAGCATCCCTTTAGAGAGCAAGGTGTCAAGGCTCAAGCAGGAATCGAGTTTTAGAAATAATGCTTTGCATTATTTCTAAAAAAATTTCATGTCGCGAAAGTAGTGAGAAATATGTCAAAAATTGGTGTTGGTATTATTGGAACAGGCTTTGGACAGATTATCCATATTCCTGCTCTGCAAATTCATCCAGATACAGAAGTTGTTGCGGTCTACCATCGCGATCGCATTAAAGCACAACAAATTGCGGATAAATTTGGCATTCCCCATGCTTGCGATCACCTAGAAGATTTACTTGCGCTTCAGTCAGTTCAAGCCGTAACCATCTCTACGCCGCCAAGTTTTCACTATGAACAGGCAAAAATGGCGATCGATGCAGGCAAGCATATCTTATTGGAAAAACCTGTGACCATGAACTTTCAAGAAGCGATCGCCTTATATCGTCTTGCCCAAGAGAAACAAGTAGTTACAGCAACAGATTTTGAGTTCCGTTGTGTACCGCAATGGAAATATTTCAAATATTTGCTAGATCACAATCATGTGGGCAAAAAGCGGCTGATTACCATTGATTGGCTAGTGCAGGGTCGGGCTGATCCTAAGCGAGTGTGGAATTGGTATAGCCAAAAGGCTTACGGCGGCGGCGCATTGGGGGCGATCGGTTCCCATGCCTTTGACTATGTGCGCTGGCTCTTTGGGGATATTAAAAGTCTCTCTGGTCAACTTAGTACAGGTATTACCGAACGTCCCGATGCTGATGGGATTCTGCGCCCTGTAGATGCTGATGACACCTGCAATATCCTCTTAGAACTTGCCGATGGCACACCTTGCAATATTTCTCTCAGCACCGTCACCTATCGCGGTCGTGGACATTGGCTGACGGTTTATGGCGAAAATGGAACTTTAGTACTTGGAAGCTCTAACCAAGCCGACTATGTACATGGGTTTAGCCTGAGACAGGGCAAGCTCGATCGCTCTGAAATGGAAATTGTCCCAATTCCACCCGAATACGATTTGCCGAAAACCTATACCGATGGTCGGCTTGCACCTGTTTTTGCTATATGCGATCGCTGGGTCAAGTCCATTCAATCAGGAGAACCGATGACACCTAGTCTCTATGAAGGTGCATGGTCACAATTACTGATGGATTTAACCCAAGAGTCTCACCAGTCGAGAAAATGGATAGATATTCCATCTTCATTGTTTTTTGAAAGTTAGTAGTGAGAGCATGTTTAAGAAGTATTATACATAGCCATGTATGGACATCGGTATTAGTACCATTTGGCATTCTCAATTTACAGACACATCAACTATCCATATATTTTGGTAGTTCGGCTGAGACTAGTGATTTCATCCTAGATTGCCTCAGCCAATGGTGGCAAGATAACCAAGAGCATTATCAACATCTTGAGGAATTGATGATTGAGCTTGACGGTGGTTCAGCTACTCGTAGTAATCGAACCCAATTCGTCAAACGTATCGTTGAGCTAGCCAAGGAAATCGGTTTGAAAATTCGCCTAATTTACTATCCTCCTTAAGTAGTTCAACATAACTAAAAACAAAAACCAAGAAGCGTGGGTCGCCCGCTACGCTGGCGACCCACGCTTCTTGGTTTTAAGGTTACTTATGCTTAGCTACTTATCACAGCAAGTATAATCCCATTGAGAGATGCTGGGCATATTTAGAGAATTATTGGCGTGGGGCTATTTTAGCTTCTGTTGAAACAGCACTACGTTGGGCGGCAAACATGACTTGGAGGGGACTTAAACCATTTATCCATCTAGTTTCTCAAGCCTATGAGAAGAAAAAGAAAGTTGACCCTCAGGATTTGCAGCAGTATCAAGATTTCTGGCTTCCTTCCCAGTTATTGCCCAAATGGGATATTACGATTCTCCCTCATTGATTGGCACTTTATTTAGCCGCCCATTCTTTAGGACATAAAACCCCAAAGATGAGTGGCAGCGCGAAGCGTTGTCACTCATCTTTGGGGTTGCGATTTAATAAAAAACCAAATTTTTTATTTTTCTGCATGTCCCTTAGCATATGCAGAACAACAAAAAGAGGGTAAACAATGTTTACCCTCTTTTTAAATAAACTCCCCAGGCGGGATTCGAACCTGCGACCGATCGGTTAACAGCCGATTGCTCTACCACTGAGCTACTGAGGAATGTAGCTTTTTTGCTGCGTCATTTACTTCAGCGTTAATAACTATAGCGTATAAGGGTGGTAATTGTGCAACCCCTTTTTAAATTTTTTTTGTAAAATCTTGAATTTGTTTATCCAAAAAGATATCAAACCCTTATTTCATAAGCTTTTTAAGGATTAAAAATTTACTAGGTTTTTAATTAAATGGTTTATGGAGGTGCACACCTTTGGGATGCTCCTCCATAAAACCATTGACAGCAATTTCCGATCATACGAGCCACAAGAAAAAGCTTGAAAGTGTTGCCTAGCAATCTTTTCAAGCTTTTTCTTGGTTTGCTTTTGAGCGCAAATCGCTTTAGGGTTGTCATAGATGACAGCAGTTAAAGCACGTTGCGCTGAATTGCAACCCAGATAAATTTTTTGGCTTTTAATTGAACCAAACCACAAAGTTAAATAGATTGCCACCAAAAGCATTGAGCATCTCGTTCCACACACGCATATCGGTTACTGAGCCTTTCTCAAGATAGGGTGTTGCCGCAGTACCTTGTACCCATGACACAAGATCAAAAGCGCGAGGCTCAGTAAAAATTCGGCTGAAATCAAGAGTTAGTTTGGAATCTCGCCAAAATGGGAGATTCTTTTTGCCATCTACAATTAAGGCTGATTCATCAAGGGATTTGAACCAAGATTTGATCATGTCATCGGTAATGCGAACATTAGGAATAATGGATTTTTGTTTGCGATTCGGAAGCCATTCACGATCATTATCGGTTTCGGCAAGAATTGATTGCCAAGACTCACGGCTGAGTCTAATTACTGATTTCATATGATTGAGAATTGTCGTCATGCGTTCTGGTGCTACTAGCGGAAATTTAGCTAGATGAATTGCGGAAATCAAATCAAAAAATTCAAAGTCATTACTATAGTCCTCAGGAGATTTGCGGCGACTAGTTAGTAAAAACTTGTGGGGAGTATCCACATTTTGGAAGAATAGGTGAGCGCAGGCCGCAAATAGCTCACGGCTATCGTAGGCACGCAAAAACTCAGCGATCGCACCTAAAACATGGGTATAGCCTTGTAGCCATAAAGCATCCCCACGGTCAAAGGCAATTAAAAATTGCTGTGCTTGCTGCTCAGTGACGTTTGCCCCTGTAATTGCATTAAAAACTTGCCACAGCATTTCATCTTTATCAGCCTTGCCATCCCCATTAAAGTCTAAGCGAATTAACCCCAACCTCAGGGCTAGCTTGAGGTTTTGATCCCGAATTGGCTCAAGGGTATTACGCACCGTGGATAGGTCATCAATCCATGTTTGAAATACCTGTTGTAATCCTTCATAGGTAATTGTTTGTGGTTTAGGATTTTTGGGGATCGGTAGGCGCACAAATGGAATTGAGCCTAAGGGAAACTGATTCATGCCGTAGCCATAGAGCGATTGCATCAGCTTTTCTGTACCACGCATTAATTGAATTACGCCTAGACCAAAGCGGGTTTTGTCATCCTTAGGATTAGCTTGTAAATAATCACTCAGGACTTTTTCTCCTTCTCCAAGTTTTCCACTGGTGAGGTAGGGATCGGGCAATGGCGCGATCGCTGTGGCGTTACTGGGTTGTAAAGCGATCGTTGTAACGACAATCAAACCAGTTATCATCACAGCGATTAGCGATCGCCATGCCCACTGTACTTTTCTGAACATATCCAACCTAAAAAACAAAAAATACATGATTAGAGCTCAGCTTACATCATGTATTTTTTAGGGGTTGTAATATGTAAGATTTATTTTGTAAACCGATATATAGCTATAAAAACAGAAGAGAGTTGCAGCGCGAAGCACCGCAACTCTCTTCTGTTTTTGGTTTGTCTACCAAACCTTTTGCTTAACAATAAGCGCTAATGTCTTCGCCACAGCGATCGGCTAAAAAGCAAAGAGCGCGAAATCGCAGATAGACTAACTCTTCGTAAAGTGGATTGAGTTTACAGAGAGGAGGAATACGGATCAAGGTATGTCCAAAAAATTTAACGGTTCGCTCAAATGGACATTGTGCAGGGATGAGTTTGGCAATGAGATGGGCTGTCTGTGATTTCTGAATTTCAAAGCTATCCAGTTTCTTGCGTAAGGGTTTGAGTAGATCGAAGGTTGATTGAGATTGAGAACTTCCGAGATATGGGTTTTCCCCGCCAAATCCAGTGCTATTAATACTTGACATGTTCACCAAATGCTCTCTTAGGTCAGAGTATGTAGACTTAAAGCATCTACGTTACTAATCTTAACATAACTGCTTTAAATAGGGTGTCAAAAAATACATTATTCATCCTTATGTATGAGTTTAGAGATACTTTAAGAATGATAGTAATTTTTCTATATTATTCATAGGTTAAAAGATACCCATTCGTATGTATTGGCGATCGCTAAATCAAAAAAAAAGAGATGCTAAGCATCTCTTTTTTTACCCAAGAAGCAGAAATGCGGCGCTTAGCGCCGCATTTTTCTAAAATTATCTAGACTCGGCTAGGGATTGGACCTCGCCGCGAAGATAGACTGATGGAATCTTGTAGAAATTGACGCAAATGTTGCACATGGGAATTGTCCTCGGCTAAGGTCGCTAGTTTTTCGAGAGCTTCCACGAGGGTGAGGTCTTGATGATAAAGCAATCGAAATGCACTCTTAAGCAACTGCTGAGTTTCTGCGTCTATACCTGCGCGATCAATCCCCACACGATTGAGGGTGCGTACACGTGATGGATTGCCCTCCACTAAGGTATAGGGGGGGACATCGCGCTCAATCCGACTCATACCACCCACCATGGCGAGACGACCAATGCGGACAAATTGATGCACGCCTAAAACACCACTAATTCGGGCATGGGATTCGATATGGACATGTCCCGCTAAAGCGACAGCATTAGCGATAATCACGCGATCTTCGATTTCGCAGTTATGCCCCACATGAACATATGCCATCAGCAAATTGCCATTACCAATAGCGGTAATTTCGTCAGCTTCATTAGCACGATTAATCGTTACATATTCACGAATGCGGTTATCACTACCGATTTTAACAAGACTATCGGCTCCCAAATATTTCAAATCTTGAGAGTCTAGTCCGATCGCTGCCCCAGGATAAATTTGGTTGCGATCGCCGATTTCGGTACGTCCTTCGACAATGGCATGATGTCCAATGACAGTATGAGCGCCAATTTTCACCTGCTCACCGATGACGGCATAAGCTCCCACTTTGACGGTCGGATGGAGTTGGGCATCAGGATGCACTATGGCTGTCGGGTGAATAAATTCAGACACAGGCGCATGAGACACAGGCATAAAAAGTTTGGCTCGCTTGATACTAAGATAGATCGCTTGGTTTGCGATCGCTTGGATCGCCAGATAACAAAATGATGATTTTATCAGGGCGCTTAGCACCCTACTAAAATTTAGAGTTCAACTAAGGAAAACATCAATTCACCTTCACAGGCGAGCTGACCATCGACTTCGGCACGTGCCTGCATCTTACCAAAGCGTTTGCGTGCAACGAGCAATTCGGTGGTAATTGTTAGGCGATCGCCGGGGACAACGGGGCGACGAAAGCGGACTTTATCAATACCTGCAAATAGCGATAGTTGATTCTCCATCCCTGGTAAATGCCTCAAAACAATGCCGCCTACCTGTGCCATTGCTTCTACGATTAATACCCCAGGCATAATCGGACGATTAGGAAAATGTCCTTGAAAGAATGGTTCATTAAAGGTGACATTTTTAATACCTGTGGCGGATTTGTTAGGAACAAAATCAATAATGCGATCGACTAACAGAAATGGATAGCGGTGTGGCAGCAATTTCTGAATATCTTCGATCATCAAAATCTGACTAGGAGCGCTATTGTCACTATCAGCGTTAGGTTCAGAGGTTACTATCGTAGTTTCTTCGGTCACAGTTGACATATTTAAGTATGAAGTTGGCGGTATTTTGGAGCAGGGTAGTAGCAGCTATGGATCTATATGGATCTTATGTTGCAGGGACTTGCTGCTTAGCGATCGCTAGCGCAAATTCAGCATGAAGGTTATGACTCGCTTTGTAGGCAAGAATATGCGCCCTAGGTAAAAATCCTAGCAAGCTTATGTCACCAATGAGATCTAAAAGTTTATGCCGACAGGGTTCATTCTCAAAACGCAGGGGCGGATTGATCCAGCGATCCTCATCACAAACGATCGCATTGTCCAGACTACCACCCTTGATGAGTCCTGCGGCGCGTGCTTGGTCAATAAAGGCAGCTAGGGTAAAAGTGCGGGCAGGGGCAATCTCCGTCGCAAACTTTTCGCTAAATTCGGTAATTGTTGGCGACCAGCTAAACCATTGCTCGCCAATTGCCTTGCTTGGATACTCAACCCCATAGGTAAAGCGGAGGGTATCCGCAGGAATTGCCGTCACAAAGCTATCGCCTTTAGCAACTGTGACAGTCTCCGCTAGGGGAACTAGGCGATCGCCTTCGACCTGTGTTTCAATGCCAACTTGGGCGATCGCTTCTACCCAAGGCAAAGCGGAGCCGTCCAGAATTGGTAATTCGGCACTAGACATTTCAATACAGGCGTTATGCACACCCATACCAAATAAGGCTGACAGTAAATGCTCAACTGTGCGAACACCAGTGCCATTGTGCTGTAACTCCGTCGATAGCTGGGAGGCTTTGACAACGGAGGTATCCGCAGGAATCTTGGCTCCACCATAGATAAAATAGCGACCTGCATCAATGGGGGCAGGCTTCACGGTGACAGAAACCTGCTCACCACTATGCAGACCAACCCCTGATAACGAAAATGGGGCAGCGATCGTCTGTTGATAAAGCATGGCTAGAATTTTTCTCCTAGACCAAAGCTAAATTGGGTTCCCCCATTGGAAGATAAGCCGTAGTCTACGCGAATTGCACCAAGAGGTGATTGTACCCGCACCCCAATACCGTAACCAGCACCGCTACCAGGTTTGTTTCTTGCACCTGCTGGATTTCCGGGCACGGCGGAAGCAGAGCCTAAGTCAGTTCCATAGTCAAAGAACAGTACCCCACCGACGATATTAAAGACGGGGAAACGATATTCTGCGGAAAAGATGCCGAAGCTGCGACCACTACCGATTTTGCCTTCATCCCAGCCTCGGACGGAGTTACTACCACCAAGTTGGAAGGCTTCATAGGGGGGCAGAGTCCCAATTACCGTTCCTGCCTGAACGTTAAAGGCTAGTGCCTGTGTACCTTCAGAGAAATTCAACAGTTTGACTGGGAAAAAGTAACTGTAGCTAGCTCTAACCCGATTTAAGAAGATTGAGCCTAAGCCCACAGGAATGGACTGCTCTGTGGCAATCCTAAATACGGAGCCAGAGGAAGGCTTAATGGGGTTATCCCGTTGATCGTTTGCATAGGCAAATTGCAGCAAGAGTAAGTCATCTTGCCCTGTGCCACTAGTTGTTAGCGGATTGCCTAAAGAGTCGGTAGTAGCGATCGCATTATTGCTATCGGTAATACTGACGCGCTCATAGCGTAACCCTAAGGAAGCTGTAGTTCCTGCACCTAGAGGACGGGAGAAGCTAAAACCAGTACCAAGACGGTTGATCCGAGGTGTGTCATTATTTGCGCCAATACCGACAGGACTATCGAAAACATAGCTAAATAGGCGGCGGTTAAAGATGTTTGCCGTAAATGAAGTCCGATTTGGATCGCCTGCTAGCCAAGGATCAGTGAAGTTCAGGTCAAATAACAATTCCCGTTCGCCGACTTGCACATCTAAACCTAGCTTCTGGTTGTTACCGCCAAGGTTTTGCTGTTGGAAACTGACTGTACCAAATAGACCTGTCGATGAACTAATACCTGCCCCTGCGGCGATCGAGCCTGTATTGCGTTCTTTGACATTGACTGTCACGATGACTTTGCGTGGATCAGTCCCTGGGGCAAGCCCAATATTGAGATCTTCAAACAGTCCGAGGGCAAATACCTTTTGGAGGTCACTCTGAACGGTATTTTTATTAAAAATCTCGCCTTCTTTAATCGTTAGCTCACGGGTAATAATGAAATCACGAGTATTACCAGTTACGGGTTTACCGTCTTTATCTACGGTTTTACCATCCTCATTGATAAAGGCAACCTTGATATCTTCGATCACCCCTTCGGATACGACGAGATTAATATTGCCTTCAGGAGTTGCCTTGATATCAACGACCTGCGCTAGGACATAGCCTTTGTCTTGATAATACTTTTCGAGTTCCTTGACACTTGCTTGGACATCCTTGAGGTTTGTGACCTTGCCAATCTGTGAGCCAAAGATGCGATCAATTACTCCTGCTTCTAATACCTTTGTGCCTTCAGTATTAACGGATTTGAGCACAGGATTTGGCAATACAAAGAAGGTGACACGTACACCGATATCCGTATCTTCTGGCTCAGCTTGCACATTTGAGAAGAAACCTGTGGCAAATATAGCATTGATGTCTGACTGGAGTTGGGTCTTAGTAACAGTACGACCAGGTTTTGTCGCGATCGCATCATAAACTCTTTGCTGAAGCTCAGGAGGCAAAGGAGCCTGTCCTTCTGGAGTCTTAATTGCCACTTCCCCAACTAATACTTGCACCTCAGCCGCAGGTGCTGGGGTAGGGGTGTTGGATGGCAAGGTAAAGGTGGGAGAGCTTGGAGTCTCAGTGGGAGTTGTGGGTTTAGGTGTAGCGGGAGTAGTGGGCTGCGGGGTCGGTGCTTGAGCAATCTCTTGCTTTGCAGGGGCAGCCTTTGCCAGCAGGGGATTAGCGAGTAATGTGCTGGATGCGGCAATGGCTGTGAATACGAGCAAGTTTATACGCATAGAGTCTTCCAAACACCTACAGAATTTTTAACAGGAAACTATTGACGGACAAATACAAACAGAAAGTTTCTGGAGTTAGTAATAAATTACTATAACTTCCAATATCCCTATATTGCTAGAACTAGGAATAATTGATTATCTCGATGGGAGCATGGTTTTAAATCAGTGCAGGCTGAACGGTTAATACCCGCTTGAGCACTTCTTGATATGCTTCCGCAACGTTGCCGAGATCTTGACGAAAACGATCTTTGTCCAAAATACGGGCGGTAGGATCGGCGATCGCCTTGTCCCAAAGCCGACAGGTATCGGGACTAATTTCATCGGCTAGTAGCATTTTGCCACTGGAGTTAACCCCAATTTCAACTTTGAAATCAACTAGGATCAGATTACATTGGTCAAAAAATGCTTGTAGGTGTTGATTGATACTGAGCGCAAGTTGCTTGAGTTCTGCTACCTGTTCAGGAGTAGCTAGATCCAGCATGGCAACATGGGCATCCGTAATTAGGGGATCACCAAGTTCATCATTTTTATAGAAAAATTCGACTAGGGGTTGTTTGAGGGGCTGCCCTTGCTCTAGACCGAGGCGTTTACAAATACTACCTGCGGCAATATTGCGTACTACCACTTCGATCGGCAAAATCTTAACAGCCGCAACCTGCATTTCGTTGGGTGAGATCTGTTTGATGAAATGAGTGGCAATGCCTTTAGTCTCCAAATACTGAAAAATATGAGAGGCGATCGCGCAGTTCATTTCTCCTTTATTAGCGATCGTCCCTTTTTTTAGAGCATTGAAGGCAGTTGCATCATCTTTATAACGTGACAGCAAAATATCAGGATCATCTGTCGTAAATAAAATTTTGGCTTTGCCTTCGTAGAGCTTAGTTCCACTCATGAATATATTGCGATAAGTAGTTGCTTAAGTATTCTATAGCAATGTCAGCTACCCAGAAAGTAGAGCGAGTGGGAGCATCTCACTTTGGCGCAGGCGCAATTTTACCAAGTCTATTGCCTTCCCAGTAAAGAAATAGCGGTGCAGGGCTTTGCCCTGCACCGCTATTTCATAGCAACTTTAAGTCATTTGTTAAGAGAGGCAAGGGGCTTAAGCCCCTTGTTATATGAGGTTCAGCTTCTCACGATTTACTTAGGATTGCTATATGTCTATTTCTTTAGCGGGAAGGGAGTAATTGACTAAGAAATTAATTTTGCTCCAAATGGTTTGATGTGACTTTTGCTTGGAGTTTAAATGGAGCAATATTGAAATTGAACGCATTGGCAATAGGGTAAATGGCAATTACAGCCTGTTGAAGCTTGAATTATTGGAAAGAAAAATTTTTGAAAGCGCAACTTCGCTGCACTTTCAAAAATTTCTTTGGTTTTTAATAGAGTTTTCATTGTTTACTATAAAGACAGCTATATTTCTTCTTTAACATTTCTAGCTCAGCACTGAGGTTTCTATGACGCTGCCATCTGAATTAGCGGAGATTTTGACAAAGATATTACATGATGCAGCAAAGATATTAGATAGAAGTCTCAAAGAGCTTGTTAATGCACAACAGTCCTTAAGCCTAAACAATGAGATTTTTTTAATCCCCAAAGATATCGTAACTGATCCACGTTATTTAAAAGTAACTGAGCGGAGCAGTCCTAAGTTTAGCAAAATCATGCTGGATTTACTGGGTGAATGGCAAGCCTCATGTATAGTTGAGAGGAATGATGAGATAAAGTCAATTTTAGACAATAGAATGCCACCTAATTTTAGTCGTAAGATTAGCGATCGCATCCTTATTGAAAATCATAAGAAACATCGCCTATTAGTTTTATTGTCACCCCTTAAGATCAGTTCTAGCTGTATTGAATCTTTGAGGGAAAATCTTGAAATTGAGCTAATAGAAGATTTAAAAATGTTCATGGAAATCAACTATCCCTTGGAGGTTGGTGAATGTCCAATAGAATTTTATAGTGATTATTTCTATAATCCTATTAACAATAATGACATCCAACAATTACAGCCAATTTTAAATTGTTTTCCTACACTGGTTTTGCATACTAGTATCAGTGATTATAAAGCTTATTTTCATGTTGATTTTTGGCTACCGTATAGTAATTATGTCCTTGATTTCACAATGCCTGTATGGTACTGGGAAGAAGCCTTAGAGGTTTTAGAATCTGCTGGCAAAAAGGAAAGGGAGTCTCTCAGAATTATTAGGCAAATCATTATCTCTATTCAAGAGCTTTTAACTGCCTTCATTTCTGATTGGTACTACCTACACTTGAATTCTCACTATTCGCCGAAGTTACTCAAATCAGAAAAAATATTTAGCTCCCGTTATTTCGATCTTAATTTGATTCAACCATACATTGATATTATTAAATCCATCCAACAGCAGGAAAAATCCAGACAAGACAATCTTCTTAAAACATTTTCTAATCAAAATAAACATGAAAATAAAAAATTATTGCAAAAAATTAAGGAATGGTCTTTAAGTAGTATTCTTACTAGCCATTCTGGTTGTGTGCATGATCTTGCTTTTAATAGCGATCGCAGTATTTTAATGAGTGGTGGTAGTGACAGTGTTGTGCGCCTTTGGCATCCTAGTACGGGTAAACCAAGCCTCAATTTAAAAGGGCATATGGGCGATATTTTCGCTGTGGCGGTGAGTGATAACGATCGATATTTTGCTAGTAGTGGTAGTGATTGCAAAGTTCTAGTTTGGAGCCTAGATAAACTACAAGAACCCATTTCTTTTGCTGAACATTCTGCATATGTTAGTTCCCTTGCTTTTTGTCCTGATAATCGTTTCTTAGCAAGTGGTAGCTACGATAAATCAATCCGTATTTGGGACTTATGGTCAAATAAAACATTTCGTGTTTTCAATGAGCATTCATCCTATGTCACGGCTCTTGCCTTTAATCAAAAAGGTGATTTCCTAGCTAGTGGTAGTTATGATTGCACAATTCGCATATGGAAGCTTTGGACAACTAAATCGCATATTACGCTTACAGGTCACAGTGATTACGTCACCTGCGTTGCTTTCCATCCAAATAATAATTTGCTGGCTAGCGGCAGTCGCGACAGTACTATTAAGCTATGGCGACCCGATACAGGCGCAATGATTTCAACGCTAAAAGGACATACATCGGGGATTAACTCTCTTACCTTTAGTCCGAATGGAGAAATTTTGGTGAGTGGAAGTAGCGATCGCACAATTAGATTATGGAATGTAAAAACAGCCGAGGAAATAGGTATTCTGGCTGTGGGAGTGCATCCGATTCTCTGTGTGCATTTCTCTAAGGATGGCAATCAGTTAGCCGCAGGAAGTTGCTGGTCTGACAATATCAAGATTTGGAACTGTCACTAGACAAGTAGTTTTCAAGCAAACAAACCAAGAAATTCCTTAAAAGTGTTGCTTTGCAACACTTTTAAGGAATTTCTTGGTTTGGGTTTGAGCGCAAAGCGCTGAAGTTCTATGCTAATGTGAAATTGCCATGCTTGAAATTCTGTAAGAGCAGAATCGCATTGAAATAATTTTGTTAATAACTTTGTTAATATATGTCTGACAATTGGATTGATAGTCTTAAATATGATGAAAAGGGATTGATTCCCGCGATCGCTCAGGATTACCAAGATGGTGCGATTTTGATGATGGCATGGATGAATCGGCAGGCTTTAGAACTAACGATCAGTACAGGTGAAGTGCATTATTGGAGCCGATCACGTCAGGAATTATGGCATAAAGGCGCGACTTCGGGGCATATCCAAAAACTAAAAAAACTTTACTACGATTGCGATCGCGATGTGATTCTCGTCAAAATTGAGCAGGTTGGTGATATCGCCTGTCACACAGGCGCAAGAAGTTGCTTCTTTACTGAAGTTCCACTCTCACAGTAGGGGCGGGTTTAGTTGATGATTCTGTGCTAAAGCAAGATCCATATGCAAAACCCGCCCCTACGTTAGAACCTGCCACTATTAGTCAATTAAATGAAGTGACCCACAGCGTGGGTCACTTCATTTAATTGACTAATAGTGCGCTGACCTTATTGACTAGTTCAGAAGTTGAGAAACCTTTAGTCAGATAGTCAGTTGCACCGAGGCGGCTCGTTTCCCTAGACCATTCCTCAGCAAGTCGAGAGGAAATCACGAGAATCGGCATCTCAAATCCTGACTGGCGACAACGATCGATCAGGGTAAATCCATCCATATGCGGCATTTCAATATCCGTAATCATTAAAGCAGGCTGATTATGGCGTTGTAGCCATTGCCAAGCTTCCATCCCATCATCACAGGTGGCAATTTCATAGCCCTGTGGCGAGAGGCTACTTTCGATTCTGCGCCGCATCAGTGCAGCATCATCAACTACTAAAATTTGACGATCGCTAGATGGTTCGAGGAAAGATGCGGTATCTAGTGAATTTGTAGTAATGAGATTAGAGCGCTCTGAGCAGAGATTATCGACAAATGATATGGCATTAATTACAGGAATCAATTTACCATCAGGCATCAGACTCATTCCAATTAAGCCGATGGGAGCGAGGAGTGGTGAGGGTAGGGGATTAACCAATAAATCGCTCTGACCAATTAAAGTGTCAGCAATTAGCCATACGCTGCGATCGCGTTGTCCTTCTAATAGCCTCGTGCGGACAGCGATCGCTGTAGGCAAAATTGGTCTAGCTTCCGATGCTCCTTGCCAATATTGATAGAGATCGATTGCGGGGACAATGCTCTGATCTTCTTGCACTTCGAGAATATAATCTGAGCGTTCAGTTTTACGCCATAGTAGCCCCTCGACTAAGGCAGTTGTATAAATCTCGGAAGTGGGGACAGCAAAGGTACGATCCACTGCCTGCAAAATCATGCAACGTACAAATAAATGGGGTACAGGTAACTGCATCGTAAAGGTTGTGCCTTTACCCAGATTGCTCTCTAGACTGAGCTTGCCATTCATTAAGGCGATCTGGCTGGCGACCACATCCATGCCCACGCCACGACCTGAAATATTACTTACCGTTTTTGAGGAAGTGAAACCCGACTGACAGAGGACACTGAGTAAGCGCTCAGGTGTACTGGTATCGGTCAGTGGTAATCCCTTGAATTGGGCAATTTGACTAATGCGATCGCGATCTATACCTCTACCATCATCCCGAATACTCAGTTCAAACATACTGCCCCGTCGTTCCAATACTAGCTCGATTTTCCCCTGCATGGGCTTGCCAGATTTTTCACGTTGCTCTGGATCTTCAAGCCCGTGATCATAGGCATTCCGCAATAAATGGAGTAATACGGGTTCCAAATTCCGAAGTGTGCCTGCATCTAATTCTATTTGTTCACCAATGATCGTCATTTCCACTGGCTTACCTACACGGGTGATCAAATCTCGCAAAATGCCCCTTGCTCTGAAGGCTAGAGTTTCAAAGGGAACAAGACGGCTTTCTTCAATGGTTTGTTGGAGATTGCGTAAACTGCGATCGAGGTTGTGGATACTTTCCGATGTGCGCCTTGCCGATTCTCCTGTTTCGGAACCTAATTCAATCAGACGCAAACTAATTTCCAGTAAACGGTTAATCGCTGTGTAGCCCTGACGATAGCGCTCTACCTTTAATCCATCCTGTTCACCTGAATTATCTAGCAAGGCATAGTCATCTTGGACTTCACGCAACTGTGTAATATACTGCACACTATTCTGAGCAAGGGAAACTAGGGGCAGAAGATTAGCATAAACTGATTGATAAAATCCCTGTGTGGCGCGAGTTGCCATCAAAGTCTCAACGAGATATTGAGACGATCGCTCTAAACGATCTAAAGGCACAGGAATTTGAATATCCGTAAAAATGGGAGCATTAATTAAAGGCTGGACTTCATTTTCTATAGTTACAGAATCTTCACTTTTAGAGGTAGTCTCATCAATCGACAGAACTCCACCCTGACGAGCGCTATCTTTCAGCTTTTGCAGGAATGGCATCCACTCAGCGTGCCATAGTTCACAGTCAGGGCGATCGCACAATGCTAAACCTTGCTTTAAAGATTCTTGCCAAGGTGCAGCGAGGTTGATTTCTGTCCCAATTCCCTGTAACTGATTAATAGTTTGGATGGCGATTTCACAAGCTTCTATGGGCACTGTCCCCGTTGCGGGTAAATCTTCGATCGCCATTTCTAGATCAAGGATCACCAAATCAAAGCCTTGCTCGGCAAATTCCTGCTGCAATTGGCGCATCTCATTCCATTCAGGCAAGTACTTCGACTGAATGCGATCGCGTAGATTTTGAATATAGCGCACAGCAAAATCAGATTCACCGAGTTCTTCCACTTGTGAATTACTAATTTGGGCAGTACCAATTAGTAATTCACCAGCTTCATTTAAGCACTTAGCGAGTTCCCCATCCGCTAATGGTGGCGCGATATCCAGATAGCGGAGATCCGATAGTAAATCCTCTAATACCGTGGAAACTTGGAGGACAGATTGAAACCCCACTGTCACGGCTCCACCCTTAATCGTATGCACACAACGATATAGCTGCTGAATCTGTTCACGCCAATTAGGAGCATTTAACTGGCTCACCGTTTGTACATATAGCTGCAAGTATTTCTGTGTATCTAATTCAAATAGATGACGTAGTTCTTCTTGCAGTTGCAAATCATCAAATTCAGAATGTGCCATTATTTTGCGATAGAAATACTCTCAACTTCGGGGGAGTCTAGATCTGCGATTTCCGTATAGTCGAGTTGCATACTGGAGGGCAGACGGAAGAATTGGACTCTTTCTAACAATTGACGTGCTAATCTACCCATTTTGCCCGATTGATCGCGGGTAAATTGTGCCTGAGAAGCAGAACGCTCAGCGATCGCTTCAATGTCTTGGATTGACCCTAAGCTAAACTTTACAGCTTCCGCGATCGAGCTAGAGGACTCAGTTACAGCCATCCCGATATCGGCTAGCTCCTCGGTGACATTAGCAATATTGGTAAATGATTGTTCAGAACTATCAACGCTCTTGGTGAAGTCAGATACTAGGCTGCTCACATCTCGAACGTCTTGATCGATGCCCGAAACCACCACTTCCACAAATCCTGTACGTTGTTGCAGTGCCACGAGTCCCTGATTGGTTTGGGTCGCCAAGGCATTAACCTGTGAAGCGATCGCTTCAAATTCCCTTGCCACTGACACAAATTGCTGAGGATCTCTTTGCTCTAAGGCTCTGGTGGCTACCATGGAGGCATTAGTTGCCAGTACTTGAGTTAAAGAAGCGAGACGTTTTTGATCCAATACAAATTGTTTGGCAAGAGCAACGAATTCCCCAAGATTTTTAATCCTTTGCACCATTTGCACAGTCGCAGCTTGCAATGACTCAATCGAAGCTGTCAGATAAATAATTTGTTCTTCGCCCTGTCTGACTGCCGAGCGTACCCTTTGTACCGCCCTATTGGCGGCGATCGCTTGTTGCGACGCATCCTGTGCTAACTCGTTAACATCCTCAATGCCCAGACGGGTCTGCACGACAAGAGCCTCCTGTTGGGCTGCATTTTGCGATACAGCGATCGCTAATTGTTCAAGGCGATCGGTACGGAAAGTTACCTGTTGCGTGGTTTTTAACACAGCGGCAAGTACTTCCGCTAGCTGCTCTGACAATCGATTTAACGTATCAGCGATTAAACCTGTCGCATGGGGGCTAACCTCCGCCTTCGCCGTGAGATCTCCTAGCTCTAAATCTGATACCACATCCAGTAAATGTGAAATTTCATCTTCAAAAATATTGTTCTGGATGTCAACTTGCATTTGGGTCTCTGACTGCGCCTGTTTGTTTTGCGCTAAATTCACCGTCATTAAATTGAGCACATCCGCCAACTTCCCGACCTCATCGGTTGCCCCAAGTTCTACCCGCGTCCGCAAAATATCGGCATCAAAATTTCCTGTTGTATATGCTCTGGCGATCTCTTCTAGATTGCGAATGCGTTTACTGAGAGTTCCCCCGATCACTAAGCTAAATGGCAAAGCCATTACCACCACGATAAATCCTAACCCAAACGCAAAAAATCCGATATTGGTAAGTTGACGTTGAGCCTCTTGGCTGAGGTTTGGGGCAAGACTGCTATAGGAATACAAAGTTGCGATCGCTAAGCAGAGCAGTGGCAAAATGCTGGTTGACCCAATTGCCAAGAGGATTTTGGTATTAATTGGTAAATTATTGAGCCAACTACTTTTATTGGAGGCATGTCTGGATATCGGGGCAGCAGCAACGGCAGCCTTCCTCTTTTTTTTTGCATTAAATCTTTTGCGTGAAAAGGGAGGTTGATTTGCCATATTTTCTCATATTTAAAAAATAGGGGATGTCACAGAGCGTAACAACAAAGTTGCAACTTACAACAGTTTTCGATCAAACGAACCACAAGATATTTAAAAAATATCTTGGTTTGGTTTTGAGCGCAAAGCGCTGTAATTGGTCTGTCATGTTAACAACATACAGCCTAGTGATACTTCTCTTGAGTGTGCTTCGCCACAATGTCAAAAATCTAGGCATGGTTAAAACCAAAATAAAGGCGGCGCATTGCGCCGCCTTTATTTTATTTAGAGATCCCTAAGCTTTGTCATTTGTTACTGGTTTATGAGGATTAGGTTGCTTTTCATCAGGCTTTACCGAAATATTGTCTTGAAATGCTGAGACCTCATCATCTAGATCATCTAGTCCCAGCGCTCCTGAGAGAAAGTCTTCAATTTCTGCTCTAGCTGCTACAGAGTTACTAGAAGTATCTGAAGGATTAGCGCTACTGGTGAGAGAGTCTAGGCTTGCAGGGGTTGGATTGCTGATATCGTCGATTAACTCATCAAAGGCGGAAAAATCAAAATCAAATTGTGATCCGCCATCGTCAGATCCGCCATCGTTAGAGTCGCTATCAGCCACCATCTCCATTGGATTATTATCTATATCCGTCGTATGCTCGGATGGTATAGCGGAATTATCCACAGATAGATCTGGGAAGCTTGTCGATAAATCATCAATGTCTACATCAGATTCATCCATGAGACTATCTAATAAATCATCAGTAAATCCATAGTTAGGTTCATTGGCGTTGTCCGATTCTAGATCATCGAGAAGATTTGAGGGATATTCACCAATGGATAAATCTGCAAGCCCATCAGTATTCTGATCATTGTCAGGTATCGCCTCATCTAACCAATTCTCAGAAAAATCGAAAGGATCATTATCCCCTGAATCTAATGAAGCTGAAGATTCCTCATCCAACATGAAATTGTCAACTTCAGATGTCATTTCATCTAGAGAATTTGCTAAAAATGCTGAAGACTCGTCATGAGTATCAGATGCGACTGGATCTAGAGGATTTTCTGGCGATTCTGAAATCAGATCAAGATCTCCTATGGAATCCGATGATAGAGAATCAAAAAATGCTTCTTCTTCCCATTCTGATGTCTCTTCTAAGGAGGCTATATTTTCTGCTGATATTTCAATTTGCATATCTGCTTGTACAGCAGTAAATGCATCATTAGCACTCAGGTCTGGCAACTCGTCCCAGTTATTAATGGAAAGTGCATCATCTACAAGCGAACCAGCATCTTCCGTACTTCCTTCGTCTAGTAGCATCTCTACAGAGTTAATCGGTACTTCGTCATCCAAGGTTAAGGAATCAAAGTTATCTGAGGCATCTAGCCCCATATCTTCTTCTAATAAAGCATCACCTAAAGCATCACCTGAGAAGTCAGGCATTTCAAACTGTAAGGTAGGACTACTAAAAGGATTTGACAGATCGGCAAATTGATCGAGAGATTCTGTCTCGGCTGTAGATGTAAAATTGGTATCTTCGATCGCTGCGGCTATATCCGTCTCTGCATTCATATCAGAGAAATCTGGAAATGCAAACTCAGAAATATCCTCATTAAAATTAGATAGATCTGCGATTTCAACTTGAGGTAATTCTTCCTGTTGCGAGGTATCAAAAGCGATCGCATCCTCAGGTGTAAACTCCTCATCGCTCAGGGATAAGCTAGGTTCGTCAAAAATATTAGAGGTATCGGTGATGCCATCACCTAAATTTTCTAAATTGCCTAAATTTTCTAAATTGCCAATATTAGTCAAATCTTCGGATAGGTCAAAGTTAAACTCTATTGAAGCCTCATCTAGTGATGCTTCTGCTGTTGGCGAGTTTTGTTGATCAAATTCTGAGGCGATCGCAATTTCTGGTACGAAAGCATCTGCTTGGCTGGCTAAATTATCTAGCTCAAAATTATCGGCAAACTCTTCACTTTCTTGATAGAAATTAGATGTATCAAAATCATTAGTAGAAGCCTCTAACTGATCAAGTTGGTCAGCCATACTGGCATAATCCGCAGACGAATTAGCAAATTCGCTAAGATCTTCATAGGCATTTGCTTCGGCAAAGGAATCTGCAAAGATATTATGAGGCGTTTCTAACTCGTCAGAATTCGTCGCATGATCGTCTAAGTCAAAAGTAAATTCCTCATTAAATTCCTCTGATGCTGAATCTAAGAAATTATTTGCTTGAATGTTAGTTTCTGGAGCGATCGCTGTTTCTGTAAATAAATAGTTTGGTTGCTCAATGAACTCATCTTCCTCGGATAGTTCAGGGAGATCGGCAACATAAAAGGGATCGCCAAAATCTGCGTTGGTAGCACTAGACTCTGCACTAGTTGGTTCAAGTTCAAAACTAGGCTCATCGAAGATATTGCGAGAATCATCTAAATTACTATTGCTAGATTCGGCTGACAAGTCCTGTTGGAAGTCAAATTCAAATTCATCTGGCAATGCCTCCTCTGCAACATCTTCAAGATAAACATCGGGAATAACATTTGGTAAGCCAGCGAAGTTTTCAGAATCTTCAGAGTGAGATTCTTCAACATATTCGGAATATTCGGATGTGGTATCCGTGAGTTGTTCACTTAGAGCCTCTGCCTCTAGGTTGACAGGCGCATCAAACTGATCATAGAAGCTGTAATCCTCACTAGAGGAGGTTTCGACCTGATCATAAGCATTATCTGCAAAACTATCATAGGTTTGCTCTAACGACGGATCGACAGCATTATGGCTAGTTAATGCTTCTCCAAAGGCAGGATCAAATGGAGTCTCATCAAAAGCGGTATCGAATGTATCGTTGAAAGCTTCATTAGGAGTGCCTTCTAGTGAGCCGTCTAGGGATTGAGCAAACTCGTCATGGGATGCGTACTCGTCATAACTTTCCGATGGGCTAGCACTAAAATCATCAACGTTACTTTGATCATCTAGCTCAAATACATCATCTACAACATAATCACTGGTGTCTGTAGTTGATTGCTCCATCGCAAATGGATCAAAGCTTGATTCAACCTCATTAGTTTGTACTGAACTCGCATCAAAGAATGAATTTGAGTTGTCGAGGGTAGATTCGATATCGATTTTGGGAATTTCAAAATCATGATCATCTAAATCAGGAATTGAAAAGTCAACAGATGTTGGTAGGTTGGCTAATGACTCTTCAGACAATGGTAATGGATTACCGAAAGCAGTATCTTCCATAAAGGAGGAAGTTGCCGAGATAATGAGGGGATCACTAGAAGCTTCAGAGATCGAGAATTCATCAACACCTTCCATCGGATTCTTGAGGGTTGAATGCGTTTCTGTACTTACTTCTTCCTGCTCTGTAATGCCTTCACTTTCTGATGATTCGTCTAATTCGTCATAAATTTCATGTCTGAGATCCGCAAGTAGCGATTCTTCGATGACAGAGATATCGGTTAGCTCAGAGTAGACATTCTCTGGAGCTTGGGACTCGTCATGGAGAGGAGTATCCAAGAAATTATTAACAGCATCATCCTCTGCCATGACATTTTCTAGAGCAAGATCAAAGGCATTTTCGGAGGCAAAGTTTTCTGAAGTAGCGGCAAAATTTTGCTCTTGGGGCAATGCTCCATTTTCTATGGAGTTCACAACCTCAGGGCTATCTGATAGGGCGTAGTCGGTACTATCTTCGTGAATGCGGTCATCCAAAAGGGATTGGAAATATTGATTGTCAGTTGCAGTATTATCTAAATCATCGAAATCCTCAGGCGCAGTATAGGCTTCGGCAGTCTGTCCTGATTGCGAAATTGCCACGGCAGTTGCTGCCGCCGCTACCGCGATCGCAGGTACAACCAAGTTACCATTAGCTCCTATATTGCTCGTGCTATTGCTCGTGCTCGATTCTGATGGCGCATCAAAGAAATTATTAACCTCAGTCTCAGGGCGATCGCCTAAAGCATCAGCTTCTACATTTTGGACGTTATTCGCATAAGTAGTCCCTTCTGGCAAGCGGAAGAATTGAATACCCTGTAGTAATTGTTGCGCTTGATTGCCCATGGCTTCGGCTTGTTGACGAGCTGATCTGGTGAGATCCGCCGTGCGATCAGCTAACTGGGCGATTTCACTGATGTAACTAGCTGTAGAACCTGCGGCTTCTGAGATTTCCAGACTAGAGTCAGTGATGGCTTGCCCAATTTGAACAACCTCTTCCGTAGCAATTTGGATGCTATGAAACGCAAACTGGGAAGACTCTACGCCTGTAGTAAAACCTGAAACTAGTCCACTTAAATTTTGAACTTCGGCATCAATGGCGGTTACGACGGTTTGGATTTGAGATGTGCGTTGTTGGAGAACGGTTAATCCTTCATTGGTTTGAGTTGCCAAATCATTGACTTGACCTGCGATCGCTTCAAATTCACGGGCAACGCCTGCAAATTGGTTAGGATCTTTTTGTTCCGCCGCTCGTGATGCGACGAGAGTAGCATTGAGCGCGAGAACTTGGGTTAACTGAGCGATTTGTCCTTGATCCTGTACGAACTGCTCCGCTAGACCGACAAATTCACCGAGGGTTTTCATCCGTTGTACGATCTGCGCTGAACCTGTCTGCAACACACTGATGCTTTCGGTGAGATTGTCAATGGCAGTTTGTCCTGAGGTAACGGTATCACGCACCCCTTGGAGGGACTGGTTCGCCACACTTACCTGCTCCGACGATCGCTGAGCGATCGCCGCAACCTGTGCGGTGAGAGCCTGTCCTTGGGCAACCGACTGAGCCTGCTCAGCCGTGTTAAGCACGACTGTCTGGGCTAGAGCTTCAAGATCTGATGCACCCTGCGCGACCTGTTGGGCTGTACCCAATACACTAGAAATAACTTCGATCAGTTTTTCGCGTAAACGGTTGAGGGTATCGGCGACTAGTCCTGTGGCGCGATCATTTACTTGCGCCTCAACGGTGAGATCTCCCTCTTCCATTGAGGAAACCACATCTAGTAAATTGCCGACTTCTTCCTCCATTAACTCAGCTTCTGCAAAACTTTGCTGGATTTGAGCCGAGGTGGTGTCATCCAAGGTTGCCGCTTGGCTTGCTTCACTACGCAATCGCAATTCACTGTTTTTAGCTTTTTGCAAAGTGTTTTTCAGTGATAGCCCTAACTGATCAATTTCATCCTTACCCGCAACATTTATCTTTGTAGCTCCCTGTTGAGCCAAAAAGCGATCGCATTCTTCGGTAAGGGGCTGGAGGCGTTTTTTGAGGGAATTGACAAAACTGAGGATCGCGATCGCTAAAATCGTACTGATACCAATGGCGGCTCCACCAACTAGGATCAGCAACTTGTTCGTGATTTCTGATTCTGGTAGGGATGCAGCTACAATCCAGTCACTGCCTTCGATTTTGCGATATGCCCAGAGATTGCCGCCTGTTTGAGTAATGCCCGTGGGTTGAGCCTTGGCTTGTTGCGCCAAATTTTTGATTGCTTCGGCTGTGGCAGGATTCTGTAATTGGGTTGCGAATTGATCTGAGGCTGTGATCACTTTGCCACTAGCACTGACAACGACAAAGCCAACTTTGCTCTCACTATTAGCGCTTGCATTAGAACTAGCCACCAAATTATTCGCGATCGCATCGGCATTGACCACACCTAAAACCTTTTGTCCATCAAGGATGGGGCTGCTGTAGGTGATGATCGTTTTGCCTAAAGCGTTATATGGCTCTGACCATGCTTCTTTGACCTTGGCAATGGGGGATTTATAAAGCGGACTATTTTGAAAATCGGTACGATTACCCGCTAAAAGTTTGTCATTGGGGGCAGGTAACTTCTGGTTAGCACCTTCAAGCTTGAGTCCTGACTGTTCCTTCAATACATAGGGGACTGTGGGCTTGGGAACTGTAAATAGCAGGTTTTCATTTTGGACAAGCCCTATACCTGCGACTACGTCTGGCTTTTGGACTCCATCAATTAACAGCTTTTGATACTGATCTACCGTTTTCGGTTTGGGTGCTTGCTGGGACAGGGCTTTGGCATTGAGCGCAACTCCATCGGCAGATTGGCGGACGCTGCCGAGCTTAGACTCGATCTGGGTCGATTGCAATTCGGCGGATTGACTAACTTCTCGCTTAGAACTGCTTAGCAATTCTTGATAAAACAAGTATCCTAAACCACCTAACCCTATGAGCGATGTACCAATTGCAAGTAGCAATAAACCCAACCCAATAGAGCCTTTTGGTTTGCCCTGTTGGCGGCTCTGTTTGGCTGCTTTGGGGGATTTAGGCGATCGCTGCTTTGAATTTTCCTGTGCGCTCTTGCCTACAGAAGTTGCTGTTTTTGTTTTAGGTGTGCTTGCCATATGCATTCGCTATAGGGAAAGGGTCAGATTTTTGTGGGATTATCCTACACTATACTCACCCCAACGTTGCGGTTGCCAAATATGAGTAGGAATACTCGATAGGATAATTTCAATGGGAGTATACTCGTTCTCCTTAATATTCGCTACTATTTGGTTTGTTTTTTTTGTAACAGTAATTGTAGAAATCTCTGAATGCAGTAGATCCAAGGATTTTAAATCTGAAAGATCAAAATTTTGATCGTTACTATTTAGGTATTGATTGCTTTGGTACTCCTCAGGAGTGAGACTCCCAGTTACCCGATCTACAATTATTCCCACCCCACTCATTGGTTGTTGATTCAACTCATTGGCAGCTTTACTTAATCTCACTACTGTCAATGATTCTGTGATTAAAGCCCGTTGTTCGCCAATTAATAGCCTTAATAATAGCAAAGGCATAATGGTTGCTTGATGATGGATAACACCAACCATCGCAGCTTCATAAAAAGGCAAAGCTAAAATCGCGTTACGATCCACCATGATAATTTCTGATACCAAAACATCAGGAAAAGTAACTGTGCGATCGCCTGCTTTTGCCAAGATGTACCGATTACTGGGAGCAATCAACTGATGCGGCTGTTCGGGGGCTAAGGTTTCGTAATCTAGATTGCTCATTGTCAAAGGGGGTTAAACGGGTTGGGGCAGTTTCCGTAAGACATTAGCTAATGACTCACGGCTCACAGGCTTGGGCAAATAGTCATTTGCCTTAGCGCGTTTGAGTCCATAGTCGATTTCTAGTTTGGTGGTTTTCGTGGAGTACAAAATTACATACTGATCAGCAGTCTGACGGTGCGATCGCAGTTCGCGGAGAAATCGGTAACCATCCTGCTCTGGCAACACAATGTCTAAAAAAACAGCCGTGTAATTATTGGTAATAATCTTGTCTAAAGCCCCAATGGTTGATTCACATAAATCTACGGTATGACCTAAGTCCTGCAATAAAGAAGCTAATAAATGTCTTTGAGTTGCAGAATCATCAATTACTAAAAAACGTTCGGTCATGGATTTTCGCCTGTCTGTGTGAATACGATAATTTGGAAGACTTTAATTAAAACAACTAAAATTAATTTAGAGCTGGCATACGATTATTTATGCAGCCTTGGTCAATAGTCTTATAAAAATACAAATAGAAAATCAGCAAAATATCTAGACTTTAAATCTAGATTTTAAACTAAGGTATCAGTCGATAAAGGGGCTGTTTCTCTTAAGAGATTACGCAATTCATCACGGAATTTTGGTGTGTCTGATGACGATCTCGGTTTAGCGAGAAAGCGGCAATTTGCCCATCTTGCACGAAAGTTATTGGTCATGCTGTTTTCAGCAGTGACTAGTACCAGTGCAAGTGAGGCTAGTTCACGTTGGCGGCGAATTTGTTTGATCAAATCAAAGCCATTTAAACTAGGCATATTGATATCAATAAAGACAATGCTTGGCTTGTATTCCAAAATTTTTTCAGTGGCAGCTTCAGCATCGTCAGTAGAACTAACTTGATACCCCCAATTTGTTAGTAAACGCTGCATTTGTTGCAGTAACACAGGTGAATCATCAACGATGAAAACCTTTGGTTCATTTTTGTTAACTGTGGGTGTTGTTAATAAATAACGATCAGATAAAGCATTGTCCGCTTGGCGATCGGGTAATTCCACAATTGAGACAATATCTTTTTGGGCTAATTTATCTAGTAAGAGCGCAGTCCGATAGATTGGTTGCTTAAAAGTATCGGCGATCGCACTGATGCGGTCTTGTCCCGTCGTGACTTTGGCAAATAATGGAAAATTATCATTCCCGACCCTAGCTAATAAATTTGCGGCATCAACAAGCTGGACGACTTGATAGGGATGCTTCACGCATTCAAACTTTTGCCATTGCTTAACCTCGTTAGCGATCGCATTTTCCAGCATCGATAAAGGCAAAACTGGTAGGTTCGTTTGTAAATCGCTGGCGGGATACCATGCAAAAGAAAATTTATCCTCTAAATGTAGAGCCAGTAAGTTTTCTAAGATAATTTCTTTTAAAACTTCTTTCGTAATGTCAGGATATTTTTTGTAAACGTTACTTACAAAGGGATAGCAATAAGGGCGATTAGATTGACGCTGTTCCCAAGCAGGAATTCGCGAGAAATTAATACCTTTATTATTGTATTTACGAACTAATGTCGGGATGACTTGCCCCTCTTCTTCCGCTAAGACTAATCCACCTGCCCTGAGTAATAGTTTCCATCGATGGTGTTTGGTCTCTACTTGGATCACTCCAGTAAAGCGACTCATCACACGCATAGCTGCAAGTAGGATGTGTAATGTGGCATTCCTCACTACCTGTCCATCTGCTAAAGTGTTCGGCACATTGGTAGACACGAAGTCTGAGTTAGGTAAGGAACCTGTCATAGCAATCATGGTTTTGTCTGGGTGCGCTTGGACAGAACTGGACAGAAAGAAATATTATAAAAATATTAAAAGTCGGATTAATTCAATCTAGATCGTAGCAACCCCATACAAATTAGATTGGTGATTTTCGATACATTTTGCAAATAAAGCTCTATCAGTATTTAAGCGTAGATGAGTAGCGATCGCCGATTAAAAGTCCTCTGTTTACATGGACACCCGGGCAATAGTGAAGCAATGCAGATATTTGTCAGTTATTTTCGGGAACGTGGTCTTGAGACGATCGCCCCAGATTTGCGGGGGTATGGGAGTAATCAAGTTCAGTCTGGCTTTACGATGTCGGCTCATATTGACGATCTCTGGAATTTGCTGATGCGAGATCAAGCGGATCTTGAGGATGGCAAGAGCACGGAATATTTGATTTTGGGCTGGTCTTTGGGTGGAATTTTGGCGATCGAATTGGCGCTACAAAATTTGACAAATAGTCTAGATCCCCATATAAAACCTAGAATTAAGGGCTTGATTTTGATTGCGACAGCCGCTAAGCCACGCAGTAGTTTGCCGAAAATTGCTTGGTGGGAATATGTAAATTTAGTCATCGCTGTGCTTTTGCACTTGGCTTTCTCGCAGGTTTTTTCTCAAAGCTCTACTAAACCGCGTTGGCATATTGATCTATTTGGTAAGCGATCGCTCATCAGCTATTTAATCCAGCAGCATACCGAAACCGCCTATGACCATATTGCGACTACGGGGGCAAAGGCTTATCTCCAGACTTCGCGCTATGCCCATAGGGCTTTAATGCAAGCTCTGCGACAGGGGTACGATCGCACACAGGACTTAGCCAAAATTCAAATTCCTTGTTTAGCGATCGCCGCAGAGCAGGATCGGCATATTACTGCTGCATCAACTGCTGAGACTGCTCACTTACTGCCAAATTGTGAATTTATTTGTTATCCCCACACGGCACATTTATTACCTTGGGAAATAGGCGATCGCCTGCTAGCAGATATTGATGCTTGGATGGAGAAGACCCAGAAATAAAAGCTAAGTTTAGTTTCCCTGCTAAAGGCAGGGAAACTAAACCTTACTCACGAGAGCACGATATTTCTGATAAATTAAATCTACTGCCTTGCTAAGTGTCTCTAGCTTATGTTTCCCCAAAAATTTCTGACGCGAATGGCGCAAATCCACCAGCTTTCGGCTGATCAGGAAAGTGTATTCCTCCTAAGATTTGGGGAAAATCGCGAAGATCGTGAAGTTGCGAGTTTTTTGGGGATCTCGGAAGAAGCTTATCGCAAGCGCATGGGGGAGATTTACCGCAAGTTTGACATCAGTGGTAAAGGTCCTGGCAAAAACAACCGTTTGCTACATATTTTGCAAAACTATCTAGATGCAGAAACCACTGCTCAAAGTGATCAAAGCTTATTGGGCGCAAATCAGGCGGCTTCTAATCTGACAACTGCTGCCTTAGATATTGACATCGAAGAATTAGTTCAACAATTGCGATATCGCAGTCGCCAAATTATCCAAGAACGCTGTGCCACGATGCGGGTGCTGGATATGTCCCATCCAATCAGCTTAGAAGAAATCTATACGGGAACCGATGTCTTAGAAAAAATTACGAGTCGGCGGCGTTTGGGGATTGCGGAATTATTAGCCACCTATCATGGACGCGATCGCCTCGGAGCCTCAGCGATCGATGAGAGTCGAGTGGCAAGTCTGGAGGCGATGCAGCGCTACCGCAAATTGATGCTCTTGGGTAAACCGGGGGCAGGGAAAACCACGCTCTTAAAATACACAGCCCTCAAATGCTCGCAAGGGGATATTTTTAGCGACCTAGTGCCGATCTTTGTAACCCTGCGTCAATACGCAGGTTCGGAGTTACAGCCACGCATTTTAGACTACATTGCCCAAGATTTCCGCGCCTATAACATTGGTGATGAGCTAACTCTCAAGCATCTGTTGCAACATGGCAGAGCGATTTTATTTTTAGATGGTCTAGATGAAGTTCGCGAAGATGATCTGCATCGGGTGCTCGAAGATTTACGGAGTTTTTCGGAACAGTATTATACCAATCGCTTTGTAATTACGAGTCGATTGGGAGCGCAGGAATATGTCTTTGAGAAGTTTACAGAAGTTGAAGTGGCTAACTTTCAGCCATTACAGATTTCTCAATTTGCCCAGCGCTGGTTTAGTGGTAATGCTCGTCATATTGACCTATTTTTGCGGAAAGTAGAAGAGAATCGTCCAATTCAAGAACTAGCAACAAATCCTTTGTTACTAACCTTGCTCTGTCTCGTTTTTGATGAATATGGTGATTTCCCCACCAACCGCTCGGAACTCTATCGTGAAGGGCTAGATGTACTGCTCAAAAAATGGGATGCAAAGCGCAATATTGAGCGGCATCAAATTTATAAAAATCTCTCGATGCAGCGCAAGGAGGACTTATTAGCCCAAGTTGCCTGTACGACTTTCAATCAAGGGGATTATTTCTTTCGTCAGGTCGATCTCGAACGTTATATTACCGACTACATTCGTAATTTGCCCAAAGCGCATACCGATGAGGAGGCTCTCCAGCTAGATAGTGAGGCGATTATCAAAGCGATCGAGTCCCAGCATGGCTTATTTGTAGAACGCGCCAAGGGAATTTATTCATTTTCCCATTTAACTTTTCAGGAATATTTAGCCGCAAGGGAACTAGTTTACAATGGCAACTCCGAAACGCTTGCCTTGTTAGCTAGTAAAATTAGCGACCACCGTTGGCATGATGTCCTGCGCCTTGCGGTAGGAATGATGCGTTCTGCCGATGAATTGCTGCAATTGATGAAAGATAAGTGCGATCGCCTCATCGCTGACGATCATCAACTACAACATCTGCTGCAATGGGTCAATCAAAAGGCTGAAGCTATCCAAGTCAGCGATCGCATTCAGTCCGTCCGTGCTTTTTATCTCACCCTCGGTCGAGCGATCGCCCAGAGTGATGACTTAAACTTAGCCAATGTGCTAGCCCGTATCCTTGTCTTAGACCTCGATCTTTGCCAAAACCGCAATCTCAATCTTGATCTTGCCTTTGATCTTGCCCGTGCGCTAGAAACTAAAGATGGTGAAGATTTGGGACTTGATCTGGAATTGGATTTGAGCCTCGCCTTGGAATATGCTCAAGAAATGTCCGATTCGCGCTTAGCCAAAGCTCTCGCCGAGTTAATCAATATCTGCCCCGAAGATGCCGACAGTGATGCTAAATGGCAAGACTGGGCTGCTAATCTGCGACAACAGGCGATTAGTTATCGCAATATTGGTCAAATCTGGAATCTCACGCCCCCGCAACTCGAAAATCTCCGTCAATATTGTGAGGCGAACCGTTTGCTAGTCGAGTGTTTAGAAAGTGACTGCTATATTCGCCAACCCATTAGACAGGCGATCGAGCAAAGTTTATTACTTCCAGTTTAAAAGGGCGATACATTGTGCTGCCCCTCTAAACTAAAAGTGGTGACGCATCGCGCCACCACTCAAAAATTTGCAGTGCTATAAATTATTCTTCAACTACTTTTTCTTTAAATTGCTTACCAGCCGAAAAAGCGGGAACGCGGGTAGCGGCGATAACCATTTTTTCGCCAGTGCGGGGGTTGCGACCTTCACGTTCTTGGCGTTCGCGTGGCTCGAAGGAACCAAATCCAACTAAAGTAACGCGATCGCCATCAGCCACAGCATCAACAATTGATTCGAGGGCAGCAGTAACGATCACTTCAATATTCTTCTTAGATACATTTACCTTTTCGGCGATCGCATCTACTAGTTCACCTTTATTCATCGCAATAGCTCCTATGTAGCTTTAATTAATAAGTATTACAAGTATTACCGCGATTTTCGCTTTGGCATAGACAAAGTGAAAATCAAAGACTAAGAAACGTATGGATTGTACAGTTTTCAAGTTGTCTATAAACAATCTGAAAACTGAGATATTAGGAATTTGTGCTTAGTGATTTCCACTAAAGTTAATTCCAATTAATTGATGAGACGGAATCAATACTACAGCACCTATGGCAGTCGTCAAGCGCTTTTGACAAAAGTTTCGCAAAAGTTTTTATATCAACGGAAAGAATTCTTGGTGTTCTTTCTGTTAAATCAACGGACTGCCTGACGCATATAATCGCCCCAAACCCCTGCGGCAACTGCACTTGAGCCTCTTGTCACCCCTTCATCATTGCCTAGCCATACTGCTGCTAAGAGATTACGGCGCGGCACTGCACCAATAAACCAAAGATCCCGCCCTTCATCGGTGGTTCCTGTCTTACCAACAACCGTACCTTGGGGAATAGCCGCCGATCGCCCTGTGCCATATTGCACCACCCCACGCATCATATCTACCATTGTGCTAGCGACACCTGCATCGATGACCTGACGGGGCTTGATGAAAGTATTAGCATCAAAAATAACGCGACAGGTTTGGCGATCCTTGGGATTTTTGCAGTCAGCACTATCGAGAATGCGTTGGATGGCATGGGGCTTGATGTATTTACCCTCATTGACCACCGTGGCATAGGCTCCAGCCATTTCAAGGATTTTGACCTCATTGCCACCTAAAACCATATTGCTAGTCGCATCGAGCTTAGCTGTGATTCCCAAAGTCTTTGCCATTTTAATCACATTCTCTAGCCCTGCCCTTTCGGCGATACGGACTGCGACCACATTCTCGGAGAGGGCAAAGCCGCGATACATATCGATCGCCCCACTACCGCCATTGTGACAACCGACAATTCCCGACAATGCACTACAGGAAAAGGCGGTACTAGGGGAAATGCCCTGATCTACAGCCGCCGCATAGCTAAATAATTTAAATGTTGAACCAGGTTGGCGCAGGGCTTGGGCGGCGCGGTTAAATTGGCTAGATTTGTAATCGACACCACCTGTCATCGCTAGGATTGAGCCATCGCTAGTATTGATCGTGACGATCGCCCCTTGACTAAAGCCATAGGTTCCGCCATCGCGAGCCACTGCCTCACGTAAAGCTTCATCGGAGGCTTTCTGCATCGCAATATCCAGATTCGTCTCAACGATCAGATTCCCTTCCCTTGCAAAGTTTTTCCCAAGGATCTCCTCCAATTCATCAAAAACATAGCTGTAGTAGTAGGGAGCTACGGAGCCTTGGAGTTTACTTTTTGCCGCTTCATTGAGAATTAATACCGTGCGCCTTGCGCGATCCGCATCCTTATCGGTAATCATGCCTAGCTCTGCCATGCGATTGAGAATGCGATCGCGATATTCAATGGCAAGATCTTTATTCTTAAAAGGATTAATGGTTTCAGGTGAAGGTAAAAGCCCGACTAGAGTTGCGGCTTCTGAGAGGTTGAGTTCTGAAGCTTCTTTCCCGAAATAGAGCCTAGCAGCATCCTTGAATCCATAGACTCCGTTACCTGTATAAGCGCGATTTAGATAGAGACGGAGGATTTCTTCTTTGTTATAGGTAAAGGTGAGCTTGATTGCGGCGGCTGCCTCGCGCCATTTCCGACCTGCGGAATCATCGGTTCCCACATAGGTCTTGCCGAGTAGGTTGCGAGCCAACTGCTGCGTGACCGTACTTGCGCCTTCTAAGCGCTCACCCCGACTACGCACATTTGTGACGAGCGCCCTTGCCACACCTACGGGATCAACGCCAATATTCCAATAAAAAGAAGTATCTTCAGAGGCGATTACGGCATTGGGAATGAATTTCCCAAACTCAGCAAAAGTATTGTATTCCGTATGATTAGCAATGTCGGTGGGATCAAGGCGTTTAACGCCATCGCCTGCCAAGACTTCTACGGGGCCTTGCTGGGTGACGGGCAATGGTTTTAGATCGGGAACGCGCCCCACTTCATAGCCGATCGCTAAGACAATTATCCCCGCGATCGCGCCTATGCCGATACCCGTATATTGCACCGTGCGGATATACCAAGGTGGCGGATCGATATAGCGAATTGTTGCTGCCTCTGCTAATTCAGGAGGACCCAGCGTAATTTTCATTTTGTGACGTAATGGCACAGATTTGAGCCTTTGCTTATCGCGATAAATGCCATTAGTCGAGTCTTGATCTTGGAGAATAAATTGCGCTTTCTTTTGGGTGCGATCGCGAACTAATTGGGCATGAACTTGGCTCACCAGTGGCGTTTGTACGACAATATCGCACTTGCTGGTACTACGTCCTAATATGTAGCGATCGCCCACTAAGTCATAAATTTCGGGTTTATCCTTTTGCGATCGGCGCACTTCTAGCTTGGGGACACGCTCTTTCGGATTAATTTTCAATACCCCATTAACTACCTGTGTCAGTTGATTGATCTGGGTCATCAACTTGGACTTCGGTGGTTTCGGTGCTTTAGGCTGTGACGGGGGCTGTGATGGCGGTTGTGGCGATTTCATAAATTGCTAGGACGTAATTTTTGAGAGCGTGGTTTCCAGTCATGACCTCAAATTTAATTATGCACTGACAATGCTGTAGCAATCCAATAATATGCTGCCCGCTTCGCGGGCAGCATATTATTGGATTGCTACGCTGTGAAATCAAGGATGTCAATCTCAAGAGGATTTATGGATACTTGGAGCAAATCGCCATATTTAAGCTTGGGAATAGGCATGGCAATCACCTCAACTATCGAAGGATTGTGAAAATGTCGAATTTTAGTTTCTGGATGTGGATAATACACCCAGCCATCGTAACTCTCGTCGTTATATATGATTTGACATTGTGAAAATGAAAAATCTTCGGGAGGATGGGATATCGTCCAATTCACCTTACGAAAAGTGAACTGTGGCTTTTTCATGTGGTAGGTATAGGGGGATATGTCCACATTCAAAGTACCTTTAAAATAAGGCGACAAATCCAGCCCTAACTCTTGAAATAAAGGAATTTGTGTAGTGATCGTACCCTCAGCATAGGGACTATTTGCGGCGTTACCAGATGCGACCTGATGCCCTTGAATGAGTTTTCCATTAATTTTCTGTGTCATACAACTTGTTACAAGAATTAAATGCTCACGTATTCCGAAAAACTGATGTAAGTAGCTCAGCATAGTTATAAACCAAACCTAAATTTCTGTTTCGCACGCTATGCGTGCGAAACAGAAATTTGGGTTTTAGGTTTACTTCTGACTGCTACTTGCCTAGAGATCAACCTTTAACCAGAAAGCGTAAAATTATTTGGCAAGTATTGGTCTTTAGATATACTTAGTACTTATGCAATATTCTCTACATAAAACTCGATCGCCGCGATGGTTCACTAAGTTAACCTTTGCCCTAGCCCTAGCACTTGGGTTGAACGCTTCAGCATTGATAATGCTACATCATAATTTTTCATATCTCGATCAACAGGTGATCGCGGCCGAACCGACAGAATTACCGAATGAAGCCCGACAGTTAATCGGCAAATGGCAGCTAACAACCTTAGGTAGTGATACAGATTCTCTCACTGTCTTATTTACACCTGAGGGAAACCTTTATCTAATTAATCCTACAAAAAAGACCGCAGTCAAAGCAGAATATCAAGTTAATTCTGAAAATGGACAAGTCTATTTGGACGTTTTTCAGGGGAGTTTTGGTTCGAGAGCGACTTTCTCAATTAACTCAAGGGGGCAACTGATCCTTCAGCAGTTGTTTATGCCTGCAATCATGCAGCAAATTTACTATACCTCTAGTACAACTAGCATAGTTGGCAATCTATTGATGCCTAATATCCTTTTATTAAAGCGGATTTCCAATGACACTAAACTTGATGCCGATCTTACTTTCCCTGAGTCTGTCTCCCTTGCATATCTTGCATGGCAAAGTGAAGCAAAGACCTATCTAGGAGCAATGAATCGAAGTCATCAAGCTTTCTTTATAGAGAAAGGTTATTTTACTAATAGATTAGGTGAGCTAGGGCTAGACATCAAGGACGAGTCAGAGAACTACAAATATCAAGTTGTGGTTTTAGACAGCAAAAAGGCAGTACAGCATATTGCCTTGGCTAAAAAAGATTCTTTGAAATCATATATCGGCTTGGTTTATACCACTAAGCTGGTTCCGTATTCTCAGGAGGTACTGACTGTTGAGCTTCTCTGTGAGAGTCAGAAGCCAACTCGCCAACCACCACCAAGATTCAAACTCGCTGCTAAACCAATATGTCCTGATGGATATGTTGCCTTTTCCCGTAAGTAATCAAGGTATTGCCAAGAGTTACTTTGATGCGTCTATACATTAAAATCCCCTAATCATTAAGAGAATGCCGAAAAAAGTCTTTATTACAGGTGCGAGTGGTTGTGTTGGTCATTATTTGATCGAGGAGCTTTTAGCCAAAACTGATTACGAACTATATCTATTGGTGCGCGATCGCCGTAAGTTACAGATCGATCTTAGCGATCGCCCTAATGTGCATGTTATCGAAGACTCGATGCAGAATATTGGCAACCATAAGGAGTTGCTCCGCACGATGGAATTTGTGGTCAGTACCGCCGCAGGTTGGGGAGGAGAAGAAGCATTTATCGTTAATCGAGATAAAACTATTGAGCTATTTTCCTCACTTGACCCACAGATATGTGAACGGGCGATCTATTTCTCTACAGCTAGCATTCTTGATTCCCATAATCAAATTATTCCTGAAGCAGGGGAATTCGGTACAGATTACATTGCCTCTAAACATGCTTGCTTAGAGACTTTAGAGAATTCGATAATTCGCGATCGCTTGATTACTGTATTTCCCACCCTTGTTTTTGGTGGAGCCAAGGATAAGCCCTATTCCCATCTTTCTAAGGGACTGAAAGATATTCTCAAATATGTACCCTATGCGAGATTCCTTAAAACCGATGGTAGTTTCCATTTTGTCCATGCGATCGATATTGCTCAAGTTGTGACCCATCTGCTCACAGCCCCATCCGTTCCCGTATCACCTGCTCGTTTAGTGCTAGGAATGCAGCGTTTAACTGCTCAGGATTTAGTTGCTCAGTTCTGTGAATTTTTAAATTTAAAAGTTGGTTGGCAATTTGAACTTACTCCTTTTCTAGTTGATACGATTATCAAATTATTCCGTATCGAAGTTGCGGCGTGGGATCGCTTCTGCATTGCCCAGCGCCATTTCACCTATGATGTGGTTTCCCCTGAAACCTTTGGACTAGTTTCCAAATATCCGCGTCTAGCCGATTTACTAGCAGAGGTTCGATGACCTGATAATACTATGCAGAATACCTACGAAATTCTTAGTCAAACTCAACGGCAACGGGTGAGTGATGGTGTGATCGTCTCAATATTTGATAGTTGCCAATCAGCCTCGCGTAAACTCATTTTAGTATTACCTCAGCTAGGTGATTTTGATAGCCTCGAATATATTTGGTGGATTCAAAGAGAAAGCGATCGCATTGAGTCAGAGGGAATTGCTATTAGGGCGATCGGCATAGGCGATCGCCAGTCAGGAGAATATTTCTGTAAGTTTACAGGGTTTGATCCTAATTGGATGTTTGTCGATAATACGGGCGAACTCCATCGGCAGTTAAATCTCTATGCGGGACTGACGACCAAGTTTCCCTTACTTACATCAGGACAAAGTGCATGGGTGAATCTCATGCTGATGTGTGCAGGAATTGGTAGCCAAGGCACATTAAAGGAAGTTTTTCGTGGCTATAAAGGCGATCTCCAAGCACCGCAGTTAATTGCTGATGATGAAGTCATCAAGGCTGCACCCTTACCACCACTAAAGGGTTCTTTCTTTAAATGGGCAGGTGGCTCTGGGTTTCAGCGTCCCTTTGAGCTTGCCACATTACGATTGCGAAATATGGCAGAAGTCCTTGGAAATTGGAATGCCTATGTTCCTGATGCTTCATACATGACGCAGCGTGGTGCGACATTCTTATTTGATGCCAACAATCAATTGATTTACGAACATCGCGATCGCGGTATTCTCGGATTTGCAGCTAATCCTAGTTACCCCCTATCATTTCTATTTCCGAAGCAAGCATTAAGTAGATGAGTGCAATTAAATATAAAACCGCAAAACATGTGGCGCACGCGCAGCGTGCGCCACATGTTTTATATTCTAGATACTTGTCTTACAGAATTACTGTCAAATCTCTCTCTGTTTTTAATGCTAGTTGAATATTATGAAAATCGTTATAAGTATTGCAATCAAAGCATTTATTCTGAGTTGGATATTCGCAGATGGTGTATTTGCCCAAACCCTAAAACTACCATCAAACCTGATTCCTTTTAATTCTAGTGAAGGCGAAAAACTATTAATTAATAGTCAGTTTAGGAATGACTATTTCCCCCTAAGTATTCATTTTGTCACCCAAAAGAATCAAGCATATTGCGGTGTAGCTAGCATGGTAATGGTGCTCAATGCTCTAAATATTGCTGCACCTGAAGCTCCTGAATATCCGAGTTTTCATATATTTACTCAAGAAAACTTTTTTAATAATGAGCGCACCCGTAGTTTTTCATCTGCTAGTGCTATTTCTAGACGAGGAATGAATTTAGAAAAGTTAGCCCAATTACTAGAAAGCTATGATGTCAAAGTCAAGATCTATCATGCTGCTGATATTGATATAGCGCAATTTCGGCAATTAGTTACGGATAATTTAAAACAGCCCAATAATTTTGTGATCGTCAACTATTTACGAAAATCGATTGGGCAAGAGACAGGAGGGCATATCTCTCCGATCGCGGCTTACGATCAATCAACGGATCGCTTTTTAATCCTTGATGTTTCACGGTATAAATATCCGCCTGTATGGGTTAAGGCTCAAGAGTTATGGCAAGCGATCGCTACTGTTGATTTTGATGGAGGTAAGACACGCGGTTTTGTCTTAATCAGTCAATAATCTTAATCAGTCGATAATTTTATAGTACAAACTCTCCCATAAGTCTTTAACAAATGCGTGCCAAGATCGATAATGAAGTTCTATTTATTCATCGTGATGATGTGCCAAAGTATAACAAACAAGGCTCTATCGTCCGTAATAGTTACTTTTGGGCTTTGCGCTCGATCGCAGGTAGGTCAAACTCTCGCTACGATTGGGAATTTGAATCGGAAATATGGATTGCCTTACAGCGTATGTTGATCTCGTTTGGTGAGTCTGGATATTTACCGACCCGTGAAACCCTCTTGGAATTTGATGCAGAAACTGAGGAGATCCCTCAAACTTTACGACTAATCTCTACAAGAATAGATTAATCTCACTGCCAAGCACCTCATTATTCGATTAGTTATTTGCTTGTCTCGACTTTGGTGGAAGATGGAGATGGCTTTTCTTGATTGCTAGGTGACTCAGGCGGTATTACTGGCACAGGAGCTATCGGCGGCTCTGTTACAAGCGATGGAGTTATTTGAGGAGTTATTGGTGGCTGAGGTAGAGGCTCAACAGGTGCAGATGTTGGTGACGTTGGCTTTGTTGGCAGAATATTATCTCTAGGGGTATCAACATTTGTTGGTTGCACAGGAGCAGTTTTAGGTGCTACTGGTTCTTTCTGAATCGGATTCTGCGATGTTTGACTAGGTTGGATTGGCACAGCAATGGGAGCTATGTTTTCCTCGCGCTTTGGTTCCAATTGTCTTTGCTCTTGCCTACGCTTTGCATAATCTGAGTTCTCGATTTGAAAATTGATGCTTGCAGGAATCGCCTGCTTACCATTTTGAGAAGGATCAAACTTCCAATTCCATGCAGCCTGTTTTGCGGCTTCATCTAATTCGGAATGACCGCTAGAGTTGATCAATCGCACATTAATCACATTGCCATTACTATCGACATCAACAGCTACTTTTGCCTGCCCTTCTAAACCTCGTTCTCTGGCATTGATGGGGTAATCAGGCTTTGCACAACTTTGACAACGGATTTTATTATTTGGGGAATTGTTGGATGAATTAGCAGGAGCGATAGGATTTGTGGAATTATTGGAGTTATTGGTAGATGTAGAGTTGATATTTCCCGTCGGAAGTCCTAAAGGCGCACCAATTTTCCCTAAAGCGCTACTAGACGATCGCCCGTTACCAAAAGTACTACGGCGATCGCCAGTTTTGCCCCATCCAAGTCCTGTCGCATTTTTGTTAGTACCATTGGGCGCTAGAGAGCCTAAAGCCCCCTTACCTTGAAAAAGATTGGGTGTATTGGGAGCAACTTTGAGGGCATTCGGTAGAGTATTAGACAAAATTGAACTAGTGGTTTTGACAATATCTTTAGCAGCTTCCGCAGGATTTTGGCTATCTATGGGCTTCTCACTATCCGTCAGGGAAAGATTCCCAGCACCTTTAGCTGAGTCGGTAGAAGTATTGTTAGAGTCGGGGTTACCAATTGTGGATGAATCTTTGAGATTAGCAATGGGGGCAAAGGCGATCGCTTCTTCTATATTTTCGGGTTGACGAAGATCTAATATTTTATTGATATCTTCTAGCTTTGTCTCTTGGGACTCTTCCACAATTTTAAATTCTAGCAATCCCTCGTGGGAGTCGCGATTAGAATTGCCAAGCTGTCCACCGATTTGGGGCAGTGCCGAGAGGGTAACGAAATGTAAAGCAACCGAACAAGGAATGCTGATGGACATAAAAATCTTAAGTGCTTTCCATTCGCGATCGCGGTGTGAGTTTGCAAGCTGTTGATGTAGTTCTTGCTGATTATCGTTCATAGTAGCTTTGCAACACTTTCAAAAAATTTCTTGTTCGGGTTTGAGTGCAAAACGCTGTAATAAGCGCTCTAGTAAAAAAGCAGAGCAAATTTTGCTGAGGATTAGATTTGACAGTTTTACCATAATTTATAGTTCTCAAAGTTTGACAGGCTGTCAAACTTTCTTTAGTCATAAAAAAGCGATATGGTAAGAAGTCAAGCAAAAATTCAATCTTTTACGCTTTTTACCTGCTGCTTTAACTCTTTATGGACATTGGACGAATTTTTGTTGCTGGTGGAATTGTTATGTATCCACTGACGGCTTTCTCAGTTTTGGCTGTTGCTCTTGCTGCTGAACGTGTGAAATTTTGGTTAACGATTAAACGTAAGCAAAAACGTTTGGTACGCGATGTTTTAAAAATTTATGCTAGCGATCGCGAAACGGCTCTAGCAAAGTTACAAAACAATTTACAGTTTCCGATCGCCAGAATTTTTTTAGCTGCTCTGGAATTAGAATATCCTAATCCAGAAGAATTCAGGCTAGCCCTTGAGAGCGAAGCTCAGGCTGAAGTTCCTATTCTCAAACGCTTCAATACCGCTTTTGAAACAATTATCAGCCTTGCCCCATTATTGGGACTATTGGGTACAGTACTCGGATTGATTACTTCATTTGCCTCGCTCACCCTCGGTGATGTGGGTGGTAGCCGTACGGCTAATGTGACCGCAGGCATTAGCGAGGCTCTTGTTTCGACAGCTTCAGGGCTAGTAGTCGCAATCTTTACCTTAGTTTTTGCGAATACATTTCGGGGATTTTATCAGCAGGAAATTGCTTTGATCCAAGAATATGGCGGTCAACTAGAGCTTCTATATCGTCGTTACTACTACGAGCCAGAGCTAACTCTACGCAAAGATGTTAGAAGGGATAACTATGCGACTTCCTGAAGAACCTGAATCTCCTTTTCAAATCAATATCATTCCGATGATTGATGTTGTGTTTGCGATTTTGACATTTTTTATTACGGCAACCCTTGTACTAAATCGTACTGAAGGCTTGCCAGTGAGCCTACCTCAAGCTTCGACTGCCAAATCACAAACTCAGAATAAAATTGTCGTTTCCTTAGATGCCCAAGGCAATCTCTTTCTTAATCGTCAGTCGATTGCTTTAGATCAATTGGAGACACAGGTGCGATCGCTAATACTTCAAGAGAAGCAAAATATTGTAGTGATCAATGCTGATGAAAATGTTGCCCACGGGAAAGCGATCGCGGTTATGGATCGTATTCGTAAGATTGATGGTGTAAAAATGGCGATCGCCACGAAAAAATAGTTTGGTTGTAATAAATGCCTAAATAAGTCTAAAAATACTCGAAAATAAGTAAGTTTGACATTCTGTCTTTTGACATTAACTATTGTGAAAGCAGATAATCCATTACTTTAGATTCAACTTTAATCAAATCTAAAGTAATGCGATCAAACTTGTGAGGAGTTGAGACAAATATGAATTGTGTGAAGTTGCTACTCTTAGCTCCTAGCTTTGCTGTAGCTATTTTGAGTGCTGCCAATTTGGCTAAAGCAGACCCCCTAGTTACGCCTAAAGATATTAATAAAGATATTGATCAGGTTAATCAAAATACAAATATTTTGACAGTTGGAGAATTGCAAGCTCAAGCATCTCAAGTAAGCTCTGATTTACTACCTACGCGAGCTAATTTAGGAACTACGTCTAAACCTGAGTCCGTTGCTCAAAATACTGATAGCGACGAAATTCAACTGGATGTAACAGGTAAAAAATCTCCATTTGTGCCCACTTCTGCACCTGCCTATATTGTTCCGAAGGAAGAGATTGAGAAACAGAATCCTAGTACCGCAGCCGAACTTTTACGAAGCTTACCTGGATTCGCAATTAACGACTATGGGTTTGGTGCAGATATCCATACTGGAACTTTTTTGCGCGGCTTTTCGATTACCCAATCAATTTTTCAAATTAACGGTCGCTCTATAGGTAGCAATATTAGTACCTATCATGGCGCAACTGATTTAAATAGCATTCCTGTTGAGGCTATTGAGAGAATAGAATTAACAGGTGGCACAAGTGCTACTCTCTATGGTTCCGAAGCTTTTGGTGGCGTTGTCAACCTAATTACCAAGAAGGAGCCGCAACCGCTTAAAGCAACTGCGGGCATTGAATTAGGCTCCTATGGCTATCAACGTTATCGTGTTGGCTATGGCGGTACGAGTGGCAAGGTCAACTTCCGTTTAGGCTATGAGCGCTTCTCAACGGATAATAACTATCCCGTACCTGTGGGAGCAGCTAATCGCAATCCTGCTGATGGTCGTCTGTTTAATGGCGATACAAGGATCGATAACTTTTATGGTAGTGTTGATTTCCCTTTTGATGCTCGTAATTCTTTGAGCATTGATGCTTATAAGACCGCTAGTCGGCGTGGACTGCTCTATTTTGGTTTCCCTCCATTCTTCCAACGCGATCGCCTAGATCATGATTTGTTCAATATTGGCGCAACCCTGACTAGCAAGTTGGGCAATGGCGATGACTCCATTCTGAAAACCACGATTGCTTTTAACCAAGATTTTTTCAATACCTACAATCCTAGTGGCAACGCTTTTCGCAACGGTGCTTTGGATTCAAGAGCTTTAAGTGGTCGCATTGAACATCAATGGCAACTTACCGCAAATGATAAACTCACTTGGGGCTTTGATATTAATACTAACTCCCTGCGTGGTGATGTTTTTAGTACGGTTCCTGCATTAGTTCCCTTTAATGGCACTGTCAATCGCGATCGCTTCCTGCTGGCACTCTTTGCTCTAAATACTTGGCAAATCGATAACAATTTCCAATTAGAAGCAGGACTACGCCAGAATTTTACTAATGATTTTGGGAGCTATCTCAACCCCACCATTGGCACAAGATGGAATATCACTCCTGATATTGCTTTTCGGAATAGTTTTGCGGTACTTCAGCGCAATCCCGGACTCGACCAGCTTTATGTATTTGATACAGTGCATAACTGGCTGCCTAATCCCAATCTCATTCCTGAGCGGGGAATTGCATGGACGGCTGGGCTGGACATCAATGTGACTGAATCTTTGCTGGCGCAGCTTACTTACTTTGGCAGTAGCTTTAGCGATCGCTTAGGAATTATCGCTGGACAATGGCAAAACATTGGACAGGTTAACACCAATGGGCTTGAGGCTTCTCTAAAATTGAAGATCTCCCCTGAGTTTTCATCATTTCTCAACTATACCTATACAGATGCCAAAATCACGAGTAGCAAAACTGCTTCAGAAGTTGGTTTGCAGCTAGCCACCGTTCCCTATTCTGTTGGCAAGTTGGGTGTGAGCTATGAGTCTAATGGTTGGCAAGCGAATCTATTTTTTAATTATTCCAGTGGCTCTCGCCGTGCGGTATTTAATAATGCTGCCGTAGGACAAGCAGCTACCGACTTTTCGCCTTCCTATTTAAGTCTCGACTTTAATGCCAAAGCGCCATTATCTAAAAATCTTGCGTTAACATTAAATCTTGAAAATCTGACTGATAATAGTTACGAAAAAACGAATCGGATCTATCAACCAGGGCTAACTTATCGAGTAGGGCTGCAAGCAAGCTTTTAATCCAATCAATAGAGGTTAGTGGCTTTGCCAATAACCTCTATTTTGTTAAACATCCAACAATTGGTACTTAAAAATATTAAAAAGCGGCTTAATGCACTGTCTTGTACTTTGAGCTTAATTCTAAAGAGCGATCCCAGATTGTGTAACAAATTGTTAAACTAATCTATACGCTAAGTCTAGAAGTGAGCCTACAAAAGTCCTATGTCCGCAACCAAATCAGACTTTGAGTTAGATCGTTATGATATTCAGGCGATCGCCAATTACTACCGTAACCAACCTCTGCGAGTCTGGTGGCGCTGTGTAGTGATTTTTGTGCCACTAATTTGGTTGTTTCTCAGATTACGCCTCAATACTAAAGCGTCAGTCGAAAAATTAAAAAAACTGGCGATCGAATCGCGTCAACTTGTAACTCGACTGGGGCCTGCCTTCATCAAGATTGGTCAAGCCCTGTCAACACGTCCAGATATCGTACCGCCGATATTCATGGATGAGCTTTCCGAGCTACAAGACCAATTGCCAGCATTTGACAATGATATTGCCTTCCAATTTATCCGTGATGCTCTAGGTGCTGACCCATCAGAAGTTTATGCAGAAATATCCGAAAATCCGATCGCAGCAGCATCTCTAGGACAAGTTTACAAGGGGAGATTGAAAACAGGAGAATTCGTCGCCATCAAGGTTCAGCGTCCTGATATCGCCGCAGGTATTGCCCTTGATATGTATATCCTCAGAGGCATTGCCACATGGCTGAAGAAGACCTTCAAATTTGTGCGGAGCAATTTAGCAGCAATCCTCGATGAGTTTGCAAGTCGCATTTTTGAGGAAATGGACTACACCTTTGAGGGACATAATGCCGAAAAATTTGCTAAATATTACGGCGAATTAGAAGGAATCTATGTACCGAAAATCTATTGGCAGTACACCGCTAAGCGAGTGCTGACGATGGAATGGATCGAAGGCATTAAGTTAACTAATGTCCAAAAAGTCAAAGAGGCTGGCTTTGATAGTCGGCATATTATCGAAGTTGGTGTGCAATGCTCCTTACGACAATTGCTCGATTATGGCTATTTCCATGCTGATCCACATCCGGGAAATCTGTTGGTAATGGAAGATGGTAGACTTGCCTATCTAGACTTTGGAATGATGAGCGAAGTTTCGGCAGAGCAGAGATTTGGTCTCATCGAAGCGATCGTACATTTGGTAAATCGTGACTTTGCAGCCCTCTCTAAAGACTATGTGCGCTTAGGTTTTCTCACAGAGGATATTGATTTTAGTGCGATCGTCCCTGCGTTGTCGGAAGTCTTTAATCCACCTGAAGGTCAGAGCTTGACGCAAATGGATTTTAAAGACATGACCGATCAACTATCGCAGATCATGTATGACTATCCCTTCCAAGTGCCAGCTTACTATGCTCTAATTATCCGATCGCTAGTTACCCTCGAAGGCATTGCCTTTAGTGTCGATCGCAACTTCAAGGTATTGGCTGTTGCCTATCCCTATGTTGCTAATCGATTGTTGAACGACCCAGCCCCAGAGTTACGGATGGCTCTTAAGGATTTGCTATTCCGCGATGGTGAATTCCGTTGGAATCGTCTCGAGAATCTCTTGAGTAATGCTCAAACTAATCCTGACTATAATTTGAACGGAACTCTCGATAAAGGCATCGATTTCCTTCTATCTGATCGTAGTGAGTTCATGCACGATCGTATTATCGATGAAATTGTCAAAGGTATTGAAGTGGAAGCCAGTAAGCGCTTACCTGAAAGACTTCGCACCTCACTAATTGGCGATATTGTGATTGATCCTCAAGTTAAGGAAGAAATCACTAAGCCAGAAACGCCATCAAGTTTAGGATATATCGCAAGACTATGGTCAATCCTCCAAAAAGATAAGCCAATCACTCCCAATGAGATTTTGCCCTTAGCAACTCGCATCCTCAGTAAACCTCAAACTCTCAGCCTTGGTCGTGATGTGGTATCTAAGTTAGCCCAGCGATCGCTAGTAAGGACAATTCGTGGAGTCTTACTCCGTGATGAGAAAAAGTATCAGGATGATAAACAGGAAAACCTAATCAAGGATGCTGCTAGTATTTCTCAAGGCGAAGAAAGGGAATTAGTAGGCTCTGGGTTAAGGCGATCGGTTAATGGACGCAGTTGGTAATGTAAAAAAAGATGAGTTGCGGCGCTTCGCGCCGCAACTCATCGCTATCTCTTTCGTTACGATAGGTACTATCAAATTTGGGTGACGATGGTTATAATATTTGTATAATTGCTGTAAATTACTAAATACAGTTTTTGGGGCTGTGGCTCAGTTGGATAGAGCAAGCGCCTCCTAAGCGCTAGGTCATCGGTTCGATCCCGATCAGTCCCGTTAGTTGAAATATATAGTGAAATATATAGTATTGATATCGCAGCTTTACTAGGAAGAAAAAGCTAACAGATCCCCATCGTGTTTAAAAACGATCGCTCTCCGCAAAGGCGATCACTTTTGTGTTTACAGCAAAATAGATTTTGCCCATAGTAAATAATTTTGCTCAACAGCGATCGCAGGTATGGCAATAATTTCTGGTACTTCATAGGGATGTAAAGAACTCAATCTAGCTGCTAGGGATTCATAATGGCTTGCGATGGTTTTGATTAAAACTAGGTGCTCTGATTCTTGACAGGTTTTGCCTTCCCAAATATAGGTCGATGTCATGCTAGGTATCACTTGAACGCAAGCAGCAAGTCTTTCTTCGACAAGTATTTTGGCAATGTTATTGGCAATATTTAGATCTGGAAAGGTTGTCATAATGACTATTAATTCTGGGTTAGACATAGCTACTGACTGACTCCTTACTTAACAAACAGTGGAATTATCTGCAAAATCGAATAACTAGCGATCGGTCCTGCGATCATCATGGCAACAAACCAAGGAAATATCTGCCAGATACAATATGCCATTACTCCCAATACGGCACTATGTCCTTCATGCAGTGAAACTATTAGAACGCGATGCAGATTTATAGTCCATGCGATCGCATCCCCCCGCGCTGGTGAATGCATTGTCCCCTGTGGCTATGGTGTTGTGTTTATTGCGGGTGTGGGATTTATGCCAAATCGGTCAGAGGCGATCGCAGATGAAGCAAGGCTTTTATATGTGGCAATGACTAGGGCTACTGAGTATTTATAATTGTTGTGCGATCGGGATTCAATGTTTGTGAAGAGATTGGAGAGGGTTGTTTAAGAGAACTTTTACTCTAGATAAATAAAATTAAAGCCTGTGTTGTTTACCCAAGGCTCTTTTACGATTTTATCATTGATAATCTATCAAAAAATACTATCTCTTTGAGATATAAGCTTAATAATCAACCATGTAAAACTAGAAACTTTAGGAAATCATGAGTGGACTCGGCGGCTTAAATAAAACCCCTAACGGTGTAGTGATAGGGATGGTGCAGCTTCAACTTCCAACAGTTGCCACCAAACAAGACTTAGCAGCCCAAACTCAACGTATTTGTGAAATGGTCGCTAAAGCAAGGCGCAATATGGCAACTATGGATTTAGTTGTATTCCCTGAATATTCTTTGCATGGTCTATCGATGGATACTAATCCAGAGATCATGTGTAGCTTGGATGGTTCGGAAGTAGCTGCATTTAAGCAAGCTTGCATTGACAATAATATTTGGGGCTGCTTTTCATTGATGGAATATAATCCTCAAGGTAATCCCTATAACAGTGGAATTATTATTGATAATCAAGGCGAATTGAAGCTTTACTATCGCAAACTACATCCTTGGGTTCCAGTTGAACCTTGGGAACCTGGGGATCTCGGAATCCCAGTTTGTGAAGGTCCTAATGGGAGTACGATCGCATTGATTATTTGCCATGATGGTATGTTTCCTGAAATGTCAAGGGAATGTGCTTATAAAGGCGCAGAAATCATGATTCGTACTGCTGGCTATACGGCTCCAATTCGTCATTCTTGGCAAATTACTAATCAATCGAATGCTTTCTGTAACCTGATGGTGACGGCTTCGGTCTGTATGTGCGGCTCTGACGGCAGCTTTGATTCTATGGGAGAAGGGATGATTGTTAACTTTGATGGCGAACCTTTGGTGATGGGCAGCCACCGTCCTAATGAGATTATTACTGCTGAAGTTCGCCCTGATCTAGTCCGCGAAGCTCGCAAATATTGGAGTGTAGAAAATAATATTTACCAATTTGGGCATCGAGGTTATGTGGCTGTCAAAGGTGGCGCTCAAGATTGTCCTTATACATATATGCAGGATCTGGTAAAGGGAAAGTATTCTCTACCTTGGGAAGAAGAAGTCATCCATAAAGATGGAACTTCCTGCGGATTTCCCGTGCCTGAGCGGACATATCGCAATCCGAATTAAGTTGGATGAGGCTTCGACTTCACCGTTTACCTTACTACTGAGAGAAGTCGAAGCCTTCATCTAACAAAGTGTTTGTCAATAGGATTGTGCCAATTGAAGTCATGGTGGTAAGGGGCTTGGGGGAAAATAAGATACCAATCAATTAGGAACAATGGTTATATCCCATTTGGGTAGGGTATCAGAACATTGCCAAGATGGGAAATACGGTTTCAAGTCTTCTGGCAGAAGTTTCACCCCCTTCTCATAAACAGTTTCCACTAAATGAACAATTGGAGAAAGCCCTTTCCAAGTCATGTTACGCGCCCACTCTACAGCAGCATCAACAGAATCTAGAATCGTACCATGCCAATAATTTTCTAGTGCAGCCCAACAACGCTCAATAGGATTATATAGCAATGTAAGAGATAGCTAGGACAAATCAAAACCCAAATAAGTGAAGGCGGCACTTCGTGCCGCCTTCACTTATTTGGGTTTATTGTATGAAGATTGTCTTCTTCTTCAAGAGCCTGAACTATTTCTTCTAATATAGTTTTTTGTTATGATAGCTGAGAAATATCCTGCTTAAGCTGAGAAATCTTATCTGCAAGCTTTTTTTCGTGGTCTTCTTTGTCAATAATTCCACTATATTGATCTAGATGTTTTTGAATGCACTGTCGATCTTGAGTTGCTTTTTGTAATTGCTCTTGCAGCCTTATTTGAGTTATGGCTGCTTGCTCACGATTTCCTTTGAGTTGCTTGTATAGATAAATAGATAAACATTGCCTCCTACAAGCGAGAGGAATACCATTGAGAGCAGAAATTCAACCATAACTGGCGTTCACTAAAATTAAGAAGAGTATTTTTTATACCATCAGTAATTTACTAAAAAAAACAAAAAATTCATTAAAAATGCTATAAAATAACAACTTTAATGAATTTTTTCTATTTTTTAATATAAACCCTTGTAGGGCTAGTTAGTACAAGGTTAGGGAATTTTTACTCGTCTTCAGCAAATTGATAACGGAATAGATCCTTAGGATCAGGTTCAGGAGAAGTTTCGGCAAAGCGAACACATTCCTCAACCACATCACGGATCTTTTTGTCGATCGCCTTCAATTGGCTTTCATCAACTAGTCCATGCTCAATCACACGGCTCGCGAAAATTTTAATCGGATCGCGACCAAACCACTTGTCCTTATCTTCCTTGCTGCGTAGCTCATCGGGGTCAGCGAGGGAATGACCTCTAAAGCGATAGGTCATACATTCTAAAACCGTAGGACCTTCACCTGCACGAGCGCGACGGATTGCCTCTTGAGCATATTTCCGCACCTCGACTACATCCATGCCATCAACTTCAAATCCGGGCATACCAAAAGCTTCTGCTTTCTTATGGATGCGGACATCAGAAGTTGCGCGAACATGCTTCATGCCGATCGCCCAGTCATTATTTTCAATCACAAAAATAATTGGCAACTTCCACAAAGCCGCCATGTTCAGCGTCTCGAAGAATTGACCATTATTACTTGCGCCATCACCAAAGAAACAAGCAGTCACTTGGTCAGCATTAGGATCGCCCATGACTTCGCGGCGATATTTAGACTGAAATGCTGCACCTGCCGCTACGGGGATACCTTCAGAAACGAAGGCATAGCCACCCAAGAAATTATGCTTGGCGGAGAAGATGTGCATGGAGCCGCCGCGTCCCTTACTGCATCCTGTTTCTTTACCAAACAGCTCTGCCATGACTTCATTGGCTGTGACACCTGCACTGAGGGCATGAACGTGATCGCGATAGGTGCTACATACATAGTCATCGGGGCGCATTGCTTTGATTACACCAGTAGCAACGGCTTCTTGACCATTGTACAAATGCACAAACCCAAACATTCTTCCGCGATAATACATTTCAGCGCACTTGTCCTCAAAAGTACGCCCCAGTACCATGTCTTCGTAAACAATTAGGGCTTCTTCTGTGGTCATCTTAGGTGCAGAAGTCGAAACAGTTGCAACGGTATCTTGAGGCATCGATTCAGTACTGGTGCTAATCTTAAAAATTTTTCTTTTGCTAGTCTAGCAGCGAATGACTATTGCAGTACAGCTTTATGCCATATAGGATGCGATCGCTCTAACGGTTTCTTTGCTTCCAATTATGGGAGATATTTCTGTAAGAATTCACTTGGGGTAAGACATTCAAACTCTTCTGTTTGCTCCACAAGGGCGCGAATTAGTTTGTAATTTCTAGAAACAAAACACTCTACTTTTCCTTGTCTGGCAGTGAGATAAACACCTGCATCTTCACGAGGAATCACACCAGCGTCCACAATCACCTGAATATCTTGATCATCCACAAATATGAAATCTATTGGTAATTGCTGCCAAAGTCTTGCTAGTAAGCTGCTTGACCAGTCTTTATTTTGTAAACGCTTGCCCACTCGCAAGATTTGATCAATTAATTCTTGTGAAAAAATAACTTTTGTTTGCCGATTACTATCTGTTTCTAGTAAAGACAAAATCTTGCTTTCTTCACTATTTATATCAAGCGCTGCGAAAATATAGATATTCGTGTCAAAAAATATTGAATTTGGCAAACTACGCACTGGGTTTTCCATCATTGAGTCTTATTGCTCTTTCCACCGCTAGTTCTTCTTTGACTTCGTGAAGCAATTGCATTATTTTTTCAGAAGAATCATAGCCAGATGTTATGAATAATTGGCGAGATGTATCCGCAAATCCAGCAACAGATAGTTGTTCACGGCGATCGCTAATTCCTATTAAATTCTGAAACATTTCTATGCTTAGCAAGACTGCTTTTTGTTGTCCTTCTTGAACAAGAGTTATAGCTTCTCTTTTAGAATTAGCCTGCTGGATTAGCTGAGAAAGCTCTTGGTTGTCACGAACAGTTGCTTCTAACATAGGGATTTTTATTTTCAATTAAGTCTTAATGTTTACAGTTCTTCTAGCCTTGAATGGACATATCGCTAAATCTTTCTTAATCTTCTTAGATCGATTTTAGCGCGGAGTTCATCTTTGATTCTTGCCAAGATCGAATCTTCGTCAATGGTTTCCAAAATTCTTTTAACCACAGCTTTTGGTCCATCGGCTCCCCATGATGCACCATTGGCGAGATATTCCTTCGTGACTAGTCCGAGGGCATAGGTGGAGAAACCTGCCACCCCTGCTTGGGCGATCGCTACCGACACATAACCACCCATCGTTAGCCCACCCGTTACAGGGGCGGCGATACCAAGCAAACTTTTGAGAGAGCTTAAACCAAAGGTAGCCAGAAATTCACTTGCGCCGATGCCGCCCATACCCAGTGCAATTTTTTGCATGAGGGAAATTGCACCACGATTACTCATATTGATGCCATAGAGCTTTGATAGCGCCACGATCATCGATACATCGATAATTGCTGTGCTAATCACATCGATCACGGTAATGGGATTAACTGCGATCGCTACTGCTTGAGTAATCACGCAATTCCAAATGATCCGATTGGCTTGGCGATCGCGGACAAACATTTTGCGTTGGACTACGCGCTCCTGCACCATATCTGCAAACATCATGGTATTTAGGGCAATCAGAGATTTACCTTCGCGATCAAGTACTTCAAGGATTTTTAGCTTTAAATCCTCAATTTGCGGCTTGCCATTAACTAGCTCGGCTTCAAAGGAGCCATCGGGCTGACGGATCGCCTTAGCTACGAGGGGAGAAGCTGCGGTCATCACAATTTCATCTTGAGTTAATAGCTCTCGTACCCTCTCATCGCGAATTTTGGCATAGATTGCCATCCGATCTTCAGGAGGATATTGGTCAATTTTGTTAAATACCAGCAAAATCGGTTTACTAGCGCCTCGTAGTTCCGAAAGCGCATCATATTCAACTTTGGTAATATCTCCTGCAACAACAAACAAGATTAAATCCGCCTGTTGCGCGATCCGTTTGGCGAGTTCCGCCCGACCTTCACCGTCAACCTCATCGATTCCGGGGGTGTCGATTAATTCAATCCGTGCTTCGCCTCGTCCTTGAAATGAGGCTTTGAGAATAGTGCGATCGCCATTAGACTGCATCGCCTCACGGGAGATCTGCCACTCTACCGCCTGCCGACTCGTTGTCACGCCATGCAGGGGGCCAGTCTCAAACACCTGTCCTCCCATCAGGGCATTCAGTACCGATGATTTACCACGACCGACCATCCCAAATACGGCTATTTGGAGAACTTGACGCTCTAATTTATCCAACATTTGCTGAAGTTCTTCGAGTGGCTCCTCTAGACCACGCCGTTCTCTTTCTGATAGGTCGAGCTTTGACACAATGTCGCGTAATGTCCGTTGCGCTTGACGATAATTTAGCTCCTCAAAAATCTCATCAAAGCTGAGAAAATTGTCATCTTGTGGCATAACTTCGCTAGGCATATATATTTGCAGGAACTATAATTATGTTATTAGAGTCTTAGAAAGTAGCAATTCAGTCGCAGAATTGCTATAAAACTGGTATAAAAAGGTTGTCTTTTGGAGCAAGATATTGTTAGAGTTGCGAGCGCGTAACTTCCAAGTAATTAATCTCTTTTGATTTTTACCTTTTGCCTCATTTACTTGTGTCTCACTCACTTTCCCAAACATATCCAATAAGCATATTGTAGCTAGGAGAAATATGTCCGTATTTAAGTCGTTGGTCAAGCTAGCAGCCACCGCAAGTGTCGCAGGGGCGATCGCTGTTAGTCCCATATTTACTCTCAAGGCTGAAGCTCTGACTGAGGCGCAAGTTTTAGAAAGGTTGGGGAGTATTCCTGTTTTCACGATTACCGATGATAAGGGGTCGCCACTTTTAGGGGCAATACCTCAGCAACCAAATGCTAAGACTGATGATAGTCAGCTTTTATTCTTCTTCCTTGGTCCCGACGAAGCGCAGCAAATGCTAAGTCAGGTGCAGAAATCTAATCCTGAAGTTGGCAAGAAAGCGCAGATCATTGTGCGATCGATGAATGATGCTTACCAAGTGATCCGCCAAAACAAAGACAAGAAAGTTCTATTTCAGTTTATTCCTGCTAAATCTAGCATCGAATCAGCAAGAACTATTTTGAGCGCACAGGGTGTTGCGGCTGACAAAATTCCTAACGTTCCTGTTTTCTTTGCGATCGGCGGACAAGCTAATAGTCAAGGCTTGTTGACGATGAGCATCGATCAAAATGGCAAGAAGGAGCAAGTAGTTCCTTTCTTCCTCGATAAGTCGGATCTGCAAAACCTGCTCGATCGCGCTAGCAAGGATCAACCTGATATTACCAAAGCGACAAAAATTCAGGTTGCATCATTGTTCCAAGTATTGGACTCGATGGTGACTAAGGATAACAAACCTAATCCTGAAGTTGATCGCTTTCAGTTTGTGCCATCGCGCACTTCGTTTGAGTATATTCTCAAAAATACTAAGCAATCAGCTAATCCTCAGTTAGCACCTCAGACTGCTCCTAAGAAATAGCCCAAAAAGAGGGTGCAAAGCACCCTCTCTCAAAGTCTAAAAGTAAAAGCCTTGCTACGCAAGGCTTTTACTTTTAGACTTTTAAAATTTGCCAGCTTAACCCAAACTGACGTTAGTTTACCAGTCCCAATCAGAGTCTTGATTGTTGCGCCCACGACTACCGCCATAGCCAGCATCACGATTATCGCCATAACTACGGCTGGAATAGTCTCTTGAGCCATAGTCACGACTATCTCGTTCTCTTACGCCATAATCACGATTTGGTTCGCGATTTGCATCTCTATTGACATTACGTGAATAGTCTTGCTGTGGCTCACGATTGTAGTCACGATTATTTTGATTATCGCGATAAACATCGCGATTATTATCGCGGTTCATGTAAGCAGAAGGAGCCGCAGGTTTTACATCAGGTGCACCACCAAAGGCAATTAATAGGGGGAAGCGTAGTAAATCCACGGAAATAAGCTCCTCAGATTCATCAATCACAACTAGAGGACTTAGCCCTTCTTTCACAAGGCGATCGCCTTTAGTAGCTAGAGGCTCAGGATCTTCAAATAGGGCAATACCTTTATCGGAGCCAAAATGTTCTCTGGTCAAGCCTAAACAATCTTGAAATCCACGCCGCCATTCACCTAGGCGCTCTGGTGAGGTTGCCAAGACTAATACCCGCAATTTTTCACCATACACAGCCTTGAGGACGGAGATTGCCGCCGAGGTCACTAGAATATTCTGTAAGCGTGTTCCCATGGTACGAATTGCCCCACGTCCTGACTGCTCAAAAAACCATTTAGATACGCGATCGGCATGAACCTGCTCAAAGGTACGCCGCAGTTTCCATGCGGGACCATAGTAATCAGGCAAAGTCCGATAACGCTCGAGCAATTGCTCGACCCGTTGCTTATATTCAGCAAAGGTTTGCTCAGATAGCAATGGTGGTTCGACTTCCTTGGTGGGTTTCTTGTCATTAACCACTACGGTTTCCACTTCAACTTTTGCAGGTGGGGCAATGAGGTTAAGTTTTTCGGCACTAGCGACCAAATCCTGCAAGCTACCTACTAAATAATCCTTAAAGCCTTGCACACGCACAGCAATATCCTGTGATGCCCCCGCATAGGTACTAGTCATTTCTTTGTCGAGGCGCTCTTTACGCTTCTCCAGCACAGCGATCGCTGCTTGTAGTTCTTGTTTTTGATATTCTAATCGTGCCACATCCGCTTGAGCGAGGCGAATAATCCCCGCCTGTAGATCATCTATTTGATCCTGTAAAACCTTAGTTTTTGTAGTTTTAAGCTGATCTAACTCTGCCTTAAGAGCCGCTTCTTCCTGCTTTAATTGGTCAATAACCGCCAATTTTTCTGATACTAGGGATGTTTCTTGATCTTTTTCTACGCGATCGAGATTTTGTTCTGCTGTAGGCTCAGTAGCCAATTCATCCTCAGAATAATCATTTTCATTAGCGATCGCTGTAATTGTGGGCGTACTATCATTGCTAGTATCAGCAGGCAAATTGGGAATATTGTCAGTTGTATGCTCATCTAGAATTTCGGATGAGGTGATTTCTTCGTAGGATTCTCCTTGGTCAGATGGATTTAAATTTTCTTCTACGGTCAATTGATCGGACTCCATAAAGTTCTCATCGCATCGGGTCTACCTATTTTATACTAATTTCTTAACATAGAGGTTCTGCCCCATGAAAACCTACTAACTGGTTATGAGCAATGGGCAGGATTGTTTTTGGGGACATCTCACTTTAGCGCAATCCCAAGTTTCCCAAGCATAGACCAAGGGAGTTTAAGCCCTTACCATTGTCAAATGTTCTTAAATGATGTTCCTATGGCAAATGCTGCCAAGGCGAGAGAGAATTTTATATTCTCTTACAGCGAGTTGTGCTGAATTAAAAAACAGAGAAATTTTTGAAAGCGCGGCAAAGCCGCGCTTTCAAAAATTTCTCTGTATACAGGCAGTAATCTCTAAAATATCTCTGCTTAAAGATATAAAAAGTTAACTGAGAAATTACTAAAACTTAGTTTACGATAAGAAATAGATAGAATATATCAGACCTAAATCATTTGCAGATTGTTAGAACCTGTTCGGGGCACACTTCCAAAAATCATTTAAGATTGCTATATGTAATAGTCTGACTCTATAGAGATTATTAAAGCTTTTACTTTCAACAACTTGAGAGCAATGGATAGATAAACAAATATCTTCATCGCCTGTAACATCAGTTAATATTAGCGATTTTAGAAGTGTTATATAATTTTTGATTAATATTTAAGTGTCTGATTCCTGATGAGTAAAAGTAAAGCGACTATTCTTATTGTTGATGATACCCAATATAATATCCAAACTCTTTCAAATATTCTAATTAATCAAGGTTATGATGTTTTAGAGGCAACAGATGGAATTAGTGCAATTACTTGTGCGAAGACTCATATACCAAGTTTAATTTTGCTAGATATCAGAATGCCAGATATGGATGGATATGAAGTTTGTATCCATCTAAAGAATGAATCGACAACTCAGCATATTCCTATAATTTTTATTAGTGCTCTTGATAATGCCGAAGAAAAAGTTGAAGCTTTTGCAGTTGGTGGTGTTGATTTTATTAATAAACCCTTTCATTTAGTTGAAGTATTAGCAAGGATTGAGACTCATCTGCGTATTAGCTCCTTACAAACGCAGCTTCTAGAACAAACTAAATTATTAGAGAGTCAAAATATTAGCTTAAAGACAGAAATTTCTAATCTCACTGGTTTTAATTGGGATTTATATGCTGACTTAAAAGAATCTATTGACAATGAAGAACTAAGGCTATTTTATCAGCCAATCATTAATTTAAAGACGGGGCTAATTACTGGATTTGAAGCTCTAATTCGTTGGCAGCACTCAAAGCATGGCATTCTATCGCCTATTGCTTTTGTTGATTTAATGGAGGCAACAAATTTAATATATCCTATTGGTTTATGGGTGATAGAAACTGCCTGTAAGCAGTTGCAGTTTTGGCAAAAACATTTTCATACCTATGGTAATTTAACAGTAAATGTTAATGTGTCTACTAAGCAATTAACAGAATTTAATTTGGTGGAAAACATCAGAAAAATTTTATCTGATTGCCAAATTAATCCTAATTGCCTAAAACTAGAAATAACTGAAATTACGGTGATGGGCGATCGCGATCGCACTTTGCAGATTATCCACCAACTCAAAGATTTAGATATTCAATTTTGTATTGATGATTTTGGTACAGGCTACTCCTCATTAAGAAGGCTAACGGATTTTCCGATTGATGTTCTCAAAATAGATCGTTCCTTTATTCAAAATGAAGAATGGATTATCGTCAAAGCCATTGGCTCTCTAGCCTTTACCTTAGGTAAAAGCATTGTCGTTGAAGGCATAGAAACAACATCACAATTACAAATGCTGAGGATGCTCTTTTCTTCTTCTCTCGATAAATGTTATGGACAAGGATATTTGTTCTCTAAACCTCTGAATGCTGAAGATACTTTTAAACTTTTAGCAAATAGTCAACCATTTGTAATAGATAGTTAAGTAGGAATTTCGTTAGGGGGCTGGAATTTAATAAGTTGTGGCGAGGCGAAGCCTCGCTACAACTTATTAAATCGGTTCCTTTGGAATTAAATCACATGATTTAGATCTGATGGAGATAGGCGATCGTTCATGATTTGACCATCACGGAACCAGATAATCCGTTGGGTATTTCTCGCAACATCTGCTTCATGGGTCACCATCACTACAGTAATCCCACCATCATTTAGTTCACCAAATAGGTCAATGACTTCAGCCGTTGTATGCGAGTCAAGCGCCCCAGTTGGCTCATCGGCGAGTAGCATTACAGGATTATTGACGATCGCTCTGGCGATCGCAACCCTCTGCTGTTGACCACCAGACATCTGATTGGGTCGATTGTTGAGGCGATGTCCCATAGCTACTCGTTCTAGTGCCGCCGCCGCTCGTTCTTTTTGTTCTTTGGGGCGCACGTTGGCATAAGCCATTGGTAACATTACATTCTCTAAAGCCGAGAGTTGTGGTAGTAGGTGATATTGCTGGAAAACAAAGCCAATTTTGAGATTGCGAACCTTAGCCAAATCCTTCTCTTCCATCCCTGAGACATCTTCTTCATCTAGGAAGTAGTGACCAGAGGTAGTGCTATCGAGGCAGCCGATGATATTCATGCAGGTGGATTTGCCCGATCCTGAAGCTCCCATGATCGCACAATATTCCCCTTGCTTAATCACAAAACTGACATTATCTAAGGCTTTTACTAAGGTGTCATCTTGACCATAGTATTTACAAACTTCATTAAGGCGCACAATCTCACGTCTTGATTCGGATATTTCAGGAAGGGGAGTTATAAGGTCGTTGGTTAGCATGTTTTTTGGCAGTTAGCGGTTAGCTCTTAGCGATTAGCTTTTGGTAATTCGTAATTCGTAATTCGTAATTAACTTTTGGTAATTGGTGATTGGGACTTTCCCTTTTTTCCTTGCTTAAATGCTTCTAAGGGCGACAATTGGATCTAATCTTGCCGCTTGACGGGCGGGAAAAATACCGAAGAATAGACCAATACCGCCTGATACACCGACGGCTAGACAAATTGCACTGATCGATACACCTGCTTGGAGAGGGGAAACTGCGGCGATTAAAAGGATGCCACCAATACCGATCGCTGTACCGATCGCACCGCCTAGTAAGGACAAAATCACAGCTTCAATGGTGAATTGCATCAGAATGTCGCTAGGTGATGCCCCGATCGCTTTACGCAGTCCTATTTCGCTGGTGCGTTCGGTAACTGAGACGAGCATGATGTTCATAATGCCGATGCCACCGACTAGGAGCGAAATTCCTGCGATCGCGGCAAGCATGATTGTTAGTGCGCCTGTGATGTTACCAACAATTTCTAAAGCATCCTGTTGGGTACGAATAGTAAATGTGTCATCGGCATTGATATCGGAAGTACGATGGCGTAACCTTAACAGGTTAGCAATTTGGAACTGGGCAGCGCTGACATTATCGTTACTGGTTGCGGACACATTAATCACAGCAACGGCAACGCCATAGGGTGAGGTTTTACCTGTGAGGCGACTCGTCATCGTCGTAATCGGTAGAAAGATCGTGTCATCTTGGTTTGTCCCCAAAAATGCACCTTTCTCGGACATGATGCCGATTACTTCATAGCTAGTACCACGTATTCTGACTGTCTGTCCGAGGGCGTTACCCTGTGGAAATAAATCTCTGGCGATCGCTGATCCTAAAGTCACAACCCTTGAATTGCGTTTAATGTCTTCTCCATTAAAAAAGCGTCCAGAACCAACTTCCGCAGTTCTGACTTTTACATAATTATCGGTTGTGCCAATCAGGGTAGCGCGTTTGGTGTTATTACCTGCGATCGCTAGTTCTGAGCCGTTAATCTGGGGCGCAACACTGCGGACTGTTGGTACTTGAGTAGAGATCGCTTCGGCATCGGCAAGGACAAGACGATTGGGCGGCGCGATTACATTACGGCGTGCATTATCAGTTCCCGTAATTACAAAGATCACATCTGTACCTAATGCCTGAAACTGCTGTGAAGCATATTTCTGAGCACCTTGTCCAACGCCCACCATCAAAATTACTGAGGCATTGCCAATGATGATACCTAGCATTGTTAATGTGCTACGCAATCGATTAGCTGCAAGGGTTTTTCCAGCCATGCGTAAGCTTTCCCAAGTATCCATCCTGAAATTTCCTGATTTATTTTTTTAGATATTGCCAAGGCGCAAAGCATCATGGAGATATTTATTGGAACTTACCATTACACCTTGGATTTAGCATCATCTCATAGAGCGAAATTAAAATAAGTATAGGCGGCGCAAAGCGCTGTATCAGGTTTTGCGTTAGCATAAGTTTTAGTTGAACCTGACTCAATTCATAATTTTCTATGCCTAAGCTATCCAAGCCGCCAGATCCTAACGATCCTGAATACCAAAATCTCGAACGTAGAGTTAACTTTTATCTGCACCTCGCCATCTATTCTGCTTGCAGTACCTGCATGTGGTTCATCCAATCTATCACCGAAAAAGTATGGATCTGGTCAGTGTGGGTCGCAGTGATTTGGGGAATATTGATCCTCGGACATGGTATCTGGGTATTGACGAAGGAAAAGCAAACACAAAAAGCCTAGGCTTGATTAAATTTAGGGATGGGTTACGCGATCGCGTAACCCATCCCTAAATTTAATTCTTATGAATTTGCTAAGGCAATCTAATCTTCTACATAGTGGTTGCCCCATATTCCTAATCTACTGAATAAAGGTAAAGCTATGGAAACTAACCTGTATGAAACTGATTTTTACAGTTGGACAGTAGAACAGTCTCAGTTCTTGCAATCAGGCAAGTTTGAACATCTGGATCTGATCAATTTAGCAGAGGAGATTGCTTCTTTGGGTAGACAGGAAAGACGAGAGTTAGAGAATCGTTTAGGTGTTCTGATTGGGCATTTATTAAAGTGGCAATATCAACCCGAAAAGCGCAGTAGAAGTTGGCAAGTAACCATTAACGCGCAAAGGCGAGAAATTAAGAAACTTTTAGCTGACAACCCTAGTTTAAAATCTCATCTAGATGTAGCGATCGCTGAAGGTTTTATCCAAGGATTAGATTTAGTATTTACAGAAACTCCTTTAAAGAAAAAAGATTTATCCTCTGAACTTCCCTATAGTAAAGAGCAAATTTTTGATAGTAGCTTTCCTGAGGATATTGATTTTGAGTTTTAGAAGGTTAGGGCTTAGCTTCTAAATCACTACGTTGAATTTTAGGAATAGAGCAAATGTAGAGGTCAATCAAAATGTCAGCAAGTTTATATGAAACAGATTTTTATAACTGGACAGTAGAAATCTTGTCCTTACACATCTATGCAGATTTTGGATGTCAATTTTCCTGAGGGCATGGAGGTTTAATATATGGCGATCGCATTAGAATCAAGTTAAAGACTTAAGATAGATGGTGGGGCGCAAAGCGTCCCACTTATTACATAGTAATTATCAGTTATCAAAATGAGTACTACAGAACGTATTGAACAGTTAGCTGCCGCGATCGCTGAGGATGTCTACATCGACATCGCGAAGTGGCACTTATATTTGAATGATGCCCATTTGCATCGACCCCTTGCCGAGAAGTTTTATCCGATGATTATTGCTGGAATTAAGGCATCGGATGTGAGCCAAGTTTTATCTGAAACGAAGATTTCGATTGGTGGCGGTAAGCGCGAGATTCCTTTGAGTGACTTAATTCCCAGTGCTTGCCAAAATCGATTGTTAACTATTTTAGAAGAGTTTGACTACTAATTCTGCTCCCAATCCAGTCTTCCAAGCCATGCGCCGCCGCTTGGCTCTATGGTATGCGATCGTCACTGCAATCCTATTAGCGGTATTTGCAACAGGTTTCTATCTCTATGTGCAGTCTACCTTGATCGATCGCATTGATGACACGATCGATCATGTTGCCGAAGTCATCGAACGATCGCTGATTCGTTCTAATCTAATTGACTTAGAATCTGATTTTAGTCGTAACTTTTCGGCAAATGCCCAAGAGATCGATGCCGATCATATTGATATTGATTGGTTTAGTCCTAAGGGAGAGATTCTCTGGACGACTAATGGTAATTCTGATTCTTTACAACAGAGAGAACGCGGAATTTTACAGCCAGTTTATCGCACGGTGCATTTGTCGGAAGCGGAACCCTTGCGTCAGATGACTGAACCGATTGTGATTAATGGCAAATTGCTGGGATATTTGCGGATTAGTCATCCTTGGTTTGAAGTCACTAAGCCCGTGAAGCAGTTATTTCTCGATCTCGCGGTGGGTACAACGCTGATGGTGGGCGTAGTTTTGCTATGCGGCTGGTGGTTAGCGGGAATTGCCATGGAACCTGTGCGCGAATCCTATCAACGGCTGAAACAATTTACTGCTGATGCTTCCCATGAATTGCGGAACCCGATCGCGGTGATTCAAACTAATGTCCAAGTGGCTCTCTCCGATCCCAATCCCGATCTAGAGTTTCAGAAATCTCAACTGGAAACCATAGAAAGAATTACGCGACGCTTAGGAAGACTGATTGAAGATTTGCTCTTCTTAGCGCGGCATGATGGCGGTATTACCAATCAGAAGCGTGAAACTTGCAATTTGTCACAAATCCTCTATGAGGTTGGCGAAGAACAGCAGGCGATCGCCCAGCAAAAACAAATTACGCTCGAATTACCTCATGAAGACAAAAATCTTTTAGTATCTGGCGATCGCGATCGCTTAGGGCGCTTGTTTACAAATCTCGTTAGCAATGCGATCGCCTATACGCCCAAGGGTGGCAAAGTGGAAATTATTGCTCAACCACTCAACTCTATAAATCAAGTACAGGTGCAGGTCAAGGATACTGGTATAGGCATTCCTGAAGCAGAGCTATCGCAAATTTTTGAAAGATTCTATCGATATCAACCCCAGAAGAGTAGCAAGTCCAGTTCTAAAGCTGGCAATTCGGCTACTAGTGAATCAGGGCTAGGCTTAGCCATTGCCAAAGCGATCGCCGAAAGTCATCAGGGACAAATCAATGTCGAAAGTAAAGTCGGACAGGGAACTACTTTTACAGTAAATTTGCCAATTTAATAACGAATGTTGTCATTCGTTCTACTTTTTAGCAAGTTTTGAGTAGATCAACACCGCGATCGCGCCTACCACAAAACCGCTAACATGAGCCAAATAAGCCACCCCTGGTAAATTCGGATTTGCCATTGCTGCATATATAGTCTGTCCAGCAATCCATAAGCCCAGAAATACGACTGCGGGAATGGGTATGGGAATAAAAGAAAATCCAATCCATAATAGGGTCACGATTCTAGCGCGAGGGAATCTGACTAAATATGCCCCCATCACTCCTGATATTGCACCACTTGCCCCCACCATTGGCAATTCCGACATTGGCGCAGTTATGACCTGCGCTAAACCTGAAAATATTCCACAAATTAGATAGAAAAACAAAAATTTCCAGTGACCCAGCTTATATTCAACATTGTTACCAAATAGATAGAGAAACCACATATTCCCGACTAAATGGAAAATATTGCCATGCAGAAACTGTGATGATAATAGAGTAATCGCCCCTCTTACTGGATTAGTAATTAATCCCTTAGGAATTAAAGCCCAATTTCCTATCCACTCTGCAAATTGAAAGTTTAGCAAACTCAACTGATATCCAAAGATGAGGACATTCACTACGATTAAGAGATAGACAACAATGGAATTATCTTGAGTTGGATTGTCATCATATAAAGGAAACATTGCAAACCATGGGTAATAGTTGCATAGATTTTAACAAGGCTAGTGATAGCTATAAAACCGAAAGTCGTAAATTCTAATTTTTCGGGAACTAATTACAAACTTAAAAAGTCTATCTTAGTTGGGGTATCTAGAGACAATCTCAAGGCTTAAATATTAAGGGAGAGCAAATCATGCAATATTACAAAAAAGCTGTCATATTACTATGCACTCTGACTTTGGGCGGTAGTGTTTTTGTTCCTATGATGGCTGAAGCAAAAAAGCCGATCAAGGTCAAACCAGTTGAAAGTGGTGAGGTGACTACCACCAAGACAACAACAACTACGACTACGACCACAAATACTTCTCAAACAACTACTTTCACCACTTCTCAAACTACTCAAATCGTTGAAATTATTCGCGGAACAAGTGCATCCAGTTATTTAATTACTGATAGTCTGCGCGACCAAATTTATGCTCAGCAGGCTTCTCTACCACCAGGAATTCGGAAAAATCTGTTGCGGGGCAAGGGTTTACCACCAGGAATTGCCAAGAAGGTAAAACTTCCCATAGAAGTTTGCAACCAAGTTAACTTACCTGAGAATACGAATATTATCGTTGTCGGCTCTAATATAGTTTTAGTGAATTCAATTACAAATGTAGTTCTTGATATTGTTTTCAATATTTTGTAACTGTAAACATAACGCGAGTTCAAGATAACTCAAGACAAAGAGATCAAAGATTGCTACGCAATACTTTAATCTCTTTGTCTTGAGTTCTATTCCATATCATCGAGCTTAATACGGGGATCGACAGCTTTAAGTAGTAAATCACCGATCAAATTTCCTACTACTAACATCAAAGTGCCGAGCATCAGTCCCGCCATGACCAGATTTGTATCTTTTTCTTGAGTTGCTTGTAATAGCAATTTCCCTAGCCCCGGCCAACTGAAAAAGAACTCGGTGATAAATGCGCCCCCTAGTAATCCACCAAACTCAAAGCCCAAGAGAGTAATTAAAGGATTAATCGCATTACGCAGAGCATGGACATAAATGACTTTATTTTCGGGTAAACCTTTGGCACGAGCCGTTTTGATATAGTCTTGGCGCAATACATCCAGCAAGCTACCGCGCATAATCCGTTGCAAACCTGCAAAACTAACAATAGTAAGTGTCAAAGTTGGCAAGACCATGTGATGGGCAATGTCTAAGAACTTACCTAAGGGAGAAAGATCGGCAAAATTGATACTGGTCATGCCACCCACAGGAAACCAACCTGTATTTTGTGCCAGCATCAGTAATAAAATCGCTAAGACAAAACTGGGAAATCCCTGTGTGGCGTAGCTAATTACTTGAATTATGCGATCGCTCCATGTATTTTGCTTAACCGCACTGTAGATGCCGAGAGGAATTGCTAAGAGCCATGTGGTAAACAATGAAGCCAGAGACATTAGTAGCGTATTGCCTGCTCGTTCCACAATTAATGGAGTAACTGGAGCTAAGCCTTGACAACGCACACCTAGATTGCCTTTCAACGTATTTTGCAACCATAACAAGTATTGCTCAGCATCACTTTTATCGTAATTTAGTTGCTTCTCTAATAGCTCAATCGTCTTTTTTGGGGTACTGGGGTTGTTCCGCAATTCTGAGAAGCAATTACCGGGGGATTTAGTAATTGCAAAAAAACTAAGAATCGATACTCCCAAAATGACCACAGCTGCCTGCCCCAAGCGCTTGACGACAAAGCCTGTCGTATCATTGAGAATAAAACGCCAGAAAGATCGATTGCCTCTATTTGCCGTTGTCATAGCTTGAAACTGCTAACTAATCACTTTTGTTCATCTTCAGTCATATTACAGCGCTTTGCCATAACGGTAGTCCTAAAAAGGAAAGGATTTATATGGTAAGGATGGGCAGCGTGAAGCGCTGCCCATCCTTACCTCTTTAGCACTACCAAGTTTTCCTTGTCTTTAGGTGTGTGAGATATAATTTTAGCTAGTTCATCATCTTTGTAAGAGTTGTATATGCTAGACAAACGTGACTATACGCTGATTATCGACAAAAGCGGCAGTATGTCTAATACCGATAGAGGCACAAATAAAAGTCGGTGGGAAATTGTCAAGGAATCTACGCTTGCCCTTGCTCGTAAATGTGATCAACTAGATCCCGATGGGATTACGGTGTATTTGTTCTCAGGAAAATTTAAGCGCTTTGATAATGTCTCTGCGGCAAAGGTTGAGCAAATCTTCCAAGAGAACGACCCAATGGGGGGGACAAATTTGACCGCAGTTTTGCAGGATGCGATTAATAACTTTTTTCAGCGCAAAAAGGCTGGGCAAATTAAGACAGGGGAAACAATTCTCGTAATTACCGATGGTGAACCCGACGATCGCCGTTCAGTGTTTGAAATAATTATCGAAGCGACACGCCGCCTGAATAATGATGCTGAATTAGCACTTTCCTTTATTCAAGTGGGGACTGATGCGAGTGCGACCGACTTTCTGAAAGCTCTAGACGATAAATTGCAAAGCATTGGTGCAAACTTCGATATTGTCGATACGATTACTCTGACGGATATGGAAGATATGACTCTTGCGGAAGTCTTGTTAAGTGCGATTAATGATTGAGGTAATAAATGGAATCTCTTGAGTCCATTCTTACGGATCTTCAGAATAAATACACAGATCCTAATGTTAATAAGCAACCTAAGTCTCAGCTTAAATCAGAGCGATCGCAACAAGATTTACCCAGTCTAGATATTGAGGTCAAGCCAGCGATCGCTAATCCTAGTTCTCTAGATCGCCTATTGGATGATTTACGCAATGGCGTTACTAAGGCTGTAGAACCAGAAATAAATGTCCAGCCAATACCATCTACCAGTAGTGCTATTCAGCAGGATCTACAACAGGTAGAGGATCGCCAAAAAGCTAAAGACCGTCAAGTTTATGAACAAAAGGCAAGGGAATGGTTAAAAATGCTCGATCCTCTCTGTGGTGAGGGATTATGGTTTGAAGAATTTGCCAAGAACTATCCGTCCAAGTTAGAAGCAGCGATCGCCCTAATGGAATCCAAGTAATTTGAGAATAGTCGCGAAATGACTATTCTCAGCTTTATTAGGGACGCGCAGTAAAATAAGGAACCGATTTTTTGTAACTTGGCGAAGCCACACTACAAAAAATCTGGTTCTTTATCAAATCGCAGAACCCTTAGTTTATTAACCATTTAATCAATCTTATGCAAATCTATCGCCTGCCCGTCTTAAGTGACAATTACGTTTTTGTTTTACATGATCCTGCTAGCAAGACTGCCGCAGTCGTTGATCCTGCTGTCGCTGAGCCAGTCCTAGCCAAACTGGAAGAATTAGATGCGACTTTAGTTGCCATCTTTAATACACACCATCACGGTGATCATGTGGGCGGTAACTCGGCATTAATCAAAAAATTTCCTAATGCAATTGTCTACGGAGGCGAAAAAGATCGCGATCGCATTCCCCATCAGCAAGTATTTCTCAAAGGCGGTGATCGCGTAACTTTTGGCGATCGCGAAGCAGAGGTCTTTTTTGTCCCCGGACATACCTATGCTCATATTGCCTATTACTTCCCCGCAGTTGGCGATGAAGGTGGCGAACTATTCTGTGGTGATACAGTGTTTGCGGGGGGCTGTGGCAGACTGTTTGAAGGTACTCCCGCTCAAATGCTTACCTCCATTGACCAATTGCGGCAGCTACCCGACGATACTCGCGTTTGGTGCGCCCATGAATACACCTTAGGCAATCTCAAATTTGCGCTGACCGTTGATAGTGAAAATCCTGACTTGCAGGAACGGATGGTTACGGCTAGTGCCATGCGTCAAAGAGGCGAGGCAACTGTACCTAGTACGATTGGTTTAGAAAAGCGGACTAATCCATTTTTGAGATGGGATGTTCCCGCAATTCAGCGATCGGCAGGTATAGATATTCCCGATCGCGTATTCGCCAGAATTCGCGGACAAAAAGATAATTTTGCAGGTTAGAAAATAAAAAAGCTCCTCATTCAGGAGCTTTTTTGTTACTGGGGTGCAAGGATTCGAACCTCGGAATGGCTGGACCAAAACCAGCTGCCTTACCGCTTGGCGACACCCCAATTTGTCAGCGCGTTTTTCAAATCTCTTTGATTGCGCGGTAATTACTATAGCAAAGGGTGGCAGTATTTTGTCAACCTCTTTGACAAAATTTTTTTGCAATCTGGAAAATTGCCCCTGTATTGCCCCTGTATTGCCCCTGTATTGCCTTAATTGTCCAGCAGCACAGAGTCCTTGGACAAGGCTATTTGCAATTTACAGAATCCTTCAATGTGGCTGCATACCTCTTGAAGTTGATGATCTGCCCATGCTTGCCCATTGCTCAATGGGGTGTCAAACCCGTTGGAAAATATATGGACAAGGGGATCGCCTGCATCGGGTAAAACTAGTACCCAATCGCGATCGCTATAAAAAATCTTTACGCCATCGATCAGTTCCATTCTTTCGCGCCCATAGGACTCAACTAAATGGCGCATGAGTGTGCCTTTAATGCTCCAAGGACAGCGCACCGTCTGCTGGCGGAAATGGCATCGGGGGAGATGGGTGCGTACCTGCGATAGCGATCGTTTTTGGAGCGTAATCCATTCCATGATTTTGGCAATGCTAAACATGGCATCAAAGCCGGGGTGCAACTGCGGGAAAATAAAGCCCATGTCAGCAGAACCGCCAAGTACTACCCCCTCGGTGCTATGGCAAGTTGCCATCAAAGCCGTAGGATTTGCCTTGGTGCGGATCACTTTGCCCCCATGTTTTTCCGCAATTAGCTCTACCATGCCTGAAGCTGAAACTGGCACAACTACTGTCCCCCCATTTTTAGACATGAGTGCCATTTCTACCATCAGCCCCGTCAATACTTCATCGCGAATCGGTTTGCCCAACTCATCGATCAAAATAAATTTTTCTCCATTGGCAAATACCTGCACCCCAAAATTAGCTCTGACGGCTTTTACCACATCGGTTAACTGCGTCAACATTTTTTCGCGATCGACGGGAGCAGGGGCAATCTCATTGAGGCTAGCGTTTAACACCACCACATCAGTGCTAAATTTGCCGAGAATCCTTGGCAAAACGGCTCCTGAAACTGCATAGACATAATCAATGACAATTTTTTTGCAATCACTATAGCGAATTGCTTCGACATCAAGGTTTTTGGCAAAGCCGCTATTGTAGTAGTCCAAAACACGGGTGGGGTAGCTGATCTCACCAATTTCCTCAATACGGGAGCGGCGAAAATCCTCCTTAAAGAATGTCCCTTCAATCTTCTTTTCCCCTGCTTTGTTGATATTGATGCCATTGGCATCGAGAAACTCGATCATCACGCAATCATTGCGATCGGGATGGACGCGCACATGAATACCACCAACTACACCAAGACTGGGGGCAATAAATCGTGAGATCGGGATTGCTGTAGCCTCAAGGTTCTCCACATTAATTCCTACGGACATTAATCCAGAAATTAGCGATCGCGTTAGCATTCGGCAAATCGTGCGTTGATCCCGTGAGACCATCACATGGGAATTGGGACGAAGGGTTGCGCCATAGGCAGCTCCTAGTTTCACCGCAAATTCAGGCGTAATATCGACATTGGCTAAGCCCGATACACTATGTTGTCCAAATAAATTGCGCGAAGCCATTGCACCCCAGATCAGATTAGTGGTCAGGGTTGCACCTGCCTCTACGTGCTTACTGGGCCAAATCCGCACATTCGGGAAAACTCGCGCCTCTTCACCAATGACTGAATTAGAGCCAACGACCGCTCCCTCCATCACATGCACGCGGCGGCTGATACGAGCATTACGGGAAATAGTGCAAGCCCAGAGATGACATTCCTCGCTAATCATGGCGCTATTACCAATGATCGGTCGCTGCAAATCGCAATCAGAACCAATGGTGACGCGATCGCCAATTACCGTACCTGCGGAAATCTTAGTGCGATCGCCGATTGAGCAATTACTACCAATCAGCACAGGTGGCTCAATCTGCACCGTGGGCGAAATCACCGTATGCTTGCCAATCCACAGCCCTGTGCGTAGCTGCACATAATCTAAGTCTAGATGGACGCGTCCCCTAATCGCATCGTACTGAGCCTGCCGATAAGCCTCTAGGGAACCAATATCACACCAATAGCCACTGGCAATATAGCCAAACATTGGCACACCCTTAGCCAATAACATCGGAAAGAGATCATTAGAAAAATCACTTGGCTCATTTACAGGCAAAAAGCTCAGGACTTCAGGTTCGAGAATATAAATACCTGTATTGACCGTATCGGAAAAAATCTCGCTGGTTGATGGCTTCTCTAAGAATCTTTGAATGCGATCTTCTTCATCGGTAATGACTACACCAAAGGCAAGGGGATCACTCACCCGTCGCAAGATCAAGGTCGCTTGTGATTTTTTTGCCCGATGAAACTTGATCGCTGCGGTCAAATCGAAATCAGTAATACTATCGCCACTGATCACAATAAAAGTGCTGTCTAACAGGCTTTCCACATTTTTGACACAGCCTGCGGTTCCCAAGGGTTGATCTTCCTCAACCACGTACATCATATTTACGCCAAAATCCGAGCCATCACCAAAATGTTCACGAATGACATCGGGCAAGTAATGTAGGGTGGCAATTACTTCACGGATGCCGTGACGCTTCAATAAATTGAGAATATGCTCAGTAATAGGACGATTTAGCACCGAAACCATTGGTTTTGGCAAATCGCAAGTAAGAGGACGTAACCGCGTTCCCGATCCGCCTGCCATTAATACCGCTCGCATAGATCCTCCGAACGACAATACGTAATAGGATTAGGCTCTAGTATCGTTTAAATTTGCGATAAAGCAATGAAAATAAACCTTAATCCTGTAGCCGATCCTCAAACCCAAATTATTGTGGCGCTAGATTTTCCTTCGGCGCATGAAGCTATAGATTTATGCGATCGCCTCCCTCAAGTAGGGTTCTGGAAAGTCGGTCTAGAGCTATTTATCGCCGATGGTAGTACGGTTTTACGGGAATTAAAAGCACGTAACAAAAAGATTTTTCTCGATTTAAAGCTTCACGATATCCCCAATACTGTCGCCTCGGCTACTCGTGTCGCCACAAAATATGGTGCTGATTTCCTCACAATTCACGCTTCTGGTGGCAAAGCAATGATGCAAGCAGCGCAAGCGGAAGTAGCGGGATCGTCAACGCAACTTCTGGCAGTGTCACTATTAACCAGCATTTCCGCCGATGCTTTAAAGTCAGATTTACAAGTCCCCCTCGAAGTACCTAACTACGTTGCTAAATTAGTGTTACTAGCCCAAGCAAGTGGTCTCAGTGGTGCTGTTTGTTCACCCCATGAGGTGGCAAATTTGCGATCGCTCCTGAAGTCAACGGGAGGAGATGAATTCTGTTTTGTAACTCCGGGGGTACGTCCCGCAGGCTCAGCAGTTGGCGATCAAAGCCGCGTGATGACACCCAAAGAAGCGATCGCCGCAGGGGCAAACTATTTAGTAATTGGCAGACCAATTAACGCAGCACCTGATCCCGTTGTCGCTTGGGAACAAATTTGTCAAGATTTCGTCTAGGCAAAAATTACCTAGGGCAAAGTAAAAACCACTATGGTTATGAATTGCCCGTTGTTGGGGAATATTAGGAAAAGGTCAAGCTAATTTCTTAGGGATATGTTTCTTGTCTACATATCTCACAAAAAATTCAAGTCAGAACAAGCTAAATAAATCATGAAAAGGCTAAATGCATTAATTCTTGCGACTTGTGTACTACTTGGTTCAGCTTTTGCTTGGAAAGCAGTACCAGCGATCGCTGAATCTTGGAGCAAGGCAGATACTAAGGGGATTGTGAAATCTGAGGGGGATGTTACACCAGAAAAGTTGATCCAAAAGTTAAACTTATCTGCGGATCAAAAGAAAAAGATTGCGAGAATTTTTGGAGAGACTAATCCCAAAATCTTCCAAATCCTCAATCTTGATCAACGCAAAAAACTAGAGGCAGGCCTCAAGTCCAAGCAAAGTGTGGGAAATATTATTAGTTCTCTCAATTTGTCGCCTGACCAACAGAAAAAGATTGGGGCGATCGTAGTTGAGCGCCGCAAGCAGATCCTTTTAATTTTGACACCTGAGCAAAAGAAAAAATTGGAAGCCTTAGTTACCAGTAAATAGCGTAAAAGCCTCGCAATGCGAGGCTTTTACTATTTTGCGTGTTAGGCGATCTTCATTTGTTGAGCTTGTGATATTCCGCTTCGGTAATTAAATCTAAGTTTGTTTCCACCCGATCTAAGAAGACTTTACCTTCAAGATGATCGTACTCATGTTGAAAGATGCGGGCAACAAAATCAGTGAGCTTAGTAATTTGGCGATCGCCTTGACGATCTAGATATTCCACCTCAATTTCTTGATACCGGGGTACAAGTCCACGAATCATCGGCACTGAGAGGCAACCTTCCCATCCTTTTGCGGTTTCCATGGAATAGGAAATAATTTTAGGATTAATCATGGCAGTTGGTTCCATTTGGGGCGCATTGGGATAGCGCTCATTTGGATGAGATGCAACAATGATTAATTGAAGCGATCGCCCAACTTGAGGAGCCGCCAAACCCACGCCTTTGCTTTCCTTGAGCGTGAGTAGCATCTCATCAATTAATTGCTGAATTTCACGATCATGGACATTAGCGATCGGTTGAGCAACCTCCCGCAAAGCTGGATTACCAAGCTGATGGATAGTCAACTTTTTGGTAAATATTTTGTCAAGTGATGGAATTAACATATGCTGATGTGGGAATTACGATTTAGGATTAGCCTCATAGGCTAAGATGTCAATCAAAGCATCAGCTTCGGCAACAGCTAGACGTGCTTTTTGGTACTCATCCTCAAATTTTGCATTGGCGGCGGTATATCCTTGCATAATCAAAATTGCAAAGTACTCACGCTTGGTCATCCCTTCAACCAAACTATCAGCATCGCGGTTATAACTTACAGGAAATGCGCTATCAGTACGTCTAGTCGGCATATATTGTTTTCCTAACAAAATATCAAGGCATATTTTAGCACCAAGACAACCGAGCAAAGTGATTAGAGAGGTGCAGTAAAATAAAGAACTGATTTTTTGCGCCTTAGCTGCGTCAGGTTATGGAAAATCATCTCTTCATTATTATCGGTTGCAGGATAGTACCCCTATGAATGAGTCATCAATTTTACAAACTATCACTGCCAACGCCCTCATCGGTACGCAAAGGCAAGCATTTACACCGATCGCCACCGATGGCAATCTTGGCAAGCTTCTCGCAAATATTGACAGCAGTAACCAAGAAGCGGCTTTGCTAGGTACTGTAGCAATCATCACGATGTATCAGCAAGCAGGACAATTGTCAATTACGAATTACGAATTACGAATTCCTGAACCTTGCGAATTGGAGGATTTGCCCTGTTGTAGCGATCGCACTAACTACTATCTATCCTTGATGCTTAATGGTGAGCAGACTCAATTGCTACCCGAACTACTTGATCGCTTAGCCAATCTTGGTCAAAGAGTTCATGAAACTAGCTTGCCGAGCTTGCTAGACTTAGGTAAAAGGCAATCGGATCTGCGAGAAGCGATCGCGAAGGTATTGGGTAAGAGGGGGCAATGGTTGGCGGCACAAAATCCTGAATGGAACTATGTGGCGAGTGAGGATGAATCGGTATGGGAAACAGGTAGCAAGGCGGCAAGGTTAATGTGGCTCACGAAATTACGACGACAAGAACCAGACCAAGCAAGGCAACTGCTAGAGGCAACATGGAAGCAGGAAAGTGCTAGCGATCGCACTGCTTTTTTGGAAGTTCTGGGAACTGGTGGCTTAAGCATGGCGGATGAGCCTTTTTTAGAAGCATTGCTCGATGATCGCAGTAAGGAAGTGCGGCGCGTTACCGTTGATTTGCTGACTTGTTTGCCTGAGTCGAGATTTTGCCAAAGAGCGATCGCCAGAGTTAAGGATTTAATCAAGTTACAGCGTGAAGGAAATCAGCAATATTTCACAGTTGATTTACCTGAAGCGCATACGCCTGAGATGCTGAGGGATGGGATTGATGCGAAAAGTAATGATAATCAAAACAATAATCAAATGGGCGATCGCGCTTCGTGGTTATTGAAGACGCTCACATCAACACCGTTATCTTTCTGGAATAAGCATTTTGGAATGTCTATGGAGGATTTAGTGAAGGCAGCTAATCATTCCCAGAGCGATCGCCTAGGCCTCCAAGGATGGATTGCGGCGGCTCAGAAAACAGGGAGTTTAGTGTGGTTGCAAGTCTTAGTTGAGTTTAGCCAAGAGGAGGAGGTTAATCGCATTGCTGGTCAGCCTTTAGACGATAGTCTTATTTTAGATTCTCACCAACAAGCCGCAGTAATCAATCTGCTCAAAAATTCTGATTTAGCCTTTAGTAATCTTTTTAAATCGCTTCTCTTTAAGAATAAAACAATCTGGAATGAAGAAGTAAGTGCGATCGTTCTTGAAGTAATCATTAATACTCTGGAGCGATTTATCACAACTTCTCAATTAACGAGCCATTATTGGAATATCAGTGAATTTATTCGTGATGCTGCGAAATGTATAGCCCCATCAATAATTTCTGTGGCTAAGGATCAAGCACTTGCGTTTAGTCAAAGGTTACAGGAGCATAGCTTGGAATCTGAGAACAAGCAGGAACTTAGGGAATTGGAGTATACACAAACAACATTACATAAATCCATTAAACAATTTGTAGATTCGCTGCAAATTAGACAGGAAATGTTGGATTCAATAATATAACTCTTTGCAAAAGAAGTCTAAGCGAGTTATTGGTTCGCCCAATTCAGGATAATGAAACTTAGCTTTGTTTGGCTTATTTAGAGTAGTGATATAAATTAGCGATCGCTATATCAGGCGATTACTGAACTCATCTGCTTTTCCCATTTTTCGCCTTCGTCAAACTGACGTTACATTAAAAGTTTGGGTCAGGATGAGCAGATGGTTTACTAGCCCCACCTGTACATATTCCATCATATACATTTCCGTAGTTGCTTAACCTACTACCCTGAATTCTGAATCCAGAATTACCAGCAAGCCTAGAAAAACTTTTCATATTCTCATACCAACAATAATTCCCTTGTCCGTTAGAGTAATAAATAGGAGATCGATTCTCGAATTTAAAGTTTCCTAAGGGAATAATTGTTGGATCAGGGTGAGGTGCTGGTATACTTGTGCCACCTGAACAGATGCCATCATATGTCATATCGTAATCAACTAATCTTCCACGCAAAGTTGTCCATCCAGAGTTACCAGAAAGCCTAGACAGACTTTCCATATCTTCATACCAACAATAATGACCTTTCCCATTGGAGTAGTAGATGGGAGCGCGATTCTCGAATTTGAAGTTTCCCAAGCGAATAGAAGTGGCTTGAGCAGAATCACTAGAGATAATCGTTAGCAGGAAAAACGAACTAAATGGGATTATGCACCGAAGAAATCTAGTTATCATAAATCTTTCTCTCGACACTATTTTGATTTTAGTCTTACGGTCTAATCATTAAACAGAGAACTCCTCATAGTTGATATAGGATGAATATAAACTATGAGCGAACTAAGCTATACGGGATGTTATATAAAAAGCCTAACTTCTACACGAAGTTTTACACTGAGAAGTTTTGGTTAATATCCTAGATCTTAAGTGTGCCAACGAAACATTATCACATATTAATCAGATTAGCTGCTTTTTAATTTTATTTTTAATAAATTTGTTTCGTTTTTCTGGGCTTACCTAAAAGCTCAACTTATTCGGTAGCAAGTTTTCAATAAATACAACATCATAGCTTGACAATTGGATCTCAACCAAGATAGGATAATGTGCTTATGTCTTGACCCAAAATCAGATATATACTCCGCCCACTAAAACTGCAGTCATTAGTGCATGAATAAGCCTACTCTTGTTACTCCTGCCTTCGTTCTACCAGATCTTGTAGAAATCCAGCGGGAGAGTTTTCGATGGTTCCTAGAAGAAGGACTTATTGAAGAGCTTGAGAGTTTCTCACCGATTACAGATTATACGGGCAAAATGGAACTCCATTTTATTGCCAAAGATTATAAACTCAAGCGTCCAAAATATAGTGTTGATGAGTCCAAACGTCGGGATGCCACCTATGCCGTACAGATGTACGTTCCCACGAGGCTTATTAATAAAGAAACAGGAGAAATAAAAGAGCAAGAAGTTTTTATTGGCGATCTGCCCCTGATGACAGATCGTGGAACCTTTATTATTAACGGCGCTGAGCGAGTCATCGTCAATCAGATCGTCCGTAGTCCTGGGGTTTATTACAAACAAGAAATTGACAAAAACGGTCGCCGCACCTACAACGCCAGCCTCATTCCTAACCGAGGTGCTTGGCTAAAGTTTGAAACTGACAAGAATGATCTTGTCTGGGTGCGTATCGACAAAACTCGTAAATTATCTGCACAGGTATTGCTCAAAGCGATCGGCTTAAGTGATTCCGAAATTTTGGATGCCCTCACTCACCGTGAGTATTTTCAGAAAACTATTGATAAAGAAGGTCAATTTGACGAAGATGAAGCGCTTAAAGAGCTTTATCGCAAGTTGCGTCCAGGTGAACCACCTACTGAGTCTGGTGGTCGTGAACTGTTGCGATCGCGCTTTTTTGATCCTAAGCGCTATGACCTCGGCAAAGTTGGACGTTACAAGCTCAATAAGAAGTTGCGCCTCAATACCCCTGACACCGTGCGGGTATTAACCGAGAAGGATATTCTCACTGCAATCAACTACTTGATCAACCTCAAGTTTGACATCGGCGAAATTGATGACATTGACCACTTAGGCAACCGTCGCGTGCGTTCCGTTGGTGAATTGCTACAAAACCAAGTCCGTGTAGGCTTAAACCGCCTCGAAAGAATCATTCGTGAACGGATGACGGTCTCTGATGTCGATGCCCTCACCCCTGCATCCTTGGTTAACCCTAAGCCCCTAGTTGCCGCAATCAAGGAATTCTTTGGTTCCAGCCAACTGTCGCAGTTCATGGATCAAACCAATCCTCTGGCTGAACTTACCCACAAGCGTCGTCTCAGCGCCCTTGGTCCTGGTGGTCTCACTCGTGAACGTGCAGGCTTTGCGGTACGGGATATTCACCCTAGCCACTATGGTCGCATCTGCCCCATTGAAACTCCTGAAGGTCCTAACGCAGGTCTGATTGGCTCCTTGGCAACTCACGCCCGTGTTAACCAGTATGGTTTCATTGAGACTCCTTACTATGCAGTCGAAAATGGCAAGGTGCTGAAGAACCAAGAGCCAATCTATATGACTGCCGATGAGGAAGATGAATTCCGCGTAGCTCCTGGTGACGTGGCTACCAACGAAGAAGGTTACATTTTTAACGAAATTGTGCCAATTCGCTATCGTCAGGAATGGGGTACGGCATCTCCTGAAGAAATCGACTATGTAGCGGTTTCTCCCGTACAGATCATCTCGGTGGCAACATCACTGATTCCTTTCCTTGAGCATGATGACGCTAACCGTGCCCTCATGGGCTCGAACATGCAACGTCAAGCAGTTCCTCTCTTGCGTCCTGAACGTCCTCTTGTTGGTACTGGACTGGAAGCACAGGCAGCCCGTGACTCAGGGATGGTAATTGTCTCACGAGTTACAGGTGAAGTGTCCTATGTTTCTGCCGATGAAATTCGTGTTAGAGCTGATGATACGGGCATCGAGAGCATCTACCGTCTGCAAAAGTATCAGCGATCGAACCAAGATACCTGCTTAAATCAGCGTCCTCTCGTTTGGGTCGGTGATAGCGTTGTCGCAGGACAAGTTCTTGCTGATGGCTCCGCAACGGAAGGCGGCGAAATAGCCCTTGGTCAGAACATTCTGGTTGCCTATATGCCTTGGGAAGGCTACAACTACGAAGACGCAATTTTGATTAATGAGCGCCTCGTAATTGATGATGTTTATACTTCGATTCACGTTGAAAAGTACGAGATTGAAGCCCGTCAAACTAAATTAGGTCCTGAAGAAATCACCCGCGAAATCCCTAATGTCGGTGAAGACTCTCTGCGGAATCTTGATGAACAGGGCATTATCCGCATTGGCGCTTGGGTAAGTTCTGGCGAAATTCTGGTTGGTAAGGTCACTCCTAAGGGTGAATCCGATCAGCCTCCTGAAGAAAAGCTGTTAAGAGCCATCTTCGGTGAAAAGGCTCGCGATGTCCGTGATAACTCTTTGCGTGTGCCTAACGGTGAAAAGGGTCGCGTGGTTGATGTCCGCGTATTTACCCGCGAACAAGGCGATGAGTTACCTCCTGGGGCAAACATGGTTGTCCGTGTTTATGTGGCTCAAAAACGCAAGATCCAAGTCGGCGACAAGATGGCAGGTCGTCACGGTAATAAAGGCATTATTTCCCGCATTTTGCCGAAGGAAGATATGCCTTTCTTGCCCGATGGTACTCCCCTCGACATCGTGTTGAATCCTCTGGGTGTGCCTTCGCGGATGAACGTCGGACAGGTGTTTGAATGCTTGCTCGGTTGGGCTGCGGAAAACTTGAATGCTCGCTTTAAAATCGTACCTTTCGATGAAATGTACGGAGAAGAAGCGTCTCGCGAGTTGGTGCATGGTCAGCTAGAACATGCCCGTAATCACACTGGCAAGGATTGGGTATTTAATGACGAATTCCCCGGTAAATTGACGGTCTATGACGGACGTACTGGCGAACCCTTCGATCAGCCTGTGACCGTTGGTAAGGCATATATGCTGAAACTCGTTCACCTTGTCGATGACAAGATCCATGCGCGTTCTACTGGTCCTTACTCTCTGGTTACGCAGCAGCCTCTTGGTGGTAAAGCGCAGCAGGGTGGTCAGCGCTTCGGAGAAATGGAAGTATGGGCGTTGGAAGCCTTCGGTGCAGCCTATATTCTCCAAGAATTGCTCACGGTCAAGTCTGACGACATGACGGGACGTAACGAAGCCCTCAATGCGATCGTTAAAGGTCATGCAATTCCTCGCCCTGGTACGCCTGAATCCTTCAAGGTATTGGTACGCGAACTTCAGTCTCTCTGTCTGGATGTGTCAGTTCATAAGCTCTCCGAGGATGGTAGTAACCAAGATACCGAAGTTGATCTGATGGTGGATGTTGGCTCTCGCCGCACCCCTAGTCGCCCAACCTACGAGTCAATCTATCGTGGCGACATCAACTTTGATGAAGATGATGACTAATTTTCAATAGCAATCATTGCTAACGAGAAGCAAGGGGCTTAAGCCCCTTGTTACTAATTTTTTAATCGAGCAATCACGCAATCAATTAAGGACGTTGTAACGTATGGCGAAAGTGGAACAGCGATTTGACTATGTCAAGATTGGCTTGGCATCACCCGATCGCATTCGTAAATGGGGCGAACGTGTTCTACCAAATGGCAGTTTGGTTGGTGAAGTCACAAAACCTGAAACAATTAACTACCGCACATTAAAGCCTGAAATGGATGGCTTGTTTTGTGAAAGAATTTTTGGTCCAGCGAAGGACTGGGAATGTCATTGCGGCAAGTATAAGCGTGTGCGCCATCGTGGTATTGTCTGCGAACGTTGCGGTGTAGAAGTTACGGAATCGCGAGTACGCCGTCACCGCATGGGCTTTATTAAGCTAGCCGCTTCAGTTACCCATGTGTGGTATCTCAAGGGTATTCCTAGCTATATGGCAACCCTGCTGGATATGCCTTTGCGTGATGTCGAACAAATCGTTTACTTTAACGCCTACGTTGTCCTCAATCCTGGTATTGAAACCGAGGTGGATGGGGTTGTTGTATCCGTTAATAGCCGTGAGATTCGGATTCGGGGCATTGATGGCGTAGAACGCGCTCACCTATTGCATCCAAAGCATGTACCAACGGTTCATGAGAATCAGGTAGTTGAGGCTGGTGAGGCGATCGCCAGTGCCTACAATCTATCTTATAAGCAGCTATTGACCGAAGATCAATGGATTGATCTTGAGGATCAAATCTATGCCGAAGATCCTGTCTTAGATGGCATTGAAGTTGGTATTGGCGCTGAAGCAATTAAGCAATTATTGCAAAATATCAATCTTGAAAAAGAAGCTGAGCGTCTCCGTACTGATATTGAAAACTCCAAGGGTCAGAAACGCGCCAAATTAATTAAGCGTCTGCGCGTGGTTGATAACTTTGTGGCGACTGGTTCTAAGCCTGACTGGATGGTACTCGATGTCATTCCTGTGATTCCTCCCGATCTGCGCCCAATGGTGCAGTTGGACGGTGGACGTTTCGCCACCAGCGACTTGAACGATCTTTACCGTCGCGTGATCAACCGTAATAATCGTCTGGCGCGTTTACAAGAAATTCTTGCTCCTGAGATTATTGTCCGTAACGAAAAGCGGATGTTGCAAGAAGCTGTCGATGCACTCATCGATAACGGTCGTCGCGGTCGTACCGTAGTTGGCGCAAATAATCGTCCCCTCAAGTCCCTCTCTGACATTATCGAAGGTAAGCAAGGTCGTTTCCGTCAAAACTTGCTCGGTAAACGGGTTGACTATTCGGGACGTTCGGTTATCGTCGTTGGTCCTAACCTCAAGATTCACCAATGTGGTCTGCCTAAGGAAATGGCGATCGAGCTATTCCAGCCTTTTGTGATTCACCGCTTGATCAAAACGGGCTTGGTGAACAACATCAAGGCTGCCAAAAAACTGATTCAGCGTAATGATCCAGCCGTTTGGGATGTACTCGAAGATGTGATCCGCGAACACCCCGTCATGTTGAACCGCGCTCCGACGCTTCACCGTTTGGGTATTCAAGCCTTTGAACCCTTGCTAGTTAGCGGTCGGGCGATCCAATTGCATCCCCTTGTCTGTCCTGCCTTTAACGCTGACTTTGACGGTGACCAAATGGCGGTTCACGTACCTCTATCGATTGAGGCACAGGCTGAAGCTCGTCTGTTGATGTTAGCTTCTAATAACATTCTATCGCCTGCAACGGGTCGTCCCATCGTCACACCTAGCCAAGACATGGTTTTGGGTTGTTACTACCTCACCACGGAAAACCCTTATAAGCAAAAGGGAACGGGTCGTTACTTTGCTAATTTCAATGATGTGGTGATGGCTTACGAGCAGGGTGAAATTGATATTCACTCCAGTGTATGGGTTCGCTTTGACGGCATTATTGAAGGTCAAGGTGAGGAAAAAGACAACGAAGAACCCAAGGTTACAACCTTAGAAGATGGTACGAAAGTCAAGGAATTCCCATTCCGCCGTATCCGTGAGGACGCTGAAGGTGGCTTGATTTCACAGTATGTCAAAACTACCCCCGGACGGGTAATTTTCAATCAGGCAATTTATGCATCACTAGCTAGCTAAATGTTAAGAGAAACACTGCTTTGCACTGTTTCTCTGACAGCATAAAAATTTGAACTAATTACAAGATTATTTAATAGCTTAATACCATGGCAGATTTCACGATTAGCAACACGGATTCGCCTGAAGAAAAGAAGCCCCAACGCTTTATTAACCGTACCATTGACAAAGGGCAGCTAAAAAAGCTGATTGCTTGGGCTTTTACCCATTATGGAACCACTAGCGCTGCTAACGTTGCTGACCAACTGAAAGCGTTAGGCTTTCGCTATGCAACTCAGGCAGGGGTATCGATCAGTATCGAAGATTTGCAAGTTCCTGCCAGTAAGAAGGCTCTACTAGCAGCAGCAGAACAGGAAATCGAAGAAACTGAAAGCCGTTATACCAGAGGTGAAATCACTGAAGTAGAACGTTTCCAAAAGGTAATTGATACATGGAACGTGACTAACGAGAACCTCAAGGATGAGGTAGTGAAAAACTTTAAGAGTAATAACCCTCTTAACTCTGTATATATGATGGCGTTCTCAGGGGCGCGGGGCAATATCTCGCAGGTACGTCAGCTAGTCGGTATGCGTGGTTTGATGGCAGATCCTCAAGGGGAAATCATCGATTTACCGATTAAAACTAACTTCCGTGAAGGCTTGACGGTTACCGAATACATCATTTCATCTTACGGAGCGCGGAAAGGGCTGGTAGATACGGCACTTCGGACGGCTGACTCTGGATACCTCACCCGTCGTCTGGTAGACGTATCGCAGGATGTGATCGTTCGCGAAAATGATTGCGGTACTACTCGTGGTATTCGCCTAAAAGCAATGCGTGATGGGGAAAAGACGCTTATCAAGCTCTCCGATCGCCTATTTGGTCGTGTTGCTGCTGAAGATATTGTCGATCCGAAGACTGGCGAAGTGATCGTCATGCGTAACCAAGAGATTTCCGAAGATCTCTCCTTAGCAGTTCAAAAGGCAGGCGTTGAAGAGGTTTGTGTCCGTTCCGCCTTTACCTGCGAATCGACGCGATCGGTTTGCCAAATGTGCTATGGCTGGAGCTTGGCTCATGCCGAATTAGTTGATATCGGTGAAGCTGTGGGGATTATCGCCGCCCAGTCCATCGGTGAACCTGGTACACAGCTAACCATGCGTACCTTCCACACTGGTGGTGTATTTACTGGGGAAGTTGCCGAGCAGCAACGCGCTCCTTATGATGGTGTGGTTAAGTACAGTAAAAAGCTGAAAGTTCGCCCCATGCGTACCCGCCACGGTGAAGATGCTTTCATCGTGGAAGCAAATGGCGATTTCACCTTAGAAAGCTCTGAAGGTAAGCGTGCATATGCGGTTACTCAAGGTTCGACTCTCTTAGTCAGTGATGGTCAGAAAGTAACGCAAGGTCAGTTAATGGCTGAGGTTGCGGCTACAGGTCGGACTGCGCGTAAGACTACGGAGAAGGCAACTAAGGCTCTCAATACTGGTTTAGCAGGTGAAGTACTGTTCTCGGATCTAGCAATCGAAGAGAAGAAAGACCGTCAAGGCAACACCAGTTATGTAGCTCGTGGTGAAAAAGGTCGGGTTTGGGTATTGGCTGGTGAAGTTTATAATCTGCCCCCCGGTGCTGAGCCAACTGTCAAGAATGAACAGCAAGTTGTAGAAGGCGATGTTTTAGCCGAAACTCGCTTGATTACTGAACATGGTGGTGTGGTACGTCTCAGTGAAGAAGACAGCCGCCATAACCGTGAGGTGGAAATTATTACTGCTTCGGTGGTGCTTGATCAGGCGATCGTTAAGGAAGAAAGCTATCAAGGTCGTGAACATTACGTTCTCGAAACTCAAGGTGGTCAAAGCTTCTCCCTGAAGGCTTCCCCCGGAACTAAGTTGACTAATAATCAGGTGGTTGCGGAACTAATTGATGATACTTACCACACCAAGAGTGGCGGTATTATCAAGTTTGCGGGTGTGGAAGTTGCTAAGCGTAGTAAAGGCAAACAGGGCTATGAAGTCGTCAAGGGTGGCACTTTGCTCTGGGTTCCTGAAGAAACCCATGAAGTTAATAAGGACGCTTCTCTATTAATGGTAGAGGAGAATCAGTTTATTGAGGCTGGTACAGAAGTTGTCAAAGACATCTTCAGCCAAACCGCAGGTGTTGTCGAAGTATTCCAAAAGAACGATATTTTACGCGAAATCGTGATTAAACCTGGGGATTTACACTTGGTTGACGATCCTCAAACGGCGATGCAAAAGAATGGTTCTTTGGCTTACCCCGGCACAGAAATTATGCCTGGGTTGACCTCTCCTGAATTGCGCTATGTCGAATATTTGGATTCGACTGAAGGTCCTGCATTGCTGTTGCGTCCTGTGGAAGAATATCAAGTACCTGATGTACCTACGGTTCCTAGTCAAGAGTCGGTCAATCAAGAAGGGCGTTCCATCGGTTTGCGTGCTGTGCAACGGATTCCCTATAAGGATGGCGATCGCGTTAAGGCGATCGATAGCGTTGAGCTACTCAAAACTCAGTTGTTGCTAGAAGTTGATACCGACGCGCCCCAATTGGCAGCCGATATCGAGTTTATCCCTAACGACAAAGACCCTGGTAGCTTGCGTTTGCAACTGGTAATTCTCGAATCTCTCGTGATTCGTCAAGATACCTCTGGCGATCCTGCCCATAGTAATTCCCGAACTCGTCTACTTGTAAATGATGGCGATCGCATTGAACCCAGTGCAGTTGTCGCTCGTACCGAAATCCTTTGCAAACGTGCGGGACAAATTCGCGGTATTCGTCAAGGCTCAGAAGTAGTACGCCGCTTGCTCGTAGTTACTGAAGCTGATTGCATCACCACCGATTGTCCTAGCCCCAGCGTCCAACCTGGCGATCTGTTAAGAGCAGGTGATGAAATTGGCGCAGGTGTAATTACCGAAGAATCAGGTCAAGTCCTCAAAGTTGAAGATGGCAAGGTCGTCTTCCGTATTGGTCGTCCTTACCTCGTATCCCCCGGTGCATTGCTACAAATCCATGATGCTGACCTCGTACAACGGGGTGACAACATTGCGCTACTGGTATTTGAGCGAGCCAAAACAGGGGATATTATCCAAGGTCTACCACGGATTGAAGAACTGCTTGAAGCGCGTAAACCTAAGGAAATGTGCGTACTTGCCCGTACCTCTGGTACTGCTCAAGTTACCTACGATTCTGACGATAATCCTGAAGTCAAGATCCTTGGCGATGATGGCACATTGGATGATGACTATTCCTTCAATGCAGGGCAGAGTGTGATTATCTCCGATGGTCAGAAGGTTTTGGCAGGTGAAGCGATTACCGATGGTCCCGCGAATCCCCATGACATTCTCGACATTTACTTCCATGCCTATAAGGAATCCCTTGGCGTGCGCCAAGCAGCGCTCCTTGGTTTACAGAAGGTACAAGAGTTCTTGATGAACGAAGTCCAATCGGTATACCAATCTCAGGGTGTGGATATTTCTGATAAGCACATTGAAGTAATTGTCAAACAGATGACCTCTAAGGTACGCATCGAGGATGGTGGCGACACCACTCGTCTACCTGGGGAACTTGTAGAACTCCATCAAGTTGAGCAAATCAACGAGGCGATGGAAATTACGGGTGGCGCACCTGCGGACTACACACCTGTGCTGATGGGTATTACCAAGGCAAGTTTGAATACCGATAGCTTTATCTCGGCAGCGAGTTTCCAAGAAACTACTCGTGTTCTCACCGAGGCAGCGATCGAAGGTAAGTCTGACTGGTTGCGTGGTCTCAAGGAAAACGTGATTATCGGTCGTCTGATTCCTGCGGGTACTGGCTTCAATGCTTACGATACGCCAATTGTCGATGTGGATACTGGCTATGAGCCAGATCTTGGCTATGACGAAGAAGCGGATGATGTGATCATTGATGATAATACCGCCCGTAATTATCAAATCATTGAGCCTCGCATCGAGCCAATCCGTGTCATTGATAAGCCTCGCAGTCGTCGCAGCTTTGATGATGAGCTAGTAGATGATGATGTGGAATTCGATGATGATGACGATGAAGAAGATGACGATGATTTTGATGATGAAGACTAACTAAAAAAAGGAGCGCTAAGCGCTCCTTTTTTTAGTTAGTCTTGTAGAACCCCGTAGAATAAAGGATAATCGGATTTTATAACGTTTACAAATTCATGTCTGTTCGAGTTCGTATTGCACCAAGTCCTACGGGTAACTTACATATAGGCACTGCCCGCACGGCTGTATTTAATTGGCTATATGCCCGTCACCACAAGGGAACATTTATTCTCAGGATCGAAGATACCGATCGCGAAAGATCTAAGGATGAATATACTCAAAATATTTTGGAAGGTTTGGCTTGGTTAGGAATTGATTTTGATGAGGGACCATTTTTTCAAACCCAACGCAGCGATCGCTATATTGCTACAGTGCAAAAACTCCTCGATGAAAAGAAAGCATATTTTTGCTATTGCACAGAAGCTGAGCTAGATGCGATGCGAGAAGCCCAAAAGGCTAATAAGCAAGCTCCCCGTTATGACAATCGCCATCGCCATCTGACCGATGAGCAACGCCAAGCCTTTGAAGCTGAAGGTCGTCGTCCCGTAATTCGGTTCATCATTGAGGAACCACGCACGATCACATGGAATGACCTTGTACGCGGTACTGTCTCTTGGAGCAGCAGCGATCTTGGCGGTGACATGGTGATTGCTCGTGTTGACGATCAAGGAAATATTGGCTTACCTCTGTATAACTTTGCGGTGGTTGTAGATGATATCGATATGCAAATCACCCAAGTCATTCGTGGGGAAGACCATATTGCCAACACCGCTAAGCAAATCCTAATTTACGAAGCTCTTGGGGCAAACCCACCTCAATTTGGACATACCCCTCTAATTCTCAATCAACAGGGGGCAAAAATTTCTAAACGGGATGGCGCGACTTCCGTTTGGGAATTTCGGAACATGGGCTATATTCCCGAAGCCTTTAATAATTACATGGCGCTGCTTGGTTGGTCGCCTTCCGATGGAAAAGAACTTTTCACGCTCCAAGAAGCATCACAAATCTTCAGTTTCGATCGCGTTAATAAAGCAGGTGCTCGATTTGATTGGGATAAACTCAATTGGATTAATAGCCAGTACTTACATTCTCTGCCAACTGAAGATGTTTGCGATCGCTTGACTCCCTTCCTCAAAGAAGCTGGTTATGACTTGACATCCGTAGATCGCCAATGGTTACTCGATCTCACCAAATTGATTGCTCCCAGTTTAACTTTGCTCACCGACGCGGCAACAATTAGCAAGTTCTTCTTTACGGACTTTGAAGATTATACTGATGAAGCAAAAACTACTCTCCAAGGTGAGGCGATCGCGGGTATCATTACGTCGCTAATTGATGCGCTGAAGGAAACTTCAGATTTAGATGCAGATAGTGCTGGCGAAATTATTAAAACTGTCACCAAATCACAGGGTGTGAAGAAAGGTGTAGTGATGAAGTCCTTACGGGCTGCCCTCACAGGTGATCTGCATGGTCCCGAAATTTTGCCTACCTTTGTACTTCTCCATCGCAAAGGTCTAGCTTTACCTCGCTTACAACGAGCTTTAGCTATTAATAGCTAATAGCAAATCTTGAGTTAGCTAGACCAAAAACTAAGAAGATGAGTTACGGCACGAAGCGCCGTAACTCATCTTCTGTTTTTATATCCTAAACAAAATTTGCTTTGCCATATAAATATTAAAAAGTGGCGCAAAGCGCCACTTTTTAATATTTATATGTATATTTAATTTAGCCATATAAGTTTCTGTATACAGATTAAATATGAATGATGTGACTCTTCAAATAAATCTTTCTCCAGGTGATATTAACTACGTCAATCTGACTGTACCTTATCTAGTCAAATCACATCGTCAAAATGTACATGAAGTATTAGCAGTAATTGATTGTTGTCGTCCTCAAAAAACTAAAATCGTTGATCCAGATCAGCGATTTCCTGAGCCTGAATTTAGTGAGAAAGTACAAAAAATATCCTTTATAGCTGAAGAACTAAAATCTCAAGGTTATCTTGATAGAGTTATTTACCTATATCCTAACAACAAATTACAGTCAATTATTTCTAAGAAATATTTAGGTAATTGGATAAGAGAAACTCATGATTATGGTGGTTGTGCTCTTATGTCATATCTAGCTGCTTTTGAAGTAATTAATACACGTTATATTATTCATTATGATGCTGATATGCTTCTATATCAAGCGCCAAATTATGACTGGTCAGTTGAAGCAAAGAATATTATCAACAAATATCCAAAAGCAGTTGCTGCTAGCCCAAGAATTAGTCCACCTTTTAATAAATATAGAAATACAGTCGATGCACCAAGTATGCATGAGGGAAGACCATTTTTAAGTGTAGAGGGAGGTTGGCGTAATGATTGGTTTAGTACTCGTTGTTTCTTGATGGATTTAGAAAAATTACATAGTTATTTACCACTTATTCAAGGTGGTCAAATAATTGAAACTCTCGCAATAAAATATTTAAATCGAGGTTATCCTAGATCTCCAGAAATCATGCTTTTTAAAAGATTAAGCAAGGCTGGCGGCTGGCGACTCAACTTAAAATCTGAGAAGGCATGGCTATTGCATCCTTCAACTAAGCCCCCTCGCTACATAGAATTACTACCTCAAATAATTGATTCTGTTCAGGAAGGAAAAAGTCCAGATGCACAAAAAGGCTATGCTGATATTGATTTAACCGCATGGGAAAATTTTTTCTATTCAATAAAAAAATAATTTAATACTTGTTAAAACTTTTAAATTTAAAGGAACTGCAATGGAACTGCTAGCTCAAACAATGAGGTCTTTACGTCATGGAATATTATCTCAAATCCCACAACCTCTTTATGTATTTGCCAGACAGTTGTCTTTGTTAACTTTAAATGCAATTTCTCTTGGTAAAGGGCGTAGTGTTAAGGTTGCAGGGATTTATCCTCTTCAAGTAGAGTGGGAAAGAAGCTCGGTTGACTTTACAACTTGGGAAGCTGAGTTTATAAGGGAATTTGGTAAGACACTACAAACTAAAAGAGTTGTTTTTGATGTGGGAGCTAGTATTGGTGAATGGAGCGCTTTAGCTGCAACTTTAGTGGGTTCTAACAATGTTCACATATTTGAGCCAGATCTACCATCTTTTAAAAATATTGAGATTGTTTTTAATCTAAATAATCTATCTGCACCTGCGGGTATTTTTTCTGGATTTTTAGCTAATCAAGACACTTTTGAAGAAGATATTTGGCAGCAAGTTTCTTCTCATAGATTTCCACCTAAAGTAAATGGACAAGCAGGATTTCAAAGTATTAAGTATCCTCAGAATTTACCGATCGCAAAACTTGATACCTACTGCTTAAGAACAAACGTTATCCCAGAAGTAATTAAGATTGATGTTGAAGGTGCTGAAGGTGAAGTATTGCGTGGAGGGGAATATGTTTTGGAAAATTACCATCCAATTATCTTTCTGAGTCTTCATCCTTGGGTATTACAAGATTTTGGAGATACTAAATCTGATTTACTGAATTGGATAGAACAAAAAGGCTATGCCTGTCGTTTATTGGCAATAGATCATGAAGAACATTGGCTTTGTGAGCCTAAAATTTAAATTTAACTCATGCGTATCTTAATCACCGCCGATCCCGAATTACCAGTTCCTCCACAACTCTATGGTGGCATTGAGCGAATTATAGATTTATTGGTGGTGGGATTGCAGAATCGCGGTCATCAAGTCGCGCTCGTAGCCCATTCCGAATCAACATCACCTGCACAACTTTTTCCTTGGCGAGGTAAGCGATCGCAAAGTAAGCTCGATACTTTACAAAATATGTTTACGCTATGGTCAGCAGTAAAGGAATTTCAACCTGATGTTGTGCATAGTTTTTCGCGCATTTTCTATATGTTGCCAATTTTGCGATCGCCTATTCCCAAGATCATGTCTTATCAGCGCAAACCTAGTGATCGCACTGTTAAGCTAGCATCACAAATTGTAAATTCGCTCACTTTTACAGGTTGTAGTGACCACATTTGCCAAATAGGGCGTAGGGCTGGAGGAACTTGGCAAACTATTTATAATTGTGTCGATCTTGAGAAATATATATTTCAAGCAAATGTCAATCCTGATGCCCCTCTCGTCTTTTTGAGTCGGATTGAGAGGATTAAAGGTGCACATACAGCGATCGCGATCGCGCAAAAAACTGGTAAACGACTAATAATTGCTGGCAATCATAGTTATACGGGCGAAGAAGGAAAATATTGGCAAGAAGAAATAGAACCGCATCTAGATAACCGCCAAATTGAATATATTGGTGCGGTTAACGATGAACAAAAAAATAATTTGTTAGGTCAAGCCTTAGCAATGGTTGTACCCATTGAGTGGGAAGAGCCATTTGGTATAGTTTTTGCAGAAGCTTTAGCTTGTGGTACGCCTGTAATATCTTGTCCAAGAGGCGCTTTACCTGAAATCATCCGTCAAGAAATTGATGGCTACTTAGTTAAAAATATTGATGAAGCTTGCCAAGCTGTTCATGATATTTCTAAAATTAATCGCCATAATTGTCGCCAAAGGGTTGACAATAAATTTTCAACTTCGATAGTGATTAACCAATATGAGCAGACGTATAAGGCTTTGTGTTCAAATTGATTGACAAAAAACTATAAGTAAATTTGCAACTAATTTTTATGAGTCTAGCTGCCCCAGTGAATGCAACTACAATTCAATGTCCAGTTTGTCGCACAGTTTGCGATCGTTCTCCTTTGTATCATTACACCGCATCCCAAGCCGCCGCTTACTTCTGCCCCAAAACTCGCAATCTAGAGCGATATCAACGGCTTGAGAATTGTATTCAAAGATTATGGCAAGGTGATAGCTCGATAATTTTGCAATGTAAAAACTGTGGCTTTGGCTTTGGTTATCCATTTATAGGTGGAGACGAAGAATTTTATCAGATCCTCCATGAACAGAAGGGATATCCTGCTTGGCGATGGGATTATGATGTTTCTATCCAAGAAGTGTTAGAACCGATGCAAACAGGGAAATTGTTAGAAATCGGTGCAGGTGCAGGAATTTTCTTAAAAAAAGTAAGACAATCATGGGATTGTTATGCAACAGAAGGGAGTGAATCAACTAGAAAAGATTTAACTTCATTGGGAATCCAAGTTTTCTCTAATCTCGATTTAGCAATATCCTCTCATCAACAATCTTTTGATGTTGTTGTATTATTTCAAGTTTTAGAACATATCTCTGATTTCCATTCTATTCTTGATAACTGTCGGAAACTATTGCGTGCTGGTGGCAAGATAGTGATTACTGTACCCGATGGAGAAGCAATGATCCGTCAAGAAAAAATTACTGGCTGTCCTGATATGCCCCCAAATCATATCAATAAATGGACTCCCAATAGTCTCGCAGTTGCTTTACAAAAACATGGATTCGAGACGCAAATGACTGTATTTGAGCCATCTTCATGGAAGAACTTTAGAGGCTATTTACATCTTAAAATAATTGCCGAGGCAACAAATCCGCGATCGCTAGCTTCCCAAATTTATCGCATTAAAAATAAAAAAATCAGAGCACCTTTACTCGCTATTTTAGGGATTTCAGCAATGTGTAAAATGCTTCCTTATTTTCGGGATTTGCGGAAAGGAGGAGCTTTTGCCATGATTGGAAACTTAAAGGACAAACAGTGATTACATCTTTTTTAAGAACTTGGCGATTTATTTATTCCCATCCTCTTGCGTCGCGGAATTTACCATACGCAATCCAGAAGTGGCTCAAATGGCAAATTGCCTCGCGCATTCTCAAGATGCCAGTGGTAGTTCCATTTATCGGTGAAGCTTATTTGGTTGTTGAGCTAGGTATGACTGGGGCAACAGGCAATATTTATACGGGACTCCATGAGTTTGTGGACATGGCTTTTTGTTTACACCTTCTGCGTGCTGGAGATCTCTTTGTAGATATAGGAGCAAATATTGGCTCTTACACAGTACTTGCGTCAAAAGTCGTTGGAGCGAATAGCTTTGCGATCGAGCCAGTGCCAAAAACCTTTGGGTATTTGCATCGTAATATAAATCTGAATGCAATATCTTCTCTTGTGGATAGTCGATGTTGTGCTGTAGGACGAAATCATGGCTTGCTTAAATTCTCGTCGGATCTTGACACCACAAATAGAGTAGTTGCTATCAACTATTCTGGAAGTTCGATTGAGGTTCCTGTGCAAACTCTCGATCGCATGATGGAGCAATTACAACCAACCTTAATTAAGATTGATGTTGAAGGATTTGAATCTGAAGTCATAGCAGGAGCATTGAAAACACTTGCATGTAGTTCATTACTCGCAATTTTGATAGAAACAGTTGAAGCAAATACTAAGAAAATTCTTGAAGAATATGGCTTTGAGCCTGCGATTTACCAGCCATTTCAGAGGGATTTACAAATCTCAGAAAGCAATCATTTAAGTGGTAATTATTTGTGGATAAGGAATAGATCTGAAATTGTCAGAAGATGTAAATCTGCACCGATTTACCAATCCTTAGGAGTTGATTTTTAATGCAGAAACGAGTTCTAATTATTAGTCCTAACTTCCCGCCTATTAATGCAGCCGATCATCAACGAATCAGAATGTCGTTGTCCTATTTCAATCAATTTGAATGGGAGCCAGTTGTTTTATGTATCAATCCAAATTTTGTGGAAGGTGTTGTTGATAACAATCTAAACTTAACAGTTCCTTCAAGCATAGAAGTTATTAAGTGCGATGCTATTCCTCAGCAAACTTCTCGCAAGTTTATGATAGGCAATTTAGCCTTGAGAGCGATGCCTTATTTGATGAGAGCAGTTTCCAAGTATTTAGAAAACAATAAAATTGATTTAATCTATTTTTCTACAACCATATTTCCAGTTATGGTATTGGGGCGTTACTGGTTAAAGCAATATAAGATTCCTTATGTTCTAGATTTTCAAGATCCTTGGTTAAATGACTATTACGATCGCACTAATAGTCCACCACCTGGGGGGAAAGTAAAATATCAACTATCTCAGCTACTTGCCAAAACTTTAGAGCCATTTACCCTGAAGAAAGCTAGTCATATCATTAGTGTTTCTCCAGAATATTCCAAAATTCTAATGCAGAGATATACATGGCTAGATCAAGACAAATTTACGGTTCTGCCATTTGGTGCACCTGAAAAAGATTTTGAAATGTTACCTAGATTAGATATCCACCAAAAAATCTTCGATCCCAATGATGGTTATAGGCATTGGGTTTATGTTGGGAGAGGAGGAGATGATATGGCTTTTAGCATCAAGTCTCTATTTATGGCAATTCAAGCACATCGACATCAAGTTCCTGAAGCGTGGCAAAATATCAAGATACATTTTGTAGGAACCAAATATTCGATCTTTGATAATAGTAAAGAAATAGAAGCGATCGCAAAATTCTACGATCTTGATGACTTAGTAACGGAACACCCACAACGCATCCCTTACTTTGAAGCATTAAAAGTATTAACCGATAGTCACGCTATTTTAATCATTGGATCTGATGATCAAGGATATTCTGCTTCTAAGATTTATCCATGCATTCTTGCACATAAGCCAATATTAGCTATTCTGCATCAACAAAGCCTTGTAGTCGATGTATTAAACGGCTGCAATGCTGGACAAGTAGTAACCTTTAGCCACACAGCGATCGCAGAATCCATCGATGATCTAGATTTGTTAATAGGCAAAATTGAATGGTTATTATCCCAGTCACAGAATTATACTTCTCATACAGACTGGTCGTCTTTTCAAGCGTATACAGCTAGAGAAATGACTCGTCAGCAATGTGCTATTTTTGATCGATGTATATCTTCTTGAATATCTATGCTTAAGCATTTACCAGCGCCAACTCAAGATACTCAACAAGCAAAGATAAATAACCGTAATGGTCAGCGTCAGCTACTACCATTTTTCTGGTTTTTATTAGGAGCTTATGCTGTTTTTGCGATTACTAAGGTATATTCTAGCCAAGTAATTTTTGCAGAAGATATATTTGGGGCTTTTACAATTTCTGTAGCATCTTTACTTTCTGTGTATCTTTGGTGTGCAGGTAAAGCTTTTGGTATTCCTATTTTTCCGCTATTTTCAGTTACTTATGTATGGACTTGTGCGATTCCATTACTTTCGGCAAATCCTTCAGTATTTAGCTATAGTAATTCCGAAAGATTTTTTGCCAGCATGACAGTTACAGGCTTTCTTTTGCTTTCAACATCAATATGGTATCAGTTTGTCAATAGATTTCCCCATCCTAAAAATCAATATAGAACTCTCGATATTCATAAAGGTGATCCTATTTTTTTAGGAGTCTTATTTTTAGGAAATATATACACAATATGTAACTTAGCTGGTTGGTTATTTCTAGATTCAGGCTCCTTTTCTTTGGTGCGCGCTGCAATTTTGGGATTAACAGCGATCGCGACATTTTCTATGTCCTATAGGTATGGCGCTGGCAAGTTATCTCTAAACAATAATGCTTTGTATTTAACTTTAATAACTACAAATATAATCATCAATTCTATATCTCTTTTATTAATTAGTTCCTTAACTTTGTTTCTGATTACAGTTGTAGGTTACTCTCTAGGCAAAAGGCAATTTCCTTGGATCTCGACAATACTAATATTGAGTTTATTTGCACTACTCCATGCAGGGAAAGCTCCAATGCGAGAATTATACTGGCAACAACCAGTTGAACCTTGGCAATATCCATCTAGATACATTGAATGGATTGATTTTGGCATTAAGTCATTGTCATCTAAGGAATCAGAAAATGTAGAGTCTGAACAATCAATTATTGAAAGAGCCAGCGTTTTTCAACAGCTTTTATTAACTCAATCTTTAACAGAAAAGGGAATGCCATTACTTGATGGTTATACCTATGCAATTATTCCCCAATTGCTTCTTCCCCGAATTTTTAATCCTGATAAAATTACTAGCCATGAAGGTACATCTATTTTAAATATTTATTATGGTAGACAGACTCGTAAGGATACACAAACGACAACGATTGGTTGGGGATTATTAGCAGAAGCCTATGCTAACTATGGTCTATGGGGCTGTGGTTTCTTAGCTTTCCTTTGCGGGGCTGGTTATGGATATGTGTCACTCATGAGTATTAATGCACCAGCATTTAGCGATCGCTATTTATTTGCAATTTTAGTGATGAGCTATGCTTTCCAGACAGAATTTACGGCGGGTGTATATGTAGCAGCACTATTTCAGTCATCAGTAACATTATTAGTATTCGTATTTTTATTGATGAAAGTAAAAAAATTAGAAGACATAGAAGTTTCGTGATTAATTTAGCAATAGTCGCATCACATCCGATCCAATACTACGCACCACTGTTTCAACATATTGCTCAGGAATCTGATCTCAAGATTAAAGTATTTTATCTATGGGATTTTGGAATTACTAATCAGATCGATCGCGGCTTTCAGCAATCATTAAAATGGGATATTTCTTTGCTTGATGGCTATGAGTTTGAGTTTGTATCTAATACCAGTAAAGACAGAGGAACTCATCATATATTTGGATTGCAAAATCCGACTCTTACGAAGCAAGTCTTAGAGTTTAATCCAGATGTAATATTACTCACTGTTTCCTATAACTATGCAAGTATTTATAGATTCCTTTGGCAGTTAAGAAATCATAATATACCGATTATATTTCGGGGTGATTCCCATAGGATTTTGGCTAGACAAGATTTCAAAAGTAAAATTAAGAGGTTATTTATATCTTGGATTTTTCAAAACTTTGCAGCTTGTCTATATGTTGGCAAAGCTAATTACGATTATTTTCGATACCACCATATTCCAAAGAATAAATTATTTTTCGCTCCCCATGCGATTGATAACCAGCGCTTCTCAGATACAAATATTAACTTGCAAGAAAAAGTTGACCTTTGGAAACAGGAATTAGGCATTCCTTTAGATAATCAAGTGATTCTTTTTGCAGGGAAATTTGAAGAAAAAAAACGTCCTTTAGATTTAATTCAAGCTTTTATCCATGCTCAGTTATCCTCAGTCTCATTGCTATTAGTTGGATCTGGTGTTTTAGAATCAGCAATGCGTGATTTAGCCCAGCAAAATCAACATATTTATTTTGCGCCTTTTCAAAATCAATCACTGATGCCGCTTACTTACGCAATGGGGGATATTTTGGTTTTGCCTAGTTATGGTGCTAGTGAGACATGGGGACTCGCGATTAATGAGGCGATGGGTATGGGTAAGCCTGTAATTGTGAGTAACCATGTGGGCTGTGCGGCGGATTTAGTTAAGCCATTTGATAATGGGTTAATTTTTAAGGCAGGGAATGTGGATGCTTTAACGGATTGTTTACGGCAGGCAATGGGCGATCGCGATCGCCTTAGACGATGGGGAGAGGAAAGTAAAAAAATTATCGCTAATTATGCATACGATCGCGTAATTGCAGGTTTAAAACAAGCTTTGCAAGCAGTCTTAAAATAAAAAAGCCTCGCAATGCGAGGCTTTTTTATTAAGGATCGACCCAGCGATCGTCGGATTTGATTAGGGCTATTAATTGTTCTACCCCTTCAGCTTCAGGTACGCGCTTAATTTCTTCTTTGCCGCGATAGAGTGAAATTGTGCCGGGGGTTTTGCCAACATAGCCATAGTCAGCATCTGCCATTTCTCCAGGACCGTTGACGATGCAACCCATGACGGCAATATCGAGACCGACGAGGTGCTTAGTTGCTTCACGGACTTTGTGGAGGACTTCTTCGAGGTTAAACAGGGTGCGTCCGCAGGAGGGACAGGCGACATACTCCACCATTGTTTTGCGAAGTCCGAGGGACTGGAGAATGCTGTAGCAAACGGGGATTTCCTTTTCGGGAGCTTCGGTGAGGGATACGCGGATGGTGTCACCGATACCTTGGGATAGTAATGTGGCAATGCCTGCGGTGGACTTGATCCGTCCATATTCACCATCGCCTGCTTCGGTTACGCCGAGGTGGAGGGGGTAATCCATCCCCAACTGATCCATACGCTTGACCATCAATTGATAGGCGGCGATCATCACAGGGACACGGGAAGCCTTCATCGAGATGACAATATTTCTAAAGTCGAGGTCTTCACAAATGCGGATAAACTCGATCGCTGATTCGACCATGCCCTGAGGAGTGTCACCATAGGTAAACAGCATCCGTTCGGCGAGGGAACCATGATTTACGCCGATCCGCATCGCTTTGCCCTGTTCTTTGAGGGATAGAACTAGGGGCTTGAGGGTATCACGAACTTTTTCGGCGATCTCGTCAAATTCTGATTGGGTATATTCAGTGCGATCGGCTTTAGGCTTCTCGAATACATAGAGACCGGGATTGATGCGGACTTTGTGAATATGCTTAGCGACTTCGAGGGCAATTTTCATGCCGTTGTGGTGAACATCGGCGACTAGAGGCACATCAAGGTAAGTACGCTTCAGCTTTTGGCGGATTTCTGAGAGGGCGGCGGCATGAGCCATGCTGGGGACGGTGACGCGGACAATTTCACAACCAATTTCATGCAGGCGGCGAATTGCGGCGACGGAGCCATCGATATCGAGAGTATCTTCGTTAATCATCGACTGCACAACTACGGGCGCACCACCACCGATGGTGATGTTGCCTACTTGCACAGGTCGGGTTTTGCGTCTGACGATTACACCGAGATTTTCACTGCCATCGATGATTGGCTCAGTTTTTCCATTTTGGGTGCTGGGTCTATTCTCAGAAACGGTCGTCATAACACTTTTCGTTGCTTTCAACTATTTAGTGTATCTGAAGTGGCACATCGTGAAAATCATTTTTTCTTTTTAATATCCTATGGTTTACAAAAGTATAGCTTTTCATAATCGTTTCATTTTCTTGACTTTCTATGCTATATTTCAAAAAGTGAAACGATTATGAAAGTAATCATGAAGTCCAAAATCATTAGCAAATCAAGCTTGAAGGCGCTAACTAAATATTTAGTGAAGTATACTGTGTTATCTAGCTGTGTGCTGATGATTGGGCTAAGTGGATGCACGAACTCGGCAAATCAGCGTGAAGTTACCGAGAACAATGCAATTCGGCAAAACCCTCAAGGGAAGAAAGTAATTTTGACCACGTTTACAGTGCTGGCGGATATGGCGCAAAACGTGGCGGGGGATAAAGCGATCGTTGAGTCAATCACTAAGGTGGGGGCAGAAATTCATGGATATGAGCCGACACCAAGTGATTTGCAACGTGGGCAAGGCGTGGATCTAATTTTAGATAATGGTTTGAATCTAGAGCGTTGGGCGGATCGTTTTTATAACAGTATTCCTAAGGCAGCGCGATTAACCTTATCGGAGGGTGTGCAACCCGTAAATATTGCCGAAGATGCTTATCAAGGTAAGCCCAATCCTCACGCTTGGATGTCGCCGCAGAATGCCTTGATCTATGTGGACAATATTCGTAAAGCATTAGTCAAGCTCGATCCTGTAAATGCTGCGACCTATGAGGCAAATGCTAAAGCCTATAGCCAAAAGATTAAAGATATTGATGCCAAACTCAAACAGGCGATCGCGGTAATTCCTCCTGATAAACGCTATATCGTCAGTTGTGAAGGAGCGTTTTCCTATCTGGCGCGTGATTATGGCTTGAAGGAAATATATATTTGGCCAGTAAATGCCGAGCAGCAAGCCACACCGAAGCAAGTCCAAAAAGTAATTGATGCCGTTAGAGCTAAGCAGATCCCGACGGTGTTTTGTGAGAGCACGGTGAGTAATGCGGCGCAGATGCAGGTGGTGAAGGAGACAGGAGCCAAGTATGGAGGCGTGTTTTATGTGGATTCGCTATCTCCTCCCGATGGCGTGACACCGACCTATCTGAAGTTATTGGAATACAACGTCAATACTTTAATTAAGGGATTGAGTCCCACATAAAGATATTTTGAGAGCGCTTCGCGTTCGCAAAATATCTTTCCAACACTTAGAGAGTTCAAAAGGATAAAACTATGGATACGATTAGCATTGATATTGAGAATGTGACGGTTGCCTATCATGGCAAGGTTGCTCTGCATAGCGCTAATTTACAACTGAAAGCAGGCACAATTTGCGGTCTGGTGGGAATGAATGGTGCAGGTAAATCAACCCTCTTTAAATCGGTAATGGGTTTTGTCAAGCCGATGAGCGGAAGAGTATTGATTAATGGTTTACCAATTCGGATTGTTCAAAAAAAGAGCTTAGTTGCCTATGTGCCGCAAACAGAAGAAGTCGATTGGAACTTCCCTGTGAGTGTCCATGATGTGGTGATGATGGGACGTTATGGTTATATGAATTTTCTGCGGATGCCGAAAGCGCTCGATCGCCAAGTGGTACGTGAGAGCTTAGAGCGTGTGGAAATGTGGGAAATGCGCGATCGCCAAATTGGTGAATTGTCAGGTGGTCAAAAGAAACGCGCCTTTTTTGCAAGGGCTTTGGCGCAACAGGGCAAGGTATTGCTGCTCGATGAGCCATTTGCAGGCGTGGATGTGAAGACTGAGAAGATGATGATTAATCTGCTAATGGAATTGCGCGATGCAGGCTATACGGTGCTGGTTTCTACTCACGATTTGGAATCGATTAATACTTTTTGCGATCAGGTGGTGTTAATCAATCGCACGATTCTTGCCTATGGTCAGACTTCAGAAGTATTTACCGAAGAAAATATTTCACGGACTTTTGGCGGCTCGTTTAAGTTTGCTTGATAGGAATTTAAGAATGGATATTATTCATTGGTTTACAGCACCGTTGCAATACGGGTTTATGGTGAAGGCAATTTGGGTGAGCGCCCTTGTGGGGATTGTTTGCTCAGCTTTATCTTGCTTCATGATTTTGAAAGGATGGGCGTTGATGGGTGATGCGGTATCCCATGCGGTACTTCCGGGGGTGGTACTTGCCTATGTGATCAATATTCCCTTTGCGATCGGTGCTTTTGTGTTTGGTGTGGGTTCCGTGATTGCGATCGGCTTTATCAAAGCAAATACAAGAATTAAAGAAGATACGGTAATTGGCTTGGTCTTTACGGGGTTATTTGCCTTGGGAATTGTGCTGGTATCGAAGATCAAAAGTACTGTCGATTTAGGACATATTCTATTTGGGAATGTGTTGGGAATTGCCGATAGTGATATTGTCCAAACCGTGATTATCAGTGTGATTACATTGGTGACGCTCGCGATTTTGCGAAAGGATTTGATTCTCTTTTGCTTTGATGCGACCCATGCCCGTTCAATTGGCATGAATACCACATTTCTCTATTATGTTTTGCTTTCGTTGTTGTCGCTCACGGCAGTAGCGGGACTGCAAACGGTAGGAATTATCCTTGTCGTAGCAATGTTGATTACCCCCGGAGCAACTGCCTATTTATTGAGCGATCGCTTTGACCATATGATGTTGATTGCGATGGCTTCGGGAATGTTTGCCAGTGTGATAGGCACTTATATCAGCTATCACATTGATGGCTCGACGGGTGGTTGTATTGTGGTTTTGCAAACCTTGTTATTTTTGGCGGCGATGATTTTTGCCCCGAAGCATGGGATGTTAGCGCGATCGCGTCAACAAGTTTCTGATTAATCTATTTCCCTGCGCTCAAAAGTGGGGCATACATCATCAAAGCATGATTTTCGGTGATCAATTCCTCATCGAGAAGTTGATTTGTATGGCGATCGCAAATTTTACGAAAAAGCTGATTTTGGCGCATATATTTTCCTGCGACGGGACCACTAATAAGGTGATTCTTTTCCACGATTTCATATCTGTAATGACTTTCCATATCAGAATGGATTGCTCCGCATAGATGCTCATCGGTTAGCCATAGACAAAGCTGATACTGATGCGGTGTTTTGTTCTCAATTTGCAGATCGATGTAGTTGTAGGAGACGGTTGCACCACTGCCAAAGGGTAATGTGCGATTGACATCTGGGAAAACGTCGTAGCTATGTCGCCAGCGTTCTTTGACCGATAGCGGTGAATGCAGTGTCATCCAATAGATGAGGTTGGCGAGTTGACATAAGCCGCCGCCATAGCCAGTGCTGACTTTACCATTGTCTAAAACCATGCCTAGTTGAAATCCTCTCTGTTTGGTGGGATTGCCGACTAAATACCAAAAGGAAAAGACTTCGTTCGGCCGAATCACTAATCCATCAATCTGGGCGATCGCTAGTCGTAGGTTTTCGATTTTGTTATATTGCAGCCACATTTCTACGTCTTTGAGTTGGCGCAGGAGGATGGACTGATGGGTAAAGATTTGAACAGGTAGGCGATCGCGTTTAAGTTCGGTGGCAAATTTGCGATCGGTGAAAATCCACTCAAGGCGACGTTTGAGAATGTAGAAGTAGCGCCCTAACCATAATCTCAATTTGCTGCGTTTGATAGTCTGTTGAAGATTATGGTTTTGCATGGTTTTCTCAAGGGTGAGATGGGGTCAGGCTTGCCAAATACTAAGAATTGCATCGGCAATTTTCTTGACGGGTTCGATGAGGCTAATCAAAGTTATAGCGCGATCTCCTTCTAAAATCTAAAGAAACGAAGTCAATATTTTTCTCGGATGTCGCTACAATGAATAGAAAATCCAGTTTATTAGTGTAAAGCAGCTATGCATATAGAAAAGTTGCGGATGCAAAATTTCAGGGGCTTCAAAGATGTCACCATAGATTTTCCATCAAATCTTGCTGTTTTTATTGGTGTGAATGGCTCTGGGAAATCAAGCATAATTGATTGTCTAGATAATTTGTTGTTTGAGCTAATTCATCCATTACTAAATGTTACTAGAAATACAAAGAGTTGGGGTATATATGGTGATAAAAGTTTTGAAGAAAATGATATTTCTAATGGTTCTCAGGAAACTATAAATGAATTAACATTCTCTTACTCAGAATTTAGTCAAGAATTTTCTAGAAATATTAAATTAGTATACTGTTTGGCTTATCCTTCAAGCAATGAGGAACCTCGTCGAGACTTTGAACGCAGTAAATTTGATGATATCGATAATTTCAAGCAGCTTATTTATACTCAAATAGATAAAAAACCTAATAAAAGTATTCCGATAGTTGTTTGTTATTCTACTAAAAGAGCAGTTGTAGGTTATCGTCTTTCTGGAAGTCTTTCTACTCCCAATACAGCTAAGTTATCTCAAATTCATTGTTATACTGATGCTACTAATCAGAGGACAATTGATTTTGAAACTTTCTTTGTGTGGTTTAAGAGCAATGAGGATTTAGAGCAGGAAATAAGATTAGATGGCGATTTAAATTATCAAGATTATCAATTAAACTTAGTTAGAAAAGCAATCATATCAATATTACCTGATTATACGGATCTCAAGGTTAAGAGATCGCGTATGCAGATTGTCCTTAAAAAGCAAGATCGTGAGTTAGTACTTAATCAGCTTTCTGATGGTGAGAAAAACTTGTTAGTAATGGTTGCAGATATTGCGAGAAGATTAGCGATCGCTAATCCAGATCCTACAAAGAATGCACTAGAAGGTGAAGGAATTATTCTGATTGATGAAATAGAACTACATTTACATCCTCAATGGCAGCGTGACATTATTCCCCGTCTTACCAGTACTTTTCCTAACTGCCAGTTTATTGTTACAACTCACTCCCCTCAAGTTCTTAGCAACGTCAAAAAAGAGAACGTATTTGTTGTTGAAGATTTTCAAGTGTATCCTGCTGATGCCTATACGTTTGGGCGTGATAGTAACTCGATTTTATCTGAGCTAATGGGAGTTACTGAAAGACCAGTAGAAATTCAAAACAAACTAACCGAATGTCTATATAAGATCGATGATGGTCAAATCGAAGAAGCCAAAATATTACTTCGTGAATTGTCAGATTTGCTTGGTCATAATGACTCAGAAATTGTTAAGGCAAATACACTGATTAGTTTTCTATCTAAGGTGAAATGAAAAAGATTATTAAACAATCAGAGCCAAGATCTCTTGTAGAACATCGATCACAAGCTAATGCTAACTATGACAACTATCCAGAAAAAGATGATCTACGAAAATCATTGCTAAAAGAGCAAGGATATATTTGTTGCTACTGTATGAGCCGCATCAAATTGGATGAGATGAAAATAGAACATTGGCAACCTCAAACCAAATACATATCTCGACAACTCGACTATAAAAATTTGCTTGGTGCTTGCATGGGGAATCAAGGAGCGCGTCCTCAAAACCAACATTGCGACACCAGAAAAGGAGATAGTGAAATTACGATCAATCCCATTGAAGGTGATAAAAATTGTGAAAACTTAATCAAATATCGTGCTGACGGTAAAATTTACTCTGATGATTTATCTGTTAATAACGATTTGAATGAGACTTTAAATTTAAACCTTGGTTTTTTGAAGAAAAATCGTAAAGACGCTCTTGATGTCGTAATTCGCAAACTTGATGAGAAATTTTCAAATAAAACTTGGGCTAAAATCACCGTGCAGAAGGAAATAGACAAGTTGAATACAAAAGATGAAAACGGATTTTATGATGTGTATTGTCAGTTTATAGTTTCGTATCTCAAATCAAAGTTATAGAGCGATCGCGTAAATCCTGATTAGAAAAATCTAGCGGCTGGGTCATACATTTAAAACATTTGTCCGAAATCAAAACAGCGACAAACACCTAAAATATTAATAGCAAACCTCAAGATCGGCAAAACTATTGCATTTTGCTAAGTTTAGCTGACGAGTTTCGGTAAATAGGAGGCAAAAATGGCTGACATCCAACAACTACGACTACTCGAAGAAGGAGTCAATGTTTGGAATCGGTGGCGCGATCAGCATCCAGATATCGCGATCGACCTCCAAGAAGCCCAATTAAATATCGCAAATTTACGCTATGCCAACCTCAGCAAAGCCAATCTCACAGACGCAGATCTCTATCATGCCAACTTGATAGAGGCGAACTTGATAGAGGCAAACCTAACGCGAGTAGTTTTAAATGGAGCGATCGCCACAGGTTCCCTCAGCCATGCCAACCTTAGTGAAGCGAATCTTTACAGTTCCATTTTTAACTTTGCCGATATGAGCTATGTGAATTTGCAAAATGCCACAGCGATCGCTGCAAATTTCAATAGTGTCAATCTTCAAGGAGCAAACTTGCAAAATATCAATGCCAGTCACGCGATCTTCTGGCAAACAAACTTAAGTGAAACAAACTTGAATAAGGCAGTTTTTTGGGGAGCAAAATTTTACTGCGCTAACTTAAGGCGATCGCTATTACAAGAAACCGATCTTAGTGGTGCAGACCTGAGTGGAGCCGATTTGCGCGAAGCCGATCTCAGTGGAGCCGACTTACGCGAGGCAAATTTAAGTCGAGTTAACCTAGAGGGCGCAAACTTAGAAGGGATTCGTTGGGGCAAAGATGTACGTGGGCGCGATACCAATTGGCATAATGCGATCGGGCTTAAGTCAGCACTGAATGTTCCTAAAGCACTCTTACGATAGGATGGACATTCTATTAGCGCATTGCGTAAAAAACAGAGAAATTTTGGAAAGCGTAGCTAAGCCACGCTTTCCAAAATTTCTCTGCACTAAATTGCTATGTTAAAATCATCAAGCAACAAAACTAACTGGATTCATTATGACTATTACGGTTAGCGCAAAGGTAAACGATCCAAAAGAGATTGTAGAAGTCAAGCCAGAAATTGTTTCTGATGTTTGGGTAAGAGCCTCTTGGGAAGAATTTCTAGCTCTTGCTGAAGAACCAAGCTTAGAAAAGGCTAAGTTTTATTATGACCAGCATTTAATGAGGATTGAAATGTCGCCCGTTGGACCAATTCACGCCCACGAAAATTCAATTGTTTCTAATGTCGTTCGTATATTTGCTACTCTTGCGAATATTGTTATCTATGAATATACCAACTGTAGTTTCAGAAAAAAGAACAACGCAGAATTTCAGCCAGATATAGCTTTTTTCTTGGGAAATGGACTGAAGATTCCACCCAGAAACAATGCTCCTGTTGATATAAATGAGTTTGATATACCAACTTTAGTTGTAGAAATTTCGGCAACCACGATTCAAGATGATTTAAGCTACAAACGATTGCTCTATGAGCGTTTAGGCATTCAAGAGTATTGGGCAGTGAACGCCAATACATCAGAAGTATTTGCCTTTGCGATCGCTGATGGTCATAGTGGCAGAATTACAAAATCTCAGGTTCTCGAAGGATTAGAGATTAGTATTGTCGAAGAAGCCTTAAAGCGTAGTCAAGCCGATGAAGATGACGGCGCGATCGCTAGATGGCTATTACAGACTTTTGCGAAACCTGCGGCAACATCCTAATTTATGACAAGCGATTCTCTACAGCAAGCACTGAAACAATATTTTGGCTATGAATCCTTTCGGGCAGGTCAGCGAGAAATTATTGAGGCAAATTTAGCAGGGCGGGATACATTGGCGATTATGCCCACAGGAGGTGGGAAATCTATTTGTTTTCAATTGCCTGCATTACTAAAAGATGGCGTAACTATTGTCGTTTCGCCATTGATTGCCTTGATGCAGGATCAAGTTACGGCGCTTAAAGAGAATGGCATTGGCGCAACTTTTTTAAATAGTACTTTGTCAGGTCGAGAAACAAATCAGCGATCGCAGGCAATTTTAAATGGAGCGATTAAATTAATCTATGTAGCTCCCGAACGCTTATTTGCCGAGCAGTTCATCGATTTTCTGAATATTGTTAAAAATAAAATTGGCATTGCAGGATTTGCGATCGATGAGGCGCACTGCGTATCAGAATGGGGACATGATTTCCGTCCTGAATATCGTCAACTGCGACAGATTCGCCAGTTATATCCCCATGTACCTGTAATTGGCTTGACCGCGACGGCAACCGAACGAGTCCGAGAAGATATTAGCCAACAGTTAGGACTCCATCAGCCATATATCCATGTAGCAAGCTTCAATCGCAACAATCTCTATTATGAGGTTGTTCCTAAACAGGGAACCGAGCAATCCTATGTGGATTTGCTAAGACAAATCAAGAGAATGCAAGGATCAGGAATTGTCTATTGCCTAAGCCGTAAGCGCGTTAATGAAATCGCTGAACGATTGCGAGAAGATGGCATTGCGGCGATTCCCTATCATGCGGGTTTAAGTGCCAAGGATCGGGAAGAAAATCAGACTCGATGGATTCGGGATGATGTGCAGGTGATGGTTGCGACGATCGCGTTCGGGATGGGTATCAATAAGCCCGATGTACGTTTTGTAATTCACTACGACTTGCCAAAAAATATTGAAGGCTATTATCAAGAATCAGGTCGGGCGGGTCGTGATGGCGAAGATTCGCACTGCACTTTGTTTTTGGGCTATGGCGATTTAGAAACGATCAAGTATCTGATTGCCCAAAAAGTCAATCCCCATACCAATGAGCCGTTAGAAGCGGAACAGAGAATTGCTCAACAGCAATTGCGCCAAGTCGTTGACTATGCCGAAGGTTTAGCTTGTCGTCGCACGATTCTCTTACGCTATTTTGGTGAACATTTTCAAGGGGATTGCGCCAATTGCGATAACTGCCTTACGCCAAAGCCAATGGAAGATTGGACAGTGGAATCACAAAAGTTTTTATCCTGTGTGGCAAGAACTAAGGAGCGCTTTGGAGCAGGGCATATCATCGATGTACTGCGCGGCTCTCGCAAAGAGAAAGTTTTGCAACACCATCATGAGCAACTCTCGACCTATGGCATCGGGAAAGATCGCAGTCTTGACGAATGGCGACAACTTTCGCGATCGCTAATTCATCAAGGCTATTTAACCCAAACTACCGATGGTTATGCCATTCTCAAACTCAATGATCGCAGTTGGGAAGTGATGCGTGGTCAGCGTAATGTGCTATTACCGATCGAACGTGATATGGAACCTGCGACAGTTGCAGAACGCGAAGTGGCAAGCGAAAGACCAGTTGATGTCGAAATTCTCTTTGAAAGATTACGTCTATTACGCAAAAATCTCGCCGATGAGCAGGAAGTCCCTCCCTATGTGATTTTTAGCAATGCTACTCTCAACCAAATGGCAGAGCAGCAACCCACAAGCCGCAAAGAATTTGCCAAGTTATCGGGCGTTGGTGCTAAAAAATTGGAACAATATGCCGATGATTTTATCTCGATTATTCTCGAACATCATCTCAAATATCCACCTGCGGAACCTACAGAATCAACAACCTCTAGCGTTAAGCAAGAATCTCTTACTCCCAAATCGAAACTCTCTAAGGCAAGCACACAGCGCGAAACCCTAGCTATGTATGAAAATGGGCTAGATATCGATGAAATTGCTCGCGATCGCGGACTGAAACCTGCGACAGTCTGGACACATCTTGTGCAATTGATTGAGGCGGGATATGCGATTAATTGCGATCGCCTTGTAACGCCAGAGCGCCAAAATGTCATTTATGAAGCAATAGAAGCCATTGGCGGTGATTCCCTTCGTAATCTCTTCGATCATCTACGAGAGGAATACACCTATGATGAAATTAAAATTGTGCGTGCCATCTGGCAAAACGAAAAGGAACCGCTATAGCTTTAGTAACCAACCGATCGCACCTCCAACGATTATTAACCAAGCAGAATTGACCTTGGGAAATTTGAGCAAAATTGTGAGACTAGCGATCGCCACTAAAATTGTCCAAAGATCAATCAAAGTCCCCTTTCCTAATTCCCATGCGACGGCAGCCATCAACCCAATAGAAGCGGCATTGACACCATCGAGAAAACCTGATGTCCAAGGTGATTTGCGTAAATTAGAGACAAAAGGATTGATCGCAGGTACTAAGATAAACGCTGGCAAAAAAATACCAACCGTAGCCGCGATCGCACCTAAGTTTCCAGCTAAGAGATAGCCAATAAAGGTAGCCGTAGTTAACACAGGACCAGGGGTGAATTGCCCGATCGCTACAGCATCTAATAGCTGTTGAGAGGTTAACCAATGGGTGCGATCGACAAATTCTTGTTGCACAAAGGCAAGCAAAACATAGCCACTCCCATAAAGCACCGCCCCAATTTTTAAGAAACTGAGAAATACGGTGTGCCAAGGTTTAGGCGTGATAGTAGGTGTGATATTTGTAGCGATCGCTCCTAGAGGTAAGGAAAAAAAGGAAAAAGGAAAAAGGAAAACTGAGAGGGATTGAGAATTTTTCGAGGATACTAAATTGCGAACAAGGCTAACTACCACACCTGCACCGAGCATTAAGGCAACTTCGTTAATTTGGAGAAAGTACAGAGCTAAAACTACAAGCCCTGCGCTCCAAGTGGGAATATTTTTTAATGCTGATTTCCCTAGTTTCCAGAGAGATTGGGCAATAATCGCAATGATTACGGGTTTAATTCCATACAGCAACCAACCCACCGCAGGAAGCGTTTGATATTCCACATAAACGATCGCCAATCCCCAAACCAACAACATCGCAGGCAAGATAAAACAAGCTCCTGCCACGATTACGCCCTGCCATCCCGCTTGCTCCAGACCAACATGAATTGCTAACTCCGTTGAGTTAGGGCCAGGAATGAGATTGCTGATACTTAACAAATCTAATAGCTTTTCGCGACTGAGCCAGCGCCGATTTTGAACTACTTCTAATTCAATCTGGGCAATATGAGCCGCAGGTCCCCCAAAGGCGATCGCACCTAGCTTTCCGAAAACTAATGCTAATTCCCACAATGGAGTTTTGGATTTTGGCTGAGGCTCTGGGAAAGAATCATTTGATAAAATTTCTGACTTTGGATCTGGTTTGGTATACTCAGGCATATTTTTTTGGAATTATCTGCGACATACTCAATTAAATAAATCCCAACCAGATTTAAGTTATGAATAGAGTCTTTAGCCAAAAAACTCTTGTAATAGTTGACTCTGTTGAGCATACACAAAGCTCTATACTTTTTGTAAGTATCCCAGAATACTAAATAGTTTTTGCCAAAGATATTGTCATGGTAGACCTACTCAAATCTCTGAAAACACAGCAGTTGCCCAATCCTGAAAGCTCCGATCAAGGATGTGGTCATTCATCTGAGCCGATGTTTTACTACTTTGCGTATGGCTCCTGTATGTGTCCTGTGGATTTAAAGCGATCGCTAGGTGAGTCTGCCCATCAATATGTTGTTGGTGTCGCCCGTTTAAATGGTTATAAGCTAGGATTTTATTACCGTTCACCCCATCGCGGTTGTGGTTGCTTAGATATTGTCAAAGATCCTAACTCCTATGTAGAAGGAGTCTTGTATTGCTTACCCCTACGCCTTAGCGATCGCTTGGACATTCGTGAAGATGTCTCAAGAGGTGGCTATCAGCATGAATTGATCACAGTCACCGTTGATCAAAAGGTTTATACGAATGTCAGAACCTATAGTGTGGTCAATAAGCTAGCCCGCGAACTGGCTCCCAATGATTGGTATTCCAATGTGGTATTACGTGGTGCATCTACTTGTGGTTTAACCGAAAAGTATTTCTGGCAATTGTTCTATCACATTTATAAATTGCAGTCCTACAACTACAACTATCAAGAATGTGGCTAAATTAAAGAAGTGCGGTACAAAGTACTGCACTTCTTTTTTAACTCACCTTACGCAGAAGGTTATAAGACCCTCACCCCTAGCCCTTCTCCCCCTTTCTACGGTGTACACACAAGTCTCACTATCTTCGTTTCAAGATATCTAAGCCCCTTAAATCCCCCAATTCTGGGGGACTTTGAAAGACTTTTATTTTCTTGTTCCCCCAGAATTGGGGGCTAGGGGGCGATTAACTTTTGACTTAGCTAGTTTTTATGACTTGTGTGTACACGATAGCCTTTAGGAGAGGGGAAAAGAAAAATTCAAAACCACCTCTTGCTCCCCTTCTCCCGTTCTGGGAGAAGGGGTTGGGGGATGAGGGCGGATTTTCTATCTGCGTAAGGTGAGTTCTTTAAGTAACAGAGATTTGTTTTCCTGCCGAAGGCAGGAAAACAAATCTCTTAAGACTGGGAAACACGACAGTAGTTTTCAGCTTGCTGTAGACAAAACGAAAACCACTATAATAAATAGTTGAAAAGTACTGCCAATTAATGCTTTTCAACTATTTACTTAGAATGCAATGAGAAAGCCAATTACAGAGCGTATTGCCCAGCTAGATCCACAGCAGGATTGTCAAGAAATTATCTTTTTGCTCACGTATCATGTTTTCCCTTGGGATATTGAGCGAGCTTTAGAATTTGCCCTATTTCGCACCTATGCCATTCCTGCCATCTCTAGCCTCTTAGCGAAAACAGGGGAATTTATTAAGCGACCCCGTAAGCGTTACGACGATACGGAATTAATCATGTCGGAAATTGTGGAGCATGGCTATGATAGCGATCGCGGTCAAAGGGCATTGCGGCGCATGAACCAGATGCACGGGCGATTTCCGATTAGCAACGAAGACTTTCTCTATGTCCTCAGCACCTTCATTTACGAACCAATTCGTTGGCTAGACCGCTACGGATGGCGATCGCTAACGCGCAATGAGCAACTGGCTTGTTTTTACTTTTATCGAGAGGTGGGCTTACGGATGAATATTCGTGATATCCCTGACGATTTCGATCAATTTGAGCAGTTCAATCGCAATTACGAACAAAAGAACTTTGTTCTCGCACCTTCAAATCGCATCATCGCTAAAGTTACAGTCAATTTATTTTTAAGTTTTTATTTGCCACGATTACTATGGTCACTAGGAAGACCTCTTATTTACGCAGCTCTTGACGATCCTTTAATGGCAGCACTTTCTCTCCCTTGTCCACCTGCTTTTTTACGCAAAATGGTTACAGGTACTTTGAAATTACGCGGCAAACTTGTAGGCTTCCTTCCTGAACGTCGCGAACCTTTGCTAGGCACTAATCGCAAGCGCCCATCTTATCCTGAAGGTTACAAAATTGAAGAGCTAGGTACATTCTCTTAAGTACATTCTCTAGAGATGGCTATCGGTATTGACAGCCATCATTTTGCACTCTTACCTACTGTGCTGACAGTTTTATTACGGCGCAATGATTCTAGTTGTTTGAGTTGTTGAGACTGTTCTTGCAAACGCAGCGAGAGGCGATCGCCTACCAGTTCACATAAATCAAAAATAAATGGTTCCACAATTTCGTAATACACACTCACACCTTGGGGAGTCCGCGATACAATTCCTGCCTGCGCTAAAATCTTCAGGTGCTTGGAGACATTCGCTTGTCCCAGTCCTGTTTCTTCCATAATTTCAGTAACATTTTTCGAGCCTGACTTCAGAGAACACAATACTTGTAAGCGACTCAGTTCTGATAATACTTTGAAGTAATCAGCAACCTGTGTTAAGGCAGAGGGAGATAGAGACATAATATCGCTAGAAAGCCTTGAATATTTGTGGCTTACATCATCATATAGTTGTATAGCATAGTTTATGACAATTAGCGAAAGTATGACAACACTTTCGCTAAGGGACTTGCTATTTAAAGTACCTGTGGCTTCGACTCCGCTCAGCTAAAGTTGGTGGAACATTTTTTATCCGCAATTCCCTAAGTAAGTTCAACATTTGAAAGTGATGCAAAGCATCACTTTCAAATGGTCTTTTCGTTTGAGAGCCAAGTGCTATCAGTAAAATTTTAAAGTTGGTGTAGACTGAATCAATGAATTTTTAACAAGAATTTCTCATGGATATCATTACACCGCTTGTGAGTTTTCTCGCTCCTTATTTGCCTACGCTGTTGGGGTTAGGGAATAAAGCTTTGGGCAAAGGGGCTGAGAAGTTGGGTGAAAAGGGGGCTGAGGAAATTTTTAAGAAGTTATCTCCTCATTTGGAGGCTAAACCCAGTGCTAAGGAAGCGGTGGTTGATGTTGCGAAAGATCCTGATGATGCGGATGGGTTGGCGGCGTTGCGGTTGCAATTAAAGAAAATTCTGGAGGCTCCAGAAAATGCGGCTTTGAAGGCGGAAATCGCGAAGATTTTGGAGGGGGAAGAGGATACAGGGAAGGGCAAATTTAATGTTGATGCTCAGGGTGCGAATATTGGGGTAATCGGCGATCGCGCCAAGGTTGATATGAATTTTGGGAGCAAGCCCTAATTTTTTACCTGTAATCTCCAAACGTAAATCACCGAACGTAGGGGCAGAGCATTCCCGCGACAATCAATCAATTTCTCAGATCCGTTTAAATCGGGAATGCTCTGCCCTAAACCTCAAACATTTACCGAAAATCCCTAAACCTCAAACATTTACCGAAAATCCTCAAACCGCCTTTAAATTCCAACATTTATCGAAAATTCTTAAACCGCAGGGATAATTTGTTGGTAAAAACTGCAAATTCCCAAACCGCAGGGATAATTTATTGGTAAAAGCGGAGAGGGTAGAGCATTTGCGTATGGAGATTTTGGCGATGGTTTATAGATGTTGGCGCAAATGCTCTACCCCTACGGGTTTTTTATTTTTATTTCTGTTATTTTATTTCTGTTCGTTCTTTTTGGTCGTTGAGGACTGATCTCTAAACTGATGAGTGAATCTCAATATAGTATTAATGCTCCAAATGCTTATATTGGGGGAATTGGCGATAATAACCAAATCACCCAAAATATTTATCTGCAATCGGTTGATTATCAACGATTGGTGGAGCAGATTCGGGAGACACAGGAAAGTTTGGAAGAAGCGTCTAAACCTGAAAGGCGTTTAAAACTTGCTGGGCGGCTGCAAGAACTGAAGGAGCAGTTAGAGGAGTTTAAGAGTAACGTTTTTAAGTTGTATGAGACTTTTACTAAGATTGAGATTAATACGGAACGGTTAAGGCAGGCTAAGGCGCATTTTGATCTTGGGGAATTTCGAGAGGCGGATGCGGTGCTGAAGGCGGAGGAGATGACTGAGGATCTCGATAGGCTGATCGAGAGGGAGAGGCAACTGGATCGCCAAAGGGACAATGTGCGGAACAGTAGAGAGCAGATCGCCAACGAGTTTTTAATTAAGGCGCGGCTATGGTCAACTTTTTATGAACAACCGAATCGTTTAGAGCAAACTTGCGAATATTTTGAAGAGGCTTTACGTGCGGCGCGGACAGGTGAAAACTTGTTTGAATATGCATATTTTTTAAATGAACATTACAAGCTCAATCAAGCGGAACAACTATATCAGGAGGCTCTAGAGATTAGACGCGAATTGGCAAAGCAGAATCCTGCTACTTTTCTGCCTGATGTGGCAACAACACTAAACAATTTGGCGATATTGCATAGTGATACCAATGAAATGGCGATCGCCCTCTCGGAATATACGGAGGCGCTAGAGATCAGACGCGAATTGGCAAAGCAGAATCCTGCGACTTTTCTGCCAGATGTGGCAAATACGCTGAACAATTTGGCGGTTTTGCATAGTGATACCAATGAAATGGCGATCGCCCTCTCGGAATATACGGAGGCTCTGGAGATTAGACGCGAATTGGCAAAGCAGAATCCTGCTACTTTTCTGCCAAAAGTGGCAATGACACTGAACAATTTGGCGATTTTGCATAGTGATACCAATGAAATGGCGATCGCCCTCTCGGAATATACGGAGGCGCTAGAGATCAGACGCGAATTGGCAAAGCAGAATCCTGCGACTTTTCTGCCAGATGTGGCAAATACGCTGAACAATTTGGCGGTTTTGCATAGTGATACCAATGAAATGGCGATCGCCCTCTCGGAATATACGGAGGCTCTAGAGATCAGGCGCGAATTGGCAAAGCAGAATCCTGCTACTTTTTTGCCAGATGTGGCAATGACACTGAACAATTTGGCGATTTTGCATTGGAATACCAATGAAATGGAGATCGCCCTCTCGGAATATACGGAAGCTCTAGAGATTTATCGCGAATTGGCAAAGCAGAATCCTGCTACTTTTTTGCCATACGTTGCTGATACGCTGAACAATTTGGCAGTTTTGCATCAGAAGACCAATGAAACTGATCTAGCAATGTCGGAATATCAAGAGTCTTTGCAGATTTATCAAGATTTTGCGAAAAAGAGTCCTGCTGCTTTTCAGCCAAAGGTGGAGCTCGTACTTGAAAATATAGCGATTTTGCAAAATGTGATTGACGAAAGGAATATCTCTGGAATTGAGAATGGACAATCCCCACCCACAAAGCTGAGAAGTCGGTCAATCAAATCCCGTTCTTGGATGCAAAATATTTGTCGAGGTATCAAAAATTTGTTTAGACAGAGTTAACCCATAAATTGTTAGTGTGATTATTTATTCTCACCCATAGAGATCCGTAGGGGCAAAGCATTCCCGCGACAATCTATAAATTTCTCAGATCTTCTTCAATCGGGAATGCTCTGCCCAAAAACTCACAACGCAGGGAGAGCTTGTCAGTAAAAGCAAAGATGGCTTAGCATTTGCAAATCAAATTTTTTTGTGATGAGCCTAGAAATAGTGGCGCAAATGCTAAGCCCCTACAGCATCTTGGTGGTTTCATTGCAAGTACAATTTAATGAATTTGCAGCCCAGAAATTTTATTCTGGGCTTGGTCTAGACTAGGCGATCGCTATAGGTAATCGCAAAAGTTGAGATGGTGATGATTAAAATCAATGGATAGACAATCCACGAAGCGATATTTAGATATTTAAAAGCTTTTTTATGTCCATCTTTTTCTAGTTTTGTGCCGATTACTGTGACCAGAATTGGTAATAAACAGAGACAGAAATAGACATAAAATACATATTCCATCGCTACGGTATAGCCGACTTCAGGGAGTTGATTGTTAAAGGAGAGTAACAACACAATTCCTGATAGCAGCGCTGAGGCAGGAGCCATCGTGCGGGGCACAAACATCGTATAGGGGAAGAATAGGCAACAATAGGTTAGGAGCGATAGCAAGATCAAAGGCAAGACATTCTTAGAGAGAAATACTAGGGTTTTACGCTGGAAAGTCATGCGAATGCTTAATCCGGGATATTCAATTTGAGCATTGGACTGCACCAAATCGGGATCGCCTTGAGTAGAAGTACTGCGCGAAGAATCTTGGAAATAAGTGATGTCTTTAAAATTCCAAAGCTGTAGCCCTTGGAATGGTTTGCGTTCAGCATCCTTGGCTCTAGGCAACTTCAAGCCAACGGTATCGATCGCATAAACTAGTCGCTCTGTGGACAAAGTGGGATTATCAAAGCGTAAATTCAGTTTTTGTGAATCAAAGGGATAATCGCGAAAATCGAAGGCATTACGGAATTCGCCACGCACCCGATAGAGGCGATAGTTTAAGCCATTAACCACCTGAGCCTTGATCGGAGCTTTGCCATCAAATACGGGAGCCGTAGGATTGACGCTATTGGTAACTGCATCAGGGAATTGAATTTCCGTGGGTTCATCACTGCCGCTATAGCGGAACCAGACATAAAAATCGGCGGTAAAGGTGGATTTATCAATGCGATTGAGCTTATTGATATCCATGCCTGCGTAAACTACACGCTGCCGCCAAAAATATTGATCGCCCGACTGGACAATGCTGCCCGATTGCAGTTCTTTAGGTAAATTCAACCGTTCAGGATTAGCGATCGGCGTAAATTGCTGAGATGCTGAAATCAGTTTTTGATTTTGGAACTGGGCAAGGCGCACAGGCTGATCACTATTGCGATCGCTATTAAAGTACAGCAGCCCCGTTAAGCCCCTGATCCCTACCTTGCGATTATTGAGTTTCGATAGGGCATCACGAACCTGTTCGCGATCGCCTTCTAAATTTGTGCCTTTAGGATTGGCTTTCCGAATTGCGTCCACTGCGGCGATCGCTACCTCATAAAACTTTGCCCCTAAGTACGAGGGAGTCTTGCTATAGGCTTTTTGATAGGAAGTTAAGAAGTCCTGAGCATCGGCTCCTGCACTGTCAAACAAGATTGGCAATGGCACATACATCCCATCCGTAAAGAATCCTGCATTTTTCTTCTCTTCATCATATTTTTCAAAGCGCTTAGCAAAACTTTCTCGCCCCAGAGCCTGCTCGCCCAAAATCGAATTCTTTACCCCCTTTTGTTTGAGCGCTACCAAGAAATCTTCAGCAACCTCTTCCTTAGATAAAGTTAAAAACAAAATGCCCGCTTCAGGCTCAGCAGCAATTTCATTGACAATTTGTTGTACTGAAGCTTTGCGATTATTGGGATCAGAATCGATCGCCCAAATTTTTTGAATTTTGCCATTATCGTTAGCTTCAAAGGCGGACTTAATCACCTCAGACTGGGCAAGTTCATTTTTACTAGCTTTGTCGTAGATCACACTAGCGGTTTTAATCTGCAATACCTGCTGAGCATAGATCGATAGGGTCTTTGCAAGGGCAGGGTTGGTATAGATCATCCGAAAATAATAGGGGCGATCGCTCGTTACCTTCGGACTATTTGCCGTACCTGTAATCGCTGGTAGTTTCTTATCTTGGTAAATGCTACCCGCAGCGATCGAGGCATCAGAGGAGCGATGCCCCAACAACACCAATGCGTCACTTTTGGCAATGTCGTTAGCAACTTGAGTTGCCCCATCCGCATTGCCCTTGTCATCATAAATATTTAATTTAAGCGGACGACCGTTAATTCCCCCCTCGCGGTTCGTCGCATCAATATATAACTTGATGCTATCCACGATTTCCTGTCCCCCACTAGCGCCATCACCACTTAGAGGTGCAGCAACCGCGATCGCGATCGCACCGCCCTCAGCCCTTAAACCCTGTGGGAATAAACCGCCAAGCGAGATCACACTAAAAAGTGTGATTAAGGCGATCGTCCAAAACCTTGCAACTGTCTTACCCATGAAAATACAGCCGTCCTAAAACTATAAAAACCATTAGATACGATTTCAGCGCTTTACGCTGCGATCGACATATAAAAACTTTCTCGCAATTTTATCCCTAAGAGATAGCGTCAAAATACCCAAAAAAATAGAGACCGTGCCCAGCACAGTCTCTATTTTTTTATTAGGGCGAACGATGGGAATTGAACCCACGAGTGGAGGAACCACAAACCTCTGCCTTAACCACTTGGCTACGCTCGCCATTTAACCGTTATCTATCTTAATACTAGTACGTGTATTTAGACAAGTACTTTTTTAAATCTTTTAAAATTTTTTGAGTTTTTAGATACTCTTTCGATGCACTTTAAATGACCAATTGGGCACTAAGACTTATTAGCGCATTGGTGCAAAACTTGATTGGCATGTTCTGTGCAACAGCCACATTGTGTACCCAGCATGGTTAATTCCGATAGTCTAGAGATGGACGAAGCTCCCTTTCCGACTGCTTTTTTAATGTCTTTTTCAGTCACTGCATGGCAAACACAAATATACATATTCTCTAATTCCTTAGCAAGGTTAAAAAATTTAATTTTATTGCAAGTAATTCTCATTATTCTCTATAGTGATAAATTAGTCAAGTAGGATACGGGGCTTTAACCCCTAAGGTATATATGCTGATTGTCTCTGCTTAAAGGCTGAGATTATCTACTTCTTGAGATTGAAAAAAGCTATATTGCAAGTTGAATATTTGCAAATTTGGGATTTCCCATTTGCAAGTAATCTCTATAATGGCTATTACTATTGCAAGGAACTATAAACAAGCTGATCTTATTTAGGATAGAGATAGGTAGCAATGCAAGGAAACATCGATGTCAAACGTCAGCTCAACGAAGCCCTCAAAGCTCAACTGACAGCAATCAACCAATATTTTCTCCATGCGCGGATGTGCAAAAATTGGGGATTAAATCAGCTTAACGATCGAGAATATCGTTACTCCATTAAGGCTATGAAGCAGGCTGATGAATTAATTGAGCGAGTTCTCTTTTTAGAAGGCTTGCCAAACTTGCAAAGTTTAGGAAAGCTGCTAATCGGCGAGGATGTTCCTGAAGTATTGCAGAATGACTTGACTCTCTGCATTGAAATTCGTGATGGACTAAAAGCCTCGGTAATCACTTGTGAGACGCAGCAAGATTTTGTCAGCCGTGATTTGTTTGCGAAGTTGCTAGAGGAGACGGAGGAGCAAATCGATTGGTTAGAATCACAAATTTGGCTGATTGATAACACAGGCTTGCCCAACTTCTTGCAGTCGATGATCTAGCCTATTGGCAAATTGATGGCAGATGTCATCGATTCTGGAACTATTAATTAAAAAATCAATTGAGGAAAATTATGAAAGGTAGTGAGAAAGTCTTGCAACAATTATCGAAGTTGTTGCGTGGTGAATTAGCAGCGCGAGATCAATACTTTACTCACTCACGCATGTATCTAGATTGGGGACTCAATAAACTGTATGAACGCATCAATCATGAGATGCAGGATGAAACCCAACATGCGACTTTATTGATTGAACGAATTCTCTTTCTTGGTGGTACACCTGATCTGTCGCAACAAGATGGTCTCAAAATCGGGAAGACTGTACCAGAGATGTTGCAGAATGATTTGGACTTTGAATACAGTGTAATTGGTGATCTTAAAGAAGCGATCGCTGTCTGTGAGAGCGAACAGGACTACCAAAGTCGTAAGATTCTATTGGGTATTCTCACAGATACTGAGGAAGATCATGCCTATTGGCTAGAGAAACAACTCAAGTTGATTGAGCAACTCGGCTTGCCCAATTATCTTCAATCACAAATGTAATTACAGCGCAACGGGCTGAATTAAAAAACAGAGAAATTTTTGAAAGCGCGGCTAAGCCGCGCTTTCAAATTTAAGAACAGGTTGTAAGTTGTGAGTCTGGGTTGGGTTAAGGGGTTGTAAGTCGGACAGTTCGCCATCTTTTGGAAATTTAAGCGATCGCTGTTATGTCTAGCTCTGTAAAAATTTATAAGCTATGCTTAAAAGGCAAGGAGGGCAAATGTATGACGATCAAAGAGCAATTAATCCGCGAACTTGAGCAAGCACCTGAAGCATCTCTCATGCAATTCATGCAGATTTGGCAGTTTGCGAAACAACCATCTACTTATCAAGCTAAACTTACAAATACTAAGATCTCTGATTTTTTTTCGTCAATCACCACTTGCAGAAGTTGCTGCTAATGGAGATCTAGATCTTAGCCGCAATCAATGAAAGGAAGTTATATGAATCAAATTGAATGCATCCCAGATGTAGGGGTTTAGCATTTGCTTCGCGATCGCAATTCTCTCCACAAAAAATCTCGCTCCGCAAATGCTGAACCCTCTTTGCTTTTAGCGATAAATTATTCCTGCGGTTTGAGATTTTGGGTTAATGGGTGAGGCTTTGGGCTAAGCATTCCCAATTTGAGGGTATCTAAAAATTTATAAACATTTGCGGGAATGCTTAGCCCCTACGGAAAAACTTGCTAAAATTTTAGGAGCTTATAGCGAGGCTGGGTGCGTAATGAGTTGGTTGAAGGGTTTGTTTGGTGGTAAGTCGGACGGATCGCAGTCTCTTGTGCCGTTAAGCGATCGCGAATATGAGCAGTTGTTTCTGCAAGTTCTGCAAGGTGTGGAAGCGAATTGGGATCAGCAGAAGTTGTTAAAACTTTTGGGTGATCGCTTATCAAGTTAAGCTATTGAAATAGCGTATTAAAGCATATTGAAGACGAGTTTATGAATGTTGTCTATCGCTTACAAGGTAATGAAAAAGATCGCGCATAATTTCAGCCCGTCCTGCTACTCGTAATGAAAGGAAGTTATATGAATCAAATTGAAGAGGATATCAAACTGCAAATCAAGCCTCGTACGACTGAGGCGGTATTGTTGCAAATTCCAGTTGATGCGATGCGATCGCTTGAGGAGGTTGCGGCAAGTCGAGATATGTCGATAGATGCGTTGCTAAAATTTTATATTGGGAATGGTTTGCGCGAAGATAAGGCTAAGTTATTTAGCGATCGCCTAAATCCATCATCACAAATTAGTAAGGTGATCCCTAGCTAAATAAATACGGAAGATCCGAGTAAATTGATTATCGCTATCATCTTCAAGATCAACAAAACAGATCTGAATTTAACATTCAGTTATAATTGTTCAATGTGTTTTTTAGATTGTTTACAGCTTAATGTCCTGAACTGAATGGCAAGTCAAAATCTCCACCTTCCTCACAAACAAGAAGAAAAGCTAATTAATGAAGTCGCTGAGGTGATCGCTAAGCCCGATCATTCGCCTGTGATGTTTAATATTTGGGGAATTGGTGGAGTTGGTAAATCTACACTGCTCAGGAAATTTCAAGAAGGCTTAGGCGATCGCATACAGGGTAAGCAGATCCACTTCGCAGCAATTACCTTTGATGACAACTACGCAACACCGTTAGATGTCATGATTGCCTTGCATAAGGATTTACCCGAAATTCCTTTTTTGAAAAGAGATGTTTTGGCAAAAGATGCTTTTAGTGAAAAACATAAGATTTACAAAGATACACTGGCGAATCTAAACAAATCACCAGTTAAAGGTAAGGAAAAAGTTGAGAGTGAGCAGATAGATCGTGTTAAGCAACTAACTAAGCTTTTAGCAAATGCGGGGATCTGGGCAGGTAAAACCGCTGCTTCGGGAGGTGTGGTCAATCCGATGACAGAGTTCGCAGCTTCCGTGACAACTACGGCGGTTGGTAGTGTATTAGACCTAACTATTGATGGAGCAGCCTCGGCATTATCGCTAAAAGATAAATTGATGGATGAGTTGTTACTCAAACATGAAGCTACCAAGGATGTAGAAGTGCGTGAGTTAATGCTCGATCCTTTGCCTAAACTTACTCAGGCTTTTGTCGAAAGTTTGGTAAATCATGCTCATAAAACGCCTGTGGTGCTGGTGCTAGATACCTATGAAAAGGCGGTTGATTTTGATACTTGGCTCAGACAGATATTTCTCAAAAATAAAGCTCTAAAGAATAGCCAGCTTAGGGTAGTGACAGCGGGGCGATATCAACTACTAAAAAAAGAAGGATGGAGTGATTTGATTACTGGGGAGCGCTTGGTGCAGGAGTTGCCATTGAGGGAGTTTGAGAAGGATAAGGTCAAGAACTACCTAGAAAAAATCGAGATTACGGACAAAAGGGAGATTGAGAAGTTTTATAAAAGAACTAATGGTTTGCCTTACCATTTGAATCTTATCGCCCAACAAATAGAGCAGTGTATTACCATTAATAGTGATGAGGCGATTGAAAAGCGCCTACTGGTGGGGCTAAACGAAATCCAGCAAAAACTGGTTAGGTATGCGGCTTGTTGCCGATGGTTTGATCGATCAGCGATCGCGAGTTTAGCGAATTGGCAGGGGCTAGACTTTGCGAAGGGTGTTGATACAGGTCTTAATTGTTTTGATTGGCTCAAAGAACGCGACTTTGTGGAATTTACAGGAAGCAATGGGCGCTATCGTTTAGGTGATGTTGCACGGGATATCATTCACTTTTCTTTAGAACCTAATGAGCGTAAAGAAATTCACGCGCACTTACAGCAATATTTTGAGGATCTGGCTGACCAAGAAGTACCACCTGAGTGTTGGGATGGGGAAAAGTATGAGAATTCTGTTTGGTGTGCATATACTGCCGAGGCAATGTATCACGCATTTTTTAATTTGCGGCGCGATGGTTGGCAAGTTTATTTCCTGAAACATTTTTTTGCTTCGAGCTATTTCAGACAACCTGAAGTTATGCTCACACCTGCATTTGTGGCGCTTGCTTCGGAGGCAGAATTTGATGACAATCATCTCCTACCACAGGAGAACAAAAAGTTTTTGGAAAGCGCAAAACTTTTATTACCTTTAGGATGGCTGTTAGTCAATTCTCCACCACAATCTAATGTCAAAATTGGTGAAGATCGTTTGCCAAAAGCTTTATTAGAAAGAATTGAAAATGCGATTGAGAAATCCTTAGAAAAGGTTGATGCTTTGCCTGATGGACTCTCAAAATGTATTGCCTTGATTTGCAAATGTTTACGCGCTCCTCGACCTAGAGTATTTGACATTGCCAAGAAAGCAGAAGCGCAAGCACATTTCCTTGAGCCAAAAATCGAAGCAAATTATTGCAGTCAGATTTTTTTGGGAATTGGCAATTTGTTTGATTCTTTAGAGAAATATGAAGAAGCGATCGCCGATTATAACAAAGCAATTGAGCTAAATCTAAACCTTGCTGACGCTTGGGGTAGTCGAGGTGATGCAAAAGTAAATCTACAAAGATATGAAGAGGCGATCGCCGATTTTGACAAAGCAGTTGAGCTAAATCCTAACCATGATCGAGCTTGGGGTGCGCGAGGTTTTGCAAAAGTAAATCTACAAAGGCATGAAGAAGCCATTACTGATTTTGACAAAGCAATTGAGCTAAATCCTAATCTTGATTCAGCTTGGTTGTTGAGAGGTGACGCAAATGTAAATCTACAAAGATATGAAGAAGCCATTACTGATTTTGACAAAGGAATTGAGCTAAATCCTAACCTTGATCGAGCTTGGGATGCACGAGGTGTTGCAAAAGTAAATCTACAAAGATATGAAGAAGCGATCGCCGATTTTGACAAAGCGATTGAGCTAAATCCTGACGATGCTGAATTTTGGTTTAATCGAGGTACTGCAAAAGGCAATCTACAAAAGCGTGAAGAAGCGATCACTGATTATGACAAAGCGATTGAGCTAGATCCTAACGATGCTCAAGCTTGGACGTTTCGAGGTGATGCAAAAGTAAATCTACAAAGGTATGAAGAAGCGATTACTGATTATGACAAAGCAATTGAGCTAAATCCTAATCTTGATTCAGCTTGGTTGTTGAGAGGTGACGCAAATGTAAATCTACAAAGGTATGAAGAAGCGATTGCCGATTTTGACAAAGCAATTGAGCTAAATTCTAACGATGCTCAAGCTTGGTCTAAGCGAGGTATTGCTTTAACCAGACGCGGACAATATGACCAAGCCCTTGAAAATTTCAATCAGGCTATACACCTAGAACCCAGTAATATCCAATTTCAAATCTGTCGAGGGGTCTTGTTTGCTTGGATGGGAAGATATGAGGAAGCAGTTAGAGAATGCGAACAAGTGTTACAACAAAATCCTGATGATGTTGATGCGTTATATGGCATGTCTTGCTGCTATGCCTTACAGCGCAACATTGATGAGTCTCTCAAATATCTTGCTCTAGCAATCAATCAACAACCTGAAGAAACAAAAAATCGAGCCAAAAAAGATCCTGAATTTGACGGCATTAGAGAGCATTTGGTTATTTAATGCGATCGCATAATTCTAAGAAACCCTAGCGATCTTCAAATCTAACCCACATAGCTTTAGTACGATCATCTATCTGCCATGACCTGATTCATTGACAAATTCAAGCTAGGAAAAACATTAGAAATAATTTGGTCATTCTCTCGATAAACCTTCTCAACATAAGTTCCATTTACTAAACTAAGCACCGAAAAAGTACCTAATAGAAAATCCACAATCCAATATTCAGGGATACCAAATTGAGCATACTCTTCGCGCTTTTCTATAGTATCCACAGTACGACAAGTTGGACTCACAATCTCAATTGCTAATAGGCAAGGCTCATACAACATATCAGGCTGATTACCTAATCCTTGGGATTGCTCCAGAGTCATCACCAATACATCGGGGCGGCGCGTGCGTTTACCAATCAGTAATTCAGTGCTATTAACACGCACACAATAGGGATAACTTTCTTGACGGATTTCTAACTGCAAGACAAAAGAGAAAAACATCATTAAAGCATTATGAAAGGCAGTCGCTGGAGTCACTTCAATTAGTTCTCCATCATTAAAGTCATAAAGCTTATCAGTGCCGTCATCATAGGTTAGATATTCTTCAAAGGTGATTTTTCTAGTAGTGGTAACAGTCATCAGTTTGTAACCTCTCTGACCATATTTAATCTTGATCGTTATTGTAACAAAGCAAATCTAACCCTTTCTCAAAAATCTCATCGATCGCCAACATCTCACCATCAGTCGTCATGAACTTATGATCCTTAGTAGCTTTAATGCGATCGCCATTTTCTAACTCATATTCAAATACTTCCTGATTACCGCGATCGTGCCATTGAGCAATGGGTTGCGTATAGACAAATCCGTTCTCATCAACACTGTAAACCTGACATTCGATTTGATGTTCCACGATTTTACCGATAGGCATTAAGCCATACTCGACAGTTCGTACTAAAGTATCGTAACTAAGGCAATACTCTGCAAAAAGAACCATCTGATCGAAGAGGTCGTTAGAAATTTCTTTTCTAATACCATTTTTCGCACAACCATCAAGGAAAATGGAACGTTGCTTTTCCATCTCTTCAGGTTTCTTTTTACCCATTGCCCGCCGCAATAAGTCCGCAGCACCAAGGGAATAGCCAGCTAATTCCTGAGCCATTTTCATGATCTGCTCTTGATAACAGAGAACTCCGTAAGTGTTATTCAGTATGGGTTCTAAAGTGTGATGCTGATATTCGATCGCTTCTCGTCCATGCTTACGATTAATGAACTTAGGGATTAGTCCTGCATCCAAAGGTCCGGGACGATAAAGGGCCAGAATCGAAGAAATATCTTCAATATTGGAAGGCTTGAGATCTTTAACAATCTGCTTCATGCCTGATGATTCTAATTGGAATACCCCTTCGAGATCGCCTTTTTCGAGGAGCTTATAGGTTTTTTGATTTGCCTCTGTGGACATATCAGGGGCGATCGCATCGATATGAAAATTTGGATCTTGATTACCGCGAATTAACTCACTGGTATGCTCAATCGTGGTTAAGTTCCGCAGTCCCAAGAAGTCCATTTTTAATAGACCGAGGGATTCTAAATCTTCCATTGTGTATTGCGTGACCACCTGACCTTCATTACTGCGCTGCAATGGTACAACTTCATCCAATGGAAAAGGCGAAATCACCACCCCGGCCGCATGAACACCTGAACTTTTGTTCACACCTTCGATCCGCATTGCCATGTCTAGCCATTCAAAGACTTTGGCATCTTGCTTATAGCGATCGCGAAATTCGGGTGCAGGCGACTCCTCAGAAATCATTACCTTTAACTTCGCAGGCTTGCCACGCGAAACAGGAATCATTTTCGCCATCTTGTCGGCTTCGCTGTAGGACACATCCAGCACCCGTCCCACATCTTTAAGCACTGCCTTAGAAGTCAAACGGTTAAAGGTGACAATCTGCGCTACCCGTTCCTGTCCATAGCGTTCCGTTACATATTCAATTAGTTCCCCACGGTGATCGATGCAGAAATCCGTATCAATATCAGGCATTGACTTCCGTTCAGGATTGAGAAATCGCTCAAAGAGAAGTCCATGATGGATGGGGTCGATATTCGTAATTCCTAAGGAGTATGCCACGAGAGAACCCGCCGCGCTACCACGACCTGGTCCGACAGGAATCTGTTTGTCTCTGGCATATTTGATGTAGTCCCACACCACAAGGAAGTAAGTCGCAAAGCCCATTTGCATGATGATTCCCAATTCAAAGCGCAGACGCTCTTGATAATTTTGGGGGATTTCAGCATGGGTTTTGACATTAAATCTTTGGAGCAATCCTTGCCATGTTACCTCCTCAAAATAGGTATCCGCAGTATGTCCTTCAGGAATCGGATAGTCCGCCGCACGGGGATCGCGCATGAGGTCGTAGGGCTTGACCTTATTGGCGGCATGGAGAGTATTTGCGAGCGCTTCCTCAATTAACTCATCCTCCAAATGATCGCGAAATAGCTGCTTCATCTCATTGTAGGACTTGAGATATTCCATGCCGCTATAACGGAGACGCTTCTCATCGGAAATTAGCTTTCCTGTTTGGATACAGAGCAATGCATCATGGGCTTCCACGTCGGAGCAGGAGGTGAAGTGAGAGTCATTAGTGGCGATTACGCGAATATCCAATTCCCTAGCAATCTTGAAAATCTCGACATTCACAATTCGATCTTCAGGATAGCCATGATCTTGAATTTCCAAATAATAATCATCACCAAAATGTTCTTTATACCAAACAGCCACTCGTCGCGCTTCCTCAGGATCTCCCTTCATGATTGCCTGTGGGACTTCTCCTGCTAAACATCCCGAAGTAAGTATCAAACCTTCTTTGTATTGCAGAAGATAATCCTTGCTGATGCAGGGACGCGCAAAAATTCCTTTCCCCTGAAAGCCTTGCAAATGGGAAATGGAAGTTAATTTAACGAGATTGCGATAACCCTGTGTATCTTTAGCGAGAACGCATTGGTGATATTTTTTGCCGTCTTTGTCTCCTTTCTTATATTGCTTAGTAATATCCCCATTCAGCACATACATTTCATTGCCAATAATTGGCTTAATCCCCTTAGATTTGCAGGTTTTGATCAGTTCGATCGCTCCATACATCACCCCATGATCGGTTAAGGCGATCGCAGGCATCCCTAAATCCGCCGCACGGCTAACTAGATCAGGAATTTGGCTTGCTCCATCAAGCAGGCTGTACTCGGTATGAACGTGTAATCCAACAAATCCAGTCATAGCGCTCTACAAATCAAATCTAAGTAGCTAGATTAGCACGATCTTAAGCTTGGTTAGGCTATGCAAAACATTACAAACTTCTAAAAACCAGAGCGTGGGTCGCCCGCTACGCGGGCGACCCACGCTCTGGTTTTTAGGTTACTGACGTTTGTATTTACGAGAGACATCGATCTTTTGACGCTTAGGTGGAAACCATGATCGCCACACCCAAACCAGAATATTTTCGAGCATTTCCGCTAGCTCGATCGCTGCTTTACTGACTTTTTGCAAAGGCGACAATTGGCGGGTTGGTCGGCTTGATCGACCTGTTGAGGATACCTTTCGAGATGGACGAGTGGCAACCTTGCGGTATGGAGTCGCCTGACGTGGCTGAGTTTGAGGAGATTCTAATGGCGATCGCGGCAATCTATTTGCAATAGGTTTTGATTGAGTAGGTTGACGATAGGTTTGTTGAGCCAGATGGGTTTCGAGTTCGCTATGAGTGGGGATGTTGTAGAAATCGGCATCGGTTTCATAGATCTCGACACGACGCTTGGGGAAATTGGGTAAGTCGATTGGTGTTTTTGCAATAACGGGGATAGGTTGTTCGGTAAAGACTTCTGAAACTGGTTCTAGTTCAGGAACTTCTTCTGCTAGTCCCTGCAATGTCCAATTCCGTTCTGCCTTTGCGCCACCTAAACGTAAACAGTTACCTGCATGATCGATAACTAATGCTTTGCGTCCACCCTTAGGACGTAAGCCTCGACCGAGCATTTGCAAATGGAGGGCAACGGACTTGGTGGGGCGACAAAGCTGGATTACTTCGATTTCGGGAACATCAAAGCCTTCAGTGAACAAATTGACATTACAGAGCACATTAGTTTCGCCAGAGCGAAAGCGTTCGAGGATCGCTTGACGTTCTTTGGGGACAGTTTCACCATCGATATGTTCGGCGGCAATACCTGCGCTTCGGTAGCGTTCGGCGATCGCTTTGGAGTGGTCTAAATTAATCGCAAATACGACACAGCGCTTTGAGTGGGCATGACGCAAATATGCATCGACAGCACAACCAGCTACATAGCGGCGATCAATGCGCTCTGCTAAGTCCGCCGAATTAAAATCGCCCCCTGCAATCCGAATCCCTTCTTCGGTAGGTAAAAAGCTTTCAGGTGCAAGCACATCATAATCGGCGAGAAATCCGCGCCAAATTAATTCGGATACGGAGGGACCAATGACCAATGCTTCGTAAAGGCGATCGAACCCCCTACCATCCAGTCGCGAAGGTGTAGCTGTTACGCCCAAAATCAAGGCTTCGGGAAAGTAACTCAAAATTTTCAAATAACTTGGGGCAAGGGAAAGGTGGGCTTCGTCAACAATCACGAGAGCGATCGCACCTAAATCTATTTCTTGTTTTTCAAGACGTTTCACTAAGGTTTGTACGGAGGCACATTGCACAGGATGCTCTAGGTGCATGGGCTGCTCGGCTTTGATGATGCCAACGGGCGATCGCAAAGTTTTTTCTAAAGTGTTTTTCGCTTGCCAGAGCAGTTCTTCACGGTGAACTAATAGGAGCACGCGCTGATGGCGATCGTAAAAATGTTTGGCGAGTTCGCTAAAGGTGCGGGTTTTGCCTGAGCCTGTGGGCATGGCTAACAAGATTGCCCGCTTGCCCATTCGCCAAGTTGCATAAATCTCGTCGATGACCCGTTTTTGATAGTCTCGTAACTCCGACATCGCACGCCTCAAAAAAATCCCTAGTATTATGCCAGAAGTTTCTCAAAACGCATCAGGGATTTTTTTGAGGCTATTAGGGCTTTAGAAATGTCTTATATGTAAAATCTAAGGAAGTTCATCAGAGTTTCTTTACGGAAGAATTTACTCTGCTTAGCGTTGCTGAATACAATCTTCAAATAGTGGTTTTTGATGTTCAACAGGAGGAAGTTTTACAATGGATAAATTAACTCTATATCGTCAACATATCCAATCTATTTTAACGCATCACTGCCAACTAGATCCTGTCAGCAAAGACATGGAAACCTATACTGTATTTGATATACAGGGCGATCACTATCAAGTGATTAGTGTAGGTTGGGAAAATGGATTTCGTATGTATGGGTGCTTAATTCATGTAGATATTAAAGATGAAAAGATATGGATTCAATATGATGGAACTGAGTATGCTGTTGCTAATGAATTAATAGATCGCGGTGTGCCCAAGCAAGATATTGTCTTGGCGTATCATGCACCCTATGCCAGAAGGTATACAGAATTTGCTTTAGGTTAATTAAGACTTTTTATAACAATGAGATTTCCTTAGATGTTCTCTAGCTCCAGACATTTGATTAAGATGAATTTATAATGCGTTGATGCAGCTAACTGAGATTTGACTGATATGAGCTTGTCGTCATTTTGAGTGGTTTTCGTCTAGGTGGATCATTAGACTAGACATAACAACCAATTTAAAAAACTCCCAAAATTCCTTCACCTGTTCGGTAGCGCACCAATTAGCATCATGCGCTACATCATGAATGATCGCCATGAGGCTATAAAATGTATTGCGAGTTACCTAAGAAATACAAGATTATATGCCCCGCCGTAATGACATCCAAAAGATTTTGTTGATTGGGGCTGGTCCGATCGTGATCGGGCAAGCCTGCGAATTTGACTATTCGGGAACCCAAGCCTGTAAGGTTCTACGGGACGAGGGCTATTACGTGATCCTAGTTAACTCCAATCCCGCTACGATCATGACCGATCCCGCCACAGCCGATCGCACCTATATTGAGCCAATTACCCCCGAAGTTGTTGCCCAAATTATTGAAAAAGAAAGACCTGATGCACTACTCCCCACGATGGGTGGACAGACAGCGCTAAATACTGCCGTAGCCCTCGCTAAGAATGGTGTTTTAGAAAAATATGGCGTTGAACTAATCGGTGCAAAACTAGACGCGATCGAGATGGCAGAAGATCGCAAGTTGTTTAAAGAGGCGATGGAACGGATCGGCGTTGCCATGTGTCCCTCTGGCTTAGGGACAACCATGGAAGAATCCCGTGCGATAGCCCAAGAAATTGGTACTTATCCCCTGATCATTCGTCCTGCCTTCACGATGGGCGGTACGGGCGGCGGGATCGCCTACAACCAAGAGGAGTTTGAAGAAATCTGTGCCTCTGGTCTCGAAGCAAGCCCCGTATCGCAAATCCTGATCGAGCGATCGCTAATTGGTTGGAAAGAGTACGAGCTAGAGGTGATGCGCGATCTCGCCGATAACGTGGTGATCATTTGCAGCATCGAAAATATCGATCCCATGGGTATCCATACAGGTGACTCGATTACGGTTGCACCTGCTCAAACCTTGACGGATAAGGAATACCAGCGCTTGCGTGACTATGCAATTAAGATCATTCGTGAAATCGGCGTAGAAACTGGCGGCTCGAATATTCAGTTCTCGATCAATCCTGAAAACGGCGAAGTGGTGGTCATCGAGATGAATCCTCGCGTATCCCGCAGTTCGGCACTTGCCTCGAAAGCCACAGGATTCCCGATCGCTAAATTTGCGGCGAAATTAGCTGTCGGCTACACCCTTGATGAAATCTCTAACGACATCACCAAGAAAACTCCTGCCAGTTTCGAGCCAACCATCGATTATGTCGTTACCAAAATTCCTCGTTTTGCCTTCGAGAAATTCCCCGGTTCTGAGCCAATTCTCACCACGCAGATGAAGTCCGTCGGTGAAGCGATGGCGATCGGTCGCACATTCCAAGAATCATTCCAAAAGGCATTGCGATCGCTAGAAGTTGGTCGCTTTGGCTTTGGCGGCGATCGCGAAGAGACTCTGCCCGATCTCGACAAAATTAAATATAGTCTGCGGACTCCTAACCCCGATCGCATTTTCTCGATCCGTGACGGATTCCTTTCTGGGCTATCAGTTCAAGCCATTTTCGAGTTAACCAATATCGATCCTTGGTTCCTCCAAAAAATGCGTGAGATTACCGATGTGGAACTCTCGATCAAGGGTCGGAAGCTCGAAAGTATTCTCAAGGATGAGATGTTGGAAACAAAACGTCTGGGCTTTAGCGATCGCCAGATTGCCTATCTCACAGGCACAAATGAAGATGCCGTGCGTACCTATCGCAAATCCCTTGGCGTAATTCCTTCTTACAAAACCGTTGACACCTGCGCCGCCGAGTTTGAAGCGCTCACTCCCTACCACTACTCCACCTACGAAGAAGAATCGGAAGTTTTACCTTCTACCAAACGTAAGGTAATGATTCTTGGTGGTGGTCCCAATCGGATTGGACAGGGGATTGAATTTGACTATTGTTGCTGTCATGCCAGCTATGCCTTACGCGCCGCAGGATTTGAAACGATCATGGTTAACTCTAATCCTGAAACCGTTTCCACCGATTACGACACTAGCGATCGCCTCTATTTCGAGCCATTGACCCGCGAAGATGTGCTGAATATCATCGAAGCGGAAAATCCTGAAGGTGTGATCATTCAGTTTGGTGGACAAACTCCTCTGAAGCTGTCAGTGCCACTTTTGCGCTATTTAGAAGAGACCAATTCCTCTACTAAGATTTGGGGGACTTCTCCCGATTCCATTGATACTGCCGAAGATCGGGAACGCTTTGAGGCAATCTGTCAAAAGTTGGGAATCTTGCAACCTAATAATGGTTTAGCCCGTTCCGAAGAAGAGGCGATCGCCGTAGCCCAGCGCGTCAGCTATCCCGTCGTCGTGCGTCCTAGCTACGTTCTCGGCGGTCGTGGTATGGAAGTTGTTTACTCCGATGCAGAGCTTGAAGACTATATGCGTCGCGCCATTATCATTGAGCCTGAACATCCTGTACTGATCGATCAATTCCTTGAAGGTGCAGTCGAAGTAGATGTGGATGCGATCGCCGATCAACTTGGTAATGTCACCATCGGCGGCATCATGGAGCATATTGAGGAGGCAGGAATTCACTCAGGTGACTCCGCTTGTTCTATCCCCACATTCTCTTTACCGCCCGAAGTTCTCAAGACGATCCGTGAATGGACAATTAGCCTCGCTAAAGCTCTAAACGTAATTGGCTTGATGAATATTCAATATGCAGTGCAGTTGAATAATAGCAATCCTAAGGCAAGCAAGGTCTTTATTCTTGAAGCCAATCCTCGCGCTTCACGCACCGTTCCCTATGTCAGTAAAGCAATTAACGTTCCCCTCGTGAACTATGCTTCGCGCATTATGTCTGGTGCAACGCTTGCAGAGTTGGGCTTAACAGAAGAGGTAATTCCGAAGCATATCTCGATCAAGGAAGCGGTGCTACCCTTTGCCAAGTTTGCAGGAACCGATACGATTTTGGGTCCTGAAATGCGATCGACGGGAGAAGTTATGGGTATCGACACCGAGTTTGGTCGTGCCTTTGCGAAAGCGCAAATTGCCGCAGGAACCCATTTGCCACTAGAGGGAACTGTATTTCTCTCAGTCAACGATCGCGATAAAAGCGGTATTCCTGCCGTCGCTGAAGCCTTTGTTGAGCTTGGATTTAAAATCGTGGCAACCGAAGGAACCTATAAAATCCTCCGTCGCAACAATATCGAATCCAAACAGGTTCTCAAAGTCCATGAGGGTCGCCCCCACATTGGTGACTCAATGAAAAATGGTCAAATTCAATTGATCGTTAATTCACCGAGCGGAGAAGAAGCAAAAACCGATGGCAAGATGATTCGCCGCACGGCTTTAGCCTACAAAATCCCCGTAATTACGACCCTTGCAGGGGCAAAAGCAGCGATCGCTGCTATTCGTTCTCTCCAATCTGGTGCTATTTCTGTAACAGCCCTACAGGATTACGCTTAAGCAAGTTGTTGAAGTGCACCCCTTGGGGGTGCACTTCAACAAACCCAAAAACAAATGATTTAGGACTGGTATATTATTGCTGATAGCTCTTGCGAGCTATCAGCAATAATAGCTATCTTCTAGGTGTCTGTTTATGACGCAAATTCCCGTGACACTGCCACCGCAAATATCGCAAACTGCTTGGCAATGGGCAAAAAAAAATCTCTTTAGCAGTTGGTTTAATACCCTACTCACAATTATTTGTATCTGGGTTTTATATCTGTCGGTGAGTAATCTCTGGATTTGGGCGACAACTAAGGCTCAATGGGAGGTTGTCAGTAGTAATTTGCGTTTATTTTTGGTGGGTCTTTACCCTGTCACCGAATTTTGGCGATTATGGGGTGTTCTAGCGATCGCAGGAAGTTTAGCAGGTATCTCATGGGGACTATGGGGGAGATTCAGTCGCACTGTGGCGATCGCTATAGGATCTTTATCAGTTGCCCTTGCGATTTTGTTACCTGTCGAACCGCTTTTTAAAGGGTTGACGTTGGGTATTAGTGGTGCGATCGCAGTTGGGTTCGTCATTGGGCAACAATGTAAGCGATTTGAAGTAAGTTCGTTAGTTTTAGCGATCGCATGGTTTCTCACTTTCCCAATTTCCCTATGGCTAGTTGGCGGTAGTTTCGGGTTAGCATCGGTTGATGTGAATGTCTGGAATGGACTGATATTGACCTTGATCGTCGCCATCTCTGGGATTACTTTCTCTTTCCCCTTAGGCGTTTTATTAGCCTTAGGAAGACAAAGCACTTTACCAATCATCAAATTATTTTGCACCTGCTACATTGAGCTAGTGCGCGGGCTTCCCTTGATTGGGATTCTCTTTATGGCGCAGGTGATGCTGCCCTTATTTTTACCCGCAGGCTTGGAAATTGATCGCGTATTGAGAGCGATCGCTGCCTTTGTGCTATTTAGTGCCGCCTATCTTGCCGAAAATGTCCGTGGCGGTTTGCAGTCAATTCCTAAAGGTCAAGCTGAAGCCGCTAGAGCCTTAGGATTAAATATCCCTCTAACTATTGCTCTAATCGTCTTGCCGCAAGCCCTTAAAGCTTCAATTCCTGCAATTGTGGGACAATTTATTGGTCTATTTAAAGATACATCGTTAGTAGCGATCGTCGGACTAGTCGATCTGATGGGGATTGCCCGTACTGTATTGTCACAGCCAGAGTTTATCGGACGCTATGCTGAGGTTTATCTGTTTGTTGCTCTCATCTATTGGGTATTTTGTTTTTCCATGTCCCAAGCTAGCCAGAAATTAGAAAAGAAACTCCACAATTAGTTACATGTAGTTACTTGCCTTGCGCTATAACTAAAACCGCATCCTGACAATTTATAAACTCTGACCCATGCCTGAATTGCTCGATAACACCGCATACCAACAACGCCCAACATGGGAAGAATATTTCATGCTGCTGACTAAACTTGCTGCCATGCGATCGACCTGCTTAGCCTTTCCTGTGGGTGCAGTGATTGTCAAAGATAAGCAAGTTTTAGCTACAGGGTACAACGGCTCCCCCTCAGGCTCAGTGCATTGCACCACCCAAGGCTATTGCTATCCCAATGTCAGTACCTGTGATGCGAGTAAGGAGTTCCCCTCAAGAGCAGTTCATGCAGAAGCCAATGCGATCGCCCAAGCTGCCAAGCATGGTATTTCCACCGATGGCGCAAGTATTTATGTGACTTTGGAACCCTGCATTTCCTGTTTAAAGTTGGTTGTATCCGCAGGTATTCGCGAAGTTTACTATGAAACTAGTTTTAATAAAGGGAATAATGCCGCACTCTGCCAAGCCTTTGTTGCTGAAGGGTTAGTGACCCTCAAGCAAATTAAAATATCGCCATCAGTCCTCAAACGAGCAGACCTATTCCTCAATTCTCCAACTTCGGAGCTACGGTTATTTCCTCAGGATAAATTGGAGGATTGACGGTGCAAAGTCCTGCTAATCCTGACTGCGATCGCTACCTTTACATAGAACTTGACTATGAGTGATGATAAAAGGCAAATTTTATTAGCAGTCCGTGGTACTACCCAAGAAAGTCTCAGGGAAATGCGATCGCGGGTTTTTAGCATTGTGAGTACCGCTATCACTCTGTTTACAGTATTTATTGGCTGGATTGTGCAACGGGTGGCTAAGTTCTCTCTACCTGAAACACTGCTCTTTGTATGTATTATCTTGATGTTTTGGATTGGTAACTTGCTGATTTTGATTGATATTCGGAGAGGCTATATCAAAACGATGGGTATTTCTGTCCGCGTCGAAAAAGCTCTAGGGCTATATGAGACTAAAGTATTTGATGAGGAAGATGAGTCACTATTTCCATCCAGTTACCTGAAACCGATTAAGGGCAAGCATTTTCAAAAATTTGAATTAATTCTCTCCTTTTCTGCGATCGCTTCTATTTTCATCGTGATTATTAAATATATTTATTAGGGCTTAGAAACGATTTAAGAATTAGTTTACACAGGTTTATTTCTCCGCCAAAGGCGGAGAAATAAACCTGTACTTCATTAGAATCCGTTGCCAATCAAAATAAATGCAGCCCAGTAGAAAGGGTGCGAATAATCGCGATTGCTATTTTTGGAGCGAATCATGTCAATTTGGGTTTGACGTAGTACCTCGACAGTAGGCAAATCTGCTTGAGATAGTTTGGGATAAAAGCGCGACATCAAGGCTTCAGTGCCAGTATCATCGATTTTCCAGAGAGTAGCGATCGCGGCTTTAGCACCACTTTCGGTTAGATAAAATCCTAAACCGACAACTTCTACACCTTCGCTGTTTTCGGTAATACTGCCCTTAGCAGTATCACAGGCACTTAACACGACTAGATCGACGTTTTTTAAAGTCCAATTGCGGATATCTTTGAGTTTAATCGATTCTCCATCACCAAACACGATAAAAGAATTTTGGGGCGCATCTGGGATGAAATTCCCATGAGTGGCTAAATGCACAATCCCAAAATTATTTTCGCTCAACTCTTTTTCTGTATCTGTACGTTTAAATGATGCCCCCAATAATTTAGTAGTATTGGGAAAATTTTTGGCGATTTGATTTACTTCAATGATGGCAGATTTTAATCCAGTAAAGGAATAAGTTCTGCTGTCAACTTTAAGACTCACATCTTGTGTGGGAAATGCTCCAGCCAACACCCGAAAGTTTCTACTGATTTTGGGTTCGAGATTGCTGAGATTGTTGGCGGTAATGATGTTAGTAGCATAGCGCTCGACGAGCCATTGTTTGCCATCATAGAGAGCAGAGATGGGGACATAGCGCAATAAACCATCGGGAGCATAAATGATTGTTTTTGTACCTGCTTGATTAAGGTCTGCTTCAATTGGAAGGATGAGAATGTTGTATAGTTCCTGTGATGATTTCTTCACATCTTCAGAGCTTGGATCACTGACATCACTTAGAAACTGCAATATTTTTTTGCTCAGATCGCTTCGGGTAACTTTGACGGTGCGGCGGATCGGTGGGGCATCAGCGGTAGTGAGGATAAGTTCGATACGATCTTCGAGAATGAATGGATAGAGCAGCACGGAATTAGGGATTTTTTTCAGCATGTTACTGACTTGCTTGATGCTCTCAAGGTTCACATTACGCACATTAGAGGCACGGTTCAATTTCTCAACCGTAGCGGTCACTTCTGGTGAATCAACAAATTGATTGAAATAGGTGTTGAGTTCTGTTTCTCGTTTCGCTAATTCGGTGAGGCGTTGCTTTTTCACGGTGGTGCGCTGGTCTTGAGGAGTTTTTCGCAATTCCTCCAACTCTTTGCCATCACTGACTGCGGTTGCGAGAAGTTCCTCGTAATGTTGCCGATCGCCTTGTACGGGACTTGCTGTCGAACTAGGTGCAAAACCATCAACAACGCTCCGTGAGGTTTGCACGAATTTGGCAAGTTCCTGAACTTTGAGGAGGTCGAGTACCTGTTGCGCTTCGGCAATGCGATCGAGGGATAGAAGTACTGAGGCGTATTCACGATAAAGATCTTCGCGGCGAGTGTTGTCAAGATCTATGGTGTCTTGGACAAAGGATTTTTGGAGATCGGCGGAGAGGGTACGAATATTTTTCCGTTTGGATTCCGTATTGGCAATAACTTCTTGATAGAGAGGTGCAGCTTTATTCGGTTGCTTGAGATCGCGATAAATTCTTGCTAGTTCAAGCTTTGAAGCGACTCCCCATTCAGGATCTGGTTCTTGATCGGCTGGTTGGGGAATTGCTAAATCTTCTTCTAAATAGGCTTTTGCTTCTTGGAGTTTACCGAGTTTGCGATGGATATAAGCCAATAGGTTTAATGACCGCCGCTTAATCAGACGATTGCTCTCTGTATCTTCGAGCTTATCTGCAATCGCCTGAGCTTCATTGATCATGCTCACCGCCTGCTCATAACGCTTCTGAGAGGCATAGATCCCTGCTAGTCCTCTACGTGCAGAGATTTTCTTTTTGGGGTTTTGACTCTTTTCGGCTGAAGCCAAGGCTTTTTCGGCATATTCCAAAGCCTTGGCTGGGTCTTTGAGGGATTTATAGATTTCAGCAATGTCTGATAGCGCACTAACTTCTAGATCGTTACTTTGCATTTGTCGAATGATTGCTAAGCTTTGCATTGCATAATCAAGAGCTTTGTGATTGTCACCAAGGCTGCTAAAAATCGCAGCCTGTACACTAATTGCTTGCATCTGCACAAGAGGATTTTTGTACTCTTGTGCGGTCATAAAAGTTTGTTGAGCTAGTTCGTAGGCTTGTCGCAAATCGTTTAAACCTAGATGTGCTAAAGCTAATGCTAAAGTTGCAGATGTCTGATCTCCAATATCTTTAGTCTCTTGGACAATTTTGAGAGACTGTTGTGCTAATTCTAATCCTTTACGAGGCTGTTTGTTCATAGTGTGAGCTAGACTGAGTGAAACAAGAGTGCCACCTTCAGAAGAGCGATTTTTTTCTTCACGATATAGAGAAAGTGCATTATTTAGATATTCAATCGCCTTCTTGTTTTCTCCTAACGAATTGTAATTGTTACCAATAAGATATACATTAATAGCTTCCAAGAAACGATTTTTAAGCTGTTTCGCAATTGCTAAGCTTTGCTTGGCTAATTCTAACGACTGCTGATATTCACTTCTTAAAAAATGCAAGTTAGCTAAAACACTTAATGCTCTGCCCTCTTCAAATTTGTTGCCAGTTTCATTGGCGATCTTGATTGCATTTTGGAGTAACCTTAGAACATTTTTAGGTTCAGCGTTGAGGATTTTGTCATTTGCTTGATTAGTTAAAAGACTAGGATCGTATGATTTCTTGGCGATAGTGATTAATCTGTCTACAAGTGATTCAGCTTTTTGTGGAGCGTTAGTCTCAGCATAGATCTCGCTCATGGCTTGTAAAATCTCAACCTCGCGAGAGAAGTTTCTCAATTCACGAGTTAGTTTAAGAGCTTGTTCGTACTTATCAAGTGCACTTGTATATCGTTTCTGAGCCTTGTCAATACTAGCTAAACGAAATAGAACAAACGAAATAGACTCACGGTCTTTAAGTTCTTGGGTAATTGATAAAGCTTGTTGATAATAGTTTTGAGCCTGTTCATAATCTTTAAGATTAATCAAGTAAGAATATCCAATAGAGCGAATAAATTCCTGCTCTTGCTTACGATTTTTTGATACTCTTGCAAGAGATAATCCTCTTTGATAGGTATTAATTCCTAACTTTGTTTGACCCAAATTAACATACTCATTAGCTAAAGTGCTGATTATTTTGAGTTCACAAGAGAGATTTTGTGATTTTTGCTCAATAGTGATCGACTGCTGTAAAGTTTCTATCTTTTTTTTCTTGTCCTCCAATTGGTCATAGGCATAGGCTAGAGCAGTAGTCTGATCAGAAGTGCAATTTCGTTTATCTCTGATAAAATTGACTTGATATGATTTTTGATAGAAAGATAGTGCTCGCTTTTGATCTCCAAGTAGATTGTAGGATTGCCCAATTTTACCCAAGATATTTGATTCCCACCATCCATCACCATAGAGTCTAGTAACTTCTAAACCTTCTTGGAAAAAAGCGATCGCCTTATTATAGTCCTTCTTCACAAACATATGATACAAGCCAATATTCCTCAAAGCGTTGGCTTGAGTTGTACCTAATTTAGCCTCTTTTGCTATGGTGATTGCTTTTTGATAGTTATCTAAAGCCTTATCATAGTGTTGGAGATCGTCATAGTAAATTGCACCTAGTTCAACTAAGTAATTTGCTTCTAATCTACGATTTTGTGATTGTTGTGCAGTCTGCAAAGCCTTCTGTTTGTATTCCACCTTCTTAGGCGTATTCTTTAATTCTCCATACAGGTTAGAAAAATTGTAAGCAAGAATCACGGCTTCATCGAAATGATTACCATAGCTACGGGCAATCTCCAAAGCTTGATTGTAAAATTCCAATGCGCGATCATATTCTTTGTCGAGTTTTTGTAGATTACCCAAACGTGCTACTGCCCTAAATTCCATGTCGCGAGCACCAACACTCTTTGCAACAGTCAAGGCTTGCTGTACCAGATCACTAACTTTTTCGTACTCTTTGCGGTTATTAGCAAGATCACTCAATGCAATCAAGACTTCCGCTTCGAGTCGGTGATCCTTCGCTTGTCTTGCTAATTCCAAAGCCCGTTGAGTTTGCTCCTGCTTTTTATCGTTATCATCGGATGTCATGGTATCAGACAGCAATAGTAGCGCCCTCGCCTCTAACACTGCATCCTTGACCTCCCTCGCGATCACTAGTCCTTGATTTGCTAACTCCGCCGCGCGATCATTACTGTCGTAGAGTTTGTAGGCAACATTACCGAGTAGCACCAGAGCCTTACCTTCAATTAGGCGATCTTTGCGATCACGAGATAAAGCCAACGCTTTCTCTGCGGAAATCTTTGCTTCATCTAAAAAGTAATTATCAAGTTGCTGCGTGCCTTGTAAGATTAAACCTTCGGGCTCTTTTTGAGTTATCTCCAGCGATGTTGAGTTGGATTTTGGAAAAGTCTCAGACCTCGCTACATTGGGAAATAAAGAAATGACTAAAGTTGTCGTCAATAAAACGAGAAAACGCCATGCCATTGATTTCACTCCAGAAGATAAACTAACTGCGCCTGCTGCAATATCCTTAAGAGAATAAATTACAAAAACATGGATCATCTAATTCAGTTGATTGTCACATTAATCAACAAAAATACGATCCTTTTATTGTAATTATCTGCAAATATACCAAACAAAATCTACCAAGCCAATATTTAAGCTAACTATGAGCAGCCTAAAATTTGATAAAACTAATGTTTGTCGCAAGTTTTATCGAACTGCGATACTATACCTCACGCTTAGCTTGTTAGTTGCTTGTAATTTAGGCGATCGATCTAAAGCAACAAACAGTCAAAAATTAACAGGAACTTGGGAATTTAAAAATCCAGATGGCACTAAGAATGGGATGGCAATTTTTGATTCTCAGAATGGGCTTGATGGGGATGTTTATATTTTGAGCAATGATTTGCCATTAGGTAAGACTGCGATCGCAGGTAAATACAAAATTGATGTCAGTAAGCATCCACCAGAAATTGATCTCACCTTTGGCGATCTTACAACCCAAACTATCTATGAAATCGGTAATGATGGACAGTTAAAGATTGCGAATACGGTTCCCAATCAACCTCGTCCTAACACTTTCGACGCGCAACCACAACAGTTAAACAAGATTTCCGATAATACCAACATAGCAAGTGATATCAAAATCCTGCGATCGCCTGATTTAGCAGCTTCATCGGCATTGATTCATGAAGCTGAGAGTAAGTCCTATATTCGCGCAATTATGCGATCGCAGCAGCAAATATTTCAAGAGAAGGGACAGTTCTCAACGGATATCAATCTCTTAGCATCAGGATTAAAACTTAACTCAGAATTCTATAATTACCAAGCTACGGTATTGGATACAGCTTCAGGATTACTCGTACAAAACAGTGCTATTCCCATTAAGGAAGGACTCAAAGCTTATACGGGAATTGTCTATGCGATCGCTAATGACAGCAATCAAAAAGCGACAAAACCTCTGCTCTGCGAAAGTAATATACCCATTAGAGTAATTCCACCAATCCCCAAAAAACAAGATGAAGACTATATCTGTCCTGATGCTTACATTAGAATTAATCCATAAATAAAAACCAGAGCCAAAAACTGTGGGCGCACGCGCAGCGTGCGCCCACAGTTTTTTAATTATGCCCACCTACTTACAAATGACGTTCAATTGAGAGGTTGGGGATACAGTATGTTGAGTAGCAATGTAAGAGATGGCTAGCGCAAAGTGCTGCACTATAGCTGTATATTAAGCTCTAGGAAACTCTTAGAATCTGAATTTATATCCAAGGTACTGGGCTGAGCAGAATTACCATTAATAAATAACTGATAAATGTCTACTTTTAAGTCTTCAAGATAGTAAATTCCAGCATTGTTGGTAATTGATGTAAATCGCTTCTTGGGATTACTGCGCGACACAAATTCCACATTAGCACCTATCATCGGCTTTCCATTTTTATTAATCGCTCTTCCCGTAACTACATAGGATGGAACAAGAGGAATTGAAAGGGTTGTATAACCACCCGAAACAACTGTAACAGCATAGCTGGGCTGTAATACTTTCCACCCAAGAGGGAAACCTGCTGGATCTATGTCTAATCGATATGTATTTGGTGGAAGTTCAAATAAAACTCCTTCACTAACAATTTTGGGATGAGATATGCCAAACCTCCTGAGGGTTTGATTATTAATTAGGAATAGTGCTTCTATCTCTTCAGTATAAAGATCTTCACCTTCATCTCGAGTACCATTGTTGTTCTTATCAAAAAATGGCTGTAAGAAAACACCTCCCTGAGTGCGTAACTTATCTAATTTTGATTCGTCACTACTCAAATCCACGCCAGATTGTAATAACACACTAGTAAAGAGACTAAGACTTATCGAAGAAGAATTATTATTTAAGCTAGCTTGCCTATAGGCTAGTCTCAATCCTATCCCTGGAAGAATAGCTGTAGATGCAGATGCAATCAAGCCACTCCCTTGAGAGCCAATCCCATACCCAATTGACAAGTCTAATAAACTCTTGCCATCTCTATCTGTCCAAGGAGTCCGATAAATTAAATTAAGACTTGCTAAATAATTGTTGTCACTAGTCTCATAGTTAAGACTAATTGCAGTATCACTAGAATTAAAAGAGCGTTTGTTAGTAAGGTTATAGATTAATTCAGAAGAAATCTGTTGATTATATTTGCGAATACTAAACAACAATGGAGCTAAGTTGCCACGTAAAATGCCATTAATTCCCTTGTCAGCATCATAACTTAAACTTAAAAATATAGGGTTTAGATTTAGGTTAAAACCTGATTCTAGGCGATTATTTATTCCTCCAGAGTACCAATTAGAAAATAGAGCGAATTGTGGACTTAATGTCCAGTATATATTAGAGATAAAAGATTTTTCATCACCTCCTAGCCTCCAACTCAGATTATTAGTTATATAGCTAATATCAGCATTAAAACTCATTTTATTACCAGCTAATGCTCCAATTCTCAAAGTTAGAGGTGAATTCACTGGCTGATACAGTATTTCTCCATAGGGTTGAGTATAGGAATCATAGACTAGTCCAGCCCCAAAAGTAATTTCATCGGTCAGTCCCAAATAATAAGCTACTCCACCTTTAAAGTCACCAAGATTACCGAAGAAATTATCATTTCCTGAAATGCGATTTGTACCTGCACTAATAATAAAGGCTGATTTTCCTTCACTAACTTGACTTTGCAAATTGCGGTAATTCAAAGAAACTTCTTCTGGTGTTGCACTTAAATTTCCTGATGGATAAAGTAGTAGCTTATAATTAATATTTCCATTACCAGTTAAAGAGTTATCCGCAGTTACAACATTATCGAAATTATATTTACCAGAGCTATCTACGAGTTTTTCTGCAACTATTAAGTTGCCATTTTGGGTGACTAATTGTACTAAAGTACCGATGGGAGCTTCACCTGTAATATTGCGAACTAATTTGTTGGCACTGATCCTTTGTTGGGGCGTTACACCACCATAGGAAAAATTGGTATTGTTAGCTGCTGTGTAACCTAAACGCTGAATTAATGTCACGCCAAAATAATCACTTTGATTGCGATCAAATCTCCCCCAAAACGGTGACTGAGTACCTATTAAATAGTCTGAATATGGACTAGGATGAAAATATTGCAATTCATTTAACTGCCAACTGGAAATTCCATTGTTATTAAGATGTTGAGCCCTTGAGAATAAGCTCCCGCCAGCAATGCTACCTATAGATTTAAATTCTGAGTTAGAATTAACATTGCTATTAGAAATATTATAAAAGTTACTATTAAAATTATTAGAATTCCGAATTTGAGTTTGATTTAAATTCGTTCGTAAGGAAATTGCTGTAAGGCTAAAAAAGGGAGGTGTAACTTGTTGTAGTCCTACTAAATTAATAGGAGCTTCTTGTTCTTGATATGGTCTATTACTAATTCTGGCCGTTAACCATGATGGAGATAAAACGATCGCATATTCGGCAAGATTAAATTCAACGGGGGTTTGTAAAAGATTTCTAATTTGCTCGATCGAAATGGCTTGACCAATATCTGGATCAGTTATGAGGACTTTGGGATCGATGGTAATGATTGAGCCGACGGAACGCAATTCTAGTTGTCCGTCATCTTTGGGAGTTACATTAAATTGTAAGGCTTTGGTGACATCTGCAAATGGAATTAGCCAGTTGTTAAAATCAACAGCTTCTTTACCGTTTTCTAAGCCTTTGACTGTTACGGAAGGAATGACATTATTTCTTCCAAGATTAATACCCACAGGAAGAATAAAAAGTTTTTGGGATAATTTTATGCTAGTTGGAGGACGAGGAGTCGTAATTTTTGGAGCTGTTGGTTGCTTGCTAGAGTTTTCTTTCTTTAACTGTTGAGCATTTACTAGTGCATCCAGACAGAAAATGCTAAGAAATACACCAATCGTGGAAATTTTCGCTGTATTTAGGCATAAAGTCCCTAGCCTTGTATGAGTCTCGGATACAAGTTTCATGTTTATATGGAGTGTAGATAAACTCAGTCGCTATGGAATAGTAACTGGAAAATTGAATGGTGCTTGTGTAGGATTAAGTGGATCTCCCCAAAACAATTCACCTGTAAGTTGATATTTACCAGAAGGTATGTTCTCTTTTTTCTGATCTTTGGAAAGCGTGATGGGGATATTTCTCGTTCCTTCAGCAATAATAGTAATCGTAGACATTTGTCCTTCTAAACTTTGTTTTCCCTCTTGCTTTAGTTCCCATTTGCCTTGAGTACGGATAGTAACATTGCCTTCATTTTGAACTGACAAATAGAGTTCTTTAGCTTTAGGATCGTAGTTGATTTCTTTGGGAATTAAGCTTTCACGAGTTTCACCTTGCCGAACATATACCACTACTCCAACACGAGTACTAATGCTCAAGCCTCCTTTTTTATTGAGACTATCCGACGACTTGACAGGTTCGGCAAAAATAACAGATCGATATTCTCCTAGGTTCATGCTGGGCAAGAGTCGAGCTAATAATCTAACCCTACGGGTTTGTTTTGGTTCTAAAACGACTTCGGTTGGAGAAAAAATGAGATAGGGCGATAAATCATTTGGACTAGATTCTACAATTTGAAAACCCTTAGCACCGTAGGTAAATGGACTGGCGTATAACTTCATTTTTACGACAGCGTTACCAGCATTTACTAGGGTAATAAAACCTGTGGCAGTTCCTTGCTTAGCTTTAGTAGTTATGACTAGAGGCGATACATTAACTTGAGCATCGGCTGGTTTTTGAGAGAGTAACAATCCACAAATCCCAATACTTGTAATAACTGAAACACTTTGCTTTATGGATGGTAATTTCAACATTAGTTATTACGTCTTGATAATTTTAATAATTTTAATTTGAAGTTATATTTATAGTGACTCCGTAAGTGTAAGTCCCTGCAAAAAATTTATTTGGTCTTGTTGATTGCATACTTATTGCCATAGGAGTGGTAGTCGATCCTGAGAAGGTATCAGTTATACTGGCATTTTGATTTACACTCTTATTCCCATTATTACTATAGGTTAATTGTGCTGTTGTCGTAGTACCAGTGGGATTTGCCTTAGCTGAACCACTAATTGAATTTAATATAGCATTGGATAAGCTAATCGTGACGCTAATACTGCTTACAGTATTATCAACTACTAGACTACATTGTGCAGGGGTTGCTGTAATAAAAGTATATTGACCACTTAATGCTAGGCTTCCTGTGGAAGGGCAGGTTAAAGATAGTTGTGCAAATACTTCAGAAGTAATAAGGCTAGGTATTATTGTAAAAGCTACAAAAATTAATTTTTTCATTGTTTTTTCTATAGCAATTTCAAATAACTTTAATCTCTTTTATTAGAGAATATATTTAGAGATAATTACAGCTCTTTGTGCTGATTTGAAAAACAGAGAATTTTTTAAAAGAGCGGCGAAGCCATTCTTTTAAAAATACTTTAAGCCTCAACAGACTATAGAAGAAATCAAAATATTAACACCTTGGAAATAGCTTTGGTATATAACAATTGTAACCGATAACTTGTTTGTACAGGATATCGGTTATCAATTGTTACTTTTAGCTAAAGGCAAAGCTCGACAACTGTTTTTTATACAAGTGATCTAAACTCAGCCTAGAATTTGTTTTGGAAACAACAAAGTCTAATTAGACTTTGTCATTTTTGGGCTAGTTAGGTGTCACAGTTACAGTGGCAACAGCAGTATAAGTACCATCTAACAATTCTTGTCCAGTAGCTTGGGGATTCCATTCAGATTTAACATTGATGATGATGTTTCCTTGAGTATCTGTCACCCAATTAGTTCCAGTAACTGTAGCAGGACCACCACCATTAGCATTCGCTGTATCTGCTCCCGAGTTATTATTTGCGATTGTAGTTGTGTGAACACCTTCAAGCAAAGTTGCATTTGTGGGGGTAGTGGGTTGCGTCAAGGTTACGTCTGTCGATACATTTACCGTATCACTGTTGCAGTTAAATGTAGCATTCTGGTTTGCGGAAAGCTTTGAAACACCTCCAGCACCCGAACCTCCATAAGGAGTTGCAGTGTAAGTCATTTTATTTGCCGCATCATTTGTGAAGTCTGTATCTACAGCACATGATGGATCGATAGTTCCAGTAAAACCAGCAGTCGAGTTAGCTGTTGTGGGGGCGGCTGAAACTGATAAAACGGTCATGAATGATGCAGTAACAGCAATACCAGAAGCAACCAACACGCGGCGAAGTGTAGTAGATAACATAATATTTGTCCTCTCTTTTTGTCTCGGATGGATAATTTGACTTATCCGTAAATCAATCTTTAATGGATAATTTTGAGAATTGATACTGAGTGTTAGATTTTTCTCTCTTCCCCTTAGTATTTTCCCCCCCCTTTTTTCTATGTATCTAACTTATCGTCATTTTCATTTGATGTATATCAGGGAATACCCTGACTTTTGCTTAGGACATAAAACCCAAATAAGTGAAGGCGGCACGAAGTGCCGCCTTCACTTATTTGGGTTTTGATTTGTTCTAGCTATCTCTTACATTGCTATAGGAACTACGCAATGCTAACGAGTTTACTAGGCATCAATGAGGTGCGGGCTTTGTCCACACCTCATTGATGCTTAAGTCATAAGATATTAATTACGGTAAAATCCTGAAGCATTGTTTAGCAATACTTCATTTACATAAAAAAGGGCGGGAGGACATCCTCCCGCGCTAGAGATTACAATAGAATTACCGAATCTCTAAGCCCCTTACAGGTAAGAGAGGTAAAGGGGATGCCCCCAGCAAATCACCTCCAAGGACTTTTGAGTAAATTGTTTTTTACTATTTCATTTAATAAAGCCTGTTCCTGTAAATACATCATATGTAGTCTTACAAGAAGAAGATGTTTGTTAGAGCAAAACACAACTTTTCAAACAGTTTCTTGAATTACACGGAACTCTAAAGCTTTACGCTTCTAAAAGCTATTTAGGCTTTATATATAGCGCTTTTCAAGCAAGCGAGGTACATAGGTTTGTTTCCCCGCCTTCGGCGGGGAAACAAACCTGTACTTCACTATGTTGGTAAACGCTATATATCTGTACTTAGTAGATTACACTCAGTAGATCTATTTTGAATATCAGGGATATCCCTGATATTCAAAATAGATCTACTGAGTGTAAGCGCGAAACACCTAGCTACTTACACTCTAGTCCTCTAGATTGATTAGTCCTATGCGTAAAGCATAACGAATTAAACCTGCGAGATCGTGAATATGCAGCCGCTCCATGAGTTGTCCACGATGGGTTTCTACGGTTTTTACGCTAATAAATAGAGATTCGGCGATTTCTTTGGTTGTCATGCCATTGGCTACTAAGCTCAAAATTTCAAGCTGACGAGGCGTTAACTTTTGCTCATGAATGACATGATGATTTCCTTGATTTGGTTCTTGAATTTGCGGCTGTTCTAATTGAGTATTTAATTCGAGGCGATGATTGAGTCTAATTACGATATCTTCCAAGATCTTAGCAGCATCAAGGCTAACTCAGATCTTGCACCATTCCCAAAAGAGTTAAGTGGGAATAGGTTTGAGAACAATAACAAAGCCATAACGAGCAGCAATATCGGCACTAACTTGGATATATTTGAGCAGCTTCAACCAAAGAACAGAAGGGAATAAAACCGAAAGGGTTAACTCAGAGGCAGCTTTCCAGTCCAAGACAGGAGGAAGCGACCATTGCGTGCTCCAGTGAGCCAAAAGATAAGCAATCAGAGCTAGAATCAGCCAACGAAAAACACCAAGTTTTGTAGACTGCCCAAAACAATGCAAACCAAAGCGATGTTTGATGGTTTTGAAGAAAGCCTCAATCGCCCAACGCTTACGACCTAACATGACCAGATAAGCACCAGAATAAGGATGAGAAGAGACCACAAAGCGTAACTCCCGTTTACTATCGGCTCTTTTGAGCCAGAACCAAGAGATTGTCAAAGGCGTACTTAGCCCTTCCAGTAAAATTTGTTGTCCACGTTTGCCATGGCGATAAAGCTGTTTGACGGTACGTCCATCTTGAAGTTTACGATTGTTGCGTACACCAACAACGATGCGCCAAGTCTTGGCGCGGACAGCATTGAAAAACTTCACCGTACTAAACTCAGTATCAGCAAGGACAATCACAGTCTTGCCTTGGGTTATTTGCTTGGGTACTGTCCCCAATAACTTACAGGCTAAGTCAGAGGGACTGGGGTATCCTTTGCCACGCCATACTCTAAAACTCCATGGTACTCGCCACTCTCCATAGACTAGATACAGTACAACCAGATGTAGTCCTCGCTTGCCGTTTAGTATTCTCACCCATGGGTCAGGTTCGTCTTTGGTGGGATTGCTCAAATGTAAAAACTTGCCGCTTTTTTCTAGGGTCGTCAGGTCTATCAGTATCTTTAATGGCACTTGTTTCGATGGACAATGCTTAGCAATTTGTCCCAAAATTGACTGCCTTGTTGCTCGAATTATTCCTCTTGTTGACCAGTTATAGTGATTGAGAAAGCGACTTAGCGCACTCGCTGATTTTACCTGTGTATGTTCTGGGTAGGGATGCCCTTGTGCTTCGAGGAACAGTCCCAATATTGCATTCAGACTTGCTTTTTGATACACACTTGGCATCAGACAAATTAGGCTATACACTAACCCTTGGGCGTGCTTAACGATGCTTTCCATAATCGTTATTTAAACTAATACTACGCCCTTTTTTTCACATCTCTACTCTTTTTGCAACCCCTTTCCAGAATGCTGCAAGATCTCAGCTAACCTTAAGGCTGTTTGCGATTTCAGTTAATGACTTTCCTTGATTAACTAATTTCACAATTCGGTTCTGACGAGGGGTAAGTCTGATTCTTTCAGATGTTTTTCCTTCAGGAGTTAGTTTCTTGACTTTGCGATGAATCTGGGGTTCATTTTTTTTGAGCCTCGTCGCGATCGCTTTGAGTAAATCATCTATTTTCAGAGGCTTAGTGAGATAGTCATCTGCACCAAAATTCATTCCCTTACGCAAATTTTCCATACTGGCTGAACCAGTAAAAAAAATAAAACTAATATCCCTAAGCTCTGGATCTTTATTTAATGCTTCTAGGACTCCATAGCCATCTAATTCAGGCATATCAACATCACAGAGAATCAAATCAGGATGAAAGTCCTTGACAGCCTGTAACCCAAGCTTTCCGTTAATCGCACCTTCAGCAATAAATCCTTTGAATTTTAAAATATCGATGACATCGCTTCTAACCTCGTCGTCATCGTCAATAACTAAAATCCGTTGCATAGTTCAATGTTTCGTAAGTTAGCAAATTATAGCTTTAAGTAGCTAAGCGTAATTAAAAAAACAGAACCAAAAGCTGTGGCGCACGCGCAGCGTGCGCCACAGCTTTTAGTGTTTTATATTTAATCGCGCCCAGCTACTTAGCTACCGATGTTACGTGGAATGAAGATTGCCCTCACCCCCCAGCCCCCTCTCCCAGAGAGGAGAGGGGGAGCAAAATCCAGAAAATTCTTGTTCCCCTCGCCCTTTGGGAGAGGGGCTAGGGGTGAGGGCCTTATAGACTTCCACGTAACACCAGTTAGCTATATCAAAAATAAAGGCGGCACTTTGTGCCGCCTTTATTTTCAAGATTTTAACTCCCAAAATGCCGCGACACTCTGGGAACTAGGGATTATTCAATTGTGCGGGTTAGCAATACAGGTACAGTGGCATTGACGCGCACATAATCTGATACGGAGCTACCTAGCAAGCGATCAAGATCAGGTAAACTGCGGGCGATCGAGGGACGGCGATCGGGTGAGCCAACTAACAATAGGCTGGCATTCGACTCATCTGCTAACCGACAAATCTCTTTACCCACATCACCAGAACCAACAAAGGAGCGAGATGGAATATTTAAACGCTTGAGTTTTGCACTAGCTTCAAGTAATACTGGGTCAGTACTTGCAGTATTGTCATCCTTCCGTTTTACGACCCTTGCTAAGAAAATTTCCACATCCTTAGCGCCACTAGCTAGTTTAATCGCCAGATCGAGACTGTGATTGGAAGCTGCTGAGCCATCAACGGAGACCATGATGCTACGGATGGTTTTGATATATACGTCATCCTTAATGAGCAACATGGGGACATCAGACAATTGGAAAACGTATTGACTGACGGAATTTGCCAAAATTGCTTGCAAGCGTCCCATGCCACGAGATCCCATGATCAGGAGATTGGCTTTGAGTTCTTCAGCAACTTTACAAACAACATCCTTTGCTTCGCCCTCTTTGAGCAGCGGTACGGTGCTATTGCCTGAAGACAAGCGCAAGCTTTTAATTTCTCTTTCGATAATCTTTTCCCCTGCAAGACGATATTCGGTAATTCCTTCAGAGTTAGTGGAGTTAGGAATAACATGCAGTACATTAATTTGCGAACTTTGGATACTAGGTAAGGCTAGTAGCATATTCAGCATTTCGCGCGATCGCCCTGAACCATCAACAGCCAATAAAATTTGTTGGAACATAGTTGTCGAACCTTAGGTATTTGTCATCTGATTACAAGTAGCGCTAACGTTACTCGTCATCTATAAAAATTTGCTATATCTTGAGTAAAGCTCAATTACAGGGCGATCGCTGCAAAACGTTGAGATTCTTAAAAATTATTAGGCGTTATGACAAAACTGCCTAAACCTTATATATAGCGTTTACCAACATAGTGAAGTACAGGTTTGTTTCCCCGCCTTCGGCGGGGAAACAAACCTGTACCTCGCTTGCTTGAAAAGCGCTATATAGCTATAACTGCATCTCAAAACATTAAGAGACAGCACTAGGTACTGTCTCTTAATGTTTTGCCATATGTGCAGTGCTTCGCACGGCACATATGGCGTAAAACGACGTATTTCTTAGCTAAACATCACAGAGGCAAACTCTTGCTTTTGTTCATTATTCTGTTCTAAAACTGGAATATGAACGGATTCAGTATTACTGGCAATGCGCTGTTTTTGGAGATCTAGAGCAGCTTTGACCAAACCTTGGAATAAAGGATGGGGACTACTTGGACGAGATTGGAATTCTGGATGGAATTGGGTGGCGATAAAGTAGGGATGACTAGGTAGCTCGATCGCTTCAACTAAACGTCCATCAGGAGAAGTGCCACTAATCACATATCCTGCCTCAAGGAAGAGCGATCGATAGGCATTGTTAAACTCGTAACGATGGCGATGGCGCTCGTAAATGACTGACTCGTTATAGAGACTATGCACAAGGCTGTTAGGGGCAAGACGACAGGCATATAGACCTAAACGCATTGTGCCACCGAGGTTAACCACATCTTGCTGCTCTGGCAATAGGTGAATAACGGGATTTTTGGATTCTGGGGCAAACTCAGAGCTATTGGCATCACTGAGATTACCAATATTTCTCGCCCAGTCAATCACCGCACATTGCATTCCTAAACAGAGTCCTAAAAATGGAATCTGGTGATCGCGAGCATATTGCACAGCCGCAACTTTACCATCGACACCACGATGTCCAAAGCCTCCGGGAACAACGATCGCATGGACATCCTTGAGGAATTTTTCCGCGCCATAGGATTCGATATCCTCGGAGTTGACCCAGCGTAAATTGACGTTACTATTCAAAGCGATCGCGCCATGTTTCAGGGCTTCGATCACCGAGAGATAGGCATCGGTCAGGCGGACATATTTACCGACGATCGCCACTTCTAGCTGATGCTCTGAGCGATATAGACGCTCAACGAGGGTTTGCCAACTACGAAGGTCGGGTTGACGTTGCTGCATTCCTAACAGGCGCAATACTTGCTCTGCTAAGCCTTCCCGCTCCATCGCTAGCGGTACTTCATAGATGCTCTTGACATCTTGCCCTGTCATCACACACTCAGGCAGGACGTTGCAAAATTCGGAAATCTTGTCTTTGATGTTTTGTGGTAAGGGGCGATCGCTACGGCAAACTAAAATATCGGGCTGAATACCGACAGATTGCAACTCTTTAACCGAGTGTTGGGTGGGCTTGGTTTTCATTTCCCCTGCGGAGGCAATCCAAGGCATGAGGGTCACATGCATATAGACCACATTTTGACGACCTACATCCTTACGAAATTGACGAATGGCTTCGATAAATGGCAGAGACTCGATATCACCAACCGTGCCACCAATTTCGACAATGACGAGATCAGGATTACCGTTATTGGCGACGCGATGAATGCGTTCTTTAATTTCGTTGGTGATGTGCGGAATTACTTGCACCGTACCGCCTTGGTAATCACCACGTCGTTCTTTATTGATGACACCTTGGTAAATTGCGCCTGTGGTAACATTACTCAACTTGGACATCGATGTGTCGGTAAAGCGCTCGTAATGCCCCAAGTCCAGGTCTGTCTCCGCACCATCTTCGGTGACAAATACCTCCCCATGCTGAAAAGGACTCATCGTACCGGGGTCAACGTTGATATAAGGGTCAAGCTTGAGGATTGCAATGGAATAATCCCTTGATTTCAGCAACCGTCCCAAACTTGCGGCAACGATGCCCTTCCCAATACTAGAGACGACTCCGCCAGTCACAAAGATATACTTAGCCATAAAATTTCGTTATTAGGGTGTATTGTCCTAATCATTTCGTAGACAATACTTAACAAAGTGATTATATAGCAGGGCTAGCAACCACTGTTTATCTGCCTATGTAGCAAAAACCAAAATATAAGTTGCGGCGCTTCGCGCCGCAACTTATATTTTGGTTTTTGCTATACTACCTCTCCATGACTCTGTTTGATTTAAGCAACATTTCGAGCGATCGCTATGTCACGGTGATCGTTGATTGCATCGGTATTGATGATTTGCTGACCTATCGGATTCCTGAAGATGTCGAGCTTCAAGTTGGTGATATTCTCAGTGTTCCTTTAGGCAATCGCCAAGTGGGGGCGATCGCTTTGCAAATTTCTGATACTTCTCAAATCGATGATCCCGAAACAGAAATTAAGGAAATTAGCGCTGTAGTCAGTTCAGGGATTTTTCCTAAGACCTATTGGGAACTGTTAACGCGCACGGCTGATTATTATCGGACTCCTGTTATGCAAACGGTAAAAACAGCCTTACCTCCAAAATTACTTGATCAGTCCCATTACCGCATCAAAATCAAACAACTGGATTCGCCTACGGCGAATCCAAATTTTGCCAAGGCAGCCCAAATGGTATGGGATTTTTTGCAAGAGCATAAGGGCAATTCTAAAGGGCTAAGTCGTCGCTATATTCAGCAAAAGCTTGGTAGATATACAGGTGTAGGGCTAAGGGAATTACAAAAATTAGATTTGATTGAAACGGTTTTAGAATTGCCCAATCGTCCGCAACCAAAATATGAGGATATTGTTGTTTTAATCAAGGTTCCCGATCATGAAATTACATCTAGACAAACAGAAGTTTTAACAATTTTGCAACATCAAGGGGGAGAATGCTCCAAATCTCAATTATGTAAACTAGCAAAAACCTCTGCTTCCGTAATTCAGAACTTAGAGAACAAAGGATATGTCGTAATCTCCAAAAGAGAATCTTTGCGCTTAGGTGGCAAAAGTCATACAGTCATCCGCGATCGCCCCAAAGCTCTCACCCCCGATCAAGATTTCGCCCTACAGCAAATTTTAAAAGCGATCGCCAATAATAACCCGTCACATTTTCTCCTGCATGGGGTGACAGGCTCAGGCAAAACCGAGGTTTATCTACAAGCGATCGCTACTGTCCTCGAAGCTGGTAAATCTGCATTGGTACTAGTTCCTGAAATTGGTTTGACTCCCCAGTTAACAGATCGCTTTCGGGCAAGATTTGGTGATGCTAAGGTGAATGTTTATCATAGCCAGTTATCCGATGGCGAACGCTTTGACACATGGCGCTTGATGCTGACAGGGGAATCCCAAGTAGTAATTGGTACGCGATCGGCAGTATTTGCGCCACTATCGAATCTGGGCTTAATTGTTATGGATGAAGAACATGACAATAGCTTCAAGCAGGATCAGCCTCAACCTTGTTACCATGCACGGACGGTAGCTCAATGGCGATCGCAGTTAGAGCAAGTTCCCCTTGTCATGGGTTCCGCAACCCCTTCCGCAGAATTAGTCTTTGCCCAGAAGCAGCAGGAATTAATTTATTTAGAACTTCCTAATCGCATTGGTAATCGAGCGATGCCACCGATTGAAATTGTGGATATGCGCGATGAATTTAAGGCGGGCAATTACTCGATTTTGAGTCGCAAGTTACAGGGTGCGATCGCCGAAATGCTAGAAGCGAAGCAGCAAGGAATTCTATTCATCCATCGGCGTGGCTATAGTACCTTCGTTTCCTGTCGCTCCTGTGGCTATGTTGCAGAATGTCCCCATTGCGATGTTTCCCTTTCCTATCATGATCCCATCTCGCCCACTGCCCATCAACCGAAATCCGCCCATTTGCGCTGCCACTATTGCAACTACACCCAAATACAGCCCAAATCCTGTCCTCAATGTAATTCACCCTATTTTAAATATTTTGGTAGTGGCACTCAAAAAGTAGAACAGGAACTTACCAAATTATTCCCCAATATTCGTCTGATTCGTTTTGATAGCGACACCACCCGCAACAAGGATCAGCATCGTCTGCTCATCGATCAGTTCCGCTCAGGTACAGCCGATTTATTAGTGGGAACCCAAATGTTAACCAAGGGTTTAGATATTCCTCAGGTAACCTTAGTAGGCGTGGTTTCCGCCGATGGATTATTAAACTTCTCCGATTATCGTGCAGGGGAGAGAGCCGCACAAACCCTCTTACAAGTCGCAGGTCGGGCAGGTCGTGGTGAAGAAGATGGCAAAGTCATTATGCAAACCTACACCCCAGAACATCCTGCCATCCAAGCAGTTCAGAGCTATCGCCTAGAAGAGTTTATGCAAACAGAACTAGAAATGCGGGAGGCTCTGCGGTATCCACCCAAAGGGCAAATGGTTTTGGTTCATCTCAGTAGTGAGAATGCTCAGACAGTTGAGAATTCTGCGAATGAATTGGCAGAATATTTACGACAATTAGACAATGATTGGGAAGTATTAGGAGCGACTCCCGCCACGATCGCTAAAGTTGCCAATCGTTATCGCTGGCAAATTTTATTAAAATTCATGCCCGATGTTTTACCCAATGTACCAAGCTTAGAAGAGTTAAGAATGCTGGTGAATTCTAAGGCTGTTAGAGTTGCGATCGATGTCGATCCATTAACAATTTTGTAGTTCAAAGCGATGTAATCAATTTATTACCATAGAACTTGACAACAGGTTCTCAATATGAGAACCTGTTGAGGTGATTTAATACTCTAATGTAAAAAATGCGCTTAATTTCAATACAAAAACTTAGAGAGGACTATGCAAAATTCCCAATTGATATACAACAAGCTGCATTTGACTGGTATACAGTTGTCAAAGCATCTAATTGGAAAAGTTTAATTGATATCCAAAAAACTTACGATAATTCCGTCGATAAAGTGGGCAATTTTTTAGTATTTAACCTAAAAAGTTATCGACTAATTGTAGGGTATAACTTTGAAAAACAAATAATTTATTATAAATATTTGCTCAAACATAGTGAGTATGACTTAGGTAAATGGAAAAATGACCCACAATTTAAGAAATAGCAAAGACTAGTTAATTTAAAAATGGGACGGTATATTTCCCTCCCTTCATCCATAGAGCACACAGTAAAGATTAAAGAAGATTAAAAAACTATGACCACATTATTAAATACACAAGTTTACGGTTCATTATTAGAGAAGTATCAACCTAAGGCAATTACATCTGAGGCTGAATACCAAAGAAGTCTGATGGTTATTGACAACTTGATGGCAAAAGGTGATGAATTGTCTCCCGAAGAAAGTACTCTATTAGAGACATTAGCAATTTTAGTAGAAGCCTATGAAGAAGTAGAATTTCCGATACCAATTTCATCCCCACTTAATGTTTTACGACATCTGATGGAAGTTAGATCTTTAAAGCAATCTGATCTGGTTAAGGTGATTGGTTCTAAGGGAGTTGTGTCAGAAATTGTTAATGGCAAACGCTCAATTAGCAAATCGCAAGCTAGAGAGTTAGGTAATTTTTTTAATGTTTCTCCTGCACTATTTATCTAATCTAATAGAGGATAGGAAGCTAGAGGTAAGGATGCCCATCCTTACCTCTAGCTAGAAGTTAACGGAAGTTCCATACTTCGTAACGGCGATTGCGGAGGGTGAGGATTTGTCCTTCGATGCTGCTTGGTAATGCATCTAGCCAGATGCGACCTCCAGTCATGTCGCTAAATAGTAGGGAGCCATCACTCGAAAAAGCGATCGCTAAAGGATAATGGCGATCGCCTAAATCAACTTGCGATCGATCTAGTAATAGTAAATATTCAGACTTACCTAACCCATCTAAATTAACTGACAAAAGCGACCATTGCTGCTGCACAAGGATACTAAAATCTTCAATATTCATGGAGACCTGCCCGTTGCGTTGCAACTCGCTATACATAGCGCGAATTAACCGTTCAATCACTTTCGGTGAGAGAGTAAGCCAATCAACAGGAATTCCCTTGGGTGGATCGAACGTACCACCACTGGTTACAAGTGCGGGAATAATACTTTTATTTAATAAAGGAGCAAGGCTAGCTTCCCCTGAAGCTAAAATTTTTAACTGTCCATCATCGCCAACCCATAGGGATTGGGCTGTGAGGGTTGCGGCTTGGGTCTTGCCATAGGCATCATAGATCACCAAACCGAGATTGTTATTAATTGATAGTCCCAAAATTCGCCATAGAAGGATCGATGAGCGATCGCTGAGTTCGGGGAAGGGATCATTGCGCCATTTATCCCCATCTTTAATCAGATCAATCCGCACTTCGTACCAAGCTTGACCTGCCTCTAACTTAGGTGGTGGTATGAACCATTCTGAACCTACATTGCCTTTCCCTAAATAGGTCACACTGCCTAGTAATTGCTGTGGTTTGATGGCAATAGGAGCGAGATCGAGACGTTGTAATAATTGATTGAAGTCTTTTGCCTCAACTTTTTGTTCTCTCAGCCAATGCTCAGCACGCCGTAATCCATTGCGCTGTAAAACTACTAGTCCTCCCCAGAGCTTAATTTCTGTTGCTCCTGTAAAGGTCAGCATGGTCGTTACTCTTTGCCAAATGTGGGGATGATACTTATCCAACATTTCGGCAATGCGATCGCCTTTATAGCTAGTATCGTTGGCGATCGCTAGCGCCTCACTCCAGCGTCCATCAATGATATTAATCAGAGCTTTTTCGCCAATATTTGCATTGGGATTATCGGCTCTTTCAGAAGTAATCTTGGCATGAAAGGCAATTAAGTCATACTGTTCTTGCAAATATGGTGCTAGGGTTTTGCCCTGCGATCGCAACTCATCCACCATCAATTGAAATTTACCTAATGCAGGTGACCATAAACCAACACTTGCCATCAGTAGCGCATCTTGGTATGCCTTAGGTTGTTTTTTTGCCTCATTGAGATTGATTTGGCGTAACTGAATTTTATTAATGGAATTAGTAATCGATTCTTCGGGTTGATAGACCAAGAACATTGGCTCAAACTCCTGAGTTTGATTGATCACTAGTTGTGTAGAATTAGGATTACTCGTTACTACATTGCGCCATTTGGGAAGTTCACCTGCGGCACTTGTCCAAGCATCTAGTTCAAATAGCTGCGATCGCTTATTGGTGACAAAGTAATAAATTTGCCCATAGGCGATGCCATCGACATTTCCCGACGTACTGAACCAAATCCCATCTTTTTGCTCGCCGATTTGTTTCGGTGGATTATCAATTAAGGATAATTTTTTTAACGGTAGACGATTGCGGCTGGGTTGTAGTCGTTCAGGAATGGAATAAGTCGCATATTTAAAAAGAGGCGATCGCACAAAATACTCATCGATTCCTGCGATCGTAGTGGTACTGACCAGCAAAAATTTTTCGACACCGCGATCCCAAACCATCTGATAGAGACGAATTTCACGGATATTCTGGGTTTCTTTTTCCAGAACAGTGTAGATAATTTCACCCGTTTTGAGATTGTAATTTTCGCCGAGCTTAAGCTGGTTACGCGCTAGTTCGTCTTGAATTTGCTGAAGACTTTTAGGAATATTCCATAAAGAATTAGGGTAAAAGGCAGGTGCTTCCGAAGAGCCTAACCAGCTAATTGCTAAGGGATTAACGAGATAAATTGCCCCTACAGCAATGAGCCAAGCCAAGAGGGGAATACTGCATACTATACCTAGATTCGACCAAGTAATGTAATCGCGTGGATCTCTACTTTTATCAGTTAATAAAAGTTGCTTGGATTTTGAATTTGACTCTAAATTGGGTTGATCAGCTACTTGACCAACATCTAAGGATTCGCGATCATTTTTGACAAGATCGCCCAAAGATTTTGAAGATTCAGGCAAAGAGTCCATGCGTGATATCGGCAAATCTTATACAGATGACATAGCCTAGCATATCTAGGTTGAGATCAATATGAGATCAATATCGGCTTATGCCATTACTCATTACCGTCAAGCAGCGATTTAACGTCAAGCAGCGATCGCGATCGGCGAGTTACGTCTGGGGCAAATTTCTTTTGGGCTTTTTGGTGCGCTATGTCGTTACAACCTTAAAAGTGACAAGACGGCTGATTATATGGCTTATGTTAAATCATCATCTTCCCAAATTGTGTAGATTTGTTCAAAGACATCATCCCAACTTAATGCTGCAATTTCCGCCTTCTTGCCCATCTCATCTCTAGCATCCTGTTTCGCCGCCATAAAACACTTTTCCCAAATCGAAATTAAAAAATCTCTATTTAGACTTGGCATCTCCTCTTGACTCTCAGCAATTTCCCGTCTTGCCGAGCGAATTGAAATTACCCAACTAGCACTACGTTTTTCTGGATGGCATTTCCACTTGATAATATGCAACATTAATCGAGTCAATTGACTACCTACTGCTCTCTTTTCTGATCGCCCCATTGACTCAACCAAACTCTCCAAAACATTATAGGCTTCAGCCATTTGTCCCTCCTGCACCAATTCCTTAGCAGTCACCGCAGCTAAATATGGCGACTGAAACACTAGTTCATCCCATGCTGTTTTTGTCATGATTGCTGATATTCCTAACTGAGTAGCTAGCTCTAATCTTAGCTTAGGATACTAATACGATTTTTTTTACTTGACAAAGTCATTAAGTTAGTAAATCAGAAAAATGTTCGTTTAAAGTGTTTTTTAACTCTTTTTCTAGTTCTTGGAAAGCCGATAACTCCCTTAATGGAGTGAAGTCATCAATCATCTCAGCAACCCTAACGCAATAGTTGGAAGGAATACTAACTTTTTTGCCTCGTCTACTTGGAAAGCTTGCATCAATTAGAAGCTTCTCCAGCCTTGCTTTTGGATCAGATATTGTTTCAATCTCAGAAATTTTTGGCAAATCTAGTTCCTGTTTACCGTTAGAATTTCCTACGACTTTCCGAATTGCATCTTCATTAAAGAGAAGCCAAGATTCAATCATCTTAATGGGAATGACACAGACTATAGGAGGTAATGTTTTTTTAACAAGCTTTTCTGCCTTACGAATTTCCTTTGTACGATTTTCAATAGGGTTTTCATCGGATTCTGCATCTCTGTGGACAAACAAAATATTACATGGAAATAAATCTAGAGCGATCGCGATTTTATCTTGTAACTTTTTGGGAGGGTTTCGTAAACTTCCTAAAATTGGTAATTGTGGTTCAGGTGCATTAACTCCTAATTGTATTAAGAGCCATTTTAGAATTGGGATTAAAGCATCATCTGTACGCCCATCTGCAATTAATGTAAATTTAAAATCATTCATGATTCTAGGATATCCTCCATAAGTCCAGTGATATATGGCTGTATGTCAGGTCTATCAACTACTCTAGCTCTTCTCTTGGATTTAGGCTTGAAATTTCCATTACTATAGACATCTATTTTTTCATTAGAAGCTACTGGATTGAGATAACCAAGCAATCGTCCTTTTGCAACAATATTTACTGCCTCATCTTTAGTCCGCCAAGTACCATTTAAACAACTAAATCTAACCCCTTTATATCGTTTGTGATTATTAACTATCTCTTTTAACTCCGCAATAACAAGGCTATCATCTGGAACTTGCAATACAACCGCAGGAGAATGGGTATTAATTATAACCTGACGCAGGGGATTATCTATATCAACTGGTTCATTGACATCTGTAGCAATACTTTGTAAAAGCTTTAAAATTGCAGGTATGCGTTCAGGATGAATGCCATTTTCAGGTTCTTCTAAACATAGCAAACCTTGAGTTTCATGATCAAGGTTTAGTACAGCTAAAGCGAGAAATCTCAAAGTCCCATCACTCAAAGCTCTAGCAGGATGGAACGTGCCGTCACGACCTTGAACCATTAAAGTTAGAAGTTGACGTTTTTCATCACGATCAATACTTACACTTCTAACATCATGAATTAACTCAGAGAGAGTATTTGCTACTTGAGCATAAATTTCTTCTCCAGAATTATCAAGATTTTCTTGACTATAACTTGTCTTGTCAGCAAGACGATAGAGGGTAGAAGGCAGGTGAGAACCATCCATCCCTAACACATCATCAGACATAAAATCGTCAGGTTTTCTTAGTGCGGAAGGCTCAAGCTGTAAAATTCGCCATGATTGTATTTCTCGTTTTACTAGCAATGCTGTTGGACTCTCAATTGCATTAGATTCGGAAAGAACAGTTCTTGGTAAAGTTCTTGCTAGGAATCGTCTTGTTTTACCTACAGACCCACCTTCCTCTCGACCACTACTACCGCTATCTTGATGGACTTTTATTTTTCTGTTTACGTCATTTTTATCTCCTTCAGTAGATATATATTCTCCACGAAATCGACGTATAAACAAAGAATTAATCCATTGTTTAGAGTAATCAAAAATAAGATTTTTAGAAATATCAGCTTTATTAAAACGTACAAGCTCTTCCTTAAGAATTTCTAGAGAGCCTAAAGACTTAGGAAAGCTCTGTTCAGAGCGATACGCAATTATCAAGGTGTAACGGAGAAATGTACTACTAGCTTTCGCTGCTTGTCCTAAGTCATCTATACCTTGGCTAGGTATTATCATTTCTGCTTCAAAGCTCATTTCTGTATCGTAATCATCGCCTACTCTATGAAAAAGGCTACGTACATCAGAGGCTTTGCCTCCTTCATCTCGAATCAATCGTGCCGCTTCTATCAAAGGGTGATCGCTTAAAGCACTTAAAAACTGAATAGCGTCAAAAAGATTAGACTTTCCCACTCCATTAGCACCAGCAATACAGGTAAACGGAGAAAATCGGATGTCTACATCCATAAGATTTTTAAAACCAGATACCTTTAAACGTGTAAGCATAAATAGTTCCGTAGAGACAAACAACGATATGAGATTTTACTTTGATAGAGTTTTGGCGCTTAGTTAAGAATTAACTAAAAAGAGGGAGCTTGAGTGTTGTTTTCAGCAAGTTACATTATATAAATAGCTTAGTCTATAATTAACCTGAAGCTTAAAATTTCATTTCTTAAATTTTTTATATTTTCTCACCTATAACCTGATCGCATGGTATCTTCGCTGCCTCTAACTACAAATATCTCTTACACCCCCATTACCTTTCCCCTTGCGGCAGTAGTCGGTCAAGAAGCGATTAAAACCGCTTTACTGCTAGCAGCGATCGATCCTGCGATCGGTGGCATTGCCCTCGCAGGTAGACGTGGCACAGCTAAATCCGTCCTTGCGCGTGGTATTCATGCCCTCTTACCTCCCATTGAAGTCGCCGTTGAATCCCTCAGTAATTGCGATCCGACTAAGCCAGACACATGGGACGATGTGCTAGTCAAGGCAATGAAGGATAAAGATCCTAGTGAGATTCAAACCAAAGTCATTCCTGCACCCTTTATCCAAATTCCTTTGGGAATTACTGAAGATCGGTTGATTGGTTCTGTCGATGTGAGCCGTTCGGTGCGTGAAGGTCAGACTGTATTTCAACCAGGGCTATTAGCAGAAGCCCATCGTGGCGTTCTCTATATTGACGAAATTAATCTTCTCGATCCACAGATTTCTAATTTACTGCTTTCGGTTCTCTCTACAGGTTATAACCAAGTCGAACGGGAAGGAATTAGCTATCAACATCCCTGCCAACCTTTGCTGATTGCAACTTATAACCCAGAGGAAGGCGCGTTAAGTCAGCATTTGATGGATCGGATTGCGGTTAATCTCTCTGCTGACGGAGTTCTCTCTCTTGATCAGCGAGTAGAAGCGGTGGATATGGTATTGGATTATGCTAATTCGCCTGAAGTCTTTTTGCGTGGCTATGATGCCGATGTCGATGATCTGCGAACCCAGATTATTTTGGCGCGGGAATGGCTGAATGATGTGACCATTTCTAGAGCGCAGATGCAGTACCTAATTGCAGAAGCGGTGCGGGGTGGTGTTCAGGGACATCGTGCTGAGTTGTTTGCGGTACGGGTGGCGAAGGCGGCGGCGGCTTTGGAAAGTCGCACTCAAGTTAATGCCGATGATTTGCGTCAAGCGGTGGAGTTGGTCATCGTACCGCGATCGCCTCTTTCGCCAGAACAACAACAGCAACAGCCCGAACAGCAACAGCAGCAAGCCCCACCACCTCCTCCCAATGATGATGGTGAACAGGAGCAGGATAATAATCAAGAGGATCAGGAACAGGATCAAGAGCAGGAAGATGAATCCCCTGAAATTCCCGAAGAATTTATCTTTGATCCTGAAGGTGTAATTCTCGATCCTGAAGTTCTATTTTTCGCGCAGTCGATGCAAAAGCAAGGGCGATCAGGTACGCGCAATGTGATCTATTCCCAAGAGCGTGGGCGTTATATCAAGCCAGTTTTACCTCAAGGAAAGAGCGATCGCATTGCCGTTGATGCCACTCTCCGCGCTTCGGCTCCCTATCAAAAGGCAAGAAGAGCGCGTCAACCCCATCGCAAGGTCATCGTCGAGAGTACCGATGTCAGAGCGAAGAAGTTAGCCCGTAAAGCAGGGGCGCTAACGGTTTTCCTCGTGGATGCGTCTGGATCGATGGCACTCAATCGGATGCAGTCGGCTAAGGGTGCGGCTTTGCGGATGCTCACCGATAGCTATCAAAATCGTGACCAAATTTCGCTAATTCCCTTCCGAGGTGAAAAGGCGGATGTATTGTTGCCACCCACCCGTTCCATTGAAGCGGCAAGGCGGCGTTTAGATACGATGCCCTGCGGTGGTGGCTCACCCTTGGCACATGGATTAACACAGGCAGTGCGTGTGGGATTGAATGCTAGACAGTCAGGCGATGTTGGTTCGGTTACGATTGTGGCGATTACCGATGGACGCGGCAATGTGCCACTGGCGCGATCGCAGGGTGAACCCATCGATCCTGAAAATAAGCCTGATATCAAAGGTGAATTAATCGATATTTGCCGCAAGATTCGCGCCTTGAATATCGGTTTATTGGTCATCGATACAGAAAATAAATTTGTATCGACGGGCTTTGCAAAGGAACTCGCCGCCGCAGGTGGTGGTAAGTATTACCATTTACCCAAAGCGACTGATCAAGCGATCGCCAATGTTGCTATGAGTGCGATCGCCGATCTGCGTAACTAAAAAGTAAAGGGTGCTTTGCACCCTTTACTTTTTATGGCTCAATTCCTAATTCTCTCAATTTTGCTGCAAGGCGATCAGCGCGTTGTTTTTCCGCATCAGCACGTTGACGCTCTTGGATAAGTAAATCTTGGATTTCGGCATAATTTAAGAATGGAGTACCATCAGCATGAAACATTTTTAAGGTTTCATCGGTAATTTCAAACTGAATTGCTAATCTGGGGCTTTGCCAACCGCGCACAATAACCAGAGGAGATAGGCTATCACCTTGCCTTAGCCATACTAACAAGCGGTTGGTTTCGTAGTCATAGATGTAATACTCCTGCACTCCATAGCGATCGTAAAATAGAAGCTTCTTATCCATCTCTTCTTTCGTATTGGATGGAGAGAGAATCTCAAATACAACCTGTGGCGCAATATTATCTTCCAGCCATTGTTTGTAAGAGCCACGATGTCCCCTTGGTCTACCGATCGCTACCATGACATCAGGAGCAGTCGAGAGATCATTACGTCCTTGGATGGGATACCACAACAAATCCCCTGCTACAAAAATATTTTGATAATCTGCATTATTACTTGAATTATTGGCAAAAAACCAGTCAAGGTTTTCTTTGATGGTGACGATCCAAATAAAATGCGTGGTATTGCTTGCCATGGGTTGCCCATCGCTTTCGGGATAAATGATTTCAGTTGATGAGATGGTTAGCGGCGAAACCATAGCACAACTCCATAAGAGAGTATTTGACTTATTTTAACTTGCAAGAAGCGATTTTTGGGTGTGTCAAAGGCACATCCAAAAATCGCTTCTTTAAGCCTTATGATAATTAGAAATTAGACAATAGCTTGAAAGTTGATCGTGACACGCAAAAGAAAAATTGCGATATTGTTAGGCGTATTATTGGGGATTGCAGTAGCGATCGCTAGTTATTTTCTCTATTGCCCTAGCCCAGTTGCGGGGCTATTTCCACCTGCACCAAATGTAAAAACTCGCAAAATTTATTTTGTGCAGCATGATTGGCATTCAGGCTTAGCATGGGCGCAGCAAGACAAGGAGAACTTTGGTGCAGAAGCATGGAAGGATGCGCCATTTGTGGAAGTGGGATGGGGCGATCACCAGTTTTATTTTGCAGGCGATCAATCAATTCCTTCAATGCTGCGAGCAGTATTTATTCCATCGGATAGCGTTCTCCATGTGACGAGTTTTGCAGAACCACCTGAGCAGTTTTTTAAGTTTCCTGTTTTGCCGATAGAGTTATCGGAAGCGGGATTTCAAAATTTATTTGCTTATGTGAGGCAGACCTTTGTAGTTAATGAGAAAGGCGATCGCTTAGCGGCGATCGGTAAGGGACAGTACGGTGTGAGTAATTTTTATGCAGCAGTTCCTAGATATTTTTCTTTGTTTAACTGCAACACATGGGCGGCTGAAGGTTTGCGCCAAGCAGGGGTTGCTGTTTGTCCTAATCGCGCTCTGTTAGCCAAAAATCTTGCCGAACAACTAAAACCCCAATAAATAGGTTGTGAGAGTGCGTCCCGAAGGGACGCACTCTCACAACCTATTTAGGATTGCTATATTGGCGAAGCCAAAATCTTTATTGGAACTCCTGCAATGCCGATCGCAATATTTTCGCAGTTTCGTAATTTTGTTGCTGCTCATGGAGTTGAATGGCTTTGGTAAAAGAGGCGATCGCTTCTTGGAAATATCCCACCTTCATCAGTACTACCCCTAAATTTTGATGAGCATCGGCATAGTCTGGATCGAGGTCAATGGCTCTTCGATAGGCGGTGATCGCTTCAGCAAAACGACCTAAAGTTTTGAGCGCAATTCCATAATTAAAATAGCCTTGAGCAAAGTTCGGCGCAATTTGAGTCACCTTTTCAAAATAGGCGATCGCTTCCTGTTGATTAAGCTCTTGATAGATATTCCCTAAATTAACATAAGCAGATAGCTTTACGAGATTCGGAACATCTAGCTCAATTACCTGTTTATAGGCATTTTTCGCTAATTCCCAATCCTCATTTTGCTGATAGGCAAGCCCCAGATGATAATAAATCTCACAGCGAGTTAAGTTCTGCTGATCGGTATCATCGATTAATGACAAGCCTTTTTGTAATAGAGAAATACCAAAATCGCGATCGCTATCGGGATTATTGATATACAAAGCCCCTAATTTATTGAGCATATAACTGTCCTCTGGAAATTCTTCCAAATGCTTGTGCATTAACCTTTGAGCAAACTCATACTTATGCCTGAGTTGAATTTCGCCATCCATATAGCCATAATGCAATAAAACAGGAACTTCCACATTCAGAATTCTCCAATGTGGTTCTTTTGACTGCAATGATGCTACTGATTGATCAATGGATTCATGGTAGATGCCCGTAAAGTTAATCGCAGGATGATTGCGGAATAGGCGTAAGATGAGGGAATAGGGGGCTTGCTTCGCACCAATTTCCGATCGCATCAAATTTACGGCTAAACAATCATCTTGTTGCATCACCCCTTGCAAAATTGCGATCGCGCTCTGTTCTAAAACCTCATCAGCATCAATTACAAGTATCCATTTACCCTTAGCCTGAGCGATCGCATAGTTCCGCGCCTGTGCAAAATCATCACACCACTCGAAATGCAAGACTCGCGCTTGATGTTTCTTGGCAATAGCAATGGTGCGATCGCTCGAACCTGTATCCACGACAATGATTTCATCGGCAAGCGATTTTAAACTCTCTAAACATTGTGATAAGCGCTGCTCCTCATTTTTGACAATCAAACAGGCACTTAAAAGAATGGGAGATGGAGACTTGGCAAATCCTTTTTTGCTTGGTTGATTGATAGATTTAGCTGTTTTGGCACGGGACATTGAGAATCTCGGTGTTTATTTAGTAACTTTATTACGTTCTAGATCAAATCGATAGGCTTGAAAACCAGTAAAGTTAGCGCGTTTCTCGGAATTGGGAAGGGCACTTGCTACATGCTCAAAGGGTGACAAGTGGGCAGGTTTAGAAGTTAATAGGCGATCGTGCAGTTTCACATCATCGGCGAGACTCCGCACCCCATCATGATTGAGATAACTGACTCGCGCACAGCGTCCTACCGCAACTTTGACCAATTCGTTAATATCACTAATTTCGTCAATATCTTCTTGTTTAATTAGCGGTAAATGCCATTCACCTGCGGCTAATTGTTGCGGTTGACTCGCATCATAGGCAGCTTTCATTTTATTTGCTAAATCTTGAATTTCAGGCTGTGCATCGGGATGACAACGCTGATCGAAAAAGTTTTGATATTCCGTGCCCGAACAAATAACGGTAATTGTGGAGAAAGGTTCTAAAAGGCGATTAACTACTTGTTTATGAATGCCAATGTCCACTAGTCGCCTTGCATGACGAATCGCATCAAGTCTGGCTTCCTGCCACACTGCTGAGGCAGCTTGCATTTCATCTTCTGTAACTTCGGTTTGGGCTGACATTCCCTTTTGATTTTTGCCCCAATGTAATGGATAGACTTCTTGACTCTCGACGAGTTTGATCATTTTCTCGACGGGAATGGCGCGACTGCTGCTGCTGTTTTTGCTGAGCATTCGATGGGTCATGAATTCTGAGTGAATCATGCGGTGGTAGGTCAGCACAAAAGTAGTCAGGCGATCGCCTGTTAAGTTAACGCTATCAGCGATGATTGCGGCTTGGGGTTGAAACATATTTCTAACAGCGTTGTTAGGAGGTGCTAACACATTGTAATCTTGATTGGCATGGGGTATGGCTACTACAGCGCAACGTGCTGTATCGAAACACAGAGAAATTTATGAAACATTGCGTCAGATGCGATGGACAAGTATGCTGTCCCAAATGTAAAGGCGTTAATATACTACTTGATGCACCCCTCATCCCCCAACCCCTTCTCCTGCGTGAGAAGGAGAGTAAGATCTCTTTCTTGTTACCCTCGCCTGCGGCAGAAGGACTAGGGGTGAGAGCAAATTAGGGGTATTTTAGAGATATATCTTGCAGGAGAAAACAACGATGATATCTGGGCTTCAAACTTTGGCAGCAACCCCGATCGCCAAAAAACTAAAATTTCTGCCCTACGCGATCGTGGGGGGGGCTGTATTTGCTTTTAATGGAAATCCTGAGACCAATGTTTACTTACAAATTTATGTGACCTTACTTGAAGCCAAATTGGGGGTACTCTTGGTATATTTATTGAGCAAGAAATTCACAAGGATTCCTAAAGAAAAGCATTCTGCATAATGATTTGCCATCATGTAGCCTAGCAAACTGTAATTTTATTGAGCATCGTCACAATTAAAACAATAAACAAGGTAAATGGTTATGAAAACTCGAACTGGTGCAATTATTTGGTGTTTCTTTTTTGGAGGTATTGGGGCACATAAGTTTTATCTTGGTCAAAGTGGATTGGGAATCATTTACCTTTTATTTTGCTGGACGTTCATTCCAACATTTGTAGCTTTTATTGAGTTCGTCATGTTACTAGTGATGTCTGACGCTGAATTTGACCGTAAATTTAATGCTGGTGCACCTCAAGCTACAGCATCAGTTCGAGACTCTACCGCAGCATTAAGCGATTTGAAAAGACTCTACGACGATGGCGTAATCACAGCCGAAGAGTATGAGGAAAAGCGGAAAAAGCTACTCAAAAATATTTAATAAGAATGTTGCAAGAATAATATTTAGCAAGAATCTTGAGAGAAAATTATGTCTCAACCTGCATGGTTTGATCAAACGCCACAATGGGTTTGGTGGTCTTGTGTGCCAGTCTTAGGTGGTGGTGCGATCGCCTATGCTGGCGTAAAGTCTGGCTCAAATATTTGGATTGGTGTTGGTGCTGGTTTTGTCGCTGGAGCAATTGTGATCTCCTCAATACCAATTCTCTCTAACTTGACAACAATTCTCTGGGTTGCCCAAGTTGCCACAGCCTTTGCCCTAAAGCGAGATTATCTAGCTAAAATCTACCCCAAGGATTTAGCATTACCTGAAGATCCGAAACTCTTTGCGGTGATCGCGGCAAATCGTCCTAAAGTTGACATCAATACCTGCTCTAAGAACGAATTGGTCAATACTTTAGGATTACCAATTGTCTACGCCAATGATATTGAATCCCTACGCAATGAGGGGCATATTTTCACCAGCATTGAGGAACTTCATGACATTATAGAAATCCCTAACGCTACGCTCAAAAAAATTGAGCCAATGGTTATATTTAGCTATGACTATCGCCAAGAGTCAGGCTACTCATGGAAGCGAATCAACTCCATGTCCGCCGATGATCTGATTGGCTTAGGCATAGAACCAAATGCAGCAAAAGCGATCGCTGAAGAACGTCAACGTCGTGGCGAATTCAAGTCAATCATGGATATCAAAAAACGAACTGGCATTCCCTTTAGCGCCTATCGTCATCTCACCTAAGTATTACTTTTAAAGCCCTACCCAATTGCTCAGAGAGGTTTATATGCCGATTTTCAAAATGTCTCTGAAAGAAAGTTTAGCA